>CAWBDX010000001.1:0-584417 GCA_963787695.1 uncultured Gammaproteobacteria bacterium
CGGAGCAATACGTTCTGCTGCCGATGAAGCAGAGTTACGTATTGCTAATCCACGGACAACGCCCGCCTGGAATTGTGCATCGAAGATAATGGCGTTGGTTTCGATCCGAAAGCGCAGCGGCCGGGACACTACGGCATCGTCGGGTTACGCGAACAAGCAGAACTGATCGGCGCCGAATTGCGTCATTGACAGCAGACCGAATCGAGGGTACCAGCCTGCGCGTTTCATTGCGGCTGTCGCCAGATCGTGTTTACGCCAGCCGATACGACCCTGCCGGCTTAAAAATTTGAGGGTCGCTGGGCAGTTGCACCACCATGGCGCACAACCGGACCCATCTGTGGTAAAATAGCTACAATTATATTATTGGCATTCTGGCGCATCTGATATATGTGGCATCTTATCCGAAAGCCAGTAGAATTACGGGCAAAAGCAACGTCACGTTGCTGTAACAATACGTCGATTAAATCCAACAATCGAAAACCGCGGGGGTCTGAGCTGTGAGTAACGAAATAAAATTACCAAGGACATTTGGATGGAGTAAAGGCCGCGCGGGATTTCTCAAAGTCGGACTGGTACTGGGTTCGTGCTGGCGGCGACGGGTATTGCGCAGGCGCAAAGCGCCCCGGCCGATGACAGCTTGACCTGCACGGCATCACGCTGTACGGCATCGTCGATGTCGGCCTGCAGAATGAAACCCATGGCGCGCCGATCAACGATTACTTCCCGGCCGGCAGCGCCGACATCGTGCAGAAGAACAGCAACAAGTCCATCACCGGCGTCACGCCCAACAACTTGAGCCAGTCGCGCATCGGCCTGCAAGGCATGGAACCGCTGTTCGGCTCGGCGATTGGACGCGGCGTATTCAAGCTGGAGACCTTTTTCAATCCGCAGTCCGGCAAGATCAGCGACGCGCTGAAGTCCTTGACGCAGAACAACGGCCGCAGCGTGGCCTCGGGCACGCAAACCACCAACCTGGATTCCAGCATCGCGGGGCAGATATTTCAGCAGTCCTATGCGGGATTCAGTTCCAAGACCTTCGGCACCTTGACGTTCGGCCGTCAGAACACGCTGCTGGCCGACGGCGTCGGCAAATATGACCCGAACGCGGCCTCGCAGGCATTTTCATTGATCGGCCTGTCGGGAACCACCGCGGGCGCGCGGCGATACGCAAGATCGCCGTCTCGATGACTCGATCAAGTACACGGTGACGATCGCCAGCGCCGTGCGCTTCGGCGCCATGTTCAAGCCCAATGACGGCAACGGCATCGCCAATACAGCGTGACCGAACTCCAATTGGGTGGCGACATTGCGGGACTCTCGCTCGATGCGTACTACGTCAAGAGCGCACGATGCCATCGCGTGCGGCCGCGCTGAGCGCCGCGCAGGTCGCGCTTGTTGCCGGGCCTGGGCTTCTCCCCGGACAAATGCGTTGGCCGCAACGGTCTCCGACAACACCTCGTACTCCGTGATGGCCTTGTACAATTTCGGCGAGGTGTCCCGCTCAAGATCTTTGCCGGCTACGAGCACATCAGCTACGCCAATCCGAGCAGCCCGCTGCCGGCGGGCTTCGACGACATCGGCGGCTACAAGCTGGCGTTCGTCAACAACGCGGCGTTTCCCAACGACAAGATATTGCAGGTCTACTGGGCCGGCGTGAAGTACACGCATCACTCCGAGCGTTGAACTCACCGGGGCCTATTACGGCTACAAGCAGAACAGCTATGCGGACCGGCGCCAACGCGGGATGCACCACCAACATCGCGGGAACGTGCAGCGGCAACGACCGATGACATTTCGGCTGATGGCATCTGGCACATGAGCAAGCGCTTCGATACCTATGCGGGTGTGATGTACACCGGCGTGCATGACGGCCAGGCCAACGGCTACGTGTTTCACACCACCGACATCACCTCGACCATGGGTGTGCGCTTCAAGTTCTAGCGACCTAAGCGATATTGACCGCATGGCCGTTTCCCGGCCATGCGGTCGATTCTCGACACGCCCACCGCGGCGCGCGTAGCATAGACCCCTATCGGAATCCTTTCAGGGGACGCGATGAACAGCACAGAAAAAAAACGCGGCGGCTGGAGCTGGTGGTACCTGCTCTTCGTCATCCAATTTGCCGTGGCTCTCTGGCCGCCTTTCTACAACAAGGTCGACCCGTATCTCTTTGGAATCCCGTTCTTTTACTGGTTCCAGCTGCTGTGGGTGATCGTCAGCGCCGTGTTCACGGCCATCGTCTATTTCGCCGTGCGAATGCGACCCATAAGAAAACAAGATTCACGGGGGATGCCCGTGCGGATCTGAATTGGATTGCGCTGATCATTTTCGTCTTGCTGTTTGGCTTCATCACTTGGCTGGGTTTCGCGGCCGCACGCTGGCGCAAGGGCGATCTGGATCTGCTGCATGAATGGGGCTTGGGCGGCCGGCGCTTCGGCACCGTCATCACCTGGTTCCTGGTCGGCGGCGATGTCTATACCGCCTACACCTTCATCGCGGTTCCCGCGCTGGCCTTCGGCGCCGGCGCGGTCGCATTTTTCGCCGTGCCTTACACCATCATTATTTATCCGTTGATGTTCCTGATGTTTCGGCGCCTGTGGAACGTCTGCCACAAGCATGGCTACATCACCGCGGGCGATTTCGTGAAGGGCCGTTTCGGCAACCGTTGGCTGGCGCTCGCGGTGATGCGTCACCGGCATCGTCGCGACCATGCCCTACATCGCCTTGCAGCTGGTCGGCATGCAGGTGGTGATCGGCGCGCTCGGCATCTCGGGCACGCGGATTGATGGCCGATCTGCCGCTGATCATCGCCTTCGTGATTCTGGCCGCCTTCACCTATTCGAGCGGACTGCGCGCACCGGCCTCGATCGCCATCGTCAAGGACATTCTGATTTACATCACCGCGTTCGCCGCCGTCATCGTCGATTCCCTATCGAGCTCGGCGGCTTCGGCAAGATATTCGCCGCGGTGCCGGCGCAGAAGCTGCTGCTGGCGGTTCCCGGACCCAATACCACCGGCGCGTACAGCGCCTATGCGACGTTGGCCTTGGGATCGGCGCTGGCGCTGTTTCTCTATCCGCACTCGCTGACGGGCATCTTGAGCGCCAGCAGCGGCCAGGCCATCCGCCGCAATGCCGCCATGCTGCCCGGCTACACCTTCATGCTGGGTCTGCTCGCGCTGTTCGGCTTCTTCGTCATCGCCAGCGGCGTGGACAAGCTTCCCGAATACGCCGCCGGCTTCAAGCAGTTCGGCAACAACTTTGCGGTGCCGGCGCTGTTGCTGCACAGCTTTCCCGTCCTGGTTCGTCGGCATCGCGTTCGCCGCCATCGGCATCGGCGCGCTGGTGCCGGCGGCGATCATGTCGATCGCCGCGGCGAATCTCTACACGCGCAACATTCATCGCGAGTTCATCAACAAGAATCCCACCGACAAGCAGGAAGCGCAGATCGGCGAAGTTGGTCTCGCTGATCGTCAAGGTCGGCGCGCTGGTGTTCATTTTGTTCGTGCCCACGCAATACGCCATTCAGCTGCAGCTGCTGGGCGGCATCTGGATCATTCAGACGCTGCCGCCGGTGATGCTGGGCGCCTATACGCGCTGGTTCAATGCCTGGGCGCTGCTGGTCGGCTGGGCGGTCGGCACGTTTGCCGGCACGGCCATGGCGGTCGCGGCGAAGCTGACGCAACACCTTTCCGCTGCGCGATCGGCGGCCACACATTTCCGGGCTACACGCGGTGTACACGCGTGATTCTCAATCTGTCTGGTCGCGATCGTGCTGACGCCGGTATTCAATGCCATGGCGGCGAATAGCGACACCGGTCGGACCAAACCGTCGCGGCCGATTATCTACGCCTGACGCGCGCCATGTCGGCTCGCCTGAGTCGCCGGCGCCTAAGCCCTTGTCGCATTGTCACAAAAGGGTCACAATGCGGTCCCGATAATCCCAGCCATCTCGAAGCCTTGCGGCCCGATAGAGCGCCGAGGCGGGTATCAACTGGAGCAATCGCAATGAAAATACTCAAACGCCTTTTGATCCTCGGCGTCGCCGCCTCATTGAGCATGGCGGCCGCAGCGGCGGATATCTCCGGCGCCGGCGCCACCTTTCCCTACCCGATCTATGCCAAGTGGGCGGATGCCTACAAGAAGCTCACCGGCGTCGGTCTCAACTACCAGTCCATCGGGTCCGGCGGCGGCATCAAGCAGATCAAGGCGAAGACCGTGACTTTCGGCGCCTCCGACATGCCCCTGAAGCCGGACGATCTGAAGGCCGCCGGCCTGATGCAGTTCCCCATGATCATCGGCGGCGTCGTGCCGGTGGTCAACATCAAGGGCGTCGGCCCGGGCCAATTGCATTTGGACGGCGCCACGGTCGCCAGCATCTATCTGGGCGACATCACCCAGTGGAATGACCCGGCGATCAAGAAGCTGAATCCGAAGCTGACGCTGCCGAGCACCGCGATCGCGCCGGTGTACCGCTCGGACGGCTCCGGCACGAATTTTTTGTTCTCCGATTATCTGTCGAAGGCCAGCCCCAAATTCCAGTCGAGCATCGGCGCCAACACCTCGGTGCAGTGGCCGGTCGGCATCGGCGCCAAGGGCAACGAGGGCGTGGCCAACATGACCACCCAGACCGACGGCGCCATCGGCTACGTCGAATATGCCTACGCCAAGCAAAACAAAATGGCTTTCACCGTCGCTCACCAACAAGGCCGGCAACGCGGTGGCACCGAGCGCCGAGTCCTTTCAGGCGGCCGCGGCCAATGCCGATTGGGCCGGCGCGGATAGTTACTACTTGATATTGACCGACCAGGCGGGCGCCAAGAGCTGGCCGATCACCGGCGCGAGCTTCATTCTGCTGTACAAGCAGCCGGCTGATGCCGGCGCCGGTCAACGAGGCGCTGAAGTTCTTCGCCTGGGCGTACAAGGACGGCGCCGCATGGCGGCCGAACTCGATTACGTGCCGCTGCCCGCCGCCGTTGATTGCGCAGGTGAAGAAGACCTGGGTACGGAGATCACCTCGGGCGGCCATCCGGTCTGGAGCGGCAAGTAATCGCGACTGCGCGGATTAGCTAGCCAAGATTTAGGTGGTTAAGATACGGTCGAGCCCGGCGTAGCGATATGCCGGGCTCGACCGATTTAGCTCAAGCGGAGCGAAACTGACACCGTGGCGATCATCGATCCGGGGCACGCCGCAAAGCAGCTGATCTACGAGAGAATCTTCCGCTCCGCCACGTTGACCGCGGCGATTTTGGTGCTGTTGATCCTCGGCGGCGTGGCGGTCTCGCTGCTGCGCGGCGCATGGCCGGCGCTCAGCGCATTTCGGCTTCTCCTTCGTGACCCGCGAGATTTGGAATCCGGTCACCGATCAATTCGGCGCGCTGGCGCCGATTTACGGCACCGTGGTGACCTCGCTGATCGCCATGCTGCTTGCGGTGCCGGCGGGTTTCGGCATCGCCTTGTTCCTGACCGAACTGTGTCCGCCGCTGTTGAAGCGGCCCATCGGCGTCGCGGTCGAGCTGCTGGCGGCGGTGCCCAGCATCATCTTCGGTATCTGGGGACTGTTCGTGCTCGCGCCGGTGCTGCAGCGGCATGTACAGCCCTGGTTGATCAGCACATCTGGCGACATTCCCGCGCATCGGCAAGCTGTTCAAGGGGCCGCCTTACGGGATCGGCATTCTGACCGCCGGCGTCGTGCTGGCCATCATGGTGCTGCCGTTCATTGCGGCCACCATGCGCGATGTGTTCGATACGGTGCCGCCGATGCTGAAGGAATCCGGCTACGGGCTGGGCGCCACCACCTGGGAAGTCATCTGGAATGTCGTCGTGCCGCATTCGCGCGTCGGCATCGTCGGCGGCATCATGTTGGGTCTCGGGCCGCGCGCTCGGCGAGACCATGGCGGTGACCTTCGTGATCGGCAATGCGCACCGCATCAGCTCCTCGCTGCTGGCGCCCGGCACGACGATTTCCTCGGCCATCGCCAATGAGTTCACCGAAGCGGTGGGCGACCTTTACACCTCCTCGCTGATTGCGCTCGGGTTGCTGCTGTTTCTGATCACTTTCACCGTGATCGCGGCGGCGCAGGCCATGCTGCGCAGGCTCGAGCGGCGCGCCGGTGCCGTCGCGTATGAATCGGCGCATGCTTCGCAAGATCAAGAACGGCGCCTTTCTGGCGCTGTCGCTGATCGCGACCTTGACCGGGCTGGCCTGTTTGGCCGCCATCCTGTGGACCCTGATTTCGCACGGCATGGCGGGGCATGTCCTGCGCATCTTTCACGCAGATGACGCCGCCGCCCGGCAGCCAGGGCGGCTTGCTCAACGCGCTGTACGGCAGCGCGCGTGATGACGCTGCTCGGCATTCTGATCGGCTCGCCCATCGGCGTGCTGGCGGGCACCTATCTTGCGGAATACGGCCGCAACTCGCGCTTGAGCACGGCGATCCGCTTCATCAACGATGTGCTCTTGAGCGCGCCCTCGATCATCATCGGCCTGTTCATCTATGAAATCGTCGTGGTTCGCATGGGGCATTTTTCGGCCATCGCCGGCGCTCTGGCGCTGGCGGTGCTGGCGATCCCGGTGACCTTGAGAACCACCGAAGACATGCTGAATCTCGTGCCCATCGGCATGAAGGATTCCTCCGCGGCGCTCGGCGCCTATCCCTGGCGCACCATCTTGAGCGTGCTGTATCCGGCCGCGCGCAGCGGCATCGTCACCGGATTGCTGCTGGCCATCGCGCGCATCAGCGGCGAAACCGCGCCGCTGCTGTTCACCGCGCTCAACAATCAATTCTGGAGCACCAATCTGAATGCGCCGATGGCGAATCTGCCGGTGGTGATCTTTCAGTTCGCCTTGAGTCCCTACAAGGACTGGCAGGATCTCGCCTGGGCGGGCGCCTTGATCATTACGGTGACCATCTTGATCCTGAGCATTTCCGCGCGCGTGTTGCTGGCGCTGCTGCAGGCCGAGCGAGGGTCCGGGCGATGATTCCCTCGACCAAACCGCCGAAGCACTTGAAGATGCGCGTGCCGCTATCCGGTGGCCGCGGAGCCTGCGCAGGATCTGGGGCCGCCGAAGATCGAAGTTCGCGCGCTGAATTTTTTCTACGGCGCGGTGCAGTCGCTGCACAACATCAACATGACGCTGGCCGACCGTTCGATATCGGCCTTCATCGGACCCTCGGGCTGCGGCAAATCGACGCTGCTGCGCGTGATGAACCGAATGTATGCGCTGTATCCGAAGCAGCGCGCGGAAGGGGAAGTGCTGATCGGCGGCCGCGATATCTTGGGCCCGTCCGTGGATGTTGCCGAGCTGCGCTATCGCGTCGGCATGGTGTTTCAGAAGCCCACGCCGTTTCCGATGTCGGTGTTCGACAACGTCGCGTTTGGACTGCGCCTGGCCGGCGGCATTCGCGGCGCCGATCTCAAGGTGCGCGTGGAATCCGCGCTGCGCGATGCCGCGATTTGGGATGAGGTCAAGGACAAGCTGCAACGCCGACGGCCGCAGCCTGTCCGGCGGACAGCAGCAGCGGCTGTGCATCGCGCGCGCGATCGCCGTGCAGCCGGAAGTGCTGCTGCTCGATGAACCGACGGCGGCGCTCGATCCGATTTCGACGCTGCGCGTCGAGGAAACCTTGCAGGCGCTGCGCGAAAAATATTGCATCGTGGTCGTCACGCACAATTTGCAGCAGGCGGCGCGCGTGTCGAACGTCACCGGATTCATGTTCATGGGCGAACTGGTGGAAATCGGGCCGTCGAGCGAGATTTTCACCTCGCCCAAGAATCGCAAGACCGACGACTACATCACCGGCCGATTCGGTTGACGACCGATGAACGACATGCAGCACGAATGATCGGCGATCGAGCGGCCGGCCGCGGCCGCGCCGGCGGCCGTGCCGCGACAAACTGTTCGACCCGGTCATGACGGCGCGCGAGCGTCAACGTGCACTACGGCGACAAGTGCGCCGTTCGAAACGTCAGTCTCGATATCGGGCGCAATCAAGTGCTGGCCATGATCGGGCCGTCGGGCTGCGGCAAATCGACTTTTCTGCGCTGCCTCAACCGCATGAACGACACGATCCCGAGCGCGCGCGTCGAGCGGCACGATCACCCTCGATGGGCAGAATATCTACGACTAAGCAGCAGGACGTGGCGCAGCTGCGCGCGCGGGTCGGCATCGTGTTTCAGAAGCCCACGCCGTTTCCGCATTCGATTTATGCCAACGTCGCGTACGGACCGCGCATCCATGGCTTGACCAAGAGTCGCGCCGACATGGATGAACTGGTGCAGACCAGTCTGGCGCGCGCCGGCCTCTGGGAGGAGGTCAAGGATCGCCTGTCGACCCCGGGCACGAGCCTGTCCGGCGGCCAGCAGCAGCGCCTGTGCATCGCGCGCACCATCGCCGTCAATCCCGAGGTCATTCTCATGGACGAACCGACCTCGGCGCTGGATCCGATCGCGAGCGCCAAGATCGAGGATTTGATCGATGAGTTGCGCGAAAATTACGCGATCACCATCGTGACCCACAACATGCAGCAGGCGGCGCGCGTGTCGCAGCGCACCGCCTATTTTCACCTGGGCGATTTGGTCGAAGATCGGGCCGACGGATCTGGTATTCACCAATCCGCAGCAAAAACTCACCGAAGACTACATCACCGGCCGCTTCGGCTAAAAAGCTAGCGCTGCGACGGCACAAATTCCTCGAACACCGCGGCGCGCATCAGATCCGGCGGCAGCAGGCCTTGCGCCAGCAGAAAATCGTGAAATTTCTTCTGATCGAATTTTCCCTGCAGCTTGGCCTCGGTTTCCTGGCGCAGCGCCAGCAGGCGCGTATAGCCGTAAAAGTAGCTGTTCGCCTGTCCCGGTGTGCGAAAGGTGAACCGCTCGACTTCTTCCTTTGCGAAAGCGTGGCTGAGTAAAACGTCCTTCTCGAGCACCGCGTACGCCTGCTCCGGCGTCACCTTGCCGCTTTGCAGTTCGGGATCCAGAAACGCCCGCGCGGCGCGTAGCAGGCGCAGCTGCAGCGTCAGAAGTTGTCCCTCCGCCGGTTCGTACGGCTGCATGATGTATTCGGCATACAGTCCCCAGCCCTCGACGTTGGTGGAATTGAACGCATACAGCGCCCGCGCCAGGCTCACGCCATGCTCGACCATGGAATCGAACTGCAGTTCGTGGCCCGGCCGAGCCTCATGGGCGGTCAGCGTCCAGGCAACGGCATCGAAGGTGAAGTCATCGTATTTGTCTTCCGCGCCGCCGGTCGCGGAGGGAATGTTGAGAGGCAGCACGAACTCGCCGCGCTGACCGGTGTTGTGCACAAACGGCGGCGGCGACATGTGCGGCGCCGGGTTGCGCACGGTCTCGGCGGCGGTCGCGAGACGGATGATGGCGGGGCGGTCAGGCAGCGTGACGAGATTCTTCGCCAGCAGGATTTTTTCAATTTCGTGCAGCCGGCCTTCGTAGAACGGCAGAATGGCGTCACCCGTGATCTGCTGCTTCTTCAATTCCGCGATTACGCTGCGGTAGTCGCTTGAGCTAAGGCCGCGCGCCTTGGCCACCTGCGCCGCCAGCGGCGCCATCTCGGCCTGGTATTGCGCAAAAGCGGCATGTGCCATCGCGGCGATCCTGGCGGGAGGTATGTCGATGCCGTAGCCTTCGAGCGCCAGCGCATATCTCTCGGGCGACAGACGAAAGTCGCTGCGGGCCTTGGGCAGAATGTTTTCCTTCACCCAGGCGTCGTAGCCGATCAGCTGCTGCTGCAGTTTCTCGTAGGCTGGTTCCCAACCTTCGAGTTGGTACTTCTTGAACAACGCGGGGATGCCTTCGAGATAGTTGGAGTTGCGGCCCAGCTCCGTCTCCACTTCGCCTTTCGACGGATAGATGACGCTGGGCTTGGCAATCTGTTCGCGCTCCCGCGTTTTGAGGATTTCGGTGAATGGCGCGTAGCCGGACTCGATGCCGGTGTACTTGCGCAGCCGGATCAGCGCGGCCGGCCGCCGCTCCGCGGCCACCTGGTCGTCGAGCAGACCGCGCAAGCCCTGAAATATCACGGCGCTGGCATTGTAGAACGGCACCTCGTGCTGCAGTTCGAAATCCTCGGTTCGAAATTGCAGGTCGAAAGCCTTCTGCAGAATGTCCAAATCCTCTTGGACATTCTTGTCGGTCTCCTTGGGCTCCGCCGTCTTGATCTTCGCCAGCACCGCCTTGAGTTCCTGGCGCTGCGTCAGTTCGTCGGCGAGCGTGGGGTTGGATATGCGAGCGTCGAATTTCGCCAGTCCCTCATGCGTGCCTTGTTCGGGCGCGTGCTCGAGCTGCACGTCGAGCAGCATGTTGGTATACACGTTGCTCTGCTTGATCCAGGGCATATCGCCGTTGGCGCGGCCGGCCGCCGGCTGGCCCGCCGCAATGAATGAAAGGGTGCAGAGAGAAATGGCGGCGATCAGACGCTGCATTCTCGAATTTTACATTGTCTGCGGCGCATTGTTAGCCCATTGCTGTGACACCCTTGATGGGCGAATGCTAGTCGGTGTTGCGCAGCAGTTCGTTCAGCGAAGTCTTGGCGCGGGTCTGCGCGTCGACGCGCTTGACGATCACGGCGCAGGCGAGCGCGTACTTGCCGTTCGCCGCGGGCAGCGTGCCGGGCACCACGACGGCGCCGGCGGGTACGCGGCCGTAGAGGATCTCGTCGCGTTCGCGATCGTAGATGCGCGTGCTTTGTCCGATGAACACGCCCATGGAGATCACCGCGCCGGATTCGACCACGACGCCCTCGACGATTTCCGAGCGCGCGCCGATGAAGCAATTATCCTCGATGATGGTCGGGCTGGCCTGCAGCGGTTCCAGCACGCCGCCGATGCCGACGCCGCCGGACAGATGCACGTTCTTGCCGATCTGCGCGCAGGAGCCCACGGTGGCCCAGGTATCCACCATGGTGCCGCTGTCCACATAGGCGCCGACGTTGACGTAGCTCGGCATCAGCACCACGTTGGGGGCGACGTAGGCGCCGCGGCGCACGGTCGCCGGCGGCACGACGCGCACGCCGGCGGCGGCGAATCGCTCCGCGTTCCAGCCGCTGTATTTGAGCGGCACCTTGTCGTAGAAATTCAAGCGCCGGCCGGCATCGCTGCGTTGTCCTTGATGCGAAACGACAGCAGCACGGCCTTCTTCAGCCACTCATTGACGCGCCAGCCGCTGCCTTCGGGCTGCGCCACGCGCAGCTTGCCGCCGTCCAGCAGATCGATTGCCTCCTCGACCGCCGCGCGCACGTCCGCGGGTGTGGTTCGCGGCGTCGAGCTGCGCCCGCGATTCGTAGGCGTCGTCGATGATCGACGTCAAGCCGCTGAAGGGATTGGCCGACGGCGCTTGCGTCACCAGCTTAGCGTGCCATGTCGCGTCGATCCAGCGCCCGCACCAGCGACTTCCTGCACGCGCTGGCATGACCTCTTCCTCGAGCAGCCCGCCGTCCGCGCCGGTGATGTAGAACACGTCCTCCGCGCGTTCGCCCACGGTCATGATCTTGGCGCCGTTGATGGCGACGCGCTCGGCGCGGAACACCTTGCCGACTTCGGACAGCAGACCCGGGCGGTCCGCCGCGATCAGCTCGAGAATGGTGCGGTCATTGCGGCTGTCGACGCTGAAATTGACCTGGGTGGGCGTCGAGAACATGCGCACCTGGCGCGGCGCGCGCCGCGTCACGGTCGGCGGCGAATCCTCGCGCTGCTGCAATACGCGCCACAGGCCGCGCTCGATTTCCCGAATGCGCGCCGCATCGGCGATCACCGCGCCGTTGTCTTCGAGCACCACGTAGGTCTCGAGGCTGAAGCCGTTGGCGCTGCGTGATCAGGCGCGCATCGACGACGTTCAGGCCCATTTGATCGAGCACGCCGGTGGTGCGCGCGAAGCTGCGCAGCCGGCGCGGCGTGTAGGTGAGCACCGCGGTGCCGCCGCGATCGGTCAGTTGCCGAATGGCGACCAGCGGCGTGTCATCGTTGGCGTGGCGCTCGGCGAGCAGTCTGGTGTGCCAGGCGATCTCCTCGGGCGTGTAGCGCAGGAAGTACGCCTCGGTCCACTGCGCCCAGACCGCGAGACTGCTTCCGGCGCTGACCTCGGCAGGATTTTCGCGCGCGCCTGATCCTGGGTTTCGCGGATCAACTCCTCCTGATCGACCGGCGTTTCGAGCCCGCGGCGCAGGGCCCGCTTGGTGCGCTCGTAGAACTCCTCGAACAGCCGCGCCTTCCAGGCATTCCACAACTTCGGATTGGTGCCGCGCACGTCGGCAACGGTCAACACGTACAGATAATCCGAGGTGCACCTGATCGCCGACGCGCCGCGCGAACTCATGGATGATGTCCGGATCGCTGATGTCCTTCTTCTGCGAAGTGATCGACAGGATCAGATGATTGCGCACCAGCCACGCGACCAGGCGCGCTTCGTAGCGGCCCAGTCCCTGCTCCAGGCAAAACGCTTCCGCATCGACCGCGCCCAATTCGGAGTGATCGCCGCCGCGGCCCTTGGCGATGTCGTGAAACAGCGCCGCGAGATAGGCGATCTTCCTGGCGCGGCAGCGATTGCATGATCTGGCTCAACGCAGGAAATTCATCGTTGAACTTCGGCATCGCCAAGCGGCGCAGATTGCTGACCACGAACAGCGTGTGCGCATCCACCGTGTAGGCGTGGAACAAGTCGTACTGCATGCGGCCGACGACGCGCCCGAATGACGGGATGTAGCGGCCGAGCACGCCGTACAGATTCATGCGGCGCAGCTCATGCGTGACGCCGACCGGCGCGCAGAGAATCTCCATGAACAGCCGATGATGGCGCGGATTTTGCCGGAATTCCTCATCGATGAGCCAGACATGCGTGCCGATCAGCCGGATGGTTTCGGCGCGCACGCCGCGCAGTTCGGGGTGCTGCTGCAGCAGCACGAACAGCTCGAGCAGCGCCGAGGGATAGCGCGCAAAAACTTCCGGATGCGTCACTTCCAGGTAATCGTTGCGAATCTGGAAGCGCGCATTGATCGGCTAGCGGCGCGCCGCTTTGCGTCAGGATGGCCTCGCGAAACAGCTGCAGCAGCATTTCGTTCAGCAAGACTGATGTCCATGACCGTGCGGTAGTACTTCTGCATCAGCTGCTCGACCGCCAGCGTGAAGCTCGCGTCTTCGTAGCCGAACAGTTTCGCGAGCTTGATCTGGTAGTCGAACAGCAGCCGGTCTTCGCGCCGCCCGGTCAGCACGTGCAGCCCGAAGCGCACCTTCCAGAGGAACGACTGCGCCGGCTTTGAGCTTGCGCAGTTCCTCGCGCGTCAGGAAGCCATGCGCCACCAGCTCATCGAGCGTATCGGTTCCGAAATGGCGCTTCGCCACCCAGCCGATGGTTTGGATGTCGCGCAAGCCGCCCGGGCTCGATTTGACGTTCGGTTCGAGGTTGTAGGCGGTGTCGAAGTAGCGGTGATGCCGCTCGGTCTGCTCCTTGACCTTGGCTTCGAAGAAATCCTGCGATGACCAGAGCCGATCGGCGCGAGCGCGCGGCGCATGCCGGCGAACAGGGACTCGGGCCCGCCAGCAGGCGCGCTTCGAACAGCGTGGTGGCGACGCTGATATCGGCGAGACTCTCGCGCTGGCAATCATCGATGGAGCGCACGCTGTGTCCGACCTCGAGGCCGATGTCCCAGAGAAAGGTCAGGAATCGCTCGATGTCCGGCTGCCAGTCGGCCGAGTCGCTCTTCGGCAGCAGCACCATGATGTCGATATCGGAACTCGGATGCAGTTCGCCGCGCCCATAGCCGCCGACGGCGACCAGCGCCAGATCGTCCGGCAAACTTTCCGGCGTGGCGCAGCCACGCGGCGCGCAGCGCGATGTCGACCAGGCGCGCGCGGTCGCGCACCAGATCTTCGATGGCATCGTCGGCGACGAAGCGATCTTTCAGCAGCTCGGTGCCGCGATCGAGGACTTGGCGGAAGACGATGGGGGAGAATTGGCCGTCTTCGAGGGCTGCGGGGACGGCCGTCAGATAGGGCCAGTCGGCGATTTGATCGAGAAACTTGCCGTGGGCGTTCAAGAAGCCGCCGCGGCGGCAGGCGAGTTCGACACTCGCGCTCAAGGTCAGCACCTCGTAGCCCGCGTCGGTGACCAGAATCGTGTGTTCCCACTGCGCCGACAGCGATTGATCCTTGGTGACGACCGTCCAGCCATCGGGCAGCAGCCGCACGTCGCGCCGCCCGGCATTGATCATGGGCTCGATGGTAAAGGTCATGCCGGCGGTCAGTTCGAGCCCGGTGCCGGGTTTGCCGTAGTGCAGCACCTGCGGATCTTCGTGATACACGCGGCCGATGCCATGTCCGCAGTATTCGCGCACCACCGAGAAGCTATTGGCTTTCGGCATAGGTCTGGATGGCATGCCCGATGTCGCCCAGGTGCGCCCCGGGCTTGACCTGTCGAATGCCGCGCCACATGGCCTCGTGGCAGGCCGCGGTCAGGCGGCGGGCGAGGATGGCGGCATTGCCGACGAAGTACATGCGGCTGGTGTCGCCATGGAAACCGTCGCGGATGACGGTCACGTCGATATTGATGATGTCGCCGCTCTTCAGGCGCTTATCGCCCGGGAATGCCATGGCACACCACATGGTTCACCGAGGTGCAGATGGTCTTCGGGAAGCCCCGATAATTGAGGTTGGCGGGGATGGATTTCAGCTCATCGACGATGAAGTCGTGGCAGCGCTTGTCGAGCTCCTCGGTGCTGACGCCCGGCTGCACGAACGGCTCGATCATGTCCAGGACGCTGGCGGCCAGGCGGCCGGCGGCGCGCATTTTGTCCTGTTCGGCGGGGGTTTTGATGGTCACATTCATAGCAAATCAAGGCCTGGGTCGAGATCTCGCGGGCTTTGTTTCCCATAGGCGTTCATGGTATAAAGCGCGGCTATTTTTAACAACCCCGCACGCGTGTCGTCACAATCGGCCGGGTGCCCGGTGCAGCTCTTGAAAAATGAAGGCTTAAGCCTTCGATTTCAAGGCTAAAACCGGGTTGCCGATTGGGATACGCGGAGGCTCAACCCGACCAGGAGTGTTTTATGACCAGCGTGTCCATGCGACAAATGCTGGAAGCGGGCGTCCATTTTGGACATCAAACCCGCTTCTGGAACCCGAAAATGGCTCCGTTCATCTTCGGCGAACGCAACAAAATCCATATCATCAATCTGGAGAAGACCCAGCCCCTGTATGCGCAGGCGGCGGCGTTCATCAAGGGCGTGGCTGCCGAGGGCGGCAAGGTGCTGTTCGTCGGCACCAAGCGCTCGGCGCGCGATGCGGTGCAGAAAGAAGCGACCCGCTGCAGCATGCCCTACGTCAACCAACGCTGGCTGGGCGGCATGCTCACCAATTTCAAGACCATTCGCCAGTCGATCAAGCGGCTCAACGAACTGGACGAGATGGCGCAAAGCGGCGCGCTCGATCGGCGCGGCAAGAAAGAGGCGCAGATGCTGCGCCGTGAAATGGACAAGCTGCTGCGCAGCCTCGGCGGCATCCGCGATATGACGGCGCTGCCCGATGCGCTGTTCGTCATCGACGTCGGCCATGAGCAAATCGCGATCCACGAGGCGCAGAAGCTCGGCATTCCGGTGGTCGCGGTGGTCGACACCAATTGCTCGCCCGACGGCATCGACTATGTCATCCCCGGCAACGATGACGCCATGCGCGCCATCCTGCTGTACGCCGGCGGCATCGCCGACTCGGTGCTGGAAGGCAAGGCCTCGCTGCCCGAGGTTCCCGTCGGCGAAGACGAATTCGTTGAATTGGACGAGGAAGGCAATCCGAAGAAGCGCAGCGCCGGCGGGCGCCGTGCTCCGGCAGCCGGCGCGCGGCGGTCAGCAGGAAGCCGCCGCCGCGCCGCAAAGTCCCGGTGACCGTGGTGCCGAGCGTTGCTGCCGTGGCGGCCTCGCTCGACGAAGTCGAGGTCGAAGCCGACGACGTCGATGCGGCGGATACACCGCCGGCGGAGACGCGGCCGGCGAGCGCTCCGCGGCGCCGGCCCGTGGGACGGCGTGCTCCGGCGCGTGGCGCGTAAGCTGGTTCTAAGTCCGCGTCGGCGGAGCGCGCAACAGCGCCGCTCTCGAACGCGAAACCCTGGCTCAATTGAGGAACCGCCGCGCCCGGCGGTTGTAGGATACCGATGAACATTACGGCAGATACAGTCAAACAACTTCGCGAGCGCACCGGCGCCGGCATGATGGAATGCAAGAAGGCGCTGGTCGAAACCCAGGGCGATTTGGACGCCGCCGCTGAACTGATGCGCAAGAGCGGGCTCGCCAAGGCCGACAAGAAAGCCGCGCGCGTTGCCGCCGAAGGCACGCGTGGCGATCGAGCGCTCCGGCAGCAATGCCGTGCTGGTCGAAGTCAATTGCGAGACCGATTTCGTCGCCCGCAGCGATGAATTTCAGGCGTTCGCCAAGGATGTCGCTCGCGGCGGCGCTGGCGCAGCAGCGCCCGCCGAGTTTGGAGGCCCTGCTCGCGCTGTCGCACGGCGGCGCGGCGAGCCTGGATGAGCGGCGCCGCGCGTTGATCGCGAAAATCGGCGAGAACATTTCCGTGCGGCGCTTCGTGCGCGTGACTTCGCCCGGGCCGCTGGGCACTTATATCCATGGCGCCCGCATCGGCAGCGCTGGTGGCATTGCAGGGCGGCGACGAAGCGCTGGCGCGCGATCTGGCGATGCATGTCGCGGCCGTGAATCCCGCCTACATCGATGTCGGCGACTGTGCCGGCCGAGATGCTCGACAAGGAACGCGCGATTCTGACCGAGCAAACCAAGGCGGAAAAGAAGCCGCCGGAGATCATCGCCAAGATGGTGGAAGGCCGGCTGCGCAAATACCTTGCGGAAATCACCCTGGTGGGCCAGCCGTTCGTCAAGGACCTGGACATCACGCGTCGAGAAGCTGCTCAAGAGGGCCGGCGCCAAGGTCGTGCAATTCGTGCGCTATGAAGTGGGCGCGGGCATCGAGAAGAAACAAGATGATTTCGTCAGCGAAGTGATGGCGCAGGTGAAGGCGCAGGAAAAAGACCAGACCGACGGCAAGCCGGACGGTCCCAAGAAACACTGAACCTAATGACCAGCAAAACCGGCACGGCTCGTTATCGCAGAATTTTGGTCAAATTATCCGGCGAGGCGCTGCTGGGGGATGAGGATTACGGCATAGACCCGATCATCCTCAAGCGCATCGCCGGCGAAATTCGCGACCTGACCCAGATGGGGGTTCAGGTCGCCGTCGTACTGGGAGGCGGAAATATCTTTCGCGGCGCCGGCCTGGCGCGCGCCGGCATGGATCGGGTCACCGCCGATCACATGGGCATGCTGGCCACGGTGATCAATGCGCTGGCGCTGCAGGATGCGCTCGAGAGCCTGGGCGCCTACGCCCGCGTCATGTCGGCGTTGCGCATCAACGAGGTTTGCGAGGACTACATCAGGCGCAGGGCGGTGCGGCATCTGGAAAAAGGCCGCGTGGTGATTTTCGGCGCCGGCACCGGCAACCCGTTCTTCACCACCGACACCGCCGCCAGTTTGCGCGCCATCGAGATCAACGCCGACATACTGCTGAAGGCCACCAAGGTCAACGGCATTTACGATTCCGATCCGGTCACGAATCCGCAACGCCAAGCGCTATGCGCGCCTGACCTTCGACAAGGTGCTGAACGACCGCCTCAATGTCATGGACGCGACGGCCATCGTCATGTGCCGGGAAAACAATTTGCCGCTTGCAGGTCTTCAATCTGTTCCACGCCGGCGATTTGATGCGTATTGTCCAAGGCGAAGACGTCGGCACCGTGGTATCGGCCGAACCTTAAGGTTAAGGGGGATACATGCTCGAGGACGTGAAAAAGGATGCGACCGCGACGCATGCAGAAATGCGTGGCGGCGTTCAAGGAGCAGCTGAAGAAGATGCGCACCGGCCGCGCGCACACCAGCCTCATCGAGCACATCAAGGTCGACTATTACGGCTCGGAAATGCCGCTTGAATCAGGTGGCCAACATCGCGACCGAGGATGCGCGCACCTTGACGGTCAGTCCCTGGGAAAAGGCCATGGTGCCGATCATCGAAAAGGCGATCTACAAATCCGATCTGGGGCTCACGCCGAATACCGCCGGGCAAATCATCCGCATTCACATGCCGGCGCTGACCGAAGAGCGGCGCCGCGACATCATCAAGGTGGTGAAAGCCGAAGCGGAGAATGCGCGCGTTGCGGTGCGCGGCGTGCGCCGCGAAGTCAGACCGAATTGAAGGAAATGCTCAAGGAAAAACTCATCGCGCAGGACGATGATCGGCGCGCCCAGGACGACATTCAAAAATTGACCGACAAGCATGTCGCCGACATCGATCATGCCATGGCGGACAAGGAAAAGGAGCTGATGCAGGTCTGACTCGAAGCCGAGACCCGCATCTCCTGAATACGCCTATGGCCGACTCGCCGCAGCATGTCGCAATCATCATGGACGGCAATGGCCGCTGGGCCCGATCGCGCGGCATGCCGCGCGTCGCCGGACATCGCGCCAGCGTCAAGGTGGTGCGCAAGATCGTCGAGGAATGCGCCGCAGCGCAAAGTGCGCTACCTGACGCTGTTCGCCTTCAGCAGCGAGAACTGGCGGCGGCCCCCGATGAAGTCGGCGTGCTCATGGGCTTGTTCCTCGATGCGCTGGTGCGCGAAGTGGCGGATCTGCATCGCAATCAAGTGCGCCTGCGCTTCATCGGCGACCGGGCGCTCGCTGGGCCTGGAACTCAAGCAGCGAATGCAGGATGCCGAAGCGCTGACCGCCGGATAATTCTGGCCTGGGGCTGATGGTGGCGGTGGCCTATGGCGGACGCTGGGATATTACCCAGGCCTGCCGATCGCTGGCCGCGGATGTCGCTGCCGGAAAATTGGCTGCCGCGCCGACATCGCCGAGGAGCATGGTCGGCAGCGCGTCTGCGATGGCCGGCATTCCGGATCCGGATCTGCTTGATCCGCACCGGCGGCGAGCAGCGCATCAGCAATTTTTTGCTGTGGAATCTTGCCTACACCGAATTGTATTTTTCCGAGGTGCTGTGGCCGGAATTTTCGCCGCGCATGCTGCAGGCGGCATTCGAGTATTTTGCCCAGCGCGAGCGCCGCTTTGGCAAGACCTCGGCACAGGTCGCGCGCGAAAGCCGGATGCGTAGGGTGCGCGATGCTTAGGACTCGAGTTGTCACCGGCTGCATACTGGGCGCGCTGCTGCTGCTGGGCTTGTTTCTGCTGCCGCCGCTTATGGGCCGTGCTGGCATTCGGCGTCGTGTTCACCATCGGTGCATGGGAGTGGGCCGGGTTCGGCGCCTTGCGCAGCGCGCCGGCCCGCGCGTCTCTACGCCCTGGTCGTCGCATGCTGTTCTTGTGCTTGGCTGGCGATGGACTGCGGATCCTGCGCATTTGATCATTTTGCTGAGCGCGGCGTGCGTGTGGTGGCTCATTGCATTCTTCGTGGCTGATGCTCGCGCCGACCCGGCAACGGCCCGCGCTGGCGCTGCTCTGCGGCCTGGCCGTGTTGGCGCCGGCTTTCCTGGCGCTGGCGAGGATGCAGATTCTGCGGCAGGCGAATCGCAGCGGTCCGCTGATCGTGCTATGGCTGGTGCTGATGGTGTGCGCGGCGGATATCGGCGCCTATTTCGCCGGGCGCAGTTTCGGGCGGCGAAAATTGGCGCCGCGCAGTCAGTCCGGGCAAAACCTGGGAGGGTGCCGTCGGCGGGCTGGCCATGGTCGCGCTTGGTCGCCTGGGGCGGCGCCGTGTATTTCGGCCTGCCGCCGCTCAGCGTCGATTGCATTCGGCTGCGCCGTGGGAATATTTTCCATCATCGGCGATCTGACCGAGAGCATGTTCAAACGCGCTGCGGCGCTCAAAGACAGCGGCACATTGCTGCCGGGGCATGGCGGGTCTGCTGGATCGCATCGACAGTGTGACGGCGGCGGCGCCTTTGTATGCTCTGGGCCTGTTCGGTTCCGGCGTGATCCGATGAGTACGCCAGCGCGGCATCGCCATCCTCGGATCGACGGGCAGCATCGGCCGCAGCACGCTCGCCGTCATCGCGCTGCACCCGGAACGTTTCAGGGTCGCGGTGCTGGGCGCCTTCAATAGCTGGCAAGCCATCGTCGAGCAGGCGAAGGCATTTCAATGCCGGAAACCGTGGTGTTGGTCGACAGCCAGGCCGCGGCGCAGTGCGCGCGCGGCGTTGCGCGAAATGCGGCTCCGCTACCCGGGTCGAGAGCGGCGAACAGGCGCTGGCGGATGCCGTCAGCGGCGCCAATGTCGCAGATGGTCATGGCGGCGATCGTCGGCGCCGCCGGCTTGACGTCGACCTTGGCCGCGCGTGCGCGCCGGCAAGCGCGTGTTGCTCGCCAACAAGGAAGCGCTGGTCATGACCGGCCGGCTGCTGATGGACGAGGTGCGCCGCGCGGGCGCGGAGCTCATTCCCATCGACAGCGAACACAACGCGATTTTCCAATGCATGCCCGGCGGGCTACCTTCCCGGCGATGCAGCAGCGCGGGGTGACCCGCGTCATCCTGACCGCTTCCGGCGGACCGTTTCGCAGCACCGCGGCGGCGAAAATGGCGCACGTCACGCCCGATGAAGCCTGTGCGCATCCGAAGTGGAAGATGGGCCGCAAGATTTCGGTGGACTCGGCGACGCTCATGAACAAGGGACTCGAAGTCATCGAAGCGACGCTGCTGTTCGGCCTGCCGGAGTCGCAGGTGGATGTCGTCGTGCATCCGCAAAGCGTGGTGCACTCGCTGGTCGAATACGCGGACGGCTCGATGCTGGCGCAACTCGGTGCTCCCGACATGCGCACGCCCATTGCTCAGGCGCTGGCGTGGCCCGAGCGATTTGCTTCCGGTGTACAATCCTTGGATCTGCTCGCGATTGGACAACTCGGAATTCGAGCCGCCGGATCATGTGCGATTCCCCAGTCTTGACGCTGGCCACGAGCCGCGGCGCGCGCCGGCGGCACCGCCCCGACAGTGCTGAATGCGGCCAATGAGGTCGCGGTACAGGCGTTTCTTGATCGGCGCTTGAACTTTGTAGGCATTTCAACGGTCATTGACAAGGTACTGCAGCGGCTTAATTCGTCTCCCGTCAAGGCTCTGGGCGATGTTTTGGACGCCGACGCTGCGGCGCGGCGCCTGGCTGTTACCTTGATTGAGCTTAGCGCTGGAGCCTTCGCATGAAGATATTGGTGATTCCTCGCCGCCTTCTTGGTTGCGATCAGCATCTTGGTGGCCGTCCATGAGTTCGGACATTATTGGGTCGCCAAGAAACTCGGCTTCAAGGTGCTTGCGCTTCAGCATCGGTTTCGGCAAACCGTTGCTCACGCGCGTCGGCAAGGATGCCGACCGCACCGAGTATTGCTTGGCCGCCATCCCCCTGGGCGGATACGTCAAGCTGCTGGATGAGCGCGAAGGCGATGTGGCTGCCGCGGAACTGCAGCGCTCTTTCACGCGCCGGCCCATCGTCGCATCGAATCGCCGTGCTGTTGGCGGGACCTGCGATGAATCTGTTGTTCGCATCGCTGCTGTACGCAATTTTGGCGATGGTCGGAACCGAGATCGTCAAGCCGGTGGTCGGTCAGGTGCGGCTCGACAGCCCGGCGCCGCTCGCCGGCCTGCAGCGCGGCGATCAAATCGTTCGCGTCGGGCGAACACAATGTCAACGGACACCGAAGAGCTGCAGATCGCCTTGATCCGCCAATTCACGCGACGATGGCGTGATTCCGCTGCGCGTGCGCCGCGACGGCATCGAGCGGCTCGGTGACATTGCGGGTGACGGACGGATCGGCGCGCCTTGACCGAGCCCGGCAAATTGTTGCCGGGATTGGGCTTCGATCTGGCCACGTGGAATGCCGCCACGAGCGTCGCGTGCGGTGCCGGCGGACAGCGCCGGCGGGCACGCGGGATTGCGGCGCGGGCGATCGGCTGCTCGCGGTGGACGGGCAGCCCATCGCCAATATCGAGCGCGTTCCGTCGCCATCGTCGGCGACGCGCCGAATCGCGACATTTCGATCGAAGTCGAGCGCGGCGGCGAGCGATTGCGTATCGTAGCGGCGGTTCCGCAGGTGATGGAAGAGGGCAAGCCCATTGGCCGGCTGGGGATAACTCTCAAGGAGGGCGCACCGGTCTGGCCGCCGGGACTGGTCGAGACTCATCGCTCGGGGCCCATCGATGCGTTGGTTATCGGGGTAGAGAAAACCTGGGAGATGTCCGCACTGACCGTGCAGATGCTCTGGCGCATGCTCACCGGTCAGGTTTCCGCCAAGAACATCAGCGGGGTCGTGAGCATCGCCGAGTTCGCCGGCATCAGCGCGTCCTTGGGCGCGACGGCATACATGGCATTTCTGGCGATTATCAGCGTGAGCCTGGGCGTGCTCAACTTGCTGCCCGTGCCGTTGTTGGACGGCGGCCAGGTGATTTATCAGGCGGTGGAAGCGGTCAAAGGCAGTCCGCTTTCCGAACGCACCCAGCTGTTCGGCCAGCAGATCGGAATCGCGCTGCTGGTGGTGTTGATGAGTTTGGCTTTCTATAACGATATATCAAGACATTTGAATTAACGGGACATCATGATCAAACCCAAGTTCCAGCCGTACGAGCGGCGCTGCCCGCGCAGCGTCGCCCATCAAAATTGCATCCGGTCGTTGCCGCGTGCGGCTTGAATTTCGCGTAGCCTTGTTGGTGGCGCTGGCCAGCCAACCAATCTGCACGATCGTGCGGGCGCAAACGGCCCAAGAGACATTTCACCGTCGGCGACATTCGCATCGAAGGCCTGCAGCGAATTTCCGAGGGCACGGTATTCAATTACCTGCCGGTCAACATCGGCGATCACCTGGACGGCGCGCGCATCGGCGAAGCGATGCGCGCGCTGTACGCGACCGGATTCTTCCGCGATGTGGAACTGCGCCGCGATGGCAACACGCTGCTGGTCGTGGTGGTGGAGCGTCCGTCCATCGCCAAGTTCGAGATCAAGGGCAACAAGGACATCAAGACCGAGGATCTGCAGAAGAGCCTGCGCAACGTCGGCCTCGCGACCGGCAAGACCTTCGATCGCTCGGTGCTCGATGAGGTGAAGCAATACCTCACCGATCAGTATTTCAGCCGCGGCAAATACGCCGTGCGCGTCGACACCAAGATCACCGATCTGCCCGGCAACAAGGTCGACATCATCGTCGACATCAAGGAAGGCAAGCGCGCCAAGATCGAGCAGATCAACATCGTCGGCAACACCAAGTTCAAGGAAAAGGACATCCTCGGCAGCTTCGAGCTGAAGACGCCGAACTGGCTGTCCTGGTACAAGCAGGATGACCGCTACTCGCGCGAGTCCCTGACCGGCGATCTGGAGAAATTGCGCTCCTACTACATGGACCGCGGTTACGCGAATTTTCAGATCGAATCGACGCAGGTGACGATCGCGCCCGAAAAAGACGACATGTACATCACCGTGAACATCAGCGAGGGCGATGTATTCAAGGTGAGCGAGATCAAGCTCGCCGGCACCATGGTGGTGCCCGAGGCGCAACTGCGCAGCTTGCTGCTGGTCAAGCCCGGCGATACCTATTCACGCAAGCTCGTCACCCGCACGCAGCAATTGATGAGCTATCGGCTGGGCGCGGACGGCTATGCTTTCGCCAAGATCGATCCGGTTCCCACCGCGGACAACGAGCAAAAACCGTGGCGCTGACGTTTTTCATCGAGCCCGGCAACCGGGTCTACGTGCGGCACATCAATTTCAACAACACCACGGCGATCAACGACGAAACCCTGCGCCGCGAAATGCGCCAGCTGGAGGGCGGATGGCTGTCGAATTCGGCGGTGGAGCGCTCCAAGGAGCGACTGCAGCGCCTGCCCTACGTCGAGAAAGTCGAATTCGAGAACAAGCCGGTGGCCGGGCAGCGCCGATCTGGTGGATGTCGACTTCAACATCAAGGAAGGGTCTGCCGGGACAATTCGGCGGCGGCATCGGCTATTCGGAGGCGCAGAAGTTCAGCTTGAACGGCAATTTCGTGCACAGCAACTTCATGGGCACCGGCGATCGCATCGCGCTTGGAGATCAATGCCGGCAAGTACAGCAAGAGCTACACCTTCGCGCACACCGATCCTTACACCACCATCGACGGCGTGTCGCGCACGACGTCCTTGACGCTGCGCGATATCACGCAGTTCGTCGCGGCGTCCTCGGCGTTTTCGACCAAGCAGATCACCGGCGCGGTGCAATGGGCGTACCCGATCAGCGAATACCAGTTCCTGAGCCTCGGCACCTCGGCGAACAAGAACAGCCTGGTGGTCTCGCAGGGCTATAGCGCGCAGCAGTCGGTCGATTGGGTCAAGGCAGAACGGCAATACCTTCCAGCGCGAACTGACCGATACCAACGGCGACGGCGTGATCAATTCATTGGACAGCCCCGTATACCGTGTACGGCACCGATTTCTATACCTATGAGCTGACCGGCGGCTGGTCGTACGAGGGCCGCAACCGCGCCCTGTTCCCCGACCGCGGCATGAAAATCACGCTGTCGGCGCGCTACGCGCTGCCCTTGAGCGAAGTTCGCTACTACCAGACGAACTTCGACTTCATCACCTACATCCCGTTATGGCAGCAAGTTTGTTGCTGTCGGCGCAAGCGTCGGTGGACTATGCGTCCGCGCTCGGCAAAACGACCTCCTTGCCGCCTTATCTGAATTATTTTGCCGGCGGTCCCGACAGCGTGCGGGGCTATCGCGAGAGCCGCTTGGGGCCGCAAGGACAACATCGGCATCGGCAATCCCTTCGGCGGCAATTTCCGCGTGGTCAACCGCTACGAGCTGATTTTCCCGGTGCCGGAAAAGTGGAAAAGCGCCGCTCGCGTCAGCTGGTTCTACGACATCGGCAACGTGTTCCAGACCGGCAACAAGGTCAAATTCCTGGGGGTCGATGACATAACGCCGGTCAATTATCACTTCAGTTATGCTAATCTAAAACAATCAACCGGCATCGCAGTGCAGTGGCTCGCGCCCTTGGGTCTGTTCCGTTTCTCGTACGGCATTCCTTTGAATGCCTTTCCCGGGCGATACGGTGCGGTTCGGGGACGAGACGGAGCGTTTTCAATTTTCCATCGGTCAAGCGTTTTGACCGCAATTTGAGGTCTTAAAGATCAACATGTCGACTATCTTCGCAGCATTCCGCTCTTGGCCCTGGGCCTGTGCGCACTCATGGTGTCGCAGCAAGCCAGTGCTGAAATCAAGATCGGCGTACGTGGATTTCCAGAAACTCATGGCAGAGGCGCCGCAGGTCAAGAGCGCCATGCAGGCGTTGCAGAACGAATTCGGTCCGCGCCAGCGCGAGTTGGTGGCCATGCAGAATGACCTCAAGGCGCGCGACGAGAAATTGGCGAAGGAAGGCGCGATCATGGCGGAAGCCGACCGCGCCAAGGCGGAAAAGGCGCTGCGCGATCAGCAGCGCGAATTCTCGCGCAAAGGCGGCGAATTCCAGGATGACCTGTCGACCCGCAAGAACGAGGAACTCGGCAAGGTGCAGCGCTACTTGCTGGAAGAGATCCGAACCTACTCCAGTGCGCAGGGATTCGATCTGGTGCTGGGCGAGGGCGTGTTCTACGGCAAGCCGCAGCTGGACATCACGGCGCAAGTATTGGAAGTCCTGAAGTCCAAGCCGGTCGGCTGCGCCGAAACCGTGCGGCCGCACCGGCGAAACCTCCGGGCGCCAAATAAGCCGCTGCGCTGACAGCCTACCGCACTTAGGGAGTGCGCAGGTGCAGGAAGAATTCAGTCTCGGAGAGTTGGCGGTGCGGTTCGGGCTCACACTGCGCGGTGAGCCCGGCCTCAAGGTGCGCAGCGTCGCGACCTTGTCGCGGGCGGAGCCGGGCAGCTTGAGCTTCCTGGCGAACTCGCGCTACCGCAGACAATTGGAGAGCACGCGGGCGACCGCCGTCCTGGTCAGCGCCGAGGACGAGGCGCATTGTCCGGTCGCGGCATTGATCGATCCGAATCCCTACCTCGCCTACGCCCGCATTGCCGACTCTGCTGCACCCGCACAGCAGCGCCGCGCCAGGAATGCACCCGAGCGCCGTGGTCGGCAGCGGCGCGCGCATCGCGGCCTCCGCCAACATCGGCCCGCTGGCCGTGATCGAGGATGAGGCGCGAGATCGGCGAGCGGGTCTCGTCGGTCCCGGCTGCATCGTTCAGCGCGGCGCCCGGGTCGGCGCCGACTCGGTGCTGGTGTCGCGGGTCAACTTGTATGCCGGGGTGACCTTGGGAGAGCGCTGCATCCTGCACGCCGGCGCGGTGATCGGCGCGGACGGCTTCGGCTTTGCGCCGAATCCGGGAGCTTGGGTGAAAGTGCCGCAGGTGGGCAGCGTGCGAATCGGCGATGATGTGGAGATCGGCGCCAACACCACCATCGATCGGGGCGCCATCGATGATACGGTTGTCGAGAACGGGGTCAAACTGGACAATCAGATCCAGGTGGGTCACAACGTGGTCATCGGCGCCCATACGGCCATTGCGGGCTGCACCGGCATCTCCGGCAGCACGGTGATCGGCCAGCGCTGCATGATCGGCGGTGATGGTGGGCATTGCGGGACATTTGACGATTGCCGATGACGTGGTGGTCACCGGGTGCAGCTTGGTCAGCGCCTCGATCAAGAAAGCCGGGCAGCTACTCGAGCGGCATGCCGACCGTGGAGACGCGACTAGTGGCGGCGCATGGTCGCGCATTTGCGGCGGCTGGATGGATAGGAGAAATAATGTCGGAGTCCGATAGATTGGATATCGAAGCGATCATGCGGCAGTTGCCGCATCGGTATCCTTTCTTGTTGGTGGATCGAGTCTTGGAATGCGTGGCCGGGAGAGCACTGCTTGGCGCTCAAGAATGTGACGTTCAACGAGCCGTTCTTTCAGGGACATTTCCCGCATCGGCCGGTGATGCCGGGCGTTCTCATCATCGAGGCCTTGGCCCAGGCCGCCGGCATCCTGGCATTCAAGACCGCCAAGGTGGTGCCCGACGTCAATACGCGCTTTTACTTTGTCGCGATCGACAATGCGCGATTTCGCAAGCCCGTCGAACCGGGCGACCAGGTGATGCTGCAGGGTTGAGCTTGAAGCGCTCATTCAAGGGAATTTGGAAATTCGACTGCCTGGCGCGAGGTCGACGGCAAAGAAGTGGCGTCGGCGGAAATCATGGTCGCGCCCGAGACCAAGGCGCCGCGCAAAAGGGAGCGGCGGGATGATCGATTCGCGGGCGGTGATATCGCCGCAAGCACAGATCGCCGCGGACGTTGAAATCGGGCCGTTCTCGGTCATCGGCGCCGGATGTCGTCATCGGCTCCGGCACCTGGGTCGGCCCGCATGCCGTGATCAACGGCCCGACGCGCATCGGCTCGAACAACAAGATATTCCAGTTCGCCTCGCTTGGGCGATGCGCCGCAGGACAAGAAATACAACGGCGAGCCGACGCGCCTCGAGATCGGCGACCGCAATGTGTTTCGCGAATCCGTCACGGTGAATCGCGGCACGACCCACGACAAGGGCGTGACGCGCATCGGCAACGACAATCTGTTGATGGCGTATTCGCATGTCGCGCACGATTGCCATCTGGGCAATCAGATCGTGATGGCGAATTGCGCGACGCTCGGCGGCCACGTCGAAATCGGCGATTGGGTGACGATGGGCGGATTGTCGGCGGTGCATCAGTACACCAAGGTGGGAGCGCATTGTTTCATCGCGCACAACGCTGCGGTGACCCGCGATGTGCCGCCCTATGTCATGGCGGTGGGCCGGCCGGCCGAGCCGCACAGCGTCAATTCCGTGGGACTGCAGCGCCGCGGTTTCACGCCCGCGCAGATCCTGAACATTCGCCGCGCCTACCGTTTGCTGTACCGCTCCGGCCTCAAGTTGAAGGCGGCCATCGAGGAGCTCGAGAAAGCGGCGGCGACGCAGCCGGAAATCGTGCCCTTCGTCGAATTCATCAAGCGCAGTCGACGCAGCATCGTTCGGTAAGACGGGGCTCCAGATGTCCGTGCCGCTGCGAGTGGGTCTGGTGGCGGGCGAAGCGTCGGGCGATACGTTGGGCGCCGATCTCATCAATGCGCTGCGCCGGCTGGCTCCCGGACGCGAAGTTCTTCGGCGTGGCGGGACCGAAAATGCAGGCCGCGGGCTGCGAGAGCTGGGAGCCGGCCGAATCCCTGGCGGTCATGGGTCTGTTCGATGTGCTGCGCGATTTGCCGCGGCTCGTCAGGCTGCTGGCGCGCATCAAGCGAATGTTCCTGGCGGAGCGCCCGGACGTGTTCATCGGCATCGATGCGCCGGACACCAATTTGCGGGTGGCGCGCCGCTTGCACGCCGCCGGCATCCCGACGGTGCAATACGTCAGTCCGCAAGTTTGGGCATGGCGGCAGGGACGGGCGCGCAGCATTCGACGAATCGGTGGATCTGGTGCTGTGCCTGCTGCCGTTCGAGAAGCGCTTTTACGATGAGCATGGCATCCGCGCCGAGTTCGTCGGCCATCCGCTGGCGGATGCCATTCCTGAAAACGGTCGACCGCGAGTCGGCGCGGCGCACGCTGGGCTTGGATCAGCGACGCCAGCGTGGTCGCGCTGCTGCCGGGCAGCCGGCGCGGCGAGGTGGCCCGACTGGCGGCGGACTTCGCCGCCACCGCGCGCTGGTTGGCGGCGCAGCGGCCCGATCTTAAGTTCATCGCGCCGATGGCGAGCGCTGCAACGCGGAAGATTTTTTCGCGGCGCTTGCAGCGCGATGCGCCCGACGCTCGAGCGTGCAATTGATCGAGGGCCAGGCGACGACGGCGCTGAGCGCCGCCGAATGTGGTGCTGGTGGCCTCGGGCACCGCCAGCCTGGAGGCCGCCCTGTGCAAGCGCCCCATGGTGGTCGTGTACCGGCTTGGGCGCGCTCACCGCCTGGGTGCTGACGCGGCTTCAATCTGGTCAAATCCAAGTTTTTTGCGCAACCAAATCTACTTGCGGATCGGCGCGTCGTCGGCGAGTATTTTCAGGAGCAAATTATCCCGGAGTCGATCGGAGCGGAGCTCTTGATGTGGCTTGACGATACCGAGCGGCGCAGCGACTTGGAACGCGAGTTCTCGCGTATCCACGCCGAGCTGCGCCGCGGCGCCGGCACCCGCGCGGCGCAGGCCATCCTCGACCTGCTGAGTACCCGCCAAGTCTCGCGGAAGCATCGCCCACGATGAGGCGGGTTGCCGGCATCGACGAGGCGGGCCGCGGACCTCTGGCGGGGCCGGTGGTGGCGGCCGCCGTCATTTTGCGGCCCGCGCAGGCCCATCGAGGGCGTCGCCGATTCCAAGACCTTGAGCCCCGAGGAGCGCAGCGCGCTTGAGCATCGAGATCCGGCGCGAAGCGCTGTGTTTCGGCATCGGCTGGGCGGACCACGTCGAAATCGATGCATTGAATATTCTGCAGGCGACATTTCTGGCCATGCGCCGCGCGCTGTTGGCCATGACCTTGACGCCGGATCATGTGCTGGTGGACGGCAACCGGCTGCCCAATTTGCACGGATTGGGTAAGTGCATGACGGCGCGTGCCATCATCGATGGCGATGTCACCGAGCCTGCCATCAGCGCCGCCTCGATTCTGGCGAAGACGGCGAGAGATAGTTATATGAATCAAATGGATACAATATATCCCGCATATTGTTTCGCAAGTCACAAGGGCTATGCGACGCCGGATCATCAGCGCCTGCTGAGCTTGCACGGGCCCTGTCCTTTGCATCGCCGCTCCTTCGAGCCGGTGCGCCTGGCGTTGCGGTGCGAGCCTTGACGGCATTCGTGCACCTGCGATTGCACACCGAGTACTCGCTGGTCGATGGGATCGTGCGCGTGCCGGAATTGATGGCGGCGGTCGCGGCGGCGGGCATGCCGGCGGTGGCCCTGACCGATCAAAGCAATTTGTTTGCGATGGTGAAGTTCTACAAGGAAGCGCAGGCGTGCCGGCGTCAAGCCCTTGATCGGCGTCGATGCGTGGATTCGCGAGCCGGGCGAGCGCGCCGCGCCGTCGCGCATCGTTTTTCTTTGCCAGAATCTGCAGGGCTACCGGCATCTGACCCAGCTCGTGACCCGTTCGTATCTTGAGGGCCAGCATCGCGGCGTGCCGATGCTGGAACGCGGCTGGCTGGCCGCGAGGCGCTGCAGGGATTGATCGTTTTGTCGGGCGGCGCCGAGGGCGACATCGGCCAGGCGATTGCGCGCGGCCGCGACGATGAGGCGGAGCGCTGTCTTGAGCGCTGGCAGGCGCTTTGCGGCGACCGGTTTTATCTCGAGGTGCAGCGCACCGGCCGGGCGGGCGAACGAGATCATGTTCGCAAGCGCGTCATGGAACTCGCGCGCTCGCACGGCGTGGCGGCGGTCGCGACCAACGACGTGCGTTTCTTGACGCGCGCGGAATTCGAGGCGCACGAGGCGCGCGTCTGCATTCATGACGGCGCGCTGCTCGCGGATGCAGCCGTCCGCGGCGCTACTCCGAAGAGCAGTACCTGAAATCGCCGGCGGAAATGCTCGAGCTGTTCGCCGACGCGCCGGAACTCCTGGTCAATACCCTCGAAATTGCCAAGCGCTGCTCGCTGGAAATCCGCTTGGGCGCCTCGATGCTGCCGGCCTATCCGGTGCCGGCCGGGTCGCAGCACCGAGGAGTTCCTGCGCGAGGAACTCGCGCGACGGACTGCGCGCGCGCTTGGCCGCGTCCCATGCGCTAGCCGCAGCCGCTGACCCGCTGCGACCGCTGCACCCGCCGCGACGGGTACGCCAGCGCGGCGTACGAGGCACGCCTGGAGCTTGAACTCGGCGTCATCTGCGCATGGGCTTTGCCGGCTATTTCTTGATCGTCGCCGATTTCATTCGTTGGGCGCGCGAGAACGGCGTGCCCGTGGGTCCGGGGCGCGGTTCCGGCGCAGGATCGCTGGTCGCTTACGTGCTCGGCATCACCGATTTGGATCCCATCGAGCATGATCTTTTGTTCGAGAGATTTTTGAATCCCGAGCGCGTGTCGATGCCGGATTTCGACGTCGACTTCTGCATGGAGGGGCGCGACCGGGTCATCGAGTATGTCGCCAACAAGTATGGCCGCGACCGCGTTTCGCAGATCATCACCTACGGCACCTTGGCGGCCAAGGCGGTGGTGCGCGACGTCGGCCGGGTGCTCGGGCACCCCTACGGTTATGTGGACAAGATCGCCAAGCTGATTCCCTTGGAAATCGGCATGACGCTCGACAAGGCGCTCGAGCAGGAAGAGGAACTCAAGCGCCTGTACGAGGGCGAATCCGAGGTTCGCGATCTCATCGATCTCGCGCGCATCCTCGAGGGCCTGGCGCGCAATGCCGGCACTCATGCCGGCGGCGTGGTGATCGCGCCATCGGTACTCGACCGACTTCACGCCGCTGTACTGCGAAGAGGGCGGCAGCACGCCGGTGACGCAATTCGACAAGGACGATGTCGAAGCGGCGGGCTTGGTCAAATTCGATTTTCTGGGATTGCGCACGCTCACCATCATCGATTGGGTGGTGCGCGACATCAATACGCAGCGCGCCGCCGCGGGCGAGCCGCCGTTGGTCATGAGCGCGCTGCCGATGGACGATGCGGCGACCTATGCGCTTGCTCAAGAGCACGCGAACCACGGCCGTATTCCAGCTCGAATCGCGCGGCATGAAGGACTTGATCCGCCGGCTGCAGCCCGATCGCTTCGGCGACATCGTGGCGCTGGTGGCGTTATTCCGCCCCGGTCCGCTGCAATCCGGCATGGTCGAGGATTTCATCGCGCGCAAGCACGACACCACCGGCGCGACCATCGATTACTTGCATCCGGATTTGAAGCCGGTTCTGGAGGCGACTTACGGCGTGATCCTGTACCAGGAACAGGTCATGCAGATCGCGCAGATTCTGGCCGGCTACACCTTGGGCGGCGCGGATCTCTTGCGCCGCGCCATGGGCAAAAAGAAGCCCGAGGAAATGGCGAAGCAGCGCTCGGTGTTCGTCAGCGGCGCGGTGGCGCGCGGCGTGCGCGAAGCGCAGGCCACGCATATTTTCGATCTGATGGAGAAATTTGCCGGCTACGGATTCAACAAATCGCATTCCGCGGCGTATGCGCTGTTGTCCTATCAGACCGCGTGGCTCAAGGCGCACTATCCGGCGGCATTCATGGCGGCGGTTCTGTCCTCCGACATGGACAAGACCGAAAAGGTGGTGACGCTGATCGACGAATGCGCCGGCATGGGGCTCAACGTGCTGCCGCCCGATGTCAATGAGTCGGTGTACGCGTTTCGCGTCGCGGGCGCGCGCAGCATTCGTTATGGCATGGGCGCCATCAAGGGCGTCGGCGCCTCCGCGGTTGAGGCCATCATCGAGGAGCGCGAGAGAGGCGGCGCCTTCGAGAGCCTGCCGGATCTGTGCCGGCGCATCGATTTGCAGCGCGTGAATCGGCGCGTCTTGGAGGCGCTGATCCGTTCCGGCAGCTTGGATCTCATCGGGCCCAATCGCGCGAGCCTTGACCGCGGAGCTCGAGCGTGCCATGCACCTGGGCGAACAGAATTCGCGCGCCTTGAGCGTGGGTCAGGTCGATTTGTTCGGCTTGAGCGCGGCGGAGAATAGCGTGCTGGCGGAATGGTCCGAGGCGGAGCGCCTGGCCGGCGAGCGCGAGACCTCGGGATTGTTCCTAAGCGGCCATCCGATCACGCCCTACGAGCCGGATTTGAAATTCCTGGTGAGCGCGCGCCTGGCCGATGTCGGCGGTCCCAAGCCCGCCGCCGCCGTCGACGGAGGGCGAGGCTGGTCGGCGGGCAAGGCCACCACCGTCGCCGGCCTGGTGCTGGAAATCCGCCGCCGGCCGAATCGGGTGACTTTGATTCTGGACGATCGCAGCGCCCGCCTCGAGGTCAGCCTGTACGAGGAAGTCTTCCAGCAGCATCGCGACATCATCGTCAAGGATGCGATATTGATCATCGATGGCACGCTGCGCTTCGATGACTTCATCGAAGCCTGGCGCCTGCAGGCAAGTCCTTGATGGATATCGACCGGGCGCGCGAGCGCTTCGCGCGCCGGCTTTGGCTGCGTGGCCCGCCGAATTCGATGGTCCGCAGGGCATGAACCGATTCGAGCAGTTGCTGAAGCCCTACCTGCGCGGGCCGTGCGGCGTGAGCGTGGCGGTAAATCGCGATGACTACTGCGGCAAGGTCAATCTCTCGGACGCTTGGTCGGTGCACGCCTCGCGCGCCTTGCTGGACCGGCTGACCGAGCTAGTGGGGCGCGAGGGGTGGTATTTAGTGTATGGTCCGCGAAATGATGTGCGCGGCGAGGAAACCAGTTCATGGCGTTGACATCCTCCTCGCCCTCAAGAGACGAGAATTCCTTCTGCAAGACGGCGATGTCCCGCCGCGAGGATATTGTGAGCTGCATTGACGTTACGATCATGGACCGCTCCGCACACAGTGCACTGCCATCCTCTTATTCCAAGATCTTTCCGGCCTTTAGGGCCGGCGCGGCTGTCACACACGCTGCAGGTCTGGGTGGAAAACGCTTCATCGACTTCCGCAAACCACACGCCTGCGTCAGCGCATTTGTACAGCAGCATGGTTCGAAATGCGCTCCAGCCCGCATCGAGCACCGACTTGGCCTGTCGGGTCTTAGCGAGAGCGGAGGCATTCACGTTACCGACGAAGATAGCACCGTTGGCATTGACCAAGCGGGTGCTCAGTTTGTGCAAGAAATCTTTGCGCCGATTCGCGATTTTTGCGTGAATCGCTCGGGCTCGGTTTCGATGGCCGGCGCGCCGTGCGATGGCCAGGGTGGGTTCCAAGTTGCGGTAAAACCGCTCGGCCTCGATCGGCGGCAGAGCCTCATCACTGAACGCCGCAAAAGTCTTCAACCCCAGATCGATTCCCAGACTCGGGACCGAGCGATCGAGAATCGATGCGACGGGCGGTTTATTTCTCTCGTCTCCGACTCGCTGTGCGCGGGGCACACAGACATTGAGATACCAGGTCCGCGGCTGTCTTCACTGAAATTACCTGCACGCAGTTCGAAATTGCCCAGACCATAGCTGTCCCACAGCGACAAGCACCTTCCCGCGAAGTAGATCTGTCCGCCGCGAAAGCGAATGGTTCTAACCTTAAAGGGAATCCAGCCGAGGGACCGGCGTGCACCGCTGCTCTTACGCCAGGCCAGTCGGATTTTTTGATGTTGACGCCGGCGTCGCGCGTATTCTTCCGCGATCTCCTGCACCGCTTGGATAGGAAGATGCAAGGCACAGTCACCGCGCGTGACTCCTTTGAGGAACGGCCAGAAATCAAATCCCGACAAGAATTGCCGCTCGCGCTCGAACACTTTGACCGACAGCTCGTTGCAGTAATTGAACACCGTGTTGACTTCTTGGGCCAAGCCGCAAAGCCACGCGGCGTGCTTGTCCTTAACCCGCAGCCGCAGGACCCGAACGGTGGCAAATCGTGTACTGTACATTCATACAGTATACCAAAAACCCACTCCGTTACACCTGGACAAACATCGAGAAATGCATGGCGATGAATTTTCTGGAATTTGAACAGCCGATCGCGGAACTCGAGGCGAAGATCGAGGAGCTGAAATTCATCGGCACCGACGCCAGCGTCAATATCACCGAAGAGATCAAGCGCCTGCAGTCCAAGAGCAGGGCGCTCACCACCAGCATTTTTGCCAATCTGACGCCCTGGCAGATCACGCAATTGGCGCGCCATCCGCAGCGTCCCTATACGCTCGACTATGTGTCGATGATTTTCAGCGATTGGCAGGAATTGCACGGCGATCGCATGTACAGCGATGATCTGGCCATCGTCGGCGGACTGGCGCGGCTCGAAGGCATTCCCGTCATGTTGATCGGCCATCAAAAGGGCCGCGACACCAAGGAGCGCGTGCGGCGCAATTACGGCATGCCGAAACCCGAAGGCTATCGCAAGGCGCTGCGCCTGATGAAGCATGGCGGAGCGATTCCGCATTCCCGTGATCACCCTGATCGACACGCCGGGAGCCTATCCCGGCATCGGCTCCGAGGAGCGCGGCCAGAGCGAAGCCATCGCGCGCAACTTGTTCGAGATGTCGCATCTGGCCGCGCCGGTGTTAAGCGTGGTCATCGGCGAGGGCGGGTCGGGCGGAGCGCTGGCCATCGGCGTCTGCGACCGGCTGGTCATGCTGCAATTCAGCGTGTATTCGGTCATTTCGCCGGAAGCTGCGCCTCGATCCTGTGGAAGAGCACCGAGAAGAAGGAGATCGCGGCCGAGGCCATGGGCGGCACCGCGGAACGGCTCGACAAGCTGGGACTGGTCGATGAAGTGCTCAAGGAGCCGCACGGCGGCGCGCATCGCGATCCGCAGCTGATGGCGGAAGCCATGAAGCAGAGCATGATCAAGAATCTTGCCGAACTGCGCAATCAGCCGATGACGCAGCTGCTGGATGCGCGCCAGGCGCGCCTGCGCGGCTTCGGCGCGTTCAGCGACGCGTAGCGATGAGTTTTTCCGCGGCATCCCTGCACGCGGTCCTCGACGCCCACGTTCCCGCCGAAGCCGCCGGACTGGTGGTGGCATTGAGCGGCGGCGCGGATTCCGCCGCGTTGCTTGGTGCGGCGGCCGCTCTCGGCAGAAATTTTCGCGGTCTGCCGCTGCGCGCGCTGCACATCGATCATGGCCTGCAGGCCGCCGCCGCGGAATTTCGCGCATGCTTGCGCGCGGCTGTGCGACCGCCTGCAGCGTTCCGCTGACGATAATTTCCGTCGACGGTGGATGCGCCGGCCGGCGTGTCGCTCGAGGCGGCGGCGCGCGACGCCCGCTACGCGCGCACTCGCCGCGGAGCTCGCGCCCAGGGAATGTCTGTTGACGGCGCATCATCGCGAGGATCAGGCGGAGACGTTGCTGCTGCAGGCGTTGCGCGGCGCCGGCGTCAAAGGCATGTCGGCGATGCCGGTGTGCCGCCCTCGGGGACGGATGGCATGTGCGGCCGTTGCTGGACGTGCCGCAGAGCGAGCTGCTGCGGTTCGGCGAGCATCTGCGAACTTGAAATCGAGCGACCCGATGAATGAGGATTTGCGCTTCGACCGCAGCTATCTTGCGCCGGCAATCTGGCCGCTGATCGAGGCGCGCTGGCCGGGCGCGGCGGCGCATTGTCGCGCACCGCGCGGCATATGGCGGAGGCGCAAGCGCTGCTGGACGGCGCGGCCGCAGCCGATTTGGCCAGTCTTCGCGACGGCGAGGCACTGTCGGTGCCGGGCTTGCGGGCCCTGTCGCCGTTGCAGCGCATCAACGCAGTGCGCTTCTGGCTGTGCGAAGCGGATGCCGAAGCGCCGTCCACGGCGCGCTTGAGCGAGGCGCTGCGGCAGGTACTCGATGCGCGAGCCAGATCATCTGCCGGCGATCGTCTGGGGCAATCACCGCCTTGCGGCGCTATCGCCAGCGCTTGTTCCTCACCGCCGGCCGATCCGCCGCGGCTGGAAGGGCTGCGGCCTTGGCGGTCGCGTCCGGATGCTCGGCTCGATCTGGGACCTGGACTGGGGAATTTGACGTGGGTGACGCAAACGCGGCGGTATTGCGGCCGGAGCGCTTGCCCGAGAGCCGTGACCGTGCGCCGGCGCGACGGCGGCGAAACACTGCAAGCCCGCAGCCCACAGCGCCGCACGCAGAGCGTGCAGCACCTGTGTCAGTCGCAGGGCGTGCTGCCGTGGATGCGGGATGCGTTGCCGCTGGTGTTTGCCGGCGATGCATTGATCGCGGTCGCCGATTTGTGGCTGGACGCGCGCTGGTGCGCGCCCGCGGATGCGCCGGGGCTCGCGGTGCAGTGGCGCGGCGCGCCCATTGTCGTGTAATTGGATTGTCGAGGCGCCCGCGATCTGCTAACCTGAACTCCCGTCGAATTCCCATTGTTCCCTTTGGCTTCGTTTGATTGTCCGCTTGAATTGGGCGGGCGCAAACGCATTTAATCGGCGGTGACTCACATGACTCGATTCGTTTTCGTCACCGGCGGCGTCGTTTCCTCGCTGGGTAAAGGCATTGCCTCGGCATCTCTCGGCGCCATTCTCGAGGCGCGCGGCCTCAAAATCAGCATGGTGAAGCTGGATCCCTACATCAATGTGGATCCCGGCACCATGAGCCCGTTTCAGCACGGCGAGGTATTCGTCACCGCGGACGGCACCGAGACCGACCTGGATCTCGGCCATTACGAGCGCTTCGTGCGCACCACCACCGGGCGCAACAGCAATTTCACGACCGGCAGAATTTACGAGCGCGTCATCGCCAAGGAGCGGCGCGGCGATTATCTGGGCGCGACCGTGCAGGTGATTCCGCACATCACCGATGAAATCAAGCACCGCATCCGCATGGGCGCCGGCGATTCGGATGTGTGCATGGTGGAAATCGGCGGCACGGTCGGCGACATCGAATCGCTGCCGTTTCTCGAGGCGATTCGCCAAATGGGCGTGGAACTCGGGCGCAATCAGGTGCTGTACATGCATTTGACCCTGGTGCCGATCGTCGGCGGCTCCGGCGAAATCAAGACCAAGCCCACCCAGCATTCGGTCAAGGAGCTGCGCGGCATCGGCATTCAGCCGGATATTTTGTTGTGCCGCTGCCCGCAAGTCGCTTCCCGACGAGCAGCGCCGCAAGATTGCGCTGTTCACCAACGTCGAAGAACGCGCGGTGATTTCCGGCGGTGGATTCCGACGATATCTACAAGATTCCGATGCTGCTGCACGAGCAGGATCTGGACGACATCGTGATCGACAAGCTGCGCCTGGACGCGCCGCCCACGGACCTGTCCGAGTGGCGGGCGGTGGTCGCCGCCAAGCAGAATCCCGGAAGCCGTGGTGGACATCGGCATGGTCGGGAAGTACGTGCAGATTCGCGACTCGTACATTTCCTTGAACGAGGCGCTGATGCACGGCGGCATCAAGACGCGTACGCGCGTGAACATTCATTATTTCGAATCGCAGGATATCGAGCGCTCCGGGCCGTCGGCGCTGCAGAAAATGGACGCCATTCTGGTGCCGGGCGGCTTCGGCGACCGCGGCATCGAGGGAAAGATTCAGGCGATTCGCTTTGCGCGCGAGAACGCGCATTCCCTATCTCGGCATCTGCCTGGGGATGCAGCTCGCCATCATCGAATATGCGCGCAATGTGCTGGCGCTCAAGGGCGCCAACAGCACCGAGTTCGACCGCGCCACCAATCATCCGGTGATTGCCTTGATCACCGAATGGCAGGATCTGGAGCGCGGCCAGCAGGTGCGCGACGAGAAATCGGACTTGGGCGGCAGCATGCGGCTCGGCGCGCAGGAGGCGAAGCTGATTCCCGGCTCGCTGGCGCGCGCGCATCTACGGCAAGGAGTCGATTTTCGAACGCCATCGCCATCGCTATGAATTCAACAATCACTATCTGGATGAGTTGACCGCGGCCGGCTTGAGCTTTCTCGGGCTTCTCGGCCGACGGCCTGGTGGAATTCATCGAACTGCGCTCGCCATCCTTGGTTCGTGGCCAGTCAGTTTCACCCGGAGTTCACCTCGACGCCGCGCGATGGGCATCCGTTGTTCGCGGGATTCGTGCGCGCGGCGCGCGAGTATCGCGCCTCCCTGCAGCCCGGCCGCGCGACCGCATGACACTGAGCATGACGCTGCGCATGAAGCTGGCCTCCTTCGAGGTCGGGCAAGATCGCCCGTTCTTTTTGATTGCCGGTCCCTGCGTCATCGAAAGCGAAGCTTTGGTGATCGATGTGGCGGGGCGCCTGAAGGAAATGACCGCGGCGCTCAAGATCCCCTTCATCTTCAAGGCTTCGTTCGACAAGGCCAATCGCTCCTCGCGCGCGAGTTTCCGCGGGCCCGGCATCGAGCGCAGGCCTGAAGGCGCTGGCGCGGGTGCGCGAGCAGATCGGCGTGCCGGTGCTGACCGATGTGCACGAAGATACGCCGCTCGACGAGGTGGCCGCGGTCGTCGATGTTTTGCAGACGCCGGCCTTTCTCTGCCGCCAGACCAATTTCATCGTCGCCGTGTGCTCCCAGGGCAAGCCCGTGAACATCAAGAAGGGCCAGTTCCTGTCGCCCTGGGAAATGCAGAACGTGGTCGACAAGGCGCGCTCCACCGGCAATGCGCAGATCATGGTGTGCGAGCGCGGCTTCTCCTTCGGCTACAACAATCTGGTGTCGGACATGCGCTCCCTCGCGGTCATGCGCGCCACCGGCTGTCCCGTGGTATTCGACGCCACGCACTCGGTGCAGCTGCCCGGCGGCCAGGGCGACTCCTCCGGCGGGCAGCGCGAGTTCGTTCCGGTACTGGCGCGCGCCGCGGTCGCCGCCGGAGTCGCCGGAATATTCATGGAGACGCATCCCGATCCCGCCAAGGCGCTGTCGGATGGTCCGAACGCCTGGCCTTTGGATCGCATGAGATCGCTGCTTGGCACGCTCAAGGAATTGGACAGCGCGGTGAAAAAACAACCCTTCGAGGAATCATTGTTATGAGCCGTATCGTCGATATTCGCGGCCGCCAAATCATCGATTCGCGCGGCAACCCGACCGTCGAAGCGGACGTGGTGCTGCATTCCGGCACGTTCGGCCGGGCCGCGGTGCCCTCCGGCGCATCGACGGGCTCGCGCGAGGCGGTTGAACTGCGCGATGGCGATATGAAGCGCTTCGGCGGCAAGGGCGTGCTCAAGGCGGTGGGCGCCATCAACGGGCCGCTACGCGAGCTGCGTGATGGGCGCCGATGCGCAGGATCAGGCGGCGCTCGATGCCAAGATGATCACGCTTGGACGGCACGGACGGCAAATCAAATCTGGGCGCCAATGCGATTTTGGCGGTGTCGCTTGGCGGCGGCGCACGCCGCCGCGACGCGACCAAGGATTGCCGCTGTACCGGCACTTGGCCGGCAGCGGCGATCTGACCCTGCCCGTGCCGATGATGAACATCATCAACGGCGGCGCGCACGCCGACAACAGCGTCGACATCCAGGAATTCATGATTCTTCCCATCGGTGCGCCGTCCTTCTCGGAGGCGGTGCGCTACGGCGCCGAAGTGTTTCACACCCTGAAGAAGGTTTTGCATGCCAAGGGATTGAACACCGCGGTCGGCGATGAGGGCGGCTTCGCACCCGATCTGCCGTCCAACGAGGCGGCCATCACCACGATTTTGGAAGCCATCGACAAGGCAGGATACCGCGCGGGCAAGGATATTTATCTGGGACTGGACGTCGCCAGCACCGAGTTCTTCAAGGACGGCGTCTACGAATCTGAAGTCCGAGGGCCGCAAATTCAATTCATCCGAATTCGCCGATTATCTGGCTGGCCTGGTCGCGAAGTATCCCATCGTAACCATCGAAGATGGCATGAGCGAGGGCGACTGGGACGGCTGGGCGATCCTGACGCGCAAACTGGGCAACAAAGATGCAGTTGGTGGGCGACGATGTGTTCGTGACCAACACCAAGATCTTCGCCGAAGGCATCGCCAAGAAAATCGCCAACGCCATTCTCATCAAGCCGAATCAAATCGGGACCTTGACGGAAACCTTGGCCGCCATCGACATGGCGTTCAAGCGCCAAGTATGCCGCGGTGGTGTCGCATCGCTCGGGAGAAACTGAGGATGCGACGATCGCGGACATCGCGGCGGCAACCACCGCCACGCAGATCAAGACCGGCTCGATGTCGCGCTCGGATCGAATCGCCAAATACAATCAGCTGCTGCGGATCGAAGGTGAACTCGAGGACAAGGCCAGGCTATGCGGGCTCCCGCGCTTTATCGGTTCCAATTTCTTAAGAGTTCGTGCTAAGCTCCTGTCCCCATGAGGATTTTCGCCGCCATCTTGGCTGTAGCATTGGTCTTGCTGCAGTATCGCCTATGGCTCTCGGATCAAGGCTTTCGCGAGGTGGCGCGCCTGCAGGCCGCAGTCGATGTGCAGCGCGCGGCCAATCACGAGCAAAGTGAGCGCAATCGGCAGCTGAGCGCCGAAGTGACGAATCTGAAGGTGGGTCTGACCGCGCTCGAAGAGCGAGCACGCAGCGAATTGGGCATGGTCGGCGCCAGCGAGACTTTTTACCAAGTCGTAGCCACCACCACGCCGTCTGCCCCCGCACCCGCAAGCGCTGTACCGCTCGCACGGTTACCGCCCGCGCGCAATGAGCGCGCCCGGCGACGCGCCGCCTCTGGGCGATAGTTCCGGCGGCGGGCCGCGGCGAGCGCTTCGCATCGGCAACTCGCGGCCTTCCCAAACAGTACACGCCGCTCGCGGGTCGCAGCGTGCTGGAATGGTCGCTGCGCGCGCTGCTGGCGGAACCCCGTGTGCACGCCATCGTCGTGGTGCTTGCCGCCGACGACCCGCACTGGCCCGCGATTTCGCGCCAAGCTGAACTCGCCTAAATTGCTGACCACGATCGGCGGCGCCCAGCGTCAGGACTCGGTGATGAACGGTCTCGATTTTTTACTGCCGCAAGCGGATCCCGAGGATTGGATTCTGGTGCACGATGCCGCGCGTCCCTGTTTGAGCGGCGAGGATCTCGGCGCGCTGATCGACGCTGTGGCCGGCGTGCCGGATACCGCGGCGCGCCGCAGTGGCCGGCGCAGTGCTGGCGGCACCCATCGTCGATACGGTCAAACGGCAACTGCGCGGCGGCCTCGGTGCGCAAGTAGGTGCGGCAGCGCAGGCGGCGCACGCGGCGCCGGCAGGCATAGAAACCGTGGATCGCACCGATCTGTGGCGTGCGCTGACGCCGCAGGTGTTCGGCTTTGCGCAGTTGCGCAGGGCCTTGCAGGATGCCCTGCAAGCCGGGGTCGCGGTCACCGATGAGGCGCAGGCACTCGAGCGCGCAGGATTGCGGCCGAAGCTGGTGCGCGGCTCGCCTTTCAATATCAAGGTGACACGCGTCGAGGACTTGGAGTTGGCAGCAGGAATTTTGCAAATGACGGAGAGCAGGCAGATGCGCGCAGGACAGGGAATGGACGTGCACGCGTTCGGCGCGGGCGACCACGTGGTACTCGGCGGCGTGCGCATCGCACATCCCTTCGGCGTGATTGCGCACTCGGACGGTGACGTCGTCATCCACGCGCTGTGCGATGCGCTGCTCGGGGCCATGGGCGACGGCGATATCGGCCAGCATTTTCCCGACAGCGATCCCCGCTACCGGGGCGCCGACAGCCGCGTGTTCCTGCGCGTCGTTGCGGGGCGCATGCGGGCCGCGGGGCTGCACCTGGTCAACGCTGATCTGACCGTGCTTGCGGAAGCGCCGCGCATTGCCGCGCATCGCAGCGCGATGTCGGCAAATCTTGCCGCCGATCTACAAGTGCCGGCGCAGCTCATCAACATCAAAGCGACCACCACGGAGCGCTTGGGATTCATCGGGCGCAACGAAGGCCTGGCGGCGATGGCCTCGGTGCTGCTGTCGCATTGACGGTTTCAGCCGCGAAGCAGAACGTAAACTGCGCCGGTGCCGCCGTCGATAGCCCTTCGCGGAAGTGAATGCCATGACATCCATATGCCGCCGCAGCCAGAGATCCACCGCGACTTTGAGGATCGGGCCGCGCGCTCCCGATCGATAGCCTTTGCCATGAATGACTCTCACGCAGCGGCGTCCGGCGTCGCGGCTGCGGGCGAGGAAATCGGCCAGCCGATCGCGCGCCGCTGTTTGATTCAAACCATGCAGATCCAGCTCGTCCTCGGTCGGATACAAGCCGCGCCGCAAGCGCCGCATCACCTGAGGGCGCACGCCGGCGCGTTGAAACGACAGCGCCGCGCCGCCGGCGGCCGCCGACGCCTCGACCGCCGGCGTCGCGACCAAAGGCATCATTTCATCGAGATTTTCCGCCGTGCCGCTTGGCGGCTTGCGCAGACGCGCGATGCGGTTTAGGCGTAGCCATGCCGGCCACCGGCGGCGGCTGGGCCAACGGCTTGACGTCGCGAACCGCCGCGCGAAACTCGCTGGCGTCGGCCCCTGCGTCAGTGTTTTTTTTGCCCATGGATCTTAGACTGCGTCGTATCCCTGTTTCCAGCGTTACAGTATAGTCCGCACGGCGACACCCGCCAGCGCGGCGCAGGCTGTGAATCAGTTGAAGATCCTTCTTTCCAATGACGACGGCTACCGAGCCGAGGGCTTGGCGGCACTCGGGCGGGCGATCAAGCCACTGGGCGCCGTCACCATCGTGGCTCCTGACCGCAATCGCAGCGGAGCGAGCAATTCGCTGACCCTCGATGTGCCGGTGCGCGCCACGCGGTACGACACCGATGCTTACTATCGTCAACGGCACGCCGACCGATTGCGTGCATCTGGCGATCTCGGGATTGTTCGACTTCGAGCACGACATCGTCGTGTCGGGCGTCAACGATGGCGCCAATCTCGGCGACGACACGCTGTACTCGGGCACCGTCGCTGCCGCCGTCGAAGGCCGATTTCTCGGGTTGCCGGCCATCGCCGTATCGCTGTGCCTGACGCCGGACAGCCCGCGCAATTTTCGCCTGCGCCGCGCGAGGTGGCGGCGCAGCTCGTGCGGCGAATGGCGCAAGATCCGCTGCAAGGCCCGGAGGAGGGGCCGGTGATCCTCAACGTCAATGTGCCGGATTTGCCGGACGGGCAATTGCGCGGCATCAAGGTGACGCGCCTCGGCAGCCGGCACCGCTCCAAGCCCATCGTCAAGGCCCAGGATCCGCGCGGCCGCGACGTCTACTGGGTGGGAAATGCGGGTGCCGGACAGGACGCAGGGCCGGGCACGGACTTTCACGCCGTTGCAGAAGGGTTCGCGTCCATCACTCCGCTGCAAATCGATTTGACGCGCCATGACGCGCTCCTAGGTCTCAAGCGGTGGCTCGATCTTGAGTAACTTCATGGAAGGCCCGCGTCTCAGCGGTATCGGCATGACTTCGGCGCGCACCCGCGAGCGGCTGGTGCAGCGGCTGCAGGAACAGGGCATTGCGGATCAACGCGTTCTTGATCGCATACGCAATGTGCCGCGGCATCTGTTCATGGACGAGGCGTTGGCCAGCCGCGCCTATGAGGACACCGCGCTGCCGATAGGATTCGGTCAGACCATCTCACAGCCCTTCGTGGTGGCACGCATGACCGAGGCGCTGCTGGCGGCCGGAGACGTACAGCGGGTGCTGGAGATCGGAACCGGCTGCGGCTATCAGACGGCGGTGCTGTCGCCGCTGGTGAAGGAGATCTACACCATCGAGCGAATCGCCAGTCTGTTGGGCAGAGCGCGGCGCACTCTGCGTGAGCTGCGAATTCGCAACGTCAATTTTCGTCACGATGATGGCAATGTCGGCTGGCCGGCGCGGGCGCCGTTCGACGGCATCCTGTTGACGGCGGCGCCGCAAGCGGTGCCGCCGGCGCTTGTTCGAACAACTCAAAGTCGGCGGGCGGCTGATCGCGCCGGTGGGGCCCGAAGGGCGGCAGGAGCTTTTCCGCTACACCAAGGGCGAAACCCGGATTGATCGCCAATCCTTGGGCGCGGTGAGTTTCGTTCCCTTGGTTTCGGGATTGCAGCGCGTAGTTGCGCTTGCCGCGAGCGATTTGCGCATCGGATGTTGAGCTGCTTGCTATTGAGTGCATGCGCCGATACCGGACTTGAGAATCAAGACATCTACGTGGTTCATCCCCAGGACACGCTGTACAGCATTGCTTGGCGCTACGACCTCGATTATCACGACTTGGCGCGCTGGAATAACATCGGCCCCGATTTTCGCATCACGTGTCGGCCAGGCGTTGCTGCTGACGGGCGCCGCGTCGCCGAGGCGAGCCGCGCCGACCGTCGGACACACGCCCCCGGTCAAACACGCGCCGCCGGCGTCGAATTCCGCAAACGCGTCAAATGCCCAAGCCGGTGCCGCGGCCAGCGCCACTGCGCTGAAGTGGGTTTGGCCCACCGAACGATCTGGCCGCGCCGCTCCCGGTGCCCGGCGGCGGCATTCTCTTGGCGGGGCATGTGGGCCAGGACATTCGCGCGGCGTGTGCGGGTCGGGTGGTCTACTCCGGCAGCGGCATGCGCGGCTACGGGAATTTGATCATCATCAAACACGCCGAGAATCTGCTTTCCGCCTATGCACACAATCGAGATTCGTTGGTGCAGGGATGGCGAGGAGGTGTCCGCGGGTCAGCTGATCGCACACATGGGAGAAGGGGCGCCGCAAAAACCGGTGCTGTACTTCGAGATCACGGCAGATTCGGCAAACCAATCGATCCGAAGACGATACTTCCTGAGTAAAGTAGTTTCTTCGTTATGATTGTAAGTTATTAATAATAAACATTTTGGAGCTAAACTTCGGCATTGTCGGGATCTTGCGACGAACACCGCGCGTATGTTTAACTGTGGCCCCTCGGGAAAATCCATTGCGGGGCGTCAGGTTTACACAGATTGGTACGAATAAAAACAATAAGATCAATAAGAAGAAGAATAAATCTCGATAATTATTGATTGTGTAATTCCTGCGCCCTGCTATTTTTTTCGCTGTAGATCACGCCAGCAGCAGCGCCACGACCTGCCGCTGTTCCCCGACCAGCACATTGAACGTGCGGCAGGCCGCGCCCGTATCCATCACTTCGAATCCAATTCCGGCGCGCAAAAATTGAGCGCCGAAGGACGCGGCGGGAAAGGTCTGGCGCGCGCCGGTTCCCAGCAGCACGATTTCAGGGCCGAGAGCCAGAATGCGCGACGCATCGATGCCGATGAGCCCTGCGAGGTCTTGGATGTTCGGCTCGGCCAGCAGTGTCGATGCGCTCAAGATCACGTGCGCCCCGATAGCGATTCTCATTGATCTGCAGCTCGCCCCCTTCGTAGGCGCGAATGACATTGGTGCCTGAAGTTGAGTCCTGGCTGAACCGCATGCGCTTAAGATACTCAAAACCGCGCCGGAGCGTTCGTGTCTGCCCAATATTTTCGCTTTAGCGCGCGCACGCCGCCCGATCCGCGGCGCTCCTTGCTTCTGGAGCAACTGCTGGCGCGCGCCGACAGTTTGTGCTTCGTTAAGCGATTGGCGCGCCGATGCGTTTCGCGTCATCGCGCCGCAAGCCGCGAGCGTGCCGGCGGTGGCCGCGGCCGCGCTGTTCGCCGACCGCGGTGCCATGGAGGCGGCGTGGGTTTGCATCGCCGCCCCGGTCCATTATCTCGCGGAAATGAACAATGTGCGTTTGGCAGAGGAGGGTATGCCGACATTGCGACCCGACGAAGCCGAGGCGCTGGCGCTGGATTTCAATCGCATATGGAGCGATTCGGGCACGCGCTTGTTGGCGGGCCGATCCGCCGTTCTATACTGTATTTTAGATCGAGCCCTGCAAGTGACGACGCGTGACCCCGAGGATGTGATTGGCCGGCACATTGAAGAATATCTGCCGGTTGGCGGCGGCGCGCCGGTCCTCAAGCAACTGATGAGCGAGATTGAGATGTGGTTGTTCGAACATCCCGTCAACGGCGCGCGAACAGCGCAGGGACTCACGCCAATCACGGGCCTGTGGCTGTGGGGCGGCGGTACGCCCATCACTTCGCTGCCCACGATCCAGGGTTTTTGCGCGGGCAACGATGTGTTCTTCAACGCCTTTACGCGGCAAGCGGCCACCAGCGGAGTCATCGTGATGCCGGACTTGCCCGGCAGCGATGCGTGGCATGACGCGGAGTCGCTGTGGCTCAAGCCCGCGGTCGCACAATTGCGCGAAGGTGTGATCTCGCGGCTCGATCTGTCGGCCGGCGCTCGCTGCTTCAGCGTGAGCGCTCGCGCGATCTTGCGGTTTTGGCGGCGCCGCAAGCCGTGGTGGGAGTGGTTCGCGTGAGTGTCATGGAGATTCGGCGCCGGGCGCTCAAGAGCACGCAGCACCTGGCGGCAGATCTACACCCGGTGCTGCGCCGTGTTTACGCGGCGCGCGGCATCGACAGCGAGTCGGACTTGGATTTATCGCTGGATCGGCTGCTGCCGGTGGGGACACTTGCTGGCCTCGATGCGGCGACCGAACTGCTCGCAGCGCATCGGGCGGGCCGCGTGCTCGTGGTCGGCGATTTCGACGCCGATGGCGCCACCAGCACGGCCTTGGTGGTCAGAGCGCTGCGCGCCATGCATTTTGCGCACGTCGATTTCCTGGTGCCCAACCGCTTTCGCTTCGGCTACGGTCTGACGCCGGAAATCGTGGCGCTGGCCGTCACCCGCAGCCCGTCGCTGATCGTCACGGTGGACAACGGCGTTTCGAGCGTGGCGGGGGTGGAGGCCGCGCGCGCCCATGGGGTGCCCGTGCTGGTGACGGATCATCACTTGCCGGGAGCCGAACTGCCGCGGGCTGCGGTCATCGTGAATCCGAATCTTCCCGGCAGCCGCTTCGCAAGTTCGGCACTGGCCGGTGTCGGAGTGGCGTTCTATGTCGCTGCGGCGCTCGCCAAGGCCATCGCCCCGGAATTCCGAGTCGCGGATTTGCTGGATTTGGTGGCTCTCGGGACGGTTGCCGATGTGGTGGCGCTGGATCGCAACAATCGGGTGCTGGTGTCGCAAGGACTCAAGCGCATCCGTGCGGGCCGATGCGTCGCCGGTATTCGCGCGCTGCTCGAGTCCGCCGGCCGCCGCATTGAGCGAGATCACCGCGGCCGATTTGGGATTCGCGGTGGCGCCGCGGCTCAATGCCGCCGGACGACTCACCGACATGAGCGTCGGCATCGCCTGCCTGTTGGCTGACGATCCCGTTGAAGCGCTGCGACTGGCGCAGCAGCTTGCAAAGCTCAATGAGGAGCGGCGCGAAATCGAGCAGTCGCATGCAGCTAGGGCGCCATTGGACTGGCCGCAGCGGCGGTGCAAGGCGATGCGGGAGTCGAAGCGCTCGGGCTGTGCCTGTTCGATGAAAGCTGGCATCAGGGCGTGGTGGGTCTGGTCGCCGGCAGAGTCAAGGAGCGGCTGCACCGCCCGGTGATCGCGTTCGCGCGCGCCGAGGATGGCTCGCTGCGCGGCTCCGCGCGCTCCGTGGCGGGCGTGAATATCCGCGACGCCCTGGATAGCATCGCGACCCGGCATCCTGATCTCATCGACAAATTCGGCGGCCATGCCATGGCGGCCGGCGTGAGCTTGGCGGAGGGAAACCTGGCGGCGTTCCGCAGCGCTTTTGCGATCGAAATCGCCGCGCGCACCGACCTTGATACGCTGCGCGGGGTGATTTACTCGGACGGCGCATTGACGCGCAGACGAGCTGTGCATCGATACGGCGCGCGTGCTGCGCGCCGCCGGCCCCTGGGGCCAGGGATTTCCCGAGCCGGTGTTCGACGGCGAGTTCAAGGTACTCGACGCAAGAATCGTCGGCGGCAAACACATGAAAATGAATCTTGAGCTTGTGGGTGGCGGCGCGTCCGCGATCGAGGCTATCGCATTCGGATATGCCGGAGCCGGCGACGCCGCTCCGTCACGGCGGCGCACCGGTGCAACTGGCCTATCGTCTCGAGATCAACGAGTATCGCGGCAGCGAGCGGGTTCAATTGAATTGCCAGCATGTGGGCTTAAGCTAGGTCTTCGATGTGCTAGGATCGGCCGCAATGGAAATCAATCAACTCAAACGATTCATCAAAGATCTCGAGGAACGCACCGATTCCTTGAGGAGGTATCTTTGATTACGACAATAAGCACGAACGACTTCAGGAGGTAACCCGCGAACTCGAGCAGCCGGGGATCTGGGACAAACCCGATCGCGCTCAGGAGCTGGGCAAGGAGCGCGCAAAACTCGAGCAGGTGGTCGGCAGCCTGGATCATCTCAAAAGCGGTCTAAACGATGCGGCGGAATTGCTGGATCTTGCCGCCGCAGAGTCGGATACGAAAGCCGCCGAACAAATCGAGGCCGATGTCAAAAGATCGGCCACCGAAGTCGAACGGCTCGAATTCCAGCGCATGTTTCCGGGCAAGATGGACTCGCACAATGCGTTTCTCGACATTCAAGCCGGCGCGGGCGGCACCGAAGCGCAGGACTGGGCCGCGATGCTGTTGCGCATGTATCTGAAATGGGCCGACGCGCATGGCATCAAGACCGAAATCATCGATCAGAGCGATGGCGAAGTCGCCGGGATCAAGGGCGCGACGGTCGAAATGACCGGCGATTATGCCTATGGCTGGCTGCGCACCGAAACCGGCGTGCACCGCCTGGTGCGAAAATCGCCCTTCGATTCCGGCAATCGCCGGCACACCTCCTTTGCCTCGGTGTTCGTATCGCCGGAAGTCGACGATGACATCGACATCGAGATCAATCCCGCCGATCTGCGCACCGATGTCTACCGTTCGAGCGGCGCCGGCGGTCAACACGTGAACAAGACCGAATCCGCGGTGCGCATCACGCACATCCCGAGCGGCATCGTGGTGGCCTGCCAGGGTGAGCGCAGCCAGCACAAGAACCGCTCGACGGCGATGAAACATGTTCAAGGCCAAGCTTTACGAGCTTGAATTCAACAAGCGCAATGCGGCGGCCAAGGTGCTCGAGGATTCGAAATCGGACGTCAGCTGGGGTAACCAGATTCGCAGCTACGTTCTGGATCAGTCACGCATCAAGGATTTGCGCACCGGCGTCGAGATCGGCAATACCACCGCCGTACTGGACGGCGCGCTCGACGAATTCATGCAAGCCAGCCTGAAGCAGGGTCTTTAAGACGACGTATGAGCGAACGACGACGAAAATCATTTGATCGCGGAGCGCCGCGCCAAGCTCGCGAGACTGCGGGAACGGGGCCAGCGCGTTCCCGAACGGTTTTCGCCGCAATGCTCTGGCAGCGGACCTGGCGCAGGCGTACGGCAGAAAATCCCCCGAAGCGCTCGCGGCCGAGGCGGTCCGGGTGAGTGTCGCCGGCCGGCTGCGCCGCAAGAACGTCATGGGCAAGGGTAGTTTCGCGAAGATCGAAGACGGCAGCGGCGGAATTCAGGTGCGTCTTGAGCGCGACACTCTGCAGGATGTCTACGAGGACTTCAAAACCTGGGACGTCGGCGACGTGATCGGCGTCGAAGGAATCCTGTTCTTGACCAAGACCGGCGAATTGACGGTAAGGGCGGATCGTGCCGTGCTTCTTACCAAGTCGCTGCGGCCGCTGCCGGACAAATGGCACGGCATTCCGATACCGAGACACGTTACCGGCGCCGCTATGTCGATCTGATCATGAACGAGGAAAGCCGGCGCGTGTTCGAATTGCGTTCGGCGATCGTGCGCTACCTGCGCGCCTTCCTCGATTCGCGCGGCTTTCTCGAGGTGGAGACGCCGATGCTGCATCCCATTCCGGGCGGCGCCGCGGCACGCCCCTTCAAGACCCACCACAACGCGCTCGACGTCGGCATGTATCTGCGCATCGCTCCCGAGCTCTACTTGAAGCGGCTTACCGTGGGCGGCTTCGAGCGGGTCTACGAGATCAACAGAAATTTCCGCAATGAGGGCGTATCGACGCAGCACAACCCCGAGTTCACCATGCTGGAGCTGTACCAGGCGTATGCCGACTACACCGACCTCATGGAGCTGATCGAAACGCTGTTCCAGAGTCTCGCCGATACCCTGCTCGGATCACGCAAGCTCATCTATCAGGGCACCGAGTTCGATCTGTCAAAGAGCTTCGCGCGCAGGAGCATCGAGGACATCATTGTGGCGAACAACCCCGACCTCGATCCGATGTCGCTGCGCGATACGCCGTATTTGCGGCGGGTATGCGAGCAGATGAAGATTCCCTACAAGGAAACCGACGGGCCCGGAAAACTGCAGATCGAAATATTCGAGCGAACCGGTGAACACACGCTCATTCAGCCCACCTTTGCCTATGCCTACCCCGCCGAAGTGTCGCCGTTGTCGCGGCGCAATGACCAGGATCCTTTCATCACGGATCGCTGGGAATTCTTCATCGGCGGCCGCGAGTTGGCCAATGGCTTTTCAGAGTTGAATGATCCGGAAGATCAAGCGCAGCGCTTCAAAGACCAGGTCATGCGCAAGGATGCCGGCGACGAGGAAGCGATGTACTACGACGCCGACTACATTCGGGCGCTGGAGTACGGCATGCCGCCCGCTGCGGGCCTGGGGCTGGGCGTCGATCGCTTGGTGATGCTGTACACGAATTCCCCGTCGATACGCGATGTGTTGTTGTTCCCGCACATGCGGCCCGAATTTTGAACCGGCGCCTCGGGGCGGCCGCATGCTTGGCGAACTCGATGTCCTCAAGTTGATAAGCGAACGGCTCAGCAACAATCGATTTCAATTCATGCTGACTGGCTCATTTGCGCTGGCCTACTACGCCACGCCGCGCATGACTCGTGATTTGGATATCGTGGTCGACCTGCGCGAAACGGATGTTGACCGGCTGACCGGTGTATTTCGCGCGGATTTTTACCTGGATCCTGACGATGCGCGCGCGGCGGTTGTTGCGCAGCGGATGTTCAATCTCATGCATCTTGAGACCGGTATCAAAGTCGATTTCATTGTTCGTAAAGGCACCAAGTATCGCGAGACTGAGTTTTTGCGCCGCCGCGCCGTGAGCTTCAGCGGCGTGCAAACCTTCATCGTGAGCCGCGAGGATTTGATCTTATCGAAGCTCGTATGGGCGGCGGAAACGAACTCGGAGAGGCAGCTGCGCGATATCAAGTCGCTGCGTGGCCGCGGCCCTCGAGCAGGTCTTGGCATGAGCGATACATCGGCGAAATTCTCAGCTCTTGTGAGCGAGCGGCATGCGCAGATGTCCCCCGATGAACGCATGCAAATAGCTTCGGACATGTTCGACACCGCGCGCAAGATCATTGAATCATCGCTGCCCGGGAATCTGTCGCGAAGCGCTAGAAGACTTGCGGTCGCGAGACGACTGTGCAACTACGAACTGCCAGAGGCTGCTTTGAGCGCGCATGCCGATTGGGAGAGCGGCGAATAGCCGCGCCGAGAAATTAGCTAGACGGGTGCGACAGCGGGTAGGGCAACGGCAACTCGGTTGCCGCCACCGGCACACCCGCCGGAGGGTCGCCTCCGGCCGGATCGATAGGCAGCACCGCCAGAGCTTCGACGCGTCCACCGCTGTCAATCACCTCGGTCAAGCGTCCCTGGCGGCCGTCGGACAAGTTCAACGCTTGACCCACGGTCCAGGTTCCCGCGGGCAGCAGCAGCCGGAACAGCCGGCGCTTGATCCTGCCCAAGTGCTGGGTACGCGCGATGATTTCCTGACCGGTGTAGCAGCCCTTGGTAAAGCTGATGGCGTCCAATAGATCGAGATTCAGCATCTGCGCGACGAAGGCTTCGCTGGTTGCGCCATACACCTGCGGCAAGCCGGCGCGAATGTCCGCGAGGCGCCACTCATCGCTGCTCGGCGCGTCGGCTGCACCCGGGACCGCCGCCAGTTTCGACGCAGCGCCGATCACCCAAAATCGACTGCCGTCATGATTGACGCGGGCAACGCCGATGCCATTGTGTTCGAGGTAGCCATTCGCATCCGTAGGAGTCGGCAGCCCAGCGGATTGCAGCGTTTGCTCGCCATGGACGCCCGCGACGCTGAGCGATTCGCCGGCATCTTCGATCTGCACTTTTGCCCGGAGGATGAATTTGCGCATGCGCTCGAGCGTCGGCAGCAGCAGCTCGCGCGGCAGAATGGCCGCGACGCCGCTTGAATGAGGCAACAGATATATGAGCGCCAGCACACGGCCTTGTGGACTGGAATACGAACTCAACAGGGAAACATTTTCAGCCAGACGCCGGGTATCGCTGGATACCTGCCCCTGCAAGAAACTTAAGGCGTCCGCTCCCGAGAATCGCAAGATTCCCAAATGCGCAAGACGTGCGGAGCCCCCTACGGCAGCGGTAGTCATCAGCTATGAAATGGGTGCGGCGGCCACAATGTCAACCCCAGGCGCTTTGCTCTTTTGCCCTAAAGAGGTCGCGGGCGTGGTTATGTGCCCCCATTTTCTGGCAAACTTTCGGGTGTGATGCCGACCTGCGACGATAAGATCCCCAGCAACCCCCGGACGCCGACAAGCGAGGGCGTGCCGGTTGCCGCCGCGCCGCGCGCCAAGGCTGCGCCTGATGCCGCCGTTGCGCCGCGCGAGATTGGCGGACGCGATGGGCCGGAGCCGACACGCTTCGGCGATTGGGAACTGCGCGGCCGCTGCATCGATTTTTAAGCGCGATGCGCATCATCTCTCATCCCGAGGAACCTTGATGCCTGCGCGCGGCCGGCCGATTTCACCCTTCTGGATCTATCGCTGGCAGATCGGCAACACACTGTCGATATTGCATCGATTTACCGGTGCGGCTCTGGCGCTCGGCCTGATTGCCTTGAGCTATTGGTTGGTGTCCCTGGCCGAGGGACCGCAAAGCTATGCCGCGGCTGCTGCATTGTTCGCAAGCCCTGCGGGTTTGTTGCTGCTCATCGGATGGACATTCGCATTCATGTTTCACTTGCTGAACGGCGTGCGGCATTTGTTCTGGGACGCGGGCCGCGGCTTCGAGCGAACGCAACGGCATGCGAGCGGTTGGATTGCGGTCCTGGGCTCGTTGCTGTTGACGTTTTGCGTCTGGGCCTGGTTTTGGCGTCACCTGTCGTGAGTTTGCGAAGCCCTCTGGGCAAAGTGCTGGGAATGGGGTCGGCCAAGGACGGCACCGCGCACTGGTGGGCGCAGCGGGTGAGCGCCGTGGCGCTCATTCCGCTGACCTTGTGGTTTGTATTTTCGCTGTTGACGCTGCCGGCTTTTGACTACGAAACGGTTCGCACCTGGCTGTCGGTGCCCATCAGCGGCTTTTTGGCGGTGTTGCTGGTTGCGGTGCTCGCCTATCACTCCTATCTGGGCACGATCGTGATCATCGAGGACTACGTGACCGCGGCCGGCATGAAGGTGCTCACGCTGCTGGTGCTGCGCTTCCTCTACGTGCTTTGTCGGCGGCGCGGGCATATTTGCGATATTGCGCGTCGTGTTCGGATCCTCGAATTTATGAGCGACTACAAATTCATCGATCACAGCTACGATGTGGTCGTCGTCGGCGCCGGCGGCGCGGGATTGCGCGCCACCTTTGGTTTGGCCGAGGCGGGTCTCTCGACCGCCTGTCTGACCAAGGTGTTTCCGACGCGCAGTCACACCGTCGCGGCGCAGGGCGGCATCTCCGCGGCGCTCGGCAACATGGGCGCCGATGATTGGCGCTGGCACATGTACGACACCGTCAAGGGCTCGGATTGGCTGGGCGATCAGGACGCCATCGAATTCATGTGCAAGGAGGCGCCGGCCGCGGTCATCGAACTGGAACATTACGGCGTGCCGTTTTCGCGCACCGAGGATGGGCGCATTTATCAGCGGCCGTTCGGCGGAATGACCACGCACTTCGGCAAGGGCATCGCGCAGCGAACCTGCGCCGCGGCGGACCGCACCGGCCATGCCATGCTGCACACCCTGTATCAGCAATCCTTGAAGCACGAGGCGAACTTCTTCATCGAGTACTTCGCGCTCGATCTGATTATGGAAAATGGCGAATGCCGCGGCGTGATCGCGCTCGACATGTCCGACGGCACACTGCATCGCTTTCGCGCCCACCAGGTGATTCTGGCCACCGGCGGCTATGGCCGCGCGTGGTTCTCCTGCACCTCCGCGCACACCTGCACCGGCGACGGCGGCGGGATGGCGCTGCGCGCCGGCCTGCCGCTGCAGGACATGGAATTCGTGCAATTTCATCCGACCGGCATATACGGTGCCGGCTGTCTCATCACCGAAGGATCGCGCGGCGAGGGCGGGTACCTGACGAATTCGACCGGCGAGCGATTCATGGAGCGATATGCGCCGAACGCCAAGGATTTGGCGTCGCGCGACGTGGTCAGCCGCTCGATGACCATCGAAATTCGCGAGGGCCGCGGCGTCGGCAAGCTCAAGGATCACATCGATCTGCATCTGGAACACCTAGGGTCCGGCGGTCATCAAGGAGCGGCTGCCGGGCATTGCCGAAACCGCCCGGATCTTCGCCGGCGTCGACGTCAACAAGGAGCCGATTCCGGTGTTGCCCACCGTTCACTACAACATGGGCGGCATTCCCTGCAATGTGCACGGCGAGGCGGTCACGCGGACAGCGGGCGGCGAAGCGCTGGTGCCGGGACTCATGGCGGTCGGCGAGGCGGCCTGCGTCTCGGTGCACGGCGCAAACCGCCTCGGGTCCAATTCGCTGCTCGACCTGGTGGTCTTCGGCCGCGAAGCGGCGCAGCACTGCGCCCGCGTGTTGAAGCCGGACACGCCGCATCGCGCCCTGAAAGCGGATGCCGGCGCACTCGCCGTGGAGCGCTTGGATAAGCTGCGCCATGCCAAGGGCTCGCGGCGCACGGCCGATATCCGCTTGGAGATGCAGCGCGTCATGCAAAGCGATGCTGCCGTTTTTCGCACCGGCGAATCCTTGAACGACGGCAAGCGCAAGCTGGCGCGAGGTTTTCGCCTCGTTCGCCGACGTGCAGGTCAGCGATCGCTCGCTGGTATGGAACACCGATCTCATCGAGACTCTGGAACTGGACAATCTGCTGGGGCAGGCGGTGGCCACCATGCATTCGGCGGAAAATCGCAAGGAAAGCCGCGGCGCGCAGGCACGCGAGGATTTCCCCAATCGCGACGATCAAAATGGATGAAGCACACGCTGTGCTGGGTCGACGCCACCGGGGCCACGCGCTTCGACTACCGGCCGGTGCATTTGAACACCTTGACCGACGAGGTCGAATCGATTCCGCCGAAGGCGCGGACCTATTGAGGAGCGTCGATGGCTGAGTTACTTCTTCCGCGCCAATTCCAGGGTTCGCAAGGACGGACGCGTCTTCAAAGCGCCGGCGGGCGCCAAGAATATCCGCGTCTTCAAGATCTACCGTTTCGATCCGGACGGCGGCGAGAATCCGCGGCTCGATACCTACGAAGTCGACATGGACAGCTGCGGCCCGATGGTTTTGGATGCACTGATCAAGATCAAGAATGAGATCGATACGACCTTGAGCTTCCGCCGTTCCTGCCGCGAGGGGATCTGCGGCTCGTGCGCGATGAACATCGACGGCAAGAACGGCTTGGCCTGCATCAGTGCCTGCGCCGACGTCAAACGCGACATCAAGATCTATCCGCTGCCGCACCTGCCGGTCGTCAAGGATCTGGTGCCCGACCTCACCAACTTCTATGCCCAGTACGCCTCGATCAAGCCCTGGCTGCAAACCCGTTACGCCGCCGCCGCCGGACCGGGAGCGGCTGCAATCCAAGGAAGACCAGGAAAAGGTGGATCGACCGTCGGCATGCATCACTGTGCGCGTGTTGCTCCACCAGCTGCCCCAGCTATTGGTGGAACAGCGAGCGCTACCTGGGGCCCGCGGCGCTGCTGGCGGCCTATCGCTGGATCGTCGACAGCCGCGACGAGGCGGCGGGCGAGCGCCTCGACAATCTCGAAGATCCGTTTCGGCTGTACCGCTGCCATACCATCATGAATTGCACCGAAGCCTGCCCCAAGGACCTCAATCCTGCCAAGGCGATCGCCGAGATCAAGCAGATGATGGCTGCACCGGCGTCAGTGATGGGGGTACCGCTCGCCCTGCTGCCGGAACTGGGGAAATTGCGCTGGCGCTGCCGGCGCGGCATGAAAGAGCTCGATATCTTGCTGGCGCGTTACATGGAGGAGCGCTTCGCGCAGCGCCTCGCCAGCGAACAGGAAGCATTCCGGCGATTGCTGGAGATCCAGGATCCGGTGCATATACGCCTATTGTTTGGGCCAGGAAAGGCCCCCGGACGCAGTTCGCGGCCCTGATCGAGCGAATTACGGCTGGCCGCCGGCCTAGGCCGGCATGCCAATAGGCGCTGCGACTGCCGGCTGTTAGAATCCGAGCGTGTGCGCAAATTCACGTTTAATCGTCTTGTCGCGGGAATTGTCGAACTTTTCCGCGGCCGGTCGGTCTATCGCGACAGGCTGGGTTGTGAGCTCGCCGGTTTGTGATCACCCATGAGCGTCGAGGAGAGTGACCTCAAACTGGTCGAGAGAGTCCAGCGCGGCGAGCGCGCGGCGTTCGATTTATTGGTCCTGCGATACCAGCACAAGGTGCTGAAGCTGATCATGCGTTACGTGCACGATGCAACCGAAGCTGAAGACATCGCACAGGAGGCTTTCGTCAAAGCGTTCCGTGCGCTGCAGTCGTTTCGTGGCGATAGCGCGTTTCTATACCTGGCTTTACAGAATCGCGATCAACACCGCGAAGAACGCGCTGGTCGCGACCAAACGCCGGCCGATGGATTACGATCTCGATCTGCAGGACCCCGAACAATACGATTTGCACGCCCGGCTCTCGGAGTCGGAAACCCCGGAAGGCTTGCTGCTCACCGACGAGATTCGCGAAACCGTGAACCGGGCGATCGAAAATTTGCCCGAAGATCTGCGAACCGCGATCGTGCTGCGCGAGTTGGAAGGCTTGAGTTACGAGGATATTGCACAGACGATGGATTGCCCGGTAGGCACGGTGCGCTCGCGAATTTTTCGAGCGCGCGAGGCGATTGACAAAAAGCTGCGACCCATTTTTGATGGCGGCCTTGGTCGGCCTGAGGACACATGAGCGAACAAATTCGTGAACAAGTCTCGGCATTTCTCGACGGGGAGTTGCCCGACTCGGAAACCGAACTGCTGCTGAAGCGCCTGACCCGCGACGGCGAGCTGCGCGAGAGCTTTGGCCGGTACTGCGCTGATCGGCGAGGCGCTGCGGGGCGCAGGCTCGCAGATCGTGACCAAGGGCTTTGCCTCGCGGGTGAATCTCGCCATCGACGGCGAACCGGTGCACGTCGCCGTCGCATGCCCGGCAGACGCGCACGTCGCGTTGGTGGCGGCCGCTGGCCGGCGTCGCGGTTGCGGCCGGCGTCGCCGCGGTGGCCATCGTGGCCTTGCAACAGACGGGCGATCTCCCCGCGCGTGACCGCGGCTGCCCCGGTCACGGCGCAGAATGTGCGCACCGTGCCGACGGCGCGGGCAACAGCCCGTCAGGCGCGGGGCAGCGCGAGGCGCTCTCCTATACCGTGCCGGCGACCTCGACCGACGCGCCGTCGGTACGGCTGGCGCCTGCGCGCCTGACCAATTACGTATTCGCGCACAGCAAGTACTCCTCCGGCTTGGGCCAGCGCGGCGTGCTGGCGGACTTGCTCATCGAGGACGACGAGCCGGCAAGCCGCCGCCAGTGAGCGGGCCGCGCCGCCGGTGCGACACCCGGACGCTCGCGTCGCTCCATGAGCCGAGCGCGCGCATTACTCGCGCCAGCTGGCTGGTTCCTTGCGCCATTGTCGGCGCGCTGCTCAGCGACGCTGCCGCAGCGTGCGCTCGGCGCCGATGATCCGCGCGAATGGCTGGAGAAGATGAATCAGGCGCTGGCGACGCGCAATTACGACGGCACGTTTTTTCATTTGAGCGAGGGCCGGGTCGAGACCATGCGCATCGTTCACCGGGTGCGCGCCGGACGGGTGACGGAGCGGCTGCAGTCGCTGGACGGCTCGGGGCGCGAGTTCGTGCGCACCAACGACGAGCTGACCTGTTATCTGCCCGATCAGCATACGGTGCTGGTCGAGCCGCGCCAGGACCGCGGCCCCTTCCTGGGCTCGCTGCCGCAAGTTCGGCGCCATCGGTGAACGATTTCTATCGCATCGAGGCGTTGCCCGCGACGCGCATCCTGGGCCGGCCGGCGCGAGTCATCGCCGTCAATCCCAAGGATCAGTTCCGGTTCGGCTATCGTCTGTGGCTCGACGAGAAGACCGCGATGCCGCTGAAGACGCAGCTGTGCGATTCGCAGCGGCCAGGTGATCGAGCAGATATTCTTCGCGCGTCTCGAGATGCCGGAGAGCATTCCGGACAGCGATCTGGCGCCGACCGTGCGAACCGACGGCATGCGCTGGGTGCGCCAGGGGCGCCTCGGTTGACAATGCCTCGCCGGCGCTGTCCGCCTACCGCGCCAGCGAACTGCCGCCGGGATTTCATTTGACCGTGCGGGCGCGCAGACACTCGGCGGCGCCTCGGTGCCGGCCAGCCACCTGGTCTATTCGGACGGGCTGGCGACCGTATCGGTGTTCGTCGAAGCAGCCAGCGAGAACCGGCGTCAGGAGCTGCATCGGCGCCGGACTGATCCCAAGCCGGCGAGCCGCCGATGCAGGGGCTTGGCGCGGGTGGGCTCGGGATACGCATTTTCCACGGTCGTGCAGGGTCACCAAGTCACCGCCGTGGGCGAGGTGCCCGCGCAGACCGTCGAGTTCATCGCCCACTCGGTCAAAATCTATCAGCGGCGGCGAGCTTCCTCGCCACTGACCTTGACAGATCCTGTCGTGGCGTCGCGGCGCTTCCTGCTGTATTCCCGCCCCGGCTGCGGCCTATGCGAGGAGATGCTGAGCGAGCTCTCGCAGCCTGCCGGAAGCGCGCAGGCATTCGCAGTCGATGTCGATCGACGTCGATCGCGATCCCGCCGCGCGGGCGCGCTACGGCCACAAGATTCCGGTGCTGCTGTTCGCGGGAGAATTGGTGTGCCACGGCCGCTTGGACCCCGAAGAAGTACATAAGACCCTCGCTTATCATCGCCGACCGGTATAATCGCTGGGTTTGCCCAAGCAGGCTCAAAAGGCTTCCGTCTAGATGAAGAATATCCGCAATTTTTCCATCATTGCTCATGTCGACCACGGCAAATCGACGTTGGCCGATCGGTTCATTCAGGAATGCGGCGGTCTTGGATGCGCGGGAAATGCAGGCCCAGGTGCTCGACTCGCATGGATCTGGAGCGCGAACGCGGCATCACCATCAAAGCGCAGAGCGTGACGCTTGGGGTTTCAATCAGTGACCGGCGAGCTGTATCAGCTGAATTTCATCGACACGCCGGGGCATGTGGATTTCTCCTACGAGGTGTCGCGATCGCTCGCGGCCTGCGAGGGGGCGCTGCTGGTGGTGGATGCCGCGCAGGGCGTCGAAGCCCAGAGCGTCGCCAACTGCTACACGGCGCTGGAGCAGGGCCTGGAGGTGCTGCCGGTCATCAACAAGATCGATTTGCCCTCGGCCGATCCGGCGAAAGTCATTCACGAAATCGAAGAAATCATCGGCATTCCGGCCGAAGATGCGGCGCTGGTCAGCGCCAAGACCGGCTAGGGCGTGCCTGAGTTGCTCGAACAGTTGGTCAAGCGAATTCCGGCGCCCAAAGGCGATCCGGACGGTCCGCTGCAGGCGTTGATCATCGATTCTTGGTTCGACAACTACGTGGGCGTGGTTTCCCTGGTGCGGGTGATGAATGGTGCGTTGCGCACCGGCGAGAAAATCCGCGTGATGTCGACCGGGCGCAGCCACCAGATCGACAAGCTCGGCCGCTTCTCGCCCAAACCGGTGACCCGCGAGTCGTTGGAGACCGGCGAAGTCGGTTTCGTCATCGCCGGAATCAAGGAGATCGACGGTGCGCCGGTGGGCGACACCATCACGCTCGGAGAACAACCCCGCGAAAGAGCCGCTGGCGGGCTTCAAGCAGGTGCAGCCGCGCGTTTTCGCGGGCTTGTTCCCGGTGAGTTCCGACGACTATGAGCAATTTCGCGACGCGCTGAAGAAACTGAAGCTCAATGATTCGGCGCTGCATTTCGAGCCGGAAGTGTCGACCGCGCTCGGCTTTGGATTTCGCTGCGGATTCTTGGGTCTGCTGCACATGGACATCGTGCAGGAGCGGCTGGAGCGCGAGTACGGCCTGAATCTGATCACCAGCGCGCCGACCGTCATCTACGAGGTGCTGCTCACCGACGGATCGGTCATCAATGTCGACAATCCGACCAAGCTGCCGCCGCAGGATCGGATCGAAGAGCTGCGCGAACCCATCATCACCGCCAATATTCTGGTGCCGCCGGATCATGTCGGCGCGGTGCTGACCCTGTGCAGCGAGAAGCGCGGCGTGCAAAAAAAGATGCTGTTCCTGGGCAGCCAGGTGTCGCTGCAATACGAACTGCCGCTCGCCGAAATCGTGCTCGATTTCTTCGATCGGCTCAAATCCTCGAGCCGCGGCTATGCATCGTTCGACTACGAATTCAGCCATTTTCAGGCGGCGCCGCTGGTCAAGCTCGATGTCCTGATCAACGGCGATCCGGTCGATGCGCTGTCGCTCATCGTGCATCGCGACAATGCCTACAGCCGCGGCCGCGAGCTGGTCGACAAGATGCAGGAACTGATTCCGCGCCAGATGTTCGACATCGCCGTGCAGGCGGCGATCGGCAGCCATATCATCGCGCGCGCCAGCGTCAAGGCGATGCGCAAGAACGTGCTGGCCAAGTGCTACGGCGGCGACATCACGCGCAAGCGCAAGCTGCTCGAGAAGCAAAAGGCCGGCAAGAAACGCATGAAGCAGGTCGGCCAGGTCGAAATCCCGCAAGAGGCGTTTCTCGCGGTTTTGCAGGTCGGCAAGAAGGCCAATTGAGCGATGGCCTGCGCTATTGATTACGTTGGGGGTATTTCGTGAATGATGGCGATCGCCTTTTCGTAGGCCTGTTGTGCGCGGGCGTCGTCTGCGTGCTGGTGATCTTGATCGACGGCTGGTTCTTGAGGCCGCAGCGCGATCCGGGCGCGACCAGCGTCGAGGAGCCGTTGCTGCCGAAATTGGCGGGCTATGCGCTGGTCGGGCTGTCCTTGGCGATGCTGTGGCGCCTGTTTCGCTACGAAGCGGTCGATTTCAGTCTCATGCTGGTGGTCGTCGGCGCCGTATCGGGCATCATTTGGGCGGCTGGATGCAGGCATTTTTCGCGCGCCGCCGCCGGGTTGCCGCCGCATCCGCGGCGGCACTCCCGTCGGAGCGCGTGCGCGAGCCCATCGCCGTCGAATACGCGCGCTCGTTCTTCCCGGTCATCATTCTGGTGCTGGTGATCCGCTCGTTTCTGTTCGAGCCGTTTCGCATCCCGTCCGATTCCATGATGCCCACCTTGTTCGACGGCGATTTCATCTTCGTCAGCAAGTATTCCTATGGCTTGCGTCTGCCGGTCACCAATACGCTGGTGTTCGCCACCGGCACGCCGCAACGCGGCGATGTGATCGTGTTCCGCCTGCCGCCCAATCCGAAGATCAACTACATCAAGCGCCTGGTGGGGCTGCCGGGAGACCGCATCCGGGTCGATGAGAACAATCAGCTGTACGTCAACGACAAGCCCATGCCGCAGGACGCCGGGCCGCCCTATACCGGGCCGAAGCAGGACCTGTGGAACTATGCGGGCGTTCCGACGGCCTTCGAACAGCTGGGCAGCCAAGCGCCATCGCATCATGTTCGCCAACGGCAGCGTCAAGACCGGCGAATGGGTGGTGCCCGCCGGGGCACTATTTCTTCATGGGCGACAACCGCAACAACAGCAAGGACAGCCGCTGGCTCGACGAACCGGATGCGCCGGGGTTCGTTCCGGAGCAGAATCTGGTCGGTAAAGCGGTGCGAATTTGGCTTAATCTTGATACTCGTGACGGACCTCTCTGGAGAAGGATCGGGAATGCGATTGAATAGGGGCTCTTTTAGGGAGGCTTTTATGCGCAAGCACCAGCAAGGCATGACATTCATCGGATTGCTCTGCATTCTCGCGATGGCCGGCGTGGTCGTCTATGCCGGCATTCGGCTGGCTCCCGTGTACCTGAACTACATGAAGGTCGCGCGCACCATGGAGGCGGCGGCCACCGAGGTCAAGGGCGACAATCCCGATCCGCAGGCGCAATGCGCAACTTGATCGACCGGCATTGGCAAATCGATGACCCGACCGGCAGTGAATGACAAGGACATCGAGATCACGAAGGACGACGGCGGCGTGCAGATGCATGTCGCCTACGACGATGCGGTGCCCTACGTGGCGAACGTCTCGCTCGGCCGTGCACTTCGACAAGACCGTGAAGGTGCGGTGATTCCACTGCGCAAGCCGGACGATCTTGCGGCTTGGGTCGAGCGATCGTTCGGCCATGTGTTTACGACAGCCGGCGCTCTGCGACGCGGCGCTCACGCACCGCAGCGCCGGCGCGCGATCACAATGAGCGGCTGGAATTCCTGGGCGATTCGATTCTCAATTGCAGCCGTCGCGCGCCTGCTCTACGATGCGCACCCGCAGGCCGACGAAGGCGCTCTGTCGCGCCTGCGCGCCTCCTTGGTCAGCGGCGAGAGCCTGGCGCAGATTGCCGGCGGAGCTGGGCTTGGGCGAACACTTGCGTCTGGGCGCCGGGCGAATTGAAATCCGGCGGTTTTCGCCGGGCCTCGATATTGGCGGATGCGCTTGGAGGCGATGCTCGGCGCCATATTTCTGGACGCAGGATTCGATGCGGCCGCCGCCGCGGTGGCGCGCATCTTGTCGCCCCGAAGCATGTCGGAATTGCCGGCCGCCGGACGCGCTGAAAGATCCGAAGACCCGCTTGCAGGAAGCTCATGCAGGCGCGCGGTCTGGCGTTGCCGGTCTACACGTTGACCGCGGTCAGCGGGCGATCCGCATGCGCAGACATTCACCGTCAGTGCGAAGTTCCGGTGTTCGGCATCGCCGCGGTGGGCGAGGGCGCGCAGCCGGCGCCGCGCGGAGCAATTGGCCGCCGCGAAAGTGCTCGACCTGCTGCCCGCCGAAATGCGCAATCCGTATGAGCGAGCCCAATTTTCGCGCCGGACACGTGGCCATCGTCGGCCGGCCCAATGTCGGCAAATCGACCCTGGTCAATGCGCTGGTGGGCCGCAAGGTGACCATCGTGACCGCCAAGCCGCAGACCACCCGGCACCGGATTTTGGGCCTGGTCAATCGGCCCGAGGCGCAACTGGTGCTTGGTCGATACGCCGGGCCTGCACGAGTCGACGCGCCGCGTCATGAATCAGTACATGAATCGCGTCGCGATTTCCTCCTCGCAGGATGCCGATGTGGTGCTGTTCGTGATCGAAGCGATGCGCTTCACGGAGGAAGATATCTGGGTGTGGGAGCGGGTGCGGGGCTTGAAGCAGCCGCTGTTCCTGGTGGTCAACAAAGTCGATCGCGTTTTCCCCAAGGAGCAACTGCTGCCCTTCCTCGAAGAGATGACCGACGCGCGTGCCCGCCTCGGGAATCATCCCGATTTCGGCGCTGCAGTCGGACAATCTGAATCGTTTGGTCGATCTGGTCGGCTCCCGCCTGCCGGTATCGCCGCCGCTGTTCGCCCCGGACGTGTCTACCGATCGCGACGAGCCGTTTCACGCCGCTGAAATCGTGCGTGAAAAGCTGACCTTGAAGCTGCGCGAGGAACTGCCTTATGGCATCAATGTGCAAATCGAGCGCTTTGCGGATGAAGACAATCGAATCATGATCAACGCGGTCATTTGGGTGGAGCGCGCCGGGCAGAAGGCCATCGTGATCGGTCAGGGCGGCGAGCGCTTGAAGGAAATCGGCCGCCTGGCGCGCATCGAGCTCAATGATCTGTGGCAGCGCTCGGTGCATCTGGAGCTCTGGGTCAAGGTCAAGGAAAATTGGGCTGACAGCGAAATGGCATTGCGCCAATTTGGGTACGACACGTTGTGAAGAGCACAGGCCGGCCATCCGCGCGGCGCGTATGGCTGGCACCGGCCTACGTATTGCACCAATATGCCTATCGGGACACCAGCCGCATCGTGGAGGTGTTCACCGCTGAGCATGGACGGCTCACGCTGTTCGCGCGCGGCGCCAACGGTCCGAAATCGGCGCTCAAGGGCGTGTTGCGGCCCTTCCAGAGGCTGCTCGTTTCCTGGTCGGGCACGTCCGAGGCTTGCCCGCTGGTCGCCGCGGAGATCGACGGGCAGATCACCAATCTTAAGCCCGAACGGCTCATGAGCGGGTTCTATTTGAACGAACTGCTGTTGAAGCTGACCGAGCGCCGCGATCCGCATCCCGAAATTTTCTTCTCGTATGCCTCCTGCGTGCAGGCGCTGTGCGACGGCGAGGTCGAGGAGCCGGCACTGCGCCGTTTCGAAAAGCGCTTGCTGAACGAGCTGGGTTACGGGCTGGAATTGACGCAGACCGGCGATGGCATCCCGGTGCAGCAGGATAAATACTATCGATTTGCGCTTGCAAAGCGGTCCGCAGCTGTGCGTGGCGGAGGCCCCGGGCGCCGTCTACGGCCAGTCGCTGGCCGATCTGCAGGCAGAGAGCTTCGAGGATGCCCGCTCGTTGCGCGATGCCAAGCGGCTGTTGCGCGCGGCCATCGATGCCTGTCTCGACGGCCGCTCCTTGAAGTCGCGCGAGGTCATGCTGGCGCTGCGCCACCGCGAGCCGCTGCGCAGGACCGTCGAGCTCCCGGAGGTCCCGTGAGCGAGCCAAAGCTCCACGGCAGCATCGCGCTGGGCGTGAACATCGATCACGTGGCGACCTTGCGCCAGGCGCGCCGCGCCCGCTATCCCGATCCCTTGTACGCGGCCCTGCTCGCGGAAGAGGCCGGCGCCGACAGCATCACGCTGCACCTGCGCGAGGACCGCCGCCACATTCAGGATCGCGACGTCACCGCGATGCGCGAAGCGCTGCAGACCCGCATGAATCTCGAAATGGCGGTGACCGAGGAAATGATCCGCATCGCGCAAAAGGTCAAGCCGCAGGATGTTGCCTGGTGCCGGAATCGCGCCAGGAAGTCACCACCGAGGGCGGCTTGAACGTCTCGGGGCAGAGCGCGCGCATTGCAGGACGCCGTGGCGGCGCTCGGCGGCGCGGGCATCCGCGTCTCGTTGTTCATCGATCCGGACGAGGCGCAAATCGAAGCGGCGCGCCGCGTGGGCAGCCCGGTCATCGAACTGCATACCGGCGCCTATGCGGAAGCGACCGGCGGCGCGCGCGCGCGCGAATTCGAACGGCTGCGCAACGCGGCGAAATTCGCCGCCTCGCTCGGGCTGACCGTCAATGCCGGTCATGGCCTCAACTATCACAATGTCGAGCCCATCGCCGCAATCCCGGAAATCATCGAGCTCAACATCGGCCACGCGATCGTGGCGCGCGCCATCATCGACGGATTGGCCAAGGCGGTGCGCGATATGAAGGAGTTGATGTGCCGGGCGCGAGCGGCGTCTGCGCGCATGATTTTCGGAATCGGCATCGACGTGCTCAAGGTTGATCGAGTCGAGCGCGTGTATCAAGAAACATGGCGAGCGCTTCGTCCGGCATCTGTTGATGCCCGAAGAGCGGGCGCAGCTCGAGCGCACGGCGCGCCCGGTGCGATTTCTCGCCATGCGCTTCGCGGCCAAGGAGGCCATCGTCAAGGGCATGGGCACCGGCTTTTCGCATGGCGTGTGGATTCGCGACGTGGGCGTCGTGCAAAACTCGTGGGGCAAGCCGGAAGTGGTCTATTCCGCAACGCGGCGCCAAGGTTCGCGACGGCCTGGGGATAGGCGAAGGCCACGTCACCTTGACCGACGAAGCCGGATTGGTGGTTGCGGTCGCCATTCTCATGCGGCGCAGCCGCGACTTGAATACCCTGGTGTTCGACATTGAAACGGTGCCCGATACGGATCTGGGCCGGCGGCTGTATGGTTTGCACGATCTGTCCGACGAGCACGTGGCGCAGATCATGTTCACCAAGCGCCGCCAGGAGACCGGCAGCGAATTTCTGTCGCATGAGCAGCAGCGCATCGTCGCGATTTCCGTGGTCATGCGTTCGCGGGAATCGCTCAAAGTGTGGAGCCTCGGCGATGAGACATCCTCGGAGAAGGATCTGATCGAGCGATTCTTCGACGGGCTGGACAAGTTCACGCCGGATTTGGTCTCCTGGAACGGCGCGGGCTTCGATCTGCCGGTGCTGCACTATCGCAGCCTGCTGCACAGCGTGACCGCCGCCCGCTACTGGGAGACTGGGCGATACCGACCAGAGCTTCAGATACAGCAATTACTTGAGCCGCTTTCATTGGCGGCACATGGACCTGATGGACATTTTGTCGGGATTCCAAGGCCGCGGCCGGGCGAGCCTGCAGGACATCGCCACCTTGCTCGGCTTGCCGGGAAAGCTCGGCATGCATGGCTCCGAGGTGTGGGGCGCTTATTTGCAGGGCGGCCTCAACCGCATCCGCGACTACTGCGAAACCGACGTGCTGAATACCTATCTGATCTATCTGCGATTTCGAGCTGATGCGCGGGCACTTGAATGCCGCCGAACACGCGCACGAGCTGGCGCGGGTGCGCAAGCTCCTGGCCGAGTCGAACGCGGCGCACCTCAAAGAATTCGCGGCAGCGTGGCCCGAGAGCTCAGACCTAAGCTACGGTTCAGGAAGCCGACATCGTCGATCTCGCGCACGACGGCCGCGGCGTCGCGCGCGTCGACGGCAAGGCGGTGTTCATCGAGGGCGCGCTGCCGGGCGAGCGAGTGCGCTTTCGCGTGCTCAAGCGCCGCCGGCACATGGACGAGGCAGGCTTGGTCGAGGTGCTGATCGCCTCGCCCGACCGCGCCGCGCCGCGCTGCGCGCACTTCGGCATTTGCGGCGGCTGCTCCTTGCAGCATCTGTCGCCGGCGGCGCAACTGGCCGCCAAGCAGCGCCAACTGCTCGAGAATCTGCAGCGCATCGGCAGCGTGCAGCCCGAGCGGGTCCTCGACGCCGCTGCGCGGACCTGAATGGGCGTATCGCCGCCGCGCGCGCCTCGGGGTCAAGTATGTGCACAAGAAGGGCCGGGTGCTGGCGGGCTTTCGCGAGCGCGAGAAGCCCTACATCGCGGACATGCAGCGCTGCGAGGTGTTGCTGGAGCCGCTGCGGCGACGCTGCCGCAGGATCTGGCGGCGCTGGTCGAGACCCTGACGATTCGCGAGAAAATGCCGCAGGTCGAAGTGGCGGCGGGGGATCGCGCGACGGCGCTGGTGTTTCGCGTGCTGGAGCCGCCGGGCGCCGCGGATCTGGAGAAAATCGCGGCGTTCGGCGCGCAGCGCGGGCTGCAGATCTTTCTGCAGACCGGGCGGGCTCGACACGGTGCGGCCGCTGCGCGCCGACTACCCGCCGCTCGACTACGCCGTGGACGGCGGCAACGTCGTGATTGAGTTTGGGCCGGTCGATTTCATCCAGGTCAACCGCGAGATCAATGTCTCCATGGTGGATGCGGCGATGAGACTGCTGCAGCCGCAGCCGGACGATACGGTGCTCGATCTGTTCTGCGGCTTGGGTAATTTCACCTTGCCGCTGGCGCGCCGCGCCCGGCGCGTGGTGGGCGTGGAGGGCGATGCGGCGCTGGTCGCCAAGGCGCGGGCCAACGCCGTGCGCAACGGCATCGGCAACGCAGCATTCTTGCGGTCGAGAATTTGTTCGAGCCGACGCAGCTTCGGCGCCTGGGCGAACGAGCGCTACGATCTGGTGCTGCTCGATCCGCCGCGCGCCGGCGCCGCCGCAGCTGCTGGCGCTGCATGGCGCATTGGCGTCCGCGGCGAGTCGTGTATATTTCCTGCCATCCAGGGAGTTTGGCGCGGGATGCGGAGATCTTGGTCGCACGACCAAGGGTTCAGGCTGACCGCGCAGGGGTGATGGACATGTTTCCGCATACGACGCACGTCGAATCGATCGCGGTGTTCGAGAGGCGCCCATGAGCTTGGGTCCGCTCATGGTCGACATCGCCGGAACCGAACTGACGCCGGACGACGTCCAGGTGCTGTCGCACCCCCTGGTCGGCAGCGTCATCCTGTTCACCCGCAATTACCGTGACGTGGCGCAAGTCGCCGGCGCTGACCGCGGCCATCCGCGCCGTGCGCACGCCCGCATCTGTTGATCGCGGTGGATCATGAAGGGGGGCCGGGTGCAGCGCTTCCGCGAGGGCTTTACGCGGCTGCCCGCCGCGCGCCTCCTGGGCCGGCGCTATGACGAGGACCGGCGCGAGGGGCTGGCCCTGGCGCAATCGCGTCGGCTGGCTGATGGCCAGCGAACTGCGCGCCGTGGGCGTGGATTTCAGCTTTGCGCCCTGCGTCGACCTGGACTATGGGGTGAGCGAGATCATCGGCGATCGAGCCTTCCACAGCGATCCGGACGCGGTGGCCGCGCTGGCCGTGGCCTATATGGCGGGCATGCGCGAGGCCGGGCATGGCGGCGGTCGGCCAAGCACTTTCCAGGCCACGGCGCCGTGGTCGCCGATTCGCATGTCGCGTTGCCGGTGGATCGGCGCAATTTCGTGGATTTGGAGCCCGATATCCGGCCCTATCGGCTGCTGATCGAGAACAACCTTGCCGGGGTCATGGGCGCGCATGTGGTGTTTCCGGCGGTCGATCCCCTGCCGGCCAGCCTGTCGCAGCGCTGGATAACCGGCGTGCTGCGCGGCGAGTTGGGCTTCCATGGCTGCGTGTTCGCGGACGATCTGACCATGGCGGGAGCCGCCGCTTTTGGGGGTGTAATTGAGCGGGCCGAGCTGGCATTTGCTGCAGGTTGCGACGTCCTGCCCATTTGCAACGATAGACAAGCGGTAAAGTCTGTGCTGGAGCACTTCGGGCCGGATGTCGGCTCGGCGGCCTCGCAGGCGCGGCTGGTACGGATGCGGGCACGCGGCGAGAGCCCCGGCGAATCTTGGAGCGGACCGGCAGTGGCAGCAGACGGTGGCGATGATCGCAGGCCTTTCGGCAACACCCCCCTTGGTGCTGACGGAGGGCAGTCATGACGGACGTTTGACGCGGGACTGTATCGCCGCTTGGTCGAGACCTCGCCCGAAGGGGTCGTGCTGGTCGATGCGCAGACATCCGATCATCCGGTGATTTACGTCAATCCCGCCTTCGAGGCGCTGACCGGATATTCGGCGGCGGAGCTGCGTCGGCCGAAATCTGCGTTTGCTGCAGGCCGACGATCGCGAGCAGGATGGCCGCCACCGACTTGCGCGAAGCACTTGAGCCGCGGGGAAACCTGCCGCGTGCTGCTGCGCAATTACCGCAAGGACGGCACCCTGTTCTGGAACGAAATGACGGTGATGCCGCTGCGCGATGCCGGACGGACGCGTCACGCACTTCGCGGGCCATCACCGCGATGCCGGCGAGCGCCTGCGCATCGATCCCAAGGTCGCCGAGGGACTCGCTTGAGCGGCGCTCACCAGCCGACCGCCATCGCGGTGCGCGACGACCGTTTGACGGGTCTTTACACGCTGCCGTATCTCGAGGAATTGTTGAAGCGCGATTGGGCGGTCGCGCATCGCGAACAGCGCAGCATCGCGGTGTTTGCGATCGACATCGATGCTCTGGATCTTTACAACGCCACCTTCGGGCGCGCCGCGGGCGATTCGACCATCCGCCGCGTCGCGCATGTCGTGTCCGGATGCTTGCGCCGCTCGAGCGATGTCACGGCGCGCATCGACGGCGGCAGCCTGATTGCATTTGCGCCGGGTCTACGATCGAGCAGGCGTTGCGCGTCGGCCAGCTCATGGCGGAACGGGTGCGGGATCTGCGAATTCACCATCCGCGCTCGGCGGTATTGCGCTACATCAGCATCAGCGTCGGGGTGTGCGCCGCGGTGCCCGGAGCGCGCCGATAGCCCTTCGAGTCTTTTGCAGAAGTCGCAGCAGCAGCTGCAGCTCGCCAAGAAGTCCGGACGCAACCAGGCGGCATAAAGAGCGGGGAGCGATGGGGCAACTCGTGCGGCGTCGCTACTGCATGTGCTGACCGCCGTTGATCGCAATATTGGCGCCGGTCAAGAATGCGGCCTCTTCACTGGACAAGTACGCAACCAGCCCCGCCACTTCTTCCGGCTTGCCGAGCCGCCCCATGGGAATCTGGGGAATGATCTTGGACTCCAGAACCTCCTTCGGGATCGCCATCACCATGCTGGTGCCGATATAACCGGGCGAGATGGTGTTGACGGTGACGCCCTTGCGCACCACTTCCAGCGCCAGCGCCTTGGTGAAGCCGTGCATCCCGGCCTTGGCCGCGGAATAGTTGGTCTGCCCGAAGGCTCCCTTCTGGCCGTTGACCGACGAGATGTTGATCACCCGGCCCCAGCCGCGATCCACCATGCCGTCGCACACCTGTTTGGTCATGTTGAAGCATGAATCCAGATTCGTGTGCATCACCGCGTCCCAGTTGATCTTGTCCATCTTCTTGAAAGTCATATCGCGCGTGATGCCGGCGTTGTTCACCAGCACATCCACCGGGCCAAGCTCTGCCGTCACCTTGCCGATACAGGCCTGACAGGATTCCCAGTCGGTTACATCGCAGGCGTAAGCGTGAAAATGGTAGCCCTGCTGGCTCATCGACTTGAGCCACTCTGTAGCCTTGGTGTTGGTGGGCGAGTAGGTGGTGGCGACAGTATTACCCAGCTTCGCCAATTTGATGCAGATGGCTTCGCCCAAGCCCCCCATGCCGCCTGTGACCAATGCGACTCTTTTTTTGGTTTCCATAAGTGCCCACGACAGTTGTTGATGTTAAGTAACAGAGTTGAACCTAGCGTTCGATCGCTATGGCCACGCCCATGCCGCCGCCGATGCACAGACTGGCGAGTCCTTTCTTGGCGTCGCGACGAATCATCTCGTGCAACAGCGTGACCAGGATGCGGCAACCCGAGGCGCCAATCGGATGACCGATGGCGATGGCGCCGCCATTGACGTTGATTTTTGCGGTATCCCAACCCATTTGGCGATTGACGCCGATCGCTTGAGCGGCAAATGCCTCGTTGATTTCCATCAGATCGAGTTGCTGATGAGTCCAGCCCGCTTTTGCAAGACACAATTGGCTGGCGGGCACTGGGCCCATTCCCATGATTTTCGGGTCCACTCCCGCGGATGAGTAGGCGCGAACATAAGCCAGGGGCTTCAAACCTAGTTCCTCCGCCTTGCGGGCCGACATCATCATCACCGCAGCGGCGCCATCGTTGATGCCCGAGGCGTTGCCCGCCGTCACCGTGCCATCCTTGGCAAACGCGGGCTTAAGCGTACTCAGCGCTTCGACCGTGGTGCCGGCACGGATGTATTCATCGCTATCGAATACCGCGGTGCCTTTGCGCGATACGATCTCGATCGGTGCAATCTCGGTCTTGAAGCGGCCGGCTTTTTGCGCGGCCTCCGCTTTCTGCTGCGATGCCGCCGCGAATTCATCCTGCTCACGGCGGGAAATATCGTATTTCTTCGCGACGTTCTCGGCCGTGGTTCCCATGTGATAGTTGTTGTAAGCGTCCCATAGGCCATCGTTGATCATGCTGTCGACGAGCTTGGCATCGCCCATGCGAAATCCGTCGCGCGACCCTTGCAGCACGTGCGGCGAAGCGCTCATGTTCTCCTGCCCGCCGGCAATGATGATTTCCGCATCGCCGCACTTGATGGCCTGCGCGGCCAGATGCGTGGCTTTGAGGCCGCTGCCGCAGACCTTGCCGACCGTCATGGCCGGCACCATGTCCGGAATGCCGGCGCGAATCAGCGCCTGCCGAGCCGGGTTTTGGCCGACGCCGGCGAGCAGCGCCTGTCCCATGATCACTTCGGAGATCTGACTGGCCTTCACGCCGGAGCGCTCGAGAAGGGTTTTGATGATTTGCGCGCCGAGATCCGCGGCCGCAACTTTGGCGATGGAGCCGTTGAATTTTCCCACCGCGCTGCGCAGCGCCGCCGTGATGACCACGTCGTTCATAGCCTACCCCCGCCCACACGTTCTAATGTTTCAAATTCGTCGTCAAGCTTTCGACCGCGGCCCGCACCTCCGCCCCGGCTTTATCCATGTGCGCTTTGAATTCCGCCCAAGCGGTCTCATTGGAGCCTTTCACCTTGCTGAAGTTCTCCCATGCCTGCGTCTGGCTGGCGCGTAAAGTCTCCAGCATTTTCTCATATTGAGCCTTGGCGCTGGACTCAAACTTTTCGGCACCGGCTTTGAGGGCTTCGGCTTGCGCCTTCCACTCATCCAACTGCTTTTCCATCAGAGCCTGATAGTCTTCACGAATTCCCATGATATTCACTCCTGCGATGGGTTGATGGTTCATTCCCAGCCCTTTTGACCTTTTATCTTCTGACGATTCCGCAGCCCAAGTCGGTACGGTATCGTACAGCCAGTATCCGTTGGAAACAGCCGCGGATTGTCCACGGGTTTCTTGCGGAGAATGCGTATGCTGCGCCAATGGTTGAGAAAAGCGGTGGGCTTGGGCCCGCTGGCGCCGTCCCGGCAACGGGGTCGAAGTCGATTTCTCGAGGCGACCTTCAAGGATTCGAGCGCGACCGGCGCCTTCGAGCCAGGTCAGCGCCGCGAGCTTAACTACCGGCTGTATCTGCCGAGCGGCTCCTCGCAGCGCGATGGCCTGCCGCTGATTGTCATGCTCCACGGCTGTCAGCAAGACTCGCTGACTTTTGCCGAGGGCACGCGCATGAACGCGCTCGCCGAAGAATGCCGCTTCGCGGTGCTATATCCGGAGCAAAGCCCGGGTTCGAACCCGCGGCGCTGCTGGAATTGGTTCGAATCTGCCTCATTGGTGGGCGCCGGCGAAGCCGCGCTGATCGCGCGCCTGATCGTCCAGGTCACGGAGCGCCGCCCGATTGATCCACGCCGCGTCTATCTTGTCGGGATGTCAGCCGGGGGCGCGATGGCCTGTGTTTTGACCGTGCGCCACAGCCGCCTGTTTGCCGCCTGCGCCACGCATTCCGGCGTCATGTACGGCGCGGCGCATTCGCCGCTGCAAGCGCTCGCTGCAATGCAATCCGGCGCCACGGCCGCGTCCATCGAAGAATCGCGACGTATGATGCGCGACAGCGTCGAGTCCGCGGTTACCGTGCCGACGCTGGTCATTCATGGTGAGCACGACACCACGGTCAATCCCGCGAATGCGCAGCAAATCATCGACGAGCTGAAGTTTCGGGAGGAACTCATCGACCCGGCCGGCGGCGCCCTGTTACCTTCCGTCGAACTCAGCGTCGATGCGGGGCGCGGCTACCGGCAACAGGACTACACCCGGCAGGGAAGCGTCGTGCTGCGCAAAATCTTGATCGCCGGACTCGCTCATGCCTGGAGCGGCGGCGACGGTCGCCTTGAATTCAACGACGCCGCAGGCCCCGCCGCCAGCCGTCTGGTCGTGGATTTCGTCACGCAGTACCAGCGCGCCTGAATTTCAACGCGCCGCGAGCCACTTGGCAATCGCGGCGGGCACCTCGTGCTGCGCTCGCGCGCTGATGTACATGCCGATGTGGCCGAGGTCAAACTCGAGCGCCGTGTAGTCGCTGCTGCCAACCAGTTCGCGCAGCGCCAGCGACGCGGCGGGCGGCACCAGGTGATCGCGCTTGCCGATGAGGTTCAAAATCGGCACGCGCAATGCGCGCAGATCCACGTTGCGGCCTGAGATTTCCAGCCGGTTTTGCGCGAGGCGGTTCTCCTGATAAAACCAGGTCACGAATTCGCGGAATGCGGCGCCGGCCTGATCCGGGCTGTCGAAGATCCATTGTTCGACTCGCATGAAGTTCTCGGCAGCGGCGCGATCGGGATTTCCCGCCAGGAGATCGACGTACTTCTGCTGCGTCAGACGGAACGGCATCAGCGATAGAAACAGCTGATTCAGCACATCTCCCGAAACATTGCCATCACCCACCCAGGCGGCAACATCGATTTTGCGGGCCCACTTCGATAGCAGGTCCGCCGGGGTATGAAAATCGACCGGCGTGACCATGGTGATCGAGATTCTCACATGCGCTGCGGGTGCAGCGCGGAAAAGCACAGGCTCAGTACCCCGCCCTGACAGACGCCGAGCATGTTGAGAGCGTCCAGCCGATGCGCCTTCAAGATCTGCGTCCACGCAGCCGGCGAGATGATCATCGATGTAATCGGCCAGCGTCGTGAAACGGTCGGCGCCGTCCGGGTAGCCCCAGTCGATCGAGATAGACATCCAGGCCTTCATTCAAGAGGCCGCGGATCAGCGAACGATCCTCCTGCAGATCCATCATGTACGGCCGATTGACCAGCGCATAGACGATCAGCAGCGGCGCGCTGGCCGGCGGGCCGCGCGATCGGCCGGTAGCGATACAGCGTGAGCTTTCCCGATTGCCACACAACTTCCTTCTGCGAACAGCCGGCGGCGCCGGGGGCTGCGGCGGCGAGCGGCCGCGAGGGCACCGCAGGGGCTTGCGGCGCGTCATGTTTTTGCTTCTTGCGTCGCGCGCGCCTGGCGTTTGCCCGATGCCGTCGCGGCTTTTGGCCGGGTTACTTCGCTGCCGGGCGCGCAGCTGCATGCTCCACGGCGGTCAGGCGTTGCGTCAGCGTATTGATTTCACTGCGCGTGGGCAGGTCGAGCAGCTTCGCCCAATGTTCGACGCTTGCCTGTAGCTCTCGTGCGCCATTGGCTGCTCGCATTCACATTCCGCCAGCGCCTGCAGAACGCCTCGCTATGCGCGGCGCGCGCGTAGGCGTCTTCGGCGCAGTCGATCCAGGTGTCATAGAGTTTATGCAGCGCTTCCGCGCTGGGTGCGGGAGCCGCTGATGCGGCGAGCCGGGCAGTAAAGGCGGCGGCGGCTTCGCGCAGCGCGTCGGCGACCACAGACGCTGCAGCCGGCGCTGGGCTTCCTCGATGCGCCGCCAGGCTTCGCGCCATGCGCTGCGCGCGCTGCTGATGTTCGCGGCGTCGCGCCGAGCGCCGGGGAGTTCACCGGCGAACATCGGTGGCGCGCTGCTGGCGTCGGCGCCGCCGCCGAATTCCAGGGCAGCTGGAAGTCGGCGAACTGTTCGCGCAAACGTCGCTGAAACCTGCGCGCGGCCGTGGCTGCCGCGGCGGGCGCCGGGGCATTGGCCGCGCCGTCGAAATAGGCGCGTGCCGCGGCGTTGAAGCGCTCGGCGCATGCGATCGGCGCAAAGCCGGCGCGACAGGAGCCGAGGGGCCGCCAGCGTGCCGGCGCCGGTCCCAAGCGCTGCGAACGCCTGCCACTGAGCCCACAGGATCAGGTTGCATGGGCGGGCGCTCTGTATGCACTGCAAAGGGCGAAAATCTGAACGTACACGCCGCTCGAGAACAATCTAACTGAGACATAACGACATTGTTTTTATATCATTTATCACGATCAGATAGTTTCAGCATTTAAACGCCCGTTTAACTGTAGTTGTGCAATGCGAAAGCTTCGCCTAGGATGCGTGCGGATTTTTGGATTGGACCATGCAGCAAGAACGCCTGATACGAAAATACGCGAACCGCCGCCTCTATGACACGGGCGGCAGCCGCCACGTGACACTGGAGGATCTGCGGCAGCTGATCGTGGCGGGCGAGAAGATCAAGGTGGTCGACGACAAGTCCGGGCGAGGATCTGACGCGATCGGTGCTGCTGCAGATCATCTCCGAGCAGGAACAGTTCGGCTCGCCGGTGCTGGGCTCGGAGCTGCTCGAGATGATCATCCGCTTCTATGGCCGCCCGGCGCAAGCGATGCTCAGCGGCTATCTCGAACAGGCATTTACCACGATGCTGCGGCAGCAGGAGGCAATGCAGTCGGAAATGGCCAAGGCATTGCAGACGCCGTTTGCGCCATTGACCGAACTGGCGCGCAAGAATCATGGAGATGTGGGAACAGATGCAGGCGGCGGCCCGCGCCGCGTTCACGGCAAGCGGCGCCGCGGCACCTGAAGCCAGACTCCGACAACCAGTTCTAAACCTAAAGATGACAGCAAAAGAGGCAAGTAAAGCTCAATGGACATTCGCAATAAAACCGTGGTGGTGACCGGCGCAGGCCGCGGCATCGGTCGCGCGATCGCGCTGCAGCTCGCCGATCGCGGCGCCGACATGGCGCTTTTCGACCTCAATGCGACCGATCTTGAGTCCACCGCCGCGCTATGCGCTGCGAAGTCGGTGCAGGCGCGCAGCTATCGCGTGAACGTGGCCGATGAAAGCGAGGTCAGCAACGGCGATGACGCAGGTCGCGTCGGACTTCGGGCGCTTGGATGGGCTGGTGAACAATGCCGGCATCGTGCGCGATGGCCTGCTGGTCAAGGTGAAGGACGGCGCCGTCGTCGGGCGCATGTCGCTGGATCAGTGGAATGCGGTTATCGGCGTGAACTTGAGCGGCGTATTCCTGTGCGCGCGCGAGGCCGCTGCGCAGATGATCGAGTTTCGGCAACGGCGGCGTGATCGTCAACATCTCCAGCATTTCTCGCGTCGGCAACGCCGGCCAGAGCAACTACAGCGCTGCCAAGGCCGGGGTGGAATCCATGGGCGTGGTGTGGGCGAAGGAACTCGCGCGCTACGGCATTCGAGTGGGCTCGATCGCACCCGGCTTCACGCATACCGACATCCTTGCCTCGATGCGCCCGGAAGTGCTGGAGAAACTCACAGCGCCGGTACCGCTAAAGCGCCTCGGGCAACCCGAGGAAATCGCCCACGCCGTGCTGTTCATATTCGAGAACGATTTCTTTACCGGCCGCTGCGTCGAGGTTGATGGCGGCCTGCGCTTCTGAGCCCGGCAACTGCGTCGGGAGCCCTAAGGCGGCACAGATCCGTGCACTCGCGGACGTCACACGCGCAACCGACACCGACAGCAAGTTATCCGTAGGAAGGACGTGGTAGGCGGCGCCGCATTCGGCGCGCGAATGCGGCAGTCCAAGACGTGCCATCACCAGCGCCTCCACTGCTTCGGCCTCATACTCAAATAGCGTGCAATCGATGGCGCGATGCGCATCCCGATGCGCCAGCCAATGCGCTAATTCGTGGACCAGCGTGAGCAGTTCCTGTTCGGGGCTCAAGTCCTGCCGCAGAGTAATTTGGTCGCGGTAAATGCGGCCGTGAACGCAGGGAGGTAAATTCGCACGCAGCACGTGTGCGCCGCTGCGCTCGATAAAGGCTTCGAGAACCTGAATGCAGTTGGGGATCGACCTCATCCCGCCCCCCTGTATGTCGCTTGCTGGGATTATGCGCTTGGCCGCAGGACCCGTCGCCAGCGGTGTCCAACCACTCTTGCGGTGCACTCTATTTGGTTGAATAGTTACTGCGTCATTTGTAGATAAGCTGTTAAATAATGTTTACAAACAATAAGTTATATTTATTAGCAGTACGGCGAAGGCCCGATTAAATTCTTCTTGCATTGCATACAAAACACGTTATACTGGCCTCAGTCCATCAATCCCCCAAGACCTAAGGAACAACACCATGAGCAACTCACCATTTGATCCCACCAGCATTTTCGAGTCCTATCGCAATGCGTTCGCGCCTGTGCTCAAAGCCCAGCAAGAAGGCGTCAAGGCCATCGAGCGTTTGGGCCGTTATCAGTACGCCGTCGCCGGCGACTACATGGAGTGGAGCATTGCCCACGCCACTGCGGCGACTGCCGTGAAGACCCCCGCTGAACTCATGACCAAGCAGGTCGAACTTGCCACCGCACTGGGCGAGAAACTGCGTGTTCGCGCGCAAGAGTTCGTCACTTTGGCAACCGAGGCACAGTCGAGCTTCACCCAAGTGGTCAAGGAAGCAGCCACCAAGGCGGCGGACCTGACCAAGGAAGCCACTGCCAAGGTTGTAGAGACGGCCAAGAAAGCCGCCTGATTCTGTAATCGTGCAACGGCGCTGAAAGCGCCAGCTTGACCAATGAGGAGGAGGCGATGGCGCCTCCTCTTCCTTGTTTAGTTGTATTCTGTCGCCACTATAACTTTGAAGGCTGGACAGAAATCATCGTGGGCAATACTTCGAACGCAAATTCCGCAAACGCGACGGCCGCGAATAATACTGAATCCGCCCCGGCCGCGGCTCCCATGGATGCCGAAGGTTGGGCGCGCATGATGCGCGCGCAACTGGCGACCGTCTCGGGAGGCTTGGCTCCCGATGTCTATGTAAATGCGTGGTGGGACTGGTACTTGAACCTCGCCAAACAACCGCCCAAGCAACTGCAGATCCTGCAGGACGCGTGGGCTGGGGCGGCCGACAATTTGAACTTTGCGCTGCAGGCAGCTTCCGGCAAGCCGCTGTCGCCGGCCGAAGGGGATGCTCGCTATGCGAACGACGCGTGGTCGCAGTGGCCTTTCAACGTCTACGCGCACGGCTATCGCAACTACGCCGACTGGTGGAGCAAGGCCTGGTCCGGCGTATCCGGCGTCGCCTCCGAGAATGAACGCACCTTGAAGTTCGTGGCCAACAATGCGCTCGAGGTCCTTTCCCCAGCCAACTACCTTGCCACCAACCCGGAACTGCTCGAAGCGACCCGCGCGGAATCCGGCCAGAATTTGGTGCGCGGCTTCAGCCACTGGCTCGAAGACATCGAACGGACACTTGGCGACAAGGCGCCGAGCGCAATGGGTGAATTCGTCATCGGCCGCGACGTCGCCGCAACGCCGGGCAAGGTCGTGATGCGCAATGCACTGGTGGAACTCATTCAGTATGCGCCGGCAACCGATAAGGTGTTCGCGGAGCCGATCCTGATCGTTCCGGCTTGGATCATGAAGTACTACATTCTCGATCTGTCGGCGCAAAACTCCATGGTGCGGTACTTGGTTTCGCAAGGCCATACGGTGTTCATCGTCTCGTGGAAAAATCCGAACGCAAGCGACCGCGGATTTGGCATGGAGGATTACCTCAAGCTCGGCATCAAGGACACCGTTGAGGCCGTATCAAGCATCGTGCCGGGGCGGAAAATTCATGCGGTGGGCTACTGCATTGGCGGCACCCTATTGTCGATCGGCGCTGCGGTGTTGAGCGGCGCCGGTGATCAGCGGCTCGCCAGCGTGACGTTGATGGCGGCGCAGCAGGATTTCAGCGAGCCCGGCGAACTCTCGGTGTTCATCAGCCCGAGTCAGATCGACATGCTCGAGGCGGTCATGGACCGAACCGGAGTTCTCAAGAGCGAACAAATGGGCGCGGCCTTCGCGCTGTTGCGCTCGCGAGATCTGCTGTGGACGCCCGCCGTCAATACATATCTGCGCGGTAAACGCGAATCTGCAAATGATCTGATGGCCTGGAACGCCGACGGCACGCGCATGCCGTGCCGCATGCATACTGAATACCTGCGGGGACTGTATCTGAACAATGCGCTCGCACGCGGCGAATTTCAGGCCGACGGCCGCAACGTCGATCTTGCCGCAATCAAACTGCCGATGTTCGTGATCGGTACTGAAACCGATCACGTGGCGCCGTGGAAGTCGGTGTACAAGGCGCGCGGGCTGACGCGCTCCAGTGACTACACCTTTCTGCTGACCTCGGGCGGCCACAATGCAGGCATCGTCAGCGGTCCCAAGCACCCACGGCGGCGGCATCGCGTTCGTACCTGGTTGAACGCCAGCGAAACGCTCACGCCGGAAGCATGGATTGAAAGCACCCCGGCGCAAGCCGGTTCCTGGTGGCCGACGTGGCAGCAGTGGCTGGCAGCGCATTCAACGCAATCGTTGGTGGACCCGCCGCCCCTCGGATCGGCTGCTGGCGGCTACCCGCCGATCGCCGATGCGCCCGGCGAGTACGTGCTGCAAAAGTAGTTCAAGCGCGAACCCATCGATGATTCCGTCACTAACGCATTTCATTGACGGCGCGAGGGTGCCGGGATCTGCGAGCCGCGAAAGCGAAAACCCTTCGGATACCCGCGACATCGTCGCAACCTATCCCGATGGCGGGGCGCCTGAAGTTAGCGCGGCGGTCGATGCTGCGCGCCGCGCCTTCCCGGCGTGGTCTGAAGCCTCGCCCGAAGTCAGATCGGATCTTCTCGACAGAATCGGCGACCTCATTTTGAAACGCCGCGAAGAGTTGGGAAGGCTGCTGTCTCGTGAAGAGGGAAAGACTCTTCCGGAAGGCATCGGCGAGGTCGCACGGGCGGGCCGCATATTCAAATACTTCGCGGGCGAAGCGTTGCGCCGTCACGGTCAGAACTTGAGCTCGACGCGTGCAGGTGTGGATGTCACTACATCGCGGGAGCCGGTGGGCGTGTTTGGACTGATCACGCCGTGGAATTTCCCGATCGCGATACCGGCTTGGAAATCGGCGCCGGCGCTGGCGTTCGGCAACACCGTCGTGATGAAGCCTGCCAGTCCGACCCCGGCAACGGCCGCGGCGCTCGCCGAGATCATTCTGGAGGCGGGCGTCCCGGCCGGTGTGTTCAACCTGGTTTTCGGCCCCGGCGAAGTTGGGCATGCCATCGTGACTCATCCGGGCGTCGACGGCATTTCCTTCACGGGTTCGCAGGCGACCGGCGCGAAGGTGGGCGCCGCTGCAATGGCCCGGCAGGCGCGTGTGCAGCTGGAGATGGGCGGCAAGAATCCGCTCGTGATTCTCGACGATGCGGATCTTGAGCGCGCCGTGCAGTGTGCGCTGGACGGCGCCTTTTTCGCCTCCGGACAGCGTTGCACCGCTTCCAGCCGGCTCATCGTCACCGATGCCATTCACGACCGCTTCGTGGCAGCGCTGGCGGCCAAGGCCGCGACGCTCAAGGTTGGCGACGCACTGGACCCAGCGACGCGGATGGGACCGCTGGTGAGCCAAGGTCAGATGCAGACAACGCTTTCCTACGTTGAAATTGCCAAACGAGAGGGTGGTCGAATCGTCACCGGCGGGGAGCGATTGTCTTTGGACAAACCCGGCTGGTACGTCAGTCCAGCCGTGATCGCGGATACGGCGCAGAACATGCGCGTCAACAGCGAAGAGATCTTCGGCCCGGTGGCGAGCGTGGTGCGCGTCAAAAACTACGAAGAAGCGCTGGCGGTTGCCAATAGCGGCGAGTTCGGATTGTCGGCCGGCATCATGACGGCTTCCCTGAAGTACGCCAGACACTTTCAGCGCTCGGTTCGCGCCGGCATGGTCATGGTGAATTTACCCACCGCCGGTGTGGACTATCACGTGCCATTCGGTGGGTCGCGCAAGTCGAGCTACGGCCCGCGCGAACAGGGATTTGCCGCGATCGATTTTTATACTCAAACCAAAACCGCGTACATCTCATCGTGACATGACCCAGCCCCACCAAGTCATCGCCCTCGGAGCGCAGCTCGGGGAAGGACCGGTGTGGGTTGCGAACGATAACGCGCTGTGGTTCGTGGATGTCGCAGGCTGTCGGCTGCACCGCTATCAGCCGGATGGCGCCGCGCACCGCGTCTGGGCGGCACCCGAGAAGATCTCGTTCATTGTTCCGATGCGCGACGGCTACATGGCGGGACTCAAGAGCGGGCTGCACAGATTCGATCCGCGCGGCGGCAGCTTCACGCCGGTTGCCGCTCCGGAGGCGCACCTCCCGGAGAACCGCTTGAACGATGCCTGCGTGGGTCCGCAGGGCGATTTGTGGTTCGGATCGATGCACGACGCCATGACGAAACCCAGCGGCGCTTTGTATCGTCAGGATCGCGAGGGTCGCATCACGCAGCTCGACACGGGCTATGTCGTAACCAACGGGCCTGCGTTCAGCCCCGATGGCGGCACCTTCTATCACACCGACTCGTCCCGTCGTCTTGTCTACGCTTTCGATTGCGGGCCGAGCGGCTCACTGTCCAACAAGCGGGTGTTCGTTGAGATCGAGACAGCTGCGGGTTTCCCCGACGGCACCACGGTCGATGCGGAAGGGTGCTTGTGGGTGGCGCTGTGGGAAGGCTGGGCGGTGCGTCGCTACTCGCCGCGCGGCGAGTTGCTCGCCACCGTGCGTTTTCCGTGCGCGAAGGTGACGAAAGTTGCGTTCGGCGACCACGACAATTGCATGGTGTACGTAACCACCGCATGGGAGGGTCTTTCGGCTGCAGAGCGCGAGGCGCAGCCCCTGGCAGGGGATTTATTCGGCTTTCGCGCCGCGGTTCCGGGACTGCCGCCGGTGATACTGGACGTACCGGCCGGCTTCAATGTCGGCCAACCGGCAGGTGCGCCATGAGCGCAATTTATTCGGATCTTAAGGACAAGGTGGTACTCGTAACCGGCGGCGGCTCAGGGATCGGCGAGGCCATCGTACGCCAGTTCGCGCTCCAGCAGGCGCGAGTCGCCTTCATCGACATCGCAGTCGAACCATCGCGCACATTGCTGCAGGAATTGACGGCAAGCGGTGCGCGCCTGTTGTTTGAAAATCTTGATCTCACCGATGTCGCCGCACTCCGTGCGGGTATTGCGCGCATCAAGCAGCATTTCGGGAAAATTGAAATATTGATCAACAACGCGGCCAATGATGAGCGGCACGCGACCGAAACCGTCACGGAACAAATGTGGGACAGCCGGATCGCGGTCAATCTCAAACATCAATTTTTTTGCGCCCAAGCGGTACTGCCCGACATGAAAACCACGGGCAAAGGCGTCATCGTCAATCTGGGCTCGATAACCTGGATGGTCGGTCAGGGCGGCATGGCCGGCTATTCGGCTGCGAAATCCGCCGTGCTGGGCCTGACGCGTTCGCTGGCCCGCGACTACGGCCCGTTCGGCATCCGAGTCAATGCGGTGGCGCCGGGGTGGATCATGACGCGGCGGCAGCTCGACAGATGGGTGACGCCGGAAGCCGAGGCGGAAATCATGGCGCGCCAATGCTTGAAGCGGAAGCTGCAGCCCGCGGAAGTCGCCAAATTCATCGTGTTCCTGAGCTCCGACGAGGCAAGCGCCTGCACCAACCAGCACTACGTCGTGGACGGCGGCTGGGTTTAGTGATTGTCGCGCGGCACGCCGAACCGCTCGGCGATTTGTCGATACTTCACGGCGGGCTTCAGCACCATGCCGTCGCCAAGTTGGTCGACCATGCCGCGCTGGATCTCCTGCCACGGCGTTTGCGACTCCGGATAGCGATACCCGCCTTGGCGTTCGAGCGCGCGCCGGCGCTCGGCCAAGTCGGCATCCGAAAGCAGCACATTCGCGGTTCCCTGGCGCAGATCGATGCGTATCCGATCGCCGGTCTTGAGCAGAGCCAGACCGCCGCCAACGGCCGCTTCCGGCGAAGCATTGAGTATCGAGGGTGATGCAGAGGTCCCTGATTGGCGGCCGTCGCCGATACACGGTAGTACCGTGATGCCGCGCTTTATCAGATAGTCGGGAGGCCGCATGTTCACCACTTCCGCGGATCCCGGATAGCCCACCACTCCCGCGCCGCGCATCACCAGCAAACTGTACTCGCCAATATTTAACGCCGGATCGTCAATCCGTGCGTGGTAGTCCTCAGGGCCGTCGAACACCACGGCGCTGCCCTCGAAGATGTCGGGCTGGTCCGGATTGCAAAGGTATCGCAGCCGGAATTCCTCTGAAATGACGCTGGTCTTCATGATTGCGGAATCGAACAGATTTCCGCGCATGACTATAAAGCCCGCATCGGTCTTCAACGGCTGATCGATGGGACGAATCACATCGCGATCTTGAATCTCGCGGCCGCGGCAGTTGTCGCCGATGCTGCGGCCGTTGGCCGTCATCGCGTTCTCATGAATCAAGCCCTGCTTCATCAGCTCATTCACCACGGCAGGTACCCCGCCGGCATGATGATAGTCCTCGCCCAGATACTGGCCTGCGGGCTGTAGATTGACCAGCAGCGGAACCCGGTGTCCGTGCTCCTGCCAATCGTCGAGGGAGAGTGCCACGCCGACGTGCCTTGCGATCGCGGCGATGTGGATCGGCGCATTGGTCGAGCCACCGATCGCCGAACTTACGACGATGGCGTTTAAAAATGATTCGCGTGTCAGGATATCTGAAGGCTTCAGGTCCTCGTTCACCATGGCGACGATGCGCTTGCCGGTTTCGTAGGCGATTTGCGCGCGTTCGCGATAGGGCGCCGGAATGGCAGCCGATCCCGGCAGCTGCATGCCAAGGACCTCGGCAAGCGAGTTCATGGTGGTCGCCGTACCCATGGTGTTGCAGTAGCCGGTGGAGGGCGCCGAGGAGGCAACGAGCTCGATGAATCCTGCATAGTCGAGGCTCCCCGCCGCCAGCATTTGGCGCGCCTTCCAGACGATGGTTCCGGATCCCGTACGTTCGCCCTTGTGCCAGCCGTTTAGCATGGGTCCGACCGACAGCGCGATGGCCGGTAGATCGACGGTGGCCGCGGCCATCAAACAGGCAGGCGTGGTCTTATCGCAGCCGATCGTGAGCACCACGCCATCCAGCGGGTAGCCATACAGCACTTCCACCAGGCCGAGGTACGCCAAGTTGCGGTCAAGTGCGGCGGTCGGACGCTTGCCGGTCTCTTGAATCGGATGCACGGGGAACTCGAGGGGTACACCGCCCGCAGTTCTGATGCCGGCAGCGACGCGCTCGGCGAGTACGATGTGATGGCGGTTGCATGGCGATAAGTCCGATCCGGTCTGCGCGATGCCGATGATGGGTTTATCCGACTGCAACTCCTCCAAGGTAAGCCCGAAATTCAAGTAGCGCTCCAGATACAGCGCCGTCATGCCCGGATTCGCCGGGTTATCGAACCATGCACGCGAGCGCAATGGTTTTGTCCGAGTACCTGCGCCCGAGTCATTGCTCATCGTCTTGAACCTCGTTTATTCAAACAATTTGCCGCCACGTCTCAGCGCGCCGGCCGCGGTTCGATCAGCGGAAAGCCGGGGGAAAATGTGTCGAGCATGCTGAACAATTCACCCACCTTGTCGGGCCGGCCCGTGACCCCGATCCGGCCGCCTTGCAGGGCCGCCAGAACTGTCGTCTTGCGCAAAGAAATCTCGTCCAACGTAGCACGCGTCAGGGTCAAGGTGGCGTCGGCATTGGCTGCTTGGGCATCGGCTGCATATGTCAGCGCGCAGTTCTCGAGGTTCAGCACATAGTTTTGATGGGTATCCGTGAATTGCCAGTTGAGCACGATGACCTTTCCCAAGGCCTTGTCGCCGTCCAGCCGCACGCCCAAATAATCGAAGAACATGTCCAGCGGCATCGCGCGAATCACATCGGGAGCGGCGGCCGAGAAACCCGGCAGTTTGGGAAGACCATTGCGCAGCTCGGAGGCGCCTTCAAGAAAGGCATTGCGCGCCGTGGCCGATTCCTTCTGATAGCCGAGCTGCTCGTAGGCGTCGGCGGCCAGCGCGCGCGCGGCGCGGTTGCTCGGATCGGCGAAGACCAGCTGCGAGGTGACCTGCGCCACCCAGCGATACTCGCCTTTCGCATAGTCCTCGCGAGCCCGCTTGAGCACCGCAGCTGCGCCTCCCATGTACTCCACCGTCTTCCGCGCGGCCGGCACTGGCGGCAGCGCCTCCAGGTTGACCGGATTGCCGTCGTAGTAGCCGAGGTAGCGCTGGTACACCGCCTTGATGTTGTTTTTGAGGTCGCCGTAAAAGGCGTGGGTGGACATCTCCTGCGCGAGGCTCGGCGGCATCTTGATGGCCTCGGCGATTTCGCCGGCCACATAGCCGTGATTCATCAATCGTACGGTCTGGTCGTGCACGAACTTGTAGGCGTCGCGCTGCTTCTTCAGGTAGTCCTGTATCCTCTCGGCTCCCCACACCGGCCAGTTGTGCTGCGCGATGACTACGTCGCTGCGATCGCCATAGCGTTGCAGCGCAGCGCCAATGTACTTGGACCAGGACAGGGCGTCTCGCACCAATGCGCCGCGCATCGGCAGGAGGTTGTGCATCCCCTGCGTCGTGATCTCAGCCATGTTCAAAACCCGAAACTGCGGGTAGTACATGATCATCTCTGCAGGAGCCTCGGCGCCCGGCGTCAACCCAAAGACAATGTCGACGCCGTCGATGCGGCGCGTTTCGATCGGCTTCTCGATGGCCATGGTCGGCGGAATCAAGGTAATGGTGCCATTGACCCCTGGTTTGCCCAGGCCGGCGTCGATCATTCCACGCTCGCCGTGCGGCAGTCCTAATCCGAATTGATACATCGCGCGGCGCGACATGGCATTGCCGGCGATGACGTTTTCGCTGAGCGCTTCGCTCAAGAATCCGGCCGGCGCGATTACCTGCACATTGCCAGCAGCCACGTCTTCGCCGCTGATCACACCACGCACGCCGCCGAAGTGATCGATATGCGAGTGCGAGTAGATCAGCGCCACCACCGGCTTCAGCGGGCGATGCTTGAAGTACAGCGCCATCGCCGCTTGCGCCGCCTCGGTGGTCGTCAGCGGATCAGTGACGATCAACCCGCTGTCGCCTTCGACGATGGTGATGTTCGACATGTCGTAGCCGCGCACCTGGTAGACGCGCTCGGCGACCTTGAACAGACCGCTCGCCACGTTGAGCCGGGCGTGGCGCCACAAGGCCGGATTCACCGTGTCGGGCGCCTGCTCGTTGCTGAGGAACTCATAACCCTTTAACGTCAGAGCCGGGCTTGCGGAGGGTCCCACGATCGTCAGATTCGGACTCGCCTCGATCAGCCCGCGCTGCGTGGCTTCAAAGTCCTGTTGGCCGGCCTGCGCGGACTGCGCCAACTGCGCACGATTGATCGCGCGTGTGGTTGCGGTGGCATTGTTGGGCACAGGCGCAGGCGTCTCGGCAGCGGGCGCGCTCGCCGCCAGGATCAGCAGCCCCGCAATTCGTATGCACAATCGCGTCATTGATCATTTCTCCCCTGCAACTTGCACCAAGTGTGCGGCAAAATTCAATGCGGCACGATATTTTTCATCGCGGCGAAATCGCCGGCCAGAAAGTTGCGCAAATTGTCGCGAACGATGGGGTAAGCCTGGTCAAGATAGATATCGCTCATGCCGCCAATGTGCGGTGTGATGATGATTTTTTTCTCGCGCCACAACGGGTGATTCGCGGGGAGCGATCCTTCGCGAAATACATCCAGCGCCGCGCCCGCCAGGCGCCGCTCGTGCAGCGCGTCGCGCAGCGCGCCTTCGTCGAGTACGCCTCCGCGCGCCACATTGATCAGATACGCGTCGGGTTTCATGGCGGCGATCACCGCTGCATTGATCAGATTCTCGGTTTGCGGGGTGTGGGGCACGATCAGCACCAGAAAATCGGCCAAGGCGGCGCCGCGCTGAATTTCATCGCGAGCCAATACTTCGTCAAAGCCTTCAGGCTTGCGCGGCGCGCTGGAAATTCCGTAGACGGTCATGCCGAACGCTTTGCAGCGCGGCGCCAAGGCCTCGGCGATTGCGCCGACGCCGACAATGACGATGGTCTTGCCCCACAACAACGGTTGCGGCCAGCGCTCCCAAACCTGGGCCGCCTGATTGCGCAGGACGCGCGGAAAGTCGCGCAGCAACGACAGCATTTGCAGGAACACAAGTTCAGACACCTGCGGTCCATGCATTCCGCGGGTCGAGGTGACGGTCACTTCGGCGCGCAGGGCGGCGAGTTTGAGGATGCCGTCCGTCCCGGCGGTGGTCGACTGAATCCAGCGCAGGCGTGATGCGCGCCGCAGCATCTCTTCGTCGAATTGAGAGGCATGGCCGATCAACACTTCGGCATCGTCCACTTGACGGCGCGCGAAATCCCGATCATTCGTGGCGAGGAGATCGAGACGCGGAAAGTCCGATAAAACCTTAGCCTCGAATCGTTGGGCATCCATCTCGGGTGCGCCAATGAAAACGATTCGCTTATTCACAGCCGAAGATGGCGCGGCGATTCAGACCGTGTTCAGGCCGAGCCGCAGCACGTCGGCGATTTCAGCGGCGATCTGCGCCTTGCGCTGCTCGTCGCCGCTGACCAATCCTTTGGCGAGCCAGCTGCCGGATCCCCGCAGCAGCAGCAGCAGACAATCGCGGTTGATGTCGCGCATCGAATTCTCGCCCTGCGCCTCGCGGCACAGTGCCCGATAGGCCTGGACCAGCTCCCGGCCGCGTTCGGTCGCCAGAACCTTCTCCTGCGCGCTCAATGAGTCATAGCCGGTGGAAGGGCGCAGCGGCTCAATATCGTCCCGTTGGTGCGAAATTGCATTGGCGCGCAGCACCGCGATCAGGGTTTCGGCGGCGCTGCCGCCCTGAGCCGCCGCCTGCTCGCGAATGAAGCAGAAAATCCTGTCGGTGCGTGCGTAGCAGGCGGAGAGGATGGTTTGCTTGTCGCCGATGTAGTGATACAGCGTGCGCTTGGTCGCGCCCACCGCGGCGGCGATATCGTCGAGCGAAGTCGTATCGACGCCGCGGCGATTGAACAAGTGCGAGGCCGCCGCGAGAATCTTTTCGCGCTTTGCTTCGAATTGCGCGCCGCGATCGAACAGGCCGCCCGCGTGGGTCAGCAGGGGTGCGAAATCGATGGGCGGCAGGATTCACCTCGCGCGCGCCGATCGGCACGCCCAGCCGTTGGCCAAGAATATCCTTGGCAGCTGCCGCGATGATCTGCGGTCTGCTGACGCGCAGCGTCGTTGCCAAGCGCCGAGTTCAGGGGAATGGAATGAATGATGCTGATGATGGTGCGCGCCACGATTGGAAAGTCGCAGCGGCCGAATGTCGCCGGCTCTGGCGCCGGCTTCGAGTACGCTGGCGAGCCGCGCCACGACGGCTTCGAAAATTCCCAGCACCGTTTCGCGCTCAGCCTGATCGAGCAAGCCGATTTCGCTCGAGCGCCGCGAGCTCCGGCTCTGCCGGATCCAAGATACGGGCGACGAAGTTGCCGACCACCTGCAGTGCGCTGCTGCCGGACTGCGCGGCTTCTTCCAGCCGGCGCGCCATGATCTCGGAGGATCGCAAATAGACCTGAAACATCAGGTCTTCGCGATCCTCGACATAGTAGTAGAGCGATGCGCGCGAGAAAGCCGAGCTTGTCCGCGACGTCCGTCAAGGACGTCATCGAGATGCCCTTGGAATTCAGCTCGCGTGCCGCTTGGTCGAGCAGTTGTTCACGGCGCGATTTGGCCGCGGTGTCGATGCTGCGCGCTGCTGCAGCGCTTTTGCTGACCAGTCGCATCGTTCTAGTATTCGATTGCGCAGCCCTGCGGCTGGGTTTCCGGGATTTTGCACGGGCCGTCCGGCGAGCAAGATCATCCAGCGCGGGGTGGATGTAATCGGCGCCTCAGGGCGATCGTCGCGAAAACCTGATCGTTCATCGCGCCTTCGTAGGCGAGCTTGCCGTCGCGATCGATCAGGAAAAAGCTCGGTGTGGTCTTCGCGCCATAGCTGCGCGCGATGCTTGCCGTCGAGGTCGAACAAGAAGGCAGTGACCGTGCGCGTGGGTTTCCGCAATGCGCGCGCGCGGCCGCGGCGGCGTCAGATAGCCCGCCTTGTCGGGCGCGGCGGTATCGATGGAAAGCCACACGATGTGCTGCGAGGCTGCGTACCTCTGCAATGCTTGCATGGCGCCGCTCTTGTACTTCATGGCGGTGAACGGGCAGACCGGGCTGGTCCATTCCAAGTACCACCAACTTGCCGGCGTAGTCGCTCAAGCGATGCTGGTTGACCGTCGGCACCTCTGGCGGTGAACAGTGGTGCCGGCGCGCCGACATTGACGCGGCTCAAGGCGTCCGCATGCGCGAATTCGGAGCCGCTTAAGCTGGCGGCCGCCACGGTGCAAACGACTAGGCGGCCCGTGCGAATCCCTTCAATGGATCAAAGGGAACAACACGGGCCGCCACGTAGGCTGTTACTGGCCGCCCCCGGTCTTCTCTCCCGGAGCTTGGGCCGGAGCAGCCGGAGCCGCCGGCGCTGCTGCGCCTTGCCCTTGCTGCTGCTGCGAAGCCTGCTGGCGCCGCTTCTGCATGTTGGCCTCGGCGGCCGCCAATTCATTGGGCTCGATGAAGCCGTCATGATCGGTGTCGATCTTGGCGAAGCTGGCCGCAAACTGCTTGCCGATAGGACCCGTCAGTTCCGACGTGATCCAGCTTGCCGTTCATCTTGGTGTCGAGCATGCCGAACAGGCGGTTGTCATTCAGCTCCTTATCATAGGCGGCATACTGATCCATCTTGTCGGAGGTCTCTCCGACCCAGTCGATAGTGGAAGTGCGGTGTAGAGCATTTCATCGAAGGATTGATCGCCCCACGGAACGACGCGGTTGTGATCCGGATTGGCCGGATTTCTCACCGAGTTGTCATAGGTGTAGACGGCCAGCAGCTTGGAACCCGCCGTGAACCTTTACCGGCTCGACGAAATTGTATTCGCGCTGCCAGTTGAAGTCGTAGTGCGGCAGGCGACACAGCAGCGTCTTCTGCCCTTCCGGCGTCGATCAGTACAGAACTTCGAGGAAGCGCCGCGATAGTGCGCGTGCGGGAAGGCAGCCGTACAGCAGCATGTCCTTCGGGAATGGTCAATGTAAGCCTGCCGCTCCGCGCTTTCCTGGTTCGGCGGGAATCTCGATGTTCGGCATTGGCATCGCCGAGTTGCGCATCACTAGCTTCGGCTTATCCTTGTAGAAATACAGCGCGATCTGCGAGTGTTCGGTGACTTGCTGACCATACGGCGTGTAGTGGACCTGGAAGCCGACGGCACCGCCGGGCGGGATGTACACGCCGGTGTCCGCCGGCTGGACGAAGGATTCAGCACCCACGGCGTAACCGCCCAACGAGGCTCCCCACTTGCTTTCATTGGCCGGCTGAGCCGGCTGCCGGCACTTCCGCAAGGTAGCCGGTCAGAACGTGGTGTACCACTTGGCGATTCACGACCTTGATGGTCGAGGCGCGCAGCCACTTGCCTTCCTTCAGCGGATTGACGACGTAACGGGCGCTGATAGTCGACGATGCCATTGGCCGGGATCGTGTAAGCAGGAATGTCCAGCACCAGGTCCGGCTTGCCCAGCGGCCATTCCGGCGCCTTGAAGATTCTTGGCGGCGAGCGGATCGGCGCCGGTGCCGCGCGGCGCGCCGGCTTCGACCCAATGAACCAGCGTTTTGATCTGAGCGGCCGACAAGCTGCGGTCGCCCAGGAAATGACCGACGGTCGGATCTGCGCGCCACGGCGGCATGCGTTGCGTACGGATCATTTCGCGAATCATCGGTGCAAATGGCTTGATCTCTTCAAAACTGGTCAAAGGGCATCGGACCGATGCCGCCGGGCTCATGGCAGGACACGCACTTGTCTTCGAACATCGGCGCGATGTTCTTGACGTAGGTTGACCTTCTGGTGGCCAATTTGGCGCGCTCCGGGAAGTCGATGAGGCAGCCGACCGACTGCGACTTGAGCGACAGCGACCGGTTTGCCAGCGAGCTGCGAATCCAGCGCATCCTTGGCCCAGGTGTGGTCGGCCGTTGGCTTTCTGGCGCTCATAGGTGACCTTGTCATCGATCGGGCCGCGATAAACGATTTTCCAGGTCTTCGGATCGATGACGATGACTTCGGCGGTGCGGGTCACGCCCAATTGCTCGCCGACCAATTGATTGGTGTCCATGAGGATCGGCAGGTTGTAGCCGTAGGCCTGCGCCTCGCGACGATCGCTTCGCGCTTGTCCGAGGGCGTGGAGTTCAGCATGAAAATCTCAACGCCCTTGGGCGAGTACTCATCCTGCAGGGCTTTGACCGCGGCGCTGGTGTTGCGGCTGACCGGGCAGTTGTTCTGCCTGCGTGATCAGCACCACCGCGCTGGCGTCGCCGAGCTGGCGCAGTTCATGCGAATGCAAATTTTGATCGGTCAGTCGGAAGTCATCGACCGTGGCAGGCAACGCAACTTCGGCCGGGGCTTTCGCCGCCGTGCTTGAAGTCGCGCTAAGCTTAAGCCTGCGTAGCTTAAGGCATGCGATCGCAAGCAATGCCGCTGCAGCGGCAGATGTACGAGTCTTCTTCATATCGTTAACCTTCCCCTTTGGTTCGCCATGGAAATGCGCGCCGACCGCGCTGCCACCGCGCGATCTACGTTTCGGTGTCATTATGCCACCAAATGTGGAGGCTGTCGCCTGAAACCTTGATTTGGCGCTACATAATGGCTGTGGATAACTAGTCTCTGACGAACTCCAGCAATCGATTGTTGGCCGGTAGGTCGTGGTCGACCTTGAGCCGCAGACCATATTGCACTGCCAGGGCGGTTAGCGCCTCGATGTCGCGCAAGCCCGATAAGGGGTCACGCTCCTGAAGCATGCGGTCAAAGTCCCGGTTGCTGTCCGAGGTGTAGCGGCCGGCGTAGCGAAAAGGTCCGTACACGCAGATCACGCCGCCCGGCGGCCAGGATGGCGCCGAGACCCTGGAACAGGGCCAATACCTCGGACCAGGACATGATGTGCAGCGTATTGGCGGTGAAAATGGCATCGACGTGCGCAACGGCCATACGGGCTGTTTGACGTCGAGCACCGTGGGCGGGCGCAGATTGCGCGCGCCCTCGAGCTTCACGCGTGGCGCAAGATCGGCGAGATATGCCAACTGCTCGGTCGGATGCCAGGTCAGATGGGCGAGATGCGCGGCAAAATGCACCGCGTGCTGGCCGGTGCCGCTGCCGATCTCCAGAACCTGAACTGCGATCGGCAAATGCAATCCGCAGCACCTCGAGGATGGGACCCTTGTTTCGTCTCGCAGGCTTCGGAGCAGGGCAGCATAGCAAGTGCGAATTTTAACCTACTCCCGTGAGTGCTATTCAAATTCACATGCATTCGCTACAGTGACGCCCCGCTCGCGGTGACTTCAGGAGATTAGTGATGGCTATCTCTGTACGATTTTTCGATTCCCGTGTTGACGCGCGGACTGACCAACATGTCGGCGATCCTCGACAAAGCTGCCGCGCATGCGACGGCGAAGAAATTCGATTCGGTCGTGCTTGCGCAGTCACGATTGTTTCCCGACATGCATCCGCTGAGCCGCCAGGTGCAGATAGCCTGCGATACCGCCAAAGGCGCGGCGGGGCGCCTGGCCGGCATCGAAGTGCCGAAGCACGAGGATACGGAAACGACGCTGCCGGAGCTGAAGGCGCGCATCGCCAAAACCGTGGATTTTCTCAAGACCGTCACCGCGGCGCAGATGGCGGGCGATGAAAACCGCGCAATAGAAATCAAGTTTCCCAATGGCGCCTGGAAATTCACGGCGCTCGAGCTACCTGACCGATTTCGTGCTGCCGAATTTCTATTTTCACGCCAGCATGGTCTACGCGTTGCTGCGCAAGAGCGGCGTCGAAGTCGGCAAGCGCGATTTTCTCGGCGCCATCAGCTAGCGAGCGCCTGTCGGACTTGGGCCGCAGCCGGGCTGCTAAGCTAGCTGGTCGACCAGCTGTTCGACCCGCGTGAACAGCGCCTCCTCGGTGCGCGCGATGTGCGCGAAGCGCAGCTTGAGCGGGCCGTCGAGACGATATTCCTTGGGTTTTCCTTGGATCAGCTTGAGCACGCGCTTCGGATCGATCTTGTTCTGCTCCTCGAAGGTGAAGTAGCCGTTGCTCGCGCCGGCATCGATTTTGCGGATTCCGAGTGCGGCGGCGCGCAATTTGAGATAGGTGGCGCGAAACAAGGATTGCGCAAACGGCGGCATCGGACCGAAGCGGTCGATCATTTCGACTTTCAGTTCGTCGAGTTCCTCGCGCGAGGGGGTGCTGGCGATGCGCTTGTACAGCACCAGCCGCAGATGCACGTCCGGCACATAGTCCTCCGGAATGAGCATCGGCACATGCAGTTCGACTTCGGGTCCCGCGTCCAGCGGCCGTTCGAGATCGGCTTGCTTGCCGGATTTCAGCGCCGTCACGGCGCGCTCCAGCAGTTCCATGTACAGGTTGTAGCCGATCTCTTGAATCTGTCCGCTTTGTTCATCGCCCAACAGTTCGCCGGCGCCGCGAATTTCCAAATCATGGGTCGCCAGGGTAAAGCCGGCGCCCAGCTCCTCGAGCGATTCCAGCGCTTCGAGCCGCTTGATCGCATCGGCGCGTCATCGCTTTGCGCGGCGGGGTTATCAAGATAGGCGTACGCACGATGGTGCGAGCGGCCGACGCGGCCTCGCAACTGGTGAATCTGCGCCAGGCCGAATCGATCCGCGCGGTCGATGACGATGGTGTTTGCCGTCGGCACGTCGATGCCGCTTTCGATGATGGTCGTGCAGACGAGAACATTGAAGCGGCGATGATAGAAATCCAGCATCAGCTGTTCGAGATCGCGCTCGCGCATCTGGCCGTGGCCGACCGCGACGTTCGCCTCCGGCACCAGTTCGCGCATCGCCTGCGCCGTTTTTTCGATGGTCTCGATGGTGTTGTGAACGAAGTAAATCTGGCCGCCGCGGCGAATTTCGCGCAATGCCGCTTCGCGCACGATCGTTTCGTTCCATTCCAGCACGAAGGTCTTTACCGCCAGCCGCTCGGCGGGCGGCGTCGTGATCAGCGATAAATCGCGCAGGCCGCCCATGGCCATGTTGAGCGTTCGCGGGATCGGCGTCGCGGTCAGCGTGAGAACATCGACTTCGGTGCGCAGCGCCTTCAACTTCTCCTTGTCGCGCACGCCAAAGCGATGCTCCTCATCGATCACCACCAATCCCAAGTCTTTGAAGCGTGCTTTGCCCTGCAGCAAGCGCTGCGTGGCGATGACGATGTCGACGGTGCCCGCGGCGAGGCCCGCAACGACAGCTTTCTGCTTCCTTGTTGGTGCGAAAGCGCGACAGGCTCTCGATGCGCACCGGCCAGTCCGCAAATCGGTCGACGAAGGTGGTGTAGTGTTGTTGCGCGAGCAGGGTGGTGGGCACCAGCACGGCAACTTGTTTGCCGGCCTGCACCGCGACGAATGCCGCGCGCAGCGCGACCTCGGTTTTGCCGAACCCGACGTCGCCGCAAATCACGCGATCCATGGGTTTGTCGGATTTCAGATCGATCAACACCTGTTCGATGGCGGCGGCCTGATCGGCGGTTTCTTCGAACGGAAAGCCGGCCTGAAACGCGCGATAATCAGCCTCGCCCGCCGACATCTCCGTGCCCTGCCGGGCGGCGCGCCGCGAGTACAGATCCAACAATTCGGCGGCGACATCGCGAATGCGCTGCGCGGCCTTGCGCCGCGCTTTCTGCCACTGATCGCCGCCAAGCTTGTGCAGCGGCGCGCGTTTCGGCCGGCGCACCGGTGTAGCGCGACACCAGATGCAGCGCCTGCACCGGAACATAGAGCTTGTCGCCATCCGCATACTCGAGCACCAGGAATTCGCCGGTGTAGCCCGGCGATATCCATGGTCTGCAGCCCGACGTAGCGTCCGACACCGTAGGTTTCGTGTACCACCGGCGCGCCGATGCGCAGGTCGGACAGCTCCTTGAGTATTTTCGCCGGGTCGCGTTCGGCCCGGCGGCGCCGGCGCTCTTGACGGGCGCGATCGCCGAACAATTGCGACTCGGTAAGAATCTCCAGCGGCGGCGTATCCAGCTTCAGCCCGGATACGGCGGCCGACACCGTAATTCCGAGGCTTCAGTCCGCTCTGCAGGAAACCAGCAAAATCGTCGAATATCTTCGGCTGAATGTCGCGGGCGCGCAGCAGATCGAGAATGAGTTCGCGGCGGCCGGCGGATTCGGCCGCCAGCAGGATCCGCGCGGCGGTCGGCATCGATATGCGCTGCCAATTCGGCGGCGGGCTGTTCGGCGCGCGGGTCGATGCGCACCACGGCCGGCGCCACGCTGGGAAAATTTTGCATCCGGCCCGCCGTCTCGGGAGGCCATTCAAAGGTGTGCAGCAGCACCTTGGGCCATGCGCGACATATGACTCGAGGAATTCGCCGGCGTCAAATAGACCTCGGCGGGATCCAAGATCGGACGGTGGCGGTCGTGACGCAGCTGTTCGTGGCGGTCGACGATTCCGTTCCACAGATCCCGCAGCGCGCGAGCGCTGGCATCGTTGATGTCCACGAGCACGCTGTCGGGCGGCAAATACTCGAACAGATGCGAGGTGCGCTCGAAGAACAGCGGCAGGAAGAATTCGATGCCGCCGGGCGCCATCCCGGCGCTGACGTCGCGGTAGATCGCCTGCTCCGACAGATCTCCGGTGAAGCGCAGCCGGTAGCGGCGCCGGAACTCGCGCACCGCTTCCGGGTTCAGCGGCGTTTCGCGCGCCGGCAGCAACTGAATGCGATCCAATTTGTCGAGCGAGCGCTGGCGTGTCGGGATCGAAGCGGCGAATGCTGTCGACGTCGCGATCCAGCATGTCGATGCGGTAGGGAGTATCCGAGCCCATCGGAAAGACATCGATCAGCGAGCCGCGCACCGCGAATTCGCCGTGCGCCACGACTTGAGTGACGGCGGCATATCCGGCCAGCGCCAGTTGCGCGCGCAGCGCCTCCAGATCGAGCGTCTCGTTGACATGCACTTTGAGCGAGTAGGCCTCGATGTAGCTGCGCGGCGCCAATCGCTGCAGCAGCGTATCGATGGCAACCAACCACACGCCGTGGCGCGCGCGCGGCAGTTCCGCCAATGTGGCGAGCCGGGCGGAGGTGATATCGGGATGGGCGGAGAAGCTGTCGTAGGGCAGCGTCTCCAAATCGGGGAACACCCTGACGCTGTAGAGCTGGGGCCGGCAAAGAACCGAATCTCGTCGCTTAAGGACTCCGCCTCGCGCGAGTTTTGCGCGATGACGATGAGGGGCCCCGGCGCGCTGCGGGCCGCTTCCGCGATGGCAAGCGCCGCGGCCGCGCCATACAGCTTGCCCCATTTGACTACGGCGTTCATCGTTATGCGGGCAGGATTGGGTCGAGTAGAGCACATTTCAACGTTTCAAAAAAATAAAAAACGCCCGCCGCGAACGAGTCGCGGTGGGGCTAAGGTCAACTTAAATGATGTTACGCGAACCTAAATCGCGTTACGCGCTATTAACCTTAAGAATTTGCAACGACGCTGTGAATGACGTGCTCGTGCTCGAAATACACGACGAAACCCGGATATTCCCAGCGCGAGATCGGCGGCTTCCGACGGCCGGAACTTTGGTGGCCGGAGCGCCGAATTTGCTCGCAACCTGGTCCATGGTCATGCCGCGGGTCGGCGTGGCACATCGGACTGTTTGACGGCAATGCCGTTATCGACGGCGATGGTCTCGGCTCCCGCGAGGCCGCTCGCGAGCACTGCGGCCAGCAGCAGAATTCGATACCTCATGGCGTACCTCATATGTTACCGATATCCTATGGCTACTTTGGTCCCCCTGAAACTATACCACTGCCTTTAGGGGCCAATACTTGACTCAATTAACACTCTGATTGTACGATTGCCATTTAATCAGTCCGTTAAGGATTCGTCGCCGCGCATGTTCCAACCCCTCCCCGTCTTCGTGGGTCTGCGCTATTCGCTGGCTCGCGAACATAGCTTTTTCGTGTCTTTTATCACCTGGGTGTCGCTGCTTGGCGTCGCCGTGGGCGTGGCGGCCCTGATTACGGTGCTTTCGGTGATGAACGGCTTCGAATCGGAGCTGCGCGAGCGCTGCTGAGCCTGTCGGCGCACGCCACGCTTGACCGCGGGCGGGGCGCGCCATCCCCGACTGGCAGGGCCCGCTAGGGCAGTTGCAGGGCGCGCCGGGCCTGACGGGCGCGGCGCCGTTTCTGGATACCGACGCCATGCTGAGCCAAGCAGTCCTCGATGAGCGGCGCGATCGTGCGCGGCATCGATCCGAAGCTCGAACCGCAAGGTCTCCGCCATCGCCGATGCCATGCGCGAGGGCAAGCTGACCGATCTTACAGCCGGGATTGAACCGAATCATTCTGGGCCGAATGCTGGCCTACCAGCTGCAGGTGGGGGCGGGCGATACGCGTGGTCGTCATGATCCCCGGCAATTCCGCCGGCAAGGCGGCAGCTTCGTGCCGCGTCTGCAGGAGTTCGAGGTCGTGGGCATTTTCGAGGTCGGCTTGCAGGAGCACGACAGCGTGCTTGGCACTGGTCAACTTGAGCGACGCCGAGGCGTTGCGCGGCTTGTCGGGGCCCACCGGAATCCGGCTCAAGTTCGACGATGTGCTCAAGGCGCCCGACTTGGCGCGCGCTCGCGGCCGCGCGCTTGAATCCGGGTCTGCAGGTGCGCGACTGGACCCAGGAGAACGAAGCGTATTTTCGCGCCATTCGCATCGAGAAAACCATGATGGGCTTGATCCTGATGCTGATCGTCGCGGTGGCGGTGTTCAACATCGTGGCGACGCTGGTCATGGTGGTGAACGACAAGCGCACCGACATCGCGATTCTGCGCACCTTGGGATTGAGCCCGCGCGGCGTGCTGGCGGTGTTCATGACCCAAGGCGTGCTGATCGGCTGGATCGGCACGGCGCTCGGGCGTGGGCTCGGCCTCGCGCTCGCGCTGAACGTCGATGTCATCGTGCCGTTTCTGGAATCCACTTTCGGCTTTCACATCATGGATCCGGATGTCTACTACATATCGGGCATCCCGAGCGAAGTGCATCCGCCCGATGTCGTGAGAATTGCCATCGCCGCGCTGCATTCTGACCTTCGGTCGCGACGGTCTATCCGGCCTTGCAAGCGGCGCGAACGCAGCCCGCCGAAGCGTTGCGGTACGAATGAATGCGCTATTGGTACGAAGGATTTCTCGGATTTCGCTATCTGCGCGCCTCGCCGCAGCGCGGCTTCGTGTCCTTGATCGCCGGCATCGCGATCGTCGGGCTTGGCCTTGGGCGTGGCCGTGCTGATCGTCGTGCTGTCGGTCATGAACGGCTTCGAGGAAGTGCTGCGCACCCGGATTTTGAGCCTGACGGCGCACGCCACGATTTCCGGCCTCGAAGGCCGCATTCCGAATTGGCGGCCGGACATTGCAAAACTCGCAGGTATTTCCCGGCATCAATCGGCGCGGCGCCCTATATCGAAGAACAAGGGCTTGATGACCCACGGCGACAAGTCATCCGGGGTCCTGCTGCGCGGCATCGATGCCGGACGGCCGAAGCGCGCGTCGTCGATTTGAGCCCGCATCTTTTGAGCGGCCGATTGAGCGATCTTGACGCCGGGCAGCTATCGGGTGATTCTCGGCAACGGCGTTGGCGGAAGAACTCGGCGTCAAAGGTCGGCGATCGCGTGGTGCTTGATGGTGGCGCTGGGCGATGTCACGCCGCTCGGCGTGATTCCGCGAATGCGCGCATTCGAAGTGACCGGAATTCTTTCCGTCGGCATGTACGAATACGATCGGCGCATTGCCCTGGTCGCGATGCAGGATGCCGCAAAGCTGCTGCGCATGGGCGACGACGTCACCGGGATCCGCCTGAATCTCGCCGACATGTACGCCGCGCCGCGCGTGTCGCGCGCCGCCGCGCATCGCATTCGGCGGCGGTGTCGAGATCCAGGACTGGACCAACGAGCACGTGAATTTTTTCCGCTCGATCGCAATCACGAAGCGCATTTTGTTTGTGATTCTGTCGTTGATGGTGGCGGTCGCCGCCTTCAACATCGTATCGACCATGGTGATGGTGGTGAAGGACAAACGCCGCGACATCGCGATTCTGCGCACCTTCGGCTCCTCGCCGCGCAGTATTTTGTCGGTATTCGTGGTGCAGGGCAGTCTGATCGGACTGCTCGGCATCGGTCTCGGCGTGCTGCTCGGCGTGGTCGTCGCCGTGAATCTGCAGGAGCTGGTGCACGGGCTTGGAAAGCCATCGTCGGATTCAAGTTTCTCGACGCGCGCGTGTACTTCATGAGCGATCTGCCGGCGCACGTGCGCGTGGCCGACGTGCTGCGCATTTGCGGCTTCGCGTTCGTTCTGGCCTGCATCTCCACGGTGTACCCGGCGGTGCGCGCGGCGCGCTTGTTGCCCGCCGAATCTTTGCGCAACGATTGAGGATGAGAGGATGTCGACTTCAATGCGATACGGTGCTCGAGGGCGTGGATCTGGTCAAGGAGTTCGTGCAGGGCGGCGTGACGCTGCAGGTGCTGCGCGGCGCCAACATCAAAGTGCGCGCCGGCGAGCGCATTGCCATCGTCGGCGCCTCCGGATCGGGAAAGACCACGCTGCTGCAGCTGCTGGGCGGACTCGGATCTGCCGACCCGCGGCACCGTGGGGATCGCCGGATCGGCGATGAACCAACTGAGCGACACCGAGCGCGGGCGACTGCGCAACCATGCCGTCGGGTTCGTCTATCAATTCCATCATTTGCTGCCGGAGTTCACGGCGCTCGAGAATGTCGCCATGCCGCTGCTGGTGCGGCGCATGAGTCCGCGCGCCGCCAAGCAGCGAGGCAGGCGCACTACTGGCGCGCGTCGGGCTTGGGCGAACGGCTCGAGCATCGTCCCTCGCAGCTCTCCGGCGGCGAGCGGCAGCGTGCCGCGGTGGCGCGCGCGCTGGTGACGCGGCCGAAACTGGTGCTGGCGGATGAACCCACCGGAAATCTGGACGGCAAGAATGCGGCGCAGGTGTTCGAATTGATGCTGGAGCTCAACCGCGAACTCGGCACCAGTCTCGTGATCGTCACCCATGATGAAAGACTGGCGGCGCGGCTCGATCGCGTGCTGACCCTGGCGGACGGAATGCTAGTCGAGCGCGGCGCCGCGGCTCGCTTGAGCGCGCGCGGCGCCGCCGCAGCTGGTAGATGACGTGGGCGCGCCAAGCGCCTTGCGCCAGCACGTAGCCGACGGCGGCGGCGATCAGCCCGAGCACCAGGGCTCCCAGCAGCAGCGGCGGCCATAGCTCGCTGATGTCCGTCCAGAGGTTGCCGTGACTGATGGCGTGCAGGAACGGCATCAAATCCAATCCCATGAGCTTGGCGCCCACCCAGATGGAGCCGGCGACCTGCGGCAGCCAGGTAAACGGGTTGCTGATGAAAACCGTCGCGACCAGCACCGGCAGGTTCAGCCGCAAGAACACGCCGAGCATGGCGCACGTCACCAGGTGCACGGGCAGGGGCGTGGGCGGAATAAAGGCGATGAACAGGCCCAGCGCGAACGCGCGGGTGACGCTGTGCGCGATTGAACGTCCAGCAGCCGCGATCGAGCAACAGGGCCGTAAAATGCTTCAAACACCAGATGTTTCTCCAGCGCCTGGCGGTCCGGTGTGACGCGTTTGAGCCAGCGTTGCATGGATTTCGTTTTACGCCTCCCTAGCGCCGCATTATGCCGTTTTCGCGAGCCTGCGACTAGGACCGGTGACCGCTTGGTAAATCAACGGTTGAAGCCAGGGCCGCAAAAGCGCTGTCTCAACTGTCGGCGGTCAAGTATCATGCCCGCAGATTTATATTTGACTTAAACGAGGACGCAATGTGGGAGATCATCCGCGCCGGCGGCGGCTTCATGTGGCCGATCATTTTATGTTCCATCGCGGCGGTCGCCATCATATTGGAGCGGCTTTGGACTTTGCAGAGCAATCGCGTCATCCCGCGTGACCTGGCTCAGAAAGTCTGGAATTGGATCGAAGCGGATCAGATGAGCGACAAACTGGTGGTGGCGCTGGAGCAGAACTCGCCCTTCGGCAAGCTGCTGGCCATCGGACTTGCCAATCGCGACAAGCCGCGCGCGCTTGATGGTGGAGCGGCTGGAGGACGGCGGCCGCCACGTGATTCATGAACTGGAGCGTTTCCTGAACACGCTGGGCACGATCGCGGCGGTCGCGCCGCTGCTCGGTCTGCTGGGAACCGTGGCCGGCATCATCCATGCGTTCAATGCAATCACGGCCAACGGACTCGGGGATCCGCAGAACATTGTCCGGCGGCATCGGCGAAGCGCTCATCACGACCGCGGCGGGCTTGACGGTGGCAATTCCCTCGCTGATTGCCTATCGCTTCCTGCAGAGGCAAGGTTGAGCGCCTGGTCATTCGCATGGAGAAGGAAGCCATGAAGCTCGTCGATGCGCTGGACGAGCGCGGCGGATACGCCGAAGCGATGAACCTGCGCCCGCGCCAGCCGTGAGGATCCCGAAATCAATCTGATCAACATGATTGACGTGCTGCTGGTACTGCTGATTTTCTTCATGGTCTCAACCACGTTCAATCAGGAAGGACGGGTCAAGGTGCAACTGCCGCAGTCGAGCGACACGCCGATGCCGCGCGGCTCGCGCGAACCGCTGGTGATCACCGTCACGGCGGAGGGCGCCTACCGCGTCAATGAGCGCACCTTGATCAATTCCAGCCCGGATACGCTGCGCGCCGCGTTGCTGAAGGAAGCCGGGCACGGATCGCGGGCCCATCACGATTCGCGCCGACGCGCGCACCACGCATCAGGCGGTGGTGACCGCCATGGATGTGGCGGGCACACTTGGGATTCGCGCAACTCAACATCGCCACGGTCCATGAGGACACGCCGCCTTGAGCGCAGCGCCGGCGCGGGTCTGAAGCCTGCTGGCGATTCCTGGTCGATTTATCGCCGGCTGATCAAGTACGCGAAGCCGTACGCTGGGATGTATTTCTGATCGGCGTGCTGGGCGCGATGCTGTTCGCGGCGTCCAATGCCGCGCTGGCGTACCTGGTCAAGAGATTCATGAATGGCGCGTTCGTCAATGAAGGACCCGGACGTCCTTTGGCAGGTGCCCGTCGGCGTGGTGCGTGCTGTTCACGCTGCGCGGCGATCGGCGACTATGTGCAATCTATTTTCCGAGCCTGGGTGGGCAGGCAGGTCATCAAGGGCTTGCGGCACGATGTGTTCGCGCATTATCTGCGCCTGCCGACGGCCTATTTGGACCAACAACAGTCCGGGCATCTGCTGTCGAAACTGACCAACAACATCGAACTGGTCGCGGCGGCTGCCACCGGCGCGGCAATTTCCCTGGTCAGCGACAGCCTGACCATCGTGATATTGCTGGTCACGCTGTTTTATTTGAATTGGCGTCTCGCGGCTATTTTGCATCGTTGCGGCGCCGGTCATCGCGTGGCTGATGAAAATCGCCAACCACAGCTTCCGCCGCTACAGCGAACGCATTCAAAACTCGATGGGCGACATCACCCGCGTCGCGAAAGAAGCCATCGATGCGCATGCGCCTGATCAAGATCTTCAACGCCGAGGATCATCAGACGCAACGCTTCGAACAGGTCAATGAACACAACCGCGCGTCGAACATGAAGCTGATTCGCGCGCGAGCCATCAGCAATCCGGTGGTGCAATGCATTGCCGCGATTGCGCTGGGCAGCGTGCTGTTCGTGGCGATAAACAGGTGTTCTCGCCGGCCATATGCAGGTCGATGAATTCTTCGGATTCCTGACCGCGTTGATGCTCATTCCGGCGCCGCTGCGCAGCCTGGTCAACATGAGCGGTCCGCTGCAGCAGGGCATCGCCGCAGGACAAAGCGTGTTCGAGGTTCTGGATCAGCCGACCGAAGGCAGCGGCGGCACGCTGACGCTGCAGCGCGCCCGCGGCGAGATCGAGTTTCGCAATGTGTCGTTTACTTATGGAGGCGACAAGGGCGACGTGCTGCACGATGTGAGTTTTCACGTGCGTCCCGGCGAAACCGTGGCCATGGTCGGCCGCTCGGGCAGCGGCAAGACCACTCTGGTCGGCCTCGTGCCGCGCTTCTACGATGTGCAGCAGGGGTCGGTGTTGCTGGACGGGATCGACGTGCGCGAATACAGCTGACCGACCTGCGCTCGCAGGTGAGCCTGGTCAGCCAGGATGTGGTGTTGTTCAACGACACCATCCGCAACAACATTGCGTTCAACGCCGTCGGCAAGACCGAGGCCGAGGTGGAAGCTGCGTCGCGCGCCGCCAATGTCATGGAATTCGTCAAGCAGCAGCCGCAGGGGCTCGATACCCTGCTGACCGATCGCGGGCAGAATTTTTCGGGTGGCCAGCGGCAGCGAATATCCATCGCACGCGCGCTGCTCAAGGATTCGCCCGTGCTGGTGCTCGATGAAGCTACGGCGGCGCTCGACAACGAATCGGAGCGTCGCGTGCAGCACGAATTGGCGGTGCTGATGCAGGGGCGCACGACCTTGGTGATCGCGCACCGCCTCTCAACGGTCGAGGGCGCCGATCGGATCATCGTTCTCGATCAGGGTCGAATCGTGGAGATGGGCAGCCATCAGGATCTGCTGGCGCGCGGCGGCCTGTATGCAGCACTGCATGGCATGCAGTTCAACGATTGAGCGTCGCAGCCGCAATGTCGGCTCAATCCTGGTTCAATAAGATTTGGTACCGCCGCGCCAACGCCGCCGTGGTGGCTGATGCCGCCGTCCGTCGTTTACGGCGCGGTCTCGCGACTGCGCCGCCATGCGTACGCCACCGTGCGCCAGCCGACGCCGTTGCAGCGGCCCGGTGATCGTGGTGGGAAACTTGAGCGTCGGGGGAACCGGCAAAACTCCGCTGGTTTGCTGGCTGGTCGGCACAATTGGCGGACCGCGGGTTGAAGCCTGGCGTGGTAACGCGAGGCTACGGCGGTTCGAGCCGAGGCGCGCGGCTGGTCGAATCGACCGATGATCCGCATGTCGTTGGCGATGAGGCGATATTGCTGGCGCGCCGCACCAACGTGCCGGTCGCCGATCGGGCGCGATCGGCCGGCAGCCTCGCAGCTGCTGATCAATGCCGGCTGCGACGTCATCGTGAGCGACGATGGATTGCAGCATTACGCCCTCGCGCGCGACTGTGAAATCGTCGTCATCGACGGCGATCGCCGATTCGGCAACGGGCGACTGCTGCCCGCGGGGCCGTTGCGCGAATCGCCGGCACGCCTGCGCGGTGTCGATGCCATCGTGCTGAACGGCGGCGGCAACGACAACAGCGGTGCAGCAAACGCCGGCATGAGACTGCCCACGGCGCCCACGCGAATGCGGCTCGAGGCGATCTTCGCCATTGAACTGAAGCATCGTACCTCCAAAGCACTGCGCGAATTTGCCGGTCATTCGGTGCATGCCATCGCCGCAATCGGCAATCCGCAGCGCTTCTTCGACATGCTGCGATCGCGCGCCATCGATGTCGTGCCACACCCGCTGCCGGACCACGCACATTTGCGGGCCGAGGATATTTTCTTTGCCGACGATCGGCCGGTGCTCATGACCGAGAAGGATGCCGTAAAATGCGCCGATATCGCCGGCCCGCAACATTGGTACGTACCGGTGCGCGCCATTTTTAGCGCGGACGATGCAGCCGCGCTTCTCGGCATCGTGATGAAGAGCATTCAGCGGCGCGCCACGGCCGTCTAGGAACATTATGGATAAACGACTGCTGGAACTTCTGGTTTGCCCGATCTGCAAGGGTCCGCTGCGCAGTGTCGGCGCGGGCAACTCCCTCGAACTCGTTTGCCGACCGGATCGCCTCGCTTATGCGGTGCGCGACGGAATCCCGGTGATGCTGCCGGAAGAGGCGCGAGTCCTCAGCGCGGATGATCCGCTACTGGACACATAATCTGAACAGCGTGTTTCACGTCATCATACCGGCGCGCTTCGCGGCGTCGCGGCTGCCGGGCAAGCCGTTGCTCATGATCGGAAAGCAGCCGCTGATTCAGTGGGTGTGGCGAAGAGCGCTCGCAAGCGGCGCCGCCTCGGTGCTGGTGGCCACCGACGATGAACGAGTTCGCAGCGTAGCCCGTTCCTTCGGCGCGGATTGTCTGATGACATCACCGCATCACGCCTCGGGCACGGACCGCATCGCCGAGGTGGTGCGCGTGCGCGGCTTCGCGCCCGAGGATATCGTGGTGAACCTGCAGGGTGATGAACCCATGATGCCTGCCGAGATAGTTGCCGGCGTCGCGCAAGCCTTGCAGGATGTGCCGCGCACCGCTATTGCAACGGCGGTGGCGCCTATTCAGTCACTGCCAGAATTCCTCGATCCGAATTGCGTGAAGGCGCTGCGCGCAATTGACGGGCGAGCGCTGTACTTCAGCCGTGCGCCGGTTCCCTGGCCGCGCGACAGTGTCACGGCCGACAAACCCACACGCTTCGAAGGCAGCTGGCGCCACATCGGCATCTACGCCTACCGGGTGCGCAGTCTATTGCAATTCGCAGCATGGCCGCCGACGCCGCTCGAGATAACCGAGAAGCTCGAGCAGCTGCGCGCGTTGGAATACGGCATGCATATACATCTCGTTGCAGTGCCGACGCTACCACCCGCCGGTGTGGACACCCCCGAGGACTTGGAACGCGTCAGGGCGCTGCTTCAACGTAGCACTTTTGGATGATATCGCGCGGAGACTGCTATGGGGAATTATGTTGATAAGAACTTGGACCATGAGGAGACGGTCAAATATTCAGCAAGGGTTTCTCTCTGGAAATACTGGATCAATTTCTTAATGGGCGGACTCATTGCCGCAGTCGCGTTGCTTGGATTTGCAGCATTCCTGTCCAGTAAGAGTGGTACTCAGCCGGTTACGGGCCCTAAATTTGCGCTAGTAACGCTGCTTATATCGCTGGCCATTTTCGCGTGGCCTCTCGTGGCGCGAAAGTCTACCGAGTTGGTGATAACCAGCAAGAGGTTGATCGCAAAATTTGGGGTGGTTTCGACTCAATCCATCGACATCCGCTTTGATCGAATTGAGACGGTGCGGGTAAAGCAAAGCCTGATGGGAAGAATATTGAACTACGGGGATATCGTGGTTACAGGCACCGGCTCAACATTCGACCCTATTCCCAACATCGCAAATCCGATGGGATTTCGAGCGGCGCTCAATCAAGCACTAGAGACAACTCCGTCATCCCGGGAACGGCACGATCCGAGGTCCGACGGTCCGCATGGCCGAGATCGTCGAGGAGCGGAGCAATGACGAGCGGAGCGTATGCGCGATGACGTTGTGAAGTTTAGGTACCCGCGATACCCCGCTTTTCTCTGGACACTCGGGATCGCAGCAACTGCCATGCTCATCGGTAGCCTCACTTTGAAATCGTGGCGTGCCTTCGCGGCAATACTACTCGGGCTGTCGATTTTCGCTGCCGCCCTTGCTGTATTGGGCGCGCTGGCGCCATGGGCATTTCCCTTTATACTTTCGGCGTCCGGAATCAGGGGTTGGGCTCCACGGACGTTGCGAGGAAATACTGTGGAATGGGGGTCGGTTCGCGAAGTGCGCCGCGCTGTCTTTGGCGGCGTAGCATGCTTCCTTATTATCAATACAGACCGCAAAGGCTCGTGCTTCGTGCCCGAGGTGATAGCTCGACGCCCGAAGTTCCGACGCGCAGTCCTTCGGTTCGCAGGGCGTTCGCACCGTCTTGTAGTAGTGATTGATAATGCCACCTAATTCGGGTTCGCGAGCGCTGGTGAGCTAGTGGCTTTTCATGCGCTCGACCAGGCGCCAGCGGCACCACCCGCACCGCTCTGCCGCAGTTCGAGATCAAGAGAATTACCCAGTCAGGATTTAACATTCTGCATGCCGATTATTGAACTCGTTCGCATTGCGTGAGCGGGCGATTGACGGCGCGCTGCAATAGCTGCGATACCAAATTTGCGATATCTATAAGGCGGCATCCACTACACGCGGGCAAACTATCTGGGAAATTAGAGAATATGCGCACGGTCACAGAATGGATGATTGCGTCAGCGTTAAACGCCGGGCCGATGGCAGCGGCGCCATTACGGTGACGCGTGGTCGGAAAGTCCCTATCTGAGGTCTACCGATTTAAGTGGTGGGACCGCCAGACTGGCAAGGAAATAGTTTCGCCGCGGTTTGCTACTTTAGAAGCGATCACAAGATGCAAGGGCATGCCTATTGAGGACACACGGCTAGTTGTGGACTCACGCGAAGTGGATCGCAACGGGTTTCATTCGATGCCGATTGGCTGAAAGCTCAGGGCGTCCGCCCCCACCCGCGCCGTACACGTGCACGCGCTAAAGATAGCTAAATCAGCGCGTCTGATCTTCACATAACGTGTTTGAGCCTGTGACACACCGTCTGGTTTTGCAGCAACCGCGTTGCTAACGAATCGAACCTGGCACAAGGATGGGCCAACCCGGCGATGCGGAAAGAACTAGGGGAGTCGCGGGGCAACCAACCAGCCATCGTTACATTCTTTGTTTAATCTGCGCGCCGGGACCGTCAAAGACGTCACCCGGAACCGGACCCATGCGAGATACGCTCAAAATATACTTATCGAAGTGGCACCTTGACGATACGGCGGCGGCGAGGTCGCTCCTGTTTCCCGTCCAAGATACTGCCAATCTGGCTAAAATGATAAGCGGGCGACAACCTGGTTTTTCCTACGTGTACGAGGAAGAAGCTCGAGTTGGCCGATTTATCGCAAGCGACGGCGCAACCATGCTCGGTTTCAATGTCGTTGGTGTAACGCGTCAAGAAGTTGTATCGATCGCAAAGGAGTGCAAGCGAATTGCTTTGTGGGACATTAATGAATTTCGGAAGGCAGCGGACCGAGCCCTAAGCACATCAAGTAGCGTGTAACGCTGCTAACCGTCGCATGTGGAATCAACGGAAGATAGTCGGCAGCCTATGCGAACGGATTTTAGCTTTTCAATTGCAAGCGGACGGAATCGAGTTTAAGCAGAACTATCGATTCTCGACGGTGCGCAAATTTGAATTGGACATCGCAAAACCTGAATGCACGAGAGGCGCGGCGCCGAAATTCTAAATTGTGATGACATGGTGATGAGGTGAAAACGGTGAGAGTTGGTAAAACCCTTAGAAGATAGGCCAATCCGCATCCTGGTGGTGTGTCTGGGCAATATCTGCCGCAGCCCGACGGCGGAGGCCATGTTGCGGCATCTCGCCGCGCAGGAAGCGCCACGGCTGAACCTCGAGATCGAGTCCGCGGGCACAGCAGATTACCATATCGGGGCCCCGCCGGACCCGCGCAGCCAACGTGCCGCCTTGCGGCGCGGCATCGATATCAGTGGATTGCGAGCGCGTCAGGTTGCCGAGCAGGATTTCATGCGCTTCGATCTCATTCTGGCGATGGATCGCGCAAACCTGCGCGAACTTCAGGCACTGAAGCCCGAGGGCGCAAACGCGCAGCTCAAGCTTTTCATGGACTATGCACCCGGCTCTGGAGTGCTCGACGTGCCGGATCCCTACTACGGCGACGCGGGCGGCTTTGAGGTAGTCCTCGATCTCTGCGCTGCCGCGTCGCGTGGGCTGCTCGCCTCCCTAGAGAGTGCGTAACAGCCAATAAAGGCCCCCTGATATCGCGATGGACGCGGGCAGCGTGAGCACCCAGGCCATCAGCAGATTGCGCACGGTCGACCATTGCAGGCCGGAGTGATTGGCCACCATGGTTCCGGCGACGCCCGAAGACAGCACATGCGTGGTACTGACCGGCAAACCATACATTTCGGCGGCACCGATGGTAGCCATGGCGACGATTTCCGCCGATGCGCCCTGTGCGTAGGTCAAATGCGTTTTACCGATCCGCTCGCCGACCGTGACCACGATTCGCTTCCAGCCGATCATCGTGCCCAACCCCAAGGCGATGGCGACTGCGACCTTGACCCAAGTCGGAATGAATTTCGTCGAGTGATCGAGCTGCTTCTTGTATGCGCCAAGCGATTTCTGGTCCGCTTCCGATACGTTCAGCGCTTTGGCCTTAGCCATGAAGCGCAGTCCTTCGCTCACCAGGTACATCTCATTGCGAATATTGACCATGGATCCGGGCGGGAACCTTGTCCATTGAGTGGTAGTCGCCGACTTGCGTCGCGATCGTCGCGGTCATTGCGGCGAGTGCAGGTATGCCCTGCGCCGTTACGGCGCGCGTGCGCACCATCTCCAGCACCTCGGCGCGCGGATCGGCCGGCGTCGCGCCAAGTCCATAGTGCGAAAGCGCGGTTTGCGCCTGCGCCGAGGCCGCCATGAAGGTTTTCACGTCTTGTTCGTGCATGGTGCGATTGAGTGCATAGGCCGTCGGCACCGTGCCGATCAGGATCAGCATGATGAGTCCCATGCCTTTTTGGCCGTCGTTCCCGCCATGAAAGAAACTCACGCCGGTGCAGGTCAGGATCAGCAAGCCGCGAATCCACACCGGCGGCGGCTTATTGCCCTCCGGCTCTTTGTAAAGCGAGGGGATTTTGATCACGGCCTTGAGTATGGTCAGCAGCAACCACGCCGCGCTGAAGCCGATCAGCGGCGAGACCAACAGGGTCTCGCCGATCTTGGTGGCCTGGCTCCAATCCACGCCGCTGGTGCCGAGGCGCTGGCGGCCATCAACTGGTTCATGAGGCCAACGCCGATGATGGAGCCGATGAGGGTATGGGAACTCGATGAGGGCAGCCCGAAATACCAGGTGCCCAAATTCCATAGGATGGCGGCGATCAGCAAGGCAAATACCATGGCGAATCCGGCGCCGCTGCCCACTTGCAGGATCAATTCGACCGGCAGCAGCGACACGATCGTGAATGCGACGGCGCCGGTGGAGATCAGCACCCCCAAAAAGTTGAAAGTACCGGACCAAAGACTGCCAGATTCGGCGACATCGAATTCGTGTAGATCACGGTGGCGACTGCGTTTGCCGTGTCGTGAAATCCGTTGACGAACTCGAATCCCAGCGCGATCAACAGTGCCATGCCGAGCAAGATGTACGGATATGCGCGGGTATCGCGGACCACCGATAAGTCGTCCGCCAAGTGATAGCCGGCGTATATGATCCCGATCATGACCACGACTATGGCCAGCACATTGAACCAGGGATTGGATTTATGCCCGCTGAGCTTCGAGGGTTTGGCCGGTGTCATTCCTGGGGCCGCGGCGTCGAGCGCGGAAATGTTGCTCATTATTTTGTATCCAGTTGAAAATGGGGCCAGCCGGAACTTATAGGTCCGAATTATGACCGTTGGATGACAGCCAGAGTTTTTCATGCCCTACACCCTCTCCCATGCCGCCGCCGTTCTGCCGTTCGCGCGTCTGCTCGCGCGCTGGCAGCTGCTCTCGGCCGCAGTCATCGGGGCAATGGTGCCGGATTTTCGAGTGTTTTTTCCGTGGCGGATGGGGCATGTGGAAACGCACAGCACCATGTCTTTATTGGCATTTTGTCTGCCCGTGGGTGTGACCACTTACTGGCTATTCCAGGGGTTGGTGAAGACACCGGTCTTGGAGGTTCTGCCCGAAGGCCCTTATGCCCGCTGGCGGCCCTTCGCGGCTCCGGCAGATATACGCAGCGCGCGTCAATGGGTACTCGCGGCCTGCGGGGTCCTGGGAGGAGCGGTCACGCACCTGGTGTGGGATGCATTCACTCACGAGGGCGCGCGCGGCGTGCGCATGGTTTCCGGTGCTCGATGATCCCATGATCGAGATCGGCAGGCGCCACATGGACAGCGTTACTGTGATGCAGGATTTGAGTTCATTGATCGGGCTTGTCGCGGTTCTGGCACTGGTGGCTTATGGACTGCGTCGCGGGCGTGAAGTCCGCAGTGCCGAACCGGCTCGTGCCAGGCACCGAGCGTCGGCAGTGGCTGCTGGCCTATGTGCTGGCTGCCGTGGCCTTAAGCTGGGCGTTTTATGTGTGGGCGCGATGGGCACAGCCGCCGCTGCACTCGACGTTCGCGCACATTTCTACCATGGCAGTCGCCGCCCTGCGCGGCCTTGCGGCCGCGCTTTTGGGCGTCAGTGTTGTGCTGGATCTACGGCTGCGCGCTCTGCGTTACCGTTCGTCCGGCCCGGATCGTTGAACGTCGCTGGGTGTAGAGGACCAGACCACGTATTTGTCCTCGTTTCCCTTGCTCGAAACCGGGGGTTCGTCCGCGCGGGACGGTGCCGGTGTGGGTTCACGAAACGGCGCTGGTTCGACCGGCGCATTTGCAACCGGGCGTTCACGCGGCGGCTCATAGGCTGGCGCGGACTCGGCGCGAGTCGGTTCGAACGACCGCGCCGGTTCGGAGGAGCGAACCGATTCGAAGGAGGGCGCCGACTCGAAGGAGGGCGCTGCAGACGGCGGAGACGAGCTGTTGTCGCCGGCACGCACTTCGTTCGGCGCTGGAGAGTTGGTCGCGCCGGGACCGGCACCGAAAGCTGGGTTGGCGCCGGCGCCATTCGCTGCATTTTCGCCGCCTTCGCGCCTGCCGCGGCCGCGGCGACGACGACTCCGCCCGCCGCGCTCGCTACCCGATCGCTCAGGGTCGTTGCCACGGGGCTGGTCCGCGCGCGACGGCTGATCCGCACGCGAAGTTTGATCTGGACGCGGCGCTTGATCTGGACGCGGGGCCAGATCTCCGCGAGGCGCTTGATCCGGCCTGAATGACTGATCCTGACGGGGCCCCTGTGCCTCGTTACGCTGGCCGCTTGAATTGCGATCTGGCTGGCCGGAGCCCTCGCGTCGCGCGCCGAAATCGCCGCGCGGACGTCCATCGCGGCGCGGATCGCGCTGCCCGTCGCGTTGTGCATCACGCGGCGCGTCACGGCGCACATCCCGATTGCGGTCGCGGTTTCGGTCACGGTCCCCGCCGCTGCGATAGCGATCATGCCGCACGTCGCGATGCGGCGGCCGGTCGCGTTGGGTTGCGTCGGGGCAGGCGAGGCGGTCGCGGCGCGCCCGGCGGATCGCCAAACAGCCAGCGCCAAAATCTGACCAGAGCGCCAACGTGAGCGGTCTCGGACGGCGGCCGGTGCGGCCGCGGGAACCGGCATCGGCATGATGGGCGCCGCGAGAGCCGGCAGGATGCTCGGAACCAGCGGCACATCGCCCGGCGGCTTCTTATCCCGATTGCCGATATTCGAATCGTCAACGCTGGGTTGATCCGCCAACTGATAGCTGACGGTGGTGTTCTCCGGCAGCTCCTTTTCATCGTCGCGAACGCGGCGCAGAGTGTAGGCCGGCGTTTGCATGTGAGGATTCGGCACGATCACCAGCGACACTTTGTCGCGCGATTCGATCTGATTGAGCTGTTCGCGTTTCTCATTCATGAGATAGGTCGCAACATCGACCGGCACCTGGGCGATGACGCGGCCGGTGCGCTCCTTGCGCGCCTCTTCGCCGATCAGACCGCAGCAATGCCAGCGACATCGATTCGACGCTGCGTATCGTGCCCATGCCGCCGCAGCGCGGGCAGTTGATATGCGTGGTTTCGCTCAACGCGGGCCGCAGATCGCTGGCGCGACAATTCGAGCAAGCCGAAGCGCGAGAGCCGCCCCAGTTGGATGCGGGCGCGATCCATTTTGACCGAGTCGCGCAGCATGTCTTCCACGGCGCGCTGATTGGCCGTCGATTCCATGTCGATGAAATCGATGACGATGAGGCCGCCGATGTCGCGCAACCGCAGTTGCCGCGCGATTTCCTCGGCGGCTTCCAGGTTGGTATTGCGCGCGGTGGCTTCGATATCGCCGCCGCGGGTGCTGCGTGCGGAATTGATGTCGATTGAAACCAGCGCTTCGGTGTGATCGATCACCAAACTGCCGCCCGAGGGCAGGGTGACCTTGTGCGCATACGCCGATTCGATCTGGCTCTCGATCTGATAGCGCGTGAACAGCGGCACCGGATCTGTGATACAGCTTCAGCTTGCGCTGCGCATCCGGCGGCATGAAGCGCTGCATGTATTCCTGCGCCTTTTGAAAGGCCTCAGGCTGGTCGATCAGGCATTCGCCGACATCATCGGAGAAGTAGTCGCGCAAGCCCGCGAGTCACCGCATCGCTTTCCTGAAAAATCAGGAACGGCGCGGGCCTGCCGTCGTTGGCCGCAACAATGGCGTCCCAGGCGGTTTTGAGATTGTTCAGATCCCATTGCAGTTCTTCGGTGGTGCGGCCGACTCCGGCCGTGCGCACGATCGCGCCCATGCCGTCGGGAATGACCAGGCCGTTCATCGCGTCGCGCATCTGCTCGCGATCCTCGCCTTCGATGCGGCGCGACACGCCGCCCGCGCGCGGATTGTTCGGCATCAGCACCAGGAAGCGGCCGGCAAGACTGATGAAGGTGGTGAGCGCGGCGCCTTTGTTGCCGCGCTCCTCTTTTTCGACCTGCACGATCAGCTCCTGGCCTTCCTGCAGAAGGTCCTTGATGTTGAGCCGGCCGTGGTTCGCCGGCTGCGATCGGAAGTATTCCTTGGAGACTTCCTTCAGCGGCAGGAAGCCATGGCGCTGCGCGCCATATTCGACGAACGCCGCTTCGAGACTCGGCTCTACGCGGGTGATTCGGCCTTTATAAATATTGGATTTTTTCTGTTCCCGGGACGGGATCTCAATCGATAAGTCGTATAACTTTTGACCGTCGACTAGCGCAACTCGCAGTTCTTCTTCTTGAACTGCGTTGACGAGCATTCTTTTCATGTGCCCCAACTAAAGTGGTAGGGGCCGAGGAGAGCTTGAGAATAAAAGCCGGGGTCGTAAGCATGGATGCGGCAAGCAAAGAGTAAGCGCCGAACGCGAGGTACGCGACCGGCATCAACTCCACCACTTTAAGCCAAAACGTATACGGCAAGCCCGGGGCCTTGTTCTCGGTTAACCGCTTGTCAGTCGCCGAAGCTCAAGATTTGAGGCTTTCGCGCGTCTGTCTCATCGGCCGAGCGATGGTCTGGAATTCCAGAACCAACTAATATGCGGCTCCCCAACGGATGGGGGGCCACCGGAAACCTGTGTCTATATGCGTCACCTAGAATTGAGGCGTAGCCCTCAAAGGTTGTCGCGCCTGACACGGTTTTAAGACATTATCACGACAGCCCGCCAGGGTCAATGTAATCAATACCTTAGAACATGGCACGAACGACAACAAGTGAAACTATGAACATTCCTGCTGGCGATTTGCCGCCCGCGCGAGCGCCAAAAAGCCCGCTCACCGCTGCGCACCGTGACCGCCGATGAGGCCGGTCAGCGAATCGACAATTTCTTGATGCGGCACTTCAAGACCGTGCCGCGCAGCCGGGTTTATCGGCTGCTGCGCAAGGGCGAGGTGCGGGTCAATCGCAAGCGCGTGGATGCCGAGTACCGGATTCAGGAGGGCGATGAAGTCCGGCTGCCGCCGGTGCGGATCGATGCGGATCGCGGAGCCGGGCCGGCCCTCGAGCAGCCTGTTGGAGCTGATCGAGCGGGCGGTCATCTTTCAGGACCGGCATTTGTTGGTGATCGACAAGCCCGCCGGGGTTGCGGTGCACGGCGGCAGCGGCATGAGTTTCGGCGTTATCGAGGCGCTGCGAGCGTCACGGCCGCGCGAGACCTGGAGCTGGTGCACCGTCTGGATCGCGATACCAGCGGCTGCCTGCTCGTGGCGCGCGACCGCGCCACGCTGACCGCTCTGCATGCCTTGATTCGCAACGGCGGCATGCACAAGACCTACCTGGCGCTGGTGGCGGGCAGCTGGCAGTTGGGAACCAAGCGGATTGATGCGCCGCTGGCGACGGACAACCGCCAACACGGCGAGCGGCATGTGCGCGTGGCCGCCGCGGGCAAGGACTCCGTGAGCGTGTTCAAGCCGGTGCAGTTCTTTGGTTCGCTCGCGACATTGATGGAGGTGGACATCCCGACCGGGCGCACGCATCAAATTCGCGTGCACGCGTCCTTCGCCGGCCATCCGCTGTTGGGCGATGACAAGTACGGCGATCGCGCAGCGCAATGCGGACTTGAAAGGCCATGGACTGAAGCGCACCTTCCTGCATGCCCAATCCGTGGCATTCGAATGGCCGGGTTCGGGCGTTCCCTTCCATGTCAGCGCGCCGTTACCCGTAGAATTGGCGGCAGTGCTCGATGCCATCACGCCGCTCGAAGCGCACAAACGCGCAAAACGCGCGACCGGCGCGCAAAACCAGCCGAGCGCTAAGGCAATTCGAAACCCGCGCCGCGCAACGCCGCGCTCAAGCGTATCAGCGGCAGACCGATCAGTGCGCTGGGATCCGCGCTGTCGATCGATTCGCACAAGCGAGATGCCAAGGCCCTCGCTCTTGAATCCGCCCGCGCAATCCAACGGCTGCTCCGCAGCCACGTAGCGTTCGATGGTGGCTTGATCCAGGACGCGAAAAATCACGCGGGTGCGTGTCGATGAATTCGAACAGCGCGTTGTCATCCTGTCTGCATCACGGCCACCGCGGTGAGAAACGCTACGCGTGCGGCCGGAGCAGCCGCTGCAATTGTTCCATGCAGCGCGCCTCGGTGCCCGGCTTGCCGAGTGTCAATTCTTCGCCCTGGTCGGCGCCCAGTGACGGCGACCTGGTCGGAGCCGATGACCCAGGCCTCGAGGGTGTTGCGCTGCCACCGCAGCGGCCTTGGCCTGCGCCAGCCGCGCGACCAGGGCTGCCGGCCGCTCGCCGGGCATGGCGAGATTCGTCGACTCCGGGCGCGATGCAAGAAAAGCTCCAGCCCAAGCCTTGCCAGGAGCTCGCTGCGGTAGCGCGATGTGGAGGCCAAAATAAGTGGAGGCGGAGACTTCAAAAACAACGACTTGCACCGGATTCGTTTTGACAGGGGTGGGACCGGGCCCTATTATACGCGGCCCATGGCATCGGGCTTGTCCGACCGAGTTGATTGCGCGCGCCTGGCGGAGGATGCGGTTGTGTTGGAGCGCGACTATCCGCTCGAGCGAGTTGCCTCGCTTGCAGGATTTATTGGCGGATGCGCGCGGGTCGGTGACAGGCGCGATTCGCTTTTCCGAGATTGGATGGCGGGTCGTGCCGGCGCGAGCGTCGCCGTGCAGGCGATCCGCAGCTGGTTTGCCAGCGATGTCTGCAAGGCTTCGCATTTGCCGGTGGCCGGCGGACAGCGAGATTGAGTTTGCGAGCAGCGAAGCCGGGGCGCCCGCGGATTCGCCGCGCGAGATTTATTTGATGGACGACGGCTCGGTGAGCTTGCGCGAATTGGCGGAGGAAGAGTTGTTGTTGGCGTTGCCGCTCGTTGCGCTCCTGCAGCACGCCGGAGACCTGCGGTCGGGCGCCGAGCAGCCGAGACGAAGTCGGCAAAGGCCGTTTGCGGTATTGCAGGATTTGTTGAAGAAAACTTGATAGGACAGACAACCCATGGCAGTTCAAAAAAGCAGAAAGACCCCCTCGAAGCGCGGCATGCATCGCTCCCATTCCGCGCTGCCGGCACCTGCGGTGTCGATCGACGCCGAAGAGCGGCGAGACGCATTCGCGCCATCGCATTTCCCGCGATGGATTTTATCGCGGCAAAAAGGTGCTGCAGACCAAGGCGGATGCGGCAGCCGCCGAAGAATAAGCCGTAAGTTACCGCGGCTATCCAGTGCCGCTCCGCGGCTACAATTAACGCACCGTGTCTGCGCCGCTCCATATTGCCATCGACGCCATGAGCGGCGACCGAGGACCGTCGGTTTCCGTTCCGGCGGCGCTGGCCGCGGCCCGTGAATTCAGCGATGTGCGCTTTACCTTGACCGGCCGGCAGGCCGATCTGCAGCGCGAGCTTGCGAGGCGCCACGCCGGCCAATGTCGCCTGCCTGTTCGCGCACGGAAGTCGTCGAGATGACCGATCATCCGCGTGAGGCCTTGCGCCGCAAGAAGGACTCATCGATGCGCCGTGCCATCGATCTGGTCAAGGCGGATGACGCGCATGCCTGCGTCAGCGCCGGCAACACCGGGCGCCTTGATGGCGACGGCGCATTTCGTTTTGAAAATGCTGCCCGGAGTCGAGCGGCCTGCGATCGTGTCGATCATCCCTTCGCGCGGCGGCCATACCTACATGCTGGACCTTGGCGCCAATGCGTCGTGCACGCCGGTGCAGCTGTGCAGTTCGCGGTGATGGGTTCGGTGCTGGCGGCGGATCTGGGGGCGCCACGCGCGGCCGCGCGTGGGCCTGCTCAACATCGGCGAGGAGGAGATCAAAGGCAACGATATCGTCCAGGCCGCGCACAATTTGATGGCGGCCGCCGACATCAACTACGTCGGCTTCGTCGAAGGGCACGATATTTTTTCCGACAAGGTCGACGTCGTCGTCACCGACGGATTCACCGGCAATATCGCCTTGAAGGTCGATGGAAGGCGCGGCTCGCGTTTGATTACCGATGCCATGCGCGAGGAGTTCGAGCGCTCGCCGCTGCGCAAGCTCGGCTATCTCGCGGCGCGGCCGACGCTTCAATGCGCTGCGCACAAGGATAGATCCGCGCCGCTATAATGGCGCGAGCCATGGTCGGTTTGAACGGCATCGTCATCAAGAGCCATGGCGGCACCGATCTGTTCGGATTTCAGCGCGCCATCGAAGTCGCGGTCTTGGAGGCGCGCAATGGCGTGCCGGCGCGCATCGCGCAGCGGTTGGGCGTTTCACGCGAGGCTTGAAGGATTTTGATGTACTCAAGAATCGCCGGCACCGGCAGTTATCTGCCGAAAAAAATACTCACCAACGCGCGATCTCGAAAAACTAGTCGATACCAGCGACGAATGGATTCGCACCCGCACGGGCATTTCGCAGCGCCATGTGGCGGCGGAGGGCGAGACCACCACCGATCTCGCCGAGCATGCGGCGCGCCGCGCCATGCGAGGCGGCGGGCGTCAGCGCCGCGGATATCGATCTGATCTGCGTCGGCACGACGACGCCGGATCTGGTTTTCCCAACGTCGGCACGCTGCTGCAGGACCGATTGGGGATACACGGCTGTCCGGCGTTCAGCATGGAGGCCGCTTGCACCGGATTCGTCTACGCGCTGAGCGTGGCGGACAAATTCGTGCGGCTGGGCGAAGCGAAATGCGCGCTGGTGGTGGGCGCGGAGACGCTGACGCGAATCATCGACTGGAACGATCGCGGCACCTGCGTGCTGTTCGCCGACGGCGCGGGTGCGGTGGTTCTGCAGCCCGCGGAGCGAACCGGGGATCATCAGCACGCGCCTGCATTCCGACGGCAAGTACAAGGATTTGCTTGCGGTATCCGGACGGCGTATCCAAGGGATTCAAGCTGGTGCGCGAAGGCAAAGCCAGCGTGCAGATGAAGGGCAACGAGGTCTACAAGGTCGCGGTCAATACGCTGGGGCAGTTGGTCACCGAGACCTTGAACGCCAACAACATCCGCAAGGATGCAGCTGGACTGGCTGATTCCGCATCAGGCCAATATCCGCATCATTGAGGCGATCGCGAAACGGCTCGATCTGCCGATGGAGCGGGTCATCGTGACGATCGACACGCAGGGCAATACCTCCGCTGCGTCCGTGCCGCTGGCGCTCGATACCGGCATTCGCGACGGCCGGGTGAAGCGCGGCCAACTGCTGCTGCTCGAGGCATTCGGCGGCGGATTTACCTGGGGATCGGCGCTGATTCGCTATTGACGGGAGTCTAAGTCGGCGCCCTTGGGCCACCCGGCATATTCCGGGCGCCGCAAAGAAAAACGCCGCGGAGTTGACCGCGGCGCTCAAAGTCAAAGAATCGAAATGCTCGATTTACTTCGACACAGACTTCTTGAACATGCGATCGATCTTCTCGTTGATCGCTTCGATGGCAGTCGAATTCGCTTGCGCCGTCGACAACGCTTGATTCGCCGTGCTCTGCGCGCCCGAAGCCGCCGATTGAGCGCTGTTGGCCGCCGCTTGCGCAGCAGCCGCATGCGCTCGAGGCCTTCGCCGTAGTCGCCTTGCAGCTTGCGACCTGTGACTTCAGGTCATCGATCTGCGCTTGGATCGGCTTCAGGTCAGTGCACCCCGCGAATGCGATGACGCAAGCCGCGGCGAGAGAGGCCTTAAGTGTGGTTGTCAGATTCATAAAGATATTCCCCTAGGGTTAATTCATTCGTGTCGGAAAAAGTCCGAAGTGTTGCCACAGCGGGTCCAGTCACGCTGTCGAGCCTGCCTGCGTCGCAACACAGTCCTACATAAAGCCAAATTCGCGCCTCGATTGCAACTGAAAATAACGAATTGTCGGGAATAACAAGACGCATTTTGCTGTAGTTCAATTCTTACAAACGTCTAAATCATTAAGATTATGCCATTTAATGTAATTTTTACTACTGCAGCAATGGGCCTTTGAGTCAATGGCGCTGCCGTGCATTTACTGTGCTGCGTGAATCTTCACGTAGGGTGCGTTGAATATGTTGGTGTCTTGAATGCGGTGGTCGGGCGCGACGGTTTGGCAATCAACGGTTGGTGACTCTCAGCTAGAGCGAGAGTACCGGTAACTGCCTTTGGCGCGATGGCTGGCAATTCATTACCGATTCGAAGTCTCCGCGCCGCCAGCAAGGGGCAATCGGGCTTTTGCGATGGAAATCAGGCGGTGTAAAGACCGGACTTGCCAGTCGTGGAAAGACTGTATATAATAACAGTCACTGTCTACATATACAGGTGATGCATGTCGGACCTTACGCCCCGCCAAACTCAGATCCTCAGGCTGATTCAAAACGCCATTTCCGAAAGCGGCATGCCGCCCACCCGTGCGGAAATAGCCCGCACGCTCGGCTTCAAATCTCCGAATGCTGCCGAAGAGCACTTGCGCGCCTTGCAGCGCAAAGGCGTGATCGATTTGATCCCCGGCGCTTCTCGCGGCATTCAACTCAAAGATATTTTGCGTGAACAATTGGGTTTGCCGCTCATCGGCCGCGTAGCTGCCGGCCGTCCGATCTTGGCCGAGGAGCATATCGAAAAGCGCTATCAAATCGATCCGCAGCTATTTCAGCCGCAGCCGCATTACCTGCTGAAGGTGCAGGGCATGAGCATGAAAAATGCCGGCATCCTGGATGGTGATTTGGTTGCCGTGCATCGCACGCCCGAAGTGCGCAATCGTCAAATCGTGGTCGCGCGTTTGGAAAATGAGGTCACGGTCAAGCGCTATCGGCAAGAAGGTGCGATCGTTTGGCTGCTGCCCGAAAACGCCGATTTCGAACCCATTCGTGTCGATCTCAAAGAACAACCCATGATTATCGAAGGGGTGGTCGTCGGTGTGCTGCGTCGTGGTAAAGACGTGGATGCCGCGTGAGGTATCGTCCCTTGCGGATATCTTGGCCGATGCGCGCGTCTGGAAGTTAAAAGACGCCTCGGCTGCCCCCGCTCGTCCGGTTTGGTCCACCGGTAGAAGCTCGCTGGATGCCCGCTTGCCGGGGGGTGGGTGGCCGACGGCGTCGCTCATCGAGGTGCTGCTGGACGATACCGGCCTCGGCGAAGTGCAGCTTTTTTTGCCGGCGCTGGTCGAATGTCAACGCAGCGCTACCCAGGACAGCGTTGAGTGCGCTTCATGGCTTGTCTGGATTGCACCACCTCATGAACCCTATGCGCCTGCCTTGGCGCAGCAGGGAATCGAACTAGGGCGTTTGTTGGTGGTTCGGCCTGACCACCGCCACCGAGGCTTTGTGGGCTGCTGAGCAGGCTTTGAGTTCCGGTGTCTGCGCGGCGGTGTTGCTGTGGTTGAAAGGCACCGATGATCGCTGGCTGCGGCGTTTGAAGCTCGCCGCCGAGGCGGGCGGTGCGCTCGGTGTGCTGTTTCGTCCCGAGAGGCATCGTTTCGAATCTTCACCCGCCACTCTGCGCATTGGTTGTGAGCAAAGGCTCGCCGTGCGCGCATGTCGATCTGCTCAAAGTGCAGGGCGGCCGGCCCGGCCCGGTGGATCTCGGTGGCCCGTGAAATTGCGCTACAGCGAAGTCACGGACGGCAGACTTATTTGCCGCAGCTACGGAGTCCGCCCAACGGAGTGCCGCATGCATCGCCCGTACCCCCACCTGTTCCAGTCAACCGGCGCCCGTGCCGCACCGCACTGGCGCCGGTGCAGCGGCAGCCGCAGCCGGCTTAATCGGCCGCGCCCAAAGCAGCTGTGGTATGCCGCGGTATTCCCGGCAATGGCCGAAGCGGAACCGTGCCGCTGCTGCAAAGGCTCTGCCTGCACGCGCAAACTTTCACTTCTTTCGTCAGCATCGAGCCGCCCAACGCTTTATTGCTGGAGATCAAGGGCAGCGTGAAGTTATTCGGTTCGCTCGAACAATTGCATGCCGGCATCGATGCTTGTTGGCGCCGGCTTGCAGCTGCAGGCTCTCAGCGCCACGGCGCCCTCGACTCTGGCGGCGCTGTGGCTGGCGCGCGCCGGCTGGTCCGCGCCGTACATATCGAAGATCCTCGAGCTGCTGCCGAGTCATCTGGCGAAGGTGCCCATTGCCTGCACGGCTTGGGATACCGAGCGGTTGCAGACTTTGCGCGCCATGGGTGTCACGCGCTTGGGCGAACTGCTGCGCTTGCCGCGCGCAGGTCTTGCGCGCCGGCTGAGTCCTGCCCTGGTGCAGGATCTGGATATTGCGCTGGCGCGGCAATCCGCGCCGCGCAGGGCATTCGTGCTGCGTGAACGTTTTCGGGAGCGATGTGATTTCGAGACGGAGATCGAGCATGTCGCTTATCTGGAAAAGGCGCTCGAACCCTTGATCGAGCGCTGTGCGCGGTTCTTGCGCGAGCGTCAGGCCGGCGTTCAGGCATTGCGGCTGAAACTGCAAGCATCGGGAAGGGCCGGCGACGTGCGTGCAATTGGGTCTGGCCAGCATCACGAGCGAACGGCGGCGCTTGGCGATGTGCTCTGCCAAAAGCTGACGCGGCTCGACCTGCAGGCGCCGGTCCGAGGCATGGAACTCATCTCCGGTTCCTTGCGGGGGCTCTCGGCAAGCTTCGCTCGATGTCTTTGCCGGATTCACGGGTGCGGGCGGCCGCGACAGCGCGCCGCAATTGGTGGAACGTTTGCGCGCGCGCTTGGGCGAGGACGGCGGTGTATGGCGTTTGTCTATCCCGGAACATAGGCCGGAAGCGGCATGGCGGCGAGTCCATGAATTGCGCTTGACCGCCGCAGCCAAGATTGACGAGGGAGATGATCGATCAGAAGATGCCGCGTCCGGTGTGGTTATTGGACGAACCGCTGCCGTTGCCGAAGCCGGAAATACTGCAGGGCCCTGAACGCATCGAGAGCGGTTGGTGGGACGGCAAAGGCGTGGCGCGCGATTACTACGTCGCGCCGTCAGTCCCGATGGCGCCAGGCTATGGGTTTTTCAGGAGCGCCAGTCCAAGCGCTGGTATTTGCACGGCGTATTCGCTTAGAGAGCTCAGCGTGTACGTCGAACTGCATGCCTTGAGTAATTTCTCCTTTTTGCGCGGCGCTTCGCAGCCCGAAGAATTGGTCGCGCAGGCCAAGGCATTAAATTACGCGGGACTGGCGCTGACCGATGAATGCTCGCTGGCGGGCGTGGTGCGCGCCCACATCGCCGCGAAAGAGCATGGACTGCCGCTGATCATCGGCACCGAGCTCAACTGCGTCGACGAACTCAAACTCGTGGTGCTGGCCACCGATCGGGCGAGCTATGGCGCCATGAGCCGTTTGATCAGCAAAGCCCGCCGCGCCACCCGCAAAGGCTGTTACGCGCTGACGCGCACCGATCTTGAGAATGCGCTTCCCGGATGCTTGATCATCTGGCTGCCGCGCTGCCGACAAAGCGGCGCTGCAGCGCCAGGAGGCAGGACGGCCGCTGGCTGCGCGAGCGATTCGCAGGACGCTTATGGATCGGCGTGGAACTCATAACCTGCGGCTACGATGCGCGGCGCTTGGAACTGCTCGAAGCACTGGGCAAAACGCTCAGTTGCCGCTGCGTGGCCGCGGGCGATGTGCACATGCATCGCCGCAGCCGCCGCGCCTTGCAGGATGTGCTGACGGCGATTCGCTTGGGAGTGCCGCTGCAAGCCGCCGGCTACGCCTTGTATCCGAACGGCGAGCGCTGCTTGCGTCCCTTGCAGCGCTTGCGCGAGCTGTACCCGGCAGCGCTGCTGGCGCAAACACTGGCAATCGCAGAGCGCTGCACTTTCAAACTCGATGAGCTGCGCTACGAGTATCCCGAGGAAATCGTGCCGCCGGGAGAAACTCCCGCGAGTCATTTGCGCGCGCTGACCATGCGCGGCTGCGCCTATCGATGGCCGGCAGGGTGCGCCTGCCGCCGTGCGCGAGAACATCGAGCATGAACTGCGCTTGATCGCGGAGCTCAAATTCGAGCCGTTTTTTCTGACCGTGCACGATATCGTCGAATACGCGCGTTCGCAAAACATACTCTGCCAGGGCCGGGGCTCCGCGGCCAACTCGACCGTCTGCTATTGCCTGCGGATCACGGAGGTGGACCCTTCGCGCATGGCCATGCTGTTCGAGCGCTTCATTTCCAAAGAGCGCAACGAGCCGCCCGATATCGACGTGGATTTCGAGCACGAGCGGCGCGAAGAAGTCATTCAGTACATTTACGGAAAATATGGCCGCGAACGCGCGGCGCTGGCGGCCACCGTCATCTGTTACCGTCCGCGCAGCGCTCTGCGCGACGTGGGCAAAGCGTTGGGACTCGATCTCGCGCAAGTCGACCGGCTCGCGCGCGGCATGCAATGGTGGGACGGTCAGCGCATCGATCCGGAGCGCATCCGTGCCTCGGGCTTCGATCCTGAGGATCCGGTGATTGCGCGCCTCATTGCGCTGGCGGCGGAAATTCTGGGTTTCCCGCGCCACCTGTCGCAGCACGTGGGCGGCTTCGTCATTGCGCGCGGCCGCTTGGATGAACTCGTGCCCATCGAGAATGCGGCGATGCCCGATCGCACGGTGATCGAGTGGGACAAGGACGATCTCGATGCGCTGGGGCTCTTGAAAGTGGATGTGCTCGGCCTTGGGGATGCTGAGCGCGATACGGCGCGCATTTCATCTGGTCAATGAATTCGGCGGCTCATCCGCGGCAGCGCCGGGCGAACTCGATCTGGCGAGCGTGCCGAGCGAGGATAGCGCCGTGTACGACATGATTTGCCGCGCCGACACCACCGGCGTGTTCCAAATCGAATCGCGGGCGCAAATGTCCATGCTGCCGCGCTTGCGGCCGCGAAATTTCTACGATCTGGTGATCGAAGTGGCCATCGTGCGTCCCGGGCCCATCCAAGGCGAGATGGTGCATCCGTATCTGCGCCGCCGCAGCGGCGAGGAGGCGGTGAGCTATCCGAGCAAGGAGGTCGAGGCGGTGCTCAAGCGCACGCTTGGGCGTGCCGATTTTTCAGGAGCAGGTCATGCAGCTGGCGATCGTCGCGGCCGGATTCTCTCCGGGCGAGGCCGACCGGCTGCGCCGCGCGATGGCCGCCTGGAAGCGCAAGGGCGGCTTGGAGCCGTTCCAGCGCCAATTGATCGACGGCATGCGCGAGCGCGGCTATCCCGAGAGTTTCGCGCAGCAGATATTCAATCAGATACTGGGGTTCGGCGAATATGGATTTCCGGAATGTGTCGTTGGCGAGACGCGTGTGGTGGATGCCGATACTGGAAAATGGTTGACCATCGATGAAGTCATCGGCGGGCAGGCGCACCTTGATAACACGCTTGCCTGCGATGAGTGAACTGCGTTTGAGAAAGCGCAAGGTGTTGCGGGTAATGCGCAGCGGCGTGAAGCCCGTATTGCGTTTACGCACGGCTCTGGGCCATGAGATTGTCGCGACGGCTGAACACCCATTCATGACCATGGCCGGATGGCTGCCAGCTGGGAAAGCTAAAGGTGGGTGATCATGTAGCGACGGCACGCTCCGTGCCGGTGCGGGGACGCCAGCGATGGCCGCGTCACAAGATTCTCGTTCTCGCCGATCTGATTGCCGAAGGCAATCTCTGTCATCCCAATACATTTTATTTCTACACGACTGAATCGTGGCACCGCGATGATTTTGTTAAGGCGGTCGAGCGCTTCCCAAACACCAGAGCCGTAGTGGAGCGTCACAAAGCCTGTTTCTCCGTACGTGTTCGTCGAATCGACCACAAACGCCAGGTTGGCGCTGTCACTTGGCTACGCGCATTGGGTGTTTGGGGTTGTGGCGCCCGAGCGAAACAACTACCGCCGGAAGTTTTCGAACTGTGCAACAGTAATGTCGCGTTACTGCTTGCCCGCCTTTGGGAGGGTGATGGCGGCTTTTCGATGAAAGGTCATGCATCGTATGACACCGCCTCACGTTCATTGGCATCGCAAGTGCAGCATTTACTTCTGCGACTAGGGATTGTTGCCCGCATCTACCACCGATCGCGTTTGTATAGAGGGCGGAAGTTAGAGCATCAAGTGGTCACCGTAACGGGTGAGTCGCTGCGGCAGTTCTGGCATTACATTGGCCGGCGTTTCTTGGATCCGAAGAAGCGGCGGCAGTCCGGGGTGTTGGCGGCACGCCGAAATGGACGCATGTCGCGCGATATCATTCCGGCTGAAGTTCGTGCAATTATTCGTGGTACGCGCATTGAGCAGAAGTTGACTTGGAATGAAATCGGCAGAATGACCGGCCTATCGATGCGTGAAATCCAAGGTCGCGGCCACAGCAAAATCGGCTTTCGCCGCTATGTAATCGAAGGTCTTGCTACCGCCTTGAGCTCACCTGAACTCTCGCGTCTGTCACGCTCCGATGTCTATTGGGACAAGATCGTGGTAATCGAGTCAGTGGGGAATCGAGAAACTTACGATTTGCAGATCGAAGGCGATCATAGTTTTTTGGCCAATAATTTCGTTGTCCACAACTCGCACGCCGCAAGCTTCGCGCTCCTCGTCTATACCTCGGCGTGGCTCAAAGCTTACGAACCGGCGGCGTTTTGCGCAGCCCTGGTCAATAGCCAGCCAATGGGCTTCTATGCGCCGGCGCAATTGGTGCGCGATGTGCGCGCTCATGGCGTGGAGGTGCGCGCCGCCGATGTGACGCTGAGCGATTGGGATTGCACCCTCGAGCGGCGCGACGATGGGTGCCCGGCACTGCGTTTGGGTTTGCGCCTGGTGAAGCATTTATCGCAAGAAGGTGCGTCGCGGCTGCTGGCTGCACGGCAACTCCGGGCCTTTGACGGCATTGCGGATCTGGCGGAGCGCGCCGCCCTCGATCGGCGCGATCTTGAAGCGCTGGCCGCCGCGGACGCATTGGCGAGGCTGGCAGGGCATCGGCATCGCGCAGTGTGGCAGGTAACCGGGGTGGAGCGAGCCTTACCCTTACTGCCCGCTGCAACGGCGATCGACGAAGGCATCCCGCTGCTGCGCGCCCCGCGGGAAGGCCAGGACATCATCGCCGACTACGGCAGCTTGGGATTGACGCTGCGCCGCCATCCGCTGGCACTGCTGCGTGACAAGTTACAACGTCGCGGCGTGCTACCCACTCAAGAACTATGGGAGCAGCCCAACGGAAAATTGGTCAAGACCGCGGGTCTGGTCATCACCCGCCAGCGGCCGGGCAGTGCCGGAGGAGTGACCTTCGTCACCATGGAAGATGAGACCGGATATGTGAATTTGATCGTGTGGAACCGCATCGCTGTTGAGCAGCGCGCGGCGCTGCTCGAGTCGCGCCTGCTTGAGGTGAGCGGCAAATTGCAGCGTGAGGGCGATGTGCAACATGTCATCGCGCAGCGGCTGACGAATCTGTCGGAGATGCTGGGAGACCTGCTGGTGGTATCGCGGGATTTTCATTGACTCTGGCGCCGATAACTCTTATCGACACCGCGGTATTGCAGCGCCCGCTGCGCGTATGGAAAAAATAGCTCCCGATTGGTGCAGCGTAATTTGCCGCAGGCTCCGAGGCTGTGCATCGCACATTCGTCTTGACTCGTGAATTGGCCCGGGTAGGATCACTCTTCCCCTAAAGGACGCGCTTTGCCATACAACGAACCCCGCCCGTGACGGCCCGCAAGTTCAAAACCGGCGAGATCGTCGACTTCGTCGTTGTGGGTTCGGGCGCCGCCGGCGGCGTGATGGCGCGCGAGCTCTCGCAGGCTGGCTTCACCGTGGTGGTTCTCGAGCAGGGACCGCGCTTAGGACCGGGCGATTTCGAACATGATGAGCTCAAGTACGCCCATTTGAGCGGCATCACCAACGACCCTGCGGTGAGCCCGCAGACCTTCAGGGACGATCCCGGCAAGACCGCGGAGCAGCCGCGGATGGGTAATTCGGTGGTCTATGCGCGCATCGTCGGCGGCAGCAGTGCGCACTACACCGCCAATTTCTGGCGCTTTCACGAAAACGATTTCCACGAGCGCAGCTTGCTCGGCGGCATCGCCGGAACCGGCTTTGCCGACTGGCCGATCAGCTATCAGGAGCTCGAGCCCTACTACACCAAAGTGGAGTGGGAAGTCGGCGTATCCGGACTCGCGTACGCCAGCCCCTTCGATCCGCCGCGCACCAAGCCCTATCCCATGCCGCCGCTGCCGGTGAAGTCTTCCGGCGTGCTGCTCGAGCGCGGCGCCCGCAAACTCGGACTGCATGCCTTTCCCGCGCCCATGGCGATCGTGTCGCAACCGTATCGCGGCCGGCCGGCATGCGCGCACTGCGGCTTTTGCATCGGCTTCGGCTGTGAGGTGATGGCAAAGTCCTCGACGCTGTACACCTCGATCCCCGAGGCCGAAGCCACCGGCAAGTGTGAGATTCGGCCGCTGAGCTTCGTGTTCAACGTGGCGCTCGATAAAAATGGCCGCGCCGCGGGTGTGCATTATTTCGATCAGAACAAACGCGAACATTTCCAGCAGGCGAGAGCGGTGGTGTTGTCGGCCAATGGCGCCGAGACGGCGCGCCTGCTGCTGAATTCGGCGAGCGACCGCTTTCCGCAGGGGCTCGCCAATTCAAGCGGCATGGTGGGCAAGTACTTGATGTTCAATCAAGGCTCCGGCGTGCATGCGCAGTTCGAGCATGAGCTCAACGAATATAAGAGCGTGCAGGTGACTCGGATCCTTCACGATTTTTACGACTCCGAACCGAAGCGCGGGTTTTACGGTGGCGGCGGCATCGATGCGCGCATGGGCTCGCAACCCCTCGGATGGGCTCTGGCGAGCGGCGGAGACTTGCCGCAGTGGGGCGCGGAATACAAGGCGCGCCTGGAGGCTTTCTCGCGCAGCATGGTGACGGCGGGGCATTGCACCTCCCTCGCGCAGGAGACCAATAGCGTGAGCATCGATCCCAAGCTCAAGGACGCCTGGGGCATCCCGGCAATTCGTGTGACCTACAAGGATCATCCCGACGATCTTGCCATCGCGCAATTCCTGCAGGACCGCGCGCTCGAGATCATGCAGGCTGCGGGCGCGCAGAAAACCTGGCGCGCTGCGCCGCGCCCGGCGCGCGGCGGCGTGCACTTGCTCGGCACCTGCCGGATGGGCAACGATCCTAAGAGTTCCGTCGTCGACAAGTATCATCGCACGCACGATGTGCGGAATCTTTTCCTCTGCGACGGATCCAGCTTCGTTACCTCGGGCAGAGGCCAGCCGACCATGACGATACAGGCGCTCGCTTTCCGCGCCGCCGATCACATCGGTCAGTTTGCCAAGCGCGGCGAGATTTAAGACGTGTGCATAGCATCGCACTCGAAGCCGCGCGCTTGACTGAGCATTTGCGTCGAGCGCAGGATTACAGCGAGAGCGCGGAAATTCAGCAACGCATAGGGGAATCATGAACGCATCCGATGACACTCAGGACGACATCTCACGGCGTTCGTTTCTGCTGTCGAGCAGCGGCCTTTTTAGCAGTATGTGGGTCGCGGCGCATTGGCCGGGCATCGCGGCGGCGGCGCATCACGCCGACCAGGTGTCCGATGCGGCTCCTGCGCATTTCCAGTTCTTCAGCGCCGCCGAAGGCGCCGACGTGGAGGCCGTCGGCGCGCAGATTGTGCCAAGCGGGGCGACGAGCGGTGCGCGCGAGGCCCATGCGGTGTTCTTCATCGATCGATCGCTGTCGACGTACTTCGCCTCGATGGCGCCTGGCTATCGGCTCGTGCTCGCCGATTTTCAGGGCAAGTTTCGCGCCGCCAACCCGGGGGCCGCGTCGTTTGCGGCCGCCGGCGGCGATCAGCAGATCGCATTCCTAAAGACGGTGGATCGCACGCCATTCTTCGAAATCACGCGGACGTTGACGGTCCTCGGAATGTTCAGCTCACCGAAGTACGGCGGCAATTTTCAAGGATCCGGTTGGAAGATGATGGGCTTTGCCGATCAACACGCCTTCGCACCCCCGTTTGGTTACTACGATGCCGAGTACCAAGGTTTCGTTCCGTACCCCGCGGAGAAGCACGCTTGAGGGCGCGCAAGTTCAAGCCGGACGAAATGGTCGATTTCGTGGTGGTGGGCTCCGGTGCCGCCGGCGGCGTGGTGGCGCGCGAGTTATCGCAGGGCGGATTCACGGTCTTGGTGTTTGAACAGGGGCCGCGCCTGTCGGCCGCCGATTTCGAACACGATGAACTGAAGTACTTTTTTCTCAACGGCATAACCAACAGCCCCCACTACGCGCCGCAGACATTCCGCAAGCTGCCGACCGAAACCGCGAAGCAGCCCTCGGGCGGATTTCTGCCGGCGTCCTATGCGCGATTGGTCGGCGGCAGCAGCACTCATTACACCGCCAATTTTTGGCGCTTTCACGAAATCGACTTCAACGAGCGCAGCGTGATCGGCAGCATCCCGGGGACCGCATTCGCCGATTGGCCGATCAGCTATCAAGAACTGGAGCCCTATTACACCAAGGTGGACTGGGAAGTAGGTGTGTCGGGCCTCGCCGACGCGAGCCCGTTCGATCCGCCGCGCAGCAAGCCCTATCCGATGCCGCCGTTGCCGGTCAAATCCTCCGGCGTACTGCTGGAGCGCGGCGCCCGCAAGCTGGGACTGCATCCGTTTCCCGCGCCGATGGCAATCGCGTCGCAGCCGTATCGCGGCCGCTCGCAGTGCATACATTGCGGCTTCTGCATGGGCTACGGCTGCGAGGCGCGCGCCAAGTCCTCGACGCTGTACACCATGATCCCGGAAGCAGAGGCCACCGGGCGGTGTGAAATTCGCGCCAATAGTTTCGTGTATCACGTGGATACCAATGCGCAGGGGCGCACCACCGGCGTGCACTACTTCGACAGCAAGAAAGGCTCGCACTTTCAACCGGCGCGAGCCGTGGTGCTGTCGGCGAATGGCGCCGAGACTACGCGATTGCTGCTCAATTCCACCAGCAATCGCTTCCCGCAAGGGCTGGCCAATTCGAGCGGCATGGTCGGCAAGCATTTGATGTTCAACCAAGGCTCCGGGGTGCAGGGCGTCTTCGAGCACAATTTGAACGAATTCAAGAGCGTGCAGGTCACGCGCATCCTGCACGATTTTTACGATTCCGACCCGAAACGCGGGTTCTACGGCGGCGGCGGCATCGATGCGCGCATTAATCCGCAGCCGGCGTTGTGGGCGCTGGATTCCGGGGGCGACCTGCCGCGCTGGGGAGCGGAATTCAAGGCGCGTCTGGAAGCATTTCCGCGCGCCATGGCCTCAACCGGCCACACAACCTCGCTGCCGCTGGAGTCGAATAGCGTCAGCATCGACCCGACGTTGAAGGATGCCTGGGGTATTCCCGCCATCCGCGTCACTTACAAAGACCATCCCGACGATCTGGCCATGGCCAAGTTCCTGCAAGACCGGTCGTATGAAATCCTCCAGGCGGCCGGGGCGCAGAAGATCTGGCGCAATGAGATTTCCGAAAATGTCTTCGGCGTGCATTTATTGGGAACGGCGCGGATGGGCAATGATCCGGCAACCTCGGTGGTCGACAAGTACCATCGCACGCACGATGTGGCGAACCTATTCTTGTGCGATGGCTCGAGTTTCGTCACGTCCGGCAGGGGTCAGCCGACGATGACCATTCAGGCGCTCGCGTTCCGCGCGGCCGACTACATCGGTCAGTTCGCCAAGCGCAACCAAATCTGATCCTTTCGGTCAGCGGGTTTTCTTCTTCTTGCGCGAGCTTCTTTCGCCGGACTCCGGGGCTTCGTCCATCGCGCTCGGATCCGCGGCAGCGCCGTCGCCGCCCCCGATCTCGTAGTCGTCGAAATCGCTCATCAGTTCGGCGGTGCGCCGTTCCTCCATGACGCGTTCCAGGCGGCGCCAGGCAGGCTCGGCTCCCTTCGGCGCGCGCCGCCGCTGGGAATCGACGTCGCGCATGATGTGATCGACGTCGACATCCTCGCTTCCGGGCGCAGTGTCTTCGGCGTCCTCTTCCTCGAACTCGTCCGATTCAGGCTTTTCGCTCATGCTCCGAAGGCCGGTGTGGGTTCATTGGTGAAGCACGCGCGTTATAAACGGAAATGCGGCTCCCGTGCAATACCCTGATGCACAGTTGACTATTTGACCAGGTCGTTGAGCTGAAAAATCGGCAGCAAGAGCGCAATTACGATGAACATGACGATCGCCCCCATGAAAACCACCATGAAGGGGCCCAAAAGATTGGTCATGTTGGACAGCAAGCCGTCCATTTCACGCTCCTGGTTGGTGGCTGCCCGCTCGAGCATCTTTTCCAGCTCGCCGCTGCTTTCGCCGCTGCTGATCAAGTGAATCATCATCGGCGGAAACAGCTTGCGCGCCGCGAGAGATTTGCCGATCGGCGCGCCTTCGCGAACCCGCAGACGCTGCCTCTTCCACGGCGCGGCTCATCGGCAGGTTGGTAACCACCTCGGCGGAAATCCGCAGCGCTTCGAGCACCGGTACCGCGCTGGCGGTCAGAATGCTGAATGTGCGCGAAAAACGCCCGGTGTTGAGCCCGCGAATGAGCTTGCCTGCCACCGGCACCCGCAATAGCAAGCGATCGAAGCGCAGGCGCGCTTCCGGATCCTTGAGCCAGCGTCAGAAACCCCCAAACGACGGCAGCAATGGCAATCAGCGCATAGACCCAATAGTGGCGGATCAGATCGCTCATGCCGATCAGAATGCGGGTCGCCACGGGCAATTCCTGGTGGCTGGACTCGAATACCGCGACCACTTGCGGCACCACATAAGCCAGCAAGAAGGACACGATGCCGAAGGACAGCACCAGCAAGACAATGGGATATACCAGCGCGTTGCTGACTTGCTGCCCCATGACCTGGCGCGATTCGGTGTAATCCGACAGCCGCTCCAGAACCTGATCCAGCTTGCCGGACTGTTCGCCGGCGGAAACCGTGGCGCGATAGATTTCCGGAAAAGCCTGGGGAAAATCCCGCAACCCGTCGGCCAGCGGGTGACCTTCGACGACTTTGCTGCGCACACCGAGAATAATGCGCTGCACGCGCGGCTTTTCCGTTTGTTCGGCCACCGCCTGCAGCGTCTCCTCCAGCGGCAGACCGGATCGCAGCAGGGTCGCCAATTGCCGCGTCAGCATTGCCAAGTCCAAGCGTGGACAGGCCGCGGCGCAAAAATCGCCGCCGCCGGCTTTGTTTCAATTCTTGGGCCGCGGTTTCCTGGATGTCCATCGGCAGCAGCTGCTTGTCACGCAGCAGCTGCCGGACATGCTTGGGAGTGTCACCCTCGATGAGGCCCTTGCGTTCGCGGCCCTCGGCATCAAGTGCCGTGTATTCGAACGCGCCCATTAGGAGCAGTTCCTAGTCTTCACGGGTGACGCGCAGCACTTCTTCCAAGGTCGTTTCGCCCAACATCACCTTCTTGCGGCCATCATCGCGGATGCCGGGACTCGACGAGCGCGCGTAGCGCTCCAGCTCCTGTTCCGACGATCCATCGTGAATCATGGTGCGCATGTGATCGTCGACCGCGATGAGCTCATAGATGCCGGTGCGGCCGCGGTAGCCGCCGTTGCCGGGGTCGCTGCTCGGCCGGTACAGCTCCACGGGCGGACCCTTGGGGTCGAGATTCAGGAGGCGGCGCTCGTATTCGCCGGCCAGGAATTTTTCCCGGTTCGATGGATTGAGCACGCGCACCAGGCGCTGCGCCAGAACGCCGATAAGGCTCGAGGACAGCAGGAACGGTTCGATGCCCATGTCGCGCAGGCGCGTGACCGCGCCCACCGCGGTGTTGGTATGCAGGGTCGAGAGCACCAAGTGTCCGGTCAAGCTCGCCTGTACCGCGATCTGCGCCGTTTCCAGGTCGCGGATTTCGCCGACCATGACCACGTCGGGGTCCTGGCGCAAAATCGCGCGCAGGCCGCGCGCGAAGGTCATTTCCACCTTGGTGTTCACCTGCGTCTGGCCGATGCCGTCGATGTAGTACTCGATGGGATCTTCGACCGTCATGACATTGCGGGTGTTGTCGTTGATCCGTTCGAGGGCGGCGTACAGCGTCGTGGTCTTGCCGGAACCGGTGGGACCGGTCACCAAGATGATGCCGTGCGGCTTGTGGATGATTTCATCCATCGATGTCCTGCGTGCGCGGATCCATTCCCAGCGAGGTGAGTTCGATTCGGCCGGCCTGTTTGTCGAGCAGTCGCAGCACCACGCGTTCGCCGTGACCGGAGGGCAGGGTGGAGACGCGCACGTCCACCGCGCGCCCGGCAATGCGCAGCGAAATTCTGCCGTCTTGCGGCAGGCGGCGTTCCGCGATGTCGAGTTTCGACATGACCTTGATGCGCGAAACCACCAGCGGCGCCACGGCGCGCTTGGTTTGCAGCACTTCGCGCAGCACGCCGTCCACGCGAAATCGAATCACCAGCCGGTTCTCGTAGGGCTCGATGTGAATGTCCGAGGCGTTTTCTTTGACGGCCTGGGTCAGCAGCGCGTTGATCAGGCGGATGATGGGCGCTTCGTCGTCGCTTTCGAGCAGGTCGGAGGACTCGGGTATGTCCTCCGCCAGATGCGCCAGGTCCGTGTTGTCGTCCAAGCCCTCGAACATTTGCATCGCGGCGCCGGAGCCCGCTTCGTAGGCGATGCGCAGCATGGAATCGAAGGTCTCGACCGACACGCGCTCGAGTTTCAAGGGAACGCCGACGAAGCGGCGCACTTCCGCCAGGCTTTGCGGCGTCACGCCGGGGCGGCAAACCGTGTCGGCCACGCCATCGGCGATGCCGCGCACCAAAATGCCATGGCGCTTCGCGAACGGAAACGACAGTTTGCGTTGCTGTTCGGCTTCTTGCAGTTCGGCGTTCATGGTGCGGCGGTGTCGGCGGCGGCGTGGCTGCGGTGGCGTGCAACCGGCGGCGTCTGTGACTGCCGCCGGGTAAGGTGTGGCGTCCGGAGCGTGGCTCCCTGGGTTTCCGACGGCGGCGGCGGCGCCGGCAGTGCGATACCCGGATGGAATCGCGGGCACGGCGGGCTGTTTCTGTCCCGGCAACAAGGTGATGTGGCCGCCGTTCAGGGTGCGCTGGCTTTGTCGCACTTCGTTGTAGGCCGCTTCGCTGGTGCTTTCGGTGGCATCCGCGTCGCGCATGAATCTTCGGACGGATGAACACCATCAGGTTCTTCTTCTGCCGCGAACCGCTGCGCGACTTGAATAGATTGCCGATGATCGGAATGGCGCCGAGTCCCGGCACCCGATCCTCGCTCTCGGTCACCGTATCCGACATCAGTCCGCCGAGCACGATGATGCCGCCGTCCTCGATCAGCACCGTGGTCTTGATCGAGCGCTTGTTGGTGGAGATATCGGCCGAATCGGTCAGTTTCGCGCCGGGCGAGGAATCTTCCTGCTCGATCTTCAGCTGCACCGAATTGCCTTCGTTGATATGCGGCGTGACCTTCAATATCGTGCCCACTTCCTCGCGCTGAATGGTCTGGAACGGGCTGGTGGTGCCGGAGACGCTGGCGGTGGTATTGGCGAAGGAGCCGGTGATCAGCGGGATCTCCTGCGTGACCTTCACTTCGGCCTCTTCGTTGTTCATGGTGATCAGCGAGGGCGTGGAGATGATGTTGCTGCTGCCGTCGCTGCGCAGCGCCTGGATCAGCGCGGCAAAACTCACGCCGGTGTTCGCGATGCGGCCGACGCCGAACGTGGCGCCGGTACCGACGGTCGAGCTGCTGATGGCCGGCGTCACGATTCCGGTCGATACGCCGGGTCGTAGTGGTGGTGCCCGACCGTGCCGCCGCTCAACGCGGCTGCCGCCAGATCGACGATGCTGGTGCCGGCGCCGGGCAGGTTGATGACGCCTGCTGGGACCGTGCTGCTTGCCCTGTCCGAACAGCAGCCACTGCACGCCGAGATTGGAGCTCTTGTTGACGTCGACTTCGACGATGATGGCTTCAACCTGGACCTGCGCACGGCGGATGTCGAGCTTGTCGATGACCGCCATCAGGGACTTCATGATCTTGGGCGGCGCCGTAATGATCAGCGCGTTGGTCGCGACATCCGCCCAAATGGTGACGCTGGCATCGACATTGGCGCTGCCGCCGCCGGGGCCGCCGGCACCGAGCCTGGACGGCCGGTCCACCCTGCGCCTTGGCGGTGGCGGTGGCCTGGCCCTTGAGCTTCTCGGCAATCTTTTCGGCGTCGGCATAGCGCAGATAGCGCACTTGAATGTCGCCGCCGGTCGCCGAGGGCGTGTCCATATTGAAGATCAACGCCTTGAGCCGCAGGCGCTGCGACGCGCTCGCCGGTCAACAAGACGCTGTTGGTGCGCTCATCGGCGACGACTTTGGCGAGGGCGCCGCCCGCCTCGGCACCGGCACCGGAATTGAGCGAATTGACGATTCGCACCACATCGGCGGCGCCGGCATTGTGCAGCGGAATCACCTCAATGGGTTCATCGCCGCTCTCGTCCATGCGCTGGATGATGCGCACCATGCGGCTCACATTGCTGGCGCGATCCGAGATGATCAGCATGTTGCCGGCCGGGATAGGCCGCCAGATGCCCATAGGGCGGCACCAGCGGCCGCAGCATCGGTACCAGCTGCGCCGCGTTGACATTCTTCAAGGTGACGATCTGCGTCACGATTTCATCCGATGTCGAACTCACATTGTTCGGCAGATCGATTGGCCGGCAATTGCCGCGGCATCGGTGTTCGGCACGATTTTGATGACCTTGCCGGCCGGCACCGCCACATAGCCATACACCTGCAATACCGCCAAAAACGCTTCGTAGAATGCCGCCGGTGACATCGGGCGTCGCCGACAGCATGGTGACTTTGGCGTTGACGCGTGGGTCGATGATGAAGTTCTTGCCGGTGACTTCGCTGACGGCCTGGATGATCTGGCTTAAGTCCGCGTCCTTGTAGTTGGGCGTGATGGTCGCGCCTTCCTGGGCTTCGGACTGCGGGGCTGCAGGCAGCGCCGCCGTCAACAGCAGTCCCGACGAGCGCCAGGACCGCCGCGAGCCTGCGCTTGAGGACGCGGCTGAGTCATCTTGACGATCATGGGAACTACTCGCATATTGAATGGCTTCGACCGGCGTTCGCGCTATTCGTTTGAATTTTCATTGTTGTTATTCGGTGGTGGCGGAGCGGGTGCGGGCTCGGTCGGCGGCGCGCTGCGGTGGCGGGGCAGGGGCGCCGGCAGGCGCCGCAGTGGCGTCGCTCTCCAACTCCTTGGTGGCCTGTGCCGCAACTTGCGCGATGTTCAGAGGTGATGTCCTGCTTCTGGCCGCCGCGTCTCGATGGTCACGGTGACGTGATCGGAGGTCTGAATGGTATTGAAGACATCCTGACTGCGCTGTGGGTCGTCCAGCGCCGTGCCGTTGATGGCCGTGACCAAGTCACCGGCTTTCAAGCCCCAGTTTGCTGAATATCTGCCGATTTCGCCCCGGATAAGCACGAAAGCCTCGCAGTTTGCCCGCGGCGTTGTCGTAGGAGGCCACGGTGCGCATCACCTGATCGAGAATGCTGGGGTCCTGCTGCACCATATGGCGAATGTTGTCGACCGCGGCCGCGGTGCGCGGGTCGCCGCCTGGGCGACGCATCGCCGCCGCGGTCCGCGGCATGCCGGAGGCCAGCAGTTGTCGCGGCAACAGCAAGGTCTCCAGCGCGCCGGCGCGATCCAGAATGACGTGATCCAGGTAGACCGAATGCAGGGATGCGCCGCCGACCCTGTCGCCGACCGAATAGACCTTCGAGGGGCCGCCGCCGTCGCTGATGATGGCTACGCCGCGCTTCGGGTCTTGGGTGGCGATGGTTCCGGCCAGCAGCAGATTGGCCGAGCTTTGCGGCGCATTTGCCGGGTCTTGAGCGCCGGCATCGACGGCCGCAACCCCGAACAGATGGGCGGAGACCACGTTTTGAATGTCGCAGCGTCCGGAATGTTGGGCGCGCGGCGCCGAGGCGGTCAGCGACGGGCTGCGGGGACTTGACGGGCTTGACGAACAGCGAAGATGGCGATTTGCGGCAAGCTGCAGCAGCAATCAGCGCCGCCAGCACGCAACGAAACCAACCTGGGCCCATTGGCTTGCAGGCGGGACAGCCATTCATTTGTGCGTGTGTCGAGCATGGTAACCGTGGCGGCAATCATACGGGCTCTGCGCTTGGACGCTCAAGCATTTGTTTTTGCTTGTTAAAGTAAAGTGACAGCGATTCGGCGACAGGGAACTTTACTTAGAGGGTTAATTTCGGCATGTCTTGTAAACGGCCCAAACGCGCCCTATAAACTGATGACTCATGAGTGACATCGAACGCGGGCGGGACGGAACGGGCTTGATCGTCGAGGAAGCGGCGCCCAAGCTCAAAAGACCGCCTCTCTATCAAGTAGTTCTGATTAATGACGACTACACTCCTATGGAGTTCGTGGTCGACATCCTGCAGCGGTTCTTCGCGATGGACCGCACCAAAGCAACTCGGGTTATGCTGGAGGTGCATACCAAGGGCAAAGGAGTCTGTGGCGTCTTCACTTATGAAATTGCGGAGACCAAGGTGGCTCAGGTGATCGCGTATGCGCGACAACATCAGCATCCGCTGATGGCAACGCTAGAAGAGGCGTAATGTGCTAAGTCAAGAACTTGAATTTTGTTTGAACGATGCGTTTGCCGGCGCGCGCGAGGCGCGGCATGAATTCATGACCGTGGAGCACTTGCTGCTCGCGATCGTGGATACCCCCAAGGTCAGGGAGATCTTGAAGTCGTGCGGTGCGGACACCGCAAAACTCAAGACCGAACTGAAACAATTCATCGACCAGACCACGCCGCGTTTGGCCGCCGGCGAGGACCGCGACGTGCAGCCCACGTTGGGGTTCCAACGGGTGCTGCAGCGAGCCGTGTTCCATGTGCAATCGAGCGGCAAGAAAGAGGTCACCGTCGCCAATGTGCTGGTGGCGATCTTCAGCGAAAAACAATCGCATGCCGCCTACCTGCTCAGCATGCAGGACGTGTCGCGCCTGGACGTGGTCAATTTCATCGCCCACGGCCTGTCGAAGGCCGGCGGCGAGGAGCGCAGCGAACGCGACGATGGCGGTGCCTCTCCGGACGCCGAGCGCGAAGGCAGACGGCAGCGGCAATGCGCTTGGAGAAATATGCCACCAACCTGAACGACTCGGCGCGCAAGGGCAAGATCGATCCTTTGATCGGCCGCAAGCTCGAGGTCGAGCGCACCATCGAGATACTGTGCCGCCGCCGCAAGAACAATCCTCTGTACGTGGGCGAGGCGGGCGTCGGTAAGACGGCGATCGCGGAAGGCTTGGCTCGCATGATCGTCGAGAATCAGGTGCCGGACGTGCTGTTGGATGCCACCATCTATTCGCTCGACATGGGCTCGCTGGTGGCGGGCACCAAGTATCGCGGCGATTTCGAGAAGCGCCTGAAGGCGGTGCTGGCGGAAGTCAAGAAGCAGCCCGGCGCGATACTGTTCATCGACGAAATCCACACGGTCATCGGCGCCGGCGCGGCGTCGGGCGGCGTGATGGATGCCTCGAATTTGATCAAGCCGGCCCTGAACAACGGTGAATTGCGCTGCATCGGCTCGACCACCTACAACGAGTACCGCGGGATATTCGAGAAGGATCACGCGCTGGCGCGGCGTTTTCAGAAAATCGACATCACCGAGCCGTCCGTGCAGGACACCGTCGATATTTTGCGCGGACTGAAATCCCGCTACGAAGAGCATCACGGCATCAAGTACGAGGACGACGCGCTGCGTGCGGCTGCGGAACTGGCGGCGCGGCATATCAACGATCGGCACATGCCGGACAAGGCGATCGACGTGGTGGATGAGGCGGGCGCCAATCTGCGGCTGCAGCCGGTTGAGAAGCGCGCGCAGTCAGTTACTGTGACGCAGATCGAAAATGTCGTCGCGCGCATTGCGCGCATTCCGCCGAAGAACGTTTCGATGTCGGATCGCGACGTGCTGCAAGAACTTGGAGCGCAATTTGAAACTGACGATTTTCGGCCAGGACAAGGCGATCGAGGCGCTGTCGGCGGCCATCAAGATGTCGCGCTCGGGATTGGGCGATCAGCGCAAGCCCGTCGGTTCCTTCCTGTTCTCCGGCCCGACCGGCGTCGGCAAGACCGAGGTGACCCGCCAGCTGGCGATCGCCATGGGCGTGGAGTTCGTGCGCTTCGACATGTCGGAATACATGGAGCGTCACACGGTGTCGCGCCTCATCGGCGCCCCGCCGGGCTATGTTGGGTTCGATCAGGGCGGCTTGTTGACCGAGGCGATCGCCAAGCATCCGCATTGCGTGCTGCTGCTCGATGAAATCGAGAAGGCGCATCCCGACGTTTTCAATCTGTTGCTGCAGGTCATGGATCACGGCACGCTCACCGACAACAATGGCCGCAAGGCCGATTTCCGCCATGTCATCATCGTGATGACCACCAATGCGGGAGCCTTCGAAATGAGCCGGCCGAGCATCGGATTTACCCAGTCGGACACCGGATCGGACGCCATGGAAGCGATTCGGCGGCTTGTTTTCACCCGAATTTCGCAATCGATTGGACGCCGTCATTCAATTCGGCAGCCTGGATCAGGACACCATCGAGCGGGTGGTCGACAAACTCCTGGTCGAGGCGGAGGCGCAGCTGGAGCAGAAGCGCGTGTCGATTTCCGTGGACGAGCCGGCGCGGCGCTGGATCGCCAAGCGCGGCTACGACCCGAAGATGGGCGCGCGGCCGATGGCGCGCATCATTCAGGAGTTCATCAAGCGGCCGCTGGCCGAGGAGCTGTTGTTCGGCAAGCTGGTGAATGGCGGCCATGTCGAGGTGTCACTTGAGCGAGGACGGCGAGAAACTCAAGCTCGAGCACGCGCGGCGCCGACCAGCCGGCGCTGTTGTCGCACGAGAGCTAGGCACACGCAGGGCTGCCGACGGCGGCGGCCGTTCGCGGTCGTTTGCAGCGCGTTGTTGCTAGCGGCCGCGGTAGACGATGCGGCCCTTGGTCAAGTCGTAGGGCGTCATTTCGACCGTGACCTGGTCGCCGGTGAGGATTCGAATGTAGTTTTTGCGCATCTTGCCTGAGATATGCGCGGTAACTACATGGCCGGTCTTGAGTTTGACGCGAAATGTCGTATTGGGCAGGGTCTCGACGACCTCGCCCTCGAATTGAATGGCCTCTTCTTTTGACATGCGTCCTTGTGGTATGCGTGAAACCGCGCGCATTGTGCATAAAGCACTGTGTTAATGCAATTTACTGCGCTTGGAGGTAGCCAACTAGCCGCGCGGCGCGCGCTTTGCGTGCTGGCGCAGCAATGCGACAAATTGGCTGCGCGAGACTTCGCGGGCGCCCAAGCTCGCCAGGTGCGCACTGGCCACCTGGCAGTCGATGACCTGGATGTCGCGTGCGCGACACTCCTCCACCAGACGCGCCAACGCCACCTTCGATGCGTCGCGTTCCAGGCTGAACATCGACTCGCCGAAGAATACCTGGCCCAGCTGGATGCCGTACAAGCCGCCCACCAGCCGCTCGTCGCGGTAGGTCTCGACGCGAGTGGCCGAACCCAAGCTCGTGCAGTTGATCGTAGGAGTCGATCATTTCCGCATTCAGCCAGGTGTCGGGACCGGAGCGGCGCGGCGCTGCGCAGCCGCGGATCGTCGCGCCGAAGGCATGGTCGATGCGGGTGCGTGAACGGGCCGATTGCGCAAGGTCTTCCTCAAGCTGCGCGAGCAGTTGAAATTCCTCGGGAAACAGCACCATGCGCGGATCCGGCGACCACCAAAGAATGGGCTGTTGCGCCGAATACCAGGGAAACACGCCGCGTTCATAGGCCGCGAGCAGCCGCGCGGGACTCAAGTCCCCGCCGGCGGCGAGCAGACCCGGCGGTTCGCGCAGCGCCTGATCCAAGGGCGGAAACCAGTTCGGATCCGCCTGCTCGCCCAGCCAAACCAGTCTGCTCAGAGCTGCAACTCCTCATCCGGCGCGCGGTGGTAGGGCACGTGTTCATTGACCGCCGCGGCGTAATGATCGACGCCGCGCGCCTCGCGCCGCGCAAAGTCGCGAATGGCCGCCGCAAAGCGCGGTCGGCGATGAAATGCGCGGAGTTCGTCAAGGTCGGCACGAATCCGCGCGGGCACCTTGTGCTCGCCTTGTGTTCCCGGCTCGAAGCGCTGCAGCTTGCTTCTCGATGCAATATTCGATTCCTTGGTAGTAGCAGGTCTCGAAATGCAGGCTGTGATAGTTGCCGCCGGCGCCCCAGTAGCGGCCGTACAGGGCGTCGCTCGCCGACAAAGAATATGGCCACGGCGATGGGCTCCCTGCCCATCACGCGCCACTTTGAGCATCAGCTCGATCCGGCATCGCGGCGGCGATGCGCTTGAAGAAATTCAAGATTCAGATACGGTTCATGGCCGTGACGATGAAAGGTATCGGCGTAAAAGCCATACAGGGTGCTCCACAACGCGCAGTCGAGCATGTCGCCGCCATGCAGGGTATCGAATTCGATGCCGGCTTCGGCGACTCGCCGGCGCTCGCGTTTCGCCTTTTTGCGCTTCTCCGCGGTGAAAGTCGCAAGAAAGGCCTCGAAGGAATCGTAGCCCTGGTTGTACCAATGAAACTGGCAGTCGCGGCGCAGTATCAGCCCGGCATGATCGAGACTCGGCGGCGGTGTCCTCAGTGGGGAACAGCACGTGCCAGGACGACAGTTGTTCGCTGCGCGCGTAGTCGAGGGCGGCGCGTATCAAGCGTCTGCGGTCATGGCTTTGGCGTCGGCGTCGGGACGCGAGCAGCAGGCGCGGCCCGCACACCGGAGTGAACGGCACCGCCGTCAGCAACTTTGGGTAGTACTGCAGGCCATGCTGCGCATAGGCGTTCGGCCCAGGAGAAATCGAAAACGAATTCGCCGCGCGAGTGCGCTTTGCGAAACAAGGGCATGGCTGCCAGCGGGGCTGCCATTCGCGGCCTCGATCATGAGATGCCGCGGGGTCCAGCCGGTGCGCGGCGCGGCGCAGCCGGATTCCTCCAGCGCCAGGAGAAATTCGTGCCGCAGGAACGGGCTGCGCCGGCGCCGGCCAGGCTGTTCCAGTTCAGCGCGTCGATCTGCGCGATGCTGTCGAGAAATCGCGCCGGCCGGTGGGTCACGCGTGGGCAGCGCGCGGTTCGGCGTGGGTCTCGGCCTCGATTCGTTCCAGATATTTGTCGGCATCGAGCGCCGCCATGCAGCCGGTGCCGGCCGAGGTGACGGCTTGGCGGTAAACATGATCGGCAACATCGCCGGCGGCGAATACTCCGGCAACGCTGGTGCCGGTCGCGCCGCCCTCGCTGCCGCCCTTGACCACGATGTAGCCGCCGCGCATTTCCAATTGTTTGTCGAACAGCTGGGTATTGGGCACATGTCCGACGGCGATGAATACGCCGTCGACCTTGATGATCGCGTGGCGCTGCCGCCGGCGGCCGCGCAAGCGCACGCCGGTCACCCCGGCGTCATCGCCGAGTATCTCATCAATGGCGTGATTCCAAACAATGCTGGCCTTGCCGGCCGATGCCAAGCGCGAACAGGCGATCCTGCAAGATCTTCTCGGCGCGCAATTTGTCGCGGCGATGCACGAGGGTGACATGCGAAGCGATGTTGCCGAGGTACAAAGCTTCCTCAACGGCGGTGTTGCCGCCGCCGACGACGGCGACCGCTTTGCCGCGATAGAAAAAGCCATCGCAGGTGGCGCAGGCCGACACGCCCTTGCCGCGAAATGTTTCCTCGGACGGCAGGCCCAGGTATTGCGCCGACGCGCCGGTGGCAATGATCAGGGCATCGCAGGTGTACTCGCCGTTATCGCCGAACAGGCGAAAGGGGCGCTGGCGCAAATCGACCCGATTGATATGGTCGAACACGATGTCGGTATTGAAGCGCTCGGCATGCCGGCCGCATGCGCTCCATCAGCGCAGGTCCCTGCAGATGCTCGACATCGCCGGGCCAATTGTCCACATCGGTGGTGGTCATGAGCTGGCCGCCCTGCTCCAAGCCGGTGATGAGCGACGGGATTGCGATTCGCCCGGGCCGCATACACGGCCGCGGAATAACCTGCCGGACCAGACCCCAGGATGAGGAGTGGACTGTGCCTGACAACGCTCATGTATAATTTGCCTCTCGTCTTGAAACATCGCTAGCGAATGGCCGCCGGCGGTGCGCTTAAGGTTAGCTGACCCATGGTAAGTAAATCTGTGGGCTCCAGCCAGTTCCAACAAGTCCACTCATCAACCTTGCCCTGCGGTGTTGTTGCATCAAGTTCGACTGGGTTACTATCACATATTATTCAACTAGTTAAGAAGTAATCATCATTAAAGGTCTAGATCTATCTGAAGCTTCCGACGGCGAAGAAAGCCGAAGCCGAGGTGCGACGCTTTCGCGGCCGTGGCGCGCTCGTTGCGCGAGGGCACGCTCTGGGTCTTGGGTGCGCTGGCGCTGATCTTACTGCTGGCGCTGCTGTCCTATCACGCGTCACGACCCTGGCTTTTCCGACACGGGTGAAGCCCGGCGCGGTGCGCAATTGGATCGGTCCGGTGGGCGCTGGCTCGCCGGATTTTTTCCTGTTTCTGTTCGGCCGCCCGGCGTATTTGTTTCCGCTGATGCTGGCGTACGCCGGCTGGCTGGTGCACAAGGATCAATCGCTGCCGGACGCGCGCTCGCGCATCAATACCCTGCTGCGGGCGCCCGGGTTCGTGCTGACCTTGGTCACCAGCTGCGGTCTCGCGACCCTGCATTGGAGCGGCTCCGGGCTGCCGAACAGCGCCGGCGGCGTGCTGGGAGATCTGGCAGGGCAAGGCAGCGCTGCAGGCTTGAGCTTTCTCGGCGCCACGCTGCTGCTGCTGGGTCTGTGGCTGGCGGGCGTGGCGCTATTCCTCGGGCGTGTCGTGGTTTCCAGTCATGGACAGGCTCGGCGCTGCGGTGTTGGCGGCGATCGAGTGGATGCGAAAGCCGCATCGAGCAACGGCGCGAGCTCACCTCCGGTCAGCTGCGCAAGCAGGCGCGCCAGGAAGTGGTGCGCGAAGAGCAGAAGAAGGTGGCGACCCGGCCGCCGCCGCGAATCGAGCCGCCCGCGCCACTGCCGCAGAAGAGCGATCGGGTCGAGCGCGAGCGCCAGGTGCCGCTGTTCGATGCGCCGAAGTCGAGCGAGTTGCCGGCGCTTGTCCCTGCTCGACGAAGCCGGGCACGCGCGAGCAGTCCTACTCCGACGAAGCGTTGGAGGCGATGTCGCGGCTGGTGGAAATCAAGCTGCGGGATTTTGGCATCGAAGTGGAAGTGGTGGCGGTGCAGCCCGGGCCCGTGATCACGCGGTTCGAATTGCGCCCGGCGCCCGGCGTGAAGGTCAGCCAGATCAGCACTCTTGCCAAGGATCTGGCGCGCGCGCTGTCGGCCATCAGCGTGCGCGTGGTCGAAGTCATTCCCGGCAAGTCGGTGGTCGGCTTGGAGATCCCCAACGAGAAGCGCGAGATCGTGACCTTGGGCGAGATCATCAAGTCCAAGCCCTACGACGAAGTTGGCTCACCGCTGGCGCTGGCGCTTGGGCAAGGACATCGGCGGCGTGCCGATGGTCGCGGATCTTGCGCGCATGCCGCATTTGCTGATTGCCGGCACCACCGGTTCGGGCAAATCGGTCGCCATCAATGCCATGGTCTTGAGCCTGATCTACAAGGCCACGCCCGAACACGTGCGCATGATCATGATCGATCCGAAAATGCTGGAGCTCTCGGTATACGAGGGCATTCCGCATCTGTTGTCGCCGGTGGTGACGGACATGAAGCAGGCGGCCAACGCCTTGCGCTGGTGCGTCGCGGAGATGGAGCGCCGCTACCAGCTCATGTCGGCGCTTGGGCGTGCGCAACATCGGCGGCTTCAATCGCAAGGTCAAGGACGCGGCCGATGCCGGCGAGCCGATCAAGGATCCCATTCGCATGCAGAAAATTGCGCAGGGCGTGCCCGGCGTGGTCGAAGAGGACGTGCCGGAGCTGACCTCTTTGCCGTTCGTCGTGGTGATCATCGATGAACTGGCGGACCTGATGATGATCGTCGGCAAAAAGGTCGAGGAGCTGATTGCGCGGCTCGCGCAGAAAGCCCGCGCCTCCGGCATCCACTTGATTCTGGCGACGCAGCGTCCGTCGGTGGATGTCATTACCGGTTTGATCAAGGCCAATATTCCCACTCGCATCGCGTTCCAGGTGTCGGCCAAAGTGGACTCGCGCACGATTCTCGATCAAAGCGGCGCCGAGTCGCTGCTGGGCCACGGCGACATGCTGTATCTGCCGCCGGGCACTTCGATTCCAACCCGCGTGCACGGCGCCTTCGTCTCGGACCAAGAAGTGCATCGCGTGGTCGCGGGATCTGAAAACCGCCTCGCCGCCGGTATACATCGATGAAATCTTGGAGGGCCCGCGCAATCCCATCCCCGGATTTCCGTCCGACGATGAGGAGGACGGCGGAGGGCGGCATCGCCGATGCCGAGGCGGATCCCTTGTACGACGAGGCGGTGCGCATCGTCACCGAGACCCGCAAGGCATCGATTTCCGGCGTGCAGCGGCGCCTCAAGATCGGCTACAACCGCGCCGCGCGCTTGGTCGAAGCCATGGAGGCGGCGGGCCTGGTCGGGTCCGTTGCAATCCAACGGCAATCGCGAGATTTACGGCGCGGCGCCGCCCGAGGAATGAGACCGATGCTGCAACACACGTCTCGCCTGGCGCCGATTGCGTTCGCTGCTGGCATTGGCAGGCGTGCATCAGACGATCGCCTCTCCGGCCACGCGAGGTCGAGAAGTACTTAAGCGGTCTTGCCACCTGGTCGGCCGACTTCACGCAGACCATCGATGATGGCCACGGCAAAGTCATGCGCAGCGCCGCCGGCAAACTGTACCTGCAGAAGCCGGGGAAATTTCGCTGGGATTATTCGCAGCCTTCCGAGCAGCTGATTTTGGCGGACGGCAAGCAGATCTGGTTTTACGACAAGGATCTGCAGCAGGCCAATGTGCGCAACATGGACGCCAGTCTTGCGAACACGCCCGGCGGTGCTGTTGTCCGGCGGCGGATCGTTGAGCAGTCAGTTCGATGTCACGGCGCTGCCGCCGAGCGACGGGCTGGAATGGTACCAACTGATCCCCAAGCATCCGGAAACGGATTTTCAGCTGGTGCGCATCGGATTTCGCAACGGCGAGTTGGCGTCCATGTTTCTTGCCGACAAACTCAATCAGGTCACGCAGTTGACCTTTACCAACCCCAAGCGCAACGCCAAATTTGCGGCGGATTTGTTCACGTTCGTGCCGCCGCCGGGGGTCGATGTGATCGGGCGCGGCGGCAAGTGACGGCCGGCGACGGCACTTATCGGCCGCTGGCTGATCGGCTGCGCCCGCAGTCCCTCGATGAGTATCGTCGGGCAATCGCATTTGCTGGGTGTGGGCGCGCCGTTGCGCCGCGCGCTGGAGTCCGGCCATCCGCATTCCATGATTCTGTGGGGGCCGCCCGGGCACCGGGAAAACCACACTGGCGCGCTTGGTCGCGCAACGGGGCGCAATGCCGAATTCGTCGGGCTGTCGGCGGTGCAGGCGGGAATCAAGGATATCCGCGCCGTGGTGGAGCAGGCACGCAGCCTGCGCGGCACCGCGCGACACCGTGCTGTTTCTCGACGAGGTGCATCGCTTCAACAAGTCGCAGCAGGACGCATTTCTGCCCTACGTCGAGGACGGCACGCTGATTTTCATCGGCGCGACCACGGAGAATCCGTCGTTTGAAGTCAACAACGCCTTGCTGTCGCGGGCGCGCGTGTATGTGCTCAAGTCGCTGAACACCGAGGATCTTGGGCAAGCTCCTGGATCGCGCCTTATCGGATACAGGAACGGGGCTTGGGCGCGCTCAATCTGCAGATCGATGCCGGCGCGCGCGAATTGCTGCTGGCCGCCGCCGACGGGGATGCTCGCCGCATGCTCAATTTATTGGAAACCGCGGCGGATTTGAGCACGCCGGGCGACTCGGGCCGGCGCCTGGATGTCGATACGATGCGCGCGGTGATCGGCAGCACCTATGTGCGCTTCGACAAGGGCGGCGAGAATTTCTACGACCAGATTTCGGCGCTGCACAAATCGGTTCGCGGCAGCGATCCGGATGCCGCGCTGTACTGGCTGTGCCGCATGCTCGCCGGCGGCTGCGATCCTTTGTACGTTGCGCGCCGCGCGCTGCGCATGGCGAGCGAAGACATCGGCAATGCCGATCCGCGGGCGCTGACGATGGCGCTGGAGGCCTGCGCGGTGTACGAGCGGCTTGGGCAGTCCCGAGGGCGAACTGGCCATCGCTCAGGCCATCGTCTTCATGGCGTGCGCGGCCAAGAGCAATGCGGTGTACACGGCATTCAATGCGGCCAGCGAAGATGCCGACGAAGCTTGGGTTCGCTCGAAGTGCCGCTGCATCTGCGCAATGCGCCCACGCGCCTGATGAAGGAGATCGGCTACGGCAAGGGCTATCGCTACGCGCACGATGAACCGGGCGGCTATGCGGCGGGCGAGCGTTATTTTCCGGATGAAATGCCGGATCGCCGCTACTATGTGCCGGTCACCCGCGGGCTGGAGATAAAAATCGGCGAAGCGCTGGCGGCGCGCCGCGCGCGCGATGCCAAGGCCCAGGATGCGGGCAAATCGTGAACAAAGCGAATGCTACATGACGCGAAGGAAAAGAATCTGTGCTTGATCCGAAGCTGCTGCGCAGCGATTTGCCGGGTGTCGCGGCCGCGTTGGCGCGGCGGGGTTTTGTGCTCGATGTCGGGCGCGTTCGCCGCCCTGGAAGAGCAGCGCAAGAGCGTGCAGATTGAAGCGGATCGGCTTGAGAGCCGAGCGCAATGCCAATGCCAAGGCGGTGGGATTCGCGAAGTCGAAGGGCGAGGATGCGAGCCCGCTGCTGGCAGCGGGGGAAGCCTTGGGGGAGGCAGTTACAAGGAATCGAAAAGCGGCTCGAAGCTCATTCAGGCGCAGGTCGCGGATCTGCAGATTGGGGCTGCCGAATATTTTGCACGCCAGCGTCCCCGAGGGCCTCGATGAATCGGCAAATGTCGAAGTGCGCCGCTGCGGTATGCCGCGGGAATTTACCTTCGACGCCGAAGGATCACGTCGCGCTGGGCGAGCCTCTGGGCATGGATTTCGAAGCGGCCGGACGCATTTCCGGCGCGCGGTTCGTGGTGATGAGCGGAATGCTGGCGAAACTGCACCGCGCTCTGGCGCAATTCATGCTGGACCTGCACGTCCGAGATCACGGTTACCGCGAAGCCTACGTGCCCTACCTGGTGCATGCCGCGGCGCTCGTCGGTACCGGGCAGCTGCCGAAGTTCGAGCAGGATCAATTCGCGGTGCGCGGCGATCCGGGTTTCTACTTGATTCCCACGGCCGAAGTGCCGTTGACGAATTTGGTGCGCGATCAGATTCTGGCGCCCGAGCGTCTGCCGCTCAAATTTGTGGCGCACACGCCGTGCTTTCGTTCGGAGGCGGGCGCTGCGGGAAAGGACACGCGCGGCATGATTCGCCAGCACCAGTTCGACAAGGTGGAGATGGTGCAGATCGTGCGCCCCGAGAGATTCCTATGCGGCACTCGAGGAGATGACCGGCCACGCCGAGGACGTGCTCAAGGCGCTGGAGTTGCCCTATCGAGTGGTGTCGCTGTGCGCCGGCGATACCGGCGCGAGCAGCGCCAAGACCTACGATCTGGAGGTCTGGCTGCCCTCGCAGAAAAAGTATCGTGAGATTTCATCCTGCAGCAACTGCGAGTCCTTCCAGGCGCGCCGCCTGCAGGCGCGATGGCGCAATCCCGAAACCGGCAAGCCGGAGCTGGTGCATACCTTGAACGGGTCGGGGGTCGCGGTGGGACGCGCGTTGGTGGCGATTCTGGAGAATTATCAACGCGAGGACGGCAGCATCACGATACCGACCGCGATGGTGCCCTATATGGGCGGAGCGACCCTGCTGCGGTGATCCGCAGCAGGGCGCCAAAGCTTTTAGTTGCGGCTGCCCATCACCAGGCGCAGCACGTACCAGAACATCAGTGCGATCGATGCGAACAGCTGCATCGCCGCCGACACGTAGCGATCTTCCGGATAATGCTGAATGATGTTGGACGTGTCGTACAACACGGCCGCGCCCGCAAAGCCGATCATGCCACCGAGAACCAGGTTCCCAGTTGGAAGCCGAAAACGGCCCCGCCGACCATGGCCAAGATCGCGACCACGCCGCCCCACATCAGGATGGCGCGCAGGAAGGAGAAATCCTTGCGCGTACGGTGCGCGACCACCATCAAGCCGCCGGCGCCCAACGCCGTGATCAAGGTGGCGCTGTCAATCGCGCCGGGCGCCTTGCGGTCGGCGATGTAGAGCAGCGGCACGAAGATCAGCGCTTCCGCGACGATGTAGGCCCCGTAGGCGAAATACTGCATGCCGAGCGATGCACTGGTCTGCGCGGTGCGCGTGGCGAGCCAGCCCACCAGCATGAAGGCGCCGAGAATCAGGAACCAGTTGAACGCCGAGCATGAAGCTGCGCGATCTGGTCAGCGAGACCGGATTCGAACAGCCCCAGCTCAACCAGAATGAAAGCGAGGATGCCACCGACCACATGGGTGTAGGTGCGCGTGATGAATTGGGCTCGGCTGTCGACGCCTGAGCTCGGAAAAGCAGAGTTACTGCTTGGGAAAGTGGCCATCGTGTCCTCCAATTAAGCCTTGAGGGCATATTTTAGCACCCCCGCGGGGCAGGCGCCGATTTAGCCCGGGTTCCAGCCTATATAGAGGTAAATGGCGGCCGTTCAATGCCTTGGCGGCCGGACAGGCCAGATATTGTCGGGTAAAATCGCGGCCCTGCAGTCAGGAGAGGTGGCAGAGTGGTTGAATGCACCGGTCTTGAAAACCGGAGGCCCTTTACGGGGCTCGTGAGTTCGAATCTCACCCTCTCCGCCACTCGCAAGAATCAAAAAGCGGCACGCGGCCCCTTTTTGATTGTTGGGGCGGATCGAAGAGTCGGGGTTCGAACCTTTAGGTTCGACCAGCCAACGCGCAGCATTGGCGCCGGACGCCGGAGCGTTTTACGCGACGGCGGTCCCGAACGTGAGTGAGGGACGAGCGGCGCAGCCGCGAGCACTCTCCGCCAGAATTGCAAGTTCGACAAAATCGCCGGGAACGATTTTGGACGCGCGCAGCGCGCCCGCAGGAAGGCGCGGAGGAGGAGGCTCTGCCCGGGACCCATTTTAAGCGACTTGCGAGGGGCACACCCAAGGCCTATACTCCCGTATATTCTCGATGGAAATTGACGGGAGTCAACATGAATGATGCGGTTGTTGATGCGGTGCCTGAGAAGCTTTTTCAGGAGGCGCGACGGCGCTTGCTCAAGAATGAGCCGTTGCGCGCGGATACGGGGGAGGGTGATTCTGGGGCGCAAGCCTTGAGTATTGGTGAAGCCGCGGCATTGAAGGCGGTGGGAGTAAGAACCGACACGTGGGCGCGGGGCGCCGAACACGATCCGCTCAAGCAGTCGATCGCGGATTACATGGCGCTCTTGGAAACCAGTTACACCACGAGCGAAGCGGCCAAGTACTTGGGCGTCGACGCGAGCAGGATTCGCCAGCGCTTACGGGAACACAGTTTGTTCGGCATCGACTACGACGGTGAGAAGCGGCTGCCGCGATTTCAATTTGAGCGGAAGCGGGTGATACCGGGCTTAAGAGACATCATCTCGGCGTTGCCCAAAGATTTAAATCCTCTGGATGTGGCGGAGTGGTTCTTGTCGCCGAATCCGGATTTGGAACTCGAAGATGAGGAATCACCCTTGAGTCCTCGCGAATGGTTGCTCAAAGGTGAACCGATCGAAGCGGTGGTGCCATTGGCGCGAATGTTTGACTAAAGCGTGCAAATGCTGTGGCTAAGTTTCCGAACTCGCCGGGGGTTGAAGCGCTCGGCCAGCTGACCCCGGCGCTGGTTGCGCTGCCCGCCGGCACGACTCTAGCGCGGGTGTACTACTCGCGCGCCTCCTACATTCAAGCGTGGAATCGGCTCCGCTATTACGGCCCCTTAAGTTCCCGGTGGGATCATCACTTGCCGGACGCTGAAGACCGACCTCGATCCCAACAGCGAGGCATTTATTACGCGGCGCGGAATGCGAAGACCTGTTTGGCGGAAGTCTTTCAGGTGACGCGGCGCATCGATCGGGTGTTTCAAGCGCCGTGGTTAGTGGTGTTTGAAACGGTGGCTCCCGTCGTTCTCTTGGATCTCACCGGGGATTTTGCGACGCGCATGGGGGCGTCGATGGCGATTCATTCAGGGAGCCGGGGGAGGGCGCGCGGCTGGGCACGGGATTTGTATGAGGCGTTCCCTCAATTTCAAGGCATTCTGTACGTGGCGTCGATGCACGGCGGTCGGGAAGCGCTGGCGCTCAACGAGCGGGCGCTACCAGCGCCTTTATTTCCCGAGCATCCAATTTTTCATCGGGCATTGGCGGACGATGTGATGCTCGATCCGCTCAAGCATGCGGCGCACGATTTGGGTTATGCGTTGCGCTAGAGGCGCAGCCGCGAGCAATCCCACCCTCTCCGCCAATCGCGAGCACTAAAACGTGACGGTAACTGCGATTCCGATGCCGGGGTAGTTGCGGTCATAGAGGTAATACCCGTCACCGTTGTAATCGAGATATACATCGTCGTTCTCGTACCAGTTCGCGGGCCACGACTCCGGCCATGGATCCATGCATGTCATCCAGTAGCCGTCGTATTGGAAGCGCGGATACCCGCCAACGAAGACCAGCGGTAGCCTGCCGATCCGGAAGAAATGCTCGTGCCCGAAGTACATGCGGAAGCGGTTATCAGGGATTCTATAGCCATTGTAGCCACCGCGTTGCGTCCAAGTTCGGTGTTCGCCGCTCCACGATTGCGCGCGCGATTGGGTGAAGCCGCTGTGCACCTGCGCGCTTGTTGCGGGACGCCGCTGTGGTGAACGCCGCCATGGGTCGTGTCGTCGACCTTGACGCCGCCATGATAGGCGGCGCCGTAAGATTGTTGTGGTCGTGCCGCAGGTTTCGCGGCGTGCTCCTGATGCTCCTCTGCCTTGGGCTGCGCATTTTCATGCTGCTCGCCCTCCGCGTAGATAGGAGTCGTCACTGCGGCAAGGAAAAATAGAACAGCCGCGCCAAGCGCCAGTTTCATGGTCATGTGTCACCTCTTTAACGTTATTGTGACTGTCGAGGCAATACCGCTATCTCTCCCGTCATGCGTAGGTCGCGGCCCGCGACAACATAAATCCTTCGTAGCCCTTGGCCGCCACCTCATCGCATTTCTGGCGGTAGGGACCGACCCCGCCGATGTAGGGCATGAAGACGCGCGGCTTGCCGGGGATGTTCGCTCCCATGTACCACGAGTTGGCCAGTGGAAATAGCGTTTGATGGCCGACGTCGTTGACGTGCGTGACCCAGGTGTTTTCGGCGTCCAATGTCGCTTCCATCAGCGCGAGTCGATGTTCGCGCAGGTGCGCAAGGCAATCGGCAATCCAGTCGACGTGCTGTTCGATGGACACGACCATGTTGGAGAGCACCGAAGGACTGCCGGGACCCGTGATCGTGAACAGGTTCGGAAAGCCGGCAACCATGATGCCAAGATAGGTACGAGGACCTTCGTGCCACTTTTGCTTTAGCGTGACCCCGGCCCTGCCGCGAATATCGATGTTGGACAGGGCGCCGGTCATTGCATCGAATCCGGTTGCGAACACGATGCTGTCGAGTGCGCATTCTCCGCCAGAGGTTTGCACGCCCGACGGCGTAATTGCTTCGATCGGCGTCGTCCGCAGGTCAATCAGGGTGACGTTGTCGCGGTTGAACGTCGCAAAGTAGCCGGTGTCGACGCACAGACGCTTGGTCCCGACGGGATAGCTCGTCGGCATCAATGCCTCTGCAACGGCGGGGTCGCGAACGATCCCGCGGATCTTGGAGCGCACAAACGCCGCCACGGTGTCGTTGGCTTCTTTGTTGACCAAGAGATCCGTGAAGGCTCCGACCAGGTGGAAACCGCCGCGCTGCCATCTGCTCTCGTATTCGCGCTGACGCTCCTCGGGCGACACCTCAAGAGCGCCCTTGGTACTCGGTTCGTGCATGAAACCGAACGCTGATGTCCGTTCCATGTTTCGATAGCTGGCGAGGTTCGCATTCCAGTCCTGGATGACATCGGGCGAGAGCGGCGCGTTGTGCGCGGGCACGCTGAAATTGGGCGTACGCTGGAATACGAACAGCTGCTTCGCCTGTCGCGCGATTTCCGGGATCGACTGGATGGCGGACGAGCCGGTACCGATCACGCCGACCGTCTGCCCGGTGAAATCGACGCCTTCGTGGGGCCAGTGCCCCGTGTGATAGTGCTTGCCCTTGAAGGATTCGATACCCTCGAATTCCGGAATCTTCGCGGCCGAGAGACATCCAGTCGCCATAATGCAGAATTTGGCCGACACCCGCTCGCCGCGATCGGTGCGGATGATCCATCGATTCGCGGCCTCGTCGAAAGTCGCCGCCGTCACCCGCGTGTCAAACCGGATACTGCGGCGAAGATCGAACCGTTCGGCGACGTGGTTGAGATAGCTCAGAATTTCAGGCTGGGACGCGTATCGCTCGGTCCATTTCCAATCGGTCTGAAGTTCGTCCGAGAACGAGTAGGAGTACTCCAGGCTTTCGACGTCACAACGGGCGCCGGGATAGCGGTTCCAAAACCAAGTACCGCCGACGCCGCTGCCGGCCTCGTAGACGCGAGTCGAAAAGCCAAGTCCGCACAGCCGGTGCAGCATGTAAAGGCCGGCGAAACCTGCACCGACAATCACGACATCAAGCGTGCCGGGGTCGTCGACCGAGCTCGGCAGAGTTCTCGTGCGCACCTCGGACATTTGCGATCTCCTGTGGCGACTTGCCCACGAGTGCAATATAGCCCACCCGAGCGTTGCTTGGGAGTTAGTCGCCTTGCCCCTCGCACGTGATGTTGCTGGAGCCCGTCGTGGTGCCGCTCGTCGCCGAGATAGTTGTATTACCGTCAGCATACGAGTATCGACGCTTGCAGCTCAAAAGCCCGGTCGCCGACACAGTCGCCACGCTCGACACACTCGAAGTCCACGCGACCACGCTGGTGATGTTCCGAGTCGGTCCATACGAATACGTACCGGTGGCTGTCATCTGCTGCGTCCCGCCGTTTGGAATCTCGCCGATCTCGCCCGACGATTTGGGCGTCACGGAAATGGATTTAAGCACCGGCGCCTGGCAATTCACCGAGGTCGAGCCCGATCCGCCGCTGCTGAGGCTGGCGGTGATCGTTGCCGTGCTGGCGGTTCCGGCGACGCACATCACGAGCCCGCCTGAGACCGTGGCGACGCTCGGGTTGCTGGAGGTCCAGCTTGCCGTGCTCGTGACATTCTGCGGCGAACCATAGGAGTAATTGGCAGTTGCCGTTAACTGCACCGCACCGCCGGCGGCCAGCGTTGGATTCGCAGGCGCCACCACAATGGATTGCAGCAGGGGTGCCTGGCAATTCACCGTGGTCGAGCCCGATCCGCCGCCGCTGAGACTCGCGGTGATCGTGGCCGCGCTGTTGGTACCCGCAATACAGGCCACGAGACCGCCTGAAACCGTGGCAACGCTCGAATTACTGGTGCTCCAGGTGGCCGAACCCGTGACATTCTGCGGGGAACCATAGGAGTAATTGGCCGTTGCTGTTAACTGAACAGTGGCTCCGGCAGCTATCGTCGGATTTTGGGGCCCTACGGAAACGGACTGCAGCAGGGGTGCCTGGCAATTCACCGTCGTAGAACCTGATCCTCCGCCGTTCATGGCGGTGATCGTTGCTGTGCTGATGGTTCCGGCAACACAGGTCACGAGACCGCCCGAAACCGTGGCAACGCTCGAGTTGCTGGAGGTCCAGCTTGCCGAACTGGTGACATTCTGCGGCGGTCCAAAGGAGAAATTGGCCGTCGCCGTCAATTGCACCGAACTTCCGGCGGCCAGTGTGGGACTCGCAGGCGCCACGACCACCGAGGTGAGCGTCGGCGCGAGGCAGGTTACCGGGACAGTTCCGGTGGCGGTGGTGCCCGCGGCCGAAATCACCACCGGCTGCGCTGTTGACGCGGTGGAGACGCAGGTCACGAGACCGCCCGCCGTTACCGTGGCCACGGTCGTGTTCGCGGACGCCCAACTAACTGAACTCGTCACATCCTTGGTGGATTGATCCGAGTACGTGCCGGTCGCGGTCAGTTGCACGGTGCCTCCGGCAGCAATCTGCGGCGGAGGCGCCGCGGGCCCGACGCTGATGGCGGCGAGCTGGATGACATTGATAGTTGTCTGTGCAAGTCCTGTAATGCTGCTCGATGCAGTGTTGCACATTAGCTGTGCGGAGTACGTGCCCACTTTGTTGAGCGTACCGGTCGACACCGAGCCACCGGCCCCGGCAAAAAGCGTCGAATTCGCGTAGTTGCCATCGCTTGCGGATAGCACGCAACTCGCCGCCTGGAAGGGACCGTTGCCACTGCTCCACGTGAGCTGCGCCGTGCCTGGTGCGATGACGGTGGTCGGGGTCGCCGTGAATGTCATGCAGGGCGGCACGTTTGAGGTCGGCCACTCCGTGTTCGGCGGCTGCAAGAGGAAGTTCAGATCGATAGTGAGGAACAGGTTGGCAAGCCGTCCGTCGATTTCACCGGCGGGGTTCGGATTGCCGGGCGGCGCCAGGCCGGAGAAATTGGCCGGATTGCCGCGTACATAGGCATCCGCGGTTGCCAGCGTGTTCATCGCGCAGCTGTAGGCATTTGCGTCCGTGTTCGCAACACCGCTATCGAAGTAGGTCTTCGCCTGGGTTACGTAGCCCTGCGTCGTCCCCCCATCGTTGATCTGCGACGCTGCGCTCGTGATGGTCTGCGTCAGGTACCCGAACTTATCGTCAACGAATCCCGGCAGTCCTCTCGGCAGGCTGTTTGGGCCCACCACGCTATTGAGGGCCAGGCCGTAGGCCTCCATCGACAGCACATGGGTGTTGCCGCCGCCGTTGTCGCAGAAGCCGCTGAGATCGATGAAGGTATTGGGGTTATTCAGATCTTCGGCGATCGTTCCTTCGATCAGCGGCAGGTCCGAACGTGGCGCCCACGCGAAAATCTGCTCCTGCGGACAATTCAAGTTCAGGGGACCGGGCAGAGGCAAGTTGGCGTTGACCGTGTTCTGAATGAACGAGTTGTTGATGTTGGGATCCTGGTCCACCTCTTTTGCGGTGGATTTCACTACCACGAATCCCGACCCCGTAGGTCCGGAATGGCCGCACATTGATCCCGGCAATACCGTGCTTGGGAACCCGGGGCAGAAGTTCGCGATATCGAGGGTGCCGCCCGCGCAGCTCCAAGTGCCCGCAGAAATCGACGCGGTTACGCGCGGATCCGCATTGACCACGCAGCTTTCCTCGAGCAGGGGATTGTTCGGGTTCAAGTTGCTGGTCGTGATCTGCGTCGTCAACTGGGCGCCGAGGGGGGCACAGACCTTCGGGTAGATGCAATCGCCCACCGGCTCCGAGGCCGAGTTCGTGACCGCAAGCCCCTGGGGATTGTTGACGCCGGTGCTCACGCTCGACAGAGGATTGTTCGCGCCGCTCGCCGGCGGGACGCCGAATTGCAATATCCTGCCCGTCCCGGGGGTCGATTGCGCGAGGAAGGCATATGGGAAGGTCGAGTATGTGCCGACCTTGATCTTGAGCAGCCCGCTGCCCAGCCCATCAGTGAAATCCGTGACGAATGCGCCGGTGCTCGAATCGAAACGCATCACTCGACCACTCGCCGTAGGTACCAGGACACTCACACCGTGGCCGCTTGCGGGATACGTGGTGTCCGCGGGCCAGAGATCAATACCACTGGGCTTTTCTCCCGCAAACGATCCGATCAGTACCGAGGTCGGACCGGTGAGCGGCACGCTCGGGTTGCTGAGCACGCCGGCGATCGCCGCCTGCGAGTAAACCAACACACTGGCCCCACCGGAATTGCCGTTGAGCAGAACCAGTAAGTCTCCCTGATTCCACGCCGGCGCGGCGGTACCGACCGGGTTCGCTGCGACGCTGGCCACAACCACCTCATCCACCGAGTTGCAATTCTTAACACCGCCAAAGAGGTTGTCGATGAGCACCGGTGCGCCGTACACACCCGTTGTTGTATTGAACGGCAGGACCCAGAGAGCCGGCTTGCTGTCCGAGGGTATGCCTGCGGACGCAGCGTACAGGTTGCCGACCACGTCCACGGCGAGTCCAGTCGTCTTGTTGGGGCCTGAGCCTCTCTTGGAGTAGGTGAATATGGTTGCCGAAGGCTGATACGTCGGGCCCGGACCCGCATAGCGCACGATTTGATATTTCGATGCATCCGCGACGATCAGGTCGAGTGCGCTGGTGACTGAGTTGGGAGCACGGACCACTGCGAAGAATTGGCTGTGCGAGGCGGCATCGGTATTGAGTTGAGTCGTGCCGGTGATCAACGCGCCGGTATTAGCAATCGCATTCGGCGTCATCGTCACGTTATAGAGCGCGTTACCCCGCGCGTTTACTGCCGTCACACCGAATTGCGGCACGGGGTCGGCCACAGCGGCGGCGAACGCCAGCAGTGCGACGGTAACCAGGCCGAGCTTTGCCGCTGGGCGAGCGCGCCAGGCATGCTGCTCGGCGCCAATCTGGGTGGTCACTGATTGAATTCGCATTGTCGCATCCCCTGTAATTGTTCTTCTCGGCGCAATGCCATCGCATTTAGTCGCACGTGTTGCCGGATTGCCCGGCTAGCACAAACCGCGTTTTAAATCCCGGCATTGGCTCACACAGCGCCGCACACCCTAACATATATTGTGGGGGATTCCATGAGACCGAGGTCTAATGCTGGTGGGACTTATGTCAAGCAGTCAGGGGACAGCCGGAGCCAGTTTCGAGGCGGCGACTTGAGTATTCTTGGGCGCCGCGACATTCGCAATTGCGCGCTGCTCGCGCCGATGCAGAGTGTCCACGTAGCGCTGCGCCAACGCGCGATAAATCAGCGGCAACCCGCCTTCCTTGCTTAGGATTCCGTAGCCGTGGGTGAGTCGTATGTCCGCTTCCGGGTAACGGCCAAGCCCGGTGAGCGCGGCCCCCTCGGCGCTCTCGGCGAGCGCGGTGCGCCAGTGATCCGCCGACAGTGCAGCCGTGTAAATGCTCCTAGCACTTTGCGCCGACTCCAGCGCCTCGGGATACTTGCCTTCGGCATTTTGCAGAATGGCGAGCGCGATCAAACTTGACGCGACGTCCGGCTGATGCGCATCGAACAGCCGACGTCGCATCGCCAGTCCTTCCTTGAGATATTGATCGGCTTCGCCATAGTTTCCCGCCATCGTGAGCCAAGAACCGATGACATTGAGCGTCCGTGCAATCTCCGGATTGTCAGCCGGGTAGGCCTTGCGATAGATGGTGAGTACATTACGCGCGCTCGCCAGGGCTTCTTTGGTTTCGCCGCGATCGTACTGCAGCGAGGCGAGGTTCATAAGAGTTCGGCCGACGACGGGGTGATTCTCGCCGAGCAGCTCACGGCGCATCTCGATCGACTGCCGATAAAGAGTCTCCGCGCCAGCGAGATCGCCCTTGTCCTGCAGCGACATGGCGACATTTTCCAGCCCATTGGCGATCTCCGGGTGCTTGTCGCCCAGCAGGCGCCGGTTCATCGCGAGCGACTCACGATAGAATTTTTCCGCGCCGTCGAGATCACCGCTGCGCCAGAGCACCATGCCCATGTCGTTCAGCACTTCCGCGAGATCCGGATGGGGATCATTACCGCGCAGGTCCCGCTGCATGGCGACCGCGCGTTGCATGAGCGGGATTGCGCTCTTCAGATCGCCGCCGTCGGCCACTGCGGCGGCGAGAACCTTCAAGGTGCGTGCGATAGTGGGATCCGAGGCGCCGTAGAGTGACTGTTGGACTTTCAGAGCCGCGCGCAGATTTTGTTCGGCCTCCGGATAGTGCCCTGCCTGTCCGAGCACCCAGCCAAGGCCATACAGCGAGTTCGCCAGTTCCACCTGACTCTGTTGGTCGTTCGGCCGCGACGACTCGATGCGAATGGCTTCCCTATAATCCTTCTCGCCGGCATCGTATTCGGCCTGTAGTGTCAGCAAATCGCCCTGATGAGTCAGCGAGTCGGACAGGTCCAATGGATCGATGCCTTGCAGGCTGCGCCGGGTTGCCACAGCCCGGTCGATGAGCGGCCGGGCCTGATTGAATAGACCCAGCCCCATGTACACGGTACCCAAGGTATCCATGAGTCTCGCCTGAATGGCCGGCTCTTTCGCAAGCTCAGCGTCGACTCTCGAGGCACCCTTGTCGAGCATTTCCCGTGCCGTCACCGTATTGCCGCGCGCCTCGCTGGGGTCGGAGATTTTGAATAGATCAACGAGAAAGCGAGTGGTCTCCTGGGCAGTACGCGCTTCCGCCTCGGCGCGCACCGTCTGGCGCTGCGCCGCAGTCGCGCTGGAAGAGGGCGTAAGCGGCGAGACCGCTGGTCAGCACCATGCCTGCCGTCGCCGCGCTCGAGAATGCGACCAGTCGCCGATTGCGCCGCTGCTGCTCACGCCGCCTCAATGTATCGAAACCGACGCCGAGGAGCCCGGAAATCAATTTGAGCTTGGCGCTGTTTTTTCCGTCTTTGCCCGGGCGCGCGTCCGCTGCAATCGGTTCGGTACGCGCAGCGCTGAGTTCGCCATCCGGCCCAAGGCGAAAACGCAGCGCCGGAGGAAAGCATTCTTCTTCCTGTCGCCCCAGCATGTCGGTTGCATTCGGTTCGCCGCCGACGATCAAGCAGAAAATGCGGTCCTCGCGTCCCAGACGCTTGAATGCCAAAATTTCCTCGTTGACCCACTTCGACTTCGCGGCCTGCGGCGAGCAGATCACGATCTGACATGCAGAGTCTGCAAGGGCCGCCTTGATCAACGATCCGAGATCCGTGGCGCTCGGCAGTTCATCGCGGTCTCTGAAAATCGGTGCGATGCGTTTCGGCACTTCGCCGTGCGCGGTCACGGTGCCGATCAGCGATTTCGGGGGGCGGTACTTTTCAAGTGAAGTGTGCAGCCAGGAACCCCAGCCCGAATCGCGGTGGCTGTAGCTGATGAATGCGCGATACTTGAACGCGTCGATGCTTGTGCTTCTTGCCAAGAATTGTGGGGATCCGCTGAAGTTAAGTCTAGCAAGTTTGGAACGCTACGCGCACAACTCCGACAGCGATTCATTGTCGAACCGGCTATCGCAATCCTGGCGTCCTGTCGATATGTCGAAATCGGCCGGCACGATCGGTTCTCTCGGGTATCCGGCGGTGTTATTGTCGTCATGCGCATGCGTCGGGCGCCCTGGCGCCACATACAGGAGCTAAATTGAGGTTCAGCAAACATTCGCATTGGCAACGCCGGGCGCTCACCCTGTTATTCATTGGGTTGCTCGCGAGTTGCAACAATACCGACAGCACGGCGACGAAGCCCATCCCTACGGTGGCCGCGCCAAACGTGGTGGGACTGACACAGGCGGCGGCAACGACAGCGCTCACCGCGGCGGGACTCACGCTGGGGACGGTGACGATGCAGAGCAGCGCGACCGTACCCACGGGCAGCGTCATCAGCCAGAGCCCGGCAGCCGGCGTAATCATACTTACCGGCGCTGCGGTGAATGTGGCGATCAGCAGCGGCACGGTGGCGGTGCCTAATGTGGTGGGATTAACCCAATCTGCCGCAACCACCGCGCTTACCGGAGCTGGTCTCGTGCTCGGGACGGTAACGCTGGCGAGCAGTGCCAACATACCCGCGGGCAGCGTCATCAGTCAGACTCCGGCGGCAGCCACCATGGTGGTTTCCGGCTCCGCCGTGGAGTTGTCAGTCAGCGTCGGACCGCCCGCGAGCTATGCCTATGTGCCCAATGCGGTCGGCGGGACCATATCCGCCTATTCAATCAATGCGCAGGGTCAGCTGGCGCTACTCGCCGTCTCGCCGATCGCGGTCCCCGGGAGCGTTCAACTCTACGAGACTAAAATCGATCCAACCGGCCAGTTCCTTTATGTCGTGGACAACAGTACGCCGGGGGGGCTCTTTGCGTTTGCGATCCAGAGCGCCGGCTCGCTGTTGGCTTTGAATGGCGGTTTGGCCTATCCCACCGGCAATGCACCGCAGTCCCTGGCGTTCGATTCGACCGGAACCTTTCTCTACGTCCTCAATCTCACTGACAATTCCATATCGGCCTTTTCCTTGAATCCCGCGACCGGCGCGCTGAGTGCGCTGGCAACCCCGACATATCCAGTGATGTCGACCAACCCCAATCCGCAGACCGAGCAGATGGTCAGGGCCGGAAATTATCTATATGTCGCCGAATACGCCACCAACTCGGTCGAGGTATTCGCGATTACGGCGGGCACCGGGGCCTTGACGCAGGGCGTGACGGGCTCGCCCTTTGCGACAGATACCGGGCCGTACAGTCTCGCGGCGGATCCCTCGGGCTCGGTGCTCTACGCGGCGAATAGAGGAGCGACTGCCGCCGGCAGCATTTCGGGGTTCACGATCAATTCGTCCAGCGGCATTCTTACTCCGGTAGGCGCACAACCGCTGGCGATACCGGCCGTGAACTACATCAGCATCGATCCGCAGGGCAGCAACCTATTTGTCACGGAAACAGACGCGGTGGTCGTCTATCCCATCACTAGGCCCACCGGTATGCTCGGCACTGCCGTGCCGGGGCCGGCGTTTGTCGCAGGATCGAATCCTTATTCGGTCAGCGTCGACCTGACGGATCAGTTTGTCTACGTCGCCAATTATGGCTCGGCAAACGTGTCGGAGTTCCTGCTTGATAGCAGCACCGGAGTGCTGACTTCACAGCAGGGGTCGCCGATTGGTGCCGGTACCAACCCCGACTTCATCGCGATTCACTGATTCCGCAGGGTTAGTCGTCGCATGATGGAGTGCTGAAGCCAATGACCGATCCTCCGACCAAAGCCGCCGACAGGACGACGGAGGAGGGTGAGGCTCACAACTTAGGTCTCGTTCGCGAACTCATGATGTTGCTGCGTGCGATCCTCGCCTCGCCGGTGGGGAAGACGCTCGTACTGCTGGCGTTCATCGTCGTTCTCGTCATCATTGCCACGGCCTACGGGCAAATCAGCCTCAACCGCTGGAATAAGCCATTCTACGATGCGCTGTCGCGCCGCGACTTGCGAAGCTTTCTCTATCAGCTCGGCGTGTTCTTCCTGATCGCGGGATTTCTCCTCGTCCTCAACGTGGCGCAGAGGTGGCTGGTTGAAACCCTGGCGGTCAAGCTGCGCGAGGGGCTGGTCAAGAGCCTGCTGCAGGATTGGATGCAGCCCCGTCAAGCCTTCTGGCTCGCCAATTCCGGAACCATCGGCATCAATCCGGATCAGCGCATGCACGAAGATGCGCGCCAGCTCACCACGCTGTCCGCCAATCTCGGCACTGGATTGCTGCAGGCATCGATCTTGTTCTGCACATTTGCCAGCGTACTGTGGGTTCTTTCCCGGGAATTCAGTTTCCGCATTGGCGATTGGGACTACGCCGTACCCGGATTCATGCTGTGGGCGGCAATTCTCTATGCATTCGCCGGCTCGCTGTTGAGCTACTGGATCGGGCGAAGCCTCATCGGCCGCAACGCCGCGCGCTATGCGCGCGAGGCTGATCTGCGCTTTTCGCTGGTGCGCGTCAATGAGCATGTCGATGACATTTCTTTGGCTCAGGGTGAAGCGGATGAGAGACGCCGAATCGAACTCAATCTTGGCAGAGTGCTGGCGGCGACCCGGCGCATTGTTATTGGTGAAACCAATCTCACCTGGATCACCGCCGGCTTTGGTTGGGTGACGCTGGTTGCTCCGATTCTGGTTGCCGCTCCGTTGTATTTCACGGGCAAGATTTCCTTCGGCGGTCTGATGATGGCAGCCGGAGCCTTCACGCAGGCGCAGTCGTCGCTGCGCTGGTTCATCGATAATTTCAGCATTATCGCCGACTGGCGCGCAACATTGCTGCGCGTCGCAAGTTTCCGCCATGCGTTGATGACGATCCATGAACCGCGGGGCTTTGAAAGCCGCATCACCTACATTGACGGCGAGCCTGGTGCGATAGCAATCGATGACCTCGCGACCGTATCGTCCGCCAATGCCGACATGCTCAAGGAAACCCATGTGGTAGTGAGGTCGGGCGAACGGGCCCTCATCCTGGGTGCGCCGGGAACGGGAAAGACGCAGCTATTCAGGGCGCTGGCGGGCTTGTGGCCGTGGGGTGCGGGGCAAATCACCCGCCCGAGAGGCGAACAAATATTCTATCTGCCGCGCGGCACGCCGTATCTGCCGCGCGGAACCCTGCGAGAAGTTCTCGCATATCCGCTGAAGGCCGATACATTCGTGGCGAGCGCCTTCACCCGGGCGCTTTACCGGCTTGGTCTTGAACGTCTGGTCCTGCTGCTGGATGAAACCCACCGCTGGGACCGAGAATTGAGCCAGGACGAGCAACTCTGCCTGGTGTTTGCGCGTGTCCTGATCCAGACGCCGCCGTGGCTGCTCATCGACGGCACCTTCGGTTCGCTTGACGACGATGTGCTCGAGCTGGTCGTCGACGTCTTCAGCAACGAACTTCAGCACACGGCAATCATCCATATTGGCGGTCCCGGCGAGGCGCACCCGCTGTTCTCGACGGTCCTGCATCTCGTCAAGTCGCCAGGAACCGATAGCACTGCACCCGTGCAGTACGGTCTCGGGAATCGCCGATGAAAAACCGAGCGTGGCTGATGAGTTGGCTGTTTGTAGTGCTGAGCGCGGCGCTTTCTCAGGCATTGGCGCAGGCCCCAGATCTTGAATTTCGCTTACCGCCCGGCGCGGACGACCCGACCACGCCGGCAGTCATGCGCGATCTGGCCGAACGCCTGCTCCCCGTTTATCAGGAACCCGATTCTGATCGCTACCTCGCGAATCTATCTGCACTGCAAATGGTGGCCGGCGATTACGCCGCTGCCGACGTCTCGCGACAACAATTGCGTCAGCGCCGCCGCAGCGCAGATGTCGCACGACCTGCCGGTCGCGCAGCGATCTACGATATGTATGCCTATGCGAAGACCATCGAGGTCGAAAATCGGGTTGCATTTCCGCAAGCGTTTACCAGGGCCTTCAATGAAACGATTCCGCGGCTTAACGATTTCGACGCCTACATGGTCACGCGATGGCTCAAGGCCGCCCCGGATGCATTTCGGGACGCGTTCCAGGCGTCGCTGGATCAGCGGCGGACCAAAGACACTATTGGACAATCAGAGGCCGTCGGGCTGATCTGGGAGTACCTGGCCTTCAGTGCCTATCGGAGTTTCGCTCCGTTGGTGGAGGCGCTGGTCGCCGAGGATGATGGTCGACGCTATACGAGCGACAACGATGTGCCGATTGCAACCTCCGGGGCCGGCATTGTGGTCATGGTGGTTCGGCCGAAAAGCCCTTCCAAATCGCTGCCCACGCTGCTTAAGTTCGTCGTGGGCGACACTCAAGACCTCGCCAAGGAGTGCGCCGCGCACGGCTATATCGGGGTGGTGGCCTACACCCGTGGGGAGGGCACCAAACTTCGCGCCGCGGTGCCTTATCAGCATGAAGGCGACGATGCGCGCGCAGTGATCAATTGGATCATCAAGCAACCGTGGAGTGACGGTCGCGTCGGAATGTATGGCGAGGGCTACAGCGGCTTTACCGCTTGGGCCGCCGCCAGCCGCCTGCCGGGCGCGCTCAAGGCCATCGCGACCTCAGGAGCCACGGCGCCCGGCATCAACTTTCCGATGGCGGGCAGCATCTTTCAGAACGCTGCGTACCGTTGGTCCCTGTACATGAGCACGACCCAGGAATCGGTGGAGAAAAGCTACTCTGACGATGCAATGTGGCGCGCGCTCGATCAAAAATGGTACCTGAGCGGCCGTCCTTATCGAGATTTGGGTCGCTTGCACAATCAGCCCAATCCGATCTTCATACGTTGGCTGAATCACCCGAGCTATGACCTGTATTGGCGAAAGTCGAATCCTCTCCCCGAACAATTCGCGCGCATCAATATCCCGGTGCTGACGATAACCGGCTACTTTGCCGCCAGTGAACCGGGCGCGCTCTATTACTTCAATCAGCACTATCAATACAACCCGCACGCCGACCATACCTTGCTCATTGGTCCTTACGACGATGGCGTGATTCAGCGCAATCCCTCCGCAGTGTTGCAGGGCTACAAAGTCGATTCGGCCGCTCTCATCGATGTTCGTGAGCTGCAGTATCAGTGGTTCGACCATGTGTTCAAGGGCCGTGCCATGCCGCCGCTGTTGACGGACCGGATCAACTACGAGGTCATGGGAGCAAACGAGTGGCGGCATGCTGCGTCGCTCGCTGCGATGACTGGAGACTCGCTGAGGTTTTACCTGGACCCGACCGCGTCCCGCGAAGGCCGCCGCCTGATGCGGCATAAGCCTGGAAAGGAGGTCTTTGCTCTACAGACTGTCAACTTCGCGGATCGCACCGACGCTGGTTGGATGCCGCCCGCCGAACTGATGTCCATGGGTCTTGTAAGCCATAACAACATCACGTTTGTGAGTGAGCCGCTGACGAAACCGACCGACGTCAGCGGCCTATTCGCCGCGCGGCTCGATTTCACCGTGAACAAGATGGACATGGACCTGAACATCATGCTTTACGAACGGCTGGCCAGCGGCGACTACATTTGCTTGTTCAATCCGGCTTACGAGTTCCGTGCCAGTTACGCGCAGGATCGGGTTAAGCGACACCTCATCAGGGCGGGCGAGCGCCAGGAGCTGCCGTTCAAATCTGAGCGCATAATCAGCAGGCGGCTCCAGGCCGGCAGCCGACTGGTGATGGTTCTTGGCATCAACAAGCGGCCGGATCGCGAGATCAACTACGGCACGGGGACTGACGTAAGTGAGGAATCCATCGCTGACGGCAAAATTCCCCTTAAGGTGCGGTGGTATAGCGACAGCTACATCGAGATACCGGTTCGCAGGTAGCAATGCGCCCGTGTAGTCTCTTTTGCCATCTTTCCGCAATCGGCCTGCATCATAATGTAGACTGAAATCACATACTTAGCCGATTAACAGTGGAAACGCCCACTGAATACACCGGCAGATGACGTCCGTCACGTCGCGCCCAGGGCGGGCGCGGCCACAATGGTACACCCGCGGTGCTGCACTGCAGTCAACATGTTCTGGGTATGCGGCAATTTACTAAAAACACGCTTATTTTGATCATGGGGCTCATTGGCGGGGCAGCCGCGGCTGCGGCCGAGCAATCCTTGGTCGATCGGATCGAGATGCTCGATTGGTCCGACCCGGAGCGCGCCGAGAGATTGTTCGACGCACAACCGGTATCCACGGAGCGGGGGGCCCCGGAAGCCCAGATGCTCGAAGTCGGCGGCATGGTGTACGCCGACGTACACCGCGACTCGGACGTCGACGCAACGATTGCGCGCCTGCAGGCCATCGCGCAGGCCGGCGACAAATCTGCCATCCGGGCAGAGCATTATGTTCGGGCGTACTCGCTCTACCAGCGCGGTCAATATAGGCCCGCCGGCGCCGAACTCAGTCTGCATTGATATGGAATCGATTGCCGCGAACGCCGAGCGCTATCGAGTGTCGATATTGCGCGGCAACACCTTGCGCGGCCTGGGTCAGGCCGAGGCCGCACTGCCGTTTCTCGAAAGAGGCTTGGACATCGCGCACGACATGCACGATGACGTGCGCAGCCTGCATGCGATGCTCTGGTTGGCACGCATCTATACGAATACCGGCAATTTTGATCGTGCGTCCGAACAGTTGGAGGCATCGCGGCAGCTGGCAACGGCGCTGGGCGACGAGGCGGCGCTGGTGGAAGTCGACACTTGCGTTTCGGACGTTGCCGATCGGCGCGGGGATCAAGCCGCAGAACGCCGCGCCAGTCTGTCGGCGCTCGAACACGCAAAGCGCTCCGGAAGCAACAAGTGGCTGGCCCATGCTCTGGTCAATCTGGGCGATTCGTATCTTAAGGCCCGGGATTATCGCGAGTCGCTCAAGTATTCCAAACAGGCGCTGCCGATCGTGCTGCGGCTGCGCGGTAGCGGCGATGAACCGATCGTGCTGTTCAATGAAGGGCTGGCCAATATCGGTCTCGGCATGATCAAGCCGGGCGAAAAATTGGCGGAAGAGGCAATCGCCGGAGCCATCGCAGGCGACGATCTGTTGGACGCGCAGGAATTGATGCGCGAATACGCAGACGCGCTTGAGCACGCCGGGTATTTGATGATGGCAATCCAGGCCTATCATCGTTACGACGAAATCAGCCAAAAAATCATGACCAGCACGCGACAGCGTGCGTTTCTGGAGCTGTCGGCGAAATTCGACGACGAGCGCAAGGCGCGGGAGCTCGAGCTTTTGCGCCGCGACAACGCGCTCAAGGTGTCCGAGATGCACGAACAGCGACTGCGGCTGCAGCTGATCCTGGCGGCAAGCTTGTTCGTGACCGGCATTTGCGCCGCGCTCGCGTGGGCATTTGCCCGCGTGAGGAAGGCCAACGACAGATTGCGCTTCAATAGCGAGCGCGACGCGCTGACGGGACTGCGCAATCGCCGCTATTTCAATGAACACGTGTTGAGCGTCGATGGTGCTCGGCCGGCGGTGGGCTGTGTGTTGCTGGCGGATCTGGATCACTTCAAGCGCATCAACGACACGCTGGGGCACCCGGCGGGAGACGCGGTATTGGCGACTGTGAGCCATCGGCTATCTGCCGCGTTGCGCGAGAGCGATAAACTCGTGCGTTGGGGCGGGGAGGAATTTCTCGCGGTTCTCGATCCGATAACCAATGAGCAGGCCAATCGGACTGTCGAAAGACTTCTGCAGGCCATGCGCCGCGACCCCGTGCTCTGGAACGGGCAGCCAATTATATGTACGATTTCCATCGGCTACGCGTGCTTTCCGATGGCCGGGTCGGACACGCAAATTTCCCTGCAGAACGCTATCAGCCTCATCGATAAGGCTCTCTACGAAGCAAAACGCCGCGGCCGGGATCGCGCCTGCTTGATCAGCGCCGTGACCGCGCACGATGAACAGCAACTGACGATCATCAGCGATGAGTTCGAATCCGCAGCGGCCGACAGCAGGATTCAGCTGGTGGAGATGGGCGCTGCTGCTTGAGTTATTGACTGCATTACGAAATGCAGTCTTGCTGTTCGCGTTCTTATAATAAGATAGACGTCTCCTAAAGACGACCTCCTATTGGGACACGCATGACTGCGCGCGACGCAATTTTGAGCCGATTACGCGGCCGTAATCCCGAGACGGCCTTGGAAAGAGAATTCTATTGCAGCCGGGAAGACTATCAGATCGATCTTGACATGATTTGGTACCGCGATTGGTTGTTCGTGGGTCACGATTGCGAGGTCGAGAAAAGCGGCAATTACATGACGGTGCAAATCGGCGAGTATCCGCTGCTCATCGTACGCGACCGCGACGGCGGCTTGCGCGCATTCCACAATACCTGCCGCCATCGAGGGTCGAGAATCTGTGCGGCGGAGTACGGCACTGCGGCGCGATTCGTTTGTCCTTATCATCAGTGGACCTACGCGCACGATGGACGCCTGATAGCGGCGCGCGACATGGGTGATGACTTCGACAAATCGCAGCATGGCCTGAAACCGATTCACTGCGCGAGCGTGGGCGGTTATATATGGGTGTGTCTGGCGGCGGCGGCGCCGGACTTCGAGCCGATTCGAAGACACCTCGAACCGTACTTTCTGCCACATAAAATGCATCACGCGAAGGTGGCCTTTCAGTCGACCATCATCGAACAGGCCAATTGGAAACTGGTTTGGGAGAACAACCGCGAGTGCTATCACTGCAAAGCCAATCATCCCGAGCTGATCCGAACCTTTCCCGAAGAACCCACCGCGACCGACGGCGCGGATGCCGCTGCAAACCCGAAAACCGCCGCGCGCTGGGCGCACTGGGAGTCCATTGGCCTGCCGAGCAAATTTCACATCTCGGCCAACAATCAATACCGCACCTTGCGTACGCCACTGCTCGAGGGGTCGGTTAGTTTCACCATGTCCGGCAAGGCTGCGGTCCGGCGGCCGCTGTCGGACTCGGTGACGGAGCCGGATATCGGCACCCTGCTGTTGTTCCACTTCCCTACGATCTGGAACCATGTGCTCGCCGACCACGCCATATCATTTCGCGTGCTACCGATCAGTCCAACTGAGACGCAATTGACGACCAAATGGCTGGTGCATCGGGATGCCGTGGAGGGCGTGGATTACGATCTGAAAGAGTTGACCGAGGTGTGGTTGGCGACCAATGCGGCCGATACCCGCAATTGTCAGGAGAATCAGATCGGCGTGAGTTCGCCCGCTTATGCTCCAGCGCCGTATTCTCCAGTACACGAGGCCGGCGTGACGCAATTCGTGCACTGGTACTGCACGCATCTCGAGGCCAGGCTGACCGATGATGCACAGTAAGCGGAGCAGCGGCATAACTGACCGCTACTCAGCCCTATCGATCGTCCGGCATGCCGTGACCCGCGCGCCGTGGCCGCGGGTGTGGCGTACTGCCTCGCCCAAAGGGGGGTATGACGTCATCATCATTGGCGGCGGCGGTCATGGACTGGCGACTGCTTACTATCTCGCCGCCAATCACGGCATCAACAAGGTCGCAGTGCTCGAGCGCGGCTACATCGGGTCCGGAAACGTCGGGCGCAATACGACGATCGTGCGCTCGAACTATCAGATGGACGGCAACACGCAGTTCTTCGAGCACTCGCTCAAGCTGTGGGAGGGGCTGTCGCACGATCTCAACTACAACGTGATGCTGTCGCAGCGCGGTCAGATCGCCCTGGCGCACGGCCCGTCGCAATTGGATGTGATCGCGCGCAAAGGCAACATCATGCGGTTGAACGGCATCGATGCCGAGCTGCTCGATCGCGACCAGCTGATGCGCGAAGTGCCGTACCTCGACTACTCGCCGCAGGCTCGTTTCCCCATCTATGCCGGACTGCTGCAACGTCGGGCCGGTACCGCGCGGCACGATGCGGTCGCCTGGGGTTACGCCCGTGCTGCCGACCGGCTCGGCGTCGATATCATCGAGAACTGCGAGGTGTGCGGATTTACCGAGGTCGGCGGCCGCATTACCGGCGTGCAGACCAACCGCGGGGAAATCCAGGCCGAGCGGACCGCCATCTCGGTAGCCGGGCATACATCGCATCTCGCGGCGATGGCCGGCCTCAAATTGCCGGTCGAAAGCCACTTACTGCAGGCATTCGTGACCGAGCCCATCAAGCCTTTCGTCGATCATGTGATTTCATTCGGCGCCGAGCTCTTCTACATTTCCCAGTCGGACAAGGGGGGTCTGGTGTTTGGCGGACACATCGACGGGTTCAATAGCTACACACAGCGTGGCCAATTTCCCAAGATGCAAGACGTCGCCGAATGCGCGGTTGCGTTGATCCCGTCGATCTCGCGGTTGAGAGTACTGCGGCATTGGGCCGGTATCCAGGACATGACTCCGGACGGCAGCCCGTTCATCGGACGGACGCCTCGTGAAAATCTTTATCTAAACGGCGGCTGGTGTTATCAGGGATTCAAGGCGACACCCGCCACCGGCTGGTGTTTCGCACACACACTCGCGCATGGCGAGGAACATCCCTTGATCCGGCATCTGTCGCTTGACCGATTCGAGCGCGGCAACGGCTACGATGAATATGGGTTGGGCAACTGGACTTACAAGCAGTGAGCACATGCTGAAAATTCCCTGTCCCAATTGTGGCGAGCGCCTCTATACCGAGTTCCGGTACGGCGGCGACGCCAGCAAGCGGCGCCCCGGCCACGGCGGCGCGGATATGAAGACCTGGCACGACTATGTCTTCCTGTTCGATAATCCGAAAGGCGCACATCGGGAATATTGGCAGCACGTGCTCGGCTGCCGCCAGTGGCTCATTGTCGAACGCGATACGGCGACGAATCGTGTGGGGGACGCGCGGCTCGCGAGTGACGGGACACCTCGCCAATGAACCGTCAAGCGCACCGACAGCCAAGCGGTGGCCGCATCGATCGCGACCGCGCGCTGGAGTTTACGCTGGAGGGCCGAGTACTGTCGGGGTTTGCGGGCGACACCCTGGCCTCCGCTTTGCTCGCCAATGACATCAGGCTGGTGGGGCGCAGCTTCAAGTACCACCGACCCCGCGGCTTCATGGCCGCTGGCGTCGAGGAGCCCAACGGTCTGTTTACACTCGGAAGCGGGGGGCGGACGACGCCCAACGTGGCAGCGACGGTGACGGAGCTTTACGAGGGTCTTGCCGCCCAGCGTCAAAACGGATCGCCTTCGGTCGATTTCGATTTGATGGCGATCAATTCGCTGTTCGCACCGCTGCTGGGGGCGGGGTTCTATTACAAGACCTTCATGGGTCCTCGGGCGGGCTCGTGGATGTTCTACGAACCCTTCATTCGCCGCGCCGCGGGTTTGGGCCGTGCCCGGCACGAGCGTGATCCCGACCGCTACGAAACTTGCTACAAACACGCGGATGTCGCAGTGATCGGCGCGGGGCCCGCCGGCCTCGCGGCGGCGCGCGCAGCCGGCGCATCCGGTGCACGCGTTGTGCTCATCGAACAGGACAGGCTGCTGGGCGGCGCGCTGCTGTCGAGCCGCACGGATGAGGTGCAGGAAACCTTGCGTCGCGACATGGAACGCGCAATCGAAAAGCTGCCGACAGTAGAGATTCTGCGGCGCACGACAGCGCTCGGTCTGTATGACGGCAACATGTTGGCACTCGTCACCCGCGCGTCGAATGGACAGCCCGATCCGAATCGGGGCGAGCCTTTGGAAGTGATCACCACGCTCAATGCCAAGGCGATTATTTTTGCGACCGGAGCAATCGAGCGCCCGCTGGTGTTCGGCGACAACGACCGTCCCGGAGTGATGCTGGCATCGGCGGCTCAGAGCTATCTCAACCGATATGCGGTCGCCGTTGGGCGCCGCGTGGTGGTTGCGACCAACAACGACGCTGCTTGGTACAGCGCGGCTGATCTCGCGCGTGGCGGTGCCGAGGTGACCGTGGTCGATCAGCGCCCTGAGATTGATGCGACGCTGCGGCAGCTGGCGGAACAATCGCGGCTGCGGGTTGTAAGCGGAACGGTGGTGACCCGGGCACTCGGCCGGCGCTGGGTCGAGGGCGTGCGCACCGCGGCCCCCGCGGTGGCGCGCGAACGCAACCTCGATTGCGATCTTCTCTGCATGTCCGGTGGCTGGTCCGGCGCCGTACACCTCACATCGCACAATGGCGCAAAACCTGTTTATCGTTCCGATATTGACTCTTTCGTACCGGGCGCGTTGGCGGCGGGCCAATATGTCGCAGGTGCAGTCATGGGATCATTTCGCTTGTCCGAGATAATCGCCGGCGGCACACAGGCGGGATTGAACGCGGCAGTGCATGCGGGATTGACGGCGGCGGCGATTGCGGATGTCGCGATCGCATTGCCGGACAGACCCTACCGGGTCGAGCCGGCTTGCACACCGCGGACTGCTCTGCGTGGCAAGGCTTTCGTCGACTTTCAGTCCGACGTGACCACGCGGGATGTGAGCGCGGCGGTGGCGGAAGGCTTTCAATCGGTCGAGCACCTGAAGCGCTACACCACACTCGGCATGGGAACCGATCAAGGCAAGACCAGCAACGTGAGCGCCGTGGGACTGGTCGCGGAGCTGCGTGGCGTGAGTATGTCGGCGGCAGGCACGACGACCTTCCGGCCTCCGTATACTCCCGTATCGGTGGGAGCTCTCGCCGGGCGCAACATCGGTCAGCATTTCCGCCCGGTGCGCCGTTCGCCCTTGCACGACTGGCATCTCGCCAACGGCGCCGCCATGATCGAAGCCGGACCCTGGTTGCGTGCCTGGTACTACCGCTGGGCCGGAGACACTGCGCTAAGCGCCTATGTCGAAGAGATGCGGCTGGTGCGCACCAAGGTCGGCCTAGCGGATGTCTCGACGCTGGGGAAGATCGACGTGCAGGGGCCGGATGCCGCCGAGTTCCTCAACCGCGTTTATGTAAACGGATTTGCAAAATTGCCGGTGGGCAAGGCTCGTTATGGGGTCATGCTCAATGACAACGCCACCGTTCTCGACGACGGTACGACCGCACGCTTCGCCGCAACGAAGTATTTCATGACCACCACCACCGCTCAGGCCGCCGAGGTGATGTCCCACCTCGAGTTTCTGCTGCAGACGGCGTGGCTCGACCTCAACGTGCAAGTGGTCTCGGTGACGGACGAGTGGGCGGGCATGTCGATAGCGGGCCCGCAGGCTCGCGCGGCGCTCGAGCTGTCCCTGCCGGGGCAGGATTTCTCGGACGCCGCACTGCCGCACATGGGTTGCCGCGAAGTCGATGTCGATGGAATTCCGTTACGCACCCTGCGATTGAGCTTCTCCGGCGAACTCGCCTATGAGTTGTACGTGCCCGCCGGCTACGGCATCGCCCTGTGGGAGAGATTGCTGGCAGGGGCGGCGCCGCTCGGCATCCGGCCGTATGGCCTCGAGGCATTGGCGGCATTGCGTATCGAGAAGGGCCACGTGGCGGGACTCGAACTCGACCGTCGCACCACGCTCGATGATCTGGGCCTGGGCAGGATGGCCGCGAAGGAGAAGGCCTATGTCGGCCGCGAACTTCGCGACCGCGCCGATCTCAAGAACCCGCAGCGCTGGAGTCTGGTGGGCCTCGAGTGTCTCGAGCCTAAACAGAGACTGCGCGGCGGCGCCATTTTGTTTGCCAGCGGTGAGCCGCTCGCCGGGCATGGTCGCGGCTATATCACCTCGGTCACCTGGTCTACGGAGCGGAACTGTTACATCGCGCTAGGGTTGTACCAGGGAGGACTCGCGAGCCTCGGACAGGAAGTTGTGTGCGCCTACCCGCTGAAAGGCGAGAACGTGCGCGCGCGCATCGTTTCGCCGGTGTTCATCGATGCACAAGGAGAACGTCTGCATGTTTGAATGGCATTCCGCGTTGGCGGGGTCCTTGAAGTCCGGCGGCCGCGACGGCGCGAGCGGCGGCAGGCGGCTGCGAGTGAGCGAGGTGCGCGGCTGGCATCTCGCGCAACTCGCGGTGTTTGCGGATCATCGCGGCGCATTCGAAGAACACGTCCGCGCCTGTTGCGGCGCCGGTTTGCCGGTGGAATTGTATCGAGGCGTCGCCAGCGGCGACTCGCACCTGGTTCGCATCACACAGCATCAATACTGGTGGATTGCGGCCCGCAGCGACTCAATGATCCGCCTGGCACGTGAGCTTCCCGCAGCCGCCGGCACCGTAACGATGTTGTCTGCGGGTCGGGTGAGGCTGCGCATCACGGGTCCTGAGGCGCGCGATGTGCTGGCGAAAGGCATCTCGCTCGATCTGCATCCGAGGGTGTTTCAAGTCGCTCGAGGCGCGCACACCGGCCTGCATCATACGGGCGTATTTCTCGAACGGGTCGGCGACGATAGTTACGAAATCTATGTACAGCGAACTTACGCCGAATCGATCTGGGAATGGCTGATCGACGCGGCTCTGCCATTCGGCTATGACGTCGCAGTCGAAGGGCCGGCACCATGAAAACGCATGCACGGGTCGCCGTTATCGGCGGTGGTGTTGTCGGCTGCAGCGTCCTTTACCACCTGACCAAGGCTGGTTGGCAAGACGTGGTGCTGATCGAGCGCGATCAGCTGACCTCCGGATCGACGTGGCACGCCGCCGGCGGCTTTCACACTCTCAACGGCGATCCGAATGTAGCCAAGCTGCAGGGCTACACCATTGGCCTTTACGATGAATTGGAAAAAATATCCGGTCAGTCCTGCGGGCTGCACCGCTCGGGCGGGCTGCTGCTCGCGGATACCAAGGAACGCATGGAGTGGCTCAAAATGGCCCATGCGCGCGCGCGCTATCTCGGCCTCGAAACCGAGCTGTTGACTCCGAAGGAGGCCCGAGAGCTGCTGCCGTTGATCGAGGAGCGTTTCTTTGTCGGTGCCATGCTCGATGCCGCGGACGGCAATCTAGATCCCTACGGTACGACGCACGCCTATGCCAAGTCGGCGCGCCTCGGCGGCGCGGAAATCTATTTGCAGACCAAGGTTTTGGCCATTGAGCGACGCGGCGACCGTCTTTGGAATCTCGACACGGACCAGGGCACGCTGATCGCGGAACACGTGGTGAACGCGGGCGGCTTATGGGCGCGCGAGATCGGCCGTATGGTCGGCATCGAACTGCCGGTGCTGGCCATGGAGCATATGTATCTCGTCACGGATGACATGCCCGAGGTGATTGCGTACAACAAGACGCACGGCCGCGAATTGCCGCATGCCATCGACTTCAAGGCTGAAACCTACATGCGCCAGGAGCGCAGCGGCCTGGTGCTGGGCACCTATGAACGTGCCTGTGTGCCATGGCAGCCGCGCCAGACGCCGTGGGATTTCGGCAGCGAACTTTTGCCGCCGGATCTCGACCGGATCATGCCCTCGCTGGAGATCGCCTACCGGCACGTTCCGGCTCTGGAGAAGGTGGGCGTCCGGCGCATCATCAACGGGCCCTTCACGTTTTCGCCGGATGGCAATCCGCTGGTCGGCCCTGTTCAAGGTCTGCCAGGATTCTGGTGTGCCTGTGCGGTCATGGCGGGCTTCAGCCAGGGTGGCGGCGTCGGTCTCGCGCTCTCGCAGTGGATCGTGAACGGCGATCCAGGTTTCGACGTGTGGGCGATGGACGTCGCGCGCTTCGGCGAGTGGGCCACGCGCAGCTACACCAATGCCAAGGTGCGGGAGAATTATTCGCGGCGCTTTTCGATTCGATTTCCAAATGAAGAGTTGCCGGCGGCGCGCCCGCAGCAAACGACGCCGATCTACGATCTCATGCTGGCGCAGGGCGCCGTGATGGGCGACAGCTGGGGCCTGGAGACTCCGCTATGGTTCGCAGCGGCGGGTGAGGAGCCTCGCGATGTGGTCTCCTTCCACCGTTCCAATGATTTCCCCCGTGTGAAGGCAGAATGTCTCGCCGTGCGCAACGGCGTGGGTGTCACCGAAATTTCCAACTTTGCGAAGTACGAGATCGCCGGACCCGGAGCAGAGGCCTTTCTATCGCTGCTGATGACGAACCGGATGCCGCGCGAAGGCAGGCTCGTGCTCACGCCGATGCTGAATCACAATGGCAAGCTGATCGGTGATTTCACGATCGCGCAGGCGGCGCCGGAACGTTATCTCGTGTGGGGTTCATCGCAAGCGCAAATCCATCACATGCGCTGGTTTGAAGCGCATCAGCCGGACGACGGCTCGGTGCGTATCGGACGCTACGATATGAGCCTGGTGGGATTGTCGATCGCGGGACCCCGATCGCGGGAGGTTCTACAACGGCTGACGGACGAGGATGTGTCCGGCCCAGCCTTGCGATTTATGGATCATCGCGCTTTGGACATTGCGAATGTTCCAGCGATGCTGAACCGGCTGACGTACACCGGGGATCTGGGCTATGAAATCTGGGTGGCACCGGAATATCAGCGGCGTCTATACACCGAAATCATGGCCGCCGGACGCGATATGAACATCGCCAACTTCGGCATGCGCGCGCTACTGTCGTTGCGTCTCGAGAAGAATTTCCCGACTTGGTATCGTGAACTGCGCCCGATCTATGGTCCGTTTGAAGCGGGCCTCGACCGTTTTGTGGACCTGGGCAGAGGCGCCTTCATCGGCTGTGAGGCCGCGCGGCGTGAGCAAGCGTCTGGCGGCGAGTGGCGCCGCGTCAGCATGGTGATCGATGCCGCCGATGCCGACGTGCTGGGCGATGAACCGATCTGGCACCAGGATCGAGTGATCGGTTGGGTGACATCGGGCGGCTTCGGGCATTTCGTCGAGCTATCGCTCGCGCAGGGTTATATTCCGTCGGCGCTTGCGAATGAAGCGGCAACCGGTGGGTTCGCAGTCGAAATATTGGGCGAGCGCCGGCCGGCGCGAATCATCCTGAAGCCGCCCTTCGATCCCGAAGGCGCGCGCATGCGCCTCTAGGTCCGCGAGACCGCTGACATGACCGCCAACTAGCGTTGGGGCCTGAAATTCGCTGCCACACCTTCTTTTGAACGGCGATGCCTCCAGCCACCTCTCGCCGGGTTGTGAATACCAGGCGTCCGCCCTCCAGGGTGACCGCCTGCGAGTAACTAGCGCCGGTTTCACCGGGAATGAGAGACGATTTGATGTAATGCGTGACTGTCGCAGCGGCCTCGTCATATTTCCACGTGCCGAAGTACGCGTAATAGGTATCGAGTACCGCAGCCTTGAGCGCCGCGGCCTGCGGCGTGTCATGTGTCGGGCGCGATGCCGCAGCATCCATGGCCGGCCGGTGCTCACCGACAATTTGGACGCTCATCCAGCCGGAAGCATCGTAGACCAGAAGGCCTGTTGAATCTGCGTTGTAGAAAGGGTCGAGCATGGGACCTGTGGGCCCCTCGATCTGGATGCTCACAAGTCGCCAGGCTCCGATGAGTTCTTGTCGGGTCGGATGCGGTGGAGAAATGCGTTCCCCGGGGGCGCCTAAGCTCTGGGCCGCTGCCAACCCCTCACGGGCGAGGCGCCGATTTGGGTAGACGCTAAGCGTCTTTTCGAATGCGGCGGCCGCTTCTTCGCGGCGCCCATCGCTAAGCAGAAGCTCGCCGAGCAATTCATCGAGCGGCTTGGCCGACCAGGGTGGACCGTACTCAAATGGCACGTGATCTACGGCCAGGATCGCCTCTCGAACCTGCGTTATGCCGCCCGTCCGATCGCCCTCGTGAAAGCGGATCGTGCCTTCGAGGGCGCTCGCCATGGCGGCGGTCTGCTCGAGTTCTTCATCCCGCACATTGTCCTTCCAGTCGGCCCTCACGCCGCTTGGCACGTTTCGCGCCGCTTCGATGTGCGCCTGCAGCTGCTTGAGAGCCAGCCGTGCCTCTGCTGGGTTGGCGGCAGTGATGCCGCGCGCGAAGTCTTGCGCCGCGAAGTAGCCGATCGATGCGATGCCACTGCTGTCGACGGCCAAGCGGGCATCGGGGCCGGCGGCGCCTCGTGTCTCCACCAGCCAGATGGCGCGGGCGTCGGCGAGGCGGATGCGGTTTTCCTTGGTGGGCTCGGCGGCGACATCGTGCGCAACCGACCGTATCAGCGCCTCGGCCTGCTGGCGCTTGCCCTCCTGCAAATAAGCGTAGGTCAGCCACAGCAGCGCGTGGTAGCCGCCGTCGCCCTGCGACCGGGATATTTTCAGGGACGCGACATTCGCTTCGATCGCCTCGTCCCACAACCCTAACGCGAAGAAAATGTGCGACGGCATGTGCTGCGCGTGTGCGGCTGCCGGCGCGATCTTGCCATACAGTCGCGCAGCGCGAAGTCCGAGCGGCGCATGTATCGGATCGTCGTAGGCGTGGATCAGGTAGTGCAAGGCGCCTGGATGGTGATTGTCGAGGTCGTATACCGCTTCGGCTTCCGCCGCGGCGCGCATGTAGTTGGCGTGATTGCGCTTGCCGCCGGTCAGCCCGAGTATGGATAATGCATAAAACGCTCGGGCATCGAGGTCGTCCGGATAGCGTCGCGCCAGCGCGCCAAGCGCCACACTAAAGTTCTCATCCCTCTGAGTTTTATCACCGTCGCCATAGAGTTGCTCCACCGATGCCAGATAAGCGCGCTCGCGCTCGGTCGCTGCCTTGGCCGCCCGCAGCTCCTTGGTCGCAGCCAGCTTGGCGAGCGCGGCGCGCGCGGCACCCTGATCCTGCTCTCCCCAGAGCGTCTGATTGTAGGTCAGTGCCTCGCCCCAATACGCCATTGCAAAGTTGGGATCGATCCGCTCGGCGGCCAGGAAGGCCCTGCGCGCCGCATCGTACTCAAAGCTATGGAGCAGTAACAATCCGCGCATGAAGTCTGCTTGCGCGCGTGGCGCTCCCGAATTCGGAAAGTGCGTGGTGCCGAGGCCGACACTGACCGAGCCTAAGCTTGGGCTATGCTCGTGGGCCGGCTCCGCGGCGCCCGCAGCGCCAGCGGCCGAGCAGGCGAGCATGGCCATCAATGCTAGGGTTGGTGTCATTAGGCGATTCCTACCTTTTCATCGGCCGCCGAAATGGAGCGTGGTCTGGAAAGGTCAACGGCAAACCAGGCAGCCGCGGCCAGCATCGCCATGATGAAGCCGATGATGAACGCGGCGTTCCAGGCGTGATGGCCGGACAGGTACGCCACAATCGGAACGCCGATGATGCCGCCGAGATTGCCGCCGGTGTTCATGACACCGGTCGCGGCCATGGTGTCCGCCTGCGCGATGCGCGAGGTTCCACCCCAGTACGAGCCCTCGGTCACCTCGATTGCCATGAAACTTAAAGTAAGCGCCGCGACCGCGACGTAAGGATTGCTGCTATACACCGCGAACAACAACAGCATGCCGGCGACCGGCAGCGCAATCAGCGGAACGAGCCTGTAGCCCCAGCGGATGCCGAATCGGGTACACAGTGCCTCGGTGAGGCCCCCGCCGAAGCCGGCGCCGATCGCGGCACCGAGCGGTGGCAGGCTTGCGAGCACGCCGCCTTCGAGAGCCGCGAAGTGCCGCTCCTGAATCAAATAAAGAAATGACCAGTTCGCGACCAGGTAGTACGCATAGTTCATGCAAACATAAGACAGTGTCAGCAGCGCAATATCACGATTGACGAGAATTCGCAGGGCCCGTCGCACACTGATGCTGGAATCAGCCGGCGGAATGTGGATCACGTCGAGTTCGCCAAGTTCGATTGCCGACACGGACGGATGTTCGCGCGGCGTGTTGCGGCCATACCAGGCCCAGATCGCGATCAAGGCCAGCGGCGGAAGCGCCCACCAGAAAAGCGCTCTCTGCCAGCCCAACGCGTGCATGAAGATGACGAGAAGCGGCGGCGCCAATGCCGCGCCCACCTGCGCCGACATCACATTCACGCCGTTGGCAAAAGCCCAGCGATTGGCCGGCAGCCAGGATTCAATGACGCCGGCAATGACGGGAAAAAATGGCGCGTGCGCGGCACCGAGTATGAACTGCGAGGACACCAGAATCGCAAATAGCGCCGTCCCCGATAACAGATTGGGGGCGAGCGGCACCACCACGGTTGCCGCAACCGCAATCAGCGACAGTGTGGTCAGCGCGCGCCGCGCCCCGACGCGCTGTCCAAAGACGCCACCGGGGAACTGCATCATCGCGTAGCTCAGGACAAAGGCCCACTGCAGCCAGCCGATTTGCATCTGGCTGAGCGAGAGCTCGGGCATGATCCGCTCGGCTGCGACGGTCAGGCTGCGCTGCTGGAAGTAGATGACCGCGGCAAAGGCGTTTAGGAGCCAGAAGATGCGCCAGCGGATGCGGGGCCGGCGAAGCGGAGGACGTTCGGAGGTCAGCTTGCCAATGGCGGACTTAAGGATCAGGGGTCCGCTCCCAGCCGCGAGGGAAATCCGGGGGCGCGCAATGGCGTTCCGACCGCATCTTCCAGCAATTTGACGATCATCGATGAGAAGGCGCCGCCGCCATACTTGGTTCGACCCTCAATGAAGATCTGCTGCATCAGGCCGGCGAGCCGCAGCGGCACGCCAAACCGGCGCCCGTACTCCAGGGCGAATCCGGCGTCTTTGCATGCAAGATCCATGGTAAAGCCAATATCATAGCTGCCGTTGAGAATCACCTGGCTTTCGGTTTCGTGGACGAAACTATTGCCGGAGCTCGCGGCTATTGCGTCGAACGCAGCGCTGAGATCGACGCCGGCTTTGGCGCACAGCATGAGTGCCTCGCCGGCCGCAATCAGATGTATGAATGCCAGCATGTTGGTCACCACCTTGGTGACCGCCGCTTGCTCGATTCCACCCAGATAAATGATGCGCCCACCCATGGCCTTGAGCGCCGGCTCGTGCTTGGCGTAAATCTCGGGCGCACCACCAACCAAAACCGTGATGTCGCCGGCTGCGGCGCGATGCACGCCGCCGGTGACGGGGCAGGCGAGGGTGGAAATGCCCCGCGCCGTGGCCGTCGCCGCCAGCGCCTCGATCTCAGCGAAATCGTTGGTGCTCATTTCGATCCAGGTGCTGCCGGGCCGCAGGGCGGGCAGAGCCTGCGTAAGAACCTCCTTGGTGGCCGCCGGCGAGGGCAGGCATGTGATCAGGCAATCGCTGATCTTGGCCAACTCGGCTACGGAATCCGCCCAATGCGCACCGGCCGCCAGCACCGCCTCGGCAGCGCATCGCTGCAGGTCGAAGACTTCGAGCTGAAAGCCGCCGCGCGCCAAATTGACCGCAAGGTGCGCACCCAGGGAACCTAGTCCGATGAAGCCGTAACGCACGTTGACTCCCGGTTATCCCAGCGGCCGATCGCTCATCTCCAGATGCAGCGGACCATTCTCGACATAGGCGTTGGCGAGTGCCACCGCTTCGTTCAGTTCAACCCCAAGCCCCGGCGCCGTGGGCGGGATGACATAGCCTTGTTCCCAACAAATCGGAGTTTTGAGCAGTTGGGCGTGAATCCCGCCCCACTTCTGAATGCTTTCCAGGATCAGGAAGTTGGGCGAACAGGTGGCGATCTGGATGTTCGCCGCACCCACCACCGGGCCGCAATAAAGATGCGGCGCGATTTGCGCGTAATGCACTTCGGCCAACGCCGCGACTTTTTTTGCCTCGAGCAAACCGCCGACGCGGCCCAGGTTCATTTGTATGATGTTGGCCGCGCCGCTCGCCAGTACCCGCGCGAACTCGTACTTGGTGGTCAAGCGTTCGCCGGTGGCGATGGGAATGCTGGTGGCGCGCGCCACGATCGCCATCTGCTCCGGCATGTCCGGCGGCACCGGCTCTTCGAACCACAAGGGATCATAGGGCTCGAGCTGCTTCGCCAGACGAATGGCGCCCGAGGTGGTGAACTGACCGTGCGTGCCCACCAGCAGATCGGCGCGCCGTCCCACCGCTTCGCGCACCATCCGCACCAGACGCACGGTGCGTTCCAGCGCTTCCTGGGTGGGTTGCCGCGGATCGTAGGCGGAATAGCCGCCGGTGGGGTCGAATTTGAGGCCGGTGAACCCTTCAGCCACGTATTCGGCCGCGCGCTGCGCCGAGCGATCCGCATCGTGATAGAACTCCACGCCTTCATTGGCGGCAGGATACAAATACGTATAGCTGCGCAAGCGCTCGTGAACCTTGCCGCCGAGCAGATTGTAAATTGGCTGCTCGACAGCCTTGCCGATGATATCCCAGCAGGCCATTTCCAAGCCGCTGATGACACTCACCAGCGAGAGGTCCGGGCGCAGGCTGAAACCCGAGCCATAGCTTTCACGCCACAACGACTCGATCTGGAATGGATCGCGCCCGGCGAAGCGCCGCGCAAACAAGTCTTCGATCATCGCCGCCAACACTTTCGGACCAAAGGTGGCGGCATATACCTCGCCGACTCCTTCGATGCCGCAGGCAGTCTTCAATTTCAGAAACACGAAGTAGCGGCCGCCGAAACCCGGCGGCGGGTTGCTTACGAGGAACACTTTGACACTGTCGAGCTTCATTTGCGGCCCTTCCTGGTTTTCTTCATCCTTGCAGAATTAAATCAGCGGCTCGTTGCGCCACCATGATGGTCGGCGCATTGGTATTTGCCGAGGTAACCGTCGGAAACACCGATGCGTCCACGACGCGCAGGCGATCAACGCCATGCACACGCAAACATTCATCGACGACGGAATCGCCCGCGGCGCTCCCCATGCGGCAGGTGCTGACCGGGTGGTATACCGTGGTGCCGCGCGCACGAAAATCGGCAATGAGGTCGGCCGGTTCCATGGCATCAAGATCGGGCGCGATGGGTTCCCGTATCAATGACTTGATCGCCCGCGTGCGCGCGATAGCCTGCAGCAAACGGCCGCCGTGCACCACATCGGCGACGTCTTTGTCGGTGGATAAATAGTTGGGTGCAATCGTGGGCGGGCGGCGAAAGTCCGCACTCGCGATGTCGATGCGGCCAACGCTGGTCGGCCGCGTCGGCTGGAAGCACAGATAGAACCCGGGAAAGGCATCTACTTCAATTCGCGTGCGGGTAGCATCGCCCGCACCGTAGGTCACGGGATTGAAATACAACTGCACATCCGGGCGCGTGCTTTGGCGGTCGGCGCGCGCAAATCCGCCGAATTGGTTCACGCTCAAGGCCAAGGGTCCGCGCCTCGCGATGAGGTATCGAAGACCTGCGCGCAGTTTGGCCAGCGTCGAGTGCAGTTCATTGTTCAAGGTAGGTTGCGTGGCTTTGAATGAATACACGATGGCCAGGTGGTCTTGAAGATTCCCACCGACGGCAGGGTTGTCGAACAGCGGCGCGATGCCCGCGGCGGCCAACATACGCGCGGGTCCAATGCCCGACAGCTGCAACAACTGCGGCGAATTGACCGCTCCGCCGCAAACGATGACTTCGCGGTTGGCCGCCGCGAATTGCGGGCCGCTGCCGCGCACGTATTCCACTCCCACGGCGCGCCGCTGATCAAAGCGAATCTTGCTCACCCAAGCCTGCGTCTAGCAGGCGGACGTTGCCGCGTCGCAGCGCCGGCCGCAAAAAGGCATCGGCGGCCGAGCGCCGCATGCCGTTGCGAATCGTCACTTGATAGCAGCCCAATCCTTCCGGATGCGGGCCGTTGAAGTCATCGGTCGAGCGGCAAACCCAATTCCGCTGCGGCGTCCAGCCAGTTCTGCCGCATGGGATGCAGAAACGGCGTCACATCCTTCACGTCGAGGGGTCCTGCGCCGCTGGCGTTGCCCGGCCGCATCGACACGTCGCTCGGATCTTTCGAAGTAGGGGCGCACGTCGTCCCAGCCCCAGCCCACATTGCCCATCTGCCGCCAATCATCGAAGTCCGCGGGCATGCCGCGGCAATAGACCAACGCGTTGATGGAACTCGAGCCGCCGAGCACGCGGCCACGCGGCCAATAAATGCTGCGCCCGTTGAGTCCGGGATTTGGGCTGGTCTGATACTTCCAGTTGACCGCCGGTTCGGCGAACGTTCTGCCGTAGCCGATCGGGCGTCTTGATCCAAAATCGCCTATCGGTGCCGCCGGCCTCGAGGATCAATACTCGGTCGCGTCCGCTTGCGGACAAGCCGGTCGGCGAGCACGCAGCCCGCCGAGCCCGCGCCGATGATTATGTAGTCAAAGTTTTCCACCCGGCTAAAGCTTAGTCTTTCGTTCCCGCGGCGCTATGCCATTTCGCGATTCGCCCATGTCATTTTTCGCATCCATTTGCCCCGTCGCGAAACGCCGTCGAACCCTGTATGGTTGATAGCGCCAAGCCAAAACCCAAGGTTGCATCGCTTGAGCAGCACCGCTATTGACCTACCGCGATCCCAGGCGCCATCGTCGATCGAGCGCTGGTACGTCCTCATCCTGACCTGTCTGATATACGCGATCAATATCGCGGACCGCTATGTCGTCTCCACGGTGCTCGAACCGATCCGCCTCGAATTGAAACTGGACGACGCCGGCGTGGCGTTTCTAACCGGCGCTCCGCTCGCGGCTTTCTATGTCACTTTCGGGATTCTGATCTCCTGGTATGCCGATCGATCCAATCGCCGCAATATCCTCGCAGCGTCTCTCATTATTTGGTCCGCGATTCACCGCTCTGTGCGGGCTGTCGAGAAATTATCTGGAGTTTTTGCTGGGACGCATCGGCGTCGGCGTTGGCGAAGCCGGCGGCACGCCGCCGTCCACTGCCATCGTTTCGGATTGCTTCCCGGCGGAACGGCGGCCGATGGCGATGACGGTGCTGGCGCTGGGGGCGCCGATCGGCGCATGGTTGGGCGCGAATATGGCGGGGGCCGTTGCGCAAGCCTATACCTGGCGCGCGGCGTTCATCGCACTGGGCGTTCCCGGACTCGTCGTCGGCGTCATCGTGTATTTGACGGTGCGCGAGCCGCCGCGCGGACGCTTGGACGCCATCGTCGATGAATCAAGCCCTCGCTGATGGGAATCGCTGCGATTTCTATGGCAGCAAAAAGCGGCGTTTCACGTGGTCATAGGCGGAGGTTTGTGCGCGCTGTGGGGGTGGGGATTGATCTACTGGACCCCCACTTTTCTGCAACGGACTTACAGTCTTGACGTCGGTCAGGCCGGCGCCGTCACCGGCAACATACATCTGGTGGGCGGCTCGATTGCCACCGTCGCCACCGCCTGGTTTCTGTCGCGTCCCTCCATGGCGGACCCGCGCCGGGTGGTGTGGCTGCTGGCCGGAGGCATCGGCTTGGCGACCATTCCCTCCATGGTCGCCTATTGGACCCACTCACTGTGGGTCTGCAAGCTCATGTTTTGGATGTTCATTCCCGCCATTTATTTTTACATAGGCCCCTGCTTCGGATTGCTGAACAATCTTTCTCCTTGCCGTATGCGCAATATGCTCATCGCGGTAAGTTTGCTGGTCGCGAATATTTTCAATCTCATCGTGGCTCCGTGGGTGGTGGGGGTCTTAAGCGATTGGTTTGCCGGCGCTCATGCCACAGACGCGGCATCACTGCGTTTCGCATTGCTGGTTCTGGCGCCCACCGGGTTTTGGGCGGCATATCATTTGTGGCTGGCGTCCAAGACCATCATTGCCGATCAAAAACGCGCCATCGGCTACACCACAAGCAGGGCTCTTTGAATTATGGGCAAGACCAGCATCGATCGGCGTTGGCTGCCGTTGAACGCATTGCGTGCCTTCGAGGGTGTCGCCAAGCACTCGAGCTTCACGGCTGCGGCCAACGCGCTGCTGATTTCGCAAAGCGCCCTGTCGCGCCATGTAATCGCGCTGGAAAAACTGATTGGCACGCAGTTGTTCGAGCGCAAGCCGCATGCGCTGGTACTGACCAAGGCGGGGCAGCATCTCCTGCCCGCGGTCATGAAGTCCTTCGACCGATTGGAATACGCCCTCGATGACATACGCAACGACGGCTCCACCACGTTGCGTACTCTGCGGGTGCAAATGCCGCCAAGTTTCGCGGTGCATCTCGCGGTACCGATATTGCGCGACTTCCGGCGCGCGGCCGCCGAAGTGGAAATCGACTTGGTCAGCGCGTATGGGGCAGGACCGCCGCCGAGCGATGTCGATGTAGCGGTGGTGTATTCGAAGCCCACCGTGACCGATTTGGTGACGGATTTGCTCTGGCCGGTGAACTTGAATTTGTTGTGTCATCCGAATGTGGCCGCACGGCATGCAGGCAAGAGTCTGGCCGAATTCATCGAATCCAACGAATTGGTGCATGTGCGTCATTTCCGAGCAACCGCGTCACCATCTGTGGACGCAATTCGCCCGGCAGTGGAATTTGACCGCATTGAATGTGGAGCGCGGGCTGGTATTCGACAGCGCGGTACTTGCCGTGCAGTACGCCTTGAGCGGGGAGGGCGTCGTCCTGGTCGATAACTATCTGTTCGGCGACTACATTCGCACCAGCCAGCTGGTCAAACCCTTCGAGAACAGCCTCGACGACGGCTATGGCTACTACCTCATCACACACCCGGAAGCCTTGAGCGATACCGCCGTTGCGCTGTTTCGCTCCTGGCTGATCGAGCGCTTCGGAACCGGCGGCAGCGCGGCGCAGGCGAATCTGCACCTGGCGGTTTCCAATGAGTGAACGCGCAGGCCCCTACGCTGCGCGCCAGCCGGCAATCTCGCTCACCTCAAAGTCGCAGCGCTGATGTCAGTGAATCCATGAAAAGCCACGCGCAAGCGGTGGTCATCGGCGGCGGCGTTGTCGGCGCCAGCGTTCTATATCATTTGACCAAGGCTGGCTGGCGAGATGTGCTGCTCATCGAGCGCGCCGAATTGACCTCGGGATCGACCTGGCACGCCGCGGGGGGCATGCACACCGTCAACGGCGACCCCAATGTCGCCAAGCTGCAGCAATACACCATCGAGCTGTACCAGGAAATCGAGCGCATTTCCGGCCAGTCCTGCGGCGTCCACATCACCGGCGGCCTGATGCTGGCCGGTACTCGGGAGCGCCTCGATTGGTTGAAGATGGCCAAGGCGCGCGGTCGCTATCTGGGTATGGATTTGGAGATCATTTCGGTCGACGAGGCGGTGCAGCTGTTTCCACTGTTGGAGAAAAAGCATTTCGCGGGCGCGATGTACGACCCGATCGAAGGTCACGTCGATCCCTACGGCGTCACCCACGCCTATGCGAAATCCGCGCAGCTGGGCGGCGCTGAAATCGTCCGTCATACCCGCGTTATCGATCTTGAACCCCGCGCCGACGGCTCGTGGAATGTGGTCACCGATCACGGCAACGTGCACGCCGAACATGTCGTGAACGCGGCGGGCTTGTGGGCTCGCGAAGTGGGGCGCATGGTCGGTATCGAGCTGCCCATCCTGGCGATGGAACATCAATACCTGATCACCGGCGACATGCAGGAATTGGTCGGCAAGAAGGAACAGCTGCACTGCATCGACTTCGAAGGCGAAATCTATATACGCCAGGAGCGCGGCGGCATGCTCATGGGCACCTACGAACGCGCCGGCGTCCCTTGGTCGCCGCTGACGACTCCCTGGGACTTCGGCCAGGATCTGCTGCCCAACGATCTGGAGCGCATCGCGCCCAGCCTGGAAGTCGGCTTCGCGCACTTTCCGGCGCTGGGCGCCGCCGGCATCAGGAAAGTTGTGAACGGGCCGTTCACCTTTGCACCCGACGGCAATCCGCTGCTGGGTCCGATTCGAGGCTTGAAGAATTTCTGGGTGGCATGCGGCGTGATGGCCGGATTCAGCCAGGGGGGCGGGGTGGGCTCGGCGCTATCGCGATGGATGGTCGATGGTGATCCGGGCGCCGACATTTGGGGCATGGACGTGGCGCGTTATGGCGACTGGACCACGCTGGCATATACCAATGCCAAGGTACGAGAGAACTATTCGCGGCGTTTCAGCATTCGGTTTCCGAACGAGGAATTGACGGCCGCGCGGCCGTTGCGTACCACGCCGATTTACGAAGCACTGCGCGCCGAACACGCGGTATTCGGCGACTACTGTGGCCTGGAGCACCCGCTGTGGTTTGCACCGACCGCCGCAGAGGCCGAAGACCACATTAGTTTCCGCCGCTCCAATGCGCATCCGCACATCCAGGCGGAGTGCAAGGCCGTGCAACAGTCCGTGGGCCTGTTGGAGATATCGAACTACGGCAAGTTCGAGATTCGCGGGCCCGCTGCGGCGGAATGGTTATCGCGCATGATGGCCAACCGCGTTCCGGCAGTGGGGCGCATAGCTCTCACGCCAATGCTGAATGAGCGCGGCAAGTTGATCGGCGACTTCACGATGTGTCGAGCCGCGGCCGAGCACTTTTTCTTGGTGGGTACCTATGCGGCTGAAACCTACTACCTGCGGTGGTTTGAGCGGCACATGCCCGCTGCCGGCGTATCGGTCCGAAGTTGCGCGATGGAGTATGTTGGGCTGTCGGTTGCGGGGCCTCACTCCCGAGCGCTGTTGCAAAGTTTGGTACGCGACGATTTGTCCACTGCCGCCTTTCCGTTCATGTCGTTCCGGCGCATGGAAATCGGTATGGTGCCGGCCTACGTGGGCCGATTGTCCTTCACCGGGGATCTCGGGTTCGAAATCTGGGTGACCACCGACTATCAGCGCGCACTGTTCGACTTGCTGGTCAGCGCCGGCCGCGAGTATGAACTCAAGCTGTTCGGCGGACGTGCCCTCAATTCCCTGCGTATTGAAAAGAGTTTCGGCAGCTGGGCGCGAGAATACCGGCCCATTTACGGACCCTTCGAGGCCGGACTCGATCGTTTCGTCGACTTCAAGAAGGGCGAATTCATCGGCCGAACGGCGGCGGCCGAAGAGCAGGAACACGGCGGCGCATTGCGCCTGTTGTCCTTCAGCGTCGATGCGACCGACGCGGACGCGCTTGGCGATGAGCCGATCTGGCACGATGGCAGGACGGTGGGTTGGGTGACTTCCGGTGCGTTCGGACACCGCGTCAATCAGTCCCTGGCCTTGGGCTACGTGCCGGCAACCTTAGCCCAAGGCCGACGCCGGATTCGAAATTGAAATCATCGGTGAGCGCCACAAGGCGCAGCGCCTGGCCGCAGCGGCGTTCGATAGCAGCGGCAAATTGATGCGAACCTGAAGGAGAGCTTAATGACGACAGCGAAAAAAAAGACCGCCGCGCGCACTGAACCTGGCTTGCTGAAGCGCCTCGCCAAGGGACCGGTCATCTGTGCCGAGGGCTATGTGTTCGAACTGGAGCGGCGCGGCTACCTGCAGGCGGGCGCGTTCGTTCCGCTGGTGCTCGCCGAACATCCGGAGGTGGTCGAGGAACTGCATATGGATTTCGTGCGTGCGGGATCGGATGTTACCCAGGCCCTCACTTACTACGTGCATCGCGAAAAGCTTCGCGTCATCGGCAAGGAGAAGGATCTCGAGTCGATGAATCGGACGGCGCTGCGCATCGCCAAGAAAGTGGCACGCCGCACCGGCACCTTGTTCGCGGGCGATATTTGCAACACCAATATCTACGATCCGGCGGATCCCAAGGCGCTCAAAGAGGTGGAACGGATCTTCGCGGAGCAGGTCGGTTGGGCAGCGGATGCCGGTGTCGACTACATCGTCGCGGAGACTTTTTCCTGGGTGGGAGAGGCGTTGATGGCGCTCGCCGCGATCCGGAAATATTCCAAGGTGCCGGCGGTGGTGACATATTGCATTCATCGCGAGGAGAACGTGCGCGAGGGCATGAGCCCCGCGCAGGCGTGCCAGCGGCTGGAGGCGGCGGGCGCCGATGTCGTCGGACTGAATTGCCATCGCGGCCCGAAAACCATCATGCCGCTGCTGAAGCAAATCCGCGAAACCGTAAAGTGCACCGTCGCGGCGCTGCCGGTTCCGTATCGAACCACCAGTGATCAGCCATCATTCATGTCGCTCACCGATCCATGCTGCGGCAATGCGCGGGCGTTTCCCACCGGGCTCGATCCCTTCGTGTGCACGCGCGCAGAAATTGCCGACTTCGGTAAGGAAGCCTATGCGATGGGCATCAACTACCTGGGGGTGTGCTGCGGCGCCGGGCCACACCACATTCGCGCACTGGCCGAAGCGCTGGGCCGGCACCCCGAATCGAGCAAGTACAGCGCCGATATGTCCAAACACGCGTTCTTCGGCACCGATAAAAAGATCCGCAAGATACAAACGGACTATCGCGGCAGATTGTAACGAGCGGGCGCGGCTCCGCCGTTACCGCGAGCGGCCAACCTAAGGATCACACTTCCAGCCGGTCCTGGGGTCGAGCCACGAGGGCATACAGGGCCGGCATCAGAAAAATACTGATCAACAGCCGCGTGAAAAGGCCGCTGACTATGACCAGGGCAAACGGCTTTTGCGTGTCCGTGCCGACGCCGCTTGCGAGCGCCACCGGCAACAATCCCAGTGCCGCCACCAAGGCCGTCATCATGATGGGACGCAACCTCAAGATGGCGCCTTGACGAATCGCGTCGGGCAAAGAAGTGCCGCTGCGCCGCAATTCGTTGACGTAGGAGATGTAGACCACTGCGGTCTGCACCGAGACGCCGAACAAGGCGAGGAAGCCGATGCCGGAGGACACCGAAAACGGCGTGCCGGTGATCCACAGCGCCACGATGCCGCCTACCGGTGCCGACAGCACCACGCCGAGCACGGTGATGAACGGGAACTTAAAATTGCTGTACAGCGCAAACAGCAACAAGAAAATCAGGAACACGGTGACAGGTAGAATCACGTTCAGTTGGCCGCGTGACGCCGTGTATTCGGTATATTCCCCGCCCCAATCCAGCCGATAGCCCTGGGGCAATGAAACCTTGTCTTTGACCTGCTGGATGGCATCTTCCACGGCGCCGGCCAGATCGCGCCCCGCGACGGAAAATTGCACGCCGATGTAGCGCGAATTGTTCTGGCGGTAAATGAAGGAGGCGCCGCTGGTCACCTGGATGTCGGCGAATTCCTTGAGCGGCATTTGCTGCCCGGCGGGGGTGGCCACCAGGATATTGCCGATTTCCTCGGGGTTATCGCGGTATTGGCGTTCGAGGCGCACGATCAGATCAAACTGCTTTTCCTGCTGCACCACCTGAGTGGCCACATCTCCGCCGACGGCTGTCTGGATAAAAGCGTTGATGTCGGCGACATTCACGCCGTAGCGGGCGATTTTGGCGCGGTTGATCTTGATGGAGAGACTGGGCTGTCCGAGTTCCTGCACCAAGGTCACGTCGCGGATGCCGCGCACCCGCTCCAAGATCTGCTTGATGGCTTTACCCTTTTGCTGGAGCGTGTCGAGATTGGAACCGAAGATCTTCACGGCGAGAGCGCTTTTTAGCCCCGTTTCCGCCTCATCCACCGCATCTTCCGCCGGCTGGGTGTAGTTGAAGGTAATTCCGGGAAATCCCTCGAGCTTCTGGTTGATGGCCTCGATCAGTCCCGCTTTGGTGCGATAAGGCCCCTTCCACTGCGAGTAGGGCTGAAGGCCGACGTAAAACTCGACATTGAAAAAACCGGTGGGATCGGTACCGTCGTCGGGCCGGCCGAGTTCCGAGGCAACGGTGGTGACCTCGGGAAAGGAATGCAGGATGTCCCGCACCCGCGGCGCGATTTTCGCCGACTCGTCGAACGAAATCGTATAGGGCATGGTGGCGCGCACCCACAGAGCGCCTTCATCCAGTTGCGGCATGAACTCCGCGCCGATGCGGGGAATGAGCAACAGCGAACCAGCCAGCAGCAGGGCCGAAGCGATCGTCGTCCCCTTAGGATGCGCGAGACAAAAATCGAGACCCTTGGTGTAAACCGATTTTATGGCTTCAAACCCGGCGTTGCGCCGCTCCTGCACTCCCTTGCGCATGAACCATGCGCACAGCACCGGCAGCAAGGTCAATGTGACGATCAAGGAACCCACCAACGCGAATACCATCGTGTCCGCCATCGGTTTGAACAGCGTCCCGGAAGGCCCCGCCAAGACGTAGATCGGCAGGAAGCCCGCCACGATCACCGCCACGGAGTAGAACAGCGGGCGATCCACCTCTGCCGCTGCCTCTTTGATGATCTCCACGATATTGAGCGCAGTGCCGCGACGCGCCGCGATCTGGCGGAAGATGTTTTCCACCATGACCACGGCGCCGTCCACCAGGATCCCAAAATCCACCGCGCCGATGGACAGCAGATTCGCGGAAGCGTTTTGCAGGTCCAGACAGATAAAGGCGAACAGCAGGGCCAGGGGGATGGTCGTGGCGACTATCAATCCAGCGCGCAAATCGTAGAGGAAAAATATCAGCACCACGATGACCAGCAACATGCCGCGCAGCAAATTTCGCTCCACGGTTTGCGTCGTCAGCTCGATCAAATCGCTGCGGTCGTAGAACGGCAGAACCTTGACATCCTTGGGGAGGATCTCATCGTTCAGCTGCTTGGTCTTCGCTTCCACCCCCTTCAGGACATCCTGGGTTTTTTCACCTGTTAGCAGCAGGATGACGCCTTCCACTGCATCATCCTGATTCTCGTAGCCAAACAGACCCAGGCGCGGGGCGATGCCGGTGACAACCCGGCCGACGTCCTTCACCAATACCGGAGTGCCGTCATGCACCGCCAGCACGACATTGCCGATGTCCTCGATCGTGGTCAGGCGCCCCAATCCGCGCACGTAATAGAATTCGCCGCCCTGCGAGTAGAACCCACCGCCGGCGTTGTCGTTGTTGGCTGTCAGCGCGCTTTCCACCTGCTGCACCGACAAACCGGCGCCGGCCACCCTGACCGGATCGAGCAACACCTGGTACTGCATGGTGCCGCCGCCGAACCCCGAGTCGTCCGCCACGCCGGGGACGGATTTGTATTGCGGCTCGACGATCCAATCCTCGAAGGTCTTGAGTTCCGTCGGCGAGCGGTCGGAGCTTTGCAGCACGTAGCGGTAGATGAGCCCGGAGGGGGCGGACAGCGGCGCCACCGCAGGGCTAACACCGCTCGGCAGCGACAGCTCCGTCATCCGGTTGTAAGCCTGTTGGCGGGCGAAATAATTGTCCGTCTTATTCTGAAAGGTGAGGATGACGTCGGATAATCCATAGAGCGAGATCGAACGGTTCGTGGTCATCCGTGGGATGCCATTCATCTCGATTTCTATGGGCACGGTGATCAGCCGCTCCACTTCCTCGGCAGCGTGCCCCGGCCATTGGGTGATGATCTCGACGATCGGCGGCGATAAATCCGGATAAGCGTCAACCGGCAAGCGCTGCAGCGAGCGCGATCCAGCGCCCACCAACATGAACGTCATGAGGACCACGAGAAATCCCTGCCGCAGCGATGTGCTGACGATCCGGTTCATGATCGACGTCGATCGCGGCACGGATCCGTTTGCAGGCTGTGGGTCGGTCATTGATTTTGCATGAATTGAACAAAGATGCCCCCATCAACCACAATCTGGTCGCCGGCTTTGAGGCCCTCGGCAATGTCGTATTGGTCCCCGGTGCGATAGCCCAAAGTCACGTGCTGCCGCGCGAAGCTGCCGTCCGCGGCCACCAGATAAACAAAGGGTAGGTTGAGATCGTCGCGCAGGATCGAGGACACCGGCACCAGCAGACCGCTGCTTTCCTGGCGGGCGCGAATCAAAACGCGCACATACATCTGCTTCTTGAGGAAGTCCCCGGGATTCTCCACCACGACTCGCACCATGACCGAACGGGTATCGGGATCGACAAGCGCCGAGATGTTGTCCACCCGGCCGGAAAAGCTCTTTGAGCCGATGCCGCTTTGCACGTCGGCCGAATCGCCGAGACGGACCGAGGCAATATCGGCGCCAAAGACTTGCGCCATTACCCAGACGCGCGAAAGATCGGCAACCGTAAAACACGGCGTGGTGCCTGCCTGCAGAAGTTCGCCGGGCGTAATGAGTTTTTCGACCACGGTGCCCGCGATCGGCGAGCGCAGCACCCCTGCCGCGCGCAAAATCGGCCGGCCCTCCTGAATGTCCTTGATGGTTTGCGGGTGAACGCTCAGCGACACCAGCGCTTGCAGAGCAGCGTCGCGGTCAGCCTCTGCGTTGAGCGCATCGGTTTCCGCTTGATCCGCTTCTTTCTGCGCAACGCCGTGATGCTGCAATAGATCCTTGTCGAGGTCGGCAAGATGGCGGTTGGTCTTGGCGGTCGCGAGCGCCTTAGCGTAGGCACTGATGGCCGCCGCAAAGTCGGGCGACTCGACTTCTGCCAATGGATCGCCTTTCTTGACGCGGTCGCCGAGAGCAACCAGCAGCCGCGATGCCGGTCCGGAGAAGGGCGCCAGGACGCTGGTGGCCTGATCATTGTCGAAATCAACCGCCCCGGAGGTCTCTATTACTTGGTGATACTGGGATGACTCTACCGTATAGGTCTGGATGTTCTTTCGCTGCGCGGCCGTCAGCTTCACGTTACTGGGCGTCACGGACGCGGTTTGTGGGGTGGTGTCGGATTTTTTTGAGCAGCCGGCGAATGAAAGGCTCATCGCCGCCGCGACGGCGATGGCTAATACCGCCGCGCAGGCGCGGGCGCGATCATCCCGACGTTGCTCATGCAGACCTGCCCAAAGAGTTTTATTTTTTTTGGTTTTCATTCGCTAAATCCGCGCTGTGCCACCAGCCACCGCCGAGCGCCTGAAACAGGGCCGCCGTATCGGCATAACGACCGGCCTGGGCTTGCACCAGGTTGATCACGCCTTGTTGATAGGCTTGCTCGGCGTTCAACAGCGCCAAATAGCCGGCGTAGCCGCCCTGCAATTGTCTTTGCGCCAAATCCAGCGTGACTTTGGCGGCATCCGCAGCAGCAGCAGCAGCCTTCAAGCCTTCCGCATCTTGGTCAAGCGCTGCCAATGTGTCAGCCACATTTTGAAAAGCGGTAAGCACCGTACTGCGATACTGTTCAGTGGCCTGAACGTAGGCTGCCTTCGCGGCACGTTCCTGGTGAAGCAACGTGCCGCCTTGGAAAATCGGTGCCGTGGCCGCCGCTCCCACGCCCCAGAAGCCCGTGCCCGACGTGAACAGCTGGTCCATGGCCGCCGCCGTGCTGCCGGCATTCGCGGTGAGGACGATGTTGGGCAGACGGTTCGCGATGGCGATGCCGATCTTGGCGCTGGCATCGTGCAGATTGGCCTCCGCCTGAAGCACATCCGGGCGCTGCGCCACCAATGCCGACGGCAGGCTCACGGGCAGGTCCTCTGGCAATGTGAGGCTGGCAAGCTCGAATTTTTCGTCCGGCGTCTGGTTCGGAAACCGCCCCGCCAGCACCGCCATCAGATCTCGCAGCTGGGCAAGTTGTTTCATCAGCGGCGGCAGTGTGGCGGTAACCAAAGCCAGCTGCGATTCCTGAGCGGCAACATCGAGCCGGCTGACGTAGCCCTTGTCAAATTGATATTGCAGGATTTGCAGCATGCTGGAATTGACGTCGATCAGCTGGCGGGTCGCGTCAATCTGCGACTGAATCGAGGCTTCTTGAATTGCAGTGACGACCACATTGGCCGTCAACGTCGTGTACGTCGCCAGCATCTGATACCGCACTTCCTGTTCTTGTGCCTGCAATGATTCCACGGTTCTGCGGTTCAAACCAAAAACATCGGGTACATAGGAGACGCTGACCTGCGGCGTGAAAAGATCGTAAACAAAGATGTTGGAGTTGAGCGCGGGCGAGATTTGTCCCGATTGTCTCTGGCGGCTGGCGGCAAAGCTTGCCGCGACGCTGGGGTAGTAAACACCGCGTTGCGCCAGTACATTTTCCCGCGCCACGGAGAGTGCCGCGTGTGCCGCCTTGAGGTCGGGATTGTGGGCGAGCGACTGTTCGATCAAGTCATTGAGCGGCTTGGAGTGGAACAAGCTCCACCAGTCCGCCGTGATATCGGCTCCCTTGGCGAAGCGTTGTGCTTGCCCACCCGCAACGTTTGCGGAGGCGGTGCTCTTGAGCGGCGCGGCGGTATAGTCGCTGACATCGGGCGCAGCAGGTTTTTTGAAGTTCGGACCCACCGCGCAACTTGCAATCAACGACGCGCCTACGGCCACGATCACGTACGGCGCGTGGTTTTTATTGGAGGGTGGGGTCATTCGAATTCGTTGCGAAGCGCCGCGCGATCTTGGTGTATGAGGGTCGGACCGGCGCTAAGGGCCTGAAGTTCCAGTGGTCCGCATAATTGGCACACTCGGCTGCATTGCGCAAGCTATCCCGCATCGGGCAATTTTCTAAGGAGCTGCGCGGAACGCGGTTGCGCCCGATTTTCCGCGCGTATAGGCCATAAGTAGCGCCGCCAATAGCAGGCACGCGAGCAGACTGACTGCCGCGTCCGCGACATAACTCCCCGCGACTCCATTCCGGGCGTACCCCGAGCCATCCACGAACAGCATGTAGGTGATGGGCACATTGGCCGCGGATATCAACAGCGCGTAAGTGGTGGCGGCGAGGGGATTGCTGCGTCCAATCGTGTCGAAGGCGATTGCAACCGTTATGGTAATCGCGAGCGCCTGAAAGACGTTCTCGCCGATCAAGGCCACCGCAAACGTCGTGGGCGAGTGCGGCAGCAGGATCAGGCCGAGCGTGAAGAGGGCGCCGGCCACCCCGACGCAAAGATATAGGAATCGCAGCGGCAGCAGACGATCAATCAAGCGAAAAATGAGGCATCCGCCGATTCCGCCCAGCAGCACTCCGGTTCCGCCCACCAACCCTACAAAGTGGCCGGACGCATGAAAGTCATCGCCGAGGCCGCTCAAGAAGTTGGTCAATGAGAACGTCGCCGCCGGTGCGATGAACAGCAAGAGGGCGATCAGTACCGGAGGCCGTTTCAGAAGACTTAACACCGCGCTGAAGAACTGCGGAAAGCTCTCCCGCGCCAGACGCCGATCCGGCCCGGGCGCCTGCATCCAGGGGAACACCGCGGTTGGCAACAAAATCAGCGCGCCGAGCAGCAGCGCGGTCATGGTCGGGGAAAAATTTCTCACTAGTTCCCCCGTGATTGCGGCCATGGCGCCGCCCGCGCCAATGTTGCCGATGGTCACCCAAACACTGAGTCGATTCTCGTCTTCGGTGGTGATGATGCTCGACAGCCAGCCGCCGAGCGCGCTCTGGTAGAGATTCGCACAGAAAAAGCCTGCGACCAGCAGCGCTTCGACCCATGCGAGGTGATCCAGATTGAGCAGCGCAAGCACCAGCAGCGCTGCCGCGAGCACCGCAGTCAATATCGAGTACCAGCGCCGGCTGAAACGCACGTCCAGCACCGGACTCGCGAGGAAGGTCCAGAAGCTCGGCGATATCATCGCCGCCGTCATTGCGGCAATGGTTCCCTCAGGCACCTGCCGCGCGCTGAGCAGTTGCGGCACGGATATCACGATGATGCCGCCGTACATGCCGAACACCGCATTGCTCAAACCCATCAACCACAAAGGAGCGGCAGAGCGAGACATCAATCCTGCTTCGGCAGCAGTTCGGCGAGAGCGTAAAGCGTCTTCTGCGGGAAGCGCTCCAAGGGGTAATACTGCTTGATGATGCTCAATGCTCGATCGTACGAGCGAACGTCGAGGTGCCGCAACAGGTAACGGACGTCATCCTCGTCGTGGAATTCCGCCCCTATCCGCATGGACAGGCATTTCATCGCCAGCAGATACGCGGGTTGCGCCACCATCACCCGCAGGTGATCCAATTCAAGGAATGGTGCGAAGTCACCCTGCGCACTCATGAATCCCTTCACGCTGTCGTTGAGCCAGTCCGGACTCAAGCCCGCTCGAACGCCGACGCGCGCCGCGGCTTTGCGGACCTCGCTGGCCGGACGGAATACCGCATCCACGTCCTGGGTGGATGGCCTGGCCGCATACGCCAGGCACATGACTGCGCCCCCGACGAGAAATAGTTCGGCATCGATGAGGGAAGGGCGCAGCTCTTCATTGAGCAGATCAAAGAGCCGCCGTATGTCAGAACTGCTCAGCGATGACATTTACACACGACCGCCCAGCGACGTATCGATAAATATATTGCGATTCCGGAAGGGCGGCGGCGAGTGCATCAATAAGTGCAGCCGCAAACTCTCGAGCGTGGTGCCGAACACCGGCGATTCCAAGGGTACGATGGCGCGGGTCCATGACGGTGTGGGCAGCGAACAGCGAGCGCAGCCGTACTCGACCATCGCCGCGATGTAATTTGCCAGGAAAGGTGTACAGACCACCGCCGGGGGCGCCGCTACCGCGTCGCGCATTTCGCCTGGCGATAACGCGGAGAGCAGTGTGTTGAGTTCAGCAAGCGCCAAACTTGGCGATGCTTGCCGTGCACAGGCCGCGATGCATTCCTGAAAGCGCACGGCCGGCACCGATAACAGACGGCTCAGCACGTACGAGGACATGTCCATACCGGCCCGCTTCGCGGCGCGTTGTACCGCCGCCTTGTCTGGCGCGGAAATGCGAATCTGCAATTGCGCATTTTTTGGCCCGTGGTCCACCCGCGCAGTATGGTGGAGCCTCGAATTATTTGTCAATACAATAGTATTGACATCACCCGTGAATCCGTCGTCTTGCGCGCTAGCGGCTATGCGACGGCACTGGCGACTTCGAGTCCGTGACCACGTGGTCCCGTTTCGCGACGCCAAAGCAAGATCGCCGAGGATAGCGCCGTGAGGCTGAGCAGGAAGAAGAACCACAGCATGACATCATAGCCGCCGGGATTCTGCGCGCCGGCACCGGCGTTGTCGGCGAGCCAGCCGGCGGCGAGATTGGATGCCGCCATGCCGAGCGCCTGGATCAACGTGATCAGCCCGAGCGCCGTGCCCAGGCGACGCGGCGCGACAATCAACGTGGTGGCCGGCCAGATGACCGCCGGCACCAGCGAGAAGCTGATGCCCATCATGACGGTGGACACCCAAAGGTTCAGGATCGTGAGGCCCAGCACCACGAAGGTCAAGCGGCAGCAGCAGGGTGCCAAAACCAGCATCAGCGCACGATGCCCGAAGCGGTCGGCGAGCAGCCCAAAGAACGGCGTGGCAAAGATTGCCGCGAAAAACACCCAGCTGTTGGCCACGCCCGGCCTGCTGCAGGGTGAGGCCCTTGGCGTGCTGGAAATACTCGATGGCATAGGTGGTTCGGAACGGAAAGAACACCGCGGCGTACAGCACATGCAGCGCCGAGGATGTACCAGTAGGACAGGTCGAATTTCAGCAGATCGGCGCCACTTCAAGTTCTGCGCGCTGGCGGAACTTGACCGCAGATCTGGCCGATGATGGCGCAGTCGAGCCAGTAGATAAACGGAGGCCGCCGCCAGACCCGCCAGCGTAATGCCGGCGCCGAGCCACAGCGGCGGCTGCCAGCCGCGCTCGTAAAGCGGGTGCGCCCACGCCGTCGAGGTGTCCACGGCATAGGAGCCGACGCGGGCGAGGCTCAGGTAAAGCGGCCGCCGCGAGCGCGATGCCGCTGCGCGGGAACCACTGAGCGAGACCCGCCAGCAGCGCGATGAAAATCGCGCCCTTCACTGATGCCGAAGATGAAGCGGCCGGCCACCATGAGCGCGATAGGGATTGCCGATCGCGGTGAGCGCCGCGCCGAACACGCCGATCGCCGCCGACCAAAAGGCGATGCGCGCCGGTCCGTAGCGGTCGATCAGCAGGCCGTTGATGAGCGCCAGCGCCACATTGGGGATGCTGATGACGCCATTCAGCATGCCAAGCTGCGACTGGCTGAATCCGCGCTGGCGATGCAGCAGGTCCGCGATCGGGCCGATCACATCGTCATTCGTAGTAGCTGCTGGACACCGCGATTGCCGCCAGCGCCAGCACCCACCAGCGCAACGGCGACTGGCCGCTGCTGCGATTCGCCTGCGAAGGCAGCCGCCAGAGCTCACCGGAAGCGGGCGCCCTGGCGGGCAAGTTCCTGCTGCACGGCACCGATATTCAGATGATCGAGGGCTTCGTTGCGCTGTATGGATACCGCGGCCGCCACGCCTGCGCCTTGACCGCTCACGGCGCAGCACATCATGTTGCGCGCCGAGGCATGCGAAATCTTGTCGCCGCCGATGCAGCGGCCGGCGACCAGCAGGTTGCCGACGCCCTTCGGCACCAGGGCCCGATACGGCACCTGCCAGTAGCGTCCCGTGGTCGGCAGGATCAGGATGCCGTAGCCGTCGATGAACTCGGGAAATATGCCGATGGCATCATCGAACCGTCCCTGTTCGCGCACATCGCGGCCGGTAAGATTGTAGAGTGCGTCGATTTTGCGGGTATCGCGCACGCCAAGCGTCATGCCGAAATTGCGCAGCTTGGCATCTTCGCAGCCGGGCATGAAACCGCGCAGCGCTTCCAGCGCATAAATCGCCTCGCGCCTTCCGCGCATCTCACCGACGGTCAGGTCGTTCGGGATCCGTGCCGTCGATTTCCGTCATATGCACCAAATTCAGATACGTCAGATCGCCCTGATCACTCACCGAGCCCCAGGTGCCGGCAATGGTGTGCAGACTCGGCGGGATGATGCCGGCGGCGAGCGCCTGTTTGAACGGCTTGCGCAGGAACGGGGAGAACAGCTGGTCTTCCTTGCCGGTGGTTTCGTAGTCCCATTCGCCATTGCCCGACCAATCCGCGTAGGTCTGTGGATCCGCCTTTACCGCATCAATGAAGCGACGCTTGTTGACCCCGTTCATGGAGAACATGACGGACGCCGACATCATCTCTGGTTTGGGTGTTTTGTGTACCGGTGCTCCGGCACGCGCGGCAATGTCGGCATCGCCCGTGGCGTCGATGACCCGCTTGGCAAGAATGGCCTCGCGGCCCGCCTTGCTCTCGGTGATCACACCCGAGATCGCACCTTTCTCCATGATCGGCGACACGCCCAGTCGATGCAACAGCGGTATGACGCCGGCTTCCTGAACCAGCACGTCGGCCACCCACTTGAACATCTCGGCGTCCAGCGCGTAGCTGATGGACTGAGGCTCTGGCATCGCAGCGCCCATGGCCTTGGCGCGCTGTTCGAACTCAATACCGATGCCCTCGGAGTCCACCGTGTGCTCGTGGCGATACCAGGCAAAGCCCTCGACGCCCACCTGCGTAATGTTGCCGCCGAAGCAGCCGTTGCGGTCGATGAGCGCGGTGCGGGCTCCAGCGCGGGCCGCCGCCAGCGCGGCCGCAAGACCCCCGGGACCACTGCCGACCACCAGGACATCGGTGTCCAGAATGACATCGACCGAGCGACCGGGTTCAGTAATTGTCTTCATTGCGCCTTCAACCTCAAAGCAAGCGTAAACGCCGAGCACTCACGCCAGGGTATCGCGTTGTCGTCACGAAACGGTCATTACTAGCCTATATGTTCGAACCTTGATGTGTGCAAAAAGCAACGTAGCGCCAGTCGGCCGGCGGGAAAGGCCAAGTCCGCCAATAATGAAAAAAGGGGCTGTCCGCCCGAGCGGCTATGCCGCAATCCGGCGGAGGTATCGATAAATAGTATTGCAAGGCAATTTCGATCGGCTATGCTCGGAACTATAGGCAATCTGGTTTTTCGAGTGCATGATGTATCCGAGCAACACCGGATACGCCTTGCCAGCGGGCTCAAGAGCTGCTCGAGGCCGTCGCTTTTTGCAGTAAATACAATCGATTGGCCGGATAACTTAAGGCAATCGACAAAATAGAATTTTAAACCGGAAGGGATCGAAACATGAATTCAAATCCGAAGCTGTCATATGCGATCGCAGCCATATTGAGCGGCGCGCCCGCGGCAATTACCTATGCGGCAACCGCGGCCGATGCGGGCGATGAGGGAATCGCTGAGATTACCGTGACAGCGCAGCGGCGCAGTGAATCGATCCAGGACGTGCCCATCACCATCCAGGCGATGACCGGCGACCAACTGAAGTCACTTAACGTATCCACTTTCGACGACCTGTTGAAATACACACCGAACGTGACTTTCAGCGGCAACGGTACTCCGGGTACTGGCAATATTTTCATGCGAGGATTGAGTTCCGGCGGCTCGGGCAACCAATCGCAATCCACGACCGCCCCGTTCCCGAACGTGGCGCTGTATCTGGATGATCAGTCGATGCAGTTTCCGGCCCGCAACAATGATGTCTACATGGTCGACATGGAGCGCGTCGAAGTCCTCGAGGGACCGCAGGGGACTCTGTTCGGCGGCGGCGCGCAGGCCGGCGCAATTCGCTACATCACCAATAAGCCGAAGCTGGATGTCACCGAGGGCAACGTCAATGCGGGCTACGGCTGGACGGCGGGCGGCAACCCCAACTCCAACGTCAACGCCACCATTAACCTGCCGCTGATCGCGGACACGTTGGCCATTCGCGCGGTTATTTTCAACGACAACCGCGGCGGCTACATTTCCAACGTACCCGGAACAATCGCTGGTCCGGGCAGTCCCACAGCCAGCAACGGGTCGCTGGTCGGATCCGATTTGAACACGGTGAATTACACCGGCATGCGGCTCTCCGCCTTGTACAAGATCAACGATGACTGGAACCTGCTCATTCAGCAGAACTATCAGAACATGAATTCGGACGGGTACTTCCAGGTATACCCGAATGGCTCGGTGCGGAACGAGATCACCGCCTTCGAGCCGAATTACGATAAGGATAAGTATGAGAGCACCGCGTGGACTCTCAACGGCAAAATCGGCCCTTACTTGAGCGCTGTCTACACCGGAAGTTATTTGGACCGCACCATCAATCAGCAAGCCGACTATTCGCACTATCTGTTGAGCGGCGGCGGCCAATACTATGCCTGCACCGGTGTCGGCTCGGGCGGCCTCGGCGGTTCCACCACGCCGCACACCTGCTACGCACCTGTAGGCAACTGGAACGACAATGTCAACAACACTCACCAGAGCCACGAAATCCGGGTGAGCACGACCGAGGACTGGCGCGTACGCGGCCTGGTCGGCGCATTCTGGGAAGAATTCAAAATCAAGGATCAGATGAACTTCAATTATCTGTCCATACCGCAGTGCGACGCGGCCAATCTCGCGATCGCGCTGGGCGGAGGCCCGGGCTGCGTATCCGCGGTGGGACCGATTCCCGGCAACTATGCAACCACTCCCGGCCTGCGTCTGAATTCGAACACGGCGTTCGGTGAGGACGTCGAGCGGGGTTATCGGCAGACCGCAGTATTCGCTTCCGTTGATTTCGACATCATTCCGAAGGTGCTGACACTGACCGGTGGGATTCGCCACTTTCACTACGATGAGTTCGAGCAGGGTTCGGAGTTCTTCACCTCGACTTCAGCCAACAACATTCCCAATGGCGCTTGCGTCGCGAAAGGGGATTGCGGCTTCGGCATCAACTTGAACAAAACCGAGGACGGCAACAAGGTCCGCGGTAATTTGACCTGGAAGATTACTCCGGACATCCTGGCGTACTACACCTATTCGCAAGGCTTTCGTCCGGGCGGCTTCAACCGTACGAGTAGCATGGATCTTATCCCTGGGCTTAAAGGCGAAGCACCGTACATCGCGGGGGACAAGACCACCGATCAATATAATAAGCCGGCTGGGTTCGACTCCGACGACCTGATCAACAATGAGATAGGCGTGAAGAGCGAATGGCTCGACCATCGGCTGCAGGCCAACCTATCCTTGTACAAGATGGATTGGAGCAACGTGCAGTTGGCGCTGTTCGACCCGGTGCATCTCGGCAATACCACCTTCGTCGTCAACGGCCCAACCTACGAGGTCAAGGGCGTCGAGCTGCAGCTGGTGGCGCGCGTGATGGAAGGACTCACCGTGCAGGGATCGGGTTCTTGGAACAGCACCAATCAGACCAACGCGCCCTGCCTGAGTTCAGCGGGCGTAACAGCAACGACCCCGAAGAACCCCACTCCCGCCGGTCAGTGCATCACACAGGTCAACAGTATTCCGTACACGAATCCGTACGGCGTACTCAACACGTCGCCGCCGTTCTCGCCACCCATGGAGTTCAACCTGCGCGCGCGTTACGATTTTGCGCTCAACGAATACAAGCCGTTCGTGTGGGTGGGTGCCAATCATGTCGGCAGCCAGCGCAACGAGCCGGCCAGTTTCCCGGATGGCAATACGTCCAATCTGTGTACCCCAATACCGACCACGACGCTGTGCCAGTACACCATGCCTGGTTACACGACCTATGATGCGGCGATCGGCGTGTCCAAGGACAATTGGACGGCGCAATTTTCCGGCAGCAACTTGACGAACCAGGATTCGAGCACGAATACCAACTCCTACCAGTTCATCAAGTCGGAAACACCGCTGCGGCCGCGTGTGCTGACGCTGGGATTTGGCTATAAGTTCTGATGGTTTGATCCAAAGGCGACCGCCTCTAAGCCGGTTGCAGTAAAATCAAGGGCGGACAGTTGTCTGCCCTTTTTTTTAAGTTGTGACGTATGGATTCCACGGACGCCAAAACGGCCACCTCGATCCTTGGCGCCGAAGCTGAGCGGATACGGTCGCTGCTCCGACAGCAGAAGTTTCCCGAGGCGCTTAGCGCGAGTGAGGCGTTGCTCGCCATCACGGTAAACAACCGGGATGCACTGCTATACGCGGCCATCGCGCAGCGCTATCTCGGCCGTATTCCCGACGCCTTGAGAACACTGGCGACTCTGGAGCAGCATCATGCGCGCTTCAGCCGGCTCTACGAGGAGCGCGGACTGTGTTTTGTGGTGTTGAAGGAAGCGCCGCAGGCCATCGATGCGTTTCTGCACGCCGTGAACATCAACCACGCGCTGCCGACCAGCTGGCGCATGCTGGACGGCCTGTACCGCATGACGGGGCAGGCCGATAACGCCGCGATGGCGGCGAGTCATGTGGCGATGATGCAGAAAATTCCGAGCGAGGTGGTCACCGCCACCTCACTGTTCGAGGATGGCGATCTGGACGCAGCCGAGTCGCTGATACGCGCCTATCTAATGCAGCATGGCAATCAGGTCGAAGCCATGCGCCTGCTCGCCCGCGTCGGCATCGCGCGCCAGGTGTTCGACGATGCGGAACTGCTGCTCTCGGCCGTGCTCGAACTGGCACCCGATTACCGTATTGCCCGCCAGGAATACGCTACCGTGCTTATCGAGGAACACAAGTACGGCGAAGCGCGCCGCCAGCTCGAGCAACTCCTCGGCAAGGACCCCGAGAACCGGGTGCTGAAGACGCTGTATGCCACGAGTTCCGTCGGCCTTGGCGAACATGATCGCGCCATCGGACTCTACCAGGAACTGCTGCGCGGCAGCCCTGCGGATGCGGATTTGCATCTGTCGATCGCGCATGCCCAGAAAACACTCGGCCGGCGTCAGCCGGCGATCGACTCGTACCATCGGGCGGCGGCCTGCAGGCCGGACTTCGGCGATGCGTACTGGAGCCTGGCGAACCTCAAGACCTATCGGTTCGGAGACGAGGAGCTCACGCACATGCGCGCCGCGGAAGCCTCGCCGGCGACCGCGCTCATCGACCGGTATCACCTGTGCTTCGCGCTCGGCAAGGGGCTGGAGGATAAGGGCGAATATGCGGAATCCTTCCGTTACTACGAGCGGGGCAATGCTCTGAAGCGCTTCGAAAGCAAGTATCGCGCTGAGATCATCGAGAACAATACCCGTCAGCAGATCGAGGTCTGCACGCCTGCGTTTTTCGAAAGACACTCGGGCGCAGGCGCGCCAAATCCCGATCCCATTTTCATCGTCGGGCTGCCGCGCTCGGGTTCGACGCTGATCGAACAGATCCTGGCCTCACACTCCCGGGTTGAAGGTACGCAGGAACTCGCCAATGTGCAGCAGATCGTGAGAAATCTTCGCGGCCGCGATCCGGATCTCAACAATCCCCGCTACCCGCGGATCCTTGCGGAGATGAGCGCTGCGGAATTTCGTCCGCTCGGCGAACAGTATCTGGCAACCACCCGTGTGTATCGCACCGACAAGCCTCTTTTCATCGACAAGATGCCAAACAACTTTCGGCACCTAGGGCTCATTCACCTGATGTTGCCGAATGCGAGGATCATCGATGCGCGCCGCGAACCGATGGCGTGCTGCTTCAGCAATCTGAAGCAGCTGTTTGCCAACGGCCAGGAGTTCACCTATAGCATCGAGGATATCGCGCGCTACTACCGAACCTATCTTGAGTTGATGCGTCATTGGGATCGGGTTCTGCCCGGCCGCATTCTGCGTATCCAGCATGAGGAGGTTGTCGAGGATCTTGAAGGCAACGTGCGGCGCATATTGAATTTCTGCGGCCTCGAGTTCGAACCGGAATGCGTCGAGTTCCACAAGACCGAGCGCAGCGTGCGCACGGCGAGCTCGGAGCAAGTTCGCCAGCCCATTTTCCGCGAGGGCCTCGATCAGTGGACGAATTTCGAGCCGTGGCTCGAGCCGCTCAAAGAAGCTCTGGGTGATGCATTGAAGCACTACCGAGATTAGGTGCGGGCATGAATCCCGGCCGAAACGCGCCTTGTCCCTGTGGCAGCGGCAAGAAATACAAACGCTGCTGCGGGCTGGAACCAGCGACATTCCGCCAACAACTACTGAATCCGCAACGAAATTGGCGCGCTGGTCGCGCTGGTCAACCAGAATCGGTTCAGCCAGGCCGAACATGGGGCGCGTACGCTGCTCGCCAGGCATCCTAATGCTGGGATGCTGTGGAAACTCTTGAGCGTGGCGCTGTTGCGGCAAGGCAAGGAGGCATTGCAGGCGCTGCGGAGAACTGCCGAACTGCTGCCGAATGACGCTGAAGCGCACGGGAACCTGGGCGCGGCTCTGCACGATCAGGGGCGGTGGGCGGAATCCTTGGAGAGCTTGACCAAGTCGCTGGCGATTCATCCGCATGATGCGCAAGTTTTGGTCGATGCAGCCAATGCCACGAAGGCGCTGGGCCGAGCGCGCGAGGCCATTGCGCTCTACGAACAGGCGCTGCACAGCAATCCGCGAAGCATCGAGGCGCACAACAATCTGGGGAACGCGTTCCTCGAGCTCGGCCAATTGGACGATGCCGTGCGCTGTTACCAGCGCGCCCACAAGATAGCGCCGCAAGATGCGCAAATCCACTGCAATCTGAGCAACGCGCTCAGGCGCCTCGGGCGCCTGGATGAGGCGCTTGACAGCTGCCGGCGCGCGCTCATCCTCGACCCCAAATTGAGCGTCGCGCACAACACTCTGGGGCTCATCTTCGCTGCGCTGGGACAACTCAAGCAGGCCGCGGCGAGCTACCGGCAGGCGCTGGCGCTGAACGCACAGGATGTCGAGGCGCTGAATAATCTCGGCAATGTGCTGCGCGACCTGGGCGACTGTCGCGAAGCATTATCCCTCTACGCCCGGGCCATCGAGCTTGAGCCGCGAAGCGCCGTGAGTCACTGTAACCTCGGGCACATGCTGCTGGAATTTGGCAGGATTCCTGAGGCGGTCGCGAGCTACGCCCGGGCGCTTGAGCTGCAGCCCGAATCCGCCTCGATGCATCTGAGCCTCGCCGCGGCATTGCGCCTGCAGAGACGCACGGCCGAAGCGGAACGGCACTGCCAGGCCGCGCTGGCGATCGACCCGAACGAAGTTGACGCTCTGTCGCTTCTCGGCGAACTGCGCGCCGACCGGGGCGAGTTTTCCGAAGCGCAGGAATTATTCCAGCGTGCGATTGCCATTAATCCTGATTTTCCCTTTGCGTTTTTCAGCATCGCGGCGCATCGGAAAATGACCGGCGACGATACCGCGTGGCTCAAAGGGGCGGAAGCGCTGCTGGCGAAGCGCCAGCCGCTTCGGCACGAAATCAATCTGCGCTACGCGCTCGGCAAATATTTCGACGATATCGGACGATACGACAGTGCTTTCAGCAATTATCGACAAGCCAACGAACTCTCCAAACGCTATGGCTCGGACTATGACGCGGCGAAATGGACCCAGCGCGCCGGCGAAATCATCGACAGTTTCGACGTCGCTTTCTTGCGCCAGCGACAATCCTTCGCCTGCGACTCGGAGATTCCAGTTTTCATCATCGGCATGCCGAGATCGGGCACCTCGCTGACTGAGCAAATCCTCGCTTCGCATCCGGCGGTATTCGGCGCGGGAGAATTGACATTCTGGGGTAGCGCATTCGCCGCATACGAAGCGGCGGGACTCAAGAACCGCTGCGGCGCAAGTCTGATGCCGGCCATCGCGGGCGATTATCTGCAACGCTTGACGTCCTTATCCGCAGAAGCGCGGCGCGTGATCGACAAGATGCCGGCCAATTTCTTGTACGCGGGCTTGATCCATGCCACGTTCCCGCAGGCACGAATTATCCACATGCAACGCCATCCGCTCGATACCTGCCTGTCGATCTACTTTCAGAATTTTTTCAATAGACAACCCTACACCAACGATTTTGAAAACCTGGCGCACTACTACGGCGAGTATCTGCGGATTACCGATCACTGGCGCGCGGCGCTGCCTGCCACAATACTGCTGGAAATTCCCTACGAAGCGCTGATCGCCGATCAAGAGGCTTGGACGCGGCGCATGCTCGATTTCATCGGCTTGCCGTGGGATTCGAGGTGCCTGGACTTTCATCTGACGAATCGCGTCGTGATCACCACCAGCAAGTGGCAGGTGCGGCAGAAGATCCATGCCGCATCGGCCGGCCGCTGGAGAAACTACCAGAAATTCGTGGCGCCCTTGCTGCGCCTCATCGAACCTAAGGATCGCGATCGAGGAAGCATTGCTAACGACCCGGCCTCATCGTGAGCGCCCAATCCGCCGTGCCCGGGGTGTTTGATCTTGCGGTGGTGGGCGCGGGAATCATCGGTCTGTCGTGCGCGCGTGCCGCGGCGCTTAAGGGGCTGCGCGTGGTCGTCATCGACCGCGATGCGCAGGCAAACGGCGCCTCGGTGCGAAATTTCGGATTGGTCGTGGTGGCGGGCCAGGAGCGCGGCACGGCGTGGAGTCGCGCCCACCGCAGCTGTGCAATCTGGCAGCAAGTGGCGCAGGAAGCCGGCATCCGCATTCTGCAAAGGGGGCTGTGGATGACGGCGCGCAGGCCCGAGGCGCTGCCCCTGTTCGAGGCCTTCTTAAGAACCGAGATGGGCGAGGGATGCGAGATCTTGAGTCGCGAAGTCGCCCAGGCCCGCTGCCGTGAACTTGCGGGCAAAGACCTGCAGGCCGTGCTCGCGAGTTCAAACAGCATCAGGGTGGAATCGCGGGAAGCGATCCCGAAAATCGCCGACTGGCTTGAATGCCGCTGCGGCGTGCAATTTTTGCGCGACACCGCCGTGCTGGCGGTCGAGCCTCCACGGCTCGAGACTTCCCGGGGAATGGTGCAGGCGGGCGCCGTGGCGGTGTGTCCGGGGGATGATCTTTCGGGTCTGTATGCGCCGCGAATCGCTGCCTACAATGTGACGCGCTGCAAGCTGCAGATGCTGAAGCTTGCGAGTCCCGGATTTTCTCTGCCTGGCGCGCTGATGTCCGATCTCAGCCTGCTGCGCTACGCCGGCTATTCCGAGCTGCCGGAAGCGGCGCCGCTGCGGGCGCGGCTCGAGGCCGAACAGCGTGAGCACTTGAAACACGGAGTTCATCTCATCGTGGCGCAGAGCGCGGACGGCAGTCTCATCGTCGGCGATAGCCATCATTACGCCGCAACCCCGGATCCTTTTGCCGATGCACGCGTCGATGAATTGATTCTCGAGGAGTTCGCAGCGGCGACGGGCCGACGCGCACCGTCGGTGCTCGAACGTTGGACGGGCACCTATGCTTCGGCTACTGCGCGCACGATGTTCATTGATGCACCGTCGCCTGCGGTTCGCCTGGTGATGGTTACCAGCGGTTCGGGCGCTTCCACGGGATTTGCGCTGGGCGAAGAGGTCATTGCCGATCTTTTCGGCTCATTCACCTAGCACCGCGATTCGCAGGCGGTGTGCCCGCCATTGGACCAAGGTCCACCCCGGTGATTGCCATGCCTGCAAGCTATGATTCAGCTCCCACAGGCGAGACTCGCAAATGCATGTTCGACGGGGTGCACTGACGCTGCTGGCGATGATGCTCATGTGTGGAGCGGCCGAGCATGCGCAGGCGGCACCCGAGCCTGCCGATACCTTCCCGGCAGGTGCAGCAGGTTCCGATGAGTCGCTGCTTGCAAGCAACGATATGGACGAGGCGCCGACTTCGTTGGAGCAGGGTCAAACGCAGATGACGCAGAGCTTCGAACGCCGGCCGATTGCGAAGTTGCTGCAGCAATCCAGATTCGTCGGCTTGCGCGATACCTCCTTTAACGTACAGCTGCGCTCATTCTACGAAGATACCGATAATTTCAATCTCACGGAAAGTCAGGCGTGGACCCTGGGCGGCCTGGCTGGATTCAAGACCGGCTACTTCGCCAATTTCATTGCGCTGGGGGCGACGGGCTATACCTCGCAGGCGCTCGATGCGCCGCTCGACCGGAGTGGCACCAAGCTGCTGCGGGATGATCAGCAGCCTTACAGTGTGATAGGAGAACTCTACGGCGAGTTCCGGCTGACCGACGAAATTCTGGCCTCCGCGGGTCGGCGGGGATTCGATACGCCGTTCATCAATACGCAGGATTCCTTCATGACGCCGAATACCTTTCAGGTGTACTCCGTAACCGGTGTGGTCGGCAACTCGGACGACGCGGCGCTGCGCTTCGGCGCGGGCTACGTCGACAAGATCAAGCCCCGCAATTCGGAGGATTTCGAGTCCATGGCCACCGCCGCGGGCGCGCCTGCCGGGGTTGTGCGCGGCGTTGATGTCGCCGGTGCCAACTACAAGCTCGGCGCCTTTTCGATCGGCGCCATCGACTACTACAGCAAGGACATCATTAACATCGCGTATACCGAAATCACGTACGCGATCCCGCTGGCCAACCGCGTGCGCCTGACACTGGGCGCACAGTATGCGGACCAGCGCAGCACCGGTGACAACCTGCTCACGGGCCAATCGTTCTTGACCGACCAAGGCGGCGTAAAGGCCGACCTCTCGATAGGCACCCTATTACTGACCGCGGCGCGCACCCAGACTGCGGTCGGAACACGTAGTGCCAACGGCAGCGGCACAGACATGCGCAATCCCTGGGGCGGCTATCCCGGCTACACCGCCGTACAGGTGGAAAACTTCTACCGCGCGGGAGAGGATGCCACGATGCTTCGCGTCGCCTACAACTTCCCCCGGGCTACGGGCTTGAGCGTGTATGCACTGTGGGTTCACGGCTCCACGCCGGACGTGGTAAAGCAGTACGCACAGACCGAGTACGACCTTAACTTGGAATGGACTCCGAAGATCGCCGCATTGAAGGGACTGAAGCTGCGGGCACGCTATGGGCACGTCGCGCAAGCCGGACCCAGCGACCAGCACGAGAACGATCTTCGGCTGATCGCGTACTACGAGTTGCGCTGATAGAATCCCTGGGCGCGTCGGTAACCACCATAACCAGCCGTATGCGTCATGCACCTGGGGACGTATGCAGCAAAAATCCAGAATCTTCGGCCTCATGGCGGGGCTCGTGTTGCTTGTTTCGCTGGCGCCGGCCGCGATCGAGGAAAGGGCCGCCGTCGCTGGGGCCACCGAGCGGGCTGCCACTTCCGCTGAAGCCGCCGCCGCCGTCGTCGCGCACGGCGAGACCTTGTTCAAGACCAGGTGCGCCTCCTGTCACGATCCGGCGGTCGATCGCGCGCCGCCAAAAGTTGCGCTGACCAGGCACTTTCCGGACGACCTTGCGGCAACGCTCAAGACCGGCATCATGCAGCCGATGGCGGCGGGCTTGAGCGATGCGGACATCAATTCCATTGCCGCCTATCTCTCCTCTGATGGAATGACCGAACAAGCCAGCGATCCTGCGGCCTGCGCAACCGCGGCAAAGTTCAGCATGTCCGGGCCCGGCTGGAATGGGTGGAGCATCGATGCGCGCAACTCGCGCTTGCAGCCGCAGCCCGGTCTCGCGAGGGGCGACCTGCCGCGCTTGCAGGTCAAGTGGTCAATGACCTATATCGGCGGCCGCTACGGCCAGCCGACCCTGGTCGGCGGACGGCTGTTCCTGACCAGCTCCAGTGGCAGAATTTATTCGCTCGATGCAAAAACCGGCTGCATGTATTGGCGCTTCGATGCCGACGCCGGGGTACGCACCACTCCGGTCATAGGCAGGGTGGCGGGCGCGAGCCCCAGCGGCTATCTAATGTTCTTCGGTGACTTTCAGCGCAATGAATACGCGCTGGATGCGGCCAGCGGCAGCCTTCAATGGAAGATCAAACTCGAAACGCATGCGCGCGGCACGCTGACAGGCGCACCGGCCTTGTACAAGGGTATGCTCTATGTGCCCATCTCTTCTTGGGAGGAAACGGCGGGCGGCATCGGCTCCTACGAGTGCTGCACGGCGCGCGGCGCCCTGGCCGCGCTTGATGCCAAGGATGGCCGGCTGGTGTGGAAAACCTACACCATCGAGCAGCCGCCGCAGCCGACGGTGAAGAATTCCGCCGGGACTCAGATGTATGGCCCGGCAGGGGCCGCAGTCTGGTCGGCGCCCACCATAGATGCCAAGCGCGGCGCGGTGTACATCGGCACAGGCGATTCCTACACGGATGTGAAGGAAAATGGCTCCGATTCAATCATCGCCTTGGATCTTGCCACCGGAAAGGTCAAGTGGCGCAACCAGGTTACCGAAAACGACAGTTTCCTGATGGGCTGTTATCGACCGGGGACGCCCAATTGCCCGACGGTGAGCGGACCGGATCACGATTTCGGCGCGTCGCCGATACTGTTCAAGCTGCGCAATGGCAGGGACATCATTCTGGCCGGTCAAAAATCCGGCGTGGTATTTGGGATGGATCCGGAGCAGGGGAAAACGCTATGGCGCAACAAGGTGGGCGCCGGCAGTGCGATGGGCGGCATCGAATGGGGCATGGCTGCGGATGAGGAGCGATTGTACGTCGCCGTGGCCGATCTGTTCGCGCCGCCGCCGAAGGGCAAACCGGGGTTGTTCGCCTTGGATCCCGCCACGGGCGCGGAGCTCTGGTACACCGCAGCTCCGAAGATTCCCTGCGGCTTCAGCGGACGATGCTTCAATGCTCAATCCGCGGCACCCAGCGTGATTCCCGGGGTGGTTTTATCGACCACCACCGACGGGCACTTGCGCGCCTACAGTGTCGATGCGGGCAAGATCCTGTGGGATTTCGATACCGCGGGTCAGAAGTATCAAACCATCAACGGCGTCAAGGACCAGGTCGGCGGCACGCTCGACGTGGCCGGGCCGACCGTGGCCGGCGGCATGATGTACATCATTGCGGGTTACGCCGGCGCAATGGCCGGGCCGCCCAACAATGTGCTGCTGGCTTTCTCGGTGGACGGGAAATAATCCCGGCGATCACCAGGGCAATGTGCGCCCGAGATGCGTGTAGCTGCCGTTGGGTCCGTCGGCGCCGATCAATGCCATCGCCACACCGGTTTTAGCGCCATCGACGACTTCCATCGGGGCCGCGGCGCCGCCCATATCAGTTTTCACGTGTCCGGGATGCACCGCGTTGACCTTGATCTTGGAGTCGCGAAGCTCATAGGCGAGCTGCAGCGTCCAGGCGTTCACCGCAGTTTTCGAAACATTGTAAGCCGGCACTTTGTAGCTGTAGATCGGTGATTTCGGATCGGCATGCAGGGTGAGCGAACCTAAAATACTGGTTAAATTCACGATGCGCCCGGCCTCGGATTTTGCGAGCAGCGGCAGAAATGCTTGCGTGACGGCGATCAGGCCGAAAACATTGGTGTCGAAGGTCTTGCGCCAGGTTTCCATGGTCTGCTCGGACACTTTCTTCGAGTGCTCGTCGATTCCGATGCCGGCATTGTTGATGAGAATGTCGAGGCGCCCGTGTTTTGCGCCGACCTGCTTGACCGCCGCGGCAATGCTGGCAGGATCACTCACGTCCAGCGTCAGCGCCTCGACATCGAGGTCTTCGCCCTTCAATTTCTGCGCGGCCGCTGCGCCTTTGGCGCCGTCGCGCGCGCCGAGAATGACGTGGATGCCGCCCTTGGCCAATTGGCGGGCGGTTTCGAGCCCGATCCCCTTGTTCGCCCCCGTCACCAATGCAATCTTTGCCATAACCACCTCGCGGGTTGAATGTTCTAGTGTGTCTCATTTGGTGCGCAACGTCATGTGGGAGGCTAGACTAATGAGATCTTAGTCCATGCATAAAAAGAAGGAATTTGGGATGCGTGCTGTAACCACCTGTGCCGCGTTGGGCCTGATCGCCGCCGCAGTTGCGAGCAGTGCTGCCGGCGCCGCCGGTCCTGAATTTGCAATCAGCTATCCTGCCAGCACAAGCCGTGGACCGCTCGACGGCCGAATCATCCTGCTGCTGAGCCGCGACCTGACCCGCGAGCCGCGCACCCATGTTGAGCCGAACGAGCCGCTCGCCAGTCCTTATATTTTTGGCCTCAACGTCGAGAGCATGGCGCCTGGCCATGCCGCAATTCTCAATGACAACGCCTTTGGTTGGCCGGCGCGGCGCCTGGCGGCGCTGCCCACGGGGGATTATCTGGTACAGGCCGTACTCAATCGCTATGAAACCTTTCATCTGGCAGATGGGCGCATATTGAAATTGCCTCCCGACAAAGGCGAGGGACAGCAATGGGCCAAAAAGCCCGGCAACCTGTATTCGACGCCGCGCGTTCTGCATCTGGATCAGTCGCATCCTGCGAACAACACGCTGGTTCTCGATAAAACGATCGAGGTCATTGTGCCGAAGACGGACAGTGAGTTCGTGCGGCACATCCGCATGCGCAGCGATTTGTTGTCGCGTTTTTGGGGACGCGACGTATTCTTAGGCGCGCACATCCTGCTACCCAAGGGATTCGATGCGCATCCGCAGGCACGCTATCCGCTCATGGTGTTTCATGGCCACTATCCCGACGACATATCGGGATTCCGCACCACGCCCCCGGATGCGGATCTCAAACCCGATTATTCCGAGCGCTTCCATCTGGCAGGCTACAACCGCATTCAGCAACAAGAGGCCTACGCCTTCTATCAAAAATGGATTTCTGCGGATTTCCCGCGCTTCCTGGTGGTCGAGATCGAGCATGCGAATCCGTATTTCGACGACAGCTATGCCGTGAATTCCGCCAATCTGGGACCTTACGGCGATGCCATCAACAAGGAGCTGATCCCCGAGATCGAGCGGCGCTTCCGCGCCATCGGCGCCGGATGGGCGCGCTTTACCTACGGCGGGTCGACCGGCGGTTGGGAGGCCTTGGCAACCCAGGTGTTTTATCCCGACATGTACAACGGCGCGTTCGCGGCTTGTCCGGATCCGATCGACTTTCGCGCCTACACCATCATCAATCTGTACAAGGATACGAATGCCTATACCATGACCGGCGAGGCATCGACCGTGGAACGGCCGGCGTTCCGCAATTACATGGGCGAAATCTTCGCGACTCAGCGCGACGCCAATTACATGGAGCTGGCGCAGGGGGATCACAGCCGCTCCGGCGGCCAGTACGATATTTGGCAGGCGGTGTTCTCACCGGTGGGGCCGGACGGATATCCGAAGCCGATATTCGACAAGGTGACCGGCGCCATCGATGCATCGGTGGCAGCCTACTGGCGCGATCATTTCGATCTTTCGAACATCATCGCGCGCGATTGGCTTAACCTGGCGCCGAAGCTGAAAGGGAAAATTCATCTCTACGTGGGCAACGGCGACAACTACTATCTCACCGATTCAGTGTACTTCGCGCAGGAACGGCTTGAGTCGCTGCAGCCGCCGTACGGGGGCAGCGTCGCGTACGGCGACCGTGCCGAACATTGCTGGAACGGTGATCCGAAACTGCCGAACGCCTATTCCCGGCTGCACTACAATTTTCAGTACCTGCCGATAGATACTCGAGCGCATCGCGGCCACTGCTCCCCCGGGAACCGACCTGAAGAGCTGGCGCTATTGATTATGACGCTGCCCTGGACGCCGGGGGAACTACCGAAGGATTCTTGAGGAACTTCTTGGTGCGTTCGAATTCTTGGCGCAGCCGCGCGTTCAGCTGTTCCAGCGCTTGCGGGTGCGCGGTGACGCTGTCGATTTCCAGCCGCTGCGAAAGGGACTGCAAGCCGACGGCGTGAATGTTGGCGCAGGCCCCCTTCAACTGATGAGCAGTCTTCGCCAACGCCGCACGATTGCAATTTGCGATGGCCGCGCTCAATTCCGCTAATTGCTGCTCGCCGCTGCTGATGAATGCGCCGATCAACTCCTGTGCAAATGCAGCGTCGCCCTCGGTGATCGCATGGAATGCCGCCAGGTCAACCGGGGCCCCGAGCTGCTCCACTGCCGGCGGCGCCTGCCGGTCCTGCATCGCCGTGGACCCGGTCTCGGGATTCGCAAGGCCGAATTTCATCAGGATGCTCCTCAAGCGATCGACCTCGATCGGCTTGGTCAAATAGCCGTCCATGCCCGCGGCTTCGCAGCGCTCGCGATCGCCGCTCATGGCATTCGCGGTCAGCGCAATGATAGGCACGTGCCCCGCGGTTTCCAATTCGCGAATTTTGCGCGTAGCGGCCATGCCGTCCATGACCGGCATCTGCAAATCCATGAGCACGATGTCAAAAGGCCGCGCCTGGAAAGCCGCCACGCCTTCCGCGCCGTTGTTGGCGACTTCCACGCTGCATCCGAGGCGCTCGAGAAACTTGACGGCGACCTTTTGATTGACGAAGTTGTCTTCCACCAAGAGTACCTGACCGACGAAACGTTCCTGCGCCGCTGCTTGCGCGAGCATATTGCCGGTGATCATCGGCTGCGTATCCATTTGCCACTGCCGCGGTTCGCCGCTCATGACCCGCGCTACCGCAGCCAACAATTGCCGAACTCGCACCGGCTTGGTGAGGTAGGCGGCGAATCCCATCGCCGCGAGTCGGGATGTATCGCCCTGGCGGTCGAGGGACGTGAGCATCACCAGGCGCGTATTCGTGAGTTCCGGCATGCTGATGATGCGCTCACCGAGCATGGCGCCGTCCATGTCGGGCATTTGGAAATCCGTGATGACCATATCGAAGGCGCCGTGCGAGGTCGCGGCGATCTGCATCTTCTCCAAGGCGGCGGCACCGCTGCCGACGGTCGTCACCACATAGCCGGCATGCTCGAGCTGCGAGCTCAAGACCCGTTGATTCGTGACATTGTCATCGACGACCAAAATGCTGCCCGCGGCCTCCGCGCGACGCTGCGGCGCCGGCGTCACTGCTTCGATGTGCTTGAGCGGCAGCGTGAAAAAGAATCGGGAACCGGCGCCCGGCGTGCTGCTGACGCCAATCTCGCCGCCCATCAATTCGACCAGTCGCCGCACGATGGATAGTCCCAATCCGGTGCCGCCGAAATGCCGCGTGGTCGAGGAGTCGGCTTGTACGAAGGGCTGGAAAAGAGTTTCCAGTGTCTTTTCGGCAATTCCCATGCCGGTGTCGCGCACTTCAAAGCGTGTCAGTGCAGGCCCGTGGGTGTTGGGCTCGGCGCGCACTTCCACGACGATTTCCCCCTGTTTGGTGAACTTGATCGCATTGCTGACCAAATTCAGCAAGCACTGGCGCAGCCGCTGCGGATCGCCAAGGACGCGCTCCGAGGTGCCGGGGTGAACATTGACGATGAGTTCCAGACCACGACTCGCTGCCTGGAATGCCAGCATCGAGCCGACATCCTCGACGTTGGCGCGCAAGTCGAGTTCGATGGATTCCAATTCCAGCTTGCCGGCTTCAATCTTTGAGAAATCCAATATGTCGTTGATGACCGTCAGCAGCGAGTCGGCGCTGGAACGAATGGTCTCCGCGTAGTCGCGCTGGGTGCGATCGAGCGGCGTCTCGATCAACAAGCCCGTCATGCCGATGATGCCGTTCATCGGGGTGCGAATCTCGTGGCTGACATTCGCCAGGAAATGGCTCTTGGCGCGGCTCGCGGCCTGCGCCGCTTCGGAGGCGCGCACCAATTCTTCGCGCGCTGCCCGCGCCTCTGTCACGTCCTGCAGGGATCCGGAGAGGCGCTGAGCGCGACCCTGCGGATCGCGCTCAGCGGAAGCGCGAGCGCGATACCAGCGATAGCTGCCGGTGCCGGTCCGCAGGCGGATTTCCACATCGAACGGCGCGCTCATCTTGTAGTGGCCGCGCACGGCCTCGCGTATCTTGCTCTCATCCTCTGGATGCGTCAGCGCGCGCAGGAAGTTGCCGGTGGCCAGCTGCGCAGGAGTGTAACCCAACAGGTGCGCGAGGCGCGGCGAACACCAGTTGGTGTCGGTCGCCACCTCCAGTTCCCACAGACCGTCCTGCGTGCCATTGATGGCGCGTTCGAAGCGTCGCTGCGCGGAATGCAGCGCATCTTCGATCAGCTTCTGCTGGTGAATATCTTGAATGGAGCCGGCCATTACGGTGGCTACGCCTACCTCGCTGCGCTCGGCCATGCCGCGCATTCGAAACCAGCGATAAACCCCGTTGGCGGTGCGCAAGCGAGTATCAAGGTCGTAGGGGGTATTGTTCGCTACGTGATCGCGCATCTTGCGACGATAAGCATCGTGTTCCTCCGCATGCACCAGGTAGTCGAGCGTCGCCACGTGCGGCTTGAGTTCGCCTTCAGGGTAGCCGAGCAATGCGTGAAAGCTGGAGGAAAACCAGAGATGGCCGCTGCGCAGGTCCGCTTCCCAGTGGCCTTCGAAGCTCGACAGGGAAGCGCGCTCCAAGCGCCGTTCCGCGGCGCGCAACTGCTCGGTTTGCTGCTGCCGAAGCAGCGACGCGGCAACCTCTTCGGTGATATCCCAGGAGACGCCGAGCAATCTTGCGGGTCGACCTTCCGCGTCCAGCATCAGGCGTCCAAAGCTCTGCACATGAACGATGCCGCGGCCGCCTTTGCCGTGGGCGCGAAAGCGCAGGGCAACGCGATCCGTCTTGTTGGCCAGCGCCGTGTTGATGACTTCGGCAAACCGCGGCCGATCCTCGGCCACGACCACAGCCTCCAGCGAGTCCATGTCCACCTTGCCGGTTGCGTTGTGCGACAGCGACTCGATCGGGTTTTCCAACCGCAGATAGCGGCGTGTGACCAAGTCGAGTTCCCAGCTGCTGATGCCGGCGCTTTCCGTCGCCATGTTGAGCTGATCGACCAGACGGCGGTTTTCCTGCGCATGCTTCTTCAACTGCTCGGTGGCGAGCACGTCGCGCGTTGCGTCCCAGGTGACGCCCACCACATAGCGCACCCGGCCGTGCTTGTCGCGCATGATGCGCGCATAGTTCTGCATGTGGTGAAGCTCACCATCGATGCCGATCACCCGAAACGTGTACTCGAAGGTGTCCGCATTTCTCTCGATCGCCTCGGTGGGCGCGCGGACCAGGATGCCTTGATCCTCGGCAATGACGATATTCTCGACGTGCCGGAAATAATCCTTGAGCGGCACTTCATCCATGCCGAAACAGGGCGGCCGCGGGCCGTGCCAGGAGAAGCAATGCGACTTGATGTCGAATTCCCAGGGCGCAATGCCGGCGGCTTTTGTGGTGACGTTCAAGCGCTCGATCAATGCGCTTTCCTGAGCCGCCTTGCGTTGTAGTTCTTCGGCGTGCAGGACCTCCTTCGTCACATCCCAGGTCACGCCCAGCAGGCGTACAGCGACGCCGCCGGCGTTGCGGTAGACGCGCAAATGTGATTGGACGTATTGAGGTTGAGGCCGTGGATTGGAGGTGCGGTGGCGCAGCGACAGAATGGCATCGCGCTTAGGATCCGCGATCGCGGCGCGCAGCGGCGCCAATTCTGCGGCCTGCTCTGCACCGAATATGCCGTCCTCGGCGGAGAATGTGGCTGAAGGCGCTAAACCCAACAGTTCGAAGAAGCTGCCGTCATTGACGAATTCGCCGCTGACCAGATCTTTTTCCCAGATGCTGATGCCGGCCGTCTCGGTCGCGAGCTTCAATCGCATCAACAGCTGGCTTTGCCGCTCGGCCTGCTGCGCAAGGCGCTTCGCGGCGTCCACTTGCTCGCTCATGTCGATGGTGAGGCCGACCACCCGGATCGCCCGGCCTTGGCTGTTGCGGAAGATTTCACCGCGCAATTGCACGAAGCGCACCGTGCCGTCTTTCCATTGCACGCGGTATTGAATGTGCAGTGGTGCTTGGCCTTTGAGAGCCTTGATGAATTCGCTGCGGTAGTGCTCGCGGTCCTCAGGATGCACGGTACGCATCATCATCTCGTTCGGATCCGCTTGCAGCGCACCCATATCCGTGTCGAAGACCTCGCTTGGGTCGTAGCTGAGCTGCAGGGTGTTTTGCACGACATCCCATTCCCAGATGTGAACGCCGGCAGCCCGTGTGACTTCGTCCAGGCTTTCCAGGAATCCCGCATTTCCCGCCGGTTGCGCCGCTGGCTCGGATGTGAACAGGGCAATACCTACTCCGGTGAGCAGCGCCAAGAGGCTCATGAGCACCACGAGCAGGGGTGTCGGATGCAGTAGAAACACGATCGCTGAAACCGTCAGCAACAGTATCGCCACAGCCGCGAGCCCTGGGGCTGTCAGCGAGACTGTGCGATTCCACGACGAAATGTGGCGCCACAGGCGTCTGCGGCGCATTTTGTCAGTCAAATTCGATGGAATGATGGGTGTGTTCTCGTCACAAGTGTTGACCAGGACGTAGGGCCGCGGCGTCGTAATCTGTCCTTCATATCGGCGCGAAAACTGTCGTCTTTAGAGTGATTTAGCCGCGAAGCGCCGCCGGTCACACTGGCGAAAACCGAGAAGCGCGAGCCCGGCGCGGTGTGGGCCGGCGAGGAGGGCCGCCCAAGGGTCGGCCGGCCCTAGGGCCCGGCGAGACCGGTGGGCCCGGGGAGGGGTACCCCGTGGCCGAAAGGGCCGGTCGCCGCGCGGCGACCGGCTGAATTTACCGCAATCGAGCTAGTTGACGATCGCCTGATAAGTCAAGTTGTGTGACAGACCCCGCACGTCGGGAACGCCGTTGGCCGCTGCCGCCCCAGTGCCCGCCACCTGCTGAATCATGCCGATGACGATGAGATCGTTGACCGGGTCGATCCAGAACCAGGTGCCCGCGGCACCGCCCCACCAATAGGTGCCCTTGCCATAGTAACCGCCGGCCGCCACCGGATCGGTATACACGGCGAAGTCGAGGCCGAATCCCGCGCCGGGTGCAAGGATGGGCACACTGGGCGCCAGCACATTGCTGCGCATCAGCTCGACGCTGAGTGGCGACAGCAGACGCACGCCGTCCAATTGCCCACCGTTCAACAGCATCTGGCAGAAGCGCATATAGTCGGTGGCGGTGGACACCAGGCCGCCGCCGCCCGAGGAGAGCGCCGGCACCTGCGAGAAGTCGTGATTCAGACATTCATCGGTCCCACACGCCAGCAGTTTGCCGTCCTTGTCGTAAGTGTAGTATTCCGCAAACCGGTTGAGCTTCTCCTTGGGCACGTAAAATGCGGTGTCCACCATGCCGAGCGGCTTGAAAATGCGCTGCTCGAGAAATTTTTCGAACGGCATGCCGGAGAGCTTCTGCACGATGTAGCCCTGGATATCCACCGAGATGCTGTAGTGCCATTCGGTGCCCGGCTGCGAATTCAGCGGCAGCTTGGCGACGCGCTTGATGAACTCGTCCAGCGTATTTTTCACATTGAAGAGGTCGGCGTCGCGCTGCATTTTATCCATCGGCGTATTGCTGAAAAATCCGTAGCTGAAGCCGCCGGTGTGCGACATCAGTTCGCGCATCGTGACCGGATGGACCTGATCCTTGTAGACGATGTTGTTGTTGGCATCGGTCGCGTAGACCTTGAGGTTGGCAAATTCCGGAATGTATTTCGACACCGGATCGTTCAGCTGCCATTTTCCCTCTTCGAACAGCATCATCATCGCGACGCCGGTGATTGGCTTGCTCATGGAGTAGATGCGGAAAATGTTGTCCTTCTGCATGGGCGCGTTGCCTGCAATATCTCGCTTGCCGGTGGCATCGAACTCGACCACCTTGCCGTGACGCGAGACCATGGTCACAACGCCCGCCAGCTTGCCCTTGTCCACCAGCCCCTTCATGCCCTCGGGCAGGCGCGCGAGGCGTTCACTCGACATGCCGGTATTCTCTGGCTTGGCGACGGGCAATTGCGTTGCTGCGAGCGCCGCTGGGGCGGAAATCGCCAGGCCTAAGGATGCCAGGGCCAGCAAACGCCATGGACGTATGGAAACTAGCGATGGACGCATTCGAGAACTCCCTGTGAGATTGTTTTTGGGCAAACGGAAAGCGCCAGTGTATGCCGGGATCGCGCTGACGGAAACGGTTTTGTAGACGGCTGGCTATTTAAGGGGTTACCAAGCGGCGCGCCGGCCGCTTCGTTGCAGTATCCAGCGCGTCATCAATTCGAACAACATGGCGCGCGAGTGTTCGTCCTCGTTGTGAATTTCGTGCAGCAGCTTGGGGTAGATCATGAGGCGCTTGTCGGCCGAGCCAAGTCCGCCGATCAGGGTCTTCGAGCCGCTCAAGGGGCAGACGGCATCCGTTTCGCCGTGCACCGCCAGCCAGGGCTTGGTGATTTTCGAGAGATTCGCGTTGCAGGTCCGGCAGGCAAGCGCAAAACCGTAGAGCAATCGCAGGCTCGCCGTGCGCGGCACGAGCGGATCGCTCATGTGCTGGCGCTGAATTTCTTCGACTTGGCTGAGCTTGGTGCCATCGATGCCGAGGCCGAACCGCAGGCGTGGTGCGAGCGCAGCTGCCACCCGCATCAACTTCCCGCCGATGCCATCGAGCTTTGGCATGGCATCCAGGGCGCAGCCGCTGGTAATGACTCCTTCAGCCCAATTCAAGCCGTCGATGGCTGCCAGCGTCACCACGACCGAGCCCATGCTGTGTCCCCAGACAAATAGCGGCAGCGCCGGAAATCGCTCGCGCAATGTGCTGCCGACCGACTCCAAGTCGCTGGCAAAATCGGCAAAGTTTGCCACATGCGTTCGTTTGCCCGGAAACCGTCCATGTCCCTGCTGGTCATAAACGAAACAGGCAACGTATCTGCCGAGCGCGTCGGGGACGTGGCGGTAGCGATCGCCGTGTTCGGCAATGCCGTGCACGATCACGAGTCCGGCCTTCGCGGTAGCAGGCACGACCTCGTAGCCCGGAAAGTGCGTTCCGGGCAGCATGCTGAATTCGCGGTCGCCCATCATGCACTCCGTCCCAGCGTAGCCACCGGCTGCGGGCGCGCCAGCAGCCAAATCCCGGCAAGTACCAGCAAGGTACCCACCGCCAACCAGGCGGTGAAAGGTTCGCCCAGCAGTAGCGCCGCCATCAGTATGGTCGAGAGGGGTCCAATCGCTCCGGTCTGCGCGGTCAGTGTTGCGCCGATTCGCTCGATCGCCATCATCACCATGAGCACGGGCGCAAAGGTGCACAGGGTGGCGTTCAGGACCGAGAGCCACAAGACCTGTGGAGCCACCGCCATCGCAGCGAGCGGCCGCAGCAGCAGGAACTGTGCGATGCAAAGGATGCAGGCCACCGAAGTCGCAAGTCCCGTCAGGCGCAATGCCCCGAGCCGCTGCACTTCTTCGCCGCTGTAGGAAAGATATACCGCATAACTGACTGCGCTGAAGAATACCAGCGTCGCGCCGAGCGCCACGTTGGCGCCTTGCAGGCTGGTCTCCCGGCCGAACACGCACAACACGCCGCAGTAGCTGACGGTGAGAGCCATGATCTGCGTACGCGTGACCTTTTTCCGAAACAGTATGGCGCTGAGGCCGAGCACCAATGTCGGATTAAGATACAGAATCAGGCGCTCCAATCCCGCGCTGACGTAGCGCAGCCCCAGAAAATCCAGAAAACTTGAAAGATAGTAGCCGCACAACCCCAAGCCGAGAATGACCCGTGCATCGCGCCACGTGAGCTTAGGCCTGCCGAGTCCCGCCCACCACGCAAGCACCAGGAACATGGGCAGCGCGAACAGCATGCGGTACATGATCAGCGTCACGGCATCGACTCCATAGCGGTACGCCAACTTGACGATGATGGCCTTGCCGGAGAAGGCGATCGCGCCGAGACCGGCCAGTAGCACGCCGCGGCGCCGCGCCGCGAGCACTGAATCGGAGGCGAGGGTCGATGCGTTCACGGCTCCGATTCTACGGATTCGGCAGCGCTGATTTATGCCTTTCTGCTAGCCTTCGCGCAGCCGGAACAGTTTGCTTTGTGTACGGTCGATGTCGGAGTCGGCGGGATTCACGCGCCCGGCGTCGCGGCGCACGAAATTTTCGATATCGGCGGCCGGGACCGCGGCGCTGCGGAAGAATCCTTGGTATTGATCGCAGCCCATGCGCTTCAATATGCTCAGTTGTTCCTCGGATTCGACCCCCTCGGCAATTACTTTCAAGCGCAGCCCATGCGCCAAAGAAATGATCGCGCGCACGATCGAGGCATCGCCGGCGTTGGAAGCGACATCGCTGATGAAGCTGCGGTCGATTTTCAGCTTATCGATCGGGAACCGCTGCAGATAGCTCATGCTGGAGTATCCGGTACCGAAATCATCGATGGCGACGACCACGCCGAGCGCGCTCAACTCCTCAAGCAGGGCAACGGAGGTCTCCGCGTTGCTCATCAAGGTGGCCTCGGTGAGCTCGATTTCCAGATAGGTTGCGTCAAGCGAGTGATCTTTCAGAGCTGCGCTTACTTTTTTCACGAAATTAGCCTGGCGAAATTGCAGCGGCGAAACATTGACCGCGACGCGCAGAAACGGCATCTGGCGCTGCTGCCATTGCCGCGCCTGCCGGCAGGCCTCGCGTACGACCCAATCGCCTATCTCCAAGATCAAGCCGCTTTCCTCGGCGATGGGAATGAATTCTCCCGGCAAGATGAACCCGCGCTTCGGATGCAGCCAGCGTATCAACGCCTCGACGCTGCGCATCTCGCCGGTCGCGATGTCTATTTTCGGCTGATAGTGCAGGGCCAGCTGCCCTTGAGCGAGCGCTCCGCGCAGCTCCGCTTCGATCTCGAGCCGTTCACGCGAGAAGCCCATCACGCTGGAATCGAAGAAGCGAAACGTCTTGCGGCCATTGCGCTTGGCGAAGTACATGGCCTCGTCGGCGCGCGCCAGAATCTCCTCGGCGGCCGTGCCGTCGTTCGGATAGCGCGCAATGCCAATGCTGGGGCTGACGTGCAGTTCGAGTCCGGTCAGCTGATAGGGTTGTGACAGTGCCGACATCCAGCGCCCGATCAGTGCTTCGATTTCCTGCACCGAACCAACGTCGCGCAACAGCGCCAGAAACTCATCGCCTCCGGCGCGGGCAATGCTGTCGGTCGACCGGGTAATCGAGATCAGGCGCTCGGAAACATGCTTCAGCAGAGTATCCCCCGCGCCGTGGCCCAAGGAGTCGTTGATGATCTTGAAGCGGTCCAGATCGAATACGCACACGGCGAATGGCCGCCGCTCGAGCACGGCGCGTTCCAGGTGCTCGACGAACAACACTCGATTCGCCATTCCGGTCAAGGCGTCGTGCGTCGCCTGGCGTTTCAATTCGAGGTTGACATGCGCAAGGGATTTGTCGCGCTCCTTGAGCATGTGGATCGACTCGCGCAGCTGCTGGCGGCGGTCATGCAGACGCAGTCGCAGTTCCCGGCCGAATACCCCCAACAGCACGCACCGACCCAACGTCGCAACGAAGCACAGCCAGACGAGACCTCGCTCGGCAGGCGTGGCCTGCGGGATCAGGATTCTCGCATTGATCGCCGACATCACCACGGCCGCCGCAATGGCGACGCCGACCCAGGCAATTGCGGACTGACGCTTGGACAGTCCCAGGCTGCCGACACCAAAAACGATGAACAGCACGGTGAAAAAATAGAACGCCACCTGGGGTGCGAGCGCAGCGAACAATACCTGGATGGAACTGGAGAAGATCACCTGGGCCAGCAGCAATGCGCCCTCCGGGCGGCGGCTCTTTACCGCCCAGCTGCGCAGTACCCAGAACACCGAGCTGTCGAGCAAGCCGATGGCCGTATACAGCAGTGGGATGGTGGGGCTGACCGTGCCGGTCACCGCGAAACCTGCGAGCAAAAAACCGTCGATGACATAGCTCAGCGCGACGGCCAGTACCATCCACTTCCCAAGGCTGCCTTCCGACACTGGTTTTGAGGGTTCCATCAATGAGGACGCCACGGCGACTGCTGCGTTGCGGAAAGGAGAATGATCTGCCGACAACGCGACAATTACCGCGACTTGGTTCAACAAAATCGCGATTTAACGGGGTCGAAACTGCGGATTTTCGACGAAATCAGGGTCGGTCAGGCTGTCCAGAAACGCCACCAGGTCGGCCCGCTCCGTTGCGGTAAGCGCGAATGGCCGAATCCGCGAATCCTCAAGCCGACTTTTATGCCCGCCGCGCATGTAATGATCCAAGACATCCTGCAAGCTCAATAGGCTGCCGTCATGCATATACGGCGCCGTCACTGCTACGTTGCGCAGCGTCGGTACGCGAAATTTACCCATGTCCTCGGCGCGATGAGTCATCTCCATCAGGCCTCGATCGTGCTCAGGATAGCCGCCGCGTCCGTCGACATCGTACAAGCCGGTATTGGCAAATAGTGCGCGGCCCCGCTCGTGACCCTGGGAGATCAAGGGTCCCGAGAAGTTGATTCCAAAGTGACATTGGGCGCAGCCGACTCGGGCTGAAAAAAACAGCGCCATGCCACGCCTGGCCGAGTCGGACATCGCCGTGCGGTCGTCGTCGAAAACATAGCGGTCGAAGGCCGAGCGGCCTGATATCAAGGTGCGCTCGAAAGTCGCAATCGCCTTGATGATGTTGTCCATGGAGAGCGCCGGGACATCGGACGGAAAGGCGGCGGCGAATTGCTCCGCGTAGCCGCTGCCCTGCGAAATGTTCCGCACGGCGCTGACGCCACCATTCTGCAGCCCCATTTCCACCGGGTGCTTATTGAACAGCGGCTGGCGCATTTGCTTTTCGAGCGAGCCAAGGTAAGGGTCTGCCCAGGTAAATGCCGGGTTGTAAGCCACATTGGTGAGGCTCATCGCCGAATGTCGCGTGAACTCGCCGGTTGACCCCGGCGCACGCGCTCTACCGTCCGTAAATGCGAGTTCGGGCCGATGACAGCTCGCACACGAGTATGTTCTCGTTGCGGACAATCCGGCATCGAAGAAAAGACGGCGCCCCAGATCCACCTTCGCAACGGACATGGGATTGTCGGCAGGTACGGCGGGGCGCGGAAAACCCGGGGGCAGCCGCCATTCGAAGTCCGTGGTCGCTGCCGCATCGCCGGCGCAGGCGGCCTGGATCGGCACGCACGCCGCGAGAAAAATCAGCAGCTGGCGAATTTACCGGTCCCTATCTCCAGACCGGCGGCGCGCCGGTTGCCAGCGAAGCGGTTTGCGCCGCCACAGTTTCGCGCTCGTCCATCCATTTGGCGAATGCCTCGACATCCGAGGGCGACAAACCCTGCGCGTCCTTACGCCGCGCGTCGGCCCACTGATGCATCGCCGTCATCAGTTCATTGGCGAGGGGCCTGGAATCGCGGAACAATGCCATGTACGCGTCCTTCGCATCATCGATCCGGTTCAATCCCAGGTAGGCTTCGCCGCGGTACTCGATCGCATCTGCATAGGTGGGGCTGAGTTCCAGTGCCTTGGCATAGGAGCTCAATGCGTCCTCATAGTTGCCAAGATGACGATTGGCAAAGCCGAGATAATTCCAAGCCTCATACATTTTTGGATCCAGGCCGACCACGTCTATGAGCTTAGTGACAGCATCGTGGTAGTACTTCTGCGCCTTCTCATGCGCCTTGGCACTCTTTTCCGGCGTGGCTGCCTTGGCCGCATCGGCATCGCATTCCTTGGCGTTCTTAATGATGCGTACGGCAGAGTTGTAGGCGATCTTCGCCGCTTCCTGACGGTTGCGCATCGCGCCTTCGGAGGTGACCATGCCGCTGCCGCCGGGGCCGGACGAACCACCGCCGTGTGCAAAGCCAATTACAGGGGTCATCGCAATGGTGACGGCGAAAATCAAGCTGCCGAAAAACCTGCGCATGGGAAACTCCTTTTCGATGGTTCAATCACCACAGCCCTTGAGTACCCGCGCGCCGATTTTAGGTTCAATCGCTGTTGCGGTTCAACTGCTATCCTACTGCGGCCCCATCAGCGAGGTGGGAGGGTGGGGCAGCGCCGCCACCTGCTTGGCGGTCACGTCGGCCTTATACGTGTTATCGAAGTGGCTGCGAAGGTAATTGACCACGTCGGCGATCTGCGCATCGCTCAAATGTGCCGCGCGGGTTTCCATCATTTGATCCGCGGGCAGACCGAATGGCGGCATGCCGTTGCGGCCGTTCAGCACCGTCAGCGCGACGTACTGCCAGGACACCAACTTCTTGTTGCCCGCGAGTTTTGGATAGAATCCGGCGCCGACCGCGCCTTGGCCGCCGGCCATGTGGCAGCCGGAGCAGATATGATCATAAATCTCGGCGCCGCTCATCGAGCCGACTCCCGCATGGGATGTAAACGAGGCATCGTCCGCATAAGCGCCGGCCGCCGCTGCCGCAATCAACACCAGCATGAGCATTTTAGGCGCCGAGAAAGCGCGCTTGGCTTGTGCGTCGAGGCGGCTCATGCCTTTGCTCCCTGCGCTAGCGCGCGTTGATGCATTCGGCCAATGGCATCGAGCGCCGAGGTGACCGCGCCTTCCTGCCATGCCGCCGAGGAAGGAAGCGTGTTCGCCTGCCAGCGCAATTCGCCCGTCGATCCTGCACAAGTCATCGTAATGCTTGGCGCGGGAGTCGGTACTCCACATGCCAAAACAGCCCATCGTGAAGGGTGCGCGATGCCATGCCACGGCGACGCCGTTATCGAACTCCTTGTGGTACTGCGGATGAATTTGGCTGCCGTAGTCGACGGCTTTCTGTACGCGCTCCTGCGGGGTCATGGCGGTGAACTCCATGGCGTTCAATCCCCAGATATAGGCGCCGAGCAGCACGCCTTTGCCGCCGCTTTGAAATCCGGTAGTTCGGATAGCCGATATTGGTGATCGGCAGGTCGGTGTAGGTGATGCCGCCGTAGATATGTTCGTCTTCCTCCCAGAAGCGGCGCTTGAATTGCAGACCCACCTTGATCGCCGAGGCATAGGGCACCGCCGCAATCGCCGCGGCCAGGGCCGGGCCGACATTCATCGGGATCTGCGCCAGGACGGACAGGGGAATGGTGCACAAACACCAATCGGCACGTGCGGTCTGCGTGGTTGCGGGAGTGCGGCTGTCGATGAATGTAACCGTCACGCCATGCTCATCCTGATGGATGTCGATGACTTTGGCGTTGTAGCGGATCAGGCTCCCCAGTTCGCGGCCGAAGGCTTCGCCGATGCGCCCCATGCCGCCCGACGGGCTGAAACAGCGCCGTCTGCATATCGAAGGTATCGCCGGTGGGAATTCCCTGCCACAGGCCCGAATTCAGAATGTCGCTCAAGCCGACCGGCTTCGAAGGGATGGGCCGCGCCGACAAACCGCCGCCGGGATTTTTCTCGTAGCCGCGCCGCTCGCTGGACGCGTCGCTCGCTACATAGGCGTAATTCTTGTCGAGCGCACCCCAGTCGCGCAGCGATTCGAGCAGCTTTTCCTGGTCTTCCTTGCTGACCGAGGCGTCCAGCGCATTCTGCCGCGTGGCTTTGGCCAACAACTCCGCCACATGTCCCTGATAATCGGCCTTGATCTCGCGGTAGCGCTGCGGCTTGCCGCCAAACGCGTCGGCTGCTGTGCAGATAGGCGTTGTAATTGACCTGGCAAGAACGGCTCGAGCGGCACGCGCAGAACGCTTGGCGTAATGCAGCATGCCGCGATGGTGATAGGGAATTCGCCACGGGCCGGGATTGATGTACAGGTCCTTGTCGAATTCGCACTGCTGCGTAAGGCCGCCAAGCTCCGTGTAGCGGTCGCCGCCGCGCAAGCGTCCAGTTTCGGCCGCCGGCCCGGTCGTTGTATTCCAGCACCTGGACCTGGTAGCCGGCATTGCGCAGCTCGTAAGCCGCGGTCATGCCGGCCATACCCGGCGCCAAGAATCAGCACCGAGGCGCCTTGCGGCGCGCCTTGCAGATCGATCGGCCCCTGATAAGGCGATTCGGCTGCAAAGCCAAGACTGCTCATGGCCTGGTACATCGCGCCTGCCCGGCGGTGGACCCGATCATGCGCAGCAGCTGGCGGCGACTCAACGAACACGAACCATCCTCATTTTCCATTGTTTCCCCAAACTTTTTCGCCATGCCCCCGCGATCCATAGTACATGAGGACGTTGCCTCGTAATGTGGTGATACATGCCGCAATGTTTTTGTTGAACTGCTGCGGATGCTGGAAGTCTTATACAATGCTAGAACGCCGACTGTGTAACGGGTGATGTTATGCAAAACTTTATGAAAATTCGCTCAATCGTACTCAGCCTCTGCGGCGTTGCCGCGCTGGCGCTCACCGCTCCGGCCTTTGCGCAGCACAGCAGCGGCGGCGGCGGTCATGGCGGCGCAGTGGCGGGCCACGGCTCTTATGGCGGCGGATACCGCGGTGGTTATTACGGCGGATACCGCGGCGGTTATTATGGCGGTTACCGAGGCGGCTACTACGGTGGGCGTTACGGCTACGGTTGGGGATATCGAGGCGGCTATTGGGGCGGCGGCTACTACTGGGGTCCCTGGGGTTGGGGATGGGGCGGCTTCGGGCTGGGCCTTTATTTCGCGACCTTGCCTTACTATTACTCGACCTATTGGTAGGGCGGCGTTCCTTACTACTATGCCGGCAACACGTACTATGTGAATGACGGCAGCGGGCCAATACGGACGGTGGCACCGCCTCTGGGTCCGCCCGATGAGTCCGGAGCCGGGGCGCAGGCACCATCCGAGCTTATTGCCTATCCCAAGAACGGCCAGAACCGAGGACCAGCAGGCCACGGATAAGTACGAGTGCTATAAGTGGGCCGTCTGCCAGCCGGATATGATCCGACCACGGCAGGGGGCGGCTCGGTGCGCCGGCAACCTGACGGATTACAACCGTGCGCAAACAGCCTGCCTGGAAGCCCGCGGTTACAGCGTCAAGTAGTCCGCCAGCGCGTCTAGGCGCTTAAGGCCGCCGGCTGGCCCGGCAGCCCGGCGTGTGCGCGCAAGTTTTTTCGACATGAACCTCGCGTCGTGGCAAACTATGCGGTTTTGGACCCCGGGGTTACCCGGCCCCACCTAAAGCTCACGGAATTTCGTTATGGCCCGCACAACACCCCTTTCCGATATCCGCAATATCGGCATCATCGCCCACGTCGACGCCGGCAAGACCACGACGACCGAGCGCATCCTGTATTACACGGGGCGTAAGCACACCATCATCGACATTCACGATACCAAGGATCTGAAGACCTCGACGACCACCGACTATCTGGAGCAGGAACAGAAGCGCGGCATCACGATTCAAAGCGCCGCGGTGTCCGCCTTCTGGCGCGACAAGAAGATCAATCTCATCGACACTCCGGGACACGTCGATTTCACCATCGAGGTCAATCGCTCGCTGCGCGTGCTCGACGGCGCGGTCGTGGTATTCGACGGCGTGGCGGGGGTCGAGCCGCAATCGGAAACCAATTGGCGCCTGGCCGACAACTACGGCGTGCCGCGCATTTGCTACGTCAACAAGATGGATCGCAGCGGCGCCAACTTCTTGCGCTGCGTCGACATGATCAAGAAGCGCCTGGGCGCGCGGCCGCTGCCCGTGCAGATTCCGATCGGATCGGAAGACAATTTCAAGGGCATGGTCGATCTGGTGGAAATGAAGGCGCTGGTCTGGGAATCGGACGACAAGGACGCCGAGTGGAAGAGTGCTCGAGGTCACCGCGGATCTGGCGGACAAACTGCACATCACCGATGCCCAGCGACCGCAAGCTGCTGGCGGACGTCGCGCAAATTCCGCACCGAATTGGTCGATACCTGCCTCGAGCAGGACGATGAGGCGATGGAAGCGTTCCTCACGCACGGCACCGTGCCGTCGGGCGATATCCTGCGCGCATGCGTTGCGCAAGGGCACACTGAATTCCGCCTTCACGCCGGTGCTTTGCGGCTCGTCCTACAAGAACAAGGGCGTGCAGCAGGTGCTCGACGCCGTCGTGGATTACCTGCCGGCGCCGACCGACGTGGCGTCGATCAAGACCGTCGATGCCGACGGCGAGCCGATCGGCGAGCGCAAAATGCTCGGACGACGAGCCGTTCTCGGCGCTGGCCTTCAAGGTCATCAACGACATCTACGGCGCGCTTGACCTTCATCCGCGTCTATTCGGGCGTGTCTGACCAAGGGCGCCTCGGTCATGAACTCGACCCGCGGCAAGCGCGAGAAAATCGGCCGCATGGTCGAAATGTTCGCCAAGGAAGCCAATCCGGTCGAAGAAGCGCGCGCCGGCGACATCATCGCGCTGGTCTCGCTGGCGGATACGGAAACCGGCGACACGCTGTGCGATGCGGCGAACCCGGTGGTGCTGGAGCGCATGCGCTTTCCGGAACCCGTCATCAGCGTATCGGTCAAGTCGAAGGTCAAGGCCGAGCAGGAGAAATTCGGCAGCTGCGCTCGGCAAGATGGTGCGCGCCGATCCCTCGCTGCATCTGGAAACGGATCGCGAAACCGGTCAGACCATTCTGCGCGGCATGGGCGAATTGCATCTGGAGGTCACGCTGGATCGCATGCGCACCGAGTTCGGCGTCGAAGGCATCATGGGCGAGCCGCAGGTCGCGTACCGCGAGACCATCACCAAGAAGATCACCGAACAAGTACATTCACAAGAAGCAGACCGGCGGATCCGGCCAGTTTGCCGAAGTGTGGATCGTCTTCGAGCCGCTGGAGCGCAGCACCGGATTCGAGTTCGTCGACGAGACCGTCGGCGGATCGGTGCCGCAGCGAGTTCGTGCCGTCGGTCGAAAAGGGCCTGAAGGTGCAAAAGGAGGATGGCGTGCTCGCGCACTACCCGACCGTGGACTTCACGCGCGACATTGATCGACGGCAGCTTCCACGACGTCGACTCCAATGCGATGACCTTCGAAATCGCCGCCAAGGCTGCGTTCCGCGAGGGCATTCGCAAGGCGGCGCCGATATCTGCTCGAACCCGTCATGAAGGTGGAGACGGTGACGCCGGGCGACTATCTGGGCGACGTGATCGGCGACATCAATCGCCGGCGCGGCTCCGATGCAGGACCAATTGGAGCGCGGCACCAATATCGCCGTGGTGGCCATCGTGCCGCTGTCGGAAATGTTCGGCTACATCGGGCAGCTGCGCGGCATGACCAGCGGCCGCGCATCGTACACGATGGAGTTCTCGCACTACGAGCCGGTGCCGCGCAATGTTGCGGATGAGGTCATCGCCGAAGTGGCGAAGGCCAAGGCGGCGGCGACGGCGTAAGGCAGCGCGGAGCGGACGCGCCCTGTAGACTGAGCGCCGTGACCGAGCCGAACAATGAAACTGAGCCGTCGCCGAGCGCGGCGGCGGCGATCGGACCGGTGGATCGCGCACGAACGCCTGAATACCAAGGCGGCCGGCATCATCGGATCTGGCGGTCATGTGCAGCCGCGTGCTCGGACTTGCTGCGCGAGCAGATATTCGCCGCCCTGTTCGGCGGCGGGCTGGCGCTGGATGCCTTCACGGCCGCATTCCGCATTCCCAACCTGTTGCGCGATTTGTTCGCCGAGGGCGCGCTGTCCATGGCGTTCGTGACGACCTTCAGCAAAACCATCGCCCGCGGCGGCGATGATGCCGCGTGGCGACTGGCGAACAAAGTGGCGACGATGACGGCCTTGAGCTCGGTGCTAATTTGCATCGCCGGCATGGTGTTTCTCCAATTCGCTGGTGGCGATATTGGCGCCGGGATTCGATCCGCGGACAAGGCGGCGCTGACCGCGCATCTCACGCGCATCATGTTTCCCTTCATTCTGCTGGTGTCGCTCGCCGCCCTGGTGATGGGGATGCTGAATGCCAAGAATCGGTTCGGCATGCCGGCGATGGCATCCAGCTTTTTCAATATCGGGTCCATCATCGGCGGCGTGATCCTGGGGTATTGGATCGATCCGCATTTCGGCTCGCGCGCCTTGATCGGCCTGGCGTTCGCGACCGTGATCGGCGGCGCGCTGCAGCTCGCCGTGCAGTTGCCGTCGCTGGCGCGGCTCGGCTATCGCTTCCGTCCGGATATTCTCGTGGCGCGATCCCGGGGTCAAGGCGATCTTGCTGCTGATGGGGCCGGCGGTGATTGCAGCCAGCACCACGCAATTCAACGTCCTGGTCAATTCCATGTTTGCCTCGAGCCTCGGGCGATGGCGCGATTTTCTGGCTGGCGATCGCATTCCGTTTGATGCAGCTGCCGCTCGGGCTTGTTCGGCGTCGCCTTGGGAACGGTGACGCTTGCCGCTGCTGTCGCGGTTGGTGGTGGCGGGAAAACGCATGGAAGTTTCGCAGCGAATTGGCGCGAGCGATGCGGCTGGCGTTGCTGCTCACGCATTCCCTCGACGGTTGGCCTCATGATGCTCGCGGAGCCGATCATTTCAGTGCTGTATCAGCATGGGAAATTCAACGCCTACCAAGCGGCGCAAGCAGCCGGTGCGCTTGCGCTTATTACGCCATCGGCTTGGCCGGATATGCGGCGCTCAAGGTCTTGGTCAACGCGTTCTATGCGCTCGACCGGCGCAAGACACCGATGCTGGTGAGTTTCCTGGCGGTGGGCGCTGAATCTGCTGCTCAATTGGATCTTTACCGTTTCGGTTGGGGTGGGGGCACCGTGGACTGGCGTTTTCGACAGGTTGCGTTGCGACCTTCAATTTCTTGATCCTGTATGCCCTCATGCGGCACCAGCTCAAGGGCCTCGAATCGCGGCGCCTGCTGCAATTGCTGGGAAAAATTGCGGTGGCGTCGATCGTGCTGGTTGCGGTGTGCGCCGCCTCGTCGCAATGGCTGCTCGCCCAGTGGCAAACGCAGGCTTTTACGGTCAAGCTCGCCGGTCTGTTCGGCACGATCGCCGCCGCGGCCTTGGCCTTTGCCGGCTGCGGCATGTTGCTGCACATTGAAGAACTCAAGGAGCTGCGCGCCGCCCTGCAGCGCCGGCTCGCAAGAACCAAGGGCTGATCGCTCAACTACTGCGTGTTGGGATCGAGCTGGATCCGATCGGGATGTTGCGCTCACCATTTTTGGGTGATGGCGAACGCGGACAGATCGCTCAAAACGTGGCCTTCATGAATTCTCCCAGGGCGGCGAGCGCGCGCGAATATGTAAAATCCCCCGCCGCATGGCCCCCCTTGCGCCGCGCTACCTCAGCAGGGGCAGCTGGTTAGGATGGGCTATGATAGCGGCGAACTTAAGATTAACCGGAGGGTGCCGTGAAGTTACACCTACCAAATTCAGTGTGGCCGATGTTGTTGACTTGCGCGCTGATTCCGGCGATCGGTCAAGCGGTGCCCGTGTCGAGCCTCGAGGTTCGAATCGTCAACGGCGCCAAGGAGCTCAGCACCGGCAGCGAGTTGGAGCTGCGCATTTACGAAGCGGGCAAGGGTGTCAGACGCCTGCCACTTGCGCATGGCGAGGCCTGGCTGCCTGAGTCGACGCATCTCATCCCGGTGAAGCTGAGTGAGGCGCTCGATCCGCGCAATGTGGTGCGCTTCGCCATTTATTATCGCGCCGGCAGTCCGCTGGCGCCCGCGTGGGAAGTTGCCGCTGCCGACGTGGAGCTGCCCACGTCTCAGGGATCGCCGATACGGTTGCTCGATGCCACCTTATCAGGGGTTATTGCGCGGCAAGGAGAACTGGCGTCGGTGGAACGCGAAGCCTCCGCGATGACCTGCTCGAGCGATGCGGATTGCGATGATGGGCGGGCCTGCAACGGCCGCGAACGCTGCGCGCCGCGCACGCCAGGCGCCGATGCGCGCGGCTGCGTGAAGGGCATCCCGGTCGTCTGCCCCGTCAACCAGGTGTGCGGCGAGGGCGTGGGCTGCTACGGCCCGAATGCGCTGAAGACGATCAAACCGGCTGCCGATACATCGAAGCCTTGAGAGGAGAGATCGGTCCCAGCGGTGGCGGTTGCCGGGCCGTTGGCCTCGACGCGATCCGAGCCAGGCGTCAAAATGGGTGCGACGGACGCGCAATAACACGCTGAAGGATCCGGGATAATCACACGCTGCAAACCACTGCCTTGATCCATGAAGCCTACCTGCGACTGGTGGTGGGTGAGGGCGCGGAAATCCGCGATCACTGTCACTTTGTCGCCTTGACTTCCCGTTTGATGCGCCAAGTCCTCGTGGATACGCGAGCTGCCGCTTGGCCGTGAAGCGGCACGGTGGAATCAAGGTGACCATGAGCGAAGCGCTGCAACTGACCCCGCAGCCGGAAGTCGATCTGCTTGCCGTTGACGATGCGCTGAATCGTCTTTCGCAACTCGATCCACAGCAGGCGCAGGTGGTCGAGCTGCGCTTCTTCGGCGGCCTGTCGATTGTCGAGACTTCGGAAGCCTTGAGCGTCTCGCCGGCAACCGTCAAGCGTGACTGGACGACGGCGCGCGCGTGGCTGCGGCGCGAGCTGTTGCGCGCGGAGAGCATGTGAACCCGGAACGCTGGCAGCAGATCAAAATCGCGCTGCATCGCGCGTTGCAGCTTGATGGCGCATCGAGGCGGGCATACATCAATGAGATCGCCGCGAATGATTCCGAACTACGCCGGGAATTGGAATCATTGATTGCCGCGCATGATGGGACCAGCGATTCGTTTTTGAACATTCCGGCCGCCGCCATTGAGCGCATCGCCGAGATCGATGGCCCAGATCCCTGGGTGGGCAAGCGCATTGGTGCCTACCAGCTCATCGAGCAAGTGGGCTCGGGGGGTATGGGCGAGGTGTATCGTGCGATCCGCGTTGATGATGAGTACCAAAAACAAGTTGCGATCAAGCTGATCAGGGTTGGCCAGGACTCGGCGTTAGTCGTTCGGCGCTTCAGGAATGAACGTCAAATCCTTGCGAGTTTCGAGCATCCGAATATTGCCCGCTTGCTCGATGGCGGCACGACCGCCGAGGGGTTGCCATATTTCGCGATGGAGTTCATCGAGGGTGAACCCATTGACGTCTACTGCGATCGAGCGCGGCTGGATATATCCGCGCGCCTGCGTCTATTCCTGCAAGTGTGCGGCGCGGTGCAATATGCGCATCAGCGGCTGATCATACACCGCGACTTGAAGCCCAATAACATTCTGGTGGGCGCGGACGGCGTGCCGAAACTTCTCGACTTTGGGATCGCCAAGATGTTGGAGCTCGGAGCGGGCTCGGAAAGCACGGCGCACACCAGGACCAATTTCACGATGCTTACGCCGGCTTACGCCAGCCCCGAACAGGCCACCGGCCAACCCATCACGACGTCGAGCGACGTCTATTCATTGGGCGTTATTCTCTACGAGCTGCTTACCGGCCTAAAACCCCGTTTCGCTTCCGCGGCGCCAACCGAAGAACCGCGCCGGCCGAGTGCGGCGGTGCGCCGGCTTGAAGCCGGCCGCGGGATGGCCGGCTCCGATAAAACCATGTCTGCCGCTACCTTGAGCGGCTTGCGCGAAGGAGCCCCGAGCAAGCTTGCGCGCCGACTGCACGGCGATCTCGACAATATTGTCCTCATGGCATTGCGCGCAGATCCGCAACGAAGGTACGAGTCGGTCGAGCAGTTCGCCGAGGACCTGCGCCGTCACCTGTCTTCTCGGCCGGTCATTGCGCGCAAGGACACGCTGCGCTATCGCGCCGGAAAGTTCCTGGTGCGTTATGCCGCAGGGGTCACAGCGACAGCGGCTATCGTCATTGCCCTGCTGGTGGCGCTACTCGTCACGGCGCGCGAAACGCAAATCGCGCAGCGCGAACGTCAGCGCGAGGAACACCGCTTCAACGAGGTGCGCAGGCTGGCTCATTCACTGATCTTCGAAATCAACGACGCCGTCCAAAATGTAACGGGTTCGAGCGCGGCCCGGCATCTCATATTGAAGACCGGATTGCAGTATCTGGACAGTTTGTCGCTTGAGGCGGCGGGAGATCCGTCGCTGCAGCGCGAACTTGCCGCCGCATACGAACGATTGGGCGATGTCCAAGGCCGCGCGCTCGAGGCCAATGAAGGCAACTATAGCGGCGCGGCTGCGAGCTATCTACATGCAATGGCGTTGCGCGAATCCATTGTTCATGCGCAGCCCGGAAACACCGATGTGCGCGCCGAATTGGTTGTGATTTATGGCAAGCTAAGTGACTTGATGTGGAGTTCAGGCAAGCCGGACGACTCCATTGCGTACTCGCAGGATACGGTCGGCAATAGTCAGTTGCTTGCCATAACCGATCCGAAGAGCCGGACTTATCAACTGCTTTTGGCGAGCAGTCTCCTCGACAACGGCTTCAAGCGCTTCAAGATTCAGGGCGATAGCGTGCGTGCGCTCGAGAACATGCGCAGGGCCATTGCCTCGCTGCAACTGCTGCGGGAAACCTACCCGAGCGATCTGCAGATTGGCAGGACCTTGTTGCTCGCGTACAGCCGGGCCGCGGAGGTGCTGTCCTCCGACCCGAATGGTTATGCCGAGGCGTTGACGATGGAAAAAAAAGCCCGGACGATCATCCGCTCGCTGGCCGCGAGTTCACCGGACAACGCCGATTTCATCCATCTGGCGGCATTTGCGGATCACAACATGGCGGATGTACTGATCAAAATGCAGGCATTCGATGACGCCGAATCCTATGAGCGGACTGCGCTGCAGGGCTTCAAGACCCTGGCCGCGGCTGATCCAAAAATTTCTGAATATCGATTCGACAGGGCGCTGAGTCTTGCAAGCCTGGCGAAAATCGCGCAGCAGCGCGGGCAAACGGCAGCCGCCATAGCTGACCTTCAGGAGGCGCTGCTGGGTGATGGAACCGACGCGGACATTTCTAATTATTACCGCTCGGTGAAAGCGGCGCAGCAGCAACGATTGGCAGAGATGTACGCGAGCCAGGCGCTAATCGATCAGCGCAGCGTCGCACAACGACTCGGAGATTGGCGCGCCGCGAAGGAGTGGTATGAAAAGGCACTTGCCCTATACAATGGCTTGAATGGCGCGTCGCCTGAGGCACGCGCGGCTGCGGAGCAGATTACGCAGAAAATTCATGGATGCGATGCAAGTCTGGCGGCGCTGAAGGGTGGCGCCTGATATAGCTTGAGCTTCGGCGTTGATTTACTTTGGAGAACTGCATGGATGGTTCGCAAACATCCTCATTTACCATCGACTTGCGCAGCGATACGGTCACCCGGCCGACTGCGGGAATGCGCGCCGCCATGGCGGCTGCGGAAGTCGGCGATGATGTGTATGGCGACGACCCTACAGTCAACCGTTTGCAAGCCATTGCCGCCGAGCGCTTTGGCTTCGAGAGCGCGCTGTTCTTTCCGAGCGGAACGCAAAGCAATTTGGCCGCCTTGATGGCCCATTGCGGCCGCGGCGATGAGTTCTTGGTGGGTCAAGAGGCCCATACCTATAAATACGAGCAGGGAGGCGCTGCGGTTCTCGGCAGTATTCAGCCTCAGCCTCTGGAGAACGAGCCGGATGGTGGCATCGCTCTCCCGCGTATTGCTGCGGCAATCAAACCCGACGACTATCACTTCGCGCGCACGCGATTGTTGGCTCTGGAAAACACCATCGGTGGGCGCGTCCTGCCGATGGGCTATCAAAGTGAAGTCACGGCATTCGCGCATTCACGGGGTCTTGCGACTCACCTCGATGGCGCACGAGTTTTCAATGCCATTGTCAAGCTCAATGTCGACGAACGCAGCGGCGTGGCGGGATTTGACTCGGTGTCGATCTGTCTTTCCAAGGGTCTCGGCGCACCCGCCGGAACCGTGCTGGTGGGATCGCGAGATTTCATCGCCGCCGCGCGGCGCTGGCGCAAGGCTTTGGGCGGCGGCATGCGCCAGGCAGGAGTGCTGGCGGCGGCAGGCCTGTACGCGCTGCAGAATCATGTGCAGCGGCTCGCCGATGATCATGCCAACGCCGAGTACCTGGCGGCGGGATTGCGCGCCATGGGCTTGAGCGTGGTAGCGCCGCAGACCAACATTTTGTATGTTGATATCGCGGCGGCGAGAATACCGGGGCTGAAAGCCCATCTGGAAGGGCGCGGCATTAACGTTACAGTGACCCCGCGCACCCGGCTGGTGACGCATTTGGATGTGCCGCGCCCAAAAATCGAAACCACCCTGCAGGCATTCCGCGAGTTCGATTGGGCGGACGGAACGGTTTGATCGGCCCGCTGCCTTGAGGCTAACTGCGGCCGCGAAACCGGCGACGCGCAGCCTTCAGATCCTGCGGTGTGTCGATGTCCACGCCCGCGGACGGCATATCGACCAGGCGCACGGCGTCGCCCGGCAATGTGTTCACCATCTCGCGCAATCCAATATCGCCCTGAAGCGTAAGCCCCCGTGAATACAGCCAGCGCGGCAAAATGAGCGGCGTCCCGCCATGCGGGCCGATGCGCCGAGCGATCACGCGTCGCCGCGCGGCTCGCCAGCTCCCTAGCAGCCGAATCACATCGTGGTGGCGCAGATCTACCAGATCTACCGGCAGCAATAAAACCGCCGGCGAGTATCGAGCCGCGGTGATGCCGCTGCGCACCGAGCTCGACAGCCCTCGGGCGCGCTGCGAATTCACCTTGAAGACCACATTGATTCCGCGCGCCTCGATGCGATAGCGCGCGGCGTTGCGTGGCACCACGGCGATGATCTGCGCGGGCGCGAAAAACGCCGCCAATTCAAATGCCTTGCGCAGCAAACTTCTGCCGTGCACCCGGGCGACGGCCTTGGGTTCGCCGAGCCGCGAGGAGAATCCGGCTGCCAGAATGAGAACTCGCAGCTGAGGCAGGGAACGCGAATTCATCCTATGATAGTGACATGAAAAACGACCCTGTGAATGTTCAGCATCGGCCTTTCATGACGCCAATCTGGTTGTTCGGGACTGCCGGCTTCCTGGCGGTGAGTGTCGCGATTTTCACCGTCTGGATGTGGGGCACGGCTAATGCGACCACCGTGATCGTCATTCGTCACGCAGAGAAAGAGGCCGGCAATCTGGTCGATCCGCAGCTATCTGCGGCGGGGGAGGCGAGAGCGGCTCTTCTGGAAAGGATGTTTGGCGATGCCAAAGGTCCCGGCCGTCTCGACGCGATTTACACATCTCCCGCATTGCGCAATCGATTGACAGTCGCTCCACTCGCTGCACAGCTTGGGCTAGTGCCGATCGTGGCGCCGGCTGACGATGCAAGCGGCTTGGCGCGTCGGGTACTGCGAGAGCACAGCGGTGGTCGGGTGATGATTGTAGGTCACGTCAACACCGTGCCTAAAATCGTCTCTGAATTGTCAGGTCAGAGCGATATACCAAGCATCGCTGAAGGCGACTATGGAGTTATGTATGTCGTGACCGTGCCGCGCATCGGTCGCGCGAATGTCTTACGGATGAACTACTGAGGGTTCGCGCCGCGCAACGTGATTGCCTTGCGCACGAAGTCCGCATGGCGCCCAATGGCGAAATCCGCCAACACCGCATCGCGAATCCGCCGGCCGCCGTCGATCAAGTACGATGCCCGGCGCACGCCGATCCCCAGTGGACCGTTGACGCCATACATTTTGATCACCGCCTTGTGCTGATCCGATAGCAGTACGAACGGCAGTTTGTACTTGTCGCGAAATTTGGTGTGCGACTCGGGACTCTGCGGACTGATTCCTACGACTCGAAGCCCCGCGCGCTTGACCTCCGCATCCAAATCGCGCAACACGCATGCCTGACGGGTACATCCGGGCGTGAAATCGGCCGGATAGAAATACAGTATGATCGCGCCTGAACTCAATAATTCGGTCAGCGATCGGTCCGTTCCCGTTTCATCCGGAAGAGTGAATTCCGGGGCACGTTCGCCCGCTTTGAGCATGTGAATCGTCCTCCTGGTAGCGCATCTTAGCCAGGTTCGACCCGGCGGTGCGATACTTTGGCAGAACCAATTTTTGCTGCTAGTATTCGTCGCCCTTTTCGGGGGAGTAGCTCAGTTGGGAGAGCGTCGCGTTCGCAATGCGAAGGTCGAGGGTTCGATCCCCTTCTCCTCCACCACACCCTGGGCCGGCGGCGGCGCCGGCCTTTTGGCTTTCTGCCTCGGTAGCTCAGTGGATAGAGCGAGTGCCTCCTAAGCGCTAGGTCGCAGGTTCGATTCCTGCCCGGGGCACTTTTTCGCCTTTTCCACCCCCTTCCAGGGACTTCCATTAGGGTGGAGTTTGCCACAGAAAAACACGAAAAACATCGGGAAAAATAGCATTTTTTGGATCCAGAGATTTCCATCGCGATCTTCTTGACACCAATTTACTCGTGGGGGCATATTTGGGTTCTGGTGCATTAATCTACATTCAAGCCTTTTGTGAGAAGGCTCAAATGACCAAAGCCATCGCGCGCGATCCGATCTATCGGGGTCGCAGATTCCAGCCCGAATTAATCGAGTTATGCGTGCGCTGGTACCTGACGTACCGGCTGAGCTACCGAGATCTTGTCGAGATGATGGCCGAGCGCGGCGTCACCGTATCCCACTCTACTATTCTGAGGTGGGTGCAGCGGTACGTGCCCGAGTTCGAGCAGCGTTGGGGCCGTTATGCCCGGCGTGTGCATTCATCCTGAGGATGGACGAGACTGCGGTTTCGGTGCGGGGCGGTGCTTGCTTCCTCTACCGGGCTGTCGATAAGCACGGCAAGACCGTCGATTCCGTGCTGTGTGCCGATCGCAGCGAGTCGGCAGTCCGGGCCTTCTTTAGCAAGGCACTAAAGACCTATCAGCCTCGGCGCCCCCGTAAGGTGAATCTCGACGGCAATGCGGCGAGTCACAGAGCGTTGCGATTGTTACGGCAAGAGAATCCCGAATGGCGGTCCGTCGTGGTGCGCAGTCGCCGGTATCTCAACAACATCGTCGAGCAGGCTTGCCCGGCGCGGCGGCGACAACCGCAGCGCCGGGACACATCATGCTCAATCCGACTGGCGCGTGTAGCTTCGGAACACGAAAAGTCCGCCCGGAACTAACGCACTCGGCGTCTGTGTCGCGTCTTCGAGTGAGATGGCTAGGTGTCGACCACTTTCTTGCTCCACCACTTTAGTGATGAGAAAATTGTCCGTCTGGGTCGTAACGACACCGCTTGAAGACGTAAGGGTGCGCGTTATCGTACCTGTACCGTCGCAATTTACCGAGTACGTCCCTACCTGCGTGCCTGTGATTATTGTCCTGGCGCCTGTGGGTGATCCCACGACGGGTGCGTTGAGAACAAACGTCCCGGTCAGGTTGCCTTGACCATCGAAATGCCTCACTCCAAGCGCTAGTGCGACGTTAGCGCTGTAGGTTGCGACGAGTGCGTACGTGCCCCGAATGCTGGCAACCGTGTAACAGGGTTCCTCGTCGGCTGTCGCGACGGACGTACCGAGTAAGACAAGGGAAACCAGCGCCGCCTTTGCGACTAGACATCTGTTGTTGAACATTTTTTGTCCTCTGTAGTTTGGATCGAAATGAATACGACCTAAAATCGCCGGCAATTGCAGGGGCGATGTAGGCGTGCCCGTCTAAATTGTGGTTGTAGGCCATCTCACGGTACTCGCAGCCATTCGATTGGAACCACATATCATTCGCGGCGACTCAAAGACTGCCTCCTTGAGCCTGGCATTGCATGAAAACAGGCCAAAAATTGGCCCAATGGGGGTTGCAAGCCGCATAGAATCCATCGCAAGGGCGCATAAGCCTCAAAGGAAGGGCGGTGCTGGATGGTGTCTCAAGGGGATTGCCCATTGCGGTATCGCATTGCCGATCTCGAGATCGACGTCGGCCTGCGCAGCGTGCGGCGGGGTACTTCGGAGATTTACTTGCCAAAGCTCTCCTTCGACCTCTTCATTGCGCTTCTCGCAGCCGCGCCGAACATCGTGTCGAACGACGAATTGGCCCGTAGCGTGTGGAAAGGCGTGCTCGTCTCGCCGGAGTCGGTCACCCAGCGCGTGAAGCTGCTTCGCGACGCTCTGGGCGACGACCCTGGAGCGCCGAGGTACATCGTCGGACTTCGTCGTCAGGGGTACCGGATCCTGCCGGACGCGACTGTGGAAAGTGGGCTCGGGCCGCTGCCGCCGCTGAACGGCTCCGCTGCGCACGAGTCGGCATCCGGTTCGCCGGAATCCAAGTCGGCGTTTGTGGGGTTTGGAGGTATCGCGCTTCTATTCGCTGCAGCGTCCCTGGCCGGTGCGTTGGCCTACCTCGCCATCTACAGCGCACGCCGCACGATACATGGTCCGGCGCAGACCGGATCGCCGCCCTCCGCAGCGATACCAGCTTCAGGTTTATTGCCATCGGATTCGACGGCGGGCAACTCTTTACCGCCTCCGCAATCGGTCGCAGTCTTGCCGTTCCTGGACATGAGCGAAAAGAAGGACCAGGAGTATTTCTCGGACGGACTCACTGAAGAGCTGATCGATCGCCTTGCCCGCATAGTTCACCTCAAAGTGATCGCGCGAACCTCATCCTTCCAATTCAAGGGAAAGAGTGAGGACGTGCGGAGCATCGCCGCCAAGTTGGGTGTTGCGAACATACTAGAAGGTAGTGTGCGGAAATCCGGGACTTCGCTACGCATCACAGCCCAACTCATTCAGGCATCCGATGGCACCTATCTGTGGTCACACTCATACGACGAACGTGTCACGGATCTCTTCAAGATACAGAAAAACATTTCGGAAAAAGTGGCTCAAGAGCTGGAATCTACACTAACGGCCGATTCCAGTGCGTCGGCGAGGACGCCAAATTTGGACGCGTACGAAGCCCTACAGAAAGGTAACTACTTCTGGCGGCGCAACCAGACGGGTGACGAGGAACGTGCGCTCGCATTTTACAGGGAAGCCACGCGCCGGGATCCAGACTACGCACATGCTTGGGCTGCGGTCGGCTATGTGTATGTTTCGCTTGGCGTCGGCGGATCGATGGCCGTTTCGGAAGCACGCTCAAAGTCTATGGCTGCCCTGCAACGGGCGTTATCCATCGACCCGGGCTCTGCCCAGGCGCACGGTGTAATGGGCAAGATCTATCGAGACATCGATTGGGACTGGAAGGCGGCCAAGGATGCGTTCGATCGTGCGGCAAGCCTGGATCCGAACGGCGGTTGGGGTGAGGACCGTGGTTATCTGAATTGGATCCTCACAGGCGATCTGGATGAGCAAATCGTCACTCTGAGGCAGAGACTCCGCCGCGATCCACTTGACGCAAACATCTTCTCAGATTTGGGCGTCGCATACCGGGCGGAGCAACGCTATCAGGAGTCCGCTGACAACTTTGAGCGTGCATTGGAATTAAACCCGCGGATCGCCGATGGCAATTCCCAATACGCCGCAACTCTTCTTTTATTGGGCCAGCCTGAGAAGGCGTTGGCCGCTGCACAATCGGATCCCGATAAGAGCAGCCGTTTGAGCATACTACCTTGCGTTTACTGGAAGTTGGGGCGCAAGGCGGAATCCAGCGCCGCGCTGAAAGAACTCGAAGCGGATGCCGCGAAATCGGCATACAACATTGCGGGTATGTACACCTGCCGCGGAGATGCAGACCACGCTTTCGAGTGGTTGGAACGCGCCTGCCGCGAACGGCAATCAGGTCCGTCGAACATGAAGTTCGATCCGTTCCTATTAGATCTTCATTCGGATTCGCGATTTCGGCCGCTGCTAGTCAAATTAAACCTCGCGGACTAGTCCATGTTTGGCGACCGAAATATCGTCACAACGGGCAGGTATCGTCCGGCCATGGTAGACGCCTCGCGCAACTATGACGTCATCGCACCATGACGAGCGCAAGCGACAGCGGATTGACACGATGATTGTGGTATTGCGAACAGACCGCGCGACCGGATTGCTGTACAGCCTACATTCTTGCAACGCGATCGGAGAGTGACAATGTTCACCGATGCATCACGAAGCCAGTCAATCTTCGCATCACCGCTTTCTCTCCTTTCGGACAACTCAGCTGAGATTGCCAAGCGGATCAGGGGTGAATGGGCGCGCTCAAAAGGCAACATCCGTTTGTGGAACTCGTATTTGCCGGGGGAGTGCGTCAGCCGGATGGTTAGGATGGGCTGGGATCGAAGCGCCTGATTGTGACTGCCAGCTTGCAGCATCCCGGGTCACCGCGATCCACCCGCGCCTACAAGGAAGGGAATTCATCCCAGGGTGCCGGCCGATCTCGCTGACCCGCTAACTCGCCAGCTTCACGGGAAGCAGGCGGTCGTACTCTTTTTTTACTACCGCATAACACTCACAACTGCGTTCTTCTAACGCTGCCCGGTCGAGCACCGTGATGTGCCCGCGCGCGTATTGAATCAATCCCGCATGCTGTAACTTGAGCGCGCCCTCAGTCACGCCTTCACGACGAACTCCGAGCATGTTGGCGATCAGTTCTTGCGTCATCACTAGTTGGTTGCCCTCCAAACGGTCCAAGCTCAGCAACAGCCAACGGCACAGTTGCTGGTCAAGCGAGTGGTGGCGGTTGCACACCGCCGTTTGCGACATCTGGGTGATCAACGCCTGGGTATAGCGCAGCAACAAGTGCAGCACCGGACCTGCTCGGTCGAACTCCTGTTTCATCAACAGCGCTTTCAGGCGAAATCCCTTACCCGCGCTTTGCACCACCGCACGGCTGGAGGTGGACTCTCCTCCCATGAACAGGGAAATGCCGACGATGCCCTCGTTGCCGACGACGCCAATTTCTGCTGAGGCACCGTTTTCCATGACATACAGCAGCGAAATGATTGCGGTCGTTGGAAAATAGACGTGGCTCAGCGTAATGCCCGACTCGTAAAGCACTTCGCCCAGCGAGAAGTCGACGGCTTCCAGGTGCGGCAGCCACCGCTGTGACTCTGCATGCGGCAGCGCAGCGAGCAACTGGTTCTTTCAAGGCTCCGACGAAGGAATTTCCACAGAACTCCGAGGTATATCTAGTTTCTTAAATAGCACGCGTCGTTGACGCGCACAGCCTGCTCTAGGCGAATCGAGCCCTCTGTGTGTTGTTCGCTACCGAACAAGTATAGCGCGGCAATGCTCGCCCGTTTCGCCTTTTTTGGGTTGTTGAATTTGACAATAGCGCCGCCGCGTTGAGACGGTTTTGTGCGGCAGCGAACAGAAGGCCTTGAGGTGTAAGACTTACACTCCGAAACCCGATCTCGGTATGCAGTAGGGGAGAACTCCAATGGGTGACGTGTACGTTTACCACTTCATGCATCGCGGGCGGGCTGGCGAAAATATTCTATCCAAACGATGGGCGACGCTTGAGACGATCAAGGGTAAGGGTGAAGTCGTCATGGAATCGCAGATCGTGATCGACCAGACAGAAGTGGACGGCAACGGCTTCCTTATTGGCGGCATTGACAACGAGTCGCACCCGATGGATGAGCTATGGGCTCAAATTCGGTACGAAGAGCCAATTCAAGAGACAGCGAAGCGCTGACATTGAACGACAGTCGCGAGGGCGCCCGTATTTATTTGCTTAGCTTGGAAAGTCGGGAGTTGCGCAAGCAGGCTCAAACGATGCGGAAGTACCTCGCAGATTCGATGGCCGGCGACCTCGGCAATCGGATCGACCCGCAAGTCTTCGTACAGTTCGGGGGCGGTCCAACAACGGGATAGACGCGACCGCCGGACGCTGGCGACAATCGGCGGCATGGGTCCAGGCATTTGGGTCGACTGTTAATTGCAGAGGCTGCGTTTTAGCGCGCCGCCGTCACGCAGCGAGCGCCTCAAATACTTTGTCCGGGTTCATCCGCTGACCGCAAGATTGATGAAATGCACCAACCGTCCTATCAACGCAATGACCAGTGTTCGCTAGGGAACAAAGTTCATAAGTTTTGTTCGGTATCGAACATAATTGCTTGTTTTAATTCCATTAAATTATACTTATTGTACGTTTGAACCCTTCGATTCGCCCCCATCCGTGATCGACCTTTCGAAACTCGAAGAGTGGCTCCCCGAAGGAGCTACAAACACGGCACACTGGGTGAGTATTAATGCTTCGAGCAAAACAGGTCTCCGTTCCGAATCACTTACTTGGCGCATTGCCCCGCAAGGACTACCAGAACCTGCTGCCTGTCCTCGAACCGGTAAAGCTGGACTTTGGGCAAATTCTGTATGAATCCCAGGCCCAGATTCGGCACGTGTACTTTCCCATCGACTGCTTCGTCTCAATGCTGACTACTGTGGATGCCGGCCGGGCTGCGGAGGTCGGACTCATCGGCTCGGAAGGCATGATCGGGGTTCCCATGGCGCTGGGTGTCGCTGTCTCTCCTTTTCGGGCAGTGGTACAAGGCGGAGGCACGGCCATGCGGCTGAAGACAGTCGACTTTCGCCGTAATTTCAGCAATAGCCATGCGTTGAAGAGAGAGGTGTTCCTCTTCACTCACTTGCTGATGATCCAGATCGCGCAGACGGCGGCGTGCAACCGCTTCCACGTGGTGACACAGCGCATGGCCCGCTGGATATTGATGACCCGCGACCGCGTCAACTCCAATGAGTTTCGCATTACGCAAGAATTTATGGCGCTCATGCTGGGCGTGCGGCGGGTCGGCGTCAGCGCGGCAATGTGCCGCCTGCGGCGAACGCAAGCTCATCGCCTACCGCCGCGGCACCATCACCATACTCGATCATGCAGGCCTCATAGCAGCTGCCTGCGCGTGTTACAAAACTGTCAAAGATACCTATGTACAAGCACAAGCTAAGAAGGGAAATACCCAGCCAGCCCTGCACAAGTAAGGTGGTCTGTCGGCGTCAAATTGATACGTCGGCGCGAAATCGTTGGGCAAGCGAACGTCATCGGATCGACGCCGTGTAGAACGCGACGCGTCGATAGCTCTCCGTCCCGGCAAGCAGCCGTGCGCGGAACTGGGCTTACCGACACATACACATCATTCCGGCGGTATAAACCGTTATCCGCGGCTTGCTGCGGTGGTCCGGGCTTTCATTCATGCCGAGCCTTTACGAAATCCCAGCAGGGTCTCTAGCGAAGTTCGTGCTTATGACCGAGATGGCGGCCGTTTGTTAGCGGAAGTGGCTATTCGCAAGAACGGCGAAATTGCACCGGTGCGAGTGCGATCAAATTGAACACCTATTGCACGCGGTCCGGGCGGTTGTCTAACAGCTTCTGAATGCTGACCAGTGCGGCGAGATAGCGCTCGGTCAACTCAGTTAATGCAGCAGTTAGCCCCTCGTCCATGGCTTCGATCCCTCCAGCCAGCACGTTCGCCAACGTGTCGATGGCTACGCGTATCGTCTCGGACTCGGCATCGTTCAGCAGGTTGCCGTTGATGGTGATGATTGCCTCTTGCATCACGTGCTTACGAATCGGAATTGTGTGTATAAGTTTCGATGCCGATATCCAGTAGTTGACGACGCTGCGACCCGTACGAGTTATACAGCAACGACCCACAACTGACGGGCGCTATCGTTCGTGAGTGATCGCCTACAACAGTGCCAAGCTCTCCGATGTTGACGATACGTACTATTACGCCGTCGGTTGTCGCAGTTGCCTGCGCAACGCGCGGGTAAGCTTGGACAAGCTATGTGCACGCTGGGCGATGATTGCGCGCTTGTCGACATGATCAAGCGACTACGGTGTCGGCATTGCGGCGGACGCGAAGTGACGGTGACATTCTTAGCACCCCACCAAGCGGTGGGGAATCTGGGCTTCTGTTTCAGCAGCCCGCGGTGTAAAATTCAGTCGGGCACTCGGGCTTTGTACGGTGGAGTACACATCGGGTAGCATCAATGCTGTGAACAGCACACCCCTGTTCCCTATGCAGAACCATCTGCTAGCCCAACTTCCAATGGAGGAACGGCAGCGGTGGTCGCCGCATTTGGAATTCGTTCATATGCTCTTGGGAGAGGTGATTTACGAGTCCGGCGCGACGCAGACTCATGTAATTTTTCCAACGACGGCCATAGTTTCGCTCTTATATGTCATGGAGAACGGCGACTCGGCCGAGATCGCTGTCGTTGGTAATGAAGGAATCGTGGGCATTTCGCTGTTTATGGGGGGCGGATCCACGCCCAGCCGTGCGGTGGTGCAGAGCGCCGGCGGAGGATTGCGGTTGAACGCAACAATGTTTAACGAAGGGTTTAGCAAAAATGGACCCGTTCTGCATTTGCTGCTGCGCTATACGCAAGCGCTGATCACACAGATGGCTCAAACCGCCGTATGCAACCGCCATCACCTGTTGGACCAACAATTGTGTCGATGGCTATTGCTGAGCCTGGATCGCCTGGGGGCGAATGAACTCGCGATGACACAGGAATTAATCGCCAACATGCTGGGGGTGCGCCGCGAGGGCGTCACTGAAGCCGCGCACAAGCTACAAGCCGCCGGATTGATCAGATATTCGCGCGGCCACATCGTCGTGCTCGATCGCGCTGGGCTAGAGAAGCGCACTTGCGAATGTTACGCGGTCGTCAAACACGAGTACGAGCGCTTGCTCGCGGAAAAGTTGGCGACGTGACCGAGCAATACCCTCATGATTCGAGTCGGACGCGCCCTGTCCGTTTGGCTGGGGATGTCATAGGCTCAGCGGACCTGCGGTTGTGCGTGCGCGCGCGGTCGAACCACGAATGATCAATTCATGAGCCAGTAAATGGCGCGGAACGCGCTCCGGCCAGCCGTTGCGCCGCGGTTCGTGGCGGATGATGAGGTCCGCGGCGATGCGCGCCATCGCGGATACCGGCTGACGCACCGTCGTCAGCTCAGGCCATATCATGGTGGCAACGGGAGCATCGTCAAACCCGGTCACGGACAGCTGTCCCGGCAATGCAAGCCCGAACTTTCGCGCCATCGAAATCACCGCGGCCGCCATGTCGTCGTTGCTGGCGAATACGGCGGAGGGCGGAACGGCGGAGCGCAGCATCCGTTCGGCGCACACCAAGCCGTCCGCGAATTGAAAGTTGCCGGTTTGCACAAGGTCAAAATCAACCGGCACATCATGTGCGCGCATTTCATCGATAAAGCCGAGGTAGCGCTGTTCCGTCGCGCCATGTCCGGGCCGGCCCAGAATGAACCCAATGCGCCGATGCCCGAGATTCAGCAAATGCGCCGTCATCTGCCGTGCGGCCGCATAATCGTCAATCCCGATTGAGGGTGCTGTGCTCAAGTTCTGCTTCGGTGCAATCCGTACGATCGGAATGGCCGCCTCCTGCAGTTTGTTCAAGACAATCGGATGATCACCGAGCGGCGGCAGCAAAATGACGCCTTCCAGGCGCAACTGCCCGAGCAGGGTGTCCATCTGCTTTTCAACATTCGGGCTCTGTACGTCCCACGGCTCCACCATCAAGTGCATACTGGACTCCCGGCAGCGCTCGACTGCCCCAGTTTGGAATTCGCTCAAGTAATCCCCGGGACGGTCGCAAAATAATCCAATCAGAAAGGATCGATTGCTGGCTAGGCCTCGCGCGTTGAGATTCGGCCGGTAGTTGAGCTGCTCGATGGCCTCGAGAATTCGGTTGCGCGTATCGCTGCGCACTCGCGGCTCGTTGTTGATGACGCGTGACACCGTCTTCGGCGATACCTGCGCTAGATCTGCAACCTCCTGAATGGTCACCGAGGGGGGGATGAGAGCCATATCGCGAATCCTAAGCTAATTTGGATTCCCAGGTCTCACGGACACGTAAGTGCCGCTCGATCGGACTTGGGGCTAATACGGACATCAGCCAAGGTCACGCCAAATCGACCGGTAGTCGTCACCGAGAAAGGTGCGTCGACATCCAGCAAATGAGCCCCGACAGCGCTCCAACATGACAAGGGCAAGCTAATACTCTGCCATACGCCAACCGCAGAGGACGTAAAGACCTTGGTAACGTCCAACGATCCTCCTGAGGCGGATCCGCACAGCATCTCCGCGCAGTGCACCGCCAGTTTCACGATGTGCTCGGGAGAGCGATCGACTCGATAACGCAGATCGATGGTGGCTCCCTGACTCGCCTGGGAATCCAGATCGGACGCTCGCCCGGAAATGAGCAGGGAGCCCTGCTTGCTGCCGCTCCACGATGCCGCGGCGCCGTCCGGTTCCAACTCGACGGCGACCGCACCATGCGGACTTTGCTGTCGCGTATTTGTCACATGAACTTCGGCGCCGGAGTCCGCCACAAACAAGGACCACGGAGCCGTGACGTGTCCGGCATGGAATAAACTTCCAGCGGGCGCGCGCAACTGGATCGGAATTTGCGGATCTTCGGAAAGCTGGGGGACATTCGCGACGTTATGATAGTCAAGACCTGCACCCCTCGCGAACAGCGCGCCGGACACTTTTCCTGCAGCATCGAACCTCACCGGCATCGCAGTCCGAGGCCAGGAAAAACCCAGCCGGCCGGTAAAATCATAGGCTATGGAGCCGTCGGCGCCGCGCAGCAAAACATCGGCGACTCCCTCGCCTTCGCTGCCAGGCAGCCACGCCGCCACGAATGCGTCGCAGGCATTGATCTCGGGATTTACCCATAGCGGGCGGCCCGACAGAAATACGACGACGGTGGGCACTCCCTGGCGGCGCAACCGGCGCAGCAACTCCAAATCGTGATCATCGCGGGGGGAGAATGACAATGTTTCGCGGTCCCCCTCGAATTCAGCGTAAGGGCGCTCGCCGAACACCACTACTGCCACGTCCGGTTTTTTGCTGAAGCTGCCGTCGCGGCTCAAGGTTGCCGTGCCGCCGGCCGCGGTCGCCGCCAATTGAATTCCCCTGTAAATCGAAGTCGCCCCGGGAAAATCGGCATTGCTGTTGTGATCCCCCTGCCAGTCGATGGTCCAGCCGCCGCTTTGCGCCCCGATATCGTCAGCAAATTCGCCCGCGACCAGAATTGCAGCATGCGGACTGATGGGCAAAACAGCGCGCTCGTTTTTCAACAAGACCAGCGACTTGCGCACGGCCTCGCGCGCAAGCGCGCGATGAGCCGGGCTTCCAAGTGGCCCAAGTTCTCCGGCATCGCCAAGAGTCGGCGAAGCAGTGGTATTGAACACGCCGGCGATCGCCTTCACGCGCAAAATGCGGCGCACTGCATCGTCGATGCGCGACGCTGGAATCTCGCCCGATCGGGCCTCCGCCAAGGTATTTTGATAGAGCTCCTTCCAACCGTCCGGCGCCATTAACATGTCGATGCCGGCAAGTATCGCGGCGGGGCAATTGATTTTGGTGCATCCGGGCACTTGTTCGTGGGCATTCCAGTCGCCGACCACGAAGCCGTCGAAGCCCAGCCGCCCCTTTAATATTTCGGTCAACAAGTAGCGATGGCCGTGCAACTTGAGGCCATTCCAGCTGTTGAAGGATGCCATAACGATCATTGCGCCGGCCTCGATGGCGGCGACATAGCCGGCGGCGTGCACGTCCCGCAGTTCAGCCTCGGAAATCGCGGTGTTTCCCTGATCACGCCCGTCAAGCGTGGCACCGTCGCCGACGAAGTGCTTGACTGAAGACAAGGTGTGACCGGAGGTCATGAACTGCAGTGAATTAAATTCGCCTTGCAGCCCCGTTACCATCGCGCGCGCGTATGCGCCCACAAGTACAGGTGATTCGGAATAGCTCTCATAGGATCGACCCCAGCGCACATCGCGTGCCACCGCGACCGTCGGCGCAAAGGTCCAATCGATTCCCGTGCTCGAGACTTCCTGTGCGGTCGCCTGTCCGATTCGATTGATGAGCTCCGGATCGTGCGCGGCCCCCAATCCAACGTTGTGCGGAAAGATCGTGGCGCCAACCACTTTCGCGTGCCCATGCACGGCGTCGATACCGAATAAAATCGGAATTACCGCGTGGCCTTGCACAGTCGCGGACAGTGCAGCGCGATGATACTCATCGGTCATCTTCAGCCACGCGTGCGGGGTGGAGCGCACATCATTTTGAGGGGCTGCACCGCCGCCAGCGAGAATTGATCCCAATTTATAGAGACGCAACTCGGCCGGCGTAATGGACGCGATGTCTGCCTGGATCATTTGGCCGATCTTCTCCTCCAGGGTCATATGAGCGAGAAGCTCATCGACCATTGCATCGGTATCCCTGCGCTGCAAGCTATGCGAACCTAAGGGCCAGAGGTCGGGATGCAGCTGTGGAGGGACGGAAATGGCGGAGGAAGATGCCGCGAGTGCCACACCCAGCCCGGCGCCCAACAGGGCAGCCGCCCGCAGCGCAACAGAAATCGAACGCATCACCATAAAACCCTTATAAGTGCCTATAATAATTATAGTTATTGCTACTCGAACGACACCAAGGCTCTTGTTCGCAACCTCGGCCGGTAGGGACTTTAGCATGTATGAGAGGGGAAATGTCAGCGCTGTCAATGCTTGATTGGGTGACCTTGATGCAAAGGGCCGGACATGCTGCAAACTAGTACGCCCGCCGGCCTACTAGGTGTCCTGGATTGGCTGGTGGTAGGCGTGTACTCCGGCGGACTGATCTTGCTTGGGCTGTTCATGTCGCGCCGCCATTTTGGACCCGCGGATTATTTTCTAGCGTCGCGCGCCACACAGTGGCCGATCATCGGACTGGCGCTGCTGGCTTCCAACATGTCATCGACGGCGCTGGTCGGTCTCGCCGGCGGTGCTTATGCCGTGGGAATTTCCGTTTACAACTACGAATGGTCGGCGGTCGTCATTTTGGTTTTTTTCTGCCTGTTTCTTCTCCCCTTCGTGATTCGCAGCCGGACCTATACGATGCCGGAGTTCCTTGAGCATCGGTACGATGCGCGCGTCCGGTTGCATTTCGCGCTATTGACCTTGTTCTTGAATATTTTCGTCGATTCCGCCGGCATTCTTTACAGCGGCTCGCTTGTGTGCCAATTGCTGTTCCCGACGTGGCCGTTGTGGCTGATTGTCACCGCCATGGCCGGCGCGGCCGGACTGTACACGATTCTTGGCGGACTGCGCGCGGTGATCTATACGGAAGCGGTTCAGGCCGTGGTTCTGCTGGCGGGCGCAATGATCATCTCCATTGGCGCATTTAGCCGCGCCGGCGGCTGGCACGCGGTCATGAGCGGCGTGAATCCGGCGGCGATTTCGCTGATCCGGCCGATCGGCGATCCGGGTGTTCCTTGGCCTGGCTTGCTGCTGGGCATTCCCCTGTTGGGGTTCTACTACTGGTGTACGAACCAATCGATCGTACAACGAATGCTGTCTGCCAAGAACATCGACCATGCCCGCTGGGGTGCTCTATTTGCCGGCTTGCTGAAACTGCCGGTGCTGTTCTTGATCGTATTGCCTGGGACGTGCGCATTGCTGCTGTTTCCGAAGCTGCCGCAGGCTGACGCGGTGTATCCGACGTTGATCCTAAAATTGCTGCCGAGTGGACTGGTGGGGCTTGTGGTGGCGGGATTCATCGCCGCCACCATGGTGTCGATCGCATCGATGCTCAATTCGGCTTCGACGTTGATCACCATGGATGTCGTGAAACAATTCAATTCCGGCATGTCCGATGCCAATGTGGTTCGGGTGGGCCGTTGGAGTACTGCGGCGCTCTTGGTGATTGCCGTAGCCTGGGCGCCGCAGCTGAACCTATTCCCGTCGCTGTGGCAATACTTGCAGGCGGTGCTGGCGTATGTGGTGCCGCCGGTTGTCACGTTGTTTGGGCTGGGGATGTTTTGGCGAGGAGCAACCGCGGACGGCGCTGCTGCCACCATGCTGCTGGGTTCACTGTGCGGTTTTGCGCTCTTCTTGATCAACGTCGTGTTCCATTGGACACACTTTCATTTTCTCTACGCCGCGCCCATCCTCACGCTCATCGATGCCGCGATATTGATCGGCGTGAGCCTCGGAAAACCGGCGCCTCTGTCAGCGGCGGGCGCGGCGACCATGTGGCAAGTGAGTTATAGCCGCGCTGAACATCTGCGGTTGCGAGGCGTGCCGCGATGGCAGGACTACCGATTTCACGCGGCGGCGCTGCTCGCCTTGACGGCGGCCGTGGTCATCGTGTTCCGCTAGGGGCAATCTCGCTCACAATGAGAAACGACCTCATCGCGATGCTCCAGGCCGGTCGCTACATGGAACTGGAAAACAAGCTGCGGGTGCTGCTCGAGCAGCACCCGAATTCCGGCGCGATGTGGCAGATGCTGGGCGTTGTTCTCGCGAGGCAGGGCAGAAATGCAGTTCACGCGTCGGCAATGGCAGCAAAACTCCTGCCAGATGATGCCGGCGTACACAATAATCTCGGCAATGCGTTGGCTCGCCTCGGGCAGCTGGATGAGGCCGTGACGAGCTATCGACTGGCGCTCAAGCTCAATCCCGATATTGCCGACGCGCACCACAACTTGGGCAATGCGCTCTCCGATCTTGGGCAGTTTGAGCATGCCGCGGCAAGCTATCGACGCGCGCTGGCGTTAAACCCCCAACTTGAAGAAGCGCACAATCATCTCGGCAACGCCTTGCGGGTTCTCGCCCGGCTTGACGAAGCAGCATTGAGCTACCGGCGCGCGCTCGCGCTCAAGCCGGATTTCGCCGAGGCGCACAATAACCTAGGGAATGTCCTGTTCGAGCTTGGGCAACTCGACCAGGCACTTACTCACTATCGCCGCGCGCTTGTGCTCAAACCGGATTTCGCCGAGGCGCACAATAATTTGGGCAGTATCTTGCGAGGATTCGGGCAACTTAAGGAAGCGATTGCCAGCTACCGGCAAGCATTGGCGCTGCAGCCCCGTTTCGCGGAAGCCCACAGCAACCTCGGCAGTGCACTGCGGCTTCTGGGCCGCACCGCCGAGGCGCGCACGAGTTGCTTGCGAGCAATTGAAATCAACCCGAAGCTAACCGCGGCGGTTGCGACCCTTGCAGAAATTCAGGCGGACGCAGGAGAATTTGCCGAGGCGGAACAACTGTTCAAGAGGGCCATCTCGATTGACCCGGAGTCTCCGGAAGGCTGGTCCGGCATCTCCCGCCTGCGCAAAATGTCCCGCGGCGACCAGGATTGGTTGTCGGCAGCACAAAGAATCGCCGCACGGCATCTGCCGCCTAGAAAAGAGGTTCAGCTGCGCTATGCGATTGGGAAATACTACGACGATGTGCAGGATTTCGAGCTGGCTTTCAGCAACTTTCGACGCGCCAACGAACTTGCAAAGCAATACGGAGCTAAACATGACCGGCGTGATGTGGAGCGGGCCGTCGATCAAATCACCCAGATGTATGATCGGATTTGGCTGAGCAAGGCACGCGAGCTTTCGGCCCCGTCGGAGCGTCCTGTATTCATCATCGGGATGCTGCGGTCGGGTACGACGCTCGCCGAACAGATTCTGGCCTCGCATCCTGCGGTGCACGGTGCCGGCGAACTGCCGTTCTGGACGAACGCGTTCGCCGCATATAAATCATCTGCAGCGGGCACCGAAACAAGCGCGGCCCTGGCGCGCACGCTGGCTGGTGAATACCTGCGGCTGCTGCAAGAGTTGTCGGCCGATGCGCTGCGCGTGATCGACAAAATGCCCGCCAATGTTTGGGTGTTGGGATTGATTCACGCGGCGCTGCCCAACGCTCGCATCATTCACATGCGGCGCAACCCAATCGATACCTGTCTATCGATTTACTTTCAGCGCTTTGAGACCGGAGTTTCCTACGCGAATGATCTGGAGGATCTCGCGCACTATTACACCCAGTATTTACGCGTAGTAACGCTGTGGCGATCGGTCTTGCCCGCAGACTCGATTCTGGACGTCCCTTATGAGGGGCTGGTTGCGAACCAAGACGCGTGGACTCGTAAAATGTTGGCATTCATCGGTCTACCCTGGGACCCTCGCTGCGTCGATTTTCACTTGACTTACCGCACCGTGATCACCGCAAGTAAATGGCAAGTGAGGCAGAAAATCAGCGCATCATCCGTCAACCGCTGGCGCCACTACGAGAAATTCATAAGCCCGCTTCTCAAGCTCAAGGATTTGGATCCGGGCGGGTAGCCGCGGGCGAAGTCCCGTGCGCGTTGCCCGCTTAACTAGGCGCTCGCGCGCCCCGCGCGCTTCCCGATCCTGTGGCCCATCCAGCCGTAAAAGCCGACGTAACCGTATGCGATCAGCGGAATGATGTATGAAATCTGCAGCCCGGCGATGTCTGCAATATGTCCTTGTAACGGCGGCAGCAGCGCGCCGCCGAGAATGGCCATGACCAGCAAAGCGGACACCTGGCTCTTGTAAATGCCGGTGCCGTCGAGCGTCAGCGAAAAAATGTTCGGCCAGCCGATCGACGTGAACAAACCGACCCCGACGACGCACCACATCGCCAGTGCGCCGCCAAAAACGATCGCCATCAGGAGCAATACGACGATCGCCGCAGAGAAAATCAACAGGGTGCGTCCAGCGAGTGCTTTTCCGAACTGGAACAGCACCCAGCACAGCACCAGCAAAGGCAAATAATTCTTGACCACGGTCCAGCCGCGCAACGTGCCAAGAATACTGAACGCGACAATGGGAATGGCCAACAGAAAAATCTGTTTGTTCCTTGTCTTCATCTCGCTCAATTCGACCGCGCCCATGAATCGGCCGATGAGCATACCGCCCCAAAAGAGCGAAACGTACTTGCTGGCTTCCACAGGGTCGAGTCCGGCGACGGATTTCTGACCGAGAAAATTGATGATCGAGCTGCCGATCGAGACCTCGCCGCCGACATACATGAAAATCGCCACAACGCCGAACACAACGTGAGGATATTTCAACGCTCCCGCGCCGCGCTTCACTTCTCCTTCGCCGACGTGGGGCAGATGAATCATGAAGAAAATCATCGCGAGAACCAGGAAAACCGCACAGAATGCGATGTACGGAACCTTCACCGATTCGGCACCGTGCGCGCCGGTGCTGGCAAAATACTGGAAAATCAGATAACCGCCGATCAGCGGCCCGATGGTTGTTCCGACGGAATTGAAAGCTTGCGCAAAATTTAGCCGGCTCGATGCGGTTCGTTCCGGTCCCAGTATCGTCACGTAAGGATTGGCGGCGATTTGCAGCATGGCAAAGCCGAGCCCGACCACAAAGAGGGCAATCAGAAACAAGGGATAGGAAAGCACGGTTGCCGCCGGCCAGAAAATCGCGCTGCCGGTGGCAGAAATGAGAAGTCCGATGACCAGGCCGTTCTTGTAGCCAATGCGAGCGATGGGATCACCGGCCATCGCCGAAATCAGAAAATACGACAGCGCGCCGATGAAGTAGGCGCCGAAGAAGGCGAATTGCACGAGCATCGCCTGAAAGTAATCCAAGGTAAACGCTTCCTTGAAGCGAGGAATCAAAATGTCGTTGAAGACCGTCATGAATCCCCACATGAAGAACAGCACCGTCATAACGGCGAATGAACTGCGATAGGTCGGCACGGAACCGCGCGGCGCTGTCCCCTGTAGCAGCATTGATTCACTGTTGGGTTCCACTTTGATTCCTTAACAGGCGGATTTGACGGACCTGGTTGGAGCCGAATATCCCAGCAACTCGTTGAGCGCCGCGATCGCGCCTACCAGGTGATAAAAACTGCTGGCCGGCGCCGGGGAATCGACCAGTCCGCCGCCGGGTAGCCGGACATCGAACCACAACCCGGGAAGCGGCGTTTCAAGATAGGGTAGGAGGCTGGCGGCGGCTTCTTGCGCCATGGTCCAATACCCGGCCTCATCCGTTATTCGAGCCGCGAGAACCGCCGCTTTGAGCCGTTCGGTCTGCGGCCAAAGTCGTGCTTTGCAGTCGTGGATTGTGAAGTCGTCGAGCAGCGCATTAACGGCGACATGGTTGCGCACCCCTGCCTCTTCCCCGATGGCAATGAGCCGCAGCGCCGCGTGTCTTACGGGCGCCGCATGACGCAGCTCGCTGCGCAAAAGCAACCAGGCCCACTCGAATTGGTGTCCCGGCTCTATGATCCGTCCTGCTATTCCCTCAGCGGGACACCACGACGGCGTGAAACTTTCGCCGAGCGCGCCGCAGTCCTCGCGGATGAAGCGCGACAGGGCCAGGTTCACGAGATCGCAGGCCCATGCAGCCCAAGCCCTATCGTTGCCGACCTCGGCCCACGCCAGGCATGCTTCCAGCAAATGCATGTGAGGATTTGATTCACGAACCCCGCCGGCTCCCGACTGTGAGCGAAATGCACCGTTGCCCGCGGCGAAGTGCTTTTCGATGGAATCGCGAAGCGCCAGCGCGCGCTGCTCGAATTCGGGGCGAGCATCGAGCGCCGTGGCGGCAGCGGAGAAGCCGAGCAGGGCAAACGCCTGGTCATAGAGCTGGGCGCGCTCGTCGAGAGGTTTACCGTCCGCGCTGATCAGAGTGCGGAACAAGCCGTCTTCGCGACCATAATAATTCGTAAAGTACTCAATGCCCCGTCTCACGATTCGGGATGCATCGCCGCGCCAGCCGAAGCGGCGCGCCTCGGCAAACGCATAAACCTGCCGCGGCTGAACCCGGGCCCGGCGCGGCGAACCCAAGTCGCTGCCGTCCTGCGCGAGCATTTCGATGAATCCGCCGCTGTGTGCCTCGATGCCATGCTGCGCCCAACACGGATAGGCGGCTTCTGCGAGCCATTGCACCAGGTGCGCATTCAGGCGACCGAGTTCCTGCTTGCAAGCGAGAGTTTCGTGCACCATCATTTAGCCATCGCGATTTAGGGTCACGAAGTCTTGAGCAGCGCGAAGCGGGTCGGCAAAAGCCGGTAGCTGAACGGCAGGATGGCGGCGCCTACTGCAGGCGCGTCATCGGAGGTCAGTGCCCGCGCAACCGGTGCGATGGCCGGAAATTGCGCTTTGTAAATCGCCATTCTGTCGTTTAACGATTTGGCCAATTGGTCGACCAGGGGTGCCGGAAGGCGGCCCCCGATCAGTATGGCTTCGGGATTGATGAGGCAGTTGATGGCGAGAAAAGCGTCCACCAGCGCTTCGGTCGATTCGTGAATCCAGCTTGCCACAATGAGGCGGGCCGCACCATTGAGCCTGGTAAGGCCGCGCGGCGTTGCTACATGGAATCCTTGTTCGGCGAGGCGGCTGTACAAATTGGACAGCGACACGATATTTTGCAGCTGATTCTCCTGTCCCGCTTCATTGTGGGCCCGCAGCCAGCCGATTTCGCCGCTGCGTCCTTGAGCACCGTGCACATAGTTGCCATCGGCGACCACACCGCCGCCGAGCGCCGCGGTCAATAATAGGTAGAAAAAGCTTCGGTAGCGATGGCCGGACCCGAATTGCATCTCACCGATGGCCGCGGCCGCCGCATCGTTCTCGATAAATACGGGAATTCCGAGGACATCGCGAATCAGATCATCGATGCGCACCGAGGCCCAGGCCGCATACTCCGCCGGTTGGTCCGGTAGGTGCGCCCGCGTGATGTCGTCCGGAAATGCCACGCCGACCCCCACCAGGCTCTCGCGGGCAATACCGGCCTTTGCGAGCAGCTGTCCAATCGAGCGTTGAAAGAACGTGCGCACCGCCAAGGGATTCGCGAAATGAATTTCACGCGAGGCGCGCGCCCGAACCTTGCCCACGAAATCCAGCACCACCAGCGTCACATGATCACGATCGACATTGAGACCGATTGAAAACCGGCTGTCGGGATTGATCACGAATTTCGACGCCGGCTGACCGCGGGCCCCGCGCAAGCGGCCGGCGTTCAAAATCAGTTGATCCTTCAGCAGCCGATTGGTGATATTGGCAATTGCGGCAGGGGTCAGCCCCGTTTTCCGCGTAAGATCGCTGCGCGTGACCGGCCCGTTGAGGCGCACGGCGTGCAGCGTGACCCGCTGATTGTGATCGCCGGCGCGCGCCAGATTGGTTCCCGAGAGATACAGCGCCGTGGGAATCGCTGCCGGTTCGCTTTCGAGATTTTTTCTCCGCGTCGCCACGTTACAACGCATCCGCGGCGAGGGCCAGCGCGCCCAGCGGGCCTGCCAGCGACCCCAGACCCGGCGGTACGACATAGTGATCGATGTCGCCCGTCAGTTCGTCAAGATCAAGACAGCCGTGCAGGCTTGCAATGAGCCGGCCGCGCAATTGTTCGAGCAGCTGTGGTCGCTCGTGGACGACTCCGCCACCGATCAGAATGCGCCGCGGCGCGGTCGCCAGCACCAGGGTATGCAGCAATTGCGCCAGCGCATGGGCGACCAGCGCCCAGATCGGGCTGTCGGCGGGAAGCTGGTTGGCCGCCACGCCGGCGCGCGCCGCGATCGCAACTCCCGAGGCAAGTCCTTCCACGCAATCGCCGTGAAACGCACAGCTGCCTTTCCAATTGTCGCCCCTCATGCGGGCAATGCGAATGTGCCCGAGTTCGGGATGGCCGAAGCCGTGTGCGAGGCATCCGTTCACCACCAAGCCGACACCTACGCCGGTGCCGACCGTGACAAAGGCATAATCGGCGCATCCTTTTGCGGCACCCCATCGCCCCTCCGCCACCGCAGCGCCGTTCACATCGGTATCAAATCCGACCGGGACTTGAAATGCTTGCGCCAATGGCGTGGCCACGGGCGTATCGCGCCACCCGGGTTTCCCGGTGGATGTAATGCAGCCATACGTAGGTGACTGGCGCGACAGATCGACCGGGCCGAACGAGGCGATGCCGAGGGCGCGAATCGGCCCATGGACCGATATGCCGTCGCGGAGGATTTCTGCGATGCGGTGCATGGTCGCCTGCGGATCGTTGCCCGTCGGCACCGAGACTCGAACTCTGATGTCGTCGGGCCCCGTGCCGATAAGACATACGCACTTGGTTCCACCGAGTTCGACGCCGCCGAGCAGAGGCTTTGCTTCCATCATCTGGATGCAAGTCCATCGGCAAAGTAGCTATCGTGCGAGGGCGCCGCGCGAGCCGCCACGTCAGTCGCTTGCGCGTAGGCCGAAAGGAGGTCGCGCAGCTGCGGCAGTGTGACGACATCAATCAACGGGTCGTAGGTTTGCGGCCGAACTCCGAGCCCGTCGAAGATGTAAAACCAGCTAAGATCGCTGAACAACTCGCCGGCTTTGACGCGTACGCGACCGGTGCATCGGTACAATTCGATCCGTTGCGCGAGGCTCTCCGGCAGTTTCATAGATCGGCAGTACGCCCAGAGCGGAGTGTCGGTGCGCTCCGTCAAGCAGTAATGCAGCACGATGAAATCCCGGATCCGCTCCATCTCCTGGATCGTCTCGGAATTATAGGAATCGATATTGGACTGCGCGAATTCAGAGTTGGGGAAATGCTCGAGCAGCTTGTAAACACCGCTCATCACCAAGTGAATGCTGGTGGATTCGAGCGGCTCCAAGAACCCCGAGGCCAAGCCCAACGCAACGCAGTTGCGGTTCCAAAACAGTTTGCGCCGGCCGGTCACAAAGCGCAGAAAGCGCGGCTCGGCCAAGGGCTTCTCGCCGACGGCGCGCGCAAGATCATCGAGTGCCGCGCTGTCCTCGATGTACCTGCTGCAATAGACGTAACCATTGCCGGCACGGTGCTGCAGCGGGATGCGCCAGCGCCAGCCGGCGGCGCGCGCGCTCGCCTCGGTGTACGGCGGCCGGGCCGTGGTCGATTCAGTCGGCATGGCAACTGCCCGGTCGCAGGGCAATACGTCGCTCCAGTCGAGGTAGCCGGTTTTGAGGATCTGCTCGATCAGCACGCCGCGAAAGCCGCTGCAATCGATGAACAAGTCCGCCTGTAGGCGTGATCCATCCTTGAAGACCAGTTCATCCAGGAATCCATTTGCACGCAGGGTGGCGTCCGCGACCGTTTGTTCCAGGCGCGCGACCCCTAGGCGTTCGGAATAGGTACGCAGATATTTAGCGACCAGCCCGGCATCGAAGTGCAGTGCGTAGCGCAGCCCCGCGACCGGCCCCTGGGCGCCTGGGTCGGGAAAGCGGAATTTGCGCGCATCGCCCATTGCGGCGCACAGACTGAAGTCGTTGAAACGGGGTGCGAGACCCTCGGCGCGCGCCTTGTGCCAGGCATGAAAAAACGGCCGCAGATTGATCATGCCGCCGAAAGTGCCGAACGGATGCCAGTAGGTCTGGCCGATGCGCGACCAATCGGTAAATTTGATCCCGAGCTTGTAGGTCGATTGCGTATGGCGGACGAAATCGCCTTCATTGATATTGAGAAAGCGCAATAAGTCCATGATCGGAGGAATGGTCGCCTCGCCGACACCAATCGTGCCGATGTCCGGCGACTCAATCACTGTAATGACGATGCCGGTGCCCGGCAGGGCCCGCGCCAGAATGCTCGCCGCCATCCATCCGGCCGTGCCGCCGCCGACGATTGCGATACGTTTGATCTGCAAGTTATCCGCCATTGCCCCGAACCTCGACTTGAGAGAGTCTCAGCGCGCCGCGGGGAGAGTGCCGGCTCGCGCGAACAGCTGCCGGCACGCTATCCCACCGCCGCACCTGCCTTGGGTGCGGCGGTGCAGGCTTAGAGCTTGCCCTTTACGCCGAGGTAGAAGCGGCGACCCCAGTCATCATACGTGAACGGCTGATTCGACCATTGCAGGTACGTATGCTGCGCTTCGTCGGTAAGGTTTTGCACGGAGAAGAGGATGCCGACGTGCTTGTTGAAGTCGTAGCTCGCCTGCGCGTCGAGCGCCCCATACGGCGCTGCATAGACTTGGTACACCTGCGAGACGCCATACTGATTCGGAAACGCGAAGGTTGAGCCCACCGCCGAGTCGTTGATGGACTTGCTGCGCCAGGAGTAGGAAGTGCGTATCGAAAAACCATGATTCTCGTAGAACAGAGTTCCTGTCGCCGCGTTCAAAGACACTCCTGGGATCGGTCCCCTGCTCGAGAAACTGGTTGGCTGCGCCGACTGCGATTGCGAGTAGGTGTAATTTGCCGCCACGCCGAAGCCTCTCATCCAAGACACCCATTCGCCGAAATTGTATTGCCCGGAGAACTCGAGGCCGTAAATTCTTCCGTTGCCGGCGTTCACGGGTTGAGACACATTGGACGTGGTGCCGCCAAAGTCGTCCTTCACGAAGGTCGGAATGTTTTCAGTCTCGACGAAGTTGTCGACCTGCTTGTAGAACCCGGCAACGCTCGCCAGGGCGCCTGGCGCGAAATAGTTCTCATATCCCAGCAAGAACTGCGAGGCGCGATACGGATCGAGATTGGGGTTGCCTGAAGCGCCGCCCGCGAACTGGAAGCGAGCAGTATTGGTACCAGGCACATTCGCGCCGCGCGTAAAGTTATAGGAATCGCCCAACCCGAGCGAATACAGATCCTGCGGCGCCACCACTCGCGCGGCACTGAAGCGAACCTTCTGCGCGTCCGTCACATCGAGCATGAAGTTGAACGAGGGCAGGACATCGGTGTAGCTGCGCTTGGTGGTGACCGGCACTACGTTGGAATCCACGCCGTTCCAGGAGGCGGTGCCGTAGTAGGTCGAGCCGTGCGGGTTGGTCTCCCCGCCATTGATCGTCAGGTCGGTGTCGACCAGGCGAACGCCGAAATTGACGTGAAAGCGGCTGCTGGGACTGCCCAGGTCAACCATCAAGTACGGTGCCGTGGTGCGCTCGGTGACTTCGAATGAGCTCAAGCCGTCCACGAAAAACTGCTCGGTATTGTTCGGCACTCCGGCGCCTGCCCACACTTGATTGAGATAGGTCGAGGGATGATTGAGGCCGCCCGTAATCGGATTCTTGACGATGATATTGCCCGCCGCGAAATTCGGCACAACTGAGACCAAGCCGGGATTTGAGACGGCCGTGGAGTAGGGAATATTCGGCGTGCCGTAGCCCGGATCCTGGTAGTAGAGCCAGGGACCGAAGCCGGCACCGGGATTAGAAGGCTGACCGGCGGGCCCGTTTGCGTTGCCGGCGATGTCGCCATTCGCCAGCGTCCCGTTGATCAAATATCGGCCGAAGGTTTGGTCAAGATCGCGGCCGGCGTAGCGAATGCCCGCCGTTACATGCGATCTGCACATCCTTGATGAAGGCCGGGTCCCACTGCAGTTCCGCCTTGACCGCAAATTCCCTTTCATCGGTGAGGTTGGCCCACGCCCAGTTGGACTTGAACGTGGTCTAAGCCGGATTGTTCAATACGTTCGCATAGGGCGATAAATAGCTCACCGACGGCAGGCCGGAAGTACCGCCATTGGCAAAGGTAAATTCATAGCCGTGGCTACCGGTCGCATTGGTGCAGGTCGACGAGCCATTGTTGCAGCCCGGAGCCCCGGGTGAAGTGGCGACGCCCGCGCTGGTGGTATACAGGCCGTGCTCGACGTCGGCTTGAGCGGCCTGCAAATTCGAGAAGGCGTGCGCGAAGGATGCATCGAAAATGCCGCGCAGCGGGCCGCCGTTATCGAATTTGGTCTTCCATTGAAAGTTGTTGGCTTCCGAAATGTTCTGCTGGAACAAGGTGGCGGTTTCGGCGCCGTTGGCATTGAAAGTGCCCAAACCCACGACGCCGTTGCCGTCGATGGAGTAGGGCATCGTCGGGTCGATGCCCGGCATGACCGTCCCGGGCGCCGTCGCCGTACCGGGTGCGGCGCCTGGCCGTTGAACCACGCCTTATCGGAATAGCTGTAATCGGTTTCGTTTTGCCGATCGAAGAAATACAGGAAATTGCTGGTGATCGAATCGGTGATCTTCACGGCGACGTCGAACGAGGCGCCCTGATCCTTGGTTTCGTCATAGATATCGGTGAAATACCCGAGCTGCGGCTCGATATAGTACTGCGGCAGCGTGGTGATGCCGGCGGGCGTGAGTGCGCCCACGTAGGGCCCGGTCGCTGCGTTGTTGATCAGCCACTGGTTGCGGTTCGCATCCTGGTATTCCTTGGTGTGCGTCTGTTCATTGTCGGCCGTGAGGCTGGCGCTGACGGCGATGCGATCATTGAGCTTGTAGCTCGCCACCAGGGTGCCGTCGGGCGTCTTGGTATTTTGGTTCTGCGCCCACGATTCGCGGAACACACCGCCCAATGTCAAGCCATCGGCGGAAAGCAGCGGATCGGCGGTCTTCAGGTTGATCGTGCCGCCGAGGCCGCCCTCGGTGATGGTCGCATCCGGATTCTTGATCACGTCGATGCCGCTCATCAGTTCGATCGGGATGCTTTCCAGCGAACTGTATTGCCGGTTGCCGCCGGCGCCGCCGCCGGAGGCTTCGCCGGAAACGTAGAATTCCTTGCCTGTGAGGAACACATCGCCGTTCAAGGTCGTGAGGTTTTGCCGCAGACCGTCGATGAGCACGGTGTTACCTTGACCGTTGGCGCCCGAGCGATCGATCTGGATGCCGGGCAAACGCTGCAGGGATTCGGCGACATTCTTGTCCGGCATTTTGCCGATGTCTTCCGGCGCAATCGATTCGATGGGTAGATTGGAATCGCGCTTCGTAGTCAACGCGGTTTCCAGCGAGGCGCGGTAGCCGGTGACGACGATTTCCGCCAGTTCGCTGTCCTTGCCCTTAACTGCGGGCTGCGTAGTCGATTGCGACTGATCGTCAGCAAACGCGAAATGGCCGGTGAGTGAGGTTGGAATTGACACCGCTGTCATTATTGCCAAACGAGCAGCCTGGCGAGCGCGCTTTTCCCTACGATGCGACATGGTAATGGGACTCCCGATTGTGACGTTGTTTTACTGGCGCATCGAATCCGGTGACGGGCGGGCGCCTCTTTTTCCCCGCTGCCGAGCACTTTTTTGCGCTCTCTATCCCCCATCGACCGATCTTCATGCCAAGGTCGACGCAGGGCGGAGGCTAACTCCGCCCGCGCTCGGCGTCAACGATTAAATATTTTGGTTGTGTTTAATCGGAGCGAGTTGTGTCAGCGCTGACAGAATTGGTGCGACGCAGAAGAAAGGCTACCTGCTCCAATGGCACTCTGCACGTTTCCGGGAAAAACAACCCCACCATGAGGAGCTGCAACACCATCATCGCCGCAAAAAAGGCGAAGGGTGCTGCTCTGGAATGGGCGGCGGCACCATCCGCAGACGCGCAATCGGTCGCCGTAGCCGCGACAAATCTCCTCGCCACGCTGCTCGGCGTGGCCCTTGTGATGGCCAACGATATGGCGCGCGGCGGATTATTGATCCTGCTCATCGCCTTCATCGCCAGCTTTGCCCGTCGCAGGGCGCGGTTATCTGGGTGTACTTGAGCGAAATCTTCCCCACTTCAGCACGCGCGTGCGGACAGAGTGTGGGAGAAGTGCGGGATCGGACCTCGCTGCGCGCTCCACGACAAGCGTTGCTGCGCGCATGCCGGCAAGACTGACAATGATGATCACGCGCATGTGCGCCGCACCGCCCATCCCACTCCCCCTCGAGTGCGCCTGTCGCGAAGGTCAAGCCAAGATAAACTATTATGTCAGCGATGTCACAACTGCAGTTTCCACGCTCGACATCTTCGGGGAGAAAAATGCCAAGATATCTTCATCGACCGGGAGAAAAAGCACATCAAAGTTCGCTGTCCCGATAGCGGGGCGCACTGCGTGCGAATTGCACTGCGCGGCTGGAACGTCGTCAGTCAGGAAGTCGATGGCCGCGGCGGCGAACCGTGAGCGAGCGTAAGCACATGAGCAGCGTGTTCTTGTTTGGCGATCGACGCAGCGCGTTTGCTTTCTGGTTTGGCTCCGCCATCGTCAGCGTGGGTGTTGCTCTTCACCTGCCAATGTTCTGGATGGCACGCAACTCCGGCTTCATTCTGGCGGGCATGGCGATGGATTTCGGCATGTTGCTCGGCATGGCGATGATTGTAGGAGGGATCGCAGCAGCGGGTTATGGTCTACTGCCGAACCATGCTACTCAGCCTAGCGCGCATGAATTCGTGGCTCCGCCAGAGGACGCTCCGCTGACCGGCGCCCACTGGAGATTGATGTTGGTACTCGCGGTTGCTCTGATCATTGATGTGATGAAGCCGGCGAGTCTCGGTTTTGTGACGCCCGGTATGCGCGTGGAGTACGCCGTTGATCGCGCGACGGTTGCATTGCTGCCATTGTCCGCCCTGATAGGTACCGCCGTCGGCTCCTTCGTGTGGGGTGCGCTTGCCGACCTGTACGGGCGGCGCGCGTCGATTCTTCTCTCGTCGGTGATGTTCGTCGGAACCTCCATTTGCGGTGCCATGCCCTCATTCTGGTGGAACATCGGGATGTGCTTCCTGATGGGTGCGGCCGCCGGCGGAATGTTGCCGGTGGCTTACGCGCTGCTGGCCGAAATCATGCCCACCAAGCACCGCGGATGGTGCCTGGTGCTGATCGGCGGGATCGGCACCATCGGAGGATATTTCGCGGCGAGCGAGTTGTCGGCGCTGCTGCAGCCGTTTTTCGGTTGGCGGATCATGTGGTTTCTGAATCTGCCCACAGGTCTTCTGCTCATCGCCCTCAGTCCATTGATTCCGGAGTCGGCGCGATTCCTTCAGCATATGGGACGGTTAGACGACGCCCGCACCACGTTGGCGCGATTTGGCGCCGTGATCACGCACCACGCGGACGAGTCGCGTGTCGATCCAATCGAGGGCCATCCTGCTGCTGTTAACCCAACACGGGCTTTTTTTGGTACCGGTGTAGCACTCACTCTCGCAGCGCTCGCCTGGGGATTCGTTAATTTCGGCGTTTTATTATGGCTGCCAAGTGCGCTGGTGGCGGAAGGGCGAAGCGTCGGCTTCGCCAGCGCCATCATCGCTCGATCGACCCTGATCGCGACGCCGACCATTGTTGTTGCGGCATATCTTTACAGCGCGTGGAGCACCAAGTGGACGCTGCTTGCCGCCATCGCAGTGACCACTCTCGGATTGATCGCCGTCATGCTGCGCGACGCTGCTGCGTTGCCGATGCTCTCGAACCCGATCGTGCCTCTATCTTTGCTTATTGTCGGAACGAGCGCAGTGATATCGACGCTTCTGCCGTACTCTGCTGAAAGCTATCGAATTGGAGTTCGCGGCCGGGCGACCGGCTGGGTGGCGGGCTGGAGCAAGATTGGCGGTTTGATTGCGCAGGGATTGAGCGCTCTCGCCGTCGTGCCCGCGTTGGGAATCGCCGCGGCGGTGGTGGCGTTGCCGGCGGCGCTGGCGCTCCTGTTGATCTTGATTTTCGGTCGCGAAACCAGGGGCCGTGATTTGCGCGAACTCGAACGAAGGCGGGGCACTCGTGCCCCGGTAGTTATCGCACGTTAAGTTGTAGGTGGCTGCCCGGCGCCGTCATTTCGCCATCATTACCGCGGGATGCAAGAAGTAGAACCCGATGGCAATAATGATAAGATAAGCGAGCAGAACGAAAGTCCAGCCCATGTTGTGGCGGATGACATCGCCTTCCTTGCGCACGAACTTGCTGGTCGAGACGCCGACGCTCGCGGTTTGCGGAGCTATGGGTTTGCCGATTTCCGCGCCGATGGAATTAAGCGTTGGCAGCAGCAGCGGCGGCATGCCGAGCTGGACGCCGACCAGCGCCTGAAATTTGCCGAACATGGCGTTGGTCGAGGTATTCGACCCCGACAGCGCGACGCCGATGAAGCCCAGTATCGGGCAGACAATGATGAAAGCGGTGCCTAAACTCGAAAAGCCTTTCGCGAGCGAAGCCGCCATGCCGGAATAGTTGAAGACATATGCCAGCCCAAAGATGAACACGCCGACCAGACACGCACCCCACATCTGATGGAACGTACGGCGGAATACTTCGCCGATTTGCGAGGCTTTCAGCTTGCCCATCGCCAGCAGCAACCCCGCAACGACGAGCCACGACGCCAGGATCGCGGTACCGCCAATATAAGGCGCGAAGTTAAAGACCGCCTGACGCCGGGCTTTGCCACATCGCAGGTGGCCGCCAGCGATGAGCAGGCGACGGCCTGAGCTTTGAACCAGCTTATCTTTGGCAACGGTGACCACGGACCCGGTCCAAGCGGCGACCACGATCAACAGCACCACGAACGGCATCCAGCACTGCCATACTTCGGCAGGCTTGAGTCCATGTCCTTGCCCCTGCTTTACCTTGTCGGCATCGACCGGTACGCCGCCATAACCCAGTACGGTTTTGGGCTGCCAGAATTTGAGCAATACGAACAGCGCGATGAAGCACACGATCGCGCCGGTGATGTCGGGCAGATACGGCCCTAGATGGACGGCAACAGGATACTGGCCCGCGATATAGCCGAGTGATCCGACCACCGCGAGCGGCCAGCCGCCTTTCATTCCTTCCTTGCCTGAGACTAAGTACATGAGCACCCACGGCGGCAGCAGCGCGAGCACCGCGACCACGGTACCGACAGCGGCCGACAGCCCAGGAGCGGATAGCCGGTGACGGCGGCCAGCGCGATGATCGGTGCGCCGAGCGCGCCGAAGGAGACCGGCGCATTGTTGGCAATCGCGGCGACGCGGATCGCGTTGAGGTCGGAAATGCCGAGCGAAATCAGGATGGGCGCAACAAACGCCCACGGATATCCGAAACCGACAAGACCTTCGAGCAGTGCGCCAAAGGCCCAGGCGAACAGCATCGTTTGCACGCGTACGTCCATGCTGCCTTGCGCGATCAGCCAGCGGCGGAAATTCTCCAGTACGCCGCTTACCCCCAGCGTGTTGAACAGCACCATGCCCCATACCGTAATCCAGTCGACATTCCACACGCCGGTCGCCGCGCCATAGACGTAGGCATGGGCGCCGTCATTGAACGGCATGTTCCATATCCACACGGCGAGCACGAAGGTAATGATCGAGCCGAGTAGGGTGGCCACCCAGGCCGGCAACCGGAATACCGCGAGCATCAACAGCAGAATGACAACGGGAACCAGCGCCACCAAGCAAGTGAGCGTGAGGTTGTCGAGCGGGTTTATCAGTTGCGTGAACATGATTTCTCCATCGATGTTCGCCGCGGCGTAGGCGTGCTACGTGCTGGCGCCACCGCGATTTGATTATTCTTTCTTGCGACTGCTCCGGATGATCAGTAACAGTGCTGCCGATTCCGCACGAAACAATAACATAGCACAGGCTTGGGGAGCGCCTCAAATTGGCGGCGGCAGTTCATCTCGCGGATGAGGCTCCGTGGCGCGCCCAAGATGCGGGCCGGCGCACAAGGCGCATAATATCGGCGATGAACAGTTCATTGCGGTCCGAGCCGGCGGACGCCGTTCGGGAACAGCGCCAGAAGAGCGTCGTGGCTGCGCTCGCGGAGGTGCTGCCGCGCGCGGCGATCCTGTTTCGCCATGAAGACACGGCGCCCTTCGAGTGCGACGCGCTGACCGCCTATCGAACCTCGCCCATGGCGGTCGTGCTGCCGGAAACCGAGGCGCAGGTCGCGGCGATCTTGAAGATTTGCCATCGAATGGAAGTGCCGGTCGTGGCGCGCGGCGCGGGCACGGGACTGTCGGGCGGCGCCATGCCGCACCGCTGCGGGCGTCGTTCTGTCGCTCGCCAAATTCAACAAGATTTGACAGATCGACCCGGCGTCGTGCACCGCCGTCGTGCAATGCGGCGTGCGCAATCTGGCCATCAGCGAAGCGGCCGCGCCCTACGGTCTGTACTACGCGCCGGATCCCAGCAGCCAAATCGCCTGCACCATCGGCGGCAACGTGGCGGAAAATTCCGGCGGCGTGCATTGCTTGAAATACGGTCTGACCCTGCACAATGTGCTGCGAGTTCGCGGCTTCATGGTCGACGGCGAGGCGGTGGAATTCGGCTCGCAGGCGTTGGATGCCGCGGGTCTCGATCTGTTGTCGATCGTCATTGGCAGCGAAGGCATGCTGGCCGTGACCACCGAGGTCACGGTGAAATTGATTCCCAAGCCGCAGCTGGCCCGCTGCATCATGGCGAGCTTCGGCGACATCGAATCGGCCGGCGCCGCGGTGGCCAGCGTCATCGCGCACGGCATCATTCCCGCGGGCCTCGAAATGATGGACAAGGCCATGACCGCCGCCGTGGATGCGTTCGTGCATGCGGACTACGATCTCGAGGCTGCCGCCATTCTGCTGTGCGAAAGCGACGGCACGCCGCGAAGAGGTTGAAGAAGAGATCGCGCGCATGGAGGCGGTGCTCAAGCGCCGCCGGGCGCATCGCGCATGGAGGTGAGCCGCGACGAGGCGCAGCGCCTGAAATTCTGGAGCGGCCGCAAGAATGCCTTTCCCGCCTCCGGCGGCATCAGCCCGGACTACATGTGCATGGACTCCACCATTCCGCGCAAGCGCCTGGCGGAGATGTTGCGGGCAATTCAGCAAATGGAAGCTCAAGTACGACCTGCGCTGCGTGAATGTATTCCACGCCGGCGACGGCAATCTGCATCCGCTGATATTGTTTGATGCCGAGGACGCCGACCGAGATGCGCCGCTGCGAGCTGTTCGGCGCCGACATATCTGGAAACCAGCGTGCGGCTCGGCGGCACGGTGACCGGCGAGCATGGGGTGGGCGTGGAAAAACTCAACTCCATGTGCGTGCAATTCTCGGCGGCCGAGCGTGCGCAGTTCATCGCGGTGAAGCACGCCTTCGATCCGCTCGAGTTGCTGAATCCGGGAAAGGTGATTCCGACGCTGCATCGCTGCGCCGAGTACGGCAAGATGCACGTGCACCGGGGCATGCTGCCGTTCCCCGAGTTGCCGAGATTCTGATGGAGTGCGCAAGACCCGATGCTTGCGCGGCTCATCGATCAGGTCAATCGGCGCGCGTGCGCGTGAGGCGCCGCTCGAGATTCGCGGCGGCGGCACCAAGTGGTTCTTACGGCGAATCGGCGCTGGGCGAACCGCTGGACGTGACGCTGCCTTTCGGGTATCACCAGCTACGAACCCACCGAACTCGTGGTGACGGTTCGCGGGCGGGCACGCCGGCTCGCTGATTTGGAAGCGGCGCTTCAGGAGCACGGCCAGTGCCTGCCATTCGAGCCGCCGCGCTTCGCGGCCGGTGGCACAGTGGGGGAATGGTGGCGGCGGGTCTGTCGGGACCTGCGCGCGCGAGCGTCGGATCGGTGCGCGACCATGTGCTGGGCGTGACCCTGCTCAACGGACGCGGCGAGATTCTCACTTTCGGCGGACAGGTCGCGAAGAATGTGGCGGGCTACGATGTGTCGCGGCTGATGGCGGGATCATTGGGGATACTGGGCGTCATCTGCGAAGTATCGCTCAAGGTGTTGCCGATCAGCTCAGCCACCGAGACGCTGTGCTTTGATTGCGATTCGAGGCGGAGCGCTGGCAATGTTCCGCGAGTGGGCTTCGCAGCCCCTGGCGATCAGCGCGACCGCGTGGCACGAAGGATTGCTGCATGTGCGTCTCGCCGGTGCGCGTGCTGCGGTCGCCGCCGCGTGTGCGCGGCTCGGCGGTACACGGCTCGTGCCGCAGCAGGCCGAATCTTGGTGGATGAGCGTGCGCGACCAGAGCCACGCGAGTTCTTTGCGCTGGATGCCGCTGACCTGGCGCGCGGCGAGTCGCTTTGGCGGCTGTCGGTGCCGGCCGACCGCTCCGCCGCTCGAGCTTCCGGGATTGCAGTTCATCGAATGGGGTGGCGCGCAGCGTTGGTGGCGGACAGCAGCCGCTGCCGGCCAGGTGCGCCGCGCTGCCGCGGGCTTGGGTGGACACGCCACGCTGATTCGCGGCGCCGACAGAAGCTGCGGGGTATTCGCGCCCTTGAGCGATGTTTTGATGCGCATACACCGCGGCTTGAAGCAGGCCTTCGATCCGCTGCGAATTTTCAACCCCGGGCGCATGTACGCCGATCTTTGATCACATGCAAACGCATTTGAGTCCGGAATTTGAGCGCTCGCCCCAAGGCCAAGACGCGGCGGCCATCTTGCGCAAGTGCGTGCATTGCGGATTCTGCAATGCGACCTGCCCCACCTATCAATTGCTGGGCGATGAACTCGACGGTCCGCGCGGCCGCATTTATTTGATCAAGCAGGTGCTCGAAGGCGCCGAGGTCACGCGCAGCACGCAGCTAGCATCTGGATCGCTGCCTGACCTGCCTGAATTGCCAGACCACCTGTCCGAGCGGAGTCGAGTACGGCCATCTGGTCGATATCGGCAGGAAGCTCGTCGAAGCGCGGGTCGCGCGCCCGCCGCTCGAAAAGGCGCTGCGCTGGGTTATCAAGGAAGGCCTGACCTCGCGGCTGTTTGCTCCGGCGATGCACTTGGGAAAGATCCTGCGTGCCGCTGCTACCGCAGACTCTCAAGGACAAGGTGCCGTCCCGATCCGTTGCACGCGCGCAGGCGATGAGTGCGCGGACGTTGCCGCGCAAAGTGCTGATGTTGCAAGGATGCGTGCAACCCTCGATGATGCCCAACATCGATTCGGCCTCCGCGCGCGTGCTCGACGCTGCGGGGATTCAAACCCTGTACGCCGCCGGCACCGGCTGCTGCGGAGCGTTGCGCATGCATTTGAGCGATCATCGCGGCGGCCTGGCCGACATGCGCCGCAATATCGATGCCTGGATTCCCATGCTCGAATCCGGAGAGGTCGAGGCGATCGTCTCTTCGGCGTCGGCCTGCACACTCGCCATCAAAGAATATGCGCATGCGCTGGCGGATGATGCTCAGTACCGGAATGCGGCGGCCCGAGTCAGCGCAGCAGCGCGGGATTTGAGCGAATTGCTTCCGGACCTTGTGCCTGCTCTCAAGGATCGTGTTAGACCGAGCGCCGCGCGCGTTGCCTTTCACCCGCCCTGCACCCTGCAGCACGGTCTTAAATTGCGCGGCGGGGTGGAAGCGCATTTGCGGACGCTGGGGTTTGATGTCACGGCCGCATGCGATGAAAGCCACCTGTGCTGCGGCTCCGCCGGTACCTATTCGATACTGCAGCCGGATCTGGCTAAACAGCTGCGCGACCGAAAACTCGGCAATCTCGCGCAGCTTGAACCGCAATGCATTTTGTCCGCCAACATTGGCTGCATTCAGCACCTGCAGTCAGGTACCGCCACTCGGGTTGCGCACTGGATCGAGCTGCTGGATGAGGCTCTGGTCTAGTGGTGACTCAACGCCCACACATAAGCCGCAACCGCGAATAGCTGATCTGAGCTGAGCTGCGCGCCGCCCATTGCCGGCATGGGCGCACGGTACTGCTTCGGCTGCGCAACGCCTGCGGCGATGGTGCTGGCGATGCCCTGATAGCTGCCATCGCTCCACAACCATTTACCGTTGGTCAAATCCGGTCCCAACGGGGAACCGCCGCCGTTGGCGCCGTGACAGCCCGTGCAGGTCGCTCCGCCCACTTGTCCGCGATAGACGCGACTACCCAGCGCCAGCATGGCAGGCGTCGCTCCCGCGGGCGGCTTCATGGCGCCGGTGTCGGAACCGGCATCGGGATGCGTGCCCTCGGGCGGCACCGCGCGCGCGGCGGCGATGGGTCCGGCCGGCTCCGTCGAGCTGGGACAGGGAACCGGCGTGATTGCATCAGCCGCGCCCGCAGCGCCGCGATAAACGATTTTATAAATGCGCCCGGCGACATCATCGGCAACGTACAGCGCGCCATCCGGCCCCACCGCGAGGCCGGTAGGACGATGCGCGGCTTTGGCGGGCGATTTGTCCGCGCCGGCGAAACCGTCGGCGAAAATCTCGCAGCTGCCCGACGCTTTGTCGCCGGAAAGCGCTTGATACACGACGTTGTAGCCGCCTTGGCTGTACGGCGCGCGATTCCACGAGCCGTGGAAGGCAATGAATACGCCCTTGCGATAGCGGGCGGGAAACTGCTGGCCGGAGTACAGCAGCATGTCGTTGGGCGCCCAATGCGCCGGGAAAATTGCAACCGGTGCGCTCTTTTGCGCGCACAAGCCGGCGCTCTTGCCGTCGCCGCCGTATTCGGGCGCCAGCACCAGCGACGACAAGAACGGATCGTAGTAGCACTTCGGCCAACCGTAATCGCCGCCCTTTTTCAGGAGCAGCACCTCTTCGGACGGCAGCGTGGCTTCCTGATCAGCTTCCTTGATGATATCGGGCCAGTTGGTGTGCAGCTGATCGCGCCCATGCTGAGTGACAAAAATGCGCTGACCTTCGGCGTCGACCCCAAAGCCCTCGGCATTGCGTATGCCGGTCGCGTAGCGCTCCGCCGCTGAGAATTTTTGATTTGTTTGGTTGGCCTTGTAAAGCCAAATGCCGCCTCGCGTTTCGAGCTCGGTGCAAGGCTCCAACCCTAAAGATCGCAGCGTGCGATTTTTTTCCTGACAGGAATTGGTCGCGCTGGCGACGTCGACATAAAGGCCGCCGGCGGCGTCGATCGCGAAGGGGTGCATGGGATGATCCCCGCCCAAGGGCAACCCGCCGACCACGATTTGCGATTTCTCGTCGGGCAACGCCGAAGTCTTGTTCAACTTGTACTTGATGATTTTGTCGTTGAGTTCGGCGTACAACCAGCCGTCGTAAATGCCGATTCCGGTGCCACCGGCCGCGCCGCTTTGCACGGTCTCGCCGAATCGTTGATTGATGTTGGCTTTGCCGCTGCCGGTGGTGTCTTGCAATGCGACCAGGAAGCCGCCGGCGTGCGGCGTGTCGTTGCCATAATAACGTCCGGACCAGGTGTTCACGTACACCACGCCATTGGCGGCAACCGCCATGTGCCGCGCATGACCGATGCCGTCGGCAAAGATGGTGGCGCAGAAGCCCGCGGGCAGCGCGAGCCCCGAATCATCGTTGGCACACGACGGCTTCGCCGCCGCATCGGCCGCAAGGCTCAAGCGCGGCGCCGTCAGCAAGGTAACGGCGCATAGCGCCATGGCGATGACGCGCAACAAAGCATTCTGCGATCGGTACAATTGCATGTTCAGTCCCCTCAACGATTAGTTTGCTGAGATCGCCTGCGGTGTGGAGGAGTATATCGCGGCGGGTTCTCCAAGCAATAAAGGGCTCTGGAGTTCTTGTCGGCGGGCGCGTAGGTTTGTGCGGTCAGTGCGACGCAAGGAGTCTAGATGTGCTTGGTGCTGGTGGCGTGGCGAGGCAGCGAGAATTACCCGTGCGTAATAGCGGCGAACCGCGATGAGTTGTATACGCGGCCGACCGCGCCTGCGCAGTGGTGGGATAGCCAGCCGCCGATCCTGGCTGGGCGCGATCTTGAGGCGGGCGGGACTTGGCTCGGGATCACGCGCACCGGCCGCTTCGCCGCCCTGACGAATTTCCGAGATCCCGAACAGCGGCGGCCGGATGCGCCCAGCCGCGGCGCGCTGGTCACGACCATCCTCAAATCCGGCGCCGGCACGGCGGAGACCCTGGATTACCTAGGCGGCGTTGCCGCGCGCTACAACGGCTTTAACTTGATTTTCTCCGACGGTCAACGGCTCGCCGTGTTTGAGAGCACGGTCGGTCGCGGCCGCGAACTGCAGCCCGGTATCTACGGACTCTCGAATCATTTGCTGGATACGCCATGGCCGAAGGTGCAGAACGCCAAGTCGCGACTGTCGTCGGCGCTCACGGACTTGCGGGACCGCAGCGCTGCCCTGGCACTGCTGCGGGATGATGAGCCGGCGCCGGATGAGCGGTTGCCGCGCACCGGGCTCAGTCTGCCGTGGGAGCGCATGGTTTCAAGTGCCTTCGTGCGGGCGGGAGACTATGGCACGCGCTGCTCGACGCTGGTGCGCATTGATCAATCGCGCCGCGCGTGTTTTGATGAATGGACCTGGGATTCGACGGGCGCCGAGATCGGCGTGAGAAGCCTTCAGTTCGAACTGGAGTGAAGTTATGTTCAAGCGCGTGCTGCTTTGCTACGACGGTACGGAAGCGGGTCGCCGGGCTCTGCGCCGCGGCGCGGAGTTGGCCATGCTGCTTGGCGCGCAAGTGTTCGTGCTGTCCATCGTCCCCACGCAAGTTGCGCAGGCGGCAGTCGCCGCGGGTGCCGCGGGTCACGCCTGCATCGTCGATGGCGCGGCTGAGACTCGCAAGCTTCTCACTGAATCCATTGAATGGCTGAAAGCACGCGACGTTATCGCGCAAGGCTATCTGGCCAGCGGCGAATACACCGATCAGATCATCGAATATTCCAAGAGCCTGGCCATTGATCTCATCGTATTGGGCCACTATCCGCAGCCGAAGGGGGGCTTTTGGTGGTCCGGCACGCAGCGAGTATCCCTGGCGGAAAGGGCCAATTGCTGCATCTTCGTTGCCGTCAACACAGCGGACGATCCGGCCACCGGGCAGAAGTAGCGCATGGCATCAGGAGATACGCTCGACCCCGATTCAACCGCCGCCTCCGCCGGCGATCGCGCTCTAGGCATCATCGCGACGGCAACAGTGCTGGGGCTGCTGTACTTCGCGCGCGACATTCTGGTGCCGGTCGTTTTGGCATTCATTCTCAGTCTCCTGATTGCGCCATTGGTGCGCGCGCTGCGACGCATCGGGTTGGGTCAGACCTGGTCGGTGCTGGCCGCGGTGCTGATGTTGGCAGTGTCTTTTGGTGCGGTCGCCACCGTCATTGGTTCGCAATTGGTGGGCATGGCGGCCAGCTTGCCGAAGTACGAGCGAACCCTGGAACGCAAACTGGAAACGTTGAATAGCGTCACCGTGGGGCGCATCAATGCGCTGGCCGCGCAGGCCGGAAGGGCCTTCAACCGGCATGAAGAGGTGGCGCAGCTGCAGCCGCAGCCCCAGACCCAGACACTCACCGCGCCGGGCGCTACCGTGCCGAAGGTTCCCATTCCGGTGGAACTGCACGAAGCTCCGGCCAATCCCTTGCAGGTCATGGAAAGGGTGCTAGGTTCGATCTGGGTGCCCATCGAGACCGCCGGAATCGTCCTGGTGGTGTTGGTGTTCGTGTTACTCGAACAGGAAGCTTTGCGCGATCGCTTCATTCGCATTGCCGGCGGCACGGACATTCGCCTTACCACACTGGTCATCAACGAGGCCGGAGACCGCTTGTCGCGGTTTTTCGTGTCGCAATTCGCCGTTAATTTCGGCGTCGGCGCTTTGGTGTGGGTCGGCCTCAGCATCATCGGTCTGCCGCACCCGTTGGTATGGGCGGCATTGACCACGATCCTGCGCTTCGTGCCCTACGTCGGGGTGTGGATTGCGGCGCTTTCTGCCGCCTTGCTCGCTGCCGCCGTCGATTCTGGATGGAGCATGGCATTTGCGACCCTGGGACTTTTCGTCATCGTGGAGCTCATCGCCGCGCAACTGGTCGAACCGCAGCTTTACGGACACACCACGGGCTTGTCGCCGCTGTCGGTGATCATCGCGGCGATTTTCTGGAGCTGGTTGTGGGGGCCGATCGGATTGATCGTCTCGACACCCCTGACGCTGTGTTTATTGGTCGCTGGGCGCCACATCAAGGCATTGAGCCTGCTCGATATTCTATTGGGCGATACTCAGGCGCTGACCATGCCGCAGCGTTTCTATCAGCGCGCGCTGTCCGCCGATTCGGATGAAATCATCGCGCGAGCGCGCGAGTTTCTCAAGCGCGATTCCTTCGCCAACTATTGCGATTTGGTGTTGATGCCGGCCCTGCACCTGGCGCGAATCGATCTTGAGTCCGGCGCCATCAGCACCGACCAACAAATGAAAGTCCGCAGCGCCATCGTCGCGGTGATCGCCGCCATCGGCGGGGAGAATCGCGGGCTGTCGCGCCGCCGCCTTCGCACCTCGGTGCTGGATAAGTCCACCGCCGGACGCCTACTGCGCCAGCAGCGCGAATTGATCAGCGGCCGATGGCAGGGGCCGCTGGAGGTCCCCGCCGGGTCCGTCATTATATGCGTGGGACTGGGGACGATGGCTGATGATCTGGCAACCGAATTATTGGTCCGCATACTGCGCGACCAAAAAATCGACGCGCGCCACATGTCGCTCGAAGACTTGAGCGCGGTGCCGCCGGCAAACGCCGCCGATGCCGTATCCATGGTGTATGTGGTCAGCGCCTTTCCGAGCGAAGAGCGCGGCCGCTGCGATTCGACCTCGCAGGAAATGCGGCGGCGCTTTCCGCAGGCCTGTATCGTGGCGGTATTTCTTCCCGGCATGCTACTGCAGCCGGAGCCGGCCGGCGGCGGAGAGATGCACGAAGCAGATAAATCCGCGTCATCGCTGGGTCAAGCGGTGCAGATCTGCCTCGACATGCAGCCGAAACAAGCGCCCGTATCATGACGCCCAAAAAAACGATACTGGTCACGGGGGCTGCACAGGGCGTCGGACTGGCGGCGGCGTCCCTGTTGGCGCAGCGCGAGTACCGCGTGATTCTCCTCGACATCCAGTCCGTCGATGCGCAAGTAGTGCAACTGCGCGATCAAGGCGCGCACGTCGAGGGTGTGACGGGAGATGTTTCATCCGAAGCGTTCGTGCAGCAATTGGTGGATCGAATCGCGGTGGACCACGGCGCGCTTGATGGCTTGGTGAACAACGCCGGCATCAGTTTGATCGTTCCCGCCGAACAAACCACAGCAGCGCAGTGGCAGCGCGTCATGGCCATCAACCTGTTTGGTCCGTTTCTGTTGTGCCGACATCTGGGAGCCCAGATGCTCAAACGTCGGTACGGCAGCATCGTGAATGTGGCCTCGGTGGCGGGGCTCGCCGGCATCATTCATCGCAGTGCCTACAATGCATCGAAGCATGGTCTCATCGGGCTCACCAGGACGCTCGCGGCCGAGTGGGGTGGGCGAGGGGTGCGCGTCAATGCGGTCTGCCCCGGTTGGATCAAAACCGACATGGACGCGGCGGATCAGGGCGGCGGTGCTTACAGCGACGCCGATATCGTCGATCGCGTGCCGTTGGCGCGATTTGCGCGCGCGCAGGATGTGGCCGAGGCAATCGCCTTTCTGGCGGACTCGGAACGCAGCGGATTCATCAACGGCGTCAGTTTGCCCGTGGATGGCGGTTGGATGGCCGACGCGCAGCTGGAATGACCTACGCTTGCGCACCCGACCCTAAGAAGAACATAAGAAAATTCATGTGGCTGCAAGAAACTACTGCAAGTGAACGGCGCGCGCTGTTGGCGGCGTACGCCGGCTATGGTTTGGATGGCTTTGATTTCATGATCTACAGCTTCATCATCCCCACGCTGCTCAGCCTTTGGAGCATGCAGTAAGGCCGAGGCCGGCTACATTGCGAGCGGCACGCTGATTACCTCGGCGATCGGTGGATGGGCGGCGGGCGTGCTCGCAGATCGGTATGGCCGCGCACGCATCTTGCAGCTCACGGTGTTGTGGTTTGCGGCCTTTACCTTTTTGAGCGGCTTCACGCACTCCTTCGCACAGCTGTTCTTCACACGCGCCATGCAGGGATTTGGTTTCGGCGGCGAATGGGCGGTGGGATCGGTGTTGGTCGCGGAGATCATCGATGCGCGGCATCGCGGCAAGGCGGCCGGACTCGTGCAAAGCAGCTGGTCGGTGGGCTGGGCTGCAGCCGCGCTGGCGTTTTGGGCCGTAAGCTCCCTGGCATCGCCGCAATGGGCATGGAAGATCGTGTTTTGGCTAGGCTTTGCTGCCGGGCTTGCTGATCATCTACATTCGTCGCCGGGTTTCGGAGCCGCCCATATACCTGAAGATGCGCGCGCAACGCCTCGCGGCGCACGGCAGCGCGGCGCCGCGAGGCGAATACTTGGATATTTTCCGCGCGTCCTCTGCTGCGCACGACGCTATTGGCGACTTTATTGTCGACCGGGATGCTCGGCGCCTACTATTCGGTGACCACGTGGCTGCCGACGTTCCTCGCCACCGAGCGCCACCTGTCCGTGGGCGGCACTACCGGCTATGTGTTGATGGTGATCATCGGCTCGCTGGCTGGATATCTGGCCAGCGCGCTGGCTCGCGGACGCGATGGGCCGCCGGCGCGGTTTCATTGTGTTCGCCTGCTGCGCATCGGTGCTGATTCTGCTGTACACGCGCCTGCCGGTCGCGGGCGGCATGTTCCTGATCGGCTTTCCATTGGGATTCTTCGTGCTGGGAATATTTTCCGGCATGGGAGCATGCTTGGCGGAGCTGTATCCGGGCGCCGTGCGCGGCTCGGGTCAGGGATTCAGTTACAGCGTTGGACGCGGAATTGGCGGCTTCTGTCCCTCGCTGATCGGCGTTTTGAGCAACCACTTATCGCTGAGCGATGCGATAGCCGGATTCACCATCGCGGCATATGCCGTGGTGATCGTGTCGGCCTGGGCGCTTCCGGAAACCAAGGGCCGCTCGTTGACCGACGAAGTCAATCAATTCTCATGAAGCGCTGGGAGTTCTGGATCGATCGCGGCGGCACCTTCACGGATGTCATCGGATCGCGCACCCGACGGGTCGCTGCACACTCTCAAACTGCTGTCGGAAAATTCTTCTCAGTACGATGATGCGGCGGTGGAAGGCATCCGCCGATTGCTCAAGCTTGCCCCCACCGAGATGATCAGCGCCGCCGCAGGTGGCGTGCGTGAAAATGGGAACCACCGTGGCGACCAACGCGCTGCTGGAGCGCAAGGGCGAGCGCACGCTGCTGGTCATTACCCGAGGTTTTCGCGATGCGCTGAGGATCGCCACGCAGGCGCGGCCGCGATTGTTCGACCGCCACATCGTGCTTCCCGAAATGCTGTACGAGCGGGTGATCGAAGCTCATGAGCGGGTGGGCGCACACGGAGAAACGATCCAAGTCGCTGGATGACGCGTGAGCTCGACGGCGCAATTGCAGGATGCCTATCGCGGCTGGGCTTCGCTGCTGCGCCATCGTGTTTCTTCACGGCTATCGCTACGTTCATCACGAGCTCGCGGCGGCGAGCATCGCTCGCGAAATCGGCTTTACGCAGATTTCGGTATCGCACCGCGTGAGTCCGCTGATGAAGCTCGTGCCGCGCGGCGACACCACGGTCGTGGACGCGTACCTGTCGCCGATCTTGAGGCGCTACTGCGACAAGCTCGCGGCCTTGATGCCCGGGGTGCCGCTGTTTTTCATGCAGAGTTCCGGCGGCTTGACCCAGGCGCATCGTTTCTTCGGCAAGGATGCGATTCTTTCCGGTCCGGCCGGGGGCATTGTCGGCATGGTGCGCACTGCCCAAGCAGCGGGCCACACGCGGCTGATCGGCTTTGACATGGGCGGCACTTCGACCGACGTGAGTCATTTTGCCGGCGAGTATGAACGTGCATTCGACACCGAAGTCGGCGGGATTCGCGTTCGCGCGCCCATGATGAGCATTCACAGCATCGCGGCCGGCGGCGGCTCCATCATCCACTTCGACGGCGCGCGATTGCGCGTGGGACCGGAATCCGCCGGCGCCACGCCAGGACCTGCGTGTTACCGGCGTGGTGGGCCGCTCACCGTGACCGATGCCAACGTCCTGCTGGGCCGTATTCAGCCGGCGTTTTTTCCGAAAGTCTTCGGCCCCAAGGCGGATGAAACCTTGGATCGCGACATCGTTGCCCGGTGCTTCGCCGAGTTGGCGCAGCGCATGACGAGTGCGGCGCGGCTGATCGGCTCCGAGGATGTCGCCGGCGGGGCCCTTAAGATCGCGGTGGGCAGCATGGCGAACGCCGTCAAGCGCATTTCCGTGATGCGCGGTCACGATGTGAGCGACTACACGCTGCAAGCTTTCGGCGGGGCGGCTGGACAACACGCGGGATTGGTGGCGGATGCCTTGGGCATGACGCGCGTATTCATCCATCCGCTGGCTGGAGTGCTCTCCGCCTTTGGTATGGGACTTGCCGATCAGGTCGCAATGCGCGAGGCGGCTGTCGAGCACGATCTCGATGATCGCGGCCTGGTGGCCGCGCGGGCGATCGCCTTACGTCTGCAACAAGAGGCCGCCGCGGAGCTCAAGAAGCAGGGGCTGGCCGGCGCGGCGCTGCATACCGTATCGCGGATACATATCCGCTATCAGGGTACGGACACGGCGCTGGCCTGCGAGATGCCTGGGCAAATGCCGCCGCTCGAGGCGCTGCACATGATTCGCGAGGAGTTCGAGCGCAGTTATCGGCGTCGCTTTGAATTCGCAATGCCGAACCACGCGTTGGTGATCGAGGCCGTTTCCGTGGAATGCATCGCACCCGGGGCGGCTGCGCCGCCGCCGAATTCGCAGGTACCTTCGGTGCCGTATGAACCGCAGGCGGACGCGAATATCCTCATGTATTGCCTGGCCGATGAACAGGCCGCTGGTTGGCGTGAGGCACGACTCTACCGCACCGAGGGCCTGCGCGACGGCGCACGTGTCGCGGGTCCCGCGATTCTCGCCGATCGGCACGCAACCACCGTGGTTGAGCCGGGATGGGAGGCTTGCGTGACGGCTGGCAGCTGTATCGATTTGCGGCGCGTTCGACGCCGCCCAGGCAGTTCCGCCGTCGGCACCGATGCCGATCCGGTGATGCTCGAGCTGTTCAACAACATTTTCATGAACATTGCCGAACAAATGGGATTGCGCCTGCAGAACACGGCTTATTCGGTCAATATCAAGGAGCGGCTGGACTTCAGCTGCGCGCTGTTCGACGCCCACGGACAGCTGATTGCGAACGCGCCACACATGCCGGTGCACCTGGGCTCGATGAGCGAGTCGATTCGCACCGTCATCGAGCGTAATCCGCAGATGCGCGGCGGCGATGTCTATGTATTGAACGATCCGTATCACGGAGGTACACACCTCCCCGATATTACGGTCGTGACGCCGGTGTATCTGCAGGATTTCGATGCGGCGCCCAGTTTCTTTGTGGCCTCGCGCGGACACCATGCCGATATCGGCGGCATCACGCCGGGCTCGATGCCGCCATTTTCCAAGCACATCGATGATGAGGGCGTATTGATCGACAATTTCAAGCTTGTGGAAGGCGGCGCGCTGCGCGAGGCTGCGTTGCGTGAATTGCTGGGCGGCGGCGCTCACCCATCGCGAAATCCCGCGCAGAATCTTGCCGATTTGCGGGCGCAAATCGCGGCCAATGCCAAGGGAAGCTTGGAATTGAAGTCGCTGGTCGCGCATTACGGCGCGGCTACGGTCAGCGCATACATGCGGCATGTGCAGGACAATGCCGAAGAGTCGGTGCGCCGTGTCATCAGCGTGCTCAAGAACGGCCAGTTCGTGCTGCCGCTGGACAATGGCGCGCGCATCCAAGTGGCGGTGCGCATCGATGAAAACGCTCGCTCGGCCTGCATCGACTTCAGCGGCACGAGCGCGCAATTGCCCAATAACTTCAATGCGCCGCGCGCGGTCGCCACCGCGGCCGTGCTCTATGTGTTCCGCACGCTGGTAGCCGATGATATTCCCCTGAATGCGGGATGCATGAGGCCATTGCAATTGATTCTGCCCGAGGGCTGCATGCTGAATCCGCAGCATCCGGCAGCGGTGGTGGCCGGCAATGTCGAGACCTCGACCTGCGTGACCAACGCCCTGTACGGAGCGCTGGCCGTGATGGCTGCCGGCCAGTGCACCATGAATAATTTCACTTTCGGCAACGCGCAATACCAGTACTACGAGACGATCTCCGGCGGTTCGGGCGCGGGACCGGAATTTAACGGCACCAGCGTGGTCCAAATCCATATGACCAACTCGCGACTCACCGATCCGGAGATCCTGGAATTCAGGTTTCCGGTGCGGCTCGAGTCCTATGCGATACGCTTGGGATCGGGCGGCGCCGGGCGGTGGCACGGCGGGGACGGCGGGGTGCGGCGCGTACGTTTCTTGGAGCCGATGACGGCTTCAATCTTAAGCAACGGCCGCAGATATGGCGCGTTCGGCATGGCCGGAGGCGAAGCCGGTGCGGTCGGCGAGAATTTCATCGAGCGCATCGACGGGCGAGTGGAGAGATTGGGGCACATCGGTCAGGTTGAAATGCAGGTTGGCGATGTCATGGTGATCTGCACCCCGGGAGGCGGCGGCTATGGCACGCCGCATGATCAATAAATGATATGAAAACAATATTGTAATATGTTGAAAAATAACATTTTATATGTGAGTTTGATACGAGTGAAGACGCACAATGCTAAAGTGATTTCGAGCTTGAGCTTCATGAGTTCGGGGGCGCGCGATGCGTGAGATTGAGATAGTCGAAGTCGGTCCGAGAGATGGGTTGCAGAACGAAGCGACTCTGTTCAGCACGCAACAGAAGTTGGAGTTGATCAAGCGCGCCATCGACGCCGGAGTGCGCCGGATCGAGGTTGCCAGCTTCGTGAATCCGAAGTTGGTTCCGCAAATGGCCGACGCCGAAGCGGTGTCCGCAGGCTTGCCACGATGCGACGATGTAACCTATATCGGCTTGGTGCTCAACAAGCGCGGCGCGCTGCGGGCGATCGAGGCGGGACTCCCCGAACTCGGCGCGGTATGCGCTGCTTCCGATGGATTTGCCACGCGCAATCAAGGCCAGACATCCGACGAGTCATTGGCCATGTGCTGCGAGGTGATGCGCCTGGCGCGAGAAGCCGATCGCCGCGGCCAGATCACGATTTCCACGGCCTTCGGATGCCCGTTCGACGGCGAAGTGGATCCTAAGCGCGTGATTGAAATGGCGCGGATCGGCGCCGCGGCAGGTGCGGTGGAAATTGCCATCGCGGATACCATTGGCGTCGCGGTCCCGGGCGAGGTTGCGGATCTTGTGACGAAAGTGAAGCAAGCGATCCACCCCTTGCCGGTGCGCGTGCACTTTCACAACACGCGAAACACCGGTCTTGCGAATGTGTGGGCGGCCGTGAACGCCGGCGCTGCCACGGTGGATGCTTCGTTGGGCGGCCTCGGCGGCTGCCCGTTTGCACCCCGCGCCACCGGCAATGTGCCCACGGAAGATGTGGTCTATATGCTGGAGCGTTCCGGTTATCGCACCGGACTCGATGTCGATCGTCTGATCTCAGCCTCAGAGTGGCTGGCTGAAGGGATGGGACGCGAACTGCCCGGCATGCTGAGCAGAGCCGGGAATTTTCCGCGCCGGACCGTGCAGCATTGAGCGCGCGACACCTCAGCGCCAAATAAGCATTGCTACTTTTGACCCACGCCTTGTTACGCTAGCGTCGCAGCGCGGCATCAAAGCCGGGACCCGGAAGAATAATTCGCGAATAAATTGGAGATAGTGTGACTTCTGATATTTCGATTGCGCAACGTGCAACTCTCAAGCCCATTACCGAAATCGCCGCCCGCCTAGGGATCCCCGCCGCCAGTATCGAGAACTATGGTCACTACAAAGCCAAGATCGCTCTCGACTACATCGACACCCTGCAGGGGCGGGCCGATGGCAGATTGATCCTGGTCACTGCTTTGAGTCCCACGCCTGCCGGCGAGGGCAAAACCACGACCACGGTAGGCCTCGGCGACGCCCTCAACAAGATTGGCAAGAAGGCGGTGATCTGCCTTCGTGAGCCGAGCTTGGGACCCGTGTTTGGTATGAAGGGCGGAGCGGCCGGCGGCGGCCATGCTCAGGTCGTGCCCATGGAAGACATCAATCTGCACTTTACCGGCGACTTCGGCGCCATTGGTCTCGCGCACAACCTGCTCGCTGCGCTCATCGACAACCATATTTTTCACGGCAATGAACTGGGCTTCGACGTACGGCGAATATCGTGGAAGCGCGTCATGGACATGAATGATCGCGCGCTGCGCGGCATTACCGTGGGCCTCGGTGGGCCGAGCAATGGCTTTCCGCGCGAGGACGGATTCGACATCGTCGTGGCTTCCGAAGTCATGGCCATTTTCTGCCTCGCCAAAAGCCTGGTTGACCTTAAAGACCGTCTCGGCAAAATCGTCGTCGGCTATCGCCGCGACCTGAAGCCCATCCGCGCCTCTGAGCTCAAGGCGCAGGGGGCGATGACCGTGCTGTTGAAGGACGCGCTCAAACCAAACCTGGTGCAGACGCTGGAAAACAACCCCGCCTTCATTCATGGCGGTCCATTTGCCAATATCGCCCACGGCTGCAATTCCGTGCTTGCGACTTCGACCGCGCTGAAGCTCGCCGACTATGTGGTGACTGAAGCGGGCTTTGGCGCCGACTTGGGGGCGGAGAAATTCCTGGATATCAAATGCCGCAAGTCCGGCCTGCGCCCCTCGGCGGTGGTCATCGTCGCGACGATCCGTGCTCTGAAATACCATGGCGGGCGCGAAGTTAAGGATCTCGGCAATGAGGACCTCGCGGCCCTCGACAAGGGCATTGCCAACCTGCAGAGACATGTGAACAACGTCCGCGATCATTACGGTCTGCCCTGTGTGGTCGCGGTCAATCATTTCACCGCCGACACCGACGCGGAACATGCGCTTCTCGCATCAAGGTTGAAGGCGCTGGATGTGCCGTTGGTGCTCGCACGCCATTGGGCCGACGGCGGTGCGGGCGCGACCGATCTTGCACGCAAAATCGTCGAGTTAGCGGAAACCGGCGGCTCGGGGTTTCGCTTCGTGTACGACGAGCAGCAGTCGTTGTGGGACAAGGTTAAGGCGATCGCCGTTAAGATCTACGGCGCCTCCGACATTACGGCGGATACAAAAATCCGTGCCCGCATCGCTGAACTTCAGGCCGAGTACGGGCACTACCCGGTGTGCATCGCCAAGACGCAATACTCCTTCTCGACTGATGCGGCTTTGCGAGGAGCGCCGAGGGGGCATATTGTCAATATCCGCGAGGTGCGATTGGCCGCCGGTGCGGAGTTCATCGTGTTCGTGTGCGGCGATGTCATGACCATGCCCGGTCTGCCGAAATCGCCTTCCGCGGACAAAATCGACATCGACGCCGACGGACGCGTGGTGGGGCTTTTCTAGGGAAAATGCGTTGATGAATCGATTAACTGCCTTGCTGGCCGAGAGGCCGTGGCTGCTGGCGGATGGCGCCATCGGCAGCAACCTTTTCGAACGCGGCCTGCAGTCGGGCGATGCGCCCGAGTTGTGGAATTCCGATCATCCCGAGCGGGTTGCGCATTTGCACCGCGCCTTCGTGGAGGCGGGGGCCGACATCCTTCTGACGAACAGCTTCGGCGGCACCCGCTATCGATTGAAGCTTCACAAGGCGGAGGCAAGAGTCGCGCCGCTGAACGAGCAGGCCGCCCGTCTCGCGCGCGGCGAAGCCGATCGAGCGGGGCGCGTCGTCCTGGTTGCTGGAAGCATGGGACCGACCGGCGAGATACTCGAACCGTTGGGGCCCTTGAGTATTGAGGAGGCACGCGACGCGTTTGCGGAACAAGCCGCGGCGCTGGCGCGCGGCGGCGCCGACCTGCTATGGATCGAAACCATGTCGTCCATCGAAGAAACCGAAGCGGCCATCGCGGGTGCAGGCATTTCGGGACTGCCGGTGGTCGCGACATTGAGTTTCGATACCAATGGCCGGACGATGATGGGCGTTGCACCGTCGGAACTCGCCGCCCTGCACCGCAGGCACGATCTGGCCGCATGCGGCAGCAATTGCGGCACCGGCCCCGCTGAGTTGGTCGCTTGCATCGTCAATCTCGCCACGGCATCTGACCCTTCCGCCATCTTGATTGCCAAAGCGAACTGCGGCATTCCGCAGTTTGTCAACGGCGCGATCCAATTCGACGGCACGCCCGAGTTGATGGCGCGATATGCGTGCCTCGCGCTGGATTCGGGGGCGCGGATAATCGGCGGCTGCTGCGGAACCACGCCGCAACACTTGCGCAGCATGCGCGTAGCGCTCGAATCCCATGTGCGGGAAGCGAAACCGGATCTCGCCGCCATTGAAATGAAGCTCGGCGCCATTTCAACTGGCGCAACCGCGCAATTGCGGGGCGAAATGAGCCGCGAGGCCGGTGCGGCCAGGGGCGCGACCGGCAAACGCACGATCAGCCGCCGGGGTGCGCGGCAGCCGAATTCATAAGCCGCGCTTTAAGGTTGCGCTCATCGCGCGACCGGCCGCACCGATCATGGATACTTGTTTTCGACGACGTCGCGGATGAGATGCGTGTCGTAAACCAGCACGATGGAGGCGATGTGGCCCGTATCCGGATCGAAGTTGAACACATCGGCGCACTCAAATGACATCTTGGAGCCGTCCTTCAATTGCCAGTTGTACAAATAATAGGCGACCGCCCGCATGTGCCCTTCGGCGCTCACCAGCACATCATGCACGGTGAGTTCCGTAGTGCGCGACGCAGCGGTGACTTTGTGGACGTACTCACGCACCGGAATCCGGCCGAGGAACGGCGATTGAACCCAGCCATCGGCGATGAATAGCGCTGCCGCTTTGTCGGCATCGCCCACCTCAAGGGCCTTGAGATACTTGCGCACAGCTCGCTGCATATGCCTCTCCGGTTCGATATTGCCTCCATCCATGCTACTCGGACGCCGCCGGGAGGCAAAGAATCCGCTATTGTTCGGCTGCGGCGACGCGTCGCTTGAACCTTAGGAAATCGATGAGCCCGATCATTTCGGCGGCGCAAGCCACTCCGGCCACCGCGGCACGGGATCTCTGGCTCGGGCTCGACACCGGGGGCACGTATACGGACGCGGTGCTGCTTGCCGACGGCCGCGAGGTCGTCGCCAGCGCCAAATCGCTCACGACACCGTGGAATCTTGCGATCGGGATCGACAGGGCGCTCCGAGCGGTGCTCGATCTGCTTCCCGAAGGCACCAGCCGCGCGAATATCACACTGGTGTCAATGTCGACGACGCTCGCCACGAATGCCGTCGTCGAGAACCGCTTCAGCCCCGTGTGCACGCTGGTGATCGGCTTTGATGATGCAATGGTCGAGCGTTCCCTACTGCTACGGCACGGCGGCAGGGATATCGTGATTCGCGTGCCGGGCGGGCACAGCGCCACGGGCGATGAATCGGCGCCGCTGGACGAAGCGGCCATAACTCGCGCGGTTCGCCAGCACGCCGAGCGTGTCGAGGCATTCGCAGTCGCCGCCAATTTTTCCGTGCGCAATCCGGCGCATGAATTGCGGGCGCGTAAGCTCATTCGCGCGCTCTCTCCCAAACCAGTGACCTGCGCGCACGAATTGAGTTCCAAGCTGGATGCGCCGCGGCGGGCGCTGACCGCCGCATTGAATGCGCGTCTGACGCCGCAGATACGGCGCCTGATCGAGGCGCTGGCGCAGGTGCTCGCGGACCAAGCCGTTCATGCGCCGTTGATGATCGTGAAAGGAGATGGCTCGCTGATGAAGGCCGAGATTGCGATCGAGTATCCGGTCGAGACCATTCTGTCGGGTCCGGCGGCAAGCGTGGTGGGCGCGGGACATCTCACGGGGCTCGCCAACTTCGTGGTTGCGGACATGGGCGGCACCACCACCGACATCGCGGTGGTGAGCGGCGGTCGCCCGGTCATCAGCGACCAAGGCGCTCTGGTCGGCTCGTGGCGGACGATGGTCGAGGCGGTCGACGTGCGCACCAGCGGTCTCGGCGGCGACAGCGAGACCCGCTTCGACAGGCAGTTTCGGCTTCGGGTCGGTCCGCGCAAGGTGATGCCGTTGAGCCTGATGGCACATGCTTTCCCCGCTTCGCTGCCGCTACTGCGTTCGATCGCGGAACTTGCGCGCCTGCCCGATTACGCAACGCAATTCGCCTTCCGCAATCCCGATCGCCGGCCGCCCGAGCATATTTCGTTGCAGGAACGCCGCGTGTGGGAGGCATTGGATGCGGAGCCGCGCCGCGTATCGACCATTGTGCGCAGCGGCTCGGGCCTGGAAGCGCTGCATCGGCTCGCTGACGCCGGGCTCGCCACCGTTGCCGCATTCACGCCGAGCGATGCCATGCACGTGCTGGATGGACAGCATGATTGGTGCCGCGAGGCAGCCGAGTGCGGCGCACGCATTCTCGCGACCGAGGAACGCAATGATCGCGCAATGAACGCGGCAGACAGCGCGCGGGGAATCAGCGAGCGTACCGTTGAACACGTGGTGCGCGATACCGGCCGAATTCTGTTGGCCGCGGTAGTGGCGCACGATCCGGGGATCGAGGCGCACGCCAAAGGCTGGGGTGGGCTCGGCGGTCGACTCATCGAAGACATTGTCGCCGGCCGGCGCTTCTCCTCGCTGCTGGAGACGAGCATGAAGCTGTCACGGCCGTTGGTCGCCATTGGGGCGCCCGCCGCGGCCTACTATCCTGAGGTGGCGCGCCGGCTCGGCGCCGAACTCGCCATTCCGGCTTATGCGGCAGTGTGCAACGCGGTGGGCGCGGTCGCGGGAGTGGTGTCGCAGACCGTTGAAATTCTGGTAAATCAGCCGAGTTTCAAAGTGTTTCGCGTTCACGATCCCAACGGAATCCGGGATTACGAGGATCCGGCGCCGGCGCTCGAGCACGCGCGGCGCGCTTCCAGGGAACTCGCATTGGCCGCGGCGCGCCGGGCAGGCGCTGCTCATCCGCACGTCGAGACCAGCGTGAGCGAGAGACTTGCGCACGCGGGTCAGGGGGCTGATTACCTCGCCGAAGCGGTTGCGCGTTCGATCGCCACGGGACGACCGCTTGCGGGACACGCCGCTGCGCTGCATATCGGATAACAGCATATCCCGGCGCCGGCGTATCGGATAAAGGCATAACGCGGTTTGCGTGCGTCTTTTGCAGAAACTTCTGGCGGGCGAGTCCCTTGGGCGCGGCGGATTTCTCTATAATAAATTTCCGCCCACTATTCCTCAGTAGCACCGCATGAAACAACCCGATGAAGTAGGCCGACGCAGCCGGCGCCGTCCTGGAAGCGCGGAGGTCAGCCACGCGATATTTGATCGCACCCGGCCGTACCGGCATTTGAAAAATCCGTTCACGCCGCTGAAGGTTTTTTCCGAAGATCAGGTCGCTGCTATTCACGAGGCCGCGCTGATCATTCTCGAGACGCAGGGGATGAAGGTGTTGTCGGACGATGCCAGGAAGCTGTATCACAGCGCCGGCGCGCAGCTGGACGAGTCGACACAGATCGTGCGCCTCGATCGGGGACTGGTCAGCGCATCGCTCGCCACCGCGCCTCGCGACATCACTCTGCACACCGTCGATCCGGAGCGCAATGTTCCGCTGTCGAACAACTGCGTCGCATTTGCCGTGACCTCAGGACCGCCGAACATCATGGACACGGCCGGCGGCCGGCGCGCCGGAACCCTCGAAGATTTCTGCAACATGATGAAGCTGTGCCAGAGCTTCGAGGTGATCCATGTTCTCGGCGGCGCCACCGAGCCGCAGGACGTTCCGGTCCACATCCGTCATCTGGAGGTGACGCGCGCTCAGCTGATTCTGACCGACAAGGTTCCTTTCATATTTTCCCGCGGCCACCGCCAAGTCGCCGACAATTTCGAGCTCATCCGGCTCGCAAACGGGATTTCGTCCGAAGAGTTTCGTTCGCGCCCGTACACCTACACCATCATCAACACCAACTCGCCGCTGCAGCTGGATATTCCGATGGCAGACGGCATCATCGACTTCGCCAAGTCCGGGCAATTGCTGATCATCACGCCGTTCACGCTGGCCGGCGCGATGGCGCCTGTGACCATCGCGGGCGCGTTGACGCTGGCGCACGCTGAAGCACTCGCCGGGTTGACGCTGGCGCAGATCGTGAGGCCCGGAGCACCGGTGGCTTATGGCAGCTTCACCTCGAACGTTGACATGAAGTCCGGGTCGCCGGCTTTCGGGACGCCCGAGTACGTCAAGGCAGCTTTTGGCGCGGGCCAGTTGGCGCGTTTTCTCGGCTTGCCGTGGCGCTCATCCAACGCCACCGCCTCGAACATCCCGGACGAGCAGTCCGTATACGAATCGCAGATGAGTCTGTGGGGCGCGCTGATGGGCGGCTGCAACTTCATCCTGCATGCGGCGGGCTGGCTGGAGAGCGGACTGACGGCTTCATACGAGAAATTCATTCTCGACATTGAAATGCTGCAGATGTTTGCGGAAGTTTTTCAGCCGGTCGGCGCAACGCCGGCGGATCTCGCGCTCGAAGCTGTGGCCGAAGTGGGAGCAGGCGGACACTTTTTTGGTTGCGCGCATACCATGGAGCGGTATCGCAGTGCTTTCTATGCGCCCTTGGTTTCCGATTGGCGCAATTCCGGGCAATGGGCCGCGGACGGCGCCAAGACGGCGACGCAGCGCGCCACCGGTATTTGGCAAAGCACCTTGCAGGGCTATGTTGCACCGCCGCGCGATCCTGCCGTTGTCGAGGCCTTGGACTCGTATGTGGAGCGTCGCAAGGCCGAAGGCGGCGCGCCGCCGGTCACTTGAGCCTTGGTAAGCGCCTTAGGATCATGTCGCGTCTGGACATGCCACCGTCGCTATGACACAAGTGCCGGTGCGGGTGGCGACTTACCATGATGCGTTGGGAGAGCCGCGTAAGGTACGGTGGCGGCTCGTAAAAAGTACTGTTGGAGGCGTAGATGGCAGAGCCGGCTGAAGCTGAATTCGACCTAGGCGCGCTGAATGATGAGGAACTCACCGAACAGGTCCACGACGATTTGTACAACGGCCTGAAGAACGAGGTCGAAGAGGCCACGCGCATTTTCCTCAAAAGAGGCTGGTCCGCCGAAAAAGTACTGAATGATGCGCTGGTCGAAGGCATGCGCATCGTCGGCATCGATTTCCGGGACGGCATCTTGTTCGTGCCCGAGGTGTTGCTTGCCGCGAATTCGATGAAGGGCGGCATGGAGATTCTGCGGCCGTTGCTGGCGGAAACCGGCGTGGAACCCATCGGCAAGATCGTCATCGGCACGGTCAAGGGCGACATTCACGACATCGGCAAGAATTTGGTGTCCATGATGCTCGAGGGGGCGGGCTTCGAGGTCATCGATCTCGGCATCAATAATCCGGTGGAGAAATACCTCGATGCGCTCGACAAACACAAGCCCGACATTCTGGGCATGTCTGCGCTGTTGACGACGACCATGCCGTACATGAAGGTGGTTATCGATACGCTGAAGGAACGCGGGATTCGCAACGACTACATCGTGCTGGTCGGCGGCGCGCCGCTCAACGAGGAGTTCGGCAAAGCCGTCGGTGCGGATGCGTACTGCCGCGATGCCGCCATTGCGGTCGAGACGGCCAAAGGGCTGATCGCTGCTCGTCGCGCCGGCGCCGCGGCGCATTGAGCAGATGAGCGCTATGGCTCGCAACGGCCAGAGGCATGCTGATCATCGCCTGCGGCGCGTTGGCGCACGAGATCACTGCGCTGCGCCGTGCGAACCGCTGGGATGAGCTCGATGTGCGCTGCCTGCCGGCCGAGCTGCACAATCGACCCGAAAGGATTCCGGATGCCGTGCGCGCGCTGATACAAGCGTCTCGCGAACAGTACCAAGCGATCTTCGTCGCGTATGCAGACTGCGGAACAGGCGGGCTGCTCGACAAGGTGCTGCGCGAGGAAGGTGTGGAGCGCATCCCCGGCGCGCATTGCTACGAGTTCTTCGCCACCGCTCCGGTGTTCGCCGCACTGGCCGAGGCGGAGCCGGGAACGTTCTATCTGACGGATTTTCTGCTGCGTCATTTCGAGCGCCTGGTGCTGAAGGGTCTCGGCCTCGACCGTCACCCTGAGCTTCACTCGACCTACTTTGGCAATTATCGCAAGCTCGTGTACCTGGCCCAGGCGCCTGGCCCCGAGGCACGCGAGCAGGCGCGGGCAATCGCCGCGCGCATGGGTCTTGAATTCGAGTATCGCGATACCGGGCTACGGCACGCTTGAGACGGCGCTGGTGGCGGCGGTTCGCTTAAGCGATGTGCGGCGCCAGGCCGTGAGGCAGCATGGCGCACCTGATCGTCATTTCCTGGCGCGATATACCGGCGCAGGTCATCGTCAAGCGGGGACGAGAGGCCGCCAAGGTACAGCTTTCGCAGCGCTTTCAGGAGGCGGTCGATCGCGCCGCGATGCGTGCCGGTAAAGGCAGTTCCGACGCCTATCTCGCCGACTGGCAGCGCAGCGCGCCGCGACCTTGCGGCGATGATCTTCAAGGCTGAGGCGGCCGCGGAAGCGGCGCGCCTCGAAGCGCGGTTCTCGGCCGAGGACCTGGAGCGACTGATTCGTGCCAAAGGCTTGGACGCGAGTCGCAGCCCACTCGATCCTGCGGCTGCCGCTCCCGACTCCGAGTCCGCCTGATGTATGCAGTCAGGGCTTGGTCGGTGCGCCACGCGCGCGGCTTGAACGCATTCTATCGCGGTTTTGAAGCGCTGCTGGTGCGGATGCACGGACTGTTTCGAGCGCTGGGTTACGAGCGTATCGAGCGGCCGGTTGCGGGAATCGAGAAGGCCGTCAAGGGGCTGTTGTTCGACTGCCGCATGTGCGGCCAATGCGTGCTAAGTTCAACCGGCATGTCCTGCCCGATGAACTGCCCGAAGACATTGCGCAACGGACCTTGCGGCGGCGTGCGCGACAACGGCAATTGCGAGGTCAATCCGGACATGAAGTGCGTTTGGGTCGAGGCCTATCGCGGCAGTCAGCGCATTCGCGGCGGCATCGAGGCCATGTCGAAGGTGCAGTTCGCGGTCGATCAGCGCCTGCAAGGCCGCTCGTCGTGGCTCAGGGTGGTGCGCGAGAAAGCCGACACCGCAAGCGCTGCGGCCAAGGGCGCGCCGCCATGAGATTCGAGGACGAACCGGTTCCGGGCTATCCGCTGCCGATCCTGCCCGGACATACTTCACCGGGACGATTCGAGCGCGTGCTGCGCGCCGGCGGATTTGCGGTTACCACCGAACTTGCGCCGCCGGATTCCGCGGATCCGGAGGATGTATACAAGCGCGCGCGAGTGTTCGACGGCTACGTCGATGCCATCAACGCGACCGACGGCAGCGGCGCGAATTGCCACATGTCGAGTCTCGCGGTGTGTTCGCTGCTGACGCGCGTCGGCTACGCGCCCATCATGCAGATCTCCTGCCGCGACAAGAATCGCATCGCAATTCAAGGCGATATTCTCGGCGGCGCCGCAATGGGCGTGTGCAACATGCTGTGCCTGACCGGCGACGGCGTGCAGGCGGGCGATCATCCGCAGGCCAAACCGGTATTCGATCTGGATTGCGTGTCGCTGCTCGATATCGCGCGCACCTTGCGCGATGAACATCGATTTCAAAGCGGGCGCAAGATCAGCTTCGCGCCGCGCGTGTTTTTCGGCGCCGCCGAAAATCCCTCGGCGTTGCCCCACGCGTGGCGCGCACAGCGCCTGGCCAAGAAAGTCGCCGCGGGCGCGCAATTCATCCAGACTCAGTATTGCTACGACTTGCCGCTGCTGCGCGGCTTCATGCAAGAGGTGGAGGCGCTCGGGCTTTTCGGCAAGGTTTATATTCTCGCCGGCGTCGGTCCGCTGCGCTCGGCAAAGACGGCGGAGTGGATGCGCAAGAACGTGCCCGGCATGCACGTTCCGGATGCGATGATCGCGCGGCTCGAGCGGCGCTGCAGGACCAGGCGCGCGAAGGGCATCAATATCTGCATCGAGCTGATTCAAGCGATCCGCGAGATCCGCGGCATCAGCGGCGTGCACATCATGGCCTACCGCCAGGAAGAATCGGTGGCGGAGATCGTCGATCGATCCGGCGTTCTGCAGGGCCGTTCGCCCTGGTATCCCGAGCGCGACGCCACCCAGTTTTCTCACAGGAACGCATCATGACCGACACCATTATCAGTTCCGCCACCAAGGAAGTCGTCATCGGCTTCGATCGACCGTTCGTCATCATCGGCGAGCGCATCAATCCGACCGGGCGCAAGATCCTCGCCGCCGAGATGGCGGCGGGGAATTTCAGCCGCGTCGAAGCGGATGCGCGCGCTCAGGTCGAGGCAGGCGCCCACATGCTGGACGTGAATGCCGGGATTCCGCTGGCCGATGAGCCGGCGATACTGGCGCGCGCCATACAGCTCGTGCAGTCGATCACCGACGTGCCGCTGTCCATCGATTCTTCGATCGTCGCCGCGCTCGAGGCCGGGCTCGCCGTCTACAAGGGCAAGGCGCTGGTCAACTCGGTGACCGGCGAGGATGAGCGCTTGGAAGCGGTGCTGCCGCTGATCAAGAAGTACGGCGCGGCGGTGATCGCGATCTCGAACGACGAAACGGGGATCTCCGAGGATCCGGACGTGCGTTTCGCGGTGGCGAAGAAAATCGTCGAGCGGGCGATGGACTACGGCATCCCGGCCTGCGACGTCGTCGTCGATCCGCTGGTGATGCCGATCGGCGCGATCAATCAGGCGGGAGTGCAGGTCATGCGCCTGGTGCATCGGCTGCGCACCGAACTCAAGGTCAATACCTCCTGCGGCGCATCGAACATCAGCTTCGGACTGCCGAACCGCGACGGCATCAACAGCGCGTTCCTGACCATGGCGATGGGCGCAGGGATGACCTCCGCGATCACCAATCCGCTGCACGTCGAAGTCATCAAGGCCTGCATGGGAGCGGACGTCATGCTCGGACACGACCCGGACTGCGCACGCTGGATTCGCCGCTTCCGCGAAATGCCGCCGCCGGGCAGCGGTCGCCGCCGGGCGACGCTCCGCGCGGCCGGCGCGAAGGCGGCCATCGCCGCCGTCCGGCTTGAAGCCCGAGGACGCATGGCGACCAAGCGATCCGCTCGATCGTATTCACGCCATCCGGCAAGCGCGGCAATTTCCCCGTCGGGCACTCCGCTGCTGCAGGCGGCGCGCAGCCTCGGGGTGGACATCGATTCGGTCTGCGGCGGCCGCGGCCTTTGCGGACGCTGCCAGGTGTTGGTGGCGGAAGGGCGAGTTCGCCAAGCACGGGGTTACCTCATCGAACGCCAGCCTGTCGCCGTTCAGCGAGCCGGAAAAGCGCTTCTCGCGGCGAGTGCCGCTGGCGGCAGGCCGGCGCCTGTCGTGCTCGGCGCGAATGTCGAGGCCGATGTGGTCATCGATGTGCCGGCCAGCAGCCAGGTGCATCGCCAGGTGGTGCGCAAGGAGGCCGATGCGCGCGCGATCGAACTGAATCCGGTCGTGCGCCTGCACTACGTGCAGGTGAAACAGCCGGACATGCACGATCCGTCCGGCGACCTGCGCCGGCTGTTCGAGGCGCTGGAATCGGAATGGGGTCTTAAGGATCTGACCTGCGACTTGTCGGTGCTGCAGATGCTGCAGCCCACGTTGCGCGACCGGCGCGTGGCAGGTCACAGTGGCGGTGCACGGCGGGCAAGCAAATCATCGGCGTCTGGCCCGGCCTGCACGAGTGTGCCTATGGCCTCGCGGTCGACGTCGGCTCGACGACCATCGCCGCGCACCTGTGCGATTTGCGCAGCGGCGAGGTGGTCGCATCGGCGGGCGTCATGAATCCGCAGATCCGCTTCGGCGAGGACTTGATGAGCCGCGTTTCCTACTCGATGATGAATCCGGGCGGCGCGGCGCTGATGACCGCGGCCGTGCGCGAGGCGCTGTGCGGCCTGGCGCTGGACGTGGCGCGGCAGGCGGGCATCTCTCACGAGGATATCCTCGAGGCGACGCTGGTCGGCAATCCCATCATGCATCATTTGCTGCTCGGGATCGATCCGGTGGAACTCGGCGGCGCGCCGTTCGCGCTCGCCACCGATCATTCGCTGACGCTGCGGGCGAACGTCATCGACTTGAAATTGCATCGCAACGCGCGAGTCTACGTTCTGCCGTGCATCGCCGGTCACGTCGGCGCGGATGCCGCGGGAATGGTGCTCGCCGAGCGCCCGGATCTCGACGCACGAGATGACGCTGCTGGTGGATGTGGGCACGAACGCCGAAATCGTGCTGGGCAACAGCCAGCGTCTGGTGGCCTGCTCCAGCCCGACCGGACCCGCGTTCGAAGGCGCGCAGATCAGCTGCGGTCAGCGCGCGGCGCCGGGAGCGATCGAACGCGTGCGCATCGACCGCGAGACCCTCGAGCCGCGCTTCAAAGTCATCGGCTCCGATCTCTGGTCCGACGATGCGGGATTCGACGCAGGCCACCGCGGCCACCGGCATCACGGGCGTGTGCGGCTCGGGCATCATCGAGGTCATCGCGGAGATGTACCTCGCCGGCATCATCAATCAGGACGGCGTGCTCGACGGGCGCCTGGCGGCGCGTTCGCCGCGCATCGTCGCGAACGGCAGAACATTTGCTTACGTGCTGCATCGAGGTTCGCTGCGAAATGAAGATCACGCAGACACGACGTGCGCGCGATTCAGCTGGCGAAGGCGGCGTTGTATGCCGGCATCGCGCTGCTGATGGAGCGGCTCGGAGATCGATCACGTCGATCGCATCCGTCTCGCCGGCGCGTTCGGCAGCCACATCGACGTCAAGTACGCGATGATTCTCGGCATGATTCCCGACTGCGATCTTGAGCCAGGTGCGCTCGGCCGGCAACGCCGCCGGCACCGGCGCGCGCATCGCGCTGCTCGATGCGACGTCGCGCCGCGTCATCGAAGAATTGGTGAGGCGCATCGAGAAAGTGGAGACCGCGATCGAGCCGCGCTTTCAGCAGCTAGTTCGTCGAGGCCATGGCGATTCCGCACAAGACCGCGCAGTATGCGCAGCTGCGCAAGGTCGTCGGATCTGCCCGCGCCGAAGGAGTCGACCAGCCAGAGCGAGACGCGCGGCCGCCGGCCGCGGCGCGTCGACACATCGAAGACGCGATGCTAGACGTTCGAGTCGGGAGACTCCGCTTTGCGCCTGGCGATGTAGTCGAGCAGCGCCTCGTCGATTGCAGGATCCATCGGCGGCGGCACGTACTCCGCGAGCATTTTTTTCCACATGCGTGTTGGCACGCTTCGTCATGTCGGGCGAGCCCTCGGCCTCCCACTGCTCGTAGCTATTGTTGTCGGCCAGCGGCGAGCGGTAGAACGCGTTCTCGAAATTAGCCTGAGTGTGGGCGCAGCCCAGGAAATGCTTACCGGGTCCGACTTCGTGCATCGCATCGAGCGCCTGGCCATTGGCCGACAAGTCCACGCCCGAAAGCAGCGTATGCATCATGCCGGCCTGATCGGCGTCCATGACGAACTTCTCATAGCCCATTGCCAGCCCGCCCTCGAGCCAGCCGGCTGTATGCAGCACGAAATTCACGCCCGCGAGGCAGGTGGGCAGCAGGGTGTTTGCCGACTCAAATGCCGCCTGCGCGTCCGGAATCTTCGATGCACACAGGCTGCCGCCGGAACGAAACGGAATTCCGAGCCGCCGCGCCAGCGCGGCCATCGAATACAGCACCAATGCCGGTTCCGGCGTACCGAAGGTCGGCGCACCCGATTGCATCGAGATCGACGAGGCAAAACTGCCGAGAACCACCGGCGCACCCGGATTGACCAATTGCACGAATGCGAGCCCCGCCAGCGCCTCGGCCAGGGTTTGCGCGACCGTGCCCGCGACCGTCACCGGCGACATTGCGCCTGCCAAAATGAACGGGGTCATGATGAGCGCTTGATTGGCGCGCGCGTAGACCTTGGCCGCGCCCAGCATGGTGGCGTCGTAGGTCATCGGCGAATTGACGTTGATCAAATTGATGATGGTCGTCTTCGGGCGTCCGGTGAGCGGGTCGGTGAGCTCATTGCCGAAGACGATGTTTGCCAGCGCGACCGAATCGGCAGCGCGGTGCGGTGCCGTGACCGAGCCCATGAATGCCTTGTCGCTGTACTTCAGATGGCTGTACACCATGTCGAGGTGCCGTTTGTTGACCGGCAGATCGACAGGCTCGCAAATCGTGCCCCCCGAATGATGCAGGGAAGTCGACATGTACGCGAGTTTGACGAAGTTGCGAAAATCCTCGATTCGCGCATAGCGGCGGCCTTCGTCCAAACTGCGCACGAACGGCGACCCGTAGGCGGGGGCGAAGACGGTGTTCTTGCCGCCGATCACCACATTGCGTGCCGGATTGCGCGCATGTTGTGTGAACTCCCGCGGCGCGCTTTTCTGTACCAGCGTTCGGCACATGCCGCGCGGGAAATGCACGCGTTCGCCTTGTACATCGGCGCCGGCAGCCTTCCAGATTTGCAGCGCTTCGGCATCATCGCGAAAATCGATACCGATTTCCTCGAGTATCGTATCGGCGTTGTGCTCCATCAAGCTAAGTCCTTCTTCGGTCAGGACTTCGTAATAAGGAATCTTGCGGGTAATGTAGGGAATCGACGAGGCGGCGCGCGCAGTCCGCGCAGCCCGCTTCGCATCGCGCCCGCTGGGGCGCCGCGCGTGGCTGGTCTGCGTGCTCGGCTCGTCCATATTCGCTCCCCCCTACGTTTGACTCTTTAGTATGGTCACTGCGGGCAATCAGGGCTGACCCGTTTGCGTCATCGGCTTGTCTCGATGCGCCATCCGCCGCGGTCTAGAGACCCTGTTCTATCTGAAATGCGACGCACTTATGTCGAAATCAGACAAGAATCCTCGGGCGGTGGCATAATTCGCCCAGATTGATGGTCTTTTACCTGCGGAGGCTCCTTGGAATCGTCCGTACGCAAATGCCGATACGCATTCTTGACGCTGCCGAACTATTCGCTGATCGCAGTGGCCAATGCGCTCGAACCGCTGCGCATGGCGAATCGGCTGGTTGGCAAGGAGATCTATGAATGGTCCGTCATCAGCATGGACGGCCGCGCGGCGGAAGCGAGCAGCGGCCTCAACCTAAGCCCAACCGGAGCGCTCGAAGTCCTCGGGCCTGTCGACATTTTGTTCGTCTGCGGCGGTGTGAACGTGCGCGAAGCCGTATCGCCGGCGCTGCTGACCGCGCTGCGACGCCTGGCCGACCGGCGGGTGCCGCTGGGCGCTCTGTGCACCGGCGGCTACGCCCTGGCGCGCGCCGGTTTACTCGATAATTTCTCCGCCACCATCCATTGGGAGAATTTATCGGCGCTGCGCGAAGAGTTCCCCAGAGTTCGCATCAGCGACCAGTTGTTCACCATCGACCGAGATCGGTTTACCTGTTCCGGCGGCACGGCGCCCCTGGACCTCATGTTGAATCTCATTCAGTTGAAATTGGGACCGCGGATCTCACAGCTGGTCTCCGAGCAATTCATCGTCGAGCGGGTCCGCAACGACACCGATCGGCAGTACGTTCCCTTGCGTGCGCAGATCGGCGTATCGCACCGCGGCTTGATCAGGGTGGCGCAGCTCATGGAGGAAAATATCGAGAAACCGCTGTCGCTGGAAAAGATCGCCAAGTCGACCGGCTTGTCGCGCCGTCAAATCGAGCGCCTGTTCAAGCGCGATTTGCGCTGCGTGCCGAAGCGCTACTATCTCGAGATGCGCCTGCGCCGCGCACGCGAATTGTTGCTGCAAACCGCGATGCCGATCATGGACATCACCACGGCCTGTGGATTTCAGTCGCCGCCGCATTTCTCGAAGTGCTACCGCGCTTTGTTCGGATACCCGCCGAGCGCGGAACGCAAACTCGGGCCGAAGCGCGCACCGCTGCGCGATACCGGCGAGGCCGCTCTGGCCGGTTGAGCGACGTTTTAGCGAAATTCGTGCTTCGGCGGTAGTCTCGCCAGCTACACGATCCCGGCCGCCCGGCTGGTCGGACTGCGCGTCAAGGCCGCGGCTCTGCGCCAGCCGCTTTCCCGGAACGCAGCGATGGGATCGATGGCGCCGCCCGCTTCGTATCTAGCCAGCGCCACAATGGGACGCGCATCCAGGCTGTAGGCATCGCGCAGTGTTCGAAACGCCATCAGCACATCGTTGGCGCGCTGATAGTCGGACAGAACGTGCCGGTCGACCATCAGCGCTTTGACGAACGCCGAACTGATGGCCTCCGCCGAGGACAGCAGGCTCTCCAGCGGATCGGTAACGTTGTGCGACTGGTCGATCATGTAGGCGGGATCGAATGGCGCGCGCCGATCCTGCTCGGCGATGACCAATTCATTGAATACTAAAAACAGCTGGTGCGGATTGATCGAGCCCGAATCCAGATCATCGTCGCCGTATTTCGAGTCGTTGAAATGAAATCCGCCTAATTTGCCGAAGGCGTGCAGCCGCGCTACGATCTGCTCGATATTCACGGTTGGCGCATGGTGCCCCAGATCCACGAGACACCGGGCCTTGGGCCCCAGTTCCTTTGCCACGAGAATGCTGGTTCCCCAGTCGGAAATCACGGTTGAGTAGAACGCGGGTTCGTAGAGCTTGTGTTCGATGAACATGCGCCAATCGGCGGGAATTGCCGCGTAAATGGCGCGCGCGCTCTCCAAGTAGCGGTCCAGGGAGTCGCCCAGCTGCTGCTGGCCGGGGAAATTTGTACCATCGCCGATCCACACGGTCAGCGCCTTCGAGCCCAAGGCCTTGCCGAGCTGTATGCATTCGATATTGTGCTGCACAGCCTGGGCGCGCACCGCCGGCGAGGTATGGGTCAAGGAGCCGTAGCGATAGGATTGGGCCTGGTCCGCCTGGTCCTCGAAGGTGTTCGAATTGACGGCGTCGAATCCGATGCCCAGTTGTTCGGCGCGCTCGCGCACGGCTTTGGGATCGCTGATCTTATCCCATGGAAAATGCGGCGAGACCCGCGGCGTGACGCGGCACAACTCATGAACGACCGCGCAATCCTCTAGTTTCTCATCGAGGTTCGACGGCTCGCCGGGCAATGGGAAGCGCGCGAATCGCGTACCTCCGGTGCCGGTGCCCCAGCTCGGGGTAGCCAACTCGAGTGCCGCAGCGCGCGATTTGATGGCGTCTATGGCGACACCGCGGCGCTCGAGCGCGCGCGACAGCGCGGCGTAGTCGTCACGCAGCGCGGCGATGCGCGATGCATTGTGGCGAGCGATCAACTCGGGATCGAGCGGCGGTTTGATCGTGGTCATAAATTCCCCTTAGCGAGTAAACGCCTGCGCGTTGCCTGCGTCGACGTTGATGATATTGCCGGTACTCTTCGCCGATGCATCGGAAGCCAAGAAATAAATCGCTTCGGCGACATCTTCGGGCAGCACGGTTTGTTGCAGCAAGGAGCGCTTGCGATAGAACTCTTCGAGCTCCTGGCCGGAGTCGACTCCATAGGCGCTGGCGCGCTCCTTGCGCCAATCGCCGTCCCAGATGCGGGAGCCGCGGATTACCGCATCGGGATTCACGACGTTAACCCGGATTCCGGATTCGGCGCCTTCGAGCGCCAGACAGCGGGCGAGATGCACCGATGCCGCTTTCGCCGACGCGTACGCGGAAGCGTTCGGCGTCGCGGCCAGAGCGTTTTTTGAGCCGATGAAAACGATCGATCCCGCCTTCTGCAGGCGCATGAGAGGGAACGCCGCCCGCGCCGTGAGAAAGTATCCCTGCGCCAGAACATCATAGTTTCTGTGCCATAGCGCAACAGTGGTCTCCTCGATGGGGGCAGCCGAGGCCAGCCCGGCATTGGCCACCAGAATATCGAGCCCGCCAAATTCTCGCGCGCAGGCATCGAAAGCAGCTTGCACCTGCGGCTCGTCGGTGACGTCGCAAGCGGCGGATCGTACGACGTCGCAGCCGAAGGCTGCGTCGAGCTCCGCGTGGCATGCTTTGAGCGCGTCGATGTCGCGATCCAGAACCATGACGCAGGCGCCGTGCGCGAGCAGGCGCTTGGCGGCGGCCAGGCCGATTCCGCCCGCGCCGCCCGTGATGAGCGCAATCCTTCCCGCAAGCGGCTTTGGCTGACGGATGCGCTGCAGTTTGGCCTCCTCCAGCGCCCAATATTCAATGGCGAACGCCTCGCTCTCCGGCAGCCGCACGTAGGCCCCGATTGCCGTCGCACCGCGTATTACGTTGATGGCGTTGCCGTAGAACTCGCTCGCCAGTCGCGCTGTGGTCCGGTCTGCGGCAAAGGCGAAGCGCCCGACACCCGGCAGCAGCAGCACCACCGGATTGGGGTCACGCATGGGCGGATCCTGGCGACTCGCGCACCGCGCGTAATACTGTGCATACGCCAACCGATACTCATCCAATGACTTTCTCAAGTATTCCATGTCATCGATGCGCTCGGGGTCGAGCGCCAGCGGCGCAATCTTCGTGCGCAGAAAGTGATCGGGACAGGAAGTGCCCATGGCTGCGAGGGCACGGAAGTCGCGCGAATCCACGAACTGCAGCGTTTCCGCATCATCATTGAAATGGCCCACTTTGCGCACCGTGCCGATCATCAGCCCTCGCAGGCGCGGCATGAGTGATGCCGCGATTTTGCGGCGCTCATCCGCACTCCTGGCCGTGACTGCGCTGCCGCCGAAGGCAGGGCCCGAGCCTAAGCGCTGATTGAGATACGCAGCTGCGCGGGAAATCAAATCAATGGTGTTGTCGTAACAGGCCTTTGCGGTCTCGCCCCAGCATATGATGCCGTGCCCGGCCAGAATGACGCCGCGCAGCGCCGGCCGGGACTGGCTATCGTTCTTCAAGCGCACACCGAGATCGAATCCCGGCCTTTTCCAACCCAGCCAGCCGACGCTGTCGCCGTAGATTTCGCGCGTCGCCGCTTCACCCTCTGAGGAAGCCGCGATCGCGATAATCGCGTCGGGATGCACGTGATCGATGTGCTCACAGGGCAGCAGCGCGTGCAAGGGCGTGTCGATCGACGCGGCGCGCGGATTCAGATTGAAAGTGCAATGCGGCAGCAACGCCACCATGTCATCTTCATGCTCGACGCCGCGGTATAGGGTCTGCAGCTGCAACAGCTTGTGCAGGTAAAGGGTGGCAAAGCCGTCCAGCCTCATGGACCCTAAGTCGCCGCCCGACCCTTTGACGTAAAGCACGTCCACGACTTCGCCCGTCAGCGGATCGCGCTCGCGCAGTTTCGCTGACGTATTGCCGCCGCCGAAATTCGTCACCGTCAGGTCCGACCCCAATAGATTGGACCGGTACAGGAGCAGGGACTTGGGATCGAGCGACGCGGCGTGCGCTTCGGACCAGAGATTTTTAGGGCTCGAGAACAGTAGGGCAGAAGTCACGGTACCGGGTGTCCTTCGAGATTCTCACAGATCGCTAAAGTATGACCTCAAAGCATACAAATATTGGTTGCAAGAAACAATCAGAATCGGTACAAAGTAATCAGAATCAATCATCGGGCTTGTATGACGGGCGGTTGGACAATCGTACTCGATGTGGGGAAAACCCATTCCAAAGCCTCACTTTGGAATGACGCAGGCAATCGCGTTGCGAAGCGGGTGCGGCCCAATCCTCGCATCAACACCGGCGACATGCTTACGCTCGATGCGGCTGGGATCGAGCGATGGTTGCGGGGTGTGTTGTCGGAGTTCGCTCGGCTCGGATCCATCACGGCGATCGTGCCCATCGCTCACGGCGCCGGTGTCGCACTCATCGCCAAGGGCCACTTGCAAACCGCGCCACTCGACTATGAATGGCCGGGGATGGACGCCGATCGCATTGCGTACAACCAGCAGCGCGATCCGTTTCTGGCAACCGGATCGCCGGCCCTACCCGGCGGTCTCAACATCGGGATGCAGCTGCATTGGTTCGAGTCGCTGCGTTCAGCGGACACACGCCGCGGGGAAATCGTTCCCTGGGCGCAATATTGGGCTTGGCTTCTCTGCGGCGTTAGCGCCGCGGAAATCACCAGTCTTGGATGCCACACGGATCTGTGGCGCCCATACGATCACACGCCGTCTCATCTCGCCGTCCGCCGCGGTTGGGCCGAGCGACTTGCGCGCCTGACGCCTGCCAATTCGGTGCTCGGAACGCTCCGGCCGGAATGGGTCGAGGCCACCGGGCTATCTCCTCGGGTGCAGGTGTATTGCGGGATGCACGATTCGAACGCTGCCTTGCTGGCGGCGAGAAGTCATCCGCAACTTGTGGGCCACGATGCCACGGTTCTGTCCACCGGCACTTGGTTTGTAGCCATGCGCACGCCGACCGGTGGCGATGCAGCGCGCGCCGCCTTGCTCCCGGAAGCCCGCGATTGTCTGGTGAATGTCGATGTTGCCGGGACGCCCATTCCGTCGTCGCGATTCATGGGCGGTCGCGAGATCGAAATCCTGGCGGGCGCGAATGATGCTGACACCAGCGTTGATGCCGGCCGTCTTGCGTGTGCCATCAAGGCGGTTGAGGCCGGTGAAATGATCATTCCCGCCTGCGTACCCGGCGTTGGGCCTTTCCCGAAAGCCAACTCGCGCAGCCTCGCGCCACGGCAGAACAGCAGCGATCCCCTGGCCGTTGCGCATCTGTACGCGGCAATGATCGCCGATGTTTCTCTCGATTTGATCGGCAGCAAGGATACGCTGCTGATTGATGGCAGGTTCTCGGCAGCGCCGGTGTTCGTGCAAGCGTTGGCCAACCTGCGCCCCGCGACGATCGTGCTCATCAGCAGCGATGAGGACGGTGTGGCGCAGGGCGCGCTGCGTCTGGCAAATGTCAGCCAAACCGGATCCGCGCCATTGCGTCGGGTTCCGCCGCTGGCGGTCGATATGTCGGAATACCGCGCTCGCTGGCGCGAAGCGGCCGAGAACGCTGACTTATGACCGATGGTAAATTGATAGGATGCGGAATGAATCGGGCGCGTGCTGCGCTTGGAGGAAATTAAGGTGCTGGAAGCGGAACGTCATCGAATGATACTGCGGCTTTTGGAGGAACGCTCCATCGTGGGCGTCGGCGATTTCGTGGAATTGCTGAGCAGTTCGGACGCCACTGTTCGCCGCGATATTGCTGCGTTAGCCGAGGAGGGGAAGCTGCGGCGCGTGCGCGGCGGCGCCGAGGCAATCAATCCGCGTCTCGAAGCACACCTGGTCGGAATGCCCTTCGCGATGAGCGAGGAAGTCGCCGTCCCGCAGAAGCGGGCCATTGCCAGAGCCGCGAGCAGTCTCATCGACGACAATGACAGCATCATCATCGCCGGGGGTACCACGACATATGCCTTGGTCGAATTTCTCGCTCTCCGGCAACTCGATATCCTGACGAACTCGTTGCCCATCGTAACGCAGCTGGTCGCGACCAGCCGCAATCGAGTCAGCATGCCGGGCGGCACGGTTTATCGCGAACAAAAAATCATCTTGAGCCCCTTCGAACATGACGCCACGGCCAATTTCTGGGCGCGAAAGGCCTTCGTAGGCTGTTATGGGATCAATCGGCACGGAGTCATGGAGGCGGATCCGCTGATCGTGCAGGCGGAGGCGCGCCTGCTGAAACGCACCGAACAAGTGATCGTCATGGCGGACAGCCGCAAATTGAGCAAACACTCCTCAATCGTGGTGCTGTCTCTCGATAACATCTCTGCGTTCATCACCGATGACGCGGCGAGCGAATCGGATCTGGAGCCGATTCGTCGTGCCGGCGTCAACGTTATCGTCGCCAGAGTTGAGGCCGGCGACACGCGCGGCGCGTCGTCCGTCCACGCTGCACCCGCGATGCAATGAATCGCCAGCGCACATTCGTGGTCGCTTAGCCGAGCGCTTGGAACTCGTATTGCGCTTTCAATGCGCCCACGGACCGTTCGGTCGCGGCGCGTAGCCTTAAGCCTGGCGCGGCGCTGACGTGCACACGCATATTTTCGGGAGCGCGCACTCGCGCTTCGAAGCCGCCGTCGTTTCGTTCGAGCTCGACTTCGATGTCGCCTAGCTTGGTCGGAAACACTCCACGTGCGAAATCAAGATCCGCCAGATCGGGCGCGATTTCCACAGCAGCAAATCCCGGTTCCAGGGGAGCCACGCCGAGCACGCGGCGGCTCAATTGATAGGTAGGTGATGCGGAAAAACCGTGGCAAAGGCTTGCGCTCGGTTCAAAGCTTTCCCACAGGGTGGTTGCGCCCCGCGCCAGCATTGGTCCAAACCTCTCGCGCATCATTCGCAGTGCGTCCTTGAGCCGGCCATGCTTGCAAAGCGCTTCGTACACGAAGTGCGCATAAAAGGTATTGGCCACCACCACGCCATTTTCGGGATCGAGTTTTTCGCCGAATGGCGCGATCGGCCGCGCTGCCGTGAATGTCAGACGACGGCTCTCGGTGATGCGGTCGAGCGCGCGGCGGATTCGCTGCGGCGGCGAATCGGTCCACAGCGCGATCGCAGCATTTGCGTGTTGTGAAACCCGCAGCTGCTGCGCTCCCGTTGTTGGATCCACAACATCAACATAAACGCCGCGGCGCTCGTCCCAATGACGCTCATTGAGAGCGCTGGCGATGCGGCGGGCTCGAGCACGCAGGCGCTGCGCCTCCCGCTGCCAACCGCCGATCTCTGCTAGCTGCGCTGCAGCCTCAAAACTGCCGGCAAGCTGCGCGTTCAAAGCAGCCGCTTCACCGCCCCGGCCGATGTCCGCCCAATCCATGAAATGCCAGTCCGGCATGTCCGCAATCAAGCCATGCTCGTCAAGCAATCGCTCGAACCAAGCCAGCGCCTTGAGAATGGAAGGAAATATCGCGTCGATGGTATGGCTGTCGCCGCTCAAGCGAAAGTGGTCGCCGGCGTTCAAAATCCATTGCAAGGTCCAGTCCGGGATCACGATTCTGTCCGTACCGTGATCGCCGGGAGCGAACATCTGTGTCAGCCCGTCGGGCCGCTGGCTCTCCGCGGCCTGCAACAGGAACTTCGCATTCAGAGGCGCGACGCAGGGGCCGAATGCGGCGTGTCCAGCCAAACTTTCCACCGTGGCGTCGCCGAGCCATTGGCGCTGCTCGCGGCTGGGACAATCCTCCCACGCGTCGTGCATACAGAGCATCAACGTATAAGCGCCGGTCGACCAAAGTTCATCCAGAACTGGGTCGGAACACGTGAACTTGCCGCGGGCTTCGACCGGATAATGCGTGAACGTTGCGCCCAATCCCCGGACCTTGAGTCCGGCGGGCGCATCGCGAACGATGACCTGCATCCACCGTATTGCACACCATTCGAACGTTTCGAACACTTGAACACCAGGCCGCGCAGTGTAGCGGCACACATGATGATCACCGCCGAGAAAGGCCACCGGCGTGATGCGCGCATCGCTTGCGGGCCCTGCGGCATCCCACTCTCCAGGCAATCGTTCGCAGCAGGCAATTTCGATGATTTCACCGCCCTGCCCCTCGAGCTCAACGCGCGGCCTGCCAGTGATGATTCGACCGAAATCGAGTAGCACGCTGACGTCGCTACCCGGCATCGTACGAATTAGACAATTTGCTGCGGCGAATCGCAGCAATTGTTCCGGCGCATCGACCGCCCCCGCGTGCGCGGGGACCAGTCGTTCCCGGTATGCGCGCTGTTGCACCGGCATTTCCACCTCCGGCACCTGGCCTTTGATCCACACGAGGCGCCGCGCCTGAACCAGTTCCTCGACCAGGTGTTCAATGCCGCTCGGCATGAGCGTTGCAAACGGCGTTAATTCGAAGGCTCCCGTTTCGGCCCAGGGACCGTTTCCCGATTTGAGTTCACGCGCGCAATCCCAGCCGGCATCATCGAAATCGACCATGGTCCAGCGCTCGGGCAACTTGCGGCCGTCGAGTACCTCGATGAATCCCAGGCTGTTGTTGGTGCGGGGCACGTCTTGTGCCCATGCGTCGCTTTGCCGGACGCGCCAGCCGGGGTCGCTGCGCAGCGGAATCTTACTCGAGCCGATCAGCGCTTCGCCCTCGACCCACAGGCCGCCATCCCCAAACGTCCTGAGGTGCAGTCCCTTGGGTAATTCATAGAAGGCGGCATCGGCGCCGTAGGTGTGCACCAATACCGCGAGCACATTGGCGCCGGTCGTCAAATACGGGGCGAGGTCGTAGGTGTCGTAGCGCTGATAGAGGGGGTTGCACCGCACCGGGCCGCGGCCGATACGCGTGCCATTGACGAACAGCGCGTAGTGGCCGTCGGCGGTGATGTTGATGGATGCATGGTCGGCGCGGGCGGGAAGCTCAACCGCGCGGCGAAAAAAGAACCAGCGGTTTTGCGCTTCTTGGCGTGCCGGCATGCCGCCGCGGCTGAACAGGTGAATTGGCTGTTGGGGTGTCCAGATAAACGGGGTGGATGAGCGCACGTAGGTCCTCCACGACAGTCATAACGCGCCGAGGCCTGCCCGCGCAACTTCCGCGCGCCGATCAAGTTCGACGCGAATCCGCGCGTATTCGCTTCGATTCAATCGGTAGCCGAACAGCAGCACCACGGAAATCAAGGCGATCAACGCCGCGGCGGGGCCGTATACCAGTCCCAGGTTGGTGATGGTTTTCGCCGGGATTTCCACAGATGCCGCGCTGCGATTGGCGATATCGGAGGGAAAGCCGATGAAATCCAGCGCAATCCCCGCCAGCAGTGCACCCAATCCCGCGCCGCACTTGACGGCGAGAGACAGCCCCGCGTAGAACAATCCCTCGCGGCGCGCTCCGTGCAGCAGCTCATGCTCGTCCGCCGCGTCTACGAACATCGACTGATACGCGATGGTCGAGCTGCCGATGAACATGCCGGTCAGCACACTGTTGACGATAAGCGGCACGTAGAGCCCGGGTCCGGCGGCGGGCAGGATGCCCACGATCTTCAAGACGGGTAGAACAAACAGGCTAACCGTGACGTAACCCAGGGCGACGAGTGCCAAGGTTCGCTTCTCGAACCGTCGGCCGTAGACGGCGACCAACAAGATTCCCAGAATCGGCGCAATAAACAGCGAGAGCGACATGGCTTGAAGCACGCTATTCGGCAGCTTCCAGAAGAACTTTCCGGCGTGTAATCCCATGTTCGTGCTGGCGGTCAGCGCAATGAAAAAGACGGTGGCAGCGCTCGAAAGAATCAAGAATGCGCGGTGCCGCAACAGCTGGCGAACCTCGATGAAGAATCTGGACACCGAACCTGGTGTTCGTTTGCTGGGCAGGTGAAGCCGTCCGATCAGTCGACGTGTGCCGAGGGTGGCAGTCAAAGCGCTCAAGAGAATAAAAAATCCGCACGCCCAACCAAATGGCACATATCCGGCCCGGTTGAGCAGTCCATTGGTTCCACTCAGAAAGACCCGGAAGCCGAGGGTCAGACAAATGGCAACCGCGGGCATTGCAAAAAAAACTCGGTACGCGACGATGGTGTTGCGCTCATCGTAGTCATCCGCCAGTTCCGCGCCCAGTGCCTGGTAGGGCAAGACCCAGGCGGAGATTGCCAGGCGCAGCGCCAGCAGAACCAATACGACATATGTGAACAGTGCCCACGTGGATAATCCGGTGGGAATGGAAAACAGTAGCCCGAGTGAGATCGCCATCGGCAGCGCGCTTGCCAGCATGAAGGGGTGACGGCGACCCCAGCGTGAAACGGTGTTGTCCGACAGCGAGCCTATGAACGGGTCGGCGACGGCGTCGATGACCAGCGAACAGGACAGAGCGAAACCTGCCAGCGTCGCCCCGAGGCCGCAAACGGCCGTCAGATAGAAGAACAGAAATGTCGGCAGCACTGAATTCGAGATGCCGTCGATCGCAGCGCCGGTGGCATAGATTATTTTGACTCTGGTCCCGACACCCTGTTTTTGCGGCATCCCTGGCGCCTAGAAACTCATCCTCGCGAGAATCCCGAACTGCCGCGGCGGTCCGGCATACAACAGAACCGGCGGCGGCGAGCCCACGCCTTGTGCGCTGACATATTGCTTGTTGGTCAGATTGGTTGCGTACAGGGAAATGTCGAATTTTCTGATGTCGTAGCTCAAGCGCGCGTTGAGCAGGCTACGCGAGCTGAATTGATCCGCCAGGGAATCGTTCTCGAATACCGTCGCCCATTGCGAGCCGACAAACGCGTAGTCCAGCCTGGGCGTGAGAGATTGATCCGCGCCGACGTGGAATGCGTATTGCACGCCGGCGTTTGCCGTCCAGGTCGGAGAGTTCGGCAGCGTATTGCCGCTGAGGTTGCTGCAGCCGCTGGCGCCCGCGGGACCGCTGCTCAAATTGCAGGGAGGGTAGGGCGCGACGAATACGCGCGAATCGATGGCATAGAAATCTCCAAATCGTCCGTGAATATATGACCACGAGGCGTCGAAGGACAAATCGCCAAACTCCGCCTGCGCCTGGAATTCCACCCCGTACACCTTGGCATGCGGCGCATTCAAGATGGGCGCGGTCTGGGTTTCAGGATCAGGCAGGCTGACTTGGAAGTCCTTGTAAGTGGTGTAGAAAGCGCCCGCCTGAGTGCGCATGTGCCGATTGAACAATGTCGACTTCCAGCCCACCTCATAATCTGTCAGGTTTTCCGGCTGGATCACCGGAGGTTCGCCCGAGGTGGTGTTGAGCCCGCCATCCTTGTGCCCCGTCGCGACAAACGCAAACAGAAAATTATTCGGGTCTAGCTGGTAGTCCAAGTCAACTTTCCCGGTCAGTTTCGAATCGGACTCGTGCGAGGAGTTCGCTGCGGGTAGAGCGAGGGGCGGCGGCGGAAACAACAGGTTGGTGGTCTGAACGTCGGTCAAATCGAACGTCGAGTGGTTGTAGCGCGCTCCGATTTGCAGTTGCCATTGATCGGTAAACTTGTATGAGGCTTGCCCGAAAACGCCCTCGTGCTTTTTGGGGGTGTTGTAATCCAAATTGACATTGACCAGAGGCAGCAAGGGCGCCGGGTACGGGGTCGTGAGTAAAATATCAATGTTGAAGCCATTGCCGGGCGGCAGCTCGTCTACCTCATGCAGAAAGAATGCCCCAACGATCCAACTGAAGGAGCCGCCGGTCGGCGACAATAGATTCAACTCCTCGGAATAGGTTTCCAAGCGGCCAAGATCGGAGAAGGTGGCGGAGGTTGGATAGCCTCGATTGGTGCCGTCGAGATCGATGTTTTGCGCGGCTCGCGCATGTTCATAGCCGCTAATCGAGCGCAGCACGTCGCCATTCGCGAAGGTGTAGGCGATATCCACCACCGATCGGGTGATTTCGTCGAAAGCATAAGAATTGATATCGGTGGATACGTCGAAGAGGCTTCCCGGCTTATTGTAGGGCTGGCCCGGGAATCCGCCGTTGTTGATATCGCTGTAATCCGTTTTTACCAAAATCTTAAGTGCATCGACCGGCTTCCATAACAGACTGACGCGCACATTGTTCGAATCGAGGATCCCCGGATCTCCGGTATACGGCCCGCTGAGATTGTAAAACGTCTGCCGGCGTTCGCCATTGACGGCGATTCGGGCGGCAAAAGTATCCGTGACGGGCAGATTGATGGCGCCCTGCCACGCTCTATCGTTGTAATTTCCGTATTGCAGCTGTCCATAGCCGTTGATGCTGTTGAAATCCGGATTCTTCTCCGTGATGTAAACAGCGCCGCCCGTGGCATTGGCACCCGAGAAGGTTCCCTGCGGTCCGCGCAACACCTCGACGGAAGCGATATCGTAGTAGGGTTCGTTGTTGCCGAACGTGCCGGGAATCGGCACACCGTCCCGATAGGTCACGATGCCGGAGGGTGTCTGCACATTGCTTTCACCCTTGCCGATGCCGCGGATGTTGAACATGATTCCCTGGCCGAAATCATTCACGGTGAGCGAAGGTGTCGTGAACTGGAGCTGATCGACTGTGAGTACGCCGCGGTTGAACAGGTCATCTCCCGAGAGCACGCTTGCGGCAACCGGCGTGACCTGCAGGTCCGTCGAGCGGCGCTCGGCGGTTACGACGACTTCGGCCAGCGGACCGGTGTCGGCCGCAGCGCTGGAAGCCACCTGTCCATGAGCATCGAAGACTGCCAACGCACAGGTCGCTGCGACGGTGAATAGCAGGGCGCAAGCGGAAACCGAGCGCGTAGGAACGTTAGGTGTGGCCATGACCCCCCCGGACTTGGACGCATTTTTTTTGGATATAAGCACGTAGCAGTCAGAGTGTCAACGCAAATTGACCGTGAATGCGCGAAATTGCCCGTTAGTGATTAAAATGCGTTTCCCCCGGGCGAATCAGCAGCAGCGGGGCCCCTCACTGAGGTTTTTCCTCGGCACGCGGGCGGCGCGCGACTTGGAACTCTGCTCGCGAGTGTGCGATAGTGAGTAAGCGTGAGCGAACATGCCACGTTTGTGTGCGCACGGGCAACAGGTTGAGAACGAAGGGGCAAGATAGCAATTGGTAGGGCTGGCATGATCGCGGTCGGCGGTTCCGTAGCGCAAGGCTTCGAGGCGGTGCGCGATGCGTTTGCGCAAGCGCAGGCGAACGATGAGGGAGGCGCACAGCTCTGCGTGTACCGCGATGGATCGCGAGTAGTCGACATCTGGGCCGGCAAGGACAAGATCCGCGCCCGCCCGTACGGCGAAAACACGATCTCGATGCTGATGTCCTGTACCAAAGCCGCGGTTGCGCTCTGCGCGCACATCCTGGCCGAGCGCGGCCAACTCGACTACGACGCGCCGGTTGTCCGCTACTGGCCGGAATTCGCGAAAAATGACAAGTCGGGGATCCCGGTTCGCGAGCTGCTGAGCCACACGGCGGGGTTGATCGGCTTCGACCCGGAAGCGGACATTGGCCCAGCCGACTTGTTCGATTGGAAAAAGTGCGTCGACGCGCTTGCAGACATGCGGCCGCTGTGGACCCCCGGCCGAGCGAGTTTTTATCACGCAGTGACCTATGGGTTTCTGGTCGGGGAACTGATTCGGCGCCTGTCGGGACAATCGGTGGGGCAGTTCTTCGCCAAGGAGGTGGCCGCGCCGCTTCATATCGATATGTGGATTGGCTTGCCCGCCGAACAGGAGGCCCGCTACGCGCCGCACTTCAGGGCGGTGGGTCCAACGAGCGCGCCGAACCCATGGCCGAATCTGCTCGCCGCACGCGGCGTCGACACCAGCACGCGCGTGGCAAAAGTGCTGCTGCAAAGCATTGTGGCGTCGGAGGGTTTCATCGACGCGGCCAACTTAGACCGTCGCGCGCGCGCCGCCGAATTGCCGGCAGGGAACGGCATCGGCAATGCCCGCGCATTGGCAAAAATGTACGCCTCGATGATCGGCACCGTGGATGCGGTGCGGCTGCTCGCCGACAGCACCGTGCAGCAGGCGCGTACACCGCAAACCGACACGCTCACTGGCCCTGACGAACTTCGCGCTCTTAGCACCGGCGATCCGCAGCGTTTCGGTCTTGGCTTCGAGCTGCCGCGGCGCGCCGAACCGATGTTCGGGCCCGGCTCCTTCGGACATGCGGGCGCCGGCGGACGCATGGCATTTGCCCATCCGGAACTCGGTATCGCGGTTGCTTATGTCTGCAACAACATGCTGTGGGACGGCCTGTCAGGGCCGGATAAACGCTGGATCGGTTGGACGGCGGCGCTGCGTGCCGCGGTCGGGATTTAAGCTCATGCCCTACCCAAGAGCCACTCAAGATCACATCAAGTTTTACCGCGAGCACGGCTATCTGATGGTCACGGATGCCGTACCGCAGGCGGACCTCGATGAAATCGATCGGTATTGTGATCGAATCATGGACGACAAACAGAAATACGCGAACGACTGGGCTTGGGACGACAAAGAAGCTTTGCAGAACCGTTCATTCCGCATCGTGCAATCTTCCCCATCCTTTGTGTGGAAGGATATTGCCGATGCGCCTTACCGAAGGTGGCTGACAAGCTTCGCGGAAGATCTCTCTGGATTGAAGCTGACCTTTTGGTACGACCAGTTTCTCGCCAAGCCGCCGGGAAAGAGCGTGCCGACGAATTGGCACCAGGATGAGGCGTATTGGGGACGCAATCTTGATGATAGGGGCATTACTTGCTGGATCCCGCTGCAGAACGTCGACATCCAGAATGGATGCATGCACTTCATAGACCGCGGGCACCTGCAAGGTGTCCTTCCGCACCACCCAGTGCCCGGCGTGCAGAGCGATCTGATCCAATGCGAAGTCGACGAGTCGCGAATGATCGTCTGTCCCATTGCCAGAGGCGACGTTACATTTCATCATTCCAAGACGCCGCACATGACCACGGCCAACACCTCGCTGGGTTGGCGCAAGGCCGTGACCAATCATCTACAAGCGATTGGTTCCGGCGGCGAAGGAGATCACTATCCGTGGAAGGTGCTGGTGAATCAACGCACGGGCGAACGGAAGATTCCCGATAGCCGTTAGCGAGGGAGTGGAGTTAAGCAATGACGGATTTCTCCGGCTTGGGATTGCATCTTGGAAATCTGTCGCGGCTTTCCAGCGCGCAAACGCGCTCGATCTGTCCCGAACAAACCAGCGGCGAAAAGGGCAGGGGCGGCATGTCCGTCGACGGGCCCGCGGCACACTCGGCGCGCGGCTTAGGACAGGGCTGGAAGATCTCGCCCTTCGTCGTCATCGAACCCGGCGCCACTCACACGCTGGCAGATATCCAAGGCATGGGCGCCATCCAACATATTTGGATGACCCTGGCGCAGGGCAAGCGGCGCCACACCATACTGCGTGCATTCTGGGATGGCCAGCCGCACCCTTCCATCGAATGCCCGGTCGGCGACTTCTTTGCCAACGGCTGGGAGACGTTCGCGCCGGTATCTTCCCTTGCCGTGTGCGTCAATCCCGCGCGCGGATTCAACTGCTATTGGGAAATGCCGTTTCGGCGCCGCGCGCAACTGACGCTGAGCAACTTGAGCGACGAAAAAATCTATGTCTACTACCAGATCACCTACGCTCTGACGGCGGTCCGCGACGATGCCGCTTACCTGCACGCACAATTTCGCCGCGTCAATCCGCTGCCTTACAAAAGCGTGTACACCATTATTGACGGCGTAAAGGGCCGGGGACATTACGTCGGAACGTACATGGCCTGGGGCGTCAATAACTCCGGGTGGTGGGGCGAGGGCGAGATCAAATTCTACATGGACGGCGACCAGGAATTCCCGACGATTTGCGGCACCGGCACCGAAGATTACTTCTGCGGGGCCTACAACTTCGACGTCGGTGTGCTGGAGAAGGAGCACGCCAGTGCGTACCGAGAATTCTGTACGCCCTATGCCGGTCTTGCCCAGGTGATTCGCCCCGACGGCGTCTACAAATCGCAAACCCGATTCGGCATGTATCGCTGGCATATCATGGACCCGGTGCGCTTTGAGAAGGACCTGCGAATTACCATTCAGGCGCTGGGCTGGCGCACGACGCCGGATCGGCAATACCTGCCTTTGCAGGACGATATCGCTTCGGTCGCATTTTGGTATCAATCGTTACCGACGGTTATTTTCCCGGAGCTTCCCGGCCGCGAATCCTTGGAAGTGATTTAGGGCATAGCCTTCTAGGAGATAGTCACATGGCCGCCAATGTTTTTCTCGTTGCCAATGGCGATTTACGCTTGTCTGCCAATCAGCAGTGCTGGCCCACTCAGGAGCGCGTCGAAGGCGCGGTAATGAGCGCGGTGCGAAAGCTCGGCGGTGAAGTGCGGCGCGGACACGAATTTGACCCGCAGAGGGGCCACGGCTTCATCGACAGCCAAAAACGCGGAATCGAGGTTTTCCGCGCCATCCCCAAGGATGCGCCGCTAATTGTGGTCGAGGCGGTATGGCAATACAGCCAACATCTATTGGCCGGGCTCATGGGACATCGGGGACCGATTCTGACGGTGGCGAATTGGAGCGGCGAGTGGCCAGGTCTGGTCGGCTTGTTGAATCTCAATGCGTCGTTGCGCAAGGCCGGAGTGAAATTCGATTCGCTGTGGAGCGCCGATTTCGACGATGCTTTTTTTCTCACCGGTCTCAAACGCTGGTTGAATGGCGAGCCTCTGCAGCACGATTCCGGACATGTAAAGCCTTATCCGGAGGCGCGGATTCCGGCGGAGTTGCGAGCGCTGGGCGCGCGGATGGCAGGGGAACTGCGCAACGACCGTGCCATCCTCGGCATATTCGATGAGGGCTGCATGGGAATGTACAACGCCATCATCCCCGACGAGCACCTGCATGGCATGGGAGTATTCAAAGAGCGCTTGAGCCAGGCCGGGCTGTACGCCGAGATGCGCGATACCGCGGATTCGGAGGCGCGTGCGGTGTATGACTGGCTGCGCGCGCGATCCATGCGCTTTACACTCGGCAAAGATCCGGCGGTGGACCTGACCGAAGCGCAGGTCCTGGAACAATGCAAGATGTACATCGCGGCGCTGCGCATTTCGAATGACTTTGGATGCGATGTCATCGGCATCCAATATCAGCAAGGCCTGAAGGATCTGACCGTCGCCTCCGATCTCGCGGAGGGCCTGCTCAACAATGTGGATCGTCCTCCCGTGAAGGGGCGCGATGGCAAATTGTTGTACGACGGTCGTGCACTGCCCCATTTCAATGAAGTGGACGAGTGCGCGGGACTCGATGCACTGGTCACCAACCGGATCTGGCGGCAGCTGAAGCTTGCGCCCGAGACCACGCTTCACGATGTGCGCTATGGCGAGTTCTACGGAACGGGAGCAGCTCGCCGGTTTGTCTGGACGCTGCAAATTTCCGGCGCGCTTCCTCCTGCACATCTCGCGGGTGGCTATGCCGAAGCGGTGAGCGAACGGCAGCCGCCCATGTACTTTCGCCTGGGCGGGGGAACCATCAAGGGCGTTAGCAAACCGGGAGAAATTGTCTGGAGCCGGGTATCGGTCGAGCCAAGTGGCCTCAAGGCGGACCTTGGGCTGTGCGAATCGGTGGCATTGCCGGCCTCCGAGAGCAATCGGCGATCGCTGGCCACGACGCCGCAGTGGCCAATGGTGCACGCAGTATTTCCAGGTATCTCGCGCGATCAATTCATGGCGCGTCACGGCGCCAATCACATACAGGTAGCCTACGCTCCAGACCGTGCTAGCGCCGAGCATGCGCTCGCGGCGAAGGCTGCGATGTTCGATGCACTGGGACTGGAAGTGAGCATCTGCGGGGACACGGCGTTGACCGCATAGCAGAGAGGGTCAGATACATGGCCGTCGTGGCGGGAATCGACTTTGGCACATTGAGTGTGCGCGTTTCCATCGTCGATACTGCCGGCGGCATTTTGGGTTCAGCAGCCGTGGAATATCCCCTCGACAAGGATCCCGCCGATCCATGCCTCGCCACTCAAAAGCATGCCGACCACATGGCCGCTCTGGTGGCCGCCATGGCGGCTGCGCTCGCGAACGCTCACATCTCCGGTGCGGCGGTCGCGGCGCTAGCCGTTGCCACCACGGGATCCAGCGTTCTGCCGGTGGATGGCCAGCTGCAGCCGCTGGGAGATTACTACCTGTGGTGCGACCATCGGGCGCAATCGGAGGCGGAAGAAATCACACGCACTGCCCGCAAAATGGATTTGCAGGCCCTGCGCTGGTGCGGCGGCGCCTATTCTCCGGAATGGGGATTCGCCAAACTGCTGCACTGGCTGCGTCGAAACAGCAAAGGCCGCGAGCAATTTGCCACCGCGCTGGAACACGGCGACATGGTGGTTGCCACACTTTCCGGCCAGGTCGATGCCAAGGATCTACCCCGCGGCATTTGCGCAATGGGGCACAAATGGATGTGGAATGAATCGTTGGGTGGTCTGCCGTCCGAGCAGTTCCTCACCACTGTCGACCCGCTGTTTCGCGGCATACGCGAAAAGCTCGGCGGTAGGTATGGTGCGGTCAATGCGATCGCGGGCCGGCTATGTCCGGCCTGGGCGCAACGATTGGCCTTAACATCGGGACTGCCGATTCCGTTCCCTGAACTCGACGCACACTCCGACGCCGTAGGCGCAGGAATCAGGCTCGGAGACATCGTCAATGTTCTCGGCACCTCGACTTGCATCATGGCATTGAGCGAACACGCGGCACCCATACCGGGCGTCTCCGGCGTGGTCAAAAGTTCCATTCATCCCGGTTTGGTCGGCATCGAGGCGGGCTTGAGTGCCTGCGGTGCGGTGTTTGACGCCATCGCAAACCGCAGCGGCAGCAGCTTGGCGGTCGTCTCGCAGCAAATTGCAAACTATCGCCCGGGACAAACGGGTTTGCTGCGCTTGCCCTGGGACAATGGCGATCGCACCATACTTGCGGATCCCGAACTTCGCGGCTTGACGCTCGGCTGGAATCTCTCGCACACCGCGGCCGACGAACTGTTCGCCGCCGTGGAAGGCACCGCGTTTCACACCAAAGTGATCATCGATCATCTAGGCGCGCATCATGTGCCCGCCGCGCACATCGTCAATGCGGGCGGCCTGCCTCAACACATGCCGTCGATCAACCAGCGGTACGCCGATGTCTTGAACAAACCGGTGCGGGTTCCGGATCGCCCGGCCACAGGCGTTGGCTCGGCGATCTTTGCCGGTCTTGCCGCGGGCGCCTTTCGCAATCTTGAGGAAGCGCAGGATGCGCTGTGCCCGGGCTATCGCGAATACCGGCCTCATCCCGAGGCCGCCGCCGCCTATGCACCGCTGTACGACGCGTTTCGCAAAATCTATTTTCTGTTGGGCGATGGTGGCGCGGCGGCGCAGGCGTGTAATGGCGTACTGCGGACGCTGCGAGCGGTCGCGAGCCGTGGGTAGTGGCATCGCATACACGCCCGAAATCGTAACGCTGGCGGATATACCCCGGCGCCACGCGCGCGTTCGCCCGCGTGCGATCGCGACTCTCCATGCGGATCGCGCCACCACGTTCGAGTCGCTACACAGCCGCAGTTCCCGGGTCGCGAATGGGCTTATCGCTTCAGGCATCAAGCCCGGCGCGCGCGTCGCCGTGCTCGACCAGAACTCCGATCGCTATTTCGAAATAATGCTTGGGGTCTCCAAGGTCGGCGCCGTATCGGTCACGGTCAACTGGCGCCTCGCACCGCGCGAAGTGGCATACGTACTCGAGGACAGTTGCACTGAGATGGTGTTCGTCGGCGGACGACATGCCGCCTACCTGGCACCGCTGCTCGCGGATCTGAAAATGATGCGCCGAATCATCCTGATCGACGGGATGGCCGGCGATTGGCCGGCGTACGAGGACTGGATCGGCCGGTACAACGACATCGATCCAGGTTATGAAGGAGCTGCGCAGGACACCGCAGTTCAGATATACACCAGCGGAACAACGGGCCATCCGAAAGGCGTCGAGCTTGCGCACGCGACTTTCTACGGTCTCAGCCGCTACCGCGCGCTCGAGAAATTCGATCCGCACTTCGGCTGGATCGATTGGCAGCCGGGTGATACGGCCATCATCGCCATGCCCGCATTCCATATTGGGGGAACGTATTGGGCTTTCCTCGCCCTCTATTGCGGCGCGCGCTCGGTGATTCTTTCGCAATTCGACGTTGGCGACGTGTTGTTCGCAATTCAGCAGCATCGCGTGACCCAGCTGATCTTGGTGCCGACGATGATTCAGCAAGTGCTCGCACATCCGGCCTGCGCAACGACCGACTTCTCCTCGCTTCGGTATCTTCTCTACGGCGCGTCGCCCATTCCCCTCGAGCTGTTGCGCGAGGCGACGGCGATGTTCAAATGCCGCTTCATCCAGGTCTATGGCATGACCGAATTGTGCGGGGCAGTCACCTATCTGCCCGCGGAGGATCACAATTTCGGCGGCACACAGCGCATGCGTTCCGCAGGCAAAGCCGTCGCCGGCGTCGGCCTCGATATTTGCGACCTCGAGGGGAGGTCGCTGCCGTGCGGAACCGTCGGCGAGATCTGCGTTCACTCTGCGACCCGCATGAACGGCTATTGGAATCTCCCCGATGCAACGGCGGCGGCGATGAACGCGCAAGGGTGGGTGCGTACCGGCGATGCCGGATTTGTGGACAGCGACGGCTATCTCTATGTTCAGGACCGCATCAAGGACATGATCGTGTCCGGCGGCGAGAACGTTTATCCAGCCGAGGTGGAGAGCGCGATCTATGGTCACCCCGCGGTGGCGGAGGTCGCGGTCATCGGCGTTCCGGATTCAAAATGGGGCGAAGCCGTCAAAGCCATCGTGGTCCTGAAGCCGGGCAGCGAGGCGGATGCCGATTCCATCCTGAGTTTCACGCGCTCGCGGATCGGCGGATTCAAGGTGCCGAAGTCGGTCGATTTCGTTGCTGCCTTGCCAAAGAACGCCACCGGCAAGGTGTTGAAACGCGAACTGCGCAATCCGTATTGGGCGAACCGCGACCGACAAGTCAATTGAATCGGCCTATCGGCCCGTGAACTTCGGCGTACGTTTCTCGCGGAAGGCCAGTATCCCTTCGCGATAGTCTTCGCTGGTGGCCGCCAGCAGATATTGATCGAGATCCATGAAGCTTGCGGCGTGATGCAGCGCATTTGCGGCCGCATTCACCGAATGCTTGGTCATGCGCAGCGCATTCGGCGGAAGTTTTGCGATCTTTTCCGCCCAGCGCCGGGCCGCCGCCAACGCCTTGCCGTCCGGCGCCACTTCATCCGCGAGACCCCAGGCGAGCAATTGCTGCGCGCCAATCTTCTCGCCGAACATTACGAAGCGCTTGGTGCGTGCCGGGCCGATGAGCGATACAAGCCGGGGAACTGCATGCCAGCTCATGTTCATGCCGAGCGGAATTTCCGGCAGGCGCAGCACGGCACTCTTTCCCACGACACGAAAGTCGCACGCGACGGCCAATGCCACGCCGCCTCCGATGCAATAGTCTTCGATCGCGCAAATCGTAACCTGGTCAACTTTCTGCCACGCGTCGCATAAATCCGGACCAACCTTGAGAAACTGGCGCCGTTCGAGCAGCCCGGCCTCGCGGATTTGATCGACCGCAGGGTCCTTCAAATCGACGCCCGCGGTAAACGCTCCTTGGCTTGTGAGAACGATCGCTTGCGTTTGCAGATCATCCGCGAACCCGTTTGCCGCTTCCGCCAACTGCAACATGAGCTGCCGCGACAGCGCATTGCGCCCATCGCCGCGGCGCAGGGTGACTGTTGCGATTGCGCCGTCGCGTACTACGGTAACCAGCTGTTCGAGTTTTGGTTCAGTCATACGCCGTCCGCGAGTTCAACCTGCATGTTAGTACGAATTGCTGACGAGCGGGGCTAGGCTGTGGAACCCCGCCGCTTCGCCAACGCTTCCAGGATGCGGGCGTGCGGTTGCCTCTTGAGGCGATAGCGCGTGAAGATCACCCCCGCGAGTGCCGTGACCAACGCGGCGCCGGGACCGTAGATCAGGCCTAATTTCTGCAGCGTCCCGGGAGGAATATGGAATTGCAAGTCGGGGTGGGCAGCAATGCCGCTCGGAAAACCGATCAGATCCAGGGCAACACCCGCGATCAGCGCGCCCAGAGCGACGGCAGCCTTGGCGGAAAAGTTGAGGCTTGCGTAGAGCAGTCCCTCCCGGCGCGTGCCGAACAAAAATTCGTGTTCGTCGCTGGCGTCCGCGATCATCGAGTGCTGCGCCACACCGAAGAATCCGGTGGCGGCGCCGGCAGCGATGGCGTTGGCAATCAAAATCGCATAAACCGCCGTGCCGTTGTCGGGCAGCAGATGCAGCACTCTGAAGAACGGCCACAGGCCTTGCGTCAGGCAGAGAACCGCCAATCCGATGAATATTGCAGTGAGGCGCTCGATGCGTTTGGCGGTGACGGCATTGAGCAATGTTCCGATGCCGAATCCCAGCGTCGGCAATATGGAGACTGCTTGGATCATTCTTTCCGGCAGGCGCCAGAAGAACTTATAGGCGTGCAGCGCCAGGGTGGTGAAGATGCCGATGCCGAGAAACAGCACCAAGGCACTGAAGAAGAGCACCAAGAATGATTTGTTGCTGAACAGCTCGCGTAGGTCGCGGGTGAACCTGGCCACGACGGTGCCTTCCGCATGCTCGGCGGGATGCAGGCGCCCCAGGGCGCTCAAGGTGCCGAGCGCGCAGGTGAGTCCGCCGGCCATTACCAGGCCAGCTGAGGCCCAGCCGAACGGCGAGTACGAAGACCGGTTCAACAGCCCATCAGCGCCTTTCAAGAACACGAGAAACCCTAGCGCCAGACAGCTGAAAGTCGCGATGACGTTGAAAATGAAACGTGCGGAAACGATGCTGGTGCGTTCCGAATAATCGTCTGACAGCTCGGCTCCCAGGGCTACGAATGGCAGATTGAATGCCGAGTGCGAGACCCGCAGCGCGATCGATACCAACGTCACGTAGGCGAACAGGGCGCCCTGCGATAGGCCAACCGGGATGGAAAACAGCAGTCCTAAGCTAAGCGCAGTGGGCACGACGGCGACGATCAAAAATGGATGTCGTCTACCGATGCGGGTCCAGCTGTTATCGGATACCAGTCCCACAACCGGATCGGCGACCGCGTCCACTACCAGTGCGATGGACAGCGATGCGCCGGTCAAGACGCCCGATAGACCGCAGACCGCGGTCACATAGAAAAACAAAAACGTGCTTAAGACTATCTGGGTGACCCCGTCGACCAGCTGGCCGCTGCCATAGATCGCCTTGAACGTGAGGCTCAATTTTTGCCGCCGCAGGTCGGCTGCGCTGCTCGAGGCCGTGCTATCGTTTGCGACCGTCAACCAAACTCTCCCACTATTGCAACGTTGAGCGTTGACGGTGAATTTCAGTCGCGCCGCGCGGATTCAGAACGCAGATAAGGGCGGGTGATGTCCTCGATGTCGCGCCATGTGTACGGATCCTGGCCGCAGATCATCACGATATCGCGCACGTCCGGACGCGCCGTATCGGCGCCCATCGTCCAGGGCAGCAGGCTTTCAGCGGACATGTAGTGGGTGACGAGCGCGCGACGGAATCCAGATTTGGCGTTGTTGGGAAGCGAGCGGTGCAGGACGTAGCCATTGAAAAATGCCACGCCGCCGGCTTTCAGCTCGATCGGGACACCGCCTTCACGCTGATAGCCATGGCCAAACGCTTCGTCCGCGGAATCGAAGCGCGCATCTGCATGCGGCTTTATGGGATATAGAACCCCACGAAGCTGCGATCCAGGATGCATCCACATGCAGCCGTTCTCGATGGTCGCATCGTCGAGTGCGATCCAGGCCCCGCACAGCGAGCGGTCCCGCGTGGCTATGTAGTGTTCATCCTGATGCCACGCTTGTCCGGGCTTGCCGGCTTTCTTGACAAACAACATCGTCTGCATGGATTTCAGATTGGGACTGACCAAGGCCTTGACGATTTCGACGATGCGCGGATGCGACATGGTTTCGCGCATCAGCGGCGAGATCTTGTGCGGCATGTGCAGAGCCAGGATACTGCCGATGACCTCCTCATCCGATAAATCCTCGCGCGCTGCCGTACCGGCCACCGGTCCGCGGCGGCCACGCGCAATTGCGACTATCTCCGCGCGCAAGGCCCCGACTTCCGCGCCGCTGAGCAGGTCTGGTACCGCAACGAAGCCGTCGCTCCGGTAGACAAGAGTCAGGCGAACCAGCTCACTCGCATCCATGGTCGAACACTCTAAGTTGGCATATGAAATATTTATATAAATCAATTATATACCGAACATATGACTAACGAAATGTAGCGTGTGAGCGCATCGTCGCCGTTTGCCCGCGAGACGCGGGGTGAAGAAATGGTATCGTTACTAAAAGCGCGGCTGCATACAGCCATCCTTCCGTTTAGACCAAGCAATCTCTCCGACGCGAGCAACAGGCATCCCGTTCGGCCAAACGGGTGTTGCGAGGGGGAGAACAGATTGATCGACAATCGCGACGGAGAAATCAACCTGCCGCTGGTCGCCGCCATCGTCGGCGTCGCCACTATCGGCGGCTTCATGTTCGGCTACGACAGCGGCGTCATCAACGGCACCCAGGACGGACTTAAAAGCACCTTCAATTTGAGCGAGGCGGGGCTCGGCATTACGGTCAGCGCACTGCTGCCCGGCTGCGCGCTCGGGGCGTTCCTGGCAGGGCGGCTGGCGGATGTCTGGGGCCGACGCCGGGTCATGGTTGCCGCCGCAATGCTTTTCATTTTGAGCGCGCTGGCATCGGGCGCAGCCGCTTCGGCAGTCATGATGATCCTGGCGCGCTTTGCCGCCGGCGTCGGCGTGGGCGCGGCCAGCGTGCTGTCGCCCGCCTACATCAGCGAAGTGACGCCGGCGAGCATGCGCGGGCGATTGTCGAGCGTGCAGCAGGTCATGATCATTGCCGGACTGACCGGCGCGTTTCTCGCCAACTATTTCTTGGCGCATGGCGCCGGCAAGTCGACCGATGCCTTTTGGCTGGGTTACGCGGCCTGGCGTTGGATGTTCTGGATGCAGATTATTCCGGCGAGCGTGTTTTTCTTGACGCTGTTGCTCATTCCGGAAAGTCCGCGCTATCTGGTGGCGCGGGGCCGCCATGAGGAAGCCGTGGTGGTATTGACCCGATTGTTTGGCGCCTCCGCGGCGAAGATCAAGGCCGTGGAAATTCGTGGTTCCCTCGCCGCCGACCACGCCCCACGGCTTGCCGATCTGATCGATCCGTCAACGGGTCGATGGCGCCGAATCGTCTGGGTGGGCATCGGACTCGCCACTTTCCAGCAATTGGTGGGCATCAATGTGGTGTTCTACTACGGTGCGGTGCTTTGGCAGGCGGTGGGGTTCAGCGAAGCCGACTCGCTCAAGATCAACATCTTGAGCGGGACACTCTCGATCGCCGCCTGCCTCGTCGCGATTTTTCTTATCGATCGCATCGGCCGAAAGCCGCTGCTGTTGATCGGCTCGATCGGAATGGCCGTTGCCCTAAGTGTCCTGACGGCCGCCTTTGCCACCGGCGATTTGAGCAACGGCACGCTGCACCTGGCGCCTCACGTGGGTGTGCTGGCGCTGATCAGCGCCAATCTCTACGTCGTATTCTTCAATTTGAGCTGGGGTCCGGTCATGTGGGTGATGTTGGGCGAGATGTTCCCCAATCAGATCCGGGGCTCCGGGCTCGCGGTCAGCGGCGCCGCGCAATGGTCCGCCAATTTCCTCATCAGCGTAAGTTTTCCGGTGCTTGCCAGATCCATCGGTCTGCCGGTTACATACGGGTTTTACGCGGTCTGCGCCTTCGTTTCGATCATTTTCGTGCTCAAAATGGTCCACGAAACACGCGGTAAGGAATTGGAGGACATGGTTGGGTAGCCGCGGCGCTGGCGCGGCGAATGACTCCAGCCTTTGCTACTTGAACACCACTGTTTTGTGTTCATCCAGGAACACCCGATGCTCGAGAAACAAACGAACCGCCGTGGAAAGCGCGCGGCGCTCCGAATCGCGGCCGGTTGCGGCGAGCATTTCCGGCGTAAAACTGTGATCGACGCGCTCGACCACCTGCTCGATGATCGGGCCTTCGTCGAGATCGCCCGTCACGAAATGGGCGGTGGCGCCGATGAGTTTGACGCCGCGCGCATGCGCCTGATGATAGGGCTTGGCGCCTTTGAATCCGGGCAGGAAGGAGTGGTGAATATTGATTGCCCGCCCGTGCAGCCGCTTGCACATCTCGTCGGAGAAAATCTGCATGTATCGGGCTAACACCACCAACTCCGAGCGGCTGGACGCAATGAGTTCCAGGAGCCGCGCCTCCTGCGCGCGTTTGGTGTCGGCGCTTACCGGCATGAGGTGGTAGGCAACCCCGTGCTGCCGGGCCACTGGTTCCATGTCCGGATGATTCGACACGATGGCGCTGATTTCCATATTCAGCTCGCCCGTGCGCTGGCGGTAGAGCAGATCCTCCAGGCAATGATCCAGCTTCGACACCATGATCAAGACGCGGCCGCGACGCGCACCATCGTGAATCGCCCATTGCATCTGTTCGGCGGTGGCGACGCTCAAGAAGTCCACGCGCAGGCGCGAGAGATCGAGGGATTCACCGCTGACTCCGCAAAAGACCACCCGGACGAAGAATCGTTTGGTCAGGACATCGTCGAACTGCTGCATCTCCATGATGTACAGTCGATTGGCGGCGAGAAACCCGGTGACTGCGGCGGTGGTGCCCATGCGGCTGGCGCAGGTAGCAGTGAGGGTATAGGTATGCGCTGTATTGAATTCCATCGCGCCATCCTAACTAAAATCGCCCCGCTTGCGCGAGGTAGGCGCGGCTCAAGCTTGCGAGGCGCTCCTTCTGATCTCCAATTGGCGGTTTGCAAATGAGGTGGGAGCTCGCTGCAACAATTCACGGAACGCCGCTGCCGGAACTGCCGGGCTCATCAGGTATCCTTGAATCGCATCGCAGGACTCCGCTTGAAGAAACCGCAGCTGGGCCTCGGTTGTGACGCCCTCGGCCACTATCTTGAGATCCAGGCTATGACCAAGCGCGATGATGGCGCGGACGATCGCCGCATCGTCAGGGTCGTCGTTGATATCGGCCACGAATGAACGGTCGATCTTGAGGGTGTCCAGCGGAAAGCGCTTCAAGTAGTTCAATGAACAGTAGCCCGTGCCGAAATCGTCGATTGCGAGCGCAAAGCCGAATTCCTTCAATGTCAGGAGCGATCGCCGGCCCGCTTCGGCGTCCTGCATCAGCACCCCTTCCGTCAACTCGAATTCGAACAACGACGGCGAAAGCTGCGCTTGCGCCACGGTATCGCCCAGTCGCATCAGCGCTTCCGGATACATGAAATCCCGCCCCGACACATTTACCGCGATACACGGCAATTCAAGACCCTCGCTGCGCCATTGGCAGAGATCCCGGCAAACGCGCTGCAGCGCCCAGCGGCCGATGTCGCCGATCAAGCCCGTCTCCTCGGCCACCGCGATGAAGTCGGCGGTTGGAATCTGGCCTCGTTCGGGATGGAACCAGCGCAACAAAGCCTCGCCGCCGAGCAATTTCAGACTGCGGGCCTGGTACTTCGGCTGGTAGTAGACTTCGAGACTGGAATTCTCGACGGCCCGGCGCAGCTCCATCTCCAACGACAGCCGTTTCAGGGCACGCACATTCATGGTGCTGTCGTAAATGCGCAGTTGGTTGCGGCCGCTCGCCTTCGCCTCGTACATGGCGCCGTCTGCGTTCTTGAGCAGACTTTGTGCATCGCTCCCATGCTCCGGATACATCGCAATACCGATGCTCGGCGTCACCACCAGTTCATAGCTTTCCTGCTGAAACGGTGCGGAAAGAATCGACAGAATCTCGCGTGCCGCCCATTGTGCTTGCGCGGCATCAGTGCGCCCGGTGAGCACGACGATGAACTCATCGCCTCCCACGCGGGCCAGCCGGCCTCGAGCGCGCGCGGCGAGGGTCTGGATGGCACCGCCGAGATTTGGCGGCACAAGCGGTTCGTCGTCGTCGCCGTCCAGATCCAGACCCGCCTGCAAGCGTTTGGCGACCTGGCACAACAGCGCGTCACCTGTCTCGTGGCCCAATGTGTCATTGATGCGCTTGAACTGATCCAGATCGACGTACAGCAGCGCCAGACTGCGATTCAGCTGCTTAGCCTCGGTCAGTGACTGCGCCAGGTACTCGCGGATCCATTCGCGATTGGGCAATCCGGTCAGGCCATCGAAGTAGGCCAGGCGATGAATACGGGCTTGGGCTTCCTTGCGCGCCGTGACGTCGCGTACGATCGCCAGAACCTGACCGCTGGAATTCGGAAGGTAGCGGCATTCGAAGTGGCGGTTCGCTGCAGATTCGAGATCGAGCGAAAACTCAAATGCCGCCGCTTCGCCGCGCAGCGCGGTCTCCAGGCAATCCAAGCAGCGCGCCCGCGCGGCCGGCGGAATGAGATCGCGGAAGCGCATCGATTCGAAGCCCCTGTTCGGCAGGACGCGCAATCCGGCAGCGGGACTGAAGCAATGCTCGATGATGCCGTGGCCGTTTACGAGAAAGATACCGTCGGGAATCGCTCGCAGCAGCGCGGTATTCTTTTGCTCGCTGAACCGCAAGTCGACTATTGTGCGCGCGCCGCGCAACACATAGCGAATGCGGTGCGCCAACAGGGCCCAGTTGACCGGCTTCACCACGAAATCCGTCGCGCCGACCTCGTAGGCTTGATCGATCGACGCGGTATCGTCGCATCCGGTCACCATGACGATGGGCAGATCCGCACCACCCGGCAACGTGCGAATATTTGTGCACGCCTGATAACCGTTGCCGCCGGCCATCTCGACGTCGAGCAGTGCAATGTCCGGCATGCGCAGCGCGCACGCCGCGACCGCCGCATCGCCGCTGGCAACGGTTTGCACGACGAAGCCTGCGTCCCGCAGCATCGCGCCGGCGATCTCCCGCAAAGTCGCGTCATCGTCGGCAACCAGGACTCGAGTGGGCGAGGCCGGCGCGCTCACGCGGATCTCCGCATCTCGAACTGCAGTTGGTTGCGTACCAGGGTGTGCAAGGTTCGCATCTGCGCGTAGATGTCGCGAGCCGCGCGGAAGTCGCCGCTGCGCGCGCTGTTCTCCAACTCCTGGCAGAGGCGAGCCAAACCATGAGCGCCAACATTGCCGTTGTAGGAGCGCCAGGCGTGCGCCGCCCGCGCGACTTCAGCGGAGTTTTCCGTACCCAAGTGCTCCTCGATCGATGCGATGAGGCCGCGCGAGTCCGCAAGGTACAACTCGCCGATGTGGCTCAACATGTCCCTTGGGCCACTGCGTGGCAGCGCGCGCAAGGCGTCGAGCGTGGCGCCGTCCAAAATCGTGTCGTCCGGGCGGCTGGCGGCCGATGGTCGCCTCGGTCTTGCCGTCAAGCCATCGCGCAAGCGTAGCGTGCAATGCCTCGCGTCTGAATGGCTTCGCCAAATAGTCGTCCATGCCCGCGGCCAGACACGCCTCGCGTCCCGCAGCAGTGGCATCGGCCGTGAGGGCGATAACCGGGATGTGAATTCCCGCAGGCTCGCGGCGGCGCAGGGCGGCAGTGGCCGAGAATCCGTCCATGACCGGCATCTCGCAATCCATCAATATGGCATCGAAGTGCTGCGTCTGCAGGATATCGAGCGCCTGTTGGCCATGGTTCGCGGTGTCGACCTGCAGGCCCAGCGAGTCCAGTATGCCGATTGCCACTTCACGGTTCAGGGGTTGATCCTCGACGACGAGCACGCGGCCTGTCAGCGGCGCCAATCTCATCGCAGGCGGGTAAATACTGGTCGCGGTTAAGGTCTCGGTATCCTCCTCGGCGCCGCCGCTCAACGCTCGATGCAGGTCGCCGAGGCGCAGGGGCTTGGTGAGTTCCGCGTCGAATGGCCCCTGGGTCAGGACTGCATCGGAAGCTAAGCTGACAAAGCTCAACAAGCGGACGGTGCAGAGATGCGCGGATTGCTGCGAGCGCAGAACGGTCCAGGAACCCTGTGCGTCTTTGAGCAGGCAGTCGTCGATGACCACAGCGTCAAAAGTCGCCGCCGCCGACGCGGCGATGGCCGCCGCCAGCGATGCTGCTTCCGTTGGACGCGCCGCCCAATCGCGCAGCGCCTTGGCGATGAGCGCGCGAGCCGCTGCATTGTCGTGGACCACCAGCACGCGCAGGCCGTCGAGGCTGCCCAGCGGCGCCGGGGCCGATGCCGTTGGGTCGGCCAATGGCAGCGACAGTTCAAATGAAAACGTCGATCCCTCGCCCGGCGCACTGACGAGTTCAAGCTGTCCGCCCATGAGTTCGACTATTTGCCGGGAAATCGCCAGACCAAGACCGGTGCCCCCGAAGCGACGCGTCGTTGATGCATCTTCCTGAGCAAATTCCTCGAATATTCGCGATTGATGTTCGGGCGCGATGCCAATGCCGGTGTCGGCAACTTCGAGGCGAACCCCGAGGGAACCGTTCTCTTTGTGCACCGCGGCCAGCCGCAGAATGACCTAGCCTCGCTCGGTGAACTTCACGGCGTTGCCGCCGAGATTCACCAGCACTTGGCGCAGGCGCACCGCGTCGAGCCGCACCCGGGGCAGTGGTGCGGTCGGCGAATCGCACAGCAGTTCGATGCCCTTGGTCGCGGCGCGCGCCGCCAACATCTCCACCGTCTGTTCAACCAGTTCGATGAGGTCGCAATTCACCGGATCGAGCTGCAGGCGGCCCGCCTCGATCTTGGAGAAATCCAGTATGTCGTCGACAATCGCGAGCAGCGAATCCGCGGACCTGTGGATCGCTTCGGCGAAGCGTCGCTGTGCGGGATCGATGCGCGTGTCGAGGAGCAGACTGGTCATTCCCAATACGCCGTTCATCGGCGTCCGCAGTTCATGACTCATACGAGCCACGAAATCGCTCTTGGCGCGACTCAATACCTGCAACTGCTGATTGCGCTCCTCGAGCTCGTGGGTGCGCGCCTGCACCGTTTGCTCCAGCTCGCGGTTATAGCGCAGTTCGCGCTCGCGACGCAGACGCTGCAGCCGCCAGAAATAACCGAACAGAAGCAGGCCGAGCACCAAGTACGCCATGCGCGCCGCGGGAGTTTTCCACGGAGCGGGTGCCACGTGGACGGGGATGGTCAACCCGGTCGCGCTCCAGATGCCGTCGGCATTGGCGGCGCGCACTTTGAAGACGTAGTCGCCGGCATCCAGATTGGTGTAAGTCGCCCGATGCAGCGAACCTGCATCGATCCAGCCGCTGTCGAAGCCTTCGAGCTGATAAGAGTAGTGATTGTTCGCAGGCGAAGTGAAGTCGAGCGCGGCAAAGTCCAGAGTTACCAGCTTGTCGTCGTAGGCCAGGACAAGCGGTCGGTTGGGAGCAGGCAGCTCCTGCGGCGCGATGCTTCGATTGAGCTTCGATGCCGTGGTTAGAACCACGCTCGGCGGCGGGGCGGTCGGCGTGACCAGATCGGGCGAAAACGCGTTGAAGCCATTGTTGCCGCCGAAATACAAGGTGCCGTCGGCACTTTGATAGTGAGCATTGAAGTTGAATTCTTCATCCTGCAGACCGTGCACCTCGATGGAACAACTTGATCGCATGTGTTCGCGGATCGAGACGCGCAAGACCATTGTTGGTGCTCAGCCACAGCCGATCGTCGCGATCCGACTCGATTCCGTAGACGACCTGGCTCGGCATACCGCGAACACCTGACTGATTATCAAAGCGCACCGCACTTGGATCGGCGGAGCTGCCGATCACCCGATCGAGGCCGCCGCCGGCGGTGCCGACCCATAGCTGGCCGCGATGATCGAGGTGCAACGCGTAAACCGTATTGTCGCTGAGACTGGCGGGATCACGGTCGTCGCGCCTATACGTGTAGAAGCGGCCGGACTGCCGATCGAGCAGATTCAGCCCGCCGCCGTCGGTGCCGATCCAGAGATTGCCGAGGGGATCCTCGACAATGGCGCTGGCGCGCGCGCTGCTGAGCGAAGAGGAGCTGATGCTCCCATAGGGGTATCGCGTGATCACACCGCTGGTTTTATCAATGCTCGCCAAGCCGCCGCCAAACGTACCCACCCAAAGCGTGCCGAGCCGGTCTTGGTACAAAGACATCACGCCATTGGCCGGCAGAGTGGCGGGATCCTCGGCAGAGGATCGAAACACGCGCAGCTCTTGGGTGGCAAGATCGAGCCTGTCCAGACCGCCGGTCATGGTGCCGATCCACAGCACGCCACTGCGATCGTATAGCAGCGACATGACGCGATCGTCAGTCAGCCGCACGCCGCTGCCGGCGCCTGTGCTAGCGCCTGAGCCGTAGTGTATTTCAGTTCGATTGCGTGTATCGATTTCGACCAGCCCCGCTCCAATCGTGCCGACCCAGACCTTGCCGGCGCCGTCATCGGCGAACGAACTCACCTGCGTGTCGCGAAACGCGTCGCTGCGGTAGTGCCCCAGCAGCCAACTGCGCGGGTTCCAATGACTGGCGCCGCCGTCGTGGGTGCCGACCCACAGCACTCCACCGCGATCCTGGTACAGCGACACGATGTGGTTGTCGCGCAGGCTTTGCGGATTGTCGGAGTCACGTTCGTAGCGCACGAAGGTCGCCGTTTCGCGATCGAATAGATTCAATCCATCTGACGTTGCCACCCACAGCCGCTGGGCGTCGTCTTCCAGAACTGCCAGCACGCGGTCATGGCTCAATGAATGCGGATCCTTGGCATCGTGGCGAAACACGGTGAGACGGCCGGTCTCGGGCTCGAATCGATATAGTCCGTTTCGGTAAGTGCCGATCCAGAGTGCACCGCTGTGATCCTCACGGATGGCACGTACACGCAGATCGGCGGGGTTCGTGCCGCTAACGGCGGCGCCGTAATTGATGAAGTCGTCGCTCCGCGGTTCGTAGCGGCTCAAGCCAGCGTCGGTCCCCACCCAGATGCGGCCGCTGCGGTCGGCAACCAGCGTTGCCACGGTATCGGCCGGCAATGAACGCGGATCTCCGTCGTGGTGACGCAAGTGCCGGACCTCGCCGGTCTTGGGGTCGAGGACATCCAGGCCTTGGTCTTTGGTGCCTGCCCAAATGCGGCCGTGCGCGTCGATGAGCAGTGTCCGTACCGCGTCGCTGGCCAGCGACTGCGGTTTCTGCGGGTCATGTCTGAATTGCTGGAATTGTTCCGAGCGGCGGTCCCAACGGGCCACGCCGCCGCCGTCCGTCGCCAGCCACAGATCGCCGTGCGCGTCTTCCGCGATCGACCAGATGTAGTCGCTGGCCAGTGCATGCTCATTGCCGCGCTCACGACGGTACTCGCGTATCGAGTTGCCATCGTATCGATCGAGGCCACTCTCGGTCGCCAGCCACACATAACCCTTCGAGTCTTGGAAAATGTCATTGACCGTGCTCTGCGAGAGACCGTCGCGCATCGTGAGATGCTCGAAATACATCGGTCGGGTTGCGGGAACAGGGGCGGCCGCGCGTACAGCCGGAGGCGCCACCGTGCTACGCAGGCAGCCAATAAACCGAGGAAGCGGCCGCGCGTTGCCACTGCATGCCTTCGCTATTGTTGTGCCGGGACGTCGATTCCCGTGTAGCCATCGCTCCAGGTATAGCTGTCGCTCCAGGCGTAGCTGTCGCTCCAGGCGTAGCCGTCGCTCCAGGCGTAGCCGTCGCTCCAGGCATAGCTGCTGCTCCAGGCATAGCCGCTGCTCGCTGTGTAGCTGCCATTCCAAAGCAGACCGTCACCAAGCAATGCGACGTCTTTCAAGAGAGGGCCGACCAGCGGAACACTTGCCGTCAAGTTGGCGACGCCATTCAGCAAGCCGCTGACGCCGCCGAGCAGGCCTTGCACCGGGGAACTGGCGGTTGCCGGGCTTGGGCCATGATGTAGAAATTCCCGTTGGCGTCCTCGTTGGCGCGGCCACCGTAGTGCTGCAGTCCGGCGAGATCGAGCGCCACGTTGAGGCCTTGGTTCGCGCAGCTCGAAGCTGTGCTGTACGCAGCGTCCTGCGCGTCGACGAGACCCGCTCCTTGCTGGAATACCGTGTACGCCAGAGTGCCGTTGGAATTCACGGCCGGATGGGCGCCTGACATCAGCTGGCATTTGACTTGATCCGGCGTCAACCGCGGATTTACTTCGAGCATCAGAGCGACGACGCCGCTGACGACGGCCGCTGCCTGCGACGTGCCCGACATGGAGAAATCAGGGTAGGGCTCCACGACCCATTGCGGAAATTGCGCTGCCAACGTGCCGTTGTCAGGAGCGTAAGCCAGAATATGGCCTCCCATGCCGAGCACATCGGGCTTCACAAAACCTTCAAAGGTCGGACCCGCGGAGGAGAAAGAAGAGAGCCGATATTGAATCGGTTGCAATGGATAGTAGTTGTCGGTGACCGCGCCGGCGGTAATGACGTACGGAACATTGCCGGGCGCATTGATGGTCAACGGGTCTGGACCGCGATTGCCGGCGGCAGCGACCACCACGATGCCGGAAGCCCAAGCGGCCATCACCGCCTGATTGAGGGGATCTTCCCAGTACGGTCCGGACGGCGCTGCGCCCAGGGACAAGTTGAGCACGCGGATGCCGTAACGCTGACGCTGATTGATCACCCACTGGACCCCGCTGATGACATCGGAATACAACCCCATGCCATTGCCGTCCAACGCTCGCACCGAGACGAGATTGACGCCGGGAGCGACGCCTTGAAAATTGCCGGTCACGGCCACGCCGCTGCTGGCGATGACCGAAGTGACCTGTGTGCCGTGACCGTAAGGGTCGCTGATATTGCGGCTGTAGGTTTCTAGAAAAGCCGGCGCGTAATAGCCCGGTTGCTCGCGTGCCAAAATCACGTCGTACTGCGCGAGCACCCGACTCTTGCCGCCGCTGGGGGCGTATTGCAAGGGCCCTTGGGTGTTCCACAATCCCGAATCGACCACGGCCACCGTTACGCCGCGTCCCGTCATCCCGCCGGTCTGCAAGTTGCGGGCATCAACTTCGCTCGGGTAATAGGTTTCCGGGAGCGTTCCTGCAGGGGAAGACGCGCGCACAGGTGTATCGTCATAAATCCGAAGCTGCGGGATCCGACGATCTCGCAGCGCGGCGAGTTCTCGCTCGTCGAGTGCGGCGCCGACAGCGCGAATGACGCTAAGATCGCCGGTCACCAAGCCGCCCACATCGCGCACGGCGCTGCGCGCGCTAGCGGCGCTCGCGCCCTGCACGATATATCGGAGGCGTTCGTGCAATGACGCAGACCTCGGCGGATGTTCGGAGGTCGTCGCGCGATCGCTGCGTAAGTTCAGCGCAACTGCCGGCAGTAGGACGCCGAAAGCGCAGACTGCTGGCAGCCAATGCCTGCGGCGTGTCTTCGTGAGCATGATGCGTTTCCCGATTCGCTTAAAGGCAACATCGACTGCGCAGCATTGTCAGCGAATCGAGTAGTCTAAAAAAAGCGACACTCACCATAACCCTGTGATGCACGTCACAGAACACGTGTGCCTCGCGGATATGTCAATTGCGCTGTCAAACGTCGCCGCCGACTGCGCAGCACGTCGCAGCTTAGTTTGTGTTAAGACAGTGTTTGAATCGCTCGTCGACGCGGTGCGCATACCAGTCGGTGGTCAGTTGTCGTTTGATTTTCGGACCCGCGAGCTTTATCTGCGGCACCATGGCGCGTGGCAGCGATCGTCCCGCTTTACGTTCGGCCATTGCGAAAATGCGCGTGTACAGCCGTGTCGCTTCGAAGCTGTAGGCTCGCCCCTGTGTCAAAGCGCCGTGAATGGTGCCGGCGCTCATGTTCAGTCGTGCTGCCAGCGTCTGCAGTGCAAGCTCGGTCTCGCCTTCTTGGTTCGCATCCGCATCATGCGGCAGCAGCGCGCCGTCGGCGGTGAGGGGGACGCCGGAAGCGGCGCTCACCGCGCTTTGAAAGGCGGCGTTGCGGCTGGCGTATTGGCCGGCGTTGAAGTCGGCGAAACGGTACAGATAAATGCGGTAGGGCGCGCGGTAGTCCAAAAGATGTGCGATGCCAAAATACAAACTGCCGCGGCGCGTGAATACCTCGTCAGCAATACTTTGCTTCACAGGGTATGGATACGGCGTCGCGGCAGAAAATTGTTCGGCAAAGGCAACGTTCACCTGCATGGGACCGCGGGTGCGTATGGGGTTTCGTTCCGAAAAAAGCGTCTTTCCCAACGGTACCGCCGCAAGGAAGTCTTCGTAGACGTCGCTGAGTTCCTTTTCGGTTCGCGAGGCATCGATCCGATCGCCGTAAGTGCGCCCGTCGGCGGATTTTAGCGCCAGGACGCCGTTGACGATCATCAGCGGCACATGGGCGTGCTCGGCGCGGCGGTCAATCTCGGCCCTGGCGATGGCGCCGAGACCGGGTATCACCGGGTCGACCTGAAATCCGGACTCCTGCTGGATCACGGCGATCACTGCGCAAACGTTTTCGCGGTTCGGGGTGATGGTCAGAACCGAGAATGCCCCGTACATGTCGGTGGTCCAGCCGGATCGGTCTGAGACGCTGTGTGGCAGAGACGCCTCAATCAGCGCACGCGGTTCGATTGGGCTCAGCGCAGGTGCCGGCGCGGTTGCCGGCGGCGCGCCGGCGCAGCCGGTCAACATTGCCGCGATAGCGAGTGCCGCACTAAGTGCTTTGAATTTGAATTGATGCATAGCAGTACCTACCGTATCAGGCCCATGGAAATCCCGCACGCACGCGCGTAGGCTGCGATCGCGTCCTATTGATGGCAAAACACAATATTCAAACGAATTGAAGGAGGGCGAATCATGAGTATCAATGAGGCGAAGCTCAATGAATTCCTCGGTAAGGCGGTGGGCGATCTGGGCGCCGCAATGAGTGCGACGCTGGTGTTGGTGGGCGACCGCTTGGGATTGTACAAGGAGCTTGCGAAAGGCGCGCTGACATCTACTGAGCTTGCGCAGCGCACGGACACCAACGAGCGCTATGTTCGCGAGTGGCTGGGCAATCAAGGCGCCAGCGGCTACGTGCAATACGATGCCGCGGCGGGCAAGTGGTCGATGACGCCGGAGCAGGTCCTGTGCCTGGCGGATCCCAGCGGGCCGGTGGACCTGCCGGGCGCATACAACATCGTCGAAGCGACTTTTCACGCGCTCGGTCGAACACTGGAGAACTTCAGAAGCGGCAAAGGCATGGAGTGGGGAGAGCATCATGCCTGCCTGTTCCACGGCACGGAACGCTTCTTTCGCGCCGGCTACAACGCCAACTTGATCGGCGCTTGGCTGCCGGCGCTCGAGGGCGTGGTGGATAAGCTTAAGAAAGGCGCGCGCGTCGCGGATGTGGGATGCGGCCACGGCGCGAGTACCGTATTGATGGCCAAGACCTACCCGCAATCGACATTTGTCGGCTACGACTATCATGGCGACTCAATCCGTGTCGCCCGCGAGCGTGCGGCCGCCGCCGGCCTTGCCAACGCCAAATTCGAAGTGAGCGATGCGGTCAGCTACAAGGACAAGGACTTCGATGTCATCGCGTTTTTCGACTGCCTGCATGACATGGGTGACCCGGTCGGCGTGGCGCGCCATGCGCGCCAGGCGCTCAAAGCCGACGGCACGGCGATGATCGTCGAGCCATTTGCCAATGACCGGGTGCAGGACAATCTCAATCCGGTCGGGCGGGTCATGTACGGCGCGTCCTCGCAGATCTGCGTGCCGGTGTCGTTGGCGCGCAAAGGGCCCGCGCTCGGCGCACAAGCCGGTGAGGCGCGGCTGCGCGAAGTGGTGGTCGGCGGCGCCGGATTTACAAAATTTCGGCGCGCCACCGAGACGCCCTTCAATCTGGTGCTCGAAGCACGGCCGTAAGTACGCGCGCTGAGTTCGTTTGCGGCCGGCGGCCGGCGTTCATGCCGGCGCGCCGCTGCCGCACAGCGCCCGCATGATCTCGATCTCTCCGCAGACTCCGATGATTTTCGCATCGTCGGTGAGCAGCACCGGATGTCCGGTGCTGTGGCGCAGTTGAATGATGGACTTCAAGGACAAGGAGGCTGGGGCGACGGCGAGGCCATCCCGGCGCTGCGCGGCGTCGGACTCGTTCTGGACATAGCGCAGCGAGTGGGCAACGCCGTCTATCTCTATGCTCAGGGGCTGATCGGTCGGACTCAATGACAGTTGGTAACGCCGAGCGGCGTCGAGCCATACGTTATTGCCCGCACCCTGCAGGTGTCCGCGGCGTTGCATGATCATGGCGCCCGTGAGAACGGTGAGAGGATTCATGTGCCGCACGAACTCGGCCACGTAGTCGTCGGCCGGCGCCAACACGATATCCTCGGCCGTGCCGGTTTGAATGATTCGTCCGTTTTGCAATATGGAGATGTGATCGCCGAGCCGCAGTGCTTCGTCCAAATCATGGCTGACGAACAAGATCGTCTTTTTGACCCGGGCTTGCAGCTCGAGCAGCTCATCTTGCAGCTTGGCGCGGATCAAGGGATCGAGCGCAGAAAAAGGTTCGTCCATCAATAGAATATTGGCGTCCGTTGCGAACGCCCGCGCCAGCCCGACCCGCTGTTGCATGCCGCCGGACAATTCCCCGACTGCTCGCTCGGACCATTGCGACAATCCGACCAGCTCCAGTTTCTCATCGACGATTTTCTTGCGCTGCGCCGCGCTTTCGCCACGAAGTTCGAGACCAAAGCCGACGTTTTCGCGCACGCTGCGCCAGGGCAGCAGGCCGAACTGTTGAAATACCATGGTGACGCATTCGCGGCGCAGACGGCGCAACTGCAGAGAGTCGCAACTGACGACGTCAATCGCAGTTTCGCCGTCGCGCACCCACACCGCTCCCCGGGTGACTGCATTCAAGCCATTAGCGGCGCGCAGCAGCGTGGATTTGCCCGATCCGGACAGCCCCATCAGCACGGAAATCTCGCCGCTTGCGACGCTCAAGTTGGCGCCCGCAATACCGATGATAACGCCGTACCGGGCCTGAATGTCGCTGCGCGTGGCGCCGCCATCCAATGCGGCAAGCGCCTCGCGCAGCAGCTTGCCTGCATTGCGGCCGGAGCTCGCGAACAGAATGTCGACGTCCTTGAAATCCAGCGCCGCGCTCATCGGGCTACCCCGCGATCCTTGGGCCTGCTGACCCGATCCAGAATGATGGCAAGCAGCACGATGGTAAATCCGGCCTCGAAGCCCATGCCGACCTGCACCGAGTTCAGGGCACGAACCACGGGCACGCCCAGGCCGCCGGCACCAACCAACGCGGCGATCACCACCATCGACAGACTCAACATGATGCACTGAGTGATCCCGGCGATGATGGTGGACGCCGCGCTCGGCAGCTCCACCTTCCACAAAAGCTGCGTCGGCGTCGCGCCGAATGCCTCACCAGCCTCGAGGAGTGGCTTGGGCACCGATGAGATGCCCAGATGCGTCAGGCGAATCGGCGCCGGCAGCGCAAATATCACCGTCGAAATGAGTCCGGGAACGACGCCGAGACCGAATAACACCAGCGTCGGAATCAAGTACACGAAGGTGGGCAGGGTCTGCATCAGATCGAGCACTGGTCGCAACGCCGCGAACAGCCGCGGCCGATGAGCCGCCGCGATCCCCACAGGTACGCCAATGGCCGTGGATGCCAACGTGGCCACCAGCACCAGCGCCAGCGTATCCAGGGTGGCTTCCCAATAGCCTTGATTGAGAATGAACAACAGCGCCAAGGCTACAAAGGCCGCGAGCGGCAGCGAGCGACGCAAACCCCATGCCAGAACGGCGGCGGCCACGATCAGGGCCGGAGCGGGCAGAGCGCGCAATATTGCAGTCACGGCGCCTACCATGCCGCGAATGAGGATGGAGATTCCATCGAATAGAAAGGTGCCGTGGGTTTTGACGTAGTCGATACCGACCGCCATCCAATCGCCGACGGGTATTTTGTGGCCGACGATCCAGTGCTCGAATCCGCTGAGATGCGGCGCGGGCGCGCCGTGGGCCACTGCAATGCTCGCAGGCCGGCCGTCAAATGTGAGCACTCCGGCGAGCCATTCTTGTACCGTGGCCGGATTGGCCTTCAGCCACTCCGTTGCCGCGACGTCGGGTTGCTCGTGCCGATCCAATATCGCCGCCATCATTTCGCTTTCGCCGCGCAGTGTGAATTTCAGGTTGTCGAGCAGGCGGCCGAGATTCGGGCAATCGCCGCTGAAGCCTTTGCGGGTGACTGTATAAATGGTCGCGCCGCCGAAGTTCGGCCCGAAAACCTGATCTCCGCCGGTGAGGTATTTCAAATCGAAGCGCATGTTCATCGGATGCGGGTCCCACGCGAGAAATACCACCGGCTGCTTGTCGCGGATGGCGCGCTCGACCTGCGCCAACATGCCTTGTTCGCTGGACTCGATCAATTTGAAGTCGCCAAGACCAAACTCATTCTGCTTCAGCATCTTGAGTACCAGTCGATTGCCGTCATTGCCGGGCTCGATGCCGTAAATAGAATGATTGAGCGCGGGCGCAAAACGTTGGATGTCCTTGAAGTCCTGCAAACCGGCCGCGTAAGTGTAGGCGGGAACGGCGAGCGTGTATTTGGCGCCCGTGAGGTTCGCCCCGAGCACCGCCACCGATCCTTCCTCCACGTAGCGGCTCCTGTCGGCTTGCTGGGACGGCATCCAGTTTCCCAGGAACACGTCTATGTCTTTGTTCTGCATCGAGGCGAAGGTCACGGGCACCGACAGCACCGTGATCGTCGGCGAATAGCCGATCGAATTCAGTAGCGCTCCGGTCAATGCGGTGGTGGCCGTGACATCGGTCCAGCCGACGTCGGCAAATCGAACGGTTTGGCAACTCGGAGGATCGGCAGGGCCGGACGAGGCCGCGCGTGCGTGGTGCGGCCAGGCCATCGCACAGCTTGCGTAGATCAAGCATGCCAGCTTGAAACCGAGTGAGGCGCCCGAGGGCTTGACCATACGCGGTCCGCGGCAGCATGATTGATTTTGATGTTCGGCTCTTGAATGGGCGTTTAATAGAGTGCGATGGGAGTTCACCGATTACACCTAATAGATTGAAATTGAAAGAATAAACGCTGCCCTTTGTATCTTATACTCAAGCGTTCTACGATTTCCAAATAAAGCTCCCCGGAGCTGCGAGGCTGCGAAATTGAACCGTCAGTCAATTTATCCGATCGACAACGCGCTGCAGCCGCCCGAGGATGCGAGACGTCGCCAGTTGGTCGATGTCACAATCGACAGCCTAGCGGAAGTCGGCTTCGTGGGTACAACCCTCGCGCAAATCGCGGCGCGAGCGCAGGTCTCGCCCGGCTTGGTTGCGCATTACTTCGACGATAAGGACGGATTGCTCGAAGCCGCTTTTCGCTCCTTGGCGCGCCGCGTGGGCAGCCAGGTTCGCACTCGACTGCGGCAGGTGAGCACCGCGCGTGGCCGCATTCAAGCCATCATCGATGCCAATCTGGCGCCGGAAGAATTCGATCAACGCACCGGCACCGCCTGGCTTGCCTTCTGGGGCCAGGTGCTGCACCTGCCGCGGTTGAAGCGGATTCAGTCGGCGTATCAAAAACGCATGTTGTCGAATCTGCGCAGTTCACTGAAAAGGCTCGTGCCGCCGGACGAGGCGCAGCGTCTGGCCGCCATGATCGCCGCGATGATCGATGGTGTTTGGCTGCGAGCCGCTTTATCCGGCTGGCGCGAAGCCGATAGCGAAAGCGCCCGTGCATTGTTGACGGCATTCGTCGACGGGCGGCTCGGTCGAACTGCGCCGGCGCTCAACGCCGGTGCGGATACCGCCGCCGCGACCGCAGCCGGTGCCATTTCCGCGCCGCCCGCAGCGGGCGCTCAATTCGCCTCCATCAATCCCGCCACCGGACAGCTTCTAGGGTTTGTGACATCGGCCGGCGCGCCGCAAATCAATGCGGCCGTGCTGGCAGCCAAGCGCGCACAGCCAGGTTGGGCGGCGATGAGCGGCGCGGCGCGCGGCCGGATATTGCATCGTGCCGCGGAGATCTTGCGATCCCGCAATCAGGAACTTGCCGAGCTCGAAACGCGCGACACCGGCAAACCCATTCAAGAGACCTCAGTGGTCGACGTGGCCTCCGGCGCGGATTGTTTCGAGTACTTCGCCGGAGTTGCGCAAAGCTTGAGCGGCGAGCATCTCGATCTTGGGACGCAAGCCTTTGGCTATACCAGGCGTGAGCCGCTCGGGGTGGTCGCCGGCATCGGCGCCTGGAACTATCCGCTGCAAATCGCCTGCTGGAAAGCTGCGCCGGCGCTCGCCTGCGGCAATGCCATGATCTTCAAGCCTGCCGAGCTGACGCCGTTCACCGCCGTCAAACTGTCTGAAGTTTTGCGGGAAGCGGGACTGCCGCCCGGAGTGTTTCAAGTCGTGCAGGGCTTCGCCGACACCGGGCGATTGCTCACCCGCCATCCGGATATCCGCAAGATATCCCTGACCGGCGAGGTGGGAACCGGCAAGGCTGTCATGAGCGATGCTGCGCAAACCCTGAAGCACGTCACGCTCGAGCTGGGCGGCAAGTCTCCGCTGATCATCTTCGCCGACGCCAAACTCGAAAACGCAGTGGCCGGCGCGCTGTTGGCTAATTTTTATTCCTCCGGCCAGGTGTGCTCGAACGGCACCCGCGTTTTCGTGCAGCGCCCGATCAAGGCCGCCTTTCTCAAGCGGCTGGTCGCGCGCGTCGGCGCCATGCGCATCGGCGACCCGATGAACCCAGAGACGCAGGTGGGCGCGCTCATCTCCGAGCAGCACATGCACAAGGTGCTCTCCTATATAGCGCGCGGCCGTGCCGAGGGCGCGCGCATCCTGACGGGCGGAGCGCGTGTGACCGTCGGCGATCTCGGCAGCGGCTATTTCGTGGCGCCGACCATATTCGATGAGTGTCGCGATGACATGAGCATTGTGCGCGAGGAAATATTTGGCCCGGTGATGTCGGTGCTCGAGTTCGAAGAGGAGGACGAAGTCATCGAGCGCGCCAATGCCAGCGAATTCGGCCTGGCGGCCGGCGTATTCACCAACGACTTGAATCGCGCGCACCGCGTGATCGCGCGCTTGCAGGCCGGAACGTGCTGGATCAATCACTACAATGTAACGCCGATCGAATTGCCGTTCGGCGGGGTGAAGCTTTCGGGCCTGGGCCGCGAGAATGGCCGGGCTGCCATCGAGCATTACACGCAACTGAAAAGTGTGTACGTGGCGATGGGCGATGTCGACGCCCCGTATTGACGGAGAGATCATTGGCCGAGGATTCCTTTGATTACGTCATTGTCGGCGCGGGCTCCGCCGGCTGCGTGCTCGCGGACCGCTTGAGCGCCGACGCGCAGCGCCGGGTGCTGCTGCTGGAGTATGGAGGATCGGACCGGTCGATATTCATCCAGATGCCCTCCGCGCTGTCGATTCCCATGAACAATCCGCGGTACAACTGGTTCTATCACACCGAACCCGAGCCGCATTTGAACGGCCGGCGCATGCATACGCCGCGCGGCAAGGTTCTGGGCGGCTCATCATCGATCAATGGCTTAGTGTACATCCGCGGCAATCCACGGGACTTTGACCGCTGGCAGCGGGAGGGTGCGACCGGGTGGGCGTACCGCGATGTTTTGCCGTACTTCAAGCGCTCAGAAACACGCCAGGAAGGCGGCGATGCATACCGGGGCGATGGCGGCAATCTTGCGACACGCTATGGATCGCTCGACAATCCGTTGCATGCGGCATGGCTTGCGGCCGCGGCCGAGGCCGGCTATCCCAGCACCTCGGACGTGAACGGCGCGCAGCAGGAAGGTTTTGGCCGCATGGACATGACAGTTGGCGGCGGCAGGCGCTGCAGCGCCGCGAACGCGTATCTGCGGCCGGCAATGCGGCGCCCCAACCTCAAGGTGCTGACGCACGCGCTGGCAACGCGCATCGTGTTCGCCGGCCGGCGCGTTACGGGATTGGAGTACAGCCATGGCGGCCAAACCCATGTGGCGCGAGTGGGCGGGGAATTGATCCTTAGCGGAGGTCCCATCAACTCGCCGCAATTGTTGAAACTGTCGGGTATCGGGCCGGCGGCGGAACTTCGCGAACACGGCATTGCGGTGATTCAGGAATTGCCCGGAGTCGGCGAGAACCTGCAGGATCATCTGGAATTTTATTTCCAAGTGGCCTGCAAGGAACCGGTGAGCCTGTATTCATCGCTCAACTTGTGGAGCCGCATGTTGATCGGCGCGCGTTGGCTGCTGCGCAAAGACGGTCTGGGCGCCACCAATCACTTCGAGAGCTGCGGCTTCGTTCGCAGCCGCGCCGGCATTGAGTATCCCGACATCCAGTATCACTTTCTGCCCATGGCGGTGGCCTACGACGGTTCGTCGCTGGCGCGCGAACATGGTTTTCAAGCGCACGTCGGGCCGATGCGTTCCAAGAGCCGCGGTTGGGTGCGTTTGGCATCGGCCAATCCGCTCGAAAAACCGCGCATTTTGTTCAATTATTTGAGCCAGCCCGACGACTGGGCCGAAATGCGCGCCTGCGTGCGCCTGACCCGCGAGATATTTGCGCAAGCTGCCTTCGACCGATTTCGCGGGCGGGAGATTCAACCGGGCAAAGATGTGCAGAGCGACGCTCAAATCGATGAATTCATCCGCGCCAAGATCGAGACCGCCTATCACCCCTCCTGTTCTTGCAAGATGGGCGAGGCGCAAGACCGCATGGCGGTGGTCGATCCGCAAACGCGCGTCCATGGTCTCGAAGGTCTGCGTGTGGTGGATTCCTCCATCATGCCCTCGATCACCACGGGGAATTTGAACGCACCCACCATCATGCTGGCTGAGAAAGCCGCGGACCATATATTGGCGCAGGGGATGCTGCCGCCGGATGATGCGCCATTCTACATGGCGCCGGATTGGCAGGCTCGGCAGCGATGAGGCCCAAGCCGCGCAACCCGACGAAATCGCACCGCCTGCGGCGGCTGCAGACGATTTTTTCGGCAGCCTTACTGGCAGGCACGATACTGGACGCTGCGCGGGCGAACACGGCGTTGGTCGATGCGGCCGCGTATCCGGAGGGACCCCTGTGGCACGACGGCAAGCTGCTGTTTGTCGAATACGCCGGACCGGGAATCAAGACGTGGAATGGCAGGCGTACATCGGTGTATTGGCGCGGCGAGCATTGCGGCGCTTCCGGACTCATCGCGTATCGGCGCGATCATCTACTGGTCGCGTGCTACGACGCGAATACCATCGTCGAGCTCGATAGCGCCGGCAAACAAATCCGCACAATCGACAGGGACAGCGCCGGTAAGCCTTTCGTTGGACCCAATGATTTCACCGCGGATGGCGGTGGCGGAATTTATGTAACCGCCTCGGGCGTCTACGATGTGAAGGCTCCGATCAGCGGCACCATTCTTCATCTATCGGGCGCGAATGGCACCTTGGTCGAGGTGGCCAATCTCATTCACTATTCGAACGGCCTGACGTTGTCCAAGGACGGCAAGAGCCTGCTGGTGGCGGAAATGCTGGCCGGCCGCATCCTGTCATTCGAAGTCAATGCCGATGGCACGCTGGGTTCGCGAACTGTGTGGGCGCGGTTGCAAGATCTCGCGCCGCCCACCGCTCACGAGGATGCCTACAATGGTCCCGACGGCCTCAAGCTGGGGCCGGACGGGAACTACTACATCGCGCACAACGGCTCGGGCCGGGTGCTGGTGGTGAATTCGGACAGGAAATTGGTGCGCATCATCAAGGTCGCGACACCCTACGTGACCAACGTGAATTTCGGCGCCGATGGCGCCGGCACCTTGTACATCACCGGCGTGTTTGACCCCAACAAGGCGCCGTTCCCTGGCGCTGTATATCGCTGGAGCAAATAAGTGACCGGTTATTTGTACTTGTAGCTGAACTTGAGCCCGCCCGTGCGCGGCCGGTTGATGGTTTCGGCGGTGACGAATTGATTGCCATTCTCGAATAGGTTGGCGCGGGTGTTGGTCAAGTTCGACATGTACAGGGTGACGATCCAGGCATCTTTCTCAGCCCCCAAGGATGCATCGTAGGTCGAAAAACCTGCCTGATCGTAGGTCTGAATGTTGCCGGTGGCCGAATAGGAATGCGCCTGGTGCGTGCCGCCGAACTGCGCAAAGCCGTTGTAGACGCCGAACGGCATTTCGTAGCGGACGCGGCCGCTCGCCTGGAAGGGAGGCGACTGCGCCAACGGGCTGTTCACCATGCCGAAAGGACTGCCGCCGTAATTGTTAACCCCGGGCGAAACCGGAATGATGATGGGCTGGCCATTGGGCTGCAGCAGGAAGGGTGCGCTGGTCAGATTGCTGCTGTTCCAAGACGCTGCGCCCGTAAAGGTCAGGCCGTGCAGCGGTCGCGCGATGGTTTCGATTTCGAGGCCGCGCACTCGATAATCGGGACCGTTGACCACGAAGCTCAAGTTGCCGTAGCAGCATGATTCGAAGATCTGCACCTGCACGTCGTTCCAATTCTCTTGGTAGATGGCGCCGTTGAATTCCAGGCGATGATCGAACCACTGCGTCTTCCAGCCGAGCTCGTTGTTGGTGAGCTTGTCGGGCGCATAGGCCTGCGGCGCCTGGTAGGTGTAGGCGAAGCCGTTGACGGGACCTGCGACCGAGCCCACCGAGTGATCCGCGAACGCGGCGCCGCGATTGAAGCCGCCCGGCCGGAAGCCCTGCGACCAGGTGTAGTACAGCAGTACATCGTCAATGGGCCGCCAGCTCAAGTTGGCGCGGCTCTTGAATCCCTTGTACGTAACGTTGAGATTATGAGCGCTCAAGTCATTGCTGTAGATGGCGTTGCCGGTACAGGGCGGCGGACCATCGGCATAACAGCCGAAGCTGCTCACCGAACTGCCCACCGCGGTGGTATCAATGTCGTACCAGCGCGTGCCCGCGGTGATGGTGAGTTTCTTGGGAATGATATCGAAATCCGCCGAGCCGAATATCGCCTTCTGGGTGTAGCCGCGGGTGACGTCGTCGAAGAAGGACTCATCGTTGGGCCGAATATTGGGGTTGCGCACTTGGGCGCCGGGTGCCGGAGCGATGTTGGTCAGGCACCCGATGTCTGTGGCAGTCAAGCAGGGCGGCAGACTCTTGTAATGCCAGTCGATGTTCTCGGCAACCGAGTAGTCCTCCCAGAAAAACCCGCCGATGCCGCGCAGCCGCCACTCGTCAGGCGTGCTGACACGTAATTCCTGGCTGTTGTGAGTGGCATTGTCGGCTTCATGCCAATAGGCACTGGGAGAATTGCAATGGGAGGTGGTGCCGGGCTGGGTCGACGGATTCGTGCACTGGTAGTAGTCCGCATACACGCCGCGCGCGTAATTCGTATAGTCGCCCTGTTGTAGAACATTGCGCACCATGTAGCTGCCGGCGTACACCAGTTTGAAGTCGCCCAGTTTGCCGTTGACGGTGAGCGCCGTATTTTCAAACTTATCGTCGTTGTATGACGGATTCCACAAGTTGACCCCAAGATCGGGCAACGACTGTCCCGCGGAGCTCACGGGCGTGACATAGAAAACGCCCTTCGACCACATGTCCTGATACGACTGAACCAACAGCGCATTCCAGTCGTCGTTGATTTTCAAGTACGCGCCGACGCGCAGTCCCTGATAGGTGACGGGATTGATGGCATTGCCCACCAGCGCACTGTTGTTGACCGTGGGACTGCCGGGGGGCACGCAAAAGCCGTTGTTAGGTTGGCCGTTCGGACATACTCCGCCGACCGCCGGATACCCCGCAAAGCCAATGCCGAGATCGGTGTTCTGGCGCGCAAAAATGCCGGGCACGTTGTTGATGTAACCGCCGCGAGTATCGTTGTAGATGACCGCGCGTATCGCCAGGGTGTCGGGTATCAACGGCAGGTTGATCGTGGCATCCACATTGCTGCTGGGATCACCGCCGCTGGTATAGGCATAACCGGCGTTGACGATGCCTTCGGTGACATCGAGCTTGGGCTTGTTGGTGATGTAGCGGAGCACGCCGGCTTGCGCGCCGGCGCCGAACAACGTGCCCTGCGGTCCTTCGAGAACTTCGATGCGCTCGATGTCGGCGGCATAAACATCCAGATTGCGGCCCGGCAATTGGCCGGATTGATCATCGAGATATACGGAGACATTGGGAAAACTGCCGATGCCGCTGGAACCTTGGGTGGCCAGAGTCGAGGTCGCCAGGCCGCGCATGAAGATCACGCCCTGTCCCGGGCCGTTGCTGGCCGAGGTCACATTGGGCAGGTACTTCACGAAGTCGTCGAACGTGCTGACATTCAATTGCTGCAGCGTCTCGGCGGTGAGGGCTTGAATCTGAATCGGCACGTCCTGCATGTTTTCCGTGCGTCGCTGCGCAGTGACGGTGACTTCTTGAATTGCATCGGAACTCGCCTCGACGTCCGTCGCGGTAGCGCCCTGCGCAATGCCGGCGGCGGAACTGCCCAAGACGGCGGCGATCGCACAGGACAACTTTGATTTTGCGTTCATGCTGCGGCATCCCCAATTATTGTATTGAACGGGCACTCAATCGATTCGACATCCCGAGCATCCCCATCTTGTCCCAAGACATTGCTGGAATCAAGATTGTGTCAAAAAAGATTTTTTATGAGAATTCATGTGGTTGAGAACTTTATTGCGATTGTTTCTAGCAGTGATACCGGGCGCATCGATTGAATGCTCGTTTAAGGCATCAGCCGGCCACCGTGAAATCCAGGGCGATCTCCCGCAGCAAATCGCTCACGTAGGCGCTAAATGAGCGCCCCACCTCGAGCTGAAACGTATCGGCAGCGGTACGCCACAGCACGACGTCGGCCTTGGCAAAGACGGTGCGCGTGCAGGCGCCAACCGGGAACTGCGCAATACTTAAATCAAGCGGGCACGCGCCGCTCAGGATGTCCGCTGCATGCGGACCGCCTAGCGCTAAGGCAATCTGCCGATGGCTGATGTCCACCAGCGCGTGCGGCAGCCCGCCGAGCGCCTGTTCGATCACGGTTGCCGAGGCCGCAGCCGTGGGATCTGTGCCGCTCGCGCCGTCCCAAAGCAGGTATTCATCGGGCCCCAGCCACAGAGTCGCGCGCTCGCCGGCACGCATCGCTCGACAGGCCTGCTCGGCAAACGGCACTCCCCACGCAGTGCTCGCGGCGGCGCGGGCCTCGGCATTGCCCTGGAAAATGAAGCGCGTCTTGTTCGGCAAGAGCCGCAGCCATTCCTCAAGCATTGATGCGGGCTCCTTGCGGATCGTAGAAAACCGGCGATGTCACTTCGACCGCAATATCCGCGTGCGGCATGGGCACATACAGCGTCTGGCCAAGCCGGGCGCGGCCGCCGGCCACCAATCCGAGCGCAACCGAATATCCCAACACACTGCTCGGATACGATGAAGTCACATGACCAATGAGTTCCATGGGTGGCTTTTGAGCTGGGCGCGCCGCAACCTGCGCTCCTTCCTCCAGCACGATGCGCGGGTCCTTGGTGCGCAGGCCCACCAGTTGCTTGCGGTTCGCCGCCAACATTGACGGCCGCTGCAGCGAACGCTTGCCCACGAAGTCCGCCTTGTTCTTACCGATCGCCCAGGAGAGCCCGGCATCATCCGGTGTCACGGTGCCGTCGGTGTCCTGGCCGACGATGATGTAGCCTTTTTCGGCGCGCAGCACGTGCATGGACTCGGTGCCGTACGCCGTGATGCCGTGTGCACTACCCGCTGCGTAAAGCGCTTCCCAGATCTTGAGGCCGTGGTCCGCCGGCACGTTGATCTCAAAGCCCAACTCACCGCTGAAGCTCACGCGAAACAGCCGCATCGGCACGCCGCATATTCGGCCACCCGCGACGCTCATGTGCGGAAAGGCGGTCGCGGAAATATCGATTCCGTCCACCAACGATTCGATGACCCGGCGCGAATTGGGGCCTTGCACGGCGATCACTGCCCATTGCTCAGTGGTCGATGTCAGCCAGACTTTCAGATCAGGCCATTCGGTCTGGCGGTAATCTTCCATGAGCGCGAGCACGCGCGCCGCGCCACCGGTCGTGGTGGTCACGTGAAAGCGATCCGCGGCTATGCGCGCGACCACTCCATCGTCATAGATGAAGCCATCGTCGCGCAGCAGGATGCCGTAGCGCGAGCGGCCGACGCTCAAGTTGGACCAGTTGTTGATGTACAGCCGGTTCATGAATTCGGCCGCGTCCGCACCGACCACTTCGATTTTGCCCAAGGTCGTTGCATCGAAGATGCCGCAGCTGCCGCGCACGGCCACGCATTCGCGCGCGACCGCAGCATGCATCTGTTCGCCGTCGTGCGGAAAATAGCGCGCGCGCTTCCACATACCCACATTCTCGAACACGGCACCCTTGGCCTCGGCCCACGCATGCATCGGTGTGGTTCGCACCGGATCGAACAAAGCGCCGCGCGAGGTGCCGGCAAAGCTGCCGAAGCTGATTGGCGTATACGGCATGCGAAACGTGGTCAATCCCACTTGCGGAATGGTCACGCCGAGATGCTGGGCGACGATTGCCATGGCGTTCAAGTTCGAGGTCTTGCCCTGATCGGTGGCCATGCCGGTGGTGGTGTAGCGCTTGACGTGTTCAATGGACTGGAAACCCTCGCGGGTCGCGAGCGCCAGATCCCTGGTGGTGACATCGTGCTGCCAATCGACAAAGGATTTTTCGCCGCCGGCGACGCTGGCATGCGGCAAAGGCCCGAGGTAACTTGCTACGGCGCTTGGGACCGTGGGGCTGGCGCTGTTTGCGGCGTGCGCGGCGGGCGATGGCGAATTGGCCGCCGCCGCACCGGCGGCCGCACCGTCCGCCAACACCGCTTCGAGCTCATAGATGCCGCGGCATGCGCCTGCCGATTGCGTACGCTCCGCGCACAGCCCCGGGATAAATGCCGACAAGTCCTCGCGCCACTCGAGCTTGCCGCGGGATTGCGAAAATAAATGCACGCTGGGCGTGTCGCCGCCGGACATCAAAACCGCATCACAGGCAATGCGCTGTGTGGTTTGCACACGCCTGTCTTGCACCGACCCTAAGGTGATGCCGGCGATGCGAAGGTCGCCATCTGTCCCGATCACGGTCGAGCCCGGCAGCACGCTTATACCGAGGCGGCGCGCCGCCTCGGGCAGGGGGCCATTTACCGGGGCGCGCAGATCCGCGATGGCAGCGATGACGACGCCGGCCGCGCGCAAGTCCAGTGCCGTTTGATAGGCGGGATCGCCGCAGGTGACGATGACGGCGCGCGAACCGACGCGCACGCCATAGCGGTGAAGATAAGTCTGGGCGGCACCGCTCAGCATGATGCCCGGCCGATCATTGCCCGGAAATATCAACGGCCGCTCGATGGCGCCGGTGGCGAGCACCACGGAGCGTGCGCGCACCTGCCAGAGGCGCTCGCGCGCGCACCAATGCGGCGGATTCGCCAGGTGATCGGTGAGGCGTTGGTTGAGGCCGATGAGATTGTGCGGAAAATAACCAAAGGCCGTGGTGCGCGCGAGCAAGGTCACCCGCGGATTTTGTGCGAGAGTTGCGACGGCCTGCTGTACCCAAGCGGCCGGCGGCTGACCGTCGACCGTCGCCATGTCGGTGAGCAAGCTGCCGCCGAACTCGCTCGATTGTTCGCACAATATGACGCGGGCGCCGAGTTCGGCTGCCTTGAGAGCCGCCGCAAGCCCCGCGGGACCGGAACCGACAATGAGTACCTCGCAGTGTGCATAGCGGTGCGTGTATCGATCAGGATCCGGCTGCGTGGGGGCGCGGCCCAAGCCCGCGGCGCGGCGAATCACCGGCTCGTAGATCGCCTTCCAGGCCTTCTTCGGCCACATGAAGGTCTTGTAGTAAAAGCCCGCGGGGAAAAATGCCGACAGCGCATCGTTGATGCGCCCGAAGTCGAGCTTGAGACTCGGCCAACGATTCTGACTTTCCGCGATCAATCCTTGGTACAGCTCCACCTGCGTGGCGCGCAGGTTGGGCGTCGAGCGGGCAGCATCCCTGATCACCGTCACCAGCGCGTTGGGCTCCTCGGCTCCGGCGGAAAGTATGCCGCGGGGGCGGTGATACTTGAATGATCGTCCCACCAAGTGCACGCCGTTGGCGAGCAGCGCCGAAGCCAGCGTATCGCCGGCGAATCCTTGGTAGTTTTCGCCGTCGAATTTGAAATTCAGCGGCTGCGCGCGGTCTATACGCCCACCGCGGGCGATGCGAAACTCGTTCATGTCGCGGGCCGCGGCGTGCCGGTCTTGTAGACGGCGAGAAAATGATCGGTCGTGGTATCGCGCAGCGCGTTGAAGAATTGTCCGCAGCCGCGCGCATGCCGCCAGCGCTCGGCATGAATACCCTTGGTATTGCTGCGCATGTACAAGAATTCCGCCCACGCCTGATCGTCGAGATCGGCGGGCTGCGCGGGCCTTACCAAGTGAGCCTGGCCGCCATGAGTGAACTCAATTTCCGGGCGGTCGCCGCAAAAGGGGCAGGGGATGAGCAGCACGGCGACGTCAGTGAGCCACGGCAGCTGCCGCAGCCTCATCAATCAGGTTGCCATCGCGAAAACGCTCGATGGTAAACGGCGCATTGATCGGATGCGGCTCATCGCGGGCAATGGTCCACGCGAATAGGTGCGCCGAACCGGGGGTGGCCTTGAAGCCGCCGGTTCCCCAGCCGCAATTCACGTACAGACCGGGCACCGGGGTTTTGGCGATGATCGGCGAGCGGTCGGGAGTCACGTCGACGATGCCGCCCCAATTGCGCAGCATGCGCAGGCGGCGGAAGGTGGGAAATAATTCGCAAACCGCATCCAGAGTGTGCATGTTGATGTGCAATGCGCCGCGCTGGGTGTACGAGGTGTAGGCGTCGGTGCCGGCCCCGATCACCAGTTCTCCTTTGTCCGATTGGCTGATGTACGCGTGAATCGTGTTGGACATCACCACGCACGGAAACACCGGCTTGATGGGTTCGGATACCAGCGCCTGCAGGGGAAAGCTTTCCAGCGGCAGCTTCACCCCGGCCATTCTCAAGACCACGCTGCTGTGGCCGGCTGCCGATACGCCGACTTTGCGCGATTCAATCACGCCGCGGGTGGTTTCGAGCGCCGCGACGCCGCGCGCGTCGCAGCGAATCCCGGTAACTTCGCAGTTCTCGATGATGTCGACGCCCAGTGCGTCAGCGGCCCGCGCATAGCCCCAGGCCACGGCATCGTGTCTGGCGGTGCCGCCGCGGCGCTGCAGGGCCGCTCCCAGGACGGGATAACGGATGTTGTCCTGGATGTTGAGCAGCGGACAAAATTCCTTGGCTTGGCTTGGGCTCAGCCATTCGTTGTCCACGCCGTTGCAACGATTCGCGTGGATATGACGCTTGGACACTTGGACGTCGTGGACCGTGTGCGCGAGCATCATGACGCCTCGGGCCGAGAACATGACGTTGTAGTTCAGAACCTGCGAGAGGTTCTCCCACATCTTCAACGAATGATCATAGAGCGCGGCGCTTTCATTGAAGAGATAATTCGAGCGGATGATGGTGGTGTTGCGTCCGGTATTGCCGCCGCCGATCCAACCTTTCTCCAGCACCGCGATGTTGGTCAGGCCGTGTTGTTGCGCGAGATAATAGGCGGCACCCAGGCCATGTCCGCCGCCGCCGACGATGATGGCGTCGTAGCGGGGTTTGGGAGCGGCTTTGCGCCATTGATTCTGCCAGCCGCGATGGCGATTGAGGCCGCGCCAAATGAGCGACAGCCCGGAAAACGCTTGCTTGCTCATTTCGCGCGCGTACTCACTTAGGCCTTGAGGTCCTTATTGTCCGGATCATACGGCGAATCCACCAGCACCGTGGCGCGCTTGCGCTCGCCTAAAATCTCGATGCCGATGTCGGTGCCGACCGCAGCGCATTGCGGCTTGATATAGCCCAGGCCCAGACTTTTTCGCAGCGTGTGCCCGTAGTAGCCGGCCGTGGCGCGGCCAACGAGGTTGCCGTCAAGATCGAACAGCGGCTCGTTGCCGAGCGGATCGGCATCCTTGACGCCGTGCACTTCGAAGGTGATGAATCGATGCGGCACGCCGTTGGCGAGCTGCCGTTCGAGCGCGTCCTTGCCGACAAACGGCCCTTTGTTGAGGCGCACGAAGCGGTCGAGTCCCGCCTCATAGGGCGTGTAGTCCGGCGTCAAGTCGCTGCCCCACATGCGGTAGGATTTCTCCAGCCGCAGCGACTCCATCGCGCGCATGCCCGTCATGGCGATGTTGAAATCCTTGCCCACGGCGAATAGTGCATCGAACAGATGGTGCGCATATTCAATCGGGAAATGCAGCTCCCACCCCAATGCGCCGACGAAGTTCACGCGCAGCAAGTACACATCGGTGGCAAGTCCGACTTCCGTCACCTGCCCGGTGAGCCATGGGAACGACGCATTGTCCAGAGGCGCGTCGGTGAGCCGTGCCAGCACTTCGCGCGAGCGCGGTCCGGCCACCACGAAGCAGCCGCGGCTCATCGTGATGTTGCGCAGGGTCACGCTGCCGTCCTGCGGCAGCTGTTTCAGCAGATAGTCGCTGTCATAGCGCTCGGCGGCGCCGGCGCTCACCACATAGTAGTGCTGCTCGGCGATCTTAGTGATGGTGAACTCGGTGCGAATGCCGCCGCGCCGGGTCAATGCGTGGCATAACGCTATGCGGCCGATTTTGGTCGGCACCTTGTTGGCTACCAGCCCATCAAGCCAGGCTTCCGCGCCCGGACCCCCCACCTCGTGCTTGGTGAACGGGGTGAGATCAATGACCCCGACGTGCCGGCGCAAGTTGAGCGCCTCATTGCCTACGTGCTCGAAGTAATTGGAGCGGCGGAAACTCCATCGGTCGACCGGCGCAACGCCCGGCGGCGCGAACCAATTGGCGCGCTCCCAGCCATAGCGCTGTCCGAACACGGCGCCCATGCGCGCCAATTTGTCGTAAACCGGACTGGTCTTTGCGGGACGGGCGTCGGGGCGCTCCTCATCCGGAAAATGGATGACGAATACGTTGCGATAGGTTTCTTCGTTCTTCTGCACCACATAGCGCTTAGCAGTGTAGGGACCGTAGCGGCGCGGATCCACCGCCAGCATGTCGATGCCGGGTTCGCCCTCGACCAGCCATTCGGCAAGCTGCCATCCCGAGCCGCCCGCGGCCGTGATGCCAAAACTATGGCCTTCGTTCAACCACAGATTGCGCACGCCCCACGCCGGTCCAATCAGCGGGCTGCCGTCGGGCGTATAGGCTATCGGGCCGTTGACGATGTCCTTGATGCCGCAGTTCGCGAGCGACGGCACGCGGCGCTGCGCTGCCTCGACGTGCGGCAGCAAGCGATCCAAATCGCCTTCGAACAGATTTTTTCCGAACCAGTCCGGAACGCCGTCCGCGAATCTAGCCGGCGCGCCCGCCTCGTAGGGACCTAGGATCCAGCCCATGCGCTCCTCGCGCAGATAATAAGACTGATCGGACTCGCGCAATACCGCGAGCTCGCGGCCGCCGGCTTGACGATAGGCCTTGAGCTCGGGCGATTGGTCATACACGATGTACTGGTGTTCGACCGGAATCGAGGGCACGTTGAGACCGAACATGCGTCCGGTTTGTCTGGCGTAATTTCCGGTGGCGCACACCACGTGCTCGGCGATGATCTCGCCCTTGTTGGTTGTCAGATGCCATTCACCGGCAGGCGTGCGCTTCACCGCCGTGATCTCGGTTTGTTCATTGATCTCCGCGCCGCGCGCCCGCGCGCCCTTGCGCAGCGCCATGGTCAAGTCCGCCGGTGCGATATGGCCGTCGTCCGGGTGGTAGAGAGCGCCAACGATTTTCGCGCTGGCGACGCCGTCGCCGAGTTCGATCAGCGGCCACAGCTCGCGCACCTCTTTCGGGGTGATCACCTTGAACGGCACACCGATGGTGTTCGCCGTTCCGCAATATTTTTGGTATTCATCCATGCGCTCGCTGCAGGTCGCCAGGCGCAGATTCCCCGTGACGTGAAAGCTCACGTCCTGACCGGTTTCAGCCGGCAAGCGCTTGTAAAGATCCACCGAGTACTTGTGAAGTTGTCCAACCGTGTAGCTCATGTTGAACAGGGGCAGCAAGCCGGCCGCATGCCAGGTGGATCCAGCGGTGAGTTCGGCGCGCTCGAGCAACACAATGTCGCTCCAGCCCTTCAAGGCCAGATGGTACAGCGTACTGACGCCGACCACGCCGCCGCCGATTACAACGACGCGGGCATGAGTCTTCATGGTTCTTGGGTCTCCCAACAAAAATGCGTCCCGCAGTGTAAACAACATCGGACGATCAGACGACTCGCCAAATTTGATACCGTAGCAACCAGGGTTGAAGGCGACGCTATTTTGCTTGCTTGCGACGCTTTCCAGGAGTACTGCTATGCGCAAGGAGTTTCCCGATGAACACACCGACCGATGCGGTTGATCCAACGCCGTGGGTTACGGTTCAGCGCAAGGGCAGCGTGGCGTGGCTGACGCTCAATCGTCCGGCGCAGTACAACGCGCTGTCGGAGGAAATGTTGGCGGCGCTGTAGCGCCGCGCTCGATGCGCTCGCCGCGGATGCCGCGGTGCGCGTCGTGGTGCTGGGCGGTGCCGGCAAGGCATTTTGCGCCGGCCACGATCTGAAGCAGATGAAGGCCAACCCAGCTTGGAGTATTACCAGCGGCTGTTCGACGATTGCAGCCGCTTGATGATGCGGATCCAGATCGCTGCCGCAGCCGGTGATCGCGCGCGTGCACGGGCATCGCGACCGCGGCAGGCTGCCAGCTGGTGGCGACGTGCGATCTCGCGGTCGCGGCCGATGATGCGCGCTTTGCGGTTTCCGGGCGTCAACGTCGGCCTGTTCTGCGCCACGCCGTCGGTCGCGCTGTCGCGCAACGTCGGGCGCAAGGCGGCATTCGAAATGCTGGTGACGGGCGAGTTCATCGATGCGCCGACCGCCGCTGCAGCGCGGGCTCGTCAATCGTTGCGTGCCGGCCGAGCGTCTCGATCGAGGAGATCGATCGAAGCTGGCGGCATGCGATCGCCGCCAAGCCGCCGGTCGGTGATCGCGGCCGGCAAGGCCTTGTTCTATCGCCAGCTGCGAGTCGGCGTCTGGCGCCGCCTACCGGATTGCCGGCCAGGCGATGGCCTGCAATATGATCGATGACGTCGCGCAGGAAGGGGTGGCGGCTTTCATCGAGAAGCGCACCCCGAATTGGCGGCGCGCGCGATCTAAGCCTGCATAGGCAGCCTGAAGTGTTGCAAATTCGCTCACTGCCGACGGTGGATTTGGGCATTTGTTTCGCAGGCGGGTTCTTTAAAATGAGCCTGCTGAAGCTCTGGCTCACCCAAAAGCTGCGAGGCCATCCTATGAGCGCCGTATCCATCGCCGCCAAGCCGACGCCCTATCAGCCGACGAACAAGGTTCGCTTCGTGACGGCGACCTCGCTGTTCGACGGCCACGATGCCTCCGTCAACATCATGCGCCGCGTGCTGCAGGCCTCGGGGGCCGAGGTCATCCACCTGGGCCACAACCGCTCGGTGCAGGAAATCGTCAATGCCGCCCTGCAGGAGGACGTGCAGGGCGTGGCGATCACCTCCTACCAGGGCGGCCATGTCGAGTTCTTCAAATACATGATGGATCTGCTGCGCGAGAACGGCGGCGAGAACATCAAGGTGTTCGGCGGCGGCGGCGGCGTCATCGTGCCGGCCGAGATCCGCGAACTGATGGCCTACGGCGTCACGCGCCTGTATTCGCCCGAAGACGGCGCCAAGCTGGGCCTGCAGGGCATGATCGATGATGTCATGCGCTCCAGCGACTACGATCTGTCCGCGCTGGCGCCGGCGGAAGCAGATGCCCTGGAGGCGCTGCGCTCGGGCAACCGCCGGCAGCTGGCGCGCGTGATCACCGCGGTGGAAAATCGGACCTATCCGATGCGCGTGCGCCAGGCGGCTGCTGCAGGCGGCCGCCGGCATCAAAACCCCCGTCCTCGGCATCACCGGCACCGGCGGCGCGGGCAAGTCCTCGCTGACCGATGAACTGATTCTGCGCCTGCGCCTCGATCAGGACGATCGGCTGCGCGTGGCCGTCATCTCGATCGACCCGTCGCGCAAGCGCACCGGCGGCGCGCTGCTCGGCGATCGCATTCGCATGAATGCGATCGAGTCCGACAAGATCTTCATGCGCTCGCTGGCGACGCGCGATACCGGCACGGAAATCTCCGCCGCGCTGCCGGAAGTGCTGGCGTGCGTGCAAGATCAGCGGCTTCGATCTGATCGTGGTGGAGACCTCCGGCATCGGCCAGGGCGAATCCGCCATCGTGCCGCTGGTCGATACCTCGCTGTATGTCATGACGCCGGAATTCGGCGCGGCATCGCAGCTGGAAAAAATCGACATGCTCGATTTCGCCGACTTCGTCGCCATCAACAAGTTCGACCGCAAGGGCGCCGAGGATGCGCTGCGCGACGTGCGCAAGCAATACCAGCGCAACCATGAATGGTTCACCCAAGCCCGCGAGAGCGATGCCGGTGTTCGGCACCATGGCCTCGCGCTTCAACGACGACGGCGTCACCGCGCTCTACCAGGCCATTCTGCCGCGCCTGCAGGAGCAAGGGCCTGAAGCTCAGGCACGGGCAAGCTGCCGCAGGTTGCAGTGAAGGCTTCCTCGCGCGGCCGCGCCATCGTGCCGCCGGAGCGCGTGCGCTATCTGGCGGAGATTTCCGCAGACGTTGCGCGAGTTCCATCGAGTCGGTCGCACGTCAGGCGCGAATCGCGCGCGAGCGCCAGTCGCTGCGCACTTCGAAGGCTTTGTTCGCGGCCGTCAGGCCGCGAATGCGGCGGGCTTCGACGAGCTGATCGCGGCCAAGAACGCCGAACTCGACTCCGGCGTCGCGCAAGCTGCTGGAGCAGTGGCCGAAGACCCAGGAGCTGTACGCGCAGCCCGAGTACGTGGTGAAAATTCGCGACAAGGAGATTCGCACCAAGCTCACTCACGAGTCGCTGTCGGGCACCAAGATCCGCAAGGTGTCGCTGCCGCGCTTCGAGGATGATGGCGAGATCCTGCGCTTCCTGCTGAAGGAAAACGTGCCGGGCTCCTATCCCTACACCGCCGGCGTGTTCGCCTTCAAGCGCGAGGGCGAGGACCCGACGCGCATGTTCGCCGGCGAGGGCGATGCGTTCCGCACCAATCAGCGCTTCAAGCGCGTCTCCGAAGGCATGCCGGCGCACCGCCTGTCCACCGCCTTCGATTCGGTGACGCTGTACGGCTGGGATCCGGATCTGCGCCCGGACATCTACGGCAAGGTCGGCAATTCCGGCGTATCGATCGCCACGCTCGACGACATGAAGGTGCTGTATTCGGGCTTCGACCTGTGCGCGCCGACGACCTCGGTGTCGATGACCATCAACGGTCCGGCGCCGATGATTCTGGCCATGTTCATGAACACCGCCATCGATCAGCAGGTGGAGAAGTTCCAGCGCGAGAACGGCCGCGATCCGACCGCGGACGAGCACCAGAAGATCAAGGCCTGGACCTTGTCGACGGTGCGCGGCACGGTGCAGGCGGACATATTGAAGGAAGACCAGGGCCAGAACACCTGCATCTTCTCGACCGAGTTCGCGCTCAAGATGATGGGCGACATGCAGGAATATTTCGTGCACCACCAGGTGCAGAATTTCTATTCGGTGTCGATCTCCGGCTATCACATCGCCGAGGCCGGCGCGAATCCGATCTCGCAGCTGGCGTTCACGCTGGCCAACGGCTTCACCTACGTCGAGTCGTACCTCGCGCGCGGCATGCACATCGACGATTTCGCGCCGAATCTGTCGTTTTTCTTCTCCAACGGCATGGATCCGGAATACTCGGTGATCGGCCGCGTCGCGCGCCGCATCTGGGCGGTGGCGATGAAGAACAAATACGGCGCGAACGAGCGCAGTCAGAAGCTCAAGTACCACGTGCAGACTTCCGGCCGCTCGTTGCACGCGCAGGAGATGGCGTTCAACGACATTCGCACCACGCTGCAGGCGCTGTGCGCCATCTACGACAATTGCAACAGTCTGCACACCAATGCCTATGACGAGGCGGTCACCACGCCCACCGAGGAGAGCGTGCGCCGCGCCATGGCGATCCAGCTGATCATCAATCGCGAATGGGGCCTGGCCAAGAACGAGAATCCCAACCAGGGCAGCTTCATCATCGATGAGCTGACCGACCTGGTCGAAGAGGCGGTGCTCAAGGAATTCGATGCCATCGCCGACCGCGGCGGCGTGCTCGGCGCGATGGAAACCGGCTATCAGCGCGGCAAAATTCAGGAAGAGTCGCTGTTCTACGAGCGGCAGAAGCACGACGGATCGTATCCCATCATCGGCGTCAACACCTTCCGCAATCCGCACAGCGAAGCCGCACCGCAGGCGATCGAGCTGGCGCGCTCCACCGATGCGGAGAAGCAGTCGCAGCTCAAACGTCTCAAGCAATTTCAGCAGCGCAATGCCGCAGCAGGCGGCGCAGCTGCTCGAGCGCCTGCGGCGCACGGTGATCGAGAACGGCAATACTTTCGAAGTGCTGATGGACGCCGTGCGCGGCTGCTCGCTCGGCCAGATCACGCACACCCTGTACGATGTCGGCGGCCGCTACCGCCGCAACATGTAGGTTGTCGATCATGCACGAATATCAGGCGCCGTTGGCCGACATGAAGTTCGTGCTGCGCGAGCTGGTGGATCTTGAACTGCTGGCGCAGCTGCCGGGCTTCGGCGAGATCACGTTGGACGCTGGCCGAAGCGGTGCTGGATGAAGCCGCCAAATTCGCGAGCGCGGTGCTTTCGCCGCTGAATCGCAGCGGCGATCTGGAAGGCGCGCGCTGGCAGGAAGGCCGGGTGCTGACCGCCGCCGGCTGGAAGCAAGCCTACGCGCGTTTCGTCGCCGACGGCTGGAACGCGCTGTCCTGTCCGGCGGAATTCGGCGGCCAGAATCTGCCGCGCGTCCTGTCGGCGCTGGTCGAGGAGATGTGGAACGGCGCCAATGTGGCTTTTGCGCTGTGCCCGATGCTGACGCGCGGCGCGATCGATGCGATCGAGCTGCGCGGCTCGGAGGCGCAACAGAGACACGTACCTGCCGAAGATGGTCAGCGGCGAATGGACCGGCACCATGAATCTCACGGAGCCGCAGGCCGGCTCCGATCTGTCGGCCGTGCGCACGCGGGCCGTGCCCACGCGGCGATGGCCGCTACCTGCTCACGGGCCAGAAGATCTTCATCACCTACGGCGAGCACGATCTGACGGGCAACATCATCCACATGGTGCTGGCGCGCGTCGCCGGAGCCGCCGGACGGCGTCAAGGGCATTTCGTTGTTCCTGGTGCCGAAGTTTCTGGTCAACGCCGACGGCTCGCTGGGAGCGCGCAACGATGTTCACTGCGTGTCGATCGAACACAAGCTCGGCATCCATGCGCAGCCCGACCTGCGTGCTGGCCTTCGGCGAGAACGGCGGCGCCGTCGGCGGAACTCGTCGGCGAGGAGAATCGCGGCCTGGAATACATGTTCATCATGATGAACGCCGCCCGCTATTCGGTGGGCATCGAAGGCGTAGGTCTTTCGGAGCGCGCCTACCAGACCGCGCTGGCCTATGCGCGCGAGCGGATCCAAGGCACCGAGGCCGGTATACGCGGCGGGCGCTCGCGTGCCCATCGTCCGCCATCCCGACGTGCGCCGCATGCTGCTGCTCATGAAGTCGCAGACCGAGGCCATGCGCGCGCTCGCCGGCGTGGTCGCGGTCTCGTTGGACGCGGCGCGCCTGCACCCGCGACGCCGAGGAGCGCGAGCGCCATCAGGCCTTCGCCGATCTGATGATTCCCGTGATCAAGGGCTGGTGCACCGAGAATTCGGTCGACATTGCCTCGTTGGGCATCCAGGTGCATGGCGGCGTCGGATTCGTCGAGGAAACCGGCGCCGCGCAGTATCTGCGCGATGCGCGCATCACGCCGATCTACGAGGGCACCACCGGCATTCAGGCCAACGATCTGATCGGCCGCAAGCTGGCGCGCGACGGCGGCCAGAGCGGCGCAGGCCGTCATCGCGGAAATGCGGGCGCTGGCGGCGACGCTTGCGGCGCGGACCGAAACTGGCGCGGCCTGCTGCCGGCGTTTTCCGCGAGCCGTCGATGCGCTGGAACGCGCGATCCGCTACGTGGTGGAGAACTACGCCACGGATATCCGCGGCGTGTCGGTGGGCGCCGTGCCCATGCTCAAATTGTTCGGCATCGTGGCGGGCGGCTGGCAGCTGCTGCGTTCGGCGTCGATCGCGCAGCGGCGCCTGGCCGATCGTCGAGCGGCGGCGACGCCGCCTTCTATGAGGCGAAGATTTCGACCGCGCGGTTCTATGCGGATACGTGCTGTCGCAGGCGCCGGGACTGGCGCACAGCATCGTGCACGGCGCGGCCGGCGCGCTGGCCGAGGGTGTGCTTTAGGCAGCGACATGGACAGCCGATATCCGCAGCCGCATCATTTGCCTGACCGAAGAGCCCACCGAAGTTCTTTACGCGCTTGGGCATGGAGGAGCGGATCGTCGGCATATCCGGCTTTACCGTGCGTCCGGCGCGCGCGCGCCGCGAAAAACCCCGCGTCTCGGCATTCACCAGCGCCAAGGTCGACCGCATTCTCGAGTTGCAGCCGGATTTCGTGGTCGGCTTCTCCGATATCCAGGCCGATATCGCGCAGGCGCTGATCAAGAGCGGGATCGAGGTCTGGATCAGCAATCATCGCTCGGTCGACGGAATCTTGGGCTATGTGCGCCGGCTCGGCGCGCTGGTGGGCGCCGCCGAGCCGAGCCGAGCGCTACGCCTCGAAGCTCGAAGCGCATATCGAGCGCGTGCGGCAGGCGGCCGCACTGTTGCCGCGGCGGCCGCGCGTCTACTTCGAGGAATGGGACGAGCCGCTGATCACCGGCATTCGCTGGGTCAGCGAACTGATCGGCATCGCCGGCGGCGATGATGTGTTCCCGGAGCGCGCGCTCTGCGCCTTGGCCAAGGATCGCATCCTGGGCGATGCCGGCGAGGTCGTGCGCCGTGCCCCGGACATCATTTTGGGCTCCTGGTGCGGCAAGCGCTTCCGCCCGAATCAAGTGGCGGCCCGCAGCCGGCTGGGAGGCGGTGCCGGCGGTGCGCGACGGCGAACTGCACGAAATCAAATCGCCTCTCATCCTGCAGCCGGGCCCGGCGGCGCTGACCGATGGTCTCGATGCCATCCACCGGGTCATTGCGGCAATGGTCGACGCAGCAATGAGCGGCGCTCACGCCAGCGACGGCGAACTCGGCAGCAGCGCCGCAAAATCTCCCTGTATCGACGTCTGCCGGCTGGATGCGCGGGGATTGTGCATCGGTTGCCGCCGGACCATTGATGAAATCTCAGAATGGTCGGCAGCGAGCGAGGCGCGGCGGCGTGAAATATTGCGGGCGTTGGCGCTGCGGACCTCGAATCCTTGATTCAAGCGTTCTTCCACTGGGGTTTTCGCTTCTCGAAAAAAGCGTTGACGCCTTCGCGCTGATCTTCGCCGTCGAACAAATCGACGAACCGTTCGCGCTCCAGGCTCAGAGCCGCGGCACGCGGCGTGCCTTGGCGCGCAAGATGCACCAGGCCCTTCGCATAGGCTACGGCGCGCGGGCTCAAACTCGATGCTCTATGCGCAAGCTCCAGAGCAATGTTGCGCGCCGCGCCGCGGGCGACAACCTGTTCGACCAGGCCGATTCGCAGCGCGGTTTCGGCGTTGATCCTTTCGTTGGTGAGAATCATGCGTTTCGCCCAGCCCTCGCCGACCAGCCACGGCAGGGTTTGAGTGCCGCAGCCGCACGGCAGCAGTCCGACCGACGGTTCCGGCAGCGCCATCTGCGCGTGTTCTTCGGCAATTCGCATATCACAGGCCAGCGCGCACTCGAGACCGCCTCCCATGGCGTAACCATTGATGGCGGCGATCACCGCCGGCCGAGCCTCCTGCAGCGTCTCGAACGCTAACCCAAAGCGCTGCGCCATGAGCCGTGCCTGAACCTTGTCGCCGTCGGCAAAGGTTTTCAGATCGGCGCCCGCGCTGAAGAATTTCTCGCCCTGACCGGTGATGACGATCGCGTACACATTCATGTTGCGATTCAATTCGCCGACGAGCGTGGTGAGCTGCAGCAGTCCGGCGGCGGTAAAGGTATTTGCCGGAGGGTTATGCAACGTGAGCACGGCCACAGTCCCTTCGATTGCGCATTCAATCATGACAGTCTCCGCCGCGATGTTTTCAATTCAGGCTGATGGTGGTGTTGACGCCGGCGGACGCTGCCGCCGTCGTCGAACCAGCGCGTGGTAACGGTCTTGGTCTGCGTGTAGAACTGCACCACCTGTTTGCCGTAGGGCCCCAGATCGCCGAGCTTCGAGCCGCGCGATCCGGTAAAGCTGAAAAACGGCACCGGCACGGGAATCGGCACGTTGATGCCCACTTGACCCACGTCGATCTCGTTTTGAAATTTGCGCGCGACGGCGCCGCTTTGCGTGAAAGATGCCGGTGCCGTTGCCGAATGGGTTGTTGTTGATGAGCGCGATCGCCTCGTCCAAGGTATTCACGCCGACGATCACCATCACGGGCCCGAAAATCTCCGTGGTGTAGATTTTCATCGCCGGCGTCACCGCCGGAGAAAATCGTCGGGCCGATGAAGTTGCCCTGTTCGTAGCCCGGCACCTTGACGGTGCGGCCGTCCAACTCGAGCTTGGCGCCTTCCTTGATGCCGTCTTCCACCAGCCCGAGGATGCGCTGCTTGGCGTTCTTCGAGACCACCGGCCCCAAGTCCGTGCCTTTCTCCACGCCGGCGTTGACCTTCAGCGTCTTCGCCTTGGCGACGATATCCGGTATCCACTTCTGCGCTTCGCCCACCAGCACCGTGACCGAGGTGGCCATGCAGCGCTGTCCGGCGGCGCCGAAAGTGGCTCCGACCAGCGCATTGAGCGACTGTTCCTTGTTGGCGTCCGGCATCACCACGGCGTGGTTCTTGGCGCCCATCATGCATTGCACGCGCTTGCCGTGCTCGCGATGCCAGGCTGTAGACATGCGTGCCCACGGCCGTTGAACCCACGAAGGAGACGGCGGCGATGTTCGGGTGCGTGCAAAGCGCGTCGACCGCGCGCTTGCCGCCATGAACGATATTCAATACCCCCGGCGGCACGCCGGCCTGCAGCGCGAGCTCCGCCAGCAGCATGGGCGTCAGCGGATCCTGCTCGGAAGGTTTGAGCACGAAGGTGTTGCCGCACACGATGGCCATCGGGAAACATCCACAGCGGGATCATGGCGGGAAAATTGAACGGCGTGATGCCGGCGCACACGCCGATGGGCTGGCGCAGGGTGTAGGTGTCGACGCCGCCGGCGACATTCTCGGCAAATTCGCCCAGCTGCAGGCTGCCGATCGAACAGGCGTGCTCGACCACCTCGAGCCCGCGGAACACATCGCCTTCCGCGTCGGCCAGGGTCTTGCCCTGTTCGGCGCTCAAGGTGTGCGCGATGCGGCTCATGTGCTCGCGCACCAGCGCCTGCAGCTTGAGCATGATTCGCGCGCGAGCGGCGAGCGGCGTGTTCTTCCAGGTCTTGAAGGCCTGCTTGCGCCGACGCCACCGCGGCGTTGATTTCCTCGTCGGTGGCGAAAGGAACTTGCGCCAGCACTTCCTGCGTCGCCGGGTTGACGACGTCGTGCCATTCGCTGGTCCGCGATTCGATGAATTTGCCGTCGAGCAGCATTTTGACGGTGGGCACAGGATGTTCTAGCGCCGCAGGGTTTGCTGTGTCATCGATCGTTGCCTCGTCGTAGTTAGTCCGGCGCGCATTCAAGCCTGCGGCCCGGTGCTAGGTGGCGATCCTGTGCTCGCCTAGTATCGAGCCTAGACTAAGGCGGCGCTAGATCCTGTCCAGCGCTCGACGCGAATATCGCAAGGTAACGATTTTCAATATGACCGGCCCGAATTGCAGCACCGATTCCGGGAGTCCCGCGGAACCGGGGACCATCGCCATCTGCTTCGTCGCCGCCGCGCTGCAAAGCGTGCGCGGCCGCGACTTGAACGCGGACGAACTGCTGGCGAACGTCGGACTGTCCTCCGAGCCTGCTGCAAGTGCCCCAGGCGCGGGTTTCGGCGAAGCACTACGGCGCGCTGTGGCGCGCCATTGCGCTCGCCCTCGACGATGAATTCTTCGGCCAAGATTCCCGCCGCATGAAAGTGCGGGAGCTTTGCCATGCTGTGCCACTCGGTCTTGGGCTGCAAGACCTTGGGGCAGGCGTTGGATCGCAGCCTGCGTTTCTATGCGCTGATCCTGGACGATATCTCCGGCAGCCCTCGAGCGGGACGGCGAAGGAGGCGAGAATAGTCCTGCACGAGCGAGCTGCGGGCGCGAGCGGCGGAGTGTTTGCCCACGAGCTGTTGTTGATGCTGCTCTATGGCGTGTCATGCTGGCTGGTGGGCCGGCGCATCCCCATCCTGCGCACCGAATTCAGCTATGCGGAACCTGCCCACAGCGCCGAGTACCGGCTGATGTATTGCGCGGATTTGCGTTTCAACCGGCCGAACACCCTGCTTGCCTTCGAGGCGAGCTACCTCGATCTGCCGGTGGTGCAGAACGAACGCTCGGTCAAGGAGTTCCTGCGCACCGCGCCGGAGAGCATCTTGTTGAAATACAAGAATGGCAGCAGCCTCACCGCCAGGGTTCGGCGGCGGCTGCGCCAGTTCCTGCCGGGCGAGGTGCCGGATTTCGAGGAACTGGCGCGATGAAATGAACATGACGCCCGCGACGATGCGCCGCCGGCTGCACGAGGAGGGCGCGTCCTATCAATCGATCAAGGATCAGCTGCGCCGCGATCTGGCCATCAGTTACCTGAGCCACTCGAGCCGCAGCGTCATGGACATTGCCTTGGAATTGGGCTTCTCCGAGCGCAGCGCATTTCATCGCGCGTTTCGCAAATGGACCGGCGCCTCGCCCGGGCGAATTTCGCCGCACGTTGCAGGCGCTGAGGAATTTGCGATTCGGACGGAGGATTTGGTCACTGGCCTGAGTATCGAGGATAATTGCGCCATGAACTTATCGGGAAAAGTTTTGGTGGTCACCGGAAGCGACGGCGCATTGGGTCAGGCCGTGGCCGCGACCTTGAGCGGCTACGGCGCGAGGCTCGCGCTGCTCGATTAGCATGCGCGCGCGGCCCCGCGCGCGCAGCCGGCGGGCGCGCTGCACTATGGCGGCGATCGATTTGACTCACGAGGCCGCGGCGCGTTCGGCAATGGAACAGATCGCCCAAGACGCCGGCCGCCTCGACGGCCTGATCAATGTCGCCGGCGGATTTCGCTGGGAAAAAATTGACGGCGGCACACTCGACAGTTGGGACGCGATGTACAAGCTCAATCTTGAGAACCGCCGTGGTTTCGTGCCAGGCCGCGCTGCCTCATCTGCTGCAGGCCGGCGAGCGGGCGCATCGTCAATGTGGGCGCGATGGGCGCGCACAAGGCGGCTGCCGGCATGGGCGCCTACGCCGCATCGAAGGCGGGGGTGGCGCAATTGACCGAAGCACTGGCCGATGAACTGAAGGATCGCGGCATCACCGTCAATGCCATCTTGCCGAGCACGCTCGATACGCCGAAGAATCGCCTCGATATGCCGCAAGCCGATTTCACGCGCTGGGTGACGTCCGGTCGAGGCCGCCGAGGTCATCGCGTTTTTGGTGTCCGACGCAGGCGCGCGCGGTCACCGGCGCGCTGATTCCCGTCGCGGGGCGCGTATGACGACCGCACCGACGCTTCCGCCGGGCGCGCGTCTGCGCGCCGCCGTGGCCGCCGAGCGACCCCTGCAGGTCGTCGGCGCCATCAACGCCTATGCCGCGCGAATGGCGGCGGCCTGCGGATTCAAGGCGCTGTATCTGTCGGGCGGCGGAGTCGCCGCCAATTCCCTGGGGGTTCCGGATCTCGGGCATCAGCACCATGGACGATGTGCTGATCGACATCCGCCGCATCACCGATGCCTGCCCGCTGCCGCTGCTGGTGGACGCCGATACCGGGTGGGGCGGGGCATTCAACATCGCGCGCACCGTGAAGTCGTTCATCAAGTTCGGCGCCGGCCGGGCTGCACATCGAAGATCAGGTGCAGTCCAAGCGTTGCGGCCACCGGCCCGGCAAGGAAATCGTCTCGCAAGCAGGAAATGGTGGACCGGATCAAGGCGGCCGTCGATGCGCGCACCGATCCGGCAATTCGTCATCATGGCGCGCACCGATGCGTTGGCCGTGGAGGGCATCGACAAGGCCATCGAGCGCGCGATCGCCTGCGTCGAGGCCGGCGCCGACATGATTTTTCCCGAGGCCATGACCGAACTTGCGCATGTACCGGCGCTTCAAGGACGCCGTCAAGGTGCCGATCCTGGCCAACATCACCGAATTCGGCCAGACGCCGCTTGTACACGCGCGATGAGCTGGCGACGGTGGGCGTCGACATCGTGCTGCACTGCTGCTCGGCTTATCGCGCGATGAACGCGGCGGCGCTCAACACCTACCAGGCGATCCGCCGCGACGGCACGCAAAAGAACGTGCTCGGCACCATGCAGACGCGCGCCGATCTGTACAAGTATCTCGACTACTACGCATACGAAGCCAAACTGGACGAGTTGTTCGCGGAAGGAAAGGAAAAGTGACCAGTCAACTCCGAAGCCGCAAGCCGCGGGCGCATTCAAACCGAAGAAATCCGTCGCACTTGTCCGGCGTGACGGCCGGCAACACCGCGCTGTGCACGGTCGGCAGAACCGGCAACGACCTGCACTATCGCGGCTACGACATTCTCGACATCGCCACCGCAATGCGAGTTCGAAGAAATCGCGTACTTGCTGGTGCACGAGAAGCTGCCGAACCGGGCCGAGCTTGCGGCCTATAAAACCAAGCTGCAAGGCACTGCGAGTGCTGCCGGCGGCAGTCGACCACCGTGCTCGAACAGCTGCCGCGCGGCCAGCCATCCGATGGACGTGCTGCGCACCGGCGTCTCGGCGCTCGGCTGCTGCGTCCCCGAAGCCGGCGACTCACAAGAGCGCGGGTGCGCGCGAGCATCGCCGATCGCCTGCTGGCTTGTTTGGGCTCGATGCTGTGCTACTGGCATCACTACTCGCAGCGATCGGCCGGCGCATCGACGTGCAGACCGACGACGATTCGATCGGCGCGCATTTCCTGCACCTGCTGCACGGCCGCAAGCCCGCGCGCCAGTGGGTGCGCGCCATGCACACCTCGCTTGAATCTGTACGCCGAGCACGAATTCAACGCCTCGACCTTCACCGCCCGAGTCATCGCGGGCACGGGTTCGGATCTGTACTCCTGCATCACCGGCGCCATCGGCGCGCTGCGCGGTCCGAAGCACGGCGGCGCCAACGAAGTCGCGTTCGAGATTCAGAACCGCTATGCGACGCCGGATGCCGCCGAAGCGGACATCCGCCGGCGCGTGGCGAACAAGGAAGTCATCATCGGCTTCGGCCATCCGGTGTACACCATGTCGGATCCGCGCAATCAGGTCATCAAGGAGGTGTCGCGCAGCCTGGCGCGCGAGGCCGACGACATGCGCGGATTCGAGGTCGCCGAGCGAATCGAATCGGTCATGCAGGACATCAAAAAAATGTTTCCGAATCTGGATTGGTTCTCCGCCGTGTCCTATCACCTGATGGGCGTGCCGACCGCGATGTTCACGCCGCTGTTCGTCATCAGCCGCACCTCGGGCTGGGCGGCGCACGTCATCGAGCAGCGCGAGGACGGCAAGATCATCCGCCCGAGCGCCAACTACACCGGTCCCGAAAATCTAACCTTCGTGCCGCTCGCGGAGCGACCTGAGCCTTCAGACGCCTCATGTCCGCACGATATCAAATCCGCCGAGCGGCCGGCGCCGGATCAGGTTCTCACGGCAATCGCGGACTATGCGCTTGAGCTTCGAGATCAAGAGCGCGCTGGCCTATGAGACCGCCGCCTACTGCCTGATGGATACGCTGGCCTGCGGCTTTCAGGCGCTGAAGTATCCCGCCTGCACCAAGCTGATGGGGCCGGTGGTGCCGGGCGCGACGCTCACGCAACGGCGCGCGCGTTCCCGGCACGGCTTATGAGCTCGATCCCATCACCGCGGCCTTCAACATCGGCGCCATGATTCGCTGGCTGGATTTCAACGACACCTGGCTGGCGGCGGAATGGGGACACCCTTCCGACAATCTCGGCGGCGATTCTCGCCGTGGCCGATTATCTGTCGCGCTCCGGCAAGCGCATCGCTGGTGCGCGATGTGCTCACCGGCGATGATCAAGGCGCACGAAATACAAGGCGTGCTTGCCCTGGAGAACAGCTTCAATCGCGTCGGGCTGGATCACGTGCTGCTGGTGCGGGTGGCCTCCACCGCCGTCGTCACCGCCATGCTCGGCGGCTCGCGCGAGCAGATCATCAATGCCGTGTCGAACGCCTGGATCGACGGCGGCGCGCTGCGCACCTACCGGCACGCGCCGAATACCGGCTCGCGCAAGAGCTGGGCCGCCGGCGATGCGACCAGCCGCGCCGTGCGCCATGCGCTGTTCGCGCTCAAGGGCGAGATGGGATATCCCTCGGCGCTGTCCGCCAAGACCTGGGGCTTTCAAGACGTGCTGTTCAAGGGAAAACCTGATCGTCTGCCGCAGCCGTTCGGCAGCTACGTGATGGAAAACGTGCTGTTCAAGATTTCGTATCCGGCGGAGTTTCACGCGCAGACCGCCGTCGAGGCGGCGATGACGCTGCACGCGACAAATTGCGGCCAAGATCGAGCAGATCGAGCGCGTCATGATCGAGACCCAGGAACCCGGCGTGCGCATCATCGATAAGACCGGGCCGCTCGCGAATCCCGCGGACCGCGATCACTGCATTCAATACATGGTCGCCATCCCGCTGCTGTTCGGCAGACTCGAAGCCTCCGATTACGAGGATGAGGTCGCGAGCGATCCGCGCGTCGATGCGCTGCGCGCCAAAATGCAGGTCAGGGAGAACCCGGCGTTCACGAAGGACTACTACGACCCGGACAAGCGCTACATCGGCAACGCCGTGCAGGTGTTCTTCAAGGACGGCACGCGCGAGTCGAGCGCGTGCAGGTGGACTATCCCGATCGGGCATCGCAAGCGCCGCGCCGAGGGCATGCCGGTGCTGGTGCAAGAAGTTCGAGACCAGCGTGGCGGCGCATTTCCCACCCAAGCAAGCCGAATCGATCAAGGCGATGTTCGCCGATCAATCAAGCGCTTGACGGCGATGCCGGTGAGCGATTTCGTGGCAAAGCTGGTGACCGCTTCTTAAAGACACCGCGGCAAAAATATACCGGACCGCAGAGCTGCATTATGACGCATCGGGCTTGCCGAGCATGGCGCTGTATCGCGATAGTGGTCGCGATGAAGGACCAGCGGTACGAGAACGACGAATGACTGGGCAGCGCGGCAGCTGCGGGGACCGCGCCGCCGCCGCCGAGTTGGGCGAGGAGCGACGCGCGCATCGCGATCGGCGCAGTCGAGTTTCTGGTCCGTTTGCTACGGCAGCTTCAATCCGCGCCGCCGAAGGCCGCCGCGGCGCCTGGACGATTCGCGCTTCCACTCGCTCGATTGGTATGCGGCGCATCTGCTGGCGGTTTCGGTCGGCATCTTGCTATTGAGTGCGGCGGACGCATTCCTGACGCTGACGCTGCTGATGCAACGGCGCCGACGAGGTGAATCCCGATCATGGCGCCGGTCATTTATCGCAGCGTGCCGCGATGTTTGCCGCGCTGAAAATGGGCATGACCAGCGTCGGTGTCGTGCTCATGGTGTTTCTCGCGCGCTACCGATTCATGCGATTGATGCGCGTCGACTTGGTGCTGTACGGCGTTCTGCTCGTCTATCTCGGGCTCGTTCGTCTACGAGATGTGGATGCTGAAAGCGCTCGATCGTTCTGCCCGTCTTGTAATTTCCTCTATCGCCGTCACATTCCATATTGTGCCGCCTTCGGCTAAACTAGGAGCGCCTGGACCAACTGCTGCCCGGCTACTTATCATATTGATGTACTTGAGGTTTTTCGCTTAACCCTGCGCTCATGAGCCAATCACTTGCCGATCAATTAGCCACCACGGCGCTGTCCGGCGGAAACGCCGCATTCATTGAGGATCTCTACGAGCAGTTCTTGCGGGATCCGAGCAGCGCTCGATCCGAAGCTTGGCGCGACTACTTCAAGGGACTCCAAGGCAGCGGCGGCGAGATCGCCCACGGGCCGATTCGCGAGCGTCTGTTGGCGCGGCTCAATTCGCCGGCGCGCGCCGTCGCCGCAGGCGCGGCCAATCCGACGGCGCCAGCGCCAAACAGGGCGCGGTGTCGCGGCTGATTCAGGTTTACACGAATCGCGGCCACCTGGTCGCCAATCTTGATCCGCTCGGGCTGCAGGAGCGGGCCAAGCCCTATGTGCTCGACTTGCAGTACTTCGGTCTTTCCGAGGCCGATCTGGATACTGAATTTTTTACCGGCAGCCGCAATCACGCCATTCCAGAGCGCACCACGCTGCGAAACATTCTCGCGGATCTCAAGTTCATTTACACCGACACCATCGGCGCCGAATTTGCGCACGTATCGGATACCGAGGAGCGCCTGTGGCTGCAGGACAGCTTTCAAGTGGCGCGCATGCAGCGCCGCTTCAGCGTCGATGAGAAGAAGAACATCCTGTGGCAATTGACCGCGGCGGAAGGCTTGGAGCGCTACCTGCACACCAAGTACGTGGGCCAGAAGCGCTTCTCGCTCGAGGGCGGCGATAGCTTGATTCCGCTGCTCGACGATCTGGTGCAGCAGGGCGGCAGGGACGGCGTCGAGGAGACCATCATCGGCATGGCGCATCGCGGCCGGCTCAATGTGCTGGTGAACCTGCTGGGCAAGTCGCCGAAAGATCTGTTCAGCGAATTCGAGGGCCAATACGATCTCGCCAAGTTGCGCGGCTCCGGCGACGTCAAATATCACAAAGGGTATTCCGCCGACTTGAAGACCGCTTCGGGCAATGTGCATGTGGCGTTGGCATTCAATCCCTCGCATCTGGAGGTCGTGAACGCCGTGGTCGAAGGATCGGCGCGCGCGCGCCAGGAGCGGCGCGGCGACGCGCTGGGCGACAAGGTGTTGCCGGTGCAGATTCACGGCGACGCGGCATTCGCCGGGCAAGGCGTGATCATGGAGACCTTGCAGTTGTCGCAGGCGCGCGGCTTTTATACCGGCGGCACGCTGCACGTCATCATCAACAATCAGGTCGGCTTCACCACCAGCGACCCGCACGACGCGCGCTCCACACTGTACTGCTCCGATGTCGCCAAGATGATCGAAGCGCCGATTCTGCACGTGAATGCCGACGATCCGGAGGCGGTTTGCTTCGTCACCCGCTTCGCGCTCGAGTATCGGATGAAATTCCACAAGGATGTGGTGATCGATCTGGTGTGCTATCGCAGACACGGGCACAACGAAGCGGACGAGCCGGCGGCGACGCAACCGCTCATGTATCAAATCATCCGCAAGAAGCCCACCGTGCGGCAACTGTACGCGGACAAGCTCAGCAGCAGAAGGCGTGATGAGCGCGGCGCGAAGCTGCGGCCATGATGGAGCAGTACCGCACCGGCCTGGACCAGGGCAAGCCGCAGGCGCGGGCCGCGCTCGGGCTCATCGGCAACCGCTACACCGTGGATTGGAGCGAGTATTTGGAGCGCGGACTGGGAGCCGGTGAAGACCGGGGTCGACATGGCTCGCCTGCAGGATTCTGGGCAAGGCGATCACCAGCTATCCCACGGATTGGAATCTGCATCCGCGGGTGCTCGCCATCATGCAGGCGCGCGAGAAAATGGTGAATGGCGATCTCGCGCTCGACTGGGGATGCGCTGAAAATCTCGCCTACGCCAGCCTGATCCAGGAGGGTTATCCGATTCGTCTGACCGGTCAGGATAGCGGACGCGGCACGTTCTTCCACCGTCACGCCGTGCTGCATGACCAGCGCACCGGACGCAGCTACATTCCCTTGCAGCATCTGGCGACGTAATCAGCCGAGGTTTTCAGTCATCGATTCGGTGCTGTCCGAAGAGGCAGTGATGGGATTCGAGTACGGGTTCTCCACCACCGAGCCTCATTGCTTGACCATTTGGGAGGGCCAGTTCGGCGACTTCTGCAACGGTGCGCAGGTCATCATCGACCAGTTCATCAGTTCCGGCGAAGCAAAGTGGGGCCGCTTGTCCGGGATCACTCTGTTCCTGCCGCATGGCTACGAGGGGCAGGGGCCGGAACATTCCTCGGCGCGCTTGGAGCGGTTTTTGCAGCTGTGCGCCGAGTACAACATGCAGGTGTGCGTGCCCTCGACGCCGGCGCAAATGTTTCACATGTTGCGCCGGCAAATGCTGCGCGCGCTGCGCAAGCCTCTCATCATCATGACGCCAAAGAGCTTGTTGCGCCATCCGCTGTCGGTGTCGCGGCTCGAAGAACTCACGGGCAGCGGTTTTCAAACAGTGATCGACGAGATCGATGACCTCAAACCGAGCGCCGTGACGCCGCATCGTGCTCTGCAGCGGCAAGGTGTATTTCGATTTGCTGAAATCGCGGCGTGACGCCAAGGCGGATACGGTCGCGATCGTACGAATCGAACAGCTGTATCCGTTTCCCTCCGAGGAGTACGAGGCGATATTGCGCAAGTACTCGAACGCGCGCGAAATCGTCTGGTGTCAGGAAGAGCCGCAAAATCAGGGCAGCCTGGTACCAAATCCGCCATCGCTTGCAGGCGAAGCTTCGGCCAAGGACGAGCTGCTGTATGCCGGCCGCGCCGGCGCGGCGGCGCCTGCCACGGGGATCGCTGCGCTGCACGAGCAGCAGCAGAAGAATTTGGTGACTGCGGCGTTGCAAGGCGTGCCGCCGGAAGAGACTTCCCGACAAACCATTCGCGTGCCGGCCGCTCAAACTAGGACAGGTTCATGACAATTGAAGTTCGCGTGCCGCAGCTGCCGGAGTCGGTGGCGGACGCCACGTTGGTCGCCTGGCACAAGAAGCCCGGCGACAGCGTCGTGCGAGATGAAAATCTGGTCGACCTGGAGACCGACAAGGTGGTGCTCGAGGTGCCTGCGCCGGCGGCGGGCGTGCTCAAGGAAATCAAGCTGGGGGACGGCACCACGGTGACCAGCGGCCAGCTCCTGGCCGTCATCGAGGAAGGCGCCGCGGCCAGGCTCCCGGCGCGGCAAAATCCGCGGCGAAGGACACCGCCGACGAGGCTCGAGGCCAGATTGCCGGCGACAAGCTGAGCCCGGCCGCGAAGCGCGTTGCCGAAGAGAACAAGGTGGATCCGAAGGCGGTGGCCGGTTCCGGCCGCGACGGCCGCGTTTCAAAGTCCGATGTGGTGAATTATTTGCTGGCGAAGGACGCCGCTCCAACGCGCGCGCCGAATGCCGCAGCAGCGCCGAGTCCCGCGCCAGCGCCGAGTTCGCCGGCGGCGCCGGGTCCCGCCGCGAAGGCGCCGGCGCAATTCGTTCCCGCGCCCAGCGCGCGCGGCATCGCGCACTGAGCAGCATGTGCCGATGACGCGGCTGCGCGCGCGGATTGCCGAGCGCATGGTACAGGCGCAAGCCACCCAGGCGCTGTTGACCTCGTTCAACGAAGTCGATCTGAAGGCCGTCAACGAACTGCGCGCGCGCTACAAGGACCCGTTCGAAAAGCAGTACGGCGTGAAATTGGGCTTCATGTCCTTCTTCACCAAGGCTTGCGTCGAGGCGCTGAGGAAATTTCCGTCGGTCAACGCCTCGGTGGACGGCAACGACATCGTTTATCACGAGTACTTCGATATCGGTGTCGCCGTCTCGACCGACCGCGGACTGATCGTTCCGGTGCTGCGCGACGCGGATCAGATGAGTTTCGCCGACATCGAGAAATCCATCGCCAATTTCGCCGGGCGCGCTCGCGCCGGGTCCATCACCATCGAGGAGCTCACCGGGGGCACCTTCACCATCACCAACGGCGGAGTATTCGGCTCGCTGCTGTCGACGCCCATCGTCAATTCTCCGCAGAGCGCCATTCTCGGCATGCACAAGATTCAGGATCGGCCGGTGGTCATCGACGGCCAGGTCGTGGTGCGGCCGATGATGTATATCGCCCTGACCTACGACCATCGCATCATCGACGGCCGCGAGGCGGTGCAGTTCTTGGTGACGGTGAAACAATGTCTCGAGGATCCTGCGCGCATGGTGCTGCAGCATATGAGCGACGTATACGACGTGATCGTCATCGGCGCGGGTCCGGCCGGATATCCCGCGGCGATTCGCGCCGGCCAAAACAAGCTGAAAGTGGCCTGCGTGGATGAGTGGCAGAACACCGACGGCAGCTATGCGTTCGGCGGCACCTGCCTGAATGCCGGCTGCATTCCTTCCAAGGCATTGCTGGAATCTTCGGAGCTATTCCAGCGCGCCAAAGACGAGTTCGCGATTCACGGCATCAAGATCGGCGAGCTGACGCTCGATCTGGCGCGCGATGCAAAAGCGCCGCGCCTCCATCGTCAAGACCATGACCAACGGGATCAATGCGCTGTTCAAGGCCAACGGCGTGGTCGGCATTCAGGGACACGGACGCTTGCTGCCCGGAAACAAGGTCGTCGGTGAAAGGCGCGGACGGCACCGAGAAAACGCTCGAGGCCAAGAACGTGATCCTTGCTTCGGGATCCATCCCCATTCGACTGCGGTCCGTGCCGCATGACGGCAAGTACATCGTCGATTCCTGGAATGCACTGGAGTTCGATGCCGTCCCGAAACGTCTCGGGCGTCATCGGCGCCGGCGTCATCGGTCTGGAACTCGGCAGCGTGTGGCGGCGGCTTGGGCAGCGAGGTCACGGTGCTCGAGGCCTTGGATCAGTTTCTGCCGATGGTGGACCAGACCATTGCCAAGGAGGCGCAGCGGCACTTCAAGAAGCAGGGGCTCGACATCAAGTTGGGCGCCAAGGTATTGAGCGCCGCGGTGGCCGGCAACGCCGTCGATGTGGTCTATTCAGCGACTGCCCAAGGCGAGCACACGCTGCAAGTCGACAAGCTGGTGGTGGCGGTCGGGCGCCGGCCTTTCACCGAAGGATTGCTGGCGGATGGCACCGGAGTTCAGTTGGATGAGCGCGGGTTCATCGTGGTCGACGAGCACTGCCGCACCAGCGCAGCCAATGTGTGGGCGGTCGGCGATGTGGTGCGCGGTCCCATGCTCGCGCACAAAGGCAAGGAAGAGGGCGTGATGGTCGCCGATCTCATTGCCGGTCACTATGGCGAAGTGAACTACAAGGTGATTCCGTCGGTCATTTACACGCAGCCCGAAATCGCCTGGGTGGGGCAGACCGAAGAGCAGGTCAAGGCCAGCGGCCGCGCCCTACAAAGTGGGCATGTTTCCGTTTGCCGCCAGCGGCCGGGCACGCGCGATGGAAGCAGGTGCCGGTATGGTGAAGATCGTCTCCGCCAAGGACGACGACGAAGTACTTGGAGTCCACGTGATCGGACCCATGGCTGGCGAATTGATCAGCGAGGCCGTGCTGGCGATGGAGTACTCGGCGAGCACCGAGGACATTCAGCGCACCATTCACGCACATCCGACCCTGTCCGAGGCGATGCACGAGGCGGCTTTGGCCGCCGACAAAAAGGCGATCGACGGGCTGAATCGCTAAACGCATAGCAGTCGCGATGTAGCGCTCGCGCAACGATTGGCGCCGGCGCCTGGTACGAGGCGCGTCAAAAAAACTAATTTGACCATAACTGGCGCGCCGGGCGTTACGTGACGCAGTTAACACCTCAGCGGCCGGCAGTGAGCATACCTTCACAGTCCTTCGATCATGCGTCGCAAGTGAGCGACCGGTGATTGCAAAGACTGTGGGCTGAGGTCCGAAAGAAATGCTCCTAGGGCACCGCTCATTTCTCGTCGCCGTCTTTTCGCTACAGCTGTTAAGCGCCTGTAGTGCATGGAACCCCACGTCCGCCGGCAGCGAGAGCGGTACCATCGCGCCGCCAGGGAGCAGCGGTTCCACCCCGGGTAACGTGCCGCCACCCAAGGCCGGACCGGGTGGCGGTGATCCCAACGCCAACGACGATGCGGTGGCCGCAACGACATCCATCGCCGGTACTCTGTCCGTCACCGCCGGAGCCAGCCAGACTGTGACGGTGTCATTTACCACGAGCGACGGCCTGCCGATCTCGGGGTTTGCGGTATCGGGTAGTTTGGGCGCGCTGCCCACGGGCTGGAGCGGCCCGGGCACTTTTACGTGCGCGGCGGTCGGCCCGGGCAGCGGCTGTAGCTTCACCCTGACCTATCGCACCGGCCGCGGTCGACAGCGGCACGCTGACCCTCGACTGCGTGTATGTCGACAACGCGGGCTTGCCGAGGACGCCGGGACCCTGTGCCACGCTGACCTATGCGGCGACGGGACCCAACAATGTCGTCGGCTTATCTTTCGCCGACCGGCGAGATCGATGCAATGGTCGGCTCGGCAGTAAACAGACCGTTCTGGTCAATTTCACGACCGATGACGGCAATGCGGCCACAGGTCTCGCGGTTACCACCAACCTTGCCGCCTTGCCGTCGGGCTGGAGCAGCGCGAAATCGACCTTTACGTGCGCCATCGTCAGCACCGGCAGCGGCTGCCAGCTGCCATTGGATTTTGCGCCGGCCGCCGCGAGCCGACGGGACGCTGCTGCTGAACTACACTTACTTGGATGATTCCGGCGCGGCGCGGAGCGGGGCGCTCAATATTCCTTACGCCACGATTACTCAATGACACCGTGGCCGCCGGCGCGTCTCCGACCGGGTCAGGTCAATGCAGTGGCGATGTCGGGTACGCAGTCTGTGGCGGTCACGTTTACAACTGAAGATGGCAACACTGCCAGCGGCACTGAACGTGACTTGACCAATCTGACCACGCTGCCGCCCGGTTGGAGCAGTTCCTGCGAACAATATTTAGCATGTAACAGCGTCAGCACCGGCAATGGTTGCCAGTTGCAGCTGACACTATGCTGCCGACCGCACTGACCAGCGGGTAATTGACCTTGCGCTACGCCTACCACGATGCCAGTGGAACGTCCAATGTCGGTGTGATGAACATTCCTTACGCCGCGACCACAAACGACAATGTCGTCGGCACCGCGTCGCCGTCCGGCCAGGTCACGGCGATGTTGGGTGCGCCCGCTCAGCCTGTCAGCGTGACATTCACCACCGACGATAGCCGCCTGGCCACCGCGCTGCAGCTGACGAGCTAGCCTCGACCGCGCTGCCCGCCGGATGGAGCAGCGCCGCCAGCGCATTCGGCTGCAGCAGCTCGTGAGCCAGCGGCAGCGGATGTCAGCTCATGCTCATCGTACGCGCCACCGGCGTCGATAACGGCACGCTGACATTGAACTACATCTACCTGAACAACGCCGGCGAGTCCAAGAGCGGCTCGGTCGGCCATTCCCTACCAGAACGACCACAACGACAATGTCGTTGCGGCACGCCAATCCGACTGTCCCTGGCTGCCGTCACGGGCAGCAGCAATGCGTGCCGGTCACTTTCACCACCGATGACGGCAATGTCGCCAGCGGATTGTCGGCGGATCTGTCCGCGCTGCCGCTCGGTTGGACTGCGCCGGCGAGCAGTTTGACTTGCGCCAGCGTGAGCGTCGGCAACGGGTGCCAGCTTGCGCTGACCTACGCGCCGACGGCCGCGGCCAGCGGCACGCTGAGCCTTCGGCTTCACCTACATGAACAGCGCGGGAACACTCGAAAACCGGAACGGTCTCGATCCCTTATACGGCCGCGCCGTACGCCGCTAGCTGCGGCGCGTAGTCCACAGCGGCGACCCGCTGCAGTCTCATTTCTTTCGCCGCGCGCTGATCGACGTTCGGCAGCTGCGCGATGCGCGTCAGTACCTTGGACAGCTGCGGCAGCCCGGTAGATCGAAATGCCGATCCGCATATGCGCCACATTGTCGCGCTTGTCGGTGACCGTGGTCATGCCCTGGATGCTGATTTTCTCGTCCGCCAAGCGCGGCACTGACATCGCGCACCAGTCCGCGGCGATCGAAGGCCTGCACTTCGATGTCCACCGGAAATTCACCGCTCCCCGTCTTGCCCCAGTCGACGGCGAGCACGCGCGCCGGCGACTTGACGCTGAGGCGCGCCAGATTGGCGCAGGACTGACTGTGGATGCTGACGCCGCGGCCCACCGTGATGTAGCCGACGATGGGCTCCGGCGGCACGGGCTTGCAGCAGCGCGCATAGGTGGACAGCAGATCGCCGATGCCCTGCACTTCGACGTCGGGCTCGCGCGGCCGCTGCTGGGCGCGCGACGCGATGCTCGAGGCGGCGTCTCGCGCGAGTGCAGCAAACGCTGCATGGCGCCGGCGACCTGCGCGGCGCTGACCTCGCCCAGTCCCAAGGCTTCATGCAGCGACTCGGCGCTGGCCAGTTCCAGTTCGCGCAGCAGCTCCGGCATGGGCGGACTGTTGACGCCAAGCCGCTGCAATTCGCGATCCAGCATGCGCGCGGCCCTCGATCTTGTTCTGCGCCTCATTCTGCTTGCGAAACCACGCGCGCACCTTGTTGCGATGGCGCGGGCTCGCGAGAAAGCCCGATTGGGCGCGAAAGCCAGTCGCGCGAGGGCTGCGAGCGTCTTGGCGGTAATGATCTCCACCGTTTCGCTGTTCTTCAAGCTGATAGTCGAGCGCGCACCATGCGGCCATTGACCTTGGCGCCGCGCGTGCGATGGCCCAGATCCGTGTGCACTTGATAGGCAAAGTCGAGCGGCGTGCCGCCCACCGGCACATCGACGATTTCGCCCTTGGGCGACACGACGTAGATGCGGTCTTGGAACAGATCGACGCGCACGCGATCGAGAAAATCGCGGCTGCCTTCTCGCTGCCTTCGGCGGGCGCCAGCAGCGAGCGCAGCTCGTTGATTTTGCGCTCATAGGCTTGATCGCCGCGGCCGCCCTCCTTGTAGCGCCAATGCGCGGCCACGCCGCGTTCGGAGTTCGGCATGCATTTCGTGCGTGCGGATCTGGATCTCGACCGGCTCGCGCGCCGGGACCGATCACCGCGGTATGGATCGAGCGGTACAGATTGTCCTTCGGGCGTGGCGATGTAGTCGTCGAACTCGCCGGGGATGAATTGCCACAGCGAGTGCACGACGCCGAGCGCCGCATAGCATTCGGCGACGCTGTTCACCAGCACCCGCGCCGCGCGGATGTCCATCAGCTGCTCGAAGGCCAGCTGTTTGACCTGCATCTTGCGCCAGATGCTGAAGATGTGCTTCGGCCGCGCCTCGATGGCCGGCCTCGATGCCGGCGCCGCGCAGTCGCGCCTGCAGCAGCGATTTCAGATCTTCGATGTAGCGTTCGCGCTCGGAGCGGCGCACTTTCAACGCGGCGGCGATGTGCTTGTACTGCGCCGGTTCCAGATAGCGAAACGCCAGATCCTCCAGTTCCCATTTGACCTGCCATACCCCCAGGCGATTGGCGAGCGGCGCATAGACTTCGCGGGTCTCGATCGCGAGCTTGCGCTGCAGCGCCGCGCCCGACGCACTTGGCGGAGCGCATTTTCTGCAGCTGTTCGGCGAGCCGCACGACGACCAGGCGCACATCGCCGATCACGGCGAGCAGCATCTTGCGCAAGCGCTTCGGCTTGGGCCGCTTCGAGGCCCCGCTCCGGCGTCCAGTCGGCCGGCAGGCCGAACTCGCCCAGTTGGCTCAAGGCGCGCGCCAGCCGCAGCGGCTCATCGCCGAAGCGCTTCTCGGCGCGCCTCGCGCTCGATGAACTTGCCGTCGAGCAGCGGCTGAATCATCGCCGCGATCACCACATCGTCGTCGGCATCGAGAGTGCGCACGATGTCGGCCACCTCCAAGGCGGCGTTGCGCAGCCGTCTCGCCTTCCGGCGGCAGTTCGAGCTCGCGCACAGCCGCGAAGGCGGCATGCAGCCGGCCGCTCGGCGGTCCGGATGGGTGCGGTGGTTTCCATTTCAAGCGTTGTGCGGTGGGTTTAAGCGCCTATTGCCGGTATCATACTAGGGCCATGCCAGTCCCAACGATCGAACCAAATTGCGCGAGACTTGAAGTAGCGACCATCCGCGTGCTCGGCATCGATCCGGGCTCGCAGCGCACCGGCTTCGGCGTATTGGATGCCGCGGGGCCGCGCTTGACCTACGTGGCGAGCGGCGTCATCCGCACCAGTCAGGGCGAATTTGCGGCGCGGCTGTGCGAGATATTTCGCTGCGTGCAAACCATCGTCGCGCAGTACCAGCCGCAGGAAATCGCCATCGAGAGGGTTTTCGTCAATCGCAATCCCGACAGCGCCTTGAAGCTGGGTCAGGCGCGCGGCGCGGCCATTTGCGGTACCGCCGATGCCAACGCCGAAGTGTTCGAATACGCGACGCGCCAGATCAAGCAGGCCGTCGTCGGGTCCGGGCAACGCCGAAAAGGCGCAGGTGCAGCTGATGATGAGAAGCATGCTCAAGCTCGATGGGCCGGTGCCCGCGGACGCGGCCGATGCGTTGGCCGCGGCGGTGTGCCACGCGCTGCGCGGCCGGGTGCGAGCTTCGATGCTGCAGGCGGGCTTCGCGGATGATCGGCTTTCTCAAGGGCCGGCTGGCCGTGAAGCAGCCGCCGATGCTGATGGTGGATGTCAACGGCGTCGGCTACGAAATGGAAGCGCCGATGTCGACGTTCTACGGACTGCCGGCCGCCGGCGAGCCGGTCGCGCTGTTCACTCACTTGGTGGTGCGCGAGGATGCGCACATTCTGTTCGGTTTCGGCACCGACGGCGAGCGGCGGCTGTTTCGCGGCCTGCTCAAGGTGTCGGGCGTGGGGCCGAAAATCGCGCTGGGAATCCTGTCGGGCGCGAGCGTCGAGGATTTTCTGCGCATCATCGAGGCGGAGGATATCGCGATGCTGACGCGAATTCCCGGCATCGGCCGCAAGACCGCCGAGCGGGTCATCATCGAGATGCGCGACAGCGTGCAGAAGCTCGCGATGCCCGCGCCGGCGGGCAACCCGCTGGACCCGGGCGCCGCGCAATCCGCGCAAAGCGAGGCGTTCAGCGCGCTGATCGCGCTCGGCTACAAGCCGCCGGAAGTCACGCGGCTCTTGAAGTCGGCGGATGAGCCGGGACTTGTCGACCACGGAAATCATTCGCCGCGCCCTCAAATCCGCGGCCAAGGCTTAAAATCGCGCATGGGCATCGAACAGGATCGGATCATTGCCGGCACCGGCCGGCCGCGACGACGAGGTGGTCGATCGTGCGGTGCGGCCCGAAGACGCTCGCCGATTACGTGGGGCAGCCGAACGTCAAGACGCAAATGGACATTTTCATCCAGGCGGCGCGCATGCGCGGCGAGGCCTTGGATCATGTCCTGATATTCGGGCCGCCGGGACTCGGCAAGACCACGCTGGCGCACATCATCGCCAACGAACTCAAGGTGAATCTGCGGCAGACCTCGGGCCCGGTGCTCGAGCGTGCCCGGCGATCTGGCGGCGCTGCTCGACCAATCTCGAGCCTCGCGACGTGCTGTTCGTCGACGAGATCCACCGCTTGAGTCCGGTGGTCGAGGAGGTGCTGTATCCGGCCATGGAGGACTCGCAGCTCGATCTGATGATCGGCGAGGGTCCCGGCGCGCGATCGATCAAGCTCGATCTGCCGCCGTTCACGCTGGTCGGCGCCACCACCCGGGCGGGCTTGCTGACCTCGCCGCTGCGCGATCGCTTCGGCATCGTGCAGCGGCTGGAGTTCTACACGCACCGAGGAGCTGACCAAGATCGTGATCCGCAGCGCCTCGATCCTGAAGCTGCACCTGCAGCCGGACGGCGCGGACCGCATCGCCGAGCGATCGCGCGGCACGCCGCGCATCGCCAATCGGCTGCTGCGCCGGGTGCGCGATTTCGCCGAGGTCAAAGCCGCCGGCCTCATCAGCGGCGAAGTGGCGCTGGCGGCGCTCGACATGCTGGAAGTCGATCCGCAGGGGTTCGACATGCTGGATCGCAAACTGCTGCTGACGGTCATCGAGAAATTCGAGGGCGGCCCGGTGGGCGTCGACAGCCTGGCGGCGGCGATGAGCGAGGAGCGCGGCACCATCGAGGATGTGATCGAGCCGTTTCTCATCCAGCAGGGATTTTTGATGCGCACCGCGCGCGGCCGCGTCGCCACGCGCACCGCCTACGCGCATTTCGGGCTGGCGGCGCCCTCCGTGGAGCGGGACCTGAATCTGCCGCTGTTCCGGGACGGCCAGTAAATGTCCCCGGCGCCGAGCTTCGCCACATCGTTGCGAGTTTACTGGGAGGATACCGATGCGGGCGGCGTCGTGTACTACGCCAATTATCTGAAATTCATGGAGCGCTGCCGCACCGAATGGCTGCGGGCCTTGGGCGTCGATCAGCATGCGCTTGCGCGCGCGAGCGGCAGCTGCAGTTTGCGGTCGTCAACGTCGCGGTGGATTTTCTGCGGCCCGCGGTGCTGCATGATGAAATTCTCGTCACCGCGGAGCTCGAGCGCCTCGGCGGTGCGACAATACATTTCAAGCAAACGATCATGCGCGGCGACGAGCAGCTCATCGACGCCACTGTGCGCGTCGCCTGTCTCGATTCCGGCACGCTGAAGCCGCGTGCCATCCCCAAGGATCTTTTCATGGAGTGGCGCAATGCCCAATGACTTGTCGGTTTGGACACTGGTGCTCGATGCGAGCCCCATCGTGCAGGCGGTGGTGGCATTGCTGCTGGTCGCTCGGTCGCCTCTTGGGCCGTCATCTTTCGCAAGAGCCAGGTGATCTCGCGGTCGCGCCGCCAGGCCGATCAATTCGAAACGGAGTTTTGGTCCGGCGGCGATCTGGCGACTTTGTATCGCAACATCGAGACCAAGGGACGCGCGGGTACCGGCCTGCAGAGCATCTTCGAGTCGGGCTTCGGCGAGTTCAGCCGCCTGCGCCAGCAGGGCACGCCGGCGGATCAGCTGCTCGACGGGCGCGCGGCGCGCGATGCGCGTGGCGCAGATGCGCGAACTGGACCGCCTGGAGCACAATCTGGCGATGCTCGCCACGGTCGGCTCGACCAGCCCCTACGTGGGATTGTTCGGCACCGTGTGGGGCATCATGAGTGCCTTCCACAATCTCGGCAACGTGCAGCAGGCGACGCTCGCGGCGGTGGCGCCGGGCATCGCCGAAGCGCTGATCACCACGGCCATCGGCCTGTTTGCGGCGATTCCCGCGGTGATCGCCTACAACCGCTTTGCCGATCAGGTGAGCCGCTTGGAACTGCGCTTCGACACGTTCGTCGAAGAGTTCTCGACCATCCTGCAGCGCCACGGCCCGGCGCCGGGCGCAGAGTTAAGGCTGATGCCCGCGCCGCTGCGTCGCCGCAAATTGATGGGCGAGATCAACGTCGTGCCCTACATCGACGTCATGCTGGTGCTGCTGATCATTTTCATGATCACCGCACCGCTGCTCAAGGAAGGCGTCAAGGTCGATTTGCCGGACGCCGGCGCGAAGCCGCATCGATGCGGATTTCCTGGCGAAACACGAGCCGCTGATCGTGACCATCGATGCGCGCGGGCGTCTGTACATCAATTTCGGCCAGAACCCCGATCAGCCCGTCTCGGAAGTCGACCGTGAGCGCGCGCACGGCGGCGCTCCTGCGCCGCGATCCGCAGACCCCGGTGCTGGTCAAGGCCGATACCACGGTGCCCTACGGCACGGTGGTGCGCGCCATGGTGCTGCTGCAGCATGCGGGCGCCGCCAAGGTCGGATTTCTGACCGATCCGGTGCGCGACGTGCCGCAGCGCGCGCGAGCCCAATGGAGCCGCCAGCGGCGCGCGCTGAATGCCGGGATTTCTTGCGCGAACACTCCTGGTCGGTCGTATTTTCCGTCGCTGCTGCACGGGTTGCTGGCGGCGGCGCTGGTGCTCGCGGCGCTGATTTCCATCAACCGCACGACGCCGCCCAAGGTGCAGCCGCTGCCGATCGATGCCGTGGTCGTGGACTCGCAGGTACTGCATGCGGCGCAGCGCGCGCTGGCCGAGCGCGCCGAGCAAGAAGCGGCGCGCGCGCGCGCGGCCGAGGAGCAGAAACGCGCCGCGAAGGAGGCCGCGGCCGCGCAGGCTGCGGCCGACGCTGCAAAGGCCGCGGAAGAAGCAGCAAGGCAGCGCAGGCCAAAGAGGCGGCAGCCAAAGCTGCGGCGGCACCAAACACAGCCGAGGAGGCACGCGCAGGCGAAGCGCAGAAAGCGGCCGCCGCCGAAGCATGCGGAGGAGACTGCAAAGCGCGCCGAGGACGCCAAGCGGGCGGAGGATGACCGAAACGCGCCGAGGAAGCCAAGCGGGCGGCAGAGGCCAAACAGGCCGAGGATGCCAAGCGTGCCGCGGACGCCAAGGCGCAAGGCGGAGCGCGAGGCGGAATTGCGCCGGCAACTGGCCGAGGAGGAGCACGTCAGCGCGGTGGAAGCCAGCCCGGCGCGCGCGCAGTACATCGCGCGGCTGCGCAATCGGATCCAGAATGCCTGGATCAAGCCGCCCTCGGCGCGCGTCGGCCTCGATTGCCTGGTCGAAGTTACACAAATTCCGGGCGGCGAGGTGACGAGCGCGCACGTCACCCAGTGCAATGGCGATGCAGCGGCCCGCCAATCGATCGAGAATGCGGTGTATCGTGCATCGCCGTTGCCGGCCCCGCCGGACCCGGCGCTATTCGAACGAAACTTGTGATTCAGTTTCAGCCCGATGAATAGAGTACGCCTATGATCAAACTGCTTTCGTGTTTGGCTGTCATTGCCTTAGGGTTGACCAGCCTGCGGCGCCTGCCGAATTCGTCGTCGAGATCACGCAAGGGTCAGACGGAAGCCATTCCGATCGCCGTCGTGCCGTTCGCATCGGCGCGAGGCCGCCGCGGCTTCCTTCGATGTGGCGCAGCTGGTGAGCGACGATCTGGCGCGCAGCGGCCGCTTCAAGACCATGGACCGCAAGGACATGATCGATCAGCCGCACACCGGCGCGAACATCGCGTTCGACGATTGGCGCCGGCTCAACAACGACTACATCGTGGTGGGCCATGTCAAGCGGCGGGCGCGGACCACTACAACATCACCTTCGAGCTCTACAACGTGCTCACCAGGCAGCGGCTGCTGGGCTATCAGATCACCGCCAATCGAGCCCGGCTTGCGTCTCGCGAGCCATCAGGTCGCCGACATGGTGTTTGAGAAGATCCTGGGGATTCGCGGCGCATTCTCCACGCGGATTGCCTATATCTCGGTGCTCGGACATCTGCCGCACCAAGACCTTCCGGCTCATCGTCGCGGATGCGGACGGCGAGAATCCGCACGTCGTCATGCAATCGAATGAGCCGCTGATGTCGCCGGCCTGGTCGCCGGATGGTCAAAGCCTGGCCTATGTATCCTTCGAGAACCGCCTGCCGTCGGTCTACGTGCAGATCCTGAAAACCGGCGAGCGCCGCGAGGTGTCGGCGCATGCGGGCGTGAATCAGGCGCCGGCGTGGTCGCCGGACGGCAAGAAGCTGGCGCTGACGCTGTCGACGCGCGACGGCAATTTGGACATCTACGTGATGGACCTGGCCACCCAGGCGCTGACCCGCATCACCGATGATCCCGGGATCGACACCGAGCCGCAGTGGTCGAAGGACGGCCAAAGCCTGTATTTCACCTCCGATCGCGCCGGCGGGCCGCAGATCTATCGGGTCGGCATCGAAGCCGGCGACAAGCCGCGCCGCCTGACCTTTCAAGGCAGCTACAACGCGCGGCCGCGCCTCTCGCCGGATGAGTCGCAACTGGCGTTCGTGACCCAGGAAGACGGTGCCTATCGCATCGCGACCATGGATCTTCGCGGGCGCGGCGATGTCCAAGTGCTGACCAAGGGCCATTTCGACGTTTCGCCCGAGCTATGCGCCGAACGGCGCCGTGCATCATTTATGCGAGCCGCGATCGCGGGCGCGGCGTGCTGGCGCTGGTCAGCGCCGACGGCCGAGTGCAGGAGCGCTTGGTCTCGAGCGAGGGAGAATTGCAGGAGCCCGCCTGGGCGCCGTTCTAAGCAACGATCGCAAACAAAGTACACAAACAGGCTGCATCGTCGGTACGCTTACGGGCAAGCGATGCACTTAGGATCGGATGGAGAAATAAATGAAAAGAATCGTATCGATCGCATTGTTGATCGCCGGGGCGGCGCTGCTGGCCGGCTGCCCCAAAAAGCACAATGTGAATGAACCGCCGGTCGCCGGTACGCAGGTTCCCGGGTCATCGAACGACGCGAGGGTGCGTCGACCTCGACGTCGCCGCTGGGCGGCGATGCCGGCAGCACAGCGCGCGGGCTGGGTGCCGAGGGCACGGGACCGCTCGCGCGCAAGGTCATCTATTTCGATTTCGACAAGTCGGAGATCAAGCCCGAGTTCGCCGACATCGTGACCGCCGCCGCGCGCAATTTGAGCGCTCAATCCCAACCTCAAGATGAAGCTGGAGGGCAACACCGACGAACGCGGCACCCGCGAATACAACATTGGCTTGGGCGAGCGCCGCGCGCAGGCGGTGCGGCGCGCCTTGATGCTGCAAGGCGTGGCGGAATCGCAGGTCACCACGGTGAGCTTCGGCGCCGAACGGCCCGCCGTCGAAGGCGATGACGAGGCCGCTTGGGCGAAAAATCGGCGCGTGGAATTGGTCTACCTGCCGTGACGATACGCGCCGACGTGACCGTGCGCGCGCTGTTGCGCTTGACTGCGGCCGGTCTGGTTGCGTCGGCGTTGGCCGGCTGCGCCAGCACGCCGCCCGAGGAGGATCCGGTGCAGATCAAACTGAAGGATCTGGACACGCGTCTCGCGCGCATCGAAAGGGTGATGGCGAATCAAAGCCTGCTCGAATCTCCAATCAGCTCGAGGCGCTGCGCAGCCGATGTGCGCGCCATGCACAACGATGTCGATGAGTTGAGCAACAGCCTGGAGGCCAGCCGCAAGCAGCAGCGCGATCTGTACGCGGACCTCGATCAGCGCATGAAGAATCTCGAGGCGCGCGGCGGGGGCGCAGCAGTCGCCGCGACCGGGGCAAGCGCCGCGGGCGGAGCGCGCAATGTCGCCGCCGCGAGCGCCAACCTCGGGCGGCGCCGATCAAGCGAGCGCGAATCCGGCAAGACGCCGCCGCTATCAAGCGGCGTTCAATCTGTTGAAGGACGGCCAATACGATCGCGCCATCGACGCGTTTCAAAAATTTCTGGCGGCTTTCCGGCGAGTTCGCTGGCGGACAACGCGCAGTACTGGCTGGGGGAGGCCTACTATGTGAACAAGTCCTTCCCGGAAGCGAGGCGGCATTTCAGCGCGTGGTGGAAAAATATCCCGCAATCGCGCAAGCTGCCGGATGCGCTGCTCAAGATCGGCTATTGCCGCTATGAATTGAAAGCAATGGCAGTCCGCCAAGACGGTGCTTGCCCAAGTGGTTACGCAGTTTCCGGATACCCCCGCCGGGCGTCTGGCGCAGCAACGCCTCGAAAAAATGGCGATCCGAGAAACATTGAGTCGAGGACGCGGCCAAAGCTCGAGCGCTTGCGCATCAATGAAATTTTTCATTCGTTGCAGGGGGAGGCCGATGCGTCGGCTTCCCACGGTGTTCGTGCGGCTGACGGGTTGTCCGCTGCGCTGCCAGTATTGCGACACCGAATATGCCTTTCACGCCGGGACGAATGGTTCGACCTGGACGCCATCCTGGAAAAGGTGCGCGGCTTCGGCGCGCCGCACGTGTGCGTGACGGGCGGCGAACCCTTGGCGCAGCCGAATTGCCTGAAGCTGCTTGAACGGCTTGTGCGAGCCGGCTTTCACGTGTCCCTGGAAACCAGCGGCGCCTCGACATGGCGGCGGTCGATGCGCGCGTTTCGCGGGTGGTCGATGTCAAGACTCCGGGCTCAAACGAGGCGTCGCGCAACAGGATCGAGAATTTTCGCATGCTGACGCCGCGCGACCAGCTCAAATTCGTGATCTGTTCGCGCGCAGGATTACGATTGGAGCAAGGCATATCTGCAGGAGCACGGGCTGGCGGAGCGCTGCCGCATCCTGTTCTCGCCCAGCTACACGCAGCTCTCGCCCACGCTCCTGGCGGATTGGATTCTGGCGGACCGCCTGCCGGTGCGTTTCCAACTGCAGCTTCACAAAGTTCTGTGGGGCGACGTGCCCGGCAAGTGATGTGACCGAACAGCGCAGCGCCATCGTGTTGCTGTCGGGCGGCCTCGATTCGGCCACCGTCCTCGCGATGGCGCGTGCACGAGAATTATCGAGTGCTATGCGCTGAGCGTCCAGTACGGCCAGCGTCATCGCGCGGAACTCGATGCGGCGCGACGCGTCGCTGCGGCGCTCGGTGCCCGCGAGCATCGGATCATGGGCGTGGACCTTGGCGGGATCGGCGGTTCGGCGTTGACCGACTTCAGGTTTCGCGGTCCCCGAATCGCCCAGCACCGGCATTCCCCTGACTTATGTGCCGGCCCGCAATACCTTGTTGCTGTCGCTCGCGCTGGGTTGGGCGGAGGTGGTCGGCGCCCAGGATATTTTCGTGGGAGTCAACGCCGTGGATTATTCCGGATATCCGGATTGCCGGCCCGCATTCATAGACGCCTTCGAGAGTTTGGCGCAATTGGCGACCAAGGCCGGTACGGAGGGCGCGCGCTTCAAAATCCACGCGCCCTTGATCGATATGTCCAAGGCGGAAATCATCCGCGCCGGCCTCGATCTTGGCGTGGATTTCAGCATGACGGTTTCGTGCTACCAGGCCGATGCGGAAGGCAGGGCCTGCGCAAAATGCGATTCCTGCCGCCTGCGCGCGGCCGGCTTTGCCGCGGCGAATGTTCCGGATCCCACGCGCTATCGCTGAATCGGTCCCGTTAACGGTGTTTGGCGATGCAGCGGCAAGTTCGGCTATCATGCGCCCCTGCAAACGGGACGGTAGCTCAGTTGGTAGAGCAAGGCCCTTTTAAGGCTTTGGTCCTGGGTTCGAGTCCCAGCCGTCCCAACTCAATTTATATAATGTAATCAACGTATTACATAGTGAAACTATAATTTACATTGAGAAGTGTTTTGCTCGATCCACTACGCTCCGGCGCTGGCAAACTGTACCTGTAATCGGTAGTGCTTTCTGAAAGCTGTTCGAACGTGCGATGTCCGAGTTCAATTCTTACGTACGGCCATCCAATCACAGGGAAGCACAGAAGGATCGTCAGAGTACGTTCCGGACCTCACGGCGCAGCGCTAGCCGCGAGTTCGGTAGGGTCCAATATTCGGCCATTAAGTATCACTTTCGCGATGTCAGCATATGCGTCGATGGTTTGCGTCGGATCTTGTCGGAGTAGCAGCAAATTCGCACGTTGCCCAACCTGCACGGATCCGATCTCCTGATCGAGCTTCAGCGCCCGTGCATTCGTCAGCGTCGCGGACTTGAAGATCTGCGCGGGTGTTTCGCCCGCCTGTAGTAGCCGATGCATTTCCAGCCAGCCGTTTAAGCCGGGCGGATTGGCATAGGTAGGGGCACTGGGTGTGTCCGTGGCGAACAGGATTCGGCCTTGTCGCTCAACAACGTACGCCGTCCCCTGTCTGCTGCGCTCGATAACTCCGCCAAACACCTCGTTCGCGACCTGATCGAGTTGATTCGGGCTCGGATTGACGGGCAACTTCATGTCCCGTGACACTTCTGCATGAAACCATTGGCCTTCGGGGGACCGATACCAGTCAATCAGGATGGATGGCAAAACACGGGGCAGTTGTGGATCGGAAAGAAATGATCCGCCGACGACATCGCGAAGACCGTAGAGCACCTGCATCGTTGGCTGATAGCCAACGTTCCGCGCGAGTTCGTCATCCAGTATCTTCCTCATGCCCGGCGTGACATCGCTGGTGGTGGAATGCTCTTGATACACGTTCCACATCCCGTGAGCCATGATGTCAACGCCGGCATCGAGCCCGAATCTTTGCGCCTCGTCTGAATTGGCGTGCATCAACACCGGCAAACCTGCGGCGTGCGCGGCCTTCACAACCGCGCGAATCGTTTCGAGCTTCGGCACGGGGAGATTGCGAACCCCGCCAAATCCGCGTTCAAAGAAAGTCTTAACGCAGATCGCACCATCGGACTTCATCCTTGAGACTACAGCCTGTGGCGTGTGCAGCGCGGCATCGATGCCGTCGGGCGCCCGGGCGTCCGGGCGCCCGGGCGCCGGGCTGGATTAACATATAGGGCCAACCCTGATAGCGTCGCGGCTTCGGCGCGTAGTTCATCGGGTAGCCATCCATCAGCGCGGCGCCGCCACAGAAGTACGTGTCCGGAGCGATGCCGTGGCTTTTCCAGCTTGCCATGCCTTGCGGCGTCGAGATGAGATCGATCAGCGTCGTGAATCCGTACAGCAGGTAACTGCGGGGAATCTGATCTCGGGCAGCGGCGGCGATGTCGGGATGCTTGGCTTCTTGCTCAGGCGTCATGCCAGGGATTTCGCCGAGGTGCACATGACTGTCGATCAAGCCGGGAGCAAGATAAAGGCCGGATCCGTCGATGACGGTTGCGCCGTGACTGGCGGTTGCTCCGCTGGCTGTACTGATTGCGACGATGCGGCCATCGTGCACACGCACCAGGGCATCGGGCATCGGCGCACCCCGCTCGGCAGACACGATCGTCACATGCTGGATCTGCAGGTCTGCCGCTAACAAGGCGCCAGGCAAGGCACCAGCGAGTACTAGCCATCGCATACGGAATATGAACGATAACGTCGACGACATGGTGTCTCTCGAGGTGGTGGACAATTCCATTATTTCAGAAATTGTATGCAGGTCGAACGGCAGCTTAGGAACCGGAAATGCCTGCTTTTGGGCCGGGTAGCGACCTTCAACCCTGAAATCTCATCGAAGGTCGCTTCACGGGTCGAAAGGGTGAGTTCGCCCGCGATTCATCAATGATGGGACGGCAGCGGCCGGAGCCGCCTGCTTCATTGGAATGCCATTCCCAAAAACAGCCATTCACGCCGTTGCAAGACACGGCGTGATGCCCGCTCGATAGAAAAAGGGTTAGCTTGATAAGCGGCGACGCTCTGATCTCAGAATACTTTTCCAGGAAACGTGTCGGGCACTGCTAGGGTTGTCTTTCAAAAATCATCGTCGTCTTCGTGCCGTGAACCGGATCGGTGTCGACAACGTTGATCGACTTACCGTCAGCGGCGACCGTCCAAACGATGATGTCAAAGACCTTGCCGTCGCGACGGTCGGTCTCCTCGATCTGCGTGTCGCTGGTCTTTTTTAACGTGACCATCGTCTTGCCCGGATCACCGACGGTCGGATGCTCTTTTCCATCGAACTTAGCGTCGGTCGTCTGCCCGTTCGTCATCATCTTGAGGCCATTGGGCGTCGACTGAAAAGTGGCAATGAGCCCGTTATCCGTCACATTGGATACGCTGTCTTGTATCCAGGAACCCGAGATTGCGAGAGCGCCTGCCGGCGCAGGAGCCACCCGCTTCTCGGTGAATGTACCGGTGACCGGCTTTTCGCCCGAATTGCTGGTGAACTTGCCGCTGAGCTTCGAGCCGTCAGCAAATAGCGTCTCCGAGGTTACATTCATCACCTTGCCGGCCTGCTTGTCCGTTAATTCAATCGACGAGGGAGTTAATACTTTCACGGCCTGATGATCCAGATAGGCGTGCCCCGGTACCGGTTGGTCCGTGCCGTCGGCCTTGATTTTGTAGGGCGGCGCACAGCTCTTGCAGTCATACATGCCGTTGCTGATCTCGAAAACCTCAGGATTGCCTGTCACCTGAATCGAGTCGGCGCGCGCCTTCCACGTGCCGTCGAACGGGCTTTTCGCCATGGCGATAGCCGGAATGAGCAGCCCCAGTACAATTAATTTTCTCATGAGTCTCTCCCTTGTTGTTCTTGCGAGGCGGAGGCGCGAGCGAAGTCTACACCCCTCTCAGCATCCAAGCTCAGGAGTTCTGATCGCCTGGAGCCGCGTGACAAGGGCATTGAACTTCCAGGTAGCTGTCGGTCGTAACCGGCCGGACAGGGTCTATTCGTATTCAGCATGCCAACGAATTGCATGCGCCAGCGCAATCCGTTGAAAGTTTGGTCTGGTCCGGGAGAACCACGGTCGTTCGACTTTCTTGGGTTCACTCTTTACTGGGGTCGTTCTCGGAAGGGCAACTGGGTGGTGCGGCGCAAGACCGCGAAGGATCGGTTGAGTCGCGCGCTGCGCGCCATCGAAGCTTGGTGTCGGCGACATCGCCACACGACGGTGCGATGGCAGCACGAGCAACTGAGCAGCAAGCTACGTGGCCACTATGCGTATTACGGGATGACTGGCAATGGGCGCTCGATGGCGAGCTTCCGGCACCACGTCGAACGTATCTGGCGCAAGTGGTTACGCCGCCGATCCAACGCCAGGCTACCGTGGGTTCGGTTCTCGGCGTTCCTGCAGCGTGATCCTCTGCCTCCTGTGCGCGTGGTTCACAGTGTTTACCGTCACTCAGCGCGAACTTGACTCGAAGAGCCGGATGCGGGAATCCTGCACGTCCAGATCTGTGGGAGCCCCAGTGGAGAGATCCTTGGGGCGACCCGACAACTAAGTGATTCCGGACCTCTGTCGTTGGATTTTTAGCAGGAACGCCCTGGAGTAGATGGATTCTTTCGGTTAGAGGCTTCGTCTTTGGTTTCTTGAATTCCGCTTCTCAGTTTTCGCTCCTATGTGGCCGCAATTGCTGATCTAGGTAGCGATGGACATAGCCATTTGGCCATTCTTCGCAAGTTCTGCGCCGTGGCGGCGAGCAGGAACTCATCATGCGCGCCGCTGGGTCCACGTAGTCGCAATCGATCGAGCTTCAAGATCCGCTTGAGGTGCGCAAACAGCACTTCGACCTTCTTTCGATCCTTGCGCGATTGCTTGTAACGGCGGGTCTTGGCGAGGGCACGAGCCACATCGCGCGCAGCTTCATAAATACTGCGAGTGATCCTGCGAATTGGTGTGTTCGGACAGCAGCGGGATTTCATAGGGCAATTCGCACAATCGGATTGCCGCGACATATAGTTGATCGTGTCGTCTTTGGTAATGTGGGTGCGCGGATTTGTGAAGACGCGCCAATCACTGCGCAGCGCATATCCTTGCGGACATCGGTATTCGTTGCGTTGCTCGTTCCACTGAAAGTCGCTGCTGGACAACGTGTCGTCCGTGCGTTGCGTCTTATCCATCACAGGCACGTGTGGTTCGATATGCTTCTCGTTCACCAGCCAGTTCAGCATCGCCGCGGTACCATAGGCGGTATCACCGGCCAAACATTTGGGCTTTAGATCAAAGCGCTCCTCGACTCGATCGATCATCGTCTTCGTGGCATCGTTCTCTTCGAGCGATGCGCGGCAGTCGCCTCAACGTCAACGATGACGCCGGCGTGGATGTCGACCAGGTAATTGGTTGAATAGGCGAAGAACGCGGGACATCCGGGAGCCGCGGTCCAGCGCGCTCCAGGATCGGTGAGAGAGATGTTCTTCGGCGTCGTGCCGATCTGGCCTTCTTCCTCCAGCGCTTGCAGATACTCGCGTACCGCGCGCGTGCCGAGCTGCGGGTTGCTCCAGTCAATCCCTTCCTCGCTTGGAACACCGCGGCGGCGGTTGGCATCGGCCTTTACGATACTTGCATCGACCGCGAACCCTTCGCCTCGTACCAGTCCTTCCGTCATGCATCGCTGCACAACACTCTCGAACACGTGACGCAACACATCGCTTTCTCGGAAGCGGCCGTGTCGGTTCTTCGAGAAGCTCGAGTGATCTGGAACATTGTCTTCAAGGCCGAGCCGGCAGAACCAGCGATATGCCAGATTTAAATGTACTTCCTCGCACAACCGTCGCTCCGATCGAATCCCGAAGCAGTAGCCGACCAACAGCATCCGGATCATCAACTCTGGGTCCACCGAAGGTCGACCGGTGTGGCTGTAGTACGCTGCGAGGTGTTGGTGCAAATCTGTCAGATCGAGGTATCGATCAACACTGCAGAGCAAATGGTCCGCGGGCACATGTTCGTCGAGGTTGAAGGAGTAAAACAGTCAGTCTTGCTTGCCGCTGCGTTGTCCCATCATGCAGGTGTGCTCCCATCGCTGCTCCTGCAATTAAGACCTTGAAAACGCGGTACTGTTCAATAGTTTTTCAACACAATAGACCCCTTGCCGTCAGTGGTGAAAGGCCGCTTTGCGGCATTAGTATTCCTTGAGCCGCGAACTGGTGCCGGCTATGCGAACTCAACGAGCGGACATCCATAACTAAAAAGCCTTGCAGATCGTGAGGCGGACGCTGATCGGCTCGAGCGGGTGGACGTGCAGATCAGCCGTCCCATAGGGCGCCTCGCCCTGCAGGCGATCGACATACCAGTACTCCATGGCGTTGGCCTTCTTGTTCAGCAGGTTGTAGACCCCAAGTGCAAGGTTCCATCCGCCGCCGATGTCGTAATGCGCATCGCCATTCCACTCGCCATAGCCCGAACCGTTGACCTGGCCGCGTGGTGTGGGGGCATTGGCGCACGATGTCAGACCCGGGAAATCGTTTGCGACGGCAGAGTTCGCGCAGGGTCCTGAGGATAACGGGAAGGCGCTCAGATACCGGTACTCCAGACCAGCGCTCCAAGGCCCGAGATTCTTCAGGTAGACATTGAAGGAACCTGTAGCAAACGGAGCGTTCGGCAAGTACTCGCCCAAATGTCCCGTGCCATCGTCAAATGGCGTTTTGAACCGGGCGCGGTCCTGCGAGAAGCTTGCGTAGAATTCAAGCCACCGCAGCATCTGATAGGTCACGTTGATCTCATAACCTGTGCGGCGGCTCGCAGGTCCAGCGGTGTCCTGCCCGACGTCCGGGTTATAGATGGTCTGCGACTTGGCGTCGAGATTGAACACCGCCAGAGTCATCGCTAACTTTTGGCCGAGGAGTTGCTGGCGCACGCCGACCTCCTCGCCGATCTCACTCGCGATGAGAGCCGCACCGGGGTGGCCCTGGATCGCCGCCTGGTTGACGCCCCGCAGATCATTGCTGTGAAAACCGCGCCCCGCGCTCACATAGAACTCGGTGGTATCCACGGGAGTGAAAATGAGGCTGCCTTTGGGCTGCAAAAGGGCCGAGCTGGCAGTTCCAAAGTTTGTTCCGGAATCGCTCCCGTGCTGGTAGTCCTCGCGCAGACCGAGCACGCTGCGGAGCCAATAATTCCAATGGGTCGTGGCCTGCACGTACACCGCGTTGCTGCCAAGATGGATTTGATCGCTCTCGCTGTAACTCAAAGGATTGTCGGCGGCCGGTAGCGGCTCGGCATCCCTGCTCGGCAGACGCGACACTGTGTTGTCGTCATAGCGCGCTTGAATACCGAAGAGCAGAGAGTTGTCGAGCCCGAACAGCGCGGCATCGTGGGCGTAACTCACCGCACCGCCGGCCGTCCAGCGGTATTCGTGCTGCTGCTCCTGATCGCCATTCACGGGATCGACGAGAAAATGGGTGAAGTTATTGTATAAGGTCAGCTGGTTGTTGAATGCATAGAGGCTCGCAGTCAACTGTCCACCGCCGGTCGTGGAGAAATATTGCCAGGACAGATTCGCACGTTGAGCTGCGCCTTGATCGGACGGATCGAGTTCGCCGAAGCGGCTGATGAGACCTTGAGTGATAGCACGCTCGGGCTGATCGGTCTGCGCATTCCACAGACCGTGATAGAACGATGTGGTCAGCGAATAACCGTCGAGCTGGTCGCCCTCACTGTAGCGCACGACGGCGTTGATCTTGCGCTGGTCGCCCGGTGTGACCCAAGGCCCATCGTAATGCTGCAGCTCCAGCGCCCCGAGGAGGTTACCCCCGGCTAGCTGGGTTGAACCCGCGCCAAACAGTCGCCCGAAGCCCCAACTGCCGCCGCTCACCGCGACCCCATTGGGAATCGTGTTGAGGTAAGCGATATGTACTGAGCCGACTCCCGCAAAGTCGCCTTGGTTTGCGTAGTACGTACCCTTGGTGTACCAGAGACCACCCGCCAGCTCTGGGATCAGGAAGTTCAAGTCGGTGTACCCTTGACCATGGGCGTGGCTCGGCTCATTGACCGGAACCGCATCGATGAAGGTTGCCAGATCCGTACCGTGATCCAGATTAAAACCACGCATCAAGTACTGGTTGGCCTTGCCCTCGCCGCTGTGCACGGTCACTACGAGACCAGGGACTGTCTCCAGCAACTGCCCGGGCCGGTAGGCGGGCGTGAGCGCCAACTCGCTGGCGTCGACCACACCTTCACTTGCCGTGGTGGCTGAACCGATCAGACTGAGGCGCGCGGATGTTACTGTGATTTCCTCAAGAGGAGCCGCTGTTTCGGTCGGTGCGGCTGACGAACTCGGCGAGGCGGGAGCGGCGGGCGATGTTTCTGCGTCAGGCGCTTGCTCGGCTAACACGCGCGAAGCGCCGAGCGCCAGAACACCTAAAAAGATTACAGCTGACGCGTTCAAGACCACCTGCACTTTACCGCAATCGTAGAATTGCGCCGAAGGCCGCCAGCCCATGTGTGGGACACAAAGACTACCCGGCCGTCAGATGCCGCGGAGATCACGCGTTGACTGAATGATTGGAGTTCCCAGGATTCGGTGGTCACTCGGCGTATTCGTTCGGCTCTTTCAAGTTCCTAGGGAATTGCGCATTCTGAATGACTATGACGGCATGTTGTGTTGTAGCAAAATTCAATGTAGTCAGATATTTCGGCCGGTGCAAGCTGGCGAATTCTGTAGCTCATCCTCTTGATGCGTCCGGCACTACTGTGTGCTTGAGTCGGGCAAACGACCGCTAACCCAACTGGCATGGTTTAGCAGTCAACCCGTGGCCGTCCGCGGCCTGTCCGATTCACGTAGCTCAACATCCCGAATGGCGGCTTCAGAGCATGCAGTTTGACCGACTGAACTTCCGCCTTTTGGCGTGCGCCGTGAAAAGGCGGCGCTTTCCCAGTGGGTGAAAAGCCCACCCGGCAAAATGCTCCAGCCGGAAGCAACCGGAGCAACTATGGAGGTAACGAAATAGTTGAAGCCTTTGGTTAAGCGTGTCACGAAATATGGTGACAGCGCGAGTGTGCAGGCCGTTACGCAAGTGAACGCCGAACAAGCCTCGAAAAGGTCGTGGCGCGGGCCGGCCCGACTGCCATATCGGGGAAGGCTGATACGACTGGGGAAGTGAGTAGACGATGCACCCAGTCGCTGCGCCGGGGTAGTGGCGGCAGCATGTACACAAGGGAAGCGTACGCAACACGGGAAACCCCAAGGCGTGATCAGGAGGATCAACCGGACGCCCGCGAGGGATGGGCCGGGCGCATTGGGGTGACGGAGAGGCTTGTATTACCGATGAAGCCGGGTAATGCCGGTGGAGGGAAGGGGCCTCAGTTCAGGACTGACGCAACAAGTAGTGAGGGACCGGGGATTGGGCAACCTAGCAACTCCGAAAAGTGTTCAGAAGCTGCAGACTTCGTGAGCTGTACGGCATCGAGGCCTCCCCACAGCTGATCTCCACCGTGACCGATGCGGTGCTCGAGGAAGTGGGCCGCTGGCAGAACCGGCCGTTGGATCCCTCCTACGCGTTGGTGTTCTTCGATGCGTTGCGGGTGAAGATGCGCGATGAGGGCACGGTACGCAACAAGGCGGTGTATTTGGCGATTGGCGTAAGTCCCGAAGGGCGCAAAGATGTCTTAGGGATTTGGATCGAGCAGACGGAAGGGGCGAAGTTTTGGCTGCGGGTGATGAGTGAGATCAAAAACCGCGGCGTGAACGATATTCTGATCGCCATCATCGATGGATTGAAGGGTTTTCCGGAAGCCATCAATTCGGTATTCCCGCAGACCCAGATCCAGACCTGCATCGTGCATTTGATCCGTAATTCGCTGGATTTTTGCTCCTGGAAGGACCGCAAACCTGTCGCCAGGGAGCTCAAAACTGTCTACCGCGCCGCCGATGCAGAGGCCGCGGCGATGGCGCTGACGGACTTCGAAGAAGGACCCTGGGGCAAACGCTTCGCGGCGATCACGGCCTTGTGGCGCCGGCATTGGACGCATGTCATTCCCTTCTTTGCCTATCCGCCCGAGGTCCGGAAAATGATTTACACCACCAACGCCATCGAGAGCCTCAACGCAAAGCTGCGCCGCTCGGTGCGCAGCCGCGATCATTTCCCAAGCGATGACGCAGCGATGAAACTGATCTGGCTGCAATTGCGCGAGATCACTCAAAAGTGGAAGATGCCGCCACGCGAGTGGGCAGCTGCCAAAGCTCAGTTCGCGGTTGTGTTCGGCGATCGGTTCGAGGTCAATCGTTAATCAACGGCTCAGCACACAAAATTTCTGACAGTCCCACCTAACGCCACCGCGCCACATCTCGACTCTACCGGAAGCGGCGGTAGCAGCATTTCGTTGTGTTCCCTCGGGGAGGTCAGTGCCCGCGTCTACCGTTACCTCCAAGCTTGCGTAAGAAGCTCGTCTAAAGCGGCGACGATCTTCTGGCTCTCCTGCTCCAGCGATCCTACAAGCGCACCGAGTTGATGGACCGATATCGACACGATTTCCAATGGATGCAGCACGACCGAGATTCCGCGGATTTTGAAGCTCGGGTTGAATGCGGCATAACTGATTTTGCCAATAGCGGCCGATTTGACCAGCGGCACAACAACCCGGCGCCCGTAACTATCGAATTGTGCGGACTGGACGATGACGACGAAAGGAATGGTGTCCTTGTGCGTCCCAGTGTTGCGATGGACGTCGAACTGGGCCATCAGAGTGAAGAATATTCGTCCGCGATCGATCCTGACTTCGCGTTAAAATCATTCCATGCCTTCACCGTGGACTCCACAGCCTTGGACTTTGCAAGGCGCTCCTGGTCCGCCGCGGCCACATATCCCGATAGCAGCGACTCCACTACGCCCGACAAATTGTCGGTGAGGCTCCTTGCTTTACTCACCAAGTCTTCGTTCAAGGTCAGATTGACAGGCCGCTTTCGTGCCGACGCATCGTGGCTTTGTTTCATGAGCACCTCTTATGCGCATAGTATGCGCATCTGGTCCATGAGACAAGTCCAGGTCATCTGGACTCACGCACGTGTGTCGCAATAGCTAAGAGAGTGTTGGGACAATGGACCGCGCGCCGACGCGCCGTCGCGGCACGGCATCGATGGCCAATGAACGCGAAAGCTCGAGCGCGAAATTTGTCACGCGCCGCTTGGATCATCCGGAGCTGTCCAACAACAGCCAACATTCTGATGGGCCATAATTGGGGCCTGACCGCAAAGCGAATGGCAAAATACTTTAATAATTAGCTATTTAGCTCGACTTTTCGGTGGCCAGCCGTCCCAACTCCAGAGACTTCCGGCGACGTCCACCGACGTCCTGGATACCCGGGAAAACACTGGTAACTCCGGGAAAACTAAAACAAAAGCGGCGTTTCTTCGTCCGCGGACTTCCAACGTGGTTCGCGTACAGCCAACCTTTTTTGGGGCCTGATTTGGGCCCTTTTGAAAAAAAGCCCATTGGCGAGGGCCCAAAAGTGGGTCGCTGCAGGCAGGATATACTGGGAAAATGGCTGTCGGAACGTCGGAACGTCGGAACGTCGGAACGACTTTGCTAGCGCCCGAAATCGCCGCCGGTGCGAGTCCGGCTCGCGCCACCCTATCCTAAAGAAGCTCGACGCGTTTCATCGCAATAACCTCGTCAAACGGAATGGCCGTTACCTTGTTATTCAAGTCATATCGCTGCCGACCTGGATAAACTATCCATAACTTGTTCAACCGGAGGTCATCAAGCGCTATTCGCATTGACGGCGTAAGCGACGGGGCATCGTTACGTTTGATCTCGACGCCAATTCGGCGAGATCCACGCAGCATCAAAAGATCGATTTCCGCACCCTGGTGGGTGGCCCAGAAATAGGCTTGATCCGGCGCGGCCGTGTGTAGAAGCTGTTCGATCACGAACCCTTCCCATGAGGCACCCAATTTCGGGTGCGTGAGCAAATCGCGCCGTGTTCGTAGCCCCAAAAGTGCATGAAGCAGACCGGAATCGCGAACGTAGATCTTTGGTGCTTTCACTTGGCGCTTCGACAGGTTTTCATGCCAGGGCTGTAGCTGTCTGATCATGTACGCGCTCGTCATCAGATCAAGGTAGCTGCGTACCGTGGGCTGCGAAAGTCCCAGGGATCGTGCGGGTTCCGCAGCGTTCCATATTTGGCCATGATAGTGCGCTAGCATGGTCCAGAAGCGGTGGAGTTGCGGGCTAGGAATCCGCATGCCTAACTGCGGCAAGTCCTGTTCGAGGAAGGTGCGTATGAATTCCTCCCGCCAGGTGAAGCTGCGTGACTCCGACGTGGCGACAAATGACCGCGGAAATCCGCCGCGCAACCAAAGCTTAGCGGCGTGCTCTTGCCCGACTTCCTGCACAGAGAAGCCCGCCGTCTCGATGACCTCTATACGCCCCGCCAGAGACTCTGAGGACTGACGCAGCAGCGCCGGAGATGCACTGCCGAGCAAGAGAAATCTCGCGGGCGATCGCGGCCTGTCGATCAATACCCTTAGAATTGGAAAGAGATCTGGTCGTCTTTGCACTTCGTCAATGACTACCAAACCACGCAGCTCGCCCAGAGAAGTTTCAGGATCCTCAAGGCGGCGTAAACCGGTGGGACGCTCTAAATCGAAGTAGTTTTCCGAATCGGGCGCGAGCAAAGTGCGGGCAAGCGTTGTTTTCCCCGATTGTCTGGGTCCCAGCAAGGATACCGAAGGACTGCGCCGAAGGGCGCTCTTGAGGTGATTCAGTAAACGAGTTCGAGGGATCACGGCCGCAATAGTATATCAGGAAATAGCCAATATGTGATTTCGTATTTCATGGCATTGAAAATTGTAGGTTAGTGCCGACAATGACAGTTATCTCATGTATGAGGCCGCGCGTGTTAGAGTGAATAAATGAAATTGACCCATAAGGCGGGCGAATTCGATAGTCACCCAGTTGTCCCCCAAGCCGGAGGGTGGAAGTCGCCGCGCATGCCGCTGCATTATGCCGAGAAGATCAATGTGGCGAGGTCCGGAATGGCGAGGGCGGCGGCCGCTTCCGGGCGTGATACACGGGGCGATCAACCAGGTGAGGGTGCGGAGCGCTAACGCTATCGACTGGCTGGAGTCGGAACCGTCGCAGCCATTGAAGACTCCAGAAAAGCAGCCTGCTGTTCATCGACTTGGCGGACATCCGTCGGGGAGCGGCAGGCCGTACCAACTTTTGCTCACGCATCGCGTGCCTTTAGGGTTTTTCGCCTTTGCGTGAGACGGAGCGCTGGCGGGTATTCTTTGGGAAGCGCTGAGGACTGCCAAGGAGTTCGACCAGCCGTTTTTCGCATTCGGAAAACGAGTACCCGCGCCGCTGCGAGATCATGAAGGTGAGGGGGCGCATGTGCCAAGCGCGGCGTTGGAGTTCGACGAGAGTTCCGTTCGCTAGGTCTTCCTCAACCATATGACGCGGCATGTGCCCCCAGCACAAGCTTCCCCTGAGTAGATCGTGCTTCGCGCCGAGGTCATTCACCCGCCACTGGCGTTCGCCGGCGACCCCCTGTTGTGTCTTTTCAGCATCGGGCTGATTGTCGGTTACGACGAGTTGGATGTGCCGTCCAAATTCCTCACGCGGGATCGGCCCTGCGATTGCGGCCAGCGGGTGCGCTGGCGCACAGACGGTCACCATTTGCGCGTCATATAAGTGCTGCCTTTCGATGGCACCCGGCCTTTGTTCCGGCACGTCCGTGATCGTCACCGCCAAGGCGCACGTGCGTTCGAGAACCAAACGCTCGCCGCCCTGCATGGTCGTTATGCGCAGATTGATTTCAACCGTTGGAAACCCCGCCTGCAGGCTGCGCAGGCATTCAATCAAGTGCGCGCGCGGAAAATAGGTATCCACGGCAATCGAGACTTGCGGTACCCCGGCCTCAGCAATGGAAACCGCGCGCGTTTTCATTTCCTCGGTGCGTGAGATCACCGCACGAGCATCAGGCAGGAGGCTGCGGCCCGCGGCCGTCAGCGTCGCTTTGCGAGTGTTGCGCTCAAACAGCTCAACATCGAAGGCGCTCTCGAGTGCCTTAATCGCGTGACTGATCGCCGACTGTGCACGCCTCAGCTCCCGTGCAGCTCCGGAAAAGCTTCCTTGGTCACATACGGCAACGAAGGCCCGAAGTTGATTGATGGTGACGTTATCGAGCACGGCCATCTAAAGAGTAGATGTTACTTATGCATTTATCGTCAATTGTCTTCATGAGTCAAGACCCCAGATCACAGGTCTACTGAATTAACTCCAACGAAGGATCCATGACATGAACAGATTGAAGGGGAAGACCGCCGTGATCACCGGTGGTGCTACCGGCATTGGCCGCGCTGCGGCAAAGCGCTTCATCGACGAGGGCGCCTTCGTCTTCATCTTCGGCCGCCGGCAGAAAGAACTCGACGCCGCCGTGGCCGAACTTGGGCCCAATGCCCGCGCGGTGAAGGGCTCGGTTTCGGATGAGGCCGACCTCGACCGACTCTACGCAGCGGTGAAGAAGGAGCGCGGGACCCTCGACATCGTTTTCGCCAATGCCGGGGTGGGAAGCCAGCTTGCGCTCGGCAAGATCACCGCCAAGCACATCGACGAAACCTTCGATGTCAATGTGAAGGGTACGATCTTCACGGTCCAGAAGGCGCTGCCGCTGATGGGCAAGGGCGGTTCGATCATTCTGACTGGATCGAGCGCCGGCACCACGGGCGCCCCCGCGTTCACCGCTTACAGCGCGAGCAAGGCGGCGGTGCGCAACCTCGCGCGGACCTGGGCGGAGGACCTGAAGGGCACCGGCATCAGGGTAAACGTGCTGTCGCCTGGCGCGGTGGCGACCGAACTCGCGAAGGAAGCGCTCGGCGAGGAGGGGCTTAAGGCCTACGGCTCCATGACTGCGCTCCAGCACATGGGCGATCCGGCGGAGGTCGGGGCGGCGGCCGCCTTTCTCGCGTCGTCGGATAGCAGCTTCATGACCGCCAGCGAGGTCGCCGTTGACGGCGGCCTGGCGCAACTCTGAGCCGGCGCGGTCCCGTGCTCGGCCCACACAACGAAGGAAAAAGATCATGAAAACACTAGAAGGTAAGGTTGCAGTCATCACTGGCGGAAGCAGTGGGATTGGCTTGGCCACAGCCAAGCGCTTCGTGGACGAAGGCGCCCACGTCGTGATCACAGCGCGACGAGAGGAAGAGCTGAAGGAGGCCGCCGCCTCGATCAAGACAAACGTTACGACGGTCGTGAGCGACGTGTCGCGATTGGACGATCTCGACCGGCTCTATGCCGTCGTGAAACAGAAACATGGTCACATCGACATTCTCTTCGCGAACGCGGGCGCGGGAACAATCGCTCCGCTTGCAGTGGCAACCGAGGCCCATTTTGACCAGACCTTCGACGTGAACGTGAAGGGACTGTTCTTCACGGTGCAAAAGGCCCTTCCCCTCTTCAAGGACGGCGGGTCGATTATCCTGACTTCTTCGGTCTCGAACGTGCTGGGGCTGCCAGGGTTTAGCACCTACGCCGCGAGTAAGGCGGCCGTGCGCAACTTCGCGCGCGCTTGGACACTGGAGCTGAAAGACCGCAAAATCCGCGTGAATTCGATGAGCCCCGGACCGACCGAGACGCCCGCCTTAGAGAAAACGACGGGCCTTACCGCTGAGCAAGCCGAGCAAGCGGCCGCGCACTTTGCGTCACAGGTCCCAATGGGTCGCAGGGCCAAGCCAGAGGAAATTGCGGCTGCCGTCACGTTCCTCGCCTCCGATGAAAGTTCTTACATCACCGGCGTGGATCTCGCCGTCGATGGAGGCATGGCGCAGGTCTGACCCCGGCCGGTCGCTGGCCCCAACGGTTAAGTAGTCGGACACGATCCGATCCTAAGAATGGAGAAGTTTTTATGAGCACAAAAGAGAATGTTCAGATTGTGAAAGATTTCTTTGCAGCAATAGGTGCCTACAATAAACAAGATCTGCTCGCGCTAGTTGCCGCAGATATTGAGTGGATCATTCCGGGCGAGGGCTGGCCGCTGGCCGGCACGCACCGCGGGCACGCGGAATTGGCGGCTGTGCTTCAGAGGGCGTCCGAAGAGATTGAAACGACATACCCAACGCCCCCCGAATTCGTGGCGCAGGGAGACCGGGTTCTGGTCGTCGGCGTCGCTACGGGGAAAATCAAAGCCACGAATAAGCCGTTCAAGGACGATTGGGTCTTCGACATTACCGTTCGGAATGGCAAGCTGACGAAGATCCGGGAGTATATCGACACGCAAGCCCTCGCGCGGGCCTCGCAGACGGACGCGTCCGGGCTGGCGTAGCGCTGGCCATCTGCGGCCATCGTGTCGGGGTAGACGGCGGGTCACCTCCTCGCACGCCGCACGCTCGTCGAATGCCCAACCATTAAGGAGATCGCAATGTACGACCAATCCAAGGTATCCGAGTTGATCCGGTTCGCACGAGTCGATGCGGGCTCCACCGTCATCGACGTTTACCCAGGCGACGGCGACTGGACCCGCCTGTTCTCCGACATCGTGGGACCCGAAGGACGGGTCTACAGCTTCGTGCCGGCCGAAGTTGCGCACTTCCAGAACGATCCGGTCGGCCGCATGCGCACGCTCGCGAAGGAGCCGGGCCGAGAGAATGTCGAAGCCGTCTCGGCGGACCTTGTGGCGATGCCGGGGGCCACCCAACCAGCGGATGTCCTATGGCTGCATCTGTTCTACCACGATCTCCATACCGCGCTGATCCAGAAGAAGGGTGCGACGGCGGCCGACTTCAATCGAGCCGTCTACGAGCGGCTGAAACCCGGTGGGTTCTACGTCATCGTCGACCACGCTGCCGCCGTCGGGGCGGGCACGAGCGACGCCCAGTCGCTGCATCGGATTGAGCCTGCGTCCGTCCGCGAGGATGTGGAGGCGGCCGGCTTCGTGCTGGAGGCGGAAAGCAGCATGCTCGCGAACAAGGATGATCCGCACTCGATCAAGGTATTCGATCCCTCGATCAAGGGCGCGACCGATCGCTTCGCCTATCGGTTCGTGAAACCCAGGGTTTAGTGAGTGATGTTGAAAAATGCTGCAGCGCCCTGTGCGCATAATATCGATTGGGTTGAGTCTCAATCACGCCATCGCCGGAATTAGCACTAGAACTTCTCCGACCACGGGCGAACGTCGATCTCGTGAGACCAGGCACTGCGCGGCTGCCGATGCAGTTGCAGATAGAGTTCAGCGATCGCATCCGGCGTGAGTAGGGAATCGTCGCCGCGCTCCTTGATAAGATGCTGGTAACGCTCGGACTCGATTTGTCCGTCAATGATTACAAATCCGATGTGTACGCCTTGGGGTCCTAACTCGCGAGCCATGCTCTGCGCGAGCGCGCGCAAGCCGAACTTCGGAACGGCTAAGTTGGCGAAACCGGCGCTGCCGCGCAGTGCAGCAGTTGCGCCAGTGAAAATGATCGTCCCATGGCCTCGCTTGACCATGCGCCGTGCGGCCGCTTGCCCGACGAGCAATCCTCCGAGGCAGCCGATGCGCCAGCAGCGCTCAAAGTCGGCTGGATCGATATCGAGAACATTGTTCTTCTGAAAGGCGCCCGCGTTGAACACGACCAGGTCCGGTTTTCCAAAATCGCGGTCGACATCAGCGAAGACACGAAGAACATCTTCGCTGTTCGATACGTCGGCGGCATAAGGCCGAACGTCGTGGCTACCTTCAGACTTGATCAGGGAGTTCAGCCTCGCTTCGTCGCGAGCAACCGCGCCTACCTGCATGTTCTCGGTCATGAAGCGCTTTGCCAGTGCCCACCCCAGCCCTGGTCCGACCCCAAAGACGATCGCTGTCTCGATATCCATTGTGATTCTTTACCTCTTCCAAGACCTGGACTTGATCAAAACCCAAAAGATCAGCAAATGTGAAACGATTACCAACGGAGCGTAAAACGTATACACATACCAAAAGGTAGCTAGGTTGAAGCTCGGCACATTCAACTGCAGGACGCCGCGTACTCCGTTTAGCAGGTCCACGAATCCCCACGTGTTGGTCACCCACACCAGAGGAACTGCAATACGCCAGTTGCCCCGCAGAGCAAAGATGGAAACCAGGGCCAGCGCCGCTTCTAAGAGATCACCGTAAGCAGCACTGGAACGGAACCCTATCGGCAGGTTCGGATCGACCATACCTGCAACTAATAGCGTCATTCCCACATAGCGGGGCACATGAACGAAGAGCAGCAGAATTAGCGCAGAATTGCGAGAAACCTTGGTTAGGTACGGCCCAACGTACCACACCGCGACGATGCCGAAGACGACAACGCTCGTAAGAAGCTGCATCCAGAATATTTGAGGCGTGTCCATTTCCGTGTTCCTTAACGTTGGGCTGTCGTTATGTCAGCGGCGCGCCGGCAAATGCTCGCGCCACTGTTGTTCAGCCGTGCAGTTCGCGTAAACCTCAATCAGGTTCCGCTCTTCGCGCAGTCCGGATAGTCGGCATAACCGCGTTCGTCGCCCCGGTAAAAGCTCGCTGTATCGGGGTACGTTCAAGGGTGCGCGGCGACTTACGCGCGTGGTCAGACGCGCCGCGGCTGGAGCACCAAGTCGGCCGCTTCCTCGGCATCTTTGAGGAGCGTCTTGCGCGGCGTGCCTAGCTGCGCACGCATGGTCAGCCCACGCGCTAAATCCGTGACTTGGATTGCACGCGCGGCTACGGGAAAGTCAGATGGGATTTCTCCCGCGCTGATCCCGTCCCGGAAACGGCGCTCCGCCAGCGCCACGCCGCCCGCGACCGCGCTCTGCAGGAACCGCTGAACCTCAGCGTCGTTCACAAGCGGCGCGACGCACACCATAAGGCAACCCCGGGCGGACCCTCTCTCGGTCGCACTTTCGACGGCGTACCTCAGAAAGCTCGCGATCGAGTCGCGAAGACTCTGTGGCGAGAGGAGTGCCTTCGCGGCTGATGCGCCCTTCCGTTCCGCGTACGCCCTAAGGGCGCGCAAGAATATCGCCCGCTTGTCCCCAAAGACGGCATACAGGCTCGGCCGTCCCACACCCATCCCGGCGACGAGATCGTCAATCGTCACTCCGTCGTAGCCTTTCGACCAGAACACCTGAGTCGCCTTTTCCAGAGCCCCCGTCTCGTCGAAGCTGCGCGGCCGACCCACGGGTCTAGCGGTTTTTTGAATCATTTGGTTCAAAACTCATTGACAATGGTCATCGCACCAATATATAACTGAATAGTTCGAAATTAGCAAGCCGGCCCTGGCCTCGCGGGGCCTCACGAATGAACCTTCACCCTTTATCACTGAGACGCCCATGGAACATTCGATCGCTCTCGTCACCGGCGCCACCTCCGGGCTCGGTTATGCGGCAGCCCGCACTCTTGTTGGAGAGGGCTGGCGCGAGGTCATCGTCACCGGGCGCAGCCTAGCTCGGGTCCAGGAAACGGCCGCTCAGCTCGCGGCTGAGACCAAAAGACAGGTCTTCACACTGCTGGAGCTGGATCAAAACGCACCGACCAGCGTCCAGTCCGCCCTCGCCGAGCTTGTCAAGCTGCGTCGGCCGATCGATTTCCTACTGCTCAATGCCCGGATGGCCCCAGGTAAGAAGCGCGTGCTCACTGCGGCGGGCGTCGAGGCGGCCGAGGCCCCGCTGATCGGCCATCATCAACTGACTGTCGGGACAACCTAAGAAGGATGAAAAATATGAACGAAAGTGTCTTGATAACCGGTGCAAATGCTGGGCTTGGGAAAGAGACTGCCCGACAGTTAGCATTGAAAAAAGAAACAAGAAAGGTAATTCTTTTTTGCAGAAATCGTGCGAGAGCAGAGGCAGCAAAAAAAGACCTTGAGGAGAAAACGGGGAAAAAGATTTTTGCAATTGTTATTGGGGATGTTACGGATGCAAATTCTGTAAGAAAAGCGGTAGAAGAAATAAAGGAACCTATTGATGCAATCGTTTTAAATGCAGGTGGAGTAATTGGGAAAACGGCTGCTAAATCTACACCTTCCGGCATGAATCAATTAGCTGCTACGAATATTTTGGGCAATGTAATTTTAGTGGAGGAATTGATTAAACGGGACAAGTTAAGGAAAACAGTCCTATCAGTCAGTGCGGAAGCTGTTCCAGGCGTAAAGATGCTCGGAGTAAAACCAGTTTCAATGAGGACTTCTTCTGTAGATGAGTTTGCTGCTGTTCTTGATGGATCATATTTTGGTAAGAAGTTCAATGCATTGCAAGCATACGCATATGTCAAGTATGCGGAAACCATGTGGACGTTATCAATGGCAAGAAAATATCCTGATCTCAAGTTTGTTGTTGTGAGCCCAGGAAATACAAAAGGAACTCAGGCGCCAGATGCTCTTCCCCCGCCAATGCGGTTTATGTTGAAGTACGTGATGATGCCTATTGTGTTCCCATTGATGGGCGGAATGGTGCACACGCTGGAAGTAGGTGCAGAACGCTTTGTAAATGGCATTTCGGATGAGCGGTATAAAAGCGGCGTTTTTTATGCCAGTAGAGAGGGTAAGTTATCAGGGGAGATGGTGGACCAGAGCACTTTTTTTACTGATTTGAAAAATACTTCATTTCAAGATAACGCCAACGAGGCAATTCACCATTTCATAAATTAGGCCTGACAAACAGAATCTTTAGGATTGCTATACAGGCTGAATCTGCTGTGATAATTCCCATTAACCAGCAAGCATCGGCGTTCGGAACCGACGTCTCGGGCCAATTCTTCGCCTCGGCGCCCAAGAAATTCACCGGCCCAATCGAGGCGATGTGCCACCCGCACTTACGCGATCGCGCCAGCCAGGAAGCCGCCTGGCAGGCCGTCGTCAAGGTGTCGGGCGTCGATTTCTCTCCACAGCATCATTGAGCGCGGTGCCCTGAGCCCGATCTGCGGCTGAACTGATCCCGGCAACCCGAATCCGCAGGCGATTGCGGAGCTACATGATCGTCCACGGGTCTTACGGTATTTTGAAATAAATAGTTCAAAACGTCCTTGACCACGGGCCATCGTGTCTATTATCGTACTAAATAGTTCAAAATCAGCAAAGCAACCCTAACGTCCCGAGGAGAATACGCATGGAACGGTACCAAGGTAAAAAGGTGGTGATTATCGGCGGCACGAGCGGCATGGGGCTCGCGACGGCGAAGATGCTCCTCGATGGGGGTGCGCGTCTTCTGGTGACCGGTCGCTCGAAGGCCGGCCTGGAATCGGCGCAGAATGAGCTCGGAAAGGGCGCCCTCGTGGTTTCGAGCGACGCGCGCTCGTTGACGGACCTCGACGCCCTGGCCTCTAGGGTGAAGGCCGAATTCGACACCGTCGACCTGCTCTTCGTCAACGCCGGGTTCAGCATCCGAGCGCCTTTCGAGAGCATCACCGAGGCTGTTTACGATGAGATGTTCAACTTGAACGCCAAGGGACCGCTTTCGCAGTGCAGAAGCTCGCGCCGCTAATAAACCGGGGAGGCTCTGTCGTCCTCACGACCTCGATCGCCAACGTCAAGGGAATGGCCGGCAACGCCGCATACGGAGCTGCCAAGGCCGCGCTGCGATCATTCGCTCGGACGCTCGCCGCTGAGTTGCTTCCTCGCGAGATTCGAGTCAACGCGGTGACGCCCGGTCCCATCGACACGCCGATCATCGGCAAAGCGTTTCCCGGTAAAGACGAGGCCGCCCAGATTAGGGAGAAGATGATCGGTATGGTCCCGATGAAGCGCTGGGGGATGTCGGAGGAAATCGCGAAGGCCGTCCTCTTCCTCGCGTTCGATGCGACTTTCACGACCGGCGCCGAACTTCCGGTCGATGGCGGTTGGTCGCAACTCTGAAGGCAATGCAACGACTTTAGTTTGCTCACTTAGGAGAGTTGAGATGGTCGAATCAGTGGCCAGGCGTTGGCGGCAATTCTGGCAGACGATTGTGATTACCATGGACGCCGATCCGCACGAAGACGTCCACTCCCGGCTGAGGCGGCTCGAAGAGGCGGTTTTCCACGCGCCGGCGCCGCGAGACCCCGTGGTTCGGGGACCGTCGGTGAGTGCAACGGAATGACGACTCGCCTGCATCCGCGGGATCAGCTGCGTATAAGTGCCGCTGACCCTCACTCGATTCTCAAAGACTTCAATGGAGAGATGTCCCCGCGACGCTCTGGAATGGAGCTTCCGATGGACGGCGGGATCACCGCGGTCTGACAGGACCGATGCGATGCTTAAGATAAAAATCAACGAACATCATTGCGAGGAATGAGAAGAGATGGACTCTAGTGATGTAATGTTTGGCATTATCCTTCTTGGATTTGTGCTCTCGGGCATGACCGCTCGAGCGGAGTATCTGGGACTTAGGCGCGGACGCAAACCGTCAGAGAAAAGCCGCCCTCTTGCCGTTGCCCCGCCGTGCCTGTCGCCGGGTCTTGAGGATACTCGATCGACAAAGCCTCAATCGGAGCGTGGCCGCCCACGACTCAATCTCAGCGGCAGTCCGGCACTGCATACAGCCCACCGTTTAAGTGATCGGCCAGGTGGGCCGATTCAGCGTTGTGGTGCAAAGGGCTTGGCTGCTTGCCAATGACCTCGCTCAACGCGAAATTCGTGGCACTCACCTGATCTTCATGGGTCGGCCCAGAAATTTCGACGAAGATGAGGTCGTCGCTGAGGCTCTGCAGACATTTTGGAAGCAGGGCTACGGCGCAACCTCTATTCCAGATTTGCTGGAGGCGATGGAGCTTCGGCGCGGCAGTCTCTACAAAGCATTTAGGGATAAACACTCCCTGTTCGAGCGAGCACTCGACGACTATCTCAGAGCGAGTCGAGCCGCGATGACACGAATTCTGGAATCCGAGGCGCCTCCGATCGCGCGCCTGCAGGCGTGGCTTGCGCAGGAGGTTGCGGATTGTTCGGGCGCCGAAGGGGGGCCTGGGTGTTTGGCCGTCAACACAATGGTGGAACTCTCCCCTTCGGATGCCGCAGTGCGCGATCGATTGGTGCGGCACTGGAAGGTGGTTGAGCGGATGCTCGAAAGAACCTTAAGCGAAGGTCAGAACGAGGGCGAAATACGAAGGGACGTCTCCGCGCGGGATCTTGCTCGATTGGTGGTGAAGTTCATCGTCGGCATCGCCGTGTTTTCGCGCCACGGAAGCAGCGCGGACGTCACTCAGACGGTCATTCAATTGGTGAGTCGGACTAAGTAGGCATTTTTTTATTATTTATTGAGCGATCGGTTCCATACAGTTCGGCAGTTGAAGCAAGGCGAATAGCGTATAGCCTGTCCAATGGCATGGCGGAAGCGTTCGTCAAAACCTTCAAGCGAGATTACGTGTATGTTCACGATCGTCCTGATGCGCAAACGGTCTTGTAACAGTTGTCGGCATGGTTCGAGGACTACAACGAAAGCCATCCACACAAAGCCCTGCAGATGAGGTCACCCCGTGAGTTCATCCGCAGTTCTCAACCCGCAGCGTGTCCGGTTTGATGGGGGCAACTCCAGGCTTCCCGTCTGCGGTCGGCTTAAATCTCGCAGCCGCCAGCGCTGCATCCGCAACCTTTCGCTCTAAGCGGCTTAATGGTGGTGTTTCAGGCTTCGGATCCTGCAAAATGTGTCTCCTCACTCTGACCGCTATCTCATAACCTACGGTGCGGAAAATAGAGCGCTTACGCTAAGCGCGATGTCCAACGATGTTCGGTGGCAGCCAACGATTTGAAGGGCCATAGTTGGGGCCTGACTGCAAATCTAGGAACAAAATATTTTAGTAATTAGGCATTTAGCTCGCCTTTTCGGTGGCCAGCCGTCCCAACTCCAGAGACTTCCGGCGGCGTCCACCGACGTCCTGGATACCCGGGAAAACACCAGTAACTCCGGGAAAACTAAAACAAAAGCGGCGTTTCTTCGTCCGCGGACTTCCGACGTGGTTCGCGTACAGCCAATCTTTTTTGGGGCCTGATTTGGGCCCTTTTGAAAAAAGCCCATTGGCGAGCGCCCAAAAGTGGGTCGCTGCAGGCAGGATATACTGGGAAAATGGCTGTCGGAACGTCGGAACGTCGGAACGACTTTGCTAGCGCCCGAAATCGCCGCCGGTGCGAGTCCGGCTCGCCATCCAACGCAACCGAATCGTATGTCCTTAACTGACGCTCAATTGATTCATGCATAGCTACGACTGACAAACCAGAACACCCCCAGTGCAACCAAGCAGGTCGAGGCGACGTCGACCACTATTGCTCGCGGCAGCGTCATTTTGTACTTGGCCATGACCGCAACGAGCACCGTGGCGCCGGCAACTAGCAACAGTTGCCCGATTTCCACACCCACGTTGAAACCGACCAGGAGCTCGGCCAGTCGCTGCGGCGGAAGTTGAAGCTGCAGGAGGTCAGCGGCAAACCCGAAGCCATGAATCAGGCCGAAAACCAGGGTGATCAAAACGCGAAGCCGGCCTGCATCGCGCAATCGACCGGAGATCATCAGATAGTTGGCCGTGAACAGACCTGCGCCGAGAAGCAGCAAGCTGGGTAGCCCGCGCAAGCCGAGTAGTCCAAGCAGGGCCATCAGGAACAGCGAACCTCCCACAGCCAATGCCACCGGCAGCGGCTTTTTCGTTTGGACGACGACATTTTCCGCGCCGATCAATGCGATGGTGAGTGCAACCAGGGCGTCGATAAACTCGGCATGCGGCCGTAACACTCCCGTGACAGCCAGCGCCAAAGTTAGGCTGTGGCCTATCGTAAATCCCGTTACGACAAACACCAGATCGCGCAACCGGCGCGAAATCAGCACCAACCCGAGCAAAAAAGACATGTGGTCCACGCCGGTGAATATGTGCATCACGCCCATGCGAATGAACTCGGCGAAACCCGCGGATTGCAGACGGCTGCCTTCGCCCCCCGTAACGTCTACCGTTTGGTGTTCAGCGGTGATCAATTGCTCGATGAATTCGCCGGTCGCGGCGTTTTGCACTTGTGCGAAATTGGTGTGGCTCGGCACTAAATCCAGAAACGCCGCCGAATGGATCTGCAGGTTACGCGACGTCGAGCATTTGAAAGTGAAGTCATATTTATGAAACCCGCCCGCCGCCGACAGAGTCTGGACCGGCGGCACTACGGCGCACCGCTGACCGTCCGCAACCGGGTAGACGCGGGAGGCGAGGTATTCCTTGATTCGATCGTCGGATGGCGCTTGGTGGCCGGCATCGAGGCGGCTGATTTCGATATTGGGAATCGTCATCACCAGGTCAACGTCTTGACCATTTATTTCCCAGACAGAATGCGACTCGCTGCGGGTGTGGGCGCTGGCGACGGATACGCCCAGGAGCATCATGAGGAATGGCCACGATCGGTAGTTGATCCACCGCGCTCGCGAGCGCATCAGCGCAGATCATCCGCTATCAAAATATTGGCGCGCTTACGCAGAAACGCCTCATCTTGCGTACGCAAACGCGCAATAGCATCATTGCGAAAGTCGCTCAATACCTGAGCCCGCGCCGTCTCGAAATCGTACGGCACCGGCTCGCGGTTTTTGACCATGTAAAGCACATGGATGCCATCCTCACGCACGAGCGGCGACGACACGCCACCATCAGGCAGGTCTCGAGCGATCTCGAACAGTGCATTCCCCAGGTGAATTTTTGCGGCAAAATAAAACTCCTCGCTAGTGACTTTGCCGGTATCGGCCCCATGCAATTGCGTCAACTGCGCGGGCGTCGCCGCCGAGGACCTGAAAAATCGGCTGCTCGAGCCGCAGAACTTGCATCAGTTGCAGGAAACAAGTAGTCATGCAGCTGCATAGTGCCTTCGCTCGCGTAGCGGGCGCGGTGCGACGCATAGTAGGCGCGAACTTGAGGATCGGTGGGTTGTGCAGTGATGGCGTCAGCCGCGATTTCGAGCTCGACCGAGTTGACCATGGCACTGCGCACCTCAGGGTCGATCGAGGCGACGTCCAACTCCTTGCCCCTCTGGACAAACAACTCCTCGCGGATCATATCGTTCAACACTTTGCCGCGCTGCGCGGCTGTCGAGTGCTTTAAATCAACCCCATAGAGGGTTTGCAACTGCTGGAGAAAATCGCTGCGCGAGATGGGTTGCTGATTCACCAGCGCCACATCATCCGTCGGGACGAAAAGAGTGGAGGTGCCGCGAGCGGTAAACAGTGTATATCCTGCCATGATCAGTCCGCTGATGGCACCGGTTGCCAACAAGGCGAATGAACGTCTGCTGTTTACGGTGCTGAAGTTTGACCAGCGGCCTTCGGTGGATGAATTCAGCGACGCCATATTCGAGGTCCCTTAGGATGAGAAAGCGTGTACACGAAGACGGCCAGTTCGCGAATTTCCGCCGCACCGAGGCGACCATCCATGCAGGACACTGCCGGCACGACGTCGGCGATCGACAAAGATAGAGATTTCGGCTACCGTCGCCGTACAGGGTGATGGGGTCGGTGATCGGGGGCGCCAATGGCTGATCGCCCTTGGCATCGGCACCATGACAATCGTAACAGCCGCCGGCTCCCGAGAAGATCACGGCGCCACGCGCCGCTCCCGGCGCATCGGCGTGGCGGCCCTGCAGATTGATCAGAAATTCAACGACGTCTCGAATATTGGCGGGCGATAAAGGTGGAATTGCGCGCTCCTGAGCGCTGGGCTGTGGCGTGGCGTAAGCCGGCATACTGGCAGGGTTCCAGGTTTTCGGATTGTACGAGCGAATTCCATAGCGAATGATTTGTTCGAGTTCGCCGACCTGGCCTGTTCCGTAGAGCCAGTCATGGTCACGGAGGTTGGGAATGCCAAGGCGCGGATCGCCATCACCGCGCGGTCCGTGACAACTTGCGCAACGTGCCTGATATTGTTGCTCGCCACGGGGCAGGGCGTACGCCATCAGCGCTGGAGTATCCGGAATTGCGCTTGGGTCGGTACGAGAGCGGAGCCAGCAGCGATTCCTGCAGCAGCACTGCAGCAATCAAGCAAGCCGATAGTCCGAGAACGACGCCTTTGCCACCTGAACAACCCTGGCTGAATTGCCGCCAACACTGCTGCCTCGTCTACGGGCTGCGCTGGCGCCCGCGGCGGGAAATGATCACACCGCTCCGACTCAAATCAGTTCCGCCAATATTGTGCATCACCGGCGAACATGCCCGCGTCAGGCAGACTGGCCAGAACGGCGCGGCGCAGCCGCAGCTTGTCGATTCCTCCGTCGCGGCGATAAATGACGGCGCCGCCCGGCGCAATTATCATCGTGAAGGGAACGCCGATTCTCGACTGGGATCGAATGCCTTCATCACGGCGTAAACGTCATCTGTGTTCACCTGTAAGTTACGCACCGCCGAATGCGTCTTGATGAGAAACTTCTCGACTTTGGCCCTTTCTGTTGGCGCGTCGACTGAAACCGACACAAATTCAAAATCGCGCGATCGGTACCAGAGGTAGGTTTCCAGAAGCTGAGGGTAGCTCGATCTGGCACGGCGCACACCAGGTAGCCCGAAGTTAACCATGAGCATCTTGCCGGTGGGGTTTTTACGCAGCGCGCGCAAATCATCTACCGAAGCCGATCTCAATTTTACCGGCGCGGCCATCCATTCCTTCAATTCGCTTTGCGGATTCAGAATGGGAATGCCATTTCGTGCTGCAGCCAAAAACCGGTGTATGCGATACCGCGACTGCTCGTCCGGCCAACATGGCGTCCAACGCATCGCGCGCATCATGAGTTGTCGCTTTCGCCTCCTGCAGGTGGTCATCAATCCGACCCTCGTATCGCAATTGGCGATTTTGGTCGAAAATGAAGATGTGGGGCGTTACTTTCGGCCCGTATTGATGCGCAACCGACTGCGTTTCGCCGTCATACAAATGCGGGAAGTTGAATTGCCGGTACTCAGCGTGAATCTTCATAGATTCAAAGGAATCGTCGACGTCGGTAAAGTTGAGCGAACCGGGACTCGTGGCCTGTGGTCCGTTCGGGGCAATCGCGATGAGTTGTATGCCCTTTGCCGCGTAGTCCTTGGCGATGGCTTTTATTCGCCCCTCATACAATTGCGATGCGGGACAGTGATTGGAAATGAACACGATCGCAAGTATGTTGCTTCGGTAAATCTTGCAGCGGACGCCGCTTGCCGTCGGTTCCCGGCAAAGCGAAGTTCGGCGCCGGCATGCCGATCGCCAACGTGGGATGCTCGCTTTGATCCTTCCGCATCTGGGATCGTATGGTGACGCCCAACGGGCGCGCCTCATCGGCAGGACCTCGGTTTGCAGTGGCCGACTCGGCCGGAGGCGGATTGCCCTTTAATGCCGCGCCGTGGTGGTCCGAACACGCGAACAACTCCCCCAACGCAAGCAGTGCGACGGACTGAATAACATCGTGCGGATTTACTGAGCCAGCCAGGAAATGATTCGCCATGCCGCCACCCGCTTTGACGCTCAAGTTGCCTCAAGACGCATTCGCTTGCAACTGGGATTAGAACACTCATTCTATTATATTCTAGTGCATGTAGCGCTGCCAGATATCTACTCTCCGCATCTTTCGAAGCTGCGCGTCTTCCCAGGCCGACCAGATGAATCCCAGCAGCAGGATCAGCATCAGGTTCTGCAATAGCGCGCCCGCCAACTCGCCTCGCAAAGCGGGCTGCACACCCAGAATCCATTAATGCAACAAAATCCCAGCGCTAATCGCAATTACCCGTTGGCCGCGTCGCAACACACCGGGAAGCACCAGCGCGATTGCGCACAGCATTTCGCTCCAACCCACGGTGCGGTTAATAAGTGGCGGCAGCGCGGCAACCCAAGCATGATATGAGGCGAAGGTAGCCGGTCATTGGTGCGAATGCCTTCTTGTAGCCAACAAATCCAAAAAAGGCGGCGAAGTACAAACTGCGCTGCCCATAAGACCAAAAACGATTTGATAGTCAGGCTATTCACTCGGCGGCCTGGACTATTTGCTCGTCCCATTCGCGTCCTCGACAATTTCGATCTCGTTGCCTTCGCTGTCCTGTATCAGAAAGCTCTTTATCGGCCCAACCATTGAAGCATCGCGCGTGCTGGGGTTGGCCCCGTGACTTTTGAGAAGCTTGAACAGACTGATCCGGATCGGGAACCGAGAAGACGATGTGGATCCACGACGGCGCTATTCCGTGGGTCGTTGAAGCGGACCCTACAAGCTCGGCGGTTTTGACGGAGCGCCACGTCGAATCCCGGGATGCTCAGCACGGCAAACTGAATGGGCCTGTGGCTGCCGCGCTCGGTCAGGCGGAAGCCCAACGTAATTCCGGGCACCACGATATTGATCTTTCAAGGTCGATCACGGACGCAGTGATGTGATGGGCCTTCGATCTGAGTGGATTATTGGGCTATTGGGCTACTGCGGGAAGCCCGGGCAGCATTGTCGCCACCAGAAGAATCTGCGTGAAAACGCAATGCCGCAGCATCAGTCCAAAATTCACACATTGCTCAAAAAAGGGCGCGGTAGGGCTGGGGCGGCGCCCGCTCGTGGGTTCGTCCTTCATTATCTTGCTCCTGCCTGAGTGGCGATTGTGGAACACCGATACTCGAATCGTCTTTCTGCAAGACTCCTCGGGGCGGGCGTGCGGACATGTTGATGACGCATGTTGAGGCCGTGCGTTCGAGTCTCACAGGACCAAGCGGACGACTCGGGCGTCATCGACTATTACTGACGCAGGCGTCAACGATTGCCCCGGGCAGGGGCCAAAGCCGCAGAGCCCAGTCACAATGTCAAAAGATGCGCCGTGGGCGTGGCAGATTATTTGGTCACGCGCCAAATTGAGATAGTGGTCCTTGCGCCAAGCCATGGGTGATCCGGGCCCCTCGGGACACGAGTTTCGCCATGCGTGCAGACTATTTCTTTGGCGGACGATGAATATGGAATTGCACCCTTGCTGTAAGGGATCGAATCCACGCGAATATCCATCTGGCAATTCATCGAGCTGGCAAAGCCGAAATGGCTGCTGACGTCAATCAATGTCTCCGCTGCGGTTCGACCGGACGCTGGTCGCCAAGTTTCACCCGACCCGCACGTGGTAAAGCCAACCCAGCGCCCGGCCCCGATGATGATTGTCCATAGCAATACCGAGGCGGCGCCGGCGAGTCTTGCCGCCGTCGGCGGCGTACTCGCATCCCCAATCCGCCATGTGCCGCGCGCCCATCCAGTGAAACCAAAGCATGTTTAGTCCAGCCAGTGCGAGACATAGCATTTTTATGCGAAAGGGAATGTTGCCGTAGTAGATAAGCGCCTTGGATGAAAACATGAGCAGACCGGCGGTTGCCGCAATCGCAAATGCCACCCACGTCAGCGGCAGCATTTCCTCGGCTATGCGACTGAAGGGTCGATCGCGATTAGTGAATCCGAGCAGCCGCAGATCTACAAGGAGCATCGAACCGACCACGACGATACCAACGCAAATACGTGAATTGTTTCAATGGTTGGAAAAATCCGACTGGACTCGCGAATGTTGGTCGGAAAACTGGGCAGATCCTGCAGCCACCGCAAGGTGCTCTCGATGGCCATTGCTTAAGTCCGGCTCGCTGGACGGGCCATTGCACATAGGCGATCCATCGACCCGCCGTTACGATGCTCGCGCCGATGAGCAAAGCGGCAATTCCAACACCGCGCTCCGCGAGTCGCCTCCCAGGGCCCTGCTCCGAGTACAGAGGATTGCGACCCAGCGACCGCTCGAGAGCCAACAATACACCTGCTAACAACAGCACCAATACCATCTTGGCCCGAAAGGCCCAGTTGAGCAATTCACGCGACGGTTCGGTGACGGTAACCAGAACCCCGGTGGCAAGAAGAACGCAGAGAGCACCCCAAATCCAAGGCGCCGAATTGGCGGTCATCGTCGCAATGGGAAAACCCGCCAGCGGGTAAAGCCGATCAGTCGAAAGTGATCTGTGACGTATACAGACACGAGAAATACGCTGATCGCAATTAGATGAATGGTCTGAATCTAAGGTACCAACCAACTCCAAGTTTTGAAATGCGACGCTGATGAACGTCGCGGACAGCCAATCAGAAAATTCTTCAATCACGATTAAGGCCTATCACCATGATCCATGAATCATGCCCGAATGCACTCGACTGCTAAAAATATTTAGATCCGAATCTCTGGCATTGCCACCGTCGATGGTTGGCGGCTGACCAGTCGGCTACTGCCGCTGGAAAGGCTCTTGCCAGCTCCCAGCGGTCCATCCGCCAGGGGGTTGGCCGGCTTTGGTCGAGGCGAACAATAGTTTCGCAATGCCAGGCATTGCCAAAGTCCATTTCACAGTTGCTGGTTATCCGGCTACATTCAAGAAGGAGCAATCCCCATGAACGCACACACACCACAAGCTGCGCGCCATCAAATTACTCGGTTGCGCCAGGAGCACAGAAAGCGGAAGTCGACGGCGTCCAGAATTGAAAGAATCACGCCAAAAATGCAGCGCATCGAGCTGTTTTCCGCGGAACTTGCGGATTTCAGCAGCCGCGGCGCGGACGATCATATCAAACTCTTCATTCCTCCCCCTGCGGGCGGAAAATGACAGTGAAGCGGTCATGCGCGATTACACCCCGCGCGCCTTCACGCTCAAACGGTGGATTTCTTACGATAGATTTCTCACTGCATGCGACCGGACCCGCCACTGCGTGGGCGACGTCAGCAAGAGTTGGCATGACTTTGGAAATTGCCGGCCCGCGCGGTTCGCATGTTGTTGCAGACGACTCAACGGTATCTGTTGATCGGAGATGAAACTGCATTGCCGGCAATTGGACGGCGTGTGGAGGATTTAAGATCCAGGGTCCCCGTGATAACCGTGATACAAATCGACAGCGACGCCGAGCGCCAGTCGTTTGTGACCCAGTCGCACTTGACTCAGCACTGGATCACGCGAAGCACCGGTATGGCAGGCGCGCATACCGCGTTACAGGAAGCGTTAGCTAGGATTAATTTGCCCCGTGGCGAAGGCTATGTGTGGATTGCCGGCGAACGGGAAACGGCGATCGCGTTGCGTAAGCATATGATCGATGTCCGCCGTCACCCGAAGGCGTGGCTAAAGGCAGCAGCTTACTGGACACTCGGAGATGTAGCGTCACATTCACTTATAGACGACTGACATGCCACTTTCGCGCGTTACTCCAGGGCAACAACTCGTTGCTTAATTTCACCAAAAAGTGGTTTTCCGTCCATCCCGACCGCCTCCATTCGTACTTCATCGCCGAAGCTCATGTAAGGGGTGCTCGATTTGCCGGTGTCCAGCAATTCAATCGCTCGGCGCTCCGCGATGCAGCTTGATCCGACTTCTCGATAGTTTTCATTTGATACGGTTCCGGATCCGATGATCGTACCGGCGCATAAGACACGAGAGCGAGCGGCATGGGCAATGAGTTCGGCGAAGCTGAATTGCATGTCGGCACCATTTGCAGAACCGAACAATCTACCGTTCCACGACACGCGCAAGGGTACTGCGACACGTTGCTCAACCCAGCCTGCGCCCAGTTCATCCGGTGTGATCGCGACCGGTGCCGCACTGCAAGCAGGCTTCGCCTGTATCCAGCCGAAGCCGGTCTTCATTTCCACTGGGGCAATGGTCCGCAACGACCAGTCGTTTAGTTGAACAATCAATTTGATGTGAGTTGCCGCGTCCGCCACTGAGACGGCCATGGGCACTTTGTCTGTGATGACGGCGAATTCACCTTCGAAATCGATGCCATCGACCTCCGACGGCAGCACGGTGTCCTCGGTCCCAGAAAGGAATTCATGCGACATTCCCTGGTACATGAGAGGTCGATCGGATTGCGGATTCTCGATGTGAAAGACTCTAGCCATCAGATCACCGTGGGACTTGAACGCGGAGGCGTCCAACCATTGATAGCTTCTCGGCAACGGCGCGGCCAGGCGCGTCGGCTCAAACGGCAGGCTTCCCGCAAAATTGTTGGCCGCCAGTTCCCCGGCCCGCGCGCGCAATCGCGGGGCGACCGAGTCCCATGCGTCGAGTGCGCTCTGCAGCGTCGAACAAATATCATCTACCGGCATTACTTGAACCAGCGCCTCGGACACGAGCGCGAGTCGTCCGTCGGGAGATCCGGATTTCAAGGTCGCCAATCTCATAGCAATTCGGTACCTCGGACTGAGTTAAAAGCGCAATTCATCAGTGAACTGGCCATCGATCAAGATAAAGGCGATGCGGCAGTTTTTACCAGATCGATTGGCCCAACTGTGATTCGTACCGCGCTGAATCACGATGTCGCCGGCAGAGACCTTCGTTTCACCTTCGTCGACAATCAAGGTAATTTCCCCTTCAAGAACGATGCCATAATCGATAGATTCCGTGCGGTGCATGTACGCGTGACGTGCGTTGGTGGTACCGAGCGTTGAGGCCTCGGGCGCGCCGATTTCGGCAAAATGCTTGCGCGCGGCGGCGGCGTCCATGGTTTTTAGGGCAGCGGATTCCGGAGGGATGTCAAGTACGCGAATCCGAGTGCCGTTCTTCGGTGGCGGCAACGTCAGCTTGGCTTCCGGCGGTTCGGGGCTCGCCCGATCAATTCGTGCCGGCGTTTCCCGTGTGTTCCATATCTCATAGAAAGTGGGCCCGCTGCCGGACAACACTTGTATGCGGTCAGGTGCTCCATCCGACTGGATGACTGCGTGGCCTTTTGTGTTGTGTCCAGTCACGATTCGGCGAACGGCTTTCGGCATTTTCCAGTCTCCTTAAAGAGCTTGCGGTGCCAGGCATCGACCAGTCGCTGGTAATCGGGGTGGAGAGGCGACTATGGATGCGCCAGCGTGGCATTTGGCGCGCCGGTCGGCGAATTTGCGCGATCATTCGTTTCGCCGCGGCGCTCGCCTGGCGGAGGCGGTCCGCCGGGAATCCATTTTTCACGTTGCTGAAATAAAAACAATTGTGAATTATCGGCACTCAGGGGGACTTCGCGCGGCACCCACGAGGGATCGTGCAAGTCCATGTCCGCGTCATATTCGATATGACAACCGAGTGGGCTGTTGAAGTACCAGAACCAATTCGAACCCAGCCGGTGGCGTCCCGGACCCCAGAATGATTGATAGCCCTTGTTCGCAAAACGACTGCCCGCTTGCATCAGTTCGGTCGGACCCGCCAAATGAAAGGTAAAATGCTCGCAGCCTTTCATAAAGGGCGGCGTCTGGATCATAAATAGCGAGTGATGATCCAACGATCCCGCGGGCTGCAAAAAAGGTCCTGTGCCGATGAACCGGTCAGTGCAGCGAAATCCGAGTCGGCGATAGAAGGCTTCCGCCTTGGTGGAATCGGGAACGAAATAAACCACGTGCGAGAGGGTGCGAGGATTGATCACCGCGTTCTCATCGACAGCCACGAGGTTTACGCGCCGCTGCGCCGGGGCGCCGGGTGCGTTCACGGCTTCTGCGGGCCGGCTAAAGGACCGCCGTATGCTGACTTGAAAACCGAGGACGAAACCCATGTCGTCGGTCACCTCCAGCGCGCCGTCTGCCAGTTTCCTGACCTCCCGATCCTTACCCATCTCTGCAGCAATTGCAGAGAGTGTCCCGGCGTCGCCCACCCCGTAGATCGTTTTTCGCAGCATGCTCGCTGTAGCCATCGGCGCCGGCAGGCTGGCGTGACTTTTGTGGAGAATTTGCACCGATGTACCATCGAGTGCTTCAAAGCGTCCACCAGAAGCGCTGATATCGATCGGCGCCAGGCCATAGTCAGAGAGAAAGCGAATGCAACCCTCAACGTCATCGACGCCGAAGATCAGTGAATCGAGTCCGATGATATTCATAAAGTTATTCAGATCCTATGTGAGCGGAGTTGACCCGCTGTACGCGACCCGGCCGCCGAGTCTTTCGGCGACCCAATCGGCGATGTATGCGCCGGCATTGGCCGAATTATCAAAGCTCGAGTGTTGAACGCCGCCTTCGCGCTCGGAAAAGATTTTGAGCTCGCGATCCGGGCTATTGATCAATTGCTCATAGGTGCGCTGCGCCCAATGCACAGGGATTTGCGCATCCTTCGCACCGTGAGTAACCAGGAAAGGCACCTTGATGCGATCTAATATCCCGTCAAGGTGTACATTTTCTGCGATTGCAATGAACTCATCGATATCATCGCCTCCCCACACCCAACGCACGTGTTCCCAGTAGTGAGGCACCGGAAAGGCGCCTTCCCGCAATAACCGCTTCTTCTGCACATCGCGCCAGTCGTGATTTGCACCCCACACGACGCCCATTGCGAAGCGCGGCTCGAATGCGACAGCTCGCGGGCAGTAATAGCCACCCAGGGACACGCCTTCCAGCCCAATGCGCTTCGGATCTACGTCTGAACGGGTCTCGAGATAATCAACAAGCTTGCTCGCCCACATTTCGCTGTTGTGTACGGCCTTCATACCGTGCAAGCGCAGCGCTTCACCGGATCCCGGTTGGTCGATTACTAACGAGGACACTCCCCGCTGTGCGAGCCATGACGGCAGGCCGACGAAATACTTCATCTCCTTGGTGCTGTCGAGCCCATTGACCTGAACCAGCAGCGGGCTTGGCGCCCCCGTTCCTGCGGCCCGAATAAAGAGGCCAGCGATATGGGTTTTGCCGTATGGGATTTCAATGCGCTCACAGTTGGCGCGAGTAAAGTCGATGCCGCGGCGAAATTCGCGCTGCGCGCGCGCGTACAATTCCGCACGCCCCGGGCTGTTATGGCTTTGCATCCGCTCGGCGCTGATCAGGTAAATCGAGGCGCGAAGCAGTTTCTCACCCGCAGATATCAACCGGCCGCGCTGCTCATCATCATTTGCGAGATTGCAGAGCTTGTCACCCGCCGCCACCCAGCTTTGTGCAAAGGCATGCGAGCTTTGCGGGCCAGGGGTTTTGGAAGCCTCCAACAGCGGCGCGCATATCTCTTCGATCTCCCCGATGCGGGCACCCATTTCGAGCGCGAGATCTACGGCGAGGTTCCAGACATAATTGGTGGGGAAGTAGCGGAACATAGGTGATGATGCAATCTATGCAATGCCCCGGCACCTGTAAAATGGGTAATTTGGATGCCAGGTATCGGCTCCGCGCTGCTGTCATGGTGTCGTAACTCAAAAACTTGCTCAGTTCGGCGAACGCGCACCACGGGCTTTCAGCAGGTCATTTATAACAACTAATCTAAGCGCGCCCTTTGCCTGCTTTGCGAATGGAACCAGCACGCGTAATAACAAACTTGGGATTGCTCCCTGCAATGTCGCGATAACCGACATGGCTTGGTTTATGGGGCTTGTTCGCGACGAGTTGCTATATTAATCATTAAAAACAATGAGATAAGGATGCCGAAATTGAATCAGAATGTGGTTTTCGTTCCGATCGCGCGCGCGCCATTTCTGCATCGCAGGGTATAATTTCAATGTTGGGGGTATCAGCTTCGTAGGCCGCAAGAATTATTACATGCACCTCGGTCACCTTGATCTAAATCTTCTTGTCGCCCTTGATGCGCTGTTGAGCGAGCGCAATATCACCGCGGCCGGCAGACGCGTGCATCTAACGCAGTCGACGATGAGTGGGATGCTATCTCGACTCCGGGAATACTTCGACGATGAACTTCTAGTACCCGTAGGGCGCAAGATGGTTCGCACCGCTATGGGAGAGAGTTTGGCGGAACCCGTACGCGAGATACTGCTCAAGGTGAAAGAGACTGTTGCGGTGGTACCGCGCTTTGATCCAGCGACGTCGCAACGGCAGTTTTCACTGCTGATGTCCGATTACGTCTCGACCGTGATGATGCCAGCCGTGCTGCGGCGCGCAGAGCTAGCTGCGCCCAATGTTAGATTCGAGGTTCTGTCAAATGATTTCAGCCATCCTCTCGAGCTATTGGAGCGCGCGGACGTAGATTTTATCATCATGCCCCCAGCCTATTTGACTGCGAGTCATCCTCAAAGACTTCTTTTTGAGGACGGCTATTCATGTGTGGTGTGGAGGGGTAACGATTTGGTGGGCGATCAGATTTCGATAGAGCAATATCTAAAACTGGGGCATGTTTCGTTGCAATTCGGCCGCGTAAACATTCCGGTCGTCGATGAGTTCCTGTTGAATCGCCTGAACGAGCAACGGCGCGTTGAAGTAGTAGCCATGAATTTTAATTCAGTGCTGCAATACCTCATTGGCACCAAGCGCATTACCATTGTGCAGCGCCGGCTGGCGGAATTCTATGCGCGCTATTTCCCGGTTCGACTCGTCGCACCGCCTTTTGAAATCCCGCCCATCACTGAATCCCTGCAGTGGCACACTTGTTTCGATCGTGATCCGGGTTCGATATGGCTGCGCGAGCTTCTGGGGCAAGCGGCTCAGGACGTCGCACCGGCTCTTGCCGGCTAAATGCGCTTTGGGCTAGTGGGATGCGCGTCGAATTACGATGAGATCGACACTCGGCGGCGGCAGCACCGCCGACACGCGCGCGGTTGCGCCGTGTCCCGCAACTGAATCCACCAGCGTCAAGTCATGAGTGGGATCGATACGGAACCGTTCAACGGTGAACTTGGCGGCGCCCCAGGGCAGCTGCATAATTCGAAGGTCATAACCCCCGTTGTTTTTAGCGATTGCATTCGTTCGCCGCGGCGGAAGCGCCATTGAAACGTGCACGCGGGTAGCCGCGATCGGCAGATCGAAATCCAGAGATTTCATGGCGGTAGCGGCAAGAAACTCGGGCGCGATGCCGTAATTGGTAATCAGCACCTGAACCACATCGTGTGCTGAATTGCGTCCCGCGAGGACCGCGAATCCATTCTGATCGCTTCCCCGGACCTGAAGTCGTTCCGGTGTGTCGAGCATCCGCCCGACCGCGGTAAATGCCTGAGCACTCTTGAGTGGGGTGCCGTCGGCGTTGAACATGCGCGTGGTCTTGTCGGCGTCCGGGTCTTTGAGTGAGCCCATCGCAGCATCGCCGCGAAAGATGAATGCGCGGGCCAAAATCGTGTCCTGCATGTAGGTGAGTGCGGCGCTTTCATAAGCTGCCCGGGCGAGATCGTCGGGCCGAGCCGTCGGGATGGCATCGAAGTTCCAGTTCGTGATGAATTGCAGCGTGCCGGCCAACCCATGTTCAGCGAGAACTTTTGTTGTGGTGTCAGATACTCGCGGTATATCGAACGGATCTTCCGTGGCATCCGAGTACCATTTCCATGAAAAGAAGTCGAAGGGCAGTGATTGACTCTTGATGTAACTCAAGAATCCGTCTCGATAGGGTGCTGCTTCATTGAGCGGAAATGCAAGGCCCGGCCCGCCAACCTGCAGTTGGGCATCGACTGATTTCACCGCACGCGCTGCCGCCTCATACATGGCATAGAACTGTTCCGGCGTGCCCGAGAAGTGGAAGGTATTTAAATCCGGTTCATCGCCAATTTCCCAATATCGCACCGCGTTGGTGAAGCCATTCGCCCAGCCCTTGTTGTAGTGCAAGACGATATGCCTGACAACCTCCGCCCATTTCCCGACATCCGCAGGCGGTCGGGTGTTTTGCGGAATGCTGCTTGCTATGGTGAAAAGAACTTCCGCTCCGATCTCATGGCTCGCACGCATTGCCGCATCCGCCAGCGCGAAATTGTAGCTGGCTGGATTGTCGGGATCGGCAGCCCAGTTGGGAAAGAGACCGGCAGCGTTATTGACGGTATCCAGCCGAGCGTGCCAGATATAGGTTCGAACGGCATCCACGTGGGCGGCTCGCCATGCGGAACACAGGTCCGGGCCGTCAAGTATCGCAAGCGCGCCGGCATCGCTGCCCATCGGCAGGCCGTCGACACCTTGCAAAGAGCGGATCGCAGAGTGAGATTGGCTCGCATCGACGGTCAGCTGTCGTAACGGTTCAGCCGCGATCGCGCCACAGATGTGGGCGGCTAAGGCGGCGGCAAGAATGTACTGTTTCGTCGATGACACGAACGCTCCACTTCGTCCTAGTTGGCGATTTCGAGCTCTTTGGTCGTTTTCGTGGTCGGGACGAAGGGCAGGTATGAGATGCGCAGACGTTCGGCGAGTTCCACTCGGTGTTTGCCGCGGGCGAGTCCGCCGGGCCTGACGACAAAGAGACTGGCCTTCTCGCCGAAATTCCAGCGATCATCGTAGACGGTCTCCATTTCATCCAGCGTCCAGCTTCGGCCTCGCACCGAGAAACGGATGTTCTCGCGAGGTACGGCTACACCATCGACTGAAATCGCAATGTCTTCGATCATCGAAAGACCCAATCCGCGATAGTAGGGTAGGCGGGCAAGCAGCTTGAAGCCGGAGACCTCGCCGTTTTTGACGACGTTTTCGAATCCCTCATCGCAAATCATGTGTTTATCGAACATAGCACCCTCGCTGATTCGGTTACGCAGCCAGCACGTTTGAAACGGGACCGCCAATAAGAGTTTTCAACATTGCCTGCTGGCGGCGCACCTGTTCGACGCTGTCGACCGTTTCGGCGTCCTCGATCCAGCGATTACCTTCATACTCTGAGCAGATGTGGCCCCGATAACCGCCCTGTTTCAGGACCGCAACTATCTTGTCGTAAGGAATCGAATATTCGCTCAGGTCCTGCGTCATCTCATAAAATTTCCCGTGAATGTTGCGGATCCGAGGCATGAAATCGAGCATTCGCTTCGGTTCAAATGCCGCGTTGTGACGAAGCGTTTCAGCCATTCCCACCGCCGGCCCGGCGCCCCAGCGATCTTGAACATCCTTGATCACATATTCACTGAGCGTGCGGTCTTCGTAGCATTTTTCGATGAATTCGGCGGCCTCGCGCGGGCACCCATTACGCACGAAACGTTCTTTCCACACGCGTGGGAAGCGCTCGAGGAACATCCCCATGTCGGGTAAAAATCCCAGCGCATCGGTGTGCGCTTTTTCGTAAGCCTCGGCGTGGCGAATGATCCACGGGTGATCGAAGTGCAAAGGTGCATGAACTTCCAGCAGAATCGTTATGCCCTTCTCCTCGGCATGGGGCGCAGCGGCTACCAGAACCTCGGGCGCAACACTTACCAGAGAGCGGATATACGGGGTCCCGAGGCGCGCGCCGGTATCAATGTCACGTCTCACCGATGCCACTTGCTCATCGAAAGGCATCGGCCGGCCTTTGTAGCGCTTGTAGTCGAGCATAAAATCGTGGCTGACGGGGTAAGTGCCATGAGCCTTCATCAGATCATGCCAGTGGGCCACGTCTTCTTCAGCGAGCGGCTGTTCGGGATAATTCCAAAATGTCTGCTCTGCAATCACCTCGATGCCATTGGCCCCCATTGCCGCGCAGGTGCGTATGCAGTCCTCGAGGCTCATTTTCCCGAGAAAGGTTTCATTCTGGAAACTGTAGAGGCTGACGCCGCGTTTAATATCATGGGACATGGGAATCACCGTGGATGTAATCGATATTGGGAAATCACATTCGAAGAAATGCCGGCTGGCATAACCCATTGGACCATTTGCTGGACGCTTTTGGCCAATTGGTTTTCACGATTCGTAGGATGGCCGCATTCGATGCTTGGAAAGCAGTACGCAAATCTCCGCCGTTACTTCTCGGCTACTTCTGGTCTGGAGAGCCAGTAGGGGGTTTGGCGGTTTCCGTGTAAGCGGGAATGTTGGGTTGACCCAACGTCTTGCCGTCCGGCGTCGTTACCTGGATGAACGAGCCTCCATGTGAACCATCCCGCTTCGGGTGAATGAGCAGCGCGACTTTGTCGCCCGGCTTGATGGAATCCTTGCTCCAACCCTGGCGCTTCAGGCCCACGACCGGGCCGCCTTCGATTTCCCAGGTTTCAACGCTATTGCCATTGGGGACCGTGATAAAGATCCAGGTGTGCGGGTTGGTCCATTGGAATTCCTTGACGGTACCAACCAATGTGACTTGCTTTGTTGTGTCGAATGTCGCAAACGAATGATGCGCTTGAACCGAGGTGGCGGCAAATGCGGCCGTGATCAGAAAGATCAAAATGCGGCGATTCATCAGCGGGCTCCTGATGGCGGAAGTGCGGCGCCATTCGTGTTGCAGATGTATTCCAAGATTTCGGTGCCGGGCGGAGCTCTTTTGTACATGCGATCGACCGTCCAGGATTTCGTATATGCCTTCGGGTCGTTTAGAGTCACCCGATCGCGCAGCATATTTTTGTCGATAAGCTCAATTCGCTCGCTTACTTCGAGTTGGTCGCTGTGAGGTATCCCGTATTGGTCATTTGAATTGGCCTGTATCCCCACCGTTTTCACGACCAGCACGCCTTTTTCCCAATGCCCCGTGGAATATCCCTCATAGCTTGGATCGAAGTCGGCGGGCACCTTGCGACCATCCGTATAGATGCGCCGAACTTCATGAAGGATTTCCGTAATCATCGTCACGCGGCCGGGCGTTTGCAGCAATTCGAACAGCCCAAAGCTCATGACGCGAGGCATGCCAAAGGCTTCGCAGCGCGCCGTGGAGTCGGCAATGGGCTTGCCGCTGTCGGCGGCATCTCGCCATTTTTTGAGAATGGCAGCGTATTCGGGCGTGACGGGGATTTCGTCCTTCGCAGGATTCACCCAATCCAAGGGAGGCAGTGCCATCCAATACCCGGAAATGTCCCCGACATCAGCTGAATGCTTTTCGTCAGGTGCTCCGGCGTTCGAGGCTGAAGCAATCAACCAGAATGCAAGCGCACAACCCCTGATCGCATAACTGCGGGTTGGTTCGATTTTCATGACTATCCTGATTTTTCAGACAAAGCAATGCGCAGCCCCAACGGCGTCGCGATCAATGCCACCAAGGCGCCATACAGCAGCTTCAGAGGAAAGGCGCGCCAGTAGAGGAGCGGACCGCTCCACGAAGCAGCCAATATCAAAGCGGCGGCGCCGCCAAGCATCACTGTCAAGGCCGCCGCGATCAGCAGCGCGCGCACCCACATACTGCGCGGCCATCGGCTCGGCTGTGGCGAGGCATAGCCGACAATGCGCTTCTCACGCAAGCGCTTCCGAGAGAGAGCGGTAGGAACGAGAACGCTCATGAGGGTAATCATGAACGTCTGAGGTATGAAATCAAGCGCCAGGCCATGCCGTCCCCATAAATCGATCGCATTCAAGCCGCCGAAAACCGCGAACATGAATAGGGCGCTGATGATCACGTTGATGAGAATGCTGATCGCGGTCTCGATCGCAATGTAGCGACTTTGTGTGCTGATGGCGCCCCCTGAGCTTTGTTGCGTAGACTAGAGCGAACCCCTGCACTATAACCAATCGAATCGGGAAATTCGTGGAATGGGCGCTGACGATGGCTCGGCGGGTACATGGCACCGCAAGTCTGCTTTTCCCAACATCGTGCACAAGCTATCCGTTCCAACAATCCCACGAATTCGGCGATTCCATTGGTCAGCAGGAACGCGTAGTGATACAAAAAAACACCAAAATGTGGCACCGGCGTTCAGCGCCGCGTGTTTGAACCGGCGAAATGTTAAGCGGGAGTTTTCATGACAAGACATTGGTTGCCTTACGCAGTGACATTGCCAATCGGCGTATTACTGCTTGCGTTTGAGGTGCCGTCGCGCGCGGCCGACTCCGCGGATGCGCAGTCGACGCCGAATCTCGAGGAAATCGTCGTGACTGCGCAGAAGCGCAGCGAGAGCGTCCAGAATGTGCCGGTCTCGATAACGGTGCTATCCAATGCGGAACTTGATCGGGTGGGTGTCCAGACCATTAATGATCTCTCCAAATTGAGTGCGTCGCTGGAATTTACGGCGCCTAGTGCTGCTCCGGGCGGGGGCGCATTCATTCGCGGCATTGGTACGGAATCGGTGGGCGGCGATAGCGCGACTCCCTCGGTAAGCATTGTCCTGGACGGAGTTGTGCTGGGGAACACAAATGTCTCAGACCTGTTCGATGTGAACCGCGTCGAAATCCTCAAAGGCCCGCAAGGAACGTTGTTTGGCAGTTCGGTGTCTGCGGGTGTAGTAAGCATCACGACCAATGCGCCGGATCCGTCGGCCATGTCCTCATCCATGAGCGCGGAATTTGGCTCCGGCAACCTGGGCTCGCAATATTCCCGTGAAGTAGTCCGCGGCGTGGTGAATCTGCCCTTGGCAGATAATTCAGCGATTCGCTTTTCGGCGCATGCGGACAACAACAGCGGCGTCTTCACCAATCCGTATCAGGGCACTTCCAGCGACGCCATCGACGCAGGTGCCCGGGTGCGATATTTGTTGAACGTGAGCGACGACTTTCACGTGAATTTGATTGCCGATTACAACAATACGACGACAAATAACCAGGAGGAGCTGACCTACCGGTACGCGCCGCCCGGTTCAGCGCTGGCCATTTCACTCGCCGAGTGCGGCGTCACGCCCTCAACCGAGAATTATCAATTCTGCAGCGACAACACCAACCGCGGTCTGCAGCTCGATCGGGGCGTTTCGGCACAATTCGATTGGGGACTCGGCGGCAATACGCTGACTTCGATCACCTCATACCGATTGGGCACTACTGAGTCCCGCAACGACATCGAGCAACTTCCTCTGCCCATCAGCGAGGTCAACTTTGCGCTCGGCACGAAGTGCCAGTTCTTCAATTGCGTGCCGATCTTCCAGATTCAGCCGGGCGGACCCAATGACTTGCAGACACAAGATCGCCAGCTCATCAGCCAAGAGCTGCGTTTGGCGTCACCGCAGAATCATCAATTTGAGTGGCTCGCTGGAGTCTACTACCAGCACTATAAGCTCGATGACAACGAACCGGGCATATTGACCGCCAATTTTGGTGGCGGTACGTTTACCGAAAACACATTTTTTGACGCCAATGTCACGACCGAGGATTACGCCGCCTTCGGTAATATGACCTATTACCTTGGAGATCACACACGGTTGATTGCTGGCGCTCGGTTCACCCACAGCGAAGTTAGCGAGAACAAGTACGATCCCCCTAATACGGGCAATCAGAACATTTACTCGCTCTCAACGTCCGCGAGCAAGCCGACCTTTCGTCTCGGCGTGCAGCAGGATTTCGCGCCGCAAACCATGGCGTACGCCACATTGGCGACGGGCTATAAAGCCCCTGAAATAAGCGACGCCCTCACCAATGGCGCACCAATGTTTGCGGTCAACCCGGAGCTGCCGCAAGCAGCGGAAATCGGAGTCAAAACATCGGTTTTTGATAATCGCTTGGCGATTGATGCCGATGTCTTCTACGAGAAAGTGAAGGATTACCAAGGCCAGGCATGCGCGCCGAATGCCCAAGGTACGATTACGTGCACGCCCGTCAACGTATCGCACGTGAATACCAAAGGTATCGAGTTGGATATCTTCGGCCGTCCGCTGCCGGGCATGACACTGGACCTGACCGGCATTTTGAACCCGGCCACTTATCCTGCCGGCTATTTGGGCTCGGATGGTTCCAATTTGGGTGGCCAGCAGCTCAATTATGCATCGAAGACCAAGGTCACATTCTCCGGAGAGCAGGTGTTTCCGCTCACTTCGGTGTACAGCGCCGTCATCGGCGCGGATGTTGTCTATCGATCTGCGCAATCGCAGTACACGTCCGCCTTACCAGAATTCATCGTTCCCGCGACTACTATCGAAAATGCACGCATCGGAATACGCTCGTCCAACAACTGGGGCGTTTATCTATTTGGCCGCAATGTCGGCGCCAAGGTGTATCCGACGCAGTTGTACCCAACGCCTTTTCAAACGGGTGGCCTATGGCAGGCGCTTGATGCGAATGGTCTGCGTATAGTGGGTCTGCAGTTGCAAGCGAAGTTTTAGCTGCCATCGGTCGCGGGCTCAGCGCAGCCCGCGACCGGACAGTACGCTGCGTGACGCGAAATCGCACGGCGGCCGACCGACCGCACGTCGGCTCAACGCTTACTAACTTTGTAGGGTCGGCATCAGGCGCAACGCATTGCGGCGGCCAACGTCCGGCAAATCGTGCACACCAAAAACGCCGCACGAAGCGAGCGCCGCGGCCGTTTGCATGGACGTCCGATAGTAATAGTCGGTGCCATAGAGAATCTGCGAGGCCGATACGAGTTTGCGCAGGGCGCCCATTGCAATCGGGTTGGAGCATTGCGCGGTGTCGTAATAAAACCTGCGCAAGTGTGGGAGCACGCCGCCTGGCGGCTGTTTTGGTGCATAAGGACCGAATTGCCCTATGGTATCGATGCCGGGTACGATTTGCGCGGAAGTATTGCCTAAAAATCGCTCGATCAAATACGGCATGGTCCCGCCGCCATGGGCAAATATAAACTGGATGTCAGGATACCATGTCGTGACACCGCCGAATACTAGGCTGGCAATGGCGCGGGTGGTATCGGTTCCGTACTCGATGACATTGTCGCTCACGTTTGCGACAAGCCCGCGGCAACAGTTTGCACTTGTTGGGTGGACGAATACGACGGCCTTGCGATGATTGAATTCGGCGTGCAGCGCTTCGAAGCGTTCGTCGCCAAGCCAACAGTCGCCGCAGTTAGTATAGACCGCGACTCCGGGACATCCGAGTTCACCGAGAGCGTAGTCCAGTTCTCTTAAACTGCGATCAACATTGGGAAGCGGAAGAGCGGCAAAGGCAGCGAACCGGCCGCGATGGTCGCTCGCCAACCGAGCGCCATAGTCATTGATTTCACGCGCCAAGGACGCGCGGGATTCAGAAGTGCCCAAATCGTACGGCACGAAGTTTGAGAGAATGGCCTTGTCAACGCCGCTGCGGTCCATATCGTCGAGATCGGCGCCAAGCTCCCAATTCAATGGCGGCTTGGGTGCCGGCGATCCATCCGGCAGCGCAGCCGCCGCGTAAAATTCGCGTAAAGCCGGGGCAATGAAATGATGATGTACGTCGATCCACCTGCGATTCGCCACGGGGCTTGCCGCGGCCAATCTTAAACCGCACGCCATGGCGCCAGTGGCCAGGAGGAGCGCGCGACGGGAAACACCGTGACTCTCGATTTCCATCAGTCCGCCATGAGGTCCGCTATGCGTTCTGTATCAATCTAGTGCGGTCTTGAGCTTCAGGGCTGGGCCTCGGCCGCGAAACTCTTGGCGTCTTCTTGCACCGGCACTGTCACCTTCCCGGACGCGGCCCACTCGGTGCCGCGCGTGATCAGCGTGGTGACACCCGCATACTGCAGCGTATCGGGGCCGTGGCCCACCGAGACGCAATAGACCCGGCCCTTTCCATACTGCGCAGTCCACACGAGCGGGTTTTCCGCGGCCATGCCAGCCATCGTGCGAAGTTTGTTGGGCGGGTAGTACTGCGGAGGGTATTTGGGTCCCGCGAATTTTGGCGCATATGATGCGGGGTCATCGTAACCGGTGACCAGGACAGTGACCTTGACGGACGGGTCCCACGTCAGATTGGTCAGCATGTCGTCATCGAAAGTCCATAGGTATTCGCGCATGCCCTGCGTAATGGGATTTGTCCGGTCGACGACATGCATCTGGAAGGCACCCGGCGGCGAGCGCCGCGATTGGGCGATGCGCAGTGTGCCGCCCACCATCTTCTCGAATTCGGGCCAACTGGGTTCTCCCAATCCTAGGGAGGTGTGATACACAATGACCCCACCGCCGCTTCTCACGTAATCGAACAGGGCTTTTTCAGCGTGCGTGCCCCAGCGGAGCTCGTCCTTGTCCGTGTAGTTCCACCGGCCAAGGTAGTTGACAATGACGGCCTGGTAGGGCTTGAGCGTCTCTTCCGTGGCACCGCGGAAGTCTTCGTTAATTCGCACTTCGAAGCGGCCGGTGTCCTCCAGCATTTTGCGCAGCGAGTTGCTGGTGCCGCGCCAGTCGTGTTCGTACGAGTGATGCCCGGTGATGATGAGTATCTGCAGTTTGCTGGGGTCGGATTTTCCCGCCACTGGAATGATCTGCACCGTGGTGGGTGGGACATAAGGCGGCGGCGGAACGATTTGGGCGCCGCTGACCGACAGCCAGAGGGTCACCGGCGCTGCCGCAAATCGGATCCAAATGTTCCGTGACTTTCTCATCCCGGTGTCCTCTGTATCAATCTCACAACGCAAGGCTGCGACGTGTCAGTGCGAGGGATTCGAGCGTCGGCAGCGTGGGCAGATATTCGAGACCAATTTCACCCTCGTAGCCATTCTGGCGAAGCACTGCCATCACTTGCGGCCAATTGAGGCCGCCGGTACCAGGTTCATGCCGCCCGTCGGTATCGGCCACTTGCACATGGCCGACCCAATGCATGCGGTTTTTCAGCGCCGCCGCGAGATCTTCTCCGGTGATGGCCGAATGATAGACGTCGCACAACAAGCGCAAACCAGGGCTGTCGACCTCCTCGGTGATGTCCAAGCCCCGCTGAACGCCGTCTACGAACATGGTTGCCCCGTTTACCAGCATGTTCACCGGTTCCAACAGCAACGAAGTGCCTGCCTCGTCCGCCATCGAGGCCGCGGTCTTGAGCACGGCGATTGCCGCATCCTGCTGGGCAGCAAGCGGTACATTGGCACGGGTAAAGCCGGAAGCAACTATCATCCGTGCGCCCTTGAAGCGTCGCGCAATTGGAATGGCCTCACGCACTGCGGACAATACCTGATCATGTTCGGCGGGATCGACCAGGCTCGCGCGCGGTTCGACGCAAAAGCTGCTCAAATGAACACCGGTGGCGTCCAGCGCACGCTCGATCTCATCGAGCGGCTTGGAGCGCCACAAGTGAAACTCCACTGCGGACAGTCCTGCGGCGTGTGCAGCATGGATGCGCGCGGGAAAATCCTCGTATTCGGCATTGAACAGCCACTCAATGCAGGCGGTAAGCGTCATTCTGAAGGGTCCTGTTTGATCGGTGTGAGAACCAAGTTTCACACCTTCCCGGCCCGAAGTTCGGCCGCTGCATGATTGGCGGCGCGCGCGGTGAATGCCATGTAAGTGAGCGAGGGGTTCTGGCACGCCGATGAACTCATGCACGCGCCATCGGTGAGGAACAGATTAGGAATATCGTGCGCCTGGTTGTGCCCGTTCACGACCGACGTGGCCGGGTCATGCCCCATGCGGGCACCGCCCATTTCGTGAATCGACGTCCCCGGAGTCCCGGGCTGCGCAAATGAAAGCCGGGGAGTGCCGGCCATCAACGCAAGCATTTTCTTGGCTTCCTCGGCTGCATCCGCCAGCAGAGCTTTTTCGTTGTCGCCAAACCTGAATTGAATGTGCAATTGCGGCAGCCCCGAGGCGTCCTTTTCGGTCGGATGCAGTGTGATTCGATTGTCGGCGCGCGGCAGACATTCTCCAAAGGCGACCAAGGCAAATTGCCACGGGCCTGGAGCGCGCAATTCATTCTTGAAGTCCTTGCCCAATCCTGCGCCATTCTTGCCGCGCGACCAGCCCAGCTGAAATGCGCCGCCTTGATAGGAATAGCCACGCAGAAAGCGCGGGTCAGGTGTTGATACATTGCGAAACCGTGGCATGACGATGCCCGTTGGACGATTGCCAAAGGACGTATGCGCCTCGAATCCCGGCACTGCGCCGATCACCGACAGCGTGTTGGCGTGATCCATGATGTAGCGTCCCAGAACGCCCGACGAGTTTGCCAGTCCGTTGGCAAACTGCGCGGAGGTCGATCGCAACAGAACGGCGACGCTATTGAACGCACCGGCGCAGAGAAAAATCATCTTTGCCGTATGGGTTGCGCCTACGCCGGACTTGGTATCGAGCGTACGCACACCGGTGGCGCGTTTCAGGGCCGCATCGTAATTGATGCGCTCGACCACCTGGTCAGTGATCAGGGTCAGATTGCCGGTAGCGCGCGCGGCGGGCAGCGTGGAGCTTTGTGTGCTGAAGTAGGCTCCGTACGAGCATCCTCGTGCGCAGATGCTTCGGTACTGGCAGGGCGCGCGACCTTCCTTCGCCTGTGTGAGATTGGCGACCCGGCCGATGATCAATTTTCTGTCCGGGTAGGCGGTCTCGATACGTTGCTTCGCATGGCGCTCGACCACATTGAGGGCCATGGGCGGCTGAAACTGCCCATCAGGCAGCTGCGGCAGTCCCTCCTTCGAGCCTGATACCCCAATAAATGACTCCACGTGGTCATACCACGGCGCGAGATCTTGGTATCGCACCGGCCAGTCGACCCCGTGGCCATCCTTTTTGTTCGCGTTGAAATCAAGATCGCTCCACCGGTAGGACTGGCGGCCCCAGATCAGCGATCGACCGCCCAGTTGATACCCTCGATACCATGTAAACGGCGAACCGGAATCGGCGGCGTACGGATTTTCGCGGTCGTTCACGAAATGCTGCTGTGTCCATTCGTCGAAACTGCGTCCCTGGCTCTGCACTTGGTAGTCACGCTGAATGACCAAGGGATCGCCAAACCCCCGATAAGGCATCTCCCACGGAGCCTTGGTCTCGGTGGTATAGCCGCGTCCGTGTTCAATGTTCCTGCCGCGTTCGATCATCAGCACCTTGAGCCCCTTTTCGCAGAGCTCCTTCGCCGCCCAGCCGCCGGTGATACCAGACCCGATTACGATCGCGTCAAATTGCGTACTCACTAAAAGCCCTGCCCAATCCAATCGCTGGACCAGGCCCGATCACCGGGCTTGACCGGCAGATCAGGATCGAAACGCCCGGGTACCAGCTGATACTGCAGTTCTTGCGAAGCCCCTATCTCCGAGGTGTAGTAGCCCATGACAATCAACTGCTTGATGCGCCGCCAAGCCGGCGCCGCATCGTTGGCGGAATCAATGGTCGTGAGAATTTCATTCTGTGCCGCAGGGTTAAGATCAAGGTAAGGCCGGCCGGCTGCCTGATTCAGCACTGTCTCCAAGGCTGCGATATCAGCGGGCGAGGCACCGGCGAGATGGTGTTGAACGGCCATGGCAACGAATGACGGCACACCCGCACTCCTTGCCCCGGGAGTCGTGGTGTCTGGAATCACGAGGTCACACACGATGTCCAAAAGTGGATCGACCTTCAAAGCCGGATCGGCTGTCGAGGCGGCGGCAGCGATTTGAAGATCCCGCACCGCGAGCCAAACGCTGCCAGCTGCGACGATCACACCGGTGTTCGAAAATAGTTCACGCCTATTCATGAGTCTGACACCTTGACCCACTGCGAGCCTCGTTGCGAGCTTTCGACTGCTTTGGCGATGAAACGCATGCCGCGCAGGCCGTCCCGCACGGTCGGGTAGTTGCGCAGCGCAGGCTCGCCGCGTGCTACTCGCCGAATATCGGCGATGAAATCCCGGTAGAGCACCGCAAAAGCCTCTAAATATCCCTCCGGATGCCCGCTCGGTGTGCGCGTCGCCAACCTAGACTCCTGAGAGAGGTATCCGTGGCCAGTGCGCAAGTAACGCCACGGTTCACCCGATGGCTTGTAGATCAGCGTGTTGGGTTCTTGTTGGTGCCATTCGAGACCGGCCTTTGATCCATACAGGCGCAGGGTGAGATTGTTCTCCTCGCCGCACGCGACTTGCGAGCACACCAGCGTCCCTTTGCCCCCGCCGGATAGACGCAACAGGATATTGGCGTCGTCATCGAGTTGCCGACCTTCGCCAAACGCAGTCAGATCGGCGCACAACTCCGTGATTTGCTCGCCGCTCACGAACTGCAACAGGTTTTCGGCATGCGAGCCAATGTCAGCGACACAATTGCTGATGCCGGCGCGTTTAGGATCGGCACGCCACTCAGCTTGTTTGTTGCCGGTACGTTCCAGCGGCGCCATCAGCCAGTCTTGGTTGTATTCAACCAGAACTTTGCGCAATTTGCCGATTTGCCCCGAGGAAACCAGTTCACGCGCTTGGCGTACTGCGGGGTAGCCGGTGTAGTTGTGTGTCAGTGCAAACAGCAGCCGACCGCCTTCGATCAGATTGACAAGGTGCTCGGCTTCCTCGAGCGAGAAGGTCAGCGGCTTGTCGCAGATCACGTGAATCCCCGCATCCAGAAACGCTCGTGCAACCGGAAAATGCAGATTGTTGGGAGTCGCGATGATTACAAAATCGATGCCGTCGCCGCGCCGCGCTTCCTCGATTGCCATGGTCCGATAGGATTCGTAGCTGCGGTCCAGGTACCACGCGGCGGCGCTCAAGCGGGCGTTCTCGGGATCCGATGACATGGCACCTGCAACGATGAGTGCCTGACCGTCGAGTTCCGCAGCAATACGATGAACCGAACCGATGAAGGCGCCGCGCCCTCCGCCGACAATGCCGGCGCGCAGGCGACGGCCGGCCGGATCGCTTCTCATGCGTCAGGAACGGTAGGCTTCACGGCCCACGCCCTGCACTGGGATTCCCTGCGAAGCCAGCACCTCATGTTGCAATGAATACATCGCGGCCGCAGCAGCATCGATGCCCTTCACGAAGGCAAGCGAGCCGGCCAGGATTGGCGCGAGCAACGCCTTGTCCTGAATGCGGGCCTTGGGGTATTCGTGCTCAACGACCAAGAACGTGTCTGCGGGATTCAAGCCCAGAAGCTCACGAGCCGCTAGTTGATGATCGAGCCAATCAACGCTGCGGTTCTGTAGATAGGCGAGGGGATCGTGGCGCGCAGTGCCGGGCAATTCATGTTCGCACAACACGGTTTGTTTCTTCCAGGCATTGACGCTATCCGCGGGAACATCCGACGGCTTGCCGTGCCTCCAGTCGCCTCGCTGTAAGGTCTGACCACCGTATCCCCAAGCGGAAACGCCTCGCGAATCGACGACCTGGCCCTTGACGTGAAACCCCGCGATCAGGAAGGCATAACCCTGATCCTTCAAATACTGAAAAATGGAGCGCGTATCCTGGCCCATGAGAATGGCGTGCGACGGATCGTAGTGGATCCTGAATTGTTCGCCGACCCCATGTTTCTCGCAAATCCGATGCAGTGCAATCCATGGACCTGGGGCATAGGCGAGATTATTGTGCCACTTGTCGGTGCTGTTCCATCCCGGCATGGGACATTGCTCAACGCGATAGGTCAGCCCGCGCGCCTTGGCCTCCTTCAACAGGGGGATGAAGACCTCCTCGAACATAATGAGGTTCTGATCCATTTCGAGCGCGGGATTTCGCCCGACGAACCCGCATACTGCATCGGTACCGAGAAGTACCGCAGCGTCGAAGACTCGCCGCATGAACTCATGTTTTTTGTCGCGCGCCCCAGCGTCGGCCGCCAACATATTGTCGAAGTACGCGAGATCCGACAGCCCGACCTGCGTGGCGGACATCGAACGCGCGACGCGAGCCGCCCGCTCCGTGGTGAAGGGCTGCCGCAGATCTAGAGTATTGGCGACAGGATCGAGCATGGCATCCGCAGGCACATCGCTTTCGCTGGGATGCAATGCCGCCGACAATTGAATGTTGGGCGAGCCGATCTGCTGCGCAAAGGCCAGCCACTCTTCAATTGCCAGGTCCGGGTCGTGATCGCGGCGTATCCGCGGTGTCAGCTCCTGAAGCGCGGCGGTCAAAATGCTGAGCTTCATGAGTCGTGGATTAAAGGGCAGGGATGTCATAATAGGATGGCGCTGTGCTCGACTCGCGATTTAAAGACACGCCGTTTCGATGCGCGCTCCTCCCCAGCCATAGTTCCTAGAAATCAATATCGGTGTTCTAATCGCGGAATAGCCTAGGTCCTATGGAAGCCTCTGTCAAGCCTAATTAGTCCATCAAAGAACCGAGAAATAATTAGAATTGATATTATGATATCGATGCCGTCTAATGGCGGCGGCAGCCTTGGTGCTACGTCGTATTTGAAGGCGCGAAGAGATCGCCGAAAGCTTGGAATTGGAGTGCTGATTTGACGATGCAGAGGGATTCGGGCACATCTGGTGCTCCCCAACGGCACGCGCTGTCGTTCATCATGTTGACGGTGGGACTCGATGCCTTGGGCCTCGGGTTGTTAATCCCCGTCATACCGCGGCTGATTCTCGAATTGACCGGCGAAGGGCTGGCGCGGGCTGCCGTATACAGCGGTTGGTTGACGGCTACTTTTGCCGCGGTGCAGCTCATGGCAGGGCCCTTGTTGGGCTCACTCAGTGATCGCTTCGGGCGGCGTCCGGTGCTACTCGTATCGTTGACCGCGTTCGGCTGCAGCTACATCCTCATGGGCTTTGCCCCTTCCTTGAGCTGGCTGTTCGTGGCACAGGTGCTCACGGGGCTGTTCGGCGCCACCCCCGCCACCGCGGGGGCGTTCATTGCAGACGTTACCGAGCCGGCCGAGCGCACTGCGCATTTCGGTCTGCTGCAGGCGGCCTTCGGCACGGGTTTGATTTTTGGACCGGCGCTGGGCGGAGTACTCGTGGCCTACGGCACTCGGATGCCTTTTTTCGTGGCCGCGGGCCTGAGCCTGATCACCGTGATTTATGGGCTGTGGGCGTTGCCTGAATCCCTGCGCCCGCACCTGCGTCGCGGCATGTCCTGGCACCGGACTCATCCCTTTGGCGCTGTTCGAGAACTGGCACGCTACCCCGGCATTGCTGTGCTGTTCGCCGCCCTGCTGATGCAACGAATCTCATCGAATACCTTACCAGCGACGTGGCCTTACTTCACGATGCAGCAGTACGGCTGGAGCGCACGTAACGTGGGTTATTCACTGGCCGTATTTGGGCTCGCGGCGGTTGTCAGTCAGGTGTGGTTGCTGCGCCGGGTCGAGGCGCGCATGGGTGCACGGCAGACCGCTTCGCTGGCGTTGCTGCTGTTTTCGCTGAGCTATCTGGGCTTCACCTTTGTTGGTAGCGGATGGTTTGCGGCTCTGTGCATTCCGCTCGCCAGCATGGGGTTCATGGCCGGTCCCGCGTTGGTGAGCATGATGTCCGTCACCGTGGAAGCCGACCGGCAGGGCAGCCTGCAGGGTGTCGTAGCGAGCCTGACGGGCCTTTCAACGGTGCTCACGCCGCTGCTCATGCCCTGGCTATTCAGCGTATTTTCCTCCGGTGTGGCGGGAATCCGCTTTCCTGGCGCGCCATACCTGCTGGGTGCGGTGCTCGGCCTCGTGGGAATGGCTTTGCTGGCGCGGCGCACCGGTGTCTCGCTTTCCTCCGTCGGCACTCAGGCCGAAAGGGGCGTCCGCAAGTGACAATTGCTGCAACGGATATTCGCGCCGGGGGGATGCCGCAGGCCATGACGGTGATGGTGGTAAATACCTTGCCCACCATGGCGATTGCATCGTTAGTGCCGGTATTGCCGGCGCTGTTCGCACATTTCAAGGACGTACCGCACGCGGATCTGTTAGTGCCGATGATACTGACATTGCCCTCCTTGTGTGTTGCCTTGTTTTCGTCGCTGATCGGCGCCGCGGCTGATGCATGGGGGCGTCGCCGTATATTGCTCATTGCGCTGCCGGTATTTGCGGGTTTCGGGTTAATGCCGCTGTTGTTCGACGACTTGCACGCGATCATCGCCAGCCGCTTTGCCGTGGGCATCGCGGAGGCCGCCATATTGACCGCCGGCAACGCGATGTTGGGCGATTACTTCGTGGGCGAGAGCCGCAAGCGCTGGGTGGGCATTCAAACCGCCGTTAGTCCGTTCGTAAGTTCGAGCTACATACTGGCAGGAGGCGCGCTAGGCTCGTGGAGCTGGCGCGGCCCCTTCTTGCTGTACCTCCTCGGCCTCGCGGGTTGGGTGGGCGCTTGGTTTTTCCTTTACGAGCCGGCGCGGGCGGCTAAAGTGGCGGGTCCGCTTACGGGGCAGGGCGGTCGATTCCCCTGGTCGGCTACCGTCCTCGTGGGCAGCATCACATTGTTGTATTCGACCGTCTTCTTTGTCCAAGCCGTGCAGCACGGCCGGATCTTTTCCGACTTGGGAGTCAATTCGCCGGCACGGATCGGTTGGATCGTAACGCTGGCCACGATCGGTACCGTGATCGGCGGTTACGTCTATCGAGTTATGCGACCGCGCCCCGTGAGTACGCTGATCGCAATTGCCTTCGCTAGCTACGGTGCGTCTTATGTCGGGCTCTGGTGGGCGCCCAATTACCTGGTGGGGTTGCCGCTGGATGCCATTGGCCAATTTGCCGGAGGCTTCGGACTATCCGTATTGCTCGCTTGGGCGCTGTCGAAGTACGACTACTCAAGCCGCGGCCGGGGCATGGGAACTTGGGGTGCCTGTTTCTTTTTGGGGCAATTCTTAAGCCCCCCCGTGATGACTTTGATAGCGCACGGACAACTCAGCTTTTTGCAGAGCGTCGGAGTCCTGGGCGTAGCCTGCTTAGTTTTCGCGCTGGTGGCCTGGTGTTTTGGCCTGCGGGCCGCCACAACGAGAGCGACAGTCTAAGCGCGCAATTCTTGCTTGAGCACCCGCTGCAGATACCAGCTATTGAGCATCATGCCGGTCGCCGCCGGTTGAGGCCCCTTGTCGCTCTCAACGATGATCCACCGAGGATTCCGGTTGGTATCGGTCATGGTGTGTTTCTCGACGAGAACCCTCGCCGCATCGCCAGTACTCGTGAATTAAAATATCCGTTCTAATATCAAAGAGTACGTTTTGTGCGAAGGGGATGTCAAGGAGAGGTATCCCGAGGGACGGAAGGTCGCCATTGTGTACCCGGTTCGATGTCGAGGCATGCAAACTCCCGATCCGATGCATTTTCTTTTTCGATTGGTCCGATGAGCGAATCCCATGTTTACTATTGAATCGCTGGCGGGCCCGTTGCAGCAACGCCATGAAACCAGTGCTGGAGCACCGCATGAGTTCCAATGCGCGATTGATTTTGGCGGGAGTTTTGCTGTCGGCTGCCCAGGTGGTTTGGGGCCATCATTCATTTGCCATGTTCGATGGGACCAAAAAGATTGCGCTCACCGGCACGGTCAAAAAAATGGAATGGTCGAATCCACACGTTTGGATTCAGTTGCTGGTGCCGGATCCGAACGGTGGTCCGGAGAAGGAATGGTCGATAGAGGCCCCGGCGATCAATGGCTTGGCACGCGTGGGCTGGACCTCACAGTCATTGCAACCAGGCGATAAGGTGACGATTTACATTCACCCACTGCGCAATGCCGAAGCCGGAGGCGCCCTCCAGGATGTGGTGCTGGCGAACGGACAGCATTTGGGACAAACCGAAATTCAAAAGAGTCGCGACCCACTCAGGAAGCTGAAGCATGGCGAAGCGAATGGTCTCCATAGTTGGCGCCTGCATCGCTGTTATCGCGTTTCAGCTGGTCGGTTCCGCAATTGCTCGAGGCGCAAAGCAGGCCGATACCCCGCCCGACCTTTCCGGAGTTTTGGGCATACCTCATCGATTTCAAGGCGCCGCCGCCAAAGCCCGCTGTTATTCCCTATGTCGCAGCTTATCAATCCCTCTATCAGCAGGCTCTGAAGCGACTCGCCGATGGGAAGTTCGATCTAGGAGGAATGTGCACACCGCCGGGTATGCCGCAGATTTTATCGACGATTGGCCTGTTCGAGATATTGAACACACCGGGCCGCATAACCATTCTCTACGAATACCAAAGCCAAGTGCGGCGAATCTGGATGAATCGCAGCAAACATGCGCCGGAAGTCGACGTGACGCTGAACGGTGACTCAATTGGCCATTGGGAGGGCAAAACGTTGATCATTGATACGACCCAGATCAAGGACTTCTGCTCATTTTGAACAGCGCAGGTGGGCCGCGCAGCGATCAGTTGCACATCCTGGAAAAACTGGAGGTGGTTGGCCCGAACGATCTCATCGACCACGTCGTGGTGGACGATCCGATTGCGTTTACCGCGCCGTGGACCTACGACATCACGTATCGGCGAGTTCCCAACGGAATGCTCATCGACTATGAATGCAATGAAAATCCAAGAAACCCTGTACAGCCGGACGGCTCTTTGGGGTTCACCTTGGAAGGTGGGCAAACCAAATGATGGGGGTATTGACCGGTCGCGCGCCCCCGATGAGTGTAGCCGCCATCGCGCAGTTTCCAACCACACCACGAGCTTTCCGCAATGCGAGGCTCCCACCCAAAGGAAGGCACCTTCGATGAAACCTTATCTTCACAACGCATGGTATGTCGCGGCCTGGGAACAGGAAATTGAAGGACATTCGATACTCACCCGCACCCTGCTTGACGTACCAAGGATCATTTATAGAAAGGTTGACCGCAGCGGTTACGTAATGCTGGAAGATCGCTGCCCGCATCGCTTCGCGCCCCTCCATCTGGGCACGCGGCATGGCGATGCGATCGCGTGCCGATATCACGGCCTGGAATTCGGCTCCGACCGGTTCCTGTGAGCACAACCCGTTCGCGCAGACGCTTCCGACTCATGCGCGCGTCGCGAGCACGTCCACCGTGGCACGTCACGGGCTGATATGGTTCTGGCCAGGCGATCCGGGCAAAGCCGATCCTTCCAGCATCCCCGACTTCTCGTTCCTGGATGGTCAGGACGTCTGGTGTAGGCGCAGCATCATCAACGGCAATTTCGAGCTGCTGGTCGACAACCTTATGGACCTGAGTCACGTCGACTATCTACATAAGAACACCTTCAACACCACGGGCACGCACGCCGAATCGCGACACGAGGTGCGCAATGGGGACAACTTAACGCTGTGGAATACGTGGCATATCCCAAGGGTGCGCAAGTTCCCTGTGCTCGAGTCTTGCTTTCCGGACGACGACCCGATTGATCAGTTCAGCGAAATGCGCTGGGACCCGCCCGCCTGCATGATGCTCCGGATTCACTGGATGCCGGCGGGCACCACCGTCCGCGATGCGCGCTTCGTAATGGCCAATCCCCACATCATCACCCCGGAGACGTCCACGAGCTCACACTACTTCTGGACGTGTGCGCCTGACGCGGCATCGGAAGCTCTAGCCAGGGCCGTATTCGAAGGCGAGGACAAGCCAATGATCGAGGCCGTTCAGGCGCAAATGGGCGATGCCGATTTCTGGGACCTCAAGCCGATGATCCTAAAAGGTGATGTCGGCGCAGTCCGCGCACGACGGCGCCTGGCGAAGCTGATCAGGGAGGAGCGCGGCGAGTCTGACGTCGCTGAGTAGCGGGATGAATGTCACCGTGTTCGGTGCTGCCGGGATTCTGGTGGGGCAATCGCTCATCCGGCGCTTGGCCCGCGATTTGAGAGTCGACAAATTGACTCTGGTGGATCGAGTTGAACTGCCGATTCGCTCCCCACGGCCGGTGCAAATTGTCAGCCTCATCGGAGATATTGCCGACCGCGAGGTATGCGCGCACGCAATCAAGGACGCAGACGCCGCAATTGTATTGGCGGCGGTTTTGGGCGGAGCCGCCGAGCAGGATTATGGGCTTTCGCGACGGATCTATATTGATGCGACTCTCGCCCTTTTTGAGTCGCTTCGAAATGCAGAGCGGCCACCGCGCGTCCTTTTCATGAGCTCCATTGCGGTGTACGGGACGGCGCTGCCGAAACTGGTGGATGATGCCACCCCTGCCAGACCGGAAATGGTCTATGCGGCGCAGAAGCTGATGATGGAAATTGCATTGAGCCACTTCACTGCACGAGGGTGGCTCGACGGATTTGCGCTCCGCATCCCCGGCATAGTCGCGCGCCCACACGGTGACCTTCGGTTGAAATCCGCATTCCTCAGTAATCTGTTCTACGCGGTGCGCGAAGGTCGAGAGTTGGCGCTTCCCGTGGATGCCAACTGCACAACGTGGCTGATGTCAGTGGAGAAGTTGACAGACAATCTTGTGCACGCGCTGTTTTTACCGCGCGCTATCAAGCAATTGCACTGCACGTTGTTGCTGCCGTGCCAGCGCGTTAACTTCGCGGAACTTCTAAAGGCTCTTCAGGCGCGCTTCCCCGTAGTTGCTCATCCATAACTTTTTCGCCGGATCCATTGATCCAGCCACAATTCGGACAGTTTCCTGAGCTGAATGCCGCCCTTGGACACCAACTGGGATTCGAAGCGGACGCTTCTCTTGGAGAATTATTGGATAATGCAATGCCGAAAGAATAGCCATCTTGGTGATTTCGATTGCGCATGGCCCAATAGCGGTGCAACGGCAATACAATGCCCCCGCTAAACGCTCTGGTGTTTCGCTGCACCACGCGCCTGGTGTTTCGCTGCACCACGCGCCGACGCGCGCGTAATTTGCGCAAGATCCGTCGCCAGGAAGGCCAGCGACATGAGCCCAAGGTCATCGATCAGCTGCTTCCAGTCGCCTTCGCCGGCGCCTGATTCGCGATTGCCGCCAAGGCCGAGGTAGCGAGCAAGCGCGCCATAGACGATCGTAAAGCAGCTGGCCGCGGCGCGCTCCGGATCGGGATGAACAAATTCGCTCTGCCGCTCGAGCAGCAGCAACCTGAAATCCAGCGCCGTCTGCGCGTGCGCCTTGCGACCCACCGAGGCAATTACAGGGTCTTGTGCACCGCGCTCGATGAATGCGCTGAGCAAGGCGGTATGGCGGCGCAGATATTGGGCGAGTTCGTGCACCAGGAGCGGCACCAGCTCGTGGAGGGGCAGCCGCTTGCGGCGGATCCCATTGATGATCGCCGCGAATTCTTGCTCCATGCTGGCCAGCGCCCGCGCGTGCACTACGCGGATCAGGTCATCCTTGCTTTTGACGCGGCAGTAAATCGAGCCGATGGACGCCTTTGAGCGCCGGCTCACCTCGGCCAGTGTCAGGGCCTGTGTGCCCCGTTCCCGCAAAAGTTCGGTAGCGGCCTCGATGACTCGGTCGAAGGATTCGCGGCTACGGCTTTGCTTGGGTCTGCGGGCATGAGTGCTATCCACTGGGAATTCTCCGGAAAAATGCCGCTCTAGAATATTTCTTCACGGAGCGCCGCCTCGGATTCAGCCATCAGTGTTTTCAGGGCGCCCGGATCTGCATGAGTCTGCTCCATTTCCCCGATGCGAACCGAATTTTCGACCACCATGCGGCAGCGCTCCCAGCGTCTCGCCTCAAAGCGCTTGAGCGCTTCTCGCGGGACGTGATCATCGCGCGCGAGCTCCTCGGTCAAGACCAGGGCGTCCTCAATCGCGATGCCGGCTCCGGAGGCAAGGTGGGGAGTGGTTGCGTGCACGGCATCGCCGATGAGCAGGACGCGGCCCTTATGCCAAGGCAGGGGAAGCAAAATCGCCTCGAGAGGGCGGCAAATAATTTCCGAGGCTGGCGATAGAGTGTCACGCAACGCACCCAACAGCCCCGAGAATGGCACCATGAGTTCTTTGAGTCGCTGCCATTGCGTTGCCTCGTCCAACCGGATTTTCACCCCCTCCGCCTGCAGCAGAAACATGTACATCTGGGACTGCGAGGTCGGCATGACGCCTGCAGTGATTGCACCCGCCATATAGAAATGCACGCCGTCAATCTCGGGCGGTCGCGCGGCGGTCAGACGCCAGCAGTATTGGCCGGTGTACTTCGGCGGCGACGCCGACGGAAACATAAGGCTTCGCATTCGGGAAAACACCCCATCCGCCCCCACGATCAACGAATAGTCCCTCTCTTGACCATCGCTGGTCGTGACACGAACCTGATCATCGCGCTCTATAAGGCTGGTAAGCGTGACACCCAACCGCACTTGGGCGCCGCTGGCGCGCGTTCGGGCTTGCAATATCTCATGCAGCACCGGTCGCATGATCCCGCCGCCGGTTGGCAGTCCGGGTTCCATGGGGCGGGATGGTATTTCGGCAACGACCTGACCGTTTGGTGCGCAAATGCGCACACCGCTATGGCTGGCGAAACCGCGCGCGATCAACTCCTGCGCAATCCCGAGACTGCGCGCCGCGCGGTAGGTCGGGCCGGTGATGCTGATACCCGCGCCGTACACGCGCCACTGCGCGTCGATTTCAATCAAGTCCACGGCCCAGCCGAGTTCACGCAACTTAATGGCGAGAGCCATCCCGGCAAAACCGCCGCCAACGATTAATGCTTGTCGATTGGGCAAGAAATACTCCCGCGGTCGATCATTCTGGGTGCGGATCGGAAACGCTTCGACGTCATCAAATGCTGCCTTGTTCTCAGCTCCAAACCGCGTGCGCACATGCGCGGGCCGTGATGGCCATATAGGTCAGGGATGCATTTTGCGCACGACGATGAGGTCATCGCCGCGCCATCGGTGACCAGAAGATTCTTCACATCGTGGGTTTGATCCAACCGTTCAGCACGGAATCCTTTTGATTCGGCCTGATGCGTGCGCCACCCATCTCATGGATAGTGCCGCCGGGTACTGCGTCCATCGGGATGACGGTGGGTTTCGCGCGGGCGCCGTGTTCCATCATGTCAGTTACTTCTCAGTGGCATCGCGAGCCATTTTTCGATCGTTTTCCCCTTATTCTTCATGGTGCTGATATGCAGTGCAGGCACTCCCCAGGCATCTTTGACGCTGGCATCGAGACGGAGCATATTTTTCTCATTGGGCAGCATTTCACATTGCGCGATCATGAGCATCGTCCACTTATTGGTGCTGCGCAACGACTGCTTGAAGTCGGCGCCGATCCCCGGCATCGACAGTCCCCGCTGCCAGCCCTGCGGATAGGCGAAAGCATTGATCTGATAGCCGCGGACAAAGTCGCGGCGTTCACCATCAAGGTTCACGAAGCGCGGCATGAACAGCGGGCCTGGCCGGGCCGCCGCGGTAGTTTTCAAGTCTCGGGCCCTCGACATCCGCGAGCGCCACATGGGAGGGGTGATGATCCATGATGTACTTGCCGAGCGTGCCGCTCGAATTGGCGATGCCCGTTGGGAAATCTGCGCTGCTCGAATTCAGCATGATACGCACCGACTCGAAGGCGGAGGCACAGAGCACGACGAGGCGCGCTCGAGATTCACGGGTGGTGTGCTTTTCAGCGTCGATCACCCGGACGCCGGCAGCTCGCCGGCGCTTCGGATCATAGATCACCGAATGCACGATGCTGTCAGTTCGAACCTGGGCGAAGTTGTCCGGTGGCCTGCGCCGCCGGCAGAGTTGAACTTAAGGTCGAGAAGTAGCCTCCCCACGAGCAGCCATGTGCGCAGTTGTCGCGCAGCTGGCAGGGTGCCCGCCCGAGTAAGGGTGAAGTGAGATTCGCGAGTCGCGCAACGCTCAGATGTCGATTCGGGTAGGCGATCGCAAGCTGCTTGGCGAAATTTCGTTCGGGAACATTCATTGCCATGGGTGCTTGGTACACCCCGTCCGGGGATTGAAGATTGCCCAACGCTTCGCCGCTGATGCCGATGAACTTCTCAACTGCGGCGTACCAGGGTTCCAGATCCTCATAACGAATGGGCCGATCACAACCAAAACCATCCCGGCCGTTCTCTTCGAAGTTAAGCGCGCTCAGGCGGTAACTCTGCCGGCCCCAAGTGAGCGAGCGGCCGCCCAACTGGTGCCCCCGTATCCACATAAAGCGTTTATCGGGATCGTACGTATACGGGTTCAACCGATCATCGACGAAAAACTGTTCGGTGGCTTCCGTCACCCATCCGGATTTCATCTGTTGCGGAAATTCTTCGGCATAGCGCCGTTTATCTCCGAGCAGGCGGAAGGGAAAACTGTAGATTGGCTTGTTTTCGCTACGATAATCCTGACCATGCACCACCGGCCTACCGCGCTCCAACATCAACGTGGATAAACCTCGTTCCGTGAGTTCCTTCGCTCCCCAGCCGCCGGTTATCCCAGAGCCGACCACAATGGCGTCAAAATCTGCGTTGTTCATATCAGATGTGAACGAAGGGTGGCGTACTCATCGCCGGACCGTCGGGCTCTTGCTGGCCGCCGCCAAATTGTATTTTAAGTTCAGTGTCCTGCCCGATGGGTGAAGTGTAGTACCCGACCACGACGAGTTCTTTCAGTCGCCAAAGAAAGGACGTGGTGCATCCTGCGGCATCGTCTCGAATGCCTTTGCGTCCCATTCACTGACGAGCGCTGCCTGCTGCCGCTCAGTGCTACGCTCAAAGGGTTGCCCCAGCGCTTGCTCGGCGCGTGCCGCAAGATCCTCGAGACCGCGACGAAACTCATGCTGCTCGGCGGCCAAAAGCCACTCTGAATACAGAAACCCAATGAAGGGGGCCACGGCGGCCGCGCTTGCTCCACCGGTATCAGTTACAGGAATGATGCGATCGGCGATCGCGGTTATGAAGGCCAATTGACGGTCGCTCAAAGGCGGCAGATAGTCGCCGGCAGGGCGATGGGCGGCGAGCGATGAATTGCCCCGTTTCAGCGTATCTGCCCACGCCAGGCCCGTCGCCGCCGCAACCAAGCTCGCTGCGATCACATCCTGGACAGGAATTGGCGGCGAATCATGGCGATGCCAGGGCCGCCGGCGCGCGCCGGGTGGCCGTGACAATCCACAGCAACGCCGACATCACGAGGCAGGCTGCCCCAATCGCGCCAACGCTCCTAAGAAACGTTCCCGTCCACACGCCAACGAGCGACAACAGCGGTGGACTCAAGAAAGTGCCGATGAAAAAACAGCTGCCCCACACGCCCATTCCGCGGCCGCGATTGACGTACCCATACTTGCTTAATGCCCAGCTAATCAAGGTCGGCAGAACTAGACCGTTGGCAAATTGCGCAACAACGGCCAATGGCAGACCGACCCAATAATTCGGGGAGAGGGCCAAGCCCAAGTAGCCCACTCCAAAGGCAAGAAAAATGATTGCGAACAACTGTGAAATAGGGCGGTGCGAGAGCTTGCGGTACAGCAGACCGCCCAGCACGATACCGACGCTCGCTGCGGTCACGATCACTCCAATGAGCTGCGGCGATTTCACACCCAGTTCGGAGAATATCCTGCCGAGCTGCACGGCCTGGACGAAGTAAATCATTGAAAGAGCGATGGTGACCGCGCCGATGATGAGGGTTTTGGCCCACGGGAAAGGAACAGCCTGGGTGCCGGATTCCGTTTGAGGGCCTGCGGATGGCTTAGGTTCCCACGTTCCGACGATCACCCAGACAAGCACGATAAGCCCGAGTGCGTACAGTGCAAAAGGCGCATGCCAATTGATGGATCCTAACTTGCCGCCCGCCAGTATCAGCGCCGACGCAGCGATCGGTCCGATCGTCGTTTGAATTCCGAGCCACTTTTGGCGCTCTTCGCTCGCGAGTAATCACCCATCATGGCATTGCCCGCCGTTAAAATGGCAGCCTCGGCGATGCCAACGATAAATCGGCTGACGAGGATGGCATACAAGTCATCCAGCAGCATCGGAATGATGCCAAGGATGCTGTACGCGATCAGCGCAACAATCATCAAATGGCGGCGTCCCCAGAAGTCCGCCGCTGCGCCCGCCAAGGGAGAAAAAAGCGCAATTCATAAGGACGGTATCGTAATAATCATGGGTACGAGCAGTTCATGATGCGGCACAGCACTGAAGTGCTCGAAAAGTTGCGGCAGATTAGGAACCAACGAGACAATCGCCAACGTCGGCATGTACCGGCAGCGATCAGAGCGCCCCCCTGTGCCGCACCGGGTTTTTGGTCCACTGTAGCCACGCGACCCCCACGTTTGAACGCCTAAAATCAAAAGATATATTCTAGTTCCGCATAAGATCCACTAAATCGCTGATTTGCGCAAGACAATTGGCTTTGCCGTTAGCACTTGGAACGTATTGGACTTGCAATTCCACCTTGTTAGGCCGGCGCGCCTGAGCAAATAAATTTGACGGTCCATTCATAGTCAAGTAAATTATCAATCAGAATATATATTCTAATTTACTAAAAGAGGCGATCGTTTGGCAAATCTTTTTACCGAGCAATTAATTAGCGACGCTGCCGTGATTGCGACGCCGAACTGCCTTGAAATCGCGATTCGCTTGCCGTGGTATCGATCCTTGCCGTTGTCGACGGTCGAAATTGCTGAACTTCGCATCGATGGTGCACTGGTCCCAACAACGACGATCAGTCTTCAAGTCAACGAGCAACGACACGCCGCGTGCGATCTTAGCGACCAAATCAACGATTGGTGGTATGTGCTCGACCGCGGGCGTCTACAGGTCAGCATCGATGGTTTGGCACCGGGTTCTGCGCACGAGATCGAGCTCGCAGTGAATTTGTATCCACCTTACATTCCGGGTCTGCAGTGGGTCACCAAAAATAAGAAAAGTGTCAGGGTTTCATGATGGCCGAGGTGGCGATGCAAGGCGATTCGGCGAAGACAAGACCAGGCTTAAAACTCGGTAGTACGCTATTCAGCTTCACCAATGCGTTTCTGCGGCTTGACTATTCATTTGAGCAGCTGATCGCCAAGGTGGCGGAATTGAATTTGGGACCTGGTATCGAAGTCATCGGATTTCAAAGCATTCGTGGATTTCCGGTGGTCAGCGATGAATTCGCGGCGCGATTTTGCGGGCTCATTGAGCAACATCGACTGGTGCCATCTTGCCTCGCGACCAACGCGGATGTGGCATTGCGTCGCGGAACCTTGATGTCCACCGAAGAGTCGGTGGCTTACCACGAGCCGCAGCTTCGGGCGGCTGCCAAACTCGGGTTCCCGCTGGTGCGCTATCAGTTTACAGCGAGCCCTGAAGTGATCCGCCGCCTCGTACCGCTCGCGGAGCAGCTTCAGGTCAAAATGGGGCTGGAAATACACGCGCCCCACAGTCCTAACTCTCCGGAAGTACTGGCTTATCGGGAAATGTACTCAAAAGTGAATTCTCCCTGTCTGGGGTTCATACCCGATTTCGGCTCGTCGGCCAAGACGATCCCTCCGGAGTATCTTAATGTCCTGCGAGCCCAGAGGATCGGCGAGGATATGTTGGACGCGGCGCTCGAGATTTGGCGAGCGACGGAGGATTCAGCCACCAAGAAACGCGGTCGATTCGCCGAGTTCGCGGCCGGACGATTGGATCCGCAGAAACTTAGCGCGGTCTCCGTGATGTTCAATATTTTGAGCCCGCAGCCGGCGAGCGCATGGCGCCAGCTGCTGCCGCAAGTCATACACATTCACGGCAAATTTTACGGCTTTGATTCCTCCGGAAGTGAAAGCTGCATCCCGTACGAGGAATTGCTTCCGGTCTTTGTGCAAGGGGGATACGACGGATTCATGTCAAGCGAGTGGGAAGGTCATATGTTCTCGCTGGACGACGGCTTCGAAATGGTCAGTCAGCATCACGCCTTGTGCACGCGCATACTCGCGCGTTTAGATGCAGCGGATGCACGAACAGCACGCGCGGTGTGATTCGTGGAAATAGGCAAGCGGCGACGATTTTTGGATCTGATCGCGTCGTGCTCCTACGCTCTTGTTAGCGCGCTGATCCTTGCGAGCACCGCAGAGGCGCAACTACCGGCAGTTCAAATCACCGAGGGTGCATTGCGTGCCACCATGAATGGAGACGTTGCGACATATTTGGGGGTGCCTTATGCCGCCAGTACCGCGGGGGCCAACCGGTGGCGTCCTCCGCAGCCGCCGGCGCCGTGGTCGGGTGCGCGCGCGGCGACGGCGTTTGGTCCTGATTGCCAGCAGGATTCCCCGTACCAACCCCCAGGCGGTTCACCGTGGACGCCGGAATACATGCCCTCCGGTCCCATGAGCGAGGACTGCCTGTTTTTGAATGTTTGGACAGCAGCGAAGCGTGCCAACGCAAAACTGCCTGTGATGATGTGGATCCATGGCGGGGGATTCGCTGGCGGCTCCGGAGCGGTGCCGATTTACAATGGCGCACCCATGGCCCGCCGCGGCATAGTTGTGGTATCGATCAACTATCGCGTCAGTGTCTTCGGCTTCTTTGCGCATCCTGCATTGACGAAAGAAGCAGGGACATCGGGCAACTACGGTCTGCTCGATCAGATCGCTGCACTCCAATGGATCAAGCGCAATATTGCCGCCTTTGGAGGAGATCCAGAGAATGTGACGATCGCTGGTCAATCTGCGGGCGCGGCCTCCGTCCATGCGCTGATTGCCTCACCGCTTGCGCGGGGACTCTTTCATCGCGCGATTGCTCAGAGTGGTTCTGGCATGGGACTGGCCACGCCGGCGCTGTCCGACGCCGAGAAAAGCGGCGAGCGATTGGCCGGCGTACTTGGCGCGGCGTCGCTCCAAGAGCTGCGCGCGCTGCCGCCGGAGAAATTGACGGCTGCCATAGGCGCGGTGAAAGCCGGTGAACGACTGCGCTTTGGATTGATACGCGAATCTGTCGTACTTCCAGACCCCGCGGCCACCTTATCAGAAGTCCCGGTGTTGACCGGAATGAACGCGGATGAGGCCAGTGTCGATGCCGCCGAGTGGAACCCACCTGACGCGGCGGCTCTACTGGCGGAATTTAAACGGCGCTTCGGCGATCAGGCGCCAGCATTTGCCGAGTTGTATGCCACTGGCATAGGATCAGACCCGCATTCCACCGCGCAGGAGATGCTTCGCGACCGGGGGATTGCCGCCATGCTGCAATGGGCGAAGAAACGTCCCTCGGGTTCACCGCCGGTTTTTGCCTATCTGTACACGCACATCGAGCCAGGTACCGAGGCTGCTCGTTTCGGCGTGTTCCATTCATCCGAAATTCCCTATGTATTTGATACGCTCGATGAGGATAGGCGTCCTTTCGTTGCGCAGGATCGACGGATTGCCGAAATAATGGGCGCTTATTGGATCAACTTTATGAAGACCGGTAATCCAAACGGCGCCGGACTTGCCCGCTGGCCGGACTTTGCGAGCGGGCAGCTTATGGAACTTGGGGAGCATTTTATCCCGCGATCTGCGCTCACAGCGAAAAAAATCTCGGTCTATCAGGCCTATGTTGATGCGGGTGGTCAGCTTGGACTGTTTTGAAACAGCGCGGCGTTCAGCGAAACGGGATGTACCAGATCGGGGAGGCATATGAAATGAAGCGAAGAACCTTCATCACTGCTGCCTTGTCGATCGCGGCCACTCGCAAAGCCTTTTCCCTGGAGAGGTCGGGGAAGACAGCGGGGCGACTCAAGCAGGGTGTTACAAGGCAGATCTTCGGCAGCAACCGTTCGCTCGAAGACTGCTGCCAACTCGCGAGCGCTGTGCGTGTCCGGGGATTTGACTTCATTTGCGACCCGAAGGACTGGCCGGTGTTGAAGCGATTTGGCATCACCATGTCGATGTACCGCCTCGATTATGGTGGCGGCATCTCCATGGGGCGCACCCCGCCCGGCCCACCGGGATGGAATTCCGTAGGAATGAAGGAAGCACAGGGTGAGCACCTCAAGGCGATGCTCGCGGCCATCGACATCGCGGCTCGCGAGGGATTCCCAAACATCATCGTTCTTGCGGGATCAAGGGAACATATGTCCTACGAGGAGGGCGCGGACAACGCCGTTTCCTTCCTGAATGCGGCGAAGGCAAAGGCTGAGGCGAACGGAGTTACGCTGTGCATGGAACTGCTTAACTCGAAGGGAGTCCAGGCGCCACCGCAATCGCTATTTGACCACGCTGCCTGGGGCTTCGAGGTGGTCAGACGCGTGAACTCGCCGCGCGTGAAGGTGCTGTACGACATCTGGCATGCACAACTGATGGATGGTGACATCGTCAACACCATCCGCAAGAACATTGGCTTGATTGGGCATTTTCATACCGGGGGTGTGCCCGACCGTCACGAGCTGTTCCGCAATGACGAATTGGACTACCGCTTTATTGCTCAGAATATAGCCGACCTGGGTTTCCAGGGTTTTGTCACGCATGAGTGGTCGCCTTCGACAGAGTCGGAAGCGGAGTCGGATCTCAGGCGCAGCGTCGAACTTATGACCATTTGAGGCTTGGCAACAGCGATGGGGGTTTCGTCTATCAACCACCCTAATGCGGCCGGTCGTGATAGTGATAGACCGCTGGGGGTCTACGAAAGCTCGAGCGCGAAATTTGTCACGCGCCGCTTGGATCATCCGGAGCCGTGCAACAACAGCCAACGATTTGAAGGGCCATAATTGGGGCCTGACCGCAAAGCGAATAGCAAAATACTTTAATAATTAGCTATTTAGTTCGACTTTTCGGTGGCCAGCCGTCCCACCAATAAATTCACTTAGTTACGTACTGTTTAGTATCTATTTTCGAGGATCATGCCAAAAGCGAGCGGAAAACGCACGCGCTGCATGCCGCCCGCGATCGTTACCTACTTGGGATCACCGGTGACATGAAGCCCTTCGAGAAAATGCAACTCGAGAGCCGTTTCCCATTCACCAGCACTGCTGGCCCAGCGCAAGGTCAGGGCTTGTGGATTCGGAACCATCGGGAAGAAGAAACTGCCGGCGCGCGTTTCTCCAGGTCCGAGTGTCAAAGGGAGCGGCACACGACGGCGATTGAATTCTTTCTTGATGGATGCCTTATTGTGCATGTTGATACTGAAGACCGTCACTGCGTACACCGGTAGAGCTACGACAGTTGCTGTGGCGACCGCGGCGGCCCCTGTCGCGCCGACACCGACGCCTGCGACGACTCCGGGTTCTGCAGCGGTCGCGATCACACGTGGCGCGGCCATGCGGGCGAAGTCAATCCCAGCATCACGGTAGCGCTTCTCCAAGGATTTGCTCTCCCGTTCGAGCGCCCACGGATCCATACCGGCGGGTCGAACCGCGCCCGCATAGTCCATCAGGGTCGCGGAGGTGAAACGTCATGAAGAGGATCGAGAGCAGAGACGCGATGGTTAGCATGGCGTTGTGCTTCATTTGATATTCTCTTTGTTAGATTTGTGTACCTCTTAGTGAGGCACATGATCGGTTGACAGCTTTAAACACACTGTTGGTCAAGAAAGGTTGCGGCGCGGAGGGCATCATGCAGATGAATGCCTTGTCGATCCTCAATGCGAACCGCGAACGACTGCTAAGTGCGGGCCGATCCGGCACCGCCACTGCCCGCTTCTGGCCCGGGAAGCGACTCATGCCCTTCCCTGAACCCGCCACTCGAATACTGAAAAGAAGCAAGCAACGCTGTACCACCATTCGTGATCCATGGCAGCTTTCTGGGTCAGCCGTCCAAATAATAATGTGTTAATATAATCAATCGTTTATAGTGAATAACTAGAATCAAAATAACTTTCGCGGGCGCCATCCCAGCCTGCGCCGTTGTACTTAAATGCCTTGCATCGAACCGATGCAGCGGGATCTCGGAGACGCTCCCGCCTTGGCCTTGTCGCGGATATTCGGTGCTAGTATGCGATCGCGTATCAACATTCACTTGCCGGTACGGCGCTGCGTGCAAGAGTGCCATTGGATCGCACCTCGGTGCCCTGGGATTGTTCCATGGATGATACTTGCCCTGCCGCGTGCGAAATCTCCGAACAGCAGCGCGGCGTATTCGCCGACGTGCTATCCCAAGCCATCACAGGTGAGCTGATCGGGATGGCAAATTACGCGGCAATGGTCCGTCTGTATCCAGATCCAGACGGCCAGTGCGATGCGCTTGCGCGTGCCAGCACAGAATTCAGCCATTCCGAACGATTCAAGCGCGCCGCGCGTGAGCTAGGGGTTACGCCGATCGTGAATCTCGAAGCGCCTTACTGGAATCGAATCCGGACCAGTTTCCTCCGCCATGTCGACGCAAATGATCCCGTTGCCTGTCTCGTGATCCAGGAAGTGATGCTCGAATCGTTTGCGTTCTCGATGTATCACGCGGTGGCCGATGTTGCGCAGGGACGGCTGGCCCAGGTGTTCCGCGCTATCGCGGACGAGGAGGAGGCTCATGGCGATCACGCGGTCCAAGAACTCAAGACGGCACTCGCCGCCGATCGAATGGGGTTTGAGGATAAATTGGAAACGCTACACGACGAAGTCATGACGACACTGGCGCAAATGCTCGCGGCCAAAGACTCAGTTGGACATTGCGGACTTTGTCACGGCGAGTGTGTCAAAGGCGCGTTGCAGCATGTTGGGCTCGATCGCGCGACACTGCGCGGACTGGCGCTTAACCGCTATTTGCGCACATTGGATCGTATCGGCGTGCGCGGGGAGCGAAGCCTCGCGTGGGTGGCTCGGCTGCCGGTGTGAACGCATTTCCGGTCCCCGTCTTCGCGGCCCTAGGGCATCAGGAAAGCTGGAGCCAAATCTCGGCGATCGTGGACGCGTTGCGCGCGCCCGGGCAAGCGCTTCTCACGGAAGCGGAACTCCGGGAGATTGTGCCCTGGATTCCACCCCGAACGGTCAGCCGGCTGATCATAGCCGCGGCTCCGGATGCGAGCCCCATTCACGGCATTTATGTCGATACTTTCATCACCCCTGACGAGCTAAAGCTGCGACCCACGAGGCGCGTGCTCGACAAAGTGCGTGACGGCATACGAGCGGCCCAACTTGAGGGAGTGCGCGTGGCGACGCTCGGCGGCTTCACCTCGATCTTGTCGGAGGCGATGGCCATAGAATCTGATGGTGCTATGGCACTCACCACGGGCAACACGCTCACGGCGGCATTGATCGTGCGCGGCGTCGAGCGGGCCGTTAGTCTTTTGGGCCGCCCTCTGGATGCTGAGACTCTGCTGATCATCGGCGCCACCGGCGATGTCGGGTCGGCATGTGCGCGTTGTTTCGCCGGGCGAACTCGCCGACTATTGCTTGCGGCCCGCAACCCGGAACGCCTGGAACGCGAGGCCGCCCGACTGCGTAACTTCGGGCCGCTGGTGGCGTCGACTAACGTACCCGAATTGTTGCGACAATCGACGGTTGTGATCGCCGTAGCCAGCACTCCTGAGGCCGCGTTTGACTTGGATGGTTGCACGCCGCAGGCGATCGTGTGCGACGCCGGCTATCCGAAGAACATCAAAGTTGCGCCAGACGCTATGCATAGGCGTGTGTTTTGGGGCGGCATGGGCAGATTGGCCGGGGGCCTAAGGAGCCGGGATGGGCTGCATGAGCGGTTCTACCATTTCCCCGTGACCGATGTGGTACACGGCTGCATGCTCGAAGGCGGAGTGCTTGCGATGGCTGGCCGCTTCGAAGCCTTTTCGACTGGTCGTGGGCGGATTACACCTGACCGGGTAGAGGAGATGTGGAAGCTGGCAGGCACCTGCGGCGTCTCTCTGGCACCGCTGTTCAACGATACAGGAGTGTGGCCCGAGGAAATTGCGTTGTGATTGTTCGGCAGGGCACAGTCGCCGTCTGGCCGCCAGTGGCGGATTTCGCGACGAGTTCGTCGGACGCATCGCTGGCGGCGGCAGCCGCCCACATTCTTACCGAGCGCTGCCGTGGGAACCTTGCGCGTGTCTGATTCCACACCGCCGTCGGTTCCGTATGGGGGCCGGTTGATGTTCACGCAGTCGTGGGAGGATCCCGCCTGCGATGTCGCAGCACTGCGCCCGCAGCCGGGAGCGACGATCTTTGCGATCATTTCCGGCTGCGACAATGTCTTCGGCCTACTGCTGACCGACCCTGCCCGCATCATCGCAGTGGATTTGAATCCCGCTCAAGTGTATTTATTCGAGTTGAAGCGCGCCGCGTTTCGCCGACTATCGCATGCCGAGATGCTGGATCTGTTGGGTGTCCGAGCCGCCGCGGCGCGACAGCGGTTATACCAAAAGCTACGCGGGGATCTCAGCCCCGCAGCGCTCGAATTCTGGGACGCACGACCGAAGTACTTCGATTTGGGGCTTCTGACGCGCGGCGGATTCGAACGGTATTACGCAATGTCTCGTGCACTGTTGCGGATCGTGATCGGACGTGGTCGACTCGAGCGGCTGTTTACTCTGCGCCCCGACGAACAACGTCAATTCTACGTGCAGCAGTGGGATACTTGGCGGTGGCGAACGCTGCTGCGCGTGGTCTGCAGCAAGTATGTGCTAGGCGCGCGGCTCGATCCCACGTGGTTCGCCCACGCAGAGACTTCGTCTTTCGGCAAGCATTTCACGCTGCTCGCCGAGCATGCGGTCGCCGAACTGCCCGCGCGTTCTAACTATTTTCTCGCACAGATACTCCTAGGACGATACCTTGATGAGATCACAGTGCCCGATTATCTGCGGGCGGAACATTTCGAAACGATCCGGCAGCGGCTGGATCGCATCAGTGCGGTGACCGCAGACGTCTGTGATGCCGTTGAGGCATTGGGTCCTCAGTCAGTTGACTGCTTCGCGCTTTCCAACGTATTCGAATACGGCCCGCGAGAACTGTTCGAACGAACACTGACGGCGCTCGTGCGGGCGGCGCGACCCGGCGCCCGATTCACGTTGCGAAACTTGCTCGCGCCGCGCCGATTCGAGGGCCATCCGGAATTCCTGGTTGACTTGGATCTAAGCGCCCGGCTACGCAGCGCCGATCGCGGCTTTATCTATTCCCGCTTCGAAGCCGCGACCCTGGCAAACGCGGCGAGCGGTTGAGCGCTATCGCATCAAGGGTCACATGCAATCCAGATTTCTCACCGGCACCAGCCGCGGCCGATATTGGCTCGCTAGCATAGGATGCATTTTGGTCCTGGTACTCGTAGCAGCGTCGTTCCGCATGGAGGGCCGGCTAGAGACCGCTGCGCATGTTGAGGGGAGCGAGTCGGAGCGCGTCGACCAGCAGCTCACACGACAGTTTCACTCGACATTTGTAGGTAGCGCCATTCTGGTCATTCAAGGCCTGCCACCGCCGGATTCCAAGGAAGGCAGACAAGCACTGGTGGAAATAGACACAGCCGTCAAGAAAGAGGTGGGCGTTTCCGGAACTTTCTCCCATCTAGACTGGAATGATCCAGTTTTTTTGGGAGAGGGCGGAGGGACGTTCATCATCGTGGGACTATCAGGCTCGGACGACCTTGTCGACGCGACCATTCCGCGGCTTCGCGCACGTGCGCAGAGCCTCCTGAATCAAATGCGAAATCGTTACCCCACGTTGAAACTCGAATTGACGGGCGAGACGCCAATCAATTTCGACTTGCGGAAAATCAGTTCGGATGACGTAAGTCACGCCGAAAGTCGGGTTGTTCCGCTCATTCTGGTGCTGCTCGTGGCCGCCTTCGCGAGCCTGGTAGCCGCCCTGCTGCCGTTGACGGTTGGCCTGCTGGCCATGCTGATGACGCTCGGAGCTGCAGCGATTCTCAGTCGCTGGTGGCACCTGTCAATCCTCTTGGAGAATATAGCCACGATGCTGGGCCTAGGAATAGGTATCGACTATGCACTACTAATGGTCAGCCGATTCCGCGAAGCGCGGTCGGAAGGCCAAAGTCCCTCGGAGGCATCGCGCTCTGCAGTGCGTCATGCCGGCCGCACGCTGCTGGTTTCCGCATTGACGGTCTCAATCGGATTTGCTGCACTTCTGATAATTCCGATCAGTGATGTTCGCTCCATCGGTGTGGCAGGATTTCTTGTGGCGGGCGCCTGTGTCTTGCTCGTCAACCTGATTCTTCCGGCAGTACTCGATCTGCTCGGAAGGCGCATCGACGCGGGCCGTCTCCCCCTCCAGAAATGGGCGAATCCCAACTCTCCGCAATCCCGGGAGCGGTGGCGGGCCTGGGCCCACATCGTCACCGCACATCCGTGGATGGCTTTGCTTCTGGCTGCAAGCCCGCTTCTATTTCTGGCATCGCAGGCGCTGCATCTGGCCCCCGGACTACCGCGAATCGATTGGCTTCCCCGAGGTGCAGAATCGGTTCGGGCGCTGCACTCGCTGGACAACATGGGGCGCACGGACATTGTGCAATCCTTGCACGTGATTTTGGAACTGCCGCCCGGTTCGGAAATAACTACTTATTCGGGATGGAATGCCACGCGGCTGCTCGCAATGCGGTTGACGAGCGACAAGCGCGCCGATCGCGTGATTTCGCTGCCGAGCATGCTTGGTCGTGGCCTCGGCCCGTCCTTCCTGCCTCTCGTGCCCATAGAGACTCGGCGAAATTTTTTGAGAAGCGACGGGCGCGCAACTCTCCTCGAGGTGCTGCCGGCAACCGAAGTTTCTACGAGCGAATTAAGCAGCTGGGTGCGCGAATTGCGTACGGCAAACGTCGGCGAGATTACCGAGCTATCTGGAGCAACAATTCGCGTCGGCGGAATAGCCGCTTTCAACCAGGATTACGACAGTACGCTTCTAAAACAGCTTCCTCGCGTGGCCGCGCTGGTGTTCGGAGGCACACTGCTTGCGCTTCTCGTGGGATTCCGGTCTTTCGCGGTTGCCCTGAAGGCACTCGCATTGAATCTGTTATCGGTTGCCGCGGCGCTCGGCGCACTTGTGCTGGTGTTCCAAGATGGGTACGGGAGCGGTCTGCTTGGTATTCCAGGCGGGACCGGGACCGTGTTTTCCATGGTGCCCATCGTAGCGTTCGCCATCGTTTTTGGCTTGAGCATGGACTATGAAGTGTTTCTGGTGGCACGGGTCCTTGAGGCGAGAAGAAATGGCCTCTCTGAAATCGACGCGATCGCCGAGGGCGTGGCGAAGACCGGCGGTCTGATCACCAGTGCAGCCGCGATTATGCTTGTCGTCTTTGCGGCGTTCACTTTTGGGGAAATCCTGGTCACCCAAATGCTCGGTTTCACATTGGCCGTAGCCGTGCTTATCGATGCAACGTTGGTGCGGATGGTGATCGGTCCGGCGTTGCTGCGCCTTGGTGGCGACTGGAATTGGTGGCCTTGGGGACTGGCCGGCTCGGAAGCCGGGGGGATGCAGGCCGGATCGAAGTCAGGATGATCGCTGTCAGATCGAGACGCCGGTGTCCTCACTACTCTCGTACAACAGCCGCATTGCCGACATGCGCTTTGCGGCACGAAGCCACGTAGACCAGCGAATGGCGTGGCTTGAATTGAACGGGATACGCCCAATGTCGTAGTGGGCGACATGCGGATAAGCGTGATGAACGCCGTGAGTCGTGAAATGAAAGAACACCCACTTTGCAATCCACCCAGGAAGAATGATAGTTCGCGTGTAGTGATCCTGATTCGCTTGAGTGAACGGCTTGACCTTAGCTCCGTCTGTTTTGCGCAAAGGAAGATGGACGTGCTGGCTCAGCAGCACCGGATCGCCGATCGTAAGAAAGCAAAGAAAAGCCACTGCCCACGCTTCTAAAAAGCGCTGGCGCGCGATTGCAATAACTGCAGCATAGATCGTCAGCAAAATCAGAACGCTGAACAACGCGCGCCGCCGTTGACGCGGTGATGGCGCGATCGTCGCAACCCCTTTCAAATTCCAAAACCCCGCCACCCCGAACACGATGGAGAATATGGGTATCCAGAACTTCCAGCAAAAATTGAGCACTCGCTGCACGTAAAGCGGAGGCAGCGGCTCAGCAAGCCCGCGCGTCGTCGGGTCCTTATCCATCCAGCCGACCCACCTGTGATGTTTCGCATGAACGTACCGCCATGAGGAGTACGGAACTAAGCAGAACATGGATGCCAGATGGCCGCACAAGTCGTTCAAGTGCCGGCTCGCGAACAGCGCGCGGTGTCCACAGCTGTGCATCAGCACGAACCACTGAAAAAACAGCAAGCCAAGCGCTAGCTGGCTGAGGAGCCAAACCAAAAGCCAACCCCAGGCATTCCCGATACGGGCGAAACTTGCGAGCGACACTCCGATTACCAGGCCGGTACAGGCCGATTCGCCAAGAATCCAAGCCAAGCCGCGAGGGTTTGTCGGGCGGCGCATCCAGGCATGAGTCTCTCGGTCTTGCCGCATGAGTTCAATGTCCCCTTAGTCAAGCGCCGCATCGTCGAAGCACCACCTACTCGGTCTGCAGGCGGCGCTGAAATAGGGCGGCTCCGGCGACGTATCGACTGGCGTCATCCTATACCGAAAACTCAATCTCGGTGCACCCACGACGGCCGAGCATAAGGGGTCATCGTCCACGCAGGTGTACAATACGAAGTGATCGCCACGATCGCGTGCGGCGTTGGCGGCACATCGCACCAAATTCTTCAGCGCTTGCGTCTCGCCGGGTGCGAAGGCCGCATGCCGGATATAGCGGAAATGCAAGGCTGTGTTTTGGCGCGGGAACGGCGGCATAGGCGCGACCTTGGATAGCCCACGTCCCAAGGCGCAAACGGCCTGCAGCCAGAGTGGCATACCGATCACGCGGGTACGCTTGACCGAACTGGCATCCCACACACAGATCGCCGCCACAATCCGACCGCTGCGTCGCGCAACCAAATAATCAGAAAGCTGCGCACCAGGGGAGCGCCCGAGCAATTGTCTAAGACCGCCGTTACCGAACACGGGGGCGAAATCCCTGGATTTGTAAAAGTCATCAAGCAAGGTCACTAGTTCGCACTCGTCGCGTTGCTCGGCGGCGCCGATCTCGTAGCCGGTCGAAACCTTCAGCCGCACTACCGGCAAAAGCTGCCAGCTGGTAAAGCGAGCGATGGCCGGCCCGCCGGCGCCAAATGCGGCCGCTACGGGCGCCACGGCCGAGTTGCCGGCACCAGTGGCTAACAACCACGGCGCCGGCGGGAGGGTGTCTGGGTAATCTCGCAATTTGACTGCCAGCTGGCCGGCTACGCCGCGGCGGCGATAATCTGGATCGACGCGCAAATCACCGACATAGCAGACTTCAGCGGGGCGTCCAGTCAGCCACGCGCCGCGCCGCCAGGTGCCGAGACAGCCGACAATTGCGCCACTGATCTCCACTACAAACGTGAGCGAGTCGCCGCGCGCGCGGCTGAGCGCGAAAAAATCCGGATCGCGTTCGATGATCAGAGAAATGTCGCCCCTCATCGGGCAACGTCGTACCAACGCCAGCAGAGCCTCGTTATCAGCAGCAGCGGCGGAACGCACCACGGCCGTCGAGAGGCGTGAGTTGTCGTTCATCCTCATACACTATCAGATTTGTTGGTTGACGCTGCTTGATATGAAATAGCTCTCGCACCGGCTTGCCGTAGCTACCGCCGATCTCAATGCTGGCGTCAGTGGGTATTCGCTGCGGGCGGGGGCGACCCAGGATCTATTGCCGCTCAATATCGACCTTGCGTCGATAATGCAAGCCGGGCGCTGGAAGAATAATAGAATGCCGATGCGGTATGGTGAACATGTACTGGCAGCTCGCGGCGAGATGGCGAGATGGCGAGATGGCGAGATGGCGAGATGGCGGAAGTACAAGACCGAGAATCCAAGCTGCAATTTTGCTAAGGCCCAATCGATGGAAACCAGCATTTTATATACATTCAGCACCATTGCCCAAGCTCTGGGTGGCGCGTTCGCACTTCTTTCGGCGTTTGTGCTGTTTCGATTCCAGTCCTTGGATGCATCCATGTTGAATGCGTCAAAAGGCTTAAGGTCGATCTGGAAAACGCCATCGGATTTGGAGACCTACGACACTTTGCGGGGCCTTTCGGTTTGGCCCTCGTTAAATAAGGCAATCGATGCGCAAATCTCGAGAATGATCGCGGCACACGAAGAACCGAGTTTTGAAGTCATGGCGACGAAGACTCGCCTACGCGCCGGTCAGAGCCTTCATGGTTTTCTTACATGGACGTTCTGGTTGGCGGTTTCACTGACATTTTTGGCAATGACGGGTTCGGTCGTCGTTATTCCGTATGCACATGAAATCGCCCAAACGTATAGCCTGAAATGTATTCATGCGCTCAACCTCATAGGAGTAGTGGCATTCGCGCTGTGCATGGTCTCGTATGTGTTCGTGATCTATGCCGCGCTAGTTAGCCGCTACGGCAGGAGCATTTTTCAGCCGCGAATCGACGCGTTGATAAAAGGCCCGTAGTCGTCAAATGCGTTGCTGCATAACTTGAATACAGTCCAAGACGCGCCGTTCCAGGAGCCGCAGATTGCTGACGGCAGAGAGGAACCCTGATAATGTGCGTCCGGTGCTTGAGATATATTCCGGTCGCCTAAGCGCGCTATGAGTTCTGATTTCTTTAATCTACGCTCAACATGAGGCGGGAGGTTCGCCATGAAACGCAAAATCCTAGGTTTCCTGTCATTCGTTCTGGCGGTGACGCCGAGTTTCGCCGCATTGAAGCAAGGCGACACCGCGCCCGACTTCAAAACACAGGCCTCTCTAGCCGGCAAGGAATTTACATTCTCGCTGCGTGACGCATTGAAGAAAGGTCCGGTGGTCGTGTATTTCTATCCCGCCGCCTTTACCGGTGGCTGCAATCTACAGGCGCATACGTTTGCGGAGAATCACGACAAGTTCGCCGCCGCAGGCGCCTCAGTCATCGGTGTTTCGCTCGATAGTATTTCGCGCTTGAACGACTTCTCGGCCGATCCCAAATATTGCGCCGGCAAATTGCCGGTGGCCTCGGATGAGAAGGGCGAGATTGCGAAATCCTACGATATTCAAATCGCGGACACTTATAAGGGCCAGGCCGTCGCCACGATGAAGGATTCCCGCGGTAACGAGATCGGCCATAGCATGGCGGAACGTACGACTTTCGTTGTCGCACCCGACAGCAAGATCGTTGCGACGATCGGTGGAGTTGCGGGCGATGCCAATGCCGAGCAAGCGCTTGCCGTTGTTCAGCAACTGGCCGCAAAACGTACCGCGAGGAATTGAACGGCGAGCGGTGTTTCTTGATGCAAACACCCGGGACTACGACGCGCAGTATCGAAAACGGCCGAATGGGCGGCCTCGACCAGCAGGGGTGAGGTCGCTTAGCGGCGAACAAAGCGGAGCGGGCGGTGGCAACGCAGACGCGGGCAGGAGCTCGAACGGCCCGGCCAGACGATAATTGCGCCAGTGCTTCGTTACGCGGTCCGGCCGCCGAGCGTTCGATACTTTCCCGAACGGTGCTCCATCTGCCATCGCAAGCTGGCCGCCGAGAGGAGCTTCTTCGCACGGTTGGGGTCCAACTGTGTAAGCCATGTGGGCGATGTGAAATAGTCGGTTTCGCCAATAAGGTCGCCCGCCTCAATGGGGTCCAGGGTTTTGTGCATCATCGTCCAGCCCTCGAACGCTCGCTCGGGTATGGATTCCCTCGCGATTGATCTCAATTGGGTGTTCCTCTTGTCGCCAAGGATTCTGCTAAAGACAGCATCAACCATTTCTGGTTGACCTTCGAGCACCTGCAAAAATGAGCCGCGGATATACAGAAGCATGCCGGTGATTTCTTGCCTTGCATTCGCTATGCGTATCTGCTGCAACAACTCGGGAATCTCATACTCGTGAAAGTATTCAGTCGACCGGCTTGCGTATATCAAGCTAATCAGTGACTTCATTGCGCCCCCTAATGGTATCTCTCGGCGTGACAATACTGAGTTTTCGGCGTTGCCTTCGAGCAAAATTGGAGGCTTCTGTGACGTACGTCTCAATCGCAACTCAACGCGAGGGCTGAGGAGACAGCGCCGGCTGGATCTTAAATCCTAGCGGCGGCCAATCGATCTGTACCGCGGAACCAAAGTCTGTTAACTGCGGTGTTGCTCCTGCAACAGTGCTTTGACGTGGCGATGGATCAGTACGGGGATGTAGGTTTTGATTCGCGCGGTCCGCTCAAGCTTGGCGCGCTCTCTGGTATAGAGTGTTTCGACGAGCTCGCGCGGCATATCGGTTTCACGCGCCAATAGTTCAATCTCCGTATCGGCATTGGCGGGGCGGTTGAACGATTGCTCGCTCATCGCAATTGATTCATCTTTCATGAAACGAATTCTACTTGTGACTCGTCTACGTGGCTCTTTTGCAAACCAAACTTGCCATCTTGAGCGTATCGTGAGTCGAATTTCCGACAGCCATCCGCCTAAAAGCGGGAATCCAGGCAGGCTGGGTCGCCAACCAGAGCGGCAGTAAGACACAGCGAGAAACCACGCGAGCCGATGGGCCCGATCACTTCTACTGTTTTTCAGACTGTGCGACAGCTTTTGCGTTCGCCTTAGCCGCCGCGTAGTCGGCCTCCACCTGGTCCTTGCACAATTTCTGCGCATCGCCGCTCGCAGACTCGCAGTTGGCAAGCGCTATCTTGCGATCCCCGTCTGCCTTGGCGATCGTAAGATTGTATGCATCCTTCGCAGCCGCGTTGTTAAATGCGACGACTTTGTCGTCGACCTTCCCCGCAGCGCTGTTTAGGTCCTTCGCGGCCGAGTCTTCGCTCTTCGCCACTTCCGTTGAAGCTTTCTGCTCAGCGGTGTCCACGTCTTTAGCCACTGTATCTGGTGGTTTTGCATTGTTGCAAGCCGCAAGGCAGAGCGCAATTATCATCGCCGAAGCTAACCGAAATCGCATAATGATACTTCCTTGAGTTTTATCGGGCGCAATAGCGGCCCAAAAGATCTACCTTGGAGCACGTGTTGGGCGCCCTGCGTCAGGTTGGACCCTATCCGCTGCCGCTCTGATCGCCAAGGTGAAAAGACCGGCAGTCAGCGTCAGATGGCGCCTACGCACGGACTGGTTTTCACGGCCGAGTTCTCAAGCGGTTCAATCATGCGGCGCCATATGGGAATGAATATTGTCTCAAAGACTTCTCGCAGAAGCGGCTAGTCAAATACCGGAAGTGCAGCCATATCATCGCGCGGTACGATCTCAATCGGTAGGCCGGCCTTCCTCCAAGCGCGTAAGCCACCTTTAATAACTGCGATGCGCACGCCTTTGCCTTGAAGTTTGATCTCAAGCTCCCGTGCCACGCGTCTGCTGGTCGCTTCACGCACACACGTGCAATACAGAAAAACCTGCTCCTCGAAATCAGTATTGGCTTGGTGCAGTGCGTGAGGATCCAAGCGCTTGGATCCCTTGATGCGCACAGCATTAACTTCAAAATACCCGTGACTGCGAACGTCGTATATTTGGGCGCCCGCTAGAGAACCGTCAGCTGCCTCAAGAGGGATTGCAAAAGCGACCGGGAGTTGTGCGCGTTCTTTGATCCATAACCAAACTTGGACAGCCAGATAGACCACAACCAGCGCGATCACGATGCTGCTGATTACCCTGCCGAACGCTCGATAGCCTTGGGTAACGGCTTGTAATGCGCCGCTGAAAACAAACCCGATTCCAAAATAGCACCCAACGTAGAGTGCGGCACCGGCTAGATCCAACCGCAAGAACGACAGGAAGCGCATTTGCATGCTGCCCGCAAGCGGCGGCGCCATGGTATTGATCCCGGGAATGAATTTCGCCACGACCAGCAGCTTACGGCCGCGCCGGTAGAAGGAATCTGCGGAACGCAGAACACATGCTTCGGGGTTCAGCGAAACGCGGCAGAGCACTCCGAGGAGCCACCACCCGGTCGTGCGACCCAATAGATACATTAGACTGTCGCCGGCCAGCATTGCGACGAGAGCCCCGACCGCAGCATAAGGAACCTGCAATGAACCACGCGCCGCGGCGGCGCCTGCGATCAGGAGCGCCAATGCCGCGGGGAGGGGAAGACCGATGGATTCCAGAAAGACGATTGCAAACAGAATCACGTAGCCGTGTTGCGCGACTCCAGATATCCAGGATTCCATATTTGCACCACCAAATGAGTGATCAGCTAGAGGAATATTTACCGCAGCGCGCCTGTGAGCTGTCAACTCTGCGTCGTTCCTATCATTCGTCCGCGCCCGGGGAGCGGATTCACGGCGAACGTGGAAAGCCCGAGCGGCCCGGTCAACGGAGAACCCGCGTTAAGTAAACCTTAACAGTCGGTCAGCTACTCAGTTTGTTGCGCATCTGCGGTCGGCGCAACCTGCTGGCTGTTCGATAGTTCAGTTAACGGAGTAGACACATGAATACCATCCATCTGATTACGCGGGTCGGGCAGGGGCTTCTGGCGGTGGCCGCCACGGGCGTTACGGTGCTCGTTTTGCTGGCGTAAGGCAATGCGGAGGCTTTTAATCCCAAACGGGATCACGGAAGATCCCGTTATCTCTTGCCACTTTCGACGCCAGCCGAACCGCCAGTGCTACTTGTATTTCGTTCCCCATGCGCATGGCGCGCACAATCAGCGCGAGATCGTGGAGGCACAAGCGGTTAGAACAATCGACACGAGCCTAGGCGCTGCGAGTGCGTCGCGCGCTCGGGGACCGAGTCAGCAAGACCTTGCGCACATGAGACAGACCGCGGCTGATCTCAGGCAAGTCTGCGGCCCCGTAGCCAAACACCAGACCGACTTTGGTCTGGGGCCCCAGGAAATATCGACTAAAGGCGTGTATTTTCACGTTGTGCCGCAGCAAAGATTCGGCCACAAGATCGAGATCCATGGGAGTGCGCGCCACAGCGGCCACATGCATGCCGTAGCATGCGGCAATGGGCTCCAGCCATTCCCCGAGTTCTTCTTGAAGTGAATGCAGCAAAAGCTCGCGGCGCCGATTATAAATGGCGCGCATCTTGCGTACATGCCGCGCTAAGTGCCCCTCCGCGATAAAACCAGCGACGCTACTCTGAATCGGCGTTGAGCAGTGCCAGTCCAGGCAGTTCTTCACGGCGATCAGGGTCCGCATCGCCCACCTCGGCGCGGCAATGAACCCCAGCCGCAACGAAGGCAGCATGCACTTTGAGAACGTGCCCACGTAAATCACGACGTCGGCCGCGCTGGAGGTTCTGAGCGCCTCCAAAGGGCTGCCGTCATAGCGAAATTCGCCGTCGTAATCATCTTCGATGATGACCGCCCCGCATTTTCGCGCGAACGCAACTAGCGACCTGCGGCGGCGCAGCGACATCGTCATGCCTAAAGGAAACTGGTGTGACGGGCAGACGCAAATCACACCAACATCACGCGGAAGCTGCTCGATGATGAGGCCTTCATCATCGACTCCAACGGGGACGAGTCTCGCACCCGCTGCGGCGAAAGCCACCCGCATCGGCGGGTAGCCGGGATCCTCGATGGCGACGACAGTCTGGTCACGCGTGACTAATGCTCTGGCAATCAAATCGAATGCCTGTTGGGCCCCAGAAGTGACGAGGACATCGTCGAGCTGGCACACGACGGCTCGCGTTAGCGCTATATGCCGAGTGATGGCGTCGCGAAGATGGTAGTTGCCTTGGTTCCCTTGAGGGCTCTTGTAGCTTGCCGGTTTTCGCTCCAATTGCCGCAACTGTTTGGCACTGACCCGGCGAAGTACATCAAACGGAAAAAGCCGCGAATCGACCAACGCCGGACGAAAATCTACTTGCACAGCGTTGGATGGCTCAGGGGAGTTGTCCGGCCGATCCCGCCAAAAACTGATCGCTGCTGTTACGTCCGGGCGGCGCCAAAACTCGTTGAGGCGATGATCGGGCGGCCCTTCGCGCCTTGGGCCGGCGCCCAGTAGACGCGCAGCGACCTTGTTGGCGACATAAGTACCGGATCCATGGCGCGTGGTGACATAGCCTTCGTTGGCAAGCCGTTCATAAACTTCGACCATGGTATTGCGGGACACACCAAAGAAGGCATCAGATTGGCGTGTCGGCGGAAGTTTGGCGCCCACCGTCAGCCGTCCTTCCTGAATGGCAGCTTTCAATTCAAGATAAAGAGTCCGAGAGGACTTTCGCGAACCCGATGCGCCCAATTTAAGGTCGATTTCGAACAACGGATTCCGTGCGCCCGTGCGCGGTCTTTGAAAGTGGCCCAACTATTTCTCCTCTAAGTGGCTCTTCAGCGAACGGTGACGTCATCGCACACTTCTTCCAACGCCAGCTTAGCGCCGGAGGTCGTTGCCCCCAGATAATCTTTCGCAACGGGAGTGTAGACATGTCAGATGAGCCAGGCGGGTTTTTCGTGAGAAGCGTTGACGGGACGCATGAATCAACAGTCAAACCGGGCTCTTGTCTCCGTTTTTCAACGTGCTGCGACGGTTCACGAATCCGGAAGGGTGCCATGGCCAGGCGCATCGCGTGGCGCAACGATTTGCTCGCCTGCGCGTTCCTCACGCTGATAGTGCCGCCACTTACAGGCAATGCCCTGGCGGCCGACCCCCGGACGGATGCCATTGCCGCAGCAATCACCGATCCGTCGCGTCCGGCGACCGACACGATCCGCGACGAAAATCGCAAGCCCACAGAGACATTAGAGTTTGCAGGCGTAAAGCCCGGCGACAGGATCGCCGACTATGCCGCCGGTGCCGGCTACTTCACAAGGCTGTTTGCCGACGTTGCTGGCCCCGGCGGTCACGTTTACGCCAGCGTGCCTAGTGCCCTGTTTAAGTACTCCAACATCGTCAAGGGGATTGCCGACATTCAGACCTACGCCGTCACCCATCCAAACATCACTGTGACATTTGCATCGGCGTTGGATGCTGTCAGATATCCGGAAAAACTCGACGTGTTCTGGATTGCTCAGAACTACCACGATCTGCACGACAGCTTCATGGGGCCTGTGGATATGGCCGCGTTCAACCGGACGGTCTACACGGCGCTCAAACCCGGTGGACTCTACATTGTGCTGGACCATGTCGCGGCCAGGGGATCTCCGGCTGAAGTCACCGATACCCTGCATCGCATCGAGCCTTCAACCGTTCGCCGCGAAGCCGAAGCCGCGGGATTCACGTTCGAAGGCGAGAGCACCATCCTTGCGAACCCGGCGGATCCGCACACCGCCGGCGTGTTTGACGCTTCGATTCGGGGGCGGACTGATCAGTTCATTCTGAAGTTCAGGCGGCCACGCTGATACTCAAGATTTGCCCGGGCGATCGAGGGCACGATCGTCGCGGACATTAGTTGTATGCGCGAGGCCAACGTAAAACGCTGCACGGAATCGAACGCAGTAGTGGAGAGAGTCATGATGTATTTTCGCTATCTCGGTATTTGTATTTTAGGGGGTATCTCGATCGGTGGTATTGGCGCGATCAGAGCCGCGGATGCCGCTCAGCAGCCTGCCAAAGTGATGGCTCCGGACGGTCAGCATGACTTCGATTTCAACATCGGAGTGTGGAGGACCGAAATCACGCGCATTTTGGACCCACTTTCCGGTGCGACACATTCGCTCAAACTCGTAGGTACGGTAACGGTACACAAGATCTGGGACGGGCGTGCTCAATTGGAAGAGATCGAGGCCGACGGTCCCAACGGTCATTGGGAGGGAATGACCTTGTTCCTCTACAACCCGGAGGCACATCAGTGGAGTCAAACGTTTGCCAACAGCAAGAGCGGCATGCTGACGACTCCGCTGATCGGCGCGTTCAAGGACGGCCGCGGCGAGCTTATCGCTCAGGAGACTATCGACGGTCGGTCGATATTGGTTCGGGGCGTTTGGTCCAACATCACCCCGAACGCGCACAATTTTGAACAGTCTTACTCGAACGACGGTGGTAGGAGCTGGTCGCCGGCATTTATTGGCACGCTCACGAGGGAGAAGTAGTGGTACCTCTGCACCTCACTAAGCATGTGGTCGAATCGCCGGTAGCAGACTGAGCGCGCTAGGCGTGGCGTGGTGTCTGTAAGCCGGCGCACGCTAGCCATCAACGAGCGATCCCGTTAAAAAAGCTTTAACTGTTTTCGGGTATCGCAACGGATCGATGGGCGACCTCGCCCGAGATTCGGAGGGCGGACCGGAGTCGCGCGCCTCTGGGCTGCCATCGCCGGGCTAGCCAGTCCACAAAGCATTCGCGCAGTGCAAGTGGAAACGTGCTAAACATGACCCAGCTCTTGAGCTGTTGATCAGCACGCCCGGCAACGGCTTCCCCTTTCCTTTCGCAAAAGACCACATTCCTCATGCTGAAACGCCTGCGCGGTCATTTTTCCAATGACCTTTCGATCGACCTTGGCACCGCCAATACGTTGATTTACGCCAAGTCGCAGGGAATCGTACTCAACGAACCCTCGGTCGTGGCCGTGCAAGGTGCGCCCAATCGCGGCGGCAAGATCGTAGTCGCTGTGGGTATGGAGGCGAAGAAGATGCTCGGCCGGACACCGGCGCACATCACCACCGTGCGGCCCATGAAGGATGGCGTAATCGCCGACTTCAGGTACACCGAAAAAATGCTGCAGTACTTCATGAACAAGGTTCACGGTGATCGTTTTTTTCGTGCGAGTCCACGCGTACTGGTGTGCGTGCCGTTTGGTTCAACTCAAGTCGAACGCCGTGCCATCAAGGAATCCGCCGAAGGCGCCGGTGCGCGCAGCGTCGATATCGTGTCCGAGCCCATGGCGGCCGCAGTGGGTGCAGGCTTGCCGGTGCACGAGGCGCGCGGCTCGATGGTCCTGGACATCGGTGGCGGCACTTCCGAAGTCGCGGTGGTCTCGTTGAACGGGATTGTCTATGCGGCGAGCGTGCGCATGGGCGGGGACAAGTTCGACGAAGCGATCACGCTGTACGTGCGCCGCAACTACGGCATCTTGATCGGGGAGGCTACCGCAGAGCGCATAAAGATTGAAATCGGCTCAGCGTTTCCTGGTGAACACGTGCGTGAGATCTGCGTGAGGGGAAGAAATCTTTCGGAGGGCGTGCCGCGTTCCTTCACGTTGAACTCGAACGAGATACTACAAGCTCTGCAAGAGCCATTGGAGAGTATTGTGAGTGCGGTGAGACAAGCGCTCGAACAAACGCCGCCGGATCTCGGCAGCGATGTCGCGGAAGGCGGTGTAATGCTGACCGGAGGTGGGGCATTGCTGCGCAACATGGATAAACTGATCATGACGCAGATCGGGCTACCGGTACTGATCGCCGACGATCCGATGACCTGTGTCGCTCGTGGCGGAGGACGGATCCTCGAACTTATGGGCGAGCAGGGACGAGGAGACTTTACCCTTCATTAACCGCGGTTGCTTCTGCCAGAGGCGTGAGCACCGGCCAGTCGAAGCAGATCTCGTGACTAGAGTCGCGGTAATTGTGACCTAACTGTGGCAAAACCATTCAGTTGCGAACTGTTAGGAATTTGAACAATGGCGAAGGGCGAGGGGTTCCTTGATAGCATGCGGGCGGCGGCATCCAAGCTGCCGCGGCAGGTCCGCATGGCGGCAATCGTTTCGTTCGTCAAACGAATAACAGGGATTCGGTCGTCAGATGCTGCCATCGACGACACGCCCCCTGTGGTCAGGGCGATGGAATGGCGCAATTTCGAATTGCTGATCTGCGGGGCTTTGAGACAGGAGGGATATCGAATCGATGAGCGGGGAGGTTCGGGGCCGAATGGGGAGATCGACCTCATTGCGACGAAGGCGAGGCAGCGGCTTCTGATCCAGTGCAAGCACTGGAAGACACATCAGGTTGGCGTGTCGGTGATTCGTGAACTGAATGGCGTCGTCGCAGCGCGGCGTGCCGATGGGGGCATTGTCGTGACGGGCGGCAGCTTCACAAAGGAGGCACGCGACTTCGCTCGGGGTTGCCGGATTCGTCTTATCGGTGGGGAATCGCTGCAGCAGATCATCGCCGCGGCACAAATCAATCCGAGTGCCCAGCTCTCAGCAACGATTCCGGCGGCCCCAAGGTGCCCGAAGTGCGGGGCGGGGATGACCGACTACGTTGCTCGGCAGGGGAAGTTCGCTGGGAAGCATTTCTGGGCGTGCGGCCTGTATCCGAAGTGCACGGGGATTGCCCTAGCTCTTGAATCAGAAGAGCAGACGCGGGGAAGCCGCTCGGCAGCCTAGTTGCCAGGCGGGTGTGTGAGGCGTCCCCGGATTCGCTTACCGGGTGGCTGTCTTTCGACGCCGAGCGTGAACAGGACTCTTACCATTTTCTTTGGCAGTGGCATCACATTGCTGACGCTAGCCCACCAAGTCGCCTACGATGCGGCGCCACTCCACGTCGAATGGTTCTCGACAAACAGGTTTTCCCGCGCGCTGGTACCAGTAACTCGCGTTCTCCTGATCGCCTTCCTTGCGATGCAAGTAGGCGTGCACCCACGAAGCCTCGGGGCCTTCATTCTCCTGTGCCCTGTCATGCGCCTGCTTCCAAGCGCCCTTGGCATCCCACCACAAGCCGGCGAGGGCCGGTGTGAGTTCCACTGGCGGTTGAGAGGCCGTCAGTGAGTGGTAGAAGTCATCGATGGTCATGGCTTTGGCGACCTAGCGATATCTCGACTCGGATGCGCTGAGATCGACGCTCGCAGCTCATAAACAGTGGCTCGACGCATGAACTCATGGGCCCGTCGCGGCGGTGAACAGATTTGGTGCGTCATCTACTCTGCTGTGGCAACCACCGAATACAAACCCGTAATGCTCGCGCTGGCCAGGATGTGACCTTCACGACCAGCTCTCAACAGAGCGTGATAGAGAGTCTCCGCGGCAGCGGGAAAGTTTGTCGAGCCCTTAAGCTCCAAGGACGTGTCGAGAGCATAGACCGTAAACACGTAATGGTGGGCGAACGGCTGCACCGCGGGCGGACAAGGCCCGTCGTACCCGTTGGCACCTAAGAAAAAGTCGTTTTCAATCTGTTGTCCGAGCGCGCTCGTCGGAACGCCTGCATTTGCCGGGAGTTCCCGGCGCTCACGGGAAATATTGTATATCCCCCAGTGAGTAAAGGCGGCGGTGGTGTCATAGAGAACCACCGCAAAGGTTTGCGTACCTCGCGGCGCGTCCGTCCAGGAAAGTTCAGGTGACGTGTTGCCCCCGGGACTGCCATCAATTGAGCAGGCGTTCGCACCTTGGGCGTTGGACGATTCAAAAATCATACTAATCGGAAGTACACCGCCGTCGGTAAATGTGGTGCTATGGAGTTCCATTTTCTTCTGATCCCACTGCTCTGCCTCGCCTGCGAGCGCGGTTACGTTGAGTCCGATGCCCCATATTGAGAGCGCAAGGCCCGCGAGGGTGCGTAAGCCGTAAGTCCATGTCGTCGTCATGGCGACCTCCCCGTATTGTTGGTCAATTGCCGGTGTGATGATGGAGGAATCCCGCTTTAGTCTATGCATTTCCGCAGGTGAAAAATGCTACCCCTTGGCGGGACAGTCCGTCAATGCGAGAAAAGCGTTTTTTCCCTAGGCACACTGGCCCGCGCGCGTCACCATTCATCGTCGGCTCCATAGTTATCATCGGCGCTTGCGCCTCCGAGTCCCCGTTTAGTTTCGTTCGCTTGACGGCCTTGGCTTTGGTTGGACGCCGGAGGGGGGCGGCGAAGCGGATGCTTCGATCCTAACGCTCTGCGGCGTGCGGACCGATACGCGCGCGCGTAGGCTAGCTGTTGGGGTAGCGGTTTAACTTAGCGGCTGCACGCGTTTTGCCTATCGAGAATTCGAGGCAAGCGTTTTCCACTGACCTAGCCGACATAGTGGCTATGGCTGCAATTGACATTGGGCCCGCGCGGAGAGAAGCTTTGCAGCTGTCGGTCGGTCAGGACAAGCCCGCAAAGATTCGCCTCTGCTCCGAGGAGATTCGCCATGAAGGTCGCTCGCTAGCTCGCAGACGATTGGATAACTCTGGCAGAAATCGCCAGTCCAACGCTCTGCCCGAACAAACCGATTCAGCAGCTAGTGCTCAATGGGCGACATCGTCGTCCGCACGGCTAGCAACGCAGGAGCAAGCCTTGATGATGAAGTACAACCACATCGGGATACCGACGACCATTAGTTTCGATGGCGAGATACCATTGCCGCATTTGAAGATTACGGTAAGCGATCACCAGAACAACCCGTTTGGCATTCAGTGGCAAAGATACTGGGACGACGCACCGTATCCAGACCTGGTGAAGACCGTTCCACACGTTGCTTTCGAGGTCGATGACCTCAAGGAGGCGATCCGGGATCAGATGGTGATCATTGAGCCTAACAGTCCGAGCATTGGGGTGCTGGTCGCCATGATTGCAGTGAACGGAGCGCCGGTGGAGTTGATGCAAATCGATCATGTGGTGAGGAAGGACTTGTAATCGCGTTTGGACCGTGCACGATTCTGACAGCGGTTGCCGATCCCAGTTTGATGAAGAAAAAAAGAGGGGGCCGAGAGAGGGCCCCCAAGATCAGTGGGTTACTCGACTATTTGGATCGATCGTCGTTGCCGACGGGCGATAGTGCAACCACTCGATGGAAAAGCCGATGCCGTCCTTATGCGGGAAAGCGGCGCCGATTCGCGTCCAGGGTGGATCATTACTTGCTTTCCCGGGCCGCCCGTGAATCCGTCCTTGGAGGCTTCGGGCGAAACTTCCCTGTTTCGCACGCCCCCGGGAGACAAATTCAGCGCTCCACTGTAACGCACGGTAGCGCGCCAGGCACCGTGACGCGTCGTGGCTTGCCAAAAAAGGGGTCAACGTGGCAATTAGGATCAATTTTGGCCTTGACAGGTATTAGAGTACAGTCGTACTCTTACATTATGCGGTATTCCCCGGAACACAAGGCGCAGAACCACGAGAACATTCTTTCCGTGGCCGCTCGCTCTTTCCGCGAGCACGGCGGTGACAGCAGCGGCATCGGGACGGTGATGAAGAAGGTAGGCCTGACGAAAGGGGGTTTCTACCGGCATTTTGAAAGCAAGGACGACCTGTTCGTCGAAGCAGTGGCACGGGCATTCGACGAGATGGGAAACGGCATGCTGAAAATTGCAAAGGCTGCGCCTGAAGGTCAGGCTTTGCGGGCAATCATCGAACACTATCTAAGCGCACGCCACGCGAATTCGCCAGGAATGGGTTGTGTGTTCTCCGCCCTCGGGCCAGAGCTCGCACGAAAGCCCTTGTCGGTGAGAAAACGGATTGAGGCGTCGCGCGAAGCGTATCGTGAGCGGCTACTGCCATTTGTTCCTGGTCAGACGCGAGAGGCAAGAATCGCGAAGTTTCAGCTATTGTTCCCCAGCATGGCTGGGGTGCTGACTTCGGTCCGGATGACCTCGTCCCCTCAAAGTCGTGAGCAGATGTTGATGGAGGCGAGGAGCTTTTTCATAAAGTTCTTTGCCGAAAAGTAATTTTTTGTCCCGAAAGAGTACGGTCGTACTCTTTCGGGAAGCGTCACGGTGGCAGACTGAATCGAGAGGATAACCCAGTGAAATTCTTGATCCCTTTTCTCATTGGATTGCTAGCAGTAGCGTCCGTAGCGCAATCACAGTCCGCGGTTGCCCCAGGCGTGCCCAGCGTGGCTATACCTAAAGTCACCGAAGTTTTGGTCATCCAGACTCTCAGGCAGGGTGTGACCTTTCAACAGTTCGTGCCCTTTATGCCGGCAGAGATTCGAGCAACCGTAATTCTTTACCTCGACGGGAAAATTCGCCAGTGGTATTCGCGCGGCGATGGCAAAGGCGTCATCTTCCTGGTTGATGCGAGGACCGAGGACGAGGCGCGAGCCATTATGGAAACGCTGCCACTCGCGAAGGAGCGCTTGTGGGATATCGAGTACATCCCTATCGGACCCTTGACGCCGCTGAGCGCGTTGCTGGGCCGAGGAGCACAGCAGTGACGCTCCTCGGTCCCTTGCCAAATCACTGGGCTCAATCAAGTGGAGTAGGGAAATGAAGGTTCTTCAAAACGTTTCGTTGGCGACGCTGTGTCTTACCGCCAGCGTACTAATTCCTCCGGCGGTGGCTTTCGCTGGAACCGACGTTACTGTCGATGTGGCGCCGCCGCCGGCACGTGCCGAGCGAGCACCATCGCCGCACGACGGCTACGTTTGGGCTCCAGGCTATTGGGATTGGAACGGTCATCGGTATACCTGGATCTCTGGAACCTTTCTCCCCGAGCGCCGCGGACTTCATTGGGTTCCCGCTCGCTGGGAACAGGTAGGCGCGCACTGGCAACTGGTGCGCGGCCATTGGGAGAGTTTTAGTTAGAAAAGTATTCGGCAAGATGATGTCGAATTCGAGCCTCCGTGTTCGTCTATAAGCTGAACGGTTCGATCAATTCACTCAACGGAGCATTCAGATGCGTAACGAAATTAACCTAGCTGCACGAGCCGCGCAGGGACTCTTGGCGGTGGCTGCTACCGCGGCGACGGTGTTGGTGTTGCAGATTGCGATGCTGGCGGGGTAGGTGCAATGCTTGCGCTAATCAATCGCAAAACGGGATCACGGAGGATCCCGTTTACTCACGATCCGGACCTCAGTGCGCAGCGTTAGCCGCGAGTTCGGAAGGCTCCAAAACTCGGCCGTTGAGTATTACTTTCGCGATCCCAGCATAGGCATCAATCGTTTGCGTCGGATCCTGTCGGAGGAGCAGTAAATTGGCACGTTTTCCAACCTGCACGGTACCGATGTCCCGATCCAGTTTCAGCGCCTGTGCGTTCGTCAGCGTAGCGGACTTAAAGATCTGCGCGGGAGTTTCGCCCGCCTCGATGAGCCGATGCATCTCCAGCCAGCCATTAAAGCCCGGGGGATTAGCGTAGGTGGGGGCACTCGGCGTATCGGTGGCGAACAGGATGCGGCCGTGTCGCGCGATGACGTAAGCAGTATCATGTTTGCCGCGATCAATAACCGACGCAAACCCTTCGTTGGCGGCATGATCGAGTTGACTTGGGCTCGCATCGGCGGGCAATTTCATGTCCTCTGACACTGTCACATGAAACCACTGGCCCTCGGGGGACCGATACCAGTCAATCAAGTTCGATGGCAGAACGCGAGTCAATCGTGGATCCGAAAGAAACGACGTGCCGATGACATCTCTGAGGCCGTAGAGCACTTGCATCGTCGGCTGCAAGCCGACGTTTCGCTCGAGTTCCTCGTCCAGTATCTTCTTGATGCCCGGCGTGACTGCGCTCGTTGTCGAATGCTCTTGATACAAGTTCCACAGTCCGTGGGCCATGATGTCAACGCCGGCGTCGAGTCCGAATCTCTGAGCCTCGTCTGAATTGGCGTGCATCAATACGGGAATACCTGCGGCGTGCGCAGCCTTCACCAACTCGCGAATCGTTTCGAGCTTCGGCACTGGCAGATCCCGAACCCCGCCAAAGCCGCGTTCAAAGAAAGTCTTCACGCAAATTGCACCATCGGACTTCATCCTTGAGACCACGGCTTGCGGCGTGCGCATTGCGGGATCGATTCCGTCGGGCGCCTGGGTGCCGGGCTCGATGAGCATATAGGGCCAAGCCTGATAGCGTTGTGGCTTCGGCGCGTAGTTCATCGGGTAGCCATCCATCAGCGCGGCGCCGCCACAGAAGTAACTGTCGGGGGCAATCTTGTGGTTCTTCCAGCGCGCCATGCCTTGCGGCGTCGAGATCAGATCGATCAGTGTCGTGAATCCGTACAGCAGGTAACTGCGTGGAATCTGATCGCGGGCGGCTGTGGCGATGTCTGGATGCTGGGCTTCTTGCTCAGGCGTCATGCCGGGGATATCGCCGAGGTGAACATGGCTGTCGATCAAGCCGGGAGCTAAAAACAGGCCGGAACCGTCGATGACGTTTGCGTCCCTACGCGACGACGCCGTTGCGCCGCCGGCGCTCCGGATATCGACGATGCGACCATCGTGCACGCGCATCGAGAGCATCACGCATCAGGGAAACTCTCTCGGGAGACACGATCGTCACATGCTCGATCTGCAGGTCTGCTGCTAGCGAGGCACCCGGCAGGGCACCGGCGAGCACAAGCCATCGGAAACGGGTCACGAACGATAACAACGGCGACATGGCGTCTCTTAAGGAGGTGATGGACACACACATTATTTCAGAAATTGCTGGCGGGCCAAACGATAGCCAGGGGCGTCATTTTGGTCTCCAATTGGGATCCTTCGTGTAAGGCTAAACGAGTTCACACTACGAGTGGCCTCGACTGAGACTTGATTCGCGGTCAGTGACGGACATCGGAGCATAATAGTGCCGCCCATACCTTACGGACTGATTCGATGGCGATTAAATCGCGGGTCGTCGACGACCTTCTGGATTTCGCTGCCACTTCACGATCGAAGTCGGCGGTGACACTTGCGGCCATTTCCTTTGCCATTTGTCAGCTGGTTGTTATGGGAACCGCGTCCTCCGGTGTAAGTGCCGCCGATTTAGACGCTGAGATTCCCCGCCAGCTCATTCATTTCGCCGCAGAGCTCTGTCAATTCGCGCTGCCCTTGGGTTTTATGGTGGCCGGAGTCATGATCCGTGCCAAGAAGTAGGTACCCAGTCAGCTGAAGAGGTCTCGCACGGGTTCTACGTCGCCACGACGCTGCTCTTCTATTACATGTTCAAGCCGGTAAACAAGAGCCTCTCTTTCCTCGCGGCGTTTTTCAGCCTCTTGGGATGTGCTAATGATGTTCTTACGCTCATTGGCCTCGTTCCCTACAAAATCAACAGCCTGGTATTTTTCGCACCCTTTTGCCTCTTGATTGGCTACCTGATTTCCAGGTCGACGTTCCTGCCGCGAATTCTGGGCGTGCTGATGGTGCTCGCCGGATTGGGCTGGTTGATCTTCATGTCACCGCTCGGAAACCCACTGTCCGCCTACCTTAAGATCCTCGGCTTTGTCGCGAAAGCATCGCTGATGCTATGGCTGATTGTGAAGGGCGTGAATGTACAGCGATGGAAGGAACAGGCCGGCACTGCGTGAGCGTGTCGGGCCGGAGCTTCTGGCCGTTGCGGCCAGAGGCTGGGTTAGATTAGTCATGGATGGCGTGAGGCGCGGACTGGCTATTGTGTAGATTGCGATGCTGGTTGGATAGCTGCAATGCCGCGCACGGCGTGCCCACTGCGGCGACCCTAGCCGACGCCATCCGCGCGGTTTAAATCACATTCGGCGTGATGGCGATGTCGCGCGAGTTGGCAAGGAATTTAGATCGCGCTGCGCGGCCGCGATTTCGATACGGTTTTTACACCCACAATGCCTATTTTCATCGGCAAATTTATGGCCTGCGGATTTATCGTAACGGCCATGAATTCCATGATCCGCCGCGCTCGCGAGATGAGCCTAGCGCTGTTGGTGGTCGCGGTAATCGACCACGGTCACTTACAGGCAGACCATTCCGGCGCGACTCCCCATTCTTCCGGGCTCATTCGATTAGGCCGTGATTTGATGCGTCGGGCCGGTGGGGAAGTCATGACGGAAGAAAGTGCCGCGGGCTCAACCTCCTCGCGCAATCGGCGAAGTCGCGCGCTAAGCGTCTAGCGGCCGCCAGCCAAAGGCGGTTCGATGTCGCCACAGGCCGGACCGCGAGCGAAGCCGGAAGCATAGCTAAGGGGCCGGCTCGGTTGACTAGGCTTAGGATCACGTGGTGCGCGAGAGGCGGCGGCGTTATAATGGCCTTCCATGAAACCGCGATGGCGTGGTTTGCCCACGATTAATGGCCCTTTTGTGGCCGGAGGTTTTCATGGCAATCCAAGATTACGTGCGATCTATTGCGGCGACCGAGACAGTTTCGAAGGATCAGGTATTTCGATTCCTGGAAATGCAGTTCGCTCGGGCCGACACGAATCACGATGGCAAGCTGAATGTGGATGAACTCGCGCTGTTCGTGAACGCCATCTCACGCCCGGAGTCGGATCAACGGTAGCCAACACAGCATCACACAACATCAAACGTATTCAGCGGGTTGGGTTAGCTTAAGATCGTCAGGCGCGGTCGAATTGATACGTGGGCTGACCGGTAGGCTTCCATTCTTGCGGGAGTGCAGGGTTGCCTTTGCCGGAGGCGATAGCCTTACAGTGGTCGCCGCCATGCGGCAGAGCTGACGCCGGGGCTGGCAGAGTTATCGCAGCCGCGGTAGGCTCTGAACTGTTGCATCAGCGGAGACGCGGCATTGGCGATCAAACGTCCAACAAAAAGCCGGGGTACGCCTTCACACAAACCGGTCGCTTCGGCCCCGTTGCGCCACATCGACGTCAGAGCGCCGCAGCAGATGGTACCGGGCGAGATCTACGTAGGGTGGGCATGTAAGAACCGATCCTGCGGGCTCGTGATCGCGATTGCCACCACTGCATCTAGCGGCAAAGCAGACACGGAATTCGACGATCAGTTGACGGCGGTTAAATGCCCTCACTGTGGGGATGAAGATCTGTACCGCTGGAGCAATCGGAGCGAGCAGAAATACACTCCGAAGAGTGTCTCCACTTAGGCTTAGGACACGTCACGGGTGGAATGCCAAGCGCGATCGTGCCATGGCTGATGCATTTGATATGGCGTTGAAAATAATGACCCAGGCATCATCCGAATCAGGCTCTTAGCCTCAATGCTTCAGTTCGGCGTCTTCGATCACCTTGATCACAATGGGACATCGCTCGGTGAGCAGCTCGAGGATCGGCTGAAGCTCATCGGCGTGCTCGAGGCCGAGGGTTATTACGCCTATCATGTGGCTGAGCATCATTCGACACGGCTCGGGATGGCGCCGTCCCCGAGCGTGTTTCTCGCCGCGGTGGCGCAGCGGACTCGGAGGATCAGATTCGGTCCGCTCGTCTACGTCCTCCCCCTGCATCATCCGCTGCGGCTTTACGAGGAGATCTGCATGCTCGACCACTTGAGCGGTGGGCGACTGCAGCTTGGTGTTGGTCGCGGTGGTGCACTGATCGAGCATCAGCGCTATGGAATCGATACGGCCACGGCACAGGCAATGTATCACGAGGCATTCGCGGTCCTGATGCAGGCTTGCGAAGCAGAGGTGCTGAATTTCGACGGCCGGTTCTATCAATTCAAGGATTACTTGGCAGTCGCAAAGCCAGTCCAACGCCCGCACCCGCCGCTCTGGTACGGCGCAGCCAACGCCGATGCGGTCCCTTGGGCCGTGACTCGTGGCGTCAACGTGATCTCGCTCGGGCCCGCTTCGCGCGCTCGTGACATTGTCTCCCGCTACCGCGATGAGTGGGCGGCGGCGGGCCGCAACAGCGGCGATCTGCCGATGATCGGCATATCGCGACACATCGTGGTTGCCGAAACCGACGGCGAGGCGCGACGCATCGCAGAGGAGGCCTATCGGCCGTGGCGCGAGTCGCTGGAGTTCTTGTTTCAAAGATCGCGCCTCGCCTTTCCGTTGGCGGCGGCCTACCCGCAGCGTTTTGAAGAGCTAGCCGCGATCGGTCATGGCATTGCTGGTTCGCCCGCGACCGTGCTTAACCTTCTTAAGGTACTTACGCGCGAAACCGGAGTGAACTACGTTGCGTGCCATATGATCTTCGGTACCATGGGCTTCGAGGCGGCCGCGACATCGGTGCGGTTGCTTGCCCGGGAAGTCATACCGGCGTTGCAACTACAACCCTGACAAAAGAGAGGGGCGCGTCGCGAGCGCGAATTCCAATACAGCCTTCCCAGTGGGGCGTAGATATCAACCTATGCGGCAAAATTCAGGAATTCCGGTGTGCGGCTCTGAAACGGCTTGACGCCCAACTCGCGGCGCAGCTCGGGTATTGGCGTGTCCAACAACTGATGCCAGGGCACGGACATCAGGGGAGGCGATGTACGCCCATGGCGCCAACCTTCCACCATCAGGGCGATGAACTGATCAGGATCGACTGCCCGGCTCAAGCAGATGCTGGTTGAACTCACGGCCAGGAATCGAGTGGAATAATTCTGGCCAAATTGGGCAAGCTGGAACCCCGAGATGGCAACCTCGCCTTGCGCCGTGAAGCCGTAATCTGCGAACAGATGCCAAACATCGTGTAATTGCAGGATGCGCCGGTTAGTGCGGTTTTGCGCGGGAAATTGTGGCGGTAGCAGAACGGTGTCCGCATCGATCACTTCTAAGTCGTAACCTTTCGTCGTCAGCATGTCGAGTAGAACCGTACCGAGGCTAGCCTGTGGCCGATTGCGCAGATCGTTCGTGGTCATACGCACCTCCGGATCGCCGAGCAGCCTGTGCACGTCCGGATGCATAAGGACGGCTCGCTCACATCGCAGCAGCAACTCTTGATCGTAGTGAGTGCCGATGTTCACGACGCGCATTGTCACATCCAGCGCTTGAGATCCGTCTGCTTGCCGGTCGCTACGGTCGTCGGCGACAGCCCAAAAGGCGTCCCAAATCACTTTGGGTGTCTTCCAAGCATCCGCTGCCGATATGCGAGGACCCGCCGTCAGGAACCCGAGTCTCTCTTGCAGCAGCTCTCGCCGCGCGTCCCCGCTGCTCAAATCGAGCCACGCTTCCGCGATTGCATCGAAGATGGCGATCTGGCGCTCCGGTTCGACGAAGGCGGCGTGCGCCATCAACGCGGCCGCAGCAAGCGGCAGATCGCCTTCGCGTTGCATCGACGGTTGCCCTGTTGAGGCCCAGTCCTCAAATGTTTTTCTAAATTCCGCTGTGCAGGTAGCCACGGATCTCTCCTCCTTCCAGCGCTCTAATTCTATCAGACTAAGACTTTGTGCCTCTTCCAGGCTAAGCGAGGCATCAGGTTCTCTCCATCACCATTCCCCAATGCCACGGCGAGCCGGGCAGACACTCGTCCCGAACCCACCGCAATCCTGCCTCCTCACCCCAAGCTCTACATTGCTCGGGCCGCGGGCGAATATCGAGCGGCGGCCCTCGCGGCGTTCGAACGTCGTAGTTCCAATGAATGACTCCGACTAAGCCCCCGGGACGGAGAACCCGGTAGGCTTCCTTCAACAGGCCTACAGGATCCTCGATATGCAGAATGTTGAATAGTAAAGCCAACGTCGCCGACTGAGAATCTCGGCCGCAACCGTCCGTGACGAAGTCCCGTTGCTCAGCGACGACGTTCTTCAAGCCGACCTGCGAGACGCGAGCTGCGGTTGCCGCCACCATCAGCGGGTCGATGTCGAGCGCGTAGACTGTACCCACGATTCTTTGCGCGGCCACGATCGTGAAGGTACCGTAGCCGCAGCCAAACTCGATGGCGTCGCCCCTCAAGTCGCGACAGCCGAGGGACTCTAGAATTCCGGCGGCGTCGAAGTACGACTCCCATTGTTCGACCGCGGGCATGCCGCTGTCCCGACCCTTGGTCACCTGCGCTTCTCCGTCTTCAAGTGCCCCAGGAAGCCAAATCGTAAACTTTCCGAAAACGAGCATCGTCGCCGGCGCACCTTAGAAATATCAATCGCTTGCGAAACACCTTCCGGCCCCATGACTCGCACATTTCCGGCTCTCAATGGGAACGGTTCTTAACCCGGGGGAAAGGCCTGTGCGGATGGTCGGCAATTGAGACTCGGTGGGCAACGACACGCTTGATATTACCCGGCTATCTGGAAAACTAAACGAATCCGGATGTTTCAGGTACTCATGGTTATGGGTGCATTACCAATGTTGCCAATCTTCTTATGAAAATTAGGCAGATACTGCTGTGGCCGGTCCATAATTGGGTATGGCTCGACACGGCGCGGCGAGCGAGCAATCTGCTCCGATTCGCTGAAACCGAGGCAGAAGGCGGGCGCGATCTTGTCCGCGCTGCCGAAGTGACCTCAGACCCCTTGCTGCGTACGCTCTTTCTGTTCCACGCCCGGGACGAACAGCGACATGCGGAGCTATTTCGCCGGCGCGGCTCGCTTCTGCACCAGGCGCTGTGCGCGCCTTCCCGAGCTGGCTATCAGACCGACTGGCTGGCGCCCGGCGAACGCGGTCTTGACGATTTGCGAATCGAGGAGTCGGAGGCTGGCGCTCTACTTGCTTTTCTCCATCTTTCGGAAAATCTGCCGCCACGGATTTCGCGGCGTATCGCGATGTGCTCGAGCGTGATCCGTCGACGCGCGCGATCTTTGATGAGGTTCTTCGGGACGAGGTCTACCACATGAACTACACTTTAGCGCAGCTCGTGCGCGTGTCGCCGCACCGCCACAGAGTGCTTTTATGGCGCGCGCGGCTGAGTCGGTTGTGGATGGGTTACCTGCGCCTCGCGCTCGCGATCGCAGGCGTCATCAGCGGCCTGTTCCTGACAATTCTGTATTTCACCGTGTTGCCGCCATTTGGCTACCTCGCCAAACGAGCCGCGCGTAAGGAGCCCACGGGCTGGTTGCCAGTTTCACCTGAGCGCAACGCTTCACTCGACCGGGAGTACTGAAAGTGAAGATTCTGGGAATCTCGGCTCACTATCACGATTCAGCGGCAGCGCTGCTCATCGACGGAATGCCGATTGCTGCGGTCCAAGAAGAGCGGCTGTCGCGGCGCAAGAACGACGCCGCATTTCCGCTGCTGGCGATCGAGTGGTGCTTGGATCATGCCGGCATCGGGCCGGAAGCCCTTGACGCCGTGGTTTTCTACGAGCGTCCGATGCTCAAATTCGATCGCATTCTAACCAGTGCGTTACGCGCCTTCCCGCGCTCTTGGCGGGCATTCCCGAAGGCAATGAGAAACTCGCTCGGCGATAAAGTCTGGGTGCGCGGCGTAATTTCGTCGTACTTGGGCATACCGAGGCGCAAGATTCTATTCACGGAGCATCACCAGTCGCACGCGGCTGCCGCTTTCCTCACGGCACCCACGCATCGCGCGGCGATCTTGACGGCCGACGGCGTCGGCGAGTGGGCCACGACGTCGGTCGGCCTCGGCGAGCGGCGCCCCAACGGCACCGCCTCGATCACCCTGCTGCGCGAAGTCCGGTTTCCCCATTCGCTGGGATTGCTTTACTCAACTTTCACAGCTTATCTCGGGTTCGCAGTCAACGAGGGTGAGTACAAGGTCATGGGACTGGCTAGCTATGGTCGCCCGACACTGGTCAACGAAGTCCGCCGGCTCATCCGGCGCACGTCGGATGGCGCCTTCGGTCTCGACCTTGAATACTTCGAATTCCACACCACCACGCAGCGCTCCTATTCATCGCGTTTTATCGATCTGTTTGGTCGACCGCGCAGCCCATACGAGCCGATCGATCTTGAATCCGCAGAAGGCAGGCGGTTTGCAGACTGCGCTGCAAGTGTGCAGCAAGTGCTCGAAGAGACTCTCGTGGAAATCGCTCGCGCGCTGCATCAGGAAACGGGTTTAACCGATCTATGTATGGGCGGCGGGGTAGCGCTAAACGGTGTCGCCAATTCACGGATCCTCGCTGAATCGGGCTTTGAGAGGCTATTGATTCCGCCCGCTCCTGGTGACGCCGGTTGTGCGCTCGGCGCGGCTCTGTATGCCGACAGGATCCACTTCAAGAATCCCGACTGCCTGGTCCCGGACCATCCGTTTTGGGGTCCGGCGGCGGATGGCGCTGCGCTGGTGCAATTGGCGCGTGAGGATCACCAGCCTTGCGATGAATTGAATGACTCGGAATTAATCGATCGGACCGCCGGCGATCTCATCGCCGGGCGTGTTGTCGGATGGATGGATGGCGCCCTCGAGTTTGGACCTCGTGCGCTAGGGCACCGCAGTATCCTTGCCGCACCGCACTCGGCCGAAATGCGCGATCGGCTGAATCGCGACATCAAATATCGCGAGGAATTCCGGCCGTTCGCGCCAGTAGTGCCGATTGAGGTCGCCGACCGGTATTTCGAGTTGCCGCCGGGCGGGGCGCGGCTGGCACGGTTCATGTCGGGTGTTTTCCCGGTGCGTCCGGAGTGGCGGACGCGGCTGGCTGCGATCACGCACGTCGATGGCACGGCCCGACTGCAAACGCTTGAGCAGAGCATGGCTCCGCGGTTCCACGCATTGCTTGAGTCCTACGGACGGCGCAGCGGCATACCGATACTGCTCAACACGTCGTTCAACCTTGCAGGAGAGCCCATCGTCAATCGAGCCGTCGAAGGGTACTCGACGTTTCGGCGCAGCGGCATCGACGTGTTGGTTGCCGGCCGCACCCGGGTTGCCAAACGCGCGTCATCAGCAACGCAGAAGGAAAAAATCGCATGCTCAAAAAGCGCGGCAGGATAGAACGCAGCCTGGTCGTCTTCGGCAGTGCCGGCGGATCGATCGCGGATCTCGCGCGTGGGATGTGGCGAAGCGGTCCTGCCAAGCGCTGGATGCTGCCGCTGGCTGTTTTCCTGTGCGTGATTGGAATTGTGTTGATCGTCGCGGCAAGCGTTGAGGCGCTCGCTCCGTTCGTTTACTCGATCTTCTGACCGATGGATGCGTTACGCGATCTGCTAGCCTGTCCGGCTTGCGGCAGCGAGTTGGCGGTCAGATGGCGGTGCACGCAGTGCGGCGCTCGCTACACTGCCCCCGACGGGATTCCGGATTTGCGACTGGGAGGGGACGCGCGCGGCGACGCCGTACGCCGCTTTTACGAGCACGCCCCGTTCCCCGGCTACAGACAGCGCGAGACCTTGGCGTCGCTTTATGCACGGGCTGAACGCAGTACGTTTGCGCGCCTGCTGGACGAAGCGATTCCCGGCGACGCCCGGATCTTGGAAGTCGGATGCGGCACCGGGCAGATGAGCCTATACCTGACACGCGCGGATCGGCTGGTCATTGGCGCGGACCTGACACGTGCGTCCTTGCTGCTCGGCCAAATTGCGGCGCGGCGCTTCGGGCTTGCACGCGTGCAGTTCGTCGAAACCGATCTGCGCCGTCCGGGATTGCGGGCCGGCGCATTCGACGTGGTTTACGCGTCGGGCGTGCTGCACCATACGCCCGACCCACGCGCATCGTTTGCCCGCATCGCGGCATTGGCGCGGCCTGGTGGATTAATCATCGTCGGCCTTTACAACGCATTCGCGCGCATACCGTTTCGCCTTCGGCGTGTCATCGCCCGTATATCCGGGTTTCGCTGGATTCCGCTCGATCCCGTCCTGCGCGAACGAGACGCTGACCCCGCGCGGCGGGAAGCATGGCTGAGGGACCAGTATCAGCATCCCGAAGAGCATTGGCACACGGTGAGCGAGGTGCAGAATTGGTTCAAGGAGAATAACGTCGAGTACCTTCGAACATACCCAAGTGCACTTATCGGCGAGGATCCGGACGGTCTTTTCACTGCGGCCGGCGACACCTGGCGTCCCGAAGCCTGGCTGGCGCAGCTCGGTTGGATCAGGAGCCTGGGACCCGAGGGCGGGCTGTTTGTGACCGTCGGCCGCCGCGAGTCGGCGTGAACCGCCGCGGCATTGCCGAAGCCGCGTTGGCGGGCCTCGGCGTTGCATTGATCCTGGCGCCGCTTGTTGCGGGACAGAGTTGGTGGGACCGCCATTTCATGCCTATCTTCGCTATTTCGCGCTCCAGCCTGGTTGCGGCGGAGATGACAGTGCGCGGGCTTATTTTTCTGACTGGGGTCGCGCTCGTGCTTATCCTGCGCCGTCCCATCGCCGCCGTCATGAGCGGAGCGACCACCGGCGGCGCGCTGCGAATCATTCTCGCGGTAGTGCTGGCCCTGGGCTGCGCCGAGCTGCTGCTGCGCGCCCATCCGCCTTATCCACACGATGCCGATCCGCTGCAGCTGGAGCCGCGACGCCGCGTCGACCCGTTGCTTGGTTGGGCATTCGTTCCGGCTCGATCGGTTGTGGCCAAGGAAGGTGGTCGCGCGGTGGCGTACAGCTTCGACAATGCTGGGCATAGGGTGTCGGCGCAGGGGGCCGAGGTCGATGTCGAGCAGCCGTCGCTCGTTTTCACTGGCGAGTCCATTATCGCCGGATACGGACTTGCCTGGGAGGAGACTATTCCCGCCCGCGTCGGCGCGCTGCTCGGGATACAGAGCGCCAACTTGGCGGTGTCCGACTATAGCAACGACCAGTCGTTTCTTCGCTTGGCTGCGGAGCTGCCGCGCTTTCGTCAACCAGTCGCAGTGGTGACGCTGTTCATGCCGTCGCTCTTCGATCGTAATCTGCTCGACAATCGCCCGCGGCTGGTGGCGGGACACATCTCGCAGGCGGCTGACCATTCCTGGCGCCTTGCGGCGCTACTGCGCTGGCTCGTGCCTTACCGCAGCGCTGCCGCGGTTGAGCAGGGCGTCACACGGACTCGCGATAGCCTACGCGCGCTCGTAGAACTCGCGCGCTCACGGAATGCCGAACCGCTCATCGTTGTGCCGCAATTCGGCGCCGAGAGCGCGACCGACGAGATGCTGCGGCGACGCATCCTCGATGACGCGGGACTGCCGTATGTGGACGTAGAGCTTGATCCGAGCTGGCATCTGCCGAGCGATACGCATCCCAATTCACGCGGTGCCCAGGCAATTGCACTCGCGGTCGCAGAGCGCTTGCGGATTTTAAGTTCCGCCGACTGACAAGCCAATTCCTCTTGGCCTACACCACGTTGCGCGATTGTCGCATGTTGGACCGATTCGCTCGGGAGCAACCTACCAGCCCTATTAGCGGTGTCGCGGTTTCACCGAGGTAAGGGATCGCAATATGAAATCCGATAGCAGCCATCCATATTTTGTTTATGACTCGAAGAGCGGGGATAAGGAAGGCTTCTCGACGCTGGATCAAGCCCGTGAGGCATTGCTGGCATGGATTTTGTTGCAGCGTAAGGCAGGCGAAGCGGTGGTAGAGCACCAAACCGGGCAGTGGTCGGATTCGCGAGTGACGCGTTGGATCGCCGATCGAGATGATCAAATAGTCCGACTGGATTTATGAGTATTCCCGTTGTCCTACATGCGTTGAGTCTCTGCGCTTACATTTCTCAGCCCCAGTAGTGGCAACATTTCTCTGCACTTGGCTGACACTCAGCAATGCGATTCGGCCGCTCGCCGAAGATCGATCAACAGGAGTCGGATATGGGTATCAATAAGGATCAGGTTGAAGGGCGTGCAAAGGAAGTGGGTGGAAAAATCCAGGAGGAATTCGGCAAGGTTACTGGCAACAAGACCCAGCAAGTAAAAGGCGCGATCAACAAAACCGTCGGCGCCGGTCAGGCGAAGTTAGGCGACGCAGCTGAACGAGCGAAGGCCAACAACAAAACGCCTTAAGATTCGGTCGCGCTGTAACCGGCGCGGTAACCGCCCCTTACCGTGACCGGTATTGCGACGAGCCTCAGCGCGAATCTCTTCAGTTGCAGCAGGCGGCCCGCATCTGTTGCTTCAGTGCCGATGTTGGTAACAGTAACTCGTGATGGAGATTTTCATGGCGAATAAGTACAGCAAGGCAGCATCTCAATCCGTCAAGCGCGCCATGCACAAGCGCAAAGCCGGTACCCTGAAAAGCGGCTCCTCGGGCCTCACAGTGAAGAGCCGCAATCAGGCGATCGCAATCGGGCTTTCGGAAGCGCGACGCGCCGGCAAGAAAGCGCCTAGTCCACCCCAAGGCGCCGATTGAAGACGGGCTGGAGCAATTGCTGGAATCCCCATCGGGATCGACATGTAAATTCTACAAAGCGTGTGGCGCTGCCAGCGCTAAACCGCCTGCAGCATCCCCCGATTGCCCTACCTTGGTTTGTAGGCGGATTCCGACGCGTAATACGGTCATGGAGAATGCCTCAAAGAGGCAGCTCGTACGGTTCGCAACTCGCCACCTCGCATCGGCGTGTATACCCTGATGTGACTTAGGTTCAGGGGTCCCAGGAAATGGCTACGAAGAATGATCGACTCGACTCGGGTGATGCGGAAACAGGGGCAATACAATCCCTTTCCGAGCATATCGATCAGAATATCGAAAGCATGGTCGAAGTGCAGCGCAAGGAGCGCAGTTCGACGGGGCCCTCGCAGCTGCTGGTGGGAAAATTGGGTCTGTTGATCGCGCGACCGGCGTACTTGTTCGGGCTGGTATTGTTTGTGATTGGTTGGATAGCGGCCAATCTGTTGCGACCGTGGGGTGTCGCGCCTTTTGATCCTGCGCCCTTTGAGATTCTCGATGGCCTGCTAACGTTCTGCGCCCTGGTCACCACGACCATCGTGTTGATCGCACAAAACCGGCAGGCAAAGCTTGAGCAACAACACCGACATTTGGATCTACAGGTCGGCCTGCTGACGGAGCAAAAAGTCACCAAGCTCATACACCTTGTCGAGGAGTTGAGACGTGACCTGCCGATGGTCAAAGACCGGGAGGACCGCCAGGCCGCCGTCCTGCAAGAATCGGCGGACGCAGCTGCCGTCATATCAGCCATTGAAGAGGTAGGACTCACCAGCGATACATCGCCTCAGAAGAAGACGCCAAGCTCCGCGCATGCGAAAAGTCGCCGATCGACGCGCAGCAGGTGACGCCACTGTATTACTGCGAGGCTGCGTAATGACTGTGCTTTCCGTCCGCCATCGCACCGAGTATAAATTTCGCGGGCCGGTGAAACTTGGCGAACATCGCTTGATGTCGCGGCCGCGTGACAGTCACGATCTGCGGTTGCTGGATACGGCGCTGCTTGTGGTACCTCAACCCAGCGAGCTTCGCTGGATGCACGATGTCTTTGGCAACTCGATCGTGATCACATCCTTTGCAGAAATGTCGGATTCCCTGGTTTTCGAATCCTCGTTTCGCGCCGAGCATTTCCCCATGCCGGAGCAAACGATTTGGATCGAACCCTATGCACGGCATCTGCCCTTTAACTACAGCGGCGACGATAGCGCGGATTTGGGGCGCTCGATGGAGCGCCAATACCCGGATCCTGAACACGCGATCGATCAGTGGGCAAAGAAATACGTGGATGCTGCAGCCGACAGGACGACTCTTGATGTTCTGCTCTCGATAAATCAGGCTGTAAATAGCGGCTTTATCTATGCACGGCGCGAGGAGTTCGGCGTGCTTGAACCAACCGCGACCTTGAGTCAGGGTTCCGGAAGTTGTCGGGATTTCGCGGTTTTCATGATGGAGGCAGTTCGAAGCCTCGGTCTCGCGGCTCGCTTTGTGTCGGGTTATCTTTACGATGAGCGGCTGATCGGAGCGCAGGGCGGTTTGGTAGGCGGCGGCGCCACGCATGCGTGGCTGCAGGTCTATCTGCCGGGGGCGGGCTGGATAGAGTTTGATCCGACCAACGCGCTAGTGGGAGGGCGTAATTTGATTCGAGTGGCCGTGGCGCGAAACGCATACCAGGCCTCGCCGCTGCTGGGCTCGTTCGTGGGATCAGGCGATGATTTCCTGTCGATGAATGTGACGGTAGAAGTAACCGCCGAGTAGCGCCGCGCGCGGCAAACGTCAGCGGACTGGCAGCGCCACTTTCGTTTGTCGATACGCCGCAAGTGCCTCCCGCAACCAACCGTTGCTATCCACCGCCGTGCCGCCTATACAGCGGATTTGATAGGGAATGCCGGTGATACTGCTCTTGGTCGCCGCGCGATCAATGAAATCTTCCGTCGTCCTCACCTGGTCACGCGCAACGAAATACTCATATTTGTTGCGCAAATGCGCGCTAGCGTGTGTGCCGTCGTACCACAGGCCGTTACGGTAGAACTCGCAGCCTGAGTTTTCTATAAACTGAAGTAGATACCTGACTTCTGCCTGCACTTCGGCAGACGGCGCGGCGATAGCCAGCGAAAAGAACATCAAGCCGGGTGCGAGAGCCCGCACTGTGGAGGCTCGTATATTCAAAGCTCAGAGTCCAACGGCAATAACGATAATACTTTGACCTCGACCCGCTGCCACGGATGTCTTGCCGGCTCTGTGTTGTATTCGACTGCGGTGCCGTTCTCGACGGTCCGCCATACCAAATGTGGCGACTTTTCCGGGGAGGGGGGAAGCGTTACCGTATAAGAATTCTCCGGCAGGGTCATCGCCTCAAATCGTCTCGCCGTTTCCTGCGATAAGTCCGCACTGTCAATGATCAAGCCGACCTCCGTATTGATGCGCCTGGACCGCTGGTCGAGGTTCATTGAACCTATGAACAGGCGCTGGCGGTCCAGCACGTAGAGTTTCGCATGCAGCGCATAGTTTCCATAGCGCGATAGATTCGTTGATTGGCCGCTGCCGCGAGAATTGCCGAGCCGAGACCGCACCTCATAAAGCTCGACGCCATCGTTCAACAACACTGTCCGATAGTGCATATAGCCGGAATGCGCGGACAACTCCGGCGCAGATTCCAGGGAGTTTGTCAGTATTCGAATGCGCACCTTGTGCTCACGGCGATCTTCCAGCAGATGCAGTTCGTCTTTCGACGGTACGACGTAGGGCGAGACAATTAACAGCTCGGACTGCACCTGCGCGACCGCATGCGCCACGGGCTCATACATGAGGCTTGCAGCGCCGGGCGTGTCGGCGGTCCGCTTCTTCTCCGGACTGTCGCAAACGACCTGAGCGTTAGCCCATATCAGTGGCAGTCGCCCGGCCATTATTCCGGCAAGGGGTTCGCCGCTGTCGAGCTTCGATCGATAGTCGAAACCAGCTTTGTCGACCTTGTCGGCATAGGCTTTGTGATGCTTCTGATGCGTATTGATGCCGTGCAAGGCTTGTGCCGGAATTGCTAACGCGCTGTTCCAGTATTCGTCGAAGGTCCCGGACAAGTCGTGGACAATCGGGCCGCCCACAAATATGTCGTCGTCGGCGAATTGGGATTCCGGGTCAATTTGGAAGTACTGGTCGCCGATATTGCGGCCGCCGACCAGTGCGATCGAGTTGTCCGCGACCAGCAGCTTATTGTGCATCCGATAGTCAAGTCTGGAATGATTGAACAAATACTCCGTCGCTCTTATCAATTGATTGTGGCCGCGGTATGCAAACGGGTTAAAGATTCGCACTTCGACATTGGCCCGGGCAGCGATCGCAAATATCTGCTCATCGCCCCGCACTGTTTCTCCATCGTCAAGTAGCAGCCGTACCCGGACTCCGCGGTCCGCGGCGCGGATCAGCGCATCGGTCAGCAGCCGTCCGGATTCATCTCCATGGAAAATGTAATATTGCAAGTCGAGGGTGCGTTCCGCCGAATTGATCATCTCCATTCGCATCAGAAATCCATCGACGCCGACGGAGATGATGCGATAAGCCGCCTTGGTGCCGTGTTCATGAGCGGCAGAAGCGAATTGCTTCCCTATTGGGGTCACCTCCGGTTCAGTCAGCGCTACGGTGGCAGTCTTCGGGTAGTCAGATCCCGGCGGGAGCGATGCGCAGCCGCCGAGGCAGCATGCGAACAACAGGCAATTCAGGAAACAGCGCATAACACAACAAATCTAATGTCCGCTACGCGTGATCTGAAGTCGCACACAGTGCCGGCGTGTGTAGGATTTTGCTGATCTCGCTCGCCGCGGGGTTTCCCGTATCGTCAGCAAAGGCTGACGAAGTCTTGAGCGTTCCCGCGATAGCTGGTCGGGACCTGGTTTTGTAAGGTGATTGTGGGCGGTTGCCGTGACTCGTTAGTAGCGGCACCGCAAACAACTGGAGGGTGAAAATTATGCAACTAAAAATTATCGCGGCAACTGGTTTGATCGCGCTGGCTACCGTAGCGGGCTGCAACAATGCGAAGTCGCCGGATACGGTTGCCAACGATGTCGCGGCGGCTCAACAAGCGGCTGCGAAGAAGGTCGCCGATGCCCGCCGGGAAGCTTCCAATGACGACGCGCGAGCCACCGACAAAGTGAACGATAAGAGCCAGGACCTTAACAACGTGGAAGCAAAGGGTGCCTACGATGTGGCAATGGCGAAGGCTGAAGGTGCTCACAAAGTCGCTTTGGAGAAATGCAACGCGCTGAGCGGCGACGCGCAAAGGAAATGCAAAGATTTGGCGGATGCCGACTACGATGCCGCTAAAGCGAATTCCAAGGCCGCCGAGGTCGCAGCCAAGCAGTAGGCAAGCGGTGTGCAACCGTATATGGGCTTCGGCTATCGCGCTGTTATGGTTATCGGGTACATGTTCTGCGCAGCCGGCGATGCCTTCGCCAGCTACCGACGCCGGCGCGTCCTCAATTGTCTACATCGCCCGCCGCGGCTGGCACATTGACATAGGCTTGGCGGTCAGCGATTTGACGCCGCCGCTGGATGCGGTGGCCGACAATTTTGTCGGTGTGCGCTACATTTTCTTTGGCTTCGCCGACAAGCATTATCTATCGGCCAAGAATCACAACGCCCCAACTCTGCTCGCAGCGCTGTGGCCGGGCGGCGCAGTCATACTGGTGACGGCGCTGAGCGGATCACCGGATGAGGGGTTCGGGGAAAGTAATGTCATTCCCTTGACCCTGCGTGCAGATCAAATGCGTGCGCTGCGAACCTTTCTGTGGAATTCATTGGTCGCCACCGGCCAAAAGCTGAGCGTTTATAGGGAAGGTCCCTATGAGGGCAGCGCGTACTATCTCGGCAGGGCGAAGTACTCGGCGTTTCGCACCTGTAACACCTGGGCTGCGCAAGCGCTGCGCGCAGCGGGGCTGCGCGTGCACACATCGGGCGTCATATTCGCCGGCCAACTCTGGTCCCAGGCTCGCCGGCTCAGGCGCGATGAAGAATCCGGGGAATCATCAAGAGCGTCCCTGCTCGTATCGTTACCTGACCACTAGCAGGGCGGTTGCGATCCGTCCTGGCAAATCACTGTCGTGTTCGAGTTCGGCGGCACAACAACGGTGGTCTTCGCCGGCGGACTCGGATTGCTGCTGCTGATACAGCCCGACAGTATTGTCAGCGCAAGCGCAAACGCGGATAGTACTTTCATTATTGCCTCCACTTAGGTTGCGTTCCAACGTCAGCTGCAATTTTGAGTGGAAGCAGTGGCAGGCAGCATGGGCCGATCACTCATTTGGCCATGGGGCTTGCGATAATGCCGATGTCATGTGCCGTCCTACAGTGTCAGGCTCGACGTGCACCCCAAGCTAACCGTGCTCGTCTCGCAGTCGGCCGCCGAGAGCTGCCGCGACGCTTGCGATGAACGCGCCAATGAGTAGGGACAGTGCGGTATAGATCGCTGCTTCGCGGCTTGCGGCTGCCTCGACCTTCATGTTCGCGTCGGCTTCCATGCTCTTTGCCAGCCAATCATTTACGCGCATTTCGGCGTCAGATGCTGAAATCCCGGTTTTTGCCGCAATCAGTGCGGCCAAGTAGGCGCGGTCCGCATCAGGAAGACTTCCAATGGCCAGAGCGTTCTTCAATATATGATCTGCTTCTACTTTTGGAGCGCTCGCGTCCTTAACTTCTGCGGAGCTGGTTGATCGAAAAAGCTTGTCAATTCCGTAAGGTGCCGCGGCAAGAGCTGGCGACGACACCGTACTTTGAACACCGCTGGACGACTTCCCTGATGCTGTATTCAATCCGACTGCAATCATCGAAGGCAGCGATGCACCAACGAGCACCGCGAGAACAACGGTGGCTACTGCCCATGTCACCAGACCGTGCGCAGTATCTCGAAAAAAGACTTCGTGCTTGTGCGTGCCGAGCCATCGAGTCCGCAGTCGTCCCGCGATGTATCCACCAAGACCGGCGGAAATCCACTGCGTCACAATGAGCCAGATTGCCGCCGTCGCAACTATCGCTGTCCCCGAAATCCGATGATCCGCCGAGGCAAAAATAGAAGTGATGCCGAGACCTGATCCCAAGGCCAACAGGATCAATGACACGCTGGTCGCGACAAAGGCGCCGGCGATGATCGCGGGCCAAGACGCAGCGGATTTTCCCGGGGCACCGACCGCGCCCGCGCCCATCGCATCCGGGCGCGGATACACTGATCCTTCCATGACCATGCTCCTGCTCCTGAATTAGTGGTGGGAACACATCGCAAGCAACAGAATTATCGGCAGGGGAACACCCAACATCCAAAGAAGAATTCCGCGGGCCATAGTATTGATCCTCTGTAGTTGTTGAATGAGCGTCTGTGCGACAACGGGGAGAATTGTGCCTGGGGAGTTTGTCGGAATATGTCCTCTGTACGGTTGAACAGATGTCAGGCGTTTCTTACGCGCACGATGATCAACCGTGCAACCCTCAGCGGTAAAGACCTGGCAGCTATGAATGGGTGTGGGAGGTCAGCGAGCGTAATATTTTGCTGATTCGATCGGGCTCTACCGGTTTTGTGAAGTGGTGATTGAATCCGGCAGCCAGCGCTTGCTCCTTATCCCGCTCCTGGCCCCACCCAGTCAGTGCGATCAGCGTCACAGTTTGCCCTTGGACATTTTCTCGCACGCGCCTTGCAACTTCATAGCCGCTGAGTTCGGGCATGCCAATGTCTAGCAACGCAACCTCGGGGTGGAATTCAGCGAACGCGGAAACGGCCGCGCGACCGTCGTGGACGACGTGGACCTCATGACCCTCGATTTGAAGCAACATTGCCAGGGTTTCGGCCGCGTCCCGATTATCATCTGCGATGAGGACGCGACGGCTTGCCACTTGTTGCTGGTCGACAGGCGTAGGCGCCACGCCCGGCATAATCCGCGAATCGCGCCGGGGCAGCCGCACAATGAACTCGCTGCCGAATCCTGCTCCCGCGCTACGGGCCTCGATCCGTCCGCCATGAAGATCGACAAGCCCCCGTGTCAGAGAGAGTCCAATGCCCAGTCCTCCCTCGGAACGGTCACGCGTAGATTTGACTTGAGAGAACATCTCGAAGATGTTCTTCAACGCCTCGGCGGGAATGCCGATTCCGGAATCTTTTACGGCAAAAACAATGCTCTGCCTATCACATGCAACGCGCAGCCGAATCTCGCCGCCCGGATCGGTGTACTTGGCGGCGTTGGTCAAAAGGTTGGTCAGGATCTGAGCGAGCCGTAGCGGGTCCGCCATAAATTGCACAGACTCATCAGGCGCCTCAATCTTGAATTTATGCCCCTTCGCATCGATGACCGGACGCGCCGTTTCAACGGCTGCTTCCAGAATGTCCGCCAGTTCGGTGTCTTCGAGCCGCAACTCGAGCGTACCGCGCGTGATTCGCGATATGTCCAGGAGATCATCAAGGAGCAACGACATGTGGTGAACCTGTCGACTAATGACATTGTGGCTCCAGCGTCTCTGCGCGTCGGTGGCGCTCTCAGACTCTGAGATGAGAGCCGCCTGCCGGATGGGAGCCAGCGGGTTGCGCAGCTCATGAGCGAGGGTGGCCAAGAATTCGTCCTTGCGACGATCCGTTTCCCGTAATGCGGCTTCCGTAAGCTTGCCTTGAGTGATGTCGCGCGTGATCTTTGAGGCACCAATTATCCTGCCGCGAGAGTCCTCGATTGGCGATACCGCGATTGAAACATTGAAAACCGAGCCATCCTTGCGCTTTCGCAACGTTTCAAAATGCTCGATGCGCTCCCCTTTGCGGATCCGATCGAGAATGGCCGGCTCCTCGTCCAAACGATCCGACGGAATCAACTCCTGCGTGGCTTTGCCAATCATTTCATTGGCCGCGTATCCGTACATGTATTCAGCACCGCGATTCCAACTGAGCACTTCGCCGTCGAGGGTCATGCTGATTATCGAGTCGTCCGATGAGGCAATTACGGCTACCAGCCGCGCCTGCGCCTCCTCGGCAAGCTTACGCTCCGTGATATCCTCGACGATCCATATCAAGTGCTGAGCATGACCGGCCCGGTCCTTTACAAGTGTGATCGTGCTTAAGCACCAGATAACCGCGCCATCTTTACGTAAGCAGCGCTTCTCAAGGACCAAATCCGACTTCTCTTCACTCGCAAGGCGAGCAAGGCTCTGTTGCGCCGAAAGGTAGTCTAAGGGGTGCATTAGCTGCAGAAAGATTCGCTGTTGCAGTTCCTCGATCGCAAAACCGAAATACGTCGGCAAATTTTTGGTTGATCTGTATAAACCGACCAGTCAAGTCCGTAACGGCCATTCCGACAGCAGCTTGGTTAAAAATGGTACGGAAGCGAACGTCGCTTTCGCTTAGCGCCGCTTCGGCTTTGCGCTGTGCTGTCACATCGTGAAAAACCATGACCATGCCCGCGAGTGTGCCGGCTCGATCCCAAATGGGAGCAGCGGTATCTTCTATTGCGCGGACGGTACCATCGCGACGGACAAGAGACGCATTTGCGATTCTGACTATCCGTCCTTCCCGCAACACCGTTTTGACGGGGTGTTCGACGGCCACCCCGGTAAACTCGTCGATGATGCTGAATATGTTCGAGAGCGGCACGCCGGCTGCATCAGCCGAGGTCCAACCCGTCATTGCCTCGGCAACGGGATTCAAGAATGTCACCGCACCCAGCGCATCGGTCGTGATAACAGCATCGCCGATGCTGGACAAGGTGACCTGAAACCATTCCCGCTGTTGCTGCAGCTCCTGATTTTTGGTTTCAAGCGCCTCCTTCACCCGGCGCAGCTGCTTCTCGTCATTGTCAGGCGACATTGGACGGTCCAAGTTCTTGGGCGGCCAGCGCAGCTCTTTGAACGCGCGGGCGGATCTTGAGTCGGTAGCTTCAAAGTTACTAAGCGTGTCGCGCACGGCTGCCTCATACAACGGCTTCAGTGTTGGATCTTGAGCGTTGCCGCCCCGTGCATCAATGGCTGCCAGCAACTCGGCTGGCCGCGGAACGCTAGCGATCGGCTCAGTGGGAATGCTCATTGCCGCGTCGGTCCCGTTGATTGTTAATTATCGCGCGCGTCATTTCCACATTCCGCTCAAATGGAGGTAGTTGATCCGAGGTGGCTATTTAGCGGAAAAGGATGAAATAATCACCCGTGTTTCAAAGGATTCAACGCCCTCTGCAACTGAAAATCAAATGGGTGGCGTGATCATCCCGGACGGCAGAATGCGCTATCGTTCCATCAGCCTTTTCTTTTTTTGCTACGTGGCCAGCGATCAGCTTGCCGAATTCCTGCGCGTACTGTAGGTGGATACCTACGTGCGCTTGCTACTCCGTCGGACACGTATGTCTCAGAGGCGCAGGGGGTAAAACTGTTTCATCGTCGAGGTCGGGAATATGATTGGTATCCGTGATCGCGCATGCAAACAGGTAGCCCTCGTGAATTTAGATGTTGAGTCAAAAGCGCACGGGTGGCAAATCGACGACGTATTCGATGCGGCGCTGCTGACATGGATCAACGATCGTTGCCGCCACGCGTACGTCCATGATATTCGGGGGCGTCTGCAGGCGGTTTACAGTTCTTTCGAACTATTGGCTAGATCTGCGAAGCAAGGTCCGGTTGACGGGACACTGATCGAAAATGCGTCCGCCCTCGCGAAGCGCGCACTGGCGAGCCATGAACGCGTCGTGTTCGAGATCGTCAATCAGTTGACGGTGCCGGAGCATGAGCCAGCCGTCGTCAACGTGGCGAATCTGATCGACGAGATACAGCAATTCTTGCGCAATGATACCGCGAGTCGGGAAGTTCGCATTGCCGTTAACGGCGACAAGAATGTGCGGGTGTCAGCGGCTGTTAACAAACTGCGCACGTTGCTGTTGGCACTCTTTGCGCTTAGCATCGATGCGTTGCCTCCGGGCGCCGAGTTGCAGATCCACATCAGCCGCGTGCGGGAGGATGCCTGCGTGGAGTTGCGCAGTGAACTGTCCTTCGGCAAGATTCCTAGCGCGGCGGCGCTGCTGCGGGACCAGGCGGGCGTCGTTCAACCGCGAGATTTGATTTTGGCAAGTGCGCAACGCTGGCTGCAAAAACACGGAGGCGGCATCGTCGTGGATCGAGGCGCTACCTTGCACAATGTGCTGCGGATTTACCATCCGTTGATCGCGGAGTGAGTGCATGAGCGTATCGGCAACACCGCTGCGGATCCTGTACGTCGAAGATAACGATCTGGTACGCAGCATCACCCACGAACTTCTTACCCAGCCGAGTCGCACCGTGGTGGCAGTCGCGAGTGCCGAAGAGGCACTCAAATTGTTCGAGTCGGATGTCTTCGACGTCGTCGTGACCGATGTCAGCTTACCTGCGATGTCAGGGTTGGATCTGGCGCGGCGGCTCTTGCAGCGTGCCCCCGCCATGCCGATCATCATTGCCACGGGTTACAAGCTAACAAGCGAAAATACCGCGTTGGGGGGACGGACCCGAGTCATCACCAAGCCGTTCGAGCAGGCGCAGATTGACCAGTTGCTCAATGAATTGTGCCCGCCACCGGGTCCCGAGCTGGCTCGATCCAGCTGATCACGCATCACGCACCCTTTCGGCTGCGAGCCGAATCGCTCCAGATACCCCTGCCGTCGCCGATCAGACTATATGGCAGGGGATCATTGCTTGCTCATCAAACGAATAGACGGCACACAGGCGGTGGTAGCCGTCGACAACGATGAGCTTGCGCAGGGCAGGATCTCTGTAGAGCAGAACGGGAGAAAGGGCTTTCTTATCATTGATTAGCTGTAGATCGCTCTTGACGATGGGCAACAGAGGTACATTGGCGGCACGAAGAATGTCCTTCGCGGCAAATTCCTCGATCTTTGAGCCCTTCAATTTGGCCACTACTTTTTTTGCTTCGCGCGGCTGTAAAATCAGCTGCAGATATGCGCGTGCCGCGGGATAGTCGTGTTTCTGCGGAGCTTTTAACCATTTGACTTGAGTTTTCTTCATCGTGTAAACACGCTTTGTCGTTAGAGCCCGGATACTACCTGCTGCCTCCTCTGCAGGTTGCGAATTGTAGCCCGTTGGCTTGGCGCAGCGAAGTCAATTTGCAGTCGCTTCCCCTTCGGCAGACCAAAAAGATTTCGTCGACATCGTCGGTTGCAATCATTCCCGGCGTAAGCCGCAGCTCCTTCTGAAACCGCAACCCCAGCTGCATGAATGCCCGGTTGTACCACCACATCGCCATTTCACGATGATGCAGGAGCCACCACATGCCGAAGTCGACCAAGCGCGCCGACCGTGGCTGCATTCCGAAAACGGCGCTGCGCTCCACTATGAGGTGGTGACGCGCCAGCTTGGACAGTAGATCGGGCGGATCGTAGCGCCGCTTGTGGCCAACGAACTCGTCGAACAAAGTCCAATGTGAGGTGTGCAGCGGCGCCGAGATAAGTAGAGTTCCGCCTGGCTTCGCCACTCGCGCGAGCTCCGACAGCGCACCCTCATCGTCCTCAACGTGCTCGACGATGTCGAAGGCGCACACCAGATCGAATGCGCCGTCAGCGAAAGGCAACGAGTTCACCTGGCCTCGCGCCACTCGCGCACCGCGCCCGCGAAGCTTCACCAGCGCCGGAGCACTGATGTCCACGAATTGCGTGCCCTCGATCGGCAGTCGAGGTCGCAGGCCAGGCGCCACCTCGAGCTGTCTACCGGAGCCCGGCAGCAGCGATTGCACGAGCGGCCAGGTATTGAAACGCTGGGGTTCGATGAGGCCGGCACCAGACCACAGCAAGTCATAAAAGCTGCGATTCTTTTGAATTAGGAGGCGCTCGCTGCGCGTCTGCGAAACACCTGGGGGCATGGGAACCATATGGCTCAGCATATCAAGCCAGCCGAACAATGCCGGGATTCTAGTGGGCTCTGCGGTGCGCAGAGGCCGAATCGACCAGTTGTCGCTTTTGCATTCCGCTTTTCGATCTATCAGTTGAGGGCTGCATTGCACTCGATAGCAAGGAGCGGAATCCATGAATCCTAGTTCACGATGGGTCGCGGCGGGGGTCATCCTCGTTACAGTGCTCATCTGCTTCTTCGGCGTGCGTGCTGAATTGGCACAGGCGCGCCGAACCCAATCACAGCAAACCCCACAGCTCGCGATATCTGCCAGCGCCGATCTGGCCTGCGGCACCGACGCAGCCGCCAGATGTTGATTGTAATTTCTAGAATGTCACGCGCACGCCGCCATAGCCGGTGATGGGCGTTCCTGGGCTGGCGGTACGCGTGTCGGTGACGCCGCCGGGGACATTCGGCCATGGCACATCGCTCACGGGTCCAAACGCCCCGTAGCTGTAGAAGCGCTTATCGAACACATTGTTCACGATCGCGAACAGCGTGACGCGATCCGTGGGCCGGAAGGCAGCATTCAGATCCGCCACTGCGTACCCGCCGAGGGGCTGCGTTAGATTGGCTTCGTCGCCGAAGCGGTAGACATTGCTTTGTACGACGGCTGAGCCGCCCACACTGAAGCGCGCCGTCACATCGTAGTCCACCACGAAACTGCCCCGATGGCGCGGGATGCCGGGAATGCGGCCGTCCGGCAGCACCTGTTCCTGGCCATTGGCGTCGGCGGCTGGATTATTTCCGCTGTTCAGCAGCAGCGGAGTCCGGAACGTGGCGTCGGTGTAGGCATAGCTCAGCTTGACGTGCAATCGATCCCTGTCGTAGCGCAGGTTTGCTTCCAGACCCTCGCGCCTCGTACGGCCGGCATTGGTATAAAACGCGAGATTGGGATTGTCGATGGTCACCTGGTAGATGATGTCGTTGCTATTTTCGGTGTGGTAGCCGTCCATATTCCAGCTCCACTGGCCTTGAGCCGGCTCGCCCATGAGGCCGCGCAGGCCGACCTCATACGTGTGCGCCACGACCTGGTTCAAATTCGGGTCACCCACGAAGAAGTTCAGGAGACTGCAGGGGAAGGCGGGGCTGGCGCAGGACAGTTCTTGTGGGGTCGGTGCGCGGTTGGTTTGCGCATAGTTGCCGTAAAATTGCAGCCAGGACTTCAAACGGTAGGTCAATCCCGCGCTGGGATTGAACCGGTTGTAGGTGTGGTCGCCATTCACGGGTCCGCCGAGTTCGTCTTCGAGATCGATCTGCGCGTCGTTGAAGCGGCCGGCGAGAGTCAGGTCGAGATTGGGAGCCACTGTGAGCACGTCGGTCGCGAATAATCCGAAGAAACGCGTATCGCTCTTCACGCGAACCGGGTTCACCCCTTCACTCGGCTGATCCTGTACGACGCCGGGCCCCACGAACTCGCGCGTATACGGATTGAAGCCGCCGATTTCCGCAACGCCTGCAAACGTACTGTCGGAGCCATCGAAGCTAAAACCTCCTACGAGATAATTGGCCAGGTTGCCCAGAGCCCCAGCGTCGGTGGCCTGCGTCGCGACTCCGTACGCGTGACTGTTCAGTTGTTGCACGACGGCCATCGCAGCCCGGGCTACATCGTCAGTCCGTACGCCCAGCAGTATGGGCCAACCGACCACACGTACTACACGCAGGTCAACATGACCCGCACCATCGAGCAGATCCTCGGCCTGCCGCCGATGAATCAGTTCGACCTCGTGGCGTCGCCGATGAGAACCGACTTCGTCAAAAGAAAGGAGGAAGCGAATTTCGAACCATTCAACCACTTGCCGAACCAAGTGCCGCTGGATCAGGGCGTGACTATCCCGGCGAGGCCCGGGTGCGCCCGCCGAGCGATTTCAAAAATCGCCTGGAAAATCCAGAGCCCGAAGCCGGCGAGTAACCGCAGGCGCGCTTCGCCCGCACGAACCCTCTCCCCAACCGGGGAGAGGGTTTTTTTTGCGTATACGGGTACCATTTGAGTGTGGTCCGCTTCAAATCGTCTCGCCGGCGCGTTTTGCTCATCATTGCCGCCAGTGCACTTGGCACGCTCGCCGCCGCCACCGCCGTGTGGGTCGTGTACCTCGACAGCCTCGTGACCCGGGAATTTCAGGGTCGCCATTGGTCGGTGCCGGCGCGTGTCTATGCCGTGCCGCTTGATCTTTATGTCGGTGCCCCAGTGGGTGCCGATGACCTCGAAGAGGAACTGCGCCGTCTGCACTACCGCCAAGGCGATCCTGCGGCGGGACCCGGTGTGTACCGGCGGCAGGGCGGGGATTTCGATATACATACGCGCCGGGTGCGCTTCGTCGAAGAGCTGCGCGAGCCCGAGCTCGTTTCAATCCGGGCGGGCAGCGACTCAATCACCGACATCCGTCAAGCCGATGACACGGAGTTGCCGGTATTCCGGCTCGACCCACTCTTGGTCGGCAGTGTATTTCCCATCCACGGCGAGGACCGCATTGTTCTTTCACCAGCCGATGTGCCGCCGCTGCTGCACGCGGCCATCAAGTTGATTGAGGATCGGCGATTTGACCAGCACCATGGGGTCGATCCCTACGGCATCCTGCGCGCAACGTGGGCCAACCTGCGCGCCGGCCATGTGGTTCAGGGCGGCAGTACACTTACACAACAGCTGGTCAAAAATTACTTTCTGACGGATGAGCGGACCACACGCCGCAAAGCTACCGAGGCGGTAATGGCTCTGCGGCTGGAGGCGCACTTCTCCAAAGAGGAAATCTTAGTCGCGTACTTGAACGAGGTGTATCTCGGCCAGGACGGCGAGCGCGCAATACATGGCTTCGGGCTCGCCAGCGAGTATTACTTTGCGCAGCCGCTCGATGAACTCGATGTCGGCAAACTCGCGTTGTTGATAGGGCTGGTCAAGGGACCGTCCTATTACGATCCGCGCAAGCATCCCGAGCGCGCCCGCGCGCGTCGCAACCTCGTGCTGCAAGTGATGGCGGACGCGCACCTGATCGACGCCGCGGAAGCGAAACGCGCCTCCGCGGCGTTGCTCGGACTGCGTCCACCCGGCGGCAGCTACGTACCGGCCTATCTCGACCTGGTCCGCAGGCACTTGAAGCGGGATTACGCCGAGGCGGATCTGGCCGCCGCCGGGCTCGCCGTATACACGAGTCTCGACCCGCGTGCGCAGGCTGCTGCGGAGCGCTCACTAACCCGGCACCTAAGTCGCCTCGACGCGGCGAGTCGGGTATCCGACGAACACCTCGAGGGTGCGGTGATCGTCGCCGAGCCCAACAGCGGCGATGTGGTTGCGGTGGTCGGCGGACGCGAAGTCGGAGCCGACGGTTTCAACCGCGCGCTCGATGCGCGCCGGCCGATCGGCTCGCTGGTGAAGCCCGCCGTGTACCTGGCTGCACTCGAGACCGGCCGCTACAACGCCGCCACGATGCTCGAGGATGCACCGATTGAGCTTAAGCTCCGGGACGGCAGCGTCTGGGCGCCGCAAAACTTCACACATGAGACCTATGGTCAGGTGCCGGTCGCGCGCGCGCTTGCGGAGTCGATGAACTTGGCGACGGTGCGGATGGGGCTCGACATTGGCCTGCCCCGGGTGGCCGATACCCTGCAGCGGCTGGGTCTCGAGACACGTCCGACACTCAATCCGTCGCTGCTGCTCGGCACGGTAGAGATGACGCCGCTTGAGGTTGTGCAGGTCTACACCTCGCTCGCCAACGGCGGCTTCCGGGCGCGGCTTCGCGCCGTGCGTGCGGTGCTCGATGAACGCGGCCAGCCGCTCAAGAGCTTTAAAGTGCAGGTCGAGACGGCTGCGGCGCCGACGGACATTTATGCGCTTGACGAGATGCTGACGCTGGTGATGACGCGGGGAACCGGACGAAGCGCAGCCACGCGCCTTCCACCCGGTCTGATTGTCGCCGGCAAAACCGGCACGTCCTCCGACACGCGCGACAGTTGGTTCGCGGGATTCACGGGCAGCTATCTGGCAGTCGTGTGGGTCGGCTACGATGATAATCGCGTGACCGGTCTCACCGGGGCCGCCGGCGCCTTGCCCGTCTGGATCGATACCATCGCGAGCCTGAAGTCCGCTTCGTTTCAACCGGTGCGGCCGGAACTCCTGGAGGATCGATGGATTGGATTCGGTGACGGACTCGAAACGACGCCGGGCTGCAGTGAGGACGCCATAGTCATCGCCGTGCCGCTGGGCACTGTGCTGCCGCGCAAGGCCGCCTGCGGCCCCTCGCCATCCGGCACAATGATTGACAAGATCAAGGCATGGTTCAAAACAAACATTCACTGAGAACGCTCGGCGTCGCGCTCACCACCGCGCTACTAATTGCTGGCTGCGCGACCTCGCGAGTGCCCTCCCAGCCCCCCTCGTCGTCGCCATCAGCCGAGCCCTCGCCCCAGGCCTCGCCCCAACCCTTACCGTTGCCAACAGCGCCGCCGCCGGCTGTACACGAGAACCGTCTGTCGCCCGCGACCGGCTCGCTTGTGACGCAGGCACGCGCCCAAGTCGCACGCGGCGATCTGCCGGCCGCCTCATCGACACTCGATCGGGCGCTGCGCATCGAACCAAATAACCCGTTGCTTTGGATCGAGCTCGGAAAGCTGCGGCTCGTTGAGAGCGACGCGCATCAGGCCGAGATTTGCGGTCGCAAGGCCCTGGCGCTCGCCAGTGGCGATCGCCGCGCTCAATCACAGGCTGGGCGACTGCTGGCCGATGCTTTGCGCGCCCAGCAACGCTACCAGGAGGCGCGCGAGGCTGAGAAGCAGGCTTTTATGAACTAGCGAACGATCGCTACAACCCATCAGCCGACCAGTGCGCTGTGCAACGATTTGATCTGCTGCGCGGTGGTTTTGAGCAGGCGTTCGCATGCCGCAGCGTCGAGTGCGAGGCGCTGAAAGGGTACGGAAGCGGTTACAGTCTCGTCGAGCAACTCGCGATAAAAGACGCACGGCACGAGCGCAATCGCGGCGATCAGGACATCCGTGAGCCGGGTAGCTTCCTTCGCCGGTGGATTGAGCGTGTTTTGGTTGCTCACCGCGGAAACGATGGCCGGCGCGAATTTCCAGTGACCGAGTATGGCGGCGGCAATTCGCGGATGGCCCTGGTTGAGCAGCCGAGTGGCGGCGTCGTCTGCGCCAAACGTCGCACCGTGCTGGTGGGCACGCGTGATGATGTAAAGGCTGCCTATGTTGTGCATGAGTCCAGCGACGAGTGCCTCGTCGGGATTCGCGGCCCCGGTCTCTCGAGCAAGCACGTAGGCAATCGATGCGACCAGAGTTCCCTGGCGCCACAGTTCATGAAGTTGCGGGCGCAGTACCGCCTCGCAAGAGTTCGTCATCTGCTGCAGGGCGAACGACACCGCTGAACAGCGCACCAGCTGATGACCGAGGCGGTTTACAGCCTGCTGCAGTTCCGTTATCGGTTTGGAGGAGGGATTGAGGAACGCGGAGTTTGCGAGTTGCAGTATTCGCACGGCGAGAGCCGCGTCGATCCCGATCACGCGCGCGACCTTGGCCGGCGTGGCGCGGGAATCCTCGAGGGCTCGCTGCACCCGCTGTGCAACATCTGGATACGACGGCAGGCGAATATCGCCGATTGCCAGTTCCGCGGACAAGCTTTTGAGGAATTCGGCCGGCGCTAGCGCACGGATGGGCTCCTTCGGAGTCCGTGATGTCTGGCTTGTCATGCGCAGGGGCCTTAGTATTCGGGGATCTGTCCGTGATGCTATCGGCACGCCGGCGCTGCTCTTTAGCCGGCAAAATCCATGCGCAAGTCCACGCGACGGCGCCGGCCCGTATCTCTGATGGCGAGTTGATGGTCGAAATCGACGCCACGGGCCTGGATTGAGTGGGGCAGTTATTAGTTAATAAAAACAATATGTTATGAGAATTATCTCGAAATAATATTTAGGACTGAAACAGCGCGCGATATTGCCGCGAGTCTTACTTTTGCGTTTAGTTTGGCGCAGTCTTGTTGCCAATGGAGGGAGGACGGGTGGATAAACACGAAGCCGCAAATGCCGCTGGCCCAGTCTGCGCGGACGACTCATTGCCGTCGCGCCGCGCGTTCCTCGCGACTTCTGTGGCGGCAGTGGCTGCGGCGTGGATCGCGGGCGACTGGCCCGGAATAGCGGCGGCTGGCGAGTATGCCGAACAGGCCCGACAAGCCGCTCGCTCCGGGCGGCCGGTGGCACTCGCGGTGTTCAGCGATGCGCAAGCCGTCGAACTTGATGCAGTGGTTTCGCAGATCATCCCGACCGACGAGACGACCGGAGCACACGAGGCTGGAATTGTTTACTTCATTGATCGCAGCGTAGCGACCTTCTTCAGTTCGAGCCGCGTCATCTACATGCAGGGGTTCGACGAGCTGCAGGCGAAGACCGTGCAGATGTTTCCCGGCGCCAATAAATTCTCCGCGCTGCATGCAACACAGCAGATTCAGCTTCTTACGGCCATCGAGACCACGCCTTTTTTCAAAACGGTGCGCGACCACACGGTCATCGGCATGTTTGCAAGCCCGCAACACGGCGGCAATCACCGCGAGGCTGGGTGGAAGCTCATCGGATTCGAGAACACTCTGAATTTTACGCCGCCGTTCGGCTACTACGACGCTGCGCCATGAGACGATTCACACCCAATACGGAAGTGGATTTTGTCGTCATCGGATCCGGAGCCGCCGGTGCGGTGATGGCCAAGGAATTGGCGGTGGCTGGATTTTCGGTGGTGGTGCTGGAGCAGGGTGGGTGGGGCGCCTACGGGCATGAGCAGGATTACTTCAAGGATGAGCTGCTGCATATGTATTCCCAGGATCCCGTCAACCGCTTGATGAGCGATCCCAATCGGCAGCGGAACACGTTTCGCCGCAACGACAAAGAAAAGGCGGTTCCCGGCACGCACAGTTATGGCTGCGTCGTGGGCGGCGGAACGGTGACATACGGCGCCAGCAGTTGGCGTCATCTTCCGTATGAATTCACTGAAGCCGCACACGAAGGGACAATTGCCGGCAGCGGTTTGGCGGATTGGCCGATAACCTATGAGGAATTGGAACCCTATTACACCAAAGCCGAGTGGCAGATCGGAATTTCGGGCCAGCGCGTCGATTCGCCTTTTTTTTCGCCGATGTCGAAGAATTATCCGCTACCGCCGCTGCCGCAGAAGAGTTCCGGGGCGCTGTTGCGGATTGCGGCCGCGAAGCTCGGTCTGACCGTGGTTCCCAACGTCGCCGCGATTATTACGCGCCCCTTTCAGGGGCGTGCTGCCTGCGTCAATTGCGGGATGTGCGGCGGGTACGGTTGCCATGTGAAAGCCAAGTCGAGTTCGGCGGTGACGCTGCTGCCCACCGCCGTGGCCACTGGACGCTGCGAGATCCGGGTGTTGAGCTACGTGCGCGAAATTTCGCTGGCCGGCAGCGGCAAGGTCAGCGGCGCGGTCTACTTTGATGCGCAAAACAAAGAAATATTCCAGAAGGCCAAGGCGGTGGTGCTATGCGCCAATGGCACCGAGACGCCGCGCCTGCTGCTGCTGTCAAAATCGAAATCGTTTCCCGATGGCCTGGCGAACTCGAGCGGCCTGGTCGGCAAGTATTTGATGAGCGGCAATGCTTGCACCGCGAGCGGTCTTTTTGATCGGCCGCTCGAGGAATACAAAGGGGCGGTGACCGGCGCAGCCATCTTGGATTTCGTGCCGAGCGACCCAAAGCGCGGCTTCTACGGCGGCGGCCGCATGACTGCCCGCGGCCAGGAATCGCCGATTCAGTATGGGCTCTCAGGTCCGCACGGCGCGCCGAGCTGGGGCTCGGGCTACAAAACAGCGCTCAAAGATCAGGCGAATCGCAAGTTGACCATCACCAATTTCATCACGCAGCTGCCGGTCGAGAGCAATCGAGTGGATCTCGACCCTGAAGTGAAGGACGACTGGGGACTGCCCGCGATGCGCATTACCACAACAAGTCATGAGAACGACTTCAAAAGCATGGAGTTCTTCAGGCAAAAGTCGCTCGAGATCCTGAAGGCCGCTGGAGCGGCCACGGTTTGGGCTGATCCGGTCGCCGACAGCACCGGAGGTGCGCATAGCCGCGGCACCTGCCGGATGGGCAATAATCCCAACAACTCCGTAGTGAACAAGTTTCACCGCGCGCACGATGTGCCGAACCTATTCATCGTCGACGGCAGCAGCTTCGTCACCGGCGGGCGCAATCACCCAACGATGACCATCTCGGCGCTCGCGTTTCGCGCCGCCGACGCCTTGGTGCGCGCGGCGCGCAGCGGCGATCTGTCCGCAAGAATTTAGCAAAGGGGTCCGAGCATGAACCTGGATTTCTCGCCTGAACAGCAGCGGATGCGCGAAGCCGCGCGCCGTTTTCTAGCGGAGCGCTGTACGCCGGCAGCGGTACGCAAGGTTTTCGAGGGCGACGATCGCTACGACAGGGGATTGTGGCGGGAACTTGCTGAACTCGGCTACTTAGGGATCGCGATTCCCGAGGAGTTCGGCGGCAGCGGCGGCGGATATCTCGAACTCTGCGTCATTGCCGAGGAGTTGGGACGGGTGTTGGCGCCGGTGCCGGTGTCCTCGTCGACGTATCTGGCGACCGAGTTCCTGAAGATCGGCGGGTCGCCGGCGCAGCATTCGGCCTATCTGCCGAAGCTCGCATCCGGCGCCTCCATTGGAACCTTCGCGATGGTCGAGGGAGCGGGCGAGCCGGTGTCCGGATCGCTTCGCGCCAAAGTTGAAGGCGGCCGCTTGACCGGCACGAAGACTCCCGTCGCCGACGGCGATACGGCGGACTTCGCCATCGTCGCAGCTGGCACGGCTGGCGCCCCCGGAGCGTCACTGTTCATCGTCGACTTGCACGGCGCCGGTGTCGCTCGCCGGCCGCTGGCTACCATCGATCCGTCGCGGAGTTTCGCGGAACTGACATTCCATGCGGCACCGGTCGAACCCCTTGCATTGGGCGGGGCGGGCGATCGCCTGCTGGCGCGCGTGCTGGATGGCGCCGCGGTGCTGATGGCGTTCGAACAACTGGGCGGGGCCGACTTCGCGCTCGAAGCGGCTTGCGCCTATGCCAAGGAGCGCTGGGCCTTTGGCCGGCCGATCGGGTCCAATCAGGCGATCAAGCACATGCTTGCCGACATGTACGTGTCCGCAACCCTGGCGCGGTCGAACTGCTATTACGGTGCGTGGGCGCTCAGCACCGGCGCCGACGCGCTCGGCGAAGCCGCGGCCAGCGCGCGCATCAGCGCTACGCAGGCCTTCCAGCACTGCGCACGCAACAATATTCAAGTGCATGGCGGTTCGGGATTTACCTGGGCGGTCGATTGCCATCTGTACTATCGCCGGTCCAATCTGCTCGCGCTTAGCCTTGGTGGGCTTGCGCCGTGGGAGGACCGCTTGGTCGACAAGCTAAGGCGGCGCAGCGCCGCGACGGAGCATTAGTCATGGATTTTGAAGATTCACCGGCCGAAGCCGAATTTCGCAGCGTCGCGCGCCGCTGGATGGACGCGAACGCACCAAAAGAATATGCAACAGCGCTGCGACAGGCGGGATTTGGGGAATTGAATCTCGATGGCGCCGATGTGCTGGCGGCAGCGAAAACCTGGCAGCGGCGCAAGGCGGCCGCCGGTTGGGCCTGTCCGCATTGGCCGCGCGAGTACGGCGGCAGTGGGTTGACGCCGATACAACAGGTGATCTGGCAGCAGGAGGAGGGCGTCTATGGGCGGCTTGCGACGCCGTTCATCGTCGGCCACGGTATGTGTGGACCGACACTGATGAGCCACGCCAGCGAGCAAGATCGCCGCCGCTACTTGCCGCCGCTCGCCGCGGGCGAGGAGATCTGGTGCCAATTGTTCTCAGAGCCGGGGGCGGGGTCGGATCTCGCGGGCATCAGCACCCGCGCGAGCGCGGTCGCGGATGGCTGGGTTATCAACGGCCAGAAGGTCTGGACCAGCTTTGCGCAGCTCTCCGACTTTGGCCTGTTGCTTGCGCGGACGGACCCCTCCGTGCCGAAGCATCGCGGTTTGACCATGTTCTATGTCGACATGCACGCGCCGGGCGTTGAGGTGCGGCCGATCAAGCAGGCAAACGGCCAGAGCGGATTCAATGAGGTGTTCTTCAGCGACGTCCGGATCAAGGATCAACAGCGCCTCGGCGCGGTTGGCGCGGGATGGCATGTTGCCCTCACCACCTTGATGAACGAGCGTCTCGCCATCGGTTCGGGAATGACGACGGGCTTTGAGGCGATTTTCAATTGGTGTTGCGCGCTCGAGCAGTCCGGTGACAAGGTCTTCGATGATCGCGCGGTGCGCTCGCGTCTCGCCACGTGGGCGGCGCGCAGCAGCGGCCTGAAGTACACCGCCAGCCGTGCCATCACCGCGCTATCGCGTGGCACGACTCCTGGCCCGGAGAACTCGATCGGCAAACTCGTGGCAGGCTCGACGATGCAGGAGATCGCCGAATTCGCTCTGGGTCTGGCGGGACCGCTTGGTGTCGTCAGCGACCCGCTCGGCGCGGTGGACGGTGGCCGCTTTCAGGCCATGCTGCTGCGTGCCCCGGCGACCCGGCTCGAAGGTGGCACCGACGAGATCCTGCGCAATATCATCAGCGAGCGGGTTCTCGGTCTGCCGCCCGACATCCGGGTGGACAAGGACATCCCATTCAATCGCATTCCGACGCGGAGTGCCTAGGGGTTTACCGCGGCCACAGCCAGCCGAATACTCCCGCCGTCAACAGCGCATAGATGAGGCCATCAATAAAATAAACGGCGGTGGCGCGCCAGTTTTGCCGGGCCCAGATGGACTGGTGCGCGTGGCCCAAGCCGTACGCCATGAACGCCGCCACGGCGACAAACTTGAACACTGAAATGTACGGTTTGCCGGCGGCATATGCGTGACCCACCACCACTGCTACGAACAGCGAAATTACCAACAGGTACACGAACCACTGCGCCAAGGATTTGCCCATGCCAGGCTCGTTGGTCACGAGCGTTAGGAAAAACGTCGGTCCGCGCTTGCGCTTTTCCAGGTATTCCGGCTGCTGCATCTGAGCAGGGCTATTGGCATATGGCGCCAGGTATTGGCCGCTGGCTATGTTCAGTGAACGGAATGTATCCAAAACCGCATCTTCATTCGGCAACTTGGCATAGTCGCTGCGATGCAAGGGCAGGAACATGTGGACTATCCAGCTGGCGAGAAACACAATCACCGCCGATACGACGATCGGCATCCACAAGGAGGCGAGGGGTACCATGGATTGCTCCTCATTCTAGTTGTTTAGAGCGATGTTACTAGTTCTCAACCGTGGAAGACACTGTTACGGGCGGCGGGACTGCGGCGACTACTCCCGCCACCACGGCACTGAAGAGCATGACATAGCCGCAGCGCTGTGAGATCAGCGCAACCATTGGATAGCCTATTCCACCCAACTGCAGTGCCAGATCCTTGCCCAACGTTACCGGCTGAATCAAATGGGGGCCGATGGACCAGGTGTCGCTGCCGCACACGGGGCAGATGAATGGTGTCTTGCCAAAAGACGTCAACCACACGTTTACCTTCGTGTACTCCTCCTGTGTTAATTTTCCGGTTTCGTCAGGCATCATTCCTCCGCGCGTTCATCCCGCCATTATAACCGGCAGCAGCACATGCGAGGGGTGGTCCGCGTCCACATAGACACGATTGTTTGCAATTTGCATGCGCGTGGCCTTGCCTTCAGGTTCACCACTGTTGGGATTGAAGTCAAAGTGCGGAAAATTGCTGGACGACACATCGATGCGGATCTGATGTCCGGCTTTAAAAAGATTCGACGTTGGAAAGGCTTCGATCCGAATGGCGTAGATTCGACCCGGCTCCATCAGGCGCGGGCGCAGCCAGGAGTCCCGATATCGGCAGCGCAGGATTCCGTCGGTCAGGTTCATCGCAAAGCCTTCTGGATAATCCTCATTCGGGGGATACACGTCGAGCAGTTTGATGGTGAAGTCGGTGTCGGGAGCATCAGAAGCGATCCACAGCCGCGCTTCGATCGGGCCCGTCACCTCGACATCGGCCGCCAGCGGCCGCGTCGCGAAGACCAGCACGTCGGCGCGTTTCTCCAGTGAGCGGTAGGGTTCGTGGCTGCCGAAGAACCGGGGGCCTTCACGCTGATCAAATGCTCCGCCAACCATGATGGGTTGCCCGGAAGTGATGGTGCCGCCAATGGTGGGTACCGGCGCCGCCGGATCGTAGCGGTACTGTTTCGATCCAGCGCCCTTGCCGGGCGCGCGCTCGGAAAGCATCCCGTTTTGCTGTAGATAGTAGTGAGTGGGTCGTGCGCGCGGAATCGGCCAGGTGCGCTCGGTGCGCCAGGTTCCGCCGTGATTCATCCGTCCTTGGGCGTCGCGGCGCCCGGTGCCGCCGCCCATGACGAAAAGTTTGACGGCCGGTTCCAGTTCGACGCCGTTTGCGTTGCCCTTGAGGAAGCGGTCGAACCAACGCAGCTTCAATGTCACGTAGTCCGGCGCGACGTTTGCCGCGAACGCCGCGGCGGCGCCGAACTCCACGTCGCCGGCGAAGGTCTGTTCGCGGTTGCCATGGGTCCAAGGCCCGAGAATCATTCTATACGGACCGCGCTTGCGCGCGCTCAACGCGCGGAAATTATCGGTCACCGTGCGGGGGTAGGGGTCGTACCAGGACGAAATGAGCACACTGGCCGCATCCGGCCATTGATCGTAGTAACCGGCGGCGTAGATTCCCCTCTGCTGCCAGAAATCATCGAAGATGCCGTGCTCCCATTGATCGAACACGTAATCCTCATATTCCGGCACCGCACTCAAAGGCGAGTGGCCGCGCGTCCACGGCAGCCGCGCAAACCAATCTTTCAGGTCAATCGCCTTCAAGGCGGCGAGCTTCGCCGGGTCGCGCCGCACCTCCGGCGCCTCGAGCGCTTCGTTGAAAGCCCAAGTGACCTGCTTCAGCTCGAAGGCACCGCCTTGACGGATGCCGCCCTGATAGGCGTTTGCGAAGCCGCCGGAGTCCATGAACATCGCGGCGATGCCGGGTGCGCCCGCACTCGCCAGTGCGGCCTGTGTGTGCGCCGCATAGGACAGACCCATGGTACCGATGCGGCCGTTGCTCCAGCTCTGTGCGAGTATCCATGCACAGCAGTCGAAGCCGTCCAAACCATCGCTCAAATATTTGACGTACTTGCCTTCGGACTTGCCGCGGCCGCGGCAGTCCTGAAACACCACGGCGTAGCCATGACTCGCGAACAGGTTTGCAACTTCGATGCTGGCGTGGCGAGTGCCGTCCTGGGACTTTCCGTACGGCGTACGCTCGAGAATCGCCGCTACTCGCACCGGGTTGTCGCCTGCGGCCTGCGCCGGCAGGTAAACATCGGTGGCCAGTTGCACGCCGTCGCGCATGCGCACCCGCACATCTCGGCGTACGATCACCTGGTTGGGACCGAGGTCCGCGGCGCTGAATGCGCCCGAGGGCAGCGCCAGCAGCGCCGCAAGCTTGACAAAGCGCACGGCGAATTCGCGGCGATCGATCGCAGAGGGGTTCTGGAGAGTGTTCATTGGATTCCGGTTTGCAAGGCCTGCGAGTCGCGCAATAATACCGAGCTGCGTAAAGTAATCCCAACGACGACGAATAAAATCCCTTAGGTGATTCCCATGGATGAGGCGGTTCGCAAGGTCATATCCGAATATGAGCCGAGGCTCGCGGCGGAAACGCAGCTAATGCAGTCCATCGACGCATCGCAAATGAGGGCGAGGCGGGATGAATTTCTACTGCCGATCGGCCCGGACACTGCGCAGGTGCTGCACATTTTGATCAAGAGCGCGGCGGCGCGATCGATCTTGGAAGTGGGCACCTCGTACGGATACTCAACGCTGTGGTTGGCCGATGCCGCACGCCATACGGGCGGCAAGGTGGTGAGCCTCGAACTCGCGGGCTACAAGGCGGAGTATGCGCGCGCGGCGCTGGCGCGGGCAGGTCTTGCCGAACGCGTTGACATCCAGGTCGGCAGCGCTCTGGAGACGCTGCCGCGCCTCGCGGGGCCTTTTGACTTCGTGCTGCTCGATCTTTGGAAAGATCTGTACGTTGCCTGCCTGGATCTTATCTACCCGAAGCTCGCCCCAGGCGCGTTCGTCGTTGCGGACAACATGATTCATCCCGAAATCGTGCGGGCCGATGCAGCGCGCTATCAGCGTCGCATCCGCGAGTTGCAGTTCGATACGGTGTTGTTGCCCATCGGCAGCGGCATCGAGGTGAGCCGCCGACGCTGAAATTGTGTCAACCACATTCAGGCTTAGGTCGAACCAATCGGCCCGCCACGGCGTGCAGCGGGCCGATTTCTTGAGCTCTCAGGCCGCGGGGCTGCCCTCTACTTGGATCAGCAGTTTCACTTCCTGCTTGAAGCCGAATTTTTCGCCGTAATTGACTCCGAAATCGGCGCGATTGATCGTCGCCGAAATATCCGCGCCGCAAACCTGTTTCTTGCTCATCGGGTTCATGATGCACTTGAACGAATTTACCGAGAGCGTCACCGGTTTCGTCACTCCGTGCATGGTCAGCGTGCCCTGCGCTTCCGTCGGCGCATCGCCATTGAACTTGGTGAACTTGCCGCTGTATTTCGCCACCGGATATTTCGCGACATCGAAAATTTCTACCGACTTGGCGTGGTCGTTCAATTTCTGCATGCCGAAATCGATGGTGTTCATGTCCACGGTAACTTCAATGGAGCCGGCTTTCGCCTCCTTGTCGTACACCACGGTGCCGGAGGTGCTGTCGAATTTGCCTCGCCATACCGACAGGCCGCCGAAGTGATCGGCTTCAAAGCTCGGGTAGGTGTGCGCCGGGTCGAGGGTATAGGTGACCGGCGCCGCGAAGGCGCTCGCGCCAATGAGGGCGGCCATCGACGCCAAAACAATACGGTTCATTGAGGGCTCCTTAAGAAGACGCTGTGGGTATAATTTCAAGCGCAAATGATAGCCGAAAGCCCGGGCGTGCTCGCCTTTATCTCTTTATATTCATGTTCAGGGGTTCTTAATGGAATTGTTCGATGCCATTGAATCGCGATCTTCCGCCGCGCGGCTGACCGAGCCCGGGCCCACTGCGGCGCACCTGGAGCGCTTGCTGCGGGCCGCCGGACATGCGCCCGATCACGGGCGCATGAAGCCCTGGCGGTTCATAGCGGTGAACGGCGCCGCCCGAGAACCCTTCGCCAGCGCAGCTGCCAACGCCAAACGGCTGCGAGTGCCGACGCTGACCGACGAGCAGGTGCAGCTGGAACGCCAGAAAATCATGCAATCTCCGTGCATTGTGGTGGTCGCTTGCGCCGCGACCAAGGACAACGCCAAGGTGCCGGAGATCGAGCAGGTGATAGCCACCGGGGCGGCGGCGCAGAATCTATTTCTGGCAGCGCACGACTTAGGCTACGGGGTGATGTGGAAAACCGGGGCCGCGGCCTACGACAGCCATGTAAAGGCAGCATTGGGGCTGGCCGCCGACGATCACATAGTGGCCATCCTTCATCTGGGCACGCGCGTGAAATGACTGCGAAGCGACACGGCCTTGACCAGCGCCCATACGGGCAATCCGGCCGTCAGCTTGAGCTCGCGCGTGGCGGCGCGGCTGACTCGCGCCATGATGATGGTGCCTCCGATGTCGATGGCGATCAGATCCGCATCGCCTTCGTCGCCGGTCACCGCCGTGACAACCCCCGTCAGGATATTGCGCACGCTCAGCTGCTGCGGTTCCCGTGTCGCCACGATGAGATCGCGCGCCAGCAACTGTACGCGCAACTTTGCGCCGGCCGCCGCGGCTGCCGAGAGTACTTTGAGTTCGCCGCCGCCCACGCCAACGCGGGTCAAGCCGCTTGCGGGATCCGTGCCGAGGACCGTGCCCTCAACGATGGCGCCTACCGCGTCGGCGCCGATGATTGCGCGCACGCCGGGGTTCAGGCTCATCTCGCCGATGCCTCCCTGGGCGGCTGTTCTGCCGCGCTCCATCAGCACGAGATGGGTCGCCAGGCGTAACACCTCGTCGATATTATGGCTGACGTAAACCATCGGAATGGCCAACTGATCGCGCAAAATCTCCAGGTAGGGCAGCACTTCTTCGCGCCGCGAGGCATCGAGCGATGCCAACGGTTCATCCAACAGCAGCAATCGCGGCTGCGACAACAGGGCTCGACCGATCGCCACGCGCTGTCGCTCGCCCCCCGACAATTGATGTACGCGGCGCTTCATCAGGAGCTTAAGGTCGAGCAGGTCGACGACCAGATCGAAACCCACGAATTTCGGCGATCCCGCGCGCCTGGCGGCGTAGCGTAGATTGCCAGCGACGTCAAAGTGGGGAAATAGACGGGATTCTTGAAATACATAGCCGATGCGGCGGCGTTCCGGCGGGACCTCGACGTGCTCTTCGGTATCGAGCAGCACGACATCGTCGAGTGCAACCCTGCCGGAGTCCGCGTCGAGCAGTCCGGCGATCACGTTGATGAGCGTGCTTTTGCCGCATCCCGAGCGGCCGAACAGCGCGACTACTCCCGGGGTCGGCAGCTCAAAACGCGCATCGAGTGTGAAGGTGCCAAGGCGCTTGTTGGCGGCTACTTGAAGCATCAGCGCCCCAACCAACGGCGCACGCGCCGCGCAAACCACTCGGACAGCAACAGGCCGGCGAACCCCAAAGCGATCGAGATGACAGCCAGGCGGGCCGCAGCATGATCGCCACCCGGTGTTTGCAAAGCGGCGTACAGCGCGAGCGGCAAAGTGCGCGTCTCACCGGGAATATTCGACACAAAGGTAATCACGGCGCCGAATTCGCCGAGTGCCGCCGAGAACGCGGTGATCGCGCCCGCCAGCACGCCCGGCAGCATGAGCGGCAACGTGATGGTCGCGAAACGGTCGAATGCACCGGCGCCCAGGGTGCGCGCGGCATCCTCCAGTCCGCGGTCGACGTTTTCCAGCGAGATGCGCATCGCGCGCACCATCAGCGGGAAGGACATCACCGCCGTGGCCAACGCTGCGCCGTTGCGCGTAAAAATGAGTTCGACGCCGAATCCTCGCTGCAGCCAGGATCCGATGGGGCCGCGTGTACCGAACAGCAGCAACAGCACGTAGCCGACCACGACCGGCGGCAGCACCAACGGCAAATGCACCAGCGCATCCAAAATCGTTCGGCCCAGGAACTGGCGTCGCGTCAATACCCAGGCCAACAAGATCGCGAACGGCAGACTGAGCAATACGCTGCGCGCGGCCACGCTCAAGCTCAAATAAAGCGCTTCGCTTTCGTTGGCGCTCAAGCCTAGCGTCATTGACCAGCCCTGTGCTTAGGCATCATCGGTGAGGCAGTATACTGTGGCGACGATTTATCTTAAGGATCCGATCAATGCCCTATTTTCACGCCGCGGCGTCCGCCGCAGCGTCCGCCGCACGCCTAAGCCCCGATCGTATCGGGGTATTGATCGTCAACTTGGGAACCGCGGATTCGCCCTCGTATTTCGCCGTGCAGCGTTATTTGCGCGAATTCCTGAGCGACCGTCGAGTCATCGATACGTCCCGGTGGATCTGGCTGCCGCTGCTATACGGGGCGGTGCTGCCGTTGCGCCCGTTGAGAACGGCGCGAAATTACCGAAAAATCTGGATGCGAGATGGATCGCCGCTGGCGGTTTATTCCAAACGCCTGAGCGTGAAGATCGAGGCATTGCTGCGGCTTAGGCTTGAGGATCCGCTGTGCGTGCAGCTGGCAATGACCTATGGCAATCCCAGCATCGCGAGCGCGGTCCAATCCTTTGCCGAGCAGGGCGTAACCAAGCTGATCGTGCTGCCTATGTATCCGCATTATTGCTCGTCGACCACGGGATCTGTATTCGACGCCACCCAGCGCGCGCTGCAGCGCTGGCGCTGGTTGCCGGAAATCCGCTTCGTCAACGATTATCATGACGACGAGGGGTATATCGACGCGTTGACGGCGAAAATCCGCGAGACCTGGCACAGCGTCGGCGAATCCTCGCATTTGCTGTTCTCCTATCACGGAATACCCGCCTCGTATGTTGCCAAGGGAGACCCCTATCAGCGCCAAGCGGAGGCGACCACTCGGCAGGTAGTAGCGCGCTTGCGGCTTGACGACGGCCAATGGTCTCATTGCTACCAGTCGCGCTTCGGCAAGGTGCCGTGGTTGCAGCCCTACACCGTTGACACGATCAAGCAATTGGCGGAGCGCGGCGTGCGCAAGATCACGGTAGTGTCGCCGTCCTTTGCGGTGGATTGTTTGGAAACGCTGGAAGAAGTGGCGCTGGAATATCGCGATAAATTCACGCAATGGGGCGGCGAGCAGTTGACGCTCGTGCCATGCTTGAACGATGACGACGAACATGCCCGGGTGCTCGCGAATATCGTAACAAGCCGCTTGCGCGACTGCTCTTGATCGCGCTATTCGCTCCTCGCCGCTCAGTCGCGTGGCGCAAAGCCTTGCGCAACCCGTGCCGCTGCGACTCCCTGGATTTTGCTCGATCTTGGCAGTATTGATACGCGATCTTGCGCGCGGGGCTTGAGCGGTGCTAGATTCGACCGTAATGTGTACTTCCGGCAGCATATTGGTCACTTTCCCGGGCTTTTCACGGCTCCGGGTCTCGCTTGCGCTGCTGCTGCGCCGCTAGGCGCACAAACCTTACGCGCCATCGGTCGGCGCTGACAAGACCGGAAAATTCTCAAGACAGCGCCGGACCAGCGGCGACAAATGGCGAGCGAGCGAGTGAGTGAAATCCATGTTGCGTAATCCGTCAACCAAGTACCGAGCATTTACCCCGATCGATATTGCCGACCGCAGGTGGCCCAATCGCGTCATCGCAGCGCCCCCGCAGTGGTGCAGCGTCGACCTGCGAGACGGCAACCAGGCCCTGATCGAGCCGATGGACGCGGCTCGAAAGCGGCGTATGTTCGATATGCTGGTGAAAATCGGCTTCAAGGAAATCGAGGTTGGATTCCCCGCCGCCTCGCAAACGGACTTCGATTTCGTGCGCGAGATCATCGAGCGCGAATTGATTCCGGATGATGTCACCATTCAGGTGCTGACTCAGGCCCGACCCGAACTCATCGCGCGAACCTATGAGTCCTTGAAGGGTGCGCGGCGTGCGATCATGCACGTCTACAATTCAACTTCGGTAGCGCAACGCCGCGTGGTGTTCCGTACCGACCGCGCAGGCATCATTGACATTGCCGTGCGCGGCGCCAGCGTGGTACGGGAACACGCATTGCGCCAGCCGGATACCGACTGGACGTTCGAATACAGCCCTGAGAGCTTTACCGGTACCGAACTGGATTTTGCGGTGGAGATCTGCGACGCCGTGAATGCGGTCTGGGAGCCGACGCCGGCTCGAAAGTCGATTCTCAATCTCCCCGCAACGGTGGAGATGGCCACCCCGAATGTCTACGCCGACCAAATCGAATGGTTCTTGCGCCACATCAATCGCCGCGACTGCATCACGCTGAGCGTTCATCCGCACAACGACCGCGGCACCGCGGTGGCGGCGGCGGAGTTGGCGGTCATGGCGGGCGCCGAGCGCATCGAAGGCACTTTGTTCGGCAATGGCGAGCGCACCGGCAATGTCGACATCGTGACGTTGGCTCTTAATCTTTACTCACAAGGCATTGATCCGAAATTGGATTTTTCCAACATAAACGAGGCGGCGCGTTGCGCCGAGGCCTGCAATCAACTGCCCATCCATCCTCGCCATCCCTATGTCGGAGACTTAGTATTCACGGCATTCTCCGGATCGCACCAGGACGCGATCAAGAAGGGCCTCGGCGCGCGCGGCGAGGCGGATATTTGGGACGTGCCGTACTTACCCATCGATCCTACGGATCTTGGCCGCTCCTATGATTCAATCATTCGAGTCAATAGCCAGTCCGGAAAGGGCGGCGTGGCCTATTTATTGGAGCGAGAGTTCCAATTGGTCATGCCGCGACGCCTGCAAATCGAATTCAGCCAGGTTGTCCAGGCTGCCGCCGATATCACCGGTAAGGAGCTGACGGCGCAGGAGTTATGGGATCTGTTCAATCGCGAATATATCAATCCGCGTATGCCTTATGTGTATCGGTCGCACCAGCTTGCCGCCTCGACGGACGGCGCCGATAGCGAGCGCCTGACGCTGCAGATCGAGAACGCAGGTCGGCTCGAGACGTGGCTGGGCCAGGGGTCAGGGCCCATAGACGCCATGGTCAACGCGATTGCGCTGCCCTTCGATGTGCTGTCCTACGAAGAACATTCGCGGGGACAGGGCAGTGCCGCCAATGCAGTTTCCTACATCGAGATCAACACACGCTCGCGGCGCACCCTGTTCGGGGTCGGCATGCACCCCAATATCATCACGGCCTCGCTGCTGGCCATTGTCTCTGCGGTCAATAGAGCCGTCGCCCTGGGCGCTTTGCCGGGGCGCGTCGAATCGGTGCGCACCGGCACCTGAGTGCAGCAGTTGACAATGAACATGCAAGGTATGCGCTAAACTATTGATAAAATAAGGTATATTTACTACCGCGAACTGGCTGCAACCAAAATTGCCGCGCGCCGGTCATAACTTTAAGGATTGTTGTCGTGCTAGTTGAATGCCGGACAGAATCGGCTATAGTGCGCAACTTCATGATTCCCAGCTGATTGATCCTATTGATTTCAGGGGCTTTTCTCGAACAATGAGCGAACGCACAGACGAACATTTCGATATCGACGATGAGTTTCTCGGGGAAGCCGAAGAGGCGCACGACTTCGATCCCCTGATTGAGCGCCCGGAACGGCGCCCCAAGGCCGTGGCCGCCGCCAAACGCGGCAAGGCGGCATGGAGCCGGGTGGAAGACGTACTCGCTGAGCGGCAACTGGAAAGGGAACTGCGCGAAATATTCGAAGACGACTGAAGCTCGTTCTTTTTCTCGCCACGCGCCTGGCGCGGGATAAATGCCATCATGTCTTCTTCTCTCGTGCTAGACAGCAGTCAAGCTTGGGTGGTGCTCAAATTCGGCGGCACCAGCGTGTCCACGCTCCAGAATTGGCGCAACATTGCCTCGGTACTCAACAGCCGGATTGCCGCCTCGTTCCGTCCGGTGGTGGTGCACTCCGCACTTTCAGGAATCACCGACCGCCTCGAGTCGCTGCTGGCGGCGAACGATCGCAGCCACCTGGAGCTCCTGGATCGCATCGAAGCGGCGCATGTGCATCTCGCCCAGCAATTGAACGTCGCCCCAGGCCCCCGATTCGACGGCTTCATGCAGGAGCTGCGCCAGATGACGAGCGAGTTGGCGCACGGCCGGCGCGGCGACGATGTATTTCGGGCGCGCCTGATGGCCATGGGCGAGCTGCTGGCGACCAGCCTCGGTGCGCAATACCTGAACGCTCAGGGAGTCGGCACGGTGTGGGCGGATGCGCGTCAGGTATTGCACGCCGAGGAGCGCGATGCCTCTACCCGCAAGGCCAGCGTGCTGTCGGCAACCTGCGATTTCAGCCCAGATCTACCGCTGCAAACCGCTTGGCGGACGCTCAATCAGGTGGTGATCACCCAAGGATTCATTGCATCTAACGCCGCCGGCGAAACCGTGCTGCTGGGCCGCGGCGGCTCGGATACTTCGGGGGCTTACTTCGCGGCCAAGTTGAACGCGGCACGCCTCGAGATATGGACCGACGTACCCGGTCTGTTCAGCGCCAATCCGCGCGCGGTACCGACGGCGCGGCTGCTGCGGCAGCTGCACTACGACGAAGCTCAGGAAATTGCCAGCAATGGGGCCAAGGTGTTGCACCCGCGCTGCATTCTGCCGCTGCGCCAGTACCGGATTCCGCTGCACGTGTATGCAACTCAGGCGCCGGGTCTCGAGGGTACCGTGATATCCGCGAATGCGGCGGACAGCGCCGCGCAGGTCAAAGCGATTGCGATCAGAAAGGGCATTACGCTGGTGTCGATGGAAAGCCCGGGCATGTGGCATCAAGTGGGCTTCCTCGCCGACGCCTTCCAAGTGTTCAAGCAGCACGGCCTGTCCGTCGACCTGGTATCGACCTCGGAAACCAATGTGACGGTGTCTTTGGATCCGAGCGCCAATGCGCTGGATGGCGCGTCGCTCGAGCGGCTGGCGGTGAGCTTGAGCGAGCTTTGCAAGGTCGAAATTCTGGGGCCTTGTGCTTCGTTGAGCCTGCTGGGTCAGAATATCCGCGGGATCCTGCACGAACTGGGCTCGGCCTTCGAATTGTTTCAGGACCAGAAGATCTACCTAGTGACGCAGGCCGCCAACGATTTGAATTTCACTTTTGTCATCGACGAATCCCAGGGTGACCGCTTGGTGCAGCAATTGCACGAACGACTCATTCAAAGCATTGGTAGGGATGTGGTGCTCGGGCCCACCTGGGCGCAGTTGTTCTCCGACAAGACCAAGGACGCCAACCCCAAGCTGAATTGGTGGCAGGAGCCGCATAAGCGCCGCGCTCTGCTCGAAATCGCGGCGCGCGAGTCGGCGGCCTTCGTCTACGATATGGCAACCCTGGATGCGGCCGTTGCCGCGGTGCTGCGCGTAAAGTCGGTCAAGCGCTGGGCGTATGCCATGAAGGCGAACTGGCACGCCGAGATTTTGCGCAGGGTGTACGCCGCTACCTTAAGCCTGGAGTGCGTTTCGCAGGGCGAACTCGAGTATGCATTTGCCTCGGTTCCGGGGCTCGAGCGTGAGCGTGTGCTGTTCACCCCCAATTTTGCGCCGCGCAGCGAGTATGAATTTGGCTTCGAATCGGGCGTGCACGTGACCCTCGATAATCTCCATCCATTGAAAATGTGGCCGGAGCTATTCCGCGGCAAGGACATTTTCGTGCGCATCGACCCGGGGTTTGGCCGTGGGCACCACAGTCATGTGCGCACCGCCGGCGCGCACACGAAGTTCGGCGTGTCCTTGAGCGATGTGGATGAGCTGATCGCACTGACGATAAGCGCCGGCGCGCGGGTCACGGGACTGCATGCACATACCGGCAGCGGAATTTTCGAAGTGGCGAACTGGACGGAGACCGGCGCGCTGCTGGGCAGCCTGGCCGAGCGATTCCCGGACGTGCGAGTGATCAACCTCGGCGGCGGCATCGGCGTTCCCGAACAAATCGGCCACAATGAAATCGATCTTGGCGATCTCGAGCGTGGCGTGGCCGCACTCGCGGAGCAGCTGCCGCACATCGAGTTCTGGATGGAGCCGGGGAGATTCTTGGTGGCCAAGGCGGGGGTGCTGGTCGCCCTCGTGACGCAATTGAAGGGCAAGGGCGATGTGCAGTATGTGGGAATCGCGACCGGCATGAACTCGTTGATCCGGCCGGCGCTGTATGGGGCGCATCACGATATCCGCAATCTCACTCGGCTTGGCGAGCCGATGAGTCATCGCGTCAACGTGGTCGGCCCGATCTGCGAAAGCGCCGATCAATTCGGCGCGGACCGCTGGCTGCCGAATACCGCGGAGGGCGACGTGCTGCTGATCGCCACCTGCGGCGCTTATGGCTATTCCATGTCCTCCAACTATAATCGCCGCCCGCCGGCGCGCGAGTTTATTATTCCCACATGAAACCTGTAGGTATCATCGGCTGGCGCGGCATGGTGGGCTCGGTCCTGCTCGACAGGATGCGGGCCGAGAAAGACTTCGACCTGATCACGCCGACTTTCTTCAGCACGTCGCAGGCCGGCGCGGCGCCTCCCAAAATCGGTGTCACGGCCCCCGCCGTGCAGGACGCCAATGACATCGCCGCGCTCGCCAAGCTGCCCATGCTGATCAGTACGCAGGGCGGCGACTACACGCAGTCGATCCACCCGCGCCTGCGTGCCGCCGGCTGGCAAGGGTACTGGATCGACGCCGCATCCAGCCTGCGCATGGAGAAGAATGCCGTCATCGTTCTCGATCCCGTGAACCTGCCGGTGATGCAGGCCGCCGCCGCGCGCGGCATCAGGGATTTCATCGGCGGCAATTGCACCGTATCGCTGATGCTGATGGCGGTCGGCGGACTGCTGCGGGCGGGGGTCGTGGAGTGGATCACCGCGATGACCTACCAGTCGGCCTCGGGGGCAGGCGCGCAATACATGCGCGAATTGCTGGAGCAGATGGGTGCAGTGTACGGCTCGGCGTCGCCGCTGCTGGAAAATCCCGCTACCGGCATTCTGGAGATAGATCGAGCGGTAAGCGCGGCTTTATCGAGCGCCGAGTTTCCGCGCAGCAACTTCGAGGTGCCGCTCGCCGGCAGCCTGATTCCGTGGATCGACAAGGATTTGGGCAACGGTCAGAGCCGCGAGGAATGGAAGGCGGGCGCCGAAGCCAATAAGATCTTGGGGCTGGAAGCCCACCCGGTTCCCATCGAAGGCATATGTGTGCGCGTGAGCGCCATGCGCTGCCATTCCCAGGCGCTCACCATCAAGCTGGCCAAGGATTTGCCGCTGCCCGAAATCGAGGCGCTGATCGCCGGCGGCAACCCATGGGTGCGCATCGTTCCCAACCAAAAGCAAGCCACGATTGACGCGCTGTCGCCCGCGGCGGTTAGTGGCGGCCTTACCATTCCCATCGGGCGTCTGCGCAAGCTTTCCATGGGCGGCGAATACCTGGCCGCCTTTACCGTCGGCGATCAGCTGCTGTGGGGCGCGGCTGAACCGCTGCGGCGGACTATGCGTTTCCTGCTTCCGCGTGTGTGAGCAGATGAATCGGCACGGATTTGACGCGCCAAATCTCCTCGCAGTATTCGCGAATGGTGCGATCCGATGAAAATTTACCGCTGCGCGCGGTGTTGAGGATCGACATTTTCGTCCAGCGTTCGCCGTCGCGGTAGGCCTCGGCAACCTTGGTCTGGCAGTCAATATAGGATTGAAAGTCCGCCAGCAGCAGGTACGGGTCATGGTGGAGGAGACCGTCAATCAGCGGCCGAAACAGTTCCGTGTCGCCGCGCGAGAAGAAGCCGCTGCGGATCAGGTCGATGACGTCGCGCAGTCCTTGATTGCCCTCGTAGTAGTCGATCGGCCGATAGCCCTTGGCTTTCAGCGCATAGACTTCCGGCGCGCTCAATCCGAACAGGAAGAAGTTCTCGGCGCCGACTTCCTCGCGGATCTCGATGTTGGCGCCGTCCAGGGTGCCGATCGTGAGCGCGCCGTTCATGCAGAATTTCATGTTGCCGGTGCCTGATGCCTCCTTGCCCGCCAGTGGATATCTGTTCGGACAAATCCGCCGCCGGGTAGATGCGCTGGCCGTTCTTCACGCTGAAATTGGGCAGAAATACCACCTTCAGCCGATCGCGTACATCCGGATCGCGGTTCACCACATCGCCGACCGCGGTGATCAATTTGATCATGAGCTTGGCCAGATGATAGCCGGGCGCCGCCTTGCCGCCGAAAATGAAGGTGCGCGGTTGCATCTCGAGCGCTGGATTGGATTTGATGCCGTGATACAGCGACACGATGTGCAGCACCTTCAAGTGTTGGCGCTTGTACTCGTGGATGCGCTTCACCAAAACGTCGAAAATCGCATTTGGATCGACCGTAATGCCGGTGCGCTGCAGAGCGCGCGCCGCCAATTTTTGTTTGTTGGCATGCTTGATGTCCCGCCAGCGGGCGCGAAACTCGGCGTTCTCGGCCAGCGGTTCCAAGCGCCTTGAGCTGCGTCAAGATCCTTGATCCAGCCATTGCCGATGTGCTCTGAAATGAGCTCCGCGAGGCTCGGATTGGCCAGCACCATCCAGCGCCGCGGCGTCACGCCGTTGGTCTTGTTGCTGAATTTCTGCGGCCACATTTCGTAGAAGTCCTTGAGTACATCGCTCTTGAGCAGTTCCGAATGCAGCTCGGCGACGCCGTTGATGGCATGGCTGCCGACACAGGCGAGATGCGCCATGCGCACGTAGCGCTCGCCGCTCTCGTCGATCATCGACATGCGCGCGATGCGCGCTTCGTCGCCGAGAATAGCGAATCCGCACCTCGTCGAGGAAGTGCGCGTTGATTTCATAGATGATCTGCAGGATGCCGCGGCAGGACGCGGCCGAACACTTCGAGCGGCCAGCGCTCCAAGGCCTCCGGCAGCAAGGTGTGATTGGTATAGGCGAAGGTCTGGCGCGTAACGTTCCAGGCATCGGCCCAGGGCAGCAGCGCCTCATCGACCAGCAGGCGCATCAATTCGGCGATCGCGACCGCCGGATGCGTGTCGTTCAACTGCACCGCAAATTTCAGGTGAAACTGCCCCACCGTCAGTTTTTGCGTGCGCAGGATTCGCATCATGTCCTGCAACGAGCAGGACACGAAGAAATATTGCTGCTCCAGGCGTAGTTCCTTGCCGCGCGCCTGTTCATCATTGGGATACAGCACCTTGCTCAAATTCTCGGATTCGACTTTCTGATTGACCGCGCCGTAGTAATCGCCGCTGTTGAAAATTGCGAAGTCGAATGATTCCGGCGCTTCCGAACGCCACAGCCGCAGCGTGTTCGCGGTGTTGGTCTTGTAGCCCAGAATCGGCGTGTCGTAAGGCACGCCAATGACGGTTTTGTGCGGCACCCAGCGGACCCGCAGGCGATTGTGCTCATCGACGTAGGGTTCGGCACTGCCGCCGAATTTCACTTCGACCGCCCATTCCGGCCGGGGCAATTCCCAGGGATTGCCGAAGCTCAGCCATTTGTCGGTCTTTTCAACCTGCCAGCCGTCGATGATCTCCTGATGGAAGATCCCGAATTCGTAGCGTATGCCGTAGCCCACGGAGGGCACCTCCAGCGTCGCCAGGGAATCGATGAAGCAGGCGGCCAGTCGACCGAGTCCGCCGTTGCCCAGGCCCGGTTCCTTCTCCTGCTGCAGCAATTCATCGAAATTCAAGCCCAGTTCGCCCATGCATTGCTCGAACCCGCTCGAGAATGTCGAGATTGATGAGGTTGTTGCCCAGGTGCGGCCCCATCAAAAACTCGGCCGACAGATACGCGACCGTGCGCGAGGCATTGTTGGTGTAGGCGGCCGCGGTGCTGATCCAGCGCTGCAGCATGCGGTCGCGCACCGCATACGCCAGCGCCATGTAGTAATCGTTCTTGGTTGCGAGCGCCGGAAATTTGCCCTGCATGTAGAACAAATCGTCGAGGAAGGCATTTTTCAGAGCGTCCTTGCTGAGTGCCGTGCGATCGTCATCGAGCTGCAGATCGGGCTTCACGGCGCCCACATCACATCGACCGGCGTGCGCGTTTGGCGCAGCACCGCCCGCACCGGCATGTCCTGCACCGGGCCGGGCGCAGCGGCGGCGAGAAAGGTGCGCCATTTCGCCGCGCCGGTGATGAGCAGCACGACGCGGCGCGAGTCGAGCAGCGCGCTCAAATTCAGGCTCAGGCGAGGCTGCGGCGCCACCGGCGACCACATGCCCACGCAGCCGGCTACAGCGGACGGATTCAATGCGCCGGGCAGATTCGGCGAACCGGGAAACAGCGACGCGGTATGACCATCATCGCCCATGCCGAGTACCACCGCATCGAAGGGCCGCGGCACTCGCGCAAATGTCTCCCATGCCGACACGGCGCCCATGTCCGGCGTGGGTGCGCCGTTCTTCAGGCCGTGAAACCGTGCGGCCGCGGCCTGATCCTTGCAGCAGATGTCGCGCACCAGCGTCTCGTTGCTGTCCGGGTCCTTCGCATCCACCCAGCGTTCGTCGGCAAGCGCGATGCAGACGCGGCTCCAATCGAGCGTTTGCGTCGCGCAGCAACTCGAATAGCCTCACCGGCGATTTGCCGCCGGACACGACCAGACTGGCGAGTCCGCGTGCCGCGATGGCGGCCGCGAGGCTCGCGGCGATCTGCGCCGCAAGCGCGCGCGCCAGCGCTCGCTACGTCGGCATATTGCGTCGCGGCGGGTTCAGAGTTCATCATGCCACGCAAATCCGTCGCGACCGATCATGGCGCTGGAGGCGGCCGGACCCCAGCTGCCGGCGATGTAGATTTTCGGTCCGCTCGTCGTATTGCTCCCAGCCGGCGCGGATCGGATCGATCCAAGCCCAGGCGGCATCGAGTTCGTCGCGGCGCATGAACAAGGTCAGGTTGCCCTTCACCGTGTCCATGAGCAGCCGCTCGTAGGCGTCGAGGCTGCGGGTCTTGAAGGTTTCGCCCAGGTCGAGCGCAAGACTGACGGGCTTCAGACGCATGCCTTCGCCCGGATTCTTGGCCAGGATGGTCAGCGTGATGCTTTCGTCCGGCTGCAGCCGAATCACCAGTTCATTGGCGGTGTGGGTCGTGGTCGGCATCTCGAAGATCGGATGCGGCACTTCGTCGAAGGTCACCACGAGTTCCGTCAGCCGATCCTGCAGCCGCTTGCCGGTGCGCAAATAGAACGGTACTCCGGCCCAGCGCCAGGTATCGATTTCCACCTTGAGCGCCACGAAGGTCTCGGTGCTGCTGTCGCGGCGCAATATCGGCCTCCTCCAGATACCCCGGCACCGGCAGCGCCGCCGACCGCGCCGGCCTTGTACTGGCCGCGCACCGATCTTGGTGAGCACATCGCGGTCGCGCAAGCGGCCGCAGCGCCCGCAGCACTTTGAGCTTCTCGTCGCGCACCGCATCCGGATCGCTGCTGGCCGGCGGTTCCATGGCCATGATGCACAGCAGCTGCAGCAGGTGGTTCTGCACCATGTCGCGCAGCGCGCCGGTCTTGTCGTAGAAATTGCCGCGCCGCTCCACGCCCAGTTCTTCGGCGACCGTGATCTGCACGTGCTTGATCAATGCCGCGGCGCCACAGCGGTTCGAACAGCGCGTTGCCGAAGCGCAGCGCCATGAGATTTTGCACCGCTTCCTTGCCGAGATAGTGATCGATGCGGTAGATCTGCTTTTCGGCAAACACCGCGCCGACCTGGCGTATTGATCAGATCCGCGGACGCCGAGTCGTGGCCCAGCGGCTTCTCCAGCACCACGCGCGACAGCGGCGTCACGACTTCGGCTTTCGCCAGATTTTGGCAGATCACCGCGAACAGATTCGATGCGGTGGAAAAAAAGAACACGCGAACGATGTCGTCGCGGCCCTTGAACACCGTCGGCAGCGCGGCATAGTCCTGCCTCCGCCGCCGCATCGAGCTTGACGTAGTCGAGCAGCGCGCTGAAGGCCTGCCCATTGCGTTGGCGTCAAATTCCTTGCCGAGAAATTCGCGGCAGGCGGTTTCCGCCTGTGCCATGTATGCCGTCGCGCGACAATGCCGGTGCGCGCCACGCCGAAAATGCGCGACTCGGCGGACACCTGGCCCGGCCGCAAAGCGCCGATACAGCGCCGGCAGCAGTTTGCGCGTCACCAGGTCGCCGGTTCCGCCGAAAAGCAACATGTCGAAACTCGGAAGTACTGTCACTTCGCGGGAATCCTCAATGGTTTTGTGATCGCAGCGTCGCACTTGCACTATGGCACAATGAGGCATGCCCGTGAATATCCTTGACGGGCGCCTGATATCCAGGGGAAGAATTTAGTGAAGGATTTGACCAACAGTTCGATCGCCAAAAACATTTTGTACATGGCGTTGCCGATCGCCGCGGGCATGATCTTTCAGACTTTGTATTTTCTGATCGATTTGTACTTCGTCGGCGGATTGGGAGCCGCCGCGCTCGCAGGCGTCGGCGCGGCGGGCAACGTCACGATGATCGTGATGGCGGTTACCCAGGTTCTCGGAGTCGGCACCGTCGCGCTCATTTCGCACGCGGCGGGCCGCAAGGACCAAACGGACGCCACCTTGGTGTTCAATCAAAGTTTGGTGATGTCAGCCAGCTTTGGATTGCTGGCGCTGCTGCTGGGTTATACGCTGACTCCGTACTACATGGGCGCCCTTGGATCCGATCGGGCCACGGTGGCCGCTGGAATCAGCTATCTGCACTGGTACCTGCCGGCTCTCGGACTGCAGTTCGCGGTGGTTGCGATGGGTTCCGCATTGCGCGGCACGGGCATCGTCCAGCCGACCATGCTCGTGCAAGTGCTGACGGTGATTCTGAATGCGCTATTGGCGCCGGTATTGATTGCCGGCTGGGGTACCGGCCACCCGCTGGGTGTCGCCGGCGCGGGGCTTGCAAGTTCGCTATCGCTGGCCGTGGGCACGCTGATGCTCGGACTGTATTTTCACCGTCTGGAGAAGTACGTTGGTTTCAATGCCAAGCTGTGGCGCCCGCAGTTCGCGACATGGCGCAGGCTGCTGCGCATCGGCTTGCCCGCGGGCGGCGAGTTTGTACTCATGTTCCTCATCATGGCGGTGATCTACTGGATCATCCGCCCCTTCGGCGAGGATGCGCAGGCCGGATTTGGAATCGGCACGCGCATGATGCAAAGCATGTTCCTGCCCGCAATGGCGGTGGCCTTTGCCACGGCCCCCATAGTCGGACAGAACTATGCGGCGGGCAAATACCGGCGGGTGCGTGAAACCTTTGGCCTCGGCGTATTGATCGGCAGCTGCATCATGGTGTGCCTGACCTTTTTTTGTCAGTGGGGATCGGAGTGGGTGGTCGGCGCGTTCACCAGGGACGCACGCGCAGTGGCGGTCGGCGCCGAGTATCTGCGGGTCATTTCCTGGAATTTCGTTGCAACCGGTTTCGTATTCACCTGCTCGTCGGTATTTCAAGGGCTCGGCAATACCGTTCCCGCGGTGTTGAGTTCGGCAAGCCGCGTGGTCACTTTTGTCGTGCCGTCGCTGTGGCTGGCATCAACGCCGCATCTGCAGCTGGTGCAGCTGTGGTATGTGTCGGTCGGCAGCGTCACCGTGCAGGCGATCTTCAGTTTTTGGCTGGTGCGCAGAGAACTCAGACTGCGATTGCCGCTGGCCGCAGCAACTGCATAAACATGACGTTAAAGACATTTATCGACGTGGCCGGGTGGACTGCCGCGCTGCTCATTTTGAGCGCTTACGGTTTGTTGTCGTTCGGCAGGATCCAGGCGCGTTCTCACATCTACCAGGCGATGAACATCGTGGGCGCGGCCGGATTCATCATCAATTGCACCTGGAACAACGCCTGGCCGTCGGTGGCGCTGAACGTGGTTTGGTTGCTGAACTGTAGATGCCTGCTGGCCGGCGAGATCAGCGGAGAACGCCTGGAGGATTCCGCGAATCATTTGTTCCTGGCGATTCGATTCGCGCTCGCCGGTCTCGACCATTCGCCGTAAATCGGCGGAGAGGTCTTGGAGTGACATCAAGTTGAAACAGCCGCGCATGGCGGTGAGTGGTTGCGAGAGATCATGGATGATGCAGTGGAGCAGGATTTCTTTTTTCTGAATTTCGCGGAGGAGGCGTTCGTGTTCGAGAAGGGAATCGCGGGCGGCTTGATAAAGTTTTTGGCGTTCGGCATACGTGCTTGCAAGATTGCGAATGAGGAGCACGTTTTTGCCGTCGACATGGAGCGCGGCTGCTTCGAGCTGCACATCGCGGCCGGAGGGATCGCGCTCGATCCAGACGGGTGAATTCGCTGAACCCTCTCGGTTCGAATTCCAGAATCCTTCGGCGTCAATCAGGAAATTCTCAAGGAGCGGAGAAGCTTCGGCGAGACGAATCGAGTTGTCGCGAGTGAGGGCGCCTTTCCAGAGGTTCTGGCACCACTTTGGATATTCGCCGATGGGATGAAAGACGCCGTTTCCCGCGTATTCGAAGAGGGCATAGCCCTGAGCGGCGAGAAAGGATTCGAGGATCGAGTTTGGCGCCATCATTTGCCGAGCATTTTCAAAGTAAGGCGCGAGAAGGCGGCATCCACATTTTCGCCGGTCTTCGCGCTGGTGCGCATGATTTCCCAGCCGCTTTGAGTGAGCTGAGCCAAACGGTCGTCACCGATTTCCCATTGATCGGCCAAATCGGCTTTGTTCACGAGAAGGATTGCGGGGACTTTGAGGCCAGTGTCGGTGACGCGCTGATTGAGGGTTAGGGCTTCATCGAGAGTGTTGCGGCGCGTGCCGTCCGACTACCAACAAGTAGCCGAACATCCCGCGCCAATAGGAGGCCTGCACTTTTTGGAATCGGTCTTCGCCAAAAATATCCCAAAGGACGAGCTTTACTTCCGGCCGGCCTCGCGGACGGATTTCTTGTCAACCTTCACGCCGATTGAAGTTTGATAGCCCTCGGAATAAATGCCTTCGATGAAGCGCCGGACAAGGCTCGTCTTGCCGACCGCAAGCGTGCCGAGCATGCAGATTTTCTTTTCGAGCATCAGAATGCGGGCTAGTTTACAGGGGGAGCGGGAGAAAAAGCGACTTTGAAAGTGACGCTGCGATTGAAGCGGCGGCCTTCCTCGGTGGACTCGTCGTGCAGCGGTTCGGAAGTACCGACGCCGCGACCACGAAGATTGGCGGGCTTGATGCCGGAGCGGGCGAGGAGATTGATGATGAGGTCGGCGCGCTGTTTGCTGAGGACGAGGTTGGTACCTTCCACGCCGGTGATATCGGTGTGACCGATGACATCGATTGATAGTTTGCCGTTCAAGCGCCCGGCCTCCACCAGTAGGGCGCGAATGCTGTTTTGGGCTGCAGCGATGTTGTTTTCCTGGCCGGGTTCGAGTTCGGCGCGCCCGATGGGGAAGAGAAGCACAGTTGATTCAAGGGACGAGCGCAGGCGATTGAGTTCGAGCTGTTCGCTATTTTGCAAGTGTGAATCGTCGACGGCGGTGACGCCGGGAACCCACGGAGCGCGCTCTTCGAATCGCGCGATAAATGCGGGCGTGGCAACTCCTTCGGCGCGAAGCTGGCCATCTTTTTCAGAGAGCGTGACACCGGAGGGCGGGTGAAGGAAGGCATTGGCGCGTTTCAGCACGATGGGATCGTCGAAGGAATAGAAGGGCTTCAATTCGAGATTGGCCGTTTTGGGGTCAATACCTGCATTCGAGAGGAGACTTTCCGGGTTTGCTGCGAGGGGGTCGCGAAAACCCTGGACGTGATAGCGGCCACCGTCGCGGGCATAGGACATGACGACGATGCCGGGCTCCTGGCGGAGAACTCTCAAAAAGCGCGACCATTCCCAAAGCAGGTAGATAGAGTAGCCAATCGGTATCGCAATCAGGGCAAGGATGACTGCGCCAGCAATCAGGGCGGCGCGGGGGCGGCGGTGATCTTTTTCGGAAATCGTTCTTGAACTGCGTTTCTAGCAGGTGCGTCAGGTCCCCTTCGACAGGGCGAAATGGAGCGGCGTCGCCTTCGAAATGGGCGAGCGCAGAACTGTAGTGCCGCTGAATATTCTCGAGAGCTTCCTTCATGGCGACGCGGTAGGTCTCGGGCGCGTGACCACGAATGACGGCGGCGAGGACGGCGCCAGGTCCCTGTTCGATCCAGACTTCGAGTTCGCCAACTTCCAAAAAGTCGAGCGTATTATCGCCGCGCTGTGATTCGAACGAATCTTTTACGAATTGCTGGATGGCGGAAAGCATTCCTGAAACGAGCGACGGATCCTGCGTGGCGACACGTGGAGCAACGACATGGCTGAGAACCAGGCCCGTCTCGCGGTGAATCAGGAACACCTGCTCTACGCTAAAGAGCAGGCTGTGCATCATGGCCACTTCGCTGAAGGGTTTACCTGAGCGAAATGCCTCGATACGCCACTTCAGACCTTGCCAGGAAAGGCTGTGCTCGAGGGCGGTGTTGAAGGATTCGAGCATGCTGCGGAGGGTTTCGGTGATGGACTTGCGAATCGCGGGGCCCATCACCGGGAACAGCGCGTCAGCGAGGACGTGCGGGTCGCGACGGACGGATTCGCGCAGCGTGTCCTGAATCGTGGGAGCGAGGGCTTCGGCTAGAGCTTGATTGTCGCCCTGCTCGCGGCGCTTTTTGATTGCTTCGGCGACAACGGAGCTAACGTCATCGATGCGGCGTCCGGTGTCGTCGAGGCGCTCTTGAATTTCCTTGAGGCCTTCTTGCTCGGGGCCGACGATGAGATGGCGTAGCTCTTCGTAGGCGTGGCTATCCGGAGAATTGCCATCGCGGGCGGAGTTATCTACAGGCGGGTTCTCGGTTGCTTGCTCCGGCGAGGCGCGGCGTTGGGCTTGCTCGGCCATGTTGGAAGGTTGCAGTTTTTGACCGGCTGACATCCGGCGCTACTTTTCTGGCAGCTCGAGATCGTCCTTCAGGCGCAGCGAGAACTCCGCGAAAATGTCGGCGAGAGCGGCGCGATCGGTCTTGTCGTTGCGCAGGGCCTCGACCTCGCGATCGAGAGAGGCTGAAGAGTCGCGGCGCAGCTTGTCAATTTCGTTCGAGAACGACTTGGAGTGCTCGAGCAGTTTGGCACGGAGGTCGCTTTGCGCGTCGGAGGTCTGCTCTTCGAGCTGGCCGAGCTTTTTCTCGATCATTTTCGCGGCTTCTTTCAGCTCGCGCGCGAGTTCTTTGAGGCCTTCGGAGCGCTCGGACTTTTCGGTCTTCAGGCGCGTGCTGAGGGATTCCACTTCCTGCTGGGCGAAACTGCTGAGAGTTTCGAGGCGCTTCATGGTGTCTTCGCGGAGAGTCTCGACGGCTTTCGAGACGTTTTCTTCCAGGCGCGCGAAACGCTTTTCGTAATCGCGCATCTGCGAGCCGAATAATATGTCGCGAATCTTGTCTACATTTGCGCCTTCTTCTTTGCCGGATGAATTGTTAGGAAGTTTTGCTTCCGCCGGGGATGCCATTTTACGAGGTCTCCTTTTGCGATTCTGTATGCCCTGACGACGGGACCTGCGCGAGGTGGTTCGGGGCATCGCGTGACACTACTATGAAAGTAGGTTTTGTCGCAACAAGCACGTGCATTGGGGCGCAGGTACGAGTGGTTTGGGAGTCATGGAACTGAGGTTTCGCCGGGGGGTGGGTGAAAGGTGCTGTCGCTGGCTAGCGATCGAGAAATTCGCGTAGGCGGGCGTAACCGGCGCGGCTGACGGGGAGTTGTGTTCCGCTGTGGAGCACGGCGACGTGGCTATCTTTGCCGTAGGGCTCAATGCGGGCGACGCGTTCGAGGTTCACGATATAGGAGCGGTGAATGCGAAGGAATCGCGAAGGGTCGAGGGCGGATTCGAGGCTGGAGATGGTTTGCTGCTTCAGGTGCTTTTTGCCTTCTGAGCAGAGTGCGATGTAGTCGTCTTGGGCTTCGGCGTAATCGAGCTTGGCGATGGGAATAATGAAGACTTGGGTGCCGTCGCGGACCGGAATGCGATCAAGATGTTGAGCCGGTGGGCGGGCGGCGGCGGCGAGGTCGGAGGGTGAGGGCGCTAGTTGTGCTGACCGCGCGGTGGGCGAACTTGCGGCCGAAGATGCGTTGCTGAGACGCTCTTTCGCGCGGGTCAGGGCGGCTTCGAAGCGGTCGCAGCCGAAGGGCTTGAGTAGGTAATCGACAGCGTGGACTTCGAAGGCGCGAATTGCGTAATTGTCGTGGGCGGTGACGAAGACGACGGCGGCGCTGGTGCCGATCAGCTCGAGGACTTCGAAGCCGTCGAGCTTCGGCATTTGAACATCGAGGAAGACGAGATCGGGCTTCAACTCGGTGACGGATTTTACGGCTTCGAAGCCGTTGGCGCATTCGGCGGCGATTTCGATTTCGGGATGCGCGGTGAGAAATTCGCGAAGGACCTGGCGGGCGAGCTCCTCGTCGTCGACAATCACGGCGCGAAATTTCTTTTCGATCGGTTGCGTCATGACGCGCGCTCCGGGCGTTCGGCGGGCATCGTAATCGCGACGCGGTAGCGGTCGCCTTCGGTTTTTACGTCGAAGCTGGCGAGGTTCCCGTGGCGCGTGGCGAGACGCTGGCGGACGTTGGCGAGGCCGACGCCGCCGCGACGGCGGGGCGGCGAATCGGGATCGAAGCTGTTTTCGACGGCGATCGAAAGCGTGCCGTTGCGAGAATGGATTTCGAGCTTGATAGAGCCTCCTTCGACGAGATTCGAAATTCCGTGGACGACGGCATTTTCGACCAGCGGCTGCAGCAGGAGCGGCGGGACGAAAATGTCGAGCGCGTCCTTATCGATATTTTCTTCCATCTGGATGCGGGCGCCGAAGCGGACTTTTTCGACGGCGAGAAATGAGCGAATCAGCGACAGCTCCTCCTCGAGCGGAATCGCGGCTTTTTCGCCCAAGCCCAGCGTGCGGCGCAGAAAATCGCCGAGGAGGACGCACATTTCGCGGGCCTTGGCGGGATCGGAACTGGTGAGCGCGCTGATGGAATTGAGGCTGTTGAAGAGGAAATGCGGATTCACCTGGGCTTTCAGCGCTCTCAGTTCCGCGTCGCGTGCGAGGACTCCCGCCTTCATTTCGCGTTCTGTCGCTTCCTGCGATTGCTGCACCGCCAGCAGGACATAGAAAAATGCGACTGCAAGCAGATAGAGCAGGATTCCTGTGCCGAAGAGAAGCGGAAGATTCTTCGAAAGGTGAGGCTCAAGACCGTTAAATGCCGCGAAGCCGGAGAATTCGTGAGCCAGCGCTCTCGCGGCTAAAATCCAGAAACCGCTGACCACGATCGCGCCGAGCAGATGCGTGAACGCGAGCTGAAGGGCGCCGGCCCGGTCAAGCGGCGTCCAACGGCAGGAATACCATGCCGAGAGGCACATGAACCCATAGAGAAGGCAGAGCGGAACACCGAGGGCGAAGGCCTCCATCCACGTGAGTCCGCCGGGAACCGCGAGCAGATAAACGAGCATTCCGGAGAGAGGAAGCCAGCCGAGCAGGTAAGGGATGAGCCGCCGGAGGTTGCCGAGAATGGGGTGCATTGTTGAGGCTTAGTTCTTGATCTCCAGCCCGCCGAAAACGGCGACGCCGCGGATGATCAGTTTTTTTGCCGGCGTGTCGGGCGGAGGATGGCTGGTCTTGTCGCTATAGCCGCCGAAAATTCCGACGCCGTCGATGACTATATTCCATGTGCGCGGAACGCGAATCTCGCCGCCGCCGAAAATCATCGTGGCTTCGAGGACGGCTTGATCGCCGTCGATCTCGGCTTGGCTGAAATCAATCTCGCCGCCGCCAAAGATCGAGGTCATCTCGCCGGTCTGGAAATTTCGCGAGCTCACTTGATGTTCGCCGCCGCCAAAAATACTCGTGCAGGTAACATGCGAGCCAGCGTCGTTGAATTGATGTCCGGTTTCAAACGGTTTTGATTTCCATTTATTCAATCGCGAATCCCCGCCGCCCTTACTGAACGCCTGGATCACCAGCAAAACGCCGACGCCGATGATGAACAGCGGCCAGAGCGTTTCCATTCTGACCCGCCGATACCCCAGCTCCTGAAGTTGCAGTGCGATTCCGAGAAGGATCAGGAAGCCGCCCCAGAAACGCCGCCCTGAGCCCTGGCAGCTGAGCAGAGTCGAAACGCCCCAGGCAATCAAAAGCAACGGCCAGAACCGGAATACGCGGCTGGCGTCGATCAGATTCATCTGGTCCAGAAGCAACGTGACGCCCGCAATGACGACGATGATTCCGAAAATGAGGCTTCGCGTGCTGCGAGTGAATCTACTCATCGAGCGTGCCTCCGCTGCGGGCTCTTGTAGATCGTTCCTGCGTGAATGCGCGCTTCTGGACGAGAAGGATCATCATGCCGATCGCGACCAAGCTAAGCGGCGCGATTTTCACGAGCGCTCGCCAGACCGGATCGTTCCACTGGAGGGCGAGCATATTCCATAATCCGGGCACAATCACGGAAAAGAGCCAGAGGCTGTGCGGGAGCAGGTGCGCCCAGCCGATCTCGACGGCTTCGAAGGCGAGCCCCAGCACAATCAGGAGAGCCGCTAAGAATATGAGCATTCCTGTTGGATAATCGCGCTGTTCGCGGGAATTCGCTGATTCAGGCTCATCATTTCAATGCCTCCTGCGCCGATTGTGTTGCTGTCCATGGCGCAAGAATAGGGGTGGGTGAGAAGAGTGTCGCGGGGTATTCGGCGAATAGCGGCTAATTACCGGCGAATGACGGCTCCGGGCGCTCACGACCTATTGGCGGACTTCTTGGCAGGCCTCGCCGGCCAGCGGTGGAGTGGCGCGCCTGCGAGTGAGGTTTAGTGGGTGGCCTGCGCAGTTGTTGGAGTCGCCGCTTTCAGGGCGGCTCGAGCCTGGGGAACCGCGACGGCCGATTCGACGCGCTCATCGTTGATCGCGGCGAGAGTGACCAGAACTTGTTGGCCCGCGACAGGCTGACCGGCTTTGGTTTCGGCATCGGCCAACAAGCGCAAAGAAAGCGGGTTGCGCGGATCTTCCTGGAACTCAGCGACGGCCATGGCGTAGCGCCCGTCGAGAAACAAGGCGGCGCCATTGGCGGAGTGATAGGACTTTTGTATCGGAGTGCTGCGGCTCGTCTTGGCCATTTCACTGAGAGGTGCAAGCGCGCGGTCGGCTTCGGGCTTCATATTGGCTTGCGCCGCGACGAAGGTGCGCGTCTGAATAATCGTCGCGAGCTCGGTATCGTGTTCGTCGCGCGAGATCGCGTGTTTTTCAGAGAGCACCAATTCGGCGTCGCGAAGGTCGCGCATGGCAGCTTTCGGATCGGGATTGAAAAGCGCCAGGGTGCGGTGTATTTCGGCTTCTGCGACGGGGAAGCGGCCATCTTTGTGAACGGCCAGGCGAGAGTCAGATATGCTTTGCGGCCGTCGACGAGACGATTCTCGCGGAAGTAGGTCATGGCTTTCAGCATCTGGTCCGTGAGTTTCGTCCCGGGGTCCTGCTCGAGTTCGATGGCTTTGTCGTATTCGGAGCGCGCCCGGTCCTGATCGCCCATCAATGCGTAGGTGGTAGCGATTCCGATTTGCGAGAAGCCGGGAACCATCTGGTTCGAAGCTTCGTAGTGCGCGAGAGCTCCCTTGAAATCGCCCATCATGCGCAGGATTTCGCCGTAGGAGTCAAGCGGGTTCGGCTGGCCGGGAAGGGCGGCGACGTAACGCTCCATATAGGGCGGCGCAAGCTGCGCGTGCCCCGCGTAGGCGTAGCAATAGGCGACGTTGTTGAGCGCGGGCGCGTAGTTAGGGTCGTTTTTCAGAGCGCGCTCGAGAATCGCTGCGCCACGATCGAATTCCTGGTTGTTCGAGCACATCCAAGTTCCCGCCATGGCGATGAAGCGGTTGTCGCGGGGATAGCGCTCGAAAAGATCGTTCATCGCAGCGATGGCTGAGACGAGATGGCCATCTTTGGTGCCGTTCAGGAACTGAATCAGTTTTTGCTCGTCCGGCGTTGCGGAGCTCATGTAGAGCCTGGCCATGGCGCGGTGGTGCTCGCCTTCGGCCGGGTTTGTGGTGTTGAAAGCGAGCATGGCGTGGGCCTGAGCGAAATTCGGGTCGGTTTTCGCGGCTTTGCGGATCGTTTCGACGCCGCGGGACACGTAGAGCAAATCGAATTCGTCATGGACGCCTTCTTCGTAGAGGCGGCGCGCTTCATCGGACTTTGTGGTGACGGGAATTGTGTCGGACGTTGGCGCAGCCATCGCGGAGTTCGCACTGGAAGCGGATGAAGCTGATGGTTTTGCGCTGTGCTTCGGCGCATCTTGCGCGCGAGTCGCCAAGCCCGTTGCCCCGGTGATTGCAACGGCGAAAGTTGCGATGAGTGCCTGTTTACTGAAAGTTGAGAGCGTCATTTTTCCTCGCAATGGGGTTTCGGGCGATTGCATGAAACTTTAGTGACCCTTCAAAACGTAACCGGGATCGAATGGCTGCTTTTCGTCGATCTTGATCACTTTCACGCCGCCGGTGATGTTGTAAACGTCCACGATTCCGATTGCAGTCGGATTCGTTTCAACTGTCTTTACAATTTCCTCGTCGCTATTCAGAAAGACCACCTGAGAGGCGGATTTCGCGTGGGATCGGCCAGGATCGTTTTGCCCTGATCGGCGTCGACGCCCATCACCTTTTCGATGATGAATTTCATCGGGGCCGCCGAGGGCTCGCGCAGGACGATCGTCACGTTGCGGCCGTTGGCCCATGTGGCCGTCTTGCCTTTGAATATTTTTCCGAACTCGGCCAGCGTCATGGCCTTGGCGGGATTCGCAGGGTTCACGATGACGGCGAAGTCCGTGGCAAAAGCGGCGCCTATAGCCGCCAGCAAGAGCAAAATCGCGGCAATCAGAATCCGAGTCCGCATCATGACACCTTGTTACAAAATCGAGGATGAGGCGAAGCCTCTGAATCTCGCCTGAAACGAGGGTAGCATTCGCGAGAGGAGCGCCGGTGGCGGATAAGAGCACGGGTGTCGCCAGCGGAAACTGTACGGAGGTACAGGAGGGAATTGAGACGATGCTGCAACTTCTTCGAAGGACCGCGCGTCGCTGGCGATCCGACAGGACAGGCGATACTCGAGAACCGAATGGTTGTGAAGCGGTTAAGTTCGGCCGGAACTACCAACGTGGCACGCGATAGTGCCGACGATTTAGAGAGCCGATGCGAGAAGTGCCGGTTGCGCGAGTTTCGGCGCCCCATACGGGCACCGGCTGCAGCTTTGAAACACCCAGCGTCCAGCCAGAGGCTTGAGGGACCATTCTTTCCACCTGGAATAGCACCGGACGCGAATCGAGCTCACAGCCGTTTCGACGCTCGATGACGCGGAGCGCTACAACTGAATCCTTCTCGACTTCGACATGCAGCGAGAGCTGGCAGCCGCCGTCGCTTATGTTGGAGGTGAGCGTGCGTTCCGTGAAGAAACGCCCGTAGCGATTGAAACCGCAGACTTCAACACGGAATGCGCTAGCGATGCGCTGTTCGCGGCGCGGCTGGCGAGTGGGTTCCGAGGCTTGTAACTTTGATTCTGAAAAGTGTGCCGCTCCGTTGGCCATGTTTTGAATTCTCCTTCGTGAGACGAAATCTACAATGCGATCAACATGCAGGCGCGAACGACCACTGTGTGGCCCGAAGAGGCTTACGGCGGCCACGCGAACGCCGACGCGCGCTACTGCGCAGCGCTCTTGGCCTGTGCTTTCTTCGTTGTGCGCTTCAGGAAGCGGTACAGACTCGTGCGGCCAATGCCGAGAACCTGCGAGGCGCGAACACGATTACCATTGCACATTTCAAGGACGCGCTGGATATGAACTCCGCGAACCTCATCGAGAGGAAGCGGCCGCCAGTTCTCCTCGGCAGCGGATGCGACGGAGCGGCGCGGTTTCTGGAGATGAGCGGGAAGATCGGTAACATCAATGAAATCGGCACTGGCGGTAAGGGCAGCGCTGGAGATCACATTTTCGAGCTCGCGGACATTTCCCGGCCAATCGTGTTGCAGCAGGGCGATTTGCGCGCGGCGGGTGAGGCCCTGGAACGGCTTGGAATACGCCTGGCTGTATTTTTTGAGGAAGTGCTGGATCAGGATCGGAATGTCTTCCGTTCTTTCGCTGCAGGCCAGGAACGCGGATCTCGACCGTACTGAGGCGGTAGAAGAGATCTTCGCGGAAGCGGCCGGCAAGGACTTCGGCGCGAAGGTCTCGATTGGTGGCGGCAATCAGGCGGACGTCCACATGCCTCACTTCCGGCGAGCCGACGCGCTGAATTTCGCGGTTCTGAATGACGCGCAGGAGCTTCGCCTGCATTTGCAGCGAGGTCTCGCCGACTTCGTCGAGAAACACAGCACCGCCGTTGGCGTATTCGAAGAGGCCGGGGCGAGTATCCGTCGCGCCAGTGAATGCGCCGCGGACGTGACCGAAGAGCTGGCTTTCGAGAAGCGTGTCAACGAGCGCGGAGCAATTGCAGACGGCGAAACGCTCCTGTCCGACCGGGCTCATGTGGTGCAAGGCGCGAGCGATGAGCTCCTTGCCCGAGCCGGTGGGGCCGGTGATGAGAACATTCGAGTAGTGGCGCGCGACCTTTTTCGCCAGGTCAAAAACTTCAAACATTGCCGGACTTCGCCCGACGATGCCGTGGAATTGGAGATTCTCGAGGAGACGATCCTCGAGATCGCGTACGTGAGATCGCTGCGTGAACAGCTCAGCGAGATCGTCGAGTGTTTTCGTCAAGCGCGCGAAATCCAGAGGCTTCGCAAGGTAATCGTAGGCGCCGCGTTTGATGGCGTCGATGGCAGTATCCACGGAGTAGTAGCCAGTGACGAGGATGACGTAGATGCCCGGGTCGTACTGGAGAACTTTTTCGAGAAATGCGAGCCCGTCCATGGCCGGCATTTTGAAGTCTGCGATGACGGCGCGGCAGCCGCCGAGGCGGATCTTCTGAAGCGCCTCTTGAGGGTCAGTCGTGCCGACGGTGGGGAAGCCGAGCTTTGTGAGACGGTCCGTGGTGAGATCGACGAGATCGGCTTCGTCGTCAAGAACGCAGACCGGAAGATTTTTTCGAGCCGTACTGACGATGGGTTTTTCTTCGACTGTGAGCATGCAGCGGTATAGGCACGATGTGTTCCAGAGCGCTCAACGGTGGCTGCGAGAATTGGAATCGAGAGGCGGAGAGCGAAATGAAACGGTTCAGCTGCCGGTAACTATCGGCCCACAATGGATTTGCGAAGAGCACGGGAGGAGGCGCCTGTGCGTGTGGCCGTACAAAACCGAGCATGCGTTCCGTATCGGCGGTTCACGATTTCGCATTCCAATTCGGGACTTCGGAACGCGAACAGTGCCAAAACGGCTCTGGCGCCACGGAGGCGAGGAGTAATTAGGCCACCATGACACCCCGGCCCAAGCTGTACGGGAAACGACAGCGGTCTACGTTAGTGCAGAGTTTCGCCAAATTCAACCCGCATGCTGCAAATTCAACTCCGCTGTGCGACTGGGTTATGCGACGCGGACTGCCAGAAGGCCCTCGGCGAACGTCTCCTTGTAGCTTGCGCGAGGACGCAGACGCTCGAGCGAGACTCGCGCGGCGCCATTCGCATCTTTCTCGGCGCTCGTCAGAGCCTCGTAGGCGATCGGAAAACTGGCGGCCGTTGCCAGCGGCTGGAGCAGCCGGACAAACACGATGCAACCCGGGCGAATGTCGGAGCGCAACAACATTGATTTCTTGTCGTCGGGTTTCCATTCGAGAGTGGTTTTCTCTACGAAGAAATTCTCTTTGGCATCCCAGCCCGATACTTCTACGCGGTAGCTATCTTCCCCGTTCACAGTCAAATGTTAAGTCCGAGTCCATGTTTGCCTCTTATGATTATGTAGTCGCGGTGCAGACACGGGTAATGCAGGAAACATGCCAAACAAAGCGGGTTTTGGCGTTCAGGGATAAGAGGTTAGGAGACGCGTTGCGAGCGAATCGGCGATCAGGTGTGCCAAAGACGCGAACTGTGCGGGATTGAACCTATTCCCGTCCGCTGGGATCCCGAGGTATCGAAGACCTGAGGCGTCTCCGAGATTCAAATCAGCCCCAATGTGAACCGGGATACAGGGCGCCCAATGCAAATCGGAAGACCACGCTAAAAATCCTGTCGAATAGATACCAGGCGAGAACGAGCCCGAGCATTCCGAAGCCCTGGGTGCGAAACCAATCGAGGAACCGGCGGGCGGTATCTTCAGGCATGATCAGCGTGATGGCCGTGTTGCCATCCAGCGGCGGCACGGGAAGAAGATTGAAAGTGCCGAGAAGCAGATTGAGAACGAAAACGATGCTGAGGAATGTGGCTGCAAAACCGGCGATGCCGGGCACCGTGGCAGTCACCACGCGAGTGAAGCCAGCAGAAGCCGGTCGTTCGAATACGCCGGCGAGAATTCCGGCATGAATGGCGATTGCCGAAAGGATCACAAGCGTGAAATTTGCCGCCGGTCCGGCGAGCGCCATCCAAGCGGCGCGGTGAGGATGCCTCTCCTGCCATTGGGGATCGTAGGGAGCGCTGGCCCAACCGATCATCCAGTGTGCGACGAAGTAGGAAATGATGGGAACCACAACAAGTCCCACCGGCGAACGGCGGATGTGGGGAATGGGGTTGAGTGAAACCTGGCCGCCTTCGAAGGCCGTGGTGTCGCCGCCGAGCTTGGCTGCGAGGGCATGGGCGCCTTCGTGGCACGTGGTAGAAAACAAGAAAACGATATACCAGATGACGCCGAGAACGAGGAAGTCGGGAGTCATGCTGGCGGTAGACTATGCGTTCGCGAGGCGTTGTGCAAGCATCCTGGATGCGGCAACAATCGCATCGCGATTGTAAGAATGGAGGAGGAAAAACAATGAAAGCTAAGGCGATTGGCTTCGCGATTTTCGTGCTCCTTGCAGCATATTGCATGGCTGCGGATGGGGACCGGAGGCATATCGTGCTTCCGCGGCCTTCCGAATTCAAAGCACTGCCTTTCAGCGACGGCGTTCTGGTTGGCGAAACGCTTTATGTCGGCGGACACGTCGGAATAGATCCAAAGACGGGCAAAGCAGGGATTACCGCCGAGGAAGACGCGAAATTCGCGATGGACGGGGTGAAGCAGACACTCGAAGCAGCAGGCATGACGATGGACGATCTGGTTTCCGTTCAGGTGTACTGCACGTCGGTGAGTGATTACGCGACGTTCAACGGAGTGTATAAGACATATTTTCACGGCGACTACCCGGCCCGGGCGTTTGTGCAAATCGCGAAGCTTGTCGTAGATTCGCGGTTTGAAGTGCTCGGGGTTGCTGTAAAACGAAAAAACTAGCGATGGCCTAGGCGCTCGAATTCGGTCATGGCGCGTTCCATTTCCTCGCGAGCAGTATCGGCGGAGGAGCGGACGCCCTGGACGCGGAGGCGGAAATCGTCCGGGTTGGAAGCGCGCATGATGGCTTCTTCGAGAGTGATGAGGTTGCGCGAGTAGAGATCGAAGATCGACTGATCGAATGTTTGCATGCCGTACTGGCTGGTGCCGGCGGCGATGGCGTCGCGAATCATGCGCGTCTTGTCGGGATTGATGATGCAATCGCGAATGTAGCCGGTGGAGACCATCACTTCGACGGCGGGGACTCGGCCCTGGCCGTCGCTCTTGCGCACCAGGCGCTGGCTGACGACCGCTTTCAGCGTGGAAGCGAGCTGCAAGCGAATCTGTTTCTGCTCGGGCGGCGGAAAGACGGCGATGATGCGCTGAATGGTTTCGGTCGCATCGAGAGTGTGCAAGGTCGAGAGGACGAGGTGGCCGGTTTCTGCGGCGAGCAGCGCAGTTGAAATCGTTTCGAGGTCGCGCATTTCGCCGACGAGGACGACGTCGGGATCCTGACGAAGGGCGGCGCGTAGCGCGGTGGAGAACGAAGAAGTGTCGACTTCGACTTCGCGCTGATTGATGAAGCCTTTTTTATCGCGGTGCAGATATTCGATCGGGTCTTCGATGGTGATGATGTGCTCGGCGCGGAGCGAATTGATGCGGTCGATCATGGCGGCGAGCGTCGTTGACTTACCGGAACCGGTGGTGCCGGTGGTGAGAATCAGGCCGCGCTGCTCTTCGCAAATTTGCGTGAGGATGCGCGGAAGTTCGAGCTCTTCGATGGTGCGAATCTTGGTTGGAATCACGCGCAGAACCATTCCGACGTTGCCGCGCTGCTGAAACACGTTGACGCGGAAGCGGCCGAGGCCGGCGACGCCATACGCCATGTCGAGTTCGGCGGTTTCCTTGAATTTCTGCTTCTGCCGGTTGGTCATCATGCTGAAGGCCATCGACAGCATTTCTTCCGGGGTGATGCGCGGGACGTCGGTCAAACCACTGAGGATACCGTCGACGCGAAGGTAAGGGTGGTTGCCGACCTTGAGATGCAAGTCGGAAGCGCGGCTCTCCACTGCGCGGCGTAAGAGATCGTCAATGTTGATGGCCATGAATAAACTCCCCGCTTTCTGCTCCATGTGACGCTAGCACGCGGATTTATGGGCGGGCAAGAATGCGCGGTGCGGCAATTTCTAAGCGAACAACCTGTACGTTTGGACAGGTGCGATGGAATTTGCGGATTTCTTCAGGCGGGAGGCTGATCGCGGAGGAAAAAACGATCGTAGATTACGGCGGCGAGCACACCACCGAACAGCGGGCCGACCCAATAAACGCCGTGATTTGACCAGTGGCGGGCAACCAGGGCCGGGCCAAACGCGCGAGCGGGGTTCATAGCGGCGCCCGTGAAAGGATAACCGGCCAGCATTCCGGCTGTGACCGTGAGCCCGACGGCGAAGCCAGCGAGCCTGTTGGCGAGGCTCCTGGGGTCCACCATGGCGGCAAAGAAGACGAAGACAAGAATGAAGGTGAGGACCGCTTCAAGAATCATCGCGTGCATCCGGGTGAAGTCCGTGATGGGGACAAGGTCGGGAGTGCCGAGAGCCACCGGCCGCCAGACGGATTCAGGAATAATTGTGACAAGCAGGAAAGCAGCAGCGACCGAACCGAGAAGCTGTGCGATCCAATAGAAGAGCGCTTTCATCGTGCCGAGCCGGCGCGTAACCCAGAATCCCGCGGTGATAGCAGGATTGAAATGTCCGCCGGATATGTGCCCAACGGCGCTCACCATCACGCCCCATCGCAAGTCCGTTGGCCAAGGCGATCGCGAGCAGGCCTATGTTTGCTTGGCCGTTGGCGCGAAGGTATTGGTCGGCACAAATGCAGCCCGCACCGGCAAGAACCAGCGTGAATGTGCCGACGAATTCAACAAAGAGCTTTTGGCCCAGGCTGTACACGGATGCTCCACGATCGTGGCAAAGTGAGCGTAAGGGCGAGCGATCGCGCGCGAATTCTACTACGACCGCCGAGACGGACCGATACTTTTCGAATTTGAGAGTGAAGCGGTGACGTGCGCCGCTCGGAGCGATTTGCTAGCGAACCGCCGCCGGTGCTGGAACGCCCACCGGGGTGAGCCAGCCGTGGCGATCTGCCTTCTTGCCGCCGGTGAGCGCGAAGAATTCGTCCTGGATTTTTTTGGTGATCGGTCCGCGGGTGCCGTTGCCTACTGTGACGCGATCGACTGAGCGAATCGGCGTGACTTCGACCGCCGTCCCGCAGAAGAAAAGTTCATCGGCGATGTAGAGCATTTCGCGCGGAATGATTTGTTCGGCGACGGGAATGTTGAGATCGCGGCAGATCTGCATGACGGTGTTGCGAGTGATTCCGGGAAGAGCGCCATTCGAGAGCGGGGGGGTGATCAGTGTACCGCCGAAAAGGAGAAAAATATTTTCGCCGGAGCCTTCGCTCACTTGACCGTGCACGTCGAGCGCGATGCCTTCCGAATAGCCATTCGCGTGCGCTTCAATGCGGATCAGCTGGGAATTCATGTAGTTTGCAGCGGCTTTCGCCATTTGAGGCAGCGTATTCGGAGCGGGACGATTCCAGGAGCTGACGCAGACGTCCACACCTGCATGCAACGCTTCTTCTCCCAAATACTGCGCCCATTCCCAGCACGCGATGTAGACCTCAATCGGGCAGCCCACCGGATTCACGCCCGCGGTGCCGTAGCCGCGCATCACCATCGGCCGGATGTAGCAGGCATTCATCTTGTTGGCGCGAACCACATCGAGATTCGCCTGCGCGAGTTCATCGGCTGTGAACGGAATATCCATGCGGTAGATGCGGGCGGAATTCAGAAGGCGCTGCATGTGTTCGCGAAGACGGAAGATAGCCGGGCCTTGCTCGGTGTTATAGCAGCGAATCCCTTCGAAGACGGTGGAACCATACGTGATGACGTGAGACAGAACGTGAATCTTCGCATCGTCCCATTCGATCATTTTGCCGTTGTGCCAGATCTGACCGGTCTTCGGAAAGCTCATTGAGTGTCTCCGCGGCGCGATTTTCGCGCTGTTGTGCGCCCGCGAATCGAAAGTACAGGAGCGTAGTTGGGACGTCAATGGGAAGGAGGTAGTAGAACTAGCTCGGCGCGGAATCCATATTGGCCGGGCCGATTTCTCGCGCGAGAAAATCCTTCGTTTGGAATCAATCCTCGCGTAGCGCGACGAGAGGATCGACCTGCGTAGCGCGTTGTGCAGGAATGAAACAAGCGAACAGAGCGACGGCTGCCAGTAGCAAGGCGATCGAAGCGAATGTGAGCGGATCGGTCGCCGTCACCGAAAACAGCATCGAGCGAAGGAATCGCGTGACGATTGCCGCGCCGATGAGGCCGACTCCGAGGCCAATAGCGACGAGCAGCATGCCTTCTCCGAGCGCCATGCGAAGAATGTCGCTGCGCTGAGCTCCCAGCGCGACGCGAACGCCAATTTCATGGGTTCGCTGGCTGAACGTGTAGGCCATCACGCCATAGATGCCGATGGAAGCCAGCAGCAGCGCGACACCCGCGAAGACGGCGAGGATGGTCAGCGCGAAGCGGCGATCCGCGAGAGATTTGGCCACCACTTCGTTCAGCGTGCGAACTGCGAAAACGGGAATTCCCGGATCGACGGACTGAACCTCGCCACGAATCGCGTCGCCCAATGTGCCCGGATCAGTGCGCGGTGCGAAGGTAGATGGCGGCCGTCACGCCAGGATTCTGAAGCAGCGGAAAATAAACATGAGGCATGGCTGGCGCGTCGAAGCCATCAGACTTGATGGAGGAGACGACGCCGACGATGGTTGTCCATGGCGGCGGTGGAATTAAGGGCTCCCGCTTTGATTTGCTTTCCGATGGGATCTTCGCCGGGCCAGTAGCGGTGCGCGAGCGTGTCGTCGATGAGGGCGACTTTTTGAGAATTCACGTCGTCGGAATCCGAAAAATTGCGGCCGGAAACCTGTGCGATTTCGAGCGTGCGGAAATACTCAGGAGTGACGGCTGCGAATTCGGCGACGGGGACTCTTTCCGCATCGGCAGGCCGGCCCTGAATCGTAAAGGGGAAGCTGTTGCGGGCGCGGGTCATGGGAAGGCTGCCACCACTCCCGATCGCGGCTTGCTGCACGCCCGGCATCCCTGAAACGCGGCGCAAGAGCTCGCGATAGAAAGCGCTCCGCTTCTCCGGCGGACGGTAGGGATCAGCTTTTGGATCGTTCGGTACCGCCATCCAAATCTGCGCCGTAACGACCGAGCTCGGATTGAATCCCGGCTTCACTTGCAGCAATTGCCAAAAGCTGCGCAGGAGCAGACCGGCCCCGATCAGAAGTATCAAAGACAACGCAATTTCGGAGGTGACAAGAACACGCGAGATTCGGGTGTGTTTTTTGATGAGCCCGAGCCTCGGCTGCCTTCTCGCAGACTGACGATTTGATTGGGACTTGCGGCCTGCAGCGCCGGGACGAGGCCAAAAATTACGCCGGTGAGGATCGAGACAAAGAACGCGAAAGCGAGCACGCCGATATTGATCGAGACTTCGTTGAGCCGAGGAAGATCGGCCGGAGCGAACCGCAGCAGCGAATTTTTCAGCACGACGACCGTGATAAGCGCAATAACGCCGGAGATCGCAGCCAGCAGTACGCTTTCGGTCAGCAGCTGACTGATGAGCCGGCCGCGACTCGCGCCGAGCGCCAGGCGGATTGCAACTTCGCGCTGGCGTCCAGCTCCTCGTGCCAGCAGCAAGTTCGCGATATTGACGCAGGCGATTAGAAGGACGCAGCCGACCGCGCCGAAAAGCACAAACAATTCGGTGCGAACGCCGCCAACGAGATCATCCTGAACCGAGACAAGGCGAGTTCCCCACGAAGCGGCGGCGGGGTAGTCGGTTGGATATTCGCGGCTCAGATTGGCTGCGAAAGTGTCCAGCTTGGCTTGTGCTTCAGAAGCGGAAAGGCCCGGTTTCAAGCGGGCAATTGCGCCGGGCATCATACGGATCGCTCGCTGCGGCGGGTTCGGGAATGGGTCCGCGGCATATCCGGCAGCGATCCAGAGATCGACGTCGGTCTGGAGCGTGCGGCCTGGATGGCGGAAATCGGGAGGCATCACTCCTACGATGGTGTAGAGATCGCCGTCGAGCCGAATTTTCTTTCCGATCGCGTGAGGGTCTGCGCCAAATTCGCGGCGCCAGAACCCGTCGCTGATGACCGCCGCTTCGATGAAGCCCGGTACGGTTTCTTGCTTCGTGTAAATGCGGCCCAGTTGAGCATTAGCGCCAAGCAGCGTGAAGTAGTTAGTGCTTGTGGCGACCACTTCAACGCGCTCGGGCCGATCGCCTCCCGTTAAATTCGCGCTTATCGGCCAAACGGCGGAAATGTCTTCAAAGACCCCGGAGCGATTTTGAAGATCCTCGAGCTCGGGTTGGGACATTCCCACATCGCGCACGTTGGACGCGCGCAGGTCGTCAAACACGCGGACGAGCTGCCCGGGCTGACGATAGGGAAGCGGCCGAAGCAGGACGGCTCGCACCACGCTGAATGCGGCTACATTCGCGCCGATCCCGAGCGCCAAGGTGAGAATCGCGACAGCGGTGAAGCCAGGAGTTTTGGCAAGCATCCGGGCGGCATAGCGGAGATCCTGCAGGAATGGATTCATGGCGCCTCCTCTCCGGGATAAGTGAACGCGCCTGGCTGCGAACAGAGTGATAGCGCGATAAGCAATATGACGAGTGGGTTGGGGCGTTTGTTAGCGGCCAAATTGGCTTAGCGCGAGGGCGCACTGAGGAAGAGGAAATCAGCGGGGTGCGCGGTTTTCTCGAATCGCGTTACTCGAATTCGGACAGTCCGAACTAGCGGCCCGCGGCTTGTTCGCCCCGGAGTACCATGCAGGTTGAGGAGGAACGCGCCACGAGAGCGCCTTGCGAGTTCGTTACGTCGCATTCGACCATGCCGACGGACTTCCCGCGCTTTACCACCTTGCCCGCGGCGCGAAGTCTTTCTTTCCATACCGGCCGGAGGAAGTTGATTTTCAGTTCGAGGGTTGTAAACGATTCGCCCTCCTCGAGGGTCGACGCAAAGGCGATACCCATAGCGGCATCTGCGATATCGCACAGAATTCCGCCGTGAAGCGTGCCCATCGGGTTCGCGTGCATGTCGCTGGCTTCGAGCTCGATAACGGATTCGCCTTGGCGGATCGAAGTAAGTTCAAACCCGATCAGACGCGCGACCGGCGCTTGCGGCACTTCGCCACGAGCCATTCGTTCGATTGCTTCCAAACGCTTTGACATAGGCTTTTCCTTCTGACTGCTCAATTTGGGAATGCGCTGCACCGAGCACGGAGGTGAAAATCTAGAGGTGATCATCCACGGTGACTTCCTCTTTGGGGGTTGCTGCAAAACCGCTTATGCGGCCCCAGGCGCTGGTCTTCCAATTGTCAGCGGCCTCTTTGGCCAGAATCCAAGGGGGCAGATCGACATACAAGTACGAAGCCAATGCGTTGATGTAAGGCTCGTACATGCCGCGAAGTTTGATCAGCTTTTCATCGGCTTCCGCACCCTCCAGAAGGCTATAGCCCGATTCCGTGAGCGAGGAGCGCAGGCGCTTCAGTTCCGAAGTCGGAAGCCGATCGGTGATCGTTTCGCGCGGAGTGGCATAGAAGACCTGCGCCAGGTCGACAACCGTGTGGCGGCACATCGCAAAGGTCAAGCGCGCCTGCCGCGAGCATGCATTGTCCAAGCTGGCGATCAGAAATGCGCTCGTATCCAGGATCGCTGTAAGGGCGCCGAGCCAGGATTCGTTGCTGTGTTGCGACCGAAAGTAGCTGACCACCGGATACGAAATGTGGCTCTCGAGCAGTTCTGCGGACCACCGTTCCCAATCGCGAAGGAGGCGCTGGAGGGCGTCGAGGCCGCCCGGCCCGGTGTGTCGGCGAAGAAGCTCCGCCGCCGTGGGCGGCGAGCCGGCACGAGCATCGAGCAGGACGATATTAACTTCGCGGCGCGAAAACGCCTGATAGATCACCGGCAGATAGCTGATAACCAGCGCGAGAAAGCCGAATCCGAGTCCGCCTTCGAATACAGCAAGTCTGCGTTCACCGGCAGTGTGGGGGACTACGTCTCCCAAGCCAAGGGTAAAGAAGGTTGTTCCGCTCATGTAAAGGAGGGTGCTGAAGCTGGGCTGGGTGGTGTCGGTGTGAGCGGCCGCGCCGTAGTACATGAAAGCAAACCCAAAAATCAGCGCCGCGGCCCAGACCACGAACAGGCACAAGAGCGAAAGCGGGCCAAAGTAGCTGATAAAAGACTCGCGAATTCTCGGGGAATGAATCTTTCGAGCGAGACCCTTCCAGGGAATCCACGTGGACAAATAAAACATTCGCGTCAGGCGGAACCATCGGGCAACGCGCCGGGGCAGAATGATGGTTTCGAACGCGTCCCAAAGGACGACGGTGACGATGAGAAAGCCGACGATGGCCGGAAGGATCAAGCAGCTTGCTCCAGATGCGCGTCCATCGTGATTTCGGCTTTCAGGAGCCGCGATACCGGGCAATTTGCTTTTGCGCTAGCGGCCGCCGATTCGAATGCGCTTGCCGAGATGCCCGGGACGCGAGCCGAAACATCGAGATGAATTTTCGAAATTGTCCAGCCGGCATCGAGTTTCTCGAGCGTGAGCTTGGCGGAAGTGCGCAGGGTTTGGGGCGTGAAATTCATGGTGCCGAGTTGGGCGGATAGCGCCATCGTGAAGCATCCGGCATGCGCGGCAGCGATGAGTTCTTCGGGATTGGTGCCCTTTGCCGTTTTCAAAGCGCGTGACGAACGAGTAGGGCGCGTCGGAAAGAACGACCACTCTGCGTGGAGATCGTGCCTTTGCCTTCCTTCAGCGAACCGTTCCATACGGCCGATGCTGTGCGTTCCATTGAGCCTCCTTTAGAAGTAGAAGCTGGATATCTAACTGCCAGAAATCATAAGCCGACGCGACGCTCGGACGAAGCTCTCCGCGTCAGGGAACCAAGACAATTTTGCCATACGCGCCGGGCTCCATGATGATTTCGTGCGCGCGGGGCGCTTCGGACAGCGGAATCTCATGGCGAATCACGGGGCGGAGCGTTTTATTTTCGAGGCCGGCGACGAGTGCTGAGTGGATGCTGATGAGATCCTTCTGGGAAGCGTTCCAGAGCGACATGCAGACGATTGAGGCGTCGCGGCCCATCGCGTCGCGCGGATTGATTTCGATACTGCCTCGATTTCCGACGACGCTCACGCGGCCACCCATCGCGAGAATCTGGAAGATCCTTGGCGAGATTGACGTTGGCGAGCATTTCGATAATCACGTCGTAGCCGCGCCCTTTGGTAAGCGCGAGAGCCTTTTCGAAATGGTCGGGCGCGCTGTGGTCGAGCACCTCATGTGCGCCTTCATCGGCCACGAGCTTCCGGCCGCGTTCGGTGCTGGCCGTGCCAACGACGTGGAGTCCGGCAGCGCGCGCCAGTTGCACGGCTGCGATTCCGACACCGCCGCTCGCGCCTTGAATCAGCACAGTTTCTGCGGGAAGGGCCTTGGCCTTCTGAAATAGCGCGCGATAGGCAGTTGCGTAGGGAACATGCATCGAAGCGCCTTGCGAGAACCAAGCATTGGCGGGAAGCGGAAACACTGCCCAGGCTTCGCAGAGAGCTTGCTCCGCATAGGTGCCGCTGAGACTGCCCGCCGTGTACACCCGCGCTCCGGGCGCCACGCTGTCGACGCCCTCGCCGACGGAGAGAATCGTTCCTGCGCCATCGGTTCCTGGCGTGTAGGGAAGCGGCGGTTTACGCGCATAGGTGCCCGCGCGCATGTAGACATCCACAGGATTGACGCCTGCCGCGTCAATCTTTACGACGACTTGGCCAGGCCCGGGCTTCGGATCCGGGACCTCTTCGAGCAGCAACTTCTCCGGGCCGCCAAATTCCTTCACGCGAATTGCCTTCATTCAAGGTCTCCGTTTTGCGCGCACGCGCGATTTACATCGTGAGACCAGCTCGGAAGCGGGCTTTGCCCTCGACGCACGCGATAAGATTCGGAGCTTCGTCGAGCTGTAGTTTCCGCGATGACTTTTACCTATCCCTTAGAGACAAAGTCGAGAGCTTCGTACGAATTCAGGGTTCTGCGTGCCCTCAGCTAACATCTTCCTCCGCGCAGATTGGATGTGGGCGATAGGGTCTACGACTTAAGATTCCGTCACATACAGAACCCTTCGCTCAATTGTCTGTTGGAGCGCTCTGATGAGATTCGAACTTCTGCAAGTCCGGTAGTCTCGCGAATACGTTCGAGGCGCGTGCCGGCCGCATTTTCATAAATACCGAACACCAAGAAGGGAACCATCGCCGCCAGGACCCAGAGTTTGGCGCGGGGCGAACTTTGGCCTCGGGCTCCCAGCGAAAAAGCTGCCGCGAAATCTCAAACGCCACGAGCACACCGATGGCAAGCGCGACCACGTCGGTGAGAATTTCACCGCGCAGTTGACAGATTTGTGGTGGCAGCTTCGAGGCCCGTGGCAAGGTACGTGGCCGGCAGAAAAAGCGACACTCGCTGAATCCAGCGCGGAAAAACGGCGAGCGGGACCGTGGCGCCGGAGAGAAACAGAAACCCCGTCCAGATGAGCTGATTGATCATCTGGGTTTCCTGCATGGTGTTCGTCACGCTGGCGACGATCAGTCCGAAGGCGGAAAAGGCCGCTGAACCAAGCGAGACCAGCAGAAAAACAGCCCAGAGGTTTCCCCAGGAATGCATATGAAAGGCAAAGCGGCAAACCAGAATTTCGATCACGACGGTCGGCACGTCATCAGGATAATTCGAAAGAATGCTCGATGCCAGCAGCGGGCCGGCGCCGATCGGCGCCAGCCGGAACCGGCGCAGAATGCCTTGCTCGCGAAAGGTCACGAGCTGCACGCTCAGTCCCCAGAAGCTGCCCATCACCGTGAGCGTGAGCACCGCGCCGAGAATGTAAGCGACCCAGCCCGCCTGACCTTTGCCGAGAACCAGCGCGAAAAAGAAAAGAAAACAGCGGCATGACCAGGCTGAAGAAAAAGAAGGCGCGGTTGCGCATGGCGAGCCGCATGCGCACTTTCGTCAGTGTCCAGGTGTTTGCTCAAGCGGATTCGCTCCCATTATTCTCGCAGTCTCAATCCCGCAGCCGGCGGCCGGTCAGTTCGATAAAAACGTCTTCGAGGGACGGCGAAAACATTTCCAGGCTTTGAAGTTCGTTGTTCTCGGCTTCGAGTTGCTTTACAAGCGCGACGATCGTCTGCGGCGGCCGCGCCGAGTGCAGCACATAGGTGCCATCGAATTCGCGGCAATCGGCGACGCCTTCGAGCCGGCCGAGCGTGCCATCTGTGAGCGGCCGCGCGAGGCGGACCTCGATGCGCGTGGTTCCGGCGGAGGCATGTTTCAATTCGCGCGGCGTGCCCATGGCGATCACGCGGCCCTGGTCGACGATGGCCACGCGGTCGCAGAGGCGCTCGGCTTCTTCGATATAGTGCGTGGTAAGCAGGACGGTTTTTTTGCCGCGCTTCAGCTCCTCGATGATGTCGTAGATTTCGCGGCGCACCTGCGGGTCAAGGCCGGCGGTCGGCTCGTCGAGAAAAACGACCTGCGGATCGTTCACGAGCGCCATGGCCAGCGCCAGCCGCTGCTTTTGTCCGCCCGAAAGCTGGCTGTAGAAGGCGTTGCGTTTTTCTTCAAGCTGGAAGCGCTTCAGCAGGTCGTCGGTGTTCGCATGGCGGCGATAGAAGTGCGCGAAAAGCTCGATCGCTTCCTTCACGCGCAGCTTGTCCGGCAGGGAAGTGGACTGCAGAACGGCGCCGATCTTCTCTTTGAATTCCTCGCCGGCTTTTTTCGGGATCGAGGCCGCAAACGCGCGCCATGCCGCGGTCGGGCGTGCGCATGCCTTCGAGAATTTCGACGGTGCGACGTCTTGCCGGCGCCGTTGGGCCCGAGCAGGCCGAATACTTCGCCTTCTTCGACCGCGAAAGCTCACGCCGCGCAGACGCCTCCACGGCGCCGTAATTTTTGTAAAGATTTTCGACCTGGATGATCGGGTTCGCCCACTCAATAAGTCCCTTCGATTTGACGAAGCTACTTCTATATCACAATCACGATGTGCAGCGCGAATCAGCGCCGTCTTCGCGCGCTGCTCTGGCGTGCCGCTTGTCGCGGCTGCGCGCGTCTTTTTGTTCGCGCCTTCGGCAGGACCATGCGTAGCGTTTCATGTCGATCGTGCGGCCTTCGATCGACGATGCCTTCGGTCTCGAGCAGCCTCCGCTGAAGGCTGGCGTGCGGCTCGGGAATCAGCAGGCGGCCGCCGGCGCCGACCACGCGATGCCACGGGATGCCTCGTCCGCTCGGGCAGGCCGCCATCGCGTAGCCGGCGGCGCGCGCCCCGCCGGGCAGCCGAAGCGCTTTCGCGAGCTCGCCGTAGGTGGTCACGCGGCCGCGCGGGATTTTCTTCACCAGACCGATAGACCGGTTCCCAGGACATGGCATCTGATTGCTCTCCACGTCCTTCGAAGCTGTCGAAACGTCTGAGCCAGGACGTGCAGAAGCTTCGGGCATGCCTCGCTAACTGATTCTCGATAAATTTCGGCGTCTAAGCATCATGAGGACAGTGCTGATTTCGCGCAAGTCGTCGCGTTCAAGCGCGTTGCTGCAGCACGCTTACTTCGCGCCTGTGACGGCTCTTCCAGCCAGTTCCTCAAGAGTAATAACCAATTCGAAGCAACCTTCGCAACTCTACAGCATCGTACCATTGACCCTGTAGTGGACGGTTCATACACTACGCGACGACTCGGCCTGAAAAGGAGAGCAGTCTGTGGCTTTCGTTCGGCGCAAAGGCAACACGTACTTCCTGGTGCACAACGTGCGCCGGCAAGGAAAAGTGCAGCAACTTCACCTGGCGCGGCTCGGCGAGCGGCCGCGCATCACCGACGACGTGGTCCGCAAGGTATCGCGGAACCATCCGTTCCTCGATCTGGATTGGTCGCGCTTGCGCGAGCAGGTGAACAGCCGAGTCGAGCTGTTCGACATCCGATCGCCGTACGTGCAGAACCTAATGCACTCATTACGCAACCTAAACCTGGACCTGGCCGATCTGTCGCCGCCGCTGTTGCTGCTGGCAGACCGAGCCAATTCAAGCCGGGAACTGGTCACGCAATTGCGATTGTTGCGTTCGACGCTCGATATGAAGCTGGATCAATTCGAGCGGTCGGGACCGCGCAATCTGCGAGAGCGGAAGAAAGTTCCGGTAGGGGGAGCAAGACCATGGGCGCCCAAGCAGTACAACTCGACCCGACCCTGCGCAGCGTGGAGTCGCGGGATTTTGAAGCAGGGCTGCGCCGGAAGATTGTGGGGCAGGACGAAGCGGTGCAGGCCGTGGTGGATCTGTACCAGGTGTTTCGCGCCGGCCTGAACTCGCCGGGACGTCCGGTGGGGAACTTGCTGTTCCTCGGGCCGACGGGCGCGGGCAAGACGCGCGTGGTGGAAGCGACGGCGGAAGTGCTGTTCGGCGATCCGCGCGCGGTGATCAAGGTGGACTGCGCCGAGTTCCAGCACTCGCACGAAATCGCGAAGCTGATCGGCTCGCCTCCGGGATATTTGGGGCACCGCGAGACGCATCCGCTGATCACGCAGGAGGCGCTCGCGCAATATCACACCGAGAAGCTGAAGATCAGCTTTCTGCTGTTCGACGAAATCGAGAAGGCGTCGGACGCGCTGTGGCAATTGCTGCTGGGCATTCTGGACAAGGCGACGCTGACGCTGGGCGACAACCGCCGCGTGGATTTGTCGCAGACGATGATTTTCATGACGTCGAACCTGGGCGGCGGCGAAATCACCGAACTGATGACCGGCGGAATGGGATTTGCGCCGACGGTGCCGGCGGAATCGAAGCCGCGGCTGGACGAGAAGGTCGAGAAGACGGCGACGGAAGCGGCGAAGCGGAAATTCGCGCCGGAGTTCATGAACCGGATCGACAAGATCGGTGGTGTTCCATCCGCTGCGTTCGGAGCAGCTCGAGCAGATTCTCGAAATCGAGCTGGGCATGGTGCAGCAGCGCGTGCTCGAGACGGCCAAGGGGCGGTTCCTGTTCCGCGTGACGCAGCCGCGCGCGAGATTTTCTGCTGCGCGAAGGGACGGACCTGAAATACGGCGCGCGCCACCTGAAGCGCGCCATCGAGCGCCACCTGGTGTATCCGCTGGCGAGCTTGCTGGCGACCGAGCAGGTGACGCCTGGGCGACGTGATTTCGATCGACTGGGACGGCGGCCGAGCAAGCGCTGACGTTTTCAAAGGAAGCGGAAGGCGCGCTTGTGCCGGTGGCTTCTCCGGTTCCGGAGACGATGGCCGAGGCTGCTGCCGCCATTCCGACGGCCGCCCAGTTCCAATGTTCCCCGCAGCAACTGCGACGGCGGACGTTGGGGCTGCAAAAAAGCTGGCGTCCTCGAACAACCGAACGATTCCGGTAGAGAAGGCTAAGAACGAAAAGAGCAAGTCGTAGCGCGAGCTGCGACGAACCGGAAACAATCCCGCGGCATGCCCTCTTACAGGGTATGCCGCGTTTCTGTTTGTATGTATGGTTTAGATTCGAGAGCTAAAGCGATGAGTGCCTTGTTTAGTCCTACTTCGGTGGCTCCATCGGTTCATCGAAGCTGCCACCGTAGATGCTGGGCACCTTGCCTCCCATCGGGCGGAGATAAGTGCAAAGCTGCCCGCGATGGTGCGCCGTATGCAGCATCATGAAGTGCCAATATAAAACCGCGGGGTGATTGTAGATTCCGAAGAACGGCATGGGAGTGGCCCAGAAATCGGCAGGGAGCGTGGCGACTTGATCGAGCTTGGGGCCGAACTCATCGTCATACCATGCGGCGATGTCGGCAGAATTAGAGAAATCTGCGGGCATGCTGTCGTCTTCCATTTCAAATTTGCCTGCGAGAAAACCCTCCAGGAACCAGATGTCGCAGCTGGCAATGTGCCAGACCAACTCAAGGGCGCTGCGGCTGTGAGGGGCGGGGCGGTAGGATTCCTTGGTGATGGGAACGGCTTTAATGACGCGCGACGTAATTTCCGATTCCTTTCGGATGATCGGAAGTTGGATGTTCAGCAGAAAGGCCGCTTGTTCCGGTGTCATGGTTAGGATCTCTTCGTGTGTAGGGGACGTGTCTTTCATGGCTTCCAGCGAAGAATCGGCTTGCGGGCTGCCGCGACTTCGTCGAGCCGGCCGACGCGCGTGGAATGCGGCGCTGTTTTTACAGATTCGGGATCTTTCTCGGCTTCAGCGGCAATCGAGCGCATCGCGTCGATAAACAAATCGCATTCTTCTTTCGATTCGGATTCGGTCGGCTCGATCATCATGGCGCCGGGAACGATCAGCGGAAACGCCGTGGTGTAAGGATGAAAGCCGTAGTCGATCAGGCGTTTGGCGATATCCATCGTGTTGACGCCGTGCTTCTTCTGTCGCGCGTCGCTGAAAACCACTTCGTGCATCGAAGGCAAATTGTAAGGCAAATCGAAATAGTCTTCGAGATTCTTGCGAATATAGTTCGCATTCAGCAACGGCGTCTTCGGTGGCTTGGCGAATGCCGGGGCCGTAAGCCAGCGTATAGGCGAGCGCACGAAGCAGCACGCCGAAATTTCCGCAGTAGGCGCGCACGCGTCCAATCGATTGCGGACGATTGTGATCGAGCGCGAACTGCCCATTTTCCTTTTTCACGACGACGGGCACCGGCAGAAACGGCTCGAGGATTTTCTTGACCATCACCGGGCCCGAACCCGGGCCTCCGCCGCCGTGCGGCGTCGAAAAAGTCTTGTGCAGGTTCAAGTGCATCACGTCCACGCCGAAATCCCCGGGTCGCGTGACGCCTGCAAGCGCGTTCATGTTGGCGCCGTCCATGTAAAGCAGCGCGCCTCTTTCGTGCAGGATCTCGGCAATTTCCGCGATGCGCTCTTCAAATACGCCGAGAGTACTCGGATTGGTCAGCATCAGCGCGGCGACGTCTTCGGTGACGAATTCGCGAAGATGGTCGGTGTCGATCTGGCCGCGCGCGTTGGAACGGATGTTCTGCACTTCGTAACCCGCAATCACGACGGATGCCGGGTTCGTTCCGTGCGCGGAGTCGGGTATCAGGACTTTCTTGCGCGGATTGCCTTTGCTCTGCGAGGTAAGCGCGAATCATCAGCAGGCCAGCGAGCTCGCCCTGCGCTCCCGCGGCCGGCTGCAGCGTCGCGGCATCCATCCCGGTGATAGCCAGCAGACAATTCTGCAGATCCCAAAGAATGCGCAAGCAGCCTTGCGACACTTCAGCAGGCTGCTGGGGATGTTCGCTCGCGAGTCCATCGAGCCGCGCAACGAATTCGTTGACGCGCGGGTTGTACTTCATGGTGCAGGAGCCGAGCGGATACATTCCGAGGTCAATCGCATAATTCCAGGTGGAAAGCCGCGTGAAATGCCGGATCACTTCGATCTCGCTGACTTCAGGAAAACCTTCGATCGAGTCGCGCGTGAATTCGGGGCCAAGCGCAGCGACAGGATCAACTGCCGGAACATCGAGCGGCGGAATCTCCATGCCCCGCTTGCCCGGAGCGGACTTCTCGAATATCAGCCCCTCGTTTTGGTTTGGGTGCGGACGCACCTTCTTGATCGAGGCGGCGACCGTTTCCGTATCTACAACTTTCGAACTCAAGTCTGAAAACTCCTTATACCGGGGTCTCGAGAATTTTCTTCAGCGCACCGGCGAAACGTTCGATTTCCGCTCGCGGCATCGTTTCGGTGACGCAGACCAGCGCGCGCTTGGTCAATTCCGGGATAATGCGTGCCGAGCGCAAATGGCCCGATGATTTTCTCGCGCAACAGGGCCGAATTAATCATTTTTACCGAGCGCGGGAATTCCAGCGTGAACTCATTAAATGTGGGCCCAGAGAAGACGCGCCGCACGCCAGGAATTTTCTCGAGCTCGGCTTGTGCGAAGCGCGCTTTGGCCAGATTTTGCGACGCCACCTCTCGCAATCCCTCTTTGCCTATCAGGCAAAGATGGATAGTTGCGACAAGCGCGTAGAGCGCTTCGTTCGTGCAGATGTTGGAGGTGGCTTTCTCGCGGCGAATATGTTGCTCGCGCGTTGCCAGGGTCAGCACAAAGCCGCGCCGCCCAGCCGCATCCGTTGTTTGTCCAGCAAGCCGCCCCGGCATTTGCCGAACGAATTTTTCGCGCGTTGCAATTACTCCGACGTAAGGGCCGCCATAACTGGGCGAAACACCAAAGGCCTGCCCTTCCATCGCGACGATATCCGCCTCGACAGGCGGGCGTACGATTCCGAGCGAGACAGGTTCCGTAATCGTCGCCACCAGCAAAGCGCCGCCCGCATGTGCCGCAGTTGCGAGAGCCGGAATCTCTTCGAGCACGCCGAAGAAATTCGGCGTCTGAACAATCACCGCTGCGACGCTCAGCGAGTTTTTCGGGAGTCAACGCACCGCGATCGATTTGCCCGGACTGCGTGTATGGCAATCTCTTCGATTTCAAGCCCCAGATTACGCGCGTACGTTGCCAGAACCTGCCGATACTCCGGATGCACGCTGCGCGCCACGAGCACCCTATTCCTGCCGGTGAGCCTCTCGGCCATCAGCGCAGCTTCGGTGAGCGCCGTCGAGCCGTCATACATCGAAGCATTCGCCACTTCCTGGCCGGTAAGCTGGCCATCAGCGTCTGAAACTCGAAAATCGCAGTAAGCGTGCCCTGGGCAAATTCCGCCTGATAAGGGGTGTACGAAGTGAGGAACTCGCCGCGCTGCACGAGCGCGTCAGTAACCACCGAGCGCAAATGAGGGTAGACACCTGCTCCCAGGAATGAAGTGAAGCCTCTCCCGTTCTCACCTGCGCGCGCTTGAAAATACTGGACGATCTCCGCCTCAGAAAGCGGCCCGGGCAAAGGAAGGGGACTGCGCAGCCGGAACTTTTCCGGTATGGATTTGAAAAGTTCGTCGACAGCTTTGAACGCCGATCGCCGCAAGCATTTCCTTGCGCTCGGACGGGCTTTTGGGAAGATAACGCATCAGAGCCTAGTGTTCCTTCGCTTTCTCGGCGATATACGCTTCGTACGCTGCGGCATCCATCAACGACGCTGACTCTTTAGGATCGGCAAGTCGAATCTTAATCAGCCACGCCGATCCGTGCGGATCGGAATTGATTTTCTCGGGCGCATCAACAAGCGCAGGGTTCGTCTCCGTAACTTCGCCGCTAACCGGCGTGAAAATCTCGCTCACAGCCTTCACGGATTCCACGGTGCCGAGCGATTGTCCCGCCTTCAGTTGAGTTCCCACCTTCGGCAGTTCGACAAACACCACATCCCCAAGCTCATGCTGAGCGTAATCGGTGATTCCGATTGTGCCGGTCGTGCCGTCTGCCTTGATCCACTCATGCTCTTTCGTGTAGCGGTAATCTTTCGGGTACATGCCGCCCCCTGGTCGCTGCGAGATTCGATGCTGTCCGTTCAGTGAGGTCGCTTATAAAAAGGCAGCGCAACGATTCGCGCCGGCACCGCCTGCCCACGGATGCTGATTTCAACGTTCGTTCCGGCTGCGCCTGTCGTAGAGGGAACATAAGCCATGCCTATATTCTTCTTGAGAAACGGCGCCGGGCCCCCGCTCGTTACGTGTCCCGCGTCGCGTCCGTCAATCACCACAGGATAACCATCACGGCCGATTCGTTTGTCGAGCATTTCAAACCCGACAAGCCGCCGGTCAATTCCGCACCGCTTTTGCTCGCTCAGCAGATTGCTGCCGAGAAATGGCCCCTTATCGAGCTTGCAGATCCATCCAAGACCGGCTTCGAGTGGCGTCGTCGTTTCATCAATCTCATGCCCATAAAGGCACATCCCAGCTTCAAGGCGCAGCGTATTGCGCGCCCCAAGTCCGCAAGGCAATATGCCCGCCGACTTGCCCGATTCCATCAGGTCATCCCAAAGCTTTTCTGAATGCTCGGGAGCGAAGTAGATCTCGAATCCGTCCTCACCCGTATAACCCGTGCGGGCGATCAGGCAATGAACCCCGCCAACCTCGCCAAAAGCAAAATGGTAGTAGCGAATCGAATCGAGCGAAATGGACGTGAGGCGCTGAAGGATTTCCGTCGCTCGGGGGCCCTGAATTGCCAGCTGTGAATATCGCGGCCCGGCGTTCTCGACCTTCCCATCGAATTTGTTATTCGTTTGGATGTGTTCGAAATCGTGGTCCTGATTGCCCGCGTTGACGCACAGCAAATAGTGCGTATCCGAGATCATATGGACGAGCAAGTCATCCACGAAAGTGCCGCGCTCGGTCATCAAGCCCGAGTAGTGCGCCTGCCCAATGATCAGCTTTGCCGCATCGTTACAACTCACGTGCTGGACGAGATCAAGCGCCTGCTTGCCCCGGATTTCGATTTCGCCCATATGGCTCACGTCGAACAATCCAGCTCGAGTCCTTACTGCGTCGTGTTCGGACAGAATTCCGGAATATTCGAGCGGCATTTCCCATCCGCCAAAATTAACCATCTTCGCGCCCAGGCGATGATGAAGCGAATTCAGGGCTGTTTTGCGCAATTCCGCGGTGGCCGGCGTTGTCACTGGGGATTTCTCATCGTAGAGACAAGAAAATCACCGTAGCATGCGTGTTTCGAAGTGTCAAGAAAGCGCCTCTATCTCTACATGTCGGCTCGCAACGAAAATCCGGCGTGCCCGTCTCGTTCTCGGCAATCGCGCGAGCGAACCCGCTTGTCGCCCATTGGCGACTAGCCTAGTATTAACTGTCCAAAGCATCTAGCCGCTGGAGATTGGAATTCTGTGACGGTCCTCTGCTCACAATGTGACAAGCCGGAGACGCAGTGCACCTGCGAAAAGTTCTGTTGTTTCTGCCAATCGCAATACAACATTCGACTTTGCGTGGATGGGTTGTATTATTGTCCGGATTGCCGCGAGGCATGCGATGTCCGCGTTGTGGAGACCAGTGACAGTGACCACTGACCCGGCACGAACTGAGCTTAAGGTGCACAACGACCCTCGGCTGCTCTCCGCCGTAGGAGCGATTGTGTCCCACTCCGCGCATCGCGCGGGTCTTCCGCGGGAAGCTCAACAGGGATTCGCTGAAGCCGCGGTCGAAGCCGTTCGCGATACATTTCCTCTACTCGGAAACGACAGCACGGGAGATCGCGACCTGCGGATGATTGTCGAAGATTTTCCAGATCGAGTGCAGGTGACGATCGAGCATTCAGGCGAATCGAAGCCAACGGCCGGGCTTGACACATTTGTGGGTGGCTCGAAAGATCACGCCGGCGGAAAAATAAGCGCTTCGCTGCAGGATACAAGGGTTGACCGCGTGCAGTACGACACTCACGAAGGCCGCTCGCGAATGACGCTTATCAAGTATCGCGATCAGCGCAGGGCTAACGTCTAGTCTGCAGTCGGGCTCACGAACGAATTTCGCTCCGCGCGATCTACATCGGAACGGCAAAGATCCTTGTGTTAATCAGCGATCCAAGCTGCGCTTCGCTCACCGGAGCTTCCACTTTCAGGCGGTCCCCGGCCGGTACCACACTCACCCCGTCGAGCACTTTAGCGAAGTCTGGATTGGCCTGGGCCTCTTGATAGCGCTTGTACATCAAGCCTGCCTGGAAAGCCGCGCCTAGTAGATTGGCGTCATCGGTCGAGTTGCAGACCGCTTGAAACTTCGCGTTCACGCCGCTGTCCGCGTCCACGCTGATGGTCATGGCCTTCAGCCGGTCAACGATGGCTGCCGCTTGGGCGAACTGGCTGGTCTCAGGAAACAACTGCTGCATCGCCAGGTGTGTGTAGTTCTTGTCCAGCACACCCCAGATGAGCCCGCTTCCGTTCACTTCGTTGATGAGCGGAAATAGCTGGTCGTTCGTCAACAGGCTTGCCGCGCCACCCATTCGCACCTCAATCAGTTGTTCTAGCGCCGAGCGGTGGCCGAAGGCTGCGGTGTTGCTGTCAAGAAACGTAAAAAGTATGTCGCCTTCGCCGCTCCCGCTCCCGTAGGCCCAGAGCCGGTAACCATGGTATTCGACGGACGGCAGCTTCTTGGCTTTGAATTGCGCTTCCGTGGAGGAGGGGTCAAACGGTCCCAGCGCTACGCCGACCACATCCTCGCCACCGGCTTTAGAAACGGGCAGTCCGCCCCATGCGAGTTCCTCCACCTGCGAATTCGGATCTACTCCCGACGAGGTGAGGAACTGCTCGAACTGGCGGAACTTGCTGGGCAGAAGCTGCTCGCGCAACTTGGGAAACCAGGGATACTTCCGGGCTGTTTTCAGATCGGCGTAGGCGAACTCCCCAACCTGTTTGGGGAAAAGGCCGATGACTCCCGTGCTCAGCGAACCCGCTGCGCTGGGAGACGGAATCGCAGCGAGCGATGCAAATATTGCTGCTAGTGCGAGAAATGCAAATGCGGTCAAGCGAATGCTAGGCTGTCTCACTTTTTTATCCTCAGTTTTCTTACCCATTCAGTGCTATCGACCAATAACAGTAACGCCTTCAGTTACGCGCGCTAGAAGAGTTGCCGATTCGGACTGCAAACGCTCCGCGAAATTGGTGTCCGTGATGGACTCAAGGTTGATGGCCACGTTTTCGAGAGCGCCTCGAACCGCGGAGGCAGCCATCAAACGCCCCACTCGCAAGTCTGACAACATAGACGCGCTGGACATCGGTTCCAGTTGCCCTAGTCGTTCGAAGACGTCAACAGCCTTGCGCGCGACTTCCAGCGGAACCTCAGCTGCACCCTGCAATGCGCGCTGTATGGCATCGTCACGTTTGCGCTGTTCTTCGGGTGTACCCTGCGGCAGCCTGTAGGCAGCCATTACGGACTCAAAAGAAGACGCGTCGCGATCAATCGCTTTCGCCAACTCCTGCCCCGCCGCGTGAAATTCTGATACGGCCTCGCTGAGCTGCTCAACGAATGCGGCCTGAGACTTTTTCTTGCGCGAAAGCCCCGCGACCATCTGGCCCAAACTAGCACCCAGCGCACCCGCAAGCGCTGATACAGAGCCACCGCCTGGCGCCGCAGTTGGCTGCGCTACCGCATCAAGAAACGGCTGGGCCATCGCCGCAAGGCGACCCGGCCCTTCCGAAGCCGGTCCGCCAAGCGAGGCTTCCAGACGATTCTCTAACACCTGCGCGGGCGAAAAGTTCTCGAGCTGCAGATAAAAGTCCGCCGTCAATTCGATTGCGCGCTTGGGTATCAGGCCGACAATTTCGCTCCCGACGATCGAGACGCCGTAACGCTCTGCCTCGCGCTTCACCATTTCGAACACGCGATGAAGCGGCGTCTGCTCGAAATCCGTCATGTTGATCGACACTTGCGCCAGGTTTCGCGCGCGGAGGTCCACGCCCATTGCCTTCACGTGGCGCAACCCGCCATTCGAGAAGCGGATATTTTTACCGATGCGTTTGGCAATTTCGATATCCGGCGTGTTCAGGTTGATGTTGTATGCAATCAGAAACTTTCTGGCTCCTACCGCCGTTGCGCCTGCCGTCGGGTGTAATCTCGGCTCGCCAACGTCGGGAGCGCGATCTGGGTTGCGAAGCACGTCCTCGCGCAGTCCCTCGAACTGGCCTTTTCGGATATTCTCGAGGTTGGTGCGCTCGGGCCGTTGAGCTGCGGCTTCGTAGAAGTAGACCGGGATACGGTAGCGTTCCCAGATTTCGCGCCCCATTTTTTTCGAAAGCACCGCACAATCTTCAATCGTCACGCCTTCGATGGGAATAAAAGGCACCACGTCAGTTGCGCCCATGCGCGGATGCGCCCCCGAATGTTTCGTAAGATCGATCAGCTCAGCGGCTTTTCCCACGCCGCGAAGAGCCGCTTCCGCCACAGCCTCGGGTTCTCCGGCCAGCGTCACGACACTGCGATTGTGGTCAGCATCGCTTTCACGATCGAGGAGAAACACACCCCGAACTTCGCGCATCGCAGCGATGATTGCATCGATTTTCGCGGTGTCACGGCCTTCGGAAAAATTCGGTACACACTCGACGAGTCGTTTCATGAATTCAGTTGTTTGAATAGATGACGGTCCCGCGCTTCATCGTCAGGCTGCAAAGGTTCACACCAAAATAATACGGAATTTCCCGGTAATCAGCCACGTCAAACGCAGCGAAGTCCGCATACTTGCCAACCTCCAGCGAACCGATGCGATCTTGCTGGCGAAGAGAATAGGCTGGGTTAATGGTCGCGGCCGATATCGCCTCGGCGGGAGTCATGCGCATCTGCGTGCACGCCAGCGAGAGGATCATCGGCATGCTGACTGTCGGGCTGGTCCCGGGATTGAAATCGGTTGCTAATCCAACGATGGCCCCCGCTTCGATCAGTTTGCGTGCCGGCGCGTAATGCGCCAGCCCCAGATGAAAACAGCATCCCGGTAGCAAGGTACAAACTACATTTGAAAGTGCTAGGGCGCGAATGTCCGCTACGTCGATTTTCTCAAGATGGTCTGCGCTGGCCGCGTGCATCTCAATCGCCAGTCGCGCCGCCCCGGTGTGGGCAAGCTGCTCGGCGTGCAGGCGAGGGACCAACCCACAAGCGCGTCCAGCCGCCAAAATCTTGCGTGCCTGAGGTACCGTAAACGAGCCTCGATCGCAGAACACGTCGCAGAATTCAGCAAGACCCGCCATGGCGACATTCGGAATCCATTTTTTCGTCAGAAGGTTTACGTATGCGTCCGCCCGCCCCTTGTATTCGACAGGCACGGTGTGAGCGCCGAGAAAAGTTGCAGCGATATCAATCGGCTGCTCCTGATGCAGCTCATAAAGAATATTCAGGATCTTCGATTCGCTCTTCCAATCAAGGCCATACCCGCTTTTTGCTTCGATCGTAGTGGTTCCATAGGCCGCGAATTGTTGCAATGCCACCATTGCACGCGACTTGAGTTCCTTCGCCGAAGCACGCCGGAGGTTGTGCACGCTCGAATGGATTCCGCCTCCTTTCGCAGCAATCTCCTCGTAGGTCGCCCCTGAGATTCGCTGTTCATATTCTGGCGCGCGGCTCATGGGGAAAATCAAATGGGTATGCGAATCGACAAATCCCGGCAAGACGACGCGGCCGGCGAGATCGAGCTTTTCGGCGCGGCGTGACTTCCTCGAGCTTTCGATGCGGCGACGCGTCCCTATCGCCACGATGCGATCGTCATGTATAAGAAGAGCGCCGTCTCGAATAATTCCCAACTCGCCGAGCGCGCGACCGCGCCGGGGTATAGCGCCGCGAAGAGTCAGAAGCTGAGAGCAGCCGGTAATCAGCCAGTCAGGCACGGGCGGAGTTGATACTAGCCCGACATCAGCCAAAAGACTATCGGGTCAGAAAGCCCAGCACTGCCGGAAACAAGGGGGCAATTTTCGTTAGCCACGCGCCGGGAATGAATGCTAGGCGCCCGCGGTCTTGCTCAGAAACGCCGGTGCGAAGACGTCAGTCGCGAACGATTCAAGCGTCGTCGGCGTAGTATTCTTGGCCGTCCGCTGTTCTTGAGGCTTGATGAGGCCGGCGTTCGCGCCTTTCCACATCTCAATCAACAGCGCCGCCGTGCTCTTCGGCAATCCCATCTGGATGAGCGCAGGCTCCAGCATCGTGAATGGCACTTGCATATACGACAGACCAGGTTTGCCGATCGACTTGCCTATCACGGACGACGCCTCTTTCATCGATATGTCGCGCTGCCCGTGTAGCTCCTGTGTGGACTTGCCCGAAAAATCGCGCGACACCAACCGCGTAGCCGCGTACTTGCCTATATCCTGCGTAGCAATCCACGGCGTTGCCAGATCGCCCGTCATGCCACCTGGAAGAATTCCCATCGAGCGCATCGGCGGAATACTCAGCAACAGATTCTCCATGAAATAACCCGCTCGGAGGTAGAGCACGTTCAGGTCAGGCACTTTGTTGAGTTTCTGTTCCATATTGTGAAGGCCAACGATGGGACCGGTGCCTTCCGCGTGCTGCGCCCCGATACTGCTCAAGGCGACCACGTAAGGAACGCCCGCATACGCAACAGCCGCAGCGTAGGACTCGGAAACACGTTCCTGATGGGCTCGCAAATCGGGCTGCGTAGCATCCTCGGGAACCACGAGATATACGGCGTCAGCGCCCGCGAACGCTTTCGCCATCGCGTCCCGGTCTTCGATGCTGCCGACGAAAGCCTCCGCGCCCCGGGCCACAAACTGATCGAGCTTCTTTGCATCCCTGCTGACGACGCGCACGTTCGCGCCGCCAGCCAGCAGCGCTTCTGCTGCCGGTTTCCCAGTGTGTCCCGTCGCTCCTGTAATAACGATCATCCGCTATCTCCGCAATCGTTGGGATAATGCCCTTAGCCTAACCCATCGGAATCTTGACGCCTGACTTCTGGGCGAATTCGATCGCCTCCGGATATCCGGCATCCACATGCCTCGCGACGCCAATGCCCGGATCGTTCGTCAGCACGCGCTCGATGCGCGAAGCCATCTCCTTCGTTCCATCCGCCACCGTCACTTGCCCGGCATGCTGCGAATAGCCGATGCCGACGCCTCCGCCGTTGTGAATCGAAACCCAACTCGCGCCGCTAGCCGTGTTCAGCATCGCGTTTAAAAGCGCCCAGTCGGCCACCGCGTCTGAGCCATCGAGCATTTTTTCTGTCTCCCGGAATGGCGACGCAACCGAGCCGCAATCCAAATGGTCGCGCCCAATTACGATCGGCGCTTTTAGTTCGCCTCGCGCGACCAGATCATTCAGCGCCAGCCCAAACTTGTCGCGTTCACCATAACCCAGCCAGCAGATTCGCGCCGGAAGTCCTTGAAATTTCACCCGCTTTTGAGCCAGCTTGATCCAGCGCGACAGGATTTCATCGTGCGGAAACATCTCGAGCACCATCTGATCCGTGCGATGAATATCCGAAGCCTCTCCCGAAAGCGCCGCCCAGCGAAACGGCCCGCGACCCTCGCAAAAGAGCGGCCGAATATACGCCGGAACGAAGCCGGGAAAGTCGTAAGCGCTCTTAACGCCTTGCTCGTAAGCAAACGTCCGAATGTTATTGCCGTAATCGAAAGTCACCGAACCTAATTTTTGAAGCGCGAGCATTCCCTCCACATGCTTGGCCATCGATTCGAGCGAACGCCTGCGGTACGTCTCCGGATCCCGCTGCCGCAGTTCCGCCGCCTGCGCCACATCAAGCCCCTGCGGAATATAGCCGCCGATCGGATCGTGCGCGCTCGTCTGATCGGTAAGCAGATCAGGAACCACTCCGCGCCGAGCCAGCTCCGGAATCACATCGGCACAATTTCCCACCAGCCCGACCGACGTCGCCTCGCGCGTACGCACGGCGTTCTTCAGAATGCGCAGCGCTTCGTCGAGATCATTCACCATCACATCGCAGTAACCGCTCTTCACCCGCCGCTTGATGCGTTCCGGATCGACGTCAATCCCCAGAAACGCCGCTCCATTCAGCGTCGCCGCCAGAGGTTGCGCGCCTCCCATCCCGCCCATCCCACCGCTCGCTACAAGTTTCCCTGCAAGGTCCCCAGTATGGAAATGCTTCCGCCCCGCCGCCGCAAAAGTTTCGTACGTGCCCTGAAGAATTCCCTGCGACCCAATGTAAATCCAGCTGCCCGCGGTCATTTGCCCGTACATCATCAGTCCGGCTCGATCGAGTTCGTCGAAATGTTTCCAATCGCTCCAATGTCCCACCAGATTCGAATTGGCGATCAGCACGCGGGGCGCATAGGAGTGCGTACGAAAAATTCCCACGGGTTTGCCAGATTGCACCAGCAGCGTTTCGTCCCCTTCGAGCGATTTCAGCGACTCGACAATCGCGTGAAAGCAGTTCCAATTACGCGCCGCTTTTCCGCGCCCGCCATAAACGATCAGATCTTCCGGTTTCTCAGCCACTTCCGGATCAAGGTTGTTCATCAGCATCCGCAACGCGGCTTCCTGCTGCCATCCCTTGCACGAAATTTGTGTACCGCGCGCGGCGCGCACCGGTTGATAGCCGATCGATTCCTCGGTTGAAAGCTTCGCCATAAAATTTCCCTCTGCGGGCATCTTATCTCACCCCGGGCACGCCTGAGTAGCGCCGCGTTGCGCTCCTCGAGCCCATACGCTAGAGTTTAAGAAATGGCGAGCGAGTATCCGGCCCTCACAAAATTCTTCCTCGATGCCATCGATCGTTTCGCCAACCCACGCGCACAGATGTATCGCACCCCCGCCGGCTGGCAATCCATATCGGCGCAGGAAATGCTTCGCAGAGTCGCCGGCCTGTCGAAAGCGCTGGCCGAACTCGGCATCGTATCAGGTGATCGTGTAGGGCTTTTCGCGCCTAACTGCCCGGAATGGCACACCGCAGATTTCGCGATTCAAGGCCTCGGCGCTGTCAATGTGCCGATCTATTTCAACGAGTCACACGACCGTCTCGTCTACATCCTCAACGACTCAGGCGCCCGCGTTGTATTCACCGCTGGAGCAGCGCAGGCAAAAAAGATCTCCGAGTGCCGCAGCCGAATCCCAGCCCTCGAACATGTAATCTCAGCCGCGCCGGACATCGATCTGGACAAAGACATCCTCCGATACGAAACCCTGATTGCTTCAACCACGGACGCCGATGTTGCCGAATATCGCCGTCGCAGCAGCCGAAATTACGGGCGACAATCTCGCAACCATCATCTATACGTCAGGCACAACGGGCGAACCCAAGGGCGTGATGCTCTCGCATTCGAATCTCAGCTCGAATTCCATCGACAGCGCAGCCAACCACCAGCTTCTGCCGTCTGACGTTGCGCTCGAATTCTTGCCGCTCGCCCATGTCTACGAACGCACCGCCGCATACAGCTACATCTGCAATGGCGTGGCTATCGCCTATCTCGAAAGAATTGAAGATGTTCCACAGGCGCTGCTCGACGTGCATCCAAGCCTTGCTTGCGCTGTCCCCAGATTCTTCGAAAAGATTTACGCCAATATTCTCGAAAAAGGCCGCCGCGAATCCGGTATCAAGCGCAATATTTTCGATTGGTCGCTGCGCGTGGCCGAAGAATCTGTTCCATGGCGAGCCTACGGAAAAGGTGCGTCACCCGGTCTGAAACTGCGCTGGCGAATAGCAGACGCTCTCGTTTACTCAAAGATTCGCGAAGGACTGGGCGGCGGCACCCAGAGATTCTCCGCAGGCGGTGCGCCGCTGGCACCGGAGCTTGCCGAATTTTTCTGGTCCGTCGGCGTGACAATTCATCAGGGCTACGGGCTCACCGAGACTTCGCCCGTCGTCACCGCGAATACTCCGGCGCGCGAACAGAATCGGCACCGTCGGCCGCCCAATTCCCAACGTTCAGGTGAAAATCGCCGAAGACGGAGAAATTCTAGTGAAGGGCCCGAACGTCATGCAGGGCTATTACCACAAACCCGAAGCCACGCGCGAGGTCTTCACCTCCGACGGATGGTTTCGCACCGGCGACATCGGCCGCCTCGACGAAGACGGCTACCTGATCATCACCGATCGCAAAAAGGAGCTGCTGAAAACGGCCGCAGGAAAATTTGTCGCGCCCGCTCCGATCGAAAATACGCTCAAAACCTCGCCCTACATCACGAACGCAATCGTCGTCGGCGACACGCGAAAATTCGTCTCGGTACTCATCGTTCCGAATTTTGCGAATATCGAAGCCGCCGCGCGAAAGCCGGCCACGATTTTGCCACGCCCACTCAAATGACTGGCGACCCGTGGGTGCGCGATCTTCTATCGAGCGAAATAGAACGCCTCACCGCGCCTCTTGCTCAGTACGAAAAACCCAAACGCTTCGCGCTGCTCGAGCAGGATTTCACCTACGCCGGCGGCGAACTCACTTACACAATGAAAATGAAACGCCGCGTCATCGAACAGCGCTACCAGGATGTGATTGCCCGTCTCTACGCCGACGTCGAAGAGCCGCGCCCTCATCACCTGGCCTGACGAAATCGGCCACCTGCACCATCGACGCCGCCTTGCGATGCCCAGCGCGTGCGTGAATCGCTATCGTCGGAGTACAATAAGCGCCGGGAAGGGAAGAGAAATGACAGAACAACTCACAATCGCTGGGCGCCAGTTTCACTCGCGCCTTATCGTTGGCACAGGCAAATACCGCAGCTTTCAGGAAATGGCGCGAGCCCACCAGGCTTCTGGCGCCGACATGGTCACCGTCGCCGTCCGCCGCGTGAATCTCACCGATCGCTCGAAAGAATCGCTGCTCGACTACATCGATCGCAAGAATTTCTTCATCCTCCCCAACACCGCCGGCTGTTACACCGCGGACGAAGCTGTTCGCACCGCGCGCCTCGGCCGCGAAGTTGGACTCTCCGAATGGGTAAAGCTCGAAGTGATCGGAGACGAGCAAACCCTCTTCCCCGATACGGAAGCGCTCATCAGCGCCACCAAAACCCTCGTGAAAGAAGGTTTCGTAGTTCTGCCCTACACGAACGATGATCTCATCGTCGCGCGCAAATTGATCGACGCAGGTGCCGCGGCCGTCATGCCGCTCGGCGCGCCCATCGGCTCAGGGATGGGCATTCAGAACACCACGAATCTGCGAATCCTGCGCGAGCGCATCACCGAAGTGCCTCTGATACTTGACGCAGGCGTTGGCACGGCCTCCGACGCCGCACTCGCGATGGAATTGGGCGCAGATGGCGTGCTGATGAACACTGCGATCGCCGGCGCACAGGATTCGATCCTGATGGCGGAGGCGATGGGTGCCGCAGTCGAAGCCGGCCGAAAAGCGTTTCTCGCCGGCCGCATCGAGAAAAAGCTCTACGCGAATGCGTCAAGCCCGCTCGCAGGTGTCGTTCGTTAGCGGCTTTCGGTAAGCGTTACGAAAGCCGTTACCTGAAACGTTCGGC
>CAWBDX010000002.1:0-4774846 GCA_963787695.1 uncultured Gammaproteobacteria bacterium
GTCGACCTGCGGAGTAAGCGCGTACTTCACGCCGGTCCAATACACCTGCAGTACCTTGTTTCTGGGATACGCAGCGTTGTTGACGAAGGCGATCTTGTAGCTGTCGATATCGGAGCCCGCGGCCAGCGGGGTCTGCGGATTACCGTAGCTGATGTGCTCGTAGCCTGCGTACAACTTGAACACATCCCAGGTGTACATGGCCATGAAATCGAACGCGGTATTGTCCGAGACCGTCGCGGCCAGCGCATTGCTCGAGGAATATCCCAAGCCCGCCAGGTCGCCCACCTGGGCCGCGCTCAATGAGGCCAACGCAACGGCGTCATGGATCTTGGCGTAGTAGGCATCGAGCGAAAAACCCGCATAGTTGAAACCGAGATTGTGTTCCCACGCCGTGGAGGCGCTGCCCCACGCGCCGTTGAACTTGTACATCACGCCGACATGGATGAGATCGGCGATTGTGTTCGTGTACTTGACCGATTGATCCATGCGCCGATTCTGCGTATCGCCGCCGCCCGCCGTGGTGCCCGACAGTCCGATCAGCGAAAACGCCTGCGACGCCGCATTAGGTCATATTTGGCCACGCCGTCCGCGATAACGTGTTCTGGCGGCCGAACACGATGGTTCCGTAGGTCTTGGAGCTGAATCCAGCAAAGGACTGCTGGAAGGCCTGTCCGCACACGCTGGAATCCAGATTGGTGGTCTGCGTGCCCGAGGCCACGCTGCGGCCGTTGTTCTGCGCCAAGGAATTGCACGCGTCGCTGATCTCGCCGGATTGCGGATTGAAAAACGTCTCCAGCTTGAACACCGCGCTCCAATCATCGAACAGCTCTTCCTTGCCATTCAGGCCGATGCGCGACTGGCTCAAGTTGTTCGGCGTGATGCCGAGAATCGAGTGATTGCTGTTCTTCTGCACAATATCGGCGCTACCGGCCGGAAAGAAATCGTTGATCGGCGCGCCATGCGTCTGGTATTGCAGGCCGATATCAACGACGCCGTACAAGGTGACGCCCTTGAAGGTGAGGCTGTCGTCGGCCGGGACGGTCTGCGCCTGCGCAAGACCCGTCGCCGCCAGCACCGAACCCAGTACCAGACCGACTTTCAAAAATCCCGCGCGGCCTTTACGCCAGGCTCCAAATCGTGTCCCTTCGCTAACTTTGATTACGTCATTCACAGCTAAGACTCCCGCGGTTTTCGATTGTTGGATTTAATCGACGTATTGTTACATCAACGTGACGTTGCTTTTGCCCGTAATTCTACTGGCATTCGAACAGGATGCCACAAATATCCGATGCGCCAGAATGCCAATAATATAATTGTAGCTATTTTACCACAGATGGGTCCGTTGTGCGCCATGGTGGTGCAACTGCCCAGCGACCCTCAAATTTTTAAGCCGGCAGGGTCGTATCGGCTGGCGTAAACACGATCGGCGACAGCCGTAATGAAACGCGCAGGCTGGTACCCTGATTCGGTCTGCTGTCTATGCGCAATTCGGCGCCGATCAGTTCTGCTTGTTCGCGTAACCCGACGATGCCGTAGTGTCCCGGCCGCTGCGCTTTCGGATCGAAGCCAACGCCATTATCTTCGATGCACAATTCCAGGCGGGAGTTGTCCGTGGATTGCAGTCGGACCATGACTCGCGTGGCCCGCGCATGGCGCTCGACGTTCCGCAATGCTTCCTGTGCCATGCGCAATATCGTTTCCGCGCGTTCGTCACCGAACCGGGCGGCGGCTACATCCGCGCTGAAATCCCCGCTAAGTCCCGTGCGATTGATAAAGCGCTCGAATTCATTTGCCAGGGCCGGACCCAATCCCGTTTCGCGCACCGCGGTGACGCGCATCTGGGTGATCGCCGAGCGCGCTTCCTGCAGCCCCTCGTGAGCAAGCTTTTCGGCGCGCGCCAGCTCATCGGCGACCGTACCCGGATCCCGCGACTGCAGCCGGCGAAGAAATCGAATCTCGCTGAGCATGGCCATCATTGAATGCGCAAGCGTATCGTGCAGGTCGCGGGCAATCTTCAAGCGTTCGCGCACAATCGCGGCATAGCGCGACTCTTCCGCGAGCCTTTCCACTTCGCGCGTGCGCACCGCGACGCGCCGCTCGAGCTCGCTGCGCTCCTGCTGAAGATCCCCAAGAATCTTGGCGAAGGCGGCTCCCAGCTGCGCAACCTCATCGACGCCGCGGGGAATTTCGATGGTCGCAGCATCGCTTTCACCGACGCGCGCCACTGACTGAGCCAGACGCTTCAGCCGCCGGGTCAAATGCCGCGCACCCAGTATCCCGAGCACTGCCGTGGCCGTGCCGAGGCACATCGACACCCACAGAATTTGCAGTGCCAATGCATTGGCGCGCTGAAACACCCGCTCATTCGGCTCGCAAAGCTGCACCTGCCATCCCCGCGCCGTTATTTCACTACCGGCGCTCACCAGGGAGCGCGAAACAAGGACGCGCCGTCCATCGGGGAGACGCTCAAATTGCGGCGCATCCAACATCCCTGGTGTTGATCCCGGCGAGGCAAGGAGCAGCGGGTATTTCACGGCAATCCCATTCCAGCGCCGGGTGCGCAGATCAGCGGGTCCGACCAGCACAATTCCGTCCCGATCGAGGACATACGCTTCGGTGGCGGCCCGCGGATCGGGCTCGTCGGTAAGACGCTCGGGATGCTGGGCCGTGCGCCGCCAACTCAAGTGCGCGGCGATCACGCCCACGACACGGCCGGATTCTTCACGCACCGGAATGGCCATGTCACCCAAGGTAGCGACATTCGCGGCCGGTAATGGCTGCGAGGCGGCGGCGGCAATGACCCCGAGCCACGGACCCTGCGATCCGGACGCAAACCAGAGGCTGGTTGCGAGGTTGTCCCCCACTCGATAAGCGCCATTCGAGGCAACGACGCCACCGCTCGAGTCGGCGATTGCGATCCAATCAAGCTGCGGGTAAGCCGCCACCAGTTGCTCAAAGACTTGACCCAAGCTGCCCGGCCCGGGAACGTGTGCCGCTCTGAGTATCGGTCCCGCGGCGCGAACCGCGTCGAGGCGTGCGGCGAGCGCTTGACCGAGATCGGAACTGAGTTGATCGGTCTCGAGCGACAGCCGGCGCACATGCTGTTGCAGTACGTTTTCGCTGGCGATGCGCCCCACCCAGACCGCCGCCGCGATCGAAAAGGTGACCGTCAATGCGATGATCAGCCACATGGCGGAAGCGGCCAGACTGCGTCGCGGGTCGAGGCTTGCGAGTAGCGATCGTAGTTTGTCAGCAACACCCGGGCCGGCCATGACCACACGTTAACAGTTGACTAATGTCACTTCCAATCGACGGCAGCCGAGTCGCATGATTGCAGCTCGCAAGAGGGTTATCTCGTGACCAGCGCCGAGCCGATCGACCATCCCGCCATCCGCATCGTCATTGCGGAAGATCAAGCGCTCGTGCGTCGGGATGCTGCGATATTGCTGTCAATGGAGCCTGACATGGAGGTGGTGGGCCAGGCGCGCAATGGCGTCGAAGCAGTCGAGCTTGCGCAATTGCTTCATCCCGACGTGATCCTGATGGATTTGCACATGCCGCTGAAAAGCGGAGTGGCCGCGACTCGCGAGATCACGCGGGATCTTCCGAATACCCAAATACTGGTGCTGACGACGCTCAATGACGATGAAACCGTATTTGAAGCGGTGCGCGCCGGGGCCCAGGCTTACTTGTTGAAAGATGCGGATGAAGGTGAGTTGCTCGAAACCATTCGCGCGCTGCGGCGCGGCGAGTCGCGGCTGACTCCGCAGATCGCCCGCAAGGTGATGGACCAATTCCGGCGTCTTGCGGCAATGCCCCACGAGGATTCAATTCGTGAGCGCCCGGCATCCGAGGAGGCCACCGCAGCTCAAAAAAGCGCATTCAGCACGGAGTCGTTGAACGACAAGGAAGAGAAAATTCTACAACTCATCTCCGAGAGCATGACCAATCGACAGATCGCCAACACGCTGTTTCTTGCCGAAGGCACCGTGAAGAACTATGTGAGCAGGATCATGGAGAAGCTGCACGCCAACACCAGAACGGAACTGGCGCTCCTTTCCCTGCGGCAGCCGCGCCCCGAATAAGCACAAGAATTCCGCCAGCGCGGGACGGGAAAGTGACCAAAGTCACTATAATGGAAACCCATAAAGGTAGAGCCAATGCCATCGCATGACCCGGAAACCTCCGACACCCCACCACCCTTGAGCGAAAGAGCGAGCCATGGCCAGTATCCCGACGAGATCTCGCGCCACGAGCACGAAACGGTGTCGACCAGCTTCGAACCCAAGACGGGTCAGCGCACCAAAAGAGGCGTTGTCCTGGCGGCGGGGGTCTTGCTGGCGTGTTTTTTGATCGTGGCGGCGCTGCGATTTTTCCATGCGCACGGCGTCGCAAAGGCCGGCGAGACGACTTACTCGACGCCGCCGCCGGTGGATGTCGTGATCGCGCGCGCGGCCACCGCCGGACAGGATCTGGTCCTTCCGGGGGAAACAGCGGCGTGGTATGAGGCGACGATTTATGCGCGCGTCAACGGCTATGTGGCCAAGTGGCTGGTGGACATCGGCGATCATGTCAAAAAGGGTCAACTGCTGGCCATCATCGAGACACCGGAGCTCGATGCTGAACTTCAGGCCGCAAAAGCCCAACTCAACGCGTCGCTTGCGCAGGTGAGCGCACGTAAGGCGGAAGCGGAGTTCAGCAAAACCACCAACGAGCGCTGGCGCGATTCGCCCAAGGGCGTCGTCTCCGATCAGGAGCGGGATTCCAAGAAAGCGGATTACGAGAGTTCCGAGGCGCGCCTGTATGCCGCCAATGCGCAGGTCAACCTCGACAAATCCAAGGTGGATCAATACAACGCCTTGACCGAATTCAAACTGGTCAAGGCTCCCTTCGACGGCACCATCACCGAACGCAAGATCGATATCGGTAACCTGGTGACCGCCGGCAGCAGTTCGACGACCACGCCCCTGTATCGCATGGCGCAGACCGATCCTTTGCGCATTTTCGTCGACGTGCCGCAGAGCGCAGCCGGAGAGTTGATGAACGCCGGGGCGCCCGCCGAGATTCGCGCCACGGGCGCCGTGGGCGGCGTGTTCGCCGGCAAAATCGCCCGATCGGCGGAGTCCATCAACCCGCAGGCGCGCACCATGCGGGTCGAGGTCGACATGCCCAATGCAAGCCATGCCTTGGTCCCCGGAATGTACGTCAATATCGCATTCAGGCTGCCGCCTCGGGGCTTGGTCGAAGTGCCTGCTGCCGCTTTGATCTTTCGCGCCGGCGGCGCGCAGGTTGCGCAAGTTGATAGGTCAGGAAAAATCCGCTTTGAAAACGTCACGATTGCACGCGATAACGGCAGCCTGGTTGAATTGGCATCGGGCGTGCGCCCGGGCGACCGCTTGGTCCTGAACATCAGCAGCCAGATTGCAGCGGGTCAGGTGGTGGCGGTGAACGACCCCGAAATCGCCGATAAACATATTGAAGCAACGCGCTGAGGCAGTTCCTGCAGCTCGATAAGAGCCTCGGGCTCACTTGCCCGCGTTGAGCACGCCGATCGAATTCACGACCTTTTTCACATGCGGGGCCTGCCGAGCGAGCGATTCGGCTTCTTCGCGCATCAGATCCGTATCGACGATGCCGTTGAGATACACCACGCCGTCCAGCGTCTGCACGCTTACGGCTCCCGGCGATCCAATTCCCGGGTGTTGATCGAACAGCGCACGAACATCGGTGGTGATTTGCGCATCGCCGGGGCAGCCGCCGAAGCCGCATTTCCCGAACACCGCACAGCCGGGCAGCGCGCAGGCCAGAACCAGCGCAAGCACCGCCGCGCAAAAAGGCTTGAATGTGCCCACGACGCCCACTACAAGCTCCGACTTTACGGCGCCAGCAAAGTTCCAGGGTGCGGCGATAGATCGAGTGCAAGCGGTCGATGTCCGCCACGCGCACGCACTCGTTCACCTTGTGGATGGTCTCATTGATCACGCCAAGTTCGATCACCTGCGCGCCCATCGGGGCGATGAAGCGCCCGTCGGAGGTCCCGCCGCCCGTGGTCAGCTTGGGATGATGTGCAGTTGCTCCTGCACGGCGCGAGCCGCGGCGCGCGACAGAGCGCCGGGAACGGTCAGAAACGGCAGCCCGGAAACAAACCAATCGAGGGTGTACTTGACGCGGTGGCGCTGCAAGTATTTCTTCGACCACGAGCTTCAGGCCATCGACGGTTTGTTCGGTGCGAAAAGCGCAGATTGAAGCGCGCCCGCAACTCGCCGGGGATGACGTTCGGCGCGCCCGTTCCCGCGGAAATATTCGATACCTGGAAACGTGGTGGGCTGGAAATGCTCGTTGCCGTGATCCCAGGTACGCGGCGGCGAGTTCGGCCAGCGCCGGCGCCAGCGCGTGCACCGGATTGTCCGCCGAACTGCGGATACGCGATATGTCCCTGGATGCCGTGCACCGTCAGGCGGCCGCTCAAGCTGCCGCGGCGTCCGATCTTGATGGTGTCGCCCAGCGTGGTCTCGCTCGAGGGCTCGCCGACCAGACACCAGTCGATATGCTCTCTGGCGCTCGCGCAATACCTCGACCACGCGGCGGGTGCCGTCCACCGACGGCCCTTCCTCATCGCTGGTGATCAAGAACGCGATGCGTGCCGCGATGCTTCGGATACTGCCCGACGAATTCCTCGCTGGCGGTCACCATGGCCGCCAGGCCGCTTTTCATGTCGGCCGCGCCGCGTCCATACAGCAGGCCATCCCTGATGACCGGTTCAAAGGGATCGGTGCGCCATTCATCCAGCGGCCCCGAGGGCACCACATCGGTATGGCCGGCGAAGCAAAACACCGGCCCGCCGCTGCCGCGCTTGGCCCAGAAATTGTCGACCGGGCCGAAGCGCAAGCTCTCGACGGTGAATCCCGACGGCCTCGAGCCGCTCGATCATCAGCGCCTGGCAGCCGCCGTCGGCGGGACTGACCGATTGGCGCGCGATCAGCTGCTCCGTCAATTGCAGGGTATCGGCCATCAGAAGCGCAGCACGGGCGGCTGGCGCCGCAGGTTGACCCACAAGCCCAAAGCCGCCCAACGCCAGCGGCGCTGATCAGCACCCAGGCCGGCATGGCGAGCCCGAGGAACGTCCAGGTGACCTTGGCGCACTCCCCGGATCCGGTCAGCACCTTGACCAGCACCTCGCTCAACGAAAACACCTTGAGCATGAAATCGAGCGACGCGCCGCAGGCCGGCACGCTGTCCGGCGGCAGGCTCATGATATACAGCTGGCGCAGCGGCAACGCCGATGGTGGCGAGCGCCGCCAGCGTCGAGCAGCAGCGCATACACGCGCCGGCCGAAGGCCGCCGGGATCATGCGGCAGCGGCGATCAGGAACACGACGCCCAGCGCGAATACGCCGACTCTTTGAAAAATGCACAGCGGACAGGGCTCCAGATGCATGCACGAACTGGGCGTAATAGGCGTACGCCAGCAGGCAGACGCAGGCCAGCGAATCCGAGAAGATTCCCGCGGCGCGCCGTCATCAGCGGCGCGTGAGCGCGTGCGCCGCGTCGATCTGCTTCGCGACGTCCTCGAGCGAGGAATGGCGAATATCCTTGCCGTGCACCATGTAGATCACGTACTCGCAAATGTTCTTGGCGTGATCGCCGATGCGCTCCAGGGCGCGCACGATCCACATGATCTCGAGCGCGCGCCGGATGGTGCGCGGATCCTCCATCATGAAGGTAATGCACTGGCGCTGGATGGACTCGTATTCTTCGTCCACCATTTTGTCTTCCTGGGCGGTCTTCAGCGCCGCCTGCGAGTCCATGCGGGCGAACGCGTCCAGGGCGTCGTGCACCATCTGCGCCACCTGCCGGCCCAGATGCTTGACCTCGCGGTACTTGTCCGCCGGCCGCTCCATGGTGGCGAGACGCGAGGCGATATAGCCGATTTTCTCGCCCTCATCGCCGATGCGCTCGAGATCGGTGATGGTCTTGATGATGGCGACGATCACCCGCAAATCGCCCGGCCGCCGGCGCCCGAATCGCCAGGATCCGGCTGCACTCCTCGTCGATCGACAATTCCATGCCGTTGACCTTGTAGTCGTCGGTGGCGACCGATTCGCCCAGACGGCTGTCGCCTTCGACCAGGGCGGTGATCGCCTTGTGCAGCTGCTGCTCGACGAAGCCGCCCATCTGCAGCACCTGATTGCGCACCTTCTCCAGGTCTTCGTTGAAGCGGCGGGAAATGTGGTGGGTGAGATCGGCGGTTTCCATAGATATTACCTTGCAGCACTGCTGCGCATGCGCGTGCTACGCGTTCGTTTACATCCGATTGCAGCGTACGTCAACCGTGCACGCGATATTTGTGACCTTCATGCACTCGCGGCGCTGCGCGCAGCGTCCAGCTTCCAGACGCGCTGCTGCGGGAAATGACAGGTGAAAGTGCTGCCCTTGCCCTCGACGCTTTGCACGTCGAGCCAGCCGCCGTGGCGCTGCAAGGCGTGCTTGACGATCGCGAGGCCCAACCCGGAGCCGCCCTGTCCGCGCGAGCGTCCCGCATCCACGCGGTAGAAGCGCTCGGTCAGCCGCGGAATGTGCTCCGCCGGAATGCCGATGCCGCTGTCGATGACCGAAAAATGGGCGCCCTCCTCGTCCGTCCACCAGCGCATTCGCACCGTGCCCTCCGGCAGCGTGTATTTCAAGGCGTTGACCAGCAAATTGGTGAACGCGGACTCGATCTCGTGCGCCGAGCCGAACAAGCCATCGCGCTGACTCCAGCTCCAGCAGCACATGGCGCGGCCGATCGGGGCTGATCAGCGCATCGCGATGCAGCCGTTCCAGCATGCGCGGCACGTCGATCGGGTCGCGCGGCGCCTCGCCGTCGGTCGACTCCAGGCGCGACAACTCCAGCAGGTCGGCGATGATGGCATTCATGCGCTGCGCCTGCGCGCGCATGTCCCGTGATGGGACCGTCCCAGGCCGGATCGACGCGACGGATCATCCGCGAGCGTATCCAGATATCCGGAAATCACGGTCAAGGGCGTGCGCAACTCGTGCGAGGCGTTGGCGACGAAGTCCTTGCGCATCGCCTCGAGGCGCATCTGGCGCGTCACATCGCGCACCAGCAGCAGCGACTGGCCGCCGCCGTAGGGCACCACCTGCAGCGCCAGGAACATATCGATCTGCACCGGCGGACGGATCATCAGCGGCAGCGCAAAATCATCGCCGTGCAGGTAGTGCGCAAATTCCGGGGCGCGGATCAGATTGTCGATGCGCAGGCCCACATCGACCGGCCGGCGCAAGCCCAAGCAGCCGCGCCGCCTGGCGGTTGAACCAGACGATTTCGCGCTGCGGGCTCAAGATGATGACGCCGTCCGGCAGCGCCGCCGTGGAGCGGCGCAGCTCGCGGTACAGCTGCACCAGGCGTTGCTTGTGGTATTGCTTGCGCCGATGCAGGCGCACCACCTGGGCGATGATGTCGCCCCAGATTCCGCCGAGATTGGGCGGGTCGATTTGCGAGCGCAGCCGCAGCCAGCGGTCGAGCGCGGTACAGATTCAGCAGCTGCCAGGCCAGGTACAGGCAGGCGGCGCCTAGGATCCACAGCCAAATGGGCCCGATCAGCAGGCCCACGCACAGGCCCAACAGCAAAATGCCCGCGAGCCGCGCGAGCGCGAAGGTCCACATCGCTGCCATGGGCTAGGAGATTAGCGCTTTAGGCGTCTCGCGTCGAGAACCGATAACCGGCGCCACGCACTGTTTGCACCAACCTGTCCAATGAAAATGGCTCGAGCGCCTTACGCAATCTGCGAATGTGCACATCCACGGTGCGCTCTTCCACGTAAGTATTACCCCCCCAGACACGGTCGAGCAACTGACCGCGTGTAAATACCCGCTCCGGGTGGGTCATGAAGAAATGCAGCAAGCGATATTCGGTGGGCCCCAGGGCGATTTCGCGTTCGCCGGCGCTCACCCGGTGGCTGGAGTCATCGAGCTTCAGGCCGTCGACTTCCACCATGTCGTCCGCGCCGGCCGGCGCCGCGCGGCGCAACACCGCCTGGATGCGCGCCAGCAATTCGCGCGGCGAGAAAGGCTTGGTGATGTAGTCGTCGGCGCCGCCTTCGAGGCCGTTGACCTTGTCCTGCTCCTCGGCCCGCGCCGTGAGCATGATCACGGGAATCTCCTCGGTGTCCTTGGCGCGCTTCAATGAACGGGTCAGCTCCAGGCCGCTCATGTCGGGCAGCATCCAGTCGATGAGCATCAGATCGGGCCGCACATCGACGATGCGAGCGCGCGCTTCGCGGCAATCCTCGGCCTCGCGAACCTCGTAGCCGGCGCGCCGCAATCCAAAAGCGATCATGTCGCGTATTGGCTTTTCGTCTTCGACGATGAGGATGCGCCTGGCTGACATACGCATAGTCCCTTGATTCCAAAGCCGACTATTACAGACTTCGATTGTGACAGTTCCGTTGACGTGCGGACTGACTGTGGCCGCGCGTTCCGCCTCGGTCAGCGCCACTTTATCCCTTAAATACAGCGGTTGCAGATCGGCGGGGTCGAGTCCGCCGCCTGCGTTCAAGCGCAGGGCGCCGAGCCGTGCGATTTCGCGCGCGTTCGGCAGCGCGCGGCTGTCCTGCTCGTCGAGCTGCACACCGGCAAGCGCTCGGCAAGATCGGGATAGGCGGAAAAGCCGCGGCCGATGCCTCGCACGGCCGCGCCGGCGGCCTCGCCGCCTGCCCAGCCGCGCGCTGTCGGCAAGGCCACGCTCTCCGGAGGCCCCACCTGAGGAGCACCGGCTGCTATCAGCCCGTGCGCCGCATCGGCCGCGAAGCAGCCCCAGTACACCTCGCCCATGCGCGCATCGAGACAGGCCATGGCGTGGCCCGAGCCGCGCTCGCAGGACCTGAAGCGCCAACGCTTCCAGCGTGGTGACCGGCACCACCGGCAGTCCGGCGCCGAACGCCAGCCCCTGCGCCACCGCCACGCTGATCCTGACGCCGGTGAAGGCGCCGGGCCCAATGCTCGCGGCGATGCCATCGAGCATGGACCAGTGAACCTGCGCCTCGGCCAGCAGCTCCGTCGACCATGCGCCAGCAGCTGCTGCGCATGGCCCTTGCCGGCTTCGATCGACCGGACCCGCACCTCGCCATCGCACAGCAGCGCGACCGAGCAGAGCTCGGTTGCCGCGTCCAGCGCCAGCACGCGCATGGTCACTTGCGGGATCCCGCAACGCGCGCCGAGCGCCGCGCGCAGGCGCTGCGCGCTCGGCGAGGAATTGCGCGCCGGCGGCGCCGTCGCTGATGATCGGGCTTCGCGGCATCGAGTCCAAAAACACCCGACCATAAGCCTTTGGTGCTGATGCGCGGATCGCCGATCACGATCACGCCGAAATCGTCGAAGTCGCGGATCAACCGCCCGACGCCTTGTTTCAATGCCAGCACCGCCTGCGGCAATTGATATTCATAGAACGGGTTGCCGCCGCGCCGGCGAATGCCTTCGAGGCGGGCTTTGAGCAGCGGGTCGTCGGGCGCGGCAAACGGCAGCTTATCGATCGCGACGATGGACAGCGCTTCGCCTTTGACATCCACGCCTTCCCAAAAACTGCCGGTGGCGAGCAGCACCGCATTGCCCAGTTCTCGAAATCGATTGAGCAGAGCTTCGCGTGGCGCCTCGCCCTGCACCAGCACCGGAAACGGCGGCTCTGGGAAGCGCGTCTTCAATGCTCGAACGCCTTCGGCCAGCCCGCGATAGCTGGTGTACAGCAGGAACGCGCGCCCGCCGCAGGCGAGGAGCAGTGGCGCGCAGGCATCGGATGAATTTATCGGCGAATGCCGGATCCTGCGGCTCGGGCATGCGCGGCGGCAGAAACAGGCGGGCTTGCGAGGAATAGTCGAAAGGACTGTCGATGCGCAGCGTGCGCGCTTCGGGCAGGCCGATCCTTGCGGCAAAATGCGAAAAATCCTCGCCGATGGCCAAGGTCGCCGACGTGAACACCCAGGCGCAGGGCCGCGATTCCACGTATTCCCGCAAGCGCTCGGCGATTTCGAAAGGCGTGAATTGCAGCGACAATCCGTTAGCCGCCGCCTCGATCCAGCGCAGTCCGGATTCTTCAGACAACTCGCGCAACGCCGCCAGCGCGTTGGCTCAGCTGCGCCGCGCGGCGCGCGCAATTCGCGGTGCCGGCGCCGCCGCCCAAGCCCTCGAGCTCCGCGGCCAAATCACTCAACGCGGTCTCAATGAGCGGCAGCGCGTCCAGAAAGGCATCCGGCAAATCCGACCATTCAATAGCGTGCGGCGCCGCGCGGCAACGCGTGCCTTAAGCCCTCGAGCTGCGCCTCGGCGGTCAACACCGCTTCGACAACGACCGGTGCGCGAATCGCCGCTGCGCTCAGTTCCGCGGTGACGTCGCGCAGCAGCAGCTGCGCCTTGCGCACCGACCAAACCATGCCGAAGAATTGCGCGGCGATATCGGGAACCTGGTGCGCCTCATCCAGGATCACGGCCTCGGCCCCAGGCAAAAGATCGCCGAACCCCTCCTCCTTTAGCGCCAGATCGGCCAGCAGCAGGTGATGATTGACAACCACGATATCGGCGGCCTGCGCATTGCGGCGGGCATTGAACACATGGCAGCTCGAGAACTGCGGACATTCCTGTCCGAGGCAGTTCTCGCGCGTCGAGGTGATACTCGGCCAGATCGGCGGACTGCTCCGGCAAGTCGGTGAGCTCGGAAAGATCGCCGCTTTTGGTGGTCGCGGCCCAGCGTGACACCCGTGCCAGCAGGCGCGCGGCGCCGCGCTCGGGCCCCAGCAACGAACCCTGTTGAGTCGCGAGTTCCAGTCGATGCCGGCATAAATAGTTGGCGCGACCCTTGAGCAGCGCGATTTTCACCGGCAATCCTAGGGCCTTGGCCAGCAGCGGCACGATCGCGGCGAAACAGCTGGTCCTGCAGCGTGCGCGTACCGGTGGAGATGATGACGCTGCGCCCCGACAACAGCGCCGGCACCAGGTAGGCAAAGGTCTTGCCGGTGCCGGTGCCCGCTTCGACGATCAGCGGCTCGAGGCGTGCCAACGCGAGGCCCACGGCCTTCGCCATCGCCGCCTGCTCGGGACGATAGGCATAGCCTGCCAAGGCCTGCGCGAGCGGTCCGCCCGAGCTGAACACCTCGTTGTAGTCGGTATTCACTGCTTCACGAGCGCGCGAAAGCGCACAAAGCCACCGCATGGCCTTTCAAATTCTTCTTCAATTGCCAGCGGATATGGGTGTAGTCCGCGGCAACCGCGGCGCGCAGCGTCCCTTCAGGGGTGCGGATTCTAAGATTCTCCGCGCGCATCGAAGCTGCGGCCGCCATCGACCGAGAAGCTCACCTCCGCTCCGGGGCCGACCGCGGAATCCGCCAGGTACTGCATGTGCTCCGGGATGGGATATGTCACCGCGGGCGCCGCAATCACAGCGCCATCGGTGTTGCGCACTTCCAGGGTGTAGAAGACCCGATCGCCGGGCACCACCCGATCCGCAGGCATCAATTTCGCTGTTTCACGCCCCTGTTCAATGATTCGAAGTTCAACCTCGGCGATCGCCTTGATGGCAATGGGGTTGGGGACCTGGGCGCCGGCGAGTGCTGCCAGCCCAAAGACCAATGTCGCCCCGATTGCGTAGCTGAAACAGTTTCTGTACATAATTCCAGTGTAGCCCATGCCTACACCGATTCGGGCATTCAAGGCAGTTGGCGAGGCCACACCCATCTGTCATCCTTATCGATCTATCAAGCTTGCTTCTAAGGACAGCCTATGGCCACCGCTCCTCAGCACGTCACTGCCTCGCCACGCATGAATCACGACGTCGCCGCCTGGGTCGAGGAGGTCGCGCAAGCTGACGCAACCGCAGAATATTCATTGGTGCGACGGCAGCGAGCGCGAATTTCAATGCCCTCGAAGCGCGAACTGATCGCCTCACAAGCAGCTGCTGCCGCTCAATCAGCAAAGCTTTCCGGGCTGCGTGCTGTCGCGCTCGCACCCCTCCGATGTGGCGCGAGTGGAACACCTCACCTTCGTATGCACCAAGAATCAAGGAGGATGCGGGCCCCAACAACCATTGGATGGCCCCGAAGCAGGCGCATGCACAAATGGATGCCCTGTTCGCCGGCTGCATGAAGGGACGCACCCTGTATGTGGTGCCCTACTGCATGGGGCCCATCGACTCGCCGTTCTCGCGCTGCGGCGTCGAAATCACCGACAGCGCCTACGTGGTGCTCAACATGCATCTCATGACGCGCATGGGGCGCGCGGCCCTCGAACGCATCACGCGCGACGGCACGTTCGTCAGGGGCTTGCATTCCACCGGCGATCTGAATCCCAAACGCCGCTTCATCATGCATTTCCCCGAAGAGCTGTCGATCAAGAGCTTCGGCTCCGGGCTACGGCGGCAACGCCTTGCTCGGCAAGAAATGCCACGCGCTGCGCATCGCCAGCTGGCAGGCGCGCACCGAGGGCTGGCTGGCGGAGCACATGCTCATCGTCGGCATCGAAAATCCCGCAGGGCGAGATTCATTACCTGGCCTGCGCTTTCCCCTCCGCCTGCGGCAAGACCAATCTGGCGATGCTGATTCCGCCGGCGAGCTACCAGGGCTGGAAAGTCTGGACCGTCGGCGATGACATCGCCTGGCTGCACCCCGGCAAGGATGGCCGGCTGTACGCCATCAATCCGGAGTCCGGTTACTTCGGCGTGGTGCCGGGGACCAACGCCAAAACCAATCGCAATGCCTACGACATGATTCGCCACGACACCATTTTCACCAACGTCGCGCTTACCGCGGACAATCAACCCTGGTGGGAAGGACTCACCGGAGGGCAAGCCGGTCATCGATTGGCAGGGGCGCGCCTTACGATCCCGCAAATGGCCCGGCCGCGCAGCCGAATTCCCGCTTCACCGTTTCGGCCAAACAAGAACCCGAGCTATTCGAAGCTTGCCGACGCCCCCGGCGGCGTGCCGATTTCGGCCATCGTGTTCGGCGGCCGCCGGCGCGCGCTGGCACCGCTGGTTTACCAAGCCCGCGATTGGCTGCACGGCGTACTGGTCGGCGCCGGCGTCGCTTCGGAGACGACGGCCGCGGCCACGGATGCCGTCGGCGTGGTGCGCCGGGACCCCATGGCCATGAAGCCCTTCGCCGGCTATAACTTCGGCGACTACTGGGCGCATTGGATCAACGTCGGCGCCAAGCTGAAATCGCCGCCGCAAGATTTTTCACGTCAACTGGTTCCGCCAAGACAACGCCGGCAAGTATCTTGTGGCCGGGTTTCGGCGAAAACCTGCGGGTGCTGCGCTGGATCATCGATCGCTGCAAAGGCAAGGCGGGCGCGCGCGAAACCGCCATCGGCCATCTGCCCAATCCCGCCGATTTGGATCTGCAAGGATTACGGATATCACCCGGCCGCGCTCGAGGAATTGTTGGCCGTCAATCCGCGGCTGTGGCAGGAGGAATTTGCCGGGATCGGCAAGTACTTGGACCGAATTCGGCGAGCGCGTGCCGCCGCCGCTCAAGACCGAACTCAAAAGCGCGCTGCGAGCGCGTTCACTCCTCGCAGGTGTAGCGAATCACCTGGGAGGAATTGCTGTCCGGCGCCTTGCCGAGTCCGATCAGCCCTTCGCCGCGAATCTGCATGGAATCGCGGCGCACGAAGGCTTCTTCGCCATCCTTGCCGAGCACGAAAGTGCCGTTGGTGCTTTGATCGATCAGCATGAATTTGTTGCGGTTGATCTCGACGCGCGCATGCAGCCGCGAGATCAGATTGCCCTTCACGACCAGATCGTTTTCCTCGGCGCGGCCGATGGTGATATTGGCGCGAGCGTCGTTGACCAGCACTTCCTGTCCTTGGTAGCGCAGGCGCAGACGATGCGATTTGTGCGCCTTCTCGCGCTCGCGGGCGGCTGATGGCGATTGCCGGCACCATGCTGGTGATGTCCTCGGTCTGCCATAGCACCTCGAACAGCGCCACCTCGCTGCTGCGCCCTTTCAGCGTGGCAATGTCGATCTGACGCACCGATGCGCGCCAATCGGGCGACAGCCGTTCGACCATGGTGGCGGTGGTCATGATCTGGCCGGCCTTCGCCTGGCTGGTCATGCGGTTCGCCGTATGCACGGCGGAGCCGAAGATATCGCGGTTCTCGAGCACCACCGGCCCAAAATTGCAGCCGATGCGGATGGCAACCGTCTGTTCGTCGACTTTGAGCTGCGGATGCGTCACGATCTGCTTCTGCATCTGCGCGGCGGCATTCAACGCATCGTCCGCCGTCGGGAAAGGTCGCCATGACCTCATCGCCCATGGTTTTGATCACCGTGCCGTGATTTTGCTCGGTCGCGGCGCGCATCACGTCGATGCAGATGCCCACCATGTCGCGCGCGCGAAGATCGCCCAGCAGCTCGTAGAGCTTGGTGCTGCCGACCACATCGGCAAATAGGATGGCGACTTCGATTTCTTTGCCCATTGCCAAGCCTATTATACTTAACGCTGGCTGCGGCCGCTTAGGCAGTTTACGCAGCAATGCCCTGTTTTATGATGGGAAGCGCCGAAAACAGCGTTTCCGGCACCGCTTCGGGCCGCGCTGCCACCTCGGAGAGAAACCGCCGCCAGGCGCGCGCGCCTTCGCGCCCGGCCATCACGCCGTGCATGTGCCGCGTGATCGAATGCAGGCGGATTCCTCGCTGTGCGCAGCGCTTTGGCGTAAGGCACCATGCGCTCGACGATCTGCCAGGGCTCCGGCATGGCCCACGTCGGGTCGAGCAGGGCCTGCTCCAGTTCGGCGAGCAGCGCCGGCCGATGATAGGCCGCCCGCCCGAGCATGGCGCCGTCGAGCCCCGCGCGCCAGGTGTGCGCAGATCGCCGCGCTGATCGCACAGGCCGCCGTTCAATATCACGGTCAAGTCCGGCCGCTCGCGCTTCAGGCGATGCACATGCTCGTATTTGAGCGGCGGAATCTCGCGATTCTGCTTGGGCGAAAGCCCGCCCAGCATGGCGGCCCGCGCGTGCACGATGAGCGCATCGATACCCGCGGCGCGCGACCGCGTCGACGAAAGCCGCGAAAAATTCATAGTCGTCGCGGTCATCGATGCCGATCCGGCATTTCACGGTCACCGGCAAATGCGTGCGCATCGCGCAGGCTGCGCACGCAGTCGGCGACCAGACGCGGGCTTTAGCATGAGACAGGCGCCAAACGAGCCGTTCTTGACGCGGTCGCTGGGGCAGCCGACATTCGAGATTGATCTCGGCGTAACCCGCCGACGGTGCCGATGCGCGCCGCCTTGGCAAGTTCCTCGGGATCGCAGCCGCCCAATTGCAAGGCAACCGGATGCTCGCCCGCGTCGTGATCCAGCACGCGGCGCACGTCGCCGCGCACGATGGCCGTGGCGACGATCATTTCCGTGTACAGCAAGGCATGCGGCGCATACAGCCGGTGCAAGTAGCGGCAGTGGCGGTCGGTCCAATCCATCATCGGGGCCACGCAGATTTTGCGATTCAATACATGGGCTTTAGGCGAGTGAGTCGTCATATCATCCGTGCGTGACGGGTAAGCGGCTGAGTATACCGAATGCGCGCGGGAGAGTGATTTTCGCCCTGCAGCGGCCGTGGCTGCCGTTTTGGCTGTGTGTGCTCTGCTTTCCGGCGGCGGCGCAGGATTTGCAGGTTCCTGGGAATTTGAGCGATGAAGCGCCCGAGTTGTTCGCTGTCGTGCCGGCCTTGGCGAAGTCGGTCATCGCAAAGCTTCGCGCCGGCCAAAGCCCGAATCTCGCGGATGATCTGTTTCGCGCCCAATTAGCTGCGGGATTCCATGCCGATGCGCTCCACAGCTTAAGCGAGCTGCGCGCGCCCTTATCCCGCAACCCCTCGCCCCGTATCCGCGCACGCTACTTGCAGTACGTTCTCTATGCAAAATCCAAGTTGCAATCCAATGCTAAGAAAACTGCCTTCGAAGCCGCTTATCGCAAGGTGTTTCGTGCGCTGATCTCGCCCCTTGACGATGCCACGGCCGCCGAAGTTTTGAACGCATTGAGCTTCGATAATCGTTCCGCCTCGATGCGCGCCTTGAAGCAGGAACGTGACCGCCTCAAGGGTACGACTACGGTCTCGTTCGCAGACGCAGCGCAGCTCATCCGTGACTACACCGACGTTGAGGTGTACCGCGCCCTCGGCCCGGAAACCCTGTCGCTGATAGAGGGCGACGACGCGCATCGCTACGCAATTTCAAAGGACCTACGCTTGGCCACCCCGGACAATGGAACGATTTGTGTGCTGCTGGTCCGTCCAACGCGCCAGACCCGCCTCGCAGCGCTTCTCGAATTCACGATCTACAACGATTCCGATTCCATTTTTCGCGACGCCCGACGCGCCGCCGCGAATGGCTACGCCGCCGTGGTCGGCCTGACTCGCGGCAAAGGCTGCAGTGCCGATCAGATCGTCCCCTACGAGCATGATGGCGCCGACGCTGCCGCGCTCATCGACTGGACTGCCGCGCAGTCGTGGAGCGATGGTCGGGTTGGAATGTACGGCGGCAGCTATAGCGGATTCACCACCTGGGCCGCGGCCAAATACCGCCCCAAGGCCCTGAAGGCCATCATGGTGGGCGCCCCCAATGCACCCGGCATCGACTCGCCGATGGAGGGAAATGTCTTCTGGAATTTCATCTACCCCTGGCCGCTTTACACGGCGGGCAACAAAACCCTCGATAACGCAACGTACGGCGATAGCGCCCGCTGGGAGCGCCTGAACCGCAACTGGTACTCAAGCGGCCGCGCGTATCGGGATCTCGATAAGATCGATGGAACCGCGAATCCAATCTTCGATCGATGGCTTACGCATCCTTCTTATGATGATTATTGGCAGCGATTGATTCCCTACAAGCGGGAGTTCGCCGGCATCGATATTCCGGTACTGCAGACGGCGGGATACTATTTTGGAGGGCCTGGGGCGGCCGTTTATTTTCTCTGCCAGCATTATCAGTACCGGCCGCAGGCAGAACATTACCTCATCATCGGTCCCTATGATCACTTCAGAGCGCAGCGGGGCACCGCCACCGCGGACGGCGACACGGCCGAAATCGCCGGATACACGCTTGACCCGGCGGCGCTCATCGATCTTGTTGAACTTCGCTTTCGATGGTTCGATTACGTGCTGAAGCATGCCCCGAAGCCCGCCATTCTCGCCGACCGCATCAACTACCAAGTCACCGGCGCGAATGTGTGGAGGCATGCGGCGTCGATCGCGGCCATGGCGAAGGGCGCCACTCGGTTTTATCTGTCCGCCGGCCGTTTCGGCCAGGCATATGAATTGAGCTCGAGCAGTCCAGTGAACGGTACAATGCCGTTGACCGTCGATTTTGCTGACCGGCGCGACGCCGAAGTTGAGCGGCCGGGCGGCGGCGTCCAAGACAAGAATATCGATACGATGAATGGCTTGGTCTTCATCAGCGAGCCGCTTGCCCATGCGACCGAAATGAGCGGTTTGTTCGCCGGTCATCTCGAGTTCATCAGCAACAAAGAAGATTTCGATTTTCAAGTGTCGATGTACGAACTGACGGCGGCCGGCGACTATATTCAGCTTGCGCCATACTGGTCGCGTGCGAGTTATGTCGGCGATCTTTCCGACAGACGGCTGTTGATTCCCGGACAACGGCAGACGCTGGATTTTCGCAGCATGCGGCTCATGAGCCGCAAACTGGCGGCGCACAGCCGCCTGGTCGCCGTGCTCAGCATCATCAAGGAGCCAGGCCGGGAGATCAATTACGGGACCGGCAAGATTGTGAGCGAAGAAACAATTGCCGATTCGCAACAGCCGCTGCAGATCACCTGGTTCGCCGGCAGCTATATCGACATGCCGGGGGGAAGTTTCTGATGGCTGGATCCACGACGCGCGCCGAGTTCGAGGCGGCAAAGCAGCACCGGTTTCGTTCCCTGGTGCGCCACGCCAGCAAGCACGCGCCCTACTACGCCAACATCATCCGCGAGCGCGGACTTGACCTGGATCGCTGCGCGCCCGCTGATTTTCCGGTGCTCACAAAAACTCTGCTGATGGCGAATTTCGATGCCATCGTCACCGACCCGCGCATCAGCAAGCAGGTGGTCGCGGATTTCCTGACGCGCTCCTCCAACCCCGCGGAACGGCTGTTCGACAAGATCACCGTAACGCACACCTCCGGAACATCCGGCGAGGTGGGTTACTTTCTGTATGCGCCGGCCGATCGCATGCGCGCGATGTCGATGCGCAATCGGGGGGTGTTTCGGCATCTGTTTCCGCGCCGCTGGCCGGGCTTGCGCCGCATCCGGGTGGGTTTCTATGGCGCAACCGGCGGCCATTTCGCCGGCGTGACCGGCGTGGCGTCGATGCAGCGCGGCGTGGCGCAGCTTTTTGGTCAATGCCCAGGCCTTCGAAGTCAATACGCCTCTGCCGTCGGTGGTAAGCGGGCTCAATGCTTTCCAGCCCGACGTGATCTTCGGCTACACCACGGCGCTCAAGATTCTGGCCGAAGAACAGCGCGCCGCGCGCCTGAAAATCCGGCCCATGGCGATCTTGGCCACCGGCGAAATGGTGACCAAGGCGGACATGTCATTCCTGTCGGAAGCCTTCGGCGGCGCCACCGCATCGAGCATCTATGCCTGCACCGAGCACATGATGATGGGGGTTTCAAATCCCGACGGCGAGACCATGACTCTGACGGACGAGAATCTGATCTTTGAGATCCACGAAGATCATACCCTCATCACCAACCTCTTCAATTACACCATGCCGTTGATCCGCTACCGCATGTCCGACATTCTGCGCGTGGTGAGCGAGCCGGATGCGCGGCGCATCGTGATCAAGAACCTGGTCGGGCGCATGGAGCAAATGCCGACTTTCGTCAACGGCGCGGGCGCCAAGGATTTCATCAGTCCGCACACCATCAACGAAGTATTCGTGCGCGGCGTGACGCGGTTTCAAATGCAGATCACGGGACCCACGTCGTTCCGTTTTCCGATCTGCGTCGATGCTGGACCTTAAACGATGCAGCGCGAAACGCAGCCGCCGCGGGCGTCGCCGCGCGCCTGCAGGAGATTCTGCAGCAAAAAGGCCTTGGCAACGTGACGTTCGAAGTGCCGATCGTTGCGGAAATTCCGCTCAATGAGCGCACCCGCAAATTTCAGCTCATCGTGCAGAAAAGGGTCGGCGAAATCTAAGGGCTAGTCAAAACCCCAGCGTCAACTGCGGCGTGTCGGGCTGCGGTGGGCGGAACAAGCGGGTATTGAGTTCGTAGCGCTCAGCAGCCGGCGCGAATCCCAGTTTGCGCTTCGCCAATTCAAAGCGCGTGCGCAGCAATTCGGCATAAGGTCCGGTACCGCGCATGCGCGTGCCGAATTGCGAGTCATAGTCCTTGCCGCCGCGCGCCTGATTGATCAGCGACATGACGTGCTTGGCGCGATCCGGATAATGCTCGGCCAGCCAGTCGCGAAACAGGATTTTCAGTTCATGGGGCAGCCGCAGCAATACATAGCCGGCGCTGCCGGCGCCGGCCGATTTTGCGGCGGCGAGAATATCCTCCAGCTCGTGATCGGTGATCGCTGGAATGACCGGCGCTACCAGCACGCCAACAGGGATTCCGGCATCGGCCAGTTGTTGGATGACGCGCAATCGCGCCTGCGGCGAAGCCGTTCTTGGCTCGAGAGTCCGTTTGATATCAGGGCTCATCGAGGTGACGCTCAACATCACCGACACCAGCCCATCCTGCGCGAGATTTTTGAGCAAATCGAGGTCGCGGATGATGAGCGCGCTCTTCGTGACGATGGTGACGGGATGGCGGCAGTCTGCCAGAACACCGAGGATTCCGCGGGTCACTTTCAGCCGCTTTTCCAAGGGTTGGTAGCCGTCGGTGTTGATGCCGAGCGCAATGGGCTTGCACACGTACCTCGGCTTGGATAATTCGGCCGCGAGAATATTGACCGCATCCGCCTTGTAAAAGAGCTTGGTTTCGAAATCCAAGCCCGGCGAGAGACCGAGGTAGGCGTGGCTGGGACGCGCAAAACAGTAGATGCATCCGTGGCTGCAGCCGCGATAAGGATTGATCGACGCTTCGAAGCCGACGTCGGGAGAATCGTTGGTGGTAATGACGCTGCGCGCGCGGTCCGGCAGCACGGTTTCGCTCAAGTGCTCGATGATCTCATCCTGATACCAGCCGTCATCGCATTGCTCGACCGTGAGCGAATCGAAGCGTCCCGGAACATTCGACGAGACGCCCCTGCCCTTGAAGGATTGATGGCCGAAGAAGCTGCGCGGCATTCTTCAACTTTACGCGGCGCCCGCGCCCGCGTAAATCCAGTAGTCGCAGGCGCGGACTACTGTATAGGGAGAGGTTATCGGGCGACGAACGCCCGCTCGATGACATAGTCGCCCGGCTCGCCCACATGGGGTGAGATCCGGAAACCGCGCGCATCCAGCATCGCCGAGAGTTGCACCAGCATCGCAGGACTGCCGCAGATCATCACCCGATCATCAGCGGGATTTAGGGGCGGCATGCCGATGTCTTCGAAGAATTTGCCGCTCTCGATCAGCGAGGTTATCCGGCCTTGGTAGCGAAATCGTTCGCGCGTAACGGTCGGAAAGTACACCAGCTTCTTGCGCACCTGTTCGCCCAAGAATTCGTGGTGCGTCAGTTCCCACTCGATGTAGTCGCGATACGCAAGCTCGCTGCGGTAGCGCACGCCATGCACCAATATGACCTTCTCGAAGCGCTCATAAACATCCGGATCCTTGATCAGGCTCATGAACGGCGCAAGACCGGTGCCCGAACTCAGCAGATACAATCGTTTGCCCGGTTTCAGATCGTGCAGCACCAAGGTACCCGTGGGCTTGCGGCTGACCAGAACTTCGTCGCCCGGCTGGACATGCTGCAGGCGCGAAGTCAGCGGCCCATCCGCGACCTTGATGCTCAAAAACTCCAGGTACTCCTCGTGGTTTGCGCTGGCGATGCTGTAGGCACGCATCAGCGGCTTATCATCAACGCGCAATCCCAGCATGATGAAATGCCCATTCTCAAAGCGCAGACTCTGATCACGCGTCGTGGTGAAGCTGAATACGGTGGGGTTCCAATGGTGCACCGTCATCACGCGTTCCGTTCCAATCGTAGCCATTTCGCCCCGATGCTTAAGATACCTGTGCCTATTATCGGGGCAGCATCGCCTTTATGGGTAGTTGCAACGGATATATGCCCATGCCGGAAGGATATGGGGCGTTAGGCGCCAGAAATCAGCCCGAATTGCTGCGCGATCAAGATCAGCTGCAAGGCGCTGCTGGCGCCCAGTTTCTGCTTGATCGAGGACTGATGATTGGCCGCCGTCTTGGGGCTCAAGCCTAAGCGCTCGCCGATTTCCTCAACGCCGTAACCTTGCGTCAACAATCTCAACACCTCCAGTTCCCGCGTCGACAGCGCCTCGGCGAGCTGATTTGCGTGCGGGGACTGCTTTGAGATCGCCGCCTCGACATCGGGACTCACGTAACGTTGGCCGGCCGCGACCGAACTTACCGCCTCCACCAACAAATCGGGAGCGCTGGCTTTGCTCAGATACCCACGCGCCCCCGCATTGATCGCTCGGGTCGCGTAAATGCCATCCTGGTACATGCTGAACATGAGCACGCGGGCATCCTTTCGTCGCGACAGGATCCGTCTCAGCACCTCGATTCCGCTGACCCCCGGCAAAGCAATATCAAGCACGATCACATCGGGCCGCAGCTCCGCGTCGAATCGCAGCGCGTCGGCGGCGCATGATGCCTCGGCAACGACGATCAGATGATCATCGCGCTCCAGCAAGCGGCGATAGCCTTCGCGAACCACAGCATGATCGTCAACCAACAGAACACTGATGCGCGCAGACTCGGCGCTACTCATGATGGCCTCCAGGCGCCGGAATCGAGGCCATCACTTTGAACCCTTCGCCAATCCCGCTCGCCAAAGTTATCGATCCACCCAGCGCCGCGACGCGCTCGCGCATGCCGATCAATCCCAAGCCGGTGCGCGGCACGCTCAAATCAGCCCCGCGCCCATTGTCGACAATGAGAACCTGCACGCGTCGGTCCGCGTCGATGCGCTCGATCAGAATCCGCGCCTGTGTTGCTTGAGAATGGCGTGCCACGTTGGTCAATGCTTCCTGTATGAGCCGAAAAACCACCAATGCGCAGGTCTCATCCAGCGACTCGAGGTTACCTGCAGTCGACAGCTCGATGCTGACGGCCGGAAGTCTCGAGCGCCATTCGTCAACGCAGTGCTCGAGAGCAGCGAGCAGACCCAGATTGTCAAAACCAACCGGCCGCAGCTGCCGGATTAGCCCGCCGAGCGCCTCGTAAACCCTGTCGATGTTCTGAATCATGACTCGCGCAATGGTCGCGATCGGCGCGTGATCTGCCGCGCTGTCGCGCACCGCTACGGCGTCGAGTTTGATGGCATTGACGAATTGACCCAGTTCATCGTGTAAATCGCGCGCAAGAGCCTTGCGTTCAGATTCCTGCGAGTCGACATATTTCAGCGCCAGACGCTGATTTTCAGCCAGTGCCTCCGTCAATCGCGCTTCCGCAGCTCTGCGCAGGTTCAATTGCTGCCTAGCTTCGATATAGCGGCGCCATGAGAACCAAACCAATGCAATGGCGATCACCAATAGTACGCCCGGCAGTTCATCGAGCTGCAGGCGTTCGTGCGGCCGCGTCCAGGCGGCGATGACCTCGCTCACATCGAACCATACAGAGACCACTACGGCCACTATTGCCACAAGAACTACGACGGCGAAATCGCGGCGGGCCGAAGTCTTGCGGCCGGCGTGCTCGGTGATCTTGGCGTTCACGCCGACAGCATAGCGCGACCGGTTCGCATTCGAAAAAATCGGGAAGATTTCCTATTTCCAGCTCCTGCCGCCTATGGAAGCATCGCTGTAATTCATATTCTTTGGGAAATCGGTGTTCAAGCGATGTTTACTCGCAGGGCTGGCAGGCGGCGTGATTGGCTCGTACGCATGCGCGCTCGATGAGGCGAGTTCTCAACCCTTGACCCAGATCGTGGTGGTCGGAACCACCCCGGTTCCCGGCATGACCGTGGATGCGGACAAAGTGCCGGCGAACCTGCAAACGCTGTCGGCGGCCGACTTAAGACAGGACGGCACCTCCAGTCTCATCAACGCCCTGAGCACGCGCTTGAGCAGCGTCAACAGCAACGATACCTTGGCCGACCCATTTCAGCCCGACATTCTGTACCGCGGCTTCGAGGCTTCGCCCGTGCTCGGGACCCCTCAAGGGCTGGCCGTCTATCAGAATGGCGTGCGCATCAACGAAGCATTCGGCGACACGGTGGACTGGGATCTGTTTCCTGATATCGCCATCAACCGCGTCGACATCGTGAGCGCCAACCCGCTGTACGGTTTGAATGCCTTGGGTGGAGCAATCTCGTTGACCATGAAGAATGGTTTCACTTTTCAAGGCGGCGACTCGGAAGTCTCCGGCGGATCTTTCAATCAACGTCAGGGAGCCGGTGAATTCGGCTGGAACAACGGCGAGTTCGGCTTCTATGCCGCGGCCAGATTATTGAACCAGGACGGCTGGCGGCTGTTCGCACAAGACAACGTCCATCAGTACTACGTGGATTTGGGCTGGCATCAAGCCGGTTCCAGCATCGACTTGAGCTACACGCGCGCCTACAACGATCTTTTCGGTCAAGGCGCGGCGCCGGTTCAATCCCTGGCACTCAATAGCACCAATGTGTTCACCGGCCCGCAGAACAACGTCAACTCGCTGGATTTTTTCACGCTGAATGCCGATTTCAAGATTTCCGATACGCTCGCCGTGCAAGGCGTGTTGTATTCCCGGGATTTCCACCAGACTGTCGCCAACGGCGATAATTCCAATTACACGGCTTGCGCCACGGCCGCTGCGGCAGGCGATTTGTGCCAAAGCGATGGAGCGACGCCCCTTGCGAATTCCAGCGGCGCTCCGATACCGGATATCTCGAACGGCGGCGCCACCCTCATCGGACAAAACGACTTTGAAAACATTCGTTCAAACGGTTTGGGCGGATCCTTGCAACTTACGGAAACTCATTCCATCGCGGGCCAAGGCAACGCCATTGCCATCGGAGCCACCTTCGATACCGCGAGCACGAATTTCTATTCCGGCACCGAGGTCGGGCTTCTCGATGCGCAACTGACGGTGCTGCCCTCGGGCCAGTTCGTCAATACCCCCGAGGGAACCGATTTCCCGGCGACGCCGGTCAGCTTGAATGCCAACAACAAGTACTATGGTTTTTACTTGACCGACACCTTCGATGCGACATCTGAGTTCTCGGTCACTGCCAGCGGCCGCTACAACATCGCGAAAGTCGAATTGCAGGACCTGATCGGAACGGCGCTGAACGGCAACAATCGATTTGTGCACTTCAATCCCGCGCTGGGAGCTACCTACAAACTGACCCAGAGCGTCACGGCCTACGCAGGTTATGCGACCAACAATCGCGCGCCCACCGCGAGCGAGATCGAGTGTTCCGATCCGTTGCAGCCCTGCTTGTTGCCGTCGAGCCTCGCCGGCGACCCGCCGAACTTGCGCCAGGTCATCGCGCATACCCTGGAGTTTGGCGTGCGCGGTCAATTGGCTGCGCCGTCGGGGACGGGAAAGTTTTCTTGGAATGCCAGCATGTTCAGGACCAATTCGGAAGATGACATCTATGGCATCGCGACGTCAGTCAGCACCGGCTTCTTTCAGAACATTGGTTCGACCCGCCGGCAGGGATTCGAAGCCGCCCTCAGCTACCAGGTTCAGCAATGGTCGGCCTATCTGCAGTACAGCTACATCGACGCCACATTTCGTTCACCGCTGCTGCTGAATTCGCCCTCCAACCCGTTCCAAGACGCCAATGGCAACATCCAGGTGCTGCCCGGCGATCGGTTGCCGCTCATTCCCGAAAGTCGCCTCAAACTCGGTGGCGATTACAAGTTGCTGCCCGGTTGGTCGGTTGGCGGATCTGTAATACTGGTGACCGGCTCCTTCTACCGCGGCGATGAATCCAACCAAAACCCGCAGCTGCCGGGCTACCACGTCGTGTCCTTGCGCAGTTCCTATCACATCGCCAAGCAGGTCGAGGTTTTTGCCACTGTGCAAAACCTCTTCAACGAGCGCTACTCGACCTTCGGCTTGTATGGCGATCCTACGGGCGTGGGCGCGCCGGGCGTTCCGCCCAACGCGGCCGCCAATGGCCCCGGCGTCGACAATCGATTCCAGAGCCCGGGCATGCCGCGCAGCTATTTCGGCGGCGTGAGAATCTCTTTCTAGGTGTCTAATATCGTGCGCCTATGGACACGAGCACCGCTGTATACAAAACAAGTGCCGACTCAGGCTGCGATCCATCCGCGATCCTCCGGCAGATCACGACCATGCGCAACGATCTGGTCGGCTATCTGATGGAGCTGGAGAAGATCCACGGTCCGGCGTGGAAGAACGCCATGGGGATCGGCGGCTCCATGATCAGCATGCTGGGACCGGACGCGCTGGAATTCGTCTGGAAGAACCGCGACGGCGCTTTTTCCAGTGCGCGCGGCTGGTAACCATTACATCGGCAGAGGTTTTCCCCGGCGCCATCATGGCCATGGACGGCGATGAGCATCGCTATCAGCGGCGCATCATGCAGGTGGCATTTCGAAAATCCGCGCTGCGCACCTATCTGGAGCAGATGGGTCCGGCCATCGACTTGGGCATCAGCGGCATGGCTGCCAGCCGCCGGATCGCTCGGCCACGCGGCAGATGTTTCCGCTCCTGAAGCAGCTCACGCTGGATCTGGCCGCCTCGGTATTCATGGGGGTCGAGCTCGGCCGCGAGCGCGAAGGAGCTGAATCGGGCCTTTGTGGCGACCGTGGCGGCCTCGCTGGCGTTCTTTCGCGCGCCGATTCCGGGCTTGAAGATGTGGCGCGGAATGCGCGGCCGCGAAGTGCTGGTGAACCGCTTTCGCGCGCTGATGCCGGAAAAGCGGGCCACGCATACCAGCGATTTTTTCAGCGAGTTCTGCCACGCGCAGAGCGAACAAGGCGAGCGCTTCACCGATCAGGAAATCATCAATCACATGATTTTTCTGATGATGGCGGCGCACGATACCACCACCAGCACGCTGACCACGATGATGTATTTGCTGGCGCGTGCATCCTGAGTGGCAGGAGCGTCTGCGCGCCGAAGCCCATAGCCTTGGGCAAGACGCAGCTGAAGATGATGATCTGGAGCAGGTCGAGGAGCTGTCCTGGGTGATGCGCGAGGCGCTGCGCTTGACGCCGCCGCTCACCTCGATGCCGCGCATGTGCGTCAAGGACACCGAGTTTCAGGGATATTGCGATTCCGGCCGGCACGCATGGTCGGCGTATACCCGATGCATGTGCATTACATGGCATCGCTTGTGGACCGAGCCTAGATCAAGTTCGATCCCGGAACGATTCAGTCCCGCCCGCCAGGAAGACAAGCGCCATGCATTCGCCTGGGTGCCGTTCGGCGGCGGCGCGCATATGTGCATCGGCCAGCATTTTGCGACGCTGCAGGTCAAAGCCATCATGCATCAATTGCTGCTGCGCTATCGCTGGAGCATCGCGCCCGGCTACACCATGCCCTATCAGCTGGTGCCGATTGCCAAGCCGCGCGACGGACTGCCGGTGAGCCTGGAGCGAATTGCCTAAGCTCGGTGCGGCCGCGACGACGACCAATCGGCGGCGTCGATCTTGATAAATGGCGTTGGGGCGGCTCGGCTCACCGAGTAGCTCACGGGCTCCTCGCCGATATAAACCCCGCCGAGCTTCTCCATGGCCTTGCGCGAGCGCCAAGGTTATTGACGCCGACTTGAAAAATCACGCGATCGACGAAGCGAAATGCATGATCGAGCATCAATGTTTTCAGCGCGCGGTTGTAGTGCTCCGCCCCAGCGGCTGCGCGCGATGAAGGTGTAGCCGATGTCGATCTGGCGCTTGGCCTCGTCGAGGTCGTAGTACCGGGAACTGCCGATCAGTTCGCCGTTGCTGTTGTCGATCACGCAGAAATGCGCCTCCCGACTCGATCGCGCCCTTGAAGAAGTTTTCGAACACTTCGCGCTTGTAGCGATCCTTGTTGGGATGCTGCTCCCAGACCAAAGGATCCGACGCCACCGCGTACAAGACCTCGAAATCGCCCTTCCCTAGCGGCTCAATTCTGATCAGGTCATTGTGAATGCTGGGTTGTAAATCGAATTTCATGAGCTTCCTTTGAACGCAATGCGGGAAGGGCTGCAAGGCGCCGGATATTGTATAGCGCGGATACGGCCGCTTGCCCACTGCCACTGGCGCCGCGGGGCGCACTCTGGCATCTTGAGCGGCGAAGGGCCTATGCGCAAAAGTGGATCTCAATCCCGGCGGGACTTATTCGGCAGCTTGTTGCTGGCGGCGCTGCTGTTTCGGGCCTATGTACCGGTCGGTTTCATGCCGGCGAGCGGTTCGCCGTGGCTGCTGGAACCGTGCCCGGCTGCGTACCCGGCGCGGAATCTTGCGCATCACGGTCACCACGACCCGGCAACGCACACTCACTTCGAGAATTGCCCGTTTGGCAGCACGCCCGCCGCCGCTCCGATCGCCCACATCGTCGCCTTTGATCCTCCCTCACCCATCGTCTCCAGGTTCCTGTTCGCGTTCGCGCCGCTGCGCCTCAGCGCTCGGCTCGATCGCAATCACCCGCCCCGCGGTCCGCCGCCCCTCGCCTGAGTCGTTTCCTGGATTGATCTCCTGCGATCAAGGGTCGCAGGCGTTCATTTCAAATCTTGCGCGTGGGCGGCCGCCGGCGGTCGCGGGGAGTTTTCCGATGAATCATTCGATCAACAGAGCCGGGGCGGCGGCCCTATCTCTCGCAATTGCCCCGGCTGCATCCTGGGCGTGCGCCACCTGCGGCTGCACTGTCAATTCCGATGCCGCCATGGGCTATTCGTCCGCCAGCGGATGGCGGCTCAACCTCGAGTACACCTACATCAATCAAGACGAGCTGCGTTCGGGCACCAGCACCTCGGGCCCTGCGGCCGTGGTCAACAATCCTTCGAACCCCACGCTCGGCGGCGGCGAAATTGAAAAGCAAACCATCAATCACTACGCCACGTTGGGATTGAGCTATCGGCCCAATTCCGATTGGAATTTCAGCCTGCTGGTCCCGTACGTGACCCGCGACCATACGACGTATGGGACGCAGCTGGCGCCTTATACGCCGGCGGAGACGGCGCCCGACCAAATCAGCGGTGCCCATGTTTCAAATTTGGGCGACATCAAGCTGATTGCGAACTACCAAGGGCTGCTGCCCACGCATAATCTCGGGCTACAATTCGGGGTAAAGCTGCCAACGGGTCAAAATGGTACGGCAGTCAACTTTAATTCTGGGCCGAATGTCGGCACGCCGCTGGATGCGAGCCTGCAGGCGGGCACCGGCAGCACCGATGTGATCCTGGGCGCGTACTACTACCAACCGGTCAGCCAGAACTTCGATGCCTTCGCGAGCGTCCAATTTCAGTCGGCGGTGGAACACAAGCTCAATCAGCCCGGAGATGATTTCCGCGAGGGGAACTCGACAACGATGAGCATCGGCTTGCGCTATGAGCAATATCCCAAAGTAATACCGCAGCTGCAGTTGAATCTGTTTCGCAAGAGCGCCGATCAGGGAGCGCTCGCCGATACCACCGACACCGCCGGTACGGTCGCATACTTAAGTCCCGGCCTAACCGCGCAAATCGTCCGCAAGCTGCATGCCTACACCGTGCTGCAATTCCCGGTGTACAGCAATTTGAGCGGCTACCAGCTGTTCCCGCACTGGACCGCGACCGCGGGTTTGAGTTATGCGTTTTAGATCGCGTGCGCAGGCTTCAGGAGATGCCGTGCACTCGACGCGGCGGGCGCTGCTGCGTGCTGCAGCGGGCTTGACTCTTACGGGACTGGACGCGCTGCTCATCCCGGGTGCGCGGGCCAACGACTTGTACTTGGGCAAGCCTGCGCCGCCGGCCACTCTCGTTACACTGGACGGCAAGCGCATCTCGACCACGGATCTTAAGGGCAATGTGGTCATTCTCACCTTTTGGGCCACCTGGTGCGGGCCTTGCCGGCAAGAGCTGCCACTCCTGTCGGAATATGCGTCGCAGCATGCCAGCCAAGGACTCGTCGTGCTGGGATTCACGCTGGATCCTGCGGAGGCGCTCGCCAAAGTTCAAAAAGTGGCGCAAACGTTGAGTTTCCCCGTGGGCCTGCTGGAGAATTCAACACTGCCGGGCTATGGGCGCATCTGGCGGATACCCGTCAACTTCACCATCGACCCGCAGGGCCGGCTCATCGACGATGGCTGGAAGGACAAGGAGCCGACCTGGACAGCCGAGCGCCTGGAGCTCATCGTCACTCCCCTGCTGAAAAAGAAGGCGTGAACGCGCGCTAAGCCGCGGCCGGCGCGTGGGCGATGGGTCGAAACCTTTTGAATGCCGCAATGCCAAGCCCGATGAACACGACTAGTAGCACTGCCTGCGCGGCCGCAAACGGTGGCTCCTTCTGCGTGGGCGCCAAGGCATGGAAAAACCCGACTTTTTGAAATGTCTGGACCACGAGAACGAAGCAATTGAAATACAGGGCGATAATCGAACTGATTACATACACCCCGCGCCAGGATCCGGAGAGTTTGTAGTAGTACAGCGCGATGATCGCCAGCGCCAGAACCGCGAGCGTGAGGCATCCGACGGCCGCCGCGGGGTCGAACGGCATGGGGAACATGAATCCGGTGACGCAGCTTGCCACCGTGCTGATCAGGAAAAGCGCCGTCGTGCTGGGCAAGTGTTTTGCGTTCAACATACCCAATAGGACCACGATGCCGCTCAAGATACCGATCAGGCTGAGAATCACGTGAAACTGCGTAAAGGTGGCTAGTGACATTCCCAGAATCATGGTGACCTCCGTGCGGGTGCTCTGCCCGGCGCTCTTTAACTAGGGCATTAAAGGCCGAGAGCCACAAGAAAATCAATGGGAGAATGCTTTTTAGCGTAGCTCGTTGGGAGCGACGTGTCGGCGTCTGGCACTTTACTGCGTCATGCAGATCAGCCGTTGCCTGGACGCGACCGGTTTTTCGCTCCGTGGCGGGTTTGCTTACGCTGTAACACCCTCCGGTGACGCGGACGGCTTTCTCTTGTTTTGTGGCTCTCGGCTTTTGCTGTTAAGAGCGCTGGGACGCTGCCGGGGTCCCTGGTTCTGGGTGTCCTAGCCCTTCGCGTTCCGTGTCTCGCCTGTCGGTTCTGAGCGGCATCGTGGTCCTATTGGGTATGTTGAATGCATACACTTGCCCAGCACGACGGCCGCCGCGGTCGAACGGCATGGGGAACATGAATCCGGTGACGCAGCTTGCCACCGTGCTGATCAGGAAAAGCGCCGTCGTGCTGGGCAAGTGTTTTGCGTTCAACATACCCAATAGGACCACGATGCCGCTCAAGATACCGATCAGGCTGAGAATCACGTGAAACTGCGTAAAGGTGGCTAGTGACATTCCCAGAATCATGGTGACCTCCGTGCGGGTGCTCTGCCCGGCGCTCTTTAACTAGGGCATTAAAGGCCGAGAGCCACAAGAAAATCAATGGGAGAAAGCCGTCAGCGTCACCGTGGGGCCGGGGTGGGTTGTTTACAGCGGTAAGCAATACCGCCATTGCCGGAGCGAAAAACCGTGTCGGCGTCCATGGCAACGGCTTGATTCTGCATTTGACGCAGGTAAATGTTGCCGATGTCGCCCCCTATACCGCTGACGTTGCCGACATCGGTGCATCCTGAAATGTCCGCCGCGTTCGTCGTGACTCTCACCTGGGCTGCGCCCGGAAGAAGCGAGACAATGCAGCCGGCGCTCATCGCCGTCATTGCCGCGACCAGCGCTGGTCGGACGAGGAAATTCACGGGCACTTAGATTCGGGGCAGCTGGGGTTTGCCTTCGGCGGCGTTTTGTCGGGCGGCGGGGTGAGCAAGAACCCCGCTGTCGGCATGGGGGTTAACAAAGGCGGCTTGGGGAGCGGGGTGGAACATCCGGTTGAGGACAATGCGGCCAGCACAATGCAGTAGACGAACAAAGACTGACGGTGTGTGCGATGCATTGAATTTCCGACTTCACCGGAGCCGGTAAGTTTCGGCCAGCAATGAAAACCTAGCGTGTTTTTTTCAGCGCAGGTAGGGAAATTCGCTGGTGGAACGCGGCTTGGCGATGTAGAAACCCTGGGCGAAGCCGATCCCTAAGCGGCCGAGCTCGGCCAGTACTTCGGGCGACTCCACCCGCTCGGCGATGGTTTGAATGCCCATGGCTTTGCCGACCTGGCTGATCGCCGCCACCATGCTGCGATCGACCGGATCGCGGGTGACATTTTCGACGAACTGGCCGTCGATCTTCAGATAATCGACCGGCAAGTGTTTTCAAGTACATGAACGAGGACAGGCCGCTGCCGAAGTCATCCAGCGCGAAATGGCAGCCGCGCTTTTTCAGTTCGCGCATGAAGTACACCACGTTGCCCAGATTCTCGATGGCCGCGGTTTCGGTGATCTCGAAGCACATGGCGCCGGCCGCCAGCTCGCTGGCGCTGAGTTCGGCGATCAGATATTCGAGAAAACGCTCATCGTTCAGCGAGGTGCCGGACAGATTCACCGCAATCGGTGAAGGGCTTGACGCCGGACTGCGGTGCGATGCACGACCCGATCGAGCGCCTGGCGCACCACCCAGCGATCGATGGAGGGCATGATGTTGTAGCGCTCCGCCGCGGGAATGAATTCGGCCGGCGTCACGATGGTTCCGGACTCGTCGCGCAGGCGCAGCATCAGCTCGAAGTGCTCGCGCTCGATGCGCGCTTGGTGCCGATCGGCACGATGGGCTGATAGAACAATTCGAAGCGGCTCTCGTCGCGGGCACGCGTCAGCTTGGAGACCCAATGCATTTCCCGATGCCGCTCCGGCACGTCGTCGGGCTTGTAAAGCTGCACGCGATTGCGGCCCGAGTCCTTGGCCGAATAGCAGGCCACATCGGCGGCGCTCATGACGTTGGCGACGGTCGGCATCTCGCTGGTGATTTCCACGATGCCGATGCTCGCGCCCACCGCCAGCACGCCGTCCTGCCAGATGAAGCGATAGTCGCGAATGCGCCTGGCGCAGGTTCTCCGCGATGCGCAGCGCCTGATCGCAGCGCACAGTCCTGCAGCAGGATGCCGAACTCATCGCCGCCCAAGCGCGCCAGCGTGTCGCCGCCGCGCACGCGCGATTGCAGCACGCCGGTGATCTGCTTCAGCAGCAAATCGCCCGCCGGATGTCCGCAGGTGTCGTTGACCAGCTTGAACTGATCCAAATCCAGATACAGAAGCACATGGCGCGCCTGCCGATCCTGGCGCGCATCCTCGACGGCGACGGTCAGGCGATTCTCGAATTCGCGCCGATTGATGAGACCCGGTCAGCGCATCGTGGCTCGCCTGGTAGTGCAGCGCGCGGTGCAGCCGCCGCTCCTTGCTGACGTCGTGGAACACCATGACGGCGCCGATGAGATTGCCGGCGCGATCGCGGATCGGCGCCGCCGAATCCTGGATGGCGATTTCCTGGCCGCGGCGATTGACCAGCACGGTGTGCTCGGCGAGTCCCAGCACCTGCCCCTCGCGCAGGCAGCGCATCGACCGGGCTTTCGCCGCCTTCGCGGGTGATCTCATCGACCACCGTCAGGACGCTGCCGATCAGCTGTCCTTGCGCCTCGCGGTTCTCCCATCCGGTCAGGCTCTCGGCGACCGGATTCATGTAGTCGATGCGCCCTTCCGAGTCGGTGGTGATCACGGCATCGCCGATCGATTGCAGCGTGACCTGGGCGCGCTCCTTGGCCTGGAACACCGCGGTCTCCGCTTTCTTGCGCTCGGTGATGTCGGTGAGCGTGCCCTCGAAGCCGCGTGACGCGGCCGTGCGGCGTCGCGCACCACGCGGCAGTTGTCGACCACCACCAGCATGGAGCCGTCCTTGCGGCGCATCACGTATTCTTCGTTGCGCAGCTCGCCCTCGACTCTCGGCGCGCCGCGCGAAGTTCTCGCGATCGCTGGGATACCAGTACAGCGCGCCGGCCGGAACTTGATACAGCTCCTCGGCCGAGGCGTAGCCCAGCAGATTTCACGAAGGCCGGATTGGCGACCAGAATGCGGCCGTCGCGCGAGGTCTGGTAGACGCCCTCCATGACGCTTTCAAACAGGCCGCGAAATTTCGACTCGCTGTTGCGCAGCGCGTCCTCGGCGGCGCGCCGTTCGATGGCGATGCCGGCGATCTGCGCCATGCGCACCATGAGTTCGTGATCGCGCGACAACGGGATGCCCGGGCTGGCGGCGATACACCGCGAAGGTGCCGACCACCTGGCCGTCCGAAGCCACGATGGGCGCGGACCATGCGGCGCGTAACGCCGGCATGCACGCGCCGCCTCGCGGCGATATTCCCACAGCGCATCGGTCTCGATATCGGCGACGGTGACCAGGCGGCTCAAGATAAACCGCCGCGGCGCAGGAGCCGAAGCGGATGCCGATGGGCGCATAGTCCATGGCCCGCACGAACTCGCGCGGCAGATTCGGCGCCACGCCGAAGCTCAAGCGCCTGTTTCTCGCGGTCCAGTAGATTGATCGCGCAGCAGCTCTCCGGCATGGCGCGCTCGATCACCTCGCAGATCGCCTCGAGCGCCGAGGACAGCGGCGCATTGGCGGCGATTTTCTCGAAGACCCGCCGCTCGCCGGCAGCGATCGCGTCCGCGCGCTTGCGCTCGGTGATGTCGATGATGCTGGCGCGAAGCAGGCGGCGATTGGAACTCGGCAGGCGCACGAACCGCACTTCGCAGGGGAAGTTCTGGCCGGTCGGAATCGCAATGCACCCACTCGAACACCGGCACCTCGCCGGCCAAGGCGCTCTCGATGTAGCCGCGCGCGACGCCGAAGGAAGGCGTGCCGTCGGGCTGCAGCGCGGGACTGATCTTGTCCGGACCGCTGTCGAGCAGCGTTGCGCGGCTCATCTTGAAGAAGCGGCAGGCGTTGTCGTTGACATCGACGAACTTGCCGACATCGACATCGAATACCACGATCACTTCGGGAGCATGCTCCACCAGCGTGCGGTAGCGCCCCTCGCTTTCGCGCACCGATTGCTTCGGCGAGATGCCGTTCGGTGATGTCGCGGATGCAGACGATGTAGCCGTCGCGCCAGTTGAGCTTGGCCTTGCTGACGGCGATCTCGACCGCAACGCGATTGCCGCCCTTGGCAAGACCCCAGGTCTGGTGCGCGGCCAGGTCCACGTGCGTGTCGTCGATCTTGGTCGGCCAGGCGCTCGAGATAATCGCACGGGTCGCTTCGCATCGATGTCGGCCAGCAGCAAATCCGAGCGAGCGGCCGAGGATCTCGGCGGCGGAGTAGCCGAAGATGCGCTCGCCGGTGTGATTGAATGATTCGATGTGGCCGGCGGTCAGTCGACCGTGATGATGGCGTCTTTGACGTTGTCGAGGATGGCCTGCAGAGTGCGAGGCGGTCTGCTCGCGGATTTCGCGCGTCAGGGCCTGCGCCTCGTCGGACATCAGCTGCATGGAGCGCACGATGCCGCGCCGTTCGGAATCGAGCCGATCGTAGTGCGCGCTGATGATCTTGCAGCAGCTGATCTAGATCGAGATCGCCGCCGCCGCCCGCGCGCCTCCGCGATCTGGCGTTCCAGCAGAGGGTTGAATGGCCGTGTCTGCATGGTTGGCGGCTGGCGTCGCTGCGAATGGCAGCCGCGATATCGCGTGACAAGTCCTGAAGATCTCCCGCACGTTGATGCCGGTGCGCGTCGCGGCACCCCTGAATACGCTAGATGTTAGGGAGATCCCGCAGTCGCGGCGTGACGCGCGTCTCGGTTCGGCCAATATTCCGTTAAATCCTAAATGCCCTGATCCGCGGTTTCGCGCTCGGAGCGCTTGCGGTCGGTTTCCCGCAAATTGCGCTTGCGCAGGCGCACGGAATTGGGAGTGACCTCGATGAGTTCGTCATCGTCGATGAACTCCATGGCCTGTTCCAGCGAGAAACGGATCGGCGGCGTCAGCACGACATTTTCGTCCTTGCCGGCCGCGCGCATGTTGGTCAACTTCTTGCCCTTCAGGGGATTGACGACCAGATCGTTGTCGCGATTGTTGAGGCCGATGATCATGCCCTCGTAGACCTCCTCGCCCGGGACCGATGCACAGCCGGCCGCGTTCCTGCAGGCTGAACAGCGAATACGCCAAGGCGGTGCCCTGGCCGTTGGCGATCAGCACGCCGTTCGGCACGCTGGCCCAATTCGCGCTGCACCACCGGGCCGTAGTGATCGAACACATGGTGCAGCAGCCCGGTGCCGCGGGTCATGGTGCGAAACTCGGTTTGAAAGCCGATCAAGCCGCGCGACGGGCACCATGTAATCCAAGCGAATGCGGCCGCGGCCGTCGGCCTGCATGTCCTTGAGCTCCGCGCCGCGGCTGCCGAGCGCCGACATGATGTCGCCCTGCGCGTCGGCGTCCGCATCGACCGTGACCTGCTCGTAGGGCTCGTGCGGCGCGCCGTCGATCTGCTTGATGACCACGCGCGGCCGCGAGACCGCCATTTCATAGCCTTCGCGCCGCATGTTCTCCAGCAACACGCCGAGATGCAGTTCGCCGCGGCCGAATACCACGAACTTGTCGGGGTCGGCGGTCGGCTCGACGCGCAGCGCCACGTTGTGGATGGCCTCGCGCTCCAGACGCTCGCGGATTTGGCGGCTGGTGACGAACTTGCCTTCGCGGCCCAGAAAGGGCGAGGTATTGACCTCGAAGGTCATGCTGATGGTCGGTTCATCGACGGTGAGGCTGGGCAGCGGCTCGACGGTCGCCGGATCGCACAGCGTGTCGGATACCTTGGGTTCCGCGATTCCCGCGAAGGCGACGATGTCGCCCGCTCCGGCCGATTCGACCTCGACGCGCGTCAGGCCGTGGAATCCCAAGATCTGGGTGATTTTTTCGGAGCGCTGCTTGCCCTCGCGGGACACCACGGTGACCGCCATGCCGCGCTTGATCGTGCCGCGCTTGATGCGGCCGATGCCGATGGCGCCGACGTAGCTCGAATAATCGAGCAGCGTGACCTGCAGCTGCAGCGGACCGTCCACGTCCACATCCGGCGGCGGGCAATGCTCGACGATGGTCTTGAACAGCGGCTGCATGTCGCCGTCGCGCACCGTCGAGTCGAGGCCGGCGAAGCCGCGCAACGCCGAGGCATAGATCACCGGAAAATCCAATTGCTCGTCGGTGGCGCCCAGGCGGTCGAACAAATCGAAGGTTTGATCCAGCACCCAGCCCGGGCGCGCCTCGTCGCGGTCGATCTTGTTGATGACGACGATGGGCCGCAGGCCGTGCTTGAAGGCCTTCTGCGTGACGAAGCGCGTCTGCGGCATCGGACCGTCCACCGCATCCACCAGCAGCAGCACGCAATCGACCATGGCGAGCACGCGCTCGACTTCGCCGCCGAAATCGGCGTGGCCCGGCGTATCGACGATGTTGATGCGATAGTCGCCCCAGGTGATCGCGGTATTCTTCGCGAGAATCGTGATGCCGCGCTCGCGCTCCAGATCGTTCGAATCCATGACGCGCTCCTGCAAGTCCTTGCGCGCATCGAGCGTGCCGGACTGGCGCAGCAGCTGATCGACGAGCGTGGTTTTGCCGTGATCGACGTGCGCGATGATGGCGATGTTGCGAAGTTTCTGAGTCACGAGTGAGGCCCTTGAGGGAAACCGCACCATTATAGAGCCTTTATGGCGTCCAGCGCCGTAGTTTCAGCGTTCGGCGATGATGGGAATCGAAAACACCCGTTGATCGGTCATTTCGTCGTGCTTGAGCGATACGGTCACGCCGAGCAACAGCACGCCCTCGGCGGTGGGCGTGACATTGACGGTCTGGCGATAGACTTCGCCGGCCTCGGCGGCGGGAATATCGAATTGATTCGCGCCGGGCGACCGTCAGACATCATCGCCGCCCGTCACCTGGATCGTCGCCGGACTGCGCATCGATTTGCGCAATGAGCGCGAGGTTGATGTCGAGCGGCTGCCCCACCTTCGGCCGCTGCGCAAGATCGAACTTCAGCTGCGACCGGCAGCTGGCGATTTGCCCTGAGCTGGCCGCCTCCACCATGCCCGCCGTCTGTTCCGCCGCAGTGGCGCCGGGCTTTGGGGCCACCGGCGCCTTCGGCTTCGACCTGTGCCGCGGGCGGCCGCAGCGCCGTGCCTGAGTCCTTGATGACAGGCGCCATCGCCGCCGCCGCGCAGAGCAGCAGCAGCTTGGCGCGTCATGATCTTCATTTGTGCCAGCCATGTTCCTATCATCACCAAATACGCCGCCGATCACAACTCCGCCGTACCGCGTCACAACTCGAGCGGCGGCTCGAGCACCGCCGCCAGCTGATCTTCGAGCGCGCGGTAGTGCTGCTCCCAGTAGCGCGGCTCGGCAAACCACGGAAAAGCCTTCGGAAAGGCCGGATCGTGCCAGCGCCGCGCCAGCCATGCGGAGTAGTGAATCATGCGCAATGCGCGCAGCGGTTCGATCAAGTGCGATTTCGCGCCGATCAAAGGGCAGGAACTGCTCATAGCCTTTGAGCAGATCCTGCAACTCGGTGCGCATTTCCTGCTGCCCCCCCGCGAGCAGCATCCACAGATCTTGAATGGCAGGCCCGGTCAGGCAATCGTCGAGATCGACGAAATGCGGCCCCAGATCGGTCCACAGGATATTGCCGCGGTGGCAGTCGCCCAAGATGCGCCCGAGCGCTGGCGCCGCCCCAACCCTGCGCGCGCGCCTCCACCCGTCCAACAGCTCGTCCGTGACTTCGGCGTACTTGGTCGCCAGATAGTCGGGCATCCAGTCGCCGTCCGAGCACGAAATCACGCGCATTGCGGCCCAAGATCGTCGATGTCAGAGCGCGCCGCGCTCGCTGAAACCGGCGCGGCGCGGCCCACCGCATGGATGCGGCCGAGAAACCGCCCGACCCATTCCCGCTCGTCGCTGTTGCCCAGTTCCGGCCAGCGTCCGCCGCGGCGCGGGAAATACGGCGTAGCGAAAGCCCTGATGCACATGCAGCGATTCGCCCGCCTGCAACAAGGGCGCGACCACCGGAATTTCCTGGGCGGCCAAGCTCGCCGGCAAAGGCGTGTTCCTCGCGGATCGCCGCATCGCTCCAGCGCTCCGGGCCGATAGAACTTGGCGACCAGCGGCTCGCCGTCCTCGATGCCGATCTGATACACCCGGTTTTCGTAGCTGTTGAGCGCCAGCACCCTGCCGTCGCAGCGAAAACCCGACCGCCTCGATCGCGTCCAGCACGGTCTCGGGAGACAGCTCGGAATACGGCGCGTCGCTGACTCATGGCGTCGATTGTACAGGTACGACGCGGTCACTCCTTTTTGACTCCTACACGCTGCTAGAATGCCGGCCCATGCGATTGCCCCGACCGAAGTCACTTGAGCGGACTGATGCTGATCGGCTTCACGATCGTGGCCGCGCCGCTGCTGTTCGCCATCGTGAATGCCGCCGTGCAAATGAATCGCTTGTCGATCCGCAGCCAGCAGCTGGTGGTTCACGGCATGCAGGGAACCCGCAACAATCAGCGCATGTTCGAAGAGATCGGCGCGCTGGAGCGCACGCGCGCCTGTATCAGATCATCGGCAGCGCGGACCTGCTGCGATGCCTACGCGCAGCATCATGCGCGCCTGATCACCGCCACTCATGAGCTGCTCACGCTGCCGTTGGATGAGACCTCGCAAGAGGGCGTGCGCGCGGTGCGAATCGCAAAGCGGATCAATTGCTGCAGGAGTTGCGGCATGCGGCGCCCGAACTCGCAGCCGCATGGCCGAGGTGATCGCCGCCTTTCCGCAGCTCTCGGAGGCGGCATCCAGCGTCTCCGATCGGATCAGCCTGCAGATCGATCAGGAAACGGCGAGCCTGGAAGCTGGCGACGCAGCGCGCGCAGGAGAATCTGTTTTGGCAAACGCTGCTGCTCGTGCCGATGACGCTGGCGGTGGTCGGCGTGTTCACCTACTTGTTCGGCCGGCCGATTCGCGCCATCGACCGGGCCATCAGCGAACTGGGCCGCGGCACGTTCTCGCGGCCCATCGCCATTCGCGGGCCGGCGGACCTGGAGCGCTTGGCGGCGCAATTGGAGTGGCTGCGCGGCCGATTGCTGGATTTGGCGCAGGAAAAGAACCGATTTTTGCGACATATGTCGCATGAATTGAAGACGCCGTTGGCAAATATTCGCGAAGGAACCGAACTGTTGATGGACGGCGCGGTCGGCGAGCTGCAAAGCGGCCAACGCGAAGTCACGGCGATTTTGCGCGAGAACGGCATGAAGCTGCAGCGACTGATCGAAAATCTCCTGTCCTTCAGCGCCTGGCAGGCAAAGAGCGTCGGCTTGGAGGTTTCCGAATTCAAGCTGCGGCCCGCTGATCAAGAGCGTGCTGGAGAATCAGCAGCTCACCCTGGTGGCGCAGCGCGTGCGGCTCGACGTGCAGGTGGAAGATCTCACGCCCCTGGCCGACCGCGGCAAGGTGCGCCTGATTCTCGACAATCTGCTGTCCAATGCCATCAAGTTCACGCCGCGCGGCGGCACCATTTCTCTGCACGCGCGCGCCGAGCGCGAGCAACTGATATTGGATGTCATGGACAGCGGTCCCGGCATTCCCGCGGAGGAGCGCAATCGAATATTCGAGGCCTTCTATCAGGGAAAAACGCCGCAAGGCGGCCACGTCAAGGGCACGGGAATCGGCCTTTCGGTGGTCACCGAATTCGTCAACGCCCACGGCGGCAGCATCGAGATCCTCGAAGCCAAGAGCGGCGGCGCGCATTTTCGCGTGCGCCTGCCCCTGCGCCAGCCGGCCCCGCCGCGGCGCGTGAAAAAGCTCATGCCGCATAAAGGCAATCGCATCGCAGCATGCGCGCTTGCTATCGCCTCTGGGTCGGCCGGCTGCGGCGGACGCTTGGGCAGCCCCAAGGCGCCCGCCGCCGGCCGCACCTGAGCGCCCGCCAGCAGGACTTCAGTCCGATGGCGCCCTTGCTCGAGATGATGAGCAACCTGCCGCAGGGCGACCCGGCGCGGCAGGCGGAAATGTTCCAGCAGGCCAAGGATGCGGCCGAGCTGCACGCCCGACGACCAGCAATCGGCTCAGGTATGCGCTGGCCTTGGCGACTCCGGGCTACAGCGGGGCCGATCCCGTCGCAGCGCAGCGACAGTTGTCGGAACTGCTGGCGAGGCCTGAAACTCTGCTGCCTGTGGAGCGCCTATTGGCCACGGTGGAGCTCAAAGAGGTCGAACAGCGGCTGATCCTGCAGGCCGAAAACGAGCGAATGCGCGATGAACCGTGCCCGATGACTCGCATGACAAGCTGCAGGCGATCAATCGTCGCCTGGCGGCCGAAACCGGACGAAAATGCGAAGTTGCGCAAGGCCTTGGACGAGGCTAGGGCTAAACTCGAGGCGGTAACGCACATTGAGCAACGATCTGTCACCGACCGCGGAACCGGCGCTCCCAACAAGCCATGAACGTCTAACCGGAGAGACTGCACTGAACGCCTATTCGATTGCCGCCACCACCCCCCTGTCGTTCGGCCTGCAGCCGGGCACCCGCGACACCCAGACTCCGCAGAAGCGCAAGGCGCGCATTCTGGTGGTCGACGACGATCCGGGTCTGCTGCGCCTGCTGACCATCCGTCTGCGCGCCGAGAACTACGAGGTCGAAGCGGTCGAAAGCGCCGCCGCCGCGCTGGCCGCCTGCGTGCGCTTTCGGCCGGATCTGGTGATCACGGATCTGCGCATGGACCAGATGGACGGCATCGGCCTGCTCAAGGAGCTGCAGAGCCGCTGGCCGGGTTTGCGGGTCATCATTCTCACCGCGCATGGCACCATTCCCGATGCCGTGCACGCGACGCAAAGCGGCGCCTTCGGCTTCCTCACCAAACCGGTCGACAAGCAGGAACTGCTCGATCACGTGCAAAAAGCGCTCAAGGTGTCGGGCTTCGCGCACGTCGACGAGGATTGGCGCGCCAATATCATCACGCGCAATCAACTGATGGAAGACAAATTGGCGCAGGCCAACATGGTGGCCGGAACCGATGCGCGCGTGCTGCTGACCGGCGAGAGCGGCACCGGCAAGGAACTGCTGGCGCGCGCCATTCACGAGGCCAGCCCGCGCCGCAACAAGCCGTTCGTCGCCATCAATTGCAGTGCGATGGCCGAGAATCTGCTGGAGTCCGAACTGTTCGGCCACGAACGCGGCGCCTTTGCCGGCGCCACGCGCGCGCAAAAAGGTCTGTTCGAAACCGCCGATGGCGGCACGCTGCTGCTGGATGAGGTCGGCGACATGCCGATGCGGCTGCAGGTCAAGCTGCTGCGCGTGCTGCAGGACAACACGATTCGGCCCGGTGGGCGGCGCCGATGCCGTGCAAACCAACGTGCGCATCATTTCCGCCACGCATCGCGACCTGCACGAATTGATGGTCGCCGGCCAGTTTCGCGAGGATCTCTACTACCGGCTGAATGTGGTGCACATCGAGGTGCCCTCGCTGGGCCGCCGCCGCGAGGACATTCCCTTGCTGGTCGCGCATTTTCTGGAGCAGATCGCCAAGGAAAGCGGCCAGCGCAAGATCTATGCGCCGGAAGCGGTGGAGTTGTTGGCGACGGCGGAATGGCCCGGCAACGTGCGCCAGCTGTACAACGTCGTGCGGCAAAATGTCGCCCTATCGCACGGCCCCATCATCACCGCGGAATTGGTGCAGCAATCTCTCGGCGGCAATCCGACCCGCCTGCCCTCCTTCGACGAGGCGCGCGATGAATTCACGCGCAATTATCTGTCGCAGATCTTGCAGATCACGACCGGCAACGTCAGCCAGGCGGCGCGTCTGGCGAAGCGCAATCGCACCGATTTCTACAAATTGCTGTCGCGCCACCAGCTGCTGCCGGACGATTTCAAGAAAGGCTGAGCGCTGCGGCGCTCGCGACGCCGTCGAGCTGCGCTGCGATAAAACTCCGCGACGCTCGCGACCACATGGTCGAGCTGCGCCGGCGTCAGTTCCGGATAAATCGGGCAACGCCAGGGTCTCGCGCGGCGGCGCGCTCGGATTCCGGAAAATCGCCCGGCGCGGTGCTTCAAATAAGCGAAGCACTGCTGCAAATGCAGCGGCACCGGATAGTAAATTTCCGTGCCGATGCTGCGCTGCCGTCAGATGGTCCTTCAGCGCGTCGCGCTTCTGTACGCGCACGATGTACTGATTGAAAATATGCCGGCCCGTCACCGTCGCCTGCGGGGTGATCAGGTTTTGGCGAAATCCGCGGCGGCAAAGGCGGCGTTGTAGTAGGCGGCATTGCGCTGCCGCGCCTGCGGTCCAGCTGTCCAAGTATTTCAGCTTCACGCGCAGCACCGCGGCCTGCAGCTCATCGATGCTGAAAGTTGCCGCCGATCACCGCATGAAAATATTTCGGCTTGCCGCCGTGCACCCGCAGCACGCGCATGCTTTCGGCCAAGATCGGCATCGTTGGTGGTGCACAAGGCCCGCGTCGCCGAACGCGCCGAGATTCTTGCTCGGAAAGAATGAAAAGCAGCCGATGTCGCCGATCGAGCCGACGCGCACGCCGTTCTTGTATTCCGTGCCGATGGCCTGCGCAGCGTCCTCGATCACTTTCAAGCTGATATTGCTTGGCCAGCGCCATCAGCGGATCCATGTCGGCCGACTGGCCGTAGAGATGCACCGGCATCAATCGCCTTGATCGCGCCCGCCGGTGGCTGCGATTGATCAACTGGCCGCCCTGTACCACGCAATGCCGATCGATGAAATCTTGGCACCGCCGCGGGCGACAAATTGAATGTAGACCGGGTCGATATCGCAGAACACCGGCCGCGCGCCCAGGCGCGCGATGGTTCCCGCGGTGGCGAAAAAGGTAAAGGGCGATGTAATGATTTCATCGCCGGCGCCTATCCCGAAAGCCATCAGCGCGAGCAGCAGCGCATCCGTGCCGGAGGAGACGCCGATGCCGGCCGCAGACCGCGCAATAGCGTGCCACCTCAGCCTCCAAGCGCCAGCACGTGTTCGCCTAGAATGAAGCGTTGGCTCGCGCATACTTGCTCGATGACCGGCATGACTTCAGCGCGAATCTGCGCGTACTGCGCCTTAAGATCGAGTAATGGAACGTTAGTCATAGCCGCCTAGAATATCATCGCAGGGGATCGAGACTCGGATCCCCAAGAAAACCGCGATTTGACATTTGTCCGATCAGGATAACGACTAAATCGTTGGACTGGTGAGACAATGTGGGGTGATTATGCTGCGTCTAAGCCGCCCGTGAAGGGCGCAGGGCGTAATGTCGTCGCCCAAGGGATGCTAAATGACCCAGCCGGTCTTGCTAAAGCAGAGCTTTCTTGATCGCGATATTGGCCGGCGTGCAGGCGCTAGTGCCCGCCGTGGTGGCCGTCGGCTCGCTGTACGCCACCGTCATTCTGTTCGGCAACGATTTCGATCCCTCCTCCGCGGCCATTGTCATCGTGGCAGTGCTGTGTCTGGTTCTGGTCCAGCCGCCGCGCGAAGTCAGCACACAGCTTGACCTCGGCGCGCGTCTCGGCCGTAGTCGATGTGATATTCCGCTGGCTGTTGCTGCTGGCGGTGCTGCTGGCCGTCGGCTACGTCACCAAGTCCCTCAATGAGTATCCGCGGCGCATATTCCTGACTTGGGCATGCCGTCACCCCGGTGGCGCTGATCGCTGTCACTCTGGCGATGCAGGAAGTCATGCGCCGCTTTTTGATGAACGCCTTCGAGAATCGCAGCGCCATCATCGCCGGATACAACACCAGCCAGCTTGGAACTCGCGCGGCGCTTGAAGAACAATCCGGGCATGCGCGTGGAAGTGGCCGGATATTCTTCGATGACCGCAGCAGCGATCGGCTGGGCATGGACGCCGGCAGCAAACTCGTCGGCTCCTTGAGCGACATGTCGCAGTACGTGAAGGACAATCGCACCGACGTCATTTTCATCGCCTTGCCGATTCGGCACGTCAAGCGGGTCATGGATCTGCTGGACGAATTGCGCGATACCACCGCCTCGATTTATTACGTGCCGGATATCTTCGTGTTCGACTTGATTCAGGCGCGTTCAGGCGAGATTCACGGCATTCCCGTGGTCGCCATGTGCGAAACGCCTTTCTACGGTTATCGCGGCGTTGCAAAACGAGTCACCGATGTCGGCTTCTCCATGCTCATCCTGCTGTTGCTGCTGCCGCTGCTGGTGCTCATCGCCCTGTTGGTCAAGGTCTCATCGCCCGGTCCCGTCATATTCAAGCAGCGCCGCTATGGCTTGGACGGCCGCGAGATTGCGGTATACAAGTTTCGCACCATGCGGGTCACGGAGGACGGCGCGCAGATCCGGCAGGCATCGAAGAACCGACAGCCGCATCACCCGCATCGGCGGCGTGCTGCGCCGCTCCTCGATGGATGAACTGCCGCAGCTCATCAATGTACTGCAGGGACGGATGAGCCTGGTGGGCCCAAGACCCCACGCGGTGGCGCACAACGAGGAGTACCGCAAGCTCATCAAGGGCTACATGCTGCGCCACAAGGTATTGCCCGGCATTACCGGTCTCGCGCAGGTCAACGGTTGCCGCGGCGAAACTTCGGAGTTGGAAGCAGATGGAGGCCCGGGTGAATTTCGATCTCGATTATTTGCGGCATTGGTCGCCGATGCTCGACATCAAAATTCTTCTATTGACGGTCGTCAGAGTGTTTCGCGACGATCAAGGCGTATTGAGCCGCACCCGGCGTTGCCGACAATGCGATGCCGGTGGTCACAAACTCCTCGTGAACCAGATACCGGCCCCGTAGCGGAAACACGGCGCAGTCAGCGAGGGCAATGCGCCTGGTTGCGTGGATTGCAAATGGACCTTGATCAGTCCCCCACTCGAGCATTTCGACACGGGCGTCCTGAAAACTCAGGCGTTCGCGAACCAGCGGGTACTGACACTTGTAGAACGCTTCCTTGGCGGAAAATATCAATGTCGCGGCCATCCGCCGGTGCAATTTCGGCAATGAGTGCAGCCAATCGATTTCGGAAGGCGTACAGATGCCCGGCCAGAGTTCCGGCTTGACGCTTTGCGCGATTTCGCTGTCCAGCCCCACCGCACGCAAGCGCGTTCGCTCCGCGACCACGGCAGCGCAGAAGCCCGCGGTGTGGGTGATGCTTCCGACCAGGGAATCCGGCCACACGGGCTGGCGATCCTCGGCCGCCTCGATTGCAAAATCGCGCAAACCGAAATCGGCCAGTAGCAGACGGGCGCACAGCCTTCCAGCAGCGAACTCCTGCACCCGTTTGCGCACCGCTTTGCCAAGGAACTGCGCCTCCGCGGGCAGCAGCAGCGATGGATCGCCGGGCTCGCGCAACTCCGCGACCAGGACCCCCGGCGCAAACAAGGACCTCAGGCGCGGCGACAATTTCGCAGGATTTGCGCTGTGGTTGGCGATGACGGGACCTCCGCGACCGATCTTGAGTGCGCAGATCTTACCGAATGCAGCGCCATCGCGCGGCGAACTTGGCAGCGGGACGGTATAGGATACGGCGATGCGCAGGGGAACGACGTTGCAGTGGATGGGCGCCGCGCTAGGTGTGGCGCTGATGATCGTGCTCGCGGTCGGCCTGTTCGCATCAGGCCACAAACTCAGCCTCGCCCTGCGCTTAACAGCGCGCTGGTCGTTCCTGTTGTTCTGGCTGGCATCTGCCGGCGGCGCACTGGCTACGCTGTTCGGTTCGAGATTCAGCGGCGTGGCGGCGCGGGCCCGAGATTTCGGGCTCGCGTTCGCGTCCGCACATCTTGCCCATCTCGGCCTGGTTGCATGGCTCTACTACGCCTACCAGGGCCCTGGTAGGTCAACGATCATCATCTTCGGCATTGCTGCATTCTTTACTTACCTTCTGGCGCTCTTTTCCCTGAAGCAGGTTACTGCGATGCTAAATCCACGAGTCTGGAAGATCGTGCGCAGCATCGGCACCGAGTACATTTCATTCGCGTTCTTGTACGACTTCGCGCGCAATCCATTTCAGGGCGGAATCTTGCATATCATCGAATACTTGCCGTTCCTGATCCTCGCCGTCGCGGGACCGCTATTGCGCCTGGCTGCGCTGGTGACAAGGCGCCAGCTACGGGGGCTCGCGAGCGCAACGGTCTAAGTACGCTGCGCCCGCTTGCTGCTGCTTTGCTGCATGGGCGATAATGATCCGCGAGCGCGACACGCCTGCGCAAATGAGGATTCCTATTGATGACGGATGCCGCTCGACCTGCGCCGCGCGCCGCTGAGGGATCTTTGTGGGAATCCATTGCGCGCTCCGGCGCGCCCATCGCCGGCATTTTTCACGGCCGCGCCGCTTGCATCGCGCTGCAGGATCTGGGCGCAGCGTCGATACTGGACGGAAAATTGGAGCTGCTGCGCGGCCGCTGCGTGGTGCTGGCGACTCGCGAACAGCTGCCGACCGCCGTCGCGCTGCTGGAACTCGACGGCGTCGCGCGACGCCTGGTCCTGTGCACGCCCGACTTGGGGTCCGCGCAACTTGCGGCCGTGTGTGCGATCGCAGAAGCCGATGCGGTCCTCATCGACTCCGATCCAGCGCCAGAATTTTCGACACCCATTCTGGTTCTCCGGACGGCGCGGCCGGTTCGCGAAAATCTTCAGCGGCTGCGCACCGAGACCACCGAATGGATTCTTTTGACTTCCGGCACGACGGGCGTGCCGAAGTTGGTGATCCACAGTTTCGAGAGTCTCGCAGGCGCGCTGCCACGCCAGCCCACCTCGGTTCGGCCCATGGTCTGGAGCACGTTCTATGACATCCGCCGCTATGGAGGATTGCAGATCTATCTGCGCGCTGTGCTTTCCGGATCTCCATTAGTACTCTCCAGCGCCGGGGAATCGACTCGCGACTTTCTGTCACGTGCCGGGGCGGCGGGAGTAACTCACATTTCAGGGACCCCATCGCATTGGCGCCGCGCGCTCATGAGCGGCGATACAGCGCTCATCGCACCCGAGTATGTGCGCCTTTCGGGGGAGGTGGCGGATCAGACGGTGTTGGACAACCTGCGTGCCGCTTTCCCGAACGCGCGTGTTGCCCACGCGTTTGCGTCAACTGAAGCGGGGGTGGCGTTCGACGTTAATGATGGGCTCGCGGGATTTCCGGCAGGCTTGGTCGAGGATCCGCCTGGAGCCATCGAGATGAAAGTGCAGGAAGGCACGTTGTGGATTCGCTCCGGCCGCACGGCAACGCGCTACCTGGGTGCTGCCGCGGCGGCACTCGCGAGCATTGACGGCTACGTCGATACCGGCGACATGGTGGAGCTCGTGGAGGGTCGCTATTATTTTCGCGGCCGCAAGGGCGGCATCATCAATGTCGGAGGCCTCAAGGTCTATCCCGAGGAAGTCGAGTCGGTGCTCAATGCCGATCCGCGAGTGCGCATGTCGCTTGTCAAGGGCCGCCGCAATCCCATCACCGGCGCCGTAGTCGTCGCCGAGGTGGTGCTGGCGGATGGGCAAGACACCGACGCGGCCAACGCGGACGGCGTGAAGAATGACTTGCTGAATGCCTGCCGCTGCACGCTTGCCGCACACAAGGTGCCCGCGCTGCTGCGCTTCGTGCCCGCGCTCGAGCTGACTGCCGCCGGCAAACTGGTGCGTCCGGGTGCGTAACGTCGTCATCACCGGCGGCAGCCGCGGGCTGGGCCTCGCAATGACCCGCACGCTTGCCGCCGCCGGCTATCGCGTCATCGCAGTCGCACGAACTTCAGGCGAGGAACTAAAGGCGGCAGGCAGGGAAGCGGCCGAGAGCGGCAGAGGCGCGATTGAATATCGCGCCTGCGACTTATCCGATTTGAATCAAATTGCGCCCTTGGTGCGCGCCTTGCGCAGCGACTTCGGCCCGCTGTATGGCCTCATCAACAATGCGGGATTGGGTTCGAGCGGCATCCTCGCCAACATGCGAGAGAAGGAAATTCAGGGGTTGATTCAGCTCAATACCGTTGCGCCCATCGTGCTGTCGAAATACGCCCTGAAGTCGATGATGTCGCAGCGCGAAGGGCGGATCGTGAATATCGCCTCGATCGTGGCCGCCACCGGCTACAGCGGCCTGTCGGTCTACAGCGCCACCAAGGCTTCATTGATTGGCTTTACGCGTTCTCTGGCGCGCGAGGTGGGGTCGCTCGGGATCACGGTGAACGCCATTGCGCCCGGATTCATCGACACCGAGATGACCCATGAGCTTGACGAATCGCAGCGCGAAGCAATCGTGCGACGCAGCGCCCTCAAGCGCATGGCCGAACCCATCGACATCGCGCGCAGCGTCGAATTCTTGCTGGGAGACGGCGGCCGCAACATCACCGGCACTGTCATCACAATTGACGCCGGGAACACGGCGTAGCCGCGATGAGTCACGTCTTTGGCAGAGATACACGAGCGCAGCTCCCTGTGGCCGTACGCGGGGAGGGATTGTTCCTTTACGATTCGACCGGCAAGCGCTACCTGGATGCCTCGGGAGGCGCTGCCGTCAGCTGCCTGGGTCATGACCACCCCGCCGTGCGGGAAGCCATAAAAAGACAAGTCGATCAACTGAGCTATGCACACACCGGCTACTTTACGAACCAGCCTCAGGAACTTCTGGCGGACGAGCTGATAGCCCATGCGCCCGATGGCTTGACTCGTGCCTTTTTCGTGACCGGGGGATCCGAGGCAACCGAAGCCGCGTTGAAGTTGGCGCGCCAATACCATGTCGAATGCGGCAGGCCGGAGCGTCGCCACTTCATTGCGCGCCGCTTCAGCTATCACGGCAACACCTTGGGGGCGCTATCGGTGAGCGGACACGCTGCACGGCGCAAGACCTATCTGCCGTTGCTCCAAGAGGTGACGCATATTTCCGCCTGCTTCGCCTATCGCGGCAAGCAACCAGGCGAGTCGGACAGCGACTACGGAAATCGAGTCGCCGATGAGCTGCAAGATGCCATCCTGCACATCGGTCCCGAAAAAGTCGCAGCCTTCATCGCCGAACCCGTGGTTGGGGCTACCCTCGGCGCCGTCGCGGCAGTGCCCGGCTATTTCCAGCGCATTCGGCGGATTTGCGATCGTTACGATGTCCTGCTCATCCTCGATGAGGTGATGTGCGGGATGGGGCGCTCGGGCACTCTGCATGCCTGCGAGCAGGAAGGCGTTGCGCCGGATCTTCTGCTGCTCGCCAAAGGTCTCGGCGCCGGCTACGAGCCGATTGGTGCGGTGCTGGTTGCCGAGAAAATCCATGAAGCCATCGCGCGCGGCAGCGGTGCCTTGAATCACGGCCACACCTACATGGGTCATGCGGTGGCCTGCGCCGCCGCGCTGGCCGTGCAGCGCGTCATCAAAAAGGAGGAGCTGCTGAGCAACGTGCAGCGCCAGGGCTTTGCGCTGCATCAACTGCTGCAAGAGCGCTTTGGTACTCATGCGCACATTGGAGACATCCGCGGTCGCGGACTGCTGCGTGCCGTGGAACTGGTGCAGGACCGAGAGTCAAAACAGCCCTTTGCGTCGAGCCTCAGCCTTCACGCCCGCATCAAGCGGCAGGCAATGCTCGAGGGACTCATTTGTTATCCGGGAGGAGGTACCGCGGATGGCGAATCCGGCGACCACGTGCTCATCGCGCCGCCGTTCAACGTGAACCGATCGCAGCTCGAACAGATTGTCGAAAGTCTCGCCTCCGCCATCGATACGACGCTCGAAATGATTCATGCGAAGTAATTGTCCCCGTCCGAACCACGCAAAGTACCAGCGCTGTTTTCATCGATCTCGAACTCATACCCTTTGGCGGTTTTGAAAAAGGCGTCGAGTTGCCCGACGACGCGCATTCCCAATCTTCTGAGCGCCAATTGCAGGTCTGGTGAAGCGGTTGGAGTTTCTATGACATGAGCTCCAAGAGCAATCGCTTCAAGCAGCCCTCGAGCGATCACAGACTGCTCTGAAAGTCGCGAACCCCGCAACACTCCCCAGTCCAGTATGGAAGCTATTTCGATGTCCTTGAAATGTCGTCGAGTTGTGCTGTAATACCTCTGCTTCAGCAAAACAAAACCTACGCTTTGACCTTCCTCCCGAAACACAAGCAAGGCCTGCTTTCGGGTCGGGTTAGCGTCAAATTGATTGTCCAATAGCCACTGGAGCCGTTCCACTGACCGGCCTGGTGAAAATGGGGCGCTCGAACGAAGAATCTTATAGAGATCTTGTGGGGCTTTATCGACCCTTTCCACTTCAAGGTGTCGCCAATCCGACGTAGGTAGCCTCAACGCCCTTTGAAGCTGGAGACCCAAGTCGACAAAACCTGAGCATGCTGACGCAAGTGCGCCGTTTTTGAGAATGGATCGCAATACCGATTTGCTTTTCGCGACTGCAACCACTCTCGGCATGACGACTTGTTTCCATTTCAAACCTTGATAAACACCGTAAACCATATTCGAAACCCCAACAACGCCCACAATTGGGTGGCTCCGTTGCATTTGCATCAGCAGACCCAAGCCCGCCGCCAAGTGTCGATAATCAGGATGAACGAACAGATTTGAGCCCCAAAGAATGGACCGCCGCTCACCGGAAATGGAGATTTCTCCTTCGAACATGTCCATGTTCCCGATGATCACGCCTTCCACAACGGCGACGATCTGCGCGGGCAATTCAAAGTCCTTTGCTAGAGGGTTGGCGCGCAATGCCTGTGCTTTTTGAGGAGTCGGAATCGCCAACGAATGCGGGTTGTCCCATTGGCTGTAGACACTTCCGTCCAGCACTTGATTGAGGGTCAGAGTCTCCAGTTTTACCTTGCTGGCCACGACTTCAATTTACCGCCTCGGCAATTGCGTCTTCGATCTCGCCGGCGGTGAGAAGGCCCGTGATTTGATCGGGTGTAAAACTCACACCAAACTCTTCTTCGAGCGCAAGCATCAGGTTCATCTGCCCCAGAGAATCCCAGTTCTCAATGTCCCCGGCCTTCGAGTCCCGCGTAATGCTTGTTAGCGGCACGTCGAGCACGGCACTCATGACGGTGCGGATCCGGTCAAATCGTTCAGACACCAGCTGGCCCTCTACGGTAGCGTTTTCCTGCCTCGTCTCGTGAGACGACCTCGAACCCGAACGCCTCCCAAAACTCAAGGACTTGGCTGTTTTTCTTGGTCACCAAGTATTCTGCCCGCCATTCCGTCGGGCGCCATTCCGCTTGGAGTTCGGCCATCACATGGTCCAAGAACCCTTTTTCGACCGCGCGGCCCAGGATGCGACAACTTAACAGCAATGTGTCTATCACGACGGCGTTGTCTTGTTTTTTGAAAATGCCAAGTCCGGTCAAACCGTATTCGCCGTATTTGTCACTGACGTGAAGAGTGTAGACTGCCGAGTCAGGCGCATCCAAGAAAGCCTGGATCTCACCTTCGGAGTATCGGCGCGTCGTCAGATTGAATTGGTTGGTCTTTTGAATAAGTTGGGCGACCCTCGCGAGCGAGTGGACGGGGTCGCGCTCGATCTTGGTCACGATTTCAAGCGAGGCGATGAAGTCGTCCAAGTTCGTGAACTGAGACTTTTCGGACTGCCTCTTGGCTTCGGCCCTGTACATTTCAGTGCGGTCACGGTCCTCTTGACTCTTGCTGAGCGAGTTGAACAGCCCGTCGCGGAACAGCAATTCTGGCAGTTGGACCAGGCTTTCAGGGACGCGCAACACTTCGACCATGGGCAAATGGTCTCGCACTAGTTGGCATTCGACGCCGCTATCATCGATGAACACAAAACTGTCCAGCCCCAGGTTCAACTCTGCGGCGATCTCGCGCAGGTTTGTGACCTTGTCTTGCCAGTTGATGCGAAAACAAGACAAGTGCTGGCGCTTCAAGAGACAATGCGGGTGGTTGTCGAGCACTTCCCAGACGTCATCAAGATTGTTCTTGCTATTTAATATTACAGCGACGCCCTGGGTCATCAAATCAATGATCGATCTTTGAAAGGCGTAGAAGATGTTGCCCGGGTACTCGTCAGGATCAAGTTTGATGCCCTCGAGCCCGTCTTCGCCGACGACGCCGCCCCACAAAGTGCCGTCGCAATCGAGTACCAAGGCTTTCTTTGCCTTGCCCTTCAAAGCTCGCACGACCTTAGCGACCTCAAGGGCGCAAACGTCAAGGAATCTGTTCGTAAAGGGCATTTTGGCGAGGTACCAAGTGCGGGCATCGAGAGCGCTTTCGCGACCAAGGTTGGCGCACAAACGTTCCCAATCAATGAGGAAAAACCGGTCGCCGTGGTCACGAGCGTACGCACGGACGAAGTGGTTGAGCCTGGAGATTTCCAAATCGCGAGACGGGAACTGTTTGGGTTGGACTGGGCCTGTATGCGAGACTGAGTCGGGAAGGAAGGTGTTGATCCCAATCATGGCCGTTGTTTGTTTGGTGGCGAGTTGAAACAACTCCTGCAATCGCTTTATCGCGCTGTCCGCGGACCAGTTGGGTTCCATCCAAGACTCGTCCAAACGCGCAAGCCAAAGTGCGAGCACCAATGCTGACCTCGGGGCTGAATGGACAGGTGACCCGGGGTCGAGCAATTCCTGATGAACGTTGTCGTACGCCCCGAAAACGACCTCTGTTTTAATGTTACTCCTCAGAAGATGGTATTTGAGGTATGGCCCTATATTGTCAAGCGTGAGATTTCGAAGGATGACGACGCTGGCCTCCGACTCAATCGACTCGTCGGAGTCCTCGATTTGTCGGACCAGGCTGACGAGGCTGGAAAAGCTAGTCGGAGGGTTGGTCCTGAGGCTGTCTAACAGAGTCCTGCTCATATCTGCGTAGCTTCATCGACTTCTGGACAAAAGGCCAGCCGGAAAATAAGAGACTTCGATCTACTGCAGGAGGACTGCAGAGGCAGCGAGTTTATGAGCTCAGGCGAACATCGACGATTTACGGCGGACCAGGAATTAGATATTACCCGCTGACGATCACTGGCTCGATGTGACGTGCTAACATACATCACATATAAAACCAAGAGGTGACGCGTACGCTTCCCACGTCTTCTCGAACTGACGGCACCGGTCAAAAACTAACAATCGGACTCATCGTAGGTTCAACGTTCGCCTCCAAGTATGTGTTCGATCTGGCCGCATGGGGGCAGGCGCAAGACGATTTGTCGATTTCACACCTCATTCTGCAGAAGACTCCCAAGTCTCACGGGGGGATTCATAGCACTATCAAATTAATACGCCCGCACGGCGTGTTGGAGCTAATACGATTCACGTCATTCCTTCTGATCACGAGATTTGAAGCATTGGTGTTGAGGCGCTCCAAACATCACGCCGATCATCTAAAGAACTTTGATTTGATACAAGTAATAAGGCAATCAATTACCATTCAGTCAGTGATTTCGAAATCCGCTTTGGTCGCTCAATATGCGGATCAAGACGTTGAAAGCGTCAAGAAACTTAAGCTCGATGTTCTCATCCACTGCGGTTGGGGCATATTACGCGGCGAGATATTGAAGGCATCGCGGTATGGAGTTATCTCGCTGCATAACGGTGACAACAGAGTCAACCGCGGCGGCCCGGCGGGATTTTGGGAGATCTTTCTCAGGCAGGCCAGCACCGGTTTCATCATCCAACAGCTGACCGAGGAACTTGACGCCGGCAACGTTTTGTTCAGAGGGAATCTGAGAACGCGATTATTCTATCTTCTGAATCAAGCGGCCCTTTATGCCAAGAGCAACCACTACCTGAAAAAGCTGCTGAAGGACATCGCTTCCACGCGAACACTGCCCGCCGCGGAACCTCCTCAAATATATTTCAATCCCCTGTATAAACGACCCACCTTGCGTCAACAGTCGTCCTACGTTTACCGACTTGCCATGCAAGTTTTAAGGCATGTCAGCGACCGATTCGTGCTACGCAAGCACGAGCGTTGGGACGTGGCCTTTGCGAGGAGCGACTGGAAGACACTGGTCATGTGGCGGGCTAACAAGCTTCATAGCCCTCCCGGCCACTTCCTGGCTGACCCAATCGTAATTCGTGAAGGCGACAAGGACTACTGCTTCGTTGAAGACTTCGACTATGCAAAATCGAAGGCCTGCATATCCGTATATCAATTGGGAAGCACAAAGGCTGATCGGCTTGGCGAAGCACTGGTCGAGCCCTTCCACATGTCTTTTCCGTTCTTGTTTCGCTATGCGAACAAGATATTCATGTGTCCGGAGACTAGCGATAAGCGTGAAATACGCGTTTATGAGTGCACGGATTTTCCGCTGGGCTGGAAGCTGTCCAAGGTTCTCATGGCAGACATATCCGCTGCCGATACGATGATTTTTGAACACGGCGGAAGGTGGTGGCTTTTTACAAATATTGACCCGATAGATCAGCGTGATCACAGTTCCGAGCTATTTATTTTTTACGCCGATACCCCGCTCACGGACCAATGGACACCACATGCCAAGAATCCGATCTTTGTTGATTCCACGAGGGCACGCAACGGCGGCATTCTGTTCGATCACCAGGCAATTTACCGAGTATCACAAATACCGGGATTTAACTTTTACGGAAAGGGATTCGCCATCAACAGGATTCTGAGACTCACCCCTACAGATTACCTCGAAGAACGCATGTTTACGGTTGAATCGAATTTTTTCGACAACATCACCGGTACGCATCATCTTCACAGTAACGGGACTGTTTGTGTGTTCGACTATTTCTCATGCGCTCGAATGCGCTGAGCACGGGAGCTGACGCAGGGGGCAGCATTCGATGTGGATGTCTCCGGTACAGACCCCTACGAAGTGGCATCCCCACGGGGATTCGAACCCCAGTTCTGACCGTGAAAGGTTGGTGTCTCCTGGCCCTAGATTGCGCGTGAGAATCAACGCTAAATAGATCATTCAACTCCCTACCGCAGTGGAACATTTGGCTAAAAGAGTGATCTAACAGTAGGCAGCCGCTCGCAGGACCAATTGGAATTATCCGCAGCGGACTTGTACGCTCGCGTCCATACTGATAGGCGTTCGCCCAAGGCCGTCTACAAATGTCAATCCGCACTTCTTTCCAATAATCGCGTGAGCGCAACGATCCAGCCGTCCAAGTTGACGGCATTGTCGCCGCCGCCGCTGCATACCACGCGAGAGTGGCTGGACGCCCTGTGCGCCGGCTCCTGTGATCAGAGCACGTTTTTCCGCGCCGTGAGCGGCCTGCTCGAGCAGTCATCGGAGGACGCAGGTTGGGAACTGTTATCGCTCGTTGACCAATACTACCGGCGCGGAAAGTTGTCGTCGGATTCGTATCGCTCGCTCAAATCGCATTTGCAGGGCGCGCTGCTGGGGCAAGATCATGCCTTGAGCGATTCGTTACCGGCTGTGCGAAATCCAACGACGACGGTGCATAGCGGCGCACCACAGGTCCCATCCGCGCCCCGGACAAAGCCACCGGCCGCCGCCGCGGCGCGCGAGCCGCCTGAATCAACCCGCAAGAGCGCACAGGAGCGTGACGTCCCGCGGCCACCGGCCGCCGCCGCGGCGCGCGAGCCCCCTGAACCAACCCGCAACAGCGCACAGGCGCTCATTGCGGGTGACGTCCTGCGAGACCGATACCGATTGCAAGGCTTGCTCGCGAGCGGCGCAACCGGCCTTGTCTACGAGGCCATCGACCTGTCTTGCCTCGATCTGCCGGCTGGTGGCCAAAAAGTGGCGATAAAGGTGCTGCGCGCGCGAGTGATGCAGTCGCCGCAGATGCTGGGTCACGTGCACCGCCAATTCCAGTGTTTGCGGTCGCTATCGCATCCGAACATTGTTCGGGTGCATGACTACGATCACGACGGCGACATCGCCTTCATTACGATGGAATTCCTGAGCGGATCGACCCTCAGCCACATTTTGTCGGCACATTCTGCGATGGCCGTGGAGCGCTCACACGCGCTGACCATCATTCGCTGCCTAGGCGCCGCGCTCGCCTATGCTCACGGGCGCGGGGTGCTGCATGGCGATCTCAATCCCGGGAATATTTTTATCACTACCGAGGGTGAAATTCGGGTTTTGGATTTCGGCGGCGCTCGGGACAGCAGCCCATGGATTGCAGAGACCGAACAACGGCGACATATCGCCGCGCCGAGTTATGCCAGTTGCCAATTGCTCGAGGGCGCTCCAACCACCGCGCGCGACGACCTATACGCTCTTTCCTGCCTCGCCTACATTCTCTTGACGGGAAAGCATCCTTTCCAAAACCTGACGAGTACCGAGGCGCGCGCGAAGCGTCTGAGACCGCGACGCCCGGCCGGGCTCAGTTCGCGTCAGTGGCAAGCGCTACGCTCCGGTCTTAGCTTCGATCAGGCGCGGCGGCCGGCGGATATCCAGGAATGGTTGAGTCGGCTCAATCTGCCTGCGCAAATTGTGTTTCCGAGACTACCCGGACTGCTAACCGCGCAGCCGCAGCCTCCGCGACACGCCATCATGGCTGCCATCGGTCTTGCGCTCGCGCTGACGCTTGCGGGCGGGTGGTGGGGGCTAGCACACCATGATTCCATGCCAACCAGCGCTGCCTCGTTGCGCACGGCCATCGGTCCGGCGCTGGACAGGGGAGCTGGAGTTTTCACACAACTGTGGGACGATACACGCAAGCTTTTGGGTATTGCGCCGAGCAATCCACCGCCGGCAATTCACGCCACCCAAGTGCCGGCCGCCGAAATAGTGACCGGGCAACCCCCGGCTCAGGCGCCGCCCCTAGTCGCAGCCGCCAGCGCGCATCCGGAGACGCATTCGCCCGCTCCCCATCCGCCAGCACCACGCGCTGCGATCGCTCCTGTGCCGCGGGCCAAATTGGAGTTGGCCGCGGAAATCGTTGACATCTCGCCGGTGGAATCGCTGGCAAGCGTCATGGTTCGGCGCAGCGGCAACCTTAGCGGCGACGTGAGCTTCAAGTGGTGGACAGAATCGGGAACCGCGAAACCCAAGCGGGACTTCTCACCGGTCTCGGATCGCGTTGAGCACATCGGCAGCGGCAAAGCCGCAGTCACCCTGCTCATTCCAGTGGTTGCCGATACGGCCCGCAAGCAAGCGAGAAACTTCTATGTCGTCATCGACGATGCAAGCCCCGGCTCGATACTTGGGCGCACGCTGACGATGGTAGCGCTGCAGCCGGCTGATTGAAGAGTGTACAAATTACTGGCGATAAATTGCATCGTCGATCATTGGATGTTGTCCAGCCATTTGAATTGAGCATCGGCAATCAAATTCACCAGCCGTGGTGCCGATGTTCCGCCCGGTGGCGAAGACGGCGCTTAAGTTGCGCATTTTCGTGTTGGCAATTTGCCCCTTTAACATATTTGGTATTTCTCGGTTGAGCAGGCGTTGACTTTCAATTGCGAAGCGAGCATTTTTTGTGCACAGGATCAACTTGCAGCAAGAAACCTCAGGCGCTGTGTTTCTTGAGATCCTCTTGAAGAAAGACTGTGAAGGGTTTCTAAAGATTGGAGATTTTTAGCTGACTTGTGTCGGCGGGCTTTTCTCCGCGCGATAGATTCTGTACGCCCGATACCAAATACTCAAAGCCAAGCTCTGATTTATCTGCCGCAAACCTCCGCTCCGCCGACACGGAGTGCGGGCAAGGAGTCGAGTCGACGTGAACAACGCAAGATCGCCAAGAGTGTTGCTGATCGGTCCTTACGATCCGCACTGCGGTGAATACACTTTCCTCGCTCCGCCGCTCGGGGTCTGGCGCCTTGCGGGCGTGCTCCAGTCTGCTGGCGTCGAAGCGAAGGTCTTCGATCCGAACTGCTGTCGGGAGCCGCCGCAGCGGTCGCTCGAGCGCGAGCTGTTCGGCGGTGCGTGGGACATCATCGGCGTCTCGACCACGGGGATGACGCTGCGATTTGATTTGGAGCTTGCGCATATCGCGCGCCGCATCGCGCCCGGGGCGTTCATTGTCGCCGGCGGCATGGAGGCCACGTTTCGTCCGGAGCTCATGTTTGAGCTGGGCCCATTTGATTCGGTCATTCTAGGTGAAGGTGAACGCCCGCTGCTCGATCTCGTGGGGCGCATGCGCGCAGGCCAGCCGCTGCGCGGCATCATTGGAACCGCGGAGCGCAGCCACGATGGCAAAATCCTCTCCATACCGCAGCGCGCCCTGACGCGGGATGAACTGCGCGACGCCATCTACAGCACCCCCTATGAACAAATGCCATATTCGGCCTATTGGGAGCGTCTGGAAACCGCCTATCGTCTTGGGGCGCTGCCGAGCAAGGCCGCGCGCGAAGCGCACCTCGCCGAAATTCGTTCGGTACGGCTGATCACGCTCAACTATTGCCCGATGGGATGCACGTTCTGCTCCGCGACCAATTTTTTGCACGAGGCCCAGGGAAGTGTCGCGTCGGTCGCGCGCCTGGAAGCGGACGAATGTCTGACCATGATTGAGAAGATCGTCGCGGCACATCCCCGTGCGCGCACCATCATTTTCCAGGATGACATCTTCACCTTCACGCAGGATCGCCGCATCCTGCCGCTGTGCGACGGCATCATCGCGGCGAAGCGCAGCGGCCGGATTCCGCTGCAATTGCAGTTCATCAGCACGAATCGCATCGACGCCATGTCGGTGGAGCGTCTGGCGATCATGCGCAAGGCGGGCTTCCGGGTTCTGGGCTTCGGCATCGAGAGTTTCTCGCCCCGCGTGCTCGGCGAGTTCAACAAGCGGCATATCCACCGGCACATCGAGCCGATGCTCACTGCAGCGTTGGCGGCCGGAGTGACTCCCTTCCTCGACCTGATCTTAAGCTCGCCGCGTGCCGCTCTGGAAGATGTCGCGGAAACTCTGCGCGGTGCGTACCGCTGGCTGCGCCAAGGGTGCGAGATCGGGATGTATCCGTACGTCATTCCGTTTTCAGGAGCGGCATTTTCAAAAGACGCCAGTCTGTTACCGCATACGCATTATGCCCATCGGCAGATCGCAGGCACGAATATCGCCTGGGATCAGCCCGCAAAGATTCTGCCGATGGATCCGCTTGTGAAGGACGTGATCCTACACATGGAACGCAACTTTGAGGCGATGCTCGCCGCCCTCGAACAACAGGCTGCGCATTTGCCGTCGCGCGTGCGCTCGCTGTTGTGGATCTTGAGTTCCCTGCCGGTCATGGCCGAGCAAGGTCAAGTGATCGCCGACGAGTCCGAGGTTCGAGCGGAACTATGCGCGCGACTTCCCGCTTTGCGGCCGGAGGCGGAAGAGTATTTCGCCGTGAACGCATGAGACTGCAGCGCGCCTCATCGATGGTGGCGCCGCTGGCGGTGTGCGGCCTGCTGGCGGGTTGGATTGTGCTGTCCGCGGCCAACGCGCAAGCCATCGGCTTTTCCATTTTCGTGTTCGCGGTCGCGAACGTCATCGTGTACACGGATGCGCTCGATTTCGCACTGCGCCTGTACATGCGGCGGCGTCACACGGCCGCTGCCGCCGGCGTCACCGACGGCAGCCAGAAGGGCAATATTTCGATAAATATCGCCGCCATTCTGCCGCCCGATGCGAGGCATCTGGTCCCGGCATTGCCGTTTGCAATCATCGCCTCGGTGTATAACCTGGAAGAACACGTCGAAGAGTTCATGGCGGCATTCGCGCCGTACCGCGATCGCGTATGGCTCATCAGTGATGGGTCGACGGACAACACCGTGCTGCGCCTGACTCAAGCGGGATGGCGCTGTATTGAGGATGGCGTGAACCGACGCAAACCGGGCGCGCTGCGCCGCCTGCTGGAACATCTGCCAAAGCACATCGAAACCGTCATGGTCGTGGATCCGGACATTCGCATCCGCGGGCTGGAGGATGGCAGCTCGATCGACTTGAATCAGTTCGTCAGCGACTTCCAGCAATCCGGGGCCGCCGCGGTATGCCCACGGATCATGATCGAGCCTGATGGATTTCTGGCGCGCTTCCAGGCTTTCGAGTACGCACTTGCGTTTCGAGTCGGGCGCGAGAGTCTCTCGGATTTCAGCATCACTTCGGGCGCGTCTTTTTATCGCCGCAGTGCGTTGGCATTTGCGCTCAGCAAACATTCTCTGTCTGTCTATGCCGAGGACTTTGAGAACGCCGTGATTCTGCTCAGCCACGGCGAGCGGATTTATTATGATGGCCGGCTCGTGGTGAGCACCGAGGGCCCGGGTTCCCTGACGCGCTGGTTCTCGCAGCGCGTCGGTTGGTACCACGGTCTGCTCAAGGTTTATACCGAACGCTTTGCCGAGGTGCTGCGAATCAGCCGCCGCTCGACCTTCGCGACGTACCATTACGTGATCTATGTCGGGTTCCTGTCGCTGACGATGCACATAGTCAAGATGGTCAGCGCGACGCTCTTGCTGCTCAGCCTGGTGAGTGGCCTCGATGCCTTGCTGCTGGATGACTTCGTGCCGCGGGGGAGCCTGATCAATCCCGAATACTTTACCGCTGCCATCAGCAGCTATCTTGCGCTCGGGGTGTTCGCGCTGTTCACCAGTGTGCCGAAATCAGAGCGATCCTATGTCGCGCCGATAGTGCCGCTGTACCTGTGCTACGCCATTGTTCACATCGTGCCAATGACGGTCGGGTTCGCAAATTTTATCGCGCTCAAACTGATCCATCGGCGGCTCTACCAGGATCACTATGAAAGCCCGGCGGATCCGACCGTCGCATCGAAGAACATACGGATGATTCAATGACGGTCCGCGGAATTCCCGCGCCACGGCATTACAGGCCCGGCGCGTATTGGGAAGATCGAGCACAGCGCTTCGCCGGCGATCGCGCCGGACTGGCAGCCGTATGTGCTTACGGCATGCCGGAGTTCTACAATCGCGCGATTCATCTGGAGCAATGGTTGGCGCTCGAGCCATGGCTGAAGGTCAAGGCTGGAACCCGTGTATTGGATGTCGGGTGCGGCGTCGGGCGCTGGAGCCGCCTGTTGGCTGCGCGCGGCGCCGACGTGATGGGCGTTGACTTAAGTCCCACCATGATCGAACAGGCGCGACAGCGGGCGGTGAGCGACGGCGTTGCGGACCGCTGCCGGTTCCAGGTCCAGGATCTTTCCAATCTCAACGTGGGCGAGCGCTTCGACCTGGTGTTGGGCGTCACCGTACTTCAGCATATTCTCGATCCGAATGCGCTGCGCCGCGCGCTCGAGGCGATGACTGCTCATCTCGCTCCGGACGGACGCATGATTTTGCTCGAGGCTGCGCCGACTGCCATTGCGAAGCATTGCGACTCGACGGTGTTTACGGCGCGCCATCGCGACGTTTATCTGGACATGATCCGCGATTGTGGTCTTGAGCTGCGTGCGCTGACCGGCGTTGATCCAGCGCCGTTCAGAACACGGCTGTTGCCGTATGTCCGCAAATTGCCCCGGCAGACGTCGCTAGTGCTGTTGGCGCTCACGACCGGCTTGTCATTGCCAATCGACGTGCTGTTTGGACGCCGCGCGGTCAAGCGCTCCTGGCATGCCGTGTTTGTCCTGGAAAAACGATCACGGGAATTTGCCGATGGCCATTAGAGGACGTTCCATAATAGCCATTGGCGTTTTCGTGTTGCTCGGCGGCCTCGTCGCGCTGGGCAATTGGTATGTAAATCAACGGGCAGCCCCGCAGCGCGGCTCGGAAAAAACCGTTCTGGTGCATGTCACCAACGCCAGCGATCGAGGACCCGGCACACTGCGCGAAGCCTTGTTCATCGTGGCCGCCGCCACAGGTCCGACCAGCATTTCGATCGAAGTCCCCAAGCTCAGCATCGAAACCGCCCTGCCGGCGTTCGTCAACGGGCACGGCGTCAAACTGGTGGGCCAGGCGTCAGGAGCCGTGATTGATGCGCAAGCGCTCAGCACCGGACCGCTGCTGGATATCTCGGGTGCCAATACCACGATCGAGGGCATCACGATAGCAAATTGCCCCGGCACTGCGATTCTGGTGCGGGCCGTGCGATTTCGACTTGTGGCCTCGACCATCGAGTCGTGCGATGTCGCGGTGGAGGTCGCCGAAAACACCAGCGACACTTTATTGGAGCGCAATCACTTCGCCAAAAATCGTCTGGCAGTTCGCTTCGGGGCGTCCGGACACAATTCGGCAGTGGCCAACAACGAGTTTCTGGATAACAAGGACGCCGCCGTTTGGGCGGTGCGAAGCGCGGCCGATTCGCATGATGAGGCCATCGGCATCCATGACAACAAGTTTACGGAAGGCAGCAACGAGATCGTCGCCGGTAACATTCCAGTACTCATTGAGCGCAACGACTTCATCAATGCACGAGAGGCTGATGTGCACGTAGTAGGCAGCGGAGTGATGATCCGGGGAAACCACCTGAATGGCGGCGCATCGATGGGCATCGTGGTCGAAAATGCTCGCGGCACCATCATCGAGGAAAACGAAATGGAAGGGATAACCGCGTATGGCGTGATGGTGCGCGAATCGTCCAACACGCTGCTACGGGCGAACCGGATCCACAATTGCGGCTACGGCATCGCCTTTGTGCTCGGCGATCCACACAACGTCAGTAGCGCCGTTGACAACACCATCATCGAACCGAAGTTCAACGGAATCGACGTGATCGGCGATTCACCGAAATTGCGGGGCAACCAAGTGTTGCGGGCGCACGCGTATGCGCTGCATGTCGAGGATTTCCAGCCGCCAAAAGGACCCAAAGTGGTATCGCAGCCTTTCTTGGAAAACAACCGCTTCGGCGACAGTCCGGTCAGCAAATCCGATGCTGCCAGTGCAGCGCCGACCAGCGTGCAATAGCACGATAGTCCCATGAAGAACCTCGACAGTACCCAGCTCATACAGCGTCCGCTGTGGCAGAACCCGCGGATTCATCTGTTGGACGACATTTGGTTGCTGACGATCGTGGCGATTCTCATCGCCGCCGGCGTGCCGTGGTTTGTCAACGGATTCGAGGCGGAGATAGGCACAGCGACATGGGGACTGCTTGCCCTTGGCGGAATTCACATTGCATTTAGCTTACTGGCCTCGCCAACGCCTTCGCACGGCCGGTGGCGCGACCGCGCACTGACGTTGCTGGACATCATCGGAGTGGTGCTGATCGGCTTCATCTGGCAGCACGTCGGTGCCCTGCAAAATCCCTTGTTTCTCGCAATATTTGCGCTGCCGGTCATCGGCGCAATATTTCTGTCGCGCTGGCACCCGTATCTGATTGCTGCAGTCAGCGTCGTCGTCGTCGCGATCGTCGCCTTGAGCCGGGCTCCGGAATTGCGTTGGGTTGCGAGCGGGCTGTTCGGCGCCGACACCTGGCTCAGCGCTTTGTTCGGCCGTCAAGTCGCGGCGGCGCAGCCGTCCTTTTCGGGCTTTTATGCACCGTCCAGCTACTTGCTCGTGCTGCTGGAGGTGTTCACCATCGCAATTTTTGCGTGCGCCGTGGCGGCCGAGTATCTCGGCACGATCTTCGAGCGGCTGACTGCGCAGAGCCTGCTGGCGCGCTCTGAAGCGGAGCGCGGCCAGGAGTTGTGGGCGAGTCTGGTCGAGCGGCTGCCGCTGCCGGCGCTGCTGATCGAAACCGATACATTGCGTGTAGTCGCAACCAGCGAATTCGCAATCAAGTATTTAGGATGCGAGGCTGATTCACCCGAAGGCCACGGTCTCTTCGAAGTCGTGCGCTTCTCGTATCCTGACATCATCAACGAGCTGATCGTCGGTTCCGTCAGCACCTCGCCGGTGACCGCGATACGGGTTGACGACCAGCTACGCTTGACGCAGCTGCGGGTACTGCATCTTGCGCACAAGGGACGCCGCCTGTCGCTTTTGACCTTCGAGGACGCGACCGAGGTTTTTTGCCTCAAGGCGGCATTGGATACCTCTGAATATGCAGCCGTGGTGGTCGATGCGCGCGGGCGGGTATTGGCGTTCAACAAGCTGATAGTCGGGTTGTTTGGCGGTGCAGTCACCGGCGCGGATGTCGCGCAGTGGTTGCCGCAGGCCGATCCCGGTCTGCGGTGGTGGGAACCCGGCCTGACCGGGCGGCGAAAATTACATATCGAAATCGGTCCGCGAATCTATCAGGTTACCAGTTCCGCCATCGCGCTGGCGGGCGAGGAGGAACGTATTTTCTCGGTGGCGTTTCTGCCGGTTGCCAAAGGGGGAACCGTCTCGCCGAATGATCCAAATCCCACCATGGTCACGAGCACCGTGCGGCAGCTGCGATGAGATTCGAGTCGCGCATGATTTTGGTCGTGGCGGCCTGTGCGCTTGTTCCCTGGCGGGCGCATGCTGATACCTCGACCACCGACGATCGAATCGCGGTAAGCGCCGATGGTTCGACCCTGACGGGAACCGACGGCGGCGGCGGTGGATCTGTCGCGTGGCTGCACAACTTCGACGCCGCTTCGGTCGCCACAGCTGGGGTCGAGTATCAGAAACTCGCCAGCGCACATTGGACCTTTGGCACCCTAAGTGGATCCTTGACTCGCGGCCCAGCCGACCAGCGCTACAGCTTCTACGCGGAGGCGCATGAGGGCACGGGCGACGACGGACCCAACGCGTTCGATTATCACATCGAGGCGGCCGGTGTGATCGGAACATATTCCAGCAAACTTTCGGTGCAGCTCGAGGATCGGCGCATCGATGTCGAGACCAGTCATGGGAATCTGCCGAAGGTTGGGCTCTCCTACCTGTGGGGTCCGAAGCTTCAGACCGGGGTCTCCTATCAGTACTCGGTGAGCGGTAATCTCGGCACCCGTTTGACTTCGTTGAGAATCGACAACTTTGGCGCCCAGGTGAACTTCATCGGCGGCGCGGCCTATGGCCAAGCATCCGCCAGCGTATTGAATCTGGGGGTTGAGATTCCCGGGCGTCAGCTCAAGGAAGGCTACGTTGGGGTGTCCAAACCGTTTGTGCGCCAACGCGGCGAACTGACTCTGATCTGCGATTACCTCGACTTGTCCGGCAGCAAAAAAGCCACCGTGACTCTCAACTATATTTTTCACGTCGGCGCCGCGGGTGCCCCCCGATGATCAAGTCCATTCGCAAGCGCACCGTTGGATGGCTGCCCACCGTGGTGGTGCTGGCCATCGTGCTGATTGCGGGATCTCGTCTGATATACCTCAGTGTGCAACACCATGCTGCGCTGGCTCGCGAGGCGGCGGCGGCGGTTGCGGCCACATTCGCCAGAAAAATTGAGCCGCCCCTGCAGAACCTGGCGGATCTTGCCGGCCGCCAGGCGGCATCACCCGCTCAGTCTTCGTCGCACCCGACCGCATCGACATCCGCGTCGTTGCCACCGGCTGGCAGCACTTTTTGGATGACGGCCAACGACAAGGTGCTGTCTGTCGCGCCGGACGAGGCGGCGACGGCCAGCGGCATTGCGAGTGAATGGCAATCGGCGGAGGCTGCCAGCGCGATGCCGGGCGCGTCCATTCTGGGCCCGATGCGTCTCGGCAGCCAATGGCTCGTTGCCATTCGCGTGCCGGACAAGACCTCGCTCTCGCGGGGCTGGTCGGTCGCTTACGCCGACCTTGACGAACTAATCGCTGACAGCCACCTGACCCGGCTGACCGACATGGGCTACGACTTCGAGCTGGCCCAAGTCGAGCCGCGCAGCGCGCGGCCTCGCATCTTCGTCAGCTCCAATTCGGACGCCTTGATCGACGCGGTCGGGACCAGGATACGGTTGCCGGCCGCAGCAGCCCTTCCCGGCAGTTACCTGCAGGTGTCCATCCGGCCACACGCCGGCTGGTTTCCAGCCTCCCTGCTCACATCGGAGATGGCGCTGCTGGCGTTCCTCGCCTGGCTCTTGGCGTTCGGCACTCACGATTTGATCCACGCGTTGCAACGCTCGCGCGAAGCCTTGGCGAATGTGCGGCGGCGGCTGGGCGTGATCAATCAGCAACTCGCCGGGGAGATGCAGCGGCGCCTGAACTTGCAGGAGACTTTCGATCACGCGCGCTTCCACGATGCGTTCACCGGACTGCCGAACCGGCGATTTTTCATGGACCAACTCGACCGCGCCTTGCGCGAGGTGCGCGCGAAGCGACGCCAGCGTATCGCGGTCATTATCGTGGACATCGCCCGATTCAAACTCATCAATGACATGCTGGGTCAAACGGCCGGCGATGAGCTGATGGTCCAGGTCGCCCGCCGCTTTGAGAAGTCTGCCTCGGCATTCGAAGGCGTGCTGGCACGCTGGAGTGGGGATCAATTCGCAGTATTGATTCTGGAAGTCCCTTCCGTGGAAGCACCGCTTGAAATTGCCGGCCTTCTGCAGGCCGAGTTGCGCTCGCCCTTCGAATTGCGCCGCCACCAACTCATCGTCGGAGCGACCTTCGGCATCACCTGCGCGGATTCGGGGCAAAAACGCGCGGAGGAAGTCGTCATGGAGTCCGATATCGCCCTATCGGTCGCCAAGCGCAATGAAACCGCGAAAATTGTTCTATACGCACCCAATATGGCCGGGCAGGCCGCGGACATCGTCAGCCTGGAGGCGGACCTGCACGTGGCACTGGAAAGGCACCAGCTGCAGTTGCTGTTTCAACCCATCGTGGATCTGCGAACCTATACGATGGTGGGTGCGCGAGGCGCTGTTACGCTGGCACCACCCGGTGGAAAGCGTGCTCGAACCGGGCAAATTCCTTCGCATCGCGGAGGAATCCGGATTGATGGTCCCGATCACCCGCTGGATCATTCTCAAGGTGGTCGAGACCGCGGCCAAATGGCTGCGGCGCCTGCCCGCCAATCAGAAGTTCTACTTCAGCGTCAATCTTTCCGCCGACCGCCTTGCGCGACCCGGGGCTGAGTGAATACGCCGCCTCGGTTCTGGCAGCGAAGCAGGTGCCGCCGTCGCTGCTCAAGTTCGAGCTGACCGAGGCGGCGCTCATTGGCAACGTCGGAGCGGCGCGCGAGACGCTCGATAGCCTGCACAGCATGGGCGTGCAGTTGATGCTGGATGACTTTGGAACCGGCTACTCTTCTCTCAGCAATCTGCAGCTGTTTCCCGTTCGACTTCGTGAAAATCGATCGGCCGTTCGTGAACCGCACGGGTTCCGATCAGGCGAACACGAGCATGATCGGCGCCATGGTTCAGATAGCCGGCAGTCTGAAGCTCACGGCGATTGCTGAAATCATCGAGACTGAGACCGCCGCAAAGGCGCTGCAGGCAATGGGCTGCAAATTTCGGCCAAGGCTATTATTTCAGCGAGCCAATCGAAGAACCGCTGGCACTGCAATGGTTGCGCACGCAACAGCCCTTCCAGACTCCGCCGGCAACATCGCAAACGATCGAAGAACAGCCTTTGGTCGAGGACAGCTCGCCCACGATGACCTTGGAGGTCATTGCCGATCCGGATCGGCGCCCGCCAGCGAACCCGTCAACCCCAAAGATCCGGCCGCATGATGAGGACAGCTCGCCGACCATCATGATGCCGAGGAGTGCCATTGACTTTCCAGAGGAAACAGAACCGGAGTCCGAGTAGGAGATGACGGCAGTTGTTCGCTGATGGGTTCAAAACGGACGCCAGGCGCGAGTGGCATCCCCACGGGAATCCACACAACTCTTTCTATTGACATATTCGCGCGCCGCTATGCCGGTCCGCCAACTCGCCCTGGTGCACGCTCCATGGCATAATTCACACGTCCCACTCAGGCGATTCGCGCAAGCGTATCGAGCCGCGGCCGGCGTCGCGTGCGTCATCAAGAACACGGAGAGTGACAATAAAAATTAACGATTTGCCGACAAGGACTCGAAGATCTTCAATGCCATGAAGTCCGTTTGTTTACCGGCTTCGCTGAGTTTTAGACAGCATGACCCATGCACGCGCCTCACCTTCGGAGCCGAATGAGCGTTGCGCGCGGCTCCGAATATAGGCCGGATATCGACGGCCTTCGGGCGGTCGCAGTCCTGGTGGTCGTCGCCTTTCATGCGTTCCCGCGCCAGGTGCGCGGCGGCTATGTCGGCGTCGATATTTTCTTCGTCATCTCCGGATTTCTGATCTCAGGCATCATTCTCCACTCACTACAACTGAATCGCTTCAGCTACTTCGATTTCTATGCCCGCCGCATCAGGCGCATCTTTCCCGCCCTGATCGTCGTGCTCGCCGCGGTGTTGCTCGGCAGTTGGTTCGTATTTCTTCCCGATGCCTACAAGGAGCTCGGCAAGCAGACCTTGGCAGCCGTCGGCTTCGCATCCAACCTGCTCGCATGGAGCGAATCCGGATACTTTGACGAGAACTCAGCGGCCAATCCGCTGCTTCATCTGTGGTCATTGGGGGTGGAAGAGCAATTCTACATCGCGTGGCCTCTCGTGCTGGCGTTCGTCTGCAATCGCAGCCGGCACACGGTCGCCGTGATCTGTTGCTTGTTGGCGGCTTCATTCGCGGCGAATATCGAGCTGACGTCCGTCGACTCTTCAGCGGCGTTCTATCTACCAGTAAGCCGATTCTGGGAGTTGTTGGTCGGCGCCCTGCTGGCCTATCAGGCGGCCGCCGCATCGGGCGCCGCGCAGTCTCTCGAGCCGCGCATGAAGTGGTCAACCCTGACGATCGTGGAGGCAGGCGCGTGGCTGGGAGTTGTGTCGATCGCCGTGGCTGTCGTGACGTTAGACGATACGAAGGCCTTCCCCGGGTGGTGGGCCCTGCTGCCGGTGCTCGGCGCGCTTCTCCTGGTGGCAGCACGCCGCTCGTGGCTGAATCGTATGGTGCTGTCGAATCGGCTTCTGGTCGGGATTGGCCTGATCAGCTATCCATTGTACTTGTGGCACTGGGTGTTGCTGACTCTGGCACGGGTTGCCGTGGCTCCGGAGCAGCTCTCGCCCCGGAAGACTTGGGCGATAGTGGGCGCGAGCTTCGTACTCGCCTGGCTGACCTACATCTTGGTCGAGAAGCCGATCCGATTCGGGGGTGGCCGCCTCTCCAATCCGGCGATCCTGCTGAGCGCGATGGCCCTGCTAGGCATGATGGGGCTCGCAGTAGACCTTTCCAATGGCGGCGCCTTTCGCTATCCGCCACAAATTCGTCCGCTTGCCGCGTTCCAGTACGATAGGGCGCGGAAGGACAGCAACATTCTGTGGCGCAGCAGAGCATGTTTCCTGCAGTACGATCAGGGCTTTGCCGACCTCAAGCCGGAGTGCGCAGACACGGCGGATGCGCGTCCCCTCCTAGCGTTGTGGGGCGACTCGCACGCAGCTTCCCTGTACCCAGGGCTGCGAATGCAACAACAGGCCGTTGGCGGCTTCCGAATCGCGCAATTCACCAAGGCTGGCTGCCCGCCGTTCATTGATTCCGAGCAAAAGATCTTTCCGGCCTGCAGAGCCTTCAACACGGCCGTGCTGGAAAGGCTGATCTCGCTGAAGCCCGACGTGGTCCTTCTCGAAGGCGACTGGACCTTCAATATCGCATCGCGTCAATACGTGAATACGGAGGAGGTCGGCAGGACTCTTCGGCAGTTGCAGGCGGCGGGAGTCAGGCGCGTGGTGCTGTTCGGCTGTCTGCCGATTTGGACGATCATACAGCCCGAAGTGGGCCTCAAGATCTGGTCGGCGTCCCGCTCCCTGGCGAGCCGCACCACCCTGTACCTGGATTCCAGGGCCGCGACCACCGATGCAATGCTTGCCGAGGTTGCGACTGCAGCGGGAGCGGCCTTCGTATCGCCATTGCATCTATTGTGCAATGAATCGGGGTGTCTGCTGTCGAGCGACGGGACAGTAGGCTCTCCCGTTACCTGGGATCGCAACCATCTGACGAGAAGCGGCTCCAATCTGCTGGTGGGTCTCGCAATTCGGCAGATACTCGGCAACGACGTCGTCAACTAGAAACGCCCTCCCAACGGGTACTCCCACCTAACCCCCGCAAATCCGATGGCCGTTAAGACCCCGCGTTTGACCGCCATAGTCACTATCATGACATAATTTGATATGTTTCGTACTTTTAATACGAAAAGACCGTATAATCTCTTCAGATCTTGATCATGGAGCCAGTCTATGGGCCGTACACGCCTTGATGATAGCCTCGACGCAGTCGAGTCCTTCACGATCACCGAGTTCAAGGAGCACGCGCGCGAGGTCATTGACCTGGTTGCGGACCATAAGGCGATAGCGATCCTGCGCCACAAGATGCCCGACGCGGTGCTGATTTCCGCCACCGACTATGTCGAGTTTATGAAGCTCAGACTCGAGCGCCTCGACTTCCTCAGCCAACGCTACGACGAGATGGTTGCTCGGATGCAGACGCCAGCCGCAGCCGCCGGTGTTGACGCTCTCTTCAGTGCCACACCGGAGGAACTGGGCCGCGCCGCAATGGCGGCTGCAACACGTGGCTGATTCGGCTCCCACAATCACGGTTCTAGCCGGAACCAACGGAGCGGGAAAGAGCAGTATCGGCGGTGCACAACTCGACGCGGGCCGCGCTCCGTTCTATAACCCCGACATTGCAACGCGTGAGTTGATTGCGGCCAACCCAGGAATGACTCTCGATGAGGCAAACGCCGCCGCCTGGCGCATCGGCAAAGACAGGCTGGAAGCCGCGATCGAAACCCGGACCAATTTCAATTTAGAAACGACCCTCGGCGGCGCAACCATCGCCCGGCTGCTGACGAAGGCATACGCCAACGGGCTGCGCGTACGCGTGTGGTATTGCGGACTGCGCGATGTTGAACTGCATGTAGCGCGCGTGCGCTCGCGGGTACTCCGAGGCGGACACGATATCGCAGAGAAGAAGATACGCGAGCGGTACGACGCCAGCCGCAACAACCTGTGTTCGATCTTGCCGTCCATCGATGAACTCTTGCTCTACGACAACAGCGATGACGCCGACCCTCACGCGGGTCGTGTGCCTCGTCCCGTGCAGCTGCTGCACTTTCGCGACGGTAAAATTTTGAATCTCGCATCCACCATGCCGGCTTGGGCAAAACCCATCGCCGCAGTCGCCCTGAGCGAATTCTTGATCGGAACCGAGCTGACGAACACGACCTAGCAGGCGTTTGAAATTGCCAGAGGTAACCCGACCCCGCGCTGGGGGCGATCTTTGGATCCGAGAACCGATTGATGAATTGACTCCTCGCGCGGCGACAGACTACTTCGCTCCCGTTACCGGTGCGTCAGCAATGGGAATGACCGCTGCAATGTGATCGATCTTTCCGACCGCCCGCGTTTGATGTCCCTTGCCCGTGGTATCGTCGAGCAGCACCATGGACCCCGGACCAAAATGGCGCACTTGCCCGTCCGAAGTGGTCACTTCCGATGCACCCTGCAACACGATCAAAAACCAGGCTCGCGGGGCGTTGTGCCAATCCTCGACGGCACCGGCCTTGAGACGCAACAGTGTCGCCCCGCCCTTCGCATCCAGAACGTGAATGGAGCTCTGGTTGTCGCGGCCACGGGTAAAGTCGAAATGCTCTTCTCGAAAATGCGATTCACCTGCGGCGTCGGCGTAAACATGTACGTAAGTCAGCGGCGGTATCGACTCGGCCGTATCCGCCGCTAGTGCGCGCTGGTAGAAGATTCCGAGCAGCATCAAGAGGATGATTCGGCGATGGGGTTTATGCACGGCGTTATCCTTAAGTTTTTCCTGCAATCACAAACCGACTCGATGGTCGTCGGCCACAGCATGTCGCGTTCAGGAAGACCACGTGAGTGAGAATTCTGCCAGGCGCTCGCACAGCCAGCGCGGAAGTGGCGTCCCCACGGGGATTCGAACCCCGGTTCTCACCGTGAAAGGGTGGTGTCCTAGGCCTCTAGACGATGGGGACGCAGGCCTCGAAACATCGAAATCAAGTACTCGCGAATCAAACTGGTGGAGCCAGGCGGGATCGAACCGCCGACCTCTTGCATGCCATGCAAGCGCTCTCCCAGCTGAGCTATGGCCCCACATGGAGGCGCGGGACGTTACCTGACAGGGGCCAATTCGTCAAGAAAATGAATGAGCTACGCGCCCCAAAGCGCCTAGGGCATGCGCCAAGCGCGACAGAGTCTCCGCTTTTGCCCAGAATGGCCAAAGTCGCGTCGATGGGCGGCGAAACGGTGCCGCCGCATACGGCCAGGCGGATGGGTTGCGCGAGTTTGCCGAGCGAGATGCCCTTTGCCGTCGCGAGAGCCGCTGATGAGTTCGTGAATTGCCGGCGCCGACCACTCCGGCAGTCGGTTGAGCTCGACCGATGCTCGCGCCAGCAGCGCCAGATACGTCGGCAGTCACATGCTTGCGCACCGCTTTTTCGTCGTAAGCCGTCGGCGGCCGGAAAAAGAACACGCTGTTCAGCGCCATCTCGCGCACCGTCTTGGCGCGCTCGCGCTGCGCCAGCACGATTTGCTCGAGCTGCGCATCATCGCTCGTCTCGATGCCGTCGCGTTCCAAGTGCCAGCGCAGCACCGGCACGATGCGCGCCGGCAGGAGCACGCATCATGTGCTGTTGATTGAGCCAGGCGAGTTTCTCAGCATTGAAGGCCGAGGCGGACTTATTGACGTCGCGATGTCGAACAGTCGCACCATTTCCTCGATGGTGAAGATTTCCTGATCGCCGTGCGACCAGCCCAGGCGAACCAAGTAATTGAGCACGGCTTCGGGTAGGAAGCCCTCGTCCCGATACTGCAAAACGCTGACCGCGCCATGGCGCTTCGAGAGTTTGGCGCCGTCGGATCCTAGAATCATTGGCAGGTGCGCGTAGACCGGCGGCCTCGCCCCCAGCGCAAGCAGCATGTTCAATTGCCGCGGCGTGTTGTTCAGGTGGTCATCGCCGCGAATCACATGAGTGATCTGCATGTCCATGTCGTCCACCACGACGCAAAAATTATAGGTGGGAGTACCGTCGGAGCGCGCGATGATCAGATCGTCGAGTTCGAAGTTTTGAAACACGACGCGGCCATGCACGACATCGTCGACCACCACTTCCCCCGCCAGGGGATTCTTGAAGCGCACCACGGGCGACACGCCGGGCAAGTGAATCCGTGCGCTCGCGCCATCGACCGTCATAGCGCGGCTTCTCTCCGCGCGCGATCTGCTGCGGCGCGCATTTGCTCCAGTTCTTCCTTGGTGCAGTAGCAGCGATAAGCGCTGCCGCTCAGCCAGCATCTCCTCGATGACTTCCTTGTAGCGGTCGAAGCGCTTGGTTTGGTAGAAAGGACCTTCATCATGGACCAGTCCCGCCCATTCCATGCCATCCAGGATCTGCTGGATGGCCGCGTCGGTCGAACGCTCCAAATCCGTGTCTTCGATTCGAAGAATGAATTGCCCCGGCGTGTCGACGCGCGTACAGCCAGCAAAACAGCGCGGTCCGCAGCCCGCCGATGTGCAAAAAACCCGTTGGGCTGGGAGCAAATCGGGTGCGGACGGTCATGAACTTCTAGTCCAGGAATTTTGACGGGCGCAGAGTTTAGCAGAGCCCCTAAAAACCACACAGATAACGGACTTTGGTGGGGCGATGTTTGTTTTAAGAGGGCGCGGATGGCATACTTTCCGCCCTATTCAAGGGCGGTTAGCTCAGCGGTAGAGCACTGCTTTCACACGGCAGGGGTCACAGGTTCAATCCCTGTACCGCCCACCACTAGAAAACAAGCACTTTCCTTCACTTTTCGATCAACCAGAAAAGAGGCCGCACGGACTTTCACAACCGCAGGGATATAACCCATGGATTTCGAAGCAAAATGCAAGCGGGCTCGTGACGTTCATGGGCTTGCCTAAGATCAACGCCGCCACCGGTTCCTGGGTCGCCAGGATGCGCAATGAGACCGGCCATAAGGTCTATAAGGCGCTCGGCTTGCTCTGGCCTAGATTTTCCCTGGCGGTAGAAATGATCAACAGAAATGCAGAAATGATGGCCACGATCCGCGGCTACGAAGCCAATGATGTTGAGAGGTTTGCAGATCGCAAACAAATGTATTCCGCGGTAAATGAGAGGCTGGGTAATGTAGGTATTACTTTTCTTGAGTTCGGAGTTTGGACGGGAGAAAGCCTGAATGCCTGGACAAGCATCAATACGAATGCCACATCACGGTTTTACGGGTTCGACTCATTTGAGGGTTTGCCTGAGGATTGGGCTCAGACGTTCAGCACAGTGCGAAAAGGACAATTCGATCTCCAGGGGAAAGTGCCAACGATCTCAGATGCGCGAGTGGCACTCGTTAAAGGCTGGTTTCAGCATACTCTCCGGAACTTTCTGAACGATACGGATTTGTCACATCCCATTGTTGTTCACAATGACAGCGATCTCCATTCGAGTACGCAATACACGCTTAGTACGTTGGACCCATTCCTCTGCGCGGGCGACATCATCATTTTCGACGAGTATTCGTCACCTTCAAACGAGTATTTGGCATGGGAGCAGTACAAGCGCGCCTTCATGCGCAATGCCGAGTGCATAGCCGCGAGCGATGAATGGAGTCAAGCCGCTTTTGTGATTTTGTGATTTGTCCGGGGGTGAAAACGGCCGTTAGCAGCCAAATACGTGTTTTTTGCTTTCACACGAAATGCCCCGCTGAGTAGCCCGAGAAAGCGTGGGGGCGATAGGCACCGCACACTCATTGCACCGTCGCCAGGACCTCGCGCATCAGCAGATTCATTTACATTCTATTTGTGATACCCATCACACTCCGGCCGAGCTAACTTGTCCTACCCTTTACCTTAATTCAGCGCCAGTAGGAACAAGCCTACCTCGTTACGGTCATAACGCCCGCTTTCATGTTCGCGATTCTTCAGTAGGCTGTCAGTCCATGAAATTACCGCTCGCTGTTTTGGTTGCGTCGCTGTTGAGCGCCCCCGCGATGGCGCAAGAGTGGGATATCAACGGCAGAATCACTTCCGAATCCGGTTCCGTGATGCCGTGGGGACCACTGGGCACCGATCTGGTGCCGTCACCGGGGATTGAGCTTGCCGACATCGACATCGCGCTAAGTCTCCACCACGGTTATGGCGCCACGTTCTCGAATGCCAAGTGGAGTCCGGCACGCGATTACGGCCATGACTGGCACCGGGACACGATGAAGGCTCCGGAGATACAGGCATCTGGCATGGTCACGGCGCTGACGTTCCTGGGCTGCTGCCTGGCGGTGCTGATGGGCAAGCGGCGCTCAGGTTCCCCCGTAACGGGCTATCGGCCCGGTCTAGACATTCAACGCGTTGGCCTGGTTCGTGTTCGTTAAGGTCGCGTCCTCCGCCAAGCACCTCAGGTCCGTGTACCAGTTCTCGCCGCGCGTATCGCCCGTTTGATTCGCCACCATCACGCAGAAGCTGCAACCTGACGACCTAATCATCACCTGAATTTAGCGGCGATTGGCGCCTAAATGAGGCACGAGCGCCAACACCTGCGATCTAACAATAACCACGAGCGCACGTCATAACGCCGCGCGCACCCTGCGAACCTCAGAAGCGACCTCGAGACTCCCATACCATAGTATGATCTGTTGTCGGGGGAACCTGGCTTAGAACTACAGTTGCAGGGTCTGGAATGACCGAACAACACAAGCTCCGAATTCTGGAGATGGCGAGCAGCGGCACCATCGGCACATCGGACATGGGGCCGGTCTCAGCGACAATCTGTGCTCTTGCAAACGGTTTCGACCGTCTCGGACATCTCGTGACGGTTTGCGACACAACGGCCGCGACACCCAGGTGCAAAATGAATCCCCGCGTTCGGGTCATTACCGTGCCGCATGCACGCAGGTGGCAACGCCTGTTTCGGACACTGCCATCGAAGGTACAAGAGATTTATGGTTGGCTAAGTGTGGCCGTCTATCTTTGGTTCCTGCTTCGCCTGGTCAAGCTCAGCACCTTTGATGTGGTGCACGTACACGATCATCGGATTGCCTTCCTGTTGGCGTTGCTCGCGCCCAATCGGTATTTCTACACCTCTCATGATTCGGTCTGGGCGCTCGTGCAGGACCAGGGCGGGAAATTGTCCGCCGGCGGACGCCTGGACGCCACTCTTGAGACGTTTGCAATACGCAAGTCTCGCGCCACGATTGCCTTGGGGGACTATTTGGCCCGCCAGGTACCGAGTGAAAAGATCGAGACGATCCCGCATGGGATCGACCCGCTGAGTTGGCAGCCGGTGGATCGAGATGCAACGCGCGTAATGCTGGGTATCTCCCCCGGAGAGTTCATCGCCGTGTTCATCGGCCGAATACACGCGCAAAAGGGCGTGGACGTGCTGATTGAGGCGGTGCATCGGGCCGCACGGGAGCTGCCTCGATTGAGGGTATTCGTGATCGGATCGCCGGGCGGCCACTATGGCGCCGAGGAGCGGCCTTCGCCTTACGCGACAGAGGTGATGCGGCGCGCGCAGGGCGTACCAGTACAGTTCGTGGGATTTCTCAGCAATCAGTCCGAGCAACTCAGGCGATATCTGTCGGCTTGCGACATCGCCGTAGTTCCCTCGCGTCACGAGCCATTTGGCTATGTGGCTCTCGAGGCGCTCGCGATGTCGGTGCCGGTGATCGCCTCGCGCACTGGCGGATTGGAGCAGACTGTGACCGACGATGTCGGAATGTTGGTGCCGCCCGAAGACATTGCGGCGCTCGCGGCCGCTATTCGCACGCTGTACGAGAGCCCGTTGCGACTGCGTCGATTGCGTCATGAGTGTCGCGCGCGTGTCGTGGAGAAATATACACTTGATGAATCCATCAGGCGGCATCTGACCCTGTTCATGCGGACCTCTGATGCGATCGAGGTTGGCGCTCCACAACGTAGGACTTCGTCATGCTCCCTAGATTGATCACGCTCGGCGTAGATGGTCTTGACTGGAATCTCGTGAATACTTGGGTCGCAGAGGGACGCCTGCCCGTTCTGCGTGGCCTGCTCGATAGATCTCACGCCCTGATTCTTGGCGAGTCAAACCGCCCGTTGCCGGGCTCTATCTGGACCGACATTGCCACCGGTTGCTCGGCCGCCATCCACGGATTTGTGCACGAGGAACAGCTGCGTGGCGGCTCATATCAAACAGAGCAAGTCGATGCGAGTCGAGTGGCCGTCGCCCCCTTCTACGAGACGCTGAGCGATGCGGGAATCCGCAGCGCGGTAGTCGATTTTCCAGTTGACCATCCTATCGAAGGCTTCAATGGCATCCAGGTAGTGGACTGGGCCACCGAGTTCAAGCTATGGCACTTCGAGACGCGCCCCAAGAGTCTCGCCGCTCAGCTCGTCACGAAATATGGTCGGCACCCCCTGATGAACTACCCCGGCACACGCGCGACTCTCGCAGGCCTGCTCGCACTCAAGCGCAAGCTTACACAGGGAATTGAAATCAAACGGCAGTTTGCCGTCGACCTCATTCAGATGCACCAACACGAATTCATCTTCTTCGGATTTGGCGAGCTGCACAAGGCAGGGCACTTCTTCTGGCGATTCCATGACCGCACACATCCGGAGTTCACGGATGCAGAGCCGGAACTAGTGGACTCGCTCCGTGCGATGTATGAGCAGATGGACCGCGCGCTGGGCTCGGTGCTGAGTCAGCTCGATAACGAAGATGACCTCATCGTCGTCACCGACCGCGGGATGTACGCGGATCATCGAGGTGATCATCTCGTCGATGCAATCTTGTTGAAACTGGGGTTGGCCGTGGAGCGCGCGCCATCGACGGTGGTCCCTGCGTCGAAATCCTTGCGTTCGCGACTGCTGCGCGCGCGCGCGGTGACCAACCTCTCTCGATTGGTGGCGCGCCGATTGATTTCCGACAGATTGCGCGAGGCGCTGCTGCCCTTTTACCGGACAGCCATTGGCGGTGCTCCACCGCTGGATTGGACAAGAACACGCGTGTTTCGGCTGCCGAGCGTCGGTAACAGCTATCTGCGAGTCAATCTTGTCGGCCGTGATCCTGCGGGCATCGTATTTCCCGGCGCGCAATACGACGCCTTGCTCTCAGAAATCGCTGCGCGGTTCCATGCGCTGATCAATCCCAACACTGGAGAACCCGCTGTGGAGGGCGTGTATTTTCCCGCAAAGCAATTCCGCGGACCCAGGGCCATGGATCTTCCCGATGTCGCCATCGTTTGGAACCCGCATAACCCAATAGACGCTGTCGAGTCGGACGCGATCAGCACAATCGTGGGGCGGCAGGAGAGCGACCGATCGGGCAATCACCGACCAGAAGGCTTTGCACTGTTCCTCGGTCCCTCTTTTGTGATGGGCAGCGGAGAGTCTCAGGGCGATGCGCGGCAAATTGCGCCGGCGATCCTGAGTCGCTTTGGCGTCGAGATTCCTCCACACTATGAAATGCTTGCGCCCGTGGCAATCACCAAGCGTCTATCCGGTGAGGGCGAGGGGTTGCGGCGCGTCTGGAATTAACTGCATGGCTAGATGGAGTCTGAGCTGACCTGGGCAGCAAAACACGGAAAATACAAACATCAGAGGAGCGCAAAGAACATGAGCGTCAAGTTTCTCGGCCTACTCGCCATAGCGCTTTTGGGGGTACCCCTGGGAGCGGCGGCAAACGATCTTTACTTCCTCAACCTCCCCGGCAATCAGGGCTACGAAGTCTGGGGCACGATCATCACGGATGGGGCCGCCACACCGACGACGGCAGATGTCGTGGACTACAAAGTCACCGTCTGGTCCGACGCGCTGACAACGGCCTTCACACTGACCCCGTTGAATTCGTCCTTCTCCTGGACCGGAGTAGCTGCCTCACCGACTGGATTGACGATGGGCGCTGATATCTCCGATGGCTGGGACCTCGGCTCGAATCTAACCTGCACGCCGACAGCGTTTTCCTGCTACGGGGTAGATATGTTCAACGATCCGATTACGGGACATCGCCTCTTTTACGTCGTGCTGGGGTTTGGTCTCACCGATGAGGTGGTAACCGGAATTCCTGTACCGTTCGCAACGCGCTTCCCGATCGCGGCGCCTCCAAGACTCTTCTTCGTTCTGATTCACGTGATCAACGGGCTCGAGACGACCCCCACGCTGCTCCAAAAAGTGAGTGCAGCCCAGCGCTATTTCGATGCGAACGACGCGGCGAATACCTGCCGGGAGCTTGGGGAGTTCGTGCGCCAGGCGAAATCGCTCGATGGCAACGGACTCGACGGTCGCACAACCAAGGAAATCGTGGCGTACGCGGAATCGATCCGAACACAGATTGTCTGCGCAGGCTGCAACTGACACCCGGCAGGTCAAGGTGTCTCGCCCTAGCCCATGCATGTGGGCTGGGCGAGACCCGCCGCTCTGGCGAGGCAATCTCCGCTGGCCTATTTGACATAGAGTGAGGCGGACTGCGATGGACGCCGCGCTTTCGTATAGGCACCGTTGCCCTCAATCGAAGAGCGCACCAACATCCCTCCATGAGATTCATGGATGCGCCAGGCCAAGGGAATAGAACCAATGAAGAGTAGATTGCTGGGATTGCTGGGATTGCTGGCGGTTTGGTGATGCGCGGACGGAGAATGTCTGAGGCTGCGGTCTACCGATTTACGTGGTGGGACCGCTACGCTGGCAAAGACGTTGTCTCGCCGCGATCAGCCACTCTAGAGGCGATTACCAGGTGCAAGGGAACGCCGATCGAGGATACACGGCTAGTTGTGAATTCCCGTGACGTGGACTCTAACGGGTTTTATTCGGTACCGAATGGCTGATCGCCGCAGTCCGCACTCGATCGCGAAATCGGTGCATCGACAACGCAATTGACAGGCGCAGGTAGCGGCGCGGGAAATACTTGCGAAGTGCGCCCCGGGGCCGTCACCGGCCCCGAGTTGGGAACGCCGCAATGGGGAGATGCGTCGGCGCACGCGCCGAGCTTTCCAAGAAACTCAGGATCTCTGAGCGAAATCGCGCTCCTACCAATGGCCATCTGTACCGAGCGTTCGCCAGTCTATAACCAGCCTCGCCAAACCGGCGGCAGCGCCCCGGGTCTCCTATTAAATCGATCAGCGTTCGGGCCAACTGCTGCGCGTCGCCCGGGGTCACCAGATGGCCACAGACTCCCTCCTGGATCATGTCGGGTATTGCGCCGACAGAAGTCGCCACGACCGGCAATCGATGCACCATCGCATCCAGTATTGCTACTCCAAACGGCTCAAGCCGCGTCGGCAGGCAAAAGATCGAGGACTGAGCGAAAAGCGCACTGAGTTCAGCTAGAGACAATTGACCGAGCACCGTGCAATTTGGGACATTCACGTCCGGATTCGCGCCGACAATCGTTAAATGCGCACTTGGATGAATCCGAAGTACCTCTTTGAACGCGGCCGCCAAGATCGGGCCGCCTTTGCGCACCCAATCGTTGCCGATAAACAAGATCCGCTTGTTTGCATAATTGTTGCTTGCGACTTGGTAGTTGCTCTCGACCGGGACGTTCGCGCCGGCATATACGCACGCGATTTTTTCCGGCGAAACAGCATAGTGCTCCATCAGGTCGGCAGTGATGTTGTGACTACGTGTAAAAATACGGGCAGCATTCTGGTAAATCATATTTTCGAGCCTGAGCCAGCGCCGCGGTCGCAATTTGCGGGGGTCAAAGAAGCTATATCCGAGGTTCGATAAATGCGTATGGTCTGTGTAAACGAAATGCGGCACATCTGGCACACTGGTGTCAAACAGCGATTGAACCTGGAACGAAAACACATGGCGCTGCGAGCTGATGATATCCGCCATTGTGTTGCGAACACGGTGATATAGGTAACTGGTGCGATAATAGCTGTCCCTGATTGTCGCATTGCGCAGAGTAATCTTGGCGCCGTATTCTGACGCGAGGTAGCAGAGGTTGGGCAGTCGCCAACGTCGATTTACCTTTACCAAATCCACCACGCTGATGCTTTGGAAGCGGTACGTTGGAAACGCGTCGCGAATTGTCTGTTCGATGCTATCGCGGGACGGGTGGTCGTAGGTGCTGATGAAGGCGATGGTGTCTTTTCGCGGTACTGCATCCATGAGATATCGCTCGGCCAATTGCATCGCTAACAATATTGATTAAGCGTAAGTGGCGGATGTGCTTGCGCGTCTGGTGGGCGCTTGATGGTTCAAACCACCATTGAACCGCTTCGACTAGCTAATAGAATTTGCCTCTCGCCTTGATGGAAGGCAGCGTCTTTTCGCATTCGAGACTACCATGCCGCGGGCAATTATGCGACGCGTGAAATATCGGCGAGCCAGCGCACCGCCTCTACTGTACCCGCAGTGGAAACGGCTCCGCGGATGTGTATATGCGGGACTCATATTTGAGCTCGTGATTGCTCGGGCGAACGGGGCGCCGCAGAACCATTTCGAGTATCCGGTCTACCCATGTGTACGCCACCGGTTGGTTGATAACGCTCGTATTGCGCAGCACTTCGATCGTTATTTCGCCGTTCGTGACACGCCCGACAACGCGCCATCCTAGCTTCGGATATTCAAGCTGAAAGTCGGACTCCTCAACGGGCAAGCGCACCGGTCGGTCCATCCAGAATCGGTCGCCGGCAGCATGCATGAACGCCAGGACCAGAGAGCGCACTCCCCATTGGCAACTTCCAGCGCCGAGGTACCTGTCCAAAAATCGCAGATCAGGCCCCTCGTATCCCTGTGTGAGTGCTCCATCCCGGACGCCGTCGTGGGCAATAAAATGACGCCACACCGTATCGAGAGCACGCAACGCGCGCCCCGCCTCCGCGTCCGCTCGGTCATCCAGCAGGTGAGCAGCCAGAACCGGAACTGGCACCGCAGTCCGGTAGCAGACGCTTCGGCCCAAGATCGGAATGCCGCGTGGACTGATCAGATGTTCGGTGAGAATTGAGCTGTCCTTGATCGCCTTGGTGATGAAATTCGTCTCGAACGTCGGGTCAATTTGCGTGAGCCAGAATAAGTCATAAGTTATTCCCCAGGTGTTGTAGTAATCGACGCCGTTTGGAGGATCGGTGAACCATCCGCTCTCCAGATACAATTTTCGATAGGCGGCGAACTGAGCGTGCGCACGTTCGAGGAGATTCCGGTCAAGCGAGTCCGCACCGAGCTTTGCGAGAACCAGGTCCACCACGACCGGAAACAGCATCCAGTTGTCCGGTGGCGTCGTCGCTCGACTGGCCTGCAAGAGCCAATCCGAAACCATCTGCTTCTCGCCCTCCCCAAGCTCGTCCCAGATCATTGCTTTTGTCAGCCACAGGGTTCGCGCGACGTCTGCGGCCTCGATAATGCGTTGCTCGTTGTCCCGGATGTCCCCCCAGTAAGCGCGCGATCGACGATCGACCCCGCTCAGGATGCCCCTTTTTAATACGTTGACAAGATCGATTGGTCGCCCATCGACCGGATCCGCGACGATTTTCGCGCGGCCCGAGTGAAGCCAAGCCGCAAGCAACGGGGCAGTACGCGCGAAACCCTCGAGACCGTCGATCGCGAATCCGTTGATGCTCCCCGCGCCACAATACTGAACCCGACTGAGTCCTGGACTGAGGTGGCTCAGAAAGCCGTGAGCGAAGTATAGGAAGATCGCTTCATATCGCTGCTCTGCAGGTGCCTCGCCGAGAAACAGCGTCTGTAGTCTCATCTCAGCAACCCCAGGTGCCGGGCAGTCGAAATATTGCCCCCAGCCCCGATGCACTTCCCGATACGCGACGCCGGCGCAGGTCAAGAGCACGGCAAGCGCGACAACACCGAGAAACACATGCGATCGTCTGGATGTGCTGCTCGGTCCGGCGCTCATGCAATCTTCTGAAAAATCTTGTCCTTAACTACTTCGCGGTATCGAGGATCGCGTTTGATCAAGACGTCGACCACCATTTTCACCTGTTGGGTCTCGATCTGTTCCTGCGTATAGAGTTTGGCTGTTAAAGGGAAGACTTGGGGATTGAGGGACGGTGACTCGGCGAGGGTCCATGTGTAATCGTCGAAGTCCAAATAGCCACCCACCTTCAGAAGGCGGTCGGAAAGCAAGGCCGCCAGGGCATCGATAGCCCAGTCGTGAGCACCATCCAAGAAGATGTAGTCATAAATAGACTCTCCGTGCGTCGCGATTGCTTTTCCAAGCGCCCAATTATATGAATCCCGATACCGATACGAGCATGCAAAGGACTGCACATTTTGGAAACCTGCATGCTCAAGTTTGGCCGCGACCGTACGCACGCGGTCATGAAAGTCGTATAAATGAAGAGAACCTTCGCCGTTGAGATACTTCGCAAACGCCATCGATGTATGTCCCTGATAAACGCCAAGCTCAGCGATCATCCGGCAACGCTTGTCTTTGATGAAGTCCATCGTCTTTCTGTTCGCTTCGCTAACCGCCACCCAGCGCGGATAGTTAGCTTCCGGACGCCGGAGCAATACATTCCAGGTACGCGTCAGGCGATTAATCATGCGCATCTGATCCATTACGATGTACGCTGATCTATGGGATCGATAATTGCGGACACATACAGCCTTTTTGGTTCCCGGCTGACAGAAAGCCATGGGAAGGGTACGCTCTACCTCACAGATTTATGCGACTAGTGCATGGTACACGATAGATCGTTGCCAATTGAGGCTCGCGGGCCTAAATCAAAATCAGCGCGCGCGTTATCGATCTGCCATTCATCAACGTTGGACATAATGACCAAGGATGTTTAGGTTCAAATGCCGGCCCTCATCGTAACTTCGCCTCTCGGCCGATTGGACTTCGCGATTGTGGCGGTGACCGCGTCGCTGCTGGCCATCGTAGCGTTCATGTCGATCAACGGCAGAGCGGTGGTCAGTGACTCTGGGCAAAACCTGCTTATGGCGGTCAATCTGAGCCACAGCGGTACGATTTCCGACAGTGAACAGCCGCCGTATGAACCTTCCATGTACCGAGAGCCGCTGCCGATCGTGGTAAGCGCCGTGGGGGTAAGCGTCGTGGATGGTCTTCTGGGAAGAACCGACTCCCCGCAGTACTTTTCCGGACCGCGAGCGAAATACATTAAGTATCAAAATGTCGCGTGGCTGATCGGTCTTTGGTTCGCGGTGTTTGCGGCGACACGATATTTTACCGGCTCGCTGTGGTGGTCTATCGCTGCAGGCCTGCTCGCGGCCAAGCCGTTCCTTAACTCCTTGAGTGCGGAAGGCGTGAACGATCTGTATACCGAGTTGCCCGCCGCGGTGTTCATGATCTGTGCAATTTTTTTGTTGGTCAGAGCTGTGCAAAGCAACAGCAGATTGGAATTCATCATGGCTGGTCTTTGCTATGGCCTCCTGGCGTTGACGAAGGCTGCCATGCTGTATGTCTTTGGCGGCTTGGTTCTCGTGCTTCTCGCAACGTATGTCGGAGCATCAACGCAACGAAAAACGCGCCTGCTGCAGATGATGATGCTGTGCGCAAGCGCGGCAATCGTCGTCACTCCCTGGATCGCGCGCAACTGGATGGTATTCGGCCAACCGCAGATTTCGGAACGCGGCGGTCTTGTGCTATACACGCGCGCGCTCATGGACCAAGTAACGCCGACCGAATACCGCGGGACTTTCTATATGTGGGCGCGGCCCGCCGTGCGACCCTTTGTGGGATCGATATTGGGTTTCGGTCCGAAGGATTTGGAGATGGGCGGCAGGCTGCAGCGGCTCAGTGATGATCTGGGAACGGATCTTTACGAACACGATATACAGGCACAAGTCGCGGGACGACCGCAAGATGCCATCACGTTGCATTGGCAGGCGCGGGCAGAGCGAGTGAGGCTCGAGCGCGAGTTCGAACTGCAGGGCGTTCCGTTTCCCGAAGGGGCCGCGGACCGTGCGATGGCCCGCAAAGGGATGAGCATGGTACAAAGCGCATTCGTGCAGAATCTCAAGCTCGCGGTGCCGCTGATGTGGCGTTCTGCGCCAACCATTTTTCCCGCGCTCGTGATAGCCCTCGCCTATGGCCTTCTGGCGCGACGATACTTGCTCGTTTTATTCGTGCTTCCCGGCCTGGGGCTGGTGATCTTCTATGCCCTGGCTACCCATTTTGAGCCCCGCCCGGCCATTGTCGCCCAGTCGACGGCGGTGATCGGGGTCATCGCCACTGCATACGCGCTTTGGCAGCTCAGGCCGCGTCTGCGTACAGCGCGTCCGGAGCTCGCCGATCCTAAGATCGTTTAAAGACGATGAAATTCGCGAAAATATAGTTCCACGCGAAGGTGAATCCGAGCGATACGGCTTTTGCTGGTAGCGGTCCCCAGGCGCGTACCAGCGAGGCCACTACCGCCGTAGACAGCGCGAGCCCGACCAGATTGCCGCTGGCAAACAGCGCCAACCTACGCCACGGTCGCTGTCGATTGCGGTCGCGAAACGTCCAGGCGCGGTTGAGTGCGAAGCTCAAAGCAATTCCCGACGAGTAGGAAACCACGTTGGCGGCAGGCGCCTGTATACCCACGACCAACGTGAGAACGCTGAATAGTCCTAGGTCCAGCGCCGTATTGGCAATGCCAACGGCACCGAACTTAAGCGCGCGCACGATCAACGCGGGGTGTGGTTGCGTCGATAGCAGGCACCGCTTCGCGAACAACCGATTCGATGACATATAATGGCCGCCCTTTGGCTTCCATATACAGACGACCCAAATATTCGCCGATGATGCCGAGCACGAACATCTGTGCGCTGCCCATGAGCAAAAAGATGGAGGTGATGCTGGTCCAGCCGGGCACCGCGTAGCCGCGCAGCCAACTGCCGAGTGTGTAGACCAGTCCGACAAGACCGAGCAATCCGAAACCAAAGCCAAAGAACGATGCCAGGCGCAACGGGCGGGTGGAAAAGCTCGTCACGGCATCGATCGCAAGCCGCAGCATTTTGGAGAACGGATACTTGGTCTCCCCCGCGAAACGCTCTTGACGCTCATAGGCCAACGGCAGCTGCCGAAACCCGATCCAACTGACCATGCCGCGAATGAATCGATGCTGCTCGGGCATGGCAATCAATACATCCAGCGCGCGGCGGGTCATGAGCCGAAAATCGCCGGTATCCACCGGAATCTTCACATCGGTCAATTGATCCAGGAGTCTATAGAAAACGGCTGCCGTTGCGCGCTTCAATGCCGATTCGCCGTGGCGCACGGTGCGTTGGCCGTACACGACGTCCGCACCCTCCTCGATCAGCCGTATCATCTGCGGCAATAGCTCGGGCGGGTCTTGCAGATCCGCGTCGATGATGAGGATCAGCGCGCCGCGCGCGATGCTCAAGCCGGCGGACAGCGCCAGCTGATGGCCATGATTTCGGGATAGTTTGACGCCGACGACCTGCGACGTCTTGGCCGCGAGCGCGGTGATACCGGCCCAGGTCCCGTCAGTGGATCCGTCATCGATCAATACCAGTTCGAAGGACTCCTCGACGCACGTGCGGCAGGCGCCGGCGAGGCGCCGGTACAGTTCCAACAGCGACTCTTGTTCGTTGAAACACGGCACAACCACCGATAAGCGGGGCGCGGATTGCTCCTCGAGATTACTGGTACCGGAGAAGTCTAATTTGCGATGGACGGGCGGCGGCATTGAGGAGTGCTCGCGTGCATAGGTCGGTAATTATAGCGGGCATTGGCGCTGCGGCGCCCAAGGTTTCGTCATAACGCTCCCGGAACCATGACCCACCTCACCTCCGTTAACTTGATATGTCGCACGATTGGGGGATTCAGATCCGAAACAATGTGCCTGGGCGTGAATTCGCTTCGTGTCGGATTCAGTGAGCTTATGTCGAGACCTGACCGCGCGGCGCCAGACCGAGCCAGCGCAGGAAGCGCGCCTCGGGACCGTGCATCAGATTCGCAAGCATCTCACGATCCGATTGTGAGATTCCGGGACTTCTCAGAAATGCGAGCGCGCCGAGTCCACAAATCACGCCGCCGAGGGCCATCTGGGCGATCGCCGGCAGCTGCGGCAGGAACATGCGCAGAAGGCTGCAGACGATGACCACGCTCCCCCACACGAGCAGGCCCATCGCCAGCACTCCTTTGATATTACGCCATTGCACCTGGCGGCGCAGCTGCCACCAAATCCAGAAGTTCCGCAATGCATGGAAGCTGCCGGTGGAAAGCGCTGCTCCATACAATCCAAGGGCGGGCACCAGAACGAGCATTGCTCCGACTTGATACAGCCCGAATAGCTCACTCGCCAACATCAAGCCGGCGCGCTCGTGGTATTGGGCAACCAGAGAGATCGGCACCGACATGCTGCTCGGCACAATCGACAAGGCCAGCACCAGTGGGAAGAGGTCCGAGTACTGAAGATATTTTCCGGCAAAGAACACTTGGACGAACTCTCTGTGGTAAACAATCATAAATGCGATGACTGGCAGTTGCAGTGCGAGGTTCAGATCGATGAGCAACGTAAAATAGCGAGACAGGCGCGCATCGGATTCGGCGGCCGGAACCGCGAAAAACATCGGCTGTATGACGTTATCGAAGAGCTTTTGCGGTATGAGGTTGTTGATCATTTCAGTCAACTTGCCATAGAACGCATACGCCGCGACGGCCACCGGCGAGAGCATGGCGCCGATGAAGAAATTATCGGTCTGGCCGTACACGAGCAGCGAGCTTGCATCATTGAGATGATTAAATACCGCGTAGCGAGTAAGGCGTTTTCGTTCGGCCGCCTCAAGGTGGAAGGCCGCAGCCTGCGGTGCATTGCTCCGCAGCCGCCAATGCGCGATCGATAGGAGAATGTACCCGAGGCCATAGGCGGCAATATCGGCAAGAATCGCTGCGCGCAGCGTCAGGGTTCCGAAGACGGTGATCGCGACATAAGCGAGCAGCTTGCCGACGGACATTGCGGCGACGGACCCGACGCTGTATTGGTGCATCATGTGGGAGGCCAAGGACAGCTGCAGAATCGTCGATTGGAGGTAAGAGAATGATGAGAACGCCGAAGATCGCGAAATCCGGCCGATAGCCGATCAAATCGAAGCGCTTTGCGATCAAGTTCCACGCGAGCAGAATGATTGCGATCATCAGCACCGTGGAGGCGAAGCGCGCGCCGGCGACAATCCTCACGAGCCACGCGCTCGCCAGAGGTTTCCCCGAGCGCAGATATTCCGGCTGAAATCGCCGCAAGGTCTGCTCGAGACCAAACGAAGCCAGCGTCGTGATGACCGGAATGAACGAATAAAACAGATTGTAGATACCGAACGCGTGCTCCTGCATGCCGCGCACCAGAACGACGTAGCTGAGGACCGTCGCGACTTGCGAAATGGCACGAAAGCGGATCGTGTGGAAAAGCGAACGCCGCGCTTGTTGAGGAGTGTACAGAGTCATCGGCTGTTCACTTTGGTGAGCGCAATATTGTCAGGTTGTATCCTTTCGATTCTAAGATTGACGTGCCGTTTGGTTAGCGTGGCACTCATCAAAAACAATAGCATATGTGCGGCGGGCAACGAGCATACTTCGAGGCAAATCCTGCAGAAGATATCCGCCAAAAACGATGAAAAGCCAGCGATCAGCTAGAATTGTCGGAAATGCAGCCAATACCATCCGTAGTTGCCTGATGCTCCGTCCGCGTAATTGGATCAATCTCCTCCGGGCGAACTGGAGCGCGGGACTTCTACTGGTCGTCCTCATCGCCGCCCTCGCCACGGGACTTTATGGTCGTTTCGTGGGCCTTGGCGTGTGGGCTTTCGGTGTCGATGAGTTCTACATCTCGCGATCGATCGACAATGTACTGAAAACAGGCCTGCCAAGGTTTCTCTGCGGAGGATTTTACACGCGAGGACTCACGTATCAGTACGTGGTCGCGCTCGTTCGACAATTCAGTCTATCCCCGGAATTTGCGGGCCGCGTGGTCAGCGCCGTCTGGAGTCTCGTAGGGCTTCCGGCAGCGTACGTGATCGGCCGCCGCCTTGGGCGGGCGAACGCTGGGCCTGATGATGATGATCATCCTCTCGGCTTCCGTTTGGGAGATCGAAATGGCGCGCTTTGCGAGGATGTACGCGCCCTTTCAGAGCATCTTCCTGTGGTATCTCGTTTTTTTCCTGCGCTATACCGTGGACCGCGAAAGGTCGGCGTTGATGCCGATGGTACTGCTGTCAATTCTCGGCGTATTTACGTGGGAAGGCGGTGCGATCCTCGGCGTGGCGAATTTGCTGCCGCCGATCCTGAATCACGAGCGCGGCCGTCTGCGTCGTTCCGATTTCAAGATGATCGTCGGAATGCTGATTCTGCTCGGCGTTTTGGTGGCTGCGAACACGGATCTGCGGGGCTCTGCCACGGAGCCTACGCCGAGCAATGAGGGGTTCGGCCCTCAAGATTCCGTTGTGCCGCTATCCCTGGGCATGCAGGTCTATACGCGCCCACATGGGATGGATAGTTGCATTTGTCATCTTGCAGTTGGCGTTGAGCGTTCGTACGCTGCCCTGGATCTGGGCACTACGAGAGCGATGGCTCGCGGCCGCGGGTCTATGCGTGGCACTGATCAGTGCATTGCTACACCAATTTGCACTTTGCGGTGCGAGCGTCGCCGTTCTCCTGCTGACGAGATTGGTTGCGCCTGACGAGTTCAAGGGGCGAGGGGCGCGCGCCTATGTGTTGGCGCTGATTGCATGCTGTGCATTTTGGCCCGCGTTCGGCGTCGTCACGGGTGCCTGGCGGCAGGTATCGTCCAGTGGTGCGGTCCCGACTCATCATTGGCTTGGCTTGGTCGAGCACCTGAGCGGGTTTCCGCGCGTATTTGACGAGATATTGCGCCCGTGGGGTAGAACCATGCCGTTGTTGACCATCGGCGTGTCGCTTCTCGGAGCCGCCCTGACAGTGCTCGTAATCTTCACGGCGACTCAATCATTCGGCGGTAATCCGAGCCCTCATGACGCTGTTGCTCGTATCGTTGCTGGCGGTTGGAGCGCGCGAGCCTGGCCGGATTGAAACCCGCTACACGTTCTTCCTATATCCGCTCGTCATGGCTCTCGGTCTTACCGGCATCATGGTTTTGGTCGAATCACTCCTAGCAGAATCCCAAGCAGCATTAGCGATCGGCGCTGCGCTGGGCCTGCTTTTCTTCGGACTGTCGGAGGACTTCCAGCCTGAGCACATCGCTCACATCGCCTCCTGGCAGATCAATTTTCGGGTCGGCATGAATCCCATTCAGGCCACGCATTACTACCCACGCGCCGACTATCGATTGGCGGGGATGTGGCTCTCGCAGAATGCGCGACCCGGAGACGATGTGATCATAGGGATTCCGAGTATCGATCCAGTATTACCGGGCCAATTTCTTCTTCTTGCAAAGCGATGACGAGCGTTACGACGACTATGCTTGCCGCGGAGGCACGTCGGAGCGGTGGACCAATCTGCCGCTTTTATACGGGAGCGATGCATTGGCCGCCAGGGTTGCGACGGGAAGGCGTATCTTTCTGGTAATGTACCCGGAACTGGCAGCAGACGATGCTCGCAGAGGGGCGGCGTCGACATTGGCGAGAAAGGTTCGCTTGGATTTCACCTGATGGCGGAGTCCCAATCACAATCATCAACCCATAGCATACGGCGGCGGATGCGAGCACCGCTTCGTCGAGTCATTAAGTTAAAGATGGGAACGCAAATTCCCCGAGTCTTGAAATTCCGATGCTTTTTCAACCAGATGGTAGAATTCATGATCCGACCGCATCGTCAATACATGAATCGAACCAAGGCGCCAGAGACACATTGAATAAGGCAGTTCCGCGCATTGGGTCGGTTCACTGCTGTTCAGCCAGGTCCGCGCACCGCACGGAGGTCGAGCGGTGTGCGGCATAGCGGGATTCTTTTGCCTCAGGCCGTTAGGCGGCGATGAGCCGGCTGAGACTTGCGCAAGATGGCGCAGGCGATCGCACATCGCGGGCCGGATGGAGAAGGCATTTGGCACGACTTGGCCGCGGGCGTCGGACTAGCTCACCGCCGGCTGGCGATCATCGACCTGTCGCCGCTCGCGGCGCAGCCCATGCATTCGACGAGCGGCCGGATGGTGATCAGCTTCAACGGCGAAATCTATAACTATCGTGCACTGCGCTCGGACCTCGAGCGGGCCGGTCATCAATTTCGCAGCGCTTCGGACACCGAAGTGCTGCTCGAAGCCATCGAGTGCTGGGGCGTGGAAACCGCCCTGCGGCGCGCGCGGGGGATGTTTGCATTCGCGCTCTGGGATCGCCAGGAGCGCTCGCTGTATCTCGCGCGCGATCGGTTCGGCGAGAAGCCGCTGCACTTCGGACAATTTGGCAACACCCTGCTCTTCGGTTCGGAGCTCAAAGCGCTTCGCGCTCATTCGGCTTGGAATGCGCAGCTCAATCGGGATGCGTTGGCATTGATGCTGCGCCATTATTACATTCCCGCGCCGCATACCATCTACGGCGGAGTTCACAAGGTGCTTCCCGGCTCGCTCGTGCGTATTCGCGTGCGCAGGGAATCGTTCGTCATCGAACAAGAAGCCCTACTGGTCCGCCCGCCCGATAGCGCGGGCCAGCGCGCGAACGCGCCGCGTGAGCGATGCTGAGACTGTCGAGCGCCTGCATGGGGAGCTTGCCGAGGCAGTTAATCTGCAAATGGTTGCGGACGTGCCTGTCGGGGCGTTCCTATCCGGAGGGATCGATTCCTCGCTGATCGTTTCTCTCATGCAGCAGGCAAGTCGACGACCCGCTCGGACTTTCTCGATCGGCTTTGCAGAACAGGAGTACAACGAGGCCCCTTTCGCCCGTCGCGTCGCGTCCCATCTTGGCACCGACCACACCGAACTCATGGTATCCGCTCAAGACGCGCTTGCGGTGATCCCCAAACTCGCCGACATTTATGACGAGCCGTTTGCGGATCCGTCGCAGATTCCCACCTACCTGGTCAGCCGGCTCGCCCGGCAGGCGGTAACGGTCTCACTCTCCGGCGATGGCGGCGATGAACTGTTCGGTGGCTACCAACATTATACCAAGACCCTCGATTACTGGCGTCGAGTGCAGCGGGTACCGGCAGTAATGCGAGCAATCATGAGGGGCGCGATCGACACCCTGCCCCTGCCGTGGATCGAGGTCCTTGCGGCACCGGCATTGGTCGGCCCATGGCGTAGCCAATGGCATCTCGCCGATCGAATCAAGGAGCGCTCGCCAACGCTCTTCGCAAAAAACTTCCAGCACCTGTACCGGACGTATTCGTCCTTCTGGCATTGCCCAGAAGACGTGGTACTCGGCTCGCGCGAGCCCAAGACCGTCCTCAGCAACTACGAAAGCCACCCGACCGGTGTGGGCGCGGTGGAGCACATGATGTTCATGGACACGCGCCAATATTTGCCTGATGACATCCTCGTGAAAGTAGATCGCGCGGCGATGTATGTCAGCCTGGAGACCCGTGTTCCGATCCTTGATCCACACGTCGCAGAGGTCGCCTGGGACACGCCGCTCGAGGTGCACCGTCGCGACGGCCGGGGCAAATGGCTGTTGCGCCAGGTACTCGCCCGCTACGTGCCGGTGGAGTTATTCGACCGCCCGAAGGGTGGCTTTTCGATTCCGCTGGCGCAATGGCTTCGAGGCGAGCTCAAGGACTGGGCCTATGATTTGCTTGATCCGGCGCGACTGCGTCGCGAGGGTATATTTGAGCCGACTGTCATCGAGCGCCGCTGGCGTCAGCATCAGGCGGGACTTGAGGACTGGTCAATTCAGCTGTGGACGGTACTGATGGCGCAGGGCTGGCTGGACAGATGGAAGCCCTGAATGGTGCGCGCGAACGTCAGTGAGCCTTGTCACGCCATCCCTCCGGCTGAAAGTTTGCAACCGTGAGCGTGCGCTTGAAGTGATCGAGTTCCCCGTAGATCTTCAGCAGCACATAGGAGGTTTCGAGCTTGGGGCCGTCAGGAGCTGTGGCGTAGGGGTCGCGCACAGGTAAATCGATTCCATAAAAATTCAGCACATCGACAAGGGCTGGCCAATGGCGCCGGTAGTCCGGGACGCATTCGAAGACCTCCGGATCATGACGCCCATCGGCTTCATACAATGTGCCGCTATAGCAGAATGGGGCCTGCGAAATCGATTTACAGTGTACCGTGACGTTATTGCGATCGAGCCTCGTGGCGCAAATACCCAGATCGGCTGATCGCAACTCACCATCGAGCGCGGCAATCTTATGTTCCGCGCGCACCTTCACGAGTGTCAACGTGTATTCGATCTGTAGCCGCAGCGTTCTCGCCGCTGCGTTTCGGTAGACGTTGCCGGGAAGTTCAAACGCTTGATAAGTCAGCCCCGGCGCGACCTCACCGCCGTCCGCCGCAAGCAATCCTGCCGATGCGCCAGTACTCGTGCCGCGGTAGAGCAAGCGACCGTCTTCGCCGAAGAGCTGAATCTGCGATCGATCCGAGAGTAACAATTCGTCGGCAGATATCCCGATGATGCGCACGGGCAGATCGATCGTCACCGGTGCTCCTCCCGGCCGGGCGCGGCGGTGCAAATTTACGAATGCTTGATCGAGTTGACCGCGCAAAAGCAGCTGGGTTGTTTGCCGGGAATCCGCGCTCTTGGCGCCGCTCGCCGGGTCTTGACTCGGCGATTTATTGCCAAGTTCGAGCGCAACGGCGGCCGCATCGCCACTCGATTCGGATAGCCATTGTTCGATGTGGAACGCGGTGTTCCACGGGAGCTGGATGAACACCAAAGAAACGGTGCCTACGATCGCCAGCCCACGCGCAACCGTGGATTGCCGCCGATAGTACTGCAAGAAAAGAACAACCGCTGCACCCACCAGGATGCCGGCATGCTGGCCGAGGTGCTGCAGCCAAGCCATGCCGGTATGGCAGGTCGGACACCAATCAGTGCCAAAGAAAAATGCACTGAGGCTGACACTCGCCGCAAATACCAATACCAGAGTCGCTCCGAGCACCATGAGTTCCGTCATGTTGCGCGTAGTCGCCGCCAGAGCCGCCACGGGAACAATAAAACAGGCAAAGATGAATAGTTCCTTGGAAAGAACCGCGATGAGCGACGCAACGACCGGCATTCCCAGCGCCAGCGCGTGCGTTAAATTCAGCATGAACATCGGCACGCTGATTGCCAGCGCGAGAAAGATCATCTTTGCCAGCAACAGCTGCGTTCGATGCAGTGGGCGGGTCAGCCAGTCTTGGTCTACGCCCGGAATCGGATCCTGGTGAACGACCGCAACCGTCAGCGCCGCAATGCCGATGAACCACGCCAGGGTCAGCGGGCGCAGCAGCGCCTCTGCAGCCGGATTTTCTCCGAATAGGCCGGAACTGAATACCGCCCATTCATAGCCGATCTGAATAGCCACCACCACAGCGACCATCGGCCACAACAGGTTCCAGTCTTTCCTTAAGATATGTCTGATCATTGCATGCTGGCTTGTTGCGAGCGTTGCTTGGCGGCTTGGACCATGGCGACAAAAATGTCGCGCAACGAGGGACGGCCGGCGGAGTTGCCACCGCCAATATCGAACAGAGAACGGGCGTGTTCCGCCAGCGCGCCCACAGAACCTTGAAACAGCAACCGCCCTTCGTGCAGAAAGCCGACGTGCGTTGCGAAGCGCTCGACCTCATCGAGTTCGTGCGAGGAGATCAAAATGGTTGACTCGCCCAATTGGACGCATGAATCCGCCGATAACTTCGTCGCGGGCTAATGGATCGAGCCCGCTCAAGGGTTCATCGAGGATCAGCACCCTCGGGCGAAACGGCAGCGCGCAGGCCAGGGCCAGCTTCACGCGCATACCGTGCGACAACTCGCCAATTTTGCGCGTGGGCGGCAAGCAGAATTGGCCCCGCAGCTCATCTTCAAAGCTCCGATCCCACTGCGGATAGCAGGGCCGCAAATACGCGAAGAAATCATTGACTCGCAGCCGCAGCGGCAATGCCTGATTCTCTGATACGTAGCCGACTTCAGCCAGGATCGTGGGGCCGATGGCGCGCGAATCCACGCCCAATAGGGTCGCACTGCCGCGCGTCGGCGAGATCATATTGAGAAGAAGTTTGATGACCGTCGTCTTGCCGGCCCCATTTGCGCCGAGCAGCGCGAACACACTACCTCGAGGTATCCGCATGCTGAGTTCATGCAGAGCAATGAAACGACCGATAAGTCTTGGAAAGAGCCAGTGTTTCAATGATCGGATCAAATTGTGGATTAGACCCCATGACTGGCGTGATCATACCTCAAGGGGTTACACCCAATGCGTAGGCGCGACCCTGCATCGCAGGGCACGACGAATTCCCGTGCGAGTTATCGCCGGCGGCTTGTGGGCGTTTGTCTGGCTTAGTCGATGGCGACCCCTATCGCTCCCGTGCCGGTGGGATAGGTCTTGCTCAATGTGAGCACGCCGGCGCTTGCCGAAAACAGTGACACTGAACCGTCCAGTTGATTCACGACGTACACAAACCGACCCGAGGGGTCAACCTTGACATCAATAGGCCCGGGGTTGGCAACACCGTTTAGGTTGCCCGTGAGGACCGGGGGGCCGACGGAAGTCAAGGCTCCCGATTGAGAGTTGATTGAGAATGACGAGACCGAGAAGTCGGCGTAATTTGTTACATAGAGGAACTGGCCAGCCGGATCGATTGCGATGCCTTTAGGCTCGCTGCCCGAGCTGTAGGGTGACTGAGCGAGCTCGGTTAGATTACCCGTACTGTCATAGGAAAAGGCACTGACGGTATAGGTGGCGCCATTCGCGACATAGACAAAGCCCCCGCTCGCGCCGCCCAACGGATACGCGACTACACCATAGGCACCAGGGCCGGCACTGAAGGGGTTACCTGCAATCTGCGTTAAGCTGCCGTCGGACCCAATGGTGTAGACAAACAAAAAATGCGTGAAGGCAGCGGTCGCAAAAACAAACTGGCTCGCAGGATCAACCGCGAGACCATATGGTGCGTCGCCGGCTGGATATGGCGAACTGAGAACAGGGTTCAACGACCCGGAATTCGGATTTAGGGTAAAGGCGGACACGGAACCAGTGGAGTTGTTGGGATTGCCGATTCCACCGACGAACAAGTAGTTATCCGATGGCGCGACTGCAAGCGACTGCCCGCTGGTGCCCGAAGAGTAGGCGTTTGCTTTGAACGTCAATGTACCCGCGACGGGGTCGACATTGAAGATGCTGACATCCCCCGAGTTACCGTTGCTCACATAGACAAACTGGCCGCTGGTATCGACAGCGACAGCAGACGGATTCTGGTCCGCCGTCACTGGGCCACCGGCTACCGCAGTGAGGGCTCCGGTATTCGGATTGACCGTGAAGGCCGACACGTCAACCGTTCATGCCGTCGGTCGAGTTCGCCACGAAAACAAATCTCGCCACGTTCATACAGCTCAGCGCCACATTGGAAATGTTCATGGCACCCACGGTGCCAGTGCCATTGGTGACCGAGCATATCTGCGCGGGCGATGACGGCTGCGTCAACACCGTCACGGCATAAGCTTCCGCCACTGGGGATCGCCGTCGGGAACGTGAAGCTGGTCGCCTTGGCCGGGACGCTGAGGTTATCGCCCGCGTTATCCTGCAACACGAGGCCGCTTCCGTTCAGCGCGCCGACACTACCGCCCACCGTATAGACATTCGCGCTGCACGCAATCGCGACCTTTGTGACATTTGCTCCCGTCACAGTGCCCGACCCGTTCGAGACGGTGCAGGTTTGTGCAGGATTGCTCGGCTGCGTCAACACCGTCACCGCATAGGCTGCGCCACTGGCAATCGCCGTCGGGAATGTGAAGCTGGTAGCCTTCGCTGCGACGTTGAGGTTATCGCCCGCGTTATCCTGCAACACGAGACCGCTTCCGGTCAGCCCGCTGATGCTGCCGCCCACCGTATAAACGTTCACGGTGCACGCAATCGCGACCATTGTGACATTCGCTCCCGACACGGTGCCCGACCCGCTCGAGACGCTGCAGGTTTGCGCAGGATTGGTCGGCTGCGTCAACACCGTCACCGCATACGCCGCGCCGTTGGCGATCGCCGTCGGGAACGCGAAGCTGGTCGCCTTGGCCGGGACATTCAGGTTATCGCCGGCATTGTTCTGCAGCACGAGACCGCTTCCCGTCAGCCCGCTGAGGGAGCCACCGATCGTATAGGTTGTGGCGGGAGGTGGAGGTGGAGGTGCAGTCACTGCGTCCGAACCGCCGCCGCCGCCACCGCACCCGGCGAGCAGGACGCTCACGAATAATAGGGATGTCATTGCACGGGCCAACGCGGAATGCAACGAGCTCGGATTGGTAAGTGACATGGAATCCCCTGTTCGTATTGAATGCTGTAAATGTGATCGCTCGCACAATAGTGGGTGGCCTCTTTGATTGATTCTGTGAACCAGTTCACGCAACGCTGCGAACATTTGGGTTTGATGACGGAGTTATCACTTGCGCGTGAGTTAAGTAAATTGAGCGCGATGTGCAGCACCTCCTTTACATATGTCGTTTGCAATTGTGCGCGTGCGCAAGATTTGAAACTTTCGTGCGAACGTATTTGGATGCGCTGCTTTCACGTTAACCTCATCATCCATCATGATGACAACCTCGGGGGAGCGGAGCTAACCGATCGATATTGACTTCACTCGGTGGCCGCGCGGTAAACGTTTATCGAAGGAAATCCCGCTATGGGCATGCAAGCCGATCCGGCTCTGAATCAGCCGCTGGTTAAATTCGGGGTCGACGACATCACCGGGATGCGCGAATTTTACGAGAAGAACGGCTACGTCGTGCTCCGCGGGTTAATCGAGCACTCGATCATCGACAGCTTCATGATCCAGTACGAGCGCATCAAGCGCTCGCACACGTTTATCTACTATTCCCAGTCCATCCATCGCGCGATCCGGCCGGAATTGAATGAGTACGGATTCATCAGTGAGTCAATGCAGGACGCGACCCGTCTCGGACTGTTCCCGCAATTTTCCAAGGCAATCAAGCATTGTATCTATCACAGCGCGGTCTCCGACGCACTGACTGCGCTTGATGGCCACGAGCGTCACGTCTCCTGGCAAGACATGTTCTTCGACTTGTCGACCGGGACGATTGAACATGCCGATGGGTGGTATCTGGATACCGACCCGCCTGGTTCTCTCGTGGGAGCCTGGTTTGCGCTCGAGAATATTGCGCCGCAGGCCGGGACGTTCTTTCTGATGCCAGGAAGCCACCGCGTTCCGCCCGTCAACCGGGCCCACTTCGCTGATCACGAGGAATTTCGTAAGGCAACGCTGAGATTCGTCGCCGAGCATGGCTTTACCGCGCTGGGCATGCCCATCGACAAGGGCGACGTCATTCTATGGCACCCATTCTTGATTCATGGCGGATTCTCCAACCGCGACCCGCGCTGTAGCCGCAAGTCATTCACCTCGCACTTCTTCCCCTACGGGGCGAAGCGCCAGGACAAGGCCGCAACTCCGCTGGAGCCCACCTTCAATCCGCACTTGTTCCGCGTGGGGCGCCGCAACGATGCACTATTGAACCTGTTCCTGTACGCAAGATTTTGGATTGATGCGATCAGAGGGCAACGCGCCAAAATGGACATGCGCCGCAAGTCCTATATCACTTGATTCGGGCGCAACGCGGTGCCGGCGACTTGGGTGATCATGCCGGCAAGCGACATAACGCATGCGCGAGTGAGCGGCGCCAACAGCGAATATGTCTCATTCCTATACGTCTTCGTCGCGCTGAGTTGCATTTTTGTGCAAATGAAATATAACGGCTAAGAATACAAGTACGAAGGGAAGATCAAGAATATGAATTTCTGCAAGCACGGAATTTCCGCGCTCTCCGCGCTGCTGTGCTGCGGTCTCTCCGGTGTGCTCCAGGCTCAAGTCAACGTTGCCACCTATCACAACGACACGGCGCGGACGGGCCAGAACACTCAAGAAACCATCCTCACTCCCGCCAACGTCAACACAACTCAATTCGGCAAACTATTTTCCGTATCCGTGGATGGCGCCGTATATGCCCAGCCTCTGTATTTATCGGCGGTAAGCATTGCCGGCGGAACACACAACGTTCTCTATGTCGTGACCGAGCATGACAGCGTATATGCCATCGATGCGGATGTCGGAACGGTGTACGCGAAGGTGAGTTTGATACCGGCCGGCGGCACCACCGTGAACAGCTCTTCGAACCTCAGCTGCAACGATCTGGTTCCGGAGGTGGGAATCACGGGAACCCCGGTCATCGATGTGCTGGGTGGCACGCTGTACGTCGTTGCAAAGTCAGTAGTCAACGGCAGCATCGTCCAGTACCTGCATGCGCTCGATGTGACGACGCTGGCAGAAAAATTGAATGGTCCCGTCGGTATCAATGCTACCGTTCCCGGCACCGGCTATGACTCGATTCGCGGCTCGGTGATTTTCAACCCGAAGCAGGCAAATCAGCGTGCAGCGCTGCTGCTGGAAAATGGCCACGTCGTGATCGGCTGGGGTTCGCATTGCGATATTGATCCGTGGCACGGTTGGGTCATGTCTTACAACGCGAGCACTCTCGCCCAGGAGGCCGCGTTCAATACCTCGCCGAACGGTGGCGAAAATGGCGTTTGGATGGGCGGCGCCGGCGCCGCAAGCGACGCGAACGGGAACATCTACTTCGCCACCGGCAACGGCACATGGAATGGAACCAGCGATTACAGCGAGAGCATCGTGAAACTCGGGCCTCCCGCAAATAACACGTTTCCCGTTCTCGATTACTTCACGCCGTACAATCGGGCCACCCTTGATGCCGGCGATGTGGACGTCGGCTCCGGCGGCCTGGTGTTGTTGCCCCCCTACCTTCGGGTCAGCAATTGCTCGCTCAGCAGGGCAAGCAGGGAACCATCTACCTGCTGGATGTCAATAATCTTGGAAAGTATTGCGTCACACTCACGCCGGCCTGCAGCAATAACGATCCGCAAATCGTGCAGGAGATCATGTTCGCCAGCCCGGGGATTTGGGGATCGCCCGTGTACTGGAACGGCAATCTCTACTGGACCGGCGCCAACGATCACATCAAGGCCTATTCGTTCAACGCCAACAATAGCGGCTTGATCTCCACGACCCAGACTTCACAGAGCGCCCAGATCTTCGCGTTCTCCGCACCAACTCCCGCCATTTCCGCCAACGGCAACACCAACGGCATTCTCTGGGCGTTGGATGGCAGTGCGGATGACTCGACGTGCGACGCGCGGCTCCAACTGCTTGGGGCTTTATGCCTACGATGCAACCAATCTTGCGAACCTGCTTTATGCCAGCAGCCAAGCCGCGAACAACCGCGACTCGCCAGGCACCGCGGTAAAGTTTGAAAAACCCATCATCGTCAACGGCAAAGTCTATTTAGCCACGCAAAGCGCTGTCACCGTGTACGGCTTGCTCGCCTCGCTTCCGCTGCCGGCGGCGAGTCCGGCCTTGAGCCCGCCTCCTGGCTCTTACAGCTCGGCACAAACGGTCACGCTTTCCGACAGCACGCCGGGTGCGCTGATCTACTACACCACCAACGGGACGACGCCGACGACGGGTTCCGCCCAGTACACCCCCGGCACGCCGGTGCAGATCAGCGCGACCACCACCCTGCAAGCCATCGCCGTGGCGAGCGGCTACAGCAACAGTGCCGTAGCCGGCGGAACCTACACCATCAACCCGCAGGGTGCGCCCATCAGCGTCAGTCTCTCCCCCGTCGATAATGTGCTCGGCATCGTCAACACCGGATCGCCCGTTCCCAATGGCGGCTTGGATAGCGCAAGCTACGCCTACTCGGCCGCATTGCTCGGCACCTCGCTCACTTGGGGCAGCTCCACCTTCACCCTTGGGGCTGCCGAAACCTCCGATGCCGTGAGCAAAACGAGCATCGCGCTGCCCGCGGCAAACGATTCCACGATAAGTCTATTGGCTACCGCGGTGAACGGCGCTCAACTGAATCAAACCTTCGTGGTGACCTACACGGACGGCACCAGCTCGAGCTTCATCCAAAGCTTGAGCGATTGGTGCTACCCGCAGAATTACGCCGGAGAATCGCAGGCGCTGAAAATGTCCTACCGCATCGCACCGTCCGGTGCCACCAGCACTGGACCTGTCTACCTGTACGGCTACTCCTTTGCCATCAACAGTGCCAAGACCGTCAAGAGCCTTACCTTGCCCAATAATCGCAATGTCGTGGTGCTGGCCGTCGATGTCTCCCCGGGGGCGCCCGCGGGGCCGCCGCCGGCGGCGAGTCCGGCCTTGAGCCCGCCTCCTGGCTCTTACAGCTCGGCACAAACGGTCACGCTTTCCGACAGCACGCCGGGTGCGCTGATTTACTACACCACCAACGGGACGACACCGACGACGGGTTCCGCCCAGTACACCCCCGGCACGCCGGTGCAGATCAGCGCGACCACCACCCTGCAAGCCATCGCCGTGGCGAGCAGCTACAGCAACAGCGCCGTAGCCGGCGGAACCTACACCATCAACCCGCAGGGTGCGCCCATCAGCGTCAGTCTCTCCCCCGTCGATAATGTGCTCGGCATCGTCAACACCGGATCGCCCGTTCCCAATGGCGGCTTGGATAGCGCAAGCTACGCCTACTCGGCCGCATTGCTCGGCACCTCGCTCACTTGGGGCAGCTCCACCTTCACCCTTGGGGCTGCCGAAACCTCCGATGCCGTGAGCAAAACGAGCATCGCGCTGCCCGCGGCAAACGATTCCACGATAAGTCTGTTGGCTACCGCGGTGAACGGCGATCAACTGAATCAAACCTTCGTGGTGACCTACACGGACGGCACCAGCTCGAGCTTCATCCAAAGCTTGAGCGATTGGTGCTACCCGCAGAATTACGCCGGAGAATCGCAGGCGCTGAAAATGTCCTACCGCATCGCACCGTCCGGTGCCACCAGCACTGGACCTGTCTACCTGTACGGCTACTCCTTTGCCATCAACAGTGCCAAGACCGTCAAGAGCCTTACCTTGCCCAATAATCGCAATGTCGTGGTGCTGGCCGTCGATGTCTCCCCGGGGGCGCCCGCGGGGCCGCCGCCGGCGGCGAGTCCGGCCTTGAGCCCGCCTCCTGGCTCTTACAGCTCGGCACAAACGGTCACGCTTTCCGACAGCACGCCGGGTGCGCTGATTTACTACACCACCAACGGGACGACACCGACGACGGGTTCCGCCCAGTACACCCCCGGCACGCCGGTGCAGATCAGCGCGACCACCACCCTGCAAGCCATCGCCGTGGCGAGCAGCTACAGCAACAGCGCCGTAGCCGGCGGAACCTACACCATCAACCCGCAGGGTGCGCCCATCAGCGTCAGTCTCTCCCCCGTCGATAATGTGCTCGGCATCGTCAACACCGGATCGCCCGTTCCCAATGGCGGCTTGGATAGCGCAAGCTACGCCTACTCGGCCGCATTGCTCGGCACCTCGCTCACTTGGGGCAGCTCCACCTTCACCCTTGGGGCTGCCGAAACCTCCGATGCCGTGAGCAAAACGAGCATCGCGCTGCCCGCGGCAAACGATTCCACGATAAGTCTATTGGCTACCGCGGTGAACGGCGCTCAACTGAATCAAACCTTCGTGGTGACCTACACGGATGGCACCAGCTCGAGCTTCATCCAAAGCTTGAGCGATTGGTGCTACCCGCAGAATTACGCCGGAGAATCGCAGGCGCTGAAAATGTCCTACCGCATCGCACCGTCCGGTGCCACCAGCGCTGGACCTGTCTATCTGTACGGCTACTCCTTTGCCATCAACAGTGCCAAGACTGTCAAGAGCCTTACCTTGCCCAATAATCGCAATGTCGTGGTGCTGGCCGTCGATTTAGCGCCTTAGCTTCATGGAATCGCCATGCCGACGATGGACGAGAACTGGCCTGTCACGTTCGCCGCGCTAACTGCAGCCACCTCGAAAAACCAGTTACCCGCCTTGAGATTGTCAATCTGTGCACTGGTTGCATTGGGCGAGCCAACGGAAAACTGGGAACTCAACGCCGCGGCGTTTGTTCCGTAGCGAATGATAAAACCCGCCAGGTCCGTGAGAGGCGATCCATCGGTGTTGAGCGTCGGTTTGGACCAGCTGAGGCTCGCTGTACCCGAAGGTGTGGTGACCGGCGCCTCGACCGCGATGCTAAACGCCGGCAGCGCGGCGCTCTGCGAACCCACCGACACGCTGACGACAATATTGCTATCGGTTGTGACATTGGCCGCGGTTGGTGTTCCAGACAGCGTGCCCGTTGCCGCACTGAATTGTGCCCAAGTGGGCTTACCCGCCAGCGCGTAGGTCAACGACGAACCGGCCGGCGCCACGACGGTTGGCGTGAAGCTGTAGAATTCTCCCACCACAGCCGTGTTCGGCGGCGTGCCTGCGATCTGGAGCGTTGTCGGGCTCGGCGGGGGCGTCGTCCCTGAAGAACCGATCGCAAATGTCTCTCCTGACCAGCTGATGGATGCCCCGATCAATTCTTCAGAATATGCGTTGCCGTCGCCGTCAAAGCCCCCATTGGTCACGGCTGAACCATTGCTGGCGAGGCCCATCACGTTATCCGCCGTTGCGAGATTGACATGGATTGGTGTCGGACCATCGACCGGCGCCGCAGCAACGTCAATGGCCAGCACCACGACATTGCGATTATTGGGCAAAGTGAGGCTCTTGAGGGTCTTGGTGCCGTCAACAGGAAAAGAGTAACCGTACAGGTAGTATCCTCCCACGTTGGTCACGCCAGTCGGGGCGATCCGATAGACCATTTTTGACGCCTGCGACTCCCCGGCAAAATTCTGCGGCAAGTACCAATCGCTCAGGCTTTGCGTAATGCTCGCGCTGGTGCCATCCGTGTAGGTTACGACGAATGTCTGATTGAGTTGACGGCCGTTGACTGCGGTGGCCAACAGTTCTACCGTGGCGTCGTGACCCGCGGGCAGCGTAATGGTCTTGCTGCTCACGGCGTCGAACGTCTCTGCTGCCCCCAGCTTGAACGTAGCCCCGCCCCACGCGACCGAGGTCCCGAGCAAACTCGCACAGTATGCGTAGCCCTCGGAATCCAAGCCCCCGCTGGCCACCGGCGCACCATAGTTGGCAATCCCGAGCACATTGTGGACCGTCGAGAGGTCGATACTGACCGGTGTCGCACTGCCCTTGGGGCTCGCACTCACATCGACACCCAGCACCACCACATTGCGATTATGAGGCAGGGTGAGGCTCTTGGCGGTCTTGGCGCTATTGATTGCAAATGAATAGCCGTACAGGTAGTAAGGACCATTGGCGGTTGCCCCGGAGGAGGTAACCCGGTATGCCATCTTCGACACCTGAGATTCGCCCGCGAAATTCTGCGGCGAGTACCAATCGCTCAAGCTTTGAGTGAAGCTCGACGTCGTTCCATCCGTATAGGTCACGACGAACGACTGATTGACCTGATGACCGTTGACGGCGGCCCCCACCAAACTCAACGTCGAGTACTTACCGGCGGGTAGAGCGATGGTCGTACTGCTCACCGCATTTGTTATTCCTGAAGCGGCAGCGGAAAAACATTTCATTGATAACAGGGTAATCATCAATGAGATGATTACGAAGTTGATTCGTGTCATTCGACCCCTCCAAACAGGATTTTTTCGTTGCGTGGCGGCGTAATCGCGGGCGCGCGAGTTACGTGCTCGGGCCGTGATTAAGACAGCCCTCGCCACACGGCGCAATTGTCGCGACATGCAGACAGGGCGTGCAATTTGGCGAGCGATAGAATCAAAACGCCACATTGAGTGATTGCGCTTATGCGCTGTCGGCAGCGTGTGGGTCGACGCGGATGGGCGCAATGCCAAGGCAACCCCGCTTCTCGCATGAGTTCACTTCACCGTCGATGAGAATTCCGATTTAGTCATCGACGGCGATGAAGAGCATGCGGCGGCGGGTCGGCACGGATGAACCGCCGGACCCGCCCGCGACCAGATGGGCCACGTTCTGATGGATCATCGGCACGGTTTTGCGCCTGCCGAAGCCTCCGCTGCAACAGCCAATATCGCGCTACGGGCAACAAAAATCCCCAGTCAGGGCTTTCTCGAAGAATCGCGAGTGCGCTGCGATCTTATGGAAAACGCCGAGAGCCACGAGTGCCGTATACGCGGACTCCTCCTAGCTATAAACTGCATACGAGGTGATGGAATCCCCCGCTGCGATTGTGTGTCGGGCCACGGCGCAGACTTATTACCGATCCTTGGCCTTCAAGAGGCGTCAGAGAAACCTCGGATGCATACTAAGCTCATTTCAATTCTAGCCAGCCCATGTTGTCGTGCCGATCTTCATTTGGAAGGCTTGGAAAACCACATACCAGAGGATATATCCGAGGGAATACTGACATGCGCTGCTTGTCGGAATGAATATCCAATCATCGACGGAATCCCCCGAATACTCACAGGCTTGTCAGAGACGGAAAAGAATGCCGTGTCGCTCATCAAAGAGCGGGGTCTTGCCATACGTCAGGAAGCAACGTCAGGTGCCGAGACGAGGTATCAACAGATAGAGAGGATCATTCGATTAAAAGATGCGCCTCATCCTGAAGCGAGCGATTACCTGAAGCGGCGGTTTGAGAATGATCTTGAATTTCGCGTCCACGGATGTGAAATGCAGAATAAGTACGCTCAAACGCTCAGGAAATACTACACGGAGCCCACCAAAGTGATGATTGATGTAGGCGCGGGTCAGGGCGGACTGACAAAATGCCTGAATGATCACTTCAAGCCGGAAATCAGCATAATTCTGGACTACGATATTGAATGGGCAGAGATCGCACGATTAAGGAATCCAAATGTCGAGATACTCAGAGCGGATGCGGCAAGATTGCCGTTCAAGGATCGCAGCATTGATCTCGTCGTGTCGCAAGCCATGCTTGAGCATGTCAAAGACTATGACAAGGCGGCAAACGAGTTATGCCGAGTCGCACAAAAGGCCTGCTTCGTTGCCTGGAGCCCTAATAAGTACTCCGTTTATGATTTCGGCCACCTAGACGCGCCGGTTACAATTTTCTCAAAGCCGATGGCGCGTCAGGTTGCCAAATGGTGGCATGGGCTGCGCAAGACGGGGAGATCATACAAATCGATCATATCGGAGCTCGACGAAACGTTTTACATACCGACAACTTACGTGAGAAATGTCATGTTGCGCTATGGTTCCGTCCATAACGTATTTACCGAATTTGCAATGAACAGTTTGATGAGCGATTACACCTACCGGGGAGCGAAACTCAAAAAGCTCCTTGCGAGCGCGCCATTCTTAGCAAGGTCTCTGTTTTCCATGCTGGTTCTTTTTAGAATCGAGCCAAATTGCTATTACATTTTGAGAAGGAGCTGATGGCTCTGCAGCAACGATCCGTTTATTCGATGCTCCCGCTCGCCACCGCCGACTGATCGCTCTGCACATTGGCGGTCGTATAGGCGGTCAGCGCGAAGTACCAGGTGCCAGGCGACAAATTGGACAGCACATAGGTGAGGATGCCGGGATTGGCAATCATCACGGTCTTCGTCATGGCGTTGGCGCTTGTGCCGTAATAAAGCCAGTAACCCGCAAGATTGGTCAGGGCAGTGCCGTCGGTATTTGCCGTCGGCGCCACCCAATCAAGGGTGACGCTGCCGGAGGCATTGTCCGTCACCGCGATCGGGAACGAAGGCAGGGATGCGCTCGTCGTGCCATCACTGACGCTGATAGTGATGTTCGAGTACGTGCCCACATCGGCCGGCGTGGGGGTGCCCGATAACTCACCCGTCGCGTTGTCGAAGCTCGCCCAGCTGGGTGCGTTTTTGATGCTGAATATCAGCGCAGCGCCCGTGGGATCCGTGGTGCTGGGCGTGAAGCTATAGGCGTTGCCGGCGACCACCGAAGTGGCGGGTGAGCCGGAGATGGTCGGGGCACCCGCCGGCATCGCCTTCGTTACGAGGATGCCAAATACCGGCAGTGCGGCGCTCGAGGTCCCGTTGCTGACAAGAATGCCGATGCTCGGATAGCTGCCGATCTGGGCGGCGGTGGGTGTTCCGGACAAAAGCCCTGTGACGGTATTGAAGCTCGCCCAGGTGGGACGATTAACGATGGAGAACATCAAGGTCTTGCCCGCGGGGTCGCTCGCAGCCGGTTGAAAGCGGTACGCCTGTCCCGCCACCACGGAGGTCGAGGGCGTGCCGCCGATGAGGGGTGCATCGAGCGCGGCCGGCGCCGTCACAGTGATCGTAAACGCGGGCAGCGAGGCGCTCGAGGCTCCATTGCTGACCGTGATAACGATGTTCGAGTAGATGGCGGCCTGCGCGACGTCCGGCGTGCCGGTCAGTTTCCCGGACGAGGTGCTGAAGGCTGCCCAGCTCGGGGCATGGGAAATGGAGAACGTCAGCGTCTTGGATGCAGGATCCGTGGCAGCCGGCTGGAAACTGTATGCCTGACCGGCGATGACGGAGGTCGATGGCGTGCCGCCGATGACCGGTGTGTCGGGCCCGCTCGCGACCACTGTAATCGAGAAGGCCGGCAGCGCCACACTCGCGGTCCCGTCACTCACCGTCATGACAATGTTCGAGTATTTGCCGACCTGCGCGCCGCTCGGCGTGCCGGACAATTTCCCGCTCGCCGTGTTGAAGCTGGCCCAAGTCGGACAATTTGAGATCGAGACGGTCAGTGGATTGCCGGCCGCATCGCCGATCACAGGTTGAAACGTGTAACTCTGTCCTGCCATCACCGTGGACGCCGGTGTGCCGGCGATGGTGGGCGGTGCGTCGCCGCTGGGCAGGGCGACGGGATTCACGCGGATGGTAAACGGCCCCACCGACCCGGTATTGCTGCCATTGGTGGCGGTGATGGTGATGTCCCCCGTGAGTCCGACATCACCGGGACCGGGCGTGCCGCTCAATGTACCGGTACTGGTGTCGAAGCTTGCCCATGCCGGAAGCGCCTCGATCGCGAACGTGACGACGCCACTGTCTGAGGACACGGTGGGCTGGAACGAGTAGTTGCTGCCGACGGTCGCGGTGCTGGCCGGTACCCCCTGCAGAATGATCGGTGTCGAGGTCACAGTGGCGCTGATGGCCACCGTGGCCGTACCGCTGGCCCAGTAGTGATCGAGGCCGTTACCGCCGCCGCAACCTGCAAGGGTCGCCGCGAGGAACAACCCGACCATGAAGCGGTGCGCCATGTTATGTTAACCCCTTGAATCTGATGCGGCGTGGCAACGCGAGCATCCGAGAAGGGGTTTAACGACAGCGCGTGAGGAACGCGACCACCGGCAACCCCGCTATCTAGGGTTTAAGAACCCTGGAGACCGGAGGCTTTGCGTCCCCGCCTTTCGACGGGTTTGCCAAATCAACGAACTAAGTTAACAGCGCTTAGTTTAATTCTTCAACTGTCGCGAATGCGAAACCGGTCACAGTTTCACATATTCATGTGAAGTCCCGCACAGTTGCATCGAAATGAACGGAAGCTAGCGCGCCACAGAAATAGACGACGCGGACCCTGCGTGTCTTGTTGCGATGATGCGTTTGCCGAGACGAATGCAGGGTCGTTCGACCAAGTAATACGATAGGACGGCGACGACCAACATCAGCGGCGCAAATTTCAGCCAGGGTGCGCCATGATAACCGCTCGGGTTGCTCGTAAAGAGCTGCTGCCAAAGATACAGGCTGTAGGAAATCATCCCCAGGAACTGCAGTGGAACTGAACCGAGCAAGCGAGTGGCCCAATTCTTGATGTACACGGAACTACCAATGAGCCACGCAATGCACAGGGGTTCCAGCGTTGGGACGAGCAATGTTCGCAGCTTTGCCACGTGCAGAAGATCGGGGCGGGCGTGTGAAAAAACATCCAGCGACAGCAGGCCTGCGAGACAAATAGCGGCCATCACGATCGCATGCGCTGCATGGCGGTTTTCGCTCATCTGCTTCAGGCGGCCCGAATAAGCCGCCATCAACGCGCCGATGCAGATGAACGACATAAAAAAGCTCGCGTGACAAATTGCAAACCACACAGGTCCGAGGTTTAAGGCCAAGCGCAACACCGGCAACCCTAGGAGCACGATTAATAGCCACCCGAGCATCCTTTTGAATCCACTGCCCAGCCACAAAAACAACAGCGGGAATAGTACGTAGTACTGCTCTTCGTAAGCGAGACTCCACGAATGGCCGACGAACCAGCCGCAATCTGCCTGGGGAAGATTGCAAGCAAAAACCGCTCCCAGCAGCGTCTGCGATGGCAGTTGCCCGATCTTGCCGGCGACCGATAAAAAAAGTATGCACAGCAGATACAAGACATACGGGGGAATGATTCGAAGCACGCGCCGAATGTAAAAAGCGGCAGGAGAGAATTGTCCGAACGTTTCCTCCTCGCGCAATGCGAGGGACGTGATGATGAAACCGCTGATCACGAAAAAGATTTCGACACCCATAACCGAGAGCACGTCGGTGAATCGGTAAAGGAGATTCACGGGCGAATCGTCCCAAAAACGGTCGTTCACTAGATGACCGACGATTACCAGCAGAATGCTGACGCCACGCCACCCGTCGAGAACCCGTATGCGCGGGTCGGAAGCGGCGCTCCGGCCTTTATCGAGACCCGTCACCCCAACAGCGCGCGTAGCCGTGAGAAGCCGGAGCACTCCTTGTGGCGCCGTTGCGCTCATCGGGCACATCCCGCATGCGCGGGAGCGCACGAGCGGCAGGCGGCAACTACGGTGGATTGCTGATCACGCGGCATTTTTTTCCGTCCAACGTGCCGAGCCGAGTCTATAACTTAAGATAACCGCACATCAATAATTGTGGATTCATGACCGCAAAACACCTTCTTATGTCAAAGGTCGGCCGCTCTGCACAATGACTGGTCTCGCACCCGCCCGTTGACGAATCGTTTTAGGGACTGGCGACGCGATTCGTTGAATTGGCGCATCCGCGGGGAACGAGCAGTAAGGTCACATCATTTTTGCGATGCAGCGCGAAAAGATACATTCCGATGAGCCGCCGCGATTTTCTACGGAATGGATTTTCGATTGCCGAGCACAGGCGAGGTCGCCACGTGTGCGTCCCGGTTATGACCAGCTAGTGGGGGCGCCGCGGATGTGCGGCGATGTGCTCGAGCACCTGCAGCGTTTGTTCGGCGCAGCGTGTCCACGTGAGCGGTCGCACCCGCTCCCTGCCCGCCGCGATCAGGCGGGCACGCAGCGCGGTTCGTGCGCGAGCCGGTACATTCCCGCCGCAATGTCATCGACCGACTCTGGGTTTACCAAAAGCGCGGCGTCTGCCCGCAATTTCCTTGGTTCCAAAGCGATCGGCGGTGAGGACCGGGCAGCCGGACGCCATCGCTTCGACGATCGGCAATCCATAGGACTCGAACAGCGAGGGCAACAGCAGCACCTCGGCCATCTGATACAGGGTCGGCAAGAGCGCCGGGGTCGACCCAACCCAGCCACTTGACCCAGGGCGTCAGACCCATTTCGTCGGGCACCTTGAGCTCGTGCTCGGAGAGAAATCGATTCTCCCCGCCCGCAATGACGAGACTGATGCCGGCGGCAGGCCCCACCTTGGCGTACGCCTGCACCAGCCGCGTGAAATTCTTCGGCGGATAGATGGCGCCTGAGTAGAGAAAAAATCGCGAGGGCAAATCGTAGCGCTTTTGCAGTTGAACGCGCGCTTCGGGCGCCGTAGGTTGCCTGAACGAATCATCGACGCCCGAATAGACGGTGAATACGCGTTCGGCGGGAATCGGCAGAAACTCGATCACGTGCTCGCGCGTGATCTCGGATACCGCGATGATCGCGTCGGCTTTTCTCGCGTAGCGCGGCACCAAGAACTTGTGGCTCAAGCGATCGATGCGCCGCGAGGCCCACGGCATCACGTACCAGTCCAGGCCATGGCACACCCACGCGGTCGGGCAGCTTGCGCGCAGCGGCAGGGAATACTTGGGATTGTAGAGCACGTCGATGCCGATGCCTCTTGATGGCCCGTGGGACCTCGACTTGATCCCACCACAAAATGCTGTCGCCGCGGAAGGGCTACCTCGGTGACTTGGGGGTCGTTCGCGTACGTGCCGACCAGAGCCGGATTCTTGTACAAGAACACAAACTCATGCGCCGTTTTCAAATCGAGCATCGCGCGCAAGATCCGATGCGTATAGACCCGCACTCCGCCGCCGTGCTGGTCGTAGTGGCGCAGCATGATTCCGATACGCATGCTCTGTCCTTTGGCTTCAGGCCGCTGTCGCGATCAGCGGCTCCGCGCCGGCCTCCCTGAAGCTCTCCTTGGGTTGGCCCAGTATCATCATGCGATACCAGATCTCCGAATTGATCAGCAGCCACAACCGATTGCCGTGATCGACGCGCCCGCTCAAGTGCTCCTGCAATAGATGTTGGATGGGCGCACCCGCCAGCACGCCGGCCCGCACCAGTTCGGAGTTCTGCAAATAGGTCGCGTACAAACTGCGGTATTCATCTTTCAGGATGTACGGCAATGCCGAGGAAAATCCCTGCTTCGAGCGCGACAGGATTTCCGGCGGCAGGTAGCGCGCGGCCAATTTGCGCTGGATGTAGCGCAAGTTGCGCCCGCGCACCTTGAGTGTCCACGGCAGATGCGCGGCATATTCGGCGAGCTTGTGGTCCATGAAGGGGCTGCGCGCCTCGAGCCCGTGCGCCATGCTCATGCGATCGCTGATCATCACCGGATGATCCGGCAGGCGCACCTTGCTGTCCGCGTACAGCATGCGGTCGATCAAATCGCCCTGCAGCGCATCGAACGGCGCCTTCAGCGCGTTTTCGGCATCGGCGGCGGCGAGCTCGCGGCGGCTCGCCGCCGTGAAGAGGCTCCGGCGGTGTTCGCGGTCGAAGTAGAAATACGACAAGCTCGCCGCATAGCGCTCGCTGCCCTCGAGGAAGGACAGCCGGTGCAGCCAGCGCAGCTGGTGGCCGACGCTCTTGTACCAGCCGGCCGCGGGCAGCAGGCTGAGCGCGGGACCCACGCAGCTGGCGGCGCAGGATCTCGGGCAGTTTGCTGTAGTAGCTCGCGTAGAGATTGCCGTAGTAGCGATCATAGCCGCCGAACAGCTCATCGCCGCCGTCGCCGCCGATCACCACCTTGACGTGCCGGCGCGCGAATTTGGCGACGTGCCAGGCGCACAGCGACAGAGGATCCGAGGGCTCGTCCAGATGCCATACCAGATCCGGAAGCACCTCTTTCAAGGTCGGCTGGATGGTCAACTCGTGGTGCTGCGTGTGATAGCGCATCGCGACGTTGCGCGCATGCGGCGCCTCATCGAATTGCTTGTAGGGCAGCCCGATGGTGAAGGTCGGCAAATCCTTGCACGCCCAACCGCTTCACCAGCATCGCGACCAACAGGCTCGAATCGAGCCCGCCGCTCAAGAAGGCGCCGACCTGAACGTCGCTCACCATGTGCAAGCGCAGCGACTCGACGATCTGCTCGTCGAGTTCGTCGATGCAGCTGCGGCTCGCTCATGGGCGCATGCTTGGGTTCGAATGTGAGATCCCAATACGGCGCGCACCTGCGGGGCAGCCGCCCTTCTCAAGAATGAGCAGATGTCCCGGCGGCAGCTTCACGACGTCGCGGAACATCGTGAGCGGCGGCGCAATGAGGCGCAGCGCGAGATACTGATCCAATGCCGCGAGATTCAAGCGGCGCAAGGCTGGGATCGAGCGCGAGCAGCGCCTTGATTTCCGAGCCGAACGCGAAGCGCTGCGGCTGCGCGACGTAAAAGAACGGCTTTTGGCCGAGGTGATCGCGCGCCGCGAGCAGCCGCTGCTTGCGCGAATCCCAGAGTGCGAAGGCGAACATGCCGCGCAGGTGCTCGAGCAGACGATCGCCGTACGCTTCATACAAGCCGATGATCACTTCGCAATCGCTGTGCGTCACGAATCGATGGCCGCGCGCCTCGAGTTGCTGGCGCAGCTCGCACGTAGTTGTAGATCTCGCCGTTGCACACCAGCCAGATCGTGCCCTCGGCATTGCGCAGCGGCTGCCGCCCGCCCTCCAAATCGATGATCGACAAGTCGCCGATGTCCGAGCACGGCGCCGCTCTCCCGATGGATGCCCTCGCCGTCCGGACCGCGATGCGCGAGCGCGCGCAGCATCGCGGCGATGTCCGCGCCTTGGCGGATCGAGCGTCCCGACGATGCCCGCGATACCGCACATCAACGCTCTCCTGTCATACGCGCGCCGCACGCTGAGCGCACGGCGTCCTCGAACACGGCTTCGTAGCGCTTCGCGCATTTGTCGATGAAATAATCCTCGACCCGGCTGCGAGTTCGCTTGTCCCATGCGTTTCGCGCAGCGGCGGCGAATCATGCAGTTGCACGATGCCCTGCGTGAACGCCTCGACATCGTTCAGCCGCACCACGAAGCCCGTCTCGCCGCTCGCGAGGAAATCCGTCTGACCGCCGTGATCGAAGCAAATGATGGGTAACCCGTACGCCATGGCCTCCAAGAATACCAAGCCGAACCCCTCATGCTGACTGGCCGAAACAAAAATATCGGCGCTGGCGAGCGCCTGAAATTTGCGCTCCTCGGAAGCCTGGCCCGTCAAGTGTACATAATCGGCAAGTCCGGCTTGCCGCCGCGGCGCGCCGGACCGCTTCGCGCGTCGGGCCCGTCCCCGACGATCAACAGATGCGCGTTGGGGCGCGCTGCGGCCTTGAGCGCCTTGACCAGCAGCACCGTCGCCTTACGCGCGACCACGCGGCCCACCGTCACCATGACGAAGGCATCCTCAGGCAGGCCGAATTCGCGCGCGCGACCGCATGACCGCCGGCGGTCGCTCGATGCCGAGCGGGATCAGCTCCGCTTGGCGACGCACGCCATAGAAGTTCTCGACGTGCTCCAAGGTGTTGCGCGACTGCCCCACCAGCCGGTCCGCCCGCTCGAGAAGATATCTGATCGGTGCGCGCAGCCACGCGTGCCGGTGCGGCGAGCTCGCTTTGCTGGGGTCGTACAAGTCCCCGCCGTGAACCGAGAGCACGTTCGGAACTCGATAGATCGATCGAAGCACATGGCCGACCGGGCCGGTCGGTACCACGAAATGCGTATTGATGACATCAAATGCGCCCGCGCGTCGCAACGTCAAGCCGCGCAAGGTCGCGGCGGGCACATAGGCCAGCATCGAGGGAAAATTCGCGACCGCGAGCTCACGGCGAAAAAACACCGGTACCCGCACGATGCGCACGCCGCCCTCAAGACTCTCCGCGGGCAGCCCGAGCGCCCGCGACGTGAGCACGGTCACCGCGTGGCGGCGCGCCAATTCGCGCGCCAGCGCGGCCATGACCACCCCGCCGCCGCCGCCCAACGGCGGATACTCATAGTTGCAAAAAAGGATTTTCATCGGGGACTTGCCTGCAATATATACTGTTTACCTCTGGTTTAGAGCGTACCGTATGTCAAATTCTCAACCCACCGTCGCCGCGCGAGAAACCGCGTTGGGCGCGAGCGTGACGCCCCTGCCGGGCGGTCTCCCCCAACCTCGATTGGCTGCCCGCTTGGAGCCGTTCGATTCGTATTGGCAGGCGCCGGCGGACGTGGACAAGGGCTATAAGTCCTTCAGCGCCTACTACCGGGCGAATTATCTGCCGCGCATCCCGCAGGACCGGCAAGCGAAGATTCTCGTCATCAGTTGCGGACCCGGTTACTTGGTCGATCTCTTGGTGCAGTCGGGCTACCGCAATGTTCTCGGCATCGATTCGGACGCGGCCAAGGTGGAGCACGCGCTGCGCCGCCGGCTGCCGTGCGAGGTCGCGACAGTGTTTCCGTTTCTCTCGCAGCATCAGACGGGTGAGTACGACTGCATCATTCCCGAGCAAGAGCTCAATCACTTGACGATGGACGAGACCATCGCATTCCTGGGGCTATGCCGCCAAGCGCTGCGCCCGCGCGGGCGCGTCATCGTCTACGCGATGAACGGCGCCAATCCGCTGGTCGGCTCGGAAAACCTCGCGCACAACATCGATCATTTTTACAACCTGACCGAATACAGCATCGCTCAGGTGCTCGGGCTTGCAGGGTTTCAGCGCGTCGAACCCTTCGCGTTGAAGTTGTACGTGTTTTGGAAAAATCCGTTCAATTATGTGGGGCTCGCGGTGACCGGCGTGCTCGAAGCCGCGATGCGGATCATCTTTCGGCTGTACGGCAAGAAAGTACGCATCGTGTCGAAAAAGATAGCGGCCGTTGCCGAGCGCCCGCTTGGCGACTAGCGGGGCAGATATCCCTGCTCGCGGTACCAGTTGGCGGTCTCGACCGTGCCAGCCGCAAACGGCACCGCGGCCGTAAAGCCGAGCAGGCGCTGCGCTTTGGCGGTGGAAAACACGAACGATTTGCGAAAGAAATCCAGGCGCCGGCGGTGCAGCGGCGGCTGAATCCCCAAGGGCGAGAGCGTTTTTTCCATCACCACGGCGGCCGCCAGGAACGGCCACATCGGCACGTGCCAGCGGGGTGCGCGTGCGCCCGAGCGCAGCGCGCCACGTGCTCCACCATCTCGCGCGTCGTCATCGTCTCCTGCCCCGCCATGACGAAGGTCTCGCCGACCGCCGCGGGATGCGTCGCGGCGAGCAGCAGTCCCTGCACCAAGTCGCGCACGTGGATGGCCTGGCGCCGATTCTGCCCCGAGCCCACGATGATGAAGCGTCCGCGGTCGAGCGCGCGGAACAATTTGAGCAGGCGAAAATCGCCCGGACCGTAGGTCTCGGAGATGCGCACGATGCTCGTCGGCAATTGCGCTGCCGTGCGACTTCACCACTTCTTCGGCGGCGAGCTTGCTGCGGCCATAGACGTTCATCGGCCGCGGCGGCGTGTTCTCATCCAAGGTCTCGCCGCCGGACTCGCCGTACACCCCGATGGTGCTGCCGTAGACGAAGCGCTCGACGCCCGCCCGCTTGCTCGCGTCGAGCAGCGTTCGCGTGCCGTTCACGTTCACATCGAAGAAATAGTCATCCGGCACGTTGGCTTCGTGCTGAGCCGCGGCGAGATGAATGACCACCTGCGCATCCCGCGCGATGCGCCGCGCATAGTCCGCATCCTGCAGCGGCCCCTGCTCGATGCCGATACCGGCCTGCGCCAGCTCTTTGCATCGCGCGCGCTCGGCATCGGAATTCAATTGGCCGGCGACGACGATCTCGTGGCCTCGGGCTGCGCGCCTCGAGCGCCAGCCGCGAGCCGATGAATCCCGTGCCGCCCGTCACCAGAATTTTCATTGCGCCACCGCGCTGCGCTTGGTGGCAGCTGCCGGGCGTGGCAGGTACGGCCGCCAAGTGATGCTCGAGCACCGCCTCGGTGGCTGCGACCTCCTCGCGCCGCTGCGCCTCGGTCCAGCCGCAGCAAGGGCTGCATCAGCGACGCGGCCTGCTGCGAGGGCGACGGATCCCGGGATGCGAGCCCGATCCGAGATTGGTGCGCCTCAAGATCACATCCTCCAGATGCACCGCCATTTCATCCTCGAACCGCGTGGGTGACTTCCGCGCGCGACCGTGGCCGAATCGCCGAGCGCAGTTCGGCCTGGCCGGCATGCTCGCGCAGTTGCGGCGAGCGTCCGATACTCGGTGCCGTAGTTGCGCAGCCACGCCTCGAGGGTCTGCGGCGACACGGCGCCGGCGACCTCGCGCCGCGCGGCTCGCTCGAGGGCGGCGAAGTCGGCGATGTCGCCGCCCGTCGAGCGGCGTGCGATTCGGTGGCGGCCCGGGCCGGCGCATTCGGCATCTGCTCGAGCAACAGATCGAGCGCCCGCGCCGCATCGCCGCGCGCCGTCGTGTAGCGAATGCCGATCAGGGTCACCAGACCCTCGATGCCTTGCGCGCGATGATCGATATAGCGCGATTCCTTGCCGAAGCTCAATTCGCCCGCCGCGGTGCGGCTGTCGCCGAAGGGCACGAGGCCGCAGTTGGCATAGATCACATCCTCCCGCTTGAGGCGCAGCGCCGGATAAGAGCCGTTCATTTCGGCGATCCATTCCGCGATTTCCGCTTCCTCGACGCGGGCGCGTTTCCGGGCGCTCGGCAAACAGCCGATGCCAGACGCCGATCAAGGTGCAATCGCGCCACGGCACCGAGAACAGGTGCCGCGCGGCGCGGCTCACCACCGCATCGCTGTCGCGGCTCGCGCCCGGAACGGCGAGCGCATAGCGCGATTGCGGCTTGCGATTCACGATGAAGCAGGCGTCGCGCGAAAAATGTCCGCGCCGATGCGCCGCCAAAGCGCTCGCCCTCCTGCAAGAGATAATCGGCCCACGGGCCTGCCGCATTCAGCACCAGCTTGCGCGCGAATGTCGAACTCCTCGCCGCGGATCCGATCGCGCACCCGCGCGCCGCACACCCGGGTCTTATCCCAGAGAAATCCCGTCGCCTCGGCGTAATTGGCGGCGACGGCGCCGCGGCTCACGGCGGAATTGACGAAGGCCAGCACCAGGCGCGCGGTGTTGTACATCTGCCCGTCCTCGAATACGGCGCCGCCGGTCAGGGAGCGCTGCTCGAGCTCGGGGAATAGATCGAGGGTTTGCGCGCGGGACAAGAGCTTCGTGCCCGCGATGCGGCGCGTGGCATCGGCGATGCCCGAATTTCTGCCGAGCCGTCAGCAGGTCGTAGACGTACATGCCGGTGGCGAGGAACGCCTTGCCTTGACGGCCGTGCCCGTAGGTCGGAATCAGGATGGGCAGCGGCGTCACCAGATGCGGCGCGATGCGCAGCATCGCCGAGCGCTCGGCACATGAGGCGCGCAGCCGGCGAATATCGGCGTGCTGCAGATAGCGGATGCCGCCGTGAACCATCTTGAAGCACTCGGCCGAGGCGCCGCTCGCGAAATCCCTTTGTTCGATCAAGCGCGACGCGCAGGCCGCGCAAGCGTCGCGTCCCAGGCCGCGGCGGCGCCGAACGCCCCGCCGCCCACCACCAGCACGTCGAACTCATCGCTCGCGAGCTCCCCGAGGTTGCGCTTCATGTCGCTGGTTCCTTCGCGTCCAAGAGGGACTTGAAGGCCCGATCGGCGAGGAACGCCGAGCCCGCGAGCGACAAATGATCGTTGTCCCAGGCAAGCGGCGTCGCCGCGTGCGGGTCGGTGGAGATCAAACATCGGCCGTCGAGGCAGAAGAGGTCGAGCGGCGAGATGAAGGTGGCGGAAGTTCCCGCCACCGCGGCGCGCGCCATCCGATCGGTGGCAAAGGGCTCGGCCTGAAGATACTCCGCGGTTCGATCTTGCAGCCCGTGTCCGTGGCGCCAGAGCTCGAAGGCGACGCGCGGTTGAGGAATTTTCCAGCTGGGCAGGCTACCCATGACGACGATATGCGCAATACCCAGCTCCTCGAGCACGCGAATGGTCCGACGCAGCGCCGCGGCATCGAACGCCGGCCAGCCGTTGCGGCCGCTATACAGGGCCCAGTGTCCCTCGAGAATGACCACGTTGGGCTTGAACGCACGGAACTCCTGGATCACCGAGTCGTTGAACGCGGCGCAGTTTCGCCGCCGCTCGCTTTGCAGTGCGATGACCGGCGGACATGCGCTTGCGGTGAATTGCTCGATCCGAAATGCGGATTGCCTTTGGACGGCGCGCAACCCCGGGTAGAGCGAGGCCGCATGCGAGTCTCCCCACAGCGCGACGAGGCGGCCGGCGCCGGCCGAATCGATGCAGCGTGCGCGACAGATCCGCAAAGGTTTGCTTCGCCGTCAGGAAGCACTCTCCGCCGCGGTAGGACAGCTCGTAGAAATCGCGATCATCGTCATAGTGGAATTTGGCAAGTGTGCGAATTTCCGGCGGATAGCGAAAAGCGAAGCCGTCGGTGAAGTAAATCACGGCGCCCGCGAGCCCGCATACCGCCATCGAGGCGACGAGTGCACGAGGTATGGCATCGCGGCGGCCGCTGAAGCGAATCGGCTTCTCCACCCAGCGATACGTGAGCCACGCGAGGACGGCACTCGCGGCGATGAGCGCGATTCGCCACAACCTCGGCAACTCCTCGCCGTAGTTCGCGATGCGCGCGAACGTGAGCAGCACCCAATGCCACAGGTACAAGGGATAGCTGATCAATCCGATGAACACCAGCGGCTTCGCCGAAAGCAGCGTCCTATTGAGCCAGGCGCCGGGCGAGGAGATCACGAGCGCCGTGCCGAGCGTGGGAAGAAGCGCCCACCACCCGGGGAATGCCCGCTCGCCGTCGATCAAAATAAATCCCGCACCGATCAACGCCAGCCCCGCCACGCTACGCCACTGCCCGGTATCTGCCGCGGGGCCGGCTGCGTCCGCAGCGGAGCGGAATCGATAGGCGAGCAGAGCACCCAGGAGCAATTCCCAAAACCGTGGCAGAGGCAAATAAAATGCCGCGCTCGGACTCGTTGCGGTCTGCACGAGGTTGATCGCGAAGGACACGAGCAGCAGAGCGCCGCAGAGGTACTTGAACAGCCACCCGCGGTGGTATGCCGCGACCAGCATCATGGGCCAGGCGATGTAGAATTGTTCCTCGACGCCCAAGGACCATAAGTGCAGCAGCGGCTTGCTGGTCGCCTGCTCGTCGAAGTAGCCTGCCTGCAGCCACTGCAGGATGTTGGAGCTGAAGCCGGCGCCGGCGGCGGCTTGCTTGCCGAGTTCGCGAAACTCGTCTGGTGCCAAGGCCAGCGACCCATACACGAGACACGCCGCAAGCACGACGATGAGCGCCGGAAAGATGCGCCTGAATCGCCGTGCGTAGAACCTGACGAAGCTGAAGCGGCCGCGCCGCAAGTCCTCAAAAATGATGCCCGAGATCAAAAATCCGGAAATGACGAAAAATACGTCGACGCCCGTGAACCCGCCGCGCAGCGCGCGCGGAAAGGCGTGAAAGCCAACGACGCTCAACACGGCAATCGCCCGCAAACCGTCGATGTCGCCGCGGTAGTGGCTGATCGTTCCCGATGAGGTCAGGCGGGCCACAGCTGAAGTTCGAGCGTCAACTGGGAACGTCTCCCGTCAAGTATTCTCGAACACTTTCAACGGATAGTGCTTATCGGTGGTGTCGCGGTTGCGCACCAGTTTGACCTTGGAATGATTCTCGAGATACGACACGCGCTGCACATGCGGCGTCGGTTTTACGTGCTGGTAGTCGATGTAGCTGTCGAAATCGATCTTCTGGCCCAACGTCGCCTTCAACTTGTTCTTCAATACCCAGAGCAAGGGACCGGCCTTCGGCGCCTGCGGAATCAAGGTCGAGCGCATGGCGGTGCGCGCCGTGGTCACCATCCAGCAATTTTGTTCGCAGGCGGCGACCTTGGTGATCGACTGCTGTGCCGTCTCGCTCGCCATGATGTTTTCCCAACTTTGCTTGGCGAGATTACCCAAAGGCAAATCGCTGCGCACGTTGCACGCCCAGACATCCGACCACGGATCGATGAACGCAAAGCCCGTGCCGGCGACACAGGGAATGAGGCGCGGGTGGCCGAGAATTTTTTCGATCAAGCCTAGATTGAGATAGGCGCGAAACCAGTTCTTGACCTTGCCGCTCTCGAGCATCTTCGTGATAAGGCCCTCGACCTGCCGCGCCACTTTGACGCGATCGTAGAAGTAATTGTCGTTCTTGTAGAATTGCCAGGCGTTGTGCAAGGTCGAGGTGGCCAACTCAAATCCCTGGCGGCGTGCGAACTCATAGGTCTCCACCAGCTGATCGACATTCTCGTCCTGAATGACGAAGGCGAAGCCGAGATCGGTGCCGCCGGCCTCTTGCAGCATGCGCAAGCCCTTGGTCTTGGTCGCATAGCCGTCATCTTCGCCGCGTATTCGATTGTTGGTGGTTTCGTTGCCCTCGAGACTGAAACGCACCTTGATGTTCGGATATTTCTTGATGATGGGGACAAGCTTCTCGGGATGCAGGCCGTTGGAGCTGATCTCCATGATGCGCGCCTTCGGATAGAGGATGTCCACCAGCGTTGCCAAATCGCGGCGCGTCGTCGGTTCGCCGCCGGACAGATTCAGGTTGTCGAAGCCCGCGGGCAGCTTGGCGAGGGTTTCTGCGGTGACCTCGAGTTTGGGCTCGGTCGGGTTTTTCCAGATGTAGCACATCTGGCAGCGCGAGTTGCAGCGAAACGTCGGAATCACGGTCAAGTCCATCTATGTTCCTCTCGCACCGCAAAACTCGGCGCCTAACCCGCGAGATTCTACGTTATTATCGAAGACGAAACATGCGTCAGACGATGTCCCCAATGACAATCCATTTATGTGACGCCGGCGCCCCCCGCATCTCGATGTCTCTTATGTCCACTCGCTCGCCTCCATAAGTTAACTATGCCTCAGCTACTGTCGATTAATAACTACTATTACCGACGGGGCGGGTCAGAGGTGGTTTTCTTCGAGCACAATCGCCTGTTCGAGAACGCGGGCTGGGAGGTCGTGCCCTTCTCCATGCATAACGCCCTGAATGAGCCGTCGCCATGGTCTGCGCACTTCGTCAATGAAACGGACGGCGCCGGCAAACAGTCGTCCGTTGAAAAGCTTACGCGCGCGGTCAGCACCATCTATTCCTTCGAAGCCGTGCAGCGGATTCGCGGGCTTCTGGCACTCATCCGGCCGCAGATCGCCCATGCGCACAACATCTACCATCACTTGTCGCCATCCGTGCTGGTGGAATTGCATCGGCGCGACGTGCCCGTAGTACTCACCCTACACGATTTGAAGCTCGTCTGCCCCGCATACAAGATGCATACTCAGGGGACAATTTGCGAAAGATGCCGCGGTGGTGCGTTGCGCAACGTCGTCAGGAACCGGTGTATCAAGAACTCCACCGCCATGAGTGCGCTGGTGTGGCTCGAATCGACGGTTCACAAAGCGCTCGATATCTATATGCGCAACGTGACTCGATTCGTCGTTCCAAGCCGATTTTTCCTCGACAAATTCGCCGATTGGGGCGTCGATACCAGCCGTTTCGCGCACATCCCGAATTCGATCGACGTCGATGCACTCGAAGCGAGCGAGGAGCCCGGCGACGCCTTCGTCTATCTGGGGCGGCTGGTGCCCGAAAAGGGAGTCGCGACCCTGGTCAAGGGCGCCGCGAGGGCAAAGGTCCGTTTGCGCATCATCGGCACAGGCCCGGAAGAGGCCGCCCTGCGGCAACTCGCGCAAAACCTCGGCGGCGATGTGGAATTCACCGGTTACTTGAGCGGCAGCAAGCTGCGCGCCGCTATCTCTTCGGCGCGCGCCGTTGTCATCCCCTCGGAATGGTATGAAAACGCCCCCTTGAGCGTCATGGAGGCGAGTGCGCTGGGGCGACCGATCATCGGCGCGGACATCGGCGGCATACCCGAACTGATTCGCCAAGAGGAAACCGGGTTCGTGTTTCCGAGCGGCAGCGTCGAAGCGCTCGCGGAGGTGCTCGAGCGTGTACAGAGGTTGCCGCCAGAGGACTTGCGAGGCATTGGGGCGGCGGGCCGCGAGTGGATGCGCGCCGAATTCAGTCCGTCAGCGTATCGTGATAGGATGCTGGCTCTATATGACGGTATAACAACTAGATAAATTCAATTGGGGCGAAGGGGAAGCGATGTCGAAGCATGCGGGGCTACGGCTGAGCATCATGGCCATCGGACTGCGCGGGATACCTAACGTCCCGGGCGGTATCGAAGTCCATGCCTCGGAGCTGTACCCACGCCTGCAGGCGCTCGGGGCCAACGTCACGGTCCTAGGGCGCAAGCCCTACCGTCCGCCGGGTTCTCCCGCGCTGTGGCACGGAGTGAGGGTGCGCTGGCTCGCCTCGCCGAAGCGCGAGGGCTCGAAGCCCTGGTGCATACCTTCCTCGGCGTGCTGTATGCGGCCATACGCCGACCCGATGTGGTGCACATTCATGCGGTGGGCCCCTGGCTATTCGTGCCGCTGGCGAAGCTCTTCGGGCTCAAAGTCGTCATCACGCATCATGGCCAGGATTACTTGCGCGAGAAATGGCATGCTCCGGCTCGGGCGCTGCTGCGGCTTGGCGAGCGCCTCGGCATGCGTTTTGCCGATGAGTACATCGTCATTTCGCGCTCCATTCACGATTTGGCAATCGACAAGTACCATCGCAACACGGTCCTGATCCCGAATGGCGTCGCCAACCTGCAGCCGGCGCAGACGCAATCCTTGCTCGATAAATATGGCCTCAGCCGCCATCGTTACGTCATTCAAGTGAGCCGGATGGTGCCCGAGAAGCGCCAGCTCGATCTGATCACCGCCTTCAAGGTTGCGCGGCTGCCCGGCTGGAAGCTGGTGCTGGTGGGCGGGGCGCAGGGATCTCAGCGCTATGCCGAGCTGGTGCGAGAACACTGCGGCGGGCACAGCGCGATCATCAATACCGGATTTCTCGCGCCGCCGGATGTTCAGGAGCTGCTGACGCATGCCGGCATCTTTGTTCTTCCTTCCTCGCATGAAGGATTGCCAATCTCCTTGCTGGAGGCGATGCGCTTGGGCACGCCGGTCATGGCGAGCAATATCCCAGCAAATCTCGAAATGGGCCTGGACGCGGAATGCTACTTCCCGGTCGGCGACACCGAGACTCTGTCGCAGCGGCTGCGTGAGCTCGCGGCGGCAACACCCGGCGAACGCGCAATCATGGCGCAGCGCCTGCGCGCCGCGTGCATGCGCTACGATTGGGACGACATCGCGGAGTCGACCATGCAGGTTATGAAGCGGGCTGCGGGGCGATCCGTACCTGTGAACCTCCATGAAACAAGGCCCGTGCAACCACACTGATGCGAAACGCAGTTCTGGTTTAAGCGCCGTGCCGCGCTAGGACGCTTTTTCAGGTAGTTTGCTCAGCATCCGCCCTACCACGGCGTCCCAGTTCCAATACTGTTTTGCGGCGGCATAACCGCGTTCACCCATCGATCGCGTTTTATCGGGATCGCGGAGCAACGCCATGAGGCAATTTGCCAACCCCGCGGAATCTCCGGGTTCAACGAGATAGCCGGTGACACCGTCCTCGATCAGTTCCGGCATGGAACCGGTGGCGGTACCGATGCACGCGCATTTGGACCACATCGCCTCGAGGAACACCAAACCTAACGGCTCTTTGAAGGCCGGCATGGTAAATACGTTGCACGAATAGAAGAGTTCCTTGAGCTCGCGCTCCGAGAGCTTGCCGTGAAACACGACTCCAGGTGCAGCCACCGCGTTGCCGCTCACCACGTGCATAACCGCGTCCGGATACGCGGCGCGGACTTGGCCGAAGGCATTGAGCAGCACCTCGATCCCCTTTACTTTCGCCAGTTTGCCGACAAATAAAATCGCTCGGTTCGAAGGGTCCTTGATTCCCCGATCGCGTTCGATGTCCACGTCGAGTCCGGGACCGGCGCCCACTACCGTTACCTTCGTGGGCGCAATGTCATACGCCGCTTCGAGCGCGGGTTTGACGTGCTTGCCCATGACGAAAACGCGATCTTGCATCGAGAGTGCCCTGCGTTCCAACACGTTCCACAGGGGATAGGTCTTGCGCTCATCGAGTGCGAAGCCGCGGTCTTGAAGCGTCTTCGAGATCAGGTTTCCATAATCGGTGTAGATGACCAATTGCGGTCTGCGCGAGGCGATGGAGGGTAGGTAGCCGGAATTAGCGGTGATCAGAATGACAGCATCGGCCTGCAGGTGTCGGTTCACCAGCAGGGTGTTGACCTTGGACCGCACAACGTACGCAGCACGTGTTCTTTGCATCATCACCCGCGCCGCGCGGCCGTACACCAAGAGCGCACTGAAAATCATCCACAGTGCACCCGCATAGCGCCGCAATCCGAGTTCGCGCAGCGTCTGGCGCCGATAAAGGACTTCGCAATCTGCCCGCTGCAGAGCTTTCATGAGCGCCGGTCTGACGCCGGAAAACTCATCCGCGGAGATCAGCAGGATCTTGCGCTTAGGTGTAGTGATGGAGTTTCCTTGTTCCTGACGCCCGCTTCATGCACTCGCAACAGCGCATTTAATATAGCTCATCATCGGTGATAATAAATGAATATCTGAGTGCTTCCCCTTGAATCAATTGACTTTTATTGCGGTTCAATCCGCGGCCAGAGGGGTGAGATCAATGTTCCACTTTCGCTTGCGCTACCACAAGAGATTCGCCAAAATCACAGCGCACCTGCGGCCCTCGTTTGATTTGGCATTCTCGTGGAAGGCGAATGTCATTTAGCACATTGATTAAATCTTTCTTCGCATCTCCATCGCAGGCAACCGACGCCCTGCCGAGAACCAGGACCGCGCGCCATCACTTGGTGAGCAATCCATGGCACGCTGTATCGATCGTGCCGAATCCACACGCGTGCGGCAAGGCGCGCGCGCTGTATCGGGCCCGCTTTCTATCAAAGGACGCACCCGCCCTGCCGCTCGCGGGCTGTGACGCGCGGCTTTGCGACTGTCACTACCGGCACCACGAAGATCGGCGCCGTGAGCCGAGGCGCGCGTCGGATGTCATGGCGAGCGGCCGGCACTGGACGGGAACTGAGCGTCGGCTCTCGACGGGGCGGCGCAATACCGATATCGCTTGGCCGAGCGCGAGCCTACGATAAGCGGTGATCGCCATAGTAGTCTCGATACCAGGCTACGAAGTTGCGCACCCCCACCTCAATGGGCGTATCGGGCTTGTATCCGACATCCTCGATGAGTTCCCGCACGTCCGCAAAAGTGTCCGTCACATCGCCCGGCTGCATCGGCACCATGGTCTTTTCCACCTTTCGGCCTAAGCACTCTTCGAGTACCTCGATATACCGCAACAGATCGATGGGGCGATTGCCGCCGATGTTGTAAATCCGGTACGGCGCGCGACTGCTGCCGGGATCCGGCTGCGAGCTGTCCCAGTTAGGATCCGGCTGCGCGACACGGTCGAGTACGCGCACCACTCCCTCGACGATATCGTCGATGTAGGTGAAGTCGCGTTTGTGATGACCATAATTGAACACCTGGATGGGTTTGCCCTCCAGAATGGCGCGGGCAAACAAGAACAATGCCATGTCCGGGCGACCCCACGGACCGTAGACCGTGAAGAACCGAAGGCCGGTAGTCGGCAGCGCGAACAGGCTCGAGTAGCTGTGCGCCATCAATTCGTTTGCCCGCTTGGTCGCTGCATACAACGACACGGGATGGGACGCCGGTTCGTGCACGGAATACGGCAGCTTCGTGCTCGCCCCGTACACCGAACTCGAGGACGCGTACACCAGATGCGCGACGCTGTGGTGACGGCAGCCTTCCAGCACGTTGAGCGTGCCGACGATGTTGCTCTCGATATAGGCGTGCGGCTCTTTCAGCGAATGGCGCACCCCCGCCTGAGCCCCGAGATGCACGACGCGCTCGAAACCTTCGGCGGCGAACAACCGCGCCATCGCGTGACGATCGGCCAAGTCCATATGGACGAACCGGAAAGCACCGTGCCCGTTGAGCCGGGCGAGACGGGCCTGCTTGAGCGACACGTCGTAGTAATCATTCAGGTTATCGAGTCCGACCACCTCGTCGCCGCGATCGAGGAGGCGCATTGCGGTGGCAGATCCAATAAACCCGGCGGCGCCCGTAACGAGAAGTTTCATCGGTCGGGGAGTATACTTGAAGATTAATTATGACAATTCTGGATTGAACAATTGCCGCTCAAAACCGCCACTCAGGTCGCAAGTTTTTTGCGCGAGCCTAGGGTGAGTCGGAAATCCTCAGGCCTGTGCTAAATTGCCATATGCGGCTATGAAGTCAGCGAGAATCAGGCTTGTACGCGACCCCTAAACTTTCCGTTATCGTGCCCTTCTACAACGAGGAGGACAGCATCGGCCCCATGCATGACGCGATCGTCGCGGCGGTCGAAGCGCTCAACATTCCGTTCGAAATGGTGTTCGTCGATGACGGCAGCCGCGATGCCACCGCGCTGCGAGGCGAGGCACTAGCGCGGCATGACCCTCGAGTTCGGTTCGTCAAGTTCCGCCGCAACTACGGTCAAACGGCCGCGATGGCAGCCGGGATCGAGTACGCTAGCGGAGAGATTCTGGTGACGATGGACGGGGATCTGCAGAACGATCCCGAAGGATATCGAACATTTCCTCTCGAAGATGGCCGAGGGCTACGACATCGTGGTCGGTTGGCGGCACAAGCGGCAGGATAAGCTGGTGTCGCGCAAGATTCCCTCCAAAATCGCCAATTGGTTGATCGGCAGGGTCACGGGGGTGCACATTACGGACAATGGCTGCTCGTTGAAGGCCTTTCGCGCTTCTCTGATCAAACGCATTCCCCTGTACTCGGAAATGCATCGCTTCATTCCGGCAATGGCCTCGATCGCGGGTCCGCGCATTGCCGAAATCAAGGTGCGTCACCACGCCCGCCAATTCGGCCAATCCAAATACGGCCTGTCGCGCACTTATAAAGTGCTATTGGACTTGCTGGTCATCAAAACGGTGGCCTCATTCACGTCGCGCCCGTTGCTGTGGTTCAGTATGCTCTGCTTGCCCCTGACATTCATCGGAACAGTGGCGTTGATTGCGGGGCTCCTCTCGGCCATGCCCGGCAATGGCGGCATGTCCTTGCCATTGACCGGGACGGGCATCATTTTTTTGAGCTCGGCGTTGATGCTGATGGCGAGCGGTACCTTGGGCGAATTGATCTATCGATTTGGCGATGTGCGTCCTGAGGACTTTGCCCGGCTCACGATGAAATCCGTGATTTCGCGTAACATTCCGCAATGACGTTCGCCAATACTCATTCACTTGTTTCGGTCATCGTGCCGGTGGGGGAGCGTCAGACCCCGATCGCCGACTTGTATGCCGAATACAAATCAGGGCTGCGATTGCTTGGCGCTCCCTACGAGCTGATTTTTGTCCTCGATGGATTGCAGCCGACCGCCGAACGCGCCTTGCTGTCGCTCGTGGAGCAGGGAGAACCCATCAGCATCGTGTCCCTGAGCCGCTATTTCGGCGAGGCGACGGCGTTGATGATTGGATTCGATCACGCTGCGGGCGATGTGATCGTTACGCTGCCGGCCTATCTGCAGGTCGAAGGCTGCGAAATCGGCAAACTGGTCGCGGCGCTCGATGCGGCCGATATCGCCGTCGGCTATCGCGACCCGCGGGCCAGCAGTTGGTTCCAAACGCTGCGGCACCGCGTATTCCACGGGCTGTTGCACCTCGTCACCCGGCTGAGCTTTCGCGATCTTGGATGCAACGTACGCGCGCTCAAGCGCAAAGTCCTCGAGGAAGTGCATTTGTACGGCGACCAGCAGCGATTTCTGCCACTGCTCGCCGAGCGGCAGGGATTTAGGGTCAGCCAGATTCCGGTGCGCCAGTCCAACGCCGACCGTCGCGACGAGATGTATCGGCCGCGCAGTTACACGCGCGGACTTCTCGACATCTTCAACGTGTTTTTCTTGATCCGGTTTACCAAGAAACCATTACGATTTTTCGGCATGATCGGAGTGGCGACCTTTGCGCTCGGCCTGCTCGAGCTGATGTACCTGATATTCGATAGGATCTATTTCCATCACCCGCTGGCCGACCGGCCGGCCTTGCTGCTCGGATCGCTGATGATTGTGCTGGGGGTGCAGATGTTTGCGCTGGGGCTGTTGGGAGAGTTGATCATCTTCACCCATGCCGGCGGCAGCAAGGATTACAAGGTCGATCGGGTCATTCAATACGCAGGCCCGGTTCCCGCATTGATCGAATCCGGGAATGCGCCGGACAAGCTGCTCGAAGGACAACGCTCCGACATCACTTCATCCCTATCCGGCTAGGTAGGTTCGCTTCAAGGGCGTAGATGCAAAGCCTACCCGGAATTCCCCTATCAAATCGCCACCGACACGATGGCGGACAAGCTGCTCTCGATGTTGGAGCTGGTGTAGGATTTGATCGCGAAATACCAGGTACCGGTTGCGAGATTATCGATGACGAAGCTGGTGGAGTCCGGGTTGCCGATATCGACGACCTGCGTCAATTGCGTCGAACTCGCACCGTAATAGATATGGTACCCGGCGAGTTCCGTACCTGTCACCTCGGTCGGCAGCACCCATGACAGCGCCGCTGCTCCGGCTGTGGTCTGCGTCACTTCAATCGAAAAGCCCGGCAGCGCAGCGGTGGCGCTGCCGTCGCTGACCGTGATCACAATTTCTGCGGAACTGCCGACGTAGGCAGTGGTTGGCGTTCCCGCGAGCGTGCCTGTGGAGGGGTCAAATCTTGCCCAGCCGGGTGGGTTTTTGATTGCAAAGGTGAGCGCCGCTCCGCCTGCGTCGTCGGCGGTCGGGCGGAAGCTGTAACTACTGCCGGCGGCGACCGACGAGGCGGGACTACCGGAAATCGTAAGCCCGCTGTTCGCCACGGCGCTGGGTGCGGACGGGTTACTGACCGCGTCACCTTTGCTTGCGCTCGTGTCATTGTTGCAGCCGCCGAGAATTACCGCTGCGAAGATCGTGAAAGAAAATGCAATATAAACTCGTACCGTTGATGCCATGTCCACCGTTTCCTGACTTGTTAAAGATAGTCGGTCTGCGGAGGACGGCCACAACGGATGGGTTACACGATAATAGCGAATGCACCATCACCGGCAACCCCGCTATCTGCCACTCACAGACCGGAAGCTTTGCGCCCCCATCTCGCGACGGGTTTGCCCTTTCGAGGCGGCAGTGGACTATGGTTCGCACGCGGCAGCAATATGTCTCCTCGGGCCGACAGCGCACGCTCCGCAGAAGTGAATACCCGGGTTCGGGCCTGTAGAATGGCCAGGCGCATGGAACGCCCACCACAATCTACCGCGAAATGTCGGGCCCGGCGCATCAGGAGTTCGTGAATGTTGTTCAATAGCGGCGTCTTTGCGCTGTTTCTAACCGCATTCTTGCCGCTGTATTTCTTCTCTCGGCGCCACGTGACGGCGCGCAACTTGCTGCTCATCGCCTCGAGTTACGTCTTCTACGGCTGGTGGGATCCGCGTTTTCTGATCCTGGTCGCGATCTCAACCTCGGTCGATTATCTCGCGGCTCTCGGTGCGGCGGGCAAGGAGGTTCGCGCCATCGATCAGTTGAAGAGCGCCACCTTCCTCGTTCTCGTGACGCTCGCATCTCTGGCGAGCGCCACTTCGAAGGACTGGTGGCTCGCCGCCCCGGTCGCCATCGGCATGGCGATCGCCGCGCTCGCAATCATCGTCATCAGGCGGTCTGCGGAGCGGGTTCGAAGGAAATGCTGGCTGCTGCTGTCGTTGTGCACCAACCTCGGAATCTTGGCATTTTTCAAGTATTTCAATTTTTTTGTCGGCTCTGCCACGGCGCTGCTCGAGGCGATCGGCATCCACGCGCAAGCGCCGTCCCTCGCCATCATTCTTCCCGTCGGGCTGTCGTTCTACACGTTTCAGGCAATCAGCCGCACGATTGATTCGTATCAGCGCCGCTACGAGCCGCAGTACTCGATCATCAACTATGCGGCGTTTCACGCGTTTTTTCCCCAGCTCGTCGCCGGCCCGATCGAGCGTGCGGGACATCTCATGCCACAATTCGAGACGGTTCGACCCTTCGATCGGCAGCTTTTCGCCACCGGTGCGCTGCTGTTCGCGTGGGGCCTTTATCAAAAAATTGTGATCGCGGATAACGTCTCGCCGATAGCCAATGCGGTATTCAATGCGCCGGCCGACCAAACCGCGGGCGCCACCTTGGCAGCGGTGCTGGCATTCGCCGTGCAGATTTACTGCGACTTCTGCGGCTACTCCAACATGGCGCGAGGGCTGGCGCGCTGTCTTGGGTTCGATCTGATGATCAACTTCAACCAGCCGTATTTCGCCCGCAGTCCGTCGGAATTCTGGCAGCGCTGGCACATCAGCCTGTCGCGATGGCTGCGCGATTATCTGTACATACCGCTCGGCGGCAATCGCGGCGGGCAGCTCAAGATGTACCGCAATCTCATGATCACGATGCTGCTGGGGGGATTGTGGCACGGCGCATCCTGGACCTTCGTTGCCTGGGGAGCGTTTCACGGTGCAATCCAGGTCGTCTACCGTGCGCTGCGGATCGACGCCCTGGTCGAGGGCTCGCGATTTTTGACGTTGCGAGGGTTTGCCATTCAAACCGGTTCGTGGTTCATCACGATGTGCCTCGTGTGCATCGGCTGGATTCTGTTCCGCTCGCGCACTTTCGATCAAGCAGTCACGGTCCTCGGGAACCTGTTCGCGACCACCGGCTATTCGGCGGACCAGTTTGCCACTCTGTTCGCCTACTCCGCTCCCCTGGTTGCCGTCGAGATCTATCAGCGCGCATCGGGCCGGCTGGAGGTGTTGACGGCGGGGCCCTTCCTCGTGCGTTACACGGCAGCGGTCGCTCTCATGCTCACGCTCGTTGCGTTCAGCGCGCCGGGCGGCCAGGAGTTCATTTATTTTGATTTCTGAGGAGCGCGACGCCGCGACCGAGCTGCGCCCGGCCAGGGAGCGCGGTAAGCGCTTGCCCACGCCTCTGCGACGGGTGCTGCGCGGGGCCGCCCTACTTCTCTACACCCTGCTGTTTGCGGAGGGCTTCGTCCGGGTGTTTGACCCGCAGCCGCTCATGCCGCGCTATATCACAGGCACGGCGTGGGGCGTACGCGGCAACATTCCGAATGCTGTCTACTGGCACCACACCCCCGAGGTGGACGTGCAGTACCGTATCAACGGTCAGGGACTGCGTGCCGACCACGACTATCCGCAGCGCAAGCCGCCCGGTACGTGTCGGATCGGCATCTTCGGCGACTCGTTCCTATTCGGTCTCGAAGTCGACATACGCGACAGTTTCGCCGACCGCCTCGAGAAGCGTCTGCAAAGACGGGGCTTTGCGGTGGAGGATTTGAATTTCTCCGTGGGTGGGTTCGGAACGGCAGAAATGTTGCAGACCTATGAGCAATTCGGCCGCAACTTCGATCTGGACGTGGTGATTTTCTCCTGGGATACCTCCGACCTGGAGGATAACGTGCGCTCGAATCTATTTCGCCTGAAAAGCGGCAAACTAGAGAGTGCCAACAGCGAATACCTTCCCGCGGTGGGTGTTCAAGATATGCTCATGCAATACCGCTTGTATCGGTTCATCGCCGACCACAGCGAGCTTTACACCTTCGTGAGAGATAGGATCAGCCTGTTCCTGAAAAAGAGAATAAAAAGCGAGCGTAAACAAAGCTTGAGTATTGCAGATGCCGGCGACGCAGAGGGCGGACCGCTGTCGCCCGACGATGACATCGATGAGCTTCAACATCGCAGTAAGATCGACCTCTCCGCCGCGATCCTGACGCACGCGGACGAGGTGGTCACCTCGAGCGGCGCGGACTTCTACCTCATCGATATTCCGGCACAGCTGTCGCGCACGGAATTCACATCGCCGCTCGATGTTCTTCCGGAGACGTTGCGCTCCCGCCTCAAGATCATTTCGCCGCTGTCCGCTCTGTCCAAGGCGGCGCGGCCTGACATCAAGCTGTATTACGAGAAAGGTCAAGGGCATTTCACCCCCACCGGCGTTGGGATTCTGGTTGACGAGGCGGTCAAGAGTATCGCTTCCTCGCCCCGGCTTGCTGCGTGTGCGGGGCACGGATTCCCGCCAGCACCTTGATTCCATCATGTCCAATCGACTCACCATCATCACCGCAGTTCTGGCCGCGACGCTCGCACTGTCCGCCTGCCGATCGCTCCCAACCATATCGCAGGCACCCTATCCGCCAAGTCGACTGATTACCGCCGTGACATGGGATTTCTCGGCCGGCACGAAATCGCGCAGAGCTTTGGGCAGCGACTTATGGCCCTGCACTTGGGCGCGCGATGACAATCAATACTGCGCCTGGGGCGACGGCGGTGGCTTCGACGGCAATGACGACAATATCGGGCGCGTGAGCCTCGGATTTGCCCGAATAACCGGAATTCCCGAAGGCCATGGGGAATCGGGCTTTAGCGGAAAAAACGTGTGGGGCGCCCCTCCCTACGCGGAGAGTTCGGCGACTTTCGGCGGAAAAGTCGTCAGTCTGGTTTCGATCGACGGCATCTTGTACGCGATCGGCGGTTTTTGGACCTCCGAGAACACAGAGGATCCCGCACATCAGAGCGGCAGCGGTCCCTTGCATACCGTTGTGTGGTCATCGGATCTCGGCAAGAACTGGCAAACGGCTCTTTGGTCGACACCATCGATGTTCGGCACTTTCCTCAATTTCGGACGCGACAATGCGGACGCAATCGATTCCTACGTGTACATCTATTACCTAAGAAGTGGCGACCAGCAACACGTGTACTTGAAGAGGGTCGCCAAGAACCAGCTGCTGGCCGACCCGTCCACCCCGGGCATCTATCAGTACTGGAGCGCAGTCACCCGGCATGGCCGCGCTGCCTCTTGGTCGACTTCGGAGTCCGAAGCGCGTGCGATCTTTCGCGATCCCAACAACGTGGACTCTCCCGACGTGGTTTACGATCGCACTCTGCATCGTTATCTCATGACGGTCGGGCACTATCGGAGCGGAATTTACAGCGAATCATCGATCGGACAATTCGGGATTTTCGAAGGCCCTCGCCCCTGGGGACCCTGGTCGACTATCGATTACTATGACGACTGGGGCCATTACGGAAGGGCCGCTGCGGGCGATTTCCTGGGCATGCGCATGCCGAATAAATGGGTCGGGCTCGACGGCAAAACCCGCTGGTTCGTCTTCTCCGGGCTGCACGAATTGGATTCGTTCAACGTGGTAGAGGCACGCTTCAAGACGCGGGGTTGGCTCGATTGGCTGCACACAACCTCAGCGCAAAACCAACTGACGCGATGAGGGTTATTGCCGTGCCCCGCACTTTCACAGGACTTATGTCATGGGGCGGACGAAGGCGCTCAGCCACGTCCGGGCACGCGGGTATACAATCAGCATATGCACACTAACCCACCGCGGCTGCGTAAATTGGCCGCGGATGTGACAGATTGATTATTGAGAATTCGCAAGCACAACTTCAATGCAAGTTTTTGTTTTAGCCCTTTTTTGCTGTGTCATGCTCTCTGACTTTCTGATACAGCAGCTCTCATTGCCGCCGCTCGCACGATTCCTTCCCGAGGTCCTCTCGGGCATCTTGATTTTGTATGTAGTGGTCGCCGGAACCCGTGATCGGTTCCGATTGGTGGCACCGAAATATTGGCTTTTCTTCGGGGCAATGGCACTGGTGATGTTGTGTGGCATCATCAACAGCGACCCCGGTGCGGGTCCTCTGATCAGCGGCATGAGACTGTACTTGCGGGCCGTGCCCTTGTTCTTTCTTCCAGCGGTGCTTCCCATGACAGAGGAGCAGCTCAAAAGGCAGCTCAATCTATTGCTGACCTTGGCGTTCGTTCAGTTGCCCGTGGCGGCATACCAGCGCTGGGTAATCATGAGTGAGGGACGCTCTTCCGGCGATCCGGTCCAGGGCACCTTGATGGATTCCGGAATACTATCCATATTCCTCATTTGCGCGGCGCTGGTATTGACCGGCCTGCTGCTAAAGCGACGTATTGGGCGGGTCCGCTACGCCTTGTTATTTCTATTGCTGCTTTTCCCGACGACCATTAACGAAACCAAAGTGACGGTAATTCTTCTGCCGTTTGGCCTACTCACGGCTCTAATCCTTGGCGCCGACAAGGGGAAGAGGCTGCGTTACGCCGGCATGGCGCTCGCCCTACTCGTGGTGTTTGGGGCGATCTTCGTGCCTATCTACGACAAAATGGAAGAGAATGACCCCTATAAAATCCGTATCGTGGACTTTTTCACAAATCAACAGCAGCTGAATCGATACTTTGTATCAAAGGATGCCCGCGCCGGCCTGGGCGGGACGAAGCCGGCCCGCAGAGGCGACGCAATGCGAATTCCCATTGAGTACCTGGCAAAGGATCCCGTGTTGCTGGCATTCGGTCTGGGTCTTGGAAATGCCTCGCCCTCAACCCTAGGCAAGAATTTTCAGGGTTCCTACTACATTCTGTTCCAGAGCGTCTTAACACTCTCGTTTTCCTTCTTCATTCTTGAATTTGGGGTGTTCGGCGTTCTTTTGATCGCCGCCCTCTTCTGGATGGTTTTTTCGGATACCCTGGCAGTGGCTCATCGCGATCGTACTCTGACGGGTGCGCTCGCTACCGGCTGGATTGGCGTTGTCGCAGTGTTCCTGCTCGCTACTATCTACACCGCTTATCAATATTTCACGTCGGTCACCTATCTTTATTGGTATTTTTCCGGGGTTATTTGCGCTCGAGCCATGTCATTGCGCCTGGAGACCGTAGCCCATCATCCTGCCGTGCAACCCCGGTTGAATCCTGTTGGTTAGTTAACCGCGTTGCCAACCCACCGGATTCAGCTGCAACATCGCAAATCTCTGCTGTCGCAAAGCGTCGACAGTTGTTTGTCGTTGCTGCCGCAGAGTAAGTTACTTACAACATCGCGGGTTGATCGACCGGTCTTGACTGTACCGTTGGAGAGATATTTTGATGAATGGAAGTAAACATATTGCAGCTACTGCGCTGCTCAGCGTATTAGCCTATTTCACCTCAGTCGCAGCTCAAGGCCAAATAACCGCCTCCAACCAGCCGAATCCGCCACCACAAATCTGCGTCAACGGGCAATGCGTAACGACACCCACTCCAGGACCCACGTCCGGAAAAATCAAGTGGAACCCTGGGCACTACATGGCTTCCTATGGAGTCGTTTACCCTGGGCGTTCATCCAGCTTCGTGCAGACCGAGGCGGATGATCTCAACAATAAGGACGCCATCGTCGGTTACCGCATGGAGATCACGTGGGGCGCGTTGGAGCCGACCGAGGGGAACTACGATTTTTCAGCGATCGATTCCATCTTGAATCGACTGAAGACCGCATATAACAAGCCGAAACACTTGGTCATCATGCTGTGGCAATATGGCCAACAGCCCTTCTCCGCAAATAGTCCCGGGGTCATCCCGCTTTATATTCAACAGAACCCCAAGTACGGCGCGAGTCCGGTATCGGGAAGCTATGGCTGGTGGGGTCAGAGCTTGAATGTTGCGTCCACCGGGACGTTTGCGCCGGCGTTGTACTATCCGCCCGTGATGGACCGGTTCATAGCCCTGGTGCAGGCGCTGGGACAGCACCTAGACAATGATCCCTACGTGGAGGCAGTGTTCTTTCAGGAAAATGCCACGATTGTGGGAGCAGCCACAACCGCACCGAAGGATCCGCATTACAGTGACGACTCTATGTTGGCGCAATCCCAACGACTGTTGACAGCGGCGACCGCAGCGTTCCCGCACACGAGCGTCATCATGGCCAATTCCTGGCTCGTCCTACCGGCTGACACGGTGGCGCTGGAGGAGTGGATGCCGTCCCATAGGATCGCCATGGGCAGCGCGGACTCCTTCGGGCAATCCGCAATCGACGCGCGTGGAACGCAGATTCTCGGTTGGGCACTGAGATCATATCTCGGCGACCCTGCTTATGGCGGGGTGGACCTGCGCCCTAAGATGACATCGATGATGGACGTCGAATCGGGTGATATCGACGGCAATTCCTTCGGGTATGTGGGCGGTCCATTCACGCCGGCCGATATCATCAATGCTCTTAACAAAACCTATTACGCTTCACACGCATTTTGGACGCGAATGATCGGATCCCAAACTCGTCCTGAAGCGCAGTGGCCTGCCGTTGCAGCAGCGTGCGCCGCGAATCCGTTGACTCACACCGGCTATCCGGCCAATTATCCGTGAGGAATGGCTAGCTGCCTTTAGCAACCTACGCGGGTTTGTCAGGTTACAACGAAGTATTGGTTACTCGAGTGATGTGGGCTGGCCACACAAACTTCTCGAGGTCGTCCGATTCCCAATAGCCATCACCCACGGGTATGAATCCCTGATCTCGATAAAGATCAGCGACGAGTGAGTTCTTTGGCGTTGGAATATATTGGCCTCGCAATTTACTCGCGTTTTGAAGACGAGCATGCGCAGCCACTGCCGCGAATACCGCATTTTCCACACCGCGTCCGAGCACCCGGCAACTCATGAGCAAGGTATCGATATCGATCGCATCGCCGTACGCATCAATATGGCTACGCCGACCAAGCCGTAATCGCCAAACCGATCCGCAACACGCCAAGCAAACATCTTTGTCCCAGGGGCGTCGACTAGATTCGAAACTTCCCCGGCAGTTCTCCGTTTAGTGGTCAGATTGAATTGATTCGTCTTGTTGATGAGCTGCGTCACTCGCGTAAAGTGTTCGGCCTTGACCTCGAAGAAATCGACCGACAGTTGCAGAGCTTTGGTAAATTCCTCCGCACTCAGTGACGTCGCCAAGAGCTTTGCGCCCGCGCTCCTGTAACATCATCTCTGATCGCACCCGGTCCTCTTCGCTTACCTGCTCCCGATCGAACAACCTGAAGGAATTGAAGCTCATTGGGAAAGCGCGCGACGTCGCTAGGCACCTGGATACAGTGGACCATCGGCAGAGTATTGCGGACAAAGTCAATTTCGATTGGGCTGTCATCGACGAATACGATACTGTCCAATCCTATGTTCAGTTCTTTGGCAATGCTTTCGATATTCGCCGCCTTGTCGTGCCAGTTGATGCGGTGGGCCACAAAATGCTCGCGCTTCAACACCATTCCATCGTGGCGATCGAACACATCCCAAACGTCTTGTTCATTATTCTTACTGCAGATCGCCAGCATCACGCCTTTGGAGCGAAGCGTTAATAGTTGTTGTTGGAAATCCCTGAAGGCCGATCCGGGAAAATCCTCGCCAAGCGCAATGCCTTCCAAGCCATCCTCGCCAATGATTCCGCCCCAGAGAGTGTTATCGCAATCAACCACCAGGCATTTCTTGGCGGCGCTTCGCTGTCTTTTCAATGTGGTGCAGAGATCCTCTGCCACTTCATGCCAGAACTCCTCGGTAAATGGTTGTCTATAGAGGTACCATTTCCTCGCATCGCACGCTGCGTTCGATACCAACCAGTCGCTGGACGCTGTCGAGATCGAGAAATGAAACGCCCGCGACGTCATTGATCCCCGATAATCCATTTGTCGATGAGCCGCCGATGGAACAGCCCGCGGTTACACCGGTCCGCGCCGCCCTGATGTCGTGGTCTGGGCCATGGGGGAATGGCGGTATCGAGACAACGATGGCTCCGCTGAAACTCTTGGCGAAGGTTTGAGATCGCGGCCCGCAACTCCTCAACCTTATCGAGCGCGCGTTCGAGCGCGTCAGAATTGCCGCGCAGAAACTCCTGCAGATCGGAGCGAAGCAAATCCTCGATACGCCACATGAGAATAATGGCCGTCGGAGCACGGCTCGCAAACATCGATTGCCAGTTCAGGCAAACTTGGAATATCTGATCATAGGGGGCGACTGTGATGAGCGGTATGGACCCGTCGTCGTCCGATCATTTCACTCCGAGATACGGAACAAGAGGGTTCGCGGTAAATGTGGCGGCGATGACGAAGTGCTCTCCGCTGCGTTCCTCGGGGGCAATACTCCGGGTGGCCTTCAGCCACCGCGCCCGCATTTCGATAAGGGACATGAAGTATTCTAGACCCGGTGGAAAACTCAGAGATAGCTATAATCGGGCACTCCAAGGCGCTGAAGAACAGCGCGAGCTCGCCCGAGACTGCTCATCGACTCAATATCCGAAGTGCTGAGCTCCACTCCGAATAGCGCCTCGATTTCCGTGATCAACATAATATTGGACATACTGTCCCACGGCCGGCGTGTTGGCTGGGGAGGTTTCATCGTTCAGGCGCTCCGGCTCGACGCCGAGAACACTGGAAAATACTTCAATGAGTCGATCGGCCATGCGTATCAGCCGCGGTAAGGCGCAACAATTTAAGCAGGGACATCGAGCCGCTTGAATATTCGCGCCGGCACGCCGAACACGATCACATTGTCCGGAACGTCACTGATGACGACGGCGTTCGCGCCGATCGTCACGTTATTTCCGACGGTCACCCGGCCCAGTATTTTCGCGCCGGCGCCGATTTGCACGCGATTACCGATCTTGGGCGCGCCCAGCGGATCGTCATAGCCGTTATTCCCCAAAGTGACACCCTGGCGAATCAGACAATCGTCGCCGATGACAGCGTTGCCATGAATGCAGATGCAGCCGTTATGCTCGATGCTGAGCCTCCGGCCGATCTTGGCGCACGAGCCGATGTTGATGCCGAAAAACATCTCGCACAATTTATGCAGAACATATAGATGATCGTCCAAGGTGCGCGAACGATACTTGTTCTTGATGACGAATCGGGCATGCCCGAACCGATAAACCAGCAGCGCCCAAAAACCAAGGGCCAGCAGACCCTCACGTTGAGTTTTCAGATCCTCAAGAATCCTAATCATGCGTCAACCAGCTTTGCGTCGCCACGAGTCGATGAGGCGCACCTGCTCCTCGGCGTTGCGCAATGAATGACTGGCGGTTGCATGATCACGCCCTCGCAATGCGTAGCTCGCGCGCACATCGGGCTTCTCGATCAGGGTACGCACTGCCGCAATAAGCTCTGACTCTGAATGGGCGGCGATACCGACATGCTGTCTTTCCAATACTTGATCCGGATCCACACTCAGACTGACCACCGCCACGTCACGCAGCCACGCCTGGACGAAGGTGTTCGGAAATCCCTCATGCGTGCTGGTATTGACAAAAATATGGGCTCGCGCCAGCAATTCGTTGACTTCCGCGAGGGTCTTATGCCCGACATATTGCAGATTCGGCGTGGCTTCGATGCTGCGCATCAAAGAGTCCTGCCAGGCTTGACTTTGCCGGGCAGCGTCGCGGGCGCCCCCACCATGATGAAGCGTATGTCGTCGCGGGCGCTGAAGCTCTTCGGCCAAGCGAACGAACACTTCGGGCCGCTTCCAGGGTTTCAAATTTGCTATCCAGACGACGGTCAATGGTCCGGACTTGTCTATCGTCTCGGTGGCGGGTGGATGAAAATTGTAAATCACCGCGTCCGCCGTTCGGCCGTAGTTTCTTTGCAAGAGTTCGGCTTGATGCCGGGTCTGCACGACGATTCGGGTCGCATGCCGGAGACCATATTCAACCAACCATTTTTCCAAGCGCAGCCGCACGAAATTGCGCGACCGGTCGAGATGCTCGCGGCGTGACGTCCGTGTCGTGAGCAACGTGCCAAAGCAGCGGGACGGAGCGGCGGCGCGAATAGAGCGCGCAAATGCCCGTGTAGCCGCAGGCGACCCGCTGGTAAATGAGACAGGGATCGATCTCGCGCAGTTTCCGGTAAAGCGACGGACCGTCCATGATGTATCCCAACCGAGGGATTGGGCCGCCGCTGCCGATTCTGGATACCTGGTAGTTTCGGGATCTGTCGCGTCCGTCCACGAAATGAGTCAGATAGTGGATTTCGTATCGATCGCAGGCGGCCAGGGCGTCGATCAGCAGGCCGATTTGATACTCCGCGCCGCCCCCATGTTCATACGGATTGACGATGCAAAGCCGCGGTTTCCGGCCATTCAGCATCTGGATTCGACGATATCGAAGAGCTGTTTTTCCACCGCGGTGGCAATGGTTCCGTAAGTACGGTGCTCGAGGACGTAACGGCGCCCCCGCTGACCCATTGACCGGGCAGCCTCAGGATCCTTGAGCAACTTCACGATGGCCTCGGCGAAGGATTGCTCCTCGTAAGGAACGCAATACCCGGCGCCACTTTCCTCAATGACTCGTTTTTGCTCCGGGTGATCATTGGCAACGACAGGCTTGCCCATCGCCATGTATTCCACGAGTTTGGTAGGCGACGTTGATCGCAATATCGGCGTCGGATAAAAGGGCGAGACACATACATCGGCCTCCCGGACAAAGCGAAATGCCTCCGCCTGCGGCAGTTGCCCCACAAACACCACTGACGACTGCAATTTGAGCCGCGACACTTCGGCCTCGAGAAATAATTCGTCATCCGGGTCATCACCCCGGCCGACGATATACAGCCGGGCTGCCGGTACCGACGTTCGGACCCTCGCAAATGCGCGAATCAGGAAATCCAGGCGCCGTACCTTATTTAGGGTCCCAAGATACAAGATGCTCGGTACGCCCGCCGCAAGGACCTCCCGATCCTGCGATGGCTCGGCCGAGCTGCACAACTCCGCGTTCACGCCCATCGGCACAACCGTCATTTTATTTGTCGGTATGCCTTCCCCGCCGATATCGGTTCGCATCTGCTCACTTTGCACAAAGACGTGATCCGCCGCGGGCAGCAACAGCCGGTAGAGCAGAATCTTGAACACCGCGCCGCGTATGCGATAAAGAAGCGGGTAGCGCGCAGTGCCGTCCTTGGCGCGTAGCAAATAGTGCTCCGGAAACGGATACGACAGCCAATAAATGAAGGGCGTGCGAAACAGACGGCTGGCAATGATCGCAAAGATTCCCGACAGAAACTTGTCTTTGACCTCCACCGCATCGTAGCGTCCGCGCCGCAGCCGCGAAAACATTCGGCAGTCATTGGCAATGCCCAACGCATGCTTCCTGATGCGGTTCAAGAGCGATTGGCCGAGATCCGTCGCTCCGACCCAAACCCGGCCTGATCCCCACTGCGTCACGTAGGCGCGCGCGCACGCGGCTTCGCTTTGCAGTATCCAATCGATCTCGTGGCCGCGAGCTGCCAGCTCGACGCCGAACAGCACCGCGACATCCACGCGCGTTGGCGGAAAAGTATCGGAGGAAACGACCAAGATTCGAAGCCGCTTCTGGATCTTGGGCATACTCGAAATATCAAGCGGTGTCGGGCCAGAATCCCTAGTCGCCTGTGCCCCTAGTCTGCGTTGAAATTGTAGCTGTAATCATAGCCAGGTGCAGTTTCGGCAGCCCGATTGAGCGCCACGCCGGCAATTGGAAATTCCGACAGGACATCCAACGCCTTCGCAAATTCGGCGCGGCTGGTGACTCCTTCGGATGCCACGAGCAGTACGGCGTCCACCTTCGGCGCAACCACCAATGCGTCATCGGTCAGCAAGACGGGAGGCAAATCGATGAGCACCACGGGATCGACCGCGCCCTGGCGCAAACTCCGCAAGAGCTCTTCAAAGCGCGGCGAGGCCAGCAGCTCCGAAGCATGTTGCGTCGGCCGCGTGCTGCCGGCAATCATGAGATTATCGCTGCCCACGGAAAAAAACAGCTCGCGCAAATGATCGCCGCCCTCGAGATAATCGCGCAGCTCGTGGCGCGGTTGAACGTCGAGCACCCGGCACACGCTCGGATTGCGCATATCCAAGTCCAAGAGCACGATCTCGCGGCTCTTATCGCGCGCCATGGAGAGCGCAAGGTTGAGCGCTGTCAGCGTCTTGCCGTCGTTGGGCCCGGCGCTGGTGACGGCGATCACCCGCCAGTCGTTGGCACGGGCCCGCTGCAAAAGCCGGGTGCGCAGCATCCGGTAGGCGGCGACTGTCGCGCTGTCCGATTCATCGCGAGCATCGAGGAGCAGCCGCCGCTCACGGCACAGCGAGCTGTCGACCGTGACGGCCAGCGGCACAATTCGCAGTTCAGGATCGATGGTTGCCGCCGGCTGCGTGCGTTCGAGCGCATCGCCGCCCGTCCGGCGAGGCCGATTGGCTTGCTCCGACGGTTCGGCTCTTTTCTAGCGCATGCTCAATGATCGACATGATTGCCTATTAAGCTGGCCGGCGGGCGTCAACATACGTTTGCAGGCGGTTTAATGATGTCGAGCCGATACTATCACAGCAGCTACGACCACAAGGGCTGCGGAATAGGCGGCCACGAACGAACTCAACATAAGCGCCCGCCGGCGCCGATCCCAACTATTCTTGATGAATGGGATGCTGGACAGCACCACCACGCCCTCCGGCAGCGGCAAGTCTTTTGCTGACCGCACGTTGGTATCCATGCTCTCGGTCACTGCCACGGCAATGCCGGCAAGCGCTGCGCCGAGTATCAATCCCAGCATGATCAGGCCCACTCTGTTCGGGTATACCGGCAGCCGGGGGATCCCGGGCGAACGCACCATCGCGAAGCGCTCGCCGCCCTGCTGGCTCTCGAAAGTCTCGGCCAAGTTGGCGCTTTGCAGCCGATCTTGGATGTGCTGGTATTCAGTCTGTAAAACCTCTTTGCGGCGGAGCACCTCGGCGACCTCGCGTTCCGCCCCCGGACGTCTGCTGTAGCCACCCTTGACGCTGCTCGAGCTTCGCTCGGGTCGCGTTGCGATTGCGCCTGAAGATTGGCCAATGTCTCGCGCGCCGCCCCGCAGCTGTGCCTCGGTCAGCAGGTATTGGGGATTATTGGCCGTCTGCTTGGCGCCGCGCCCGGCCGCCGGTTTGAGCCATCAGGGTTTCCAAAGCCCGCCGCAAGCGCTTCACTTCCGGATGGTCAGGGGTGTAGCGCTGCTCGGCTTCCGTCAATTTAGCCCGCACCGTCGCCACATCCGTGAGATCGCCGGACTCGGTGATCAAATTCGGATTCATCTGACTGAGCTGCAAGCGCGAGGACGGATTCCTTTTCCTGAGCCGCTAAGATCTGCTGTTGCAGGGCATCGAGTTGCCGCTGGAAGTCCTCGACCGCAGATTGATTTCGAAGCTGCAGCTCGGGCATCGCTTCGCCGTATTTGCGCTTCACTTCCGCAATCCTGACATCGACCTCGCGCATTTGCTGCGCGATTCCTTCCGACTGCTTCTGCAGAAATCCGGCCGCTTCGCCCGCAGCCTGCGTGCGCACGCGCTGATTGTAGGTGAGAAATAGCTGCGCGAGGCGGTTGTCGATTGCCGCGGCAATCTTCGGATCGGGATTGTCGTAATGCAATGAGAATGCGTTCGATTCCTGCGTTGGCTTGAGCGTAACCGCGTCCACCCGTTCGAGCGAGGTATTGTCGAGGATCCTTTGCGCCTTGTCGTTTGCACTCCAATCCTGGTGCTTAGGATAAGGATCGATGTCGTGCACAATGTTGAGCAGGCTCTCGACCGTCATGACTCGGCCCTGCACGATCTCGATTTGCTGGTCGGCATAGCTGATGACGGTCGTCTCGATGATGTCCTTGGGTACGGACGACAGTCTCCAGCATGATCGTTGCCGTGGACTGATACAGTGGCGGAATAGCGAATGCGGCAACGACGCTGATGAAGATGATGGCCGGAAGAAGGGTGACCAGGTAGATGTAGCGCCGGCGAAGCGTTCCGAGATAATCGCCGATGCCGGTACTTTGTACATTCGCTGTGGCCATGATGATTACCGCTGTGGGGGAAGACCCTGATAGCCCACTCTGATGTAAATGCGATTGTTCGCCGCGCCGTCCGGGCTTAGCGTGTATTTCTGCCAGGCATATTGATAGCCGCCTTGCACGAACCAGGTCGGCCTGATCATCCACTTCAAATCCACGGCGGTTTGCATGTAGCTGCGATCCAGATCGTTCACGTTGGACGGGAGTTGACTGGCTTTTATTCCGATCACCGCGCCGGTGAATGCCAATCGCTCGGTCAAATTCTCGATTGTATTGAAACTGCGCCTGGTCGTTGACATACACGCCTCCGCCGCCCGAGGGGGTGACGAAGCGCGAGATGCTCACCCGGTACTGGCTGAGCTGGCTCTTATAGACTGCGCTCGAGATTGCCTCCCCACGTGTTGACGTCGGCTTGCACGACGGGAGAAGAGCTCTGGTCGATATTGGTATGCTGGTAGGTAATGCTCGCATTGGTCGATAGCAGCGGCGACCAGCTCGTATCCAGGCTCACGGTCGGGCCGGCACCCGTGGCGCTGGACTCGATCTCGCTCGCTTGATACTTCGAACCGAAGCCGCCGAACGATAATTCAGATTTCTGGTTGAATTTCCAGTTCAATTCGGCGTTGCCTTGATAAAAGTCGAAGTCCGAGTGACCGAGAAAGGTCGGAGTGTAGTTGAACTTCTGGTAGATGGCGGAAACGCCGGCACCTATGAGTGGCGAGAATCTGTAGGTATATGAGGGCTGCAGCAGCACGCTGGTGAGCGTTTCGCCGGTCACCGCTTGACCGGTCGAAGGGTTCGTCGGCTGAACCGGATTGATCGGATTGAAATACGCCGAAGAAAATTCCGCATTGAAGTCATCGCGGTGCTCGATCTGGCCGCTGATGGCCGCGTGGCTTCGCGCAGTGTTGTAATCGGATCTGAAATCAAGATACTCCTCCAGCCGATTGTCACCCTGAGTCCTTTGGATAGTCTCGATAGTCCAGTCGCGCATTGATCGTCGAGTCCGAATTGGGGGTGGCAATGCCGAAAAGAGCGCCCGCGTTGGCCAAATAGCCCTGCACCGACTGATTCGAACCAGGCTGAAGATCCAGGTTGGAATCGTTTTCGGCCCCCAGCGTTGCGGTCGGTTGAACATACACCTGCGCCGCAGGAGTCGGCGCTGCAAGCATTGCGTTCGTCGCGCACAGCAGCGCCACAATGAGGTTCGATTGTCGGCGCTGCATCGGCGACGGACTACGGAACAACCACGACATCGCCGCTCTCCAGCTGAATATTCTGTTGCAAATCCTTGCCGGCGCTCACTTGGCCATATCTGAACGGCAGCACCCGCTGCGTGCCCCCGGAGCTGCGAATGATGATGATTGAGTCGAGCTTCGCATACGGATTCGCGCCGCCCGCAATACTGAGGGCCTGCAGCACATTGATGGTCGGGTTCATGGTGATGGCAGCCGGATTTCATTACTTGACCGACGACGAATACAACGTTGCCATCGGCTTCTGTGACGATCACCATGGCGATCGGATCAGACAGATATTTCTTGAGCTTGGCGTTGAGTTCGAGGCGCACTTGCTCGACCGTCTTGCCGCCCGCCATCAATTCCCCAACCATCGGATAGGAAATTCTCCCGTCCGGCGCAACCGTCATTTCCTGCGGCGTGAGCTTCGGATCATCGTAGACGCCGATGATCACCTTATCACCCGGGTGCAGTTTGTAATCCGGGAGCGCCTGCGCGCGCACCGCGGTGCTGCCAAGCGCCAGCATTGCGACCACGCCGGCAATCCAAAGCGATAGTCCCGATCTCGTTGTACTCATTAGACTTCCCCTAACTTCAGCGTGAGTTCCCCACTTGTCTCCTATCTTCAGCGTGTGCTCGCATGCTCACGAAAAACCGTCGTCAAACCATCCCGCAAGGGCACCCGCGGCTGCCATTGCAGCATATGTTTTGCCTTGCTGCACTCCCATCGTACGTGCGCCAGGCGCGTCTTGATTCGGTAACGATTGGTGGTAGGCTCCTTCTTACGCGCAGCGGCGGCGATCTCCGACACGAGACCCAGTGCGTAATAGAAAATTGCCGGCAGGCGCAGGACCTGGGGCCTTCCGCCCGCCACCTGGCGCAGCAGCGCGAGGTACTGACTCTGGGTGAAGACGTCATCGTCCACGATGTTGAATGACTCGCCCGCCACCCCTTGCACCGTCGCAGCGAGAATGAGCGCATCGACCGCATTGTCGATATAGGTTAGCGGCAACGGCACGCCGCCATCACCGAACAAGACCACCCGATCCCGCGCCAGGGGCTGGCACACGTGGGCCGGCAGCACGCTGGCGCCCACCCCGCAGACGAGGCCCAGCCGCACGATCACGGCTTCAATCCCGCCGCGATGGTGCGCGGCCAACACGAGGGCTTCGGCGCGGGCTTTGGCACGTGGGTAGATGCCGAGCAGTCCCGTGTCGTCAAAGGGCGAGCGCTCGTCGATGACCGCACCCGCACTCAGCCTCGACAGCGGATAACCGGCGAGCGTTCCCACATATACGATCCGTCGGACTTTTGCGCGCTCGGCCTCGAAGAGCAGTTGCTCGGTGCCTCGCACGTCGATTTGTTCGAAAACCTCCGCCGCGGAGCCTCCCGCCGCCGAGACCAGGTGAAACACGACGTCGATGCCCTCGGCGATGCCTTGCATGCTGTCCGCTCGTCCGAGATCTCCGAGGCGCACCTCGGCCCCCGCCGCTTGCAAGCGCACGGGCGCGCTCAGGGGTTCGTGCCAAAATTCGCACCGAATCGCCGCGGCGGATCAGCGCCCGAGTCAAGTTCGAGCCGACGAACCCCGTCGCACCGATGACCAATGCCTTCATCAACCGCGTCTCCCGCAGCGCGCTGGCTTGTGCCGCCGGCCAAATCGAGCGCAAGCACGCTGACAGCTTGCGTCCCCTCGACCGGGCCCACCGGCGCCGGGCGACCGGACTCGAGGGCCGCATAAAAAGCGTGAATCATCGGAACAATCCCATAGGAGCCGTCGACTTTCTTGCGCAAAAGCTTCCACGCCGAGCCGACCGTCGAGCCGACCAATTGCGCGGCCACGTCAAAATTGGACAGTCCGCGGGCAATGCTGCGTTTGACCGGCAAATCTCGCAGAACCGTCAACGTCATGCTCGAAATATTCAGCCGCAGCATCATCCGCTCGCACCAAATGTCGAGCAATGCCATGTCCGGCAATGCCCGCAGGGAAACCGCGATCGTCCCGAGCCCGCGCTCAGCCTCGATCACGGCCCTCACGTCTGCGGCCTTGCCCCCCGGCACCGCGGCGGCGGAACGGCTGATGGCGTAGGTTCGCTGCGGGGCGCCCAGCAGGCGGATGAGAGCACCGATCTGATGGACAGCCAAATCCTCCGCCAATCCGCCGGGCAGATCCTTGGACCAGTGGTGCTGTCCGAAACTCGGATTGCGGCGCACATCGTAGTTGAATGAGGACGCCGCCTGCACGATCTCGCCGGTGCCACCCTTGGCAATCAGTTCTTGCGCCGCGAGCATCGCCGGCGAGTACAGCAAGTTGTGGCCCACGCACAGCTGGCGATTGGCGGCGGTTGCGGCCCGGGTCATCGCCTCACAATCAGCCAGCGAGAGCGCCATGGGCTTTTCGACATAGACGTGTGCGCCGCCCCTGGAGTGCCTCCACGACCACATCGAGGTGCAGCGCTGGCGGAGTCAACACATGCACTACATCCGGTTTCAGCGCCAGAAGATCGGGCAAGTTATCGAATGTCCGCTTGACCGCAAAGCGCTCTGCCTGTGCGCGCGCGCGGCCGATATCGCGATCGACCAACCCAACGACTTCGTTTCCGGGATAGCCCGTGGCCGCCGTCAGGTGATGGCCGGAAATCATTCCGCATCCAACAATACCGATCTTCATGTCGAGTCCGCTTCTCCGCTGGTCGAGGCTCCGCTCAGTATATAGGGGGCCCGTGCCGGCGAACGGTGCCTTCGCGCTACAACCCCTCAGCCTTCACCAAACGGGCAATGAGTCGCAGTCGGATCGAACATATGTTCAACGGCAGCCGTCTCCTCGCGAGCTCGCGCCCATGCCGACCGATGCGCTGGCCCTCGTTCGGCGTGGGGACGGCAAGAATTCCATGGTATGCATCGCGTCTGCTGCTGAATCTTCATTGGCGATCGTGCGCACAAACTAGGATATTCGAAGTCAACCTCGGCGTCACCCTCCAACACATAGAAGCGTCTTCTCGAAGTGCTCCCAATCTATCCGTTCAGCTCCCGCAGCAGCGCTGCGTATTGGCCAATGATTTCGGGAATGTCGAAGGCTTGCACGGATTCTCTACCGAGCCGTCCGATGCTCGCCCAGCGATCTTCTTGCCCGAGCGCCATTGCAAGTGCGGCGGTGAAGGCTTCCCTGTTCTTGGGAGGACACAAAAAGCCGTTCAAGCCATCGCGGATGACCTCTGGCGCCACGCCGACGGACGTCGTGACGACGGGAACCGCGCAGCCGAGAGCTTCTACCACTGTCAGCGAGAACCCCTCGTAGTCACTCGGCGACACAAACAGGTCGCTTGCCTGCAGATATTCATGCACGCTATTTGTGTGTCCCACCAGCGCGACGTGCGAACCAAGATCCTGGTTTCGAACATACTCGACGATGTCGGCCTCGCAATCGTCCCACGATCCCTTGCCGCTGCCGACCATCACCAGATATGCATTAGGGTATTTAGCAACCAGTTCATGCCATGCTTCCATCAGCATCATCACGCCTTTTGCCCGGGACAATCTGCCGACGTAGAGCACTATCGTTCGACCGGGCGGAAATGCCAAACGATTGCGCAGCCGCTCTCTTTCGTCCATAGGCACCGGCTTGAATTTCGACAGGTCGACCGCGTTTCCGATCCTTGCTATGCGCGCGGGCGGGCGCTCGAAGCGCATCAGCCTATCGGCGATGTCTTGAGAAATGGCTACGACGCAATTTGCCTGCCGCAACATCGTTCGCTGCATCAGCTTCAGAATGCGACTCAAGAAACGGCCGATGAAGCCATTCATCGTGTCGAGACTTTCGGCCGAGATGGGCTCCACCATCTCAAAGGGAGACTCGATCCTGAGCACACATTTCTTGCCGAGCAAGCGACAGATTGGCACCGCGGAGATCGGAATGGTTTTCATGCCCGAAACGACGACGATGTCGTAATTTCTGGCCTCGGCGATCAGCACTATCGCGAGCCTGGAAATGAAGGCGAACATCCTGGGAAACGCACGCCAGCCAGCGCCCTTCATGACGCCCGCCGGATTGATCCTGCGCACTTGCACCTTGCCGACAAATTCCTCAGCGGCGCAACGCGGCAGGGTCTGGCGTGTAAGAACATGGATGTCAAGACCGCGCTCGGCTAAACCCTGGCTAAGCCGCGATGTGATCATTCCCGTTCCGCCTGTTTCGGGAGGGAAGAACTCCGAGGTCAGCCAATAAATGCGCGGCGGCGCAGTTGTTGCCGTCGTCACAAGTTCCCGGCTCGAGGCTGGTGCAGGAGCAGGCTATGCCGCGGGTCCGGCACGAGGCCTAAGAGCACGCCGAGCAGCGGAAACAGGCCGCACGCAACCAAAGCAGTAGTCCAAGGCCCGGCGCCCAGTCCTTTTTGCGCGCCCGCGACAACCGCCGCCGTAATCGCAAGAGCGAGCGCAAGGCGTGCGCCGGTAAGACTCAAGAATGTCCCTCCTAGCTGGCGCAGGAGCCCGCAAGCGCAGATCAGGTCGACGATGAGAATGCTGATGATGGCAGCGACGATGGCGCCCTGGATGCCAAATTCCGGAATGAGCTTAAAATTGAGGAGCACGATCACCACGGTTCCGACGATCAGACTGCCGCAGTAGAACATCTGTCGTCGGCCGGCATACAGCAGCCGATAAAACGCAACCTCCCATGCCTTCATCATGACAAACAGTGCGAACCACGGCAACAAAGCAGCGGCTGGGGCGAATTTCGCGCCAAACAACGGCACTATGATAAGCGGAATCAGACAATAGAGTCCTACCGCGAGCCAGCCACTGCAGAAAAAAACGATGCGCGTGAAATCCCGCGCCGAATGTCCGAACGCCAGCAGATCATATGCGGCGTGCTTGCTCAGCAGCGGGTAGGCGGCGGTTCCGAGCAGGACCAGCGGCAATATCCCGACTTCGACGAACTTGATATCGGTCGCGTACAGTCCAACACTCGCATTCCCGAGAAAGTAAGCGATCAGCAGCAAATCGGCGCGCGCGTAGAACTGGTTCAATATTTCCGAACCCGCAAATGCGGAGGTTCCCCGCCACGTGGAAAGGACTCCGTGCCACGTCCGACCGATGCGCAGCGCCACACCGTGACGAGTCGCGCTCCGCAATGCCAGGGATGCCAGAGTGAGGCCGGCGATGGGGAATCCCGCCAGCAGCCAGGGCAGCGAGGGATGAGCGACCGATGCCAGCCCGATAGCGCAGAGGATGGCGGTAAGACGGCAGGCCAAATCCGTCAAGGCCGGCCAAACCATCGACTGTGATGCCAGCGCGGGTATGAAAAATGTCCTCGAGATCGTCCAGCCGACCACATAGATCGACAATTCGAGAACCACGATCAGGGCCTGCGCGCTCATTGCGCTCGACACCAAGAAGATGGCCAACGCCGCAATGCCGATCATGAGTTGAACGCATTGGGTGGACAAGATGTCCTGCCACAGTTGGCCACGCGCATGTTCAGCCGTGTGGGCAAATTGGCGAATCCCGTAATCCTCGAAACCGGCGGTGACCATGAGGGCGACGAGGGTGGCGAGCGCAAATGCGTAGGAATACTCGCCGGTACCCGCCGGGCCGAAGGTGCGCGAAATAACGGCAAACAGCACGAAGCTCAAAACATCCGCGGCGATCCGGCAAAAAGACAGCCAGAAGGCATTGGTAATGACTTTCATGATCGGGAATTGAGCCTTTGCGCCCCAGGCGAAACCGTAAAGGATCGCACACTTGGTCAGCCACGAGGCCGAATACGCCCCGGAGTCACAAATTTCCTTGATCGGCCTTCACGGATCGCCATCATCAGGGCCATGAAAGCCAAGGTCAATGGCCGACGCTTTTGATCCCATCTGGGAGCACCATCAGTTACGTTGGTTGTCCGTCGAAGGATCAGCGGCTCGCAGAGTGTGCCGCACGGCTGCCCTCGACTCGCACTTCGCGACAGAATCTACGCCACGTTTAAATGCAAGCTCGTCTCGCGATACTTCCCCCGGAGATTCTCACGCGCTCCGAGCAAGGCCTTTCGTCCGCGCTGGCGAATCCTCAAAAAGGAACATCGTGTAATGTATTCGCGCTATGTGGAGAACTCGCAACTCGTCCAGCAAGGCGTGCTCGCGCCGGGGCCGATTCAGCAGTTGCTGGCGAAACACTTGACCGGACGCGTGGATCACGGCAATCGGGACAGCCAAAACAAGATTTTCGGGAAAACTTGGATCATTCGCGGATAGCCAGCGCGGCCTAAGCCGCGTCGCGATCTTCGGGTGTCACTCGATAAAAAACGTCTAACTGATTGCTGCGACAAAGATGTTGGGGAGTAAGTCGCTTTGTAAAATTAACACCGCCCGACAATACTTGATTAACATAATGCGCAACATTCTCACGCGCTACATTTCTATTCGCTCTCTCGAGCAAAGTGCGATAATTGCAACACCTTAGGGGAGTGCAATGATGCCCGAATCCGCGGCAGGCACTAAAAGCTTGCCAGACGAGCATTTGCGATTTCGAACATCATGGATCGGCAGACCCGGTGCGGAGCTATTAAACAACAGTTCCATCCAAGATAAGGCGGTTCGCTTCGGGAGCTTGGAGCCCGCCCATGTCACCTTGGCCAAGCGCAGCATCTTGCCGTTGGTCGTTGTTTTGAACCTTGCGATCTGCGTCGTGCTCTGCGGCCAACATTTGTCACTGCAATTCTGCGCATTAGGTCTGGTGGCGTTTCTGGTGAGCGCGCAAGTTTTTAGTCCTTTGCTGCTGGCGAATCGTAAGGGCACGGGACGGATGCGCCGAGCTGCAGCACGAATTCTTCTTGAGTGGAGTTGTGTGGTCGCGGTCCTGGCATTTCTGTCCGTTTCTTTCACGCTCACGCATGTGTTCTCGCGAGACATCCTCATAAGCTGGTTTCTGGTAACGCCGATCACCCTGCTGCTCGTGGACTCGCTGCGCCATTCGGTGGCCAAGTGGCTGGCGACCGATAGAGCAATCGCCCAGCGTTACATTATTGTCGGAGCAAACGATGTCGGCGTCGAACTGGCACGCCGCATCAAGGACACGAACGCAGGCGAGGAATTCCTAGGATTTCTCGATTTCCGCAGTTCGGACCGCTTGACCGAAATCCTCGGTAATCCCATCACCGGCAGTTGCACAGCGAGGGATTTGGCGGAATTCGTGCGCAGCAATGGCATTGGCCGCGTCTATCTTGCATTGCCGATTTCCACCACGCCGCGCATCGAAGAACTCATCAAGGAACTGCGAGACACGACAGCTTCCGTCTATTTTGTACCGAATATCTTTGCCTTTGATCTCGTGCAAGCGCGGTGCGTGGAGATCTCCGGCATGCCCGCATTCTCGATCTGTGATTCGCCGTTGCAAGGAATGAGCGGCCTATGGAAGCGTGTATTCGACTTCACTCTCGCATTATTGGCTCTGGTCTTAACGATGCCCGTGCTGCTCATAGTCGCATTGGCGATCAAGCGATCATCGCCCGGACCGGTAATGTTCAAGCAGCGCCGTTACGGACTGAATGGCGAGCAAATATTGGTCTATAAATTTCGCACCATGACGGTTTGCGAGGATGGCGCCGAGGTTGCTCAAGCTACGCCGCAGGACTCCCGGGTCACTCGGCTCGGAGCCTTCTTGCGGCGCAGCTCTCTCGATGAGCTGCCGCAAATTATCAATATACTCGAAGGCAAGATGAGTTTCGTCGGCCCGAGACCTCATGCGGTCGCACATAACGAAGCGTACCGAAAACTAATCAACGGCTACATGATTCGTCACAAAGTGCGGCCCGGCATCACCGGTTGGGCGCAAGTCAACGGCCTGCGCGGCGAGACCTCGACAGTCGAAAAGATGCAGCAGCGAGTGCAGTACGACCTCGACTACTTAAAGAATTGGTCGTTGTGGTTGGATGTGAAAATTATCGCAACAACCGCGGTGACGGTGTTATTTCACCGTAATGCTTACTAGCAAATAACTAGCTCGCCTTCACTCGCGTACCTTCTGCGCGCTGGCGCTATTTGACGATAATCCCGAGTTCGCACTTCGTAGCGTGCGGACATCGCCCGAACCGCGCTCCAAGAAATACTTTAAGCGCCGGGTGCAATGACCCAGTCGGCCCGAATCGGAAATCGATTTGTCATATGTCGGTGTGGATTGTGAACTCTGCCGCAAATCCGCGACAGGTTGGCAACATCAAAAAAGCGATTGATTATGCGGCTTCGATGATTATGACGAAGCGCCGTCGTGTTATGTCCGGCGCTCGCCGCTCGCTGATCTTGAGGGAGACTCAGATTGATTTTAGTTGGCCGCAATGCTGGCGAAAAATCCATGCGCAATTCGCGCGCATTGGGCCAAGCCGCACGCGGATTGCGCTGGGCACTTGGGTGTGCGGTTTTTTCGGCGCTGGCGGCATGCGGCTACTCCTCATCGGGCGAGATGGTTAACACGACTGCGGTTGCCGTTGCCGCAAAGCCGGATGTCTCCTTAGTATCAAACGCCAGCACCGTCGCCATGGATCAACCGGTGACGTTGAAGTGGAATGCGGCCAATGCGCAAAGCTGCATGGCCTCGGGCGGATGGAGCGGCAGTCAGCCGCTGAGCGGTCTCATGACGACGCCTCCCCTGACCTCGACCACCAGTTACGTGCTGGCATGCACTGGAACCGGCGGCACCACGAGTCAGTCGGTGGAAGTTACCGTCAACACTCCAGCAGCTCCGGTGGTGACTCTGGCAGCATCGCAAACGACGATTGCCAGTGGCGGCAGCGCGAGCCTTACCTGGAGCGCCCCAGGGGCCTCCGCGTGCACGGCGTCCGGCGGGTGGCAGGGCCCCGTGGCGCTCAGTGGAACGTGGTCTACCGGTACGCTCACCAATACCACCGAATATGAACTGACTTGCACCGGAGCCGGCGGCTCCGCCACGCAATCGGCAACCGTGACCGTCACGAGCGCGCCGCCAGTGGTCACGCTCCAGGCTAGCCCAAGTACCGTGAACTCGGGTACCTCCTCGACGCTAACCTGGTCGAGCAACAACGCCACGGCATGTTCAGCGTCGGGCGCGTGGAGTGGTGCTAAGGGGATGAGCGGATCCGTATCAACGGGGTCGATTACCGCCAACTCGACCTACACATTGAGCTGCACGGGACTCGGGGGCGGTGCAACGCAGTCGGCGACAATTTCGGTGAACTCACAGGCACCCCAAGTCAGCTTAAGCGCAAGTCCCAGTTCCATTTCGAGCGGCACGAGCTCGATGCTGACTTGGTCTGCCGCGAACGCGACCGCATGTTCGGCCTCAGGCGCTTGGAGCGGCAGCCAGCCGATGAGTGGCTCGCACTCCACGGGTGTCCTTTCAGCCAATGCGACCTACATGCTCTCTTGCACCGGGGCCGGCGGCAGCGCAACACAATCGGCGACGGTCTCGGTCAAACCAGCAGCGCCCACCGTCATTCTCAGCGCAGGACCGAGCGCCGTGTCGAGTGGCGGCAGTTCGACATTGACCTGGTCGTCAACCAACGCAACATCCTGTACCGGCTCGGGTGCCTGGTCCGGCCTCATGCAGGTGAGCGGCTCGCAGTCCACCGGTGCGCTCACCGCGAACGAAACTTATACGCTCACGTGCACAGGTACGGGCGGCAGCGCCGCGCAATCCGCGACGGTGACGGTCAGCGGGCAGAAAACACCGACGGTGAGCTTCAGTGCGAGCCCGAGCACGATCAGCAGCGGTGGGGCATCGATGCTGACCTGGTCGTCCAACAATGCCACCTCGTGCACGGCATCTGGCGCCTGGTCAGGCCCTAAGACCATCACGGGATCGCAGTCCACCGGCGCGCTCACGGCGAACGAAACCTATACGCTCACATGCACCGGTACCGGCGGCAGCGCCTCACAATCTGCCACCGTGTCGGTGACCCAGCCGTTGCCCACCATCAGTCTGGCCGCAAGCCCCAGCACGGTCGCCAGCGGCGGCGGTTCGACCTTGGGCTGGTCGGCCACCAACGCAACCGCGTGCACCGGCTCAGGCGCTTGGTCCGGAACCAAGTCGGTCACCGGTTCGCAATCCACGGGCGCGCTCACGGCCAACGCAACGTACATTCTTAACTGCACGGGCGCCGGCGGCAGCGCAGCGCAATCGGCCACCGTCTCGGTAACATCCCCTGCCCCGACGGTAAGCCTTGTGGCGAGCCCGAGCACGGTCGCCAGCGGCAGCAGCTCCGTGCTGACGTGGTCAGCCACCAATGCGACTTCGTGTACGGCATCCGGCGCGTGGTCGGGCAATCAGGCAGTCAGTGGGTCCCAGTCAACCGGCGCGCTCACGGCAAACCAGACGTACATCCTTACCTGCACCGGGGCCGGCGGCAGTGCCGGGCAATCCGCGACCGTGTCGGTGACTGCGCCCGCACCCGTCGTCACTTTCGGCACCAATCCCACCACGGTGAATAGTGGCGCCACCTCGACGTTGACTTGGTCTTCGACGAATGCCACCTCCTGTACGGGCTCGGGTGGTTGGAGCGGCGCTGAGGGGACTGCTGGCGCCCAGAGCACTCCTGCCCTGACGGCAACCACGAAATTCACGCTAACCTGCACCGGCGCCGGCGGTTCCGCGGCCCAGTCCGCGACCGTCACGGTATCGGCCCCGCCGCCCAGCGTCGCGATGACCGCCAACCCGGCCAGCGTCTCCCAGGGCAGCAGCTCAACCCTAACCTGGTCCTCGACCAACGCCACCGCCTGCACGGCATCGGGTGCCTGGAGCGGCGCTCAAGCGATCAGCGGATCGCAGTCCACCGGCGCTCTGAATGCGACGTCCGTATATAACTTAAGCTGTACAGGTGCGGGCGGCACGACCAGTCAAAGTGCGACGGTTACCGTGACCACATCGACCGGAACGGCGACGCTAACCTGGGTGCCACCCACGCTAAATACCGACGGAACACCGGTGACCACGCTGACCGGATACCAAATCTACTACGGCACCACCCAGGGCGCACTAACGCAATCGGTCGCGGTCAGCGGCGCAACGACAACCAGTTATGTAATCACCGGTCTAAGCACGGGAACCTGGTACTTCGCCGTGGCTGCCAACGCGGCGGATGGCACCCAGAGCGCGCAAAGTGACATCGGATCGAAGACGATTTAGCTGAAGCTCTATCGTCAACGTGGCCGCCGACGAAACAGTCAATGGGCGGCTGACGCCGTGAGTTCGGGGCTCATGATAAAATCGTGTCGACTAAGCAAATTCACGCCGGCAACCAACTCAGGCGGCTCACTTGCCTCGTACCGCAACCTCAGCCGCCGCGCGATTATCATTAAATGGATCTGCATCTCGATGCGGGCAAACAATTCGCCTATGCAGTTTCGCGGGCCTACAGAGAATGGCAGCATCGCCAGCGGGTGTCGATTCTGTGATTGCTCGGGAGCAAACCGATCCGGATTAAAGCGCTGCGGCTCTTCCCACAGATCCGGGTGCCTCTGAATCAGGTACGGCGATATATACACTTCCGTGCCCGCAGGGACGAAATAATCACCCAGCTGATCGTCCTTGAGCGCCTTGCGGGTCATCAGCCAACCGGGCGGATACAGGCGCATTGCCTCCTCGATCACCTGCCTGGTGTAGGTAAATCTTGGCAAATCATCGATAAGCAGCGGCTCGCAGCTAAGCAAGTCGCCGAGTTCGCAGTTCAGTTTCTCCTCAATCTTTGGATGTTGCGACAGCAGGTACCAGGTCCAATTCAAGACGCTCGCGGTGGTCTCGTGACCGGCGACAACGAGGGTCATTATCTCCTTAGCTAATTGGGTATCTGACATCGCTTGGCCGCCCTCCCGGTCGCGCGATTGCATCAACATGCCAAGAATGTCGGTGGAATTTTGGTTCACTGCGCGTCGTTGCGCCGCCAACCGAATGACAATTCCAGCCAATGGCCTGAAGGCGTCTGCGAATTCCAGACTGCGTTCCGGTCGGTCGGAAAGAATGCTGAATGGTGACGCAACCTGCGCGTAGTCATCGCCGAAGATCGACAGTAGCACCACCTGCAGCACCGTACGGCTGAGGTCGCGTGTCACATTGATGAGCGATTTCTCTCGAGCCGCCTGCTCCCAGGTTGTAAGTAGCGCGCGATTAGCCGCAGAAATCACACCGGTCAACGCGCCGATCGCTTTGCGGTGAAAGGCCGGTTGTACCATCCGCCGCTGACTTATCCAGAAATCACCTTCGCTGACCATCAGACCCCTGCCAAGCAGCAAGGCAACGCGTTTGATCGCCTGACCTTTGGTGTAATTTTGCCAATTCTTGAGAAGCACGTGCTCCACGTATTCGGGAGCACTGATTACATAAGCCTTCGTTCCATAAATTGAGGCGCTGAAAATATCGCCAAATCGATTGAATTGCTCGCGCAACCAGTCCAATAGTTCTCTTTCGGTGTTGTAGACATCTACGGGTCCGGGTGGAATAAGCTTGGTTGTCACAGCCGTTGAATCCCGTTTTGATTCAAAACCCTCAAGAGCCAAATGGCTGGTCTGCGCATCGTACCCGATCCCACGTACACCCTCCGTGTGCCAACCCGGCCGCTCCGATACGCGCAGCTTGGTAAGTCGGCAACACAATCTGTAATGTAGCCGCCCGTTCGCGCCGCGGCGCCGCGCTCAAATCTGTCAGCGGCCTAGCCACGAAAAACACACGGCAAAGTGGTGACTAGAATGGCATCTGAATTGGCGTACTATTATTTGCGGTGATTTTCGTACAAATTAACGAATTCACCAAATGTTACTGGGAATTTTTCAGTCTCCGCAGACTCGAACGGGTCGACGCCGAGCGCATCCTCCAAACGCGCAACTATCAGCGCGAAACTGAGCGAGTCCAGGCCGGAATCCAGGAGCTTCAGGTGGTCAGACAGAGGAGCTAGTTTTCGCTTCTGCTCGAGGGCAACCTGCTTAAATTCCTTCTTGATCGTTTCTCTCAGTGACATCCCAGTGGCTCCGGTACTATAAAGCTTTCAATTGAATGGGGTTCGGCCTTTTGACTTTCGTTGCGCCCCGAGGTACCTCGGGACCCGAATTGTTGCCCCGCAAAATTCAGTATGGCAGACTCCATGCCACCCATTGAGAATTGCGGTGCGTAATGGCTGTGCGCAGTTTGTGCTTGATATGCGCGTTCGGTGATTCCATTGCTTTGTGGCTCATGAATATATCCCACTGGCGATTTTGCCGCATCATGGATTACTACACTCAATGCATCCGACGGTCCGCTCGACGAGCAGATACTCCTTAGTAGTGTGCCCAGGGCGGCGGCACTCTGGATTTGACACATCGCCTCGACAATATGTGGATGGCTGTATATTGGCCATACCGGCTGGCGACCTGCTTGCCTCGCATATAGCAGGCACTACTGACCGCGCGACCTTCGACGACCGTCAGCGCCTGGCGGAACGACAGTGGGACTTAATCCAGCGACCCCGTTACTCGGCAATCAATTCACAATGATAAAAATAGAGAACGTCCGGAATGATCCGGGCATCATCGATCTTGTGAGTGCGTATGCGAAGATCCGGCTTTTCAAGGGTCGGCCGTCCAAAAAAGTCTCGTCGTTGATTTCCGCTATCGCGTTGCTTGGAGTGAGACTAGATGATTGCATGCTCGCTCCGCTGAAGCTCTCCAATTCCGGGATTGGTGACGTGGGAAGAATTTCATTCCAACTGCACGCGCCTATCACAGGTGCACGAACAAAATCGCGAGGCATAGTAAGTGCCCGCCGTTAATCTCATCCACTTCAAGAGCGATTTATTTGCAGCTGCATTTTGCTTCTTAGCGCTGACCATCATCAAGCTCGGCAGCAGCCTGATTCTAACTCGGATACTGAGCCCTGATGCTTACGGAATTATCACGATCTTGATGTCAATCGTATTCGTCGTGGAAATGCTCGCCGACATTGGTGTCACGGTGTTCATTGTCCGCGATCCGAATGCCGAACAGCCTCGATATCTCAATACCGCGTGGACGATGCGATTGTCGCGAGCCCTCTTGAACAGCACGATTCTATTGATTTGTGCGCCGCTGATTGCGACCTCGATTTACCATGCACCTTCTCTGTCCGCACCCCTGCGGGTCTTTTCACTATGGTTCGCCATTTCCGGTTTCGAATCGATGTCGTATCCAATCGCTATTCGCCGCAAACAGTCGCGCATCATCATGTATTCGGAATTGGCGGCCACATTCTTATCGACAATCTTTACCGTAGTCTACTGCTACTTCACAAGAAACTATTGGGGCATGGTCTTCGGTCCCTTGTTTAATCGAATGCTGATAACCACCATGAGTTATTTTTACTATCCGGAACTCAGGCCCAAATTTCAATTCGACTTGCCGGCGGCGCGCGATATACTTGGGTTGACCAAATTCACGATGCCGTCCAGTCTATTGACGCTGGCATTGAGCCAATTCGACAAAATCGTATTTTTGAGATTGTTCACTCTTGACCTCCTCGGCGTCTATGGACTGGCAGGAAATATCGCAGGCCCAATCGAATCCTTGATCGGCAAGATAAGTCAGATGGTGCTCTATCCCCGATGCGCACATAACTTCAACGCGAACCCAAATACCTTCTCCCTTAAGTACTACACTGAGAACACAAGACTTTTCGTCAGCATATTGATTATGCCTGCGGCCGTTGGTGGCACTGCGCAACTGTTGATAGCATTGCTCTACGACCCGCGCTACGCGCAGGCAGGGGCGGTCCTGCAGGCATTCATGGTCCGAGCCGCATTGCTATCACTAGCGTCACCTGCAGAAGATTTGCTGATCGCGGCGGGGCAGCCCCAAGTTATCCTTATCGGGAACATATTTCGTGCAATCTGGGTGTTTGCTGGCAGCTTGCTTGGGTATTATTTCTTCGGCTTTATTGGATTTGCCTACGGGACTGCGCTCAGTGGCCTGCCGCCCCTGCTTTATTATTGGTGGCTGCAGCGAAGAAAGGGCTTCTTCATGGCGAAATATGAAATGTTTAAGATCGTTTTCATCATTGGAGTCGCGACCTGCACATTTGTTGCCAGTAACTTGTTGCTGACATGGTGGCATGTGGCGCGAATTAGACTGCGATGACGCCGCCGCCCTCAGTATTGAGTACCGAAAAAGGAAATGAGCCATCGAGAGGTTTGGCTATGCAGGAGACCGCGCATGATCTTGACATCGCGGTGATCATTGTTACGTATAAATCCGCCGGACTAGCAATCGAAAGCCTACGTTCCCTGGATCGCGAGCGCTCGACGCCGGGACTGCTTATCAGGGCGATTGTTGTCGACAATGCCTCGGGAGATCTGCCGGTAATCGCTCGAGCTCTAGAATCGAATGAGTGGTCGAGCTGGGTCACACTGGTATCGGCACCCAAAAACGGCGGCTTCGCGTACGGAAACAATCGAGGCATAGAGCGTGCAAACCTCTCTGGCACTCCAGCCTATTTTTACCTTTTGAACCCCGACGCGCAGGTGCGACCGGGTGCCATCAGCAAGCTGGCGCGCTTTCTCGAACAGCACCCGGAAGCCGGAATTGCCGGCAGCAGCTTCGAGAATCTTGACGGTGCTGACTGGCCCATCGCATTTCGATTTCCAACAATGATGAGCGAAATAGACTCAGGCTTGGAATTTGGACTGGTCACACGCCTACTGCATAAATGGATCGCTGCGAGACGAATGAAGGGTATCGCAGAGCAGGTCGATTGGATCTCCGGTGCATCGATGATGATAAGGCCGGCTGTCATCGCCGCCATCGGCGGTATGGATGAGGGTTACTTTCTTTATTTCGAGGAAACTGACTTTTGCCGGCGCGCGAGAAGCGCCGGTTTCTTAACGTGGTACGTCCCTGAGAGTCGGGTGATGCATATCGTAGGGCAAAGCACAAAACTGACCCAGCCAGGAAACACTCCGATCCGTCTGCCAGCCTACTGGTTCGCATCACGAAGCCGCTACTTCGTTATGGCTTTCGGAATTGGTCACGCAATGGCGATAGATTCGGTCACATTGCTCGCATATGCGCTTGGTTGGCTAAAGCGCGTTTTGCCTTGGGCAGGTTGAGCACGGCCGTCCCTCATTTCACCCGTGATCTCCTGCACCATAGCGTACTGTGGCGGCGCAACCGTGCTTTCCCCCCGATGAAGTGCGAAATCGTTGTCAGTCCCGAATAACTACTACAAAAGCGGCAGGGGCGTAATCGGGAAATTCAATTCGCCGCAAATCGGTTGCTTCATCTTGGCCCATCTCCATCGCGCTTTGAGCGAACCCAATCGAGTTGTCGCCGTGCCAGAAATTTCGCATAAAGTGGAATCTTACACAGCGAATACCACAGAGCGTAGGCGAGGTACCGAAGCGACACGATGTGGCGGCCATACCGCGCCCATGACAAAAATATCGAAAGTACAAGTATTGCCAGCGCTGCGCTTGCGATAATAAGTGGAAACGCGGTTGCCGTGAAAAAGTATAAAGTCGCAGCGCCCATCCATACAATCATCAATTGCAACATCAGAAGTGCCAATGGGGGTACGCTCAGATCGAGGGCAACTGCCATCAAGTCAGCGTCTAGTGTGACGATGGCCCTTAGCAGAAGCTGGGGCGCTTCGCGCAGCATCACGGAAAGATAACCGTGTTCCCAACGCGTGCGCTGGGTACCAATACCTTGTTTAGAAACGGGAAAGAAACTGGTGACGAGTGCATCAGGGCAAAACAACGGTGGCGCGCCGGCGCGCGCGAGTTCGATACCCAGCTTAAGATCCTCAACTATATGACCGGTTGAAAGCACGGCGGTGTTGATCAACATCCAGGGGAAGGCCATCCCGGTGCCCATCAATTGACACGGCAGTCCTAGTCTGCGCAGCCCGCTTGGCCGCACACGGTTTTTTACGGTCCACGCCAGCTCACCAATCCGTGTCGTGATTGCAGCGCCGTCCGGGGAGTACATTAGATAGAGGGCTTGCGTTGGGCGTCCAATGCGCGCGCAGACACGCGCCAGACGATCGATTGCTCCTTGCGTGACTTGACAATCCGCATCAATGACGATGACGGTGTCCGGTGGATCGTGCTCGAGATGACGAACGCCAGCGTCGAGTGCATAACCCTTTCCGCGATGGATCGAGTCCGTGCGCACAACAACTTCTGCGCCCTCCCTGTGAGCGATGGTTGCGGTGTCATCAACGCAGTTGTCCGCGACAACCAATATCCGGTCCAACTCTCTCAGTTGCGGCACGATTGACCGTAACGCGTCCGCAATGATTGACGACTCATTGTGGGCTGGGATAATAATCGCTAGTCGCCGACGTTCCCCTGTCTCTGAAGACAGCGTTTTTCGTTCAGTGACTGCAAATAAGACCTCAATGAACAATACACCCACGGGCACAATCAAGAGTAGGGCCGCGCTGCTCAGCAGCAGATCAAAAAGAATAATCATGCTGGGCAGGTTCGTCTCGGCTTTATACCTGCAAGACCACCATCAGCTAACAGGTTATCGGGTGCATCAGTTATTAACATCGCGTGGATCCCAAGACGACATTGCTGCCATTGTGGCGAAGCACATCACTTGTACTCAATCAATTGTGCTTGCGTCCCGCGAAAGCGATCTATCACGAACTTAAGCTGACCCAGCATTTCTGGGAATTTGCAAAGAACCAGAGCTCCGGCTCTCCACCAATTCTCCCGCTGAGAGCGTTTGCCGTGCACTGCAAGGCGAATGACATTGAGTGGATACACGCCTAGAAATACCAGGGCTACCCACCCGAAAATGCCAGTCAATGCGACTATCGTGACTGGAATACAGAGGCCCCAAATCCAAACACGGCGTGATTCGGAAACCCATATGCCCTCTGTCTCTTCCCCGTGCAGAGCGACGCCTTGCGCAAACGCATAGCCTCCCCGTCGCATTCGCGTCCACCATTGGCTGAAACGATATATGGCAGCATCATGTATAGCCATTTCTTCGTTAATTCGCCAAATGCGCCAGCCAGCTTTGCGCAGACGAACGCACATCTCGGGTTCTTCCCCCACAGATTAGGTCAGGCCGATACCCTTTCACTTCTTGAAAGGCCCTAACTCGAACCATCGCGATGCCCCCACAAACGTTTGTGTCTCCTAACGGGCAATCCTGCCATTCAATATCACATAGCATGTTGTAAATGGATTCCTGCGGATGCCTCTCACGAAGATATCCTGAGACTACCGCGATGTCGCCGTGCTGGTCGAGAAATGAACCTGCAGCTCCCAACCATCCTTCAACGACCTCGCAATCACCGTCGACGAAAAAGACATAATCGAGAGTCGAGTGAATCTCAAGCAGTTTTCGGCAGCCTTCGTTTCTCGCACGCGCAGCGGTAAATGGGGTGCGCATATCGAGTTCAACCGCCACGGCATGGCTGGCTCTAGCGATCTCTACAGAACCGTCGCTGGAACCCGAATCGACATAAACAACGCGCTCGGCAATGGCGCATACGGACGCGAGGCAACGCTTCAGTCTGTCTCCTTCGTTTCGTCCGATCACGACTACACCGATGGCGCCGGCGATTCCGAGATCTGGCTGCATCATTTTACTGCTGGCATTCCAAGCGTGGATCCGGCTTAGGTAGTGAGTACGAGATTCCGAAGCGCTGGACTTGGCACTTCAGTTTGTCATAACGATGTCGTTAGAAGTATCAACGTCTATGCCGTTGCTGGATGGTTAGCGCGGCGCTTCCAATAGGCCAGTTTACGGAGGTATTTGGGATTTGTCTTGGTACGAGCTACCCCGGACAGCAGCCGGTTTCCAAAAATCTGCTCGGATCAGAGCTCGATGATGGTGCTCGCGACAGGGTGAAATAGGGACCGCAGGGACAGCGTAATTCAATTGATATTGCACTGCACCAGGCCCGCCCCCGTGACCAGACGTAAAAGGTCATTGAGGCTAAGAAAAATCGAAATCGAACTTAGGGCAATCGTGTACATGCTAGTCTTGATTTCCCTGAGGAGAGGTATTCGGCCGGTCACGTTCCGGCGTGCAGCGTAAGGGATGATGACTTCGTGTTCGTAGAGCGAATTAAATATGGGATGCAAAGGCGATGGGTCAGGGCTTCCCGCCGCCTTAAGTCGCTGGTCATCGGTAGTGGTCTTGCGGATCCCCTCACACCGTACGAGGCTGAGGCCGTTAATGACCTAGAAACCGAGGGCGTTCACGTTACAACGGCTGATCGATTGTTTTCAGAGTCTGCGCATAAGTCCGTGACAAACGCAGCGGCGCTGGTAAAAGGCGGCATTTCCGCAGAGGCCGCGCTATGGCGCAAGGGATCATCTTCTACCGATCTTTTCCCTGAAGCCCTGCTCCAGAGAACACCTGAGATTTATCTCTTAGGTTTGGACCCGCCTCTCCTTCGATTGGCGCAACATTATCTGCGACTACAGGTTGCTTATCACGGCGCGGTACTTCGCCATTCTCTGGTCGATGGCGGCACTGATGGCACTCGTCTTTGGCACCAAGATGGAGAAGATTTACACGTTCTTCGCGTCGTCGTTTACCTCAATGACGTTACGCTCGGCGGCGGCCCCTTTGAATATATAACGCGAAGCCCTAGCATGAACTATAAGCGATTTTCTGATGTTGCTGGGCGACCGACGAACGATCGAATGCTGAAAATCGTGCCATTGGAAAAATGGAAGCGTTGCTTCGGGCCAGCGGGAACAGTCGTGCTAGCCGATACCGCTAACGTGTTCCATCATGAATCGTTGCAAACCGAAAGGGATCGCTTCGTGGTCATGATGGGCTATTCATCGCGGCGTCCGACGGGCATGAGTCTCGCGATGGAACATTTCCCGGTCGAACGGTTGAAGCCAGAACTGAGGCGCATCGTCCCCGCGATTTACTATGACCATGTCTTTGAATGGCGCCGCCAAGCGCGAGAACCGCTCGAATGAACTGCTCAAGCGGTGCGGCAGTCTTTTAGCGCCGACATTTCTCTAGGAGCTCCGAGAGGATTCTTGCAAATCCCAAATTGCCGTAAAAGTCCTCAAGAACCTTGAACGCCGACGCAACGATACGCTCCCGCTCGTTGGGATGATTTAAGTAGTATGAGCACTTATCCTCAAGATCAGCGTAATCCCACTGTACTGGGACATAGGTTTCGTGGGGCCTAAAAATATCTGGCGTCGTCTCGACGTGACTCATATCCGGTTTAACGAGTAGACTCCCACAAACTACAGCCTCAAAGTCGCGCCAGCATATTTCACCGTACCCGAACGGGCTAATGCATATCTTGCTACCCATCATTTCCCGGTAATATTCCTCACGATCTACGCGATTGCGCGGCATGATTACGCGATAGGTTTTCTGTAGACGAGTAAGAGAGGGTTCGATGTCCTTGCGCAAGTAATAAAGCCAGTCCTTGGGCACATTGCCGCGAAACATAATGTCTACGTTCTTTGGCAACAGCGTTGAAGATTTACGCCGCTTAGCGTAAAGCTCCATGATGTTTCGGTCCAACGCAAGATTTCCACCGAGTATAATTTTCTGCAGTTGATCGCTCGCGACTGGACGGCTTTCCGTCACATGAACATTATCGGCAAACGAATAGCCATAGCGACGATGCACAAAATCAGTGAGATTGCTCTTGCCGATGTAGTGCTCCAAATATCTAGTTCTGTCGCCAAATACGTGCTTTTTGACGTACAAATCGACTTGCGAAAGCATCTCAGGCCACTGCACGCATATGTCGTCTTCACCGTCAAAATACACAATCGGCCGATTGCCGGCGAAGTTCTTGATTAGCCCGACAACGCGAACCACATCGGCTAGAGCCGCGTGAGTCGTCATTTTCAAACCGATGACATCGAAATGAGGCAAGACAAAGCCAGGCGCCAGCAAAACATCTTTGAGGAGCAAATGAACTGAGCACAGCTGTAGGTTCTTTCGTAGCTCACGCCGATAAGCGGAAAAGGGGTAGAATTGTTCTTGACTGGTCATCGCTGCCCCGTCGCTCACCAACAATACCCGTATTTTCTGATTACCAATGGGATAGCGTTTTCCGCCGGCCATCGCCATGTAAGCTACTTCAATACAGTAGCGGCCGGGGTTGATTGCTCGGAATCGCACGAACTTCCGGAGGCGACGCGCGAATTCCGCCAACTCCAACCCTGGCGTTTTAAGGTTGAATTTCATGCGCGCAGTAACTCGCCAGCTGTCAGCAGGCGTAGGCGACCCGAAAGTTTCGGTAAATGCATTAACTCACTATTGCAGGGGATCGACAACAAACGCGGGCATTTGCTCGGCACGTGCTCGCGCCGATAAAAATCTTGCCGCGACGTCCAATGCCTCTCCAATTGCAATATGCATATCAAGGTATCGGTATGTGCCTAGACGTCCGACAAAAGTGGTGTCGAGCTCGGCGCGAGCCAATTCGATATAGCGAGCCAGCAGCGATTTTTCGTTAACAAGGCGAATTGGGTAATAGGGAGTATCGCCTGCCTCGCAAACTCGGCTGTATTCCTTGAAAATCACCGTCTTTTCGTGGGCCTCCCAAGGTGAAAAATGCTTGTGTTCCGAGATTCGAGTCCATGGCATTTCCATGTCACAATAATTTACAACGGCATTACCCTGATAGTCTCCGCGATATCGCTCGGCCACGAAATCGAGCGTCCGGTAGCCCAGACGGCCCAGGTCCTCGTTGAACCACGCGTCAATGGGGCCGCTGTAAAATATATGGCCAAAATCTCGCGCAAGTGTTCGATCGAACCGTGTATTCAAATGGACCCGAATATTCGAATGATCCAGCAGCTTTCCCACGATATGAGTGTACCCATGTTTAGGCATGCCCTGAAAAGCGCTCGGGTAATAGTTATCATCGTAATTGAACCTTATGGGAAGCCGCTTCAATATACTGGCGGGTAAATTTGACGGCTGCGTACCCCATTGTTTTATCGTGTACCCCTTAAAGAAGGCCTCGTATAGCTCGATCCCAACGAATCGCAGCGCTTGCTCCTCGAAGGTCTGCGGATCCGTTATTGAAGAGTCGCCGATCGATGCAATGAATTGTTCAGCTTCGGATGGCGAAAATGTCTTCCCAAAAAATTGATTGATCGTCAACAAATTGATGGGAAGAGAAAATACTCGCTTACCCGTTATGGCTTTCACCCGATTGGTAAACGGCATAAATTCATCAAATTGCTTGATGAAATCCCAGACCACAATGTTGCTAGTGTGAAAGATATGTGGCCCGTAAACGTGCACCATTACTCCAGTGTCGGGATCGCGGTCGGTGTGGCAATTGCCGCCGACATGGTGCCGGGAGTCAAAGACGTTGAGTTCAAAGCCCGCTCTAGCCAACTGATGAGCGATTACCGCTCCAGAGAAACCGGCTCCAACGACGGCAAGTTGCTTCATACGGAAGGCGCATCCGCGGCCTGGCTTTTATGCCTGCTTTTCATCTAATTTTGAGGATACCGAGGTTGAAGCTATTTTTCACTACCTTATCGGAGGCACTGTTCAATAAGTAGCTGAGCGAGTTCGCTTTGCGCGGCCGCAACGTTCAGTCGTAGAAAGTATTTTTTGAATGGCAAAACGTATAAGCGCGCGCTCTATGCATAATAGACACACCGGATGCGTCACGGCCGGCTCAGCGTCGTGCCAAGTTCAAGGAGATGTAGATACCGCGCTCCGAGTGTGTAACTCGTCGCTGAGAATCTGCTCCAGAATCGAACGTGGCCCGCTTTGACTGAAGTCATGATCGGCCCCATCAACGATGTGGATATGCACACGGTCACCGAGTCGTCTAATCGATGTACCCGCCTGAATTCTAAGCAGATCGATACCGGGCTCGCCGCGTGCGAACACCATCACAACTCTTACACCACGGCCTACGATCTGCTCGAGCTCCGAACCAAGATCGCGAGGCAAACGGACGCCCAAACGCCGAGCCATGTTTCTCAATCGAGACTGGAACACCATCAACGCACGATTGATCAAGGCTCTCGGAATCTTCCAAATCTGCACCTGACCGGTTATTAACCTTTTCCAATCTGCTATGGATAAAAGCCGCTTGCGGTATCCCCCTGGATTGAGGACCGCCTCAGTAAGCTGTTCCATGTCTTCGACAGTCATTCCCTCCCTCCAGAAGAAATTCTGAGGATTTACCATTAAAATGCGGCTTACTGGCAACCCCGCCGCCGCTGCCCGCAACGCGTGATACGCGCCGGAGCATATACCGGCGAGTGTTATATCTCGAATGCCATAGCGGTCACCCATAAATTCGATGGCGCGTCGAATATCATCGAGCGCCGCCGGCGGGAAAGCTTCATTGTCAGGTCTTCCGGGCCGCGTGTCGCTGTCGCCAATGCCAGCCAGATCCAAGCGCATGACCACATACCCACGCTGGGCCCAGAGTCTACTGAACGAAACCCAAATGCGAAAGATCCCCATATGGTTTACGCCACCTCCGTTTAGGAGTATGACCGCGCGACGTCGCATCTCGCCCGATCGCGGCTCAGTGACAATCCCAAATAGAAATGGACTAGTCGAAACGGAAACCGGTCGCTCGGTTAGCGACGACAAAGGTTCACTCGCTGGCAAAGACAATACTTCTGGAGTTTCGCTTAGTCGATGACATGACTGCGGTCGCGGCCGACTACCACGCTGTTCTTCAGACACTTGCTGCTGTAGCCAATTGCACGTAGCTGCAATCATCGCATGGGGGATGAGCGCGGTTTCAGCCTGCCTCATGATTATCTCTACAAAATCCGGCAATCCAATGTATTCGACATTCATTCCGAGGGTCGCTAGCCTCTGCCCCCACTTGCTTGCTACCGGCAAATCGTTGCGATCAACGATTAGCATGCGGGATACAGCGGGGGAACCAGAGTCTTCCAAATCGATTTGGGAAAGTGCGCTAATGCTGGCGGCGGATAATGAAAATCCGGTGAACTCCAACGATCCCGTTCCGGGCCCAGTGACCTGCGTGGAGGAAGGAGAATCCACTGCATCAGTTGCTCGTAGCCCGGCGGCCAGACGAGCGGTACGAAGTTCTCGCAACAACCGTCGCCCACTGATGATGGGTGCAATCACCAAGAGACCGCCAAGATTGTTGCAGCGCGACGTCGCCAACGTCGCTAATAGCGCGCCCAGTCTAAAGCCCAGCAAGTACACCTTGGCAACACCCGTGCGTTTCTGCAACTCTGAGACCGCAGACACCACATCCCTAGACCAGACATCAATCTGATTGGCGTCGGAGTCAATGTCACTAGAATCCCCAGTGCCTGCATAGTCGAAGCGCAGAGCAGGCACACCTATTGATGCGGCGGCTTCCGCAAAGGCACGCACCGTACGGTGTGCACAGATCGACTCGTACCCAAAAGGATTGCAGAGAACCAGACCGATGTCGGCGGTCGAGTTGCTGACAGGCCGATGTAGCCAACCGAAAAGCCTATTACTGTCCGACGAGAAGTAGAGTGATTGCTTTGACGTATGCTCGCCCGAGTTCTCCGCCCGGATTGATTCCAAATCTTGAGCACCCATCAATCCAGCACTCATACAATCATGTCCTTTACAGTGAATTGCTTCGAGGCAATTCCGCCACTCCCCGAGTCTCTAATTCGAGTTTACCTGATGCTCAACGGGAGGGACCAGAAAATGCCGTCGCTGTGTCCCCAAATGAGACGTGCACCGCATAATAAGGCACATGGAGTTCCCAGATCGACTGCGAAAATCTCCGGTTCATCATCATGCCAAACTTCTTCTGGGAGCGAATTGCGCTGGGTCGGCGACCGATAGGATTGATCTCTGGCAGATCTTCCGAAATGGCTAGGCTGGCGGAGGGACCTCCATGTGCGATATACGAGATCGCAATCCGGTCTGATAGACTATCTGTGTAAGGTACAGGGCTTTACGAGCCTTTGCCGTCCTTTCATTCAAGCCCAAGACTCTCGGAAATAATGACTGCCAAAGTCGCCTACCTCATCAATCAATATCCCAAGATCAGCCATGCTTTTATTCGAAGGGAAATCCTAGCGCTGGAACGGCAAGGGCTTGATATTCAGCGCATTGCCCTGCGCGGCTGGGATGCTGCAGTCATTGACGCGGAGGATCGGGACGAACAGCAGCGTACCCGATATGTGTTGCAAGGCGGATTGTGGCCATTGCTCGCCGCAATGCTTCGAATACTGTTTACGGACCTTGATCACTTCCTGTCAGCGCTCACGCTGGCGATCAGAATTGGATGGCGGGCGGACCGCTCGTTGCGGTATCACTTGGTGTCCCTAGCGGAAGCCTGCAGCATTTTACCTTGGCTGAAATCGTCTGGCGCTCGCCACGTCCATGCACATTTCGGTACTAACGCGGCAGAAATTGTCATGCTGGTCCGGGCGCTTGGCGGCCCTCCCTACAGCTTTACGGTGCATGGACCAGAAGAGTTTGACAAACCGGAGCTTCTGCATATTCGAGAAAAGGTGCGAGATTCAGCGTTTGTAGTGGCGATCACGTCGTACACTTGTAGCCAACTTTACCGGTGGGTCGCGCACGCTGATTGGCCGAAGATTAAACTGATTCATTGCGGGTTAGAGGCTGGTTTTCATGCGAAGGCGTCGACACCGATGACTGTGGAGGCCCCGCGGCTCATCAGCGTAGGCCGTCTTAGTGCGCAAAAGGGACAATTGCTGCTTGTGGAGGCCGCTCATATCCTCGCCCGCAAAGGCATCGAATTCGAACTGGCAATGGTTGGTGACGGGGAAATGCGCTCCGAAATCGAGAAGTTAATCACGACGCATTCACTTCAAGGTAAAGTGCGATTGACCGGTGCGATCAGCACCGAACAATTGCGTGAGGAAATGCTTCGCGCTCGCGGATTGGTTCTGCCCAGCTTTGCCGAAGGATTGCCCATGGTAATTATGGAAGCCATGGCATTGCGCCGACCGGTGCTCACAACTTTCGTTGCCGGCATTCCGGAACTCGTCATAAATGGGAAAACCGGTTGGCTAATTCCGGCTGGTTCCGTAGACGCGCTTTCCGAGGCTTTGGAGCATTTTCTTTCTCGGTCTATCGACGAACTCCGCCTCATGGGCGAGGCCGCCTACGAGCGCGTGCTGGAACGCCATTCCATCGATATCGAGGTGCAGAAGCTTGCGGAGCTGTTCCGGCACAGCTGCGCGGCCGGGATCCGCGCATGACCATGTTTATAACTGGGGTCGCAGGATTTGTTGGCTGCCGGCTTGCGAGCGTTCTTCTGGAACGAGGCGAGACCGTTGCGGGGTTTGACAATCTTTGTCGGGGATCCATTCAAAACTTGGAGCCGGTGCTAAAGCATCCAAATTTTTCCTTTACCATCGTCGATGTTGCTGATCTCGAGGCGTATCGAAGCGCGCTGGGCCCGCTGCACGCGCGCTCGGCGATCACGGAAGTCTGGCACATGGCGGCAAACTCGGATATTCCTGCCGGTGGTTCGGATCCAAACATTGATTTTCGCGATACTTTTCAGACTACGCTCAATTCGCTGACCCTAATGCGGGAGTTAGGAATTCGGACTATCGCATTTGCATCCAGCTCGGCAGTGTACGGTGACCTTGGCGACCGGCCCTTGACGGAAGACATCGGACCTCTCTTTCCGATTTCAAACTATGGAGCAATGAAGTTAGCTTCGGAGGCTGCGATCAGTGCTGCCCTCGAAAGTCATCTGCAGCGTGCATTCGTGTTTCGGTTTCCGAATGTAATCGGCGTGCCGGCAACGCACGGCGTCATTCATGACTTCATGCGCAAGCTCAAAACAACGCCCCGGAATCTCGATGTTCTCGGCGACGGCACGCAAAACAAAAGTTATTTGCACGTGAAAGAGCTGATTGACGCAATGCTGTTCATTAGAACCCATTCGCATGATCGCTTGAATTATTTCAACATTGGGGCGGATGACCGCGGCGTTACCGTCCGGTTCATTGCGGAAACCGTGGTGAATCGGGTCGCGCCGGGCGCAACGATAACCTTCGGTCAGGGAAACAAAGGCTGGGTTGGTGACGTACCCAAGTTCACCTATTCAATTGAGAAACTCGCGAAGCTTGGCTGGCGGCCGCAACTCAGTTCGATGCAGGCAATGCGTAAGGCAGTGGATGAGATTGCGGAGCAAGAGTTCGGTCAGTGAAACAAGCCGTCATTTTGGCGGGCGGCAGAGGCACCCGATTACGCGAGCGTCTTGGAAATTTACCAAAACCATTGATCGATATCTGCGGGCTTCCCCTGCTCGAGCGGCAAATCCTACTGGCCAAGAAACATCAATTCACGCAAGTGATCGTCCTCGTGAATCATGCGGCGGGTTACATTATCGATTACTGCGCGTCAAAGCAAAGCTGGGGTCTAAATGTTCATTGCGTAGATGATGGGCATCCGAGGGGCACGGCTGGCGCAACACTGGCCGTTTACGACCAACTTGAGCACGAATTTCTCGTGATGTACGGGGACACCATGCTCGATGTGAACCTTACCCGATTTCATGCCGATCACTCGCGGGTGGCCAGCACCGCGGCGACGCTGTTTGTTCACCCGAATGATCACCCGCACGATTCGGATCTCGTAGAGATGGATGAACGTGGATTTATTTCGACGTTTTATCCCTATCCGCATGCGCCATCCCGCTTCTACCCAAATTTGGTCAATGCTGCACTGTACTGGGTGCATAAGAAAGCGCTGATGCCATGGCGCTGGGACACTCGCGTATTAGATTTCAGCAAGGACTTGTTTCCAGAGATGCTTCTGCGCGGATCGGTATTACGCGGATATAGCAGCGCGGAGTACATTAAGGACATCGGAACACCCGCACGACTCGATAAGGTGCGCGCCGATTTCGAGTCCGGAACAATCGAACGAGCGAGCTTGGAGCGCCACCAAGCGATGGTATTCGTTGACCGAGATGGGACCATCAACCGCGAGGCGGATCACTTAAGTACCCCAGATCAATTCGAATTACTTCCAGGGGTAGCAGAAGCGATCAAGCGTTTGAACCGGGCGGAATATCGATGTTGCGTGGTGACGAACCAACCCGTGATTGCCCGAGGTGAATGCACAGACGAAGACCTTCATCAAATTCATAACAAGATGGAAACGCTACTTGGAAGAGATGGGGCGTATTTAGACCGCATTTACTACTGCCCACATCACCCTGACGGCGGATTTCCGGGAGAGCGTGTTGATCTTAAGCACGTATGCGATTGCCGCAAACCGAAAACCGGTATGATCGATCTTGCCTTGCAGCAATTCAATGGCGCACGTGATAAATCCTGGATGATTGGGGATACGTCAGTAGACATTGAAACTGCCCGGCGCGCGGCAGTCAAATCCGTGTTGGTGGAGACCGGTTACGCGGGGCTCGATTATCGCGAGTGGGCCACTCCGGATGCTATCGTGCCTGATTTCCCATCGGCAGTAGCGTATATCTTGGACCACTATCCTCGGCTATTCGCCTATTGTCAGCAGTTAGCCGAACAAATTAGCGCCGGCGCGATGGTGCTGATCGGCGGCCCGGCGCGCAGCGGCAAGAGCACATTTACAGGGGTACTACGCGACGCGCTTCTGGCCCTTGGCAAGCACTCTTGTATCGTGTCGATCGATCGTTGGTTGAAGGACGATGCAACGCGAGGAGCGGGTGTTTTGGGACGTTATGATATGGATGCCTTGCAAGCGCTAATCGGACAACTCGAGAACTGCGAACGGCGTCCGAATAGCCTTACGCTCCCGGGCTATCATAAGCTAAATCGGAAACACATCGCGGCTGTCCAAGAGGTAGCGCTTTCGCATTCCGATGTCATTTTAATTGAGGGTACCGTGGCTTTGGCGATGAGCGTCTCACGCGAGGCGGAAATCCATCGATACTATGTATATATTGAAGAAACCTCGCGGAAGGAGCGCGTGCTTCATGAATATCGCTTGCGCGGCTCTTCCCCTGAACAGGCGTTGAACCTCTATTTAGCGCGACAGGCAGATGAATCCCCAGTGATAGAGCAATTAGCCCGCGGCGCCTCTAGAATCTCACTTACGGAAGTGCTTGGATGATCATCAGTAGAACGCCCCTGCGAATGAGTTTTGTCGGCGGCGGCAGCGATCTGCCCTCGTTTTACCGAATTCACGGCGGGGCCGTAGTCAGCACCGCAATCGACAAATACGTTTACGTTAACGTCAATAAAAAATTCGACCATGGGATTCGCGTAGCCTATTCCAAGACAGAGGAAGTCGATCGCGTCGAACAAATTGACCATCGCATTGTGCGAACCGCAATGCAGTTTCTTGAGATGGACGGCGGCATTGAGATCACCACGATCGCAGACATACCGTCAAAAGGAACGGGCTTGGGATCATCCAGCACATTCACCGTTGGTTTGTTGCACGTGCTCAACGCATTCAAAGGACGCTATGTTTCGAGCGAACAACTTGGAAAAGACAGCTGTTATATCGAAATTGACAGGTGCGGTGAGCCCATCGGAAAACAGGACCAGTATTCGGCGGCATATGGCGGCCTCAATCTGATCGAGTTCAAGCAGGATGACTCGGTCATCGTATCCCCCATCATCTGTGATCGCACGACGGTCTCCGAACTCCAGGCCAATACCTTGGTGTTCTATACGGGAATCTCCCGCAGCGCCTCAATGCTTCTGAAACAGCAGTCTGCAGAAATGGCTAACAACGCAGGTAAGCAGCGTTCAATGCTACGGATGGTACAACTAGCCTACGAGTTGCGAGAGGAACTCCATAAAAACAATGTCTCCGCCTTCGGCGAGATACTTCACGAGAACTGGATGCTCAAGAAAAGCATGGTGCCCGGCGTAAGTACCGATGATATTGATGAATGGTATCGCCTCGCGCGGGACGCCGGCGCAACCGGCGGCAAACTTTTGGGAGCGGGCGCCGGGGGGTTTTTGATGCTATACGCCCCGCGGCGCTTGCACGTTCAGATAAAGTCGGCCTTGCATATGCTTCGTCCAATTCCAATTGGATTCGAGCCGTTGGGTAGTAGAATCATTTTTTATCACTGAGTGCCGACATCGGAAGGGAGAACTACATGAACGGATATGCCGGGACCGCCCAGAGCTACCTGTCGAAGCTGACGAAGTTGCTGCAGACAATGGATCGAACACAAATCGACAATGCGATCGGCGTAATTGCGGACGCCTGGCAGTCGGGCCGCCAAATCATAACTCTGGGCAACGGCGGGAGTTCGATGACCGCGTTGCACTTCATCAACGATTGGAACAAGAGCATTTACATGTCGAGCGGCAAGCCATTTCGGGGCCGCTCGCTGATCGACAACATGGGCTTGGTGATGGCGTATAGCAACGACGTGTCGTTTCAAGATGTATTCGTTGAACAGTTGAAGAATATTTTTAGCGCAGGTGATCTCGTCATCGCGATTTCTGGCAGTGGCAATTCCGAGAATGTCATCCGTGCGGTTCGTTACGCCAACGAACATCAGGGAATCACGTTGGGTCTATGTGGTTATCGGGGCGGGAAATTGAAGGATATGGCGCATCATATTGTGTGGGCGGATGTTGATGACATGCAGTTATCCGAGGACGCACACGCCATCTTTGGTCATATAGTGATGCAAAAACTGTGCGGGTATTAGTGTAAGTGCCGTACACTAAGCTAAAAGAAGATATGAGAAATGGCCCCGCATTACCTTTACCATCTCTATCATTTTTCACTCCCAATGTCCGGAAATGCAATGACCGTCACAGATGGAAGTCGCGCCAACAATTTTGACTCTCTCCGTTTAGTCTTTGCGGTTCTGGTGATTTTTTCTCACGCATTTCCGCTTGGACGAGGGTCCAATGCGACCGAACCCTTGTATGCACTCTCCCACGGACAAACCACGTTTGGCGAATTGAGTGTGTGGGGGTTCTTCGTGATTAGCGGATTTCTCATTACTCAGAGTTGGCTTCGCTCCCCTAACACTTTTAAATTTCTAAAGCGGCGCGTAGGCCGAATTTACCCAGCATTCATCGTGCTGTCGTTACTGACGGCTGTAGTGATCATACCAGTCGCGGTCCGTACGCACATTTACACCAATTTCTCAATTCGCGATTTCCTGATTAATACGTTACGACTCCAAGGGCTTGAGTCTTCCTCGGCATTTCCAGAGAATTTCAGCCACACCGTCAATGGATCTCTATGGTCTATTCCATATGAATTCTGGTGTTACCTTGGTGTCCTGTTCCTAGGTATAAGCCGACTGCTGCAAAGGCGCAATTTTGTCCTTGGCTTCTTTTTCTTAGTCGTCGGGTGGCACCTATATGTGGATGTCTCCGGCTATAATCCTGGGGGTAGGATTCTCGGCCAGATCTTCGGATATCCACGCTTCTGGGCAATCGTGTTGCCATTTTTTCTTGCGGGCATGCTTTTCAAACTATTTGGTGGACATCACCTAATACGCCGTCCCTTTGTTTTGCTGAGCCTTGTATTATTGATAGCATCCTACTTCGTTCCACATGGCGTAGTAATAGCCATGCCCATCTGTGGCTCATACCTTGTGCTGGCGCTTGCATATGTTTCGAAACTAAACTCGCTCAACCTGGGGCGCTATGGGGACTTTTCCTATGGCGTTTACCTGTACGCATTTCCTGTCGAGCAGCTTGTTGTCATGAGTGCCGGGGGGCACATGTCGCCCGCAGCTTTATTCGCAACCGCGACTCCTATAACTCTAGTGGTCGGTGCGCTTTCCTGGTTCATCGTTGAAAAACATTTTCTTACGAAATCTGCTCAGCTTAAACACGAAGGAAAACCAATCACTCCGCTCGAACATCAAGGTGTCACGTAAAATGCTTTCGTGATTATCGATACCGCTAGAAGCTGATTCGCGAGCGATCGAATAGTTCGCCGTGGGAAATCAACGATTAGGGTGATCCCAGTGGTCCTGAGGGCCGCGTAACTGCGCGATAGGAACCTTTTTTTGCCAATAGTTCTTAAGTTTGAGGAAAGGAGTTTCAAGCCAGCGGTAACTAAAATCGGATATCGTTAAGGCTAATCCCACCCAAATGACAAAGAAGATTGGCCGGATTACACCTCCAATCTCTAAATGCAGACGATCCATCACGTGCTCACCAAGAAGTAGAAGCGGAAGGTGGTAGACGTAAACACCGTAGGATATCTTTCCAAGCCACACCAGCCGCCGATTTTTCAAAGCAGAAGTGGGACCGATTCTCTGGAGCGCGCAAATAATCCCGAGCATCGACACAACGTTCAACAGCGAATACGCCCAAACGTAGCCGTGGCTCGGCACCAAGAACATCGCGTAGCCGAAGCTCGCTATAAATGCGCCCCGACCACTCGTGTATTCGGAAGCCAATACTTCGAACCCTGCAATACCAACAATTGCAAGTGACAACAAGAACCACTTTCCCGCGTTCCTTATTTGATCCAGGGACCACAGCGGAATCGCCGCGCCTGCGGCAAACGCGTCAAACTGTGTAAACGGCAAGACGTACGCCGCCTTTCCCGCATAGGCGGTGTCGCAACCGACGTGGACAAGATATTGGAAGAGTACGTAGCGAATCAGAGGAGCAAGTAGCAAAATTCCGGCGACGGCAGCGCGGAAACCCCGAGGGGGTAAAAAGAAAATCAGGACCGGCCAAATGAGATAAAACTGCTGCTCGACGCCGAGTGACCAAAGATGCACAAACGGGCGCCCGAGATCTTCAAATCTCATGCGGGCAAAATTTCCAGTAAACGACACCAACCACAGCCAATCGGACGGTAGGGAGGTCGGATGCCCAGAAAGCGAATACACAGACCAACTAACAGCTAGGAAGGCAAATACGACAGGAAGGATTCGCACCGCGCGGTGCCAGTAGAACGTACCAAAGTAAACAGGCAATGAGGTCGCTCGATTTTCAAGAAGAATCGTCGTTATAAGATAACCTGACAATGTGAAAAATATTTGTACTCCGATCCAACCTGCTGCAAAGTACCCGTAATGAAAGCAAATCACCATCAGTACGGCGATACCGCGAATACCGTCCAACGACATCGAGTGGCGCAGGCGAGCGTGGGGCGTAGCACTACCTTTCAGATCTATTCTCCACACAGAAGTGCACGCACCGTGGAGGAACTCGTAAGATTGATGTGTGGATTGACATATTGTGGTCCAAAAGTTGGCGCGGAATTTCTGAAATACCGACGTCCAACGGAGCATCAATCGATGCGATTATAGAGATTGACTTTACCCCATATAGCGGCGGTGCCCAAGAAATCACCAGTGGCGCTCACGGTGAATCATATTTATAGAAATTTACTGCTGCGGATAGTGTCACGGCACTTAGCGCGCCTGAGTTAATCGAATACGTGCGGACGAGTCGTTCGAATACGGCGCTAGCGGCTCGCCAAGGCGTAAGTAGGCTGCCGCGAAACCTGCGAGTACATAGAACATTATTGGTATGCCCAAGATGAAACTGCAATTGCCAATCATCACAAGGATACCAATAATGCCTGCGACGAGGCTCGCACCCAGGCGACTAAAGTCGGGGTCCGAATGTGCGGTCCTCTTGACTCGCCGATAGCTCGCGACAAGCGCGACAAGAATGAAGCCGATAAACAAGAACCAGCCAATCGCTCCGTAGAATAGTGCCACGGTCGCGTAAGTATTCACGAGGTCGATAATGCCTTCACCCTGCCGTAGGTCCTCCATTTCTGTAATTGCAAGTTGGTCACCGAGCAAAGGATGTTGCTGGATTAACGCCCATGATCGGTCCGCCAAACGCTCGCGGTAAATGACAGACGCGTGATTCGTAGTGCCTCCGAAAAACGGCAGAGAATTGATGATCTTCTCGCCTACGGGCGTAAGACTGAACAAGGCTACAACAAAAACAACGATCCCCACTGCCTTCAGCGTCCGGGGCAGCGCTCCCGGACCGATCGCAGTAAACGCAAGGTAAATTGCCAGAGCGCCGACCAAGGGCCCGCGCGAGAAAGTCGCCAGCAATCCGGCCCAGAACACGAGGAATCCTGCGAAGCGACGTAGTCGAGAGGGCACCTGTGATTGTAAGTACAGCCAGAAAGCCGTGGCAATGGCCATCAAATAGCCCATTGCTAAATAACTGCCGCTGGAGGCCTGAGCGCGAAGAATGCCCTCGCGGACCGCATAGAAACCTGCGTGCAACGGAGCGCCCCATTGCATCGCCATATCGGTGTATAGCAGCCAGTGACGAAGACCTTCAAAGACACCCTGAACAGCCATCAGTGCGCAGGCAAGGCAAAACGCCGCTTGAGCCTCAACAATTGCCCGCCGCGTCGAGCAAGAACGACTGACAACGTAGTAAAGGACGTAAACATCAATAAAAAAGAGGACGGCGCGCCGCAATAAATTGGTTGCAGAGTCTGGCAAAATTACGTGCCCTGGCAGGTCTGCGGGTACGTACAATAGAATCTGTAGAAATCCAAAGGCAAGCAACAAACAATCCATCGATGTAATTTTGGAGCTTCGATCATCCCCTCTGGAACGTCGCAGACGCCACGCCGTCGGGACTAGCACGCAGAACGAGAGTAGTCGATAGTTATCGAGCGGAAACAGCCGCTCAATGCCTACAGTCGGAATTTCGACAGGAAGTGCCGGAATGACATGGATCAGCAACAAATAGAACGCGACCGGATTCGAATCTTTGCGGCCGGCCCAAACGAACAATGGGATCGCGAGCATAGCATACAGCCAAAAGTTCGGACTTAGGAATGCAGTGATCGTCAATACAAACCATACATTGCGGCGGCGCGCAAAATCGCTCTCAGCACTGAATCGTATGGCGATCGGCCTGGCCACCGAGAAAATTACCAAGGCGATCGCCATGACGACAATCAACACCTTGACGTTCTCGGGCATTGGTACTCATTCCAAAAAAGGATACGCCGAATGACTCGGAAGCTCTGTTCAACTACAAGTTCGTCGCGTCTGGTGACAGAGCATAGCGCTACTTCGGTTCAATGGTCGTTCGACAAGCAGATGATCTATAAAGCCACGCGTCACCAACAGTTACGACTCTATCCACCTGTGTGCCGCTTCTGTCGTCGTATTCAGTCATCATCAGCGCAAATCTGTGCTACGCCCAGACTCATGAGAGGTTACCCGTCTTTGCGCAGGCGGCGTGCAATGATCGGCGGAAGGAGATCCTTGGCGATGGTGCGTAGTCGCTGATTCCAAGCTGGCCTGAACTCGTTTGGTTGCCGTGCGCGAAATATCGTCGAATGATCACCGGTAATCTCTTCGGCCGGCCTGCCATTGCTGAAGTAGTAGAGAGCGAGCGACTTACGGGTCACACCCTCCGGACTTTGTAGAGGGTCTGGGTGACCATGATAGGTAAAATCAGTCGTACCGAAAATCATCACCCGGTTGTATACCGGCAATACTTTGGCCTCGCACTGGGTCATATCGCGATTCCATAACTGCAGGTGCCCGCCGTACTCTTCGCGCCAATCCTTGTTCAAGTACAGCAGTAAATTGAGACGCCGATCCAGTCCAAATCCCCGATGCTTGTTGAAGTCTGCGTGCACGCCTAGTTTGCCGCCACGCAAAATCTGGTGGAGACCTCCGCCGTCGAAGAGCGGGTCCGGGATGAGATTGTCGATTCCAGTTACGCTACTTAGAAATTGTAGAAACGTCGCGGAATTCAAATGGTATAGAAGTAAACGAGTGGCGGAACCAAACGAAGATTCAGTTGCCGATGCGAGCTTTATTTCCTCAGCGTTATCGAATGTTTGCCAGCGAATCTCGCCGGGTTTTGGGAATTCGTCAAGAACGACGTCTAGAAGGCTGGTATCAAAAAAATTATCGAACACGACATGAGGGAATGGCTTAGCCGCCGAGTACCAACTATGAGCCGGCCCAGCGAGTTCGCTCATGCGCCGCAACGGCAGGAACGTCTCTAAAGTCAGACTCTTAATTGATTCCATAGCTTCACCATAGACTCGCGATCCCCGCGCCTGCATAGAATATCAGACTCCGCACTCGCGGATCCCATGGCCGTGATCAAAGCATATGTCAAGACCTCGCATGGCGACCGGCGCCACGTTCACGTGCATCTCGACGAAAAGGGCACTGAAGCGCTGTCTTCGGAAGCAGGATACCGGGCCGTTGACTGACAGCGCGCCGATGCAACATCACCACGAAGCCTGACTAAATGGCTGGGCCTCGCCCTCTTACGTAAATTCTTCATCGACACGGTGACATTCCGCGTTGATTGAATCGAACGAACAGTGATTGGTTGATGGGATTGGCATTCAATTCTTTGTTATCGTGAAGGCTTGTGCGCGCCGCGTTGATCGGCTTAGCTCGCTCGCCTGGGCGCGGGCTACAATGCAGGCGGCAGGGGTCTGTGGAATCTCATCTGGTATATTTTGCATAGAGACTTCAATTTGGCTCTCGCTAGCGCAATTAGTATTAACACAGACTCTCGCAGGTCGGCAAAAAGAGACACTTTGCCAAATGGGCGTAACTACACTTCAATCTCCGCATAGATTGCGTGATGTGGTTATTCTGTCACCCGAACTTGTCAGTCGTCACGCTCCGAATATGGCCCAAAGGAATTTCCATGCGTTTTAGAGTCACGCGCCGCCAGTTGAACTCGTTCCTTGTGCGTGCTGCGAATTACGTTCCAAAAGTTGGCATCAGCGGCCTAGCGTGCCTCAGCTTGGCAGTCGTTGGTATAGACGATGTAAATGCGGCGACCACGTCCAACGCGCAATCGCCGCTGGGCATTAATTTGCTAAATGTAAACTACTCCGCTCCGGAACAACCGTTCTTGAATATTTTCTTGACCTCGGGGGTGGCCCAAGCAATTCCCGCTCAGTGGAGTGGCGGATGGCTTACGCATTCAACAAAAACCAATACATGGGACACGGGCGAGGAGGCTTACGTACAAGTCGATGCGAGCGGCTACCCAACAACGCTGACTGCGAGTTCATCGGATCCGCACTCCCCGCAGCTGTTCGACTCGGTTGGTGTATTGCTTTTGCGCAGCTTGCCGAATTCTAATGCGGGTACGGGATTGCCGTATCTCGCCGGGCAATACGCAGTGGACTATGACGGAGAAGGAACGCTAGCCTTCGGCTTTGACGCTGCCGTTGTAAGTTCATCGCCAGGACGCTATGTCTTTAATGTTGCCAATCCGACCACTGGCGGCGGTATCTCCGTCAGCATCACGTCGACAGACCCGAATCACACGGGCAATTACCTGCGCAACATCCGCATAGTGAAGGCTGAACTGGAAAGCCAATTGCTTGCCGGCAACGTGTTCAGTCCAGCCTTCTTGAATAGGCTTCAGAATTTTCGAATCATTCGCGGGATGCAATGGCTTGAAATCGACAATAACGGCGGATATTTGACGAATTGGTCACAACGCCCAACACCTACTGATGCGGGATGGGGCGGTCCAAATGGGGTACCGCTGGAAGGGCTGCTGCAACTCTGTAATGCCGTGGGCGCGGATTGCTGGATGAATGCCCCCCATATGGCCTCCAACGACTACATCACCCAGATGGCAACTTTAGCGCACAAGATGCTGGGAACGAGTCAAAAGGCATACATCGAATACAGCAACGAGGTGTGGAATGGCGGGTATGCCCAGTACAACTACGCGGCAACTCAAGGCCAGGCGATGTGGCCGAATGCCGGAACAGGTGCAGACTACAACGGGAATTGGTATGGGATGCGCGCCGCGCAGACGTGTGATATATGGAAGTCAGTTTGGGGCGCGGACGCCTCGCGTGTCGTGTGCGTCATGGGTGCGCAAGCCGCCAATCCCTATACTGCCTCTCAATCGTTGAGTTGCCCGTTGTGGACAGGAAACGGGAATGCTCCGTGCGCCAGCCATGGCATAAATGTGGTTGCGATTGCCCCGTATATTCTTATTAACACCCAAAGCTCTTGGACCTCGGCTTCCGATGGCGGTCTCAGCGGTGTGTTCGCGGCTATAAACAGTACCGGTCTACCGACATCCTCGAGTTGGGAAGCTGCCTACAAAACCGCGCTTGCTCCCTATGGCCTACCCTACGTAGCCTATGAGGGCGGTCAATCATTGGTCGGATTTGCTACCTACCAAAACGGATCCCCGATGGTGAATCTCTTCATCGCTGCGAACCGAGATCAGCGAATGGGCACCGCGTATACGACTATGCTCAATAATTGGAAGTCGAACGGTGGTCAGTCTATGGTGATCTTCGCTGACATTTACGCACCGTCGCAATACGGCGAATGGGGCGCTCTCGAATCGTTGCTGGATACCGTTAGTCCGCTCAGCAGCGCGCCTCCAAAATGGCAAGCAATACAGAATTTCATCGCGGCAAATAACTGTTGGTGGCCGGGTTGTGTCGGTGCAATCGGAACTACCAGTGTGCCGAACAAGATCCCCATGGCACCAGTCCTAACCGTAAAATGACAATCCGCAAAAGCTCAATTGCGCCGCGCCACAGTTGAGCGCGGATTGTGTGTGCGCCATCTTTGCAATCAACTGCGCATTCGGACTACTACTACGACGTTCACGTGCGCTGAATTCCCAATATATCGCGTGCCCGATCTCTAAATTCCGTTCGTCGCTCCGCCGGTATGGCGAAATAATTAGTAGAACGCCGTGGATACAGGTGGCTCTCAATAAATCCCGCCATTGTTAAACCCGGATCGTTATGCGCGACGCGATTAGGTACAACTACAGAAAAGTCATGTGAATCCAGAAAATTCAAGATGCCTTCTTTGGTATACCCGAGTCCATCGTTCGCTTGCGGACCACTTTCAAACATAATTATTGGCCGGCACCTTCTCAAGATATTGACAGCCCCCCGCAACACCCCCAACTCTGCGCCCTCAACGTCAATTTTGATAGCGTCGACATCCGAATACGACACCAGGTTGTCTAGCTTTTCGATACGGACTTGTATTTCAAACGCGGAATTGTCATCGCCGGCCGTTGGTCGGCCGAGGGAGCTATAACCAGAGCGTTTACGGTGAACGAAAAAAGAAATCTCTCCGGTAGATTCTCCAACTGCGCAACCATGCAATTCAACAAAGGGAAATCTGCGCCGCAAATTTTCTGCCTTTCTCGGAATTGCTTCGATCGCCACAATTCTGATCGATGAATCGTTATGCTTGACCGCGGAAACTATTGAACCGATATGCGCACCCACGTCAATAAAAGTAGCGCTAGGTTTGCAAATCCTCGTTATCAACGTTGTTGCCAACTGATCATTCGCGATAGTGCCAACTGATTCCAGAGAGAAATAAACCCCTTTCAGAAGATCAAATTTATCACGCAAAAACATTGCGCCTCTTCCCAACGGACTGCCGAGTAGAATCTGTTTCATGCGGGTTCGGCTCCTAGAACCAACCATACAGTTGGAGTTTTATGCGTGTTGCCTTTTAACGGGACGGAAGACATCTGGCAGCGGTGACAGCGATTGCGGCCTGCGGTGAGGCACCAAATGTGCGTAGTTTCTCAACGATTTTTCACGAGTTACAATATCTAACCCCGGCAGAATTTAAATCGAATCAACCAACGTGATTAGGGCTATGCTCCAGCAATGAATGTGTCCGAAGACAGTAAGTAGGTCAATACGAATCGAGCATTTTTACGGGTTGAATCCCCTTCAGAGGACCGCGGAATTGCGCCGAAAAGTTAGGCTTCTCAACGTCGACATAGATGATGTCACGATGAATGAGCTTGTCGAAACGTTTCGACAGGGAGTAATGCTTACCCTGCACGTTGACATGATTATGAAGCTGCAACAGGACGCGGAATTCTACCGCTTATTGCCGAAATTTGATGTAGTGACTTGTGACAGCCAGATTCTCACGGTTGCGGCGCGGCTGCTCGGCACGCCGTTCCAAGAGCGCGTGTCGGGCTCCGATTACTTCCCGCTTTTTTACTCGCGTTACAAGGATGACCCCTCGGTCACAGTGTTCATTTGCGGGGGTGCTCCCGGAGTCGCCGAGATGGCACGACGAAACGTCAATGCGAAGGTGGGCCGGGAAATGGTTGTTGGTACCATTGCGCCCTCGAAAGACTATGAGAGCCGGCCAAATGAGATCGAAGAACTAATCAACAAGATCAACGAATCCGGCGCTACCGTACTCGTTATTGGATTGGGTGGCGGCCGACAAGAGAAATTCATTTTCCAATATCGTGATCAGCTGAGCGGCATCAGGCTTTTTCTGCCCCTTGGCGGTACGATCGACTATGAAGCCGAAAGCCTGAGACGGCCACCCGCCTGGATCACCAATGCGGGCTTTGAATGGTTATATCGTTTGCTGCGTGAACCGCGCCAACGATGGCACCGTTATATCGTGCACCAGCCCCCTTTCTTGTACCTGCTCGTCCTCCAGAGGTTAGGTCTCTATCGAAACCCTTTCGCCTCCGTACAAGGAGCGAAGGCCTAAAACAGGACTCCGCAGCCTAATTTGTTAGTTTCGCGTCGAGGCGTTCGATTATTTGCTTGGTTTGCGAGATATTGCGCCTACTGGAGGCACCGAAGACTATGGCTTCAATCCCATCATATCGGCATACAAATTCCAGCGCTTCCTGAGGCGGCAAAGCCCCACTTGCGAAGACTGACATCGCAATTAGGCGACATTGTCCCTGCGCGATCAAGTCATTATATGCCTGCATTCCGCCGCACATTCTGAAGCCAATCTTGTTTATGTTGGCGCAGATGATTGGGTTCTTGATCCCCAATTTTTTTAGCCGTTGCATCAGAGCTGGTGCGTTCATGGTGATAAAGCCGGGTTCCGCGTTGTGTCGTTCACGCACGCAATCCGCGAAGATTCTGAATGCTTGATCGAAACCAACTCCAAGCAGAAAATCAGTCGCGACGTTTTGCAGAAAAATCACCGGCGTATCTAATCCCGCAAACATTTTTATCTCTGCATCAATCAAAAGAGTCGCTAGACCCTCCATGTCTTTGGTCGCCAGCGATGCGCCGCCTCGGAACAGAGCGCCCAATGCGTTCTCCTGAGGCAAAAAACTACGAAGCGCTCCCAAGACGCCAAGCTCGGTCGCTGCGTTCGCATATTTATGCGCGTATGGCAAGCATGGATAAAACTTATAACCCGGATACTTCTCTCGATTAGTGCGGAAGTGATCGCAGACCGCCGAAATACGCTCATGCGTCGTACACATAAAGGTCCTTATACCCTCGGCATACGCATCGTCAAGAACATCAATCACAGCCGAAATGTCTTGAAAGCGCATCGCTTGCGCCCGCGCCTTCTCCTCGGACATATGATTCACGCCGAAGAATTGATTATCACCAAATAACACTCTATCCATGGAATTGCTTCTTTGAGCGAAGGGCGAGGAGAACAAAACTAAGCCGCCGCGCGTTTATGGTCTACCGAGGATCGTTCGCACAAATGACCTCGACCAGTGCAATTTCGCGGCCGGCCTACTTCGCTCGTAATCCGCGTGGCGACCAATTACTGTCTGCGGTTTATCCGCATCCTCGCGCAGTTTAGCGGCTACTAGTGATGCGTCGCTAGCAGTGCGGAAGTTGCTGATCGGGACCGCGCCTGTCTTTATGCATTGCACGAAATGATCTACTTGCGCCGAGTACTCCTCACCGCGCACATAAAACCAAACTGGATGCGTCAGATCGGTGGTGTAGCGCACGTTCCATCCCGGTGTATAGGTTTCGAACGGTTCCACAAGCGAGCGAACATAAAGTTGCAGTTCTTGTCGATCGACGTTGATGCGGCCGTTGGTGCCCCAGAGGCTTACTTTTACCGACATCTTACGAAAGCTCTCATCGCTCCAGTTGGTTGCCAGCTGGCCGGAGAATCCTGCGGCAAACCGAAACGTGGCGTAAATCTCATCATCCACATCGTTAGAAAATACACTGTCGATTACGGATCCACTTACGCCGATCGGCCGGCCCACCAGATAATTCACCAGGTCAATCGCATGACAAGCGTAATCGTAAAGACAACCGCCGCCCTCACTTTTATGCGAGCGCCAAGTGGAGCCTTTGGAACGTAGAACCACAGGGCCGTAGGCTTCCACGCGCACGTGATTTAAGTCCCCAATAATTTTTCTGTCCAGCAATCGCTTCGCTTCGTTGAATGCTGCGACAAACCGATAGTGATATCCCACCTGATTGACCAGTCGCTTGCTCTCGGCAATCTCTGCGAACCTATATCCAGCCTCCGGATCAAGCGCGAACGGTTTTTCGCAAAAAATATGCAATCCATGGTCCAACGTATCACTGACAATTTCAGCGTGATAGCGCGACGGAGTAGCAACAAACAAGCAATCTAGGGCTTCCTCCGCCAGCATTTTCTTGTAATCCGTATAGCCGTTCACTCCAGTGTACTTCGACAAAACATCAACGATGTATGCCGATGTATCGCACACTGCTTTGAGTTGTATCTCAGGATGAGCATTCACCATCGAGTGATGGGAAAGCCCCATTTTTCCCAGCCCAATAATCCCTGCTCTTAGCATCCCAGTTTCCACTAAATGTGAATGACCATTTCGAGTTCTACGCTACGCTCGGGACGAAACCTTGGTTACCGGTGTAATGGAGTTGCGGCCATGGACAAGATCCACTTTCTAATAACTGGGTCGAGCCGCGTCTGCAAAAATTAATAGCCGTCGGCGGTCGTGCTTCCGTACGAGGCAAATGCTGCGCCTCGCACAAATCCCGACTGCCGTCGTTGCGGCGTATTTTAGCGTGAATTGAGGTCTCAAGCTACGATTAATCATTGACACCGTACTACTAGCAACATGTACTGAATAGGTTCATGCGAGCGCAGTTCTGGACCCGTCCTTTGAATGGCTTAGACGCTGCGGATTCGCAAGCCCGTTCGAAACGGACGAAACCATGCACCGTATGCGAAATACCTACGAACAACAGCATTTCCAAAGTTGCGTAGACCATAGCAAATGTTGGGCCACATTCCGTGAACCCGGAAGCCGAGCATGGGGTTGATGGATTGGCATCACAAAATCCGCCATATGCGGCTGCTAGCCTGATGCGCTATCGGTACAATTCGCACGTGACCCAAATTTCCTCCGCAGTAGCCCCGACATCCAGACATCGACTCGCCCTACCCGCACGTCTCGCAATCCTTGGTACTTTATTTTTCGCTGACAAGATCTTTCTCAACACATTCGTGGACTTCGAACTTGCCCAGTCGGCAACGGGCCTTGGTGCCATCTTGCGCGTCGGTCAGCACTGGGGCTTTCGTTTTTTCGTGGCCTTTGCGGCGGCTGTTGCGCTGTTTGCTTATGTTCGGGGCGGGCAGAATCTTAAGACAATCGCGGTTTCGATTCAGGCGACACCGATAAGACTTCGCTGGATAGCAGGCCATGTATTGTTCATCGCCATTCTCGCGCCTCTCAGCTATCTCCTATATCGATACACGGCTACTGAGCTGTCGTTTGCGATTGTCCTGGCACTATGGGTCATCCTCGGGGTGGCTGCGGCGATTGCGGCCTCGCTGGGAATGGCCCCTCGTTCAATGTGGCTGGCTGGAGCGCGTGCTCTTGGGGTGATTTGGTGGTACGCGGCAATTGCGGCTCTGTTCGGTACCGGCGTGATGCAGTTGGCCCAATCACTCTGGAGTCCCACCGCCAAACTTACATTCGATTTGGTCAGACTAATACTCACGCCGGTGTTGCCGACGTTGATCGCTGATCCGACGAGCCTAGTGCTTAGCACTGACCATTTTTCCGTGCAAATAGCAGATGTGTGCTCAGGACTCGAGGGTGTCGGATTGGTGCTGGCTTTTTGCAGCGCTTGGCTGCTCTACTTTCGACGGGAATATATTTTCCCGCGCGCCCTACTACTGATTCCCATCGGAAGCGGAGTGATTTTTGGGCTTAACGTGTTACGAATAGCTGTTCTAATACTGATAGGCGATGCTGGTTTTCCCAATGTGGCGGTTTACGGCTTTCATTCACAGGCGGGCTGGATTGCATTTATCACCGTAGCGTGTGGCCTGGTGTACTGGAGCCGGCGCAGCCTCTGGCTGACGCGAACCGCAGTTGTCTCCGCGACTGACAACCCAGTAGCGACCTACCTCATGCCCTTATTGGCAATCCTAGCGGCGGGCGTCCTATCCCGCGCAATGTCGGGAGGCTTTGAGAGCTTTTACGCGCTGCGCTTGATCGCAGGCATAGCTATTCTCGCACGTTATCGGCGGAGGCTCGCCGCAATTGACTGGCGGTGGAGTTGGCGCGGTCCCACCGTTGGTCTATTGGTATTTCTGATTTGGATCTTAGCCGCCCATTTTTTGACGTTGAAAGCTGCGATGCCGGAAGGATTGTCGGCGTTTTCGCCAGTGCTGCGTGGATTTTGGATTGTGTGCCGATGCACAGCTTCGGTTTTGGTAGTACCAATCGCCGAGGAAATCGCCTATCGCGGCTATTTGATGCGCCGATTGGTCAACCCTGACTTCGAATCCGTGCCCTATCGCTCGGTTGGCTGGGCAGCCCTCACCGTCACGGCAATTATCTTCGGACTCGCGCACGCCGTGATGTGGCTGCCCGGGATTGCTGCTGGGATGGCGTTTGGCATACTCGCGATTCGGCGCAATTCCATCGGTGAAGCCGTCGCCGCGCACGTCACCGCCAATGCGTTAGTGGCGACAACTGTCCTAGGATGGAGCCAATGGCAGCTGTGGTAGCCAATTTGATTCTCGTTGATATTTAACATAATGTATTTTAAACAGATGGACGGTTCTCCCTCTCAGATATTCGAGTTGGTGGTCAAGTGCCAACCCGGTTACACTCCGGCCAATCGACTCTGCTTGAGCCCGGAGGATGTGACATGGTAAGAAAACTTGCTTTAGGGATCCTGCTAGCCAGTGTCGCGGGTGGCGCGTCTGCTATTCCCTCACCCGGTGGCGGCGGGTTCGTATGCACGAAAGAGTCGTTTTGGTTGTGGTCCTGGGAGAACTGCGAAAAATCGAAAAAAACCGTCGCGGCTCCTGAAATCGACCCGGCATCGGCGATGGGCGGCTTGACTTTGATGGTTGGCGGTCTGTTGGTGTTGCGCGGTCGCCGAAGTAAGGACGCGAAGCCCTAAGCCGAATCAGTCAGGGACAGAGAACAGCATTCGGGTACGCAGGCACCTGGACTCTAGATGGTTTGCGCGGTTCTCGGCCTGTACCCAATCGTTAGAAAAGCCCGATTCTCGGTGTAGCCGCTGCCCATACCCGATACCACTCGGGAAATATGCTCGCAACGCAGTCGGATCTCCAACCCCCGCCCTTCGCGGAACGTGAGTGCGGCGCCGGCTAGCCAGTCGGTCTCGGAGAAATCAGTATTTTCGTAATTGGTTTTGTATAGACTACCCAATAGCTGAGCAGTGAACGCGTGAGTCAATTTCCGCTCCACCCTCAACTGAACCGCATCTCGCGACAGATCCTGTAGGGGCTGTCCATCATACGAGTCCTTTTCCCAGGTGCCACTTAGGCCAAACGTGGTGCGATTGCGCGTGTATTCCCAAGCGAGGGATCCGTAGGTCACGGTGTAGTTGGTGAGCGTGATCACGGCCGGTGCGGTAACGATTCCGCCAATGGCGCCGCTCTGCAAAGTGCTGAACGCAGTGCTGGCGTCGGTCAAATCGCGCCCGGCAGTGAATGTCAGCTTCGATGCGGATGAGAGTTGGCGCGATAGCTGCAGTCTTCGCGAGTGGTCCGGTGATGGACTCGCTGCCTTGATCGACCTTGGTCACGCCGAGGTTCGCTGTCAAATCAGTGCGCGCGCCGCTGCACCTCATAGTGGCCGTAGACGCTACTGCGGTCGAAATCAGTATTGACCTCGGTGTTATCGAACAGCACGCGCTCAAAGCTTCCGTCGATCGAAACACTCGACTGCGCTGAGAGCGGCATTCCCAGCGCCGCGCTGCCGAGCATTCGATTACTGTCGAACGGGTCGGTCTCATAAGTCGTTCGGGCATAGCGTGCGCTTAAGTCCAAGAAAACCGTCGCGCCCAGTCTTAAGGCCACGTCGGGCCCAGTGGCCACATAGTTGATGTTTTCCAGATTGGTCGGAGTTACCGGGGTAAAAGGATCGATCTGCGCCTGACCGAAACTTTCCTGCAGCACCCACGTGACCCGCTCGGGGATGAGTGCCAAGTTTGGCGGTGCCGTCAAATCGTCCGATCAGTTCGCCGGCGTAGGCGTTCTGCAGGTAGTCGAGATAACTGAAATTGCCCTTGGCATCCACATCAAAGAGTCGGCTTTGCTGTTTAAGGTCAAAGTCGGCATCGGCTAATCGCAATGGTCTGACTGACCTTGTCTGTGGAAACCAAGGTGACGTTGTCCGATTCCCCAATACCGACATCGGCGCCGTAGGTGAACGATTCTGCAGGGGCGCCCTGCACCGGCGTCGTATTGTTTGGATCTCCGGTGCCAACGACGCTGCGATTGAACGTTTGTCCGTGGCCGATCGACACCATCAGTCAGGCTGGAGGCGATTGCGCTCGAGAGGAAGTTACCGCAGGCCTTAAGGCTCATCGCCGGGGGTCCCGTACGCTCCGTACCCGTAGTACTTCTCCGTCAAGCCCACCTTGACTTGATTCAAGATCAGACCGCCTGCTTGCTTCTCATCGAACATGCCAATCGCGGCTTGCACTGCATGGCGCGGTGTTTCTCCGGCGCGCACGACCAGAACCACCTGGCCGGCAAGTTTGACGAGTGCGCGCCCTTCGTTGGTGATCAGGAGCGGCGGTGAATCCAGCAGCAGAATCCGCCGCGGATTGCGTGCGCACAGGCATCGTCACGATCTGGCGCATGCGGTTGCTGCTCATCAACTCGGCGGTCCCCTCCACTCGCGTGCCCGCCGGTAAAATCGAAAAGCCTCGCGAACTCGTGGGCACGATGAGCGACTCAGGGTCCAAGCTCTCGTCCGTCAGGGCATCCAGCAGTCCTTTGCGCTCGCGAAGACCGAATATGTCGGTGATGTGATGTTTCGACACATCCGAATCGACCAGCAATATGGAAATATCTCGTTCCAGCGCCATGCTGAACGCCAGATTGATGCTGGTGAAGGTCTTCCCGTCGCCCGGCACCGCGCTTGCGATCATGATGACGCGAGGCTCGCCGCCGGCGGCATCGCCCGACAGCGCCTTTTCGATCAACGGACGCTTGATTCGCCGATAGTGATCGGCGAACTGCCGGTCTTTGCTCCTTCTCGGGAAGATAACCGCCGGCGCGCAATGCTTCGCTGTCGATCTTCAGGCGCTTGGCGAGCCTTCGCCGAATTCTCCAACTCGATCTGACCAGTTGGCGGCACGGCTGATTTGGGCGAGCACCGCAACGGGACCCTTTGCAGCAGCCCCCTGCTGATTCCTGAGCCGCGCGATGGCCTGTTCGACTAGGCTCATGTTTTCACCAATGACTGGATCGCTTGAATGTTGAGCCTGGCTCCCGACCAGTTCAGTGCAAGCGCGACTCCCAGGGCAATCAGCAGGCAAGCGGTAGCCGCAGAAAATCGCCACAGGTTGCCGCCAAAATTTTCTTCCGCTGCGCGGTCGGAAATGCAACGCTGACCACGCCGAGCACGGGAAAGCGGGTTAATTCATTGATCGCGCGCACCGAACTTACGATCGGCTTCATGGTATGCAGTCCGTAGGCGATGCCGCCGCCCACGCCGAGCGCGGCGAGCCATATTAGCCGCCAGCAAGTAGCGTTCGCTTCGGCCACACCGGCACCAGCGGCGAAGTGGGCGGCAGAACGATTTCAAAACGCACCGAACCTGCGTTATCGGCTCGCTCGCCCAAGCGTGCCTTTTGATAGCTCTCCAGCAACGCTGTGTACTGCGCCTTGTTCACGTCATAATCGCGATTGAGCTGTTGAAACTCCGCCTCTACTTGCGGCGCACTGTTGAGGCGCTGGCGCAGTTCAGCCACCGTGCCCTGATGCTGCGCCAATTCGCGCCGCAGGGCGGCGATTTCGACATCCACTTTGTTGAGTTCGAGCTGCATGCTCTGATACACCGGGATTGTTGCCGGCGCCGCTCGAGGCCACCGCGCTGGCATCGCCGCGCCGCAAACTCTCCAGCTCCGTTGCACGGCGGCTCTTCAGTTCCTCGAGGGTGGCGCGCGTTGCAATCACATCGGGATGCTTATCGGTGTACTTGAGCAGCAGCTCATCCAGCTTCGCCTGAGTTTCCTGAATCCGGCTGAGCGTATCGCTGCCCCCGCTGACGCCCCGCCCGCCGGTGGCTGCCGAGCCGCCCGCGGCCGATATGACCGAGTCGCTGTGCAATTGCTTGGCCAGTTCGTCGCGTCGGCTCATGGCGATCGACAAATCCGTCTCGGCCTTCTTGGCGGCATCCACTTCTTTCTGCAGCTGAGCAAAGTAGCCGCCTTGCTCGCTCGGCATCAGGCCCACATTTTTCTTCTTGAATGCCGCCAGCTTGTCCTCGGCGCGCGCTCAAGCGCTGTTCATAGTCCTTGATCTGGGTCTCAAGAAATTTTTGCGCCTGCTCGGAGCCCTCGCGTTTTCCGCCCAGAGTCTGTTCCACGAAGGTATTCAGCAAGGACTCAACCACACGTAAGCTGCGCGCGCGGTTGCCATCGATATAGTGGAAGCGTAAATCGTACCGGCGGTACTGCGCTCGTCTCCTTGGTTGCCGGCGTTGAGCACCATAAGAGTAATGCGGTTGCTCAAGCGATCGAGGATCTTGGCGCGGCGCTCGCTCGTCTGTCACCGTATCGGGCAATACGCCGGTTTCCTTGGCGATCAGCTCCAACTGCGGACCTTCCAGCAAAGATTGGCGCACGTAGTTGATCTGCGCATCGACATTCTGATCGGTGGTCAATCCCTGCAGTGCGGGTTTTAGCGCCGTGCGTGTATCGACGAACACCCGCGCATCCGCTTCGTAGCGATCCGGAAGCGCGAATACCACAGCCCAGCCGATGAATGCCACGATGAACGCGCTCACCAGCGCGATCCAACGAAAACGCCATGCGCCGCGCACTTCATCGAAGACATGATCCAGCGCCGGTGTCATGATTTGCCTCGCAACATCAAAAGCGGGTTTCCGGCACTACCAGCACATCGCCGGGCTTCAGCAGCAAGTTCTGTTTCATGTCGCCGTTGTTGACCAGAGCATCGAGCTTCACTTTGATTTCGGTTTGTTTGCCGTTCTCGGTTCGCACGATATGCGCGCGATTGCCAGCCGCGAATTGTCCCAACCCGCCCACCGCGAGCACGGCATCGAGCACCGTCATGCCATCCCGATAGGGCAGCGCTTGCGGAGTCTTCACCTGACCGATGACTTTCACCTGGCTGTAAACACTGACCGCAATCATCACCTCGACATTGACCTTGGGCGCCTTGACATATTCGGCCAATGATTTTTCGATGTCGCGCGCCAGCTGCGACGGACTCTTGCCCACCGCGACCATGTCCTCCACGAGGGGGGTCGAAATCTTTCCGTCCGGGCGCACCGGAACTGTCACGGAGAGCTCTTCGTTTTGAAACACATAGACTTTCAAGGTATCGCCGGGCCCGATGCGATAATCGGTAGGAACCACGCCTACGGGTGCCGCTGCAACCGGCTGGGGTTCAGCGGCGTCGGCGGCCAACGGCAACAGCACGACGAGAGCGGCGAGCCCAAGCCTCCAATTTGCGAGGAAGATATGCATTTTCAAGGGGTTGGCATGCAACACGGTGGCTATCTTACCGCGCCTCACTGCAGGCTGCCGACCAAATATTCGCTAAAGATGATGTCGCGGGCAACGCTGCGCTTCGAGTCCATCGCACCGGGAAACCTCACGTAGTGGGGTCGCCACTATGTTCATGTGTCGCACGTCACAGTTTTGATTGCGTTAAGTCCGCAAGTAGCGACATATTGCGCGGGTTCGATCCCGGCAATTTAATCGTGAGCATGCAAGCAATAAGGCTTCTCGCAACACTGCCTTCATTTTCGGCACTGATGATCGCTGCACTGCTTCTGGCGGGCTGCGGCAATGGAGTCGGTCAGTCTCCGGCGGGTGGCACGTCGGCGGCGGTAGCGGAATCGGTAGGTTCCACGGGCGTTGCACCCGTGGAAATCACCGGTACGCCGGCGACCAGTGCGACGGTGGGGCAAAACTACGTGTTCAAGCCCGCCCTTGCGCAGGGCGGCGGAGTCGTGACCTTCGAGATCCTCGGGCAACCGGCTTGGGCGACTTTCAACAGCACTACCGGCGTGTTGACAGGCACGCCCGCGGCGGCAAACGTGGGGAGTTCCGGGGGCATCACCATTACTGGAACCAATGGCAGCAGCAGCTCATCCATCGGTCCCTTCGTGATCAGGGTCAATGCATCGGCGAGCTCTGCAACCGGCTCGGCGTCTCTATCCTGGACGGCGCCCACCGAGAACACCGATGGAACCCCGATTACCGGTCTTGCCGGCTACTACATCTATTACGGAACCAGCGCTAACGCGCTGACCATGACCGTCACCGTTTCCGACGCCACCGCGACGTCGTACGTTGTCGGCGGGCTTGACTCCCGGCACTTACTACTTTGCGGTGGTGGCCTATAACGCGGAAGGCATGGATAGCGGCGAGTCGAACATCGCCAGCAAGTCGATCTGAGGAGTCCGTCGGATTAGAACCGACAATTTCTGAGCCGCGCAGCCCATTTTCCAGGCATCAACCGCTGCTAACATGATGCGCACCCAAGCGTGTGGTACTTGCGGTGTATGGCGCGAAACAATCCCAATGACTCCATGAACCGGCCGGTGCCGAACAGCTACTGGGTCGTTCCCGGCCGACTCTTGGCCGGCGAATACCCGATTGGCGTCGATTACACCGATGCTCGCGCCCGCCTGTCCCTGTTTCGTGAGGCCGGCGTCAATCACTTCATCGACCTCACCGAGACCGGGAGAATTGCCGGCCTATCGTCACCTGCTGCCCGTCCACACCAAGTACTTAGGTTCACCCATCGCGGACACCAGCGTGCCTAAGAGCACCGCCCAGACCTTAAGCCTGCTCACCGACATTCGCGCGGCGCTTGAGTCGAAGCGCCGCATTTACCTGCACTGCCGCGCGGGCATCGGGCGAACGGGTCTTATCGTCGGTTGTTATTTGGCGGACGAAAGTGGCGACGGCAAGGCGGCCGTCAAGGAATTGAACCGCCTGTGGCTGCAAAGCGAACGCGCCCAGAGTTGGCCCGAGGTGCCGCAAACGACAGAGCAGGCCGACTACATCCGCCGCTGGCCGAAGCTCAAGCGTAGCTCCCTTTAGCCGCTTGAGCGCCCTTCCCGGGCTCCCATTGACGAAACTGGCTCGCGATGTGCCATACAGTGGTACCTTGGGCGATACCGTTAGGAGACTCGAGTGAATCAATACAAGCCCACCCCCAGCCTTGGACGTCCCTCGTCATCTGCGCCCGAAGATCCGATGATGGACTTCAGAGCGCGGCTGGTGCATCAGCAGGCCGAAGCCGCTGAACGCCGCCGAATAGATTTGGCCGAACAGTCCTCGCGCCTGAAGACCGCCGAAGAGCGAATTCGCATTTGGGAGCGCATCCACGAGGTGACACTGCCGAAGGATCCCGCGCACCGGCTGGTGGAAATCATTGCGGCCAATACCGGATTGACCGACGCGGACGTGCGCGACGAGCAGCAGCGCCGCGCGATGCTGCGGGCCGCGGTCTAGCCGAGGATCATTATTCCAAGTATTTCGCCGGCGTTTTGCGGCGAATTTCTTCGCGCGTCACGCCAGGCGCAAGTTCGATCAGCTTGAATGCATCCTTGCGCGTCGGCCGGGAAAAAACGCCCAAATCGGTGATCACCATGTCGACGACGTTCAAGCCCGTGAGCGGCAAATCGCATTTGGCTTTGAATTTCGGCTCGCCATCCTTGGAGGTGTGCTCCATGACCACCGCCACGCGCTTGACGCCGGCCACCAGATCCATGGCGCCGCCCATGCCTTTCACCACTTTGCCGGGAATCATCCAATTGGCCAGATCGCCGTTTTCCGCGACTTCCATGGCGCCCAACACCGCGTAGTCGATGTGGCCGCCGCGAATCATGGCGAAACTGTCCGCGGAGGAAAAATACGAGGTCATGGGCAGCGCGGTCACGGTCTGCTTGCCGGCATTGATCAAATCGGGATCTTCCTCTCCCTCAAAGGGGAACGGACCCGTCCCCAACATGCCGTTCTCCGACTGCAGCACCACGTTGATGCCCGGCGGAATGTAGTTGGCGACCAGCGTGGGAATGCCGATGCCGAGATTCACATAGAACCCGTCCTGAAGCTCTTTCGCCGCGCGCGCGGCCATGTCTTCACGCGACCACGGCACGGGGACGCTCCTCACGCTTGCGCACGGTGCGCTTCTCGATGAGTTTGGAATAGCGCGCGCCTTGAATGATGCGCTGCACGAAAATGCCCGGGGTATGAATGCTGTCGGCATCCAGTGCACCGGGCTCGACCAACTCCTCCACCTCGGCCACGGTGATGTGCGCGGCGGTGGCCATGTTGGGATTGAAATTGCGCGCCGTTTTTCGATAGATGAGATTGCCTTCGGTATCGCCCTTCCAGGCCTTGACGATGGCCACATCGGCGATGAGTCCCTTTTCCAGCACATAGGTCTCGCCATCGACGGTGCGCTGCTCCTTGCCCTCGGCCACGGCCGTGCCGGCGCCGGTCTTGGTGAAAAAGCCGTAAATCCCCGCCCCGCCCGCGCGATGCGCTCCGCCAGCGTGCCTTGCGGGTTGAATTCGATCTCCAATTCGCCGGCCAGGTACTGCCGCTCGAATTCCTTGTTCTCGCCCACGTACGAGGAAATCATTTTGCGGATCTGGCGCGTCTCCAGCAGCAGTCCCAAGCCCACACCGTCGAAGCCCGCGTTATTGGACACCACGGTGAGATCGCGCACACCCGATGGCATGCAATGGCATCGATCAGATTCTCCGGAATTCCGCACACGCCGAAGCCGCCGCACATCAGGGTCATGCCATCCTTGACCACGCCCTTGAGCGCCGACTGCGCATCGGCGTAAACACTTTCTTCGACGCTTACTTTGGCGCTCACTCGCCCTCCTAGTACCGGTACTGGTCGGCTTTGTACGGACCTTGCTTGTTCCACGCCGATATAACGCGCCTGGATGTCGGTCAGTTCCGTCAACTGCGCGCCGAGCTTGGAGAGCTGCAGTCGCGCCACCTTTTCATCCAGGTGCTTCGGCAGCACGTACACGCCGATCGGATACTTCTTGGTGTTGGCAAAGAGTTCGATCTGCGCCAGCACCTGATTCGCAAACGATGAGCTCATCACGTAGGAGGGATGCCCGGTGCCGCAGCCCAAGTTCACCAAGCGCCCTTCGGCGAGCAGAATGATGCGCTTGCCGTCGGGGAAAATGATGTGATCGACCTGCGGCTTGATGTTCTCCCAGGTATGTTGCCGCAGCGCCGCCACTTCGATTTCATTGTCGAAATGCCCGATGTTGCACACGATGGCCTGATCCTTCATGCGCTTCATGTGATCGTGGGTGATGACATGGAAATTGCCGGTGGCGGAGACGAAGATATCGGCCTTGTCCGCGGCGTAATCCATGGTGACCACGCGATAGCCTTCCATCGAGGCCTGCAGCGCGCAGATGGGATCGATCTCGGTGACCCACACCTGCGCCGAGAGCGCGCGCAGCGCCTGCGCCGAGCCCTTGCCGACATCGCCATAGCCGCACACCACCGCCACTTTGCCCGCGATCATCACATCGGTGGCGCGCTTGATGGCATCCACCAATGATTCGCGGCAGCCGTACAGATTGTCGAACTTGGATTTGGTGACCGAATCGTTCACGTTGAAGGCCGGGAAGGCGAGCTGCCCCTCCTTGGCCATTTGATACAGCCGCTTGACCCCGGTGGTGGTCTCTTCGGTCACGCCCTTGATCTTGGCGAGACGCGTCGAATACCACTTCGGATCCGCTTTGAGCTTCGCCTTGATGGCCGCGAACAGCAGCTGCTCTTCTTCGTTGGCGGGCTTGGCGATGAGCGAGGCATCCTTCTCGGCCTTGGCGCCCAAGATGCAGCAGCAGCGTGGCATCGCCGCCGTCGTCCAAAATCATGTTGGAATGGCCGCCGTCGGGCCACTCGAAAATTCGATGCGTGTAGTCCCAGTACTCGGCCAAGGATTCGCCCTTCACCGCGAATACCGGCGTGCCGCCGGCGGCGATGGCCGCGGCCGCGTGATCCTGGGTCGAGTAAATATTGCAGGAGGCCCAGCGCACCTGCGCGCCCAGCGCGTTCAAGGTTTCGATCAGCACCGCCGTTTGAATGGTCATGTGCAAGGAGCCCGTAATGCGCGCGCCGCGCAGCGGCTGCTCGGCCGCGAACTCGTTGCGAATCGCCATGAGACCCGGCATTTCGGTTTCGGCGATTTTGATTTCCTTGCGGCCCCAGTCCTGCAAGCGCCAGATCCTTGACCAAGAAATCCGATTGCGGCTTGATTGCTGCGTTCATGAAATAAACTCCTTCAGCGGCTTAGGCGCGCGCGTGGCTTTGCATTCGGCGGCGAGCATCTCGGCCTTGTCGGTGCGCTCCCAGCTGAACTCGTCTTCCTTGCGGCCGAAATGGCCGTAAGAGGCGGTCTTTTGATAAATGGGCCGCGCCAGATCCAGCATCTCGCGCAAACCAAACGGCGTGAGATCGAAATGCGCGCGCACCAACTGCGTCAGACGCGCATCGGATAATTTTCCGGTGCCGAAAGTCTCGACCATGATGGAGGTGGGCTCGGCCACGCCGATGGCATAGGAGACCTGCACTTCGCAGCGCTCGTGCCAAGACCCGCGGCCACGATGTTCTTGGCCACGTAGCGCGCGGCATAGGCTGCCGAGCGATCGACCTTGGAGGGGTCCTTGCCGGAGAAGGCGCCGCCGCCATGGCGCGCGAATCCGCCATAGGTATCGACGATGATTTTGCGCCCGGTGAGACCGCAGTCGCCCACCGGTCCGCCGATCACGAAGCGTCCGGTGGGATTGATGTGGTACTTGGTGCGCTTGTCGATCCATTTGGCCGGCAGCACCGGTTTCAAGATTTCTTCCATGACGGCTTCGCGCAATTGCTTGGTGCTGATGTCGTCCGAATGCTGCGTCGAGAGCACCACGGCCTCGAGGCCCACCGGCACATCGTTTTCATAGCGCAACGTGACCTGGCTCTTGGCGTCCGGCCGAAGCCATGGCAGCTTGCCGTTCTTGCGCACCTGCGCCTGGCGCTTCACCAGCCGATGCGCCAGCGTGATGGGCGCCGGCATGAGCACATCGGTTTCGTTGGTGGCATAGCCGAACATCAGGCCCTGATCCCCGGCGCCCTGCTTGCGCTCGTCCTTGCGGTCAACGCCTTGCGCAATGTCCGGCGACTGCTTGCCGATGATATTGAGCACCCCGCAGCTGGCACCGTCGAAGCCCATGTCCGAGGTGTCGTAGCCGATATCCAGCACGGTCTTGCGAACCAGGGCTTCCACATCCACCCAGGCGCTGGTGGTAACCTCGCCGGCGACGATCACCACGCCGGTCTTGACCAGGGTCTCGCAGGCCACCCGCCCGCGCGGATCCGCTGCCAGAATGGCGTCCAGCACGGCATCCGAAATCTGGTCGGCGACCTTGTCGGGGTGGCCTTCGGAAACCGATTCCGAGGTGAAGGAAAAGCTCTCTACTCATGTGAAATTCCTTAAAGAATTAGCCGAAATTATCCCGATATCGCCGCTCGAATTCGGCCGCGGTGAAAGCGTGGTTCTGCGGCCCGCGCGACTCGATTTTGATGGCCCCCATGAGGGAGGCCGTCCTGCCGATGCCTTCCCAGTCCAGGCCTTGCAGCAACCCGTGAATTAGACCAGCGCGGTAGGCATCTCCGCAACCCGTGGGATCCACAACCGCGCGAGGTTTGGCGCAGGGAATCCTTAATTTACGGCCATTGGCGTAAATGACCGACCCGTCGGCGCCCTGGGTGACCACCAAGGCCTCCACCTGGGCCGTGATCTCAGGGATGGACAGACCGGTTTTCTGCTGCAGCAGTTCCCACTCGTAATCATTCAAAGTCACCCAGCGTGCCTGGGCGATGAAGCGCCGCAGCTCATCGTCGCCGAACATGGGCATCCCCTGGCCGGGGTCGAAGATGAAGGGAATGTTGGCGGCGGCAAACTGCGCCGCATGTTCGATCATGGCCTGGCGGCCATCCGGCGCCACGATACCTAAGGCAACGTCGGAGCCGGCATCGGCCACCTTGTTCAGGTGGGCGTGCTGCATGGCGCCGGGATGAAAGGCGGTGATCTGATTATCATCGAGGTCGGTGGTGATGAAGGCCTGCGCTGTGAATGTGCCCTCGACCACCTTGATGTGCTCAACTGAGATTCCCTGCGCCAGCATGCGCTCTTTGTACGGCGCAAAATCATGACCGGCGGTGGCCATGGCGATGCCTTTATCGCCGAGTAATTTCAAACCATAGGCGATGTTCGCGGCACAGCCGCCGAATTCGCGGCGCATTTCCGGCACCAGGAACGACACATTGAGAATGTGAATCTTGTCGGGAAGGATGTGCGACTTGAAGCGGTCGGGAAATAGCAGAATCGTGTCGTAGGCTACCGAGCCGCAGATCAGTGCGGATTTATCTTGAGGTTCTTGCGCCATCGAACACCGTTTGATTCAAACGGCTATTCTACAGGGAAAGCGCCGGCGTTCGGGCTCGTTTGGTACCACGTCGAATTACATAACCGCAATCACGGTGCTCATGCTCACAAGGCATTAGCCGTTTTGTTGTTTACTATGAAGCGAGTTCACTTTGGACACGAACAGCGCACTAGTTTATCGTATCACCCATGAGTCAACCTGTAGTCAGCGCCTCTCCAGATGTGATGAGTGGGGCTCCGGTATTCCCAGGTACTCGTGTGCCCGTTCAGACCTTACTCGAGTATCTGGAGGCCGGCGACTCAATCGATCAATTTCTTTTAGGATTTCCATCTGTGTCTCGGTCGCAGGTGGTCGCCTTTTTGGAGCGCGCGGCCACACTAGCGGTCACTGATGCCGCTTGAAAATTCTGCTCGACGAGTGCGTTGATCGCCGTCTGGCACTCAGCCTCGGCACGTTGGATGTGCGTACGGTCGCAGAACTACCCTTCCAGCAACATCTGCCAAAATTCGAGATAGCCGTAATTTTGTTGCGCGCAAAGACGAATCGGCTTGCCGACCTCGTCGCGCTCGTTCCGGATCTACTGGCGGCCGTGGCGACCGCGCCCAAACGAGTCGTCGCGCCGATTGGCCGCTAATGAGGCTCCACGCATACGTTAGAGCTGAAACGCGCGTAGCGCACCTGGCAGCTGACCGAACGGCGACGCACGCGGCAGCTCAAAATGGCGCTTATACCGCGATTCCTAGGACCCGGTGTGACCACTTTTTCGCGGAGGTGCGGGCAAGATCTGCGGTGCGCCCGGCAGCTCTGTGGACTCTAATCGCCTTCAAATCGATGCGTGAACTGCACAAAAATCATGCCGAATCAACTCCCCAATAGGTCACGCCCCTGACGCTCGGCCGGCAAATCTGCGGCAATTGGAACCAGGCCGCGAGCTACGAATGGCTGGTGACCAACGGTCTCGGCGGCTACGCCTGCGGTACGGTGGCGCTGGCCAACACCCGCCGCTATCACGGATTTCTCATGGCCAGTCTGTCGCCCCCCGTTGCGCGCACCCTGCTCGTGGCCAAGATCGATGTAAGCGTTACATACCGCGGAATCGTCACCGAATTGTCCGCCAACGAATTCTCAGGCGGCACGGTCGATCCTCAGGGCTTCGTGCATCTGGAGTCCTTTGCGATGATTCTGGGCATTCCCACCTGGCGCTATGCCATCGCGGATGCCCTGCTGGAACAACAGATCTTCATGGCACAGGGCGCCAACACCAGCTACCTGCGCCTGGAATTGATCCGGGGCGGCGCGCCGATGCTGGTGTCGCTCAAGCCCTTCGTCACTTATCGGGACTATCACAGCCAGGCGCGCGGCGCGCAGCCGCTGCGCATCGAATCGGATGTCGGGCACTGCTCCATTCAGGCGCATGATGGCGCTCGACCCTACCGACTCATCATGAGCCGCGGGCAGTTCGCGCCGGCGCCCACCTGGTATTGGAACTTCTGGCATCGCGAGGAGGCTTCGCGGGGCCTCGATGCCACGGAAGATTTGTTGACGCCCGGCGTTTTCAGCACTGAGCTTAATTTGGGGGCGTCGGAATACTTGATTGCCACGGCGGAATCCGCGGCGTCCGACGGCCGGTGCTGAAGTCTTGGCCGCTCGCCAAGCCCGGTTGCAACAATTGACGACCGCGCTGCCTAAAAGCGCGCCCGAGTGGATTCGCACCCTGGCGCGCGCTTCCGATCAGTTCATCGTGCGCCGGTCGGCCGGCGGCGCCACGGGTGCTGCTGACACCTTCGGCGCGGGCGCGAATGCGTGGAGCATCATCGCCGGTTACCCCTGGTTTGCCGACTGGGGCCGCGACACCATGATTTCACTGCCCGGGTTGGCGACGCTGCTGCGACGATTCGACATCGCAGCCGGTATCCTTCGTACTTATGCCTCCTTCGTCGATCGCGGCATGCTGCCGAACCGCTTTGCCGACGGTGACGAGGCGCCGGAGTACAACACGGCGGACGCGACGCTGTGGATGTTCCACGCGCTCGATGACTACTTGCGGGCCAGCCGGGATTTAAATCTTGGGCGCGAATTGTTCCCGACGCTGATGGGCATCCTGCACGCGCATGCGGACGGCACCCGATTCGGAATCAAAGTGGATGCCAGCGATGGCTTGCTACACGCGGGCGAAGCCGGCAGCCAATTGACCTGGATGGATGCCAAGCATGGCGATCGCGTATTCACCCCGCGCATTGGCAAACCGGTGGAGATCAATGCGCTGTGGCTGAACGCGCTCGACGTTGGGGTACGCCTTGCTGGACGGCTGCGCATGCCAAGCGAGAAGCGCTTCTGCCAAGCACAGCTTAAGCTCGCCAGCGCGCATTTTGGCCGCTTCTGGAACGAGGAGCGCGGCTGTTTGTACGATGTGATCGATACCCCGGACTTAGCGAAGAACGATGCGCGAGTTCGTCCCAACCAGATTCTCGCAGTCTCGCTGCCCTACTGCGTTTTGGCTCCCGAACAGATGCGCGCCGTGGTCGACACCTGTGCGCAGGAGCTTCTGACCAGCTACGGATTGCGCACGCTGAGCCCTAAAGAATCGGGTTATATCGGCCGTTACGAAGGAGATGCGTGGCAGCGCGACGCGGCGTACCACATGGGCACGACGTGGGCCTGGCTGCTGGGACCCTTTGCCCTGGCACACTATCGCGTCCATGGCGATGCGCGTCTGGCGCAGTCGTACCTTTCGCCCATGGCGGAACACCTGGACAGCGACTGCATCGGCACGGTAAGCGAGATATTCGATGGTGATGCGCCGCACAGCGCCCGCGGCTGTTTGGCGCAGGCCTGGAGCGTCGCTGAAATACTTCGGGCTTGGGTGTTTCTTGAGCGCAAGATCTCGCAACTTAAGAATTAAGGATTGAAATGACCATAGAGCGAGAGCGCCTGCGCACCAATGTGCCGGGACCCAACGGTTGGCATCATTGGGGACCGTACGTGAGCGAGCGCCAGTGGGGCACCGTGCGCGAGGACTACAGCCCGGGCGGCACGGCCTGGGAATACTTTCCCCACGAGCATGCGCGCAGCCGCGCCTATCGATGGGGCGAGGACGGCATCGCCGGCATTTCCGACGCCGAGCAATTGGTGTGTCTGTCCTTAGGCCTGTGGAACGGCTGCGATCCGATCTTGAAGGAGCGCCTGTTCGGTCTCACCAATGCCGAAGGGAATCATGGCGAGGACGTGAAAGAGCACTACTTCTATTTGGATGCCACCCCGACCCATTCGTACTTGAAGATGCTCTACAAGTATCCGCATCGCGCGTTTCCCTACGCCGATCTGGTTGCAGAGAATGCGCGCCGCGGCACCGACGTGCCGGAATACGAGCTGTTGGACACCGGCATATTCGCGGATAACCGCTATTTCGATGTGTTCGTCGAATACGCGCAGGCCGAGCCCGGCGATATTCTAATGAAGATCACGGTGTGGAACCGAGGTCCGACGGCGGCGCTGCACCTGATTCCGCAGCTGGTGTTGCGCAACACCTGGAGCTGGGAGCCGGGCGCGATGAAGCCCAATTTACGCGCGGCGGAGGACAAGGCGATTGCCATCGAGCCCGCCGACGCATTATGTGCGTGTCGCCTGTACTTCGACGGCAACGCCGAGGTGCTGTACACCGAAAACGAAACCAACTCCCAAAAGCTGTGGAACTACGGCGCCGCCGGCTACTTCAAGGATGGATTCCACGAGCGCATCATCAGAGGCCGACGCGACTGCGTGAACCCTGGCAACACCGGCACCAAGGCCGGCGTGTGGTATCAGGCGCTCATCCCTGGCGCCGGCAAGCGCGAGTTTCGGCTGCGGCTGTCCCGCCGCTTGACCCGCGGCCCCTTCAAGGATTTCGATGGCACGTTGGAGCTGCGGCGCAGCGAGGCCGATGAGTACTATGCGGATCTGCAGCATGGCATGAGCTCGGCGGATGAACGCATCGTGCAGCGTCAGGCGTTCGCCGGACTCATTTGGAGCAAGCAATTTTATTGTTTTGACGTCACGCGCTGGCTGAAAGGCGATCCGGGTGAGCCGCTGCCGCCGGAGTCGCGCCTCCACGGCCGCAATCAAGACTGGCGCAACCTCAACAACGCCGACATCCTGTCGATGCCCGACAAGTGGGAGTACCCCTGGTACGCCTCCTGGGACCTGGCCTTTCACTGCATCCCGTTCGCGCTCATCGATGCGGAGTTCGCCAAACATCAATTGGTGCTGCTCACCCGCGAGTGGTACATGCACCCGAACGGGCAGATTCCCGCGTACGAATGGGCGTTCAGTGATGTGAATCCGCCGGTGCATGCGTGGGCCGCATGGCGCGTGTATCAGATCGACCGCAAACAAAATGCCGGCAAGGGCGACCTGGAATTTCTCGAGCGCGTATTCCACAAGCTCATGCTGAATTTCACCTGGTGGGTGAACCGCAAGGACAACTTCGGCAAGAACATCTTTCAGGGCGGATTCTTAGGATTGGACAATATCGGCGTTTTCGATCGCAGCGCGCAGCTACCCACCGGCGGATACATCAATCAGTCGGACGGCACCAGCTGGATGGCCATGTATGCGCTGAATCTCATGCGCATCGCGCTGGAGCTGGCCGAGCACAATCATGTGTACGAGGACATCGCCAGCAAATTCTTCGAGCATTTCCTGAGCATCGCCGAAGCGATGAGCTCGATGTTCAAGAATCGCGGCCTGTGGGACGACGACGATAAATTCTTTTATGATGTTCTATGTCTGCCCGACGAGCAGCGTGTGCGCCTGCGCATCCGCTCCATCGTGGGGCTGATCCCGCTGCTGGCGGTGGAGACCCTGGAACCGGAACTGCTCGCCAAACTGCCGGGATTCCGGCGCCGGCTGGAATGGTTCTTGAGCCACCGCCCCGATCTTGCCAGCCTGGTGTCGCATTGGCAGGAGCCGGGCCGCGGCGAGCGGCGGCTGCTGTCGCTGCTGCGCGGCCATCGCATGAAAAAGTTGCTGGCCCGCATGCTGGATGAATCGGAATTTCTGTCCGACTACGGGGTGCGGGCACTGTCGCGGGTGCATCTCGAGCGACCCTATGAATTCAAGCTGGGCAATATCGATCAGTCGGTGCATTACACGCCGGGCGAGTCCGACACGCGCCAGTTCGGCGGCAACTCCAATTGGCGCGGCCCCATCTGGTTTCCCATGAACTTCCTCATCATCGAGTCGCTGCAGAAGTTTCATCACTACTACGGCAACGACTTCAAGGTGGAATGCCCGACCGGTTCCGGGAAATTCATGACCATCGATGAGGTTGCCACTGAGCTGTCGCACCGTCTAGCACGCATCTTCTTGAAGGATGCCGCCGGCGAGCGGCCGGTGTTGCGTCACCAGCCGCAGCTGCAGAAGGATCCGAACTACCGCGACTGCATTCCCTTCTATGAGTACTTTCACGGCGACATCGGCCGCGGCGTGGGAGCCTCGCATCAAAGCGGCTGGACCTCGCTGATCGCCAAGCTGCTCATGCCGCGCGCGCACGAATAGCTTAAAATGGCTTCATAAGGAGGGTACGATGAGCGACGCCGCAGATTCGCCGATCAAACGCTCCGAGGCGGAGTGGAAGAAGGAGTTGCCCGCCGACACCTTCCATGTCATGCGCAAGCACGGCACCGAACGCGCCGGCAGCAGTCCGCTCAACAAGGAACATCGCGCCGGCATGTACGCCTGCGCCGCGTGTGGACTGCCGCTGTTCGAATCATCGACCAAGTTCGACAGCGGTACCGGCTGGCCGAGTTTTTTCGCCCCGTTGCCCAAAGCCGTGGGCACTACCACGGATCGCAGTCTCGGCATGCCGCGCACCGAAGTACATTGCGCGCGCTGCGGTGGCCATTTAGGGCATGTGTTTCCCGACGGTCCGCGGCCCAGCGGCGAGCGCTACTGCATGAACGGGGTGGCGCTGAAGTTTGAGCCGACGTAAGGTTTCGCCCGTTTAAACCTCGGTAACTATTGACAATTCTGCACTATTCACGTAATTTACGTGTAATTACTAGGGAGCCATGAGCCATGGCGGCCGCACGCAAGCACAATATCACTGTAGCCATTGACCGAGATCTCCTCAAGCGGGCTCGAGGCGTGGCAGCAAAGCGTGGTTGCAGCGTTAGCGCATTGTTGGCTGGTGAACTGCGGCAACTTGTGGCGAGTGAGCACGAGTACGACGCGGCGATGCGGCGCGCCCGCGCATTGATGGCAACAGGGCTTTCTCTTGGGGGCGCAAAGATGGTTGATCGCGATGCCATTCACGAACGACATCGTATTCGTTGACACCAATATCCTGATCTACGCTCACGACAGAGATGCGGGGATGCGATGGCAACGAGCATCCCAAGCGCTTGAACAGCTATGGGAAGCTCATACCGGCCGCATGTCAGTCCAGGTGCTGCAGGAATTCTTCGCAGTCGCGACCGGGAAGTGGAAGGCCGCGGTTGGAGTTGCTGCCGCACGTGAGGTTATTCGAACTTACTCTCCATGGGTCACGGTGCCCACGGGCGTTGATACGGTACTGCGCGCTTCGGAAATCGCTGAGATCGCGAAAATCTCGTTTTGGGATGGAATGATCATCGCGGCAGCCGAACGATCGGATGCCGCGACACTGTACACAGAAGATCTCAATGACGGGCAAGTGATTGTCGGAATCCGCGTCGTCAACCCTCTTGCGTAGGAGCCTTATTTTTCTTCTCCAGTTCCTCGTTCTGCGCCGTGAAGCGCTGGTACGCCGGCCGTGCACTCAAGCGCCCTAGGTATGCGCCGAACGCCGGACGCGGCTCCAATGCCTTCATCATCAGACCCCAGCCGATGGCAGAGCCCAAGTAAACGTCGGCTGCGCTGAAGGTACTCCCTAAGACAAACGGTCCGGGAGTGATGGCTTGTTCCAACGTGTTCACGGTATCGGGGTAGTTTCCATACCCCAACGCAGCGGGCCGGCTCGGCGCAGGGCGGGAAAACATATGATCGATGATGGCGGGCTCCACGCATCCGGCACCGAAAAACAGCCAGCGAAGATAGGTTCCGCGTTTCGGATCCTCGAGCGCCGGGGCCAAGCCGGCCGCGGGAAACGCGTCCGCCAGGTAGGCGCAGATGGCGGCGGATTCGGTAACGACCGTGCCCCGATGCACGATGGCGGGAATTTTTCCCATTGGATTAATGGCCAAGAAGTCCTTCGCCTTATGCTGCATCTTGCCGAAGTCCACGACCCTGATTTCATAGGGGGCGCCCGACTCTTCCAGCATCCAATGGGCGATGCGGCCGCGGGACTGGGGGTTGTGATAGAAGGTGATGGTGTCAGTCATGACGTACTCCGGATTTTTGGACATTTAAGGGTGGCCGAGGCGCGCCTGCACTGCGCGTGAAAATAGTATTCGTTTGTGTTAACATTTACGTACTTTAGCAACTAAATGGGAGCCCACCATGGCCGCCACAGCGCCCCGCCCCGCTTTCGTTTCCGCAATCATCTACAAAGACAATCGCGCCGCACTCGACTGGCTGCAAAAAGCGTTTGGCTTCGAGGTCAGCGAGGTATTGACCGATGCCAACGACAACATCGTACACGCCGAGATGAAACATGGCGACGGTGTCGTGATGATCGGCCACGAATGGGCGGATTGGACCAAGAGTCCGGCGTCGTTAAGTGGCAAGAACACTCAGCGCATAATCGTGCGCATCGACAGCGGCATTGATGAGCATTGCGCCAAGGCGCGGCGGGCAGGCGCGACCATCGCGAAGGAGCTTGCCGATGAATTCTATGGCGAACGCAGCTACATCGCCGTCGATCTCGATGGTCACCATTGGACGTTCTCGCAAACTATCAAACAGGTGTCCGCGGAAGAGATGACGAAAGCAACCGGTTTCAAGTACAAAAAGCTGTAGCCTTATGACCCGCGCATTGCGCTTGTGGCCGCTGCTGACCGGACGTTCCGGAGGCACGATGCTAGAGGAGTTTCGCTAACTCGCCAGTCCGAGAAAAACGGTCATGGCGCGATTCAGGCGTACGAGGTCTTCCACATCGAGTCGCCCGACGCGGTCACCCAATCGACTTCTGGGCAGCGTGGTGATTTTATCGACCATCAGGCGCGAATCGCGCCTGAGTCCATTGCCTTCGCTGGGCGTCACCTCGAGCCGAAACAACGGCGCATCGATCGGATTGGTCGTGAAAGCGCATACAGTGACCGAATTCGTCGCGTCAAACCTATCCTCCTGCACAATCACTACGGGCCGCGGTTTTCCAGCGTAATCGGCACCGCCCGACACTGTCCAGATTTCGCCGCGCCTCATTCCGCAAAGACGTCTGACACGGCGTCAATGAACACTTGATCCGCTTTCTCAGACCTACTCGCTGCCACTGCCTTGGCTTGCCTGCGCGCCGCGGCAATAAATGCCGGCGCGCGTACGTCGGGTACCCAGATCTGCACGGGACGTAATCCCTGAGCGCGTAGTCGGGCACGATGCGCGCGGACTTTCTCTCGAGAGCTTGGTGCGGTTCCAGACATAGTCGCCCCAAATGGTTACATGTAACCTACCATACCTGAGCGTAATTTGCACGGTCCAAATCTGCAGAATTAGAGCCGATTGGCTTGCGCAAGCGGGCTTGATGGCGAGTGTTTACCGCTGCGGGCCCATTAGGCACAGCGCAACGTACGGGGCCAGATTGAAGAGCAGAATCCCGAGTTCAACCGGGCCGACTTCCGCCGGCCCGGTACCCTAGCTAACCCCTAGCGTCGTTGTTACTTGTTGCTCGCCTTCCATTGCTCAACGGCGGCCATGGTGTTCTCGACATGCTTGTCGGGATTCATCGCCGTGTACTCGAGAATGATCTTGCCGTTGGGTGCGATCACGTACGAGGTGCGATTGGCGTACTCGGGCTTGGCCGCCAGTACCGCGTCGTATTCCTTGGTGATTTTCTGATCGGCATCGGCAGCAACCGCAAATTTATTGCGGCACTCGCTCACGGAGAACTTATTCAAAGTATCGATGTTGTCGTGCGATACCCCGATCACCGTGGCCCCCAGTGCCTTGAATTTATCGGTGGCTTCGGCGAAGTTGTGCGCCTCAACCGTGCACCCTGGGGTGAATGCCGCCGGATAGAAATACAGCACCACGGGGCCTTTCTTCAGCGCGTCCGCCAACGAGAAGGTGAACGGCTTGCCCGCCAGCGTCGCCTGAGTGGTGAATAGCGGGGCTTGAGCGCCGTTCGAAAGTGCCGCGTACAAGGGCGCCGCCAACACCGCACTGCCCACCGCAAGAATCATTAAACGCTTCATGATAAGGATTCCTTTGCAGGTGAAATTTACTTTTGGGGGAGGCAGTCTGCGCCAACCCAAATTTGCTCGCAAGCGACGCTATTGGCAGCTGCCTTTTGCGTCTACAGTGCGGACGCGCCTGCAGTTCACGCCAGCAGCGCCTTGATCTCGCTCACCACGCGCACCACATCCTCGTCGCTCATGGCGGGGAACAGCGGCAATGTGACAGTTTCGCGACCGACTCGCGCAGCTACCGGCGTGTCCTCGTCGCGATAGCCTTGGCTTGCGATAAAATTTCAGGCTGGGAATACTGGGATAGTGCACGCCGATGCCGATACCGCGATCGGCCATGGCCTTCTGAAACCCGGCCGGGTCATGCCGCGCGCCGCGAAATCGATCAGCACCTGGAACATGTGCCAGCTATGGCCCGAATCGCCGCGCGCCGGCAGTACCACCTGTGCGAAGTCCCCGAACTCCTCGAAATACCGGCTGGCCAGCGCCAGGCGGCGCGCGTTGAATCCGTCCAAGCGCCGCAGTTGATCGATGCCGACTTGCGCCGCCACATCGGTGAGATTGCTTTTGGCGCCGGGGAACATCACATCGACTTCGCCGGCGGCATTGCGCTTGATGCCATGAAAGCGATACTGCTCGAAGAGTTCCGCTGCGCTTAGAATCGCCGGTGCTGATGGCGCCGCCCTCGATGGTGGTCATGTTCTTGTTCGGATGAAAGCTGAACACCACCAGATCGCCGAAGCTGCCGATGGGCTTGTCCTTGTACTTGCGAGCCGATGGCATGCGCCGCGTCTTCCACCACGCGCAACCCATGTTCGCGCCGCCAGTCCGTACAGGCCATCCATATCCACCGGCAGTCCGGCGAAATGCACCGGCATGATGGCGCGCGTCTTCGGGGTGATGGCGGCCGGGACCTGATCAAGATCGATGTTGCGCGTATACAGATCGATGTCGACGAACACCGGTTTGGCGCGCAGGCGCGCAACCACATTGGCGCTCGCGGCGAAACTCATGGCCGGGAACGATGACTTCATCGCCCGGCCCGATGCCGGCCGACCTCGAGCGCCATTTCCAGTCCCGCGGTGGCGGAAGTCATGACCCGCACATGCCGGCTGCCGCCGAGATAGGCGGCGAGATCGCTGCTTCGAAAGCCAGCGACCTTGGGGCCGCTGGCCAATTGTCCCGAACGCAACACGTCGGCCACCGCCGCGATGCTCTCTGCATCGATGGACGGGACGCGCGTAGAAGGGTTCAAAAGTAGAAACGGTTTCATACCGAGCTCCTCGACACCAGCACCACGCCGGCGCAAATGAGTGCAATTCCCAGCACCTTGGCCGGCGTCATGCTCTCGCCCAGCCACAGCCACCGATACGGCGGCCACCACCACATAGCCCAAGGACAGCATGGGATAGGCGGTGCTCACCGGCGCCTTGGACAGCGCCGCCAGCCACACGCAGACGCTGGCGGCATAGCACAGCATGCCGGCCCAAAACGGCAGGCTCTTGAACAGAATCACGATGCTGCTGTTCAAGGTATCGGCATTGAATACGGTGAAGTGCGCCAGCGGCCGGGTGGCCACTTTCAGCAGCAGCTGCGCCGCGGCGTTCAAGCCCACGCCCGTCAGGATCAACACCCAGGTCATCCAGCTCATTGGCGCGCCACCAGCACGCGTTGCACGTTTTGACCGAGCTTACGCATGGGCACGCCGCGCTCCTTGAAAGTTATTGAATGTGCTCTTGTCCATCACCGCGAAGGCTCGGACTGCGACGTCCAAGCGGCAATAAATTCGTCCAGATCCGCGATCTCCGCGATCGGGCGCCTTGCGCAATCCATAGTCCAGTTCGCCACGATACCCGACCAGCGTGACGGTTCGCCGCAAATAAAAGGTCAGGGATTGATCGTAGGTGCCCACGCTGTACAGCGGCGCATCGCTCCGGCCGCGGGCAATGCCGCGGCCAGGTCGATGCCTGAGTAGATCGGCGCGACCAAGGCCGCGGCGCGCACCAGCGAGCAGCCACGCCAGGCACCAGCCGCACGCCAAGGAATACGGCTGCGCGCGTCGCATCGCGCGTCGCATCGCGCGAGCGCTGCACCAGCACGAAGGCGCCCGGTGACCATCAGCAACAGCCGCGATCTCGTCGCACCGGCTTTGCCAGCGGCAGAAAATAGGCGCTGCGGTCCGAAGAGGCGATCAAGGCGCGGCCAATGAAAGCTCGGCACAGCGCCAGGGCCGCACCGGCGATCGCGGTCAGCCGCCGCCGTGATGCAGAAAATCCCGCTTCGAGCGTGCCCGGCGGTAGCACCGCGATCAGAAGCGCCAGCGCCGGCATCGCCGGCAAGATATAGGGCATGAGCTTCGAATCGGAGAGCGAGAAAAACACGCCGATAAACACCACCCAGATCCACAGAAACAACGCCGGATTGAATCTTGCCGGGGCCTGCGCCGCGCTGCCGCCAGCCCCCGGCCACCACCCGCAGCGCCGGCAGCGTCCAGGGCACGGTGCCCGCCAGGAACACGGCGCCGAAGAACCACCAGGGCTCCTGGCGATCGGCGACTGGGCGTCAAGATAGCGCGCCAAATGCTCATGGACGAAAAAAAACTGCAGAAAGTCTGGCGAGCCGCTGCGCTGCGAGCCAGTGCCAGGGCACGGTCGATGACCAGAAACAGCGGCAGGCCCCACTGCCAGGTGCAGCCTGCGCCAGGGCGAGAAATCACGCGAGTGACAGGCTGTACAGGATCAGCACGGCCGCCGGTATGGCCGCGGCGACCAGTCCCTTGGTGAGCACGCCCAAGCGCGGCAGCCAGCCCACGCCAGCAGCATCCATGCGCGCGTGCGTGAGCGGAGGCCGAGGGCGTCGCCGCGTGCTGCGCCAGCAGAAAACCCGACCAGACTCAAGCGTCATGTAAAACGTCAGGCTCATGTCCAGCGTCAGGAGCTGGCCCAAGACCACAAACATGAACATGCCGGACAGCACCGCCGCCGCGCGCCAGCCCGCCTCCAGCGCCCCAGAGCCGGCGCGCCAAGAGCCACACAGAGCGACGGTCGCGAGTGCCGTGAGCGCGGTATACAGCCGAGCGGAGAACTCGCTCACGCCGAGCACTCGATAGCTCAAGGCCGTGGCCCAATACTGCAGCGGCGGCTTCTCGATATAGGCCAAGCCGTTCAAGTGCGGAATGACCCAATCGCCGCCGCTGAAGCATCTCGCGCGGAATTTCCGCGTAGCGTCCCTCGTCGGGATTGAACAGCGGCCGGCTCGCCAAGGTCGCCAGCCACATGAGGCATGAGCAGCGCGGCGAGTCCCGCATATACCCAGCGCTCGCGAATCGGCTCGAGGCTCAGATTCACGCCGGCTCCGCGTTGGATCGCCAAGCAGTCCCGAGCGTCCCGGCACTTCGCCCATGATCACGGCCTGATCGGGCAGCGGACTTTGCAGCGCCAGTTCGTGAATCGCGGCCATGCGCGTGATCGTGGCGCCGGCATCCTGCCATTCGCGAGCAGCGACTCGAAGGCGTGCAGCAACAGCATGCCCTCAAGCTCCGCGTGCAGCGTGAACACCTGCAATGGGTTCGCAGCTCGTTGCACCCGCGTCCTGCTCGACAGAGTCGAAACACCGCGTCCGCGATACGTGGATTCGTCGATGCCGTCCCGGCCCAGGAGTTCATCGAAGGTCGGCAGGGTGGTCGGCAACTGCGGACAGGAGCTTGCGCCTGCGCGCAGCATCGGCCAGAACGGCGTGCGCGCCGCGCGTGTCGCTGGCGTAACGCAAGCCGTATTCGCGCTCGAGTTCCAGCGCATGAGCGTTGATCTGCCAGCCCGCGGCCGCGTGCGATTTGCGGATAGAAGCCGAACACCCGCTCGAAGGCCTTCATGCCGCGCTCGAACTCGATGCGTGTCCAGGCCGCCGAAGCCTTGGCGACATAGTCCTGCCAGCGCACATGATCATAGGTGTGCAGCCCCACTTCGAAGCCCTGCATCGTGCACGCTGCGCATGACGGCGCCGGCGCTGCGTCCGATATCGGGCCCCGGCAGCAGCACCCCGTACAGCAGGGTTTTCAACGCCGTAGTGCTTGAGCACCGAGGTGCGGGCGACTTTCTTGCGCAAAGCCTTTGCGAAACACGCGGCGCATGGCGCGTCCGGTGTGATCCGGCCCCACCGAAAAATAAAACGTGGCATCGACGCCGAGCTTTTTGAACAGCGCCATGAGCCGCGGCACGCCTTCGCGCGTGCCCCGCAGGGTATCCACATCGACCTTCAGGCCGATGTGCGTGCTCATCAAGCATCGCGCGACAACAGTGCCGAGGCCGAGGGCAAGGCGTGAGCGTAGGAATCGAAGATCGCCTTCAGTGCCGCGCGCATGTCGGTCTTCGGCGTCCAGCCCAGTTCCGCCGTGGTGTTCTTGATCGACGGCAGCCGCGCCGGAATGTCCGCATAGCCCTTGCCGTAGTAGTCGAGGGCGGAAATGTCGACCAGCTTGGTGTTGCGCGCGGTGGGCGCGTACTCGGGCCGCGACAAGGCGATTTCCAGCATCATCTCCGCCAGCTTGCGAATGGAATACAAATTGTGCGGATTGCCGATGTTGTAGATCTTGCCGTCGGCGATGCCGTCCGGATTATCGATGATCGTGGTCAGGCACTCGACCGCGTCGTCGATGAAGGTGAACGCGCGGGTTTGCGTGCCGCCATCGACCAGTTTGATCGGTTCGCCGCGCACGATATGCCCCAAGAATTGCGTGAGCACCCGCGAACTGCCTTCCTTCGGATCGTCCATGCTGTCGAGGCCGGAGCCGATCCAATTGAAGGGCCGAAACAGCGTGAATTGCAGGCCCTGCTGCCCATAGGCCCAGATGATGCGATCCAGGAGCTGCTTCACGCAGGAGTAAATCCAGCGTTGCTTGTGAATGGGTCCTAAGCACCAGCTCCGAGGTCTCCGGATCGAACTCCTTGTCGCGGCTGGCGCCGTACACCTCCGAGGTCGAGGGAAACACCACGCGCTTCTTGTACTTCACGCAGTGGCGAATGATGGGCAGGTTGGCCTCGAAATCCAATTCGAACACCCGCAGCGGCTCGCGAACATAGGTCGCCGGCGTCGCGATGGCCACCAGCGGCAGGATCACATCGCACTTGCGCACGTGATACTCCACCCATTCCAGATTGATGGTGATATCGCCTTCCACGAAATGAAACCGCGGGTCTGCCGAGCAGCGTGCCGACGCGCTCGGATTGCAGGTCCATGCCGTAAATATGCCAATCGGTATGGGCCAGGATGTACTTGCTCAGGTGATGGCCGATGAAACCATTGACCCCAAGAATGAGAACGTTTTTCAAAATAGAACCTCTACGATGTCGTTCACGGCTGAGTGCTAGCGGCTGATGCGACAGAGCCGGCGGCACGGTATTCTGCAGCCACGGGCTCGCCATTTACGCCAATTGCAAAATCTTAAGGCGCTCGGCCGTCGACGCAGTCGGCGTACCACTCGCCGTCCGCGGCGTACAGACAGGGGCCTGGGCGGCGTATTTCACCGGATGCGTCATCCAGGCGCGTCTCGAGGACTTCAAGCCTACACCCGTTTACCTCGGTAAAGGCGCCCGGAAAAGGCGGCGCCACGGCGCGCACCAGATCATGGACCTGGCGCGCGCCCTGCCGCCAATCGATGCGTCCGTCCTCCGGGGTGCGCCGGCCGAAGTAGGAGCCCTTCGCAAGATTCGAGCGGCCGCGCCTTGGCGGTGCCGGCGACAAGCGCGGCAGGCTGCGCCGCAGCACCGTCTTGGCCGCGGCTCGGCGACTTTGAGCGACACGTCGAGCGCCGTGTCGTTTTCCAGGATCGGCACCGATTGCTGATCCACCAGCGCGCCCGGCATCGGGCTTTTCCACCATGTAGTGCAGGCTGGCGCCGGTCGCCGTCTCGCCGTGAATGATGGCCCAGTGCACCGGGGCCCTGCCCCGGTACTTCGGCAACAGCGACCCGTGCATGTTGAGCGCTCCCAAGCGCGGCAGTCTCAAGCCAGGCCTTGTCCAGCATGTAGCGGTAGTAGAAGGAAAACACAAAATCCGGCTTTAGCGCCGCGCCCTGCGCGATCCATTCGCGGCGTGTTGGGAGAGTCCGGCGTCACGACATTGAGGCCGTGCACCTTGCGCCAGTTGCTGCACGCTGCCGAACCACTGGTTTTCATTGGGATCATCGGCGTGACTGAACAGCAGCGGAATCTCGATCCCCTGCGCCAATAGCTCGCGCACACAGCGCACGCCGACCTCGCTGTAGGCAAACACGATGGCCCTGGTCACCTACGCGGCATCCTGCGGACTCGAGCTGCGCCACGCCATCCGCTGCATCGCCTGGTCAGCATCATCGCTCTGCCTCCAGAACCGCCTCCACGATGTAGCGCGGCCGCTCGCGCACCTGCGCATAGATGCGCCCGACGTACTCGCCCAGCAGGCCGATGCCGAACAAGCGCCACGCCGATGAAGAGAAACACGACGCTGAACAGGGTGAACAAGCCTTCGGCCTCGGAGCCGACGAAGATGCGGCGCACGAGCAGCACCACGAACAGCAACGCCGAGAGCAGCGCGACCAGCATGCCGATCATGGAAAACAGCTGCAGCGGCACCACGGAAAAGCCGGTGATCAAATCGAAATTCAGGCGGATCAAACTGTACATCGAATATTTCGAGCGCCCGGCGAATCGCTCCTCGTGCGCGATGGGCACCTCGATGGGCTTCATGGCGTACAAAGACGCCAGCGCCGGAATGAAGGTGTTGACTTCGCGGGTCTGATTGAGCGCCGTCGACCACCGAGCGCGCATAGCCGCGCATCATGCAGCCCTGGTCGGTGATGCGCACCGGGGTGATCCATTCGCGAATCTTGTTGATGGCCTTGGAGAAGCTGCGCCGCCACAGCGAGTCCTGCCGCTGCTGGCGGATCGTGCCGACGTAGTCGTAGCCTTGATCGAGCTTGGCGACCAGCTTGCCGATCTCTTCCGGCGGATTCTGCAGATCCGCATCCAGCGTGACCACATACTCGCCGCGCGCATAGGCGAGGCCCGCCATGACGGCCGAATGCTGGCCGAAGTTGGCATGAAACAGCACCACCCGCGTCTCCTGCGGGCGCGCTGAGAATTGCTGGCGCAGCAGCGCGACCGAACGGTCCTTGCTGCCGTCGTTGACGAACACGATCTCGTAGGGAATCTTGCAGCGCATCGAGCGCCGGATACAGCCGCGCGAACAAGCGTCGGCAGCACCGCCTCTTCGTTGTAGACCGGAATCACGACGCTGAGTTTGGGACGGTAGCACACTATGCTTATTCAGTGATCCGCGGCGACCGCGCCCTGCGATTTCAGCACAGTCCAGCAATTCTGCGGTTTTCGCCTGCATGAGCTTCACCGAACCGCGCGCCTCGACGTTGAGGCGGATCAAGGGCTCGGTGTTCGAGGTGCGCAGATTGAAGCGCCAATCCGGAAACTCGAAGGACACCCCGTCGGTGCGATCCAGATGCAGGGCCTGCGGCGCATAGCGCTGTCTCGAAGGCCGCGATGGCCGCCTTGGCATCGGGAACCCGGTAGTTGAGCTCGCCGCTCACCGGAAATCGAGCCGATGCGCTCGCCCACCAAGCTCGGACAGGGCTACGCCGGTTTCGGACAGGATTTGCGCCACGAGCAGCCAGGGGATCATGCCGCTGTCGCAATAGGCGAAGCGCCGGAAATAGTGGTGCGCGCTCATCTCGCCGCCATATACGCCGTCGACCTCGCGCATGCGCTGCTTGATGAAGGCATGGCCGGATTTCGACAGCACCGGCGCGCCGCCGCTGGACTTGACGATTTCGATGGTGTTCCAGGTCAGGCGCGGATCGTGCACCACCTTGCCGCCGGGCTGGCCGCGCAGCAGCACCGAGGCCAGCAGTCCCACGATGTAGTAGCCCTCGATGAAAGCCGCCCTGCTCATCGAAGAAAAAGCAGCGGTCGAAGTCCCCGTCCCAGGCGATGCCGAAATCCGCGCCGTGCGCGCGGATGGCCGCGACGGTGGGTGCGCGATTCTCCTCGAGCATGGGATTCGGGATGCCGTTCGGAAAGTGGCCGTCCGGTTCATGGTGGACCTTGACGAACTTGAACGGCAGATGCGGCTCGAGCGCATCGATGATCAGCCCCGCGCCGCCGTTGCCGGCGTTCACCACGATCTTGAGCGGCTTGAGCTTCGATACATCGACATAGGACAACAAGATGCGTGACGTAGGCCTGCGTGGTATCGATGCCGCTGGCGCACGCCCGAGCGCTCGGGCGGCGGAAATTCGCCGCGTTCGGCAAAGCCGCGAATCTCCTGCAAGCCGTTATCGCCGCTGATCGGCTTGGACTGCTCGCGCACGAACTTCATGCCGTTGTAGTCGGGCGGATTGTGGCTGGCGGTGATCATGATGCCGCCGTCGTAGCCGCCGTCGAAGGTCGCAAAATACACGCCCTCCGTGCCGCACACCCCGATGTCGTACACATCGACGCCGCTGTCGGTCAAACCGCGGCACACGGCATCGGTAAGTCCTGCGCTGCTTAAGCGAATGTCGCGGCCCACCACGATGCGCTCAGGCCTGCAGGAACTGCGCATAGCCGCGCGCCACCCGGTAGGCCACATCGTCATTCAGTTCATCGGGGATCCGGCCGCGCAAATCATAGGCCTTGAAGCAGCGTGATCGACGTTCAAGTGTTGGTCCCTTTGCGGCCGTAGTTGTCCTCGAAGCGCACGATATCGTCTTCGCCCAGATAGGAGCCGGACTGCACTTCGATGATGTGCAGCGGCACCTTGCCGGGATTCTCGATGCGATGCGTGGCGCCCACCGGGATGTAGGTCGATTCATTCTCCGACAGCAGGAACGTCTCGTCATTGCGGGTGATGCGCGCCGTGCCCTGCACCACGATCCAATGCTCGGCGCGATGATGATGCATTTGCAGCGACAGCACGCCGCCCGGCTTGACCGACAAGCCGCTTCACCTGGAAGCGCTCGCCGTTGTCGATGCTGTCGTAGCTGCCCCAGGGCCGGAACACCTCGCGATGCAGGGCGGACTCGCTGCGGCCGGATTTCTTGATCATGGCCACCAGCTCCTTCACGTCCTGCACGCGCTCCTTGGGCGCCACCAAGAACGGCATCCTTGGTCTCGACGATGATGTGATCGTCCATGCCGACGGCGGCGACCAAGCGGCTGGTCGAATGCACGTAGCAGTCGTGCGTGTCGTGCACCATGACATCGCCCTGCAGCACATTGCCCTCTTCATCCGCCGGCAACGCGTCGAACAGCGAGGACCAGGAACCGACATCGCTCCAGCCCGACATCCAGCGGCAGCACCAGCGCATCCTTGGTCTTCTCCATGACGGCGTAGTCGATCGACTCGCTGCGGCACTTGTGAATTCGGCCTTGTCGATGCGCACGAAATCCAAATCCGCCTTGGCGGCCTCGTACGCCGCCGTGGCAGGCCTCGAGGATGTCCGGCGCAAAGGCGGCGAGCTCCGAAAGATAGCGGCTCGCCTTGAACACGAACATGCCGCTGTTCCAGTAATAATCGCCGGAGGCGACGAACTGCTGCGCCACATCGAGCGGCGGCTTTTCGATGAATTGAGCCACGCGGATAGGCAGGCCCTTCGCCCTCGCCGCGGCGGATGTAGCCATAGCCGGTTTCCGGCGCATGCGCGACGATGCCGAAGGTGACGAGCTTGCCCTCTTGCGCCAAGGAAGCCGCAACATCGGCGGCCTGCTGAAATTTGCGCACATCGCGAATCACATGATCCGCCGGCGCCACGATCAAGCGTGGCCTCTGCATCGATCTCGATGGCCTTGAGCGCCGCGAGCGCCACGGCGGGCGCGGTATTGCGGCCCACGGGCTCGAGCAGAATCGCCGACGGTTGGCATTCCCAAGGCGCGCATCTGTTCGGCCACGGTGAAGCGATGCGCTTCGTTGCACACCACGATGGGCGCGATGGCGCCGGGAATCGCCGCCAGGCGCAGCAGCCGTATCCTGCAGCATGGTGTGCTTGCCGGTGAGCGCCAGCAGCTGCTTGGGATACATCTCTCGCGACAGCGGCCAGAGCCGGGTGCCGGCGCCGCCCGAGAGAATCACCGGGATCAAGGGTCAAGATCGACGTCACTGGTGAAGCTTGCCTCTGCCGATCGCATAATAGCTGAAGCCCGACTTGCTCCATCTGCTCGGGATCGTAGAGATTGCGTCCGTCGAAGATCGACCGGCGAGCGCAGCGCGCGCATTGATGTGCGTCGAAATCCGGACTGCGAAACTCCGCCATTCAGTGACGATGGCCAGGGCGTCGGCGCCCTCGAAGGCCTCGGGACCGGTTTTGCACAGGATGAGATCAGGACGCTCGCCGTAAATCCGGCGGCACTCCGGCATGGCCACCGGATCGTAGGCGCGCACCTTGGCGCCCGCCGTCCACAGCGATTCCATCAGCACGCGGCTGGCGGCCTCGCGCATATCGTCGGTATTCGGCTTGAAGGCCAAGCCCCAGAGCGCGATGGTCTTGCCGCGCAAATCGCCGAAATGCGCCTTGATCTTGTTGAACAGGACCTGCTTTCTGGCGGTTATTGACGCTTTCGACCGCCGCTAGGATGCTGGCATCGTACCCCACCTCTTGCTGCCGAGCGCTGCAGGGCCTGCACGTCCTTGGGGAAGCAGGATCCGCCGTATCCCACGCCAGGATAGATGAAGGCATAGCCGATGCGCGGATCGGAGCCTAAGCCGACGCGCACCGATTCGATGTCGGCGCCGAAGCGCTCCGCGAGATTGGCCAACTCGTTCATGAAGCTGATTTTGGTCGCCAGCATGGCATTGGCCGCGTACTTGGTCAGTTCCGCCGATCGCACATCCATGACGATCATGCGGTCGCGATTGCGGGTAAATGGCTCATACAGGGAGCGCATCAGTTCCGTCGCGCGGTCACTGTCGGTGCCGATCACCACCCGATCCGGCTTCATGAAATCGGCGATGGCCGCGCCCTCCTTCAAGAATTCAGGGTTCGAGACCATGTCGAAATCGATGGCCGCGCGGCGCGTCTCAAGCGATTCTCGCACCGCGCTCGCGCACCTTGTCCGCGGTGCCCACCGGAACGGTGGATTTGGTGACCACCACCTTGTACTCGCTCATGTGCTCGCCGATGGTGCGCGCCACCGCCAGCACATAGCGCAGATCCGCCGAGCCGTCCTCATCCGGCGGCGTGCCTACGGCGATCAGCTGGAACAGCCCATGGTCGACGCCCTCCTTGGCGTTGGTGGTAAAGCTTAGGCGGCCCGCATCGGCGTTGCGCTTGACGAGCGCGTCCAGGCCCGGCTCGTGGATCGGCACCTCGCCCGCTGGAGCATGGCGGTCTTGCGCTCGTCGACATCGACGCAGAGCACATGATTGCCGGCATCGGCCAGGCATGCGCCCGATGACGAGGCCCACGTAACCTGAGCCGAAAATCGTAATTCGCATGCGTAATATTCTGATTTAACTGGAAAAAGAGCCGGAAAGCCTAGCGGTTTTGCGGGATCAAGTAAAGGCGAGCCTGGGCGTCGAGTTAAAGTCAGTTCTCCAAGGATCCTTGAGCAACTTGCGCTTCCCAGGCTAAGGCACTGGACACGATGGCCTTGAGGTCGTCATAGCGCGGCTGCCAGCCCAGCTCGGCTGCGAATGCGCTCGGCACGCGCCACCAGGTAGGCAGGATCGCCGGCGCGGCGCGCTTCCTCGCGAATATTCAAGGCTTTGCCGCCGACGCTCTCGACCATGCGCAAGCACTTCGCGCACCGAATAGCCGTGGCCGTAACCCACATTGAGCGTGGTCGATTTGCCGCCGCTTCGCAGGTAACTGCAAGCGCATTTAAGTGCGCGGCCGCCAAATCCTCGATGTGCAGATAGTCGCGCACGCCGGTGCCGTCGGGCGTGGGGTAGTCGCTGCCGAACACCGAGACATGCGGACGCTTGCCCACCATGGCCTCGCAGGCGACTTTGGTGAGCAAGGTCGCGCCGGGCGTGGCCTGGCCGATCGCCCCCCGGGTGCGAGCCCGCCACATTGAAATAGCGCAGCGCGACATAGCGCAGCGGATTGACCGCCGCGACATCCCGCAGCATCCACTCGCTCATGAGCTTGGAGGTGCCGTAGGCGTTGATGGGGAGGGTCGGCGAATCCTCGCTGGCGTAGCCGTCCTGCGGCATGCCGTACACGGCAGCGGTTGAGGAGAACACAAAGTTCTTGACCTGGTTTTCGATGCAGGCCTGCAGCAGGCTGCGGGTCGCAGCAGGTATTGTTGCCGTAGTACTTGAGCGGCTGCGCCACGGACTCCGGCACCACGGTGTGCGCGGCGAAATGCATCACCGTGTCGACCTGGTGTTCCGCCAGCAGCCGCGAAACCAAAGCGAAATCGCCGACATCGCCGACGATGAGATCGCCGCGCGGTGACGGCCTGGCGAAAGCCCTTGATCAGAGATTGTCGAGGACGACGACTTGTTCGCCCGCCTCGCCCAATTGGCGAACCACGTGACTGCCAATGTAGCCGGCGCCGCCGGTGACTAAGATCGCCCCGTTCGCCAAATGTTCACCCCGACTGGTTCTAAGAGTTAATTCGGCCTTGCGGTATCGGAAGGCCCGGTAATTCTAACAACTCGTCGGGGTTTGAGGCTGGTCACTTTCCGGTCGTCGGTGCGTCATGGTCGTCTGGCGAGCCCACATCAGATCGTGCGATTGCGGCGCGGGCGTGTATTCGGCCACCACATCGCTCAATATTTGCAGCGAGCGCTGGCAATCAAGCGGCCCATCGCTTCCAGGATCTCGTTCAACAGCTCCTGCACCCGATCCCACGGCAAGGAGTGCTCGATGGCGCGAAGAATCATCGGATGCTCCGTGCCGGTAACATTATTGCCAATGAGCAATTCCTCGTAGAGCTTCTCCGCGGGACGCAAGCCGGTGTAGGAAATCTCGATGTCGCCTTCCGGGTGCTGGTCGTCGCGCACCGTCAAACCCGCCAGATGAATCATGCGCCGCGCGAGATCGCCGATCCGCACCGGCTTGCCCATGTCGAGCACGAACACATCGCCGCCTTCCGCCATGGAGCCCGCCTGAATCACGAGCTGCGCCGCCTCGGGAATGGTCATGAAGTAGCGGATTACTTCCGGATGCGTCACGGTTACCGGACCACCGGCCTTGATTTGTTCGTTGAACAAAGGCACGACGGAGCCGGAAGAGGCCAGGACATTGCCGAAGCGCACCATGCAGAACAACGTCTTGCTGCCGCGCCGCTGCAGCCCTTGAAGAACGATTTCGGCAAAGCGCTTTGTCGCCCCCATGACATTGGTCGGGTTGACCGCCTTGTCGGTTGACACCAGTACGAAGGTTTCGACCTCAGCCTCGTGTGCGGCCTCCGCCGCATACCAGGTTGCAATGACATTGTTGTTAATCCCCTCGATGACATTTTGTTCGACGATGGGAACGTGCTTGTAGGCCGCCGCGTGATACACAGTCTGCACCCGATAGGCATGCAAAATATCCCGCAGACGATTCTTGCAATGCGCGTTGCCGATGAGTCCGACCAGCTCGACGTGGCAAGGAACTGTTTCTCTGCGAACGCCCGCAACTCGCGCTCGATATTGTACAGGGCAAGTTCGGACATCTCGAACAGAATCAAGCGCTTAGGGCCCAAGCCGATGATCTGCCGGCATAGCTCCGATCCGATCGAACCCCCAGCACCCGTGACCAGAACCACCCGGTCGCGGATACAGGCATCGAACAAGCCGGCCTTGGGAGGTACGGCATCTCGCCCTAAGAGGTCAGCAATGTCGACTTCGCGGAGATCGGCCAGATTTGCTTTGCCGGTCACGAGCTGCTCGATGTCGGGCACGGTCTGCACATGGACACCCAACGTCTCGAGCTGGGTCAGAATCTCGTGCCTGCGGCGGCGTGTCAGCGACGGTACGGCGAGCAAGATCCGATCGATGCCGTGGGATTTGATCAGCATCGGCAGGTGTTCTGGTGGATGGACCTTTATGCCGTTGACCATACGGCCGCGCAGGCTATTGTTGTCATCGATGAACAGCACCGGGTGAAATGCACGGGTGGTCAACAGCACGGTTGGATAAGATGGGCGCCGGCTTCACCTGCGCCGTAGATCGCGACACGGGCAACAGTCGGCATGAATATAACGCCGCAGCAGGTAGTAGCGGACCACAAAGCGCGACCCGGCAACATACAACAGTGCGACGCAGGAATAGATCGCCACGACGCTCCAGTGCGAGCGATGCAACCTTAGATACTTCACCCGCTATCCCCAAGATAATGGCACTCACCGCGATTGCCAGAGCAACTGCAAAAACGGCCTGGTGCCCCAAAAAGCGGATAACGGCTCGATAAAGACCCGCGCGGATGAATATGGGGAGACTGACCAGGATGACCGCAACGAAGGCGGGCCACTCTTTCCAATCAAACACCGGACGACCGGCTTTGAGACTGATCGCAGTCCACAGCGCCAGAGGAATCATGAGACAGTCGGTGCAAATCGAGATCAGGCGTTTCAAGGGGCGCGGCAATTCCACCGTCTTACGTGCAAAATTTCCGCCAATCAGGACCAACTTGGGATCCAATCGAACCTCCTTGACGCAGCCCCCTTAGCCGTTTCATCGTTGAAGCGTAACTTACTTTTTAATTCAGCTTCTGCGACGACAATCACTCCCTCCTACGCAGTGTACCCAAGTTATCAATAATAGAACACCGCGACGGCAAGATTACGCTTACATTTGTGAAGAACGCGCAATCCGGACTCTGGTTGACAAAGCGAAGGCGGTAGAATCGCCGCGCTTACGCTTTCGATATCGCGTAAGGGAAACCCTTGAGTGCTTCGAAACCACTCTGCGAAGCCAATCACGCCTGAAAAAAATACACAAATTTGACTGTAGCCATTCGCCGACATCGCACCCTCAGTAAGTTTGCGAAATATAAACATCGTGACTGCAGCCCAAGCTGAAAAGTTCCTTGGCGATCACGATGCACATGCGCTGCCGCAGGCGGGCGCGGCGTCTCCCGATGGCGGCGTTTTATCGGTTGGCGCGCTAATCCTCTGGTCGACCCGCACCTATCCGGAGCGCGCAAGCAAACAAGGGCGCCAAAGAGGCTGCCAGCGCTACCTTTGCCAGTCCTGGGCTAAGAACAGCAAACCAAGCCCATGGCAGCAGCCAAAAAAAATTGATCACCGTAACTATCAAGGTCACACGACTATGCGATTTTAGGCGTCGAGCTAAATGTTGGTATCCGTGCAACCTATGGGGCTGCAGCCAAGGATCGCCTCTTGCCATCCGCCTAACTAGTGTAACGGTCGTGTCGACTAAAAAGACGCCGGCCAGAATCCCCCATACTTCGAGTGGAATTCCGGTTGAATTGGAAGCCGATAGCGCCAATATGCTGAGAGTAACGCCCAAGAATCCGCTTCCAATGTCTCCCAAAAAAATTGACGCCGGAGGCCAATTCCAAATCAGAAATCCCGCGCTTGCGGCAGCTAACGATAACATCGCTGCGGTAATGCCAAATTCACCACCGGCAAACGCGTTTAGGATCGCACCTGAGCTAGCCACAAAAATCGCTTCAATTCCAGCAAGCCCGTCGATCCCGTCCATAAAATTAAAGACGTTGATAACAGAGACGATAATTGTCACTGTTAAAAAATTACCAAGCCAGTTCCCATGCAGCCCCCAACTTGCCAAGATTGGCTCCGAAAGGCCGCCGATTAACGCCACGGCGAGCGCTCCAGCTCCCAAGTGCACGGAGAAACGCACTGCAGCGGATATGTCCTTCAAATCGTCAAAAAAGCCTACTAACGCAACAGCGCCGCCGCCGGCCATAAGCGCTATGAGAATTTGGCCTTGCATCCAACCGCGAAGAAATAGAACAAACACAGCAAGGACAAAAGCCATAAGGATGGCAGCGCCACCTCCGCGGGGGGTCGGCATTGAATGCGAACTGCGGGCATTTGGGACATCAATTAGGCCGCGTTGTGTGGCCCATCGCCGCAGTATCCAGGTGCCACAGACGCTAACTACAAATGCCGCGGCTATGATTGATGCCGCTTCCGCGATCATCATTTATCCGATTCGTAAGCGGCCACGGTCTGAGCCAGACCCTCGTCCACGCTGATACAAGGACGCCAACCAAGTCGGTCTATTGCCGGGCCGATATCCAATCGCAGAGAGCTGGTCAGGCGTGAGATCTCCTCGGCCCTCCCGAGCAACCGCCCAATGGTGCGAAGCCACCCAGACGGAAAAGCGATGAGCGAAACGCGCCGCGACATTATTCGAGCCAACCTTCGCAACAACTCCGGCGTAGAAAGATCATGCCCATCGGAAATCAGCCATGTTCGGCCAGCAGCGTCGGGGTGACGCATACAAGTTTCTACGAAATCTGAGAGATTCAGCGAGTTCACATAGCTTCTTCGATTGTCGATCGATAGAAACGGCAGCGGGACGCCAAGTTCGACGAGTCGCATCAATCGTCGAAAATTCCCACCCACGCCAGGGCCATAGACCAAGGGAGGCCGCACAATAACGAATTGGATTTTGTGGCGTAAGGCCTCTTCGCGTACAGCAGTTTCTGCGGCCAGTTTCGATCGCGCATAGTAATCCTGAGGCTTCGGTACATCCTCAGCGCTATATGCCCCAACTTCATCCCCGTCCCCATTCACTTTGATACTGCTCATCAGGATGAAGCGCCGCACACCGGCAATTCCAGCTTGCTCCGCCACAAAGGCGGCGCCGCGGGCATTTACCTCGAAAAACGCTTGTTCGTCCCGCCCCGCTTCGCCGAATTGGTGAACCCGCGCAGCCAAATGCACGACGCAATCAACGGAATTCAGTACTGATTGCCACCTATTCGCGTCTTCCAGCATCCTCAATGTCTCGATCTGGACCCCAAACTTCGCAATGGCGCCAGCCTCGCTTCTGACGGCCGCAATCACACGCCAGCCTCGAGATGCGAGCAAGGCAGTCAGCTGCCGGCCTACGAACCCGTTCGCACCGGTAATCAATACGCTTTTTGCAGATGTGTTCAAAGGATCACGCGGGTCGACGCGACAGATCCATTAATTCCAGGATCTGATCAACAAAACGGTTCAGGGATAGGAAATAGTCGTCATTCTCGGACAAGCAGTTCTCCGGACATGCGCCGATGAAATCGAGCCTGCGAATGTCGTCTGCCGATTCGACAACAAATACCCTATCCACGATCGAGGACGGGATCATCGTACGCGCGGCTCTATTGAAAGTGATTACCCGCGTCCCAGAGCGCAAGGCTTCAAACGTTCGTGCTGTGAGTCCAATTTGTCCGGGATGAGGTAGGTCGAGAACGAACTTGGAGGAGACGAATAGCTCGAATATCTGTTGCTTCGAAAATCCCGAGGTCGAAACGTTATTCACGAATCGGGCGTTACTGAAATGCACAAGACTCTTAACTGCGAGCAACACACGAGAATGAAAGTAGAGCAGCAGGGCAACCTTGAGCTTTGCTCGCGCGGCAACCTTCAGCAGCTCCCGGATCCGTCGTGCGCGATTCGAGTGTAAGGTTCCGCAGAAAGACACATCGACAGATCGAGTGATCGCCTTCGCCGGCGCATTGCATCTCGCGGAGAACACGTCTTCGGCAAATAAAGGGATATAACTGAGTCCATATTTTACACAATCATGAGGATCAAAACTGGATCTGCCGTGTAACAGGTCAAGGTAGCTTAGATACCTCGGTTTGTTCTTGGCACTGTCCCACATGTACAGATAGACGCGCATTCCTGCCGCATTCAGTTGACTCACAAAACGCGCGTCGCAGACCTCGACGTCAATCAGAAGAACATCTTCGAATTTCTCTTTCCGAAGGCAGGCGACCAGGTCATCGAGGTGCCGATTCTTGCGAGCGCCGACGATTTCATAGAACCCGATGCGATACAGAATCTTCACGACGATACTATTTGAGTGTCGCTCGTCGAAGAATTCCGATTCGAAACCGCGCTTCCGCAGCTTCCCGCGAATTGCCTCAATGTACGAAAAGAAACTAGGCCCAACGAGCGCAATTTTTCGAACAGCAGTCATGTAATAGACAGCCGGGCGCCTGCCGTATTCAGGATCACGCGGACCGAACCGACGCCGAGGGAACAATCACCCGCGCGGGAACGCCAACCGCGACAGTCCCGGAAGGCACGTCGTCAAGCACGACCGCGTTCGCCCCTATCGTGCAGGCGTTTCCCAGCGTAACGGGCCCCAGCACCTTTGCACCGGCAGATATTGTCACTTCGTCCTCGACAATGGGCCGCAAAGCCTTGTCATACGCAAAATCGGCAACTCGGGCACCCAGGGTAACTTGCTGAAATATCGTGACGTTGGAGCCGATTCTCGCAGCGCCCAGGACGGTGCCATGCGTATGAGGCAATATCAGGCCAGGTCCAATGGCTAGTAAACTCGGCGCTTCCAGGCCGAAAAGCACCATATTTAGAAATCGGGAACAATTAGCGAGGCGCGGCCAGCCGTTGGCGGCGAGTGCATTCGCCACACGCAGCAGCGCGACTGGGGCAAACCGCGGCGAAAAATTACTGCCAAATCTGCGGCGTTTGTCAGCTTTCCCGTGCAATTCGGCCAGGCGCGCCCAATCGGCATCCAGCAATTGCCGCATTGTGGCCATTAGTTAGTAAGGCCTTCCTTGCGTAGTTCTTCCGTTGCGCGTTCCAATTGGTCCTCATACGCCGGCTGCCCGGACGCCCATTTGCAAAAACGTTCCAAGCCCTCGCGCAGGCCGATTTTAGGCTCATAGCCGAGCAGTTTTCGCGCAAGCGTAATATCCGCATAGCAATGCCGTATGTCGCCGACTCGGAATTCGCCAGTGACCTTGGTTTCAACCCGGAAACCAGATGCGTTTATGAGTTCTTGCGCCAGCTTCGTGACGGAGGTGCCCTCACCAGATCCCAAATTTATTACCTGTCCGGGTGGGATGTCCGCCTTAAGTGAATTATCCAGCGCCGCAACGATATCGGCGACATGAACGAAATCGCGCGATTCGAGACCGTCCTCGTAGATTGGAATCGCTGTTCCCTGCCGTGCGCGATTGAAGAATATCGAGATAATGCCAGTGTACGGATTCTGCAGCGATTGACCCTCGCCGTAAACATTTTGAAATCGAAAAATCATTGCGCGGAATCCGAGCGCATTGGCGGCTGATCGCACCAGAAGTTCCTGCGAAGCCTTCGTGGCAGCGTAGACGGAACCGGGAGCGAACCCCAACGATTCCGGCGTCGCGACAGCATGGAGCGGTCGTCCAGCCGCGTCCGTATGCTCCCATAGCCCGGCGCGAAGTTGTTCCTTGGTACGCGCCGGCGGGTGCACAACTACGCCCGGAGCCACAGGGGACTCGTAGGCACCTTCCCCGTAAACGCTGCGACTCGACGCGAGTATCACGTGTTTAGGGCGGCGAGAACATTTACCGATGGCTTCGAGCAACGCCGCCGTTCCCAGCTCATTTACTGAGACATATTCGCTGATGCGATACATTGATTGCGCCGTGCCCGTTTCTGCGGCAAGGTGATAGACAACATCACAGTCCTTCAGAATCTCGGGCCGGTCTGCAATCTGTCGAATGTCGAACCGCAAGGTATGGGCGCCCGCTGGCGCATCAACGAACGGCAAATTACCGTGGATCTGTACCGAGAGGTTATCCAGCAATACAACATCATGGCCGGAACCAATCAGACGGCGCGCAAGCCCCTGGCCGATGAATCCGAGACCACCCGTAATAAGTATCTTCATTGCCGGCTATAGCTGTGGAACGCCGAGGAATTGCAGCGGGCTAATTTCGGGTACTTTCGCGCATTTTGTCGTAAGTGCATAATACTTCGGGCCCTGAGTAGTATAAACCTCCCAGATGGCGGCCGAACGAAACCCCTAGTTGAGAAGCGCAAAACCATTTTTTACCGTCGTCACCGCCGTTTATAACGGTGGGCGTGCGCTGGAAGCGACCATTAAGAGCATCGCGCGCCAGAGCTTTCGCGATTTTGAGTATATTGTGCTCGATGGCGCCTCAACCGACTCAACCCTATCGATTTTAGAGAACAATAGCCATCATATCGATTATTGGCGCAGCGAGTCCGACTCCGGAATTTACAACGCGTGGAACAAGGCGCTCGGCATAGCGCGTGGCGACTGGATCTCGTTTCTTGGCGCAGATGACCAGTATCATGACGATGCGCTGGCACAATATGCGCGCGCAATAGCCGCCTTTCCTGAAGGCTCCGTTCAATACCTATCCTCCCGAGTTAGCCTGGTAAATGATCGCAGAATCGTGAGAACCATCGGCACGGCTTGGAAATGGCCCGCCTTCTCGCGCTTCATGACCGTAGCTCATGTCGGCTCAATGCACCATCGCTCGCTTTTCGCGGACGTGGGGAACTTCGACGAGAGTTATCGGCTGAGCGCTGATTATGAACTGTTGCTGCGCCCGCGGAACCTGCTGCGCGCCGCATTCCTCGATCGCGTAACCGCCAACATGGCTCTTGGAGGCGCAAGCAATTCGGACGTTCATTTGGCTTTGGCAGAACAGGAGCGAGCAAAGCGCACGACGGGCAGCCGGTCAGCGTGGCTGTGTGCCTTGGATCGCAGGAAAGCGCTATTCAAGAACGCGACGCGAAGACTTGTATGGTATTGAAAGAACCATGATCCGCCCTACTGCATTTGGGCTGCTGTTGACCCTGTTTCTGCCATCCGCTATCTATGTGGCCTTCTCTGCCGCCTCGATGAGCGCGGGACTGCTCCTTTGCGCCATGTTTTGGCTGCTTTTGGACCTGTTCTCACGGGCAAGACCCCTAATGCTACAACAGACCGATCTGCGCCAGCTGGCGATTCTAGGGGTCGCCATCATTTTGCTTTTCATCCACGTTGTGATTGCAAACTTTCAACTGGGCGGCGTCGACTTTACACGCTTCTTCGCTTCGTGCGCTCTATTGCTGCTGGTGTTTGCCGGCGCTCAGGCTGCGTCGGGAAGGCTCATGCGCGCGCCAACGTCGGAGCTAATAAGGGCTGCTGACATAGCACTTGTAATCCTGACAATGATCGCCATTGCCGCAGCACTCGGCGCACCCTCCGTTGGGCCCCAAAGCACGGCCAAGGCCGTGGTCATCTTCTCTGAGCCGTCGCATTTTGCGTTCGCGTTTATGCCGATGCTGCTGTTCCGCGCAGCCCTCTCCAGGCGGTTCAGTCAGTTGTTGCTGTTGGGCATTGCATTCCTCACAGCCGTTTTACTCCAGAGCCTCACAATGATCGCTGGAGTGATAATCGTGGCAGCGCTGTTATTACGACAAGCCACGCTTGTCGTTATGATGCTCGCAGTAGCAGCCGGTCTTTTCGCGTTTGACGTCACCTATTACGCGGATCGCCTCAATTTTTCCTCCGAAACGGAAAATATCTCCGCGTTGGTGTTCTTGCAGGGATGGCAAAACGCAATCCTGGATTTTCAAGCCACATACGGGTTCGGCGTCGGTTACCAGCAATTTGGCATCGTCGGATCACTCGGCGATATCGCAGAAAAGATCGCGGCGTTGGAAGGCGACTACATAGACCTATTCGATGGCGGATCCACTGCGACCAAACTAGTTGCAGAGTTCGGCGTATTGGGAGTACTCGCTACAATCTGCTTCATTGTGGCCGCGTATCGTTACGCCGCCTTCATCCGCAGGACACAAAAAAAACCGCGAAACCAAAGGAATGTCCGCAAGACATTTTTTTTCGCATTGGTTGTAACCTATTCGTTCGAGCTCTTCATCAGGGGAGCCGGCTACTTCACGCCCGGCGGATTTTTGATGCTAACCGCGCTGATTTCGATACACAATGGAAAGCCCTCAGAGGCTTCGAACAAGATTGCTGCGCGTGAGGCAGCTGCTTAGGGCTACTGTGGCAGGATGCAAAAGGCAATGACTATCCGACCTGGTCGCTTACCGCGGATGTGTCAAGAACTAGAGACCAGAAGATCAGCGACAGCACTCCGAGCACATGTTCCGGTATAACGGCGATACCCGTACCGGTGAAGCACGCCGACACGGCGTAAAGCGGGCGGTGCCGATGTTGCCGAACACGACACCGAGGCCCCCAAGCGCCAATGGCGCGAGCCGTCCGTTCGCATTGCGTTCGGCCGACGTCCTTATCAGCAGGATCTTAACAAAAAGACCCACAAAAGTGGGCTTTTTGGTTGGGGGACTAGGATTCGAACCTAGGTAAACGGTGTCAGAGACCGTGGTCCTACCGCTAGACGATCCCCCAAACCCGATTGAAACTTCCACCAAGACTATAAAGGGATCTAGCCATGCTCCGCGATACCCGGCAATGTAAAGAAAACTGTAGTAATGCAAGGAAGTGCGCGGCGCAAGCGGAGCCGACTTTGGTCCTGCCCGAAATCTAATTACCCAGCGTGCGTCCGCTTCGATCGGCAAGCGAACGTGTGGGGCTCGGGAAGTCGCATCAAAGCGGTGCCTCGCTGAGGTGTTACCGCGACGATTCGGATACCGGAAGGCGCAAGGCGTTCTCTTGTGCTAGCGTTTCTAGAACTGCGTGCCCCGGCAAGCCTTGCTCAATTGTAAAATCAAAATCTAGACGGTCCTGACCGGAGGCTTACGGATGCGTCGCCACACGTCATGGTTGTGTTGTGGGGCCCAGCTCCAGCCATACATTTCAATTAAGATCCTTCGTAAGAGCTTCGATGAGATTCCCCCACCCCGAAACAAAGGGCGGGTCCGGAGCTTCTCCATGCGCGCTGCGAAATCGAAATTCGCCGTGCTGAAAGGCAGTTAATTTAGCGGCTAGCGCAACGTGATCATCGACATCAATAAAGTCAGCTTTGTCGTACGTACCGACCGATTCTCGGGCGTACGGTAGATCGGCGACAAACATCGGCAATCCTCGTTGTTTCGCTTCCGTAATGGGCAATCCCCAGGTTTCCAGCCGGGAGGGGAATAGAAGACAATCCGCTTCCGAATATCGAAGCAGCATGTCCCCTCGTGACTGTCTTCCAATAAACTTTATTGTATTTAAGTCCCCGTAATGCTTAGTTAGCCACCGCGCATAACGGTTCTCAGTACCGTCGATCGTGAAAATCATTGAGCCATTCCAACCACCAGTGCGCTCGAGGTGGCGTGCTGCGAGACAAAGCAGCTCGAAGTTCTTGAATACGCGCGGTAACGCCGGATAAAGAAAATTGACATCAGCATGACTCCCGCTTCGAACACGCTGTGTAGCGGCTTGACGCGGCTCAGACGGATGTGCAACCAATATCCGAGTATTCGCATCCGTCCATTTTCGAAATTGTGCGCGCATCCATGATTGTTGGACGATCACGGCATAATTTTTCTTGATATTGAATCTGTACAGCCATTTGTAGGCGAAACGAAAAATCAATAGAGACGGCTCCAAAAAAGCATCCCGAAATCGAATACGAAAGAACGGAGCTGGATTGTGGCAATAGACCGCCTGCCTTACGCGTCCCACGTTGGGCGATATATCGTGCAACGAGACCCATAAGTTCGGGCGCAGGCGTTGCGAATAGCCTCGTAATTCATACCATTCGAACCAAACCCGTCGCAGCCAGCTATGCTTGGTGTATGGGACCTCTATCGTCTGCACTCGTTCGTTTGACAGCAAACGGCGATCGTGGACAAGAGCCACTATCTTCCAACCCTCAGGGAGGGTCTCGCAGGCTGCTCGAACAAAATCCTGTAGTACGGTCAACGGGCCACCTTCTGTAAAGTTAACCGCGGAAACAACGAGGCAGCGTGCTAGCGTGGGTGAGCCAATACTTGCCATTCCGTCAGTTCTTTGTTGACCCCGAATCTGCACGCACGAAGAATCCGTCGATCTGCAGCAACCGGCCGCTTTGTTGATCCCGGAATCCAGGCACAAAACCAAACAACTCAAAGCCCTTCGACGCCGTAAACTCCAGCATCTCCAAAAATGTCGGAGCTTGATCATAAAGCGGCACTAGCGACAGCTCTAGCTGCAGCGCCACTGCGCGGGGCCACAGTCCGTCAGCTCCTTTGAGCACTTCCATCTCGTACCCCTGAGTATCAACTTTAATCAGCACCTTCGCTGCAGGCCGTATGTACTGGGCAGCTAATTGGTCGAGCCTCTCTATATTAACGGTCTGACTGCCGATGTACCGCGAATCTGGCGCCGACACCAAATGAGTCATCCGCATTGGCAGGACGCTGCTACTAACGGAATTTTCGGAAATGTTTATTTCAACCTCTCCACTCCTGCTGCCAAGCGCAGCACAGGGAGCCACCAACCAGGATCTACTCCTCGCGTGCGCGTGCTGCGCGAGTTGCTTGTGAATCTGTGGTATGGCCTCAAACGATATCAAAGTGCCCTCGAAAGGTAGGTCCAGCAACAAATCCCCGAACTGCCCGACATTGGCGCCGACATCAAGAACTACATCGGCTCCAGTCAGCTTCAGCACCTTCTTGAGAACCTGTCGCTCTGAATTTGCATTCGTGGCCCGCTGCACCTCCCACCCCAGCCGCCGGAACAGACGTTGGAAGAATCCCCTTATCTCAAGCGTAGACATGGCGGCCGCGCGCTAGACAATAGATGTTCGAACAGAATTAGCATATAGGTAGTCCTGTTCGGACCATTGCGCAATATAGCGATACTCCTGCGCGGCCATGAACCGATCAATCGCCGGTTTATCCCGCGCCTCAATGAGGAAGTAACGGGGACGATGGCGGGCAAAATCTATGCCTTTCAAGACCTCGCACTCGTAACCCTCCACATCGAGGGAAAAGAAATCTACCGTCGTGTGACCAGTGGTGTCGAGCACTGCCGTCACTGTGAGCGCCGGCACCGTAAATCGGCGCCCTGCAATTGTCTTGTCTCCGCCAGTGAGGAATTGGTTGCCCATTTCCACGTGACTTTCGATCGCCAAAAGATTCCTCAGCGGATCGTCAATCGTACTCATTAGGTTGGCATAAGCAATCTCGACCGTCTTTGGCAAAAAATCGCGCGACACAAGTGCCGCATTAATGACAATCGACGCCGGCCGATTAGCGACACACTCGCGAAATTGCATCGGCAGAGGTTCGACCAAAATACCGCGCCACCCCAGGTACTTCTCAAGATAGGCTGTGTTGGACTGACTTAGTCCGTCATTGGCACCAACCTCAAAAAAAAACCCCGCAACATCGCCAAATAGTTTTTTTATCTGCGCGTGCAATTTCGGCCGAGCATAGATGAGGCGAGGAGGAAAGGCCTCGAATTCTCGCGCCCTAATTTTGCCGATCAAAGGTGAATGCAATCGCGCCTTCAGCCCCGAGATGTTGCCAATCTTCCTCAATTTGACCCTTTTAGGCTAATGCCAGGCGTTAACGCCGCAACTGATCGTGGAATCAAAGTCTCGCAATGTCCATTGCGAGACGTCGGTGGAAATATAACACGACAGCGTCTTGCGGCGCTGGAGCAGCTAGTTAGCGTTACTGTTTGCGGTCACGCCTTTCGGTCGGTGCATTAAGGCGGGGTGCAGCAACCAACATCGCAAGGATATCGAGTAGCAACACTGATCTTAGCTGAATGACAAATATTCGACGCGCTGTTTTTCCGAAAACAAGCAGCATGAACATGCTGGCCGCAAACATCGCCACGAGGGTCGCGACCGCCGCACCAATGATTCCCAGCCGCGGTATGAGTAGCAAGTTCAGCGCGACGTTAATGATGCCGCCAAATATTGTTCTGGTCATCAGCACGGCAGTGCGCTTCTCGGCTGCCAGCCATATTGAAGACGTCAAGCCGTATGCGACTGGAATCAGCGTCCAAACATGCAGCGAAAGGACCGCAGCCGCCGGCAAGAAGGCTTCACCGTACAATAGAATTACAATGCGATTAGACAAAAACATGATAGTGAGCGCGATAATCATGAGTGCAAGCGTCAAGATTCCCGTCAACAGCCGAAATCTACGCTCGAACTGCGCTCGATCACTAAAGTAATAGCGATACATACTTGGCGTAAGCGCGGTCACCACGACGGTCGGAATGAAGTAGGCAATTCCAGAGAGCGAGGCGGCGGCATTGTAGATGCCCACATCAGCCTTGCTTTCAAACTCGTTTAGGAAAAACACGTTTGCTCGCATGTAAATGAACACGGAAATTCCGGAAATCATGAGCGGCAGACTGCTTCGCAACAGTTCCCTGGCGTAACGGAAGGAGAAGCCTTTGAAGATGTCGCCGATTCCCCCGCGCAGCGCGGAAGAAACGATCATTCCTTGCATCAGCGCGCTTTGGCCGACCGTCAGGAAGCCCAGCGGTAAGATGGAATGCTCATGAACGACAAAAAATAGCTTCGCCGCGCCGCCAATAATCGCCGAGACGATGCTCGGGATCACGATTCGGTCAAAGCGAAGTTGCGAACGGAACCAGTTACCGACAACGTCGAATGACATCGCAACCAGCGCGAGCGCAAGCACGCGCACCAACTCGTTTTGTTCGGAAGTCTGCGTGCTGCTTGCGAAGGAGGCAGAAATAAGAGCCAAGGCCGCCGCAATCGACACAGTTAGCCGAAGTCCGAGCGCTGTGGTCATTATAGTGCCGCGTTGTTCCCGCTTCGCCACTAAATCGACGATGACGATCTGGTCGGTGCCTAAAGTCGTTACCAGCAGACTCACGGAGTAGATCGCGAACACGTAGCCCCAGGTACCAGCCGCCGCCGGTCCCAAGGTGCGCGCGACAACCACGCTTACGACCGCACCGATGAGAGTGGCAGCAAAATTATCCGCGGTTAGCCATGAAATGCTTTTAACCGTCGCCGCAAGACCCAGTCGATTGACGAGAGTCCACCTTTTCAACCGACTAAAGGAACCTAGCCCGAATGGTGCCACAGGGGTTTACGTCCGACTGTGGTCGGGATTCCAGTTTCCGCTGGGGTCTCGATCAGGCGTCGACTCCTTTCGGTATCGGTGTCGATAGATCCTGGCGACATGCCGCGCGCCTACGAGCGCGCGATCCCAAGCCGGCAATCCAATTTCCTCAACGAGGTCATATTCGACAAAGGCAGAGGCAACCTCGTCTTGACTAAAGATCCGTATGGGACGAGATCCCGCGCCGAGTTCAGGCATCACATGTTGAACCATGAACCGCTCGCGATCGGCCACCGGGAATTCATGCAGCACAATCACAGCGGGCTCAAGTGAAATCAACCGCGACAGATATTCGAAAGGTGATTCCAAGTATTGAAGAACGTGAAAGCAAAGTACTATATTCGGCTTGTCGAACGCCGATGCTTTGTCGATTGTCTGGAAGAAATGCAGTTTTTGGTCAGCAAAATGTCGATTTCCGTAGGCGACGATTTCCGGAAGATCGACCACGTTCCACCAATTGATAGAATTGCCCGCAAGCCGTGAAATATCGAAATAGACCAGACCGAGGTTTCCGCCGAAATCCAACACCTGAGCACGACCGCCGGCGAGCAGGATCGCGGACAGAAGCGGACTGAGGAGGCGCGACGATCTGCGTTGTCCAATGCGCACTTCCTCAGCCAAGCGTCCATAGATAGTCAAATCAGTTTGGTAGGGACCGGACGCAGCAAGTGCCGCCTTCCAACTGCGAAAATCTCCCCTCAAGCTCGATCGGCCCAAAGCGTGGAGCGCTAGCCGCGTCAAAATCGGCGGCAGAAAATCCGATCGGTGCATGCACAACTCCTTAGAAAAGGCCGGCAATACAAAGCTAATTGTTAGAATTAGCTCCTTATTGACCCGAGATAAGCCCTTTCAGGTGCAATAAACGATTATATAATTTGTCTGTGCCAATCATCTGGCCTCGAAATGCGGGATAAAGCTCGCCCCCAAAACCCTTCTTGAAGTCACTAAGTTGACGCATCTTGCCCTCACGGGCGTTCAATACGGCGTCTCCGCAATCCATCCACTGAATTTTCGCTTGTTGCATCAGGTATTTCATGCTATGCCACCAAAGGAACGTCATCGCGTTGGAATCCAGGCCAATTTGGTTCGCAAAGCCGTGCCAGAAATATCCGCCTTGCTTGTAGCATCCGATGTTGTGCGCGGCGATGATTTCACCATTCAGCTCCGCAAATTGGACGAAGCAAAGTCCCGCTGGGATCAGGTGCTCATAGATCGCGCGAAAGAGCGCGGCAGGATAACTGGGTACACCCAAGCGCCGGTAAGTAGTTTCGTGGAGTTCAAAAAAGACCCGCCATTCTTCCTTTGACCCACTGAGGCGAATGGTTATCCCTGCCGCCTCCGCCTTTCGCACATTCGTACGGACGCGACCCTCAAGGCGGTTCCAGATTGCATCAACCCCACCACGCATATCCGTGACCCAGGTCTGCCCCGAAACGTCAGTGCACCCAAGATCGAGTAACGGGTTGCAGCGCGGCCCTTCCGGCCCGCGCCATGCCGGAGCCATAGTAGCCAGTGAGATCGTCGTTCTGATAACACGGTTGGCGTGCGCTTGCCTTTGCAGTTCGGTGGCGACCGCGTCCAGGGCTTCCCCCCGTCTTGATCGGCCCATTCTGCTCGACAAGGCGGGTCCACCAACAGAATTAAGGTATCGAATGGCAATGCGAAGGGCCGCTCGCCGCTCGAGGATGAAGGCGGGCACCACGGCCTCAACCTCACCGCGGCTGGACAGAACGGCGAAACCGGCGTCCGTTCGGCCGGGCCAATCACGAATGGATGTCTCACATACATCGTAACGGTGCCACAACCAGCCCTCTGGACTGGCGTCTACAGCCGCATCCCATAATTCTCTTCCGAGCTGCTGGCGCGAAACGATCGTCATTGCTGTTTCGATTCCGGTGCGGGGTCCGTTTTCTTGATGTCGTAAACGCTTGGTGATCGAGTTTCAACTGAACGACAGGTTGCGGCGCATGCGGCGGCGAGCGATTGGAGCGGGACGTATCCGCACCAATCGTAGCCGCCCTTCGTCTGCCGCGCGGCGGCGGTGTTCCCGCGGCCTCCGTGGTCCAATAATTGGGTCACACCTCGACAAACTCGAGATGTTCCACGGCACTCCATTGTTCGGCAGCAGTCGTACCCGACCACATGTTGCTCAGTATGCATTCGCGATAGGCGGTCTGAGGCGAAAGTGGATTGAGCGCCGTGGTCATAAGGTCATTTCGAACAAAGAATGCGTTTACGCCGCTGTCAGAAATCGCGACCAGACTGTATCCGTGATCCTGGCATAGCTGCGAGATCGCCGTAAGCGACGCGCCACAGTACCAGCCGCTGGGATGTTCCCGGTGACGCTCAAAATCTGCTTTGTAGGGAACAGTTATGCGCCTCAAGAGAAAGCATGCGTTGTATTCGATCGCGATGATTGCGGGCTTTATAACTATCAATCGCTTTAGAAACCAATAGTCGTTTCCGTCCACATCGATCGACAATATTCCGAGCGGGCGATCGCGATAGCGCTCCTCGATAAATCCAATATTGTCAAGAGTCAAAAAATGCGCCTCTACTTCAAGGTTACTGGGCAGCAGTCGCCTGGCGAACGCAACCACATCGGCGTTTCCATCGATCAGCAAGCCGGAGAACTCGCGAATGAGACCGATACAATTAAACTCGTGCCAATGGAATCCAAACTCCACGAAAGTCTTCGGCACAGCAATTTGTCGTGTGAGCCGAATAAGAATCTCCTTCTCGTTGGACTGACTCCTGCCAGGGCGAATAGAACGCACACGGGCCGACATGTAACGTGCCGGCGCCTCGAGCCAAGTGCCTTTCAGTAACTTAGCGAGGGTCTGACGCATTGGGCGGTGCTTTTAACTTCCATGGATCTAAATAACGTGGCCCGGAATATACCGGTTCCGGAAACCTTGCGGAAGGATGCAATTGGCAACCGCCCGTTCATAGCGGGAATCGTCCTTGGCGACCGATTAGATTTTCGGCCTGATCAAGATACATATTCGCTACAACTTTCCAATCTAAGCTGCGCGCGCATTCGCGATTTGCAGTTACGGCTTCCTGATTCGCATGCCTCTGTCTCCAAGCTTCCGAAAGCGTGGCGGCAATATTAGATACATCTCGCGGATCGAAGAGACGAAGTCGAAAAATCATCGCGGACTCGCGATTTGGGGGGATATCCGATAGGATAATTGGGGTACCAGAAGCGGCAGCTTCCAAAAGCGGAAGACAGTTGGACTCGTGCAGGCTAGCGGACACAACGTAACTTGCCTGTCGATACAATGACAGGAGAGACGGAAACGGTACCTTTCCGAGTAGAAAGACCCGGTCGCCAAGCCCTCGATTCGCAATGAATCCACGAATGGCTGCTGCCGCTTCAAATTCGGCACCGGTCAGGACAAGAGAGATCTTCGTCCTCTCCCTGGTCCACACAAGATCAAGCGCCTCTAGCAAGCGCAGGTGGTTTTTGTGGTGCCACAGTTGGGCCGGATAGAACATGAATTCATCCGGCAGCCCGTACATCGCTCGTGCGTCACAATCGATGGTTCCGGAAAAAACAGAAAAGTCGACACCTTCTGGAATTACAGCAACTCGCTCCGGCACAAGTCGGTCGCGATAAATGCGGAGCGCTTCATTCTTCATAGCGATGCTGCTGGCCTGCATGAGGGTAGCGTGACGGAACGTAGCGCCAAAAAGGACACGGCGACTCCTTAGGGATCGCCAGTTAAAAAATTCCGGATATACCTCGTGCTGGAGATCGTGGAACGACACGATGCTCGGGACGCGTAGCTGATAGGTGGCCATGAAGCACAATGGAAATAAGACGACATCGCACGCGTAAGAGATCTGATCAGACACGCGACGCATCCATCGGTTTCGGACTAGCGTGTGGAAAGCATCGAGCCCCGGCAGGCGCGTTAAACGTTCGATTACGCTCCTAGGAGGCTCGTTTACTGCCACAAGGCCGGCGTGCGGAGCGACAACGATTCGATCTGCCAGAAAAGCTTGAGAGTCATTACTAATGAAAGTGACAATTTCGCAACCGCGTTGATTACTGATTAATCCATTGACCAACCCAATCGCGTAAGTTGTGAGTCCGCCGACATAACTAGTATTCAGCCCGGCCAGGTAAACACCGACACGCATTGGGATCCGAACCTACTCTAACGTCCGGCCGACGACAATGTCGCGCAGATTCGATCTATTTGGGCATTACTCATTCCGGTGAAGGTCGGCAGGTTAATCCCGCTACCAGACAGTCTCTCGGTTTCCGGTAGTGAGTCAGGCTCAGGCTTCGCGGCGTACGGCGGCAACTGGTGTATCGGAATAAAGAATGGGCGTGTCTCGATTCGGTTCCGTTCCAACAGGCCGATCACCTCGTCCCGAGTACGCCCAAAGCGGGCGGCATCAACGGTCACGCAAAATAACCAAGGCGTTATCTGTGCCCACGGTGCAACGGGCTGGAGGCCCAGACCTGTTATCCCGTGAAGATGCTCTCGATAGCGACCAAAAATCTCGCGCCGCCGCTGTATCAGTCGCTCGCGTTTTTCCAACTGCGCGCATAACAGAGCGCAGGCAACATTGGTCAGGCGATAGTTGTAACCAACGACCGGGAAAAAATACCTTCTATCTGGGTCCATACCCTGGTTTCGGAGCAACCGAATTCGCCCGTCCAGTTCGACGTCGTTCGTTGTCAGTGCGCCCCCCTCACCGCAAGTCACGATCTTATTTCCATAAAATGAAAACGTTGTCACGTCAGCGAGGCTTCCAATGGGTTTGCCTTTATAGGTGGCGAAGTGAGCTTCGGCTGAGTCTTCGATCACCCATAATCCCCGCTTTGCGGCGATTTGATTGATTCGGTCCATGTCGGCAGGATGTCCATAAAGGTCTACCGCGATTATGCCCTTGGTTCGCGGCGACACTACCGACTCGATTCGGTCCGGATCAAGACACCATGTCATGGGGTCAACATCGACGAATACCGGCACTCCCTGTGCGTATCGGACGGCGTTAGCAGTCGCCACGTACGTGAGGGATGGAAGAATTACTTCATCGCCCGGTTTAAGTCCCAGAGCCACTATGGCTAGGTGTAATGCCGCGGTGCCGTTGTTCACGGAGACAGCCGCTTTCGCGTTGCAGATTTCGGCGAACATCGCCTCAAATCTCTTTACATATATTCCCGATGACGAAATCCACGTGCTTCGTATGGCATCAACAACGTACTGCTCCTCCAAGCCACCCAAATCGGGTATTGCAATCGGAATGTACTCGTCTACCTCCTTCAAATTGTTCTCCCAGCTAACTCGCCAACAATATACTTTTCAATTTTCGCATCACGCGCCGCGGCAACGAACCTCGCAAGCTCCGGAAAAATGCCTGTGTCTGCCGATAATTGAGCAAATCTTCCGATACCTGGCTTGGCCATTCTTCACTAGCCGTACCGCGGTCAACATTGTAGCTCGAGGTAACGCTGCAATGGACGCCAGAATTATCGAAACCATAGTTGCTTACCTGAGAGACATTCGGACAAATAGCAAGACCGCCGCGTAACAATGTCGACGCATACCAACGAATAGCCCAGGAATCAATCTTCCCCTGAGCTTGTTCTTGAAGCATGCGGTAATAGGGAAACGTTCCGCCAAAGTCCAGTACGGAGTTCAGATCGGCATCGCGGATCCGACGCTCCAGCGTCTTTGCATCCGGTTCAAAGTTTATCCATGCGCGCTGCCAGGTCCCCCATCCCCAAGATGATGTCAGCCTAGAAAATGTTGGCGTTGATGCGGGAGGCAAGGGATAACGATAGGCGTTCACGTGATAAACCCGTGTGTCGTCAGCATAGTGTCGTAGCGCCGCGTTCAGGAAATTGAGGCAGCGCGGATGTAATACCAAATCGTCCTCAAGAACGATAACGTGTCCGAAGCGGCGGCAGATCTCTGTAACACCTGCAACAATGGACTTCGCTAATCCTTTGTTGACATCGCTTTCGATGATCTGCCCGTGAGAGCCGAGTCGCTGACGCGCAATGGACCGAGTCTGCGCTACTGCATCTTGGTCTTTTTGGCTCCGAGCGCCATCGCAGAATACAAAAACTCCGGAACGCAAAAGGAGTTCATTGTCAAACAGGCTATCGATGAGGCGATTTAGATGGTACGGCCGATTGTAAGCAAAGACAGCTATTGGAACGCATTCGCTTACTGATGCATTGTAGTTCATCATCGCCGCCCGTACGATACGGCACGCAAACAGAAAAAGAAAGAAACCCTTCTGCTCAGAATTGCAGGGAATGCGGAGAAAACGCGGCGGCTAGAGGTCAACGCAATTAGCAGTCCTATAAAAGATACTGGTCGTCCAATCGTAGGTGTTTATCGGACCCATGCCGATGAAATCCACGCGGCGAAATCCTTTGCTGCAAAGATTAGAAATTCCGTCGCGATAGGCTGGACGCTCCGAATTGTCCAGAATAATAATCCCGTCGGATTTCAAATTTTCCGGAGCTATCTTCAGGCAGCCTTCGCGATTCTCGCCATCGACCACCACCACGTCGAATTCCATGCCTGTGCTTGCGATCGTGGCGGCATAGTCTTCCTCTCTACCAGTAGGCATCTCGATGACCCGCACATTCGGATCTGCCATTTGGCGAATGGTCTGCGCCCACGGGCCGGCGTGCTCGACCGAAATGACTGATCGCGCACGCCGCGTCCACCATAGCGTCGAATAACCGCAGCCGTACTCGAAAACATCTATCTCGCTAGGGAGCCGGGCAATCAGGAAGGCAATGGCTGGATACGTGTACCAGGGTAGTGGCGCCCCATCCTTGTCGATAGGAAGACCGCGTCGACGACTCAATAGCCAACCGTGTCCGACAACAGCCGAGTGGCGAATTAGATCAAAGGCATTGATGCCGCCAACCAAACAAAGCGGTAATGTGCTTCGGGCAATTTGTTTCGCTGCGCGCCACCAAGTCACGTGTTTACTTGCTCTTGTAGTCTGGTCAAGCAGGTTTTGGCTCAACGCGAGGTGGGCGATTCCTGCCGGCATCCGTTAGTGCGGTATAGCCAAGAATGAAAAATACCCCCGCAAATAGACCCACGAATGGCCCGGCGATCAACAGCAATACTTTTGGAGGGAAGTGCCGATCACCGCGATCGGGCGCCGTTGCCGGGTCAATCACACGAAATGCGTATTCCTGTGTCACGGCGGCAAACATGCGCTGCTTGACCTCGCGCTCGATCAGTCGACTAATCGCCTCACGAGTAGCCACGGTATTAGTTGATTCGAACTCTTTTTCCAAATATCCGACGGAGGATTCTGCTCGAACTTTTTCACGTTGTCGCATTTCCAGATTGAGTTTTTGCACAAGATCGTTAGCCCAGTCCGCAGCCAGCATCCGATCTCTCCAATCAATATTTAACGTAATAATGCCCGTTTTTCTATCTTGTACGATATTACGTATTCCATTGAAAAGCCGGTACGCTCGTGCCGGAGTTGGTTGATGCGACTCGTCTACTTTCCATTTGCCGGTATGCTCGTCCCACAATCCTGCATACAAGACCGGCATCAAATTCCGTTCATTGATGAATTTCTCGGTAAACTGACGCGACTTAAGCACAGCCAAGGCCTCCTCGGTCAGCGAATCCCCTCCGCCAAGATTAATGCCTACCAAGGAAGCCACGCCGCCCAACCCAGAGAGGCTTGATCCGCTCATTTCAGCATCCTTGTCGGCCTTTGAGGGAATGAGAACGGTGCTTGCACGATAGATGGGTGTGAGTAAAAACGCAGCCGCGGAAAATAGCGCGGTAAACCCCAATACGCTCGCCAGTAACCACCACCGGCGCGCCGCGATTTTTGCGGTTAAGGCTCGCAAATCAATGCCGTCGTCGAAATCTGCGGAATATGGATCGTTCACTCTTGGGCGGCTCCGCGGCAACTGATCAAGTGGCGCTATGAACTGCTAGGAATGCAATGGCCAAGTTATAAATGATCGTCGTAACCGCCGTCCACAGCGGCAGCGCCCTTACGCGCTCGGTGTCGAGCGGCACGACAATTGTGTCGCCGGGACGCATTTCCACCGAACGGGAACGCCTAAACCATCCTGACCGCTCGCCGGAAACGACATCGCCGTTTGCGCGCACTATATATATGCGCTTCTGGTCCGCTTTTTGAGTGGTCCCGCCGCTCCTCGCAATGTAGTCCGCACGTGTAAGTCCCGGCTGATACACGTGTGAGGTCGGGCTCTGCACCTCGCCCAAAATCGTGATCTCTTGGGTTTTCTTCGGTACCAACAGCTTATCGCCATCCTTGACGAGTACGTCGCCCGGGCCGCCCGGCCGGCCCTTGAGCACGCCCTCGACATTGATGACGAGCCGGCCGACCGGTTTGGTCTCGCGAAGCTGTGCCATCAATTGCTGTCCAACCGCTAATCCTTGAGCGGCGGCCGCTCCTCCGGCCGAATTGCTGGTAGCAGCGCTGCCCGCGACAGCCTGGAGCGACAGCGCGGCCAAATCACCCTGCAAGCGATTGGCGAGCAATTCAAGTTGATCCTTTTCGCGTTTCTTCAGTTCCTCGCGGATGAATACCGCCCCATAGGGAAAGGCGGAGTCGGTAAATCCGCCGGCCCGCTCCAAGACTGAATGCAGCGTTTCACCCTGATGTATGGGGTAAATGCCAGGGAATCTAACCTCGCCCGCCAATTCAATATTGCCGGGTTCGATCCACATCGGTACGGGTTTGATGACCAGGATGTCGTAGGGTCTCAACTGCAGATCGGCGCCGGGATCTCCGCGCCTGATGGCGGCGAGATTCACCGGAATCAACTCGTTCTTACGAAGGTCTCCGTCGACCACCGCGTAGCGCGTCAGTTCCGCCTCGCCCCTGAATGCCGAGTCCTCAAGGCTGCCGCCGGCACGAATCAGATCGCTCACATGCATCGTTGGCTCCAGCGGATACCGGCCCGGAACTTTCACGCGTCCGTCGATGCTGACCACTTGCTCCGGCTTTTCCGGGGATGCCTGCAACTCGAGATCTCTGATGATCGGCTCCAGGATACGCGCGCGGGCTGCCGATAAGTTGAACACGATGATCTGATCGCGCGGGCGCAACTCCGGATCGGCCGCAGTCCCCGGCGCCGCCAGCACCCGCACGAGATCCGCCGAAATCACCTCGATTCGTTCTTCCGGCGGCACTTGGCGGCGAATCATGATGTAGTGAAGGTCCGCTTCCGGCTTCAATTCGTCGAAACTATTGAGCACATCGCTCAATCGCAGGCCGGCATGGTATTCAAATTGTCCGGGCCGAAATACATAGCCGGACAGCACCACCGAGTTCTCGAGCGTCGGGCGTATCTCGGGTACCCTCAGCTTATCGCCATTTTCGAGCGCCGTCGCGCGGCCGGCCGCAGCGCTCAAATCGATATTTTGCATCTGGCGCAAACGGGATGGCAGAATTCTTTCCAGCTGTCCCAACTTGGTATCCGCATCGGGCAGCAAACCGCCGGCGAGTTCGATGCCCTGCTCCGCGGTCTTTTCACCCTTGAGCTCGTATATGGCCGGCCTGCGCACCGCCCCATAGACCGATACGATGTTACCGATGGGCGGAATGAAAATGACGTCGCCCGGCAGCAGCTGCCGGTCGCCGCTGGTGTCCCCATGCAGCAGGAGATCGTACAGATCGAGCGTCGTTATCAGACGGCCATTGCGTTTGAGCTCGATATTGCGCAGCGAGCCGATTTTTTTGACACCGCCGCTGACGAACAGCGCGTTGGTCATCGTCGATAAACCGCTCACGGTGTAGGAACCCGGCTTCTCCGCCTCACCCAGCACAAAGACACGTATCGAGCGAAGATTGCCCATCGTCACGCTGACGTGAGATCCAATCAGCTGCTTCGCCACACGCTGCTCTATGGTCTGGCGCGCGGCATCAAATGTCATGCCGCTGACCATGATGGGCCCGAGCTTCGGAAAATTGACCCGACCGTCCCGTTCAACTGTCAACTCGTAGTTCGAGGGCTCATTACCATAAAGCTGAATATCGAGCGTGTCGCCCGGCCCGACGATATAGTCGATCGGGACCTGAATATCCGACACCGGCGCGAATGTGCTGGGAACGCCTTCGAACAAATCATAGCCGAATGGCTTTAGAGCCTCTTGGTCAAAGGGCTGCAGGCGCAGCAACGTCAGCCGCACGTAATAGTCACTGAGGTCGGGATCTGTCCCAAGCCGCTTGCTTGCTTCAGATGCCGTTAGCCCCGCGACCGGCATCGCAGGCAGTCCGGGGAGTTCGAGCACACCAAAGCGATTGAGTTTGTACGGATTGTTGCCCAAGATCCGTTTTTGAAACTTTTCCGTTGCCGCTAGTTGCTGTTCTGTTTTTGGCACTGGATCAAGCCGACGACACCGATTGTAGTCAAATGGGTTGTTGAGCAAATTGGCACTGTTGGGGTTGATGCCGTTGATGCCATTGATGCCATTGACGCCGTTGATGCCGTTGACGCCGTTGATGCCGTTGACGCCGTTGATTCCGGCGGTGCCATTCAAGGGGTTCAATGCGTTCGAGCCATTCAATCCATTGGCATCGCCATTCCCGTTTGCACCGTTATTGCCGTTGTTGTTGAGATTTTGTGCGCCATTGCGGCCACGGTTACACATGTCGTCGAGCGAGGTCATCTCGACGATAACAGTGTCGTCCGGGCGCAACTCCGGATCCTCATCGAACTGGCGCAATATGCGCCCGTCGCGCGTCTTTCTGACGTTATCGAGCAAGTCCGGCGATGGCCTTATAGTCTCCGGGGTCTGGAGCTTTTGATCCGTTTTCTTGCCGGTTCCGTTTCCTTTGCCCAAAACGCCCTGAAGTATCGAACTCTGCTGGTCTGGCGACAGGCTGTCTTTGAGCGCCTGCAGTTGATCCGCGGTCGGAGTCTGAGCGGACGCCGACAACGCCATCGACAACACGAGGAGGAAAACCCCCAAAAATCTACTCTGCATAGCTCACTTGAATGCACACATTTTTAGTTAGTTCGCCTAAGTCTCAGCCGCACATCATAGCCTCAAAGTTTAGCGTAGAGGCTTAAATCGGCTTGTAATTCTTCGTTATCCACGCCGCATACTCGCGCCCGAGAAGCGGTTGCCACCAGGTACGATTGGATAAATACCACTCCAGCGTCTCCGCCAGACCTTGCTCTAGATCGCGGCTCGGCGCGTATCTCAAGTCCCGCTGGGCCTTGCGATAGTCGATGGCGTAGCGCCGGTCGTGTCCGGGCCGATCCTTGACGTGTGTGATGAGCGCAGCCGCCGCTTTGCCGCTTGCCGCCGGCGAGGCCGGAAAAGCCTGCCGAAGCTCCGGACTTGCGGCGAGGCGCGCGTCCACCAATGCGCACAGGGTACGGACGATGTGGATATTGGTGGTTTCGCTGTTGCCGCCGATGTTGTACATCTCGCCGGATTGTCCGCGTAATAGCGCGAGCGCGATTGCCTCGCAATGGTCGGCCACATGCAGCCAGTCGCGCACCTGCAAACCATCGCCATATACCGGTAACGACTTACCTTGCAAAATATTAATCAATGTAAGCGGAATCAATTTTTCAGGAAATTGATACGGTCCGTAATTGTTGGAGCAATTGGTGACTGTGGTATCGAGACCGTAGGTCTCGTGATAGGCGCGCACCAGATGATCTGATCCCGCCTTGCTCGCCGAATACGGCGAGTTCGGCGCATAGGGCGTTGCCTCGTGAAACGGCGGATCCTTTGACCCGAGCGATCCGTAAACCTCATCGGTGGATACGTGATGGAAGCGGTGCTGCGGAACGAATTTCTTATCCACCCACAGCGCCTTCGCTACTTTGAGCAGGGCATGGGTCCCCACGATGTTTGTGCGTATGAAGTCATCGGGTCCCAGGATCGAGCGATCCACATGCGATTCTGCGGCGAAATGCACGATGGTATCGATATGGTGCTGTTCGAGCAGCGTTCGCACCGAAGCCTCGTCGCAGATGTCACCCCGCGCGAAGCTGTATCGTGGGTCGATCGCAAGACCGGCGAGATTCTCAATGTTTCCGGCATAGGTGAGCGCGTCGAACACGATCACCCGCCCCGCGCGCCCTTTCGCCAGCCAGTGACGCACGAAGTTGGCGCCAATGAAGCCCGCGCCGCCGGTAATGAGCAGATTATTGGGCTCGAAGCTCATCCAGCATGTTCCTTAAGTTATGCCGCCAATGCTGCGCGGGGACTTTGAGCATCGCCCGCGTCGCCGCGGTGTCGAGGACGCTGAAGGCGGGACGCCGCGCGCGGGTCGGGTATTCGGTGCTGCGAATGGGAATCACAGGAATTACCCGATTGAGCAGTCCCTTGAGTTGCGCCTCCTCTTGTATGGCCACCGCAAAATCGTACCAACTCGCCACGCCCAAGTCGGTCCAATGATAGATACCGCCAGGTGCGTCAGCTTCGATGAGGCCCCAGATGGCGGCGGCGGCGCTGCCGGCCCAGGTGGGAGCGCCGATTTGATCGCAGACAACACGAATCTCTCGCCCTTCACGCATCAGCTTGAGCATGGTGAGCACGAAGTTGCGCCCTGTCGACGCATATACCCAGGCGGTACGCAACACGATGCCGCCTCGAGCATTCTGCAAAACCTGGCGCTCGCCCGCGAGCTTGCTGACCCCATAGACGCTCAACGGAGTGGTTTGATCGCCCGGCAGATACGCGCGGTTGGATTTGCCGTCGAATACAAAGTCCGTCGACAGATGCAGCAGCCGACAGCCCGCCTGCGCCGTGGCGTTCGCGAGAATTCCCACCGCCGTGTCATTGGCGGCAATGGCCTGTTCGGGTTGATCCTCCGCAAGATCCACCGCCGTGTAGCCGGCGCCGTTCACCACCCAGCTTGGGCGGACTTCTTTGAGTGCAAGCGCCACGCCCGCCGCATCGCCGATATCGAGCTGCGCGCGGGTCTTGACCACGATGTCACTTGGGCTGGAAGCCATCGCGCGAACCGCTCTCGCAATCTGCCCGCCGCCGCCCAGCACCAGCACTGTCATGCGAATTTCTCTATCTTCTCGAAGCTCGCGCCTTGGTTGTCCTTTGCCGAGAGTTTGGGCGTCGTTCCCGGCGGCAGCGGCCATTGAATCGCCAGCTTGGGATCATTCCACGCCAGGGTTCTTTCATGCGCCGGACTGTATAAATCGGTGCACTTGTAGAGAAAATCTGCAAAATCCGAGGTCACCAATATTCCGTGCGCCAGCCCCGGCGGTACCCACAGCATCCGATGGTTTTCCGCGGACAGCTCTACTCCCCACCAAGCGCCAAAACTCGGCGAGCTGCGCCGCAAATCGACGATGACATCGAACACGCTGCCGCTCGCCACGCGCACCAACTTGCCTTGGGTACGCTCGACTTGAAAATGCAGCCCGCGCAGGCTCCATTGGCTCGAGCGGCTGTGGTTGTCTTGCACAAAGGTGGCGGTTATGCCGGCGGCGGCGAATTTTTCGGCCTGCCAGGTTTCCAAAAAGAATCCGCGCGCATCGCCGAACACCTGCGGTTCGATCAGCACTACATCTTTGATCGGGGCATTCTGAAACTGCATTTAGGCGAGTGTCACGATTGTCCCTGTTCCTTGACGAGCCGCAGCAGGTACTCGCCATAGCCGCTCTTGGCCAAGGGCGCGGCGAGCTTCACCAGATGCTCGGTATCGATGAATCCCGAGCGCCAGGCGATCTCTTCCACGCAAGCTACTTTAAGACCCTGCCGCTCCTCGATGATGCGCACGAACACACCGGCATCGAGCAGTGAATTGTGCGTTCCGGTATCGAGCCACGCCGTTCCCCGGCCCAATCGTTCGACGTGCAGATCCCCGAGCGCAAGGTAAGCGCGATTCAGATCGGTGATTTCGAGCTCACCGCGCGGCGAGGGTTTCAAGCGTCTCGCGAGAGCCGAAGCACGTTGGTCATAAAAATAAATGCCGGTCACGGCATAGTTCGACGGCGGCGATTTCGGCTTTTCCAATAGATCCATCACTTTGCCCTGCGCATCGAACTGCACCACGCCATAGCGCTCCGGATCTTGCACATAGTAGCCAAACACTGTGGCGCCCGATTCGCGTTGCGCTGCCGATTGCAGCAAGCCCGTCAAGTTTGCGCCGTAGAAAATATTGTCGCCGAGGATCAGCGCCGATGGCGCGCCGTTGAGAAATTTCTCGCCGAGAATCAGCGCCTGTGCGATGCCGTTGGGAGCATCCTGGATCACGTACTCGAATGACAGCCCCCATTGGGCACCTGTCCCTAAAAGATCGCGAAACGAAGCCTGATCGCGCGGCGTGGTGATGATCAAGTATTCGCGAATGCCCGCCAACATGAGCGTCGCCAGCGGATAGTAAATCATCGGCTTGTCATACACCGGCAGCAACTGCTTGGATAGCGACATGGTGATCGGGTGCAAGCGGGTGCCGGCGCCGCCCGCCAAAATGATCCCCTTGCGCTGTTTCATTTTCTGTTTTTCGCCACGTAGCTGATCAAGGCAGCAAGTCCTGCCGCCCCATTGCCCTTCGGTGCAGTCTCTCCCGACATGTCGATCCCGACTGCCAGTTTCTTGCCCAATTCCACCCCGAATTGATCGAAGGAATTTACTCCCCAGACGCTGCCCTGTACGAACACGCTGTGCTCGTACAGTGCGAGCAACCCTCCCAACGTTCGCGCCGTGGTTTGCGGATACATCAGCAGCGAATTCGGGCGATTGCCCTCATGCACCCGGTGAATACCGATGCGCGTGATCTCCGCGGGGGGCGCGCCGGCCTTGCGCATATCCGCCTCGACCTCCGCGAGCGTGTACCCGTACGCAAACGCCTGCGACTGCGCGAAACAGTTCTTGAGCGCAAGATCTTGGCCTTCGGTGCCGCCCCAAGAACCGCGCAGCGGCGCGATGAAATCCAGCGCCTGCGTCAAGGTCCCCTGGTGCAGCATTTGAAAGAACGAATGCTGCGCATTCGAACCGGGCTCGCCCCAGACGATGGGCGCGGTGGCGAAATCGACATGCTCGCCGTCCAAGCTCACCGACTTGCCGTTGCTTTCCATCTCGAGCTGCTGCAAATAAGCGGGCAGCCGTGCAAGCCGCTGATCATACGGCAGTACCGCGAGTGTCGGCAGATTCAAAAAGGTTCGATTCCACACCGCAATCAAGCCCATGAGCACCGGCAAGTTCTTCTGGTAGGGAGTGGTCGTGAAGTGCCTGTCGATGTCGCTGGCGCCTTTCAAGAACTCTTCGAAGCGCTCGCTGCCGATGACGATCTCGGCGATGAGACCGATGGCCGACCACACCGAATAGCGGCCCCCCACCCAATCCCACATGGTGAATCGATGGTCGGCCGCGATGCCGAACTGATCCATCGCATCCGCATTGGTGGACACCGCCACGAAGTGATGACCGGGGGCCTTTTCGCCCAGCGCCCCGACGATCCAGGCACGTGCCGCGTTGGCGTTGGCTTGTGTCTCCTGCGTGATGAAGGTCTTGGAACAGATGATGACCAGCGTCTCCGCCGGATCAATGCTGCGAATCAAATCGTCCAGCTGAGTGCGATCCACATTGGACACGAAATGCGGCGTGATATCGCCGCTCCACTCGGCGCGCAGCGCATCACACACCAACAGGGGTCCTAGATCGGAACCGCCGATGCCGATGTTCACAACGTGCTTGAAGTTTTTGCCGGTGACCCCGACGTGCCGACCGCTGCGCACCGCGGCGACGAAGCTCGACAATTTCTGGCGCGAGGCTTTTACCTCTGCCTGGATGGCCGGCGGGCCGGCGAAATCCGAGCGCAGCGCCGTATGCAGCACCGCGCGGTGCTCGGTGGTATTGATGGGATCGCCGCGAAACATCGCTTCGATGCGCCCCGGCAGATCAATCTCTCGCGCCAAATCGAACAGCAGCGTCAGAGTTTGCGGCGTGATGCGCTGGCGCGAGAAATCGAGCAGCCAAGTATCATATTCAACGTGAAAATTCTGCCAGCGCCTGGGATCCGCGGCGGCCAGATCCCGCAGCTGCACCTTGGCAAATTGCTTGGCGTGCGCGGCTAGCGTGCCCCACGCCGGCAAAGCGGAATTCAACTGATTCATGATGTTCTACTCATGATGAGGGCGCGTGATAGTACGCAAGATACCATTCGACGAAACGCTTCACACCCGTTTGCAGCTTCACAATCTGCGCCACACCGTCTTGCCGGCCGACGCCTTGTCGAGCAGCGCCAGGATGTGTTCGTGCGCGGCCGTTTCATCCTCACTGGCATTGATCACGACGAAGGGCAGCTCCGAGAATCGATTGGGGAGAGCCTCCCGCGCCCCGCTACGCACAGTATCGGATTCGGCGCTCAAAATGAGACTGCCCTGGCCGCCCGTCATCGCCAAGTACACTTCGGCCAGAATGCGCGCGTCCAGCAGCGCACCGTGATACTCGCGCTGCGAATTGTCCACCGAGTAGCGCTTGCACAGTGCATCCAGGCTGTTGCGCTGGCCGGGGTGCATTTGCCTGGCGAGCGCCAGGGTGTCGAGCACACGGCAGAGATCGGTGACCCTGAGCGCTGAGGCAATGCGCTCGAGCTCGGCATTCAAGAAGGCCACATCGAAGGGAGCGTTGTGGATGATCAGTTCCGCATCGCGAATGAACTCCAGGAACTCGGCGTGAACCTGCGAAAAGGTCGGCTCCTTCGCCAACTGCTCTTGGCTGAGCCCATGCACCTGCTCCGCGCCCCAGTCGATATCGCGTTCCGGATTCAAATAACGGTGGAAGGAGCGGCCGGTAATGCGCCGATTGAAAAGCTCCACGCAGCCGATTTCAATGATCCGATGCTGCTGTTCGACTTCGAGGCCCGTGGTTTCCGTATCCAGTACGATCTGGCGCATTAAAATCTACTGCCCGGCCAGCATGCGATCGATGGCGGCATTGGCGAGTTGATCCACGTATTCATTGCCTTCATGTCCCGAATGCCCCTTCACCCAATGCCACTTGATATCTTGCGCCGCGACGGCGGCGTCCAGCTCTTCCCATAAGTCCTGATTCTTGACAGGTTTGCGCGCCGCGGTGCGCCAGCCGTGCGCTTTCCAATTTGGCAGCCATTCTGTGACGCCTTGCAGCACGTATTTCGAATCGGTATACAGCTTGACCGCGCAGCGGCGCTTCAGCGCCTTCAAGCCGCCGATCGCGGCGGTGAGTTCCATGCGATTGTTTGTGGTGTCCGCTTCGGATCCCGAGACTTCCTTGCGTGTCTCGCCCGCGACCAGCAGCGCCGCCCATCCGCCGGGGCCGGGATTGCCGCGGCACGCGCCGTCGGTGAAGATCTCGACTTCGATCATTGGCCCACTTTGGAGGTCGGTTCCGCGGCGCCGACCAGCACGCGCTGGCGCACCCGCCGCCGTGGACGAATCGGCGTCAAGGTCGGCACGCGCTTGCGTGCCTTGAGTAGGTAGGCTCCCGCGGTGAGCGCAGCACGCGGCCGCGCCTCAACTAGGGGCGTCCCATCGTCGGATAACCTTGGCGCGCGGCCTTTGAGGGGCAGCAAACTTAAGTATCCGTACACGCTGTCGACATCGAAACCCAAAAGCGCCACCCAATCGCGCAGCCGGCGTTCCGACAGCATGCGCTGTGTGCCCGGCGGAAACGCAGGCCTGCCTAAATAGCGGGCAAACACGCGCCGCGCGCCCCAACCGCTGAAGGGATTGAAGCCGCAAATCATGAGACAGCCCTCCCCGGTCAGCACGCGTTCAGCTTCGCGCAGCACCGCATAGGGGTCCTCGACCTGCTCCAGTGTGTGCGGCAAAAAAATCGCGTCGATGGAATCGGACCTGAACGGCAGCGTATCAAGCGGCGCACACAGCGTGACGCCGGGGCCCAAATCGGGCGCCAGCAGCGTCGTGTGTTGGGTGCGCGCGCCATCCAGCAAGTGCCGCGCAGGGGCCCCACGCGCCGACTTGCAGCAGCTCGAAGCCAAAAACATTGTCGAGGGCCAGCGGCGCCAGCGCCGCTTCTTCGCGCAGCACCCGAGCGCCCAAAGGGCCCTCGAACCAATGGTCCGCAGAGTTGTCTGCCGTTGATTCCAACCAAGACTCCTAGATCAAAAACACTAGCGAAGTTCCAATGTTACAGGTTAAATACGCCGCAAAATGTCATTCCATGCTACGCACCTCAACGTGCGCCCGGTGCGCGCATTTTCGGATAATTACATTTGGCTCATCGAGTCGCCGCGCGACCCTGCTCAGGTGGTCGCGGTAGACCCGGGCGATGCAGCACCCGTTATCGCCGAACTTAAGCGCTCGAGCACAAGCTTAGCCGCCATTTTACTGACTCACCATCATCCCGATCATATTGGCGGGGTGCCCGAATTGCTGCGCCACCGGCAGGTGCCGGTGGTGGGACCCAATGATGCGCGCATCGCGAATCGCACCCTCACGGTGGAGGATGGCGAGCACTGCGAATTGGAGGGATTGGGACTTAGCTTCGAGATTTTGCAAATGCCCGGGCATACCTTAAGCCACATCGCGTTTTGGGGGCACGGCGCAGTTTTTTGCGGAGACACGCTGTTCAGTGCCGGCTGCGGCCGGATGTTCGAGGGTACGCCTAAGCAGATGAATGCATCACTCGATCGATTGCGGAATTTACCGCCGGAAACTCAAATCTATTGCGGTCATGAATACACGGCCGACAATTTGCGCTTTGCCTTGACGGTCGAGCCGGCCAACGCCGCTGCACTCGAATATCAGGAGAGCGTGGCGAGAATACGCGCGGCCGGCAGTCCCACCCTGCCCTCGAGCTTGAGTTTGGAAATTCGCGTAAATCCGTTTCTGCGCTGCGACAAACCCGGTATTCGCGCCACCGCGGAAGCTCGCGCCGGCAAGAACCTCGAGTCGCCGGAAGAGGTATTCGCCGTATTGCGTGCCTGGAAGGATCAGTTCCGCTAGCGGATATCTCATGGCAATCCGCGCGCGACATTATTCCGTTGGCTGCATCCTTTTGGGCCTGTGCGCCTGCGCGCATCAGCCGGCCGCGCCCCAACGTCCGCGCGTTGAAATGCCGGCGCCCGCGGCGGAAGAGCCGATCGCGGGAGCCGATGCCGCCGCGGCCGCAGGCGCGCCGCCCACAATCGCCATGCCGCGCGAATGGCAGCATCACAACGGCGAGGACTACGACGATTTGTTCGATCGCATGCGCGCCGGCTTCGCCTTCGATGAAGTCCAAGAGCCCGCGATCGACACCCAACTTTCCTGGTTCGAACACAATCCGGAGTACCTGGAGCGGGTATTTCAGCGTGCGCAGCGCTACATGTACCACATCGTCACCGAGGCCGAATCCCGCGGCATGCCGCTGGAGTTTGCGCTGCTGCCGGTGGTGGAAAGCGCCTACGAGCCCTTCGCCTATTCCTCGGGACGCGCCGCGGGCCTGTGGCAATTCATCCCGGGCACCGGCGTGCGCTTCGGCTTGAAGCAGGACTGGTGGTACGACGGCCGGCGCGACGTGATCGAATCGACACGGGCGGCGCTCGATTATCTGCAGGCGCTGCATGATCAATTCAACGGCGACTGGCTGCTGGCAATCGCGGCGTACAACGTCGGTGAGAACAACGTGCAGCGCGAGCTCGACTACAACCTCGCCAACGGCAAAAAGGCGGATTTTTGGCATTTGCGCCTGCCGGCAGAGACCCGCGCCTACGTGCCGAAGCTGCTCGCGATGAAGCGTCTGATGGCCGAGCCGGAGCGCTACGGCCTTGAATTCGCGGTGATACCCAATGAGCCGTATTTCGCGGTCATCGATACCGATTCGCAAATCGACCTGAAGATCGCTGCGCAATTGGCCGGCACCAGCTATGATGAATTGGTCGCCCTCAATCCCGGCTTCAACCGCTGGGCGACCGACCCGGATGGCCCGCATCGGATGCTGGTGCCCATCGACAATGCGGACGCTTTCGAAGCGGCGCTGAAAACCTTGAGTGTGAATGAGCGGGTGCCCTATGCCAGCCACGAAGTCGCGCGCAAGGAAACCTTGGCCGCGATCGCGAAGCGATATGGCGTATCGGTGGCCGTGATTTCCCATGATCAATGGTCTGAAGGGCAACGCCGTGACGCCGGGTGAAACCTTGAAGATTCCGCAGATCAGCGGGCCATTGCCGGATAAAGTGATGCTCGCCGCATTGCGTGTCGACCGGCCGGAAACGGATCGCAGCGGACGCAAGCAGCGTCAGATCGTGTACCGGGTACGCGCGGGTGAAACCTTGAGCTCCATTGCGCGCCGCCATGGCATGCCGGTGAGCACGTTGGCGAAGTTGAACAACTATGGATGCCCAGGACACGCTGGTGAAAGGCCAGCGGCTGGTGATCAAGGCCAGCGCGCGCCGCTTCCGCGACGAAGGTGCGGTATCCGGGCGTCGCAGTCCTGTATACCGTACGCAGCGGCGACACCGTGTACAGCATCTCGAAGCAATTTCAGGTGTCGGTTACGCAGCTGAAGAGCTGGAACGGCTTGAACCAGCGCCACCAGATCAGAGCCGGACAGCGGCTGGTCATGTATGTCGATGCGAGGCGGCAGCAAGGATAGATAAAAATGGGCTTCTTGAGCGGCAAACGCGCACTGATCGTCGGCCTCGCCACCGATCGCTCGATCGCCTGGGGCATCGCGCAGGCCATGCACCGCGAAGGCGCCGAGCTGGCGTTCTGCGCACATCGATCGCATGACGGATCGCGTCGTGCCGCTCGCCAAACAATTGGAATCGGACATCACTTTCGTCATGGATGTCGCCGGCGATCAAGACATCGAGAAAGGCTTTCAATTTTTGAAAGCGCGCTGGCCCACATTCGATATTCTGGTGCACGCGGTGGCGTTCGCGTCGCGGGAAGCTCTCACCGGTGAATTTCTCACCGCGACGTCTCGCGAGGCCTTCCAGGTCGCGCACGACATCTCCAGCTACAGCTTGACAGCACTGAGCAGAGCCTCGCTGCCCTTCATGCAGGGGCGCGCCGGCGCCATCGTCGCCTTGAGCTACCTGGGCGCCGTGCGTTCCATCCCCAGCTACAATGTGATGGGCCTGGCCAAGGCAAGCCTGGAGGCCAATGTGCGCTTTCTGGCTGCTGATCTCGGGCCGCAGGGCATTCGCGTCAACGCGATTTCCGCCGGTCCGATCAAAACCTTGTCCGCCGCCGGGATTCCCGGACTGCGCAAAATGCTGAGTCACGTGGCGGCCACGGCTCCCATCAAACGCAATGTCACCATTGACGATGTCGGCAACGCGGCTGCGTTCCTGTGTTCCGATCTGGCCGCCGGCATCAGCGGCGAGGTGCTGTACGTCGATGGCGGCTTCCACACCGTGGGCATGAGTTTTCCGCCAGATGGCGATGGGCCGTGAAATCTTAGGAACGAGTCAACCGACTTTGGGTTCTAACGTTTTGCGTTCATTATCGGCATTCGGCCGCGTCGGCGATTGGCTCAAGGGAACTCATTATGTTAAATACAACTGCGCTTCGCCGTTTAGGTTTAGCTGGCGCTTTGGCAGGACTCTCGGCCTGCGCCCCCTATGTGGCGGTAAGAACGGACTCCGCCCCGGACACGTCGGTTGGGATCTGCCATACCTATGCGTTCGCCGATGAACACATCGCCAATGGCGATCAGCCCGCCGCCTACGCGAACCCGATCAACGCCGAACGGCTGCGCGTCTCCATACAGGGGAACTTGACGGCCAAGGGCCTGCAGCTGGTTGATCGCGCCGCTGCCGATTGCGTGGTCGGCTATGCCATGGGGTCGCGCCAGGTATTTGCGGACTATTACGGCGGCTACTACGGCGCCGGCTGGGGATGGGGAGCCCGTCGCGGCTACGGATGGGGTTACGGCTGGGGATGGGGCTACGACGGCCCCTGGGTTCAAAATGAAACGCGCATAGCCGTGGATATATTCGATGCCAAGTCGCACAAACCGATCTGGCATGCCAGCGCCAGCCAGGACGTGTACGACCTGTCCGGTCCGAACGCCGTGCAAAAAATCGATTTGGCAACTGCTGCGATCTTCGCCAAGTACCCGGGCGGCGTGCCGGTGACCACGCCCGCGAAGGCGGCGACCTAACCGACTGTCAGATTGGGCTTCTGGCAGGTGACACATCACCTGTGATATGATATTACTGGCGATGTGAGGCTTGTGCTCGACACCAACGTCATCGTGACTGCCGTGCGCAGCCCCGCGGGGGCGTCGGCGGCGCTCTTGACGGCAGCGCGTAGAGAAAAGATCACGATCTTGGCCAACGTTGCCTTGGCGCTTGAGTATGAGGCGACCTGCCTTCGAGCCGAGCACGGCGTTGCCGCGGGGCTGCGTCCGTCGCAAGTGGGCATTTTTATTGACGCGGTCATTGCGATGACCGAACCGGTCGAGTCGCATTTCCTCTGGCGCCCGCAACTGCGCGATCCCGCCGATGAATTGGTGCTCGAAGCGGCGGTCAACGGCCGAGCCGCCGCAATCGTGACCTTCAACACACTGGATTTCGGCACCGCGCCGCAGCTATTTGGTATCAAAGTCTTAAGTCCTGTCGATGCATTACGGAGGATTGCCCCATGAGTAAATCACAAAGCACCTACCCACTGCGGCTGCCAACCTCAGTGAAAGCCGAGGTCGTGCGGCGCGCCAAGGCTGACGGTACCAGCTTCAATCAGTTCGTGGCGACCGCGGTGGCCGAGAAGCTCGCGGCAATGAACACCGCTGCCTTCTTCGCGGAGCGACGCGAGCGTGCCAATTTCGCTGCCTTTGACAAGATCATGAAACGCAAAGGTGGCGAGCCGCCCAATGGTGAGGATCTCATTCCGTGATCGGGCCGCATTTGGGATCTGCTTGGAGCTTTCAGAAATCGCGATCGTTTTCTTCGTCCAACGCGCGCGCCTCGGCATCCGTTATTGCATGAGGCTGATACGCAGTCAGGCGCGCCCAACAATCTATGGCTGGCGGCATCTCAGTTCGCAGAGGCAAATGGACGGTTAAGCGATATCGAGGTTTGCCCTTCTCAGTGATGAGAATTTCGCCTTCGGCCTCGAACAATTTTTTTGACCTTGCGTCAAACACCGAAGAATAGATAGTCAATTGCGGCGAGCAAGTCGTGCCGAGCGGCTGCGATTGAACTGATGCTCGTGGCCAAGTCGCGCGACCGAATGGGGGTCAATCTGGGAACAACGACGATATGTTCCACACCATTCACGGCGACAACCGGGGTTAGCTTTCCCGCGGTTCTCGATATTGAAGCCATTGGCGCCAGCGGCGCGACAATCTGGTCACTGGTACTTGACGCGATATCGGATTGCATTGAGGTCACGAAAGGATAGGCGCGCCGCGAATTGGCGAGCGGATTAACGAAGACATCAAATTGAGCCATCTTCGCGCTCGTAATGGGCACGGACGAGTTCCGGAAACGACCCGTGTTGCTCTTCATATTTCTCGACGGCCGCCAAATCCTGCCGCAGTTCCTTGAGCAGCGTCTCTTTTCGTCGTTTGGCGTACTCGTCAGCAATCGCCTCTTCGGCAACCTTGGATGCGTTGATGCCAACGCTCTTGGCTTTTGCGTACAGGTCGGAATTCAGCGTAACGCTGACGGTCTGTTTCGGAGCGTTCGGGTCGAAGTTGGGATTCCGCATGCGGTCTCCGGGCTCATCGTGAATATACACGTGTAATTTACACGGGTAAATCTCTCGCGTCTACCGCCTCGCCGCCGCCCGCCGCACAAAAAAGTAGTACAGGGCGCCCAAGACCACCGCAAAGCCTAAAACCAGGGCGAAGAAACGGTGCAGCGAGCCCGCCAGGAGCTCGGGGTGCTGCCCGATGGATTTGCCCAGCCAAGCCAGGACCGAGCACCACAGCAATGAGCCGGCCAGGGTGGCCACGGCGTACCAGCGAAAGTCCAGTGCCAAAATGCCGGCGGGAATACCGATGAGATGGCGAATCACGGGCAAAAGGCGCGAGAAGAATACGCCTGTCGACTCGTAGCGGGCGGACCAGTGCTCCGCCAGTTCAATTTTTGCTTGCGACAGCCCGACGTAGGGACCATAGCGCATCACCAAAGGTCGTCCGAGGGCGCGGGCGCCCCAGTACATCAGCGAGGCGCCAACCCACGATCCCAGGGTGCCGGCGATGACGATGCCAAGCCACGACATGCCTCCCTGGGTGTGCGCCACATAGGCGGCGGGCGGAATGATCATCTCGCTCGGGATCGGCACGAAAGTGCTTTCCAGCGCCATCAGGCCTGCGATGAGCCAATAGCCGCCTCGGCTTAAATCGGCAAGATACCAATCCGAAAATTGCTGCAGGAGCTCGGTCAACTAATCGATTGCCTGCGGGTTTAGGGTCACGGTGGCATCGGCGCGCGCCGCGGCGGCATAACTTTGTGCCTCGCCCGAGGCGATGCGGGCGGCGTACTGGCGGCGCATATCGTCTTCCTTGAGGGTCGCGCTGTTGGGATCCTCGCGCACGGCGCTGAACGCGAATACCGCGGCGTCGCCACTGGGTAGGCGCACGTTCTCATAGATCGGCTTTTGTGCAGGCTTGGGCGCATTGAACGCTGCGGTGCGAATCTCCAGCGGCACGTCGGCCTCCGATCTTGAGATGAATTTCGGGGCCTGAACGGTAGCGCCCAGGCTCTTCAGCACGGCGTCCCAGGATTCACCCGCATTCAAGCGTTTGACGGCATCAGCCGCCGCCGCCGTGGCAAGTTCCACGCCGCGCTGCTTCTTCCACGCGGCCAGGACCTCGGTGCGCACCGCCTCGAGCGGCTTCTGCTGCGGCAATTTGTGATCCGTGGCGCGCAGTACCACCCCACGCCCCTTTTCCACCTCGACGATGGCACTTAAGCGCCCATCCAGCACATCCTGGCTGAACGCCGCCTCGATCACCGCGGGCACATTGCCCAGCGCGCCGCCGCCATCCTTGCGGCTGAAATTCTCGATTTCCTGCACCTTGAGGCCGGCTTTGCGCGCCACCACGTCCATGTCGGTGGCATTTTGAAGCGCTGCATCCGCCAGCTGATCCTGGGCGTTGTTGAACAAGCGCTCCGCCTCGTTGCGCTTGTACTCGGCTTCCAGATCCGCCTTGCTCTCATCGAAGCTCTTCACCTTCGTGGGTTGAATCCCATCGAGCTTCAGAATGTGGTAGCCGAACTGAGTCTTGACGGGTCCTTTGATCTCATCGACCTTCATGCTGAATGCCGCATCGCCGAAGGGACCCACGTAGACCTTGCGCTCCGCCCAGCCAAGATCTCCCCCTTGGACCGCGGAGCCTGGATCCTGGGAGAATTCCTTCGCCAATTTCGCGAAATCTTCGCCCGCCTGGGCACGCTTCAAAATACCCTCGGCTTTGGCCTTGACCGCCGCATCCTCTTTCGGATCATTCACCGACAGCAGAATGTGGCGCACCCGGCGTTGCTCGCCCTGCACGAAACTCTCCGGCGTCTTGGCTTTCTGTTCTTCGTAGTAGGCCTTGAGCTGTGCATCGTCGACCTTCACTTTCGAGGCCAGCTGCGCCAGGCTCAACTCCACGTAGCGCAGATTCACCGTCTCCGGGGTCATGTAGTCGGATTTGTGCGCTTCGAAGTACGCTTTCAGGGCCGCATCGTCCGGCGCGACGCCGGCTTCGTACTTCGCCGCCGCCACGGTGGCCCATGCCAGTTCGCGCTGCTGGCGCGTGAGCGCGCGATATTCCTTCAATTCCGTCGGCGTCGCAAAGCTCGATGCCATGAGCGCAGTGTCCAGCTGGCGTAATTTCACATCGCGGCGAAATAGGCCTTCGATTTCCGCAACCGACCGGCCTTGTGCATTCAAGACTGCGACGGCATGAGACAGATCGAACTTTCCGTCCACCTGAAACGCAGGCACCTGCGACATCGCCTGCAGCAACTGCTGATCGCTGACGCGATAGCCCAAGTCATCGGCGCGGGTAACCAACGCCTCGGTGTTCACATACTCATCAAGCACCCGGCGCTTGATCTCATTGCGCATGGTGTCGTCCAAGGGAGCATTGCTCTGGCGTTCAATCTGCGCGAGCTGCTGCTGGTAGGACTGCCGCACCTCGTTGGGGGAGATTTCCACCCCATTGACTTTGGCTGCGTAATTCGGCGCGCTCAAAGTCCAGTTGATGCCCCAAAATACGAACACCAAGCCGATCGCGCCGAGCACCACGCCGGCCACCCAGCCTTTGAGCTTGTCGTGAATACTTTGCAGCATTTCAACCTCTTTTCAAAACCGTTCCGCGTGGCCCGCTTCAGCACAGCGCGGCCAAATGGCTCGCGCTAAGATCACATCAGGAAATGGCGGAGTGGACGGGACTCGAACCCGCGACCCCCGGCGTGACAGGCCGGTATTCTAACCAGCTGAACTACCACTCCGCTGTTGGTGGGTGCTGAGGGGATCGAACCCCCGACCCTCGCCGTGTAAAGGCGATGCTCTACCAGCTGAGCTAAGCACCCCCTGGAAGAGGCGCGGAAGTCTACGCGAGGTCAAACGGCTTGGCTACTGGGTCGGCCGAGACCAGGCAAATCGACCTGGAGATCGATGGAGACTCGCTCATACAAGCGCGCACATCTCGCCGACTTTAGTCAAGTCCAGTCGCATGCCGCTCAGCGCTAACCTATTGGCAAATCAAGTAATTCACTCCGCCATCCGACTTTCAGGGCTCGCCATGCACGCCCCGCATCAAGACTCAAAATCGTCATCGATACCCTTCCCTGGGTCTTTCGTGGCGTCATTCCCACCCAAATCGCTCGACGGCTTGTCACTCGATTTCTCAGATTGCCGACCTCGCCGCATCCGCAACCATTCTTGTCGACCTTGGGCCCTAGTCCTTTGGATATCTTCCATTGCGGGCGAGTAGCTAGTTGCGGACGACTCTTGTTGTTCACTGTTCTCGCACCCGGCGCTATCACGCAGCGCGGCTACATCAGCTAAGTCCTGCGCTCGACCCGCGGAAATCTTGGCGGTTAATAGGTCTTCACGCGAAATGAACGGAACCGTCAATGCGTCGTCGATAGCGACGTCTACTCGCCTCTGCCATGCGTCGTCAAACTCGACACCACTAATCTTGGGCATGATGTCCACCATCACCGGCGGGGTGCCCATTCTGAAAAAGTTTCCCGGATCCATGAAGTCCTTGGCGCTTAAGCCCGCCAACGGCGCTCCGAACTTTGTCAGCGCCGAATATACGGCCCGGCTGTTCTCGGAGTCTGCGCTGATCAGAATATCGAGATCTTTGGTTGCGCGGGGGTGAGCGTGAAGGGATACCGCGTATCCACCGACAATCAGATATCTGACGTTAGCGTCGTTGAACGCGGATAGGAGATCCCTGAAGTCGTCGAACATGCGGCGCTTTCCCCTTTAACGCGTAAAGAGCACTGCTGATGTCCATCGTCGCGCGAAGACGATCGCTCGGCGAGACAGCGTGCCACGCTGCGATTTCGTCGGCTTTCATCGCGCGCAAGCTACTGTATCGTCTAATGGTCTTATCCACGGCCCAAAACTATCATTTCACGCTTGTCAGCACCACCGCCTCGTGCCGATTCGCGCCGTCTTGAGAAATTGGCGCCCAGGTGCATCGCCGCTGCCAGTCGCTTCAGTCTTCTCATGTCCAGCGCGGCAAGATCGAGATCCAAGGGCGGAGCGGACTGACGGCTTCCGGGCGAGTCGGATAGATAGAGCCAGTGCAGCAGTGCCGCCTCCGGTGTTGCCCGCCGATAATTGATCACGCGCAGTGCGCCGGGGTCGGCGAGGAACAGCTCCAGGCGGGCTGACCAGTGAAGAGCTCTCACGGTGGGGTCCGCGGTAAGGTTGGCAGACGGCAGCCAATTGCACGCGGAGCCTGGCGTCGCTTTGGAAAGGGACGACACACTGCCGGACTTAATTTCGGCGACTGCTTCAGCTATGCGCTGGCCAAAGTTACGGGCGAGCAGCTGCTATTCAAAGGCGATGACTTCGCTCAGACGGACATCACCGCAACCGCCTATTGAGGCTGGAGCCCGGGCGCTAGTGCGCCCGGGGGACCTGGCTCTTCACGGCGCGCGGCTTGCGGCGGCGCTTCTCGCCCGCCAGCACTTCCGGCGGTTTGATATCCGCCGCCACCGGCAGCGGCACCGGCATGTGGGTCAGCGCGACCTGCAGCACCTCGTCGATCCATTTCACCGAGCGGATGTCGAGCTTTTCCTTGATGTTGTCGGGAATCTCGGCCAGATCCTTGGTGTTGTCGTCGGGGATCAATACCGTGGTGATTCCCCCGCGGTGCGCCGCCAGCAGCTTCTCTTTGAGTCCGCCGATCGGCAGCACTTCGCCGCGCAGGGTGATCTCGCCGGTCATCGCGACATCCGAGCGCACCGGAATCTTGGTGAGCGCGGAAATCAATGCGGTGCACATGCCGACGCCGGCGCTCGGACCGTCCTTCGGCGTGGCCCCCTCCGGCACGTGAATGTGCACGTCGGCCTTCTGATAGAAATCCACATCGAGTCCGAGCATGGCGGAGCGGCTGCGCACCACGGTCATCGCCGCTTGAATGGACTCCTGCATCACCTCGCCGAGCTGGCCGGTGTGCGTGAGCTTGCCCTTGCCGGCGACCACGGCGGATTCGATGGTCAACAAGCTCGCCGCCCACTTCGGTCCACGCCAAGCCCGTCACCTGGCCGATGCGATTGCTTTCCTCGGCCTTGCCGTAGCGGAAGCGGCGCACGCCCAAGTATTTGTCCAGGTTCTTCGAGTCGACGGTCACGGTCTTTTCCGCGGGCGCGAGCAGCAGCTGCTTGACCGATTTGCGGCCGATCTTGGAGATCTCGCGCTCGAGATTGCGCACCCCGGCTTCGCGGGTATAGAAGCGAATCATGTCCATGAATGGCTTCGTCCGCCACGACCAGTTCATCCGGCTTCAAGCCGTTCTGCTTGATCTGCTTCGGCAGCAAGTAGCGCCGCGCGATATTGCTCTTTTCGTCTTCCGTGTAGCCGGGGATGCGGATCACTTCCATGCGATCGAGCAGCGGCGCGGGAATATTCAAGCTGTTCGCCGTGCACACGAACATCACTTCGGACAGATCGAAATCGACCTCCAGGTAATGATCGTTGAAGGTGCTGTTCTGTTCCGGATCGAGCACTTCCAGCAGCGCCGATGAGGGATCGCCGCGAAAATCCGTCGACATCTTGTCGACTTCATCGAGCAGGAACAGAGGATTGCGCACGCCGCACTTGGCCAGATTTTGAATGATCTTGCCGGGCATCGAACCGATGTAGGTGCGCCGATGGCCGCGAATCTCCGCCTCGTCGCGCACTCCGCCCAAGGACATGCGCACGAACTTGCGATTGGTGGAGCGCGCCACGCTTTGACCCAGGGAAGTCTTGCCGACGCCGGGAGGGCCGACCAGGCACAGGATCGGACCGCGCAGATTCTTCACGCGCTGCTGCACCGCCAGGTATTCGACGATGCGCTCCTTGACCTTCTCGAGGCCGTAGTGATCGGCCTCGAGCACCTTCTCGGCGGCCGCGATGTCCAGGTGAACCTTGCTGCGCTTCTTCCACGGCGATTTCACCAGCCAGTCGATGTAATTGCGCACCACGGTGGCTTCCGCCGACATCGGCGACATCAGTTTCAATTTGGCGAGCTCGGAATTGGCCTTCTCGCGCGCTTCCTTCGGCATGCCCGCCGCCTTGATGCGCTTTTCCAGTTCGCCGATTTCATTCGGCGCATCATCCAGCTCGCCCAGTTCCTTTTGAATGGCCTTCATCTGCTCATTCAGGTAGTACTCGCGCTGGCTCTTTTCCATCTGCTGTTTGACGCGGCCGCGAATGCGCTTTTCGATCTGCAGCACGTCCATCTCGCCTTCGATGACGGCGAGCATGTGCTCGAGGCGCTTGCGCACATCGGGAATCTCGAGAACCTTTTGCTTCTCGGAGAGCTTCAGGGACATGTGCGCGGCGACGGTGTCGGCCAGCCGCCCCGCCTGTTCGATGCCCGCCAACGAGGTCAGGATCTCCGGCGGCACCTTTTTGTTCAGTTTGACATATTGCTCGAATTGCGTGATCACCGAGCGGGTCAGCACGTCCATTTCGCGCTCTTCATAGCGCTCGAGATCCGGCAGCGGCGTGACTTCGGCGGAGAAGAACTCGCCTTCGGTCAAGGTTTTCGATGCTGGCGCGATCCACGCCCTCGACCAGCACCTTGACGGTGCCGTCAGGCAGCTTCAGAAGCTGCAGGATGGTCGCGATCGTGCCCACCCGGTACAGATCGTCGGCCTTCGGATCGTCGACATCGGCCTGCTTCTGGGCAACCAGGAGAATGCGCTTGTCGGCCTTCATGGCCAGATCGAGCGCGACGATGGATTTTTCCCGCCCGACGAACAGCGGAATCACCATGTGCGGGTAAACCACTACATCGCGCAGCGGCAAAACCGGCGTGCCGCTTAGCGGGCTTGACCGGTTCAGGGACATCGAGCTATGGGTTCATCACTCACTAGGCTGGCCTTTTGGTTGTGGCACGTACGTCAAACTAACGCCTTGAGTACATGCGGCCGCCTGCAATGAGTTTCAAGCTCGGTCTCAAAGATGGTCCGAGCCCGTCGGGCGCCGCTGTTCCTCAACCGGGGCCACCAACCGAGTCTCCTCGGTTCGATGGACAATATAGGGTTTGTTGTGGCCTTCGATCACCTGCTCATCGACCACCACTTTCTGCACATTCCGCAAGCGACGGCAGGTCATACATGGTGTCCAGCAGCACATTCTCGAGAATGGTGCGTAGACCCCGAGCGCCCGTCTTGCGTTGCATCGCCTTGCGCGCCACCGAGCGCAGCGCGTCTTCGCGGAAATCCAGTTCCACGCCTTCCATATCGAAGAGTTTGCGATATTGCTTGGTCAGCGCGTTCTTCGGCTGCATCAAGATCGAAATCAGCGCTTCTTCGTCCAATTCTTCCAGCGTCGCGACCACCGGCAGGCGGCCGACGAATTCCGGAATCAAGCCGTACTTGATCAAATCCTCGGGTTCTGTGTCGTGGAACACATCATTGCCATGCGGCCGGGCATTGTGCTCGCGCACCTCGGCGATGAAGCCGATGCCGCTCTTGTGGGTGCGGTTCATGATGATCTTTTCCAGACCCGCAAACGCGCCGCCGCAAATAAAGAGAATGTTGGTGGTATCGACCTGCAGGAATTCCTGCTGCGGATGCTTGCGACCGCCCTGCGGCGGCACCGAGGCGATCGTGCCTTCGATGAGCTTCAGCAGCGCCTGTTGCACGCCTTCGCCCGACACATCGCGGGTGATGGAGGGGTTGTCGGATTTGCGCGAGATCTTGTCGATTTCGTCGATGTAGACGATGCCGGTCTGCGCCTTCTCGACATCGTAGTCGCATTTCTGCAGCAGCTTCTGAATGATGTTCTCGACGTCCTCGCCGACGTAGCCGGCTTCCGTCAAGGTGGTCGCATCGGCGATGGTGAACGGCACATTCAGCAAGCGCGCCAGGGTCTCGGCCAGCAAGGTCTTGCCGGAGCCGGTGGGGCCAATCAGCAGAATGTTGCTCTTGGCGAGCTCCACTTCGTCGCGGGAGCGCACGCCCTCGGCGCCGCGCGTCTGCAGCCGCTTGTAGTGGTTGTAGACGGCCACCGACAGGACGCGCTTGGCGCGCTCCTGGCCGATGACATATTCATCGAGGACTTTCTTGATTTCCTGGGGCTTGGGGAGCTTGTCGCGGGTGCGCTCAGCGCGCTCCTCCAGCTCCTCCCGGATTATGTCGTTGCAAAGCTCAACGCATTCGTCGCAGACGAAAACGCTCGGTCCGGCGATGAGCTTTCGAACCTCGTGTTGGCTCTTTCCACAAAAAGAGCAGTACAACAGCTTGCCGTCATCATGTTTGCCGCGCGAATCTTCGCTCATGCTGTCCTCAAATTGGCTGCACGGCTCAAGAGCATCACCCTTAAAGCCATGCAGCTACAGTACTGACTATATAGCACCGGGCCGACCCCGCGCAAAGATAAGGTCTCGCGGGCTGTGACCGGGGTCCGCACTGGCCGTGCAAGTCAAATGAGGCCTCTTTTAGGCCTTATGCGGGCGATCTCGCCGCGTTTTTCAAGCATGGAATCGATCAAACCGTAGGCGCGGGCCTGTTCGGCGGTCATAAAGTTGTCCCGGTCGCTGTCCGGCTTGACGCGCTCGACGGTTTGGCCGGTGTGCTTGGCCAATATGGCGTTCAGGCGGGATTTGGTCTCCATGACGTCGCGGGCGTGGATGTCGATGTCGGAGGCTTGGCCCTGAAAGCCGGCCGACGGCTGGTGAATCATGATTTTCGAGTTCGGCAGCGAGTGGCGCTTGCCGGCGGCGCCGCCCGCCAACAGCACCGCGCCCATCGAGGCGGCCAATCCCACGCAAATGGTGCTCACGTCCGGCTTGATGAACTGCATGGTGTCGTAGATCGCGAGCCGGCGCTCACCGAGCCGCCCGGCGAGTTGATGTAGATCGCGATGTCTTTGTCAGGGTTTTCCGATTCCAGGAACAACAGCTGCGCCACGATCAAATTCGCCATGTAATCCTCGACCGGACCCACGATGAAGATCAGCCGCTCTTTGAGCAGCCGCGAATAGATGTCGTAGGCGCGCTCGCCGCGAGCGGTTTGCTCCACCACCATCGGAACCAAATTCAATGCGCGCGTAGTCATGAGTGACTACCTTTATAAATATGGTCGAGGCTAAGGCTTGCTTGGTGAGGACTTCATAGCACCATTTCAAGGGATAAGATGCCGCAGTCACGCCTCGAAGTTCATCAATTCCTTGAAAGTCGATACCACCTCGCGCACCTTGGCATGCTCGAGAATCCAGTCCACTGCTTGGTCCTCCAGCGCCAGACTCTCCACCTGGCGCATGGCGTCGGCATTTTGCAAATAGGCGCGCTTCATGGCGGCGGCATCGCCATAGGCGCTCACCATTTCGTCCAGCCGCTCATTCACTCGCGTGCGGTCGACGACCAGGTTTTCCTTGCGGATCACATCGTTGAGCAGCAGCCCGAGCGCCACGCGGCGCCGCGCCGGCTCGATGCAGCGGTTCGCGCGGCGGCGCCTGCGACGGCGTCTTTGGTGCCGGCGCGGCGCATCGCTTCGACCTGCATGTCGCGAATTTGGCCTTCGATCAGGACATTGGGCACTTCGGTGGGATTCGCGGCGTACAGGTTCTCCATCACCGCGGTCTTGTTGCGGTTGCGCAGCGCCTGATCGAGCTCGCGGCGCATATTGGCGGCCACATCCTCGCGCAGCTTGGCGACGCCGCCTTCGGTCACGCCGAACGCCTTGCAAAATTCTTCGTCGACCTCGGGCAGCAGCGGCTCCTCGACCGGCTTTGACTTCGGTGGCAAAAATCGCCAGCTTGCCGGCCAGTTCGGTGGCGCGATAATCGGCCGGGAAATTCACCGCTGATGTCGCGCTTGTCGCTCAGGCATGGCGCCGATCAGTCCCTGTTCGAGCTCGCGGCAGCATCCGGCCCTCGCCTAAGACTATGCGCGATGTTTTCGCCCTTGCCGCCGGCAAACGCCACGCCGTCGATCGCGCCTTCGAAATCGATGGTCACCTTGTCGCCGATTGCCGCGGCACGCGATCACCGCCGAATATTTCATCTGCTGTTTGCGCAGCCGTTCGATCATGGCGTCGATATCGCTCTCGGTCACCTCGGCGGTCACGCCGATCGACTTCGCAGCGATCTCCATCGGCTGCAGCACAACTTCGGGAAAAACTTCGAAGGTCGCGACGTACTTCAGGTCCTGACCTTCATCCATGCTCTGCGGCTCGATGCGCGGGCTGCCCGCCGGCGACAGCTGCTTCTGCGTCACCGCTTCGGCATAGCTGGATTGCAGCAACTCGCCGATCACTTCGCGATGCACCTGGGTGCCGAATTGCTGGCGGATCACCTTGAGCGGCGCCTTACCGGGGCGAAAGCCTTTCAAGCGCGCGGTGCGGCTCAAGTTCTTCAGGCGCGCGGCGATTTCCTGGCTCACGCGCTCGGCGGGCACCTGCACTTGCATGCGGCGCTCCAATTTGCCGATACTCTCGACGGAAACCTGCATGTCTGTCCTCTATGGGTTAGCGAGATAGCGTTGGTGCGAAAGGCGAGACTCGAACTCGCACGGGTTGCCCCACCAGATCCTAAGTCTGGCGCGTCTACCAATTCCGCCACATTCGCATCAGTCAGCCCACAAGTATAGCTAACGGGGTTCGCTTTCGCGAACCAGAAGCCGCGCCACCTCGCGCAAGGCCGGCAGGCCGTTTTCCAGCATGAAGTAAAGCGGACTGTCGCCATCGAACGGCGGCCGCTCGCGCCGGCGCATGCACCCAGGCCCAGGCGCGATCCTTGGGTCCCGGTTCGGCGGTCAGGGAGATATTGAATGTTGGCGATCAGCGCGGCCCGCTCCTGCTGCGTGGCGGACAGTCGCGGCGCCTGACCCAAGCGATAGCGCTGCAGCACTTGCGGTGAAGGAATTTTCAGCAGCCGGCATTGCTGCAATGGCGAGAGTTCCCAGGCGTCGGCAATGGCAAAGAACCGCTTCAGCGCACTGGTGCTGGTATGCCGCGCCGCGCGGCGGCTCGCCGGCTGCAGCACCAATCGCGGTCCAGTACGAGTCTTGCTGGGCAATGCGGTTCTCACGGTAGCCCCCAAGCATACTCCCTTAACAGCCACTCCTAATGGCTTGGTATCATGGGGCGTGCCCCAGACCTTTGCCGAAAGGCTCGCCCAAGCGCAACAAGCAGCGGCGGCTTGCTATGCGTAGGGCTCGATCCGGATCCGGCAAAGCTGCCCATCGACATCCGCGGCAACCCCGGCGCCGGATTCGACATCGACTCTGCATGCCTTCGACCGCCGCATCATCGATGCGACATTCGACATGGCGGCTGCCTACAAGCCACAGATCGCGTTCTACAGCGCGCTCGGTGCCGAAGAAGCAGCTCGCGCGCAGCATCCGCTACATTCGCGAGCGTGCGCCGGCCGCGCTGGTGATTCTCGATGCCAAACGCGGCGACATCGGCAACACCGCCGAGGCCTATGCGCGCGAAGCTTTCGATCGCTACGGCGCCGATGCCGTGACCGTGAATCCCTACATGGGCGAGGATTCGGTGCGGCCATTCCTCGCGCGCCCGGACCGCGGCGCGCTGCTGCTTTGCCGCACCTCCAATCCCGGCGCCAAGGATTTTCAGGATCTTCAAGTTCGATGGCCTGCCCTTGTACCGCCGCGTGGCGCAGCGCGCCGCCCGGGACTGGAACGAGCACGGCAATCTCATGTTCGTGGTCGGCGCAACTTATCCTAAGGAAATGGCGCGAGCTGCGTGCAGCAGCATCCCGAGGTGCCGTTCTTGGTGCCCGGCGTCGGCGCGCAAGGCGGCGATTTGCAGGCGCTGCTCGCCGCAGGTTTGGATGCGCGAGGTGCGGGGCTGCTCATCAGCGCATCGCGCAGCATCAACTACGCCGGCGGCGGCGCTGCCGCGAGTATTCGCGCAGCCGCCGCGCAACTGCACTCGGAAATCAATCTCGGGCGCTCAAAACGCGCTCTTGACCACGCCGCCGTCCACCCGCAGCGCGGCGCCGTTGGTGGCGGCGGATAGCGGGCTTGCCACGAAGGTGACCATCGCCGCCACTTCTTCCGGGGTGGCGAATCGCTTCAACAAGGAGGTCGGCCGCGCGGTCTTGAAAAACTCGTCTTCGACCGTTTTTGCGCTCTTGCCGGATTTGGCCGCCCAGTCCGCGACAAAATCGCCCACGCCGCGCGAGCGTGTGGGCCCGGGCAGTACGCTGTTGACGGTAATGCCGCTGCCGGCCGTGGCTTCGGCCAAGCCGCGCGCAACCGCAATCTGCGCCGCCTTGGTCATACCGTAGTGGATCATTTCTGCCGGGATGTGCAGCGCGCTTTCGCTGGAGATGAAGATGATGCGTCCCCACTTGCGCATGCGCATCGACGGCAGATACAAGCGCGCGAGCCGCGCGCCGGAGAGTACGTTCACATCGAAAAACCGCAGCCAGTCGGCATCGGTGATTTGCTCAAAGGGCTTCACCTCGAAAATGCCCAGATTGTTCACCAGCACGTCGACGTGCGGATGCTTGATCACGAGTTTTTCGGCCACCGATGCTTGGGCGAGGTCCCCGGCGAAGCCGACCACCTCGCCGCCGGTGGCGCTTTTCATCGCCACCACTGCGGCGGCGACGGCCGCAGGGTGTTCTGCCGGTCACGATGACCTGCGCACCCTCGCGCGCCAGCGACGTCGCGATGGCATTGCCGATGCCCGCGGTCGAGCCCGTGACCAGCGCAGTCTTCTTCGTCAATTGCAGGTCCATGCTTGCTCCTTATTGGCGGGGCCCTACAGCGCTGTGTCCACAGCAACCGCATTAATCTTGTAGACCACGCCATCCTTCATCACAAAGCTCACGCGCTTCATCAGGCTGATGTCGTCGATGGGATTGCCGGGCACCGCAACGACATCGGCGATTTTGCCGGCGGTGATGCTGCCCAAATCCTTATCGTGCCTGAGCAACTGCGCAGCATTCACGGTCGCCGCCTGGATGACGAACATTGGCGGCATGCCCGCCCCCACCATCAATTCAAACTCATGCGCGTTCTGGCCGTGCGGATACACGGCAGCGTCCGTGCCGAAAGCGATTTTCACGTGCGCCCTGTAGGCGCGACCGGCTGTCGCCTGAATCAAAGGCCCAATCGCCGCGGCTTTGGCGGCGATCTGCGGCGGATAGTAGCCGGGAATCTTGGCCTGCTGCGCAGCGAAGTCGCCGGCAATGATGGTCGGTACGTAGTAAGTGCCGTGTTCCACCATGAGTTTCATGTCCTCGGCATCCATGAAGGTGCCGTGCTCGATGGAATCGACGCCGCCGATGACCGCGCGACGAATCGCCTCTGCGCCATGCGCATGCGCCGCCACCGCAAATCCGTAATCGCGGGCGGTCGCGACGACGGCGCGGATTTCATCCAGCGTCATCTGCGAGTTATCGCCGCTCGCCCCTTCATCGAGGACGCCGCCCGACGGCATGATCTTGATGAGATCATCGCCCAGCTTGTAATGCTCGCGCACCGCTTTCACCGCGTCTTCGGCGCTATTGATGATGCCGTCCGCCGGGCCGAGATCCTTCGCGATGTCCTCGCGATAACCATTGAAGGGATCGGCGTGGCCGCCCGTGGAGCCGATGGCTTTGCCTGCGGTGAAGATCCGCGGCCCGGGTACGATCCCGGCATTGATGGCGTCGCGCAGCGCCGCCGATTCATTGGCCTGATCGCCTAGATTGCGCACGGTGGTAAACCCGGCCAACAACGTGCGGCGTGCGTACACCGTTGAGCGAATGGCATACTCGGCGATATTCCAATGGAATTTGTCCACGTACCCGGTACGGCTGGTTTGTCCGGTCAAATGCGTGTGGCTGTCGATCAAACCCGGCATGCAGGTCTCGCTCTTCAAATCGATCAGCTTTGCGCCCGCGGGAGCCTGCATGCCATTCAACACCTCGCGCACGCGGCCGTTTTCGATCACGATGGTGGTTTCGCCCAGCACCTTGCCGTTGACGGTGTCGATGAGATGACCGCAGTTAAGCGCCGTGATGCCGGCCTGCGGAGGTGTATCAGCAGCGCTCAAGGCCGCCGGCACGATGGCAATGACGCCAACAGCGAGTGCCCGCGCCACGGAGAAACGATTGGTGATGCTTAAGTAGCGCATTTCTTTTGAGATCCCCGTCAAGTTTTGTCAATTGTCCCCGGCATTGCAGCACAGGCATAAGCCGCGTTCAATCAGCCAGCATCGCGGCGATATGGTCCCCCAGCGCCAGCGACGAGGTCAGTCCCGGCGATTCCATCCCAAAAAGATTCACGATACCGGCGACGCCATGCTCCGCAGGGCCTGAAATGTAGAAATCGCGCGCGCCCTCACCGGGACCGGAAAGCTTGGGACGAACGCCGGCGTAGGCGGGCTTCAGCCTGGCAGCGTTGAGTTGCGGCCAGTACTCTTTGATGGCGTTGCCGAAGTCGGCCGCACGGCCTGGCTCAACCCTATAGTCGACGCAGTCGACCCACTCCAGGTCCGGTCCGAAACGCGCGGCGCCGCTCAAGTCGAGCGTCATGTGTACACCTAAGTGACCGCCGGAGGTGGGCGGCGCGGGATATATCAATCGAGCAAAGGGCGATTTACCCGTCAGGCCAAAGTAGCTGCCCTTGCCATAGAAGATTCTTGGGATGTGCTCTCGCGGGAATCCCTCGATCGACGCGGCAACGTGGTGGGCTTCCAGGCCCGCCGAGTTGACGACGGCGCGAGCCCGCACCGCCGGCTCGGCATCCTCACCGACGAATACCTCGATGCGACTTTGGACAGGTCGCAGCGCCGCGACCGCGGTGCCGTAGGCGATGCTGGCGCCGCCGCGCTCCGCATCCGCGAGCAACGCTTGCATGTAGGCGTGCGAGTCGATGATGCCGGTCGAGGGCGAAGACAGTGCGCCGACGCACGCCAGTGCCGGTTCCAGCCGCCGCGCCTGCGCAGCATCCAGCCATTCCAGATCGAATACCCCGCTGTCGCGGGCGTTCATTGCGATTTTCTCGAGCGCCGGCAATTGCGCCGCGTTGGCGGCGACCGTGAATTTGCCGCATCTCGAGGTGTCGATGCCGCGCTCGGCACAATAGCGATACAGAAGTTCCCGGCCGGCCACGCACAAGCGGGCTTTGAGCGATTGCGGTTGGTAGTGGATACCGGCGTGAATCACTTCGCTGTTGCGCGAGCTCGTGTGCATGCCGAAATGCCGTTCGCGCTCGAGAATGATCACTTCGCGGCCTTGGGCTGCCAACGCCCGCGCCACCGCGAGGCCGATGACGCCCGCGCCGATCACAATGCAATCCGCATCGGTCAATCGCTTGAGCCTTAGGCCAGAGGCGCGGCCATCGACAGCATCGCGTGCAACAGAACATTGGCGCCGGCCGCCAAATCGGCGGGCGCCGCGCTCTCGGCTTCATTGTGGCTCAATCCCCCCGCGCAGGGCACGAAGACCATAGCGGTCGGCGCCACGTCGGAAACGTTGCAGGAATCATGACCCGCGCCGCTGACCATCTCCATGGCGGGGAAGCCTAGCTTCGCCGCGGCGCTCCTTACCGCATCCACGCAGCCGGCATCGAAGATCACACCCGGAGCTTCCCAAAAGCAGCGCATGCCGCCTTTCAGCTTGTGCCGTGCAAGCGCTTCTTTCACGAGGGCCTGAGCCTCTGCTTTCAAGGATGCGTACTGTTCGCCGTCGGGATGGCGAATATCCACCGTAAAGTGCAGCTTCCCCGGAACCGTATTGGGCGAGCCGGGCAGCGTTTCGATGAAGCCGACGGTGAAACGCGCACTAGAACCGTGCCGCTCGGCCGCCGCGTACAGCGCCGGCAGCAAGTCCGCCAGCACGCGGATCGGATCACGACGCATGTCCATTGGCGTAGGTCCGGCGTGCGCCTCCTGGCCTTCGACCTCAATTTCGTGGCGGCTCATATGCTGAACGCCCGTCACGACGCCGATGGTCTTGGCCTTCTGTTCCAATACCGGACCCTGCTCGATGTGTGCTTCAAAGCATGCCTTGACGGCCTGGCGCGGCCCCATGCCTTGCGTGTGTATTCCCGCGCGTTCGAGCTCACCCTGCACGCTGATTCCGGCGCGATCGGTCAGCTTGAGCGCTTCCGTCAGCGCAAAGCGTCCGGACCATACGGCCGATCCCATCATCGCCATCGAAAAGCGGCTGCCCTCCTCGTTGCACCAGACGCACAGCTCTATCGGGTGCCGCGTTTTAAGCGCGTGATCGTTCAGCGACTCGATCACTTCGAGCCCCGCCAGCACGCCATAGACGCCGTCGAATTTGCCGCCCGTCGGCTGCGTGTCCAGGTGGCTGCCCGTCATGACCACCGCAAGGGATTCATCGCTTCCGGCGCGGCGCACGAACATATTGCCGATCGCATCGACCCGGACCTTGCAGCCGGCGGCTTCGGCCCAAGCTTTAAGCAACCGCCGCCCCGCCATATCGGCATCGCTCAAGGCTTGCCGATTGCATCCGCCGCTCGGCGTCGCGCCAATGGTTGCCATTTCCATCAGCCGCGACCATAAGCGGTCAGCATTGATGCGCATCGCGGCTACGGGGTTGGGCATGGGTCCTACTTTAAGCGCTGCGCCGCGCCGATGAAATCATCCACATCCGCGCTCGAGGTTGCGTACGAAGTCACCAAGCGGATCGCCACGCCGCTCTTCTGCACCGACAGCGGCCAGCGATAAAACTGGAATCCGAGTTTCTCAAGGTGAGCGACGGTGGCTTCGGGCAAGGCGACGAACAGTTCATTCGCCTCCACCGGATGCAGCAGCTCGGCGTCCGCCACCGACTTCAAACCCAGCGCCATTCTCGTGGCCATGGCATTCGCGTGGCGCGCATTGTCGAGCCACAGCCCATTGTTCAAGTAAGCGAGCAACTGCGCGCTCAAGAACCGCAGTCTTCGACCACAGATGTCCCGCGCGCTTGCGGCGCCGCTCGAAATCGCGCGCCATGGCCGGATCGAAGAACACGACCGCTTCGGCGCCCAGCGCGCCGTTCTTGGTGGCGCCGAGCGACAGCACATCGACACCGCGTTTCCAGGTGGCTTCGGCGGGCGTGCAATTCAAATGCACCAGCGCATTGGCGAAGCGCGCGCCGTCCATATGCACGGGGAGCCGATGTTTTTTTGCCGCCGCCGCTGATGGCGGCCAACTCCTCAAGCCGTACACCGTTCCCCACTCGGTGGCCTGGGTCAGGCTGAGTGCGGCGGGCTTGACGTGGTGTACGCCCGATGTCTTCTGCGAATGCAACGGCTTGGCTTAGCTGTTGCGGACGAATCTTGCCGTCGGCGGCGGGAAAGCCGATCAGTTTGCGCGCCGCCGCTGAAGAATTCCGGCGCGCCGCACTCATCGGTGACGATATGCGCAGCCTCGTAGCAGTAGATCGCGCCGATACGGCGGCACGAGTTGCGACAACGCCAGCGCATTGGCGGCGGTGCCGGTGGTCACAGGGAATATCGCCACTTCGTTTTCGAACAGTTCGCTGGCGACGCGATTGCAGCCGTGCCGTCAGATCATCGCCGCCGTAGGACGTTGCCGAGCCCGCGTTGGCCTGCGTTGACTGCCGCGATGATGGCATCGCACGCGGGAGCGACGTTGTCGCTGCTGAAATTTCGGCCCAATGACCATTCCTTAAAAGAGTGCGCGCGTGCAATTGTACGCGAACCTAAGCGGACATTGGCGTCACTTAAGCTCCAATCGTTCGCGGCGAATTCGTGGCTGCCGCCATCGCGTTGCCAGATCGCTGCCTCGCGCCGAACGCTCAGCAGCCAGATGCGCTGATTCCAAGGGCTTGACGCGGCTTGAAACAGCACGGCCGCAGTCACCGCTACGGCGCCGCCATGCTCCGGATCGCGCACCGACTCGTAGCGAATCGCATCGACGTGCGCCTGCGCGCGCCACGCGCGCGAAGCGTTGGGTGGCGGCGTAGATCGCGAGGATCGGTCCACTCCGAACGCGCACGCTTGAACGGCGCTTCGGTCAGATCGATCATGCGGCCGTCGATGCCGGCGCGAAACACGGTCTGCGGCGACGGGCCCAAGCTGTCCAGCCCGTCGCTGAATCCATCAAGAATCGCCAGCGCCAGAATCCCAATTCCGCGCACGCGGTGCGTTCGCTTTTCCGCTCCGTACCAGACCCCCGGATCGCCGGGTGCGCGAAATCGCGAGCCGATGGGCGAACGTGTAACGAAATGGCGTCGCCAACAGGTAGTGCAAGTCGGCGGCCTCCGTCGGGCAGCGCCGGCTTGCTGTGTCTCGAGAATGCCGCTCCAGCAGCAGCTGCTCTTCGACGTTCGCGACCAGCCGCAGGGTCGAGGCGATATGCTGGGCCTCGACGGCGCGCCACAGCCGGCGCGTGGCGCGCCGCGCCTCAGATTCGACCGCGTGCGGCGTCCAGGTATTGGACGACACGAACCAAGCCTTCTGTGCTGCGGATGAGTTCGATCGGCCGACCGAGCAAGCCCGCTGTTTTCGCCGTTGAGCCAGGCTCTGGCCGCCGCGTCGTTGGAGCCGATCACTGCATCCAGCGAGCGGAACAGGCGCACGAACAAGGCGCCGAGCTCCCACTCCTTCTTTTGTTCATCCAGGGTATAGGCGCCGTTGGCCATGCGCGAGACGGTCGAGGGGCTCAAGCCCAGAATTTGCGCGAGACTCGATTGCGTGATTTCCAGCAGCGCCGAGGCGCGCAACACGGCGCCGGTCAAGAGCGGCGCGGTTCGGGTTTGGGTTGGATAGCGGTCTCGGCATTCATGCCTATAGCAATAAATTCACATATTTCATTCTAGCGAAATATCGCGGAAATTGCAAAACCGCTGCGCCACCGCTGCGCCGGGCGGGTGCCTGCCGCTACGCTACTTCAGCTTTGATGGAGATTGCCGATGAAGGTGCTCGCCGCCGGGTGCGGATGCTTGCTGTTGAGTTTGATGTTCAGGCGCAGCTCGTTTGCGAGTCGGCGTTGCGAATCGCCTCATCATAGGCGATGACGCCATTGTCATAGAGTTCGAACAGCGACCAATCGAAGGTGCGCATGCCGAGTTCCCGGGACTTGCCCATGATTTCCTTCAATTCGTGAAATTCGCCCTTGAGAAGCTTGTCCGCGACGATCGGCGTGTTGAGCAGGATCTCGATGGCGGCAATGCGGCCCTTGCCGTCCTCTTTGCGCACCAGGCGCTGCGAAATGATGGCCTTCAGATTGCTGGAAAGATCCATCAGCAGCTGCTTGCGGCGCTCGTCCGGGAAAGAAATTGATGATGCGGTCGAGGGTCTGGCTGGCGCTGTTGGAATGCAGCGTGCTCATGCACAGATGGCCGGTTTCCGCGAAAACGATCGCCAGTTCCATGGTTTCCGCAGTCGCGGATTTCGCCGATCAGAATCACGTCGGGGGCCTGCCGCAGGGTGTTTTTCAATGCCTGATGCCAGGTATGCGTATCGATGACCGACGTCGCGATGCGTGACCAACGACATCTGCGACTGAGTGCACGAATTCGACCGGATCTTCGACCGTGATGATGTGGCCCGGCGAGGAGCGGTTGCGATGATCGATCATGGCGGCGAGCGAGGTCGATTTTCCCGAGCCCGTGGCGCCCACCACCAGCACCATGCCGCGCTTGGCCATCACGATTTCCTTGAAGGTCTCCGGCAGGCCGTACTGCTCGAAAGTCGGCATCTCGGTAGGAATGGTTCTGATCACCATGCCGACATTTAGCTGTTGGACGAACACGTTGACGCGATAGCGCGCGACATCCGGGATCGCCGATCGAGAAATTGCACTCCAGCTCCTTGGCAAATTCCTCGCGTTGGCGTTCGTTCATGAGGGAGTGCGCCAGATCACGGGTGATGTCTGCGGACAGATTTCTGCGTGGCCAGCGGCTGCATCTTTGCCCTGGATTTTCATGCTGGGCGGAAAGTCCTTCGAGACGAAAAGATCCGAACCGCCCGCGCGCGTCATCGCCGCGAGCAGCTTGATCATGTAGGACTTGGCTTGTTCTTCGCTCAGAGACGACATGTTCCACCGTTAACATAAGCTGCCCGATCCGGCGAATATAGGCCGCGCAGCGCTCGCTGGTCCGCGACGGAGTTAACAGCTCGCGGTGCCGCGGACGATCGACCGTCCGTTGAAACGCAGGCGCGGCTAAAGAAAAGCCCCAGCGATTTCGTGTTTCGGCAAGTTCGGATATAATGACCATATATTCTGGTCATATATGGATAGACATGAAAATTCCTGCTGCGATCTTCAAGGCCGAGTGTTTGAAATTGATGGATGATGTCGCGCGCACCGGGATATCCGTCGTAATCACCAAACACGGCAAGCCGGTCGCTCAACTTACGCCGATCGCGGCGCCGTCCGGATCGCTTTTCGGCTATATGAAGCAAACATTGAAAGTGCACGGGGAACTCCTGACACCGATTCATGAGGCCTGGAGCGCCAATTTCGGCGATGAAGATCATTTCTACACAAATGCGCGGAAAACGCGGCGCAAGGGCGGTGCTAGCATCGCTCAATGAGCGCGCTGCTGCTCGATACACACATTTGGCTTTGGTACGCCGAGGGCAACACCGAGAAGTTGCGCAAAGCCAGCGTCAAGAAGCTTGATGCCGCACGAACGGGCGACGGATTGCTGGTGTCGGCCATATCGGTTTGGGAAGTTGGCGCGCTAAGTGCGCGAGGAAGAATTAGGTTATCGATACCGCTGCGCGATTGGGTCGAAAAGGCGCTCGCCGTTCCGGGCTTTCGGTTCACTCCGCTGGACGCCGCCGCCGCGGCCGAGAGCACATTGCTGCCGGGTGATCCGCATGGAGACCCCGCCGACCGATTTCTGATCGCGACTGCACGAACCATGGGGCTAGCGTTGGCCACCCGCGACGAGCACATTCTGCACTATGGAAAGCTGGGTCACTTGCGCGCTGTTGCGCTGTAGGGCTAGGTCGGATTCACCAAGATGCCGACAAACAGCAACTCGCCGCTCAGATCGTCGCGAATGGCGTAAAAGAAAGCATGGTCCATGGTCATCGTGAACAGCGGCGCCACAATCGCGGTCGGGCACGACGGTGACGGTGGTGCCTGCCGCTGCAACGGTCCCGCTCTCATCGACTTCAACGACGGTCTTGTGCTCGACATCTTGACACGCAAACGCTGGGCGCAAGCGCCGAGAAATCCGCCATATGGCTCGGCACAGAGCGCTAGCCCCATGCCGAGAGAGCTCAGCGCCGGCAGCAGCGAGACGCCGTACGTGGCCGTGAATTTCGGCATGGCAATACTTCCTTGCGCCATCTGCGGTTGGCTCACCCAGCCGCTGATCGCGTCGGGGGTGATGCCGGCGGCAAAACTGTTCAAGCTCATGCCGGAATTCGGCAGCACAATGAGCATGCTGAAGCGGCCCTGGCCGTAGGGCAAGCTGACGGCTTGGAAATTGCTGCCTTGCAGGTAAGCATAGCTGCCGCTTTGATGCATCATCTGGCTCGACACCTGGGTGCCGTCGCCCAAGGTGAATGGGCGCTAGCCGTCTGGCTGGGATCAAAGGCCGTGCTCCATTGGCCTTTGAAGTAGATGGTATTCGCGATGACCGCGACCACCGATGTGTAATCGCCTGCGGGAAGGATATTGGTGATCAAGCCGTTGGTCTCGGGCTGATGCCCAGTTATTCACATCGTCCGGCGCGCCCGACAAATCCCCGACCGTCGCTCCGTAGTAGGTCTGATCGGTTTGCGTGAAGGATGGGAGTACCGGGTTGTTGCTGAGATGCATCCACAGCGAATTGGCAACGATCGATTTGCACCTCGGGATCAGGATTGAGCAACGAGGCCTGCAGCGCCGCGTTGGCATTGTTCAGGTCCTGGGTGCTCAAGGACCCGAGCTGCAGGGTCTGTGCCATGGCCTGCTGCGTCGTGCCTGCGGCGCCGTTGTAGAGAATCTGCAATGCCATGGCGACATTGATCGGCGCGATCGCCACATTGCCGGTTGCGCCGGCAATCAAATTCTGGAACAGGTTCAGCCCGAAGGCATTGTCGGCGGTGGCAATGGCTGGATTGACCGTGGTTCCGGCGCTTTCCGCCTGAGCCACCGCGGGCGGCGTGCTGCTCGATGAATTCGCCGCGGGAATTGCCGGGTCGGAGCTCAGCGTCATGCTGACCGAACCTCCGCCGCATCCGGCCGGTAACGTCGCCGTCAGCAGCAAGCCGATCGCTGTGCGCTTAGGTAAGTTGCAGAAGCGCAGTCGCATGGGGTCCTCCTAGCGAGCCAGGGCCACTCAAGTTGTTCTGCTTGTTATTTAACTCTAAGCGTGCGCGATTCGCGGCTGGCCGCTATTTTTGTCGCAGTTCGACGACGCATTTTGCCCTGCGGCAGCGCAGCGCCCGGCTCTTGAGGCTGGCTGTTAAGGAGATCGGCCGCTTCGGCAGCGCCGGGTAAATTCGCGCCGATCCGATTCGGTGTCGAGTTCCGTCGCCAGCCGGCTCACCAGATCATCCACCCCGGCGGCGCGCAGCGCGGCTTGCTTCACCAGGTGTTTGGCGAGGGGACCGATGTATCCGGCCAGCTGCCGCTCGATGTGCAGCACTTCGGCCGGGTCGAAAATCGGCGAACGCGCCGTTAGGCCGGCCGGTACCGCCACGGCGGGTGGCACCGTCATGGCGGGTGGCACCGCCACGGCGGGGGGCGCCCTTTGCACGCCCAGCTGCGATTTCAGGTAGGCGCATAGCCGTGCGTAGTGCGGTTCCCGCGGCGGTGAAAAGGCATCCATCCAATGCTGCGAACTCAAAAAATATTCCAGACTCTTGGAGGGCAGCACGTTTTCGATGCGAAACGGCAAAATGCTCACGATTCTTATGCACCGCCCTCTCCACTTCGCGGCGCACTTGCGGCGACTCGTTGCTGTTGGCGGAGAACACCAGAATCATGATGCGCGCATTGGAAATGGCATCGATGATTTCCGCCGCCCAATCCGCCGACGGCGCAATATCGCGCGGCGCGATCCAGCAATCGATACCCTCGTCCTTCGACCCGCTCGACCAACTCCATACGCGCACGCTTAGTCCGGCTGCGAATAGCTGATGAAGACTTCGCGCGCCACGCTCTTAAGTGCCGAGCAACCGCAGCGCTTTTTCCAGACTCTTGCGCATGCGATCGAAGGATTGAGTCAGCGCCAGAAATTCCGTTGCGCCGCCCGGCGGGAATTCCGCCGCGGACATCGTCGCCCAGGCTCAGTTGGTCGGCGATGCGCGCAATCTTGCCGCACCGGCCGCACGCACCAGCCGATACAGAAGCACATTCACCGCCACAAACGCCGCGGCAAATACCGCCACCAAGGAGATCATGAATGCGCGAAATCCTTGTTGGCGTTGGCGGTGGCGCTGGCGAACGGCACCGAAACCACCTGCGCGGCGACGACTTCATTCGGTTGCCAGCCAAGCCGTTGTCGCTGCCGTAGCGCGCGACATGCTCTGCGGCGCCGCGGACGGAACGCTGTGGCAGACAAGACACTCCGGCTCGGCGCGGATCGGCCTGGCCAGGTACAGTGATTTGCCCATCGGCGTGTCGCGCACGCCGACCATTTGCTCTGTGTGCGGCATCATTGCGAAACGCTGAATGATGTCTCCCTCCCACTCCGCGGCGCGATCGCGCGGGTTGGTCGGGTTGAGCGTCGCCTCTTTGTACGCATAATGCGGGATGGTGCTCGTGAAAATGCAGAAAATTCTGCGTCGCTGCATAGGAAGGGAATGCTTTGCGGCGGGAAATTCCGTCCTTCATGCGCTGCCGCGATCAGCGGCAGGATTTCGTTGGCCGTATAGGTGCGCACCGCCGCTGCGCTGTCCATCATCAAGCCCGCTTCCGCCAGCACTTCATGCTGCGCGTTGTCCTCGAGCATGGTCCAGCAGACATATCCCGCGAGGGCGCAGCAACAGAAACGGCGCCCAGGCGGCATTGATTCGAAGCAACAAGCTCATGGTAACGGCATTGAGATGCCTTGTACAGCCAGCGCCGCAAGCGCTGGATTGTACACATGCCGGCGCAGGATTTCACCGTAGCGCTCCGCAGATCGTCGCGCGTCGATTTGATGTGCGCATGAATCAGCGCACGGGCTTCCTGCGATTTCCCCGCGCTCCAGGCCTTCAGCAGCGCGCGCATGCTCGCGCGCGGCGCGTTTTGCCCGGCCCTCGGGCCGCAGGTGCGCCTGCACGTAGCGCTGCGCCAGAGTATGCAGGCGGCTCAAGATCTCGGCCGCAACGGGCTGCAAGCGCGGCACGATGAGCAGCAAATGATAGGCGCGGTTGAGCTGGCCGGAGGAGCGAATTCCTCGGCGGCCGTGGCGGCGTTCAGTTGCTCGAGCGCCTGGCTCGCGCCGCGGCATGATCGGCCGCGCCCGCGAGCTTGGCACCGCGCGCCACGGCGCCGGGTTCGATCTGCAGACGCAGGCTGAAGACCTCGTCGAGTTCCGCGCTCGCCAGCGGACGCACCTGAAAGCCGCGATTCGGAAAGATATCGACCAAGCCTTCGGATTGCAGCTGCACCAGCGCTTCGCGCACCGGGATCTTGCTCGTGCCGAATTCGGAGGCAAGGCTGTCTTGGCGCAGCGCCGAACCCGGAGCATAGGTGCCCGGCAGGATGCGGTCGCGGAAGCGCACGATGAGCTGGCTGGTCATCGACTGCACGAGCGTTTCGGCTCACGCGCGAATGCCCCAGCAGAAAGGATCCTCAGGATCGAGGCGCAGCACGATCTCGCCGGTCACGTGCGCGGTGCCGGTGATGGTGGGCACGATCTCGCCCTTGCCGCGATCGTGCCAGCGATAGCGGCCTCGAAAGTGCTGCCGATCAAGCTCTCCTGCACCCACACGCTCGCCTCCTGCAAGCTTGCCGTCCGCGGCGAGACAGGCGAGCTTCGCGCTGGTCCCGGTGCCGCACGGCGATCGGTCATAGGCCTTGCCCGGGACAGAGCACGAAGTTGCGGCTGTGCGCGCCCGGGCAGGATCGAGCGGCCGAAAACAGCTCGACATGATCCACCAGCGGGTGGCCTTGCGCATTGAGCGCCGCGCGCACGCGCCACGAAAAATCGGTCAGGGCTTCGACGTGCTCAAGATCGATGATCTGGCCGTGCTCGGAGATCAAAAAAAACCAGTTGCCGCCCCAGGCGACATCGCCGACCACCCGGCCGATTCCGGGAACCTCGACCGCAAGCTGCGCGCGCCGTAGCGGTAGCTCACCACGTTGGCCACGCTGATGCGGCCATCGGCGCTGCAAGTTCGCCGCGACCGCGCCCACCGGCGTGTCGATCTTGATCGCGCCCGGGCTCAAGCTCGCCGGCAAACTGGAGCGATGCGATCAAGCCGATCGTGCCGTGCCCGCACATCCCCAGATAGCCCACGTTGTTGAAGAAGATGACGCCGAATGCGCAGTCGGCGCGGTGCGGCTTGACCAGCAGCGCGCCGACCAGCGGGTCCGAGCCGCGCGGCTCATTGACGATGGCGGAGCGGTAGGCATCGAAGCTGCTCGCGAAAGCGCGCGCACGCGCTCCGCCAGCGGCCCATCGCCCAAATCAGGGCCGCCCTCGAGCACCAGGCGCGTGGGTTCGCCGCCGGTGTGCGAATCGATGACGCGGATGGCGCGCAGTCACTGGGATGAGGGCCGCGTGTCGCGCGCGCGCTCGATCATGGCGATCACCGCGGCGCGCCGCTCACCCGCCAGCGGCAGCCGCGGCAGGCGCACGCGTTCCGAACCGCGGCCCATGATCTGCTCGGCGAGCTTGATGGATTGCACCAGGTCGTGCTCCGCATCCAGATGCAGCAGCGGCATGAACCAGCGGTAAATCTTGCGCGCTCGTTCGAGATCGCCCTTGCGCAGCGCCTCATACAGCCGCAACGACTCCACCGGAAACGCATTGGTGAGCCCGGATACCCAGCCCTTGGCGCCGAGCGTCAAGCCTTCGAAGGCGACATCGTCGAGTCCGGCGAACAGCACGAAGCGCTCGCCGAACGCATTGATGATGTCGGTGAAGCGGCGCGAATCGGGCGCGGACTCCTTGATCGGCGACGATGTTCGGCACGTCCGCCAGGCGCTGCAGCGTCGCGATGTCGATGTTCACGCGATAGGACGGCGGATTGTTGTACAGCATGATGGGCAGTCCGCTGGCCGCCGCCACCGTTCGAAAATGATGTTCGAGTTCGGCGGCCGTCGGCACGTACACCATCGCCGGCAGCACCATGAGCCCGGCGGCGCCGAGGCGTTCGGCATCGCGGGCGAAGGCCACGGCCGCGACCGTCGTGAATTCCGACACGCCGGCGATCACCGGCACCTTGCCGGCGCTCACTTCCACCGCGGCCTCGAGCACCTGGCGCTTCTCCTCCGCGGTCAGGGAATTGCCCTCGCCCACCGTGCCCATCAGCACCAGGCCGTGCACGCCATCGTCGAGCAGCGCTTTTTGCACTTTTTGCGTGGCGGGCAAGTCGACTTCCAAGGCGCGATCGAACTGCGTCGTTGCGGCCGGAAACACGCCGGACCACGTGCATGACAGGGATGTGGACATGGGCTTGCGCCTCTTTGGGGTTGCTTGCAGGATCGTAGATCGTATACGGTATTGCCATGAGCGAGCAAGACACGATCGCCGTGATCGGCGCCGGGGTGATCGGCGCGGCCGTGGCGCTGGCTCTGGCGCGCGAAGGGCGTCAGGTGCTGCTGCTCGATCGCGCCGAACCGGGCGTCGCAGGCGCGAGTTTCGGCAATGTGGGCCATATCGCCGCGGAGCTGGTGCAGCCGCTGCCCTCTCCCGGACTGTTGTTCGGATTTTGGCGCGAACTGTTCCGTTTCGGCGGCGCGCTCGACCTGCCTGCGCGGCAGGCGCTGCGCATGCTGCCCTGGATTCGACGCTTCGCGGCGGCGGCCTTCCGGCGCGCGCGAAAACACCCGCCAGCTGGCGCCGCTGGTGCTGCCGGCCGCCGCGGCATGGGCGCGCTGGCTTCAGGAAATCGGCCGGCCCGAACTGCTGCGCCGGCATGGGCACTACGAGATCGGATTTGGCCGCGAAAAGCGCAGATCAAATGCGCGCCAATGCGCAGCGCGATGGCACGATCTCGGCATCAAGACCCGCCGGAATCAGCGCCGAACAGCTCGCGCCGCTGCAGCGGGCGGCCAATGCAGCAACCGCCGCCGGCCTTTGGTTCGAGGACTCCGCGCACGTGATTGATCCTTTGGAGGCCGTGCGCGCGCTGGTGGCGGCGGCCATGGCGCGCAACGCGACCTTTCGCCGCCTTGGACGTGATTGCGCTGCGCCCGCGCGGCGACAGATCGAAATTCACAGCGATGCAAGCAGCCGCTGCTGGTCGACGCTGCGGTGGTGTGCGCCGGCATGGGCTCCGCGCCGCTGCTCGCGCCTTTCGGGCTGCGTGCGCCGCTGCAGGCGGTGCGCGGCTACCACGTCGAGTTGCCGGGCGAGGCGCCATTCTTGGATGCGCCGGTGGTCTACACCCGCGAGCACCTGCTCGTCACGCCCATGGCCGGGCGCCTGCGCGCCTCGAGCTACATGGAATTCGCGGACGCCGATGCGCCGCCGGATCCGCGCAAACCCGCGCGCCTGCGCCGGCAATGTGCGCGCGCTCGGCTATGCCTGCGAACTGGAAGGGCCCAGCTGGGTGGGCGCGCGTCCGGTGCTGCCCGACTACTTGCCCGGCATCGGCCGCGCGCCGGGAGCGGCAAAGGTCTTCTACGCGATCGGACATCAGCACATCGGACTGACCATCGCTCCCATCACCGCCGAACTCGATCGCCGATCTCGTGGCGCAGCGCGCGCCCCGGCACGCGATCGGCGGCTTTGATCTCAAGCGCTTCGGCGCACCCGTGAACGCTCTCACCCACTGAACTTCAGGATTCCTCATGCACTCACTCTCGTCTTGGTCTCTCGCTGCCGCGTGCGCGGCGACTCTGGCAATCTGCGGCTGCTCTCCGAAGACCGACCATGCAAAGGCCAACGCTGCCGATGCGCGATTGCAGGCGATCTACAGCGACGAGTGGAAGTGGCGCGAAGAGCAATTCCCCGACAACGAAGATGCCGGCAAGAAGCGATTGCCGATCACCTGCCCAAGGTCGACCCAGCTGCCCAGGCGCTGCGGCTCAAGATGTGGCAGGACGTGCTCGCAAAAGCTCGATGCGATACCGCGCGCGGAACTCTCGCCCGCCGAGCAGCTGAACTACGACGTGTATCATCCGCAGATCGAAGGCGCTGATCGCCGATCAGCAATTCCGCGAATTCGAAATGCCCGCCAATGCGGACACCACCTTCTGGACGGAACTTCGGCTACACGGCGCGCCGCCACTTTCGGATCCATGCAGGACTACCGCAATTGGATCGCCCAGATGAAGGATATTCCGCGCTATTTTCGCGAACAGATGGACGAGATGCGCGCCGGACTGAAGCGCGGCTTCACGCCGCCGCAGGTCACGCTCAGGGCCGCGACGCGCTCGCATCACCGCGGTCACCGAAGTCGACACCGGAAGCGAGTCTTTTCTACACGCCGTTCAAGGACATGCCGGGCATCTCCGGAGGCCGATCAAAAGACGTCTGCGCGATCGAGGCCGTCAGTACGATCCGCGATACCGTGCAGCCGGCGTATCGGGAACTGCTGAAATTCTTTCGCAGCGAATATGTCCCGGGCACGCGCACCACGCTGGCCGCCTACGATCTGCCGGACGGCAAGGCCTACTATCGGTCCAAGATCCGGGAATTCACCACCCTCGATGAGGATCCGGCGGCCATCCATGCGTTCGGCGAAGCGGAAGTCGCGCGCCTGCACGAGCAAATGCTGGGCGCCATGAAGGAGACCGGCTTCAAGGGCGATTTTCCCGCGTTCCTCGAGTTTCTGCGCAAGCGATCCGCAGTTCCAGGCCAAGACGCCCGAGGAACTGCTGATGCGCGCCGCCTGGATCGCCAAGCGATTCGACGGCAAAGCCTCGCAGTATTTTGGGCTGCTGCCGCGCGCGCGCTTCGCCATCAAACCGGTGCCGGACGATCTTGCGCCGTTCTACACCGCGGGCCGCGGCGGTCCCGGGCGTGTACCTGCTCAACACCTATGACTTGCCGAACCGCCCGCTTTACAACTTGACCGCGCTGACCCTGCACGAGTCCGCCCCCGGGCACGCCTTTCAGATGCCGATCGCGCTCGAGCACAAGCAGCAGCCGGAATTTCGCCAGCACACCTATATTTCCGCTTACGGCGAAGGCTGGGCGCTGTACTGCGAGACCCTGGGCGTGGAGATGGGCATGTACGAAACGCCCTATGACCGCTTCGGCATGCTGAACTACCAGATCTGGCGCGCCGCGCGGCTGGTGGTCGATACCGGCATTCATTCGCAGGGCTGGAGCCGCGATCAGGCGATCGCCTACTTCACGCGAATACACGGCGCTGCCGCATGCACGAAATCGAAACCGAAGTGGACCGCTACATCGCCTGGCCGGCGCAGGCGCTGTCCTACTACCTGGGGGAGGATGCGATTCTCAAGGCGCGCGCCAAGGCGGAGAAGGCGCTGGGCGAGACAATTCAATGTGCGCGCGTTTCACGACGCGGTGCTGGAACTCGGCTCGGTGCCGATTGCCGGTGCTGACAGGCGCGCGTCGATCGCTTCATCGCGGATGGCGGCAAGGGCCCCTACCCCGAGATGGAATAGGGACCGCCCGTGAATATCGGCAGAGTCGTTTTGCTTGCAGCGCATCGGGCTGGTGGCGCTTGACCTATATCGGGCGCTGGTGGTGGCTGGAACGAGCGCGCGGCGCGGACCCGGCACGGCCCCGCAGGCCGCGCGTTTCCGATCTCGCTCGTGGGCTTCGTCACGAATTTTTTCGACACCTTGGGTATAGGTTGTTTTGCGCCCACGACGGCTTATTACAAGCTGCGCGCGCGCATGCCCGACGATGAGATTCCGGGCACTTTGAATACGGGCCACGCGCTGCCCGGCGGTCACGGAGGCGTTGATTTTCATCGCAATCGTCAGCGTCGACATGACCACGCTGGTCAGCATGATTGTCGCGGCGGTGCTCGGCGCGTGGCTGGGCGTCGGAATCGTCTCGCGCCTGTCGCGCCGCGCGATTCAGCTCGGCATGGGCGGGGCACTGATGTGCGCGGCGCTGCTGTTTCTGGCGAAAAACCTCAATTGGGTGCCGGGCGGCGGCGATGCCTTGGCATTGCACGGGGCCACGTTGATCTTTGCGGTTGGCGTCAATTTTTTGCTGGGTGCATTGATGATGCTGGGCGTCGGGCTGTTCGCGCCCTGCCTGATTCTGGTGAGCCTGCTCGGCATGAGTCCGCTGGCGGCCTTCCCCATCATGATGGGCTCCTGCGCCCTCTTGATGCCGGTCGGCGGGGCGCGATTTGTCGCGCAGCGGCCGCTACAACGTGAGCGCCGCGCTGGGCCTCGCGATCGGGGGCATTCCAGGAGTGTTGCTGGCCGCCTTCATCGTGTGGTCCCTGCCGATTGACTGGATGCGCTGGCTGGTATTGATCGTGGTGGTGTACGCGGCGCTGCAGATGCTGAGGTCGGGACTACAGCGTTCCCTGCAAAAGGTGCCGGCGGGCGAGGCGCCGACGCCATGAACACGCCCCTCCTAACCCTCGCCGAACAAAGCGGGTTTACGCAGACCGGCCGCATCGATGAGGTCGAGCGGCTCTGCGCCGAGGTGTCCGCGGCGTGGCCGGCGGAGGTCAAAGCCTTCGAATACGGGCGCTCCGCGGAAGGGCGGCCTATGCGGGCACTGATCGCCTCGCGCAGCGGCGCGCTCACCGCGCAGGAGCTGCGCGCGCGGGGGATTCCCGTGCTCATGATCCAGGCAGGCATCCACCCCGGGGAAAGCGACGGCAAGGACGGCGGCTTCATCGCCATGCGCGAACTATTGTCGCGCGCCGCGGCTCCGGGCGCACTCGAGCGCATCGCCGTGCTGTTCGTGCCGGCATTCAATACTGACGGCCATGAACGCATGGGGCGCTGCAATCGACCCAACCAGAACGGACCGGAATTCACGGGTTGGCGCGCGACCGCGGAACGGCTGAATCTGAATCGCGACTACACCAAGGCGGATGCGCCGGAAATGCAGTCGATGCTGAAGCTGATCAATACCTGGGATCCTGTGATCTGTGCGGATTTGCATGTTACGGATGGCGCGGACTTCGAGCCCGACGTGTCCATCCAGGTCGAGCCCATCAATCAGGGGGATCCTAAGCTGCAAGCCAGCGGCGTGCAGCTGCGCGAAGCGCTGATTGAAAAGCTCGCAGCCTCAGATTCGCTGCCGCTGCCGTTCTATCCGGATCTGTTCGAGACTGATAATCCCGAATCCGGATTCCTGCTGACGGTGTACTCGCCGCGCTTCTCGACCGGATATTTTCCACAGCGCAATCGCTTCACGATGTTGGTGGAAACGCACTCATGGAAGCCGTACGCGAAGCGGGTGCAGGTGATGCGAAACACCATCGTGGGGCTCGCCGAACTTGCGGCCGATCATGGCGCCGCGTGGCTTGCGCAGGTTCGCGCCGCCGATATATCGGCGAGCACGCTGGGCGCTACGCAGTTGACGCTCGACTATAAATCCGGCTGGCGCGAAACCACGGCCGCCGGAAAACCCGCCGTCGCTCATGCCGCCGATGCGGGAGAATTCATCGACTTTCGCGGCTACGCATACACCAGGAAGCATTCGGATATTTCGGGCGGTTTGGTGACGGTGTACGATCCCAGCACTCCGCAAATCTGGCACGTGCGCTATCGCAACCGCATCGAGCCGGCGATCGTGGTGCAGACGCCGCGACTGGGCTATTTCATTCCTCAAGCCTACGCGGAGTCGATCGGCGAGCGCCTCAATCACCATGGAATCATCACGGCACCGGCTGCCAAGGAGCTTAAACACACGGCGCTCGAGCAATTCCGCGCAACGCGCGTGCTGTTCTCAAAGCAGCCCTTCGAGGGCCGGATGCGCGCGGAAATCAGCGGCGAGTGGCAAAGACTCGCTCGCGACATTGCCGCACCGGCGCTATTCGTGCCGCTCTCGCAACCCTTGGCGCGCCTGGTCGTCGCCTTGCTCGAACCCCAGGCCCCCGACTCATTTGCCGCGTGGGGATTTTTCAATGCCTGCTTCGAACAGAAGGAGCAGTTGGAACCTTACGTCGCGGAACAAATTGCACGCGAGCTCTACGCATCGGATCCCAAGTTGCGCGAGGCATTTGAACGTAAGCTCAAAGACGATGCGGCATTTCGTGCCGATCCTGCGCAACGCCTGGAGTTCTTCTGCCGGCACCACCCCTCATGGGATGAACAGTTAAACTGCTATCCGCTATATCGGGCGTGAGTAAATTTTGTGATCTGGTTCCAGCCGCCGGGGTCATCCGATGCGACGCTAGGCCGTTGCATGGGGTAGGTTCTTCAAGGAGCTGCAGGTGTGCAGGTGCATCCTTTGACTCACAAGCCGATTTGGCGCGTTTTGCTGCTCATTGCCGGCCTGTCGGCAAGCCTCGCGTCGCGGGCCGACCCCCTATCCGCGCTGCAAACGCTGCGCTTGGGCGGTTGCGGCGGCATTCTGCCTGCCGCTCGTCCGCTCAATCACAATGCAAAGCTGGACCGCGCGGCCCAGCAATGGGCCGCGGGACAATCGATTGCCTCAGCGGCCGAGCATAGCGGCTACCCGGCTGAAGCCAGCGTCGGGTTGCACATCAGCGGCCCGGGATCCTCGACGATTCTGTTGATCAAGAAATCGGGCTGCCGCACGGTCATGGAGCAGAGCATGCATGATGTCGGCGTCTATCAGCATGGCCTGGATTCCTGGCTGGTGCTCGCCTCGGCCTACGTGGTGCCGGCGCGCTCGCAGGCGCCGGTTTTGGCGTCGCGCGCGCTGCAGCTCGTCAACGAAGTGCGTGCCCGCGGCGCGCGCTGCGGCGAGCGCTCCTTCGGTCCGGCGCCGCCCGTCAAGCTGTCCGAAACTCTCGACACTGTCGCCTTTGGACATGCGAATGACATGGCGGCGCACAACTATTTCGAACATCAGGATCGCGCCGGCCACTCGCCTGCCGACCGCGTCCGCGCGGTGGGATATCAGGAAAAATTGGTGGGTGAGAATATTGCCTACGGCCCGAAATCGGCCGAAGAAGTGGTGCAGGGCTGGCTCGACAGTCCCGGCCACTGCGAAAACATCATGGACCCGAGGTTCGGCGAGATGGGCATTGCATACGCTGCGGGCCAGGCATCCAAGCACGGGCTGTACTGGGTTCAAGTACTCGCGGCTCCGCGGGTGTAGAAGCGGGCGCGAAGCACAATCGGGCCCTGCCCGGCCTGCTAAACTGGCTGTTGGAGATGGCTGTCATCCCCGCGTTACCCTGAAATAGCACCAGGAGCTGCTCAACTTCAATGCCCAGTAAAATTCCCCACGGCGAGACTCGCGGTTGGATCGTGCCCATCGGCGGCGCCGAGAACAAGGAAAATGACCGCCACATCCTGGAGCGCTTCATACGAGTCTCGGGCGGCGCCAGCGCCAATATCGTGGTGATTCCCACCGCGAGCCGCATGCACGAGACCGGACCGCGCTACGAGAAGATCTTCAGGGAATTGGGCGCCGCAGCACGTGACGGTGATGGATTTCGACACGCGCCGCGACTGCCAGGAGGCCGGGCGACTGCGGCGCATCGAGGAGGCCACCGGCATATTCTTCACCGGCGGCAATCAATTGCGGCTCACGACCCTGCTCGGCGGCACGCCGGTCGCGAAACTCATTCGCGTGCGCAATGCCCACGGCGTCACCGTCGGCGGGACCAGCGCGGGCGCCAGCATCTTGAGCGAGCACATGATCGCGTTCGGCGACGAGGGTTCCTCGGTGATCTCGGGCAGCGTGCGGCTCGCGCCGGGCTTGGGGCTCACCAACCGCTTCATCATCGACCAGCACTTTCGCCAGCGCGACCGCCTGGGCCGCCTGATCACCGCGCTCGCCTACAATCCATTTGCCATCGGCATCGGCCTCGATGAAGACACCGCCGCATTCATCGGCCCGGACGAAACCATCGAAGTCGAGGGCAGCGGCGGCGTGACGGTCGTGGACGCGTCCGACGTCAGCTATTCCTCCATCGGCGAAGTGGGCGAAGGCCAGCCGGTGTGCATGCTGGGGCTGCGGTTGCACATTCTGGTCGCCGGTGCGACATTCAACTTGCATACACGACTGGCGGCCGCCGGCGCGCTGGTCCAAGCAAAGGAATAACAGGGCCGCGATCGGCGCGGCGGAGCACGCCCCATGCGCATTATCGATCGTTCCGTCTATGTGGGCCCGTCGCTGTACGCGCGCTTTCCCGTCATTCGCCTGGAACTCGACTTGGGCGCTCTCGAAGCGTGGCCCACCGGCCGCTTGGGGTCGGCGTTCGTCGACGCGCTGGCGGCCGCGTTGCCGGGACTTGCGGAACACGGTTGCTCCTACCGCGAGCCCGGCGGTTTTTTTCGGCGCATGCGCGAGGACGACGGTACCTGGCTCGGGCATGTCCTCGAGCACGTCGCCATCGAGCTGCAGAATATGGCGGGCGAGGAAGTCACCTTCGGCAAGACGCGCGCCGCCGGGCCGCCCGGGGTCTACACCGTCGTCTACGAATATGCGCAGCGCGACGAGGGCATCGCCGCCGGCGAGCTCGGCCTGAGGCTGCTGTGTTCGCTGCTGCCCGCGGCGATCCGGCCGGCCGGCTCCGTGCCCGACGGATTGGAGTTGGCAGGAGGCGCGCGATGAGTTCATCCGCTTCGCGCAGCGCCGCGCGCTCGGGCCGTCGACCTCCGCATTGGTGCGCGCGGCCGAGCAGCACGACATCCCCTGGCTGCGCCTCAACGACCAATCGCTGGTGCAGCTCGGCCACGGCAAGTACCAGCAGCGCATCCAGGCGACGGTCACCAGCCGCACCTCGCACATCGCGGTCGAACTGGCGAGCGACAAGGAGGAAACCAACAAGATCCTGGCGACGCTCGGACTGCCGGTGCCGAAACAGGAACTGGTGCAAAGCGAAAGCAGGCCGTGCGCGCCGCGCAGCGCATCGGATTTCCCGTCGTGACCAAACCCTACAACGGCAATCACGGCCGCGGCATTTCGATTCGGCTCACCACCGACGAAGAGGTGGCGCAGGGCTTTGCCGTGGCGCGCGAGCATTCGCGATCGGTGATCGTCGAGACTTTCCTGGAGGGCGACGATCATCGCCTGCTGGTGGTCAACGGCGAATTGGTCGCCGCGACGCGGCGCACCCCGGGCCATGTCGTCGGCGACGGCCGGCATACCATCGCGCAGTTGATCGAGATCGTGAATCAGGATCCGCGCCGCGGCGTGGGCCACGAAAAGGTGCTGACGCGCCTGGAGCTCGATGCGCAGGCGCAGAAAATGCTCGAGTCGCGCGGATCTGCACGCCGATTCGATTCCGACCTCGAGCCAGGTCGTGTATCTGCGTTCCACCGCCAATCTATCCACCGGCGGCACCGCGACCGACGTCACCGACGTCATCCATCCCGACAATCGCGAGATGGCGGAGCGCGCGGTGCGCGCCATCGGCCTCGACGTGGGCGGCGTGGATTTTCTCTCCAAGGATATCACCGAGAGCTACCGCAGCATCGGCGGCGGCATCTGCGAAGTGAACGCCGCGCCCGGCTTTCGCATGCATGTCGGCGCCGAGCGAAGGCAAGGGCCGCGACGTCGCCGCGCCGGTGGTCAACATGCTGTTTCCGCCCGGCGCCGTCCGCGCGCGTGCCGATTGCGGCGATCACCGGCACCAACGGCAAGACCACCACGGCACGCATGCTCGCCCACCTCACCAAGATGGCCGGCTACACGCCGGGACTGACCACCACGGACGGCGTCTACATCGATGGCCAGCGCACCGTGCAGGGCGATATGACGGGTCCGATGTCGGCGCGCATGGTGCTTGGCCGATCCGCAGATCGATATCGCCATTCTGGAGACCGCGCGCGGCGGACTGCTGCGCGCCGGCATGGGCGTTCGCGAGGTCAATGTCGGCGGCGTCTTGAATGTGCAGTCCGACCACCTGGGTCTCAAGGGCATCGACACGCTCGAACAGCTCGGCGAATTGAAGCGCATCGTGGTGGAAGTCGCGACCGACTGCGCGGTGCTGAACGCCGACGATCCCCTCGTGCTCAAGATGTCGGGCTATACGGAAGCGAAGAATATCTGCTACGTGACCATGAATCCGCAGCACACGCTGGTGCGCGAACACATTCGCGCCGGCGGACGGGCTTGCGCGCTCGAGGCCGGAGTCAACGGCCAGATGATCACGCTGTACGATCGCGGCGGCCACATTCCGCTGCTGTGGACGCATCTGATTCCCGCCACGCTCGAGGGCCGCGCAACTCACAACGTGCAGAACGCCATGTTCGCCGCGGCCATGGCGTTTTCGCTGGGGATCAAACTCGATGCGATTCGTCAGGGGCTGCGCACCTTCGACTCGACCTTCTTCCAGGCGCCAGGCCGCATGAACGTGTTCAACGAGCACCCGTTCAAGGTGCTGTTCGATTATGGGCACAATGCCCACGCCGTCGGCATGATGGCCGATCTCGCCGGCCGCCTCGACGTCACCGGCCGGCGCATCGTCGTGCTGGCGGGCCCGGGCGACCGGCGCGATGAGGATCTGGTGGCCATCGCCAACGCCGTCGCCGGCCGCTTCGATCACTACATCTGCCGGCGCGACGACAATCTGCGCGATCGCGCACCGGACGAGGTGCCGCGCATCCAGGCGCAGGCGCTGCGCGCTGCCGGGGTTCCCGACAGCGCGATCTCCATCATTCCCGACGAGCAGGAGGCCATCGATGCGGCATTGCGCATGGGCGAAGCCGGCGACTTGCTGCTGATTTTTGCCGATGCCTTGGTGCGTTCCTGGAAACAGATCACCAAGTTCAAAACAGCGTGCGCGCGGCGCCGCAGTCCGACTGCGCTTCGCCGCCGCCGCGCTCACTGACGTCGCCGGCGGCAACGGCGCCAGCGCGCGGCATGCAGCGCGATCCACAGCGCGGCGATGCACGCCGGAAACGCTTCCTGAATTCAATCTCGAAGGACTCATTCGCGATGAGCGCGGCATCCGCATGGCCCCGGAGAGCGACGACTGAACGACCCCGCTGCGCTGCCGTTCGAGGATCTCGCGGCGCCTCACCGGCAGCAATCTTTTCTTTGCGTCGACCGGCGCGGTGCTCGACGTGGTGGGCGTGCCCATCGACGATGATCTGATCGGCGCGTGGCGCACGCGGGTCGAGCGGGCCGGCGCGCGCCTGGGCTGGGCACGACCGCGCGGCCGTCGCGCGCCGGCACGCCGGCGGAGTGTCGCTGGCCATCGCGGCGCCCTACGATCAATTGTTCCTGGCGACCGAAGTCAATGAGTGGGCGCTGTGCGCGGCGCTGGTCGAGCGCGATCCGACGCGCTGGCGCCAGCTTGAAAAAGCGCTGGTTGCCGAGGCGCTTGAGGCCGCTGCGAACAGCGCCGCTGCAGATGCGACCATTCTGCCGGTGATCGAGGAGTGCGCGGCGTTCGCACGCTTCGAACGCCTCGCGGCGCTGGAATCCAATCCTAAGCTGCGGGCATTGCTCGATGCGGCCGCGATCCACGCGCTGCCGCATGTGCATCGATGAGTCGCAACTGACCCTGGGGGCCGGCGTGGGCGGACGCGATTTTCCCCTTACCGCCCTGCCCGAGGTCGCCGAAGTCCACTGGGAGGAACTGCGCGACATCCCCACCGCAATCGTCACCGGCTCGAACGGCAAGACCACCACGGTACGTCTACTCGCCGCGTGTGCGCGCAGCCACGGCTGGCATGCGGGGTATAACTGCACGGACGGGGTATTTCTCGATGACGAAGCGCTGGCGACCGGAGATTACTCCGGACCCGCCGGCGCGCGCATGGTGATGCGCGAGCGGCGCGCGGAGGCGGCGATTCTCGAAACAGCGCGCGGCGGCATTCTGCGCCGCGGCATCGCCGTGTCGCAGCGCCAGCACCGCGGTGGTCACCAATGTGAGTTCCGATCATTTCGGCGAGTACGGCATAGAGACTCTCGCAGGCCTCGCGGCAGTGAAGCTCGCGGTGGCAGCAGCGGTCGATTCAAGCGGCCTGCTGGTGTTGAATGCCGACGATGCACAGCTGCGCGCGCAGGCAGAAGAACTGCCACGCCGCATCGGCCGCAGCCCGCCGTTGGCTTGGTTTGCCGCAGATCCGAATCAGCGGTTGCTGCAAGAGTATCGCGCGCACGGCGCCTCGACCTGCGGCGTGCACTTGGGCAGGCTGCAGTTGATCCACCGCGGGGCGGAATACGACCTCGGTTTGATCTCCGCGATGCCCTTGTCGATGGGCGGGATTGCGGCCTACAACATCGCCAATATGGCCGGCGCGGCGCTGGCGGCCGTCGCTCTCGGTATTGCACCTGACGACAATCGCCGCCGTGCTCGCGCGGTTCGGCTCGGATCTTAAGGACAATCCCGGCCGGATGATGCGTTTCGAGGTGGGCGGAGTACGGATACTCATCGACTACGCCCACAATCCCGATGGTCTGCGCGGTTTTCTCAAGGTAGCGGCACATTTGCGCGGCACACGGCCGCCTCGGGGTGCTGCTCGGCCAAGCCGGCAACCGCAAGGACGAGGATGTCGAGGAATTGGCTCGAGTGGCCGCCGAGTTTCGGCCGGATCTCGTGGTGGTGAAGGAGGATGAAGCGCATTTGCGCGGCCGCGCACTCGGCGAAGTGCCGCGCATCATCCGCGCCGAGCTCAAGCGTCTCGGCTTTCCGGACTCGGCGTTGCCGATCGGCAACAGCGAAGTCGAGGCGAGCGCGCTATGCGCTTGCCTGGGCACGTCCCGGCGACGTGCTCGCCCTGCCCATGCACTCGCCGAGCGCGCGTGCCGCGGTGGTCGCGATGTTGGAGAAGCGCTGACACGGAACTGCCGTGGAATCGACGGCCCACCGGCAAAAAAGCCGCTGATTCTGTCAAATCCGACCCTTTCTCGTGACATGTCACGATAGCATGTCGGCATGAAAGATCCGGCCGAACGTAAGCGCGACGAGCGCAAGCGAATGCGCAAGGCTGGATATGTACTGCGCCAGTTCTGGGTGCATCCAAAGGACTGGCAGCGCGTCCGCAAATACCTGCAACGCTTCAGGGACTGCCGCTAAGGTGGTTTAAAAACCTGCAAACGACCTGCCAGCGGCGTTTGTGCCAGCGGCTATCTCTTCAAATATTGGTGCACGATCTCGATGAGTTCCTCGGCGGCGAGAACCCGTGGCGCCTCGCGCCCGGCTTGCGGATCGACCATATGTTCGCGAATGTGGTCCTCGATGACCTCCGCAATGAAGCCGTCCAATGCGCCCCGGCATGCCGTTGCCTGCTGCAGGACTTGAGTACACTCGTCGTCGGCTTCAATGGCGCGTTCGATCGCCTGGATCTGACCGCGCAGGCGTTTGACTCGATTCAGCAACTTTGCCTTTTCTCTGGCGACGTGGCCCATGGCATAAAACTCCTTGCGTTACTATACCTGGGTAGGGTATCGTTTGCTAACAAAGAAAATGGAGTAGCTTGAGACCCTATGCCTAGCCAACCTATCGTCCCGACCATCGACGCACGCAATGGCCTTCAGCAGGGGTTGCAGTGCCAAGTCGTTGGCCGGGTCAGGGCCCGGAAGAAAGTCGGTGCGGAGCATTCAGCGCTAATCTGCTGATCCCCTGCGGTCAACTCCCGGGCGTGAGCAAAAACGCTGAAAGTTCCGAGGAGTAGATCATGACCGCGTTCTTCAATATGCAACTTCCACCGGTCGCCCTTTCGCTGGGCGCATCGGCGTTTCCCGTCCGCCGCGGCATCGAGCGCCGAGCAAATCGCCTTGCCGCGATGGCGGTCCGGGTGGCAACAGCGGGCGCCGAACTCGGACTATTCCTTGGCATGCTCCTCGGAGTGGCGGTTCCGCTGGTGGTAATGGCCGGCTTTTTTGTGTAGGACGGTCTTGTATCGACAGGAATATGCCGTGAATTATTTCGCAAGACTCTACTATCCCCTGCGCAAGGCGTGGAAGGCGGTCGGTCTGTACCTGGTCATCGCCGGGCCGGGCATCGTCGTCATGGTCGCCGACAACGATGCGGGCGGCATTACCACGTACGCTGCGACCGGCGCGAAGTACGGCTATCACCTGATCTGGTTTCTGCTCATTCTGATTCCAGTCGCCTACTACGTTCAGGAGATGACCGTACGACTCGGTGCCGTAACCAAGCGGGGCCACGCCGAGGCGATATTCGATGGATTTGGCGCCTTCTGGGGCTGGTTTTCGCTGCTGGATTTGATGATCGTCGACTGGCTGACGCTGGTTACAGAGTTTGTCGGCATGACGGCGGCACTCGCCATCTTCGGCGTTCCGCCATGGATTACCGTGGTCGTCGTCATCGTGTTGATGGCGGTAATCGTTGTAAACGGCAGATATTGGACATTCGAGAAGCTCGCGCTGCTTTTCTGCGCCCTGAACCTGGTCTATATCCCGGGAGCATTTCTGGTACATCCTTCCGTCCGGGACGTCTTGCAGCAGGGACTGATCCCCAATTTCGCCGGCGGCTTTGATGGCCAGTTGTTCTTCTTCCTGATGGCCAACATCGGGACAACCATCGCCCCCTGGATGCTGTTTTTCCAACAAAGCGCCGTGGTCGACAAGGGCATGCTCGAAAAAGACATCCCGTGGGGCCGCTTCGACACGTTACTGGGCTCGATCGTTACCATCGTCGTGGCGGTATTCATCGTCATCGTGACCGGGACCGTGCTGCCGGGTATCGACATCGACAGTGCTGCCCAAGCGGCTTCCGAATTGATGAAGACCGACCGCTATGTGGGAACCTTTCTCGCGATTGGCCTGTTTGATGCTGGCCTGCTCGGCGCCATTTGCATTTCGCTCGCCAGTTCCTGGGCCTTCGGAGAAATCTTCGGCTGGGCGCATTCGCTCAATACCAAGATCCGTCAGGCGCCGTGGTTCTACGCGACGTACTTTCTCATGCTCGTTAGCTCCGGCCTGGTGGTGTTGATCCCGCAGGCGCCGCTGGTTCTGATCACGTTGTTCGTTCAGGTGATCGCCGTAACGCTGCTGCCCGCGGCGCTGGTGTTTCTGATCTTGCTGCTGAATGACCGGGCCACCATGGGCGAGCGCCGCAATACCCGCACCCAGAATCTGATCGGCGGATTTATCGTGGTGTCGATCATTGTGCTCTCGACGCTGTACGGCGTTTCCGTGTTGTTCCCCAATTTGTTCAAATAGAGGAGCCGACGTGAGTAAACTGCGCAATCTCTTCAGCAAATTCGCTGCCATAAATTCCCGCTATCGCGAACCGCGCATCGAGATGTCCGGAGCGGTGCGCGGCTCGCTGTTGGTGCTGCGGGTGTACCTGATGGCGTTGGTTGCGTTGATGATTTACAAGTTTGTCCTGATCGTGACGCAGGGGTAAACCGTGGCGACAGTCATTGAACAGGAATTCTTTCTAAGCGAGATCCTCGGTCGGCGCGTCTTCGTGAGAAAAAAGCCCATCGGGCGATTGACTGATCTGGCCATCGTGGAGACCGGCAAACTACCGGAGGTCACGCAACTGGTGGTATCGCGCTCCTTTGGATACCCGCCGCTGACGGTTCCTTGGGACCGAGTACGCCTCATTTCCAATCAGGAGATCGTGCTCGACATCGGCGAGGACGTGGCGCAATACGAGCGAGCGCCCCAGGAACACCTAATCCTGCTGCACGATCACATCCTGGATAAGAAGATTCTCGACATGGACGACCACGAGGTCGAGGTCGTCTACGATATCAAGCTCGCCTTCCAGAACGATAAGTTGTATGCCGCTGAAGTCGACTTCAGCCACTATCGGGCGCTGCGCCGGCTCGGTTTGCGCAAGCTCGCCAAGCTGCTGACGAACCGCAATCGAGAGGATCGCGTGTCATGGCTGTACGTTCAGCCGCTTCCGGAGCAGCTCGGGAGCTTTGCCGGCAACATCAAGCTCAAGGTACCCAAGTCTGGGTTGAGCGAAATCCATCCGGTGGATCTTGCCGACATCCTCGAGGAACTCGAGGGCGGCCAGCGCGTTGCGTTGTTCAATGCGCTGGATGCCGAACAGGCGTCGGATGCACTCGAAGAGGTGGAGCCGCGGGTGCAAAGGGAATTGATCCGCGCCATCGAGAAAGAGCGCGCAGCACTCTTGATCAATGAAATGACGCCCGCCCAGGCCGCCGACATCCTCGCCATCCTGCCCCGGGATCAGGCCGGCGCCATCCTCAAGCTGCTCGACCGCGACAAGTCTTCCAAGGTCGAACACATCATAGACAAGCACGATGAGCAGATACTTCTGTATGCGTCGCCGGAGGTCATCATGCTGCCGGCAACGACGCCGGCGGCCGAGGTGCTCGGCCGCTATCGGGAACTCGCAGTCGGCAAGGAGGTGGTGAACTACGTGTACGTCACCGATGAGGCGGGAAAATTGAAGGGCGTCGCGGATATTCGTGAAATGGTCGCCGCCGAACCCGGTCAGAAGCTCGGCGATATCATGACGGAGCATGTGATTTCCCTGCCGAAGGACGCCACATTGCGGGAAGCCGCGATGCTCTTCGACCGCTACAACTTTCGCGCGCTTCCCATCACCGACGAGAATGATCAATTGCTGGGCGCCGTTTCCTCCCGCGACGTCCGAAGCTTGAGGCCGAGACTCGCGTGACCGTGCTGATCACAGGGGCCAGCAGCGGGCTCGGAAGAGCGGTTGCAAGACAATTGGCTCGCGCCGGCGCGCCGCATCTCGTTCTTCCCGTTCGGGAGGGGCGAACCGGCGATGCACTGCGCTTTGAGATTGAATCGCTGGGGTGCAAAAACGTGGCAACGCCTCTGCTCGAGCTTGCCTCCTTGGCCAGCGTCAAGCAATTCATCGAAGAATTCCGGACGCGCCCGCAGCCACTCAACCTAGAAGGGCTGTTGCTCAACGCAGGAACACAATCGGCTCGGCAGCTTCGATTCACCCAAGACGGTTTGGATCAACGGAGCGTCATGGACGACGCGACCCAGTGGCGGCGGTTGCGCAGTGTGAGCGAAGTAGAGCAGCCAGCTGCAAATGATACTGGCGCGCGCCGCTCTCGTTCCCGCGTTTCTTGATAACTGCGCGAGGAATGGCGGTTGAGTGAGAACCGAAAATGATCTAAATTCACTCGGTTTATCCTTCGGAGCGATAGTGGCGAGCGATATTCAATGCTGCGTTCGGACCTTGCGCCTGAAGGTAAAGCGCGAAGGCTGCGCGTGGCTCAATATGGCCGCGATGGAAGTGAATCAGGTTTGGAACTACGCCAACGCGACGAGCTATAAGGCGGCGCGTCCATTTGCGGGAATGGGCAAATGGCTCAGCGCCTTTGATCTGGACAAGCTTACCGCAGGTGCTACGGAGTGCTTTGAGCACATCGGCTCGGAGACCATACAGCGGGTGAATGCAGAGTTTGCAACCCGGCGCAGGCAATTCACGAGAGCAAAGCTGCGCTGGCGCGTAAGTAAAGGCGCCAAACGCTCCTTGGGCTGGGTGCCTTTCAAAGCGGCGCAGCTGAAGCGTAAGGGGAAGTCCTTGCGCTTCTCAGGCAAGGCCTTTCGAGTCTTTGAGCGTGAGCTTCTGGAAGAAACCAGGTGGAAATCGGGCTGCTTTGCCCAAGATGCAGTGGGGGACTGGTGGCTGTGCTTGCCGGTAGAAACAGAAGTGTTGCGGTCGATTGCTCCGAAAGAGGCGGTGGGGCTGGACTTGGGACTCCAGGACATCGCTGCCACGAGTGATGGACTAAAGCTTCAGGCGGGTCATTTCTATCGGAACATCGAGCAGAAAATTGCCCTGGCGCAGCGCCGCGGCCATAAACGTCAGGCCAAACGTCTGCACCGCACTGCTGCCCGGCGACGCAAGGATGCCTTGCACAAGTTTTCAAGAAAAATCGTAAACGAATATCAGACCATAAAAATCGGCGATGTGAGCAGCCTGAAATTGGCGAAAACCCAGATGGCGAAGTCCGTGCTGGATGCCGGTTGGGGCATACTCAAGACACAACTGCAGTACAAGGGCCAGCAGGAGCGTTATCATCGTCAGTGAGAGAGACTCAACGCGAACATGCAGCAGCTGCAAGGCCCTCACGGGGCCTACCGCAGGTCTGGACATGCTCGTTGTAAGGACTTGGGTGTGCAGTGCGTGTGGGGACATTCACGATCGGGACGTCAATTCGGCCCGAAACCACCTATCCGCGGGGAGGTGTCCCCCGTCCGTTAGCGGGAACGAGTCATCGCTTGCAGTCGCTGAGCCGAGCTTGACCTACAGTCGATGCGAGGCAGGGATCAGCGCGCTGAAAGTGGCGGCGTGAGCACCGGATCTTGATGGCGCGACACTTCGGCAGCAAAGAACCAGGCCAGCGCAGATTTTTTGCTTTTGATCCCGGGCTCATGCCGGGTACGGGGTTGGCGCGCGAGCAGCACGGTATGGCCCTTGCGGCGTGGAACCATGTACTGCCCCGCCTGGTTCGCATCTTGCCCGGAGCGAGCCCGCCACAAAGATCTGGCGATACCTTTTGCAAACTGCTGCAAGGACAGATCGCGATCGAGCACAATAGCAGCTATTTCGAATTCACTGGAAAGGTCATCGCTCCCTATCTCCCCGACAATGTGCAATCGGTGATCGACGATTTGGTTCAAACGAGCGATGCGCTGCTCGTGCGCGGTTAACATGGTCGCATGAGCGGCAAAACATTTGCCGATGCGGTGACCTTTTGTCGCAACGGGCGCCTCGCCGAGGCGGAAAATATTTGCCGGGCGCTGATCGCGGAAGACAACAAGTTCGTCGATGCGCATCGATTGCTGTCGGAGATCTTGGAGAGCTGCGGGCGCACCGAGGCGGCACTTACCGCGTGCCGCCGGATTGCCGACCTTGCGCCCACCGATGCCCTCATCTGGCAACGGATGGGCAATCTGCTGCTCTCACTGTCGCGTCCGGAGGAGGCTTTGGCGTCCTTCGATCAGGCGATTTTTCGCGCCCCCTCGTTGGCCCGCGCCCACGCGGGCCGCGGCATGACGCTCATCGGTTTTGGTCGAGACCAAGAGGCCCTAGAGGCGTTGGCCCGCGCGGTTCAGATCGATCCTCGAGGCGCTACCCCGCTATTGCTCCAGGCCGGTTATCACATGCTCCAGCTCGGACGAGCGGACAATGCCCTTGCGGCATTCGCGCGGTTGGCCGAACTGCAGCCTGACTCGCTGGCGGCGCGTCAAGGTCATGCCATCACGCTGGTGACAATGCGCCGCTACGCTGACGCGGTGCCCGAATTGGCAGCGTTGCTCAAAACCGATCCCGGCGCCGACTATCTGGCGGGCATCGCTCTGCACGCGAAGCTGCAATGCTGCGACTGGGAGGGCTTCGATGACGACAGAGCGGCGATCACAGGGCGCGTGCGCCAGGGTGCGCGCGCCGATGCCCCACTCAGCTTCATTGTTCACAACGACTCGCCGGCCGACCAGCTGACCTGCGCCAGGATTTACGCGGCCCACAAATGCGCGGCCGATGGACCTGCCGTAGCGGCTGCGGCGGGCGCGCGCTCAGGCAGGCTGCGCGTCGCCTATCTGTCGTCTGACTTCAGGGACCATGCCGTGGGACAGTGCCTGGTCGAGGTGCTCGAAGCTCACGACCGAACCCGGATCGAAACCTACGCCTTCAGTACCGGACCAGACGATGGCAGCCCATTGCGGCACCGTATCGAACACAGCGTCGAGCACTTTTTGCAAGTCGCGGAGCTTTCGGATCGCGACATCGCCGCACGCATGGCCTCGCTCGCGATCGACATCGCGGTCGATCTCGGCGGTCACTCATCCGGCGGGCGCACGCGGGTGATGGCATTTTGCGCCGCGCCGGTGCAAGTAAGCTTTCTCGGATATCCGGGGACGACGGGCACCCGCTACATCGACTACCTGATCGCCGATGAGCGCGTGCTGCCCGAGGCGCAGCAGGTCCAGTACAGCGAGAAGGCGGTCTATCTTCCCGACACCTGCTTTCCGACACCACGACGTCCGGAATACTTGCTGTCAACACGCGCGCAGGCGGGACTGCCGGGCACCGGCTTCATATTTTGCGCCTTCAACGGACCACACAAGATTTCGCCGCACATGTTTGCAGTGTGGATGAGGGTGCTTAAGGCCGTGCCGGACAGTGTGCTGTGGCTTCGCAGCGCTCCGGTCGTGGTGTGCGACAATCTCGCGCAACAGGCCGGGCGTTTCGACGTTGACCGTAGCCGCCTGGTATTCGCAGAACGCACCAACACCCGCATTGAGCATCTGGCGCGCTTCGCGCTGGCCGATGTGTTCTTGGATACCTATCCATACGGCGCGCACACCACAGCAAGCGAGGCATTGCTTACCGATGTTCCTGTTATCACGCTGAAAGGCTTGCCGTTCGCATCGCGGGTTGCGTATAGCTTGCTATGCGCGTGCGGCCTCGAAGCGCTCGCCGTCGACTCCGTCGAGCGCTACGAGGCGCTCGCTGTCGATCTCGGATTGCACCCGCACAAAGCCTGGGAACTGAAGCGCGAGCTCGCGAGAAGCCGTCCCGGCAACGCGCTGTTCGCACCCGAGAGGTTCTGCCGTCAGCTAGAGACCGCCTATCGACACATGCAGGAGCGCCGGCTCAAGGGCGAGCAGCCGTCGTTGTTGCGCATTTTTCCATGATAAATATTTGTTTTATCTGATCTTTTTCGGACCAACTTAAGCGCCTGCGATTCACCAAGCGCCGCATCGGCAACAGGTAAGCAATACTCGCCTGAAGTCGAAAAATCATGCACGGCCGATCGATCAGCATCCCGGCACGATCGGATAATGAGATCCATGTGGAACGCGCCGCCCCAACACCGCGACAGCCTTGGCCTCGCGCCAACCAGGCGAGAAATCGATCGAAACCCACCGTATCTGCGAATCGCGACCGAAGAAGCCTGGAATATTCCGGAGATTCTGCAGGCTCAGGTGCGCCTGCTCGCAAGCCCCGGCACTCCCGATGACCCGTCGCTGCGCATGGCCGGCATGTTCTCGAAGTTGCAGTCTTTGCAAGAACAACTCATGGACATCGGCGAGAAGCGCATCGCGCGGATGGACGAGTTGGGCATCGACAAGCAGCTCTTGTTGCTGACCGCGCCCGGCGTTCAAGTCCTGGAACCCGAGGAGGGCACGGCACTTGCCCGACTCGCCAATGACCGCCTTGCCGCCGCATGCCGCCGCTATCCAGATCGCTTTGCGGGCCTGACGGTATTCGCGCCGCAAGACGTCAACGGCGCGATTGCGGAGATCGAGCGTGGCATGAAATCCCTTGGTCTGAATGGCGCGGTCATCAATTCGCATTTTCGCGGACGATATCTCGACGAGCAACCCTATTGGCCGATCCTCGAAGCTCTGGAGGCATGCGACGCCGCTCTATATATTCATCCGACAATCCCTCCCAAGGAGTGGTCTCATCCATATGAATTTAGAGGATTTGGCGGCGCTCTCGCCGGTTTCAGCCATGAAGTTTGGATGCATGTCATGGGTCTCATCATGTCCGGAGCGTTCGATCGCTTCCCGAACCTGCGTGTCGTGATTGGACACATGGGTGAAGGGATGCCCCTGCTGCTGTACCGTTTCGATTGGATGCAGAGCAACGCCGACGGCAGGCCGGGGCTTCGCGGAGGCGCCGCCCCGGTCACGCTTCGCCACAAAATTTCATACTATTTCAAGAACAACATCTGGATCACAACGAGCGGCCAAGGATGGGAGCCGTCAGTGAAGTTCTGTATGGACGTATTGGGTCCCGACCGAGTGATCTACGCCATGGATTACCCGTATCAACAGTCCGCCGACGAGGTCGCTGCCTACGACGGATTTGAAATCAGTACCGAGTCCAAGAGAATGCTGATGCAAACGAACGCAGAGCAAGTATTCCGGTTGAAATAGGACTGAATGCTATCGCGCTCGCTCTTAGGACCTCGCCCATATATACCTTGACACGTATATGCTCTCGTGGGTATATTATAACAATGGAATCTGTATTCGGAATCATTGCGGAGCCGAACCGCCGCGCGATATTGAGCCTTCTGGTCTCGTCACAACAGTCGGTGGGAGAGATCGAGCGTCAGCTCCGTATGCCGCAGCCGACCGTGTCAAAGCACCTGCGGGTGCTGCGCGAGGCCGGTTTCGTGGAATCCACGGTGGACGCACAGCGCCGTCTGTATCGTCTGAAACCTGAACCGTTTCAGGAGGTTGATACTTGGCTGGCTCCGTTCCGTCGGTTCTGGTCCGCTCATGTAGATGCTCTCGAACGCCACCTCGACCGCATGGAAGAATCATTGCCAACGAAAAGCAAGACTGGCAGAAGACGAGGTGGCTCAAACCGCCAACGTGACAGAGGAGAAACGAAATGAAAATCAAAGTGACCAGCGTGTACGTGGACGACCAGGACAAGGCGCTGCGCTTCTATACGGAGGTACTGGGCTTTGCCAAGAAGACCGATTTCAGTCAGGGCACATATCGTTGGCTGACCGTGGCTTCGCCCGAGGAGCCGGGCGGCACTGAGCTGCAGCTGGCGCTGAACACCAATCCCGCGGCCAAAACGTATCAGCAGGCGATCTTCCAACAGGGCCAGCCCGCAGCCATGTTCTTCACTGACGATATCAAGGGTGACCACGAGCGGATCAAGGCCCGCGGCGCCGAGTTTACGATGCCACCCACCGACGTGACCGGCTCGACCATTGCGATGCTGAAGGACACCTGCGGCAACCTCATTCAACTCACCCAGCTAGCACGCTATTCACGCTAAGGAGAGGCAGGTGACCGATCGCGAGCAGTACACGCCGGGTCCGGCCAGCGGCGCGCAGGTACGAAAGGACGGAGAGAAGTGGACGCTCATTCTCGTCAGAGAACTGCGCCACTCGCCGGACAAAGTCTGGCGAGCGCTTACCGATCCGGCTCATCTGCGTGAGTGGGCGCCGTTCGACGCCGATGGCAGCCTGGGCACGGTTGGAGCCACCGTGAAGCTCACCACGGTAGCAGCGCCGGCGCTTCATGTTACTGAAACAACGGTGAAGCGAGCCGAGGCTCCCAAGCTGCTTGAGTACAACTGGGGTGGCTTCGATATCCAGTGGCAACTCGAAGCCTTGGGTGGCGGTACGCGCCTGACCCTGTGGCACAACATCGATCGTCGCTTCATCGCAATGGGTGCTGCGGGTTGGCACATTTGTTTCGATGTTCTGGATCGCCTTCTCGGCGGAACTCCCATCGGCCGCATGGTCGGCCCCGCAGCGGCAAAGTTCGGCGGCTGGCAGCGGCTGCACGCGGAGTATGCCAAGCAGTTTCATATAGAAAAGCCCGACTGGCCGGCTCAGCCGAAGCAAAAGTCATGAATGGGGGAAATGATCATGAAAGATGCCACCAAACGCTCGATTGTTCGCTGCATTCACCTCGTCTTTAGCATTCCGATACTCGGCTATATTTATAGTCCGTTCGAACAACTACCTACATACGCCCCCCGTGTTCGGTTTGTCGTCGTTCCTTTAATGCTGCTTTCGGGATTGTGGATGTGGAAGGGCCATGTTCTACGACGGTTTATTTCAGAGGCAGGCCTCGAACGCGAGATGGGTGGTCGGTCGTGAGCCGCGCCCTCGCCTCTCGCTAGCAGCCGTTGCACCATCGTTCCGGCGGATTGATAGAACAGAGAACATGCTCTTCACCAAAAAACTCCGCGCCGGAGTAAAGAGCGGCGAAATCACTGCCAGTGTGCGCATCTGGAAAACGTCGCATGTCAAAGTGGGTGGCCACTACGGCCTCGACGACGGCTATATCGAAGTCACCTCCATTCGGGAGATTTCATGGGAGGATCTATCAGACAAACTTGCCCGCGATACCGGCTTTGAAAACTTGATCGACATGATGAGAACTGCAAAACACGGCGCCGGACAGCACATCTACTACGTTCGATTCCGATATGTGACTGGTCCGTCGCGAGCAGCCAATACGATACGGGAACGCATGCGCTGAACCACCCATGCCACGCGCCATTCTGATCATCGCTGCCATTGCCGCCATAGGGTACGTTGGACTATGCGTTGCCCTATTTCTCGCCCAGCGATCCTTCATCTACTACCCGCAACCCAAATCACCGACCGACGACAGCGCAGCGCTTACCCTCAACCTCGACGGCGAGCGAATACAGGTAAGCACCCGCCTCGAACCGGGCCCTAACGCCGTCATTTACTTTGGAGGTAATGCCGAGGACGTTTCCCACAGCTTGCCGACATTGGCGGCCGCCTTCCCCGAAAGATCTCTCTATGCGCTCAACTACCGCGGTTATGGCGGCAGCACCGGCAAGCCCTCGGAAGCCACACTGATCGCGGATGCACTCGCTCTGTTTGATCACGTGGTCGCCGATCATCCTCGCATCATCGTGATCGGACGAAGCCTAGGCAGCGGCGTTGCTGTTCACATCGCCAGCATGCGCCCCGCTGAAAGCCTCGTTCTCGTCACTCCCTACGACAGCTTGGCCGAATTGGCCGCCAGCCAATTCCGCTTCTTTCCCGTGCGTTGGCTGCTGCTCGATAAGTTCGAATCCTGGCGCTATGCGCCCACAATAACCGTGCCGACCCGACTGATCGCGGCACAGGATGACGAAGTCATCCCGTTTGCAAGCACGCAATCTCTTTTTGAGCACTTTCCTAAAACTTCGGCGACTTTGACGGTGGTTCCCGGCGTCGGCCACAACTCCATCTCCGAGAGCCCCGACTACGTCCCGCTCTTACGAGGAACGCCCTGATCGCGGCTCAGCGCGGCTAGCGCTGCATCTGCATGATGGCGGAAGCGGGCAGCATGTTTGTATTCAGGTTGGCCATGATCCAAAGCGAGCCGGCAACGATGAGCGTCACGATCAGAACGCCGAAGGCAAGCGCCAGCACATTGTTGGTGTTGTCCGATCTGGTGCCGATGTGCAGGCCCCCACCGGAGGATGACTGTCAAGCATGCGGGTGGCCGTCCTTACCAATGTCCCTGCTTTAGAGCCGAAATTTCGATCAGATCAGAGGATTTTCAGCGAGACCATCCACTCGTTTTCAGTACGCCCGGACGGCTCGCGGCCCACCGCGTATCCGGCCGACAGCGTCATGTTGTAGCGGTTCAGGATACTGAAACTCAAGTCCACCTGCCCGCCGGCGTTTTGGTACTCCGCGCGGTTTCGATCGCTTCCGGGGTCGGTCCAAAGTCCTGTGACGAACAGCGATGGCCGCAGCCATGTCAGGTAAAAGCTCGGCGTGCCCGCCGATTCGAATACGTACGGCGGAAGGTTCCATTCGAGCATTTCGCGGACATAGTTTTGCGCACTGACCTCGTCGATCTGAAATCCGGGCAACGAGGAGTAATCGCGATACCGCTTGATGGACCCATCGTCGACGTAGTTGTTGCCAAAGGCTCCGAAGTAGAAGTTCGCGATGACGCTGTCGCGGTCACCGTTGGCGACCCCCGCAGCGCTGCGCAGCCAGATCGACGAATGCGGCAGCGGGACCGGAAACCCAAGATCCAGACCGGCGCGAAATTGCGGTGCGGTTTCACCGGGCACGTGGCTGCCGTAATACACCAATTCCCAGGTTACACCCTTCTCATCGTCGACCGCACCGAGCGAGCGCTGCAGGTCGGTGTAGTGCAGGCCGATCTCTGCAGTCGCCAGTTGCGTGAAGCTAGTTGCAATGTTCTGCGCGTTGGGCAGTGTGTCGATCTTGTCGTAATAGGCCACGTCAAACAGCAGATCCAGCCGCTCCGGCGTGTCGTAGATCAGCAACCAGTCATAGCCCAGTTTGGCGGCATAGCCCTTGCGGCTGCGCTCGGTCGGGCCGAACAGATCGTAGAAATCAGACCGGTTCCACGACAATTCCCCATGCCAGAAACCGTAGCGCCCGGTGATATCAACATGGCCGCGCTCATCGCTCGCCAGCTTTTCTTCCGGCGTGTAGGCTGCGGTTATCCCTAGGCTCGCAAAATGCAGCGGATCTTCGAAGTTAGCATGGTAGCCTGCTCCAATGGTGTCTTTGTAACCCTGCAACACCGGAAAAGCGTTCGAGAGTTCCAGACGGCGCAACGGTACGTAGGGGCGCTCCTGGGCGGTGATGAGCTTTTCGTCGTCGACCGTGCTCGCCGCCGGCACCTGCCAAGTGGTAACCACGGGATACTTCTCCGCGAGCGCGGCCCCGAGAAAGGTAATCGCGCTCACGTCCTTGAGCGGTTGCGGCTCGATGATCGCCGGAACGAAACCCGCAGCCGTGTAAGTCAGTACCACGAGCTTACCGTCGGCGAGCGGCACGGGACGGAAGAGACCAGAATCCGCATTTGAAACCGCTTCGACCGCGCCACTGGCCACTTCGTAGCGGAAGATGTTGGACACGCCGGTGTAGTAGCTGCTGCCGTATAGGTAACGCCCGTCCGGGGAAAACACGAAGCCCTCGGGAACTGACTGCCCAAACCGGTACTCGGAGAGCGGTTTCCAGTCCCCCGCCAAGACTTTGTCGAGCTGCCACACTCGCAGGTACTGTGCGCCGTTGTCCTCGCTCATGGTCGCCGACAACAGTCGCCCGTCGGGTGAAACATCAAGATCGGTCGGCACTTGCTCCCACGGAAACGTGTGGACGGCGGTCCACTTGCGATATGGATAGGGGATACGCACGAGTGTCGCGAGACCATTCATGTGGCGCACGCCGAGCAGCGAACGGTCGGCTGGGTTAAACACGATCTCGCCGATGCGTGCATGCTTGAGCAGCAGCTGTTTGGCGCCGGTCTTGACGTTGACCTCGACGAGGTCTCGCAACGTGCGATTGCCATCGATATAGAAGGCCGTTCCGGTGGAGGCGTCGTACGCAAAAGAGGTGACCCTGTAGTGCATCGCGCCCTTGATGTCAGCCAGGCGCCTCACGCTCCCGTCCCGTGTATTCAAGGCAGCGACGTGCTCGACCGCCCCCGGATACCGTACGGCGGCATATAGAACCCCCGTCCCTTCATCAAAAAACATCCGTGATACCGACCCGAGCGCGCTCCCGGCCAGCTTGTGCTCGGGAGTGATGGGGAACTTGTTCACCTCGGCGAGGTTGCGACGTTGGAAGTCGTGCTCAAACGCGATCCAGTCCTGCCAGGCCTGTTGCAGCGGGAGCCCGAAGACGTGCTGAAACTGGTCGGCGTAGTAGCGTTTGCTGCCTTCGTCGCGGCGGGTCCAGGCGATGAGAGTTTCCGGTGAGTAGGCGTACGCAAGCCAGGTCGCGAAGCGTGTGCCATAAAGGTACGCGCTCGCCGTGCCCTGAAAGCCGACTTTGATTCCCTGGGACTCAAGCCCGAGAGGATCATAGAAGTGGGCGCCATCGCGCACCATCGCTCGGAATACCGTTTCGTCATAGCCGCCCTGCGCGCGCCCCAGCCCGCCGCCCATCCACGTCTCAAAGAAAACCGCGTTGCCCTCCGCGTACCAGCGCGGCGTCGTATCGCGCGGCACCGTGAGGTAGCTATAGAGCAGTGTTTCGGGATTCTTGGGATCCACGGCGACTTTACCGAGAAAGAATCGCCGCCAGCGCCGATCCTGCGCATTGGCAATATCGCCTTGCACCTCATGAATCAGTTCGTGGTTCATTAACGAGTACATGCGCTCGCTGGCAGGGAAGGTCTCGAAGGTGTGTGACAGCGGCGCAATGTCGAACTCGAGCCTGTCGTGCGGCTCTACGTAAGCGTGAGCATTACCGTAATCCACAAAATCTTGCAGCAAGATTGTTGTGGGCTCGGACGGCACCCAACCGAATATTCGGCGCTGCCAAGCCAGCGAATTGGTGAACGTGCGCACGGCATGCGGCTCGAGGAAGCTTAGGTAGCTATAGTAGAAAAGTTTGAGATCCCGGGTTTCCACGCCATAGATATTGACGGGACTCTCATCCGCGGCGGCCGCCATGACGGTCAACAGCGACAGCCATATGATAGCGAACGTCCAGGCACCCTTCCTGGGCCCGGTGGACGGCGTCAGCATGAGCAACGGGTATGCAAACTGAAAACCGCCGGCGCTAGCCGGCGGTCAGTTGCTGCTTTACCAGGAAAGGCTATTGCTGAGATGCGTCGCGGGAAGCGTCGCGAGACGCGTCCTTAGCGGCATCCTTGGAGGCGTCGCGGATTGCATCCTTGGAGGCGTCGCGGATTGCATCCTTGGAGCCATCGCGGATCGCATCCTTGGAGCCATCGCGGATCGCATCCTTGGAGCCATCGCGGATCGCATCCTTGGAGCCATCGCGGATCGCATCCTTGGAGCCATCGCGGATCGCATCCTTGGAGCCATCGCGGATCGCATCCTTGGAGCCATCGCGGATCGCATCCTTGGAGCCATCGCGGATCGCATCCTTGGAGCCATCGCGGATCGCATCCTTGGAGCCATCGCGGATCGCATCCTTGGAGCCATCGCGGATCGCGTCCTTGGAGCCGTCGCGGGCGGCACCATCAACAGAGGCGTCGGTTGAAGCGGGTACAACGGAACGCGACGCGTCCGACTGACCCCCGTTTACGTCGCCCCCGGGTTGTTCAGCCACGAATCGCTTCGCCGGCGCGATCGTTCCTTGCGTGTCCTTCTGGGGAGGGAAGTCGAAGTATCGCGCCACCAGCACGATCGCAACCACCGCGATACCAGCCCCGACCCAGAGCTTGGGCTTGCGCGAAAAGATGTTCGGTCCGCTCATGTCTCGATTCCTTCTAATTGATTTGTACTGAGAATTTCGTTGAGTTCTTGAGTTTCTGTTCGGATCACTCCCCTGAGCGCGTCCCGAATCTACACTAAGTACACGCCACCGCGAGGAAAGTTGGCGCAGTCGATCACGCCGCCTGTGCTGCCGAGGCAGCTTGACCAGGACCGCGGCGACCAATCCCTCCGGCGGAACCGCCGTCGGCATCGTATTCAACCCTGCAAACAACCGCTCAAGCTCATCGAACTGAGCGCGGGCCTCAGGATCGTTCGCCAGCCCTCGATCGAGTTCCCGGGCCTGGTCAGCGGAGGCTGCGCCGTCGAGAACCTCGTGCATCAGGCGTATCAGCTCCGAGGGTTCCATCAGTCCGCCTCCAAATCCGCGAGCAATCCGCGCAGCCGCTGCCGAGACTCGAATAACCGGGATTTCACGGTTTTTTCATCCAGGTCCAGAATCTGCGCGATCGCCTCGTAGCTGCACTCGGAAAAATGACGCAGCGAGAGCACCACCCGATCATTGACCGTCATACTCATCATCGCGCTCCGGATGCGTTCGGAAAGCTGTGCATCGCCGAGCAGCTGCTCAGGGCCGGTGCTATCCGGGGCCGGCAGGTCGATATCGTCATCCAGGGTTTCGCGGCGATTCTGACGCAGAAGGTTGAGCGATTCATTGATCGCAATCCGATAGATCCAGCTGAAAAACTTGAATTTCGGGTCATATTCATGGCGTCGCTCGGCAACCTTGAGAAACACTTCCTGCGTTATGTCGCTAGCGTCATCAGCCCGGCGCAGCACCCAGTATGCGGCGTTGTAGATCGGCCGCTGATAGCGCACCATCAATTCCGTAAAGGCAGCGTTATCACCGGACCGGTAGCGTTCCACCAGCGCGTGATCTGCTTCCTTGTACACAATTACACGCGACGGCCGCAAAGGTTGGTCTCGGCGCTAATATTTCCCACCGTTTGATTCTCCCTTGGTACCGCTAGCCCTCTAAGGTCGACGCCCTAGTTCAAGTGGTCGCGGTATCGAATAGCCATATCATAGTTCATCATCCCGCGGGTAGGCTAAACAAGGTTCGCTGCGGGCTCCGATACTCGTCGCGAGGCCGGATCTAGCGCTCGAGCAGCTTGAGCTGCCAGATGTCCTTGCCGGTCGCCATCATCAGCGGACGCAGCGCGAGCATGCCGGTTCTACCGATCGCGCGCTCAAGCTGCGCGAGTTCCGCCAGTTTGCCCCGGGTTTCGTCGTCGAGCGCGAGCTCCTCCATGTCGCTCTCACGCAGCAGCAGGACGCCTTTCGCGCGCAGCGCAAGTTCGGCGTGCAGCCGCAGCAGACACAACATGTCGGCCAAGTCCTCGCCGCGGAATCGGTCGCGCAGCGACTTAAGGACCCGGCCCAAGGGGCTGTCGAGAAAGGTACCGCTGTTGATCAACGCAAGCAGCTGCACGTTGGAATCCAGGTCCGTATCGAGCCAGTCTCGCAGCACCCGCTCGCTGTGCTGGAATACGAGATAGATGACAAACGGCAACACCAGCACGGTCGCGAGCGTCGCCAGGGCCGGGCGCATGAGCAGCTGATTGAAGCCCGCGTGCAAGGCTACCGCCGCCAAAAAACCCGGCAGCATCAAGTGCAGGCCGCCGTTCGGCCGCCGCTCGTAGAGCGTGACGGAAATCATTGCCAGGACCGTCGCCGTGCCGCCGTGCATGATCGCCGTGCCGAAGCCGCGAATCACCTGCACCGCGAGTGCGGTGTCGGGCCGCGACGCCAGGTAGTAGAGGTTCTCGACCAGCGCGAAGCCGGTGCCGATCGCGAAGCCGGCGATGCCGGCGTCCACCGGCAGCCCGACGCGCCGCGTACGAATGAGAAACACGAGCACCGCCGCCTTCAGCGACTCCTCGATCCAGGGCGAAACGTAGCGAGAATAGGTCTGAAAATCTCCCGCGAAATGCGCTAGCGCCCAGATGTTAGCCAGGTAGCTTGCACCGGCCGCGAGTGCACCTGCCGCGGCGATGCTGAGAACGGTCTTGAGCCGCAGCAGCTTATAGCTGTCGCCCTGCACCAGCGCCCCGAGGAACAACAACACCGGAACCAGCGCGATCGGCGCCCGAATCAGCCAGGTATCATTCACTGCGGCTTGTCCAAGCCGCTAGCCGCCCGCCCGGGTGATATCGAAAATCCGGTCGAAGCCGGCGTAGCGGAAGATATCGTAGACCTGCGGGGCAACATTGATCAGCCTCACGCCCGCCCCCGTTTCCTTGCTGCGCTTCTGCGTGAGCAGAAACACCCGCAGTCCGGCGCTGGCAATGTATTCGAGCCGGGACAGATCGATGACCCGCGGCTCGGTTTGCGCCGCGAGCCCGTCCAAGAACTGGAGTGCCGCCTCGGATTGGGTGGCATCGAGCCTTCCTGACATCATGACGGCGCCCGCGGGGCCGAGTTGGATCTCGAACATGTACTTGCTCCGGTGCTTGCGCGTCAGTGTACTGGTTCATTCACTGCGTGGGTTCTCGAACGCGCTTGGTCATGCTCAATTGATTACGTCCCTCGCGCCGCTGATAGCTGACGGCGTCCATCATCTGGCGCACGAGATACACGCCCAGCCCGCCAACGCGGCGCTCATCAAGGCTGGCCGTGACGTCCGGCGCCGCCAGCGAGAGTGGATCGAACGATGGGCCGTCATCCTCGATCATCAGAGTGAGGCGGCCATCGCATAGGGCAAGAGACACCTCGACACGCGGCACCTGGCCCGCGAGCGAGCCGTGCATTACCACATTCATAAAGATTTCCTCGAGCGCGAGTTCGAACGTCACCGTTTCAGCTGGCGGCAACTCGGCGGCCGACCAGAACTCCTGCAAAAACTGCGTCAGTACAGGAAGTTGCGCCACCTCGCTCGTCACTGCCGTGTGTCGCTTCATGGGGGTTGCCTCGTCTGTGCGAGGGCGGTAGCCCGGTCCGCGTACACCGCGATGACACGACTAAAACCGCTGACATCGAATACTTCGCGTACCGCGGGCTTCAGCGCACATATTGCAAACGCAAGGCCGGCGCGCTGCGAGGCGCGCGCTGCTAGCAGGAATACGCGCAAACCGGCGCTCGAGACATAGTCGAGCCCGTCACAGTCAATGATCACGCCCGCGAGCTTAGTTCCCGCGCCCGCCAGCACCTGCTCGAGCCGGGCTTGAAAACCGGCGGCCGCGCCGAAGTCTAGCCGACCCTCGGGGATCGCCACCGTAGTAAGGCCGATCGATTCGAGACGAATGTTCACGGAGGTGCTACGGCAGTCGCCACGCCGGCCCCCGGTCCGACCTCGGTGTTCGGCGGCTGCCAAGAGAGCACCGTGAGCGTAATATCGTCGGATTGCGGGGCGGTGCCGGAAAATGTCGTCAGGCTGCGGCAGATCCGTTCCACCAGGGCTTCGGCAGAGCCATTGCCGTGCGCCTGGACCTCGGCGATCAGTCGTTTCTCGCCATAGGCTTCGTCCACGTGATTGAACGCCTCCGTCACGCCGTCGGTGTACAACACGAGCCGGTCGCCGAAGCGCAGCTGTAACGTGTGATTCTGATACTCGACCCCCGGCATCGCGCCCAGCACCAGACCGCCGGCCCCGCTCAATACCTCGATAGAACCGTCGGCGCGCCGCACGTACGGCGGGTTGTGGCCACCGTTCGCATAACGCAGCACGCCGCTCGCGGGGTCGAAGATGCAATAGAACACCGTCACGAACAGCTCCATCGGATTTTGTGTGCACAACACGTCGTTGGTATGCGCCAAACAGGCCGCAGGTTCCGCATGGTGCATGGCGAGTTCGCGGAGGTTGGTGCGCGCCACCGCCATAAAGAATGCCGCGGGCACGCCCTTGCCAGAAACGTCCGCCATGACGAGCCCGACCTGCCCGTCCGGCAACTCAATGTAGTCGTAAAAATCCCCGCCCATGGTACTGGCCGGGACCATTCGCGCCGCACCGTCGCACCCCGACTTCGCCGGAAACTTCGACGGCAGGATCGCTATCTGCAGCGCCCGCGCGATGTCGAGTTCGGCCTTGAGCTGCGCCTGCGCTTGCATCAGGGCTTTGTTGCGCTCGGCGAGTTCGTGGGTACGTTCCGCCACGACTTTTTCGAGGACGCGCCGCTGTAATTTCAGAACGCGCAGCACCCGCAACACCCGCAGCGCCCGCAGGTAACGCACGTCGAGTCCCGCGAGATAGAAAGGCGCGATCGCGAGCAGATCCACGAGACCGTAGAAACTGAAGATGAATGCAAGCTTGCGCGGAGCGGCTACGATGCGCAGCAAGTACTCGAACGAGAAGACCGCGACGACGACGATCTCCCCGATCTTAAGTACCAGTGCTGCCCAGGCGGGCAAGCCGGGAAGGGTCTCCAAGCCGACCGACACGAGGCTGAGCACGATTAACGCGAGGATGAGATTCTCGAAGGCCTGGGCGTAGGGTCCGTCGCGCTCAAGCAGCAGTTGCGCCAATTGCCGAACCGGCGCGCTAACGTGCTGGACCGCTCGGCCTACCAGCGAAGTGTTCATCGACGCGCAGAACTACAAGAGCTGTGAAGCACGGTACCCGGCTCTGCCGATGATGCTTTGGTCATATGGCTCACGTCAGCTTTTTCTTTTGCCACTTTGGGCGCTTGCTAAAGGCCGTGTCACGAATGCGGCGCCTTTTCCTCGGACGGATCACTCTTGTGCAATGGCTTTGAATGGCCGTCGCCTGTCTTAAGACTATTGGAATCATCTGGCAATTAACTGAAGCCATAGATTAAGAGTCTCGTCATGCCACTCGTGTTTACTCGGCACATACGGGCGTATTTCTTCATAGTAGCGGGCCTTAAGCGTCTTCACAGCGTCAAAGGGACCGCTATCCCGCGAAGACGCTGAGCCGCGAAGGAATCGATACACCTCACGTACTGTGCCACGATTTGCCGATTTACCATCTGATAAGGCTTTGAATTCATAGATCTCCTTGTCTTTCAGTGGCACAACAGCGGGCATTGGTGCCCCCCCGGATCCTTGCAATTGAATTCAGGCGAGAGCCGCCAGGCGCGCGTCGTTTCGATACTAGTCGAACCGCGAACAGTCACGTCGCACGCAGCGCCACGGTTACGGGCGCACGCGCCACTCGAACGGCTGGCATCAGCCCGCCAATCAGCCCCATGCAGAGGGCCCAACCGATCCCCAGTAAAGCCAGAGACGGAGTGACCGCCAGATGAAATTGGAATTCAAAGGGACTGGCCGTTCGGCCATTAAAGAATAACCACGCAAGTCCCGCGCCGATCAAGGCGCCGGGAATCGTCAGCAGCATGGCTTCTGATAATGTGGAAGCCATGACCGCCGCCCCGCTGAATCCGATGGCGCGCAGCGTGGCGAGCTCCCGCCGCCGGCTGTCCACGAGCGCGTAAAGGGAATTGGCTGCACCGATCGTGGCTGCCACGGCCAGTATGGCGCCCACGAAGTAGCTGACGAAATTCAGTATTCCGTTGACTTGCTGCACGCCGGCCTCGGCCAGCTCCGCTTCGTGCTCGACTTTGACATGCAGCAGTTGATTGCCCTTGATCGCGTTGACGAGCTCGTCAAATGCTGCGGGGGACTGCAGCATGACGTTGACTTCGTTGTAGCTGCTGCGTCCGAAAGCGGACTGAACCGTGTTCGCATCGGCGTATACGTCGCAGACTCCCGTTGCCGCGGCCGAGGTCGAAGTTTCCTACGACGAGCCACTCGACGCCCTGTATGAGTCGCTTGTCTCCCAGGCTGAAATGCTGGTACTGGCGCGCGCAGTAGTTGCTCGCGATGAGTTCGAGCAACCCAGGTTGAAACATGCGGCCCGCGGTCAGATGCAGCTCGGGTGCGTAGTCGGTGAGACCCGCGCCCGCGCCAGTCATGGGAAAGCCCGACCGAGTCGCCAGAGTCATTCCTCCTGGCCTGGACGAACACCAGTGTCTGTGGCGCCGCGATCGGCTGTCCGCTTGCGTTGCGCCGTATCCCGGGAAGATCCCCGATCAGCGCCGCGACGTCCTTCGGTATGCTGCTTTGACCGGGCCCCACCGCGTCGACGCTCAGCACGCTCGCCCGGTCAGGGCGTACATTGCCCATCGCTGCCCGCCGAGCGCCGACGCCCATGGCCAGCATGGATACCAGCACCCCCACGGCGCACGTCACACCGATAACGGTGGTACACACCAATCCCAGGCGCTGCGGCACGCCGAGCAGGTTCATGCGCAGGAGCATTCCCAGCTGTTTGAGGAAATCCATGCGTGCCTACCGTCCCGCCAGGGCGTCGACGATGTTCAGCCTTGCCGCGCGCAGGCCCGGCACGCTCACGCTGATGAGGGCCACGAGCACGGCTCCGAGAATGCCGAAGGCCACGACCACCATCGGCATCGAAAGTCCGGCCATGTACTTCGCGGCAAGGGGAAACGCAATCCAAGCCAGCGCGAGACCCGCCAGCGAGGCGGCGATGCACACGAGCAACGACTCGGCCGCGACAAGGAAAAACACCGATCCGGTTGCCGAATCCGAGCGTCTTCAGGACAGCGAGCTCGGGCGTGCGCTCGCGCACCGTCTGCATCATCATCGTGGCCGTCGAGAACACCAGAGCCACCAGCACCGCGCTGAGGATCGAGCGGATGGCGAAGTTCAGGTCACCGAGTGATTGCATCGCCTGCTGCGAGAGCTCTCTGAAGGATGCCGTCCGCGTCGGGCTCGCCGAGTTGGCGAACGCGTGATCTATCGCATCGCTCACGGCTGCCGCCTGCTTCGGATCCGACACGATCGCGTAGAAGTGGGTAACCGTGCCTTTGTTGAGCGCTCGCGCCTCATCGATGTAGTAGTAGTTGGCGAACACAAAACTTCCCTCGCCTCTATCGTGAAACGTGACCATCCCCACGATATCGAAGGTCCAAGTTGCCGAGCCGTTGGTCTGAAGCGTGCTTGAGGTGAGGGGAATCTTATCGCCGATATGCCATCCGTATTTCTTGCCGATATCTGCAGTGATCAACACGCCGGTTCGAGTTTTGCGGAGGGCCTCGAGGTCCTTGGGCTGAACACTGAATCGCTCCGGCGCGATCGTGCGGAACAGATCGCTCGGCGGAATAGCAAGCACGTAAACAGACTGGGTCGGTTTCTGGTAGAACGTGAGCATGCCGTAATTGAACGATGCGGTCTTCACGCCGGGAATGGACCGGAGTCGGCTCAGGTCAGCGATCGACAGAGGCGCCCCGCCGAACACGGCAGGACCGACGTAGAGCACGTCCGCGCGAGTGTTGGCAATGGCCCGATCCATCCCGCTCTTCATGCCCTGCAGAACACCGAACAGGGCGAAGGCCACGCAGACCTGAAGAAAAATCAGCGCCGTCCGCACGGGCTTGCGCAAGATTCCAGACCAGACAAGGGGCAGATACTTCATGGGAGTTCTATTTTGGCTGCCACGAAGCGGCCTGTCACGAATGGCTGAGAGGGGTCGTGATGAGCCGCTCACCGTCAGCGGCTCATCACGAATCTGCTCCAAGGTCGCCTCTCGCTGACCTAGCAGGAATTCAACGACCCTGGTCCCTAGCTACCCATACATCCACAGGCTGGGACGCGATGCCGTTCGCCACGACCTCAAGCCGGCTCGCTCCCGTCTCGATCTCTAGCGGCACGTCGAAATTTGTCCATACCAGTTTGTCGCCAGTCGCCACCCCCATCGTGCTGTGATCATGGGTGCGCGCATAGAAGACATGGTGCGTCTCCTTGTTCGTGATCCTAACCAGCGGGTAGTTCTGCGCGGCCGACTGCTCATCGCCGAACGCCTGCGCCTGCGACAGGCCGTTGAACTGAAAACCCCAAGCCCGGTACGTCGAGCCGGGTTGCAGGACCCAGTCGTCGAGCGCAAGGATGACAGGCTCCCAGGCGCGATCGTGGTCTCCAGGGGAGGAGTAGAGTTGCGATGGATATCCGAAAGCCGGGAACCCTCCGAACAACACTTCGCCCGTCGGCAGGACGCTCAGGCTTCCCATATAGACATTTTCCGGCACTGTCGTTACGAACTGCGTTCCATCGAACTCGTAACCAAAGATAAGCCCTTCGACCAGCACCTTGCCGTTGGGCAGGAGTACGGCGAAGTTATCCCTCGGCTTAAAAGACTGGACACAACTAACGGCGCGTAGTTGATCTTGTCACCGCAATTGCATTTTACTACGCAAATCGTACGGTGCGGTGACAAGTGCGTTCCGCGCTGACATCTCAACCGGAGAGCCTCTCGCTTGGGACTAATGGCGACCTTCAATCGTTTGAATGGCGTCTTTGATGCAGTGCATCGAGTGTGTTCTGCTGTTGTGTTCGCCCGCGCCATCTCGCGAATCCGATAATGCGGACCTAAATTTCGGTTGGACTGAACATCGTCTTTTGCGGCCTCCTGATTCTCAGTGGCGTTTTCTACCTTGTCGACTGCCTCGTCGTTTCTATTTTTGATAATCATCCCGAGCTGCCTTGGATTGAAAGAGGGATTTACGCTCTTAACCCGGCAGGCATCCTGACGACCGCCTCCTGTGTGATAGCCGCCATTTGGATTCTCACTTTTGGGAGGGACAAGTGATACGCTCACGAGACCTACGCCAATGGAATCTACTTAAACTCACCCTTAATTGGCTTCGGAGGAACGACTATGAAAATCGCTGTGCATAGATTTCAGGTGTGGGACTCAATCAGCGACACCATGAAGACCTCCACTCGTTACGCCACGATCGATGCGATCAAGAACACGGCGCACGGTGTTGCGGTGCCTGGCACTGAAGTTTTGATCGAAGCCAGCGAGCTTAACAGCGATGTCGAGGGCATGACCGCCAAAAACTACAAGACACCAACGACGTAGGCCATCGGAAATTGGCTTTGGCCGGCATTCGATCAAGGTTCCCGACTGTCGTTTGATATGCTCGCCCTCACCGATGGCCGCCAAGAATCCCCTTGATTTCATTCCGACTGAACCGGGAGAACAACTGCTGTACACCCGGGCGAACACCACGTTTCACCGTTCATTCGAATATTGCTTGGCGACCTCCGAACGCGCCGTGTATTTCTATGTATGGGGCCTGCGGCTTCGGCCGCATTGGGTGCGCGTGCCGATCACGGATATTGTGAGAGTGGTGATCACACCCTATTCGGGCGGCCGGGCGCCGGTCCTTGTGATGGCGGGCGCATTGCTCGGCGGGGTAGTCGGTGCTCATGTACTCAATACTCAATGGTGGTCCGCACTCGCGTTTGGGACTTTCATCGTCTATCTCGGCTACCTCTCCATGAAGAGCCTCCTTGAGCGAACCCAAATGTTGATCGTGAGACAAAAGGGTAAGTTCGTATATCGAAGCCCACCGGACACATACGCTGCGGAAAAGCAATTCGATCGCAAGTTCGTGCTCGAATTGAGCGCTGTCCTTGGAGAGACAGGAGTTACCGTTGAGAACCTTGGCGTGGCATCGCCCAACACACCTACGCAATCGGCCGCCCAGCCACCGACGCGAACTTCACGATAGCGCTCCGCTGACGGACCCTATCCCTTGCGCTACGCTACTCCCGTGGACGAAATCGACTACACCCAGCACTCCGAATCCGAACTCGTGGACATGTTCGGCCGCTTGGACCCCAGATACGCCCCGGCCGAATGCACCCGACTCGGCAAATATTTAAGCGAACGCGGCTATATTGTCACCGACGGCACCACCGGCTCCGGGTCGGCGACGCCGTCGCCCGAAAAAATGCAGACACTCATCGGTTTGACCAGCCCCTTCGAGTGCAAAGTGGAGTTTGGCCCTACCGGCAGTTTTTTCGGTTTCGCTGGAGCGTTGCGTAACGGCATCGGGTTCATCGGCTCCGGAACCCTGGTTTGCGATGGCGTTTATGTGTGGCTTTCTGGTCGGCTGGCTGGCCGCTACGGTACGCCGTCCCTTCTCGAGGAGCACGCACAACTGCCACTGCGCCAAATTGCCAACGTCGAATCAGACGGCCGCGTCGTGCGCTTCGAATACAACGTCGATGATTCTCAAGGTCCCAGCATTTCCCTCTGGCTCGCCGACGCCACCACCGCCGCGCGCCTGGTCCGAGTACTGCCCAAACGGCGCACCAAGGATTTCCACCCCTCCCTAACGCAGTGACATGTCACGGGATTCCTGAAGCGCCGGACTCCAAGCCACATCACGGAGCGTATTGCGCACACGAAGTGAATCGTTTGCTTGCTGTCCGGGGCGTGAAAAACACGGATGTTTTTCCCCGAGCCTCCATGGGTGAGACGCATGAGTCGAACGGGCGTACATGGATGTACGCCCCGGGCTTGCGCGGAGCATGGATAGCCGCAGCGCAACGGATCCACGGCGATCCGGACAACAAGCAAGCCATCCACACGACTACTGCCTGTCGTACACCGACACATCATCGGTTTTCGCGCCGGATGCGTGCGTAGCCTTCTGCGCGAAAGTCAGCGTCTTGCCGTCTTTCGACACCGTGCGGACCGCAGTACCGACGGTTGCGCCCGCCTTCATCTGGGTGCTGTGCACGGTCAAGGCATCCACGCGCGTCACGGACACCATATCGAAGTCAGGGCTGCCGCTTTCGGGATAGGGTTTGCCGTCCTCCTTGAAGGTCAGCGTGGTCGAGGATTCCTTACCATCCGCCGCTGTCGTCTTGACCATCACTGTCAGGCCCTGCGCCGACTCGCTATAGACGCGCGTCTGGCTCTTAGGCGCCGGGCCAGGTGAGAACGTCGATTTCGCGACATTCAATTTCCACGTCCCGACTACAGCGTCCGCCGCAAGCGCCGTGCCTGTCGCGAGTGCAATGATGGCGCCAACAATGAGAGTCTTAAATAAAGTTTTCATTTGTTTCCCCCGACAGTGGATGTTGTGTTCGCCTCGGTGAGGCCACGTTTCTTATTCGCGCTAGACTGCGTAGTTTCGAGCATGCGCGCCTCATCTAAAGAGCGCAACCGTTCGGAAGTTCTGGGAACGACTGCCCAACGAAGTGGTTGTACCCTACAACGAACGGTGCAAGCGATCCTGTTGGTCCGCATTTCTTCCTTATCGCGGAAAATAATTCCCTTGCCTTTCTACATTCACCTTTCCGGTGCATAACCCTGTGCACAACAGGTTCCTTGTCACCGAAACGTCACCATCATTCAGCAAGTTGCACTGGAGTGCTGCGTTTTTGACCACCGGATGAGATCGGCGCAAACTTAAATCAAGAAGAATTAGAGTCCAAAGACAATGGATAGACGCACCGCACTGCAAGGACTTGTCGGTATCGCCGCGACGCCGAGCATTGCCCATTCAGCGGTGCAGCGTACCAATCCCACCCGTAACGCCGATGTCATCATAGTCGGGGCCGGTTTTGCAGGACTTGCGGCGGCCAAGGCGTTGCGCGCGGCCGGCGTGGAACCGCTCATTATCGAGGCGCGTGACCGCGTCGGCGGACGTACTTGTCCCGGATCCATCGCGGGTTTGACGATTGATCTCGGCGGGATGTGGGTGGGGCCCACCCAGACAGTCCTCGACGCTTTGGCGCGTGAATACGGCGTCAAAACTTATCCGCAATACATCACCGGCAAAAGCGCAATCGAATTGAACGGCGAATGGCACTCCTCGGAAGGCGAGGACTATGGTGCGCTGCTTTCGCTTCCCGTAAAGCTCGACCTCGCGCAGCTGGTCTATCGTTTGACCGCGTTGTCCGATTCGATTAACCCGGAGAGTCCCTGGACACATCCGAAGGCCGACGCGTTTGACGCAATGACCATGCAAACCTGGCTGGATGAACACACCCACACCGATGGTGCCATGTCCTTCATGGTCTCCCTCATTCGATCGGTATTTTCCGCCGAACCGGGCGATCTCTCCTTTCTCTTCTGCCTGTTTTACCTCAAGTCCGGGGGAAATCTCGAGGAGCTCACGACGTTTCGCAACGGCGCACAGCAGCGGCTGTTCGTGGGCGGAGTTCACCAGCTATCGCAACGCATTGCGGATCAATTGGACGAGCGCGTGCTTCTCAATTCGCCCGTGACCGATATTGAACAAGATGCCGAAGGAGTCACCGCGACGTGCCCCGACGCGACCTTTCGGGCCAAGGCCCTGATCGTCGCCATCGCGCCCGCGCTAGCCGGTAGGATCAACTATTCTCCCTTGCTTCCGGCTAGGCGCGATGCGCTGACCCAGCGGATGCCGATGGGATCGGTGATCAAAGTTTGGATTGCCTACTCCACGCCATTCTGGCGCGCCCGCGGATTCAGCGGACTCTTCAGCAGCGATACGGCGGCCTTTGGGCCGGCGTTCGACGTCGCGCCTCCAGGTACCAGCGCCGGCATTCTCGCGGGATTCTTCGATGCCAGGGCTTCAGTCGAGTGGAGCGCACGCAGCAGCGATCAACGTCGCGCCGAGGTGGTTCGCTGCCTTAACGCAGCCTTCGGTGCAGAGGCCCAAGCGCCAATCGAGTACGTCGAGAAGAATTGGACGCAAGAGCGCTACAGTCGCGGCTGCTACACCGGTACTCTCGGACCCGGCGCGCTCACTCAATTCGGAACTGCATTGCGCGAAAGCGTCGGACGAATATTCTTTGCCGGCACCGAAACTTCGCCCATCTGGGCAGGCTATATCGAGGGCGCGCTTCGCAGCGGCGCGCGCGCCGCTGCGGAAGTCCGCAAGTATCTTAATACGGCCGCCAACGCAGCTAGATCAGCCTAGCTTCCTGTCTGCGCGCAACCGTTGGAAGTCTCTTATTGTTACCCGCCGCCAACCGCGAGAGCTCCACTGCGATCCCGCGCGTCCGCATTTCTTCTCTTTTCCGGAAAATAGTTCTCTTGCGTTTCACTTGTCCACCTCCTCGGTGGATAACCCAGGCACAACCGGTTCCTTGCCACCGAAACGTCACCGTCAATTAGCCGGTTGCACTGGAGTGCAGCATTTTTGACCACTGCGTTTGATCGCATCATGATTGCACGGTCAGGTGCTCCCGCCCGCAGCGAGCTGCAAAGCATCGTCTAGACGATCATTGCCCCAGAACATCTCGGTCCCGACAAAAAATGTCGGCGCGCCAAATATCCTACGCGCGCGGGCTTGCTCAGTTTGTTCTCGCAACAGCGCCTTTGTCGGCTCTTTGGCTTGGGCTTGGGCTTGGGCTTGGGCTTGAACCAGGATATCGGCAGCGCTTAAAGATAGCTCCGTTAAAATGGGACGGAGCTGTTTCGGCGAATTGATGTCTTGATCCTCAACGAAGTTGAGTTCCATCACCCGACGACAGTAGGCACCTATCCACGTTTGCTCGGCGCCTAAAATGGCGACCCTCGCCGCAAGCAAACCGAGTCGAGGAAAGGTACTGGGACGTCTCCACCGAAGCCCGTACACGTGAAGCTAACGGCATCACGAGCACAGAGAAGATCAATGCCGACGAAACTAAGCACCGGGAAGGTCCGCCGCGTGTACGAGTTTATCAAGGAAAATCGGGATCAATACGACGTCAAGATGATGTGTCGGGTCCTTGGGGTTACTCGCAGTGGCTACTACGCGTGGCTCCATAAGCCGATATCGCATCGAGCTGAAGAGAACGCGAGGCTCCTCCGACTGATCCGCGCATCGTTCGTCGCCAGTCATGGTGTCTACGGTGCGCCGCGTGTATTCCTGGATCTTCGGGAGGCCGGAGAGACCTGCAGCAAACATCGGGTGGCGCGTCTGATGCGCGTTAACAAGATTCGAGCCGTGCGTGGATATCGGACGAGGCACCGATCGGCATCGAAGCCCTCTGAGCTTGTTCCGAACGTACTCCAGCGAAATTTCGACGTCACAAGCCCCAATAAGGCCTGGGTAACCGATATTACGTACGTCCGCACTTGGCAGGGCTGGCTCTGCCTTGCCGTGGTCATGGACCTATTCTCCCGAATGATCATTGGTTGGGCGACCAGGCCGACAATTGGCCGCGAGCTCGTACTCGACGCAATCCTGATGGCAGTGCGGAGGCGACGCCCGAACCGAACGATCATTCACTCGGACCAAGGGTCACAGTATGGAAGCGACGATTGGCGGCGCTTCTGCCGAACTAATCATCTCGAGCCGAGTATGAGTCGACGCGGCAATTGCTGGGACTATGCGGTTGCCGAATCATTCTTCAGTAGCTTGAAGAAAGAACGCATCAAGAAGAAAATCTACAGGAATAGCGAGATTGCACACGCTGACATTTCCGAATACATCGAATCTTTCTACAATCAGACTCGGCGCCACAGTCACCTAGGTCGCGTCAGTCCCGAGGACTTTGAAGCTGCAGGAAGAAGGCGGCGACGTGTCCACTAAATCCTGGGAACTCCAAGTCGGCCAAGACCGGCAATTCGCTATCCCACACTACCTTTCGGTTTGCAGTCATTTCGAAGCTCGTCCAAGAGCTGCCGATGCAGGTTAGCTGATGGATCCTTGCCCTAAAGAATCAGGGACTTAGCTGGAGATAAATAAATGATGATCGGAGTATTCGCGAAAGCTTGAACTTGCGGTAAGGTCGCACCGTTTTGATGACGAATGCCAGAGCGGAAGACCCAATCGCGGCCTAGAAAGAGAAAGCAATGAAAACCACCGGCACGGCTCGCAACCGCAGCGTTTTGAAAAGGGGTGACATGTGAAAACAACCCTGCGCGAGGTCTTTCACGTTACTTTCTCCGGGCTCTTGCTGATAGTGCTTACCGCGTGCGGAGGCGGCGGAGGTAGCGTAGGCGGCGCCATGCAATCGAGTCCGGCGCAATCGAACCCGATCCCGATGCCGCAGAACCTGCAATCGGCACCCGCACCAGCGCAACCTTTCAACATTTATCCGACGTCGTTATCGGCGAGCAGCGGCGGTAACTCTTACGCGGGAACCTACAGCGAGACGCCCAACCAGGGCACTACGATGTTCGATGGGCAAGAGGCCAACAGCAGCACGATCTCGTTAGCGATCACCGAGAACGGATCTCCGATCGTCACTGAGATCGACAAGATCTACTATCTCGAGAATCCTTACCAGCCGCTCGGACTGACTCTCTCGTATAACGGCGGGCAGTTTGACTTCCTATATACCAGCAGCGATCCGCTGCCATCGACGCTCACTGTCGGGGGCTCGGGTCCACTAGGCTCTGGGACTTATTTTGTTGCTAATTCGAACGATGCTATCGGCTCTCTGACAGAAACCTACGCGGTAGCATCGAGCCCCCTCGGCGGCAGCTCCATACTGTTGACCACATACGCGACTGGCACGGTCAACGGGCAGTCGATCAGCGAAGCGATCGTCTACGTGATCAACGGCGGAGAGGCGATGGGCGTGGCGTCCGTTGATATACAGCTGAACGGTACGACAGTGCACTTCGACAGCAGTTGCAATGGCTGCTGGGACTATTAGCCTCGGTGGTGGTGCGAGCAATCGACGCGGCGCTGCTGCTGCTTTATTGATACTGAGACTATCTTTTTTCGGTTCCTGATAGCGGCCGATCGCCAACGTCGCATATGGGTCCGACATCGGAAATTGACCAGCGTCGGGCGACTGTCGGCCAAAAGGCGAAGTTCGTGGCAATAAAATTGGCGCCTGTTAGCTGCCGTTCCCGGCTTGCGGTAACCTAATGCCTATGGATCTCGGGCTATCATCACCAATCTGTCGCCTAATTAAATAGTTAGTCGCTTATATGGCTCAGTTCCTCGATTCACGCCGCGCGAACGTCATCGCTATCTGCTATTTAGTGGCTGTGGTAGTCAGTGCCGCGTTCGCATTTTGGCCTGGTGACTTGTTCAGTTTCGGGTGGTTCTCAGCAATCACTTGTCTAACGCTTCCTTGGGGCCTGCTTACCTGGCTATTTATTTGGGCGCTCATTCACGACAACACACACTACTTCGCGATGTCGCTTCACATCGGCTGGGGTATTCTCAACGTGCTCTTGGGTCTGCGATTTGCCCAGAAGCGTCGACGGAGTCGAGTCATGCGACTGGTTGGAAACGCCTAACAATCGAGCAATTCGCGGGTCGCATCTTCTGTGAGCCAAGGAGGGGGTCGATGATTGGGATAAATCAGCTTCGTTTATCGCTTGCGCGTCGTAAGCGTCCGGCCAAGGCATCTTGACTAGTGGGTGATTAGAGCCGGGCGCCAGCGATGCGGAAGCAGTTCTTCAAGTCGGCTGGCGGGCTGGGTTGGTAGCCGCTCGAGGACATCCTTGAGATAGCGATACGGATCATGCCCGTTGAGCTTCGCGGACTGGATCAGACTCATGATGGCGGCGGCACGCTGACCGGCGCGCAGAGATCCGGCGAAGAGCCAGTTGCTTCGGCCGAGAGCTACCGGCCTGATCCGGTTTTCGATATGGTTGTTGTCGATGGGCAGCTCGCCATCATCGAGGTAGCGGATCAAGCGCGGCCCAACGTCCCAGGCTGTAGTCGATGGCTTTCCGTGTCGCCGAGCCATCCGGGACCTGGCCGCGCTGGCGGGTGAGCCACTGCCGCAAGGCTTCGGCCATCGGCTTTGAACGTTGCTGCCGCAGTTGTTGCCGGCCATCGGCGTCCAGTTTCTGTTCGCGCGCTTCGCGCTCGATCTCGTAAAGCGCGGCGAAGTACCTCAAGCCCTCTTCGGCGATGTCGCTGCGATGATTGGCGTAGAGGTCATGGAGTTTCCGGCGGGCGTGAGCCATGCAGCCGATCTCGATCACACCGCGCTCGAACAGCGCCTTGTAGCCCGAGTAGTCGTCGCAGACCAGCTTTCCCGACCAACTCCCTAGGAACTCGCGTGCATGCACACCGGCGCGGCTGTCGGCAAAGTCGTAGACGACAGCCTGCAGCTCGTCGTATTCGCTGGTGCTGTAGCTCCATAGGTACGCTCGGTGCGTTTTGCCGAGGCCCGGGCTTAACATCGGCACCGGCGTCTCATCCGCATGCAGCACTGCTCGGGTCAGGAGCATTCGTCGCATCGCTTCGACGAGCGGCTGAAGCTTCACGCCGCAGGCGCCCACCCACTGCGCCAGCGTCGAGCGCGGCAGCGCCAGCCCGGCACGTGCGAAGATGCCTTCCTGGCGGTACAGCGGCGCGTGATCCAGGTATTTTGCGATCAGCACCTGCGCCAGCAGGCCCGCCGTCGGGATCCCCTTGTCGATGACGTGCGGCGGCACCGGCGCCTGGAGCAGCCGCTCGCAGGAGCGGCAGACCCACTTACCGCGGATGTGTCGTTCGACCTCGAACACGCCCGGGGTATAGTCGAGCTTCTCGCTGACATCCTCGCCGATGCGCTCCAGCCTGCAGCCACAGTTGCATTCTGTTGTTTCGGGCTCATGGCGTATTTCCCGGCGCGGGAACGAGGCCGGCAGAGCGACGCGACGCGGCTTCTCCTTCGGCGCTGAGGCAGGCTTTTCCTTGAGCGCTTCGATCTCGATACTGATCGCCTCGATATCCGCATCGATGCTCTCATCCAGGAGCGAGCGCTGTACGACGTCGAGCTGCTCGCTGCGCCGGTCATAGCGCCAGCGCTCAAGGTCGCCATCTCGTGCGTGAGCTGATCGATCTTCAGTTGCTTGAGTTTGAGTTCCTCGTCGCGTTTGGCGATCAGTGCCGCCTGTTCGCTGCGTTCGGCATCGCGCTCGGCGAGTTGCGGAGCAGCGTCGCGGTCAGATTTCGCAGCTCTGCTGCGTCCATTTTATCGAGCTGACGCGACAACTCCATGGACTTCGATACTGCCATATTTGCCGAGATTTCAACATACTTTTGCGTGGATTTTTTCTCACAACACGCGGATCTTCGCGCGCTCATCGAGCCGCTCCCACGGCAGCCCCACGACGATCGCCTGAAGTTGCTCGTGGCTCAGTTGCATGCCACGATCATGCCTCACGCCAGCGCGGATGAAGCTGCCTTCGTACAGCTTTCTCGCACACAGCCACAGACCAAAGCCATCGTGCACCAGCACCTTCATGCGGTTGGCGCGTTTGTTTACAAACAGGTACGCATGATGGGCTCGAGCTTCACCGAACACATCGACGACGCGGGCCAGCGCTTTGTCGACGCCGGCGCGCATGTCGAGCGGTTCCACGGCGAACCAGGCCGCATCGACGCGGATCACTTCACAAGCTCGCGCAGCAGCAGCGCGCACTCGTGCGACGCTGACGCCGGCCACTCGATGCTCACGGCGCGCCCTTTGCGCCGCACCTCGATCCGGATCGTCCCGTCCGTGGGGCTCAGGGTAGCGCCACAGGCACAAAGCTCTCAGCGCTCTGCAGCGCATGCTCAGGTATGGTGGGCCTTATGGCGATCGGCCTGCCGCTGCGTTCTGCCTTCCTCACCCAATCGCGCAACATGTTCGCGTTCAGGCCGCGAGCCACGGCCACCGCGGCGATTGACACCCCGGGCTGCTGGCAGGCTCCGACGGCCTCCGCCTTAAACAGCTCACTGTGGCGGCGACGGCGACGCCGCCCGGTAGAAATAACTTCGTTCGTGGACATGTGTACACCTCCGCGCTTAGCAAAGGTGCATCCTTACATCGGCAAGGCCACACTAAGAAGATGTGTTCGGCGGACGCTTACTGCGCGTCCCCGCGTCGCTCAGCCTCATCATTAGATGCCGCCTCATCTCGAAGCTCGATGCCCTAAGTGCGACAGTGGTCTGCCGCTAAAAGTACTTTGGGAATTCTCACGCAGCTCGCTCTACGGCCTCGTGAATAAATCTGGAACTCTAAGAGGCAAAATTGGCATCGTATGCCCGAACTGCGGGATAAGGCTCCGCGTCGTGCAGACCCGCATAAGAGTGTTTCTGTTTCTAATCTGGTTGGTCGCCTACGGAGTTACTTGGTTCGTCGCTGAATGGATGCGCCACGATCATTCTGTGTTGAGCCGGAATTCTGGGATTCTGGGTCTCCTTGTACTCTTTTGCGCGATTTGGTTGTTGCAGAAGTACCTGATTCCGCGTCTTGCGCAAGTTCGGTTGGCCGGCGCCGATGAGCAACTTGGCTTCCCACTGTCCGGTGCTTATGTGAATCTGCCGGACTCGGACGACGCCCCGCTCGACGGAAAATCAGCGACATCCAACCAACCCTTCGAGCGACGATGACACGTGCATCCTCGATTGGGTTTATCGTAAGCCGGACAGTGGCCACGGTCGGGTCGAAAGGATTCATTCAAGCTTGGCTGGTAATATCTCACCCATGGCATTTTTTGCGGCCTGGTTCATTGCTGCGATAGTTGGGACGTTCTCCATTTATGTGTTGTTCGCCCGCATAGGGAGATTACCGGCGCGCCCTCTCGCTAATAATTCAGGGCATGTAATGGTCCATGCTCATCTCGACAAGGGAATTGCTTGGACGATTGCCGCATTGATTGTGTTGGGTTTCATTTCTACGTTTCAGCCAATCATTATTATGCCAGCCGGCCGGGTCGCCTTTTGGTGCGGAATGATCGTTCCTGACGCCGCAACGATCGCCAAAAGTTATGCGCGCCTCGGGAAGGCGGACGCCACGCAGGTTTTTCCTTTGCGCTTCGAGTCCGCAGTCCCGTTGAAGTGCGGCGCTGTCAAGGGCCAAATCCCAGGGTTTCTCGTACTGGTCGATTTCAAGACCATGCAGACTCGGGTTGTACAGTGACCCCACTAACAGTTCGAGCGCGTCGCGATGTTTTTTGTTGCCGCAAAGCTGACGCTCACGAAGTTCAGGTTAGGGTCGATGCGGAAGTAGATCACCGCACAAATGCGTACTAATAACAAAGGCGGTTAGAATCCCACGATGACCGCTGCTCGAAGGTATGTGAGAACCTTGCTTTTTGCCATAGTCTATATTGCGTTCGCTTCGCCAACTTGGGCCAGCGACTTCACGCAGAACCCCACCTTCAAGATCGGAGACCCTGCCCCGGCGATCGCGCCGCTCTCCTGGATCCAGGGCACTCCCGTGACAAAGTTTGAGCCGGGCCATGTTCACGTCGTGGAGTTCTGGGCCACTTGGTGCCCGCCATGCATCAAGGTCATACCGCACTTGAGCGCGCTACAGAAAAAGTATCCCGACTCCCTTACCGTGGTCGGCGTCAACGTCGAAGCACTGTTAGACCACGATCCAAATCGGATGCCGTGCCAGCCTTCATGAAAAAGTGGGGCAACGATATGGCCTACACCGTGGCGATGGACGATCCAACCAAAAAGACGATGGATGGATCACCGCGAGCGGTTCGCTCGGCATTCCCACCGCTTGCATCATCGACAGCCAAGGCAAGCTGGCTTGGGTCGGTTACCCGGACTTGGTTCAAAGCTATGCATTCGATAAGGCACTCGACGACACTCTCGCGGGTAAGACCGATATCGTCCGAGGCCGTGCGCTGCAAGCCAGTACGATTCGGGAAACGGCCAAGTACTGGGCGAAAATGAACAAGCCAACCGCGACCCCGCAGGATTTGGCGAAATAGTCTGCGGCTGCCAAACTCCCGTAACGACCAAGTCAGATCGAATGAATACGCCCAGCACCACTACTTTCTGCTGCGAATCCATGGCTATCCAAATGAACTGGACTTGCCCGGATCACAAGTCCGCTTCAGATTGCCCAGACGCTTTAGTGGGACGCTTCGGCAGCGGCAGATATGGTCTTTTTGTGCACGATGGCGGCAGCTCACATATAAAAATAAACTACTGCCCCTGGTGCGGAGCGCAGCTCAAATAGCAGAATAGGTCGCGCGGCATAGTGTCAAAGTAGATCTATCAGGGACTCATCAACAATATGAAACAGCCTGTTCTCGTCGCGTTGATTGCCACTTTGCTGGCCGGCTGCATGGTCATGGTGCCAGGACACCTCTATCCCGTGCAGGGATCGCTCGCGGCACAGACACCAGTCCCTGTCTACAAGGTCACTCTAAGCGGCGTCATGGAATCAGGAACCATGAGCGCGACGCTTCAGGACGGCGAGGTTTGCAAAGGCAGCTGGGCACCCGTGCGCCAGGACGATCCGTCAGCGGGCAGCATGTCGGTAGAATGGGATAGCGTTTATGGCGCCGGCTTTTTTGTGGCCAACGTGCTCGGCAACCGTGTTTTCGCTCGCGCAGTCCTTTTAGGAACCAAGGGCACGACCCTCAATGTCGAGTTCTACGATCCCACGCCGGGACAGATTGCGAATGTCAGAGGCATCGCCAAGGACAACAAGGACAACATCTTCAAGTTAACCTTCTGACCTGCGGCGCGCGCTTCGGCGACCAGACACTGACGATGCGGAGCACGAAATGAATCCCTTAGTCGCTAAATTTTTTAAAACTTACGAAAAATCCATTTCAGAGGCCGCGGTCTCGACAGTTGCGGCACTCTACGCGGATGTATTCATGTTCGGCGGTCCGCGCGGCGTTCAGTCGGTCAAGAAAGATGATTTTTTGAAACTACTTCCGGGGCGAAAAACCTATTTCAAGTCAATCGGTTTGGAAAAAACGACAATAGGGTCCATCGAGGAAATCTCTTTGGATGCCAAGTACATTTTGGCGAAAGTAGTGTGGAAAATGAGCCTCAAGAATTCCCCTGAGAAGTGCGTTCAGTTTGAAACCACAACCACTTACATTCTCGAGATCAAGAATGAGGCCCCGGTAATTATCATGCAGCTAGACCACCAAGACTTAGGCGAGAGGGTCAATGAGATAAGGGCTACCTAAGTCAGGTACCGGAACTCGACCCGAAGGCCCGAGAGCACCATTGATTTAGATTCTGTGAGCATGATCAATTATGGCGGATCTGGATCGGAGCGAACCCAAAGTTACAAACTTTGGATTGTTTTCCAAACCGGATAGGGACCGAGTCGCAGCCCTCTTGGACTCGCTCGGCGTCCGATATTACTTTGAGGAAGAGATCCGAACTGAAGAAGCGTTACGCGATTGGGAACCATGGGATGAACTCGCCGCGGAGCCCCACAAAGCTATCAATTGTGGACGCACTTTGATGATTACGACAAAATTGGGATGGCAATCGTCGATCTACTTCCCGAGCGCGAATTCGGCGCGCCGTAATCGACGCATAAACTTCGCGATACACTCATTCTCGTGGAAGTCCGCACGTAGTTGAGCCCAGTGAAGTCTTATGGCGGAACACAGCCAATCCCCGCCGTTATTTGTCGCGACCCGAGAGTTAACCGGTGTCGACTCAACCGGCAGGGAATTTCCAGTCAAGCTTGCCATCGGCCAGCCCCGGAGATAAGAACTTCCGGTATCGTTTGTGCAGTGAAGGAAGCGCCCCGCGCGCATAATCGCACCATGAGCGCACAGTTCCAGCCGGTTGAGTTGAGCGCGTTCGCGCATTGGGCCGGGAAGGTCGCGCGAGTGTGACCATGCTGGGTGCACTGGTCGAGGTATCGCAACAGGTCGCAGCCACATCGGGACGCCTGGCGAAGGTGCGCACACTGTCCTCGCTCTTGATGGCCCTTGAACCCGAGGAAATTGACAGCGCCGTGCATTACTTGTCGGGTGAACTCCCGCAAGGAAAAATTGGTATCGGCTACGCCACCGTGCGCGCCGCCGCGACGCAATCCGCGGCCGTGTCCGATCGCTTGACTCTCGCAGAGGTCGATGGCGCGCTTAACGAGTTGGCGGAGATTCGCGGCTCCGGCTCAAGCGCCCGCCGCCACGAGGCGCTGCGGGCATTGTTCGCGCGCGCCACCGCCCCGGAACAAGAATTTTTGCTGCGACTGCTGATCGGCGAGCTGCGCCAAGGAGCTTTGGCCGGCATCATGCTCGATGCCATCGCGGCGGCGGCCGAGCTGCCGGTGAGTGAAGTGCGACGCGCAGCGATGTATGCAGATAATCTTGGCACCGTAGCGGTGAGTGCGTTGCGCGGCGGCGGCACGGCTCTTGAGCAGTTTCAGCTCGATATTTTCTCACCCGTATCCCCCATGTTGGCGCAAGTCGCCGTAGACGTGGACGAGGCGCTGGAGTTGATCGGCGGCGAAGCGGCGCTCGAGTGGAAAATGGATGGTGCCCGCATACAAGTGCACAAGCAAAACGACGAAGTGCGCATCTACACCCGCAGCCTGAACGAGATTTCGGCTGCGGTACCGGAAATCATGGAACTGGCGCGCGGTTTTGCCGAGACTCGCTTCGTGCTCGACGGCGAGGCCATCGCCTTCGACGCGGCGGGCCGTCCGCACCCCTTTCAAATCACCATGCGCCGCTTTGGCCGCAAGCTCAACGTTGAAGTCTCGCGATCGCAGCTACCCATTCAGGCGTTCTTCTTCGATTGCCTGCGTTCGGGCGAGACTACTCTCGCCGACCGGCCGACGCGAGAGCGACACGCAGCTTTAGTGCGCATCGTAACCGCCGCGCAGCTGATGCCGAGGTTAGTCACGGCTTCTGCTCACGCCGCTCGTGCTTTTTATGAATCCGCACTCGCTGCAGGGCACGAGGGCGTCATGGCAAAATCGCTCGATGCCCCATACGAGGCTGGCAGTCGTGGTGCCAGTTGGTTCAAAATCAAGCGCGTGCACACCTTGGATCTGGTGGTGCTGGCGGCTGAATGGGGCCATGGGCGCCGCACCGGGAAGTTGTCGAACCTACATCTGGGTGCACTCGATGTCAGCACGGGAGAATACGTCATGCTTGGCAAGACATTCAAAGGTCTCACCGATGCGACCCTCGAATGGCAGACGCGAGAGTTTCTGGCGCGCGAAATCCGACGGGATGCCGGCACCGTGTATCTGCGTCCCGAGCTGGTGGTGGAGATCGCCTTCAGCGATTTGCAGGCGAGCATCCGCTATCCGGGCGGCTTGGCGCTGAGGCTCGCGCGCGTAAAGCGCTATCGGCCGGACAAGCGCGTCGCGGAAGCCGATTCCATGGCGTCGGTGCGGCGAGTCTATGCCGCCCAGGCAGGCCACGCGAAATCGCCCTGAGGGGGCGGCCCCGAGTTTAAGCGACGGGAGGCATGAAAATGCCGACTAACGCGGCCGTCCGGCCGCATTGAACGCCCGAGTCCTCGGCGACGGCGGCCCGAGGGGCGAGCAATGACGACCTGCGCAACCCGTCGGTCCGCAGGCGGCCAAACCCAGTCACTGAACGACCCGACATGCCGCCGTAAAGCTGCCGTCCGCAGTTGACATGATGCACGGCGGCGCGAATAAATGTGCGAGAACTTGGGGTGGCATAGGGTATGACGGGCAACGCAATTATCATCGCTGGAATCGAAATACCTTCCAGCAATCCCGCCTTTCTGGCGGTTGTGGGAGTGCATGTTCTATTGGGGCTCGCTTGTACGATCACGGGCATCATTGCGATGCTGAGCGCGAAGCGCGCGGGTCGTCATCCCCTATTTGGCTCGATTTTTTTCTGGTGCCTGAGCGGAGTATTCGTGACGGCAAGCGCTCTTGCGGAGGTCCGTTGGGCCGCAGACTATAACCTGTTCATTCTCGGAACCCTGGCCTTCGCAGCCGCATACCTGGGGCGCATGGCGCGCCGGAAACGCTGGGGCAACTGGGTCATGCTCCACATCACCGGTATGGGAACGTCATATATTTTGTTGCTAACCGCCTTCTATGTGGATAACGGTAAGAGCCTACCCCTTTGGAAAGACCTTCCGCCCATCGCCTATTGGCTGGTGCCCGCTGCGGTTGGTATACCATTAATTGTTCGCGCGTTGCTTTGGCATCCCTTAGCGCAGCGCCCGCATGGATCACCGAAGAGCCCTCTTCCGTGAAAACACTGGCTTCCGGCGCCGAAAGATCCCGGTAGAACGAACTCGCGCGGAACAAATTGAATGGCCTTGGTTTCAACCGGTCAACGCAACACATTGGCTAAATCGTTGTGCTGGTGTATCGGAATTGCCCAATTCCAGGCTGAGGCTAGGGCTAACCGCCGACTATCTCATCGAAAAACCCGCACGCCTCAAGGAATGATCATGGACGGCAACATTGGCTCCCAGTTTCTTGAAAACTGGTGCTTAACGCTCAACTTGGCGTGCGGAGGGGCGTGGTTGGCGCCTGCCTCATTCGATATACCGCACTTCCGACTGCCTATGTGGCCCGCTACATCGGCTGCGTTCGAACCATGCGACGCTGATGGGCTTCCCATCTGCCATCTGCAATGCCCGCATCAGCCGCTGAGTGCGCTGTGAAAATGGAAATTTGTGGCAAAGAATTAGTCGGCCCATAATTGAATCGAGTGGTTTCGGCGCACCGCGCCGTAAAGGATACGGGGAGATCGAAATGCTGAGTAAAGTTACTCTGCTCGCCGCTGCTTTGGCGCTCTGTTTGCCTGCGCTCGCTGATGAGCCATCGAAACCGACCCAAACGATTGCCAAGCCGCCTGCGTCTAAGGGTGCCCAGAAGAATGGTTCCAAGAATGCGTCTAATAGCTCGTCTAAATCTTTAACGAACTTTGGAGGCACGCCGAATAGCGGCGTGATTGATTCTGTTGAAATGACGATGGTGAAGAACGCGAAAAACAACAACGCTGATCAGAAAAAGCAAGCCCAAGCCGCTCGGGGCAGCACGCGCGGCGGCGAGAAAGTCCCCGGAAAGCCGACCGTCATTCCACCAGAGAAATGAGGCCACAGCTGGCGCGTCTCATCTAACTGGGATTGCCGAGAGCAGACACTCGCCACAGGCGGCTCAGGGTCGATGCCGGGGATTGACCAGCGTCGCTCGACGCGCATTCGGAGATCCGTGATTCATGGGATTCAGAACACGTGAACAGCGCCGTTATCGCAGTTCCTAATGTGTAGGATGCAACAACGAGAGGGCTCCTCCATCAATTGGCGCAGGAGCGCAGCTTGTCCTGCCCTCGAGCATTGCCTGCCGCGCGCTAAGGGCGACGTCCTGCCAGTTTTGGCGCCTCGCTACAGCGCGATTTTTATGCTTAACGATTGAGACCGGGTTTAACTTCGGTGGGATAGGCATCGTATAGGCGCGTCGGTCGTCGATCTCTTGCGCTCCAAATGCTTCCCAAAGTGCGGAATAGGAATTCCGAAAGCCTTCCGCGTATCGTTCCTCGTATGCAATTTGCGCCCCATCCTTGACCATGAATATGGCGCGCATGCCATTCGCCATCGCGATCCCCAACACCGAGGCGAGACAAAAATAAGGTGGCGAATTCTGTTTAAAGGAATCGCGAAAACGCTGAAGCTCTGGGTTGCGGTCAGTCTGATTTCGGGTGACGAATATCGTGCGCTCGGGCTGGAGACCGAACAGACTCCCATCAACATAGGAGAAAGATACACGGCAAACGCGCGTATCGTTGACAAAGCACAAAACGCTTAGATCGCCTTCGTACCTGTAGTCTTCTGTGGCGCGCAACGCAATTGAATAACGCGTGCCGTCTACGACTCGATTCCAGAGCGCGAGTCCGTGCGGCGACTGATAGACAGAGCGGTGATAGATGGCTCCATAGTTCTGCCCTTCAAAGCTATAATGACTAACAGCACAGTCAATTCGTTGCGCCAAAGTAAGGTCTCTCGACAAATAGTAATTGTGCGTGAGAAAGAAAAACGTATCCCGCTTTTTCTCGTCGGAAAAATATGGTCTCATGAAATCCAAAGACCACAGGCGTTTTAGTTTCAGTGGGGAAGACAGGAGCCTGCAAGCCGCTATCAGTCGGAATGGAGCCAGCCACGATTTTTGCGCTGCGCAGCCGCCCTCGAAATTTCGCGAGCGGAAACGTATTTTTAACCATCGAGTGCGAAACCGCGAAGTGTATGACACGGTTTCGCAATTACCTTATGTCCTGAGACCGACTACGTGCTTTCGTGCTTTGCGGGCCGACGACGGCGACCACGCAGTACCAGCAAACCGCCGATGAGGAGTGTTGGGGTGACACAGCATGATCTTGGCCCTCTCCTACGAGAATTCTTGACATACCCACCTCTTAGTTGTCGAGCCGGAGGCTAACTCAAGACCGGTATTCAACGGCCGCATATTACATGTCGCCGCGACTTTACATAACGTCATTTGCTTCGCTTCGGGCGCAGATGATCACCGATATCGCGGTGGATCCCGCAAGCAATGTCTGGGCGATGAATAACTGGCAGGAAATCGACGCCTGTATTGGAACACCCCCAGAGGGGCTCTCAACGCGCGGCGGCGGACATGGAGTGGTTATCTTCTACGGCATGGCCAAACCCGGTGCGTGCACCGCAGATCGGGCCAGCGCAAGCATATTGACGGAGGCAGTAAATATCCGCGCGGATTCGCCTGCCGCCAAGCGGTCGGTGAAGTCCGACCGTTTGGGGTCCGAGACCACTCATCCGAGGTCGATGGCTAAGACCGCTAACACTCAAAGGCCATGAAATCATGATATTTGGAAGCCCCACAGATTTTGCCATCGAAGCCGAAGACGACGGGTTACCGAGCGATCCCAAATCAATTGTCTGCGGTCATATGCAAATGTGGTGTTGCGGCTCATCCATCGGTGATTTTGGCGAGGCGCAATCGTGTCTTTGGGATTCTCACCGACAGTTGGCAAAAATCGCAGCTAATTTGAGTGCTATCACTAATCCCGAATTCTGGGCTCTTAGCGACGAAGCCCTCTGGGACCAATTCAATCGAGCACGTTACTTTGATCGCGGACAATCAAACGACGAAATCGCAAGGGAATCCCTCCGATGGGGTCCGTATGATTTCCTGACTAACTGGGGTGAGATGTTCGACGGCTATAAGGGAATGATCTACTGCATCCCTAATGGCAGCATTCGAATGCTGGTGCAGCAACCCGACGACTCAATTCGGAAATACGCCGTGAGTTCGAAGGGGTTTACAGATGCAATAGCCGAGTTTTTGCGGTGGTGCATTTCACTCTCTGAACGATCGCAATCGCGTCAATAGCCCGGATAAGGTTGGATAACGAAGCGCCCGATACCGGACATCCACGACTGGCAGTTGAGGTCGAAAGGGTGAGTTCGCCGGTGATGTCCATGCATGGGGCGGCAACTGTCCATGCGGAAGTAGAGTTCGTAGAATTGTCTGCGGCAAATCGGTCAGTGATTTATGGGAATCTCGTAGCCGCCCAACACACACGTTTGAATAGACGCGGGTCAGTGTGCTCCCGCCTACATATCTTAAACATGGCACATATACACTTTTCGGTACCTCGTCCATTTGGCCATGGGCCTATTCCGCTTGCGTAAGCATTGGCGTAGTACGGGTCGCCTAATTTTTGGGCTATGGAATGCCGTGCCTTCGGCAACTGCCAACAAGACGTCTCGCGCAAGGAGCCGCTGGCGCTGAAGAGGAGAAGTAGCTGCGATGCAGCACACGAAAGTGCTGCAGGGAAAAGCAAAAAGGTTTGGGTGTTCGAATCTGGCAATCGAACGTGTTCAGCTCCGAGAGACAAAGGGGTAGTTTATGAAGAAAGCTAGCAACGGAATATTGTGGTTCTCAGCGGCGGTCCTCTCCGCGCTGACTCTGGCGGTCCCGAGCGGTCTTCGGGCAGCGCCTCAAGTGCTCAGCAATGCGGTAGCGAACGGACCGAATCAATTTGATGTGTCGGCGCCCCTAGGGGCGCTCGTGTCGAACGCGCCGGCCCAGCAGGGTGCCCGTTTGATGCACAAGCCGATGCAGCCAAAGCTGCAGCGATTCACGAGTGATGAGCAAGCCTTGGACGCAACCAAGGGTAGCGCCCTCAAGTCGTTGATCTCTCCTGCCGTCAATGCCGCTATCGGCCTCAGCTTCGAGGGGGTCGGGAACACTCCTTTTCTCAACTGCCCGGGTGTTGCAGGCCAGGAAGTTGCGCCTCCTGACACAAACGCGGCGGTGGGCGACAGCCAGGTAGTGCAGTGGGTCAATACCTGTTATGCCGTTTTTGACAAGTCCACCGGCTCCCTCATCGCAGGTCCTTTCGCGGGCACCAACTTCTGGAAGGGCTTCGGCGCGCCGTGCGAGACCAATAACGACGGCGACATCATCATCCAGTGGGATAAGGGCAATCACCGCTGGCTGGCGGCCCAGAATGTGTTCAACGGGCCTCCCTTCTTTACCTGCGTCGCTGTGTCGCAGACTGCCGACGCGACGGGCAGTTACTTCCGTTACACCTTTCCACAACAGCCTGGCTTCCCCGACTATCCGAAGTGGGGCCTGACGCGCAGCGTCTATTACCAGTCCCAGAACGTCTTCGATGTCACGATCCCGAGTGAGCCCTTCTTAGGAGTGAATGTCTGCGCTTATGACGCCAAAAGCATGTTGAGTGGCAAAAGCAACGCGCAGCAGGTCTGCATCTTCGACAACTCCAACGGCACATTGTTCGACGACAGCATGTTGCCGGCCGATGACGACGCGGATGCTGGGGGGCCGACGAACCGCGAGGTCTTACTGGGAGCCATCGACAATTTTTTGCCGGGTGATACGCATGTCTACGAGTTCGTGTTCACGCCGAACTTCGGGAACCCTGCGCAGTCAACCCTCGCCGGAGTTGATGGAAGCATGCCGATCAGCGTGCCGGCGTTCGATTTGGCGTTCTGCACTAGCGGCCCCTTCCTCACCACCGACTGCGTCCCGCAGCCGGGCACAACGGCTCAGCTGGATACGCTCGGCGATCGACTGATGTATCGTCTGGCGCACTTCAACCAAAGAGGCACGCAGCACTTTCTGGTGACGCACAGCGTGAACAACACCACCGGTGTGGCGGCAAGATGGTACGAGTTCCAGGCCCAGGGGCTAGGCACGACGAACCTGTTTCTGTATCAATCCGGGCAGACCCCGGATGATGGCGAGTTCCGCTGGATGGGATCGGTCGCCAGGGACAAGCTCGGGGACATCGCCATTGGATACAGCCGTTCGAGTGGGACCTCCGGTGACTTCCCCTCGATCTATTTCGCCGGTCGCACGGCGGGTGATCCTCTCGGTACCACGGAGACCGAGGCTCTGATCAAACAGGGCACCGGCTTCCAACCGGATACGGACAATCGCTGGGGCGACTACTCGAGCATGGCTCTCGATGGTACGGACTCGTGCACGTTCTGGTACACGAATGAGTACTACGATACGAATGTAAGGTTCAACTGGGCCACGTGGCTCGCGTCCCTTAAGTTCCCGGGCTGCGGTCCTTAGGATTTGAGGTTCGTTCCCGACTAGAATCCCGGAGACATAGACAGCACCTTTTATTGCACGAATTTGCGGCCCGTCCACGGCGGGCCGCCTCTGGGTGCGCAAGCACCGAGCCGCGAAAGCGGCGTCCGCCTTAATGCATTTCACCTAAATGGATTGTCTCCAGGCGGTAGAGTCGGGATGTGGCGCGGTGGCGTTAGGTTGGTTTGTCTGTTGCCGCCCCTTTCGTCTGGCGGTGCCCAAGTAACCTCGCCGTAGCTCCGTTTCCACATCCCGCTCATCGAACCGGACATGCAGATCTCCCGCATCCGGCTCTCGGACAAGACATCACGCCTTCACCCACGACGGGCCGCGACCGAGTTGGGTCAGACGGACGAGCCCGAAGTGCCCGTACAGATGCGAGAGTGGATACGTCCCGCCGCCGCGTCGTCTGACCTTGTGCTTGGTGCGCAACCACCGGCGTAACCGCGCAACTGTGTAGTTGTCGAGCGCCCGATAAGCGCGGATACGCGTGCCTACTTGGAAGTAGTTCGCCCAGCCGCGCAACGAGCGATTCAAATCGTCCACTACATGCGTGGTTTCCTGCCACGTTGTCGAGGCAGCCGTCAGGGCATGGACTTTCTCGACCATGCGTCGGATGCTCTTCTTGGACGGGCGCACGCCCAAATAGGCCTTGCCTGTCTTCGTCGAGTACAACCGCCCGAACGTGTAGCCCAGGAAGTCGAACGTCTCATCCGGAACTTTACAGATCCGTGTCTTCTCCTCGTTAACCGTCAGCTTCAGTCTCCCCATGATCTCGCGCATACGCCTCAACGCCTCCTCGGCATTGCCGCGCCTGCACAGGATCACGAGATCATCCGCGTAGGTCACGATGCGAGAGCCGAGGCTTTCCTCAAGGCCGAGCATCTTCCATCCCAGCACGAACCGGCGCATATAAATATTTGCCAGCAGTGGTGAGATCGGAGAGCCCTGCGGGATGCCGCGTCCGTTGTCCTTCGCCTCGGTCGTGCGCGTCTTCCGGCCTTTATCGTCGGTTTCTTCCACGGCACATTCCAGCCACATCTTGATCAGATGCAGCACACGCCCGTCCACGATGCGCCGCGCGAGCGAACGCATGAGTTCGGAGTGTGGGATGCTTCCGAAGTAGTCCGCGAGGTCGGCGTCTACCACTTCCGGGTGGTCTAGGAACAGCGTCTCTTCCACGTCGATCACCGCCTGCTGAGCATTGCGGCTCTGTCGATAGGCGTACTGCTCGGGTGGAAGATCGGCTTCGAAGATCGGGTCGAGCACCAGCATCGCTGCCGTCATGCACGTCCGATCGCGCAGAGTCGAGATGCCTAGCGGCCTTAACTTGCCGTTGGCTTTCTGGATATACACTCGTCTGATCGGATCCGGCCGGTACGTCTCCTCCTTGAGCGCTTTCGCCAGTTCCCCCAGCCACCGCTCGAGCCCGTACGCCTCGACATCCGCAAAGTCCTGACCGTCAACGCCAGGCGCGCCCTTGTTCGAGCGGCACTGCGCGTAGGCATGCGCCAGGATATCTTCCCGGAGGATCTTGTCGTACAGCGCGTAGAACCGATAGCCAGGTTCTGTCTTCGCTTTCGCGTGTAACGCCATCTGCAGCTTTTGAACACTTTTCGGAGTTGCTAGGTTGCCCAATCCCCGGTCCCTCACTACTTGTTGCGTCAGTCCTGAACTGAGGCCCCTTCCCTCCACCGGCATTACCCGGCTTCATCGGTAATACAAGCCTCTCCGTCACCCCAATGCGCCCGGCCCATCCCTCGCGGGCGTCCGGTTGATCCTCCTGATCACGCCTTGGGGTTTCCCGTGTTGCGTACGCTTCCCTTGTGTACATGCTGCCGCCACTACCCCGGCGCAGCGACTGGGTGCATCGTCTACTCACTTCCCCAGTCGTATCAGCCTTCCCCGATATGGCAGTCGGGCCGGCCCGCGCCACGACCTTTTCGAGGCTTGTTCGGCGTTCACTTGCGTTACGGCCTGCACACTCGCGCTGTCACCATATTTCGTGACACGCTTAACCAAAGGCTTCAACTATTTCGTTACCTCCATAGTTGCTCCGGTTGCTTCCGGCTGGAGCATTTTGCCGGGTGGGCTTTTCACCCACTGGGAAAGCGCCGCCTTTTCACGGCGCACGCCAAAAGCGGAAGTCGGCGGAGCTCGAATTGACCTCCAGTTAGCTGCCATTCGCAGTAGGTCGGTAGGGAGCGCTCTGCCGAATCGAAAATCTGCGGCAGGCGGCTCCGAGTTGCGCGAATCCCACGTCCAGACCAGCTAATCGAGCAGGGACGGTCAGCGTATCGACGACGTTAGCGCACTGAACAACAAAATCGCACGGTTGTCGAAGTGATTAGCGAAGCCGCCGTAGTACCGGGTTCGATAATGTCTTATGGGAGGACCAGTTTTCCTACACTAAACCAAGGTACGGCGCCGTACAGACAAACACCGGGTGACAGGGTCACTCTACATCCAAAGCTGCTCGAGTCATTAGCGGCGGCGTCCTCTCCCTGTCAAGGCGTAGCGGTAGCCGGGTTGAGTGGAAAAACCGGAGGCCGCGGTTGTCGCGGCGCACGAATCGTCGGTTGCCGTGGTTGCATTTAAAGGAAGGTAAGGTCCATGAAAACGTCGAAGCTCATAGTCTGTCTTGCGCTCATCGCGCCGGTGTCGTTTGCGTGGGCGCAGAAAGTCGATCCGAACACGCTGCCCAAGGTCGACTGCAACGCCTTCAAGTACAGCTCTGCATTTCTCGACAAGTATCCGAAGGCACCCGCAGCGTGTCTCGAGGGCCGTGTGTACAAGGGCACTACGTACGCCAAGTTCAATGCCAAGGTATATATCAACAACCTGCCCGACTATATGACGCTGCAGCTACTGAATGTCTCAGGTACCATGATCACGACGTTCAGCGTCAAACCCCAGGGAGGGGGAACGTTTTACGTCGACAGTAAGAAGACCCCTGCTTCCGATCTGAAGGTTGGCAACCAGATCACCTTGTGGGTTCCGGAGAGCCGCATGGAAGTGTTGGTGCTGCCTGTGCCGACCGCGGAGTCCTGGCGGGTAATCGAACCGGCGCAGAAATAGGAGAGCATAGGGAAGTGTGCGGTTTCATGCCGCGGCTTTCACTCGTTCAGTGACGTTGCCACGGGCCAGACCCGGATACCATCGTTCAAATTGCGGACGCACCCTCCCTTCGAGAGTTCGCGTCCGCGTTTGTAAAAACCTCGTGGTCGGCGCATTTCTTACACATCACTGGCCTCTCGACAGCGGACAGTCGCTAGTGACTCGTTAGGTTCGTGATGCGCCGATGGCCGACACTACTGTCCGCGAAGGGCTTTGCTGAGGCTTCCCGGTGTAAGGGTCGATACGTTCAGCCACTACGTTGTACATTGACTGCTCCCTTGTGATTCGTCGGATATTGTTCTGTAGTGGACCATCATGTTCCTAAGTGTTGCCGTGTGGCTGTCGTGTCGTCACGGAGCGTTGTCCTTGATGTCATACACCCTGTTGTTCCCTGATATTACACGGCGGCTTGCTGTGAGGAACCTCACCCTTGACGGTCGCCAATGGTGCGCTACCGCACCGACCGCAAGAATGCTGTCCTGTAAAAACTACACTCCCCGCAAGGTGTCGTGTGCGGAGTACTACAATCAGTATTGACCCCCAATTCCTGTTCGCAAGTCATGCGCAACCGTGCCTCTCCATAACCGATATCGCCGAGTGGCCAATCGGCGCGCGTAGCCTACGCTCCCAAGGAAACATCCAGCTCTGGCGCGCGTATTTGCCGGAAGACTGCGTCAACACGATGATAAAGATGGGGTGGGATCGAACCACCTGATCCCCTCTCGGTCAGATGGCTTTTTCTTACATACATTTGACCGAGTTCAAGGTACTGTTTTGATTGTGTTTGAAGCGAACGACAAGTCACGCTGAATGAGATGTCAAACACAGTGCGCGGTGCGCGAGCAGGTCTCTCTAATGGACCGTAAAGGGTCTACGATTGGAAGGCTCGTTACACGCAATGGCCGAACTCTCGGGCGCAAGCAACGAGGTCCGACCGGCCGTCGGCGAAACTTTCGCGAAACGGCGGCTCTCGGGGCCAATAATTTCCCGGATTGTGCTGGGTAATCCGATGCCCGACGCAAATGGCGAAACGGTGGATCTGCATCCTAATATGGAGCTCCCTCGGTCACCGGATCCCGATCCCGCAGTTTCGATTTCGGTCGGTCGCGTATTAAGGGAACGGTATGTCATTGAGGGAAGAATTGGCGCGGGCGGTAAAGGAGCTGTGTTCAGAGCGCTTGATCGGTATCGCTCTTGGCTTCCAGATGACCAACAGCATGTCGCCCTGAAGGTATTGCACTCCGGGAGCGATTTTTCTGAACAAGATATCGGGAGCCTTCGGCGCGAACTACATTGTGGCCAACTGCTGTCGCACCGGAATATCGTCAACGTATTTGAGTTGGACCGCGACAGGGATGTCGTTTTTTTCACGATGGAACTCCTCGATGGGGAACTGCTGAGTGATCTGATTGACCGCATGCGCCCGGCAGCGATGCAGCGACTACAGGCATGGCAGATCATCAGGCAGCTGGGCGCGGGATTGGAGCACGCGCACGAGCGCGGCATCATCCACGGCGACCTGAAGCCGCGGAACCTCTTGGTAACGCGCGAAGGCGAGCTTCGCATCCTTGATTTCGGCGCTGCGCAAAAAATTGTTCGCACGCAGGCGACTTTGAGACAGCCCGATTTCGCGCCGCTGTCCCTAACTCCAGCCTATGCAAGCTGCGAGCTCTTGGAGGGCCGCGCTGCCGATCCCCGCGACGATTTGTATGCGCTGGCCTGCATATGTTACGAGTTGCTGGCCGGCGCGCACCCGTTCGCTAGTCGGCCGGCAACCTCGGCCCGCGATTTTGGCGTTAAAGCTACCCGCCCTGCGGGTCTCACTGGCCGGCAGTGGCGCACGCTGCGGGCGGGCCTATCGTGGCATCGCGGTGGCCGGTCAATGAGTGTTCACACATGGATCCAAAAACTGACGTCTCACATTGCCGAGGAACGAGTGATAACGCCTCTGCAGGAGCTCAAAGCCGCCAGCGCCGCGAAGCCCGAGTGGCAGCCACGCGCAGCCGCAACTTTTCTCGCGGTGCTCTTGATTGCCGCGGCATGCATCGCGCAGCTTCGAGAGACTGCTGCGCAGAAGACACGTGACGGCGGGGCGACTCAGGCGGCGCCGGAGGCTGTTGAGGTCCATGCTCCCGAACCTGCGCTGCCGTCCAAGGGAACGTCGCCGGCTGACGCCCTCGTCACTGACGCGCGGGTTGGAGGCGCAAAGGATACCGTCGACGGCCGGGCTCAAGCCTCGCCGTCACTGAGGCCCTCTTCGCCGTTAACGATTTCTGTCGACGGTTATCAGGTCAGCTCGGGGCATCGTTTTGTTGAGATCCGGGTTCATCGCAATCAATTGCAGAAGAACTCGTCCTTTGCGTGGTGGACCGAGCCGGCGAGCGCAAGGGAAGATGTCGATTATGTGCATCAAGCGAAGGCTATTCAGACATTCTCGCCCGAACGGCGATCGACCCGCCTGTATGTCAAACTCCTGCCGGAGTCGGCGCGTTCGCAGCGTGACTATTTCTACGTCGCGATAGCGCAGCCCGGGCGTGATCGGAGTTCCGACAAGGTCACACGTGCTCAGATCTGGCTGCCAACGTCGCGTGCCCAGTTGCAAGCTCGGCGTTGAAAGCTTGCCGTGTGCGAGATCGTCTTGAACTTTTTGGCGTGCATCAGGCCGCGCTGTTCATTGACAGCTTGTTTGCACGGGCACGTGCTCAGAAGGGGACTGCGTGGCACAACAACAAAGTTCGCGTTGTAGAGCCTTGCGAGCAGTCGGGCGCCCGCCCAGCTGGGCGCGTCGGCGGTCACTGCGATTCTACCAAGCGATGAATGTCGGCTTTCTGGAACGCATTTCAGCGCCGCCGGGCACTGCGCGGTGAGCCTCCGGGGCGAGACCTATGGGGGCTTTGCGCCAAACAGCCGGTGTCCCAAGCGAAACAGCGGCCAGCCGGTGAGCAGGATCAGGATTCCCGTCAACGCGAGCCCGGGCTCTAGCGCGCAAACCCGTGCGCCCACGCCGAGCAGGCACCCTATATAAAGAGCCGGCAACAGGGGGTATCCCGGCATCGAAAAGCCGCCGTCGCCGGCGCGACGGCGCCGCAGCACAAACAGAGTCGAGGCGACCACGGCGAGCGTCAGAGTGTCGGTGAATATCACATAGTGCAAAAGCTTCTCGAACGACCCGAGGACGAACGCCGGCAACAGCATGCGTCGCGCCGAAGAATAGGAGCCCCACCTCCTGCACCTGAGTATGGGGATTGACCCGCAGAAACGCCCGCGGCAGCACTCCGTCCTGCGCCATGGCGTAGAAACTGCGCGGCATCTGAATGATGGTGGCATTCACGAATCCGGCGGCCGACAGAAACACGGCGAGAGAGATCAGCACCTCGCCGGAGGGTCCGAAGGTCGCGCGCGACAGGGCAGCCGCCACCAACTTCGAGTCCGCGATGCCGCCGGTTCCGAGAACCCTTTGATAGGCGAAATTCAGCAACAGATACAGGCCGACCACGCTGAACATCCCGGCCGTGATGGCGAGCGGAAAGCGGCGCCGCGCGTCCTTCAAGTCGGCGCCCAAGTTCATGGTCAATTGATATCCGCCATAGGCGTAGAAGCAAGGAATCAGCGCCGACGCGAGACGCAGATCCGGTGGGCGCGGCGGACCGGGGCGTCGGCGCAGGCAGCCGCGGCGCCAGCAGCAGCGCAAGCAGCGCGAGCCCGAGGATCATGGCGATCTTGAGCAGCGACAGGAGATTCTGGACGAGTGCACCCGGCTTCACGCCGCGGTAATTGCAAACCAGAAGGATCAGCATGGTGGTGCAGGCGAGCACCAGCGACGCCTGCGGCGTGCGCCACTGCGGCGGCAGAATGACAGGCATCAGATACTCGGCGCCGATGAAGGCGACACCCGCGGCGCCCGCGCCCTGCATCAAGGTCTGCGACCAATTCAGCATGAATGCGAGCGTGGGACGGTAGCAGTCCGCGACGACTCGATAGTAGCCTCCCGCGCGCGGGTACCGCGAGCCGATTTCCGCGAAGGTGAGGGCGCCGATGAGACTGATGATCCCAGCCGCGATCCACGCGACGAAGAAGAGCGCTGTGCCGCCGGCCGCGCTCGCAACCATGGCCGGGGTGCGAAAGATGCCGATGCCCACCACCAGGCTGAACACCACCATCGCCGTGTCGAATGTGGAAAGTCGCGGTCGGATCGCTCCGGAATCCGGTTCATCGGCCATGCAGTGCTTCTTCCAGCAGGCGGGCGAGCAGCTTGAACTGATCCAGATCGTTGTAGAGCTGCGCCGACAGTCGCAGCAGCGGCACCGGATTCGCATGCAGCCAGGTCTCGACCCCGCGCGCGCGAAACCAATCGTGCAGTCCCTTGTAATCGAGTCCGTGAGCGGGAGATCCGGGCGACGCTTGGCCTAAGGGCAGGGACGCCATCGATCCGATCATGGACTGTGGGCAGGGCGCATCAATTCCCGTGCCGTCCAGAAGCACGTCGCGGGCTTGCAGCACGAGAGCGCGATTGCGCGACATGACTTCGGGCCAGCCGCCGGGCAGCAGGGCGTCCATGAAGCGCAGCGACTCAGGGACGCACAGCCACGGCGTCGGGTCGAAGGTTCCGGTCCAATCGAATTCCGCGCAGAAGCCCGCTGGATATCCGTGGCTGATGACATTCGGATGCAAATTCTCCTGCCGGTCGCGGCGCACGTGCAGGAAGGCGGCGCCTTTGGGGGCGCAAAGCCACTTGTGGGCATTACCGGTGTAGTAGGCCGCGCCGAGTTCCGATAAGGCGAGCGGTATCATCCCGGGCGCGTGGGCGCCGTCGACCAATGTATCGATCCCTCGGGCATCGAGCTCGGTGATCAGACGCGCGAGCGGCAAGATGAGCGCCGTCGGGCTCGTCACATGATCGAGTAGCGCGAGGCGCGTGCGCGAGGAGACCGCACCCAAAATGGGTGCGATGAAGTCCTCCTCATCGCGGCAGCGGAAGGGCAAGTGAGCCACCACCACGCGCGCCCCGGTTTTGAGCGCCACGAAGTCCGCCGTCTTGCGGCACGCGGCGTAGGTGTGGTTCGTGAGCAGCAGCTCATCGCCGCGCTCGAACTCGATCGAGCGTAGCACCGCGTTGACGCCGGCCGTGGCGTTCGTTACGAACACCAAGTCCGAAGGCGCGGCGCCCAAGAAGGCCGCGAACGTTTCGCGGGCGGCATTCAAGCGGGCCGGCAGTTTCGCCGACAAGAAGTCGACCGGCTCACGCTCCATTTCGAGGCGCAGCGCCGCTTGGGCGTCGAGCACCGCGGTTGGACAGGCGCCGAAGGATCCGTGGTTGAGATAGAAGACGGCAGGGTCAAGGCACCAGTGGGAGGCAAGATTCAATGGGGTTCCTCGCATTCGCGCGTGCATCAGTCTACAGCCTCGTCGGCATATGGTGCCAGTTACGCGAAACGAGGTAGGGAGGTCAGGTCATGAAGAGGGGTCGTCATCGCTGAACCCGGGCGGACCGTGCAAAGTCGCCGTCGTGCTGATATTGCGATTCCCGCTCGATCAGCGCCGGCACGGCATCGTGCGCCGGAGGTTCGATCGGCTGGCGATCGCGCGCGATGCGCCACTCAAGTCGATCTCGAGGCGCCAGTCCTTTCGATGATTTCGCACCAGATGTGGAGAATGACGAGATGCATCTCCTGAATGTGCGCCGTCGAGGTACTCGGGACTGCAAGGGTGTGGCGCGCACATCCGCCGTCGAGACCGGCTGCCCCGGTCAACGCGAGTGTCACCGCGCCGCTGCGTTCCGCGGCGGCGAGAGCCCTGAGAACATTGGGCGACTTCCCGCTGGTGGTAAAGGCAACCGCCAGATCGCCGGGTTGCGCGAGTGCTTCCACCTGGCGCTCGAAGATCGATGCGAAGCCGAAGTCATTCGCGATGCAAGTGGTGACGCTGGCATCGCTCGCGAGCGCGACAGCCGCGAGCCCGCGACGCGGACCAGGAGTATAACGGCCGAGCAACTCGCCGGCGAAATGCGACGCCTGTGAGGCGCTACCGCCGTTGCCAAAGGCGAGCACCTTGTGCCCGCGGTAGAGCCCCTGCGCCAGATCGAGCGCCGCGAGGTAAATCTTATCCTTGAGCAGCGCTAGACAGCGCCTGCCGGCCGTCTCGTGCTCGTTGAAATGCGCCTCTACAATATCGCTCGATGCTTCAACCACCTCGTGCCTCCGCTAATCGCGCAATCGACGGTTTGCTCAACGCAGCCATCAGTGCAGCAACATCGCCGATGCGTCGGCCGAGCTCCGCGGGAACGATTCGGCATGCGCCAACCGACTGAGGCAGCCCTTCTTGGGCAAGTACTTCGCGTGCGCTCCTCAAGATCCGATCGCCGAGCACGATACCGAGCGATCCGAGGACGATCAGCTGTGGATTGAGCGCATCAACGAGTAGTGCGAGGCCGGCGCCCATCCGCCGCCCCGCTTCCGCAGCGACCGCAAGAGCCTCTGCGTCATCGGCCAACATCGCCTCGACCAGCACCCGAGTCTCGGTGTCGGCCGGCCAGCGGCACGGAAACATGCGATTCGCGAGAAGGACGAGGCCGGCGCCGGATGCGAAGCCCTCCCACGAGCCGCGCTTGCCGTAACCTTCGGGTCCATCCGGCGCAAGCCGCCAGTGACCCACTTCGCCGGCCATATCGGAAGCCCCGTGAAGAATCTTTCCGTTTACAATGATACCGGCGCCCAATCCCGTCCCGAAAGTGAGAAAGACAAGGTGGCGAATCGCCGGCCGGGATCGGCCGGCCCCGAAGCGCCATTCCGCGAGGGCACCCGCGTTGCCGTCGTGCTCAATATGCACCGGGAGCGATGGGAATCGCTCCGCCAGACGCCTCTTCAAATTGACGTTGTGCCAACCCGGCAGGTGCGGCGGATTGAGAAGCAGCCCCTCGCGGATCCGCAGCGGGCCGCCAACGGCGACGCTCAGCGCCACGACTTCGCGCCCTGCACTGCGTGCTTCGCCGATCAATTGTGTCACGAGATCCGTTACGGCCGGAAACCTCTGATCAAACGGGAGATGCGCCTGCGTCGCAATCTCGCGGCGCCGGTGGATCTCGCCATTGAAGCCGCCCTCGACGCACGCGATTTTTGTTCCTCCGACGTCAAGGCCGATGAGCGAACGGCAAGCCGCGGCGGACGCCGTCAATGAATTCGCGATGCGCATGGCTCAACTGCCCTGTTTGTTACAGTTAAGGATGTCACGGGCGAACTTTCCACGCCAGTACAGCCATCGCTTATCCTGCGTCGTGTTCTTCTGCATATGTTCTGCAAGGCGAGGCCGCGGAGCAGGTAACCCACGCCATCCATCAGAAACAGCACCTCGGTCGATTCGACGGCTTTTCGGCCAAACATATTCACCATGGACTCGTAGTGGACGCGTTCGTTGACCCCTTCGAGGCGAGCAAAAACATGGCGGATGTCCGCACATATCTCGCATCTATATGCAATATTTGGCATAAACCTCTTCTTCAAAGCGTTACTCCGATCTCAGCGTCGACATCGGCTCCCACTGTATTGACACAAGTCGCCTGTCAGCAAGTACAAATTCTGCCGACGAGTTCTCTGTGTTTTCTTGTGAAAACAATGCAAGACATAAATTCCGTCCGGCCGCGTTGCCAGGAAATATGCAACGATAGGCTCCCGACGAGTCCGACGCCTGGCACTTTTGCGGGGCCAAAGTGCAGAGTCAGCGTCTCCTACGTTGCTCGGGTGAGCCCGTGGTAGGAACATTGGTACATGTGAGCGTCCGTGCTCCGCGATATAGTGGGGGTGAGCCTTGAATTCGATTCTAGCGAAGCGCGCGAATGGGTTGGCATGCGCTGTGGCTGCCACCGCAGCATCGTTCATCATGGGGACAGCTCAAGCGCAGATAAACCCAAGTCTGTTTCAAGACATGCAGTGGCGCAACATCGGCCCATTTATTGCGAGGAAAGGTGGATTCGGTGTCCGGAGTCAACGGACGCCCGGGGATTGCGTATGTGGGTACCGATAATGGAGGGGTCTGGAAGACCGTAAACGCCGGCGCCACCTGGTTGCCGGTTACCGATGCAGTGCAGGTTGTCCGAGGCTTTACCGCATTGGCGGTGGCGCAGTCGCAACCGTCGGTTGTCTATGCGGGTACCGGGAGCGTATTTGGCTCCAATTATAGCAGCGGCGTCTGGAAATCCACCGACGCAGGAGCGCACTGGCAGAGTGCCGGATTGCAAAATGCCGGAGCAATAGCGTGGCTACTGGTGGACCCGCAAAATCCTGACTTGGTGCTGGCAGCCACGCGCGGAATCGATCATCGTCAAGGGGGAGCACGCGGCGTGTTTCGCAGCACTGACGGAGGACGAAGGTGGACACTCGTGCTGAATGCTCAGCCCGAGTCCGGCGCGACATATCTGTCCTGGGCAAGCGATGATCCGCGGGTAATTTTCGCTACAGTGACACAAACCTATCTTCGCTCCGGGGATTCCGAGTCGTTCGCTCTCCGAGCATCCGGGACCCACAAGCCTGTATAAGTCCAGCGACGAGGGCCTGACCTGGGCAAAGCTAAAGGGTCGTGACCAACCCGAACTACTCGGGGAGACTGCAGTCGCGGTGGGCACTCATGCCCGGCGCATATACATGTTGAACCGCGCAGGGCTTTACCGGTCGGACGACGGTGGCACGAGTTGGTCGGTGGCCACCAAGACGCATTTACACATCGAGCAAACAAGTTCTGGTAGATCCGCATGATCCGGATGTGGTCTATACGATGGGTACCTGTGTCTACAGATCCACCGACGGTGGTCGTACGTTGGTCGCTTTTAAAGGTGCGCCCGGAGGTGATGACCCGAATCAGTGGTGGATTGATCCCACTGACCCGAACCATATCGTGTACGGCGGCGATCAAGGGGCATCGGTCAGTCTCGATCGTGGTCAAACCTGGAGTTCGTGGTACAACCAAAAAACCGCCGAGGTCGACAAAATCGCTACTGACAACCGCTATCCCTACTGGATATACGGAAGCAAGCAGGACAGCGGCACGTTTGCGATCGCCAGTCGAGGCTCGCTCGGACAGATCACTGACCTTGATTGGTTTCCACTGCCCGGCTGGGAGACGGGTTTCGTGACTATTGACCCTGCCGATCCCGACGTCATATTCATGAACGGCCCTTTGGGATTTCTGCAAAAGGTGAATCGCAAAACATGGGGCGCGCAGAGCGTCGATTTTGGCGTGGGCACCATCAGTCGGGTTACCGATACGGATTTTCGACGCGCAGTTTCTGCTCCCATCGTTTTTTCACCTCAGAACCCGAGCGTGTTGTATTACGGCACTCAGAACGTCTGGGAGAGCCGGGACGGTGGTGATCACTGGCGAAAAAATCAGTCCAGACCTTACCGCCCATCCAGGAAAACCACCATTGCCCAATCCGGAAGGAGTCCATCACGGTGACGCACTGGTGGCGTTGTCGCCCTCAACCGTGCAAGCCGGGGTCATATGGACGGGCAGCAACAATGGCGTTCTCTATCTGACGGAAGACGGCGGGAAGCAGTGGCTTGACGTCACTCCTCCAGACATGTCGATGTATGGCGTCATCAACGTTCAGGCTTCTCAATTCAACCCCTCGGAGGCCTACGCGGCGGTGCGGAATGACGCCCTTGGAGATTATTCACCGCACATCTATCGTACGCGCGACTTTGGCAAGTCATGGGAAGAGATCGTTACAGGCCTGCCTACAGATCAGCCGACCGGCAGCTTTGTGCGAGCGTTGCAGGAAGACGATCACAAACGCGGTTTGCTCTTCGCTGCCACGGAAACGTCCGTCCACGTGTCGTTCGACGATGGCGATCACTGGCAATCGCTACGCCTGAACCTTCCAACGACCGCATTTTATGACCTGAAAATCCACGACGGCGATCTGATTGCTGCAACCTACGGGCGTGGAATATGGATTCTGGACGATACATCGCCGCTCGAGCAATTGACCGCGGAGCTCGCGGATCGCCAAGTGATCCTGTTCCGTCCGCGAGCCGCGACCCGTGTCCAGTCGAACATCAACCAGGACACGCCGTTTCCGCCCGAGGTTCCTCATGGAAAGAATCCACCTCAAGGAGTTGTGATCGACTACTACCTGCAACAGTCTGTACAGAATGTGCAGCTGCAGATTCTCGATGCCAAGGGGAACGTGGTGCGTTCCTATTCGAACGCTCCGATTAAGCCCCTCGATCAGCCGCTGCCGCCCGCGCCTGCCTTTTGGGCACGGCCGTCGCGGCCATTGATGGAGACCGCGGGTCAACACCGCGTGAGCTGGGACATGCGCTACCCAACGCCGCCTGCCTTGTTCTTCGATCAGTCCAGCGGGGCAGTGCCGGAAGACACGTCATTCGTTCCGGAAGGGCCCATGGCGCTGCCTGGCAACTATACGGTGAAACTCACAGCTGACGGCGCTTCCTACACTCAACCGGTGCTACTGAAACAGGATCCGAGGCTCGATAACTCACCTGCGGCGCTGGATGGCATGCGCCGGCAATTGGCCCTCTCGCAGCAAATCATCGCGGTCATTTCAGCCAGCAAGAACGCTTACGAACAGGCGAATGGGTTAGATGCGAAACTGTCATCGCTGCGCGCAGGTGTGTCGAGCGAATTGGTGAAGACGCTGCGCACGCAAATCGCCGAACTGACCGGCACCCTCGAAGATGCGTCCATCGGCCTCTCGGGCGGGTCCTACGCTGTACCGCCCGTCAAGGGCACCACCAGTTTCAGCAGGATTAATGGGCAGGCATCGGCTCTGCTGGAGATGGTTGAATCCACCAGCGATCAGGCACCCGTGCCATCTTTGTACCGGACCTACTCGGATCTGTGCAGGGATTTTAATGCCACGTTTGGCGCCTGGCAGTCGTTGCAAGCGAAGGTGGAAGTGGATGCTGGTTTCAAGCATGCCGACCACGGACCGGGCTTCGACTCCGCGACAGTTACTGCAAGTTCAAGTGCCTCTTGCGAGCCGGTAAGTCCGAGATCAAGTGACTGATCGAGGCACGTTTCTGGACGTCCGCGAACGTCTTTGGATGGTGGGCCGTGTTGCTGAGGTCACTGGGTCAAGAAGAGTTTGATTTCCTCGAAGAACCGCTCAAAGGCAGACTCGTCTTCCAGCGGGATGTGGTTTCTGCCGTCCAGTGCTATGAAACGAGCGCCGGGAATGGCGGCGGCCATCTTTCGGCCTTCCTCGAACGGAACCCGCATATCGCCGCGCCGGTGCATGACCAGAGTCGGCACTGCGACTTTGGGGAGCAGGTCCCTCACATCGATTTCTCCCGTCGTTAGGAGGTATCGCGCGGCGCATTCGCCTGAGGTGACCAGTCGCTGCCACTCGTTGAACGAATCGAACAGATCCTTGGGCGCGTCCGGTACAAATTCGGTCCCAAATATTTGACGGATGATTGGATTGTCCGCACCCCATTCGAGACGCACCAGAGTGGCCATCGCTTTATGCCTTTCCCTTGCGGCTGGGGATCGCAAGCAGGCGCCAAGTGCAAAACCGCCGTACAAAATGAGGCGGGAAACCCGCTCCGGGTGCCGGACGGCGTAAGCGATTGAAACAGAGCAGCTTTGCGATACGCCGAGGAGCGCGAAGCGCTCTATCCCGACGGCTTCAACCACCGTTTCAAGGTCGCTGACCCATGCGTCAAAGGAAATATCCGCTACCTCCCAATCCGAGAGGCCATTGCCCCGTGCATCGCAGCGAATCAGCGTGTGCTCTGCGGCAAGCCCGCGCAGCATGGGGCCCCAAACCGGATTATCCCAGTCATGCTGGAGGTGGTTGAGCCAATGAGCCGTCCTCAGCAACACGGTTCCATGACCAACCGTCGAATACGCCAGGCGAACGCCGTCGGCCGCTCGGCAAAATTTGATCTCTTGGTTTACGCCCGCCGACATGAGGGGTCCCCGCTGGACCTTTGCGGTTGCCTTTTCTGTCTCGGCTACAGGCGTGTGCGCATTGCGCGTCAGGTGCAATCCGGTTTTCGATGCGAAAAGACCATCCATTGTATTGATCAAGCGGTCTATCTGCTGATCGAAGTCCCGGCCCGCGTCGACCTCGGCTGCGTTATGGAACGTGAATTCCCGCAAGCTATCGGGAAGATCATCCGCCTGAGGCATCATCGCGCGATTCGCAAGCACTGGAATGATGGGAACACCGCACCGAAGGGCGATCTCGAGCTCAATTCGGACCGGATCGTTTTCATCATTGATACGGCTGCGGCCGCGTTTCCGGGCGCCCACCCAATCGGGTCCGACGACTGCGACCACGAAGTCGGCTGCCCGCAGAGCTTGCTCAATGTGCCCCCGAAAATCGCTGCCCAACGGAATGGCATCGATATCCATGAACACCGACTCCGTTCCATAGTGCGCGGCTAGGCGGTCGAAGATGCTGCGCACCGTCCACGCCGAGTCGGCGCGACGATAGGAAATGACGATCTTCTGCATGGGTTAAACCCAGCGATATCAGGGATGCCATTATTGCGACATCGATGTCTACGCCGCAAGCACGGCAGCCGGGATCGCAACTAGCCTATCGTCAACGCCGAAGTAAAAGTGACCCACTAATCTCATTAGCTGCCGATCTAGATTTGACCCACCCCCACCTTTTGAGCTGAGGCTTTGGCCTCGAGCAGGCCTGCCTTTCGTTTGTCTTTGAGCCGATAGCTTTCGCCCTTGACTGGCATTTTTGTTGAGCACTGTCGAATGATGTGCGACTCTATTTGGATGGTGGTGTTTGTTTGTTGCGCTCTGGGAGCGACAAATGCACGGCGAATCCATACGTGTCGATGAGGAACTTGGTAGCGCGCGGGTCGGCCGATTCCACACGCAGATCGCTGTCACCATTGGTGCACTCACGCTGTTCGATGGCTACGATGTATTTAATCCTTCGTATGTCATTCACTATGTCGTGCAGCCGTGGCATCTCAGGCCAGCGCAGGCGGGCCTGCTCGTCTCGAGCGGGCTCGTCGGCTTCTTGTTGGGGGCCGCCGCGCATGGGCCGCTGGCGGATCAAATCGGCCGTAGGGTCACACTACTCGGCGGCCTGTGGCTTGCGGGCATCTTCACGCTGGCCACCGCCCAGTTCGCGAACTCGTTCGCTTCTTTCTGCACCCTTCGCCTGCTGACCGGCCTGGGACTGGGGGTTCTGCTACCCCTCGCGACGACTTATATCAACGAGTTCGCGCCTCGGCGTGTCGCGAACACCTACGCCATCTGGGCAGTGGCGTTCGGCTGGGCGCTGGGTGGCAGCCTAGCCGGTGTGGTCGGTATTCTGGTGACACCAGCGTATGGCTGGCAAAGCCTGTACTGGATCGGCGGTGCCTTATCGGTTCTGTTGATTCCTATCGTTTATGTCACGCTGCCAGAGTCGGTCCGCTATCTGTCGATGAAACGAGACACGTCTGAGCTCGCGGCAATCCTGGCACGGCTTCGCCCCGAAAACGCCGGGCGTTACCGTGACGCTAGTCTGGTTGTGGATCCATCGCTCGCAACGCAAAACACCATCGCCACTTTGCTGTCACCGTCGTACCGTCGTACGACGCTGTGCGTTTGGACCGCGGCGTTTTTCTGTCTCTTCTGCATTTTTGGGCTCTCCGGGTGGTTGCCAACGGTCATGCTGCAGCGTGGTCAGGGCTTTGCCGCAAGTTTCGGGTTCGGCGCGCTGCTGCAGATCTCCACGTTTGTCGGCGGCCTTGCATGCGGCTATCTCGCCGACCGACTTGGATCGCGGCGAGTCGTTATCGGCACCTGGTGGGTGCTGGGTGCGGCTTCCGTGTTGGGGCTCGCGGTATCGCGCAGCCATGTCGCCAATTTTGCGTTCGTGTGGTCGGCAGGGTTTTTCTTCGGCGCGCAGTTCGTTCTAAACAATTTCACCGCCAACGCCTATGAAACTCGAATACGCGCGACCGCTGTTGGCATGGAACTCAGCGTAGGCCGGGTGGGTGCGATACTTGGTCCGTGGGTGGCCGGATTTCTTCAGGAAGCCTTTCCCGGGCCGATCGCCATGTTCACGGCAATCGCGATCGCAGGCCTCATCGCCGCGGGAGCCGTTGGAATGACGCGAGACAACGCATCGGCACTCCGGCTCCATTCCGAAACCTGAAGCGCATGCGCCGCAAGGAGCCTCCAATGACTGCCTCGAATGTCACCAGAGCACAATCCGCAGGTCGCTTGCTGGAACTGATTGTCATGCGTCTTATCTCGGAGGCACTGCATGTAGCCGCAGCCCTGGGAGTCGCCGATTTGCTCGCGAGTGGCCCCAAAAGCGCCGAACAGCTCGCGCATGCGACCCGGTCGAGCGAGCAGTCGCTGCGACGCGTCCTGCGGGCACTGGTTGGCATTGGCGTGTTCGCACAGGATTCGAGTGGCCGCTTCCTCCTGGCTCCCATGGGGGAATTACTGCGGCGAGATGTCGAGGGATCGTTGCGCTCCGCGGCATTGTTCTTTGGAGGCGAGTGGGGTGCTAGAGTTGACGGACTGTTTCTACGAGCGGTCCAAACCGGAGAGAGCGCCGGGCAGATGCTCAGCGGTGGTGGCAGCTGGATCGACTGGCTACAGAGCGACCCCGAATTGAACAAAGTCTTCAACTCCATGATGACCGCGTTCTCTACACTGCATTTTACGGGCGTTCTCGAAGCGTACGATTTCTCAGAATGCACACGACTGGTTGACGTGGGCGGAGGTCACGGCAGGGTCATCTCCGAGATCCTCAAAGGAAATCCCAGCATGCGCGGCGTGCTGTTCGACCTGCCCCATGCCATAGAAGGTGGCAGGCGGACCATCGAACAGGCAGGACTGGCCGATCGCTGTGAAGTCGCTTCGGGTGATTTCTTTGTTTCCGTGCCTGGGGGGGCTGACCTTTATATTCTTTCCCGAGTGATCCACGATTGGAATGACGAGAAGGCAGTGGCCATTCTGAAGGTGGTGCGCGCCGCGGTAGCTCCTCATGGACGCCTTGTCGTACTGGAAACCATGCTACAGCCAACCGTTCCGCCGATCTATCCGCTGCTTTCCGACTTGAACATGTTGGCCAGGACCGGCGGCTGCGAGCGCACGGAAGTCGAATATCGCTCGCTGTATCGCGCCGCGGGTTTCGAACTGACGCGGGCAATCGTAACGACGGCTCCCACGGGCACGACTGTACTAGAGGGCCGTCCCCGATAAGACCGGTTCGAATTCGCCGATGTCTCGCAGCAGCAGTCGAGCGGCCGCTCTCTGGAGGAATGCCAGGCACATACTGTTGCCGGCATTATGATGGGCGTTCTCGGACGTCCGCGAACGTCTTTGGATGGTGGGCCGTGTAGCCACCACATTTACGTCATAATTCATTGATTTATAAATTAATAAAATCCCCATAATTCGGCGATGCCTCCGAGTAGGCGGGGGCATCGCTGCCCCCACCCCTCACAGATCCGCACGAGCGCAATTCACGCATGCGGTTCTTCGTTGCACAGCTTCGCTCACCCGACCGCGTAGGGATGCACGATCCGGGGCGGCGGCAACGCGAAGCGTTCCAGCATTCGCATAAACCGTCCCCAGGGCACATAGCTCTTCGACGACCGACGCGACAACCACTTCTGCCAGAGCCGTTGCACCTGATGGTGCAACAGAGCCAAGCGTTTGAAGTTACCGGTGATGCCAAAGTAGGCATAGTGCCCCTTCAGCATCCGGCATAGTCGTTGGTGCTGCTCGCGGATTGGCCAATGCCGCATCCGCTTGCATCGTTGATTGATCGCCTTGAGCGAACGCGCAAGTCGATCTTTCGCTGTCAGCTGCCGCACCACCGCGTTGCCCTTCCGCGATTTGCCCCACACGTGGGTAAAACCTAAGAAGTTGAAGGTCGTCGGCAACGTCGAGTCTTGCTCACGCGCTGACCGCCAGGGCCGGAAGTCGACCAGTCGGGTTTTGTCCGGGTGCAGTTGCAGCCCGAACTTACCCAGCCGCTTGGCCAATACCGCCAGCACGCGTTCCGCATCGGCCTTGTGCATAAAACACATCACAAAGTCATCGCAGAAGCGCACCAGCGTACTCGGGCCGTGCAGCCGTGGTCGTACCTGCTCGGTGTACCATTGATCAATCACGTAATGAAGAAAGACGTTGCTCAAGATCGGTGAGATCACACCGCCTTGCGGCGTACCGGCCTCGGGGTAGTGAACCTGCCCCGTCTCCAGCACACCGGCTTTGAGCCATTTGTCGATCAGCTTTCTGACCACGCCATCGGTGACTCTTCTCGCAAGACATTCTCGCAACGCTGCGAACGGGATGCTGTCGAAGTATTTTCTAATGTCTACTTCGAGCACCCAATAGCCTTGCTGCCCCATGATCCCGGTGTGTAGGACTTGCAGCGCTTGGTGCGCATTGCGCGCCAGCCGATAGCCGAACGAGCAGTTAAGAAACGTCTGCTCATAAATCGGCTCCAGCAGCATCGTAATCGCCCGTTGCGCTACTTTGTCCTCAAATGACGGTATGCCCAGGCCGCGCTCGCCACCTCCCGCTTTGGGAATATAGTGACGCCGCACCGGCGGCGCACGATAACGACCCGATTTGAGCCGCTCGATCAACGACGATAAGTTCTGCGGCAGATTCACCGCATAGCTCTCCGCCGTCTGACCATCGACTCCGACCGCGCCGTCCTTGCGTGTGCAGTCAAAGGCATATTCCAGCCATTCCGCATCGAGATACTGGTTCAGCGAGGTGAACGCCATCGCCGGATTCTCTCTTGCGAGTTCCGCTATCCGCTCTTGTTTCGTTGACACGCTTGCAGGTTTCAAAGCACCCTCGTGTTTCTCAAAAACGGCTCTGTTGCTACGGTGCTTCGCTTCCCTCGACCGGGTCCGCCTGAAGGGGCGTTCCCCACTGTCATCAGTACTATCAAAGCACTAACACTTCCTGCGCCGAATACAGCATCACTTATTTATTCGCTCTGCCGTTCCAACTTCCCTCTCCGCGTTCGCTCCCGTGCGCTGGAGATCGTCGCTCGGGCCCGGTCCCGCTTGAAGCCGCGGCACCATTGGCTATTTGAAGTTGGTCGTACGCAGGATCTCCCAGGTTCCTGGAGAATCCATCCCATACCTTTGCCCCGCTCTAGGACCTCGGCCGGTTCGACAGACCTCACCGTCACGGTCAGCCGACATAGTTCCCACCACTGAGACGATAAGAACACCAGCATTGCGGCAATATCGCGGCTCAATCACGCGGCTTCGGTATCCGCTGCCTACGCTTCACGAACGTGTCACCACGCCCTGTGCAAGGCTCGCTTCCGGATGATGGCTAGTCTTTTCCGGGAGGGAGTCGAACCCTCTGGATTCCATCGATGAGTTTCCGCTATCTATCTAGCTTCCCCTCCTCCCAGGCTTGACCTGGCGCGACCCAGTCATGCCCCCATCAAACGATGGCTGCATCCTGCGGTCAGTGGACATCACGACCTCTCAGCCTCACGCCGCCAATTTGAGTCATCTGTCTCAACACATCGTGGCAACGCTCTTGGGCGTTAGGCCTGGAGTATTCTCCATGTTTCAGACGTTGCGAGCGCTTCCCTAATGTGGTCACTCAATGCCAACCGATTCGCTCCGTCAGCTCGCGGAATTTCGCGTCGGACCGCAGGCTCGCGAAGGAGGGCTCGCGAGTCAGCTCGATGAGATCGGGATTGTGTTCCAGATAGGCTCTCTCCAGCCATTCGAGCGCGCGCTGCTTGTCGTCGATCGCCCCGTATACCCTCGCAATATTGTACGGCGAAACATGGCGGTGACCGATTGCGTCGAGTTCCTGCATGATCTTCTGCATCGTGACCTTATCTCCTGCGACACCGTGCGCCTGGGCGAGTCCGGCGAGTGCTTCGGTGCCGCCTCCGGAATGCGTCACTGCTTGGCGCATCGCGTTTAACGCCTCGTTCAGCAGGTTTTTCTGCAAGCAGACGAGCCCCACCCGCAGATGCGACACATAATGGGTCGGGTCGATTTCCAGCCCACGCCGCAAGTCCACCAGCGCCCCATCGTAGTCGTGTGCCAGGTAGCGAATCATGCCAATCGAAGCGTTGATCACTGAATTCAGGGGATCCAACTCCCAGGCGTATTGGACTCTCCCGATCGCCTCTCCAGTCCTGTCCATTGCCATGAGGTATTCCGCATACCAGTAATGAGCGACGGCGTAGCCGGGAGCGAGCTCCGCCGCACGCTGAAAGTCACTCTCAAGACCCACCCAGTCCCAGTCGTGCAAGCGCACATGGGCAAGCGATGCATATCCTTCACCAAGCTCCGGCTGAAGTCGCACTGCGTGCCTGGCCGCGGCCTTGGCTTTGGGTAACGACTCCACCGCAGGAGTCATACCTCGGCAGGCAAGCATCGTGTGCGCGTCGGAGATTCCGTCGTAGGCCGCCGCAAAACTCGGCTGATATCTCAGAGCTTGCTCAAAGCATTCGATGCTCTTTCGCATGCCCTCTTCCGTACGCCGGTACCAGAAGTGACGGCCCCGAAGATACAACTCGTACGCCTGCGGGTTGATGGATCGCGTCTTGTCCGGGTCCAACCGCTGCTTTTCGTGCGGCGTTAATTTGATCTGGATTTCCCGTGCGACGGCTCGGGCCACTTCCGCCTGCACGTCGAGCACATCGTGTAGGTGTCGCTCGTAATTCTGGGCCCATAAGTGCGATTCATCACTGACGCGAATGAGCTGTACCGTGATGCGCACTCGCTCCCCGGCCCGGCGCACGGAGCCTTCGACGACGTAGGAGACACCGAGATCGCTGCCAATCTGCTTGACGCTCTTCGAGGTCAATTTGAACTGCATCGCCGAGGTTCGGGCGATCACGCCGAGATGCTCGGGGCTCAAGCAGGCCAGCTCGGTGATCATTTCCTCGGTCAGCCCGTCGCTGAAATAATCGTATCGATCCCCCGCGGTGAGGTTCTCGAATGGCAGGACCACGAGCATGGCCCTCTCTATCCCGCCTCCCGGCACATCGAATCTGGCCCGCTTCACGTCGGCCGCGAAACGGTAACCGCGCTTCGGCAAGGTCTCGATGAAGTCCTGCCCGTTCGGAGCCGTTCCCAGAGCTTTGCGCAGCATGGAAATGTGAGAGCTTAGGCTTCCCTCCTCAATGACGGTGCCGGGCCACACGTGCAGCAGAAGTTGCTCTCTGGTGAGCACACTGCCTGCGGCTTCCACCAAGGCGACCAGGAGTTCGGCCGCCTTGGGCGGCAGAGCAACGCGGTTGCCCTCGCGAAAAAGCGTTCCGCCTGGAACATCGAGGCGGTACGAGCCGAACTCGTATTTGTTACCGGAGGCCATCGCAGGGGATCCTGAGAACTTCATCAGAAAAATAGCAGAAGTTCCCAAGGACTACTAGGCACAGGGTCAGTATGCTGCGTCAACGGGTCCAAGATTGATCGGGTGCGCCGGCTGTATATAGAGTTTTCGCGCAAGGAGCTGACAATGTCGGGTGAAAAGCTGTGCTTTGCCGGCCTCATGCTGTGCCTCCAACTTATTTTCACTCCCGCGGCATGGGCACAGTTGAGCGAGGCCGCGAGATCGGCGGTACGGATCAGCACCGATTATGACGTACTCCCGAATATCACATACGGAATCGCCAACAATTACGAGCTAAAGCTCGACGTTTACCGCCCAACAAACACGAAGGCACCCACGCCCGTTGTGATGCTGATCCATGGTGGCGGCTGGGTACGACATGAGAAGGAGGGGGAGGTCCTCTCGCTCCTGCCTTATCTGGAAATGGGATGGGCCGCAGTAAACGTTGAGTATCGGCTAGCGCGAGTTTCGCTCGCACCAGCCGCTGTTGAGGATTGTCGTTGCGCGCTGCACTGGATTGGACGCAACGCAAAGAAGTACAACTTTGATGTGAGCAAAGTTGTGGTTACGGGAGCTTCCGCCGGTGGACACCTGGCGCTGACGACGGCGATGATTCCAGCCTCGGCTGGTTTTGATAGTGGCTGTGTATCGGAAGACGACCCCAATTGGTCTGGCCCGTGGACTGACCCGACGCCGAATGTGGCGGCGGTTATAAACTGGGTTGGGCTCACGGACGTCGCCGACGCGCTGCAAGGGGCGAATATCCGCTCCTGGGCTATCTCGTGGCTTGGGAACCAACCCGATCGCGAGGAACTGGCGAAACGAGTCTCGCCTATCAATTACGTGCGCGCAGGATTGCCGCCCATTCTGACGATCCACGGTAACGGCGACCCGATCGCGCCTTATGCGCAGGCAGTACGCTTTCACGAAGCGCTCACGAAAGCAGGCGTCCGCAACCAACTACTTACGATTAGCAGCAATACTCACGGCGACTTCACAGACGAACAGACGCTAAATGCATACAGCGTTATTCGTGAATTCTTGTTGAAATCGAATCTGCCCGTTCACGCGCAATAGAAGTCCCAAGGGCCGGGCGCAGACTGCATCTCAAGTTGCGTGTGACAATTCAAGAATCGTGGTTACCGCGAAAGTCACCACGCCAGTGACCGCCGAAGGAGAACCAGTTGGACTATGGGTTGGCAAAGGCAACCCGCCGGTTGTTGCCACTTTGAAGAGTAACCACCAGGTAGGATCCTAGAGCGCGCGTCTTGCACTCCCCGGCAAGCCTTAGGCCGCCAATTTTAGCTTGGGCTTTAATCCGGCGCGCGCTGCCAAGCGTACCAGCAGGTCCATGCTGAAGCGGTCGATCTTCCCCCTCTTCAGGTCCGACACGCGCGCTTGCGTAACTCCGAGCACTTTGGCGGCTTCGGCTTGCGTCATGCGGCTCTTCTCCAACCAGTGTTCCAAGCCCATCAACAGCTGAGCGCGCATTTCCATCTCCGCTGCCTTCTCCGCGGGGAAGAGATCGTAAAAGACACTGCGTCCTGCCGGCGTCACGTGACGGGGGCCGTGTTCACTGTTTGCAACCTTCTTGACTCTCATAACTTCACCTTGCTATCGACTTAAATCGCTTCGTCGCCAGTTCCAGATCCGAACTGCTCGTTCGTTGCGTCTTCTTCTGGAAACCCTTCGGGTCGCGTCGCGAGATAAATGAGCCGGAAAATTCCAGCTTCGTCCCGAACACGAATTTCCCTAACACCCGGACCGACACTCGCCATCGGCTTCCAATTCCTCGGTTCGAGCCCGCACTGAACCCGGTACAATTCAAATCCTAGAGTATCCTGTGCTGCCTCAGGAAAATGCCTGACGACTTCCCTACTGGTTCCCATCCAGATTACTGGTTTCACAATTTAGTATGCCATATCTAGCATAAATATGCAACATATGGCATACACGCCATCAGAATGCGCTTGCGGCAAGTTTGTGCAATTTACGAAGAATTTGTCCAATGCAGGCAGACGTCCCTGGACGTCCTCGAACGCTATTGGATGGTGGGCCGTGTAGCCACTAAATTTACACCGTAACCATTTGATTTTGATACAGGGAAATTGCGACAAATTCATCGATGCCCAAAAATGCCCCGTTTGGAGGGTGGCTGTCAAGTTTTGTTTGCGGACGTCACTGGACGTCAAAAAGCCTATTTTTACCGACGTTTTCGGCGCTTTTCCCATCGTCACTGGACCTCGCCGGAAGTGCCCGGAAGTGCTTGAAAGTGGCGAATTGGTGGGCGGTGTAGGGATCGAACCTACGACCAATTGATTAAGAGAAGTCCCCGCTGGTTATCGTTCTGACCTTCTAAAACAATCACTTAGCATCTGACAACTGTGCCACGAATTACCGAGTTCTGCGACGGTGAGAGCCCTGTTCGAACTGGCAAATGCAAGAGCCGCCTACGATCCTGCGGGTAGCTGAAATCAGCAACGCCAAGCGCATTTTGGCGAAGCGCATAGAAATTTCTCCGGGCAACTTGTCGAATTCCGGTCCGGCCGTTCGTTGACATAGGAACGAGGCAAGACTCTAATTCCTACCGCTGCTCAAATCAGGGGACGTGGCCTCTGCCCCATATCGTATTGCCGCTTGAAGCATGTCAATGTTTATGCCTGTTAGAGTTTTGAACCTGATGCAATACCCGCTCACGGTCGCCTTGCCTAGTTTTTTCCCATACGTATGGGCTAAGTATGTCTTGTCTTTGATACCAAGGATGTAGACAGAGATTCCGGTTTTGTTTGCACTCATGCCAATTTGATAAAACTCTCTGGATTTTCCATCGGCATATTTTATGGTGTGAAATCCATATCCAATATTGGGATTAGAAACAGTTTTGTTTTCACTGTTCTTACCATCCAAGAACCACAATTTACATGCAGGTAAAATTTGAAGAATCAGCCGGTGCAATGCTCGCATATCACTACGCTTCGGTTCAGGTTGGCTAGCAATATATTTGTTGATTTGCTCTTGTATGTTCATATAAAAACTTAGACTTCGGGTTGATTACTTTTATCAGCAACTGGCCAAGGTGAGGAGAAACTCGTCGAGTTGCTCGAACGTCTCGCTGATACCCCCTGTACTCCCGGAGGCAATGGCATCGTCGAGAGCTTCCTTTGAGGGATAGAGGTCGTGCATGACCAGCAACGTCTTGCCGCCTGTTTCCTTGAACGTTATCGTGGTTACCTGCCCACTGTCGCCACCTTCTTCATTGGTCCAGATAAGGCGCGAGTGCGGTGTCACATCGAGGTATCGACCGAAGAACTCCATGGGGTTCGGGGCAGCAGGGTGGCTGAACACGAGACGGTACGTGCCTCCGACACGAACGTCCTGGTCGCACGAAAGCAAGGTCAGGCTATACGACTTTGGTACCCACCACCGCCTGAACAGCTCGGGCTTGGTCCACGCCTCGAACACGATGCGCGCCGGGGCGTCGAAGGTTCGCGTAACGACTATCTCGCGCTCGGACGTTCGCTCCACCGTCGTGCGGTTCTTCATGGGCGTAGGCTCACTCTCTCTTCTTGCGTCCATCGACCTTCTCCTTCTGTTTCAGTTCCTCAACAACTTTGTCCAGCTCGTCGAAGCGTGCGTCCCAAAGCTGGCGGTACCTCTCGATCCATGCCGCCTCCTCCTCCAGTCGACGCAGGCCGAGCCTGCAGGTCCGCACGCGCCCGACCTTCTCCGTGCTGACGAGCCCCACCTGCTCCAATACGCCGATATGCTTCTTCATGCCCGTGAGGGTCATGTGAAACTTCTCGGCTAGATCCGTGATCGAAGCGTCTGCACGCCCGAGCTGCTGAAGAACGCCGCGTCGGGTTGCGTCCGAGAGCGCGGCGAACGAGGCATCGAAGCCGGCGTGTCTATACTGAACCATAAGGTTCAGTATAGACACGCAGATTGCCAACAGGCAAGAGGAGGCCGAGCGCGCTCGCCTGCCGCCTTTACTCCGATCTCCAGGCTCTTAATGTTGACGCGCGCGGGTGGTTCGGTGGCCCGGAGCGTTCATCCAAACAAGCGACTGCGAGTTTGTTACTGGGTTAGAAAGGTCTTACCCTTGTGTAAGGATATTTCGAACGGCTGCCTTGGAGAATTGTCAACTCGGTCGAAACAGGCATCGGGGGCTATAAACGCAATAGGTTACTGCTGCTGCACCGCCGCCTCGGCGCTGGCCCTGGCATCCGCGCGCGCCGTCTTGTAGTCGGCTTCCGCCTGGTCCTTGCACGCCTTTTGAGCAGAGCCGCTCCGCGATTCGCAAGTCGCGAGGGCTACTTTGCGGTTGCCATCGGCTTTTGCGATGGCCACATTGTAGGTTTGGTGTGCGCTATCGTTGTTGAACCTGATTTCCTGGTCATTGACCTTCTCGTACGATTTATCCAGCGCGCTCTGCGCGCGTTCTTCGCTCTTCGTCACCTCGTTGTTCGCCTTCTGCTCGGCCTTGGCTACGTCATTCGAAACATCTTCCGGCGACTTCGACTTGTTGCAGCCGGCTAGCACTAAAGAAGCGACCACGAAAATCGGCATCAGGTATCCACGCATGCAACTTCCTCTTGTTATAGGTACGCGATCTGCCTGCGCGTTACCCTACGTTCAATGCGAGCAATCATCCGTGTACGTCTCTGGAAGATCAAACCCTGGGTTTATAGGGGTTTTTCACGACTTTTGACGTCGTATCGGATGGTACTGGAAGTCTTCGGAAGTGGGTAGATGGTGGGCCGTGTAGGGATCGAACCTACGACCAATTGATTAAGAGTCAACTGCTCTACCAGCTGAGCTAACGGCCCTAAAAACCTTTCCAACAACGCACTGCTCGACTCGCACCCATCATGAAGGTGGGGTGGACGACGGGACTCGAACCCGCGACGGCCGGAATCACAATCCGGGGCTCTACCAACTGAGCTACGTCCACCATCGTCGAACGTCCGACATTCAGATGGCGCGCCCGGCAGGAATCGAACCTGCAACCGCCGGCTTAGAAGGCCGGTGCTCTATCCGGTTGAGCTACGGGCGCTTTAAAAATCAACAAGTTACAGCGCCAAACGTAATCTTTCAGGCCGATGCTCGGGTACTTTAGCAAACCGAATCGGAAGTGCGCGCGGATTATATAGGAGTTTGCCGCGTTTTGAAGCGCCGCTATCAGGCCAGTTAGGCGGCGCGATTGCTCTCCACGGCGAACTTCAGTCTTGCGCAAGGCGTGATCCCATTGCTGGCCGATGAGTTCCAACGTGCGCCGCGCCTCGTCCAATTGCGCGGGTTCGAATTCCCACAGCCTCTCGCGTCCAACTTTGACGTCGCGCACCAGCCCCGCCGCCGCCAGAACTCCTAAATGCTTGGTGACGGCCTGCCGTGATATTTCGGTCCCGGACGTCAGCTGGGTGATCGACATGGCGCCGCCCACGCATAGGGCGGCGACCAGGGCAGTCGGATCTCATCGCCCAAGGCGGCGAACACCGGCGCGTAATTCTGCAGCGGCTTCGGCTTTGGCCGCATCGTCTTACGTCTTGGCGACATGCTTCTTGATGTTCTCCATCTGTTGATCCCACCCGCGAGCTGTTCATGCGGAACACGTCGGCGCGGCGCGCCAGCGGTATCTTGTCCAAACCGGATTCGACTACTGTGAGCAACGTGCCGCCCTGCGCACTTCCTTCAGCTCGAACTCGACCAGCGTCGTCGGTTCGTGCGAATAGTCGACCTTTGGATCGATGGCCGCCGGGATGCCAGCGCCAGGAAAGCGATTGCTCCGGCACAATCCGCTCGATGAGCACGTCCATGGTCAAATGCTCATAGCCCGGGTAGGTGATCTTTCCCTGCAATATGCTTTCCGGCCACAAAGGCTTGCCTTGAAATTGACGCCAAACCAGTCGCCGAACTCCCCTGCGTCGGACAGGGCGCGCCACACGCGGGCGCGGGGCGCGTTGATGAGTACCTTTCTTTCGATGCGATCAGTCGATGTGTTCATATGCAACCTCCTGGATGCATATTAGACGCAGCGCGGTCGATACGCAACCATTTAGTTGCTCTTAGCCAGCTTCGAATGCAATTTTGCAATATTGGCGCTTGGCTTGACGGCTGCGCACTGATGGCCGCGTACGTTTGTGCGCGATGAACAAGCAAGCGGCGGAGATCGATACCGTCACCCTGACTCACCTGCAGCGCCTCGAATCCGAAAGCATTCACATCATGCGTGAAGTCGTTTCGGAAAACGAAAAACCCGTGATGCTGTATTCGGCCGGCAAGGACAGCGCCGTCATGCTGCATCTGGCCCGCAAGGCGTTCTACCCGGGCGCCCCGCCCTTTCCGCTGCTGCACGTGGACACCCGCTGGAAGTTTCGCGCCATGTACGAAATGCGCGATGCGGTCGCCGAGCGCAGCGGCATGCAGCTCATCGTGCACCAGAATCCGCGAAGCCGTGGCGCGCGGCATCAATCCTTTCGATCACGGCAGCCTGCATACCGATCTGTGGAAGACGGAAGGATTGAAGCAGGCCCTGACGCAATATGGTTTCGATGTTGCCTTCGGCGGCGCGCGGCGCGACGAGGAAAAGTCGCGCGCCAAGGAGCGCATATTTTCATTTCGCTCGGCCAATCATCGCTGGGATCCAAAGAATCAGCGCCCGGAGCTGTGGAACATTTATAATTCCCGCAAGAACAAGGGAGAGAGCATTCGAGTTTTTCCCCTCTCGAATTGGACGGAACTCGACATTTGGCAGTACATCTACCTGGAGAGCATCCCGATCGTACCCCTGTATTTTGCCGCGCCCCGGCCGACGGTCGAGCGCGACGGCCTGCTGCTCATGGTCGATGACGAGCGCTTCCGCCTGCGTTCCGGCGAGACTCCAGTGCGCGATCGATTCGCTTTCGCACACTCGGCTGCTACCCTCTGACCGGAGCGGTCGAGAGCACCGCCACAACCGTGCCCGAGATAATTCAGGAAATGCTCTTGACCACCACCTCGGAGCGGCAGGGCCGCGCGATCGACCACGATCAAGGCGCCTCGATGGAAGCTGAAGAAACAAGCGGGATATTTTTGATGACCGGCGTGTCCCGCACAGTCCTCAACCAAGCGCATGACTTGATTGCGCAGGACATCGAAGCTTACTTGCGCAAGCATCAGCACAAATCGCTGCTGCGATTCATCACCTGCGGTTCGGTGGACGACGGCAAATCGACCTTGATCGGGCGGCTTCTTTACGACAGCAAGATGATCTTCGAGGATCAGCTCGCCGCGCTTGACGGCCGACAGCAAACGGATCGGCACGCAAGGGCAAAATATCGACTTTGCCTTGTTGGTCGATGGCCTCGCCGCCGAGCGCGAACAGGGAATCACCATCGACGTCGCGTATCGCTTACTTTGCCACCGAGAAGCGCAAATTCATCGTCGCGGATACACCCGGGTCATGAGCAATACACCCGCAACATGGTCACGGGGGCGTCGACCGCGGATCTGGCCGTCATCCTGGTCGATGCGCGCAAAGGAGTGTTGACGCAGACGCGACGGCACAGCTACCTGACGCATCTCTCGGGATCAAGAAGCATCGTGCTGGCGGTCAATAAAATGGATCTGGTCGAACTACGCGCAGGCCAGATTCGACGCGATCGTCGCCGACTATCGCGCCTTCGCCGACAGCATCGGCAATCGGCGGCTTTGTTGCCGATTCCGATTTCGAGTCTTGTCGGCGACAACATCACCGCGGTATCGAGCCAAACGTCCGTGGTATGCAGGCCCGTCGCTGATCTCGCACCTCGAGACCGTTGAAATCGACAGTCACGGCCGCGCAGCGGCGGCCGTTTCGCATGCCGGTGCAATGGGTCAATCGCCCGAACCTGGATTTCCGCGGCTTCGCCGGGCTGATTTCGCGAGGCCAGGTTCGGCCCGGTGATTCGGTACGCGTGCTGCCCTCGGGCAGAACTTCGACAGTTTCGCGGATGGTCACGCTCGGCGCGGATCTTGCAGGAGGCAGTCGGCGGGACAATCGGTGACGATAACCCTGGCCGACGACTTGGATTGCAGCCGCGGGGATGTGCTCGCCGCCGCGGAGCGACCCGCCGGAGATCGCGGATCAATTCGAGGCGACCATGGTCTGGATGGCCGATGAGCCATTGCTGCCCGGGCGGCCTTACTGGCTGAAGCTCGCGACGCAATTCGTGACCGCCACCATTCACGGCCCGAAATACCAGGTCAACGTCAATACGCTTGGAACATCTCGCCGCGAAAACCTTAAGCCTCAATGCCATCGGCGTCGCGAATCTATCCACCGACAAACCCTTGGTATTCGAACCCTACGAGAAAAGCCGCGAGCTCGGCGGCTTCATTCTGATCGACAAGATCAGCAATGCGACGGTTGCCGCGGGCATGCTGCATTTCGCGCTGCGCCGTTCAAGCAACGTGCATTGGCAAGCCGCTCGACATCGATCGCGACGCGCATGCGCGCTTGAAGCATCAGCATCCGCGGCTTGCTGTGGTTCACGGGTTTGAGCGGCGCCGGAAAATCCAGCATCGCCAATCTGGTGCAGAAGAAGCTCTATGCGCTCGGCAAGCACAGCTTTCTTGCTCGACGGCGACAATATTCGCCATGGTCTGAACAAGGATCTGGGCTTCACCGATGCGGATCGCGTCGAAAACATTCGCCGCATCGGCGAAGTCGCGCGACTGATGACGGACGCAGGTCTAATCGTCCTGACCGCGTTCATTTCGCCGTTCCGCGCCGAGCGGCGCATGGTGCGCGGCATGACGCCGCCTGGCGAGTTCATCGAGATTTACGTCGAGACTTCGCTCGCCGTCGCCGAACAGCGCGACGTGAAAGGGCTGTACAAGAAAGCCAGAGCCGGGGAGCTTAAGCACTTCACCGGCATCGACTCGCCTTACGAGCCGCCCGAGCATCCCGAAATCCGCGTCAACACCGAGACGACATCCGCGGATCAAGCGGCGGAAGAAATCGTGGCCTATGTGTTACGCACCAGCGATGACCAGTCGGATCAATTCCCCGCGATTTAGCCTCGGCCGATGAACGGCATTTTCGCCGCGGCGCCGGTCGGCCGAGTAGGGCACCTCTACACTGCATGCCCGAGCCGATTGATGTGGCGCAGTCGCGCCGTCACGACGCGCGCGCTATATTCGGCGCCGACAACAAAGCGGAACAACGGGCCGAAGCTCATAGCGGAAGCGGGACCAATGAAATGCAATCCAGGAACCGAAGATTGGAAGTGCTGATCAAGCTTAGCGGCGCTTCCAAGGCGCTGGATTGCCGATCGTAGTTTCGGATCCAGAAAATCAAGTCGATTGACGTCGACGACATAGCCGCTTCCGGCTATTACGCGATCGACTTTCAAATCACGTTCTCTGCCATCCTGCGAATGCCGCAGCTTGAGGATTAAACCTCCCGTTTCTTCCCTGGCCGCCACAACTGTCGTGCAGAAATCGATGGGAACCAATTTTTCGATTCGTTCTCGGAGCCACCACGCTCCTGCTGCCGACAAATGAGTCGCCACGAAACGAGTACGCCACCGCGACGGTACGCGATGCATCGCGCCCGGAAACTTAGTGAGCGCCCAGGCTTTCGGTCCGCTACCGAGGCCCGTAATCGGTGAGCGCAGTTGTCGCCATAGGTTTCGATTCTGCAAAACGCGGTGATGCCAAGTAATCGCATGGCCGCGCACCAGAAGCTGCGGCTCCGCGCTGGCTTCGTTCAACAACGCTGCCGCCTCGAGCGCCGATTGGCCGGCCCCGATCACCGCAATTCGGAGACCTCGATACGATGAGAAGACATCGACTTGCGATGTGTGTATTGCCAATTTGGGTGATACTGATGCGAAGACCGGCGGCACGCGCGCGAAGCAGGAAAGTCCGGTTGCGACGACGAGCGAAGCCGCCAAAACTTGCTCACCATCGGCGAGTGTCACTAAGAAACCGTCGGTTTGCCGTGCGACGCGAATCGCGTCGATTTGCTCGACCCAAGGCACATTGTTTTGTTGAAACCAGTGTCCGTAATCTGCGAAATCGCTGATCGAACAAGGCTCGAAGGTTTCGAGACCGCGCGGCCGACTATAGTCGGCGAAGGAAAACCCGGGCGTCGGACTGGAGAGGTTTGTTCCGAAGCAATAGGACTTGAGGTAGCGAAGGCCTCCGGCCGCCGCTACCTGTGACCAAAACTGCATCGGTCGACCAAAGATTCGGTGAGCAATTTTTTGGGCGGCAAGATGTGTAGCGAGCGACAGTCCGTAGGGGCCGGCGCCTATGATCGCAACGGGCGCCTTACTCAACGTCGTGCCGCCAACGAGGTACTGCAGCGGGCGGCTTTCGCGCTCTCAAGCGCAAGAGTTTTCGAATCGCTTTGAGACCAAGGTAGAATTCAGAGAACGCGTGAATGACCGCAGGCATCATGTCGTGGATGTCTTTCGCGACATCAACAGTATCGGCTGAATTGCGTTTGGTCCAGGCGCGCCAATGCGCGAGTTCCCTGCGGGATATCCGTCCCGTCAGAGTCCGAGCAACCAGAAGCGCGGGTAACGCAAAGCTGTCGCAAAAAACAATCCTCCCATCATCGGGCTGTGCCTGCGATTTGGCCACTGCGTCGCGCAGAGCGGCAGTTTCGCCGGCCGCGTCAAGACAAGCAAAAAGAGGCAGCTGCAACCCGCGCCGAATGTCCATTGCGAGCTGGTTAAAAAGGCGTGGATTGAAATCAATCGCAGCCCAGCCCCCATTAAACCTGATAAATTCGACCTCGAAGATCCCAAAATAATTGAGCTCCAAGCACAGTCGGCGGACCGCGTCCGACAGCAGAGGGTCAGGTGCTAGTGACTCGAAGCAAACACCAACTGATACCGGCTGCAAGCGTTGCAAAACCTTGGTTGAGCGCCGCGTGACGAACAGCTCTCCCGATCGGTCGATGAATCCTGAGACCGAGCACACGCCTTCGGTCGCACTGCTGACAAACTGCTGTAAAATTGGGATGTTTGCTTCCGGCAACAATGCGCTTTCGGCGCTCCGCATGCGTTCCCGATCGATGAAGCGTGCGTATTCTTGGAGCAACTCTGCCATCGAATACGCCACGATTCCCTTGTCGTTCCTGATGCGATGAACGTGCGTGCGCGGCTTTATGAGAATGGGGTAATGCAGAGTAGGTGCCAAAGCCTCGAGTTCGGCCAGTGTCCGCGGCTCCCAACTAGGCAACACCGAGATGCCGGCACGGATGGCAGCTTCGGCAAATAACCTCTTGTCGAGGATTCGTTGCAGTGTGGCCATTGACGGCTGATACATGCAAAATCGTTGTTCGAGCACGGCAGCATTTTCGGTGTACAGCCACGCGGTCTCATCGGAGGTAGGCAGCAGTATCTGACCGGGATTATCAGCCCCGACCGAGAGCAGCCGCTCCAAAAACCGGCGACCATCGTTTTCCGGTGGCGCGGCGTAGGAGATGGCCGCGGACCGCGACCATGCAGCCGCAGGAAGTTGCGATTTCGAGCTTGCGATTACGCTCACTCTAAAACCGTTGGCGGCCAAATTACGAACAGCAGCAATCGTGCCACCAGAGGAGGCCGTGGCTAGTATCACAGACCGCTGCATATTTGCTTTCAACGTAAAATACTCGCGGATTGCGCTGCAAGTTCGAAACGGACCCGCGATTCACTCGACTGCCGGGGAATCGCGCGGCTTTTTTAACTTACTCAGGAATTCTAGCATCGCAATTCCCGGCAATTCCGATGCAATCAACAGTTTTACCGCGTCAATCGTCGATTTGATGATGTTAAATAGTCGATGGCACTCTTCCTGATTGGTAACACCCAACGAACGGCATGATGGTCCGCGAGCGCGGATACGGTATTCGACGCCCGGAGAACGGACCCTTTGTAATTTGGTCGGGGTGACAGGATTCGAACCTGCGACATCTACGTCCCAAACGTAGCGCTCTACCAGTCTGAGCTACACCCCGGCAATCGAGTCTCGACGGGGCGGCAATCCTAGCATTATTTGCCGGTTTCGGCGGCGCCAACTCCATAGGCGAGCAGCACATTTCCGGGACGCCCGCCAAATGCGCCGTAGCCGGACGGAACAAACAGCATGGCACCCGCAATCACGGGCCCCGGACCCAGCATGGAGGCGCCCCTTGCCGGAACACCGTTCAGGGTCTCAAATTCCCGATCGGTATCGATTTCCCACAGGATGGCTCCGTCCTGCGTCGAGTACGCGCGCAGCCTGCCGTCATTCGATCCGGAAAATACCGCTCCGGGAATCACGCTGATGGCCGCGGCTTGCGCGGCGCTGCAACGTGGACCTGCAGTGCATGTCGCAGCGGCTGGCGGCGCGTACCAGGCGCGCTCGCCGCTGTTGATGTCCACCGCGTGCAGCCCTCCTGGCGCCGGAGAAAAGATGTCCGATACGGCAAAGTACGCGTGTGCTGCATCCACCGCGGAACCCCACTCAATTCCGCCCAGTGCGCCGCCCGCGCCTGCACGATACTGCCAGAGTACTTCTCCGCGTTTGTCCGGATCGAGCGCCCATCCGTAGCCGGACTTCTGTCCGATGATGATCGCGCTGCGGCCCTTGGCAAGGTTAACGAGGATCGGCGAGTTGCCGAAGTCATAATCCGGTCCGCTCTGATCCGCGCAATTCGGATTATCGCTTTTCGCCCGGCAGCCGCTGATGAATACGTCCTTGGGGAAAAGCTGCTTGATCCACTCGATCTTTCCCGACAGGTTGAGTGCGACCACAGCATCGCTGGCGGCAGCGGCTGCACCCGCATAGGTATTGCCGGTACCCACGTAAATGAGTCCGCGCTTTACATCGATGGACGGCGCGGACCAGACGGGAGCGCCGGCCGGCCCATACAGCGTCACGCCGGCAGTGCTGGTACCGCGCGGGCGCGGCTCGTCGGGAATCATGTAGGTGCGCCACAGAACTTTGCCGGTTTTGGCGTCCAGCGACGAGAGGCTGCCGCGGAATGTGCAGCAGCCGTATTCCGGTCGGGCCCCTTGAGATTCCTCGTAGGAAGACATCGGCACGTAAAGGCGGTCCCGGTAGAGCGCGGGAGCGCCCGTGATTCGCGCCAGCGAATGCGTGTCGACTTTTGTTTTCCACAGCAGCCGGCCGCTGCTTGCATCCAGCGCGTACGCCTGCGCATTGGTATCACCGAAGTAGACCGCAGCGCCGCCCGCCCTCGCACCGACGCTCACCGCAGTTCGTACTCCGCCGTCCGCGCTGAAGAACCAGTGAATGCAGCCGCTCTTTGCGTCGAGCGCGAACACGGTACCATTCTGGCTGCCGACAAAAAGCCAGCCGCCGATCACCGTTGGTTGCGCCCAAGCCGATGTCGCATCGGGAAATCCGAAGGCCCATTTCAATTCGAGTTGCGGCAGTTGCGCCGCGGTGAGTTGCGCATTGGCTGCGGACTGTAGCCTGGTATTCGCCAAGGTTGCGCCCCAGCCGTTCCACGCCGGACCCGACGTGAGCTTGAACTGCGATGGTGTGGCGCATCGGCCCATCGCCGCCCCGGTTGAATCGCCGGCCAGTGCCGCGCCGCCGAGAAATTCCGCGATGGCGCGTCGCTCGGGGCCGCTGAGAGAGGCGCCCTGAACGCGCATGGAGCCGTTTGCGAGCACATCGAGAATGGAGGCCGGTGAGCGCTGCCGAAGCACCTCTGGCGCGGGGGCGCGCGTCTCGGGGGCGCCATTGTGGCAGCTGGCGCAGCGCGCCTGAAATAGCGTTTCGCCGTTCGGCGCTTGAGCGTCGGCCGATGCGCTAAGCGGTTCCCAGGCTGCAATCATGCATAGGGCGGCCAGTATCGCGGTTCGCCCGGGAGCCTGTCTGAGTAGTCCACGTGGCCGCGACCGTGGCGGATTTGCACTCAGTCGAGGCGGAGCCGATGCTGTTGGGTTCAACCCAATGAGGAGGCGACAACGACGAATGAGGCCAAATCCGCCCGGTCCCGAAGGGTTGGCTCTGCAAAGCGCGTCTGCGGCGTTGCGCGGACTACTCAGACAGGCTCCTGGCATCGAGCGATTCTTGTCAGCCGTGTTTACGATTCGGAAAATTAATCAGGCAGCCCGGTGAGCTGGCCGACGCTTGGGCTATGGGTTTGCCCGCCATCATCGCATCGAGTGCATCTGACAGATACCGATGATGCACCGGCCGCTGGCTCTCGTAATTCAGGCGATCATCAATCGGGCCGTGATACACGAGCGTCCAGCTCTTCGGATCGATGACATAAACTTCGGCAGTGCGATTCACGCCCAGTGCTTCGCCGACTTTTTGCCTGGGGTCGAGCATCACGCGCAGGCCAAAATTGAACTCCGCCACCTCGTGGGCGACCGACTCGGCAGAATCCTGCAGCGTCGGATTGAGCAATAAGAATTCGATGTCCGACTTTGGATAGCGATCGCGGATTTCGCGCAATGCGGGCACCGCCAGCCGCACGATCGGACAGCCGTTACTCTGCGTCATGATGACGACGGCCCTCTTGGCCGAGAGCCCATAAAGCTCGTGAGTGGCGCCGGTCTCATCCGTCAATGTGAAGTCGGGGACGTGTGCGCCCGGCGTTAGCCCGGCCGCCGATCCTGCGGCAAATATCAGCACCCACGCCAGCAGCGGGCGCGCGCGCCTGAGATTGGCACTACTGGGCCTGGGCTGTTCTCGTCGGATTGGCATCTTCAGTCAGGTTTCGGTAGCGGATCACGCCGAACAGCATTTCGTCCCAAGTCTGTTGGCCCCACGGAACCACGCGATTGGGATCGGGATTGGCCTTATTCTGCGTCGAATTATCGTAGCTCATGACGTACCTGACCGTCGTCCCTGCTGGCAGCACGATCGGCGTCTTGAGCACGTAGGTAGTCTGCCAGTTGAACTCATATCGCGGCACGTTGAGCAGCACCTGTTCGTGCCCGTCAGGATACAGCGCGACGAATTCGGCCGCGGATCCGCGGAAATGCGCATGCGGGTGCAGGCTGTACACCAGCACTTCCCGGTCAAAAGTGTGCTTCGAGTCGTTCGTGTAGAGCTTGGTGTTGGCGGGAATGCTGATGCGTGGGTTTGCCATGATCGCAGCGCGGTAACGGTACTGCGGCGGCTTGTCCATGAAGTACAAACCCATCTGGGTTACATCCGTCGCTTCCTTGCCATTGACCGTGTAGTGGGCTTGGAAGCCGAATTTGGCGCCTTTTTTCAGCAGGATTCCGCTCTCGGGCGGAATCTCCAGAGGCTCGGAACCGGGCACATAGTCGGCAAGGCTGCCGTCGGAGGAATCGTGCTTGGCGCCGGGAGCCATTTCCCCGCCGATCGTGGCGATGATGTGATGCAGGTTGGCACGCGATCCGGGCAGAAAATCCACTGCGCGCACCCACACGTCATGATCCAAGGGATTGTCCACCGTCCACATTTGATACGGAATCACGCCGGTCGCCGGAACATCGAATTTCGGTAGGTTGACCACCAGATCCGGCTTGCCCAGCGCCCAGACCGGCCAATCCTTTTTCACCGCCAGCAAAGGATCGCTGCCGCCGCCACGCGGCGAACCGGCTTCGATCCAGTGAACCAGCGTCTTGGTCTCCTCGTTGGTGAGCGAGCGATCGTTGCTGAACACGCCATAGTGCGGATCGGCATGCCACGGCGGCATCCGCTTGGTTCTCACGACCTCACGGATCATCGGCGAGAAGCCAAGCACCATCTCGTAGCTCGACATCTGCCAGGGCGCGATGCCGCCCTCGCGGTGGCAGGCGACGCAATGCGAACTCAGCATGGGCGCGATGGTCTTTTCGTACGAGATCTGCGCGTGCGCTTGGCGGCGATCGCGCTCCGGCATGAGAATGGCGCAGCCGCGTACATCGCTCTGCGCGACCTTGACCGGCGCACCGCTCAAAGCGGCATCGAGAGCATCGGCGACGTAATTATTCGCGCCCGCGGCGACGGTGCCGCGATAGATCACCTGCCAGCTCTGCGGATTCAGGACCAGCACCTCGCCGTTGCGAGTCAGCCCCAAGGATTCGCCGATAAGCTGCAAACCATCGATCAACACCGGAATGTCACTGTGGGTAAGCGCTGCTTCCGCGGCAATGGTCTCGGGTGTGTCTTTCAAATTGGAGTCGATCGCCAGGAATTCCACACCTTGTGCCTGATACTTTTGCTTGAGCGCGCCGAGCGACTTAGCCGTGGAGCGCGCGGCTTCGCAGCCGTTGCCCTGCGCCATGAGCACCACCGCTTTCATGTCGGACAAATAGTACAGTTCGTGCGACACGCCCTTGTCATCGTTGAGGCGAAAGTTGTCGACCGAATTGCCGGGGTTTAGGGCAAGAGCAGGTCCCGAAACGCAGTAAAGCGCCGCCAAACTCAAGCCGAACTTCCGAACCTCGCTCATAGGTAAAACTCCGCCGATTTTAAGAAACACTCTTGGCTCGAGACATCGATCCCGCATCTTAACAAATCCACTCCTTATTGACTTCATCCCCATTAAGCAACCCGGCTTTTGTCGGGCGGCATCACAGTCTCGTTCCGCTAGATGGAATCAGCCCCTGCGCAGCTCATTGAGCACGGCCTCTGTGTCGGCTCCCAGGAGTGGCGCGGCGCTGCCAATGCGCCCTGGGGTTTCAGACAATTGCACCGGAACGCCCAGCACTCGTATCGGACCAGCCTCGGCGTGCTGCACCAGCGGCGTCATGTTGCGCGCGCTGGTTTGTTCGTCCTCGACAACCTCTTTGAGATTTCGCACCACAGTGGCGGGAATCCCGTGCCTTGCGAACAGCTCGCTCCAGTGCGCGGCGACGCGCGAGCGAAACATGGCTTCGAGCATCGGCTCGAGCACGTCGCGATTCTTCACTCGCAGTTGATTGGAGTTGTAGTCCGGGTGATCGCTCAGGTCGGTCCGACCGATCGCCTCGCAGAAGCTTTTCCACAGCTTATCGCTGGCCACCGCAATGGTGATTTCGCGGTCGGCGCACATGTAGTTGCGGTAAGGGACGATGCCGTCGAACAAAGTACCCATCGGCCGCGGAATTTTCCCGGACGCCAGATATCGGGCGAAGTTGGATATCATCGTCGACATCACCGTGTCCATCATCGACACATCCACGAATTGGCCCCGTCCCGTGCGGTGCCGGGCTTCGAGCGCCAGCAGCGCGCCAATCAGGGAAAATAGACCGGCCGTGATATCGGCAATCGAGTGCCCCGTCTTGACGGTCTCGCCCTGTTCCGTGCCGGTGATGCTCATCAATCCGGAAGCCGACTGGATGATCAAATCCATCGCGGGCTCCAGTCGTCGCGGACCCGTCTGCCCGTAACCTGAAATCGAGACATAGATCAGCCGCGGATTGGCGGCGGATAAAGAGGCATAGTCGAGGCCCAAGCGATTCATGGTGCCAGGCCTGAAATTCTCCACCACGATGTCGGCCCGCTGGCTGAGTTTGCGGCAGGCTTCCAGGCCCTCCGGCGTCTTCAAGTCGATTGCAAGGCTTTGCTTACCGCTATTCAGGCCGACGAAGTACGCGGCATCGGAGCCCAAGAACGGTGGCCCCCAGGTGCGGCCGATATCCCCCTCCGGACCCTCGACTTTGATGACTTTGGCGCCGTAGGCCGCCATCAGCATGGTGCAATAAGGACCCGCCAGTGCGTGGGAGAAGTCGAGGACGGTGATGCCGGTTAAAGGCGCGTCTGAATTCGTCACAGGCTGCGTCGTTTCGCCACATCGTCCGGCGTAACGTTGCCCTGCTTGCCGCCGAAATGCGCGATGACATAATTTGCCAGGGCCGATATTTCGGTGTCGGAATACGCCGTGCCAAACTCCGGCATGAAGACATTATTGCCGGCGACTCGCATATTCACGCCTTGCAAAATTGCCTGGGTCACATTGATGCCGTCGACATCGTTGACTCCCCTGGTTCCCACCAGCGAGGCGTACGGAGTTTGCTGGCCCTTGCCGTTCCATTGATGGCAACTGGCGCAGGCTCCCTCGAACAACTGCAGCCCCTGCAAATGGGCGGCCGCACCGTCGCCGCCCGGCATCGCATCGGTAGATGCCATCGCCGGCGCCGGCTGCGAATTTACATCGATCGGCTGCTTGCCCGCGCGCGCCGGCACACTGCGAAGGTAGGCGACCAAGGAAGCAACATCCTCATCGTTGAGGAACTGCAAGCTGTGCGCCACCGCCTCGCCCATCGGACCGGCGGCTGAGGCACGTCCCGGCGCGTGACCCGATTTCAAATACGCCGCGAGTTCCACATCGGACCATGAGCCGATGCCGTGCGCGACGTCCGCCGTGATGTTGTAGGCGCGCCAGCCTTGTAGTTCATGGCCGGCCAGTTCGTTGCCATGTTCGAGTCCATACCCGAAGTTGCGCGGCGTATGGCATTCCGCGCAATGGCCGAGCGCGGTCGCAAGATACGCGCCGCTGTTCCATTGCGGCGACTTGGCAGGATCGCCCGCGAAGCGCTGACTCCTGAAAAACGCCGCATTCCAGAAGCCCAACGCCCAGCGTTGATTGAACGGAAAGTTAAGATCATTGCTTCGATTCTGCTGCCGGATGGCAGGCAGACTCTTAAGATATGCCCTGATGGCGAGTACATCGCTGCGGCTCAAGCGTGTGTAAGCGATGTAGGGGAACGCGGGATACAGGTGTTGCCCGTCTTTACGCACGCCTTCGCGCACGGCGCGTACGAACTCATCATCGCTCCAACCACCGATGCCGCTGTCAGGGTCCGCGGTGATGTTGCTGGAATAGATCGTGCCGAACGGCAACTTAAAGGCCACGCCGCCGGCGTAGGGCGTGCCGGAGCCCTGCACCGTGTGGCAGGCCACGCAATCCGCGGCCTTCGTCAAGTATTCGCCGCGAGCCAATACATCCGCAGCGGTGGGTGCCCCCGCGATGACAGGCGCCGTGCCCGCAGACGTGTCGCTGCGATTCAGCGCCACATAGGCAAAGACGAGCAGCAGAATCAGCAAGAGCAGAGCCCAAACCAAGCGCCTCATATCACCGTCCCCCGACCTGCGACGCGGTTTTCGACCACTTGCTTCAACGCCTCGGCGCTTTGCGTCAGGAGGCGGCGCTCCACCGGCAGCGCACGCAAACGCACGCCGCAGGCCGCGAAAATCGCATTGCCCAGCGCTGGCGCGGCGATGGCCGTGCCGACCTCGCCGAGACCTCCGGGCGGCTGAGTGCTTTGCACGCAGTGCACCTCGATCCGCGGCGCCTCGTTGATCCGCAGGCTGCGGTAATCATGAAAATTGCTCTGTTCAATACCGCCTTTTTTTAGCGTGATGCCGCTGTAAAGCGCAGCGCTCAATCCGAAAATCACGCCGCCTTGAATTTGTGCCTCGACGGAACTGGGATTGATCGCAATTCCGCAGTCGAGCGCAACCACGGCGCGACGCAGCCGCACTTCGCCCTGCGCGCTCACTTCGACTTCCACTATCAGGCAAACGTGGCTGCCAAACGGCTCGCCCAGAGCAATACCGCGTCCCACGCGTGGCGACAGCGTGCCTTGGTTCCAGCCGATTTTCTCCGCTGCAAGATTGAGGAGCGCGAGCGCTCGCGGATTTTTCTGCAACAACGCGCGGCGGTATTCGAGCGGATCCTTGCCGGCGCTGTGCGCCAGCTCATCCATGAAGCTTTCGACGACGAACAGATTGTGCGTCGGACCGACCCCGCGCCACCATCCCACCAGCAGACCGTCCGGCATGTCATGGCGTATCCATTCCACCTTGACGTTGGGAATGTCATACGGCGTCTTGGCGGCGCATTCGACCAAATCGCCGTCCAAACCATTCTTACCCATGGCCATCGGCGCCCAGCGGCCGAGCACGGTGCCGCCGGTGATGCGGTCGCCAAACCATATCGGCCGGCCATCCGTTCCCAGCACCGCTGAGATATGGTCGTGGTACATGGGCCGTACGATGTCCTGGCGAATGTCCTCCTCGCGCGTCCAAATGATCTTGATGGGATACTTGACTTGCTTGGCAAATTTGACGGCCTGCTCCACGGAGTCCGACTCCAGACGGCGGCCGAAACCCCCGCCGATGTACTGGTTGTGGAGCACAATTTTTTCCGCCGGCAGGCCGGTGATTTTTGCGGCTCCCGCCACACAGCGCGTCGGCACCTGGGTGCCGACCCAGATCTCACACTTATCGGCAGTGACGGAAACCGTGGTATTGAGCGGCTCCATGGGGGCGTGCGCCAGCATCGGCGACTGATAAACCGCTTCGACTAATTTTCCGTCGGCCGGACGCTTGCCCTCCTCGCGCGCGACGATGGATTTGTCGTTGCGCAATGCGTTCGCCAGCGCGCCGCGCAATTCGGCGGTCGTAAGATCGGAGTTCTCGCCCGGATCCCAAATGATATCCAAGGCCTCCAGCCCCTGTTTGGCCGCCCAGAAATGCTCGCCGACCACCGCCACCGCGTTTTCCAGACGAATGACCTCAATCACGCCCGGTATGGCGCGGGTGCGCCTGTCGTCGACCCCAACCAATCTACCGCCAAATGTCGGACAGGCCTTGACGGTCGCCACTTTCATTCCCGGCACGCGCACATCGATTCCATATTGCGTGGCACCCTGGGTCTTTCCCACCGAGTCCACGCGCCGCAGCGGTTTGCCGATGATCGTAAAGTCTCTCGGCTCCTTGAGCGTCACTTTTGCCGGCATCGGCAGCGCGCCGGCCGACTTGGCCAGCGCCCCGAACGGCAGTTTGCGGCCGGAACTCGCATGCGACACCACGCCGTGCGCAACCGTACACGTCGATGGATCGACATGCCATCGCTCCGCCGCAGCTGTCACCAACAGCGTGCGCGCGACCGCGCCGGCTTCGCGCAGCACTTGATATTGGCCGCGGGTGCTGGTGGAGCCGCCGGTGATCTGGCCGCCGATATAGGGGTTCGCATACAGCTGCTCATTTGGCGGCGAGTGCTCGACCTTGATCTGCACGAGATCGACCCCGAGTTCTTCCGCCAGCATCATGCTGCTGCCGGTATAGATACCTTGGCCCATTTCGACGCTGGGCATCACCAAGCGCACGGCACCATCGGTGTCGATGCGGATGAAGGCATTCGGCGCAAACGGCGGATTGCCGTCGGCCGCCGCGGCGGCTGCGTCGCTGGACTGGCGCCGCGCATTCATCGCCGCGTTAGCCGTGCCGCTGGTTGCGCTCCACAAGAAGGCAATCGACAGGCCGGTCAATTTCAGCGCATTGCGTCGGTCGATATCGATGGGCGCCTGAAACGGCGCAGTTGCCAGCTTTGAGTTCATGCGGCACCTTCCGGCGCAAGCGTTTGCAGGATCTCGGTCTTGCCGGTGGCCGCCTGCTTAATGGCGGCGCGAATTCGCACATAGGTGCCGCAGCGACAAATGTTTCCCGACATCGCCGCATCGATGTCGGCATCGGTGGGGTTCGGGGCGCGCGCCAGAAGCGCAGCCGCCGACATGATTTGACCGGACTGACAGTAGCCGCATTGCACCACGTCCACATCCAGCCATGCCTTTTGAATTTTCTGTCCGCTCGCGGTATTGCCCACCGCCTCGATGGTGGTGATCGCCTTCTCGCCGACGGCACTTACCGGCAGTACGCAGGAGCGCACTGCCTGCCCGTCCAGGTGCACCGTGCAGGCGCCGCATTGCGCTATCCCGCAGCCGAATTTGGTGCCGGTTAAACCGATGACATCGCGCAGTACCCAAAGCAGCGGCATGTCCGCCGGCACATCCACCGTGCGTTGTTCGCCATTGACACGCAATACGATCATCACTGCCCCCCGCTGGTGCGTGCCGGCGTCGCTGCCGATTGGCTATCTTGATTCGCGCGATAAATGATGAAATTGCGAATATCGGTCACATTATCGCGATTCAGCGCCTTACTGAACGAAGCCATACCGGCGCCCTTGAGGGCACCGTCCAGCACGATATTATAGAAAAAATCCAAACTTAAAAAATTCGATGCTCGCAAATCGGAAACCACGCCGCCGCCGACGCCGTGTTCACCATGACATGCACTGCAGTACTGGTCGTATAGCGGTTCGCCGCGGGCGATGGATGCCGCGTCGGCAGGTGCAGGCGGAGGATTGATGACGATGGACCGCGGTTCCAGTGGCGGCAGCACCACGGTGCCACCGAGTTTGAATACCAGCAAGCGGCTGACATTGCGCAGATTGCCCGACAGCGCCGCGGCCTTGCCGCCGCTCAACGCGTAGCTGCCTCCCCAACCACTCAGCACTGCAATGTATTGTTCGCCGCCGACCTCGAAGGTGCTGGGCGCCGCAATGATTCCGGACTGCGCAAACATCGACCACAGTTTTTGACCGTTGTCGGCGCGATAGATGTTGAAATTTCCGGCAGCGTCGCCCTGCGCCACGATGTTGCCCGCGGTGGTCACGACGCCGCCATTCCAGGGACCCTGGTACTTGACCCGCCACGCCTCGCGTTGCTGCGCAGGATCCCACGCGAGCAAAAATCCCTCGTTTTGAGGCGTGAGCGAACCTAGGGCCACCCCGAGATTCCAGCCGATCGGGGCGATGGGTAGCGGCGGAAGCGGTATGTACGTCAGCGGCACCTGCTGCGCCGGGATGTAGACCAGGCCGGTGTTGGGATTGAACGCCATGGGCTGCCAGTTGTGCGCACCCAGCGGCCCCGGTTTGATATCCACCGGCTTGCCGGTCTCGCCGTAGCGGGCATCCTTGTTTTCGATGGGACGACCGGTCTTCAGATCGATGCCACTCGCCCAACTCATCGGCACGATGGCCTTTGCGGAAATCAGCGCGCCGCTCTTGCGATCAAGCACGTAGAAAAAGCCGTTTTTGTTGGCTTGCATGAGCACGTGACGAAGCTTGCCGTCGACCTTCAAATCCGCAAGGATCAACTGCTGAACGGCATCGAAGTCCCATTCCTCGCCCGGCGTGGCCTGGTAGTGCCAGGCGTACTCGCCGGTGTCGGCATTCAAGGCAATGATCGAAGCAAGATATAAATTATCGCCTGTGCCGGCGCTGCGCGCCGAGCGCGCCCACTGCACCCCATTGCCCGTGCCGAAATACAGCAGGTTGAGCGTGGGGTCGTAGGAAATCGCATCCCACACCGGACCCCCGCCGCCAAGCTTCCACCATTCGCCGGACCAGGTCTTGGCGGCGCGCGCCATCGCCTCGTTTTCAAAGGGCTTGGAGGGGTCGCCGGGAACGGTGTAAAACCGCCACGCCAATTTTCCCGTCTCGGCGTCATAGGCCGAAATGTAGCCGCGCGTCCCGTATTCCCCGCCGCTATTGCCGATGATCACGCGACCCTTGATGACCCGCGGCGCCTGGGTGATCGTATAAGGTTTGGTAGTATCGACGGTGAGGGTGCTCCAAACCGGCTTGCCGGTTGCCGCATCGAGCGCCACCAGGCGTCCATCATAGGCGCCGACGAAGACCTTGTGATTCCATAGGGCGACGCCGCGATTTCCCACATCGCAGCAGGCGTTGACGCCGAGTTCACGATTCACTTGCGGATCGTAGGCCCAGAGCAGGCGACCGCTGCGCACCTCATAAGCCTTGACCAGACTCCAGGCGGTGGTTACATACATCACCCCATCCACGACCAAGGGCGTGGCTTCCTGGGCACGATTGGTGTCAAGGTCCGCGAACCAGACCAGACCCAGCTGGCTCGCGTTCTTATCGTTGATTTTGGCGAGCGGACTGTAGCGCTGCTCGCTGTAGGTGCGGCCGTAAGTGAACCAGTTGCCGGGTTCCGCATCGGCATTCGCAATCCTCGCGCCGTTCACCGGCGCGCCGCTTAAGGTTGCGCCGCGCGAAGAACCCGCAGCCACAGCGAGCAGCACAGCGGCCATGCACAGTGTCGTGAGCACGGCCTCGCGTGCCTTGTCGCGGGTCTTCATCCTAAGGTTCCCCCCAAAACAGCATTGCGCTTAGTTTGTGTTCGGCCAGCGATTATGCTCTTGAACAGCGCTTTTATGCCATTTGCACGGAGCATAAACGAACCAACGGCGCCGCGTGGCGCCGTTGGGTTGCTTATCTCCGAAACTGGTGCGCAGCGAAAGCTCGGCCTTTTAGCCGGTGCCGCGCTCCTTAAAGGAGAATTTCTGTCCCGCAATGGCGGCGGCGTACATCAGACCGCCTTTGGCGATCGTGAAAACCGCCATGCCGTCATTCCAAGTGCCCCCGGTCCGCGCGTGATCCTCGGTACCGCTGGCGCCTGAGGTCACGCCGTTGGTCGCGACGCTGGCCGAAGCGCCGGCGGTGATCGCCACTGCGCTCGCGCCGGCAGAAAATGCGAAGCTGCCGGACTCGAATTTCTCCATTGCGCGTTTGTCTTTGAAAAATATGATTTCGCTGAAGGCCTTGCCGCCGGCCTGAAACCCGAGGCTCAGTTGCGCCATCGTCGTGTCCCCGACGTACTGTCCATGAACAAAGACACGTCCTTTGCCGTAGGCTCCGCCAACGGTGAATGCGCCCTCGCCAACGGTCGGGAAGATCGCGTAGCCATAACTTTCGCTAAAAAACCTGCCACTTTCGCCGGCATTTCTGAATAGCGCGTCGGCGTCCGAGTATTTATCGGCAATTGCGACTCCGGCCCCCAAAAATACGGCCAGTGTCAATCCAATGACCTGAGTGATGCGTTTCATAATCGTTCATCCTCTGTGACTCGGGAACTCCACCGGCCGATTTTGCGGCCGATTCGAGCGAGGCCAGCATGACCCCCGGCGGGTCGATCCCTTGTAGGACCTGACCCCGAGGTCTTGTAGGCGCATCAGGTGTAATTATAACGTCCGGCGTCACGGCAACGTCACTTCCATTTCATCGATAAAGCACCAACTCCAATCCTCACCGGGTTCAAAGGACGAAACTATCGGATGTCCGGCGCTCATGAAGTGCTTGCGCGCGTGGCGATTTTTCGAATCATCGCAACACCCCACATGGCCGCAGCTGCGGCATAAGCGCAAGTGCACCCAGGAATCGCCGGAAGGCAAGCATTCCACACAGCCCGCGCCCGATGGCGTTACCACTCGCACGCTGCGCAGATGTTTGCAGGGGTTATGCGTTCTGGCCACTGCGAACAAATATATATCAGGCGGGAAAATTAGGGATCTTGAATTTACGGATAGCGCTCGGTATGGTTCGGTGCGGGCCTAACCGCGCAATAAATCAGGATTCGAATATGCGCCGCGCCTTGAACCAGGCCGTTTCTTGATGGATAGGCGCGATTTTTTAGCGACCGCTGCCGTCGCCGCCGGCGCGTCGCTCGCCAAGGCAGGCGCTGCGGGTGGGGATGATAAGTCGGCACCAGCGGCATCAGCCGAACCGTCCGCCGAATTATCGCTTGGCGATATCACCGCAGCCTTCGCCGACGGCCGTTTGACGTCACGGCAACTCACCGAAATGTACTTGGCGCGGATCGATCGGCTGGATCGGCGCGGACCGATGTTGGGCGCAGTGATCGAACTCAATGCACGCGCGCTCGAGATGGCGGGCGAGCTGGATGCGGAACGCAAGTCGCGCGGCCCGCGCGGGCCGCTGCATGGGGTGCCGGTTCTGATCAAGGACAATGTGGAAACCTCCGACCGCATGATGTGCACCGTGGGCTCATTGGCCATGCTCGGCTGGTATGCCCCGAAGGACGCCCCGCTGATCGCGCGGCTGCGTGCCGCGGGCGCCGTGATTTTGGGCAAGACCAATTTGAGCGAGTGGGCCAATTTTCGCTCCACACATTCCTTGAGCGGCTGGAGCGGTCGGGGCGGCCAGAGCCGCAATCCTTACGCCACGGATCGTTCGCCTTCCGGTTCGAGTTCCGGGTCGGCGGTCGCGGTGTCCGCGAATCTGTGCGCGCTTGCGGTCGGTACCGAAACCAACGGCTCGATCGTGAGCCCGGCTTCGATCAACGGCATCGTCGGCCTGAAGCCCACGGTCGGCCTGGTCAGCCGCCGCGGCATCGCGCCGATTTCGCATAGCCAGGATACGGCCGGGCCCTTGACCCGCAGCGTGCGCGACGCCGCGGTTTTGCTCGGCACCATGGCGGGTCTCGATGCGGCCGATGCGGCGAGCGCCGCGGTCGGCGACCGGTTCCAAAGCGACTATGCGCGCTACATCGATCCAGGAGGGACTGCGGGCGCACGGCTAGGGATCGCGCGCAAATTCTTTGCCGACAACACGCCGCTCAACGGATTTTTGGATGGCTGCATCGAAACGCTGCGCAATGCCGGCGCCGTTATCGTCGATCCCGCCGATCTGCCCCCGCATGGCTCAACAAGCGCCGCCGAGACCGAGGTGCTGCTGTACGAATTCAAAGCGGACTTGAATGCGTACTTGCGGCGCCTGCCGCCTACCTTCCCCGTGCGCTCCCTGTCGGCATTGATCCAATTCAATGAGGCCAATAAGGACACCGAGATGCCGCTTTTCGATCAGGAATTGCTGCGCCAAGCGCAAAGCAAGGGGCCCCTGACCGAGAAGGCCTACACGGACGCCCGCGGCGTTCTGCCTGAAGGCGACGCGCAGCAACGGCATCGATGCGGTTCTGGCGGAGCATAAACTCGACGCCATGGTGGCCTTGACCTCCGGTCCGGCCTGGCTGATCGATCCGATCAACGGCGACTCCGATTCCGGCGGCTGTTCTTCGCCGGCGGCGATCGCCGGCTATCCGCACATTTCCGTTCCGGCGGGACTGTTGCGCGGATTACCCATCGGACTTGTCGTTCTTCGGCGCCGCTTTCAGCGAACCGACGCTCATCAAGCTCGCGTCGGGATTCGAAGGCGTCGCGCAAAGCGCGCGTAGCGCCGCGTTTCTCTTAAAGGCCCTTGTTGGGATTGACCAGGTATTTCTTGCCCGTGGCACGTTCGAATAGGCGGCAATGATATCCGGCCGCAGTGCTTCAGCCAACGAAATCTCCTGCGAATAGTGGCTGGCAAAGGTGGTTTTGAGTTCCCTGGCCACCCGCTCCTTCAGCTCCTGAAACGCCAGCGGGTCCGATTTTTTCGATGTACGGCGTCAGCAGCCAGCCGCCGACTCCCCAGGCCATGCCGTAGTTTCGATTGAGCACGGTTGGACTCATATCCAGCGAGCCGTACAGATACACCTGCTTGTGCGTCGTCGATCCGTAGCGGCTATAAGCTTATGCCGCGGTTCTATTGCCGCCGCTTCCATGCACTCAATATTTGTCCCGCGAGCGGGCCGCCGCCGATCGCGTCGAATCCGAGCGTGGCGCCGCGTCGCCGCCACGGCGTCAGTCAGATCCTTGCAGAAACGTCGGCGAGTCCGTGCGGCAAACGTGGACTGCGCCGGCCGCCTTCAATAGTTCTTCCTGTTCCTTCTTGCGGACGATATTCACCAAGCCGATGCCGATCCTTGAGGCAGAGCCGGTTGAGCATTTGTCCGAGATTGGAGGCCGCGGCCGTGTGTACCAAGGCCTTGTGACCCTCGCGCTGCATCGTGCCGATCATGCCCAGCGCGGTCAGCGGGTTGACGAAACACGACGCGCCGTCGGCCGCGGTTGCGCCTGCCGGCAACACCAGGCATTGATTGATCTTGACGCATCGATACTGCGCATACATGGCGCCGCCCAGCACCGCGACCGTCTTGCCCATCAACGCCTGCGCGGCAGCGGAATTGCCGGCCTCGGTCACCACGCCGGCGCCCTCATTGCCGACGGGCATGGAGATATCGATGCGCGCCGCCATGGCCTGCACGCACCTTGGCGCTCAAGGGCGCGGTCAGCACCGGATTGCTGCGGCGTGCCGGAACCCTTCGCGCTGACTCCAATCGGCGTTGGCGAGCAGCAGCCCCAAGTCCGAGGGGTTGATGGGCGCCGCCTCGATCCGAACGATGACTTCATCCGGGCCGGGACTCGGTTCGGTAGGTCTCGAGCGATAGCTCCATATCCCCGGTTTTCTTTGCGGTGGAACGGAGCTGCAGGGAAGATCGACCGGTTTTAGTATTCATATCGAGTGCTTACATGATAGCACCGCCCGGCAGTTGCCGGCGCCACTGCGCGACTGCTCGGTCAGAAAATTCCCAGCGCGAGGCCGCTCGCCAGGGTCCTACCCAGCTCTTCGCAGGTCATCAGCGAGCTTCGTCGATTCTCTTGGGCTTCAGAATTTCTTCCGGCGTCTGGGCGTGCGTGCAAACGATGTAGGGATCGGCGATCGGTTTGAGGCGCCATCCGGCGGCGATGCGGTCGATCTGTTGCGCGGCGTTGCGGCCGTCGCTGCCGGCGCAGATCAGGGTAACGAACGCCCTGCCGTTGATTCGCTCGAAAGCCGCATAGTAGGTGCGGTCGAAGAAGTCCTTCATCATCCCGGACATCGCGGCAAGATTTTCCGGGAGTCGCAAAGATATAGCCGTCCGCCGCGAGCACATCCTCGGCGTGCGCCTCCGTCGGCACGCAGCAGCGACACCGCGACGCCCGGCTCCGCTGCGCGCGCCGGCCGCCGCGGCTTGCGCCATCTGCAGCGTGCCGCCCGTCATGGAGTGATAAACGATCAAAAGCGTCTTTCATGGGCTGTACTCCGTGGGGTATGTCCTACGCCTAGGGAAGCCGCTCACCGACTGTAATAAACAGCCATTCATTCCAGATACTTCCGCCACCCGCAGGTTGCTGCTTAAAGTTCATTCAAGGTGCGCACATGCTTCACTATGCCGTAGTTTTTTTCGTCATCGCGCTGATTGCCGCGTTTTTTGGCTTCGGTGGAATCGCGGTCGGCGCGGCCGGCATCGCGAAAATTCTTTTCATCGTGTTTCTGATCGGCGCGGTGGTTACTTTCTTGATGAGCCTGGGCCGTCGGGTCTAGCGCACAGGAGAACGCGATGCAAACAGTTTCGGACTACCGCCAAGGGCGCTAACGACTTCGCCAATGGTCAGGTAAAGAGTTTTCTCGACAACGTCGAGGATTTGACCAAGGCATTGAAGGATGTCGACTCGCCTGACATCGCAAGGTTCGCGCCAAGGTAAAGATCGCGCTGGCCGCCGCGAAGAGCGCGGTGGCCGATACGGCATCGCAGCTGCGCGATCAGGCGCAGCAGGTCGGCAGACAAACCGACAGATTCGTGCGCGACAATCCCTGGCAGGTGATCGGAATCGCTGCATTGGTGGGTCTTGGCGGTGGGGATCTTCGCTTCACGCCGCTATACTGCAGACAGGCGCCTCAGGCGCTGGAATGGCGGCGCCTAAGCGCGCCGCCATTCCGTTCGCGCCTCCCGGCTTGTCCTCGAGCAAGATTCCGGCGGCGCTCAAGCAGCTCGCGGATCCGGTCCGATTCGGCAAAGTTCTTGACGGCGCGCGCCGCCTGCCGCGCGGCCAGCAGCGCCTCGACTTCGCGCATCGGACAGGCTACTGGCGCCGGCGCTGCGCTTCAAGTAAGTTGTCCGGGTCCTGCTGCAGAACACCGAGCATCGCGCCCATGGCGCGCAGCGTCGCGCGCCGTGTCGACGCGGCTGGCTGCATTCCCGGCCGCCTTCGCCAGATTTGAGTTCCGCGCCACACCCTGCATGACCGCCAGCGCCTCCGGCGTATTGAAATCATCGTCCATGGCGGCGCGAAATCGCTGCGATTTCGGCTGCATCGACCGACGCCTTGCGGCGCGGCATCCTTGAGCGCGCGGTACAGGCCCAGCAAGGTCTCGTCCGCCTGCGCCAGCTGCGCCGCGGAATAGTTGATCGGGCCGCGATAGTGGCTGCTCAGCAGGAAGAAGCGCAACACTTCCGGATCGCGCAGCGTCTTGAGCACTTCGCGCACGGTGAAGAAATTGCCGAGCGATTTCGACATCTTCTCGTCGTTGACCCGGACGAAGCCGTTGTGCATCCACATGTGCACGAAGGGCGCATCGCAGGCCGCGCACGACTGCGCGATTTCATTTTCATGGTGCGGAAACTTCAAATCCTCGCCGCCGCCGTGCAAATCGAAATAATCTCCCAGCAGGCTGGTCGACATGGCGGAACATTCGATGTGCCAGCCGGGCCTGCCGGCCCCCAGGGCGAAGCCCAGGAGGGCTCGCCGGGCTTCGCGTGCTTCCACATCACGAAATCGAGCGGATCGTGTTTGGCCTCATCGACCTGCACGCGCGAGCCGGCGCGCAAATCATCGATCTTCTTGCCGGAAAGCCGGCCGTAGTTCGGGAACTTGCGCACCGAATACATCACATCGCCGTTGTCGGCGGCATAGGCGAATCCCTTGTCGATCAGGGTTTGAATCATGGCGATGATGGGCGCGATGAATTCGGTGGCGCGCGGCTCCAGATCCGGGTTTTGCAGGCCCAGCGTGGCGCAATCCTCATGCATGGCCGCGGTGAAGCGCCGCGCCAGATCGGCCCAGTTCTCGCCGTTCGCGGCGGCGCGCTCGATGATCTTGTCGTCGATATCCGTGATATTGCGCACGTAGGTCACCTTGTAGCCCATGCGAACGCAGGTAGCGCTGCACCAGATCGAACACCGTCAGCATGCGCGCATGCCCGACGTGAATGTAGTCGTAGTTCGTCATGCCGCAGACGTACATGCGGACTTCGTTGGGCCGCAGAGGTTTGAACTCTTCTTTCTCGCCGGTCAGCGAATTATGGATTTTGAGCATGGACTTCGAGCCGCCGCCGCGCCGTCTCCGGCGGCATGAGCTTGAGCAGCGGCGCGAGTTCGGGCCCGTGCGCGCTGCCGGTCAAGGCCACCCGCAGCGGCATGAACAGATCCGGGCCCTTGCGTCCGGTGCGCTCCTTCAGAATCCTGGTGAGCAATTTCAAGTCGCGCGTTCGACTTGCTCGAAGGCATCGAGCTGCCGCGGAAAAAAATTCGGCGCCCGCCGCGGCAATGATGCGCTGCTCCTCCGTCGCCCAGCGGCGTCAAGCTCGCCGCGCACCACCGCGCGCCACGGCAGCGGCATCGCCCGGCAGCACCACATTGTGGCGCACCAGATCGACGAATTCGGTCGAGTCGTCCGACGCCCAGCCAGGCGCGGATTTCCGCCGCCGACATGCGCTCCAAGGTCTCCTTCTGCCAGTGCATCAATTGCGACTCATCGAAGCGCGCCGGCGCGCGGCCCAGATGCTGCGGGCGGAAATGCGCGGGCATCTCGGCGGCCGGCAGCCAGCCATCGACATCGCTGGCATGGCCCAGACGAAACAAATGATTGAGCATGGCGGCGCTCAGGAATCCGCGCTCGCGAAACTCATGCGCACTGGTGCTGCCGTGCCGCTTCGACAACGGCGCGCCGTCCTCGCCCACCAACAGCCCGACATGTCCGTAGCCGGGCCGGCGCATGCCCGAGCGCATCCAGCAGCATGAGTTGACGCGGCGTGTTGGTCAGATGATCATCGCCGCGCAATACCTGCGTGACGCCCATGGCGGAATCATCGACGGCATTGCAAAAGAAGAACGCCGGCGTGCCGTCTTCGCGGCGAATGATGAAGTCGCCGATGTCGTTGCGCGCAAATCGCTGCGGCCCGTGTACCGCGTCGGTGAATTCGATGATTTTCGTCGCCGGCACGGCAAACCGCAGCGTCGGCTTCAGGCCGCGCGCCTCCCGCTCGGCGCGCTGCGCCGCCGTCAGTCCCCGGCAGGTTCCGGCATAGCGCGGCGGCTTGCCCGACATGCGCTGCAGCTTTCGCGACAGCTCCAGATCCTGCGGCGTGCAGTAGCACGGATAGGCTTGTCCGTGCGCCTCCAATTGCGCGTACAGCTGCTCGATAAAATTCGCCGCGCTGCGCCTGGCGAATACGGCGCCGAGGGCCCGCCGACATCCGGCCCCTCATCCCAGTCCAGTCCCAGCCAGCGCATATCGGCCATGAGCTCGTCGCGAAAGCGCAGCTGGCTGCGCTCGACGTCGGTGTCCTCGATGCGCAAAATGAAGCTGTCCGCCGCTTTTGCGGGCCCAAAGATGGCTGAAAAAAGCCGTCCGCGCATTGCCCAGGTGCAAGGAACCCGTGGGACTGGGCGCAAACCGCGTGATGACCGGCGACTCGTTGATTGCGGACATATCTCAAGATTGTACCTATTCGAGTAGAATCACGCAGTATGAAACAATTATTACTGATCCTGCGGTTTGATGTCGGCATGTCTGCCTCAGCCTCGATTTTGCCGCCGAAACGGCGCCCGATCCGAAGCCTGCGCCTGCGCCTGCAGCCGCGGTCACGCCTGCTTCGCCGCAGGTGCAGGTGTTCACATCGATGGGCAATTTCACCATCGAATTGAACGCGGAACGCGCGCCGCTGACGGTCGCGCAATTTTTTGCACTACGTCGATCCAGGGTCACTACACCAACACTATTTTTCATCGCGTCGTCGCCAAGCTTCGTCATTCAAGGCGGCGGCTTCGATGCCGACTACAACGCCAAGCCCGCGCCCGACTAAAGTGGTCAACGAATCCGGCAATGGACTGAGCAATGTGCGCGGCACCGTGGGTATGGCGCGCACCACCGATCCGCACGGCGGCGATTCGCAGTTCTACGTCGAATCTCGGTGACAACGCAGCGCTCGATCCCAATCAGACACGCTGGGGCTATGCGGTGTTCGGCCGCGTGATCAGGGCATGGACGTGGTCGATCGGATCGGCGATGTTGCGACGGGATCGCACGGCGCCTTCAAGGAGGAAACGCCGCTGAAGCCGGTCATCATCCTGAAGAATCGAGCGCGTCCGCCGGCGCCGCTCCAAGCCCGCTGACCTATCCGAGTGACCACGCTCTTCATCTCGGATTTGCACATCGACGCGAGCTCGACCGGCGATCACCGAACAATTCTTGAGGTTTCTGCAAGACCGAGGCAAAGGACGCCGCGGCCTTGTACATCCTCGGGCGATCTGTTCGAATCCTGGATCGGCGATGATGCGCCGGACGCCGCGCAGTCCGGCGGCCATCGCCGGATTGCATGACGCTCACCGCAAGCGGCGTGCCCTGCTTCGTCATGCACGGCAATCGCGATTTTCTGCTGTCGCGGCAGAGTTCTGCCGAAATGAGCGGCGCGCAGTTTGCTGCCCGATCCCTTGATCATCACCTTGTACGGCGAACCGGTGTTGGTCATGCACGGCGATGCGCTATGCACCGACGATCACGCCTACCAGCGTTTGCGCGCCACGGTGCGAGACGCCGACTGGCAGCGGCAATTCCTGGCGCTGTCGATCGAGTCGCGCCGCGCGCTCGCGGGCGCGCCCGCGCCGGCAGTCAGGCGCATACCGCCGCGATGGAAAATGCCATCACGGACGTCAATGCCGACAGCGTTGCGGTGGCGCTGCGCGCCGCCGGAACCGCGACTCTGCTGCACGGACATACGCATCGGCCGGCCATTCACGCCATTGAAGTGGACGGGAGGCCCCGCACGCGCATCGTGCTGGGCGATTGGTACGATCAAGGCAGCGTGCTGCGCTGGGACCATAACGGGCCCGAGCTGCGTTCGCTGGCGCGCTGAAAACAGCACGCCGGGCGCTCAAGCCGGTGGTGCCACGCTCGTAGGCGCGGCCGCGTTCACGGGCGGCCCCGAATGAAAGCGAAACAACGGATCAGCGCTGGTGATCAGCTCCGCCTCGAGATGCGGCAAATTCCGCGATTCGCCGCTGCAAGTCCAGCGCCGCGCGCAGGCGCTGCTCTGCCCGCCAAGTCCAAGTAGACCTGGTAGTGCCGCGCTTCGGCTTCATGCAGGCCGCGGAATAGTTCGCGCAACGGAGCGCCGATGGCATCGCCCAACAGCGCAAAACGCTCGCAGGAGCGCGCTTCGATGAAGGCGCCGCAGATCATCAGGTCGACTTCGCGCTGCGGTTCGCTCCTCGCGACCAGGCGTCGCAGTGCGCTCGGCATATCGACCCGGCGCCAGGCGCTGCGGCACGATTTTCATGCTGCGGATGAGCTTGGCGACCTGCTCGTAGTGGCGCAGCTCTTCGCGCGCCAGCCGCGACATCTTATCGGTCAGCTCCAGATCTTCCGCATAGGCGAACATCAATGCGAGGGCCGTCGATGCGGCCTTCTTTTCGCAATTCGCGTGATCGATCAGCAGCACATCGGGCAGCGCGCAGGCGCCTGCCAACCCAACTCGCAGGCGTCGGCGCGCGCAGCAACGGGTGCGCGAACGCCGCGACGGCCGGGCTCATGCCGGAGTTTTTCAGCGCCGAGATGGCGGTCAGCAACTCGCCGGCGGATTGAAAGCGGATCGCCCGGAGCCTTGGCCAGCAGGCGGCGCAGCACGCGCTTCGTACTTTGCAAACTGCGGTGCGATTTCCGGTAGATCCGCGCGCTTGTGCTTGTAGATCACTTCCATCGCGGTCGCGCCGGTGTAGGGTTTGCGCCCGATCAGCATTTCGTAGAACACCACCCCCAGGCTGTACAGATCGCTGCGCGCATCGATGATCTCCGCGTGGCCCTGCTCCGGACTCATGTAGTAGGGGGTGCCGAAAATCTCGCGCGTGCCGGTCAGCGACGCTTCAGTCTCGTTGGCTTTGGCCAATCCGAAGTCGATCAGGCACAGCTGAACCGTCGGCGCGCAGCATCACATTGGCCGGCTTCAGATCCCGATGCAGCACGCCTACCGAATGAATGGCTTCAAGCGCGCTGGCGATTTGTTCGCAGAATCCTGAGCGCCGTTGCCGGCATCAGCGGCTGCCTTCATGCGCTGGCGCAAGTCGCCCGCCGGGAAAGTGCTCCATCGCGATGTAGGCATGATCGTCGGCGACGCCGAGATCGTAGATGCGCACGATGTTCTTGTGCTTCAGGCCGGCGACGATTTCGTATTCCTGCAGGAATCGATCGAAGCTGACGAAGCGCTCGGAAACGTCCGGCACCTGGTTGAATACTTTGAGCACCACCAGCGTCCCGGCGCGTTCGCTCTCGGCAAGATAGATCTTGCACATGCCGCCGCTGCCGACTTGCCGGATGCAGCGATGGCCGCGGATTATCACCGATGCCGAAGCGATAGCGATTCTCGAAGTCCGGACTGGCGCGCAGCATGCGCGAGCGCCTGGCGGTGTTCGCCGGAGGCGGTCATGATCAATCTTGATCAGCCGATCGCGATCGAGCTTGCGGCCGTAGAGCCGGTGCAATCCGCGGAGCCGGCGCGGGGTGAGGATTCGGGGCATCCTCGAGCAGCAGCAGCACGATCGGCGCGAACTCACGCTTGGCCTGCCTGTCCAAGCCGCAAAGTTTGCGGCCGCCGCGGTCGGCGGCGCCGCCGACGATGATGACCGCATCGAAGCCGGCCGCGGCAAAATTGCTGATCGAGGGCGGGGTCAATTGCCCAAGAGCATGCTCGACGACGGCGGTGTCCGGCCATTCGATTTCAACATGCTTTCTGACAAGCAGTCGATAGTCGGGGCGCGCTGGCGATCACCAATAGGCGCATCAAATTGACGCCGCCTCGACACCGGCGCCGCTCGCGCTTATACGGTTTACGGAATACGGAACGGATTTGAGTCCACGACCGGCGCCTTCTCGACGCTGCTGCTTGGCTTCGTCGGAGCGCTCTCCCTGCAGGCGCTCCAGATACTCCGGCGTCACATCCCCGGTGACGTACTCTCCCGAGAAGCACGAGGTATCGAAATCCTCGATCTTGGCATTGTCGTGGCGAACCGCATGCTCCAGATCCTCCAGGTCCTGGTACATGAGCCAGTCGGCGCCGATGATGTCGCGCACTTCTTCGTCGGTATGACCGGCCGCCACCAGCTCGGATGCATCCGGCATGTCGATGCCGTAGACGTTCGGATAGCGGACCGGAGGCGCCGCGGAGGCGAAAAACACTTTCTTGGCGCCCGCTTCGCGCGCCATGTCGATGATCTGCGCGGACGTGGTGCCGCGCACGATCGAGTCATCGACCAGCAGCACGTTCTTGCCGCGGAACTCCAGATCGATGGCATTCAATTTGCTGCGCACCGACTTGGCGCGCTGTTCCTGGCCCGGCATGATGAAGGTGCGGCCGATGTAGCGATTCTTGATGAACCCCTCGCGATACTTGACGCCGAGCAATTGCGCGACCTGCACGGCGCTGGTGCGGCTGGTGTCAGGGATCGGAATGACCACATCGATGCCATGCTCGGGCCGTTCGCGCTTGATCTTCTCGGCCAGCCGCTCGCCCATGCGCAACCGCGCCTTGTACACCGAGATATTGTCGATGATCGAATCCGGCCGGGCGAAATACACATACTCGAAAATGCACGGCGTGTGTCGCGCCATCGCCACGCATTGCTGCGCGTAGAAGCGGCCCTGCTCGTCGATGAACACCGCCTCGCCCGGCGCCACATCGCGCACCATGTCGAAACCCAGCATATCGAGCGCCACACTTTCGGACGCCAGCATCCATTCGGTGCCTTTCTTGGTATCGCGTTTGCCGATCACCAGCGGGCGAATGCCGTTCGGATCGCGAAATCCCAAAATGCCATGGCCGATCACCATCGCGGTCACCGCATAGCCGCCCCGGCAGCGCCGATACACGGCGTTGGCCGCGGCGAAAATATCCGCCGGCGTGACCCGCGGCGTACCGACGCGCTCGCAGTTCCGAGGCCAGGACATTGAGCAGCACTTCCGAATCGGAGCCGGTGTTCAGGTGCCGGCGATCTTCGCGCACCAGGACTTCGGTGAGCTCGCGCGCATTGGTCAGATTGCCGTTGTGGCCCAGGCAAATGCCGTAGGGCGAATTGACGTAGAAGGGTTGTGCGTCGTGCGCGCTGTCGCACCCGGCCGTGGGATAGCGCACGTGGCCGATGCCGACGTTGCCCTTGAGCTTCAGCATGTGCTTCTGCTGAAACACATCGCGCACCAACCCCGAATCCTTGCGCATGAACAGTTCGCCGTCCTCGCGCGGTCATGATGCCGGCGGCATCCTGACCGCGATGCTGCAGCACCGTCAGCGCATCATAGATGCGTTGATTGACTGCGCTGGTGCCGACCATTCCGACGATTCCGCACATGCGTCGACCTCCGCTACTTGGGTCTGACTTTCACTCCGGTCAAGCGCTCGAGCTTTGCCCAAGGCTCGCCTTTCTCGCCGACCATGGCCCGCAGCCAATCGCCGACGGTCTCACCGTAAGGAACCAGCTTCGACCGGCCCCACCACTCTTCGTTATTCATATGCAGCAACTCGCCGCCGATGATCAGCAAACCCACCAGCACCATGCCGCGCACGATGCCGAAGAGCAGTCCCAAGCACCCGATCCATGGGGCCCAGCCCCAGGCTGCGAGTGAAGTAGCTCAAGGAGCATGCCCACTACCCAGCCGAACAGACAGGACCAGCACCAAGATCACCAGCCGCCCGACCCATGGCGCCACGTTCGGATCCGCCAGCAAGACCGCCCAGATGCGGCTCGACCGAGGGGCCGAACTTCCAGGCGGCCCAAATGGCGAGGATCCAAAAGGCCACCGAAACCGCCTCTCGAACGAAGCCGCGCAGCACGCCGATCAAGGTCGATCCCAACACAATCAATAGAATGAAGACATCGGCCAATCTGCCACCTGCTCAGTCGACACCGGGTCCGCGCAATCGCACAACGCACATTCTACCGGAGCCTCGCCGGCGCCGTTGTGAAACGATCCGACAAAGTGCGAAATCATGAGCCGCCGGGGCCACGATGGCTTGAGACATGCCCCAGCGATTTGAGCTTTGCCGCCTTCCGCTCGGCTGCTTCGCGATCCGCCAGAGGTCCGATGCGCACGCGATATCGCAGGCGCTGCTCCCGAACCGCTCGGCGACACATAAACCGCAAATCCCTGTGCCTTGAGCTGGCGCATCAAGTTATCGGCGTTGGCGCGACTGGCAAAACTGCCCAAGCTGCAGCGGCCCAGAGCCGTGTCCTGCTGATATGGGGGAAGGCGCGGGCAGTTTCAACGGGCGCGGCGCGCGGCGTGCGGTTGAGGCTGCAGCGCGACGGGGCTGCGCTGCTTTGGGCTGCGGCGGCCGCTGATGCGGCGGCTGCCGACGCGCCGGCGGCCGGGACGGCCGCTGGTCCGCGCCGGAAGCGGCGCCGGCTGTGCGGCGGCGGCGCGGCGACGCGGCGGCTCCGCGTTCGCGATGCCGCCGGCGCCTTGCTGGTCGCCAGATCCACGGTGACATTGCGGATCGGTTCCGGCGCGTTGCAGCCGGCGCCGGCGGCGGCGCGGCGCGGTTTGGGGCCCGACAACAATTCGGGCACGACCAGCACGACGAGCGCGACCAGGATCGATGCGCCGACCAGACGTTCTTTGACGCGACGATCCATTATTTAGCAGCGGCCTTAAGGTTAAACTGCTCGCAGCGGCGCAGTATATTCGGGAAGCGCCGCCGGCGGCAGCAATCCTGCGCGCTTCGAGCCAATCAAGCGCGGGACCGACCGTGTGGAAACGATCCAAACACGACGATTCGATCGCGGGCGTTGGCAGCGCCAGCGGCCGCCGCGCAGGCGGCGGCGACGCTGTCCGCCGCATCGACCGGCACCCGCGACCTCGGCTGCGCACCGCCTGCGCCAACGCCTCGCCGCTGCGGCCGCGCGCTGCCATCGATGGACACGCACCACCACGCGTCGATGCAGTCGCGCAAGATCGCCGCAATGCCCGCCGCATCCTTGTCCGCCAGAATTCCGCATACCGCCATACGTCCTGCCCGAGATCGGTCTGCGCTGCGCAGATTGCGCGCCAGCACCCGCGCCGCGTCGGGATTGTGCGCGACATCCAATACCCACGTCGGCGAGGCCTGGCGCGCGGACTGATCACTTGGAAACGCGCCGATCAAGCGCACCTCGCTGAGTCCCTGCGCCACCGCGGCGGCGGGTATCTTCAACCGCGGCGACGATTTCCTCGAGCGCGGCCAGGGCCGTCGCCGCATTGGCGAATTGAATGTCGCCCTTGAGCGCCGGCGCGGGCAGCTGCGGCAAGTCCCAGCGCGTGCCGCGGTAGCGCCAGCCGCGTACCGTCCAGAATATAGTTGTATTCGATGGCGAGGCGCTTCAGCGGCGCTCCGAGCGCTGCGCGCGACGCTCTTCGAGAACCAAGGACGGTTCGCGGCCGCCGATCACCGCCGTACTGCCCGTGCGAAAGATTCCGGCCTTCTCGCGCGCGATGGCCTCGAGCGTATCGCCCAGGTATTCCTGATGATCCAGACCGATGCTGGCGACCACGGCGACATCCGGATCGACCACATTGACGGCATCCAAGCGCCCGCCCATGCCGATTTCGAGCACCCACGCGTCGAGCTGCGCCGCCTCGAACATCAGCAGTGCCGCCAGCGCGTTGAATTCGAAGAAACGTCAACGCCACCGCGCCGCGCGCGGCTTCGATTTTTTCGAAGGCGGCCACCAGTTCGTCGGCGCTGCGCCAGGCGCATCATGGATGCGGATGCGCTCGCGGTAGTCGCGCAGATGCGGTGAGGTAAAGGTGCCGACCCGATAGCCCGCGGCGCTCAAGATGGCCGCGCAATAGGCGCTCACCGAGCCCTTGCCGTTGGTGCCGGCGACGGTGATGACCGGAACCGTGCGGCTGCCGCCACTGCAATCGCTCGAGCACCACGCGCAGCCGCTCGAGTCCCAGATCGATCGCTTGCGGGTGCACCTGCGCTTGGTAGGCCAACCACTGCTCGAGACTCCGCATGGGCTCGTCAGAGCCTTAAGCTGCGGCGGGTTCTTTGCCGGTCAGCAATCGCAGCATGGCGCCGATGCGGTCGCGCAGCTCGCGCCGGTCGACGATCATATCGAGCGCGCCATGCTCGAGCAGAAACTCGCTGCGCTGGAATCCTTCCGGCAGGGTTTCGCGCACGGTCTGCTGAATGACGCGCGGACCGGCGAAGCCGATCAGCGCTTTCGGTTCGCCGATATTGATATCGCCCAGCATGGCAAGACTCGCCGACACGCCGCCGGTGGTCGGATCGGTCATGACGGAAATGAAGGGCAGACGCGCCTCGGACAGACGCTTGAGCGCGGCGCTGGTTTTCGCCATTTGCAGCAGCGAATACAGCGCCTCCTGCATGCGCGCGCCGCCGCTGGCCGAGAAACACACCAAGGGCATGCGATGTTCGAGGCAATGCTCGACCGCACGCACGAATTTCTCGCCGACCACCGAACCCATGGAACCGCCCAGAAAGCGAAATTCGAAAGCGCAGGCGACCACATCGAGGCCCGTCGAGTTTTCCGGCCATGACGATCAGCGCGTCGCGCTCGCCGGTCTGCTTCTGGGCCTGCACCAGCCGGTCCTTGTAGCGCTTGGAATCCTTGAATTTGAGCGGATCCTCCGGCTCGACCTTGGCGGCAAGTTCAGTGGTCGACCCGGTGTCGAGAAATTTCATGAGGCGCTCGCGGCCGTTGATGCGCATGTGGTGGCTGCACTTCGGGCAGACATGCAGATTGCGCTCGATCTCGGCGCGGTACAGCACGGCATCGCAGGCGGGACACTTGGTCCACAGGCCTTCGGGCACCGAGCGCGTGCGGCGCTCGGTTTTGATGCGCGACGGGACGATTCGCTCAAACCAGGACATGCCTAGGGGCCTATCGGTAACATCAGAGCGGTTCAGTTTAAACCAATTTGGCCGTGAGGCGCTGGGATCGCGAAATCCTTGGGGATACTCGACCCGCCACAGGTACAAGCCCTCAGCGGGCGCGGTGGCGCCGGCGTAGCGCCGATCGGCGCTCGGCCAGCACCTCGCGCCATGGCGGCCGTGGGATCCGCTTCCCGCTGCACCTCGAGCAACGTGCCCACGATGTTGCGCACCATGTGGTGCAGGTAGGCGTTGGCGGTGATCTGCAGCCACACGAAATCGCCTTCGCGCCGCACCTCGATGGCATCGACGCGCCTGATCGGGGTTTTCGATTGGCACTCCACCGAACGAAAGGCCGAGAAATCGTGCTCGCCGATCAGCGCCTGCGCGGCCGCATGCATGGCCTCTGCATCGAGCGGCCGATGGATCCAGGCGGCGCGCGTGCGCTGCAGCGCCGAGCGCGCGCTGCGATTCAAGATGACATAGCGATAGATGCGGCGAGATGGCCTTGTGGCGCGCGTGAAACCCCATGCTCACCTCGCCGGCCCATTGCAGGGCAATGCTCGGGCGCGAGCTTGGTGTTGGCGCCAAGAACCCAGGCCCGGGGCGGTGCGCGCAGCGTGGGTATCGAAATGAATGACTTGGCCGATGGCATGCACGCCGCTGTCGGTGCGGCCCGCGCAGATCGCGACCACGGCATGCCCGGCAACGAAGGATAGCGCCGCCTGCACCGCGTCTTGGATCGAGGCGTGAATGCGCTTGCGACTGCCAGCCGGCGTACTCGGTGCCGTCATACTCCACGATGGCGGCGACGCGGCGGCCGGGCTCATCCACGGATTAGCCGGGCAGAGTCTCGATCAGGCGTTGCGCTTCCTGTTTCTGACTGGCAGAACCTTCGCTGACGACTTCCTCGAGAATGCTGCGCGCGCCTTCCGGATCGCCCATGTCCATGTAGGCTCGCGCCAGATCCAGCTTGGTGCCCACTTCGCTCATGGTCACCGGCTCCATTTCCGGCAGCGCCAGCTCCTGCGGTCTTGATCTTGGTGGTGCGGTTGCCGAGGTCGCAGATATGGCCTGAAGCTTGTTGGTGGCGGCGCCTCCGAACCATTGAGCGCTTCGCCCACGTCAAGATCGACGCGGCGGTTGCGCTGGCTGGCTTCGAACACTTCGGTCGAGAATACTTCATCTTCGGCGCGCGGCTGCTCGACGGTGTCGCCGGTGCCCAAGGCATTGGCGAGCCGATCCAGATCCAAGTCGATGCTGTCGGCGTTGATGCCGCGCAGCTTCGAGGTGGAATCCACGTCGGCCGCGTCGGGTTCCTGGACGTCGGAATATTCGGGCGATTTGAAGCGCGAAGTGTCGCGGCTGCGTCTTGAGTGCTGGCGCGCGGCATCTGCACCGTGGGCGCCGACTCCGGACCCAACACGGCGGTCTTGATCTCCTCGTGGTCCGTGCCGAGATCGGCGACGAACGAGGCCTCCAATTCGCGTTCGAGTTCGGTCAGATCTCTATCGCGCGCGCGGCTCTCCGCTTCCGCCATCATGCGCCGCGACTTTTCATCGAGGCCCGCCACCATGGTGGGAGCGTCGGACGGATGATCGGTCTCTTCGAGCCGCGGGATGCTGACCGAAGCGGCCGAGGATTCGCTTCAAGATGATCGAGATCCAAGCCCAAATCGTCGATCGACACCTCGGCGGTTTGATCCGCTTTGTTCGACTCGTCCAGCTTGGACGAAATGCGGCCGCGCACATCGGTTGGACTTCAATGCGTCGGCGACTCGGCAGTGGGCGAGTCGGAGAAATTCATCAGCTCGGATTCGACCGTCGGCTCATCGCGCGGCGGCATCTCGCGCGTCGGCGAATCATCCGCGCCGCGTTCCGGCCTGTCCAAGGTGAAGTCGAGATCGGATGCCGGCATGCAAGCCGGGCGATTCGCCGGTCGCCGCCGTATCGTCGATATCCTTGGCGATGGGGTGATCAATGCTGCGCTCGCCTTCCGGATCGCCGAACAGATCGATATCGACGCGGTTCTCGCCGCCCTCGAGATTCAGATCGACCAGAGCACCGGCGCCGCGGCCGCTGCCGGCGCTGGAGGCAAACAGCGGCTCGTCGGGGCAAATCTGCTTGCCCATGATGACGATCTTGTCCCACTCGCCGGCGGGAGCGCGGTCGCGGGTCGCTTCCAGGCCCTTCGCCGTTTGCAGGAAGGCATCCTTGTTGCCCCAGACGAAATAAATTTCCAACAGCTTCAGGCGCAGATCGCGCCGATCCGGTTCGCGCTCGAGCGCGATGCGCACCAAGTCGGCGGCTTGGTCGTACAGACCGTACGCCATGTGGAAATCGGCCTCGGCCAGGGGATCGCCCTGATCGAGGTTGACGGCGCTCTCGCTCGACATCGTGTCGTCGGGCGCCTTGAGGTCCGAGGTGGTATCGCCCGAATGCTTCGGCCGGCTCGTTGAAATCCGGCATGCGGATGCTCGCCCGATTCTTCGACGACGAAATGAGTCGTCGTCACCGCGGCTGGTGCGATTCTCGCAGTCGGATCGCGGAAATTCGGTAATGTCGGTCGAATCCAGCCCGGGGAAATCCCGCCGCCGCCGCCGCTGCTTGCCTGCCGGCGCCGCCGCGACGCGAATGCCAGACCGGAAGATCAGCGACAATGATCACCCCGGCGGCACCCACCAATTCGCGGCGACCCAGTCGATCCAGCGATCCCGACTCCGCGGCGGGAGCCGGCTTCTTCGCGAGCCGCGTGCACCGGTGCCGGCACGGGCGCGGGCGACCGGAGTCGGCGCCGAGGTGTTCTCCGCCGGCGGCGGGCAGACGGCGTCGGCGCAGGCCGGCGCTGCGGGCGGCGCAGCCGGCTGCCGGATTCGAGCAGGCGCCGGCGGCGGTGCGGGCGTCGCGCGGGAGCGATCGCGGTCTTCGCCGGCGGCGGTGTCGAGCGCCGGCGTGGTCGGCGCGCCGAGCTTGCGCTGCAGTTCGCTGAGTTCGTTGTTCTTGAGATCGAGCAGGCGATGCGCGTCGGCGAGCTGCGCTTCCAGATCCTGGACGCGTCCTTGCAGCGCTCTGCGCTTCGGCGCTCGAAGCGGATCGCTGCCGCTATTGCGTGGTGCCGCCGCCGGCACCCGGCGTCACCAGACGCAGGTGACCGCTGGATGCCGCCGCGCTGCCGCCGCGCCAGGCATCCATCTGCCGATGAACTTCGCTCATCGCTTCGGATTGATTCAGTGCGGCAATCTTCATCGGCTCCCGGCAATGCGCAGCACCGCGCCGCGGCGCAAAATATTGATGTTGCCGCCGAAGGCATCGGGATTCGCGCGATACATGGCGATCATGGTTTGATCGATGTCGCGCGCCGCGATTCGGCACGCAAACTGTGCGCAATCTTGGTCAGCGTATCGCCCTTGAGCGACGCGATAGCGTGCCGCCAGCTGACAGGAGCGGCGCCTCCGAGCTCGGCGTCGGTCGCCTCCGCAGCGGGCGCGCGGAGCCGCTCCGCGCCTTGCACGCGACGGTGCGGCCGCGACGAGGCCGGCGGCGAAGTGCCCGGCAACGGCACTGCAGTCGGCTTCGCGTGCGTCGTGCTCGGTAAGCGGAGTCGCAGCGACCGGGGCGGGTTTGCGTACCGGCGCGGGCGGGCTGACCGGCGCTGGTGCAGTCACGGGCGCGGCCACGGGCGCCGCGCTGCTGGCCGTCTCGCCGGGCGTATATACCGGCGGGTCGAGCAATACGCGTGTATTCGCGCATGAGACGGCCGCGAGCCCAATTCACTTCAACCAAAAATGTCACGAAGGGCTCGGGGATGGCGTCGGTGGAACGCACCAGCAGCACATCGCGGCCGTCCTTGCTCTTGCCCACTTTGAATGTCAGCGTCGACAGGAAGGGCGGACGATCGATGCCATAGCGGGTGAAGGAATCCTTGTTGGCGAGGGTAGCCTGCAAGGCCGCCAATTCGTCGGGACGTGGCCGCAATCAAGTCGATTTCGGCGTTCATCGGCTCGTTCAAGCGCCGAATTCAAGTGAATCTCACCCAGGCCCAACGCCCCATGACAAGGACGGGGATAGCAGGCACGCCATCAGCATCAGGCGAGGCAGGGTCACAAACATTTCTACTCCCAGAATTCTGGTGGGCAAGCGGGCAAAGTTCATTGTGCTATAGGAGCTTGGAAGCGAATTCTCACTTGCCTTTTACATAAGCCAATAACTATATCTTACTGGGATCTATTTACCAAAATCTGGGCCACCGAAACTGCGTTATGCGCCGCACATTTCCGAACATTATCGGCCACCACCCAAAAATTTAGACCCCGATCACGAGTCAAATCTGCCCGTAACCGGCCTACATATACCCGATCAGGCGCCATCGCCAGTGTGGCGGGCGTCGGAAATTCCGCAGATCGAATCCGGATCGATCACGCTCAAACCGCTCCCGCGCTGCAGCACCGCAATGGCGTCCGCCACGCCGCAAGCGGCGCTCGAAAGCGGCATGAATCGCCAAGCTATGGCCAAAGAACACCGGAACCCGCACCGCCGTGGCATTGATGGCGAGCGCGGGCAAATCAAGCACCCGCCGGGTTTCCTCCCACAGGCGCCGCTCCTCGCGCGATACACCGTCAGCCTCCAGTGCATCCACCTCGGGAATCACATTGAAGGCAATCTGTCGGCCAAAGGCGCGCCCCTTCGCTTGCTTGCCGCTCAACATGGCAACGGTCTCGCCGGCGAGTTCGTCCATGGCGCCGCGGCCGCTGCCCGATACCGCCTGATAGGTCGCCACCTCGACGCGAGTCAGGCCGGCTAGCGCATGCAGCGGCGCGAGCGCCGTCGCAAGCGCCACGCTGGCGCTTCCCGGCAGCGCGATCAGCCCGCGCGCACCGACCGCGTCGAGCGCCGGCAGGATTGACATCCGCGGCTACTAGCGGCACGTCCGCACGTGCGCGAAACGCCGCGGACCCGTCGATGACCCAGGCATGCGCTGCCGCCTCCGCGGCATAACGCTCGGAGAGCGCCGCGCGCCCGCAGAAGAAGACCAGATCCACCCGCGAGAAATCAAAGGCAGCGACGTCGCCGACCGGCAGCCGGCTCTCCTCATCGCGCGAGCCGCGCCCCGACATGGCGCTCATCATCGAGCGCATGCAATTCGGCAAACGGCATCTTGCGGGCGCGCAGCTCGTCGATCACGGCCTCGCCGATCAGTGCTCGATACGCCGACCACTGCAATGCGCGGCGTGGCGCTGCGGTTCATCATCGATGCGTGATGACCGGCGTGGTTAGGACCACGTCGGCGCACTGCGCGCGAAAGCGCAGATAGTGATCCATCAAGCACCAGCGCCAACATCGCCTCGGCAATGGGCGTTGCGCGAAAGCCGACGCACGGATCGTGGCGCCCGGTGGTTGACGATCTCCACAGGTGCGCCGTGAATGTCGATGGTCTGACCCGGCAGCGTGATGCTGGAGGTTGGCTTCAAGCGCAAGACTCACGACGATGTCCTGGCCCGAAGAAATACCGCCGAGCACGCCGCCCGCATGATTGCTCTTGAACCCCTGCGGCGTCATTTCGTCGCGATGCTCGGAGCCGCGCTGTTCCACCGCCTTGAATCCGGCGCCGATCTCCACGCCTTTCACGGCATTGATGCCCATCATGGCGCTCGCCAAGTCGGCATCCAGTCGTTCGAACACCGGCTCGCCCCAGCCCGGGGGCACGCCCTTGGCGATCACGGTCACGCGTGCGCCGATGGAATCGCCGGCTTCGCGCATGACGCCAGATGAAATCCTCGAGTTCCTTAACTCGCGCAGGATCCGGACAGAAAAACGGATTGTCGTAAGCGGCCTGCGGATTCACTGGCTGCAGCACGATCGGGCCCATCTGCGCCAAATAGCCGTGAATGACGATCTGCAGCCGTTCGCGCAGAAACTTGCGTGCGATGGCGCCGGCCGCCACACGCACCACGGTCTCGCGCGCCGAGGAGCGGCCGCCGCCGCGATAGTCGCGAAAGCCGTATTTCTGTTGATAGGTGTAGTCGGCATGTCCGGGGCGAAAGCGGTCCTTGATCTTCTCGTAGTCGCGCGAGCGCTGATCTTCGTTTGCGACCAGCAATGCCGATCGGCGTGCCGGTGGTCTTGCCCTCGAATACGCCCGGACAGGATGCGCACCGTATCGGGCTCGTGGCGCTGGCTGGTGAATTGCGAGGTTCCCGGCCGGCGGCGATCGACATCGACTTGCAAATCCGCTTCGCAGAGTTCGAGTCCCGGCGGACAGCCGTCCACCACGCAGCCGAGCGCCGGGCCATGACTTTCGCCGAAACTGGTCACCGTGAAAATCCGACCGAAGGTATTTCCCGCCACGCCTATAGTGCTCCTGTCCGCCGCGTCCAGAACCTCTGCATTCAGCAAGAATACGCCCGCGCCGCCCATCGACAATCTCCGGCCAAACAAACGGCAGCTGCGGATAGGCGCGGAGCAGCGCGCGCTCGGTGTTGCCGACTTCCACGACCAAGATGCCGTCATCCTTAAGATGCGGCCGCGCTGCCGCCAATATGGCCCGCACCGAGTCCAGGCCATCAGCACCCGAAGCCAGACCCCGCCGCGGCTCGTGCCTGTATTCGCGCGGCAACGTGCGCATTTCCGCGCGCCCCACATAGGGCGGATTGCTGACGATGATATCGTAACGACGGCCCTTAACGGCGGCGAAATGGTCGGACAGCAGCACATGGACGCGCCTTTTGAGGTTTAAGCGTGCGCACGTTGCGCCGGCAGACCTGCAATGCGGCCGCGGAGATATCGACGGCATCCACTTGCGCGCGCGGGAAGGCCCGCGCGCAGGCCAGCGCGATCGCACCGGAACCGGTGCCGATATCCAGGATTCGGCGTACGCGCGCAGGCCTGATCCAGGGCTTGAATTGCTGCAGCATGAGTTCTGCAATCGGCGAGCGCGGCACCAGCACGCGCTCATCCACATACAGCGGAAGGCCTGCGAAGAAGGCGCGATGGGTAAGATACGCAAGCGGTATGCGCTCGCCGATGCGGCGGCGCAAAAGTTCGTCGATCGCGCTTCTGCTGCGCTTGTGCTGAGCGCATGGTCGTAAGCGCCGGCGCCGAGTTCATGGGCGAGCCCGGCGACGAAGAACACCAGCTCAGCGGCTTCGTCGCGCGCGTTGTCCGTGCCATGACCGAAATGACTCGCGCAGCGCGCAGCGCGCGCGCGCAATGCGCTCGATGGCGGCGCCGACGCTGCCGGCGCGAGCGCGACGGCTTTGACTGCTGTGTGGGATAATCGGCGGCATGACGGTTCGATCGAAAATATTGTCCTTGGCGTTCGTCGGCATTGTCGCCGCCGGCGGGATAGCCGCTGCGCTGTTATCGCCGCAGCCGCAGCCGGCGATGGAACTGGCTACCGGCACTTTACTCACGCCCAGCCGGGCGCTGCCGGATTTTAGCTTGATCGACAGCCAGGGCCGCAGCTTTGGGCCGGCGAATCTGCGCGGCCATTGGTCCTTGCTGTTCTTCGGCTATACCAATTGTCCGGATTATTGTCCGACCACGCTGACCACTCTGGCGGCGCTGCAGAAGCGGCTGCGCGCGCGATCACGCCGCGCTTCCGCAGGTGATCTTCGTGTCGGTCGACGCCAAGCGTGACACCCCGGCGCAATTGGCCAAGTATCGTGCCCTACTTCGATCCGGAATTCATCGGCCTCACCGCGGTCGATCAGCCGGCCATCGAAGCCATCGCCAAAAAATGGGGCGTCGCGGTGATGCATCCAGCCCGCAGCGAACGGCAACTACACGTTGATCATTCGAGTGCGATTTTCGTCCTCGACCCTGCGGGCCGTCGGGTCGCGGTCCTGAGCGGGCCATTCACGGTCAGTGCATTGCAGAGCGATTTGCGGCGCATCGTGACCGGCCGCGCATGAGCTTCGGCCGGCTGTTCGTGTGGCTGCAATACCTGCTGCCGCAGCATGCGCTGTCGCGCTTGGTGCTGCGCGCCACTCGAGTGCGCTCTCGCTGGTTCAAGAATTGGCTGATGCGCGGCTTTCTCAAGCTCTACACGGTCGACATGACCGAAGCCGGCAGAGTCCGACCCGCTTCGCTACGGCAGCTTCAATGAGTTCTTTACCCGGGCGCTCAAGGCTGATGCGCGCGCCATCGCACCGGACCTGCATGCCATCGCCTGCTCCGGTCGACGGCGTCGATCAGCGAGGTGGGCAGCATCGACGGCGATACCCTGCTGCAGGCCAAAGGCCGAAGGTTATACCCTCGGCGAATTGCTGGCCGCGCGAGCCTTGGGCGAGCCGCTTCGAAGGCGGCTCGTTTGCGACCATTTATCTCGCGCCATTCAATTACCACCGCGTGCACATGCCGCTGCGCGGGCAGCTCAAGGAGACCGTTTATGTTCCGGGCCGCCTGTTCAGCGTCAATGCCGTGACTGCATCGCATGTGCCGCGAGCTGTTCGCGCGCAACGAACGCGTTTTGACCTTGTTCGACACGGCGTTCGGCGAATTCGCCTTGATCTTGGTCGGAGCCCTGAATGTCGGCAGCATCGCCACGGTATGGAGCGGCGACATCACGCCGCGCCGCGAAGCGCGTGACCACGGTGCTGCCGCCGCAGCAAATCGCGCTGGAAAAGGGTGCGGAGCTCGGCCGCTTCAACATGGGCTCGACCGTGATCTTGTTGTTCCAAAGCGATCGCGCTCGCTGGCATGCGGCCTGCAGCGCGGGGGCGACTGGTCGGCTGGGCCAATCCTTGGGCACTCTCGAATGAGCTGGCGGCCGACAGCGACGCCTGCGGCCTTGGCGCGGCGCGCCGCCATGCTGCAAAAAGCTCGCGCGTTCTTCAGCGACCGCGGCGTGCTGGAAGTGGAGACGCCGATCTTAAGCGCCGCCGCCGTCAGCGACCCACAGATCGAATCGTTGGCGACCCAGATGGCCGGTCTGCCGGGACTCAAGTTTCTGTGTCCGTCGCCTGAATATGCAATGAAGCGGCTGTTGGCGGCGGGCAGCGGCGACATCTACCAAATCTGCAAGGTGTTTCGCGACGCCGAGCGCGGCCGCTGGCACAACCCCGAATTCACCATGATCGAGTGGTATCGCTTGGGTGTAGACGATGCGGCCCTGATGGACGAGGTCGAGACGTTGGTCGCGCGCTGCTCGCGCCGGCCCGAAGTCTTGGGCCGGGCCGAACGCTTGAGCTATTCGGCCGCCTTGCAGCGTCATGCCGGTGTGGATGCGTTCGAGCTCGAGCGACCATGAACTGCGCCAGGCGGCGCTGCGCCATGGGATCGATTGCGATGCCGAACTCGACCGCGATGCCAAGCTCGATCTTCTGATGGGCCTCATCGTAGGGCCGCGCTTAGGAAGCGAGGGCCCGTGTTTCATCTGCGACTATCCCGCTTCGCAGGCCGCTCTGGCGCGTTTGCGGCCGCCTGCATCCGGGCGCGCCGCGGTGGCGGCGCGCTTCGAGCTTTACCTGGACGGTCTGGAACTCGCCAACGGATTTCATGAGCTGGCGGCGCCACAGGAGCAGCGCGCGCGCTTCGATCGGGACTTGGCCGTACGCCATGCCCGCGGACAGGTTCAGTCGCCGCTGGATGAGAACTTCTTGGCGGCGCTCGAGGCAGGAATGCCGGATTGCGCGGGAGTCGCGCTCGGATTTGACCGTCTGGTGGCGATTGCGTTGGGAGCGGATCGACTGGCGGATGCCATGGCATTCACCATCGACAATGCATGACCGTCGCCGCGGGGTCGGGCGCTAGCCCTTGCCGCGCGACAAGTACTCGCCGGTGCGCGTATCGATGCGCAGTATTTCGCCTTCGTTGATGAACAGCGGCACCCGCACCATGGCGCCGGTTTCCAGCTTCGCCGGCTTCGAGCCTCCGGTCGCCGTATCGCCACGCACACCCGGGTCGGTCTCGATGACCTTGAGCTCCATATGCGCGGGCGGTGTGACCTGCAGCGGCACGCCGTTCCACAGCGTGACCACGCAAATCGTGCCGTCCTTGAGCCACTGGGCGCCCTCCCCGACCGCCTGTTTGGAGGCGGTGAGCTGCTCGAAGGTATCGGGCACCATGAAGTGAAAGAAGTCGCCGTCGCTATACAGATACTGCATGTCGGTGTCGACCACGTCGGCAGCCTCCACCGTGTCTCCGGACTTCCACGTACGTTCGATGGTGCGGCCCGTCTTCAGGTTGCGAACCCGGACTCTATTGAACGCCTGCCCTTTGCCCGGCTTGACCATCTCGTTCTCGACAATGGCATAAGGATCGCCGTCGATGAGAATCTTGAGGCCTGACTTGAATTCGTTCGTGCTGTAATTAGCCATCGCAGGCCTCGAGTTGAAGGGCGCGTATCATAGCCGCAACCCGCCGCCCGTGGCCAGTGTTGACGCCTGTCCCAGAAACACCCTGACCCCGGTGTTACACTTTGCGACTGTAAAACGAGGATTTAGCGTAAGTGACTGAACTGGGGGCCGTTCCGATGATCGTCATGACGAGGTCGCAGGACCACGTCGAAGCGATCAACAGCACGCTGCGCAAGGCGGGCCATCCGGTGCATTGCACCTGGCTGCCCGATGCCCGGGACCTAGGCGATGCGTTGACGCAGATCAATCCGGAGATGTTGATCGCGTTCATCGACGAGCTGGGCATCGATCTCGCCTCCGTCATGAAGGTCAAGCAGCAGAATGCGCCTGAGATGCCGGTGCTGATCGCGCGCGACAACGTCGATGAAGCGGCGATTGCCGAGGCGATGCGCCTGGGCTGCCAGGACGTGGTGACTCTGGGGAATCGCAGCCGCTTGCAGGCGGTCGTCAGTCGGGAACTGCGCGCATTCCGTTTGGAGCGAGCGCTGTCGACGACGCTGTCATCGGCGCGCGAGTATCGCGAACAGCTGCAGAATTTTCTCGAGGGCTCGGCCGACGCCATCACGCACGTGCAGGAAGGCATCATCGTCGACGCCAATCGCGCCTGGCTGGAACTATTCGGCTACTCCGAAAACGACGCGTTGACCGGCACGCCGCTGATGGATTTATTCGAGCAGGAAACACACCCGGCGCTGAAGGGTGCGCTGGTCGCCTGCCTGCAGGGCAAGTGGAGCGGCCACACCCTGAAGGTGCAGGCGCTGTTGACGGACGGATCGACCTTGCCGCTCGAATTGACGCTGACGCGCGCCGACTTCGAAAACGAACCCGCGGTCCGCATCGCGATATCGGCGGTGCGCAAGCAGGATCGCGATCTGGAAGTGCAGCTTGCCGACGCGGTGCAGAACGACGCCACCACGCAGTTTCTGCAGCAGCGCTATCTCATAACCGCCGTGCGCGAGCGCGTGATGCAGAGCATGAAGGGCGGCGTGCGCCTGTTTGCCCACCTGAAGCCGGATCGCTTCATCGATATTCAGCACGCCATCGGTGTGCTCGCCAGCGAGGATTTCATGGCGCAGCTCGCCGAGCTGCTGCGCTCGCAACTCGCGAACACCGATGTATGCGGCCGATTCGGCGGCAACGGCTTCTTGGTCATGCTGGAGCGCGGTACCGCCAAGGATGTCGAGACCTGGGCCGAGAACGTCGTCAAGCGCGTCAATGAACATGTCTTCGTCAGCGAGGACAAAACCTTGTCGGCCACCATCACCGTGGGCTTGGGGCTGCTGCCCGCCGCCAATCCCGACGTGGCTGCCGCCATTGCCGATGCGGTGAGCGCCACGCGCCGCGGGCGCGAACTCGGCGGCAATCAAATGTACATGGTGGACAAAGCCGACACCGACACACGGGTGCAGGCTTACGACAAAATATGGGTGAAGCACATCAAGAGCGCCCTGATGGAGAATCGATTCCGTCTGGTGCAGCTGCCGATCGCGAGCCTGTTGGGCGAAGACAAGGGCATGTTCGACGTGCTGGTGCGCATGCTCGACGAACAGGGCAATGAAGTGCTGCCGGCCGAGTTCATCGCGGCAGCCGAACGCAACGACCTGATGAAGAACATCGATCGTTGGGTGATCGGTGCGTCGATGTCATTCGCCGCCAACCGCAAGGCCGCCTGTATTTTCGTGCGCCTGTCGAAGGACACGCTGCTCGACAAGAGCTTGCTGCCCTGGGTGGAAACGCAGCTGAAATCCCTGAAATTCGAGCCCAAACGCCTGTGCATGCAGGTGACCGAGGAATACGCGAATCAATATGTGCGGCAGACCAAGGAGCTCGCGGAGCAGCTGCGCAAGCTCGGCTTTCGCTTCGCATTGGAGCATTTCGGTACCGGCCGCGATCCTCTCAAGCTGCTCGCCGACATCGAAATGAATTTCATCAAGGTGGACGGCTCGCTGATGCAGGGACTGTCGACGAATCAGATCCAGCAGCAGCGCGTCAAGGGTCTGGTCGAAGCTGCGAAACGCCGCGGCATCGAAACCGTCGCCGAGCGCGTCGAAGACGCCAACACCATGGCGGTGTTGTGGCAGCTTGGCATCGAGTTCATTCAAGGGTACTTCGTGAATGCGCCCGAGGATGTAACCATGTCGGGCGAGCGCTAGCCCAAGCCTGCGGTCTGGGGCGGGATTAGCCCGGCGCGACTTCCAGCCGATCGATCTGCTTGTAAGCGCGCGAGAATCTCTGCCGGCGCTGGCCCTTCTTGTCCTGGAACTGCTTGAGTTCCTCGAATTTGAGCTTCATCGGCGCGCTATTGCCGCTGAAAATCGTCAAGACATCGCCGGGCGCAACCACCGCCATCGCCACCAGATATTCTTTGCGCTCGGCGGATTTTTTGCCCGGAATGCCGAATAGATTTTGACCCTTGCCGGCCGTCATTTCTTCGATTTGATTCACCGGCAAGGCGAGCACCTCGCCGTCGTTGTTGGCGAAAATCGCCAGTGCTTCCCGGTTACCCAACGGCTGCGCGGGCAGCACCAGCGCGTTCTCCGGCACCTTGAGCACCGACTTGCCCTTCTTGTTGCGCGCGTAGATTTCGCGCAGGCGCACGGCAAATCCGTAGCCGGCATCGCTTGCCAGAAGCCATAGATCGTCCGGTTCGCCGATCAGGACCGCCGCAAAGGTGGCGCCGTCGGGCGGATCGACGCTGCCGGAGAGCGGTTCGCCGTAACCGCGCGCGGCGGGCAGCTGATGTGCATCCAGGCTGTAGGCACGGCCGGTCGAATCGATGAACACCGCCTGCTGCAAATTTCGACCCTTCGCGGACGCCTGGTATTCATCGCCGCCCTTGTAGCTCAGCGCCCGCACGTCGATGTCGTGTCCCTTGGCGGCGCGCACCCAACCCAAGCGTGACAAGATCACCGTGGTCGGCTCGCTGGTCAGCAATTCCGTCTCGGCAATGGCTTGCGCGGCCTCGCGCTCCACCAAGCGTGTGCGCCGCTCATCGCCGAACTCCTCCGCGTCGCTGATCAGCTCCTCGCGGACCAGCTTGGTGAGCCGCGCCTTGCTCTTGAGGATCTTTTCGATCTCATCGCGCTCTTCCCCGAGCTTCTTCTGTTCGTCGCGGATTTTCATTTCCTCGAGACGCGCAAGATGGCGCAGCTTGGTCTCGAGGATGGCCTCGGCCTGTTCGTCGGAGAGCTTGAAGCGCTTGATCAGCTTGGGCTTGGGTTCATCCTCCGTGCGCACGATGCGGATGACCTCATCGAGGTTCAAGAACGCAATCAACATGCCGTCGAGGATGTGCAGGCGCGCATTGAGCTTCGCCAGACGATGATTTAGGCGGCGAGTGACCGTTGACTTGCGAAACGCGAGCCACTCCAGCAACAATTCCTTCAGGCCCATGACGCGCGGACGCCCGTCAAGCGCGATGACGTTGAGGTTCACGCGGTAATTGCGCTCAAGATCCGTGGTCGCGAACAAATGCGCCATCAGCGCGGGAATGTCGACGCGATTGGATTTCGGCACCAGCACCAGGCGCGTCGGGTTCTCGTGATCCGATTCGTCGCGCAGATCATCGACCATCGGCAGCTTCTTCTGCTGCATTTGTGCGGCAATCTGCTCGAGGACCTTGGCGCCGGAAACCTGAAACGGCAGCGCATCGATCACGATCTCGCCGTCCTCGATTTCATAAGTGGCGCGCGCCTTGAAGCTGCCGGAGCCGCTGTTGTACATCTGCACCAGCTCATCGCGCGGCGAGACGATTTCCGCGCCGGTCGGCAGATCCGGTCCCTTGATGTGCGCCATGATCTTGCGCGTGCTCAATTCCGCATCATCCAACAGCGCCACGCAGGCGTTCACCACTTCGCGCAAGTTATGCGGCGGAATGTCCGTGGCCATGCCCACCGCGATGCCCGATCCGCCGTTGAGCAGCAAATTCGGCACGCGCGCCGGCAGCATCGTGGGTTCTTCGAGCGAGCCGTCGAAATTCGGCGCCCAGTCCACCGTATCGGCGCCCAGTTCCTGCAGCAGCAGATCGGCATAGCGCGTGAGCCGCGATTCGGTGTAGCGCATGGCGGCAAACGATTTCGGATCGTCGGTCGAACCCCAGTTGCCCTGGCCGTCGATAATCGGGTACCGATAGGCAAAATCCTGCGCCATGTGCACCATGGCCTCGTAGCAGGCCGAGTCGCCGTGCGGATGGAACTTGCCGATCACGTCGCCGACGGTGCGCGCGGATTTCTTGTGCTTGGCGCCGGCCGCGAGCCCGAGTTCGCTCATCGCATAGACGATGCGCCGCTGCACCGGCTTCAAACCATCGCCCAAATGCGGCAGCGCCCGATCCAGGATCACGTACATCGAATAATCGAGGTAGGCGCGCTCGGCGAAGCTCTTTAAGGGTTCCTTCTCGACGCCGTCGAAGTTGAGCTCTTGCTCTTTCATGAGATGCGCGCGCTAGATATGCGCGAGGTTGCCCTTGTTCTCGAGCCATTCGCGCCGATCGCCGGCGCGCTTCTTGGCGAGCAGCATGTCCATGAGCTGATCCGGGCTGTCTTTGGTATCGATGGTCATTTGCACCAGGCGGCGTGTCTGCGGCGCCATGGTGGTCTCGCGCAACTGCAGCGGGCTCATTTCACCCAAACCCTTGAAGCGCGTCACCACCGGTTTGGAGCGCGGACTCTCCGCGGCAATGCGCTTCAAGGCCTTTTCGCGCTCCGCCTCGTCGAGTGCGTAAATCACTTCCTTGCCGGCATCGATGCGAAACAGCGGCGGCATGCACACGTAGATATGGCCGGCGACCACCAGTGGCCGGTAGTGCCGCAGAAACAGCGCGCACAGCAAGGTGGCGATGTGCTGCCCATCGCTGTCGGCATCCGCGAGAATGCAGATCTTGTGATAGCGCAGCCCCGACAGATCGCTCGCGGCCGGATCGACGCCGATCGCGACGCTGATGTTGTGCACCTCCTGCGACTGCAGCACCTCGCCGATGTCGGCCTCCCAGGTGTTCAATATTTTTCCGCGCAGCGGCATGATGGCCTGCGTCACGCGATCGCGCGCCTGCTTTGCCGACCCGCCGGCCGAATCGCCCTCCACCAGGAATAGCTCGCCGCGGGCCGGGTCTTGGCTGACGCAATCGGCAAGCTTGCCCGGCAGAGCGGGCCCGGCGACGACGCGCTTGCGCGCGACCTTCTGGCTGTCCTTGAACCGCTGCTGCGCATTGGCGATGGCCAGCATCGCGATTTTTTCGCCCTGATCGGAATGCTGGTTGAGCCACAGCGCGAAGGCATCCTTGATCACCCCTTGCACGATGCCGGCCGACTCACGCGACGAGAGTTTTTCCTTGGTTTGGCCCGCGAATTGCGGTTCGCGCATCTTCATCGAGAGCACGAAACTCACGCCATCCCAGACATCCTCAGGAGTCAGTTTCAAGCCGCGCGGCACCAGATTGCGAAATTCACAGAATTCGCGCACGGCATCCGCCGCGCCGGTGCGCAGGCCGTTGACGTGCGTACCGCCTTCGGTGGTGGGAATCAGATTCACGTAGCTTTCGGCAATGCTGTGCTCGGACTCCAGCACCCAGGCAATCGCCCAATCGAGCGAGCCGCCCTCGATATCGCGCTTGCCGTAAAAGGTTTCCGCCGGCAGCCATTCTCCTTTGCCCAATTCTTCCGCCAAGTACTCGTGCAAGCCGCCGGTGTAGAGCCATTCGTCCTTCTCGCCGGTGACTTCGTTCTTCAGCGTCACGCGCAGGTTCGGACACAGCACGGCCTTGGCGCGCAACACCTGCTTGAGCTTCGGAACGGCGAACTTGTCGGTGTCGAAATATTTGGGGTCCGGCCAGAATCGAATGGTCGTACCGGTCTTGGACTTCGGCACCTCGCCCACCACTTCGAGCTTGGAGGTCGCCTTGCCGCCGGCAAAGCTCAAGTTGTATTCCTTGCCGCCGCGCCGCACCCAGCATTCCAGATTCTTAGAGAGCGCGTTCACGACCGAAACGCCCACGCCGTGCAATCCGCCGGCGTGCTGATAGGTCTTGTCGTTGAATTTCCCGCCGGCATGCAGTCGGGTCAGGATCAGCTCCACGCCGCTGATCTTTTCCTTCGGATGGATGTCCACGGGCATGCCGCGGCCGTTGTCTTCGACCTGGCAAGAACCGTCCTTGAACAGCGTGACATCGATGCGGTCGCAGTAGCCGTTCACGGCTTCATCGACGCTGTTGTCGATGACTTCGTGCGCGAGATGATTCGGCCGCGTGGTGTCGGTGTACATGCCGGGCCGCCGGCGCACCGGATCCAGTCCGCTCAATACCTCGATGTCGGAGGCCGTGTAAGACGATGCCATCTATTACCTCATCTGGAAGGCGCCGGAGTCTAGCACTTAAATCCGGCGCTAATCAGCTGGCAGCCTAGCGCTGATTCGGCTATCTTTCCTCACGCCATGGGAATCGCCAACCAGCAGAATATGATTCGCACCATCCCGGTACTGCCGCAGCCGTACGGCATCCGGGTGCGGCTGCGGCGGGGTGATCCCTTCGCCAAGCTGGTGGGCGCGGATTGGCAAAAGACCCATTGGTTTTTTACCGCCGCCGAGCGCGATCGGGTGCTCGACGACATGTCGCGCAAGCATGAATACTCGCGCATTGGTGATTCGCCGGTGCTGGTCCTCGAGAAAGTGGAAAAGCTCGGCGAGAGCCGCAGCTTCTAGCATTTCAAAAAGTGCGGCCGAGGAACAGCGAGAACGCGGCGTTGCCGACCGTGTCGTAGCCCGACCCCAAGTACAAGGGACCGAAGTAGGTATCGAAGGCCACGAACACCGCTGCGTCCTTGCGCGCCGAGCCAAAACTCATGTCGCCGCGCTGCTGCCAGGTATTGCCAAGCTCCAGCGATGCGCCAATATAGACCGGGATTTCGAATAGTCCCTCGCCGCCGCGGCTGATTCTGCGAAAGTAGATGGCGCGAGTAATGGCATAGTTCGGTCCGAGCAGGGATTGGGGTGCAAGACCGGATAAATTGAAGAATCCGCCCAACGTATAGAAGTCCTGCAATGCCGTAGGATCGATGCTGCCGTTCAGAGTGGTGCCCGCCGAAGTCCAGAGCACGATGGTATTGCGGCCGGAGGAACGCGCCATGAGCCAGTCCGCCTGCACCTTGTCAAACGGAAAGTCACCGCCCAAATTGGTCCGATTGGCGTCCCACTGCAGGGTGAATGTCTGCCCATCGCGGGGAAAATGCACGTTGTCGAGACGGTCATAGCTGAATTTGAAGAAAAGTTCACCGTTGTTGTACTGCGATTCCGCCAGCGCCGGGTTGCCCCAATTGTCATGCGTCGCGCCATTCAGCCGGTGATATCCGACGCGAATCTCCCCCCAATTGCCGAGGTTGGTGCCGACGTCAAAATCGGCTTCCGCCTGGCGATCGCGAAAATCGGCGATCTGGGTGTTGTTGGAAAAAATCGGCAGATCCTTGCCTTCAACGCGCAAGCTCGGCGCCACGAACCAGGTGCGTGTCGCATTCAGCGGCTGATAGAACTCGCTGGCGAGTTTCTGGTCCGAGCCGATCTGCACATCCGTCAGCAGCTCGGCTCCGAGCGTGTTCAATTCGGTGACGATGAAGCGCGCCGCCGCATTGTAGCGGCTGTTGCCCTGGAAATCGTCCTCCAAACTCAAGCCAAAGCGCACGTAATTCGGACCCCAGGATTTGCGGCGCGCCCTGACTTCGATGCCGGATTCTTCATCGGCGCCCGAGCCCTGATCCACCAGCGAGTAGTCGACGGTCTCGAAATTGCCGAGGCCGTATAAATCCGTGATTACCGCGCCCACCGCCTGCGGGTCCAGGGGCTTGCCCACCAGCGGCTGCATCTCCGCCAAGATGGTCTTTTCGTAGCGTTTGGACTCTTCATCGACGCGCACGAACTTTATCTCCGGCAGGCCGGGTTCGCGCGCCGCGCGGCGCGCAAGATACTCAGCGTAAGCCGCATCGCCGACACTCACCGTGGCGAGGCGCAGCAGCTGGCTGCGCGCCGCGTTTTCGCCGGCGCTGATCGTGCCGGCGGATGCACTGAAGTCGGTCGAACTGGCCGTGCCGATCGCGGGCTCGATCAGGATATCCTCAGGCCCCAGCGTGGCGCGCTGGCGGTCCGCATCCTTGCGCACCAAAATCGCGAGCATCTGGTTGGAGATCGTCAGCGCAGAATCCAGCGCGGCGCGTGGCTGCAGCGGAAAGCTCACGTCGGACACGATGAGAATGTCGGCGTGCATCGCGCGCGCCACATCGATCGGCAGATTCTCCGCCAGACCGCCGTCAACCAACAATTGACCCTGCATTTCCGCCGGCGCAAACACGCCCGGGGCCGAGATGCTGGCGCGCATGGCAAACGCCAGATCGCCTTTGTCCAGGAGCACCGCATTGCCGGTCACGAGATCAGTCGCCACCGCGCGAAACGGCGTGGGCAGCGCATTGAAGTCCGTGTGGGTGCCGAAAGGCAGGGTCAGTTGGCGCAGCGTCTCCTGCAATTTCTGGCCTTGAATGAAACCCTTGGGCAACAAAATTCTTCCGTGCTTCACGCCCAAAGGCAGGCGCACGAGGAAATTTCGATCATCCTGCTTGCGCCTGAATGCCAGTTCGCGGCGCGGCGGCGAATCGCGAAACGCCTCCTGCCAATCCACCGAGCGAATGGTGGACTCGATCTCTGCCGCTGTCATGCCGCTGGCGTACAGACCGCCGACCACGGCACCCATGCTGGTGCCGGCAATGCAGTCGATGGGAATCTTCATCTGCTCGAGAATCTTCAAGACGCCGATGTGCGCCATGCCGCGCGCGCCGCCGCCCGACAGTACCAGACAGATGCGGGGCCGCACTTGAGGGTTGGCGGCGGTTGCGGATGCCGCTGCCGCAGCGGGTGCGGCCGCGGCTGCGGCCGCGAACCAGTTGCTCGCGGCCAGCGCCAACATCAATCCGGCTCGTATGGCGAACTTCCCCATGCTGGGGAGATAGTTTAGAGGACCACGTCGATGTTGGAAGCGGTAAAGATATTGGTAGCCGAGTTGTAGACGCCCCGGGCCGTGAACTTGGTTGCGGGCGTGGGTGCTGCGAACGTCGTATCCAACTGCGCGACAAAGGCGGCGAAGCCATTGAAGCTGAGAACGGGGTTGGTGACGAGCGAGGTGACGGCGCCGGGGCCGACGCTGAATCGCGGCTCGAATAGCGGCAACCCGTTGGACGCGGGCACTGCTGCGGCCGGCACGATCGTCAGCGGCGGCATCGCGCTCAAGGTCGTGATATCCAGACTTTGCGCGCCGATGCGAATCTCGCCGGTGCCGAAGGCGGCATTGGTGACATCGATCGTCAAGCCGCTGGCGGTCAAGGTGCTAAATGGCGCCGCGGTCCCGGTGCCGGTCCAGCTGACCACCATCGTGGCCGGCACCGTCTGCTGGGCGTTCACGGATTCGGCGATGAAATCCGGTGGCGCCGTGCCGAAGGGACTGGTAAAGCCGTCGACCCACAACAGATCTCCGGGCGCCACCGTCGTCACGCCGTCGGGTCCGACGGGCAATGCGAGGGTTCCGGTATTGACCGCGTAGCTGGCGGCGATCGGATCCTGCGCGACGCTGGCGCCGTTGCCGGCGAAATTGTAGTTGCTGACCGGCCAATCGTTGATGGCCTGCAAATTCATCACCAAGCCCCCGGCCGCGGAGGAAACCAGCGAACCCCACATCTCGGTGGACATCAGGCGCACCGACCCGGTATTCGTGGAGCTGTTGCCGGTCGAGTCGAGCATCACGACATTATTGGTCCCCAAGGAATACAGGCCGCGCGCGGTGATGTGCTGACCCACGGACACCGAGTTGTAATTCAGATTGGCCAGGGTCGAGATGCCGTCCGCGGTCACCAGGGTGGCGGGCGCCAGGGTCACCAGCGAGTCGGTGTCCTCGTACTGCACGATCTGCGCGGAATTCGCGAATAACGTCGCGCCACGCAACGTCAGCACATTGCCGTTGCGCGCGATCACGTCGCCTTCCAAGCCATCGGTATAAAAATCCTCGAGCGTGCTGGTGGCAATCACATAGTTCGAGTAAAAAATTCCGGCGCTGATGGTCGGCACCGTGGTCGGTGTCGGCTGAAAGGTGCAGAACGCGGCCGTCATGGTCGATCCCGCCGAGGCTTGCGAGAGGGCCTGCAGACCGGGTTTGCCGACGTATGTGAGCCCGTTCAGCGTGTAGACGGTATTCGGGCTGTTGAACATGGTCAGCGTCCCCAACGCGTTCACTTCGTCAAAGAATGGCCGCACATAGGTCGAATACGTGCCGACGTCGACGCTTGAATTCACCAGCGGGCCGCGCACGCGGATCAGTTTGTTATCGGAGGCGGTGGTCGCCACGGTGAAATAAGGCTTTACCACCACCGTCGGCGGACTGGTGGTCAAATCCACCCGGTTCGATGCCGCCAAATCGTAGTCGACGGCAACGCGCAGCGCGTTGGTCGAGGCGTAGGTGTACTGCAAGGTCAAGGGATTATTCGGATCGAAGTTCACGGTAAGGGCTACCGTGGTTACCGCGGCTCCCGTCGGATCCACGATCGTCGCCGCCACGGGCGAACCGTTCACCATCACGGATATCTGCGCGTTGGTGTAATCCAGCGTGATGGTCGCCGAGGTGTAGGTATCGACCGGCAACCCGGCGCTCGACCAAAGTTCCGAGAGATTCACGAGCTTGGTGAAATCGACGGTTTCCGGCACCGTTATCGCGCTGACCAGTCCATAGGTCTTGCCGGTCAATTGCAGCGCGCTGACCGTCACGATGTAGCTCGTGAAATCGCCAGGCTCGTCGGTCAACGAGACCCACGCCACACCGTAGCCGCTGTTCTGATTATTCCTGTGGCAGCCGGCCGCGACCAAACCGAATACGCATGCGCACAACAGCGCGGCCGCGCGCTTACAAGCCTTACCTTTGAACAATGAATGCACTACGACTTCCAATTATTGGGGGAGGTTGATCGATTGAGGCTGCGTAGAATAAAGGCTTTCGAGACTTTGCGCGCAGCAAAGTTCCATTGCGGCGCGCAACTCGGCACCTTCAGGCCCCGGTTGGGCGCGGCACTTGCTGGGTAATACAGTGAATATTGCCCCCGCCCAGCAGGATCTCGCGGGTGGCGACGCCCAGCACGCGGCGGCTGGGAAACAGGCGCTTGAGGATGCGCATCGCCCCGGCATCGCGGCGTTTGTCGTACAGCGACATGACCACGCACTTGTTCGCGACATAGAAGTTGATATACGACGCGGGCAATCGATCGCCCGCGCGGCGTGGATGGCTGCCGGGATGCGCATCGATGCCGGCCGCCTCCTCCGCGGTCATGAATAGCGGTCCCGGCTGATGAATCTTGTGAATCTCCAGGCGGCGCCCCTGCGCGTCCCGTGCGTGCCGTAAACGCTGGTACGCATCCTGGGAAATCGGGTACTGCGGATCCTTGCGATCCTCGGTCCAGGTGAGCGCGACCTGCCCCGGGCTCGTAAAGCACGCGAGTTCATCGATGTGGCCGCCGGTCTCGTCCTGATACACGCCCTTGCCCAGCCAGATTACGCGAGTCACCGCCAGATAGCGCCGCAACTGCTCTTCGATTTCCTCGCGGCCCAGTTGTGGATTGCGATTCGGATTGAGCAGACACTCTTCCGTGGTCAAGCAGGTTCCTTGGCCATCGACGTGAATGGCCCCGCCCTCCATGACGAACGAGGTGCGGTAGCGGTCCGCGTGTTCCAGCTCCAGCACTTTTTGCGCAACCGCATCATCCCGATCCCACGGAAAGTACAGACCTCCGCGCAAGCCGCCCCAGGCGTTGAAGGTCCAGTCGATGCCGCGGCGGCGGCCTTTGGCATCGATGACGAAGGTTGGGCCGCAGTCCCTCATCCAGGCATCATCGCTGCTCAATTCGACGACGCGCACCTGGCTCGGCAGCCGGGCGCGCGCATTGCGAAACTGCGCCGCCGAGACGCCGACGGTTACCGCTTCGCCGCCGGCGATCGCGGTGGCCACTTGAGCAAAAGCAGCCTGCGCAGGTTTAGCGCCGTTGCGCCAATTGTCCGCCCGTTCCGGCCATAGCATCCAACAGCCCGAATGCCGTTCGAACTCGGCGGGCATGCGGAAGCCGTCCTTCGCGGGTGTTGATCTTACGGTGCGCAATGCGGGTCTCCGGTCGCGCATGCTAGCATTGCGGCTGCATTTACAGGAGCAAACGAATGTCAGATGCGAAGCCTGTTCCCGTGCAAATCCCCGCCGGCGGCGAAAAGATCACGATCTCGAGCGGCAAACTAACGGTGCCCGACCAGCCCATCATTCCTTATATCGAAGGCGACGGCACGGGCCGCGACATCTGGCGGGCGAGTGTGCGGGTTTTCGACGCCGCGGTGCAGAAGGCGTACCGGGGCGCGCGCAAGATTCACTGGATGGAGGTTTTCGCGGGCGAGAAAGCCAACAAGGCTTACAACACCTGGCTGCCGGACGAGACCGTAAAAGCCTGCCGCGACTATCTGATCTCCATCAAAGGTCCGCTCACCACTCCGGTGGGCGGCGGCATCAGATCGCTGAATGTGGCTTTACGGCAATTGCTGGATCTGTACGTGTGCTTGCGGCCGGTGCGCTGGTTCAAGGGAGTGCCCTCCCCGGTCAAGTCGCCGGAGAAGGTCGACATGGTCATCTTCCGCGAAAACACCGAAGACATCTATGCCGGCATCGAATTCGAAGAAGGCTCTGCTGAATGCAGGAAATTCCTCGATCTGTTCGAGCAAAATTTCCCGAAGCAATTTGCCAAGATCCGATTTCCGGACAGCTCCGGAATCGGCTTGAAGCCCGCGTCACGGGAAGGTACCGAGCGTTTGTTCCGCGCCGCGGTCAAGTACGCGGTCGACAACAAGCGCAAAAGCGTCACCATCGTGCACAAGGGCAACATCATGAAATTCACCGAAGGTGCGTTTCGTGGCTGGTCCTACGCGTTGGCCGAAAGAGAATTCCCCAACCAGGTCTTCACCTGGGAACAGTGGGAGCGTATCAAAAGCGCCAAGGGTGAAAATGAAGCGAACGCGCAGATGGACGCCGCCAGGAAAGCGGGCAAGATCATCGTCAAGGACGCCATCGCGGACATTACCTTGCAGCAGGTGCTGACCCGTCCGGACGAATTCGACGTGGTCGCAACGATGAATCTGAACGGCGATTATTTGTCGGACGCGCTGGCCGCGCAGGTAGGCGGCATCGGCATCGCTCCCGGCGGCAATATCAACTACATGACCGGCCACGCCGTCTTCGAAGCCACGCATGGTACGGCGCCGAAGTATGCGGATCTCGACAAGGTCAATCCCGGATCCGTGATCCTGTCCGGTGAGATGATGTTTCGCTACATGGGCTGGCTGGAGGCAGCCGATGCCATCATCAACGCCATGGACAAATCCATTGCGCAAAAAACCGTCACCTACGATTTCGCACGCCTCATGCCCGGAGCCACCGAGGTCAAGTGCAGTGAATTCGGCGATATTCTGATCCGCAACTTCTAGGGCATTCGCCGCTCGCGGCCAGGTGCCCCCTTACCTCAAGGCGCCTGCCAGCTTGAGGTGCGCGATGTGCGGCAGCGAACGCTGCTTCAGGATATCGAACGCGGCAATTCGATACGCCTCGCTCATGGTGGGAAAGTTGAATATCTGTTCGATGAAGAAATCGGCGGTCGCACCGGTGGCGATGGCCGCCTGGCCCAGATGCACCAGTTCGGTGGCGCCTTCGCCCAATACTTGCACGCCAAGCACGCGTGCGGTGCCGCGTTCGCACAGCAGCGTCAAAAAACCTGCGGGCTCGCCCGCAATGTGGGCGCGCGCCACTTCGGCGAACTCGGCGCGGCCGACGATGAGATCGATTTTTTTCGCCGCGGCCTCGCTTTGCGTCACACCGACGCAGGCGATTTCAGGAATCGTGTAGACGCCGCTCGGCACCAGACTGCTCGGCCCCGGCGGCGGCAAGCCGAGCGCAATGAGCGCAGCCCGCCGGCCTTGATCCGCGGCGGCGCAGGCGAGCGCGGGGGGTCCGATGGCATCGCCGGCGGCGAAAACACCTGGGATGTTGGTCTCGAATCGCTCGTTGACCTGCACGATTCCGCGGCTGCTGATGCCGAGATTGAGCCGATCGAGGCCGATGCCGTCCAGATTGGCGATGCGGCCAAATGCGGCAAACACGATCTCGGCTGCAAAGGGTTGCCCGCCGTGCACCTGAACCTCGACCTGCGAGAATCCGTCGAAGCGGGCGCCGGATACGTCGCAGCCGCCGCAGTACTCGCCGCCCATGGCCTGAAACGCGGCGAGAAATCCGGTGCGCAGCGCCGGGTCGAGAAATCCCAGCGGCTCCGCGGCCTTGTCGAGCATCGTCACGGTGCAACCCAGCGCGGCGAAAATGGAGGCATATTCGCAGGCGATGACACCGCTGCCGAGCACCACCATCGTGCGCGGAATATACGGCAGGCTCAATATGGAGTCGCTGTCGACGATGTGCTCATGATCCACGGCAATGGCGGGCACGTGCCGCGGTCTGGATCCGGTGGCCAACAGGATGCGCGGCGCATGCAGGACCCGGCGCGAGCCGTCGAGGTGCTGCACCTCGAGGCGATGAGCGTCCAAGAATACGCCGCGCCCGCGAATCAACTCGACGCGGTTGCGATTGAGCTGCGCGAGAAGATATCGGTCCTGCGCGGCAATGACGGCATCGACACCGTGCAGCAGCGCGGACAACGGCGCATCGCCGCGCAGCTCCACGGCCAATGAGGTCGCGTTGCCGCGCATGCGTCGATAGCGCAGCGCCTGTTCGCGCAACGCCTTGCTGGGGATGGTGCCGGAGAGCAGGCAAGAGCCGCCAACCTGGGGCTCGCGCTCGACGATGGCGGCGCGAAAGCCGGCCTTGGCCGCCTGAATCGCCGCCTTCTGGCCGGCCGGTCCCGACCCGAGACAGATGAGGTCGAATTCGGCCGCCTGCATCAAATGCCCGCCAGGCTGCGGACTTGATCGCGTTTTGCCAGCATGCGTCGGCGATCGTCCGGAAAAACGCTCAGTTGCTCGAATACCGGGCTTTCCAGCACCAACTCTTCGCTGAGCAGCTGCGGGTGCATGGTATGAGAGGCCAAAAGATGCGCCGCGAACACGGTTCCGGCAAGGTCGCTATGGCTCGAACTGGCATACTGGCGCCATTCGCTCGCCGCTTCCTGCACCTCGCCGGGTAGGCGCCAACTGTCCATCAAGAGGCGCCCGAAGCGAGGCTCGAATTCCACCACCAGGTCGGCAAAGGTCTGCGCGTCCATGACGGTTCGCTGCCGCACTTCGAATCCCGACAGAATCTTCAGCGCCAGGGCAGCGCCGGTGCGATGCATCAGCGCGGCGAGAAACGCGCTCTCCACATGCTTGCGGCGCTGGCGAGCGATTTCCTTGGCCCATAGTCCCGCCAGAGACGCTTCGCGCCAAAGTTCCTCGGATTCCGGTTCATGACCCGGGGCGGTAAAGACCTCACCGCGCAGCATCACCGCCATGGCGATGTTGCGCACTTCCGCCACCCCCAGCCACGAGACGGCCTGCTGCAGTGACACGATGGGCGAGCGCGGCCGCAATACCGGGGAATTCGCGACGCGCATGATTTCGCCGGCGAGCGCCGCATCGGATTGAATCAAGCGCGCCAGCTGCGCCGCATCGATCGCCTGTTGTGCGGTGAGTTCCGCAAGCTGTGCGCAAACGCGCGGCAACGGCGCGATGTTCTGCGGCGCGGTCAATGATTCGCTCAAGAACTCGCGCGCCGCCTGGGAATGCAGCGTGGAAAGAACCACTGACGATTGACTCAACTGGCATCCCTCCTCGTGCGTCGACCTCAATAGATCGGCCGATTTTCGCGAGGCTTGAGCCGCGGTCAGCTTATGTTAAAGACCCTATGTCAGATAAATCAGGCGAAAGCCTTGTCCAGGGCCTGTGAAAGATCGTGGATGAGATCGGCTGCGTCCTCGACGCCGATCGACAAGCGCACCGTGCCCTTGCCCACCAGCGAGACGGCGCGCTGCTCGGGGGTGTAGCCGCTGCTGAACAGCAACTGCGGCGGCATCACCAGCGACTCGGTGGAGCCGACGCTGGCGGCGATCGAAAAAAATTGCAACTGTTCGGCGAAGCGCCCGCATTCCACATAACCGCCGTCGAAGTCCACGGTCACGACGCTGCCAAAATCCTTCATCTGCTTTGCGGCCAATAGATGTTGTGGATGACTCGCAAGCCCCGGATAGTGAACACGCTTCACGCGTGGGTGTCGCTGCAGAAATTCACTGACGGCGAGCGCATTGGCGCACTGCCGTTCGTAGCGCAGGAAATAGGTGCGCATGCCGCGCTGAATCAGAAATGCGGCGTGCGGATCCAAGGTCGGGCCCATGGGCCCAATGTCCTTGCGCATCTCCGCGATGAGCGCTTGCCTCGCGATGATGGCTCCGCCCATCACGTCGCCGTGGCCGGACGCATACTTCGTCAAGCTGTGCAGATACACATCGACCTCGTAAGCGCCGTGATTGTGAAAGCCGGCAAAGGTATTGTCGAGCACCGTCAGGCATCCGGCGGCGCGCGCGTGTGCGGTGAGATGGGTGATGTCGGCGATTTTGGTGACCGGGTTGGTGGGACTTTCGAAAACAACCATGCGAGTCGGCTGCGCCGCGAGCACCCGTTCAATGCCCGGCAAATCCTCGATGGACAGCATGGTATGGGCGATACCGAACTTGGCGAGCAGATGCTGCACGATGTAGCGCGTCGGTGGGTAGGATTCGACGAACAGCAACACGTGATCGCCGCTCTTGCACAGCGACAGCAGGCACATCGCAATCGTCGCGACACCCGAACCGGTGAGCAGGCAGTCGTCCCGGCCCTGCAACTCGCACAGCAAGCGCTCCAATTGCTGCAGGGTGGGATTGCCGGTACGCGAATAGAAAAAGCCCTCGCGCTCACCGCGCTGGTAGCGCAGCGTTTCATTGGCATCATCGAAGGAGAACTTCACCGACTGATAGATCGGCGCGACCAGCGGCCGGTTGTCGGCGGGCAGCACAACGGCGGGCGGATGGTTTACAAGCGTGTTGTCTTTCATGGATGGGACGATAATCCAAACAGACACCGCGCGCTAACCCAAACGCCGCCGGCTGCGTCCAAGTCACGGACTCAAGTAGCGATCCAATTCGGAGTTGATCGACCCGGCTGAATCGAATAGCGGCGCCGCGTCTTGCGCCGACAGGCCCAGATCGCGATAGCCTTGATCCATCACCAGCAGGTCGCGCTTCAGCATGGTGGGCTCGTGCAGGATGAAGTCCGCGAGTTTGTGCGCGACATTCACTACATTGCTTTCCCACTGCACATCGCCGGCCGTGCGGTAGGTCTGCCAGCGGGCAATGACGCTGGGCACGGGTGGCGGCAGCGACCAGGCCGACAAAACACGATTGCCGACGTCGCGATTGAAGACCTCGATGAGGCAATCATACTCAGGGCTGCTCAAGGTCTGAGCGGCGCGCTGTGCAACCTCGTGCACGGCGCCCAATGCGACAACCTTGCCGATGTTGTGCAGCAGCCCGCTCAGGTAGCAGAGACCGGTCTCTCTGGCGAGCATGTGCGCCAGCTGGCGCGACCACAGAGCACTTGCCAATGAATGGCGCCACAGGCGCCGCGCTTTGCGCTGCTGGCCCTTGACGTCCAGCATTTTTCCCTGCAGAGCGAGTGTAAATGCGATGTTGGCGACCTCGTCGAGCCCCAGCCAGGCCACCGCGTGCTGCAGCGACGCGATGGGTGAGGCTGGACGCTTGACCGCGGAGGCGGCGATGCGCAGAACATACATTGTCAGGGCGGGGTCGGCGTGGATGATGTCCGCCAGCATCTGGGCATTGCCGTTATTCTTGCCGTTCTGAACCACGCGCACGGCGACATCCGGCAGTAACGGAATCGCAAGCTCATCGCAGGCCAAGTACCGTTCCAGCAGGCCGCGAACGATCTCGAGCGCATCGAGTGAGGGCGAGGAATCGGCGGATGGGTTCTGCATCTCCTCGGTAACGGCAAACGAAACAATGACTTGAGTTGCTTAGGTGAGGTTGAGAAGCACATCTTCATGAATTAATGCGTAAAATCCCCGGGACATGAACGCCGTCGCAGATTTGTTCGACGCAGCGCGACATCCCGTGGATCAAGAGCCGGAATCGCGACTGCGCGAAATTCCGTACAACTACACCTCGTTGTCGGATCGAGAAATCGCGATTCGCCTGCTCGGCGAGGCTACCTGGCAAATTCTCGACGGCCTGCGCAATGAGCGGCGCACCGGCCGATCGGCGCGCATGCTGTACGAGGTATTGGGCGATATCTGGGTGGTCGATCGCAATCCTTACCTGCAGGATGATCTGCTCGACAATCCGCAGCGCCGCCGCCAGCTGATAACGGCCATGCACCATCGTCTGCACGAGGTGGCTAAGCGCCGCGACGGCGTGGACGAGATCCGCGACGCCAAGGTCGCGGAATTGCTGCGCGCGGCAAGCGAAGCGGTGCGGCGATTCGAGCAGCAATTCGCCGATTTTGCGCACATGCGCAAGCGCGCGCGGCGCTTGTTTCTCAAACACACCCGCGCCGACAATATCCGCTTCGATGCATTCTCGCGGGTCTCGCATGTCACCGACGCAACCGACTGGCGCGTCGAACTGCCGTTTCTGGTGTTGATGCCCGACAGCGAGGCGGAAATTCCCGCGCTGGTGCGCGATTGCATCGAACTCGGGCTAACCGTCATTCCACGCGGCGGCGGCACCGGCTACACGGGCGGTGCGGTGCCTTTGACCCCGTGGTCGGCGGTGTTCAACACTGAAAAACTCGAGGCCTTGGGTGCCGTGGAAACGCTGGCGCTGCCGGGCAGCACGCGCAGCGTTGCCAGCATCTTTTCAGCCGCCGGCGTCATCACCAAGCGAGTGAGCGAAGCTGCGGAACGCGCCGGCTTCGTGTTCGCGGTCGACCCGACTTCTGCGGACGCCTCATGCGTCGGCGGCAACATCGCCATGAATGCCGGGGGCAAGAAGGCGGTGCTGTGGGGCACCGCGGTGGACAACTTGGCGTGGTGGCGCATGGTCGATGCGCAAGGCAATTGGCTCGAGGTCACGCGGCTGAATCACAATTTGGGAAAGATTCACGACGTGCCGGTGGCGAGCTTCGAGTTGCTTTGGAAGGACGGCGCCGGGCCCGCGGATGAAGCCAAGGTCCTCAACAGAACTCGGCTCGACATCGACGGCGCGAAATTTCGCAAGGTGGGACTCGGCAAGGACGTAACCGATAAATTCCTGGGCGGATTGCCGGGCGTGCAAAAGGAAGGCTGCGACGGTTTGATCACCGCGGCCCGCTGGATATTGCATCGCACGCCAAAACACACGCGCACGGTATGCCTGGAGTTTTTCGGTCAGGCGCGCGATGCCATTCCCAGCATCGTGGAAATCAAGCGCTACCTGGAGTCGCATGCCAAAGCACAAGGCGTGCTGCTCGCGGGCCTGGAGCACATGGACGAGCGCTATTTGCGGGCGGTCGGCTACAGCGCCAAATCCAAGCGCGGCGCGTTGCCGAAAATGGTGCTGCTCGGCGATATCGTCGGCGAGGACGATGCGGCCGTGGCCGCCGCGACTTCGCATGTGGTGCGCATCGCCAATGCCCGGGCCGGCGAGGGATTCATCGCGGTGAACGCCGAAGCGCGGCGCAAATTCTGGCTGGATCGCGCCAGAACCGCCGCCATCGCCAAACACACCAACGCCTTCAAGATCAACGAGGATGTGGTGATCCCCCTGGAGCGCTTGGGCGAGTACACCGACGCCGTCGAGCGCATCAATATCGAACTGTCGATTCGCAACAAACTGCAGTTGCTCGACGCCCTGGATGAATATTTCTGCGGCGAGATCGATCCGGCCAAGACCGCGGATGTGGACCTCGGCCGCAGAACCGAAGCGCGCGAGCTGGTGGCGCGCGTCCGCGCCCGTTGGCAATACCTGCTCGAGGCCATCGACGCACCGCTTCCCGCCGCGCGCGCGAATTTCGTTGCGCTCGACATTCCAGCGCCGCACAACGAATCGGGCAGCGTTTTCGACCGGCTGCAGGACCGCAGCATCCGGGTCAGCTGGAAGACCGAGGTGCGCGCGATCCTCGCGCGCATTTTCGTCGGCAGCGCCTTTGCTGCGGTGCTCATCGATTGCGATGCGGTGCACAGGCGCGTCCTGCAGGGCCGCCTATTCGTCGCCCTGCACATGCACGCGGGCGACGGCAACGTGCACACCAACATTCCGGTCAACTCCGACAACTACGCCATGCTGCACACCGCCTACCGCGTCGTGGCGCGCATCATGCAGATTGCGTGCAACTTGAACGGCGTGATTTCCGGCGAACATGGCATCGGCATCACAAAACTGGAGTATCTCGCCGACGCGGAACTCGCCGAATTTCGCGCCTACAAGCTTAAGGTCGATCCTCAAGGCCGGTTCAATCAGCACAAATTGATGCCGCAAGGCGACCTGCGCCGCGCCTACACGCCGAGCTTCAATCTATTGGGCCATGAATCGCTGATCATGCAGCACTCGGATATCAACACGATCTCCGATGCCATCAAGGATTGCCTACGTTGCGGCAAGTGCAAGCCGGTGTGCGCCACGCATGTGCCGCGCGCGAATCTGTTGTATTCGCCGCGCGACAAGATTCTCGCCACCTCGCTGCTGATCGAGGCGTTTCTCTACGAGGAGCAGACCCGACGCGGCATCTCGGTGCAGCATTGGGACGAATTGTCGGATGTCGCCGATCACTGCACGGTTTGCCACAAGTGCGAGTCGCCATGTCCGGTCGACATCGATTTCGGCGAAGTTTCCATGGGGATGCGCGACCTGTTGCGCCGCATCGGACGCAAGCGCTTCAACCTCGGCACCGCCGCGTCGATGTTTTTCTTGAACGCCACCAATCCACAGACCATCAAGTTGACCCGCAAACTGATGATCGACTGGGGCTACAAGGGGCAGCGGCTGGCCAACCGCGCGCTCAACACTTTCGCCAGAAAGCAGACCAAGCGGCCGCCGGCCACTACCGGCCAACCGAAGATCAGGGAACAAGTCATCCACTTCGTCAACAAGCGCATGCCCGGGGGTCTGCCGAAGCGCACCGCGCGCGCGCTGCTCGATATCGAGGATCGCAATTACGTACCCATCATCCGCGATCCGGCCAAGGTGAGCAGCGACTCCGAAGCGGTGTTTTACTTTCCGGGCTGCGGATCGGAGCGGCTGTTCTCGCAGGTTGGGCTCGCGACACAGGCGATGTTGTGGCACGTGGGCGTGCAAACCGTGTTGCCGCCGGGATACCTATGCTGCGGATATCCGCAGCGCGGCGCCGGCGAATTCGCCAAGGCGGAAAAAATCATCACCGACAATCGCGTGCTGTTCCACCGCGTCGCCAATACGTTGAATTATCTCGACATCAAGACCGTGGTTGTGAGCTGCGGAACTTGTTACGATCAGTTGCAGGGCTACGAATTCGACAAGATTTTTCCCGGCTGCAAAATCCTGGATATTCACGAGTACCTGATGGAAAAGGGCGTTAGGTTGGAAAATATCACCGGCGTGCGCTACATGTATCACGACCCCTGCCATTCGCCGATGAAGAAACACGACCCGCTCACGGTGGTGAACACGCTGATGAACAGCGCGCGCAACGGCGAGATCAGCAAGAACGATCGCTGCTGCGGCGAGTCAGGGACGCTCGCCATTACGCGGCCGGATATCTCGACCCAGGTGCGCTTCCGCAAGGAACAGGAAGTGCGTGCCGGCGTCGAGCAAATCCGCGCCGGCGCGCACCGCGGCGAGGTGAAGATTTTGACCTCGTGCCCGTCCTGTCTGCAGGGGCTCAAGCGCTATCAGGACGATGCGGACATGGATGCGGACTACATCGTGGTCGAGATCGCAAAGAATTTACTGGGAACGAATTGGCTGCCCGAGTACGTGACGCGGGCCAACAACGGCGGCATCGAAAGAGTGCTGGTGTAGCCGATGGTGGGTGTGGCAAGCGAGTATTGCGACGTCGCGGTGATCGGGGGCGGTCCGGCCGGCAGCACCGTGGCGGCGCTGCTGGCACGGCGCGGCCATCGAGTGATTGCGCTCGAGAAGGCGCGCCATCCGCGCTTCCATATTGGCGAATCGCTGCTGCCGATGAATCTGCCGGTGTTCGAGCGGCTCGGCGTGCTCGACAAGGTGCGCGCTCTCGGCGTGTTCAAAGCCGGCGCGGATTTCGAGGCCGACAACCCGCGCGGCTACAACACCTTCGCGTTCGCCCGCGCCATTGGCAAAAGCCCGCCGCATGCATTCCAGGTGTGGCGGCAGGATTTCGACCGGATGCTGTACGAGCATGCCCGCGAATGCGGTGCCGACGCCCGCGAAGGCCACGAGGTAACGGCGGCCCTGCAGCAAGGCCCGCGCGACACCCGGCTCGAGGTGCGCACCGACGATGGCCGCAGCTATTGTCTTCAGGCGCGCTTCCTGGTCGATGCCAGCGGTCGCGATGCCTTCCTCGCGGCGAAAAGAAAACTGCGGCGCAAGAATCGGCAGCATCAGAGCGCCGCGATTTTCGGCCACTTTCGCGGCGCAGACACGCGTTCGGGCGAGGACGCCGGCAACATCAGCATGTACCGCTTCGAGCATGGCTGGATGTGGATGATTCCGCTGCCCGATGGCGTGATGAGCGTTGGCGCGGTCTGCAGGCCGGAGTACCTCAAGCTGCGCAAAGGCCGCACGGTGGAGTATCTGCTCGACACGCTGAAACTGAACCCGGGACTATGGCAGCGAATGCAGCGCGCGGCGCTGATCGGCGAGGTGCGGGTCACCGGCAACTATTCCTACGACTCAACGAGCATGGGCGGACCGGGCTGGATATTGGTCGGCGATGCCTTCGCATTTCTCGATCCGGTGTTCTCCTCCGGCGTGTATCTCGCGATGAGCGGCGCTGAATCGGCCGCTACGGTGGTTGATACAGCTCTTCGAGAACCGCAGCGCGAGCAGGCATTGCTGCGCAAATTGGAACGCCGTCAGCGCGCCGGAATGAGACGCTTCTCGTTCTTCATCTACCGCTTCAACGGACCGGTGCTGAGGCAAATGTTCGGCCAGCCGCGCAATACCTGGCAGCTGGAGCAGGGCGTGATCTCGATGCTCGCCGGAGATTTATTCGACACGCCGAAGGTCTTGTGGCGCCTGCGGCTGTTCAAATTGGTCTATGCGATGGTCGCGCTGCGCGACTACAAGCGCTGGCGCAGCGAGCATCGCTACCGCCTGGCGCAGGCGCGCACGCAGTTCACCGGCGGCACCACGCCGCTCGACCGGATCTAGACTGGCAGCGGCGGGCGCTATCCGCTTCAGGGCGCGAGCCGGTCGAGCCGCGCTTTCCTTGCCATCCATAAGCTCACGCCGATTATCATCGAGGTCACCACGCCGATGGTGATGGTCGCGAGCACATTGATTTCGGGGCTGACCCCTAAGCGCACTTTCGAAAACACCACCATCGGCAGGGTGCTGCTGCCCGGACCGGAAGTGAAACTTGAAATCACCAAGTCATCCCAGGACAGCGTGAAGGCCAGCAGCCAGCCGGACAAAATGGCCGGGAAAATAATCGGCAAGGTGATGACGAAAAACACCTTCAAGGGGTGCGCGCCCAAATCCATGGCGGCTTCCTCGAGCGCCGTATCGAAGGTGGCCAGGCGCGAATTGACGATCACGGTCACGTAGGCCATGGAAAAGGTCATGTGTGCGATGGTCATGGTGGTTATGCCGCGACCCGCGGGCCAGCCGATCAACTGCTCCAGCGCAACAAACAAAAGCAGCAGCGACAAGCCCGTGATCACCTCGGGCATGACCAAGGGCGCCGTGGTCATGGCGTTCAAGGTAAACCGTCCTCGAAACTGGCTGAAGCGGGCCAGCCCAAAGCCTGCGAGCGTGCCCAAAATGACCGAGCCTGAGGCATTGATGAGGGCAACCTTCAGGGAGATCCACGCCGCGTCGAGAATCTCCTCGTTTTGCAGCAGCGCGACGTACCACTTGAGCGTCGGCGAGTGTGCGCCATCCCACACGGTCACCAGCTTCGATGCATTGAAGGAAAACACCACCATCGACAGTATCGGGATGTACAGGAATGCGAAGCCAAACCCCAGACAGGTCAGGATGAAGAACGAGCTGCGGTAATTCACCGCGCACCCGCCGTCTCGCGCGCCTGCACGCTCTGATACCACATCATGAACGGCACCAAGAGAATGAGCAGCAAGATTGCCACCGCGCTCGCCACCGGCCAGGCTCGATTCGAGAAAAACTCATCCCACAATACCCTGCCGATCATCAGCGCGTTCGGGCCGCCGAGCAGCGCCGGGATCACGAACTCGCCCACCGCGGGGATGAACACCAGCATCGACCCCGCCAGGATGCCGTTGCGCGACAGCGGCAGCGTGATCTTGTAGAACGCCTGCCACGGGCGGCATCCCAAATCCTCCGCAGCTTCGAGCAGCTGCCAGTCCATTTTTTCCAAATTGGCATACAGCGGCAGGATGAGGAACGGTAGATAGGAATAGACGATGCCGACGTACATGGCAAACGGCGTGTACAACATCGTCAAGGGTTCATGGATGATGCCGAGCGACATCAACACATTGTTGATCACGCCGTTGGCCTTCAACAGGCCAATCCAGGCATAGACGCGCAGCAGCAGCGACGTCCAAAAAGGCAGGATCACCAGCAGCAGCAGCACGTTGCGAGTCGCGGCCTTGGCGCGCGCAATGCCGTAGGCCATGGGATAGCCTACAACCAAGCACAGCAAGGTCGAAATGAAGGCAACTTTGATCGAGTTGCCGAAAGCGCGCAGGTACAAGGAATCGGTGAATAGAAAGGCGTAGTTGTTGAAATTGACCTTGATGGCAAGAGAATTCTTGCCGACCCACTCGAGCAGCGGCTTGTACGGTGGTATCGCGAGGTCAATATCCGAGAAGGATATCTTCAGAACGATGATGAAAGGCACGACGAAGAACAGCATCAGCCAAAGATAAGGCAGCGCGACCACCAGCCCGCGGCCCGATATGCCGATACGTTGCAGCTGCTGGGCTGTTCTCATGGAGCTAGCGGGTAACCACCACCGGACTGGTCGCGTCCCAGGACAAATACACGTGCTGATCCCAGGTGATTGCCTCTGCATGGCGCGAGGTGTTGGGTTGCGTGACCCGCACGATCTTGCCGGTAGGCAGCCTGACCAGATAAATGGAGAGGTCGCCCAGATAAGCAATATCCTGCACCGCTCCCCGCACCACATTGTCGGGGCCGCCGGCCGGCGCCGTCGTCGACATAAATATTTTCTCCGGCCGCACGGCGGCCCAGACGATGGCTTCGGGCGGCGCACTGATGCCGTGGCTGACGTATATCGTGGCGCCCAATTCCGGCGATCCGATGCGCACGTACTGTGGTTCGTCCTCGATCAGCTTGCCCTCGAACATGTTCACCGAACCGACGAAATCGGCGACGAACTTCGAACTCGGAAACTCGTAGATTTCCGAAGGCGTGCCGGCCTGGACGATTTCACCGTGATTCATCACGCCGATGCGGCTGGCCAAGGTCATGGCTTCTTCCTGATCGTGGGTGACGACGACGAAGGTGACTCCCAGCTTGTCTTGCAGACTGATCAGTTCGAACTGCGTGTGTTCGCGTAATTTCTTGTCGAGCGCCCCCAACGGCTCGTCGAGCAGCAGCAGTTTGGGGCGCTTGACCAGGGAACGCGCCAGCGCCACGCGCTGGCGCTGCCCGCCGGACAGTTGATGCGGTTTGCGCCTGGCAAAGTCGCCCATCTTCACCAGCTCGAGCATGGTTGCCACGCGCTGTTGAATCTCGGCCTTTGGCAAGCGGTCTTGTTTCAAACCGAAGGCGACGTTCTGCTCCACATTCATGTGCGGAAACAGCGCGTACGACTGGAACATCATGTTCACCGGCCGTTCGTACGGCGGCACGCCGGTCATATCCTCGCCATCGATGAAAATCTTGCCCGAGGTCGGCGTTTCAAAGCCGCCCATCATGCGCAGCAAGGTGGTCTTGCCGCATCCCGAGGCGCCCAGCAAACAGAATATTTCGCCCTGGTAGATCTTTAAGCTGACATCATCGACGGCCTTGAAATCGCCGAACGCCTTGGTGATGTGCTCCACCTGAACATAGGGGCGTGCTGTCGGATCATTCCAGGGCTGCGCTTTAACGACGGCTCCCGAGGATGTCGTCATCGGACTATTGACCCGTCTTGAATTTTTGCCAAACTCGGGTCACGGCACGCGTTTGATCGGGCGAATCGGAGAGCTGCACAGTGAGTGCCTGGCGCTGCTGCGGTGTCGGGTAGATCCCGGGGTCGTTCTTCACTTCCGGCAGCACCAGCGCTTGCGCAGCGGCATTGGCATCGGCGTAGCGCTTGAAGTTCGACACGTCGGCGATGACCTTGGGGTCCATCATGTAATTCAAAAAGGCGTAGGCGCTGTCGGGATCGGGTGCATCCTTCGGGATGGCCAGCATGTCGAACCACAGTATCGTGCCTTCCTTGGGCACGCTGTACTTGATATCGATGCCCTTGTTGGCCTCGCGGGCGCGATCGCGGGCCTGCATCACATCGCCGTTGTAGGCCACGGCAATGCAGAGATCGCCATTGGCCAGCGCCTCGATGTATTCCGAAGAATGGATGTTGCGGATGAACGGTCTGATTTTGGTGAGTACCGACTCCGCCGCCGCCAAGTCCTCCGCGCTCTGGGAATTCGGATCCTTGCCCAGGTAGCTGTACACGGCACGGATCATTTCTGCGGGCGAATCGAGCACGCTGATGCCGCACTTCGCCACCTTGGCTGCCACCGCCGGCTCGAACACCAGGCTCCAGCTGTCGAGAGGCGCGTCCGGCATCAGGGCCTTGACCATCTTCTCGTTGTAGCCGATGCCGTTGGTGCCCCACAAATAAATGACGCCGTGGGCATTGTCCGGGTCGTTGTGGGTCACCCTGGCCATCAACTGCGGATCCATGTTCTTCAGGTTCGGCAGCCTGGATTTGTCCAGCACCATGAACGCGCCCGCCTTGATCAATCTCTCGAAGTACGAGGCGGTGGGCACCACGACGTCGAATCCGCTGCTGCCGGCCAGCAGCTTCGTCTCCAGCGTCTCGTTGGTGTCGTAGTAGGCGACGTGCACCTTGATGCCGGTTTGCTTCTCGAAATCCGCAAGGGTGTTCGGCGCCAGGTAGTCCGACCAGATGTACAGATTGAGCACCTTGGAGCCGGCGGCGGGCGAGTCGCCATCGGCCGCCGGCTTGCCGCCGCATGCGCTCAAGGTCAACAGCAGTGCCAGCGCGCTAATCGCCGACCAACGAACGCTCCCCATCTCACGCTTCCCCATTTGATTGCGCCCGCAGGTTATATCTCACGCCTCGAGGCGGCGCGTCAAACGTTCAGCAGCAGATGCTCGCGCTCCCACGATGAGATGACTTGCGCGAAGGTTTCGTACTCGGCTTCCTTCACCGCGGTAAAGGCCAGCACAAAACGATCGCCGAATAGATCCACCAGCGGCTTGGACTCGCGCAGCAGGCGCAATGCCTCCGCCAGGGTGCGCGGCAGGGCGATGGCCAGATCATAAGCGCTGCCCGAGATGGGTTCCGAAGGCTTCAATCCCTCGATCATGCCGAGATAGCCGCAGGCCAGTGATGCGGCAATGGCGAGGTACGGATTCGCATCCGCGCCGCCCACCCGATTCTCGACGCGCCGCGCCGAGGCGGCGGACATGGGCACGCGCAGACCTGCGGTGCGGTTGTCGTAACCCCAATGCACATTGATGGGAGCGGATGAATAACGGCTGATGCGCCGATAGCTGTTGACGTTCGGTGCAAACAGCGACATGGCGCCGGGCAGGTATTTTTGCAGGCCGGCGATATGACCGAAGAACAGCGCCGAGGGCGAACCATCGGCGTTGCTGAAGATATTCTGGCGGGTCTTGCGGTCGATGATGCTTTGGTGCAAATGCATCGCGCTGCCGGGTTCCTTGGCCATCGGCTTCGCCATGAATGTGGCATACATTTTGTGCCGCATCGCCGCTTCGCGCGCCGTGCGCTTGAACAAAAAGGCCTGGTCGGCGAGGCTCATCGGATAGCCGTGCAGCAGGTTGATTTCCATTTGCGCCGCGCCGGATTCATGGATCAACGTGTCGATTTCGATGTCCTGCGCTTCGCAGAACGAATACATGTCGTCAAATAACGGATCGAACTCGTTGACGGCGGCAATGCTGTATGCCTGCCGGCCTATTTCCGGGCGTCCCGAGCGGCCGACCGGCGGCTTCAAGGGATAGTCGGAATCGATATTCGGTTCGACCAGGAAGAATTCCAGCTCCGGGGCGACCACCGGTTCCCAGCCATGCGCCTCGTACAGGTCAAGAACCCGCCGCAGCACGTAGCGCGGCGCCATCGTGACTGGCCGGCCGTCGCCATAAAAGCAATCGTGGATCACCTGCGCGGTGGGCTCCGCGGCCCAGGGCACCACGCGAACCGTTTTCGGATCCGCCTTGAGCACAATATCGATATCCGAGGGGTTCATGGCGCTTTGATCTTCCGGATAGTCGCCGGTCACCGTCTGCAGGAATATGGCCTCCGGCAGGCGCATGCCCTCCTCTTCGGCAAATTTTTCGGCGGGCATGAGCTTGCCGCGCGCCACCCCGGCCATGTCCGGGATGATCGCTTCGACTTCAGATATGCCGTGTTCTCTCAAGAATTGTTGAATCGTGCTCGCCATACATCACCTTGAAGCAATCGCGCGCTGGCGGCTGGCGTTTCCAAATGCAGCAAACAGCGCGACAGAAAATGGGTCTTTGGCGAACTGCCACTCCGGATGCCACTGCAGTCCCAGCGCAAAAGTGGCTGAATCCGCAACGCGGAACGCCTCGATCACGCCATCCGGCGCGCGCGCTTCGACCGCCAATTTCGGACCCAACGTCTGCACGCCCTGCGAATGCAGCGAATTCACGTGCAGCCGATCCTTTCCGGCGATTTTCCGCAATTGCCCTCCAGGCTCCAGCAGGACCTCATGGGCGGGCGCGTATTGCGCGTCCAGAGGTTGCGATTCATCGTCGCGGTGATCAAGGTTGCCCGGCACCTCATGCAGCCGCGGGTTCAACGTGCCGCCGTAGGCGACATTCATTTCCTGGAATCCGCGGCAGATCGCGAGCACCGGCAAGCCGGCGGCGATCGCCCGAGGAATCAGCGGAAGCGTCGTAGCATCCCGATTTGGGTCATGTAGCGTTCCCGGCTCACTGGCCGGGCCTCCGTAATGGCGAGGTTCAACATTCGATGCGCTGCCAGTGAGCAGCAATCCGTCGCAGGCGTCCAACAAGGACGGCAGGTCGATTTCGGGCCCGAGTGCCGGCACGAGCACCGGCACCGCCTTCGCGCCGAGCGCGACGGCTTCGATGTACTTCTCCCCGACCATGTGGAAGTAATGCTTCGCATACAGCCGGCGATCAGCCGGAATTCCGATGAGCGGCAAGCGAGACATGTTTAATATATTAAACGTCCAAGGGGACGACGGGGCTTTCTCGACCCGTGTATTACACCATAGCCTTAGAGGATCGTCCCGACCGGACGCGAAAAAAAGGCTAAGATTTAGGCATTTCCAACACTTAGGCGCGATTGCTGCTTGGCAGCAACATTACACTTGCTAGCAAAACCGAGGTAGGCTCACAGCCACCCCATCCTGTCAATAGCCACTAAATCTTAAACACAGAATCGAAAACAGCACCGATGCGCCTCACCTATCCGCCCGCCCCTTCCTACTACGCAGCCTCGGTTGCCAGCGCCGCATCCTCACGGGGCCCCGCAGAAGGTGCGCGCGACGCGCTGCGCGGCGACATCCGCGTCGATGTCGCCGTGCTCGGCGGCGGAATTGCCGGATGTTCGGCGGCGCTGCATCTGGCAAAGCGCGGACTCAAGGTCGCGCTGCTGGAGGCGCATTTTGTCGGCTATGGTGCTTCCGGCCGCAGTGGCGGCCAGGCGATTTTCGGTCTGGCCGCAAGCCAAAAACGCCTCGTCGCCGACGTCGGTCGCGATGATGCACGCCGTTTGTTCGACCTTTCCATCGAGGCCTTGGACCTCACGCAAGCGCTGATAGGCGAATACGCGATCGATTGCGAGTATCAACCCAATCATGTGCATGTCGCGCTGAAACCGCGGCAGGTACAGGAACTGGAAGAATGGACCCGGGAACTGCACGAGGAGTACGCCTACCCATCCGCGCGCATGCTGGATCGCGACGAACTCAAGAACCATGTTCGCAGCGATCGCTATCTTGCCGGGCTCATCGACCCGCGCAGCGGACACCTGCACCCCTTAAAATTCACTCAAGGCGTGGCGCGCGCGGCGCAGGCCGCCGGCGCAAGAATTTACGAGAATTCCGAGATCCTGCGCTACGAGGACGGACCCGAGGTCCGCGTGCACACGGCGCACGGCACGGTGCGCTGCGCGAACCTGATCCTCTGCGGCAACGCCTACATCGGCCATGTTGCACCGGCGCTGGCGCGGCGTATTTTGGGTATTGGCACCTACATCATCGCGAGCGAACCCTTGGGCGAGGAGCGCGCGCGCAGCCTGTTGCCGAGCAACGCGGCGATTGCCGACATCAATTGGATCCTGGACTACTTCCGGCGTTCGCAGGATCATCGCCTGCTGTTCGGCGGACGCGTCAGCTACAGCTCAGTGCAGCCACCGCGTCTCGCCGAGTCGATGCGCAAGCGCATGGTGCGGGTGTTTCCGGCGCTCGCCGATGTCAAGGTGGCGTACGCCTGGGGCGGGTATCTCGACATCACCATGAGCCGCGCACCGAACTTTGGACGCCTGGCGCCCAATGTCTTTTACCTGCAGGGCTTCTCCGGTCATGGCATCACATTGACCGGCTTGGCGGGAAAACTGGTCGCCGAAGCGGTGGCCGGCACGGCCGAGCGCTTTGATGTATTCGCGCGCATCCCGCATCGCGATTTCCCCGGCGGCCCGCTATTCAGACGGCCGTCGCTGATGCTGGCGATGCTTTACTACCGGCTGCGGGATCTTTTGTGAAGCGCACGCTGAAGCAGCGATGAATGCGCGCATGACGTTCGAAGTCCGTAGGGATGGTCGCGGCGCTGATATCTTCGATGGCAAGATCGGAGAGTGCCTCCGAGTCAAGCTTGAAGCGCGTGTAGTTGGTGGAAAATACCAATCGACCCGCGGGGCGCAGTAGCTGCATCGACCTGCGAATCATGCCCACATGGTCGCGCTGCACATCCAGCACGCACTGCATGCGCTTGGAGTTCGAGAAGGTCGGCGGATCCACCAGCATCAAGTCGAATCCCGGGCCGCGCGATTCCTGCTCCTCGAGCCACTCCAGGCAGTCCGCGCGGTACAGCCGATGGTTGTCGCCGCGAAAGCCGTTGAGCAGCAGATTCTCGTGCGCCCAATCAAGGTAGGTGTTCGACAGATCGACGCCAGTGGTGCTGCGCGCGCCGCCGGCGGCGGCGTACACGCTGGCGCTGCCGGTGTAGCAAAACAAATTCAAGAAATCGGCGCCCTGGGCCCAGCTGCGCAGCATGCCGCGCACGATGCGATGATCGAGAAACAGCCCGGTATCCAGGTAGTCGCGGAAATTGACCCAGAATTTCAATCCGCCCTCGCCAACGACCTGCCGTTCGGCAACGCTGGCGCGTTTTTCGTATTGCTCGGCACCCTTCTGCGGTTTGCGCACCCGCGAATGCACTTGAGAAACCGGCACCCCCAGCACCTCCGGCAGCACCGCAAGCGCCTCGCGGCGGCGCTCTCGGGCGCTCTCCTCATTGACGGTCTTCGGCGCGGCATATTCCTGGACGTACACGTGCCGGGGTTCGCGGCCATAGAGATCGATGGCGAAGGCGTATTCCGGCATGTCCGCATCATAGACGCGAAAGCATTCGATGTGCTCGCGTTCGGCCCAGGCACCCAAGCGCTGCAGATTCTTGCGCAGCCGATTCGCGAACATTTGCGCTCCGGGGCGGCTCGACCAGTCCGCGCGCACTTGCTCGGCGGTGCGCTGCGCGCTGGCTTCGTTCAACTCGAAACGCAGCAACCGGCACTCAATCGTGCCGTTGAACACCCGGTGCGTGCGCTTTGCGTAGATGCCTAGGTTGCGGGCCAGCGGCGGATTGCCGGTGAGGATGGCGGCCTGCCAGCCTGCAAAGCGTTCACGCAGGACGGCGCCGAGCTCCGAGTACAGCGCCGGCAGACCCGATTCCGCGCCGATGCGTTCGCCATAGGGCGGATTGGCCACGATGAGCCCTGCAGGCCCATTGGGTCGAACCAGTTCCGCAAGCGAGCGCTTTTCAACGTGCAGCCATTCGGCAACGCCGGCCTCGCTGCCATTGCCAATGGCCATGCGCACAGCGTCTGCATCGATGTCGAACCCTAAGATGCAGCGCCGCGCCACCCGCGCCGCACGCCGCGCCCGCGCCTCGTCAAGCAAGCGTTCCCAGAGCGCGGCATCGAACCCTCGCCATCCTAAGAACCCGAAGTAGTCGCGATCGATCGACGGCGCCGCGTCGGCAGCGATCAGGGCGCCTTCGGTGAGAAAGGTACCGGACCCGCACATGGGATCGAGCAGCATGCCGCCCTGGTCGGCGATGTGTGGCCAGCCGGCCCGCAGCAGCACGGCGGCAGCCACATTTTCCTTGAGCGGCGCCCGCCCGCCCTCGAGGCGATAGCCGCGCCGGTGCAGACTCTCACCGGAGAAGTCCAGGGATAGCAACGCCGTCGCACCCTCGACATGCAGGTGCAGCAGCACGTCGGGCCGATCCGGTTTGATATTCGGCCGCTCGCCGGTGGCGTCGCGCAGGTTGTCGCAGACCGCATCCTTGAGCAGTTGCGCGCCGTAAATCGTATGCCTGATGGATTCGTTGCCGCCGCTGCAATCGCAGGCCAAGGTCGCTCCCGGCGCCAAATGCTCGCGCCAGTCGATGCGCTTCGCGGCTTCGTACACGCTTTGCGAACTGCCGGCGTCGATGGAGCCCAAGCTTAAGAGCACGCGCGTCGCGGTGCGCGACCACAGACAGGCTCGATAGCCGACCTCGAGCGTGCCTTGGAACCTGACATCGTGGCTGCGCTCGCGAATGTCAGTCGGCGCCGAATTGCACCAACTCCTCGGCCAACACCGAGGCCGCACCCACCGGCGCGGTTGCAATCCAGTAGCGCACATTGCCAGGATCGCTCAAGACACGTCGATTATTTTTAGCCCGGTCTTTTTCGCGGCGGACAGTTGCCGCCGATCCGCGGAAACGAATACATCAGGCTGCACGGCGATGGCACAGCCAACATGCAGCGCATCTGCCGACCGCAACGGATGCGCTTCCAGGAGCGGAACAGCCGTGTCCACGACGCTCGAAGTGATCTGGCAAATGTCCACATCCGCCAAATCCGCGATTGCGTCGCTCCTGAGCTTTCGATAGACGCTCTTTGTCAACTTCTTCTCACGCACCAGCCGGCATAATGCGGACATCAACTCTGGAAAACAAATGACGCTGACAATCAGGTTATCCGCGTCTTCGCACAATGCCACGACGCGATTCGAATTCCGCTCGTTGACATAGCGCTTGGCGAACGCGCTCGTATCCATAAAGACATTCACGCCGATTCGTTCCTGTCCTTCAGTACTTCCCGGCTTAACGATATACCCTTGACGGTCAAGGGCGTGGCCTGCCGCTTCCATGACGGCACACCGGAGCGGATCGGTACAATTTCCGCGATCGGTTTGCCGTTACGAAAGACTCGCACAGTATCGCCGCCTTCGACGGCGTCGAAGTAGTGCTTGGCATTGTTTCGCAATTCGGTAAAGGTTGCGTCGCGCATGGGAGCTCCTGTACATCGATGTGCATCATAATGTACACATTGTCGGCGGGTCAACGCTGCAACGCAACGCTCCCCAGATGGCTGCCGGAAACGCGCAGGTCGCGCCAATCGGGCCTTGGATGGCTCGAGAAATAGTGCATGAGAACCTTGTAGACATCGACGTCGAACGCGAAGTCGGCCTCGCGTGCGCTCAAGGCGGCCAACTCTTCCTCGCACCGGGCGGTTCCGAGATAGGTCCAATGATCGAGGACGTGAATTTCGTCGCCTTCGCGCAATCCGACGCGGCCTGGGAAAGGCCAGCGCTTGATTTTCAGCGCGGACAGCGCCAGCTGAACCCGCATTTGATGGAGCAGCAGCGGTTCCTTGCCCGTGCACGCGCCCCGGCACTTTCCGACTTGCAAAGCGAAGCACGACCCCTCGCTCTGCTCGAGCCCCAGAACCTTGAGGCACAGCTCGCGCGCGCGCGCGATGTCGATCAACGCCTTGCGCGCGTCTTTCGCGCAATGAAACACGCCGAAACTCTCCGCAAGATCCGCAGGCGCGAGTGCGTCGATGCGCTGCGTCTCGACCAAGCCTATGTGGTCGGCTGCAAGCCGCAAAGTCACTGCGTCGGAACTGCGGCTGAGGTGCCGGTTGTAGAGCGGCTGTTGCGTTTTTAGCCATTCGGCCTCGAGCAGCACTGCGCCGAGTTCACCGGCCGTGCGCCGCCAATCGACGCGCCGCACCTGTGCCGCGAGTTTCCGATCTCTCGAGCCTGGGTGCTGCTCGCCCAACTGCGCCAGCACGCGGCTGCGCAGTGAATTGCTTCTGCCGATGTACAACAACGCATCGTCCGTGCCGAAGAAGCGGTACACCCCGGGCCCTTCCGGCAACTCGTCGGCCAGCTCCGGCGGCAGCTGTTCGGGCAGCTTGACCACGCCGAGCACGGATTGAGCCTGCGCTGCCGCAAACACGGCTGCCGGTATCTCGAGCCGCAGCTTGAACCAGAAATCGCGCAGCACCAGCGCATCGCCGAGGGCACGATGCCGGGCATTGCACGCAAGCTCGTGGCGCTCCATCACCGCGTCCAAATTGTGGCGCGCGTGCTGCGGAAACAAGCGTCGCGAAAGTTTCACGGTGCACAGCGCCGTGGCGGCAAAGTGCATGCCGACGCGGCGAAACTCAGCACACAGGAACGAGTAATCGAAGCGCGCATTGTGCGCCACGAAAACCGCGCCGCGCAGCTTGTCGAACACGATCGCGGCGAGCGCGGCGAAGCGCGGTGCCGCGGCCACCATCTCATTGCTGATGCCGGTAAAGGCGACGATGTAGGCAGGGATTTCGCAGCCGGGATTTACCAGCGAGCTCCACTCTTCAACAACGGCGCCGTTTGCCACGCGCACGATGCCGATTTCGGTGATCCGATGATGTGCGGCATTGCCGCCCGTCGTTTCCAGATCGACGAATACGAGACTCTCAGCCGCGTCCATCGAGGGACAACAATGGATAGTAGAGATCGGGCCGCCGATCCCGGAACACACCCCACGACTGCCGGTAGCGGCGCACTTCGTCCAGGTCGAAGGCGGCGGTCAGCACCGACTCGCTAACGCGATCCGCTTCGGCGACTTTTTCGCCCGTTGGCGAGGCGATGAAGGAAGAGCCGTAGAAGGTCATGGTGTACTTTTCACCTTTCTCGGTGCCGATGCGATTCGATGCCACCAACGGCATGATATTGGCCGCCGCGTGGCCTTGCATGGTGCGCTGCCAGTGGCCGCTCGAATCGATGCTGGCGTCCTGGGGTTCCGAGCCGATTGCGGTGGGATAGAGCAATATCTCGGCGCCCATCAGCGCCATGCAGCGCGCCGCCTCCGGGAACCACTGGTCCCAGCAAATCGCGACCCCGAGCTTGGCATAGCGGGTGTCGAATACCTTGAAGCCGGTGTCGCCCGGCGAAAAATAGAATTTCTCGTGATACCCCGGTCCTTCGGGAATGTGCGACTTGCGGTAGCTGCCGAGCACCGCGCCGTCGGCATCCACAATCACCACGGAATTGTAGAATGCATTATTGGCGCGTTCGAACACGCTGACCGGCAATACCACGCCGAGCTCGCGCGCGACGCTGCGGAAATGTTCGACGGCTGGATGAGCCTCCAGGGGCTGCGCGAGTTCCAGATGCCGGGCGATATGGTCCTTGCAGAAATACGGCGTCTCGAACAGCTCCTGTACGAGAACCACCTGGGCACCGAGTGCCGCCGCCTCGCGAATCAGTTTCTCGGCACGCGCGACATTGGCATCGCGATCCCAACTGCAGGCCATTTGACTGGCCGCCACCGTTACCTTGCTCATGAGCGATATGCTACCTGAAGGCTTTGGTCTAAGGCCCTTCGGTGCCGGATTAAAAGGTGGGCGGCGAGCTGGCGCTGACGATCTCGCATTCCTCCCGACCGGTGTTGCGAAACCGATGCGGCAGGGTGCTCTTGAAATAGTAGCCGTCGCCTGCCCCGAGGACCCTTGAGTCGCCGCCGATGGTGAGTTCGATTTTCCCCTTCACGATCACACCCCCCTCCTCGCCGGCGTGGGTCAACATTTCCTCGCCGGTATCCGCATTGGGCGCGTAAATTTCGTGCAGGATCGACATGCTGCGCTTGACCAAGCGTCCACCGACCAGACGCAACTCAACGTTGGCGGTGCCGATGTCGGTGAGTTCTTCCCGTGGGAAGAACACCTGCGGATTGCTGCGCAGATCCAGGGTGAAGAAATCAGCCAGCGCCATGGGTATGCCGTCGAGCACTTTTTTCAGCGAACTGACCGACGGACTCACCCGGTTCTGCTCGATCAGGGATATCAATCCATTGGTCACACCGGCGCGCTTGGCCAATTCACGCTGCGACAGGCCGTACATCTGGCGTACGGCCTTTAAATGCATTCCCACATCCAAGCTCATATCGTCTATTATAATAGACAGATGAGCCGAATAACGAGCTCAAATTGAGCTAAGTGTCGATTTTATTTATCATCTCTCCCCGAAGACAAGTTTCTAAAGGACCTATGCCATGAATGCCCAGCTGACCCCAGCCCCGACAAATCCCGAACTCGACGCGTTTTGGATGCCGTTCACGGCGAACCGGCAGTTCAAGGCGAATCCGCGCCTGCTGGCGCGAGCCGAGGGCATGTATTACTGGGACAAATCCGGCCGCGAAGTGCTGGACGGGGTCGCGGGTCTTTGGTGTGTGAACGCCGGTCACGGCCGCCGCGAAATCACCGAGGCGGTGAGCAAGCAACTCGCGACCATGGACTACGCGCCCACCTTTCAGATGGGTCATCCCATTGCATTTGAACTCGCGAATCGATTGGCGAAGATCGCGCCTCCCGGACTTGACCGGATATTTTTTACCAATTCGGGTTCCGAATCCGTGGACACCGCGCTGAAGATCGCGATCGGCTATCACCGGGCGCGGGGCGCAGGCCAGCGCACCCGGTTCATCGGCCGCGAAAAGGGCTATCACGGCGTTGGTTTCGGCGGCATGTCGGTGGGCGGCATGGTCAACAACCGCAAGTTCTTCGGCTCATCGATGCTGCCCGGCGTGGACCATATGTCGCATACGCTGGATCTCGAACACAACGCGTTCTCGCGCGGACTGCCGCAATGGGGCGCGCACCTGGCAAACGAGTTGGAGCGCCTGATCGCGCTGCATGATGCCTCGACCATCGCGGCGGTCATCGTCGAACCGATCTCCGGATCGGCCGGAGTGGTATTGCCTCCCGCCGGCTACCTGAAGCGGCTGCGGGAGATCTGCGACAAACACGACATCTTGTTGATATTCGACGAAGTCATCACCGGGTTCGGCCGGGTCGGAAAGCCGTTCGCCTCGCTCGCGTTCGATGTGACACCGGATCTCATGACCACGGCAAAAGGCCTCACCAACGGCGCACTCCCCATGGGCGCCGTGTTTGCCCAGCGCAAAATTTACGACGCCTTCATGCAGGGCCCGGAGAATACGATCGAGCTGTTTCACGGCTATACGTATTCCGCGCATCCGGTGGCGTGCGCCGCGGCGCTGGCGACGCTCGATATCTATGCCAAGGAAGGACTGCTGACGCGCGCTGCATCCTTGAGCAGCCACTGGGAAAACGCCGTGCATTCCTTGCGCGGCCTGCCGCACGTGATCGACCTGCGCAACTATGGCTTGATTGGCGCCGTGGAACTCGAGGCGCGGCAGGGTAAACCAGGAGCGCGCGGCTTCGAGGTATTCCTGAAATGCTTCGAGCGGGGTGTCATGGTGCGTCAGACGGGTGACACGATTGCCATGTCGCCGCCGCTGATCATCGAGGGTAAACAGATCGACCGCTTGGTGGAAACATTGGGCGCGGTGATCCGCGAAACCGCCTGATCTTAAGGCTTGGGGTCGGATCGCGGCTTGGGCTCGAATATCGAGTACCACTTCTTGCAGGGTTCGGCGACTTCCCAGACACCCTCGAACCCTGCGGGCACGACGAAGGCATCGCCGGCCTTCAGTTCGTGCTTTTCTCCGCTCGCCGATTCGATGCGCACGCGGCCTTCGATGATGACGCAGAACTCGTGCTCGGTGTAGCGAACACGCCATTTGCCGGCGGTGCTGGTCCAGATGCCGCAGAAAAATTCCTGTGTCGCATCCGCGTATTGATTCGACACCCGGGTTCGCGGAATGCCGGCCAGAATATTCTCGTGCGAGGGATTCGCAGACTCCCCGGTCTGAAACCGATCGAGGACCACGATCCTGGGAGGTGAGCTCATGGCGTATCGTAGGCTTTTGGCGCGCGCGGAAACAAGTGCGGCCCGGCAGCCTATGCAGCGCCGGGCCGCTTACTCAAGGGGGGTCACGCTAAATCACTCATTCTTGCCGACCTGAGCAACGGGCGCGCTGTCTTGCGCTTGTAATGTCAATCGAACGCGACGCTCGAGTGCGTAGCCGTCGCTGTCGGCGGCGACGCTCTGGCTCTTGCCGTAGGCATTGACTTGCAGCGCTTCATCGCTGACTCCGGCAGCGAGCAATAGATCGCGCACCGCATTGGCCCGGTCTTGCGAGAGCTTCATATTGTCGTCTGCCGTACCGCGAGGATCGGCGTAGCCATCGACCCGGACCCTGAGGGCCGGAGATTTTGCCACGGCCTGCGCCAGCACCAGGATCTGATGCGCAAGATCCGGCGTGATCTCCGCGCTGCCGGTGCGGAACAAGACATCGCCCTCGAATCCATCGAGAACCTGCGAGGCATCGCCTTTGACGGTTTGCGCCGATTCGATTTTCCGCGAAACCTCATCCAGCTTGGCGGTGAGACCCTGATTGGTCTCGAGCAGCTGGCTCTTTTCCGTCAGCAGCGTCGATTTTTCAGCCTGGAGTTCGGATTTATCGCTCTCCAGCGCCGTGAGCCTAGCCTCCGCCAGCTTGGCGTCGCTCGCCCGGTGCACGCGATTGCCGAGCCAGGCACCGAGTCCCGCGCCGACCACGGCGCCAACCGGGCCGGCCGCGAATGCACCGATCACCGCACCCGATATCAACCCCACCGGCTCCTGCGGTGGGGCAGTCCGCGAATCACCGGCGAACGCCGCGGCGCTCACGCCCAACAAACCAATGGTCCACATCAATTTTGAATATCCGGTCTTCATAACGACTCCTCGCGTAAGCGTTCGAGGCGACGACCGTCGCCCCATGGGAGCCATTACGGCCCTGGATTCGGGCGAAGCGCGGCTGGAGTCGTGGCAAATCGTGGCGAAGCGGCGACCAATTGCATCGGCCGCCGCCCGCCGAAATCAACTAGCGATAAGCCCAATGTCCCGGCTGAAAAACCCACTGGCCGTTGCGCGCAACCCACTCCGGGCGCACCCAGTAAGCAGTGGCCGCGGGGCGCTTTTCATAGTGGCCGGGTCGCCACACATACTCGTTGTGCTCCCAGCGCCAATGACCTGGTTGCCAAACCCAATTGGGACCCGGCGCCACGGGCACAACCTCGACTTGAAGCGGCGGCGGCGGCCGCGCGACCACGACTTCGGCGACCGGCGGTTGTACAACGACTCGCGGCGCGGTCGCCGTTACGGTGCAGGCCGTGCTCATGGTCAGCAGCGCGGCGATCACACAGGCAGAACGAATTTGCATGAAACATCCCTCAGGTTGACTTGAATAACTCAACAACGCGCGCCGCAGGCAACCGTGCACAGCGGCACATGAAGGATGCGTTATAAACATCGCCGTCTAGGCTTTCAACGAGAACGGCGTGAAATTGGTACCTATGTCGTAGTAATCCTCGTTTTCAGCGCGCTTGAGGAATGCCACTACTCGATAGGTCAGGGGAGTCGCGACGATCTCCCAACCGCTTTTCAACACGTACTGCGTGAACATCACCGCCACCAGATGCGACCAGGGCATGCGGCCGAGGAATGCGACCGTATAAAAGATCATCGAATCCACCAACTCGCCGCACAAGGTGGAGCCAACGATCCGGGTCCACAGCCAGCGGCCTCGCGTCCAAATCTTCATCTTGGCGAGAACGTAGCTGTTCAAGAACGTGCCGCAAAGAAATGCGCTGATCGACGCCACGACGATACGCGGCGTGTTGCCGAATATCGTCTCCACCGCCGGCTGATCGGGAAGCGAGCGCTCCGAGGCCGGCAAATGCACCACCACCGCGGCCATGATCGAAGCAAATGCCAGCGCTGCGAAGCCTGCCCAAACCACGCGCCGATCGCGCCCGTAGCCGTACACCTCGGTCAAAATGTCCCCGAATATGTAGGAGATCGGAAAGAACAGCACCCCGGCGAGAAACGTGACGCCGCCGATCAGCGGCAGGTGAATCGTGGTCTCTTTGGCGGGACCGATGAGATTGGAGCACAGCAAGACGCACACGTAGGCCGCCATCACAAAATCGTAGTAGCGGTATTGACGATCGCTGGTTTTTCTAGTCATTGTCCACGAAGTTTAGCGGCAGGCGCACGAGTTTGCCGATGATATGTAATGCCAATTTCCACGGTCCCGCTCACCGTCGCGTTTTGGCGAAGACCATCACATCAGGGAGGGCCCAAGGTACGGTAGATATGTAAGCTCTCATTTCAAGTAGCGGATCTATGGATCAGGGCAAACCCTTAACGGCAACGGATAGTCCGCTTGTCGATTTCGATGCCGTCTGTCAAAAGGTGCGTGCGGCCGTCGAACCGGCCCGCACCCATGCAGTATCCCTACATGATGAGCTCGGCGATGTGCTGTGGCTGAGCGAGAGCTCAATGGGCCCCGACGAACACAATGCGGTGCTGCAGGCGGCCGAAACTTTTGCCGATCCCGGCGCCGCGGCGGCGCTGGCTTTCGATCTAGGCGACTTGCGCTCGGCGGTGTTGATTCGCGCCGTCAACACACGCCGCGCCATGGTCGGCGTGATCATGATCATCATGGACACGCGGATCGTCGCGCAGGGCGCGACCAAGTTACTGACTCCGAAGATGCAGCGAGCGCTGGCTCAGTTCGCCGCCATGCGCCCGGATCGCGGCCCTGCGCCGAGCCCGGAACCTGAGCCCGTCGCGCCGGTTCGCACTCCTGCAGCAAGTGGGCGGCCGCCATCGAGCTCGAGCAGCCCCGGCGCAACCCGTCCCGCAGCGGCGGCGGCGCAGGCGGCGCCGCGAACCGCGGCGCCACCGGCACACGCTCCCACCCCCAGCAAAAACGACGCCCCCATCCGCCGCACGCAGCGCCGCGCCAGCGGCACGCAGTGCCGCGGCGCCGGACGCGGCGCCGCCGCGACCTCCACTGCCCGCCTCAGCGCCAACAGTGATGCCATTCTCATCGGGACCAAGATCGATCTCGGCACAGGTGCAGCAAATTGTCTCGCGCCCCGCGCCGCGTCCGGCGAGCCCCGCCCGTCCCTCGAGCCCGCCGCCGGCTGCGCCTCCGCCGCCGGCCGCGCCTGCGCCAGTCAGCTGCGCCCGCCGTCCTCGAGCCTCCCGCGATTGTGGCTGCGAGCCCGTCGATCGAGATTTTCGAGAAGCTGCCAAAAGGTGTGACGCCGGAAATCGATCGCCTGCACGCCGCGCTTCGCAAGAGCCCCATCGCCTTGCACGTGCAGCGTCTCGTGCCGTTGAGCAAGGGCGGCCAATTGAAGCGCTACGAAGTATTGCTGCGTTCGGGATCGGAGGATTCCCCGAATGCCGCGCCGCATGCGATGTTGAAGGCAGCGGTCGACAATGGCTTAGGATCGATGATCGACCGCCGCGTATTAACCGAACTCATCAGCTGGTTGATTCGTCACCCTGAAAGCTGTGTGGCCGATGAGGTCATGTTTTCCGTGAATCTCACCGTCACGGCGTTGCACGATGAACATTTCATCAAGTTTGTCGAACTGTGTCTGACCAAGTCTTCTTTGCCCAAGGCGACGATCGCCTTTGAAGTCGATGCGTCGACGGCGCTCTCCCTCGCCGATAAAATCAACGACGTTGCCGTTTCGCTGCATCGCCTGGGTTGTCCTCTCGATTCTGGATGACTTCGCATTGCGCACCGAGTGTTTCGCGCTGTTGCGCTTGCCGGGAGTGCGCTACGTGAAGCTGGCGCCGGATATGACCGCAAAAATGCGCAGCGACAAGATATCGCAGGCGGCCATCACGGGCGTCGTGCAAATGGCCCGTGTGCTTGGCATGCACACGGTCGCCAAACGCACCGAAACCGCCGCCGAGCAGGAATGGTTGACCGCGCTCGGCGTGGACTTCGTGCAGTCGAACTTCATTTCGCCGCCGGTCGCCATCGACAGCCTGCTCAAGCCCGAAACCTCGAAAATTTAGTTGCGGCGCGAAACCTGCGGCGCTGCGCTCCAACCGCCGCCCAGCGCCTTCACCAAGAACACCGCAGTGACAAATTGCTGTCCCTGAATCTGCACCGCCTGGCGCTGATTGGTCAGCAGCGTTTGCTCGGCGGTGATGACGTCGAGATAAGTGTCCACGCCGCCTTTGTAGCGATCACTGGCAATGTCAAACGCCCGCTGCGCGCTGCGGACACTGGCGTCGGCCGAGACGGCGGCGCGATCGAGCGAAGCTTGAGCCGGTGATGCCGTTCTCCACCTCCTCCATGGCGGTCAACACGGTTTGCCGGTACGTCGCAACGGCAGCGGTGTAATCGGCATCTGCAAAATGCACATTGGCGCGTGTCTTTCCGGCATCAAACAGCAATTGCGTGGCGGACAAGCCGATGGCCCAAAACCGGCTGGGCGCCTCCAGTAGCGTGGACAGCGTGTTGCTCTCCCATCCAGCATTCGGCACGCCGAGGCCGGGTGCGAGATTGATCGACGGATAGTACGCAGCGCGCGCCACGCCGATGCGCGCGTTGGCCGCGGCCATGGCCCGTTCCGCGGCAGCCACATCGGGGCGGCGCTGCAAAAGATCCGAGGGCAATCCCACGGGAAACGCCGGCACGGGCGGCGTGTAGGCAGCGGGCGCGAGGCTGAAGCTGGGTGCCGGAATGCCAACCAGCGTCGCGATCGCGTGTTCAAATTGCGAGCGCTGAACCTTGCAGAAGCTCCAACTGCGTCTCGCTGGCTTCGAGCAGCGCCTGTTGCTGCGCGAGATCCAGTCCTGTGGCGAATCCCAGATCATGCCGCGATGTCACAAAGGTCAGCGCACCGCGCTCCAGATCCAGACTGCGGCGCAGCACCTCGATTTCGGCGTCGGTCTCGCGCATGGAATAGTAGTCGGTCACCAGCGTGGCCATCAGCACCAGGCGCGTGTTTTCAAAATCCGCTTCAGCCTGTTCGGCGCTGGCGCGCGCACCTTCGACGTCGCGCCGCACCCGGCCAAATAAATCCACTTCGTAGGTGACCGCGGGTCCGACTCGAAAATCGTTTTGCACGATCGACTGGTTTGGGACTGAATACTCCGACAGGGGACGATTCGCGGATTCCTTGGCACGCAATGCGGACGAGGAAAGCTGAACGGCGGGAAACAGGCCGGAGCGCGCAATGGTGAGCTGGTCGCGGGCCTGTTCGAGACGGGCGGCCGCGACGCGCAAATTCTGGTTGCTGACGAGAGCCTTTTCCACCAGCGGGTTCAGGTCAGGATCCTGAAACAACTCCCACCAATTGCCTTTGAGCTTGATATCGCTAGGCACGGCTTCGTGCCACGGTTCCGCAGGCTGCCACGCCGGCGGCACCTCTGCCGCGGGCCGGTGATAGTCGGGTCCGGCCGCGCACGCGGCGAGCAGCGCCATCATTCCCCACCGCTGCCATCGCGCGCATCGCTACCGGCCTTCGTTTTGCGCGGACAATGAAACGACGTCGCCGTCAATCGAGCGAATCGGCGGGATTCAGAATGATCCGATCGTCGGCATGCAGACCGCTCGTGACCGCCACGGTGTTGCCAAAATCCGTGCCGAGCGTCACCGCAGTCATGCGAACGCGTCCTGCTGCATCAACGGCCGCCACGCGCGGGCCGTCGGGGCGAAATAAGAGTACATTGGTCGGAACCAACAGCGCAGCGCCGTCTTGTTTGATCGGCAAAGTCGCCTGCACATACGCGCCGGAGAACAAAGCGTCCTTGGGATTGGGCACCCGGATTTCCACTTGCATGGTGCGGGTGGCGGTATCGATCGCCCGCGCGGTGCGCGCGATGCTGCCTTGATATTCCTCGCCTGGATCGCTCCGGCAGACTCACCTTGACGACATCACCAACTTTGACCTGCTGCGCATAAACCTGCGGCACCAACACATACAGGCGCAGTGGATCGACCTGGGCGACGGTAAACAGCGCCTTTCCGGCCCCGCCATTGCCCGCATCGACCAAGTCGCCGACGTCGATATTGCGGCTGGTCACAACTCCATCGAAGGGCGACACCACCCGATTGAAGCCCTGCAGGTCCCGCAGCCGCGCCTCGTTGGCCTGCGCGGCGGCTAAATTCGCCTGGGCCTGCAGGTAGGCGCTCTGCCGATCATCCAGTTCCTGCTGAGTGACGGCGTCTTTGTCGCGAAGACTTTTCCAGCGTTCCGCCGTGATTTTCGCCAGGGCTTCGCCGCTAGCGGCTTGCTCGCGCGCGGCGATTGCTTGGGATAACTCCTTATTGATTTCCGGGGCCGTGATTTCCGCCAGCAGGTCGCCTTTCTTGACCGCACTGCCGATGTCCTTAGTCCAGCGCAGGATGTAGCCGTTGCTGCGCGCGTAAACGGTGGCCTCGTTGATTCCGAGCAGCGTGCCTGGCAACGTGAGGGGCAGGCCGTTACCCGCCTGCTGCGGCAGAATGGTGGTCACGTAGCGTTTCGCGTGCTCCTGCGTGGCCGCCGCGAGCGCGGTGGCCTGAAAGCTGCGCAATCACCAGCACGACCACGCTGCCCAACAAAAGGAAGGCGAGAATGCCGCCGACGATGAACCGCGCCCGCTGCAAAGCCGGCGCGGTGTGCGGCACTGAAACTGGCTCTTGCGTCAACATATCAAGTAGTCCCTTCTGCAACCGGCGGCAGGGTGGAGGAGCTAGCCGCTTTACGCAGTTCAAGTCGCCGATGCAGGCCGGCAAAAATCACCGGCACGAAAAATAGCGTGGAAACCGTCGCAAACAACAAGCCGCCGATGACCGCGCGCCCCAAGGGTGCATTCTGCTCGGCACCCTCCCCCAAGCCCAGCGCCATCGGAATCATGCCGATGATCATTGCCAATGCAGTCATCAGCACCGGCCTGATGCGGGTGGCGCCGGCATCGCGAGCGGCGCTGACCGGATCCAGGCCCTCATTCATGCGCTGGCGGGCAAATGAGACGATCAAAATGCTGTTGGCCGTCGCGACGCCCATGGTCATGATCGCGCCTGTGAGAGCCGGCACGCTCAAGGTCGTCGCGGTCAGGAACAGCGTCCAGCAGATTCCGGCCAGCGCCGCGGGCAGCGCGCTGATGATGATGAACGCGTCGATCCATGACTGGAAATTCACAACGATCAGTAGGTACACCATCACCACCGCCATCACCAGGCCCACTTCCAGCTGCATGAACGATGTGCGCATCGTCTGCGCCTGACCGCGCATCTGGATGGTCGCGCCGCGCGGCAGCTGTGGCCGCATATCCGTGACGAGTTTTTGAATCCGGCTGGTAACGCTGCCGAGGTCTCGACCTTGAACGCCGACATAAATATCGATGGCCGGCGCGGTATTATAACGCGACATTACGGCAGGTTGCGCCGTCGGGGTCACCGAAACCAAATTGTTGAGCAATTGCGCCGGGCTCCCGGAAGCCGAGCTGATGGGTGTGCGCAACAGCGCGTCCATGCTGTCGACCGCGTATTGCGGCGACTGGGCGGTCACGTTGTAGACCACGCCGTTGGACGGATCCAACCAGAAGGCGGGCGAAGTCTGCGCGGTACCCGCCGTCGATATGAGCAAGTTCTGAGCGACATCGTTGGCGCTCAATCCCACCGTCTGCAGCTGCGTGCGATCCATGTGCAGCGCCAACGTGGGCAAGTCCAATCTCTGGTGGATGTGGGTGTCCACGGCTCCCGGAATCTGTTGTATCTGCTTCACGAGCTTCGCCGCCAAGTCATAGTTGGCGCGCAGATCCTCGCCCGTGAACAGCACGTCGATGGCTGCCGGCAGCCCGAAATTCAAGATTTGAGTCACCATGTCGGCCGGCTGAAAGAAAAACTCCGCGCCCGGAAAGCGCCGTGGCAGCTCGCGGCGCATGTCCTCGATGTAGTCCAGCGTCGGGCGATGACCAGCGATTCAGCGAAATTTGAAATTCACCGTCAAATGTCCCGAATGCTCCGGCATTGCTGTAAGAATTGTTGATGCCGCTGATCGGAACGCCGAGATTGTCGAGCATGGTGCCGAGTTCGCGCAGGCGGCACGAGTTTTCGGATCGCGACGTCCACCTGATCGGCCACCCGCGTGGTCTCCTCGATGCGGGTTCCCGACGGCAATCGCATGTGCATGCGAATCTGCCCGGCGTCCACATTGGGGAAAAAATCCCTTCCCAAAACGAAGACCAGCGCGCAGGACAGCACGCAGAATCCGAGGAATGCGCCGGCAAAGGCGCGCCTGCGCTCCATCACCGCCGCCAGGATCGTGCTGTAGCCGGTGCGAATCCGCTCGAAGCGCGCGTTGAAGGCTCGATACACACGTTGCAGCAGGCTGGGGCGTTCATGGGCGTGCTGCGGCGTGATATCCATCAGCAGCATTACCAGGGTGGGCACCAAGGTGCGCGACAGCACGTACGAGGCGAGCATGGCGAATACCACCGCTTCCGCGAGCGGCGCGAACAAATAGCGCGCGACGCCGGTTAGGAAGAACATCGGTACGAACACAATGCAGATGCACAGCGTCGACACCAGCGCCGGAAGGGCGATTTCCCCGGCGCCGTCCAATATCGCTTTGTGCAAATCCGAGCCCAGGTGAATATGGCGCTCGATATTCTCGATGGTCACCGTCGCGTCATCCACCAAGATACCCACGGCCAACGCCAGTCCGCCCAAGGTCATGATGTTCAATGTCTCGCCGACAAGGTACAGCGCGATGATGGAGCAGAGAATGGAGAGCGGAATGGACACCGCGATGATGCAGGTGCTGCGCCAGTTGCCGAGAAACACCAGGATCAGCATGGCGGTCAAACAAGCCGCGATCACGGCTTCGCGCACCACACCGGTGATGGCCGCGCGCACGAAACCGGATTGGTCGAACAGCGGCGTGATTTTGAGTTCCTTGGGCAGAATCTGCGCGACCACAGGCAGCTCGGCGAGCACGGTCTTGACGATGTCGAGGGTGGAAGAGCCGCCGTTTTTCAGAATTGACATCAATACGCCGCGATCGCCGTTCTGGCGCACGATATTGGTTTGCGGCGAAAATCCGTCGCGAACATGGGCTACTTCTGACAAATAGGTGGTCGCGCCGTTCTTGGTGACCACCGGAATGCGATTCAGTCCGGCGATGCTCTCGGGTGAACCGTTGAGTGCAATCGTGAATTCCGTGCCGCCAATTTTTACAGTACCCGAAGGCAGAATCAGATTTTGGACGTTTATCGCGTTCACCACATCATTGGGCGTTAATCCCTTTGACGAGCAATGCGGCGGTGTCGAGATCGACGGATATCGCCGCGTATTTTTCCGCCAAACGGCTAGGGTATCGCCACGCCGGGGATGGTCACCAGCCGCGGCCGCATGAAATTGGTGGCCGCATCGAACAGCGTCGGCTCCGTCATCGTGGTACTCGACAACCCGAGCTGAATGACCGGAATGGCCGATGCGGAGTACTTGATGCACCTGCGGCGGCAGGGCGCCGGGCGGCAAGCTGCGCAATTGCGTTCTGCTCGGCCGCAGCCACCTGGGCGATGGCGGTGGGGATGTTGGCGTTGGGTTGAAAGAAAAGCTTGATGATCGAAAGACCGGCCAAGGATTGCGACTCGATGTGCTCGATGTCGTTGACGACGGTGGTCAAATAGCGCTCGTTGTTGGCCGAGATGCGCTGGCCGACCTCTTGTGCCGACAGTCCGCTATAGGTCCAGATGATGCTGATGACCGGGATATCGATCTCGGGAAAGATGTCGACCGACATCTTGAGCAGCACGAGAGGCGTTGCGAGGAGAATCAACAGCGCCATCACCAGGAATGTGTATGGGCGCCGCAGCGCAACTTGAACGATCCACATTAACTGAATAACCCCTTTTTCAACATACTTGCCGATACCGATCGCGAAATCAACACGAAACACTCGTCGCGTCGTTCGACGCGTACGGTCGAGAACGACTCGTGCAAATTAGCCTTCGGACCTTAGGAACCCAAGTCGCCACTTGCAAATCATTGGAAACACAGCAAACTATACCCGTCTGCAACGAGACGCCGGGACCGGGCTAAGTGTTCTGTTAGTCCCATGAGGTTCGGTTCCGGTTCCCGTTAAAATCCAACGCCATGACACTCACCGCACTCCATTCTTGTCTGCGCGCTACTGGGTCTACTCTTTCTGATTGCGGCGGTCGCGCCGCTTACGGCGCAGGCGGCTCATCGGCGGCATGGCGCACGGCTCGGCGGCACTGATATTTTTCCTGGCGGCCGCCTGCGCAATGTTGGTCGGCACCAATCTGAGCAGCTACCAGCGCCTGAGCTTACGAACAACCCGCCGGCGAGTTGCAATTCGCGCGGGTCGGAGACCGCGAGTTCAACGCAACCTTGACTTATCCGAACGGTGAACGCGCGAATTTCGCCTTGCATGGCGATGAATGGCAGGTCGATGCCCGGGTGCTGAAGTGGCACGCCTTCGCCAACCTGCTGGGCTTCGACGCCGCGTATCGATTGGAACGCATCAGCGGCCGATACACTCACCTTGAGGACGAACGCATCCTGCCGCGCACGGTTTATGATCTGAATACCCCGGGCCGCATCGATCCTTGGGAGTTGCTGCATCGCTACCGCTCATGGGTGCCGTGGGTGGACGCCCTGTATGGCAGCGCGACCTTCCTGCCCATGGCGGACGGCGCGTTATATGAGATCAAAGTCTCGCAAAGCGGGCTGCTCGCCCGGCCGCTCAACCAAGCCGCGCGCGAAGCGGTTGGCAGTTGGCACTGATGAAGCGCAGAACGCTCGTCGAAAAAATCCTGTGGACCATTCTGGCGCTGCTGTTGATCGTCGCCGCCGTCGGTTGGTGGAAAACGGCGCCAACTCTCGAGGTCAGGAAAAAAGGCATCGCGACCGTTGCCGCCACCGACCTGGTGGACCAAACCACTTATGAAATGGCAATCCGGCTTGCGCAGAGCGCTGTTGCTGCGGATGAACAGGCGTTCGCTCAATCGGCAGTGCGCGTTGCGGATCACGAGCTCGACCTTGCCTTCACGGAGGGAATTCGCGATGCGGAAACGCACCCTCCCGCATTGAACTCCGATGCCGCCGCGATCAAGGCGCGGATCAGCAAATCCCAGGAATTGCTGTCCGCCGATCAGCAGCAGGTGAATGACCTCACGGCCAAGCTCGCGCAGGCCAAGGATGCTCAAAAAGACGAGGTGCAGGACCAATTGGACCTGGCGCAGTCGCAATTGGCTCTGGACAAGGACGAATTGGATGAAGGCGAATCAAGACCTGGTCGATGCCGGCGGCAATCCTCAGCAGCAAATAGAATCAATGGTGCAGGAGCACGAAGCGCAGACCAAGGCGCATCCGCCGGCCGCTCTCCCCCAGGGCGTCACGGCCGACCAACAACAAGGATCGCTGGGAAAGTTTCGTCAATGGCGGCAACTGCAGCAGAAACGGCTGGAGCTGGACGAGGCGCGCAGCTGCGCAGTGCAAAAAGCGCAGGCGCTGGGCAGCCGGCGGGCTCAATTGGCGGCGAATCTCGAGGCCACCAAGGGCGGAATTGCCGAACTCGCCCACCACACCAAAGCAGCAAAGGAAGCGGACAAGCCCGCACCGGCACTTGGTCTGCAGCACACACATGAAGATGCGGCAACGCTTCTGAGTCAAACCAAAACGATCACGGCCGATCAAGAAGTATTGACGCTGCTCGATCGGCGCATCACGGACCAACACCAGCTGGTCAGGCATCTATGGCAGATGGTCGGCCCTGATTGCGCAGCGTTCGCAGGTACTTGCCCACCGGCTGCTGCTCGATGCCTTGATCGTCATCCTCATTTTGATCGCGCTGCTGGTGCTCGACGAATGGCTGCAGCATTTTCTCGACAATCCAAAGTTGGATCGCCGGCAAGTCGAAACCCTGCGCAGCATTACTCGGATGAGCTTGCGCGTGGCCGCGGTTTTGATGATTGTGATCATCGTGCATCGGCGTGCCCAGTCAATTTGCCACCACGATCGGAATCGTCGGCGCCGGACTGACGGTGGCGCTGAAGGACTTCATCGTCGCATTCTTCGGCTGGCTGGTACTCATGGGCCGCAACGGCATTCGCTTGGGCGACTGGGTGGAAATCAACGGCGTCAGCGGTGAAGTCACAGAACTCGGCATGTTTCATACGGTGCTGCTCGAGACCGGCAATTGGAGCGACGCCGGACACCCCACGGGCCGGCGGGTTACCTTCACCAATAGCTTTGCGATCGAAGGCCATTACTTCAATTTTTCGACATCGGGGCAATGGCTGTGGGACCAATTGCAGGTGGTCGTACCCCTGGGCCGCGACCCCTATCCGATAGTCGACGCCATCACCAAGCAAGTGGCCGAAGTCACCGCCGAGAGCGCGCGCAAAGCCGAGCTCGAGTGGCAACGCGCGGTTCCGGAGCAGCGCGACAAGGTGTTTTCAGGCACACCCGGTATCAACGTGAAACCCGTGGCGGGCGGCGTGGAAATCGCCATACGCTACATCACGCGCGCCAATGAGCGCTTTCTGGTGCGCGCCAAGCTGTACCAGGCGGCGGTGGACCTGTTGGGGGAAAAACCCGCGCAGCCGTCAGCGCCGAAGTAATTTGTCTCGAGCCTTCAGAGGCAGTGGATATTGGCTGTAATATTTTGATTGTTTAACGGGTCTCTCTTCAGGCAACCAAACTGGAAAACAAATTATGCGCCTGTTAATCGATTGGCTGATTGCGTGGCCGGAGCGTGTCGCCAGGCATCTTATGTGGCTAGCGCCGCTGTTCGCCCGGATTACCGTGGGCTGGGTGTTTCTGCTGAGCGGCTGGGGCAAGCTCAATAATTTGCCGCAGGTGACCGAGAATTTCATCGGCTGGGGAATTCCTTTCCCGCATTTTTTGACGCCACTCACGTCGGGTATCGAATTCTTTGGCGGCATATTCCTGCTGCTCGGATTGTTGACGCGGATATCCGCCGGCGCGCTCGGCGTCACCATGATCGTGGCCATCCGCGCCGCGAAATGGGCCGACGTCGATTCGCTGGAGACACTGCTGGGCTTCGACGAATTCGAGTATCTCGCCCTGTTCCTGTGGTTGGCGATCGCCGGTCCCGGCGCGGTATCTCTCGATCACCTCATCATGCGAATCACCGGACGCGCCACCAAGGCCTAGAGGAACCTTGCCGCCGGTGTCGGCTATAATGCTCCCGCCTAAGCCGGCTTAGCACAGTGGTAGTGCAACGGTTTTGTAAACCGTAGGTCGGGGGTTCGAATCCCTCAGCCGGCACCAGAAAATATAAATTAAATCAATCAGTTACATGATATAGGTAGTTAAAAACAGGCCTAAATGGCACCTCTGCATAGACACCAATGGTATGATCTGATCACACTATTGGTGCGTTTCCTCCGGGGGGTCATTATGGCGACTGTCCGCAAGACTATTACGTTGACGGATCAGCAAGATGACTGGATCAAGGCGCAGGTCGAAGGTGGCAACTACACCAACGATAGCGAATACATCCGTGATCTCATTCGGCGAGAACAAGAGCGCGGCTCAGAGATCGAAGTGATTCGCTCGCCTTGATCGAGGGTGAAAAAAGCGGAAAGCCAAAACGCTTCGATGCTAACGCCTTCAAGCGCAAGCTCCGCCGCGTAGATGGCTGAGTATCGGCTTTCCCCCACCGCCGAGCATGACCTGGAAGGCATCTGGAAATACACGCGCCGAGAGTGGGGACTAGAGCAGGCTGAGCGATACACCGACTTGCTGACCGCGGCTTTCCAGGTGTTGGCCGAAGCGCCGATCGGTCCGCAGCTGTTTCGCACTATTGAGCCAACAACATTGAGACACGCTGATCGTTTCTCGCCGCTATCGCGAACCTCAAGCGCATCGCAGTAGACCTCGATTGACGCCTTTCAGGCTTGGCAGTCATCCACTCAGGCACCGGGGCCGGTAAGAGCAGCTAGAATCGCTTTCGCTGCGATGGACGGCGCGCGTATCTCGGCGCCACTGATGAGCAGGCCCTCGAACGAACCGCGCGGCGCGAATTTGAGTTCGGCTGGGACTATGGCTACAGGCTTTCCCGCTGCTAGCAATGCCTTGAGGAGTGAGTGCGCAGCCTCCGCATCTGCAATGTGTGCGGGATGTTCCAGAACACCGATGCAAATTGCCGCATCAAATTCTTCTGTATAAATCTGCTCGAGCTTCAAAGTATCACTGATAGCGTCGCGGGCACTGCGATCGCTCTGAAAGCTTTGATTCGGCACAGTGGTCTGTTTCGAACGCTTACGCGCTCCCCGAATCGGTGGATTGCCTCCTTGAGACGAGGCCATCACGACCTCCAATCCTGAGTCCCGAAGGAAACAGTAGGCTTCGATGACCTGCTCGAAGCTCAGGGACCGGCTTGCGCGCTCACCGGATCCGGCCGTCAGGATCATTAGGATCCGCATTTACCTCTCCCGTCGTTCTCAAGAAAGCATCACGCGCTCACCCGAGCTCGGCGCCAGGCATTCGGAGTGAGACCGACGAGTTTGCGGAACATGCGCGAGAAGTGCGCTTGATCAGCAAAGCCGCAATCCAGCGCAATATCAGACAGTCGACTATCACTCGTGAGCATCAGTCCCAGGGCGCGTTCAATTCGGCGTTGGAGAATGAACTGCTTTGGCGAGCGGCCAAAGAACTCCTTGAAGGCACGATGAAAATGAGAATGGCTCAGTCTGACATTGGCGGCAAGCTCGGTGATCCCCGTCCGCCCTGCGAGGTGTTCGTCGATTAGGGCAATCGTTTTTTGAGCCTGCCAGGCAGCGAGGCCGCGAGTATCAGGCGCCGACGTTGGCGTTTGCTGGACCAGTGCGACGGCGCGAAAAAGCGACGCCCGAGCTCGTTCGGTATCACATTCCAACGACTCAACCGCATCGCATAACAGGCGCGCTAGGATTCCATTACGCCCGGGTTCCCAAGGGGTAGAACAGGGCGCGGGAAAGACAACGCTCATCTTAGCCCTCCAAACTGCGGCCAGGGAGATTGGGTCACCTGACCTTCATCCTCCCATTTGCCGTATTCGATATGCCAGTGAAGGGATGTGATTAGTTGTTAAAACAGGCTTTTTACCGCTTCCCGGGACTCGAAAAGGACTGATCTTTAAAAGGTGAAAACTGTATAGTTTCGAAAGCACGGCATTAGCTGAGGCAGCATGTTACTCGAGCTCAATAGTGCGGTCGGAGAGCGACTTAAGTTCGGGGAGTTCGAGCTTGCTCCTGCCGCCCGCACCCTTTGGCGGCGCGGCGAACAGGTGAAACTGGGCAGTCGCGCGCTCGACATCCTGATCGCCCTCGCTTCAAGGCCGGGCCAGATCCTGTCAAAGGACGAATCTGACAAAGTTGGTCTGGCGCGGGGCCTTCGTTGATGAGACCGCTCTACGGGTTGGGATCTCGGCGATTCGCAAGGCATTGGGTACTGGCGGGGATCGCTACATCGCTGACCGTCCCAGGGCGCGGCTATTGCTTCGTTCTCGAGGTTGAGACGACGCCAGCCAAGCGCACGCGTGAGACCTCCGCACCTTGAGTGCACCAAGCCGCAGCGTCTCCCCGCTTAGATTTCCCGGATCGTTGGCCGGGACGAAGTCATCGTCACTCTGGCGGCGGAAGCGACTCGGCGCCGCTTGTTGTCGTTGGTCGGTCCGGGCGGCATCGGCAAGACAACTGTGGCCGTTGCTGTAGCGGAGCGCCTACGCGCTGCCTTCGATGTGGTTGCCTTTGTGGACCTCGCACCGATCGAGAATGGCACACAGATGTCGGCAGCCGCCGCAGCCGCTCTGGGTCTCAATCTCCGTTTGCAACAGGATCAGGTCGATGAGATCGCATTGGCAGTTGTAGATCGTCGCGTTCTTATCGTACTCGACAATTGCGAACATTTAGTGGAGCCTGCGGCCGTTTTCGTCGAAGCCTTGCTCCGCAGCGCGCCTGGCGTAACGATCCTCGCCACTTCTCGCGAGCGACTCCGCGCTGAAGGTGAATGGGTCCATCAGCTGTCTCCTCTGGACGCGCCACCGGAGTCTTCCATCCTGTCTGCCGAAGAGGTGGGAGCTTATCCGGCAGTTGAGATGTTCGAGGATCGGGCCGCCTTCGCTCTTGGGGGTTACCAAATCAGCGATGCAGATGCGCCTTACGTCGCCGAGATCTGCCGGCGACTGGATGGTATCGCCCTGGCAATCGAGCTGGCTGCCGGGCGGCTGGCGGGGCTCGGCGTGCAAGGGCTCGCCAACTCACTGCAGGATTGCTTCTCGATCCTCACGCATGGGCGACGCACAGCTCTCCCACGCCACCAGACGCTGCGCGCCAGCGCTCGACTGGAGCTACCAGCTCCTATCGCCCGAAGACCAAGCGGCGCTCAGGTGCCTGTCGGTATTTAACGGCAGTTTCACACTGGAGGATGCTGCCTTTGTGATGGCCCCCTCAATCCGCATCAGCGAGGCTAGCGAATGCCTGACAAATCTTCTCGACAAGTCATTGGTGATAGCAAGACCGGAGGATCGGACGTTCCGATATCGTCTGCTCGACACCACGCGGGCGTATAGCCAAGACATACTGGAGCAAAGTGGCGAGGCCAATCCTCGACGCCGACGTCTCGCCGAGCACATAAGGGCCGTCTTCGACCGAGCAAAGACAGAATGGGACCAGCGCCCAGCGGCGGACTGGCTGCAAACCTATGCGTGCGAACTCGGCAACTTGCGTGCAGCCCTGGATTGGGCCTTCTCCAAGGAAGGCGACGGCGCAGTGGGTGCCGCTCTGACCGCCGCTGCGGCGCCGATTTGGTTCCATCTCTCGCTGCTCGATGAAGGCTTGTCCCGCGTCGAGCATGCGATCACCTGGCTCAAGGAGCAGCCGACCCCGGACCGCCGCCTGATGATGCAGCTTTATGCCATTTCAGGCTGGCCCCAGATGCGCGCGATCAATGGTATTCCCAGTGGCGCAGCGGCTTGGCGGCAGACCCTGGCGCTGGCCGTAGAGCTCGACGATGTCGACTATCAACTCCGGGCGATTTGGGCGCTCTGGGTCGACCGCGGCAACAATGGCGAGGCGATGGAGGCTCTCGCTCTTGCAGACCGCTTTGCCGCCCTCGCGGAGCGCGCGGGGGATTCACAGGATCGGATGATCGGGCAGCGGATTCGCGGACACTCCTTGCACTATCTGGGGAGATTCGGTGGATCACTCCGACAGATCGAGCAGATGCTGGAGCGCTACGAACCACCGCCGCAACGGTCACACGTCATCCGTTTCCAATACGACCAACGACTGACCGCCCAGATCACCTTGGTTCGCGGGCTGTGGCTTCAAGGGCACGCCGATCAAGCGTTGGCTTTGGTAGAGCAGATGGTCGCTGACGGCCTCGCGCTCGAGCACACCCTAACACTGGCGCATATCCTCTCGGATGCGGCGTGCTTCATAGCGTTGTGGGCCGGCGATCTGCCGCTCGCCGCGCGATACACGAGGATGTTGCGGGAACACACGACGTTGCACGCGCTCGATGTGTGGCGCACCTACGCCGATGCCTTTGAAGGCGAAAATCTTATCCGACAGGAGAATCCGCTCGACGGCATAGTGGCGCTGCAGCGGGCAATCCGATCGCTTGAGGCAACAGGGTTCGTGCTCTACAACTCGGCGTTCGAAGGGGTTCTAGCAGAGGGGCTGCTTGCGTGCGGACGGTACGATGAAGCGGACACCGTTGTATCGAGCGCCCTCGCACACTGTCGAGCTTCAGGGGAGGCTTGGTGCACGCCCGAGCTTATGCGTGTGCGCGCGCTGAGCTTAGCAGCGCGTGGAAAAAGAGACGAGGCGATCGGTCTTGTGGTTGACGGCCTTGACGTTGCTCGCTCACAGGGCACTCTTGCTTGGGAACTAAAGCTCGCGTCCGCCCTCATCGAGATCAATGGCAGGGACAGTGCAGCTGAGAAGCTGCGCGAGATCTTGAGCCGGATCTCCGAAGGCTTCGGCACGAGGGACTATCGTGACGCCGTCGCCAAGCTTGGACACCGATTGGGGGACAATCAAATAGCGGCACAGCATACCCCCGGTTAGATAACCACTGCGCGAAGACAGCATTGGAATGATCCAGACGAGAGTGCTGCCGCGATTCTGAAGCGATAAGAATCCCTCCATGAAGCTGCTCAGCGGCGCAGCGCGCCCTTGTGTACTCGTATCGTGGTTATTGTGGTCTGACAAATGGCCAAAGACTCGTTGTTTTGAATAAACCTCCTCTGTTTCGTGAAAGACGCCAATGCGATCGCGGCATAACAATGCGCACGTCGAACTCGGAAGGGTCCATGAACGCAAACGAACAGGAGAAGGGCTATGAAAATTGGGACAAGGGGAATGAAGAAACTCTGCGCTCTTGCAGCACTCGCCGCTTTGCCGATTTGTGGGGCTGTGAACTCTGCATCGGCGGTCTCGACAGGTATCAAAAACGTGGTCTTGGTGCATGGTGCATTTGCCGATGGCTCCGGCTGGGAAGCCGTCGCGAAGATTCTTGAGCAGGATGGTTACACGGTGTCGGTGGCGCAGCCACCCGAGACTTCGTACGCCGATGACCAAAAGTACACGAAGGCTGCAATCGACGCGATGGGCGGGCCAGTGGTCCTCGTAGGCCACAGCTACGGCGGCTCCATCATCACCGAGGCTGGCAATGATCCAAACGTAGTTGCGCTTGTGTACATCGCTGCATTTGGTCTCGATGAAGGCGAGAGCTGTGCCTCGATTGAACAGGCCGTGCCGCAAGCATCCAAGGCGTTCAAGGCCGACAGCAGCGGCAACTGGTGGATCGATCAGGCGCATTTCGCGGCTGACTTTGCAGCGGACGTGCCGCCGGCCGTGTCCCACTTCATGGCTATTTCGCAGGTGCCGATCTCCACCGACTCCTTCACTCACAAGGTCACAAATCCTGCCTGGAAGACCAAACCCACCTGGTACATGGTGGCAACCGAAGACCGGTCGATCAATCCGAACCAGGAGCGGATGATGGCGAAGCGCGCCCATGCCAAGACGGTCGAAGTGAAGGCCAGCCATGTGGCCTACATGTCTCATCCGAAGGAAGCGGCCAAGCTCATCGAAGAGGCTGCCACATCTGCGAGCGTCAATCATTAGCCGATAGGAGGAAAAGGGCATGAAACCCAGCATCGTTTTTTCACATGGGATCTGGGCCGATGGCTCATGTTTCCAGAAGCTGATTCCGACCTTAAGGGCAGAAGGACACCAAGTGATTGCTGCTCAGTATGGCCTCGACACAGTGAAGGGCGACGTCGATGCGACGATCCGCTCGTTCGGACGAGTCAGCGGTCCGATTGTCCTCGTGGGCCACTCTTACGGCGGAACCGTCATAACGCACGCCGGCTTGGACAACCGCGTGGCTGCCTTGGTCTATATCGCGGCTCTAGGGCCTGATGAGACTGAGACATCGCAGGGCCAGCAGGACAAATTTCCGAAAACAGACGTCTTCAAGCATATAGAAGTCGCGGATGGCCGCGTCTGGATGAAGACGGACGGCGTCTCCTACTTCGCGGGCGACCTGACTGACGAGGAGCAGGGAATCGTCTGGTCCACCCATTTCGCGCCGGCCGCTGATCTGTTTACACAGAAGTACGACGGAGGTATCGCGTGGCGGTCAAAGCCGAGTTGGTCGATCGTGGCCACCCAGGATCGCACCGTCCATCCCGATCTGGAGCGCTTCGCCGCGAAGCGCATGGGTGCCAAGACCACGGAGGTTGCATCCAGCCACGTTCCCATGCTCTCGCATCCCAAAGTTGTGCTCGACGTAATCCGCGACGCTGCAAAAGCGGTTTCGTAATTTCAACAAAGACAGGACAGCCGGGTCATATTGCCTGTCTGTCCTGTCCGCGGTTTCTCAAGTACAGCAAAGCTCGAGTTAACGCCGGCGGAACCCGACCGAATTGAGGAGAAGACAGTGAAGAATCGTATCACTATAGAAGGCCGAAACGGCGCGTTTGGCGCTTACATCGCTCGCCCGGAGACCGCGCCGGCCCCCGCCGTCGTCGTTCTACACGAGGTGTTCGGGGTGAACGCCGACATCCGCAAGCATTGTGACGAATTGGCTGAACAAGGCTTCATCGGAGTCGCGCCAGACCTATTCTGGCGTCAAGAGCCGGGCGTCGACCTCAGCGTTACTTCGGAGGCAGACTGGCAACACGGCCTTCGCCTCTATCAAGCCTATGACCGAGAAGCCGGCGTCGAGGACGTTAAGGATACTGCCGACGCTGTGGCGAAACTGCCTGAGTGCACGGGCAAAGTAGCGGTCCTTGGCTACTGCCTCGGCGGATTGATGACGTTCTTGACAGCCGTGCGCAACGACGTCGACGCTGCGGTCGTCTACCACGGTGGTGACACGGAGAAGTACCTTGGCGAGGTCGACGGCCTTCATGCGCCTCTCCTGATGCATCTAGGCGAGGAGGACGAGTTCATTTCCAAACCCGCACAAGTAGAAATCAAAGCGGCACTTGCCGGGAAACCGAATGCAACGGTGTACAGCTACCCAGATCAGTGTCACGCCTTCACACGGCTAAATGGCGCGCACTACAACGCCGCGGCGGCAGCGCTCGCCAACGGACGGACAAGCGAGTTTCTGAATCAACAACTGCGGTAATACGCGACGTGAATTCCTCGTCGCAGGAGCTGCGCTGGAATGACGCGAGCGGTGCACATATCTGCGATTAGCAACGGCCAGCCGTCTCGCCAGAACTGAAACGCTCGAGCACGACATTCAATAGATCATCGACCGCGCGCTGAAAGCGCCTCTGACCATTGAAACTGCCATTGGGGCCGTCCCGAGTCCACGGCCGTCCAACGCCGTCGAATAAAATCTGCGTTCGCTCGGGGTAACTCTTCGGGGTAACTCGTCTCATCGATCCTTGTAAATGCTTACGAAACAATTGGTTATGGCGCCAATTAGAATCCCTCAGCCGGCACCAGAAAATATTAATATTATCAATAAGTTATATTATATATTGAAAATTAACACAAGCAATATTTTAGGCCTAAGTTGCACGCCGAATTGCGCTATAGGGCGTCCACCGCATTGGAACACGATGCGAAAACTCGCGCGTCATTCTCACACCCCTGCATACCATTCATATCCGCGATCTTCCCAGAAACCGCCCTTACCGCCGCCAATGTGATTGAGATCCTGGACCGCCTGGATCCTCATCACATACTTAGCGTGTTTGTAGCCTAGTTGACGCTCGACTCGAAGCCGCAGCGGCGCGCCGTTTGCAACAGGCAATCGTTTGCGGTTCAGGTCATAGGCGAGGATTGTCTGTGGATGAAAGGCGTCGATGAGATCGATACTTTCATAGTATGGATCTGCACCCGCCTCAAGAATGTCCGCACAATAAAATACGATATAACGCGCACTCGGGATTAAGGCCGCCATAGTGAGCACCGCGCTCAGCGGCACCCCGGTCCATTGGCCGATGGCGCTCCATCCCTCGACGCAATCGTGACGAGTGATCTGCGTACGAGACGGCAGCGCATGCAACTGATCAAGCGAAAGCTCTTGCGGGCGCGCCACCAGCCCGTCGATTTTCAGTCGCCACTGCCGAAAATCATCGGCCACCAACGCATTGTAACCAGGGGTATCCGGATCGCTCGTCCCATTTGAGCGAAATACCGGCGATAACTCGGATTCCTTGAATTCGCGCGCCAGCGCGTTGTGTCCGACCAGCAGGCGCTGAGCGCGGTAAGAGAGCCCCTCAGCACTTTCGAGCATGCCGCGGAAGGACGGCGAGTTCGATAGTCGATCACAGCCGGCCAAAAGAAGGCCGCCCAATGCAGACGAGCCGCGCACGAGCATCTGGCGTCGGGTCAGTATGCGGCTCGTCATTTCACTTTCTCCGGCGGCAGTACGTACCGACCGGTGATCATGGAGCGCAATTCGTTTAAAGGACCGGCTAGAAGCACCATCGCCAAGTGAACGACGATGAACAGGACCACGGTCATTGCGCAAATAAAGTGCAATGTGCGCGCACTTTGCCTTCCGCCGAAAAGATTGAGCAGCCATGGAAAATCAGCGTCGAGCCCGGGGGACATGGTAAGACCGGTGGCAAGAATCATGGGTGCAAGAATGAAGAGGACTGCAAGATACGCAAGCTTCTGGAGCGAGTTGTACTGCCTCGCCGCCTCACCTTTAGGGAAACGAAGACGTAAGTGATCCCAGAAATCGCGCGCTATGCTTGTAAACGACCATTGCGTTTGGGTGGGCAGCAGGTCGCGCTGAACATGCCGGGCAGCGAAGCTGATGAGGAAATACAAGCTGCTGCTGAAGACCAGCACCCAGGCAAAGAAAAAGTGCCATCGACGCCCTGTGGCGAGATCTTGATAACTTGGAATCGTCGCCCAGGTCGGGAAGCCTCGCTCGACCATGTCGCCAGCACCGTCTCTAGACACTCCAAGTAAACCTGTGGTCGGAATTTCATAATGACCGACGCGGACGACACCTAGCGACTGTCCCTTAGCGGGATCCCCTGCTGTCATTTCAAGGGCCGCGTGATCCGTATTGGCCCCGTACTGTCCCCAATAGAGCCGTGGGTGCGCATTGAATATCTGCAGACCGCTCATCAGCACCAAAAAAACGCAAAGCGCGTTTAGCCAATGCAAGACTCGAGTCGCCACCGAATGGCGATGGACGAAATTGGGGATCGACATCCGTTGATTTATACCCGCATGCCGTTGTGCAATCCAGGGCCGCTCTATTGCAAGATTCTGCCGTGCTATTTGCGAAGGACCGCAGTGAGCGAGATCTCAGGCACGCTCGCCAACGCCTTGGACAACGGACAATCCTGCTTCGCCGCAGCTGCGATCTTGTGAAACGTATCCTCATCGATTCCGGCTACGTTCGCCTCGAGGCGCAAACCAATGTGGTCGATCAAAAATCCTTTGCCCTTCATCACTAACCAAACGCTGGCCGTCGTATCGATCGCGCCCGTTGCGAAGCCGGCGGCATCGCAAGCAAACGAAAAAGCCATTGTAAAACACGCGGCGTGCGCCGCGGCCAACAGCTCTTCAGGATTGGTCCCGCGACAGTTCTTTACTTTTGGTTGCCGACCGGGGCCTAACGTCCATTGGAGCACGGACGACCTGCCTGTCACCGATACTGGAAAAGTGGTTCCTCGCTTTGACGCTCGGCGGTCCACTACAGCGCTAGGTGCCGTTATGCCGCGCCGGGATCGGCGCCAAGAAACGCACCTCGCTCAGCTGGGCGACGCCGATCGCGAGGAATACCAAAGCTGAATGCCCACCTTCAATTTGTTGATATTGGCGTAAAGATCCTGTTGGAACGATTCTCCCTGATCGTGTCCCCGCCAGTCCCGCTCGGTGAACCATTTGTCGAATGCCCTTGCAACTTGAACCAGTTGCTTGCGAACTTCTCTTGCGGATATCTCGCCTCGTAAGGCGGCGATGGTCGCACGCACCTCAGGTAGGGCGAAAAGTGCATTTTGAACACCAGGGCCAAGGCTCACCGATTCCGACAATCTCTCGCAGAGCCGAGTTAGTTCTTCCAGATTCATCCCGCCGACGATACAAGTGTGCAAGCTCTCCCGCGCATGTCACTTTCGTGAAATATTTGTTGCAGTGTAAATCTGCGGCGACGCAACCGTGAGGTAATTGAATCGCCATTGAGCCCTCGCACCGGCGCAATCGTCCTCGCCTATATTTAGTTTCGCCCGCCGTGCGTGGGACTAACGACAGCGGATTTGTTGTTCGAGGGACCGGGCCGAGCTGGTTGAAAAGGGGAATCTCGATCAGCTCGGCCCTACGCGTAACGCCGGCGCCTCCGGGAGTCGTCATCGGGATGGTGTGTCGTCGATCGACCAAGTACCGACGTCCTCAATCTCGGTCAGAACACCTCCGAGAATATAAATGCTCAATGTATGTTGATCTCGAGTCTGGTAAAGCGCATGCGCCGCCGGTTGACCATTGAACCTATAATCCACCTAGAGTTTTGCGGCGCCAAAGAGTGCCTGCAAGTCGCTTACAGTCGTTCCGACGACCGCACGTTCCTCGGCCGGGCCGCGGCATGATCTGCAGGACATCGCCATCGAACGGATGCACAAGGCAACTCTGTGTGATCGCGGCGCAACAGGGCGGCGAGCCGATTCAATTGCGATCGGGCAGGCTGATCGCCAACAAGATGGCAGTGCCGATCAAGGACAAAACTATGATTCCCATTGAATTCTCCGAAAGTACATGCAAGACACGGATTATTGAGCGCGTCACTCGCGCGTCTGGTCGCGTTGCAGCTCGATCGGTCTCTAGCCACCGTGCTTCGAGTAGTCCGCAGATTTGTTCGACCCAGCGGCATCGGAGCCACCGAGCCAAAACACGACGCGAGAATAGTGCTTTATGGGAATGCTCAAATGCGACCCGCGGAACTGCCCAAAATCTGCTCAGCCTGCTGCGCTCAGCCTTCCGGTACACCGGCGTCGCGCAAACCCTTGAGGAATCGTTGCCGTTGAGTGAGGTAGACAGTGTTATCGCTCATGGGCTCGGAGCGAATTTTACGGAGGGTAAAGTCGGCATCGAGGCGCAGTCCAACGGCACGCGCTTCGGCCGCCTCGCTGCAGCGACCGTTAAGCGCAAGGGCGCTCGCGAGCCCGAAATGTGTGAGTGCGCATCGGGGATTCAGATCCGCCGCGTTCCGCAGACGCTCCACGGCCCGCTCGAGCCTCCCGAGGTATAAGTCGGCCAAACCGGCAACGAAGGTCCACACGTCGAGAAGCGGATCGCGTGGACTTAGACTGATGGCGCGAGCCACATGTGCTTCAGTTGCATCGCCGCGACCCAGGGAGACTTCCATTAAGCCGATATAGGCGTGCGCGTTCGCGAAATTGCGGTTGAGATCGACGGCGCGCTCGAACTCGCAGCGAGCGCGCAGCGGGGCACGCATCGCGGCGAGCACAGTGCCACGGCCGAAATGGGCGCGGGCATTGCCTGGCGCAAGCATCAGCGCTTTCGCCGTCGCTGCATCCGCAACTCGAATCTGCTCGGCGCGGTCTTGGCCTCTGAAAAAGTTCACCTCGAGCATGTGCGTATCCGCGAAGCCCAACAGTGCTGCGACGTTCTCGTCATCTAGTTGAAGAGCCGCCTCAAAGAAGCGGCGGGCTTCCTTCAGTCCCTGTCTCCAGAGTGGTCGGTTACAGAGCGCGAGCCCGCGCAGCGTCAAGTCGACGGAATCGGAGTCCACCTGGCGATCGCTTCTCGTACACCGACTCTCGGCGGCTACGAGTTCAATGTCCACAGTGCGGGCCAGGTGGGCCGTAATCTCGTCCTGCATGTCGAGGAGGTCGGTGCGCGCCCGGTCAAATCGCTCGGCCCACAGCTGCGCGCCGGTATTGGTGTCGATGAGCCGTGCGTTGACGCGTACGAGTGTGCCTGCGACCTGCACGCTCCCCTCCATGATGTACCGTACACCGAGCTCCCGGCCAACCTGCCGGGCATCGATCGTCTTGCCTTTATAGGTAAATGCGGTGTTGCAGCCGATGACGACAGTGTCGGGGATGCGCGACAGGTCTGTTGTCAGGTACTCGGTGAGGGTGTCGACCAAGTAGTCTTGCCTCGGGTCACCACCCAAGTTAACGAACGGCATTACCGCAATGGAGAGCCTTGGTGGTCGGTTCGGCAGTGCACGTTCCCGCTCCCAGAGCCATTTGGCGAGTCGATCCAAGGCATTCGCGAGATGGCGCCGGTAGGTTCCGAATGACAGACCGAGCCGTTCCGCCGCCGCTTCTTGTTTGGGCGCCGGACGAAAGTAGCTTATCTCAATCACTCGATGAAGCTTCTCATCGCTTGGGGCGGCGAATAGGGCGTTCACCGTGCCGGTAAGCAAGCCTTGTCGATTCGGACGGAGCATCGCGACATCGACCTGCTCGTGAACGCCGCCGGCGTGTTTTTTCCGAAGGCGTTTCTCGAACACACGGAAACCGACTACGAACGATATATGGCACTGAACAAGGCCATCTTCTTTATCAGTCAGGCAGTCGCTTCAAATCTCGTCGAACAAAGCCGGGAAGGGGCCATCGTGAACATTGGCTCCATGTGGGCACAACAGGCGATCGCCGCGACACCGTCGTCCGCGTACTCGATGGCGAAGGCCGGCCTTCACTCGCTGACGCAGCATCTGGCCATGGAGCTTGCTTCAAAGGGGATTCGTGTAAATGCCGTGTCGCCGGCGGTGGTGGAGACCCCAATCTACGAAGGGTTCATTGCGAAGGATCAGGTTCACGAAGCGCTGCAAGGATTCAATGATTTACATCCCATCGGTCGAGTCGGTACCTCGCGAGACGTCGCCGATGTCATCGCCTTTCTTTTGTCGGATCAGGCGACGTGGATTACCGGCGCCATTTGGGACGTCGATGGTGGCGTCATGGCTGGACGAAACTAGGAGAGAACTATGCGCACCTTGCACATCCTGAAGAAACTCGACCGCTGGGTAACCTCGCACCGCAAGCGACCAACGCCTACGGGGCCTTTGATCGCGCAGCGCGCGCCGACGGAGCAATCCCCAGGAAGTAGAGTGGAACCAACATGGAATTGATTCTTTTATCTGCCATTGGCGCCGTGGTATTGCTCGTCGCCGAATGCTACGAGTTTGTGGACGGTGCCCGCAATCCCGGCACTCCACGGCGAGTCACGAAGTCGGAACCCACTACCGCGTTCCTCAAGCGTACTGTTCAATCCCTTAGCGTACCGCCGGGAGATACGCCGAGGCAGAGCCGAGCTTATCGACCCATCCCGGCCGGGCGCGACCATCCAGTATCGCGCGATCCAAATCCATAGCCGCATGGCTCCCGATGCGACTCAGGCGTCCAACGTCATCGAAGAACATCTGCCCTCGCGCGGGGTAACTTTTCGGGTAACTTGCCTCAATTGTCTTGATAAACGCTTATAAAGCAGTCGGTTATCGCGTCTGTTCGAATCCCTCAGCCGGCAAATCCAACACCTGCCGAGAACGTCCATCGACGTCCGCCAAAATGAACTCTGGGTCTGCGAAAAGTGCTGTTTCGTCGATTCTTTGTCATCCAGTACCGTCCATTATGAGGCCCGGACTACCGGCGCAAAAAAGGGGTAACAATCGGGGTAACTTGCATCTACAAAAATCAGTTACCCCCAATCCGGGATCCCGATGATGCCGATCCGAGCACCGATGCTCCGCCGCGCGCCCGGGCACGTCCCTCGGCGTCCAGTAAGATTAACAATTACTCTTTTTTTAGCGTTTTCGGATTTCTTGTGTCCAACGCGGTCCGAAGAGAACCCTAGACTGCCGGCCCACGCTGGCGGGTGAGAACGAGATTGATGCCTGACTATAGCCTCGGAAGGAAAGGACCCGGCCAGTTGAAGGCCGCACTCGAAAAGCACATCTTCGTTGTGACGATACGGGAGAGTGGGAGAAAGCACGAGCTGCCAGGATTGAAGGTCGCCGGGCCAACAGCGGCCGCTCACGCTTCGGTTTCAATTCTTCTAATAGCGGTCACTGGCCCCGAGAACCACTTGCGAAGTCCTTGTATATGGAGAGTCTGACGGTAATGGCGGTTTGACTGCCGCGTTGCTGCACGAGGTAACATTGATGTAATAGCCCGGTAGTGACGTTCTCGGAACGCGCCGGGCGTCCGCGCCGATCCGATAAGATCAGGGGTATCTCGCTGGTGGCTGAGTCTTCGCACGCCGTATTCCTTAGTTACGCCTCGCAGGATGCGGAGGCAACCCAGCGCATCTGCGAGGCACTCCGTGCGGAGGGAGTCGAGGTCTGGTTCGACAAGAGCGAGCTGCGAGGTGGCGATGTCTGGGACCGATCCATCCGCCAACAAATCCACGACTGTGAGTTGTTCGTTCCGATTATCTCCCAGCATACGCATGAGCGGCTCGAGGGCTACTTCCGTCGTGAATGGAGACTGGCGGTCGAACGCGCCGGCGACATGGCTGAAAACAAGGCGTTCCTCGTTCCAGTCGTCATAGACAACACCGCCGAACGAGATCCGTCTGTCCCGGAAAAATTCCGGGAGTTGCAGTGGACGCGCCTGCCCGATGGACAGACCTCGCCCGCTTTCGTCGAGCGCATCCAGCGTTTACTGGCGGGCGCGGCTGCTTCCGCGTCGGTGGGCGTCCGAACCGCGAGTCCTGTCGCGAGTACCGCATCCGACACACGCGGGTTTATCCGACGGCGGATGGGAGTCACGTACGGGGCGATCGGGGCCGCCCTGCTGCTGGTGGTCGGGTATGTCGGGCTCGAGCGGCTCAACCGACCGAAGCCCAGCGCCCCGGCCACTGCATCCATCGCGGTGCTGCCGCTCGCAAACGAGAGCGGAGAGGCTAGCCAGCAGTACTTCTCTGATGGGATATCAGAAGACCTGATCACAGCGCTCGGGCAGTTCCCGGGGCTGAAAGTGATCGGGCGCAGCTCCGCGTTCCAGTTCCGCGATTCGAAGGAAGACAGCCGCAGCATCGGCGCGAAGCTCGGCGTGGCGCACTTGCTCGAAGGGACCGTGCGCAAGTCGGGGGACATGATCCGGGTGAGCGCCGAGCTGATCGACACCGTCGACGGCAGCATGCTGTGGTCGGAGCGCTATGACCGGCCCTACAAGGACCTCTTCGCACTGCAGGACGAGATTACGCGTGCTGTGGCGGGGGCGCTAAAGACCAAGCTCCTGCCGGGCGGGCATGCGGCGGCGCAGAGCGAGCAGCCTCCGAGTGGGAACCTGGAGGCCTACAACGCACTGCTGCAGGGCCGGTACTATTACCCCCGCGACACGGAAGCCGATGGTCGTAAGGCGATTGAATTCTTTGCGCACGCTACCCAGCTCGATCCGAGCTACGCGCTCGCCTGGAGTGAGCTATCGCGTGCCTGGATGGGCCTCAGCGGGGACTACCTCGAGGGCGCAGCAGCGCAGGAGGCATTTGCGAAGGCTCGTGCGGCGGCCGACCGTGCTCTCGCCCTGTCACCCGACCTCGCGGCCGCGCACAATGCTCGGGGCGATCTGCTTCAGCTCGTAGACTTCGACTGGCGAGGAGCGGAAGCGGAGTATCGGCATGCCCTGGAGCTTTCGCCCAATGACGCCCAAGCGAAGTTCAATCTCGGGGCTGCGCTCGCCTCTTACGGTGAGATGGCGCAGGCGATCGAGCTTACGCGGCAGGCGCTCGTGACCGAGCCACTGCGGGCCTGGGGGCACAAGGCGCTCGCCACGTATCTCTTGGGACTTCACCGCCTCGATGAAGCCGAGCAAGCAATGAAAAAGGCCATCGAGCTGCAGCCTATGGCGGGGCCCTTATACTCATGGCTCACGAATATCGAGATCAAGCGCGATAAAGCATCGGCGGCGCTCGACGCCGCGCAGCAGGCGCCTCCCGGAATATACCGGGACATGTCGCTCGCGTTCGCACGACAGCTCGGGAGCGACCGGAGTGCAGCCGATGAGGCGCTTAGGACATTTATCGAGAAGGATGCCGGTGGTTCCGCCTACCAGATCGCGGAAGTCTACGCGCTGCGCAATGACGCGACAGCAACCTTTGAGTGGCTCGATCGGGCCTGGAGCAACCGCGATCCGGGCATCCAGTATCTTCTCTTCGATCCTTTCATCCTGCGCTACAAGGACGATCCGCGCTTCGCCGCTTTCTGCCGCAAGGTCGGGCTACCGGTGCCGGGTGAGGCAGGAAGGTCCACCTGACTTCGTGGTTTCGCGAACTGTCCGCTCATCGTCACCTGAACGGCAGATATCGGGAGTCGCGAAGGGCAGCAGCGGGTCCGAGAGGACTCATTTGGCGGTCATCACGCTTCCCGCAATCCAGATTTCCTGCTCTATACAGGTATTTGTATAACTATACAAATACCTGTATACTATTCAATGTGGAAGTCACCCGTAAACCGCTGCTTTTTGTGGGTTCCAGCCATGATGATTTGAAGGCCTTTCCGGATGAGGCGCGCCGGGATGCCGGCTTCAATTTGGACTTTGTCCAGCGAGGTCTCGAACCGCAGAGCTGGAAGCCGATGAAAACTGTGGGTCCTGGCGTGAAAGAGATTCGCGTGCGGGACGCGACCGGAGCCTATCGCGTAGTCTATCTGGCCGCACGTCCGGAAGCGGTTTATGTGCTGCATTGCTTCCAAAAGAAAACCCGGAAGACTCGCAAGGTGGATGTCGAATTAGCTGCACGCCGCTTTGCTCAGATAGGAGAGTAGAAACATGCGCAAACGCAATATTCAACATACGACGCCTGCCAATCGAAGCGTGTTCTATGACCTGGGGTTCGATGAGGCCGAAGCGCGAGTTCTCGCCATGCGTGCCGATCTAATGGCCGCGCTGCGCGAACACATCAAAGGGCGAGGCTGGACGCAAAGTAAGGCCGCCAAGGAACTCGGCATCACTCAGCCTCGTGTATCGGCACTGATGAAAGGTGCTTGGCGGGATTTCAGCGCCGACATGCTGTTGATATTGGCTTCTCGAGTGGGATTGCAACCTACATTAAAGTTGGCCGCTTGATCACCCAGGGCGAATTGCGAGGCTAGTATATTTCTTGCCAACCACGCGCGACGATAGCCGGGCGCTGTCCACAGGCATCCAACGCCGTCGAATAATATCTTGCCCTTGCGCGGGGTAACTTTTCGGGGTAACTCGCCTCATCTATCTTTATAAACGCTTACGAAACAGTTGGTTATAGCGTCTATTCGAATCCCTCAGCCGGCAAAAACCCAATAAAATCAATTAATTATAAATTATTGAACGGTCGTATAACAAAATTTACCCCTTGCACCGCTCGGTCGTCTTGTCTGTCGCTGCCGTCGTCGAGACCAGAAACGACGATTTTCTGGATGTATCGAATTTTGTAATTTCGGTCCCGGCGTTGACAACGCGTGCAATTTTCAAGCGCTCCTAAAAGGGCAACTTGGCAACTGGCGCGGAACCTAGACAGCTCCCAGTCAGCGCGGCTAACAAAACACGAAATTCGGATCAGAATCATTCATCCAATTCGAGCAATCCCCCGTTCTTCCGAAGCCGCCATAGACGGCTTCACGACAATCCGGAACATGATTTTCGACTGCCCCCGCCGGCGCGAGCCGTTCTTCACGGTTTACGGAATCCAGAGAAAGCCGTGAAGCAGATCGTTTGCATCCGCCTCCCAACCAACAACCTCCCCTTCCGCGTTATTGGTCGATGGACGCGTGCCTTGCATGCAGTTGGTACAGGCACCCGGGGCGTCGAATCTTGCGATCTTGCCGTCAGCTGAACGCGAAAAGCCGTGGAATACACCGGCGTTGATGTAAATTCCGGTTACTGCGCCGAACAGATTGATTGAAAACACAGCAGTATTCTGCACCGCGCCGGTCGCGGGGTCCGTGAGTGCAAAGGTGGAAATCGCGCCGTCGCGACTGCGCACGAAGCCGCGATACATCCCCTCAGTGTCTGCGTAGTATCCAGTTATTGTGCCCTCCTCATTGATGCTGGCACCGCCCCCGCCAAGGCTCGCGGGTGCGTCGAACGACGTGATCGTTCCGTCCGACTCGCGCAGGAAGCCGTGCTGTACGCCGCTCGCATCGTAGTAGCTTCCGGTGATCTCGCCTGCTGCGTTCAGACACGTTTCCTCGCACACAAAGGTGTAAATCGAACCCGGCGGATCGAAGCTCGTGATCTTGCCGAAGGGCGATCGCACAAAGCCGTGCTCTACGCCGCTTGCGTCAATATAGATGCCCGCGGTCGTTCCCCAGAGATTGAGGCTATATGCCAGAGTACCTTGGCCCTGGCCGGGAACGGCGCCTGCGCCGGGGGCATCGAATGTGACGAAGGAGCCATCTGGATAGCGGATAAAGCCATGAAAGGTGATGTTCGCGTCTGCGAACTGCCCGGCGATGACGCCGAAGTCATTGATGGCGACGGCGACAGTTCCCTCGTCGAGGTTTGCGCCGAGACCCGCGCCGGGGGCATCAAAGCTAACAAAGTCGCCACTGGGAGTACGCAAGAAGCCGTGAGGCACCACGTTCGCGTCCGTATAGGTGCCTACGATCGCGCCCTCGTCATTGTTGGCAAGCGGCTGCGTTCCACAAAAAGGCGCGCACTCCGGAACGCTTGATGTACCTGCATTCGGAGCATCGAACACGATTATGTGGGAGTGGTCAAATGCCGGATCCCGTGCTGGCGCCTGCGCTGGCATTGCCAGAGCACCAAGGGTGGCGAGGGGTAGGACTATCGTACGGATGTGCTGTTTCATGGAATTCCCCAATTCGCTTTTGATGACTCTAAAAGAGCATCATGCTGAGAAGTTCATTTTTCATTCATAACTCGTTATAGCTTTGCGCTACGACTAGCAGCCGAATGGCTGACCTGGGGATCGTCTCCGCAATCGTTGCGTAGCTCGTTGGGGGCGCCCGCCGGTGGCGGGCTCGATGTGTTGTCGATGCAGGGGATGGCACTTAGATATTCGTACATGGCCTCGATATCATGGTCTGACATATCCTGAAAGTCTGGCCAGGGCATAACTTGGAGAAGATTTCCGTCGACCGGAGGCGGAATGCAGTTTGCTGGCGTGGGAGTAGGCGAAGCCGACGTACAGGTTGGATGGATCTGGTCCAGGTCGTGGCCGGTCCGCAGGATTTCCTTGAATTGAGCGAGCGTGTGGCCCCCTTCGGCCCGACCGGTTTTGTCAGGCGTCAAGTTGCGGGTAATTATGTCCGGACCAACATAGCTCCCATATTCTGCTGGGGGATAAATACCCGGTATAGGGAAGGCGGCCGGGCCGAAGTCCGTGCCTCCAGCCAGATAAGTGGTCGGATCGGTTTTCTTCTTCTGGCCAAAGTACGGGTTGAAACCATTAGCGAAATTTAGGTTCGGAGGGCCACCGGAGGTGTGACAAAAGTTGCAATCGTTTGCGCCGTTGACCAAATAGCTGCCCAAGCCCACAAGGTTCGAGTCTTTCCCATTCAGGTTCAGCGGAACCGGCGCAATCTCGAAACCTATCTTGATGCGTGATCCCTCGTCGTCTCCAGTCGTTTTGCGCTTGTACGGCTGGAGACCGAGCCAACATCACCGCAAGAGCGGCTCCGGCAAGCGACATGGTCGCTCCCAGATACTTTAATTCGCCGTCGTTGTTCCATGGCAATTTCCATTCAGATTAAAGCTGAAATGCGGTCCGCGGATCTTCAACAGGTGATAGGTAGAGTGATGAGTCGCCCATTAATTGCGCCGCCACCTGCGCCGGCACGTCGATCCCGCGCGCCGCGGCTTCCTGAAGCGTATGCGTCTGCAAGATAGACCTGCGTGAGCAGCGGCAAATTGGCGGACCGGATCGCATCTGCGAGCGCCCTTTCATAGCAACCTTTCGGGTCCGTTGAGGGCGCAAGGTCGACCCGCATCCATGCGTGCAGACGACCTCCGCAGCATGCTAAGCGGGCATAAACTCGCGCGCTCCGGCGGGCTGACTGAGATCGAGTCCCTGTGTGCTCACCTGATATGCAACAGTGAACTCCTGATCCTTAGCCGCAACACTGCCGGCAAAGAGCGTGCACGCAACGGCGGCGGCGCCAAGGACGACCCAGGCACTCATCGAAGCTCTTTTGGTGTACATGTGAATCTCCTCATGAATTCGCGTTGAAATCGGTTCGGTTCATTGACAACGAGTCCTCGGGCCGCGAATTGGACACCCCTAAATTTGGGATGACGGGTCTGATGATCGGTCGGGGCAGCGGGCCGGCGCGGGTGCGCAAAATATTTTGGTTGCCATTTCGGACCTTCGGGACTCATATACAAGATGAGAGGGAATTCCATGAGTCACCATGGCTGCGGCTGAGCCGAAACCATCGTTGGTCGAGCGGCTGTTTGCCGAGCACCGGGGCGCGCTGCAGACGTTCTTCCTGCGGCGCATCCGGGCTAAGGCCGATGCAGCGGATCTGGCGCAGGAGGTGTACGTACGGATGCTGCGGATCAGCGATCAGGAGGCGATCCGTAATCCCGTGCACTACCTCTACACGGTGGCCAACAATCTGGTGAAGGAGCATGCGGTACTCGATCGTCGGCAGGCGAGCGGCATCGACATCGATGAGGCGCCGGCGCACGAGCAGCTCGAGACGCTGCCTGAGTTCGACGGGGAGCTCGATGCGAGGCAGCGGGTCGCGCGGCTCGGGGTCGTGCTCAAGCAGCTGCGTCCGAAATGCCGCGCCGCGGTGGAGCTGCGCTTCACGCAGGGACTCTCCTTCCGGGAGATCGCGATGCACCTCGGGGTGTCCCCGCAGATGGCGAAGAAGTACGTGGCGCAGGGCTTAAGTCACTGTCGACGCCGCATGGCGGCGCTAGGTTGAAGCTATGAATTCCAACGAAGAGCAAGTCCGTGCCGCGATCGCCGAACAGGCCGGCGAATGGTTCGTGGCGAACGATGAGGGGCCGCTGGATGCGCGAGACTCCGCGGCCCTTGCGGCGTGGCTCAAGACCTCGCCGGTCCACATCGAGGAGTTCCTCGGCGTATCGGCGATCGCGCGCGATCTCAAGGAGGCCGGCACCGATCCTGAGTACTCCCTCGAGGCGATTCTCGCACGCGCACGGGCCGAGGACGACGAGCCTGCGGTCCAACCCCTCTGGCCGCGCGTGATCGGGGCCGTTCGGGGCACGCCCTCAGCCGCTGGCTCACCGCCGGCAGTGGCGATGGCGGCGTGCGCTGTGTTGAGTCTTGGCTTGCTCTTGACGTGGAACCTGAGGCCCGTCGAGCACGCCTCGGCGCTCCGGCGGCATCACGGCACTGCACTTTGAGACACGACACGGCGAGCAGCTGACTCGGCGCTTGGCCGATGGTTCAGTCCTTCACCTGAATACGGACAGTGCGGTCACGATCCGATACGGCAAGAACGAACGGCTCGTCACGCTCACGTCCGGCCAGGCGGAATTTGAAGTCAGCCCACGAGCTCGATCGTGCCTTTCGGGTGATCGCCGGATCGGCTGAAGTCGTCGACCTCGGCACTAAATTCGATGTGCGCCTGGGGCATGACGCCACCGTGGTCACGGTGATCGAGGGGCGGGTCGCCGTCGGACCGTCTTCGATGTTGGAAAATCGTGGCACGAACTCGAGCCAAAACCATGCATCACGATTTGTCGAACTGCGCGCCGACCAGCAGATCAGCGTAGCCGAAGGCGCATGGCCGGCCACGCCCATAGCGGTCGACGCCCAGAACACCACGGCTTGGCTGCGTCGAGAAATTGTATTTGACCACGAACCGCTGGAACGCGTCGCGGCCGAGTACAATCGCTACACTGCGAAGCCGATCGAGATCGCAACTCCCGCGCTACGGAACTTACAAATCACCGGGGTCTTCGCCACCGACGACCCCGAAGCATTCATTGCCTTCCTGCGCAGCCTCAAGGGTGTGCGGGTCGAGGTGACCGAGATGCGAATTCGCGTGTGGTAAGACCAGGCGTCGCCGCTCCCGACACGTAACTATGGCGCCCTGCGTTATGCTTTGAGGTCAGGGCACGCAAAAATGCCGGAATGGGGACCGTATGGGAGGTCGACCTCGTCGCCGATCAGCGAACATCGCGACCGTGGTGTCCGCGGTGCTGCGCGGTCTGTCGATCTGCGCGCCCATTGCTATCGTTGAGGCCCCGGCGGTGCTGGCTCAATCGTTTGAGCCCAAGGCGCTCGGCGCCGATATTCCCGCGCAGCCTCTCGCGCACGCGCTGGCAGCGTTCGGCCGCCAGACCGGCCTGCAGTTCGTCTACGTCTCTGGTGTCGTGCGTGATCAGAGATCCCACGCCGTTTCTGCGGGACTCGGCGCTCAGGAGGCGCTCACTCGAATGCTTGAGGGCACCGGACTCAAGGTCGAGTACCTCACGCCGCGCAGCATCCGCATACTAGTCGAGGAGGTTGCGCCGCCGCGGGAACCGATGACGAAGATCCCCGCCGGAGATGAGCTGCAAGAGGTGATTGTCACCGCCAACCGCCGCGAGGAGAACCTCCAGAACGTACCGATAACGATCCAGGTGTTGACCGGGGAGATGCTTGCCAAGCTCAACGCAACGACGTTTGACGACTTCGTGAAGTACCTGCCTGGCATCACTGCACATGGAGTGGGCCCCGGTCAGAACACCATCTATGTGCGCGGCTTGGGAACAACCGTGGGAGGAATGCAGGCGTCGGGTGTCGTCGGCAGTTTCCCGAATGTCGCGGTGTATCTCGATGAGCAATCTGCGCAGCTTCCATACCGTAATCTGGACATTTACGCCGCGGATCTCGACCGCATAGAGATCTTGGAGGGTCCGCAGGGCACCTTGTTCGGCGCGGGCGCCGAGGCGGGTGTCGTCCGTTACATCACGAACAAACCGAAGCTCGATGTGACTGAAGCGAACGTGAACGCGGGCACCGCCACGACCGCGCACGGGGATCAGAGCAGCAATGTCGACGCCACCATCAACATTCCCTTGATTGCCGACACCCTGGCCGTGCGTGGCGTGATCTACAACGAGCGCCGTGGCGGCTACATCGATAACATCCCGGGGACCTTTGCGCGTATGGAGACTGACCCGGGCTGGCAACTCTACGGGGGCCCACTTCCCGCCAACAGCCCCGTGATCAACAACGCCGCCCTGGTGGCTAATGACATCAATCCGGTCACCTATCAAGGCATCCGCGTCGAGGCGCTGTACCAGTTCAACGCAGACTGGAGCGCACTACTTGCACAGTCCTACCAGAGCATGGAGGCGGATGGGGTCTTTGCCGAGATGGCGGCGAATTCACTCGGCCAGCCGCTACCCGACCTGAGCGTGCAGCTGTACAACCCCTCGTACGACAAGGACCGGTTTGAGAATACCGCGCTCACGATTGACGGACGTGCCGGTGCGCTGAAGCTCCTCTATGCGGGCAGCTATCTCGTGCGCAACGTCGAACAGGTCCAGGACTACACGAATTACACACGCTCCTTCGGCGGGGACTACTATTCATGCGCCAATCCGACGCCCACCACGGTGCAATGCTTCTCGCCCAGCGCGACCTGGCATGATCGGGAGCGCAACACTCACCAGAGTCACGAGTTGCGCGTGAGCACGCCCGGTGATTGGCGGATCCGCGGCATCGGTGGCCTATTCTATGAGAACTACCGGATTCAGGATCAGACCGACTGGTTCTATGTCACGGCGCTTCCGTACTACAACCCGATCGGACCGCCCACCGGCTACTACACCCTGAACGGATCACAGCTTCTGTCGAACGGTACCCCGGTCCGGTTCTTCACGCCGGGCGCGGTTTTTGTACCTGCACCGGTGACCTCGAACAACCCGAACATCCGGCCCCCCGGCGACGGCTTCTTTAATGACATCACCCGCGGTTACACGCAGCGGGCGGCGTACGCATCGGTCGACATCGACCTGATTCCGGAAACGCTGACGCTGACGGCCGGCACGCGCTATTCCCGTACCGAGACCTCGGAAGTCGGCTCCGATGTGGGGAGTGCGGGCGGTTGCTATACCGGCGCCGACGGTCCGCCGGGCACGGGACCGACGGCGGTGCCCAATCCCTGTGTGAATCATTCCCTCTTCAACAATCTCAATTCGGAGGGCCTTGACCGGACCTTTTCCGGCTTCAGGAGCCGCGCGAACCTGAGCTGGAAAATCACCGAGGATGCGCTGCTGTACTACACCTGGTCGCAAGGCTTCCGCGCCGGCGGCTTTAATCGGGCACCGTTCTTTCCAAATGGCAGTTCGCCGCTGGCATTGGGCAATTCCCCGCAAGCCACTGAGCACGGGAGCTGGGTATCGCCCCTGGCCTTCGCACCCGACACCCTTACCAACAATGAACTCGGCTGGAAGACGATGTGGATGGACCGGCGCATCCAATGGAACGGCGCCATCTATCAGGAGAACTGGAACCACGTACAGATCGATGGAGGTGCTAGCGGTTTCCTCAGTCTCGGCGTGGTCCTCAACGGTGGTGACTACCGCGTGCGTGGCGTGGAAACCTCCGGCGTGGCGCGCATCACGACCGGGCTCACCCTTGAGGCGGGCGCGGCCTGGAATCACAGCGAGTTGGTCAAGGAGGCGCCTCTCCTGTGGCAGGACGGCACTCCGATTGACTTCAGCGCACTGAAGCTTCCAAATCCGGGCGGGGCACTCGGCAGCCCGCTCGCCGGGGCGCCCCCCTTTCAAGGCAACATCCGCGCACGTTACGAGCTCGCGTTTAACGGATATGCCCCGTTCGCTCAGATCGATGCGGTGCATCAGTCACACTCCCTTGCTGAGACCAATAATCTACTGCTTGACCTGCAGGGCAACTCCACTGCTTATGACCTGCCGCCATTTACAACTTATGCTGGGGCGCTTGGTGTAGGAAAGGACACTTGGCTCGTGCAAGTCTATGGAGAAAACCTGACCGACACGCGGGCGCAACTGTATGCGAACTACTGGCAGTGGTACAAAGCCATAACGGTAAGTCGTCCCCGAACCATCGGTTTGCGCTTCAGCTATAAGTTCAGGGGTTGGTAGCCCGAGGGTCCGGCTATCCAAAATCGAGCGGCCGATGATCGGCCCCAAGACAATCCCATTGAAAACCACTCCAACTTGCTCAGGCGATCGGACTCACAGACATCGCATGTTTCAGTTGCTCGATGCGGTCAGGGGTGGTCGACCGATTGGGGTCGAGAGGACAACTCATCATTCAGCTGCGACGTAAACAGCGTTCACGAAAAAACCGGAATACAGAGAGCTTCCCCGAATTATTGTGGGCTCAGTCCCGGGTCCGCGGGCGTCCAAATTCGTCGAATGATATCTGCCATCGCGCGGGGTAACTTTTCGGGGTAACTCGTCTCACCTATCTTTATAAACGCTTGTGGAACAGTTGGTTATAGCGCCAATTCGAATCCCTCAGCCGGCACCAGAAAATATGAAAAACATCATAATGTTATATATTTTTATTAACCTTCTTTCAGATCACTCAATACCACCAACGACTGTGATCGGGTCGTGATGAGTCGCGCAATGACGCCAAGGCTCAAGCGATTGCTTTTCTGCCGGAGGACTTTGATTTCGCTCGCCGCGTCTTCTTCGCTTTAAGTTTCGGATTCGGCAGCGCGGCTGCAGTGGTGCGAACTAGGTCCGCGAGGAATTCTGAATCATCGAGATCCGCCATTAAGAACCAATTGTTAGCACCCGGAAACGGGGGCGCCTCGGTGGGTACGCCAATCTTGGCTCGCCCAGGTTCGGTCGCCTTCACGAAGAACTGGTTGTCACAAATCAGACCTATTACTTTATCTTGTAGGTAAACGGCTGCTTCGCCGAACATGCGTCTGGAGGAAATCTCGCCAGCGCCGCACAGCTGTTCGCACACGAACTTTACAAATTCCAGATCTGAGGCCATCGCTGCCGTCCTAATTGAAACATCTCTACTTAGTGGGCGGCGGGCTCGTCCAGCGCTCCTGCGCAATGGCGTCGGGCCATGCCGAACCCGCGGGTTGCATACTAAGCCATGTCTCCACGAGCTTCCCAGCCTCGATCCGGTAGGACTGCATACCTGCCCGACTGCGTGGCTCGCCGGTCTTGGGATCAGTCCATTTGAACGCAAAGCGAAACCACGCGCGGTCGCCTTTGAAGGAGTGATCGTAGACAACGACACGTATATTGGGCCGTTCTTCCCGGATCTTGGCGATCTCTGCCGCGTAGCCTTCCCGAGTTACCGTCCGACTACCCGCTTCGTCGTGCCGGACGTAGTGCGGTCCGACGCATTTCGGCACGAGGTCATATTGCCCCTCGTGCCAAACCCGCTCCCATCGGTCGAAAAGGTCACGGATTGAAGACTCATCTGACGTCGCCGTACTCCTCTTTTACGTGGCTCAGTTGCAATCGGGGCGTTGTCACTGGCGCGACACCCAGTCCAGCCAGCGCCCAAGAGTGCATTAAGAGCACAAGGTAAGCGATTCGATTCATTCTTCACTCAATGTGGGATTTGGTTACGAGCCAACACAGTTATCCGCGTCCTGTAGGCCTAAGCACCGGCGCGTGCTTCGCTATAGGAAACCATGCGCTGCCGCGCTTCATCCCACAAGCTCGATCGGAAGCAATCGAGGATCTCGCGCGGCGCGAGCGATGTGCAAATCGGCGACTGCAGCTCCGGGATCGCCGCCATCGCCTCCGGCAGTCTGTAAAATGGAATCCGTACGTTCAGATGATGAATGTGGTGATAACCGATATTCCCTGTGAACCATTGCATGACTCTATTCAGCCGTACGTAGCTCGAAGACTCGAGGGCTGCCCGATAGAAGGACCAGGCCTGCGGCGAAGCGACATACATTCGTTTGAAGCTGTGCTGCGCAAAAAACAAATAGCTTCCCAGTATCGATGCCAAAGTCATCGGCAACAGTAGCGCGAAAAACGCAAGCTCGAATCCACCCAAGATCCAGAGCACGGCAATTAGTCCGCCATGTGCCAGCAGGGACAATGCGGAATCCCAGTGCCTTTTGGGGTCGCGAAGCAGAGGCATAAGGCAAAAACTGCCAGCAAAAATCGTCACATAGCCGAAGAGAACAATCAGCGGATGGCGGCTGGCACGGTAGCGCGCCCGCTCGCCGGCTGTGGCGTTTCGCCACATGGTCGTTGTAATGATCGGAAAGGTCCCGACGCCCGATGCTGAAATCTCACCCACATGGCCATGATGATAGTTGTGACTCTTCGTCCAGGACCTCGTTGGCGTCAGCATGAATGCTGCGTAAATATGAAACCACATAGACGCGGTCCGTGATCCGCGCAGCAGTGACCCATGCATGAAATCGTGATATGTGATGAAACAGCGCACCAGCAATAGGGCGCCCAATATTGCAAGGATGGTTCGCAGGAGCCACCAGCTTGCGAACCCGGTGCCCGCCAAGGCCGCGATCGTAAGCAAGAAGGTCGAAACCACATACCAGTTGCTCTTGCGCCTGATTTCATTGGCAAACGGCCGCGTGGCTTCGAGCAATTCGCGCCCTATACGGGTATCCGCGCCGTGCTCCGCCCATTCCAGTACAGGCATCATCGATAATTCAGCCGTGTCGCAAACATTGGCGCCGTCATCCACCACGTTACGGTTGATCCAATAATCAGATGCTTTCTGCGGCGCCTATCGCCGCCACACAATCCACGAGGCTACGTCTGCTTGTTAGTCTGCGAAAACATTGGCGATAGGGTCAGAGAGTGCGGCCACAAGCAGGCAAACCGCACAGACAAACGCCGCGGGCGTCATGAGCGCGCGCTCGATGCGGCTCCTCGATGCTAAATTGGCTAGCGTATTCAACGCTAGGACGCAGAAGGCGACCCATGTTGCAGCGCGGACTGTCGCGGGCTGTAAAGGCAGCGCAATCACACCGGTTCGAGCGAGGGCGATCCACGCGGCCAGCGCCAACGGAACGACGGACAGAGCGCTGGCCAGCCGAAGGCGAGCAGGCAACACTCGGTGCACCCCGCCCCACGCCGCGTGACCGAACGGCAGCGCGAGTGCGAGCTGAATTTGGAACACGGCCACGAGGCTCAACACAAGCGCCGCGAGTATTGATGCGAACATTGCCGTGGTCACACTGATACCTGACATTTAAGTTCCGCCACGAGAGGAAGAACAAACGCGTAGCTTATCCCGTCTAGTGTGCTTACGGCGCAGCGAGTTGCGTTTCGTTCCTGGTGTCGCCTGCCAATCGTATGCGAACACCCCCGCGCCCATAGACACTGCCGGTCTCGACAGCTTTCGCGGAAGGCCTAATACCGAGCCAATGGCTTCTGTTCTGATCGCTCAAAGATCACGCCTAACTTCTCCACTCATGACAGGTTCAGCCCTCGCTGCGGTCAGGAGCCCCGCAACTACTATGGTCTCTGTTCACACTTATGCGCGTCGGATCTACGTCACCGCGTTCCGTACATGTATCGGGCTTAGCACATTTGGGCCTGCTGACCCACGGTGCCGCCTTTATCCGCTTCCTGTTCGTCGCGCCAGTGCTTTGCTTCCGGCTTCCTTCCGAGCCCCGGTCATCCGGGAAACCGTTGCCTTCCGCCAACACTTGCCCATGTCGGCCGTGTAGAGGACTCTCACCTCCGAGTGAGTGCGCCCTGCCGGACACACCCATAAAAAAAGGCGGGCCGGAGCCCGCTCTTTTTGACTGCAGCCAAACGGTGCAGGCGGTTGGCCCGCAACGCAGGTATTACATGTCCATACCGCCCATGCCACCACCCGGCGCGCCATGCGCATGCTCTTCTTCTTTCGGCGCCTCGGCAATCATGACTTCCGTCGTGAGCAGCAGACCCGCAACCGAGGCGGCATTCTGTAGAGCCAGACGCGTGACCTTGGTCGGATCCAGAATGCCCATTTCGACCATATCGCCGTACTCACCCGTCGCAGCGTTGTAGCCGAAGGTGCCCTTGCCCTCGCGAACCCGGTTCAAAACCACCGCGGCGTCTTCACCGGCGTTCGCCACGATCTGGCGCAGCGGCTCTTCGATCGCGCGGGCTAGAATCTTGATGCCAGTCGTCTGATCTTCGTTGGCGCCTACCAGCTTCTCGATAGCCCTGAGCGCGCGCAGAAAAGCCACGCCGCCGCCGGGAACCACGCCCTCTTCGACGGCCGCACGAGTTGCATGCAGCGCATCTTCGACGCGGGCCTTCTTTTCCTTCATTTCGATCTCGGTCGCAGCACCAACCTTGATCAAGGCCACACCGCCGGAGAGCTTGGCAACGCGCTCCTGCAGCTTTTCCTTGTCGTAATCGGAAGTTGCTTCCTCGATCTGCTGGCGAATGCTCTCGACCCGGCCCTTAATGTCCGCTGCTTTGCCGGCGCCGTCGATAATGGTGGTGTTCTCTTTCTCGACCAGCACCTTCTTCGCTTCGCCGAGATCGCTTAAGGTCGCCTTCTCGAGCGACAAGCCGACTTCATCGGAGATGACGGTGCCGCCCGTCAGGACCGCGATGTCCTGCAACATGGCCTTGCGACGATCGCCAAAGCCCGGCGCCTTGGCGGCGGCGACCTTGACGATGCCGCGGATCGTGTTGACGACCAGCGTGGCAAGCGCCTCGCCCTCAACGTCCTCAGCGACGATTAGCAACTGGCGGCCGCCCTTGGCGATGGTTTCGAGCAGCGGTAACAATTCGCGAATGTTGGAGATCTTCTTGTCGACCAACAGAATCAACGGCTTTTCGAGCTCGGCGCTCTGGCTCTGCTGATTGTTGATGAAATAAGGTGAAAGATAGCCGCGATCGAACTGCATGCCTTCGACCACTTCGAGCTCGTTCTCGAGACCCTGACCTTCTTCGACCGTGATCACGCCTTCCTTGCCGACTTTTGCCATGGCATCGGCAATCGTCTTGCCAATGCTCTCATCCGCGTTCGCGGAAATCGTGCCGACCTGCGCAATCGCCTTCGGATCTTTACACGGCTTGGAGAGCTTCTTGAGCTCCTCCGTCGCCACTAAGACTGCTTGATCGATGCCGCGCTTCAAATCCATCGGGTTCGCCCCCGCAGCGACCGATTTCAATCCCTCGCGGATGATGGCCTGCGCGAGCACGGTGGCGGTGGTGGTGCCGTCGCCGGCTTCATCGGAAGTGTTGGAGGCAACTTCCTTCACCATTTGGGCGCCCATGTTCTCGAACTTGTCCTTGAGTTCGATTTCCTTGGCGACCGAGACACCGTCTTTGGTGACGGTGGGGGCGCCGTAGCTCTTGTCGAGCACTGCATTGCGGCCCTTCGGACCCAGCGTTACCTTGACGGCATTCGCCAGAACATTCACACCCCTGAACATGCGTTGCCGCGCGTCGTCGCTAAAGCGTACGTCTTTTGCTGTCATGTGCGTATACCTCTATTTAGGAATTGACAATACGGTTGATCGAAGCGTTACTTGCCTTCGATCACGGCCATGACGTCTTCCTCGCGCATGACGACCAGCTCATCGCCATCCATCTTCACTTCGGTACCGCTGTACTTACCGAAAAGAATCCTGTCGCCGACTTTGAGGTCGACCGGTCGAATGGCGCCGTCTTCTAAAATCTTGCCTTTGCCGACTGCTACCACTTTGCCAAAAATTGGTTTCTCAGTCGCAGTATCCGGGATCACGATTCCACCTGCGGACTTACGCTCTTCTTCTTCTCGTTTTACGATCACACGGTCATGAAGGGGACGAATCTTCATAAAACAAGACTCCTCGTGTTGGGGGCAATGGACTTACAGAAGGGAAAGTTGTTAGCTCTCCACTCGTAACAGGTGATAATGGTGGCAGATTTCGCCGATTCAAGGGCCGCTGGCGCATTTTTTTGCAGCAGATGCTATCGACACCGCGCGGCGCTCATCTATTGCAGGTCCGAGTCCAAGCGCTCAACGACGACTTGGGCATCATCGGAAACATGGAGATGACACGCGATATCAAGGCGCAATCGCCGGCGGTCTAATTCAGATGGCACTCATCAAAATCGAGTCGGGCGGGCCTTGATCAGTTGTTAAACGCACGCTTCGTTCTCGCACGACTGCTCGTGCGCGGGGTCGTCGTTGTCATCGATAGTACCGGTTGTCGGTGGTGGATTCGGGAAGTCAGAGGGCCATTTCTCCGACACTTCTGGAGCGCCGAAATCTGCTTCCAACTTGTATAGCCTGCCCATGCTTTAGTATAGCGCGATGCGAGCTTTCAGTCTGTACGGGAACGCACATGGGAGCGGCAGCGGCGATCGGGAGGAAGAGTCGATGAAGATTTATTTCGTTGGTTTGATTGCGCTTCGGGGCGGAAACCGCGGGAGATTGTCCGCGGTCGTGGGGCACTACCATTATCAAGATTACGCCGCGACTTTGGCTGATGGCAGGGTCATAAAATTACAACGCGCAGGGTCGAAGAAAAATAACGTGCTCACGTTGGAATGGAGTGGCGAGCAGACCAATCGGGTGTACGAAGCCGGTAGGTTCGTGGTTGAGCGCGTTCAGGAATTGCGCTGAAATTCGGCGCCGGCACATGATCACTTTTTAGGCAACGAGAGTATAATGGTCAGCAGGTACAGCATCGCCGCGGATGGGCCGCGTGCTTAGAGCGCCTGCCTCACCACGAGGAGCGCGCCGTGCCGAAACAACCTATCCCGCAACGACTTTCCTACCAAGACCATGTGATACAGATTGATCTCATGGTTCACGACGCGTTACGCCGCCGCAATCGAATTGGTTCAACGCAATGGGACGGTGGAACCATGGATATGCTGACCGACTCTGCTGACCACACGATACTGATTCGCAGCGGGCCGACCGATGTGGTCGTGACGATCCCGGCGCCCTGGTTCCGCGACCCGGCCGCGTCTCGGCATGCCATCGGCGCGGCGGTGGAAGACGCGCTTAACGTATGACCACACGACAGCAAAAATTCGAGCGGGGTCTGCGAACGATTCGCAGCGCGCTGGATGCCGGGCTCAGTCAGAAAGGAGTGCGCGACGCCTCGATCAGCTACAGTGTGCCGGGGTTCGCGCCGCTTGTGCCTGACGCCACCTTCAAGGTCGCGGCAAGTGGGCGGATCGAAGAGTTGATGTTCACCAACGAACAGATCACGAATTCCGCGGAAAGGCTCGGCGTGTTCGCGACCACGAAAGTCCGCATGCTCGTGAGTCGCTTCGCCGGCTGATCATCGCTTAGGGCCGTCGCCAGCCTCTATTTCTAGCCTTAGCCACGGGCTATTGAAATAGTTACGCCGACCACGCCGAGTCCGCATACGAGACCAAGCCCTACGCGATGACCACATACCTAGATGAGCCGCTACCCAGTGATAGATCTAACCGCCTACGGTTGGCGGCCGCGGGGTGAGCCGAACCGGTGCCGGACAAAACACCATGGCGAACGTTATGCGTGGCCTTTACTCGATGCGTGACGCTACCGCGATGGACGTCGGCTCGGACTTGAAGCTAGCGTGCGTGATGGAACTCGTCGGCAAAGCAATCAAGCGGTATCAATCTTAGTAACCTCCTGTTGCATTGACTGGCCGCGTCGGTGTGTAGCGTTGCCGTGGCCCACTGCGCAAGGAAGCGGCAGCCGATCGACGATCTAATCGCCACGCACGTTTGCTTAGGGAAGCCGAAAAAAAGGGAGCGGCACAATTACAGCATGCAAGAACTAAACGGCCGTAGAATGGCGGCGGGTACGGGCATGCCGCATAGCGTGTAACGAGATCCCGGCAAGAACTAGGGTTGGCGATGTCTAACAGCGCGATGGACAACGGAAAGCGAATCCAAGCTGTGGACCTGATAACGCTTGCCATGCGCCGACTAGAGCGCGTGTGCGCTAGTCCACAAACCAGTTCGCACCACAGCGAAGCCAAGATCGCATTGGCGGACCTCAAAATGGCTCAAGATGTACTTACTAAACTGAGCAATACAAATCACCGGCAAGTTTTGCCGGATCTGCGCTTGTTGGTTCATAGGCTCGAAGGGATAGATGAGCCGAACATCAGCGAGGCGCACGATGACATTTTGGAGGCGTGCTTGCTTGTCGAGTATGGTTAACCCCAGGATATGAGCGGCCGCGTGCTTAATGAACCGCTTGCCAAAGATCGACGATGATATTAATTCGATAGCTGTCTGTTGCGATCGGCAACAACGGGTCGTGAATACCCTCGGCACTTTTACAACCTGACCGAATCGAGCCAAAAATCCCACGCGTGTTTGAATTCTGCGAGATTTCGAAATCTAAATTTCGCAGAATTGATTTACAGCGAGGTCGGTTTCTGTTTTTACACAGCCTCGGTCGAGGCCGTGTGAGAACGCTGTTCGGAGCGGGCTAAGTGAGCGACGGCAGCGACGCGGATACCTGTAAAACGCGGTTCAGGTGTATTGGCTAGGGACGAAAGGGTTTCTAAGCCCTGATTGCCGCCATGAGCGGGGCAGTTCCGAGGATCTGCATCGCTCGTTTCATGTTGTAGGCAAGTACATGCAGGCTCATCTCGGTACTCACGCGTGGCAATGTCTTCGTCAGGAAGTGCGTCGCTCCCATCCACGCCTTGAGGGTACCGAACGGATGCTCGGCGGTCTGACGTCGTATTCGTGAAGCGCGCGGCGTTCGGTTGAGTCGCTTTTGCATGGTGTCGAGTACGTCCTCGTGCTCCCATCGCGCGATGCGCCGATATTCGCCGGTGGTACATTGCGATTTGATGGGACAGCGCGGACAAGCCGACGACCAATACTTGTGGATCGTCAATCCGTCCTCGACGCGGGTGTAGCGCCAGATCGCGCGCTGGCCGGCGGGACATCGGTACTCATCCTTCGCCGCGATGTAGCGAAAGTCGGCTTTGTCGAAGAGCCCAGCCGCCTTGTTGCCAGATGTCTGCGGTTTGGGAACCAAAGTCTTGATGCCTGCTCGCTCACAATCAAGGATTTGCTCGCCTTTGAAGTAGCCGCGGTCGGCGAACACCGTCAAGGTATCCTTACCGAGAGCATCGCGTGCTTGGTGGGCCATCGAGGAGAGCTGATCGCGATCGTGGCCGCTGTTCGTCACTTCGTGCGCAACGATCATGTGATGCTTTGTGTCGACCGCCGTTTGCACGTTGTAGCCGACCATCCCGGTGCCGCGGCCGCTGGTTGCCATCGAGCGAGCATCTGGGTCCGTTAAGGAGATCTGGCCGTCCGGTGCCTGGCTCATTTGCTTGCCGATCTGTTTGAGCTCGCGCATCTGCTTCTTCACTGTCTCGACCTTCTCCTTGATGTGTTCGACTCGAGCTTCCGTCACCAGCGTAGGATCACGATCCGCGCGGTCAAGCTCAGTCAGGTAGCGTGCAATGCTGTCCTCCAGCTGCTGCATCCGCGCTTTGAGCTTGCGATCGGTGAAGTTCTTGTCTCGGTTGTTTACCGCCTTGAACTTGCTGCCATCGATGGCCACGATCGCCTCGGAGAACAACTTCAGTTCGCGGCACAGCACGATGAACTCTCGGCATACACCGCGGATCGCTTTGCCGTTATCCCTGCGAAAGTCAGCGATCGTCTTGAAGTCCGGCATCAAACGGCCGGTAAGCCAAATCAGTTCGACGTTGCGCTGGGTCTCACGCTCCAGGCGCCGGCTGGACTGGATACGGTTCAAATAGCCGTAGATGTAAATCTTAAGGAGCGTGCCAGGGTGGTAGGCCGGGCGCCCGGTCACTTCCGGTTGCGTCCCCTCAAAGCCAAGCTCCCTCAGATCCAGCTCATCGATAAACACGTCGATGACCCGTACCGGGTTATCCTCAGCGATGTAGTCGTCGAGATGTTCGGGGAATAACGTGCTTTGAGAACGATCTTCGCCTTCGATAAATCGCTTCATCGTGCGCTCCGACTAATCCGAAGGACTTAGTGTGCGCCTCGATCATTGCAATGTGTTTTCACACGGCCTCGGTCGATCTCGGTCGGATTGCGCAACTACCAAAACAGCCCCCCTCTGTTCGGGAAGGTCGTGATCGTGACAACTCATCGCGACGAGTTGTCATGATATTGCGGTAGCTACTCAAATGTAGTAACATTTATGTATGTCAACGCGGTTTGAGTGGGACCTCGCCAAGGCGGCCATCAATCTGCGCAAGCACGCGATCAGCTTCGATATCGCCCTGCGGGTGTTCGCTGATCCGTTCGCACTCACCGAACAGATTCGCATTGAAGATGGTGAACAGCGTTGGCAGACGCTGGGGATCGTTGAGGGGTATTTGCTCCTCGTGGTAGCCCATACCGTCCGGGATGACCAGGAGGACGGACAACCGATCGAGATCATCCGAATTATCTCGGCCCGAGCGGCCGACCGGAAGGAAAGGCGACGCTATGAGCAAGAAACTCGTTAAACGCGCGGTCGATTTAGCGAACCTGCCGCGCCTTACAAAAAGGCAGAAAGCAAGTCTCGCGGCTTTGGCTGCTCGGCCGGATAGCGAGATCGACTTTAGCGACATTCCTCCTCTGACCGAGGACTTCTGGAAGAATGCGGTGCGCGGCAAGTACTACAAGCCGACCAAGACTTCCACTACAGTGCGAATCGATTCCGATGTTCTGGCTTGGCTCCGGGCTCAAGGTAAGGGCTACCAGTCCCGCATCAACGCCATCCTGCGGCGTAAGATGCTGGAGTCGCTAAAATAAGGAGGGCGTGCGATGCCGATCGATATAGACGCGATGACGGAATCCGAACTGATCGATCTCAATCACCGAATCGTGGCGCGGCTGCGGTTCCTGCGACAGCTTGACGCGCACGAGGCAATGCTCGAGTTTCGAATCGGCGAGCGGGTCAAATTCCACCCCGACGGGCGGCCACAGGTGACGGGGATGATCACGCGCTACAACAAGAAGACGGTGAGCATCGTCACCGACGATGGTCAGCGCTGGAACGTGGCACCGCATTTCCTCGAGGGCGCAGCGCCTCACACGACTAGCAAGCCTGGCGGCAGTAACGTTATTTCAATTCAGCGAAACGACAAACATTCCCATAAATAGCGGCGCGAATTCGCGGGTTGAGGGACAACTACCTTGCTCGATAGCGGTAGGTCGCTTCGGGCGGCTTGGGTCGATTGTTCCCATTGGCGTCGCCGCTGGGTGCCATAGGCGCATTGGCGCGGAATCCACGGGCGTCCAACGCCGTCGGATAATATCTGCGTTCAAACGGGGTAACTTTTCGGGATCACTCGTCTTACCTATGCTAAGAAACGCTTACGAAACAGTACCTTATTGCGCCATTTCGAATCCCTCAGCCGGCAAAAATAATAATACAATCAAGCAGTTACATGATAATAACTTTTCTCTAAATTATTCGTCAAGATTCGAACTGCGATAGACAAGGGTCAGGTCTAGATCACAGCGGGAATTGAATTGACAAGGTCTTCCAGCGACTGATCGCTGCTACGCTCTGAAGTATTGATCGCAATGTCCGATTTTGCATAGAGCGGTCCGCGCGTCGTCAAAATGCGGCGCAAATCCTTCATGGCCTCGCGATTGCCGGACATCGGGCGCATATCTCCCTGAGCAATGACGCGTGACATGTGTTCTTCGGGCGAGGCCTGTATCCAAGCCGAGAAGCAATTAGCCAGGAGGTAGCTGTAGGTTTCCGGTTCCGAAACGATGCTGCCGGGTGCTGCTATTACCAGCTTTTCGGCGGCGCCCTCGACCAAAGAGCGCAAGGCAGCAAACTCGTAGCGCCGGTAGGCAGATTGCCCCAACATACTGTGAATTTGGGTGGCATCCATGCCCGAGAGTTCTTCGATCCTCTGGTCCAGCTCGACGAAACGGTACTTCAGCTTCTCGCCAAGTTTTTTGCCCAGGGTAGATTTCCCTGCGCCGCGCAGACCGATGAGCGCGATGCGCGACAGGCGCGAGTTCTCATTTGCGTGATGCGCAAAGCGCGCCTGCAGCAACTGCCAGGACTCCTGCAAGTCGGCATCATTGAGCCGCGACAGCAATTGCACCGCTAGATTCAAATCCGGGCGGGCAGCCTCTCCACTCACCAGAATTTCGGACAAAGGCAGCGCCAGCGCCTCTGCTAGTCGATTCATCAAAAGGATGGAAGCGTTCCCCACGCCGGATTCCAAGTCGGCCAGGAAGCGTTCCGACACGCCGGCGTCGTTGGCCAGTGCTTTGCGCGACATGCCGCGGACCGCGCGCAAATTGCGGAGTCTTTCCCCGATTTGGATCAGGAGCGGCTCCCCGGATCGGGCGGTGGCCTTCTTCACAATGTTCAAGCGGAATGGTCCGCTTGAGTCAAATCGAACAGGCTGGTCGCTTCCATATCCAATACAGTGTCATTGGTCTGATTCAAAAGCAGCCACCGCCACCGTAGAACTCCGACGCGTCCGCTTTTTGAAGGACCACTTTCCAGGACATGCGCTTGCAAGCGCAGCGTGTCGCCAGGGCGCACTGGCGTCGGCCACTTCAAGTACGCAAGACCCGGCGAGCCCATGGACTGGGAACCCTTGAGTGGACCATCGGAGACCAGCCGCATGGCAATGGCGCATGTGTGCCAGCCGCTGGCTATCAGCCCCTTCCAGCGGCTCTGCTGGGCGATCGCGAGATCGGTGTGAAAGGGCTGAGGATCGTAAGCTGAGGCAAACGCGATGATATCCGCACTCTGCACAGCGACGGGTCCGGCCTCGAGGATCTGCCCAGGGAAGAACTCATGGAAGTGCATCGATGTCCCTCATCCGAGACTGCCGGACGAATTTCCGAAAATGCAGCAGTAAATCTCTGACGCGATTCGCCGTTATCGTCTCCGTGGCCGTGCTCATCTCGTCAATAGGTCTCCAAATGCAGGCGCCCAGTATTTTTGAGTTCTGCGCCAAGGTTGTCCCAAGGTACGCCGTGCTGCTCGGCGATATCACGCAGCGCGAGCAGCACGCCTTCCTCCATAGTCTTCAATCCGCAGACATAAACATGTGTGTTCGGATCGTCGAGCAGCACCGCTAGATCCGACGAGCGCTCCCGCATGACATCCTGCACGTATTTCTTCGCCTTGTCGGCTTGGCGGGAGAAGGCCAGATTAATATCGATGAAATCTGCCGGCAGCGTCATCAGCGGACCGAAGTAAGGCAATTCCTCCGGTGTACGCGCGCCGAAGAACAGCATGAGCTTGCCGCCCTCGAATTTACCCGTTGACCGCAGGCGACGGCGCCATTCGGTCATGGCGCGCATCGGTGCGCTGCCCGTTCCGGTGCAGATCATGATGATATTTGAGTGTGGGTGATTCGGCATCAAGAACGTTGCGCCGAAAGGCCCGATCACCTTGACCTGCTCGCCGACCTTGCGGTCGCACAGGAAATTGGACCCGACACCACGAACGGCGTTGCCGTCGTGGTCTTCAAGCACGCGCTTCACGGTGAGAGACACATTGTTATAGCCCGGCCGCTCGCCATTGCGAGGGCTAGCGACAGAATACTGCCGCGCCACATGCGGCCGCCCCGCCGAATCACTACCGGGCGGAATGATCCCGATCGACTGACCTTCGAGCACCGGGAAGGGCACAGCGCCGAAGTCAAGCACGATGTGATGCGTGTCATTGTCGCGTCCGACGGCAGTGACACGCATGTTGCCTGTCACTGTCGCCGTGAGAGTTCGGGTGCGGGTGCTATAGAGATTGGTGTAGGCATGGGCCGCCGACCAAGGCGGAATCACCGAGTTAAAGGACACGCGACCGCCGATTTTTTGCGGTTCGGGCGACGCCGTCGTAGGCGCACCCTCGTCAGCCTCTGATTGCGTCGCTGGAGGAAGCTCCTGCCACGACAACTGCTCCTCCACACTGTAGGCAGAGATGCGATTGACGCGCCGCCAGCTGTCGATGGAGCCTGTGGGACAAGGCGAAATGCAGGCATTGCACGCGTTACATATATCAGGGTCCACCACGTAATTATGTTCATCGTGCGTGATGGCGTTGACCGGGCAAGTCATCTCGCAGGTATTGCATCGAATGCAGACGACAGGATCAATAAGGTGCTGATTAAACACCTCTGCGCTTACCGAACTCATCGTTTCAATTGAACCGCACGTAGTCTAAATCGAGGGGCTGCTTGTTGATTGCATGGCTCGGCGCTGCGATCCAGCCGGCGTACTTTCCGGGCTCGCGCTCTGCCTTCATGAGGGACCTCACAAAGCCGCGATCCTCTGTTGTTGGCAGCCAGCTGCGTGCGCCAGCGCTCCATTCTGCCTGCGAAACGGGCCGGCCGTCCGGCGCGATGCAAATGCCAGTGCGTGGACGCCTTGTCGAGTGGCTTGTGAATTCCGCATATCCCTTGTGGGCGAGGTGCGGCATCGATCCATTGACCGGTGGGTTCATCGAGACTCTCGATCGCAGTGGCCGTGCCATCGCGAATCCAAGGCGGGCTAGAACTCAACCCCGACAGCTGTATGCATTTGCACGGGCACAGACCTTCGGTTGGGAGGGGGACGCAACCGGCATCGTCGGCCGCGGTTTAGATTCTTTCACCAAGCACTACCGACGCACCGATGGGCTATTCCGCACCCTGGTAGATGTGGACGGAACAGCACTCGACAACCGCGCCCTACTTTATGACCAGGCATTCGCATTGCTGGGGTTGTCGGCAGCGGCGGTCGCGCTCGACTCTCTCGACCGCTTGGAGCGACAAGCGCTTCAGTTGCGCCAACTCATCGATATCCGTTTGGGCACAGGCGATGGAGCATTTTCATCGGACGAGCAATCCAAATCCTTGCGCGAATCGAATCCCCACATGCACTTGCTTGAAGCCTGCCTGGCATGGGCCGAGATCGGCAGCGACCCCGGATGGGCCGATTGGGTACGACGCTTGGTGGATCTCGCGCTATCTCGCTTTATCCGAAAAGACAGCGGCGCGCTCGGTGAATGCTATCTTGCGACGTGGGAACCGGCGCCCGGCGTCGCCGGCCGGACCATTGAACCTGGGCATCAGTTCGAATGGGCATGGCTTCTGATGCGGTGCGAGCCGCTGAATCCTGCGCCGCTGCGCTCTGCGGCCCTAAGGCTCATTGCCCTCGGCGATGAATTTGGCGTGCGCAACGGGGTGGCGATCAATTCGCTGTACGATGATTTTAGGATCATGGACGGCAACGCACGTTTCTGGCCGCAAACCGAGCGGCTGAAGGCGGCACTGCTTGCCGCTACGCTGACTGGGGAGTCGAAATATTGGTCGATGGCCCACGCGGCTGCGAGCAGTTTTTTTCCCTACCTCAACACGCCCTTGGCAGGACTTTGGTTCGACGAGCAGCTGCCGAGCGGCGTCCTCGTCGATTCAGCCTCACCAGCGAGCACCTTCTATCATCTGGTCGGAGCCATCGCAACGGCCCACTCGGCACTAGGAAGTAGGTCGTAGAACCTGCGGTCATGCCGCGATACCCCATTACGCTCGGCACTCCTAAGTCCACGGGCGTCCAACGCCGTTGAATAATATATGGCGCTCCCGCGGGGTAACTTTAAATCTTCATAGCGACGATGCGGGAGTGGGAGAAAGCACGAGGTCACATGTCGAGACCCGGTTTACAGTCATGAGTAAGGCCCTTCATTCGCGACCGCGTGTGGCAACCTTCGGGGTCGAGCTGCCAGGATTTGGAGGTCGCCGACAACCCGACATCTGACGCGACATACCTCAAATCAGCTGTTACACCATTTGGCCATTTGATCGGGATTCAAGTTCCGGCAATTCTAGACCAGGGGTTCAGCAGTTTGACCGACGTTCCCTTGAAGTCACGCTCATTGCGGGTAGCTAAAATGAAATTGTGCTCTAGGGCAATTGCACCAATCGCTGCATCCGCGAAATCAATCGGGTTGCCCGCCGCATTCGCAGCGGTAACCACCTGCGCGTAAGCCTCGGCCGAGCGCTCGCCAAATGGGAGAATACGATTAGCAAACAACGACACCAGCTCGTTGTTGATAACCTTCTGTAGTTCAGTACGCCGTTTTCCGGCAGGCAATGCCAACACGCCAGCTAAAAGTTCGGCCTGGCTGATCGTCGTTAAATAGAGTGTCGCGGGACTTTGGCGATCCAGCCACTCAAGTACCGCAGCACCGGGATTACGCTTCAAAGGTTCAGATACCACGTTGGTATCCAGAATAATCAAGATTCGAAGCTCGCTGCTCTCGCCGGACTGCGTTTACGAATGCGCGATAGGTCAACGCCGCCGACGCGCTTGCCCAGAGCCGCGAGCGCGGTGCCTAGACCCACGGGCGTCATTACCGCAGCGGTCAAAATTTCACGCACCTCCGCTTCGGTACTGCGCCCAGACCGCGCAGCACGTGCCTTGAGCGCACGGGCTGTTTCTTCGGGTAGATTTCTTACCGTTATAGCCGCCACTGAATGCAACCTCAGCCAATTGATAGCGAAACGATATCATAAGTTCAGAATGACAGCAACTCTGGCGTGATAAGTTTTCGCTACCTATTGGGGGTCGTCGCCTAAGTTGAATGGCCGCTATCCGGCGAGCGACTTTAGCTTGTAAACGTATTCGAAACTGACCGATAGTCGGCGCCTCGGTTCGATCCCATTAGCGTCACCGCTGGGCGCGGTAAGCGCATTTGGCCCGGAATCCACGGGCGTCCAACGCCGTCGAACAATATCCAGCCCTCGAGCGGGGTAACTTTTCGGGTAACTCGTCTCAGTTGCCTTGATAAACGCTTACGAAACAGTGTGTTATGGCGCTCGTTCGAATCCCTCAGCCGGCACCAGAAAAATGCAATAAAATCAATATGTTATACGAGTTTTGGGTAGCTGGCCAAACTAAGTCAGGGCCTGATCTGCACGCCAAGTTTGCACGATGGGAACAACGGTGACTCTATAGATCCCGGAGCGAATAGACGATAGCGTCAGCAGCAGCACGCAGAAGAGTTGCCAGCACCGCATCGAGAGCGGGCTTCGTGGGAATGCCTATGGGCCGACTTCTCTGTTTCTCCACGCACTTCGCTCAGGCAACGCTATGCGTCGAAGCGTTCCCACCGCTCCCGAACCGATTCGAGCAAGTTGAGAAACGCCGGATCGTCACGGACTTGCGCAAATGCATTTCCGGTGCGAGCGAGATAGGGGTAGTTGATGAATCCACGCTCGATGGCAATCCTCAACCAGCGTACCGCTTGAACTCGCAGGTTTCCGAGTGCGAACACCTCAGCCAGCAATCTGGGGAAGACGTCGGTACCGCTCGCAAACGCATGGATCCCCGGAGTCAGCTCCGACAAGGCTTCCTGTTGGCTGCCTGCGGCCATCATGCCCATGAACGACAACAGCCGCGCAGGAATGGTACCCCTCTGATCCGCCGGCAGCCCTTGCATCAGATGGACAACCTCGCTGTCTCGACGGTTCAGCGTGAGAACCCACGCTAAGAACAGGCGTGCCAACGGATTGGACGGATCCATTTCGAACATCTGCCGGTAGGGTCAATTGCAGCCTCGGCGTCACCTCCCAAAATTGCTGCGTATCCGGGCATGCATCGCGTAATCGGGGTCAAAGGATCGATGGCCAGTACCCTTATGAGGAGCGGTTGAGCCAGTGCACTCCTGCCGGAGATCAGCAGACAGTTGGCAAGCAACAGCAACGTGTCGCAGTTGCTCGGCTCCAGGTTGTGCGCAACTCTCAGATCGCGAACCGCCCCCTGGATGTCACCGCGAGAGTATGAGAGCCAACCACGCAATTGCCGCCCAGATGCGGAATGCTCATCTAAGGCGAGCAACCGGGCTACGCATTTATTTGCTTCCGAGAGTGGTGCATCCGTTAGATCGATTCCCGCCTCCCGATACTGCAGGTGAGCGACTCCGAGTGCCGCGTACAGGCGGGGGTGTTCTCCTTCGAGCGAAATTGCCTCGTGCAGCAGTCGTACGGCATTGTCAATCGAGTCGCGATTCCATCGCCACATGTTGTGGCGTGCATGCAGATAACATTCATAGGCGGGCATGCTTCGCAACGGAAGGTCGTGGAGGTGGTTCGCCTCGTCGGGGGAGAGCTGCAATTCGAGGGCGGCGACGATCCTCCGAGCGATCTCTTGTTGCACCAAGAACGCATCTTCAAGACTGCCCTCGAAGGATTCCGCCCATCGCTGAACATCGACGTGCGCATCGATGAGTGTCGCCGACACTCGGAATCGTCTACCCGACCAACGCACCGAACCCTCGACCAGATAGCGGACACCCAGCTCGGTAGCGACAGCCTTCGTGGTGCCGGCTCGGTTGGCGAACACCATGGCAGAACGGCGAGACGTGACTAGCAACTGGCCAACCCTTGTAAGAGCAGTGGTTACCTCGTCGGTCAGCCCCTCGGCGAAGTAGGTATCAGAATTTTCGGCTGACTCACGCGTCTGGAACGGTAGTATGGCAATTGAGCGTGACTTGGCGCCGGCCTCGCTGCCGGAAGGAGGCACGAACGCGGGAGCAAGCGCGCGCGACTTACGCCAGGCATCCAGTTCCTCCGTGAAGGCGAAGACGCGCCCGAGCTTCACATTCACGTGCCGATGCACGGGGAGCTGCTCTGTCAGCTCCCAACGGCGCACTGAGCGGACGCTTCGATTGAGGTACGTGGCAATCTCCTTCCACGAGTCCAGCCGATCCGCACTCTTAGCTCGGATCGCGTCGGAGCGGCCTTCCTGTCGCCGATTCTGACCTGTCATGGCGGGCCAAAGTGGGTCATAAGCGGTCATCTTACCTGCCGGCATCTTGGCTTGCGCGCCGCATGGCAATAGTCTCGTCCTAGACGATTGGATTGTCTTCACATGGGTACGACTTCAGCCAGCGAGGACCACAATGCTCAGATCAATCGAAGTGTCCGGCACCGGGACGGATTTCATGAATGGTGCCATTGTCCATTCTACGAAGGAGACGCCCGAGGGGACGATCCGGAAGAGCACCGTGATCATTGACCTCAGAGGCGACCTCACGGGAAAGGTTCTGTACCATGTCACTACAACGATCGACCCCGCGAAGGGGACGCTGGTCAACATGGGAGATCAAGTGTTTTCTGGCAGTATCGTCGGATCTGATCCAGTGATGCTCCGCGATTCGAAGTTTCGCTTCCAAGCCAACCTTAAGACAGGGGAGGTCTCGGGAGACGTGTTCTTGCTGAATCATCTCGCCGGGCCCGAAGTCGCCTGCACGCTGCACGTGGTCGGAACCGGTCCGGATGCGGATGGGAATCCGACCTTCCGTTACGCCGGTAATTGCACGTTCGGCTCGAACCAATCTGCCTAAGTCGATCGCGCGACGTCCTTCATGTTTGCGCGACACCTGACTGCCACCAACGTCATGCCGCCTTGCGCAGCGCGATCGACACTTTGAGCCCTACCCGTCCTGCGAGATCGAATAGCGCATCCAGACTGAACTTGTCGATCTTGCCGCGCAGTAGATCGTTCAGGCGCGGTTGCGTCAGACCCAGTCGATCGGCACCTGCCTTCTGCGAGATGTTCCAGCCCCGGACCGTCTTTTGCAGCACCCGCATGAGCTGCGCCCGCGCCTTCATGCTAGCGGCCTCGCTCTGAGAGTCCTCGATTGCATCCCAAACACTCGCGAAGGTCTTCATAATGACTTTCTCCTCAGCAGGACTTCTTGATACCGATCCTTGCCTAACGCTAGATCTCTGCGTGCCGTCGTCCGGGTCTTTTTCTGAAACGTGTGCAGCACATAAACCGCTTCAGGGAATTTCGCCACATACATCAGCCGAAAAGAACGGGCCTCATCTCGCACGCGGATTTCATGCACGCCACTACCGACGGTGGGCATCGGTTTCCAGTCATCCGCATCCTCACCGTTCTGTACCTTGTCCAACTGGAAGCCGGTCTCGCGCCGAGCGCTTTTTGGAAAGTCTCGCAAATCATCCAAAGAAGAACCGACGAATGTTGCCGGCTTCGGAACAAGTTTATCCACTGATGGATTATATCAATATCGATATAAACTGTAAAAGACGGCGTTTACGGCATCAGAACGATCCCCGGCGCCGCTCGCGGACCACCGAGGCTTTGACCGTCCATCGAGCTCGACTGTTGCCATTGCCGTCGCCGCTGAGTGCGGCGGGCGCATTGGCCCTTAAGTCCACGGGCGTCCGCCGCCGTCGAATAATATCTAGTCGTCGCGCGGGGTAACTCTCCGGGTAACTTGCCTCAATTGTCTTAATAAGCGCTTACAAAACAGTTGGTTATCGTTCTTGTTCGAATCCCTCAGCCGGCACCAGAAAATACTAATTAAATCAATAAGTTACTGAATATTGCGCGCTCGTACAAGAAGGTCCAACGACGCTGCTCAATCGGGTCGCGTGTGGCTGTGACCTCGCGTACGCGTCTGACCGGAGACCCCCGACCTGCCGGTCGTCAACGGCAGCTTCTGGGCGCTTCGATTCAGCGTATCCCGATGGCCGCCAACACCTGTGTCACTTACCAGATGCGCACACGGTCGGCCGGAGCGAGATACAGCTTGTCTCCGGGCTTCACATCAAATGCCGCGTACCACGCGTCGACGTTGCGTACAGTGACCGACCGGAACTGGTCGGGGGCGTGCGCGTCGGTCATCAATTGCTGCCGGATAGAAGCCTCAGTCGACTTCGATGCCCAGTACTGTGCAAAGGAAAGGAAGAACTGCTGGTCGCCGGAGAGACCGTTCTGGACAGGCGCGGCCTTGCTCGAGAGGGAGGCGCGGTATGCATCGTAGGCAGCGGAAATGCCGCCGAGGTCGGCGATGTTCTCATCAAGCGTCTGCTTACCATTCACGGCAAGACCGGGAAAGAGTTTGTAGGTATCGTACTGCGCGGCGAGTCTGGCGGCGGCCGCGTTGAAATGCGCCAGGTCGGCGGGTTTCCACCAGTTGCGCACACGCCCCGTGGGATCGAACGCGCTGCCTTCGGTGTCAAAGGTATGGCTGATTTCGTGCCCGATGACGCCCCCAATGACGCCATAGTTCACGGCCGCAGGAGCCTGGCGGTCAAAGAACGGCGGTTGCAGGAACGCGGCGGGAAAGTTGAGCGCGTTTTGCAGGGGCATTTCGGTGGCATCGACAGTCTGCGGCTCCTCGGACCACTCTCTGCGATCCACGGGATGCCCAAGACGGGCGACTAAGCGGTGGTAATCAAACAGGCCGCCGCGCCACAGGTTGCCGAAGATGTCGTCCGCCTTGACTTCGTAGGAGGAGTAGTCGCGCCAAGTCTCCGGGTAACCGATTCCCACATAGAGAGTGGTAAGTTTGGCTTGGGCTTCCGCTTTGGTTGAAGAATCCATCCATGAAAGAGCCTCGATGCGGCGCCGGAAAGCGGCGATGATGTTCGCAACCATAGCTTCAATCTGGGCCTTGGTTTCGGGTGAGAAGTAGCGCTGGGCGTAGATTTGCCCGAGGGCGTCGCCGAGCACGCCCCGGCCTGCAAGCATAGCGCTCCCAGTTTCGTCTAATGGGTCGTTGACCAGTGCGACGCCGCGCTGCCAACGCGGACGCTGTTCCGGTGTGCCGGAGAGGGTCTTGCCGAAGAAGGCGAAGTGCTCGTCGGCGAAGGCTTTGGGCAGAACGCTGGCGTATTCCTCAATCAAGTGGAAGGCCAGCCAGTCCTTCCATGTGTCGAGCGCCGTGGAGGCGACGAGAGCGGACTCTCCGTTGAAAGCTGAGGGCTGCCAGACGATGAGGCTGGCTTGGCCGCTAAGACCGGCGCCGTGAAAGTACGCCGCCCAGTCGAGGCCGGGGGCGTTGGCGGCGAAGTTGGTTTGCTTCCAGGTGTTGTTCGCCTTGTGGACGTCGTGCTGACCCGACAAGGGAATATGTTTTTCGGCGATGGCGTGCTCCAGTTCGACGATGTGCTGGGCGCGTACGTCCGCTTCGCTAAAGCCGGCCAGCTTGAGCATGGCTGAAACGTGCGTGTGATATTTGCTGCGGATGTCGCGCATGCTGTCGCTGTCGGAAAGGTAGTATTCGCGGTCGGGCATTTCCAGGCCACCTTGCAGCAGGTAGACGGTATAGTGCTCAGGGTCGTTAAAGCCGGGTGCGACCCACAGTCCAAAAAGGTTCGGCGTATGAAAGCAGCCGCAGTTCAGGGCGTCGACATCCGACCGGAGGCTCTCGCCCAAAGCCCGCGCCAGTTCGTGCTTGTCGCGGATGGCGGCAATCGCGTCGAGGTGCGGGCGGAGCGGAGCGAAGCCCTTGGCTTCGATCGTGGTTTCGTCCATATAGGAGCGGTAGAGGTCGGCAATTTTCCGCGTGGTAGAACCGGCTGGAGCGTTGGCTTTGACTGCCTCTTCGATGAGCCCAGCGATGCGCTTTTGGCTCAGGTCGATTATGGAGTAGTAGGCGCCAACGTCGCTACGGTCGGGGGGAACTTCGGTGCGCTTGATCCACTCGCCGTTGGCGAAGTGATAGAAATCGTCACCGGGCCGAACCGAGCGGTCCATGTTGGCGACGACAATGCCGTGGATCTCTGGCGTGGGCGCATTCTGCGAATAAGCGGTGAATGGGGCGAGGGCTAAGAGAGCGTTTACGGCGGTGTTCCGGGGCAATAATCTAAATGTGAATCTCATTGGAGATGCTCGATAGAACCTGGGCTTGTGTCACGTTCAGTATTCTGCGGCAGGAATTTACCCGGCATCGTACTCTCGCCGTATTTGGAGTTGTTACCGAGATCCTACCGCCACCAGCGCAGCGGACTGGGCTCAGCGGCCGTCTCTCGTCGCATCGAGCTCCGTCAATTTCTTAGCGATGATCCTTGCAAATAACTCATACCGATCCACATGCGGCATCGGTATCGTCTGTATCTTGCGGCCTAATTCGAGTACCTGATTGGTCTCTGAGTCGTACGAAGGCCATATCTGGAGTTCTGCACCATTAGGATCACCACTGGACGCGAAGCGTGTCCAGAAATCCCCCAAGGTTGCGGCGAGCTTGCGATCAGCCTTGTCGGGCTCGCCCCAGGTGCTCGCTCTAAACGTGTTCTGCAGAAAAATCAGTTCCAGACTGTGGTACGCGCCGCCAGGCGCGTAAAGCCCTTTCGCGAGATAGGTAAAATAGTAGTAGTAAACGGGTTGATGAATGCGCCGCATGGCCCGGGCCAGGACATAGGTGCTGCCTCCGAAAACGTAATCGGTGTCCATGTCCTCCCAGACCGAGGCCACATCAGCGTTGCGCTTCGCCGGGTACTTGTCGAACACGAGCTTCCAATCGCGATGCAGGTCGTGCTCGAGCGAGGCCTTGTAGCCCGACACCGTCTTCGGTGCTTCGTCCGCGGTGAACATCGACCCCTCATTCGCATTGCTCCCGATCAGCACCGGAATGGGCGCCTGTCTACCGGCGGCATATATTGCTGCCGGCTGTTCGGCAACGACATATCCATCGACGACAACTTCCACTCCGGCTAACGTTTTGGGAGAGTAAAAAGCGTTCAAAATGTCGTCCGCAGATTTCGCGCGGAGTCGCTGCAGCGCGCCGGCGCCGGGGTTTATTCCTAAGCGGCCGGCAAGCCGCAGCCCGGCCGTTTCGGCGGTTTGGTAACCGCCGTACCAGCCGATCGATCGACTGCGTTCCGGTATCAAATAGTCCGCACAGCCGTTGCTTTGGACGATCGCCCGGTGGAAGAGCCCTCGCGCGATCGGCGACGACATCAAGATACAGGCATCAATCCCGCCAGCCGATTCGCCCATGATCGTCACGTTGCCGGGGTCACCGCCGAAGCCGCGAATATTGTGCTGCACCCATTGCAGGGCAGCGATTTGATCCAGGATCCCGTAGTTGCCCGAAGCGCCGTGGGAGGATTCCGCACTCAGCGCAGGATGTGCGAGAAAGCCTAGCGGCCCCAACCGATAATTGATCGTTACGAGGACCACGCCGTGCTTAGACAACGAAGGTCCGAGTAGGGGGAGCTGCCCCGTACCTTCTTTGTTTCCGCCGCCATGAATCCACACGATCACCGGCTGCCGGGCGTCGCTCCCGACGGCGGTGCTCCAGACATTGAGGAACAGGCAGTCCTCGCTAGTGCGAAACGGCGCGTAGTAGCCGAGGCCGGGCAATGCACCGTAGTCCTTGAGCATCGCGGCATAATGATCGGCGAGTTCGCGTTTCTGCGGGCAGCTCGCGCCGAATGTGCTAGCGTCCCGGAGTTCTTTCCAAGGCTCCGCAGGCTGTGGAGGCGCCCAGCGCCGGACACCCGTCGGCGCCGCGGCGTAAGGGATACCGAGAAACATCGACTCGGTCGGGAGGTCACCGAACTGGATTCCCTGAATGACCCCGGAGTCCGTGCGGACTTGCACCCGGTTGGAAACTGAATCTGCATCGGAATGGGCCGCGCACGTGGCTGCCGCCAGACAGGCGGCGAGCACGATTCTGGGCACGACGGACTGTGCCACCATCAAATTTATTCCGCGTTCGATGCCCTTCATATGAGTTGGTATTTTAGTGCAATAAGACCAAACGCTGCTCGCGCGTAGCTATCTGGGTTTCTTGCACGTCGAATGTCGGCTTCAAGGTGGCGAATCCCGCAGTCCGAGCTTCCGGTTTTGGCCGTTATGGTGAGCTCACCATAACGGCCATTATGTGCATTGCCCAGTTATGTGCATTGCGTTTGGCGATGTCGCGGGAAGCGTCGCAAATCACGGCCTTTAGGGATTTTGGCTCAATGGTTTGATGCACATAATTTCGATGGTCAACTGAGGTGGTTCACCCACTTCAGGAGGCCATCATGGACCCGCTCATCTCCCTGCGCGCCACGCCGAAGGCGTGGCTACTCAACAGTGTTCTCGCCCCATACGCCGACGCGTTTGCCTCGCATTTGAGGCGTAGTCGGTACTCGGCCGGCAGCAAAAAAAGGTATCTGGGGGCCATTGCGCATCTGGCGCGATGGATGACCCAGAACTGCCTGCCGGTGCGGCTGCTCGACGAGAGTGCCGTCGAGCGATTTCTGGTCGGCCATGTACCGCGTTGCGATTGTCCGCGGCCGGTTATCCGAACGCGCAACGAACTGCATGCCGCGTGTGCTCATTTGCTCGACATTCTTCGTGAAGAACATGTGGTTGCCGAGCGGCCGAGAGAGATTGGGCACATCGCCGACGAACTGTATCGCTACGACGATTACATGCAGCACGTCCAGGGTTTGATCGAAGGCACGCGCTCTGGTCGATTGCGCTTCGTGCAGCGCCTACTGCTACACAAGTTTGCGGACGGACCGGTCATGATCGCCGAGTTGCAGCCTGACGATGTGCGGCAGTTCATCGCACAACAGCTCGACCTGCGCAGCACCACGTCCAACGCCACGGCGGTCACCTCGGCACTGCGAGCGTACTTTCGCTACCGAACGACCTGTGGTGACCGGATGCACGGGTTAGTCGGCGTGATCGCCAAGCCGGCACACTGGAGTTTGGGGTCGTTGCCACGTGGACTCAGCGATGCCGAGACCAGCCGTCTTCTCAGCTCGTTCGTGGACTCGCTGCCGGCGCCGCGACGGGGTTATGCCATGGTGCGCTGTGCGCTGGACATGGGGCTTCGCAGCAGCGAAGTGGCCAAGTTGCAGCTCGCCGACATCGACTGGCGTAACGGTACCGTGACGCTGAGGCGCACCAAGTCCCGTCGTGAAGATATCTTGCCGCTGCCGGCACTCGCGGGTCGTGCGCTCGCCGACTACCTGCGTTACGAGCGCCCGAAGACCACCAACCCAGCGGTCTTCGTTCGCCGTCTGGCACCGCGAGATCAGCCGATCGGTGTCGATGCCGTGCGGCGCGTGATCGGCGACGCCTTTCGACGCATCGGTCTCACGCATGGTCGTACCCATGCGCTGCGCCACACGGTAGCGTCTCGCCTGCTCGATCGTGGCGGCTCGCTCAAGGAGGTCGCCGACGTGCTGCGTCATCGCTCGCTGAACACCTCGTTGATTTACGCGAAGCTTGACCAGCCGCGACTCGCGACAGTCGCTTTGCCGTGGCCGGGGAGTGCAACATGAGCGCGCCGACCATGATGCAAAAGGCGCACGCATTCCTGGCCGAACGTCGTCGCTTGGGCTTCAAAGCACATAAAGTCCGTTATGCCCTGTTCAGCTTCGCGCGCCACGCGGACCGGCAGCACCTTCAGGGACCGCTGACGGTCCAGTGCATGAGCGATTGGGCGAGGCGCGACAAGTGGCAGCGAGGCAAGCCCGAGACCTGGGCGCGACGACTGAAGCAGCTGCGGCCGTTTACCCGCTGGTTACGCCAGTTCGAGCCGCGTACAGAGGTGCCTGACGAGTCAGTCTTCGGACCCGTGCCGGGACGCGTAGCGCCCCACGTCTACCGCGAGGAGGAGATCGTCGAGCTGCTGGCGGCCGCGCGAAGACTTCACCCGCGGGGCGGCCTGCGCCCGGCAACCTATGAGACCTTGTTCGGGCTCATCGCCTCGGCGGGCCTGCGCGTGTCCGAAGCGCTTTCGCTGCAAGAGCGCGATGTTGATTTGGCCGCCGGCACACTCACCGTACGCCAGACCAAGTTCGCTAAATCGCGGCAACTGCCCCTGCACTCAAGTACGGTGGACGCGTTGGCACGATACCGGCGGCTACGTCGTCGGTCGGTTCCGGCGAGCACCGAGACGCCGTTCTTCGTCGGTACCCGAGGCCGGCGGCTCGGTCAGGCGCTGGGGCACCGCCAGGTACATCGCGTCTTCATCGAGTTGCGTAACCAACTCGGTTGGATCAACCGCGGCGCTCACGACGGGCCGCGCATCCACGATTTGAGACACGCCTTCGCCGTACGTCGCGTGATGCTGTGGCACGGCCAAGACATCGACATCGACCAGATGATGCTATCCCTCTCGACCTATCTGGGTCACGCCAAAATCTCCAACACGTATTGGTACTTAAGCTGCGTGCCCGAGTTGATGGCACTCGCGGGCAATAAGTTCGAACGCTTCGCTGAGGCACCGGGAGCGGGCAATGACTAGCGTCGCGCGATCCATACCCGTTCCGTCCTTTCCGGCACTTGTGCAGGCGTTTTTCGCCGAGCACCTGACCCAGCAACGGGCGATGAGCCCGCGCACCGTGGCGACATATCGGGACGCGTTCATGCTGTTTCTCCAGTTTGTCCAGGTACGCTATGCAAAGTCGCCTGCCACCGTGAAGCTGACCGACTTGACGCCGGAGTTGATCCTGGGCTTCCTCGATTATCTCGAGCACGAGCGGCACAATGCCGTACGCAGCCGCAATGCCCGATTGGCCGCGTTGCGAGCGTTCCTGAAGTTCGCAGCGCACCGTGACGTCTCATCGTTGCACGTCATCGAGCGCGCGCTCGGGGTGCCAATGAAGCGCTTCGAGCGACCCATGCTCAAGTTCCTGTCGCGGGAGCAGATGCAAGCGGTGATCGGGGAACCTGGCGGGAGTTGGCTCAGCCGGCGCGATCACTTGCTCCTTGGATTGCTATACAACAGCGGTGCGAGGGTATCCGAGATCATCGGCGTGCGGGTCGCCGACGTCGTGGTCGATGGCGCCGCCTGCGTGCATCTGCTCGGCAAGGGTCGCAAGCATCGTTCGGTGCCGCTGTGGCGTTCAACGGTCAAAGAGGTCCGAGCCTGGCTGAAGCTCAACCCGCAACTCGGCGCAAGCTCAGCACTGTTGCCGAACCGGGACGGTGAGGCGATGACGCGATGGAATGTCAGGCAACGGCTCGCACTGGCTGTGCGCAAGGCGGCGACCCAAAACGCAGATCTCGTCAAACAGCGCATCTCGCCTCACACGATCCGCCACTCGACCGCGATGCACTTGTTGCAGTCCGGCTCGGGCATCGAGTTGGTTGCGCTGTGGCTTGGGCACGAGAGTCCGACAACTTCGCATCACTATACCGAGGCAAACCTCGCGATGAAGGATCGCGCGCTCGCCCGGCTGCAGGAGCCAAAGACAAAAATGCGTCGCTATCGTGCTTCAGACTCTTTGCTCGAGTTCCTGAAGTCCCTGTAATTATGTGCAGCGGAGGGTTGCGTCGGCAGCATGAATGCTGGGCTGCCGACGCGCCAATGCACATAACTGGGCAATGCACATAATGGCCGAACTGCGACCGAATCAATCAACGTCTATTCCACAGCATTTGATCTTGCGCGGGAGGTGGGTCTCAGAAGACCGACGACCAGCAATGACCACGCGATGATCAGTGCGAGTCCAGCCCCGATGTGCGTCGCTTGGACGACCAGTTCTTGCCATGATTCGGCGCCCGTGGCGCCTGCCTGGCTTGCGGCAATGGGTAACGTCTTCGTCGTTCCCCACCAAGAATTCGCTACCTCGGACAAAATCATGGCCCATGTCAACCAGGCCGCCATTACCATCACCCAGATGGACTTGAGCCCAACGCTGTGCGGGAGCGCCAGCAGCGCAGTCGCAAGGACGATGAACAGCATGCCGTTTGTTACGAACTGGACGTGAGCTCCAAGCGCCAGTCTCGGGTATGGCGTAGCAGGGACGACAAGGCCCCATAGCAACCCGACCAGCACGAAAACTGCCCCGTGAATCAGAATCTGCCGACTGCCGCCGTGAACGTTCATTTGTGGTGCCCTCTTGGTCCGGTGAAAAGTCTCAAGCTTGAGATAAATAGGAAACGGGATGCATCCTCCGAGGTAAGCCTTCGGCGACATTCAAATCATTCAACGAAAAGGCAGAAGCGAAGTTTACACGCGTCGCTATATTCGTCACGTCAATGGAATTTCGACCGGGAGTCGCCTCACGGACCTATTGTGTTGAAAAACTAAGTGATTCCGGACCTCTGTCGTTGGATTTTTAGCAGGAACGCCCTGGAGTAGATGGATTCTTTCGGTTAGAGGCTTCGTCTTTGGTTTCTTGAATTCCGCTTCTCAGTTTTCGCTCCTATGTGGCCGCAATTGCTGATCTAGGTAGCGATGGACATAGCCATTTGGCCATTCTTCGCAAGTTCTGCGCCGTGGCGGCGAGCAGGAACTCATCATGCGCACCGCTGGGTCCACGTAGTCGCAATCGATCCAGTTTCAAGATCCGCTTGAGGTGTGCAAACAGCACTTCGACCTTCTTTCGATCCTTGCGCGATTGCTTGTAACGGCGGGTCTTGGCGAGGGCACGAGCCACATCGCGCGCAGCTTCATAAATACTGCGAGTGATCCTGCGAATTGGTGTGTTCGGACAGCAGCGAGATTTCATAGGACAATTCGCACAATCGGATTGCCGCGACCTATCAACACGCCAGTTCTCGAGAAATTCATGGGCGGAAGCGTAACCACGCGCACTATGCCCGGCAGCCTGGAGTAAGCGGATCACGGCTTTGCGAACCGATTCGTCGTCGTCGACTATTGCAATCACGCGCCACTCACCGTCGGAATTTCTTGCCCCGGGCGTAGAAAGGGTACGAACGAAGCCGCCGCTCAACGTCGCTGCGGCTACTGAGAAGTAGCAAACGGCTCTGCCGCGGCCCACAGCGCATCGGCGCCTAAGCGAATCTTGTAGTCGGGATTCGAATAGACATAGCGGATCGTGCCCGAGGTGTCGATGATGAAAACCGAAGGCACGGGCAGCTCATGCAACGTGGTGCCGGTGCTCGCCTCCAGGTCAGCCCCATATTCCCGCATCTTTGCGAGTGTGGCATCGTTCACGTGATAGGCCACATGAAATGCCTGGGCCGCCTCAAGGTGGCTATCCGACAATAACGTGTAGTGAATGTCAGTCGCCTTCAGACTCGAATACAGCAGCTTCGGTTGGTCAGTGCTCAAGAACACGATCTCAAAGCCACGAGTGCGCAGCTTGGGTTCGACCGTGTGCAGGTCGCTCAGCTGCGTGTTGCAGTAAGGGCACCAGCCGCCGCGGTAGAAGATCACAACAGTCGGTTTTTGGTAACCGTTCGGGCTGAATGTGCGGAGCTTCCCGTCAACGCTTTGGGCCGCGAAGGCCGGCGCGCGGGAACCGACGGATAAGGGCTGTACCTGCGCCGGATCATTCGGGACGTCTGCAATGGCGGTTACGGCAAGCAGGCTCGCGATCAATCCGAACAACCACATGGGCTTGGGCATGGGAGGGCTCCGGAGGGTTTCAGACCCAAAGTAACGGCTGTAGGAAAAACAAGAACACGGCTAAGCAGTCGCGAGGTGCCTGAACATGTGGCGCCGTGCCTCGGCGTCCATATCCTGCTTGAACGTGTACTTATCCTTAAGGGCGTTGGCGCGAACCGCGGCCGGACGAGCGCTGATCAAATCGAACCAGCGCTTCAGATTGGGCAGGGTGCCCCACGCGTCATCGCCCAGGATAAATGGCACGGCACGCGTCCAGCCCCACGCCGACATGTCTGCGATGGTGTAGGGCGAACCGAGCAGGTACGGTCCGCTCGCGAGCTGTGCATCCAGGATGCCGTAATGTCGGCGAGCTTCGAACTGGTAGCGATCGACAGCATAGTCGAGCCCCTTGGGCGCGAAGTGCTTGAAGTGCACGGCTTGTCCGGAATACGGTCCGATTCCAGTCGCGATGAACATAAGCCATGATAAGAGCTCGCCGCGCGCCTTCGGCGTGTTCTCGGGCAGGAATTGTCCGGTCTTCTCGGCGAGGTATAAGAGAATCGCGGTGCTGTCGAAGACCCGCACATCGCCATCCGTGATGGCGGGCGTCTTGCTGTTGGGATTTATCTCGACAAAGTCGGACTTAAACTGCTCACCTTTGCGAGTGTCGACAGGAACCAGTTCGTACGCCAGACCGGACTCTTCGAGGAACAGGGCCACTTTGGCGGGATTGGGCGAGGGGTGATAGTAGAACTTGATCATGGTGCGAATCCTCTGATTGGTTAGCGGACGCTGCCGGCAGTTTGGCCAAACAAAATCTTGCGGCTCTCCTCTGTCACGACCGGTGTAGAGCGGAAGGCTTCAGCGCGGGCGTAGGCGCGCACAGTTCCCGGGCGAGCAGCAATTTGCGCAAACCAGCGAGCTAGCGCGGGAAATAGTGCGAGATCCTGGGATTGCAGCTGCCAGGGTACGATCCAGGGGTAGGCTGCGATATCGGCGATCGAGTACTCTCGTCCGGCAAGGTAGGGCTGCGCCGTGAGCCGTCGATCCAGTACACCATACAGGCGATTGGTCTCCTTGACGTAGCGCTCGATCGCGTAAGAGATTTTCTCGGGGGCGTAGCGGCTGAAATGATGATTCTGTCCCGCCATGGGACCTAACCCCCCCACCTGCCAGAACAACCATTCCAAGGCAGCCGTGCGACCACGGATGTCCTTGGGCAGAAGCTGACCTGTCTTCTCAGCGAGGTAGACGAGAATCGCGCCCGACTCAAACACGGAGATGGGATCGCCCCCATCCAGCGGTGCTTGATCGACAATTGCGGGCATGCGGTTGTTTGGGCTGATGGACAAGAAATCAGGCTTGAACTGCTCGCCGTGGGCGATATCGACCGGCACGATTTGGTAGTCAAGACCGGCCTCTTCCAGGAACATCGTGATTTTGTGGCCGTTAGGCGTTGGCCAGTAATAAAGATCGATCATCAAGCTGCTCCTTCGATTTTGGTTCCGCGCCATCACAGTTGTCCCAATCCGCCATCAATCGTGAGTTCACCACCCATGACGTACGCCGCGTCGCTGCTGCCAAGATAGGCCACGCCGGCGGCGATATCCTCGGCGCTTGCGAAGCGACCGATGGGCACCATTTTCAAGAGCCCCGCCGCGGTTGCATCGAGTTCTGCGGCGCTTAGGCCCAGCCGCCCGAAAATGGGCGTGAACGTCGCCCCAGGGCTCACGGTGTTGACGCGGATTCCACGCGCCAGCAGCTCCGCGGAGAAGGAGCGCGCGAGTGACCGCACCGCCGCTTTGGTCGCGCTGTAGACCGCAATGCCCGCCCAGCCCTTACTGGTGACTGTTGAACTATTCAAGATAATGGCCGCGCCGTCATTCAAATATGGCAGAGCCTTTTGGACCGTGAAGAACAGGCCCTTGAAGTTGATATCAACCGATTCGTCGAAAAACGCCTCGGTCGTGTCGGCGAGTGACGAGGCCTTATAGATTCCCGCATTCGCAAATAGCACGTCGATCTTGCCGACCTTCTCCACCGCCTCGCGGTACATTTTCTCGATCTCGGGAAGGCGCGCGACGTCCGCGCGAATCGCGATGAAGCCGAATTCCGCTGCCGCCGCGTTCAAGGTCTTTGCGTCGCGCCCAGAAATGACTACAGTGGCACCTTCTTCTTTAAGACGTTTGGCGGTCGCCAGACCGATCCCGCTGTTACCGCCGGTGATCAACGCGACTTTGCCTGTATAACGATTCATAAATTCTCATCTCCTCAATTTTCCGAAACTGCTTTACCGAGCTGTATGGAACCGATCGGTCAATAAATAATCAAAAAAATACCTACTTAATCCGACTCACCAATTGAATGATTGTCTGAGTGACGTCTGCACTGCTTCCTTGCCGCGAAAACACGGCGATGCCGCCCATGAACTTCACTACCAATCGAGCAAGATCCCGCGCGGAGACGTCCTTACGTATTTCGCCCTTGCTCTGACCTTCGCTTAAGGTCTGTGCGAGCATCCGCTCAACTACCTTCCAGTGCCGAGCCAATCGATCGCGAACTGCGGCGTCCGAAGGGGCGAGTTCAACCATTGTGTTGACGGCCAAACACCCAGGCCCCCCTTCGGCGCCCGAACAGCCCGCAACGACCTGCGCAAGCCACGCTTGCAGTCGCGCGATCGGAGGCGTGTCTGATCCCAGAACTTGCGCCATCTTAGCTCGGCCCGCTCTAAGATAGTCATCGAACGCTCGCTCGAACAGCGAGTGTTTATCAATAAACGCTTTGTAGAGACTGCCGCGCCGGAGTTCCATCGCCTCCAGCAAATCTGAAATAGAGGTTGCGCCATAGCCCTGCTTCCAAAATGTCTGCAGCGCCTCAGCGACGACCTCATTCTCATCGAAATCTCTAGGCCGGCCCATCGGCTCACGATATCCTGTTCTTGACTCATTGGTCAACAATTATACAGCAGCTTGCTCAATCCTGAAGCCTCGTCGAATCCCGTTCTCTGGCAGACCGACTAGATCTTTGCTTATGCGAGGGACTCGCGCCACCGCCCTCCGCGATTCAGCGTGAGTGGCATTGATTGGCTTAGCAAGCAAATAGCGATCGCCTAACCACTCAACTGCTCTGGCAATTGCTGGACTGTAGTTCGCCTTGGGCAGCGACAAAATGTGGGGAAATGGCAGTTGCATTGAATTCACGCCCTATTGCACAACGCGTGGATCGCTACAGATGTCGGCGCGGTGCGCAATTGCCACCGCTGCAGCCACCTTATGGCGTGGCGCGCGTAATTGATGAGCGCGCCGAGAAGCGCAGGCAGACCGCCGATGGCGCCGACCGCAGTGATCATCGCAATGAAATCGATGGCGTATACCATGCCACCCCAATACATGCCCATGGCGATGCCGATCTTCGCCCTCATGGGTGGGTGATCCGCGCGTTAGAGACTGCCGCTTGCAAATCCGCCAAGTCAGAAATATTCAAGACGGTCTGTCGGGCCACGAGGATGCCGGGCGTTCCTCGGATACCTAACGCCCGCGCTTCGTTGGAATTTCGCTCGAGCAGCGCTTCTATTTCGGCGCCATGTTGCTGCAAATCGCGACGTACCCGGCCGATATCAATACCTGCGTGCAGCAATGTCTCGTCGACCTGTTCATTCTGTGAAAGACGCGGTGCCGAAATCAAAGCATCGTGAGCCTTCTCGTACTGACCCTGCCACTGAGCCGCCAAGGCGCAGCGCGCTGCATATACCGATACTCCGCCGAAGATAGGCCAATCCTTATAAATGACCGCCACCTTCGGATCCGTTTTAAGAAGAGCGCGAAAACTGGGAGCTAGTTTTCTGCAAAACGGGCAGTTAAAATCAAAATACTCCGCCGCGACGACATCAGGACTGGTTGCCCTGAGCACGGGCACACCGGGTGAGTCAATAATGCGCTTCTGCGTCTCTAGCGAAATCAACGATGGCGTTTGGGCGAAGGCGGCGACGGCAACTGACACAATGACCGCGCCAAGAAGGACAACAGCGCGATGGATGGGGACTCGTTGGTTCATAGAATTCACTTTGCTAGAGGCCGAGCGCGTGAACTGAGCGATTTTCGACGGCAATGATCAACCCGTCCTGCAGCCAACCCGCGAGCAAGGCTCCCGCGACCTCCGGTGCACTGGCAGGCTCTGTTCTTTCCGCAACGGCCGTACAAATCGTCGCGAAGCTCGCTCCGTCACACGCCATCAGGAGAGCGTGTTGCTCGATCGCATCGACGGCCCGAAAATGCGGTGCGAATTCTTTGCGCCAGACCCTCAGAGCCATCGGCGCGTGCAGGCGCGCCGCCGCCGGCGGTGCGTTCTTTTCCGAGAGCGCAGTCCAAATCGCCGCGCAGTTAGTCGATATCGACCTCATGCGCAATGTCGGGACGAGACACAAGATTGCATGATCCCAATCGATGTCCGAGAGGGCCCCGGCAGCGACCGGCGTCGCGTCGCGGCCATCGAAGGCGCGGCGCAGCGACCAATCGAGCCAGGCGAGTTCCTCGACCTCGCGGTCGTCAGGATACAGACCGCTTAAGGTGCGATCAAAGTCATCGCCATAGGCGCTTAAGGTCCAGTTGTGCGGCGGGTGCGACTCGATGTACCTGCGGGCGGCGGCTTCAAAGCCAGAATCGCCGAGCCAAGCCCAGACTCGCTCGAATGTGTCGCGCAGGCAATCGAGGAGCTGCGCGCGGTAGGCATGGTGATACACCGCGAGCCGCGAAGAGGCATCACCGCGGATCTGCGCCTTGATCTCGTCGGCGCCGCTAATGAGGTGATCGCGCATGCTGCGCTGAACGTCCAGCAGGTTCATGCTGCGCGCTGCCACGCCGCCGCAAGGGCACGAGCGAGGTCGAGCTCTGCGAGCAGGTCGCTCAACGGCGGAATATCATCGTCGCGCTCAATCATCGTCGCGACGCCAGTGAATCGAGCACACGCGGCTTGATAGAGCGACCAGACAGGATCGGATACGGGATGGTCGTGCGTATCGATGAGCAAGCCCCGACCGTTCTCGCTGTGTCCGGCAAGATGAATCTGTCGCACGCGTTCGGCGGGTACCCCGGCGAGATAGACCAGCGGATCGAAGCCGTGATTTGTGGCGCTGACATAGATATTGTTGACGTCGAGAAGAAGGTAACAACCGGTTCGACGGCACATCTCGGACAAGAACGCCCATTCAGGCATTTCATCGTCCGCGAAACTCATGTAAGTCGATGGATTTTCTAGCAGCAGCGGACGTTCGAGAATATCCTGGGCAAGCGATATATTTGCGCAGATGATCCGCATTGCATCCTCGGTATACGGCAGTGGCAGCAGGTCGTGCGAGTTGAATCCTTCGACGCCGGTCCAGCAAAGATGGTCCGACACCCACAGCGGCTGCACCCGATCGGCGAGAGCCTTTAGCCGAATGAGATAATCGAGTTTGACACCATCGGCCGAGCCTATCGACATTGAAACGCCGTGCATGGCAACTAAGTAGCGCTCGCGGACGGCCGCGAGTGCGTTCAACGGTCGTCCGCCCTGCACCATGAAGTTCTCGGAGATTACTTCGACAAAATCGACCGGTACATCACCGCCGAGGAACTCCTGGTAATGCGGCGTCCGCAACCCCAACCCGAAACCGGTAAACGAGGCGACCGAAGTGTCGGGCATTGGCTGATCTCCGAATTCAGAGAAAACAAATTTTGGAGGGTTTCAGCCGGCAGAGCCGCCGGCTGAATTTCCGGTAGCGTTATTTTTGCGTAGTAGAGCCGTGCTGTTCGCTGCACTGCTGCGCGGTCAGATCCTTGAAGCCCTGGCCCTTGCACGAGTTTTGACCCTTGCACGCATGGCTCCCGGACTTACAATCCGATTGCCCTTTGCAGGAGTTGACCCCGTAGCAAGGCGCAGCTGCTTGGGTGCCTTGTTCGGCCGCATAGGCGGAGGCCATCATGGCTCCGTTGGTGAATGCAAACAGGACAGCGGCGGATGCGAGAGTCAAGCGTGACTTTTGAATGAACATCGAAACATACTCCTAAAAAATGTCGAGTGACAGTATCAGTGTAGTAGTTCGACGCGTCAGCGGGATCGGTTACAGGGCCATAACTTTTTTCGGCGGCGTCGACTCGAGGTCAGTGGCAGGTGCGCTAGTGTCGTCCCACAGAGTGATCACCTGATTCGGTATCCGCGGCGAATCGTTGCGCGAATGTCAGCGCCGTCGCAGCTCAAGACTTGCAGCAGATCCGCCAAACAAGCGGCGCGTGCAGCAATGACGCTGAAAGGCTTAGCGCAAAAGGACTGTCGCGCTTCCAACAATCGGTCCTTGTTGAACTCGCTGTAGCAAGACCGCGACACGAGTGGCGTCGCCCGGGAATGTATCCACCGGCGCGCGAAACACACTCTCTTGTCCGTTCCAGACACCGAGCAATCGGAATTGTCTGACGATATTAAATTCTCTGAGCGTCCTCCCGGAGTTCTCTCCCAGCCCAATGTTAGTAGCCGCCTGCGGCAGGTAAGCGATGAGGTTGACGTCGTAGTGCTCGCGATTCTGCCGTGCAGGCACGGTGACGGTGAGCTCGCCGCGAGCCACTTCGACGACGATCGGAACCGTGTTGCGGGTTTCCGCTATTGCCGCCAGGATGCGTGGCTTATCTGATCCTACGAAACTGCTGCGCCCATCGACCACCACTTGAGGCGTAAATGCCGACGAGAGGCCCAGTGTCTCGACATAGCCGCGCTGACGCTCACGCGCCATCGGTAAGGCGAAATGGTCGCGCCACCCAAGGCTGTCCCAATAGTCGACGTGAAAAGAGAGGGCGAGTACGCTTGGCATCTGTGAAAGCTCGCCTAACAATGCATCCGCTGGCGGGCAGGAGCTACAGCCCTGCGAGGTATATAACTCCACAACCGCAGGTCCGCGCGGCGAGCTTGATTGCGCCTGCAGATTCCTCGCCAATCCGAGCTCCAAGCCCATGAAAATCAGGGCAATGAGGGCAGCGCGTTTAATGGGCAAGGTCATGGAATATCTCCGGCCATAGCGGTGTCGCAATCGTTTTTCCGAATTCACCAACGCAACAGCCGTGGACCGAGCCACGCGCCGATAGCAGTGGGGATCAACATTCCGAGCAAATACCATGTTGCTACGAACGGCGTGGCGAGCTCCGGGCAATGCAGGGTATAAACGAGCGCACCGATGGATCCAGCGGCGAATCCTGCACCCGCACCCGCCCGACGCAGCCGAGTCGGGGCGAGGTCTTTCAGGATCCATACAAAGGACAAGAAAAGCGGCGCCGAGATGAATGCGATCAGGAACGGACAGACGGCGAATGTGCTACCCAGGAGCAAGTGGACGCGGCTCTGCGAACCGGCTGAAACTAGGCTCATCGCGGCCAGAATCCACATGATGAGCACGACAGCGGCAATACCTCTCGGCAAGGAACCGAGCTGAGCACCGGGACGCCCCATGCGTGCGACGCAGAGGACTGCGAGCGCACCCAGGCTTGCGCAAAAGAGTTCACGAACCCAAAACGCGGGCTCGGATCCCTCGCGAGGCAGCGCCGGATTCAAGTGGAGGACGCCACCCGCCAAGATCAGCGCCGCCAGCGTGCCTACGGTGATTCCCAGCACATAGCGTCGCAGCGTTCGCCCCGAGTCCACCGGCTCGAGGTTCGTCGCTAGCAGCGCAGTTAGATTCTCTGTTCTCATACCGGCGTCTGTATTCTCGCGCGCAATCGCTTCTCTTAGTTATTTCGTTGGAGATGACGGATTGGTTACAGCCACGAGTGCTGTGAACGTCGCAGGATTGACCGCTCGCACCTCGCCGATTGTTTTCAGTCCCTGCCCGTTTGGGAGAGCTGCGGCGCAGAACGCCTGCAATAAATGCGCTGGCTGGTCGGTCAACTCTACGGGGGCCCCTACGGGGCGTTGAAACGCACTCGCCCCTCTCCTGCGCAGTAACTTGAAGGTTGAGATGCAATTAATAGAGGAGCACCTGCGTAGCCTTATGTTACGGAGTCTCGCCGGCGACGCATCGTCCTATCGCCTTTTCCTAGATCAACTGGCGGCGCATCTGCGCTCTTTCTTGCGCAAGCGTTTGGCGCGGTTGCCGGAGGAGGCCGAGGATCTTGTGCAGGAGTTGCTGTGGGCGATCCACAATCAGCGGCACACCTATGATGCGAATCTGCCGCTAACTGCGTGGGTGCATGCCATAGCCCGGTACAAGCTCATCGATTTACTACGCCGGCGCTCGCGGAGCGATATGCTCAACGATTCGCTCGACGAGGCCGGGGAGTTGTTTGCAGCACCGGATAGCGAAGCGGCAGAAGCGCGCTATGACATCGCAAAGCTCTTGGATCAATTACCGGATCGACAGCGACTACCTATTCAATACGTGAAGATCGAAGGTGCCTCGGTTGCTGACGCCGCGGCTCGCACGGGCATGTCGGTCTCGGCGGTCAAGGTGGGCATTCATCGTGGCTTGAAGACGCTGGCCGCGAAGATCAGGAGTATCGGTTGAAGACGGAAGTACTGATCTCCGTGCTGGCCAGCGAGGTCGAGGCGGTTGACGGGGCGCAGATTCGCCTACGTTTCGAGTTAACCCTCCAGTCGGCAGGACCCCTTGTGGCTGTCGCCATCAGCAGCCTGCGACTCGCACCACTCGGATTTACATAAATTCGCCAGTGAATGGAAATAAGTTCCCGATCCATACGGTCTCACTCTACACCTTCGCATATCAAGGACCGAGATAAATTCATGGTTCGTTGGCTGATCGGTTGGCCCGAACGTGTCGCTCAACACTTGCAGTGGGTCGCGCCGCTCTTTGCCTGCGCCGCCCCCTTGGAGCTGCTCGAACGAGGATCAAAATGCAGACGCAATACGCCGGCAATCATAAACCTTCGTTTCTCGCCAAAGTGGCAGCAGCGACTCGGCCAATCCTGAAACTGTGGACGTCTCTGTTCGGCGGAATTGCGTGGCCTTACATCGAACTAGCGATTCGCCTCTGGATCGCCAAGCTCTTTGGTTTCTTCGGCTTCATGCAGATGCTGCACTGGGAGACCACACTGGCGGTGGCGAGCCAGGAGAACCCGATCCCATTCCTCGCATCGAACTCGGCGGCGTTTCTGAGCACCGCAATTTATATCGTGTGCGCGGCACTGCTGGCGATCGGCCTCATGACTCGATACGCCGCGCTGCCGCTGCTACTGCTGTCGTTGATCACGCAACTTCGCTGCACCCCATTCGATACCCAGCTCTTTTGGATGGCACTGGCAGGTTGGTTTGCGATTTACGGTGCGGGTCCGATTTCGGTCGACAACTTGCTGCGTCGGGGACTGAACGACAGCGCCGTCCCGCTCATTCCACGAATTATCGACTTTTCCAAGCGCCTGAGAGAATACGGCACGCCGCTCTACATCTCTTTCTTCCGAGTGTGGTTGGGAATCGCTTTGCTATTGGCGGCTTTTTCGCGTTCATCGGGCGCTGAGTTCAAGAACCTCGAACGATGGTTGCCGTTGGACGTGGCCACGCGCGTTCCGCTAGCCTCCGCCTGGGTGGGCGGTGTCTTACTCCTCATGGGGCTGGCCACTCGCTATATTGCCGCAGTACTACTCTTCGGGCTGTTTGCCTATTCGATGATCGACCCGCGAGTCACCGACTCGATCTATTTGCTCATGTTCCTAGCAATTCTCGGCGTGAACGGTGGGGGATTCGTGTCGCTCGACGAACTCCTCGTGCGTTTGCGCGATCGCTTCTTCCCTTTGACCAAGACGCATGGTCTCGACGGTCTTCAAGGATTACCGAGAGTCGTCATCGTCGGAGCAGGCTTTGGCGGCCTGCGATGCGCGCAAGCCTTGCGCGACGCCTCTGTGGCAGTGACGCTCATTGACCGCACGAATTATCACCTCTTCCAGCCGCTGCTGTATCAAGTCGCGACGGCGTCGTTGTCTCCGGGTGATATAGCGAGGCCGGCACGCCAGATGTTCCGAAACTCGCCGTCGATCCGGCTGCTCCTCGGCACCGTCACCGGAGTGGATACGCAGCGGCAATCGGTGTCCACGCAAAATGGCGACATTCCTTACGATTATCTGGTGCTCGCCACAGGCGCCACCCACAGCTATTTCGGAAAAGATGAATGGGCGCGCTTCGCACCGGGCATCAAGCGCATCGAAGATGCGTTGGAAATTCGGCGCCGGATCTTGACGGCATTCGAACGCGCCGAAGCGGCGTCTCTTGAGCAAGACCGCAAGGGATTGTTGACCTTCCTGATCGTGGGCGGCGGCCCTACGGGCGTGGAACTCGCGGGCGCAATCGCGGAATTGGCCCGTTTTGGATTGGAAAAGGATTTCCGTGCGTTCGATCCGGCGCAAGCCCGCGTGATTCTCGTCCAAGCCGCCCCGCGATTACTGCCGAGCTTCCCTGAGCAGCTGGCGCAGATTGCGCAACGCTCGCTAGAGCAGCTGGGAGTGGAAATTCATCTCGCTAGCCGGGTTGATCATATTGATGAAAGGGGTGTTGCCGTTGACGGAACTCACATCGAAGCGAGTACGGTCCTTTGGGCTGCCGGAGTGACTGCATCGCCGGCGGCTGCGTGGTTGAACGCACCCGCCGATCGGGCGGGACGCCTGATCGTGGGCGAGGACTTGCGGGTACCGGGGCTCGCCAACGTATTCGCGATCGGCGACACCGCCGCGAGCAAGGCTTGGAAAGGTGAAATCGTGCCGGGGTTGGCTCCGGCGGCCAAACAAGGCGGAACGTACGTGGCAAAGCAAATTCGGGCCATGGTCGAATCGCGTATGCCAGTGCCAGCATTTCGTTATCGCCACCTGGGCTCTCTTGCCACCATCGGCCGCAAGGCCGCCGTGGCGGATTTTGGCATCTTGAAGCTGTCGGGTGCACCCGCATGGTGGCTGTGGGGAATCGTGCACATCGCCTTTATGCTGGGCGTTAGAAATCGGTTCGCGACGTTGACCAACTGGTTTTGGGCCTACCTTAAGTTTGGCGGCAGTATCCGCTTGATCACCGGCGGTACGTAGTCGAAGCAATGAACCACCGGACCAGTCGGTCATCTCTCATGACCAGGTCTCGTCATGAGTTCGCTCGCAATGTACTCGGCCACGGACTCGATCCGTCAGCGTTGAAGGCCGCACTCGGAAAGCACATCTTCGTTGTGACGATGCGAGAGTGGGAGATTGCACGAGGTCACATGTCGGGACCCGGTTTACAGTCACGAACAAAGTCCCGCCGACCAGATCCGGCTTAACTCTAGTCGTGCTGCACTTGCCAGAAATTCTTATGAAGCCTGGCATTCGCGTCCTGCCGACGGCCACTGGGAACAGAGCTTCCTCCCAATTCGCAATAAATTCGGTGTCCGAAAACGGCGAGACATGAGGACGCCGCGCGGTGACAATGAGCGCTCCCAATCTTTTTTGGTGTCTTATGACCTCGTCTCAGGTAGTCGGCCTTCCATTTGAATGATTCAGGTCGTTGTTCGCTCTTTCAGATTCAGCGCCCGGGTCCACTCGGCTGCTGCGACCCCATTGATCGTAATCCCGACGCATACACTGACCGCAAGATTCGGAGTGTCGTCGACGTTTCGGCTCGTTAAGCTGTGAACTCCCAATACATGGAGCCCTCATGAACCATATTGCGGAAGTACTGGCGCGAACCCAAAAGCATGCCGTCGATTATTTGACCAATCTCGACCAACGACCAGTCAATGCGACAGCGACCCTTACCGACCTTCGGCGTCGACTCGATGTACCGCTAACGGGTGCCGGGCTGGGCGCGGACCGAGTGATTGACGATCTCGTCGCTGCCACGGAAGGAGGGCATCTGGGGTCGGCCAGTGGGCGTTTCTTCGCCTGGGTCATCGGCGGAGCACTGCCGTCGGCGCTTGCTGCCGACTGGTTGGTGTCAACTTGGGACAACAACGCCGCGCTCTACGCATGCGGTCCTGCGTCTGCCGTCGTTGAGGAGATTGCGGGTCGTTGGATTAAGGATCTGCTCGGCTTGCCCGCATCCGCATCCTATGCTTTTACGACGGGATGCCAGATGGCGCACCTAACATGTCTAGCTGCGGCACGTCACGCATTGCTTGGCGCTCGCGGTTGGGACGTAGAGGACAGGGGTCTCTGCGGCGCTCCGCGCATCCGTGTACTTGCCAACGAGCACCGTCACGGCTCGGTGGCCCGAGCGCTTCGGTTTCTGGGCCTCGGTTCTCGTAGCCTCGAACCGCTCCTCGCCGATTTCGACTTCAGGATAGCGCCTCATACGTTGGAGGCGGCGTTGCGACAGTCCGAGGATCCAACCATCGTCGTTCTCAATGCCGCCGATTTGAACGTCGGCGCGGTCGATCCGTTCCTCGAACTTATTCCAATGGCGAAGGCGGCGCGAGCCTGGGTACATGTGGACGGAGCCTTTGGGCTGTGGGCACGAGCAAGCGCGCGACAGCGGCATTGCGTGGAGGGAATCGAACGGGCCGATTCCTGGGCCACCGACGCTCACAAGTGGCTCAACACGCCCAAAGATATAGGGATCGCGATTGTCGCAGACCCCGCGGCGCACAAGGAGGCGATGGCAATAACTGCGTCCTACATATCATCTGCCGGCGACGCACGCGATCAAATCGATTGGACGCCCGATTGGACGCGCCGCTCCCGTGGCTTCCCGGTATACGCGGCACTGCGCGAGTTGGGACGGGACGGTCTGGCAGACCTGATTGACCGGTGTTGTGCCTGTGCTGCTCAGCTGACGACCGGGCTCGCCGCTTTGCCTGGCGTGGACATGGTGGCTCCACCGACGCTGAATCAGGGTCTAGTGCGATTTCTCGACAGCCGTCCCAACGCGATTGCGGCAGATCACGACGCGAGGACGGACTGGGCCATCGAGGCCATCAATCGTGAAGGCACCGCGTTTTTTAGCGGAACGACCTGGAAGGGGCACCGCGCGATGCGCATTAGCGTTGTCAATGCGCGGACAAGTGCTCAAGACGTGGAACGCACGCTCAAAGCCGTCGCAGTCGTGCTTGCATCCGACCGTATGCAGTGACGATGGGTCGATGGCGGTCGTCTACGTCGAATAGCCCGCCTCCCGTTGGTGACGAATGGCGAGCACTAAAACTACGTCTTGCCTTTGCTCATAGCTATAGAGCGCCACATAGCCACTCTTGCCATAGGAGATCAAGAGTTCCCTCAGTCCCTCTTCACACGATCGGCCGACAAAAGGATGTCGCTCAAGAATCTCAATTCCGTCGCGAATTACTTCGATCGCTGTGACAGCCGCCTGTGGAGCATCCTTAATGAGAAAATCGGCCAGTCGCTCCAGGTCGGCAAACGCGTGTCGAGAGTAGATTACTTCCGCCACGTTCGTATTTTCGGCCGTTTCGCCCGGTCGCCGCGAACACGAGCAGCCAAATAACGATGCACATCCGCCGAAGCGTAACCCTCGCCGCTAGTGAACGCCTCGGAACGTGCTGCCACCGCATCGGCGACAAACGCTCGGCGCTGTTCGTCCAGTCGAGTCTGATGCTCAATCGCCTCCAGCATAAATGCGTGGGGTGATTTATCAGCCGCTTTGGCTGCCGCCACGACCCGTCGTTTGAGGTCTGCGGCAATTTTTAGTGTAGTTGCTACAGGGCTAGTCATAAATTGCTCCCAACAGTGGGTATTACTAAGGTAACACCTTCAGGATCGCTGTTCAAGGCGCGGGCCACATCCGCCGCAATGCTCGAGTTGGGGCCTCCGATTGCGGTCATCGGCGAGGGTCAGCACCGGATCGATTGTTCCCATTGGCGTCGCGGCTGGATGCGATATGCGCATTGGCCCGGAGTCCACGGCCATCCAACGCCGTCGAATAATATCTGCGTCCGAACGGGGTAACTTTTCGGGGTAACTCGTCCCGTCTATTTTTATAAAGGCTTACGAAACAGTATGTTATCGCGCCTATTCGAATCCCTCAGCCGGCAGACCCCCGCACGAAAATTCGAGAACCGCAAAACTACGGCCGAGAACGTCCATCGATGTCCAATAAAATCGACATTTACTCTGATTTTTACGGTGTTTTTGGATTTTTTTGTGTCCAACGCCGTCCGAATAGACTCATTGTCTGCCGGCGCAAATAGAGGGTAACAAACGGGGTAACTCGCATCTACAAAAATCAGCTACCCCCGATCCGGGATCCCAGTATGAATTCCAATGATAGCTATTGACTATGCGATGCGCGATGCGCTCAGGCTGCCGGACGGCTAACCTGCGCGCCACTGGTGCTGAAAAGTCATTCTGTCAATGCCAAGATTATGCGGAGAGGTTCTCAGAGTAAATGCTAAATGAGATCGTTGGAGAGGACAGAAGAGCCTGCGGGTAACTTGTGAATCGAACGACATTCTTGAACGCAAGGATCTTCGACGGCGTGCGGAGCGAGTACGTCGACGAATCGGTTGTGGTCGTCGAGGGCAACCGCATCGTGGCAGTCGACCGAACGCCAGGTGCTTCGATTAGCGGGGACGTCGTCGATGTCGCCGGCAAGACCCTAATGCCCGGATTGATTGACGCACACTGCCATGTTCTGGGCGCCAGTCTCAAAGTGACGGACGTGGAGACGCAGCCACTGACCTATGTTGCCGGCTACGCCTCCAAGATGTTAGGCCATGCCCTCGACTGCGGTTTCACTACCGTACGCGATGTCGGGGGCGGTGATGCCGGGATCGCGAGAGCCGTTGCGGAGGGACTGATCAGGGGACCTCGAGTGTTCTTCGCGGGGCGCGCCCTTTCCATGACTGGCGGACACGGTGATTTCCGAGACCCGTTCAGTGGGGTCGGCGCATGCGGATGCTTAGGCGAAGGCCGTGTGGCACTTGTAGTGGATGGCGAAGATGCGGTCCGAGCGGCGGCTCGAGAGGAACTTCGTCGCGGGGCTCATTGCATCAAGATCATGCTGTCGGGCGGCGTCTTATCGCCGGCAGATCCCATTTGGATGGATCAATTTACGGACCGGGAAGTTATAGCAGCGGTCGAGGAGGCCGCTCGACGGAGAAAATATGTCGCGGCTCATTGTCATCCGCCAAGCTCTATCGCACGAGCGGCGAAGCTGGGTGTACGCACCATTGAACATGCGACGCTGATCGACGAGAGCAGCGCCGCGGCCGTCAAGTCCGCAGGAGCCTACGTAGTTCCGACCGGCGTCATTGTAAGAGCGTTGCTCGTCGATGCGAAAGCGGGATCACTGCCGGGCTGGATGAGTGAGAAGCTCGCTGAGGTGAGTGATCAATCGCTTCGTGGTTTGGAGATCATGGACCGCTTCGCACTGAAGATCGGGTTTGGAACGGACCTTCTGGGCCACCTCCATACTCATCAGACCCGAGAGTTCACTATTCGGCGGGAGGTTCAATCGGCCGTCTCCATCTTGCGGTCCGCAACGGCGGTGAATGCCGAGATCTTGATGGAGCCGAAACTCGGCAAAATCCAGCCAGGCTGCTGCGCCGATATTCTGATCGTTGACGGAAATCCGCTGGAGGACATCGGCGTACTCGCGCAGGATGGCCGAAGTTTGTCGGCCATCATGAAGGCGGGCGAGTTCGTCAAGCTCAGCCGGTGACGTGCTGTGCGATGCCTTGCTGCGCATCGAGCCCTTTACGAAACACATGGATCAGCCTTTCGATCGGAATCGGCTCCGGCTCCCGATAGACGAGATAGAAGCCTAATCCCGTTCGGACCGATCGGTCGGACAGCCGAACGATGCGGCGATCGATCAACAGTTGGTCGACGATGCTCTTGTACCCGAGCGCAATGCCGCGCGTCGCCACCAATTCCAGGAGCAGAAGAGAAAAGGTCGAGAACACCGGACCGGTGACTACCGGCAGCTTGACGCCTTGGTGGGACAACCAGTCCGCCCACTTCAGTCCAATGCTTTCCTCGCTCGCGAGTCGCAACAGAGGGAATTTCATTAACACGTCCGGCGAAGCGTTGAGCAGTTCTGGATGCCGTTCGAGGAGCTCGGGGGCGCATATCGGGAACCCTTCCTCGTCAAACAGATGGGCAGCCGTGAACCCGGGCCACTTCCCGCTACCAAATCGGATCGACAAGTCGATATCAGGCGCATCGAATCCCTCGTAGGTCGCGGCGGTTATGACCCGTACCTGTCGATCGTCGAGATGTTCGGCGAGCTCCCGAAAGCGAGGCATCAGCCAAATCTGCGCGAGGTCGTGGCTGCATGCGATGGTCAAAGTCCGTTGACTCTCCCGCTGTTTGAGCGAGGTGAGCACATCACGCACATGCCCGAGTCCGGCACCTATCGCGTCAGCCAGGCGTTGTCCCGCCGCGGTCAACTCGAGCCGGTTTCCGTTGCGCGTAAAGAGGCTGAGTCCGGTTTCGCGCTCCACGGTGGCGACGTGACGGCTGACCGCAGACGCGGCGATGCAGAGCTCGGCGCCTGCCGCGGTGAGATTTTGATGCCGGGCGGCGACTTCGAAGACAACCAAGGCATTGATGGGGGGTAGCGACCGTCGCAAAGTCATCATATCAAAATTATAACGAATCAATAGAAAAACTCTAGTTTATTGGTGTCTATTTTCGAATATAAGCATAAGAAAAGCATTGAAGAAGCTGGGAATCGTATCAGGAGTTGGAGGAAACCATGCCGGAATTGATGTCCTTATCCGCGTTGGTGGACCTGGAGCGCTACCCCCTCGGGGATGACGCAGGATTTGCACCCATCGCTGAGCGCTGCAGAGCTCAGCTCAAGGAATCGAGTTTCGCGAGCCTCCCCGGTTTTCTGCATCCCGGCGTGACCGTAGCAATGACGAGCGAAGTGTTGGATGCGATGCCGCGCGCCTACCGGCGAGAACAATCCTTCAGCGCGTACGACGAATCGACACTGGAGCAATACCCGGCAGATCACGTACGACGTCGCAAACACGAGAGCCGTCAATTTGTCGTCGCGACCGATGTGCTGAGCAAAGCGGGCCAACTGCGAACGTTGTATCGCAGTGAAACTCTTACGCAGCGTATAGCGCAGATGCTTGATGAGCCCGCGCTTTTCCAATTGGCTGATCCCGTCATGGGATGCACATCGACCGTCATGTACGAGGGCGACACGCACGGCTGGCATTTCGATCTCAACGACTTCGTGGTCTCGATCTTGCTGCAAGCCCCGGAGGCCGGCGGAACCTTCGACTTCGCCCCCAATATCCGAAAAGACGGCGAGGAGAATTACGCTGTGGTGGCCGCTGCCCTCGATGGTCGTTCCCAAGCGGTGCGCTCGATCAAAGTTGGGGCAGGAACGTTGCTGCTTTTCTGTGGCCGCAGGGCCTTGCACCGCGTGCCGCCAGTACGCGGCAAGGTGCCGCGCGTCATTGCCCTTTTTAGCTACGACAGAAAGCCAGGTGTGCGCTACGGGAGTGAGGTGTACGCCCGCGTCGTCGGGCGAAGCGCCGCATTCGAGCAGTGAGTTTTTGTAAGGGATAATCATGAAATTGATCTGTACCGCGTTCCTATTGGGAAGCCTGCTGGCCATGCAGCCGGCGGCAGCGGAGAACCCCAGCGATTCACTTGACGAAATTGTGGTGACTGCGCAGCGGCGCGCCGAGCGACTTCAGGATGTACCGGAAGCGATTTCTGCGTTGAGCGGCGATATGCTGAACCAGATGCGCTTACATGGTGCAGCGGATCTGGCCGCATACGTTCCGAGTCTCTCCTTCGATGTGCTCGGTCCGGGAGAGACGACATTGGCAATCCGCGGTCTCGGCACCGCATATGGACTCGAGCCCGCAGTGTCGCTTTATGTGAACGAAACCCCGCTTGATATCCGCACAGACGGCTACGCCGGTGCGCCGGACATCGATTTCTTCGATGTCAATCGCGTCGAGGTGCTCCGAGGGCCGCAGGGCACGCTCTACGGGTCGAGCTCCATGGGCGGTGCCGTCAGGATCTTGACCGCTCAGCCAGACCCGAGTGCTGTTGCCGTGAACGCGGAGATCGGGGCCTCGAGCATGGACGGCGGCGGCGTAGGATATCTCACAAAATCGGCCGTGAATTTGCCATTGTCTCCCGATGCGGCGATCCGCATCGTCGGTGCTTTCGAGCACGTCCCTGGTTATATCAATCAAGCGGCACCCGGCGACTTCAGCGTCGCACAACCCGACCTCCCGGTGACAGCAAGACGAATAAACGATGTCGACCTCAAGAGCGGTCGAATCATCGGGCTCTGGAAACCGACCGATGCATTGACCATCAAGACAACTTTGATGATCTCGGAAGTCGATGCCGGTAACAACTCGGATTATTTCAGCAACCTGCCAGAGTTTACAATTGCAGCCATTTATCCGTCGCCGCAGCAAAGTCGGCTTGAAGTCGGCAACCTGGAAGTGGACTACAACTTCGACTATGCGACCCTGATGTCATCCACATCGGTGCTCTCTCGGGACGTGCAGACTCAGAGCGATTTCACTCTCTATTGGGCAAATCTCGCGTCGGTGTTTGGTGTTCCGTATCCACCTAATTATCCGACCACAGACTTTGACACATCCCACAATGACGGCTTCATTCAGGAATTTCGCTTGACGTCCCCGACTGACCAACGGCTGCGTTGGGTCGGCGGTGCCTATTTCAGTCACTACCGTCAGCATTCAACCGAGTCAACGAACAGCACAGCGTTCGCGGAGGCGATCGGACAGACGACTGGTCCCAATCTTTACAGCTTTGACCAATCGGTGATCGACCAGCAATCGGCGGTTTTTGCAGATTTGACCTACAAGATTGTGCCTCGTTTCGAAATCACCGCGGGTGAACGCTATTACGAGCTGCACGATAGCCTGGAAAATACACAAAGCGGCGTGCTCGCCGCGCCCAGCCAACCACTGGTCCACGCGAAGGCGAATGGCAACAGTCCTCGCGTGGTACTCACGTACCGCCCCGTTGATGGCACCACCCTCTATGCCACGGCCGCTCGCGGCTACCGGCCAGGTGGGCCCAATGTCGGGCTTCCCACGGGAATCGGTTGCACGCTGACCAATGCTTATTCGCCCCTGTATCAACCTGACACCGTTTGGAATTATGAACTGGGTGCGAAGTCCGAATTTCTGGATCGCAGGCTATCCATAAACGTGGCCGCGTATAAAATCGATTGGAAGAATGTACAGCAAGCGGTCACCGATCCCGGGTGCGGTTATCTATTTGTCGCCAACGTCGGTACGGCGCAGAGCAAAGGGTTGGAAGCGGAGATCAATTTCAAGCCCTTTGAATCATTGCTGTTGAGTGCGAGCGGTTCCTATGATCACGCAGAATTCACATCCATAGACGTCGCATTTCAGGGGGCAGGTACTGCACAACCCGGAGAAGCGATTCCCGGTGTCCCGTATCAGAAATTCAATATTGGCGCCGAATACACCAGAGCCTTCTTCACTGACTACACCGGTTACATGCGCCTCGATTGGAGTCACCTGGGCAACATTCCGGCCGGATTTACCTACAACGCCACACGGCCCGCGTACAGCGCGCTCGATGCTGCCGTCGGGGTGCGCACGGGACACTACGATCTATCGCTGTATGGCCATAATCTCACGAATTCGACCGGTATTTTGGAAATCCAAGAGGGAGCGCTGTACGGCTTCGGCAACGTGTTCCAATACCGAGATCGCCACGCCACCCAGAACGATTGGCGTAGATCTTAAGATGCATTTTTAATTTGCTCCTTGGCGCAACAAACTTCAATTCACGGTCGGCGGCGCGCAAGGGTGAGGCATTCAGTAAACGGTTCTGCGATAAATGTCGCGCGATTTGACCCGCTCGGGCGCCTCATCTACGTGAACGCGCTGTTTATCGTCGGTACTCTAGGAACGCTCATCACACCGGCAATTCTCGAGTCATGGGCCGCGCTTCAATGGAGTCAAAGTCAATTAGGGCTGGTTGCTGCACTTGAACTCGTAACACTGGCATCGGGTTCCTTATCGGGGTTGTATTGGCAGCGTCGTTGGTCCTGGCGTCACGTTGCCTTTGTGTCTTTGGTGCTGGCAATAGTCGCCAACCTGGCATGTGTAGTCCAATACGGCTTCGTCGTCGTGTGCATTGCGCGAAGCGCCGCCGGCTTGGCCGGCGGCTTCTTATGCGCAATTTATTCGGCATTCCTTGCCAACACTAAATCGCCGGGTAAGGTGATTGCGGTCACGACCTTTATCCAGATCGGCATTGAGGCGCTCTTTGTATTCTGCGCATCGACTGTGTTCCAACGCTTAGGTTCCAATGGCCTCTTTATCTTAATGACCGCGCTTTCTGTCGTACTCGTCCCACTGCTGCGTGTCTTACCGCGCCGGCTGGCCAGAAGGCGATCGCCGCGACCCGATAAACCCTCGAGTTTCTCAGAAGCGACCCGTGATCGGATATATGCTCGCTCCTGGCGTTTGTTCCATACATTATGGTGCAAACCGGCGTGTACACTTTCTTGGGAGAATTCGGCCGCCTAGTGGCACACCTTTCCGCAGAACAATCGCTGCGCACTATCGGCATCAGCGTGGTGTTTAGTTCCCTTGGCTCAGTCGGGGCATACGTTTTGAACGATCGTGCGGGGTTTGTGCTCCCGATCGGCAGTGCGATCGCTGTGACGGGCGGCATGATGTTTGCGATGATTTTCGCATCTCGCTCCCCCTCATTGTTCCTGCTCAATATCTCGCTGTTACAGATTGCTTGGATCGCTCTGGGCTGCTACTTGTACTCAGCCCTCATCCACTACAACAATCTTTTGGTGCCGGCAGCCACTTCGTTGTCGTCATTTGGCTCAGCATTCGGCGCCGGCGCGGTCGGTTTCGTGCTCGAGCATGGTGGGGTGACAGCAACCCTCATATTAACGACAGGAGCTTTGGCGCTGACGGCGGTGCTGACAATTCCAATGTTGATTCGAGCGCGTCAGGTGGAGAAAGCGATCGCGTCACCGCGAATGGCCATAGCCGTAGCAAGCCTCGGCCTCGACTGATGGTTAGCGAGGGAATGACGCCATCGGGCTAGCTGAATCGAATACAACCCATTGTCTTGCGCGACAAGCTGACGGGCACTTTCCTTCAAATGCTAGGGAGCATGCACTATGACGATTTCGTACGAACTTGCGGAATATCTCAGTGTTAAAAAAACTATTGGCGCGCCTGTTAGGAAAGTATGGCCCGTATTCTTGGATATGAACCGATGGTACACGGATTACCACTGGGACTGGATTTCGGGCCCTCCATACCAAGGTGTCGGACTCCAAGAAGGGCAAGTCCTCAAGGCAAGTCCCTTGTACGGTGTGGGCATGCAGGATCCCACACTGTATTACCTTCAGGAGCAGGTAAAAGTTACGACCGAGACCGAGATCGTCGTAAAGATAACAGCCGCGAATCCCAAATCCATGTCATCAGACTACGCCACCGAGGTCCACGATATCGTCGCGTTCTATCACTGGGACTTTGTGCGGATGGGGAACTCGACAACAATCCTAATTCGTTCGTATTCAAACTTAAGAACGGATAAGCGGCCCGCCGAGACGGTACTGACAGACCTGACTACGGCGTTCCATCGATCCTGGAATAAGAGTCTGGACAAGCTAGAGACCATTGTCTGCGATTCATCCTCCCAACGGACTTCTTAAAAAATGCGCAATAGACACATCGGCAGGCGTTCGCGCGACGCAGAGGGCTTCGTCGACGGCCGTGGTATACGCATCTATTATAAGACGCTCGGTAGTGGTGTACCGCTGCTGCTGCTGCACGGGGGCCCCGGAGCGGATCACTCGGACTTTCTCCCCGCGCTTCAACCGATGGCGCGCCACTGTCGATTGGTGTTGATCGATGAGCGCGGATCGGGCCGCTCGGCGCGCCTCAAAGACCCTAAAGGGTACACCTTGAATCACATGGTGAAGGACATCGAGCGGGTCCGGAAACACTTACAGGTCCGGCAATTCGTAGTGCTGGGTCACTCCTTCGGCGGCATTCTGGCGCAGGCTTATGCCACGCGTCATCCCAACCGCATTCTCGGTCTGGTGCTCGCCGGCACGGGTTCGAGCGCGCGGTGCATCGATAGGGACTTTCGCAATCTCCGCAAGTGCCTACCCGCGCGACTTCGCGCGCGGCTCGCACGCCAGGAAAAAGCCGGTATATTCCAAGCCGACGGCGCCTATAAGAAGGATTATGCAGCGGCCTCCGCTCAAGCCCTTGCGCCTTATATGTACGCGAAACCCCCGCCGGCGCGATTCAAGCACACGCCACCGTTGGGCATGGAAGTGCTCCGCGAGATGTGGGTGCGCCGCTCCGATTTTCACATCGACGGGAATCTCAAGGGTTTTGATTTCAGCCATTCACTCGCGCGCGTGAAGGCACCGAGCCTCGTCGTGATCGGCGATCGCGACTTGGTCTCGACGGCAACGGCCGACATCAGCCGAGCCTGCTTGCCGCGAGCTACGTTGGTCGTGATGGCGGAGTGCGCGCACATGATGTTCATCGATCAAACCGCCCGGTTCAATCGGCTGCTCGAGGAGTTCCTGAATTGTTGCACTACGCGCCGGGGGCACTCATGAAGGGCACCCGATCCGCCTTGTTTTTCCCACCCGAGGAGTACCAGGCGCGCTGGGCGCGGGTTCATCAGGCGATGGCCGCACGCGGTTATGAACATCTGCTCATCTGGCAGCGCGGAGCGGGCACTTTCGATCGGGTGGGCGATGTCTTGTGGCTTACGAATTTCGTGATGAACGGCTCCGGCCAGGATCCGGCGAGCGAGGAGATCGCGGCGCCCTACACCTTCTGCGCCGTGTTGATCCGGCGAGGCCGGGAACCGGAGCTTCACGTGGGGTTGCCAACAGAGGACCTGGACCTGTCGCGCGTGGTCTGCGGCGAAGTTATCAGTCATCCGAAGAACTTAATGACCGGTCTCGCCGCATACCTGAGCGCACAGGGCATCGAAGGCCGGATCGCCGTGGTGGGCGATGATGTATTGCCGGGCATGTATGACCGACTGCTGCGCCGACATACGCCGCAGATAGAATGGCATGCCGATGAGACCTTCCTGTTGGGCCCCCAGTCCATCAAGAGCGCCCGAGAGCTCGAGGCGTACCGCACGGCGGGCGACATGATCACCCGCGCGCTGACTGTGGCCTGCGAGTCCCTGTTGACCGGACACTCGAGTGCCGAGGCTGCTGCCATGGCAGCAGCCATCCTGATGCGCGGCGGTGGCGGCTTTCATCGCATCGATATTCATCACGGTGCGGACACCGAGCAGCACGTGGTCAGTATGGATCTATATGGTTATCACACCACGCCCCCGGCGGCCGGAGATGTGGTGCGCGCGTGGATCATGGGGCCTATCTTCCAAGGCTATTGGATGGACCCCGGACGTTCGTTGATCTGCGGCAATCAGCCGACCAAACCTCAACGCGCATTGCTGGAAGGTGCCGTCGAGGTAGTGGACGCCGTGGTGGCAGGCATGCGCCCGGGTATCACGCCGCGGCAGTTGGGCGTTCATGGCGCCGCGATCGCCCGCAAGCACGGCTATTTCGACCACCCGCAATTGAAGATTCCACTGTTGGGGCATGGCCTCAGCACGAATTTCATCCCCTTCGCCATTCCCATCGGCGAAGGCGAGGCGGATACCGACGGAGCACTGCGTTACGATGTGCCGCTCGAAGCCGGCATGGTGATGGCGGCGGAGATTTTTCTGACGCATCCCGGGGTCGGGACCGCTGGATTCGAACAAAACCTCATCGTCACGGACGCCGGCTCCGAACTGCTAACCCGCACGCCGATGCTTTTCGGGTGAGCGAAGTAGCACCGAAAGGACCACGGTTCGACTCGCTGCCGCGACTCGCATATGTCAATGCGCTGTTCATCATCGGCACGATTGGCACCCTCATCACACCGGCGATGCTCGATGGCTGGGCGCAACTGCACTGGTCGGCGACTCGGCTCGGCGCCGTCGCCGCGATCGAACTGGCAGGTCTCGCGGCGGGTTCGTTATCCGGCTTGTATTGGCAGCGGCGTTGGCGCTGGCGCCAAGTGGCGTTACCTTCTATTTTAGTGGCCATCGCCGGCAATGCTGCCTGCGTGATCGTGAAGGATTTCGCCGCGGTCTGTGTATTGCGCGGCCTGGTCGGAGTATCGGCTGGATTTCTGACGGCCCTGTATTCAGCGGTGCTCGCCAATTCGAGATCGCCTGGACACGTCATTGCAGTGACCACTTTTATCCAGATCGGCGTCGAGGCGGCCTTCATGTTTTCCGCCGCTTCGGTGTTTGAGCGGTTGGGCAGTTCTGGCCTATTCGTCGTGATGGCTGGGCTTTTTATCATGCTTCTTCCTTTTATAGCTCTGTTGCCGGCGAGGTGGCCAACAGCGCCGACCGACGACCCACGCGAGCCTGAAGGACCTCAAAGATCATGGCGCGCTTACCCGTTGCTCCTGTCATTCGTCCCTTTCATCGTGGTTCAGGCGGGGGTCTACACCTTTCTGGGGGAATTCGGCCGCCTCGCCGCGAATCTGTCGGTCGAGGCGACGTTGCATGCCATCGGCATCTCCGTGGTGTTGAGCTCGTTGGGTTCCATCGCAGCCTACTGTCTCAACGATCGAATCGGCTTCAGGCTACCGATCGGGGGCGCTGTTCTTTTGATGACTGGGATGCTATTCGGGATGATATTGGGCTCTCGCTCGGGCGCATTGTTCCTCTTCTATGTCTCTTTGCTGCAGATCGGTTGGATCTTTCTAAATTGTTACCTCTACTCGGCGCTCATCGATGCCAACAATCTGTTGGTGCCGGCGGCAACCCCCTCCTCCGCACTCGGCTCGGTCGTGGGCGCGAGCGCCATGGGTTATGTCCTCGACCACAGCGGCATGATCGGCTCGTTGGTATTGACAGTCGGATCGATGTTGCTCACGGCAATTCTCACGATGCCCTTCCTGAGATCGCGTGCTACTCGCCCATCGCGCGCAGTCCGCGATCTGTCCACCAACAACCCGCCCGGTAGCGGCCATTCATAACCGACTGGAGAGCGTCGCGACCGGAGATTCAATCGATCTCGGAAACGCGCCGCCAGTACTCGCCAGGACGAATAATCGGATTTGCCTGAATCGTCTGCATATCGAGAAGATCGCGATCGACGCTGATAAGTAGCGCGCATTCACCGGCAACCGCAGTGCCCAGTATCGGTACGTCGGTAGGGTCTCGGCAGAGGTCTGACGGCAAATCGGCGGGCTGAACGACAATGCTTACTCGACGAAGGAAGGCGCCGACCAGATCAGCGTCGCGCTTAGGAAAGTTGAATTTCTCGATGAGCTTTCGCCCTAGTTCCTCAAGGATAAAATCGGAAATCACCAGATCATGGTGTAGTAGCACATCCTCAAGCAATTCCGCACATACGCCCGCACGGCTGATGTGCGCCGCGATGAGTACCGAAGAATCTAGCGCGATCCTCACTTTCTCCGGAGCGCTTCAAATACCTCTTCGTCGGTATTGATCCCGCCGGCCTGCGCCCGCGCAACTAATTTCGTGCGAAGCGTTCGAAATTCTGCGACCCGCAGATAGCGCTTCAAGGCTTCACGCGCAAGATCGCTTTTGGAAATTCCAAGAGCGGTGCTCTGGCGCTCAAGGGCCCTATCCAGGTCATCGGGTACGCGAAGTGTCAAGGTGGTCATGTATTACAATGTACTACACCTTGAGTAAACGCGCCAGATGAGGATGCTCTGAGACGCCGATTGCAGCGTCTTGGGTCGATTTCATTGCCACATACCCGCATACCCGCCACTGAGGACAGACCATAACGGGTAGATTCTTCCCATAGGTATCGCCGCTAGGTGCGATAGACGCATTGGCCTGGAGTTCACGGGCGTCCACCGCCGTCGAATAATATCTCGTGCTCGCGGGGTAACTTCTCGGGTAACTCGTCTCAATTGTCTCGAAAAACGCTTACGAAACAATCTGTTATGGAATGGCAGAACCCCAACAAAATCAAGCAGTTATAGCTTGACGTTTAACGTTAAGCGTTATACCATGCCTCCATGATCAAAGGGTTCCGTTGCGCAGATACGAGAGCCCTATTCGAAACTGGAAAGTGCAAAAGATTTTCGGCGATCGCTAAAGTCGCGACTCGGAAGTTGGCGCAACTCGATGCGGCGCAAACCCTTGATTTTTTGCGCTCGCCGCCAGGCAACCGGTTGGAAGCGCTGAAAGGTGAACGTAAAGGACAACTTAGTATTCGGATCAATGACCAATACCGCCTTTGCTTTCGCTGGACCAATGAGGGGCCGACGGACGTAGAACTCGTGGACTATCACTGAGGAAAGCGAAGATGTTTAAGAATGGAATGCGGCCGGTTCACCCGGGCGAAGTGCTTCGGGAGGATTATCTGAAGCCGCTTCGCATGAGCGCCAACGCGTTGGCAAAGGCACTCAGCGTTCCCGCACCAAGGATCAACGATGTGGTTCGTGAGCGGCGCGGCATTTCTGCTGATACGGCCATGCGGTTGGCGCGATATTTCGGTGGTGATGCGCGATCGTGGCTGAATCTTCAGGCCGCCTACGATCTGCGGGTAGCTGAAATCAGCAACGCCAAGCGCATTGCGCGAGAGGTTTCACCCGCCGCCGCTTAACCGGCCGAGGCTGATCAGTGAAGACCGTCCAGCGCAACTACCTGCAACTCAAACGGGGATGAGAGGCAGCTTCCGGCCTATTCCGTTGAAAAACTGGATGGTTTCGACGCCTTGCTTGGGCTGGGATTTGATGAAGGAACCTTTGTGTCGATGATTTTTCTTGGTTGGGGGCTTCGTCTGCGTTTCTTCGATTCTCTTTTCGTTTATGTGGCTCCAAACGCCGGCCTCGGGGGCGATGGACATAGCCGTTTGGCCATTCGCCGCAAGTTCTGTGCAGTTGCGGCGAGCAGGAACTCATCGTGAGCACCGCTGGGTCCCCGCAATTCGAATCCCTCAGCCGGCAAAACCCAATAAAATCAAACAATTATACGCTTTTGAACAGTCGTATAATAAGATTTACCCCTTGCGTGCTCGGTGGACTTGCTTAGCGCCGCCGTTATCGAGACAGTAACGATAATGACTCGTGCCTTAGGGCTCTAAGGATAACGTCTCGGCTATCCATAAACCTGCGTCAGCGATCGCGCGTGTCCCCTGCGGCAGTACCGAGTGAAAGAGCGGCCAGTCATGGATCATTTTCGGCCAGACGTGAAGCCGCACGCCAACCCCGTTAAGCGCCGCTTTCTGTGCGAAGGCCAGCGACTCGCTTAACAGCACTTCGTCCGCGCCGACCTGGATCATGAGCGGCGGGAATCCTGAAAGGTCCCCGTTCGCCGGCGAAGCCCTTGGTTGCCAGCCATCCGCTTTACCGAGATACAGTCGTGCCGCTTCGTGCATGGCCTCCTGGGTGAGAATCGGATCGTGCGAAGCTCTGGCGACATACGAGTCGCCCGACTGCGTCAGATCAAGCCAGGGGCTAATGAGAAAAAGACCGGCCGGCATCGGCAACCCCTCTTCGCGAATCTTCAGTACTGTTGCCGCTGCGAGGTTCCCGCCCGCTGAATCTCCTGCCAGCACGATTCCGCGCGGAGGGAAGCCTTGTCCGAGAAGCCAGCGATAGGCGGCTAGCGCATCCTCCAAGGCCGCGGGAAAGGGATGTTCCGGCGCGAGTCGATAGTCGATGCTCACGGCTGTGACCCCGGCGGCCACTGCTAGGCGTGAGACAAAATGTCGGTGCGTCTTAAGACTGCCGAAAAAAAATCCGCCGCCGTGAAAATAAAGCAACCTGCGCGAAGGTGTTGCGCCTTTCGGCACGATTGTCTCGCCTGCGGGTCCTAGCGAGCTAATCGATTGTACGAGGCAGCCGTCAGCGATCGGGACAGCGTGAAAGAACTCCTCAAATGATCTTCGCTGCTCCTCGACCGATATCGGTGCTCCCCTGCGATTCGCCGCAACGAGCAGCCATTGCGCCTTGAACGATGCGATCGCGGCAGTATCTTGCGCGCTCATCAGCTCAGTGTATCTGGCTCAGACTGCTATTGAACCGCGCCTTGAATTCGATTCCATATTGCGCGGGGGCGCCCCAGGTAAACTGAGCCGTAGATAGGTTCTCATTGGCGAACATCGTCGTCAGGTAGTGAGTGTCGGTCGCATTGTTAGCGAACAAGCGAACCGAGTAGTGGCCGCTTAAACTTTCCCACACCATGCTCAAGTTCAGAATCTTGTAGCCACCCTGAGTGTCTCCGGGTGTGTTGAACTCCCTGAAATAGTATTTCTCGGTCGCGTACAAGTCGGCGCGAGCCGTCAGGCGGCCGAATGGAAGCGTCGCCGTTCGATATTGAAGTCCAAGATTCCCCGAAGCCTTCGGTGCACGATTCAGATAGTGACCGTCAAGATTCTGATCGCCCGCCGCGCGATTGAGCGCGTCGATATTGAAAAATCCTGGCCCGTAACGAGAATCCAGCGTCGAAACATTCGCATTCAATGCCCAGTGCTCATCGGGAGCCCAAACTCCTTCGAATTCTGCACCCTTAATCGTCGCCGATGGCGCGTTAATGATGTCGGATGAGAAACCCACAATTTGCTGGACCTGGAAGTCCGTGTAGTCGTAGTAAAACGCGGTCGCGTTGAGAGTGAGCCGATTTTCGAGCCAGCGGCTGCGATAGCCCAACTCGTAGTCAGTGATCTTCTCTGGATCGTAAGTGTTGTCTGTGCAAGCGGATTCATTCACGCCACCGGCTCTGTAGCCTCGAGATACGGTGAAGAACGCATTCTTGGTGGAATTGAAGTCGTACTGAAGCCCGCCGCGGGGAGTGAATGAATCGAAATCAAGCTTGGTCGTAAGATCAGCGCATTCGGCGAAAAGCGGTATGGTCGTTGACCCCTCTTGTAGACCGAACGCATTGGTTTCGGTCACCGTCTGCGATTCTTTGGAGTAGCGCGCTCCGGCCAGAAATTTCAGGTGATCGGTCAGGTGATAGTCGCCGTCCACAAATGCCGCGTAGGAGGTGGTCTCGTACGGGGTTGCACTGATTGCCAGAAAGGCGTTGGGCGGCAAAGTCGCAAATCCCGAGGGAAACAGGAACTGCTCCCCGAGATTGAGGTTGTCATGCATATAGAAGAGGCCGAACAGCCAGTCGAAGCCCCCGCCCGTCCCCGATAGATTGAATTCCTGGGTGAATGTTTTGGAACTGTACTGGTCTGTGACCGCAAAGATATCGAGATTGGTGCCATCGCCGTCATACGCGTTATCGTATTGATAAGAGGCGTAGCCAGTCAGGGATTTGAATTTGACCGCCCCTAGATTCCAATTGAACGCGGCGCTCGTGCTCCAGGTGTTCAGATCACTACTACTCGGGCGATTCGCGCTGGTCTGAAGCTGGCCGTAAGAGATGGATCCGGCCACTGCTCGGGAATCCAGATAGTCCCGTGCACCGCTGCCGTGCGAGCCGTCGAAGGCAAGATCCAGCGTCGCCGAATCGGATAGTTCGGCCGCTACTTTCAGGCGAGCCGAGAATGTTTTCTGGTCAGCGACGTCAGGACTTCCGGGAACAACGTTCTTGACGAACCCGTCCTGCTGATCATTCTCATCAAACACTAGGCGCACGCGCAGTTTGTCGTTGATCGGAGCATTTAGTAGGCCCTGGACGTGGTACTCATCGAAGTTCTCGTAGCCGGCGAGGACTTGCGCCTCGAACTGGTCGGAAGGCGATGCCGTGATGAAGTTAACCGCCCCGCCCGTCGCGTTTCGCCCGTAGAGGGTGCCTTGTGCTCCGCGTAGCACTTCGATGCGCTGAAGATCGATTTGATCGAGGCCGGTAGCTGCGGTGCGTGCTTGGTAGATGCCATCAACATAGACGGCCACACCAGGTTGCGTGGTCACATCGATCAGATTCATTCCGACACCACGGATGGCGATTTGAGTGATGCCGACCGTATTCCCCGCCTGGAAATCCGGGGTTTGAAACTGCAGATCCTGAACATCCTGAATGCCGCGCGTCCAAATTTGCTGCGCGTCGAGCGCAGAAATTGCGGCGGGAACATCTTGGATGGACTGCTCGCGCTTTTCTGCAGTGACGATGATTTCCTCAATGCCGGACGACCCACCGTTATCGTTCGCCACTGGCGCCGGACTTGCAGTCTGGGCGGCGGACGGAGTCGCCCAGGCCAAGGCGGTCATCCCGAATGCGAGTGAAAGTACCGACACAAGATGCGTTCTGTTCATGCTCCTCCCCGAAACACCCAATCTGGTGGGCCCTAACGATGGCCTCTATTTTTTTACGTTCTGGTTCCGATGGTTACTCAAATGAAAGTAACATGTCAACAAAATTTTACGAATTGGTGTTGAATGAGTCTCTGACATAAACTGGGAGTCATGATGGCTCAGCCGCGTCGGCAGAAGAATCGCCCCACCGCCTCGTCGGGCCCCTCGCGCCTGGATCAGATCCTGGACGAGGCGGCCAAGTCCCTGAATTCAAAAGGGGTTTCCTTCACTACATTGGGCGAGATCGCTGACCGGCGAGGTGTCTCTCGGCCTGCGCTCTACTATTACGTGAAGGATCTTGAGGATCTGGTCTTCCAGACCTATCGTCGGTCGTGCGAAATCATCCTGCTGCATTTGGGTGTCGCGGTTGAGTCCGGCGGGAACGCAACGAGCGTGGTGGCGAAATTTCTCGATCTAGCACTTGCAGAAGATGCCACGCAGATCGCCGCCCTCAGCGAAATTGGCATCCTTCAGAGCACGGCGCGCCAAACCGTGTTGAGTCTCTATGAAGGTGCCGTCGCAAGACTTGCGGGTGTCATCGATGCTGGGATTGCACGCGGTGAGGTGAGACCCTGCGATGCCGAAGTCGTAGCCCGAACGCTCATCAGCATTGTGTTTTGGCTGCCGGTCGCTCCGCGATGGTCATCGGCGATTCAGCCTGTGTCGCGGGGACGCCTGCTCGAGGTTGCGAAGGATCTCCTACTACACGGCTGGTCGAGGGATCGGCGCGCAGCGCCCGAGGTCAAGCCGATCGATCTTGCATCGCTGTCCACCGCCGGCTTCAGCGTCTTTGACCGGCAATCCATCCTGGAAGAAAAGCGGCGCCGGATTCTCGCAACCGCATCACGGCTATTCAATCGCAAAGGCGTCGACTCGACATCGCTCGAGGAGATCGCCGCGGACATTGGCGCCACAAAGCGAGCGCTCTACAGCCACGTTGGCGACAAGCAAGCTTTGCTCGCCGCCTGCTATCGACGCAGCTACGAGATCTTTCTAAATCTGCTCAAGAACTCGAATGAGTCTGACACGTCGTTCTTGTATCGATTGACCGCCTACCATGAAGCGGCATCGATCGTTCAACTACGCGACGACATTCAACCGCTAAGGCCAACCGTGGGCTACGAATCTTTGACGCAACAGGCAAGATCGGAGGTTGATGAGTTGTCGGCACGATTGATCGGCGAATTTTCCGCTCTGTTCGCGGCAGGGATCAAGGAAGGATCCTTGCGAGATGTCGATCTGGAGGCGACGATGCTGATCCTTCCGGGAGCCTCATCCTGGCTCGTGAAGGGTGTCGTCGTGGTCGACGAAGCAGGTCAGCGGCACATAGCGCGGGAGATCTCGAACCTGTTTACGATCGGACTATGCGCCGTTGAACCGACGTCGGGTGACAAATCGAATTCGTAACTCAGTTTCGTAGCGGTCTTCAGCTAGCGACCGAGCGATTCCATGATTTCTACGTGCGTACTCAAAATCATTCCGCCCTCTTCTTCATTTATCCGGCGTTACGCATTTCGTGCAACAACTGCTTGTTGATGTCCTGACGACGTTTGTCTCTTGATACGTGCTCTCGCCAGGACATGCAGATTTCGAGCGCCTGCCCGAGAGACCTCAGGGTCGATTCGGGATTGCTGGCGACGTTGCCCGATTCGGATGGAGCTGTGACCCCCGGACAGAAGACTCTGATCAGATTTGCTTCAGGCAGCAGCTGATGAAGCCGCAGACCAATCGACTCGGCGCGCTCGCGTTCCGGGCTTGGGAAAGCGCTCACCAGAAAAGCGATGGCAACGCCGTCGGGGTCCGCGCCAGATGGAAGCCCGGCATCGATTTCTGCCTTCGAGAAATGCCGTGCATCTATTCTCTCGCTGCGCAACAACCGTACGAGGAGCTCGGTCGCAAGATCATCGGCGTGTGATCCCAAAGCTATACATATGACGATAGACCCCCGGGGCACGCCGAGAGGGCCCTGCCATTTGCCGGTAAGTTGCTCGCGCTGTTGACGCAGCCAGCGCCCAGCACTCACTTGTTCGAGCACGGCGCCTCGATTACGCCGTTGCTGGAATTTAAGGCGATTGCTGCTGAGTGCGGTAGCGACGTCGACGATGACGCGGCGAATCTTCAGTTGCTGGTCCCCAGTAGTCGCGCCCGCCTCTGTGTCGAGCCGCACCAAGTGTAATGCCGGAATCATCACCCGATCGCAGTACGCGGCGAGCGAACTATTTTTCAGAAACGCGCGCGCATTGGCGATGATCTCGTGGGGATCTTCGGATAGCGCCCGTTGGTAAAACCTCTGCGACAACGTCAGCGGCGTCGCATTGCCCAATAGCAACTCGAGGACACCGAGCCCCTTCATGTGTCGCCCCGCTACCAGGAGACACAAAGTGATCGGCGTGGACAAGATCAGGCCGGCCGGACCCCAGAGCCAGCTCCAAAATATCGCCCCCACGACTACCGAAAGCGGCGATAACCCCGTGGCGTGACCATAGAGGTGCGGTTCCACCAATTGTCCCACGACGATGTCGAGCAGGATGAACACACCCAAAGTGCTCAGCGCCAGGGACCATCCTGGATCGACGGCCAGGGCAAGTACGGCGGCCAAGAGCGCAGCTATCGCAACACCCACGTAGGGTACGAAACGCATCGCACCTGCCAGAATTCCGCAAAGCAGAGCCTGCGGGAGGCGAAGCGCACTCAAGCTTAACCAGGTGGCCAGCCCGAAAGCGAGGTTGACCGCGAACTGCGAAACAAAATATCGGGAGAGCCGGTCACCGGCATCGTTAAGCGCAAGAGTCGCCGAACGTATGTCAGTCGCGCCGGCGATGCGGATGAAGCGGTCGCGCAGTGATTCGTACTCAAGTAGCACGAAGATCAGGACGAGGAGCACGATGCCTGCGAATTGGACCGGGTGCCACACAGTTGTCAGGAGCTTCCATACAAGCCGCAGCGGGTGCGACTCGAATTCCGGCGGCTGGACCACCGCAACCTGCGGTACCGCTGGCGGCGAGCGCTTGACATCACGGGCGGGGACAGAGAACGCTCCCGAGGATTGGTCGATCCCGGTAAGGCGACTGGTTTCGTTAGTGAGCTTTAATATCGGGCCGACGACTACTTCCTCGAGAGTCTTGAGCTTGCGTTGTACATTCGATTCGTCTTGAGGAAGGCTCTCGGCGATGTGCAGGACCTGCGTGCCAAGCGCGGCCGCAACACCCACGCATAACACCGCCAGTGCCGCAACTGCAACGAGCACTGAAGAGGCTCTGCCGATTCGTAGTCGCCGCAGAGCCCGAATGAGTGGCGCCACCAACAAGCTCAGCATAACCGCGAGCGCGAGCGGTATCAGCACGAACCGCCCAAGATACAAGAGCGCCAGGATGATTCCCGCGGTCATGATTCTGCTACTGTGATCACGCAGCCATCCGGTCGCTTGCGTGGCACTCATGCCGTTGCCGGCCCCGCGCCGCTCGAGACTTGCATTCATTGTGTATCCTCGGCCGTGAGCTGGACACCCTTCAACGGGCACACCACTAGGAGTTTGCTTCGCGTTGTGACCATTCCTCGCTTCCTTCGTGCGCACTGCAAAGTCAATGGCCTACCGAGGCCGGATCGACTGTGCGAGCCGCCTTGGGCGCAAGCACGATCGCTATCGAGGCGGCGACGAAGACGACGGCGATCACCATCATCAGTCCGTTGGTCGCGAGCATCAGGCTCTGGCTCGTCACGAGATTGTTGAACATCTCGCGGACCATCTGTCCGGTCGAACCCGGGGGGAGCGATGCGGCTAATTGGCCGGTGGGATCGACCACGTTCGCGAGCTTGGCGTGCGCAATGATCGTGCGGTTCTGCCATGAGGTCGTCACCAGCGAAGTGGCGATGGCACCGGAGATCGTGCGCACGAAGTTCATCAGACCTGCCGCCGAGGCGGTCTCTTCCTCCCTGACCGAGCCCATCGCAAGCCCGGTTAGGGGCACGTAGTACATCGGCATGCCGACCCCCATGAAGAAGAGTGGAATAACGATCACCCAGTAGCTCATGTCGGAGGTCGCGTAGGCCCGCCAGAACGTGTCGAGGCCGAGCCACGCGCAGCCGATGAAAATGAGAATGCGCGGATCGATTCGATTCGCGAGCTTTGCGGCGACGGGTGAGAAAACAACCGAAAGCACGCCGCCCCAAGCCACCACGAGTCCGGCCCACGTGGTGGTGTAAGCCATGTTGTACTGCAACCATTGCGGCGTCAGTACATTGATGCCGAAGAAGGCGCCGAAGGCGAGGCCGAGCACCAGCATGCAAGAGGAGAAGCCCCGATGCCGGAAGACGCGCAGGTCGACGATCGGGTACTCCTCGGTCAGCTCCCAGATCAGGAAGGAGAAGAACCCGATCACGGCAACGATGGCGAGTACGCGAATTTCAGTCGATGAGAACCAGTCAAGATCCTTGCCCTCATCGAGCATAATCTGCAGTGCCGCTACCCAGACGATTAAAAGCAGCATGCCGACCTTGTCGACAGGCTTGATGACTGCCGGCTCCTGATATCGCTTGAGCATGAACCAGGCGAGGACGCCGAAGAGCAGCGCCATGGGTACGTTGATCAGGAACACCCAGGGCCAAGAGTACTGATCGCACAGCCAACCGCCCAACACCGGACCGACCACGGGCGCGAGCAGCGTCGTCATGGCCCACAGACCCATCGCCTGCATGGATTGGCGCTTGGGAAAAATCTTGAGCAACAGCGTCTGCGATAGCGCCATCAAGGGTCCGCCCGCCATTCCCTGCAGCACTCGCATGCCGAGCAACATCGGGAGCGATGTAGACAAGCCGCAGAGAAGCGAGCAGAGGCCGAACAGCACGACGGCGATGCAGAAGAGCCGCACCGCGCCGAAGCGGCCGGACAGCCACCCCGTGAGCGGCACCGTGATTGCTTCGGCGACCGCATATGAGGTGATAACCCACGTGCCCTGGCTTGAGCCTGCGCCGAGGGCGCCGGCAATGTTTGGCACGGTGACGTTGGCGATCGTCATGTTGAGCACCGCGACGAAATTCGACAGCGCGAGTACGATGCCGGCCGTCCAAAGCATCCCACCCTCAAGAGAGGGTGGGTCCTTGGAGTCGATGGCAGGGTGTGTCATGGCGGGTTCCTCGATGGTTAGCTGCGTGCGATTACGAATTGCTGTTCAGGTCGACCTTGGCATCCATCGACAGCCCGACGCGCAGCGGATGGGCGGCAAGCTCATCGGGATTCAGGCGGATTCGCACCGGTAGTCGCTGCACGACTTTGATCCAGTTGCCGGTTGCGTTTTGCGCTGGGATCAGGGCAAAAGCTGCACCCGTGCCGCCATCGAACCCTTCGATGACGCCGTGATACACGACCTTGCCGTGATACAGGTCGGACTTGAGCTCGACGCTCTGCCCGGCGCGAACCTTGGTGAGCTGCACTTCCTTGAAGTTCGCGTTGACATACAGCTGCGCGACCGGCACGACGGACAGGAGCGGCATGGAGGGCTGCACGCGCTGACCGAGCTGCACCTGTCGGCGCGCGATGACGCCATCGATGGGCGCGCGGATCACCGTGCGACCTAAGTCGACATCTGATTTGTCAAGGCGCGCGCGAGCGAGAGCGACTTGCGCCCGAGCGGCATCGAGTGCGGCACGCGCACCACTCGCTCGGTTCTTGGCGTTGGTCAACTCGTCACCCGAGACCGAGCCCGAGGCCACGAGGGCATCACGGCGTGTCAGGTCGATGTTGGTGCGCTCGACGTCAGAGATGGCCGCGATCACTTGCGCCTGGGCGCGGGCGAGATCAGCCTGGGCCTGACGTAGAGCCAGTTTTGCGTCCGTATCGTCGATCATGACGAGGATGTCGCCGCGCCTTACATTCTGGCTGTCGACGACGTTTACCTGCATCACCGATCCTTCCGTTTCGGAGGCCACCTGCGCCACTTCGGCGGCGGTGTATGCATCATCGGTGCTCACGTAGCGGGAACCGACGAGCTTCCAGTATTCGACGGCACCGCCGCTGGCTACTGCCACGGCCAGGCCGAGCAGCGAGAACAGCACGGCGCGCTGTTTCTTGCGGGGTTTGACCATCGGCATGTCGGCCGTCGACTCGGGGGTGATTGAAGCTTGTATATCCACGACAGGTCTCCTTAAGAAGGTTTTAGGTTTGGGGGTAATGGGTCGGGGCGCTTGAGCTGTCCGGCGTGAAGCCGCCGCCCAGTGCGCGTACCAGCGATACGTCGAGAATCAACGCCCGGGTCTCGAGCTCGGCCTCGGAGCGGCGCGCTGTTATCAGGGAGTCTTCCGCCGACAGGACATCGAGATAGGTGGCGAGCGCTCCCTCGTAGCGGGACCTGACGATTTGATGCGCTTCCGCCGCGGCGGCAACGGCGGCCCGAGCGGCCGAGAGTTCCTCATCGAGGGACTTGCGACTCGTGGTTGCATCCGCCACCTCGCGCAGCGCCGTCGAGAGCGTTCCGTTGTACGTGGCGACGGCGGCGTCATACTCCGCGCGCGCGCCCTTGAACTGGCCCTGGAGGCGATCGGTGTTGAAGATCGGCAATGAGATTGCAGGACCTGCGGCTCCGGACTGCGAGGCTGACTTGAAGAGGTTGTCGATGCCGACCGACTGGAAGCCCGCGAACGCAAGCAGGTTGACGCTCGGGTAAAACCCAGCCTTGCGCTGATCGATGCGGTGCGCGGCGGCTTCCGTGCGCAGGCGCGCGGCGACGATGTCGGGACGACGCCCGAGAAGCTCGAGCGACAAGTTCGAAGGCAACCCTTGAGAACCCGCCCAGGCGACTTTCGGACGAGAGATTTGAAGACCCCGATCAGGTCCTGCGCCGAGGAGCGCCGCGATGCCGTTGCTCTGCAGGCCGATACGCTCATCGATCGCAACGAGATCGCCCTTGGCGGCTGCCTGCCGTGCCTCGACCTGTCGTACGCTCGCGAGCGTCTCTAGGCCGAACTGATAGCGCTGGCGAAACAAGGTGACCGTCTGCATGCGCAGCGCAAGCGTGTCGGCCGCGTTGTCACGTAGCGTATAGAGATGTAGGAGTCCGGCGTAGGCGGAGGCGAGCGAAGTCGAGAGGATTAGGCGCGTCTGCGCGATCTCGACCTCGGCGGCGTGCTGCTCCGAGACGGCGGCCGCCAGCGCGGCGCGGTTCTTGCCCCAGAAGTCGAGCTCATAGGACATGTTGAGGGTGGCGGCGCCATAGCCGTTCCAGCCATTTGGTAGAGCCTGCCGCGGAACTAAGAAATCGTAGCTCTGCTTGGCCTCGGCGATCTCGGCGGACGCCGTCACCTCGGGCAGGCGCGCGGCGCCGGCACCCTGAACCTGCGCGGCTGCGGCCTTGAGGCGTGCCTGGGCGAGATCGAGATCGGGCGCGTTTTGCAGTGCCTGCTCGATGAGCGCATCGAGCTGCGGGTCGCCATAGGCGCGCCACCATTGATCACCCGGCCAGGTTGCAACGGGAGCCGCGAACGAATTCGAGCTGCCGAAATCGTCGATTTTCCTTATGGCGGGGGGCGGATCGAGCCGGGGGACCTGTGCGCAGCCACTCGCCAGCCCGAGGCTGACGGCGAGCAGCAGCGCGAGCCGGCGATACGGTTTGTCGAGACATGAACTCTTGATAGTTTTCATCGGGGTCAGGCTCCTTAACTGAACTGTACGGTACAGTACCTTGACTTCTGACTCGATGTCAACAAAAATGTACTCATCGGTACAGGTTTATTTAGGAAGCGACTTAGTTATGAGCAAAAGCGACAGCAAACGACGGGCAATTCTCGAAAACGCCTATCAACTGTTCCGCGCCCAGGGGTTCGATGGCACTTCGATGGCGGACATCACCACCCAAGTCGGCGGATCGAAGGCGACCCTCTACAGTCACTTCCCTTCGAAAGAAGAATTATTCGTCGAATGCATGATGGCGGCCCTGGAGAACTATATGTCGGACACTCTGAAGCACCTCGATGCATCCCGGAGCGACCCGGAGGCCGCGCTTCGCAACTTTGGTACAAGCGTCCTCAATTTCATTTGCTCGCCCGAACAGGTGGAGGTGCGTCGCTTGATGATCGCGGAGGCGGCGCGCTCCGGCACCGGAAAGCTCTTCTTTGACAAGCTCACGGCGTTGCGCGCGCAAATCTCTTCATTCCTGGACGTGTGCATGGTCTCCGGACTGCTCCGCCTGGATGATCCCGACCTTGCCGCCGATCATTTCGGTGCGCTGCTTGAGGCCGAAGTCCTCGAACCGTTGCTCCTGAACGTGCGAGAAGCGGCGCCGGACGAGAAGGAGACTGCGCTCGCGGTCCGACGTGCGGTAGCCGCCTTCTTAAGGGCTTACGCGCCAACCGATCCACCAACGAAAGCTGCTGTAGGGTCCGACGCCCACTTGCGAAGGCCACCCCCGCATGAGATCTGACCGAGGTCCGTGCGGCCAAGTTTCGAACCAGCGCTGCTGCAAGTTAGCGGTCGCGCTAAACTGTACCTATCGGTTCCGTTAATACATTCGCCACGAAAACCCATGAAGACCAAAACTGAATCAAAACGCCAGGCCATCATTCAAGCCGCTGCCGAAGTCTTTCGCGAGGTTGGTTTCGATCGCGCGTCCATGTCGGATATCCGTGAGCGGATCGGCGGTTCCAAGGCAACGCTGTACAACTATTTCCCCTCAAAGGAGAAGCTATTTTTCGAGGTCATGCACCATGCCAAGGAAGTTGAGCTAGAAGCGGTCACGGGGGAACTTAACGCGGATGCAGATGACTTGAAGCGCGAGCTGGTTCGTTTCGGACAGAAATTTATGACCGTGCTGTATTCAGCCGACGCGATTGCCGTGAGACGCTTGGCGATTGCCGAATCGCGACACTCCGACATCGGCAAGCTGTCATTCGAGCAGGCGACCGTTCCTATCGAAAAGCAGGTCGCTGAATTCTTAAGAAAAGTAATGAAGCGCGCTGCCCTTCGAACTGCTGATCCGAAGATCGCCGCCATTCACCTTCTCAGTTTGCTGGAATCAGAACTTCTGCAACGTGTCCTTTTGGGAGTGATTGATAGTGTGAAGCCGGAGATACTCTCTGGCGCCGTACGGCGCGCGGTGGATGTCTTCCTCTATGGGTACGCGCCACGTTGTTGACGGTGGGCTCAATTAGAGCCCCCTGCCCCTCTGGGGAGGCGTTCCTGCCGCAAGACGAAGTTGGCGTCGCCGTCGGTGCAATAGGCGCATTGGCCCAAAGTCCGCGGGCGTCCACCGCCGTCGAAGAATATCCGGCCCTCGCGCGGGGTAACTTTTCGGGGTAACTCTGCTCGTCTAACTGGACGTGTCCGGGTTACTCAGCTTGTGACCTAACCGGACGCGCGGTCATCCTTGAAGCTCGGAATTGAACAGCAACGTCGTTCACTGTGCGCCAACCGCGTTGCTGCGGATAACGGACACTTCGCTATTCTGCCATCGGCTACCAGTGCAACGTTAGGCGATAGAACGCTATAACGGGTTCCGGCCAAATCGGCCACCACCAGGGGCGCTGGAGCTAACGAAATCCTCGCCCCGAAGCAGTCATTCGCAGCCTGCGGTAAGCTTCCTGCGCCTAGGCTGACCCGACATGGAGGAAGATCAGATGACACGCGTATTGTTCGTCGGCCAGCGGCCGGAAACAGTGGACTTCTCAGATCCCGCGATACCGTCGGGCTTTAATGCCGAAAAAATCCAAGCGGGTATAGCGATTGCCATGGCGAAAATGGCGGAACGGAGATGGCAGGCGGACCTTTGCTTGATCCCGCCCGATAAAACGGCGGGCCTCGTGCTAGAGCAGCAGCTGGCAACTACGACTTACGACTGCGTGGTGATCGGGGGAGGTATTCGGCTGCCACCAAAGAGCCTGTCGTTGCTCGAGATGGTAGTGAACACTGTGCATAAAGCGGCACCGAATGCTTTCATCGCATTCAACACGCGGCCGGAGGACACCGCCGAAGCCGCTGCTCGTTGGTTAGAGGCCGATTAATTGCCGCGGAATTGCTTCCCGCTGTTGGGCGACAACTGTCGGACGGTATTGAACGGAAGAGCCGCAGTCGGCCAAACGTGGGCATTGGTCCACACTCGGTGAGCAACAGATGAATTCCACTATCGCAGCCCGCCTATACGTCGTACTCATCACGTGCACAATTCTATTCCAAATTGCGCTGGCCGCCGGCACGCCATGGGGCGAGATTGCCTGGGGCGGGAGTCATCCGGGCACCCTTCCAATACAATTGCGAATTGCTTCGGGCGCTTCTGTAGCTGTCTTGTTGGCGCTCGCGTTCGTGGTGCTTGTTCGGGCTGGTCTGCTCATGCAACGATGGAAGCACAGAACAAGGCAATTGATCTGGGTCGTGGTTGGGTACGGCGCTCTGGGTGTCGTGGCAAACGCGATCACTCCGAGCGCATGGGAGCGGATAGTGTGGCTACCCGTCACGATACTGTTGCTGGTCGCCAGTCTCATCGTGGCACGGAGTCCATAGCGATCGCCTAATAACCGACCCACGAAGAATCCGTGTGTTGGAAATTTGTGCTGGGTTCGTGCCGTCGTACACTCATCCCGCGTTCCGGGACCAGATTGACGCCTCCTCGGAACTCCCGACGAAGCGATGGAACTGTAGAGCTCACTTGGCGTCGATTCTGATGATCTTCCTGCTGAACGAATCAACAACGTAGAGCTTGCTGTCCTTGTCCAGTGCAAGGCCAATGGGAACGTTCAGGCGGCTCTTTATCGTGGTGACCGAACCCGTTGGATCTATGCGCACGACCGACTCGGTGCCCGTGTCGGTCACGAAGACGTTGCCAGCGGCATCCGCGGCAACGTACATCGGGGCCACAAAGCCAATGCCCACGGTAGTCTGGGTGCCGTCGCTCGCTATCTTATAGACGACTGCGTTGTAGGTATCTGCAACGTAAACATTGCCGAGACCGTCGACGGCGACGCCAACCGGAGAGTTATAGCCACTGCCAAGGTTGGTCTGTGTGCCGTCGGGGGCGATACGCGCGACGAACCCGTTCCAGGGGTCGGCCGCATAGACGTTACCGATCCCATCCAAGGCAACGCTCATCGGCATGTAGAAGCCGCTGCCCACGGTGCTCTGCGTCCCGTCGGGCGTAACTTTGTAGATCACGCCGGCCTGACTGTCCGCGACATAAACGTTTCCGGTGCCATCGACCGCAACTGCTTGCGGAACCATGAAGCCACTGCCCACCTTGCGCAGCTCGCCTTCACGCGTCTCCTCGAACACACTCCGCCGGGCGGTATCCGTGACGTACAGCCGCCGCTCGACGGGGTCGATGGCGACGCCTTGCGGGCTCAACAACTCGTTGAACTGCGGCTTGTCGTTGTTGAACTGGGGCGTGTCGTCGTCGATGTTCGTGTCAGCGATCGACGTAGGATTGACCGCGGCGCGTGTAAGCCGGGCGCCGGATCGAGCGGCAAGCGCGCGCGCGTTCTCTGCGCGAGCCCATGGAGGCAGTTTCGCGTCAGTTGATTGTAAATCGCTCACCGCGTCCTGCGCGTACACCTGCGCCACACACGCAGCCCAAGCGCAAGCGCCGATGACGAACGCCGCGCGTCGGACCGACAGTCGATATGACGGTCGACGAGGAACCAAGCCGTCACATGATGCCATGTCAATCTCCAATGTGGGTCGGTTACTTGAAAAGATCGCGAAGATCTTGGGTGGCGGGATCCGCGGCGGCGCCCAGCAGAGGCGACACATGAAAGATTTCCTCGATGGTCTTCAGAGTCGAGCTGTGATCATAGTGGACCTTGTTGCTGTAGCCAGTATTACCGCTTCCCTTGGCGAACGGTGACATCAAGAAAAGTCCAATCGGACCATCGCCGAACGCATCCGTGTCTTCGGCCTCGTCCCAGACGACGAATACGGCACCGCCGGCCTTGTACTCCTCCGATTCGAGAATGAGCGGTAGATTTTTCCCGAGCCACTCATCGGACCGGAGCGTGTTACTACCGGGCTCCTTCGGATCGCACGGTGTTATCCCTTCGTGGCCCTGATGACACAGGTTGGGAATGATCAGGTTGTAGCGCGGAATCGCGTGTGCGGCCAAATCGGTCTTGAAGTGACTCCACGGCACGACGTGCTTGAGGCATTCGGGCGAGTTCGGATTGAGGCCATCGTTTACGTCATTGAAATAAACGACCGAGAGATGTTCGACGTCGAGGTAAGTGAAATCCAGCGGACATACACTGAATTCCGGGTTGCCATAGTCCTGCTCGGCATAGGCCTTCCAGGAAATGCTTGCGTTTTCCAGAAGCTTTACCAAGTGATCGTGTGTATAGAGCTGCGGCTGGCCGGGTTGAGTGTCACTCAAGACGCCGAAGTTAGTTCCCGCTTCCAACCAGAGATAATTAGGTTGACTGGGGTGATTGCCGGGTGGGTTGAAGTACTGCGAGGGGTGCGCCGCCCTCTTTTTGAGAAAGCCGTTTATGTAGGGAGCAAGCGGATTCCGATCGAGATCCGGGTCGTTGAACGCCGCCCCGGAATCATTGCCACTCCAGTTGTGGTTCTCCAGAATGACGACAAAGATGATCTGTACTTTGTTCATCTGCGAAAACGACGCCATCGGCGCGAACAACAACACGCCGAGCAGTCCGAGGTACATAGACTTCATGTCGGCTCCAAAGCACTGGATAAAATAGGAGTTTCGCACCCTTGCATTTCGTCGTTGTGACGGAATAATTACCATCTCATGTTCACTGGCGGGATGTGCAGGCGCACGAGAACGTCGTCGTTTCCGAAGCAGTCGCGCGTAGACGTTCAGGGCTTCAGCTGATTTCAGGAACACTCTTCAAAGAGTGACAGGGTCGCGGCAGGCAAACTGCGCCATTAAGTTCTGCTTGCTTGCCCACGGACCCAATCCTTACTATAATTGATTCGGTAAGGATTATGGAGGCCAATCATGAGTACAGAAGCTACCCTGACCAGCAAGGGTCAGACGACAATCCCCAAGCCGATTCGCGACAGTCTAGGTATGAAGACTGGGGACAGAATGAGCTTCACGTTGATGCCGGACGGTGTTGTCATCATGCGAGTAAAAAACAAGCGTATGGCTGAACTTGCGGGGTTGTTGCACAAAAAGGGCAGGAAACCTTTGCCCGTAGGGTTACTGTCACGCTGATGCTGGGCGTAGATACCAACGTTCTCGTCCGGTACCTGACACGAGACGACAAATCTCAGTATGAGAAGGCGCGGCGACTGATCGATCGCGAGTTGGCCAAGGGCGAACCGGTCTTGGTGAGTCTGTTGGTCTTGCTGGAAACCGAATGGGTCCTTCGAAGCCGATACGATTTGGCGAAGGAAGATATCGTCACGGCTTTCTCTGCACTCCTCGACACGGCCGATCTGGCCTTCGAGGACGAGCCGTCGATTGAGAATGCCGTCTATTCTTGGAAGGATTCGGCCGCCGAATTTGCGGATTGTCTGATTGAAGCACGCAATCGCCGGCTGGGCTGTCGCGCCACTGCGACTTTCGATGGCAGAGCCCTGAAGGTCCCCGGTTTCATTTCGGTCTGATTGCCGAATTCTCACGCTGTTGGGCGCATTTGGTTGCGGGGCAAGTCCACGGACATCCAACGCTCTCGAATATTATCTTGCGCTCGCGCGGGGTAACTTTTCGGGGTCACTCGTTTCATCTATCTTTAAAAACACTCACGAAACAGTTGGTTATAGCGGTTATTCCAATCCCTCAGCCGGCAAAACCACAATAAAATCAATCAGTTATTTCTTGCCGTTTAACGTTAAGCGTTATATATCGCTAAAGTCGCGACTCGTAAGTTGATGACCAATACCGCCTTTGCTTTCGCTGGACCAATGAGGGGCCGACGGACGCAGAGCTCGTGGACTATCACTGAGGGAAGCGAAGATGTTTAAGAATGGAATGCGGCCGGTTCACCCGGGCGAGGTCCTTCGGGAGGATTATCTGAAGCCGCTTCGCATGAGCGCCAACGCGTTGGCACGCGCACCAAGGATCAACGATGTGGTTCGAGAGCTGCGCGGCATTTCTGCTGATACGGCCATGCGGTTGGCGCGATATTTCGGTGGTGATGCGCGATCGTGGCTGAATCTTCAGGTGGCCTACGATCTGCGGGTAGCTGAAATCAGCAACGCCAAGCGTATTGCGCGAGAGGTTTCACCCGCGGCCGCTTAAGCGGTCGAGGCTGATCAGTGTAGACCGCCGGACCATGCACTGGCCCTGTGGACAGGCGCAATTACCTGCAACTCCAACGGGATGAGAGGCAGCTTCCGGCCTATTCTGTTGAAAACTCCATGCAGTGCCTGCCTATCCTCTTGCACTTATTGCCTAGTTTCAGATCGTCGGAGCGCTGCCCTCAACTGGGAGGGTGTCGTCCCCTCCCACGTTCGGAAAGCTCGATAGAAAGAATTCGAATCCTCGTAGCCGAGCAGAAATGCCACTTCCGTGACATCCATCTCCGGGCGGTCGAGGTACTCGTGCGCCAGTTCCTGCCGCACCTCAAGAAGCAACTGCCGGAAGGTTGCGCCGTCATCGATGATTCGACGCTGCAAGGTCCGATCGCTCAACCCGAGCTCGCGCGCCACGGCCGCCATCTCCGGCCGGCTTCCCGTGAGCAGGCGTTTGAGAATCCATTTCACCTGCTCACTGATCGAACTTTGCGCACGGCGCTGTTCAAGCGCGCGTTCGAGCTGCGGATTCAACATGTCAAGCAACTCGGCGTTGTAGGTAAGGAACGGCCGATCAAGATCGGTCGCGTGCAGGACGAGCGCATTCCGTCGCGCTCCGAACCTGATCGGGCCCTTGAAATAGGCTTCGTGGAAGCCGGTCGCCTCCGCGCTGCGCTTCAGCTCGACCCTTTTCGCCGTCACCAAATGCCCGGTGCCGCGGCGACCAAGTTCAACGAAGGAGACGAAGGCTGCGTCTGTCAACAAAGGCGGCGTTTCTTCCTGCGCGTGGAGCCACACAGGCTCGATCACGCACTCGTCCTTGCTCACCTTGATTTGCAGTTCCTCGGGCGAACACAGTTGCTTGAAGCGAGCAAGGCGGGTGAGGGCATCCCGGAAGTCACGGGCATAATAGGCCGCCATAGTTGACGGTGGCCGATTGCCAACGTCAATCTGGGTGGCGATTTTTAGGCCCGCGGCCGGATCACCGGAGACCTCGCCCACGGCACGCCAGAGTGCGAAGAACTGCGCCGTTGTGACGAGGTTCTTCTTGCCGTCGTAAACAGTCAGTGGCAAGCGAGCTTGGCTTAAGACCGCTGCTGGCGTAAGTCCGATCTTAGCAAGCCCTATCCAAAAGGCGTTCGCGGCTTTGAAACGGTCTGGCACGTGGACGGTCATTTTTTCTCTCGCCGGCATTTCATCTGGAAGCAATCGCGCTGTCAGGACATTCCTCGGGTTAGCCGATGATCGCTTTGGGTTCCAGGTACTCCTGCAGCCCGAAGATCCCGCCTTCCCGACCGATCCCCGATTGTTTGAACCCACCGAAGGGAGCAAACGGATCGTGACTTAAGGTGTTGAGCAGGACGCGGCCGGCGGCGAGTTTGCGCGCCACACGGGTGGCCCTTTCCGGGTCCGCCGAGCTTACGTAGGCGATGAGGCCGAATTCGGTGTCATTGGCGATTTCAATGGCCTCGGCTTCCGTCTTGTACGTCAGTATCGACAGAACCGGTCCGAAGATTTCTTCCTTCGCGATACGCATCTTGCGGGTGACGTTGGCGAACACGGTGGGCTTCACGAAATTCCCACCTTCAAGTCCCTGGGGATGACCTTCCCCGCCGATGACGAGTTCCGCACCTTCCTCGATCCCAGACTTGATGTACTCCTGCACGCGCTTGTACTGCTTTGTGCTGCCCAATGGGCCGAGGGTGACGTTGTTGTCCCTCGGATCGCCCATTTTGATTTTTTCGACGGCCGCCTTGGCCAATCGCTTCACTTCGTCGAGGCGGTCTTCCGGCACGATCAGACGCGAGGCTGCAATGCAGGCCTGCCCGTTATTCAGGTAGCATGCGTTGATGGCCATCGGGATCGCCGTGGAGAGATCGGCGTCGTCCAGGATGATGTTGGGCGACTTGCCCCCGAGCTCCAGCGTCAAGCGCTTCATTGTGTCCAGGGAGTTCTTGGCGACCAGTTTTCCGATCCGCGTCGAACCGGTGAAAGCGATTTTCTGAATGTCGGGACTATGCGTTAACTCGGTCCCAACGACCTCGCCGAGGCCCGTCACGACATTGATGACGCCAGGAGGCAACCCGGCTTCATGAAAGGCGTCCGTCAACACTTCGGTTTGCATAGCGCTCATCTCGCTGGGCTTGATGACGACCGTGCATCCGGCAGCGATTGCCGGCGCCACCTTGATCGCGATCGAGCCGGCGCTCGAATTCCATGGCGTGAATATGCCCACTACGCCGGCCGGCTCCATCACGATCTTAGATGTGCCGACAGTTTTGACCAGGTCGAAATCCTCGAGGACTTTCTTGAAGTGCAGGAAAATGTTCGCCGCGAGGTTGTTGGAGCCCTTCGCACGGTCTTGCGGTGCGCCGTATTCCACGACCGTTGCTTCAACGAGTTGATCCATTCGCTTGGCCACGGCGTCGTGCAACCGCTGCAGCAGCTCCATCCGGTATTCCTTGCTACTTTGCGAAAAGGAGTTGAAGGCCTCTTTCGCTGCACCGATGGCTTTTCGGGCGTCGATTTCGTCTGCCATGGTGACCTTGCCGATAACCTTGTTGTCGGTCGGGTTCACCAGATCGACGATCTGCGTTCCATGGGGAGTGACGAACTGGCCGTTGATATAGGCGCGATCAAAGGCTCTTACTGGAGTCGTGATTTCACGTGTTTTCATTTGTGTCACCCTTCATGAGGTTTCGGCATTACCAAGGTCGCTGTGTCTCTCAGGACACGAGCTCACAATTTCAGTGTGGCTCAAGAGCGGGTCGGCGTAACTAGCAAAAGACGCCAATGCTCTTGCAGAACGTGCCGAACGGTCTATTGCCTGCCGCCTACTCGGGCAGGCGATCCTTGAGATACTGCACCGTCAGCGCCTGTAGCTCCCGCTGCGCCGCCGCGCGGCCGGGTAATGCTTCCTCATCGCTGAGGGCGTTGGCGGCCTTCATCATTTGCAGCACGACCACCGCCAGGTCGCGCGCCGCCTCGGCGGATAGCGCGGGCTCACGTGCGCGCAGAATGGCGGCGATTTGTTTGCGCAGCATGTGGCGGAAAGTGGCGCGCCGTGTCCTCTCATCCATCCGTGACTCGGCGAGTGGTAGCGCCGCGGCGCGCTCGCGCGGGCGCGCGCGCAACAAGCCGAATAGCTCCCCGACAAGTGTTCGGGTGTCGAGCCGGGCGGCATGCGACTCAAGCTGTTGCAGGTCGGCGGCGAGCAACGCGACGTAGTTCTGCACCAGGGTGTCGGCCAGTGCGTCTTTAACCGGGAAGAATTGGTAGAGAGAGCCGATCGGCGCGCCGGCGCGGGCGGCGATCTCGGTCATCGTCGCCGCTTCGTAGCCCTTCTCGGCGAACACGGCAGCGGCGGCCTGCAGCAGGTCAGCGACGCGCTGCTTGCCGCGCGCGCGCTTGGGCGCGCGCGCGCCCATGGTTTCAGTGCTTGACATTTATGAGCATATCCTCATAATAAAAATACATGAATGTATCCTCATATTACACGAATCGCCAACCCTCATCTCGCGGAGCTTCGCATGCATCTTAATGCCAAAACGACTGCACTCGTCCTGATTGACCTGCAAAAGGGTGTACTCGCCATGCCGGTGATGCCGCATGCGGCTGCCGCAGTGTATGGGCGCTCGATGCAGCTCGCTGAGCGTTTCCGGCTAGCTCGCGCGCCGGTGGTGCAGGTGCGAGTATCATTCTCAGCCGACCTGGCCGACGCGCCCCAGGCACCTGCCGATCAGCCAACGAACTACGCCTCACTGCCTCAGGGCTGGGACGAGTTCCCGGAGCCACCCCATCCGTCCGATTTGGTTATCACCAAGCGCCAGTGGGGAGCGTTCTATGGCACGGAGCTGGACTTGCAGCTGCGTCGCCGTGGCGTTCGCTGTATCGTGCTGGGCGGCATCGCGACCAATGTCGGCGTCGAGTCTACTGCCCGCGCCGCGGCGGAACATGGCTACGAATTGGTGGTCGCCGAGGATTTGTGCAGTGGTGCGAGCACCGAGATGCACGCGTTCAGCTTCAAGCATATCCTGCCGCGGCTGGCTCGCATCACAAGCTCCGAGAAGATCACGCTGCAGTGAGCGTGAGGCGGGGCATTCGAGCCGCAGCTTGGCGCCTGCCGGGGTCGTGGCCCGCGCCGGTTCGGTGGGCGGCGCTCGCGATGTTGTCGGCGCTCATCTCGCTGATTTGGGGGGTCGCCGGCTTGCCCGCGGGTCTACTCTTGGGGCCGATGATCGCGGGCATCGTGTTCGGTGTGAACGATCTGCGATTGAGCGTGCCGCGCCTGCCGTATCTGGGTGCGCAGGCCGTCATCGCGGCGATGGTCTCGGCCAGCATCACGCCGGCTATCGTCACCACGTTCGGCCATGACGCGCTGCTGTTCTGCTTAGTCACCGCCGCCACTCTGCTCAGTGCGTTTGCACTCGGCTGGCTACTCAGCCGCTCAGGCCTCATCCCTGGTGCAACGGCCGTCTATGGAATCTCGCCGGGTGCTGCGAGCGCGATGGTGTTGCTTGGAGAAGCAGAGGGCGCCGATGCGCGCCTCGTGGCGTTCATGCAGTACTCGCGAGTCCTGCTGGTCGCACTGGCGGCTGCCCTGGGGGCGCGCTTCTGGGCAGCAGCCGGCACCCATGCGCCCAGTGCGCACTGGTTTGCCGCGGTGCACTGGGGCGATCTCGCCGCAGTATTGCTGCTCGCCGCGCTCGGCCAGCAACTTGCGCGGCTGTTGCGCTTACAAGCGTGGGCCCTGCTCGGGCCGATGTTGCTGCTTTCTGCGCTGCACGCCGGTGGCTGGCTTGACATTGAGCTCCCACGCTGGCTGCTCGCTGCGGCTTACGCTCTGCTCGGGTGGCAGATTGGTCTCGGCTTCCGACGAGACGCTTTACGCTACGCTGGGCGCGCGCTGCCCGTCGTGATCAGTGCCGCGCTGTGCCTAATGGGCGTCTGCGGCTTGCTTGCGTGGTGCCTCGCACGCCTGGGTCACATTGATGCCCTGACGGCCTATCTCGCCGCCAGCCCCGGGGGCCTCGATTCGGTCGCCATCATCGCCGCCTCGACGCCACGGGTGGACTTGCCGTTCGTGATGGCCTTGCAATCCGTGCGACTCGTGTTCGCTATCGGCTTAGCGCCGCTGATCACCCAATTTGTGGTGCGGCATTCGCCACATCTGCAGAACGTGCGAAATGAGCTCTCAAAGCGCTCGTATACGGGCTCCCATTGATAGATCTTTGGTCTATCCAGGAATGCCGCTCTCGATCCTCGCACCCCCGAGGTGAGCATCAGGAGAATCGGGTGCTCATCGATTATCACCCTTAACGAAGCGTTGTCGCCGTGTCTCGATACAACCAGGCGACGATCGTCCCGAGTATTACCATCAGAACGCCGTCGAAGGCGATCTGCCTAATAACCACGTCCCCTGGCATCGGCTGTATCACGAAGTAGATCATGTACGTTGGCACGCTCGTGAGCAGTGCGACAGCGACACCAAAGCGCACGCCCTGCCCCATCCACGGCTTGGCCTCGGCGCCTCGTGCATAGATCCAAACGAACGCGCCGGACAGGATAAGGTGCGCGAGCATCATCAGGGGGAAGTATTTCTGTTGGTCGCCCTCCGCCCGGAAAAGGCTGGTCAGTTGCATGTAGTCGGCACGCAGCAGCACGCCATGTATGACAAAGCTGCCCAACAGCCACGCGACGAAAAGCACGATCCAGGCGATGATGAATTTCTTGTTCATGATCTCTCCCTTCGATTGCATGACAGCGCGCAGAGTCGGATTGCGTTCATTCCCGGGAAACTAAGTCTACCGCATGCCGCGAGTTCCGGGCTTCAGGGCGGGTATTTCAGCTTCCCGACCGGCAAGCAATGCCGGTTGTTGACCGCCGCGTTCGAATAGCTGGCGAGCTCGCGCTTTCGACCCGATAATTGACGATGGAACTTCCGACTCAGAACGGATTGGTAACACGCAACTGCTTGTCAATGATCTGCCCGTGCTTCAGGTCCTCAGAGTAGAGTATCTTAGCGCCCGAAATCAGCGCGGTGGCGACCAGAACGGAGTCGTAAAGCGAAAATCTAAAGCGTTCGAATACCGCCAGACTGCGATCGTACGTTTCGACAGTGATCGGTTCCACAGCGCAGACAGCGCGGATCGTATCGAGAATCTCGCGAACTTCATTCAGCGGCATCTTTAATTTCCGCAACGCCACAACTGCAAACTCGTTCAGTACTTGAACGCTTATGACACCTTGCGCAGCGAGTAGAGTCTCGATTCTATCTGCTCTAACGGTGTCGTCCGAAAGCAGGTACAGAAGTACGCTGGTATCAAAAAATGAATCAGCGCCGCTCATTCGCTTCGAGTCGATCGAACTTGAACGTTGCAGGAAACCTGCCCCGGAACTTGCGCAGCCTCGCCAATAATTCGTGCGTGCCGGGCGCCTTGGCGATTGCGAACGCGTGCTTGGCAGCAACTTGAATTTCGATCTGATCGCCCTCTTTCAGTCCGAGGGCATCGACCACAGTCGCGGGAAGTCGAACTGCCAGGCTGTTACCCCATTTTGAGACTTGCATCGCGCACCTCGTAGATATACATTGAAATGCGAGTATATCATTAGTAATATCTTTGGGCGAGATCTCTCTGCACGACGCCGCGCTGCAGCCGTTGAGTTTGAGTTGGCTGCAGTGGCCGACATCCTCCACGATCTGCACGCCCACTTGATCCCAGGCAGGCCGAGGGCCCGCGAAGCGGTTCTCGATCTGGTGTGTCTAGTAAGTGCCATCGAACGCACGGAATAAAAAACCATGTTCCGAAGTCTTGCTGTGGGACAGAACCAATCACCACAGTTAAGGAGAATGTGCGATGAAAGCGTACGCAGGCAATAAGGTATCGACGCGTGTTCGCAGGGTGGCAACGACGCTGGCTGTAAGTGGGCTCGTGACAGCTGCCGCCGTTCACGCCAATCCATCCAACAATATCGTTCTTGTGCCACCAACAGATCTACCGGTATTGGCGCGGCAGAGCGGCGAAGCGATGCTTCTCAATGATGCACTGGACGGCCGAACGTTTTTGTACATCGAACAGGACGAGGGCTCGCGGCTCGCCATCTTAGATGTGACTGACCCAGGCCATATCAAAGGCGCAGGCTCCGTGCAGCTTGACGCCTCTGGACCGTTTGACTTTATTTCCCCCATCGGCAATCAAGGAGAACTTGTGCGGTTTCGGCGAGGAGATGAAGAGGCAGTATTGGACTTACGTAAGAAGACGCCGAGCCTGAAGGCAGTTCAGGGACTGACCCTGACGGGTCCGGTTACCCGGCTAGGCAATGACGGATTCAGTGTCAGCGGCCACGCGCCAGAACTGCAAAGAGCGTGGGACTATCAGGTGGTCGACACAGCGAATTCGCGGCAACTCACTCAAGTTTTTGACGTGCCGCAAGTGCGCGAGGAATTGACCAAGGCCGACACCGGCACGACGTTTCTGCTCACGGAAAAGGGCTTATACGTTATCAGGCGTCCCGCCATCGAGACCGTTCATCAGGTGCTGGCGATCAGTTCCAATTGAAGCGACCGACACTGCCAAGGCGGCGAGTATGCAAAACAAGTCCAGGCGCTACCAGATTCTGGTAGCGCCTTGCCAAGCTGATCTGTCTACTGACCGTTTCGACTATCACAGCGGCCCTGCTGCTTCGCCTTGCTGAAGTCCGTTCTTGACTCAATTTCGCGCTGCTCAGGTCTCGGTCCCGTTACCGGTGGTGGGAATAAAACCAATACCTCCGGAGTCATATATCTCTAGTGAAGCTGGTTGGATGCCGTGAATGTACCGTCCGCACCATGGATGACAGACGCCGCCGTTTCGAGGCGCTGGTATTGCCGCATTTGGACGCGGCATACCGGTTTGCGAGGTGGCTGTCGCACGCGCCAGCAGATGCAGATGACATCGTGCAGGAGGCTGTGATTCGTGCATTCCGTGGTTTTGACACATTGCGAGGATCGGATGTGAAGGCGTGGCTACTGAGGATTGTGAAGAATTGTTATTTGACGGCGCCCAAGCAGCAACAGCGACGCGCCTTTGTGCCGTTGCCGGAAGAACACGACGAACAGGACGGACCGACCATGATTGCGACAACACCGGATCCGGAGAGCACGTCAATTCGCCGCGACGAAGAACGAATGCTCGACTGGCTCCTGTCAGGATTACCTGAAGAGCATCGCGAGGTATTGGTCTTAAGGGAAATTGAGGAGATGGACTATCACGAGATTGCCTCAGTCACCAGTGTGCCGATCGGTACGGTGATGTCCCGGCTGTCCCGCGCGCGAGCAGCACTCAAGGCGCGATGTTCCAGGCAGATGGCAGGAGACCCGCTTGCAGTGCGCTGAATCGCTGCGTGTGCAGGCTTACTTCGACGGCCAACTCGATGCGCTGTCCTGTGCAGATGTCGAACGGCACAGTGTGCGTTGCGCCAAATGCCAATCCTTGCTTCAAGATCTGGAGCAGCTACGGAGCGCCCTGCGCCAGGACTTGACTTACGCGAGCACTCTGCCGGAACTGCGCACTCGAGTAATGCATGCACTCGATGAGGAAGCCGACTTTAAGAGTACGCGCCGTTTTCGAGGGCGCGCTACGGGGTGGCGGCCGCAGCCTTTCTGGAGGGGTGCATTTAGTGGCGTCGGCGGCACCGCGATCGCCGCAAGCATCACATTCTTTCTCCTCGCGCCACCGCTCTCCAAGCCGATTATTGACGACTTGGTGGGTGCACACGAGCGATCGTTGATGCCGGAGCATCTGATCGATGTGGTGTCAACCGATAAGCACACGGTGAAGCCGTGGTTTTCGGGTCATGCCGATGTATCGCCAGTGGTCGCGGACTTCGACGACGAAGGCTATAAGCTGATTGGCGGTCGTGCGGATTATTTCGATCATCGACGCACGGCGGTGGTGGTCTACCAACATGGCGCCCACGTCATCAACGTATTTTCTTGGCCCAATGGCGCGTTGCCGAAGGACACCACGCGCGATGGCTATCATTTGGCCTTCTGGAAGACGGGGAATCTCGTGTATTGCGCCGTTTCGGATACAGCCTGGGATGAGCTTCTGGGCCTGGTGAAGTTGCTGCAAAATTTGAGCGCCCACGATTTTCGAGGATAAAGGGAATAAATTGGTCTGGTCCGAAGTCTTGTCTCTTGAACCTTAACCTCAAGGAGATGGACATGTCGGATGATCAATCGTTGCTATCCCGGCGCAACGCCCTGAAGTGCATGGCCTTCGGTGGGGCCGGAACCCTGTTTGCTTTGTCGGGCGGGGTGTTCACGCCAATCGATCTGGCGATGGCGGCCAGCGACAAACAATCTGCCGCCAAGTTGGGCAAACCGCTGTTCGTACAGATCAGCGATACGCACATCGGCTTTAACAAGGAAGCCAATCCGGACGTCGCCGGCAGCCTGACGCAGACCATCGACATCGTTAACGGAATGGATGAGCAGCCCGCGCTGATAATTCATACGGGCGACATTACGCATCTGTCAAAGCCGGCAGAATTCGATCTCGCGCAGCAGCTGTTCTCCCGATTGCGCACCACCGAAATGCACACCGTGCCAGGCGAGCACGACACCTCCGATGCCACCGTCACGGAATACTTTAGCCGCTTCGGCAAGGCTTCGGACAACAAGGGGTATTACAGCTTCGATCACGCCGGCGTGCATTTCATTGGACTCATCAATGTATTGCAGTTCAAACCGGGCGGCCTTGGCACCTTGGGCGCTGATCAGCTCGAGTGGGTCGTCGCCGACCTAAAACACCGTTCATCCAGTACGCCCATCGTGGTCTTTGCCCACATGCCGCTGTGGACCATCTATGAACCTTGGGGTTGGGGTACGGGTGATGCGGACCAGCTCATGAATCCGTTGCGTCGCTTCGGCTCAGTGACGGTATTGAACGGCCACATACATCAGATCGTGCAGAAAGTCGAAGGCAATATGACTTTCCATACGGCGCGCTCGACCTCCTATCCGCAGCCGGTCGCCGGTGTGGGCTCGGGACCCGGTCCGCTCAAGGTGCCGTCGGACCAACTGGCCTCGATGCTCGGGATCACCAGCGTCTCGGTCGTGAAACATCCAAATGCACTGACCCTCAATGACACGGCGCTTGCTTAAGCAAGCCGCGAAGGTTAACGAAGGAGGATATTCACGTGGTGACAGGACCAACTCGATTATTGATCGCAGCCCTCAGTGTCGCGATCTTGGGGGGAATGGGGAGCTCGATCGCTGCGGCGGCAGAAACCGCAGACCCCCCTAAGATCGTGGTCAAAGACTTCATGTTCATGCCGATGTCATTGACGGTAAAGGCAGGTTCGACTGTGACCTGGGTGAACATGGACGATGAACCACATACCGTGGTGAGCAACACGCAGATGTTCCGCTCGGGCGCCCTGGATACGAAGGATACATTCTCGTTCAAGTTCACCGAGCCCGGCACATATCACTTTGCGTGTTCGATCCATCCGCGGATGGTTGGAACGATCGTAGTGCAGTGAATTCGATGATCGGCAGATCGAAATTGGGCACCGTCATTGCGGGTGCGACCGCAGTTCTGGAATTCGGCACAGATCCAAGCGATTTTCGAATGGATCATCAAGCGGTGGTTTAAACAGTCCAAGCGTGGCTCGACGGTATCAGATGACATCACAGGCAATAAGCTCGGCGACGCAAAGCGATAACGACCTATTGGCTGCGGTTGCGACTGGGGATTCCTTGGCTCTCGAAACCCTATATCTCAAGTATCATCGTCGGTTGGGGCACTTTGTCTCCCGATTCACCCCTCGCTGCGAGAATGCTGAGGAGATAATCAACGATACGTTTATCGCGGTTTGGCAAGGCGCAAAGAATTTTTGTAGCGCATCGCGAGTGTCCACCTGGATTTTTGGGATTGCTTACCGCACGGCCCTAAATTCGCTGCGCCGGCACAAGTACCACAATGCGGCGCAAACTTTAGATGACTGTCCGCAGCAAACGATCGACCCATGCCTTGAAACCGAAGTTCAGGACTGGTTGACTCACGGCTTGAATTACCTACCGATCGAACAACGCCTCACTTTGGAACTCGCATATCGCATGGGGTATTCCATGGAAGAGATCGCCGCGATAACCAACTCGCCGGTTGGCACCGTCAAGGCCCGTATGTTCCATGCGCGCGAGAAATTACGCCGATATTTGCCGGCGCTCGCAGGCTACGCGGAATCGGCGGGATGAGGCGATTGAATTTCGGCGAAGGTCTGAGCTAACGGATTCAACCAGAATCCGGATCACGATACTGTTGGCAGTCTTGATGCTGTCTTCCATCACGATGGTATGGTTGCTTTGGCGCTTCCCGCTACCAACCTCCATTGCAGCTATAGCCCTGCTGGCGACATTGTTTCGATGTGCCAAGATTGCAAGAACCGTTGATTCTGACGTCTCGCTCCCCGATAGCGGTAAGCGGTGACTGGCGCCCGCACTGCACTGAAGGTGAGGAACATGGGCAGAACTCGAGGACTCTCGACAGTTTTGCACTACTCCCGCGTACGACCCATCGCATCCGTTGGAATAAACGTGGCGCTTCAGAAGTCCTCTACGTGCAAGCCCGCGTGAGGGCGCCAATAGCGGGCAAATCGATGCGCACAGAAAGCAATACCAAACTACGGGTCTTTGATAGGACCACGCGAATGATGCACTGGCTGACCGCAGGCCTCATGCTGTTGGTCTTCGCACTGGCATTTTCCATCGATCTCGCCACGTCCCGGGCTTCCCATACAGCTTTTCTGCAACTTCATCGATCTGTCGGTTTGAGCGTCTGGGTCCTAACAATGGTCCGATTGGTCTGGCGTCACATTGCCAGATACCCTGATTGGCCGAGCGACAAGTCCCAGACAATGCGAGTCGCGGCGATGGCCGGCGAATATAGCCTCTACGCACTGCTCCTCGCGCAGCCGATTTTGGGATTTCTTCAAACGAGCGCCAATGGCGATCACGTGTACCTATTCTTCATCGGTCAACTGCCAGCCCTGATCGGAAAGAATCGACTACTGGCTCAGCAGCTATTGATCGTACATAAGTCAGTTGGCTTCGCCTTACTCGGCCTCATTGTGGTTCATGTGTCAGCCGCCCTTTTTCATCACTTCTCGCGTCGCGACGATACGCTCACGGCGATGCTGCCGGCAGCGAGCCGATGGCTGCCAGTCAGCTCGCGGACCGATCACGCTCGCGACGCTGATGCACGCCAATTCGTGCCCAGTGTTAGCTCCAGCGTGTCCAATTCCAATTGAATATTTCTAAGACATCAATAGATTTTATCTATACGCAATTTACGCGTCGTTTTGCATCGAGCTCACGGCTTAGGGGCTCAAGGATTCGAGGTATGTTGCGACAGCGCGCATCTGATCCTGCGAAAGGTTCTTGATTACGTCGTGCATAACCGGCGAGACGCGCAGATCGCGCTGAATAACGAGCACCTGCTTTACCAAATAGTCGGCGTGCTGCCCGGCGAGCCGCGGGAAAATGTCGTTGCCGCGTGCCTGCGGGCCGTGGCAGGTCGCGCAAGCCGGCACACCCTGCGTAGCGATGCCTTCTTCAAAGATCTCCTTGCCACGGCCTAAGAGCTTTTCATTCCCGGACTTGGTCCCCGGTGCTGATTGCGCGGCATAATAGTTCGAGATGGCGTCGATCGTCGCATCGCTAAGCTGCGATGCCATGCCCCACATGTACGATTGCGCGTCCGGGTCAGCTCTCGATTGATCTCGAAACGCGCGCAATTGGGCTTGCAGGTAGGGGGCGGTCTGCGCGGAAAGATTCGGAAACATCGGCGAAATGCTGTTGCCACTGACCCCGTGACAGTATGCGCAAGTGGTATGAGCAAGCTGGTGGGCCATACGCTCAAGCTCAGGGGAATCGGCGGCGTGTACGGCGCCGCTCGAAACAGCGCAGGCAGCTAGTACCATGGCGAGCAGCGCGAGCACCTTCAAGAGTGTTGTCACATTGATAGTCGCCCGGGCGATCAGAGAGTCTGTGTTGCCGGCAAACGCGTGGTGCATTTGTGCTGTCACTACTGAAAATAGATAGGAGTTAGTTCCGAGATAGGTAGAAATGGTTGGAGCACGCAGAAAATCATTTTGGCAAGACCGGACCTGCTTCTGGAGTCAGCACCAGCGTTGGACCGCGCCGATTACGTTGATTTTATCCACATGGCACTTTACGCCGGCTTCATCGCCTTCTCTTGCGCGCATCTTTCCTCCGTCGGCATGTTAAGACTCCGCCGTTGTGAATCGGGTGACGCGGACGCGCGGTTGTCGCTGAACTCACGCGCCGTCATGCCGTAGGAGAGAGCAAGGGTAACCACGCTGACAATCAATCTAAATGGCTTCCCTGGAATCAGTCATCGCCGCGAGGCGCGTAAGGGGTCCCTTATCTGCCCGTCGCGGGAGTGCGTTTTCTAGCGATACAACATCACTAAATTGCGTGACTAGTGTAAATCGTTATACCGTTCCCATCGGGGTCCTTTATGCAAAAAAGATAATGTCCATAAAATGTTTCATCAGGGATCTCTCCTGCTGCGATTCCCCGACTGACTAGCTCCAACCGATATTTTTTCAATTCATCTAGGCCTTTGCCTTCAATCATGAGGTCGAATTGCTCAGAAAATCTCTTATGGAATTGTCCTGTCAAACTCTGCGCTACGCCTTCTCCAGCCTGCTGATCAACTGATAACAATATAAGATGAGTGCCTCCACGTAGTTCAATAATTGCGCTCTCTTCGTCGATAGCAAATGGAGGAATGCCGAGATTCGAGTAAAATTGGCAACTGTTGTTAAGGTTAGCCACCTTAAGAACAACGTGAGCCACTGCTAATTCTGAGTCAACGGCAGTCTTCATCTCGCTCAGTCCCAAACGGGTCATGATTTCACCTCACAGGTTATTCTTTAAAATTGCCCTAGCACTTCGGGAGCTTTAACGATCTTTAAAAACGACGATCTCGCCGCGACTTTTGAGCCCCGAATGGAATGAAGCAACACTGATACAGCAGCGTTGCGGTTCGTTCTGAAGGGCCTTCGTATTAAAGATACCACTTGGTATCTTTTAATGCAACCCTTTTATTTGTGCCACTGGCTCACCCAAAGGAATACAATTTCGAGGCGTCGAGGAGACTTTCGAAAATGAAGGCGACTAAAGTTAAAAACGCGTACATGAAAAAGAAGGACCCTCTCTTCGTTAGAGAATCCCTCTTAAATGCCGCCTTCGAACTCGCTGCGACCAACGGCATGGCTGATGTCACCGTCAACCGAGTGAGCGAATTGGCGGACGTTACCAAGGGGGCTTTCTTTCATCACTTCGATAGCAAAGAGACGTTGGTGAGGGAACTGATGCAGATGCTATTGGCCAGATTGGACGAGCAGTTTGACCGACTGATGACGGAGGAAGAGAGTTCCGACGGATGCTTTACTCGTGCATACATTAGGGCCGCATTCACCGAAGGTGCACCTGAACGTAAAGTTTGGGGCGCGCTCTTGAGTCTGTTGGCCTCCAAAGATCAGATAGGGAGGGTGTGGGATACCTGGCTGAACGAACGCCTAAAGAGACATTCGAAGACTGATTCGAGAATCGAGCTTCGTGTCATAAGACTTGCGGCAGACGGCGTATGGCTTGAGAGAATCATGAACGCAAGATCGAAAAACCTTAGGGGTGTCGAAGAATCGCTTATTGAGATGACGCGAACCCGTTAGTGGTTGTTAATCTTTTGAGTGAATACAAACTGACGCGCCTAAAAACGTACCGGTTCGCGCCTCGGTGAGTTAGCCGCGTTTCTCGAAGCGCCGCCGCCAGGTGCTTAGGCGCATTGGTCCACCGGCTTTGCGGCACCTAACCGCTGATCACTATGGGCAGCAGTACAGGGAGTCCCTCCTCAAGTATTAACGCCGTTTATATACAAGCGTCAAGGGAAAAACACTAATGCTTGCCCGTTCAGCCGTGGGTATCGCACAACGGCGCCGAGGCATCGACCCCCCGCGAAATCGAAGGCCATGACTTCGTCCCGGGCGACGCAGTAGAGAATCCCGTCGGGACCAAAGCGCAGACCGCGGGGTCTGCGGAACTCGGCCGATCCACCGGCTGGGAACACACGAACGAGCTGGCCATCCGCTGCGCCGTACTCACGAACGCTGGTTACCGCATCCGTCAAACCGAACGGGCGCTCGCTGGAGACTACGATGTTGCCATTGGGCGCCACCGCAAGGTCGAGCGGGCTCAGCTCAGGATCAAAGACCAGTCGCGACGGCTTGAGATTTTGACCCTGGGCAATCGCAACAGTGGTGTTGTCGCCTTCGCCATTGGGGCCGATGCCAGAGGAGAGCAAGAGTGCGCCGTCGCCGCTGAATGCAAACCCGCGAGGAAACGGCACGATCCCTGGTGGCAGAAAGCGCTCTCCAGCGTCTTCCAGCGTAGCAGAGAAGGCCATAATCGTGCGGGCGCTGCGCAATCCGACGTAATAGCGCCCATCCGGTCCGAAAATACCCCCGCCCGGGTTTAAATTTCGGGATGGGTCCGGTGTCCCGTACGACTGTCCCGTGCCGATCGAGCGCCAGGACTCGATCGCTGCCGCTGTTGAGAAAAAGCAGTTCTTTCTTTTGATCGACGGCGAGCCCACGCGGATCGGCGATACGCGCGTCATTGCTGAAGGCACCGAGCGGCCTGCCGTTGCGATCGAACGCAAGAAGCGCTCCATATCCGTCGCCATTGACACCTGCTGCGCTTGTAACGAGGAGAGGCATTGTGATGGCATTCCGGACAGACTCGCCGTGTCGGAAGGCACGCGGCACCGAGATTCTCCCATGAGTGTAGAGAGAGCTTACGACAGGAATCCATGCTTTTGAACGGCCGCTAACGCAGAGACATGGGATGCTGTGTCTTCTATGCCTGGAACGCAGACTAGGTCAGTGTCGACCGTTCTCGATATTGGCGCTTCCCGGGAACAGACGGTACATGGGCAAAGCGGGAGTCGGTGTCGGGTATATTGGGCTTTGTCCTCCGCGACAGCGCAGGGTTCGCCCGGCACCAACGGAGGCCAGTTTGAGCTAAGGGGAAGCCGATGACGACATCACTCTACGACCTCAGCGTGCCGACCTTCCTGCAGACCGTGAAGGCTGTCGGGGGTTTCCTCGACCGCGCGGCCAGGCACTCCAGCGAGATCCACGCAGACCCGGACGACTTCGTGCACGCCCGGCTCTTCGACGATATGGCGCCCTTTCATTTTCAGATCGAAGCAGCGTGGCATCATTCAGTGTGGGGGCTGGAAGCCGTGAAGACCGGCGTGTTCGCGCCGCCCGCGCTGGTCGGACCAGTTCCTTTCGCCGACCTGCAGGCCATGATCGGCAAGGCGGAAACGGCGCTGGAGGCGTTCACCCCCGACGAGGTCAACAGCTGGGCGGGCAAGCACCTAGACCTTCAGATCGGCCCGCGGAGGCTAACCTTCACGTCGGAGACCCTCATTCTTTCGTTTTCGCTGCCCAACTTCTATTTCCACGCCGTCACCGCATACGACATCCTACGCACGCGGGGTGTGCCGCTCGGAAAGCGCGATTACGAGGGCCGGCTGCGCACTCGGACTGCCTAAGACCAGTACCCGATAGGACGCTTTCGCGGAAACGACAGCTCCCGGCCCAGGAAGCGCCTGTGGTGCTACAAGCCAGCGCGAATGCGAACTACCGAGCCGTTTCTGTCAGTCACGCACGACCGCTCTCGGGAACCACATTGTTGCCTTTTAGGGCCAGATATCGAATAGGGTGCCGCGCGTGCTTCGACGTCTTAGATCACGTCATTGCCACCAGCGGCGCGCGCCCAAGCTGCAACTTGACCTTTACGCCTGCCTTATGCAATTCGCGCGCTTTTAGGTCGAGCTGAAATATGCCGAAGTGAACAATATCGGTAAGCGGACCGGTGCTTGCATGGTGGGTCGTCAGATGACCCTGTGTTACGCAAAAAACGCTCGTCCAAGAACTGTACAAGCAAGTTAGCCAATGCACCCTCGCCCTAAAGAATCAGGGATTTAGCTGGATATAAATAAATGATGAACGGAGTATTCGCGGAAGATTGAACTTGCGGCGCCCATGCAACAAGGTTGCCCCGTTTTGATGAACGAATGCCAGATCGGATGACCGCGAAGGCTGGCCATGACGTGCTGGTCGGGTTGTTCCCGGCGCGATGCACCCGGTACCACGCCCACGGTCAAACACTAATTCCTGATTGGAGGATGTATGAAAACGAATGGGACGCATAAAAAATCTGCAGACAGCCGCGACGAGTTGGGGTGCCCGTCTAATCAGAATGGTCTCGCCAAAATCAAACACTTGGTCACGCCAATCCCTTGCCCGATTGGAGCTGCACGAGCCGGTGCCGGCCGAGTCGGAGCAAACCCATCGGCGACACTCCGGCTGGCGCATCTCGTACTCATCGCGCTCGTCGTGATGCTGGGCACTGCAAACTCGCGGACCGCATCGGCAAGCGATGCCGTGCTCGACTGGAACTCGATCATGCTCACCACGACGGCCACTCAGAACCCATTCTTTCAGGCGCGGTTCGCGGCAATTACCCAGCTGGCCGTGTTTGAAGCGGTAAACGCGATTGACAAGGAATTCGAGCCCTACCTCGGCACGATCACCGCGCCGTCCGGAGCGTCACCAGATGCCGCCGCGGTCGCGGCAGCACACGCCGTGCTCGGGAATTATTTTCCCGGCGACGCATCGACTCTGGATGCCGCATATGCCGCGTCGCTTGCCGCCATCCCCGACGGAAGTTCAAAGCTGGAAGGGATTGCAGTGGGTGAAGCGGCAGCGGCCGCGCTCATTGCCCTGCGCACCGGCGATGGCTCGGCACCTCCCGAGTTCTACTCGCCCACATCCTCCACTCCGGGTGCGTGGCAACTGACCCCGAGCTGTCCGCCCGCCGGCGGTATCCTGCTGCAGTGGCGCAATCTGCGCCCGTTCGCGATCGAGCGCGCCGATCAGTTTCGCTCCGCGCCGCCGCCGGCGCTCACGAGCCAGCGCTATGAGCGCGGCTACAACGAAGTCATGCGCGTCGGCAGTATCGACAGCGCGTTCCGACCCCAGGATCGCGCCGATGTGGCTCGATTCTACGCAGCGACAGCCCCCGTGCCAGTATGGAACTCGGCCGCTGCACAGGTAGCCGTTGAGCAGGGGCGTTCGATGTCGGAAAACGCGCGCGCGTTGGCACTGATGGACGTCGCCATCATCGACGCGTCCGCGTCGGTGTTCGAGACGAAGTATTTTTATGACTTCTGGCGGCCGGAAACGGCGATCCACGCAAGCGGCGACACGACCTGGATGCCATATATCGTCACACCATGCTTCCCGAGCTATGGGTCGGCACACGGCAGCTTGAGTAATGCAGCTCGCAAGGTACTCGAGCGACTCTATGGGCCGCGCCGCCATTCCATCACCTTGAGCAACCCGGCGGTTGCGGGAGTGATCCTGCAATATGAGACCTTCGAACAGATCACCGACGACATCAGCGACGCGCGTGTCTACGGAGGAATCCATTTCCGATTCGATCAGGAAGCAGGCGCTGAGCAAGGGCGAGAGGTGGGCGCCTATGTGTACCAGCACATACTGCGGCGCACACACGGTGAGTGGGACAATGGCGGCAGGGATGACGAGTAGCGCAGGATCGACTAAGCGGGCCGCTGACACATGCAGCGGCCCGTTTCATTCACAGGGGTCATCAACGAGCCTCTAGCAGTTGCTTCGATTGTGAAGGTGGCCCGGGACAGAATCGAACTCCGACACGCGGTCAAATCGGCTTAGCGATCTTCAACTCAACCGGGTCATGGCCGGGTCGAGGCCGTGGTCAACGAACCAGCGCTTTCTACACGGGCACTCGAGCGTCCCTTACCAGGGCACTATTTCTCGCAGCACGGCGCCGATTTCAGCGTGGAGGACGACATCCGCCCTGCCGTCCATGTCGGTCGGCTCGCGGTTGATAATCGCGAGCGCGGCGCCGTTCGCCTTTGCGACCATCGGTAATGACGCAGCGGGATAGACCACCAGAGATGAGCCGAGCACGATGAACAGGTCGCACTCACGCGAAGCGGCGTCGGCACGGCGCATCGCTTCGACGGGCATCGGCTGTCCGAACGAGATTGTCGCCGACTTGACGATGCCGCCGCACGCTCGGCAGGCTGGCAGTGTGTCTTGCTTTAGAAACGAGTCGCGCAAGTCCGCCAGCTCGTGTCGCAGCCCGCAGATCAGGCACGTGGCATAGCCGGCATTGCCATGAAGCTCGATCACCTGATGCGCGGGCACGCCCGCATCCTGGTGCAGATTGTCCACATTCTGCGTGATCACATGGCCGACCTTGCCGGTGTCGACCAGCCGAGCAATGGCAAAATGACCCTCATTCGGTTTGGCACCGACCCAGCCGGCCGTCCCGGAAAAGGTGCGCTGCCAAGCCTCGCGCCGCGCGTCTTCGTTGTGCATGAATGCGTCGAAGCCGATCGGTTTCATCCGGCTCCAGACGCCACTCGGGCTACGGAAATCTGGAATGCCGGATTCAGTCGAGATGCCGGCGCCGGTGAAGACGACGGTTCGCGCCGAACCGGCAAGAAGGGCCGCGAGGCGGGCGATCGCCGACGTGGCGGCGTTATGTGGCGTACCAGACACTTTCTAAGCGTGGCCGGTCTTATCGGCAGAAAAGGCGCGGCGCAGCGCACCGCTCCAGGCCTCCAGGAAAAACCGCGACTGCGGAGCGGTCGGGACGATGAGATCGAATGCATGGTAACCGCCGGGTATGACCAACAGCTCCGTCGGCACCCCTGCTGCTACCAGGCGTTGCGCGTACTGCATGTCTTCCTCAACGAAAAGATCGATCGAGCCGACACCGATGAACGTCGGCGGCAAACCCGCCAGGCTGGCCGTGCGCGCCGGGACGGAGCCTGCGGGCGCGCGCGGCGAGCCGGCGGGTGCACCGAGAAGCGAACTCCACCCAAAGCGGTTCGACCCGCGCGTCCAAATGAACTGGCCGATGTGGGCCGGCACCGCGCGGCTTGAACCGGTGCGGTCATCAAGCATCGGGTAGATGAGAATTTGCGCCGCCAGCGGGAATTCGCCTCGATCGCGCGCCGCTATCGCCAGCATTGCCGCATGACCGCCGCCTGCGCTTTCTCCCATCACGGCGATCCTGTCAGGATCCACACCCAACTCCTGCGCAGCGCCGTGGAGCCAGCGCAATGCCGCGTAGTTGTCCTCCAGGGAACCGGGGAATGCCACTTCCGGTGCCAAGCGGTAGTCCACCGTCACGACGACGCAGTCCTGATCGCGGGCCACCATTTGCAGACGCGGTATCTGCGACTCGGCATCACCCAAAATGAAGCCTCCCCCATGAATGTGCAGCAGCACCGGCTTCTTCGAGCCATGCGGCTGCGCATTGATGATGTACACGGGTACCTCGGGAGCTGCCTTGGAACCGGGTATCAAGCGCCGTTCGAAGCCCGGGGTTTCAGCAGGCTTTTGCGGGGGCGCGAATTTCATCGCGCGTCGGGCCGCGAGATTCCCGGCGTTTATATCCGGTACCGGCCGCCTGAGCATCTCCTGCAGTGGCGGCCTCAACTCCGGCGCCACTGCCGCGAGCGGGTCGATCGATGCTGCGGGCTGGTTCGCCGAGCCTGCGCCTGCTGCCGGCGCCGCCGTCGAGGTTGCATCAGCGCCAATTCCGATGCGCGGTGCGAGCGTCGCCACTCCCAGGCAAAGACCGGCCTTGAGCAGCGTTCTTCGATTGAGTATCGTCATGATCTCCTCACCCCACTGCGTTTGCGCGAGCGATTGCCGCGAGCACACGTGCACTCGGCTTGATCGTCCGTTTGAAAGATTGCCGATCCACCGAGCATAGCCCGTAGTGCGGCTTGTAGCCGAATATCCACTCGAAGTTGTCCAGCAGCGTCCAGTGCACGTAGCCTAGCACCGGCACGCCGCCGGCCATCGCATCGGCGAGCGGCGCGAGCGCGGCCGGAATGAAGGCAGCGCGTTGCGCATCGTCGTCGGTGCAGAGCCCGTGCTCGGTAATTAGAATCGGACGCCCGGTCTGCTCGTGCACGTAGCGCACCGCGTTGGCCAGCGAAGCCGGATAGATCTCCCGGCCCATACCATCGCGAGGCGCACTCTGCGGAGGCGGCAAGGCACCATGCTCACCGATGAGCGAGCGCTCGTAGTTCTGCACCCCGACGAAGTCGTCGCCCTTCACAGCCTCCAACCATGCGCCATAAACTTGCGCGCGCTTCTCATCGCGGCGGCTGTGCTCACCCACGGCCTGATCATCGATAACGGCCAGGCTGACGCCCACGGGCAGATCGGACCGTGCCGCTTTGATCGCCTGCCGGCCGCGCCGGTGTCCTGCAAGCAGATTCTTCTGAATGGCGTCCAGGTCATCAGGATTGGCGGCATTGGCGGCTGTGAACTTCGCGACGCTGAGCGTGCGCGCCGCCGCATCCAGCATGGCGCGCTGCCGCTCCATCATGGCGGGGGGCAAGTCCAGCCAAGCGAGCAGCCGCAACAGATTTGGCTCATTCAGGGTAGTGGCGCAGCCGATCGGGCGCGCCAGGTGTCGCGCCGCGCGCTCGCAGAAGCGCTCGAATAGCGCCGGCGATTCCGAATTCGTCCAGCCGCCGCGGGCCGCGAACCAACGCGGCGCGGTGAGGTGATTGAAGGTGACCAGCGGCTGCAACCCGCGCGACCGGCAGCCATCGATGATGCGCAGGTAATGATCGAGCATCGCCAAGGAGAACTGGCCCGGCTCGGGCTCGATTCGCGACCACTCGAGCGAGAAGCGAAATGCATTGAGGTTGAGCGAACGCACGATGTCGAGATCGTCCTGCCACAGCTCCAGGCTGTTGTTGGCATCGCCGACGGGTTCCACGAACAGCGTGGGTTGCAGCTGTTCGAGAAACCACGTGTCGCTGTTGGTGTCGTTGCCTTCCACCTGGTGACCGGCGGTGGCCGCGCCTCAGATGAAGCCCTGCGGAAAGCTCCTGCGGGTGGTGGCGGTCAATGGCGGCAAACCTCGCGTAAAAATTCCATCGCTGTCTTTCTTTTCCAAACGACCCCTTTCCTGTCACAGCGCCTGTGGATAACAGTCGAAGGAGGACCCGCGTGATGGTGGTTAGTGCGCGTCCGGATCTGGACACGATGTGTCATCGTCCCCAAACATCGCGCGCCGTGCGCACGGCCGCTTGTGCCGCACCGCCCGCTCCCGCGTAGGCGCCCGCGGCAGCCATGGCCACGAGGGTTGCGGCGGAGCCGCGCAAAACCTTGCGCCGCGCCGGCGAGTCCGGTGAGTCAACTGGTTGCGCAATTATCATTAGCTACCCAATATGCGCAACAGTGCGGTCGGCCATTGATCAATTGGGGGATGTTTGAACGTCAATTCTGGGAAACTAACGTCCGCGCGCAACACCGTGATTTTTTGCTTGTGCGCCGCGTTGTGCGAGGGCATGGACTTGCAGGCCGCCGGAGTGGCGGCGGCGGGGATCGGCGCAGAATTTAAGCCATCACCGGATCAATTCGGCTCTTTCTTCAGCGCCAGCACATTAGGCCTGTTTTTCGGCGCGCTCGTCGGTGGACGTATCGCCGACAGCATTGGCCGCAAAAAGGTATTGGTGGTCTCGGTGGGACTGTTCGGACTCTTCTCCCTTCTGACGGCAATGGCTTCTGACGTTCAATCCCTGAGCTGGGCGCGATTGTTGACCGGCCTTGGCCTGGGAGGCGCTTTGCCGATGCTGATCGCGCTGGTATCCGAAAGCAGCGGTCTCAAGCAACAAAGTGCGCGGGTCGCCATGGTTTACGCGGCAACGCCGTTCGGCGGCGCCTTCGTCAGTCTGATCAGCTTGACGGTTAGCGCATCGCAATGGCGCTTGATATTCATCGTCGGCGGCGTGCTGCCATTGTTGCTTGCGCCGCTGATGGCCTTTGGCATGAGCGAGTCGCTGACATTCAGGCGCGAGGCGCACGCCGAGGGCACCCCCAAGGCCGGAAGTTTCGCCGCGATATTCGCGCAGGGGCGCGCGCTGCGCACCGTGCTCTTGTGGCTGAGTTTTTTCCTAGGTTTGCTGATGCTCTATTTGCTTTTGAATTGGCTGCCGACCTTGCTGGTGACCGACGGGCTAACTCGATTGCAAGCCGCCGCGGCGCAAATTGGTTTCAATATCGGCGGCGGGCTCGCTGCCCTTTTCATCGGCTACCTACTGGGTGGGCGACTGCGCAATGCAGGCATTGTCATCACCTTTGTCGCTTTGCCGGTGCTGCTGGTGATCCTTGCCAAGGCGCCTGCCGAAATTGAAATAATTTCCGTGACAGTGTTCTTCCTCGGCTGCTCCGTCATCGCCGCGCAAGCATTTCTCTATGCAATGGCGCCGGTCTCGTATCCCACCAGCATTCGCGGGGTCGGCGTGGGCACGGCCGTGGCGGTCGGACGAATCGGATCTATTGTGGGACCTAAGTTGGGCGGCTTTTTGAAATCCGCGGGCCATGGCCCGTCGCAGTTGTTGCTGGACCTCCTGCCCGTTGTGATTCTCGGCAGCATTTGCGCCCTGCTGTTGGCCTGGAACACGCGGAAACAATAGACGTACGTTGAGGACACATCGACAGCGTCCGGGGCCGCTACCTTTTAGAAAGAGTATTTTTGGGGAGTATCGAGACCAAACGGAAATTAGAAACTCTGCGTATTGCGCGGAACACCTCGCCGAAATGAAGTGCCTGACTTTGGCCTGGAGTCCACGGGCGTCCAACACCGTCGAATAATTTCTAGTCCTCGCGCGGGGTAACAATTCGGGGTAACTCGTCTCATCGATCTTTATAAACGCTTACGAAGCAGTTGGTTATAGCGGTTATTCGAATCCCTCAGCCTGGCGACCGCTCAGTCAGTGTCTGACCTACCTACGGCTTTATGAATCCTAGTTGCTTAGCAACCACGGAGTCGAGCATCCTCGCGGGAAGAAGTCTGGGTAAAGTCCAGTTCTTGAAACGCTGCTTAATGACCGCGTAACGTGCCTTCGGTTTTGCCGTGCGGAGTGCGAGATGGACGGCTTCGCCCAGACGTTCAGGGGAGAAACCCTTGCGTCCTTCGGCGACGATGAACTTCTGAAAGTTCTGTACCGCGTTCCAATACTCGGTTCGTTTAAACTCACTCAGATCCTCTTGTTCCCCCTTGTCGTACATCGTCGTGTTCACGAAACCCGGCTCGATCATCACAAGGTCGATGCCAAATAGCATTAGTTCCAACCGCAGCACGTCCGACATTCCTTCAAGACCAGATTTGGAGGCGCTATACGCACCGAGAAGCGGAATAGGAACTTTCGCACCGCTAGAGGTGATATTTACGATGCGCCCCGGGGGACCCTGCCGCTTCTTATCTGTTCCCAAAAGAGGCGCGAAGGCTTGGATTACGACAAGGGGAGAAACCATGTTGACATCTAACTGCCGCCTGTACTCGCTGGGCCTCAGATATAGCAGTGGCCCACTCACCACAATTCCTGCATTGTTCACCAGGCCCATCAGATTCCTGTCACCGATCATTGAGCCGACCTTCTGGGCAGCCTGATGTACAGCGTCGGCGTCCGTAATGTCCATCATAAGAGGCACGAAGCCGCTACCGAACTCCGTTCGCAAACGATCAGCGTCAGCCTGTTTGCGTATAGAACCGAACACGCGAAATCCCTTTGAAACGAGCACCTTTGTGGTTCCCCAACCGATTCCGGTGGACACTCCGGTGACCACCACATCTTTGTTGTTCGCCATCGCATTTCTCCTAAGATGATCACTGTCCACCTTCAACATGCACACCGTATACCTTCGCTGTTACATGTGTCAAGGTGTACAGTATTCGCATGCCTTATCCGTCGAAAACAGACCGCCAGACCATCCTTTCGGCCGCGGTGAAGCAGCTAGCGCACGTGGGAATCCGCGACTTGTCGTTACGCAATCTCGCGGCCTCCCTCGATCTCGCGCCCAATGCAATCTACCGTTACTTTTCCGATCGTTCAGCACTGGAAGCTGCGCTAGCAAGCGAAGCTGCCCGGCAAATGGAATTGGCGCTGAGGAAAGCAGCAGACGGGCGCGAGCGGGTTACCGCAATCCGCGAGATGTCAGCTGCCTACATAAAGTTCGCGAAGGACAACCGTTATCTTTACGACGTGATGATGAGTCCCCACGTGCCGCAGCACGATGCGATCCGGCACCAAAGCCTCTGGGCATTCACCGTTGAACAGGTACAACGAATTGCCGGGTCGGGCCTAGCTGCGCAGGCGTCTGTCGCGCTTTGGGCGTTCCTTCATGGAGCCGTGGCGTTGGAGGCCGCTGAAGTGTTCGGCGAGAGCAAACCTGCAAGCGGTCTCGGATTCGGGCTCGACGCCTGGTTCATAGCCGCCTCAACGCGAGGGCAGCCAATAGCGGCACCTCGAACCAAGCCCACAAAGACGAAGGCCAAAAAGAAAGTGTCTGCGCGTGAGCGTTCAGGGCGGCGTCCCAAGTAGAGTACAAGTCCGGGTAACTCGTCTCATCTACCCGCGGCGCAATTCGTCCAATTCGCTTTGTAAAAGAGCAATCGCTTATACGAAGTTCCTATCGTCGGACGCAACTAATGCGTATTGGCGAACGAATTGCCCAACACGTACGCTGATTGTCGCAGGGGTAAAGGCTGTCACGTTCGCGGCACACTGGCGGTCGTTTGTGCGAGCACGACAAGTTGCTTATCGCTGCACCATATCTAAGTGTTACGAACAGTTGCCAGTGACGGAGGGATATGAAGGCAATATATGAGTTGGTGGCGATAATTGGCCTTTGTTCTTGGGCTGGAGCGGTCGCGGCTGCGGCTGATACCGCGTCGTCGCCAAATGAGGATCAAGGCACGCTTACGGAGATTACCGTTATCGCTCAGAAGCGCACGGAGAACCTGCAGAACGTGCCCATCGCGATTTCCACAGTATCAGGCAGTCAGCTCGCGTCAGTGGCAGCGACCAACATCACAGCCATCGCAGACGTGACTCCTGGACTGCAAATGACCACCACTCAGGGATCGCTTTCCCCGCACATCCGCGGCGTCGGTTCGGACATTCCGAACGTCGAGAATTCCGTGGCGCTGTATCTCGACGGCGTTTATATCGCTTCGCCTTCCGCTGCCTTGCTGTCGCTCAATAATGTCCAGCAGATTGAGACCCTAAAGGGCCCTCAAGGCACGCTTTTTGGGCGCAATGCGACCGGTGGCGCGATACTGGTCGAGACGCGCGACCCAACCGAAAGTTTCAGCAGCAACATGGGGGTGAGCTACGGCAATTTTCAAACCACGATGTTCGACGGCTACCTCACGGGCGGACTGGTCCCCGGCCTCGCTGCAGACATAGCGATGCACGTCAGCCATCAAGGCGAGGGCTATGGCCAGAATCTCGAGACAGGCTCTGATATATACCAAACGAATCTGGACTTGGCTCTGCGCTCCAAGTGGGTATGGGCGCCCAGTGACACGGATTCCGTTCATCTGATCTTCGACTTCGCGCGCCGTTATGGCAGTTCGGCCACGCCGGATTACATTCCGAGAGGGACCTATCCCTCGGTCTTGCAGTATCCGCCCGTGACTACGCCCATACCGCATCCGTATGACATCAACACCTTTCTCGACCCTTCGGACAGTTTGGATTCGGGAGGGATCAGCGCGCGGTACGATCATCTCATGAGTTGGGGTAAGTTCGTCTCCATCAGTGCGTATCGACAGCAGAGCTTCGATGTGCAATTTGATATCACTCTGACGCCGGCTAACTCCATTCAGATACCTGTTCCGTTTCCTCCATTCGCGGTCATTGTCCCGCTGCCGACGGTAAATGCGCTCATCCACGACAAGCAGATCTCGCAGGAGTTTCAGCTGGTGTCGCCGGACAACTACGCCGTACCTTGGCTCACCTGGGTGGGCGGCCTGTATTATTTCTATGACCTCGAGCAACAGGTGAACAGTTTCTCGGAAGTGGAGACAAACTCCTATTCGGGATTCGGCGAGACGCACATCGAGTTCCTGCCGGCCAGTCACTTGACGCTCGGCCTGCGATACACGGACGAGGACAAAGCCCTGTCCGTTACGCCGGGCTACGCCGGCGCTCCTCTCACCCCTTCACCGACCACGTGGTTCTCTCAGCTAACCTATCGCATTGGACTCGATCATAAGTTCGACAACGGCGTCCTGATCTACGCATCGAAGAATTTAGGCTTTAAGAGTGGTGGCTACAATTCGACTCAGCCAAGTCTGGCGGCCTTTGACCCCGAGACTCTGAATGCCTACGAGGTGGGCGCCAAGAGCGAACTCTTCGACCACAAAGTGCGCCTGAACGGCGCCGCATTCTACTATGACTACTCGGGCATTCAGTTGACCAAGTTGACCACCAGTAACCAAGTACAATTTTACAACGGGCCGCCGGCTACTTCGTACGGCGCGGATCTCGACTTGGCGGCGCAAGTCACCCATGCACTCAAACTGACTCTCGGCGCAAGTTATATCCACGCTCGATTCACGTCGGATACTCCTCCGGTCCAATACAACGTGCCCAATCCTCCTATCCCTGGCGGCAGCACGCCCTTCTTTGCCTCGGCCGACGGCAATCAATTGCCGTACACGCCGGAATGGACTGCGAACGTCGGTTTGAATTACCTGGTGCCGACACCGATCGGGGATTGGACGTTCGATGGGCAATACCTGCACAACAGCGGCTGGTTCGGCGAGGCAGATAACCAGTTGCATCAGCCCGCGTATGACAACGTCAATGCCGCCCTCCATTGGCGCGTGAACAATGGACCTTACACGATCAGTTTGTGGTGCCGAAATGCAACAAACTCCCTCGTGTACACATCGATGGCGGGTAACTTCCTGGCGAGCCTCGCGCAATATGCGCCGCCACGCACCTACGGCATCCAATTCAGTGCCCAATGGCAGTAAGATGACGCGGTGAAGCGACGAACTGCATTGATCACGGCGCTCGTCATTGGCGCAATCGGCGCCGGCCTTTTTCTTGTTGTGCGATCCGGGGCGCCGCAGTCAGAAGCGCGCGGTGCCTGTCCCCAATTCACCCCGATGTTCGGTTTGATGCCTTTGCTTTTTCGCATCGGAGTACTTCCGAAGCCGCCGCTCGCTGCGAGCATTACGCCCAGCGACGCGAGCACCAGTATCGTCATACATCCCGAGCGCAGCGATCAGATCCATTGCGGCAAAACGCCGATCAGGACCATCAAGAATGTCATGTACGCGTCCCCGACTCTGCCGAATGGGAAATCGAAGCCCCTCAAGATGGACCTACTCATTCCGGAGCCCGCGCGCAAGCGGACCCTCGTGGTGTACGTTCCGGGCGGAGGATTCGTAGTGGCTGCCAAAGAGGGCGCCCTGAATCTGCGCACCTATGTGGCCGAGGCAGGCTTTGCGGTAGCCAGCATCGAGTACCGCACGACGCGCGACGGCGCGAACTATCGCGACGGCATCGAGGACGTCAAAGCGGCGATCCGATATCTGCGCGCAAACGCCGGCCAATATGGAATCGACGCCAGCACTGTCGCGATATGGGGTGAATCCGCCGGCGGCTATCTCGCCGCCATGGTCGGCGTTACGAATGACAACAGCGCCTTTGTGGCGGGCGCCAATCTGAATCAGAGCAGCGACGTCCAGGGCGTCATCGATGATTTCGGTGCGTCCGACATTTCCAAGATCGCCGCTGATTTTGATGCCGTAACCCAGCATGCAATTTACAGCAACGAGGGGATCATTAATTACATCGGTAAAACGTCGGATGCGACTACCCTTGACCGTGGCATCGCCACGGCGGCCGCGAACCCGATCAGGTACATTCGCGCCAAAGCGCCGCCGTTCCTAATCTTTCACGGCAATCAGGACAGAATGGTCTCACCCAGTCAAACACTGATCCTGCACGATGCGTTGCTGACTGCGGGCGTTCGCAGCAATCGCTATGTAGTGGACGGAGCCGCACACGGAGACCTGGCCTTCATGGGCGATACCCAATCCGGCCTGCTGTGGTCGACAAATCAGGTCATGAGCTTGATCGTAGAGTTTCTGAATCGTTTGGATGCCGGCACCTGATCCCATGCGGGAGTTCACCCGTGCATAGTCAGCAGGCGGGCGAACCGTGTCGGGAAAATGCAGCGTTGCAAAGACTGGCACAGGGCGTACCGCTGCTGAGTCTCGGGATTCGCAACGCGCGCACGGCAGAGATCGTGCGGATGGCGAAGACAGCGGGCTTCGGAATGGTATGGATCGACTTGGAGCACAGCAGCATGTCGATCGATTGCGCAGCGCAGATCATTGCATCGGCGGCCGACTTAGGGTTGGAGGCGTGGGCCCGGGTTCCGGAACGCGAGTACGGTGCTATTGGCAGGCTGTTGGATGGGGGTGCGACGGGCGTCGTCGCGCCTCGCATCGAGACAGCTGAGGAGGCGCAGAATATCGTCAACGCGGCCCGCTTTCCTCCCCGCGGTCAGCGTTCCCAAATCGCGCTTCTACCTCAGGCGAAGTACCGGCGCATGTCTGCCGCTGAGCTGATGCGCTGCGCCGATCTCGCAACAAGCGTCCATATTCTGATCGAGTCAGCGAAAGGCGTCCTCAACGCAGACGCCATTGCCGCCATCGACGGCGTCGACGTTTTGCATGTCGGGATGAACGATTTGTCGGTGGATCTTGGGCACGTCGATGACCTGCGCCATGCGGACATGATCGACGCCTGCAGGCGCGTCATTGCCGCCGCGCACGGCCGCGGAAAATTGGCGGTCGTCGGGGGCTGTTCGGATCCCGCGCAATGCGTGGAGCTGCTCAATGCCGGAGCCGCCCCGGTGGTATTCGCGGCCATTGATTCGGATGTGCTGGCGGCCGGGCTGAGCCAGCGAGCGACTCAATGGAACCAACTCATCCAAGAGTGGCGCACTCAGACTCAAGGCCATATCCCAAGCAAAGAGGAATCCAGATGAGCGGCGAGCCATTACTCTCGCTACCATTGCGCCCACTGGAGACAATCTCTCACCCCACTTTTCCGCTACCCGCCGGTGCCTGGGACGTGCATGTGCACATCTTCGGGCCAGCCTTAAAATATCGGCATGTCGAAAAGCCGCACTACACGCTGCCCGATGGAACACTGGCGCAGTATCGTAATCTCATGCCTCGCCTTGGCATCGAGAGGTTTGTGATCGTCCAGCCAAGCTTCTATGGCTGCGACAATTCTTGCCTTGTCGACACGCTTGTCGAGGTCGGCGATCGGGCCCGTGGCGTCGTCATGATCGAACCCGATATCACCGACGCAGAACTGGAAGTCTTCCATCGGCGCGGGGTGAGAGCCGTCAGGCTCGACCTGTTCAAGCGTGCGCGTGAACCCTTGGCGGAGGTAAAGAGCTATATCGAGCAGATGGCCGCACGTGTGGATCCGTTGGGTTGGCATCTGCAGTTTTATGCCCCTGGCTATGTGGTGCGAGACCTGACCGATTTTTTCCGAACGCTGCAGATAGATTTTGTGATTGATCACATGGGCTACATGCTGGAGGAAGACGGCTTACGATCGAAGGATTTTTCCGCACTGCTCGATCTTCTGGCAGGCGGTCGCTGCTTCCTCAAGCTCAGCGGAGCCTATCGTATCGCCAAGCACAGAGGCTATGAATACGTCGAGCCCGTGGCGAAAGCCATCGTTGAACGGGCACCCGACAGGGCGCTATGGGGTTCTGATTGGCCGCATATCTCCTACTCTGACCGCGATACGGGCGAGTTGCTGAACTTGCTGGCGCGCTGGGCGCCGTCGGAAAGCTCACGCCAAAAAATTCTGGTCGAGAATCCCAACCACTTGTTTGGCTTCTCCTGATAACAGAATGGAAGTTGCAAGAGACACGGCGCTCCAAGACGTCGCCAATCGGTCTCGAAGACCCTTGGCGCTTCTAGGCGTCTCGTTTGCCCTGGTGATGATCGACGGATACGACCTGTTTATTGTATCGTTTGTTGCGCCGCTGATCGCGAAAGATCTGCATTTGACCTTTGCGAGTATCGGCACGGTCTTCGCCGCCGGTTTGGCGGGCTCCATGGTGGGGGGCCTCCTTCTGGGTCACATCGCTGACCGCGCGGGCCGCCGCCCCACCCTGCTGGTCTCACTCGGCATGGCTGGAGCCGCAACTCTGCTTTGCTCGCAAGCTTCTTCATTCGAGGCTTTCGCTGCTCTGCGCTTCCTGACCGGTTTTGCTCTCGGGGGACTTCTCGCTGCGATTGTCCCGCTCGTCGCAGAGCATTTCCCACCACGGCAACGAAGCGCGGCCGTTACCGCCATGTTCATGGGCTATCCAATCGGGGCGGTAGTAGGCGGCGCGATCACGGCCCTGTTGATCGCCCATGGATGGCGAATTTTCTTTCTAGGCGCGGGATCTGTCACGCTGCTGCTCGTGCCCATCGCGTTATTCCTGCGAGAGACGCTGTACGCTTCGGACGCTCCGGTCCACGACTCACCTCGCCCACTCTGGAGAGGTTCATTCATGGCGTTGTTTACCGAAGGACGCTTCTTGACCACGGTCATCGCCTCATTCGCAATCTTTTGCCTGCTATTGGTGGCGTATCTTTTGAACAGCTGGACTCCATTGATCGCCGCGAGATCGGGTTTCAGCCCGCAGACGGCCGCTTGGTGTGGGGTGCTGCTAAATCTCGGCGGTGTCGTCGGTGCACTGATCTCAACCTTGCTGGTGACCAAGTTCGACGTCTTCAGGGTAGTGACGTTGATGGTCGCCAGCGGCTCACTCGCCATTGCTTCTCTTGGTTACCTATTCGGTTCGGCCGGAGCATTGTATTCAGGCCTAGCTGTCATTGGCCTACTGGTGATTGGAGGCCAAATGAACGCGCCGGCGATCTCCGTACAACTGTATCCGCAGCATATGCGCAGTGCAGGTGTGGGCTGGCAATTTGCCGCTGGCCGATTGGGATCAATCCTGGGACCTATCATAGGCGGAGGGCTGTTATCGGCGAACGTTCCTGTCAGCCTGTTGTTCATCCTGATCGCAATGCCCACCCTGCTGTCCGCCGGCGCGTACACCCTGGTCGGGCTGCTTCGGCAGAAAGCCCAATCATGATACTCGTTGAACATCAACGCCTTGCGACCTCAGGTGCGCGCACGGTTTTGCCTTTCGTCCTTGCCGGGACACAGTATCTGATCGTGCCGCAACTGGCCGTGGACGTGCCGGGCACACCAGCACATATGAATGGTGGTGACAGCGATACCGGCGCCCCGATTTACCGGTGGCAACAAGGTCGCTGGGTCCAAGATGGAGTGTTGCCGCTCAGCGGTGGCGAGGATGCCGAGTTCTTCAATCTCGAAGAAGAATCCTACCTGGTTACGGCAGGAGTTCGCGCGGGCCATGGACCCTATCGCTACAACATTGACCAGGTCCTCTACAAGTGGACGAGCGGCTCGTGGGCGCCCATCCAGACGTTCGCGGCCTTCGCTGCGAAGCAGTGGCATTTCTTTCGGGTCGGCCGTCGAGCGTTCCTGGCGTTGGCGCAAGGCGTTGCGCTCGGTCATATCGAGGCAACGAATCCTCGGACCTCGCGAATCTATGAATGGAACGGTCTGCAATTTGTCGATTTTCAAACCCTTGAAGGCATGTGGGGGTACAACTGGGAATCGTTCGAAATCGCGGGGCGGAGCTTCCTGGCATATGCCGACCACGTCGGGGAATCAGTCCTGCTGGCCTGGAATGGCTCATTTTTTGCTCCGCTGCAATCGTTCTCCGAGAAGGGTGGTCGCTGCTTTCGACATTTCACCGCTGAGGGTGATCATTACCTCGCATTCGCCAACATCCAAGGCGACTCGACCCTGTATCGCTGGGGTGGGAAGGAGTTTTCTTCCTGCCAGAGACTGGGTGGGCCCGGCGGTAGAGAGTTTTGCGTCGTGCGAACAAAATCAAACCTGTATGTGCTGCAGGTCAATTTCGTTCAAGGCGAGCCCTCCGCTCCGCGCACGAATCTGACGTCCCGCATCTTCAAATGGACCGATCGCAGACTTGTGCTGGTCGAGGAATTCCCGACCGCCGGCGCGACCGACGCCGCGGTATTCTCCGCCGACGGTGCATTGTATGTGGCCGTCTCCAACAGTCTTAGCATCGATGTACGATTTCGAACTGACACTATCATCTACCGGTTTAACGGATGAATGCATAGCCTGCACTTCTATGTAGCAAGCGAGGGAACGGGCTTCGAGGAAATGACAATGGCTTACGCTCCGCACGACGATTTTAGAAGCCTGTACGACGCCTACACCGGTCAGGACAGTACCGGGCAGCATTTGACGAGACATATGGTTCGCCTGACCGAGCACGAGCCGCTGCTGGTCATTACCGGCGCAGACTTCGTAATCTTTCCGGGAAGCGGCCAAGCTCCGATCACTGAGAGCTTCCGACATTCGACCCGTGGATTTGTCGAACTCACGGCGGTTTCCCATCTCGCACCCTGCATCGCATGGCTATTCCGCCTGCGGGAGCTCGGCTATGCCAGTTGGCGCGACGATGCAAAACGCATGATAGACAAAGCCGACCAGGTACGCTCCATCAACGACACGAGCTATTGGGAAAAAGTCGTCGCCGTCGAGGCTTATCGAGGATACGAATCGAAGATTGCAGACATGGTGGACTACACCTGCCGCGTGAGCTCGCAATTTATGCGAGAGTGCCTCGAGGATGAACGCTTGATGACCTTCGAGCACTTGCGAGGAAACCTCTTGGATCCCATCGATAGTGCGTCCGTACCGATCCCATTGAACGATGTCATGGTCGCAACCTTTACACTCGCATTCCTTGATATCGCACATCGCATGATTCGGTGGCTTAGTTCTCAGAACCTCAACTGGCCCCAACTCATGATTCTGCTCAGCGGCAAATCTGGCCGACCGAGTGCGGGACTCACCTGGCAGACTAACAACAATTGCCATCTGCTCTGGCAGGCCTCGGAGCGCCGAATATCTCCTGAAAGTGTGCAGATCACCCCGCATGGCCCGTCGCTCGCTCTATCGGACCTGCACGACTCTCTCCGGGTTGCGGAGATAGAGCAACAATTTAGGGAGGTATTCTTACAGTTGCGCGCTAACATCGACCTCGCAAGGGTGATGTTTGCGGGCTATCCGGCCTTCATCAAAAACATCGGGGAACCCCCTGTCGTGGAAGCTACGACGAAATCGCTACATGCAATGCCGCGGCTTCGTTCGCCGGATGATCGCCTAACCGCAATCACGCGCCTGCGTTTTGTGATGGAAGACCCCACTCAGCTGCTGTCGAACTCCGTAGCTCACTTTGTCATCGATCAGCTATGCGAACACAACAATCGACCAGAGCTCGTTGTGATACCGGGATTCTCGAAGGTGTCCTATCCGGCACGGGGGCAACGGACCATGTCGTAAGATGGCCCTGGCTGCAGTCGCGTGCCTGCGGCGGCGTACCCGCGCATGCATTTCATGTTCATTTGCTTATAGAATCTGCCTATCGTGAAGCTACGCCAGCTTGAGTACTTTTTGATGGTTGCAGACGAGGGCGGCTTCAACCGTGCGGCCCAGCGTCTTCACGTAGCCCAACCTTCGTTGAGTGTTCAGATCAAGTCGCTCGAAGACGAAGTTGGAGCGCGCTTGTTCGAGCGCGATAAGCGCCACGTCTTTCTTACGCAGGCCGGCAAGCGATTTCAGCAGCACGCGCGCTCAATTCTGTCGCTGGCCGAGACTGCGAAGATCGAAGCCCGTTGCGCCGAAGCGGGTGAATTGGGGGCGCTTGATGTGGGCTACAGTGCCTCCGCGATGTTTTCTAACGTTCTGCCAACTGCCATCCGGCGGTTTCAACAGCAATTTCCCTATGTGGTGCTCACACTTCATGATGTTCCCTCGCTCGAGCAACTGCATGGTCTGTTGGAGCGCACGCTGGATCTGGGGATTTTGCGCAAACCCGAGATACGCATTCCTGCTGGAATTGAAATCAACGAGTGGTATCGCGCGCCGCTGATGGTGGCTATTCAACAAGATCATTCCCTGGCACGCCGACCGTCGCTGTCACTGAGCCAGCTCAAGGCCGAGCCGTTCGTCACGTATCCGCGCGAGGCTGGTACAGGACTCTACTGGCAAATCCTGGACATATGCGCACACGCCGGATTTCGGCCGCGCGTAGCAAGAGAGGTACTGGAGCCGTCTACTATCATTGGACTGGTCGCCGCCGGCGTCGGCGTGGCGATTGTTCCCGACGGAATTCAATGTATTCAGTTAAACGGCGCCATTTACAAACCCTTGACGGACGTCAGCGCTTACTCGGCCTTGTACCTCGCGCGCCGTCAAGACGATCCTAATACGCATTTGCGCGCGCTCTGCGAAATGCTGACGGCTGAGTTGCCGCATCGGCGACAGAGAAAACGTGCGACACGGCTTCCTCGGAAATAATCTTTGCCGGGTCACTTTGTCAGCAGGCGGGCCAACTCCGGCCACTCGAGCAGAACCTCAATTTTCTACCTACCGGACATTGGAACGATTTTCGAGGGGCAGAATGAATTGCGTTGGAACCGCACCGCGACTTAGCTCGGAAACTTCAACTCTCGCATCAGTGCTTGGAAACGCGCCTCTTTGCGCAACGGGTCCATGAGCGGGTCGGTCTTCAGATTCTCCAAGCCCGGATCGCGCAGCCGCAGCGCCGTCTCGAGCCATTCGAGGGCCTGCGGATTGTCGCCCCGCTGCGCGTAGACCGCGGCGTACTGGTAGGCCATGGCATCGCCCATTGCCGCCTTCAGTTTCGAAAGCTCGGCATCCGCATCCGCGTGCCGGCCGAGCTTGTCATATGTAACCGCCAGGCACCATTGATTCCCCAAATAGTCCCGCTTGGTCTCGCATGAGGCGCGTGCGCTCTGCAGATCCCCGAGTCCGTAATAAGCGAGCCCGCGGTACGTGTAGAAGGCCTTGTCGCCGGGGTCAAGACTGATGCCTTCTGAGAACACGACAACCGCCTCCTCATATCGGCGGGCCGCATACAGCGCCCGGCCGAGCAGGGAAAAGCTGTCGCGAGCGAGAGGGTCGAGCACGACGGCGCGGCGCGCGGCCGCAAGGCCAGCATCGATGTGCCCCATGTAGGCTGCAAAGAGTCCACTTATTCGCAAAACTTGCGCATTGCCCGGCGCGAGCGCGAGAGCGCGTTCGTACGCTTCGCTCGCCCGCGTGAAGTCGAGGGTTCCCAATTCCAAAACTGTCGCCAAGGCGAGGTGAGCCTGGGCCAGATCCGGCGCTAGCGCAGCAGCCTGGCGCGCATCCGCCTGCGCCTTGTCAAAGCCTTCGCGCGCCGCCGCGGCAGTCGCGGCCTGGGCGGCGCCATAGCAAAGGGCGATTGATCGGCTGGCGATCGCGAGTGCATAGTGTGGATCCAGGCGGATCGCTTCGGTGTACGCGGCAATCGCGGCTGGGAGGTCTTCGACTTCGTGTCGTGAGACAAACACCTTGGCCCCGCGCAGATACGCATCGAAGGCGGCCGCGTTGCGCGTCCCGCCCAGCTCGATTTTCGCTGATGTATCGCCCAGCAGAGTGACCTTCAGTGCCTCCGCGACTGCGGTGGCAATCTCGGTCTGAAGTCTCAGCACATCGCCTAAGTCCCGGTCATAGGTCTTGGACCACAGGTGAAAGCCCGTGATCGCATTGATGAGCTGTACGGTGATGCGGATGGTGTGCGCGGAGCGCCGGACGCTGCCTTCGAGCACTGCGCCGACGTTCAGCTTGTGGGCAACGGTGGCAATGTCGGGGTGTTCTTTGAAGGAGAATGAGGAGGTGCGGGCGGCGACCTGCAGCTCGTTGATCTCGGCGAGTGAGTTGAGCAGCTCCTCGGTGAGCCCGTCGGAGAAGTACTCCTGCTCCTTGTCGCCGCTTAGATTCACGAATGGCAGCACTGCGATCGAGTGCGGAGGAGGATTGAAGGCGGCGGCCGCGCCGGGTTCCGCAGTAGCCCGCGATGCCATGTCCCCAGCGGACGTGCTTGGATGCCGGGAGACCCAGAACCTGCCGGCTACGAGGTACGCCAGCGCCGCGCAGACGACGACGGCAACGATCACGAACAGTACCAGCTGTGACCGCCGGGATGCGCGCACCGGCTCCCTTATTGCCGGCGCGGCACCCGACACGGCGCTTATGGGCGAGAGCTGTGGGGACAGCAGGCGCTTTATCCGTTCGACGAAAGCCGGGGGCGTCTCGCCGCCGGGTAGGCGTGTCCACTGCACCCGCCGAAACGACTCTGGAACGTCCGCCGCTACATCGGTAGTCGTGTCCAGGCACACCGGCACAACGAACACACGGCTGCGAGCGATCATGTGGGTGCGTTGATCGGCAAGGTCCCACTCAAGGCGGAAATAGCCTTCGTGCCGCGAGGCCGTGTTGGCCGAAATGACGGGGATGAAGAGCGCGCAGTCGTGGATCTCGCGCCGGATCTTCTGATCCCACACATCCCCGCCCCGCAGCTCGCTCTGATCGAGAAAGACTTCAATGCCGGCCGCACGCAGTGCGTCGCAAATCTTTTGCGCAGCCTCCGCATCCTGCGAAGCGTAGCTCAAGAATACCGCGTGCGAGGGCTCAGTCACCGGCGGAATCATCCTTCGGGAGGTCTTCTCATCGCCTCCGTGAGTTGCAGCTTAGCCGAAGTGGCTCAATTTGGCCGAGCTGGTTGCCGTCTGGAGAGGGGCAATCGGTCCCAGCCGACCGGTGGCGCAGTCAATGTCCGCTCTATTACTTATGAACGGCGTCTATTGCGACGCCCTCCGAGCACGTCAGCTATCCAGCGGTGAGATCCAGTCGGACTCGCGACCGTGCGTGCCCACCGCGCGAGCTCTGACGGAGTGATCAATCCCGCACAACTGCAGTCATCTTTATCGACACCAAAAGGTTCGGAAGCTCAACGCCAAGTTTGGAGACGGCACGTGTCGGTGGGTCGGTCGGGAAGAATTTCACGTATTCTTCGTTCAAGCCGGCGAAGTCGCTCGGCCGGGCGAGTAGCACGTGGACCTCGACGACATTCTCGAGCTTTGCGCCAGCGGCGCGCAGAATGCTTTCGCAGTTGATGAGCGCCTGCCGCGTCTGCTCCTGAATCGTCAGCCCGGCCAACTGATTCGTCCCCGGGTCAATGCCAGCGGTACCCGACACATATATGGTCGAACCTACCTTAATTGCCTGGCTGAACAGCGGCGAGTGCGGTGCGGCCGGCGTTCGAATGATCTGTTTCGTCATGTAGTGCAACCCCAAAAATTCGCCCGCGACGGCTCAATGGTACTCGCGGAAAAGTTCGGCATCGAGTCGCCGCCGCCAGGGTGGGTGGTGGCGGACCGGGAAAAACGCAGAAACGTCGATCCGTGACCTGCTGCCTCGACCGCAACGCCCCCGAACGATCTCGATGCAAAACAGCATCGCCGCGGCTGAGAGGTTTATTTTTCATTCATAACGCGCGTTACGGCTTTGAACTGCGACGCGCGGCCGAATGGCTGACCTGGCTACTGATCAGGGGATCGCCTCCGCAATCGTTGCCGGTTGTCAACCCGGCGACTGTTCCTCCGATGGTGTAGCTAGGTGCCACGCCGCCACCTCCTCCTCCGCAAGAGGCGGCAAGCAACGCGGTAAACAGGCAGGCCACGGTCGAACGAAAGGTAAGGCGATGCATCAAATGCCTTCCATGGATTATTGTATGGTGGAATTATATTCACACCACGATGCCCTCCGCGCCGTAACTTTTCTTGGACAACCGTGTATTTAAAGAACGACAAGTTTTATCGTTCGATACGGTCGACGAGGGACCCCCATGCGAGCTGTCATTCAAGTAATCGGGCTTGCTCTGGTTTTGACGAGAACGGCCGGCGCGAGTGACGAAGTGTCCGCGCCCTCGCCAGATCCTCACGCGATCCTTGCCGAGGTTGGCAAGGTAGTGTCCCCCCAAGGCATCGATGAGGCGAAAGCGGTAGAAATCGGCGGCATTCATCAATGGATCACCGTGCGCGGGCGCGACCGACGCAACCCCATCCTGCTGTTGATCCATGGCGGACCTGCCGCGCCGGACCTGCCCAACCGCTACCTCTTCGAGGGACCCTGGACCGACTTTTTCACAGTCGTAGAATGGGACCAACGCGGCTCCGGGAAGACGTACGAGCTGAACGACCCAGACAAAGTGGCTCCGACGCTGCACGAGGAGCGGATGATCGAGGACGTGGAGGAACTGATCGCCTATCTGCGCCTCACCTATAGCAAGAAGAAGATCTTTGTCATGGGTCATTCCTGGGGCACCGTACTCGGCCTCGGCGTGGCCGAACGCCGCCCCGAGTGGCTATACGCTTACATCGGTGCCGGCCAGATTATCGACATGCGAGAGGGCGAGCGAATCGGCTACAAGTTTGTCCTGGAAACCGCGCGCAAGGCGGGTGACGCACAGGCGCTGAAGGAACTTACGGCTATCGCACCGTACCCAGAGCCAAACGGCGAGCTCCCCCTCGACAAGATCAACGTAGAAAGAAAATGGTCGGTGCGATATGGCGGATTGACCTATGCTCGACAAAGCTACGACGTCTGGGAAAACGCCGAAAGGATTTCCCCGGACTATTCCGCCGCCGACTTCCATTCCATACATGTTGGCAGCGGCTTCTCCCTTCCACGGCTTTTGCCCGAGATGGCGGCGATCGACTTCAGCAAGCTCAAGCGGCTCGGTTGCCCCGTGATAATTTTTGCGGGACGCTATGACTACACTACGCCCAGCGCTCCGGTGATTAGCTGGTACGATCGCCTGACGGCCCCCAGTAAGCGCTTCGTCTGGTTCGAAAATTCTGCCCACATGATGTACGAGGAAGAGCCTGGACGCGCCTTAGTCCACCTAGTGCAAGATGCTTTGCCGCTCGCGGCAGCGGCGGGCGATGTGGCACCGGCAGCTATTCGAATCCCTTAACCTGGCACGAATATAAATAAAATCAATTAGTTACACACATAGAACGGCACCCTGCCAGGCGTTTTCTGTCTAGTTAGTCTACCCTTGGGACGCAAAGTGCCTTTTACTCAACAACACCGGAATTTTAGTCCCGCGATCACTTGCGGGGCGGATTTATTAATTGTATTGAGCAAGGTGCGGTTGGCAGAGGAGTTCAAGTCTAATGCTCGAGACGAGTGACGTTCTGGTACTCGCTCGGCTGCAGTTCGCGTTCACGATCTCGGCCCATATCATCTTCCCGGCAATCAGCATCGGGCTGGCGAACTATCTCGCCGTGCTCGAGGGTCTATGGCTGCGAACCGGCAAAGTGGTCTATCGCGAACTCTTTTTCTTTTGGTCGAAGATTTTCGCAGTGGGTTTCGGCATGGGCGTCGTCTCCGGTGTCGTCATGGCCTACGAATTTGGCGCAAACTGGGCAGGCTTCTCCCGCGTGGCCGGCTCGGTCAACGGACCGCTTCTCACCTACGAGGTCCTGACGGCGTTTTTCCTCGAAGCCGGTTTCCTCGGCATCATGCTCTTCGGCTGGAAGCGTGTAGGTGCACGCCTGCATTTTCTCGCGACGATCCTGGTCGCACTCGGTACCTTGTTCTCGGCGTTTTGGATCCTTGCATCGAACAGCTGGATGCAGACGCCTCGAGGTTTCCAGATGGTGGACGGCAGAGTTGTGCCGCTCGACTGGCTAAAAATCGTCTTCAATCCTTCGTTCCCTTTCCGGCTCGTTCACATGTCGCTTGCGGCCTTCATTGTCGCAGCGACCATCGTGGCGGGCTGCGCCGCGTGGCATCTACTTAACGGTCGCCGCGGCGAGGGCATCATAAAGTCATTCTCGATGGCAGTCGGCATGATCCTCGTGGCCGCGCCGATCCAGATGATCGCTGGGGATGCGCACGGGCTCAATACGCTCGAGCACCAACCGGCCAAGATCGCTGCGATCGAAGGCCTTTGGGAAACAGAGAAGGGGGGCACGTCACTCAATCTCGTCGGGTGGCCAGACATGCGGGAGGAGCGAACGAAATACGCCCTATCGGTGCCACATCTCGGCAGCCTGATCCTGTCGCACTCCTGGAATGGCGAAATCCGTGGCCTGAAGGAGTTCGCGCCCGAGGACCGCCCCGATTCGACCATTGTGTTCTGGAGCTTCCGCATCATGGTCGGCATGGGCCTACTCATGCTCCTGCTCGGCGTGCTCGGACTGGTACTTCGCATGCGCAACAAACTCTATGACACGCGCTGGTTTCAACGCTTCGCCCTGATGATGGGGCCGTCTGGTCTGATCGCATTGCTCGCGGGCTGGGTCACCACCGAAGTTGGACGCCAACCCTGGGTCGTCTACGGCGTGCTGCGCACCGCGGATGCCGCTTCGCCTTTGTCTTCGCAACAAGTCGGGACGTCGCTGTTGATCATCATCATTGTCTATTTTCTCGTCTTCGGATCGGGCGTCTACTACATGTTAAAGCTGATGGCGAAGGGACCGGATGTTGGCGACCAGGCGGCCGACGAGCGGGGCGATGTCGGCACCCGCAGTCAACACTTCGGCCACCGACCGATGTCGCGCGCCACCGGTCCGATCGACGAGTGAGGCACTCATGACGATCGATCTTCCAACTATTTGGGCAGGCATCATCAGCCTCGGCGTGTTCCTCTACCTGCTGCTGGATGGCTTCGATCTCGGCATTGGCCTGCTGTTTCCGTTCTTCAATCGCGAAGGCGAGCGAGAGGTGATGCTGAACACAGTCGCGCCGGTCTGGGACGGCAACGAGACCTGGTTGGTGCTCGGCGGCGCTTGCCTCTACGGAGCATTTCCGGTCGCATACTCGACATTGCTTCCGGCCGTCTATCTTCCGGTGATTGCGATGCTTTGCGGCCTGATTTTCCGCGGCGTCGCGTTCGAGATTCGCGCCAAGGCGCGGCGCACGCAGAACCTCTGGGATCTCGCCTTCATTATGGGATCAGGAACGGCGACGTTCTGCCAGGGCGTGATCCTCGGCACGCTGCTGCAGGGCATCAAGATCGTCGATGGCAGATTTGCCGGCGACCCATTCGGCTGGCTGTCGCCCTTTTCGGTGTTCTGCGGGCTGGGGCTCCTCGTCACTTATGCGACGCTCGGCTGCGGTTGGCTCGTCATGAAGACCGACGGCGATCTACAGCGGCGCATGCGGATGCTACTGAAACCTTCGTCGTTGCTACTGCTCGCAATCATTGGAGTAATCAGCCTGTGGACCGTGCTCGGTCAACCAGCGGTTGCGCAACGTTGGTTCGGCGGACACAATTTCGTTTATTTTGCGCCGGTACCGCTGCTCGTACTGGCCTGCGTCGTCGGCATCTTCCGCTGGGCGGATTCCGGCCATGACGCGCGCGCGTTCATCTTGATGGAGGCCATCATCTTTCTCGGCTATAGCGGCTTGCTGATCAGCATCTTTCCGAACATCGTGCCGCCTTCCTTAAGCATCTGGGCAGCATCCGCACCTCGTTCAAGCCAGATTTTCGAACTCGTCGGTGTGGCGATCATGCTGCCAATCATTCTTTTCTATTCGGCGCTGTCTTACTGGGTGTTCCGCGGCAAAGTGCGTCACGGCGACCAGGGCTATCATTGATGAAAAGCGTGCCAGAACGATCTTCGCTGCGGTCGCGGCTCGGCTGGTTCGCGATGCTGTATCTCGGCGGCGTGCTGGCGGCGTTCATGCTAGCCGCGGGCCTTCACCTGCTGCTGCGCGCGCAGCTTTAGAAGCCCAGAAATAGTTCCACATCTGGTTCAATCGCCGCGAGTTGCGGCGACACGATCCTACCGGGCGCTCGAAATATTCTTTGCGGAGTTGCACCAATCTGCAGCCATTTGTACAAATTGTGCAAACTTGACTTGTCCCCAACACCTGCCGATCATTAGCTGAGGCGAGGGAGCTGGACGGCACGTGCCGGCGACAAGGGCTGGGTTCTGGGAGGTTCCCCATGGACGAGCGGCGCAAAACCAAGATTCGTCGTCGTGACGTGCTGATTGCCGTAACGGCCTCCGGTATCGCGGCGGCCATGGGCGCAAAAGACGTCTCGTCGGCCGCCCCTGACGACAGGCGCAACAAGCGCAGGGCGCAGTACCAGGCCAATTCCCCAGAGGTCCAGACTTTTTATCGCGTCAATCGCTATCCGGCGAAATCATAGCGTCCATGCTCATCAAAAGGTCAGACTCCCCCGCTAGCCTCGCTTGCGTCGCCCCTAACCCCGCGAGTCATAAGGACCTAGGGCTCGATCGGCGCACCTTTCTTCGCCGCTCGGGGCTGGTCGCAGGAAGTTTGGCGACCCTCGGCATCAGTCAGGTTGCTAGCATTCGAAAACTCAAAGCCGGAGAACCGCCGCCCGCAGGCGCCACGGTGAGTTTACGCAAGAACATTTGCACGCATTGCTCGGTCGGTTGTTCGGTCACCGGCGAGGTGACGAACGGTGTGTGGACGGGGCAGGAGCCGGTCTACGACAGCCCCATCAATCGCGGTTCGCACTGCTGCAAGGGCGCAGCGGTACGCGACGATGTGACAGGGGATCGGCGGCTGCGCTATCCCGTGAAACTCGTCAACGGCCAATGGATTCGGCTTTCCTGGGCCCAGGCAATCAATGAAATCGGCGACAAGCTGATGGCCATCCGGCAAACGGCGGGGCCGGAGTCGGTCTATTGGCTGGGTTCGGCCAAATTCACCAATGAGGCGGCGTACTTAAATCGGAAATTCGCCGCCTTTTGGGGCACGAACAATTCAGATCATCAGGCCCGAATCTGCCATTCGACCACGGTCACCGGTGTCGCCAACACCTGGGGCTATGGCGCGATGACCAATAGTTACAACGATATTCGCAATGCGCGAACCATTATGGTGATGGGCGGCAATCCCGCCGAGGCCCATCCAGTATCGCTGCAGCACATTCTTGAGGGAAAGGAACTTAACCGCGCCAATATGATCGTGATCGATCCGCGAATGACTCGCACCGCCGCGCATGCCACCGAATATGTGCGCGTTAGGCCCGGTACTCACATCCCGACGATTTACGGCATGCTCTGGCACATTTTTCAAAACGGCTGGGAGGATAAGGAATACATCCGGCAGCGCGTGTATGGCATGGACGACATCCGGACGGAAGTCGCGAAATGGACTCCCGCCGAAGTCGAGCGAGTCACCGGGCTGCCGGAGGCACAAGTGAAGCATGTGGCGGAGTTGTTTGCGAAGGAGCGTCCTTCGACCTTGATTTGGGCCATGGGCCAGACTCAGTACACGACGGGGACGGCGAACGTTCGAGCCAGCTGTTTGCTGCTGCTCGCCACCGGTAATGTCGGCCAGATCGGCACGGGCGCCAATATATTCCGCGGTCACACCAACGTTCAGGGCGCCACCGATTTAGGGCTCGATGTCACCAGCCTGCCGCTGTACTACGGTCTCACCGAAGAGGCTTGGCGGCACTGGTGCCGGGTGTGGGAAGTGGACTACGACTGGATGTCGACCCGCTTCGCCAGCAAGACCTTGATGCAAACGCCCGGGATCCCCAGCACGCGCTGGTTCGACGCCACCCTGCTACCTAAGGATGAGGTCAATCAACCGGACCGCGTTCAGGCGATGTTCGTGATGGGACATGGCGCCAATACCATCACAAGAATGCCCGAATCGGTCAGGGGCATCGAAGCCCTGGAATTGTTGGTGGTGTGCGATCCGTACCCGACCACATGGTCCGTGCTCTCGGGCCGCAAAAATGGCACCTACCTGTTGCCGGCCTGCACCAGTTTTGAAATGGATGGATCACGCACCGCATCCAACCGTTCGCTCCAATGGGGCGAGAAAATCGTCGAGCCGATATTCGAATCGAAAAACGATTACGACATCATGCACATGCTGGCGAGCAAGCTCGGCTTCGCGGACTCGATGTTCAAGAACATCAAGGTCGATCAAGGCGCGGTATCGGCAGAAGATATTCTGCGTGAGATCAACCGCGGCGGATGGTCCACCGGCTATTGCGGCCAATCGCCGGAGCGGCTCAAGGCGCATATGAAAAACCAGGCCAAGTTCGACTTGGTGACTCTGCGAGCGCCCAAGGATGACCCCGAAGTGGGCGGTGATTACTACGGTTTGCCGTGGCCCTGCTGGGGCACGCCGCAGTTCAGGCATCCCGGCACGCCGATTCTTTACAACACCAACCTGTCAGTTAAGGACGGCGGCGGCACTTTTCGCGCGCGTTTCGGCGTCGAGCACGTGGTCAAGCGAAAAGTGATGCAGGGTGGCAAGGAAGTCGACACCGATGTGCATGAAAGCATTCTTGCGGATGGCTCCTACTCACTGGGTTCAGAAATCAAGGACGGCTACCCGGAATTCACTCTAGGAGTGCTGAAGAAGCTTGGCTGGGATAAGGATCTGACCGCGGCGGAATTGACGGTCATCAAACGAATAAATCCCGATAAACCAGAAACCGTGTCTTGGTCGACCGATCTGTCCGGCGGGATTCAGCGCGTCGCGATCGAGCATGGTTGCAGTCCTTATGGCAACGCCAAGGCGCGTGCCGTGGCGTGGAATCTGCCGGATCCCATTCCAACGCATCGCGAGGTGATCTACACCTCACGGCCCGATCTCGTCGCGAAGTATCCAACGCTGCCAGATGCGAAGCAGTTTCGTGTGCCTAACCGGGGCTTTACCGTGCAGAAATCTGCCGTCGACAGGCAGGTGGTCAAGGACTTCCCCTTGATCTTAAGTTCCGGCCGCTTGGTTGAGTATGAGGGCGGCGGCGAGGAGACGCGTTCGAATAAGTGGCTGGCGGAATTGAAACAAGACATGTATGTGGAGATCAACCCGGCTGATGCGAAGGCGCGCGGCATTTCAAATGGCGCGTGGGTTTGGGTGACGGGCGCGGAAAGTAACTCCAAAACCAAAGTCAAAGCACTGGTGACGGAGCGCGTCGGCAAGGGCGTGGCCTGGATGCCGTTTCATTTTGCCGGTTGGTTCGAGGGCGTCGATCAGCGCAGCAAGTACCCACAAGGCACCGATCCCATCGTGCTGGGGGAAAGCGTCAACACGCTCACGACTTATGGATTCGATCCGGCCACCGGCATGCAAGAGCCCAAGGCGACGCTCTGTCAAATCAGGACGGCGTGAGGAGAATCCCGTGGCGCGAATGAAATTTCTCTGCGACGCCGATCGCTGCATCGACTGCAATGCCTGCGTGACCGCTTGCAAGAATGAGAACGAAGTCCCGTGGGGCATCAATCGGCGGCGCGTGATCACGATCAACGACGGCAAGCCGGGAGAGAGGTCCGTGTCCATGGCTTGCATGCATTGTACCGACGCGCCATGTGCGGCGGTGTGCCCGGTCAGCTGCATATTCTCGACAGATGAGGGCGTGGTTCTGCATTCCAAGGATTTATGCATCGGCTGCGGCTATTGTTTCTATGCCTGTCCGTTCGGCGCGCCACAATATCCGAAACTCGGTAATTTCGGCTCTCGCGGCAAGATGGACAAATGCACCTATTGCGCGGGCGGTGGCGGAACCGAGGTATCGGGAAGCATCGAAGAATATAAGAAGTATGGCGCAAATCGCCTGGCGCAGGGAAAACTGCCGCTCTGCGCCGAAATGTGCTCGACCAAATCACTGCTGGCGGGTGATGGCGAAATCATCGCGGAGATCTACAAAGAGCGGGTCTTGAAGCGCGGCTATGGCTCAGGAGCGTGGGGCTGGATGACGGCCTACAAAGAAGGAGTCGCGTCGTGAGTCCGCCCTCTTTTAAGATTCTCGCCGCTGTATTCGCGCTGGCCATTGCCCTGCCCGCGCTCGCGCAGGAACAGCGCGCCCCGGACGGCGCCGCCGCACCCGATGCGAATGCGGTCAATGAGCAACAGCTACTGCAACAGGAATCGCGGATCGAAGGACGCATCGATATTCCAAGCAGGCGGGCAGATGTGCTGATTCAGCCGGCGGGGAGGCGCTGGGATTATTTCCACGAAATGACCCTGCATCGGGTCGGCGCAATTGTCATTCTCGGCATGGTCGTGGTCCTGGGACTCGCTTTCGTCATATTTGGGCGGCTGCGAATTTCAGCCGGGCGCTCGGGAAAGAAAGTCAAGCGCTTCAGCGCGTTCGAACGATTTTCGCACTGGCTGACCGCCGTGTCTTTCGTACTGCTCGGCCTCACCGGACTCAACATCACCTTTGGCAAAGTTGTATTGCTGCCGCTGATGGGCGCGAGCGCCTTCAGTGATCTGGCGCAGTTCGCCAAGTATGTTCACAATTTTGTCAGCTTTGCCTTCATCTTGGGCCTCATCCTGATCATCGCGCTCTGGATCAAGGATAATATTCCGCGCCAAGTGGATATCGACTGGATCAAACAAGGCGGTGGTTTCCTAAAGGGGAAGCACGCTCCCGCGGGACGCTTCAACGCCGGCGAGAAAGCGGTTTTTTGGTGCGCTTTGGCTGCGGGCGCAGCCGTATCAGTGTCGGGATTGCTGTTGCTCTTTCCGTTTTACGGCACCAACATTGCAACTATGCAAGTTGCCCAAGTGGTGCACGCCCTTATCGCCGTTCTGTTCGTTGCCCTCATTCTTGCGCATATTTATATCGGCACCCTGGGTATGGAGGGCGCATTCGAGGCCATGGGTACCGGAGAGGTCGACGTGAACTGGGCCAAGGAGCATCACGATTTATGGTACGTAGAAAAACAAGCGCAAGAGGGCCTTGGGCCCGCATCGGCAACGGCGAGTAAATAGCCCTGGTGACTACGAAAGTCTGCTGAGCGTTTCTTAGTCGGCGTCTTTCGGAGTGCCTTGGTCCCGCTCGCGCAGATAGTCATCCGTGGTGCGCACGGCGCTGCGCGGTGGCCCGTAGGGATCGAGATTGTCTTCAGACACAGCGGCGACGCGGCAGTCTTCGCACATCTTGATGAGTTCGAGACGCTTTGCGGAATCCTTGTACATCCAATGTTTTTCCGCCAATTTTGCGGTCACGCGCTCGATCGTGCTCCTCACGCCAAATGCCTTGCCGCAGCGAATACAGCAGAACGGTTGTTCGGCCTTAAGGATTCGCGCTGAAGATGCAGTGGCGCGAAAATCGAGCTGGGGTATCAGGGTGATGACTTTCTCCGGGCAGGTGGATTTGCACAGGCCACATTGGATGCAAGCATCTTCTGTAAAGCGCAGCATTGGCTGCTCGGCATTGTCGAGCAACGCGCCGGTTGGACAGGCTGAGACACAGGCAAGACAGAGCGTGCAGCCGTCGACATCGATTTCCACCGAGCCAAAAGGCGCTCGGGGAGGAAGGGTCACTACATCCATGGGCACCGGAGCGGCTCGATGCAGTTCGCGCAGGACCGCGCGTGCGACGCCCCGTTTATCGCCTCCCAGGGTGAGGAAACTCGAAGTACGCGGCGCGGCGTGCATCGCGGAAATGCCGCGCAACGTGGAACCCAGCGTATCCGGATCATCCGTTTCGATGGTCGCGACCCGGCCGCTGCCGAAGCCAAGTCCGGCGAGAATGGGTTCCGCCAGCGCGATCGTTTGGTACAGCCCGCGATTATCATGGCGTGCCCGGCCGCGCAACAGGAATCGCACTGCCGAGGCACCGTAAATGAACGCGGCGGCGGTGGTTTCAAGATCCAATTGAGTTACTTCATTGACGCACAGGGGCAACACCTGCGCGGGCAATCCCTCGCCGAATTGCGCGAGAGCCGAGACGAGCGGCGATCCATGCGGCTCGTCATGCACCAGAACGATGGCGCGTTCGCCGCCCGATTTAGCGTAGGCAATCAATAACGTACGCAGCTTGCGCATGAGCGCATCCGAGGGCGGCATGGTATAGGCGGCAGCGCCCGTAGGGCAGGCTGAGGCGCACTGACCACAGCCTGCACAAATATTCGCATCGATTGCCACGTGATCCCGCGAGGGTGCAATCGCCCCTACCGGACAGAGTTCCAAGCAACGCGTGCAGCCGGTGATCTGCGAACGCGAATGCGCGCACAGCTGCTCGGTAAACGTGATGTAGCGGGGCTTCGCGAAGTTCCCGACGAGCTCGCGGGCCTTCGCTATGGCGCTTTGCATACCGACGAGATCGCTGGGGTCCGCACGCACATATCCGTCGCGCAAATCCGCTGCCATGAACAGGGGCGCGCCGCCCGACAGGTCGAGAATCACGTCGCAGTGGGAGACCGCGCCGTCGCGCGGCAATCCGAATGACTCAGCGTCCGACCCCGGCGCAAGCAACGCATAGTGATCGACGATGATCTCGAACGCGCCTAAGTACCCCTTGGCGGATCGAATCGACCCTTGTGCCACCGGAAACGCGCGTGCCACCGCCGCTGCGACCGCCGCCGGTGGCGCAATCAGTACCGTCACGTCGAGATGTTCCTGCAACGACTCGCCGGCTACAACGGCCCGCCCGTCGCGACCATAGATGAGTATCACCCCATGGCTCTTCAGCATCACGAACGGCACCTCCGGCATCGGCTCGGCCGCCGCCGCCAGAAGTGCGTTCACTGTTGGGTTGGTTTCAGCCGCCATCGGAACCCGCTATACCGGATAACCTGCTCATTGCTTACTATAATCCCTAGCGGACCTGGTGAGAGGAGAGCAGAACGTGAAGCTTCTGAAAACGGTCCGGGCGGATCCATCGGACACCTTTGTGTTCGAGAGAGCGGCGGAACCCGGCGAATGGGCGGTGTCGGGCGCATTCGCATTCGCCCATCTGGACTTGGCCTCGCTAGCCGGCAAAGCGCGCGCCGCCTTTCGTAACGGCTTTCTCGGCGTTGAGTCTTTGGGACGTTCCACCTTGGTGCAGGTCGTCGAGGCCAGCGATCAGGAGTGCATGGAAGCCACCGAACTTTTGACGCAACGGCTGGTCGAGTCTTTCGGCGCACCTGACTTGGCCACGGCTCGTCCTGCGGCCGAGGAGGAGATCGCCTTTGCGGCCTCGCTCAGCCATCACTCCGCCGGCATGTTGGTGGCGGTTGCTCGACGCTATGCCAATGGCGAGACGCACGAGTCCTTCCGCACGCTGTCGCCGCGCCTCTCCACCGGACCGATACGCGTCTTCGCTCTGCAAGAGAAATCCGGAGACGGTGAACGGAGCGAAGAGTGAGTGGGCCGCGCGACTTCTGGCGCGCCTGCGGTCACCACCTCCTGGATCGTGACGCCAGCGGCAGGCTTGCCATCACCGATGAATTCCTGAAGGCTTACTTGGCAAGGCCGGAGCTGGCTCCACCATCGGAGACTTGTGCCGCGGAGCGATACATACATCGCGTCTTGTTGGCCGACCCGCGCACGCCCATTGCGCCTTCACAATTGGCGCTCATCGCGGATCGGGACGCGCGCGAGAATTGGCAACTGATGATGGACTGGCGGGATTTTCTCCTGCAGCACGCATCGCTGGAGGACGCCTACATAGAGATCGTCCTACGCAGGCGCAAAATTCCGCAGCTTTTTCTCAATCAGCTGGTGCAGGTCATTCTACGCAACATGCTGGACGGCTGTGACGATGCATTTGTACTGCGGGCAGCGGAGCTGTTTTTTCGACCCCAAAAAATTACACTGCAAGACGGTTCTTTGATCGGCGCCGATGAGGAAACGGTCGCGGTGCACGGCGCGGCACCCTTATCGCCGTTGAGTTCGCTGCTAGGATTGGCTACTGGCGCCGAAATTGAAGTGTTGGGCGAGACCAATGCTCACACCTACTGGGAACGAAGCGATCAATTCGATCTGGCACTGGATCTCACCGCGGGGCGTCGCGGACTAAAGGCCTTGGGTGATGTGGTCGCGAACTGGATAGCGCATTTACTCAGAGTTGAGGTCAGCGTGCTGCCCGTGACGGAACTGAAGGACGTCGCGCTGACTTGGTACGTGGGGCTCGATGCGGAGGCGACCTTGATGGGTGATTTGCTATGGGCCGGAGAGGCACTGGATGAGGCCACGCAAGCGCGGCTGGTGGCCCTATATCAGATGAACTTCAGCGATGGCGCTGTGATGAACGAACGATTGCGCGGCGCGCCGAGCTATCTCATGATGGCCATCGCGAAAGATTGGAGTTTAAGATTGAAGCCCCAAAATCTTCTGACGGGTCTGCCCCTTCGGCAATCGGATGTCGCATGACGTCGCCGCTACTGACAATTCCTGTGGGCGTTGCCGTGGAACGGCGCCAAGGGAAGAGCCCCTGGGCCAGAGAGTTGTGGCGACCCATCTCGGTATTTGACGGCGTTCCCGCCGCTGCACCGTGGACCATTATCAATGCTGCCGAAAATGTGACGACATTTTATGCAGGCAGGGCCGTGATTGCACTGTATCGAACCGAAACGGAAAACTACCGCAGCAATCTTGCGTCGGGTTCGCCATTGTTGTGGGTGATTTTGCGCCACACTGAAGAGGGGTTGACCATGGAACTGCGAGGCGTCACCGCGGACCCGGCGGAAGGTGAGGCGTTGACGGGAGCAGGCGATGATCTGGTCGAATCGGTGCCCATGGCGGCTACGATCGGTGAGAAGCTCAAAGCCTTTATTGCGCAGCACCATGTTGAGAGGCCGATGTTCAGGCGTCAACGCGATCGTTCTGGTAGGCAACCATGAGCGAGCAGGAAGAATTCCTCGCGCGGTGGATGAGGCTTAAACAGCAGAGGGGCGGCGAAGCGAAACCCAAGGCGGCAGAAACGCAGCCCACCGAAGCTGGAAAGTCATTACCGCCCGTACCGCTCGGCGCCGAGTCGGCCAGTGTCGCTCCCGAATCGCTACCCGCCATCGAATCTATCACGGGCGAAAGCGATGTTCGCCTATTCCTGCAGTCGGGTGTGCCAACGGAATTGGTGCGCGGCGCTCTACGCGCCGCCTGGACAACCGATCCGGCGATTCGTGATTTTGTCGGCATCGCCGAGAGTCAGTGGGACTTCAACGATCCAAGCGCCATGCCGGGCTTTGGGCCTCTCGCGGCAACGCAGAGTGCGCAAAGCGTGGTTAAACCCAGCGTCTCGCCCCTTGATTGCGCACCCGACGTGGTGGAGCGCGGAACGGATGTCGTCAATCCTCAGCGAGACGGACAGGTTGATAAGGTCTGGTTGAGTTCCGGGACGGAAAATAGAATCCCTGAGAGTGTGGAGGTCACACGCCAAGCGGCGTATCCACGCGAAGACGACGCGGATTCCCGGCCCCGTCGTCATGGCAGCGCCCTGCCGAAATAAAGCTGATGGCAGAAACATCCTCCGAATCCCTCGCCGATGAAGTCGATCACGCGCGCGCCCGTGAATACTCGCTGCTTTCGGTCCTGTTGTTAAACAGTCCCGATGCCCAACTCTTGGCTCGTCTGGCCAATTTGCGCGGGGATACCAATACGCTCGGTAACGCTCATGAGGCGGTGGCACAGGCTGCGGTCCGAGCCGATGCCGACCAGGTGTCCCGCGAGTATTTTAATCTTTTCGTGGGGGTGGGACGAGGCGAGTTGCTCCCCTATGCTTCGTTTTATCTCACCGGATCACTGCATGCGCGCCCGCTCGCCCGGCTGCGCGAGACCTTGCGTGCTGTGGGTATTGAGCGCGCCGATTGGCTGAAGGAACCCGAGGATCACGCCGGTGTGCTGTTCGAGATCATGGCCGCACTAGCCACGGGCGAGATCGCGGCGCCTATCGGCACCGATCGTGAGATATTCCATAGCTATCTTGCGCCCTGGATAGGGCGTTTTTTCGAAGATCTCGAGCACGCGAAATCAGCGGAGTTTTATGCCCGCGTCGGCACGCTCGGCCGGGTGTTCATGGCGATTGAAATGGAAGCGTTCACGATCGAGACGTGACTTAGCTTCCGTGCTAGCCTTTGTTAAGAGAGTTGGGTTGGGAGGAAACGGATATGCGCGCATTCTTCGCGGCCTGTGCCGCGGTCATCGCGATTGGTCTTTGCGCCGCGGGCATTTTGAATGGATTTTTGCAAAAACCCGTGTCCGCTGCTTTCACGACGACGGCTGTGCGAAATTGAAATTGGCACTCGTAAGGTTCGCTGGGTAAACAGGTCGCTCAATACGGTAACGCCGCGAGATCAGCGCGCGCGAGACGGCAGCCCGATAGCGGCGATAGATCATCACTGGCCCGACGCTCCCTTAAAGAGATTCTGCTTACAGACGGAGACGGCCCCGATTTTTCAAATACGCCAGCACTAGTCCGGCGACGAAGGCGAGGCCGACGTTCCACATCGAAAAAGCGGCCGTGACGAGCGTGATAAATCGCTCCCCCTTGTCCTTGCTGAAGTCGCAGGACCCAAGGGCTAACTGAGCGCCTGTGAGGAATAAGATCACACCCAGAACCGCGCGCGGAAATAGCGCCAGAATGATGCCGACGGACCCGCTTAGGAACAAAGCCACCAGCAGAAGGATAACCCCTAGGATGATCGGCGCACCGCCAGTCCTCGCACCAAAGGCTACATGCCCCGCCATTCCGCCCGCACCGTGACACGTGGGCACACCGCCACACGCGGCGCTCAATAAGTTCATCATGCCGGTGGAGGTCGCCACCTCATTTTCCGTAACCGTATGATCCGGGAAAAGACGGTTGTTCTCCTCCCGAATGGCAATGACCGCGTTGCCCAGCGTTAAGGGCAGTTGCGGCAGAGCCAACAATGCAGCGCCGATCGCGATGTCCTTCCAGGTGATGTCGAATAAGGCGATTCTCGGTAAGTGAAATTGAACCTTCAGGCCCGCAAGCGAATTCAACAGATCAGGGTTTTGCACAATGCCGCATACCACGCCGAAGATCAGCAGCAGAAACATCGCGGGTACGGCTTTGTTGTTGAGGAGCAGCAGCGTGCCTATCATGCCTACGGTCGCAATCAGCCAGCCGCTGCTCATCATAGTGATGCCCTCGAGCATAAAGCCCAAGCCGAGCCCCAAAATGATGCCAACGACGATAAACCGGGGTACCCATCTCCCCACGCGGTGAGCAGCACCGCTTAGTCCCAACAGCAGCCACACAAGCCCGGTTACCAAGCTAGCGGCGTAAATTGTGCTTGGGGTGATGGTTGCCGTCTGAGCGGCTTGCGTAGCAGCGGCAGCCCCAATGGCCTTCATGGGTTGAACCGGGAAAGGCGTCTGGTAGTAAAGGCCACTCACAAACATAGAGGCGCCGAATGAAAAGAGCACCCCGATGGGTTCCATCTTCACGACAGCGAGATAGGCCACCACAAAGGGTATAAGGGTACCTAAATCGCCAAAAGCACCGGCCCACTCCATCCGATCAAATCGGTTCGCTGAGTTCACCGAACGAAACTGCATATATGACTTGTGGGGTCCGGTCGGCGTAGCTGACTGCGCCGCGCGACGAGACAGTCTTGTTAGGGTCTCCACCTGCGACGCTCCGATCCTGTCTCGGATGCGATTCGCAGTATAACAAGCGCTGTACATTTTTGGTATAACGCGTCAATGTCCATTGATACGGCCTTGAGCCGCGAGAAGTCATGAAGCAAACACCGCTGATCCGATTCCGAATCGATTTCGCTGAGAATTCAAATCTCGGCCCTGGGAAAATTGCCTTGCTGGAAGGCATTAAGAAATATGGGTCGCTTTCAGAAGCTGCGCGTCGGATGCGTATGAGTTATCGGCGGGCGTGGCTCTTGCTCGATAGCTTGAATAGGTCCTTCGAAGTGCCGGCGACTGTGAATAGCGTAGGCGGCCACGGGGGTGGAGGCGCCGAAGTTACCCCGTTTGGGATTCTTCTTATAGAGCGCTATCGCCATGTGGAACGAAAATTAAATGACATAGCGAGGAAGTGTCTTGAAGAGATTGGTGCGAGGGCGAATCGCAGCAGCGCCTCAGTCCGCAAAGTGTCTTTGTCAAAGAAAAAACGGAAGGACATTTAGGGTTGTTCCGGTATCTAATACGCGGACTGCGGGCCCAATCTAGCGCGCGTCTCTGCTGAGAGCTTCATTGCTCCCGGAGGAATAATTTGGACGGCGCTGTTCTGGCGTGCGTTTGGCAGCGGCCCGACAGTAGCTGGACTTGTGTTTATCGTGGTCGTGAATTCAACCGTGTGGGCCGTCGCGGTCTACGTAGCGGTCAGAATTCTTCGGTTAGTGCGATAGGCGCGTTGGCCCGGACGGCCATTCAACGTCATTCGACTTAACAAATTCCCTTCGCCAACCCAGCCATTCGTGCTTGGCAATCGCAGATGACGGGCACTTAGCCCTCCGCAATCTGCTATTTACTCGCTACTCCGTATCGCGTACTATTACTGCGTACGTAGTACGTGGAGTGGAATATGGCCCGACCGGGTGACACGGTGGACGTTGGAGAGTTCGGCCGCTTTTCTGATCCTTCGCTGCTGATCCTTGTCAGCCTCTCTGACGGTCCCAAGCACGGATACGGCATTACCGAAGACATCGCCACGTTCGCCTATGTGCGCTTCGGCCCCGGTTCGTTGTACGGAGCCATCGCGCGTCTGGAATCGCGGGGACTGATTGAAGCGCTGAAGTCGGAGGACCGACGCAATCCATACCGAATCACCGCGCTCGGCGAACGCGCCTTGCGCGCCCGACTGGCGAGTATGCAGGCAGTAACCCGAACGGCGCAGAAGCGGTTGGTGACTGCATGACATGGCTGCTGGGATTGTATCCGCCTGGTTGGCGGCGCCGATATGGTGCAGAACTCCACGATTTGGTCGCCTCGCAGCCTTTTTCGATTGGCTCTGCGATTGATCTGTTGGCAGGCGCTATCGATGCCTGGCTGCACCCTGAATTGATCACTCGTTCCGAAGAAAATTCAAAAGGAGAAACAATCATGGTCGCGAAACTGATGCAACTTCGGTGCGCGGGCTACGGTCCAGATATCTCGGTCACCGATAGGCGCAAGAGCAGGGCGACAAATATTGTGGGGACGCTGGTATTGGTTCTTCCGTGGCTCTGGGCTGCTCGGCAGTTTCATGGAAATGAATACCTAATGGCGCTCGCGCCGATGGTCTACATTCTCCCGCGTCTCCTCGCGCTACGTTACACATCGCTAAGCGGCCGCTCTGGACGAGCGCAGATTGTCGTGATCACCAGCCTCGGCATCTTATTGACGGCGTTTCTCTTGTTCGTAGGATGGATTGCCGAGGAGATTTAGGGTGTGTGGAGGCAGGCGCAGGACAATCGCCATAGTTGATTTGGAGCGGCCTCCGCCGTCATGCGAGTAAAAAACAAGCGAATGGCTGAACTTGCGGGGCTGTTGCACAAAAAGGGCAGGAAATCTTTGCCCATCGAGCGACTGTCACGCTGATGCTGGGCGTAGCTACCAACGTTCTCGTCCGGTACCTGACTCGAGACGACAAGTCTTAGTATGAGAGGGCGGCGACTGATCGAACGCGAGGTGGCCAAGGGCGAACCGGTCTTCGTGAGTCAGTTGGTCTTGCCGGAAGCGGAATGGGTCCTTCGAAGCCGATACGAATTGACGAAGGAAGATATCGTCACAGCTTTCTCGGCGCTCCTAGTGGCGCGACGACTTTCGATGGCAGGGCCCTGAAGGTCGCCGGTTTCATTTCGGTCTGATTGGCGGACTCTCCCGCTGCTGAGTGTATAGGTCGCAGGCAACCCACGGGCATCCAACGCCGTCGAATAGTATCTGCCGTCGCGCGGCTCGACGCGGGCCGAGACTGCTTATTTGACACCATACCGCCTAGACGGCATGCTCCAATTATCACGATATCGCAGACACTCCTATGATCGCTGCCCCACAACATGACTCAAAGACCAAGCTGCTGGATGCGGCTCTGCAGGTGATCCGTAAAAAAGGGTATGCCGGCACCACTGTGGAAGACATCTGCAACAAGGCTGGGGTGACCAAGGGCAGTTTTTTCCATCATTTCGACAGCAAGGATGATTTGGCACTCAGCGCGACCGTGCACTGGGATGCGATGACCGAGGGGCTCTTCGCGGCCGCACCGTACCACAAAGCCTCCGATCCGCTCGATCGCTTGATCGGCTACCTGAAGTTTCGAGGCGCGATCCTGACTGGCGAGTTACCGGACTACACCTGCCTGTTAGGAACATTGGTGCAAGAAACGCATTCCACGCATCCGGATATCCGGGCCGCCTGTGATCGCGGTTTATCCCAGCAAATTGCCGATCTCACTCGCGACCTGGAAGCGGCCAAGGAGCTCTATGCACCCAAAGCCCGATGGAGCGCCGAGACTGTAGGCTACTTTATTCAATCGGTTCTGCAAGGGTCATTCGTGTTTGCGAAGGCCAAGCAAAGCCCCGAAGTCGTGCGCGAGAACCTCGATCACTTGCAACGTTACCTGCGATATCTCTTCGATCGGCCACCGAGATCCAAAGGCGTCAAATCAAAAACATCCCGGTTGAAACCTTCGTCAAAGCCCTGATTACGGGGTAGATCTCCTGTCTAATGCCCATGCGAAAGATTCGAAGGCGGGGTATGCGGCGCAGGTTACTACCGCCGACGGGATCGAATCGCCCTGAGCTAATCAGGTCATCGCGTCTTGACATCGTACCGTCTGGTCGGTATGGTCGATGCATGATTCCGCAGCCCATCCAGCCATCAGCGTGGGGCGGTGCGCGCAGCAAGCTTCTCGATGCAGCCATCTCGATCATCCGCGGGAAGGGGTACGCCGGAAGAACTGTCCATGCCACGTACCGTTCACCTGCACAGAGTTGTGGTCTTTAGGAGTACGCTCCTGTTCGTCGGACCAGACAATCACGTCATCAATCCGAAGGGCGGCAAACGTAAAGGGGAAATGAGTCATGACAGAAAGAGCAATGTCACGCCGGACCCTACTTGAGGCGGGTGCTTGTACGCTGGTTGCGGCGGCGGGTGTTCCGCAACTTGCGAGTGCAGAGACAGGACTTCGTTCGAAGAGCCCGGACGTTGTCCGGAAGTACTATGCTGCGTGGGAGACCAAGCAATGGCATGCAATCGACATCCTGCTGGCGAATGACTTCACATTTTCAAGCCCACTCGACGACCACATCAGTAAAAGCGATTTTAAGGCACGATGCTGGGACACACAGATTGCTTATATCGACCGGTTTGACCTGAAGCAACTGATTGGGACGGACAACGAGGCATTTGTGATGTACGTGTGCCACACCACTAACGGAAAGACATTCCAGAACGTGGAATATTTTCGGCTTCAAGATGACAAGGTGAAGGCCGTCGAATGTTACTTCGGTGGGAAATCCAGCTTTCCATCTGCAGTGAGCTCCGGCAAGGGGTAACGCGGGCGCGGCTACCCGATCAATCACTATACATCGAGGCGCACAAGCTGCAGTATGGGAAACCCTTGTTGCAGGTGCCTCTCTAACAAAGATCGTGCCTGTTGGTGCCTTGACATGTGGACCACATGCAACTATCATTAGAACATGGCAAAGATGATCCAGCTCCGCCATGTCCCGGACGCCTTGCACCGGCAGCTCAAAGTTCGCGCCGCAATGTCCGGCCTACCGCTTTCCGACTACCTCATTCGCGAAGTGCGCAAGATTGCCGAGCAGCCGACGCCCGATGAAATGCGCGAGCGTTTGCAGCGACGGGACCCGTATCGCGGCAAGAGTGCGCCGACCGATCTATTGCGCGCGGAGCGGGACAGCCGTTGATCGTGATCGACGCCTCGGCGCTGCTCGAAATGCTGCTTCAGACTCCGCGTGCCGATCAACTGATGGAGCGAGCCCTGGAGCCGTCGGAACGGATGCATGCTCCCCATCTCCTGGACGTAGAGGTGACTCAAGTTCTGCGGCGCCTGGCGCAACGCAAGGAAATCACCGCCGCGCGCGCGGAGCAGGCACTTGACGATCTCAACAATCTGGTCATTGAACGCCACGAACACCAAACCTTGGTGCGCCGGATTTGGCAACTGCGCGATTCCCTGACCGCCTATGACGGCGCGTATGTCGCGCTCGCCGAGGCACTCGACGCACCGCTGCTAACGTGTGACGCCAAATTGGCTGGCGCTCACGGTCATCACGCAAAGATCGAGCTGGTCGCCCGCTAAGGCAACCCATCCTCGGTGAGGCCCCAGCGGAAACTCGACCAGCAGCTTAGCGGTCGCCACGAATAACTCGACTAGGAATCCGCTGCCACATCCTTGTGGCAGGTTGCGCTTGACGGTTACAGCACGGCCACCCTTACCCTGGAGATCTCTTCTCTTGGCGCCAACGGCGCCGAGTCGCGACCACGCCGTGCAACGGCGAAGAACACCCGAATGGGTGGCCCCGAGCTGAGGCGGGTGAGGCGCGTAGCGCCGTTTCACCAACGTCTGCCTGACTCATTGCGGTGGCGGTCGCTTTTTCAAGAGGAATGTGACAATCCCGTCGTTGTTCAGAGCTTCGTTGTGAGTGGCTACTTGAACGATCACCAGCTCTGGGGTGAGGAATCGCTCATGCAGCGGGCGGAACGGAGGGGTATGCGCATCCTTGTAGAATCCTTTTTGCAGGGTCTCCATTTGTATTGAGGTTGCCTTTTTGCCAATGAAGAGCCGGCCGACCTGGTTGACGGTAACGCAGTCTTCGGCGTGCAACCGCATAATCGCAGCGGCGTCATGAGCATTCCATCCATCCACCCAGGCGGTGAGCCACGCCTGCACGCCAGGGTCGAGGATCGGGGCTGGTGCAACGGTCTGTTGGGCAATTGCCAACGGGCTCCCGATTGCGAATAGCAGGACGGCAAAACATAGAGTGCGAAGATTCATCTTTCACCTCATCGGATACCGCTTCAGTCGGGCGTCGAGCACGCAGGTACCTTACCGCAGGTTGCAAATGACCGCTCCAAGGCGACGATTTCAGTGGGTCCATTGTCTGGAGTTGGGCCGGGTGGCGACCTTTAACCCCGACTTGTCATCGAGCGTCGCTTCGCGGACCCGAAGCCGATTTTGGTCAATGTCGGCTAACTGGAAGCTCTATTAAATGCGAAGCCATCGCCGCCGCGAGCAGGCGAATCCGCCTCAATAAATCGCCTCTTGCGTCAGCGCCGGGCGACGAGTTCATCCCTCGGTTGCAGTTTAAAAAGTGCCGCCTGAATGCCGGCTAATTGCCGCTCTAGCGACGCAATCTTTGCCGCTTGTACCGAATTAACCTGTTCCTGCTTCTGCGCTTCCTGTTGCTGCTTCTGCACTTCGTTCAGCAGCATCGGAGCAAGTTCGTCATAGCGAACGCCCTGGATCGTGCCGGCCGCGTCACGGATGACGAGTTCGGGGTATACCTTGGCCACTTCCTCAGCGATCAGGCCGTATTGCCGTGTGCCACTAGGATCGCTCTTTAGGTGAAAGGTTACCGGCCGCAGCAGTTGCAGCTTCTGGGTGTTCGCACCCATCGGCGCGATCGCTGTCTTGTACCGGTCCGATGAAGCCAGTACACCGAGCTGCCCTGAGGACGTGACGTATACGGCAGCGCCGGTTAGCTTGGCACTTTCGATTCCTGCAATGTACGTTGCGGTCTGCGTGCCCGGTGTTCCGATCCGGATTTTGCCGCTTTCAGTTGCCACGCCCTCATTGCCGATATCAATATTGTTATTGCCGTAAGTCAAGTTATAGCCCGCGCCGGTGCCCACCGCGATGTTGTTCGACCCGGTCGTATTCGAATAAAGGGCCTGGAGACCGAGAGCGACGTTGATATTGCCGATCGTATTCGAGAAGAGCGCCTCGGAGCCCGACGCGGTGTTCTCGTATCCGGTCGTGTTAAAAGCCAGTGCGTCATCCCCATCCGCCGTGTTGCTGCTGCCATTGGTGTTCGAATAAAGCGCGTAAAATCCGGATGCAGTGTTGTGGTTTCCAACTGTGCTGGAATAGAGTGCGCTGTACCCGGAGGCGGTGTTTTGGTAGCCGGTCGTGTTGGAAAACAACGCTTCGGCTCCGTCGGCCGTATTGTAGCTGCCGGTCATATCGGGGTAGTTTCCACCCGAGAGCGCCTGGTCGCCTGATGCAGTGTTGAACTGCCCGGTGGTATTCCCAAACAGGGCCCCAGACCCAGAGGCCACGTTGTGAATTCCGCTTGTATTAGACGCGAGTGCAGACAGGCCCGTCGCGGTATTGTTGAATCCTGTTATGTTCAGGTTGAGCGCGTTATTGCCCATGGCAGTATTCCCAGAACCTGTTGTATTCGATTGCAGCGATTTCGCTCCTACAGCCGTGTCGTAAAGCGCAGTAGTGGTGTTGAGGAGGGCGTTGTAGCCGACGCCGGTATTCCCGAAAGCGCCGGCGCCATCATAGGGGGTGCTCGCCGGCATAAGGGACTCCATCACGCCGGTTCCCATCGCAGTATTAGTGCCAAAGTCGCTTCGCACGACATCGGGCGGCTGCTGAGCGTACGCGACACCCGCAGCGGCAAGCAGCGCAGTAATCGAGATTGCTGAGAGAATAGGTATGTGCTTCATTGCTGATCCCCGCAGTTTTTTGCCGGTTATGGAATTAGCCGTCGTACTCCTGAAGTCGCGACTCTTGGCCCCAAAGCGAACGATTTGACAATAGCTAGGTACGCCGTTTGTGACTTGGCGCAACCTTTCTAGTTCAAAAGTGTGTCGCCAATCACAGACACCATGAGATTATGTCAAATTGATTGTCTATCCGGCAATTTCCCCGGTCGAACAAGCGCTCGGTCCACCTCAAATTGATGCGACCGGCCGGATTCTGCGAACTAACGGCCCGACACTTGGCGCGCCCGTCAATATGAGGGAATGACCGCCGTCAGGCGAAGATTCAGATAGGCTCAACTTCTGCGCCACGGCTTGCAATGTACGGGCGGCAGGATCCGGATTTTGGCGGTTGCGGCGTGCAAGAACGCGGGATATCCGTAGCAACGAGCATGGGCGTTCGTGGCAGCCTGGTACGATGAAGCGCCGACGTGGAAGATTTTTTGGGCTGAGCAGCGGATGCTCATGACGGACTCGGAGATATGCGCATGCACGAGATCTTCGCTCCAACGCAGCGCCTACAGCCTTCATACCCCTACGTCGGTCGCTGCAATAAAACGCCGAACTCCGTTCTCAGGATAGGTGTGAAATGGCTTTCGATGACTTGATTGCAGCTAATCGGCAGCCTTCGCGACAGCACGCTGCCGTGCGGAGCATCCACCTGAAGTATCGTTATGGAGCCGCTAACAAAGACCTGATCGCACTCCTCCGCTGCTGACAAGTCCTTCTGCAGCGTTTGACCGTAGTTAAAGAAGTCGACTGCAAATGGCTGACCAGCCCAATAGCATAGCGCGAGCATTTCGCAGGCGGCTGCGCCTGTCTTCGCTTCCTTAATCCTAGCGATCTCGGCAAGGTACACAGCCTCAGTCTTGCCACTCGATGATGCAAGCGACAGGTTTGCACGCAAATTGGATCCAGCTTGGAATGCCAAAGGCAACGCCAGCGCCGCAAGAAGCACGCCAACCGCAGGCACGCTCTGAAGCGTCCGTCTGGAAAGCACGCAATCTAAAGTGGCACCCACTGCAAGTGCGGCGGCAATCAACAGATCAAAAAACGCGTTTCTGTCCACGCCCTCTCCAGTCGCTGCAAGCGTTCCGAAGAGCGCTGCGAGAAGCACATAGATTAGGGCGAAGCTGGCGAATTGCCTGTTCACGTTGCTTTTTGACGGCGCAAGGAAGATGCCGCCGCTGACGATCAGGACAAGCGGGAATTGCCGATAGAGTCGTTCGAGCGCCTTCGTTGCCAGATGGGTTGAATACGTTCGCGTAACGGCAATGGTGTGAAAAAAAGTCGCATGTCGCCAAGCGATTATCGCGAGGGCAACGAGAAGGAATGCGAAAGCGAACCCCAGCCAGCGGGCCAGGCAATCGCGCCTGTAGATAACCATCCACACAGTGAGCGCTAACGGGAACGGGATCAAGAGGTGCTTCGTCTCCACCCCCAACACAGTCAAGAGGGCTGCAGCGGCGAGGGCGCCCGGCGAGAAATGGCGGCGCCACAGGATGCATCCAGCTGCAACCATAAATGCATGTCCCGTGAGTTGCGGGTCGTTCATCCCCACGTAACTCGGTGCGTAGGCGATGAACGTGGCAATGAATAGCGAAGCCGATACTAGCGCCGTGCGTGCTAGTCCAGCTGCGCGCAACCAAAGGTAGATACCAATGGTCACGAGCGCTAATGATACGAGCTCCAGAATCCGCCCCGCAAAAATGTTATCTCCAACTAGGTGGCCGAATGCTCCAACTACGTAAAAAGACAGCGGGGGGTAGTTGTTCACGGCTATGCCGTTAGCGGAAGGATAGAGAATGCCGCCCACCCATGCCTCGTGCGCCCAATACGCATTCCAGCCCTCGTTATAATCCTTGGGAATGAAACGCAGCACCGAGGAGACCGGCTCCGCCGTCCCCGCGAGCGCGCTTGCAAAAAGAAGCGTCACCGCCACGAGAAGCAGCATGTTCGTTGTCGAGCCGGTTTGCGATGATGAAGACCGATCCATGTCGAAATGAATTCGTAACCGAGGACCCCCCACCTTGGCCAGCTCAGGATAGCATGTACAACTTGCGAGCAATCTGTCACTTAACGGAAGCCAGCACAGTCTGCGCGCTTTCTGGCAGTCGGCCAGCGTGCGTAAAGCCGCCACGAGCGTCAGGTTACCGGCAGCCATTTTAGATGCCCATCGATATCGGCCTGCCCGAGCGGTAAGGTTTGCCCGCTGTTCTTAGCCTCCGCATAAGATTGCTGCAAATCATGGTAGTAATAGACGACCTTCAAAAATTTGGCCCACCCACCGGAGAATTGACTGGGTTCGGAAAGATCCCAACGGCAAAATACGAGCGGCGGAGCACAGACCATGGACAAGTGGCGGCGCCGGTGTCGACCCCCAAGCAGACGGTCACGACTGTCAGCAATCGGGTAATCTGACGCCGTATTCATCTTCATCGATCGCCTAAACTTGCCAACGCGCGGAGAGAATAGGTAGGCCAGCTTCAATGTCCAGCATTGGTGAAAGCAATGTTGAAACGCGCCTCGACCAGCGCCGGGGCGGACTCGTCGCGGTCGTCACCGTCAACAATCCGTCGCGCCTCAATTCGATGAATAGCGATTTGATGGATGAGTTTATCGAATCGTTTTCGTCGCTCGCGGTGAACGCGGAGCTGCGCGCGGTTGTGCTCACGGGCGCCGGGAACAAGGCGTTCATCGGCGGCGCCGACATCAGGGAAATGAGTGAATTGACAGGCGCCGAAGACGGCCGCCGATTCATCACGCGCTTACACAGGTGCTGCGAAGCCATACGTGCCGTCCCTGTTCCTGCAATCGCCCGAATCAACGGATTGACGTTGGGGGGCGGCCTGGAGATTGCCGCTGCCTGCGACGTGCGCATCGCAGTGGAAAGCGCAGTCTTTGGAATGCCAGAGGTTAAGCTTGGCATTCCGTCCGTCATTGAGGCCGCCCTTCTCCCGATGCTGATTGGATGGGGACGGACCCGTCAGGTCCTTCTGTTCGGCAAAAATTTTACCGCGCAGGAAGCGCATTCGTGGGGATTGGTCAACGAGCTGGTGAGCGGTGTCGACTTGGATGACGCGGTCGGACGATGGCTGGAGCAGCTGCTTTCGTGTTCGCCAGGGGCCATTCGTCTGCAAAAACAGTTGATCCGTTCTTGGGAGGACATGCCACTTAGGGAAGCAATTCAGGCGGGAATCGACAGCTTCGCGACAGCTGTTCGAAGCGGCGAGCCGTCGGTCGCGATGCGCGATTTTCTCGACCGTCAGAAGTTACGCAAGATTAAGTCGTGAGCGAGAGGGGCCGAGCTTATCGGATCGTGACAGTGCACACTCCAACGCTGGGTAAAAAGGCTGTTCTTGATCAATCGCGGTACGCTGGTCGGATGGATGACGGGCCACCTGTCCAAATCCCGGCGCTGCCACGGGCACCGGCGAACTCACCCGTTCGACCCTGAGCGGGCTGTCGCGAAGGGCGCCTATCCGGCAGGTCAAAATGTGGTGACGTGCTTCCCGGCATCTGTTCGCCAGCTTGGTATTCTCAGCCACATGATGAGTCCAGTGTTCGGTCACCGGCGCGCAAAGTTCGTCGTCGCGCTTCTGCTGCTTATGTTCGGCGGAGGTGCCATGTATGCCGCTTGGCCCGGCCACACGGTTTTTTGGCTTCCCGAAGGGATCATTGCATCTTATTTGAAGAGACAAACGCCATTCGGAACATCCCGTCCCAGTGTTATTGGGTGGCTGAAAACACATGTTGCAGGCGTCAAACCTTTCGTAGCCGCTGTCCCCGTCCCGGCGAACAGCGCTTACCCACCGAGTAGAGTGGGCGGAGCCAGCTTCGTCACAGCGGAAATTGCCTCTTATCGGTTTCCTTTTGCCACATCAGTGGAAGCGTTCTATATATTTGACGACCGCGGAAACCTCACCGATATAAGCGTGCGGCGAACAATAGTCGCTCCATAGCCCGTAAAGGGCGCAGCTGTTAGTGGACACCCGGGAACCTGAATTGCGATCCCACACAGATCATGATTCGAGGACGTATCCCAACGTTTTGTAGCGCTTCTGACGCTTCGCGTCCGTTCGCGCGAGCACGGGCACGGCGCGATCGACGTAGTCAAAAACACTTCGCGTTTACTGTCATGATCACGATGACAGGCGACCGACGTATTGCGTTAGTGTCCCGGACCACGAAATGGAAATGACGAGAAACAGCGTGTCGAGGCGAGAATCGTCAAATCCTTCGTTCCTTGCTCATCCGCGTTTGCCTGAATGAGCCTTTCGCCTCAAATTGATCGACGATCGCGAACGAGGGCGTCACTGCTGCTCGAGAGGTTTTCGCGCTTTTCAACGAGGATCGCCGATGAATAATCGCCGCCCCGGGTGCCTCAAAGTTTGCGACTTCTCGCCAACAATATGTGAATTCCGCCTAGGAGGCGGCCGCCGAACAGTGTAGGGTCGGGCGACGTTTGACCTAAAAGAAGGTCCACATGCGCCATCGACCGCCGAATGTACCTTTGGATCACGGGGGGCCGACTGACTGGGAATACGAGGAATTCCCCTCTTCCGCCCTCGAGGCATCGATCTGGCAGCGCTTCGACGAGATTGCGCGCCGCTATCCCAATCGTCCGGCCATTCGTGACTCCACCAGTTCCTACACCTATGCTGCGCTCGCCGCCGAGGCTCGCCGCATCGGTGCTGGGATCGCCGCCGCCCGCACGAACGCGGGTCCGATCGCGATCCTCAGCTCGAACGAGGCACGCTACGCCGTGCTGCTGCTCGGCGTGCTGCGCGCGGGCCGTATCGGTCTCTTGCTCGATGCCAATCATCCGCTCGAACGCAATCGCAAAATCATGGCGCACGCCCAGGGGACCCTGGTGGTCACCACGGGTGCACATTGCGATCAGGCGCATGATCTCGCGTCCGCATCCTCGATATTGAATGTGGATGAGCAGGGTGGCGCTATATTGGACACGCACCAGCCCACATCCGCGCCCGACGCACCCGCCTGCATTATCTACACTTCGGGATCGACTGGCTCGCCCAAAGGAGTGGTGCAAAGTTCTCGGGGCGTGTTGCACGATGTGCTGCAATCGGTGAATATCGCGCACATCGGTGTTAACGATACGATAGCGGTGTTCTATTCACCAGCCGTGATCGCGGGTTTTCGAACTCTTTTAAGCGGACTCTTGAGCGGCGCGGCAATAGAAGTCCTGCCGCCGCTGGTCCATGGTCCCGCAATGCTCGCGCAACAAATCGATGCGCGTGCGGTGACGGTGCTACGGCTGTCGCCCTCCCTGTTCCGTCACGTGGTCGCCGCGCGCACGGGCGGACTCTTCACGCACGTCCGTTTGGTCTCTCTCGGCGGTGATCGGGTCGACTGGTCGGATTTCGATCTGTTCGAGACCGTGTGCCGCCGCGACGCAAAATTCTACGTGCAACTCGGCGCCACGGAATGCTGGACGTTGCAAGCGCAATGGTGCGTCGATGCGTCGGTGCGAGACACCGCGAGTTCGCTGCCGGTGGGTTACAGCCTGCCGCAGCGGCATGTCGATGTGCTCGACGCCGACGGGCACGAGACTCCTGTGGGTGAAATAGGAGAACTCGTCGTCTCCAGCCGCTACCTCTCGCTCGGCTACTGGAACGAACCGGAGTTGACGCGCGGCGCCTTTTTGACGGATGCCAACGATCCATCGATCCGGATCTACAAAACCGGCGACCTGGCGCGCCGACGTGCCGATGGCCTTCTCGAGTACGTCGGCCGCAAAGATCAGCAAGTGAAGCTGCACGGCTATCGGGTCGACCCGAACGAAGTCGAGGCGGCGCTCAAGGCGTGTCCGGGCTTGCGCGATGCCGCCATCGTCGTGCGCAGGAGCGAGGAAGGCCTCCCCATGGCACTGATAGGCTACGCAACCCGTGAGGCATGCCAGACCACTCTCTTGCCTCGGCACTTGCTCGCCATGTTGAGCGGGCGGTTGCCGCCGCACATGATGCCGGCGCGAATCGTGTTGCTCGATGAGTTTCCCTGGTTGCCGAATTTCAAGATCGATCGTCAGCGCCTGGCGGCCATGGACGCCGCGATGGTCTTGGACGCATCGCAACAGACGAATCCGCTGCTGATCGAGAGACTGATCGATCTGTTCCAGGAAATTACCAAAACATCGGGCGCGACGCCGGAGGACAGCATCTTGTCCCTGGGCGGAGACTCCTTGCAGACCATGGAAGCGGTGCTGCAGATCGGCGCGCAGTTCGGCGTCGTCTTCGAGCAGGACGGCTATCAGTCGGCGCGTTCCGTTGCCGATTGGGGCCGCGAAATCGCGGACAAACAGCGCACCAAGCTGCTGGAACCTGCGACATAATGGGCTCCCCGTTGCCGGAGCACACGCAAGCGATGGCCGAGCACATCGTTGAGTGCGCCGAGAAAACGGCCAGACTCGATACCGCGCGCGGCGACGTCGCTCACTGGGCCGCCGCCGTGAACCTGCTGCTCGATCAGGAGCGGTTTGCCGCCGCTCAGTATGCAGTACGCCAGTTGCGTGTGCCATTCCCCGACGCCGAGTTCGTCAACAACTTGACGGTTGTGCTGGATCATCTTCCCGCCCAAGCATCCTTGACGCCGTTCTTCGACGATACCACCAAGGAACTGCAGGTCGCGAAGCGGCCGGGCGCGGATACCGTCGTGCTTCTGTTCTGCGGCGGTGGCACCTACCGGCTGGGCATGCCCCTGAATGCCTTTCATCGCTGGGGCGGCCAGATGCCCGCGCACTTGATCTACCTTCGCGATTTTCGCGACGATTTCTTTCTCGACGGGTTGGGTGCCATCGGTGGCGGCCTCGGCCGAACACTGGAGTTTCTGCGGCAGGTCGTCGATGAGCTCGGTGCGCGTCGCATCCTATGCTACGGATTTTCCGTGGGTGGATTCGCGGCACTGCATTACGGTCTTCTGCTGCACGCTGCACGCGTGCTCGCACTCGGGGCGCCCGTGGATCTACAGCCCGGCGCCAACCTGTTCCTGAGATGGGCGCGCGCAGCGCGCCGGCTCCACAAGAAATACCCCGGGTTGCACCTGAACATGGTGCACGAGTATCGCGCCGCCCAGACCCCGCCGCGGGTATCTCTGATGTATGGCGAGAACAATTGGGACGACCGCCTGCACGCCGAGCGCATGCGCGACTGCACCTTCGCCAACCTTCGGCCTGTCGCGCAATTCGCAGGACACAACCCGGTGATCGAACTTATTCGCCGGGCAGAGTTCCAGTCCGTTCTTCTGGAATTTTGTCGAAGCTAAAGTCACCCGACAACCCTAGCGGGCACCTAGTGCAGGTAGGCGGGCCAGGGCTGTGACATTAGTTACGAGACCGTCATTTGATCTTGTTCGTGGTTTCGCCTTGAGAGGCCATTTTTTCGTAAGCGTCCGCCGAACACATCTTCTTAGTGTGGCCTTGCCGATGTAAGGATGCACCTTTGCTAAGCGCGGAGGTGTACACATGTCCACGAACGAAGTTATTTCTACCGGGCGGCGTCGCCGTCGCCGCCACAGTGAGCTGTTTAAGGCGGAGGCCGTCGGAGCCTGCCAGCAGCCCGGGGTGTCAATCGCCGCGGTGGCCGTGGCTCGCGGCCTGAACGCGAACATGTTGCGCGATTGGGTGAGGAAGGCAGAACGCAGCGGCAGGCCGATCGCCATAAGGCCCACCATACCTGAGCATGCGCTGCAGAGCGCTGAGAGCTTTGTGCCTGTGGCGCTACCCTCGAGCCCCACGGACGGGACGATCCGGATCGTAGTGCGGCGCAAAGGGCGCGCCGTGAGCATCGAGTGGCCGGCGTCAGCGTCGCACGAATGCGCGCTGCTGCTGCGCGAGCTTGTGAGGTGATCCGCGTCGATGCGGCCTGGTTCGCCGTGGAGCCGCTCGATATGCGCGCCGGCGTCGACAAAGCGCTGGCCCGCGTCGTCGATGTGTTCGGTGAAGCTCGAGCTCATCACGCGTACCTGTTTGTAAACAAACGTGCCAACCGCATGAAGGTGTTGGTGCACGATGGCTTTGGTCTGTGGCTGTGCGCGAGAAAGCTGTACGAGGGCAGCTTCATCCGCGCTGGCGTGAGGCATGATCGTGGCATGCAACTGAGCCACGAACAACTTCAGGCGATCGTCGTGGGGCTGCCGTGGGAGCGACTCGATGAGCGCGCGAAGATCCGGGTATTGTGAGAAAAAATCCACGCAAAAATGATGTTGAAATCTCGGGAAATATGGCAGTATCGAACTCATGGAGTTGTCGCGTCAGCTCGATAAAATGAACGCAGCAGAGCTGCGAAATCTGACCGCGACACTTCTCACGCAACTCGCCGAGCGCGATGCCGAACGCAGCGAACAGGCGGCACTGATCGCCAAACGCGACGCGGAAATCAAACTCAAGCAACTGAAGATCGATCAACTCACGCACGAGATGGCGACCTTGAGACGCTGGCGCTATGACCGGCGCAGCGAGCAGCTCGATGTCGTACAGCGCTCGCTCCTGGACGAGAGCATCGATGCCGATATCGAGGCGATCAGTATCGAGATCGAAGCGCTCAAGGAAAAGCCTGCCTCAGCGCCGAAGGAGAAGCCGCGTCGCGTCGCTCTGCCGGCCTCGTTCCCGCGCCGGGAAATACGCCATGAGCCGGAAACAACAGAATGCAACTGTGGCTGCCGGCTGGAGCGCATCGGCGAGGATGTCAGCGAGAAACTCGACTATACCCCGGGCGTGTTCGAGGTCGAACGACACATCCGCGGTAAGTGGGTCTGCCGCTCCTGCGAGCGGCTGCTCCAGGCCCCGGTGCCGCCGCACGTCATCGACAAGGGGATCCCGACGGCGGGCCTGCTGGCGCAGGTGCTGATCGCAAAATACCTGGATCACGCGCCGCTGTACCGCCAGGAAGGCATCTTCGCACGTGCCGGGCTGGCGCTGCCGCGCTCAACGTTGGCGCAGTGGGTGGGTGCCTGCGGCGTGAAGCTTGCGTCGCTCGTCGAAGCGATGCGCGAGATGCTCCTGAGCCGATCAGTGCTGCATGCGGATGAGACGCCGGTGCCGATGTTAAGCCCGGGCCTCGGCAAAACGCACCGAGCGTACCTCTGGAGTTACAGCACCAGCGAATACGATGAGCTGCAGGCTGTCGTCTACGACTTTGCCGACAGCCGCGCCGGTGTGCATGCACGCGAGTTCCTAGGGAGTTGGTCGGGAAAGCTGGTCTGCGACGATTACTCGGGCTACAAGGCGCTGTTCGATCGCGGTGTGATCGAGATCGGTTGCATGGCTCACGCCCGCCGGAAACTTCATGACCTCTACGCCAATCATCGCAGCGAGATCGCCGAAGAAGGCTTGCGGTACTTCGCCGCGCTTTATGAGATCGAACGCGAAGCGCGCGAACAGAAACTGGATGCCGATGGCCGCCAACAACTGCGGCAGCAACGATCAAAGCCGGTGGCCGAAGCCTTGCGGCAGTGGCTCACCCGCCAGCGCGGCCAGGTCCCGGATGGCTCGGCGACACGGAAAGCGATCGACTACAGCCTTGGACGTTGGGCCGCCTTGATCCGCTACATCGATGATGGCGAGTTGCCCATCGACAACAACCACATCGAAAACCGGATCCGGCCGGTAGCACTCGGCCGCAGCAACTGGCTCTTTGCCGGATCTCTGCGCGCCGGTCAGCGTGCCGCCGCGATCATGAGCCTGATCCAGTCCGCGAAGCTCAACGGGCATGATCCGCATCGCTATCTCAAGGATGTCCTCGAGCGGCTACCAACCCAACCGACCAGCCGACTTGAAGAACTGCTTCCCGACCGCTGGCGCCCGGCTCTAATCACCCACTAGTCAAGATGCCTTGGCCGGACGCTTACATTTTTTCCTCCAATCCGATGGGTGTTCCTTGCCTATCTTGCCGGACTTTAGGCGGCAGTACCCGCGCAGCGAGCGGCCGCTTCGTGGTGGCCAAATACTTCATTGTGCTCGGGCAGGAGGGCCGTCAGTTGAGCCGTATCCTCAGGATAGGCGACAGCCAATGGGTGCCAAAGCCAGCCCCTCCCATCGACCTCTTGATCGATGGTCTTCAGTACAGAATCGACGGTAAATAAGCACCGGCAGGTTCGTTGTAGAGCCCGGTGGTCATCAACGTCATCTGAAAGACCAGCTTCAGCTCGCAGCTTAAACACCATTCAAAAACTTCATGATTGCGAGTCGGCAACAGAAATCCCGGACCGGGAAATTCTGTTGCAGCGCCGATCAGAGCCTTCAAATCTTGATTTGTGCGAGCGACTGCGTGGGCAAGGAAGCCAATCGCCGTCGCATATCCCGTGATCTCCTTTAAGTGTACGACCACACTTGCCGAGCGCGCGCGAATCGCGTCGCGTAGCTCGCGATCCCGGTCAAAGCCGTGAACTTCCCAGCACAGCTTGTTGCACCCTTCAACATCGTGGTCTTCAGCCGGCCGGACATCGTAACCGGCAAACTTGGCATTGAGCTTAGGTCCTTGCAACAGCGACAGGGGTTCGCGGGTGACAAACCCGAGCTTCGTGTAGAGACAAAGCGAGCGATTGTGGTAGCCCGCCTGTACCAGGCGAATCCCTGCGGCCTTCTTTGCCGTTGCTCTATCGAGTACGGCACACATCAGGCGCCTGCCGACAGCGTGATTTTGCACTTCAGGAGCGACAGAGATCGGACCGATCCCAAAAATAATCGAGCGTTCGTCCATGAAGTTGCTGCCGACTATCGTCCCGGACTCTTCCGCGACTACGCCGTAGAATCCTGGATCGCCGATTAGCATCGACGCGAGACCCGCCGCAACTTCGGGAGAAGGAAAGTCTGGCGGAAAATTGTGTTGTTCCGCGAGTTTCTTGAAAGCGTCATACAGAATACGGCCACACGTCTGGGCATCGGCTTTGTTAGCGTCGCGAATATTCATCATCGAATCCCCTGCTTGACCGAAGGGTTGCGCCCTGAGCATAACTGTAAACTGGCGTTTGCGGATGCGATGTCGATACGCTAGCCTGCGAATGGCAGGTATCGGGCGACCGTTCTGAGCTACTGTGTGTCCGCACCTGGCTCTGCCGGACGATCTGCACCACGAAATCTATAAGTCAGTGCTGCGCCGGCCACGCTGTTGTCGCCGCTCCTGCGCGCCGGGATTCGGTCGTCGCAATCCCGTGAGTTCTTCAGCCCGACGCGGCGGCCCGCGCCGATCTGCGTGATGCTTGTAGGCACAAGGACAAGACCCGCCGGCGCTGCATTGAGTCAGCGGCAGACGCGGTGCTTCAGCAGAGAGAAAGCGGATACCCCGAAGCGCTCGGGCCGTGTAGCAACTCGATTGAGTGGTCACGATGGAGACCGCATGCCACCGACCTCCGTGGGACCCTATGCCCGACGCTGCTCCTGTTTTATGCTTCTTCCACATCAGCGAACACCGCGACGGGCTTTACTCGCCCGAACCCAAGACTAGGCCTGAGCCGCCTGCTGGGAAATATCGCGCAAGCGGATTCAATCGTCAGATGAATCCTAGTGTCGTGTTGTGCACCGCAACGGACAGCAAGCGGCGCCGCGTAGAAGTTTCGCAGACAAAATGGGAGCGATTCCGCTCTAACGCCGTCGTTGACTTGGGATTTCGCGCTTGACACAGCGGGAGATCCGCGTCGGTCGGACCTAGGATAGCCACCCAAGGAGAATCTGTCATTTAACTTACTGCGATGTACAGTGAGGAACCCATCGCAATGCTTTCACGTGCTTATCTCTGATGACCGTCAGCCTGTGGCACTGTTGTTGTCGAGAAGCGTGCGCGACCGTCCGATGTCACGTATGTTAGCGAGGCACGAGATGAGCGACAGCAAAACTCCGACTCGATTTGCGAAGGTGATCCTGCGTGCGGCCCGCCTCGAAATGGGGGTACCAAAGAATGCGGAGAGGATCCGCGGCCGTCACGCTGCTATCACCAATAATTTCAATAGTTGGCGCAGTTACAAGTCATGGGCAGAGAAAATTCGCGGCACGTGGGAAGAAAAAAAATAGGTTGTTCACCGTCAACCGATTCGCAGACGTTGGCACGCAGGGCCGACTATAGGCTCGCTCCGTGCTAGTCATGACGAATGCTCAGTCAGGCAGTTTGCCACTCTCGATGTATTCGCTGACCTCACCAAGCCATCGCAACTGTGCTTGCCCGAGGAGTAACCCGCGACGAAGCGTGAGATAGAGGATTTGGTCGTGCTCGGACCAATCAGCGCGGGTGCGCAGGCATTCTCGCCGCATTGCTCGAAGCTCATTGACCCATTCCTGTGCGCGGGCACGGATGCGCTCTAGCTCGTGACTGAAATGCACGTCGGTCAACGACGTGGCATCCGAGCAGTTTGACCAGTAGATCATATTGGGGACGCGGCGGCTCAGTGGGTGCCACAATCCACCGCTTGAGCTCCTCTAATCCCCGCTTGGTGATCGCGTAGACCTTCTTGGCGGGCCTGCCCTCTTGTGCGACGACCTTCACCGTTACCCGGCCGTCCTTGTTTAGTCCAGCAAGTTCGCGATACACCTGCTGGTGTGAGGCGCGCCAGAAGTGCACGTACACCGCCTCGAAGTCCTTGGTGATCTCGTACCCAGTCATCTCGCCGCGCGCAAGCACCGTCAGGATGACTTCTCTCAATGCCATGGCTGTCCTACAAGCGCACCGTCATATGCATATGGTTGCATAAACATGGTCCGGGGAGTAATACTATGCACCTAGTTGCATAGATCGGACCCATAGCGGAGACAAACAATATGGTGCGCGACGTATTCGGTGTCGTGATTGGCGCTGTTGTGTGGATGCTGGGTTTTTTTGTCCTTGCGCTAATACTGGCGCAGCTCTGGCCCGACTATGCAATCCACGGACGCGAGTGGACGAGACAGGGTGTGTTTACGTTCACGCCGCTGATGGCGTGTTGCAACCTAGTGTTCTGGGTGCTCGCCGAGATTGGAGCCGGTTGGGGAGCCGGGAAGATCGCGAAGCGCCCCGCAGCCGTCTGGGTGCTGGCTGGGCTGCTGGGGATGTATCTCGCTGCTCTGCATCTGGTCCTCTACTGGCCCCGCTTCCCATGGTGGTACAACCTCGGGGTCGTCATTCTGGTGGTTCCCGCAGTGCTCTTGGGTGGCAAGCTCGTAAACTCGCTCCGCGCGACTCGATCCGTAGCGCAAGGTAGTCAGGACTAGGTGGGGATACACAATGAAGCGCACGTGGACAATCATCGGCGTCAGAGACGTTCCGTTCAGCTTCAAGTGGTACCAGTCGCTCTTTGGGCAACCCGAAACGGCTCCGGGCCATGACCACTGGGGTCAGATCTGCGACTCGGATGGAATTGTGTTGCTGTGTCTCCATCAGTGGGGCTCGCACGAGCATCCGTCCTTGATGAGCCCTGATAAAGGGCTCGCTGGAAACGGACTACTCTTGTTTTTCCGTGTCGATGACTTCGACATGGCACTTAAGAGAGCTCGCGCTCTTGTCTCCCGACTCGACGAGGAGCCGCACGTGAACCCCGCCACAGGAACAAAAGAATTTGCGCTCCGGGATCCAGATGGTTACTACATTATGGTCAGCGCACTTGCCTAGAATCGCGTACGGTTGCGCAGCACCGAAAATGTGCAGCGGTTGCCGCAACGGCCCGACCGAAATCGTAGGGCCGCTGCCCAAGTCAGACTATAGGGATTCCAGATAGGCAACGACGGCCAGCATTTGATCCTTGCTCAGATCTTTGACCACCCCGTGCATCACCGGAGCGGTGCGCAGCACGCTCTGTATCACCAGCAGTTGCTTGAGTAGATACGGCGCATGTTGTCCGGCAAGCCGCGGAAACGTTGCCATGCCTTGCGCCTTGGGGCCGTGGCAGGAGGCGCAGGGAGGTATCTGACGCGCCGGCACGCCCTCTTCATAGAGCTTCTTTCCCTGCGCGACGAGCGCCGCGTTACCGGTTGTTCCCATCGGCGCGGGCTGCGCTGCGAAATAACTGGCCAGACCGGTAATCGTGGCATCGCTGAGCTGTGATGCCATGCCCCACATGTACGCCTGCGCGTCCGGATCGGCGCGCGATTGGTCCTTGAAGGCATGCAATTGCAATTCAATATAGGGCGCGCTCTGCGCTGCCAGGTTCGGAAACGTCGGCGCGATGCTGCGGCCATTGACGCCGTGACAGGTGCCGCAGGTTTCAATGGTCTTGTGCAGAGCCGCTTTCTGAGCGTCCGTCATGGCAGGCGCGGGCGCCTCTGCCGGCGGCTCCGCAGCGGTGTCTGCAGCCCGGGCGATTCCGCCCATCCAAAGCGACGCGCTCATAGCAAAGGCAACAACGTAATCTAACTTCATAAATCCTCGCTTTTCTCGCTTTTCCCAATTAGAAATTCAGCCACATCAACAAATACAAGGTGTTGTTGTTGGATGCGGTGCGGTTGCTGCCGTCGTAGCCGCCGGGATTGTTGCCGTTCTGACCGTTGAAATTTTGGTAACCGACGTACTGTGCCTGCAGCTTGGTATTCAGCCACGGTAGGTAGTTAACCTCGAGGATGTAGCCGCTTGATTTCGGACTGCCGTTGGCACTGCCGGTGACCGGCGCCGGGGCATAGAGTATTGGATCGCTGCTGCCCGTGATATTGAAGTAGCCCACCGAGCCGCCGATTTTACGCTTGTAGTAGTACTCAGCCGTCAGCTTGGTCGTGTTGAGGTTGTTCGAGTTGTTTGCCGAAAATCCATAAAAGGCGCTGGCATCGAGCGTCTGGCTCTCATGGATATAGGTGCCGAGCGCCGTGAATAGATGATCCTCGCCGATATACTGGTACTGGAAATCACCCGCCACATCCTTGTACTTATTTGTGGGGCCTGATAGCGGTTCGTTGATCAAGTTGGTGTTTCCCGGATAGACGGTGGAATTCAAGCCGTAGGCGCCGACCTCCAACGAATTGCGGTTCCAGCGCGTCTCGTACGCCACACGCCAGTACGGCGCATTGCCCGTAATTACGTTGGTTGAAGTGCTGTCGAGCGGATGCGCGCCGCCCCGTATCGCTGAAATGTAATCCGTGAGCTCAGCGTAGTAGTGATCATCGAACCAGGCATACACACCGATGCCGCCCACGCTCTGCCCGAAGCCGCCGGCACCGCTGTCGACTTTCGCCGACGTCATTGGCGAGGGAGCAACGCTGCTCAAGGAGTATGGGAATCCCCACGCCGGCGTCGAGTTCCAAACGTCCTGAACCGTCGGATTATTGTTGACGGTGACGCCGAGAATCAACTCGTGGCTGTTCTCATTGGTGCCGCCGAAGGAAAAGTGATGCGCGTAGCGTACATCGGTGTTATCGAATCCGAAGCTGTCTCCCACGCCGTCGTAGGTCAGCTGTATAAAAGCCCCCAGGCCGTCGGCAATTTTACCAGCGTAAAAGAAGCTCGCTTGTTGCGGGAAGAGAAAGTCACCATCCTTGGCAAATGCGCCGCTGATGGCGCTGTCCGGAAGCGCCGCGCCGGTGTGGGTATAAGACACCTGCAGCATGAGACTGATCGGCGGTATTTGATTGAGCGACAGCGTCTGATTCGAATCGATATCGATGCCGGTGACCTGTTTGATGTTGTCGAGAACATAGCCGTTGAGCTTAAATTCGCGGCCGAACGGAGTCAGTTCTGGAAACACGGTGTGACAGGCGGCACAGGTCATACCGGTCTGGCGAGCAAAGCTCGGCACGGCCCAACTCGGGGCCGTCGGCACCAGGCAAACACCCATGGCGAAGACACTGAAAATCAAGCGGCGAAGTCCGATCATAAGAACATCCCTTGGCTCGAAGTTGAAAACAATGGCGGGCTTGATTTTTCTTGATGCGGCGTGAAATTAGAATACGTAGTTGCCGCAGAGACTCCGTGTCTTGGCTTACAAGGCACGCTTCAAGCGGCTCGGCCGCAGATTACACGATGATATTTGCGCTATCTGTACCTTACCGTACATTCGCGGGGATTTACGGCCTTCGGCTGCGGCGCCAGCGCTACTTCTTTTCGCCAAACTCATACCACATCGCGTTCAGCACGCCGAACGCCAAGGCGAAGGAAAGCCCCAAGATCCAGCTGAAGTACCACATGCAACACTCCTAAGTTCAGTAAAAACCCGCGTGCCGGCGTATCGCCTCGAGCGTGATCTGGCCGCGCAAAACACGGTACACCCAGGTGGTATACGCCAAGACGAGCGGTAACAGCACGATGACTGCGATCAGCATGATGTAAAGCGTCTTGGCACTGCTGGATGCGTCCCATATCGTGAGACTGTCGCCAGGGTTAGTGGATGAGGGCATCAGGAACGGAAACAATGCGATGGCCACGGTCGAATATGGTCGCGGCCTGTACAATGCCGCTTGCAATCAATGCGATTCCCGAGCGTCCGATCTTAAGCATTGCATTGACCAGAAGCGCCGCCGCAAAACTGCCCAGCGGCACCAGCCAAAGGAGTGGGTGCCTGGTGTAATTATCAAACCACGCGCCCGGGGACATCACTACCATCTTGAGCAAGGGATTCGACGGGGCCCCCGTGTCGATTGGCGATGTAATTCTCAGGCCATCAATGCTCGCATACGCCCAAATCCCCGCGGCAAGGAACAATGCCGCGTACAGCCAAGCGGCTGCCCTGGCGATTCTGGTGACGCGTTCACCGAGATTGCCGGCCATTTTGAGCGATGCGTACGTCGCGCCGTGCATCACCAGCATCGACAAACTCACCAATCCGCACAGCAAGGCGAAGGGATGCAAAAGATTGAAGAATCCTCCCGTATACACGGGCCGCATCATCGCATCAAAGTGAAACGGCACGCCGAGCAGCAGATTGCCGAATGCCACGCCAAACAGCAGCGCTGGCACCGCACCGCCCACGAGCAGCGCCCAGTCGCAGGCGTTGCGCCACGCGGGCGCAACGAGCTTACCGCGAAAGGCGAACCCGACCGGTCTCAATATGAATCCCACCAGCACCAAGAACATCGCTACGTAGAGCGATGAGAAGGACGCCGCGTAGAGAAGCGGCCATGCGGCGAAGGCAGCGCCGCCGCCCAATATGAACCAAACCTGATTACCTTCCCAAACGGGCTCTATGGATTCGAGCAGTGCGCGGCGCTCATCATCGTTGCGGCCGACAAAGCGAAAAATCGCGCACACCCCCATGTCGAATCCGTCGGTGACCGCAAATCCGATGAGCAGCACACCGAGGATAAGCCACCAAATCACCCGAAGCGTTTCATAGTTCAGCATATCGAGACCTTCAATGTGGCTGCGGCATCACGGGCGACCCATGCGTTTGCTGTTCCGGCCAGTAGCCTAATCCATCGGGCCCCTGTCGAATCATCCGTGCCATGAGGTAGACGTCGACGACGGCCAGCACGGTGTAGAAAACGATGAATCCGATGAGCGACATCCAGACCGTGGCAGCCGAGCGGGTCGATACCCCGAGGAATGTCGGCAATAGGCCATCGATGGCCCATGGCTGACGGCCATATTCCGCAACAATCCACCCCAGCTCCGCCGCGATCCACGGCAAAGGCAGGCTGCAAAGCGCCAGTTTGAGAAACCAACGGTTTTGCTCAAAGCGATGACGCGACGCTAAGTAGAACGCGGTCGCAAACAGTGCGATCAGAAACAATCCGACCGCGACCATCAGCCGGAAGCTGAAGAACAATACTGGCACATTGGGAACCGTCGACCAGGCGGCGCGGTCGATCAGTTCCTGCGTCGCAGTCGCGGGATTGTTCGTGTAGCGAAGCAGCAGCAGGCCGTAGCCTAAGTCGGCCCGATGAGCATCAAATTCGCGACGGGCATGCGCATCTGAATGATCGGCGCGCAGCGCCTGCAGAGCGGCGTGTGCCAGCATTCCGCTTTTTACGCGCAGTTTTGCGCGTTCGACCAGATCGAAAATGCCAGGTACCGGCTCATCCAGGGAACGCGTCGCGATCAAACCGAGCAGCCAGGGAACCTCAACCGCCGCGTAGGTCTTGCGTGCCGCCACATCTGGAATGCCGAATAACGTAAAGCTCGCCGGTGCCGCAGTGGTATGCCACTCCGCCTCGATGGCAGCAATCTTCATTTTCTGGTTTTCGCTGGCCTCGTATCCGGATTGATCCCCCAGCACCACGACGGACAGCGAACAGGCGAGCCCGAAGCTCGCCGCTACAGCCATCGAACGGCGCGCGATTTCTACATTTCGCCCCTCAAGAGATACCAAGCGCTGATGGCGAGCACAAACACCGAACCGACTACATAGCCGGCCGCAACGGTATGGACGAATTTCGATTGCGCGACCGGATTGAGCAATACGTCGAGGAAGGATACGAGTTCCATGCGCATGGTTTCATAATTGAACTCGGCCCCTGTGGGATATTGCATCCAGGCATTTGCGATGAGAATCCAGAGTGCGGAAAGGCTGGATCCCAGCGCTACCAGCGCGGTGACGATCAAGTGGCCGATCTTCGACAACCGCTCCCAGCCGAAGAAAAACAGACCGACGAAGGTGGATTCAAGAAAAAATGCCATCAAGCCTTCGATCGCGAGCGGCGCGCCAAAAATATCCCCTACGTAATGCGAGTAGTACGCCCAATTGGTGCCGAACTGGAACTCCATGGTGATTCCAGTGGCCACGCCCATCGCAAAATTGATGCCGAACAAAACACCCCAGAATCGGGTCATCCGTTTCCAGATCTCCTTATCGGTCATCACATACACGGATTCCATGATGACCAGAATCATCGATAGACCCAGGGTTAGCGGAACGAACAGGAAGTGATAGAGCGCCGTCAAACCGAACTGCACTCGTGACAGCGTCACTACATCGAGATCAATCACAGCGGTCCCCTCCCGAGGTTCTCGTCGGATAATTCCCGCCCGACTGATTTGCAACGCCCAGACGGCTTGCGGTTGCCGTCCCGTCCACACGGCACTGGTGCGAACTGGAAAAAAACAAACCCCACAACAAAGTGAGCAACCCGACCTTGATGATCGACCACCAGCCGATGTCACGGATCAGGCGGGCACGCCAGGATTGATGCCATAAAAAAGTCATTTTGTACGGCAACAATACCCCTGGGGTGGGCACCCTGTCGAAGTGGTTTCCCCGTAACCGAAGTGGATTGTCCGCATAGATAGCCGTTGAATGATCGGCTTACCCTGCAGCTATGGGTCAAAATACCGTGCTCAGCGAAACCACTCGTCCTGCGCTGCAGAGCAAGCGGCTGGCCGCGCTTTCCGCCCAAATGTGGGCTCGCGTGGAACAGCATCTCGCGGCGATTCAGTTACAGCCGGGCGGCATCTTAAACGAATTGCGTATGCCGCTCGACTGTGCGTTGCGTCGCGATTATGAAGACCTGAGCCGCCCCCGCATCTTTGCACCGCGAAGATGAACGCAATGACTGCTACGACGCGTCCCCAGGACAATACCCTCCCCGCACTAGTACCTGCGGACCTGTTGAGGCCGTCCGCATTTCCTCATCCTGTCGGCCGGCTGGAAGTTCGCGAGACCAACATCTCGTGGATTGTTCTTACCGGATCATATGCATACAAAATAAAGAAACACATCGATTTGGGCTTCATAGACGCCTCGACCCTGTCGAAGCGGCAGCACCTGTGCGAAGAGGAACTGCGGCTAAACCGGCGACTTGCCCCCGACCTGTATGTGGATGTGGTTGCCATCACCCGGGATGCAGTTGGAGTGCGGGTCGGCGGCCACGGCAAAATCATCGAATATGCCGTGCGGATGAAGCAATTCGATGCGTCCGAGGAATTGTCGGCGCTGTTGGAGCGCGGCGCGATAGACGCGGCGGAGATCGCCGATTTGGCAGCGGACATTGCAGCCTTTCACGCGAGCGCTTTACCAGCGCCGCCCGGCCCTGATTACGTGTACACACAACAACTGCACGATGCGGTGCTCGGCAATATGGCCATTCTCTTGGCGCATCTCGATGCAGATACGCAGTTGCGTGAAATGGGGGCTTTGATTGACTGGACACATGACTACCTGCACAACTCGCTGAGCCAATTGCGCCAGCGGGAGCAAGCTGGCTTCATCCGCGAATGTCACGGCGACCTGCACGCCCGCAACCTCGTACGCTGGCGCGGCCGTTTGACGCCCTTCGATTGCCTGGAATTCGATCCGAAATTGCGCTGGATAGACGTCATGAACGATGTCGCATTCTTGGTGATGGATCTCAAGGCGCACGGTCGCAGTGATCTGGCGTTTATCTTTCTGAATTCCTATCTGGAGCACACTGGCGATTACGATGGCGTTCGGCTGCTGCCCTTCTATGCCGTGTATCGCGCATTGGTCCGAGCGATGGTCGACAGTATCGGGGCAGAAGGAGACTTGGTGCAGCGCGAGGAGTATCGCCGGCGCCTGCGGATGAGGGTAAAGACCGCTGCGGCATTCATCAGCGCGCCCTCCCCTACCCTGATCATCATGCACGGACCGAGCGGCTCGGGTAAATCTTTCCTGAGCGAACGCTTAAGCGTACAGCTTGGGGCGGTGCGGATTCGATCCGACGTGGAGCGCAAGCGCCTGGCGGGACGCCACCCTGACGCAGTTCGCGCTGTCGGGTTCATGCGCGACATTTACACGCCGGGGTTCAGCAATCGCACCTACGCTCATCTGCTCGAATGCGCGCAGAGCTGCCTGCAAGGAGGCATGGGCGTCATCGTTGATGCGGCGTTCCTCGACGGCGAGGATCGGCGCGTGTTCGTTGATTTGGCGGCTCAGCAAGGAGCGCGGTTCGTCATTGTGTCGTGCGAAGCGGCGCGCCAAGTGATGGCGGAGCGCATCAAAGCGCGGCAACAGGCCCGCATCGATCCGTCAGATGCCGATGTTGCCGTGCTGGATCAGCAGCTTCAGGACATGCAACCGCTGCGTTCGGAGGAACTGGCGCATGCTGTGACTGCAAATACGAGTCAGGCGTCTGTGTGTGAAAGGACTCTAACCGCAATTCAGGAACACTTGGCGCCCGCCACGGCTGCGGTGCGCACAACCATAAAGCCGACTGCGCGCCCAACGAGGCAATTACTGTGAAAATCCGCAATCCGCAAGTGCACAGCCTTTTGCTGCCGGCGGTTCTGTCTTTGGCAATCGTGGGCGTGACGCATGCGGCACCCTCGATGTCTGACGGACAACGCCTGTATGCGCCCTGTGCGGTCTGCCATCAACCGAATGCCTGGGGATCGCCCGATGGGACCATTCCAAATCTCGCCGGCCAACAAAAGCGGTATTTGGAAAAGCAGCTGGCTCTGTTCCGATCGGGAGCGCGCGTCGATACGGCAATGCAAGTGGTCACGGCGCATGAGACTTTCAATAATCCGCAAAACATTGTCGCACTTGCCAGCTATCTATCCGGCCTGGATGCAAACCCCAATCCGGTCAAGGGTTCGGGACAGCATCTGCGTGTGGGACAGGAGCTGTACACTCACATCTGTGCCGCTTGCCACGGCGTCGACGGTCGGGGCGACCCGGCCAACCGGGTGCCGCGCATCGCCGGCCAGCAGTATCCCTACTTGACCCGGCAGATCGAAGCAGCCGCGGCCCTGCACAAGGAGCTTGCACCTCCCGAGATGACCAGTGCACTTCGAGGCATGCCCCCTCAGGAAAAGCAGGCACTTGCTGATTACATCACGCGTCTGGGCGGCTCTCAACCGCTACTGGACTCGAACCGCCCGAACGACATGCCTAAGTAAAGCCCTGCTCGTCCGGCTGCCTACTCGCCGTCGACTTACACCCTAACCGCCTTTCGCGTCGCCACGTCCTGCCTGTCACGCTATGCTGCGATCGGTGCGGCGCGAGTAACGGACTGACGCAATAATGAAACAATCCGACGGAGAGGGTGCGATCAGCGTGGCGGCGAATCACCCGGGGGCGGAATCTGCGCGCAGCGGTCAAGTATTGTCACCGGCTCACCAACAGCAGCCGCTTGCTGCCAAATCGAAGCATCAGAACATCCACGTGGCAGCCGCCGTTGTCGACGCCGCCCGCAAGGACGGAGATGCTCTGCTGCGCGATCTACGGACATCTCTCACTGGCCTGACGCAGGCGGAAGCGGAAGAGCGGTCGCGCGCAGAAGGTCCGAATGAGATCGCTCAGGAGCGAAAGCAAGGCTGGCCGATCCGACTGCTCCGGATCATGCGCAATCCGCTGGTGATTCTACTGTCGACCTTATCGGCGGTGTCCTTTATTACCGGCGATGCGCGCGCCGGTTACGTGATGGCGCTGATGGTGTGCTTGAGCGTGGGACTTCGCTTCTTTCAAGAAGCCCGGGCAGACGCTGCCGCGGAGAAGCTCAAGGCAATGATTCACGTGACCGCGACGGTGCTTCGGGACGGTGCGGCGCGGGAATTGCCCCTGCGCGACCTGGTGCCGGGGGACATCGTCAAGCTCGCCGCCGGCGACATGATTCCCGGCGACGTGCGGCTGCTGTCGCTGAAAGACCTGTTTGTGAGCCAGGGCAGCCTGACCGGCGAATCGCTCCCGGTCGAGAAGTTTTGCCAGCCAGAAACCGGTGAGGCAAGTTTGCCAACCGAGCTCAAGAACACCTGTTTCATGGGTACCAGTGTCGAGAGCGGCACCGCGACGGCCGTTGTCATTGCCACAGGCGTGCGCACCTACTTGGGCAGCATGGCCCGCTCGATCACCGGAGAGCGGGTACAGACGAGCTTCGATGCGGGTCTGAACCGCTTTACCTGGCTCATGATGCAGTTCATGGCCGTCATGGTGCCGTTGGTTTTCCTCATAAACGGATTCACCAAGCACGATTGGAAAGGAGCATTCTTTTTTGCGCTGGCAGTCGCCGTCGGGCTGACACCTGAGATGCTGCCGATGATTGTCTCGGTCTGCCTGTCGAAAGGCGCGCTCGCCATGAGCCGCAAGCGCGTGATCGTCAAGCGCCTCAACTCAATTCAGAACTTCGGCGGCATGGATATCCTCTGCACCGACAAGACCGGTACGCTCACCGAGGACCGTGTGGTTCTCATGCGTCATTGCAATGTCGCGGGGCGCGAAACCGACGTGGTGCTCCTCGACGGGTACCTGATCAGCTACTTTCAAACCGGCCTTAAAAATCTGCTCGACCGGGCAATTCTGGATAGCGTCGATTTTCACGATCAGGCGCTGATCGGGAAATACAAGAAGCTGGATGAGCTGCCGTTCGACTTCACCCGCCGCATGATGTCGGTGCTGGTGCAGGATCCCGAGGGCAAGGCGGTGCTGCTCACCAAGGGTGCGCCGGAGGAAGTATTCCAGCGCTCCTCGCACTTCGAACTCGACGGCAAAGTGTCGGCGATGGACCCGGATCTGATTGTTGGACTGAAGCAGCAATACGACGATTTAAGCAATGACGGCTTTCGCGTTCTGGCGGTGGCCTCGAGAGAGCTGCCTGGGAGGCAAATTTGCGCCAAAGAGGACGAACGGCAGCTCGTGCTTCGAGGGTACGTCGCATTCCTGGATCCGCCCAAGAGCACTGCGGCGGCCTCGCTGGCAGCACTCAGCAACAGTGGCATCGCCGTTAAAATTCTCACCGGTGACAATCAGCTCATCAGCCGCAAGGTGTGCCGGGATGTCGGGCTCGTGCCCGACCCGATGCTGCTCGGACTTGACGTCGAGAAGCTCGCCGATGCCGAGCTGGCGGAGGCTGCGGAGAAGGCTACGCTGTTCGCGCGCCTCTCTCCGGCACACAAGGAGCGGGTCATCCGCATCCTGCGGGCCAAGGGGCACGTGGTCGGATTCATGGGCGACGGCATCAACGATGCACCGGCCTTGCGCGCGGCAGACGTCGGCATCTCGGTGGACACCGCTACCGACATCGCCAAAGAGTCGGCCGACCTGATATTGCTGGAGAAGGACCTCATGGTGCTGGCGGCCGGCGTACTCGAGGGCCGCAAGGTCTTTGCGAATATCGTCAAGTACATCCGCATGGGCGCGAGCTCGAATTTCGGCAACATGTTCAGCGTCCTCGGGGCAAGTGCGTTTCTGCCCTTCCTGCCGATGGCCCCGATTCAGGTTTTGACGAACAATCTCCTGTACGACTTTTCACAGGTACCGATCCCGGCAGACGCGGTGGACGAAGAACAAGTCGCCCGGCCGAGGCCCTGGAACATCGCCGAAATCCGCCGATTCATTCTGTTTGTCGGGCCCATCAGTTCAATTTTTGATTACACGACCTTCTTCGTCATGCTCTGGGTCTTCAATTGTTGGGATCCATCCCATGCATCGCTGTTTCAAACCGGCTGGTTCGTGGAATCCTTGATGACGCAAACGCTCATCATTCACGTCATTCGCACCAATAAAATCCCCTTCATTCAAAGTCGCGCGAGCTTGCCGCTGACGCTGACCACGCTGTCTGTCATGGCATTCGGTATATGGCTGCCGTATTCGCCGCTGTCGTCGGCGCTGGGACTTACGCAATTGCCGCGCCTGTACTGGCCGATTCTTTTAGTAACGCTTTTTGGATACATGGCGCTCACACAGCTCATCAAGGTGCAGCTGTTGCGCAGGCACTGGATCTAAGCGAGAGATCTTCAGTAGACGCACTCGCCGCTGAGCCGGGCGTCCACCTCGTTTTCTGCCAGAAGCCAATCCTCGAGTTCATGACCTGGGACAAAGTTACGGCGCTCGGCAATGAAATAGGCGGCCTCGGCGATGCAGGCACTGCGATCTTCATGAATGTGCGGCGTCATACACATCGCCAAGACATGGGGAAGATCCGCCGGCACATCGTTGTTGCGTGGCACGGGTTGTGAGGCGCGCTTTGCTATCATGACTGCCCCTTCCAAGAAGTTTACGCGAGCAGTCTGATGCATCCACGGACGATATTACATCCGTAGATTCACGTAAATAGCCGCGGATTGCGCAACGCGATTGCGGATTGTCTCTTCGCGTCGGGCTATCCTGATAACCAATGGCGATCTCACCAGGTGGTATAGATGTGTGCTGAACTGGCGAACAAGAATGACGCATCGGCCGCCGAATTGCTCCGGCAGTTTGCACTGGATCTACGCTGGTCGTGGCATCATGGCTCGGATGAACTTTGGAAACGGCTCGATCCGGAGCTCTGGGAACGAACCGGTAACCCCTGGGTAGTTCTCAAAACCGCATCCCCGCAACGGCTGGCGCGGGCACTCGCCGACCCGGATTTTTGCGAAATTCTCGAGCGGCTGCGGCGCACGGCAGAAAACGATGCACAGGCGCCAGCCTGGTTTCAGCAGGCGCATCCGGATTCCGGACTCACCCGTGTCGCTTACTTCAGCATGGAATTCATGCTGAGCGAAGCGCTGCCCATCTATGCCGGCGGTTTGGGTAACGTCGCCGGTGATCAGCTCAAGGCGGCGAGCGATCTCGGCGTACCGATCGTGGGCGTCGGACTGCTTTACAGCCAAGGCTACTTCCGCCAGGTGATCAACCACGACGGGGCGCAGCAGGCGCTGTTTCCCTACAATGATCCCGGTCAGCTACCGATCACACCGCTGCTCAAGCCCGACGGCGAGTGGCTCCGGCTCGAGATTCGGACACCCGGCTACAGCCTGTGGTTGCGCGGTTGGGAGGTGAAGGTCGGCCGCCTGCATCTTTACTTGCTTGACAGCAATGACATGGCCAACCACCCGGCTCACCGCGGCATCACCAGTGAGCTGTATGGCGGCGGCCCCGAGCTGCGTCTGCAGCAAGAACTCATTTTAGGGTTGGGCGGCTGGCGGCTTCTGGATGCCATGGATCTGCGGCCCGATGTGTGCCATTTGAACGAGGGTCATGCAGCGCTGGCCATTTTGGAGCGAGCCCGCAGCTGCATGGAACAGTCGAACGTCAGCTTCGATGCCGCGCTGACGGCCACACGGGCAGGCAATGTGTTCACCACGCATACGGCGGTGGCCGCGGGTTTTGATCGCTTTGCACCGGCGTTGATCAAGCAGTACCTCGAGAGCTATGCAAACACGTCGCTGCACATCAACCTCCAGCAACTGCTGGCGCTGGGCCGCGAGAACCCGCGCGACGACCTGGAACCCTTCAACATGGCCAACCTGGCGATGCGCGGCTGCGCGCACGTGAACGGCGTCAGTCGGCTGCATGGCGAAGTCAGCCGGCGCATTTTTTTGCCGCTATTCCCGCGCTGGCCGGCGGCAGAAGTGCCCATCGATCACATCACCAACGGAGTTCACAGCCCGAGTTGGGACAGCTCCGGCGCCGACGCGCTGTGGACGGATTACTGCGGCAAGGATCGCTGGCTGGGAGCGCTGCAGACCGTCGGTGAGCGCATTCGGGGCGTTCCCGATTCCGTGATTTGGCAATGTCGAATGGCGGACCGAAAGTCACTCATTGATTACGCTCGGCGACGGCTGGCGGCGCAACTCGCCGCCTCCGGGAGCAGCGCCGAGGATATTGACAACGTCCGGCACCTCTTCAATCCGGAAGCATTGACACTGGGCTTTGCGCGCCGGTTTGCGACCTATAAACGCCCGAATCTATTGTTGCGCGATCCTGAGCGCTTGGCCCGTCTGCTCAAAAACAGCGAGCGACCCGTGCAGCTGATCATCGCCGGTAAGGCGCACCCGGCGGATATCCCGGGTCAGGTGTTGATTCGCGAATGGGTTCAATTCGTACGTCGCTACGACATACGGCCGCACGCGATCTTCTTGAGCGACTATGACATGCTGATGACGGCGCAATTGGTGGCAGGCGTCGATGTTTGGGTCAACACACCACGCCGGCCGTGGGAAGCGTGCGGGACCAGCGGCATGAAGGTCCTGGTCAACGGCGGTCTGAATCTATCGGAGCTCGACGGTTGGTGGGCCGAGGCCTACGCGCCGAGTTTCGGGTGGGCATTGGGCGACGGCGGTGAACACGGCGAGGATCCCGGTGTGGACGCCGCTGAAGCCGGGCAACTTTACGAGCTCCTGGAGAAACAAGTAATTCCAGAGTTCTATTCACGCGATCAGAACAACGTGCCGCGAGCCTGGGTGAGCCGCGTGCGCGAGAGCATGGCAAGTTTGACGACGGTATACAGTGCGAATCGCAGCGTACGCGAGTATACGGAAAGGTGCTATTTGCCGGCTGCGGCGTCCTATCGATTGAGAGCGCAAAACAAAGCCGCGCTAGGCGCACAAATCAGCGACTGGCGCCGCACGCTCGAGCGCGGTTGGCCAACGCTGCGCTTCGGCCGTGTGACCATCGACACGCGGGGCGACCGATATTACTTCAATGCCGAGGTCGATCTGGGATTACTGACTCGGTCGTCGGTGAGAGTAGAGCTGTACGCGGATGCATTGGGCGACCTAACTCCCTTTCGTCAGGAAATGGACTGTCACGAAGATCCACGCAGCGACCTCGGCGTGCTCTCATACAGCACAAACGTACCGGCGATCCGAACTGCCGACGATTACACCGCCCGCATTATCCCAAGGCATCCCAACGCATTCGTGCCGTTGGAAGCGCCATTGGTGCGCTGGCAGCGATGATCGTCGCTGCGTTCCGCAGCGTTCCGCTGCGGGCGCCGCTAGGCCGCCGAAGCTTCGATCCGCGCAGTTTCAATAGACTGGGTCTTCTTCTGCGGATTGGCGCGAATCAACATGACCGGCATCGTCGCGCCGCGCACGACGAGATCGGCATTGCTGCCGAGGGCCAGCCGCAAAAGTCCGCGACGTCCATGGGTACCCATGACGATGAGATCGGCTTTCCAATCCTTCGCCTGTGCGAGAATGAAATCAGCAGGCACGCCGCCAATCGACTCGAGCATTACGCTGTCCGCCTTCGCGCCCGCGCTTTGCGCCGCCGCCAAGGCAGCCTCGAGTATGGCCTTACCCCCGCGGCGTAATGATTCGATCAGGTTTTCCGGGTACAAGCCGGGGCTATAGGTAACGTCGAGAATAAACTCGTTGACGATATGCACTAGGCGTAGCTGACTGCCGTGAATTTTCGCGAGCCGAATTGCTTCATTGAGGCCGCGCGTCGATGTCTCACTGCCATCGACGGCGACCAAAATCTTGTCATACATTAGATTCTCCTTCCGTTATCCGAATTTTCGCCCTACCCTCTGCACCGTTTCGGCGCTGCAGCCGCATCGGCATGTGACGAGCCAAGACGACGGCGCGAACGCCGCCGTCGTGGCTATCAGCCATTGCCACTCGACGGTCACTGCACTGTGATTTGTTTCGGCTTCTGCTTCAACATTTCGCTCTTTGGAATGTGCACCGTAAGGATGCCCTCCTTACTATCACAGGAAATCGTATCTGCGTTCACGTTTTCCGGTAGCGAGAAGCGGCGTTCAAAGCTTCCATAGAAGCTCTCTACGCGGTGGAACTTTTCGTTCTTGTCGTCTTTCTGCTGCCTACGCTCACCCTTGATGGTGAGCATTCCATCCTCAAATGTTACTTGCACATCTTCCTTCTTGACCGCCGGCAGTTCGGCACGGATCACGTATTCCTTGTCGGTTTCGCTTATATCCGCGGAGGGCGCCCAGTCGAGTTTCTTGCCGTTGGCCTCTACCGAAAGGCGTGGCCAGTTGGCATAGTTGCTCGGCATCAAGCGGTTGAAAAATGTATCCACATCACCGAATGGTTCCCAACGTACAAGACTCATAAATTTCTCCTTTCCACTTCTAACGAAACAATGCTGCGCCAGATCCCTTAGTTTGACGATCCGCGAATATACGTACGTGGCCTGCAGCTCTCCCTTACCATGGTGCGCTGATGACGGTAAGCGGCCGGCCCTGAACTGCGCGAGGCGCGCCGTGCAAGCGCGGTAATAGCCGCACGCCAATAAGCACTTTTCCGCATTTCCACCTACATCCGCCGGGCGCATTGTTGCCATCACATACGAGAACCGATCACTAATCGGGTGTTAGGAGATTTATGGTTAATAACCCCCCGCAGGTTGGCCAGTGGTACACACGGTTGGACACCAATGAGGATTTTCTTGTTACCGGGTATGACGACAAATCACGCACTATCGAGATCCAGGCAATCAACGGCGATCTGGATGAAATTGATGCCGAGAATTGGAACACGCTGACGCTTGCATTGTCGGAACCGCCGGAGGACTGGACGGGGGCGCTAAATGATGTGGATATTCCTGGCGCGAATGCTTCAATCACCCCGCTCGAGAGGTTTCTATCCCCATAATGCGGACCGCGCCTGTCCAGCCGATTTAATCAGCGTGAAACTCGATGACTAACGACGCCGGACTTCCGCCGCTCATTCCCGGTGGGGCAATTGCGCCACCTCCCGCGGGGAGCCGCTACCAGCAGCTGCTGGACGCCGCACGCCATTTTGACCCCATTCGTACCGCGATCGTGCACCCATGCGACGCCGTGTCGCTCTTGAGCGCCATGGAGGCACAGGCAGCCGGACTGATTGTGCCGGTGCTCGTGGGTCCGAAACGTAAGATTGTCAAGGCGGCGGCGGACGCAGGTTGTGCACTCAAAGACGTCGAGATCGTCGATGTCCCGCACAGTCACGCCGCGGCTGAAACCGCGGTAGCGCTCGGACGCGAATGCAAAGTGGAAGCCTTGATGAAGGGCGCGCTTCACACCGACGAGTTAATGGCATCGGTGGTCGACAAGGCCGGGGGACTGCGCACCGAACGGCGTATGAGCCATGTGTTCGCGCTCGATGTGCCGCACTACTCAAAGCCGCTCTTCATCACGGAAGCGGCTGTCAACATTGTCCCGGACCTCGACAGCAAACGCGACATCATTCAGAACGCGATCGACCTGGCACACGCTCTCGGCATTGCATCTCCAAAAGTTGCGATTCTATCGGCCGTCGAGACGGTGAGCGCCAAAATGCAATCAACCCTTGACGCCGCCGCATTGTGCAAGATGGCCGATCGACAGCAGATTGTCGGCGGGATTCTCGACGGACCGCTGGCCTTTGACAATGCCATCTCGAGCGAGGCCGCGCGCAGCAAGGGCATCATGAGTCCGGTGGCCGGTCAGGCCGATATTCTCGTCGTGCCGGATCTCGAGGCGGGCAACATGTTGGTCAAGCAGCTCGTTTATCTCGCCGGCGCTCAGGCCGCAGGCATCGTGCTCGGCGCTCGCCTGCCCATCATCCTTACGAGCCGCGCCGACGGTGACGAGGCGCGTCTCGCCTCGTGCGCCATCGCACAGCTCCTGGTGCGGCGCCGGGAAAAATTGTTGCCGCTCGAGCTCGAGTAAATCTTCGTAGCCGTGGATTTCGGGTAGGCACTCATCCGTTTCGGGTTGTCCTCATTGTTGCGAATAGGTTTTCCGCGCAATGTGCCGATTACATTCAATGGAATCGACCCATGGGTGGAATCTTCCACATCGCCTACAAGCTGCTGGTCAACGACCGGGCAAAATACGCGGCCCTGCTCGTCGGGATTACCTTTGCCGTGTTTCTGATGATCGAGATGACCTCGCTGTTCGCGGGAATCCTGACCCGCTCGTCCGCCACCGTCATCAATATCGGCGCCTCGATCTGGGTGATGGATCCGGCGATCCAGACGGTAGCCAACACCATTCCGCTGCCGGATTATGTTCTGGATGAGGTGCGCAGCATTCCCGGGCGTGAAGTACGCCGTGCCGCTTTATTCGGGCGCCGCGCTGCTGAAGCTGCCCGATGGTGCGTATCAGGCGGCCAATATCATCGGCCTGGATGACACCAGTCTGTTCGGCCGACCGACGCTGGATGGGGGCAACATCGAGGACATCTTTGCCGAAAACGCCTTCATCGCGGTCAAGGATTCGGAGTTCTACAAGCTCGAGAACCCGAAAGTCGGCGCCGAGTTTGAGCTCAATGACCACCGCGGCGTGATCGTCGGCATAGCGCACGTTGCTTCGAGCGGACTGTTCGGCGTGCCGACGCTCTACACGACCTACAACCGCGCGCTGCAATACATACCCAACACCCGCTTCACCATCTCCTACTTGCTGGTCGAGCCCAAGTCACTGGCCGATGTGGCATCGATCAAGCAGCAGGTCACCGCCGCGGGCTATCTGGCGCTGACCAAGGAGGAGTTCATTCAAGAAGATCTCCAACTTCTACAAATACCAGACCGGCATCGGCACCAACATGCTGATCATGACGGTGATCAGCTTCATCATCGGATTGTCCATCTCGGGACAGACCTTTTACACATTCGTGATCGAGAACCTGGAGAAGTTCGGCGCCCTGAAGGCGATCGGCGCCAAGGGCCGCGAACTCATTCTGCATGATCCTGTTTCAGGCCACATTCGTGTCGCTGACCGGCTATGGCATGGGCGTCGGGCTGTGCGCGCTGATCATCTGGCTGGCTCGGCTGTATCTGCCCGACTATGCCGCGATCATCACTTTCTCGAATCTTGGATTGGCCTTCGTCATGGTGGTCGTCATTGCCGCGATCTCCAGCTACGTCGGCGTGCGCAAGGTCTTGAGAATCGAACCGTTCGATATCTTCCGGGGCTAAGTCATGGCGAAAATCGCAATCCAGGCCGTGGGCCTCAACAAATGGTTCGGCGAAGGCGAGGCGAAGACCCATGCCGTGAAGGATGTGAGCTTCGAGGCCTACCTCGGCGAGATTCTGTACGTCGTCGGCCCCTCCGGAAGCGGCAAGACCACGATGCTCAGCATGATCTCGGGCATTCTGCGGCCCAACAGCGGCACCGTGAATATCGAGGGTTCCGAGATCTGGAGTCTGGGCAACGATGCACTCGCAGAATTCCGGCTGCACAAAATCGGCTTCGTTTTCCAGGACTTTCACCTGTTTCCGCGCCTCACGACTGCGGAAAACGTGGCGATCCCGCTGATTCTGCAAAAGCGCAATTGGGACGAGGCGCTCAAAGAAGCCGAGGTGGATCTTGAGATCGTGGGCTTGAAGGACCGGGCGCAATTGCCGCCGGTGAAGCTGAGCGGCGGCGAACAGCAGCGCGTCGCCATCGCCCGGGCGATCGTCAGCCGCCCGGACATTTTGATTCTGGATGAGCCAACCGCATCGCTCGATGGCGATACCGGGCGAAACATCGTCAAATTCGTCCGCGAACACATTCTCACCGACCAGCGCTGCATCGTCATCGTCACCCACGACAGCCGCATCTACGAATTTGCGGACCGCATCATGAAGATGGAAGACGGCAAGATGATGGACATCGAGACGGGAGAATTTGGATGCGCAGTAAAGTCATTTTCATCGTCTCCGGCATTGGTTTGCTGTTGGCGCTCATCAGCGCCTTCATTGCCGGCCAGCAGCCCAAGGCGCTGCCGCCGGCCTTCAATCCTGCGGCCAATCCCTTACGCCAAGGGAATTTACGCCAACGGCATCATCGAAAGCGTTCAGGCACAGGGCGAGAACATCAATATCTACCCCGAAGTTGCCGGACCGATCACCCAGGTGCTGGTCGCCGAAGGCGCAAAGGTTCACAAGGGCGATCTGCTGCTGACCATCGACGACTCGGTGCAGCGGGCGACAGCTGAACAGCAGCAGTCGCAGGCGGAGGCGGCACATGCCATGCTGCGAGGAACTCAAGGCCGAGCCGCGCCGCGAAAATCTCGCGGTCGCCGAGGCGCAGGTCGACAACGCGCAGGCAACCCTCAAGAACGCGCAGGATCAGCTCGCCAAACAGGAGCAGTCCTACGCGATCGATGCGAAATCAGTGAGCCGCGACGCGCTGGACAATGCCAGGAATGCGGAAAAGATTGCGGCCACGAACCTCGAAGTCATTCAGAAGCAGTACAGCCTGACCAAGGCCGGCGCCTGGGTGTACGACATCCGCAATCAGGAGAAGCAGTACGCCGCACTACGAAGGCCTATGCGGCCTCCGCGGCGTTGCTTGCCAAGTACTCCATCAGGGCGCCTGCCGACGGCGTGGTGCGCTCGATTCAGGCGGCCGTCGGCAGCTATGTGTCGGCGCAGGGCGCTTACGATTCGTACACCGGGGGCTTAAATCCGCTCATCGTCATGAGCACGCCGGACGATAATCTGCAAGTGCGGGTATATGTCGATGAGATATTGATTCAACCGCTTGGCCGATCCGGCCAAGATGAGCTGCCGAGATGTTCATCCGCGGCACCGACACGCATGTAGCCGCTGACATTTACCCGCATCCAGCCCTATGTCTCGCCCAAGATCGAGCTCTCCGATGCGCGCCAGGAACGGGTCGATCTGCGCGTGCTGCCCGTCATCTTCCGCTTCGCCAGCACCAAGACCCTCAACCTCTATCCCGGCCAATTGGTGGATGTCTATGTCAGCGCAAAATAGCGCGACAACTGGCGGCAGGTATGCACGCGCATGCACGGTGTCTGGCGGACAGCGCTCCTCGGCATCGCTCTGTTACGCCTCTGTTCGGCTGTGCGGTGGGCCCGAATTTTCATCGCCCCGAGGCGCCGCCGGTGACGCAGTACACACACGGTACCCAGACCGACCGAGACCGCTCTCCGTGGACGGTACCGCGCAGCGATTCGAATTGGGCAAGGTGGTCACCGCCGACTGGTGGCGACTGTTTCAATCGGCGAATCTCGACTCGGTCATCACCGAGGCGATCGCCAATAATCCCGGTCTCGATGCGGCGCAGGCAAGCCTCAAGTGCCAGCCAAAACAACTTGCGCAGCGGCTATGGCATTTTCTTTCCGGCGGTCGACGCCAATGTTGGCGCGACGCGCGAACGATACAGTGCCGCCAATATCGGGCGACAAGTCGCCGGGAGCAATATTCAATATATTCACGCTTGTCAACCAGCGTCAGCTATGCGCTCGATCTCTTCGGCGGTCAGCGGCGTCTGGTCGAAGGGCTGCACGCGCAAGTGGATGTTGGCGCACGCCAACGAACAGGCGACGTTCCTCGCACTCACCGGCAATATCGTCAATACCGTCATAGCGCGCGCCGCATATCATGCCGAGATTGAGGCGACCAAGCAGCTCATCGATCTGCAGAAGGAGCAAGTGCGACTCGCCGAAATTCAGGCAACGGCGGGCACCGTGCCCTACTCCACCGTTTTAAGCCTGCGCAGTCAGCTTGCATCCAACGAAGCGACAATTCCGCAGCTGCAGCAGAAATCCGCGCAAAGCGCACATTTACTGGCGGCGCTGGCCGGTCATGTGCCAGCGCAATGGAAGGCGCCCAACGTCAGTTTGAGCGACCTCACTTTGCCCAGCGACCTGCCGCTAAGCCTGCCGTCCGAGTTGGTGCGACAGCGCCCGGATATCCTCGCTGCCGAAGCCACCGCCCATGCAGCCAGCGCCAATATCGGGGTGGCCACCGCCGCCATGCTGCCCAGCGTGACCTTGAGCGGAGGCGCTGGAGCCGCCAGCAATTCGTCCAGCATGCTGTTTCCCGGCAACGGTAAGTCGTGGAACGTGGGCGCGGATGTCACCGCGCCGTTGTTCGAAGGCGGGACGCTCTGGTTCAAGCGCAAAGCGGCGATCAATGATTACCAACAGGCGATGGCCCTGTATCGTCAGACGGTGCTCGCTGCATTCGAGCAGGTTGCGGACGCCCTGCGTGCGCTCGATCACGACGCGCAGCACGCTGCTCGCGCAGCATGAAGCGCTGGCGGACGCGGAGCAGGCATTGCGGCTCATCCAAGCCAATTACGAATCAGGACTCGCGACATATCTCGATGTCTTGGTTGCCGATGCACAGTTTCACCAGGCGACAATTGCCGACATCCAGGCGATCGCCGTGCGTTATCAGGACACGGTGGCGTTGTACGCCGCCCTCGGCGGCGGGTGGTGGAACGCTGCGGGCGGAAAGATCAGCGCCGGCGCCGCTGCTCCGGCAGCACCTTGAGGAGTGTGGCACATGAAAAACATATTTGTTCCCACTAGCGGCAATAACTCCGATCACGCGGTATTTGCCACGGCGCTTGCTGTGGCGACGCCGTTCGGCTCGCATCTGGAGTTCTATCATCAGCGCCTCTCTGTCTGCGAAGCCGCGGTGCGCGCGCGGCACGTGGAATTCTGCATCGGTCCGGCGCTTACCAATGCGCTCGACGACCTACGGCAGCAAGATGAGAGATTATCCGCCGACGCTGCAAAGCATTTCCGGGAATTCTGTGCCAAACACGCCATCAAAATCCGGGTGACTCCCGACGATACTCCGGCGGTAACAGCCCAATACCTGGATTCGGTGGACGATCCGGAAAAGCACTTTCTGCTTCACGCCAGACACAGCGATCTTACGGTGATAGGACGGCCGGCCCATAAGGATTTGATGCCGTCCAATCTCATTGAATTGCTGTTAGTTGACAGCGGCCGCCCGGTCATAATTGCCCCAAATTCAGCTCCGGCGAGCCTCATCGGTACCATCATTGTGGGTTGGAAGGAGACCAACACGGCAGCTCGCGCCTTGAACGCCACGATGCCGCTGCTGAAGAAAGCCGGGAAGGTCATCCTTGTGAGCATCAGCGAAGGCGATGGCGCAAGCCCCGAGGGCCTGCTCGATTTGGCAAACCGGTTGGCCTGGCACGGCATTAACGCTGCGACCCGAACAGTTGCCGATGATCACCATCGAGCCCCCGGCGAGTTGTTGCTGGGCACGGTGACCGAGTTCGGTGCTGATTTACTGGTAATCGGCGGTTACGGCCACGGGCCGCTGCGCGAGGCGGTTTTCGGCGGCGTCACGGCCGCGCTGATCCGGCACGCCGACTGTCCAGTACTCATGGTTCACTAAAAAACCTGCGGACTTTCTCAGCGATCTGTGGATCGGTCATCTTGTCCGCAGTCTCAATCGCCGCGACCCGGGATCCGAGCCCTTTTGCCTCGAGCCGCTTCTTCAGTTCGCCTTTGGCCTCGCCTGGGCCGAAGATGAACAGCGATCCCGTTTCGGCCACCGCGGCGATAACGGCGTCGTAGTAACGGTTCAGCTCCCCGGTGAGGGCTCGCTGCCGCTTGTCGTCCGCGGGAACCGCGCGCGTCTCATAGGGACCCTTCAAGGGCGAATCGCCGGCGCGTTCCGGGTGCTTTTCGGCCTTGGAAAGCACGCGCACGGTGCGATCCTTCGGCAGGTCCATCATTACAATGACCGCTTCCCGGTGATCGAGCCAAATTCCTGTTTTACTGTTCAACACACGCTCCTAGTTGCGATTTTATGCGGCTGCTGCGGTCTGCAGATCGCGAACACGTTGGAACGCAGCTTGCTTCCAAATCCGCAGCAGGTGGCGTTGATGTTTTTCGATGTCGTGCAGGAGATCGTCGCGGTGTCCGAGAAGCCTCGAACGAATATCGATATTGGCGCGAAGATATGGACGTTGATGCGCCAGCCGTCGCTGTAAAGTCCACTCATCGTGAAATTCTCCAAGATGATCCTGCAAGAGACGCAACTGCTTCAATTCAGCTCGTACGGCGGCGTTGTCCGCAGCGCAGCGCTCCAAAATATAGCGCAACGACTTGATTTTCAACCGACGCTTGTGCAGCGCCCTTGGCGAACGCTTATGAGCGCGGAGCAGCCGGCGTAAACGGCGTCGCCGCCGACTCAGAATCCGAGCCGTCATTACCGCCATCGGCGCCCGTGATTCGGCAATCAACTTAGGATCCGAGGAAGCCTGTCGTAGCCGCTCGCGGCGTCTCGACCAAACGCCGCCAATCATCCTGGCCTGAAGATCCCATACCGCGCGGGATCGGGCATACGCGGCCATTGCCAGCACCTCCTGTAATCCGTCCTCCCTGGGTATGCATTGTTCTTGCGCGAGGCGCTCAATGACCTGCTGTTCCACATCGGCGCTTCGCACCGGCGCAAGTTCGCGGGTCAAGCGTCGAAGCATATTCTCGTAGCGAGCCAATTCCACGGAGTTAAATGCATGTCGGAACGTCCGCAAAAATGCTCGTATGCGGCGTGTCTGCGTCCGGCAGGCGTGCACGGTGATCGGAGTTACGCTGCGCGCCAGTGCATCGAGCGCCGCGTCGAGCGAAAGCTGCATCTGCCGAATGTACTGCCGTAGCGAAGCGCTCACCGTGGTTTCAAATCGCGCTGTGCTGCCTTTACAGACCATACTTCAAGCATATGCCACGTGTTGAACGGTACCTATGGTGGTTTCCACGTAGCCGGTGCGACGACCGCATGATCCTGCAGATTCCGGGTGCCGCGGCACGTGCTGTGAGTAAGTGAACTTCGCTGTTGCATTGCGGATAGTACGAATAGCCCGTCCCTGGAATTAGTTTCATGATTGTCCAAATCCAAGGAGACGATCATGAAAACCGATATTGAGATTCGTCGTAATGTTGAAACCGAGTTGCAATGGGACCCCAGCGTCCATGAGAAGAAAATTGGCGTCATTGTCAGCGATGGAGTGGTGACCTTGACCGGTGAGGTCTCTCATCTTGCGGATAAATGGGCCGCCGAGGATGCCGCCAAGCGTTTAAACAGCGTGCGGGCTATTGCCAATGAGATTCAGGTGAAGATTCCCCTCGCCGGCGTACGCGGCGACACGGAAATTGCTGAAGCAGCTGCCAGTGCACTGCTCTGGCACGTCGCGACCGCCGGCTACGAAATCAAACCGGTTGTCGCCAACGGCTGGGTCAAGCTGACCGGCAATGTTCAATGGGGCTACCAAAAGAATGCTGCGGAGACAGCCGTCGCGCATCTGCTGGGCGTTAAGGGAGTTACCAACGACATCATCGTCAACACACCGGTTAAGGCAGCTGACGTGAAGCAAAAGATTGAGAATGCGTTCAAGCGACACGCAATCCTCGACTCCAATGACATCAAAGTGAAGGTGGATCGCGCCACGGTGACCCTGGAGGGACGCGTGCACACCTGGCAGGAGCATGAGGATGCGGCCCGTGCCGCATGGGCGGCGCCGGGGGTTGCCAACGTCGAGAATCGGCTGTCGATTCAATATTAACAAATGCAACGAGCGCCGGGCGGCCCGGCGCTCTTTCAATCCGGCACGAGCACGGCCGCTCCGTGCAACCGCTTAAAACGGCAAGTCCTGCGCGAAATCAATCGGTTTGACCACCAGTGCGTCGCACGGAAGGGCTTCCAGCACGCGCTCCGCGGTGCTGCCAATGAAAGCGCGTCCCAGCGAGCCGCGCGAGATAGCCCCCATCACGACAACGTCGGCTCGGCACTCCCCCGAAACCCGCGGTAGGTACTCTGCCGCCTCGGCGGCCTCGACGTGCAGATTCTGCGGCGCGATTGCGTATTCAGCACCCAGCACTCTGATTTGAGAAATCCGCAAGGTCAATTCCGCCGAGAGGGCGTCGGCTGACACACCTATCATGGGCGTGCCACCGACCGCCGCCGCGGCAATCGTGGCGGGAAAATATGCATGCGCCGCATGCACCTGGGCGTTGCTGCATTTAGCCAGCGCTGCCGTAACGTCCAAGATGCGATGGTCCAGTAATCCTGATCTGTCATTGACGTGGCCGGGATCCACCGCCGCCATCAGCGTCAGCGGCGAGCCCCAAATGCCCGGTTTGGTCAATAACAGCGGCGCAGGACAGGTTCGAATCAAGTGCCAGTCCGTATTGACACCGAGAGCGCGCTTGGCGAATGAGTGGTGGTGCGTATCTTTGACGACGAGATCGGCCGGCGAGTTTCGCATCCAAGAGACGACGGCCTCGTGCAGCGGATCGCCGCCGATGATATGCGTCGTGACATTGATGCTGTCATCGCGCAGCGGCTGCGCAAACTCCTCGAGCAGCGCTTCCAAATTATCGCTGAGGAGGGCATTGCTGAGAGCCGGCAGCTCTCCCTCGGTATGCGTCTGCCGCAGGTTTCGCGTGTCGCAAATCAGTAGCTCGACATCGCCGCCGAACCAGCGGGCCAGCGTCGCGGCCTTTGTAATTGCCGGCTGCTCCCGTACCAAGGGATTCACGATGACCAGAATATCGGTAATTCGATCCACGACTGTCCTCATTGGGTTGCGTCGCTCAGTCCACAACGACCCCGTCGTTGCGCATGACCTTGTGGACTGCGCCCGGACCGCGCAGGCGCGATAAAAAATCCGCGGTCGCATTCATGTCCCGATCGTCAAAACTCTGCAAGAAACGCTTGAGATTCTCATCGACGTTGTGTCGATTGCCCTCGCCCAGTTTATGCATTTGAATGACAAGGTAGGCATAGTGCTGGTGTCTCAGCGACGGTACGAAACCGTCCCCATTGCCGTGAGCATCGGCACGATGACAGCTGGCGCACTGTTCGTGAAAAATCCCTTTACCCAGCGCCAGATCCATACCATCGCCGGTTTGCGCACGCTGCAACGGCGCTGTTTTGTTCAAGTAGACCGCGATATCGACCCAATTTTGTGGTTTCCGCATCTCCTGCCGCGATACAACCTGGTGCATGGTGTCGCTGTCGCGTTCCCCGCCCGCAAAATTCGCCAGTTGGCGCACGAGATAGGTGAATCGTTGACCTGCCAGGCTAGGAATCGCGCGGCTTGCATCGCCTTGAGCTTGCGAACCGTGGCAACTAGCACAATAGCGGGCAAATTGCGCGGCGCCTCGATCGGGATGCACATCGAGCGCAAGCGCAGCTTGAGTCTCACGGTCAACGGCCTCCTCCGAGGCGCATGCAGCGTGGCATCCCAGCAGCCAGCAAGCTGCCATCGCCATGAGAGCTCCGGCGCTCACGAAGTTGATTCGCGGCATCACACAACTCCGGCAATTTTTCCCTATTCCCGGGCAGTATCTTGCAATACCTACCGCAGGGTTATCAGGGATTACACTTAAGCGCCGCTAGCTCGCGCCAAGCTCGGCAATGGCCGTGAGCAGGGCCTTGGTGTCCACCGGCTTGCTCAAATAACGGCAATTCGGAATGGAGGTCTTGATCACCCGCATCATTGACGGCAGATCGCCGCTCAAAAGAATCGCAGGCACGTCACGGCCCTGCTGCGAGCGCAGCTGCTGAAGCACATCGAGCCCGGTGAGCTTTCCATCCAGATGATAGTCGGCGATGAGAATATCGCCCGATCGCATATCGGACAGCATACCTTCCGCTTCTTCCACCGTGGCGGCCGCCCGCGTGTCAAAGCCTTCGAGCGTCAAAAACATTTCCGTCGCCATGCGGACCGCATCGTTGTCCTCGAGCAATACCAATCGACAGCCGGACTGCGGCAATTGAATGGCGACATCGGCGGCCTTTGGTGCCGGCGCTTGAGCGGCGTCGAGCAGTCGATGCCGGGGTATGCGCATGCTGACGCTGGTGCCCTCGCCTACTCTCGAGGAAACCGCGACCGAATAGCCCAGCAAGCGGCACACCTCGCGGACGATGGCAAGTCCCAACCCGACCCCCAATCGCTTCGTGCCCTGCGGGCCGATTTGATAATACTCATCAAATATCCGCTCCAGTTTATCGTCGGGTATGCCCGAGCCGGAATCTTCGATTGCGAGCACCAGCGCATCGGACTCGAAGCCCTGGGTGATGCGTACATGGCCGTGTTCGGTATATTTCACCGCATTGCCGATGAGATTCTGCAACAGCTGAGCGAATAGAGTGCGGTCCGTCGATATCACAATTTGAGTGTCCGCAAACTCCAAGCGCAATTTCTTTGCCGCGGCTGCCGGCTCGAATTCCCGCGCGAGTTCCTGAAACGCGGCCGCCAGGCTGACCGGCGACAATTGCGGCTCCACAGTGCCTGATTCGAGGCGGCTGATGTCGAGGAGCGCATTGAGCAGGCGGGTGGCGCTGTCGATGGCGATTTCCTGTTGACGCACCAGATCGCCGATATCTGGAATCCGTTGTGTCAGCTTTTGCATGGATGCATTGATGAGCCGGATCGCCTGCAGGGGTTGGCGCAAGTCGTGGCTGGCGGTCGCAAGGAAGCGGCTCTTGGCACGATTGGCCCGCTCGGCTTCCTCGCGCGCGGCGACCAGAGCATCGCTGATCGAACGGCGCTCGGTCATGTCGCGAATCGCCGCTGCGACCAAGCTGCGGCCGTCCGCTTGAAACGGAGACAGCCTTATCCCAGCTGGGAATTCGCTGCCATCGGCGCGCCGCGCGAACAAGTCACTGATTCTCGCACCCATCTCGCGGCTGGCCGGCTGTCGCAAGTAGTTCGACAGGTGCGCACCGTGGCGCATATGGAATCGTTCCGGGATGAGCAGCTTGATCGGCTGACCCATGAGCTGTGCGGGCGTATAGCCGAACAATTCAGCCGAAGTTTCATTGGAAAATTGAATGATGCCGTATTGATCCACCACCAGCATGGCATCGGGGGAAAATTGCAGCAGCCTCTGTGCGATCGAGCTGATTTCGGTCATTGGGAACTCTGGGATAAATCGCGGCGCACCGCTTCTAACCCACTGTATGAATTCAATTATCTACCGTAGCATAGTTTGCGGTTGGTTCGGAATTGCTACGCCACGGCCGATCCGCGGGGATCGCTAAGGGACATGCGCAAGTTCTTGCGGGAATTCACGGCTTTCCGGCGCCAAAAAATGAACGCAAACTGCTCGCGTATATGTACTCTTGCCAGATGCTTATTATTCGGAGTTCCTGATTGCAAAGACGAGGTCTCGTGGGCGAAATCAACGCAAATGGTGGGGGTTCCGATCTGATTCTAAAGCAATTGATGGAGATTGCGCGCGCCTCCGCGCTCGCGGAAATGGCGAGCGGTGTGGCCCATGAGCTCAATCAGCCGCTGGGTGCGATCGCGACTTTTTCGCAGGCCGGGCAGCGCATGCTTGATCGGCCGGAGCCAATGGTGGCCCGGGCTCTCGATGTCTTTCGCCAGATCAATCTTGAAGCCCTGGCGGCGGGCGAAGGCATCCAGCGCATTCGCCGGCTTTTCGGACAGGAGTTGCCGAAGCGCTGCCGTTGCCAGCTGCCCGAGCTCATCGCGGAAGTACGGCCGGTGCTTGACGCCATGGTGCTGAGCATGGGCGGCGTGACTGTCGATGTGTCGCAGCCGATACCTGACCTGGTGATCGATCGCCTGCGAATTCAGCATGTCCTGTGTGCGCTGACTCAGAATGCCATCGAGGCCAGCGCCCTGGCGAACAACCCTCCTACGATCCGGATCGATGTGTCCTCGGATCGCTATACGGTCGAAACCGGGGTCAGCGATTCAGGTCCGGGCGTGCCGGCGGAGTTGCAAGACCAGCTATTCCGGCCGTTCTTCACCACCAAGCCGCAAGGCACGGGTCTGGGCTTGGCATCGAGCCGCGCCATTATTGAATCGCATGACGGCGCCATTGGATTTGTCAATCTGCCGGCGGGAGGCAGCCGCTTTTGGTTCCGCTTGCCGGTCGCGGAAACCACTGGGTAGTGAACAATGTCAAAGCCCGATAAGAGCGCGCTACCTGTGATTTACGTGGTTGACGATGATGACGGCATGCGCCGCGCGCTCGACACCCTGCTCTCCACCGTGGGCTACAAAACAGCCGTTTATTCTCGGCCCACGGATTTTCTGGCAAGTTTCAAGTCCGACTCGCCGGGCTGCCTGGTGCTCGACATTCGCATGCCGGACATGAGCGGCCTCGAGGTGCAGCAGCAGCTGAATCGCATCGGCTCCATGATGCCCGTCATATTCATTACCGGCCACGGCGATGTGCCCATGGCCGTGCAGGCCATGAAAGAAGGAGCCTTCGAGTTCATTCAGAAGCCGTTCCGCGACCAGGACCTCCTCGACCGGATCAATCACGCACTCAAACAGGATGCCGAGAATCGCAGCACGGTGGCGCGCCGCGCTGAGGTTCAGCATCGTCTGGAGACCCTGACCCCGCGCGAACGGCAGGTCATGGACATGGTCGTGGATGGCGCCGCGAACAAAGTCATCGCCATCGATTTGAACCTGAGCGAGCGCACCGTGGAGATTCACCGTGCCAAGGTGATGGAGAAGATGGGTGCGCGTTCGGTCGCCCATCTCGTGAAGCTGCAATTGACACTGACGGACGACGCGCAACCCTAAATCCCTGCGCGTCGCACAACCCGCTGCCCGGGACCCCTGCTTCAGCCTTCGGGCCACCGCAATATCGGTCGGAAATCCCTGATGCGCACCTGGCATGGGACATCGACAATGTCCCATGGTTTACGATGGAGTCAGGCAATGCGGTCACCCATGACCTTGACATTTCGCCACACCGACCATTCAAGTGCGCTCGAGGCGCGGGCGCGCGAACTCGGAGAGCGGCTGCAGCGCTACGGTGAGCGAATCGGCCAATGTCACATGACGCTCGAAGGCTCGCGCGGTGGACATGGCGGCAACGCGCCCTATGTGGTGCAAATCGATTTGGCCGTGCCTGGTGCGCAGATTCATGCTGATAGTCGTCAACTTGATGGCGCAGGCCACAAGGACCTCTATCTTGCGCTGGGCCAAGCGTTCAATAACGCCAAGCGGCAGCTGCAAGAGCTGCACAGCAAGCGATTCAGGTTCGATGCAGGAACGACGATCGAACGACTTGGGCCCGCCAAAACCGGTATCCCATAGGGCTGCATATGAACTACGCAACCGCCGTTTCATTCGATGCGGGCTGCATGCGCCGCTATGATCGGGAAGGACCCCGATACACGTCCTATCCCACCGCCCAGCATTTCGCCGACGGGCTCGCACCGAATGCCTATGAGCGGGCCGCTGCCACCAGCCGCGGCGCCCGCAAAGGCCAACCTCTGTCCGCGTACGTCCACATTCCGTTTTGTTCCAGCCCCTGCTTTTATTGCGGCTGCAACAAAATCATCACTCACAAGCTCGACCGCATGGATGCGTATGTCGGGCATCTATTGTCTGAGATCTCGCTGCGCAGCCGCCTATTTGATCGAAATAGAGTGGTCGATCAACTGCACTTCGGCGGCGGAACGCCGACGTTTCTGCCGGCAAAATATCTCATCGAAATCATTGAGCGGCTTGGCCGCGAATTCCAGCTGACGGGCGCTCACGATCGCGATTACTCGATCGAAATCGATCCGCGCAGCGTCGATGCAGGCAGCTTGCAGCTGCTGGCGTCCAACGGATTCAACCGCATCAGCCTAGGCGTCCAGGACTTTGACGAGCAGGTCCAAAGAGCGGTAAACCGCGTGCAACCCGAAGCCATGGTGGCCAGCGTGTATGAGGCAGCGCGCAACCTTGGGTTTCGTTCGATTAATTTTGATTTGATCTACGGGTTGCCGCTGCAGACGGAATCGTCCTTTGCCGCCACCCTGGACCGGGTCGTCGCGATGCGGCCGGACCGTCTGGCCGTCTATGGCTATGCGCATATGCCGCGGCTGTTCAAGGCCCAGCGACAGATACGCAGTGAGGAGCTGCCCAATGCCGCTGAACGGCTGTTGCTTCTGCAACTTGCGGTCGACAAGTTGAGCGCGGCAGGCTACGCATACATCGGCATGGATCATTTCGCGCTGCCGGGCGACTCCTTGGCCCAGGCGAAGCACGATGGAACGCTACATCGCAGCTTTCAGGGCTACACCACCCACGCCAATCGCGACCTGCTGAGCTTTGGGGTCAGCGCCATCGGTCACGTCGGTGATCTCTATGTTCAGAATCACAAATTGCTGGCGGCCTACGAGGGCGCTCTTTCAAGCGGCGTGCTGCCTTCGAGTCGAGGCAGATCAATGAGCCGAGACGATCATATTCGCAGGCAGGTCATCAATGCGATCATGTGTCAAGGCGTCGTCGACATAGCGGCAATTGAAGCCCACAACACCATCAATTTTGGCGAATACTTCGCAGCGGAAAGCGAGCGGCTGCTCATACTGCAAGCCGATGGCCTGGTAGAACTCAACAGCAAATACATTGCGCTCACATCGGTAGGACGCTTATTGATGCGAACCGTCGCCATGGCGTTCGATGCGTATGTAAACGCTGCGCCCGGCAACATCATGCCGCAACCTGTTGCGATGTCCCGAGTAATCTAAAATCCGCGCGTAGGCGGCGATCGGTTGTCGCACCGGGCGGCGATGGGCCTTGCCGGGCGGACGCCTAGTAGTAGCTGAAGGTACCGCCCAACGCCTCTACCGGCGCACTCGGCCGCAAGCGCGCCCCGCGGGATGCGCGGGGAACACGAACGCGAAAATTGGCCGGCTTGACCACCATGATGTCGCAAGTCAGCTCATCCAGTATCCGCTCGGCAGTATTGCCGATCAGCAGCCGCTTGATTCCCGATCGCGACATGGCTCCCATGACCACGATTGCGCTGTGACTCTTGCGGGCAGCCTCGGCAATGGCAAAGACGGGTTCGCGGGCAAGCAGATATTGTCGCGAGCGTGGGATCCGAACCGCCCGAAGGCCGCGCTGAAAGCGTGCTTTTGCCGCACGTTCCGCAGATTTCTGCAGGCCCTCAAGTGTTCCCGGCACCATCGCCGCCTCCGGTGGCAACTGCACCGGAAAACGGGCGTACGCGTGCACCGCGTGCAAGCTGCCCCGTAGCGCCTCGGTCAGCCGCTTGCCAGTGCGCAAAATTTCCTTGTCCAATTGCAAGGGTTTCTCATGCGCGTGACTTGGATCGATTGCGGCCAGTACGGCGGGGCGCCGGTAGGGTCGCGGGTTTTTGACCAGAAGCACCGGCAGCGGGCTCAGGCGCACCAGTTCCCAATCGGTCATTCGCAATAGCCAGGGCATGTGGTGTTTCCCGGCGTGACGGGCCGCGACGATGAGGTCTGCTTTGATGGCTTGCGCCCGGCGAATAATGGCCTCATGAGAAGGATAGTCCCACTCCGCCGACACTTTGACCTTGATGCTGTGCACGCGAAGACGATCGGCGATTGCCTCAAGGCGCCGCAGCGCCTGCTGCTTGAGATCCCGCTCCATCGAGTCCAGTCCCTGTTCACGCACCAGGATGGGATCACTGTAGAGCGGCGAGGTCAGAGCGTGGAACAACTCCAGCTCGGCGCCATAGCCTCTGGCGAGTTGTGCCGCTTTGAGAACCGCAGGCAGGGGTTTGCCGTCGATTTCCTTGATCGACACGAGAATGCGATGAATTGCGGGCATGGCGGGTTCTCCAATTCGTTGCAGAGCATTATTGGGTAACTGCGCCTCGATGGGTATCCGTAATACTACGGATATCACCGGCCTTGAGTACTCATCCAGGTTCCCTACGCGCTATCCCTTATGTGCAGGTCGGCTGCAAATCCCGATAATTTGCACAGAGGGCGCCCATGAATCGAATCAGCCATATTTTGGCAGTCGTAGACCCAATTACAAGCGGACGGCAAGCCGCCGTCGATAAGGCGGCGCAGTTGGCCCGATGCAGCAACGCTGCAGTGGAATTGCTGATTTGCGAGACCGCATCGGCGCTGAATGACGAGGCCCCACCCAGCGCCCGACGTCCGCACCCCGACAACACCGACCTTCTGGATATGCTCGAGGGGTTCGCAGGTCCGCTGCGCGCGCATGGGATTGGAGTCAGCGCGCGGATCATTTACGGCAAGTCTTTACCAGACACGCTGCTCGACTATATGCGTGGATCCAATGCGGATCTGGTCATCAAAGATACCCCCCAGCAGTCCCTTGCACGGCGAACGTTTGCCAGGAATACCGATTGGCACTTGGTGCGCGGTTGCCCAAAACCGTTGCTGCTCACAAAACAGAAATTATGGAGTCAGCCGCCCAAGATCGTCACGGCGGTCGATCTGGAACAGGGCGACGATAATGCTGCGGCGTCGAACAATCATGTCCTGGAATTCGCCGCCAATTTGGCGGGGCATCTTAAGGGCGAATTGCACATCATTCACGCCTACATTCCGACCGCATTCGCCGCCTTGGTGCGGGCCGGCAGACAGAGCCTGTCGTGCGATTACAGCGAGTCTTTGCAGATCGAAAACTCCTTCAGATACAGCCAGATCGAAAGCTTGGGCCGCGAGTACGGCGTGTCGCCACAACACCTGCACGTCGAGATGGGGACACCGCACGATTGCTTGAAGCACATGGTGGAGACATTCGACACCGACCTGGTGGTGATAGGCGCTTCATCCCATGGGTGGCGCCGCATGTTCAATGGCAGCACCGCCGCAACCATCCTGGAGTCCCTGGATTGCGACATACTCATCGTTGGACCCCCGGAGTTCACGCAGTCCTGACCGTCGCAAACGCGGCCAGCGCGCGAACCGGGGAGCAGGACACCGCTTTGCGCCGGCTTGCCAGCAATATCGTGCTCGGCACCGCGCCGGGATCAAGGACGCACGTCTCGATGACAGAGTTCGGCTGACCGAATGAGGATACGCGAAACCCCCGATACAGCAGACCGCGTGTCTTAAGCGACAGTGGCGCTTCTTGAAGGAGAACTACCGATGTCAGCGCGGAAATTCGAGCGGATCCTCGTTGCCATCGCCGATCCTGCGGCAGGCGCCACCAAGGCAATTCGCCGCGCAAGCGCATTGGCGCGTGACGCCGGCGCGAGCATCGAATTGTTCAACGCCATCCCGTCCGCCGTGTCTATCGGAAACATGCACTCCGCGGCGGAGCAATTTACGCGTTTCGAGGTTGCGCAAAACCACCGACTGCTGGAGCGCATGGCGAATCGCCTGCGCCGCGAAGAACTCATCGTCCGCACAAATGTGCAAACCGGTTATCCTGTGCATACAGCCATTCTGCGTCAGGTTCGGATTACCAAGGCGGACCTCCTGGTCATCGAGGCGCGCAAGCACAATGTGTTCGCCCGATTGCTGCTCACGCAAACGGATTTCGAGCTGATCCGGCGTTGCCCTGTGCCATTGTTGATCGTCAAAGGACGAGCGGCGTGGCGCAGTCCCCGCATTTTGGCGGCTATCGATCCATTTCACAGTCATGACAAGCCAAGCGCACTCGATGGCGAGATCATCGCCGCGGCCGGTGCCGTGGCCGGGCTGGCACGCGGGTCGGTGCACGCCGCGCATATCTACCTTCCCCTCGGGAGCTATATTGCCAACCTGCCCATGGCCCCGGCGGCCCTCGCCGGCATCCCTGCGCAGGAGAAGGCGCATAGACAGAGTGTAAGGCGACGATTTTACGAGGACCTCGGCCGCTATGGCATAACTAGGAACCGAGGCCACCTGGTCGCAGGCGATCCGGCGGTCGAACTTCCCCGTCTGGCGCGCTCATTGCGCGCCGGCCTGATCGTCATGGGCGCGTTATCGCGGTCCGGATTGAAACGGATTTTCATCGGCAACACCGCTGAGCGCCTGCTCGACAGCCTGAAATGCGACGTGCTGGTGGTGAAACCTTGACTCAATGCGCCGTAAACGAATTTCGGCCGCTTCATTGGGGGATCGAGGACGCGGAGCCATGTCCGCGCCGCATTGGTCAGGTTTCGATAAACTCAATACAGTGCATCTCGTCCGGGTTACTCAAAATGAAAAATGGACTCTCGGCAGTTCTTGCATGTCTGGCTGTGACCTCTCTAGCCGTTCACCAGCCGAGCCTCGCGGCCGATCTGGCGGCGGTCGAGGCAGCGGTGCGCAAGACCGACGCTGATTGGGCCGCGGCTGCGCGCACGGTCAGTGTCGACGCCTGGATGGCTTTCTATGCCGCCGATGCGGTGGTCCTATTGCCCAATGATCAGCTCTCGAGCGATAAGGAACTAGTTCGCCATTCCGTGAGCCGCCTGCTGGCGCTACCGCAACTCGCGGTCGCCTGGAGTCCGATCAAAGTGGAGGTGGCTAGGTCAGGCGAACAGGTTCTTCTGATCGAAGCTTACGAACTGCGCTTCGGCGACCCGCGCGAAGCGCGGGTATCAGATCGGGGCCGACGCCTCGAGATCTGGAGAAAGCGAGCAGATGGCATTTGGAAATGCATCGTCGATACCTGGAACTTGGATGAGCCCATTGCGGCAACGTCGGCGACACCACCGGCAAGTGCGCCTGGCGCTTTGCCGACCGCTGTCTCGGTCGCGCCACCTGCACCACCACCGTCGGAAGTAGTCCTCGATGCCGGACCGCCGAAGCCGGCGCCCGTGGTGGCTACGAAATACGGCGCAATGCCCATCAATTACCAGGATGCGATCCGAAAGTACTTTCCAAAGCATCTAAAGTACCCGGATTCCATTCAATATCGCGAGATCACCAGCCCGGAACAGGGGTACACCACGGCTGTCACCGGTACCGTTCTAATGCGCGAAACACATACATATGGCTGGATGGTCAAAGCGACGATCAATGCGAAGAATTCCCGCGATGGCTACGTCGGATTCAAGACCTACACGTTCCTGTTCCGTGGCGAGAAGATCGTCGATGTCCGCTTGCCCCTGCCCGGGGATGAGATGGGTGAGCCAATGCCGGATTAGAAGTTGTAACAACCGGTACGACGGACCCTTCGAAACGCACGATGATGGCGATTCGCCTGTATATCTATGTCGAAGTAGGGAGATTGTTGACATGTCTTTTGAATTAATTCACAACCGCCACGAAAGAGCCGTGTTTGACAAGGTAAAAGAGGCAAGTGCCCGATTTCCAGATTTGATCGGAAACGAGAACTTGCTGGCAGATGCCGTTTGTGTCGCGCTGAACGTACTACCAGCGCATTACGTACGCCACGATGTGGATCTGAGCATTCACATTTCAGACGCCCAACGCGAAAAAGACGCCAAAGGGGTCAGCGACGCGGTTGAGTTCGCGTTGAATTTGGTTCAGTCACGTCGAGTTGCCGGTGATCGCTAGCTGTTTTCTTCTCTTCTGTGAGAATGCACAATGACCAGAGCCATCGCTCGCGATCCGATCTGCCGGCGTCGCAGATTCCAATTGGCCCCAATGAGTGAACGTCGCCGCGGCAATTGAGCGCCTCTGCCCGGCGTGATCATCATAGCCAGTCGCTATCGCGCAGACTGCGGTATTCGCCCAGTAGATAAGCGATTCCACCGATCGCTGCGCCACCCAACAGAATTATTGCGACAACTTCCCAATCCAAAATTCATATCCCCCATACCGCATGTACAACTTAGCTTTAACTCTCGACCCGTGTTGCGTATGTCCGCTCTCTTCGCAAGCAGCTGTAAGTTACTTACCGACGTCGCGAAATAGGGACGGCAAGTGCGCGATGCAGCAATCGCCTGGATGATTCGGCGAAACCGGCCGGGAGATTTCTGGTACGAGGTTGTCGCTGAAACTGCCGATTGGCTTTTGAGCGCCCACTCAGGACGGGCGCCGGAGCGCCCATCTGAGTAGTGTCACGCCATTACGGCGCGACACATGCGTATATCTGAGGCGAACTCCATGAGCCGGTCGAGTCCGAACCGCCACCGCCAGTCACCAGGCTCTGCTCAAGGCACTCGTCGTTTTGGACAGTGGGGAAAACTGCTGGTATTTGAACGAGATCCTTCAAGAGTCGATCGACTGACACCTGCTAGACGTCAAGGGTTTCCGGGCAGCACATCGGTCAGCAACCGGCCGTTGCGGTAATTGAATGCACTCAATTAAATGTCGCTATCGCCCCTCGCGGCCTCGGGTAAGCCAAAGTTGCCCACGACTCCCAACCGAGTGCATCCTCAATCAAACATGGGTATCGCAGGAGGTCTTCAGCTGCGATGTAGAAATACCCGGATATAGAGGTTCCTCGAATTACTGTGGACGTCCGCTCTTGAGCTCTACCTTCGCAATTCCGCTCGGGCAGATGGCTAGACAGATGGAGCCACAGTCAGCCCGCCGAGCGCGGCATCAAAAACGCCAGAACCGCGGCCACGATGAGAAGCGCCGCGACGTCACCATACAGATGGCCGATATGTTCGGTATTCGCCAGCGACTGGATCCCCATGATGCCGCCGTGCACGGCACTGGACCACACCGTAAACCAAATCAAGCTTCGATTCGCGAGCGGGTTCCTCGATGCGATGATCAAGAAGACTCCCAGCGTCGCGTAGATGCCGAGAATCATATGCAAATAGTCCGACTGCCCGGCGTGCCAAGCCCAGCCTGAAGGCCAAATGATTGTGAGCGGATAGACGCCGACGACGAAAATCAAACCCACGACAACTAACACCACGCGCAAGTACTTGATTCGAGCTACTTCGTTCATGGTATTCCCTCTTCGTTGTTGGCTCGCATTCTCGCGGTGCGGCCTAGATGTGCCTAAAGCTTCTTCATTGATTGCGAAACGATCACGCAATTGGATGTATTGGGCGTTCTCAGTCTACTACGGTTTTTCCGCCGAACACGTGCAGAAAGTTTTGAACACAGCGGAAATGGACAGAATGGGATATCGGCAGGTGCTGGCTATGTGACCAAGATCGACGCGGGAAGTGGAGCCGGCTGCTACTAGTTTCTCAAAGACAGATGGTATGTACGAAGGCTCGGCGGCGCGCCCTGCTCCTGCCGGGCCTTTACTTTAAGATTCTGATGAAACTCCCTCACTCTCTAATTGTTCAATGATCGGACAACTTGTCCCATGGGGTTGATCGCAGGCTGCTACCAACCCCCGCAGCACATCCCGCAATTTGGCTAAGTCCAGCAGCTTTTTCTCAACCAAGGCCAGTTTCGCAACTGCGAGCGAGCGGTTTTCCTTGCAAGCCCCTTTGGCGCCGAGCTTCATCAGACGCTGCACTTCTTCGAGTGACATCCCGAGGGCCTGTGCCCGCTTGATGAAACGCAAACGGCTCGCGGTCGCCGGCGTGTAGTAGCGAAATCCCCGCGCGCGCTTCGGCGGCAGAGGCACCAGTCCGCGGCGTTGGTAGTACCGCACTGTCTCGATATTTACGCCGGCCGAGCGGGCAATGTGACCAATTGTGACCTTTGCCTCAGTCATACTTGACTCCGTACCTAAGTACACGGTGTAGGCTACACCCCATGCAAACCGCCACCAAGCAATTGTGGGCCAGCGCTTTGGCGGCGATCGTCGGCTCGCTTTGCTGCGTCGCGCCGTTGGTGCTGATAACCTTGGGTATCAGTGGCGCATGGATTAGCCAATTGACTGCGCTCGAACCCTATAGGCCGATCTTTATCGGCGTGATGGTAGTGTTTCTAGGGCTCGCATTTCGCCAGCTGTATATCGTTCCGGCACGTTGTGCGCCGGGCGAAGTGTGTGCCAATCCACGCCTGCAGCGCAGGCAGCGGCAAATCTTTTGGGTCGTCGTCGTGGGACTGGCGGCGCTCATCGCATTCCCGTGGTACGCCCCGTTACTCTTGACCGGAAGGAAATCATCATGCGACGCGTCAATCTCGTTTCTTCATCTCTGCACGCCATAGTGGTTTGCGCCGGCGTCGCCTTTGCCGCTCCCCCTCAGACCGCCACCTTGGTGGTCGAGAATATGACCTGCGGCACTTGTCCCATCGTGGTCAAGAAGGCCCTTGAGCGGGTTCCGGGGGTGAGCGCTACTGCGGTTGATTTTGAAAAAAAGACCGCCACCGTGACGTTCGACCCGGACAAGGCAAACACAGCGCGATTGACTCAGGCAACAACCGAAGCGGGATTTCCATCGAAGCTCATCGCTAAGCCGTGAGCACCGTTATTTTAGAGTCCGTGCTTACCTGCCCGAACTGCGGGCAGTCACGGCAAGAGATCATGCCAACGGACGCTTGCCAATATTTTTACGAGTGCACGAGCTGCAAAACGTTGCTTAAGCCAAAGGCCGGCGATTGCTGCGTTTTTTGCTCTTATGGCTCGGTGGCCTGCCCACCAATCCAAGAACAGCGCGGCTGCTGTCATTAGTTCAGAGGTATTTCCGCCAGATTATCTCTGGCACAAATGACAACAAGACGGCGCAAAGCGTAATTCCGACGATGTTATTGAGGGAATGTTCACCCAACGGGGCGACCCCCACTGCGAATAACGCGAGCGCAACGGCGCCAAGAAAAAATGCCGGTCCAGAAATATAGCAGTGAAGCCGGTGGCAGCGCCGCGCATTCAAAATGCAGCCCGTTCCCATCCAGACGAACATCACTACCCAAACAATTGCGATGCTGCGCGCCGATAAAGCAACAAAGTTCGCCGCGACACCGACACCCAAGGGAAGACACCACCAAACGAACCCCATCGCGGGCCGCCGCACCCAGTCATTACCGGTTTCATCCGTTGGCTGCTCACTCATGAGTCGTTCTCACCTCGGCACAAACGCCGTCGTGCGCGCGCTTCAGTTTTTCCGATCGCTAGCGGCTAGTGTCTGACTTACTTTCGTGGCGAATATCTTGCCGTCCCACGGCGGGAACTTCTCAGTGTCCAAACCCGAGAGCTGATGCATCAAATAAGACGGCTGCGGCGGATCTTGCCCACTCCACACCACGTTTGGCGGGTAAATCATATAGATGTCCCATGCGTAGACCGGACGCGACCCGTGCAAAAGACCTAGCACTTGGGACATCTGTCGTCCGAAGTCGCCGCTGGGGTTCCAATACTGTCGCGCAAGAGTCGTGTGCAATAATTGCGCGGCCGCCGGGATGTCCTTGTCGCTTCCGCCGATTACCGGCTCGTGCACGACATAGACTTTAACGCGCGCGCCTTTCGGTAACTTAGCGAGAACATCATCGCCCAAGTCCGCCAGCCCTCGCAGGCATTCAGGACAGAGCGGATCGACCAGCAGCATAAGCCGCACAAAGCCTTGGTCGCGATTGAAGTCGTCTCGCAGCGGCTGGTCCTCACTATTCAGCACCACGACATGAGCAGACGAATCACCCTGGCTCGCAGCTTGGGGACGCCCGCAACCGACCAGTATCAAGGCGCTGACGCTCAGCGCGAAACCGAATACGCTCCTTGACCGCGCGGGCATGAAAGAGTCCCTCACACTAGGAAGCGTGGCGCGAAAGAAGCCACGTCGATCGCGATGACAACGATGGCCGCGCTCCATACCAGTCGGCGTAGCCGGCGCTGCTGCGCGACATCGCAAGCGGCGGCAGTGTGCGGACGGCGATAGACAAACCAAAAGCCAATACCCAGCAAGACAAGCGTCCCTGCCACAACATAGGGTTGGAAGAAGGCGAGCCGCGCCAACAGAACAGCGCCGGCCACGCCCAACAACGTGACCGCCCATGGCGCCGCGCAGCAGACGCCGAACGCGAGCGCGAGCGCGCTTAAGCCCAACGCCCCTCCCGTCACGCCTACCACTGCCGGCCTCTCGCTCATCGCCGTTTCTCCGCGCGCTATGCTCATGAGTCTACGGCGGATGTTAGACCCTGTAGCAGCTACGGACTCAAGCGGTTTCGAAGGTGGCGGCCGCAATCGCCGCCGTGACTGGGCCATGAGTGCGTTTCTGAGACGCTGCTCGAGCGACAGCTTTCCGGCAGGCATTTCGTACCGCACCTTCCGACACATGCGAACCAGCGTTTGGGACCGGCTTGCGCAGTTCATCCATTGCCCGTCCGATGGACTGCGTCTGCTTTCGAGCCAACACAGCGTCGGGCTCGTGACCAGGAACGCCCGGATATGCGGGCGACTCCCCCGCTACAGCAAGCGTGGCGAAGGACCGGCGTGGGTCGAGGGGATGAAAAAAAACTGGGATACAGAGCTTCCGCGAATTACTGTCGACTGTCCTCGACTCGAGCATAATCCGACGGCAGGGAATGCCGCCGTGCACCAATTTGCCAAATAATCTCTGACGTACACTTATACTTGACTGTAGATGGGCAAAACAGTAAATTATATGTATGAGTAAGGCGTCCCCCGTACTTAATCAGATGCCGCCCTCGACTCTTGCGGCGCTGTCCCAGCTGGGCGCAGACCTTGCTGTTGCCCGCCTGCGTCGCAAAGAGTCACTCAAGACTTGGGCGAAGCGTCTCGGGGTGAGCGTCCCGACTTTGCTACGACTCGAAGCCGGTGAACCCAACGTGAGCCTTGGTGTGCTCGCGACCGCGCTCTGGCTGATTGGGCGGGATGGCGCGCTAGGAACGCTGGCCACTCCCAAGGAAGACCGCGGGGCACTGGAACTGGACGTGCGCCAAGCAGAGATGTTGGGGAAGGAACGCGTGCAGGCAACAGCGCAAGCGAGATTGAAAAGAGCGAGCCGGCGACATAATCAAAAACCTAGCGCCCCTTTGAGTGGCTCGTGAGATACGACGATCTATATCTGTGGTTCTTGGCCGACCCTAAAGTCCCGCGCTACGTCGGCCAGCTGCGCCTCGTCGAGGCTGGCAAGGGTGTTTCCCTGCAATATGGATCTGAATGGCTGGCCAATGGATTTCCCTTAAGCGAAGACCTGGTTCTCACCGACACCGAACATCTGCCGCGCTGGAAGGGCATGGCCGTGGGTGCCGTAGATGATGCTCGCCCGGACCGCTGGGGCGAGCGTGTCATTCAGTACCTCGATAAACCTGCTCGCCTCTCCCTCATGGAGTACTTGTACTACGCGGGCGATGACCGCTTTGGTGCTCTCGGTGTATCCACATCGGATGACACCTACTCTCCGCGCACCAACAGCCCGCTGCCACGTTTGGAGCAAGCGCAGGAGCTCAGCGAGGTTGTTCACAAAGTCAGCGCCAGGGCGCCGGTTAGTAGTCTTGAACGACAAATGCTCAACGCCGGTGGCAGTTTCGGCGGGGCAAAGCCGAAAGCACTCATCGACATGGGTGGGGTGCAATGGGTCATCAAGTTCTTCGACAACGAGCCTATTGATGTACCGCTCATTGAGCACGCGTCGATGACGCTCGCCAAATTGGCTGACATCACAGTAGCCGAAACGCAGGTGGTCCCGCTCATCGGAGAGAATGCGTTGGCGGTGCGCCGGTACGATCGTGACGGCGCTCGGCGAATTCATTGCATCTCAGCTGGAACGGCGCTCCGCGCGCAAGCCCTTGATGGACAGGAGCCGGAGCTGGGCTACCCGAGCCTGGCTCAGCTACTGCGTCGCGCCGGTGTGACCGACGGAGATCAGAACCTACACGATATGCGTGAACTCTTCCGCCGCATGATTTTCAACATTCTCATCGACAACACCGACGATCATGAGAAAAATCACGCGCTACGGGTAGTCGCGCCGACGCGGCAGGGGCGGTACCGGTTGGCACCTGCCTATGACATTCTGAGCACGAACTCCGGTCAAGGCTATCAGGAATTCATCGTGGGCGTTGACCAGCGAGATTCCACGCTTTCAAACGCGATGTCCCAATGTGAACTCTTCGGATATACGCCGGTTCAGGCAGCTGCCGAAATTGCTCGGGTCATTAAAGTGGTTGACGGATGGCGTGAACACTTCGCCAGCTGCGGTGTCACTTACTTGGATCTCGAGAGCCTGGCTCAGCGCATCGATGGCGACCCGCTTCGTAGCCAGAGACGGATGTTCAACCCCACAGACTACACTTCGGCACGAAAACCAAGGCGCCGTAGGCCCTTTGCCAGATAGCACCCATTCTCTCTGCAGGGACAATGCGTTCCGTGGCGGCGGCGCGGCAGCAAGCCTCTACCGAAGTGACGGATACCTGGAAGGATGCGGCGAAAAATGTCGACAGTGCTGCCGCGAACGTTGACGGCTCGTTCAAGGATCTCAACGATGCGAGCGTCAGAGCTGTCGAAACTTCAATAGTCATTGTGGTGGTTTGTAGGCTTGCCGGTGACTGATAAGATCAGAGAGGCGGTTGCGGACGCATCCAATTTGTTTAGGGGCTAGGTCATGCAGACTGATTCTTTTGCTGGAATGTTCGATCAGAATGCAGACCAATGGGCCCGGCAGGAGCCGATGATCCTTTCGGATTTCACGGCCAGACCGCGCGTGCTGCAGGAACTCGCCCCTCTGACGGGCAAGCATGTGCTGGATCTGGGGTGCGGAGAAGGATACGTTGCCCGTCTAGTGGCGCAGGCAGGCGCTCAGTCGGTTTTCGGCATCGATATCTCCAGCGAGATGGTCGGGCGTGCACAACAGACCGCGAGCGGCGCGCCGTGCCCGATGACTTTCGTGAGCGGCAATGCCACGAATTTTCAGGATTTTCCACCAAAGCAATTCGATCGGGTGATCGCCGTGTTTATGCTCAGCTATTTGAGCTGCGCTGACATGACCGCGGTATTTAGGACCGTGCGCACGCGCCTCGCTGCGGGCGGTCGTTTCATTTTCACGGTACCGCACCCATTTCTGCCCTATATCCGCCCTCTGGAGAAGCCCGTTTATTTCGACTCAAAGGGACGAGACTATTTTGGCGGCGTCGATGAGTCCTATGAAGGCTACATCTGGAGACGGGACGGCAAGGCCGTTCCCGTGAGTTACATGCATAAGACCTTTGCGGACTATTTCAACGCCTTGGACGCCGCCGGGTTCCAATCACTCCCGAAAATCATTGAACTGACAGTAACCGAGGAGCATCTGGCTCTGGACCGTGCGTTTTTTCAAGGTGCCGTGGGTTATCCACTGCAGCTACTGTTTCGCATTGACGCGAAGTAAGTATCTGGTCGCAACACCGGAGCAGTTTCAAGATTGACAGCAGGCGTCTGCACTACGTACACGGCATCAGCGCTCTTGTCCGAGATCTTCGCAAGACTGCCCGTCGCCACCGGGGCTTCTTCCCTCATGCTCAGTGCTCCTCTCCCAAAGTTATCATTTGCTTCAAATCCATCGTCGCTTAGTTCCCATGAAGTCGAAGTTGATTTACTTCAAATAATTCGATATCTTTCGAAATATGAAATCAAAGGACGCCGTGGACAGCCTTGCCGCGCTGGCTCAGGAAAGCCGACTGGCGATCTTTAGAATGCTCGTGAAGCGAGGTCCCGAGGGTTACACGCCTACCCAGCTCGGCGAGAAACTCAATGTGTCATCACCGACCCTGTCGTTTCATCTAAAAGAGTTGCAACAAGCAAGGCTAGTTGATGTACGTCGCGACGGTCGGTTTCTCTATTACCGTCCGAACTTCGCTCATATGAACCAATTGGTCGGATTTCTTACTGAAAATTGCTGTGTCCTCGCTGACCAGGCCTGCGGCCCGGAATGCGATCCGGCAACTGCTGAGGTTTCAATCACCAAGAGGCAACGCGCATGAAACGCTTCCATATCCACGTTTCTGTGAACGATCTTGCAAAGAGTATCGGCTTCTATTCGACTCTGTTTGGGGCAGAGCCTTCGAAGATCGAGGCCGATTACGCCAAGTGGATGCTCGATGATCCGCGCGTAAATTTCGCCATCTCTACGCGTCATCAACCCGCGGGTGTCAATCATTTGGGTCTTCAGGTGGACTCCGCCGAGGAGCTACGCGCAATGCACGCGCAGCTGAGAGCCGCGGATGCGCGTTTGATTGAGGAGAAAGAGCAATCCTGCTGCTACGCCCGGGCAGACAAATACTGGGTGACCGATCCGACCGGAGTTGCCTGGGAGACCTTCCACACCCTCGGCAATATTCCCGTGTACGGCGAAGACACTCCGGTGTTCGATCATGGGGCTTCCACGGTTCCCGCCCAAGCATGCTGCGTGTCGACAGCGAAAAGCGAGCCTGAAACCACTCGATCTGGCTGCTGCGCTTAAGAGATGCCCTCGCCGCAGGCCACGATCCGACGCAGCCAAGGCGCCGACCTTAGCGCCGTGCTTGCGCTGCTCCAAAGTGCTGCGCTTCCGACAGCAGACCTTAAGAGTGCCCCCGACTTACATCTGTGGGTACTTGAGGAAGCGGCCTCAGTTATCGGAGTCATCGGTATGGAGCGCTACGGTAAGTACGCCCTGCTGCGCTCGCTGGCTGTTGATCCTAGCCATCGGCAAGCGGGCTTTGGGTACCAACTCGTCACCCGGCTCGAGCGCGATGCTCAATCCGAGGGCGTGGAGCAGCTCGTGCTCTTGACCGAAACGGCTGAAAAATTCTTCCGCGCCGTGGGGTATGAGGTCATTGATCGGCGCTATGCCCCTGAGGAAATCAAGCTGAGTAGCGAGTTCCGGTCATTGTGTCCGGCCTCTGCCGTCTGCTTGAGGAAGTTGTTGGCGTCCTCGCGCGCCGGGGTGTCGCATGGCTGATCGCGTTTTCAACGTTCTTTTCTTATGTACCGGGAATTCCGCACGCAGCATTCTCGCTGAAGCGATCATGAACAATCGAGGCAAAGGCAGGTTCAAGGGTTTCAGTGCAGGGAGCTATCCGAAGGGAGCAGTTCACCCGTTAGCTCTCGCGTTGCTGCAACGGAAGGGCCTGCCAACCGAAGGCCTTCGAAGCAAGGCCTGGGAGGAGTTCGCCAAGCCAGGGGCACCCGCGCTCGATTTTGTCGTCACCGTCTGCGATAACGCGGCGGGCGAAGTGTGTCCCATATGGCCCGGTCAACCGATGACTGCACACTGGGGACAGCCAGACCCGGCAGCCGTCGAGGCCACCGACGTCGATAAGACGAATGCATTTCGAGAGGCCTTCAGAATGCTTGAACGGCGTATTGAGATGTTCATCTCCCTACCAATCGCGAGCCTTGACCAGCTCTCGCTCCGTAACCAGGTTCGAGAAATCGGCAAGTCACAATGAGTGCCTACCTGCAACCGCTGCCGCGCCGATTGGCCGCGGAGAGCCTCGGATCGCTCCTATTGGCAGCGACGGTCGTCGGCTCAGGAATCATGGCGGAGCGCCTCAGCGGCGGCAACATGGCCGTTGCGCTCTTGGCGAACACTGCGGCGACCGTAGCGGTGCTCGCAACCCTCATCGCGCTTTTAGGTCCCGTGAGCGGTGCTCACTTCAATCCCGCCGTATCCATCATTGAAGCCTTACGGGGACGCCTCAGGTGGCAAGATGTAGGCACCTACACGGTCATACAGATCTTAGGCTGTTGCGTCGGGGCGTGGATTGCGCACGTTATGTTCGAGTTACCCGTCTGGCAGCTTTCCGCACACGTGCGGACCGGGCCCGCCCAGTGGTTTGCCGAAAGCGTCGCCACCTTCGGTCTCCTACTCGTTGTGATCGGCCACCGTCGTCCCGAAGACGCTCCGTGGATGGTCGCGGCATGGATCGGAGCGGCATATTTTTTTACGGCATCAACCTCCTTTGCGAACCCGGCCATCACGATCGCGCGCTCGCTTTCGAATACGTTCTCCGGTATTCGTCCTGCTGATGTACCCGCGTTCGTCGGCGCCCAACTTGCAGGTGCGCTTGCCGCTCTCGCCGTCGCTCGAGTGCTATTCCAATCTGAGAAAATAGTGGAAGACGCATTCAACACAGAGCGCCCGGGCAGCCGGTAAGCCCCCTCAACTGGCCGACATAAAGCTGACGATCGGGGTCCGGGGTATTTCGGGCACGCAAAGCCGCGCGATGACTTAAGGCCAATTGCTAGAATCACTCAACCAGCGAACAAATGGAGACAGACGGTGACCAAGAACGTGATTTGCCTTTGGTATGACGGCACAGCAGAACAAGCTGCCAGGTTCTACGCCCAGACTTTTCCCGACAGTGCCGTGACAGCGGTTCACCGTGCCCCCGGTGATTACGCCGATGGCAAACAGGGGCAGGTGCTCACAGTCGAATTTACGGTCGTAGGCGTGGCCTGCCTCGGCCTGAATGGCGGCCCGGCTTTCAAACACAGTGATGCCTTTTCGTTTCAGATCCTCACCGAGGACCAGGTCGAGACCGATCGTTACTGGAACGCCATCGTCAGTAATGGCGGCGCTGAGAGCGCATGCGGGTGGTGCAAGGATAAATGGGGCTTGTCCTGGCAGATCACACCGCGAGTACTGCTGGAAGCGATGACCGATTCTGATCGTGCGGCGGCAAAGCGCGCGTTCGAGGCGATGATGAAAATGAAAAAGATTGACATCGCCACGATCCAAGCGGCACGACACGGACCGGCTCGCCCTTAGGGTGCACGCTGTCTGCCGGCAGCAACGTGAGCGGCGAGCGTAAAATACCGACACAACATAATGGTCAGCGCGGGACGATTCCCCAAACACGAAAAAAAGGAGCTAGACGATGAAAGGACGTGTGGCGCTGGTTACCGGCGGCAGCCGCGGGATTGGGCGCGAGGCGGCGCTGTTGCTCTCGGCAGCGGGCGCGCGCGTGATGGTCGTGTCGCGCAGCGCGACAGAACTGGCGGCCGTTGGGCTCGAATACGTCGCGGCCGACCTTGGCACTGCCGAGGGCTGCGCCCTGGCCGTTGCCGAAACCGAGCGACGACTGGGGCCAATTGACTTGCTGATCGTGAACCACGGGATCGGCTCTGCGCACGAGCGGCTTGTGTGGGAGCAGGATCCCGAGGTGTGGCGCGAGACGATGCGCATAAATCTTGACGGTCCGTTTGAACTCGCGCGGCTGACGGTTGGCGGTATGTGCAAGCGCGGGTTTGGCCGGCTCGTATTCACAAGTTCGACCGCCGGCGAGAAGGCGGAACGTTCCGGCAGCGCGTACACCGCCTCCAAGCATGGGGTTATCGGGCTGGCACGTGCGGTCGCCCAGGACGCCGGGCCCTTCGGAGTCACATCCAACGCAGTTCTGCCTGGCTGGGTGCGAACGGCAATGGCCGAGCGCTCGGCGAAGACGGAGGCCGAACGGCGCGGCATCAAAGTCGAGCAGGTGTGGCACGAACGCGCCGCGATCTACCCGCAGAACCGGGTGCTGGAGCCTCGCGAGGTGGCGCAGGTGATTGCGTTCCTGAGCAGCGATGCTGCAGGGGGCGTGAACGGCGAGGCGATTACGGTGGCTCTCGGCGGCATGTGGTAGGACGCCAAAACTTGCCGTTCGGCCCTCATCACGGGTCGAACCGCACCGCTCGCCAAGAGGTTACTGTCGGAACATGTCGAATCGGAAGCGGTCCGCCCGTCGTAGGTTCATACAAGCCAAAGAGAGTGACCCATGCGGAAGAAAATCGTCGGCGCCATGGTTTCGATGGATGACGTGATGCAATCACCGGGAGCCTTGCAATGAACCCCACCATTACCGCCTTTGAACGGTCGCCCGATCGCGGCAAGGGACTGGCGCGTGACATGCGCGTTCGCTGGGCGCTTGAAGAAGTGGGCCAACCTTACGAGGTTCGTCTTGTGTCGTTCGGTGCGATAAAGGGACCCGCGCATCAATCGCTTCATCCTTTCGGACAGATTCCGACCTATGAAGAAGGCGATCTTGCCCTGTTCGAGTCGGGGGCGATCGTGTTCCATATCGCAGAGCGCCATACAGGCCTGCTGCCTGACGATGCGAATGCTCGGGCGCGCGCGATCACATGGATGTTTGCCGCGCTCAACACGGTGGAGCCGCCGATCCTTGATCTCCAAACCACTAGGCTCCTGGAGGGCGACAAAACCTGGTACAAGCAGCGTCTGCCTGTCGTCGAGGATCGCATCCGTGACCGGCTGGGCCAACTTTCCAGTCGCCTTGGCGATGCCGACTGGCTCGATGGTGCGTTCAGCGCGGGCGACCTGATGATGGTGGCGGTGCTGTTCAGGTTGAAAGCATCGGGATTGCTGGACGAACATCCGAACCTCTCCGCTTATGTCGCCCGCGGCGAAGCGCGGCCCGCTTACAAGCGTGCTTTCGACGCTCAATTGGCGGTTTTCACTGGCAAGCCACCGACTGGCTGATGTCAATGTTCTAGTGAGGGAATGTGTCGTTCCCTTGCGGTTGAACAAACCTCTGCCACCTCGTTGTACGCCCTCGGTCTCGTTGTCCTCGCTGTCCGGGGGCTCCCTCCACGGTTTCCCGCAGACTTGCATACGAGGGTCAAATGCGTGTACTTTGTCATGCAAAGTGTAGGGTGATTTTGCATTGCAGCGGACGCGGTGAATTGAATTCCTTCTCTGCGTCGTATCGAAATCGCAACTCCGGTAGGACAAGATGAGACTGCGTGTGCTATCGGATCTGCACTTAGAATCGTGCGACTGGACGCCGCCCGAGTCACCTGCCGATGTGATTATTCTGGCTGGTGACATCCACAACGGCACTTCAGGCCTTAAGTGGGCGCGTCGCCATTTTGGATCTCTGCCGGTGATATACGTCCCGGGCAACCACGAATTTTTTGGCGGTCGCTTGGACCAAGTGCTTGACGAGCTACGCGCCGAAGCGCGGCAAGGCCGTATTCATGTGCTCGACGGTGACGAATTGATATTGGGGGACGTACGCTTTCTCGGCGCGACCTTATGGACCGACTTTTCACTTTACGGTTTGGCACCCACGGAAATAGCCCAGGCAATGGCGGATGCCGAATCGAATATGATCGATTACCAAGAGATCCTGCACGCAGGGGGCAAGCGGTTACGGGCCGAGCAGTCGCGCGAAATTCATATCGGGCAGGTAGCATGGTTGGAACGTCAGCTGAAGGAGAGTTTCCTAGGGCCTACTGTTGTCGTAACGCACTTTTTACCGCATCGTGCTTCAATCCATCCAAAGTACGAGTCCGATCATTCCAATCCGTTCTTCGCCAGTGACCTAGACCGTCTGGTCCGGCCTCCAGTATCGCTTTGGATCCACGGGCATACGCATGAATCAATCGATGCGGTCGTGAACGGTACGCGAGTATTGTGTAATCCCCGCGGGTGCCCTCCGCTTGCTCCCAACGAAGCATTTGATCCGCGTTTCGTCGTGGATGTCTGAATGCCAAGCCGAGCGTCCGACCCGTCGGCCCACGCGAAACGTATCGTGCTCACTACGTATCGAATCTCGTAACTTCGGTCGCGGCCTCGCGAGATAGCCCCGGCCACCGCGCAGATCTCCTGAAACGCCGGGTTGTCCCCCTGCCGATCTCGTCCTCGCATGCGACTTTCAGAAATGCAGGAATGCCAGGCCAGCGGGTTGGACGCGATCGCGACAATCTTTCTCTGCTTACAGCCTCAGCCGGCATGCGACAATTCAGGCAACGCCGACCCCGGGTTTTAGGGATACGAATGCGGCTAAGCCGGACCTCAAATCGCGCTGATGAGCCGCCTCCTCGACGAGGCGCTGGCCTTGGATGACGCTGGGCGGCGTCGTTGGCTGGAAACGCTCCCAGCGGAATACCAGGACCTGTTTGCTCCCCTGCGCCAGGCTTTGCTGCCGGAATTCTACCAGTCGCCCGACGGAGAGAACTTCGCCACCTTTCTTGAATCAGCCGACGAGCAAGCCGGGCGCGTCGAGCCCACTGGACTTCAGCCCGGCAGATCGCGTCGGCCCGTACGAGTTGATACGTCTCCTGGGCGCCGGCGGTATGGCCGAAGTGTGGCTCGCGAAGCGCGCCGACGGCGCGTTCAACCGCGAGGTGGCCTTGAAGCTACCGTCAATGACGCGCGTGCGCCGCGATCTGGAACAACGCTTCATCCGCGAGCGCGACATTCTCGCGAGTTTGGAGCATCCGCATATCGCGCGTCTGTACGACGCCGGCATCGATCCGCAGGGCTTGCCCTACCTGTCGATGGAGTACGTGCAGGGCGAGCTGCTCACCGACTGGTGCGATGCGCAGCGGCTCGACATCCGCGCGCGACTGCGGCTGTTCCTGCAAGTGCTCGAGGCCGTGCAGTACGCGCATGAGCGCCAAGTCATCCACCGCGATCTCAAGCCCTCGAATATTCTCGTCACCAAGACAGGTCAGGCGCGACTGCTCGACTTCGGCGTCGCGACGCTGTTGGACGACGGCGAAGTCGCGGCCAGCACGCCGCTCACCACGGTTTACGGTCATGCGCTCACGCCGATTTACGCCAGCCCCGAACTGATCCGCGGCGATCCCATCACCGCCAAAAGCGATATCTATTCATTGGGCGTGGTGCTGTTCGAGCTACTCACCGGCGATCGGCCTTATCGCTTTAACGCCGGCGCATCGCGCGCCATCATCGAGAACGCCATCGCCGCGGCCGAGGTGCGCAAGCCCAGCACGCAGATCGTGCAGGAAGCGTGGGGCGCGCGCGGCGTCACGCACGAGCAACTAACGCGACAACTGCGCGGCGACGTCGATCGCATCGTACTCAAATCCCTGGAGAAGGAACCGCAAGCTCGCTATGTGTCCGCCGCCGCGATGGCGGATGACGTGCAGCGATATCTTGATGGCAAGCCGATATCGGCGCGGCCGCCGCGCCTCAGCTATCGCCTCGGAAAATTCTTGCGCCGCAATCGCCTGGTCGTCTCGGTCGGCGCGGGCGCCGCCATCCTCGTGTTCGCAATGGTGGGCTACGAGATCGAGCGGCGCGTTCGATCGAGCGTTTGACGATGCTAAATCGGTCCTCGTCACGCGGCCGATCAACGAGAAATCAATCGCGGTGCTGCCGTTTCTGGACATGAGCGAGAACAAGGATCAAGGCTACTTTTCCGATGGGTTGTCCGAGGAACTCATCACGCTGCTCGCGCAAATTCAGGATTTGCAGGTCATCGCGCAGGACTTCTTCGTTTCACTTCAGGAATCAGGATGTTTCGCTTCAGCGAAATCGCCCGCACCTTGGGCGTAGCGCACGTGCTCGAGGGCAGCGTGCGCCGTGCGGGCGACACGGTTCGCGTGACCGCGCAGCTGATCCGCACCGACGACGGCGTGCATCTCTGGTCGCAGTCCTACGATCGCGACGTGAAGGACATCTTTCAAGTGCAGGACGACATCGCCGCAGCGGTGGTCGCATCCTTGAAAATCAAATTGCTGGCAATGGGCTCGGATCCGCATCGCAGCGATAGCCCGGAAGCCTACAACCAATTCTTGCTCGCTCGACAATTCGGCCGCCGCGGCAATTCGGAGGACATCGAACGCGCCGTCGCCACCTACCGCCAGGCCATCGCGCTCGATCCGAACTACGCCGCCGCCTACGCCGGTCTTTCCTTCAGCGAGACCGCCATCGCCAACTCCACCCAGGACGCCGCGCGCTTCGCGCTCGCCCACGACGCCGCCGAAAAAGCGCTTGAGCTGGCGCCGCAGTTCGTCGACGCCTATCGCGCACGGGCCCTGTTTCGGCTCGAGACGCTGGATTTCGCCGGTGCGCGCGCCGACAGTGAAACGGCGCTGACGCTCGCGCCCGGCGAGAGCGCCGTGCAAAGCCTGTACGGCGCGCAGATCGCCGCGTTCGGCAAAATTCCCCAAGCCATCACCGCCATGAAAAAGGCCATCGACTTGGATCCTTTGAGCGGCTACGCCTGGGCCAACGTCGGCTTGTTCCAGACCGCGACCCATGACTACCCCGCCGCGCGGAAGTCCATCGAACGCGCGCTCGCCATCAGCCCCACCGCCGACGCATTTCACTTCGCGTTGGGTCAGCTCGACCTGCTGCAGGACCGCTTAGCCGAAGCGCAGGCCGAGTTCCAAAAGCAAGGCGCCGAAGGCAATCGCCGCATGGGCGTCGCCATGGTCGAACACGCCAGCGGTCACGAGAAGCAATCGCAGGCAGCACTCAAGGAGCTGATCGCCAAGAATGCCGGAGACATGGCCTACCAAGTCGCCGATGTCTATGCCTGGCGCGGCGAGAAAGACAAAGCCTTCGAGTGGTTGGAGCGCGCCTATCAACAGCGCGACAGTGGCCTAAACGGCATCGCCTGGGATCCGCTTCTCAGCAATTTGAAAGGCGACTCCCGCTTCGGAACCTTGCTCACAAAGCTGGAGCTCTCCGACGGCGCCGGGAATTAAGAGACGAAAGCGCTAGGCAACCTCTTGCAAATGGGTATCGAGGAAGGCCACAAGCTGCGACCTCGTAACCGCGCCTATTTTCTGTGCGGCCACTGCGCCGTTCCTGAACAAGAACAGTGTTGGAATGCTCCGAATGCCAAACTTAGCCGACGTGGCCGGATTGTCGTCGACATTGAGCTTGGCGATACGAATCTTGTGTTGGTAGAGGTCGGCCGCCTCGTCGAGGATCGGCGCGATCGCCTTGCAGGGGCCACACCATTCGGCCCAGAAATCGAGCAGCACCGGCTTAGCTGATTTCAGGACATCACGGTCGAACGTCGCATCGCTGGTATGAACGATATTAGATTTGCTCATTAATTTGACTCCAACACGCAGCATTCTAAAAGAAAACGCCTGCTGTCGACATGTCAGCCACGGGCGACCTGGTCTCCAATACGCTGGCGTATCAACTCACTGAATCAATGTGAGGCTGCCATTGGCACTTGCAAATGACTTATAGGTATATGGAAAGATCAATCGGATGTAAAACCACACCGTGATTGGGCACACGATCAGCTCGCGTATTCGCGGGCGGCCGAATCGCGCTCAGAGGATCTCGACGGTGAGTGCGATCCCCTGCCCGCCACCGATGCAGAGCGTCACCAAGCCGCGCTTGAGACCGTCTCGGGTCAGGGAATGAAGCAGGCGCGTCGTCAACACCGCCCCGGTGGCGCCAATCGGATGACCATGGGCGATAGCGCCGCCTTCGACATTCACGATGTCCTGGGGAAGACCGAGTTCGCGCGACACGGCGAGCGGAACCGCTGCGAAAGCTTCGTTGATCTCGACACGTTCCAAACGAGACAAGTTCCAGCCCGCACGTTCCAGCGCTTGATGAACGGCGGGCACCGGGCCGAGGCCGAACATGCCCGGTTCGACCGCGCCCAACCCATAGGAAACCAGACGGGCCATCGGCCTCAACCCACAACTCTCGGCATAGGATCGCTCGGCCACCACCACTGCGGCGGCGCCACTGTTGAGCCCAGGCGAGTTTCCGGCCGTGATGGTGCCGTCCTTGCGGAAAGCCGGGCGGCGGCGCCCAGATCGGTCGCCGGAATTTCCTTCAGACTACCTCCGAACGTGCCAATAGCGGTTTCATTGAACTCACCTGTTGCGTTCATTGAGACTAGTACGAAGGCTGGGCGGTGAGAAGCTACGATCTCTCGATAGGCCCCATCGTTAAACACGATAGATCCGTAATTGCGGCTGCCTTAAAAAAAGCGCCGCGCACTACGTCAATGGTGAGGAGGTGCAGGAGATGAAATCGGTTCGACGAAGCGATGTTGAGCGATATATGCTCCGCTGTAAGCAAAAGGGGAACCGTATGGAACAACAAACTTGGCTGACCCGCATTGCGCTGCGCTGCTGCGACTGGTCGGAGCGGTGGTTTCCGGATGCCTACGTTTTTGCCGCTCTCGCCGTCATGGTGGTGGTGTTGCTGGCGGTTGTGAGCGGGGTCTCCCCCGTCGCAACGGCCTATGCCTTTGGCGACGGCTTTTGGAGTCTGATCCCGTTCACCATGCAGATGTGTTTCATCATCATTGGTGGTTACGTGGTCGCGGCGTCGCCGAGAGTGGCGCGCATTATCGAGACGCTGGCGCGGTTGCCGCGCAGCGGGCGCGGTGCGGTGGCATTTGTAGGGCTCATCAGCATGCTGGTCTCGTTGCTGCACTGGGGATTGAGCTTGATCGTCGGTGGTCTTCTGGTACGCGCGCTGGCGCGACGCGAGGACTTGCGCATGGACTACCGTGCCGCCAGCGCAGCGGCCTATTTGGGATTGGGTGCCGTCTGGGCGCTCGGCCTGTCTTCTTCGGCCGCGCAATTGCAGGCGAATCCCGGCAGCATGACGCCGGCGCTGCTCGCGATCACGGGTGTCATCCCCTTCACCGAGACGATCTTCCTGCCGCAGTCGCTGCTGCTTGCAACGATTCTCGTCATCGTCTCGGTCGGCATCGCGTGGTTGTCGGCCCCGACGGGACCCGCCACGCGCACGGCCGATGCACTGGGCGTAGACACCCGCGTCGCGCAGACACCGCTGCCGCCGCGGACACGGCCAGGGGATTGGCTCGAGCGCAGTCCGGTGCTCAATCTGCTGCTTCTGGCGCTCGGTGCCGTCTGGCTCTGGCACGAAATATCCGGCAAAGGACTGGCGCTCGCCATTTCCAGCCTCAACACTTACAACTTCCTGTTTCTGATATTGGGTTTGCTGCTGAATTGGAATCCGCGGCGGTTCCTCGATGCCGTTGCCCGCGCCGTACCAAGTACCGCCGGGGTGCTGATCCAGTTTCCGCTTTACGGCGGAATCGCCTCCATCCTCACATCCGCCAAGGCTGCCGACGGGCATAGCCTGGCGCAACAACTGACGGCATTCTTCACTCATATCGCCACAGCGGGTAGTTTTCCCGTGGTGATGGGCGTGTATTCGGCGGTGCTCGGCTTCTTCGTGCCCTCCGGCGGCGGCAAGTGGCTGATCGAAGCGCCGTATCTGATGCAGTCGGCAAATCAGCTGCACGCCCACCTCGGCTGGGCTGTGCAGGTCTACAATGCCGCCGAAGCCTTACCGAATCTGATCAATCCGTTCTGGATGCTGCCGCTGCTTGGCATCGTCGGTCTAAAGGCGCGCGACCTGATTGGATTCAGCTTCCTGCAGTTCGCCGCGCATTTGCCGCTGGTGCTGTTCCTGTTGTGGCTGTTCGGACTGTCGCTCACCTATCATCCACCCGTGATTCCTGGGCCGTCCTAACTCGCGCGTAGGCGTGCGAATTGGGATGGAACCATTAATGCTGCGCGTCGCGAAGATCAGCAGATCTTTCATTGCAGTGCTCCTTAGAATCAGGAGCGGACGTGGCCGCCTGTTTCGCCTGTGCCGGGGAACTCGCCACCAAACATGGGTAGACCGCTTTTGCGACTCCTCTCGGGTTGCCTCGTCCTGTATTACATCCCAATGCTCCGCGAGCACGCCATCGGCAATGCGGACGACGTCGGCTGCGATCCAGTTTCGGGGGCCCCCAATTCCGGAAAATCGGCCGTGCACGATCACGAAATCCTTGTCGGCGAGAATCACACCGGGTTCATACCTCAGTGTCGCCGGCACGTTCCTGATCAGACCAAACAATCCTTCGCGTCCCGGTGGGATGTGGGCGCTGTGTTGAATGTAATTCGCCGACCAGAACTCTTCGGCTGCCTTGTAGTCCCGTTTATTGAACAGCGTGTCGAACGCCTTCATTACTAGGGCTTTGTTCCGCTCTTCGATTGCATCATGGCGCAAACGCAGCAGCTGCTGCCGTGTCCTGCGGACGACCCGTTCTCCGGGTATTTGGCCACGCGTTGAGCCCGTTATGACCCACTTGGATCGAGATTTGCCATTTTTTCAGAAGAAACCGCAAGGGGCTGCCGCAGATTCGCGTAAACAATCAAAAAAGCCGGCACCCCTATTTTCGAAGGACCGCGGTGAGCGTGATCTCGGGTACGCTCGCCAACGCCTTGGATAGCGGACAGTCCTGCTTGGCAGCGGTTGCTATCTTCTGAAACGTGCCCTCGTCGATTCCGGCCACGCTCGCCTCAAGGCGCAAATCGATGTGCTCGATTAGAAATCCTTTGCCCTTCATCACCAACCGCACGCTGGCCGTGGTGTCAATGGCGCTGGTTGCGAAGCCGGCCGCATCGCAAGCAAACGAAAACGCCATCGTAAAACACGCGGCGTGCGCCGCAGCCAGCAGTTCCTCAGGATTAGTCCCGCGACGATCATCCTCGAAACGACTGCCGTATCCGTAGGGATAGGATTTTAATGCATCTGTCTGGGTGCTGATCTTGCCTACACCCAGCTTGCCCCGCCCTTCCCAATGAACGCTCGCTGTTTTGTCACTCATAGCATCTCCATGTTAGGCGCGATTGGCTTGATTGCACAGAACGCCCGGCCTGCGATCCTTGAAGAATAGTACAAGGACCTTTAGCCGCCTAGCTCATATCTCTCGATTGACTCTATCGTTAAGATCGATATGTGCTTGAACGTGACTCATGTCCGGCCGCTTGTACTAGCCTCGCGCTTGCAGCAAATGACCAACATCATCGGCATACGGTCACATTGCTTCCACCGAACCGCTGCTCGTACCCCGAGCGCTTCCACGCCAGCACAAACCGCCGCGTATGTGGATTCGACAGCCGGCGAGAGAGCTGAGCCTTGTGGCACCCGCACATCTGCTAAACCGATGGTTGCCATCGAAAGATATAGGCTTCCAAGAGGGAAGCCTGGACGTTAGCCTTCCACATGGAACATCCATGTGCCGCCACCTCGCATGACCCGCGCTCGTCCTGATACTCGCTCGCGTTGGTGCATCGTGGTTGCAGACGCCGCGGGCCCCGAGTGGCCGATCTCGCGAGACACCAACGCGCGATCGGCTCAGCCCAGTCAATGTCCGGCCGACGATGATTTCATCGAACGCGTCGCTGTGCGTTGAGATTTTCATTTTTTATTTTGGAGTACTTACATGCCCGACATGCCAGGTCGCCAGCCTCGGTCACTGCCCGTGGAGAACTATAGCCGAGCCATTGCCAGAGCGGTGGAGTGGTTAGGGGATCGATATTTACTTGCTAGGCCGATAAATGCCAGTCATGGTCATGAATCGGAACGGAATCGGTCACGGCAATTGCCATAACTGAGGCATAGGTCTCGATCTCGCGCGGCGGTCACCGCGAAAGGCCGTTGGCATGGCCGAACAGTCCTCGGCGTTTGATGGCGTCCGCAACAGGGATGGGTACCATTTTCTCCCAGAGAAGATTGTTGTCCTTAATTTTCTTCAGCGCGTCGCGCGAGAAAATGTCGAGAATATTAGTGTCGAAACCGACAATGCAGTCGATACAGTGGTTCTCGAGCAGGTATGCGTAGAGGCTTGAAAGGTGGTCGGCAATTCTCACGTTCTTCGCAGTAATCAGAATATTCGGCGCCATGGATTTCGTCGGCGCACCGCTCGTTCCCGCCTCTACGATGTACTTCTCGTACGCCTCCTCCCGCATTGGGTAAATGTATAACCTGACCGCGTTTCTGAACAGACGCCCAAAGGACTCGAGGATGCCGCCCTCGAGGTTCTCATAGTACTTTTCGTTGAACACTTCCAGCAGATTATTGATCCCCATCGCAACGCCGATCATTTCCTTGCTGTAACGTCGGAAATATGAGCTGAGCCGGTAGTACTCCGAGTAGTTGGAAATGAGAACCGTAAAGCCGATGTCAGTGAGGAGGTCAACCCGCGAAAGAAAATCCTGAGCATCCAGCGCGCCTTCGGCGAGCAGATTGTTCATCGTAATTTCCATCAGGACGATGACCTCCTTCCCTTTGACCCTTGGCTCCTGCACGAACTGCGCCGTTGCGCAGTTGATCATGTCGACGTTGACATGCGTCACGGGCCGACGCTGACTAAGGTATGGGTGGCGAAGGAGTACTACAATCGCGTTCACGGAGACGCTGCGTTTCTCGGATGGAAACGTCACTCACACCCATCGCGAAACGCTTCGTTTTTGGTCACCGCACCTTGCCGCCAACTCGGCGTGACTTTCCGGCCATGACTTCCATGCAAAACTCGATGAACACACGCACTTTCGCTGCGCGGTGAAGCCGAGAGGGATATATGGCGTAAAGGGGGAAGCGCTCATCCGACCACTCTGGAAACAGCTCGACCAGCCGACCGCTATCCAAAAGATGCTTGCATCTTAGTTCGAGGATCTGGGCGATTGAACCAACCACCGCTTTACTCAACAAACGCCGTGTCCTCGCCGCGATGCCCCGCGCACGTGCGCGGGGCATCGACTTACCTAGTGAATGATCTGGTGCTTACGGCTCAGTAGCCGACCGGCGTCGGAGACGAAGCGACCGTGATGCCGCCGAAAACACCGTCCGTCTGATCGGCAAATCCCGCTGTGTAGAACAGCGTGGTCGCGGGCTTGTCCGCATCGCCGTTGCCAAACACGAGTGACCACAATCCAGGAAACGCAATTGGCTGGCCACCGCTGGACATCAAGGGACCCTCAAAATTAGCCAGTGCCGTTCCATTGGGAGAAAAGATGTTGATCGTTCCATCGCCAAAGTTGCCGATCAGCACATCTCCTTGCAACGATCCAAATCCGGCCGGCGCTATCGCGATTCCCCACGGCGCGTTGAGAGAGCCTGCGGATGCAAACTGACTGATCAAGTTGCCGCTGAAATCGAATATATCGACGTAACCAAGGCCTGCACCTGTGGATTCGTCATGCATTGCCGCATCCTGCTTGGCGAAGGTGACGTACAAATCGCCATTCAGCGCCGCGATGCCGAACGGTACGAATCCCGCCGGTATGTTCGGATCGACAAATTTTCCTTGCATAGCCGCAGGCTTCGCAAAATTGGTATCGAAGACGTCGACTTTATTGTTATGCAGATCGGTGGCATAGAGGTAGGTCGCGCCGCCGACAGTGCCGATCGCGAGCCCCTTGTACACCGCATGATTGGCACCGCTTGCCACGCCGTCGTCGTACGCAGTCACTGCCGCTGCGCCGCTGTCGGCTGCCCAAGCGGCAATGGTTCCGCCCTCGCCGTCAAAAATGAACAGAGCCGTTTCTTGACCATTGCTCGTGGGAATCAGAAATCCGCCATTGCCATTGTAAACTTGGCCTGTGGGATTCGCCTGCACACCGGCCGCAGATGCCGGAATAGCGATTCCGACATTGGCCGAACCGGTAATCGACTGTGTCTCAATAGCGCCGATGCCGCTATAGAGAGTGGACAGGTTGCTGTTGTTGTCGGAAATCCAGAACGGCAAGCCCGGTGCGACTGCGATTCCCCAGGGATTCTGTAAATTGGCGTCAATTTTGTTTGCGGTGGCAACCACTGCGCTGCTGTTCGACACCAATGCGGTATCGGCGAATCCCATGGCTGCTGGGGGAGCCGTCGATTGACTACTGCTGTTGCCGCCGCCGCCGCTCCCGCCGCCGCACGCCGCAACTGTAAGGGCACAAACCATGCCGAGCTGCGCCGAAACTGAGGCGCGGCTCGTGATAACGCGATGCAAATTCATTGATGCTCTCCGAAGTACAAAAAATGTGATTACGCGCATGAGTACCGGCTCGCGACGAAATGGTTGAATGCACGCATCGCGACGCGAGCAGAAAAGAAATGCCAAGGCGGCGAGTGCGTTCACCAAAATTAATCGACAGAAGTGCGTACCAAACGTCCACGCATGGAGAGTTAAACCCACGTGGTACCAAGTTTCGTCCGAAGACCGCACTATCAATCCGGAGCTGGAGCGGTTTCTGGCCAAGCGCATGAAAGCGACAACGATCGAACTTGAATCGAGTCAGGTGTCACTGCTGTCTCACCCGAAGGAAATCGCGGATTTGATTCCCCTTGCCGCGGGCCACGAGAAATCGCAATGTCACGCTGAGCAGATTGATGCCATCAATCGTGGTTATAGAAACAATCGATTTCATCTCTGGTTCACAAGCGCATAGCCTGAGCTTGCAGATGTTCATGGATCCGCGCGTCTCGCGCTTAAGCGCCGTGTTTATCTAAGAGGAGTAGCGACAAATGAATGCTGTAGCGAAAGAAAAATGCCCGTTCAGTCACATGGCCGGCGCTGGCACATCGAACCGAGACTGGTGGCCCAACCAGCTGCGGATAGATCTGCTGCACCAGCATTCTTCAAAATCGGATCCGATGGGCAAGAATTTCGATTACGTCAAGGAGTTCAAGAGCCTCGATTACAAGGCGCTGAAGCAGGATCTGCTGAAGGTCATGACCGACTCGAAGCCCTGGTGGCCGGCAGACTTCGGACACTACGGCCCCCTATTCATCCGCATGGCTTGGCACAGCGCCGGCACCTATCGCATCGCCGACGGCCGCGGTGGCGGTGGCCGGGGCCAGCAGCGCTTCGCGCCCTTGAATAGCTGGCCCGACAACGCGAGCCTGGACAAGGCACGGCGGCTGCTCTGGCCGGTCAAGCAGAAATACGGCCGGCGAGATCTCCTGGGCAGACTTGATGATTTTGACGGGTAACGTGGCTTTAGAGTCCATGGGATTCAGGACCTTCGGTTTCGGTGGGGGCCGCGAGGATGTGTGGGAACCGGATCAGGATGTGTATCTGGGGCAATGAAAAGGCCTGGCTCGGCAGCGACCTTCGCTATTCGGGCGAACGAGATCTCGCTAAGCCTTTGGGCGCGGTGCAGATGGGCCTTATTTACGTCAATCCGGAGGGACCGAATGGCAACCCGGACCCGGTCGCTGCGGCGCGGGATATCCGCGAAACCTTCGCCCGCATGGCGATGAACGACGAAGAGACCGTCGCGCTGATTGCCGGTGGCCACACCTTCGGCAAGACCCACGGCGCCGGCGACGCAGCCCAGGTGGGAGCCAACCCGGAGTCAGCCGATCTTGAGGCGCAGGGCCTCGGCTGGAGCAGCAAGTACAAAAGCGGTATTGCCGGCGATGCGATCACCAGCGGCCTGGAAGTAACGTGGACGACCACTCCGACGAAGTGGAACAACGACTTCTTCAAGCACCTGTTCGGCTACGAGTGGGAACTGTGCAAGAGCCCGGCTGGTGCGCAGCAGTGGCGACCGAAACAGGGCGCTGGCGCCGGGACCGCACCGGACGCGCACAACAGCGCAAAGCGCGTCACTCCCAACATGCTGACCACGGACCTCTCCCTGCGCTTCGACCCCGCCTACGAAAAAATATCGCGGCGATTCATGCAGCACCCAGAGCAGTTCGCCGACGCCTTTGCGCGCGCCTGGTACAAGCTCACGCACCGCGACATGGGTCCGCGGGCACGGTATCTCGGCCCCGAGGTTCCAGCGGAGGAACTGCTTTGGCAGGATCCCATCCCCACCGTTGATCACAAACTGGTCGATGACAAGGACATCGCAGCACTCAAGGCCAGGATTTTGGGCTCGGGTCTTACGGTGTCCGAGCTGGTATCGACCGCCTGGGCATCAGCCTCCACCTTCCGGGGCTCCGATAAGCGCGGCGGCGCCAACGGCGCGCGCATTCGGCTTGCGCCGCAGAAAGACTGGGCTGCCAATGAACCGGCAAAGCTCAGCAAGGTGCTAAGAGCGCTCGAAGACATCCAGCTGGAGTTCAACAAAGCACAGTCGGGCGGCAAGAAGGTGTCGCTGGCCGACCTGATCGTGCTTGCCGGTTGCGTCGGGGTCGAAGCGGGCGCGAAGCAGGCGGGTCACAGCGTTGCAGTGCCGTTCACGCCCGGCCGCATGGATGCTTCGCAGGAGCAGACCGACATCGAGTCATTCAGCGTACTCGAGCCGGTGGCGGATGGCTTTCGTAACTACTTGAAGCCAGGACTGCCAATCTCGGCCGAGGAACTTCTGCTCGATAGAGCGCAGCTGATGACACTGACGGCTCCTGAAATGACCGTGCTGCTCGGTGGTATGCGTGTGCTCAACACCAACGTGGGACAGGCCAAGCATGGTGTTTTTACCAAGAAACCCGGCGCGCTGACCAACGACTTTTTCGTCAATCTGCTTGATATGCGTACCTCTTGGACGGCAACCTCAGAGGGGAAAGATGTATTTGAGGCACGCGATGCCGCGACCCAGCAGCTCGAATGGACCGGAACGCGCGTTGACCTTGTGATCGGCTCGAACGCTCAGCTTCGCGCCCTGGCCGAGGTCTATGGCAGCACCGATGCGCAAGAGAAGTTTGTTCGTGACTTCGTCGCCGCGTGGAGCAAAGTCATGAACCTCGATCGCTACGACATATCCAGATAGACTTCCGAGAGCTTAGATCTGCGACTATTCAAGCGCCCGTGCAGCCGGCCTCTGATAGAGCTCGATGGTATATCCGTCGGGATCCTTCACAAAGTTGGTGCCATCGACGATTGGCCGAGCAGTAGCGTAACCCGCGGCGACTACGCGCTCGGCCATCTTGCGGCCGCTGGGCACGACGATCGTAATGGTGCCGAAGTCCGTTGCGCCCGGCTTGACTTCACCTTTGCGAATAACGATTAGCGTGTCTGCGCGGATATCGCCTGTCATCCCAAGTAGATATTCAACGGCTTCGCCTTGTGCGGGCACTTTTGCGCCGATCTTCAGGCCGAGGACTTCTGTGTAGAATTTTTTCGAACGCTCGAGGTCGCTCACCTTGATTCCCAGTCCCGAGACTCGAATGGGTTTTATATCGTCCGTCAGCGGAGGCGCCACCTGCGCCAGTACAAGAGATGCAAAAAGGCCGGTGCCGACAATGCCGAGAATCCTGCGAGAGTTCAAGGACGCTACTCCAAATTGCTTATTGTTTGATGGTTTCGACAGTGTTGCTGGCAGACGCCGGAGGCAGAATCACGGCATTCGGTCCCGCTTGAACCTTCGCGTTCCGATCGGGGACGATGCCGTCGACGACCAGCGCAAAGAGGCCGGATACGCGCTCGGGTTCCTGCGGCGCGATCGCCCTGTAGGAAACGACTGAGCTTGCAACCTGAGTCGCGTCCGGCGTCAAGACGTAAGCAGGAACCGCACTCACGCGCAGAGCGTAGGAGATGTGCGTTTTTTCGCCTTTCGATCCCTTTGGGCTGTAGTCGGCATTGCGCTTCAGGGCGTAGTAAACCGCGGGCAACTGCACCCATGTCAGTGCTTCGATTACAGGGCCACGCGCGTTGACCCAACCCCTGTAGATCGGTTCCCACGGGCGATAGCCGCCGACATAGCCTTTCAGAGCGCCGTCGGGTTGAATAGTCAGATCAATGCGCGCGCGCAGCAATTCTAAATCTCGGTCGTACGCCGGATTGCGCAACATGATATCGGCGGGACGGGTTGAAATGATTCGGCCGTTAACGGAGCGAGCGGCCAAAATGCCTTCGTACTTCGCGTGCGGTTTGATGCGGAAGGAGTAGTCGCGGGCAATGTTGCCGTTGCCGTCCTTCACCATCTTATCGTCGCTCACGTAAAAGCCGACTTTGACGTTCGCGTCGTTCATCGGATCGGCGCCCTTGCCGGATACCACGATGACCGTGGTCCAGGAGCCGTTGCGCATCGAGTCGTTGAATGTCAGAGCGCCGCTTGAAAGTCGCGGCGGTCCGCGATAGGTCTTCCAGCAGCCAAGAGCCTTGTAGAAGTTGTTATCGATGCCTTTCTCACCGCTTGGACTCGTAAAGCCGGTCTTCACATCGCCATCTAGATTGAGACCTTCGGCAATCGTGCCGGATACGCCGACGAGCCCCGGATCAGGCGTTGAGGTTGGATTCGTGTAGACGTTGGCACGATCTTTGCCGCGAAACGCCATTTGATTTTGGCCATGAATCGGACTGCGTGTTGGATTCGCTGGATTGCGCAACCACAGCGCTTCTTCGCGGGTGTAACCGGCGTCCATGAGCACGTGGATCCAGTCAATTTCCGGATTCGTCCCCTTGGGACAATCTGTTCCTGGATCGATAACGCCGCTGTTCGCGCCGTAGTACATCGCCGGTTCGTTCCACTCGATGACGTAGGTCTTGGTCCATGCTGCCAGAGCGGGCCCGGAGACAGCGGTGGCCACTGCCATGGCAGATATTGCCGCCTTGAATTGCGGCCCCGTCCTCATGCCATCACCTCGGTGATTGGCCGCGAAGTTTTCATGGTGCCTGTCCCGAACTCACCCACCGGCGCGCCTACCAGTTGCATCGCCGTCAGCGAGACGCGCGTAACCGAGTCGCCGGCAGTGTGTATGTGCTGACCTGCCTTGTGCTTACCGCCGGCTCCGCCCGCGAGGAACATCGGAATGTTTTCGATTGAGTGAATCTTCGCATAGCCGGTATCGCTGAATCCCATGACCAGCATGTGATCGAGCAGCGTGCCGTCGCCTTCTTTGATTGCGTTCATTTCGACAAGAAAATCGCCAAAGGCTTGCATGACCATGCCCGCAATTTTGCTGGTCTCGGGCTGATAACCGAGTTGCGCATCCGTCGGCTCATCGTGCGTGATCTGGTGATAGATCTTGCTTTGGCCCGCCACGTAGGTTTCCGAGGACCCCGCCGTGTGAACGAACGTGAACACCCGTGTTTGATTGCACACGAGGCCCATCGCCAAGAGCTTTGCCATCGTCTTGGTGTTGGCGTTCACCACGTCCACCGAGGCCGAGCGCGGCCCCTCCTTCGGCGCAGCGGGAATTACACAGGCTTCGCATTTATCAGGCTTCTGCAATTGGACCGCAAGTTGATTCTCCATCTCGCGCACGGAATTAAAATACTGATCCAGTTTGATCTGATCAGCCTTGCCGACACCCGCCATCAGCGCTTCGCGCTGATCCTTCACCGCGGAAAGAACGCTCTGCCGCAACATGATGGCAGGGTCCGGTTTCCAGTTGTCGCTGTTCGGATCCTGGAAGCCAGGCCCGAACAATCGGGTATATAGACCGAGCGCAGTCGTCTCCGGCGATGCAAACGTGGTTCCGGTGCGGGTGGAATAACTCACCGGGTGACGCGAAAGGGAGGCGTCGACGTCGATCATCTTGTAGCGCGTGGATGTCCCGATCGCATCGGCAATCTTTGTATCAAAAGTGGGTCCGTCGAAACGGCTCGCCGACGCCGGTGCGATGCCGCTCAAGATGGACGCGTGACCGCTCCAATGAACTTGATTAGCCTTAGCATCGGCGATGGCGCGAAAGCCCGAAAAGACCGAAACCTTGTCCTTCACCACCGACAATGACTCGAGTTCGGGCATGATTTCATAGCCCGGCCCGGTCTTTGTCGGCACCCAGCGCGTGCCGCCTGTTGGTGTATCGGTGAGCCCGAGGCCCCAAAAATAGGTGCCGAATCTCACCGGCAACTTCGCACCGCTGGCGTACGCAGAGCCGTTGGTGTTGAGGAAGATATCAAGAACGGGCAGGCCCATATAGACCGCAGTGCCGCCCAACATGCCGCGCAACACGGAGCGGCGATCAAAGCGAAAGCTCATGGATGGACTCCTTGCTCGTTCCTGGCAGACTGTCGAACCGGTATCGTCGCGGCTGCGAGCACGGCAGCCGCAGTGCGCGTTCCGCTCGGAGCCGCCACTTTGAAGAATTCGGGACTTGATGCGATCTGCACCATCAGGTCCGGCACACGATATCCGTTGCTCGCGAAGATTTTGCTTTGATCCGCAAGATAGTCCTCTTCTCGAATACCGGTCTTGCGACCCACGCCATACGCGTAGACGTTGCGGACCAGACACGCAGGAACTTTCGGATCATCGTGTAGATACTTTGCAAGCCCTTCTGCGCCGATCAGTTTCACGCCATTCAGATCGGCGCTTACATCAATCGGCACGCCATTCTCGCTGGTCCGCAGTTGCCCCAGTCCGTCAAAATGTTCAAGCGCGAGTCCGGGCGGATCGCTGCGGCGATGGCAGACGGTGCACCCCGTGTTTTCCATGTGATCGAGCAAACGCCCGCGAATCGTGCCATTGGTGCTGTCCTTCACCTTTGAAAAATCCACGTCCGCTGGCGGATTCGGTGTGGGCTCGCACTTGAATATCTCATTGACCTTTATACCTCGCTTGGTCGGCGAGGAAGTTCCCGGATGAGAGAAAAGCGCGAGAAAGCTCACCTGTGTGAGAATTCCAAAGCGTTCCGACGATTGCGAGAATGTGTACGGCGTCCAATCGCCCGTCGAAAGAAACGGCACGTCATACACCGCGGCTAGAGGACGATTGATGAACGTCTCGTTCGATGTAAAAAGATCACGGTAATCCCGTTTTTTGGTGATCAAGAGTTCGACGGTAGTCTTTAGGGTTTGCTCCATCGCACCGTCGGCAATCGTTTGGTTGAACTTGGGATAGATCGCCGGATCCTTCACGACATTCTCGAACCCATCGAGCTGCAGCATATCCGTGAAGAAGGCGCGAGCACCCTGCTCATAGCGAGGCGACGAAATCAAGCGAGTGAGTTGTTCTTTTAGTCCGGCCTGCGTGTGGATGACGCCGCTGCGCGCTGCCGCGAGAAGTTCCTCATCGGGCGACGTGTCCCACAGCAGAAACGATATTCGAGAGGCTTTGCTGTAGGCATCGAGTCGATATTGCTGCGCATTGACCGGATCGGGCTCGGCGGTCTCCACTCTAAAGAGAAACTCCGGAGCGACCAAGAGACTGGTTAGCGCTAGTTTGAGGCCGGCGTAGAAATCACTTGATTGCTGTGCGCCCAGCGATGCCGTTTTGATCCGGGTTGCAACTTCGACGTCGGTCAGCGGGCGACGGAACAGCCGTTCGCCGTATGTTGCAACGAATCTCCGCGCACAGGCTTCGTCTGCTTTCGCCGTGTCGGCCGGCCTGCAGCCAACCACCGCTTCCCGTCTGTTTTCGCTCAGGGCCTGTTCCGAGATTGAACTTGCCAGCGCAAAGTATTGCTCGAAGCCGGAAGAGGTCAGTGAAAGCTGCGCAGTGCCGATCGCCAGCAGTCCCTCGTCACGCTTTTCCGGCTCAAAGCGCGAGTTGATTTTAATTTCGGAACCGAAAATATCGGCAATCGTGTGCCGGTATTGGCTTTCAGTGATTCGACGAAACGCTACCTTGATCGGCTGGCGTTCCGGGGACGGTTGATCTGTAACCTGGATAGTGGATGCGGCCGCCATCGCAGGCGTTCCCGCAGGCGCCGCCGCAATGACCATTGCGCAGAGCAAGCCTGCCGTCTTAAGACGTTGATATGTCACAGTGTAGCCCTGCGTCGCTCGATCTGGATGGACCGTAGCCCACTATTGGGGCTTTAGTCAATAGTGATCGAAAGTTTGTTGGAGCTGCGCAATTCATTGTTGCAGCGCCACAGAATGCCCCCAAAAGGTTCCGCGAAAACAGTTGCATTGATCATCAGGAATTGGTTGTTGGAGTGATCGTCAGTCTGTGCGTAAACTTGATCGCGACTGATGGCTTGGCGATCACGGGGACGAATCGAATGTTTACAGTGAAGAAGCCGCAGCATAGCGTTTTCTGGCTCGCAGCCATCTTCAGCGCTGCTATTCTTGCGTGGAGCGCACACGCCCAATCTCCTTCCAGTGCGGCAAGTGCGACTGCCCTTTCCGGAGATGCCAATGCGGGTGCTGAGCTCTTCGATTCAGTATGTGAAGAATGCCACGGGGCTGCCGCGACCGCACCGACGCTGCGCGGCATTATCGGTCGACCCGCCGCGAGCATCGAATCTTTCGATGGCTACAGCGAGGCGCTGAGGGCCAAAAAGTCTCTTACCTGGACGCCAGCGAATTTGAATTTGTTTCTAAAGTCCCCAAAAGACTTTGTGCCCGGCACCTTGATGTACAAAACCGTTCCGGACGAAAAAGATCGCGCGGATATTATCGCTTATCTTGCATCCTTACCGCCCCCGCGAAAATAGTCGGAATTGACCTGCGCCTCGGAAGCGAGGCTTCCATGAATCATTGTCCGCTCAGGCACCACTTGCCCTTGCGCTCCACGACGTGCAGTGCCCTGCCGCGCTCACCAACCCGCTAAGAATCTGGCACGTACCGCATCCGCCTGACCCGGCCTTGAAAAACGCGCAACCACGACATGTCTTTTTGTCATCCGGTGAGAAGTCCGTATATTCCACGGATTTGCGTAGTGCCACATCAGCGCCGCTGAGATCGTCCGGATCGGTACAGCTCGCGGCAGCCGCGGTCTTGGTGTTAACCAGAGCTATGGCGAGCGATAAGCGGAAACCAAACGTCAACAGCAATCGCCGTCCGGCGTCCGCACCATTCGCACCTTCTGAGATAAGCGAAAGTCGTGATTTAATCACCCAATAACCCTCTCGAGTCCTGCGCGCCGTCGTCGCTCGTGGCGCGCTACCGCGCTATGCAGCGAGCATACCTGGTACTGACGATGTAACCAATCGCCGCAAACCGGGCGATTGCGGGCACAGCTGAATCGCCGGGGAGCGATCCTTGCGAGCACCGCACTCCCAAGCTATAACCTAAACATGGCAAAACATCGTGTACGTGGCGACGTTGGTCGCGCAGGGAAAAAGTACGCGGGCGTTGCCAAGCAAAGAAGGCGGCTCAGCCCGCAGGTGCGTCGCGAACAGATTATGGACGCTGCCGTGGAGCTGATTGTCAGACAGGGATATCTCCCCCTGTCCATCGAAGCACTTGCACAGGCCGCAAGCTCCAGCAAGGCGCTCATCTATACGTACTTCGCGACACAATATGATCTTTTTAACACGCTGCTGCAGCGCGAAATCACCGCTCTTGCTACCGCGGGAGTCGAGACCGCCGCGCAGTTGAACGAGTTGGAACCCGCAGCAGTTTTATGCGGGATGCTCTATTTTGAGTACGTGGCGCAACGCGGTCCCTTGCTTCACATACTAATGACCGACCTGTACATGGCAGAACATGTCGACCCTGAAGCAACTCGCGTTGGCCGGGCAATACTCCGACGACTGGTTCGATTGGCGCGCAATACGCTTAAATTGTCCGAGAAACAAATCCTGGCCGCGATCGAAATGATTGCGGCGATTCCGGAAGAGGCCGGGAGTCTCGCATATCATGAGGAATTGGATTCGGCGACCGCTCGACAACTATGCCATTCTCTAATGTTAAGTAGCGTACGAGCCCTGCGAACGCCTGGGCGCGTCACGATAAGCCCCGATCACGCCGCGTGATCCGCGCAGCACAATGGCAAGACACATTCGTTCCGCCGGCTCAAGCGCTATGCGCTTATCGGAGATGAGTTTTGCAGCGCGTCCGCACAGTCGCGACAAGATCACCGTGCAGCCGACCGCAACTTTCAAGGGGATGCCATACAGTTCAACCAAGTGTTGAGCATGCACGTTGCGGTCGATATTGCCTTGCTTGCGGTTCTCTTCCCGGAGCCCCGCACGAACTTGCGGATTCCTCAGCAGCATTTGCAACAGGTCGCTGCGACGATCGATCTGCCGCAGATATGTCCGCGTTGATGCGATCACTTGTGCATAGTGGTCTGTAAATTGTGAAACGTCAGCTATCTGCGCCGCCCGTATCTTGGCGGTTTCGCCGACTGCCAGCGCCACGAACAATTTCTCTTGGCTGCCAAAATAGTTGTAAGCCTGAGTTTCGCTGACGCCCGCTTGCGCCGCGATTCGTTTCATCGTCGCAGCGTACATGCCTTCCTTAAGGATGATTTCCTTTGCGACGTCAATCAGTTGCCCCCGCCGCTCGTGCGGCTTCAATCGTGTTCGGGTTCGGCGCGATGCGGCGCGTTCCGATGAAATCGTGACCCGCCGCATATTGACTTCCGGCGCCGCGGGCAACGACGGGCGAACAGGAGCTTTACCGCCGCTGACCTTTGCCCAATGACCACGTGAGGGGCACGGCACCAGCAATCGACTGCAAATTTTTGCCAATGCATTGCTGCTGAGGCCGACTTCCTGGGCAACCACGCTCAGCGGCTTCGACCAAACACGTTGATAGAGCTGTTCTCTGGTGAACGCAAAGCTCGATTGGATGCTCATAAATTATCGCGTTGGATACAAGTCAGCCATGGTCAAAAAAGAGTATAGCAACTGTGGCATTTTGGGACTTCGGCGTCTGGAGCGTTACTCTCCGCTTCGAACATGTTATTCGGGTAGATTCATCTTGCGCAGCAGATCCTTGTAGCGGGGATCGCTTCGAAGATTTCGAAGCAGCGGATCAACTTTGAGAAATACCATGTTGTCGCTGCGCTGGCTGTAAGCGCGATCGAGCCATTTAACTGCGGCATCTGCTTCCCCTCGGTACGCATGCACTCCGCCGATGTCGTAGGCGGCGACGTCGGGATATTTGCTTTCGAGCTGGCGCAGCGCCAAGCTTCCTGGTGCGGACGTCTTCGTTCTTGCCCTTGAACTGGAACGACGAGGTCCGAGCGATAACTTTTAGGTCCGCGGAATGCGCCAGATGGTCGATCAACTCCTCCGATAAGCCATCGGAGAAATACTCCTGGTCCTTCTTCTCGCTCATGTCCACGAACGGTAGCACTGCGATCGATTTCTCCGGTACGGTGTTCTGGGGAACAACGGATTGAGCCGCGTGCACTGACGCAGGCCCCTGCTCTGCGACATGCGTCGACAGCACGAACCGTTCAATTGCGGTATAGCCGCCCGCGATGACGGCAATCGCCGCGATCAGCATCACCGCAAGTTGGAACCGCCGAGATGTGCGCGGCGTGCCGTGGGACGGGGTCACCACCCGCGACGTCGGACCGGCTGACGGCCGAGAATGCTCAGGCGTGCGGGATTGCCCAGGCGACAATAGACGCAAGACGCGATCTACAAAGGCGGGCGGTGTTTGCCCGTCGGGCAGATGCGTCCATTGCACGCCCCGAAACGATTCCGGTACCTCGGCTTCCTGGTCTTTCGTGTCATCGATGACGACCGGCACGAGAAAGGGCTTAGCGTCCGCCATGTCGTGAATGCGATCGACCGCGAGTTTCCACTCACGCCTGAAATAACCTTCGAGCCGCTCTTGCGTAGTGCTCGAGATGATCGGAACGAACAGAGCACAATCGTGGATGTGCTTCCTGATCTGACGGTCCCAGGCATCACCGCCTCGCAACTCGCTTTGGTCGAACCATACTTCGACGCCGGCGGATTGGAGCGCGTCGCAAATGCGCCGCGCAGCTTGTGCATCATGCGAGGCGTAGCTCAGGAATACGGCTTTCGAGGACTCGGTCATGGGCGAGCACGCGTGTCCGTGAATTCGGACGAACCGCTTGATCTTGTGCTCATGAGCATCCCTGAAGGATGCGTGAGAGGCACTTTTAGCGCAATGCTTGACGGAAGTCTCTAAGCAGCCAGCATCGGTCCAACTAGTCCCCTATAATCGCCCGGAACCAGACGTTCCAGCGCCGCGGTACAATGCAGGGTGTCGAGCGGACTCGTTGAGGGGAACCGAGTGGCACTCGTTGTTTTTCTGAGAGGAGTTAATGTCGGGGGCCACAGGACTTTCCGACCGACTAAGCTTGCCGAAGCACTCAAGCACCTGGGTGCCGTCAATATTGGGGCGGCGGGCACTCTAGTGATTCGGCAGCCAATGACCCAGGCCCAAGCACGCGCCGCCGTGGCACGCAAACTTCCGTTTGTCGCCGACATCGTTGTTTGCCCGGGCCGCGACATTGCGAGTCTGATTTCGAAGAATCCTTTTGAAGGACAGTCGCTGCGACGAGGTGTTGTCCGCTTCGTCAGCGTGCTGTCCCAGCGCCCCCGCTTGACGCCGTCAACGCCCATGCGATTCCCGTCAAGTGGCCCATGGCTGATGAAGATCCTCACGAGACGAAACCGATTCGTCATCGGAATGTACAAGCGCCACATGAAGGTCATCGGATACCTCGGTGTACTGGACCGGCTCTACGGTGTCTCAGTGACCACTCGCAACTGGAATACCATCGCGGCGATTGTCAGGGTGCTGCGTTCCGACCTATCTTGATTGAACGTGGTCGTCAGCGGCGCAACATGCGCACTTCCGGGCTCTCCGCGGGTATTTTTTACGAGCTTTATTGTTGGTGCCAACGGTGGCCGAGGTAGGACCCATTTCGCATCATTGTGCCCGAACCGCAACCCCTCGCCGCGAACCTTAGACAGATTCGGCGTTTTGGACGCCCCCGAATGTTCCAGGTGCATGGCCGTGCTGGTAGAGTAGAGACCAATCAGGGCGTCAGGAGCGTTTTATGCGCGGGAGGATGGACTCAAATCACGGTCTACTCGTCGGTTCGCTTGTCGCGCGTTCATGGTTGGCCGGTTGCCGCGTGTTGGTTGCGGCTGGTGCGCTGGCGCTGGCTTTATCGGCATGTGATGACTCGTTCGACTCCGATGGCTCACATAGCGTCAACGGTTCCCTACATGTCGCGGCCGGTAAGGCTGCGAGCGATGTGACCACGGTCAACGGCTCGATTCATGTCGATGACAACGCGGCCGTGCTGACGGCGGCGACGGTCAACGGCGGCATACATTTGGGGGCGCATGCGACTGCAACTTCGCTGAAAACCGTGAACGGCGCCATTTCCATGGGCGACGGCGTGCATGTGTCGGGCAGCGCAGGGTCGGTGAATGGTGATCTGACGCTCGGCGACGGCGCGGACGTGTCCGGGTCCCTGGGCAACGTCAATGGCAAGATCACCTTAACCGCCGCTCACGTGGCGGGCGGCATCAGCACCGTCAGCGGCGATATCAAAATCATGGGCGTCTCCCACGTGGAAGGCGGGATATTGGTCAAACGGCAATCCGGTTTTGGATTCTCGTTCGGCGAGGATATTCCCCGGATCGTCATCGGCCCGGGGGCAACCGTGCAGGGCGAGTTGCACTTCGAGCGCAAGGTGCGATTATTCGTCAGCGACAAAGCGACTATTGGTACTGTGACCGGCGCAACCCCGGTACCATTCACGGGGGACAGTCCGCCGTCTTGAATCTTAAAATGGGTGAATCATGTTAAATCCTCAATTCCGGGTATTGCTGCTGGCCGGCTTCGCGGTCATGGGATCGGCCACGGCCGCTGCGGCGGCGGCGCCCGATCCGGCGCTTGTCAGTGCCGTCGCAAGTCCGGCGCGAAGTGCCTCAGCAGTTGCGCGCGATAAGGCCCGCCACCCTGTCGAAGAGCTGACGTTCTTTGGACTTGGACCCAAGATGAGCGTCGTAGAGCTATGGCCCGGCGGCGGCTACTGGACCGACATTCTCGGTCCCTATCTCAAGGACAGTGGTCACTTGACCATTGCTCTACCCGCGCCCGGCAATGCCGAGGAGGATGGGAGCGTGGTGCGCCTTCGCGCGCGCCTCGCCGGGGAGAAGGACCGACTCGGCGTGGTCCATGAATCCACCCTGGGAGCTGGCCATTTCGACATCGCGCCGCCCGGCTCCGCCGATCTGATCGTGACATTTCGCAACTTTCACAACTGGATGAACGACGGCTATGCCGAACAAGCCCTGGCTGCCTGCTTCACGGCGCTGAAACCCGGTGGCATCTTGGGGATCGAAGAACATCGCGGCCGCAACGATGTAGCGCAGGATCCCAAAGCCAAGAACGGATATGTACGCCAGGACTACACGATCGCGCTGGCGAAAAAGGCTGGCTTCGTGCTCCTTGGTTCATCCGAAATCAACGCAAATCCACGCGACACGAAGGATTGGCCCGATGGCGTTTGGACGCTGCCTCCCACCCTGGCGCAGGGGGATAAAGACCGCGCCAAATACATCGCCATCGGCGAGGCCGATAACTTCGTACTCAAGTTCCAAAAGCCGCATTGAAGCGCTAGGCGCAGTCAGGCGGTCTTTTGCTCCGAGAGGCCCAATTCCCTCATCATGTGCTCGCGCATCAGGAACTTTTGCACCTTTCCGGTAATGGTCATCGGAAATTCGGTGACGAAGCGGATGTATCGCGGAATTTTGTAGTGCGCGATCTGACCCCGGCAGTATTCGCGAAGCTCTTCTTCGCTGGCGCTGACGCCAAGCTTTAATTGGATCCACGCGCAGACTTCTTCGCCATATTTATCGTCCGGTACGCCGCACACCTGCACCGCGTGCACCTTGGCATGCCGGTACAAGAACTCCTCGATCTCGCGCGGCGAGATGTTCTCGCCGCCCCTGATGACCAGATCCTTGAGTCGTCCGGTCACATTACCGTAGCCCTGCGCATCGATCACGCCGAGATCTCCGGTATGCATCCAGCCGGCGTCATCGAGAACCTCCCGGGTTTTTTCCGGATCCTGCCAGTAGCCTTTCATCACGCAGTATCCCCTGGTGTGCAACTCGCCTTGGACCCCGCGCGGCACGCACCGGCCCTGCACATCCACAACCTTGACTTGGACATGGGGATGCACGCGTCCGACGGTTGACACGCGCCGGTCGAAGGAATCGTCGGTCGAGGATTGAAAGCTCACCGGACTGGTCTCGGTCATACCGTAGCAGATGGTTATTTCCGTGAGGTTCATTTGGCTGATGACGCGCTTCATCACTTCGACCGGGCACGGCGAGCCCGCCATGATCCCGGTTCTCAAGCTCGACAAGTCGTGACGACTAAAATCCGGCGTCTCCAACTCCGCGATGAACATGGTGGGCACGCCGTAAAGTGCGGTCGCGCGCTCATTGTCGACGGTTTCCAGCGTCTTCGACGGATCGAAGCTTTCGGCGGGGTAAATCATCGCGGCGCCATGCACGATCGCCGCGAGATTACCCATGACCATGCCGAAACAATGATAGAGCGGTACCGGTATGCAAATTCGATCGCGTTCGGTCAGCCGTATCCTCTGGCCAACGAAATAGCCGTTATTCAAAATGTTGTAGTGGCTTAGCGTCGCCCCTTTGGGCAGGCCCGTGGTGCCGCTGGTGAACTGAATATTGATGGCATCGTCGGGCTGCAGATCCAGAGCAATCTGCTCGAGACGTAAGCGATCCGCGACCGTTCCCAATTGCATGACTTCGTCAAAGTTCAGGCACCCAGGCGTGCGCGGCCGCCCCAGCCGAATAATCAAATTGAGTTCCGGTAGTTTGGCGCTGCGCAATTCGTTGGCGGCGCAGCTATCGAGTTCCGGTGCCAGATCGCGCAGCATGCCAAGATAGTCGCTGTGTTTCAGCCGCTCCGCGGTCACAAGTGCGCGACACCCGACCTTCTTCAGGCAGAATTCCAATTCTGAGAGCCGATAGGCGGGATTGATATTCACGAGGATCAATCCCGCCTTGGCGCTGGCGAATTGCGTTACCGCCCACTCCGCGCAATTGGGCGCCCAAATGCCGATTCTATCGCCGGGATTCAACCCAAGAGACAGCAGTCCCGCGGCGAGCAAATCCACGCGATTTTGCAGTTCTGCGTAGCTCCACCGGACCTGCTGCTGTGGCGCGATGAGGGCATCGCGCTGAGCAAATCGCTGCGCAGTTTCATCGAATGCCCGGCCTATGGTTTCGTACCTAAGAGGCACGTCGCCGGCGCCTTCGACGAAGCTTAGATTCACACTGGTTCTCCCCACACTTGAATCAGTATTCTACCGCCCCAAGTATCTGGGTTTCGAGTCAACTCCTCCCTCATCATGCGCCGCCTACTTTTAAGCCCCCTCTGGCTTTTGCTGTTGCTGCCAGGATACGTCGGCTGGCGGCTGTTTTCCGCCATGTCGCTCGGCCCCCGCGGGGTATTCGCGGGCATTGCGCTGCTGCTGGCCTGCTGCTGGTTCATTCCGCTCTCGGTGCGCACTCGCACCATGGAGAATCGGAGATTGGCCGAGGCGCTGTCGTGGGTGGGCCTGACCGCCATGGGGTTTCTCTCCTCTTTGTTCGTTTTGACTCTGCTGCGCGATCTTATGCTGCTGGGCTTACGCTTGTTTCAAACCAACCGACAAGTCGCATTCTGGGTCGCCCCCAGCGCGCACTGGACCTTGTATCTCACGGTTTTGATCACGCTGGTCGGCTTTGTGATCGCGCGACGCATGCCCGGCGTGGTCGAAGTCAATATTCCCATCGCCGGCCTGCCGCGGGCCCTGCACGGCTTCTCGATCGCTCAAATCAGTGATGTGCACGTGGGCCCCACCATCAAACGCGGGTTCGTCGAGGCGATTGTCCGCCGGGTCAACGAGCTGAACGCGGATTTGATTGCCGTGACGGGGGATTTGGTCGATGGAACCGTGCAGCAATTGTCGGCTCATACGGCACCTTTGGCTGACCTCTCGGCGCGCCACGGCGCTTACTTCGTGACCGGCAATCACGAGTACTACTCTGGTGAAAGCGCATGGACCTTGGAAATCCGGCGTCTCGGTCTGCAGGTTCTCAAGAATGAACATGTGGTGTTGGAGCACAACGGCGCGTCGCTGGTGCTCGCGGGCGTGACGGACGTCAGTGCGCACCACTATGATCCCGCGCAGCGAAGCGATCCCAGGGCGGCATTACGCGGCGCGCCAGCCAGTGCTGGTGCGAAAATTCTGCTCGCGCATCAGCCCAGTTCGGCGGCTGCGGCCGCAAGCGCGGGTTTCGATGTGCAAATTTCCGGGCATACGCACGGCGGCCAGTTTTGGCCGTGGAACCTGTTCGTGTATTTCTTCCAACCCTTTGACAGCGGCCTGCATCGGTTGAAGAATCTGTGGGTATATGTGAGCCGTGGTACGGGATATTGGGGGCCGCCGAATCGCTTTGGCGTACCTTCGGAAATCACCCGCATTCGCCTGGTGGCCGCCTCGTAATGGGCCACACTGAATTTGGCAGTAGGGAAAGGGCCTACGCTTCGCGTTGTCTGGTCGAACCTAAAAGTCCGAAAGTCCCGAACGCCTGCTTGACCCGCATAACCCCAACGTCCTCCTAGAGACGGTTCAGAAGGCAGCGGCGGCGGTCGGCAAGCGCATGACCATCAGCCTCGCGGATGCGGCCTCGTAGGGCTCCTTTGCAAGACCGCGCGCCGGGTCGAGATTGGGAGTTCTGCCGCGACGAAGCTTTGGCTGGGGTACACGTAGCCCCCCGGATTCGTCGATAATCCTGAGGGGTCTGTGCGGCTCTCCGATGAGCAGTTCGTTGCGTCCACTTCCGTTAGGTGGCCGCCGTCTTCTTGAGCGTGGAGTCCTTCTTTGTCTGGCTGGCGATCGGTCCTAGCTGAGTGTCACTCGAAGTTCCTTGGGCGGACCCTTCGTGGTCCTGGGTTTTTGTGAGCGGAATAGTCTCCGTCTGGCCCGGCCGTTCGAGCCGCAACGGTTCACCATCCATGTTTTCGCTGCGGCCCGGGACGGTATGCCCCGGCATCGGGGCGCTGGCGCCCTTGGCATCGGCGACAAGAAACAGCGCTTTCCAGTTTCGCTCGCGGCCAAACTCGATATAGCGATAACTCAGGCCGCTGAGCGCGAGCATCACGAACAGGAAGGGCGCCAACAGCCTGAGCGTATCGGTCAGCGAAGAAGTCGACGGTGGGATCATCTCGTTCATGATGATGCCGTGCCAGGCATAGATGCTGTAGCACATGCACCCCAACACCTGCAGCAGCCAAATCTCCAGAACCCGCCGCAGCGGATTGGCGCCCGACAGTATGCTCAGCAGCACGAACGCGAATCCGACTGCGAATCCAATAGTGCCGAGGGTATGGAGCTCGACGAAGGCTGCATGATGCATCAAATAGAGAGCGCCAATAGTAATCACCGCACCCGGCAGGAGCAATCGCGAGTGTTTCCCACGTAGCACGGGGTTCTCGACTCCCTTGACGTATAGATCGCAGACCATCATGCCCAGAAGGAACTCGTAGCAGCATCCAAAGATTCCATTCGTGAACGGCCAGAAAAACCCGACACGCTCGATGGAAATCGAGTGTCCGATGTATGCGAACACCGCACAAACCATTACCGTACCTGCGACGACGTTCGGCGTTCTCCATCTTTGGACGAGCAGGACGAAGACTGGGAAGAGCACGCTGAACCAGATTTCGACGCTGACCGACCAAAGCACCACATTGGACGGTGGCATGAACCCATGCGCTGAGAAGATGAATAAAGTGGAAAGCAGCGCTCCGAGCTCTAGATACCAATCGCGTGAGCCGGACAGCTCTTTGGAATGCAAGGCAACCGTAACCAGTACGACAATATAGTAGAGCGGCAAAAGCCGTTGAGCCCGGTGGAGATAGAATGCCGGGAAACCCGCCACACCCCCCATGACTCTGCGCCCGGTCCGGTAAGGTAGGTATAGAACGAATCCCGATAGGACGAAGAATATATTGACGCCCAACGGGGCATCATTGATGAAGGCCGCAAAGAGCCCTTCCCCATTGATCTCGCCCGGACGCAAGGGATTCCTGGCGGTATACGGAATGAAGAGATGGTGAAGCACGATCATCGCTATGGCGATGCCGCGCAAGCCGTTCAGTGCCCCGATCTTGGAGTCAACGATGCCCGCTTTCGATGGTAGCTGCATGTTTAATCCTCCGCAGAACCTAAGGCGGTAACTCGCGGCAACCGTTTGGCAGTACGAAACGACCTATGTGACTCAAGTCGCAGAAATGCTTCAAAAATTAAGTGGCGGAGAGGGTGGGATTCGAACCCACGTCGACGCAAATAGAAATCAGTAAGTTACTGAAAACCTGCAACTCTCCGTCCCCTGCAATCCCCTCGCCTCCCCGCTTTTGGCAGTAGATTTGGCAGTAGGTCTGTTCCGCGGCCCACCCCACCGCTAGGCGGCGGCGACCTCAACGTAATCGACCCGGCTCGATGGAGGGGGAATCGGAGTACCGTCCTCGCGCAACCCCTCCAAGTGGAACTCAATAGCCTCGCGAATTGCCTGCTCCGTCGCTGCTAGTGTCTCGCCCGTGGCAATGCACCCCGGAAGGTCCGGCACATATGCGGAAAAATTGTCGCCGGCATTTTCCATCACTATCGCGTAGCGCATAAAAGGTGCCTATTTCTTAAAACCCGACTGCTTGGCGCGCTTGCGCAGTTCGCGCTTCGCGGCAGCCCAGTCGATCGGCTGCTCATGGCCAGCAGCGTAGCGCGCGACGGTTTCGCGTAGCGCCTCCTTGTGCCAAGGCGGAGATTCACGCCGGGCTTCCTGTCGGCTCAGTGATTGCCGCAGATCTTCCATATCCCTAAGTCTTTCATCCACAGGGCATATTGTCGATAGCCTTGATTACGCGGCTTGTAGGACCGCACGCCCCAGTGCCCTCTGCTTTTGCATCTGGCAGTGCGACGTAGATTTTCAGCCGCTCGAGGGAAACCTCATACCCTGCATTGTCGAGACAAATAAATAAACGCTTTGCTGCCCTTGCCATCGATGTATGTCCTAAATGGACGGTTTAATTTTCATGTCGCGCCTCGAAACCGAGCGTCGTATTCACCAGGTCTCGAAGAATGACGCGTGCCGTTTCAGGTTCATTACGCAAAAACAGATTTGCAGCCTCATCCAGGAGCGCTTCGGCGAACGCAGAATCTCGCTCGACGCGAGTCACGATGGTTTTCTTGAAATTGCGAGTGAGCACCATGTTAACTAACTGCTGCGTTTTCCAGAGGCGGCAAAGCGACTTGTTTTAGGTCTAGCACAGCGCAAGGATATCCCATGCCGCATTTTAGCGTCGTAGTCGGCGCCTAGCGCGGCGGCGAGGTAACATGGCGCATGGCGGACCTGACACTCGATGAGCAGCAGCTGCAGGAGGAGGCGCTGGAATATGCCCGCAAAAACAAAAAAGCTATCGCGCGTGAGTTGACGGATCCAGCGATTTTCGTACCCGAGGCAAATCCCGTATCTGTATTCATGGCCGGATCACCCGGCGCCGGCAAGACTGAGTCTTCAAAAGAGCTTCTTGCCGAGCTGGAATCCAAGGAGCCAAAAACGCGAATACTAAGGGTGGATCCCGACGACTTACGTTGTCGATTTCCGTCCTACACGGGTAAGAATTCCTATCTTTTTCAGGGCGCGATTTCCATTCTGACGGGCAAGATTCTCGATTTCGCACATGCACAACATCAGAGTTTCCTGCTGGACGGCACCTTGTCCAACTTGAAGCAAGCCAGGGAAAACGTGCTTAGGTGCTTGAAAAATAAGCGGCCGGTCCAGATTCTGTATGTTTACCAAGACCCGCTTCAGGCTTGGAGGTTTGTTCAGGCCCGAGAGGCGGACGAAGGCCGAAATGTGCCTGTTGGGCGCTTTATTGAACAATATTTCGCCGCTAGGGATGTTGTAAACGCTTTAAAAACTGAATTTGCGACCGATATCATGGTCGATCTCTTGGTGAAACCCAATGATGGTGTCGATAGACTGTACAAGGCCGGAATTGATCGAATTGACAACCATGTCAAGGAAAAATACGATCGTGCCGGGCTTGAAAAGGTCCTGCACGATGGGAATTAATTATGTCGCTCTTTAGATTTAAGGATGATCATCCTACGGACGTTTCATCCACACCATTCTCCGAATTCATTCGTACCGCGTCTTCTGAGGACAAGAAAAAGCTCTATTCAAAGGTTTTGAGGCGTGCGTCTGAGAGCCAGAACGAGGTTCTTGCGCGCGTGAGCAAGAAGCGCGCCACCCGTTCGTGAGGGCGATCGCCATCTGACTTACTTCAAATCGACGCTGAGAAGTTCAACGAAGCGTCCCGCCCGATACCGATTCTCGCAAATCGTACCGCACATATTCAAAAATAGTCTTCAATTGCGTCTACGGCAAATAAATTTCGGGCGGCCGGTGTCGACTCTCTCCCGCCCGAGCCGCCGCTCGCGACTGTCGTTCGTATCTAACTACCCGAGTGCTTTGTTCAGTTCTTCAATTCTTTTCGCAAACGCTGCCCGAGCTTTCTGGTATTGAGGATTCTGAGTAAGGGCTTGAAAGGGTTTATCAAGAGTCCGTCTTTCCCTCAAGTTCCGCGATCCCCCGCGACACGGTCACGTAGTTTGAATTGCCCGGCATAATGCCGTCCTCATCAAGGCTGCGCCAATCCTTGAGAAGTCTCTTATTAATATCGGAGAGGGACCTGCATTTCGTGATTTCGGATGTGCAATTTCTCAAAAGGTACTCGAAGCGTAAGGCTTCGCGGTCGCTGTAGAGAATCTGCAACCGAAAAACGTTCCGCAGTTCGGGCTCCTGCCCGGGAGACTGTTTGATCGAACATGTGGCCGCGAGAGTCAGCAGTGACTTGGCCCACTCCAAGTACTCGCGATAAGCCTTGCTGACTGCTTCTGTGCGGACCCGTTTCTGCTCGTCCATTCGCTTCATATCTACATAGCTAGGGATTGAAGCCTACCTCATCGCCATTGATAGCTAAAAGGCGCCCATCTGGACTTGAGTGATAGATCGCTTGCCGGCATGGCAGTGAGCGTGGATGCGTTTTTAGTTGCAGTTCGTCATCGGAAGCGCGCCAGATTCGGCGGGATTCGGGACGATCTCGATTGGCCAGTGCTGTTTTAGCTCGCCAATCACCCTTTGGGCGAACTGATGCGCCGCGGGTGGATTCCAGCCTTCGGAAAATCCTATTGCCACTTCGCCGCCTGGCGAGCCTACATTGTTGGCAATTAAGCCTATTCCGTGCCCCCGCTCGATCCCCATATTGATTATAGGTCTGGTCATTGTTTTTTCGAGATGGGGGTTGCCTATGGCATGCAGCTCGTTTTGGGTATTTTCGCTATTGTCGATAAACTTTACGCCTTCCGACCGGGCAATCGACTTCAATTCGCGCGTAAATGTCGTCACTTCTTCCGCAGTGCTCAGGCACACTTGTGCGATCAAAAACGGTCGCTTGCCAGGGGCACATCCCGGAAGCACGCACGCGAGAAGAATGAATATTCCCGCATAGCTGGACAGTCTCCTCATACGTTGGGCCGCGTAAATATTCCTCACCTGTGCCGGAGCACTGTCAACGCTATAAGGAGAAAACCTACCATAAATGCCCAGTTGCCAATCTGCGACCAACGATGACTCTAGCGGTGTCGTATTGGCGCGCCAATTCGGGGGTATTCTCATACCTGCCGAAGCGCTTATGCACGCCATAGGCCACCGCGATTGTCAGTCCAATCAAGACGCCATACTTCAGGTCACGACCGTTTAAAAACAGAGCCAAAGAAGCCGGAAAGAAAATAGACCCCATGATGAGAAATAGCGCCAATGCTGTTATCAAAATTATAGTACTCATTTGAATCTCAGTGTCCGCGCAAGCATTTGCTGGATCACTGCGATACGACCTATTTAGATTCTTGGCGTAAATGCGAAGGAACAGAACATCGAGTTTTCGATCAAGCATCACTCAGTCGTCTCCGGCTGGGTCGTCTGAAGGATAATACGGACGCAATTGCAAACGGGAGTGTCGGCTTAAGGGCGAGCAATCAAATGGCTCGACCGGCCGGATTTAGACGATTTGAGTAGCACCGGATATTCCGATAGCTCTGGGTCGCGACTTGTTGCCGAACGACAAACACATGTCTCCTGATCTTAACCCGTCGTCCACAGCGGCAGGTGCTTGGCGGCCGCCATCGCCGCGAGGCGCAAAATCGTTTTTGACGTCTGCCAGGCGGCAACGATCGCTTTGTCTGAGGTCTCTACGGTTGAGGTATGTACCACTGCAGGTTGCGCATCTGCGATAGCGCCTCGGACGATGGCCACCTCGTCGACGAGATGAAAAATCGACCCGTATCGTTCTAGATGGCCGTTCCAGTCTGGCTCCTCAATCATCAGGTGCTTCTTGAAAGGAAGCCACAGATTCGCTCCCAGCAGAAGCTGGGGAAAGCGGCCCCCGAAGCTGCGGCGATCTGCCTCGGCAAAGGTCGCGCTGAGTTCTTGAGGCGGCGGTTTCCCGACGTCGAGCATTTTGCTGAGCCCAGATTTTCCGCGTTGATCGAGTACTGCGGCAATGTAGTGGAACATCACGTCGCCGCCGGTCGCGACATCCTCAGAGACTTCAAACGTGCTGGTCTCATCCCATGTCAGGTTTTCTTCCAACTGTTCGCGGTATTTGGTGGTAAGCCGATCGCGCCAAGCAAGAATGCCTTCAACAGTCGGCGAACGTAGGCGGACAGTGCCCTCCACGTTGGCACCTAATTCCTTAGCGACTGAATCGAGTGTCGAGCCGCTACCTTTCACCGACGGCCGCGTTGTCATCGCGGACGTATCTAGATTGGTTATCCGGTGAAGCGATGATACACAGTACCCAACGCCCATATGAATTTACCGCTCCACGCGATCCGTCCGGCGAGAGTCATTTGCCAAATAGCGAGCTACGTAGCCGTTCGGCCCCAATCTTAACGGATTTTCTTGGTCTGCAATGGGGCCCGCCGATTTCAAAGCGTCGTCTAGGGACTGCCCCGCTCCCATGACTTGAGGTTCGCAAGAAGCACCCGCTTGAGGCTATCGCGAAGCGATCCACAGACGCGAAGCATTGCCTCAACGTCGTTGCGCCCGGGACTGGTCACGACCTGGCCTAGGTTGGCCGCATGGGCAATCTGGTTCAAGTTGCGGCCGATGCTCCCAAGCTCACCGAGAGTGCGCTTGAGGGCCAATAGCTCCTCCGTCGGCAGCGGCGCAAGCGACCGCAAGTGAGCTCGCGTCAGCACGGAAACGTAAGTGGCCGGCGGCATGCCTCGTGCGGCCGCACGCTCGCGCAAAAGAATCTGATCATCGGGGCGCAGACGGATCATCAATCGAGCTCCCCTCAGCGACCGGGCACCGGTTGGTGACTCCGTGAGTATCGGTGACAAGCCCGCCTGCAACAGCACCAATTCAACGAGGCGCCTGAGCAAGGCCGACTCGCTGAGCTGTTGCCGCCCAGCGAGTGCACGAAGTCGTGCCTTCGTTTCCGACGAGACTCGAGCCATAACAAATTGATCTGCCTTCATGTGGCCCAATTGTTCAACAAGAGCAACCGGTTGCCTATCCTGCATTACGCGGTTTTTTAAGGGCGAAACTCACACCAACTCTCTTGCTTATCTCTGCGATAATTTGGTTCGCGTGATGACTTTGGCCCTGAACGACCGGAACCGCACTAGGTCGTTTATGAGTTTGGAAATTACTCGACTCCGCGCCACTAAGACCCCTATCGTGGTTGGAACGGCGCGATATGTGCTGCTCCCGCTGGCGAATCTGCTCACCGGATATTCGTCAAGGCCATGGAGCGTAAGATCGAGCGCGGCGATTGGCAGGAGGGGAAGGTCTGGAAGCGCGCCCCCGATGGCCGTATCGTCATTGATGTTTTGGGTTATCAGCGATGGGTCGAAGGCACGAGAACGGCAATTCATGAAGAGAAGACCGAGGGTCAGAAGCCGCGGCTCCCTGTGCAAATGGACCTGGCGCTAAGACGCGAGAAGGGGACCCCAGGGGACGGAAATGCGAACGCATGAGCATTGCGGGCGGCAGACACCTCACCCGAATCGGCGTGACGGCGCGAGCTTAGGAAGGCGCGGTGGGCCGTAAATCCATTTCTGGTGGAGTAAGTTCCCTCGGTTCTGATCGTATCCAATTCGATTTCGAGTTCGATGGCGTCCGCTACCGTCCAACACTGAAGCGCAGCCCCACCGAAGCGAACCTCAAGCGCGCCCGCAAGCAGCTCCTGGAAATCAGACAGCGCATCGCGGCCGGCACCTTCGTATTCGCGGAGGAATTTCCCGACTATCGCTTCATCAATAATGTGGAGTCACCGCAGAAGCGGCGAACCTGCGATCAGGTCTTCGATGACTTCCTCCTGGCCTGCGATTCTCATGTTGCAAAAAAAGACTTGGCCTTCGTAACGGCCCGGGGCTATCGGAAGCTCTTGGCACAAATCTGGCGACCGGAGATTGGGCCCAAGTTTTTTGATGAGATCCGCTACTCCTAACTCGCCAAGATCGCAAACGCCTACCAATGGTCGAAGAAAACTTACAACAATGCGATCAGCGTGGTTCGCTGCGCCTTCGATTACGGCTACAGGGATCATCCGGAGAAGCACAACCCGGCCTCGGGTCTCAACTGTCTGCGAATGACCAAGAAGGACCGCCCCCCTGTCGCCCCCTTCACCATTCAGGAGGCCGAACTGCTGATTTCGAGGTTGCATGCCGACTGGGGTGAAGCTATCGGCAACTACGACGAATTCCGCTTCTTCACTGGCTTACGTCCGTCCGAGCAAATCGCATTGCTCGTGACGGATTACGACGCCCGTAGAGCCGTGCTGTCGGTCACCAAGGCACGAGTGCTGCGGCGGGATAAAGACCGCACCAAAACGCAGGAGGATCGCGACGTTGAGCTTTGCCCGCGCGCCCTCGAAGTTCTAAGGCGCCACCTGGCACTCCGGAACGAATACGTCGAGGCCGGCAAGATCCGCCATGATCACCTGTTCTTTCTCGAAGACGGCAGGCCGATCAGCGACCCGGAGATCACCCGCTGGCGCTGGAGCGAGAGCATCAAGGCGCTCAACATTCGCCGGCGTGGCCCCTATCACGCGCGGCATTCCTCGGTGACCTGGCAGCTCATGCTGGGAAAGAATCTGCTGTGGGTCGCGAAGCAGCACGGGCATAGCGTCGAAGTGATGCTGCGCATGTACGCCGCGTGGCTCGAAGGAGCGATGGAATCCGACATTCATGCGATCAAACACGCGATGGAAAAAAGACCCACTGCGCGTGCTGTATTTTTTGATTCTCGTGCTGCAATTTCTGCACTAAATTCAGCGGCAAATCGCGTCACACAGATCGTGATTCGTCCCCCAAAGTCCCCAGAATTTGGCAGTAGTTTGGCAGTAGGAAAATCCGGTACACCCTTAAGTACCGGAAAAGGCTTGGAAAACAAGTGGCGGAGAGGGTGGGATTCGAACCCACGGAGGCGCAAATAGAAATCAGTTCCGCGGCTCGCCGTCCCCTGGAATCCCCTCGCCTCCCCGCTTTTGGCAGTAGATTTGGCAGTAGACCTGTTCCGTAGCCCGGCCAACCGTTTAGGCGGCGACCTCAACGTAATCGACATGGCTCGACGGAGGGGGAATCGGAGTACCGTCCTCGCGCAACCCCTCCAAGTGGAACTCAATTGCCTCGCGAATTACCTGCTCCGTGGCTGCCAGTGTCTCGCCCGTGGCAATGCACCCTGGAAGGTCCGGCACATACGCGGAATAATTTCCACCGGCATTTTCGATCACTATCGCGTAGCGCATAAGAGGGTGCCCTATTTCTTCAAACCAGACTGCTTAAGGATACTGTTCAACGTGCCCGGCGCCAAATCGTCGCTTGGCTTACCTGCCACCGTGACGCGACCGGGCTTACTGGGGTGCTTGAACTGGCGGTGGCTTCCCTTCGTGGACGCCAGATACCAGCCGTCCTCACCCAGCATGCGCAATATGTCAGATACCTTCATTGTCGAAGCTGCCTACTTCAATCGCTCCACGAACTGGTTTTTTAAAGGTTTCGTCAACAATTTCGAGCGACTTAGCAATAGCCACAAGCTGACGCTCAACCGTCGGTTAGGCGGCATGTAGCACAGCGCGCCGGGTCGAGACCGGGAGTTCAGCCGCGACGAAGCGCTTCGCTGGGGTACAGGTAGTCCTCCCCGGATTAGTCGATGATCCTGAGGTAGCCAGTGCGCTCTGCTTTCACGTCTGTCAACGCGATGTAAATTTTCAGCCGCTCGAGGGAAACCTCATAGCCCACATTGTCGAGACAAATGAATAAGCGCTTTGCTGCTTTTGCCATCGAAGTATTGCCCTAAATGAACGCCTCGAACTTCATTTCGCACCAGTAGACCATCGTTTCAGAGCGTGGCAGCACGGTCAACGTGAATCGGACGCCTGACTACCGTCAGGGCGCTACTCGAACCGAGACTGCCGATCGCGAACGACGGCAATTGGGAAGCTCAAATTAAGCCGGATCGTTTTCTGATAAGAACTCGGAAAGCCGCCTTCGGCCTAACGTAGGCCAATGCCGTATCGAAAAGTTGCGGTGGCAAACATTTCCTGAGGTAATCGACAAAAGTTGTTGGCACGCCGACGAGCAGCTTATCGACACGCAAAGTTCGGCCATCTCGGGCTCGAACGAGCCATGCTGTTGACGATGGTGCCTCGGTGAAACCGACGATTTCCGACCAAAGAATGACGGTTACCGATGACCCGCGTCGCAAAGTTATGGCAGATTCCGTCAGTTCAATTATATTTCGCTGCTTACGCAGATAGATGAAAGGCTACCCAGCCAAACAGTGGAGCCAATATGGCAACGTAAATTGCTAAACCCCAGCTTTCAATCTGCCATGCACGATAGATACCAGATGTGAAACCTAACACGATGAATGTGGCAAACGTCCAAGCGATAATCTTGTCGAGATGAGAATGGACCATTACATGCCCTGAATTATTAGCGAGAGAACGAGCCGGTAATCTCCCTATGCGCGGCGAACAACACATAAATGGAGAACGGTACCAACTATCGCAGCAATGAGGCAGACTGAAAACAACGCCATGGGTGGAATATTACCAGTCAGGCTTGAATGATATCTCGACCCCTCGCTGCCTCCGGTGACCGGCAGGAATTAAGGCATCAAAGATTGATATCAATTGCGGGCCTGATGGTGGGTACCGGCTGAAACTTGCAGCGACTAGCTGGGGTCTGGATCTTCCTCAAGGCAGAAATCGTGCACGGCACGGCGCGCCCGAATGACGCGCACCGAGGCGTCCATGCTTGGGACCGAGGCACGAAACTGAGCGATCGACAGCGGGCACTTCTCGCCCAATATCACTTCTCTCAGCGCGAAGTCGGCGGAGAAGGGATAGAACTCGATGCCATTCTCAGTGTTTGAGCCGTCCTGATTGGCGAACACTCGCACCTCTTTCTCGTAGCTCCATCCCTCGAATTTCGTGTTGAGCATTGCGTCGATCACCTGCCTCCCATCATTCAAGAGCTGCGTGCCCATTTTCTTCGGGTTGGTTGCCGGTAGCTGATACACGGTGGGCACATACTTGATGGGGTTGCAGAAATCCTCTGTCACGTCAAACCCGAGCGCCACTCCCCGATGCCTTTCCGCGTAATGCGCCCACATCAGCGGGCTGCGCCAGTGCTTGCATAAGCAGACGAAAGAAAACATTTTGTTCACTTCTGTCTTGAACCCTTCGATCGCACGCAGATTTCGCGCGTCCGACAGGTCGAACGGCTTTAGCTCCCAGGGGTCATTCACGTCCATCCACAACGAGATCTTTACGCGTTTCTTCTCCACGTCATCGATGGCGTGGCAGGCCTTCAGAAAGTGATATAGGCGCATCGGACCCCTCCCAAGGTGGCGCGCCCCCCTTATACAGCACGGTGCCGCCCCTCCATCCAATGAGTTCTCGACCCGATGCAGCCAACGACGACTGGCCGCTTCCGAGGACCTAATCTTTTTCCTGAGGGTCTTCCTCAAGGTTGATGTCGGGTCCGGATCTGTTTCGATACCACGACACAACAATTCCCACTGCGAAGCCAGCCGAAGCAACGACTGTAGCGGGGAGCCCCGCTAGGAACCCTAGAAAGACACAAAAGAGGAATCCCACACGGCCCAGCCCTGCCTGATTAAGCATGAGGCCAAGTAGTAGTGGAATTAGCCCCACTATCCCCCCCAGGATGAAGCTCGCCGCAATTGCCATGAGTCAACCCACTCTCAAGACCTATAGTCGAACAACCGCGTGGCGCTATACATCTCACTGTTGATTATAAACGCGTCAAGAATGCCCATTAACAACCACATACTCCCTTCATCCCATAATGCATCGATAGACCGCCATACGGCACCCTCCGAAACGATGCGCCAGGCGCCAAAAAAGAAGACGCCGTCGACGGTCCGTTTTAAGCGGCTGGCACACGCCGTCACTTCACGCGGGTCTGCGCCGTCCGCGTGTATGAAGTACCGTTGAATTCGACGTCAACGTCGCCAATAAAGGCGCCAGGGCCTGTTGCACGAAGACGAACGCGCACCTGCCATTCCTCGTTGGCCTTCATGCTTAGGTCGTAGAGCATTTCAAGATCTCCGAGAGTTCGATCCACGTTAATTGGCGCGGGATCGATACCTACAACGTCAAACCCCCGCATATAACGATCGGCGACGTTGATACTTTTGAATGAAAATGCGGCGGCGCTTGCATTCAGGATCTTGATTTTGAGAACGAACGTTGCGCCCTTTCTCACCGCGGGGGAGGTGCTTGCACCCACACCATGACGCCTTGAGGCGGTTCCAACTGGCTACCCGTTACTACCGCCTCCGTGTGTCCTATTTGCGTCTGCACGCCTAAGACAGACGCAAGAATCGCAGAGAACATAGAGGCGCGACGCACTATTGGTGTGGCTGGGATGCTCATCAACCGTGGTGAAGCGCAAAACACGGGCGCAAGCTTACCGCAGGCTGCGAACGACCGCTTCATGGCGGGGAGTTAGGATCGGTCAATGACGGGTCTTGTTAAGGGTTGTCCGATACCTGCCCTTCGTGACTGAGCATGCCAAAGCCGGTGAGGTTTGAGGGCAGGCGTCGGACAAGCCCCAAGGGAGGAAACCGCGGAGCCGTACTGAGGGTGTCAGCGGGGAGCGATGAGCTATGGGGATTTGAACGGAGGCAGTGGGCTCGGCGAGCTTGCTGGCGGGACCGATGCGGCGGCCACGGCGCCACGGCTTGCAATGTGCGGGCGGCAGGATGCGGATTTTGGCGGTCCTGGCGTGCAAGAGCGTTGGACATCGGCGGCCAAGACAATGGGCGTTCGTGCCAGCCTCGTTTGATGAAGCGCCGACGGCGAGGATCTGCGGAGTGAGCGGCGGAGGCTCATGGTGAACTCGGTGAAGCCGGCGGTCCGCGGATGTGCTGCGCGCGTGCGAAGGTCTCGATGATGAGCATCGGGGCGCCGCAGTGTCGGCAGACGAAGGTGGGCCTAGCGGAGCTGGCTGCGGCATGGGCTGCGCTTACCTCAGCGCTAAGCACAGGCGCCGGCTGATGCAGAAGCTCGCGAGCGGTGGCGATGTGGGTCTTGCGGTGGGCGTTGGCGAGCAATCCGTAGTGACGGATGCGATGAAAGCCGGAGGGCAGCACATGCAGCAGGAAGCGGCGCATGAACTCGTCGGTCATCAACGTCATCGTTTTGTAGCGCGTGTTGCCATGAGCGCGGTAGTCCTTCCAGCGGAAGGTGACGCCGCGCTCGTCCAGAGCGATCAGCCGGCAGTTGGAGATCGCCACCCGATGGGTGTAGCGCGACAAATAGGCGAGCACCGCTTCGGGTCCGCGAACGGGCGCTTGGCGTAGACCACCCACTCGCACTGGCGCAACGGCATGAGCCAGTCGGCAAAGGCATCGGCGTCGGCCAGATCGACGTGCTCGCCGAAGAACTTCAGTTGCCCGTCACGATGAGCGTTCTGGAGTTCTTCGAGGAAGCGACGCCGGAACAGGCGCGAGAGCACCCGGACCGAGAGGAAGAACCCGGCTTGCAGGGCACCCACCGATCCGCATCGAGCGCAAGGCCGCCGCCGGGGACGATGCCGTGCACATGCGGATGATGCGTCAATGCCGATCCCCAGGTGTGCAGCACCAGGGTCACGCCGATGCGGGCGCCCAAGTGCTTCGGATCGGCGGCGATCGTGCGCAGCGTCTCGGCGGCGATGTCGAACAACAAGCCATAGATGATCTCCTTGTTGGTGTAGGCGATGGCGCTGATCGGCGCCGGCAAGGTGAAGACCACGTGGTAATACTCCACGGGCAAGAGGTCTGCCTGCCGCGCTTCGAGCCAGCGCTGCGCGGCGCTGCTCTGGCACTTCGGGCAGTGCCGGTTGCGGCACGAGTTATAGGCGATCTGCGGCTTGCGCGCACGATGAACAGCGCAGCGCGTGGCCGCCGAGCGCGGCGCTGCGGCACTGCTCGATGGCCGACATGACCTTCAGCTGGCCGAGGCTCAAGTGACCGCGCTCGTGATGCCGCCACGCCGGCCCGTGGGCGCGGAAGATATCCGCGACCTCCAGGGCGGGGCGTTGCACGCGCGGCTACGGTGCGGGCCTGGGACTTGGCTCCAGCGGACCGATCACCTGGCGCAGGATCTCGGTGGCAACGTGGGTGTAGAGGGATGTCGTCTCAAGCTTCTTGTGGCCGAGCAGCACCTGGATCACGCGGATATCCACCTTCTGCTCGAGCAGGTGGGTGGCGAAGCTGTGGCGCAGCGTATGCATCGAGACGCGCTTGTCGATGCGCGCCGCGAGGGCGGCCTCATGCACGGCGCGGTTCAGCTGTCGCGTGCTCAAGGGCTCGACGGGGTTCAGGCCCGGGAAGAGCCAGCCGCCATCGAGCATCTTGCCCTGGGCTTGTGCCACCCGCCACCAGGTGCGCAGGCGATCGAGCATCACCGGCGAGAGCATGGCGTAGCGATCCTTGCCGCCCTTGCCCTGCTGGATCCGCAGCGTCATGCGCGTGCTATCGACGTCACCGACTTTGAGCGAGATCGACTTCGCTGGCGCGAAGCCCGGCGCCATAGGCGACCGAGAGGGCCGTCTGGTGCTTCAAGTTCTTGGTCGCGGCGATCAGCGAGCTGACCTCCTCCCGGCTCAACACCACCGGCAATGTCCGCGGCACAAACACCGGCTTCATCTTCGCCATCAACTCGCACGATCGAGCGTCACGTCGAAGAAGAACTTCAATCCCGTGATGGTCGCGTTGAGCGTGATCGGCGAGGTGCCATGATCGACCAGGTGCAGCTGGAAGTTACGCAGATCCTCGACCGTGGCGGTATCGGGCGGACGGCGCAGATAGCCTGCCAGCTTCCGAACTGCCGCACGTATGAGGCTTGGGTCTGGGGTGCGAGCTTGCGCAGCCGCATATCCTCCAGCATCCGTTGACGCAGCGGTGAAATCTCTTGGGTGGAATCGTTCATGGCTCTGCTCCGGTTGCGAAACGAGGCGGAATGCCTCATCTCGCAACATACGAAACAGAACCTCAGAGGTCAGCCAATCCCCAACGCCTGACCGAAGCCACCCCTACCGCGCGAGCGGTTTAGTCCTCTGGCCGATTTGAGCCGCTCAGGGGACGGCTAGGGAGAGCCCTGCTCCCAGGACTTGAGGTTCGCCAGAAGCACCCGCTTCAGGCTATCGCGAAGCGTCCCACAGACGCGAAGCATTGCCTTAAGGTCGTTGCGCCCGGGACTGGTCACGAGCTGGCCTTGGTTGGCGGCATGGGCAATCTGGTTCAAGTTGCGGCCGATGCTCCCAAGCTCACCGAGAGTGCGCTTGAGGGCCAATAGCTCCTCCGTCGGCAGCGGCGCAAGCGACCGCAAGTGAGCTCGCGTCAGCACCGGATACGTACGTGGCCGGCGGCATCCCTCGGGCGGCCGCACGCTCCCGCAAGAGAATCTGGTCATCGGGGCGCAGACGGATCATCAATCGAGCGCCCCTCAGCGACCGGGCACCGGTTGGTGACTCCGTGAGTATCGGTGACAAGCCCGCCTGCAACAGCACCAATTCAACGAGGCGCCTGAGCAAGGCCGACTCGCTGAGCTGTTGCCGCTCAGCGAGTGCACGAAGTCGTGCCTTCGTTTCCGACGAGACTCGAGCCACAATGAATTGATCTGCCTTCACGTGGCCCAATTGTTCAACAAGAGCAACCGGTTGCCTATCCTGCATTACGCGGTTTTTTAAGCGCGCAAACTCGACACCAACTCTCTTGCTTATCTCTGCGATAATTTGCTTCACGTGACAACTTTGGCCCTGAACGACCGGAACCGCACTAGGTCGTTTATGAGTTTGGAAATTACTCGACTCCGCGCCACTAAGACCCCTATCGTGGTTGGAACGGCGCGATATGTGCTGCTCCCGCTGGCGAATCTGCTCACCGGATATTCGTCAAGGCCATGGAGCGTAAGATCGAGCGCGGCGATTGGCAGGAGGGGAAGGTCTGGAAGCGCGCGCCCGATGGCCGTATCGTCATTGACGTTTTGGGTTATCAGCGATGGGTCGAAGGCACGAGAACGGCAATTCATGAAGAGAAGACCGAGGGTCAGAAGCCGCGGCTCCCTGTGCAAATGGACCTGGCGCTAAGACGCGAGAAGGGGACCCCAGGGGACGGAAATGCGAAGGCATGAGCATTGCAGGCGGCAGACACCTCACCCGAATCGGCGTGACGGCGCGAGCTTAGGAAGGCGCGGTGGGCCGTAAATCCATATCTGGTGGAGTAAGTTCCCTCGGTAGTGATCGTATCCAATTCGATTTCGAGTTCGATGGCGTCCGCTACCGTCCAACACTGAAGCGCAGCCCCACCGAAGCGAACCTCAAGCGCGCCCGCAAGCAGCTCCTGGAAATCAGACAGCGCATCGCGGCCGGCACCTTCGTATTCGCGGAGGAATTTCCCGACTATCGCTTCATCAATAATGTGGAGTCACCGCAGAAGCGGCGAACCTGCGATCAGGTCTTCGATGACTTCCTCCTGGCCTGCGATTCTCAGGTTGCAAAAAAAGACTTGGCCTTCGTAACGGCCCGGGGCTATCGGAAGCTCTTGGCACAAATCTGGCGACCGGAGATCGGGCCCAAGATTTTTGATGAGATCCGCTACTCCTAACTCGCCAAGATCGCAAACGCCTACCAATGGTCGAAGAAAACTTACAACAATGCGATCAGCGTGGTTCGCTGCGCGTTCGATTACGGCTACAGGGATCATCCGGAGAAGCACAACCCGGCCTCGGGTCTCAACTGTCTGCGAATGACCAAGAAGGACCGCCCCCCTGTCGCCCCCTTCACCATTCAGGAGGCCGAACTGCTGATTTCTAGGTTGCATGCCGACTGGGGTGAAGCTATCGGCAACTATGACGAATTTCGCTTCTTTACTGGCTTACGTCCCTCCGAGCAAATCGCGTTGCTCGTGACGGATTACGACGCCCGTAGAGCCGTGCTGTCGGTCACCAAGGCACGAGTGCTGCGGCGGGATAAAGACCGCACCAAAACGCTGGAGGATCGCGACGTCGAGCTTTGCCCACGCGCTCTCGAAGTTCTAAGGCGCCACCTGGCACTCCGGAACGAATACGTCGAGGCCGGCAAGATCCGCCATGATCACCTGTTCTTTCTCGAAGACGGCAGGCCAATCAGTGACCCGGAAATCACCCGCTGGCGCTGGAGCGAGAGCATCAAGGCACTAAACATTCGCCGGCGTGGGCCCTACCACGCGCGCCATTCCTCCGTGACCTGGCAGCTCATGCTGGGAAAGAATCTGCTCTGGGTCGCGAAGCAACACGGACATAGCGTCGAGGTGATGCTGCGCATGTACGCCGCGTGGCTCGAAGGAGCGATGGAATCCGACATTCACGCGATCAAACACGCGATGGAAAAAAGACCCACTGCGCGTGCTGTATTTTTTGATTCTCGTGCTGCAATTGCCTCGATAAATGCAGCGACAAATCGCGTCACACAGATCGTGATTCGTCCCCCCAAGTCCCCCGAATTTGGCAGTAGGCTGGCAGTAAGAAAATCCGGTACTACATTAAGTACCGGTAATGACTGGGAAAAGAAGTGGCGGAGAGGGTGGGATTCGAACCCACGTGCCGGAATTACCCGACCATCCGATTTCGAGTCGGCGCCGTTGTGACCACTTCGGTACCTCTCCGGTTAACTTAAAATTTTCGGCATTAACTTAAGAATCCGCACATTTACTTAAGTTTTTCCGGCATTAACTTAAGGGATTTTTAATTTTGCCGCGGTGAGCGGCCGGGCTAGAAACGCATTTGTCAAGGGTTCGCATCAAGAAATATTAGTTTATTCTACCGCATTGGCTGGGGGTCGTCTTTAGGAACAGAACTTGCCCCGCCTCACGGCACTCTAATGGACCCATATGACCGTGCGTAATTTGTACAAACACATACGTAAACATAGACCAAGCTGGGCCAAGCTGACGATCGCGTTGTCCGCCGTCGTCATGCTCAGCAGTTTTGCGCCGTTACCCAGCTTGATTGATCAAATCAAGACGCTGGGTGAGCTGCGGGTGGTCACGCGCACGGGCCCACTCGCCTTTTATCGCGGCCCGGACGGCACCCCGATGGGCCCCGAGTATGAATTGGCGCGGCGCTTCGCCGATCAACTTGGCGTGAAACTCAAGATCACGCCAATGAGAAGCTACCCTGAAATCTATGCGGCGCTTACCTCAGGATCTGCTCACTTGGCCGCGGCCGGCCTGAAAATACCGCCGCAGTCCATTCCGGGCGTCAATTTCGGGCCTGTGTACCAGCATGTGCGCGAGCACCTGATTTACCGCCGCGGCGCGGCACTACCGGGTTCGCTCGCGGAAATCGGCAATGCCGATTTGGAAATCGCCGCCGGAAGTTCATATGCGAAATCCCTGGAGAACGAGCGTGGCTCGCTGCCGGATCTTGTCTGGGTCGAAAATTCCAGCACCAACTCCCAGGCGCTGCTCGACGGCGTGGCCGACGGCAGCATCGATTACACACTTGCGGATTCAACCGAATTCGCTTTGGCGCACATTGCGCATCCCAATTTGCGCATCGCGTTTGACTTCCCGGGAAGCCGTCCACTGGCGTGGGCCGCAAGCGACCGCGATCCGGGCTTCACGCACGCCATGGCCGCTTATTTCGCGCGTCTCCATGTCGATGGCGAACTCGCCGCGATCGTAAATCGATACTACGGCCGCTCCGAGGACCCCGAGCTCGCTGGCGAACCTGATTTCATGCGTCATCTGCAAAACCGATTGCCGCTCTACAAAGAATGGTTCGTGGAAGCCGCCGCGCAGAGCAGCCAGGACTGGCGCCTGTTGGCGGCCATCGGCTACCAAGAATCGAAGTGGAACCCCAGTGCGGCCTCCTCATCGGGCGCCAAGGGCCTGATGCAATTGACCGGCGTCACCGCATCGGAAGCCAAGGTAACCAATCTGTCGGATGCCAAGCAGAGCATTTTCGGGGGTGCCTGGTATTTCCATCAGGTGTACGAGAAAATTCCGGCGCATATTCCGGAGCCGGACCGAACCTGGTTTGCCCTCGCAGCCTACAACATCGGCTACGGACACCTGGAAGATGCGCGAGTGCTGGCGCAACGCGCCGGCCGCGATCCGGACTCCTGGCAAAGCGTGCGCGAGTTTCTACCGCTGCTGGAGCAGGAGCGCTGGTACACCCAAACCGAGAACGGCTTCGCGCGTGGCCGCGAGCCGGTGCACTACGTGGACAACGTGCGCGGCTATCGGGATATGCTGCAGTGGGCGTGGGGCGATGGCCCCAACGCGGTCGTATTGAACTAGCGGCGGCTCTCGAAGAATTGCCGCAGCAACGCGGCTGATTCGTCACTGCACACGCCGCCAAATACATCGATGCGATGCGTCGAGGCGCGGCTCGCGCGGCAAATCAATCACGCTGCCGCAGGCCCCGGCCTTCGAGTCCCATGCGCCGAATACCACTCGCGCCACACGCGCATTGAGTACCGCGCCGATGCACATGGCGCAGGGCTCCAACGTCGCATAGAGCGTGGCGCCGCCGAGACGGTAATTCTTGAGCCGCTGCGCGCCCGCGCGCAACGCGATGATCTCGGCATGGGCGGTCGGGTCGAGGCTGCCGATCGGGCGGTTCCAGCCCTCGCCGATCACATCCCCCCCCACCACCAACAGCGCGCCTATCGGCACCTCGCCGTCACGCCCAGCCCGCTCCGCGAGGCGCAACGCCTGTTGCATGAAATCGAGGTCAGTCGGCGGACTCATTGCGGCGGTGGCGTGCCGGTTTGCCGGCCGACGCTGCGCGTGACGACGATGGCTGCGAACACCAGGAACAGGGCGGCGGCGCTGTAGCTCAACGAGTTGTGGATGCCGATACTCGCGCCCAAGAGGCCGACGCTCAATCCGCTGAAGGTGCGCAATCCGTTCGCGGACATCGAGAATACGCCGATTACGCGGCCGCGAATCTCGGCCGGCGCGTTCAGCTGCACCAAGGACTGCGCCATTGAATTGAATCCAAGTTCGACGAAACCGGCAACGAACAATAGCGTTATCGCAACCAGGTAGTTACTCGCTCGGGCAAATCCTGCGAGCGCGCAGCACCAAATCATCGCCAAGATGAAGGCGGTTCGTACTTTTGGCGGCAACAGGCTGCGGCTTTCCAATATCAAACCCGCCGCCAATCCTCCCGCCGCATCGGCAGCGAACAGCAGGCCATACGAAAATTCCGCGCGGTCATGACTCAGATCAAATGCGAACCCCGGCATTTGCGCCTGGTAGGCGTTGCCGATGAAGAAAGCCGAAGCACCCACCAGTACGGTCATTGCCAGCAACACCGGATTGCCCGCCATTACCCGCATCGTCGACCAAATTTGGGCATAGCCAGTGATGCTTTGTGCCGGACGCGCGGCGCCGGCAGGCCGCGACCCGTAAGGGGCCCGCATGAGCCATATGAACATCGGGACATAAATGAGCGCATTGATGAAAATGCCGTAAATCGGGCCAAACACCCGCAGCAACCCTGCACCGACGGCGGGCCCGACCAAAAACGCCAGGTAACGTCCGGTGGCAATCAAGCGCACGGCGCTTGCCAACAGTTCCACGCCGACAATCCTGTGTATCAACACCTGCGCCGCCGGCAGCCAAATGACGCCCGCCAGGCCGTGAATGAGCAGCAGCACCATCGCCTTCCACATGGCGGTGGAATCGGTCAGGAACATGACGCCCCAGCCGATCGAAACACCGCATGAACAGCAGCATGCCGATCTGGATGAGGCGGCGAATGTCGAAGCGATCGGCCAGCCCGCCGGTGTAACCGCCGAGAAGAAGAAAGGGCGCCCAATGCGAAACCACCGCGAAGGCGCCCAAGGCGGGCGAATGGAATTTCTGGAAAATCACCCAGTAGGAAATCACGTGCTCGATATTGTCTGCCATCATCGCCGCGCTCGAGGCGAGAAATAAAATCCGAAAATCGCGGTTGGCAAACGAGGTAAAGGCGCGCCGCTGGGGAGCTTGCGATTGCGGGGCGTCAGGTTTTGGCTGCAATTTTCTAAAACGCCTTGAGGCCGCAACTATCGCGCGATTGTAGCGGAATCCCGCAATTAAGTAGAATGCGCTGTTGGCTGCGCGACGGTCGTATAAAGACGAGGCATTGATGCGTGGATTACTGCTGCTCGCGGCTTGTGCGGTGCCGCTGCCCGCATATGCCGAAGAGGGAATGTGGACCTTCGATAATTTCCCGTCCGCCACTGTGAAACAGCTCTACGGCGCGGACATAACACCCGCCTGGCTCGATCATGTGCGACTGTCGACGATTCGCCTCACGAATTGCACGGCGTCCTTCGTATCGGCCAGATGGCCTGATTCTCACCAATCACCACTGCGTGGAGCAATGCCTCGCGCGAGCTGTCCACGAAGGACAAGAGCCTGATGGAACTCGGCTTCGCGGCGCCGAATCGAAGGAGGAACAGCGCTGCCCCGCGCAGCAGGCCGACGTGCTGGTCGGCACCGAAAACATCACCGATGCGGTCTTAAAGTCCGGCGCGGGACTCGAGCGATGCGGCTGCCAATCATGCGCGCAAGAAGATGCTGACCTCGCTCGAACAAGCCTGCGAACAAGCGAGCGCGAAGGCCAAATCCGGCAAGCTCGTATGCCAAGCGGTCAAGTTGTATCAAGGAGGCCAGTACTTTCTCTACAAGTACAAGCGATATACGGACGTACGCATGGTGTTTGCTCCGGAGACCGATATCGCCGCTTTCGGCGGCGATCCGGACAATTTTCAGTTTCCGCGCTGGTCTCTGGATTTCTCGATCCTGCGTGCTTACGAGAACAACAAACCCGCGAAGACGCCCAATTATCTGCAAATCAACTTTGCCGGACCCAGCCGCCGACCAATTGGTGTTCGTCGCCGGCGATCCTGGCTCAACGGCGCGCCTGCAAACGCGGGCCCAGCTGCAATTCGAGCGCGACATATCGTTGCCCATCGCCTTGATGCGCGCATCGGAGCTGCGCGGCCGCTACATTCAGTTCGGCAAGGCCAATCCAGCCGACGAGCGCATCGTGCAGGCGCCGCTCAACAGCTTGCAGAATGGCATCAAGGTACGCCGCAAGCAACTCGATGCGCTCAATGACGATGCGTTGTTGGCGGAGAAATCCACAGCGGAACAGAAGCTGCGGCGCGGCTGCCCATCTGGCCGGCGCGGATCCTTGGCGCGAGATCGAATCGGCCGTTGACCCGCGAGCGCGCCCTATATCGTGCCCTATACCTTCGATTGAAAATGGTGCCGGGATTCAGCAGCACACTGTTTCGCGACGCGCGTCTGCTGGTGCGCGGCGCGGACGAACGGTTGAAGCCCAACAATGACCGGCTACGAGAGTTTACCGAGACGTCAATTCCGTTGATTGAACGTGATCTTATTTGCGCGGGTTCCGGTTTATCCCGAATTTGAACAATTGACGCTCTCTTTCTCCCTCGAGCGCATGCGCGAATGGCTGGGCCCGGATCACCCTGTGATTCGCAAATTGCTGACCAAGGAATCGCCAGACGAGCTGGCGACCCGGCTGATCGCCGAAACCAAGCTTGACGATGCCCTGCTACGGCAAGACTCTGGGTGGGTGGCAAGGCGGCGGTGGATGCATCGCTCGATCCGATGATCGAATTGGTCCGCCTGATCGACGGCGATGCCCGCGCCATCCGCAAGCAGTACGAGGATGAAGTCGAGGCGCCGATCGCGGCGGCAGCCGAAAGAATTGCCGCAGCCCGCTTCAAGGCACAGGGAACCAATACCTATCCGGACGCGACGATTCACTCTGCGCCTGAATTACGGCACCGTGCAAGGATGGGTCGAAAACGGTACGCCCGTGGAACCATTCACCCATCTGGATCGCGCATTCGAGCGGGCGACCGGCGCTTCGCCCTTTAAAATGCCGGACAGCTGGATGAAGGTAAAAGCGCAATTGAACATGCGCACGCCGTTTTGCATATCCACCAGCAACGATATCGTCGGCGGAAACTCGGGAAGTCCGTTGATCGATGCCTCCGGCAAAATCGTCGGTCTGATGTTCGACGGCAACATACATTCGATCGCGGGTCACTACTGGTTCAATTCCGCGAACAATCGTGCAATCGCCGTGCATCCGGCAATCATTCGCGAGGCGCTCGAAAAGGTGTACGGTGCGAAGGAACTGCTGATGGAACTGAACGCGACGCCGCAGCACCTGGCCGCTGCGGCAAAGTTGTCAGACTAAGTCACCCGACAATCCCTTGAAGATGCGCGCCAGCACCGTCCAGTACTTTGCCGGCATTAACCGCTGGATGAGATCCAGCATTCGCGCATCCGCGCCGATGAGAATGCGCGGCTCATTCCGTTCAATTCCCTGAATGATGCGCTGAGCCGCAGCCTGTGGGCTGGTTCGTGCCAGCTTCGCGAAGCGATCGCCGAGTTCGGCAACATTGACAGTCTCGCGCACGTTGACTCCGGTACGCGCATTGCGCGCTATGTTGGTCGCGATCCCTCCGGGATGCACCACCGACAGCCGCACGGGACTGCTGTCCATCTTGAGCTCGTGACGCAGCGACTCGGAAAATCCGCGAACAGCGAACTTCGAAGCCGAATATGCCGACTGGCCCGCGGGCGCAATAATGCCGAAGACACTCGAGATGTTGACAATATGCGCTTGGGGTCGGCTGCGAAGATGCGGCAGAAAGGAGCGGGTTCCGTAGACCACGCCCCAGAAGTTGATACCCATCAACCAGGCCAATTGTGCATTGTCGAACTCGTCGAACTGACCTAGCAGCGCCACACCGGCATTGTTGATGACAATGCTGAGAGCCGGAAACTCGGCAACGGCCGCCTGAGCGAACTCTTCAACCTGTTTGGCGTCGGCGACATCGACGCGGCGAATCGTGACCCGCCGCGAATACGCGGCCATCACCACTTTCGCAACCGATTCCAAGCCGGTAACGTCGAGATCGGCTAGCGCAAGATCGCAGCCGCGCGCTGCAAATTCCAGCGCGAGCGCCCGGCCTATACCGCTCGCTGCCCCAGTTATTGCCGCCGCGGTTCCTTGAAAGTTAAATGCTTGCACGTCACACCTTGATTATTTTCGCGCGCCCCCGGTCAACGGCGCGAGATTCGCGCTCTCCAGCGCTCGATCGAACGACGCAAGATCATCCTGGAGGATTTTCCGATAGTCCGAGTCGACGCTCGCGGCCTCCGCCTCGTAGCTCTGCAGCAAACCCAACTGCGTCTCGGTGGGTGCGAAATCGGCGCTCCCCGCCACATCGCCGCCGCCGGTTCCGACCTCGGCATTGAGCCAGATGAGATCCAGATAAACCCCATAGGGTTCGATGAAATATTTGTCATCGCTGTTGCGCAATGCCCGCGACACCAGCCGTGATTCGACTCCCTGTAGTTTCTTGTCCAGATCTTCCGCCGCGGCCAGCAGTTGCTTTTTCTGTTGTTCCTGCGCTTCAATCAACGCCCGCGGGGGCGCTGCGGCGGGCTCGGCATCGTCTTCATCGTCCGCTTCGGCAGGCGCCGCCTTTGATTGATCCGGCTTCTTGCCTGGGCGCAACATGCTTTCGATAACCTCGATTTGCTTGCGCAGCCATTCCATATGGTTGACGTCGTCCGACGCATTGCTGATGTCGTCGCGGATTCTGAGCAACGTTTTGACCGATAGATCGATATCCGCAGCCGAGCCCGGCGCATGCGGGTCGCTTAACACCGTCAGAGGCTGTGTGTAGGACTGGCCATCAACCTTCAGGCGCACCGAATAAGCACCCGGTGCCACGATGGGTCCCACTTCGCCTGGCTTGGAACCCCAATGCGTGATGGGCCGCGAGTCGGCATCGCGAAAGCGCGGCTCATCCCAGATGTGCGAATTGTCGGGGGCCACCGTGCGCAGCGCAATGACCCGTGGTGAGTCATAGCGCAAATCCCACTTCACGCGGTTGATGCCGACGACGAGATCGTCGGCCTTGGCTTCGAGTTGCCGGACGAGGTTGCCTTGCGAGTCGAGGATCTCAAATTTGAGCGCATTGTTCGGCTTGGTTTTGAGCGAGAAGTTGAGCAGACCCACGGGGCCGCGCACGAAGCGATATGCCGGGCGCGGCTCGAACAGCACCACCCCCGCATCCGAGCGATGCTTGGCCATTTGCTCCAACGGCGTGATGTCGTCAAGGATGTAGAGGCCACGTCCATACGTGGACACCACGAGATCGTGAAACCGCGGCTGCACGACTGCCCAGGTTACGGGCGCAGCGGGCAAACCCGTTTGCAGCGGCGTCCAGTGACCACCCTCGTCGAGCGAGTAGTACAGGCCGTTGCCGGTACCCGCAAACAATAGTCCCGGACAGTTGGGATCGTCGGTGATGGTGCGAACGTAGGAGAGCTCATGTTTTGGCAGATCGCTGCTGATTCGCTTCCAGCTTTTGCCAAAATCCGCGGTCTTGAAGATATACGGATCGCGGTTGTCCACGAGGTGCATATCGACACTGACATAGGCCGTGCCGGCATCGAAGCTCGACGGCGCGATGCTGGTAATCGTCCCGAGCGGTGGAAGTCCAGTCAAATGGCTGGTGACGTTGGTCCAGCTCGCCGCCGCATCCTGGGTGTACCAGAGTTGACCGTCATTGGTGCCGGCCCAGATGAGTCCCTTCTTGATCTTGGAGGGTGCGATCGCAAACACCACTTCGCCATAGAACTGCCCCAGGTTGTCGCCGACGATGCCACCCGACGGAGCGACATGCGCGGGATCCTGGGTGGACAGATCGGGGCTGACGACCGACCAGGTCTGGCCGGCGTCCGAGCTTTTGAAGATCACCTGGCAACCGTAGTACACCGTGTTGTGGTCGAAGGGATCTACCGCCAGCGGCGGCGTCCAGTGGCAGCGATATTTCAGCTCGTTTGGCGGCGAGTCGAGCGTATGCTTCCAGGGACTGACGGAATGCGGCTCCTTGAAGCGAGCGTCCCACCGGGTGACTGCATTGCCATAGCAGGTTGCCCATACGACGTTGGGATCGACGGTATCGGGAACCGTGAAGCCCGACTCGCAGCCTCCCATGTGGCGGTCCCAACCTCCTTCCGGGGAATCAAACGGCACACTCGGGCCGCGCATGTTCCCGTCGTCCTGCATGTTGCTATAGAAGTAGTAGGGAATCTGATCGTCGACGGCAACGTGGTACATCTGGCCGATGGGCAGCGTGACGCGGTGGAAGCCGCGGCCGTGCACCGTCGTAATGATCATGCCGGCATCGTCGGTGATCACAAAGCGGTCGGGATTGGCAGGATCCACCCAGATGTCGTGAGTATCTCCTCCCCAGCGCACTTCGTGAAAATTCTCGCCCGCATCCAGCGATTGGTGGAAGGAACTGTTGGCCACGTAGACCTCGTTGTCGCTGCCGCTCGACACCGCGATGCGAATGTAGTAACCGGCACGCCCGATTAGCGCGCGCTGCGCATTGACGGCTCGCCAGTGCTCCCCCGCGTCATCGGAGCGCCAAACCGAGCCCTGATCCTTGGTTTGCATCAGCGCATAGATTCGATTCGAATTGGTCGGGGCGATCGCGACGTCGATCTTGCCCACAGGAGCATGCGGCAGGCCATGCTCCTCGAGGCGCGTCCATTTCGTTCCGCCATCGTGAGATATATAAATTCCGCTGCCGGGACCGCCGCTCAATTCGCCCCAGGTATGCATCTCGACCTGCCACATACCGGCGATGAGGGTGTGCGGATTGTGCGGGTCCAGTGACAAACCCGAACAGCCGACATTTGCTCCCGCGAACAGCACTCGATCCCAATGCTGGCCGCCGTCGCTGGTGCGGTACACACCGCGCTCCTGTTGCGGTCCCGTCGCGCGCCCCAGTACGCAGGCGAAAACGATGTCGGGATTCGACGGATGAACGATGATGCGCCCGATTCGGCCGGACGCGGGCAAGCCCACATTGTTCCAGGTCTTGCCGGCGTCGGTGGACTTGTAGATTCCATTGCCCATCACGTCGCTGTCGCGAATCATCCAGGCCTCGCCGGTGCCGGCCCACACCGTGCTCGGCTCGGAGGGTGCAACTGCAAGTGCGCCGATCGCGGCTACGGATTGTTTGTCGAATACCGGTGCCCAGAGATTGCCGCCATCCACCGACTTCCAGATCCCGCCTGAAGCGGCTCCGGCGTAGTAGACGCTTGGATCGCCCGCCACGCCGGCAACGGCGGCGATGCGATTTCCGACCTTGGGACCCACGAAGCGGAACTTGAATTCGCTTTCTTTTTCCGTATCAGGCGTTGCCGCACCGGCCGCCAAGGTGCTGCCGATCAAAGCCATCGCGATAAACCAGTACCCAAACTTTTTAGCGTGCATCCCCAACTCCCTTCCCGTATCCAGCGCAGACATTACCTCATTTCACGGCATTGGATGGCCATCTCCTAAGTCGGTCGAGAGACTTAGGCGAGCTACTCGCCGCTCGGCCGGCTCGGCTATATTAGCGCGACCCTTAAATTCTAAGATACCGAAGGCCGGAGAAAATGCTGACTCCCGAAGAGCGCAAGGCGAAGATCAGGACTGTTTTCCGCGTTGCCAGCGGAAATTTCCTCGAAATGTACGATTTCATGATCTTCGGCTACTTCAGCGCCGCCATCGGTCGCGCTTATTTTCCCGCCGCCAGCGAGTTCGCCTCTTTGATGTTCTCCATGACGACTTTTGCGGTCGGGTTCATGATTCGTCCCTTGGGCGCAATTTTTCTCGGGGCCTACATCGATCATGTCGGCAGGCGCAAGGGACTGCTCGTGACTCTAGGCATGATGTCGGTGGGCACCTTGACGATTGCCATGGTGCCAAGGTTTGAAACCATCGGGCTGTTCGCGCCGATCATCGTGGTATTCGGGCGCCTGTGTCAGGGCTTCTCCGCCGGCGTTGAATTGGGCGGGGTCTCGGTGTACCTGTCCGAAATCGCCACACCGGGGCACAAGGGATTTTATGTGTCATGGCAGTCCGGCAGCCAGCAAGTGGCGGTCATATTCGCCGGGGTACTGGGCGTTGCATTGTCCAATTTCATGCGGCCTGAAGACCTGCAGGCCTGGGGCTGGAGGATTCCGTTGATCGTCGGCTGTCTGATCATTCCGTTCATTTATCTGATTCGCCGCACGCTGCGAGAGACCGACGAATTCGCGGCACGCTTGCATCATCCCACGCCCAAGGAAATTTATAGAGGTGTACTGGCAAATTGGCGAATCGTCATCACGGGGGTGGCGATGGTGGTGATGACCAGCGTGTCTTTTTACACCATTACCGCCTACACGCCGACTTTCGGCAAAGAGATACTCAAGCTGACGCAAAGCGATGCGCTGCTGGTGACGCTCTTCGTGGGCCTGTCGAATCTATTTTGGTTGCCGGTGATGGGTTCGCTGTCCGATCGGATCGGCAGGCGCCCGTTACTTGTTTTCTTTACCGTTGCTGCGATCTTGACCGCCTACCCGGCAATGACATGGTTGGTGTCAGAGCCGTCGTTCAGCAGACTTTTGCTCGTCGAGCTTTGGCTGTCGTTCATCTACGCCAGCTATAACGGCGCCATGGTCGTGCATCTGACCGAAATTGTTCCCGCAGAGGTCCGAACTGCTGGGTTCTCATTGGCGTATAGCCTCGCCACAACCGTCGGTGGCTCAACACCGGCCATCGTTACCTACCTCATTCATGCAACAGGAAACCGTGCCGTGCCGGGGGCGTGGCTATCGCTTGCGGCAGCGCTCGCCCTGGTTGCCACATGGGCAAGCCGCCCTGCGACGAATGTCGTTCCCAAGCAGGCTTTCGGCTAGCATTGCGCTTAGCGCGCAAATTAGCCTTTTTTGCGCGTCTTTCCCATGAAATCGCGCTTGCCGATCGGGACGCCCTTCCATCGCAGGATGTCGTAAGTCGTGGTGGCATGGAAATAAAAATTGGGTTGCGAGAACGACAGCAGGAAATTCTCGGCGGTGTAATCGATATGCCGGTCGCCGAACGCAAAGCGCATGTCGCGGCCGACGAAGGAATCGACCTCGGCTGCATCGACCGCCTCGAGCGCGGCGAGAGTTGCAACGATTCGCGCCTTGAGCGCTGCGAATTCTTGCGGGGGTGTCGTCATATCGGGCGAGAAGACTCCCTTGCGGACTCCCTCGATGGCGCCCAGCGAGTGCACAACCGTTGATTTCACCTGATACGCAAAGGGCTGCATATCGGCGGCGAGGCGCGCTTGGATGATGTCCTGGGGCGCAATGCCTTTTTCTGCGCAAAAGGCTTCCGCCTTGGCGATCAGGTCCGCGACCGCACCAAGGATTTGACGATAAGACGGGACAGTGGCGGCGTACAATGAAAAAACCATGGCATTCCCTCGGGAGTCGAGACCCCTGCCAGTTTAATCGACGGCGCATGCCGGCGCTATGCTGCCGAGCCGAACGACTTTCATCGGTAAGGTGACGTCCTGGTAGCTCGCCACATCGAGACTCCACATGGTCGCTCCTTCCGTCGGGCACTCGCATTCGCTGAAACCCAGCTTGGCGTAGTGATCTTCGACCAGACGGTTACGTTCGGTTGGCCGATAGATGCCGACGATCCGATCGATACCGAGTGAGCGTGCATGGCCCACCAGCTCTTGTAATACTGCCTGTTCGACACAGCGCCCCAGGACCCGACAGCTCATGAGCCAAGTGTCGATCAGCCAAGCATGCATTTCGCGCCTACAGATGATCACACTGATCATGCCGTTGTCACCAAAGGTGTCGACCAGTCGAACCTGAAGCGTGAAGCAGTCAGGATCAGACTCGATTTCGCCCACCTGCGCTTCGCTATAGCGTCGGGTGGTCAGATTGAACTGGTTTGATTTGCCTGATCAGTTGTGCGATACGTGCCCGGCCAATCTCATCGAAGGGCTGGAATGTGATGCTCATGTCGAGCGACTCGAGGTAGGCATTGAGATCGCCGGTGGCGCGCTGCAACGCCACGCGGCGCGCATTGTCCTGATAGAAGTCGGCGCGTTTCTGGTCCTCGGAAGAAAATGCGATCGCTTCGAAGTACCCCGCGGCCAACAAGGTGCGCGCGTAAAATGCAGGATCCTCGGGCAGCTCCGGTACCGCGACTTCGGGCAACATGTCACGCACCAACCGCCGCTCCGCCGGATTGTCGTCGAGGAAAACCATCGATTCGAGCCCAAGCAGAAAGTTCCTTGGCGATCGCCTGGATGTTGGTGGCCTTATCGTTCCAATTTGCCTGAAATACCGCCACGTGATTCTCACGCAGCAGCATCTCCGGGTGGTTCTGAAACGGCAGGCGCGCGGTCTCATCATTATTCTTGGACGACACGGCGAGCACAATGCCTCGTTGACGCAGCGCCAAAGCCGTACTTTGTATCTCCAGGAACGCTTCGCCCTGCGGATCTCCCTGACCCAGTACGATGCCTTCGAGCCCGTCGTCACCGATAACACCACCCCAAAGCGTGTTATCCAGGTCCAACACAAGGCAGCGTCGACTCTTGCCGCGCATCGCCGCGATCAGGCGGCAGGCAAGATCCGCATAGATCGGCAAGTAGGCGTTGGCGAACGGAATCTTGCCGATGTTCCACAGGCTCGGATCATGCCAGGCCGAAAGTCCAACGGTTTCAGCCAATCCCGCCGACATCAAGCAGCAAGTCCTCCTTGCCCGCCAGATTGACCGCCAGGCTGCGATTGAAGACGTCGATCAACATTGCGGCGCGTGCCGGGCAGAGCCAGATCGAGACTGCCGAAAGTGCCCTCGACCGGTCTGGCGAGCGTCTGGAAAATGCAGCTCGCACCGGAATTCCTGCGCAGCGCGTCGCGTACGACCCGCAACTCATCGAGCGCGCCCGCTACCACGCTTTCCACGGCGCGCGCATCTCCCATGGGGACATCGAGCGCCAGGCCGCGGTGGTCAAGCGCCACGAGTACCGCGTCGGGACGCGCACGATTGATCGTCGAGTCGGCGGCAAGCGCTTCCTGCATGACCTGGCCATAGTGTGCTTCTACGCACTCAAGCGCGATGCCATATCGTGCCGCTGTGGCAATCAATGCCGGCACCATGAAATGCGACGTTGCGTTGCTGATGATGCCAAGCCGAAATGACGTCAGCGGGCGCAATCCTCCAGGCCGGCTGCGCGCGGCCTCGATCGAGTTGGTAAGTTTTACAAGTTTATTTTCGTCAAGCGCAAATGAAGCTAAGGCACGCACCTCGCGGCCGATTTCTCCACCGGCTTCGCGCAGCGCTCGGCATCGCTTTGCAAAGTCCTCGGGTGGCCGCGGCAGCCACTCCAGTTCCGTGTAAAGTTTTTCACTCATGTCGATGCCTCGTGTCCTGCGGCTCCGCGGCCGTCCAGGAATTCGTCGGGCGACGCCCGGGAAATCCAGTTAGACTTGAAATTATAGAGAAAAATCCGTCAGGGTAGCGAGCGATAAAATCTCAATGATGGATTCCAAGATGAGCGATATGACCGCGGAATCGGAATGTCCCGATGCATCAGGAGCGGTTTCTCCAGCCCTACGAAACTATCTTCGCTGGAAGATCTATTCAATAAATGGATATCTAAAGTCGCTTGATGCTCGCCTGATTGTCGCGCTCGCGGCTTGGCAAACCCGCAACAAGTTAGCGGGCGGCCTCGCCGAGATCGGCGTACATCACGGGAAATTGTTCTTCCTCTTGGCCCTCAGTCGACAAATCGGCGAAACAAGCCTTGCCATCGACCTCTTCGAGGATGACGAGATGAATGCAGCCACTCGATTCGGGGGCAGAAACCGGGCATTTTCAACGCACGCCGCCAGCTTAAATGTCACACTTAAATCGACTGAAGTGCTCAAGGCGGATTCGCTGACGCTGACCACGGACGATATTCTGAGCAGGGTCGGGAGAACCAGAATATTCAGCGTGGATGGGGGCCATCTCTATCACCATGTAGCGCACGATTTACCCCTGGCGTTTTCAACGTTGGCTGCCGGCGGCGTTATTATCATGGATGATTTTTGCAACTCGGAGTGGCCCGAAGTGACTTCTGCTACTTATGATTTCGTGCGAGCCCAAAAGGGTAAGATCGTGCCGGCGATTTTGACGAGGAATAAGCTGTATCTCGCACCACCCCACATCGCATCTGCATACGGAGAGTTTGCCACCCGATTTGCGGCAGGAGAGAAGCAAATGAGCAGGAGGCCGGTCGAGGTCATGGACCGTGTGGTTCCTTATCTTACTCACTCTTTCCAAGCGCGATTTGTCGATGAAGTTCGCTCACGCTTCTCAAGGAGATTCTAGCCCTCAGGGCACTAGCGCACGGCGGCTTGGCCTTGCTTTTGTTTAGTGAGCGTAATGAGGTCGCCAACATTTTTTAGGCGATTCATCTCGACCGGCGAAAATTTGACGCCGAAGGCCTTCTGCACCGACAGAATCAATCGAATGTGCGCGAGGCTGTCCCAGCCATCGACATCGTTGGCCGTCAGCTCAGGCTTGAGCACCAGTTCATCGTCATCGAAGACCTCGCGAAACACTGAGGTCATACGAGTGAGGATCGGATCTTCCATAAAGTCTCCATGCAATTTAAGAGAGATACCTACGCATGCGCGACGCATGCGCCTTGGCTAAATCCCACTCCGCCCGGGCATGCCGGCAATGATTTCGATGATGCCGACGCCGGTGATGCTGTAGAACGACACCTCAAGGCCGTCGAATAAAAGCGCGGGCTGGGCCAAACCGAGGGGCAGTACTTCCAAACCGGCTTCTTCCAACGCCGCCACCGATGCTTCGACGTTCTCTGACGTGTAGCAGAGGTGATAGATCATGCTGTCGCTTCGCTCGAGCATGCGGTCTATTGGCGAGGGCTCCTCTCCCGGCCAGATCACTTCAACATCCGGCATTCGGTCATGATGGCGCATCGCCAGGTTGACCTTCTGCAAAGGGTCGTAGCAGGTATTTCCGGCGCGGTATCCGAGATCGTCCGAGATAGGTGAATGCCGCCTCGGGAGACTTTACAGCCAGGCCAAAATGATGGAATTCGAGGCCATAGCGATTCATGGTTGTTCCCGGGCAAGCGAACGCCCCCTTCGACTCTTGCGCTGCGGGCGCGCGGTCGTCGCCGACTGTACGGATCAGCGTCGCGACCCGCGCCGCCCACTGCTCGCTCACGCGCGGTTTGGGGTGGACCTCATCCGAAAAATCAAGATCGCTGTCCTGGTCCGCCATCTCCAGGTAGGTAAATTCTTCATTTCCTTCAAGCGCGGAGAGAAGGACCTTCTTATGCATCAAATAGCTCGGATAGAAGGGCGAGCGCTCCGCATGCCAGCGCGGGATGGGCAAGTCGACGAGCACTACCCGGCTGCCTCGTGCTACTGCCCTCTCGATCAAGTTTCTTAGCACGCTGAACTGTTCCTCGGCGAGTGTCCCGTCGCTGTGCATTTGGTCGCGCCAGTAATTCATGGCGGCGTCCTTGTCCGCTTCGGAAACGATAGTGGCGTTGCGCTCTGCATCGGTTCGAGAGGGCGGGCGGCCGGACAAGCGGTCGCGCAGTGCCTTGCTGGCAAGGCGCGACAGTGCATCGAATACCAAGTAGGGGCGAATCAGCGTTACGCCGAGCTGCAATTCATCGGCAGGCAGTATTTTTTTGGGCCCGGTCTCGCTACGCCGGTAGAAGCCGTAGCGATAGCGTTCGATATCGATATCCGTGTCGCCCTTGTGGCGATCAGGCGTGGTCCAGCGGAAGCTGTCTTGGGTAAACATCCCGTACCAGATGCCGATTACAAACGTGGTGCGGCGGCGCGCCGCTGAATCTTGTAAGTCCTGCACAAGATCGATGATCTGACCGATTTGAGTGATGTTTGAGCCGCCGACCGAGAGGTTGTCGACTTCCGCGTTCGGGAGCAGCGGTTGCACTTCGCGCTGCTTGAATCCGACCACCGAATTCGAAGCGCCGACAAAGACAATTCGAGGCACTTCGGGATTGAGCGCGGCTCGATTCAAAAATACGTATTTTGGTTCGGTGGCGAAAATCGTGCCGCCGGCAAGACTGGTGTCCAGACCCCCGCCGCGATTTGCCTTCGGCACGAGCGCATAGGATATCGCTAATAGTGCGGCGTATATCCCGCCCAACGCGATCAGCACGTACAGCCCCTGTTTTAGGATCGCGCGCACTCAGAAGGCCTTGTAAACGAACTCCGGGGCTTTATGAAAAAACGCTGCCACCGCGAAAATCAACAGCACCTCGCTCGCCAGAATAAAGTTTCGGGCAACGACGACAGCCACTCCCGGCCGATCCAGCCGGGGCGCCGAGGGCTCGAGCATGCGGCCAGCCAGGTCTACCAGAGGGCCGGCGAAGGCCGCGCACAGGGCTGTACCGAACAGCGCCAAAACGAGCCCGCCGACGCCAAGCCGGTTTGCCACAAGCGAGAGCTGATCCATATCGACCCACAGAGCGGTGACGGCGAGGGCGAAAAATGCGAACAGCAAGCCGCGCGCCAAGGACGCGTACACGAACGATTCAGCAACTGCCTTGTAGCGCTTCTTGCCCAGACGCTTGGTCATGAATACCTGCCAGAGCTTGTTGAGACTGGCACCCGCGCCCATTACCAATCCATAGATCACGAAGACACCGGTCGAGCCGTGCCACACTCCCATCACGAAGAACGTGACGAAAAACGCAAACACGCCGAGGTAAGGCAGCAACATCGGCGCCGACAAGCGTGCGGCGAGAAATGCCATCAGCGGATTGAACAAGTACGTCTTGAACCATTCCGACAGCGTCATGTGCCAGCGAGACCAAAATTCGAAAATATTACGCGCCGCGAACGGCCGGTTGAAATTTTCTGGCAAATTCTGGCCCAGGAGCCAGCCGATGCCGATGACGATGTCCATGTATCCAGAAAAGTTGTAGTACAGATAGAAGCTGTAAGCGACGGCACTGGCCGCATACTGCACGGCATAGCGCCATCCAGCCAGCGAGGTAGTCTCGGCCAGCACCGCTGCGGAGAAATGCGCAAATAGATAGTTGGCCATCGCCGACACAGCGGCGAGCTTTATGAAGCCCTTGATTATCCGATGCAAGGCGCGTGAAGGCAAGAGTCTCATCAACTTTGCGACTTAGCTGGTCGAGGCCGGCCAGGTACTCATCGGAGCGTTGAATCGGGCCGGACACGAAGCACAGGAAATTGCAGGTGAAATTGACAAAATTCAGTGCATCGAGCCGCGCCGCACCCTCGCCGCCGGCGCTGTCGATGACCATCTGTAAAATGCGGAACAGGATGTAGGAAAGGCCGATCTGAAGGTATAGATACGGTAGTCGATGCCGGCCGGTAGAAATGTATAGCGCTTGAGCACCACGAAAACCACGACAATCAAAGCGACCGATAGCCCCAAGACCCACCGTTTGGCCCAGCGTGCAACCCAGCGAGTCGCCGCGTAGCCCAGACCGAGGAATCCAGCCAGCGGGACAAGTTGTTCGAAAGATCGCACAAAGCTTGCGAGAAACACCAGATTGGCAAGCAGCAGCACCCACTGGCGGAAACGAGGCTCGCGCCATGCGTTAAACGCCAGAACCGTGGCGGTGACGAACGCCAGATAAACGGACGATGTGAAATCCATGGCTATCTAATCGGCAAATTACCGCTTGAGCGCAGAAACGCTAATCGATTTAATGATCATGTCAGCCGGGTAATCGGCCTGAATGAGATCAGCCCCCGCGGACAGCCGGTCGGGCGACATGCTATCGATGGGTTGCACGTTCAATTCGTTGAATACCCATTTGCCTCCCACCGCAAAATTGACAATCAAGTACATATTCTGCTGAAGAGATTCAGGCGTAGGGTGCTGCCACAAAACCCTGCCGTCGAATAAGCCGCTCAATGTTTCCGGCGTCCAGTCCAGTCCATACTCATGAAACTCGGCTGAGGGATCAGTGCCCAATTCCGTCCAATCGCCAAACCATCCTTTGCTCCCTTTGGGAACTATCACGCCATAGTGAAGTTGTTGCTGATGCTTGCCCCATGGCATGGACTCAAAGATATCGATTTCCGGCGGCCACTGATGCGATTCAGGCAACAGCCATAGGTCCGCCCACGAGCCACGGGCCGACAGGCAATTTTGCCACCATGCGTATATTTCCGAAGGTAAACGAGGTTCGCGATAACAACATGCCGGAACCAAAACGCCGATAGCCGCCGATCTGATAGGCGGACTGCTGCGCCGGGCTCAACAGCGACGCCTTGATATGCAGGCCATCCGAACGGATTGAAAATGGGTCGTAGCGCAGGTTGATCGGCAACAGGGCTTCCCTTGACCTTGCTTATCAAGGGCGTGACATAGGTTTGGCATTCAGCATTTCCCGCGAGCCAGTTTGTGCCATCTCCGTAGCTTTCCGGCCATTTGGTCCCTGGCCAGAAGGTAAAAGCCCATTTGCTGGGGTCAGGATAAAGCTTTCTGCTCCCGTCCGGCATTGTAATTTCTACACCTCGAAAATTATCTTTGATGATATCGGAGTGCGCCGCGGCGCCAAGTTCGTCGCCGGAAGCAGACAACTCTGCAGATGCTGCAAAATAGGGCATCGTCGGCAGCAATGCGCCCGCGCTTGACGCGGTGTAGACGAGAAAATCACGCCGCTTCATATGAGAACTCCTCTCAAAATGATCCAAGAATGCAAAAGAATCTTAGCAAACTGCTTCATACATAAGGTGGCGAACGCCGGCATGCAGCGTCAGTGTAGACTCGAAAAAGCGATTGAGACAGACTGTACCCAAACCCGAGGTGTATGCGCGTGGCGAGGCCCGCTCAAAGCAATCAACGTCTGATTCTTCTTGAACTCAATGAACTGTGCCCGCCTTTGGTGGAACAGTTCATCGGCGAGGGACTGCTGCCGAATTTCAAGCGCTTGCGCGACGCATCGCAGACCTTCGTCACTCATACCAGCGAGGAAATGCTCGAACCCTGGATTCAGTGGGTCACAGTGCACACCGGCGTGCCGCTGTCCGAGCACGGCATCAAAGATCTCGATGAGGCCGAAAAGGTCAAGCACAACACGTTTTGGGACGTGCTGGACCAGGACAATGTGCTGTTGATGTCGCCGATGAACGTCAAGTTTCGGCGCCGCAATCAATCGCTTTTCCTGCCGGACCCCTGGGCGGCTTCGCAAGTACCCTCGGCAGAGCTCGAACCTTTCTATAAGTTCGTACGCGCCGCAGTGAACAACCATGCGCGCACGGACCACCTTGATTTGAAGGACGCGGTCCGCGCGGTGCGATTCCTGTTAGGGCACGGCCTTACTGTAGATACTGTTGCAGCGGTTCTGCGCCAGTTATTCGCAGAGCGGTTGGGTAGAAGCGATGTAAAGTGGCGTCGCGCCACATTGCTGGACCGCATGCTCTGGGATGTTTTCGAGTATTTTTGGAGTGGCCCGCGGCGGCCACGCGTGGGGATCTTCTTCTCCAATGCTACGGCACACTACCAGCACAAGTATTGGTCGCATCACGACCCATCGCGATTCACACTGAAACCGGACGCCGCCGCGCTCGAAACCTACGGAAATGCCATCCGCTTCGGCTATCAAGCGCACGATCGACTCGTTGGAAGGGCAATGTCCCTCGCCGGCAAGGGTACGGCGGTGGCGTTGTGCACGGCTTTGAGCCAACAGCCGATGTTTGACTACGAGGTCCGCGGCGGCAAACAGATGTTCCTCGTCAAGGACTTCGCCGCGTTGTTAACCGCCCTGGGCACGCTCGCGACCGGCCGAGCCGAAGCGTTGATGGCGGAGGAATCGTGGCTGCATTTCGCCACGGAGAGCGAAGGCGCCGACGCCTATCGAAAGATCTCGGCCGCCAAGACTGCGGACGGCCGCGCAGTGTTCAAACTGCGCGGTTTCGATGGCAAATCGTTCATTGTTGGCTGCGCGGTGTTTACCAGCGAAGTGGACGCGCATGCGATCTTCGTGAACTCGTCGGGCGCGTCCATACCGTTCCATGCGCACTTCCTGCCGATGGGTACCGTGACTACCGCCAAACATCACCCGGACGGCATATTTTGGATGATGTCGGGCCGCCCGGCGTCCGCCGCAACCCGGCCGGGGCCTGCCGGTGGCGCTGCCGCTCACGCAAGTACGGAGCAAGCTTGAGCAGGCGTTGGCGTTCGAGACCTGATCGCTGCAGACTCGGATCCAATCGATTGCTGGAGAGTCATTGGTGATCACCCTAATCGTTCCCACCCGTAATCGCGCGCATACTTTACGGCTCGTGGCGCCGAGCTACTTTGCCCAGGACGCCGTCAGCGAATTAATTTTCGTCAGTGATGCCGGCGACGACGACACGGCCGCAGTCATTGCCGAAATAGCGCGGCAATTTCCGCAGAAAATCGTTGCGACGTATTGCGCAACGAAATCAGGCTCGGGGCATCTCAGTCGCGCAATGTCGGAGTTGCCGCCAGCACGAATGACATCATTCTATTTTGCGACGACGATGAATATCTGGAAGCCGGATACGCGCGAATTCTGCTGCAGAAGCTGCGGACACTCGATGCCGGCGCTGTCTCCGGGCGTCGCATCTACATGCAGCCTGGCGAAAGCAAGCCGGAGGCGCTGCAGCGCTTCGGCTCGGGGATGCGCGTCACCAAACCATTCCGGCCGCTTATCTGTGAATACGTCAATGGCGCGAAATTTTCCGGCGACATCGCGATTCCGATCACCAACGCGATAATCCTGACGAAGAAAAGCTTGCTGCAAAAATTCCCGTTCGATGACTACTATGCCCGAGGCAACGGCTATCGCGAAGAGACGGATTTTCAGATGAATTTGTTCGTGAACGGATTCGATATCCATGTCACGAACGAGTGCCATAGTTTTCATCTGCCCCTGTCGCAGGTCCGTACCGGGGGCCAGCGAACCTCGTCGCTCAAGCGGCTCTGCTGGTCGATCTATTACACGCACTATTTCTTCGGCAAATATTATGCGCGCTATGCGAAGCGGCTCGGACTGAGGTCTCCGCGTTGGTTTGCCCTCATTGGCATTTTCGATATTTGCCGGATACCGAGAGACTGCTGCGGCCGGCACTGCACGCCGTCGCCATGTGGATGTTAGCTCGCCGCCGCGCGTCCGCAGAACTTCCCGCTGCTTAGCGCGAGCCAGAATAGCGTTGCCTATGGAACTCGCCACGCGGCGCAAATCCCCCAAATGCGTGCTCACTTTTGTGATTCCATTGCGCCACCCGCAGAACTCAACGAATTGGCCGGCCCTCAAGCGAAGACTCACTGAGACTATCCGCTCAATTGCCAGTCAAGACGACAGCCGCTGGCGGGCGATCATCGTTGCCAATGAAGGGTGCTGATTTGCCGGTGTTGCCCGAGAAGTTTTCGGTTAAGCAGGTCGATTTCCCGCCCAATCCGATGTTCGAGCAAGGGGACAATGATCTCGAGGCTTTCCGCGACGCCTGTCCGTCTTGACAAAGGGCGTCGCGTGCTCGCGGGCATTCTGGAGGCCGACAAGAGCGGCTACTTGATGGTGGTGGATGACGATGATTTCGTGAGCTGCCGCCTGACGAGATTCGTCGCCGATCACCTGGGAAATAACGGCTGGTATGTGCAGAATGGCTATATTTGGGGCGACGGCGGCAGGTTGATTTACGAGTATGCTGATTTTTCCGAGATTCTGCGGAACATCGCACATCATCCGGGCGGCCCTGTACGAATTGCCGGCGAGTGTCGAGGAGGCTGATCCTGAGTACATTCGCAAGATGTTCGGCAGCCATATCTACATACGCGAATATTTGAAGGAGCGAGGCAATCCGCTCGAACCGCTACCCTTCGCAGGCGCCATCTATCGCGATCGGCCATGCGGGTGCCCACAGCAAATCCGCAGGCCTGATAAAACAGGTCTTTTTCAAACGCGAGGTCTTGAAGAATCCGCTCAAACTCGTGAGCCGGTTTTCCCGATTGCGACTGCTGGACGCTAGCGTGCGGCGGCAATTCTGGGGATGCCAGGCGAATGGCGAGTCCCCCTAAAACCCACCTCCCCGCGGCGCTACCCGTGTCCAATCCCCGCCGGACCATTAGCCGCAGCACCACGGCAAATTCCATGGTGTTGGAGCCTGATCGAGAACGGCGGTCTGGCGCTCATTTCCTTCTTGTCCCTGATCGTCTATTTGCGGATCTTGTCCGTCGCGGATTTTGGCCTGTTCTCGACGGCGCTCGCTCTCATCGAGTTGTTGGGCGTGTTGGTGACCATGCTGTTTCACAACGCGCTGGTGCAGCGGTCGGATGCGACTGATCTGCATTTCAATACGGCCTTTACCGCGACGATGGCATTGAGCTTGCTCATGGCGCTCGGCTGCTGGGCGATGGCGCCGATTTTTGCGGCCTGGGTCCATCAGCCGAGTGCCGCCCGAGTGCTCGTCTGGATGGGCCTGATTTTTCCATGTTCGGCCGTGAGTGCCACATTGGTTGCCCAACAACGGCGACAATTTGCTTTTCGGACCTTGGCGCTGCGCTCGCTGATTGGCCGCGTGATCGGCGGCGGCATCGGCATCGCGGCCGCATTCATGGGAGCGGGACTTTGGAGCCTGGTTCTGCAGCAAATCTTGATAGCCGCCATCGGCTCATTCGTGCTGTGGGTATCCTCTGACAGAACTCCGCGTCTGCAGTTTCGCTACGGCGAATTCAAGCAAATGATTGGCTTTGGCATGTTTTCCGTGAGTTCGCTTTTCTTGTCGATTTCGATCAAACGAGTGTTTACGATATTGGCCACCTCGTTTCTCGGCGTCGAGGCCGCCGGCTATCTGAATTTGAGCTTTCGCGTGGTCGACGTGCTTTGGGCGACTGCGGCCACGGCCGTCACACAGGTCGCGCTTCCGCTGTTGGCCGGACTTCAATTCGACACTGCCCGGCTCAAGCGGGCCTATCAAGCTTCGACGCAATTCTCCTGCCTTGCTATTTACCCCTGCTTCGTTGGGCTGGGCGCCGTGGCCCCGGATATCGTCGAGGTGCTGTTCGGCCATCGATGGCAGCCCAGTTCGCCCTATCTCGCCAGTTCTCGGCTTTCTGGTTCTCGTGCAGGTGCCGCGACTGCAATTTACGCCCCTGTTGACGGCGCTTGGCAGGCCCCGAGATTCCCTGCTGGGGTTGATTGCGGAACTGCTCTTCATGCTGGGCATTACCGCCTGGTTTCGGGATGCCTTCGCTGCCCTGGGCCATGGCCATCTGGGTAGGCGAGCGAGTGCATGTTGACTGTAGTTTCAAGCTGGGTGATGAGGCGCGCCACCGGCTACAGCGCTTTCGAGCAGTTTCGCGGAGTTCAAAATCCGCTGCTCGCGTCCTTGTTAATGGCCGCCGTGGTGATCGAAACTCGCCTGCAACTGTCGGCGAGTATTGGCGCGGTTTTGCGGCTAGCCATGCTCCTCCCGCTGGGCGCGATGGTATTTACAGGTGCGATTTTCCTGCTCGATCGGCAGCTGGTCAAAGACTTCCTGGTGTTCGCCGGAAACGCATTCGAGGGTACAGCGAAGAAACTCGAATCACCCTAGTTGACAAGGCGCCGCTGGCCATCCAGTTTGACAATCGATTGGGGCTGAGCGCATGAATACATCATCATCCGGCTCACACCCAAAATTTCTGACTCCCCCCCTGGGTTGCGCCGAACTCCTTGCCGAACCGGACTGTATGGTTTGAGTATGACTTGTGAGAATAGAACCAGTGGCGCCTTCCCGTCCACAACGCTGCCCAGATAAACCGCTCCAGAAAATGGATCTTCCCGATTTGTCGTTTGCTTATCCGCAGCGTAACGGTGTCGCCGTTCTTTAAATTAAGGCGCTCTCGCAGGTAGACCGAGGAAAGGATTTCTACAATGTGAAGCGGCGATTCGCGCCACCTGTACACCCAAACGTTTAAGCCGCCGAGCGAAGCTCGCCACAAAGTCCTGTAATCGAGATCAAACGCTAATCCAGCCGCATCAAGCAGGCGCACAGGGCGATTCAATATAATATTCAGAGAACCAGGGCAGAGGGGTTCCTGGATGATGGTCTGCACCTGCTCCCTTAAAGTCAAAAGCTCAGCGGTCGCCAAGCCGCGACCGGAAACGACCTGCCCTTTCAAGTCGACGCCGAGAGAGTCGGGCCAGCAAGGCCCTTCTATTATCATAATATGTAGATATTACAACACGATTCCCGCATGGAGCCACTTCACTCCTTCTTGAAAGACCCTAAAGCAATTGCTCCAGGTCGCGTCTGATTTCCTCAAGCGGCCCGGTGAGTAGGATTGCCAGCAAGCAGCCTTCAGCGCAGATGATGCGAAAAGTCAGCTTTGATGCGCTCGGCGTTCGAATACAATTTTTCGAGCGCGCGCGCGAGGGCACTATCCGAACTCAACATTGGTTCAAGCGCCGCCGCACGGCGCAGGCCAATCGCCGCCGCGCGTGCCAGGCCCTTGTCCAAAAATCCGATAATTTGGTTAAAAGGCGGGCCTAGGTTATTTAGCCGGGAGCCTTCTCGTTGTGACAACAGCGTCCAAACCTCGCGCGTGGACGACGGGAAAAGAAAGTGCGGGCGAAGATTAAGGTCAAGCGACTCCGCCCAATCGAACCATTTCCAACGGTGGGATGCCCGGATGGGCAGCATAGGAATCCAGGGAACGCGCAATGCGTCTGCAACGATCGCGCCATGCATGGCCTCGGTGATAACGACCTGGCTCGATTCAATTTCGGATAGCACCATTTCGACAGGCAGGCGCGGGTCCAAAAAATGAATATCAGCAACCCGGCAAGCGGCCTCCCAGTGACCGCGCTCAAGACTTTCCCAATGCGGGATGAAAGAACAGGCGATCGTCTTTTGCTGCGCCGTGGATCTATAATTCCTGATCATCAATGCCGAATCGCCTGCGACCTTCTCATTTCCAAGCCCGCAAACCTTGGCAGTGCGTGGGCCCCGCACGCAGTAGAACTTCCATTTCTCATCGAAAACGGGAAGCCGGGTGTAACCGGCATACCCTGAACCAAACACGATTTTATTGGAGGACATTTCATGAAGATTGGAAATCACCGAGCCGATCCCCAAAAAAAGCGTGCGTTCGTCTTCGTCAAAAAAATCCGGAAAAACCTTCGGCATGAGCCAGGTGTTCAACTCATCTCCAAAATTGGGCGCGCGCGCCCTATAGAAGTACAATTTCACCCGGTTCGCCCCCGTCAACGTCCAAACGCATCATACCCTTTGAAAAAAATGCTAAATCTGCCGCGGTCAAACCGCAGCCGATACGCTTCCCTAACAAAGTAAGGCATCATCGAAATATGGGCTCCACCAGTCATGTGCTTGGCAAACGCTGCTCCCGGCGTAGATTTTTGTCGATGTGCTGGAAAACTTGCGCTTAGCATTCAAGCACAGAAGCTCGTTGGACGCAGCCAAGTGGAACTGAATGAAATACGACATCGGTCGCGCCGAGGTCCCTTACTCATGCTGGGGCGCAGAGCTTATGCCGTCATTATCGGGCTTCTGACGGCGGTCATTATGCCGCACTTCCTGACTCCCACGGCGTACGGCCTTTCCACGATGACCGTGCTGGTATTTACCCTGGGAGAAATATTCAAGGAATTTGGTCTTGGATCCGCTCTTTTGCGCAAGGGCAATATTGATCCCGAGGAAATGACATTCCTATTTTGGTTTAATATGGCAGCCACGGCAATAATTTCCGCCATTATTGCCGTCACCGCGCCACTCGTTGCGATGTTTTTTAATCAGCCTCTGGTGGCTAAAATTATACTCTTTTCGCTGATCGGATTCGTCATGAGCGGCGCGTCGATGCAGCATCGAGGTCTATTAAACCGCGATTTACGCTTCGCGGAAATCGCCATGATAGATTCTATTTCTATCTCTTTTCAATTTGCCTTGACTCTACTGCTTGCCGTTTTGAACTTTGGCGTTTGGGCAATTGTGGCGGGAAATGTTCTCAACAATTCCCTCAACGCGCTGCTCTGCATCGTCTACAGCGGATGGACCCCGGGGCGGCCCCAGATCATCAAGGAGTTGAGAGCTATTGTCAGCTTCGGCGCCAACACGGCCACCTATTCTCTCGCACTCTTCTTTTCCACCAACATAACGCCAATTCTCATCGGCAATACGCAGAGCGTTTCCAGCCTTGGTCAATATAATATGGCCAATGTTTTCCTGTCGCTGCCCTTGAAAAATCTTGTCGAGCCGCTGGCACAGGCCACTCTTCCCGTCCTTGCCAGGCTCAGACCATTTCCGGCAATTTATCGCGAAACCTACCTGGCCTTTCTGCAAAGGCTGAATTTGGCCGTGTTGCCCGCGTCCGTGTTTCTATTGTTCGCGGCGCGCCCACTCATTGAAGCGGCGCTTGGCGCCAAGTGGCGGGAAGCGGGCGACTTGCTGGCAATCTTGGCGCCGGTGGTTGGTGTACTCGGCTTTGGATATGCTGTATCGGATCTTTTTATTACTCAAAATCGCTCAAGTGAATTGCGCACGTTGGGTCTGACCGAGGCAGCCTTTCGCATAAGCGCGGTTTTTATCGGGGTGAGGTTCGGCTTGTATTTCGCGGCGGGCGCATATGCCTTTGCCACCGTTGCCGTTGTTGTCATTCGAGTATATGTTGCGGGGTTGCGCGGTCCAGTCGGTTTCCGCGACCATCTCCGAACGGTGTTGCCGTCATTGCCCATCATGGCTGGCACCGCTCTGGGATGCTGGGCCGGAGGTTGTTTGGCCACCCGTCTGTCTTGGAGCACGGCCGCCGCAGCGGCCATGATTGGGTCAGCCGGCATCGGCTTCGCCATCGTAACAGCGTTGTCCGTCGGATCATCGCGCAAGGCGTTATATGAGCTAGTAATGTCCATGCGGGTTTCTGCAGCTACTGTGCAAACCACGGACGAGATGTAATATACGGATCTGGCAACGGGACTTCTATCGTGCCAGGTACACTCAGCTTCATCATTCCAGTCCGCCAGCAGGCGAAGCGAACAATTGGGCGCGACTATGTATCGCATTGGGCACGAGGGCTCGCATAGCCAGTCGAAAGAAATCCTTCGCTCTTTCGTGTTGGCGGCCGCAAAGCGCAGCCCGTTTTCGCTGGCCCGACGTTTTGCAGCTCTTCGATGGGCGACGCCTGAAATTCGCCGCGAAATTTTTGCCCGTGAATCTCTCAGCTAGGGACACGCTATGCCCGTTTCGACCATTATCAAGGTGATCTCTCTTCCCGGATCACCGCGGCGACCGCAATTCAAGACGGCCGCGAAAGAATCGGGGGTGTCTTGGCAATTTGTCGACGGATATACGTCTCTGGCTGCGCCATTGGAATATGACGCACGCAAAGCCATCCGCCATTTTGGAAGGGAACTGACAATCGGGGAAATCGGAGCTTACACAAGCCACTACAAAGCCTGGGAAGAGTTTTTGCTGTCAGACAGCGAGCAGTTGATTGTCCTCGAGGACGATGTCGTCGTTGACTGGGGCGCATTGGCGCGGCTCACGGCGCACGGGTTTGCACGCAAAGATATTCATATCCTCAGAATGTTTTGTACTCACTCATTTCCCCATGATGTTTGCATACCGCGCTTTCTTTCCCCGCACTCGCATTTGTTGCGCGTGCGGGGTCTCATTCTGGGTATTCAGGCGTATCTTTTGACACGGACGGGCGCGCGGGCCCTTTTGAGCACCGGCAATTCGGTTTTCATGCCGGTTGATTGGGTCATGTCCCGCTATTGGCACTATGGGCTCGTAAATTATTGCTTATTTCCGTTTCCCGTGTTGGAACGCTATGGTGTTTCGGCAATAGGCAACCTGCAGCGGGAAAGGCTGGCCCAAGTGGGGAGGTCAGATAGGGCAAGCCGGCTGTTTTTTCGGATTAAGGATCGGATGGCGCGAGAAGTCTTCAATTGGCGCATGCTAAAAACCCGCCCATTCGGGCACATTGCCGACATTGGCCCAGCTTTTATCGACAGAAGCGATTGATTTCCGGGGTATTGAACCGCGGCTGAACTGTGGACCGCGCGGGCGCGGCTGCTGGAGAAATATCGAAGATTTGTCCGGATCTCCAAATGTCGAGGTCACAGCGGCAACAACAGACCTTTTCTGGAAAGAACGTTCAGATACAGACCGGCGTCAAGATATCGACTGCGACATTGACGAACCTGCCATCGACCGACCGGGCAGACCATCGAATGAGTTACCCAGAAATTTCCGAGCGCTGCGGCTCGGCCCAACGATCTATGGTGCGCCGCCTTGTAACCAGGGTTTATCAGTTTCCAAGTGGTCCCTTGACATCCTGGCTTACGAATGCCTGAATGAAGATCGGTTCAGATCTTCGCACGAAGCTCGCAATGTTGTTCGCCCCTGACCAATGGACTACAAGCCACAACGACATGCAGGCAACCACGGAGTTGAGGTGGTGTCGCAACCAGCATTTTACGAACTCATCCCTGGCACCGATGTCGGGGACACATCATCCGCAGCCAAGAACCGAGGCACGCAAGTTTTCCATACCTTAGACGGCATGCGGGGCGTAGCCGCGCTGCTTGTTGTACTGAGGCATACCAAGCATTTCTTTGGAGACTTCGGCTTTCAGGAAAGTTATCTGGCAGTCGACATCTTTTTCGCAATGAGCGGAGTTGTTCTCGCAAACGCCTATGAGCAACGGCTAAAAGCGGGACTGTCCGCAAAAACATTTGCATGGATAAGGCTGGTGCGCCTGTACCCGCTCTATTCGCTCGGGTTGACGCTGTCAGTGCTGGCCTTGGCCTTGGGGGCAGACCACGAAAAGGCGAACTGGGTGCCCTGGACGCTTCCTTTAGCTGTGTTCCTTCTGCCCAATTTCTTGTCGTTTACCGGTACCAGTACCTTCCCGTTAAACGGTCCTTCATGGTCGCTGTTTATGGAGCTTTGGGTCAACATCATTTATGGTCGTTTCATATCGGTGCTGAGCTCGCGCAATCTGCTTTTAATAATGGCTTTCTCGGCGCTAGGGTTAGCTGCGGGAGAATACCTGTCGCAGCGGCACAGCTTAGATTTCGGCTGGACTCAGAAAAGTTTCGTATTCGCGTTCTTCAGGGTTGGGTACTCGTATTTTTTTGGCGTCCTCATCTACCGAATATTTGCGGCGAATCGCTTTACAGGCTTCGACGTTGGTCGATCGCCAGTCGCATGGGTTTTGCTGATGACAATGGCTGCCTTGCTGATGTGCTCGCCGGGTCCGTCTTCGCAACCGTATTTCGATTTCGTTTCCGTAACTGCGATCTTTCCGGCAATAGTTTATGCGGCATTGTATTTTCAGCCGAATGGGCACACAAGAAGGATCTTCACATTTCTTGGCGCAATCTCATATCCAGCGTACGCGATCCATGCACCGCTTGCTGCTCTTACTGAAACTCTATGGCATAAGCTCGCCGGTTTGTCGGTGCAAGACTACGTGCCATATTCGGGAATCGCGTTTGTAGGCGCCCTTTTGCCGCTGTGCTGGGTACTAAACAAATACGATGTGAGAATACGGGCATCGTTGAATCCAAAGCGGGCGAAAGTCACTAGATAGATCAACTCCAGCCCACTTTCCGTTGCACCACCTCAAAGGCGGACTGCCCGGAGGCGGTATCTGACAGCTGGCGGTTACTTGCCGCGGACAATTGTTGTCGAGAACCGTGCCGATTCCCACGAAAGAAGACATCATCGTCCGCATTGCTCCATATGTCTGCAAGCATCCCGTGCCCACCGATTCACTACATCGTCAAAGTTTCCATGAATCTGCGCGAGAAGATGAATCTTCACGGCCTAATCATGTAGGTCACGCTCGCAGTCGCGACCCCATCGTTGTACTGAAATTGCCCTTGATTGGATTCGCGCTGTTCGTAACGATACGCCAACTTGAAAGTGAGATAATGCGTCGGGCTGTATACCAACCGCGCCTGCTCCGTACTTAACCTGTCGTAACGGGAAGCAAATGCGATGGCGCTGGGGCTCGAATTGATGTAGTCGTGATTCTCTCGCGTTGCGCCTACGGACAATGCCAAAATGTCCGACGCCGCCCACACGGCGGCGATGCTGCCGCCAGTAGACACATAATAATCCGACTGCGCTTCCAAGTACGCCGCGAGTTGGCGCCAGCCCATAACAACCCATTGCAAATTGTCAGTTGGCGTCCATTTCAACGCCACCTGCCAGATGTCTCCCGAGAAAGTTGCAAAATTTGACACGGGATAATCCCGTTTCAGATAGCCGCCACTGGCGTCGAGCTCTGTCGCCGCGCTGAATACATATTTGACCAATATGCGCGCCGTATCCTCCCTATAGTCCGAATTGAACGGCGCGCCATTGAAAACGAAGTCTTGCGGGAAAGTAGCATCGGTGTAGCGATAGTCCAAAGCGATGGTGTTATCGGACGAGGTCGCGAACTCGATTCCCGCGTTTCCGGCGTTGCTGTGAAAGTCGTACAACTGCTCGGCGACCGCGGTCTGCCCCGTATCCGCGCCGATGAATCCGCCGTATATGGCCCAATGCGGTCCCACCTGATACCGAAGCGTGCCGAAATAATCTTCCCTTTGCACGACATCGCGTGCGTAATAACCCGTGTTTGCGAAATTGGCCAGGCCACGGTAATAACTAACGCCGACCTGTCCCGACCAATCTGTTTGCAGCCGCCAATCCCATTCCAAATTACCCTTGCCCGAGACGTTATTCAGGGAATCGTTATGCGTGAAGCGATTCTCATCGGCGCGGAAATTGAGGCCAAAAACCTGGTTGTCGGAAAACCAACGGCCATCACCACCCAATGAAATGGAATTGAAGCTATCCCCGCGGGTCGCCAGCGGTCCGGCCACCGCCGTAACATCGGTAGAGGACGGCAGTCCGTACAGGTTGTCGTTATAGGTAAATTGATCGGCAACGTACAAATCGATATTACTTGGGGAATCCCGAGTTATCGGGGAATCCGTCGTAAGGGGCGAATCCGGCGTGTAAGGTAAATCGGTCCTGGAAGGCAGATCCACCGCCGCGACCGCCCACGACCCAATCCCCATCAAGATCCCAACTACCGCGACGCGCAAACCCTTCTTCATGGTCTTCAGCTCACGGTGAGGTCGATTGCTTGTACGTTGGCGGGCGGTGGGCCTTACAAGCTGCATTTGCGCCGGGGTTTGCTTGACGCACTTTGTCTACGGCCTGTCGAAGCCGTTCGCCTCGAGTGCTCCATTTGAATTGCGCTTTGGCGATCGTGAAGGCACGCTCCTGCATTCGATTCAAGTCATCGACACGATCGATATGTGAGACTATCTCCCGGACCAAACCCGAAAGACTGTCGCTGGACAACATCGCGCCCCGCAGCTCCGCGGACAGACCCGCCGTAGCCTGCGAAACCGTGGCTACGGGAACGCGCCCGAAAATATAATCCAGAAATTTGAGCTTGAAGCCGCCTCCTATGGACTCGGGAACGACCGCCAAGCGCGCGCTCGATAGAAACGACGCCGCATCGCTCACAAATCCGTGGAAGTGTGTCGCCCGACAGCGGCCCTGCAGCATTGCAAGCAAAGCGGGTGGAACATCTCCGACAATATCCAGCTCGATTTCCTGTTTCTTGAAAATCGGGTCGGCGGTTTCAACAAAGCGGACAAGGTTTTCTTGTTTCACTATCCACTGGAACGAGCCCATGATGATCACGCGCCGCGGTGTTGCCGCGGTGATTTGCCGCACGCTCGCGATCCACCCCGTATACCCAGGCGTTAGCGCCAATGAGCGATTCTGGTCCAAGCCGGCGCCCAGTGACTGTAGGTCTTCGTCGGTAATCGTTGTCAGCAAATCTATGTTGCGTACGATCCGGCGCTCCAGCGCGCGCACCTTGTTTGCGTTGCGCCGCAGCGCCAGCCGCTTGAGCGGCGATCCACAGGCCTCGCGGGCCATCGTGCCCCACAGCATTTCTTCATGATTGTGGGATACGTGCACCAGAACTGGCCGGTGTGCGGGCGCTTCTACACGATATGCCAGACAACGGTCCAGCGCCCACCCTGTTCCGTAGCCATCCAGCACTACCACGTCCCAGCGCTCCCGCAATTGCGTCTCGAGCAGCAAGACGTACGCCCGGGTAGCATCGATGGCAGCCGCAATCGGCCACTTGCTGCATGCCGCGAGCGCTTTGTTGCGCTTGTTCCCCGGTACTGGCAACCAATCGACATTAACGGGCGCATTCCGCACCGCGCCCGCGTCCCCGTAGCCCATGAAACGAACAAACACGCCGCAGTCGGCCAGAGACTGCGCAAGATTTGCCGAATAAACCTTTGCGCCGTCGTCCGAGGGAAACGGAAAATAGCGTGAGATCCACAGGCATCGCATTGTATTGCCTTCGGAGATGGAGGCTGGCGGGGTCATTTTCGGATCGACGCGGCAGGAGTCCATGTCTGATAGCGTTCTCCGCGCAACGAGCGCCAAACACCCAACCCGGTGCCCGTAAACGCGGCAATCACCCCGGTCAGCTGCGCAAAAGGTTTCATCGACGAGATACAGCCAAGCAGCAGCGCGGCCGCGGTACAAACTATCAACACGACGGCTATTCGAGCGTGTCCCGCAATGATCAATGCGGCCATAAACGAAATCGCGGCCAATGCCAACAAATAGATCGTGAACCAGCGGATCAGTTTGTGCGACACGTATTTGTAGAGCGTGATTCCATCAAGCTTGCGCAACTGCGGCCAGAGCAACCGGTGTACGTTGAACGCCTGGCACGCGATGCGTGTCTTGCGCTTGAATTCTTCACGCGCCGATACCACCGATTCCTCAAAGGCCAATGCGTCGCTGGCCTGAATAACCCGGTAGCCGCTGCACAAAATCATCAGCGAGACATACATGTCGTCGATGATATGTTCCGGCGGCGGCTTGTGCAGCGCGCGTCGGATTGCGAACAGCGATCCGTCCGCTCCCATCATGGAGCCGCTTTCCATCTCCAGCTTCTTGATGGCTTCCTCGAATCGCCAGTAAACCGATCCCGATGCAGCGGTTGCCGACGCACCATCATTGGTATAAACGAGGTTGCCGCAAACGCAACCGATTTCGGGGTCTGCGAAATGGCGTCGGAAAGCGCCAACGCAACCCAAATCCATTGATACGTTCGCGTCGGTGAATATAAGTATCGGCGCCCGCGCCTTGGACGCCAGAAGGTTCATGCCGTAAGTCTTGCCCCGACGTTCCAAACCGATATGCAGGTCGATTTGGGATTCGTACTTTTGCAAGATTTCCGCGGTGCGATCGTCAGAACCATCCACATAGACGAGAATCTCGAGATCCGGTTCGCGCGCGCGCAGCGCCAACAGATTCTCGACTTTGCGCGCAATGACGCGCTCCTCGTTATAGGCGCAAACGCAAATTGCGCAATTCAACGGAACTTCGGCAGTGTCGGCAGCGCGAGCCCGCTTTGCGGGCTGCAGTGCCTGCAGGATGAGCAAGGACCATGGATAGGTAACGAACGGATGGCAGGCGACCAGCAAGCACACAATTCCAAGAAAGAGCAGTGCCGTCGCCACGCTCAGTTGCCCCAGCTTAGGGACCAGCGTGGTTGCCAGGGAATTGCCGAATGGCCATGTGCGATTCCATCCATCCAGCCGCACCGCACGTCGTCCTAGGGCATTCGGCGAGTTCCACAGCAGCAAGCTTAGGGCCAGACCATGCGCAAACGGTATGTATATGCCGTTCAGTAAATATGTAATGCCCACTGCAAGCGTCAAGAGTCGCGGCGCCGGAGAATAAAGCAAGCAGGCAAACAGAAATCCAAAATACGCCACAGCGCCGAGCAGACCGAATTCGAACACGATCTTGAACAGCGCCATTTCGCCGGCGGTTCCGTCGTGCGACACAGTTGTGTGGCCAATGAAAGACCCGGCGCCATACCCAAACAAGGTGCGCCACGGATCGGGCCATAGGAGTCGGTCGAATAGATAGAACCCGCCGACGAAGCGGCCGTAGCCGCTCGATCGTATCGAGGTGAACTCGTCAACTCTCGAAAGCAGACGCCCAACGTGAAAGAATTCATGCAACGCAACTATCGCGATCAATCCAATTACGCCGACCAGCAGCAGCCCCCAGCGCCGCTGCGAGACTACGCACAACGGCAGGCAAATTGCCAACACTATAAGTCCGGTACCCGAATACGAAACAAGCAGTGCAAGCCCAAAGATTGCAAGCCTGGTTGCATCTACCCAGAGTACATAGTTCCGCGACTATGGCGACGGCGAGCACCTGGCTGAAAAATGACGGCTCCAATAAAAAGACGCCATTGGCCCGGTATTCGTGTGATCCGTACGCCATTACCGCCTGATGGTTGAAATTCTGCACAATAAAGGTGTCGGGGACAAAATTCTCAATCGGAAATAGATAACGCACATTGACGAAGAACTCCAGACCGTACTGGGCGATTCCAAGTAATGCGAAGACGGTAACAATTTGAATAAAAAACTTGATGATACGCTCACCGTCGTTGCTTTGCGGCACCGTAAAAACATAGGGCAGATGCACCGCCACGAGCAGAAGTAACGACGTGGGAGAAAACGCATCCGGCTGAAATATCTGCATCAGACCCAGACAGCAGATCATCAAGGCGAATAGCGTCAATCGCCGCGAATCGATACGCACGCAATCGGCGTATAAGCCGATCATCAGCGCCGCCAGCACCAAGAAAACAGAGATGCCGATTCCCTGTGCGCCAAAAGGCGGGAACGCAAACTTCGACAGAAACGTGGCGCCGACGAGCGGCGTCGCCAGTAGAGCGAAACGCGCCGCGCTCACCGTCGACTTTGTGTCGCCGGTTGAAGCGCCGTTCGCAACCGCCGGCGCCACGATAGCATTACTCATCGATCACAGCGCCGAGCAACACGACTTCGTCCGACTCCAGTTGCGCCTTGACGCGCAATATGTCAGCCAGCCGGGCATCGTGACGTTTGGTCGCAATGACGGCGCCGCGCGCGCGCGCCGCGACGAGGTGCGCATCGGCGCACTGGAGAAACGGCGGTGTATCGACGATGACGACGTCGTATTTGGTGGGCGCACTCTCCATCAGATAGCCGAATGACACGCGCCCGAGCATTTCCTGTGGATTCGGCGGCGGCGCACCGGCGCACATCACCGACAGACAGCTGAAATTCGGCACGTGCGTAATTGAGTTCTCGAGGCTTTCCCGGCCGCGAATGAAGTCAACCAACCCAAACCGGGGTTGCAGCCCGAAAAGCCTGTGCTGTACCGGCGCGCGCAGGTTGGCATCGATAAGCAGGGTACGCTCGCCGAGCTGCGCAAATGTCACGGCCAGATTTGCTGCCAGCACGTTGCAGCCGTTGTTCGGATTGGCCTCGATGACCGCCAGCGTTTTTTTGCCGCGGTCCAGCCAACGCAGCACAAGTTTGCTGCGCACGGTCCGCAGTTCCTCGGCACGCTTGCTATTGGGCTGATAGGCCGCGACTAAGAGGGGACTCAGATCCGATTCGCCCGGAACCACCAACGGAAAGATGGCTTGCCGGGCAAGCGCGCGCCTGACATCCTGTTCTCGCACCAACCCCAGGCGTGATGCCACCTCGCCAAAGCGTTCGCCGCAGTCCCGCTGTACTGCCAATATTTCCTTGATGTCCTGCTCGGTGAGCGTGCCGTCCTCGCGCAATAGCTCGCCAAGTCGCGCGTCAACCTGACTCGGCGGGATCGCCGCGCGCTGTTTCGCAAATTTTGATGGCGTCACTCGGGTGTCTCCACTATGCGGGCTCTATCCGCGGTGTCTTGTCATTGGTTCTTGAGCGGTGCGAACGCCGGTGTCGCCGCATCGAAACGCGCGCGCGCGGCAGTTCGGCGAGTACGTCGATATCCGCTCCTTCAAGCAAGTCGTCGCGCGAGTGGATGCGCTGATCGAATCGCTCCTTGGCCAAGCTTGCACCGACGGCGAGCATGACACCCATGACGAAAGCTAAAGCAAGATTGAGAAGCAGGCGCGGCGATGACGGTTTCATCGGCGGGAATGCAACATTCAGAATTGCAGTGTTGGTGTTATTGAGCCTGCTTTCCAGTCGAGTCTGGCTGCCGCGCTGCATGGCGGAGTCGTATGCGGTTCGGGCGCTCTCTTCGTCGCGCTTTAGCACTGAATATTCGTCCTGGCTGTGCTGCAGGTCGAGAATGCGCTTGCGTTGTTGCTCCATGGTGCGTTGCAAATCCGTCATGTTTTGCCTGGCGACTCTCGCTTCCCTCGCCACCGACCCTATGGCGTTGTTCACTTCGGAGGCCACCTTGCTGCGCAGCGATTCAAGCTCCGCCTGTGCGCTGATGTATTGAGGATGATTGTGGTCGTAGCGCTGCGACGTATCGGCAAACTTTGCCGAGGCGCGCGCAAGTTCGGTCTTGAGATTCTGCAGCAGCGGATTTTGCTGCACCGTCACCGATTCGTCGGAAAGGCCTTTTGCGCGCGCCTCCTCCATTTGCCGCTGCCGCGTCTCCGCGTCGTACATGGCGGCCTGCGCATCGACGAAACGATTGGACAGTTCGGTCAGCCGGGCGGTCTCGACATCCAGTTTATTTCCATCGGGATCAGCGCCGATCACTCCGTGTGCGCCCTGGTAGGCGGATAGCTTGCGTTGCGCAGTTTCCAGCGCCACTCGAAGATCGTTCACCTGCTGCTCAAACCAGCCCGATTGCCGACGTGCCGGATCGACCGTGAGCTCAAGACTGGCCTGTATATAGTCCTCGGCAAACGCGTTCGCGAAGTCAGCCGCTGCTTGCGGCGACTTGTTGGTGAATGCAATGAAAATCACGTTGCTATCGCGCGACGGCTTTACGGTGAGGGTTTTGAGGATTTCCTCGGCCGCCCAGTCGCGTATCGAGCCCACCCCTCCGGTCTTGGCTTGAAATTTTTCCATAATTTCCGGATCGGTCGCCAGTTTCATTCGATCGACCACCTTTAGCGCGACGTTGTGGCTCGCGATCACGTCGACTTGGGTCGAAACGTAGGTTGACGCCAGCTGCGTCGTCATGGTCCCTTGTTGCGCCAATGGATCGATGCTGCGCGCATCGACTACAACAGCGGACTCGCCGGTATATTTTTTCGGCAATAGCAAGCTTGCCGCGACCGCAATCGCCAGCATGAGCACCATGATGGACAGCGCCATGCTCCTATGTACCCAAAGAATCCGCAGCAATTGTGATAAGGTCATAAATTGGCCCGCGTGAGTTTCAGAACAAACTTGCCTTGATCAGCAGCACATCATCTGGCTGCAATACATCCTCATCCTTTACCGAATACTTATGTTCCTTGCCATGTGCGTCCACACGTTTGACGATCGCGCCGCGCTGCGTGCCGCGCTGCGTTAGGCCGCCGCCGATGGAAATGGCCTGCGAGATCGTGGTATGGCGCAGAAGACGGTATTGGCCCGGATGCTGCACCTGCCCATAGATGTAGAACTGCGGCGCATGTGCCACGAACACGGTGTCGCCGTCTTGCACCGCGAGATTCAGCGCCGGATCGCCGTCAAAGAGTTTCTTCAGATCAATGACGACGCGGCTGCTGTCGGCGCGCACCAATGTCACATCCTCCGCAGCGGTCTCGTTGAGCACTCCACCGGCGATTGCCAGCATGTCCATAACTCTTTTGGACGCATCGAGCGGGTATTGCCCCGGCTTGGCTACTTGGCCCATGACGGCCACCTTCTGGCTCTGATATTCGGAAACGAGCACTGAGATATGCGGCTGCTTCACGAAGCCGCCATCAATCAAGGATCGCGCCAGAAGCAATTCGGTTTCCCGGGTCGACAATCCGGCTACGCGCAATTGCCCGATCAACGGGAAGGTGATGTTGCCGGTCTGACTAATGCGCGCATCGACACTCAACTCTTCGTGGTCGAACACCATAACCCTGATTAAATCCCCTGCGCCGAGTCGATAGTCCTCGGGTTTAGCAGCAGCTGCTTTCGTGAAGCACATCAGCCCTGTCGCGACTATCAAGACGACTGCCTGGGCGATCCGCTCAGCTTGCCCATTTGCCCAATGGCTAGAACGCATCGTGATTGCTCCAGAGCAGCGCGAATGTTCGAAGCAGGATTTTTATATCGAACCACATGGACCAATTCTCCAAGTACTCAAGGTCAAACTCTATTCGCTTTCTCATTGTGTGCAGATCATCCCCACCGCGATAGCCGTTGACCTGGGCCCAACCGGTAATGCCGGGTTTGACCTTGTGCCGGAACATATAGCTGGGAATCAGGCTGCGATAATGCTCGTTCACCGCTATGGCATGGGGGCGCGGGCCGACCAGACTCATACTCCCCAGGAGTACATTGATCAGCTGCGGCAGCTCATCCAAGGAGGTCCGCCGAATGAACGCGCCTAACGGTGTCACACGATTATCGTTACGAGATACCTGCGTGTAGTTGGAAGCACCGTCTTCGGTAACGGTCATGGATCTGAACTTGTAAACCAAGATCTCGCGGCCATCCAGACCGTAACGAAGTTGTTTGAATATTGCGGGGCCCTTGGAGGTGCGCTTGACCCCGATGGCGACCGCCACCAGAACCGGCCACACAAAAAGCAGAATCAGCAGGGACAATGCGATGTCGCAGGCGCGCTTGGTCATCGATCGCACGCCAAAGAACGGTGACTCATAGACCGCAAACATGGGCATGCCGTACAGCACATCGACGCGCGCCTGGATGTTGTTCAACGAGTGCAGGTCCGGAACAAAGTAGACCGACGCTACGGTGTCCCGCAGCCCCTGCATCAATTTCGACAGGCCGGGACGCTGTGAAATTGGCAGTGTCACGTAGACCACGTTCACACCGTACTTGCTCACGAAATACGGGGCGTCATCCAGCCGGCCCAGCCAGGACTGCCCACGCTGCGGCAGAATGCCTGCGGGCCGATCTTCAAAGAACCCCAGCAGCTTGATACGCATCAGGGGTTGTTCCAGGATTCTCTTCGCCAACAGAAGACCTTGTTGATTGGCACCAATGATGATTGCGCGGCGCGGCTCCTGCTTGACGCCCACATACAGCAGAACCTGCCGCATGCCGATGGTGCCGCTCCACAATAAGATCGGCGTGAAGACAAACCATACGACCAAAACGTCATCTGTCGGCGACACGCGCAAGCCGGAAAGGTACAACACCAGCGCCACACAAACACCAACAGCGCACCAGCGCACGACAATGTCCAACAACCAGCGCAACTCCTGCAGAATCTCCGCCGCGTCATGATCCACACGCGAGTCGCCGAGCAATTCTGCCGCGCCGGCAAAGGTAAGCACCGCAATCAGAAAGTAAGAACCGGTAAACGGACGCTTTCCCAACCACAAGCACAACCCGAGGAACGCGACCGCTGTCACCGGATAAAATAGCGCCTTGACCAGAAACACTGCGCCGGAATCAAATGAGGTTACATCCTGCGATTGAGGTTTCGATCGCGTGCGAACGATGCCGGTGGGTAGCGTGTCAAAGAGCATCCATTCACCATTACATAAAGATCACGGACGCCAGGTTATTTCGAGGCGGACTGCACGAGAACATGATGTGAATCAATTCGCAAAATGCTTGGCTATTGGTAACCCTCGAGGATTAGCCATAAGGAACAATCCGTCTTTGCGGCAATGACTTGTGCTTACGCCGCAACTGCAGAACGACCAAGCCAATAAGCACCAGCGCGATCAACCGACCATCAGAGGTCTCGGTTTTGACGGCTTGCTGTTGCACAAAAGCAGTAGTGGCGTTTATCTCCTTCACTACGCCACGCTTGATTTTGGAGAGACGCGCATGGGCTACTGGCTTGTGCTGAATCTTGCTGGGCAACGGCGCGGCTTGAGCGGCAACGTCCGCCGTGGTCGAAGTTGTCGAATTGATAGCGCTTGATCCTACGGCTTGTTGGGTCTGCGCATCGGAATTTATTGCACTGTGCGCGTTCGACTGTACGGCAACGCACAGACAAACCAACAGAAAACGAAATCCTTTCATATTCGATAACCCCGCATGCAAACATCCAGAGACACGTGAGTTATCCACGACGCGTCATTGCTATGAAACGATAGTAGCAAGCGGCATGCCACCCAAATACCGTCGCTGATACCCGACAACGCAGTGCGCAATTCAGCGTCGGATCTACTCGATTCTGGCGTTCCGCACATCATCCTCAAGATCTCAGCAGCATGCTTGTGGCCCTATAAAACAAGCCCGAACAAAGTGGCTTCTACTATTTTCGCGCGACCCGAGCACCGCAACACGGTGGAGCTGAATCGGCGCTAAAAAGCATTTGACACTCGCAGAAATTAAAAAGTTTGGTGCACCACAATTGACGTTGCAGTGCACTTTCGTGAAACACATTGGATCATTGCGCGCGTGGGCGGGATGCGTCGAACGCACGGGCTTGGTGTCGGAATTGTCCTACGAAAAGGTCACGCTGGCCCGATTGTTCCGGCACTCGTAATCAATTGAAGGTACGGGATGGCGCTGCACCTCATCGATCACGATAAGTCTGCGCAATGATTCAACCGTCGTGGGCTCCGACAGCCGCGCGAGATCGACGGGCATTTCCAGATCGAAATGAGCGCTCTTGGACCCCTCTGCCAGTTGCCGCGCAAGAGCCGCCCAACATTCGGACGGAGTTTAAGGTTGCGTAGTTGGCGTCGAAATCCGGTCTCTCTACCGCCAAAGGGACCGGCTTGCCCGGGAACGGTTCAACCGGTGGCAAATGAAGTCTTCGCCATTTGGTAAAGCCCGCGACCCCGGCCCGGCCTTCATCGACATCCCCTGAGCGGGTCGGGCAGCGGGAATCGGTTAAGATCACGCGAATCGAGACGCTTGCAGCAGAAATTTCATACCGGTCAATGCACCAATTGATGCTAATATGCACCATATTTGATGCACTAGAGGGCTGCTCTTGAGAACCACGATCACCGTTGACGATGAACTCTATCAGCGAGCGCTGGACCTGGCCGATCCCGGAATGGACAAGGCCGATCTGTTTCGCGAAGCGATGAAGGTGTTCGTTCGTGTGCAGGCGGCGAAGCGACTATCCGCGCTCGGCGGCCAAGCACCGAAGATGAGGATGGTTCCACGTCGACGTCCCGCATAGGGTTCCCAGCCCTTGGCCGCCGTGCTCGCGGATTCGTCGGTCTGGGTTGCACATTTCCGCAAATCCAACCGCTTACTTCAGTCACTGTTGGCGACCGACCAGGTGTTGTGTCATCCGCTGATCCTGTTGGAACTCGCCTGCGGGACGCCCCCGGCCCCGCGTGAGCGTACCCTCGGCGATCTGAAGAAGCTACAGCAATCCGTTGTCGCGACAACCGCAGAGACGCTCGAACTGGTCGAGCGAGAGCAGCTTCAGGATTTGGGCTGCGGGGCTGTCGATATGTCTCTACTTGCCTCCGTGCTTCTCACTTCGGACACGTTGCTGTGGACGGTCGACAAGAATCTTGATGCCTTGTCGACGCGAATGGGCGTAGCGTTTCGTAGCCTCTGAGGTTGATCCAATTCTTCGGCAGCGCTGACGGGTTCTTGGCGGCACCGGTTTCAATCCATACGGCAACTGCTAGGGAAAATATCTATTCCCACTCGATCGTCGCCGGCGGTTTGCCTGATACGTCGTATACCACGCGAGATATCCCCGACACTTCGTTGATCACCCGATGCGCGACTCGATCGAGAAAATCGTACGGCAGGCGCGCCCAGCGCGCCGTCATGAAGTCGATGGTCTCCACCGCGCGCAGCGCGATCACATGGTCGTAGCGGCGTCCATCGCCCATCACTCCCACGGAGCGCACCGGTAGAAATACCGCGAAGGCCTGGCTGACCTTGTCATACAGGTCGTGCCGGCGCAGTTCTTCGATGAATATGGCATCGGCGCGGCGCAAAAGATCCGCATGAGCCTTCTGCACCTCGCCCAAAATGCGCACCCCCAACCCCGGTCCGGGAAAAGGATGGCGATGCACCATCTCGGTGGGCAGTCCCAGCTCCAATCCCAGTTTTCGAACTTCGTCCTTGAACAATTCACGCAGCGGCTCAAGCAGCTTGAGCTTCATGTGCTGAGGCAATCCGCCCACGTTGTGGTGCGACTTGATCACATGCGCCTTGCCGGTCTTGGCGCCCGCCGATTCAATGACATCCGGATATATCGTGCCCTGCGCCAGCCATTTGACATCCTTCAGCTTTGCCGCTTCTTCGTCGAATACTTCGACAAACATCCGGCCAATGATCTTGCGCTTCTTTTCAGGATCGATTTCGCCGGCCAGTGCGGCCAAAAAGCGCTGCTCGGCGTCGACGCGAATCACGCGCACGCCCATGTGTTCCGCGAACGTCGCCATCACCTGATCGCCCTCGCCCAAGCGCAGCAATCCATGATCGACGAATACGCAGGTGAGCTGCGCACCGATGGCCCGATGCAATAGCGCGGCGAGTACCGAAGAGTCGACGCCTCCCGACAGCCCCAGCAGCACGCGGTCGCTTGCCACTTGCGCGCGTACGCGCGCCACGCTGTCGTCGATGATGCTGCGCGTGGCCCAGCTTGCGGCACAGCCGGCGATCTCGCGCACGAAGCGCCTTAAAATCTCGCCTCCCTGCAGGGTATGGGTGACCTCCGGATGAAACTGTACGCCGTAAAAGTGCCGCGATTCATCGGCCATGGCCGCGAGCGGCGCGTTGTCGCTTTGCGCAATGACGTGAAATCCCGGCGGTACCGCCACGACCCGATCCCCATGGCTCATCCAGACGTCGAGCACGCGTCGATTCTGGGCGTCGCGGTTATCCTCGAGCCCATCGAGCAGACGCGAGTCCGCGGTCGGTCTTATCTGGGCGGCGCCGAACTCTCGATGCGATGACATCTCGACCTGGCCGCCGAGTTGCGCGGCCATGGTCTGCATGCCGTAGCAAATGCCGAGCACCGGCACTCCCATTGAGTAAACCTCGGCAGGCGCTTCGGGTCCCTTGACGTCGTAAACGGATTCGGGACCGCCGGAGAGGATTACCGCTTTCGGCGCGAAGCTCTTGATCTCCGCGGCGCTGGCATCGCAGGCGTAGATTTCGGAATACACGCCGAGCTCGCGGACCCGCCGGGCAATCAACTGCGTGTACTGAGCACCGAAATCGAGAATCAAAACCCGGTCCGCGTGAATGTCGGGCATCAACCGATCCGATAGTTGGGCGCTTCTTTGGTGATGGTCACATCGTGAACGTGACTCTCGCGAACGCCGGCATTGGTAATGCGCACGAACTGCGGCCGGGTGCGCATCTCTTCGATGCTGCTACTGCCGGTGTAGCCCATCGCGGCGCGCAGGCCACCTGAGAGCTGGTGGATGATTGCCACCAAACTGCCCTTGTAGGCGACCCGGCCTTCAATCCCCTCGGGCACGAGTTTTTCGAGTTCCGAGGTGGTGTCCTGGAAGTAGCGGTCGCTGGAACCATGCGCCTGTGCCATGGCTCCCAACGATCCCATGCCGCGATACGCCTTGTAGGAGCCGCCTTGATAGAGTTCCACATCTCCTGGGGACTCTTCGGTACCGGCGAACATGCCGCCGATCATGACGCAGTGCGCGCCGGCCGCCAGCGCCTTGGCGATGTCGCCGGAGTAGCGAATGCCGCCATCGCCGATCACGGGAACACCCGTTCCCTCGAGCGCAATGGCCACTCGGGAAATTGCGCTGATCTGCGGCACGCCGACGCCGGCGATGACGCGCGTGGTGCAGATCGAGCCGGGCCCGATACCCACCTTGACCGCATCTGCGCCGTGCTTGACCAGATCGAGGGCCGCCTCGGCCGTGACGATATTGCCGCCGATCACTTGAATGTCCGGATATTTCGATTTTATCTTCGACACCATATCCAGCACGCCGCGCGAATGGCCGTGCGAGGTATCGACGACCACGACGTCGACGCCCGCATCGCGCAGTGCGCCGACCCGATCCAGCGTATCCGGTGAAGTACCGACCGCGGCGCCGACGCGCAGACTGCCAACACTGTCCTTGCAGGCGTTGGGAAATTCCGTGGCCTTTTGAAAATCCTTGACCGTGATCATGCCCTTCAGCTCATGATCGCCGGCAACCACCAATACCTTTTCAATTCGATGCTTGTGCAACAAGGCCAGGACTTGCTCCTTGGGAGCGTTTTCGCGCACGGTGATCAAACGCTCTTTGGGCGTCATCACCGACGATACCGGCGCATCCAGCTTTGTTTCGAAACGCAGGTCGCGGTGGGTGACGATGCCAACCACTTTGGTGCCGAGCACCACCGGTACTCCGGATATGTTCTTGGCGCGCGTCAGTTCGATGACCTGGCGAATCGTCATGTCCGGATTCACGGTGATCGGATCGCTGATCACGCCGCTCTCGAACTTCTTGACGCGATCAACTTGGCGCGCCTGATTGTCGATCGACATATTCTTGTGAATGATGCCGATCCCGCCTTCTTGGGCGATGGTGATCGCCAGACGCGCCTCGGTCACGGTATCCATGGCGGCAGACACGACCGGCAGATTGACGCGAATTTCACGGGTTAATTGACTCGCCAATGACACATCGCGCGGCAAAACCTCGGAATATGCCGGCACCAGCAACACGTCATCGAAAGTGAGTGCCTCTTCAAGAATACGCATAGGGGGTGCGTTCACAGGTTTATATAAGAGGCGGCGCATTGTACCTTGCGCGTGCTGCGCGGTAAACCGCAGTATCATGCTTCATATGGAAATGGTCGGCAGCAGCTCCCCCGGTGTGCGTCCGAATCGCGATATTTATAGTGTTTCGCGCCTCAATCGCGAGGTTCGAGTGCTGTTGGAACGCGGTTTCGGCAGCCTGTGGCTGGAAGCGGAAATCTCCAATTTCGCCAGGCCCAGCTCCGGACACTGGTATTTCTCCCTGAAAGACGCTGGTGCGCAGGTGCGCTGCTGCATGTTCCGGCAGCGGAACATGCTATTAGGCTTTGCGCCGCGGGATGGACAGAAAGTATTGGTGCGGGCGCGCATCGGGCTCTACGAGCCGCGCGGTGAGTACCAGCTGGTCATCGATCATATGGAGGATGCCGGGCTCGGCGCTTTAAAGCGCCAATTCGACGAATTGGCGGCGAAGCTCGCGGCGGAAGGGTTGTTCGCGCCGGAGCGCAAACGGCCGTTGCCGGCGCTGCCAAAGCGAATCGGCGTGATCACATCGCCCAGCGGCGCCGCGATTCACGACATCCTGCATGTGCTGGCGCGGCGCTTCGCCGCCATTCCCGTATTGCTCTATCCGGTCGCTGTGCAGGGTGCCGCGGCCGCGACCGAGATCGTCGCCGCCTTGAAGCTGGCGGGCCGACGGGCGGAATGCGATGTTCTTATTTTGGCGCGCGGCGGCGGCTCGCTCGAGGATTTGTGGGCCTTCAACGACGAGGCGCTGGCCCATGCGATCGCCGCCTGTCCCATTCCGGTGGTCAGCGGCATTGGTCATGAGATCGACTTCAGCATCGCCGATTTCGCCGCCGATGTGCGTGCCGCAACGCCTTCCGCCGCGGCGGAAATCGTGGCGCCCGACGCCGAAGAATGGGCCGCATCTTTGCGCCGCTTGGGCGAACGCTTGCAGCGCGCGCTGCGCCAAAGAATCGCTGCGCATCGCGAGCGGCTGCGATGGCTCATCGCACGTGCGGAGCTGGTCAGCCCCGAAGCGCGGCTTGCGCAGCAAGGGCAACGTCTGGATGAATTGGAACAGCGCTTGTTGCGGGCGCTGCGCCAGATACTGGCCGATCGCCGCTCGGCGCTTAGGCTTTCCGTCAGCCGGCTGTGGCAATTGAGTCCCGCTGCGCGGCTGCAGGGCACTGCCGCCCGGCATGCTGCCTTGTTTGCCAGGCTGCGCGCGGCTGGCCTCAAGCAATTGAATCGCGCGCGCGAACGGCTCGCGCCGCTGGTGCGCACCTTGAATGCCGTGAGCCCGCTCGCCACCTTGGATCGAGGCTATGCCATTGTCAGCCTCGAAGGCGGCGATATATTGCGCGACGCCAAGAACGCGACGGCAGGAACCATCATTGAGGCGCGCCTAAGCCAGGGAAGAATTCGCGCCAAAGTGGAGGGGTCTTCTTGATTCGAGCCGCCGCGGTTTTGCTCACCTTAAGTCCCGCCCTCGCCCTATCGTATGCGCTGCCGCGCGAAGCCACGGTGCCGGGCGGTGTGAAACTCATCCGCCTTGAAGATCACGGCAGCGCCATGCCCACCGTGGATGTTGACGGGCAACGCGCCATGGTGGTTCAGGACGGCGCGAGCTGGGTGGCGGTCATCGGCATACCGCTATCGGCGCCGCTGGCAATTCGCCATGTCATCGTTCACGGCAGCGGCGGCAGGCAGGAAATCGATTTCATGGTGCGTGACAAACGCTACGCCACGCAATCGCTCCAAGTGCCGCCGGCACAGGTGAACCCCGCGCCCGCGGATCTGGAACGCATCAATCGCGAGATCGTGATCATCGACGATGCGCTGCGCCACTGGATCGACGAGCAACCGGAGTCGCTGCGATTGGCGCAGCCGGTGCCGGGAATTCGCAGTAGTTCATTCGGGCTGCGGCGCGTGTTCAATGGTGAATCGCGCAGGCCCCACAGCGGTATGGACATCGCCGCGCCGGCAGGTACTCCGGTACGGGTACCGATTGCCGGAACCGTCATCGATGCCGGCGAGTTTTATTTCAATGGCAATACCGTGTTTGTCGACCATGGCCGCGGGCTGATCAGCATGTATTGCCACTTGAGCGCCATCGACGTGAAGCCCGGACAACACGTTGCCGCGGGGGCGACCATCGGTGCCGTGGGTATGACGGGTCGCGCGACCGGGCCGCACCTGCATTGGGGCTTAAGTCTGAACCACACCTGGGTCGATCCCGAATTATTTGTGCCCTGATTTTGGCGTCCGGCGTTAGGTCCCGCCCAGCATATGATCAACTGCGACCGGCTCCAGGGGCGCCGGCGCAGCCATTGCGGCCTGACGCAAGCGCGCGCTGTGCTCCTGGACCGCCGCACCCGAGGGCTGCATCTCGATCTGGCCCTGGAAAAACGCCCCTTCGCTGATGCCGACGCGCGGCGCAAACACATTGCCCTTGACCTTGGCGGTGGCCCGGATATTGACCGACTCTGTGGCGTAAAGGTCGCCCTCCACCTTGCCGTCGATGACAATGATGCGGGCGCGAATATCGCCCTTCATGGTGCCGTCGGTGCCGACCGTGAGGCTCTGCGTATGGGTGATGGACCCTTCCACGCTGCCCTGAACGATCAAGTCCTCCTGCGCCGACAATTCGCCGCGGAATTTCAAGGTGGGACCCAACACGGATACTCGCGGTGCCCCTTCCGGCTGCCTGACCTCGGGTGAACGCAGCGGCTCGGCCGCACGCGGCGCCGGCGATCGCGGCTCGAGGCGCGGCTCGCGGGGCTCCGGGCGCGTTACTGAGGGTTCGGGTGCGCCGGGGCGGCTTGAGTTGGAATTCATCATGAGATCATCTCCCTCGAGAGGTTTTTTAATAAACCACGACATTGTCAGGCGGCGCCGCCGGAGGCCTTGGGCGGCCTGTTGGAATCGTGCTGCCGTCCCACCGTACCAGACTGTTGGGCGGCCTTTTTCCCGTTCATATCGATGCTGCCGCTGAAATTGGCGCCTTCAATGATGCTGACCGTGGGCGCAAAAATGTTGCCGCAAACCTTTGCCGTTTCTTTGACGAACACCGATTTCTCGGCCTCCAAGTCGCCGTCCACCGTGCCCTCGACAATAATGAGCTGCGCCTTGATATTGGCCTTGACAGTTCCCTGGGGACCCACGGTCAGGCGCTGGGTATGCGTGATCGAGCCTTCGACCCGACCCTGAATCAGCAGATCTTCCTCAGCGCTCAAGTCGCCTTTAAAAAAGAGTGTGGGACCTAGGATCGACGCTCGCTCGGTCGCGCTGTTATAGGGGTTGCTCATTTAAGGTGTCTCCGTGGGCTTAAGAGTGCGGACAGGCAGGCGCAGACTACCTGGCATAATCGGTTCCGAAGTGAGACCTCGCTCACGAAACCCCCCGCTGTAAAAATTCCGGCTATGGGGCTGTCGCCAAATGCCGACGGTCTGCCGCAGGCTAGGCCGATCCCGTTCCCGAGGCAGATGGTGCGGCCGGCGCCGGCGCTGCTGCGGGGTCGGCTTTTTTCGCGTTGGATTTCTTCGGTGGTGCCGGAACCTCAACCAGTGATACCAAAGGGCAGCGCTGACCGCGTGTTCGAATCGAGCTGAACTTGTCGAATGTACCGTTCGAGTTCGGTATGAATGCCATGTTTTGGGCAAATGCCAAGTTGATGCAATTGCCGAACAGCGTGGCTTTGTACCACTTGCGAGCTCGGGACTCGATGAGCACGGTCTTGTTGTCGATCACTTGCCAATTCCATATGCCGCCCTTGTTGGCGAATGGGATCTGCCCTTCAGGCGGGGCCTGATTGGCTGCGGGTACGATCGCTGCGGCGGGCGCCGGGGGTGCGGGGGGTGCAACGGGCGCTGCAGGCGCGGCGGGCGCGGCGGGCGCGGCGGGCGCGGCGGGCGCGGCGGGCGCGGCGGGCGCGGCGGGCGCGGCGGGCGCGGCGGGCGCGGCGGGGATATCGGTCGCCGCCGCTGCCGTCGCAAGCGAAATCACGCTGGCCAACGAGAAAATCGCGAGAAGTCTGCTCATGGCCTGTCTCCGGTTTTGGCAGTCAAGCGCGTAACGTATTCATTGAAACTGTGCGCCAGCGACACAAAATCCGACGGGATCATCAGTACCGTGGTGCTGTTGTTCTCGGCGCCCACTTCGGAAATCATCTGCATGCGCCGCAGTTCGAGCGCGGCAGGATTTGCGGTGATCTGCGCGGCGGCGGCCGATAGCTTCACGGAAGCCTCCAGTTCGGCCTCGGCCTTGATGATGCGCGCGCGCTTTTCGCGGATGGCTTCGGCCTGCATGGCCATCACCTGCTGCATGGCCTTGGGCAGTTCCACATCCTTCATCTCGAAGCGCTGCACCTGCAAGCCCCACGCCGCAGTGGCTCCGGAAATATTGTCCCCCAACAGGGTATTGATCTTGTTGCGTTCCTGCAGGATTTCATCCAAATCGTGCTGGCCGATGATGTTGCGCAGCCCGGTCAGGGCCAGCTGATACACGGCCGCCGGTGCGTCGGCCACCTCGATGACCGCTTTGGCCGCATCGACGATCCGATACCAGAGCACGGCGTTGACTTTGATCGTTACGCTATCGCGGGTGATGGTTTCCTGCTGCTCTGCCGAAACGGTGCGCGTGCGGATGTCGATCCGCACTGCGCGTTCCACGCCCAATGGAACGATCCAATACAAGCCGGGTCCCCGCAGCCCTTTGTAGCGTCCCAGTCTGAATACCACTCCGCGCTCGTATTCCTGAGCGATGCGCAAACCAGACAGCGCCACCACGATCAACGCAATGATCAATATGTCGATGACGGGCAACTTTAAGCTCCTCTGCTGGATGCCAAGTTTACCCCTATCGCGTGCGCGCGTTTAGCTACTCGATGCTTTCTCCGTGCAAGGAAATATCCAAGCCTTCGCGTTCCTGTTCCTCGGTGACGCGGAGGCCAATGGTCATATCGACGATTTTCAAGATGACGAAGCTCGCAACAAAGCCATAAACGACGGTAAATGCGACGCCTTTGAGCTGCGCGAGCACCGAACCGTCCACGCCGCTGATCTCTTTGCTGACGAACACCCCGGTGAGCAACGCGCCGATGATGCCGCCGATGCCATGTACGCCGAACGCGTCCAGCGAGTCGTCATATCCCAGCGCGTGTTTCAGCGAGGTTGCGCCGATGAAGCACAGCACCCCGGCTGCGATGCCGATGATCACCGCGGGAGTGGGACCGACGAAACCCGAAGCGGGTGTGATGGCCACCAGACCTGCGACGGCGCCGGATGCGATGCCAAGTACGCTGGGCTTGCCCTTGCTGACCCATTCGGCAAACATCCAGCCGAGCGCAGCAGCCGCGGTCGCCAATTGCGTTACCAGCATCGCCATGCCGGCGCGGCCGTCGGCAGCGCCGGCAGAACCGGCATTGAACCCAAACCAACCCACCCACAGCAGCGAAGCGCCCATCAGCGTCAAAGTCAAATTGTGCGGCGGCATCGCCTCTCGGCCGTAGCCCAGGCGCTTGCCGAGCACCAAACAGCTGGCGAGGCCCGCAATGCCTGCATTGATGTGGACGACGGTGCCGCCGGCGTAGTCCAGGACTCCCGCGAGATTCAGCCAACCCGTGGGTTCCCAAACCATGTGGGCGATTGGCGCGTACACCAACAAGGACCAGAGTCCCATGAATACCAGCATCGCGGAGAACTTCATTCGATCCGCAAATGCGCCGGCAATCAGCGCCGGGGTGATGGCCGCGAAGGTGAGCTGGAACATTGAATACACGGTCTCGGGGATAGTCATCGCCAAATGCGACACCGACAATTTGTTTGCGTCATGCATGAAGGTCATGCCGTTGAACAGGGCGCGGCTGGAACCGCCGAGGAATTTGCTGCCGGGAGTAAAAGCCCAGGAATAGCCGATCAACCACCAAAGCATCGTGACCACGCAGACGATGGCGAAGGTCTGCATCAGTGTCGCCAACACGTTTTTCTTGCGCACCATGCCGCCGTAAAACAATGCCAGACCGGGTATCGACATCATCAGCACCAAGGCGGTCGAGGTCAGCATCCAGGCGGTGTCGCCGGCGCTGATTTTGTCCACGCCCATCAAGAAGGGCGCGGTGGGCTGCGCCGCAGCAGCTGCAGGCGGCGCAGCTGGGGCGGCCTGCGTCGTGGTGGCGGACGCATTCGGCGTGTCATCCGCCCAAGCCGCGCTCATATTCAACGTCAATGCGGCGAGACAGGCCAACAACGGCAGCTTATTCATCATTTCCCCTATTGCCCTAAATGGCGCTCGCGCCGCGTTCACCCGTTCGGATACGCACGACTTGCGTGAGATCGAAAACAAAGATTTTTCCATCCCCTACCTTTCCGGTTTTCGCTGATCTTACTATCGCTTCGATCACTTGGTCGACGAGCATGTTATCAACCGCGATTTCTATTTTTGTCTTCGGCACGAACTCAACGGCGTACTCGGCGCCGCGATAGATCTCCGTATGGCCGCGCTGCCGGCCGAAGCCTCGAACTTCGGTGACGGTGACTCCCTGTACGCCGACGTCGCTGATGGCCTTGCGCACGTCGTCGAGCTTGAACGGTTTTATGATCGCGGTAATGAGCTTCATAGCTGCGTGGCCGCAAGCACCGCTTGTGCCAGCCGGGAAGTATTGAACGCGATCAGCAAGTTAGGTCATCGCCTGAATTGACGCGCGCCGCGTTTGCACCGAACCAGGGCGGCGCGGGTGAGTGCATGCATTAATAAGAGGCGCCGCGCCCAGATCAGCGCAGTGAGAATTCCAACCGGACCAGGCCGCCGTCATTCTTTGCCTTGTCGTTAGCAACCAGAAACACCCGCTCCGGATCAATCTGCGTGCCCGTCAACAAGGCTTGCTGCAAGTTCGCCGCCCGCTGCTGACCCAACGCGGTCAAATCCGCTTCGCCGACCGTAATGCGTGAGCGCAATTCGCTGCTCAGAAACTCTATTTTTGCCGCCGTCATTTCCGGCTTTGTCTTGAGAGCGGCGATCGACTCGGGGTACTTAGGCTCGCCGCCGACATTTTTTGCATAAAGCGCGGCGAGTATGCTCAGCCGTGCCGCGGGCTCCAATTGACCAAAGGGCAGCGCGGCGGCCGACGATTTCCCATGCCCGCGCGCCGTTTGAGCTTCCTCGATCTCTGCCTGCAACTTCGCTTCGACGAGGCGTGGCCGGTCGAGTTCGGCGACCACCGCAATCGGCACCTCGATCTTGAGCTGCGGGCGAGCATTCAGGGCTTTGACCATGGCCTGTGCCTTCGCCTGAGCGGCCGGATCCAAGTCAGAGGCGCCTGGCTTGAAGTCGATGAACTGCAAGTCCGGACCGCCGCCGAACAATGAGCCCAGCAACGCAAAGGGCGCCGTGACCGCCTTCTCGAGGATATTGACGAAGACCTTCCAGATGATGGGCGCCAATCTGAATTTCGGATCGTCAAGTGACCCGGTGACCGGGAGATTGAGGTCTATTACCCCGTCGCGGTCCTTGAGCAAGGCGACCGCCAGCTTGATCGGCAGCGAAACCGCATCCTTGCTTTCGGTCTTGGCGCCGAACTCGAGCTGATCGATTGTGATGTGATGCTGCGCATCGAGGTTGCGGCCCTCGACTTTGTAGTGCAGCTCGGTGGTCAACTTGCCCTTGCTGATGTTGTAGCCGGCAAATTTTCCAGAATAAGGATTGAAGGTGCTAAGTTCGATATTGCGGAACGTCAGCGCCAGATTGGTGTACAGCACCGGCCCGAATACATTGACCTCGCCGCTGATCGACACCGGCGAAAATTCATCCACTGAGCCATGGATATCCACCTTGGCGCGCGAATCTGCTTTTGACGACAACCCGAGCACGGTGCCCTCGAGATTGTGGATGCCGGTGGCAAAATTTGGCGTCACCGACAGATCGGCGAAATTCGCCTGTCCCGCTTGCAGGACGATCTTTTTGACAGCCATGGGCATCATGGGTGGTCCGGGTGCTGCTTGTGCGGCGGGCGCGGCGCTCGCCGCAGCTGCGCGCGCGCGCGACTTGGGTTGGGGCTTGGGCCTCGCGGACTGTACCGCGGGCTGTGCCGCGGGCGCCTCGGCGGTCGCCGTTACTTGCCCGCCGCCGGGTCCGGATGGCGCAGTCACGGTAGCGCCTGGGCCTGCCAACACGCGCTTCACGTTGATGCTGGCGTCGGGTTCGATGAGGACCCGCGCATACAATTTGCGCGCGAGGATTTGATCGATGTCGAGCCGATCAGGATCGCGTTGGTAGTTCAGGCCCTGAATGTCCAAGCGTTCCCAATCGATGAAGCTCTCGTGCAACGCGTTGTCAATGGTATGCAATCCGGCGATGCTGATGTCACCACTCAGCTGCAAAGTGGGTTTTTTCGATCCGTAGCGCAGTTTCAGATTGCCGCTCGAAGCTCCCGCAAGCAGCGTCGCCGAGGTGTATTTCGCAAGGTAGGATTGAATCACCGGCATATCGATGCCCTGAAACTTTATCCCTAGATCTGCGCTCACGGGTTGCGGGGTTATCTCGCCGCTCACGCCCAAGGTGCCGGTGTCGTTGATCTTGGTATCAAGGGCCAGCGTCAAAGGCTTGCCCAGATCCAAGCTGGCACCCTCGACCTTGAGCGATAGCGGCGCCAGAACTACTTTCGCCGCCGGCCGGATGCTGCGATCCTCGGCGGAAATGTTGGCATCTTTCACTGACAATTCGCGCAAATCAAAGCGCCACTGCGGCCCTGCCGCGGCGGCCGGCGCGGACGCGGCGGGCGTGGCGGGCAGCGGCAAGGCGGATGTTGCAGGCGCCGCAGCACCCGGCGTCACCGCAAGCTTCAGCAGGTTAAACGACCAATCCGGCTCCAGCCACGCCAGAACTTTTGCACCCGACACTGTCAGTGCATCGGTATGCGCCTGGCGCTTCGCAAGATCCACCGTGGTGCCGCTGATCAGCAATTCGGGGACCGTAATCCAATCGATATCCGAATCCTTCGGCCTGACGGCAAGATCCGAGAGCGCCACCCGCGACACGTCCAATTTCAAATCGACGTCGTCTCGCAGCGAAAACTTGTAGGTCGCGTTCAAATCGATCTTGCCGGAATTGACCTTGAAGTTCAGACGATCTTCCAGATACTCCCAAATGGTGTGCACCTGCAGTCCGTCGATTCTAAATTCGCCGTCCGATTCGATCGGTTGTACCGACACATGCCCATGCCACTCCAGCCGCTCACCGAGCTTCGATGCGCCGCTGAAGGTGAAGCGCCCGCCATCCGCTCCGGTGGTGAATTCGCGCAATTCAAAGTTGATCGGCTGCAATTGCGCCGCAAAGCGCGACGGCCGGCTGCGATCATCGTACGTGACGAGCCCTTGGGAGACCTTGAACGAACGAATCCTCAATGACGGAATGGAGCCGCTGTTTTTTGGTCCGGGTTCGGGCTTGGGCGGCGCCGATTTTGAACCGAGCTGCAGCAGATTCAGGCGGCCGTCTTTGGAGACCACCGCGTTGACGAAGGGCGAGGCGATATCGATGTTGCCGAATGTATAGGCTCGATGCCAAATGGAGGACAACTCGAACTCGACGAAGAAGCGCTCGAAGCCCAGCAACTGCTCGCCGCTCGTATCGCTGAGCGAGAAATTTTTGACTTCAAGCTGCAATAGGAACGGGTTGATGCGGATGGCGCCGATCGCCGGCTTCAATCCGACCGTCTTGGGAATCTCATCCAGCAGCGCGTTGCGCAGAAGCTTCGGCGCCAGCCAGAATCCCGCGAGCGCATACACACCAATCAGGAGCAGCACCGCGGCTGCAATTCGGAACAACCTTGATCGAGTGAATTGCGGCACGCGTGCATCCTGACTGTGCGGTCCGATACTGCGCTTAGTCTACATCACCGCTTGTTGCGTTGGATCAGCCGTTTGCGCTTGCGCACCTGCCGCGGCGTCAACGGATTGCGCTTGCCGGCATAAGGATTCTCATCGCCGCGGAATGCGACGCGCACCGGCGTGCCCCGCAAATCAAAGGCCTTGCGGTAAACATTGACCAAGTAGCGCCGATAGGCGTCCGGCACATGATCGGTTTGATTGCCGTGAATCACCACCACCGGCGGATTGCGGCCGCCCTGATGCGCATAGCGCAATTTGATGCGGCGCCCGCTCACCAGCGGCGGCTGATGGCTTTCGATGGCTGCCTCGAGCACGCGCGTCAATTCCGGCGTGCTCATGTCGCGCATCGCGGCCGCATACACCCGCGCACCTCGGCAAACAGTTCGCCGACGCCGCTGCCGTGCCGCGCCGAAATGAAATGCAGCGGCGCAAAATCCGCAAACTGCAGGCGCTGCTCGATCTGCTGGCGGATCAGATCGCGCTGTTCCATGGGAATGTTGTCCCATTTGTTGACGGCCAGCACCAGCGGCTCGGCCCTGCTCGATGACCGTGCCCAGCAGGCTCGCGTCTTGCTCGGCGACATGTCGTGCGCATCCATCACCACGACCACCACATGCGCGGTCTCGATCGCCTGCAGCGTCTTGATGACGCTGAATTTCTCGACGCCTTCCTCGACGCGCGAGCGGCGCCGCACGCCGGCGGTATCGATCAACGTGTAGCGCTCGCCGTCGCGTTCGAACGGCACCAGCACCGCGTCGCGCGTGGTGCCGGGCTGATCGAAGGCCACCATGCGATTTTCGCCGAGCAGGCGATTGATCAACGTGCTCTTGCCGACATTCGGACGGCCGATCACCGCCACCTTGATGCCGTCGATTTCCGGGCCGTCCTGCGGATCCGGGCGTCAAGCCCGCAAGCGAGGTCTCGAGCAGCGAAATCACACCTTGGTCGTGCGCTGCGGCAATCGGATGCGGTTCGCCCAATCCCAGCTGGTGAAAATCGGCCACCGCGATGTCCTGATCGAAGCCTTCGGTTTTATTCACCGCCAAGCACAGGGGCTTGCCGCTGCGGCGCGCCAGTTGCGCCACGAATTGGTCCTGAGGGGTGATTCCGGCGCGGCCGTCCACCATCACGATGAGCCGGTCGGCTTCGCTGATGGCGCGCTCCGTCTGCGCCACCATCAAACTTTCGATGGCATGGCGCCGGCAGTTTCGACCAGGCCGCCGGTGTCGACCACGATGCAGGGGACTTCGGTACGGCGCGAAAACCCGTACTGCCGATCGCGCGTGAGCCCAGGCAGGTCCGCAACCAACGCATCGCGCGTGCCGGTCATGGCATTGAACAGGGTCGACTTGCCCACATTCGGCCGACCGATCAATGCAACTACCGGCAGCATTGCCTTAAGGCGTCGGGGGATGAGTCGGGGTTGCGGCGGGAGCAGCGGTCTCCGTAGAAGGTGGCGTGGCGTCGGGCGCGGGCTCGGCCACCGCCGCAGGCGCCGTTGGCGCTGCAGGTGCCGCCGCAACTGCAGGCGCCGCACGAGGAGTGGCCCGGAACGCCGCCAGGGTCCCGCCGTCGGTCAGCACCACGACGATGTTGTCGGCACCCACCAGGGGATTGGAGACGCGCTGCTTGGTGGTTCGCACTCGCGCGACGAATACGCCGGTGTTCTTATCCAGGAAGTGCACATAGCCCTGATAATCCGCGATGGCAATGGCGGTGCCGAGCACCACCGGCGCGGTCAAGGCACGCCGCCTTATTTTATCGTTGCGCCATACCTCGGCGCCGTCGCGCTGACGCATCGCAATGACGGTTCCATCCGACTGCGTGACGTACAGTTTATCGTCGTCGACCGCCAAGCCACGGTAGCTCGACATATCGTGCGACCACCACAGCTGCCCGGAATCGAGCGCCAGCATGGCGGTACGCCCTTGGTATCCGGCCGCAAACACGTTGTCGCCGACCACCAGGACCCCGGAATCGATATCGGCGAGCCGATCGAGTTCGGTGCGGCCGTGCGGCGAGGCCAAGGTGGTGTCCCAGAGCGTGTCGCCGGTCGTGAGCGACACCGCCATGACCTTGCCGTTGTCGAATCCGCTGATCGCCACATCCTTGGCGACAGTTGGAATCGCGGTGCCGCGCAGACTCAAGCGCGGCACCTGCTGCTCCACCGACCACAATTCCTTGCCGCTGTGCGCCTCGAAGCCGCGCAGCCGGCCGTCGACGGAGCGAAGCACCACGACCTTCTCGCCGATTGCGGGAGCGGAGAGGAGCTCAGAGTTGACTTTCGCGCGCCACAGCTCGCGGCCGGTGGCGCCGTCCAAGGCGACGATCGCCCCCTTGCTGGTGCCTACCACGACCATGCCGAAGCGCGCGGCGGGTCCGGCCGACAACGGCATTTTCAGCTTCTTCAGCCAGGCGCGCTTGCCGGTCTCGAGCGACACCGCGAGCAACTCGCCCTTGTGATTTGCCGCGAATACCAGGCCATTGTCGAGCGCCGGGCCCAACCCCAGGCGAAGAACGATTTGCTTTCTTGCCGCCGCCGAGATTATTGCTCCAGATTTTCTTTACCGGCAGCGTTGCCGGAAAATCCACCAATTTCGCCGGCGGTTCGACGTCTTTGTCCTTGGTGCAGCCGGCGGCCATCAGCAGCACGCCCAAACTCAGGGAAAACAATAAGCGCATCAGGGTTTGGCCTTTTCGTTGGAGGCAAGATCGGCCAGCTTCAGTTCCAGCAGCGCACTATCCGCCCCGCCATCGCCGGCACTCAAGGCCGCGTTGTATTCGGCAATGGCGCCCGCGACGTCCTTCTTCGCGTAAAGCGCATCGCCATGCACTTCGTGGTAACGGCCGGCAAAGCTCCCGGGCGTCCCCGCGGCGAGCAGCTTGATCGCATCGTCGGGTTTGCCTTGATCGATCAGCACCCGTGCCAGCCGCAGGCGAGCGATCTGTTTCAGCTCCGCGTCCTTGGAGTTATCCATGACCTGGGTCAACGGCGCCACGGCATCGGCAGAATGGCCGTCCTCGACGCTCATTCGAGCGATCGCCAGCTGCGCCTGATCGGCATACGGCGAACTCGGGAAATCCTTGACCAGTCCATCGGCGATAGCCCTGGATTTATTGCGATCGTCGGCCTGCATTGCGACGGTCATCTGCTCGAACTGCGCGGCTGCCTGCAATGCGTGCTCGTTCTGATGCGACCTGTAGAATTGAATTCCGTACCAACCGCCGAGGCCGAGGACCAGGCCGCCAACGATCCAGGGCGCGTATTCCTTGAACATGTGCTTGACAGCTTCGAGCTGTTCATCGTCGGTCAAATATTCTTCTGCCATAGCTACTCCGCTTGCTCCGCCCTAAGACCCAATAAGATGCCTATGCGTTCACTGATTCGGTCCACAGGGCATTCCTCTTGCGCCAACTCTTGGCGCAATGCCTTCACCGCGATCACCCCACGCGCCACCTCGTCATCGCCCAAAACCAGCGCAAAGTCAGCGCCGCTCTTGTCGGCGCGCTTGAACTGCGTCTTGAAGCTGCCGCCGCCCAAATTGATCTGCAGGGGCAGATCGGGCCACGCATCACGCAATTGTTCCGCCAATTTGAAACCCTGGATCTCCGTCCGTTCCCCGGCCAGCACCAAATAAACGCGCGGCCGCTGCGGCTGCAGGCTCAAATTCTGCTTCTGGAGGAGCATGACGATGCGCTCTTGCCCCATGGCCCAGCCGATGCCCGGAGTGTCGGCACCCCCCAACTGGGCCACCAAACCGTCGTAGCGCCCGCCGGCGCACACCGTGCCTTGCGAACCCAGGGCGTCGGTGGTCCACTCGAACACGGTTCGAGTGTAGTAATCCAGTCCACGGACCAAGTGCGGTTCCACATCATACTCGATGCCGGCACTGCGCAACCGTGCGCACAGCGACTCGAAGTGTTCGCGCGACTCCCCGTCCAGGGAATCGAGGATGCGCGGCGCCCCGCCAATGATGCGCTGCATGGCCGGGTTCTTGCTGTCGAGAATGCGCAACGGGTTGCCCGTCAAGCGCCGCTTGCTGTCCTCATCGAGCGCGTCCCGGTGTGCGCCGAAGTACGCGGCGAGGGTTTCGCGGTACGCCGCGCGCGAAACCGGTGTTCCCAGGGAGTTCAGCAGCAGCTTCACCTGGCCGAGCCCCAAGCGATTCAATAAACGATGCGACAAAAGAATCAATTCCGCATCGACATCCGGTCCCGCGAAGCCGAAGGCCTCCGCATCGATTTGATGGAACTGGCGATAGCGGCCGGCTTGGGGCCTTTCGCGCCGGAACATCGGTCCCATGCACCAAAGCCGCAACCGCCCTTCGCGCAGCAGTCCGTTGGAAATCACCGCGCGCACGATGCCGGCGGTGGCCTCGGGTCGCAGCGTGATGTGATCCTCACCCTGGTCGACGAAGCTGAACATCTCCTTTTCCACGATATCCGTGAAATCGCCGATGGAGCGCTTGAACAGTTGGGTCTGTTCGATCACCGGAACCCGGAATTCCTCGTACCCGTAGCCGGCGAACACCTCGCGGGTGATGCGCTCCAGATGCTGCCAGGCCGCGATTTGCGCGGGCAATACATCATGCACACCGCGCAGGGGCTCGATAATCTTGTTCAAGAGCGCTCTCCGATCAGCCGGTCGGACGCGCGCTGGCCGCTTGCACGCCGTGCGCAGGGTCGCCGCGCGCCGGGTCGCCCCGTGATTGTTCGGCGCGCGAATCGCGGCGCAAAACGCCGTCGGCGCCCGCCTCGAATCGCGCGACATCGCCGGCGAAGAATTGCGGGCCGATGGCAACCACCCGGTCGTTGATCTCGAGTTGCACGCCGCTGCCGAAACCCAAATACACTCGCATGGGCGCCGCGCCGGCGACGGTCTTTACGCTGTTGGCAAGTCCGGTGCCGGCAAATGTGCGGCGGCCCGATGCATCGTGCACGTCCACCCACGAGTCCGCGGAAAAGCTCAAGCGTAGCCGCGCGCGGCCGGCGCCGGGCACCGCGGCATCGACGGCTGTCGGCGTGGCCGCGGTTGGTGCAGGCGCCGCTGCTGCACTCGGCGGCGCGTTCAGCGCCGCGACCGGCGCGGGGGCTGTTTCGCGAACCGTTGCCGGCGACGCGGCGGCCGAGGCGATCCCGGTAGCGCCCGCGGCTTTGTCGGGCAATTCGTTCACCGGCGTTGAATTCACCGCGGCGGCCTGCGGCACGCTGCGCAGCGGCCCGCGTTGATGCCACGGTCGCCACCACAGAACCCCGACCAGCAGCAGCACTGCCGCAACGCTGAGCGCCATCGGCAAGGGCTTCAAGTGCCGCGCTTGCGGCGCATCGGCACGCGGCGCATGCATCATGCCGGCGCCGGAGAGAAGCGTCTCGCCGCTGCTATGGCTGCGCGATTCATAGCCGGCCAGGATTTCCTCTGCCGGCAGGCCCAGCAATGCGGCGTACTTCTTCAAGTGGCCTTTGGCATAAACCGTCGGCCCAATTCGCTTGTAATCGTCGGCCTCGAGCGCATCGATGACCCAGCGATCCAAGTGCATTTCGTCAGCCGCTTTTTGCGCGCTCAATCCTCGCTGCTCGCGCGCCGCTTTGAGGCGAGCTCCGGGCGATACCGCGGCCTCGCTCATCGATCAACGCCATTGCGCATGTTCTTCGCCTGCTGCGAGTCGGGAAATTCCACCTGCACGCGGCGTGCGAAAACCGCGGCATCGACCGTATCGCCCAGCTTGCGTTCGGCGCGGAATCCCAGCCACAGAATCTCGGGAGTCGGTTTATTCACCGCCAGATAGCGCTGCACGATTTCCAGCGCCTGCGCCGCATCGCCGCGGTCGAAGGCGATATTCCCCAATTGCAGCAGGCCCTCGCCGTAATTCGGGCGAATCGCGAGGGCTTGATTGAAAAACTTTTCGGCGTTCACCAAATCGCCTGCGCCGCGCGCGCAGGTTCCGGCGTTGCCTAACGCGACCTCGGGCGTCTGATACAAAGGATTCTTCGCTACCTCGAGGAATAACTTTTCGCCTGCCGCAGTCTTGCCCTTGCTGCAAAGAAATACCGCGTAGGCATTTTGGATGTTCGGATCGCCCTTGCCCAAACGGTTTGCCGCGTCGTACGCCTTCTCGGCCTTGGCCGTCTCGTTGATGCGCTCGTACACCAGACCCGCGGTCATCTGCACATCGGGATTCGACGGATCTTCCTTCAGCGCCTTCTCGATGCACTCGCGCGAATTCGCAAGCTGGCCGAGCTTCATGTATTCGAGCGCCAGCTGCATGTTCGCCGCGGCGGCTTGGACCGGCTCCTTTTTATAGGACCGCACCGGCGGGGTGTATACGGGCGGACTTGACTTGCAGGCCGCCAGCAGCGACGTCAACATCAGGGCCAACACGCAGGCGACGCAAACCTTTCTCGTTCTGAGCTGCATTTATGTTTCCACCGCCGTCAGCGCGCCGCCAAGTTTTGCGCCGAGCCGCACCAGCGTGCGATCCGTTACCTTGCCCGCCAATTGCCCGCAGGCCGCGTCGATGTCGTCGCCGCGTGTTTTTCGCGTCGTGGCGATCACACCGTGATCATTCAGGATCTCGCGAAACCTGGCAATAACGGCGGCCGGCGAGCGGCGATAACGCGTGCCCGGAAACACGTTGAACGGAATGAGATTGACTTTTGCAGGGTGTCCTTTCAACAGTCGCACCAGCTGCCGCGCATGCTCGGGCTTGTCGTTGACGCCGTCCAGCATGACGTATTCGAAAGTGACGCTGCGCCCGTTTTGCTGATCGATGTAATGCCAACAGGCGGCCAACAGTTCGTCGATCGGGTGCTTGCGATTGATAGGCACGAGTTCATTGCGCAATTCATCGTTCGGTGCATGCAAAGATACCGCCAACGCCACATTGCACTCTTCGGCTAATTTGTAGATCTGCGGTACCAATCCCGAGGTGCTCAATGTTACCCGACGGCGTGACAAATCGTAGCCCAAATCGTCCATGAATATGTGCATCGCCGGCACCACATTGCGGTAGTTGGCGAGCGGCTCACCCATGCCCATGAACACGATGTTGGTGATGGCGCGGCTGCGGACATCGGCGCCTTCGCCGGCTCGCGATCCGGTCAGTTCGCGCTGCGCCAGCCAGACTTGACCCACGATTTCCGCAACGCTCAAGTTGCGATTGAAACCCTGCTGCGCGGTGGCGCAGAAAGTGCAGTCCATCGCGCAACCGACCTGGCTGGAGATGCACAGGGTGCCGCGATCGGGTTCCGGGATGTAGACGGTCTCGATTCCCTGCACCTGGTCCATGCGCAGCATCCATTTGCGCGTGCCGTCGCTCGATACCTGTTCGGTTACGATTTGCGGAACGGTGATTTCGGCAACCTCGCGCAGCTGCGCACGAAATTCCCGGGCAAGATCGCTCATTGCCGAGAAATCGGCAGCGCCGCGCCGATAAATCCACTTCATCAGCTGCCGGGCGCGAAACGGCTTGGCGCCGAGACGCTGCGCCACGAACGCCTCGAGCTGCGCACGCGGCAGCCCCAGTAGATTCACACGTTCGCCAGCCACGATGCCTCCTTCAAGTCGCCGCTACGCTAGCGCGTCCGCGGGCAGAGCTCAATTTCGCGAAAGAAGTAGCCGATTTCGCGCAGCGCCGTATCCGCAGCATCCGAACCATGAACTATGTTCTCATCGATGCTGGTGGCAAGATCTGCGCGAATGGTTCCCTTGGCCGCCTTCTTCGGATCCGTGGCGCCCATCACCTCGCGATTCTTCGCAATGGCACCTTCGCCTTCGAGCACTTGCACCATCACCGGGCCCGAGGTCATGAAACGCACCAGGTCTTTGAAAAACGGCCGCTCGCGATGCACCGCGTAGAAGCCTTCGGCTTCGGCCGTCGAAAGCTGCAGCATGCGCGCCGCCACCACTTTCAAGCCTGCCGATTCAAAACGGCGATAGACCTCGCCGATCAGGTTCCGGCCGACGCCGTCGGGCTTGACGATGGAAAGGGTACGCTCGATGGGCATGGCCGGAACCTCGCTGGGAAATCCCGCCCTGGGAGGGCGCGACAAAGACCGCGAAGTGTACTGGAGCTAAGGCGCTCAAGCAATCCAGATCAGTGCCGAAGTGACTGTATTGCTTGGAAAAACCAGCCGCGCCGACGACGGCTTCAAGGGTCAGACGTTGAAACTCTCGCCGCAGCCGCATTCGCCCTTTGCTTTGGGATTGCGGAACTTAAACGCCTCGTTCAGACCCTGCTTGACGAAATCAACCAGTGTGCCGTCGATCAACGGCAAGCTTAAGGGATCGACCACCACCTTCACGCCGCGCGCCTCGAAAACCGCATCTTCAGGATTGATTTCGTCGGCGTAGTTCACGACATAAGCGAAACCGGAACAGCCGGTCTTTTTGATTCCAACCCGCAGACCGACGCCGATTCCGCGTTGCGCCAAATGACTTCGAACCCGATCCGCAGCCGATTCCGTCAACATAATCGCCATACCGTGCTGTCCTCGAGAAAGTTCAGCCAAAACTTAAGGCATACATAACATGCTTGGGGGCGGTGCGCACGGAACCAAGGGGCGTTTTTAATTAAGCTTCGGTTAAGCCAAAACGCAAGCCTGATACGCGTCTCCTCGCGTTTTATTGCTCGACCCGCACGGCCGAGTCAAGCGCCGCGAGCCAGGCATCTTCGAGTATCAGCAGGCGGCCGAGTTTCTCCACAGGAACGGCAAACTGCAGGCTGATGGCCTGCACGCTGTCCGGCAGGCGCCGGACTAGCGGCTGTCCGACCGCCTGTTCCGCCACCCAAGCCGCGACAGCGATGGTATGCGGGCAGCCAAAGGCGAGGAAGCGCGCATCCTCGAGTATCCCCGTTGCCGTCTGCACATCGAATTGCACCCAAGTGCCGTATTCGCGGTTGCCCGCTGCGCCGCGATAAACTAAAGGACCCGACAAGACGCCCGCGCGAGCCGCCGTCTCGAAGTAGCGGCGCGTTTGTTCGTTATATTTCATGCGCCGGCGATCCTGCGCAGCCGCGTCACCTCTCGAGCCAACACCGCAATCGCCGTATCGATGTCGCGCTCACTGCTACCGCGGCCCAGCCCGAACCGCAGACTGCTTTCGCTCAGGCGCTCGCTGCGGCCGAGGGCGCGCAGCACGAACGAGGGTTCCGCCAGCGACGATGTACATGCCGAACCGGTTGACACCGCCAAGTGCGGGCGCACCGCGGCGAGCAGGCTTTCCCCCTCGACGCCCTCAAAAGACACATTGAGCAGATGCGGTACGGAACGCTGTGCGTTGCCGTTGCGCAGCACGCCGCCGATGGCGGCCAGACCCTGCCAGAGCCGCTGCTGCAGCTGCCCTAGTCGCGCGATCTCCTCTTGCAGCTGCCCCACTGCGAGCCCGAACGCCATGCCCATACCGACGGCTTGGTGGGTGGCCAGAGTACCGGCTCTCAATCCCCGTTCCTGCCCGCCGCCAAATTGCAGGGGCACAAGATGCACGCGCGCGCCGGCACCGCCGCGCTGCGAAACCACCAGGGCGCCAGCCCCTTTGGGCCCATACGCCTTGTGCGCCGACAGTGACAGCAAATCGACGCCGAGAGCGGCAAAATCGACGGCGCATTTGCCGATGCTCTGTGCCGCATCGACATGCAGGCGTGCGCCACCCTGCTTGGCGCAGATCGCGCCGATGGCGGCGATGTCTTGGACCACGCCGATCTCGTTATTGACGTGCGTGATCGATACCAGGACGGTATCCGGACGCAGCGCCGCCGCGACTTGATCGGGATCCAGCAGGCCACCGCCGTCGGGCTCAAGATAGGTGATGCGCCACCCGCGCCGTTCGAGTTCGCGACAGGGATCGAGCACCGACTTGTGTTCAATACGGGTGGTAATGATGTGCCGGCCGCTGTCGCGGTAGTACTGCGCGACGCCGAATATCGCCAGATTATTGGCTTCCGTGGCGCCCGATGTCCAAACGACTTCGTTTGCGCAGGCTCCCACGGCCGCCGCCACCTGTGCGCGCGCCAGCTCGATCAGGGCGCCGGCGGTATCGCCATAATCGTGGCTGGAAGCCGGGTTGCCGAATTCGCTCTCGGATTTCAGGACCTCCGCCATGCGCGCCGCGACGCGCGGATCGACCGGCGTGGTGGCCGCGTGGTCGAGATACACCGGCATGGCCGCTGCTTTCATTTGCGCTGCGCCGACTGTCCTCGCCGGCCCTGCACCGCGCTCAAAATGCCGCGCAGGATGTTGAGTTCGTTGCGATCGAGCTGCGCGCGATTGAACAGCCGCCGCAAGCGCTCCATGAGATGCCCGGTGCGGTCCGCGAAATCGATTTCGTTGAGTACCTGGTGCAGGTGCGCGTAGAAATGCTCAACATCGCCCGACGCAGCCAGCGGCATTTCGAATTGCGTGTGCGAATTGGGCTGCTCGCGTGCCATGAAGATTTCGTAGGCGATCAGCTGCACCGACATCGCCAGATTCAGCGAGCAATATTCGGGATTGGCGGGAATGCGCACCAGCACATTGCAGTGATTCAAATCCTCGGTGGCAAGACCGTAGCGCTCCGAGCCGAACAGCAAGGCGGCGCGATTTTCCGCAGGCGAGGCGACGATGCGGGCGGCGACGTCGCGCGGCGTCGTGAACTCCCAATAGTAGGATCGCGGGCGCGAGGTCGTGCCCGCAATGAAGCCGCAATCGCTGATGCCCTCGGCGACGCTTGCGACGATGCGCGCGCCCGCCAGAATTTCGTCCGCGCCCGCCGCCAGCGCATTGGCTTCCGCATGCGGAAACGAGCGCGGCCGCACCAACACCAGATCCGACAACGCCATGTTTTTCATGGCGCGCGCCACCGATCCGATGTTGCCCGGATGGCTGGGATCGATGAGGACGATGCGGACGAGGCTGGTCATGGGTTCTGTTATTCTAGCGCGAGCCTATGCAACCCCTCCTCAATATCGCCATGCGCGCGGCGCGGCGCGCCGGCGATTTAATCGTAAAGAGCCTGTCACGCCTCGATTCGCTGAAAGTCGACAGCAAGGGCCGCAACGACTTCGTGACCGACATCGACCGCAAGGCCGAGGCCGACATCATCGCAACGATTCGGCGCAGCCATCCACAGCACGCGATTCTTGCCGAGGAGTCGGGCCGCAGCGGCAACGATGAATTCGTGTGGATCATCGATCCATTGGATGGCACCACGAACTTTCTGCACGGTTTTCCCACCTTCGCCGTGTCCATTGCGGTCGAGCAGAAAGGCCGCCTGCAACACGCCGTGGTCTACGATCCTATGCGGCAGGAATTCTTCACCGCCTCGCGCGGCGACGGTGCGCAGCTCGAAGGCAAAAAGATGCGCGTCAGCGCGCAGCGCACCTTGGAAGGCGCGTTGATCGGCACTGGCTTTCCGTTTCGCGAGGGCGCCAATCTCGATGCCTACCTCGCCATGCTCAAAGTGGTCATGTCCACCGCGGCCGGCGTGCGCCGGCCGGGCGCCGCATCCTTGGATCTTGCCTATGTGGCGGCCGGCCGCATCGACGGCTTTTGGGAATTTGGCTTGAGCCCCTGGGATACCGCTGCCGGGACCCTGCTCATTCAGGAAGCCGGGGGCCGCGTCGGCACACCGGGCGGCGCCGAATATGCGCTGGGATCCAATATCGTGGCCGGCAATCCGAAGATCTACCAGGCGCTGCTCGACGCCATCGGACCGCTGACACCCGCGCCATTGCGGGCTTAAGTTGTCAAGATTTGGTCTGCGGCAGGGCCCCGCTGGGTTCGAGTCCGCCGCCCGTGACATCCGTCCGCAAGCGGCTGTTTCGGTAGCCGTAGAGAAAATATATCGAGATCCCGATGGCGCTCCAGATCCCGAGGCGCCACCAGGTTGCATTGGGCAGCGATGCGGCCATGCCGGCGCAGAAGAACACGCCCATCAGCGACACAAACCACACCCACTTGACCCGGAACGGCCGCTTCAAATCAGGGCGGGTATAGCGCAGCACCAGGACGCCGATGCAGACCACGATGAACGCAACCAGTGTACCGATCGACACCAGTTCTCCGAGAATGCCGATGGGCAGGCATCCCGCGAAAGTCGCCGCCAGCACACCGGTGATCAGGGTCGAGATATGCGGGGTGCGGAACTTCGGATGCACCGAACCGAAAATCTTCGGCAGCAGACCATCGTGCGACATGGTGAGCCAGATGCGCGCCTGAGGGATGATCATGGTGATGATCACCGAGGTTAGTCCGAACAGCGCGCCCCAGATCACCCAGCTCGAGAGCCACAGCAGCTGCGGATGCGATTCCAGGGCTACCGCGACCGGCGCCGCGTCATTGAGCTGTTTGAACGGCACCAAACCGGTCAGCACGCTCGACATGAGAATGTACAGCACGGTACAGATCGCGAGACTGCCCAGCATGCCGATCGGCATGCCGCGCTGCGGGTTCTTGGCCTCCTGAGCCACGGTCGACACGCCATCGAAGCCGATGTAGGCGAAGAAGATGATGGCCGAGGCCTGCAGAATGCCGCTCCAGCCGAATTCGCCGAAGGTGCCGGTATTCTTCGGAATGTAGGGCACCCAGTTTTGGACGTTGACGAACTTGATGCCGAAGGCGATGACGGCGATGACGATGCTCACCTTGATGGCGACAATGATGGTGTTCACCACCGCCGATTCCCTGATGCCCTTGTAGCACAGGGCGGTGGCGGCAGTGATGATGGCGATCGCCGGCAGGTTCAGGAACGCGCCGGTGGTGTGCACCTGAAAGCCCACGTCGCCCGCCGCGAACGGCGCCGAACTCAGCGCGCTCGGAATGAAATTGATGCCATAGTGATCGAGCAATTTGATGAAGTAGCGGCTCCATCCCACGGCGACCGTGGAACAGGCCATCATGTATTCGAGAATCAGGTTCCAGCCGACGAACCACGCGACGAACTCGCCCAAGGTTGCATAGCTATAGGCATAGGCGCTGCCCGCCACCGGCACCATGGCGGCGAATTCGGAGTAGCAAAGACCGGCGAACATGCAGCCGAGGCCTGCGATCACGAAGGAGAGCGCAATCGCCGGGCCGGCGTGCTGCGCGGCGGCGAGGCCGGTGAGCACGAAAATGCCGGTGCCGATGATGCCGCCGATACCGAAAGCGATCAGTGATGGAATACCGAGCGCCCGCTTCAACCCCTCCGCCGATGCCTCTTTTTGATAGGTGGCGATCGGCTTGGTGACCAGCATCCCTTTTATATTCATGGAGCACCGAATGTGGTTTCAGTGCGCCGACTCTAACGGCTTTCCTGCCGCCCTACCAAACATTTTACGGAATACGAGAATTAGGACCCGCCGCGCCGTCGCAAACGGATGTTGATCCACTCGACCGCCGCCGCAAAGGCCATCGCGAAGTATAGGTAGCCCTTCGGGATATCCAGTTCCAGAGACTCGGCGATCAGGCCGGCGCCCACCAGCACCAAAAATGCCAGTGCCACTACTTTAATCGTGGGAAATCGGCCGATGAATTGGTTGACTGCGGAGGACACCACCATCATGACGACAACCGATAGCACGATGGCGGCCACCATGACCTCGATCTGCTTTGCCAGACCAATGGCGGTAAACACGGAATCCAGCGAAAACACGATGTCTAGGATGCCGATCTGAACGATGATCAGCCAAAAACTGTTCAACATTCCGCCCTTCGGGCTACGCACCTTGCCGCCCAGCATGCCGCGAATGTCGTGGATGCTCTTTACGACCAGGAACAGACCTCCTGCAAATAGAATCAGCTCGCGGCCGGGCAGTTCCATTCCAAATACTGTGAACAAAGGAGTGCGCAGCGTCGCCAGCCAGGTAATGGAAAACAGCAACGCGATGCGCGTGAGCATGGCAAAGTTCAACCCAAGAATACGCGCGCTGCGACGCTGCCTCTCGGGCAAACGCTCCACGAGTATCGAAAGAAAGATGACGTTGTCGATGCCAAGCACGATTTCCAGCATCGCCAGCGTCAGGAACGACAGCCAAACCTGCGGATCGGCAAGCAAATGCATTTACGGCAGGCCGTCGATTTCCTCAGGTCTTGCGATCTTGCGCTCCAGCAAATCGTCGGCGCGCAGGCCCAAATCGAGCGCCAATGCAGCCGAGATATAAATCGATGAATAGGTGCCGGCGATGATGCCGATCACCAATGCTGCGGAAAACCCGCGCAAAGTCTCGCCGCCGAAAATCAACAGCGCGACCACGACCAGCAAGGTCACCAGCTTGGTCATGATGGTTCGCGACAGGGTTTGGTTGATGGATTCGTCGATCACCTGCGCGATGCTGAGTTTTCGCGAGGTTCGGGCGCGCTCGCGGATGCGGTCGAACACGATGACGGTGTCGTTCAAGGAATAGCCGATTACCGCCAGGATGGCCGATATCGCCGTAAGATCAAAGGTCATTTGGCTGATCGCAAAGAAACCGACCACGCAGATCGGGTCATGCAATACGGCAAAAATCCCGCCCAGCGCAAGCTTCGGAGTGAACCGGAACAGCACATAAATCAAGATCAGAACCAGCGTTGCGATCAGCGCCCAGGCGCCCTTGACGAAAAGTTCCTGGCCCACTTGCGCGCCCACGACTTCGGTTCGCTGCAGCTTCACGCCGCTGTCGGTCTTGCTGAAGATGTCGAGAATACGCGCACCGATTTGATCGCCCTTGGCATTCGGATCGGGCGGCAAACGCACCAAGATGTCCCGCGAGCTGCCGAATGCCTGGACTTGAGCGCTTGCGACGCCCGCCTTGGTCAGCGCGTCGCGCAGCTGCTCGATGTTCGGCGGCTGCGCAAAATTCGTCTCCACGACGACGCCGCCGGTAAAATCCACGCCCAGGTTGAGTCCACGTATGGCGGCCAAACCCAGCGAGGTCACGATCAACAGCGCCGACAGCCCGTACCACACCTTGCGGGTGTTCATGAACGGGAAGCGCGTTACTTTGTGAAAAAATTCCATTTGCGTATCCTCTAGATCGACAAACGATCCAGCTTGCGCTTGCCGCCGTAGATTACCTGTACCAGCGCGTGACTGCCCATCACAGAGGTGAACACCGAGGTGCCGATGCCGAGCACCAGGACGACGGCAAAGCCGCGAATCGGGCCCGAGCCGAACGACCACAGGACGACGCCCGCAATCAGCGCCGTGATGTTCGAGTCGGTGATTGCCGATAGTGCGCGCTCGAAGCCGGCGGCGATGGCGGCGCGCGGCGTGACGCCGTTGCGCAATTCCTCGCGAATGCGTTCGTAGATCAAAATATTCGCATCCACCGCCATGCCGACCGTCAACACGACGGCGGCGATTCCCGGCAAGGTGAGCGCGGCGCCCACCAGCGACAGCAGGGCGGTAAGCAAAATCACGTTGGCCGCAAGTGCAACATCGGCGATCAGGCCGAAGACTTTGTAGTAGATGGCCATGAATATGAACGCCGCCAGCATGCCGAACACCATCGCCTTGATGCCCTTGTCGATGTTGTCCTGGCCCAGGCTCGGGCCGATGGCGCGTTCTTCGACCGGCGTCAGCGGCGCAGCCAGACCGCCGGCGCGCAGCAGCAATGCCAGCTCGCGGCCTTCGATGGGATTGACGCCGGTGATCTGGAAATTATTGGCGAACACACCGCGAATCGTGGCGCGGTTGATGACCTCTTCGGTGGTCTTGTCGACTTCAACACCTTGCGCATTCTTCTCCCGCGAGCGGTCGATGAACACCACGGCCATCAAATGGCCGAGATTTTCCTGGGTATTCTTCAGCATTTTCGCGGCGCCGCGGCTGTCCAAGCCCACCGACACGGCAGGACCGTCCTGGGTATTCGGCTGGAAGGTGGCATCGGTCAGCTGATCGCCGGTCACCACCACGTCGCGCTTCAACAGCACCGGCTGCTTTTCCCGTGTGTAGAACAGTTTCGATCCCAAGGGCACGCGTCCGGTGCTGGCCGCCTCGAGCGGATTGTTGGACTCATCCACCATGCGAAATTCCAAGGTCGCCGTCTTGCCGAGGATTTTCTTCACCTCCGCCGAATTCTGCAGTCCCGGCAATTGGATGGCGATGCGATCCACGCCCTCGCTGGCCACTTGCGGTTCGGATACCGCCAGCTCCGGACTGTTGAGACGATTGCGCAGAATGACGATGTTTTGCTGGACCGCGTAGGTCTGGCGCTCCTTGATCTCTTGCGGCGTCAGCTGCAATTCCAGTGCCGGCGCGCCCGCGACCGTGATGTCGGTCAGCTTTAAATTGCGGCTGTCGGCAAGAATCGCCGCTTTGCCCTTGGCGAAGCTATCGGCGTCGCGAAACAGCACGCGAATTCGATTCTCCGGGTAGTCCACGACCACGTCCTGGTATGCGACGCGGGCGTTGCGCAGCGATGCGCGAAAATCCTGTTCGTGCCGATCGAGCAGCTGCTTGACGGCGCCCTGCACGTCCACCTGATACACCAGGTAAACGCCGCCGCGAAGATCCAGGCCCAGTTTCACGGGCGAAAGTCCCAAGCGATGCATCCACGGGGGTACACGCGAGGCCTGCGACAGCGCGATGGTGAACTGACCGGGGCGGGCCTCGGCAATCATGTCGCGCGCCTTCAACTGATCCGTCTTGCTGCTGAAGCGTAAGCGTCAGGCGCCCCTGCTCCAAAAATACGCCGGATGGGCTGATGCCCTTATCCTTGAGAATCTGCTCGACGGCGCTGCGGTCGCCGTCCGTGACGGCCGCGCGATCGGCCGCGAGCTGCAAGGCATTCTCGTCGCCGAACAGATTGGGCAGCGCGAGAAAAATCCCAAGAAGCAATACGACCGCGACCAACGCGATCTTCCAGCGCGGATAAGCGATCATGCGCTCTTGACCGTGCCCTTCGGCAGAACCTGCGCGACCTGGAATTTCTGAAGTTTGACGTTCACGCCGGCGGCGATCTCCACGCTGAGGAATTGCTCGCCCACCTCGGTCACCTTGCCGAGCATTCCGCCGGTCGTCGCGATCTCATCGCCCACCGCGATTTTGGAGAGCATTTCCTTCTGTTCCTTGGCGCGCTTGCTCTGCGGCCTGATGAGCAGAAAGTAAAACACCACCAGCAGCAGCGCCGGCAGCATCAGCGTATTCAGGAGGCTGGGGCCTGCGGCGGCGGCGCCGCCCGCGGCCTGTGCATTTGCCGAATTAATGAGGAAATCCATAGTGTTACACTCTTTATTGGCGGCGGACGCCGCTGCACAAAGCCGCGTAGTATACAGCAGGCCGCACAAACTTAGTCCCCGCTTAAGCAGCCCTGAGCGCGTAGAACTCGGCCGCGTAAGCCTCGAATCGGCCCGCCTCGATCGCCGCCCGGATCTCCTGCATCAGGCGCTGATAGAAGTACAGGTTGTGGATGGTGTTCAAGTGCGCGCCGAGAATCTCGCCGCATTTGTCCAGATGCCGCAAATAGCTGCGGCTGTAGTTCCGGCAGGTGTAGCAGCCGCACCCCTCCTCGATCGGACCGGTAGCCTTCTGGTGCGCGGCGTTGCGAATATTGAGCACGCCGGAGCGGGTGAACAGATGCGCGTTGCGCGCATGCCGGGTCGGCATCACGCAATCGAACATGTCGATGCCGCGCCGCACCGCTTCGAGGATGTCCTCGGGCCTGCCCACGCCCATGAGATAGCGCGGTTTGGGTGTCGGCATTTGCGGCACCAGCTCCTCGAGCACCGCATCGCGCTCGGCCGTCGGTCTCCCCCACCGCCAGGCCGCCAATCGCAAGCCCCGCAAATCCGATCTGCTCGAGTGCGGCCAGCGAACTCAAGCGCAGATTCAAATGGACCCCGCCCTGCACGATGCCGAACAGCGTTCCCGGCGGCTCGCTGCCGTAGTATTCGCGAAAGCCGCGCAACGCCCAGCGCATGGACAATTCCATGGAGGCGCGCGCCTGCGTCTTCGGTGGCCGGATACGGCGTGCATTCGTCGAAACTCATGGCCACATCGGAGCCCAGCGCGCGCTGAATGCGCATGGATTCCTCGGGCGACAGGAACACCTGCGCGCCATCGACCGGCGAGCGAAAGTGCGCCCCTTCCTCGGTGATCTTGCGCATCTCCGCCAGGCTCCAGACTTGGAACCCGCCCGAGTCGGTGAGGATCGGCCGGCGCCAATGCATGAAGCGATGCAGCCCTTGATGAGCTTCGATGACTTCGAGCCCCGGCCGCAGGTAAAGATGAAAGGTATTGCCGAGCACGATTTCGGCGCCGATGGCTTCGAGATCCTCCGGCGTCATCGCCTTGACCGTGCCATACGTGCCCACCGGCATGAACGCCGGCGTCTCGACCGTGCCGCGCGGGAACTCGAGCCGGCCGCGCCGCGCCGCGCCGTCCTGCGCCAGCAGGTTGAAACGCATCGACCTGCGCGCCGCTGCTCGCTGCGGCGGGGGTCAGAAACATGGCATCACCGTAGCTGAAAAATCGATAGCGTGCGTGCACGGCGTGCGCATAGGCGGCCAGCAGCGCTTCGCGGCCGACGAAGGCCGCGCACAGCATCAGCAGCGTCGATTCTGGCAGATGAAAATTGGTGAGCAAGGCATCGACGCGCGCGAAATCATGGCCGGGCTTGATGAATATGCGCGTGCTGCCGCGAAACGGCGCCACCGCGCGTGCTGCGCTGCGGCCGCCGCCGTTTCCAGGCTCCTCACCACCGTGGTGCCTACCGCGATCACGCGCCCGCCGGCGTCGCGCGTTCGCGTTGATCGCTCGCACGCGGCCTCGGGCACCTCCAGGTATTCCTCATGCATCTCGATGGCTATCGATGTCGTGCAGTGCGCACCGGCGCAAAGGTGCCGGCGCCGACGTGCAGGGTGACGAAGGCATGCCGCACATGCCTCGATTCGAGCGCGGCAAAAATTGCGGCGTCGAAATGCAGGCCGGCGGTCGGCGCCGCGACCGCGCCCGCAGTGCGCGCATACACGGTCTGATAGCGTTCGCGGTCCGCCGGCTCCGCTGCGCGCCCGATGTAAGGCGGCAGCGGAATCTCGCCGTGCGCTTGCGAAAAACTCGAGCACATCGCAAGAGAACTCCAAGCGAAACAGTTCCTGCTGCCTGCCCAACATGCGCGCGCTGTGGCCGGCCGCGAGGCGCACGACCGCGCCGTCTCTCAGGCCCTTGCTGGCGCGGACATGGGCCAGCGCGGTATTCGCCGTCAGCGCGCGCTCGAGCAGAATTTCGACCCGTCCGCCGCTCGTCCTTGATGCCGAAGAGTCGCGCCGGAATCACGCGCGTGTCGTTGAATACCAAGAGATCCTTAGGGTCGAGCAGCGACGGAAAATCGCGAAACTGCAGGTCGCGGTAGGCTCCGTGAGGCACCGTCGAGAGCCAACAGTCCGGCTGGCGGAACGCTCCGCCGCGGGCCGCTGCGCAATGAGTTCCTGGGGCAGATCGAAGTGAAAGTCCGTGCGCTGCATGTACCACGGGCATTCTACCAAGAGCGCCAATCGCATATACTGTTCGGTCTGGCATGCCCGGATGGCGGAACTGGTAGACGCGCCGGACTCAAAATCCGGTGGTGGTGACACCGTGTGGGTTCGATTCCCTCTCCGGGCACCAGAATTTTTTTAGGGATGTACTCTTGAATTTCTGCAGCAACTGCGGCTCGCCCGTCGAATCCAAGATCCCCGCCGGGGATCATTTGCCGCGTTTTGTATGCACCAGCTGCAATATGGTGCACTACAAGAATCCGCTGTTGGTGCTGGGCTGCGTGCCGGAATGGCAGAACAAAATCTTGCTGTGCCGCCGCGCCATCGAGCCGCGCTTGGGTTTCTGGACCGTGCCGGCCGGATTCATGGAAAACGGCGAAACCATGCAGCAAGCGGCCGCGCGCGAATGCCAGGAAGAGGCCCTGGCCGAGGTGGAGGTTGGTTCGTTGCTGGCGGTGGTCAGCGTGACGCGTGCCAATCAAGTGCACGTGATGTTCCGCGCCAAACTGCTGCGAGCCGAAATTCGCGCCGGGACCGGAGAGTTTGGAGGTCGGCGCTGTACGATGAAGCCGAGATTCCGTGGGCCGACTTGGCATTTGCCAGCGGCGAATTTGCGTTGCGGCAATACTTCGCGGACCGCAGCGCCGGGCGCGAGGATCATCATTTCACCGAACTGAAAAGTCGATCTAAACCTTGAGATGGTCTGGCAGAATAGCGGTCACGTTCAACAGTGCTTAAGAAGGGTAAGTCATGACGTTCGTGGTCACCGAAAGCTGCATCAAGTGCAAATACATGGACTGCGTCGAGGTTTGCCCCGTCGACTGTTTCCACGAAGGTCCGAATTTTCTGGTGATCGATCCGGATGAGTGCATCGATTGCACTCTGTGCGAGCCGGAATGCCCGGTCGAGGCTATTTATTCCGAGGAGGAGATTCCCGACCGGCCAGGAAGAATTCCGCCAGCTGAATGCCGAGCTCGCCAAGAAATGGCCGGTCATCAGCGAGAAGAAGGATGCCCCGGCGGACGCCAAGCAATGGGAAGGCGGTGAAGGACAAACTCAAGCTGCTGGAGCGATGAACGCCTTTCGCGCCTCACGCGATGTCATCATTCGGACCGAGCAGTTCGATGCAGCCGCTCGGTTCTACGAATCCGTTCTAGGCTTGAAAAGATTTCACGACGGCGAATCGCTGGCCGGCTTCGAGACGGGCGCGTTTCGTTTGTTCGTCGAGCGCGGACCCCAGCACGGGCCGGTGTTCGACTTTCTGGTGCCGGACATGCCGGCCGCCAAGTCGGCGCTGATCGCGGCCGGCTGCGCCGTGATCGAGGAAGACCCGGCCGTGCCGCGCTGCTATATCCGCGATCCCTACGGTCTCACGTTCAATATCGAACAGAGCGCGTAGTACTGGCTTGGACCCGCCGCAGACGCGATTGAAGCTCAGCGCTTCGCCAGCTGCGCCATCTGCAGCTCCTTGAGCTGCTGCACGAGCTCGTGCGGCGGCACGTAGCCGTTGATGTAGTCGCCGTACTCGCTGAACATGGCAGGCGTGCCGCGAACTCCGATGCTTTCGCCCAACTCGTATTCGCGCTCCACCGGTGTCGGCGCGCAGATCTTGTTCATGTCCAGCGCGGCGCCGGTTTTTGCGCGGGTCAGGGCCTCATTGCGGTTCGCCGAACACCAGACCACTTCGGCTTTGCTCCAGCTTTCGGTCCCGGGCCCGGTGCGCGGAAAGAACATGTAGCGAACGCGAATCCCCAGGCGGTTGAGCTCCGCAATTTCGCTGTGCAGCTTTCGGCAGTACTGCGCAATCGACGTCGGTAAACACGGTGATGGTGTACTTCGGATTCGCGCGGCGAGAAGATCAGCATCTGCGATTCGGGAACAGCGTTGATCAGCGCAACGCGCGCGTGCGTGCGCAGCGCTTCGGTCAGATTGTCGCGCGACTTCATGTCGTAGAGATTGCCGTCGATGAAATATTTGCCGTCCGCGGTCAGGTAGCTGACCTCGGCTCCTTGCATGAATTCGTAGATGCCCGGAATCGGCGAAGGCTGCAGGTCGTCGAGCTTGGAGCCCGCCGGCAAAAGCTTGAGCAGGGCCACGCGCGGATCGGCCGGCGGCTGCTCGGCAGGCGCCGCGCGCAGGTTCGATCGCTGCGCCACAAAGTATCAAGCGTCAATACGGCTAGGAATCGCGGCACGCTGAAGCTCCATCGGATTTGAATGATTCGACCTCTTGAGGGCCAAGAGGTTCACGCGATTCTAGCAGGGGCCGTCCCCGCTATGGAGGCGTTCAGCCTCGCGGGTGATGCTGCGGTGTGCAGGTCTTTCAGGCGTTCGCGGGCGACGTGCGTATAGATCTGGGTGGTCGACAGATCGCTGTGCCCCAGCAGCATTTGCACCACGCGCAGATCCGCGCCGTGATTCAGCAAATGCGTGGCAAAGGCGTGCCGCAGGGTATGCGGCGACAGTTCTTTCTCGACGCCGGCTTTCTTCGAATAGCGCTTGATGATGTGCCAGAACGCCTGGCGCGTCATGCGATCGCCGCGGCGCGTGGGAAACAAATAGTCCGTCTGCCGTTCCAGCAGTATCTCGACTCGCGGGCCCTGCATGAACTGCTGCAGCCACTTCACGGCTTCCTCGCCCAAGCGGGATCAAGCGTTCGCGATTGCCCTTGCCGACGACACGCATCACGCCTTGATTCAGATTCACCTGGTTGTGCTTCAGGCTCACGAGTTCGGAGACCCGCAGGCCCGTGGCGTACAGCACTTCGAGCATGGTGCGATCGCGATGCCCCAACGGCTCGGACACCGTCGGCGCCTCCAGCAAGGAATCCACTTCGGCTTCGGTCAGCGATTTGGGAAGCGACCGGCCGATTTTCGGCATGGCGATCTGCGCAGTGGGATCCAGCGTGATCAAACCCTCGCGCATCATGAAGCGGAAGAAGCGGCGGAAACTCGACAACTGCCTCGCCGTCGATCGGGGCCGGGATCCACCCTCGACGCGAGCGGCAATGAAGCCCAGCAATTCAATGCGCGTGGCCTTGAGCAGCGCGCTGTCGCGCTCCTCCAACCAGCGTGCCAACGCGGTCAGGTCGGCCCGATAGGCCGCCAAGGTATTGGCCGACAGGCCGCGTTCCATCCAAACTGCGTCGAGGAAGCGCTGCAAGGCGGGATCCGCCGCCTCGCGCACAGCGGGTACCGCTGCGCCCGAGGTGCGTGTATAAACCGTCCGTTTAAGAGCCGTCGCCATAGTTTCTCGCGAAAGGTTGACGCACGAAATAGTGCTATCCGCGCTATCGGACCCCAGTATGCGAGGGGTGCTGGTAGGTCGGCGTGACCAGAATCACAGTACAGTTAAGTATTAACATAAGGAGAACCAGATCACAGAAGCGAAGCATTCCGGACCGTATGCGATCGCGCATTGGTCCTACATCGCCTACTGTCTGGTGTCCTTTACGGTGCTGGGTTTGGCCGTGCTCGGCATCAATTTATTTGTGCCCAAACGTGCGCCGGCGCCGGGCAGTGGCCGGCGCTTTGTCGCGCGCCTTTCATGCGGGTGGCCGGTATTCCTTTCACGGTCAAGGGACTGGAGCGTCTGCCGCAGATCCCCGTGCGTGGTGGTGGCCAATCATGCCAGCTACATCGACGCCATCGTGATCGTCGCGGCGTTGCCGCCCGACTTTGCCTTCGTCATCAAGAAAGAAATGGTAGCGTGTTCCGCTCGTCGGTCTCCTGTTGCGGCGCCTCGGTTCGCAGTTCGTCGAGCGCTTCGACCGCCACAAGGGCGCTACGGATGCGCGCCGGGTGCTGAAGCTGGCGGCCACCGGGCCAGTCCCTGATGTTCTTCCCGGAAGGCACATTCGATGAAAGGCGCCAGATCGGGAGATTCTTGGGTGGCGCATTCGCCACCGCCGCGCGCTCGAAGATGCCCGTGGTGGCCGTGGCCATACACGGCACGCGGGATGTGCTGCCTCCCGGAAGACTGGCCGTCTACCGCCGGCCCATTTGCGTGGAAATACTTCGAAGTCATGGCCGCGGATGAGGCCAGGCAGCGCAGCCGCGAGACTCATCGCCAGCGCCGTGGGCGATCCGCTGGCGCCGTAATCCTTGACAGCAGCGGCTATAATGTGAGGCACATCACAGGGAATGCCGCATATGAAGTCCGATCCCGTCGTTATTTTGGGCGCTCGCCGCACCCCGGTCGGCGCCTTCCAAGGCGCATTTTCCAGCGTTACTGCCCCGCAGCTTGGAGCGGTCGCGATCAAGGCGGCGCTCAGCGGATTCCGGCGTGGAAGCCGTCCCAGGTGGACGAAGTCATCATGGGCTGCGTGCTGTCGGCCGGAATCGGCCAGGCGCCCGCGCGTCAGGCAGCCCTGGCCGCTGGCCTGCCGACCAGCGTGCCGGCCACGACGGTCAACAAAATGTGCGGCTCCGCCATGCGTGCGGTGATGCATGGGTGCTGATCAGATCCTTGCCGGTACCGCCCAGGTCGTCGTGGCCGGTGGACATCGAGTCCATGACCAATGCTCCTTATCTGCTTCCTAAAGCGCGTGCCGGTTATCGCATGGGCAATCAAGAAGTGCTGGATCACATGTTCTTCGACGGTTTGCAAAGCCCCTGGGATGGACAGCTCATGGGCTGTTTTGCCGAAGCGACGTCCGAGAAATACGGATTTACCCGCAAGGCTCAGGACGATTTCGCCGCCGAATCCGTGCGCAGGGCGCTCGCCGCCGTCAAGGATGGGGGATTCTCCGCGGAAGTTGCGCCCGTTTCCACCAAGACCCGCAAGGGCGAGGTGCTGGTCGACAAGGATGAAACACCCTTCACCCTCGATATCGCCAAGATTCCCACCCTCAAGCCGGCGTTCAAAAAGGACGGCACGGTTACCGCCGCCAGTTCCTCGGGAATCTCCGACGGTGCGGCCGCGCTGGTGTTGACGCGCGAGTCGTTCGCGGCAGCGAAGGGACTGAAGCCGTTGGCGCGAATCTTAGGCTACGCAAGTTTTGCGCGCGAGCCTGAGTGGTTCACGGTGGCGCCGGTTGGTGCGATGCAGAAATTGCTGGCCCAGCTGGAGTGGCGGGCCAATGACGTCGATCTTTACGAGATCAACGAGGCGTTTGCCGCGGTGACGATGGCCGCAATGAAGGATTTATCGCTTGATCATGCCAAGGTGAACGTCAACGGCGGCGCCTGCGCGCTGGGGCATCCAATCGGCGCCACCGGCGCGCGCATCATGACCACCTTGCTGTACGCGCTGAAGGCGCGCGGCAAACGGCGCGGAATCGCCAGCCTCTGCATCGGCGGTGGCGAAGCGACGGCGATCGCGGTCGAATTGATGTGAGTAGCGGCGCACCGGTCACGACCGGGCTTGTCGGCGGCGTCGCGCGCATTACGCTCAATCGTCCCGACAAACGCAACGCGCTCGACAGCACGACGATTTCCGCGCTGGGCGACGCCTTGCGGCAGTGTGCAGGCGACCCAGCGGTGCGCATTGTCGAACTGACGGGCGCAGGAGAAGTCTTTTGCGCGGGCGCCGACCTCGGTGAAATGCAAGCGCAGGCCCAAGCCTCCTATGCTGAAAACCTGGCGCATGCCGAAAAACTTGCCTCGCTATTGGGCGCTCTCGATTCATTGCCGAAGCCGACACTGGCAAGAGTCAATGGGGATGGCTATGGCGGAGCACTCGGCCTGTTGGGCGCCTGCGACATCGTGGTTGCGGTCGACACTGCGAAATTTGCATTCACTGAAGTCCGCTTGGGGATCATTCCCGCCGTTGTTTCGCCCTTCGTACTGGGCAAAATCGGCAGAGAGCGCGGCGCGGCGCTATTTTCTGACGGCGGAAACAATGAGCTCGGCGACACTCAAGGAAATTGGGCTGGTTCATGAAGTGGCCTCCGCAGAGCAGCTCGACGCCAGGTGCGCGGCGATCATCGATGCGCTGCTCAAGGGTGCGCCGCAGGCTCAAGGCCACGCCAAGGCGCTGATTCGCGATATCGCGCACGCATCCGCGCAGGAACGCGCGGCTGCCTCGCTTGGCATGGCCGCTCGTTTGGCACATCTGCGGGTTTTGGACGAGGCACGGGAAGGCTTCAGTGCGTTCTTTGCCAAACGCAAGCCAAACTGGCGCTGATCTTCAAGGGGCGGGCGTCCATGCCCAAGCCATGCCCAAATCCCTTGGCCATCCTGGAAGGCGGCGTCCGTGGCCTGTCAACATGGTAGTCCCCACCCATAAAGCGACAGCCAGCCCGAAACCCGGTCATCGGCTGTCCACCTGTCGGATGACTCCCGCTTCCAAGTGCTTTGTGATCTACTAGCGCCATTTTCAGCGGTTTCGATGAACGAAAGCCAACGTGATGTCATGGAGTACGAGGTCGCGATCGTGGGCGCGGGTCCTGCCGGCCTCGCCTGCGCGATTCGACTCAAACAGCTGAAACCCGACTTGAGCGTTTGCGTGCTGGAAAAGGCCGCAAGTCTCGGGGCGCATTCCCTGTCCGGCGCCGTGCTGGAGCCCGGTCCGCTCGATGAGCTGCTGCCGAGCTGGCGCGAGCACCCTCCCGCCATTTGCGTGCCGGCAACGCGCGACGAGTTCTTCTTCATGACCAGGCGCCGGCGCTATCAAATCGCCCCTGACGCCGCCGCAAATGTGGAACCACGGCAATTTCATCATCTCGCTGGGGCAGCTGGTCCCGATTCTGGGACAGGAGGCCGAGAAGCTCGGTGTGGATGTATTTGCCGGATTTGCCGCGGCCGAGGCCTTGTTCGACGCAGTCGGGCGCCGTCAAGGGCGTGCGCATCGGCGACATGGGGGTCGAGAAGAATGGTGAGCCGGGACCCAATTTTGCCCTGGGTCCGGAGATTCACGCCAAGATCACCATGTTCTGCGAAGGCTGCCGCGGCAGCATCTCCAAGCAGCTGATCGCGCGCTACAAACTGGATGCAGGCAAATCGCCGCAAACCTACGGCTTGGGATTCAAGGAGATGTGGCAATTGCCGGCAGGAAGGGTCGAGCCCGGGCTCATTCAACACACCCTGGGCTGGCCGCTGGACAGCCGGACCTACGGCGGCAGTTTCCTCTATCACCTGGACAACGATCGCGTGTACGTCGGATTCGTGGTCGGCCTGGATTACGAGGATCCGCGTCTCAAGCCCTTTGAGGCTTTTCAGCAGTGGAAGAATCATCCCGTCAGTCAAGAGCCTGCTCAAGGGCGGAGAAATCATCGCCGGCGGCGCCCGCACCATCATCGAAGGCGGCTATCAGTCGATGCCGACGCTGGAGATGCCGGGCGCGCTGCTGGTCGGCGACGCCGGCGGCACGCTCAACACTGCCGAAGATCAAAGGGATTCATCAGGCCATCCGCTCCGGCATGACCGCGGCCGCGCACTATGTCGAGACCGGCACCAGCACCGGTTTCGATGAGCGCTGGCGCGCATCGACGGGCGGCCGCGAACTCTACAAGGTGCGCAACATGCGGCCGGGATTCCGCCACGGCCTGTGGTTTGGTCTCGCCAATGCCGCCTGGAGACCGTGACCTTCGGCAAGTCTGCCCTGGACGCTCGCCAATCATGCCGACGACACGGCGCTCAAGCGTCTGAATGAGTACGTCTCGCCCGACCGGGATGGGGCGAGCGCGAGCTGCCGCCGCGCGATCGGGTCGCATTCGTGTTCTTCGCCGCGACCACGCATGATGAAAATCAACCCGTGCACCTGCACGTGGCGGATACGACGCTGTGCGCGACCCGCTGCATCACGGATTTCGGCAATCCCTGCACGAATTTCTGTCCCGCCAACGTCTATGAAATGATCGCGGACGGCAAAGGCGGGCAGAAGCTGCAGATCAATGCCTCGAATTGCGTGCATTGCAAGGCCTGCGACATCAAAGAGCCTTACGCGGGCCAGATTACTTGGGTCACGCCGGAGGGCGGTTCCGGTCCCAACTACCAGAGCCTGTAGAATCGCAGTCGATTGTCATACGTCAGCCGATCGCATCGCGCCTGCGGGAAGAGGTCGCGGCCCATCGACTTGAATTCGATGCAAGTCAGGAAGATGCGGCCGCGCGGCTCGATGCGCTGCGCGTCGATCTACTGGAGCAATCGCGCTCCATCAGCCGTAAGCTGCGCGCGCAGTTGCGCTGGCTGCCCGCTCAGGCCGGCGATACGCCGCTGCGCGGCCTGTACCTGTGGGGCGGCGTGGGCCGCGGCAAGACGCATGCTGATGGACTGTTCTTACGAGTCGCTGCGCCCATCGTTTGCGCGAGCGCACTCACTTCTATCGCTTCATGCGTCGAGGTACATGCGGAGCTGCGCACGCATCACGAAGCGCGCCGAGCCGCTCGAAGCGGTGGCGGAGCAGCTGGCGGCGCGGTGCGCAGGTGATTTGCCTGGACGAATTTTTCGTCTCCGACATCGCCGATGCGATGATCCTGGCGGCGCTCTTCGAAGGCCTGTTCCGCCGCGGCGTGACGCTGGTCGCCACCTCCAATATGCCGCCGCAGGAGTTGTACAAGGATGGCCTGCAGCGCGAGCGATTTGTGCCTGCCATCGAGCTGCTGCAAAACCACATGGACGTCCTGCACTTGGACGGCGGCATCGACTATCGACTGCGTCAACTGGAGCAGGCGCCCGACCTACCTGGATTCGACCCTGCCCGGCACGGCGGCGCAACTCGCTGCAGCGCTTCGCCGCGCTCGCCGGCGCCACCGCGGCGGGCCCGACGGTGTTGTCCGTGGAAGACCGGCACATTCCCGCGCTCGCCACCGGGCGCCGGCATGGTGTGGTTCGAGTTCCGCGACATTTGCGAAGGGCCGCGCAGCCAGAACGACTACATCGAGCTCGCGCGCCTCTATCACACGATTTTCATTTCGAACATCCCGGTGTTCACGCGCGGCAACGAAAATGCAGCGCGCCGCTTCATCATCGCTGATCGACGAATTCTACGATCGCAACGTCAATATCGTGGTGTCGGCCGCCGCCGCGCCCGCAGCTCTGTATCGCGGCGAACGGCTGCAGTTGGAATTTTTGCGCGCCGCCAGCCGGCTCATCGAAATGCAGACGCAGCAGTACCTCGCCGGTCGTCACCGGCCGTGAAACTCACCAAGGCCCAAAGCAGCGCGCGGCATCGCGCCCTGGCATAATTCGCGCATGCGGACGGTCGCCGAATTCAAAATCCAATATAGGCAGATCCTCGATCCCAGGGGCGACATCGTCGCAGCCGCTGCCGCCTTCGCCAAGGACTCGGGCGAGGTGCTGCGCATGTATCGCGCGATGACGCTGGTGCGGGCCTTCGATGCGAAGGCAGTGAATCTGCAGCGCACCGGACAACTCGGCACCTACCGTCTTGCCTGGGCCACGAAGCCACGCACATCGGCGGTCGGCGCCGCCATGCGCCCGAAGACATGTTGGCGCCGGTGTACCGCGAAGTCGGCACGCAGCTTTGGCGCGGCGTGACCATGCGCGAAATTCTGACGTACTGGGGCGGCGATGAGCGCGGCAACGATTTTGCGATTCCGCGTCAGCGATTTTCGCCTGGTGCGTGCCCATCGCCACTCAGACCTTGCACGCGGCCGGCGCCGCCATGGCGTTCAAGATCCAGAAGCAGCCGCGCTGCGCCGCTCGCGTACATCGGCGACGGCGGCACTTCCGAGGGCGCATTCTACGAGGCGCTCAATTTAGCCGGCGCCGCGCAACCTGCCCGTGGTCTTCGTCATCGTCAACAACGGCTGGGCGATCTCCGTGCCGGTTGCGGCGCAGACCGCGGCGCAAACCCTGGCGCAGAAGGCCATCGCGGCCGGCATTCCCGGAGTGCAGGTCGACGGCAACGATGTATTCGCCGTGCGTGAAGTGGTCGCCGAGGCGCTCGACGCCGCGCGCCGCGGCGCGGGCCCCGCCGTGATCGAGGCGCTGACCTATCGCTTGAGCGATCATACGACCGCGGATGATGCCAGCCGCTATCGCAGTCACGGTGAGGTCAAGGAGGCATGGGAACTCGAACCGCTGCTTCGGCTTCGCGCATTTCTGATCAACGCCGGAATCTGGGATGCGCAGCAGGAAGAGGGCTCTGCGGCGCTGCATGCGCCGAGCAGGTCGAGGCCGAGGTGAGCGACTACTTCACGGCGGCGAAGCCATCGACCGCGACGCGATGTTCGAGCATCTTGTTCGCGGCCATGCCGGCGCATTTGCAAGAACAGCGCGCCACCGCGCGCAAATACGGCACGAAATCCAGCGGTCATTGACTTGGCGAAAATAACCATGGTCGAAGCCATCGCGATGGCGCATGGCTGGGAAATGCAGCATGACGACGAAGGTGGTCGTGATCGGACAGGATGTCGGCGCCAACGGCGGCGTGTTCCGCGCGACCGCCGGGCTGCAGGAGCGATTCGGCAAGGAGCGGGTGCAGGATACGCCGCTCGCCGAGGCGACGATCGCCGGCATGTCGGTGGGATGGCGACGCACGGTCTGAAGCCGGTCGCGGAAATTCAGTTCATGGGATTCCTGTATCCCGCGTTGGATCAGATCGTGAACCACATGTCGCGCATGCGCAATCGCACCCGCGGGCGCCTCACGTGTCCGGTCGTCATGCGCATGCCGCATGGCGGCGGCATTCATGCACCCGAACACCATTCGGAAAGCACCGAATCCATGCTGTGCCACATTCCCGGGAATTCGCGTCGTGTGCCCGTCCTCGCCGGCGCGCGCCTATGGGCTGCTGCTGGCGGCAATCCGCGATCCCGACCCCGTGATGTTCCTCGAGCCGGTGCGGCTGTATCGCGCGGTGCGCCAGGAAGTGAGCGATGACGGCCAGGCGCTGCCGCTCGATGCCTGCTTCATCTTGCGCGAGGGCAGCGATGTGACCATCGTGACGTGGGGCGCAATGACCCTCGAAACGCTGCGCGCGGCCGCCGAACTCGACAGGCCGCGGCATCAGCGCGGAGGTCATCGATCTTGCGACCTTGAGCCCGATCGACATCGAAACGATCTTGCGTCGGTGGCCAAGACCGGCCGGCTGGTGATCGTGCACGAGGCGGCCCGCAATGTCGGCGTCGGCGCGGAGATCGCGGCGCTCGTCGCCGAGCACGGCCTGTACGATTTGCAGGCGCCGATCCAGCGCGTCGCAGGATTCGATACCGTCATGCCGCTGTTCAGGCTCGAGCACGATTACATTCCGAGCGTGCAGCGAATCATCGACGCGGTGCAGAACTCACATTCGCCGATTAGAGCGCTTCATGAGTACATTCAAGCTTCCGGATTTGGGCGAGGGCTTGGCCGAGGCCGAGATCGTCGAGTGGCACGTCAAGGTGGGCGATCATGTGCGGGTCGATCAGCCCATGGTATCGGTGGAAACCGCCAAAGCGGTGGTCGAGGTGCCCGCGCCCTTCAGCGGCGTGGTCACCGCGCTGCGCGGCGCGCCCGGCGATATCGTGCCGACCGGCGCGCCGCTCATCGAATTCGACTCCGGCACCGTCGTCGGCAGCATGCCGGCGACCAGCGACGAGGAATTCGTCGAACCGCTCGGCGGCGCCTCGCTGCGCCGCGAGCGCGGCAACGGCAACGCCGCCAATGGGCGCGCGGTGCCCGCCGCGCGAGCACTCGCAAAACGCTTGAATGTCGATCTCGAGGCGATCGCCAGGCAGCGGTCGCGGCGGACTGATCACGCTGGATGATGTGCTCGCGGCCGAGCGCTTGAACCCACGCGACCGCTGGCTCGCCGCCGCGCGTGCCGCGCCGGCCACAGACGGCGCCGCCGAGCCCTTGCGCGGCGTGCGCCGCGCCATGGCGCACAGCATGTCGCTGTCGCGCGATCAGGTTTCCGGCAGCACGGTGTGCGACGATGCGGACATCCACGGCTGGATCGCGCGCGGGCGATTACATGCTGCGGCTGATGCGCGCGATGATCTGCGCCTGGCGCGCGGAGCCCGCGTTGAACGCCTGGTACGACTCCGGCCAATCATTCCCGCACTGCTGGTGCGCACATCGATCTTGCGATCGCCGTCGACACGCCCGGCGGGCTGATCGTGCCGGTGTTGCGAAACATCGAGAGCAAGATCGCCGGAGCAACTGCGCGCGGCAGTCAGCGCTGCAAAAGCAGGCCGCGCACCGACGCAGCACGTCACCGGAGGACTTGCGCGACTTCACGCTGATGCTGTCGAATTTCGGCACGCTCGCCGGCCGCTACGGCATCCCATCGGTGGTGCCGCCCGCGGTCGCCATTCTCGGGCGCCGGCAAGGTGCGCGAGGATGCCGTGGCGATCGCAGGCAGCGTGCGGGCGCATCGGCGCATGCCGCTGTCCTTGAGCTTCGATCACCGCTGCATCACGGGCGGCGAGGCTTGCCGCTTCCTCGCGGCCGTCATCGCGGATCTAGAAAAGCCGGAATAACGCAAGGAGATACACCATGTATCAGGTTTCCCGGAACAACATCGCAAGATCGTTTCGACGATCGTGCGCAGCGCCGGTCGCGTCCGCCCAAATCGCTGCGGCATCTGGATTGGCGCGCGCTTTCTGCAGGCTTACTTCGCCAACGTCGACGCGAAGGACCTCGCCGATCGCGATCCGAAGGAGCTTGCCGGCGCAGCGCTTGTCGCACCTGGTGTTCGCGAAGCGGCGGCGCAGGACCGCGCTGGTGCGGGTATTCAATCCGACCTTGCGCGAACATGGATTCGTCTCGCCGCACACCATCATCGACATGGTGAACGACGACATGCCGTTCCTGGTGGATTCGATCAGCCTCGCCTTGACCGAGCGCGCGCTCACGCTGCATTTTTTGGCGCATCCGATTTTCGCGGTGTCGCGCGACCGTCGCCGGCAATTTGCGCGCGCTGCAGGAGCGCGCGCGAGCCGTCTGCGAGGCGCGCAAGCAGCGGCTCGAATCCTTTCAGCACGTCGAAGTGGATCGGATCGTCGATCCCGCGGCGCTGAAATCCCTGGCCGCGCAGATCGAGCGCAGCATGCGCGACGTGCGCGTGGCGTGCGCCGATTGGGGCCGCATGCGCGCCGCCGCTCGCAGCGCCGCTGCAGGATTTGAGTGCGATGAGCGCGCGCTTCGATGCCGACCGAACTGAGCGAGACCTGCGCGCTGCTCGAGTGGATGGAAAATCGCCACTTCACTTTTCTGGGCTATCGTGAATATCGGCTGCAGGGCCGCAAGGGCCGCGAAGCGCTGCGAGCCGGTCAAGGCGAGCGGCCTCGGCATATTGCGGCCGCGGCCACAAGCAGCCGGAGAGCACCAACCGCGTGCTGCACGGCGACATCCGCCGCCAAAGCCGCTCGCGCAATCTGAGCCTGGTCACCAAGGCCAATTTGCTGTCCACCGTGCACCGAGCCGGATATCTCGACTATGTCGGCATCAAGCAATTCGACGCCAAGGGCGCGCTTGATCGGCGAGCGGCGCTTCTTGGGCTTATGGACCTCCGCGGCCTACAACAGCAATCCGCGCGAGATCCCCATGCTGCGCCAAAAAGTCGCGCAGGTGGTCGAGCACTTCGCGCTGGCGCCCGACAGCCACGACGGCAAGGCGCTGCAGCACATTCTGGAATCCTTTCCGCGCGATGAATTGTTCCAGGCGAGCGTTGCCGAACTGAACCGCATCGTCGACCGGCATATTCGGCTTGCAGGAACGGCCGCGCGTGCGCGTGCTGTTGCGCCGCGACCTATTTCGCCGCTTCTATTCCTGCCTGGTGTTCGTGCCGCGCGAGAAATACAACACTCAGGTCCGCCAGCGCATCGAACGGGTGATACGCGAGGCGTTTTCCGCGTTCAGCATGGAATCTCAGGTGCAGATCGCGGAGTCGAATCTCGCGCGCATCCACATCGTCGCCCGCACCGCGCCGAGCGAGAGCGCGCACGTCGACGCGGACGCGTTGGAACGGCGCGTCGCCGCGGCCGTGCGCTCGTGGCTGGATGCCTTCAAGGCTGCGCTGCTGGCGCGCTTCGACGAAGCCTACGCGCTGCAGCTGTTCGACAAGTATGCGCAGGCATTTCCCGCCGCCTACACCGAGGATTTCCACGGCGACGCCGCGGCGCTCTGGATGTGTCCTTCCTCGAGGCGATGGAGAAGGAGCCGGCGCGCCTGCACCTGGATATCTACCGGCCGGATCCGCGCCGCAAAGAAAAATTCTTCCTGAAGATTTTCCGCGGCCAGGATGCGATCCCGATTTCGGATTTGTTGCCGATGCTCGAGAACATGGGCCTCAAGGTAATCGCCGAGCGGCCCTACGAACTGGAATTTCCCGCGCGGCCGCCGCGCCTGGATTCAGGATCTGGAACTCGTCATGCAGGCGCCTCGCGGCGGTCGCATTCGACGCGCTGGACCGCGAAATCAAAAGCGCCTTCACCGCCGTGTGGACCGGCCGCATGGACAGCGACAGCTTCAATCAGCTGACGCTGTCGGCCGGAATTCCCTGGCGCATGGTCACCGTGCTGCGCGCCTATTGCCGCTATTCTGCTGCAAACCGGCCTGCCCTTCAGCCAGGGCTACATCGCGCAGGTGCTGGGGAACAATGCGCCGATTGCCAGGCTGCTCGCGGATCTGTTCGGCGCGCGATTCGATCCGCAGCTCTCCGGCGGCGGTGCGTCACGAACTCTCTGGCGCGCCTGGGCCGGGACATTCTGGCCGCGCTGGAGGAGGTGACGCGTTCGGACGAGGATCGAATCCTGCGCGCCCTGTGGAATGCGCTGTCCGCCACGGTGCGCACCAACGCCTATCAAACCGATGCCGTCGGGTCAGCTCAAGGAATATCTGTCCTTCAAGATCGAGAGCCAGCAGCTGCGCGAATTGCCGCTGCCGAAACCGCTGTTCGAAATCTTCGTGTTCTCGCCGCGCATGGAGGGCGTGCATCTGCGCATGGGTTACGTCGCCCGCGGCGGCATCCGCTGGTCGGATCGGCGCGAGGATTTTCGCACCGAAGTATTGGGGCTGATGAAGGCGCAGCAGGTCAAGAATACGGTCATCGTCCCGGTCGGCGCCAAGGGCGGATTCGTCGTCAAGCGCATGCCGGCCGAGCGCGAGGCGCAGCAAGCCGAAGTGATCGCCTGCTATCAGACGCTGATCCGCGGACTGCTGGATATCACCGACAATATCGTCGACGACAAAGATCGTCTCCGCCGCCGATGGTCGTGCGCCACGACAAGCGACGATGCCTATCTGGTGGTCGCGGCGGACAAGGGCACGGCCACGTTTTCGGACATCGCCAACGCCATCTCGCAGGAATATGGTTTCTGGCTCGGCGACGCGTTTGCCTCCGGCGGTTCGGCCGGCTACGACCACAAGAAGATGGCGATCACCGCGCGCGGCGCGTGGGAATGCGTGAAGCGGCACTTCCGCGAGATCGGCGTGGACATCCAGAGCGCAGAACTTCACGGTCTGCGGGCATCGGCGACATGGCCGGAGACGTGTTTGGCAACGGCATGCTGCAATCGCCGCACATACGTCTGGTCGCCGCGTTCAATCACCAGCACATCTTCATCGATCCCGCAGCCCGATGCCGCGCGTTCCTTCGCCGAGCGCGAACGGATGTTCAAGCTGCCGCGCTCCTCCTGGGAGGACTATTCGCGCAAGGCGATCTCCAAGGGCGGCGGCGTGTACTTGAGATCCGCCAAGACCCTGACGCTGTCGCGCGAGGCGCAGACGCTGCTGGAGCTTGCCGGCGCAGGTCACGCCGAACGAGGTGATCAAGGCCATTTTGAAGGCGCATGTCGATCTGCTCTGGAACGGCGGCATCGGCACCTATGTCAAGGCGAGCAGCGAAAGCCACAGCGATGTCGGCGATCGCAGCAACGATGCCGTGCGCATCGACGCCCGGGAATTGAACTGCAAAGTGATCGGCGAGGGCGGCAACCTGGGGGTGTCGCAGCTCGGGCGCATCGAGTTTGCGCGGCGCGGCGGCAGTCTCAATACCGATTTCATCGACAATTCCGCCGGCGTGAACTACTTCGGACGTCGAAGTCAATTTGAAGATTCTCCTCAATGGCGCGGTGCGCGCCGCGCGAAATCACGCAGGCGGGGCGCAATCGATTGCTGGTGCAGATGACCGACGAGGTGGCCGGCGCTGGTGTTGCGCAATAACTATTTGCAGGGCCAAGCCATCAGCACGGGCGAGTTTCAGACCCAAGGCAGCTGCTCGGCCGAGAAGTGCCTACGTGATCCGCGCCCTCGAGCGCTCCGGCGATTTGAACCGCAGCTTGGAGTTTCTGCCGAGCGAAGAGGAGATCGCCGAGCGGCGCCAGGCCGGCGAAGGGCTTGACGCGTCCGGAACTCGCCATCATCTTGAGCTACGGCAAAATCTGGCTGTACCGGGCGCTCATTCATTCCAATGTGCCCGAGGATCCGTATCTGTCCGCCGAACTCAACCGCTACTTTCCGCCGCCGGTGCAGAAGCGCTTCGCGGCAGCGCATCAAGCGCCATCGGCTGCGGCGCGAGATCATCGCGACCGCGATCACCAATAGCTTGATCAATCGCATGGGGCCGGTGTTTCCGGTGCGCGCGCAGGATGATACCGGAGCGGATCCGGCGGCCATTGCGCGCGCTTACAGCATTGCGCGCGAGGTATTTGCGGTGCGCTATATCTGGTCGCAGATCGAGGCGCTCGACAACAAAATTCCCGCCATCCGTTCAGTACACGGCGATGTTTCAGACGACGCGCCTGCTGCGGCACATGAGCTACTGGCTGCTGGAGAATCGGCGCAACGATCTGGACATCAAGCGCGCCGTATCGCGCTATGCCGGCAAGGTGAGCGAGCTGTTCCACGAATTGACCGGACGTTCTCGGCGTCACGCAGCAGGCGCGCCTGAGCGCGCTGCGTTCGCAGTTGATCGAGCAGCACGTGCCCGGAGCAGCTGGCGGCGCGCATCGCCTCGCTGGAGGAATTGCACTGCGCGTTGGACTTGGTCGAAGTCGCGCGATGCGGCGCGGGTGCGGATCGGCTACGCGGCGCGGGCGTATTTCGACCTCGGCGAGCGCATCGGGCTGACTTGGATCAAGGAACAAATCGAAACGTCTGCCGGCGGACGGACATTGGCAGGCGGTGGCGCGCGGCACTTTGCGCGACAATCTGTACGCATTGCAAGGCCAGGATCACGCTGGCGGTGCTTGAAGTCCAAGGGCCGGGACGCGTCGGCGCGGGTCGGATCAATGGCTGTCGCGCCATACCGCGCCGGTCGATGCGCTGAAGCGGGTCGTGGTCGATCTGCGCACCGGGTTCGCCGCCGGATTTCGCGACGCTGTCCGTGGCATTGCAAGCGGTCAGACGGCTTGCCCAGCATTGACTCAAGCATGCCGCAAGCCGGCGCATTCGGTGCGGACTATCTGCAGCAGCGCATCGATCGAGAAATCGTGCTGGCAAAGCCCATGGGGATCATCGTGGAAGCGGCGGATGGCGGGCGCTGGTGCTGCGCGCCCCGCTTGCCCCCAATGCGAATCACAAGGGCACCGCATTCGGCGGCAGTCTGTATTCGCTCGCGGTGTTTGACCGGATGGGCGTGGCTGACGCGCGATCTCGCGGCACGTGAACTCGACGCCGACGCGGTGATCCAGGAATCGAACATGCGATTTCTGAAGCCGGTGCACGGCGAAATGCGTGCCAGCGTCGAGATTCCCGCCGCCGACGAGGTCGAAAAATTTCAAAAGATGCTGGCGCGTGCCGGCCGCGGACGAATCCGGCTGCGCGTGGAGATGTACCACGGCAAGATCCTCGTGGCGACGGTTTTTGACGGCTTGTTTGCGGCGGCGATGCGCCGCTAGGAGATGACTGAAATGCCCGGAAAATTGATCTTGGTTCGCCACGGCCAAAGCATTTGGAATCTCGAGAATCTCTTCACCGGCTGGCATGACGTCGACTTGAGCGATCAGGGCCGCGTGGAGGCGGCGCAAGCGGGGCGCGAGCTGCTGAGCGAAAAGCTCGAGCCGCATATCGCCTTCACTTCGGTTTTGAAGCGCGCGATCCGCACACTTTGGATCATCCTCGATACCACCGATCGCATGTGGATTCCGGTGGAGCGCAGCTGGCGCCTGAACGAACGCCACTACGGCGCTCTGCAGGGACTCAACAAGGCGCAGACGGTCGAGCAAGCACGGCGAGGCGCAGGTGAAGATCTGGCGCCGCAGCTACGACGTTCCGCCGCCGCCCCTTGAGCTTGGATGACCCGCGGCATCCGCGCTTCGATCCGCGCTACGCGGATGTCGATCCGAACCTGGCTGCCCGCCGCCGAATCGCTGAAGGACACCCTGTCGCGCGTGCTGCCCTACTGGGAATCGCGCATCGTTCCGGAGCTGCGCGCCAACAAGAACGTGCTGATTGTCGCGCATGGCAACTCGCTGCGCGCCCTGGTCAAAATGCTCGACATGATGTCCGAGAGCCGACATCGTGGAATTCAACATCCCGACCGGCATCCCCATGCTCTACGAGCTCGATGAACAATTGCAGCCGGTCGGCCGGCGCTTTCTCGGCGACCCTGCCGCGATCGCCGCGGCGCAAGAGGCCGTTCGCAAACAAACTGCCAGGAAATGATGGCAAGCTGTGGCCGCGCTCGGATCATGAATCCGCGGCGACGGTCACTTTGATGCCGGACAGGGCTTCGGTGAAATCGACCTGGCAGGAAAGCCGCGAGGTGGCTTCGCGAAAATCGGGCAGTTCATTCAGCAGTTCGAGCTCGTCGCTTTGCCGTTTCGGCAGCCGCGCGGCCCACTGCTCATCGACGTAGATGTGGCAGGTGGCGCAGGAGCAAAGACCCCCGCAGATCGCCGCGACGCCATAGTCGAGCTCACGCAGGATCTCCATGATCTTCAATCCGGTTTTTGCCTCGATCTCATGCTCCTTGCCATCACGATCCACCACAATCATCCGCGCCATCAAATACCTCCGTTTATGCCTCGCGTGGTATCTCTTCAAGCCGAGTAGTGTGCCGGAACGCGCAGGCGCGCGTCGAGTTGTCGTCGCACGCGCACCGGTCAACCGCCGATTTGCGCGTCGCGCCCGCACGACTCAAGTAAAGCTCGCTCCACAGCAGGCAGACGTAGTCGTAAAGCCAGAGCAAGCAGCCTGAAGCGCGTCCACTCGCTCGGCTGTCGGCGCGCTCCCAGGTATTGCGCCAGCAGATTCCGCTGTGCATTCGGCCTCGAAATCGTTGTTGGCGCTCCAGCCGGCCAAATCCCACAGCGGATCCGCAACATGCGCGTATTCCCAGTCGAGCAGGATCAGCGACTGATCGCGCTCGATCAGATTCATGGGTGTGCAGATCGCTGTGGCACGACGACCCCTGCGACGCGCGGCAGCCTGACCAGATCGTCGCAGCACGACGCGCGCCATGGCAGCGCAGGCTCGAGTCGAATCGGGCATCCGGCGCGCGACAACGCAGCGCCGTAGAATCTCCATCCATGCCAGCGGGCTCATGAGGCGCGCCGGCGGCGGCACCGCGCAAGGCATGAACGCGGCGCAAGACGCCGGCAATGCTGCGCGATATTTGCGCGATTGCGCGCTTCCTCAAGACTCCAGGAGCGCCCGCTGACCCAGCGCGAAACGAGCACGCCTCGATGCGGGTCGCAGAATTGAGCAGTGGCGGTGCAAGACCGGCACTGCCGGCGCGCTTGCAGAACCCGCACTTCCCACGCCAAATCCAGGCCGCAGATCGAAAGGCTGCTCGACCGCCACGTGCAATGTGTAGCTGCAGCCGTCGCGGAAGACCCGATACGTGGCATTGATGCAGGCCTGCAGCTGATGGGCTGAATCTCGAGGATTCCCGTCCCCGGCACCACGGCTCGGCCGAGATGCTCGATATCAGCCCGCTGCATACGCCACCGGTAGACTGCGGCGCCACTCGCGCATGCCGATCACGATCAAAATCAGGTACACGCCAAAGAGCAGCATCGTCAGGTACAGATGCCGCGTGAAGTACAGGCATAAGCTCGACCGAATCGATCACCAGCCACCAATGCCAGTTCTCGTACACCTTGCGCGCCACCAGGAATGTGGCGAAGACGCTGGACCAGGTCACCATCGAGTCGACGAACGGCCATGGCGGCCGGCGTGTAGCGCGCGCAGGAAAAATGCAGTTGACGAGCCGACAGCCGCGATGATGCCAGCAATGCGAGCGCGTGGCGCGCAAGGGCCAGCGGATGCACGTGCAAGCGCGCCGCCCCCCTTGCCTTGCTGCCACTGCCAAAAGCCATACACCGCCATCGCGGCATAGAAGGCATTCAGCACCGACTCCATGTACAGGCGAGCCGTGAAGAACACCCAAACATACAGAACGGAACTGACGAAGGCCGCCAGCCAGCAGCTCAAGACGCTGGCCGATCGCGAGCAGCAGATAAGCCACCGCGAGCACAGCGGCCATGAAGTTCGATCCAGCTCGTGTCGTGCCAGGCACTCACGAGCTGGATCGAGAGGTCGTGAATCACGTTTCGCCTTCGGTCCGGCGGCGCCAGACCCGGAAGCACCTTCATCACAAACACCAGTTGCACGGGATCGCGCGGCGGAGCGGGTCATTTCCTCGGTGAGGATGCTCATGATTCGATCGAGCGGACCCCAGATTTGGGTCGCCAGGTGATTGGTTTTCACGATCAAGCCGGGATGCGTATTCAGGCGATCGATGAAGGCTTGGATCGGCGGGCGATACTCGCCGGTCAAGGGATACATGCTGATTTCGACGGCTGCGCGCATATGATTACCTGCTCCCTACGCCGGTATTAACCGGGTCAGGTTCAACGGGTTCGCAGCTGCATCGAGTATTCGATTTCCCGCGTCTCAGGCCTTGTTAAAGACCACCCCAAGGTTCACGAAGTGTAGCCTGACGGCGCCGATGCGTGCAAAACTCCGCGATCGGCTTGGGAGAGGGACAATTGCGCATTTTTCAGGTCGACGCATTCACCGCCACGCGCTTTACGCGGCAATCCCGCGACCGTGGTCCTCGATGCGGATGGACAAAACGATGCCACCCTGCTGGCCGTGGCGCGCGAGTTCTCGCATGCCGAGGTGGCGTTCGTGTTCGCCGCGAACGCGCGCGGACCACGACGTACGGCTGCGTTTCTTCAATTCGCGCAAGGAAGCGCCCTTCGTAGGCCACGCCACCATGGCCGCTCACGCGGTGCTGTTGGCCTTGGGAAGGCGCGCGCTGGGCGTCTGCCGCCAACATTCCGGCACCGGCATCGTCGAGGTCAGCGCGCAAACGGTCGAACAGCGCGCCTCGGGCCGGAGACGCTCATCGAATTTCGCCAGACCGCGCCGGAACTCGACGCGCCGCTGCCATTCAAGACCACGCTGCGCGTTGCCGAAGCCCTGAAGCTGCCGGCAACCCAATTGCATGAAATCATGCCGGCGCGGATCGCTCGCAAGGGCAGCAGCCGGCTGCTCGTGCCGATTGCCGATCCACCGGCATCTGGAACAATCTCGCGCCGAATTTCGACACGCTGATGGCGCTCGGCAGCGAACTGGGCACCGAAGGGTTTTTCGTGTTCGCGGTGAATCGCGATTCCGACGAGATATGGACCGAATCGCGCATGTTTTGCCCGGCGCTCGGGATCCCGGAGGATCCGGTCAGCGGCAATGCGCATGCCATGCTGGCGGCCTACCTCTGGGATCTCGGCCAATTCAGCAAAAAATCAACGACCTTCATCGGCCGCCAGGGTTACCAGATGAAGCGGCCGGGTCAGGTCAGGGTGCGTCTGGAAATCGACAAGGGCGCACTGGTCGCGGCGCACATCGCGGGCACCGCGGTCATCGTCAGCGAAGGCACATTGGCCCTGTGAAGCTTAGCGGCTCAGGACTCGCCGCCGGCACTCATGCCGCCGGCGCGATCGAGGTCCAGCTTGACGCGGCGGCTACCGACTGCAGCTTCGACTTCACGTCCTGTCGCGGTGTTCACCGCCTCGTCCATGTTGCCCGCGGCAAACGCCGCCTGCGCCTTGGACCACAGCGAGGTGGCATCGGCGATCGCGGCCGTTGCCGCATCGAGATCAATGCCCGCGGCAGCCTTCTTGTTGGATTTCTTGCTCAAAAAATCGATGCGATTCTGGATGCGGTAAGGTAGCCGGGCACGGTTGCCGGCGAGACCCGTCCATTGATCATTGAGCGCCTTCAGGACATCGTCCTTCTTGGCGGCAGCGGCAGTGGCCAGCGTCTGCGCCGCATTCGAGCACCGCCGGCGCGCCTTTCACGACCGCGGCGTAATCCTGCTTGTCGAAGGACGGCCTTGAGATCGCCGAGCTTGCGTTTGCACGTCAGTGAGTTGATCGGGCACGTACTTCGCGGCCTCTGCCGATGCGGCAGTCACGGTGGCCTCGATATCGGCGATGAGTTTCTGCGCGGGCTCCTTCTGGCCGGCGCACGCCGCGAGCACGATCAGCGGCCAGGGACGTCAGGGCAAGACGGCCGGCTCGTGTGATGGATTTCATGGGACTCCCTCCGAATCGAATTGGCCGAGATTCTAGCTCAATTCGCGCCGCGCGCGTTCCAGCCACTCGGCCTGCGCCCTGCGATAATGCGCCGGGCTCAAGTTGGCGCCGTCCAGCAGATCCTTGAGCACCCGCTGCGCTTCCTGCAATTTGCCGCGGCGCTTGAGCAGCAGCCCGTAGCGCAGGCGCGCCTCGGCGCCAGGATATCCCGGGGCGAGCGCCGCATACTCCCGCTCCGCCTCGTCCAGTGCATCTTGGGCGTCGAGAGTTCGCGCATACAGCAAGTTGCGCATCGGCCGACTTGAAATCGGGATTCTGCTGGCGTCAAGAGCTCGAGCGTCGCCGCGCGCGGCCGGCGAAATCCTGCTTGGCAAATTGCGCCCGCGCCAGGCCCAGCAGCAATGTCGGATCGTGCTCGAAAATGCCCTTCAGGCCGCCGCGGTAAACATCGATGGCTGCATCGTATTGGCCGCGTTCGAACAGTTCCTCGGCCAAGCCGCCGGCGCGCGTCAACATTGCCGGAAATCTCCACTTCCGCGCTGGCGCGCCGCAAGTCGCGGTCCGGGTCAATCATGCGCTGTACGCCGGCTTTGGCGCGGCGCGCGGTTCTGCCGCCGAAAAGCCCGGGCAAAATCTCCGCTGCGACATAGGCCAGCGAGCCGATCCCCGGCAGCAATGCGATGGCCAAGATCCAGAGATGATTTCGTCCGGTCTTGATCACATGCACGATCAAGCGCGGCCTGAATCAGCGAGCGAAAGAATTGAAACGGGGAACAAGCGCGACAGACCTTAGGCTCGCGAAACGCCAATGTGCGCCGCCATCATTGTAGCGAGAAACGCCTGTTGCTTCGAACGTCGCGTCCTTAGCGCTGCGCGACCCGAATGCGCCGCTGCACATCGCCGCAGGTCGACCAACCGATGTTCGAGAGCGAATACCCTAAAACGCGCTGCGAGCGCGCATCGACGGTGACTTCCATTTCGCAGCCCTGGAAATCCGGACGGCGACGCCGTCTTTGGGCTTCTGCGGAAGGAACCACACGTAGATCAACTTGGTCGAGCGTGTTCATCGACCTTGCGCGGCTCGCCGAAGGCTTCTTGCAATACGCTGACGGGTTTGCCGACATTGTCCGCCGCGATGCGCGGCACCGGACGCACCGCGTATCCAGACCCGCCGCAACCCGCCAACATTACCATGACGCAGAACGGTGCCGAAGCCACAAGACGCAACATAATCCTCATCCTAAGTCGACGATTCAGGATCTTGCAGTCTGGCCCGAGCACGCGGCGATCCCGCCCGCACTCACGTCGCAGAATAGGAATCTCGACCGGTAGGCGCGCCGCTTATGTAAATGCAATCCGTGCGTCATGCCGCGCGGCAGGTCTTCCGCATGATGCACGGCGGCGATCACGTCAGCCGCCGCTGCATCAGTCGCTCAGCAGGCGCTTCATCACGGCGCGTTGCTTGGGATCGAGGCCGGTCAACGGCTCATCCAGCAGCAGAATGCGCGCATCCGCCGCCATGGCGCGTGCGATGAGCGCGCGGCGCAATTGCCCATAGGACAGTTCTCGCGGCCGGCGCCGCTCGACGGTTGCGCGAGTTTGAAAAATTTGAGCCAGTACAGCGCCTGCTTCCGATCCCTGCGCATTCGGCGCATCGACGAGGCCGATGCTCGAATGGCGGCCGCTCGCGACCAATTCGAACAGCTCGACGTCCACCGCATAGTGGCTTTGCAGTTCCGGCGAGACATAGCCCACGTGCCGCTTCCACTCGGCGATCGGCGTGCCCGGCAGGATAGCCGCGCGCTCGATTCGTCCGCCCAAGCGCCGGCGACAAATCGCCGTACAGGAGTTTCAGAAAGCTGGATTTGCCGGCGCCGTTCGCGCCGAACATCGCCCAATGTTCGCCTCGCCGCAGCTGCCAATTCGACCTCCCGCAGCACCGGCCGGTACTCGACATATAAATCGACATGCGACAGCTCGCGAAGCAGCGACGCCGGCCTGTGCCGCGCGCATCGCGCTCCGCGGCCGGCGCCGCGGCGGCGCGAAGCGCGCGGCGAAGCATCTCATCCGCGCGTGTCCGCAAGCGCGCGAGATCCGCGCGCCGCAGCCGTTTGATCTGCGAATGCGGCCGTCGGACAGCTCGATCAGCGAGCCCGTTCCCTGCGGCACGTCCATCGCGCGATGCGCCGTTGCGACCCAAGACTGACCCGTCGGCGCGCGCCGATCGAGCATCGCAGTCGATTCGCCGCCGGTAGTCGCGTCCAGGCCGTTGTACAGTTCGTCCAGCAGCAGCCAGTCCGGCATCCTGCACCAATGCGCGCGCCAGCAACACCAGGCGCTTTTCTCCGTAGGACAGGGACAGGAATTTCCGCTGCGCGCGAGTCGCTGCAAGCCGCAGGCTCGCAAGCGTGGCGCCCACCGCTTGGCTTGCAGTACGCGTGACCGGCGAGAGCAGCAAATCGGTCCGATGCAGACCGGTCGCAACCAGGTCGCGCACGCGCAGGTTCCAGCCATAGCGGGCATACTTGTCCTGTCGCTCGCCGCCGATGTAGGCGATGCGCGGCTTTGGCGTCGAGCAGATCGACCGCTGCCGCCTCCGAGCCGGTAAGCTGCGCCCGTCCGCCGGTCGACCCGCGTGGGTGTCGGCCAGACTTCGCCGCTCAAGAGTTTGAGCAGCTGGGTCTTGCCGGCGCCATTCTCGCCGAGCAAGGCCCAGCGCTCGCCGGGCCTGCAGCTGCCAAGTGATGTCGCGTAGAACCCATTTGTCGCCGCGCCGCACGCTCGACGGCGCGCAGCGATACGCCAAGGCGCGGCCTCATGCGCGGCGGGCTGCCAGATTCCGTTCAGTTCGCTGACGCGGCCTTCGCGCGCCAATTTGATCAAGTGCGCCTGCAATGTCAGCCGCGCCCATTGATGCCGGTCCGCAGGCACATCGTCGTAGACCACCGGAGTCAGTGCATCGAGGCTCGGCGGATCTCCAGCTGGCCTCAGGCTGCGCAGAACCTTGTCCTCGCGCGCCAGGCGATGCGCGCGCAGCGCCTCAAGCACTTTCTTGCCTTGCTCCATGATGTCGCCGTGCCCGGGAGCGATCCTCTCGAAGTCGTAGGCAAACAGTTTGTCGAGGGAGTGCAGGTACGCCGACATATCGCCGTCGGGCGGCAAAATCACCGGCGAGACGCCTTCGAGCACATGATCGCCGGTGATCAGCAGGCGCTCGCGCTCCAACAGGTAGCAGACGCAATTCGACGCATGCCCCGGCGTGTGGATCGCAATCAATTCGAAATCGCCCAGGACCAAACGCTCGCCGTCCGCCGGCATGTGCTGCGGTACAAAGGTCACGTCCTGGCGCCCGTCGCCGGGCGGCGGCAATCCGATGACTGGTCGCACCGGTGCGCCGCGCAAGCTCGGCCACGAGCGGCGAATGATCGCGATGCGTATGGGTGGCGAGATCCAACGAATGGGCGCGCCCGCCGCCTCAAGAATGGCTTGCAGATGCCGCGCATCGTCGGGTCCCGGATCGAGCACGGCCATCTCGCGCTCGCCCAGCAAGTAGGTGTTCGTCCCGGGGCCCGTCATCATGCCCGCATTGCCGGCCACGATGCGGCGCACGCCTCGCGCCAGGCGAGCGCATTTACCGGGAGCGAGTTGAGGTCTGGCTTGCAACTCGCTACATGATATGCCATGCGCCCAGGCGTCGACAAAGTCCATTTGCTTTCATTAAATTTTTCCGGCTCCATCAGCGGCCCGCGGCGAAGCCGGTGGCATTTTGCGAAAGTATTCGGCGGGTCAGTGAGCTCGGTCGCATTTGACATAGTTGCGATGAGCGGCAGAGCCGCTACACTGGGAGTCATGTCAAAGTCGCCGAACGCCAGACGCATAGGGGGACCTCTCTCTTGGGAGCAGCTGTCGCGTCCGGACACCGAGCAGTGCCAGCGGTTCCTGGCTGAATCGCTGTCGTTGCTGCTTGGCGGATGTGCTGCGTTCGATTCTCTCCGACGCCAGCCCAGCGCTCGCCGCGGACGAGTCGGCCGTCGAGCGCTATCGCAATCTTGCGGACTCTCTGGCGGACGGGGAATCGCGGCGCCGCACCGGTGCTAGGGATAACCCGCGCCGGGCTCGCCAAGCGCTGCGTGACGTGGCTCAAATTGCTGCTGACGCCGGCGCCAAACGCCCCCTCCACCGCGGCCATGCGCGAATTCGTCGATGCTTTGGGCCTGTTTCCGGCGCTTTGTTCGACAGCGAACCGTCAGCGCGCTCGCGGCGTGCTAGGCTGACTTGGCTCCTAACCCATGATCGGCGACTTGGATGCGAGCACCCGCGAGGCGGCCACGGCCTTAATCGAGGCTTGCGAGCATTTAGGGGTTTTGCTCTGGCCGGATGCGGAGACTGCCTGACGCGACGCAATTCCGTGCGTGTCAGCCTATCGCGGCGTATAATGTGAGGTTGCTTGCGCCACGTGCACGCCGGAGTTTGTAGTGCAGACATCATTGCCGCCTGAACCTTCTTTGCAGCCTGAACCAGCTTCGCCGCCTCAAGTGGCTTCGCTTCCCAAATCGGAAACCGTCGCGCCGCTGCCGGCCGATAAGTCGCGTTTCAGATTTCAGAAACTGCTGCAGCCCTTCGCGGTCAAGCGCGGCGTCGCCACGCCGATCATTTGGTTCTTGCTGGATTGGCTGGTGCTGGGCGCTGCGATTGCCAGTCTGTTGGTCGTGGAATCTTGGTGGGTGAAGGTATTTGCCTCGCTGGTGGCGGCCCTGTGGATCGCTCGCTTGTTCGTCATCGGCCACGATGCCTGCCACGGCTCCTACACGCCGAACAAGACGCTCAATAAATGGATCGGCCGAATTGCCTTCCTGCCCTCGCTGACCCCGTACAGCCTGTGGGAGATCGGCCACAACCTCGCGCACCATGGCTTCACCAATCTTGAAAGGGCGCGACTACGTTTGGACGCCCTACTCGCCCTCGGAATTTGCCAATCTGTCATGGGTTCGGCGCGCTGCTGGAGCGCATCTATCGCAGCGGCTTCGGCCAAGGCGTCTACTACATGATCGAGATGTGGTGGAAGAAATTGTTTTTCCCGGGGCGCAAGCACGTGACGACCCGGCGCCTCAGCTACACGTTGGACAGCCTGCTGGTTGCCGGCTTCGGCATCCTCTGGGTGGGCGGCTTGGTTCTGTGGGGGGTCTACAGCGGCAGATCGATTTGGTCGCTGCTGGTATTCGGTTTCGCAGTGCCCTTCTTCTTTTGGAACTGCCTGATGGGATTCGTGATTTACGTGCAGCACACGCATCCGCGAGTCGCCTGGTACGAGCGGCGCGATCAGTGGACTGCCAATGCTGGCTATGCGACCACCACGGTGCATATCAAGCTCATGCGGCCGCTCGACGGATTGATCCACTACATTCTCGAGCACGGCGCCCATCACGTGAACATGGGGATTCCGCTCTACCGTCTCAAAGAGGCTCAGGCGAAACTCACCGCCACTCTGGACGAGCGATTGAATCCGAAGTCGTTCACCTGGCGCTACTACTGGAACACGGTGCGCCGCTGCAAGCTGTACGATTTCGCGCAGCACGTGTGGATGGATTTCGACGGGCATATCACCTCCGAGCCGTTGGTCCTCGTCCGCTAACCGATCGCGATCTCAAAACTTCGCCTTGACGCCGGCGAACGCGCCAACAGTCGGCTGCATGAAGCCGTCCGGATTCTGGTAGTGCCGGTTGAATAGATTGGTGATACGTCCGAACAGGGCCCAATGGCTGGTAAGGTCGTAGCTCGCGGCACTATCCACGGTCGTGTAGCCCGGCGCAGTCAGCCGCGGAATCGAAAAGTCCCGGTTGCCGTCGATCCAAGAACTGACCGACAACAGCGTGGCGTTCAGCCGCAATCGGCTGCGTGGCTTGCCACGCGGCATTCAAGTCGCCCTTGTGCTTCGGTCTGCGCAGCAATTCCTCGTGCAAGATCTCGTCGGTGGCCTGCGGGTAGGTGTAATCCATGCGCAAGGTGAGCGACTGCAGCGGTTGATATGACACGAAGCTTTCAACGCCGTCCGTCACAGCGCGTCCGACGTTCGTTAAGGAAGTAAAGTCGGCGTTATCGTCGATCAGATTCTTGATGTTGTTGTGAAAATAGGTGACGCCAAATCTCAAGTTGTCAGCGCCGAGCGACTGCTCAAATCCTGCATCGTAGCCCACACTGGTTTCCGGCCTTAAGTTCGGATTGCCGAAGAAATCGAACTCCGGAAAGTTCTGGAACATTTGCGACAAACTGGGCGCCTTGAAGCCGGTGCCGACGCTCGCCTTGAGCTTGGTTCCTGTTTCTTCGATGAGATACGTGGGCGCCACACGGTAGGTAAACTGGCTGCCGAATCGGTCATTGTCGTCGTAGCGCACGCTGATGGTATCGAACAAGCGGCCGCCGAAGCTCGATTGCAATTCGGCGTAGCCGGAGTCGATATTGGTGGCGGCAGAGATGGGCTGGGTGATTTCATCGCGTTGATGTTCTGCGCCCAGCAGCAGCTGTTGGTTGGCGGCAAGCTTGAGGATGCCCTGCCAATCGAATTTCACCCGCTCGCCGTACAGATATGCCGCGGGATTATCAGGACTGTATTGCGATGATTTGACATCGCTGTAGGCGACGCCCACGGTCTGCTCGAGTGCGCCGTCCAGCGCCAACAGATGGCCGGTGGCCCGCGTGTAGTACTGCAGGGTGTTGTTGTCGCTTTGCGAAGTATCCGGCGTCGCGGGGAAATTGGCGAAGTTGTCGCCGGTGATGCGCAGGTGCGAATCGGTGTAGCGCGCGACCAGCCCAAGATCGAGATGATCCGTGACATCGAGTCCGAGCTTGGTCGATGCGGTGAGATTATCGTAGTAATCGTCGATGCGCGCCTGTCCCGGCGGCAGCAAATCCAGGGGCGTCACCGGCGTCGCGCCGGCATGGTAGTGCTGCAGCGTCGCCGCGTAGTGAAACTGATCGAGGGAACCGCTCACGCTGCCGGCCTGGTTGAAGGTATCGAACGATCCGGCCTCGATGCCGGCGTTGAACTGCGCCGGACCTGAGCCGCTTTTGGTGATGATGTTGATCACGCCGCCGATGGCATCGGAGCCGTACAGGCCGCTTTGCGGACCGCGCAGGATTTCGACGCTTTGGATGTCCTGGGTCAGGAATGTCCCGAAGTCGAATGCCCCGCCCGGATTGCTCGGATCGCCGAGATCGATGCCATCGACCAGCACCTTGGTGTGATTCGAATTGGTGCCGCGCATGAACATCGAGGTTTGCCCGCCCGGTCCGCCCGTTTGAACCAGGTTCAAGCCGGGAACCTCTTTGAGCAAATCAGGCAACGTGCGGACTTGCCTGGCGGCGATATCGTCCGCCGTGATGACGGTGATGCTGCTGGCAACTTCGAGTTCCGGCGTTGGAATGCGGGTGGCGGTAACCACCAAGGTTTCCAGCTCATCGTCGGTTGCCGCATTCGCGGCGGCTTGGGCTATGGACAGTGGAGCGAATACAGCAATGAGAAGCAATGATTTGCGCACGAGTTTCTCCTGGGATGGGGCCAAGAGCTGGCGCGCGAAAGCGAATGAATGTATTTTTGCAACCGAGCGCTCCGCGACGACAACTCCAACACTGTCGTCGCGACGGTTTCCCCCGCAGTTATCAGCGCACCCCGGCCGGTAACAGGACGACGGCGCGAGGCGGGTGTCCTGGCTCCCGGGTTGTGGCTACTGTCCCCCTTCCCAAAGCTGGAAGCTTCAGTGGATCGCGGACATTCGCTCGCCGGTTACAGTTGCGGGGGCAGCCGCGGTATTTCACCGCGTTCCAATTTAAGTCCCTTGCGGGAACCTTGCGCGAGGCGTGAATATTACTCGTTAATGCGCCGCGGTCAATTGCGGGCTGCCAAGCTGCTGTGCGTGATGGCGCAAATGATCGGCCATGAAGGTCTGGATGAAGTAGTAGCCGTGATCGTAGCCCGGCTGCATGCGCAAACTTAAGCGCTGGCCGGACTTTGCCGCGGCGGCTGCGAATTTTTCCGGCAGCAACTGTTCGGCGAGATATTGATCGGCGGTTCCCTGGTCGATGAGGATGGGCCCCGGATAGGCGCGGCGCGCCACCAATTCCGTGGCGTCGTGCTCGCTCCAGATTTCGAGTCTCGGCGCCAAGATAATTGCTGAATGCCTTGCTGGCCCCAGGGACATTGCGAGGGCGCCGCAATCGGCGCAAATGCCGAAACCGACTTGTACTGTTCCGGGTTGCGCAACGCCAAGGTGAGCGCGCCGTGGCCGCCCATGGAATGGCCGAATATTCCGGTCGCGCCGGGGATTGCGGGAAAATGCTCGTCCACAATCTGCGGCAGCTCGCGCGCGACATAACTGTACATCCGATAGTTTTGCGCCCAGGGTGCCTGCGTGGCATCCACATAAAAGCCGGCGGAATAGCCGAAGTCCCAATGATCGGCGTCGCCGGGAATGCGCGGCTCGCGCGGGCTGGTGTCCGGGCGAGATCAGCATCAAGCCCAATTCCGCAGCGCATTTCTGCGCATGCGACTTGATGCAAAATGTTTCCTCGGTGCAGGTGAGGCCGGATAGAAAATACAGCACCGGCACCTTGACTGCGTTGGCCTGCGGCGGCAGGTAGACGGAGAATTTCATGGGCCCGCGCGTTTCGCGCGAGTCGTGCCGGTAGAAGCGCTGTTCGCCGCCGTAGCACGCATGCTCCGAGATGCAGTTCAACGTGGTCACGAGTAAACCACCACGCTGCGGATCGATTCGCCGGAGTGCATCAAATCGAACGCGCGTGTTGATCTTCGCGAGCGGCATCTTGTGGGTGATCAAATCGTCGATGTTGATTTTGCCGTCCATGTACCAATCGACGATCTTGGGCACATCGGTACGACCGCGTGCGCCGCCGAAAGCGGTCCCCTTCCAAACACGTCCGGTGACCAATTGGAACGGCCGGGTGGAAATTTCCTTGCCGGCGCCGGCGACCCCGATGATCACCGAGACGCCCCAGCCGCGGTGACAGCATTCCAGCGCCTGGCGCATCAGATCCACATTGCCGACGCATTCGAAGCTGTAGTCGGCGCCGCCATCGGTGAGCGCCACCAGATGCGCGACCAGATCGCCGCCCACCTCCTTGGGATTGACGAAATGCGTCAGGCCGAATTTCTCGGCCAGCGCCTTGCGAGCCGGATTCAAATCGACGCCGATGATTTTATTGGCGCCCACCAGGCGCGCACCCTGAACGACATTGAGGCCGATGCCGCCCAGGCCGAACACGACCACGTTCGCGCCCGCCTCCACCTTGGCGGTATTGATCACCGCGCCGATACCCGTGGTCACGCCGCAGCCGATGTAGCACACCTTGTCAAATGGCGCGTCCTCGCGGATTTTCGCCACCGCAATTTCGGGCAATACCGTGAAATTCGAGAATGTCGAGCAGCCCATGTAGTGGTGCACCATGTCCTTGCCGATGGAAAAACGGCTGGTGCCGTCCGGCATGAGTCCCTTGCCCTGCGTGGCGCGGATCGCGGTGCAGAGATTGGTCTTGCGCGAGGTGCAGGATTTGCATTGCCGGCACTCCGGCGTGTACAGCGGAATGACATGATCGCCCTTGCGCACCGAGGTAACGCCGGGGCCGACATCGACCACGATGCCGGCGCCTTCGTGGCCCAGAATGGCCGGAAATAAGCCCTCCGGATCCGCCCCCGAGCGGGTAAACTCATCGGTGTGACAGACCCCGCTGGCCTTGATTTCCACCAACACTTCGCCGGCTTTCGGCCCGTCCAAATCCACCGTCATGATTTCGAGAGGTTTGCGGGCGGCGGTGGCAACAGCGGCTTTGGTTTTCATTTCTGGATATCCTGTCGTGGCGATTGGGGTTCAAGGGCGCTACCCTAAAACAACCGGCGCCGAGTTGGAAGCTGCCATGAATATTGAATTCTCACGCCGACCGAGGCGCGCGTCATCGGTTGCCTGATCGAGAAGGAAATCACCACTCCCGATCAGTATCCCCTATCGCTGAATGCGCTCGACCAACGCCTGCAATCAGAAGACCAACCGCGAGCCGGTGCTCGAGCTGAGCGAAGCCGATGTTCAGCAATCGGTCGATTCGTTGATGAAGAAATACATGGTGAGCGACAAGTCGGCCGGCTACGGCGGCCGGGTCACGAAGTACAAGCACCGCTTTTGCAACACCGAATTCGGCTCGCTGAAATTTTCCAAGCAGGAGCTCGGCATCATTTGCGTGCATGCTGCTGCGCGGGCCGCAAACGCCCGGCGAGCTGCGCTCGCGCACCAATCGCTTGTGCGAATTCGCCGATGCCGAGGAGGTCGAGGCGACGCTAAAGAACCTGATGACGCGCGAGGACGGCCCTTTCATCGCGCGCTTGCCGCGAGCCCGGGCGCGCGCGAGTCGCGCTATGCGCATCTATTTTCAGGAGCTCTCGAGTCGGCGCCGGAGCCGGAATCGTCCGCCGCCGGCAGACGCCGCTGTCCGGGCGCGCCCACCTTGAGTCAGCGCGTAGCGCGCTCGAGGAGCAGGTCGAGCAGTTGCGCGCGGCGATCGACGCGCTGACGAACGCTGGCCTCGCTAGCAGTGTCGAGGTCTAGTTCGCAGGCCGTGCGTCTTGGCGATGCCGTCGCGCTCCTGCAGCCATTTGTCGAAGGCGTCGATATCCGCAGGGCGCATGCCATTTGCCGCGGCTCGGTGGACTTGCAGCCAGGGCTGCATCGGTGACCATCAATTGATCCGCCAAGCGGACGCGCGTGGAAAAACAGGTCCATATAGGCGGCCTTCGCTTCGTCCAGCCGATCAGCCCCCATGTAGGCCTCGCCGCGATGTTCAATCGCTTCCTGCAGATCCGGCTTCAGCGCCAGCGCATGATTGTAGTCATCGATGGATTCGCGGAAGGCGCCGAAGCGCAGATGAATGAAGCCGACCTGGTTCCAGGCTTCGTACATGTCGTTCTTATTGCGCAAGACCTCGGTGAATTGCTCCAGCGCTCTGCCGTAGGTGTCGTCGAGCTTCGTCTGGGCGCTTGGCTTTCTTGTCGGGGTCGGTCGCTTTGGCAAGCTCATCTTCGAATTCATGCGCCTTGTGCCATGGATCTTCATGGCCGCGTTATAGGCCTTCGCGGCCGCCTTTTCCGGCTTGACCTCCGATCGGGGCGGATGGAATATCCTGCCCTGGGGCCGCGTTCCTGCCGCCGCTGCCGGTGATTGGCCTGACACCGCCCGGCCCGCGGGCGACTGACCGCCGGGATACTGCGCATAGGCACGCGGCGTGTTTACAGCGGCAACCAACAACGCCAGGCATAAGAATAAAATCCGACGCATTTCGCTCCCCGGGCGGCTGGTTGCCGAGTTTATGCAATACTGGATGCATGAGCTGCGATTTTAAGTTTTTAATCCCCTGCGCGCTGGTTTTTTTGTCACCGCCCGCGCATCGCGGCCAAACAGCCGAGCATGCCGGAGGTTTTGGCCGCCTCCAGCCCGGCGGATTGGCGACCGCTGGATCCTGAACAACACCTTGTACGTCGAATTGCCCACCGGGCGCGTGGTCATCGAATTGGCCCCGGCATTCGCGCCGCTGCATGTCGCCAACATCAAAACCCTGGCCCGGGCCGGCTATTTCAATGGCCTCGTCCGTGATCCGCGAACAGGACAATTACGTCGCGCAATGGGGCGACCCGGACAACCGGCATCCGCTGCCGGCCGGCATCGGCAAGGTCGCACCGGAATTCGATTCTCCGCATCCCTGACGCACATGGCTTTCACCCGTCTGCCGGATGGCGATGTGTACGCGCCGGAAGTCGGTTTTTCCGACGGCTTTCCCGGTTGCGCGCTCAGCCGGCCCTGCACCGCGCTTGGCTGGCGCACTGCTACGGCATGGTGGGCGTGGGACGCGATTTGGACGGCGGAAAGCGGCAGCGGCGCGGAAATGTATGTGGTCATCGGCCATGCGCCGCGGCATCTGGACCGCAACGTGGCGCTGGTTGGGCGGGTCGTCAAAGGCATTGAATTGCTCTCCGGCATTGCCGCGCGGCAGCGCGGAGATGGGTTTCTACAGCAAAGACCGAAACGCCGCTGCCGATCAAGTCCATCCGCGTGGCGGCCGACGTGCCGGCGGCGGAGCGCTCCAATCTCGAAGTGATCCGCACCGATACGCCGACATTCACGGCGCTGATCGAATCGCGCCGCAATCGGCCCGAGGAGTTTTTCAAGGTTCCGGCCGGCCGCATCGATCTGTGCAACGTGCCGATTGCCGGTGCGCGAAGCGCGCTCATGCGCGCTGATTGCACGCCTCACTCACTCTGATGCGCGACGCCGCTTCGATGCCGATGCGCAAGCGTGGTGGTCGCGATGCGCACTTCGATCAGGAAAGACGACAGTGCCGCCGCCAGCGACAGCATCGACAATATGAACATGCATGGCGATGAAGGCCGACAGCTCCCAGCGCAGAAACGCGTTGACGAACAGCATGACCACCACCAGCGCGATGAACAGCGCCGACGAGCGTGATGAATGTAATCGCCGCATTGATGTAGCGGGCGCGCCGCGCCAGCACGCCGAGCGCCTCGTGCAGGTCGCGGCCGTCGAGCGCTGGTAATCAGGGCGGCACAATTCGGTCTTCCATGGCGCGCGCCCGATCCACGATGCGCGCCAGCCGGCTGGTCAACACATTGAGGGTCACGCCGATCGCCGAGATCAAGAAAATAGGCGTCAGCGCGACCTGGATGAGATGGGCGATATCGAAGGCTTGCCCGGCGTTGCTGGTCAAACTGAACATCGTTCACTCGCGATTCAGAACTGGAATCTGCAGCGTCAGGTTGCCGGCATCGCGAAACCGCAGCGATAGCGGAAACGCCGTGCCGGCAATGAGCGGCCGATTCAGGCCGATCAACATGACGTGCAAACCGCCCGGCTCGCTCACCACCGTGGCGCCCGCCGGGCACGGCACCGACGTCAACTCGCGCATCTCAAGCACGCCTCGCACATTGCGGCTTTCATGCAGCTCGACCCTGGCTGCGATCGGACTGCTGACGGCCAGCAGAAGGTCCGCCTTGCTTCCCACGTTGCTGATCGAAAAATAAACCGCGCCCACGGTGGCGGCCGGCGGCGTAGGACGCGACCACATTTGGGTCACCGTGAGCTGGCCGACCCGCGCGGCGGCCGTTTGCGCCACGGATTGCGTTATGAATTGCGGGATCAGCAGCGAAACTACGCACATGAGGACCCGGTGTCGCACGGCGCGAGTATACCCTCGCGCTAAGCTTTCACCACTTGACCCATCCGAAGTACCAGGTGCCCAGAATGACGAATCCAAACGCGATTCGATACCAGGCGAACACCTTGAAGTTGTGGCCGCTGACATAGCGTAGCAATGCCCGCACCGCGATCGCCGCGCTCATGAAAGCGGCGATCGACCCGACGCCGATAACCGCCAGATCATCGAAGTTGATCGAGTTGCGCGCCTTGTACAGCTGAGAACACGGTGGCGCCGAATATAGTGGGAATCGCGAGGAAAAACGAGAACTCGGTGGCGGCGGGCCGCGACAGACTGCGCAGCAGCCCGCCCATGATGGTGGCGCCGGAGCGCGAGGTGCCCGGAATCATGGACAGCGTCTGTGCAAAGCCGATCCAAATGCGCGTCCGGCGGCTTGATGGCGTCGACGTTGTCGACGCGCACGGCGCGCTTGCGGCTTTCGATCAGCAGAATCAGGATGCCGCCGACGATGAAGGCCGTGGCCACCGGCACCGGCGCAAACAGATATTTCTTGATCGTGCTGATGAATATGACGCCAAGCATGGCCGCCGGCAAAAATGCGAGCACGAGATTCCAGGTGAAAAGCTGCGATTTGCGCATCGCGCGGCAGCGTCGCGACCACCGTCCACAGCCGCTGCCGGTACAGCCAGCAAATCGCCAAAATGGCGGCAAATTGGATCACGATTTCGAATACCTCGCCTTTCTCGTCGTTCCAATCGAGAAGGCTGCCGACGACGATCAAGTGCCCGGTGCTCGAAACCGGCAGGAATTCCGTCAATCCCTCCACGACCCCGAGTATCAAGGCCTTGATCGCAACATGCAAATCCATGTGCCCGCCCTAATTGATCGCCGTCGCAAACTCAAAAAAACGCCCCGGCCGCCGTGAAGCGGTCGGGGCGTTATACCAATAATATTACTTGGTTGTCGCAGGAGCAGTGCGGGTTCGTGCTCTTGATCTTGCTGTCTTCTTGCTGCTTGCGCTCTTGACTTTGGCTCTGGAGCTCTTGCGCCTTCATGGCTGCAGGCGCAGGGGCGCGCTGATCGGCAGCCACCGGCGTAGCGGACTTCGGCGCATCGGCGGCCATCGAGGCGGCGGCGAGGCCAACGGTCAACAAGGCAGTGGTAATCAGGGTCCGGACTTATTCATGAGATCTCCAAACGGGTGGTATTGGCTAAGCGCTGCGAAGAATACGCCGGAATCCGAGCATTTCAGCCGAGATGAAGATCATTTCACAAAGCGCTGCCGCGGTCGCGCGGCCCTGCCGTTAGCGCCGTGGATTACTTCGTCGACGACATGCCACACCAGGTAGCCGACGACGGCCACATTGGCAAGCAGGATCAAGGCCTTGCCGATGGTGGGCCTCAAGACTATTTCCCAGGCCTCCAGCGGAATCAGCGAGGCCGTGATGATGGTGGTCAGCCATTCCGCCCAGCGCTTTTCCATCCACAAACCGATGCCCTCGACCGCGAAAACCGCCGCATACGCCAGCGTCACGATCCGCAGCAGCATGGACTCGCGACACGCTCAAGCCGCTGAACCACTCCAGCAGCTGCGTCGACGATGCGGTGCTCCAAGCCATAGGGCCGCGCCTGCGCCCAGGACAAGCAGCTTCGCCGCGAGCGATGCATCGCGCAGGCGCAACTCGCCATAGGCGACCGCGAGCAGCAGCACCACCTTCACGAGCTTGTAAAGCGCGATGGTGCGCAGCACGCCAAAGCGCGGCTCGGGCGCTTGCTCGACGGCGGTTGTCATGGAAGCTTAAAGCCTTAGGCCTGACCCGCTGGCGGTTGAAAATCCAGCGTGGCATCCAGAAGCGCGGGAATGTCGAAAACCGCCCGCTCATTGTCGAGGACCAAGGGCGCAATGCCCGCCGCCGCCACCAAGGCCGCGGGCACTTGGATGCGATCGCGTTCCCGGGCGACGGTCCAGGTTTCCAAGCGTTTGTCCTTGAAACGCGAGATTGAGCGCGCCCCAGCGCAGCAGCGCCGCGCGCGCCAGCGGCGTATCGCCGCCCCAATGCCGCTGCGCCAACGCCATCGCGGAACCGGCCGCGATTTCGCCATGCGGCAGGGTCATCAGATCCTGAATGTATTTCACCATTTCATCCGGCGGAACATGCAGCGTCAAATAGGGCGCCGTCTCGGTCATGGCGGTCATTTTAAGTCGGATTCTCCAGACTGAACATGGCATTCTCGTCATCATAGGCGAAGGCCTCGGCATATCGGCCCCAGCTCACCGCCGCCCGCAGGCTCTGTTCCGCCGCCTCCTCGCCCATAAAGTCCTCCAATTCGTCGATAAAGCGGCTCTTTCGCGCCGAATGCGAAGCCCGTTCGTCCAATACCCGCCGAATATGGGCGGCCAGCGGCACATAGGTCAGCAAATGGCGCAGGAATATCCGCTTGCGCTCATCGAGCGCGGCGTGGGCAAAGGCCAAGTCCATCCTCGGTGAGCTTCAGGTCGCCGCCCTCGAGTTCCGCGAAACGCAGCATCTGCAGGGTTTCCGCGACCGGAAACAGCTCGTCGATCTCCATGTTGCAGGTCCGAGGCGATCTCCGGCAGATCCGCCTTGCCGTTGAAGGGCGCCGCGGCCACCGCCTCCATCAATCCGGCGAGCAAGTTCGAGGACACATGCGGCAATACGCTGCCGATCCCCAATCCCGGGAAGTGCTCCTGCGCGGCCGGCGCGCGCCGCCTGTCGGCCGCGCGGTCATTTCGACATAGATGCGCTCCACCAGCTCGCGAAAACTCGGATCCAGGCGATTGCGCGGCTGCGGCAGCGACACCTTGATTTCACTCAAGATCCGGCCCGGATTGCTGCCGAACACCAGGACCCGGTCGCACATCAATACGGCCTCTTCGATGTTGTGCGTGACCAGAATGACGCCCTTGATGGGCATCCGGCCTTCCGCCCACAAATCCAGAAAGTCGGTGCGCAGCGTCTCCGCGGTCAGCACGTCCAGCGCGGAAAACGGTTCGTCCATCAGCAGAATATTCGGATGCACCACCAGCGCTCTGGCGAAGCCCACGCGCTGGCGCATGCCGCCGGACAGCTCGCGCGGATAGGCGGACTCGAAACCGTCCAAGCCGATCAGATCGATGGCCGCCAACGATCGCTTGCGGATTTCCGCCCGCGACATGCGCTGTGCCTCGAGCCCCAGCGCCACGTTTTCAAACACCGTGAGCCAGGGAAACAGCGCAAAACTCTGAAACACCATGGCGATGCCGGGCGCAGGACCGGAAATCGGCTTGCCCAGGTATTGCAGATCGCCGGCGCTGGGTTCGGCAAGGCCCGCGATCAGGCGCAGCAAGGTGGACTTGCCCGACCCGGATCGGCCCAGCAGAGCCCACGATTTGCCCTTCGCGCAATTCGAGATTCATGCCCTCGCAATACCAACAGTTCCGCGCCGTCCGGCTTCGGAAATGCCTTGCGCACATCGGTGCATTGCAGTAGCGGAGAGTTGTTCATGACAGAATCCCGTTAGGTAAGCCGATATTTGCGCTCGGCGTAGTAATACAAGGGGCGCCAGAAAAGCCTGTTGATGACGACGACGAACAGGCTCATGGTGCCTATCCCCAACACGATGCGGTGAAAATCTCCGGCCGTGGTCGCCTCGGCGATGTAGGAACCCAAGCCTCGCGCCTCGATCTGCGTATCTCCCCAGGTCGCCAATTCCGCGACGATGGCGGCATTCCAGGAGCCGCCCGATGCGGTAATGGCGCCGGTCACATAGAACGGCAGAACCGCCGGCAACGCCACCTTGCGCCACCACAGCCAACCCGTGACTCCGAAAATTCGCCGCCACGTAGCGCATCTCCGCGGGTATCGAGCCGAGGCGCCGGCGATCACGTTGAACAGAATGTACCACTGAGTGCCCAAAATCATCAGCGGACTCAGGTAAATGTCCGGATTCAGTTTCCATCGAACGATTCCGAACACCGCGATGGGAAACAACAAATTGGCCGGAAACGCCGCCATGAACTGCGCGATGGGCTGCACGATCTGCGTCGCGCGCGGCCGCATTCCCACCCACACGCCGATCGGCACCCAGATCAGGCTGGCGAGCGCGATCAAAATGAACACCCGCAGCATGGTAAGCGCCGCCAGGCCGCACACTTGCAGCGCTTCGCGCAGCGGCGTGTTCTTGATGAGCACCACGACGATGTGCCAAAGGCCGAGCACCACGGCCGCGACGATCAGCGACACCCACAGCAAATCGAGCTATCGCTTCGGTCTCGCCGATACCGTCCGGATGCGGCGTCATCGCGTGCGCTTGACGGCGCGGCTGGTCAACATGCACGGCGGCATGAAAGGCGACGGTTGCCGCCTGAATCAGGCGCGAGCGGCGCATCATGGTCAGCGCCCAGGAGTCCGGCACCCGCGCTCCGGGCTCCTGTTCGACGCGGAAGCGGTCCACCCACGCGACCAGCGGCCGAAACATCAGCTGATCGTACAGCAAGAATCACGATCAACATGGTGGCGATCGCCCAGCCGATGGCGCGCAGATTTTTCTGCTCGATCGCGAGCGCAATGTACGAACCGACGCCCGGCAGCGCCACCGTGGTGTGCCCGACACTGATCGACTCCGAGGCCACCACGAAGAACCAGCCGCCCGACATCGACATCATCATGTTCCAGATGAGCGCCGGCATGCCGAAAGGCACCTCCAGCTGCCAGAAGCGCATCCACGGCGATAGCCGGAACGATTCCGCCGCCTCGATCAGTTCGATCGGAATCGTGCGCAGGGACTGATAAAAGCTGAACGCCATATTCCAGGCTTGACTGGTGAATATGGCGAAGATTGCCGCGAATTCGGCGCCGAGCACCCGTCCCGGGCGCGAGCGACATGAAGAACACGACTGTAATGGAAATGAAACCTAGAATCGGCACCGATTGCAGGATATCCAGAATGGGCACCAGCAGCTTGCCGGCCCGCTCGCTCTTCGCCGCCCAAGTGGCGTAGGTCAGGGTGAAGACCAGCGACAGCACCAGGGCCGCGAACATGCGGAAGGTCGTGCGCGCGGCATACTCCGGCAGATGCGAAGGATCCAAGCGACAGCGGCGATGACTGCAGCTGCGTCAGCGGCGCAAACAGGCCGCGCGAGGTCTCGCCCAGAAACACGATCAGGCCGATGACGACGATGAATGCCAGCACATCCCAGCGAGAGGCGAGATCGCGCAGAAAGGCATACGGCTCGAAGCGATTCATCGGCGCATTCTCTCAGGACAGGCAACGAAGTAGCTAGTAGGGTAGAGCGTTTACTGCGAGAGACATTGGACGAGTCGCATGGCCAAAAGTTTCGCGGCGGATTCGCACAGATCGTCGCAGCGCTGCAGACGCGCTTCAACGTGCTGGGCGCCATCAGCTTTTCGCATTTCCTCAACGACATGATGCAGTCGTTGATCGTCGCGATTTATCCGCTGCTCAAGGGGGAATTTCACTTGAGTTTCGTGCAGATCGGCGCGATCACGCTGACCTATCAGATTTGCGCCTCGCTGCTGCAGCCCCTCATCGGCGTTTATACCGACAAGCACCCGCAAGCCCTACTCGCTCAGCGTGGGCATGTGCTTCACGTTGGTCGGCATGGTGACCTTGGCGTTTGCGCCGAATTACATGCAGCGTGCTGGCGGCGGCCGCATTGATCGGCGCGGGTTCCTCGATCTTTCATCCGGAATCCTCGCGCATCGCGCGCCTGGCGTCGGGCGGCCGCACGGTCTGGCGCAATCGATTTTCCAGGTCGGCGGCAATGCCGGCAGCGCCATGGGGCCGCTGCTCGCCGCCTGGATCATCATTCCGCAGGGGCAAGCCAGTCTCGCTTGGTTCGCGATCGCCGCCCTGATCGCCATCGTGGTACTGGCGCGCGTCGGCGCCTGGTACAAGCGCCAGCATATCGACCGGCCGCGGGCAGTCGCGCCACACGCAGCCGCGGCAATCGCTGCTGTCGCCGGCGCAGAGTCGCCTGGTCGATGGTCATGCTGGTGGTGCTGATCTTCTCCAAATATTTCTACATCGCCAGCATCACCAGCTACTACAGCTTTCTACCTGATCGAGAAATTTCATGTTTCGGTGCGCTCGGCGCAGATTCACCTGTTCGTGTTCCTGCTGGCGATGGCGCTCGGCACGCTGTTCGGCGGCCCGTTGGGCGATCGCATCGGCCGCAAGCGCGTGATCTGGGTATCGATCTCTGGGAATCGCACCCTTTACCCTGATCCTGCCCTACGTCGATCTGATGTGGGTCGGCATCCTGACCTTCATCATCGGTTTGATACTTTCCTCGGCATTCTCCGCCATCGTGGTATTCGCGCAGGAATTGATGCCCGGCAATGTCGGCGCCGTGTCGGGACTGTTCTTTGGGTTCGCGTTCGGCATCGGCGGCATCGGCGCCGCGGTACTGGGCAGCCTCGCGGACCGGCACGGCATCGAATTCGTGTATCAGGTCTGCGCGTATCTGCCGCTGCTCGGGATGGTGGCGGCATTCTTGCCCAACATCGAACATAGGAAAAATTGACGCACCAACTTCTGCATTCGTTCGGCCAATACGGTCTTCCGGCCGTGGTCCTCAATGTGCTCCTGAACCAGATCGGTCTGCCGCTGCCGGCGATTCCCACCCTGATCGTCGCCGGCGCGATTGCCGCTGGTGGACAACTGCCTCTCGCCGCCGTGTTTTTGGGATCGGTCGCTGCGTGCCTGATTGCGGACTGCGGTTGGTATGCGGTCGGCCAGGTCTACGGCATCCGAGTGCTCAAGGCATTGTGCAGAATTTCGCTGGAACCTGATTCCTGCGTCAGTCAAACGCAGACGCGCTTCGAGCGCTGGGGCGTCAACTCGCTGGTCATCGCGAAATTCGTGCCCGGATTGTCAACCATCGCTCCGCCGATGGCCGGCGCGTTGCGTATCGGCTGGCTGCGATTTATCTTTTTGAGCACCCTCTCCGCTGTGCTGTGGGTGGGCGGCGCCTTGGTTGCCGGCATACTGTTCAGTTCACAGATCGATGGACTGCTGCAGCATCTCGAGCGCATTGGCAGCGTCGCGGTCGCCGGCGCCCTGATCCTGCTCGGCGCGTATATCGCGTTCAAATGGTGGGAGCGCAGGCGATTCTACAGAGAGCTGCGCATGGCGCGAATCAGCGTCTCTGAACTGTATGGACTCATTCAAGCTGGAGCCAACCCGCTGATCATCGATGTGCGCTCGCCTTCGGCGCGCGCGCTCGAGCCGCATTGGATCCCCGGCGCGCTGCATATCTCTTTGCCGGACGTGGGTCCGCATCTCAAGGATCTGCCCCGCGATCGCGACATCATTCTTTACTGCACCTGTCCGAACGAAGCCTCCGCCGCGCGCGTCGCCAAGATTCTGATGAATCACGGCTTCAAACGCGTGCGCCCGCTGCACGGCGGACTCGATGCCTGGCGGTCCGCGGGCTTTGCGGTAGGCACCGCGACCTTGAGCCCCTCACCTGATTTGTCCGCGGACGGCCCCTGATCGCCGAGCTCGCTGTCGCAGCGCCAACTGCCCGGTCGATTACACGAAGTTCAAGGTGCTGGGGCTGAAGGCTGCGAGATTGGGCAGCACCGCGGCCAGCGTGGTCGCATCGGCGCCGAACCAGGCCGCCAGCGTCGCCGCGTATTGATCCACCGCAATGGTCGGGATCCAGCGGCCCTCAGTGCCGGCATCGTCGGGACCGCTTGGCGTCAAGGTCGGCATAGTGCCGTAGATTTGTCCGCCATGCACCGCGCCGCCCGTCACCAGGTGATGGCTGCCCCAAGCGTGGTCCGAACCGCCGCCGGTGTTTGGTGAAAAAGTGCGCGAGAAATCCGACAGTGTGAACGTCGTGACGCTGCTGCCGGCGCCGATGGCCGCCATCGCGGCGTTGAACGCCGTCAGCGCCGGGTCGAGCTGCGCAAACAGCGCTTGCTGCTGATTGATCTCATCCGTATGCGTGTCGAAGGACCCCAAGGTCGCGAGGAATACTTGCCGCTGCGCGCCGAGCTCGCTCTGCGCCTCGATCACCTTGGCGATTGCCAGCAGTTGCAGCGCAAAGTTGGTCGTCAGGCCGGTGAAATACTGCGCAACCGTCGCGGTGGTCGAAGTCAGGATGGGATTCAAGATGGCGCTGCTGCTGAGCGCGCCGCTCATCACATCCTGCGCCGCGCTCGTCAGGTCCGTATCCCGATCGACGCCCAGCAGATTGACCAGGGCGGAGCGGCGAGCCGCGTCGGCGCTGCTGCTCGAGAATCCGTTGAGGCCGAACGAACCGCTGACTCGGGATTACGAGGGCCTGCGTTGCCGCGGCGGTTACAAACAGGTTATTGCCGCCGGTTGAGATCATCGGCGGCACGCTGGAATTGGCATTGAGCGAATTGAATTGATCCGATAGCCTGCCGCCCCAACCGGTATTCGATGAGGTGGTCGAGATCGAAGACTGCCATTCGTGCTGCTGATCGATGTGCGAGAACAATGTGGCCGGCTTCTGCGAGGAATTCGACAGATATTGAGCCTGGGTCAACGGCTGCACCAAGGTGCCGACATTGGCGACCACCGCGAGATTTCCCGACGTCCAAAGGCCTTGCAGCCCCGGCAGCGCCGGGTGAAATCCATAGCGAAGCACGCCGCCGGATTCCTGCAGCGGCAGAAGCTGCGCCTGCGGCAGCGCCAAATCAGCGCGTACCTTGGCATAGTTTGCGTAGCCCGCGGAATCAACGGGTACCACCATGTTGTTGCTGTCATTGCCGCCATAAAGAAACAGGCAGACGAGCGCCTTGTAGTCGCTGGTAGTGGCCGCGCGCGAGGCGAACATTCCCATTTGCCCGAGAGTCGCGGTGCCCGCGAGCGCACCGGCATGCAATAAAAATTTACGACGCTGCATCTTAACGCTCCACTTGATATTGCGCGGAACTCAACATGAGATAGCTCGCGGTGCGAGCCGCCGCCAGGGGATCGGTCGTGGGCTGCGCATTGACTGCCGCGAGGATGATGTTGCTTGCGGAATTCGACAGGCTGCCGTGCATCAAGGTTTGATTCAGCTGGTTGATCAACCCAGTCGGATAAGCCGATGGCAGAAAGCGCGGTCAGATCAATGCTCGTGCCGGTGCTGCCGGTCACCGTCGGATCGGGCTGTGGCGCCGCCCTGCATGATGACCGTATTGACGAAGTTCGCCCGCGCCAACACGGTCGCGGCATCGTCGATTCCAAACTCCGGGGCCAGCGTCTCCGTTCCCGGCAGCACAAAGCTCGGCGGATAGAAATTGAATACCGTCTGCGGCGTGAAGATGGGCTGACCCATTGCGGAGATCGTATTGCGCGGCAGCACACCGTCCGACTGGCCGCCGAGACTGCGCAGCATCGCGGTGATGAAAAGCGCCGGCTCGCGCAGACCGCCCGAAATTGGCAGCGGCCGGCGCGTCGCCACGAGCCTCGGGGTCGGTCAGGATGGCCTGCACGACGGCGCCCATGTCGCCGCGAACCCCGCTGCCGTTGTCCGCGAACACCGCGGACACGCGCGCTATGTAGGCCGGACTCGGGATTGCTGGTGACCAGATGCTGGATGAGCTGTTTGCCGATGAATGGGCCGACATTGGGATGATTGAAAATGTCGTCCAACGCCATTTGCAAATCCTGCGCCGATGTTTGACCCGCCGGCAGCGTCAATCCGTTCAACAGCAGTTTGGTTCCCGGCTCATGGTGGCTGTCGAATGCGACCATCACGCCGTCGTAATTGATTGGATTTGTCCACTGTGAAGCGGCTCCTGCCAGCGGCGGGAATGTCCAGCCGGTGAAAACCGACGAGAATCCCTCGATGACGTTCTGGTCATAGGTCGGAATCGGCGCTCCCGTGCTGTCGAGCATTTGCGAACCGTCGGGATTAAGTTCGTACAGGCCGATCGAGAACAGCTGCATCACCTCGCGGCCATAATTTTCATTGGGCGACGTTCCGAGTGCCGCATTGGTCTTGTCGTTGTCCGCCATGTTCAGGTAGTGCCCCATCACCGGGCTCAGAGTCACGTCCTGGAGCAGGGTGCGGAAATTGGCGAACGCATCGTTCAACAGCATGTTCTGGTAGTCCGCCATGCCGTAGGCCTCGTAAATCTCGACGCCGGAGACCACGAAAATCTGCGACAACGCAAAGGCCACCCGCTGGCGCAGCTGATCGGCATCGCTCAAGGCATGGGTGAAGAACTGGCGCTGCACCTGGAACAATGAGTATTGATCGCGAGAGCAGAGGCTGGACGCATCGGTCGGAGTGGCCGGATGGTATTGACAGGTGGCCGGCGCCGTATGCGGCGTATAGCTAAATCCGCTGTATTGCGACGGCGCAGCAGCGAGCTGTTCTCCAAGATACGCCTGGAAGCCGATGAGTTGCACATGGCCGACATCGCCTTGAGTCACGCCGAAGGTCGCCTGATCGAGGAAACGCGACGTGTCGGCCACGGTGGGCTGGCTTGGCGTGGGAGGGGGCGGCGTAGCAGGAGCGGAAGTGCTCCCGGAGCCACCGCCGGAGCCGCCGCCGCCGCAGCCGGCCAGCGCGAGCAGCAGCAGCGCAGTGCCCGCGTAAACTCGAATGGAAAATCCCCGCATGATTGGCCCCCCTCTCCCTTTCCCTAAAGCTCACCAACGGGCGGACTTAGATAAGGTTGACGAACCGTCAAGAAATGTAAGTACGGATTGTCGTCAAGGAACGACATGGGTGCGGCGTTGCGGTCGCCGCACCGGAGGATTTACGAAAACGCCTGGATCCCCGTCTGTGCTCTGCCCAGGATCAACGCATGAATATCGTGGGTACCTTCGTAGGTATTCACCACCTCGAGATTCACGACATGACGAATCACGCCGAACTCGTCCGAGATGCCATTGCCGCCCAGCATATCGCGCGCGGCGCGCGCGACATCCAGCGCTTTGCCGCAGGAATTGCGCTTCATGATGGAGGTGATTTCCACCGACGCGGTTCCATCATCCTTCATGCGCCCGAGGCGCAGGCAGCCTTGCAAACCTAAAGTGATTTCGGTTTGCATATCGACCAGTTTTTTCTGAATGAGTTGATTCGCGGCCAGCGGCCGGCCGAATTGCTTGCGATCGAGCACGTACTGTCGCGCCGTGTGCCAGCAGCTTTCGGCCGCGCCCAGCGCACCCCAGGAAATGCCATAGCGCGCGGAATCGAGGCAAGTGAAGGGGCCCTTGAGCCCCTTGACGCCGGGCAGCAAATTTTCCTCCGGGACGAATACATCGTCCATGAGAATTTGTCCGGTGGTCGATGTGCGCAAGCCAACCTTGCCGTGAAGTACCGGCGTCGCGAGTCCCTTCCAACCTTTCTCGAGAATGAAGCCGCGAATGACCTCGTCCTCGGTTTTTGCCCAGACCACGAACACATCGGCGATCGGGCTGTTGGTAATCCAGGTCTTGGCGCCCGACAGACGATAGCCGCCGGCCGCCTTGCGCGCACGCGTGATCATGCTGCCGGGATCGGATCCATGATCGGGTTCGGTCAGCCCAAAACAGCCGATGGACTCGCCGCGCGCCAGGGGAGGCAGGTATTTTTGTTTTTGCGCTTCGGTGCCGAACTTGAAAATCGGCAGCATGACCAGCGAGGACTGCACGCTCATCATCGAGCGGAATCCCGAGTCGATGCGCTCCACCTCGCGCGCGATCAGACCGTAGCTGACATAATTCATGCCGCCGCCGCCGTACGCCTCCGGAATGGTCGCGCCCAACAGGCCCACCCCGCCCATTTCCTTGAAAATAGCCGGGATCGGTGTGTTCGCGGCGAAAGGCCTCGAGCACCCGCGGCGCCAGCTGGCCCTGCGCATAGTCGCGCGCGGCGTCGCGAATCATTTTTTCCTCGTCCGTCAGTTGCGCATCCAGCAACAGCGGATCATCCCAATGAAATTTTTCGCGTGACATGGCCAGGATCCATACTATCTGTCGGCAGGATCCTACAGCGGCACAGTCTTTAAGGTGTGCGAGTGGGCCGATATTCGCCTACAGCGCTCGACCGGCTCGCAGCTCTAAATTTACGGTCGCTTTGTTGCATTGACCGTCCCATGGACAACAACGATTCAACACCATCCGCAACGCCTGGCGCGATAAAAAACCCCAATCATCGGGTGACCTCGGTGCGGCTACTGGTCGCAGGCGCAATCGGTTTGCTGCTCTACTTCGCCCACATTGCCTTCATTCCCGTCGCCTTGGCGCTATTATTTTCTTGGTGCTGTCCGGCCCGGTGGAAGCGTTGCACTGCATGAACGTGCCGCGCAGTGTCGGCGCTGCGGTGATCATGGCCGCAATCCTCGGCATCATGATTGCACTGGTCAATTTCATGTCGGAGCCCGCGCAGAAGTGGTTCGCGGCCGCGCCGCACACGTTCAGACTGATCGAGCGGAAGATCGGCCGTTCGAGCAATTCATGGCGCGCGTCGGCGAGCTGCGAAATTCCGCCGGAAACATTGGGCGCCGCGCCGCAGCCTGCGCAGACGAGCCGGCTCCCGCGCCCGCCAATCGGCCCCGCAAGAGAGCTCGCCGGTGCATGCTGCTGGATGGCGCACGCAACGTGGTGCTGTCGGGCGTGACCATTGTCATCCTGACGCTCTTCTTGCTCTCGGGCGGCCCGCCCATGTTGGCAAGAATGACTTCCGCGTTCGCCAGCGACCTGAAGTCCGCGCACATCCTCGCCGTGATCGAAAAAGTGCGCAGCGAGGTGGGACGATTCTATGCGACCACCGCACTCATCAATGTCGGTGTCGGGCTGGTCACGGATTCGTCATGATGCTGTGCGGGATGCCGAACCCGTTCCTCTGGGGCACCATGGCCGCGCTGCTCAATTTCATTCCCTATGCCGGCGCAACCACGACCTTGATCGTATTGACCGTCGTGGCCATCATTTCCTTCGACGGCTTGGGTCATGCCATTGCGGTGGCCGGCTGCATACTTGGCTGATAGCCACGATCGAGGGACAATTTGTGCAGCCGCTGCTCGTGGGGCGACGCCTGCAATTGAATCCGATGCTGGTGTTTCTGGCATTGTGGCTCGGCGGCTGCTTCTGGGGAATCGCGGGCATCATTTTGGCAACGCCGACTCTCGCCGCGCTCAAAGTGGTCGCCGCCAACCCGCGGCGGGCAGCAGCTGCTGGATTTCTTGAGCCCTCACCGCGATGGCGAGCGCCGCCGGCAAGGACATTATGGAAGCGTCGGACGTGTCCTGGCGCGTCCGCGCTTGCGGGAGCGCGGCCAACTGCCGCCACTCCGCCTAAGAGGGCATCGTGGCCTATCGGCGTGAAACTTCTGCGGCGCGCAGTGTCATAGAATGACGCCTGTGAGCGAACCGGCTCCCCGAACCCGATGGATACATGAGCGGCTTCGGCAACGAATTCGCCAGCGAGGCGCTGGCGGGAGCGCTGCCGCGAGGCCGCAACTCCCCGCAGCGCTGTCCCTTTCGGACTGTACGCGGAACAATTTTCGGGCACGGCCTTCACTCGCCCCGCGCGCCGCCAATCGCCGCTCTTGGCTGTATCGCATTCGTCCCGCGGTGACGCATCATACCGTTCGAGCGCTTCAAGCATTCGCTGCTCGATGACGCCGGCGCGAGAACCCGCGTACGCCGAACCAGCTGCGCTGGGATCCTTTGCCGATGCCCGCCGCGCCCACCGATTTCATCGAGGGTCTGGTGCCGATGGCCGGCAATGGATCGCCGGACGCGCACGCCGGCTGCGCCATCTATTTGTATGCCGCCAATCGCTCCATGCAGCGGCGATTCTTCTACGATGCCGATGGCGAGATGCTGCATCGTGCCGCAGCAGGGCGCGACTCATGCTCGACACGGAACTCGGGCGCCTGGAGCTGGAGCCCCAGGAAATTGCCGTCATTCCGCGCGGCCTGCGCTTTCGGGTGGCGCTGCCGAGCGGCGCCGCGCGCGGCTATATCTGCGAGAATTTCGGTGCGCCGTTCAAGTTGCCGGATCTTGGGCCCATTGGCTCCAATGGCCTCGCCAACGCGCGCGATTTCCTCACGCCGCGTCGCGCGCTACGAGGATATCGAAGCAAGACTGCGATCTGATCGGCAAATTCGTCGGGCAGCCTGTGGATCGCAAAAATGGATCATTCGCCGCTCGATGTCGTGGCCTGGCATGGAAACTACGCGCCCTACAAGTATGATCTGCGCCGCTTCAATACCATGGGATCGACTTCATACGATCATCCCGATCCGTCGATTTTTCTGGTGCTGCATTCGCCGAGCGATACGCCGGGCACGAGCAATATCGACTTCGTCGTATTCCCGCCGCGCTGGCTGGCGATGGAGAACACCTTTCGGCCGCCGTGGTTTCATCGCAATGTCGCCAATGAATTCATGGGCCTGATCTGCGGGGTTTACGACGCGAAAAGCACCGGTTTCGTGCCCGGCGGCTCGTCGCTTGCACAACTGCATGAGCGGACATGGTCCCGACGCTGCCACATTCGACAAAGGCCAGCGCCGCGGACACGTCGGTTCCCGTCCATATCAGGCGACACGATGGCGTTCATGTTCGAGATCGCGCAGCGTGCTCAAGCCCAGCACGCGCCGCGCTGCACGGGACGCCGCCGCTGCAGGTCGGACTACTATGAGCCACTGGCTGGGGCTTGAAAAAACACTTCGATCCGGCCAAGCCGTGACAATCCCAGTCGACTGGACCAGACGCACGATCCTGCGGCTCGCAGCTGGCTGGACGTCCGCGAACATCAGCGGGCTGCGCATTTCCCGATCCAAAATCTTCCCTTCGGCGTGTTCCGGCGTGCGCGGCTCCGCGGAAAGCTTTCGCGGCGGCGTGGCGATCGGCGATCAGATCATCGATCTTTGCGCGCTCGCGGATGCGCAGCTGTTCGACAGGCGATGCCGCCGAAGGCGATTCGCGCCGGCAGCATGGACGTCATTGAATGTCGCTGATGCAGCTCGGGCCGGGCGTCTTAAGCGCGCTGCGCCGCGCGCTGTTCGAAGCCATGGCGCAGGGATCACGCGCACGAAGCCTGCCTGAGAAAGTGCCTGGTGCCGCAGAGCCGAGGCGGAATATCTCGTTGCCCGCGCAAATCGGCGATTACACCGATTTCTACATTTCCATTTATCACGCCACCGCCATCGGCCGCCTGTTTCGGCCGGACAATCCGCTGCTGCCGAACTATAAATGGATTCCCATCGGCTATCACGGCCGCAGTTCATCGATCGGCGTGTCGGGGCAGAGTTTTCCGCGGCCGCAGGGCCAGCGGCTCCGCAGGCCGGCGCGCAGTCCCACGCGTCGGGCCCAGCACGCGCTTGGACTACGAACTCGAAATGGGCATTTTCATCGGCGCCGGCAACTCGCTGGGCGCGCCGATACCGATGGCGCGACGCGGAGGATCACATCTTCGGCCTGTGCCTGCTCAACGATTGGTCGGCGCGGGATATTGCAAGGCTGGGAGTACCAGCCGCTGGGTCCGTTTCTGGCGAAGAATTTCGCGACCACGATTTCGCCCTGGATCGTGACGCTGCAGGCGCTCGCGCCCTTTCGCGTTCCGTTCAATCGTCCCGCAGGCGGACCCTCAGCCGCTTGCCGTATTTGGACTCGCGCGCGCAACCGCGAGGCGGGCGCCATCGACATACAGGCTGGAGGCGCTCATTCAGAGCCGCGAAGATGCGAGAGCGCGGCGAGCCGCCGCAGCGGCTCTCCGCGACCAGTTTCCGCCATGCCTATTGGAGCGTCTGCGCAACTGGTGGCGCATCACACCGTCAATGGCTGCAATCTGCGGCCCGGGAGATTTGTTCGGCAGCGGCACCCAATCCGGTCCGACGCCGGAGGAGGCAGGCTCCCTGGTGGAACTCAGCAAGGGCGGCACACCAGCCGCTGCCCATCGGCAAGGATGAACATCGCACCTTTCTGGAAGACGGCGACACCGTGATTTTCCGCGGCTGGTGCGAACGCCCCGGTGCGGTCAAGCATCGGATTCGGCGAGCTTTACGGGCCGGGTGTTGCCGGCGCGTTCTCTGAAGCACAAGGATCGCGCAGCCTTTGCCTACGCGCTGACATTTTTATCAGCGTTGTTCCTACAGCCTAAGACAATCCTGCATTTTGATAATTGCGCACAAGAAATTCGGTGCGGTGAATGTCATGAATATCGCTGCTCGTTCTGCTGTTGTTGGTGTGCCTTGGCCTGGTGCTTGGCGCTGGGGCTTGATCAGCGTCGCTGCACGAACTTAAGCGATGAATCCGCGCACGATGACCCGCGTTTCGCGAGCCCGGGTCCGATCTTTCACGATCACAGCGCTCGGAGCAGCTAGCGGCGCTAGATCTCAATTTGCCTGGCAATCTCGATCACATTTCGAAGGCTCCAGATTGAATCGGTCGACGATCTTGACCGAATTGCGATAGAGAAACGCAAACAGCGCCAGACGCCAGCCTCGAAGGCTTGGCGCTTTCTGCTTCTGGAGACCACCAAATCGCGGGTGCCGACAAACATCGCTTTGTCGAAATCGACCTTCTCGGGCAAGACCGCGAGTCTTGCAGCAGCGCTTGGCGCAAATCCGGAATTTCCAAGAATCCGAAGCGGGCCACCAGATGCCATAAGCCTTCGCCGACATTCTCGACGACCGTGCATGTCGGGCCGGCGATGCGCGGCGTGCTCTCGAATACAACGCTCAAGAGCGATGGCATTGCGCGGCAAAACGCCGACAAAATGCGCAGTGATCCATGATGAGCCGCGAAACCTTCTGCGTGCTGCGCGTCAAGAAAACCGTCGTGCCATCCACTGCGCGGAATCGCGCCGCTCTTCAAGTCCGCCAGAAATTTCTCCGCGGCTTGCGGCAGTCTGCACCAGGGTCTCGCGGATGGCTTCGACGCCGCGGCGCCAGGTGATCATGATGACGAACAAGATGGCCGCGAATGTCAGCGGCAGCCAGCCGCCTTCGGCAATCTTCAGGAGATTCGCCAGTGAAGAAGCTCGTGTCGACCACGATAAAGATCCCGGCCACCGGCAACGGCCACGGCGCAGCGGCCATTTCCACACATCGCGCATCGCGCGGTACAGCAGAAACGTGGTCAGCAGCATGGTGGTCGACACCGCCGTGCCGTAGGCGCCCGCCAGCCGATCCGAAGCGCCGAAGGCGATGGTCGTGGCAATGGTCGCCACCATCAGCAGCCAATTGACCACCGGAACATAAATCTGGCCGTAGATTCGATCCGAGGTTTGCCGGATCGCGACTCCCGGCAGCCAGCCGAGCTGCATGGCCTGCCGCGTCATGGAGAAAGAACCCGTGATGATGGCCTGGCTGGCGATGATGGTGGCGATCGTCGCCAGCACCACCAGCGGATAGACCGACCAGGCCGGCGCGATTTGAAAAAATGGATTGCCCGTTACCGTTCCCTTGTCCATCAAAAAGGCCGTTTGCCCCGCGTAGCTCAGCAGCAGCGCCGGCAGAACCACGCCGTACCAGGACCGACGAATCGGACCCTTGCCGAAATGCCCCATGTCGGCGTACAGCGCTTCCCCGCCCGTGATGCACAAGAAACACGCCGCCCAGCACCAAGAAAGCCGGCGCGGCCCGAATCGCGCCATGAAGCGCACCGCATAGCGCGGATCGACCGCCGCAATGACGCCCGGATGGTGTCGAAATCGACACGACGCCGAGCGATGCAATCACGATGAACCAAAGCAGCATGATCGGGTCCGAATGCGCGGCCGATCTTTTCGGTGCCGAAGCGCTGCGCGGCGAACAGCACCAAGAAGAATGACCACCGCCACGGGCATGACGTAGGGCTTGAACGATCTCGGTGACGACGTTGACGCCCTCGAGCGCGCTCAACACCGAAATCGCCGGCGTGATCACCCCGTCGCCATAGATCAGCGCGGCGCCGAGCAGTCCCATGCCGGTCAACAGCCTGCACGCCCGGTGTAAAGCCATTGGCGCCGATCAAGCGACATCAACGCCAGGATGCCGCCTTCGCCGCGATTGTCGGCGCGCATGACAAACAGGCAGTACTTGATCGAAATGGTGACGATCAAGGTCCAAAACACCAGCGACAGCACGCCCAGCGCGCTTTGCGGCGTGAAATGTCCGCCCATCGCCTGCACCACGGTCTGCAGCGTGTACAAAGGACTGGTGCCAAGATCGCCGAATACGACGCCTAGCGCGCCAAGGCCGCCCACTGCGAAGGCCGCGCCGCGCGAGCCGATTCGCTGTTTGAATTATTGTTCGTCATGGCACCGCCGCGTGATCTCTAGCAGTACACCTTACGTGGCCAGGGTTTCTCTCACAACCCCAACGGACGGCGCCGCTACCGCGTAAGCAGCCGGTTCATATGCCGAGAATCGAGTACAACGATTCCGCAGTTAACGTGCAGGCCGAGTCGAACTGCAGCGCTTGGCGCGCAGCGAACGCCCCACTTGCGCCAAGCACATTGCGCAAAGACCCAGCAACGTCGCAAGCCCAAGTGCGCCGCCGCCGCCAGAGCCGCCGGAAGGAGCGGGGGCAGCCGTGACAGTGAGTGTCACCGAACTTGCTGTCGACGGGCCGGTACTATTGGCACAAGTCAAAGAATATACATAAGAACCGGAGGTCGTGGGGGTTAGGGTCTGCATCCCACTCGTGGCCAACATGCCGCTCCAACTTCCGGAGGCTGTGCAGCTCGTTGCGCCAGAAGATGACCACGTTATTGTTGTAGAGGTACCTACGGCAACAGACTGCGAACCTAGATTCAGCGCGGGTGGATTGGGCGCCGGGACGGTCACAGTCAACGGCACCATCGCAGCTGAAGACGTGCCGATAGCATTGGCGCATGTAAGCGTGTATGCCTCGCTGCCGCCGGCCGTTGGCGTCACAATTTGGAAACCGCTCGGCGGTAGTACGCCACTCCAACTTCCAGATGCCGTACAGCTAGTCGCGGTTGAAGAAGACCAAGTTATCGTGGCCGAATTGCCGAAAACGATGGAATTCGAGCTAATCGAAAGCGCGGGAGCCGCGGGAGCAACGTCTGTCAGGCTCACTGAACTTGTCGACGTTGGCCCTACATTGTTGTTACAGGTAAGCGAATAGGTGTTTGTTCCCGAGGTCGTAATGGTTACCATCTGGCTGCCACTTGCCGCAACTGCGCCGCTCCAGCTGCCACTCGCTGTGCAACTAGTGGCGTTCACCGAAACCCAAGACAGTGTGGTCGACCCGCCCATGGGAACCGACGGACTCCCCAAGGTTAGTACCGGCACAACAACCGCTGCGTCGGCTTGGATGAATCCGTAGCCGGAATTAAAGTTAGGCGTTGGACTGCCCATCGAAAGTGCGCTATTTCGCAACGCTTGGTAAATCACCGTCGGAGTAAGTGCTGGATTCGCCTGCAACATCAGCGCTGCAATACTCGCCGCGTGCGGAGTTGCAGCCGAAGTACCGAAAAAATTCGGAAAACTGGCATTGTTCTCGCAGCCCGCGATCGTGGAGTTATCGGGGATATTCTGACTCGCAAGTGTAAACCCGAGAAATGTGTCGTTACCTCCGTCCGGACCTACAAAGTCCGGCTTTTGCCGATATACGGGGGCCGCTAGAAGCGCTCCGGTGGTAGCATCGAACAAAATCGGATCTCCACCCGCAGATGAAAAGTATTCCAATGTCGTTGGACTAGCTCCACATGCGGGGGTATTCAAGAAAAATGCAGCGCCCAAGGCGGCAGCACCGGCGGCGCTCGGATGACCCTGAATCGTGGCGCTGTTGGTGGCAAAGCTCGTGATGGTGCTGCCCAAGCCGTCATCCTCGACCACGACTTTGATGCGTCCGGGCGTGGTGCCGCCGGCAAGCCCCACGACGATGCCGATATTTTCCGCTGCACTGGGATTCGCGTTGGTCGCAGGGTTGACGATGATAAGTGACTTGCACAGGATCCGCGCCCAATGAATTCGGACCGCTACAGGTGACCGGGTTCAGATTGTCGTCATAAATCACATCAGTACCACTGACGCCCAGTATGCAGAGATTAATTTGACTGGTGGCACCGCCGCTATTGGGCGCGCCAGTCACGTAGGGCTGATCCCATTCCACAACTATCGCGACGAATTCTCCGGGAACCATCGACGGGATGTTCACTGGCAGCGCAGTCGTCGTGGTCGCGCCCGAGGCATCGAAATTCAGCAGATGCTCGCCCGAAGTTGGTGCTGTACTCGACAGAATCGAAAAATTCGGCGATGTTGTTGTCGTATGCCAGCGTGCCGTTGTTGCCCGCGGCGGAAAAATACGCCACGCCCTGCGCTTCCACCGCATCGATGGCCTGCGCCACTATGCCATCCTGGAAAAACGGCTCATCGAAATAGCCCACATCATCGGCAATCACTTTGGCGCCGGCGGCCGCTAGCTTGCCGATCCAGAGGCAAAGTCTGCTTCGCTACTTTCCGCGGTGTAGAAGGCCAGGCTGGCGCCGGGTGCCACGTCATGCACAATCTGCATCATCGCTCGGCCTTCATCGCCGAAGCGGAGTCAGTATCGGGGCCCCGTAGTTCAAGGCATGGTCGGCTTCCTCGATCACATTGACCGTAGAGGGTAAATCGCCGGTTGAAATATCCGTGGCAGCAGTGGCGGTAAATCCATTGTTGGCGTAGCCGGAATGGCCCGCGGCCGGTACACCGCTATTGGCGCGGCATACATGCGCATAACAATCGTAGCTGTCTGAAAGCACGCCGACGGTAATGCCGGCGCCGGTGAGCGAGTTATCCGAGCGGACAGTATCGCTGTGCTGCGCGAAATCGCCTTGCGAGGTGACCGCGCCGGTGCGCGTTCGCGCACATGGCGGCACGAATGGCATGCAGTTCGGTCAAGTGCGGTTGCAGCGTCCAATTGTCGATACCGGCAGCCATCCGCCGACATCGTTGGAATACTACGCCTGCGCGCTGCAGACCCAGCCCGACCAGCGCGGCTTTCAAGTTGCTGAGGGTCGCCCAGTGTGATGGCATCGATCGACACCAGCGGCGACCGCACTGTCTGCCGGCTGAATGAATTTGGCAGCCGGGTTCAGTGCATGTAAATCGGCCAGGGCGTGATCCGGGCGCACGCGGTTCAGATGGCGCGCAATATCCGCAAGCGCAGGCGTCGAATTTCGAACCGGTTGCGCTTGCGCGTTGCTCAGCGCTGCGGCTGCCGAAGGCTTGCAACTTGGCAGTGCCGGGCGCGGTTGCGTGCAGTCTGGGCTGCACGGGACCGACGGCGGACACCGCGGAAATCGCTGCCAACGCCGCTACGGCACCGAGTGCAAAGATACGTGAAGTCATCCGCGGTCTCCCTATGCCACCTTTGGGTGGGTGATGATCGGACCCACCCGGCGGTAAAAAGTTTGTTCGTCATGTTAACAGCAGTGCAGCGAGCGGTGAAAAAGTCGGGGTCTGGCGACGCTAACATAACGACAAATACGATGTTTTTCCCTTGATTCGCGCGCCAAAAACCCAAGCCGGATGACTCCAGAGACCGCAAACGCGATAATCTGCTGATGAGAAGAACGACGACCTAAAAGCACGATATCCATGCAACTCCGTACGCGAGTCGAAGGCGGCGGCACACCACGCCTCGAGCAGTGGGGTGTCGACAGCGAATACGGCACCTTGCGTGATGTCCTGATCGGGCCAATCGATAATTTCACCTGGCAGGGGGGCAATGCAGTTGCGCAGCGCGCCGAGCGAATCGGATTGCACTTCGATTTCAAGGTCGCCCGACGGCAATACGAAGAGATGCTCGATGCGTATCGAAGCGCCGGAGTCAAAGTCCACGTTCTAGCGGCGGATCCCAACCTGCCCTATCAAGTCTTCGCGCGCGACAGCAGTGTGATGACTCCCTGGGGCGCCGTGATCATGCAAATGCAGAAGCCTTATCGCCGCGGCGAGTACGCCGCCTGTCTGAAGTTTTATCTCTCTCAAGAAATCCCGATCTACGATCTGGTCACGGCCGGCAACGTCGAGGGCGGGGATTTCATGGTGCTGCAGCCCGGCGTCGTCGCGTGCGGCTATTCGGGCGAGCGCTCCAGCGAGCCTGCGGTGCGCCAGCTCAAGACCTGGTTGGAAGCGGAAGGCTGGGAAATGCACACCTATGCCTTCGATCCACATTTTCTGCACTTGGATGTGCAGATGGGCATGATCGCCGAGGGTTTGGCGGTGGCGTGCGTGGAAGCCGTCGAACCGGCACTGATCGAATGGCTGCGATCCAAGCGCATTCGCGTCATTCCGGTCCTCTACAGCGACGCGATGCAGCTAGGCACCAATGTGGTTGCCTTGGGAGAGGGGCGCGTATTGGTGCCCGCGTCGAGCAAAAATCTCATCGCCGCCTGCCGTGCCGAGGGTCTTACGGTTTATGATCCGGATGTTTCCATGATCGGCAATGGCGGCGGTGCGGTACATTGCATGTGTCAAGCGCTGAAGAGAGATCCTGTGGCGCGCCGTTAGGTGGCCATCGATTCCAGGTACGACGACAACCATAAGGCCGCCCCCGTGATAGCCACTCGATATGCGATGCTCCTAAAGTTAACGCTCAGCCTGGCGGCAATTGCCGGCATCTCGGTCGCGGCACGCGCCGCGGCGCCGCTGGAGCTGGAATCAAGCGACGGCATGGTGGTGACCTCTCAGCACCCGGCCTCCGATGTGGGCGCGGCAATTCTGCGCCAGGGCGGCAACGCCATCGATGCCGCGGTTGCGGTCGGCTACGCGCTGGCGGTGACGCATCCTTGCTGCGGCAATCTCGGCGGCGGCGGATTCATGACCATTCATCTTGCCGACGGCAAAAATACCTTCATCAATTTTCGCGAGCGGGCGCCGCTGGCCGCGCGCGCCGACATGTTCCTCGATGCGCACGGCAAGGTTGTCAGCGACCGAAGTCTGAACGGTTATCTGGCGGTGGGCGTTCCCGGAACCGTCATGGGCCTGGAGACGGCGCGGGAGAAATACGGCACCCTGCCGCGCGCGGTATTGATGGCGCCCGCAATCAAGCTCGCGGATGGAGGGATTCGTGCTGACCCGCGGCGATGTCGACGTGTTGACGGAAGGCGACCAAGGAGTTTCGTCGATCAGCCCAACGTCGCCGCGATATTCTTGAAGCATGGCGAAGCCTTCGCGCCCGGGGATCGATTGACGCAAAAGGATCTCGCCGCCACGTTGCGCGCGATCAGCGGCGGCGGCACGGATGCCTTCTACCACGGCGCCATACCCGCGGCGGTCAGCGCCGCTTCGCGCGCGCACGGCGGTTTGCTGACCGCCGAGGATTTCGCGGCGTATACCGCGACGGAATCGGCGCCGATCACTTGCTCGTATCGCGGCTATACGATCGTTTCCGCGCCGCCGCCGAGTTCCGGCGGCATCACGTTGTGCGAGATGCTGCAAGTGCTCAGAGGCTACCCGCTCAAGGCAATGGGTTTTCATTCCAGCGCGTCGATTCACGTCATGACCGAGGCGATGCGCCATGCCTACCGCGACCGCAATACTTATCTGGGCGATCCGGCGTTCGTCGACAATCCGATCGCGCGCCTCTTGTCGGCGCCATATGCGGAATCGATCCGTGCACAGATTCAACCGAATCGCGCCACGCCCTCCTCGGCGCTTGCAGGGGCGCGCGGCCTCGCGACGAGCACGCCACCACGACGCACTATTCCGTGGTCGATCGCTTGGGCAACGCAGTCTCGGTCACTTACACCATCAATGATTCTTTCGGGGCCAAAGTGATCGCCGGCAATACCGGGTTCTTTTTGAACGACGAAATGGATGACTTCACCGCCAAGCCTGGCGTCGCAAACTGTTTCGGTTTGGTTCAGGGCAAAGCCAATGCGGTCGCGCCCGGCAAGCGGCCCTTGAGCTCCATGACGCCGACCATCGTGCTCAAGGATGGCAAGCCGGTTCTCGTGCTCGGAACGCCGGGCGGCTCGCGCATCATCACCACGGTGCTGGAAGTCATCGTCAATGTCATCGATCACGGCATGACGCTGCAAGAGGCCGTCGATGCGCCGCGCATCCATCATCAATGGCTGCCGGACACGATCGCTGGCGAACCCTTTGCACTCTCCGCCGACACGGTCAAGGCATTGACCGCCATGGGCTACAAGATCGTGCCGCTGGAACCTTGGGGATCGGCAACGCCGTCGAGGCCATCGGCATCGCACCCGCGGATGCCGCGGCCGCCAAGGCGCTGGGGTTTCCGCGCCCGGCCGTCTTTTACGGCGCCAACGACTCGCGCGCGCCGGCCGGCTCGGCCGCGGCGCCTTGAGTACCGTCCATGCCTTATTTCCAACGCTGGTCTACGCGGCCGCCTTGCAACGCGGCGATTCGCGCGACTTCAATCGTCAGCTGCTGAAGGAATGCCGGCAGCTGCGCCTGGACGATGCGGCCGGACGGCGCTGGTCCGATGAAGAATTATCCGGGCGGCTACACCTCCTACGGGTCGGTGCATCGTCTGCAGACGCATCTCGCCGACCTTCGAGTCGCTGCGGCAAAAGCTCAAGCGTCACGTCGCCGCCTTCGCCGCGCGCGGTCGAATGGGATTTGCGCGGCCGCGAACTGGAAATGACCGATTGCTGGGTCAATATCATGCCGCGCGGCACCGTGCACACGCCTGCACCTGCATCCCCACTCGACGTTTGAGCGGCACCTACTACGTACAAGTGCCCAAGGGATCTCCGGGCATCAAGTTCGAAGATCCGCGCCTGGATCGATTCATGGCGGCGCCGCCGCGCGAACCCGCGCGCGGCGCGAAGTTGCGTCCCTGGGTGACTTTTCCAGCCGCCGCCGGGCAACTGCTGCTGTTCGAGAGCTGGCTGCGTCATGAAGTCGCGCCCGAACCGCGTCGATGCCGAGCGAATCAGCGTAAGCTTCAATTACAACTGGTTCTAAGAACTGAAGGATTCGTGAATGTCGGCCAAAGCCTCGGATGCCACCATGGCGGTTTTCCTGGACCTGGAGAACATCGCGCTGGGCGCGCGCGATGCCAAGTACCCGAGTTTCGACATCGAAAAGGTGCTCGAGCGTCTATTGCTCAAGGGCCACATCGTGGTCAAGAAAGCCTATTGCGATTTCGAGCGCTACAAGGATTTCAAACGCGGCCTGCACGAAGCGGCATTCGAACTCATCGAAATTCCGCATGTGAGGCAGTCCGGCAAGAATTCCGCCGACATCCGCATGGTCGTCGACGCGCTGGATCTGTGCTACACCAAGGGCCACGTCGATACCTTCGTCATCTTGAGCGGCGACTCGGATTTCTCTCCGCTGGTGAGCAAGCTGCGCGAGAACGCCAAAACCGTCATCGGTGTCGGCGTCAAGAATTCCACCTCGGATCTATTCATCAACAACTGCGATGAATTCATCTATTACGATGACCTGGTGCGCAAGGAGCCTCGAAGGCACGCCGGCGCAGTGCCGCGGCGGCCCGCGCCCCGTGCTCGCCGCCGACAACGCGCCGGCCGAGAACAAGGGCCCGGACTTGGGCGAGGCGCTGGAGCTGATCGTCGATACGCTGGAGGCCCTGACCGAAGAACGCGGCGGCAGCGAACCGATCTGGGGTTCGATGATCAAACAAGCCATCAAGCGGCGCCAGCCCGGTTTCAACGAACGCTTCTATGGTTTCAGATCGTTCAACGACATGCTGCGCGACGCGGAAAAGCGCGGCCTCCTGGCCTTGCGGCCGGACGAGAAGTCCGGCGGCTACACGGTGCAGTATCGCCAACGCGCGAGATCGAGCGCTGACCCGCAGCGATTGGGCGCCATCTACATGAACGGCCACTGCTGCAGCGCAATCTGGAGCAAGGATAGGCGTCGCTGCGCTGCGCGGCCCCGCTCGCCCGCCCTTGAACTTGATGCGCTGCCCGCATTTAGTATCCACATGGATATCTACCGTCGAAAATCCTGGATGTGGGCGGAAGCCTGTGCGCTGCTCGAACAGGCCGAGCGCAAGCATCGGCATTTCTTCGAGCTGCTGACTCGCCGCGCGCCCAGCCCGGCCTGTGGGAGCCGCCGGCCGATATTTTCGCGGATGGCGCCGAGTGCACGTGGTGGTGGCGCTTGCCCGGCGCCCGCGCCGATGAGGTGACCGTGCAGATCACCCCCACCGGCTTGCAGATCGACACCACCGTGTCGCCGCCGGCGTTGAGCGCCGCCATGAACGTCGTGCGCCTGGAAATTCCCTATGGCCGCATGCGCCGGCGCATCGAGCTGCCGCCGGGGCGCTATGCCTTGATCGAGCGCCGGCTGGATCACGGCTGCCTGTATCTGCGTCTGACGAGGGAGGCGGCATGAGCGACGGCGAAGACGTCTTGATTATTCTGCCCGTGCGCAATGCCGTGCTGTTCCCGGGCGTCGTGCTGCCGGTCGCCATTGCCGGCAAGGCCGCACTCGCTGCGGCGCAAGAAGCCGTGCGCACCCAGCGCCGCGTCGGACTGCTGCTGCAAACCGACTCGAGCGTCGAGGAGCCGAGTCCTGAAGTAGCTGCATCGCGTCGGCACCTGCCGCCTCGATCGTGCGTTTCATCACCGCGCCGGACGGCTCGCATCATTTGATCGCCCAGGGCGAGGAGCGATTCACGGTGCTGGACTATGTCAGCCGCGAGCCCTTCCTGGTCGCGCGCATCGACGTCGCACAAAGAGACCGACCGTCCTCGATCGGGAAATCGAAGCGCGCGGTCATGAATCTGCGCGAAAGGGCGATCGAGGCCGTGCAGCTGTTGCCGCAGGCGCCGGGCGAACTCATCAACGCCATTCGCAGCATCGAGTCGATTCCCGCGCTCGCCGACATGATCGCGAGCTTCATGGATCTGAAGGCCGCCGACAAGCAGGAAATTCTGGCGACCTTTGATCTGAAGGCGCGGCTCGATCGCGTGCTTGACCCTGCTCGGGCGGCGCATCGAGGTGTTGAAGGTGTCGCGCCAAATCGACGAAAAAACGCGCGAGGCCTTCGACGAGCGGCAAAAAGAGGCCGTGCTGCGCGAGCGGCTGCACCAGATTCAAAAGGAGCTCGGCGAATCCGACGGCTCCAAATCGGAGATTGGCGGACCTGAAGCAGGCGATCAAGGATGCCGGCATGCCGCCGGAAGTCGAGGAGCAGGCGCAGCGCGAACTCAACCGCCTGGAGCGGATGCCGGAGCAGGCCGCCGAATACTCCATGACCCGAACCTATTTGGATTGGCTGCTCGCCATGCCCTGGTCCAAGCTCGATCCCGAGCAGGTCGATATCGAACAGGCGCGCAAAATACTCGATGAGGATCACTACGGCCTCGACGAAGGTCAAGCGCCGGATCTTGGAGTTCCTGGCCGTCCGTAAACTCAATCCCGAGGGCCGCAGCCCCATTCTGTGCTTTGTCGGGCCGCCGGGCGTGGGCAAGACCTCGCTCGGCCAGAGCATCGCCAAAGCCATCGGCCTCAAATTCGGCCGCGTGAGCTTGGGCGGCGTGCACGATGAGGCGGAAATTCGCGGTCATCGGCGCACCTACATCGGCTCGCTGCCCGGGCAACATCGTGCAGGCAGTGCGCAAGGCCGGTCGCCGCAATCCGGTGCTGATGCTCGATGAGGTCGACAAGCTCTCGGCCAGCTATCAAGGCGATCCGTTCTCGGCGCTGCTCGAGGTGCTGGACCCGGAGCAGAACAATACCTTCCGCGACAATTATCTCGGCGTGCCCTTCGATTTGTCGAAGGTGTTGTTCATCGCCACCGCCAACGTGCTCGATTCGATTCCCGCGCCGCTGCGCGATCGCATGGAAATCATCGAGCTGACCGGCTACACGGAGGAGGAGAAGCTGCAGATCGCGCGGCGCTACTTGCTCAAGCGCCAATTGAAGGCCAACGGGTTGACGCCGAGGCCAGGTGCAGCTGTCCGACGAGGCTTTGCGCCGCGTCATTGCCGAGTACACCCGAGAGGCGGGCGTTCGCAATCTTGGAGCGGCAAATCGGCGCGCTGTTGCGCAACGCCGCGGTCACGATCGCATCGGGGGACGCGCAAAGCGTCTCGATCGACGCGGCCGCGGTGGAGCGAATTCTGGGCGCGGCGCGCTTCGAAAGCGACGTGGCTCTGCGCACCAGCGTGCCGGGCGTGGCGACGGGACTTGCCTGGACGCCGGCGGGCGGCGACATTCTGTTCATCGAGATCCAGCCGCGTGCGCGGCAGCGGCAAGCTGATCTTGACCGGGCAACTCGGCGAGGTCATGAAAGAGAGCGCCCAAGCGGCCGTCACGTTGATCAAATCGCAAGCCGACCGGTCTGGGCATCGATCCCGCCGATGCTCGACAACAGCGACTTGCACATTCACGTTCCGGCGGGCGCGATTCCGAAGGATGGCCCCAGCGCGGGAGTGGCCATCGCCACCTCGCTGGCATCGCTGCTGACGCAGCGCACCGTGCGAGCGGACGTCGCCATGACCGGAGAGATCAGCCTGCGCGGCGTGGTCATGCCGGTGGGCGGCATCAAGGAAAAATGCGTGGCCGCCGCGCGCGCCGGAATTCGCACCGTGATATTGCCGGCGCGCAATCGCCGCGATCTCGAAGACATTCCCGGAGAGCGTGCGCGCGGGGCTCGAGTTCGTGTGGGCGGAGAAGATCGAGGATGTCTTCGCCCGAGCGTTCGAAGCAGTGCCGGCGGAACTCGCCGCGGCTTAAGTTTCGCTTAGCCTCTCGCCGTCTGCACCAGACGATAGCCGACCGCGGTCTCGGTCAAGATATGCTTGGGCTGCGTGGGATCATCCTCGAGCTTTTGCCGCAAATGGCCCATGTAGACGCGCACGTAGTGGCCGTCTTCGGAGTGCGACGGGCCCCAAACATCGCGCAAGATCTGCCGGTGCGTGAGTACCTTGCCGGCATTGGCGATCAATAGACTCAGCAGGCGATACTCGATCGGGGTCAGATGGATCGGGGCGCCGCCCTTGTGAGCGGTGCGCAGACTCAGATCGATTTTGACGTCGCCGAACTCGAATACCGCAGCCGAGCCCGTGCGCCGGCCGTGACGACGCCGCCGCGAAGCGGCGCGCACGCGCGCCAGCAATTCACCGATGCCGAAAGGCTTGGTCAGATAGTCATCCGCGCCGGCGTCCAGCGCCTCGATTTTGTCCTGCTCGCCGACGCGCGCCGACAGCACGATCACGGGCACCTTCGACCAGCCGCGCAAGGTCGTGCAAAAAATCCATGCCGTCGCCATCCGGCAGTCCCAGATCGAGAATGATGAGATCCGGCTTGCGCGTTCCGGCGTCGGTCAGACCCTGCCGCATGGTCTCGGTCTTCGTGCACGATCCACCCTTCGGCTTCCAGAGCCGTGCGCACGAATCGCCGGATTTGGCGTTCGTCCTCGATGAGAATCGCCACGGGAAGAGGCTCAGCCATCGGCGGCCTGCGCTTCCGCCTCGATCGCCGGGTACCGGCGGATTCCCGAGCGGCAACGTAAAGGTGAAGGTCGCGCCGCCGCCGGGACGTTGTGCCGCAACGATCTTGCCCTGATGCGATTCGATGATGGCGCGGCAAATCGACAATCCCAAGCCCACGCCGGGCGTGGCGGATTCGCGCTCGCCGCGGGTGAATTTTTGAAATACCGCCTCCTCCTGTCCCGCGGGCAAGCCCGGCCCATTGTCCGACACCGATACGCTGAGTCGATCGCCGATCACCTCGGCGGACAAGGTCACGGTGCTGCCCGGCGGGGTGTATTTCGAAGCATTTTCCAATAGATTCACCAATACCCGCTCGATCAACAACGGCGTCGAATCGCACCAGGGGCAAATCGCGCGGAATGCGCACCTCGATCTGATGCCGCTGCAGCATGCCGCGCGCGGCGTCGAGCGCCGCGCCCACGACCTCTTCGAGCGGCTGCCATTGCAGATTGAGCTTTGACTTCGCCGCTTTCGATGCGCGCCATATCCAGCAGATTGCTCACCAAGCGTGCTCATGCGGCGCGCTTCATCTTGGATCGCCTCGGCGGTCTCCAGTTGCGCCGGCGACAATTCGGGGTTGGTCAGCGCCAAGGATTCCGCCAGCCCCACGAGCACCGTCAGCGGCGTGCGTAAATCATGCGACAGCGCCGCGAGCAGTGAATTGCGCAGGCGCTCGGATTCCATCTTCACCAGCGCGTCTTGCGCGACGCCGACGTAGTGCACGCGCTCCAGCGCAATCGCGATCAGTGCGGCAAAGGTATCGAGCAGCTGGCGCTGCTCCGGGATGCGCAGCAAGCGTCGATTGTGCGCTTTGACGGCCAGCACGCCGCGAGCCTTGGTCGGCGCGCGCAGCGGAATATACAGCACCTCGCTGCCCGGCAGCGTATCGGTGCCGAAGCCCGCCGGTTGGCCCTTGTCGAACGCCCATTGCGCAATGCCGATCTCGACGGTCAATCCGGCGCCGGGGCGCTTCGCATCCGTGTTCGGGGTTTTCACGACCAGCCGGCCGCTGGCGTCCGGCAGCAGCAACGCGGCACTGGCGCGAAAGGTGCGCTCGATGGATTCATCGCTGATCTTCACCACTTGTTCGATCTGCACGGCACCCGAGAGATCGCGCGCGATTTCGTACAGCGAACCGGCGCGCTCTTCGCGATGGCGAGCGACGCGCGCCTGGAAGCGCAAGCCCGCGGTCAGCTGGCCGGTGATCAATCCCACCGCCAGCATGATGACGAAGGTCAGCAGGTATTGCACATCGCTCACCGCGAATGAAAAGCGCGGCGGCACGAAAAAGAAATCGAAGGCGCCGACGCTTAATACCGCCGCCAACGCGGCAGGACCGCGGCCGAAGCGAACCGCCACCAACACCACCGTCAATATGAACATCGCCACGATATTGGAACGGTCGAAATGCGCAGCCAACGGGAACGACGCAGCGTCACGCCTATGCAGGCGAGCGCTGCCCACAGATAGCGCAGACGCTTCGCCTTGCGCCGATCGCTCGACTCGACATCATGCAATGACGGGGCCGGGGCAACCTCGCTGCCGCCGTTTTGCGCGGCCGCCTCCGTTCGCTCGGCCCGCCCGATTTCGATCAAATCGATGTCGGGTGCCAGCATCGCCAGTCTCTGACCGCTGGATCGCTGCCAAGGCCACAGACGCCGGATCGGATCGCGGCCGATGACGAGCTTGGACAGGTTATGGCTGCGCGCGTACGCGATGATGCTCTCGGCAACCTGCGCATTGGCAATCACCGCCGTGGTCGCGCCGAGTTCCTGCGCCAAATTCAGCGTGGCCAGAATTTTCTCGCGCCTTGCGCGGCAGGCAGGCGCTGCAAGCTCGGCGTTTCCACATAGATCGCATGCCAATCGGTGTTCAATTGGCTTGCCAAGCGCGCCGCGGCCCGCACCACGCGCTCTGCGCCGGCATCCGGGTCCGATGCAGGTCAGCAGCGCGGTCGCGGTTTTCCAAACGGATTCGATCGATTGATCGACGCGATACGCCTGAACGTCGCCTTCGACCCGATCGGCTGTGCGCCGCAGCGCAAGCTCGCGCAGCGCCATGAAGTTACCTTTGCGGAAGAAATTATTCGCCGCACGCTCTGCCTGGTGCGCGACGTACACTTTGCCGGCCTTGAGCCGCGCCAGCAACTCATCCGCCGGGATATCGACCAGCACGACTTCGTCGGCCGCATCGAATACCTTATCGGGTACGGTCTCCCAGACGCGCACGTTGGTGATGCCGCCGACGACGTCGTTGAGACTCTCCAAATGCTGAACGTTCAGGGTGCTGAAGACGTCGATGCCGGCCGCCAGCAATTCCTCGACGTCTTGCCAGCGCTTGGGGTGGCGCATACCCTGGCACATTGGAATGCGCCAGCTCGTCGATCAAGATGAGATCGGGATGGCGCAGCAATGCCGCGTCCAGATCGAATTCGCCCAGCGGCTTGCCGCGATGAAGCGATCGTCTTCGGCGGCAGTACTTCCAGGCCTTCAAGCAGCGCGGCGGTTTCCGCACGGCCGTGGGTTTCGACCACGCCGACAAGTACCGACGCGTCCCTCGCTCACGAGTCTTGCGAGCGGCGACCAGCATGGCGTAGGTCTTGCCGACCCCGGCCGCCGAGCCGAAATAAATCCGCAGCTTGCCGCGCCGTGCCTGCGCCTCCTGCTGCTTCACCTTCGCCAGCAGCAGGTCCGGATCCGGACGTTGGTTGTTCGATGATGGCATCGAATGCTATTGTGCGCGATCCAGCTCCAGATTTAGCATTAAAACATTGACTCGCGCCTCGCCGAAAATCCCCCATTGCGGCGCTTCGACATGATCCAGCACCAGGCGCTTAAGCGCCACCGGGTCCATATTCCTCGCCCGCGCGACCCGCTCGACTTGGTAGAGCGCTGCGGCCGGACTGATATGCGGGATCCAACCCGCTGCCGGAGGCAGTGACCAGGTCCACGGGTATGGGCAGCGGGTTTCCCGGGTCGGCGGCCTTAAGCTGACTCGATGCGTGCCTTGACGGCGTCGACGAGCGCAGGGTTGGTGGGTCCTAAGTTCGAGGCGCTGGAGGAGGCGGCGTTATTCGGCATCGGGGTGGTTGCGGATATCCGCCCCCAAAAGTGCTTGGGATCTTGAAAAGACTGCCCGATCAACGATGAGCCTACGACCTCGTTGTTGCGCACGATCAGACTGCCGGACGCTTGTTTCGCGAAACGCCAGTTTTCCGATGGCGGTAACGGCTAAAGGATAAACCAGCCCCGTCAGCACCGTCAGTACGGCAAACAGCACCAGCAAAGGACGCAATGTCGCGCGCACGTTGTATAGCCTCTAGGTGAGACGCAGGGCCGTCAATATCATGTCGATCAGCTTGATGCCGGCAAATGGCACGGCGATCCCGCCCACTCCGTAAATCAACAGATTTCGCCGCAGCAACGACGCGGCGCCCAGCGCCCGGTACTTCACGCCCTTGAGCGCGAGGGGAATGAGCAGCACGATGATCAGCGCATTGAAAATCACCGCCGACAGGATCGCCGAATTCGGACTCGTCAAGCGCATCACGTCCAGCTGCGCCAGCTGCGGATAGGTCGTCGCAAAGGCGGCGGGAATGATCGCGAAATACTTGGCGACATCGTTGGCGATGGAAAAAGTGGTGAGTGAGCCGCGGGTAATGAGCAGTTGCTTGCCGACTTCGACGATCTCGATCAATTTGGTCGGATTCGAATCCAGATCCACCATATTGCCGGCTTCCTTTGCCGCCTGCGTGCCGGAGTTCATGGCCACGGCCACGTCCGCTTGCGCCAACGCGGGCGCATCGTTGGTGCCATCACCGGTCATCGCGACCAGGCGGCCTTCGGCTTGATATTGCCGTATCAGCTTGAGTTTGGCCTCGGGCGTCGCCTCAGCGAGAAAATCATCCACACCGGCCTCTGCAGCGATGGCCGCCGCGGTCAAGCCGTTATCGCCGGTGATCATGACAGTGCGGATGCCCATGCGGCGCAGTTCGCCGAACCGCTCCTTGATGCCGCCCTTGACGATGTCCTTCAGTTCGACGACGCCTAGTACCCGCCCGCCGTCGGCCACCACCAGCGGCGTGCTGCCCTTGCGCGCCACTTCATCGACGGATTTGCGACACCGATGGGAAAAGTAAAGCCTTGCGCCTCGATATGCAGACGTACTGCTTGAGCCGCGCCTTTGCGCACCTCGCGGGACCCAAGATTGACGCCGCTCATGCGCGTATGCGCGGAAAACGGCACGAAGGTCGCTTCCAATTGACTCAGATTCCGCTCTCGCAGATTGAAGCGCTGCTTCGCCAGCACCACGATGCTGCGCCCTTCCGGAGTCTCGTCCGCCAAGGAACTCAATTGCGCGGTATCCGCGAGCTGCTGTTCGGTGACGCCTTCGGCCGGGATGAATGCCGCCGCTTGGCGATTACCCAACGTGATGGTGCCGGTTTTATCGAGCAGCAGTACATCGACATCGCCGGCCGCCTCGACGGCCCGCCCCGATGTGGCGATAACATTTGCGGCCATCATGCGGCTCATGCCCGCGACGCCGATGGCTGACAACAATCCACCGATGGTGGTCGGAATCAGACACACCAACAGGGCGACCAGCACCGTGATGGTGACCGGCGCGCCAAGCTTCGCCACCGACACGCTGAACAGCGAAAAGGGCAGCAAAGTAGCGGTTGCCAGTAGAAACACCAAGGTCAGCGCGATCAGCAGAATGGTCAACGCGATTTCATTGGGCGTCTTTTGACGTTTGGCACTCTCAACCATGGCGATCATGCGATCGATGAACGCCTCCCCGGGATTGACGGCGACCCGCACGATGAGCCAATCCGACAACACCCGAGTACCGCCGGTCACCGCCGAGAAATCCCCGCCGGATTCGCGCACCACCGGCGCTGATTCGCCGGTAATCGCACTTTCATCGACAGATGCAACCCCGTCGACGACTACGCCGTCGGCGGGTATCACATCTCCCGCTTCCACCAGAAACACATCGCCTTTTCTCAAATCCGGCGCAGGCGTTGCGATCCATTCCGCGCCGTGCTTGGGAAGCTTCAATTTCTTCGCGCTGATGGATTGCTTCAGCCCGCGCAGCGACGCCGCCTGAGCCTTGCTGCGGCCCTCCGCCAGCGCTTCGGCGAAGTTGGCAAATAGCACGGTGAACCACAGCCAGATCGTAACGGCCAGAATGAACACCGGCGGCGCCTCGCCGGCGCCTCGCACCGCCTGCAGGAAAAGGATACTCGTCAGGATGCTGCCGACATACACGACGAACATCACGGGATTGCGCAACTGCACGTGCGGAGATAATTTGCGGAACGAATCGACCAGTGCCGGTACCAGCAGTTCCGGATCGAATAACTTGAGCGATTTACGCAACTTTGAATCCTCGCTCGCGCCTATCGGGTTGCAAGCATTTGCAATTGCTCGATCACGGGACCAAGCGCCAGCGCAGGCACGTAGGTCAACGCTCCGACCAAGACCACGGTGCCCACGAGCATCGCCACGAACAAGGGACCGTGAGTGGGCAAGGTACCGGCGGTCGCCTCGATGCGTTTTTTCTTGGCCAAGGAACCGGCGATGGCGAGCACCGGCACGATGAAGGCGATATCGGCCGAACCACATGACCACGGCCAGCAGTGCATTATAGAAAGGCGTGTTGGCCGACAAGCCCCCAAACGCGCTGCCGTTGTTGTTCGCCGCCGATGAGAGCGCGTACAGAATCTCTGAAAAGCCGTGGGCCCCGGGATTGGCGATGCCTAGCTTTCCTTGCTCTGCCGTCACCGCCACCGCCGTGCCGACCAGCGCCAAAAAGGGAGTGACCAAAATTACGATCGACGTCATCTTCATTTCGAATGACTCGATCTTCTTGCCTATGTACTCCGGCGTGCGCCCTATCATCAGCCCCGCTATGAAAACCGCCATGATGGCGAAGATCAGCATGCCGTAGAGGCCGGATCCGACGCCGCCGAAGACGACTTCGCCCAGCTGGATCAGCCACATGGGCACCAGGCCGCCCAAGGGCGTGAAGGAATCGTGCGCGGCATTGACGGCACCGCAGGACGCCCCCGTGGTGATGGTCGCGAACAGCGCGGACGCCACGATGCCGAAGCGCGATTCCTTGCCCTCCATGTTGCCGCCGGCCTGCATCGCGGTATGGGATTGATCCACGCCAAGATGCGCGATGATCGGATTGCCCTGCTGTTCGGCGGCAATGGCGACCACCGCCATGAATACAAATATGACCGTCATTGCGAGGAGCACCGCCCATCCCTGCCGGGTATCGGCCACCATTCTCCCGAAAACGAAACACAGCGCCGCTGGAATCAAGAATATCGCCAGCATTTGCACAAAGTTGGTCAGCGCGGTCGGATTTTCGTACGGATGGGCGGAGTTCGCATTGAAGAAGCCGCCGCCGTTCGTGCCCAGCATCTTGATGGCTTCCTGGGATGCGACCGGACCCATCGCGATAGTTTGAGTGTGCGTCGTGAGCGTTTCGGTGATGGCGTTGCCCTTGGCGTCCTTAAGCGGCTGACCCGCGGCGTCCAGTTTTGGATTTTCGTAAGTCAGGCTTTCCAGAGTCGTCACGTTTTTGTAGGCGTCAAAATTCTGGATGGTGCCTTGCGCCATGAAGATCACCGACAGACAAAGAGACAGCGGCAGCAGGATATACAGCGTGCTGCGCGTGAGATCGACCCAGAAATTGCCGATGCCCTGCGCGGAGCGGCGCGCGAAGCCGCGGATCAACGCAAAGGCAACCGCAATCCCGGAGGCCGCTGAGAGGAAATTCTGAACGGCAAGCGCGGCCATTTGCGTGAAGTAGCTCATGGTCGTTTCGCCAGCGTAGCCTTGCCAATTCGTATTGGTGGCGAAGCTGACCGCCGTGTTGAAAGCGGAATCCGGGGATACGTTGGACATTCCCTGTGGGTTCCACGGCAACCAGAGTTGCACGCGCTGCAACAGATACACCGCGAGCACACCCAACGCGTTGAACAGCAACAGGGAAATGGCATACCGGGTCCACGCCATGTCCTGCGCAACATCAATGCCCGAGACTCGATAGATGAGGCGCTCGAACCGGCCGATGACGCCTTTGATGGGTCGATAGCCCGTGACAGCGGCATCGGCGATTCTCGCCATGTAAATGGCCAGTGGATAGCTAAGCGCCAGAAGTACGCCGACAAACAGCACCAGCATGAACCAGGCTTGGCCGGTCAACTTAAAGATCCTCGGCGCGAATCAATGCGACTACCAAGTAGACCAGCAGCGCGACAGAAACCGCGCCGCTCAACACGTAGGCCCACGTCACTTCTTTTTTTCCAATTTGGCGCAGCCCGCGACCAAGCCGAGCGTGAGCAGCAAAAAAGCGATGACGGCAGCCGTATACACGAGATCCATGGTCACTCCTCGAATGAAACGCGTACGATGCGCCTTGCGCTTAGGTTCGCTGCGAGAAGCTAACGGGGTGGGTGGAAAAACAGGGCAGAATTTGCCACAGGCCGTGTAAAAGCGGTGTAAAGGACGCCGGGATCCGATGTTGCAGTCCCACTCCGGCTCGCTTCAGAATAGGAACATGAACACCCACGCCACGCAGGCCGAAGCCATCCTCGAGCCGGAACTGCCGATCATCGACCCCCACCATCACTTGTGGGACTGGCCCGCCGCGCTGCTGGCAAACATTCCCACGCCGCATCACGGCTTCAGCACGGTCATCCTGCGTGCCATGCGCTATCTTCTTCCGGAGCTTCTCAACGATACCGGTACCGGCCACAACATTCGCGCAACGGTGTTCATGGAATGCGGCTCCATGTACCGCGCCGACGCGGCGGATGCGTTCAAGTCGATCGGCGAGACGGAATTCGTCAACGGCATCGCCGCCATGTGTGCAAGCGGCAGGTATGGCGACATCCGCGCCTGTGCCGGCATCGTCGGTCATGTGGATTTAAACGCAGGTGCGGCGGTGAGCGAAGCGCTGGAAGGGCACCTCAAGGCCGGCGGCGGCCGCTTCCGCGGCATCCGCCACAGCGCCTCTTACGATGCCGATTCCAACGTGCTCGGGCCTTTGGCGCGCATCGGCGGCGGACTGTACGCATCGAAGGCCTTCCGCGAAGGCTATGCCCAGCTCGCCAGGTTCAATCTATCCTTCGATGCCTGGCTGCTGGAACCGCAGCTGCCCGAATTGATCGACCTGGTGCGCGCCTTTCCCAAAATTCCCGTGATTCTCGATCATGTCGGCACGCCGCTAGGGGTTGGCAGCTACCAGGGCAAACGCGAGCAGCGCTTTCCGATCTGGCGCGACAACATACGCAAGCTCGCGGCGCTATCCAATGTGTCGGTAAAGCTTGGCGGTTTGGCCATGGCCTTCTGCAATTTCCCGTCTTTTTTGCGCGCGCCGCCGGCGTCCTCGACCCAGTTGGCGGCCGAGTGGAAGCCGTACATCGAAACCTGCATCGAAGCATTCGGCGCGCAGCGCTGCATGTTCGAAAGCAACTTCCCGGTGGATCTTGGCAGCTGCAGCTATCCAACGCTCTGGAACGCCTTCAAGGTGATCGCCAGGAACTATTCGGCCGACGAGAAAACCGCGCTGTTCAGCGGCACGGCGAGGCGTGTCTATAGGCTGAATATTTGACCCATGCACATCGCAACAATCAATCCGAAGCTGTCCAAGGCGGCCGCTTATCGCGACCTGAACCAGCAATTGGCGGCACTGTTCTCCGGTGAACGCAACGGCCTCGCCAATGCCGCCAACATGTGCGCGCTCCTGTACCAGGGCTTGCCTGGCTTGAACAGGGCGGGATTCTATTTTGTTCGTGGCGGCGAGTTGGTGCTCGGCCCCTTTCAAGGAAAAGTGGCCTGCGGACGCATTGCACTCGGCAGCGGCGTGTGCGGTACGGCCGCCGCACGCAGGGAAACAATCGTGGTGCCGGATGTGAATGAATTTCCCGGACACATCGCCTGCGACGCCGCGTCGCGCTCTGAGATCGTCGTGCCGTTGATCAAGCGCGGCCGCCTGTTGGGTGTGCTCGATATTGATAGCCCGGATTTAGCGCGCTTCGACGACGAGGATCGCAGCGGCCTCAACGCAGCCGTGGCGCTGCTGCTTGATTCCTCGGACTTGGGAAATTTATCGGACTGAGAGGGATGGCTTCTTAACGCATCGGCCTCACGGCACCCGGTTGGGCTCACTCGCGGCCGTAGCGTCGGGCACGATGGTGGCGCCAACATCATTGCGCAAACGCTGAAACTCGGGAGATTCCAGGATGATCTTGCCTGCGGCTGCGCGCAGTCGATCAACCGCCTCGCTCGGAAGATGGAACGAGGTCGGCAGTTTGTTGAGATATCTCTGCTCGTTTTTGTCCTTCAACTGCTGAAAGGAAACGTCGATCGCATAGATCTCCGCGTCCGGCGCGCGAACTATCGCATCCGTTGCAGGGTCGCGGCCGGTTGTGAACGCTGGTGAATTGCGTAATTGGCGCATCGTTCGCCAGCGCGCCATCGTGTCATTCAATAGTTCGACCGCTTCATAGGAATAATGATCGATGGGAACACCGGTGGCCTTGACGAGAACCTGCAGCGTTCCGGGAGGGCGCTCATGTTTGTCCCAGTCCGTGGGTGGCGTGGACAGCGAGTTGACGATGAAAATAATGATTCGGCGCGCGCGATCAAGCGGCGTCGGCGCGCCGAGGTCATGGAAGGTTTCCAGTAATTCGAGGGCATCAAGAACGCCGCGCATACCTAGATTGTCGGATACACCGCCATCGACCAAGTGGATGTAGGGCCGGCGAGCGCCGTCCCGGTAGTCTGATAGTGCCGTAATTTCTCGGATCGCGCGAGCCGCAGGGCGCGGTGCGTCGTTGGATTGAAAGAATGGCTTGGTCCATTCCGGCGCGGTGTAGTTGCACGTATCACCATAATTATTCAGCGTCACGGGCGATAACACGACTGGCACCGCGGACGATGCGGCCGCGGCGCGCGACAAGGGTACTGCGCCGAGATCGGAACAGAAAATATCAAACAACCCCTGATTGAATCCCAAACGGGAGCCATTGGTGATGTCGGTTGCGGACACATTGATGAAAGGCCCGGTGCCACGATTCAAGTCGGCGAACGTGGCGCCGTTGAAAAGGATCTCGTCATATATCTTGGCGGCCATTTCCGAGCGCCCCCAGGAGCGCGACCACAGCTTCGGCCAATTGAACGGATTGAGCACGCGGCCGACGATTTCACCCTGTACATTGCGCTTCAGAAACCGCTGCTCGTAGTCATCGAACAGCTTGTCGCCGTAAAGGCCGTAGGCCAGCGCGGTGAAACTGCCTCCGGATATTCCGGTAATGACATCGATTTCATCGAGCAGCCTGATCTTTCTTCCACCGGGTCCGACCAATTCAGTTCGGCGCAGGGATTCCAGCACCCCGTAAGAAAATGCCGCGGCGCGAGTGCCGCCCCCCGAGAAAGCAAGAATTACCAGGTTTTCGTGGTCTTCGCGGTATGCCTGGCGCGTCTCGAATCGATAGCCTGAGTGTGGGTCGGTTTGGTTCATTCTCGGATTAACTGGCCGGGCAACGCAGCTGGCGAGAGCCAGCAGCGAAACTAAAACAACAAGCGGCCGCGCGGAACAAGTTCGCATAGTTGTGTCGCTTAAGATTAGATTACCGTAGTGTACTTGATTCGACTTCGATCGCCCCGCGGGTCGAGCTGATTGCAATTACAGATTGGCTCCATCAGGCTACACCGCATCTTCGATCGTCTGCACGGACGCGGCGCGAAATGCAATGGAGGAAAACAACAAATGACCGCGCAGATCAGGTTCGGGCATACCAAGGCAGGCGCGTCGCGACGATCGCGGCGTGCCGCTCTTGGCGGCCTCATAGCCGCCGCGGGCGTGGCGGCATTCGGGACGAAATCTGGCCGCGCCCAGGATGCGAAGGCGCCCATTGGCGACTCGGCGCAACTTACGGATTTGGGGATGGAGCTCAGTCCGCAACAACGGGCGGCCGGCGTCGCATTTCTTGAGCGCCATGCTTCGGTCGATACGCATTGCCATCCTGGCCGCTTCTTTCTCAGCCACCTCCCCTACCAGACGCCGACGACTCAATCGTTCGGCGAACCCTTCGAGGAACAAGCCATCGCGGACCTCAACGCAGGCCATGTCAGCGGCGCGCTGTTTGCCGCCGTGGCGGACATGCGGCTGATCGAGGCGACACCGCAGGGTGCGCTGCATGCGAGCCGCGAATTTCAGCCGGGGGAAGCTTACGCGGACTATCGGCGGCAGCTCGATGAGCTCAACATGCTGGTCAAGAATCACGAGCTCGCGCGGGGCTTGAATCCATCCGATGTCTACGCCGCGCAACATCGCCACCAGACTGCCGCGATCTTCGCGGTGGAAGGCGGCGACTTCATCGAGGATAGACTCGAACGGGTGCACGAGGCGTTCAGCGATGGGGTGCGCGCCATCACCATCGTGCACTACCACGTCAATCAGATCGGCGACATACAAACCGAAGCGCCGGTGCACGCGGGCCTGACGGCATTCGGCAAGTCTGTGATCCGCGAAATGAATCGAACCGGGATCATCGTCGATCTCGCGCATTCGACCTTCGCCGTGAGCAAAGATGTTGTCGACGTTTCAACCAAGCCGGTGATGATTTCACATACGAACCTGGCGACTCCCACACTCAACCATCCGCGTCTGATCAGCGGCGAGCACGCCAAACTGGTGGCCGCTGCCGGCGGCATCGTGGGCTCCTGGCCTTCCGGCATCGGACATAGGACATTTGCCGACTACATCGATTCGATCCAGCGCCTGGTCGACTCGGTGGGAATCGAGCATGTGGCCATCGGCACGGACATGGATGCAAACTTCCGGCCGGTTTTCCGCAGCTACCGTGACTGGAGCCTAATCCCGGCGGCCCTGCTGGCGCGGGGGATGCGCGAGACGGAAGTCGCGAACATCATGGGCGGAAATTTTCTCCGCGTGTTCAAGGCCAACCTGGTGCGCACGCCGCAGCGCTAGTCAGCGTGCGGCGAGCAGCACTGCCAGCTGACTCAAAGCCGCGGCAAGAGCCAGCAGCAATGCGACCGTGATCCGCAGACCGCTCAGCGTCATGATGATCGGCCGGGTTGGAAAATTGAAGGTCTGCGGGATGGCGGCGTACTTGAAGCCATGTGCGCCGCCGAATTTAGGATCGCACACCAGCTCCGCCAGATCCCGGCGGCTGCGGTAACGAACATAACCCATAATCGACCAAGGCGGCGGCGCGTCAATGCCCCAAGTGTCGAGGAAGCCGCCGATCCTGCGCGCAGCAAGGGCGGGGTGACCGCCGCGCGCGAGCAGCGCCGGCAGGAACATCCGGGTGTAGCCCGCCATGACTTTACGCGCCGACCGCAACTCTCCAGTTTTGGGGTCGGCGACATCGCCGTCGGCGAAACGGATCATATTGAGCATGAAGAACTCCCGACCGTCGTCGGCTTCCAGGAACTGGCGCAGCGTATCCATCTCGTTGCGCTCACGCGGGCTCTGATTGTTGGCCGCGATCCGCCGCATCAGCATGGCGATCTCGCCTGCCGACAGGCGGCCGCGCCAATTGTCGTACCAAGCGCGAAACACGACGTAAATCACCAAGGCGGCGGCCCAGGGCCAATAGCTGTTCACCGGAAATCCCCCTCTGCAGATTGCAGTCGGCGGTTTTCGCGCCGATCATGGCCTGAATAAAACTGTCAGGAGATTGTAAGCCATGGGAAATATCGTTGACGTTTCGGATGCCGGTCACGTCCGGACGATCAGGCTCAATCGGCCGGAAAAAAAGAATGCTCTCAGCGACGCGCTGGCCTGGGGCGTGGTCGCGGCGGTGGATGAGGCGGCGACAACCGACAGCGTGTGGGTGGTCGCCATTACCGGGAGCGGAGATTCCTTTTGTGCCGGGTTGGACCTATCGGGATCCGAACGCTATTCGCCTTTGTCCTCCCAGTCCGCGCAGTTGGATGACATCAATTGGGTGGGCCAGTTTCTGCTGTCGATGCGCAGGCGCTGTGACAAGCCGGTGGTTGGCGGCATCAACGGTGTCGCCGTGGGCGCCGGCTTAGGATTGGCGATGGCCACCGATGTCAGACTCGTCAGTCGCGGCGCCAGACTGATGGCCGGCTATACGCGCATCGGCGGGTCGCCCGATGGCGGCCTGACCATCACGCTGCCGCAGGCTATGGGTTATGAGCAAGCCATGCGCTTCATGATGGAGAACCGCACGGTCCGCGGGGACCAGGCCGTGACGCTGGGCATGGCCGGCGAAGTAGTGGACGACGATAAGTTCCAGCAACGCCTCGCGGCCTACTGCGAATCACTCTGCCAATGGTCACCGATCACGCTACGCCTGCTGAAGCGGGGCATGGTCAAGTCTCTGGAAACCGGTGATTTGGAGCAACAGCTGCGTTATGAGTTGTCCAACATCCGCATCGCCTTTGCCAGTGAGGATGCCAAGGAAGCGCGCACGGCTTTCTTCGAGAAGCGCAAGCCGGCATTCAAAGGACGATGAGCCGACCACCCGCACCCTTTGCTGATTTTCCTAGCGGAAAATCTTCAGGCGATAGCTCTCGAGGATTTGGGTCGATCCAGCCGGCAAGACGATGAAATCGCCGTCGCGGCCGACCCGCAGCCGGCCGTGGAAGATGTTCCTCGCGTTGCCAAGGTTTGGGCCTTCGAGCGCGTCCAACGGCACTGGCGGAATCACGTGGGTAAAGAGCAGAAAGCTGACCTGGGCACGCTCCGCGATGCCGGCCGCTTGCTCGGGGGTCGTGTGATACGAGAGGATGTCATGAAAGATCGACGCCAGGTTCGCGCGCCCGTGGCGCAGCGCGGCTTCGTGCTGAACCGCCACAAGATTTGGGGCGAGTCCTTCGTGAACCAGCACGTCCGCCCTTGCGGCAGCCGCCTCGACTCGCGCACTGGGAGCCGTGTCGCCGCTGATCACGACACGGCGGCCTTTGTAAATGAAAAGATAGCCGACCGCCGGTTCGACCGGTTCGTGGTCCACTGGAAAGGCGTAGACCCTAAGATCGGGCTGCTCGATCAGCAGCACGTCGGGCGAGTTCTTATCGACGCTGAAGGGGTGGGGAGCACCGCCAAATCCATTCGGCGGAATCGGGCCGTGATGAGCGATGCGGTATCCGCGATCCAACGTGTAGGCCGCTTCGAATCCGGCGACCACCTGATCGACGCCGGTGGGCCCGTAGATTGGCAACGGCGTCGTCGCCGCCCCCGCCGCCCAATGCTGCAGCATCAGTTCGCCAAGGTCGGCGATGTGGTCGGAGTGATAGTGAGTGAGGAACACGGCACTCACTTGCGCGGGCGGCAGGTTCATTAGCGACAGGTTCTTGGTGCTGCCCTCGCCGGAATCAACCACGAACAATTGGCGGCCCGCCACAATCACCGCGCAGGGCCCGGCGCGGGTTGGATCGGGCATGGGTGAGCCCGAGCCACAGGCCGACGCTGAGGCCGTCGGGCAATGCGGCAATCGGATCGGAACCCATCGCGCGATCGTAGGCCCTGGTCATTAGGTCCAAGGCAATCTGGCCGCGCATCAGCCAGGCGCCGGCGGCCGTCATCACCGCCAGGATGAGAACGATCGCGCCCGTCATCTTCAATCGCGTCATTCCCGAGCGTCCCCGGGCTGGTTGATCATGCCAAACATAGGGGCACGAGTATTGTTTGCTGTGTTCAAGGGATGAGCACGATCTTGCCCGTATGCTTCTTGAGCAGGAACTCCTTTTGGGCCTCCACGATTGCGCTCAGCGGATAGACGCCGGCGACCAGGGGTTTGATCTCACTCCGCTCGATATAGCCGATGAGGTTCTTGAATACACTCTCGTCGAGTACCGTACAGCCCAACAGGCGCAGGTCCTTTAGATACAGCGTGCGCAAATCCAGCGCAACCATCGGTCCGCCGATTGCGCCCGCGACGGCGTAGCGCCCGCCGCGGCGCAGGACATCGAGAAGTTCGCTGAATTGGCCACCGCCCACCACATCGACCACCGCATCGATCTGTTCTCGTCCAAGCGCAGCCAGCACTCCTTCGTCGCGCGCCAGTACTTGCGCTGCGCCCAAGGAAGCAACCGCTGCTGCTTTTGAGATTCCCGCGATCGCCAGCGCGGTCGCTCCTCGGCGCTTCGCCAGTTGCACCGCGGCGGATCCCACGCCGCCTGAAGCTCCGGTGATCAGAACCGTCTCGCCCGGTTGCAAACTCAAGCGCGTCAGCATGTTCTCAGCGGCCGCATAGGCACAGGGAAAAGAGGCAAGTTCGGCGTCGGACAGTGGGCTGGAAATTGCGTACGCGTGTGCCGCCGGCACGCAGGCAAACTGCGCAAAAGCTCCGTCGCACTCCGAACCGAAGTAGATCGCGCGGTATTGGTCGGATGCCCCTGCAACTCGAAATACCGGCTCGATCAGCACGCGCTCGCCGACGCGCGCCGCGTCGACGCCCGAGCCTACCGCGACGATTCTGCCGCAGGCGTCGGCGCCTTGGATTCGCGGAAAGGCCGGCGCAGCACCAGTCCACCCTGAGTCTTGGGAATCGGCGGCGTACCACCCGGTGCGGGTGTTGATGTCGGTGTTATTGACGCCGGCGGCGCCTACGCGAATCAGGACCTCCGCGGCTCGCGGTACGGGTACCGCAACGTCGTCGCGAAACTCGAGCTGCTCGAATCCACCGTGGCCCTTGAGCAGCACAGCATTCATCCGAGCCATTATTTCTCCTTGGTCCAAGATTCGCCCGGCAGGGAGTCAGTGTAGACTTTTCTTGCGGTGTTCAAGGCCGGCGTAGCGCGCGAGCCGAGGGGATACACCAAGATGCTGCTATCGGAAGGAATCCTATGAGCGGTCTGCTGTCTGGATACCAGAAAAGTTGGCTGAGGTTTGATGCGATTGCCGGCGTGTCGAGCGCGGCGGTGGTGATCCCGAAGTCGATGGCCTTGGCGAGCATTGCCGGGTTGCCGCTGCAGGCGGGTTTGTATGTGGCGCTCGTGCCCATGCTGGTCTACGCCCTGCTGGGAACATCGCGCCCATTGAGCGTCAGCAGCACCAGCACGATAGCAATGTTGACCGCAACCGCAATGGCGATCGCCGTTCCCGTCGCAAGCCCCGCGCAGTTGTTGTCTGCTGCCGCGACGCTCGCGCTGCTGGTCGGCGCTATCCTGATGATGGCCGGCCTGTTGCGCCTGGGATTCCTGGCCAATTTCCTGTCCGACCCGGTTTTGGCGGGCTTTCGGGCCGGCATCGGCCTTGCGATAGTCGTTGACCAGATTCCGAAATTGTTGGGTGTGCACATTGGCGGTGGTAACTTTTTCCACAAAGTGTTTGCCACGGTGCAGCACGTCCCTGAAACGAATCGAGCAACGCTGATATTGGCGGCGGCCACGATGGCGATGCTGGTCGGATTGGAGCGCTTTCGCCCCCGATTCCCCGCTCCGCTAGCGGCCGTCATCGTCGGCATTGCCGCCGCCGGAATTCTCGGGCTGCAGGCGGCGGGTGTGGCGCTGACCGGTTTCATTCCCGCGAGAATTCCTGCTCCGGCGCTTCCGGACTTTTTGCTCCTGAAGAACCTGTGGCCCAGTGCGCTGGGCATTGCGCTCATGTCCTTCACGGAGTCGATTGCTGTAGGCCGAACATTTGCCCGGCATGACGATCCGCCCGCCGCCCCTAACCGCGAGTTGATCGCGCTGGGTGCCGCCAATATTGCCGGCAGCTTCTTTCAGAGCTTCCCCGCCGGCGGAGGCGCCTCGCAGACCGCAGTGAACTCACGTGCCGGAGCCCGTACCCAGGTCGCCGAGCTCGTGACGGCAGGAATGGTGGTCGCAACACTGCTGTTCCTGTCGTCTTTCCTCAGCTTGTTACCTCAGGCGACATTGGCCGCCGTCGTGGTTGTCACCAGCCTGCCGCTGCTCAGCACCGCTGATTTTCGCGCCATCCTGCGCATCAGGCGCACCGAATTCCTGTGGGCCATCGCGGCCTTCGCGGGCGTCGTGGTTCTTGGAACTCTGCAAGGCATACTGGTCGCAATCGTGATATCGATCTTGACCCTGTTCTATCAAGCGAACCATCCGCCAGTATACGTGCTGAAACGCAAGCCGGGCACGGACGTGTATCGTCCACATTCTGCCCATCACCCGGATGATGAGACCATCCCGGGCCTGCTCGTCATCAAGACCGAAGGCCGCATGACCTTCGCGAGCGCACCGCGAGCCCGCGAGCGTCTGTCAGCCATGGTTCTCGAAGCTCTTCCGCAGGTGGTGATTCTCGAGTGCAGCGCCATCCCGGACTTCGAATACACGGCTCTGCAAATCTTGACCCGCGGGGAGGAGAATCTGCGCAAGGCCGGGATTTCTCTCTGGTTGAGCGCGCTGAACCCGCAGGCTCTCGAAGCGGTGAGGCGCTCGCCGCTGGGCGAGGCATTGGGACCTTCCCGCATGTTCTTCAATCTTCACGAGGCTGTAAAAAACTACGAAGCGAGAGCCCAATAGGCGAGCAATGACGGGCCGCGACAAACTAGTATCGAATGCGGACCGCGTTACGCAGCAGGTGCATGCCTTTTATGAGCGTCACCCGTACCCGCCGCCGATAGATAGTCTGGAGCGTCACAAAGCTCGTTGGAACGACGAGCGGCGGCGCGCAGATGCTCGATTGTTCTGGCCGGGCGAACCCTATCGCGACGATCGGCGCATTCTGGTCGCCGGCTGCGGCACCTCTCAGGCCGCCAAGTACGCGTTGGCCTGGCCGCGTGCAGCGATTACCGGGATCGATGTCAGTACCACCAGTATCGAGCGCACCGAGAAGCTCAAGCACAAATACCAGCTCGACAACCTCGAGGTGCGCCAACTTGCGGTAGAACGCGCCGCCGAATTGGGGCAGTGCTTTGAACACGTGGTCTGCACCGGAGTGCTGCATCATCTCGCGGACCCCGATGCCGGGCTGCGCGCCTTGCACGACGTGCTCGAGCCGCGCGGTGCCATGCATCTCATGGTGTATGCGCCCTATGGCCGCACCGGGATATATCTTTTGCAGGATTATTGCCGCCGGCTGGGTCTAGGAACATCCTCTAAGGAGATCAAGGATCTCGCGGACAGCCTCGGCGCACTTCCGCCCGATCATCCGCTGGTACCGCTGCTGCGAAATTCGCCGGATTTCAATGACGAAGCCGCGTTGGCCGACGCACTACTACATCCTCAGGACCGCGCCTACTCAGTACCGCAACTGCTTGATTATCTCGCGGCAGGCGGTTTACGCCTCGAGCGTTGGCTCCGGCAGGCGCCCTACCTACCTCAGTGTGGCGCGCCGGCATCAACGCCCCATCAAGCACTGCTTGCCCGGCTCGCGCTCGATGAACAGTACGCCGCCATGGAACTGTTTCGCGGCTCGATGGTTCGTCACAGCGTCATCGCGCATCGGAACGATCGGCCGGATCATGATTCTATCGATTTCAGCACCAATGCCTGGCCGGCCTACGTGCCTATACGCCTCCCGGACACCATCGTGGTTCAAGAGCGGCTTCCGCCGGGGGCGGCGGCAGTGTTGATCAACCAGAATCACACTTTCAAAGATTTGTATCTCCCCATCGACGCGCTGCAGAAAACGCTGTTTGACGCAATCGACGGCAAGCGCACTATCGGCGAGATCGCACCGCAGATCGCGCTTCGCGATGCCGCGCGCTCCCTGTTTGAAAGGCTGTGGCGCTACGACCAAGTGGTGTTTGATGCATCACTGGCACGGCGGCCCACCGACCCATAGGCAACTCGCCGAGTCTCCCCTCGAGCCGGGTTTGCAAGCAGCGCGAGTTGGACTTTAGCCGCATTGACCGGTCGGAGTGCAAGACCTTAGGGTCACGCCACTTACTCCGCGAGAAATCGCGGGTGGGCCAATCTTTTCAACTGGGCAAATGCACGGGGAAATCGCACCATGCCAGCGCAACGTAAGCCGAACATTCTTATCATTTGGGGCGACGACATCGGCTGGTTCAATATCAGCGCGAACAACAACGGCATCATGGGCTACCGGACGCCGAATATTGACCGCATCGCCAAGGAAGGGGCCTTGTTCACCGATTGGTACGGCCAGCAAAGTTGTACCGCGGGCCGGGCCTGCTTCATCACGGGGCAATCGCCGATCCGTACAGGGCTGACCAAGGTTGGGTTACCCGGATCACCCCTGGGCCTGCAGCCGGAGGATCCGACGATAGCGGAATTGCTGAAACCGCAGGGTTATGTCTGCGGCCAGTTCGGCAAGAACCACCTGGGTGACCGGGACGAATTCCTGCCCACCGCGCATGGCTTCGATGAGTTCTTCGGCAACCTCTATCATCTCAACGCCGAGGAAGAGCCTGAGAACCCCGATTACCCGAAGAATCCCGATTTCAAGAAGAAATTCGGGCCGCGTGGCGTCCTGCACTCATGGGCGAATCCGGACGGTACCCAGAAGATCGAGGATACCGGTCCGCTCAACAAGAAGCGCATGGAAACCATGGACGAGGAGATCACCGCGGGTGCGCTGGACTTCATCGAGCGCCAGCACAAGGCCGACAAGCCCTTCTTCTGCTGGTGGAATTCAACCAAGATGCACATCTGGACGCACCTGAAGAAGGAGTTAGAGGGCGTGACCGGGTTGGGTGTGACCGCCGACGGCATGGTGGAGCACGACCGTCAGGTGGGTCAGCTGCTCGCCAAGCTCGACGCACTCGGGATAACTGACAACACAATTGTCATGTACTCGACCGATAACGGCGCCGAAGTGATGTCGTGGCCCGATGGCGGCACCACAATTTTCCGCGGCGAGAAAGACACGAATTGGGAGGGCGGTTGGCGCGTACCCTGCGCCATTCGCTGGCCCGGCGTCATCAAACCAGGCACGGTCAGCAACGAGATCTTTTCTCATCAGGACATGCTGCCGACGCTGGTGGCGGCTGCCGGCGAGCCCGACGTCGTGGAAAAGCTCAAGAAGGGCTACGTGGCCGGCAAGAAAACCTTCAAGGTCCATATCGATGGGTACAACCTGATCCCGCATTTCAAAGGCGAGGTTAAGGCGAGTCCGCGGCCGGGATTCGGGTACTGGAGCGATGACGGCGAACTCATGGCGATCCGTTACGGCAATTGGAAAGTGCATTTCATGGAGCAGCGCCGGGAAGGATTTGGCGTTTGGGAGGAACCGCTGGTGGCGTTGCGGGTTCCGAAGCTCGTGAACCTGCGGACCGATCCCTTCGAGAAGGCTGAGCAGTGCGCAGATCTGTTCTACAACAAATGGCGCGTCGATCACGTGTACATGCTCATGCCGGCTGCCGCGATCGTCATGCAGTGGATGCAGACGTTGGCTGAATTTCCGCCCAGGCAAAAACCGGCGAGCTTTAGCGTCGGCGATGTGATGGCAAAGCTCGAGCAGCACAAGGCGGCACTGGCGGCCGCGTCAAAGTAGGTCTTCGGACAGCACAGGGTTGAACTTCCGGGCCACCGTGGCCCGGAAGTTTGTTACTCGGGACCTGCGTAGGCCAATTGGCACGGCTTGCCCGGAGAGACCTGACATGTCTTTTACCAGCGATCTTCTAGAAACCCCTCCCAGGCTTTCAAGCGCGTCCGAGTGGACGGCGATGAATGGTTACATCTATTTGAGCCTGGGCGCACTGTTTATTCTTTGGCCAGGCGCGGTCCAGACGATCTTCAGGGATGACGATTTCGCGGGACACGAACAGGCGCTGTTCCGGGTAATTGGTTTGACAGTCGCGGTCATAGGTTGGCTGTATTTGTTCGGTGGACGCTCCGGCGGCCGCCAAACCGTCGCAGCATCGATACTCGATCGATGGATTCTGGTTCCCGCAGTCCTGGTTCCTGTCGCGATGGCCGGCGTTTTTCCTCATGTGCTGCTGGCGTTCGCGCTCCTCGACGCTTCGCTCGCCTTGGGTGCTTGGGTGCTGCGACGAAAACTTGATCGAAGCGCGGGAGTTAGACCTCCTCTACTACGCTAGCCAGCCGGCTGCGGATTCTTACGCCGAAAGTCTTGACTCGCGGGCCATGAAGAAGTGGGCTATCACGGCTTCGCCTCTCCATCGGTGGTTGAGCCGCAGCACGTCGAATACCGCCCCATGGCGACGCACGGGCAGATGCCGAAGCGCGTCAACTGCGCTAACAGCTTCAAGTGGTCCGCTTCCTGCCTTTGTATTTCGCGGAAGTGCTCTCGCGCCGTCTCTTGAAGCAGCTTGTACTGCGCCATTAGGTTGTAGGGGATCACCTCAGCGGGGCGCCGTGGCAGAGCGAGCAGAGAGTCAGCCGAAAGGTAGGCATAGCTCGATATACCATAAGCTGCGAGCGGCAGCCACAATCCTGCAGTGGAATCAATACACCTTTAGTCCAATAAGGCGGCGGTTATGGGGAACGGATCAGCGCCAAGAGCGCGCTACGGCTACCAGGCCGTCAGTTATCGGCAAGGCAAAAGAAGCGGCCACCTACACGTCTATGTTTTCGCTCGGACAGCGTCGGCGCTCTCGCCGGTGACACTGCTAGTTGACGCTGGTGTCTGGTGGGCGGGTAATTGGACTTGGGGCGCAGAAATCGCGAGACCGCTGTCGCACGGGCCTACTGCCCGTGCGCCTTCGTGACCTGCTCCATCACGTGATCGAGGTTGAAGGTGCCCGGCTTCTGGCGCGGCGGGTATTCGCGAAAGCTCTGCAGCCAGCGCCCGACATGCATGGCGGCAGGCGCAACCACGAAAGCGTGCTCAATGTACCAGCGGTTGTAGTCCATGCCCTCATACTCCGCTCGCAAGTTGCAGATCATTGGAACGCGCAACGGCAAAAACGGCATCTGCCAGACGGCCATGCCATGGGCGTCCTGCCTTAAGAAGCTGATCTTCCACTGCTTAAAGCGCAGCGCCGCGACATTGCCGTCGTCGGTCCAGTAAATGAAATCGATGCGCGGCCACGCAGCCTCTCCCTTCAACGCCGGTAGCAGGTTGTAACCATCGAGGTAGACCTTGTAGTCGCGGCCGATGGCCTTGTGCCCCTTGAGCAGCTTGTCCTTGATATCGGGTTCACCGGCTGCAGCAAGCAGCGTCGTGAGCATGTCCTCGTGCGTTGCGATCTCGTTGATGATCGTGCCGGGTTTGATGACTCCCGGCCAACGGATCGCACACGGCACGCGAAAGCCACCCTCCCATTGGGTGTTCTTCTCACCCCGAAACATGGTTGTGCCGCCATCCGGCCAGCTCATGGTCTCAGCGCCGTTGTCGGTCGAATACATGACGATGGTATTGTCTTCCAGGCCCAGTGCCTTGAGCTTGTCGAGCATCTGCCCGACATGGCCGTCGTGTTCCACCATGACGTCGGGATAGATCCCAAGTCCGGTTTTGCCCACTGATTCCTTCTTCAGGTGAGTGAAGATGTGCATGCGGGTGGAGTTCCACCACAGAAAGAAGGGCTTGTCCGCTTTCTTTGCGCGCTCCATGAAGTCGATCGCTTTGGCGTTGACTTCTTCATCGATGGTCTCCATGCGCTTCTTGGTCAGCGGGCCAGAATCGGTGATGCGGCCATCGGCAAAACTGTGGATCACGCCGCGCGGGCCGAAGTTCTTTTTGAAATCCGGATACTCGGACGCCTTCGGATAATCGGGGCGCTCCGGCTCTTCCTCGGCATTCAAGTGATAGAGGTTGCCGAAAAATTCATCGAAACCGTGATTGGTCGGCAGCATTTCGTCGCGGTCACCGAGATGATTCTTGCCGAATTGTCCGGTCATGTAGCCGTGGTTCTTGAGCAGCCCCGCGATGGTCGGGTCTTCCTTCTTCATGTCTTAGGGCGCGCCGGGCAGCCCCACCTTGGTGAGGCCGGTGCGAATCGGCGACTGCCCGGTGATGAACGCAGCGCGGCCAGCGGTGCAGCTTTGCTGACCGTACCAGTCGGTGAACATCGCTCCTTCCTTCACGATGCGGTCAATGTTCGGTGTCTTGTAGCCCATCAGGCCATGGTTGTACGCGCTGATGTTGAGCCAGCCGATGTCGTCTCCCCACAGGATGAGAATATTGGGCTTCTTTGCAGGCATGATTTGTTCCCCACATGGGCCGATTTTGGGGGCACGACCCTAACCATTGCCACGCGCTCTCGCTATTGGACTCTGGTCTCACAAAAGGTGGGCGAGCCGCTCGCGTAGCGCCGACATGCCTTACTACTGAACTATTGTCGAAACGGTACTGCAAACACCGGTCAGCTATGTCCTCGGAATTGACCTTGACTAAAAAGCGCGCCCGGACGGATTCGAACCGCGGACCACCTGGTTCGAACTCGCGAAGGTGAATTGATAGGTTCTTATTTTTCAACCACTTAGCAGGCCCGCCCTCACTCAAAACAGGCACAAATGCGCACGAAAAGGCACCCAACGCTACGTTTTTGCTACGTTGATGGGATCGATCTCGATACACAGTCCGTGTATGGTCTGCGTATGGCTACCAAAACCATTTCCATCGAAACCGATGCTTATGAACTCCTTGCCCGCGATGGAGTACAAGTCAAATGCCTGCACTGCTTCCAGAGATTATCGCAAGCTCTCATGCGTAGTCAGCGAGCTGCAAAACGCGCGTCCCGGCAATTTTTGGTAGGCGACGGTCATTCGTCACAAAGGCCGTGCAGCCAGAACCTATCGCTGCGGCGAGTTGCAGCGCGTCGGGAGTCTTCACGCCGGTCGCGGCGCGTATTTCGGCAGCATCTCGCAACTGATCACGCGATAGATCGATAACCCGGATACCGCGGCTGCGCGTGAGTAGTTGTTCATAGCGTTCCGCCAGGGGGCGATCTCCAGCGCGGTACGGAACTACCAAGACCTCGAGCAGCGTTAGAGCGGAGGTCACCAACTCACGCACACCGGCGTCGGCCTCCCCGAACAAGGGCTCAACCAGGGGCAGGAAACGCGGATTCTCCTCCATGAAATAGATGAAGAGCGAGGTATCGACACCTGTCCGTCCACTGCCGATATCCGCGATCAATCCCACGTGGCGCGTTCCTTTTCGACGTGTTCCGCTGCATCGACGTTACGCCAATGCTCCTTGCCGAGACCCTTGAGATCGAGTATCGACAGCTGCTTCGGAGAGTCGAGCGCTCCGGTCAGCAGGCGCGTAACCTCCTGCGCAACCGAACGCCGCTCGCGCTTGGCTCGAACCTGCAATTTCTTATACAAAGTGTCAGGGAAATTCTTAACGTTGAGCGTAGCCATAAAACATCCTCCGCATTTCCTCCATTATGGAGGCACCATATAGTATTATCAAGTGCCTAAACGCGTCTGCCGCTTGAGACTTTAATTAGTGTATATACGTATATCACTTACAGCACGACTGCACGTGATGGTGTTCACGCCACGATCTGGAAAGACGCATGTCATCAGCCTTCGCAAGGCCAACAAACGTGAGATAAAACGGTATGAAGCGCAAACACAATCCTGAACGAGCAGATCGTGAGAATCCGGTCTGGACGAAGCAGACCTTTGCGCGCGCTCGTAAGGCGCGCGAGGTATTGCCAGAAATATATGGCAAGCAGGCTGCCGCCAAAATGCTCAAACCGCGGGGCCGACCGAAATCAGGCAATGCCCGCACTTCCATTTCTCTGCGTCTGCCGCCGGATACATTGGCGCGGTGGAAGGCCACAGGGCCAGGCTGGCAAACTCGAATGGCGGAGACGCTAGGGAAGGCAGTCTGAGAAGCTTACCGATGTGCCCTTGAAGGATCCCTAGGCGAGCCGTACCTCACCGGCCGAGAGCCGGTTCTTACGCTGCCAGTTTCACTTTTGGCCTGAGTCCAGCCCGTGGATACATAGAACTGTTGAGAGCGGAGATCGTGCCCGTTATTAACGGTTCCTTTCCCTAGGAGCCTCTCTTGCCCACGTGCACCGACAGCTTGCTATGAGTGCGCGCGGCATCGTCCTCGGTCAGAACGTCCTGCTCCTGCGACTCGCGGATCAGGCGCTCGAATTCCGTGGCGGGCAGCGGGCGGCTGAAATGGTAACCCTGGTATTCATCGCAGCCCGCCGTTCTGAGAAAATCGAGCTGCGCCGGCGTTTCCACTCCTTCCGCCACGACCTTGAGCCGCAGGCTGTGCGCCAGCGAGACGATGGCGCGCACGATAGACGCATCCTCGGGACGGCTCACGATCTCATCGATGAACACCCGGTCGATCTTGAGCTTGTCGATCGGAAAGCGACGCAGATAGCTCATGCTCGAATAGCCGGTTCCAAAATCATCGACCGAGACGAGCACTCCCATGGCGCTCAAATGCTCGAGTACCGCAATCGATTTCTCGGGATCTCTCATCACAGCGCTTTCCGTGAGCTCGACCTCGAGGTAGCGAGCCTCCAGACCGGCGTCATCGAGCGCGGTGCGAATGCTGTCGACCAGCCCGCTGTCGCGGAACTGCGATGCCGAGAGATTCACCGACACCCGCAGCGTCGGCACCCCATCGAGTTGCCACGCCCGCGTCTGCCGGCACGCTTCCCGAATTACCCAGCCGCCAATCGCGCCGATCAGGCCGCACTCTTCAGCGAGCGGGATGAATTCGGCCGGTGAAACGATGCCGCGCGTGGGGTGCATCCAACGCACGAGTGCCTCGGCGCTGCGCACCTCGCCGGTTTGGGTATCCACCTTCGGCTGATAGTAGAGCCGCAACTGGTTCAGCGCTACGGCGTTGTGCAGTTCGCTTTCGAACTGGACGCGGTCCTCGGTGCCAGTGTCCATTCCGGGCGCGTAGCGGCGAAAGTTACCCCGGCCCTGCTGTTTGGCCGAATACATCGCGGCGTCGGCGTGCGCCAGCAGCGCCTGCATGCTGCTACCGTCGTGCGGATACATGGCGATGCCGATGCTCGGCGAGGTATGAATGTCGATTGCGGCAATTCGCACGGGAGCCTGCAGAACGTCCATGACGCGCGCCGCGAGTGCCGCCGCATCGTCGGCGTCGCTGATCGACGTGCCGATGAGGACGAACTCGTCGCCGCCGAAGCGGGCCACCGTGTCGGAAGGTGCGCACCAGCGCCGTTAGGCGGCGCGCGACTTCTTGCAGAAGTTCATCGCCCGCGCGGTGTCCCAAGGAATCGTTGATGAGTTTGAAGCGATCCAAATCGCAAACCAGCAACGCAAACGAGCGCGTGTCACGGTCCGCATGCGCGATCGCTTGCTGCAGGCGATCCTCCAGCAGGACGCGATTCGGCAGGCCGGTCAACGCATCGTGGGTGGCCAAATGCCGCAGTTGCTGATTCGCGGCTTCCAGTCCGCGGGTGCGCGTCGTGATCACTTCTTCGAGGCGCAGCACGTGGCCGCTGACGCAGCTTGTCATTTTCCCATTTGCGGCAGAGCGCCGTGGCGCATTGCAGCACCTCGATCGGCTCGGCGGGTTTGCGCAATACCAGTAGCTTGTCGGAGTGGCCCAGCCGCTGCACTACCTCGGTCCAGTCGTAGTCGGTGTGGGCCGAACAGATGACCACCTGTACGTCAGGATCCGTCGCCCACAGGCGTTCAATGGTTTTCAGGCCATCCCATCCGGGCGGCATGCGCATGTCGACGAACGCCATGGCGTACGGCCGACCTTCGCTGAGCGCTTGGTGCACCATCGCGACGCCTTCCTGCCCCTGGTGCGCGGAGTCGATTTCGAAGTTCGGCCGCGCAGAGACAGCCGCAGTCGCCGCCGAACAGATTCGCCTCCAGCACATCGAGCGCGGCTTGCGCAGAGTGCTCGGCCTGGGCGCCCAAGACCTTGCGGAAATCGGCATGAATCGACGCATTGTCGTCGATGATCAGAATGCGCCTGTTGCCGAGCGGGCCGATGCTAGACATGGCTGCCGTCCGCCGGGTTGCAGGGCAGCTCGAGAATGAACGCTGCGCCGCGGCCGGGCCCGTCGCTGCTCACGCGCAGCGAGCCGCCGAGCTCCTGCGCGGCGAGCGCACCGCTGTGCAAACCGAAGCCGTGTCCATCGACGCGGGTCGTGAAGCCGTGCGTGAACAGGCGGGCCATATTTTCCGCCGGAATGCCCACGCCATTGTCGATGACGGATATGCGCACGCCGACCGGCGCCGGTTCCGATGCGCAGGGTGATCAGCTTGTCTGATCTGCCGGATTCGTCGCACGCGTATTTGGCGTTGCGCACAAGATTCACCAGAATCTGCAGGACCTTGTGTTTGTCGACGGTGATCGGCGGCACCTCGCCGAATTCGCGGCGCAGCGTGACTCCGTGACGCACGAAGGCGCCGGCGTTCAAGCGCAGGCTGTCCTCCACCAGTTCGGCAACCGCAACGGTTTCGGTGACGCCGCAGAGCTTGGCGTAGCTCTGCTGCATCGCCACGGTGTCCTTGATGTGCTCCAGGTTGTCGCGCAGCGATGCGAGTTCCTCGAGCGCCATTCTCTGATCGCTCAGCAGCTGTTCGCCGAGCGAGTGTCAGATACTCCGGTATGCGCTTGCCGCGCTCGTCGCTGAGCGAGGAAATCGCCCACTGCGGAACCTTGCTCCTGCAGCAGCGCGGCGAGACGGGAGACCCCGGGGGCCTTGGACTGCTTGACGCGCTCGGTCACGAGACTTGCCGAAATATTGACGCTGTTCAGGATATTGCCGACGTTGTGCAGCACATTGGTCGCCACTTCGGCCATGCCGGCCTGGCGCGAGGCGATCATGAGCTGCTTGTGTACCCGTTCGAGCTCTTCCGCGGATTCCTTGCGGCCGCTGATGTCGCGTAGGAACTCGACCGAATACTCGGGCTTGGCATCGCCCTCGCGAACCAGCGCGGTAGTCATGCGTACCCACAGGAAGCTGCGGTCCTTGCGGAGGTAGCGTTTCTCGAGGTCCACGTACTGGAGCTCGCCGTTCCACAGGCGCTTCAGCTCGGCCGCCACGCGCGCCACGTCGTCGCGATGCGTGACATCGGCGATGGTTTGGTTCGCCAGATCGGCGGGGTCGTAGCCCAACATCGTCCAGAACGATGGATTGCAGCGCAGTAATCTGCCGCGACGGTCCGCATGCACGATGCCGATCGGTGCCTGATCGAAGGTATTGCGGAACATGGTTTCCGCCTTGCGCAAATCGTCGCGGGCGGTGACCAGGTCGGTGACGTCGGTGATCGTGCCGATCCAGCCGGGCGCGCCATTGGCGGCGACCACCTGTTCCGAGAAATGGCGAGTGGTGCCATCCTCGGCCTGGGTGCGATAGCCGAATCGGGTCGGAATCGGTTGCCGGCAGAAATCCGCCCAGGCTTGTTCCATGCGCGCGCGATCGGCGGCGTGCACGCGCTGCACCCACGCATCGGGGGCGTGGCCTGGTTCGAGTCCGAACATGCGGCGATATGCAGGATTGCTATAAATCAGGTTGCCGCCAGCATCCGTATGGTAAATCGCGACCGGTGCGCTATTGAGCAGAGCTGCGCTCGAAGCGGGCTGCGTATCGGAGAGCAGCGCAAGCTCCGTCTGCCGCGCGTGCGCTTCGGCGCGGGCAGCGGCTTGTTCGGCAAGCAGCGACAACGAGGCGCGCTGCTCGGAAGTCAAAGTGCGCGCGCCTGGACCGTACACAGCCAGAGTGCCCAGCGTATCGCCGCCCGGCGTGCGCAATGCGAATCCGGCGTAGGACCGGATAGCGAACGGCCCGGTCACGAGCTCGGACTCCCGGAAGCGCTCGTCGAGGATGGCGTCCGCAATTTCGAACAGCTCCGCAGCACGGCAGGTATACCCGGCAAACGGATCGAATCGAGGCACGGCGCCGGGCGGCAGTTCGGCGGAGGCGGTGCACCAGGCTTCGCCACAACCCGCAATCGCAATCGATGCGAAGTATGACCCACATGCGCCGGCCGCGAGGCGCGCGAGTCCGCGGAACAGGAGGTCAAGGCTGTCGGCGGCCGGTGCAATGGGTGCGGCCGGCGCCGTGCCGGTGGATGTCCGACCGATCAATTGCGAGTTCATAGGCCTGCAATCCCCGCCGCCGTCTCTTGGTTAAGCGCGTCCGCGTTAAATGTCACTTTAGCGCCACATTGTGGATCATTTGAACATATGCACGGGTGGCGAATACGTCACATGACGGCCGTCCAGACATTGAATTGCGTCTCAACGATGATTGTGCGATGCGGGTTGGGAGGGCGGATATGATCGAGCGATGGCGCACCGTGGTATGCAAATGACGGGGGTGTTGCACGTGAGTCCCGCCGATCAGACGGCGTATGAGCCTTGGAATCCTAGGATTCGATCGTAGATGACCCTGGCGTTACGGCACCTATCGAGAATCTTTCGACCCGAGAACGTTTTTACGATCATCGCTACTGTCAGCGAGATGCAGGCCCTCACCGGCGTCTCGCCGAGCGGGCTGATCGCATTTCGGTCGCAGAGACTCGTCGTGCGCGAGCTCTTGATTCGGGTCGCTGCGCACTTGAGATCACGCTGGCGGCTCACATGTTTGAGTGCCAGACACGTCGACCCGGAGGTGAACGTAGCTGTACTCGATCTGCGCAACCCCGTGTCAATGCTACTTATGTGTCGACCGCCGCGCGGATTGTCGCGCCCCGCACCGTTCCCCGCTGGCCACCCCGCGCGAGGTTATCTCCAAGATCCTTTGTCTGCGGCAGACCTATCACTACGATGCGTGCAACCAAACTTCAGCTATTCGTTTCGTGGACGAAGTCATCCGACGGCTGCCCTTTCGCGTGCTGGTAATCCAAGCGCATAATCGCGCAGAGTTCCACTCCCGCTTCCACTGGCATCTCAAAGCACGCGACATCCCCCAAACCCATTCGGTGCCAGACTGTTACCCCTGTCTCCGGAAAAAAATGGGTACCATCCGCCCAGGTAGGACCCTTGATAAAAAAGCGCGCCCGGACGGATTCGAACCGCCGACCACCTGGTTCGAAGTCGCAGAGATGATTTGATAGGTTCTTATTTTTCAACCACTTAGCAGGCCCGCCCTCACTCGAAATAGGCACCAAAGCGCATGAAACGGCATCAAACGCTACGTTTTCGCTACGGTGCCGATCTTCTGGTTTGACGATGTACGCCTGTCTCCTATACTGGAGCGGCAATGACGACCAATGCCATAAAATTGCCAGCCGCCCTTGAGAAGTTCGTCGCCTCTCAAGTACGCGAGGGGACGTATCGCAGCCGCGAAGCCGCAATCGTCGCGGCAGTCTCGCATCAAAAGCGTCGCAGCGAGCAGCTCGCCTGGCTGCAGTCGGAAGTCCAGAAAGGCCTCGACTCCGGACCAGCCCTTGAATTCGATATTGAAAAGATTATCCGGCGCGGTCGTCGCCGGCTTGCCTCTCGCGCCCGCCGGGCTCGGAGCTGATGCCGCGTCGAATAGAACTCACTCGGGCAGCGCTCGCCGATTTTGACGATATTTACGACTACATCGCCCGCGATAATCCTCGCGCTGCGGCGCAGGTGCTTCGCTCACTCGATGAGTCGATTCAATTACTCTCCGATCAGCCAAAATTGGGGAAGGTGTTTCGTCATCGCCGGCTCCGCTTAAGGTTGCTGACGCACGATGACTATTTAGTTTTCTACCGCGAACGTCCCGGCGTCATCGAGATCGTCCGCGTAATTCACGGTCGCCGAAATATCCCTGACATTCTTGATGAGTTGTGATCGCCCTCCAACGAGTCTTTGTCCTCCGCGACCGCGCAGTTTCGCCGGCACTAGCGGAAGCCGGTTTAAGCTAAGGGGAAGCCGATGGTGATGTCACTCTACGACCTGAGCGTGCCGACTTTCCTGCAGACCGTGAAGGCCGTCGGGGGTTTCCTCGACCGCGCGGTCAGGCACTGCTCCGAGACCCGGGCAGATCCAGACGACTTCGTGCACGCCCGGCTCTTTGACGATATGGCACCCTTCCATTTTCAGATCGAAGCGGCCTGGCATCATTCAGTGTGGGGGCTGGAGGCCGTGAAGACCGGCGTGTTCGCTCCGCCCGCACTGGTCGGACCGGTTCCTTTCGCCGACCTGCAGGCCATGATCGGCAAGGCGGAAACGGCGTTGAAGGCGTTCATCCCCGACGAGGTCAACAGCTGGGCGGGCAAGGACCTCGACCTTCAGATCGGCCCGCGGAGGTTAGCCTTGACGTCGGAGACCCTCATCCTTTCGTTTTCGCTGCCCAACTTCTATTTCCACGCCGTCACCGCATACGACATCCTGCGCACGCGGGGTGTGCCGCTCGGAAAGCGCGATTACGAGGGCCGGCTGCGCACTCGGACCGCCTAGACCAGTACCCTATAGGACGCTATCGCGGAAACGACAGCTCCTGGCTCGGGAAGCGCCTGTGGTGCTACGAGCCAACTCGAATGCGAATATTCGACCGCTTTACTACGTCCGGGGGTAAAGGCGCGGGAATAGATCTTCGAGCGCGTCGGCGGGGAAACGCAGCGATACAGCACCCTTCGGAGTTTCGGACGCAAGCAATCCCGCATGCAGGACCTCGTTCAGCACCCTCCGCGCGGTCCGCTCCGGAAGCCCGCTAATTCGACTTACCTCGCCCCGCTCGAATTCGCCGCGGATCAGCGCTTCCTGCAGTAGCGCGGCGCCTTCTGGCTTCAAATGCGGGTCAGTAAGCACGTACGTCTTCAAGCGTTCCTGGAGGCTATCGAGTTCAAACAGGCCGCTCATGAAGATGATCTGATCGAGGCAAACCCGGAGGAACCAGAGTACGAATTCCTGCAGCGCTTTTTGCGAGAGGTTTCCTCGCCCGTCCAGGTCACCTTCCCTGGGCGAGTCTGCCCGATCCATCATCTGTTTGTAATCGGAGCGACTTTCTAGCCCACGCGCAAGTCCTCGCGAGATCGACCAAAGACCTCGCGAGCTGATATTTGCCGACCACGTCATCGCATGGCTCATCAATCGACTCACTCGCCCATTGCCATCGAGGAACGGATGTATGTAGTTGAACCGATGATGGGCCGCGGCGATCGCCATGATCTGCGTAGCTCTTCCCATCGATTGGACGCGGAAGCGTTCCTCAAAGTAGCGCATAAAGTCGGCGACGCGAGCACTGGAGGGCGGCATGTGTCGTCCCACTTTCACATCCTCTTCAGGACGAGTCCTCCACGTACCGGGTGCCATTTGAAGTTCGCTCCCGTCTGTCTTGATAAGAAGCATGGCCTCCGGAGCGTCGCGATAGAATTCACGGTGAAGCCACAGAATGAATTCTTTAGAGGCCGGTGGCGGAAGTTCACCCTGATTAGCCATGCGATCAACTTCTCGCTGCACGCGCACGTGTGCAGCCGCCTCAAGTTGCAGATTACGGCGCCCCTCGTCTTTGTCGAATTCTCCGGCAAGGGCGCGCTCGATGTCTCGGGGCCGAGTGTTATGACCTTCTATGAGATTGCTGTAGTAGGTATTCATCACCCGTACAAGATCGGCCAGATTGGCCGCCGTGCGCGGATGCAACGCTTTGCCGAGCGTGGCTGACGATGCGGCCAAGTCGGCGATCACGTCCGCAATGCCTGTGGTCGGATCTTCCAGCCGCGCCGGCTCAATCCTGGAGACGCTTTCAGCGTCATTTTGGCCGATCTTGGCGTGGTTTGTGGGCAGATGAATTCCCTATAAATCATGGATAATACAGTAAATCCCAATCATTTGGCCGATCAGTTGGCCGATCCATCCTGGTTCGAAGTCGCGCGCGAAGATGACTTGATAGGTTCTTATTTTTCAACCACTTAGCAGGCCCGCCCTCACTCGAAATAGGCACAAAAGCGCGTGAAAAGGCACCCAACGCTACGTTTTTGCGACGTTCGTCAGAATTGACCCTGCTACACAGCCCGTGTATGGTCTGTGTATGGCGACCAAGACCATTTCCATCGAGACCGATGCCTATGAACTCCTTGCGCGCGAAAAGAAAGACCATACGGAGTCGTTCTCGCGCGTGATTCGACGCTTGTTTGCCGAACGCCCCACGCTCACGGCGGGAGAGCTGCTCGACGTGATGCAGGACTTTGAGGGCAAGGGCGCTGGGTCCCGGCGCAAAACACGCTAATCATGCTGCTGTTGGATACCAGCTTTCTCGTTGAATTCGAGGATGAACTGGCCCACGAGCGACCAGGTCCAGCCACTGCGCTGCTCGCGGCGCGGCGAAAGATGCCGGTCGCCATCAGCATCATCACAGTCGGGGAATTCGCAGAAGGCTTCCTCGATCCGGTGGCGCTTTATGAATTCTTGATTCCATTTCGTGTCGTACAGCTTTCGCGAATGATTGCTTGGCGGACGGCGCTATTGCAGACGTCGCTGTCGCGCCGGCTCGGGGAAAACGATGCGTGGATTGCCGGAACTGCGCTGACCTACGAAGCAACGTTGGTTGGTCGGGAGCGAGCGTTCGCGCGGGTGCCCCGCTTGGATTATCTAGCTTTCTAAACTGTGATTCATCCGCAGGGCGGAGTTAGATGGCGCGCATTGTCCCGAATCCAAGCAAATCGATCCGATGCTCGCAGATCAACGAGCCGCTACTTGTTGTGTAGAGCTTAAGGGTGTTTGCGGGACATCTGATCTTTGATGGGTCCAGATTTACTCGTGGCAAGTGCTACCGCATACACGAGCGCATCAACATCAATCGGTTTGCACAGATAATCAAAAGCTCCACAGACGTCCGTGAAGATTCTCGCCAGCGACTCCTGCGAGACTTCGCCGAATCCCAGCAGGTCAGCATCCCGCGTCGGGCGGATGGTCTCGCCGAGCCACACCAGCATCAGCGAGGGCCCGGCTGTTCATTGACTCCCTATCTCTTGCGCACTACCAACGGAATCTGGAGCACCGCTTCGCGCAAATGTCGGCAACTGAGGAAAGCTCTTTGCTACTGCCGCGCCATCGCAACCCGAACCGCATCCATCGGATCGATTTCATGCTTCCCGCCATCGTCGGCGATGGAGAGCAGTACGCCCTTCACTCTCCCGTTGAAGCGGTTCTGCAGACCGTAATCCGGCGAGACCAACGCGCCGCTGTCTTCGCCAACATCCAAGCCGTCGTCTGCGGAGAAGACAATCGCCAGGGTCGCGCCGATGTCGCCCTCTCCAACCTTCTTGCTGTCGATGTAGAGCGTCGCTCTGCCGCCCTTGCCCATACCGCCGCCGGCATATGCGAACTCCATGCGCACTTGGTGATCGCCCGCAGGGATCGGGTCTGTGGATTCGACCATGAAGTGTTTGAAGCCGCCCCAGTTGTAGCAGTACTTGAGCTTGCCGTTCTTGGCGTAAAGGCTCCAGCCGCCGATGTTCGCGCCCTGCGCGATGATAACGCCCTCTGCGCCCTTCTCCGGTACCACGATCTCTGCGGTGACCGTGTGGGACTTGTTCTTGATGTTGAGGACACAGTTCTCTGACAGGCGCCCCATGCCACCGAACAGGAGTTGGGTTTTGCCCTTGACGAGCGTCGGCCTGCCGGCAGTATCCGGATTCATTTTCTCGATCATCCGGTCATCCAGCGGCAGCACCTTGTAGCGCGTCGCCTCAATTAGCCAGAGTCGCTGCAGTTCGTGCAGCTTCTGCGGATTCTTCTTGGAGAGGTCATTCGCCTGGCTCCAGTCGCCCGGCTCGTACAGTTCCCAGACGTCGTCGTCGAAAGCGGGGACCGGATTGTTCATGGGCGCCCATGGCGTGCGGTGCTTCGTCACCGCAGTCCACCCCTTGTGGTAGATGCCGCGGTTACCGAACATCTCGAAGTACTGGGTCTCGTGCCGCTCCGGCGCCTTTGCCTCGTTGAACGAGTACAGCATGCTCATACCCTCGATCGGGTCCTGCTGGATTCCGTCCACCGACACGGGCTCTGGGATGCCCGCCGCTTCAAGGATCGTCGGTGCCACGTCGATCACGTGAGCGAACTGCGAGCGGACTTCACCCTTGGGCCTGATGCCCTTGGGCCAGGAGACGATAGTGCCGTTGCGTGTGCCGCCCCAGTGCGAGGCGACCTGCTTGGTCCATTGGTAGGGCGTGTCCATGGCGTGCGCCCAGGCTGAGGAATAGTGATTGTAGGACTCGGGTCCGCCCAGCTTGTCGAGGCGCGCCATGAGGTATTCGGGCGTCTCGAGTGATTGCAGCTGGTTGAAGTAGCTCATCTCGTTGAAGCAGCCGTTGACACCGCCCTCGGACGACGCACCGTTGTCGCCGATAATGTAGTAGATGAGCGTGTCGTCGAATATGCCGAGTTTCTTCAGCCCATCGAGAATGCGACCGACGTGGTGGTCGGTGTACTCCAAGAACCCTGCGTAGACTTCCATCTGGCGACGCAGAAAAGGCTTGAAGTCATCCGGCATCGACTCCCAGGTTGGCAGTTCCTTGTTGCGCGCAGTGAGCCGGGCGTCCTCCGGGATCACGCCGAGCTTCTTCTGCCGCGCGAAGGTTTCATCGCGCAGCGCGTCCCAGCCAGCGTCGAACTTGCCCTTGTACTTGTCCGCCCATTCCTTCGGCACGTGGTGCGGCGCGTGGGTCGCGCCGGGAGCGAAATAAACAAAGAAGGGGTTGTTCGGTGCCAGCGCCTTCTGCTGCGAAATCCAGTTCATGGCCTTCTCGGTCATGTCGTCCACCAGGTGATAACCCTCTTCCGGTGTCTTCTTCAGTTCGACCGGCGTGGTGCCCTCGAAGAGCGTCGGATACCACTGGTTGGCCTCGCCGCCGATGAATCCGTAGAAATACTCGAAGCCACCGCCGCCGGTGGGCCAAGCGTTGAACGGCCCAACCGGGCTCGTCTGCCACACCGGTACCTCGTGGCACTTGCCGAACTGCGCGGTGGAATAACCGTTGTACTTGAGGGTCTTCGCCAGCGGCGACATGGAATTGGGCAGCACCGAACAGTAGCCCGGCGCCCCGGTGGCGATCTCGGTGATGCCGCCCATTCCGGCCGAGTGGTGGTTGCGCCCCGTCAAGAGCGCCTGGCGCGTCGGCGAACACAGTGCCGTGGTGTGAAAGCGGTTGTACTTCAGACCTGCTGCAGCCAGCTTCTCCGCGTTCGGCATCTGGCATGGACCACCGAACGCGCTGGCGCAGCCGAAGCCCGCGTCGTCGATGAGAATGACCAACACGTTGGGAGCGCCTTTCGGTGGGCGCAACTCCTCGATGGGCGGGAATTTGCTATCAGGGTCTTTGGCGTCGTAAGCGATGAACTGACTGCGCGACGTATTCGGCATCGGAAGATGGGAGCGATGTTTCGTGTCGTCCGTACTCATGGCATTTCTCTGATACTGTTTGGCGGCGATTGAGGAGGAGCGACCAGCCTGAAAATGGCTCGCGCACTGAACAGCGCGCTGAGCTTCAAACTGTTGCATCTGTTACTGGGCCCGAGCAATTGGACTTTGGTCGCAGACCCTTGACTGGGTGTGAATCAGTGCGCTACTTGGACGCCGCTTCACAATATTAGACAGCGCCAGGTGCTCGACCGCACTTATGATTAATTGGCGCGCCCGGACGGATTCGAACCGCCGACCACCTGGTTCGAAGTCGCGAAGGTGAATTGACAGGTTCTTATTTTTCAACCACTTAGCAGGCCCGCCCTCACTCAAACTAGGCACCGTACGCATGAAACGGCACCAAACGCTACGTTTTCGCTACGTCGCTGACCTAAGGTGCCGCGAGACTGCGCACCAAATCATTTCGCTGTTCTTGCTCATGAACCGAACTCGCCAAGGGCAAGCGAATACCTCTTTGGAGGGCGTCGATGGATTTTGAATTAATTTATAGTTTAAATTATAATCTATCTATGAGAACCCCACGCCGTAAAGGTTCGGTCTTCCGCGCGGACGACGACCCGCTCATCCGCTTTGCTGGACCGTCGCAGACTGTTGCAGCGAGCGTGCCTCGTGCACTAACCGTCGCGATACGAGCCAAGGTTGGCAAACGGGAGTTCTCGAGCTTCGTAGCGCGCGCCCTGGCGCGGGAACTGGTAGACCAAAACCGCGCCGCTTATGTTATTTCCTATGAAAAAGAAAATGGCCCGATTGATCCGAAGCTAACGAGCCGCCTTGAAGCTCTCTTTGCTCGGTGAGGATCATCCTCGATTCTGGCGCGATCATCGCTTCGGAGCGCAACGATCTAACGTTGGCTGCCATACTGAAGGCTGCACGCAAAAATCGGACACCGATCCTGGTGCCCGCCACCGTGGTTGCTGAAACTTGGCGTGGACCCTCGACCCATGCGCGCACCGCTCATTTGTTTGGATCGGTCGACGGCTTCCCGGAATTGAACGAACAAAGCGCACGGCAAGTGGGGGCATTGCTCGCGCTCTCGAAGACCGCCGCCATCGTTGATGGCAACGTCGTCGCGATTGCGATAGCGCTGCGTCCCGCGACGATCGTAACCTCCGATGTGCATGACGTCACGCATCTGCTGAAGAGCGCTAAAATACCTTATGGGGTGTTTGGTGCACGCGTGCCGGCTGCTGCTCAAGTCATAATTATCCGAGTCTGAATCGCCGCGCAATGGCACCGCAGGCACACAATATTGTGACAGGGCTTGATTATTTGCTGCAGCGTCTCGGCGTGAACACCGCGCCTGTTTTATGTGTGGCCAGTTTACTGCACGCAGCCAATGACCGCTTCGAGTAGCGTCGTCATTGGCCGCTGTTGGCCGGTCAGCGACGGGTGCGATCTCAGAATTCACTAATCGTCTCGTGTCGGACCCTCTTCGGGCCGCGCCGAAATGACGGCCTGTTACCTGACGCTCGCGGACTCCCGTCCGCTGCCGCGTTTCTGGCCTCCCGTCCGCAAGGGTGACAAATACAAAGAAGCTACGGTTGCCGAGCCGGTTTGGTGAATTGGGTCAAAGGTCCAATGGCCGCCCCGGCTTCTGGGTTGTAGCTTCCTCAGGCCGGGCCAACAAAAATCTCAGGGGTGGGAGGCGTCGTGCCCGAAGGAGTATCTATGGCCGACGAACCAGTCGTCCGAGGCAAGCCTCGGGCTTCAACCACGAAGAGAGTCCTGATTACCCTTGGCGTACTCGCGCTGATCGGCGCCGTAACGGGCATCGGACTGCTTCTCGCCTATCCGGCAGCGACCGTGTTCGCCGGCGGTATGGCGATGAATTTCCTAAAGACTCTGAGTGCGCCGGCCGGCACACTAAGTCAGGAGTCAAATCCCGCTTACAAAGGCCCAGAGACCGCCGCGACTTCCGCTGCCGCCGAAGCGACCCCGGCAGGGAATGACGCCGCTGAGGACTGGCCGAGCTATAACCGAACTCTTTCTTCGGATCGCTATTCACCCTTGAAGCAGATCAACACGACCAATGTGGGGAAGCTGCGGGTGCTCTGTACCTACGACGTCCGCGAATTTACCTCCTTCGAGTCCGGCCTGATCATGGTGAACAATGCGCTGATCGGCACCACTGAACACGATACTTTCTCAGTTAACCCCGCGACATGCGCCGAGAATTGGCGAACGCACGAGTCCTATACGGGCGGTATGTTGCCGGCCATCCGTGGCGCTGCCTACATGGACGGCGTGTTATTTCGCGGCACCACCGACGGGCGCGTACTGGCTTATGACTTCAACACCGGAAAGCGAATCTGGGAAACGAGGATCGCGGACCACCAGTTGAAGGAGTCGGTGCCGGCGGCTCCGATTGCGTACGACGGACTCGTATTCATTGGCAATGCGGGCGGTGATTACAAGGGCGGCAAGGGCCACATGTATGCGCTCGACGCCAAGAGCGGCAAGATCGTCTGGGAGTTCTTTCTCGCACCCAAACAGGAGGGCGACACGGTTCGTGGGCCTCTGGGGGCAACGCCGCTGGATACTTCGACTTGGCAAAACGCCCCGGGCATACCGATCAGCGGTGGCGGCACCTGGACCTCTACCACGCTCGACACAAAGACCGGGGCGCTGTACGTGCCCGGCGGAAATCCAGCGCCGGATTTTGACGTAGGCGTTCGGCCGGGAGGGAATCTCTATACTGATTCGGTGGTCGTGCTTGACGCGAAGACCGGGAACTACCGCTACCACTTCAAGATAGTTCCCAAGGATTGGCACGATTGGGACGTGTCGAACCCCCCGGTCCCGATTCAGACTCGGGGAGGCAAGCAACTCCTAGTGGTATCTGTCAAGAACGGATACCTTCACGGCTTCGATCTCGGCAACAACAACCAGCTCCTCTACCGTGTACCAGTGGCCCAGATCGAGAATGCCGACGTACCTTTCAACCTTGAGAAATACGTTCACTTCTGTCCGGGCGCCTCGGGCGGCGAGGAATGGAACAGTCCATCCTATGTTCCGACGACCAACCTCATCCTGACCGCGACGGTCAATTGGTGCGCGTCGGCGCGGCTGCAAGACGACAAACAGCTGCGGAAGAAGGCACTCGGGGAACTCTGGGCGGGGCAAGGTACACTCAATCCCTTCTGGTGGTTTGGCAAACGCGCTCAGGCCGATGGGCACTGGTCCGGCTGGGTCTACGCGACCGACGCTGATACCGGCGTATGGAAGTGGCGTGTCAAATCCAACTACCCGATTGTTGCGGGTTGGACGCCGACGGCCGGCGGTCTGCTGTTCATTGGCGATGTGGGCGGCAACCTCTACGCGCTTGATTCCTCCAACGGCCAGAAACTTTGGGGCCAGGCACTCGATGGCGCACTGGCTGGAGGCGTGATTACGTATATGGCGAACGGTGCGCAGAAAGTAGCCGTGGCGGCCGGCTTTACCCATCCCGAGTGGCCAACGATTATCAGGTCCGCAAAGATTGTCGTGCTGGGGCTCGACGAAGGAGCGGTCGCAGCCCGATGAACGAGGCGTGTTTGTGGACGCCACGTTTATTCTGGGAGGGTGGGAGCCCCAATTTGGGATACGTTGCGACAATCGGATATTAGTGAATGGGGGGCCAGATCATGATCATTCTCGGCTTACTGCTCGCGGTCAACGCTGTATTGCATGTGCTCATCGTTTATCGTTTCGGAGCCAAAGAGAATGTTCCATTTTTGGTCTTCGCAGTCATTTACGCAGCGCTGGCTATAGGGGTCTTCCTTGGCGCGCCGTACATACTTTGGCTGACACTAATCCCGACCGCGATCGGATTAGTCGGACAGACTGTGACATTGAACCGACTCAAACGGGACAAGACGATCGATTGGGCGGTTGAGGCGGCAGACGCCGCGACGCTGCTTTGCACACTTTATCTCTTGTTCGCAAAATAGCACCCGGCGAACTCCGCTTTGCGGCGGTCATTTCAGGACCCTCAATGACGGGTCATGGCCGAGAGCCCCCTTTATCTTCCCGGTAAAAACATTCCCGCCGCCGTTAATGGTGGTGTTGCGCGATTCGGATCGGGTGCCCGCTATGTTTCCCCAACCTGCCTGCCACGACAGTCGGCTATGAGGCAGGCCAGCGCGAGCACACCGGAGACTCGCGTGGCTCGATCAACCACAGAGCGCGCGTCGCATGTCTCGTGGTGAATGCCCGGGTCGGCCCTGACGAGTCGACCCGGTGTTTCACGATCAACGTTGAGAGCTAATCGGCTGCGCCGATGGTGTTCACAACCTTCCTGATGTCCATTAGAGGAACGGGGTTTGCCGGATCCTGAAGATTCGGATTCATATCGTTCGATGCTCCGCCGGGGAAGCGCTTGATGTTGGGGAAATTCACGATTGATTTGTCAAACTCGAGGACCGGCACCGCAATTAAAGAGAGAACCCAGCCATTGTCGTAGCCCGCATAGCGCCCGGGCGAGGTGGTCGGGGTGCGCGTGCTCACTGCACCGTTGAACGTCATGTCGTATTTCTCGAACGGGTCCATCGTGAGGTTGTAGGCCGAGCCTATGGCACCGAGATTCTGCTGTGGACCGAGCCAGGTGTCCTTGGAGGTATACAGGTATTTCCAGGCGATTTTGAGATCGGGGTTTGTGGGATCGCCACCGATGTCAGCGCGTGCGCCGGCGAAGGTCTCACCGTCGATATAGATCCATCCGTTGCGTGCGGAATGCCGTTCCTTGCCCGTAATGTAGGCGCTATTGTCGATGCTGTCGAAATAGATCGGCTTCCCATCGTTATCCTTCCATGCACCGTGGGGCGGCGGGGTGAGGCCGACCATCGCCGCCAGCGTCGCCCAGAGGTCGATGTGCGACATCATTTCGCCATAGCGCGCGCCGGCCGGAATCTTGCCGGGTTCCCACATGATGCCGGGCACACGGAAACCGCCCTCGAACGGCGAACCTTTCTCACCGCGGAACGGAACGGTTCCGCCGTCCGGCCACGCATCCTGCCACGCGCCATTGTCGGCGGTGATGATGACGATGGTGTTGGGAGCCTCGGCCCGGATGGCGTCCATAATGCGACCAATATTGGAGTCGAGTTCCATCATGGCATCTGAATAATTGCCGAGGTGCGATTTGCCAATGAATGCCCTGGCGGGAATGTTCGGGTTGTGCATCTTCATGAAATTAACATCCATGAAGAACGGCTTGCCCCCTTTGGCGTGCGCCTTAATGTACTCGACAGCTGAGTCAGCTTGACGGACGTCGAATTCGTGCAGGTAGTCGTAGTCAATACGCGCAACCTTGGTCGCGGGCTTGCCCGCGGTGCCTTCCCATTCGTATAAATTGACGATCTTTTGATATTCTGCCCAGTAAGCAGGGTTGTATTTCGGGAACCAGGGATGCGCGAAGCTGTCCGTGTCGTCATATGTATAGACGCCCGGATAGTAGGCGGCGAACTCCTTCATTTCGTCGAAGCCATGTTCGATCGGGTAGAATTTTGGTTGATCGCCCAGATGCCACTTCCCCGAGAAGTAGGTCGAATAACCGTTTTTCTGAAAGAACTCGGCGATTGTCGGCGTACTTTTCGTGAGGCCATTAGGGTCGCCAGGCACAACCACGACGGAAAGGGCCGAGCGGATCGGGATGCGCCCGGTCATGAACGAGGCGCGTCCGGCTGTACAACTCGCCTGACCATACCAACTCGTGAATACGGCTCCCTCTTGGGCGATGCGATCGATGTTCGGGGTCGGATGGCCGAGGTTCGCGCCCCCACCGTAGGCCCCGAAATCGTTCCAGCCGGTGTCATCGGTCATCAGCATTACGACGTTGGGTCTGTCGGCGGCCAGCACCCGCAGGCTTGTCATTGTCAAAAATATTGCGCTGACTATAAAGGCCGCGCCGGCAAACTTGGAATTGCATTTCATCTGGCCTCCCTGCTTTTCTTATGAACAACGACGAACTTGAAAAGAACGTAACGCAGTCGGAAAGGAATTTTTCGCGATTAACTCTAACGATCAAGGACAACATCGCCTACTAGACCATAGGCCAATTGTTCTCACTTACCCGATGCGGCGCCCTGAGGTCGTCGACGAAGGTCCGGTACCGGGCGGTCATTCTGATGCCACCAGCGCCCGGTATTTGCCGGCCGACCGATCGGCCTTCTCCAAACCCGCCATTGCCTAATGAATTGAAACAGCCACGGCGCCCAAAACAGAAATTTCTAGCGCGCCATTTCGATTTCACGAACTTGCGGTTTGCGGGCGCGCTCTAACAGTATCGTGGCGATACGTTCCTTCTCTGTTAACGGTTTCGGCATCTACTCCACGTATCGCTTGACCTGCGCCGCAAGCTCGGTTTGCCCGTGGCGAGTAAGCTCATCGCTCACCGCCAGCCATCCACGACGCACTTCCTCGCGCGTGCGCAGCAGTTTCGCTTTACCCGATTCGACCTGCAGTTTGCCTTTCACTAACTCACCGTGTACGGCTTCGACGCGCTTTCGGAAATGGGTCGACTCGCCTCGTGACATTGCGCGATAGATGCCATCTGACTTGCGAGGTCTCGTTTCACCCCGTACGCGCCGCGGCGTCGCGTTGGCGGCTACCCCCAATTCCCGAAGATGATGTGCGAACCCTCTGCGGGGTGAAAACGTAGCAAAAAACGCTACGTTTTCGCTACGGTCGGTGCACTGATGTTCGGTAAGTTATTGATAAAAAAGCGCGCCCGGACGGATTCGAACCGCCGACCACCTGGTTCGAAGCCAGGTGCTCTATCCAGCTGAGCTACGGGCGCCCGCGCGCAGTTTAGCGGTCGGGAGCCGATTCGGGAAATTCTAAAAGAGCGTCATGCAATCTTGCGCGCCGCGCATCGGCTTGGGACTCGAACTTACTGATCTTGAAGATCCGCGAGCCGCGCCGCCAACAGGCGGCGCTCGGGCTCCAGCGTGGCCGTTTTCAACGCAGTTCGATAGGCCTCGCGTGCTTCCTCAAACCGCCCGAGCTGTTGCAGAAAGCGGCCTCGTGTCGCGTGCAGCAGGTGATACTGCGTGACCTTTCCGCGCGCCGCCAGCGAGTCGACCAGATTCAGGGCGCGCGCGGCGCCGTCGACCATGGAAACCGCCACTGCGTGATTCAATTCGATCACAGGAGTGGGTTGCAGCCTCAGAAGCACTTCATACAATCCGACAATTTGCGGCCAGTCCTTGGGTTCGTTCTCTCCCCCCTTCACATGCAATGCGGCAATTGCGGCTTGCACCGTATAGGTACTCACGAATCCCGGAACCCGCAAAGATTTTTCGACGAGTGCCAATCCCGCGGCGATTTCGGATTGATCCCAACGCGACCGGTCTTGATCGTCGAGCAGCACAACATCGCCGGCATCGGATACTCTGGATCGACGGCGCGCGTCATGCAACAGCATGAGCGCCAGCAGACCCATCACTGCTGCATTATTCGGCAGCAATGCATCGATCAACCGTCCTAACCGGATGGCTTCGCCGCACAGCTCGACATCAATGAGTTCAGGCCCCGCAGTTGCGGCATAGCCCTCCGTGAACACCCCGTACACCACGGCCAGCACGCCTTCGATTCGCTGGTCGAGTACCGACGCATCGGGTGTCTCATATGGAATCGCGGCATCGCGAATCTTTTTCTTGGCGCGCACCAGGCGTTGCGCCATGGTTTCTTCGCCGACCATAAAAGCGCGCGCCACCGCTTGCGTGGACAGTCCGCATACTTCGCGCAAGGTCAGCGCAATCTGCGCTTCGGCGTTGAGCGCGGGATGGCAGCAGGTAAATATGAGACGCAGCCTATCGTCCCCGAATACCGCTTCGTCCACATCGTCGAGCACGATTTCGTCCGCCGCTGCACTGGCCAGCTCGCGATCGGCGATTTTTGTTCTGAACAAGACATCGCGGCGAATGCGGTCGATTGCCTTGTTGCGGCCGGTATTGATCAGCCAGGCGCGCGCATTGTCCGGCATGCCGCGCTGCGGCCATTGCTCGAGGGCGGCGGTAAATGCCTCTTGCCGCGCTTCTTCTGCCAAATCGAAATCGCCGAGTAAGCGAATCAATGTCGCGAGCACCCGACCCGCCTCCCGGCGAAAGATTTCTTCGATCATTGCCGGCGTTGATCGATTCTTCAGGTCATCGGCGGCCACACCGGCCGCACCTCGATGCTGCCGATTCTCGCGCCGGGGATGCGTGCTGCGATCGCAGTTGCCTCGTCGAGATTTTTTGCCTCGATCAGGTAGTAGCCTCCCAGCTGTTCGCGAGTCTCCGCAAATGGTCCATCCGTGATCGCTGCTTTGCCGTTGCGAACGCGCACCGTCGAGGCGCTCGATACCGGCTTCAGCCGGTCGCCAGCCTTGAATTGACCAGCCTGCACGATCGATTTCGTGAAATCCATATATTCATCAGTCATTTTCTTGAGTTCGGATTCGGGCAACGCCCCGAACTGTGCTTCGTTGCTGTAAATGAGCAATAAGTAGTTCATGTTCAATTCCTAAGGTTGTTGGCGTGATTCGCCATTGACCAGTCGAACCGAGCGCGATCATTTCGACATTTAAAAGCCGAGATATCCAACATTTCGTCGCCGCCAACGGCACGGGTTACGCCCGCGGCATCAAAAATGGGCTCGAAACGCCCGGCACAGGGGAACTATATGGCCTCTTTGAAATCAAATAAAGCTGCTAAATCATGTGCTTACAGTTTACCGCGGCCGCGCTGGCGGCCCTTCGCCCTTGGCCGTAAGATCATGCTGGGTCTGTTTCACTCATTAGCACCGATAACTAGAGGATTCCCGATGAAGGCTTGGATACCGCTCTCGCTTGTTTTCGCACTCGGCTTTGCTGCTCATGCTCGAGCAGATTGTTCTTATCCGAAATCCCCCGATGCGCCGCCGGATGGCAGTACGGCCACCAAGGATCAAATGGTCGCCGCAGCGAAGGCCTTCAAAACCTACAACGGCGACATGAACGCATATCTTGACTGCCTGCAGCTGGAAATCGATGCAGCGGCGCCGAAAGATCCGTCGAAGCTGACGAAGGACGAGCAGGCCAAGGTGAAGCAGCAGCAGGCCATGTTGACGCAAAAACACAACGCGGCGGTTGATGAACTGCAGGCGGTTGTCGGTCGCTTCAACGAACAGCTGAGGATTTACAAAGCGAAACAGACGCCATGACGTTCAGTGCGGCGGACCACTCCGCCGCCACTTTCAAACTATGCAGGCTAGTACGCTCATTACGCCGCGTCTGGCCGAAGAGGCCATCTACTCTCGGCTGACGTGTTTGCCCATCGAATCACTGCCGTTGACGCAGTGCGTCGGGGGAACATTGCGCGAGAATGTTTATGCGGAACGTGACCATCCGCCGTTCGACCGCGTCACCATGGACGGCATTGCGGTGGATAGCGAGGCGTTGCGTCAAGGTCAACGGCGCTTTCGAATTCAGGGGATCCAGGCTGCCGGCGCGCCGCGTCTCAGGCTTCGGGCCAGCGAAGACGCGATCGAAGTGATGACGGGTGCAATTCTCCCGGCCGGCTGCGACAACGTAATTCCGGTCGAGCAGCTCGATGTGGTCGACGGCATTGCATCGCTCAATTCAACGGTGGTCAGTGCCCCTTTTCACAACATTCATCGGCGCGGCAGCGACAGCCGCCAGGGCAGACTCTTGCTCGAAGCCGGTACTCTGCTGCGTGCGCCGGAAATTGCGGTTGCCGCCTCGGCCGGCATGGCACGCGTGCGCGTGAGCAGCCAACCGGCGGTCATGGTTGTCTCCACCGGCGACGAGTTGATTGAACCGGGGGACCCGATCGCGGATTTCCAGGTGCGCCGATCCAACGCCTACGCGGTCGCTGCTACATTGCGCAAGCGCGGCTTCGGTCGTGTCGGGGACGACCACGTGCCCGACGATGAAAATATGCTGCACGAGCGGCTCGCGCTGCACCTGACAACCCACGAAGTGGTGGTCTTGAGCGGTGGCGTGTCGATGGGCAAGTTCGATCTCGTACCCAAAGTACTCATGCAGCTCGGTGTGCACGAAGTATTTCATAACATTGCACAGCGGCCGGGCAGACCGATGTGGTTTGGCATCGGTCCACAGGGTCAGGCCGTATTTGGTTTGCCCGGCAATCCGGTCTCCACTCTCGTGTGTCTGGTCCGCTATGTGATTCCGGCCATTGCCGAAGCGATGGGCACCAAGCGCGCGCCGCCCGAGCGCTTGGCCTTGGCCTCGCCGGTAACCTTCAAACCCGTCGCTGACGTATTTCTTGCCCGTCATCATCGAGCACGACGATTGGGGCCGTCCCTGGGCAAATCCGCGGCCGCCGAATGGATCGGGGGACTTCTTGAGCTTGGCGGGCACCGACGGCTTCGTGGAGCTGCCGCCGGGACCCAACACCTACCCGAAAGGGTTCGTCACTAGCGTTTACCGCTGGTAACCTGAATCGCATGACATCCATCGTTCACGACATTCGCGGCGCACGGAATCCGCTCGATCGGCTTGGCCGCCCGCTGCATGACCTGCGCATCTCGGTCATGGACCGCTGCAATTTTCGCTGCCCTTACTGCATGCCAAAGGAGCGGTTTCACGAGCATTACCAGTTCCTGAATTCTCACGAACGCTTATCCTTCGATGAAATCGTGCGTTTGTCGAAATTGTTCGCCGACCTTGGGCGTGCGCAAGCTACGGCTCACCGGCGGAGAGCCTCTGCTGCGCACCAATCTGGCCGATTTGATCGGCGATTTGACTGGAATTCCCGGCATCGACGATATCGCGCTCACGACGAACGGCGTGCTGCTCGCAAAGCATGCCGTCGATCTTCGCGCCAACGGACTGAAGCGCATAACCGTCAGCTTGGATACCCTGGATAAGGACATTTTCGCCCGCTTGAGCGGCGGATTCGGCGCTTTAGCCCAGGTCTTGGAGGGCATCGAGGCCGCCGTCGCGGCCGGCTTGACGCCCCTCAAAATCAACGCAGTCATAGAGCGGGGCGTCAACGATCACACCGCGCTCGAACTCGTCGAGCGCTTTCGCGGCTCGCCGGTGATCGTACGTTTTATCGAATTCATGGATGTCGGCAATCGCAATCATTGGCGGCCCGAGATGGTCGTTCCCTCCCGCGAACTGGCGGACCGCATCAGCGCGCGCTGGCCGATGCACCCGGTTTCTGAGAACTACCAGGGTGAGGTTGCGAAGCGCTGGCGCTTCGACGACGGCGGCGGGGAAGTCGGGTTTATTTCATCGGTGTCGCAGCCGTTTTGCGGCGCCTGCAGCCGCGCGCGCTTGTCTTCCGAAGGTAAATTTTACACCTGCCTGTTTGCAACCCAGGGAATCGATCTGCGCGCGCCGCTGCGCGACGGCGCAGACGATGCCGATCTGCTGCGGTTGATTCGCGGCGCTTGGGACAAGCGCACCGATCGCTACAGCGAGCTGCGCGAGGAACTGCGCGGCAAAGACCTCGAGACGAAAAAGATCGAGATGTACTACATCGGCGGATGAAACATGAACTTTACTCATTTGGATGCCGATCATCGTCCGACCATGGTCGACGTCAGCGATAAGACGGCGACGCAAGCGCACCGCGATCGCCGAGGCGAAAGTGCATTTCCCACCGGGGGTCGCCGCCGCGCTGCGCGACAGCGGCCTGCGCTCGCCAAAGGGCCCGGTGTTCGATACCGCGATCGTCGCGGGCGTCATGGGTGCGAAGCGCACTCACGAACTCATTCCTTTTTGCCACCCGCTGGGACTCGAGAATTGCCACATCGCGATCGATCTGGTGGCCGATTCCGCGGTCATTCGCTGCACGGTGAGTGTGCATCATAAAACCGGCGTCGAGATGGAAGCGCTTACCGGCGCGAGCATCGCCGCGCTGACCATCTACGATATGTGCAAAGCCTTTTCGCACGGCATCGTCATCGGCGATGTGCGCCTGCTGGCCAAAGACGGCGGCAAGCACGCGTACTCGATGCAGGGTACGCCGTGAACCTAAGCATCCCGCCGATCTACGGCCTGATCCTCGCGGGCGGCTCAAGTTCGCGCATGCATCGCGATAAAGCCGCGCTCAAATACCGCGGCAGTTCACAGCTCGATCGCGCCTTCGAACTCGCGCGCCGGCATGTCCCTGAAGTTTTTGTATCGGTGCGCGCCAATCAAACGCTTGACCCGGTGCGCTCGCATCGGCCCATGATCGTGGATAGCGCCGCTGGCGAGGGACCGATCGTCGGCATTCGCTCGGCGTTTGCCGCATATCCCAAGGTTGCGTGGCTGGTACTGGCGTGCGATTTGCCGTTTCTCTCGGATGCAGCGGTCGAATTTTTGCTGCGCGCACGCGATCCGGCCGGCTTTGCCACCGCCTACCGCAGCGCTCACGATGATCTACCGGAGCCGCTGTGCGCCATCTGGGAACCCGCGGCGGCGGCCATGCTGGCCGAATATCAGGCCGGCGGCGGCCACTGCCCGCGAAAGTTTCTGATCCGTGTCGGCGCGCTACTGCTGCAGCCGCCTGACAGACGGGCGCTGGATAACGTCAATACTCCCGAAGAATATGCGCAGGCCATCATGGCATTGGAATCCGAATCGCCCATGCAACTGCAAATACGCTACTACGCATTGATGCGCGAACAGGCCGGCCGCTCCGAAGAATCGATCGAGACTTCGGCGCCTACTCCGGCTGATTTGTACGCCGAGCTCAAGTCCCGTCATGCCTTTACGCTGGCGCGCGAACAGCTGAAAGTCGCGGTCAACACCGAGTTCAGCGATTGGTCGCGAGAGCTCAAGCACGGCGACGCGGTGGTTTTCATTCCGCCGGTAGCGGGCGGCTGATGCGCTTTCGCTTTACCCAAGCAGCCATCGACACCCTGTCTGCACGGCAGGAATTGCAGAACTTGACGGCGGGCGGCTACGTCAGTTTCGAGGGTTGGGTGCGTGATCATAATGAGGGCCAAGAGGTCACGCGCCTGGAATACGAAGCGTTTGAAGAGCTGGCCGTGAAGGAAGGCGAGCGCATCGTCGAGGAAGCTCTGCGGCGATTTCCGGTGGTGCAGGCCTTGTGCATTCATCGAGTAGGTGCGCTGACACTGGGCGAAATGGCGGTGTGGGTGGGTGTGTGTTCCGAACACCGCGGCGAAGCTTTCGATGCCTGCCGTTTCATCATTGATGAAGTCAAACACCGCGTGCCCATTTGGAAAAAAGAGCACTACCGGAATGGCGACTCCGGCTGGGTGAACTGCGAGCGCTGCGCGGCGCCTGCGCAACACACGCACACCGCGCAACATCACGAACACGCTGCCGTTACCTCCGAGTAGCGATGCAGCCCGATTATTCACGGCAGCTGTTGCTCAAGGAAATCGGCACTGCGGGCCAGGCGGCGCTCGAGCGCGCCCGCGTGCTGATCGTAGGCTTGGGCGGGCTCGGCAGTCCGGTGCTTCAATACCTGGCGGGCGCCGGAGTGGGCTACTTGGGGTTGGTCGATGCCGACAACCTGGATCCCAGCAACCTGCATCGGCAGCCCATTTACGCGCTCGCCGATGCCGGCAAACCCAAAATCGATCTGGCGCGCGCGGCCATCAATAAGATTAATCCCAGCGTGCACGTCGAAACGCATGCGCAACGATTCAATGCCGACAATGCACTGCAGTTGACCCGCAGCTACGACCTGGTCATCGATTGCACGGATAATTTTCGCGCCAAGTACTTGATCAATGATGCCGCCGTGCTTGCGCAGCGGCCTGCGGTATTCGCCAGCGTCTATCAGTACGAAGGACAGCTCCAGGTGTACAAGCCGCAGGCGAAGCACGCCTGTTTGCGCTGCCTGTGGCCGGATGCCACCGCCGACGGCGTCGTGGGCAATTGTGCTGAAGCCGGAGTGCTGGGACCGGTCCCCGGCGCCTTTGGCGCGCTGCAAGCCCTGTTGGCGATTAAGATCCTGCTCGGCATTTCCGGGCAGCTCGACGGCGAGTTGCTGCTGCTCGATTTCATGAATTTTTCCAGCCTCAAGCTCAAGGCGCCGCGCCGCGCCGAGTGTCGCGCTCCTGGTTGCGCGCATATCCGCGGCTTGGCCTCAGAGGAGCGCGACCTCGAGATTGAGTTGCAATCACTGGATGAGGCGGCCGCAAGCGGGCTCGAAGTGATCGATATTCGCAGCGCGGAGGAATTCGCGGCAGAGCCTTCCTTGGCTAAGCACATTCCCATGCCGCAGCTGCTGGCGGATCCCGGTGTGCTGAATTCCGCACGGCCGGTGCTGTTGGTGTGCGCGTCCGGCAAGCGCAGCTTGGCGGCGGCGCGCGAACTGCGAAAACGCGGGGTTGCCGCAACTTCGCTGGCCGGTGGGCTGCAGAAGCTGGAGGCTTGACGCTTGCGCTTCAGCAGCAAATTGCCCGAGGTTGGCACCACGATTTTCACCGTGATGTCGCGCCGCGCGCTCGAGGAGAACGCGCTGAACATCGGTCAGGGATTTCCGGATTATCCCATCGATCCGCGCTTGGCGAGCTCGTTGTCCGAGGCGGTAACGGCGGGCCGCAATCAATATGCGCCGATGGAAGGCGCTATCGAGCTGCGCGAACAAATCTCCGGCAAGCTCAATGCCTGCTACCAGCAGCGGTTTGATCCAAGCGACGAAATTACCGTCACCTGCGGCGCCACCGAAGCGCTTTACGACGCGATACAAGCCGTTGCGGGAGCCGGGGACGAGGTCATTATATTCGACCCCGCCTACGATGCGTATGAGCCGGCGGTGCGACTCGCGGGCGCTCGCTGTGTGCGCATAGCATTGGCGCCTCCGGCATTTCGATTCGATTGGGACGAGGTGCGGCGCGCACTGAACGCTCGTACTCGACTCATTATCATCAACAGTCCGCAAAATCCCTCCTGTACCGTAGCAACGAAAAACGACCTGGATGCCCTTGCGGCCTGTGTCCGCGATCGGCCCATTACCATCCTCGCCGATGAAGTGTATGAACACGTGCTGTTCGACGGCCGCCAACATGCATCGGTGCTGGCGCATGCGGAATTGCGCGAGCGCAGCTATGCGGTGTTTTCTTTCGGCAAAACGCTGCATGCGACCGGCTGGCGCGTCGGCTACTGCGTCGCGCCCGGCAAAATGACCCGCGAACTTCGCAAGGTGCACCAGTTCAACACCTTCAGCATCGCCGCGCCGTTGCAGCACGCCATCGCCCGTTATCTTTCGAGTTATCCCGATGCATGGCATGGATTGTCGGCGTTCTTCGAAGCGAAGCGCGATTTACTTACCGGGCTTCTAAGCGGCTCGGGATTGGCACCGGTGCCGGCGGCCGGTACCTATTTCCAGCTGATCGACTACGGCGCTTTCAGCAAGGAGAGCGACATCAGTTTCGCCGACCGCTTGATTCGCGAGGCGAAAATAGCCACGATTCCGCTGTCGCCGTTCTACGCGAATCCGCCGCCGCTGACGCTGCTGCGGCTGTGCATCGCCAAGCAGGATGCTACGCTGCGCGCTGCGGCTGAGCGCCTGTGTGCGTTCGCAAGGGCGGCGGCGCGCCGCGTCGGCTAGGGGTCTTAAGTCCTGCATCGCATGACACGATCGCTGCCGCCGCCCTCGCTCGACTGGTGTTTGTTTCTGGACGTCGATGGAACGTTGCTCGAAGCGACCGACACTCCTTCGCACACGGTTTCAGACCCCGAGATCAAGGCGCTATTGAGCGATGTAGCGAGCGTCTCGGGGGCGCGGTCGCGCTGGTAAGCGGTCGGAGGATCGAGACTCTCGACCGGTTGTTTGCACCGCTGCGCCTGCCGGCGGCCGGCCTGCATGGAGTCGAGAGGCGCAACGCCGGCGGCGAAATGCAAGTCGCCAGCTTTGTGGACTCGCAGCTCGATGGCGCGCGGGCTGCGATAAGATCCTTGGTTGAAGCGCATCCCGGAACACTCTTCGAGGACAAGGAGCAGGATTGTCGCCGTGCATTTTCGGATGGCGCCGCAATACGCAGAGGTGATTCGTCGCGCGATTGTCGACATCGCCAAACCGCTCGGCAGCAACTATCACATCCAAGGCGGAGACATGCTGTTTGAAATAAAGCCGCGAGGCTTCACCAAAGCCACCGCCATCAAGGCGTTCATGAAGGAACCGCCGTTCAGCGGCAGGCTGCCCGTGTTCCTCGGCGACGATCTTACCGACCAGGACGGCTTTGCGATCGTCGAGGCGTACGGCGGCATCTCGATCGCCGTGGGTGATCGCGTGCACGGTCAATTTCATTTGGGAGATGTTGCGGCAGTCCGCAGTTGGCTGCGCGCGATTGCCGCTTTGCACGATTCGCATCGCGCATGAGCAGACTGATCCTGGTCCGTCATGGTGAGAGTTCCGGCAACCGGGAGCGTATTTTCGCGACTCAACCGCACGAGCTGCCGCTGACGGAAACAGGCTACCGCCAGGCGCAAGCCGCCGCGCAGCGCATCGCGGCGCTGTTTCGACCCTGAGCTGGTGGTAACGAGTTCCTATGTGCGCGCCAGCGAGACCGCGCGCATCATTGCCGGCGCGCTGGGTGTGCCGCTCGAGATTCGAACCGAATCTGCATGAGCGCGAAATCGGCGCGCATCGGGGTCGTTCGTACGATTCATTGCTGGCTGAGCCGGATTACGATCCGAATCGCCCGTGGGCGTGGAAACCTGAAGATGGCGAGAGCTACGAGGAGGTTCAGGCGCGCGTCGGCCCGATACTTGGACCGCTTGGCCAAGGCGCATCCGGGGGAGGACGTTGTGATCGTCAGTCACGGCGGCGTGATGATGACGCTCTGGGCCTATGTCACGGGCGAGTGGCAAGGAGCGCATGCGCCGCCCAACTGCGGCATCGTTTTGATTGAACATGGCCCGCTGGGTTATTCCCGCCCGCAGATCATCGGCGATGATCGCCGCGCATCCGACGCGGCGGGCTAGCGCGGGAGTTACTATCCGGCTTGATTGGCCGGCGCGGATGTTGCGTCGGCGGCTTCGTCCAGCCATCTGCGCAGACACTGCTGCAGCTCGCCGCGATCGATGGGCTTGGATAAATAATCATCCATGCCCGGCCGCCCGGCACTCGTTGTCGGCGCCCTTCATGGCATGGGCGGTCAGTGCGATGATCGGGATGCGCTTGCCGGCGGCTTCTTGCTGGCGGATTTTTCGCGTGGTTTCGTAGCCATCCATGAGGGGCATCTGGCAATCCATCAGGATCAAATCGTATCGGCCGGTCTGCCAGGCCTCGAATGCCGCCTGGCCGTCGGCGGCGACGTCGACTCGATAGCCCAGCTTCTCGAGAATGCGGCACGCGACTTTCTGATTCACGACGTTGTCTTCGGCCAGCAGAATGTGGTGCTGTCGCGCGATCGCGCTGCGAGCGCAGCGCGTGCCGCGTCACGATCGGCTGCGTCGCCAGTGCGCCAGCCTTCCGCTTGCGTGCCGAGCACCATCATGCAGGCAATCGGTGAGATCGCGATGGGTCACCGGCTTCAACAGATAGCCCGCAAAACCCAGCTCCGAGAACATGCGCCCATCGCCGCGCTGCCCGGAGGAGGTCAGCAGGATCAGGCGTGCGCTGCGCAGCTGCCGGCTCCGCCAAGATGGTCTTGCCCAAGGTGGCGCCGTCGCAGCCCGGCATTTGATGATCGAGCAGCGCCACCTCGAATGGCCGGCCCGCTGCGGCCGCATGGCGCATCAAGCTCAATGCTTCATCGGCGGAACTCGCGCAGACCGCATCCATTCCGCACAGCGACAGCTGGCCCATCAAGACCTTGCGATTGGTCATGTTGTCGTCGACGATCATGATGCGCTGGCCGCGCAGCGACGGTGGGCGGCGCGGGCCGCGCCTTCGGCGGCGTCCTGCGCGATGCCCAGACGCGCGGTGAACCAGAAGGTCGAGCCCACGCCCTCCTCGCTCGACACGCCGACTTCGCCGCCCATCAGTTCCACCAGCCGCTTGACGATCGACAGTCCCAAGGCCGGTGCCGCCGAACCGGCGCGTGGTCGACGAATCCACCTGCGTGAACGGCTTTGAACAGCGCGTCGACGCGGCTGCGCGGGAATGCCCATGCCGGTATCGCGAACCTCGCAGCGTATCAGGTTACGCCTTGCTCATCTTTCTCGCGCGACCTTGCACTCGATCGCCACTTCGCCCTTTTGCGTGAATTTGACGGCGTTGCCGCCGAGGTTCAGCAGTACCTGGCGCAGGCGGCCGGCATCGCCGCGAACCAGATCGGGCAAGACTGGGATCGATCAGGGCGATGACCTCGAGTCCTTTGGCGTGCGCCTGAATCGCCAGCAGGCGGGCCACGTCTTCGACGGTGTCGCGCACGTCGATGTCGAGGACATTCGAGTTCGAGCTTGCCGGCTTCGACCTTGGAGAAATCCAGAATGTCGTTGATCACGGTCAGCAGCGCGGCGGCGCTGTCGCGCACGGTCTGCGCATAGTCGAGCTGCATGGGGTTGAGCGGCGTTTCCAGCAACAACTCGATCATGCCGATGACGCCGTTCATCGGCGTGCGAATCTCGTGGCTCATGTTGGCGAGGAATTCGCTCTTGGCTTTGTTCGCCGCTGCGGCAGTTTCCGTCGCCTCGATCAGCGCCAGCTGATAGTGCTGCCGCTGCGGTGATGTCGCGCTGCGAGCCGGACACCGTCAAGGGAACTGCCCGTCCGCATTGCGCTCCAGCGCGCCGCGAATGCGATACCAGCGCCACTTCGCCGGCGTGCGTCTTGCCGCGCACTTCCACATCCACGAGAACGTCGTCTCGAATGCATGCGCTCGATCGCCTCGCGCAGCGCACGCTGCGTCGTCGGCATGCAAGACATCGAAGAATTTCTTGCCGCGTGCCCAGGAATTCCTCTGCTCATAAGCCGAACATTTCCGCGAAATGCGGCGAGACCCACATTTCGCGGCTCGCCACATCGAGTTCCCACAGACCGTCGTTGGCGCCGCGTGTCGCGCGCTTGAGCCGCGCATCGGTGGCGCGCAATTGCTCTTCCGCGGCCTCGCGCTCCGACTCGCGCTTGAAGTTATCGAGCGCGAACACGACATTGCGCCCCATGTGCATCAACAGCTGCACGATCTCGTCGTCAAATGCTTGTTGTTCGCGGAGTGCAGCAGCAGACACGCCGATGGTGCGGCCGTGCTGAACCAGCGGCAGTGCAGCTCCTGCACGCGATGCCGGCCTGCCGCGCCTGTGCGTGCCAGTGCGCGGTGCGCTCATCGTTCTTGTAAGTCGTTGCTGATGCAGGGCGTTGCGTGCGAAACGCCGTGCCGACGAGTCCGCGGCCTTGCGGCGTGGCATTCGTCGATCGAAAACTGCGCATCGCGCAAGTTCTCGGCGCTCTCGCCGGCAGCCGCGACGATATGCGCGTCCGCCGAATTCTCGTCGGGCACACAGATGCTGGCCGCCTAGCAGCCTGCCGCCGCGTACCGCGGCCTCGCACACGCGCTGATACAGGTCCTGCGGCGTGGCCACCCGCATGATGGCTTCATTGGTGTCGCTCAAGGCGGCAAACATGCGCGCAAAGCGCTGTGCCGCGAGTCTCCGCGCGCTTTCGTTCCGTCACGTCGCGCGAAATCGTGACTATGATCCAGCGGCCGTCGAGATGCACGGCCTGGCGATTCAATTCGACGAAGCTTTCGCGGCCGTCCTGGAAGCGGCCGGCGGACTCCGTGCGCATGACTTCCGGCGCGGCCGCGGCGATCAGCCGCATCGTAGCTGCGGATCAGATCCTCGCGGCTCTCCTGGAGCAGGTCCAGCGGTCCGATCTTCATCAATTCTTCGTAGCGAAAGCCGGTCCGGCGCAGCGCGCCGGCCGTGGCGTCCACGAATAGCAAGGTTTCGCGGTCGACCATGTAGATCGAATCGTCGCAGGCATCCACGACCGCGCGAAAACGCTGCAGCTCGGCAAGATTCTGTTTGGGCAGCGCGTGACCAGGAATCGGACGCCGGGCCGAAGCTCACTATCGCCGCGCTGTGCGGCGCGCGCCCGCACCCACAGGGCGATCCCCAGATCGCAGCGCCGCCGGCGGCGGCCAACAAATAAGGCAACAACGCCAGCATTCTTAGGTCCTCAAACGGCTGACCGCCTCGCATAAGGAGGTACCCTGAATGCATTGCACCAGCCCGGATCGCTGGAAATCTGTGCGGTGCCCGACACATTTACATAAAGGCAAGGGCTCCGGGCCTAATGCGAGGGCGCCGGCCAGGGACTCGTCAAGGCGTCTAGTCGCGGATCTGGCCGGCGCCGCGCACCAGATACTTGTAGCTGGTCAATTGCTCGACGCCCACCGGGCCGCGCGCATGAAACTTGTCGGTGCTGATGCCGATTTCGGCGCCCATGCCGAATTCGCCGCCGTCGGCAAACTGCGTCGACGCATTGTGCAGCACGATGGCGCTGTCGACCTGGGTCAGAAACCGTTCGGCGGCGGCAGCATCCTCGGTGACGATGCAGTCGGTATGTTGCGAGCCGTATTGCCCGATGTGCGCGATGGCCGAATCCACGTCATCCACCACGCGCACCGCGATGATGGCATCGAGATATTCCGTGTACCAATCCTGCTCGTCGGCGGGTTTGCACGCGCGCATCGACGCGCAGCGCTCAGCTCATCGCCGCGCACCTCGCAGCCCGCGTCGAGCAGCGACTTGACCAGGGGCGCAAGATGCGTCGCGCGCGCAGGCGCGATCGACCAGCAGCGTCTCCGCCGAACCGCAAACGCCGGTGCGGCGCATTTTCGCATTCGACGACGATGCGCTTCGCCATCGCCAGATTTGCGCGCGCGATCGACATACACGTGGCAAACGCCCTCGAGGTGCCCGATCACCGGCACTCGCGCTTCTTTCTGCACGCGCGCAATCAAACTTTTTCCGCCGCGCGGCACGATGACATCGATGCTGTCGGCCATGTCCGCTAAGCATATGGCCGACCGCGGCGCGATCGCTGGTCGGCACCCATTGAATGGCGTCTGCGGCAAGCTCCGCCGCGATGCAGTCCTTGCATGCAGACAGGCGTGGATGGCGGCGCTGGATCGCGCGCTTTCCGAACCGCCGCGCAGAATCACGGCATTGCCGGATTTCAGACACAGCGCGCCGGCGTCGGCGGTGACATTGGGCCGGCTCTCGTAAATGATGCCGATGACGCCCAGGGGCACGCAGACTCGCTGAATCAGCATCCCATTCGGGCGCGACCATTCCGCCAGGCGCGCGCCGATGGGATCGCGAGCCGCCGCGATATCGCTCGAGCCCGCGAGCCATGGCCTCAACGCGCGTTTCATCGAGGCGCAGCCGATCGAGCAGCGCCGCCGGCAGTCCGCGCGCGGCCGATTCGCGCAAATCGCCGTCATTGGCGGCCAGCATGCTTGAGTCGCGAAGCGCGCAGCGCCGCCGCCGCCGCAAGCAGCGCGCGATTCTTTTGCGCGGTCGGAGCAAACGCCAGAACCTCGGCGGCTGCCCGCGCGGCTCTGCCCATGCTGCGCATCAAATCGCGCGACGCCGGTCACAGGATTCACAACAGCACCAGATCATCTCGGTGCACTATTTCGTCGCGGCCTCGAAAGCCCAGCAGCTGTCTCGATATCGGCGGACTTGCGGCCGATGATGCGTGCGGCGTCCGCGTCCGAATAGGCACAGATGCCGCGCGCGACCTCGGTGCCGTCCGGGACCGATGATGCTTACCGTGTCGCCGCGATCGAAACGCCCTACCGCGCGGGTTACGCCCGCGGGAAGCAAGCTCTTGCCGCCCATCAACGCTCGAACCGCGCCATCATCGACGGCGATCGCGCCCGCCGGCTTCAAGGTGCCGGCGATCCACTGCTTGCGCGTCGCCATCGGCGTCGAGGACGGTACGAACCAAGTGCAGCGTGCGCCATCCTCGATGCGCTGCAGCGGATGCTCACGGGCGCCCTTGGAAATGCACAAATGACAGCCCGCCGCCCACGGCGATTTTGGCCGCCGCAATCTTGGTGTGCATGCCGCCCGGACCCCATGTCGCTGCCCGTGCCGCCGGCCATCGCCTCGATGGCCGGCGTGATTTCCAGTACGCGGGCAATGAAATGCGCGTCAGGATCATCCTTGGGATCCGCGGTATACAAGCCGTCGATATCCGACAGCAGGACCAGGCAATCCGCGCCCACCATTTGCGCCACGCGCGCGGCCAGACGGTCATTATCGCCATAGCGGATTTCCGCCGTCGCCACCGTATCGTTTTCATTGATGACCGGCACGGCGCCCTGAGCATCAGCAGGGTGTTGAGGGTGCCGCGCGCATTCAGGTAGCGGCGGCGCTGCTCGGTATCGCCCAGGGTCAAGAGGATTTGCGCCACCGCGATTTCATGCGCATCCAGCAGCTCCTTGTAGGCGTGCGCGAGCCGAATCTGTCCTACAGCTGCCGCCGCCTGGCTTTCCTCCAGCTTGAGCTTTCCCGAGTCTCAAATTCAGGTGTCGTCTGCCCAGGGCAATGGCGCCGGAGGACACCAAAATGATTTCCTGGCCGCGCTTGCGGAACGCCGCCACGTCCGCCGCAAGGCTCTCGAGCCAGGAGCGATTCAGCCGCCCCTTGTCGCCATCCACCAACAGGGTCGAGCCGACTTTGACGACGATGCGCTTCGCATCGGTCAATCGGCGAGCGGCGACTTTGCGGTCTGCAACGGTCATAAGAACTCAATATTGCCATTTACTTAGCAAGCGGCCTCCCCTAATATTCCCAGCTGCCGATTCCCCCGCGCCAGTATTCAAAGAAGGACGAACGAAGTGGGCAGAGAGTACGAACCGACCGTCGGGCAGTGGTACGAAGACCTGGAAAACGAAGAAACCTTCCAGGTGCTCAAAGTTGATGAGGACAAGGAAACCGTTGAGATTCAACACCTCGACGGTGATGCCGAGGAGCTGGATGTCGACGAGTGGGCGGAGCTCGATCTGGAACTCACCGAGGAGCCTGAAGGGTGGTCAGGCTCCAAGGCGGAGAAGGATGCCGACGACGAGGAAGATGACGAGGATTGGGATGAAGACGAAGACGACGAGGACGACGACGATTTAGACGAGGAGGACGAAGAGGATCGCGAGGAGTACTAGAACGCGTTCCAGCCAACCATGCCGGTCCGGCGCTTCGCCCTGCTGAACCGCGATCAATGCCGTGCGCAGTGCACGTGTGATCGGACCCACTTCGCCATTGCCCACCCGATGCTCGATGCCGGCATAGATCAGCGTGCCCACTCCCGCAAGCACGGCGGCAGTGCCGGACAGCGCCGCCTCGCCTTTGTGTGCCCAGTCGAGCATCTCCAGCACGTCGAATTTTCGTTCTCGTGACCGTATAGCCTATGTCGCGGCCCAGGGTCAGCAGCGAGTCGCGCGTGACGCCGTGCAGGAAGGTCGAATCGAGACTGCGGGTCAACAGTTCGCCTTCACGGATCAAGAAGAAATTCGCGGCTCCCGTCTCCTGCACCTGGCCATCCGGGACAGAACAGCACTTGATCCGCATGATATTTCGCTCGTGCGTTCAACGTCGGCCCCATCGCCGCCGCATAGTTGCCGCCGGTCTTCACCATGCCCATGTGCTCCGCCGAACGCGTATTCTGATCGTCGACCAGAATGCGCAGCGGCTTCATGCCGCCGGCAAAATAATCCCACACCGGGACTTGCCAGCACGATCAACAGGGCTTCGCTGGTCGGCGTGGCGGCCGCGCCGATGTTTGCCGTGGTGCCAAAAAGTATCGGGCGCAGGTACAGCGCACCCGGCGCCTCGGGCACCGCGTCGCGGCAGCGATTGATGACGGCGCGCACCATGTCGGCCACCTGGATCGGATCCGGTTCCGGAAGCACCAGCTGCCGAGCGCTCTGCTGGAAGCGTTGCAGGTGCCGATCCATGCGAAACACATGTACGGATCCATCGGCCCGGCGGAACGCCTTGAATCCTTCGAAACAGGTGCTGGCATAGTGCAGCACGTGAGCCGCGGGACTGATCTCGAGCGCTGCGACGGGTTTGATCTCGCTCTTGCCCCAATGACCCGCCTGGTAGGCGGCCACCGCCATATGGGAGGTGAGTAAGGTGCCGAACGCCGGTCGTTGAGGTTGCGATGTCATGGGGATTTCACCGTGGGAATAAAAATCGTCGCCGGATGCTCGAGAAACTCTTTCAAAGCCTGGATCATTGCCGCTGCATCATAACCGTCCACGAATCGATGATCGAATGAGGAAGACAAGTTCATGATTCGGCGCACCACGACCGCCCCTTGATGAACAACCGGCCGCTCGACGGCCTTGTTGAGCCCGATGATGGCAACTTCCGGCGCATTGATGATGGGCGTGGATGCGATGCCGCCGAGCTTGCCCAAGCTGGTCACCGTGATGGTGGAACCAACCAACTCCTCGCGCGTCGCCTTGTTGCTGCGCGCGCGCTCGGCAAGACGACGGATTTCGGCGGCGATTTCCCACAGTCCGAGGGACTGTGCGTTGCGCACAACGGGTACCTTGAGTCCATCGGGGGTCTGGGTGGCAATGCCGACGTGTACGGCGCGGTGCCGCACCAACACGCCGCGCGCGGCGTCGTATAGGACATTGCACTGCGGAAAGGAGTCGAGGACCCGAATCAGCGCCATCACCACGAGGGGCAGATAACTCAATGAACCGGTACCCTTTGGCGCCGATAGGTTCAAGTGCTGACGCAACGATTCGAGTTCGGTCACGTCAACTTCTTCGACGTAGGCGAAATGCGGAATGTTGCGCTTGGCTTCGCTCATGCGTTCGGCAATCAGCCGTCGCAGGCCAATGACTTTGATTTCCGTTGTTTGCTGCCCCGCCGTGACGCCAGCCGCACTCTTCGGGCTGGCGGACGGTGCGATCGCCGCTTCGAGATCACTGCGCACGATACGGCCGCCGGGCCCCGAGCCGGCCACGGTTGAGAGATCGACACCGGCTTCATGCGCGCGGCGCCGATTCGCCGGCGACGTCATGACCCGTGCCGCACGCGTGCCAGGCGCGGCTGCTCGGGTCGGCGCAGGCGCGGTCGGCGCAGGCGCGGTCGGCGCAGGCGCGGCCGCCGTAGGTGCCGCCGCAGCGGGCACGTGGGCGGCCGAGTCGTCGCTCAATTCGAACACAATGAGGGGCGAGCCAACGGCGACCTTTTCGCCCGGCGCACCGGAGACCGACAGCACCCTGCCGCTCACCGGCGCAGGCACTTCCACCGCCGCCTTGTCGGTCATCACTTCGACGATGAGCTGATCTTCCGTCACTTGATCACCTGGCTTCGCGTGCCAGGCAACGATTTCGGCATCCACGGTCCCTTCACCCAGATCGGGCATTTTGAATATGTACTGGCTCATGCAGGCTCCAGCACGCACTTCAGCGCTCGGGTGACTCGCGCCTGGCCGGGAAAGTATTCCCACTCGAAGGCGTGCGGATAAGGGGTGTCCCAGCCGGTGACGCGCTGTATCGGCGCTTCCAGATCCCAGAAGCACTCCTCTTGGATGATGGACAGGATCTCCGCGCCGAATCCGGAGAAGCGCGTCGCCTCGTGCGCGATGACGCAGCGGCCGGTCTTCTTCACCGACGTCGCGATGGTATCGACATCCAGCGGCACCAGCGAACGAAGATCGATGATCTCCGCATCGATGTTCATCGCCGCCGCGGCCGCAGCCGCCACGTACACCATGGTGCCATAGGTGATGATGGTCACCTGGCTGCCTGAACGCACGATCTCCGCCTTGCCCAGCGCAACCTTGTAGTAGCCCTCGTCGACCTGGCCCTTCGGATGCGTGCTCCAGGGCACGGCCGGTTTGTTAGGGTCGCCGTCGAAAGGTCCGTTGTACAGCCGCTTGGGTTCGAAAAATATCACCGGATCATCGTCTTCGATCGAGGTGATGAGCAGGCCCTTGGCATCGTATGGATTCGAGGGCATCACCACCTTGATGCCGCTGACATGGGTGAATATTCCCTCGGGACTCTGCGAGTGCGTCTGACCGCCGCGAATGCCGCCGCCGCAGGGCGTTCGAATGGTCACCGGAGCAAAAAATTCGCCGGCACTGCGGTAGCGGATGCGGGCCAATTCGCTGCAAATCTGATCGAATGCGGGATAAATGTAGTCCGCGAACTGAATTTCAGCCACCGGCCTTAAGCCGTTCACGCTCATGCCGATGGCGGTCGCCACGATGCCGCCTTCGGCAATCGGCGTGTCGAGTACCCGATGCTCGCCGTACTTTCGCTGCAGGCCCTCGGTGGCGCGGAACACGCCGCCGAAATAGCCGATGTCCTCGCCCATCAGCACCACCGCAGGATCCCGGCCCAGCATGATGTCCATGGCGGAGTTCAAGGCTTGGATCATGTTCATACTGGCCATGAGCCTTAACTCCGTTCCGCGCGCATCAACGCTTGCTGCCGCTTGAGATTCTGCGGCATCTCCTTGAAGACATCCTCGAACATCAGATCCGCATTGAGCCGCGGACCCTCGCTCAAGGTGCCGAATGTGGTGGCTTCCTTCCAGCTCGCTGCGACCAGCGCCTCGAGCTCCGCGGTCAGCGCTTGATGACGGGCTTCCGACCATTCGCCGATTTTCATCAAGTGCATTTTCAGGCGCAGGATGGGATCGCCCAAGGGCCAGTGTTCGGCATCGTCCTTGGCGCGGTAGCGTGCCGGATCATCGCTGGTGGAGTGCGCAGCCGCCCGATACGTCACCAATTCAATCAGCGTTGGGCCAGCGCCGGTGCGCGCCCGCTCCGCCGCCCACTGCGTCACCGCGTGTACTGCCAGGAAATCGTTGCCGTCGACTCGAATGCCGGCGATGCCATATCCCGGGCCGCGGGCTGCGAATGAACGCTGTTCGCCGCCGGCATAGCCCTGAAACGTCGAAATGGCCCACTGGTTGTTCACGACATTCAGAATCACCGGCGCTTGATAGACGGAAGCAAACAGCAGGGCATGATGAAAATCCGCCTCGGCGCTGCTACCCTCCCCGATCCAACTCGCGGCCAAATGGTCTTCGCCCTTGATGGCGGCTGCCATGGCCCAACCCACCGCCTGCGGAAATTGCGTCGCCAGATTACCGGATATGGAAAAAATGTTGCCGGGCTTGGAGTGATACATGACGGGGAGCTGACGTCCCTTGCACATGTCGCGGGTGTTGGACAGGAGCTGGCACATGAGATCGAGCAGCGCGATGCCGCGCACGATCTGCACACCCTGATTGCGGTAGGAAGGAAATAGCATGTCGCCAGGCCGCAGCGCCATGCACTGTGCCACCGACACCGCTTCCTCTCCGGAGAGAGCGAATGTAAAAGGAGATCTTGCCGGCACGCTGCATGCGCTGCATGCGATCGTCGAACGCGCGCGTCAGCATCATGTGCCGCAAACCCACCTGCAGCTCGCCGGGATCGAGATGCGGATTCCACGGCCCGACTGCCTCGCCGGCATCATCGAGCACGCGCACCAGATCGGCCGACAGCGACATCATGTCGCGCGCGCGCGCATTGATTTCCGGCCGCGGCACAGCGCCGGCGGGCGAGAGTTGCACGTAACTGAAGTCCGGTGCCTCGCCCGGGCGTGCAGGAACGCGGGGCAGGTGCAGACGTGATGTGTTGGTCATCCGCATAATTTACGTCTCCCGACGGGACGGTGTTGCAATCATTAGTACGAGCCCCTAATAATTCGGTACAATCATTCCGAAAAGAGGTACATAGTGGAACAAAATACACCGTCCGATCATCGACCATCTGGATTTCGCCTGCTCGATATTCTACAGAGGCACGGGGCTCTCTCGGTGGCCGAGGTGGCGTCGCAGAACGAAGTTATCGACCACCACCTGTTGGCGGCGCATTCAGCAGCTCGAACAGAACGGCGTCATCAAGGCCCGCGTCGCGTTGCTCGATCGAAATTCCCTCGGCCTGGATGTGACCATTTTTGCCCACGTCAAGCTCGCCAACACGGGACGCGATGCCATCGCCGAATTCGAGGCAGCGATACGCGATCGTGCCGAAGTGCTCGAATGCTACACGCTCACCGGCGAATGGGACTTCCTTTTGAAGATCGTCACCAAGAACATCAAGGCCTATGAGGCGTTTTATCTGGATTACCTGTCGCGCATCCCCTGCGTGCGCTCGGTCAACTCGTCGGTGGCGGTCACGGTGATCAAGGAATCGACCGCATTGCCGTTGGGGATCTGAAGGCGTCACACCAGCAGCACGGTCGATCCGATGGTCTTGCGGGCCTCCAAATCGCGATGCGCCTTCGCGGCATCGCGCAGCGCCACGCGCTGGCCGATATGCGGCTTCACCTCTCCCGAGGCGAGCTTGGCGAATAGATCGGCGGCGCGCGCTCGCGAGATCCTCGCGGGTCTTGATGTAGTCGAACAGCGTCGGCCGGCTGGCGTACAGCGATCCGCCGCCGGCCAGGTCGGAAAATTTGAAGTCGGCGATCGGTCCCGAGGACTGCCCGAAACACACGAACAAGCCGCGCGTCTGCAAGCACTTCAGCGAACCCCGCCAGGTGTCATTGCCCACCGAATCGTAAACCACATCGCAGCCCCTGCCGCCGGTGATCTCCTTGACGCGCGCGGCGAAATCTTCCGCGCGATAGTCGATGACGTGCGCGTAGCCATTGGCCTTTGCGATGTCGCGGCCTTCTCGGCCGAGCCCGCCGTGCCGATGGAAGTCGCGCCGCATGGACTTCAGCCATTGGCCCATCAACAGCCCCACGCCGCCCGCGGCCGCATGCACCAGCACGATATCGCCCGCTTTGACCGGGTAGCAGGAATTCAAGCAGAAATTGCGCGGTCAGTCCCTTGAGCATCAGCGAAGCGGCAACATCGAAGTCGATTCCATCCGGCAATTTCACCAGCCGCTCCGCCGGCAACCACCCGCCGCGTGCGATAGGCGCCGATCGGCAGGGTGTAGGCCACGCGATCGCCGGTCTTGAAGTCTGTCGACGCCCTCGCCGAGCTGCCTCGACGATTCCCGCCGCTTCGCCGCCCGGTATCAGCGGCGACATCGGCCAGGGATAAGCGCCTTTGCGAAAATACGTGTCGATGAAATTGACGCCGACGGCGCGTTGCAGCGATGAGCACTTCGCCGCGCGCCGGGCGCTGCCGTCTCGCAGCTCGGTCCATTCCAGCGCTTCCGGGCCGCCCGGCGCGCGCACCACGATTCGCAAAATCCGCTGAGTTCGTCATAACCACCTCGACTGAACTACCTCGCCAAAGTGCCGGCATAGCGGCGGATGCGCACCATCGCCTCGCGCAGCGTCGCCTCATCCGTGGCGAAACACAGCCGCACGAAGCCGCGGGTCGCTTCGCCGAATGCACCGCCGTCGATCACCGAAACCCGCTCGGACTTGAACAGTCCGCTCATGAAATCGTAGCCCGAAAGACCCGTGTCGCGCACGTCGATCAGCGTGAACATGCCGGCGTCCGGAACGCAGCAGCGTATTCCGCGCACGTCCGCAAGTCCCTTGAGCAGCATATCGCGCCTCGAGCGTGCAGAGATCGCGAATCTCGCATTCCGGCTGCATCCGATCCTCGAGTGCCGTGATCGCCGCCTCCTGGATGAAGCCCGGCAGGCCGAACAGCATGCACATGGAGAGAGATTCCGCATGCTTGACCAGCGGCGTCGGTCCCACCAGCCAGCCGGCCCGCAGTCCCGGCAGCGAATGCGACTTCGACAAGCTGCTGACGGTCATCGACTTGCTCGGGCAGTCGCGTCGCAAGACTCGGAACACGCCCGCCCGGCGCCAGTCCCGCATACACCTCGTCCGCCACGAGCCACAACGAATGCCGGCGCGCGAGTTCGCCGATCGACGGTCAGATCCGCCTCGCTCAAAATCACGCCGCTGGGATTGTTCGGCGTGGCGAAAAACAGTGCACGCGTGCGCGGCGTGATGGCCGCCGCGAGGGCGCTCAAGTCGGGGCGAAATCCGCCGACGCCGGTGCCGGAACGCGCACCAAGCTGCGCGCCCGATGCCTGGATGGTTGCCGGATAACTCGGGTACAGCGGCTCCAGCGCCAGCACCTCATCGCCGGGCCCGGCGACACACAGCGACGCGGCGAACAGCGCGTTCTGCGCGCCGGAGAGAAAAATGACATTGTCGGCGCTCACCGGCTTGACCCGTGCGGCGCTGATGCGCTTGCTGCGATCGCCTCGCGCAGCTGCCTGGCGCCCCGCCGCAGGCGTATAGCGAACATCGCCGGCGCGCAGCGCTTCGATCGCGCGCTCGAGCACCGGCGCAGGCATCTCCAGATCCGGATCGCCGATGCTGAGCACGATCACATCCTCGCCGCGCAACTGCGCTTCGCGCGCCTGCCCGTGAATGGTCCACGCCGCAGACGCTTTCGCCCTTGATTCGATCCACCAGCGGAGAAAATTTCATGCCTTTCCTTGATCTCTTGCCTAGCCAGTCTCGCCCTTGCATACTTTACTATGCCATTCACACCCGAACACTCTCTTCGCTGCCGCAAAGATTTTCCCGCGCTAACACGCACGCGCCAAGAATTGAATCTCGCGTATCTCGACGGTCCCGGCGGCAGTCAGGTCCCGCAAGCCGTGATCGAGGCCATCGGCGACTTCTACGCAACCTGCAACGTCAATACGCATGGCAATTTTTGGCCCTCTCAGGAAGTCGATCGGCGCATGGCGGCGGCGCGCGAAGCATCTCGCGGCCTTTCTCGGCGCCGAAGTGCGAACTGCATCTCTTTCGGTCAAAACATGACCACGCTCAACTATGCGCTGAGCGCCGCAATCGGCCACACATTGAAGCAGGGCGATGAAGTGCTCATCACCCAGCTCGATCATGAGGCCAATCGCGGACCCTGGCTGCGGCTGAGAGCGCGGCATGATCGTGCAAGAGGTGCGCCTGCTGCCACCGGACGGCTCGACTGTGGCCGACATGGCCGCAAAGATCACGCGCGCGCACCAAAGTGTTTGCGCTGGGCGCCTCGTCCAATGCGCTTGGGCACGGTCAACGACATCGAGCTGGCGCGCCGGCTGACCCGCGAAGTTGGCGCGCTGCTGGTGATCGACGCGGTTCACTACGCGCCGCATTTCTCGCTTGGACGTCAAGAGCTCTCGGCATGGATTTCCTCCTGTGCTCGGGCTACAAATTCTACGGCCCGCACGTCGGCGTGCTGTATTCGCGTCCGGGCGCGCTCGATCGGCTGCCCACGGAGCGCTTGAGCGTGCAGGATCCCGCTGCCCCTTACCGCATCGAAACCGGGACGCTGAACCACGCGGCCATCGACTGCGCTGCGCGCTGCAGTCGAATACCTCGCCTGCTGGGGCAGCGGCGCGACGCTGCGAGAACGCCTCGTCGATGCCATGACGCGGCATCGCCGCATACGAACACGGACTGGCGAAGTTCTACCACGACTCCGTGCGCGAGATGCGCGGCGTGCAGCGTCTGGGGACCGGATTTCGGCAGCGCTCGCGCGCGCCCACCGTATCGATCACGCTGGACAAGGCCAGCGCGGCGCAAGCCGCCACGGCGCTCGGTAAACAAGGCATTTGCGTTTGGGACGGAGACTTCTACGCGGCGCGAGCCGTGCAAGTGCTGGGCTTGAGCGATCGCGGCGGACTGCTGCGAACCGGCATCTCGATGTACAGCTCGCGCGATGACTTGCAGCGACTGCTGGCGGGGATCGAGCAAGTCGCGCTAACTTCTTAGTTGCTCGCAGCGAGATGCGCGGCGAGATGCTCGGCATGATGGGTCAAGTTCGCGGCGCGCGGTTGCATCCAATGGTCGGCGCGCAGCATCGGCCCGAGATAAAACAGGTGCTCGCTGGCGCGCCCGTGCGCATCCACGCAAGCTCCAAACCGTGCGGTGCGAATACCCAGGCGCAACGCGTCCGGCGACACCAAGCCGGCGGCACGCAGCGAAATCACCAGCGCGTCGGCTGAATGCTCGATGTCGTAAGTTCGGGTCCCGTCGCGTTGACCACCATGATCCACGATAAGCTGCGCAGTTGCGCCGCTGCCGCGTGGGCGCCAGATGACGTGCAAGCGGCGCATCCGACGGCAATCACCTTCTGGATGCGGCCCGCGTGCACCTGCAATTTGCCGCTGCGCCGCAGATTCTCGATGCGTTCGGCCAATTGCGGCGGCAGCCGGTGCCGATGTATGTCCCAGTGCGCCTGCAGATGCCGCACGAAGCGGCGCCGCTCGGCTTCGGGCATGCTGCCGCCAAGGCGCGGGCGCCAGTTGGCGAATCAAGGTGATGGCCTCGCGCCAATCGCCCCCGCCGGCTTGTCGACCTCGCGCGCCAGATCACGGCAGGCGCGCAGCAGCTGCTTGAGCGAATGCGCCGATGCCAGCAGTGTCTCGCCGCCGCCGCGCATGGCGCCGGCCTGAAAGGCCGTCTGCGGCTGCGGCATCAGTCCGCGCCGTGAAATCGTGTGCAGCGTGGGTACCCGTCCGGCGTCGCGGCTCAAAACCGATGCCGCATCCGCCATGGTCAATCCGTTGCCGACGATGAGAACCGAATGCTCGCTCGCCCAGAGTGTTCGGGCAAATCCCGCGGATCTTGCCGGAACGCGCGATGATCCATTCAACTCCTGCGGCCCAGCGCGGCGCCGGCGGCGGCGGACTCCCGAGCGCCAAGATCAGGACATCCGCCGAGGATCGGCGCGCGGTCCGCGAATTCGCGCCGCCAGAGGCTGCGCGCCGTCGCGCTGCTCGATGCCGGTCACCTCGCCGAATACGCCGGATCAAGCCGCATGTGCGCGGCGCCGCGCGCTCCGCCTGCAGCAGCAGGTCCTGCAGGTAGTCGCCGTACAGGGCGCGCGGCAGGAAATCCTCGCCGTCGACATTCGGCAGCCTGCCTTGCGCAAAGCGCAGAAATTGCAACGGATCGCGCGAATCGGCCGACAGCCGGGCCGCGGGCACGTTGAGAAGATAGGGAAATTCGTGCGCTGCGTACGCCACGCCGCGGCCCATGGCGCTGCCGCGCTCGATCAGCACGATGTCGGTGCGCGCCGGCGGCGGCCGGCGCAGCAGGTTGGCGGCAAGCACCGTGCCGGAGAATCCGGCACCTACGATTACCAAGGTATTTACGCATACTTGGAAATTCTACCAAGCCAGGCGGCATAGAAGGCCGTGCGGGGAGACGTATTCTTCGGCTAACATTTGCGGATTCGTGGTCAAATAGCATAATTCATAAGAGCGAGGGGCAACGATGCAACTCAGCAAATTCAGCTATTACTCCGATTTCGTGGTTTACCCCATCACGGTGGTCGCGCTGACGGCCGTCAATTTCACGCAGTTTACCTGGCACGGCGGCGGGGAATGGCTCGGCGCCTGCCTGGCGGGCTTGGTGCTGTGGACACTGTTGGAGTATGTCCTGCACCGCATAGCACTGCATCGCATGCCGATATTCTCGCCCATGCACAGCCTGCACCACGGCGCGCCGCTGGCCTTCATCGGCACGCCGTCGTGGGTCAGCGTTATCGGTCTGGCTGGGCGTGATTTTGTTGCCGCTATGGTGGTGGGCCGGTTTCAACATGGCGGACGGCCTGACGGTCGGCGTGATGCTCGGCTACTGGTGGTATGGCTATGTGCATCATGTGATTCATCATCACGCGCACAAGCCCTCGTCGGCCTATTTCAGCGAGCTTCGCGCCTGGCACATGCGCCACCACCATTCGCCGAAGCGCGGCAATTTTGGCGTCACCACGCCCCTGTGGGATCATGTATTCGGTACCGCCATCTCCTCGCAGAGCAAAGTCATCGTCTCGTCATGAACGCCGAACTCAGCGTCACGAATCCGATGCGCACCGACGGCTTCGAGTTCGTCGAGTACGCGGCGCCCGATGCGGAACTGCTGCGCCGGCTGTTCGAGAGCATGGGATTGCCGGCGGTCGCGCGCCATCGCTCCAAGAACGTGACGCTGCACAATCAGGGCGACATCAATTTCATCATCAACGCGGAGCACGACAGCTTTGCGCAGAGGTTTGCGCGCGCTCACGGGCCCTGCGCCTGCGCCATGGCATTTCGCGTCGCCGATGCGCGCTTCGCATATTCGCGCGCGCTTGAATCTGGGCGCAAAGCCCGGACCCGCCACCGCGGGCCCGATGGAACTGAACATCCCGTCGATCGAGGGAATCGGCGGCAGCCTGATCTATCTGGTCGATCGATATGGCGATCGCACCATCTACGATGTCGACTTCATTCCCGTCATCGACTACTGCGCCGCATGTCCGGTGGGGCTGCTGCGCATCGATCATCTCACGCACAACGTCAGGCGCGGCAACATGAACGTGTGGGCCGGCTTCTACGAGAAGCTGTTCAATTTCAGGGAAATTCGCTACTTCAGCATCGAAGGCAAGGAGACCGGCTTGTTCTCGCGCGCGCTCACCTCGCCCTGCGGCAAGATCCGCATTCCGATCAACGAGAGCCAGGACGACAAGAGCCAGATCGAAGAGTATTTGAACGAGTACAAGGGCGAAGGCATCCAGCACATCGCGCTTGGGCACCGACGATATCTACAAGACCGTCGATGCCCTGCGCGGCCGCGGCGTTGAATTCCAGGAAACGCCCGCCACCTATTACGAAGGGCGTCGATGCGCGGGTCGCCGGCCATCGCGAATCCGTGCGCCGAGCTGAAGCGCCGCGGCATTCTGATCGACGGCAGCGTCAAGAGCGGCATCCTGCTGCAGATATTCACCAAGAACGCCATCGGCCCCATCTTTTTTGAAATCATTCAGCGCAAGGGCAACGAGGGTTTCGGCGAAGGGAATTTTCAGGCGCTGTTTGAATCCATCGAACTGGATCAAAAGCGCCGCGGCGTCATCTAAGACGCGTCGGCAGCGCGTTTAAAAGCGCGGGTTGCGGCGCCTCAGGGCCGTTGAACTTCGCCTGAGCCGCCCATATCTAATCCAGCAAGGTCAATTCGACCTGATCGGGGGCTTGCCATGCGGAAATTAGTTCTGCCGCTGCTGCGCTTGGCATGGGCGCGATCTTTCGCGTCTATCGCAGCGTCGCCGAGCTTTGCGCAAGCTGCCGATCCGACAATGGATCAGATTTATGAGGCGGCCGCGAGCGGGCATCTCGACCAGGCGCAGCAAATGATTACTCAAGTTCTGGCCGATCATCCTACCAGCGCCAAGGCACACTACGTGCAAGCGGAGCTCTACGCGAAAGAAGGTAAAACCTCGCATGGCGCGCGCGGAACTCGGGCACTGCCGAGCGCCTGAATCCGGGTCTGACCGCCTTCAAGCCCGCGTTCCGTTCAAGAGTTGAAATCGCAGCTGGGATTGAGCCACTGGCGCGACGGTGCCCAGGGCGTCTTCGTTCCCGCGCGCTCGGCGCCGCATTTCCCGTGGGGCACGGTGTTGATACTCGGCGGTCGTGGTCGGGGTTCTGATGATGCTGTTCCGGCGGCGCACGCCCTACACGCCAATACCCAGCCGGCAGGCCCGGGCGTGCGGCGGCGCGCCCGGCGGATACGCCCGGCCGATACCCACCCGGCTACGGGCCGGCGCCCATGGGCGGCGGCATGGGTTCCGGCATTGCGGGCGGCCTGGCCTCAGGTTTGGCAGTGGGTGCGGGAGTGGTTGCCGGCGAAGAACTGGCGCATCATTTCCTGGACGGCGGCCGCGGCGCCGGCGGCGTGATACCTCCCGCGGATGCAGCCGAGCCTGGCTTCAGCAACAGCGATATGGGCGGCTCCGACTTCGGCGCCAACGATCCCGGCTCCTGGGATGACGGCGGCGGGGGCGGCGGGCGGCAGCGACTGGAGTTAAGCTTCCAGTGAATTGAAGCGCTCCTGGTATTGATTTCCCCATTTGGGCGCCCCTAAAGGGCGCCCTTTTTATTTTCCGCGCCACCGCAAAGCACCGCATTCAACGGCAAATCGAGCAAACGGCTGCCGTACCGCACCTTACCGCTTGCCGTCACGCCCCAAGTGCTCGACCGTGCCCGCAGGTCCTAACTAATTCTCCAAGGAGCTCCTGTATGAAAAGAAAGACTCTTGCTTCGGCGGCACGCGTGGCTTCACTGCTTTTACTGGTTTCAGGCACGTGTGCTTTGGCCGAGGAGCGCGGGCCCACGCACTTTAGCGGCGTGATCAACGACTACACGCTCTCGAATGTCGCAGGCGGGCCCTACGAAATGCATGGTCAATGGTCAATGGATCTGCACCAGCAATGGGGCACCACCGACCTCACAGCTGACTTCTCAGCCGATTTGACGATGGCTGCCATTGCGACGGCCTTGGTGACGGTCGCGACCCCTCCGAACGGCACTGTCGCAGTGCAGGCGCAGGCAGGTATGGGCCCTCACACGCACCATATCAAGTTGACGAACATTATGGTCACGCAGGGCATCACCGGCTGCCCGACATACAAGACCAACCCCAGCACAACGGGCTTTCAGGTGAACGGTACCGTCAGCCTGATGACCGGGAATGGCAGCAATGCCCCGTTCGAGACGACTCCGCCTTCCTCGACCCTGCAGGTGTGCGTCACCGGCGGGACCGAAATCGCGTACTCGAACGTTACGCTGGTGTTCGGGGGACCTCCGACCACTGCGGTTTCACATTTCGGGACGCAGGCCATCCATGGTGTCGTGCGCAAGGCGTCAGACGAACGGGATGGGAATCGATAAGTCCGGCGCTTAAGGGAGCACGCTGCGCGCCACTGCGTCGTGCAGTGCCTTCATGCCGAAGGAGATGTCCTGCACCACGCCGTTGATGAAGAAGGTGGGCGTCGCGCGGATGTGGCTGCGGCGGCCGCCTTCGATATTTTCGCGAACCTTTTGCAGATAGATGTGATCGTCCATCTCCGCGACATAGCGCGCCATGTTCAGTCCCAACTCGTTCGCATAACGCTGCAGATCCGCCGCCTTGAGATGCGCTTGATTGTGGAACAATAGATCGTACATCTGCCAGAATTTTCCCTGCGCGCCGGCCGCCTCCGCGCACTCCGCGGCCAGCAGCGCGTGCGGGTGGGCCTCCTCCAGCGGAAAATGCCGGAACATGAAGCGAACCTTGTTGGGAAAGCGTTCGAGAAGGAGCATCGGCGTGGTCGCCGCGACCTTGCAGCTCGGGCACTCGAAATCGCCGTACTCGACCACGGTCACCCGCGCATGCTCGGAGCCCAGATAATGATCGGTATGATCAGGCGGAACCGCCAAGCTGATCGGATGCGGCGTTGGATTCATTGCGTACTCCTTGAAGCTAGGGCGAAGGATCGATGCGCCGGCATTTCCACCGGCCGTATCGTCATCCGGACCAAACTGGACCTGCGCAGCAACTGCAAGTCACATTCGCGGCCTATCAAGTTCGCATCGAGCAGGCGCTGCAAGCCGTCGATGCCGTCGATCGCGCATGCCATCGAGTGCAATCATGCGATCGCCGGGTTCGATCCCCGCGAGCGCCGCCGGACTGCCGGGCATTCGCTCCAAGACATGCACCGCTTTGTTGCTGGGCAGATCGAAATGCCGCACGACGCGGGTCGCGATCGGCACCGTGGCGCCGGATACGCCGATGTAGGCACGACGCACCCGACCATGGGCGAACAACTGGCCGATCACCCATTTTGCCGTGTTGATTCCCGTGGCAAAACAGATCGACTGCGCCTGCGGGATCATCGCGGTATTGACCCCGATCACTCGTCCCTCGGAGTCGACCAGCGGGCCGCCCGAATTGCCGGGATTCAGCGCAGCGTCGGTCTGAATGACATCGTGCATCAGCCTGCCCGACGTTGCGCGCAGCGTGCGCCCGAGCGCCGAGACGACGCCCGTGGTCACTGTCTTGGAATAGCCGAGCGGATTGCCGATGGCAATCGCCACCTGTCCCACCTTGAGACGCGACGAATCGCCGAACTCCGCATAGGGCAGCGCGCTAGGGTGGCCGATGCGCAGCACCGCCAAGTCCGAGTCCGGATCGTTTCCCACCAGGTCGGCATCGAAGCGCGTGTCGTCATTCAGCCGCACCGTGATCTCTTCCGAACCCTGAACGACATGACTGTTGGTCAACAGGTAGCCATCCGGGGTGAACAGAAAGCCCGAACCGCTGCCCAGCACGCTGCGGCGATTGCCCGCGCGCGAACCTGCCTGCGCGCCTCGCTTGACTTCGATGAAGGTCACCGCCGGCGCCACCCGCTCCAACGCGCCGATCACTGCGCCTGAGTAGGCATCGAGCAGCGGCGCATCGTCGCTCAGATCCACTGCCGCCGGCCGTCGTTTGCGGCCCACTGCGGCGTCAGCATGTTCAGCTCAGGATAATTTTCGGCTGCGCGGACAGTCCTTCCACGATGAGCCGGTTGACGCGCCGTACGAAAATCGCGGGATCATCCAGTTCGCCGCCCTCCGCCAGCATCGCCTGGTCGTACAGCACATGAGCAAGGTCCGCGAACGCGGCCTCATCCAGTCGTGTCCTTGAGACGCAGCGCGAGGGGATGCTTGGGATTCAACTCGAGAATCGGCAGCGTCGCGAATGGATTGTTGTGGCCTGCCTGCTTGAGGATGCGCCCCATTCGCAGGCTCACGCCGAACTCTCCCGCAACCAAAACGGCGGGCGAATCGGTGAGACGCGCCGACACTTGCGCACTGGCGATCTTGCCGCTCAAGCTCGTGCCGAGCCGCTCCGAGAGTCGTCCTTGAAGGCAGATTCGGCCGCCGCCTTCTCCGGAGTTTCGATGGCGGAAGCCACATCAGCGGCCGCGCTCGCGGCATTGGCGAGCGTCTTGCCCTCGAACTCGTGCAAATGGCCGGCCACCCATTCATCGATGCGATCGGTGAGCAGCAAAACTTCCATGCCTTTGGCGCGAAAACCCTCCAGATGCGGACTGTTGCGCGCAGCGGCCAGGGTGTCGGCGGTCAGGTAGTAGATGGCCTTTTGATCCGGCTTCATCCGCGATATGTATGCCTCCAGAGTCACCTCGGGCGCGTTGCCGGCGGCCGCAGTGGAGTGAAAGCGCAGCAGCTTGGCGATGCGGGTCTTTTGTCCCGGATCCTCGATGATGCCCTCCTTCAGCACCGCTCCGAAGGTCTGCCAGAACTCCGCATATTCCTCCGGCTTTGTTCGCTGCCAATTCCTCGAGCAGATCCAATGAACGCTTGACCAGCGCGGCCTTGATCTTCTCGACTGTGCGATTGTTCTGCAGCAACTCGCGCGATACATTCAGCGGCAAATCGGCCGAGTCGACCAGCCCGCGCATGAACCGCAGATACGGCGGCAGCAATTCCGCCGCCTTGTCCATGATGAATACCCGCTTTACGTACAGCTGCACACCGCCCTTCTGCTCGCGCTCAAACAGGTCGAATGGCGCGCGCTTCGGCAGGTACAGCAGCGAGGTGTATTCGATATTGCCTTCGACCTTGTTGTGCGCCCAAACGCGCGCACCCTCGGAATCGTGCGAAATGTGCTGGTAGAAGGCCTGATAATCTTCGTCCTTCAAATCCGATTTCGGACGCGTCCAGAACGCCTTTGCCTGATTCAGGGTCTCGTCCTTCTCACCACTCTTCAAGACGATCGGAATGCTCAAATGATCCGAGTACTTGCGCACCAATTGGCGCAAGCGGCCTGCCTCCAGGAATTCCTTGTCCTCCTCGCGCAGGTGCAGAATGACTTCGGTGCCGCGGTCCGCCTTGTCGCTCGCTTGGATCTGGTACTGGCCCTCGCCGTCCGACTCCCAGCGCACCGCCGGCGCGTCGCAGCGCTTGCTGAGCACGGTCACTTTATCGGCGACGATGAAGGCCGAATAAAACCCGACCCCGAATTGGCCGATCAATTGCGCGTCCTTGGCGGCATCGCCGCTCAAGGTCTCGAGGAATTTCTTGGTGCCGGAGCGGGCAATGGTACCGAGATTGTCGATCACCTCTTCCTCGCTCATGCCGATGCCGTTGTCCTTGATGCTCAAAGTGCGGGCGGCGCTGTCCGGGGTCAGGGTGATCGACAGCGCGTCGGTTCCCAATAGTTCGGGTTTGGCAAGCGCTTCGAAGCGCAGTTTCTCGCAGGCATCGGATGCATTCGAGATCAGCTCGCGCAGGAAAATTTCCTTGTGCGAATACAGCGAATGAATGACCAATCGCAGCACTTGCTTGGTTTCAGCTTGGAATTCTTTGACCTTTGCTTCAGTTTCTATCGTCATGGCCTTGCAATCGTTGGTTTAAGGACGTCTAGGAAAAAACGCATTCCCCGTGGCGACATGGGGCCGGGCCTCGAATCTTCAAGCCGCAGGTAGCCGGCCGGGACGCCCCCCAAGGATGGGCCCGATCGCCCGCGGCACCTTACGCCAGCAATTTCGGATCGATGGGCAGGCTGCGAATCCTCACGCCGGTCGCTGCGAAGATGGCATTGCACAGTGCAGGTATCACCGGCGGCAGCGCCGGCTCCCCCAAGCCGGTGGGAGGGTGATCGGTCTTGAGAAAGTGCACCTCCACCGGCGGTGCCTGGTTCATGCGCAGCAGCAGGAAGTCGTCAAAGTTGCTTTGCACGACGCGGCCGTTATTGAGCGTTATGGCCTGGCCCAACGCCTGCCCGATCCCATCGAGCGCCGCTCCCTGGACTTGATTCTCGGCACTGGTCGGATTGATGATCTGGCTGCCCACATCGCCGACCACCCAGACCTTGTCCACGGTGACGCGGCCGCCTGCGCCCACCGTGGCGTGCACCACTTCCGCGAAGTAGCCGAGATGGCTGTAATAGAAAGCAACGCCCATGCCGGATCCCTTGGGCGCCGCGCGCTTTCCCCATCCGGATTTCTCGCCCACCAGGGTTAGCACGTCGATCATGCGGCCGCTGTCGAAGGCGCCGACGACCCGGCGCTCGCCGAGCAGTCCGATTCGATACTGCAGGGGATCAATACCTGCCGTGTGTGCAATCTCATCGATGAACGACTGAAACACGAACGCCAACGCATTGCTGCCGGGCGCACGCAACGGCCCGGTCGGGACCCCCAACGGCATCAAGGACATGCCCAATTCGAGGTTCGCCACAAATTTTGCGGGAAATTCGTTGGCGCCCAGGTCCGCGCTGGAGGCAGCCTTGCCACCCTCACCGAACGAGACGAAATGATCTTTGAACGCCTGCAGTTTGCCGGCGCCGTCAAGGCCCGCCTTGAAGAAATGAAAACCGGCAGGGCGATAGAAATCGTGCTGAACATCATCCTGCCGATTCCACAGCAGCTTGACCGGTGCGCCGACCTGCTGCGATATCCAGGCAGCCTCGACCATGTAGTCATTCATGAGGCGGCGGCCGAAGCCGCCTCCACAGCGGGTCATGTGGATGGTGATGTCCGCATCGCTCAGCCCGAGAGTTTTCGCGACGATTTTTCGGCCAGCGTCCGGATTCTGCGTGGGAGCCCAGATCTCGACCTTGCCGTCCTTGAAATGCGCGGTGCAATTCTGCGGCTCGAGGGTGGCATGCGAAATGAACGGATAACTGTAGGCTGCTTCCAGCTGCTTGGCCGAAGCGGCGAGCGCCTGACTAGCATCGCCTTCGCTCGCCACCTTCGCGGCCGGCGCTTGTGCCGAGAGCTGCAGCGCCTGATTTGCAAACCCTTCGCTGCTTTGCGCAGCGGTTGCGCCCTCCTCCCACACCACTTCGAGTGAGTCGCGGGCTTTGTTCGCCAGCCACCAATTGCTCGCAACGATGGCCACGCCGCTGGCCAGTCCGTTGAATGGGCCGCCGCCGCGCACGATGAAGGCATCGCGTATGCCGGGCTGGGACTTGATTGCATCCAGGTTGGCGCTGACGGCAGTGCCGCCGAATACCGGCGATTTCACGAACACCGCATACTGCATGCCCGGTACCGTGACGTCGATGCCGAACAGCGGCTTGCCGATAACCACCAGCGGACTATCGACACCCGGCTGCGACTTGCCGATGATTCTAAAGTTCTTCGGATCCTTGAGCGGCAGCGACGCAAGATCCGGAGGCGGGATCGTGGCAGCTTTCGAGGCCAGGCGCCCGTAGCTCAAGGATCGCTTCGTGCGTCGGTGAATCACTTTTCCAGATTGCGTTTCGCATTCCGCAGCGGGCACGGACCATGTTTGCGCCGCGGCGCTCACCAGCATCTGCCGCGCCGCCGCGCCCACACGCCGCAGTGGATCCCAATTCAGGGGTGTCGCGCGGCTGCCGCCGGCGAACTGCAGACCGTAGCGCGCCGGATCGCTGAGCGCCTGCTCGATGCGTACACTGCTCCAATCAACATCGAGTTCCTCGGCAATCAGCATGGGAAGCATGGTCTTGATGCCCTGGCCGATCTCCGGGTTCTTGGACACGATCGTGACCATACCGTCGCCCGAAATCTCCACGAACGCATTGAGGGTGGCCCAGGACGGCGATGTGTCCGGCGGCGCGGCCATAACGCCGGGTATTGATAAATCTAGAAGCAGGCCGCCCCCGACCGCCAAACTCGCACGCAGAAAGGTGCGCCTTGAAGAAAGCAGGGTCGCTTGCAAAGATTCCTGATTGTCGGTGGTGCGCATCATAGGAATTTGTCCCGGCTGTCGACCGTCGGTAAGCCGGCCGCTTGCTTGATGGCCCCGCGAATGCGCGAATAAGTGGCGCAACGGCAAATATTGCCGGACATGGCTTGATCAATGTCGGCATCCGTTGGCTTCGGATTCCTGGCGAGCAGCGCGCTCGCCGACATGATCTGACCTGCCTGGCAATAGCCACATTGGACGACATCGACCTTAAGCCACGCGTTTTGCACCGCGCGCCCCGTCGGCGTGGCAGCGATGGCCTCGATGGTGGTGACCGATGCGGAACCCACCGCCGAAATGGGCGTAACGCAGGATCGGGTGGGGACGCCGTTCAAATGCACCGTGCAAGCGCCGCAGAAACTCTTGCCGCAGCCGAACTTGGTGCCCTTCAAATCGAGCACATCGCGCAGCACCCAAAGCAAAGGCATTTGCGGGTCGGCTTCCAATCCATGCGCCTTCCCATTGACCTGGATCGTATACTGCACTTCTGCCTCCCAATCGTTACGGCCAGTCGGCGCGCGGATCGAAAGCGAAATCGCGCTTCATCCTTTCGTAGGCTTCCTTCGCCCCCTTGGAGTGCGCCGCCGGCGTAACCAATTTGATCGTGACCAGCTGATCGCCGCTCGGATTGCCGGGCAAGCCTCGCGATCGCAATCTGAGCTTCTGCCCCGATTGTGCACCCGCAGGCACCGTCAATTCCACAGTTCCGCCCAATGTAGGAACGGCTACCTTGGCGCCGAGGGCGGCTTCCCACGGCGCCAGGGGCAATTCGATCTGCACATCCTTGCCCACCACCTCATATAGATGATGCGGCCGCAGCTTGATGCGAAAAATCAGCGACGGGCGCCCGCCCGTCCCGGCAATGCGCAGCGACTGGCCTTCGGTGACCCCGGCGGGGATTTGCACGTCCACCTGGCGCTGACGCCCGTTTTCGTTGAGGGTGACGCGGCGCTTGGTGCCCGTGTAGGCCTCCTCCACCGTCACGTCCAGATGGCCGGCATCCGCTTCGCTTTGTGCGCCGCCGTAGCCCGGGCCGCCGCCGCCAAACCCGCCGCCTGACCCGGCGCCGCCAAACAAGCTGGCGAAGAAATCGCTGAAGCCATTTAAGTCGGAAAAGCGCTGGCCACCCGAGCCGCCGAAACGCTGCGACCAATCAGGCGGCGGACGAAACTGCTGGCCGTTGCGGAAATCGCGGCCGAGCTGATCGTAGGCGGCGCGCTTATCCGGATCGCGCAGCACCTCGTAGGCTTCCTGGACCTCCTTGAACTTCTCTTCGGCGTTTTTTTCCTTGCTGACATCGGGATGGAATTTACGCGCCAGTTTGCGATAGGCGCGTTTCATCTCCTCGGCATCACTGCCGCGAGTCACGCCGAGAATTTCGTAATAGTCCTTGTACTGCATGCCTCTACTCTGAAAGATTAATTCTTTATTTTACAGATACTTAAGATGCGCGCGGCCGCGGCGAGCCTCGCCTGGCGACGCACCCTTTAAAGTAATGGTAATCCTTGAAATCGAACCGCAACGTCCCGACCATGGTATCGGCTAGCATATTGTGGTTATTTTCTTCAAAGAAAGGGCTTATGAAGCGCATTTTCCTCTTTATCGTCACCAACCTCGCCGTACTGGCCCTGCTCAGCTTGGTGCTGTTCATCGTCGAAAATGTGTTCGGGGTGCGGCTGGCACAGGGCGGGACCGGCGGTTTGCTGGTGTTTGCGGCTGTTTTCGGGTTCGGCGGCTCATTGATTTCCCTGGCGCTGTCCAAATGGACCGCGAAGCGCATGATGGGGGTACGCGTGATCGTCACGCCGCAATCGGATTTGGAGAGATGGCTGGTCGGCACCGTCAAACGGCTGGCCGATCAGGCCAACATCGGCATGCCCGAGGTGGGCATATTCGACGCCGAGGAAATGAACGCGTTTGCCACCGGTGCGCGCCGCAACGCCGCACTGGTGGCGGTCAGCAGCGGGCTGCTGCGCAGCATGTCGCGCGCGCAGGCCGAGGCGGTACTGGGCCACGAAATCACGCATGTGGCAAATGGTGATATGGTCACGCTGGCGCTGTTGCAAGGTGTGCTGAACACCTTCGTCATATTCTTGGCGCGAATCATCGGCGGCATCGTTGATCGAGCCGTTCTCAGAAACGACCGAGAAGGTTCAGGAATAGGGTTCTTTCTGACCACGATGGTGGCGCAGTTCGTGTTGGGAATTTTTGCCAGCATGATCGTCATGTGGTATTCGCGGCGACGCGAATTCGGCGCCGACCGCGGCGGGGCCAATCTTGCCGGTACCGGCAACATGATCGATGCACTGCAGGTGTTGAAGCGCAGCCAGGGACTGCCCATGCCGCCGCAAATGCAGGCCTTCGGCATCAATACCGGAAAATCGGACGGAATCATGCGGCTGTTCATGAGCCACCCGCCGCTGGATGAGCGGATCGCGGCATTGCGCGGCTCCCATGCCTCGCCCCCCTAGTTCCGCCACGCTTGCGGAACTCAAGTCGGTGGTGGGCGGCGGCGCCTGGTTCGATTCGCCTGCGGATATTGCCCCGTACTTAAGCGATTTTCGCCGCTTGTATCACGGCGCCACGCCTTTGGTGCTGCTGCCGTGCAGCGTCGACGAAATTGCAAGGATCCTCTCGATCTGCAATCGCGAAGAAACCGCGCTCGTGCCGCACGCGGGCAATACCAGCTACTGTGGCGCTGCAACTCCGGACGAGAGCGGATCGCAAGTCGTGGTAGCGATGCGGCGTTTGAATCGTGTGCGGCAGCTCGACGCCGCCAACTATTCGATGATCGTTGAAGCAGGTTGCACGCTGGCGGGCGCGCAAAACGCAGCTCGCGACGTGAACCGCTTGTTTCCCTTGAGCCTGGGCTCGGAGGGCACGGCGCAGATCGGTGGTAATCTGTCGACTAATGCCGGCGGCACTGCGGTTCTGCGTTATGGAATGATGCGCGACCTGGTATTGGGATTGGAAGTGGTGCTCGCGGATGGGCGCGTACTCGCGGCACTCAAGAGTCTGCGCAAGGACAATACCGGATACGACGTGAAATCGCTGTTCGTCGGCGCCGAGGGAACGCTGGGCATCATCACGGCTGCTTCCTTGAAGCTCTTTCCGCTTAGCGTAGATACGGCGACGGCGCTGGTCGGCATCGATAACCCAAGTCAGGCCTTGGAATTGCTGGGGCGGCTGCGCACCGCCGCGGGCGATCAAGTGACCTCGTTTGAACTGATGCCGCGCATCGCCGTCGAAATGACCGTAACGCAGGTGCCAGGAGTCGCCAATCCGCTGGATTTCGGTTGCGCGTGGTATTTGTTGATCGAATTGGGTTCGCCGAATCCGCAGCAAAATCTCGGCAGCGTCCTGACCGCGGCCCTCGAGGATGCCGCCGCCGCGGGTACCGTCAGGAACGCGATGCTGGCGGCCTCGCTGGCACAAGCCCAGGCCATGTGGAAATTGCGCGAATCGGTGCCGGAGGCGCAGCGCCGCCACGGCGCCAGCATCAAGCACGATGTCTCGGTGCCGGTGTCGGCAATCCCTACGCTCATCGAGAGGGGCACGGCCTTGGCGCAGGATCTTGCGCCCGAGGGGGACGTCGTTTCATACGGCCACGCCGGCGACGGCAACCTGCATTTCAACTTGAGCCAAAAACCGGGCGCCGACACGGAGAGCTTCTTGGCGAGGACTCACACCCTCGAGGTGGCGATGTTCGATCTGGTCGAAAGTCTCGGCGGCAGCATCAGCGCCGAACACGGCATTGGTCGACTCAAGGCGGCGGAGTTTGCGCGGCGCGCCGACGCGGTGGAATTGAGCGTCATGCACGCGCTGAAGCGCGCACTCGATCCGAAAGGCATCTTGAATCCGGGCAAGGTACTGTGCGCAGACTGACCGTGCCGGTTCGCACCGCACGCTTGAATCTGCGCGAATTCGTAACTTCGGACTTCGACGCCGTCCATGCCTATTCTTCTGATCCGCGCGTTACCCGGTATCTTTTCTTCGGACCGCGCGACCAGGAAAGCACCGCTGAGTATCTCGAGGAATTGCTGGCCTCGCAGCAAGAACGGCCGCGCACGCGATTTGAACTCGCGGTGGAAGAAATCGCAACTGGGCGAGCTGATCGGAGCGTGCGACTTGTCCCTGATCGAGAGCAATGCGGTGGATTTGGGTTACATGCTGGAAGCGGAGCAGTGGGGCAAGGGGTACGCTACGGAAATTGCCGCTGGCCCTGATCGATGCGGCATTTTGCGATTTACGGGCCGATCGGGTGATATCGACCGTCGACGTCAACAACAGTGCCTCGATCCGCGTGCTGGAAAAAATCGGCATGCGCTGGGAAGCCGTGTATCGCAAGCATCGCCGCGCCAAGAACCGCTGGTGGGATTGCCATTTGTTCGTACTGCCCCGCGAGGTGTGGGAAGCGTCGCGAGCGCCTTAGCGGCGCAAGCCCAGAGTGCCGCGAGATCAGCCCTTATCGTCGTCCGGCCGCTCGCGCTCGCGTTTTGCGGCGCGTTTCAACACCTCGTCGCTGGGCATTCCGAGATTCCGGCTGCTGCGCAGCGCCAACAGACCGCCGGCTATCACTGCAATGACCAGCACCGCGATGAGTACGCCTTTCATTTAAGGATTCACCCGGATCAGCCCCTCCTGGCAGACGCTTGCGACCAGCCGGCCGTCGCGCGCGAACACGCTGCCGCGGGTGAAGCCGCGGGCTCCCGAAGCGCTGGGGCTGTCGATCGCATACAAAAGCCAGTCGTCCACGCGCACGCTGCGATGAAACCACATCGCATGATCGATGCTGGCGACCGTCAGTTTTCCCGACGCGAAGGTCAGCTGCGTGGGGCTTAAGCGCGGTATCGAGCAAATGGAAGTCGGAGACGTAGGCCAGCAGGCCGCGATGCAGAGCCTCATCGTCGGGAAGCTTATCCACGGCTCGGAACCACACGTACTTGAGCGGCGGCGATTTTTCGGGGCGATTGAAATTCGGGGGGCTCGCACCAGCCTGGATTCGAACGGCCGCTTCTGCTGCAGATCTTGCGCATGTTTTCCGGCGGCCTTGGCGAGGGCCGCCCGGTACTGCGATTCCATGTCCGGGAGGGTTTCGGGCGCCGGCACATCGGGCATGGCGATCTGATGATCCAGTCCGGCTTCAGGCAGTTGAAAGGATGCCGACAAATTGAAAATCTGCTGGCCGTGCTGGATGGCGATCACGCGCCGCGTGGCGAAATGCTTGCCGTCCCAGGCCCGATCGACTTCGTAGACGATCGGCGAATTGAAATCTCCGCGGCGCAGGAAATAGGCGTGCAGCGAATGTACCTCCGGTTTTCCACCGTCGCGGTCGCGGCCACCAGCGCCTGCCCAAGCACCTGGCCGCCGAACACCTGCGGACTGCCGATATCGCGGCTTTGGCCGCGAAACAGATTGATCTCGATGCGTTCGAGCGTCATCACCTTGATCAGGTCTTCGAGTAATTGATTCATCGATTCTCTCAGATCTGCTTCGGCGCCGGCTACACCCAGCCGCTTCTGCATGATCGGGCTGGTGGTGGTGTACTGCAGGAATTGGCGCTTCTCGGGAAACAAGTGATGTTGAATTGCAAACGCCGTCAAGCGCGGCTTCATGAAAGCCGCTCAAGATGAGTTTCTTCTTGCCCGGATAGGTATTGATGTCGCCGATGGCGAAGATTCCCGGGAACGCTGGTCTGAAATCTTCTCGGTGTCGACTTTCAGCGCCCTCTTTTCCAGTCTCCAGGCCCCATTCGGCAATGGGACCCAGCTTCGGGTGCAGACCAAAGAAAGCAAACACATGATCCACGGGAACCCGGCGTCAATCTGCCCGTCCGCGGTTTGCACGTCAAGCCCGGTCAATCTCTCATTGTCCTTGTGCAAGGCGACCGCATTGCCCTGTGAGCAATCGCATCTTGCCTGCAGCGACCAGCTCGCGCATCCGTGCAACCGTGGCGGGAGCTGCGCGAAACTCCGCGCGACGATGCACCAAGGTGAGCGAGCGCGCCTTGGCGCACAACGCCACCGTCCAATCCAGCGCCGAGTCTCCGCCGCCGCAAATCACCAAGTCCTGCTCGAAGAAATCGCCGGCTGATTTGACCCGGTAATGCACGCTGCGGCCTTCGAACTGCTCGACGCCCGGCACGCTCAAGCGCCGCGCTTGAAAGGAACCCACGCCGCCGGCAATGACCACGGCGCCGGCGTGCAGCCGGGTGCCGGCGGAAGTCGCCACATGAAACTTGCCGCCCTCCAGCACGCGCAGTTCGGTGACTTCCTGACCCAAATGAAACGTGGCATGGAACGGCTTCGCCTGCTCCAGCAATCGATCGATCAATTCCTGAGCCCCGCAAATGGGCAGCGCGGGAATGTCGTAGATCGGCTTGTCGGGATAGAGCTCAGTGCACTGGCCCCCGGGCGCGCCTAGAGAATCGATGATGTGCGTGCTGATTCCCAGCAGCCCCAGTTCGAAGATCTGAAACAGTCCCACGGGTCCGGCGCCGATGATCACCGTTTCAACGTATTGTTCCGACATGTAAAACTCAGATCCTTGATTGCACGTAAATTGGTCGCGGATTGTAGCCGAATGCGCTTGCGGACGAGCCTGGAATCTTCGTCCGCTCCCCAAGCAACCAGATTCGATCGGGAAGGTACTTATGTACGAGAGCTGACGCCCTCGATGTCGCCGCGGCCGTCGCGGCGCGTCTCGCAGTCGCGTCGCCAGCAGGCGCCCGCCCTTAGGACGTAGGTACATGTTTGATAAGGCAAAAAATCATGCACGCAAAAGCTGACCCGCTGTCGAAACCGATTTCGCGGGCCAAGCCCAGCCTGGCGCGCGAATCGACCCGGCCGATCCGCGCCTTGAACCGCGGACTCGACGTTCTTACGGAACTGAATCGCGTAGAGCGGGCGGCCATCAACACCATGGCCAGCGCGGTGGGCCTGCCGCGCACCACGACCTATCGCATACTGGAAACGCTGCGCCTGGCCGGCTACGTCGAGCGCGACGCGCACGATGATTGCTATCGCCCGACCATCATGGTGCGCGCCCTGTCGGATGGATTCGATGACGAGGCGTTGATCGCGCATATCGCCAAGCCATTGCTCGCCTCGCTGGGCGTCGCAAATCGTTTGGCCGGTGGCGTGGCCACGCCTCGGGGTCGACCATGATGATTCGCGAAACCACCGATCGCGAGAGTCCTCTCGCTTTGGAGCAGTACGGTGCCGGGGTGCGCGTGCCCATGCTGGCCTCCGCGGCCGGGCGCGCCTATCTGGCTTTTTGCTCCGGCGCCGCAGCGCGATGCGATGCTGGAGCTATTGGCGCGCTCGTCGCTGCCGGAGGATCGCATGGCTCGCAATCGAAGCGAAGTCGAGCGGCTGCTCAACGAAACCCGCACACCAAGGATTCGGCATGGCGCATCGGGCGCGGCGCGTCTCGGAGGAAACCAGTCTGGCATTCCGGTGCGGCACAAGGATCGAATCCTGGCAGCCGTCACGGTTCGCTACGCGGCCACCGCGGTGCCGCTGCGAACCGCGGTGGAACAATTCCTGCCGAAGATGCGCGAGGTGGCGCAGAAAATCGAGGCCCAGTTCGCCGTGTGAAGCGAGCGCTCATCGATGCTGAGCGGCAGTCGCCGCGGCCGTGATTCGATCGAAGGCCGCTTCATACTGCGGCAGCCAATTTTTTTCCACGCCATAGCCATGTCCCACCTTCGGCAGCATGACTATCTCGGCGCCGGGAACCTTGGCAATGAAATCTTGCGTCGGCGCGGCCAGACACACTTGATCGAGCTGGCCCTGCAGCGCTATCCACTTGCCCTGGAGCATTTTCGCCGGCTTGAGATCGACGCCCTGCAGCGCCCCCTTGGGCGTGCGGCGCGGCGTCGCTTCGATGCCGGATCCTAAGCACAACGGCTTCTTCAGATCGAGATCGGGACAAAAGCCGAGGCTCAACGCCCCTTTGAACACGCCCTCCTTGGCTTCCACCAATGCCGCATACACGAGCGTAGCCCCGGAGGAATAGCCAACCAGCGTGGGCTGCAAATCGCGTTTGAGACTTAACTTCGATTGCAGCTCGCGGCTCAAATCTTCCAGATCATTTGCCGGGGCGACGCATTGTTCCGGGGATTTTTCCAATTCGCCGAGATAATGGCGAATATCCAAGCCCGCCACCACCGCACCCTTGGCGGCGAGGCGTTCCGCCATCGCAATCACGCCCAGGTTCCAACCGCCGTCGCCCGACACGAACAACACGAGCTCGCGCGGCTCAAGGGAACTGCGATAAATGGTGACGTCGCCAAAACGGCTATAGCTGAGGCTTTGCGGCTCGGCGGCGAAGGCGCTGGTTGCCAGCGCTAGGGACCCCCACGCAAATCCGCGCAACCCGCGCACGCTATTTCCACAGGACATTGCGCACGCCGCCGGAAATCAGCGCCGTCACATCCAGCAGGGCGCCCGCCATGGCGAGACCGTCCGGCGCTGCTAGATAGCGAGGGCGCCACACCGGGTCGAATTTCTCCTTGAATTTCCGCAGCCCCTCGAAGTTATAGAACGTTTCGCCATAGCGCTGCACCATGCGCCCAAGCTTGTGCCAGGTGGGCGCCAATGCGTGCTCCTCCAGACCCGACAGCGGCGCCATCCCCAGGTTGAACCACTTGAATGCCTGCGCCCTGCCCCACAGCATGCATTCGATCAGCAGGAAATCCACCACGCCTTTCGGCGCCGCTTCGTTGTAGCGCATGAGATCCACCGATATTTCGATGCGTCCGCCGCGCCAGATGTTGGCAAACGCAACGATCGCGCCATCGCGGCGGACCACGCCAATGTCGAAATGCGCGATGTAGCGCTCGTCGAAGAAGCCCAGGGAAAAGCGCTTCTCCGCCGGTGTTTTTTTCCGCAAGCCAGGCATCCGACACCGCGCGCAGTTCCGGCAGAATCGCCGGCCACGTTGTCGCGTCCGACCAGTTCGAATGTTGCGCCATCGCGCTGGCGCGCCGGTGCGCATGGCGCAGATCCGCGCGCGCCGCGCCGTACAAGGAGAAGTCTTCGAGCGGCACCCGCGCCTCTTCGCCGAGCTTGCTCAAATTCAAGCCGAGATCAACATACAGCGGCAGGCGTTCCGGCGTGACCTGATAGAACACGGGTGAGACCGCCATGCCGTCGCAATCCTCCAAGAACTCCCAGGCCAGGGCTTCGCCCAGCTGCCGGCGGCCCGATCGGGATCGCCCATGGCCACCCAACTATTGCCGGAGGACTGAAACATGATGCATGCGGTGCGATCTTTGTTGAACAGCAGATTCTTATCGCCAAGCAGTGCAAGATTGGCGGTGGTGTCCTCGCCATTCTCGATCAGATGCCGCAACGCGTTCCAGGTCCGCGCTCTGCGGGGCGGAAAATCGCGGCGGCGCGGGCCGCAGCACGCGCCACAGGCCGTAAGCTGCGCCGATCATCACCGCGAGCAGCGATGCGCGCAGGCTGCGCGGCGCCGATGCTTGGAAGGCGAATTGCCACCACAATTCGTTGTCGTAAGGCAGATGCCGGTAGGCGAACAGCACCAGCCAGCCGGCGGTCAGCAGTACCACCAGAAAAAGGCGACGATCCACGCGGCGGAATAGTGCTGCTCGATCAGGGAGGCGCGCCGCCGAAAGCGCTAGCGCGCCGACGCCAGCATGACGACCACCACCGCCAACATGGTGGCTTCCTCGTAATCGAAGCCCTTGAGCAGCGACAGCAGGATGCCGGCACACAGCAGCCAAATCGTCATCCACCACGCGGTGTGCAAGCGCCGATACAGGCCGTGCGCGATGATCAGCAAGTCCCACGCCGACAACGCTGCCGAGCAGATGCGACAACTCGAGCACGGACAGGGGCACGAAGTCGCGCAGCAGCGCCAGGCGATTGCCCAAGCCCCGGCGTCGCGCCGGAAAACAGCAGCACCGCGCCGGCGAGAAATACCGCGATGGCGATGGTCTGCGGCGTGACAGCGCTGAGAAAGGTCCGCAGCAGCCTGACCAGGCGCACTGCCGGCGCGCGGTGTACCCATAGCTCGTGCGCCCCCAGCAGCACCAGCGCAATGGCGAATGGCGCGAAGTAGTAGATGGCACGATACGCCACCAGCGCGCCCAGCAGCCGATCCTGGGGCACCGCCGGCAACAGCAGCAGCAACACGAACTCGAATACACCGATGCCGCCGGGGACATTGCTGGCGGCGCCCGCGGCCAGGGCGAGCAAGTAAACGCCGGCAAACGCCACGAAGCCGATCGAGGCCTGCGCGCGGCAACAGCACGTAGAGACACCGCTGGCGGCGCACAGCAAGTCGACGCAGCTGACAGCCGATCTGCGCGAATGCGATGCGCGGCCTCGGCACCGGAATTCGAAACGTTTGAAATCTCAACGGCGCGTGCCGCGTGCACACCAACCACAAATACATCGCGACGGCGGCCAGTAGCAGGCCGCCGGCGAGAAGTGCCAGCCATGCGTGCACATGCAGCACGGAGCCCGACATTCCGGCATTCGACAGCAGCGATAGTCCGAGCAGAAACCCCGCGCCCAGGAAAAACGTGCAGCGTGCCGAAGGCGATGATTGTCGCGATCTGCTTCGCGCTGAGTCCGAGCGCCGAATACGCGCGATAGCGTACGGCGCCGCCGCTGAAGGTATTCAATCCGACGTTATGGCCGATGGCGTAGCTCATGAAGGAGATGAGCGCCACCCGCGGATAGGGCACCCGTGCGCCGGCAAAGCGCACCGCGAGCGCGTCATACAGCGTCAGCGAGCCGTACCCTGCGCAGGTAAAGAATGCCGCGCGCAGCACTTTGGTGTTCGAGATGGCGTGAACGTGCTTGAGAATGTCGCGCCAGTGGTAGATACCGAGCAGGTGATGAGCCCAGAACACCACCGCCCCAAAGAGGGCAATTCCCAAAAGGGCTGTCCAGGCCGGGAGCTTGCGCGCTGAGGTGGTGTGTGCCAAGCGCCGTATCGTATCAGCCTCCATGACAAGGCTGAAAACTGCTAGGCTTTTGTTTCCAGATCGATCTTTAGGGGTGAATAACGCATGAGTTCCGCCAACGAAGGCCGCCAGGCGACCATGGATTCCACGCAGATATATCGCGAGGAAACGTTTACCGATCGCAAGGTGGGCACCATTCGCAGGCTGACGCCCGTCAGCGCAGCCGGTGCGGCGGATTCCACGCGGCCGGTGCTGTTCGTGGGCCAGGCACAAGTCATGACTCCGATGGGGGCCGTTCCGATCAGTTTCGAAATCGAAGCCCTAACGCTGGACGTGGCGATAGAAAAGTTCGGTGCGGCCGCGGAGCAGGCGGTCCAGCAAACCATGCAGGAGCTTCAAGAGCTGCGCCGCGAACAAGCATCCTCGCTGGTCATCCCCGATGCAGGAGGTGCGCGGCTGCCGAACCCCAGCGACCTGCTGAGGGGAGGACGGCCGCGCCGCTAGTAGCGCCTTAGCTTTCCAGCGCATCCCATCGCGCATAGGCGGTCTCGAGTTCCGCGGCCAGCGCCTGCAAGCGCTGCAGCGAGGCGGCGCCTTGATCCTTGTCGCGGCGGAACAGCTCAGGATCGCTGACCGCGGTTTGCAGCGCCGACTGTTCGGCCTCGAGAAGCTGGATTTTCTCGGGCAACTGCGCCAGTTCGCGCCGTTCGCCGTAGGACAGGCGCCGCGCCTTGATCGGCAAGGACGGCGCGCTTGCGGCAGCCGCGGGCTTAGGCTTCGGCACGTTGCTGCTGTCGGGCGAATCCTTGCGCTGACGCAGCCAGTCCGTATAGCCGCCGACATACTCATTCACCTTACCCAAGCCTTCGAATACCAGCGTGCTGGTGACGACACTGTCCAGAAATGCCCGGTCGTGACTGACCAGCAGCAGAGTGCCGGCATAGTCCGCGACCATTTCTTCCAAGAGCTCGAGCGTTTCCGCGTCCAGATCGTTGGTCGGCTCGTCCATGATCAGAAGATTGTTGGGTCGCGCGAACAGCCGCGCCAGCAATAGACGATTGCGTTCGCCGCCCGACAGCATGCTCACCGGCGCGTTCAGCCGTTCCGGCAGAAACAAGAAATCGCGCAGGTATCCCGACGCATGCCGTGTTTGACCGTCGATGATGACGCTGTCGCCGCTGCCGCAGGTCACGTTGTCGATAATGGATGCGGAGATGTCGAGTTGCTCGCGCTGCTGGTCGAAATATGCCGGTAGTAGGTTCGTGCCGCGCTTGATGGTCCCCGAGGTAGGGTCCAGGTCGCCTACCAGAAGCTTGATCAGAGTGGTTTTGCCGCAGCCGTTGGGCCCAATGATGCCGATGCGATCTTGGCGCATGATTCGCACCGAGAAGTCGGTGATGATCGGCGCAGCGCCGAACGTGTGATTGACGTGCTCTGCCTCGAACACCAATTTACCGGACGGCGATGCATCTTGCGCGCGCAGTTCCACCATGCCCGGCCGCTCACGGCGTTCGCGACGCTGTATTCTCAATTGCTCGAGAGCGCGGACTCTGCCTTCATTGCGCGTGCGCCGCGCTTCCACGCCCTGGCGGATCCACACCTCCTCCTGCGCCAGCTTTTTGTCGAACAGGGCGGCATGCTTGGCTTCGACCTCGAGCGCCGCTCGCTTCTGCACAACGTAGTCATCGTAGCTGCCCGGCCAAACGCTTAAGCAACCGCGATCGAGTTCGACGATTTTCGTGGCCAGGCGGCGCACAAACGAGCGGTCGTGGCTCACAAAAAACAAAGCGCCCGCAAACTCGAGCATCATGTTCTCGAGCCAGGTGATGGCGTCGATATCCAGATGATTCGTCGGCTCATCCAATAACAAGACGTCGGGCGCTGCTACCAACGCGCGGCCCAGCATCACGCGTCGGCGCCAACCGCCGGATAGCCCACTCATCAACGCGGCGGCGTCCAGCCCTAAGCGCGCGACGACTTGATCGACCTTGAGTTGCGCTTGCCAATCCTCTTCGTGGCTCGATTCGATGCCGCCTAGAATCACGTCGCGGACCAGCGCGTCGCTGCCGGGCGATACTTCCTGCGCCAAGCTCGCTATCCGCGCACCTGGACGAACCCAAACCTCCCCGCCATCGGGGCGCAGCTGGCGGCTGATGAGTTGCAACAGCGAGGATTTGCCTTCGCCATTGCGGCCCAGCAAGCAAACGCGCTCGCGCTTGCGCAGCTGCAGCGAGACGTTGTCGAGCAGTGGCTTGAGTCCAAAACTCAAGAAGACTTTGTCGAGGCGAACGACGGGCATTGCGTTATAGTAGGTGATCCTGTGGCGCGATGACCGCCGGGCCGATAACCGCCGGGCCACGTTGGAAAAATTTGCCCGCGCGCCGCCGCGAGGTCGTCTGAAACGCCCTCTGCACCGCGCAATTCGCTGTAATCGGCCGGGAAAACGCCGCCGCTGGACAGGGAATGATTTTGTTAACAGAATGAATCATGTGAACGTCCTGAGTGAAGCGCTGGATGGCTTGGGCCGGTGGTATGCCGCAATACCGCCATTTCTGATTGTGGGCTTCCTGATTGCACTGCTGCTCGCGGCCGGCGTGGGCCAGGCGCGGCTGCAGGAAGCCAGCGAGCGATTGCAAAAATCCGCGGCGCGCGAACAATCAATCGACGAGTTGTATACCTCGCTGGCGCGTTCCGTCGCGGCGCAGCGCGGCTTTTTGTTGACGGGTGATAAGCAAGATTTCGAGGGCTACGATAAGGCGGTCGCCGAGGTCGAACCGCGCCTGGAAAAGTTGCGCGCGGCCTACGCGGCAGCCGACGCGAGCCTCGTCAGCGTACGGGATTTGCAGGTATTTGTCGGCAAGAGGCTTGCGGACCTGTCGATGCTCGTCGCGATTCAGCAGAAAGAGGGAACCGCGGCTGCGATCGCCCTGATGAAAACCGGCGTGGGCCGGGATGCCGGCCAGGCCATCGGCGAGATATTGAATCAGCTTCGCGACCGTGAAGCGGCCGAGCATGCCGCCGCCGCCGCGCATTGGTACGCATCCTTGGTCTTGAGCCGCTGGATTACTCTTGCCGGCACGATTTTCTACACGCTGCTGGTGGGAGTCATTTCGCGGCTGGTGTATCTGGATATGCGCAGACGCACGCAGCTCACCGCGGAGCTACGCGATCAAAAACTGCAGCTGGAGCATGAAGTCGAGCAGCGAACGCGCGAGCTGGTCGAGCTTTCGACCCATTTGCAAAGCGTGGCGGAGCGCGAGAAGGCCAGCCTGGCGCGCGAATTGCACGACGAGCTCGGCGGTTTGCTGGTCGGCGCGCGCATGGAAATATCCTGGGTCGAACAGCATTTCGCCAAAAACGATCCGGATCTGCTGATCCGACTGACCAGGGTGCAGAAGAACCTGGCGGCCGGCGTCGATTTAAAGCGGCGCATCATCGAGGAGCTGCGCCCCACGCTGCTGGACAATGTCGGATTGTTCGCGGCGTTGCGCTGGCTATTGAAGGAGACCTGCGCAAACGCCGGTATGCCGTGCGTCGAGTCGTATCCCGACGAAGAACCGCGGTTCAAGTCCGAGGCATCGATCGCGCTGTTTCGTATCGCGCAGGAGGCTTTTAGCAACATTCTGAAACATTCCAAGGCCAGGACCGTGGATATCAGCCTGGACATGGACGATGAGACCCTGCTGATGCGCATCACCGATGACGGGATCGGAATTCCGGCGGGTCGCTTCAACGCGATCGGCTCGCACGGCCTGGCATCGATGCGGCATCGGGTCCGCGCCCTCGGCGGACGATTGGATGTGCGGGGACCGGCGTCGGGAGGCACGATGCTGATCGTGCAAATACCCGTCGCGAACGCGGTACTGCAGGTCAGCGAACCGGAAGCCACCTAAAGATGGCCTCGTTGCCGCCGGCGGAGCATTAAATGCACGCCCGCAGGATCCAGATCGCCACGATTCTGTTCGCCGGCATCTTGTCGAGCATCGCTGCACTGTGTGCAAACCGCGATGCGCTGCGCGAGATCGTACAGGACGAATGCGTGGTTCATTGGCAACAACAGCACACGGCAGCACCCTGCGAGCGCGTTGCCGAAAGCTACGCCGTGCTTGCCGACCGCAAAGGCGGCGCACACTTCCTGCTTATCCCTACCAGGACGGTGGCCGGCATCGAAAGCGCCGAAGTGCTCGAGCCGGACGCGCCGAATTATTTCGATGCTGCCTGGCGAGCGCGTGATCGCGTAGCCGCCGTGGTCGGACATGATGTCCCCCGCAGCGCCGTGGGGCTCGCGCTCAATCCCAAGCATGCCCGCAGCCAGGATCAATTGCATATTCATATCGAGTGCCTGCGCGCCGATGTTGCGCGCTCATTACAAACGGCCTCGGCAGCAATCACCGCCGCGTGGTCGCCCATCGACGTGGCGGGCTGGCATTTCGATGCACTGCGCATCATGGGTGAAGACTTGGGTACATCCAATCCATTGCGGCTGCTCGCGGAACGATCGCCGGCCGCAGTGGCGCGGCTGGAAGACTACAGCTTGGTCGTCGCCGGCATGCAGTTCAAGGAAGGACCGGGTTTCGTGGTGCTGACCGGCACCGCGCTTCCCGGCGAATTGTTGTTGGATTCGAGTTGTGCCGTCGCGCGTTCCGCAGAAATGGCGGCGCCGCGTGCTTCAGAGGCGTACGTTGCCCGCCGAGATCGCGGCGAACAGCGCGGCGTCGACGGGCACGTAGCGCTGCGCTGAGCGGATCATCGAAATACAGCGGATCCATCGACGCGGTCGGGATCAAATCCCGCCTGCAGCAGCTCTTGCTTGCGAGGCTTGAACGTGCCGGTGGCCTCGAGCTTGGTCAGAATCCTTAAGAACACCGGCCGCGCATAAGGGGGCAGGCGCTGCGCGACCTCTGCGCGAAACGCCGCAAGATCAAAATCGGCATTCACCACCAGCGCGGCGGCACCCGCACGGCCATCGGCCCCGGGCACACTCACCCCGTATACCACGCCGTCGAGCACTCCGCGGCTCGCCGTCGAGCGCGCGTCAAGACCTCCGCCGTCGAAACGTTTTCGCCCTTTCCAGCGATAGGTTTCGCCGACCCGATCGACGAAGTAGATAGAAGCCCCGCTCATCGCGGCGCATCAGGTCGCCGGTGCGATACCACGAATCGCCTTCCTTGAAGACATTGCGCAGTACTTTGCGCGCCGAGGCGTCCGGATCCGCATAGCCTTCGAATCGGCCCGCGCGCTCGCCGCCCGCGCCGGAATCAGCCCGACGGCCTCGCCAATTTCATTGGCCGCGCAACGTTCGCAGTAACCCAGCCTGATTGCGCCGCGGCTCTCGCCGTGTCAACATCGAATCGCAGCAGCGCCACCGGCAGGCGATTCGCGAGAAACGGCGGTATGCGGCCGATGGCGCCGGGCTGGCCCTCGCAGTTGTAGAGCGAGAAATTGCCTTCGGTGGATGCGTAGTACTCGAGGATTCTGCGGAATTCTGAAAGCGGTTCTGGAACGGCTCCCAGACTTCCGGCCGCAGCCCGTTGCCGCAGGCCATCCGCAGGGAATGTTCGGTTTCGACGTGCCTGGTGCGGCGATTGACCAGGTAGCGGCATAGTTCGCCGATGTATTGAAACAACGTGCAGCGCTCGTCGCGCACGTCGCGCCAGAAATCCGACGCCGAAAACCGCGGTCGAATCACCACGGCGCCGCCGCTGACCAGCGTCGCAAACGTCGCGACCACGCCGCCGACGCTGTGGTACAGCGGCAGGCAATTGAACATGCGATCCTCGGGCCGTGTATCCATCATGCCGGCAAACCAATGGCTCCACTGCATGAGCCGGTAGTGGCTGACCTTGGCGGCTTTCGGCAGTCCGGTGGTGCCCGAGGTATAGATGTAGAGCGCGGTGGCATCGATCGGCGGCGGCTGCGCGCTCCGCGGCTCGCAGCGACTCGCCCGACAATGCCGCGAGCTCGGGCTCGAGCGGCGCGCAAATCCTGCGTGCTCGACCCAAGCACGCGGCAGGACAGATGCCGCAGGCAGATCGTCGCCGGATCGCCGCGACGCGCGGCGCGAGATCTGCGCCGACGATCAAGCGCCTTGGGCCGCGCGATGTTGATCGAATGCGCCAGCACATCGCCCGCCAGCTGGGAATTGATCAGTGCGACCACGACGCCGATGCGCGTGAGACCCAGCCAGATGGCCAGATACTCGGCGCAGTTGGCCATCAGCAGCGACACGGCATCGCCGCTTGCAAAACCTTGCGCAATCCCCCAGCGCGCGTATTGATTGCAGCGCAATCGCCAGTTGCCGATAGCTCATGGAGGCTTCGTTCGAGACGAGCGCCGGCGCGGCGCCGAATTGCACCGCCCAGCCGTCGATCAGCGCCGGCAGCGTGATTCCGCGATCGCCGATGGTTGCCGTCTTGCCGAGGGCGCGGAGCCACGCATCGCGGGCGAATTTCGCATCGACCTCGCCGGGTTGCGTCACGGAATTGTTCATTTAACCTATGTCAATGGGAATTGCGAACCATACCACGACTACCCGCATCGTTCGAGATACACTGAGGCACTATCAGCACTACGAATAATTGCAGCATGAAGCGGGAAACGATCGCAATTCACGGTGGCTTCGACTCGGACCCGACGACCAAGGCCGTGGCGGTGCCGATTTATCAAACGGCCGCGTACTCCTTCGACAGCGCCGAGCACGGCGCCGCATTGTTCAACCTCGAAGTTCCAGGATATCGGTACACGCGGATCAGCAATCCGACCACCGATGTTCTCGAGCAGCGGGTCACGGAACTCGAGGGCGGAGTCGGCGCGCTGAGCGTGAGCTCCGGACAGACGGCGCTGTATCTACGCGTCGCTGAATGCGCTGGAAATGGGCCGCAACATCGTATCCGTGCCGCAGCTCTACGGCACCACCTACACTTTGTTCGCGCATATTCTGCCGAAGATGGGCATTGGTGTCCGCTTCGCAAAATCCGACCGCGCCGCCGATCTCGAGGCACTGATCGACGAGGATACTCGCGCGATATTTTGCGAAACCGTCGGCAATCCGGCCGGCAATGTGTGCGACCTCGAGGCACTGGCGCATGGTCGCGCATCGCCATCACATGCCGCTGATCGTCGACAACACGGTGGCGACGCCGATGCTGGTGCGGCCGGTCGAATACGGCGCGGACATCGTCATTCATTCGTTGACGAAATTCATGGGCGGTCATGGCACGACGCTCGGCGGCATCATCGTCGATTGCGGCCGTTTTCCGTGGACAGGAGCATGCGGCTCGCTATCCCGATGTTCACGCAGCCGGACGAGTCATATCACGGCTTGGTTTACACCGAGCACTACGGCGCCGCGGCATTCATCGGCCGCTGCCGCAGCGTGTACCAGCGCACCATGGGCGCCGTGCTGTCGCCGATGAACGCGTTTCTACTGCTGCAGGGCATCGAGACGGTGGCGCTGCGGATCGATCGTCACGTCGAGAACGCGCGCAAGGTCGCCGAGTTCCTGCGCGCCGACGCGCGCGTCGAATCGGTGAATTATCGCCGGGTTCGCCGACAATCCCTACCATGCGCTGGTGCAGAAATATCTTGGCGGCAGAGCGTGTTCGCTCATGACTTTCGAGATTCGCGGCGGTCTGCCGGCCGGCATGCGCTTCTACAATGCGCTCAAACTGTTCAAACGGCTGGTGAATTTGGGCGATGCGAAATCGCTGGCCTGCCATCCGGCATCGACGACGCATCGGCAAATGACGCCGCAGGAACAGCTCGCGGCGGGAGTCGACCCCGGCAGTATTCGCTTGAGCGTGGGCATCGAGCACATCGATGACATCCTCGCCGATTTGGATCAGGCGCTCGGCGCAGCCGCTTGAATCACGAAGCCATTGCCGGATGTCGTTCCGGCGTTATTTCCGAACGCTTCGGACCGTGAGCGAATCGGCAGTTGGCTGACGCTCGAATTGGAGGCGGCGTTGCAGCGCATCCAAGCGGGCCCGGTCGCGCCGGCAATCGATGTCCATAAATTCCGCACCGAGCTGGAGCGCTTCGACTTCAGTACGCCGCAACCGCTCGAAGATGCCCTGCGCTGGACCATCGATCGCATGGAGCATGGCATCGTGCAAATGTCGAATCCGCGATATTTCGGCCTGTTCAATCCCGGGGCAAATTTTCCCGCGCAGTGTGCCGATCGAATCGTGGGATTGTTCAATCCGCAGCTCGCGAGTTCGGCTTCCTCGCCCGTGCCTGTGGCTTTGGAAAGTCATGTGATCCGAGCGGTCGCGCGACGCGCAAGGATGGGTGCGGAAGCCACTGGACATTTCGCCACCGGCGGATCGGAGGCGAATTACACGGCGCTGCTCTGCGCGCTGACGGGCGCCCACGCGGGTTTCGCCTCCGACGGTGCGCGCGCTTTTGCCGGGCCCGTCAAGTTCTATACGTCACGCGACTGTCACATTGCGTGGTTGAAGATCGCGCACCAGGCGGGCGTCGGCCGCGCCGCGCTGCGTCTGGTGGATACGGACGGTCTGGGCCGGATGGATCCGCAGGCGCTGCTTCGCGCCATTGCCGAGGACCGCGCCGCGGGCGCCGTCCCCGTGATGGTCGTTGCCACTGCGGGAACCACCGGCGGCGGCATGATCGACCCGTTGCACGCGTGCGCCGATATCGCGAGCCGGCAGGGTCTTTGGTACCACGTCGATGCAGCCTGGGGCGGCGCGGTGCTGGCATCGAATCGCCTGCGGGGACTGCTCGACGGCATCGAACGCGCCGATTCGATCACCATCGATGCCCACAAATGGCTGGCGACGACCATGGGGTGCGCGATGTTCATTGACACGCCGCGGCCACGCTGCTGTCCGAAGCATTTCACGCCTCCACCAGCTTCATGCCGTCGAGCATCACGGGGATCGATCCATATCTTAACAGCCTGCAATGGTCGCGACGATTTCTCGGCTTGCGCCTGTTCCTGGCGCTGGCGGCGGCCGGGTGGGAGGGCCTCGGTGCACATGTGGAGCGCGGCGTCGAGGTCATCGAGCACATCAAACAGAGGCTGCTGGCACTCGGATGGGGCATCGCCAATGACTCCGCGCTCGCGGTGCTGGCGGCGATCCCGCCCGCCGAATTGGGCGACGTGCGAGCTCTGGTGCGGCGGGTCGTGGCCTCCGGGCGTGCTTGGGTGGCGCCCACCACCTTTGAGGGCCGCGAGGTGGTGCGGATATGCGCGACCAACGGGGAAACCCGCGCGGCCGACGTGAGATGCGCTGATCGCTGTGCTGAACGAGCGTCCCTGACGACCGTTGAGCGCCCGTGAGCGAGTCGCCCTTAAGCCCGCTTTCCTAAGGTGCGTACCACCAGGTCCGCTATTGAGGCCAGCGAGTGGAAGTTCTCCGGCGTGATGTCCGCCTGGGCAATGGCCAGGTCGAACTCCACTTCGACGGCCAGCATGAGATTCACCATTTTCAACGAGCTGATGCCGAGATCGCTGAGTTGAGCGTCCAGCGGAAAGGCGTCCGGGACGGGGCTGCCGGCCCCGAGAACCTGCTTTGACCAGCCCGATCAGCTGCTCTTTCACCCCCTCCTGCGCCTGCGGATCCACTCGATGCTTCTCCCGAAGAAACCAGGGCCGATCATACCGTCGTAGCGCAGGATACGTAATACGCCTAAGGATTTTACATATGTCTCGAGGAAACTGAGCCGAGCGTCACTAAGTGACGATATATTCGCAGCGGCGTTATTGTCCGGTGCCGGGCAGTCCCCGCATAATCGCCGAACTGCAGAGCTTCAAGGATGGTTTCAGGAATGGCAACGGATACTCGTCGAGCTACCGGCACCCATAAGGTAATAAATGCTACGCCAAAGCGACCTGACGGCGCGGGCCCGTGCGGCCGCCGAAGTCGCCAAGCGCCAACGCGGCAGCGGTCGACGCCGAAGCGCGCTTTCCTAGCGAGGCGTTCGCGGAACTGCGCAAGCAGCGGCTGCTCGGCATCCAGGTTCCGCAGGCCTTGGGCGGTGAAGGCGCCACCATCGCGGAAATTGCCGACGTCTGCTACATCCTCGGCCAGGCCTGTTCGTCGACCGGGCTGATTTACGCCATGCACCAGATCAAGATGGCGTGCATCGTGCGCCACTACAAGAACAACGGCCGCCCTTGAGCGCATTCTTGCGCCGCATCGCCGCGGAGCAGTTGCTCATGGCCTCCTCGACTACCGAAGGGCAGGCCGGCGGCAATGTTCGATCCAGCGAGGCCGCCGTCGAGCACGACGGCGAGCAGGTCACCCTCGAACGCAAGGCAACCGTGATTTCCTATGCCGTGGAAGCGGACGGCATCGTCACCACCGCGCGGCGCGCCGCCGATGCCGCGGGCAACGATCAGGTGTTGTTGGTTCTGTTGAAGTCCGACTATACGCTCGAGCGATTGCAGGTGTGGGATACCCTCGGTATGCGCGGCACGCATAGCGAGGGATTCACGCTGCGCGCGCGCGCCGCGGCCGGACAGATCCTGCCCGAACCCTATGAAAGAATTCACGCGCAGACCATGGTGCCTTTCGCGCACTTGCTGTGGGGCTCGGTATGGGCGGGAATCGCCGCCGCCGCTGCGGCCAAGGCGCAGGCGTTCATCCGGCACGTGGTGCGCCAGTCGAACGGCCAAATGCCGCCCGGCGCCGCGCATTTCACCCAGGCGGTATCGACATCTGCGCAATGCTGCGCGGCGTGCTGGCGGCCAGCCTGCGCAGCTACGAAGTCGATCATGTCGGATGAAAAGGCGATCTCCTCCCTGGAATTTCAGGCGATGATCACCCTGACCAAGGTGCAGGTGTCGGAACTGGCGGTGACCACCGTGTTGAGTTCGCTGCGCGCTTGCGGCCTGTCCGGGTATCGCAACGACACCGAATTCACCATCGGCCGGCTGCTGCGCGATGTGCTGTCCGCGCCCATCATGATCAGCAACGACCGCATCCTGTCGAATCTCGCCGACGACCTCGCTGATGACGCCGCTGCCGGCCTCGATCAGCGGCTGAGCCCCATGTCAGCCCGACAGCGCCTCCGCAGTACCCGCTCGCGCATCTGGCCGATGCAGCTGTTTCGGCCCGATGGGTGTCGACGGCGTCTATGCGCGCACCGCGCTGTACGTGGATCTGGTCGAACGCCTCGAACAATACATCACCCGGCAGCGCGATCCCTGAAGCGGAAATCATGCGCTTTCCGCCGGTGATGAGCCGCACGCAGCTGGAGAAATCCGGCTACCTGAAGAGCTTTCCCGAATTTGCTGGGTTGCGTCTGCGCTCTGCACGGCTCCGGAGGCATCGATCCGATCGGCCGTCGAACGCTACGACAACGGCGGCGATTGGACCACCTCGCTGACCTCCTCGGATCTGGTGCTGTCGCCGGCCGCCTGCTATCCCGTGTATCCCATCGCGGCAGCGCGCGGCACGCTGCCGCCCGGCGGATTGCAGTTCGATATCGAGGCGGACGTGTTCAGGCATGAGCCTTCGCTGCAGCCTCGACCGGCTGCAATCTTTCCGCATGCGCGAATTCGTGCGGATCGGCTCGCCGGACGAAATCGTGGAGTTTCGCGAGAAATGGATGGCCAAGGCGCCGCTGCTGGCCGCCGAACTGGGCCTGCCCCACACCATCGACGTGGCGAACGATCCATTTTTCGGCCGGGTCGGCCAGGTCATGGCCGTCAGCCAGCGGCAGCAGGCGCTGAAATTCGAATTGTTGATCCCCTATTATCCGGGCGCATCGCCCACCGCGTGCATGAGCTTCAATTATCACCGCGAACATTTCGGCCAGGTGTGGGGCATCCGCGACGACAAGGGCGAATTGGCGCATACCAGCTGCGTCGCCTTCGGCATCGACCGGCTGGCCGTGGCGTTGTTCGCCAATCACGGCCTGGACCTTCAAAAATGGCCGGCGGCGACTCGGCAGGCGTTGGCGCTTGTGAAAGCTTGCCTGGCGCGCGGATGCCGCTCGACCCACGCGTCAAGCGCTTCTTGGATCTCCTCGCCGCGGGCAATCCGCCCGATGCGCGCAGCGCCACGGTCGAGGAACGCCGCAGGGGCCTCGCTGACCTGATGGAATTCGGCGGGTCCGCCGAAGTCGCCGTCGGCCGCGTCGAGGATCGAACGCTGCCGGGCCCGGACGGCGCGCTGCGCGGTGAGGATTTATTCGCCGGTCGAGTGCCGCCGAAATACTGCCGGGGCTCATTTATTTTCACGGCGGCGGCTTGGTCGCCGGCAGCGTGGCAACCCACGACTGCATCGCGCCGAGCGCTCAGCCATTCCGGCGGCGTCCGCGTGGTGTCGGTCGAATATCGACTGGCTCCCGAACACCGCTTTCCCGCCGCGCTGCAGGACGCAATGGCGGCGGTACAGCTATATCAGCGGATCACGCCGCGGATTTCGGCATCGATGCCTCGCGCCTCGGCATATGCGGGGATTCGGCCGGCGCCACGTTGGCGGCGGCGCCTGCCAGGCTCGATCGCGAACCGGCGGCCCGCGGCTGGCGCTGCAGCTGCTGATTTGCCCGATCCTCGATTACAGCCGCGTCGACGCCATCGAAGCGCGAGTTGATCGAGCGGCTATCTTGATCGATCAGGCCACGCTGGACCATGACCTCAAACATTACCTGCCCGCAGGCACGGACCCCAGCCGATCCGCTGGTTTCGCCGCTGCTGGCCGATGAAGTGACCGGCTTGCCGCGAACCATCATCCATACCGCCGAATTCGATCCGTTGCGCGATGAGGGGCGGAATTATTTCGAGCGCCTGACACAGCGCAGACATTGAAGTGTCCTACACTTGCCATCCGGGTATGATTCATCTTTTCTATGGTTTGGGAGCCGTGATTCCCTATGCGCGCAAGGCATTCGAGCAGATCGGCGGTGAAATTCGCGCCGCGCTGGCCTGATCGCGGGAGAAGCTGAAGTGGCGGAGCGCATCGTTGCGCAGAAGCTGATTCAACAGCTGCACGCCGCGCGCGTGGGCGGCGATCTTGCCGGCATGTGCCGCGTATTTGCCCCGGACGGACGATACGAGATCCTAGGGCGCCAGCGCCGATAAGCCGATCGCCATTCGGGCCAAGGATCTGGCCGAGTTTCGCCCGTGGCTCGCCATGATGGTCAAGGTGTTTCGGCTCAACAATTATCAGCTGCTGTCGCTGATCGGTCGAATGGCCGCGAGCCACGGCGCACTGGCGCGCGGACATCTATTCCAAAGTCACCGGGCGTCACGGTGCCGACGGAACTCGTCGATGTTGTCGAACTCAACGACGAGCGACATCGTGACTTACACCGAATTCTTCGCACCGCGCTGAGCCTGCGATGACGAACCGCAGCTGGCTGCCCATCGCACGCGAATTGCGGGCCATCGCTCAGACCGGACTGGCATTCACCGCGGATGGTTTCGACCGCCGGCGCTACGAACGGTTGCGCGAATTGGCGGCGCTGCTGCTGGCGCAGGGTTCGGCTGCGGAGCACACAATCCATCCTCGAGCTGCTGCGCCAGGAAAAGGGCTACGCGACGCCCAAAGTGGATGTTCGCGGCGCGGCCTTCATCGACGGCCGCGTGTTGATGGTGCGCGAAATCAGCGACGGCAAATGGACCCTGCCCGGCGGTTGGGCGGACGTCAATCAATCGGCCGCCGAGTGCGTCGTGAGGGAAATCGCCGAGGAGTCGGGATTCACGGCCCGGGCGCTGAAGCTCGCGGCCGTCTGCGACTACCAAAGGAGCGGTCATCCGCCCCGCCACATCGACTCCATCTACAAAATGTTTTTCATCTGCGAGATCAGCGGTGGCGCCGCGCGCGCCAGCGACGAGACCAGCGAAGTGGCTTTTTTCCCGCGCGATGCTTTGCCGCCGCTGTCGCTCGGGCGAACCACCGCGGCGCAGATCGAGCGCATGTTTCATCACCGCGAGCATCCGGATCTGCCAACCGACTTCGATTGAGCGCGCGATTGGTTTCCGTTCGCTTGCCTCAGGCGTAGGTCGTCAGCGTCAGATCGGGATTTGTATCCAGGTGCGGCAGCCCGTTGAAGCTCACCAGGTGATGGCGGCGCGGCGTCGCGGCGAATTCGGTGAGCGAACTGTTGCGAATCCGCAGATTCAACTCGATGGCGCTCGCGGGCGGCGCCTGCATGGCGGCGGCGACCATGGCTGCAATGGGTCCGCCGGAACTGACCATGAGCACGTTGCCGTCCGGAAAGCGCTGGCGCGCCGCAACCAGCGCCGCCACCGCGACCTCCTGGAACGCCTGAAGGCCGCCATTCCTTCCGGCTGCGTGCGATCCTCGGCCCAGGCCAGCAGTGCTTCCCGAAGCTGCCGAAAATGCTCGCGCACCACGACCGGATCGCGCTGCGCGCCGCCGCCGCGGGCACCGGGAGTTCGCCGGTGAGCGCCATCATGATGGCTTCAGGCTTGTATTCATCGAGACCAGGAAAGCGCTTCTTGAAGGACGTTGTGTCCCAGGTCGGCGTGGCCCTCGAAAATTCCCTGCGCGGTCTCGGTCTGGCGCTGCAGCGTGCCGGTGAACACGGCGTCAAAACGAATATTGCGCAGAGCGAAATACGCCGCCCAGCAGGCGCGACTGCCGAAACCCGGTCTGCGTCAGCCGATCATAGTGATCGGTGCCGAAAGCCGCCTGGCCGTGGCGAACGAGATAGATGGTTCCCATGTTCTAGGTAAAGTTTGCGAGCCGGGGTGCCATCATCATTCGGGAACTTTAGCATCCGCTGCGGCAGGGCTCCACGGCAAGTCCAATGGTGACGCATGAGGCCGCCGCCTTCGCGATTGGCCAATTGAATGCGGCCGCCGTGCGCCTCGGCAATTTCGCGCGCCAGCGCCAGCCCCAATCCCGTGCCGCTGCGCTTGGTCGAATAGAACGGCAGCAATGCCTGCGCGAGCACCGTTTGGCTCATCCCGGAGCCTCGATCGCGCACTTCGATGCGCTGATCCGCGCCGGCGCAGACGATGACAGCTCCACTTCGGCCGCCGCGCCGCCGGCCTCATGGGCGTTCTTGAGCAGATTGATCAGCGCCTGCTCGACTTGCACGCGATCGAACCAGCCCGGCAATTCAGGCAAGCGCTCGGGCATGCGTAAACGGCTGCTGCCCCTCGAGATCTGCGACGAACTGCTGCCATGGCACGCTTTCGGCCCGCGGCGCCGGCAGTTTGGCGAAGGTGGCATAGCCGCTGACGAAGTGATGCAGGTGCTCGGCGCGCTCGGCGATCGCCGAGAACACCGTGGGCAGCGCCGCGTAGTCCCCGCGCCGCGCGATTTCGGCGCCGGAGTGCGCGAGCGAGGACAGCGGACCCAAGGAATTGTTGAGTTCGTGGCTCAAGACCCGGATCAGCTTCTTCCACGTCGAAACTTCCTGTCGCGACAATTCGCGCGTCAGCCGCTTGAGCAGGTACAGCCGGAATGTGCGTCCCTGCAAAATGAACGCGCGCTGCGATAAATGAAACGTCTCCTCGACACCGTCGATTTCGGTCGAAAACAGCGTGTCGCCTTGTTCGGCCGCGGCGCCTTGCAATGCCGCCGGCGCGTGCCGCAGCGCGTCCGGAAATTGCAAGCCCTGCAGGCTGCGTCCCTCGCTCAACAGGTGCCGCGGCGGCGATGTTGGCATAGGCGATGCGTTCGTTGGCATCGACCAGCACCAACGCCACCGGCGAATTCTGCATCACCGTATCCAGCAGCAGTTCTCGTTGTACCAGGTGCGCGCGTTGCTCGCGCAGCGCCGCCGCCAGCTCGTTGTGCGCCGTCATCAAATCGCCGAGTTCATCGTCGCGGTCGGCGACCAGCGACAAACTGAAATCGCCCTCGCGGTAGCTGGCCACCGTGCCCGACAGCGCGCGCAGCAACTGCTGGATCGGCCGCATGACCCGCGAAGCCAGCCACAGCACGGGAAGCAGCGCAGCAGCGATGACCAGCAAACCACGCTAGCAGCGCGCTGTCGAGCGCAGAGCGCGGCCCAGGCGCTGGCCGCGGCCACAACCGCGACGATCAAGAACAACAGCAGCGCAAGCTTCGCTCTTAAGGCTCAATTGCGCACCGCTCAGGCGCTGCTCGAGCGGGCGCAGATTGAATCGCTCCAAGCGGCGGTACAAGCGCCTGCCGCGACAGCCCGAGACTCTGCGCCGCGCGGCTGATGTTGCCGCCCGCCTCGCGCAAGGCTGGCCTCCAGCACCTCGCGGCTGAAGTGCTCGGCTTCGCGCGGCGCGCGCGCGAGTGCGCGGCGGCAGATTCAAGTCGGCCGCGGTCACGATGTTGTCGCGCGCCAGCAGCTTGGCGCGTTCGATGGAATTGCGCAGCTCGCGCACATTGCCCGGCCAGTCGTGCGCCTGCAGGGCGGCCGCAGCATCCTCGCTCAATTGCAGCCTGCGCCCGAGAAAATGGCGGGCCAGCGGCAGAATATCCGCCGGCCGGTCCGCCAGCGGCAGGCACGGCGATGTCGATGACATTGAGCCGGTAGTAAAGATCTTCGCGAAATCGGCCTTCGCGGATCAGCGCCGGCAGATCGGCATTGGTGGCGCTCACGATCCGCACTTGCGCGCTGCGGGTCTTGCTGGAGCCCAGCATCTCGAATTGTCCGGTCTCGAGCACTCGCAGCAGCTTTACCTGTCCGGCAAGCGGCAGATCGCCGATCTCGTCCAGGAATAACGTCCCGCCATTCGCCGCCTCGAATCGGCCGGTGCGGGCGCGAGTGGCTCCGGTAAAGGCGCCCGCTTCGGCGCCGAACAATTCCGCCTCGATCAGTTCCGAGGGAATGGCGCCGCAGTTGACCGCGACGAAGGGCCCGGTGCGAACCGAAGAATTGGCGTGCACGATCTGCGCGATGCGCTCCTTGCCCGCGCCATTCGGGCCCGTGATCAGCACGCGCACATCGGCACGCGCCACGCGGCAGGCGAGTTCGACCACCCGCTCCATCGCATCCGAGGCGAACACAATGCCGCAAAGATCGTATTGCTCCGCCAGGCGCTCGCGCCGGCGGCGCTGCTCATCCTGCAGCCGCTGCCGCTCGCGGGTCGTCTCCGCCAGTTCCAGCAGATTCTCGACCGTCGCCAGCAGCTTGTCGTTGTCCCAGGGCTTGCCGATGTAATCCGCCGCGCCCGCCTTGACGAGCTGTACCGCCGATTCCAGATGGGTCCACGCCGTGAGCAATACCACCGGCAGATCGGGCTGCTGCGCCCGCAGCGCGCGAAACAGCGCCGCGCCCTCCTCTCCCGAGGTCGTGTCGGCGCTGAAATTCATGTCGGCGATGACCAGATCGACGCGCTCGCGCGCGAGGGTGGCCAGACCCTTCTGCGGCGTGGCCGCGGTCAGCGTGCGAATGTCATGCAAACCGAACAGCAGCGACAGCGCCTGCGCTACCGGCGGGATTGTCATCGATGACGAGTACCGTGCGCATGATGAGATGTTAGCGGGTGCTGTGCCGGATCACACCCGCCCGTTTGCCGGCCACACCGCGCGTCGCCAATGCCGGCGGAATGGATGCCGCCCTGCAGCGCCGGCCACAGCACCGCGGCTTGGCCCAGCAGCAGCACCGACGACGGCGCCTGCCAGCGCATAGCCGGTATGCAGACGCTCCATTTCAAAGGCAGTGCACCATCCAGAGATTCAAGTGCCACCGCCAAGGCGACGCCGATGGCGGCGCCCGCGCCCGCGATCAAGAGATTCTCAGTTTGAAAGTAGCGCATGATGGCGTTGCGCGTCGCACCGAGTGCGCGGCGAATGCCGATCTGGCGCCGGCGCTGCGCGACCCAGTAGCTGGTCAGACCGACGATCCCGAATGCCGTGACCGCCAGCAAGCGCAGCGCAAACCACGACCAGAATCACCACCAAGCCGCGATCGTCTTTGTAGGCCTCATCGCGCAGCGCCGCCATGAGTCTGAGTCTTGTCTATCACCCGGGCGCGGCTGATATCGAAGAGTTCTTCTGCGCCGCCTGCATGAGCGCCGCCAACTGGCCCGGCTTGGCGCGCACGATGTAGTAGTACGGATACGGCATAACGAGGTGGAAAGGCTCGATGATCGAGTTGTCGTTGAATGTCGCTGCCCCATCCGCCCGCTTGCACCCAAGGCACCTGCAGTCTGTCGACGACGCCGACGATGGGCAGTTCTTGCCATTGCGGGCTTCGTCGTAGATGGACTGACCCAACCGCATTGGCGTTCGGGAAACAATTTCTCGGCCAGCACCCGCGATGATGATCACAGCCTGTAGGCTGCACCAAGTCGGTGTAGCCGAGTTTGTCCGCGACTTCAGCGGCAGTGAAGTTGCGGCCGGCGATCAATTTGAGTCCCAATCCCTGCAGGCAATGCTCGTCGCCGAAATACACCGCGGCCAACGCCGATCGGCGTCTTTTGGTCGGGATGCAGGTTGACGCCGTCGGTCGAGCCGCCGTCGTTCAAGGGAAAGGAATTGCGTCGCATAGGCGTCCGATACGTCCGGGCATCGAGCGCAGCGCCGCCAGATCGCCCTGCAAGCGCGCCGCGAGATCGGGCGGATTGCCCACCCACTGATTGTCGATGCACGAACGACATTGGCCTCGTCCGCGCCGGTGGGCCGTTTGCTCGAGGCAACGCGCTGCTCGCATGATGAACAGCGCATTGCAGAGGATTGCGAGCGTGATCGCCATTTGCACGGCGATCAGGATGGCGCCGACCTTGTTGCGGCGCATGGCGGAAAGAATGGGACGAAATTCCATGATGGTTCCTCCTACTGAGCTTTGAGCTGCCACGCCGGTTGAACCTGCGCGGCGCGCCAGGTGGGATAGAGCCCCGCAAGCGTGGTTGCCACCACCGCGAGCGTCACCGCGATTGCGATATCCGCGGGGCTGAAATGGGTGAGGCGGCTCACTTCCTCCGACAACAGCGCACGCAGACCCAGAAGACCTAGCGCCGTCAGCGCCAGGCCCAGCAGTCCGCCCGCAAGCCCGACGACGCCGGCTTCGATCAGACATTGTGCGAAAATGGCGCGCCGACTGGCGCCAAGCGCGCGCCGCACGCCGATGTCGCCGGCGCGCCCCATGATTTTCGCCAGCATCAGTCCCATGGCGTTGAGCAGGCACACCAGCAGAAAGCTGAACGACACCAGCACCAAGAATCCGCACCTCATTCGGTAACCGCGTGCTCGATAGACCAGCCACTCGCGCACATCGCGTATCCGCGTGTTGCGGCGGCCAGTGAAAGCGGCCGATGCGCCGCTGTTCCGCCGCATAGTTGTTCAAGAACGCGCGGTAGCGCTCGACGTCCGCGGCGCGTGGGCAGCTCGGCCCAGAACTGCAGCCAGATGCATTCGGAATGCAGGCGGCCTTCCCATCCCGGCGCGGCCGACGTCGCCGGCACAATTATTGTTGCCCCAGCTGGCCATTTGGCCGTCGATGGCGCGCGTGAAGGGTAGAAACACTTCCTCACTCTTGCCGTACTGCATTGTTGTTGAGATCGTAGAATTTCGGCATCGGCTCCCAACGGCCCAGGACGCCGACCACGCGAAATTCGTGACTGTCGAGATTGATGCGTTTTGCCGACGGAATTCGCGCCGCCGAATACTTTGTCGTTGAGTTCGCGCGACATCACGACGACATCGGCGTGATCGCTCATCGTCAGCCGCGCGTCCACGGGGCCGCCCATCATGAAACGGCGTGTCGAACATGGCAAAGAAATCCGCATAGGCTGCGCGGATCTGCACTTGAAAAGGCAGCAGGTCGGGATTCGACGGGGTCAGGGCCGCACCCGTGTTCGTACATCGCGGACTGCCGGTGGGCCGCGTGCGCGTTCATCAGACCCATCGCATCGATATAGCTGATCTGCGCCTGCAGATTGTCCTTGTCGCCGGAGATCGATCGCTTTTGCTTCGGGTCCCCAATTGTCGATCTGTACGGCGAACAGTTGCCGCGACTTCTCGCGGGATGGGATCGTTGTCCATGGCGCGAAACACGGTCAGCGTCGTCATGGATGCGCCGATGCCGACGCCGATGGCGGCAATCATCAGCACGGTGAGCACGATGTTGCGCTTGAGACTGCGCAGCGCCAGACCGAGATAGTAGTTGAACACGATAGCCTCCTATGTGTTGCGCGTTCGCCGCGGCGACCAGGCGCGGCTGGCGCGGCCAGATCGACCACTTGACCATCGACGATATGCACCTCGCGCTGCGCGCGCACCGCCAGCTCCGGATCGTGCGTCACCATCACGATGGTGGCGCCGTCGCGATGCAGCTCCTCGAGCAGATCCAGGACGCCGCGCGCCATCTGCGTATCGAGATTGCCGGTGGGTTCATCCGCCAGCAGCAGCCGCGGCGACCCCGCCAGCGCGCGCGCGATCGCCACGCGCTGCTGCTGCCCGCCCGAGAGTTCCGCCGGATAGTGCCGGGCGCGCGCCGACAGGCCCACGCGGCCCAGCGATTCCTGGATGCGGCGGCGCCTTTCGGCGGCATTGAATCCCCGATAGCGCAGCGGCACATCGATGTTGTCCTGCACGTTCAGGTCGGCGAATCAGATTGAAGGCCTGAAAGATGAAGCCGATTTTTTCATTGCGCAGCCGCGAGCGCTGATTGTCGTTCAGGCCGCGCACATTGGCGCCATCCAGCTGATACTCGCCGCCGCTGAATTCCTCGAGCAGTCCCGCGATCGTCAGGAAGGTGGTCTTCCCCGAACCCGAGGGTCCGGTGACCGCGACGAACTCGCCTTCGCGCACATGGATCGAGAAGTCCCGCAGCGCATAAGTCTCGACGACTTCGGTGCGATACGCTTTGGAAAGGTGAGTCATTTTAAGCATGGTGTGGCCTCACTGGGCTGGTTGATTCGAATTCAGTGACTCAGGATGACGCGCTGCGCGCCGTTGAATGCATCGGTGCCGGAGATGACGATTTGATCGCCGACGGCCAAGTCCGTCGAGGATCTCGACCTTGGCGATGCTGGCGGCGCCCGAGCTGCACCGGGCGTGCGCTCGGCAATATTGCCGTGGACGACATAGGCGAAGCCGCCGCCTTCCTGATCCACGAAGGAGCCGCGATCGACCATCAGCACGTTGTCGCGCCGGTCGATGAAAATGCGAACCGACAGGCGCTGGCTTTGCCGCAGGCCGGCCGGCTTCTCCGCGCCGAAGCGCAAGCCGAGCGGTGACTTGACCCGCCACGACCTCGGGCGACACGCCGCTGACACGCCCTGCCAGTGATGGCCGCCGCCTTCCAAGATCGGCCGTCATGCCGGGACGCAAATCGCGCGCCAGGCTCTCGGTGACTTTGATCTCGACTTCGAGCGCCGACAGATCGACAACCGTGAGCAACGGCGCATCCTTTGGCGACGCTGGCGCGGTCGGCGACTTGCACCTGGCCCACCTGGCCGTCGACCGGCGACTTTACATTCAAGCCGTCGACCTGGCGCTGCAGGTCGCTCACCATGAATTGCTGGCGATCGAACAGCGCCTTTTTGCTGTCGATATCGAAGTGATTTTGCTTCGGCTGCGACTCGTAGTTGCTCTTCGCCTGCTCGAAAGGCGAACTGCGCTTTCTCCAAGCGCGTCCTCCGCCTTCAGCGCCTGCAATTCCGAGTAGGAGCCGAGTTCGTAGGCCTTGCGGCTGCGATCGCGCTCGCGCTGCGCGGTCTTCTGATCGACCTCGGCCTGGTTATAGGCGTCGCGCAGCTGCGAGAGCTTGTGCTCGGCATCGAGCGTTGCGCGCTGCCAGTCGAGGCGCAGACTCGCCAAGGTCGCCTCTTCCTGCGAGAGCTTGGCGGTCAAGTCCGGGACTGTCGACGACGGCCAGCACCTGACCCTTGGTCACCGTGTCGCCCGCATGCACTTTGAGCGTGACGGTGCCCAAGGCATTGGCATACAGAGTGGGGCTGACCGCGGCCACGACCTGGCCGTCCGCCGCGATGTCGCGCACGAAATTGCCGCGCTCCACGCGTTGCGATCGACACTCGCGAGCGGTCGACCGAAACTCCCGCGCCGGAATAGCGCATCAAGACCACGATCAAGGCAATGAGCAGGACCGCGGCGATCGCGCCGGCCGACGATGAGTCTTGCGGTGGCGCTTGAGAGGATTTTTCGGTTCGATCACGCGATCCTGAGCGGATGTATCGCGAAGCATGATGGGTTCCTTGGGTAGTAGCCGCATGCTCATGCGGGTTTCTCGATGAGAAGATTGTCGATGGCGACCAGATCCTGCTCGGTCAACCGACCGGCCTGTTGCTTGAGGGTGAGCACATTGGTCAGATAATCATAGCGCGCCTGGGCGTAAGCGCGCCGCGCCGTGTAGTAGTTGTTTTGCGCATCCAGCAGTTCGAATTCGGTGCCCGTGCCGAATTCGACATTGCGCCGCATGGCCTCGACCGCGCGCTGCCCGGAGTCCACCGCGCGGCGCGCCGCGCCGATGCGTTGAATGCCGGTGACGATGCCGCGAAACGCGGCGCGCGTTTGCGTCTCGGTATTGCGCTTGCGCCGCCTCGTAGTTGGCTTGCGGCCTCGCGAAACAGCGCGCGGGATTGACGCACCGCCGAGGCGACCGCGCCGCCCTGGAACAGCGGCCAGCTGAACGACACGCCGATGGTATCCAGGTTTGATTGCCGCCGAGCACCTCATCCTGCGTGATCTTGGATCCGGAACCGGTCAGCGAAATCGTCGGCAGGCCCCGGCCGCGCTGCACCGAGATATCCCGCGATGCCGCTTCCATATTGAGCTGCGCGGTGCGCACATCGAAATTATCCTGCCGCGCCGACGCCACCCAGTCATCCGCGGTGGCCGGCTCGGGAGCCAGCAAGGGAATGTCCTCGCGCAGCGGAGCGACGTCGTCGACGTGCTGGCCGACGATCTCGGCTCAGGGCAAGATTTGCATCATCCAGCGCATTGCGCGCATCGATGACGGTTTGTTCCGTCGCATCGTAAAAAGCTTGTGCTTGGTCCACGTCGCTGCGCGGGCCGACGCCGGTCTGCTCGCGCGACTTGGCCTGGTTGAGCAGGGTGCTGAACGCTTCGCGCTCGCAGCGTTGGTGGCGAGCTGATCAGCGGCGGACAGGATGCCGAAGTAGGCCTGCGCCACCCGCAGCAGCAGACTCTGCTGCGCGCCCTGGAAATTGGCCTCGGCCGCGGCGACCTGGAAATTCGCTTCCTTCAGCTGGCTGAAGGACTGGAAACTCCACAGCGTTTGCGACATGTTGAGTCCCAGGCTGTGAACCGTGCCGTAGCAGTGTTGCGTGCTCGCGGTGGAGCTGATCGCGCAATCGGCGGCCTGGCTTCCAAGCGCCGGTCCGGAGTCGAAGCCGGCCTTTTCACGCGTGGCGGAGGCGTTCGCCGAGATCTGCGGCAGCCACTGCGCAATCGCCTGCGGCCGAGCTTCGACCAACGCGTCGCGCTGGAAATGCGCGGCTTGCAGCGTGGTGTCCCGGGTCAGCGCGAGCTCGTAAAACTGCCTTCAAATCGTTGGCCGCCGGCGAACCTGGGCCGCCAAAGCCAATGCAACCAACGCCGATGAACAGCGCTACATGCCGCTAAGACAAAGCAAGGCCATGCCAGCGCCTAGCGGCGGCGTAACTCGTTGTTTGTACACGTTTTATTATTTTATGCCAGTGCGTACGGTGTCCGCGGACAGTGTCCGCGGACGGCGCCGGACAGTGCCGCCCCGGTTGCTTAGCGTTGACGTCACGATTATCTCGGCCGCGAATCTGGCCTTCCAGAAGCGAGCCGGCGCGCTCGCAACGCCTGCGCCAGCGAAATCTCCTGCGCCAGCAGATCCAGTTTTTGATCTCCAGATCCCGAGCTCAGTCGCCGCCAGGCTTCCACCGGTCGTGCCGCGGACGCATGACACTGTCGATGCCCGCCAAGGTAATGCCGCGCAAGATGAACGGCGCGACCGTGGCGGGAAAATCCATGCCCGCCGGCCAAGCCGCAGGCAGCGACCACACCGCCATAGCGCAGCGACGCGCAGACATTCGCCAAGGTATGGCTGCCGACCACGTCGATCGCGGCGGCCCAGCGCTCTTTGGCCAGCGGCTTGCCGCGCGCCGCTATAGGCGCGCGATCCAGGATCTCTGCCGCGCCCAGCTGCCTCAGAAAATCCGCTTCGGCCGGCCGGCCGGTCATCGCGGCAACCCGAAACCCCAGTTTGGACAGCAAGGCCACCGCAACGCTGCCCACGCCGCCCGCCGCCCCGGTCACCAGAATCTCGCCGCTCGCCGGGCGTGATGCCATGCCGCTCCAAAGCCATGACACTCAGCATGGCCGTGTAGCCGGCGGTACCGACGGCCATCGCCTGTCGCGCGGTGAATGCGCTCGGCAGCGGAATCAGCCAGTCCGCCTTGACCGCGCGCAGCTGCGCGAGCCCGCCCCAATGGCTTTCACCGACTCCCCAGCCATTCAGCAGAACCTTGTCGCCGTTCTTATAAGGACGAGTTGCTCGAACCCTCGACCGTACCGGCGAAGTCGATTCCAGGCACCATGGGAAACTGGCGCACCACCGGTCCTTTGCCGGTGATGGCCAGTGCGTCCTTGTAGTTGAGGGTCGAATACTCGACGCGCACCGTGACATCGCCCGCCGGCAACTGCGCCTCATCGAGAGACTGGACGCCGGCGCGGTAGGATTGCGCATCTTTCTCGACTAGAATTGCTTTGAACATGAAATTCCTCGCGGCCGCGGCCATACCAGTAGAGTTGCCGTAAATGCCGCCCAAGTAAACAAAACCTAAAGGGTGGCGTCAATGAATACCCAGCGGCGCAAACTCTCTATTTTTGTTTTCTTGGCGAATTGCCGCAGAATGTCTTGGCCGGCCCACATGCCATTCTTTAACGTGAGTAAATAATGAATCTTGCACGTTTCCCGCGCATTCGCTTCGCCCATCTGCCGACACCGCTCGAATACATGCCCAATTTGAGCACGCGCGCTCAATGGGCCGGAAATTTGGATCAAGCGCGACGATTGCACCGGCATGTCCACCGGCGGCAACAAGACGCGCAAGCTCGAGTTCCTGCTGGCTGAGGCCGCGATCAAGGTGCGGACATCGTTCTGACGCAGGGCGCGACGCAATCCAATCACGCGCGCCAAACCGCGGCATGCGCCGCAAAAATGCGCATCGATTGCCACATTCTGCTCGAGGATCGAACCGGCAAGACGGACCACGATTACACACGAAAGCGGCAATGTGCTGCTGGACCATCTGCATGGCGCGAGCGTCGAGCGTTGCGCGGCCAATCCGGATATGAATGGCGAACTCGCCAAAGTCGCCGCAAGATTCAAAAGCGAAGGCCGCAAGCCTTATCTCATTCCGGGCGGGGGATCGAATCCCACCGGCGCGCTCGGCTACGTGAATGCCGCCATGGAACTCATCGGGCAGGCCAATGATTTGGGGCTGCGCATCGATCATGTGGTGCACGCGACCGGCAGCGCGGGAACGCAGGCGGGATTGATTGCCGGACTCGCCGGCATCCGCTCCGGCGTGCCGTTGTTGGGGATCGGCGTGCGCGCGCCCCGCGACGGCCAAGAGGAGAACGTCTTCAAGCTCGCCTGCGCCACCGCGGATCTCTGCGGGACGCCCGGCGCGGTGCGGCGCGAAGATGTCGTCGCGAACTGCGACTATGTCGGCAAGGGATACGGATTCTCCACACCCGGATCCCTCGATGCCATCCAAACGCTCGCGCGGCTCGAAGGAATCTTGCTCGATCCCGTCTACACCGGCAAAGGCATGGCGGGCTTTTTGGATCTTGATCCGCAAGGGTTTGTTCAAGAAGGGGCAAAACATCGTCTTCATCCATACCGGCGGCAGCGTGGGGCTGTTCGGCTATGTCGATGACTTTGGTTTTGGCCGGGCGCGCCAGTCCAAGCAGCCTGAATTGAAATCGATGCATCGCGTCGTCGGGATCATCGGCGGGATGGGCCCGGAGGCCACCTTGGACCTCATGCGCCGGGTGCTGGCAAAGACGCCGGCGCAGCGGCGATCAGGACCACATCCATCTGATCGTGGAGAGCAATCCGAAGATTCCCGTCGCGCATTGCGCACTTGATCGAGCGGTACGGGCGCCGACCCCACGCCCGAACTGATCCGCATCGCCGCAGAACCTGCAGCGCGCGGGGGCCGAGGCGCTGGCGATTCCCTGCAACACGGCACACGCCTATGCGCATTCGATTCGGCGCGCGGTCAGCATCCCGCTGCTCGATATGGTGCAGCTGACCGTCGATCAGATCGCGGCTCGCGGCGCGTCGCGCGTGTCGGATTGCTGGCATCCTCCGCGGTGCTCGCATACGGAGCTTTACGCGAAGGCATTCTCGGCCACGGCATCGCCGTCGTCCATCCGGCCCGGCAAGACGAAGTCATGTCGCTGATCAAGGCGGTGAAATGCGGCGAAACGGGAGCGGAAACCCAAGCGGCGCTCGGCGCGAATCGCGCTTGAGCTCGCCAAGCAAGCCGATGTGTTGCTGGTCGGCTGCAGCGAACTCTCGGTGATCGCCGCCGGCATTACCGTGCCCTTCGTCGATTCCTTGGACGTGCAGGCGCAGGCCATCGTGAACTTTGCGAGCGGGCAAACTCCAGCAGAACGGTGACACCGCGCAAAAATGGCGCATGCATTTGACGATGACCAGCATTGTGACGGCGTTTGCAATTTTCACCACCAGTGGCTGGCAAACTAGCGCCCCGTTTTGCAAAATTGCCACATGAAGTTCCGACTCAAAGCCTTCTCATTGCACTTGCTCGGCAGCGCCAGCGCACTGACGCTGATCCTAGGGTCGCTCTATATTGGGTGGTATCGCTGGCCGGGTTGGCGTCTGGCGGACGCGGCCACTGTGGTCGCGGTGCTGATAGGTGTTGATCTCGTAATCGGTCCGCTCTTGACGTTCGTCATCGCCAGCAAGAATAAGTCCCGTCGTGAGTTGACTCGCGACATCGGGATAATCGTCTTCGTGCAAGTTTGTGCCTTGGTTTACGGCTCCGCACAGCTGTGGACCGGACGGCCGCTGTATTACGCCTTTTCTGAAAACGTGCTGCAGATGGTGCAGGCCTACGATATCGACTCGCAAGAATCGGAACTCGCGCGCCAGCAGAATCCCAAATTTGCACCCCATTGGTACAGCCTGCCACGCTGGATTTGGGCGCCGCTGCCATCGGATCCGGAAGAGCGCCAGAAAATGCTTTCCGCCGCCATCACGGGCGGAGACGATGTGATCTCTATGCCGAGATACTTCAAGCCTTGGGAGCAAGGATTACCATCGCTTCGAGCGCAGCTCAAAAAAGTGGACGATGTTGCCTATTTCGCGCCCAGCCAGAAAAAACAACTCAAGGAACGTATTCGAGCAGCGGGATTCAGTTCAGACGAATTGGACACCATACCTCTCACCGGAAGGGGCAAACCTCTATTGGCCGTCTTTGATTTGGCAAATCTGAAGATAATCAGGATTTTCAGGGCCAACTAGAGCGCACTGATGCGCGGCGGGTTCGGGACAAAACCGCACCTCCGGAGTTCTTACATTAACCTTTCGTAATCCTCGAAGCTGATTCGCGAACTCAGACGTTTTGTATCCAAGACTAGCCGTCATGGCCCTAAGTCTGAACACTCTTTAAGCACTCGATCGGAGGTTTCTTATGTCAATTTCAGTAAGACGATCTCTCGTTGTTGGAGCCTTGCTTGCTGTGCTGACCGCAGTTGCCGGGACCGCTTCGGCTGACACCACCTGGCAGAAACACCACCCACGGCGCGAGCAGGTGAACAATCGCCTCAATAATCAAAACAAGCGTATTCATAACGATGTCAAAAACGGCACACTGACCAAGAGTCAAGCATCGTCGCTGCACAAGGAAGACCACCAGGTTCGACAGGAAGAGCGGGATATGGCCAGCCAAAATGGCGGTCACATCACCAAGTCCGAGCAGAACGTACTTAATCAGCAGGAAAACGGCATCAGCAAACAGATTCCGCCGAAATAGGGACAACAGGGATCCCGCCCGGGCTCCGCGCTTTTCGCGCAAAACCTGCTGCTAGATGGCGTTCCCATCACGCGGCTCCCAATGTCTGCGGCTGATGCCGACTTTGACCTTCATATGGTTCAGAGCAGCTCCAAGGCGCGACACCACACAACCTTGAGCGAATACCGCACAGTACCGCGGTTTGCCGCTCCCTGGAATTGATGCAAGAATCTTCGGCCCTCATCTGGGATGAAATGGAGAGCGCCCTTTGGACCGGGAGAACAGCTCAAACGGCGCATCCGCTCCAGGCCAACCGGAGGGCCGGCTCGACTCGTGGAAAAAGATCGCGTCGTATCTGAAGCGCGATGTCAGCACCGTGCAGCGCTGGGAAAGGCGCGAATCAATGCCGGTGCACCGTCATTTGCACGACAAGCTGGGATCGGTTTTTGCATACCGCTCGGAGCTTGACGCGTGGTGGACAAGTCGGCGAGCGCGACTCGCACAGGAAAGTCCGAGTGGAGAACCCCCCGGGCAAAGCTTGCAAACTGTCGAGGACAGTTTGCGCAGGGCTCCGCGTCACCGCCTTGCAACCCGATCGATGCGATTGGGAATCGCAGCCGGTATCATGGTGGTGGCGGCCGCGCTCGTCTGGTTTGCTGCCGAGGCGGACTACTTTTGGCGTAACCCTCTTGCGCACACCAAATTCACTCGCCTGTTGGACTTCCCGGGAACCGAGCAGGCGGCGACAATCTCTCGCGATGGGAAATTGGTGGCATTTGTCGGGGACCGAGACGGGCAAATCGACGCTTGGGTGAGCAACATAGGCAGCGGCACTTACCGCGATTTGACGCATGGCGAAGTGCGCGACCTGGTAAATCCATCAATCCGCACGCTCGGTTTCTCGGCGGACTCGTTGCTCGTCACCATCTGGAACAGACGAGCGGATGGTTCGCAGCCCGGCGACGTGAGTATTTTGGCCGTACCGGCGACTGGCGGTCCACTGCGCCCATATCTGCGGGAGGCCGGCGAGTTCGATTGGTCCCGCGATGGCAAGCGGCTCGTATACCACACAACCGCACCGGGGGACCCGTTGTTCGTGCGGGAGTCTGGAGAGCTCGACGACCGCGGGGACCGTCGGATTTATGTGGCGCCAGCGGGGGTACACTGCCACTTTCCGATGTGGTCTCCTGACGATAATTTCATTTATTTCGTTCGTGGAATGCCGCCCGACGACTGGGATATCTGGCGAATACGACCCTCCGGCGCAGGGCTCGAACGAATAACAAAGCAGAATGCGCACATATGCATTTCCAGTCATGCTCGATCGGCGCACACTCATCTACCTTGCGACCGATGTCGATGGGTCAGGACCATGGATGTATGCCGTGGACGTAGAGCGGCGCATTCCACACCGCATCAGTTCTGGGCTCGAAAGCTATACGTCGCTTGCTGCAAGCGCCGGGGGCGCTCGTCTGGTCGCGACGATTGCCAATGCCCGCACCAGTCTTTGGCGCATGTCGCTCACGGAGGATCGCGCCGCTGCGCCCGCTGCTGGCGCCCTTTCGCTAATTTCAGCGAACAGCGCCACACCGCGGCTGGGCGCGCACTTTTTTTTGTACGTATCCTGGCAAGGCGATAGGCAGAGCATACGCTCATTGACGAACAGCTCCACGCGCGAGATTTGGAGCAGCGGCGCGCACTCGCGCATTGTTGGAGGGCCGGCCATTGCACCCAGCGGAAAACGCATCGCTTTCTCGGTTGCCGACGGCGGCAGAACGCTGCTGTACATAGTGGACAATGATGGGTCCCATATTAGAGTCGTCACCGATTCGCTCGCATTGCGTGGCAATCCGGGCTGGGCGCCAGATGAGCAATCGATCGTGTCTGCGGTCATCCGCGATGGCGAGCCGCGTCTTACCCGAATCTTCTTGAATGGCGACGCGCCGCTCCCTATGGTGTCGGAGTATTCCATTGATCCGGTCTGGTCGCCCGACGGTCGGTTCCTGGTTTATTCGGGTGCGGACGTTGGAACCACTTTTCCATTAAGAGCTGCCGCAGCGGATGGCCGGCCGTATCCGCTGCCGAGCGTGATGCTGACGCGCGGCGCACGCCGCGTCGCATTTTTTCGGGATTCGCAGACGCTTCTGGTTCTCAGCGGTGAAATAGGCCACAAGAACTTTTGTCTGCTCGATCTTCCCACGGGCACCCAACGCGTACTCGCCGAGCTTCCAGCGGACTTCGCAACTCGAGACTTCGACATCTCAGCCTCCGGCTCTGAGATCGTATTCGATCGGATACAGGTGAACTCGGATCTCGCACTGATCGAGCGTACTCAGTAAGCCGATAGCGGGCGATGGGGCTGCCCAGGGATCTGGCGTTGCGGCGCCCACGGCCATGGCCGCACCCGCCCAAATAAGACGCGCTTGATTCATTTCGATATTTGGCTAACTATCAAACAATGAATATGATCTTCAAAGCCCTCTCCGACCCGACGCCTCGCGGGTGCTTGAATTGCTGAGGAAACGTCCGATGAGTGCGGGTGAGTTGGCCGATTGTTTCGAAGTATCCAAGCCCACCATGTCGGCGCATTTCGCGGTTCTACGCGAAGCGGGCCTTATCACTTCGGAAAAGCTTGGCAAGTCGGTTGTTTACGAACTACAAATGTCTGTTCTGGAAGATGCTCTCCTGAGTTTCACGCAAGCTTTCGGATGGAAGCTGCAGCAGAGCAAGCATGCGAAGCCTAAACCGTTGGGACTGTGAGGTTATTGACTCTATGAACGTGCGAGCTTGTTCCGTGCGCCCCATTTGTTCCGCCGTAGCCGGTTTTTTAGGCGTTACTCTCATCGCGATGTTCTTCGGACTGGCCTACAAAATGGGGGTCATCGACTCAGCCATCGCCAAGCGCGCTATCGGCCTAACGATTGGCTTCATGCTGGTGGTCATTGGCAATTTCCTGCCGAAACTGCGACCATTACATTCAAGCAGAGCGAAGGCCAATTCCACAGCGATTGAGCGCTTGGCGGGCTGGATACTCGTTCTGGTCGGATGCGGCTGGATCAGTTTGTTCATGTTCGCACCGTTGAATCAAGCGAGGTTTGCCGCGGCTCTGATCGGGATCGGTGCGGTTATTTGGATTACTGTGATTTGGACATGGTTCGCGCGGCGAACAATTTTCAGTATTCGAAGGGGGAACGTAGGCACTTCGATTCCCTTTGCGGTACCTGCGGGACCGCGGAGAATAATTAGCTATCTACTGTTCGCATTCTTCTTCGTTGTCATCACCGCACGCGTCAAATTTCTTTTTGCTGAAAAGCACCTTGCTGACCAATTGACGTCCTGGATGCTATTCGTCTTCGGAATGTTGTATGCGGGTCTGTTTGCGATACCAGAGTATCGACACGCTCGCAAGTAGTCGAAGAGCGCTGCTTTGCGGTCGCGCGATAAGGTTAATCGCTGCATCCCGGTATATCAACGATGCGCAACATCGGGATTGCAGCCTTCGCCTTATCCATGTCGGTTTGACTCGCCGGGGCATTGCTCAAGTTCAATGTTTTGGCCGACCCATCTGCATAGGTAATGATCGCCGATAGGTAGTGCCCGCACTTGGTCGTTACGACCAAATCAGTTGCGTGGCTGGTTGGCGATCTCAACGAACTGCCAATGAGGTCGCCTAGTTTTCTGCCCTTGCCCCCTAGTTGGTCTTGATTGCCTTTAATAACGTCCGGAGAAATCAAGCTGGAAGGGCCTGGTGCCACATAGAGCGGACCATTGTCGGCTCCAGCGGGGGCAGTCACTACGGTGAGCGATAAGATCAGGCCTGAGCGGACTAGATGCCGTGCTTGCAGGCGATACCGGAAATCAGCCAATTTAACGTCAATCAGATAGTTGCCCATTTGCAGTCCTTCCTTCGTAGCTAAATCGAGCCTTTGCAACTCTATGGGCATGGAAAAGCGCTGCTGTGATGGGATTCTCACTAAAAGGGTCGTTCTACACTATGACAAACGGTTGACGCTTCGGTCGTCGCTGATGTCGCTCCGAGGGAGCATATGGCCAGCACGGGTCTCAGTCAGGCGCAGATCACGAGTACTTTTGGCATATCCACCAACCTGTCTCAGATCTGATGCCGGAAATCGACGTTGCGCTTGTGAGCATCGCGGCAGCGCCTGGTGACGCATCCAGTAAGACGTTCGAAGAGCGTTGATCCATCTGCGATAGCCGCTCGGCACATCGCTGCCCGAGCTGCCTCTGCTATATTTGTTTCCTGCGTCGCTGACGACACAGCGCAATGAGCGAGGCAACCTCAAAGGACTACGGATGAGAGAAATCGAGAATACGCGCGATGACCAAGCGACCCCGCAAGTTGACGAAAGCACGCGAATCGCAACGAGGAACTCCGCAGTCGCGTTGATCGATGAAGGGAATGCGCTTGAGGAACACGGGAAGATTGCCGAGGCCATGGCGCGGTACGATGCTGCGGTCCAAGCTGATCCGCTATGCGCGAGAGCGCACATGAACCGCGGCAACATCCTCGCAGGTGGCCAGTTCGATGAGGCTCGCCGCGCCTACCAACTTTCAATAACCTGCGACCCGCGCTATGCAGCAGCCCACTTCAATTTGGGCAACCTAAACTCTCGCGCCGGCGAATTGGAGCTAGCATTGGGCAATTACCAAGTAGCGATTGCAATCAGGCCTGACTTTGCAGACGCGTTCGTGGCGATGGCAAATGCACTTGACAGTCTAGGTCGCACCGCCGAGGCGGTCGAGAGCTACGAGCGCGCGCTGATAATCAATCCAGGCTACGCCGAAGTCCATTTCAATCTGGGCTTACTTGCAACCGCTCAGGGGCGGCTTGAGGACGCCATCAAAAGTCTGCGCCGTGCTTTGGAAATTAGGCCAGATTCGAGGATAAAGTCGGCCTTCGCCAACTGCGTTGGGCGCGCAAGGTTTGCGACTAACGACCCACAGATCCGCGCAGCACTCGCGACCGCCATCATCGAAGCATGGGGAATGCCGAACACGCTTTGCTGGCCGGCACTCAGTCTAATCGTGCTCGACCAGAGGATCGCGAGTTGCGTGCGCTTGGCCAACGGATCATGGCCGGCGCGCTTGCCAAAAGTAGCCTTATTCGGTGGTACCGGCGTCACGGCTCTTGCAACGGACACATTGCTCCACGCAGTGTTGGAAACGACACCAGTGACTACGCTCGAATTTGAGCGCTTCTTAACCTGCGCACGTCACGCGCTGCTGGAAATCGCATCGAACAACCAGGCGCCGGACGATTTAGAGATCGCGGCGCTGCAATTCTTTGCCTCACTCTCTCGACAATGCTTCCTGAACGAATACATATTTGATTGCCGCGACGGGGAACGCAGCGCGGCAGCTGCCTGCCGCACAAGGCTACAAGCGCTACTAGACGCAAACGCAGTGATACCGCCATTTCTCGTGGTTGCCGTTGCTGCATATGTCCCCCTCAATACTCTATGCGACGCAAGCCGGCTTCTTGCGACGAATCAGCCCCGTCCGGTTGACCAGGTTCTGCGCCAACAGATTCGCGAACCGCTCGAAGAGCAGGCGCTGCGCTCAGGCATCGAATGCCTGACGCCGATCACCGCGGGAGTCTCCGAAGAAGTGCGGAGTCAGTATGAAGAGAATCCCTACCCGCGCTGGGTGAAAATGCCTATACGAGAACAGGCTCTTCGCTTCAATGACGAATTGCGGCGCTCGCTGCCATTTGCAGCCTTTACTCCAATGCCTGATGACAGTGCACCGGAGGCTCTTATCGCCGGATGCGGCACCGGCATGCATTCGATTTTTACTGCTCAGCGATTTCGCGGTATTCGTGTTCTGGCGATAGACCTGAGTCTGAGCAGCATCAGCTATGCCAAACGAAAGACGCGGGAACTCGGCATAACGAACATTGAGTATGCGCAAGGCGATATTCTCAAGCTTGGTGACATTGTGCGGACCTTCGATATTATCGAGTCGGTTGGCGTGCTGCATCATCTGGCCGACCCCTTTGCTGGTTGGCGAATCTTGCTTTCCCGATTGCGGCCCGGAGGTTTCATGGGCTTGGGTTTCTACAGCGAACTAGCGCGCAGACACGTGGTCAAGGCGCGTGAATTTATTGCGGCTCACGGTTATTCAAGCGCACCTGATGACATTCGTCGGTTTCGGCAAGACCTGATCGCCAAGGACATGAGCGTTGAACTGCAATGGTTGAGCGAGATGCCGGACTTCTATTCGATGAGCAATTGTCGCGATCTGCTTTTCCATATGCAGGAGCATCGCCTAACGTTAGCTCAGATCGAGTCGTTTCTAGCTGAGTTAGGGCTCCACTTCATGGGCTTCGAGTTGGATCTCCAGGTGCTTCACCAGTACCGCGCACGGTTTACCGACGACCCGTCATGCACCAATTTGCGTAACTGGGCGCGCTTTGAAGCCGACAATCCGGATACCTTCGTCGAAATGTACCAATTCTGGGTACAAAAACCCAACGGTCACTGATCGCCGGATTGCGCCGGCTTCAAACGCTGCCTATCCAGCGGATCCTCCAGAGCCAGGTCGGCAAGCGTGACTACCTAGGCGGTCTTTGAGAGGGTCGTTGTCGACCGCAACTCCTCCGCCATTTCCGGCAGTAACACCGAGCTGATGCCGCCGTCGACGTCAAGAAGGGGAGTGAGCTGCTGGTCGATTTTCGGTCCAGTTGAGACTTTGGGACAATCGCACTTGACCGGCTCGGTGCCAAAACGTACGGTTAGGTAGTCTGCAACCGAGGAAATCGGGTCGGTTCGATCAGAGTAATTCTGCATCCGTGACAGGCGTCACCTTCGCACATTCTCTGCCGCCATTGTTCTCAGCTTGACAAACTGACCGATCGGGACACGACCATGAACCTGACCAGCGGAGCCAGCAATAACAGCGCCCCAGTAACTTCAGGAGCCTCCGTGGTTGCACTCATCGAGAAGGGTAATGCGTTGGAGGAACAGGGAAGACCTGAAGAGGCAATGGAATGTTATGAAGCTGCCGTCCAGGCGGATCCGCGATGCGCGAGGGCTCACCTGAACCGCGGCAACATCCTACTTGCTAGTACACGTATCGAGGAGGCTCGTGACGCCTATCAACTCGCTGTAGCCTGCGACCCGCATTATGCAGCAGCCTACTTTAATCTGGGAAATCTCAATTGTCGCGCCCGCGAATACGAACAGGCTTTGCACAACTACGGAATTGCTATTCGCATCAAACCTGACTTCGCGGATGCGTTCGTAGCGATGGCGAATGCACTTGACGATTTGGGACGTACCGCCGAAGCAATAGAGAGCTACCAGCGCGCACTCGCGATCTGCCCTAACTACGCCGAGGTGCACTTTAACTTGGGCGTACTCGCTAAGAACAAGGGTGACCTAACTGAGGCTGCTGACCGCTATAAGAAAGCCATCGATCTCGGGATGACAAATCCCATGGCTAGCTACATGCTGGCGGTCTGGAGCGGAGAAGACGTGGGATCGATGCCCGCTGCGACTGTTACGAGTTTCTTCGACGACTACGCGTCGCGGTTCGACACTCATCTCGTTGACACATTGGGTTACTCGATACCGAAGTTGATGCGAGAAGCTATCGGCCGGCTAACTTGCGATGAGCGCCGCTTCCAGCATGCGCTTGATCTTGGCTGCGGGACCGGACTGATAGGAACACACTTTAAGGATATCGTGGCCGAAATCGACGGTGTGGATTTGTCGCCGAAAATGCTTGAACAAGCCAGCCGCAAACAAATCTACAGCAAATTGGATTGCGATGAGATTGTGGCTTGGCTTGAGCGCACGGCAGCGGAATCACTCGCTTTTGACATCGTTTTGTCGGCCGACGTATTCATCTATGTCGGCAACCTAGAACCTGCCTTTAAAGCCACCAGGCGGATCTTGGCTGATAATGGGTTGTTCGTGTTTTCAGTGGAACATCTAGCGCAAGGCTCGTTTGAAGTGCGCCCGACCGGCCGCTATGCGCATAGTACATCTTACGTGCGCGAGCTGGCGTCCAGGCACGGATTCGTCATTGAGCTCTCGGAGCAGGTGAACTTACGTAAAGAGAGCAACGTCATGATCGGAGGCACGATCTTTGTGCTGACACGGCCGTAACGCTCGCCCGACGACCTGCGCATGAATACCGTACGGGCTTTACCGTCTACCCGAGTGGGGCCGATTCCAGCAACTGGAGTTTATTTCGACGAGTGGAGAAGCATTGCGGCAGCTTATCGCTCTAATTTATGCGATATCCCATTGCGATTGAGACGGGCGATTCAAAACACGCGCACGGCGTCGCGGTGCCTGGTTTGTCAGGCTGCTTTTCGGCAGGCGATACCTTGGATGAGGCGTTGACCAACGCGCGGGAGGCCATCTTGCTTCATCTGGAGGGCCTATTGGACGTCGGCCGATCCCTTCCAAATCCCTCCACAATCGAACAGTTGCATAGCAAGCGCGGCTATCGCGGCTGGACTTGGGCGATCGTAGACGTTGACGTCCGCGAGCTTGAAGATAAGGCGGTTAGAGTCAACAGTCATTTGCCGAGTATCGGAGGCGCACGCGGCGTAGGTCAAGTTCTTGCTTGGCAGTTTCTTGGGATACGCACGAAGAATGGTCGGCATTACCCGAATGCCTCGGCGGCCCGGCACCGCAGTCGCGCCCCGCTTCGTACACGCGTTCCTTGAATCTTGCATTAGCTTCTGTTAACACGGGCTCTCACGATTCGATACTCGAAGCCAACACACACATTATTGCTTTCCATCCACACGCAACCGCACACAATGATCCAAGCACCGCATCCTAGGAACCCGACTGTCACGGGGTCTGGCCTATCGTGAGCAGCCTGCCAGCCTCACCGCGGGACGCCGCAGTCGCGATGATCGATGAAGGAAATGCGCTCGAGGAACAAGGGCGGATCGCTGAGGCAATGGCGCGATATGGTGCAGCGGTCGAGGCTGACCCGCAATGTGCAAGAGCGCACCTGAACCGCGGTAACATTTTGCTCGCGGACGCCCGGTTCGATGAGGCCCGCAGTGCATACCAGCGCGCCATTGACTGCGATCCGCAATATGCGGGGGCCCACTTCAACTTGGGGAACCTAAATTGTCGCGTCGGCGACTTCGAGCGCGCACTAAGCAATTACCAATCCGCCATCGGTATTAAGCCCGACTTTTTGGATGCGCTCGTGGCGACTGCAAATGCGCTCGATAGCCTGGGCCGCACCGCCGAAGCAGTGGAAAATTACGAGCGCGTGCTGATCATCAATCCAGGCTACGCCGAAGTCCATTTCAATCTGGGCTTAATGGCAACGGCGAAGGGGCGTCATGACGAGGCCGCAAATTGTCTGCGCAAGGCAATCGACATTCGACCTGAGTATGCGTCAGCGCACTACTATCTTGGCCTGGCGCTGTTCAACGTCGGCCGAAGAGACCAGGCGCTCGAGTCGCTCCGACAGGCAGTCCGGTTAGAGCCGACAATGGATCAGGCTCATTACATTATGGGCATCATATTGCAGAACCTGGGTTCGATTCCGCAGCTCGAGGAGGCGGCGGCCAGTCTTCGCCGCGCCGTGGAGATCAACCCTGCGCTTGCTCAAGCCCACCACATCCTTGGCCTTGTATTAAACCGCCTCGAGCAACTCGATGCGGCGGAGGCAAGCCTTCGCCACGCTTTGTCATTAAATCCCGAATCCGCCGATATTCTCTCCGATTTGGTGGTGGTTCTTCTGTCAGCCGACAAGGCCTTCGAAGGAATTCAGCTGATTGCGGACACTCTAGATGACAGAGAGCCAACGTGGAAGATCAAAGTAGCTTTTGTAGACTGCATCAGGGCTTCGAGGTCTATTACCAACGACCCTAAGATCCGCGCAGCACTCACGGCCGCCATCACCGAACCATGGGGAAACCCGTTCGACCTTGCCCGTCCGGCACTCGGTCTGATTATGCTTAGCCTGAGAATTTCCCGTTGTGTGCATATCGCTAACGGATCCTGGCCCGCGCGCTTGCCAAAGTCCGTACTATTCGGTGCAGACGGCCTTGCGGCCCTTGGAGCAGACCCCTTGCTGCGTGCGCTGCTTGAAGCAGCGCCCATGACCACGATCGAATTCGAGCGCTTCCTAACTTCCGCACGCCACGCCCTGCTCGAAACCGCTTCGGGCCAGCAATCGCAAGCCCCGTCGGACACTGCGGCGCTGGAATTCTACTCATCACTCGCTCGGCAATGCTTCATCAACGAGTACATCTTTGATTGCGAAGATAGAGAACGTCTCGCGGCAGCCGCCTGCCGTACGAAGATACTGGAACTGTTGGACGCCGACGCGATGGTACCGCCATTTCTCTTGCTTGCCGTAGCCGCATATTTCCCGCTTTACACACTCCGCGACGCCGCACGGCTTCTTGCGGCAAACGCGCCCGGCCCGATTAACGGGGTGCTGCGCCAACAGATTCGCGAACCGCTCGAAGAACAGGCGCTGCGCGCAGGCATCGGATGCTTGACCTCGATCGCTGGCGGTGTCTCGAAAGAGGTGCGCGATCAGTATGAACTTAATCCCTACCCGCGCTGGGTGAAGTTGCCGATGCCAGATCCGATTTTTCGCTTCAATGACGAATTCCGCCGCTCAATGCCGTTCGCTTCGTTTACGCCTATGCCTGATGACCGTGCTCCGGAGGTGCTTATCGCTGGGTGCGGCACCGGCAGTCACCCGATCCTCGTCACCAAGCAGTATCAGGGTGTTCGAGTGCTGGCGATCGACCTGAGTTTGAGCAGCATCAGCTATGCCGTCCGAAAGACGCGGGAGTTGGGCATCACGAATATTGAGTATGCACAGGCCGATATTCTGAGACTCGATGACGTGGCGCGCTCGTTCGACATCGTCGAATCCGTCGGAGTGCTGCATCATCTTGCCGAGCCCTTCACCGGTTGGCGAATCCTTCTGTCCCGATTACGGCCCGGAGGATTCATGCGTTTGGGCTTCTACAGCGAACTTGCGCGGAAACTCGTGGTCAAGGCGCGTGAATTCATTGCCGCACACGGGTATGCAAGCACGCCGGGAGACATTCGTCGGTTCCGCCGAGATCTCACCACGCAGGTTGCAAACGCTGAGCTGCAATGGCTGACCGAGATGTCGGACTTCTATTCGACCAGTGAATGCCGCGACCTGCTTTTCCACGTGCAGGAGCACCGCCTAACTCTGGGTCAGATCGAGTCGTTCCTTGAGGAATTTGGGCTGCAGTTCATCGGCTTCGAATTGGCTCCCACTGTGTTATATCAATACCGTGCTCGCTTTACCGACGACCCGTCCGCCACGAATTTGCGCAATTGGGCGCGCTTTGAAGCCGACAATCCGAATACGTTTGTTGGAATGTACCAATTCTGGATTCAGAAGCCGAACAGCCACTGACTGTCATTTACGTCGCGAAGTTTGCCGATGCGGTTTATGTCCTGCACTGCTTCAGGAAGACCACCCAGAAAACCAGCAAGACGGATCTTGAGTTGGCCGCCAAACGCCGCCGCGAATTGACAAAGGAGCTAGCAAGTGAGCAAAAAGCGATTCTCCAGCGTGTGGGATGCGATTGAGGACACGCCAGAGAAAGCGGAGACCATGAAGCTGCGGTCGTCGCTCATGATCGCCCTGAAGGAACACATGGCCGGCTCCGGTCTCAGTCAGGCGCAGATGGCCAAGCTTTTCGGCGTTACCCAACCGCGCGTCTCAGATCTGATGCGCGGGAAGATCGACGTGTTTGGTTTGGATGCGCTTGTGAACATGGCGGCGGCGGCTGGTCTGCGCGTGAAGTTGAGAGTTCGAAAAGCGGCTTGATCCTCTAGCGGAACCAATCGGACTGACCAGGGAAGCTTTGCTCAGGCGGGTGCGGCGATTCGAAAGCAGGCCGGTCTGAGGTGAGGTTTCCGATCTATGCGATATCCCATTGCAATTGAGACTGGCGACGAGAAACACGCGTACGGCGTTGTAGTACCTGATTTGCCCGGCTGCTTTTCGGCAGGCGATACCTTGGATGAGGCGTTGACGAACGCGCGGGAGACCATCCTGCTTCGTCTGGAAGGTCTACTCGACGACGGCCTATCCCAAATCCGTCTACTATCGAACGGTTTCGCAACAAGCGCAGCTCGCGGCTGTACCTGGGCCATCGTCGACGTCAGCAACCTTGGAGAAAAAACGGTAGTCCACGGTCGCTGATGGGCCAACTCCAGTCGGTGGCCGTGCCGGAATGACCGCCTTGAAGCGGTCATTGCGTGGTCACGATCCGCATGGCTGTTGCCAACCTTGCGAGCATCTCCGACTATCGCGGGTAAGTAGCAGGAGCGCTAAATTCTCGACACTGAGGTGATGTCGAGACACGGTGCGGGTCCATCGGAGCATGACTTATGAGATTCACGGTTGGATTCTTGCCGTGGCACGCCGCAGCTTACGTTCTCGTTGCCCTGATTCCGCTGAATGCTGATTCGCAGGACGCGGCCACGCTGGAGAGCCACGGCGTCGTTGTCGTCAACATGGACCGCTCGGTCAAGCCCGGTGACGATTTCTACCATTACGCCAATGGCAACTGGATCAAGCACGCCAAAATGCCCGCCGACCGCGGCTACATTGACCCCTATGGGAGCGATCTCGACGACTACTCAACCGAATTAACTCGTAAACGCACCGCTGAGGTGATTCAAGAAGCAGCCAAAGCGAATGCGCATGCCGGTTCCAATGTCCGAAAAATTGCTGACCTCTACCACTCTTACATGGACCAGGCCGCCGTCGAAGCTAGAGGTCTCACTCCTCTCCGGTCGCACTTCGATGCCATTGCGGCTATACGCGAAAAGCGCACCGTGGCCCGAGCATTGGGACAGACGCTTCGGTCGGATGTTGACCCGTTGAATTACACCCACTTTCATACGCCCAATCTCTTTGGCCTATGGGTGGGGCCCGGCTTTCATGACCCCGGGCACTACAGCGCATATTTACTGCAAGGCGGTTTGGAAATGCCTGACCGCGAATACTACCTTTCCGATAGCGACAGCATGCTCAACGCTCGCGCCAAATACCAAGTTCACGTTGCCGCTCTATTGAAGATGGCCGGATTCAGTCACTCCGAGGTCCGCGCTCGGCACGTCGTCGATCTGGAGCACGCCATTGCGGAAATGCACGTGAGCTTTGCAGATGAGCAAGACATCTCGAAGGCAGACAACGAATGGAAACAATCTGACTTCGCCGCCAGGGCTCCCGGCCTCGATTGGACAGAATATTTCCGGGGCGCTGGTCTCAGTGGCGAACCGCGATTCATCGTGTGGCAGCCAAGCGCGATTATTGGCGAGGCCGCTCTTGTCGCCTCCGTCGCACTGGATTCATGGAAAGACTGGTTGACCTTCCACTTGATTGAGGATTACGCAAGCGTCCTGCCTGAAACGTTTGGCGATGAGCACTACTCTTTCTTCGAAAAGAACCTCTCCGGCACGACGGAACAACGTCCGCGCTGGCAGCGGAGCGTTACGCTGGCCAATAGCCTGCTAGGCGATGCCATCGGGCAGATATACGTCCAGCGCTACTTCTCAAGCGAAGTGAAGACTCAGATCCAAGCGATGGTCGACAACCTCATCTCGGAATACCGGCGCCGCATTGATGCCGTGCCGTGGATGGACCCCTCGACCAAGGCGGAAGCGCAGGCCAAACTCACCGCCCTGTACGTGGGAATCGGTTACCCCGAGGCTTGGTGCAGCTACGCCGATTACGACGTTAACGCCGACGACCTATTCGGCAACGTCTGGCGAGGGGGGTTGTTCGAGTACAAACGCTCCGTCGCCCGTCTTGGCCATCCTGTCGACCGCAAACAGTGGGCATCAGGATTTTATCCACAGTCTGTAGGTGCGCTGCAATTGCCTCTGCAAATCGCGATCGACCTCCCCGCCGCGCTGTTGGTGCCGCATTTTGACCCACATGCCTCGACTGCGGCGAATTACGGAAAAATAGGTCAATACATCGGGCACGAAATCAGTCATACCTTTGACACCGAAGGCAGCGCGGTCGATTCCACGGGGCGTGTACGCAATTGGTGGAAGCCTTCCGACCTCGCACGATTCAACGCGGCCACCAACAAACTCGCTACTCAATTGGACACATACAAACCGTTCCCCGATCTTCGCCTGAACGGCAAGCAAAACCTTGTGGAGAATATCGCTGACCTAGCCGGTCTCGCTGCGACCTATGATGCCTATCGCGCATCGCTCGGTGGCAAAACCCCTCCCGTTCAGAACGGCTTTTCCGGCGATCAGCAGTTCTTCATCGCCTTCGCACAGTTCTGGGCATCCAAATCAACCGAATCGTTTCTTCGGGAACAAGTGATGACTGACGTTCACGCCCCCGACGAGTACAAGGTGGATACAGTGCGTAACCTTGACACATGGTACGCAGCGTTCGAGGTTCAAACCGGAGACAAGCTTTACCTAGCGCCGACGGACCGCGTGCGCATCTGGTGATGGATACTAGACTTGGCGGGCATCGAGATACGCTGAAGCGAAGCGCTCGGAAGCTGCCGGTGGTGGCCGGCCGCAGAGGGGTCGCGAGCCGTCTATGGACGCCGGCGGCAGGCGGTACGCAATTGGTGGCCAGCTTGTCCGAGGCTGTATCCTATCGTTTGGATAGGCTGGGAGAACGGCGATGCAGAACCTGTTACCAAGTTGGTTGATAGCGGCTTCAATGAGCATTGGGACCACCGTAGGCTTATGCGCTGCGGTAATGGCGGCGATCCCAGAGGCTAGCGGAGATGCCTGCAAGCTACTGACCGCTGCGCAGGTGTCAAGCGTGCTTGGTGTGCAATTTGACGAAGGTGTCTACACTGTGCCGGGAAATTCGCAATTTTGTACATGGAAGGAACATAACAAGTCCGACATGACGGCTCAGAGCGTCCAAGTCAACTTCTTGACCACGCGGCAGTACGAAGCACCGAAGACCGGACCTTTAGCGAAAGGTTCGGAAAACGGACTAGGCGACGAGGCTTATTGGGCACACACGCCGGGAATCGGCTTTACGCTCTCAGTCAAAAAAGGCAGCACGTATTTTCGCGTGCAGACCCGGCTTATTCCGCAGGGTGTGGCGCGTAGGTCCGATACTCCCGCTGACGAGGCGAAGTGGGATGAGAAAGTAAAGACTGTCGAGAGGGCGATTGGGTCGGAAGTTCTCAAAAAGCTTTAGCCTGCTCATCCGTGGACACGTCGAATTCTCGAAGAGTAACCACCCCAATCTATCAATATCCGGATTACGCGCGCAATTTATGGCATTGAACCGGGTAAGTGAGCGCGAGCGCGCTCTAGTTTAGTTAGCCTGCATTAAAGCCGACGCTCGCGACAGGCCGGTCAGGGACCCACTTGCAGCGGTCGCGAGCGTCACCTTTAGGGCTGGCTAACAACCGTGGATGCTCGTCAGTGCGGATTCCCACAAGGCTTCCAGACTCGACGATGTGGCTAACGTCGATTAATCGTAGGTGCTCAATCTGGATTCTGAGTCATGCATTCCGTTACAGAGATTTAAGAAACTCGATAATAGCGCTTTGATCCGCCTCGCTCAGGTTTTCAAAGTGCTCAGTCACATTGGTCGCTTCGCCACGGTGACGGAGGATGGCGTCGCGAAAGGTCACCGACGCACCATCATGCATCAACATCGGCTGCATACGCACGCCCCACAGTGGGGCGGTGCGGATTCTGTTAGCGGTAGCTTGATAGGTTTCGAGGGAAAGGTCTCTCCACTGGGTTTGGTACATACGCTTGCCATAGTGCTCGTCCATGGCCACGACGATGCCGTCACCGGTCCCAATGTTGTGCAAGAGGAAGTCACTGTAAGGATGAAAGCTCTTGTTCCCGAGCGCATCGGGAATCGTGAATTTCCCGCCATTGATTACTGTGCCCGAGGCCGCGGTGGTCAACGTAGGGACATGGCAGATGTCGCAACCGACCTTGATGAACAGTGTTTCGCCTGACTTCGCCGTAGCGGCGCCAGCTTGCTGAGCGTCGCGCGCAGGAGCTTTGGTGGCGCGTATGAAACGTGCGAAGCGATCGATGTCCGCGAGGCCATCTGCGCCCGCTCTATCGTTTGGTTCGGCGACCGTGTTGCACAGATTTGTCACTTCATCCGGAAAGAGACGATTCGTAATGCCAATTTCATTTAGGTAGGCGTCGCCAGAAAAGGAGAGCAGGCTGGCGTGCTGATTCTTCCAACCGAAGCGGCCGACACGAGTTTCGCCCGGAGACTCAAGTATGGGCACGCGGACAATCAGGCCGCAGATTTTCCCATCCTGCCTGCACTGCCTGCTGGAAAGGTCAATCAGCGTCGAATCGTCAACTGCCTCAACAAACCCATCGCCCAGAACTCCCAAGGAGGTACGAAACGTACGAATCGTTTCCGAATCTGGCACGCGTTCTTGAATTTCAACGTCTGGAAAGGCAGCGTTGGGGCAGATCGCTCGCTGATTTACCAGTGAGCGCCCCTTGATGATTTCGGACCCGTGGTTAATCGGTATTTCGGGGTTCTGGAATCTGCCATCCGCGCTTTTGTGCCCGACGCGCAGCTCCGTGACCTGACTGACGCCGCCAGTAACTGGACTCTGATGGCACTCGCGGCAGGACTGGGCATTAAATAGCGGACCGAGCCCATCGGAGATGGCTTCGAATTGCTCAAAATTGGCTTGATCAGACTGGTGCGTCTGATCGTCTACGACGGCGTTGCTCCTGTTGTCGAAGCCGGTAGGAGCCTCCGACGGGTGTGGAGCGAGTTTGGTATGCACTGGCGTTGCTTGCGCCTTTGATGCCGGGGGGGTCGCGTGTGGATTCGTCGAACAGGCGATGAGAAAGAGTATGGGACCGAATAAAACGACACCCATTAAGTTCTTCATGAATCCCCCCCGAGGCTCACTATCAGCAATCTATGCCTGTTGTGACCGACCGGCAAATCACATGTGCGCACCGAACTGCGTCGGCTGCTTCATGCAGCGGTTTGCAATGCATCATCAACGGAGACCAAGGGGAGCAGTGTTACGAATCCGTATCTCGAACGAAACGCGCCGCGGATGCGTGGGTACAGCAGCATGGCGAAGCGCCACCGGAGGGGTTTCGGCAGATCCGGGTCCACGATCTCAAACACACCTTCGGCCGCCGGCTTCGCGCGGCGGCTGTGTCGTTCGAGGATCGTCAGGATTTGCTCGGGCACCGTAGTGGTCGCATTACGACGCACTACTCTCAGGCGGAACTCTCGAGCCTGATCGAGGCTGCGGAGAAGGTTTGCGACACAGAGTCCAGCAAAACTCCCGCAACCACCTGGCTTCGGCGCAAAGTCGCGTAGTGCAGGAGCGCTAAGTGGCTGATCCGTCGAAGCGAATTTGGTGCGCCCGGAGAGATTGCTCGGCGCTGCGCGCCTCGTCCCTCGCCAATCGCTCCGGACCGCCGTCGCTTACGCTCCGGCGTCCAACTTGGCCTGCGGCCAAGTTGTCGAACTCCACGGCCTACCGGCCGGACTCTAACCGCACCGACGTACATGGGTCACGAGAAAGGGCCGGCTCAGAGCCGGCCCTTTCTCATGACTGTGGTGCGCCCGGAGAGATTCGAACTCCCGGCCTCCTGGTTCGTAGTCGCAAAGGTGATTTTATAGGTTCTTATTTTTCAACCACTTAGCAGGCCCGCCCTCACTCGAAACAGGCACCGTAGCGCATGAAACGGCACCAAACGCTACGTTTTCGCTACGGTGCCAAGCATCGCCAGCCACGTGGTGTGTATAATACACACGATGCAGAGTCGTGAGCTGATCAAGCTCTTGCGGGCGGATGGCTGGCATCTTCAGCGAACTCGCGGCAGCCACCACCAGTTCGTGCATCCGACGAAGCCGGGCACCGTTACGGTTCCGCATCCGAAGAAGGATCTAGGGAAAGGCTTGGTGCGGGCGATTCGAAAGCAGGCCGGTCTTAGGTGAGGTTTTCAATTTATGCGATATCCCATTGCAATTGAGTCGGGCGATGCCAAACACGCGTACGGCGTCGTGGTGCCTGATTTGCCAGGCTGCTTTTCGGCAGGCGATACCTTGGATGAGGCGTTGACCAACGCGCGGGAGGCCATCCTGCTTCATCTGGAAGGTCTACTCGATGACGGCCTCTCCTTTCCAAAGCCGTCCACTATCGAACAGTTGCGCAGCAAGCGCATCTCTCGCGGCTGGACTTGGGCGATCGTTGATGTCGACGTCAGCGAGCTCGGAGATAAAGCGGCTCGAGTCAATATTACGTTGCCTCAGCGGATTCTGCGCGCAGTAGATGCTCACGCTCGTAAACAGGGCGAGACGCGGTCGGGGTTCCTTGCCCGCGCGGCGCTGGACGCGATGCGAAAACCGGCATGAGGAACAAGCAAATCGGTGGTCGCTGATCGGCCAGGAGCCGGCGCGAACCGGTACCTTGAGAGATGGCGAGCAGTTTATTTAACGTTGCGGGCAGCCAAACTCGACAGGTCCGTCCAAATCACTACCATCGGAGTCGCCATGACCAACCCGAACCGCATTGTCATCGACCCTGCCATCAGTGACGGCAAACCCGTCATTCAGGGCACCCGCTTGCCGGTAATGGTAGTTGTGGGCAGTCTGGCCGGCGGCATGACATTCGAGGACGTACAACGTGAATACGGCATCACCGCCGACGACATACGGGCCGCGCTCCGATTTGTGGATGAACTGGCTGAGCAGGAGTCTTATCGCCCGTTGCCAGGAGCCTAACTTGGCACGCGTTTTCTGAGCGATGCTATAGAACCCTCGCCCGCAGCATCCGCCGACTTCGACGCTCATTGCGACTTCCTAGCACACGATGATCCACGCGCAGCCGCGCACGTGGTGCGCTCACTCGATCGGTCGATCTAATTTCTCGCCAATGAGCAAAGCTTCATGCCTCTAGGCTTAGGATCGGGATTGTAGCGCGCGTCTCTGGAGGTTCGTGACCGTCTCAGACCGGCCATTATGTGCATCGATCGATTATGTGTAGCTGAAGAGATTCTTACCCGGAAAACCGCTACAAACACAGAGCGAGCGTCGATTGCGGCGACATCAATCATGCACATAATTTCGGCGTCCGCGGTAGCTGAACGATGTGGCGGCAACGTGCTTACCGTCGATCTTCAATCCTTATGATCGGGGCGGTTAATTGGGGCCAATGTACGCCGCATCGTCGAGAAATCCAGCTTAAATGCACCTCTAAATATCCCTCAGAGCGTTGACCCTGGAGGCCCGGCAACAGGCTGTTAGGCCGTGCCGGCAGCGAAAGTATCACCGCTCAGACTGCCAGAATTATGTGTAGCATGAATCGCGTTCGCGGCTAGTTTGCAGGGTCGCCGACGTTTTCATGCACATAATCAATCGATGCACATAATGGCCGTTATGTGGAGATCCACATAACGGCCATAACCCGTCGGTGCCGCGCCTGAATTAATCGCCCCGAACCCGACATTCGACCGCGACGCCTCGACCGTTTGTTGCCTACCCATCCGGTATCTGAGTATATGAGGGCCACTTACGAAGAACCTGTGCCATGGAAGAACCCGGCGAATCAGGAAGTCTACATATTCCAGCTAGTCACACGGATGCACACAGCATTGCCGCGCCCAAATATCGTGCCTTCATCAGCTACAGTCACCGTGATTCGGGCTGGGCTTCCTGGTTGCACACCTCGCTCGAGAAGTACCGTCCCCCGAAATCGCTGATCGGCACGGTGACCGCGCGCGGCGAAGTGCCCAAACGCATCGCACCGATCTTCAGAGACCGCGATGAGCTACCCAGCGCTACGGACCTCGGGTCAGTGATCAACGCGGCCCTGGCAGGCTCCGAATGTCAGATCGTGATTTGCTCGCCGCAGGCGGCCAAATCCAAATGGGTCAACGAGGAAATTCTCGCCTTCAAACGGCTCGGCCGCGAAGACCGCATTTTCTGTCTGATCGTCGGTGGCGAGCCCAACGCCACGGACATGCCCGGCCGGGAAGGGGAGGAATGCTTTCCGCCAGCGCTTCGTTTCCGGCTGGCGGCCGACGGTACGCTGAGCGATACACGCACGGAGCCGATCGCCGCTGATGCGCGTCCCGGTAAGGACGGCAAAAGTCGCGCAATACTCAAGGTCACTGCAGGTGTATTGGGTCTGGGCTATGACGCTCTGGCACAGCGCGAACGGCAACGCCGCAATCGTCGATTGTTCGTGATCACTTGCGCAGCCATGGTGGGCATGGTCATTACCAGCGCCCTGGCGGTATACGCGCTCTTTCAGCGCAATTCGGCTCAGCGCCTGTCCGTGCGTGCCGAATTGGAGGCCGAGACGGCCCGGCAGACGACGATTTTCCTGGTTGACCTATTCAAGATTTCAGACCCGAGCGAAGCGCGCGGCAACAGTGTCACCGCGCGGGAAATGCTCGACAAGGGCGCGGCGCGCATCAACATCGGTCTGGCGAGCCAGCCTGAAATTCAAGCGACTCTAAAAGACACGTTGGGCACCGTGTACATGGGCCTCGGCCTGTACGACCAGGCGCGACCGCTGCTGGACGAGGCATTGGCGACGCGTCAACACCTTACGGGCACTGAGCCGATCGTTCTGACCGATTCATTCTCACACCGCGGCTGGCTGCTGATGTCGCAGGCCGACTACAAAGGCGCCGAACAGGACTATCGGCAGGTGTTGCAACTGCTGGCGACCCAGCCCGACAACCAGCGCACTCGCGAGGCGCACGCGAAGGCACAGTACGGGCTGGGAGTGGCGCTCGGATATGAAGGGCGATATTCGGAAGCGCGCGCGAGTCTCGGCGCGGCGTTGGCGCAACAGCGCAAGATGTACGGCGACATAAACGAAGACACCGCGGCAACACTCAAGGAATATGCTGTCGCCTTAGACCAGGACGGGGACCTCAAGAACGCCATCCCGTTGATGCAGCGGTCGGTTGAGGTGCAACGCAAGTTGCGTGGCGAGACGCCACACCCGGCGCTTGCCGAAGCGATTAACGACCTTGCATCCATGCTTGAAGACAATGAAGATTACGATCAGGCCCAAGCGCTGTTCAACGAGTCACTGCTGATGATGCGCCGCTTATACGGTAACAAGCATCCTTTCATCGCTACCACGCTTTCCAATCTTGCGCTGTTGTCGATGAGAAGAGGCGATCTGGGTCGTTCCGACTCTACCTACCGCGAAGTGCTGGCGATGCAGCGCGAATTACTCGGCGACAATCATCCCGACGTCGCCGCCACGCTCGGCAAGATCGCCTTCGTCCAGTATGAAAACCGCAACAAGCGGCAAGGGCTCGCCACCCTGCAGGAGTCGCTGCGGATGTACCAGCGACTGTTCCCGAGCGATCACCCGGAGGTGGCGCGGATCATGAATCGCGTCGGTTTCTGGCTGACACTGGCCCGTGACTATTCCGCCGCCGATCGCGACCTGCGCACCGCGCTGGATATGCGCCGGCGCCTGTTCGACAAGTCGCATCCCGACATTGCCTCCAGTCTGACCCACCTCGCGATTCTCGAGGTTGCCACTGGACGGTTCGCGGAGGGCGCTCGCACGGCACGTGAAGCGAGGGAGATTTATTCCGCGGCATTCTCACCCAGTCATTGGACCACTGCGGTCGCTGCCGGAGCCGAAGGTGCAGCGCTTGCCGGACTCGGAAGCTACACGCAGGCGGAGAAATTGCTCACTGATAGTGACGCCATTCTGAGCAAGGACCCGGCGGCGCTGGCTGCTTACCGATCGTTGGTTCGCGCGTACTTGAGAAATCTGCACCGCGGTAAGCAGGGGTCTGAGACGCAGTGGAACCGAAAACGGGGTTAAGGATCGGCGCTGGCGCCCTAAGCTGAGCGAGCGCCGTCACCATGCTCCGGGGCGTTGCTGAATTTGCGGCCCGGAGCAGGATCTCGAATCCCAAGACAGCGACGAGGGATTCAAGACTACCCAATTCTCGGTGCAGAAATGACACCTAATGGGCTCGAAAGGATCGCGGATTCGATACCGCAAAGCCGACGCAGACCACGGTCAGTAGAGGGTCGATCAGAGACAGATGGTCTTGCTAATACCGGCGACGTGCTCATCGAGTAGAGGCACTCTTTCATCTCGCGTCCTATCTCCCGAATTCAATCTGCGCTGGCGGCCGCTCGACGCGGAGTTGCCTAATTGCCGTCTCCGCCCGCTCCTGCCGAGTCAGTGAGACCTTAAGCGACTGCCGGAAGCGCTCTACGTCGTCCGCAAGACGGCCCAAGCCCTGGATCTCAAGCCCTTCGCGAGTCATTAGCCAATCGTGCTGCACAGCCTCAGCCGTTTCCCAAATCCGACCGAGACCTGGCGCCATATGGGCCCTCCCTGCTTGTGCCGCCTTGACTGCTTGGCGCTCGCGCTCCCACTGCACCCGTGAATCGCCGCGAAGCGCCGCGCGGTAGATTCCGTCTTTTTGATGATCCGAGAGCCGGCCGCGAATCTGCGCCGGAGTGGCGTTTGCTTCAATCCCGTGGTTCCGCAAATGAGAGGCGAACTGCTCCCGCCAGCGACCCAGATCCGCTTTCTGGATATTGAGACGGCCGCCGTCAAAATTGTGGGCACTGATGACCAGGTGCACGTGCGGATGCGCTTGATCGGTGTGTAGCACCATTGCGTAGCGGTGCTTCAATGCAAACTCCTCCCGCACAAAGTCCCGGCTCGCCGCCAAGAGCCGAGCCGGCGGCGTCTTGGACGGCATCGACAGAATAATGTTGTGCACGAGCTTCGGATTTCTCCGACCGCCGCGCTCCATGGTGTCCCAGTTGTCTCGGAGGGCATCAAGATCGAGGTCCCAGTCATCGACAAGCTGCGCCGCCACCTCCTTGCCCATCAGCCGCTCGCCGTCGTCAGTCTCGATCTCAAGCTCCCCTCGGCGACCAACGTACGAGAAATGCGCTGCGACGCCCCGCGTCGAGTTGGCACCTCCAGAGACCTTGACCATCACTTCGGGCGCACGGTGCACCGTGCGTGCGATCTGCTCGATGTGAGCGCGTGTGAAATGGAGTGGGCGCTCCATGCCGCGCCGCCCATAGCTCACGATATCGAGTGCGGGGTTTGGCTCGCCGATCCGAAATGGGTGCTTCACTTGATATTTCTCTCACGTAGACTGCAACTTCTGGGCCCCAATGTGCCCCAAAAGTAAGTGCGTTGCTATCCGGCCCTTGCACTAAATTCAGCGAAACTCTCACCACACCGCAAATAATCTAGAGCGCCCGTCTTCAGCAATTGCATGTCACTCGCGTGCTGCTGCTGTAAGAGTTTCACTGATTTTTCAGCGGAACTCGATCACACAAAAATCTTCTCTTGCGTCATAGTCGATGCTGGAAAAGCGCCGATGAAATTGCTCGGAAGCACACATCACGATCTGCTTTGAAGCACGTAAATGTCATGCCGATTCGCACGAACATTTCGCATTTGCGACAAGATTCCTCTCTGCCCTCGGGACAGTTGCCGCTCGATTTCTCGACGCCGGTACCGCAATCACCGCCATCTCGTCCGCAGTCTTCCAGCGCCGTCCGAGAAGTTCCGCTGGCTGCCGGACCCGCTCGCTACCTCACTCGCCATGAAGCCGCCGCCTATGTCCGCTGCAGTCTGCGATTCCTCGATGGCATGGGACTGCCCTTCATCCGCAAGGGCCGCTGCAAGGTCTACGACCGCATTGATCTCGATGCGCGAGATGCAGCAGGATAAGTGCCGAGGGCGGGCCTGGAAGGAGACTGTATGGCCCGTGAACGTGGACTCTACCGCCGCAAGGATTCGCGGTTCTGGTGGATTAGGCCTCGTTCTCTCAGATGGACGCCGCGTATGCCAAAGCACTGGGTGTATCAATCGCACCGATGCCGAAAGCTACGTCGTCCGCCTGAAGAACGAAGCAATTGAAGCGAAGCAGCAGGGGCTCCTCGGCATTTTCGTATGGCAGCAAGCGGTCATGCGATATCTCGAGGAGTTCGCCGATAAGAGGAGCCTCTCGGATGATAAGGATCATCTGAAGAAGCTCGATCCTTATCTTCGGTCCCTGAAGCTGGATGCGATCGACATGACGGTGTTGCAGCCGTTCATTCGCGAATCGCAAGGTGAAAGATGGTGTCTCGAACGCGACGATCAATCGCGCACTCGAGGTGGTTCGGCGGATATTGAATGTCGCGCATCAGGACTGGCGATGGCTCAAAGGGGTGCCGAAGATTCGGATGCTGAAGGAACCCCGGCGGCGCGTGCGGTTCTTGAGACGCGAGGAGGCGGATCGATTGATCGAGGCCTTGCCTGAGCCACATGAAGCCGATCGTGGAGTTTGCGCTCGCGACCGGCTGTCGTGCGGGTGAGATCCTGGGGCTCGAATGGAGCCGCGTGGATCTAACCCGCAAAGTGGCCTGGCTCGATCACGGCACGACGAAGTCGGGTGACGGCCGCGGCATACCGCTTGAATGCGGATGCCGTGGCGGCGCTCGAAGCGACGCGGGGACAGCACCCGCGCTGGTGCTTCACCTTCGCAGGCAAACGCATCCAGCAAAGCTCCACCGCGTGGGGCATGGCGAAGCAGCGCGCCGGCATCGAGGACTTCCGCTTCCACGACCTGAGGCACACCTGGGCCTCGTGGCACGTGCAGAGCGGCACTTCGTTGCCGGAGCTGATGGAACTGGGCGGATGGAAATCGTACGAGATGGTGCTGCGCTATGCGCACCTGGCCCCGGAGAAACTCTCCTTCGTGGCCGGACGCATCGAGCGGCAGGCATCGAGATCCGTCGAGAGAGGCGCACGGGGTGAAAAACGTAGCAAAAAACGCTACGTTTTCGCTACGGTCGGTGCATTGATGCTCGGTAAGTTCTTGATTAAATTGGTGCGCCCGGAGAGATTCGAACTCCCGACCTCCTGGTTCGTAGCCAGGCGCTCTATCCAACTGAGCTACGGGCGCAAATGATCAAAGAGGAAGGCCAACCATCCTCTGAAGGTTTTACCTGGCGGAGAGGGAGGGATTCGAACCCTCGATGGGCTTTTGACCCATACGCCCTTAGCAGGGGCGCGCCTTCGACCACTCGGCCACCTCTCCGGATTAGGCCTAAGGCCATCGCGGAGCGCGGGATGATACCCGCCCCGAGCAGTCTAGGTAAAGCTAAGGGGGGTCTAGCGTCTAATTCAGACGTCGTCGACAATCTTGGCGACCGGTGCGCCGGATCTGGATCATGATCTTCCTCGCGCTTGATGCGCTCGTAGATCTCTTCACGATGAACCGCAACATCCTTGGGCGCATTGACACCGATTCGGACTTGGTTGCCCTTGACGCCCAATACGGTCACCGTGACTTCGTTGCCGATCATCACGGTTTCGCCGACACGCCTAGTCAATATCAACATAATCCAGCTCCTTGCAATCTTGGCACTGCAGCGGCAAAAAGTTTCCGCGTCGCACCCCGCACCGCGTCAAGCATTCGTTCGCGATTCGAATTTGTGGCTGGCAGATCGCCACTGAAGTTTCGTCAACCGATGCAATTAGAATACAAGAATACTAATACACAATTGTTGCAACTTGTTATCAGAATAAAACAATTGTTCAATTAGACAGCCGGCTGCGCACCAGCGACTCGACTCCGGCGAGCGCTGCGCCCAAATTCTCGGGCTGCGTGCCGCCTGCTTGTGCAAAATCTGCACGACCGCCGCCGCGCCCTCCGACTTTTGCGGCCACCTGGCCGGCAATCTCCCCCGCCTTGATTCGCGCCAGTAAATCGCTCTGAAACGCCCACCACCAACACGACCTTGCCCTCTTGCACGCTCGCCAGCACGATGACCGAGGAGCCTAGCTTGCCTTTAAGCTGATCTACCGCATCGCGCAATGACCTGACATCCGCACCATCGATTTGTGCAGCTAAAACCTTAATGCCGCCCACATCCTTTGCCTGAGTCGGACAAATCGCCGCCGTGCCCGCTCGCGAGTTTCGATTTGAGCTGCTGAACCTCTTTTTCCAGCCTGCGGGAGCGCTCGACGAGCTCGCGGACCTTTTCGTCCACATCCTCGCGGCTGCCCCGCAGCATCGCCGCAATGTCGCGCAGCACCTGATCGGTGTGCACCACCCACTCGTAAGCCGCCTGGCCGGTCACCGCCTCCACTCGGCGAATTCCGGCTGCAACGCCCGATTCGCCCGTGATCTTGAACAGACCAATATCGCCAGCACGTTCGACGTGCGTTCCGCCGCAGAGTTCCATCGAAAAATCGCCGATCGAAAGAACGCGAACATCGTTCTCGTATTTCTCGCCGAACAACGACATGGCGCCGGCGGCCACCGCTTCGTCCAGTGCCATGACTCGCGTCTCGGCCGGCTCGTTCTCGCGAATTGCCGAATTGACCAGCGATCTTCGACTTGACGCAATTCGTCCGGCGTCAGTGCCTGAGTGTGCGAAAAGTCGAAACGCAACCGATCGGCGGCGACCAGCGAGCCCTTTTGCTCGACATGCTTTCCCAGCACTTTCCTCAAGTGCCGCATGCAGCAAATGCGTGGCCGAATGATTGAGCGCAATCGCCTTGCGGCGCTCTTGATCGACCTGCGCGTCGACGACATCGCCGACACGCAGCTCGCCGTTCTCGAGCACGCCGACATGCGCAAACGATGCGCCAATTTTTTGCGTATCGCGCACGGTAAAGCGCGCCGTTGGCGCCCAACAGGACGCCGGTATCGCCGATCTGTCCGCCGCTCTCAGCATAGAACGGCGTGTGGTCCAGCACGACCTGGCCTTCCTGGCCGCGGCCGCAGCGCATCGACCGATCGCGCCGTCGAAAATCAGCGAGGTCACGCGAGCGACGTCCGCGAGCCGGTCGTAGCCGGAAAACTCGGTCTTGCCCGGACAGCTTGATCGAATCGCGCAGATCCGCGCCAAACTTGCTCGCCGCTCGCGCGCGGCCCGCTGCGCTTCCATCGCGGCATCGAAGCCCGCCTGATCGATGCTGAGGCCGCGCTCGCGCGCCACGTCGGCGGTCAAGTCGGCGGGAAATCCGTAGGTATCGTACAGTCGAAACACGGTTTCGCCCGGAATCACCGACGATTTCAGTTTCGCGGTTTCCGCATCGAGCAGCGCCATGCCGGTGGTCAGGGTTTCGGCAAATCGATCTCCTCTTGCGCGAGGACTTGCGCGGCACGCGCTTCTCCGCTCACCAGTTCGGTGTAGTAGGAGCCCATTTCCCGCACCAGGCTCGGCACCAACTTGTGGAAGAACGGCTGAGTCTGGCCCAATTTATAGCCATGGCGAATCGCGCGCCGGATGATGCGCCGCAATACGTAGCCGCGGCCTTCGTTCGACGGCACCACGCCATCGATGATCAGAAATGTGCAGGCGCGGATATGGTCGGCGATCACGCGCAGGCTGGATGAGTTCAGATCCTCGGCGTTCCGGTGACCTCCGCCGCGGCGCGAATCAACGACTTGAACAAATCGATGTCGTAGTTGCTGTGCACGCCTTGCATCACGGCCGCGACGCGCTCCAGGCCCATGCCGGTATCCACCGAGGGCTTGGGCAGCGGCACCAGCACGCCATCCGATGAGCGGTCGTATTGCATGAACACGAGATTCCAGATCTCGACGTAGCGATCGCCGTCTTCATCGGGGGATCCCGGGGGACCGCCGGGGATCTCCGCGCCATGATCGTAGAAAATCTCCGAGCAGGGACCGCAGGGCCCGGTGTCGCCCATCGCCCAGAAATTGGATTTCTCGCCCATGCGCGTGCAGCGCGTCGGATCGATGCCGATTTCCTCGGTCCAGATGCGTTCCGCCTCATCATCTTCCGTGTATACCGTCACCCACAGCCGGTCCTTCGGAATTCCCAGAGTCCCGGTAATGAAATTCCACGCGAAGTGGATCGCCTCGCGCTTGAAGTAATCGCCAAAGCTGAAATTGCCCAGCATTTCGAAAAAAGTGTGGTGCCGCGCGGTGTAGCCGACATTTTCCAGATCATTGTGCTTGCCGCCGGCGCGCACGCAGCGCTGCGCGGTGGCCGCGCGCAATAGTCGCGCACGGTCCTTGCCCAGGAATACATCCTTGAACTGGACCATCCCGGCATTGGTGAACAGCAGCGTAGGATCGTTCACCGGCACCAGCGAACTCGACGGCAACACCGTGTGGCCGTTCTTGCGGAAGAATTCCAGAAAGCTGGCCCGGATTTCCGAGGTCGTCATCGATTTCAATTTTGCGTCGCGTTTCATGTCTCGTTCGCATGTCTGCATCAAGATCAACATCAAAGCCTAAGGCCATTCGTATCTGAGCGCTCGTGAAACCTCGGTAACTTAAGAATCGCGCCTGCCGCTGCCTGTCAGCGTAGTTCTTCGGCAGTTTCGCGCCAAATTTCTTTTGCCGCGCCTTGTCGAGCATGCACGATCCAGTCAGGGTAGGCGTCGAGATATTCCTCGACCAGCCTGTCCCTGCAAGCCGTGCCGGCGCAAATCCGACGCGGACGCGAAGCGGTCCTTGGCCCCTCGCAGCGTGATAAGCCACGAAGTTTTCCAGATAGCGCCGATCGTCGAGCAATTTTTCGCCGCGCAGCGCATCGAGCAGCGGCAGCGACGACGGCAGCATCGTAACCCTTCTCGAGCAGTTTACGGCGTAAATCCTCGGATGCGTAGTCGCGCCGCGCCAGCGCATCGAGCGCGACTACCCGTGCCGCACGCGCATCCAGGGGCTCTACGCGCCCGGCGAGCCAGGGCATTACGCCTCTTTGACGTCGCCACCCCGATTCATGGTCGCCTTTTCCGGAATCAGTTTGGCGCGAATCTGCCCTTCGATGTCCTTGGCGATCTCCGGATGCTGCTGCAGGAATGTGCGGGCATTGTCCTTGCCCTGCCCTATCCGTTCTCCCTTGTAGCTGTACCAAGAGCCGGATTTCTCCACCATATTGTGCAGGACGCCCAATTCGATGAGTTCGCCTTCCTTGGAAATCCCGGTGCCGTACATGATCTCAAATTCGGTCTCACGGAACGGCGGCGCGACCTTGTTCTTGACGACCTTGACGCGGGTCATCGAACCCACCACTTCCTCGCCATTCTTGATCGCGCCGATGCGCCGGATATCCATGCGCACCGACGAATAGAACTTCAGCGCGTTGCCGCCTGTGGTGGTTTCGGGATTGCCGAACATAACGCCGATTTTCATGCGGATCTGATTGATGAAAATGACGATGGTGTTGGATCGCTTGATGTTGCCGGTCAGTTTGCGCAGCGCCTGCGACATGAGACGCGCCTGCAGTCCCATGTGCTGATCGCCCATCTCGCCTTCGATTTCCGCCTTCGGCGTGAGCGCGGCGACCGAGTCGACCACCACCACATCGACCGCGCCGGAGCGCACCAGCATGTCGGTGATTTCCAGCGCTTGCTCGCCGGTGTCGGGCTGCGACACCAGCAGGTCGTTGACCTTGACGCCGAGCTTTTCCGCATACACCGGATCAAGCGCATGCTCCGCATCGACAAACGCCGCGGTGCCGCCATTGCTTTGCGCGGAGGCGATGATGGCAAGCGTCAGCGTGGTTTTGCCCGAGGATTCCGGTCCAAAGATTTCGATGACGCGGCCGCGCGGAATGCCGCCGACGCCGAGCGCGATATCAAGACCCAGCGATCCCGTGGGGATCGAGTCCACTTCATAGGTGGCGCCGGCATCGCCCAAGCGCATGACCGAGCCTTTGCCAAATTGTTTTTCTATCTGGCTCAGCGCGGCAGCGAGAGCTTTCTTGCGATTCTCTTCCATGGGGAGTCCTCAACAAGTGTGGCGCTATTATTTCATATTCAGCGCGCAACGCTCATCTGATATGCATCGAATTCGCAGAGATTTCTACGGAATTTACGTTTCATCCAGTAGTGGCCAGGTGTCGACTACTGTATACGCGGACTCGAACACCGCCGGTTTCGGAGCGATACAGACTGAAGCTGCTCGCACTCCACGCAATGGGCGACATTGCTTGCAGCACAGGGGCTTGCGCGACCTTCCTCGCGAGCGTTACATGCGCGCGCAGGTTAGGCTGCGCTTTGAACGCCAAATCCTTGTGCAACTGTTCCCACAGCTTGAGCAGCTCAGGCGGCATTTTTCGCGCTGCGGCTACGACCACCTGCGACTTCGCCCAATACTCGATCGCATCGAAGCGGATCTTCAAGCGCGAAGCTCGCTGCGTGGCGCCGATCGCAGCAGCACCGCGAGCCGGGAGTTCGGCACTTCGCCCACGAACGCCAGCGTCAAATGATAATTATCGGCGGGCACCAGACGACTTGGGGCAGCCAATCGCAATTTCGCAGCGACGCCGGCAAGCTGCGTTCTTGGTATCAGCGTCGGGCCAGAGCGCAAAGAACAATCGCAATGCAATCCATGATTCAGCGCCCGATCAATGCGTATAAGCCGGTGAGCGCCGCGCGCACGGTCTTGCGTCGCACCGCCTCGCGGTCGCCGCGAAAATGCCGCAGTTGCACCGCGACGCGAACCGTATCCCCGCGACGCATCGCCCATGCCAGCCAAACGGTTCCGACGGGCTTACCCGGGACGCCGCCGTCCGGGACCTGCAATGCCGGTCACCGCCACTGCCAGCTGCGCTTGCGCGCGCTTGAGCGCGCCGCTCGCCATGGCCCGAACGACGGCTTCGCTCACCGCACCGCTGTTTCGCAGCAAGGTTCGAGGCACACCGAGCCGGCGCATCTTGGATTCATTGCTGTAAGTCACGAATCCTTCGGCGAACCACTGCGAGCTGCCGGCAATATCGGTCAAAGCCTTGGCAATCCAACCGCCCGTGCAGGATTCTGCGGTCGCCACGACCCGGCCTGAATCGAGCAGGCGCCGGCCGACTCGCGCAGCCAGTCGTTTAAGTTCCCCGTCGGTGTTCGCCATGACACTGAGTTTACTAGTTTAGAATTGCGTATGGACATCGCGACGCCAGAACATACGCCCATGATGCAGCAGTACCTGCGCATCAAGGCGCAGCACCCGGACGTGCTGTTGTTCTACCGCATGGGCGATTTCTACGAGATGTTCTACGACGATGCGCGGCGCGCCGCCGCGCTGCTCGACATCGCGCTGACCCAGCGCGGCGCCTCCGCCGGCGCTCCGATTCCGATGGCCGGCGTACCCGCCGTCACCCTGGATAGCTACCTGGCAAAATTGGTGCGCAAGGGCGAGTCGGTTGCCATTTGCGAACAGCGCGGCGACCCAGGCAAGACCAAAGGCCCGATGGAACGCGAAGTGGTGCGCATCGTGACGCCGGGCACCATCACCGATGAAGCCTTGTTGGAGGAGCGGCGCGACAACGTCCTCGCCAGTGTCTGCGGCCTTGACGGCCGCTACGGACTCGCATGGCTCGACCTGTCGGCCGGCCGCTTCAGCGTGATGGAGCTCGAAAGTCTCGCGGCGCTCGAGGCCGAGGTCGAGCGGCTGCGGCCGGCGGAGATTCTAGCTCCCGACGGCGCGCAACCCGCGCTGCGCGCGCTCCCTGTCCGCCACGGATCGCCCGTGGCGCGCCCGCGCGCCTGGCACTTCGATGTCGATTCCGCGACGCGCGCGCTCACCGAGCAATTTCGCACCCGCGATCTGGCCGGCTTCGGCTGCGCAGACAAACCGCTGGCCATTGCGGCGGCCGGCGCGCTGCTAGCTTATGTCCGCGAAACGCAAAAATCAGCGCTGCCGCATCTGTTGTCGATCACGACGGAAGAGCGCGACGCGGCGCTCATCATGGACCCCGCGACCCGCCGCAATCTCGAGCTCGACGAAAGCATGGCGGGGGCCCGCGAGCTGACCCTGGCGGGCGTTTTCGACCGCACCTCGACCGCCATGGGCGGCCGGCTGCTGCGCCGCTGGCTGCATCGGCCGCTGCGCGATCGCGACATCTTGCGCTCGCGCTATCATGCCGTTGCGACCCTGATCGATGAGGCCCAACACGCGCCAATTCGCCGAGCCGCTGCGCAGCCATCGGCGACCTGGAGAGGATCTTGGCGAGAATTGCGCTGCGTTCGGCGCGGCCGCGCGATCTTGCGCAGCTGCGCGCCGCGCTTGCCGCCCTGCCGGCTCTGCAAGCAGGCGCTTGCGACCGTCGGCGCAATCGCCGCTGCTGCATGCAACTGGCCGCCGAGCATCGGCGATCATCAGCGCAGAGCATGCATTGCTGAGGCGCGCGATCGATCGAGTCGCCGCCCCACTATCTTCGCGATGGCGGCGTGATTGCCGCGGGCTACGATGCCGAACTCGATGAACTGCGCGCCGCTGGGCAGCAATACCGAGCAGTTCCTGATCGACCTCGAACAGCGCGAGCGCGAACGCAGCGGCCTGTCCAGTTTGAAACTGGGCTTCAATCGGGTACAGGGCTTCTTCATCGAGGTGAACCGCAGCCAGGCCGACCGGGTCCCGCCCGAGTACCTGCGCCGCCAAACCGTCAAGTCCGCCGAGCGATTCATCACGCCGGAATTGAAATCCTTCGAGGACAAGGTGCTGGGTGCGCGCGATCGCGCGCTGGCGCGCGAGAAGAGCGCTTTACGAGGCGTGCTGGACCAGCTGACGCGCAAACTCTGCCGGCGCTGCAGGCCGACGCGCGGCGGCGATGGCGGAAATCGATGTTCTGGCGTGTTTCGCCGAGCGCGCCGCGGCGCTCGAGTGCGCGCAGCCGGAATTGGTCGACGGAGCCGATGCTGCTGATCGAAGGCGGCCGCCATCCGGTGGTCGAGCGCGCGGGGCGCGAACCCTTCATCCCCAACGATCTGCGCTTCGACGATTCGCGCCGCATGCTCATCATCACCGGCCCGAACATGGGCGGTAAGAGCACCTACATGCGCCAGACCGCGCTCATCGTGCATTCTCGCCCATATCGGCTGCTTCGTGCCGGCGCGGCGCGCGGTCCTCGGACCCATGGATCGCATCTTTACGCGAATCGGCGCCTCGGACGATCTCGCGGGCGGCCGCTCGACCTTCATGCTTGAAATGACCGAAACGGCGAACATCCTCAACAACGCCACCGACCGGAGCCTGGTGCTCATGGACGAAGTCGGCCGCGGCACCAGCACCTTCGACGGACTGTCGCTCGCCTGGGCTTGCGCCGCGTTCATTGCCACCAAAATCCGCGCCTTCACGTTGTTTGCCACGCACTATTTCGAACTCACCAGCCTCGCCGGCGAGGCGCCCGGGGTGGTCAATGTTCATGTCGAAGCGGTCGAGCACGGCGACCGGCTGGTATTCCTGCACAGCGTCAAGGAAGGGCCCGGCCAACCAGAGTTATGGGCTGCAGGTTGCGGCGCTGGCCGGAATCCCGAAATCCGTGACGGCGCAGGCGCGCCGCTATTTGACCGAACTGGAGCGCGAACGCGACGCGCTGCGAAGCTACAACTCGCCGCAAGGGGAACTGCCGCTGTTCGCAGCCGGCGCCCGCGCCGCGTTCGAGAATCGGCCGCGCTTGGAAGCGCTGCGCGCGGCAGACCCCGACACCTTGAGTCCGCGCGACGCCCTCGATCTGTTATTCCGCTTGAAAAGCCTGGATCGCGACCGACACAGCTAACGCATAAAGTTGCCGTCGCTCAAGAACGCAGCGGTTTGCCGCGCGACCGTCGAAGAGAACGGCAGCGCCGTGTGGCTGACCCGCAGGACCAAGTGCTGCGATATGCCCGGCAGTCGCGTCTCTTCCACGAAGATCGTGCCATCGCTGGGTGCGCCGTGCACCCCCACCAGTCTTCCCAAGCCGATTCCCACGCTGCCTGCGATCACGCCGAGTTCGCGCTGCCCCGTCCAGCGGCGCTGACGCTCGGTGAGCAATTCCTCGTGAACACCGCGTCCCATGATATCTTGCCGAACGGCAGACGCGCCAGATTCTGCGCCGCGCGGCTGCCGTTCAGCGGCGAGCCCAGGAGCACGATGCGTCCCGGCGGCAGTTGCGCGTCCGCGCCCGTTCTCGAATAGCTTCAAAATCACCAGGCCGCCCAGGCTATGGCCGACCAAGTGCAGAGTATCCGCGCGCAACTCACTCAAGAATTTTGCTAGTGCCTGCGCATTGTCGCTGATGCTCGACGTCACCGATGCGTAGGAAAATGCGCGCGTCTTCGCATTCAACTGTCCTGGCCAGTCGCCTGAGCAGGATGCCGGCCTCGTTGCCGCTCAGCCAAAGCCCATGCACATACACAACGACCGTGCTCACCGCATCGAGCCTACAAGCGCAGTTCGGCAATGACCGCGCGATTGGTGCTCGAGGAGACCGTTTCGAGCGCATCGAGCTGCCGACACCCAGCGAAATTGCACATGCTCGCTGTCGCTCAGTACCACCGGCACGCGATGCGGCAAGCCGCAATGAGAAAGCATGCTCGAGATTGCGCGTAATTCCGGGCGCATACACCTTGCCGAAGGCCGGCAGGATTTCGTACACCTGCGTCCATTGCAGATTGACCAGCACGCCCTGCGTGATGCCGGTTTCCTCGATCACTTCGCGCCGCGCCGCCGCATCGGCGAGCTCGCCCCATTCCAGGCTGCCCGTCACCGATTGCCAAAACCCCGGCGGCCGGCGCCGCTCGAGCAGCAGAAAATCTCCGCCGTCGGTATAGATCACGATCAAGACGGATTCGGGCCGGCGAAACGTGGCTGCAAGCGTTCACTCGATCTTGGGCGGCAGTGCGCACGCGAATGTGCAGTTCTCGAAGCTGCGCTTCGCTGACTTCCGTGGGCGCATCCATCAACAGATCCGCCGCCGTTCTGAGTCTTTGGGAAAGGCGATCACGTCGCGAATGCTGTCGGCGCCGGCCATCAGCATCGCCAGTCGATCGAGACCAAAAGCAATGCCGCCATGCGGCGGCGCGCCGAATTTGAGCGCATCGAGCAGGAATCCGAATTTCACGCGCGCCTCTTCCGCCGAAATGCCCAACAGGTCGAACACGACGGATTGCAATTCTTGATTGTGGATACGCACCGAGCCGCCGCCGATCTCCGAGCCGTTCAACACCATGTCGTAGGCTTTGGCGATCGCCTCTCCCGGATCTTGCCGCCAGGGCCGCATAATCCAGGTTGGCCGGGCTGGTAAAGGGATGATGCATGGCCTGCCAGCGCTTGGCTTCCGCGTCCCATTCGAACATCGGGAAATCCACCACCCACAGGGGCCGCCACCCCGCCGCGACCAGCTTTAAATCCTGGCCCACCTTCAACCGCAGCGCACCGAGCGCATCGCTCACCACTTTGCCGCTGTCGGCGCCGAAGAAAATCAGGTCGCCGTCCTTGGCCGCGGCGCGCTGCATGATTCCGCTGATTGCCGCATCGCTCAGGAATTTCAAGATCGGCGACTGCAACCCTTCGCGGCCCTTTGCGAGCTCGTTGACCTTGACGTATGCCAGGCCTTTGGCGCCATAGCGCGCCACATAAGCGGTGTAGTCGTCGATCTCCTTGCGCGACAGCTTGCCGCCCTGCGGCACGCACAACGCCGTGACCCGGCCGCGCGGGTCGGCCGCCGGACCTGCGAACACCTTGAAGTCGCAGCCTTTGACCAGATCCGCCACATCCACCAACTCCAGCGGCACCCGCAAATCCGGCTTGTCCGACCCATAGCGGCGCATTGCCTCCGCGTAGCTCATCCGCGGCATCGGACTCGGCAGTTCAACGCCCAAGCACCTGCTTGAACAGATGATGAATCAGACCTTCCATCAATTCCTGAATCTGCCGCCTGATCGAGAAACGAGGTCTCGATGTCGAGCTGCGTGAATTCCGGCTGTCGATCGGCGCGCAAGTCCTCGTCGCGGAAGCAGCGCACGATCTGATAGTAGCGGTCGAAGCCGGAAATCATCAGCAATTGCTTGTAGATTTGCGGCGACTGCGGCAGCGCAAAGAATTTCCCGGCGTGCGTGCGGCTCGGCACCAGGTAGTCGCGGGCACCTTCCGGCGTCGCCTTCGACAGCATCGGCGTCTCGATGTCGACGAAGCCCGCCTCGTCCAGATAGTGGCGCATCGCGCGCGTGATCCGGTGGCGCAGCAGCAAGCGTTCGCGCATCTCTTCGCGGCGCAGATCGAGGTAGCGGAAGCGCAGGCGCACCTCCTCGCTGACCGTTTCATCGAGCTGAAAGGGCAGCGGCTCGGAGCGGTTGAGGATCTCCAGCTCCTGGCACAGCACTTCGACCTGCCCGGACTTCAAATTGGCATTCGCGGTACCCGGCGGCCGGGCCCGCACCAACCCCGTCACCTTGAGAACGAATTCATTGCGCACGCGCTCGGCCAGGGCGAACATGTCGGCCTTGTCCGGATCGAAGACGATTTGCAGCAAGCCCTCGCGATCGCGCAAGTCGACGAAAATGACGCCGCCGTGATCGCGGCGGCGATGGGCCCAGCCGGCCACGGTGACGATCTTGCCGATCGAAGTCTCGTCGACCCGGCCGCAGTAATGAGTGCGCATAAGCAAAAACAACCAAAAAGGGGAAGCGCGCGATGCTAAGGCTTCAGGCCCGCGCGGGCAAGCCCAAAGCGCTAGCCTTGAGGACCTGAAGGTCCACGCTTGGCGTTAAACGGGGGTTCGCATGGCTCCAATTCCGATAGGCGCGATTTCCGGCTTGATCTTGAGCGCAACCACGAGCTTCCTGATCACCGGACGGCTCTTTCATCCCTATCAAAAGAAGACTGCGGCAACCTGGCGCCCCGAATCCTGGCGGCATCACCTGTTCGCGATGCTCCTGCAGAGCATGGCCGGCGCGGGGATTGGATGGTTGTTCTCGGCTGCCGGCGCGCCGGGGCTGGGGTTCGCGCTATTTGAACTTGGCCTCGGCGTTTGGATGGCGCTCGTGGCCTGCATTCTAATTCAGGCGCTGTACGTGAATTGGCATGCGGGATTCATCGTTGGTCTGGTTCTGGATTGGACTGTTTTTATCGCCGGCGTTTTGTTGGCCTGTGCAGCTTTGAGCGCACCCTAGTCGGTCGGTGTCCAGAATGTGATGATTGCTCCACCGGCGATCACGAACGCGCCGCCGACCAGAATGGGCAGCGTTGGCAGCGCTCGGAAGGCGACGAAATTGACCACCTGCCAGATCACAAATAGCGTGGCGATATAGATGCCGACCACGCGCCCGAACTGCAGCGGTGCAAGATTGAGAAAGGTTCCATAGCCTAAAAGCAGAGTGGCGCCGATGAGGAACAGCGCCACGCGAATCAGCCCAGCATGGCTGTAGATCGCCATTCTGACGATGGCATCGCCGCTGACTTCAAGCGTGGTTGCCATCAACATCAAGATCAGCGGGTGAATGACTTGCAGCGCCTTTATCATTGTTGATTCCTTCCCGAACCTTTGGCGCGCCGCGCGTCAACCCTTGGCGCTAGCGGCGGCTACGTTTGGCCTTCGCCGCCGGTTTCCGCACCGGCCGTTTTGGAGCGGATTTACTTGAGCTGCCGGCGCGACCGCGCATTGCGCCCTTGCCGGCAGCGGATTTCCGTGAAGTTCTCGGCGCCGATTTCTTTGCGGCCCCCGCAGCATTGTCTGCCAGCTTATCCGCCGGCTTGTCCTTCGGTTTCTCCGTCGCCTTGTCCTTCGCAGCCTTGGCGTCGCCGGATCCGGCCTCCGATGCTTTAGCCTCGGTGCTCTTGCCGTTTTCCGCGGGCTTAGTATCCGTGGCCGCAACCGCATCCTTCGCGTCTTTGGGGGCATCAGCCTCCGGCCGGTCGGCCAGATTGCGCTGGTTCTCCTTATCGCCCTTGAAGTCCGTTTCGTACCAGCCCGCACCCTTGAGCCTGAACACGGGCGCGGACATCAAACGCACCAACTGCGGCTTGCCGCAATCGGGACATTTCTTCAGAGGCGAGTCGGTGACCTTCTGCATGGCCTCGAGCTCATGGCCGCAGCTCTTGCATTGATACTCGTAAAAAGGCATGTAATTCCTCTACAGGGACTTGGCGCGTCGAAGTATAGCGGCGATGCTCCTTCCTCGCAGCGCTGAACTCAATGCAGGCGTTCTTTTTCGAACACCAGCCCCGTGCGCTTCAATTTCGCGACCACGCGATCGCCGGCAACGAACTCGCCTTGCAGGATTTGCTGCGCCAGCGGGTTTTCGATCTGCGATTGGATCGCGCGCTTCAATGGCCTGGCGCCGTACACGGTGTCGAACCCCGCCTCGCCAATCTTGTCGCGCGCGTCGTCGTCCAAGCGCAGCGTGATATCGCGCTCCGCCAGCCGCTGTCGCAAGCGTCCCAACTGTATGTCCACGATGGAGCGGATCTGCTCGCGGCCAAGAGAGTGGAACACGACGATGTCATCGACGCGGTTGATGAATTCCGGGCGGAAATGCTGGGTTACCACCTGCATGACCGCCTCTTTCATCTTGGCGTAATTGGCCTCGCCCGACAGCTCTTGAATCACCTGGGATCCCAAATTCGAGGTCATGATCACGACACAGTTGCGAAAGTCCACGGTGCGGCCTTGGCCATCGGTAAGGCGGCCATCGTCCAGCACCTGCAACAGCACATTGAACACATCGGGGTGCGCCTTCTCGATCTCATCGAGCAGGATCACGCTGTATGGCCGGCGCCGCACCGCTTCGGTCAGGTACCCGCCCTCTTCGTAGCCGACATAACCCGGAGGTGCACCAATGAGGCGTGCGACCGAATGCTTCTCCATGAACTCCGACATGTCGATGCGTATCAACGCATCCTCGGTGTCGAACAAGAATTCCGCCAATGCCTTGCACAGCTCGGTCTTGCCCACCCCGGTGGGGCCTAAGAACATGAACGAGCCTGAGGGCCGGTGCGGGTCTGAAAGACCCGCGCGTGAACGGCGGATGGCGTCGGCCACCGCTTTCACCGCTTCTTGCTGGCCCACGACGCGCTTGCCCAGCACCTCCTCCATGCGCAGCAGCTTGTCGCGTTCCCCCTCGAGCATGCGCGACACCGGGATGCCGGTCCACTTCGACACAATCTCGGCGATTTCCGCTTCGGTCACCGAATTGCGCACCAGCTGATTGGGCTTCTGCTCCACTTCCAGGGCCTTGGCCAGGCGCTGCTCGAGTGCCGGGATGCGGCCGTACTGCAGTTCCGACATGCGCGCCAGATCCTGCGCGCGGCGCGCCGTGTCGAGGTCCTGGCGGGCGCGCTCCAGTTCTTCCTTGATGTGTGCGGCGCCCTGTACCGTGGCCTTCTCGGCCTTCCAGATTTCCTCGAGATCCGAGTATTCCTTTTCCAGGGCTTTCAAGGCATCTTCCAGCGTGCTCAAGCGCTTCCGAGACGCTTCATCCGTTTCCTTCTTGAGCGCTTCGCGCTCGATCTTCAGCTGGATGATGCGCCGGTCGAGCTTGTCGAGCGCCTCGGGCTTCGAATCAATCTCCATGCGTATCAGCGAACCGGCCTCATCGATCAAATCGATGGCCTTGTCCGGCAATTGCCGATCCGAGATGTAGCGATGCGACAGCGTCGCTGCCGCCACGATGGCCGGATCGGTGATCTCGACGCCGTGATGCACCTCGTAGCGTTCTTTCAGGCCGCGCAAAATCGCGATGGTGTCTTCCACCGACGGCTCATCGACCAGCACTTTCTGGAAGCGGCGCTCGAGTGCGGCATCTTTCTCGATGTACTTGCGATATTCATCGAGCGTGGTGGCGCCGACGCAATGCAGCTCGCCGCGCGCCAATGCCGGCTTCAGCATATTGCCTGCGTCCATCGCGCCCTCGGCCTTGCCGGCGCCGACCATGGTGTGCAATTCGTCGATGAATAAAATGACCTGGCCTTCCTGCTTGGCCAGATCGTTCAGCACCGCTTTCAGGCGCTCCTCGAATTCACCGCGAAATTTCGCGCCGGCGATCAGCGCGCCCATATCGAGCGCGAGAATGCGCTTGTCGCGCAGGCCCTCCGGCACTTCGCCGTTGACGATGCGCTGCGCCAACCCCTCGACGATCGCCGTCTTGCCCACACCCGGCTCGCCGATCAGCACCGGATTATTCTTGGTGCGCCGCTGTAGAACCTGGATGGTGCGGCGAATTTCATCGTCGCGCCCGATCACCGGATCGAGCTTGCCCTGAGTGGCGCGCTCGGTCAGATCGATGCTGTATTTTTCCAGCGCCTGACGATTCTCCTCCGCACCCGCATCTTCCACCTTGGCGCCGCCGCGCACCTCCTCGATGGCCTTTTCCAGGGCGGAGCGCGTGGCTCCATTCGCCTTCAACATCCGGCCAAGCTCGCCGCGGTCGTCGCAGGCGGCCAGCACGAAGAGTTCGCTGGAAATGAACTGATCGCCGCGCTGCTGCGCGAGCTTGTCGGTGACGTTCAACAGCTTGTTCAGATCATTGCCGAGCAGCACCTCGCCGCCCGATCCCTCGACCTTGGCGATCCGGTCCAATGCGCCTGCCAGATCCGAGCGTAATTTTGCGACCTGAGCACCCGCCTTCTCCAGCAGCGGCCGGGCAGTACCGCCCTGTTGATCGAGCAGCGCCGCCATGAGGTGCACCGGCTCGATGTACTGGTTGTCGCGGCCCACCGCGAGGGACTGGGCATCCGCCAGTGCCGGCTGGAATTTGGTGGTCAGCTTGTCCATCCGCATAGCTATTCCTTCGAGAAAACTTCCAGAATGCCTAGGAAATGGGGGGCCGGGCTGCTCAATTCAACTGTCCTAGCCTATGATTCCCGCCAAATGAAGGTGGCCTGCCGGCCGGTAATCCCGTCGCGCCGATGGGAGAAATAGCGGTCCGCCCGAGCATAGGTGCATTCGCCGCCCCCATGGACGCGGCTGATCCCCAGCCTTTCTAGCCGCCGGCGCGCAAGCCACGCAAGATCCGCCATGAAGCGCCCCTGAGCATTCTGCTCGAAGGCATCGACGTCACCGGGATCCGCTGTTATGAACGCCTCGCGCACCTCCGCGCCGACTTCGAAGTGCTGCGGCCCAATGGCCGGTCCCAGCCACGCGATGAGGCGCTGCGGCGAGGCCCCGATGGCCTGCACGGTAGCCTCGATCACGCCTGCGCTAAGACCGCGCCAGCCGGCATGTGCCGCCGCAATCGTATCGCCGGACTCGGTCGCGAAAACCACGGGTAGACAATCGGCTGTGAGAATTGCGCAGACGCACTTTGCTCGCCGCGTCACCGCCGCATCCGCGGGACCATGGGGCCCCGGCGCATCGAGATCAGCCACATTCACCCCATGTACCTGCTCGAGCCATACGGGTTCTGCCGGCAGTCCGGCTGCTGCGATCAGCGCCTGCCGATTGGCCGCCACGGCCTGAGGGTTATCCCCAACATGATCGCCCAGGTTTAGCGATGCGTAGGGCGCGGCGCTCGCACCGCCGCCGCGAAAGGTTGATAGCACGCGAACACTCGGAGGCGCCGGCCAATCGATGTTGAGCCAGCTTAAGCTCATCGCGTGCGCTGCAGGGCTTCAGCCGCTGTCTGTGCATCATCGCGCAAGGCCAGCAGCAGTTGCCTGAAATCCTCAGGAACCGGACTTTGCAGGGCTAGTCGTTTGCCGGTCCGTGGATGATCGAATCCCAAACGCGCCGCATGCAGAGCCTGGCGTTTGAACGCGCGCAGAGTAACGATCAAGCTCTTGCGAGGCACCGCGCGGCTGCGCAAAGCGGCCGCCGTATACCGGGTCGCCGACAATCGGGTATTTCTGATGTGCAAGATGCAGGCGAATCTGGTGGGTGCGTCCGGTCTCGAGCTTCACCGAGATATGCGTGTGGGCACGAAAGCGCTCCAACACCCGGTAATGCGTGACCGCCGGCCGGCCGCTCTCGCGCACCGCCATTTTCAAACGATCGCTGCGATTGCGGCCGATGGGCGCATCGATGGTGCCGCCGCCCGTCATGACGCCCACGCAAACCGCCAGATACTCGCGCGACATGGTGCGCGCCATCAGCTGCCGCGACAGCGAGGTCTGCGCCTCCGCATTGCGCGCCACCACCAACAGGCCGCTGGTGTCCTTGTCGAGCCGATGGATGAGCCCTGCGCGCGGCAAAGCCGCCAACTTAGGATCCCACCCCAGCAAGGCGTTTTGCAGGGTATGCCGCGGATTCCCCGCGCCAGGATGCACCACCAATCCTGCCGGCTTGTCGACGACCAGCAGGTCCCCATCCTCGTGGACCAGACGCAGTGCAATGGTTTCCGGCAGCACCTTAAGCTCCGGCGGATCCGAAGTCATTTGCACGCGCACCCGTGATCCGGCCGTCACAATGTCGCGCGGTCTTAAGCGCCGCCTGCCGACCAGCACCGCGCCGCCCTCGATCCAGCCCTTGATTCGAGTGCGCGAATGCTGCGGCAGCAGGCGGGCCAAGGCGCTGTCCAGGCGCTTGCCGGCCAATTCCGCCGGAATTTCGAGATCGATCACTTGGAACTCTGCGGTCATAGGGGACTCGAAGCTACCGTCGGGGCATCGGGTATACTGCCGCGCTTTCGGGCCCACCCAACGGGGCCCCCATTGTAAGGAATCGCTTGTGAGACTGCGTGATCTTGTCCAGCCAGGCCGTATTTTGCTCGTCGCCGTCGGTGTGTTGCTGCTGGCAACCGGCTGCCGCAGCCATCGGGCCGATGACGCCAAATCGGGCCCCGAACAGATCTACGCCAAGGCGCAAAAAGCCATCAGAAGCGCCAGCTATGTCGAGGCGGTCAAGCAGCTCGAGGCGCTGCAGTCGCGTTTCCCGTTCAGCGAGCCGGCTCGCCAGGCACAGCTGGATTTGATCTATGCCTACTACAAGAACCACCAGGTGGACCCTGCGGTCGATGCCGCCGATACCTTCATTCGGGAAAATCCGACCAACCCCCGGGTCGACTACGCCTACTACATGAAAGGACTGGTGTATTTCGAGCGCCAGTCGAATTGGCTGGAGAGGAGATTGAATGTCGATCTATCGCAGCGACCGCCGGTCAATGCGAAAAAGTCATTCGACGCATTTTCACCAGCTCATCGAGAAATATCCCCACAGCCAGTACGTCGGCGATGCCCAGCAGCGCATGATTTATCTGCGCAACCGCCTGGCCGACTTCGAATTGCACGTGGCTCTCTACTACATGCGCCGCGGCGCCTACGTCGGCGCGCTCAATCGCGCCAAATACTGCGTCGAAAACTATGACGGGGCGCCGGCGGTGAAGGGCTCGATGAAGGTCATGGTCGAGGCTTACTACGACCTGAAGATGGTGGATCTGGCGCAGAATGCCGAGCGCGTCTACGCCGATAACTATCCGAACGACCTCAGAGCCATCCAGCGCAAGAAGCACTGGTATCAGAGGATCTTTCTAGCGTGCGACTTGTAGCCGCTGGTGATCGGGTAGCGCCAATCGCGGCCGAAGGCGCGGCCGCTGACGCGCACGCCGGGCGGGGCCTGGCGGCGCTTGTATTCGTTGCGCTTCACCAGATCCAGAATGCGCCCCACCGTGGCTCGATCGAAGCCGCGCGCCGCGATTTGATCGACCGACAAGTCCTCCTCGATGAAGGCCTCGAGGATGGGGTCGAGAATTTCGTACGGCGGCAGGCTGTCGGTGTCTTTCTGGTCGAAGCGCAGCTCGGCCGAGGGCGGCCGTTCGATGACGCGGCTCGGGATCACCGGTGATTGCGCGTTTCGCCAGCGGCACAGGCGATACACCAACAGCTTGCTGCAATCCTTGATGGGCGCGAAGCCGCCCGCCATGTCGCCATACAGCGTGGCATAGCCCACCGCCATCTCGCTCTTGTTGCCGGTGGTGAGCAGCATTTTGCCGGTTTTGTTGGAAATGCCCATCAGCAGCACGCCGCGGCAGCGCGATTGAATGTTCTCCTCCGCAGTATCCGGTGCGCGGCCCGCGAATTCATCCTTCAAGGCCGCCAGCGTCGCCTCGAACATCCCCTCGATGGAAATCTCGCTGTGCTTGACATGCAGCTGCTTCGCCTGCAGCGCGGCGTCGTCCTTGCTCATTTGCGAGGTGTAGCGCGAGGGCATCGCCACCGAATGCACGCGATCCGCGCCCAGCGCATCGACCGCGATAACCAAGGTCAATGCGGAATCGACGCCGCCCGACAAACCCATCACCACGCCGGGAAACCGGTGCTTGGTGACGTAATCGCGCGTGCCCTGCACCAGCGCGCCGTACACGCTCTCCTCCTGGCTCTGCAGCGGGGCCAAGGTCGCCCGGGATGGGATGGACCGCGCCGGCAGCATCCAGCCCCAAGTCCACGACGTACATGCCCTCGGTGAAGGCCGGTGCGCGTTGCGTCACCACGCCCTCGGCGTCCATGACGAAGGAATTGCCGTCGAACACCAACTCGTCCTGCCCGCCGATCAAATTGCAGAACACGATGGGCATGCCGACTTCCCGCACCCGCTCGCCGACTACCTGCTGCTCGCGCTGCGTCTGTTTATCGACCTCGTAGGGCGAGGCATTGATGACCAGCAGCACCTGCGCGCCGGCGCTCGCGCGCCTGGCGCGCCGGCGCCGCATCCCAGGCATCCTCACACACCAATACGCCCGCTTTCACGCCGTTGAATATCGATGATCGTGGGATCGGTGCCGGGCGTGAAATAGCGCTTTTCGTCGAATACCCGATAGTTCGGCAGGCAAGCCTTGCGATGATTGGCCAGCACGGCGCCGTCGCGAATCACGATGGCCGAATTGAAAATCTTGCCGTCCGGCGTATTCCGGGATAGCCGGCGATCAACGTGATGCCGCGCACTTCTTGTTTGAGGCGCTCCAGCGAGCGTGCGACTTGCAGGCGCATGCCGGAATGAAACAGCAGGTCCTCCGGCGGATAACCCGACACCGCGAGTTCCGGCAGCATGACGATATCCGCACGATAGCGGTCGCGCGCTTCGTTGCCGGCGGCGACGATGCGCGAGGTATTGCCGTCGACGTCGCCGACGACCAAGTTGAGCTGCGCCATCACACAGCGCAGTTGCCGCGGCTCGCTCAAGGTTCTGCTCCTTACTTTGGGCGCCGCGGGCTGCGCCGTGGCGCGGCCGGCGCGGCCTTAGCCACCTTCTTTGTGGCGGCTCGATTGGGCGGCGCCTTGGCAGTCAGCTTGGGTCGAGCCTGCAAGCGGTTGAGCCGCTTCGCGATGGCGGAACCCATCTCAGCCGGCGAGCGCACCGTGGTGATGCCGGCCGCTTCGAGCGCCGCGAATTTTGCCGCTGCCGTGCCCTTGCCGCCCGCCACGATGGCGCCGGCATGGCCCATGCGCTTGCCCGGCGGCGCCGCAACGCCGGCGATGTAGGCGACCACCGGTTTGCTGACATGCTTGTGGATAAAGGCCGCGGCGGCTTCCTCGTCGCTGCCGCCGATCTCGCCCACCATCAGGATTCCCTCGGTGTGCGGAGTCCTTTTCGAATAGTTCCAGGACCTCGATGAAGTTCATGCCGCGCACCGGATCGCCGCCGATGCCCACACAGGTGCTTTGGCCCAAGCCGTTGTTGGTGGTTTGAAACACCGCTTCATAGGTCAGCGTGCCGGAGCGGGAAACGATGCCCACGCGGCCTTTCTTATGAATGAATCCCGGCATGATGCCGATCTTGCATTCCTCCGGAGTGATGATACCCGGACAATTGGGGCCGATGAGCCGGGTCCGGTAGCTGGCGAGGGTCGCCTTGACGCGCACCATGTCGTTCACCGGAATGCCTTCGGTGATGCAGACGATCAGCTCGGCGCCCGCGTCCGCCGCCTCCAGGATGGCATCCGCCGCGTACGGCGCCGGCACGTAAATCATGCTCACAGTGGCGCCGGTTTTCGCGATCGCCTCCTTCGCGGTATCGAACACCGGCAGCCCCAGGTGCTTCTCCCCGCCACGTCCAGGCGTGACGCCGCCCACCAATTTGGTGCCGTACGCCAGGCATTGCTCGGAATGAAACGTGCCCTGTTTGCCGGTAAAACCCTGGCAAATCACCTTCGTGGTCTTGTTGACCAAAATGCTCACTTGGCGGCTCCCGCCATGACTTACCGCTTTCAGCGCCGCGTCGGTCAGATCGCTCGCCGGCGTGATCGCCAAGACCGCTGCTCGCCAGCAGCTGAGCGCGCCAGCGGCGCGTTGGTGCCCTCGAGGCGCACGATAACCGGGATGCTCACGCCCACCTCTTTGACGGCGGCGATGATGCCTTCCGCAATCATGTCGCAGCGGACGATGCCGCCGAATATATTGATCAGAATCGCACTCACCTTGGGGTTCGATAGAATCAATTTGAACGCTGTCGAGACGCGCTCCTTGGTGGCGCCTCCGCCTACGTCCAGGAAATTGGCAGGCTTTCCGCCATGCAGTTGTATGAGGTCCATGGTCGCCATGGCAAGGCCTGCGCCGTTCACCATGCAGGCAATATTGCCGTCCAGCGACACATAGTTGAGCTCGTGCTCCGCCGCCTTGCGCTCCATCGGGTCTTCTTGCGAGTCATCGCGCATTGCGGCCAGAGATCCTTGTGCGAAACAGCGCGTTATCTTCGATGTTGATCTTGGCGTCCAGCGCAAGGAGATCCCCATCCGCGGTCACGATCAGCGGATTGACCTCCACCAGGCTGGCATCGCGTTCCAGGTACAGCTTGTAAATGGCATGCGCGATTTTTCCGAATTGCGCGATCTGCGCTCCGCTAAGGCCCAAGCCAAAAGCCAGTTGCCGGCATTGAAAGTCCTGCAGCCCGGCTGCCGGATGAACATTGATGCGGATGATCTTCTCCGGGGTGTGCTCGGCAACCTCTTCAATGTCCATCCCGCCCGCCGCGGAGGCGACAAAGGCAAGTCGGCCGGCATCGCGATTCAGCACCAAGCTCAGGTAGATCTCGCGCGCGATCTTTGAACCCAGCTCCACGTACACCTGGTGCACCGGCAAGCCTTCCGGGCCGGTCTGATGGGTGACCAGCCTCGTGCCCAGCATCGCCTGTGCTGCCGCGCGAACCGCCGCGCAGATCCTTGGCGACTTTGACTCCGCCCGCCTTGCCGCGGCCGCCCGCGTGTACCTGGGCCTTGACCACCCACAAGGAGCCGCCCAACCCTTTGGCTGCGGCCTCCGCCGCTGCCGGTGAGTCGGCCACCTGCCCTTTGGGCGTAGGGATGGCGTATTGGGCAAAAAGCGCTTTCGACTGATACTCGTGCAGATTCATGAATCATCCTAAGGGCGAACAGTTCGCGTAAGGCGCGCTATTCTGAATTAAGCTTAAGGCGAGCGCAAAACAGCGCAGACGCAACACCTTTGAACCGCCAATTCGACCGCCCCGGCATCAGTCCCGCACTCAATTGGCGCGTGCTCGGTGTCCTCAATTTGTATCGAGTCTCCGTGCCGCTGCTGCTGCTCGGTTTGTATTCCTTGGGCGGCGCACGCGGCATTTCGGTTTATTCGGCGCGGCTCTTCTTCGGCGCGACGATATTTTATCTGTGTTTCGGCCTGGGCAGCGTTGTAATAGTACGCCGGCGGCTGGCGAGCGCGTATGTGCAGACCATCCTGCAGGCGACGGTCGACATGCTGGTGCTGGTATTGCTGCTGCATACCTGCGGCGGGGTGGCCAGCGGTCTCGGCCTCTTGTTCTTGGTGCCGGTCGGCGGGCTGGCGTTCCTGCTGCCGCCGCGCAGTGCCTTGTTCCTGGCAGCCGTTGCCGCTATCGCCATCCTTGCCGACACCATTTGGCAGCAGCTGGGCGGCACGACCGACATCAATTCATATGCCACTGCCGGCTTGCTCGGCGTGTTGTTGTTCGTCATTGCCGCCGCTGCCAGCTTCGCGGCAGGCCGCATGCGCGAGAGCGAGGACTTGGTTCGCCAGAAAGACCTGGATCTGGCGAATATGGCCGAGCTCTCCCAATACATCGTGCAGCACCTGCGCGAGAGCCTGCTGGTCGTCGACGGCGCCGACAAAATTCGTCTCATCAACGAGTCGGCGGCGGAAATTCTCGGCGACAATCATGCCGTCCCAGGAGCGCTGGTGGGCGAGGTGTCGCCGCGCTTGCTGTATTCATTGTCCACGTGGCGGCAGCGTGAGCAAAGCGAGAATACTCCATCGACCTTCGTGGCGGCCGACGGCGCGCGGGTGATTCAGCCGCATTTTGCGCCGCTCGGCAGCATGCCGGGACCCACGCTGATCTTCCTCGAGGACATCAGCCTCATGGCCGAGCGGGTGCAGCAAGGCAAGCTTGCCGCGCTCGGCAGGCTGTCCGCCAGCATCGCCCATGAGATTCGCAACCCCGTCGGCGCGATGAGCCATGCGGGCCAGCTGCTGGCCGAAAGCGCCGCCATCGGGCCCGATGAGCGCAGGTTGACGGACATCATCCGCAACAACTCCGATCGGGTCAGCACCATCATCAACAATATCCTGCAGCTGTCGCGCCGCGATTCCACCAAGCCGTCGCGCCTGAGCTTGGGCGATTGGTTTGACGGCTTCGTGGTCGAGTTCTGCGAAACCATGCAGGTCGATAAATCCCAGATGGACATTCGCGAAGAGACCGATGATCTGGAAGTGCGATTTTGACCCCAGCCATTTGCACCAGGTGGTTTGGAATTTGTGCGAGAACGCCCTGAAGTACGGCGAGACTCGCGGCGGAGTCAAGCGTCGAGATCAAGCTCGGCCGGATGACTTCCAGCAACCGGCCATTTCTTGACGTCGCCGATCGCGGCCCCGGGATCGAGCCGCAGGCGGTCGACCGTATTTTCGAGCCTTTCTTTTCGGGCCGTAAGGGCGGCACGGGACTCGGGCTTTTCATCGCTCGCGAACTATGCCAATTGAATCATGCCATTTTGCTGTACGAGCCGCGCGAGGGCGATGGCAGCATTTTTAGAATTGTTTTCAGCGATCCGCAGCGCTGGGAGGAGTAGGTTCTCAAGGGTTGGCGCGCAACACGAATCCCGTGGTGTTTTGCGTGCCGGGCATTTTTTGCCGGCGATCCAAAGGACCCAAGTACCATTGATCGTAGGGCGGGCCGCTGCCGATTTTAACGGCGTCCGGCCAGTTCTCATTTATCATTTTGGCATCCAACTCCGCGCCCCGACTCACCAGCAATAGGTCAGGATCCCGCAGCAGTGGGTCGATCTGAACCATGTCTGCCACGTAAAAGCCGCCTCGCGGGTGGATGAAGAAGACGTTGTTGCCTGGCCGCCTCGGGGGTGGGAGCTGCGCCAAGTGCTGAGAAATGAACTGCCGGATCTCGCTCAATTGCAAAGGAACTATGAGTATCAGGCTCAAAATCGCACACGCGCCAGCAAACGAAGCAAGCTTGGGATTGGCGTCCGATCTGTCGGTCATCGCGCAGCCCGCGAGGATCGGAATCGCCCCCCAAGCGGAATGAAAATAGCGATAGCCCCAGCCGTGCCCTTGATCAAAAGTGACGAACAAATATCCTACAAATGTGAGCGCCACCGACACGGCCAGCAGGCGCACTTTTGGGTTTTCGCGGTGACGTACGTACCCCGCAGCGGCGAATACAAACAGGCAGGGGACCGCCCACACCCACATCTTCGCAAAGCAGGCCGCCCTCATGTTGAGCACTTCCGCATTTGGCAAGATGAAAACGCCGGCTGCAATGCCACTCAACGAGGTCATGCCGTGCACCGCGGTTGCTACCTTCAAGCGAAACAGCAGCCACCCCAACCCAAGGATCGCCCCGGGCAAGTAGCCCAGGAACAATGGAGGCAGGTGTCGCCACCGACAGCGGTCCACTGCAATGGCAATCAACCACGGGATTGCGAAGAGCGTGTGCGGGACCGGATTATGAAGTATCAGCGCCAACGATCCGATCAGTCCCGCGCCCAGGGCACGGGATGGACTGGGATGCATGAGCAGCGCCGCGAACAGAAGATTCGCGGTCAAGTGCGCCTGCATGGAATAAAACGATATGGCGTCCGCTACGAACGCACCTGAGGAGAGCGCAAACAGCACAGCCCAACCGGCAGCGCGTTTATCGCGGGTGATTTGCGCCGTGATCCGATAGATCAGGAGTAGCGCCAATCCGGCGAGCAGTGCATTGCAAAGCCAGGGCACCCGAAGGAATTCGAATGGCGCCAGCAGCGCGGCAAATCCCGGCCAGTAGACCTCGATGACTCTGCCGGTGTCGTGCGATGCGAGCAGGAATTCGCCATTGAAGCCGCGCACCACCATCCAATCTACATAGCCCGGCGGCAGTTGCCCGGAAAGATGGCCGGATGCGAAGATCTTCGCTTGAAAGACCGCCGCGTACTCATCCATGGCGAGCGGATAGCGCTGATATACGATGATTGCCAAAATCGCGAACAGGATGACGCACATCGAAATCGCCGATACCGCGTGCTCGCCCAGAAAATCCACCACCCGTAGCAAGGGGGCGGGCCGATTCCACAAAGCAGCCAAGCAGCATATCGCCAGCGATGTCCATGCCGCCTTCAAGTCCGGCGCCAGTAAAAATTGGAAAATTGGCGAAAATCCCGCGCTGAAAAACCAAATGCGATCGAGCATGTAAAAATATGCAAGACACATCAGCGAGAGGGCCATCCCCGCCCACATGACGCGCTGACCGATCGCGCGGGTTTCCGTCATAATCAGATGTTTACACATCAGATATGCCAATGCACTCGTTGCGCAAGGCGCTACAAGACAATCTGCTCAGCGCAACCCTCGTACTGATGCTCACAGTGCTTTGGCTGCTGATGAAGGGCTATCAGGGCTTTGCCGGCGATGCGCAAATCTATGCATTTCAAGCGCTGGCGAGAATCCATCCCGCGCTGTCGGCGGATCTTTATCTGCAGAACACGTCACAGGACAACTACACCGTGTTCTCGCCGTTTTATGCCTGGTTCATCGGCTGGATTGGTTTGGATAACGCTGCACGGCTGCTAACCCTTTGCTTCACGCTTTGGGTCTTGACGGCGGCATGGATCTTGGCCGCAGCCTTGACCACGAGTGCCGCCGCGTGGTTGGCAGTGGCCTTTCTCATAATCGCGGCGGGAGACTACGGTGCCGCCGGCGTGTTTCACGTGGCCGACTCCTTCTTGACTGCCCGCCTGCCTGCAGAAGCATTGATCATTACGGCCTTTGCTTGCTACTACCGAGGAATGAAGCGCTTGGGTATGGTCGTAGCGATAGCCGCCTTGTTTGTTCATCCGCTCATGGCCGTCCCCGGATTATTGCTGTTGATTTGTCTATGGCTCCCGGTCCGCTTGCGCCTCATAGGCGCGATAGCCGCGCTCTTCGCAGTTTTTGGCATCGCCATAGCCGCGACAGCTCTGTCGTCGGTCTCCCGGGTGTTCACAGTCATGGATGCGGACTGGGTGGAGTTGGTCCGTGAACGCTCACAATTTTTATTTCTACAACTCTGGTCGGCGCATGATTGGGACATCAACTTGCGGCCGCTCGTTTTTTTGATATTCATCGCGGTGGCGGTGGATGAGAAGCGGATACGCGAATTTTGCAGCGCCGGACTACTTGTGGGTGTGTGCGGATTGGCGATTGCTCTTGTTGGGAGCCTGATCGGACCGCTGGCGATGTTGGTTCAGGGTCAGGCGTGGCGATGGGACTGGATAGCCTGCTTTATCAGCATTCTTTTGCTGCCCGCGAGTCTTTTGCACGTCTCCCGCGATAAAATGTGCGGGCCCCTTTGCGCCGTACTCTTGATCAGCGGATGGGTCGTATCATCCTTATCTGGCACGGCTTGCGTTTTGCTTGCGCTGATTCTCTGGTCACTGCGCAGACATGTCAGCGAACGAGCTATCCCCTATTTTAGATGGATCGCGGCATTCAGCGCCATCGCGGCTTTGGCGTGGACCGTCAGCAACTCATTGGACCTTGGCTCTATGACCTTGAACAAGATTGCAAACATGGCTGGAGCGAAAGTCGCGGCCGCCTTGTTGTTCGCGCTGCTCTGGTGGTGGCTGCGGCGCGCCCGATCGGCATGGCCCGCACTGATCGTGTCCGCGGCGCTGCTGACCACATCGATATTCATGGTCCCCGCTTCGCTCACCCAGGCGCGCTCCCTGGGAACGGACCGCGACATGCAGGCGTTCTCGGACTGGTCAGGCACAATACCGCCCACCAGCGCCGTTTTCGTTGCGCCCACACGTGACGTGGGCTCGTTCGTCTGGTTTACCTTGAGGCGTCCGAATTATCTGGCGTTGGACCAGTCCGCAGGAGTGGTTTTCTCGCGCGAGACCGCGCTGGAGGTCCGCCGCAGGTCGGAGGTATTACTGCCGGTAACGGACCCAACTTGGAAAATCTTGTCGGGGATCCGGCGCCGCGCCGCCAAACTCAAGGATAACGCGCCCACCCGTCCGCTTACCGCGGTCGCGCTGACGGAGATCTGCAGCGATCCCAAACTCGGCTTTGTCATCTCTCCGGAAAATGTCGGTTTTAACCCGCTGCGTCATACTCGCGAAGGACCGTGGAAGGATTGGAATCTCTATGACTGTCGGCGCGTGCGGTTGAATGCGCAACCCACACCTTAAAAAAATTGCCGTCATTGCCGGTGCCGGGCCTGCCGGACTTACGGCCGCGCTCGAGTTGCTGCGCCGCTCGGATATCAAGCCGATCGTATACGAGGCAGAGACTCAGGTCGGGGGCATCTCGAAGACCATCAATTACCGCGGCAATCGAATGGATCTCGGCGGTCACCGGTTTTTTTCAAAATCGGATTGGGTGATGCGCTGGTGGCAGGAGATCTTGCCGGTGGCTGCGGGCCAAGCGCCATCCGACGGACCGCTGCGCATCAATTACCAGCGCCAATCGCGGGACTGGGTGCCCGAAACCGCGCCCGCCTCTTCTGACGCCGTGATGTTGGTGCGTCGGCGCCTGTCCCGAATATTCTACAGACGCCGCTTTTTCGACTACCCGCTCACTCTCAACGCTGCCACGCTGCAGAATCTCGGGATCCTCGAGGCGCTGCAAATTGGCTTGAGTTATGGTCGTGCGCAACTGGCTTCGAGGTCGCCGGAAAGCTCCCTCGAGGATTTCTTCATCAATCGATTTGGTGAGCGCTTGTACCGCACGTTCTTCAAGGATTATACCGAAAAGGTCTGGGGCGTCCCGTGCCAGGAGATTTCCGCCGAGTGGGGAGCGCAACGAATCAAGGGTTTGTCCGTGGCCAAGGCGATTGCGCATGCGATCGCGGGCCCATTTCGCAGCTCGGCGCGCGCCTCTCAAAAACATACCGAAACCAGTCTCATCGATCGATTTCTATATCCTAAATTTGGACCCGGCCAAATGTGGGAGGAAGTCGCGCGCCAAGTGACGGCGCGCGGTGGAGACATTCATTGTAGCCACCGAATAGTCGGCATCGAGTGCGACAGCCGAAACGTGCGGGCCGTGAATGTGCTCGACATTGCGGCCGGTTCGATGCAACGCGTGCCCTGCGAGCATTTTGTCTCGACGATGCCGGTGCGCAGTCTCGTCGAATCCTTAAGGCCGCAGGATTCGAAGCTTTTGAGGATTGCGCAAGCGCTGCCCTACCGCGATTTCATGACCGTCGGATTGCTGCTGCGTCGGATGAACTCGCCTGGCGGCTCGCGAATTGCGCGCCGCGGCCTATCGCCGCACGTTGGCCCGCGGCCGGACAATGGCATGCCGCCGGACAATTGGATTTACATCCAGGAGCCGGATGTGCGAATCGGGCGCCTACAGGTGTTCAATAATTGGAGCCCGGCTCTGGTCGCAGATCCCGCCACGATCTGGTTGGGATTGGAGTACTTCTGCCGCGAGGGCGATGAACTTTGGTCCATGGACAACGGCCGGTTCATCGATTTTGCAGCTTCAGAACTGGAAAAAATTGGCCTAATCGATCGCAGCGATGTGATCGACGGGACTTTGGTTCGAGTCCCCAAGGCATATCCTGCCTATTTTGGCGCGTATGGCGAGTTCGAAACGATACGCGCTTACCTGGACGAGATCTCAAATCTCTATCCCGTGGGCAGAAACGGCATGCACCGCTACAATAATCAAGACCATTCCATGTTGGCGGCGAAGAGCGCGGTCAGCTCGATACTCGATGGCGGCCAAGGGAAAGCCGCTATTTGGCGCATCAACGCTGAAGAGGACTACCACGAGACGAGCGACGGACCTACCTGAATACTTCCGATCAGGTAGCGCCGGTTGTGCTTTGCGGACCGTGGTTTAGAATCAATCGTCATCATGATCACAGGCAGCGACTTGACGGCGCCGGAACCCGCGAGTCGTTCCGTGGAACTGACCATTCTCATGCCCTGCCTCGACGAGGCCGAAACCATCACGACCTGCATCAACAAAGCGCAGGGCTTTCTGAACCGAACCGGTATCGACGGCGAGATCGTGGTGGCCGATAACGGATCATCTGACGGGTCGCCGGAACTCGCCCGGAAGGCCGGTGCGCGCGTCGTGCAGATCGTGGAAAAAGGCTATGGCAACGCACTGATTGGCGGAATTGGGGCGGCCTGCGGCCGATTCGTGATCATGGCGGATGCCGACGACAGCTATGATTTTTCAAAGCTCGACGCGTTCGTCGAATGCTTGCGCGCCGGCAATACAATGGTCGTGGGCCACCGCTTTCGCGGCGGCATCCGGCCGGGCGCCATGCCACTGCTGCACCGGTATCTCGGCAATCCGCTCTTGAGCTTCGCCGGCCGCCTGCTTTTCTCCACCGGCATCGGCGACTTTCATTGCGGCCTGCGCGGCGTCGATCGCGCGGCTGCGGTGCAATTGGGGCTGCATGCGCCCGGCATGGAATTTGCGAGCGAGATGATAGTCAAGGCCAAGCTCGCCGGCTGGCGCATCGCAGAGGTCCCCACGATACTGTCACCGGCCGGACGCTCGCGCGCGCCTCATCTTCGCAGTTGGCATGACGGGTGGCGCCACTTGCGCTTTTTGCTGATGATGAGCCCACGTTGGCTCATGCTGTATCCGGGTGCATGTCTGATCGGAATCGGTACCGCGGCTGAACTCGCGATCCTACGCGGCCCGGTCATCATCAACGGCGTCGGATTCGACGTTCACACCATGCTCTACGCCGCAGGCGCAATCATTCTCGGCATACAGCTGATGCTGTTCTCTCTGCTGGCGCGCACGGTCGGCGTGCTGAAAAAAGTTCTACCGATGAGCCAGCCGCTCGCGCGCTTTCTGCGCATCTTTACTCTCGAGCGCGGCATTCTGTCCGGCTCGGCGCTCGGCCTGGCCGGGTTAGGTCTCGCGATCTACTCGGTCGAAAGCTGGGCACGTGTGGGTCTTGCCGCACTCGACCCGGCGAGCATGATGCGCGTAGCCATTCCGTCGGTCACCTTAATGCTGGCGGGAGCCGAAATCATTTTTGCTTCGTTTCTGCTGGGCTTCATCGATGTGCGCGCAAACGGGCCCGGCGAATCATGACACATGCCTGAGGGCGAGCCGGCGCCACGCGCGCCGCTTCGTACCAATCCGCACCTCAATTACACGCCGCTCGAGCGTCTTAGAGTGGCTCGCCCTGTCGATCGCATACAGTTCATTGCGCGCGCCTGTGGGCAATGTCGCGTGCTTGATCTCGGCGCGATGGATGAAACTGCTTGGGCCGCCAAACGCGGCCGAGGCACCTGGCTGCACGAGGAAATTGGCGACAGTGCACTCGGCGTCGATGGTGTCGACAACTCCGCCCAAATCCCTGCGGAAGGGCTTCACACGGGTGCCAACGCCACCATCCGCCGCGGCGACATCACCGATCCGGTGTCCCTCGTGGTCGCGCTCGAGCGCACCCCGGACGTGGTCGTGATCGGTGAACTGATCGAGCATCTGGAGAATCCGCTACAGTTTCTTAGGCGGTTGGCCGGGATCGAACGCCTGTACGGAAAGACGCTCATTCTCTCCACGCCCAACGCCACAGCGCTGCATAATGTCTTGATCGGTCTCGCGCGGCGTGAATCGACGCACCGCGACCACCTGTGCATATTCTCGTATAAGACGCTCGCCACCTTGTGCACACGCGCCGGCTTTTGCGAATGGGAAATCATTCCTTATTATTCGCGCTTCACCGAAATGCAGCAGCGGCATTCTGGCCCGGTACGGCTCGTGGTGCGCGCAACACAAGGTGTCGTCAACCTGTTCGAGTGGCTGTTTCCGCTCTTGAGTTTTGGCTACATCGTGCGGGTCCGCTTGTGAAACAAGCGCCGGGGGCTTTGATCCGCAGAGTCCTTGGCGCGCGGCTGGCGCGTCGCGCGGGTCGCTGGTATCGAATGATTTTTGTCGATCTGACCAAAGAAGCGGCGGCATTGGCCGCGGCAATACCACACGATGCGCGCGTGCTCGACATCGGCGGCGGCGACGGCGAGCACCTCAATCATTTACTGGCCCTGCGACCGGACCTGAGAATCACGACGCTCGATCTTAAACCCGCGGTGGGTCAATGGATCGAAGCGCGGTTCGAGAACCGAGTGACGCGTTTGGCCAGCACCAGCCTCGAGGGATATCTTGCGTCAGCGTTCTGCCGATCCCGACGCGATCTTGATGCCGATGTGCTGCACCACATTCCAAAGGCGTCACGCGAGACCTTTCTCGATTCAATCAGGGTACTTCTCGAGCGTGTGCCTCGCCTACGCATCATCGTCAAGGACGTGGAACCCGGTTCCTGGCGCGCGCGTCTTGGCCTCTGGTCGGACCGCTATATCACCGGTGACCTCGACGTCAGCCTGATCTCCAGAGAAAATCTGGTGCGCCTCTTCGAAGAGCGGCTTGGGCCATTGCGTCGCGAGGACACCAACCTGTTCGAAACGGACCACCCCAACTACGCCATTACCTTTCAACGTGCAACATGCCCATAAAATTTCTTTTTGCTGCATTTACCGTCAATGCGGTTCTCAGCCAACTGGTGTTGCGCCGCGGCTTGAATGAGCTCGTCAGCCCGTCGAGTCTGTCCGGGTTGCCGCGATTCATCGGCAGCGCTGCGCTGTCGCCGTGGATCTACGCCTCGGTCTCGTTGCAGGCTTTGGGCTATGTGATGTGGATGTTGATAGTTTCTCGTGAAAAACTCGGCGTCGCAACGGCGAGCATCGGTGCGGGCTTCTATATGCTGATGGCGCTGTCGGCTTGGCTGGTGTACGGCGAGACACTCTCGCTCTGCAATGGGCGGGCATTGCTGTTGGTTACCACGGGCGTGGTTTGCATCAGCTTTGGCGGAGTTGTGCCTTGAGGATAGTGGTGAGGCGCACTACGAGCGGTTAGCGCGATAGCCGAGCTTGTAGAGTGTCGCGAGCGCCGCGGCGATGGGCCTCGGCCAGAGAGTGTCAAATATTGCGCGATCCTCGCGCTCGCGCGCACGATTGGCGATGGTCGCGGTGGTCTCGCTGTCGGCATGCACGCCCTTCGAAACCAAACATTCGCGAACATAGACAAAACCGCCGGGCCGGCGCGCGAGTTCAAGCCATGCCATCCAGTCGAGATTGGTCTTGATATCCGTCCGGAAACCGGAAATCGTCGAATCGACCTGCGATTGAACATGACGCTGGGACAGCAGATCGGGTTGCCGAGTGACAGCAGGCGCATCTTATCGCGCGCCTCGGTAATGCATTCGCGCGCGCCAAAGGCGCGCCGGCGCAGCGCGCGCTTGATCTGCAGGTTGATGTTGGTCGGACGCGCGCCCAAGCGGCGTGTGCTCGGAATAGTCGCAGAAGGCCAGGACTGCCGTTGGAGTTGCGGCGCAGGGCGGCTGCTCAACCGCACGACATAGCCCGAGCGCGAAAATAATCGTCCTGATGAGCCAGGGTTACGAATTGGGTTTCAGCCGCCGCCAGCGCGAAATTCCAGTCGGCGGCGATATCGATGCGCCGTGGATTGATGTGCAATGGCAGCGCATGAGCGTTTTGCGAAGGCCGTCGAGCTCCGCCGAGGGCGTGGAGGTCGCGAGCAGAATTTCGCTGCGAATGCCGCGCCTGCGCCCGCAGAGATTCGATCAATGCGGCGCAGGTTAGGTGCCGCCAGATACACCGGGATGGCAAAGGTATGATCCATGTACCGATGGTCTGCAGCGCCTGCATGGTTGTTCGGACCTGATGCGACCGGATCGCGACCGGACCCTGATCGTAGCATCGCGCAGCGTCCCCAGTCACGGCGGCTAACGCTACAATACGCGCCATGCCAAAACCCGCCGTATTGGTAGTCGACGACGAACCCGATATTTGCGAGTTGCTTTCCATCACCTTGCAGCGCATGGACATGGAATCCGCGAACAGCGAACACCGTGGCCGCGGCGCAGCGCTTGCTCAAAACCGAGCAATTCGATCTGTGCTTGACCGATATGCAGCTTCCCGACGGCGACGGCTTGGAGCTGGTCGAGTGGATGCAGCAATACACACCGACCGTACCGGTCGCGGTGATCACCGCTCACGGCAATATGGAGACTGCGGTGCGCGCGCTCAAATTGGGCGCCTTTGATTTCGTCTCCAAGCCACTTGATCTTGCGGGTTTGCGCAAACTGGTGGCTAGCCGCCATCAAGTTGTCGGGTACCAACGAGGCGATACCAGCGTGTTTGGTCCGCGCTTGCTCGGCACTTCGCCGGCCATGCAGCACCTGCGCGAAATGATTGCGCCGCGTCGCGCGCAGCCAGGCACCGGTACATATTTTCGGCGAGTCCGGCACGGGCAAGGAATTGGTGGCGAAACTCATTCATGAATCCGGCCCGCGTCGCGACGGTCCCTTCGTACCTGTCAATTGCGGCGCAATTCCCACTGAACTCATGGAAAGCGAACTCTTCGGCCATAAGCGCGGCAGTTTACTGGCGCCGTCAGCGATAAGAAGGGGCTGATTCAGTCCGCGGAAGGCGGTACGCTGTTCCTCGATGAAATCGCCGACTTGCCGCTGCACATGCAGGTCAAGCTGTTGCGCGTCATTCAGGAAAAGGCCGTGCGTCCCGGTCGGCGAGCAGCTCGAAGTCGGCATCGACGTGCGGGTGCTGTCCGCGACGCACAAGAATCTCGCCCAGCTGGTTGCCGAAGGAAAATTCCGCGAGGATTTGTTTTATCGGGTCAATGTCATCGAACTGCGCGTGCCGTCGTTGCGAGAACGACCGGAGGACGTCCCGGAACTCGCCGAGGCCATCCTGCGCAGACTCGGGCGCCGCATGAAGATTACCGCGCCTATGCTGGGGAAGGACGCATTGAGCGCTCTTGAGGCCTATGTCTTTCCTGGGAATGTTCGAGAACTCGAGAATATTCTCGAGCGCGCAATCACATTGACCATCAACGGGGAAATACGTGTCAGCGACATTCAACTCCGTCCCTCGCCGGTGGCAATGACGTCGGCGCGGATCGCGGATGAAGGTGCGAATGCGCCCAGCGGCGGTGCGCTGGGCGACCATCTTGAAGATATAGAGCGCGACGCCATTTTAAAGGCGCTGGAGCAAACAAGGTACAACAAGACCGCCGCCGCAAAGCTGCTCGGCATGAGCTTCAGGGCGCTCCGATACCGGATCAAGAAGCTCGGCATTGAATGAATATTGTGATTAACCTCATATTGGCGCGCATTTGACATAGCAAGGGCGAATAGTTTTCGATAATGTGCGGGTTGATTGTGGGCGGCGCGCCATTGGTGATTGCACCGCGCGTCGACTACTTAACCCGTACGGATTACAAACCATGCCGCTCGAATGGTTCAATGCACACGACGCCACCAATGCCGGCGTCGCCCTCGCTGACTCGCTGGCGCCGTCCGCAGCGCCGCGCAGCGCCAAAGCCGCACGCAAGGAGGGGGCCGGCGCCTTGCAAGCGCTGCTGCAGCGCGCCGACAGCGAGGTCCGCACCCTGCGATTGAATTTCTACAAGAAGGCAAAATTCGCGAACTCGTTCAAGTGGAGATTGATCGAAAACGGCGTCGAACCCTCGATTGCCAATGAAGTCACCCAAGCGTTGATATTGCATCTTTCCCAGAATCAGCCCGAAGCGGCAAAGACCACCGACTCGGCGCCGTCTCGGCTCGACTCCGACAAAACCCGGCGTCTACTTGATCAAGGCAATAAGTGCCTCACGGAGCGCGCATACGCGCAAGCCGTGGTCCACTATCGGGAATTGCTCGAGCTTCAGCCTCTCAATCCGGAGGCCCTGTGCAACCTCGGCGTGGCCTTATTTAGCCTCGGCCGCTATGAAGAGGCGGAGCGGTACTATCGGCAGAGCCTCGAAATCAACCCTATGTCCTCTGAGACCCTGTGCAATCTTGCGGCTCTGCTGCAAGGTAACGCGCCGGAAGCCGAGAAATATTTACGGCGCGCCCTGAAGATAAATCCGAAATACGCCGATGCGCGCAGCAAGCTTGGCTTGGTTCTCATCTTCGCGGGACGCCTGCGCGAAGCCAAGGCTGCCTGTAAGAAGGCGCTGAAGGTGGAACCTCGTCATGCTGAGGCCTTGCTGGGTCTGGGGCAGATCGCGCGCTCGGAGGGGCGCTTCGAAGAGGCTGAGATCTTCGTCAAACGCGCATTGAAAGTCGCGCCTAACCTGCCGGGCGCTTGGGCCGCCATAACCACCCTTCGCAGAATGACCACGGCCGACAGCGACTGGCTGAAGGGGGCGGAGGAGATAGCAGCCGGCGCACTCCCCCTCTGGCAGGAGGCCGAGCTGCGTTTTGCCATTGGCAAGTACTGCGATGACGTCGATGATTTTGAACGAGCTTTCCAGAATTACAGACGCGCCAACGAGTTGCTGAAGACGGTGGCGCAAAAATACGATCGACAAGCGCACTCTAGGTTCTCCGACGACATGATTCGCAGTCATTCGCGGGAGGCCCTCGCGAGGGCGGCGGATGGCGGCTCTGCCTCCATGAAACCCGTTTTTGTGCTGGGAATGCCACGTTCCGGGACCTCCCTTGTCGAGCAAATCATTGCGTCACATCCGTCGGCTAAAGGTGCAGGAGAATTGCAGTTTTGGTTCGATGTCGGACGCGCGAACGAGGGTGAGCTACGGCAAGGAATCCTCGGCGAGCCGATCAGGAAAAAGCTGGCTGAGGACTATTTGGGTGTTCTCGCGCTCCATGGTTCCGATGCGCTGCGCGTCGTCGATAAAGCCATCTTCAATTGCGACTATCTAGGCCTGGTGCACTCGGTATTTCCGAAGGCGCGTATCATCTACATGCGCAGAGACCCTATTGACACCTGTCTCTCGTGTTATTTCCAGAATTTCTCTGCGGGCCTAAGGTTCACCATGGACCTGTCGGACCTCGCGGATTATTACCGGGTACATCAGCGATTGATGAAGCATTGGGTCACGGCGCTCCCTGCCGGGACCGTACTCGAGGTGCCTTACGAGGAACTCGTCGCCGATCAAGTCACCTGGACACATAGGATCTTGGATTTCCTCGAACTCAAGTGGGACGATCGCTGCTTGTCGTTCGACAAGGCCGAGCATACCGTTAACACGGCCAGCGCCTGGCAGGTGCGGCAGAAAATTTATAGTCGGTCGGTGGAGCGCTGGCGCCACTATGAAAGGTTCATCGGACCGTTGAAGGGACTCCGCGCCTAGAAATTCCCGGGGCCCGTGACAAAAAATGTCAGTCTGTGACATTGCGCGCCAGCAGCGGCGCCAGAAGACGACGATTCTATGTCAAGTCGCGCCCGCCGGCTTTCAATAAAGACACGTAATTTCATGAGCTTAGGTGCGATGATCGAGCATTGGCACAGCGCTTGCTTTGTTCCCATCACCGGCATCGGCCGTTGTTCGAATTAGCGATTTGTTTGTGTATTCAACAGGAGTCAACATGCTTAAGAAAGTGCAACAGGGTTTCACCCTCATCGAATTGATGATCGTGGTCGCGATCATCGGTATTTTGGCGGCGATCGCCATCCCGGCCTATCAGGACTACACGATCCGCGCGAAAGTGACGGAAGGTATTGGCCTGGCGGATGCGGCGAAGACTGCAGTATCTGAGGCCTACCAGTCGGCTGACATAGCGGGCGTAAGCGCGCTGGCACTGAGCTGGGTCCCCACCGCCACGAAGTACGTGACCGGCGTGACCATCGCAGCCACGGGTGTTATCACGGTGACTTACTCAGGCGTTGTGCCCCAGTTACTCAATACAAACATTGAAGTTGACGCCCTACGTCAATGTCCTCGGCGTCCCGACCCTGCTGGTTGGCGGCCTGGCGGGCAACATGGACTGGGGTTGCGCGACTTTGACCAACGCGGCTGCGACGGCCAACGGTTTATTGAACGCTGTTAAGGGTACGCTTGACGCCCGTTACACCCCGACGACTTGCAAGTAATGACGATAGGCTGCTGGCGCTACTTCAGCGTCTCTTAAGCAGCACCGAAGCCCCTCCCATGGAGGGGCTTCCTTTTTGGGCGACTACCCGCATCCCTCAAGAAGGCTCATTTTGCGATCAATGTCACGAGCGAGACGGCCCCAATGTGCGACTATCCGTGGATGATTTGACAATTGCTCTGCAAGCTACTGATAGTAGACTAGGAGCAGGCATGGGGTTTAGTGTAAGTCCATGAATGACAACGCAATAGCGGCAGTCGGCAGCACCAGTCGGGTAGCTTTGGGCGGGCTTGCCCAGCGATTGGTTCAAGACGGCCTGCTGGAAGAGCACGGCAATGCAGGACGCGATTGCCAAGGCCAAGGAAAAGCGCGTCAATCTGGTGACGCATCTGGTGTCAATGAATCTCGCCACCGCGCGCGATATTGCCATTTCCGCCTCGAACGAATTTGGCGTGCCTCTCCTCGATCTGGACGCGGTGGCCCCGGATCCGGACGCCGTTCGCGCGGTGAGCGAAAAGCTCATGCAGAAGCACCGCGTACTACCCTTGATGAAGCGCGGCAAGCGCTTGTTCCTGGCCGTCGCCGATCCGACCAATCTTCACGCCCTCGACGAGATCCGCTTCCAGACTTCGATGAGCATCGAGTTCGTGGTGGTCGAGGACGACAAACTGCAAAAGGCGGTCAGCAAGGCGCATGGATCAGGCCGAAGCGGTCATGCCGAGCCTGACGGACGATGACTTCGATCTTGAAAATCTCGAAGTCAGCGGCGGCGACGAAGATCCCAATGCGGACGCGCTGGGCCGCGATGACGTGGAAGATGCGCCGATCGTGCGATTCGTCAATAAAATCCTGCTCGACGCCATCAAGAAGGGTGCCTCGGACATCCACTTCGAGCCCTATGAAAAGATCTTCCGAATCCGCACGCGATTGGATGGCGTTCTAAAAGAAGTGGCGATGCCGCCCGTGCAACTGGCGGTAAAGATCGTCGCGCGCCTCAAAGTCATGTCGCGCCTCGATATCGCCGAGCGCCGCGTACCGCAGGACGGCCGCATCAAAATGCGTCTGTCGAAGAATCGCGCCATCGATTTCCGCGTCAGCACCTGTCCCACGCTATTCGGCGAAAAGGTCGTCACGCGTATTCTCGATCCTTCTAGCGCGATGCTGGGCATCGACGCGCTGGGCTACGAGCCCTTCCAGCGCGAGCTGTACCTCAAGTATCTCGCCAAACCGCAGGGAATGATCTTGGTGACCGGGCCCTACCGGCAGCGGCAAGACCGTGTCGCTGTACACCGGCCTCAATATTCTCAATACCGAGGATTGCAATATCTCGACCGCCGAGGATCCGGCGGAAATCAATTTGCCCGGCATCAATCAGGTGAACGTCAATAACAAGGTCGGCCTCACGTTTGCCTCGGCGTTGCGCGCCTTCTTGCGGCAAGATCCCGACGTGATCATGGTCGGCGAAATCCGCGATTTGGAAACCGCGGAAATCGCCATCAAGGCCGCACAGACCGGCCACTTGGTGCTGTCGACACTGCACACCAACGATGCGCCCCAAACCTTGACGCGATTGGTCGACATGGGCGTCAAGCCCTACGCGATTGCCACTTCCGTAAGCCTCATCATTGCGCAGCGTCTGGCGCGCAAGCTGTGCACCAACTGCAAACAGCCCATCGATATCCCGGCCGAAGCCGCAAAAAAGGAAGGCTTCGAGCCGGCCGACATCGAAAACGGCATCAGGGTGTTCAGGGCGGTTGGCTGCGGCCAGTGCACGGATGGCTACAAGGGACGTATGGGCATTTACCAAGTCATGCCGGTCACCGAAACGATCGGCCGCATCATCATGGAAGGCGGCGGCGCCATGAATATCAATGATCAGGCCATCAAGGATGGCGTTTGGAATCTGCGCCGCGCGGGTCTGGAAAAAGTGAAGGACGGCCTGACGAGTTTGGAAGAAGTCAACAGCGTCACCATCGAATAGCGAGTGACTGCGAGGGATTGATTTATGGCGATATCGGCAACGGCAAGCAAGAAAGAAACCCAGTTTTTATGGGAGGGCAAGGACAAGCGCGGCCACAAGGTGCGCGGCAAGTCGCTTGCCGCGAACGAAGCGGCGCTGCGCGCCGACCTGAGGCGCCAAGGCGTCGCCGCCACTCGCGTCAAGACGCAAAGCCGCATTCGAAGGCGGCGGCAAGGTTCAGCCGCAAGATATCGCGGTGTTCGCCCGCCAGCTCGCGACCATGATGTCGGCCGGCATTCCGATGGTGCAGGCCTTCGAGATCATCGGCAACGGCCATGAAAAGCCGGCGATGCAAAAGCTGGTGCTCGACATCAAGTCAACCATCGAAGGCGGCAGCACGCTGCATGAGTCGCTGGCGAAGCATCCGCTGTATTTCGATGATCTGTTCGTGAATCTGGTGGAGGCCGGCGAGCACGCCGGCGCGCTCGAAACCCTGCTGGACAAGATCGCGACCTACAAGGAAAAAACCGAGGCGCTGAAGAAGAAAATCAAGAAGGCGCTGTTCTATCCCGCGGCGGTCTTGATCGTGGCCGTCATCGTCATCGTGCATCTTGCTGATTTTCGTCATTCCGCAGTTCGAATCGCTGTTCAAGGGCTTCGGCGCGGATCTGCCGGCGTTCACGCAAATGGTCGTGAACATGTCGAAGTTCATGCAGCATCAAGGGCTGGATGGTGTTGATCGTGGTCGGCGGCGGCATCTATGCGTTCATGTATTTCCACAAGCGATCGCAGAAATATGCGTCGCGGCATGGACCGGATGATGCTGAAATTTCCGATCATCGGGCCGATTTTGGTCAAGTCGGCGATTGCGCGATTTGCGCGAACGCTGTCGACGATGTTTGCCGCCGGCGTGCCCTTGGTCGAGGCCATGCAATCCGTGGCCGGCGCGACCGGGCAATATCGTCTACGAAGAAGCCACGTTGCGCATGAAGGACGAAGTGGCCACCGGCCAGCGCCTGCAGCGCGCCATGGAAAACACCGGATTATTTCCGAACATGGTGGTGCAAATGATCGCGGTGGGCGAGGAATCGGGCTCCCTCGACACCATGTCGGGCAAAGTCGCCGAATTCTACGAGGCCGAGGTCGACAATGCGGTCGACAGCATGTCCAGCCTGCTGGAGCCCATGATCATGGCGATCCTCGGCGTGCTGGTCGGCGGCATGGTTATCGCCATGTACCTGCCCATCTTCAAACTCGGCTCCGCGATCTAAGTCGGTTGCTTGAGCCATGCCGCCAGTCGTTGTTTAGCCGATGCTGAACGATGTCGCTGCGCTGTACACCGTCCGACCCCGCGCTCTTCGCGGGGTCGGCGTTCTTGCTGGGGCTCGATGGTCGGCAGCTTCCTCAATGTCGTCATCTATCGCCTGCCCATCATGCTGGAGCGCGATTGGCGCGCCCAGGCCGCGGATGTACTGCACCGGCGCCGCTGCGGCCACGGCACCCGCAACGGCACCGCCCGACGTTTCACCTTAAGCACCCCCCGCTCCGCCTGCCCGAACTGCAAGGCGCCCATCAAGGCCTGGCAGAACATCCCGGTCATCAGCTGGCTGGTGCTGCGCGGGCGCTGCGCCGCTTGTAAGGCCAAAATCTCCGCGCGCTACCCGCTGGTGGAACTGGCAACCGGCATTCTTGTCGGCCTGGGTGGCCTGGCATTTCGGCTTTGGCGCCCCGGCGGCCTGCGCGTCTGCTGGTCACTTGGGCCCTGATTGCGCTGACCGGCATCGACATCGACCATCAGCTGCTGCCCGACAGCATCACCCTGCCGCTGATGTGGGCGGGTTTGCTGGCGGCCGTGGCCATCGGGTCCCATGGCGGGGCAGCCCTGCCGGTGTCCGCCGCAAGATGCCATCATCGGCGCAGCGGCGGGCTATATGAGCCTCTGGCTGGTATTTCATGCATTCCGGCTTGATCACCGGCAAGGAAGGCATGGGCTATGGGGACTTCAAGCTGTTTGCCGCCTTGGGCGCCTGGCTGGGCTGGAAGGTCCTGCCGCTGGTCATCGTGCTGTCCGCCGCCACCGGCGCCGTGCTGGGAATTGTCGATGATCGTGCTGCGCGGCCGCGATCGCGCGCGCTCCCATGCCCTTTGGGCCCTATCTGGCCGCCGCGGGGTGGCTCGCCATGATGTACGGCGATGCGCTGGTCGAACGGCTATCTGCGCGTATCGGGCCTCAAGCATTAAGCCATGAGCCGCGCGCCTGCGAATCGGCCTCACCGGCGGCATCGCCAGCGGCAAGAGCACGGTCAGCCAACGCTTCGCCGAACTCGGCATTCCGGTGATCGACGCCGACGTGGCGTCCCGCGCCGTGGTTGCAGCCCGGCACGCCGGGGCTTGCCCAGATCGTGCGAGCGCTTTGGCGCGGGCGTTCTTTCGCCAGATGGCGAACTCGATCGGCGCGCGCTGCGAGAATCTGATATTCAAGCGATCCCGATCTCGCGCCAGCGACCTGGATGCCATTCTCCATCCGCTTGATCCGCGACGCACATGGAACGCGAGGCCGCGCGAGCGCGGAGGCCCCTATCGTGGTCATGGCCATACCCTTGCTCGTGGAGGGCGGTAGCTCGCGCGAGCGCGTGGATCGCGTCTTGGTGGTCGATGTCGGACGAAGATAATACAGCTTGCAACGAGTTCAGGCGCGCGACGGCAGTCTCGATCGAGCAGGCCCGCGCGATTTTCGGCTCGCAGGCGAGCCGCGCGGCGCGCTTGGCGGCCGCGGACGACGTGCTTTTGAACTCCGGAACCGTCGCGGAATTGCGTCAGGCGGTCGATCGACTGCACGAGGAATATCTTACAGCTGGCGCAAGCCAACGCCATCGTCGCGAGATTTAACCTCAAATCCAAGGTTTACCCTGGGGCGTCGGGTTGGCTCACAATAGGGCCGATGAACTCTTACCCCGATATCTCCGCCCAAGCCGAGCCCGAGGCCGCGCCGGTCGTTTATGAGCAGCCGCTCAACGAGCGCATGCGCACCTTTCTGCGCCTCGAGTTTCTTTACACCCAAGCCACCTATCACAGCGAGTCGCCGAACCCGTGGAGTTCGCGCGCCGCCGTCTCCAGCCTGCTCGAGATCCTCGCCATCACCGCGCGCGGCGACTCGCGCAGCGATGTGCTGAAGGAGCTCGAGCGGCAGGTCAACGTGCTCAAGGAATACCAGACCAAGACCGGCGTCGATCCCGGCACGGCTCAAGTCGCTGATGTCGAACCTGGTCAAATTGCGCAATGATTTATCCGCCGATCGGCGGAAACTACATGGCGCCGCTGCGCGATTCGGAATTCTTGAGCGCCGTCAAACATCGCAGCGCCATTCCCGGCGGCACCTGTGATTTCGATCTGCCGGATTACTCGTATTGGCTGAATCGTCCGGCGGAGATTCGCGCCGCGGAATTCAGCAGCTGGCTGGCATTGATGCGACCGTTATGCGACAGCATCGCCGAATTGCTGTGGCTCACGCGGCAGAACGCCAAGCGCAAGTCGGAAGTCGCGGTCGGCGGCATCTTTCAGTTGCAGTTCGATCGCGAAAATCCATGCCAGCTGGTGCGCGTGACGCTGCCCGCCGACGTCGAGCTGTTTCCGGAAATGAGCGGCAATCAGCATCGCTGCACCATTCGCTTTTTGAACTGGCTGGACGCCACGGCGCGTCCGGTGCACGTCGAGGTGGATGTGCCGTTTATCTTGACCTGCTGCGGTTGAATTTGCACTCACGGGCTAAATGGCCACGATAGTGAAATGTCCGACCTGCCGGCGCGACGTCGAATGGTCGCCGGCGTCGCAGTACCGGCCTTTCTGCAGCGATCGCTGCCGGCTGATCGACTTAGGGGCGTGGCTCACCGAACAGCACAGGATTCCGGACGAATCGGCGGCGGAAGACAGCGTGCATCCGGACTCCGCCGAGGAATCTTGACCTAGTGCAGCCTGAGTTCTGGCACGATCGCTGGCGTACGGGTCAAGTCGGCTTCCATCAAGCGGCGGTGGATCGGCATCTTGCGGAGTACTGGCCGAGGTTTGAGTTGCCCGCCGCAAGCCGCGTATTCGTACCCCTCTGCGGCAAGAGTCTCGATCTTGTTATGGCTGCGGGATCGCGGCCACAGCGTCCTGGGCGTGGAACTCTCAGCAGTAGCCCTGGAATCGTTCTGCATGGAAAACGGCATTCCTGCGCGGCGCCGCTCGCTCGGCGACTTCGATGTGTACGAGGCAGAAGGACTCAAGCTGTTGCGCGGCGATTTCTTTGCGCTGACGCCGGAAATGCTGGGGTCGGTTGCCGCCGTCTACGATCGCGCGGCGCTGATTTCCTGGACACTGCAATTGCGGGAAACCTACGTCGCGCACTTGACTGCGCTGACGAGTCCTGGCACCAAGACGCTGTTGATCACCGTCGAGTACCCGCAAGAGCAAATGAGCGGACCGCCGTTTTCGGTAAGCGCCGATGATGTCGGCCGGCTGTATGCGCGACACCATGAAATCAGGCAGCTCGGCAGGCATGATATTTTGGCGAACGAAGCGCGGCTGCGGGCACGCGGGCTCAGCGAACTGCACGCGGTTTGCTACCAGCTCACACGATTGTAATAGACTGCCCTGCCGAACAACATCGAAGAATAGTAGAGACATTCATGACTGACTCACGTAACTCGGGCCGTTATTTGGCGCCGGCCCTGGCGGTCTGCGCTGTGGCGGCAGGGGCAAACGCCGCAGAGCTCACGATCGATCGACTTTTCGACGCGCCGGCTCTCGCCGGCCCCACCATCGTGGGGCTGAAGGTTTCCCCGGACGGCTCGCGTGTGACTTATTTGAAAGGCAAAGCTGACGATAAGGACCGGCTCGACCTATGGGAATACAACATACAGGATCGCGCGGCGCGCATATTGGTTGATTCCAAGACACTGGCACCCGCTAAGGTAAAGCTCTCCGACGAGGAACTCGCCCGTCGCGAACGGCAGAGAACCGCGGCCCTATCTGGCATCGTGGAATACACATTCGCCCCCGCCGGCGACGCGCTGCTGTTTCCTCTCGGCGGAGAGCTCTACTACTATCGGCTCGCGCAGCCGAAAAAGAAGGCGCTGGCGGAACGCATTGAAACTCACGGTTTTGTCACCGATGCTTCGGTTTCGCCGCTCGGCGCATACATCGCCTACATTCGCGATCAAAACCTTTACACCTACGGCATCGCGAACAAACAAACGACCGCGCTTTCAAGCGATGGCGGTGGAGCCGTCAAGAACGGCATGGCCGAGTTCGTCGCCCAGGAAGAAATGGACCGCAGCACCGGCTACTGGTGGGCGCCGGACGATAAGCACATTGCGTTTGCGCGCGTCGACGAAACCCCCGTTACGCTTACTCAGCGATTTGAAATCGCTGCAGACAATGTCGCGACCTTCGCGCAGCGCTATCCCGCCGCCGGCGGCGCCAATGTGCTGGTGAAATTAGGTGTCGTCGATGTGGCGAGCGGTGCGCTCACCTGGATTGATTTGGGTGCCGAGCAGGACATTTATCTTGCGCGCGTGGACTGGCTTCCGGACGGCAAAACACTGGCGATTCAGCGCCAAAGCCGCAATCAGCGCACCTTGGATTTACTGTTTGCCGATATCGACACCGGACACACGCGGCTGGTATTGACCGAAACCAGCAAGACGTGGGTGAATCTGAATCACGAGCTGTCATTCTTGAAGAATTCCCGCGAATTTATCTGGGCCAGCAGCCGCGATGGCCATGAGCATTTGTATCTGTACGACTACGATGGCCATGTAATCCGGCGGCTCACCGCCGGCGACTGGGAGGTGGATGGTTTTCGCACTCGCGCCATCAAGGGCATCGATGAAAAAAATCGCCTGATCTATTTCACGGCTACCGAAAAAAGTCCGCTAGAGCGCCAGCTATACAGCACGTCCCTGGACACCCAGGAACCACAAAACATTCATCGCATATCCGCGGAAAACGGCGTGCATGGCATCGCCATGGCGCGCGATGCGCGTTTCTATGTCGACACCTTCACCAGCAGCACGCAACCGCCGCAGGTCAATTTGCACTCCGCCGACGGCGCCCTCATGGCGCCGCTTCTGGAAAATCGCCTCGACTCGCAGCATCCGGATGCGCCGTATCTTGCCGACAATTCCATTGCCGAGGTGGGCACGCTGACCGCTGCCGACGGCCAGACTCTGTACTACCGATTGTTCAAGCCGCCGCACTTCGATCCCAGCAAGCGCCATCCGGCCATCGTCGATGTGTATGGCGGTCCGGGCGTGCAAATGGTTGTCGACAATTGGAGCGGCAGTTCCTTCACGCAAATTCTCACCCGCGCAGGCTACGTGGTATTCCAACTCGACAACCGCGGCAGCGCCTTTCGCGGCACTGCATTTCAAGCGCCGATTCACGAGAGGCTAGGCGATGTCGAGGTTGCCGATCAGGTGCAGGGCGCGCGCTGGCTGGGTTCTAGAGAGTTCGTGGATCCCAAGCGCATCGGTGTCTGGGGGTGGAGCTACGGCGGCTACATGACCCTGATGTTGATGTTCAAGGCCCCCGACATATTCCGTGCCGGGGTCGCCGGCGCGCCGGTCACCGATTGGCGGCTTTACGACACGCATTACACCGAGCGCTACCTGGATCGTCCCCAGGACAATGCCGCCGGCTACGCGGCCAGCTCACCCCTTCCCTACGCCAAGGATCTTCAGGGCAAGCTCTTGGTCATGCACGGCATGGCCGATGACAATGTGCTGTTCCTGAATAGCACCAAATTATTTCGGGCTCTGCAGGACCTGGGCAAGCCCTTTGATGTGATGGTGTACCCCGGCGCCAAGCACGGACTCACACGGCAGCATGACGGCCGGCATGCCTACAAAATGGTCAAGCGGTTTTTCGACGAGAATTTGCAGCCCTAACCGCCCGGCGCAAATTCAATCGGCAATCTCGCTGATGCCGCTGGCTCCGAGCGCCCACGCGTCCTTGAGCGCCAGCCCACGCACATACACGGGGACGGAAACTGCCGCGCACAGCGCGGAAATCTCGCCGTCTGAGGCCGCGCCGCGCATCACCAGGAAGTCCGCAACTGCTGCAATTTCTGCTTTGGCCTCATCGATGCCGGTGCAATAGGCCCCGCGCAGCCGGCCATCAGGATTTCGAACGGACGCGTCGGTGATCGTGTAGTGCGACGTCGATGCCTGCGTGAGCCGCTCCGGCAATCGCAGCGCGGCGACTACGGCCAAGTCCGCGGGCAGCAGTTCCGTCGACTCGAGCTCGGTTTGCGTGCACCAACGCAGCGCTTGACCGTCGAGCGCCTGCGGCTCGCCCAGATAATGGCGCACCACCCAGACATCCAGTGAAACCTGCCCGAACGGGTAGGTATGACGCAATCGCAGCAACGGCCGCGGCGTTCTTATCTCAATGCCGATTTCCTCGCGCAGCTCGCGCGTAAGGCCCGCGCGACGATCTTCGCCTAAGCGCAATTTGCCGCCTGGGAATTCCCATCCTCCGGCCAGGTGTTTGCCCGGTGGTCGCTGCGCGATCAGCACCCGGTCTTCTGCGTCGATCACCGCGCCGGCGACCACCTGGATGGCTGAACTTAGGCGGTCGGAACTCAACCGCTCGCTTGCTGCAAAGTGCCGTGGCAGTGCTTGTACTTGCGGCCGGACCCGCAAGGACAGGGCTCATTGCGGCCTACTTTGGGCACGGCGCGCACGAACGGGGTGACCGCGGGAGCGGCAGCGCGCGGCTCCAATTCCATGACGTTGCCGGACCCGCTTGGGTTAGGCGCACCCGGCGTGTCCGCCGCCGGCGCCGTCTGAATCGGCGAGATGGCTTCGGCATGCTGCGCCTGCAGCGCGCGCTCCAAGCGCTGATGCCGCTCGAGTTCCTCGCGCTCGATCTCGGCCTGGCTGCGCACTTGAATCTTCGACACCGTGGTCACGGTATCGAATTTGATGCGATCCAGCATTCCGGAGAACAATTCAAATGCTTCGCGCTTGTATTCCTGCTTCGGGTTCTTTTGCGCATAGCTGCGCAGGTAAATCCCCTGGCGCATGTAGTCCATCGCGGCGAGATGCTCGCGCCACAGTTGATCGAGAGTGCGCAGCGTCACCTCTTTTTCGATATAGCGCATCACCTGCGCTCCGACGTTGCTTTCCTTCTGGCCGTAAGCCTGTTCCAGGGCAGACACGATTTTATTGCGCAGATCGGAGCCGTCCCCCGCTTCCTGCGCCTTCACCCACTCCACGATGGGCAGCGCCGCGCCGAAATCGCGTTCGATCGCATCGCTTAAACCCTTGGCGTTCCACTGCTCTTCAGGGGCGCCCGCGGGAATGTACTGGTCCACCAACTGCGCAACCACGTCTTCGCGCATGCCTTTGATCGCCTCGGCGACATCCTCGGCGCTCATCAAATCGGTTCGCTGCTGATAAATCACGCGGCGCTGATCGTTCGCCACATCGTCATATTCCAGCAATTGCTTGCGCGCATCGAAGTTGTGCTGTTCGACACGCCGCTGCGCGCGTTCGATTTGACGCGTCAGCATGCCGCTTTCGATGGCCTCGCCCGCCTTCATGCCCACCCGGGTCATGAGCGCCTTCATGCGGGTGGGGTCGCCGAAGATGCGCATCAAATTGTCTTCGAGCGACAAATAGAAACGGCTGGATCCGGGATCGCCCTGACGGCCGGACCGGCCGCGCAACTGGTTATCGATACGCCGCGACTCGTGCCGCTCGGTGCCGACGATGTGCAGGCCGCCGGCGGCCAGCACCTGCTCGTGCCGCGCTCGCCATGCGTCGTGGATCCCCTTCAGCTCCGCCTCATTGGGATTCTCGATGAGGTCTATCTGCGTTTGCGGGCTGCCGCCGAGAACGATGTCGGTGCCGCGGCCCGCCATGTTGGTGGCAATCGTAATGGCGCCGGGCCGGCCGGCTTCGGCCACGATGTGCGCCTCGCGCTCGTGCTGCTTGGCATTGAGAACCTCATGAGGGATTTTCGCGCCCTGCAGCAGTTTCGCGAGCCGTTCGGAAGCTTCGATCGAGGTTGTGCCCACCAGCACCGGCTGGCCGCGTTTCACGCAGTCCTGGATATCCTCGAGGATGGCCTGGAATTTGTCCGGTTCGGATAGAAACACAAGATCCGAGCGATCGTTGCGGATCATCGGCTTGTGGGTGGGGATCACCACCACTTCCAACCCATAGATCTGCTGGAATTCGAATGCTTCGGTGTCCGCGGTTCCCGTCATTCCCGAAAGCTTCGAATACAGACGGAAATAATTCTGGAAGGTTATCGATGCGACGGTCTGGTTTTCCTCCCGGACCTTGACGCCCTCCTTGGCTTCGACCGCCTGATGCAGACCATCGGACCAGCGCCGTCCTTGCATGGTGCGGCCGGTGAACTCATCGACGATGATCACCTCGCCCTGGCGCACGATGTACTCGACATCGCGCTTGTACAGCGAGTGCGCGCGCAGCGCGGCGTTCAGGTGATGCATCAGTCGGATATTGGTGGCGTCGTACAGGCTCTCGCCGTCGCGCAGCAGTCCGATCTCCGCCATCAGATGCTCGACCTTCTCATGACCGTCCTCGGTCAGAGTGGCCTGCTTGGTTTTCTCATCGACCGCGTAGTCGCCGGGGCCGTCTTCGACTTTTTGCCGCACCAGTCGCGGAATCAAGGCGTTGATCTTGATGTAGAGCTCGGTGCTCTCTTCGGCGGGCCCCGAAATGATCAACGGCGTGCGCGCCTCATCGATCAAAATCGAATCGACTTCATCGACGATCGCAAATGACAGCTTGCGCTGTACCCGATCCTCGAGCCTGAAGGCGAGGTTGTCGCGCAGGTAGTCGAAACCGAATTCGTTGTTCGTGCCATAGGTGATGTCGCACGCATAAGCCGCCCGCTTCTCATCCGACGATTGCGCATTCTTGATGACGCCGACTTCCATGCCGAGAAACCGGAACACCGGACCCATCCAATCCGAGTCGCGCTGCGCCAGGTATTCGTTCACGGTGACGACGTGCACGCCCTCCCCGGAAAGAGCATTCAGATACGCCGGCAGGGTGGCCATCAGGGTCTTGCCCTCACCGGTGCGCATCTCCGAGATCTTGCCGGCATTCAAGGCCAATCCGCCGATCAGCTGCACGTCGAAATGGCGCAGCCCCAACTTGCGGCGCGAGGCTTCACGCACCAAGGCAAAGGCCTCTGGAATCAGATCATCGAGGGGCGTGCCCGCCGCAAAGCGCGCCTTGAGCTCGCGCGTTTTCTCGGGAAACTCCTCGTCCTTCAGGGCACTGACGCTGGCTTCCAAGGCGTTAACGCCCGCAACCGTGCGGCTCAGTTCTTTAATGAGGCGCTGATTGCGGCTGCCAAATATTTGCGTCAGAAGCTTCCACACGCGAGGGAGTCCTTGAAAGAAAACTGGGTATTGTACGGATAGACCTGAGAGCCGTGAAATCGTTTCGCCGGGACGATCCCAACGGCGGCAATCGGCGGGCTAACGATCCTCGCCGACGAAGCGCAGGGGGTCGACCTGTACGCCGTTTTTCAACACTTCAAAATGCAAGTGCGGACCGGTGGATCGGCCCGTGGATCCCATCAGTGCCAGGTCCTGGCCCTTGCGCACCATGTCGCCCTGCTTTACCAACAGCTGCTCATTGTGGCAATAGCGGGTGGACAGCCCGTTGCCGTGGTTGATTTCCACCATCACGCCGTAGCCTGAGCGATCGCCGGCATAGGTCACGAGGCCCGCCGCCACGGCCGTGACTTTCGTGCCTTCCGGACCCGCGAAATCCAAACCCTTGTGCACCGCCGAATAGCCGGTGAACGGGTCTGCACGGCGCCCGAAATACGAGGAAATCCAGCCTTCCTGAACCGGCCGCCCCTCGGGGTAGACCTGCTTGTTCAATTCACGGCTCAAAATCATGTTTTCGAGCACGCCCAATTGCTGCTCGCGGCTCGACAGCTGCGTCTGCAGACCGTCGACCATGGCCGTAAGGTCGGGAATCTGCGCAGGCTGGCCGTCCGCGCTCTCGGCACCGCCGATGGCAGGCGGATGACCGAAATCGAATTCCCCATCATCCAGATTTGCCATACGAGTCAAGCGCTTACCAAGGGCATCCAAGCGAATCACATTGGCATTCATTTGACCGACGCGCATGGCCAGCGCGTTGACCTTTTCCTGCAGGACGCGTTTCGTATCCTCGATCTGGCCTTTCTGCTTTATGAGTTCGGCCGACCAATTACCCAGTTGATCGATGGGATTGGCCACATGCCGGGCTCCCAACCCTAAGCCAATGGAGAACGCCGTGCCCAGGATTCCAAGCACCAGCAGCGCCGCCACCGACAGCACCACGGGGTGGTGCAGGTCAAATTGTTTCACCCGGCCCGATTTGCGGCCGACAAGAATGACATTCATACAGCTTGATCTTCCAACGCTTTCATCATGCTAAAAACCGGTGGCTTGCGTCGTACCTAGCGTCATCCCTGTATATCGAGTTTGCCCCGGCGCGGTAGGGGTAGACTATGCAGAAAACTGACTCAAAACAAGGATTTCCGCACGGTTTTCCAATGTCAATCCGGCCCGCAAAATGTTGGTGCAATGCAAAAACCTAAGAGTGTCAGCGAGTTACTGGCAAGAGGTGGCAAGCGGCTTTCATTACTTAATGTGCGATCTTCCGAACGGTCGCAGGTCCTTGAGCAGGTTCGCGCGGCGCTGCCGTCGAGGCTCGCGGAGGCGGTGGTGAGCGCAGGCTTGGAACAGGGCCGCTTGACCATCGGCGTGGTAGGCGCCCAATGGGCATCGCGGCTGCGCTATTCCACGGAAATCATCCGCAAGCGGGTGGCGGGGTCCTTAGGGGCTGAAATTCACAGCATCCGAATCCGGGTGGTGCCGCCGCCGCAGCAAGGCTGACCGGGCTCCTGCGGAGCAGCGGCGGCCGCAAATCAAGCGTGCGCGGCAGCTGCGGCCACGTAGGAAATCGGCGCCTCCGCCAAACTCTTGAAGGTCACTTCCTGCCAGGCGCTCTGCGTGTTGATCAGGCTGCGCAGCAGTTTGTTGTTGAGCGCGTGCCCCGATTTGAAGCCGCTGAATTCGCCGATCAGGCTGTGCCCCAACAGGTACAGATCACCGATGGCGTCAAGAATTTTGTGCTTCACGAATTCATCTTCGTAGCGCAAGCCGTCTTCATTCAACACCCGATAATCATCGAGCACGATGGCATTGTCCATATTGCCGCCGAGCGCCAGATTGCGCGCGCGCAAACTCTCCAACTCGCGCATGAATCCGAAGGTACGGGCGCGGCTGATCTCGCGTAAAAACGAGGTCGTCGAGAAGTCCATGGAAGCGACTTGCGAGTGTTTTTTGAAGGTCGGGTGATTGAAGACAATCTCGAAATTCACTTTGAAGCCGTCATAAGGATCAAAGCGCGCCCACTTGTCGCCATCCTCGACCTGTAGGCTTTCGAGAATGCGAATGAACCGTTTCGGCACTTTTTGTTCCTCGATGCCGGCCGATTGCAGCAGGAACACAAACGGTCCGGCGCTGCCATCCATGATCGGAACTTCGCCGGAGGTGACTTCCACCAACGCGTTGTCGATGCCCAATCCGGCGAGGGCGGAAAGCAAATGTTCGACGGTGGAGACTTTGACGTCGCCGCGGTGCAGGGTGGTGCCCATCATGGTGTCGCCGACATTTTCGGCATGCGCGCGGATGTCGACGGGCTGGTCCAGATCGGTGCGGCGAAACACGATGCCGGAATCGGGCAACGCCGGCCGCAGGGTCATGAGGACCTTCTTGCCCGTGTGCAGCCCCACTCCCGTGGCGCGAATCGAATTCTTGAGCGTTCTTTGATTCAACATTAAGTAAAACCGGTCTTTGTCAGGTGCCAAAGGTACCACAGCGTCGCGCTTTGGTTAGCACCTTTAGTTCGCGTGGCTTGATAACTCAAATCCAAACGGGCGCCCTTAAGATTTCTTGACGTAAGGGCGCCAATATCTGGAATGTCGACCGCTGATTAATCCGCCTGTCTGCGCAAAAAAGCCGGGATATCGAGCAAATCCTCGCTTCCCGATTCCGCCCGCAGGCCATCGCCCACGGCCCGTTGCCTCTGCACCGTCGGCTTATCGAGCATCGCGTAGTCGGTGGGCCCCATCGATGATCTCTGTCGTACCACGCGCATGTTGAGCGGCGGTGCGATGGCGGCGGCGGCCACCGGCTGCGGTGCCACCCTCGCCAACGGCTTGCCGAGACCGGTCGCCACGACCGTGACCCGAATCTGGCTGGTCATCTCCGGATCGATCACCGTGCCCACCACCACCGTGGCTTCGTCCGAGGCGAATTGCTTGATGACATTGCCCACTTCTTGGAATTCGCCGATCGACAAATCCATGCCGGCGGTGACATTCACCAAAATGCCTTGGGCGCCCGAGAGATTGATGTCCTCGAGCAACGGGCTGGAAATCGCCGCTTCGGCCGCTTCGCGCGCCCGATCGTCTCCCGAGGCGGTGCCCGAACCCATCATGGCCATGCCGGTTTCCGACATCACGGTGCGCACGTCGGCAAAGTCGACATTGATCAGGCCCGGCCGCGTGATCAGTTCCGCGATTCCCTGCACCGCGCCTTGCAGCACGGTGTTCGCAGCCTTGAAGGCATCGAGCAGCGTGGTGGTGCTGCCCAATACCGACAGCAATTTTTGATTCGGAATCGTGATCAGCGAATCCACATACTTCGACAACTCCAGCATGCCCTGATCGGCGACGCGCGCGCGCTTGTTGCCTTCCATCTCGAAGGGCTTGGTCACCACGGCGACGGTCAGGATGCCGAGTTCCTTGGCAACCTGCGCCACCACCGGCGCCGCGCCGGTGCCGGTGCCGCCGCCCATGCCTGCCGTAATGAACAACATGTCGCAGCCTTCGATCAGTTCGATGATGCGATCGCGATCCTCCATTGCCGCCTGACGGCCCACCTCGGGATCGGCGCCTGCGCCCAAGCCCTTGGTGATGTTGCAGCCGATCTGCAATGCGGTGCGCACCTTGGAGTGCTTCAGCGCTTGCGCGTCGGTGTTGATGCAAATGAAATCCACGCCTTCGAGGCCGGCCTGGACCATGTGCGAGACGGCATTACCGCCGCCGCCGCCCACGCCCAGCACCTTGATGATGGCGCTTTGGCTATATGAATCCATGAGTTCGAACATTCCAGTACTCCTTCAATTAGTTATTGCAAATCAGCCGTCAAAAATTGCCTTGAAACCAAGCCTTCATCCGCTCAAACACACTCTTCACGCCGCCCGCGAGCAGCGGCGCGCCGGTGCGTTGCACTTCCAAATTGCTCTTCGCGTACAGCAGCAGGCCCACGCCGGTGGCATGGATGGGATTGCTCACGACCTCGGCGAGCCCGCTCACGTATTGCGGCACGCCGAGCCTCACCGGTAGGTGAAACACTTCCTCGGCAAGTTCAATGGCGCCCTCCATCTTGGCGCTGCCGCCGGTGAGCACGATGCCGGTGGCCACCTGCTCCTCCAAGCCGGCACGGCGAATCTCGTCGCGGATCAGACCGAATAATTCCTCGTAGCGCGGTTCGACGATTTCGGCGAGCGTCTGGCGCGCCAGGCGGCGCGGCGGCCGGTCGCCAACGCTCGGCACCTCGATGGTTTCGTCGGGATTCGCCAACTGCGACAAGGCGCAGGCGTACTTGATCTTGATGTCCTCGGCGTATTGCGTGGGCGTGCGCATCGACACGGCGATGTCGTTGGTAATCTGATCGCCGGCGATCGGTATCACCGCGGTATGGCGTATCGCGCCGCCGCCGAAGACCGCGATGTCGGTGGTGCCGCCGCCGATGTCGACCACGCACACGCCGAGATCCTTTTCATCCTCGGTGAGCACCGCGTAGCTCGAGGCCAGCTGCTCGAGGACGATGTCATCGACGCTGAGTCCGCAGCGCTGCACGCACTTGACGATGTTCTGCGCCGCGCTGTCGGCGCCGGTGACGATGTGGACTTTCGCCTCCAGCCGCACCCCCGACATGCCGATGGGATCGCGGATGCCCTCTTGCGAATCGATGATGTATTCCTGCGGCAGCACGTGCAGGATCTTTTGATCGGCCGGGATGGCGACCGCTTTGGCGGCGTCGATCACGCGTTCGACATCGCCCTGCACCACCTCTTTATCCTTGATGGCGACGATGCCGTGCGAATTGAGGCTGCGCACGTGGCTGCCGGCGATGCCGGCATACACCGAATGAATCTCACATCCCGCCATCAACTCCGCTTCTTCCACCGCGCGTTGAATGGACTGCACGGTGGATTCGATGTTCACGACGACGCCTTTCTTCAGACCGCGGGACGGATGACTGCCGATGCCGATGATCTCAAGCACACCATCGGACTTGATTTCGCCGACGATGGCGACCACTTTGCTGGTGCCGATGTCCAGGCCCACCAATAAATTTCGATCAGAACGCTTTGCCATATCCTTGAAGAATTCCTCTAAGCATCGGTGTCGTCGGAACGTTTGAGCGAGCCCGAACCGTTCGTCCCCTGATTGCGCCAGCCAATGGCGAAGCCGTTGGAGTAGCGCATATCCACGTAACTGATTTCCGCCATGCGATGCGCAATGACCTGCGATGCCGTATGGATGAAGCGCTCGATGCGCTCGTCCACATCGCGTCTTCCCAAGCGCACGGTCACGCCGCTGTCCAAATCCATTTCCCAGGCGCCGCGTTCGTCCAGGCGCAGCGCCGCGATGCGCATGCCGGCTTCCAGCATTCGTCCCTGAGCCGACATGTAGCGCTGCGCCACCTGCGACTCCGAGCCCAAGGGTCCACTCAAGCGCGGCAGTTCCGCGGGCACATGCGCGGCGGCTTTGACGAACAGCTCGCCGCGGGTGTTCAGAAGACCGGACTCGCCCCAGCGCGCCGCCGCGGTCTGCTCGGTCACCGCGACGTGCAGACTGTTCGGCCAGCGACGTGTGATGCGCGCATGGTCCACCCAGGGCAACGCCTCGACGGCGCGCTGAATGTCGCTCAAGTTCGCGGACATGAAGCCGGCGTGCGCGTACGTAGCCACGGCCTTCTCGATCTGCCCGGGCGAGACCCGCTGAAAGCTGCCGTCGATCGAGATCACCCGCACCGGTCGGTCGAGCGCCCAAATCAGAATACTCAAGGCACCCGTCAGCAACAGCAGCAGCGCGGCGCGGCGCGCGTGAATGCGCCACTCGATCACGAATCTGGGCAACGCCCACGATTTCTTGGCAGTCGCCGGGTTCTTGAATCGATTGCGACGCATGGCGATACTCAGACTCATTTGCGCTCTCTCATGAAGCTGGTCTCCAACACGCGCCACACCAGCTCCTCGAAGTCGAAGCCGGCTTGGCGCGCCGCCATGGGCACCAAGCTGTGGCTGGTCATGCCCGGCACGGTGTTGATCTCGATGAAATGGAATTTGCCGGCGGCGCGGTCGCGCATGAAGTCCACCCGTCCCCAGCCGCAGCAATCGGTCACCTTGAATGCTGCCATCGCCGCGGCTTTGAGCTCCGCTTCCTCTGCTTCGCCCAAGCCGCTGGGGCAGAAATACTGTGTGTCGTCGCGGAAATACTTCGCCTGATAGTCATAGAACTCGGTCGCGGGTTGGATGCGAATCGAGGGCAGTGCAATGTCTTGCAATATGCTCACGGTGAACTCATCGCCGGCGACGAAGCGTTCCGCGAACACGACCGGGTCGACGGCGCGAGCCTCGGCGTAGGCGCGCGGCATTTCCGCGGCGGATTTGACCTTGCTCATGCCGACGCTCGAACCCTGGGATGCGGGCTTCACCATCAACGGCAACCCGATGCGCTTGAGCGCAGCGTCCAAATCGGCGGGAGCGGACAGCACGGCATAATCCGGGGCGGCATAACCCGCACCTACGACGACGCGCTTGGTTTTGAGTTTATCCATGGTCAACGCGCAGGCGAGCACGCCGCTGCCGGAGTAAGGCACACCCAACCATTCGAGCGCGCCCTGCATTGCGCCGTCCTCGCCTCCCGGGCCGTGCAATGCGATCCAGACACGCGCGAATCCCTCGCTCACCAAGGCCTGCACCGGACGATCCAACGGATCGAATGCATGCGCATCGACGCCGCGGCGCTTGAGCGCCGCCAGCACCGCATTGCCGCTCAACAGCGAGATTTCACGCTCGCTCGAATCTCCGCCGAGCAACACCGCGGTCTTGCCGAAGTCCGCGGCCTTGAGCGCACGCCGCTCGCCCGAATTTGTCCCGAGCAGGCTCATGCGGGATCTCCGACGATGCGCACTTCCGTGGCGAGCTGGATGCCGCTTGAGCTGGCGACGGTTTTTTGCACGTGCGTAATCAGCGCTTCGATGTCGGCGGCCCGGGCCTTTCCATGGTTGATGATGAAGTTGGCGTGCTTCTCCGACACCGAGGCATCGCCAATGCGAAATCCCTTCAAGCCGGCGCTCTCGATCAATCGCGCCGCGTGATCATTCGGCGGATTGGTGAACACCGATCCGCAGCTCCACTCGCCGATGGGCTGCGTCTCACGGCGTTTGTCGAGCAGCGCGCGGATGGCGTCGCTGTTGATGCCGGGCTTGCGCTCGAATTCCAGGCGCGCGCCGATGAACCACTCGTCGGCCGGGCCTTCCACGCGCCGATAGCCGATGTTGTACTCGGCCGGAGTGCGGGTGTGGCGCACGCCATGACGGTCGAGCACTTCCACCTCGACCACGTGGCGCCAGGTCTCGCCGCCCCAGGCGCCGGCATTCATCGCCAGCGCGCCGCCCAAGGTACCGGGGATGCCGGCAAAGAATTCTGCCGGTCCCATACCCCATTTCACGCACTGCCGGGCGATGCGCGCGCAGGGCACGCCGGCTTCGGCGCGGATACGGGTGGCACTGTGGCGTTCGAGGGCTCCCAGCGCGCCGTGCGTGGACACCACTGCGCCGCGGATTCCGCCGTCGCGCACCAACAGATTGCTTCCCAGGCCGACCCACAGCAGCGGCACTTCCGCAGGCAACTGGCGAATGAAGGAGGCAAGATCCATGATGTCGCGCGGCGTGAAGAAAAGATCGGCCGCGCCTCCCGCATGCCAGGAGGTGTGCTTGGCCATGGATACGTCGTGCAGCACCCGCGCGCTGAATTCCGGCGCCAGCTCCACGGTATGCTGCGCGTTCATGCCGCGGCCCCCGCCGCGAAGCGGCTTTTCAGTTCCTGGGCCGCCGCGCCAATGTTGCCGGCCCCCATGGTCAACACCACGTCGCCGTCGCGCAATACACCGCGCAGCGACTCGGCCAGGTCTTCGACGCGCTCGACGAACACCGGTTCGGTAAGCCCGCGCGTGCGCACCGCGCGGCAGATGGCGCGTCCATCGGCACCGGCAATCGGCGCTTCGCCGGCTGCGTATACTTCGGTGACGAGCAACACATCGCAGTCGCTTAAGGTCCGGGCGAAATCGTCCAGCAGATCCCGCGTGCGCGTATAGCGATGCGGTTGAAATGCCAGCACCAGGCGCCGCTTCGGCCACGCTTGACGCACAGCTTCGAGGGTCGCGGCCACTTCCGTGGGATGATGGCCATAGTCATCGACCAGCAACGCGCTGCCTCCCGCCCAGTGAATTTCGCCGAGCTGCTGCAACCGCCGATCGATGCCCTGGAAGTTGGCCAGCGCGCGCTGAATCGCCGCGTCGGGCGCGTCGAGTTCGGTCGCCACGGCCAGCGCCGCGAGTGAGTTCAAGACATTGTGGCGGCCCGGCAAGTTGATGGTCACTTTGAGCGGCTCGCGGCCCGCGCGCAGCGCCTCGTAGCGGGACTTGAGTCCCAGGCGCTGTATCTTGACCGCACGAATGTCCGCGCTCTCGCCAAATCCGTAAGTCACGAACGGTCTGGCGACGCTCTCCAGAATGCTGCGTACATGCTCGTCCTCGGCGCACAGCACCGCGAGCCCGTAGAACGGCAGGTTGTGCAGGAAATCGACGAAGCTCTGCTTGAGACGGGCGAAGTCGCCGTCGTGAGTGGTCAAGTGGTCGTTGTCGATATTGGTGACGATGGCGATCATCGGCTGCAGGTGCATGAACGAGGCGTCGCTTTCGTCGGCCTCGGCCACGAGATAGCGGCCCGCGCCCAGTCGTGCGTTGCTGTCGGCGCTCTTCAGGCGCCCGCCGATGACGAATGTCGGATCGAGCCCAGCCTCGGCCAGCACACTCGCCACCAAGCTCGTGGTCGTGGTCTTGCCGTGCGTTCCCGCCACCGCGATCGAGTAGCGAAAACGCATCAGTTCGCCGAGCATTTCCGCGCGCGCGACCACGGGAATGCGCTTGGCCAATGCGCTTGCCACTTCGGGGTTGGCGCGGCCGACGGCGCTCGATACCACCACGACATCCGCCGCGCCCAGGTTGAGCGCACTGTGGCCGATGAAAATTGTTGCGCCCAACCGCGCGAGGCGCTCGGTGACTGCGTTGGCCTTGAGATCCGATCCCTGAACCGTGTACCCCAGGTTGAGCAGTACTTCGGCAATTCCGCCCATGCCGCTGCCGCCGATGCCGACCAGGTGAACGCACTGAATGCGGCCCATGCGGTCATTCATGCGGCGGCGTTCGGAGCTGCGCCTGCGCTCGGTCATGCGCGCGCTCCGGCGGCGATGCATTGTTCCGCGAGGCGCGCTGCCGCATCGGTGACGCGCTGTGCGCGGGCGGCTTCGGCCATCTTGAGCAGCGACGCCCGATTGGCGGTCAGTTCCGCGATGATTGCGCTCAAGCGCTCAGCAGTAAGCTCGCGTTCCGGAATGATCCTCGCGGCGCCGGCGCTCACCATGACCGCCGCATTCTTGGTTTGGTGATCGTCGGTGGCTATCTTCAACGGCACGAAGATCGCGCCGAGGCCGGCGGCCTGCAACTCAGCGACGGTCATGGCCCCGGCGCGGCACACCGCAAGATCGGCCCATGCATAAGCCTTGGCCATGTCGTCGATGAACGGCGAAACTTCCGCTTCAACCTGCGCCTGCAGGTAATGCGCGCGGGTTTCCTTAAGACCGCGCTCGCCGGTTTGATGGCGAACTTGCGGACGCTGCCCGGGAGTGAGAAGCGCCAGCGCATCGGGCAGCGTCGCGTTCAGGCGCTGCGCGCCCTGGCTGCCGCCGAATATCAGCAGGCGGGCGCGCGGTTCGCGTCCGGCAAATCGCTGTGCCGGCGGCGGCAGTGCCGCGATCTCGGCGCGCACCGGATTGCCGATAGTGCGGGCATGCGCGGCAGGGGCGAAGCTCCCCGGGAATGCTTCCAACACCTGGGTGGCCAATCGCGCCAGCCATCGATTGGTCAAGCCGGCGATGGCGTTCTGCTCATGGATGAGCAGCGGAATGCGCAGCAGCCACGCGGCTATGCCGCCAGGCCCGCTGACATAGCCGCCGGCCCCCAATACCGCACGCGGCCGCACCCGACGCAGCACGCCGATCGATTGCGCCACGGCACTCAAAATGCGCAGCGGCGCCAGTGTCCAGGCCGCCATTCCCTTGCCGCGAATTCCCGCGACGCGGACCCACTCGATGGGAAAACCATGCGCCGGCACCAGCCGCGATTCCATGCTGCCCGGCACGCCGAGCCACACCACGGCAATGCCGCGTGCGCGCAATACATCCGCCACTGCCAGCGCGGGAAATACATGCCCGCCGGTTCCCCCGGCCATGATCAGCACCGGCGCGCCGCCGCTCAAGGTGCCGGTGAAGGCGCCGCTCATCGCGTACCACCGGGCAGGCGCGTCACCGCGGAACGCGAGCTGCATTTGACTTCGTGATAGATCCGCAGCAGCGCCCCGAGCCATGCAAGACTGACGAGCAGCGAGCTGCGGCCGTAGCTCAAAAGCGGCAATGTCAGTCCTTTGGTCGGCAGCACGCCCATGTTGACGCCGATGTTCACGCTCGCCTGAAGCCCCAACCAGACGCCGAAGGCCATTGCGAGGTAGGCTTGAAAGCGCAACCCCGCCTGCGCCGCCATGCGTGAAATGCTGAAGGCGCGCCACACCAAGGCGAGAAACAGCGCGATCACGCCCAGGACGCCGACCAGTCCCAGTTCCTCGGCGAGCACGGCGAACACGAAGTCGGTATGCGCCTCCGGCAGATAGAACAGTTTTTGAACGCTGCTGCCCAATCCCACGCCGAACCAAGCGCCGCGTCCGATTGCGATCAGCGATTGCGTGAGCTGGAAGCCGCCGTTGAAGGGATCGTCAAAGGGATGCAGGAAAATCAACAGACGCTTCAAGCGGTACGGAGAAGCCAGCGCCAGCAATGCGAATACCAAAACTGCGGCCGAAACCAGCAACGCCACATAGCGCAGTCGCGCGCCGGCAACGAACAGAACCGCAAAACCGGTGGCGAACAGCACGGTCGCGGCGCCGAAGTCCGGTTCGATCAGGAGCAGCAGGCCGGTCAGCGCAAGCAACGCCACGGGTTTCACCAAGCCCGGCAGAGTGCTCTCCAGCTCGGCGCGCTTGCGCACGCAGTAGCTGCAGACCCAGGTCAACACCAACACCTTGGCGAGCTCGGACACCTGAAAATTGAGCACGCCCACTCGCAGCCAACGGCGGGCACCGTTGACTCGTGCGCCCAGGCCCGGGATCAGCACCAGCGTCAGCAACAGCAGCCCAAACAACAGCAGCGCCAGACTGTATTTGTCCCACAATTGCACCGGTACGCGGGTCACCACCCACGCCAGCAACAGTCCCGCCATCGTAAAAATGAATTGCCGCTCGAGGAAATAGAAGGGATCGCCCATGTCGCGTGCCGCGATCGACATGGAAGCCGAGGTGACCATGACCAGACCCACCAGCAACAAGGCGGCGGTCAAACCCACGGTGATGGTGTCCCAGGCGAACGGCATACGCTCGCGCGCACGAACTCCGTAGGACATGGTGGCAACGCTCATTGCGGAACATCCAGCTGGTGCACGGCCGCGGCGAACACATCGCCGCGATGTCCGTAGTCGCGGAACATGTCGAGACTCGCACAGGCCGGCGACAGCAGCACCGTGTCGCCGGGCACAGCGGCGCGATGCGCGGCTGTTACTGCCTCTTGCATCGATGCCACGATCTCGATGGAGCACACTCCTGCCAGCGCGGCGGCAATTGCCGGCGCATCCTTGCCGATCAAAAAGGCGATACGCACCTTGCCGCGAAACACTGCTGCGAGCGGCGCGAAGTCCTGTCCCTTGCCCTCGCCGCCGGCGATGATGAGCAGAGGGCCCGGCAGGCCCGCGACCGCGGCGCTGGTGGCTCCCACATTCGTACCCTTGGAATCATCGATGTAGCGCACGCCGCCGATATCGGCGACCCATGAGGAGCGGTGCGACAAACCGGGAAAGGATTGCAGCGCCTCGAGCATCGATGCTCTGGGCAAACCCACCGCCTCGCCCAGCGCCAGCGCCGCGAGCGCGTTGGCGGCGTTGTGCAATCCGGAGATCTTCATGCGCGCCGTATCGAGCAGCCGCTCGCCGCGGCGCGTGAGGTAAATTTGCTTGCCGCTGCGCGCCAGCGAAAAATCGCTATCCGCGCTCATGATGGAAAAGGTGACGGTACGGGCGGCGGGATTGCGAAACCGCCGGTCCTGCATCGCCGCTACCCACGGGTCGTCCGCGTTCAGCACCACGGTGGCGGCATTCGCAAAAATTCTTTGCTTGGCTTGCGCGTACGCGGCCACCGACGGATAGCGATCCAGGTGATCGGCCGTGACGTTGAGCACCACCGCGGCCTCGAGCACCAATGAGGATGTGCTTTCCAATTGAAAGCTCGACAGTTCGAGCACGTACAAATCCGCGATCGGCTGCTCGAGCAAATCGAGCGCCGGCTCGCCCAGATTGCCGCCGGCCAAGACCCTGCGGCCGGCCGCCGCGGCCATGCGCGCCACCAGAGTGGTGACGGTACTCTTGCCGTTGGTGCCGGTGATTCCGATCACCGGCGCGCGTACCGCGCGCGCGAACAGCTCGACATCGCCGAGCAGTTCGATGCCGCGGGCTCGCGCCTCCTTCGCGATGGGCTCCTGGAGCGATACGCCCGGGGACATCAGCACCTGGGATGCGCCGTCGAGCAGCGACAGATCGAAGCCGCCGAGCCGCAGGTCGATCGACTTCGCAAGGCCGCCCAGCTCGGCGAGGCCGGGCGGCGCGCGCCGGGTATCGGTGGCGCTCACGCGGTCGCCGCGCTTCGCAAGGTAACGCACACACGAGGCGCCGGTTTTGCCGAGACCGACCACGACGCTCCTCATCAGCGGATCTTCAAGGTTGCAAGGCCCGCCAACACCAGCACGAAGCTGATGATCCAGAATCGCACGATGACTTTCGGTTCAGCCCAGCCTTTGAGTTCAAAATGGTGATGGATCGGCGCCATGCGGAATATGCGCTTGCCGGTGAGCTTGAAGGATGCGACCTGCAGGATCACCGAGACGGTCTCGAGCACGAACACGCCGCTCATCACGAAAAACACGATTTCCTGGCGCACGATGGTGGCAATGGTTCCGAGCGAAGCGCCCACCGCCAGCGCTCCCACATCGCCCATGAATACCTGCGCAGGATAGGAGTTGAACCACAGGAATCCCAACCCGGCGCCCACCAAGGTCGCGCTGAAGATCAGCACCTCGCCGACACCGTTGATGTAGGGAATTTGCAAATAGCCGGCGAACTTGATGTTGCCGGTGACATAGGCGAACACACCGAGCGCCGCGGCGATCATCACCGCCGGCATGATCGCCAGGCCGTCCAGGCCGTCGGTCAGATTTACCGCATTGCTGCTGCCGACGATGACGAAATAGGCGAATGCCACGAACCCGAGCGTCGACATGGGCACGGCGACGGTTTTGAAGAACGGCACATATAAGGAGGTTTCCGCCGGCGCTTGATGCAGGGCGTGCAGCGCCAGCGCCACCGTGATCCCCGCCACCGACTGCGCCAGATACTTGTAGCGCGCGGCAAGACCCTTGGAGTTGCCCACCACCAGCTTCAGATAATCGTCGTAGAAGCCGATCAAGCCAAAGGCCAGGGTCGTTCCCAGCAGAATCCACACGAAGCGGCTGGACAGGTCGGCCCACAGCAGCGTGCCGATGCCCATGGCAACCAAGATCAGACCTCCGCCCATGGTCGGTGTACCGGATTTTTGCAAATGCGATTGCGGACCATCGCTGCGCACTCGCTGGCCGATCTGATAGCGGTTGAGGAGCGAAATCATGAGCGGCCCGATGAACAGGGCCATCAACAGCGCGGTCATTGCCGCGAGGATTCCGCGCAGCGTGAGATATTGGAACACATGAAAGCCGCTGTAGAAGCGCGCCAGATATTCGGTTAAAAAAAGCAGCATGGGCTAGCTCGCTCTCATCATGGGACCGGAACCGGCGCCGCCGCCGGTGAGCGCTTGCACCACGCGTTCCAAGCGATTGATGCGCGAACCCTTGATCAACACCGTGACGCCCGGAGACAGCTCGGCCTGCAAGCGGCGAATCAAGGAGTCGGCGTCGGCGAACCATTCGCCGCCGGAGCCGAAGGTCTCCACGGCTCTGGAACTCAAGGGCCCGAGCGCGAACAAGCGCTTGATGCCGCACTCGCGCGCGTAAGCGCCCATGTGCGCGTGACTGTCCCGCGCAGACTCCCCAAGTTCGGCCATGTCGCCGAGCACCAGCCAGGTCACGCCGCTGAGCGAGCGCAACACCTCCAATCCGGCACGCACCGAGCTCGGATTGGCATTGTAGGAATCATCGATGATCCAGCTGTCGCGGGCGCCGGGTTTGAGCTGCAGGCGTCCCGAGACCGCGCGAAAATCGGCCAACCCGAGGCCGATGTCCTCGAGCGAGGCGCCGGCGGCACTGGCCGCAGCGGCTGCCGCCAATGCGTTGCCGATGTTGTGCGCGCCGCCCGCCTTCAGCATGATCGGCCGCTCGCCCAGGGGGCATTGCAGCGTAAAGCGCGTCGCAAACTCGCCGCGTTCAATCGCTTGAATGACGTTCTTGGCTGCAAAATCCGCGCGCGCGTGCACGCCGAAAGTTACGATGGTTTGCGCGCCGCTCACGCTGCGCCAATAGCCGGCGTAGGCATCATCGGCGTTGATCACGGCGGTGCCGCGAGAATCCAGACACGACACCATCTCACCCTCGCCCTTTGCCACGCCATCCAGATTGCCGAAACCTTCCAGGTGTTCGGCGCCGGCATTGGTAATGAGCCCGACGGTGGGCCGGGCAAGACGCATGAGCTCGGCGACGTCGCCGATGCGATTGGCGCCAATCTCGATCACGGCGCTGCGGTGCGCGGCCTCCAAGCGCATGAGCGTGACCGGGACGCCGATGTGATTGTTGAGGTTGCCGTGGGTTGCCATGCACAGCCCCATGCGCGCCAAAATGGCGGCGGTCATTTCCTTGACTGTGGTCTTGCCGTTGCTGCCTGCGACGGCGACCACCGGCAGAGTGAAATCTGCGCGCCATGCCATCGCCAGTTCCTGCAGCGCGCGCAGCGAGTCCGGCACGATCACCTGCGGCTGGCCTGAGGTCACGGCGCGTTCGACCACAGCGCCGATGGCGCCGCGCGACGAAGCCGCAGCAACGAACGCAGCACCGTCGAAGTTCGGGCCGCGCAGCGCCACGAATAGCGCCCCGGGACTCAAGGTACGGCTGTCGGTCGAAACCGCGCCGTAGGGACGATCTTCACCGAGCAATTGGCCGCCGGTTATGCGCGCGGCATCGCGCAACGTTCGTTTCATGCGGCAGCTCCCAGGTAGCGCAGCGCTTCGCGTCGATCGCTGAATGAGCGCCGCGTATCGCCGTAGATCTGATAGTCCTCATGGCCTTTGCCGGCGATCAGCACGAGGTCGACCGGCTGCGCCTCATTGAGTGCCGTGGCAATGGCTTCGCCGCGGTCGTGAATCACCCTGACCTTGCGCGATTTGATACCGCCCACGATGGCCTCGGTAATGGCTTCTGGATCTTCGGAGCGAGGATTGTCGTCGGTAACGATGATCTGATCGGCGAGGTCGGCGGCAATGGCACCCATGATGCGGCGCTTGCCCGGATCGCGGTCGCCGCCGCAACCGAACACGCACCACAGCGCGCCCGCGCAATGTTCGCGGGCGGCGCTCAATGCCTTCGCCAGCGCATCGGGCGTGTGAGCGTAATCGACAACCGCGGTCGCCTTGTTGCGAGCATCGCTCTTGAGCACTTCCATCCGCCCGGGAGCAGGCGCGGCGGCGGCCAGCGCGCCGGCCGCCTCGCTGAAGGGAATTCCCAAGGACAGCAAGCAGGCGATCACCACCAGCGCATTCTCGGCATTGAACCGGCCCATCAGCTGGGTGTTGACGGCGAGCTTGCCGAAGCTGCCGTCCAGTTGCAGGGCAATGCCTCGAGGCTCCACCCGAACTTCCGTCGCGTAAAGAGCGTGATCGGCCAACCAGCCCGAATCGCCGGCGCCGACCCACACTGCGGTCAGCGACGCATCCCCGTTGTAGGTCTGCGCCAATCCGCGGCCGTACTCATCGCCGATGTTGAGCACGATGTGCTTGAGCTCCGGCATTTGGAACAAACGCGACTTGGCGGCGCCATAGGCGGCCATCGATTCGTGATAATCCAGATGATCCCGGGTCAAATTCGTGAACGCAGCCACGTGGAAGCGCACGCCGTCCACCCTGCCCTGATCGAGCGCATGCGAGGAAACCTCCATGGCGACCTCGCGCACTCCGGATGCGCGCAGTTGCGCAAGTTCGCGGTGCACCGTGACCACATCGGGTGTCGTATGCGTAGGCTGTGCCAGAGCTTGCGGCAGGCCCCAGCCGATGGTGCCGATGTACGCGGCCGGCAGCCCCAATCGCTCCAGGCATTGCGCCAACAAATAGGCGCAAGTGGTCTTGCCATTGGTGCCGGTAATCCCCGTGATGCGCAGCTGCGATGACGGCCAGTTGAAAAATCGGTCGGCAATGCGGCCCACTGAATTCTTAAGGTCGGGCACCGCCGCCGCGAACACGTTTTCAGGCAGCGCAGGGGCCGGTAAGTCGGGGCTGGGTTCCCACAACACCACGCTGGCGCCGCGCGCCGCGGCCTCCGCCGCAAACTCCAGTCCGTGTGCCTTGCGGCCGGGTAATGCAAAGAACAGACTGCCGGCGCGCGCTTCACGGCTGTCGAGCGTCAAATCGCTGACTTGCGAATCGCTGTGAGGAATGTTCGCGATTCCATCGAGCAACCACATGAGGGCGCTGCTCATGGGTTTTCGTTCGCCTGCACGAGAGCCGCCGCCGGCACGTTCTGTAAATTATCGGGCGCGATGTCCATCAAGCGCAGGGTGCCGGACATGACACTCGCGAACACCGGCGCAGCCACCGTGCCGCCCTGGGCCAGGAGGCCGACCTGCTGCACGTCCCGGCTCGGCTCGTCGATCACTACCACCGTGGCCAATTTCGGGTGCGACGCCGGCACCAGCCCGGCAAATACCGCCATGATTCGGTCGGTGGAATAACCGCCCGCAATCGACTTGAAGGCGGTGCCGGTTTTTCCCGAGACCTGATAGCCGATGAGCGATGCGGGGGCACCGGTGCCACCCTTCTCCACCACTTGTTCCATCAGCTGCACGAGCTCATGGGCGACTTTCGGATCCATGATCTGCTCCCCTTGAACCGGGCCGGAAACGCGTTCGAAGGAGATGGGTCGCCTCAACCCGCCGGCGCCAATAGTGGCGTAGGCATGCGCCAACTGCAGCGGAGTGACCGAGAGCCCGTAGCCATGCGATAGCGTTGCAATGCCGACGGGGCGCCAGTGCGCGTAGTTGCTCAGTATGCCGGCCGATTCGTACGGATAGTTGCTGCCCGTGACCTGGCCCAGCCCCAAAGCGGTCAAGGTGCGCCAAATCTGTTCCGGCTGCAGCGACAGCGCGATTTTGGCGGTGCCGACATTGCTGGATTTCGCGAGAATGGTCGCGAGATCGATGACACCGAGATTGTGTTCGTCCTCTTCCACCTTGTTGCCGACTTTCAAAAATCCCGGAGAGGTATCGACGACGCTGTCGGGGTGATACTGACCCGAGGCCAGGGCAGCCGCCATGATGAAGGGCTTGATGCTGGAGCCGGGTTCGAAGATGTCGGTGGCGGCGCGGTTGCGATACAAATCCCATCTGAATTGTTCGCGATCGTTGGGGTTGTAGGTGGGCTGATTCACCATCGCCAGCACTTCACCCGTGTCGACATCGAGCACGATCACCGAACCGGCATGCGCGCGATACACCTGCATCGCAGACTTGAGTTCACGGTAAGCCAGATACTGAATGCGCATATCGATGCTCGTGACCAGGTCGCGGCCGGGCCTTGGTGAGCGGATGCTTTCGACGTTCTCGACGTAGCGGCCGAGAGAATCTTGAATGACGCGTTTCGCGCCGTCGGCGCCATTCAGTAGTTGATCGAATCCAAGTTCCAGGCCTTCCTGACCGCGGTCATCGATGGTTGTAAATCCGACCACGTGTCCGGCGACTTCGCCGGCGGGGTAGTAGCGCTGGTACTCGCGCAGCGTGTACACGCCGGGAATTCCCAGTGCCTTGATGTGCGCCGCCTGATCGGGCGGCATGTGACGCACCAGGTAGAGAAATTCGCGGTCCAGGTTGCTGGTGATGCGCCGTGCGAGGGTCTGCTGATCTTCTTTCAAGGCGCGCGCCAGCTTCGGCAGCTGGTCGATATTGTCGTTCAGCTCCTGGGGATTGACCCAGATGCTGTCCACCGGCGTGCTGATGGCCAGGGGCTCGCCATTGCGATCCGTGATGGCGCCGCGATGCGCCGCAATCTTGACCACCCGCATCGAGCGATCGTCGCCCTGCTTGGCGAGAAAGCCGTGATCGAGCAGCTGCAATTCGACCGCGCGCGCCGCAAGCCCGATGGCGCCCAACACGACCAAGCCCAACACCACCGCCGAGCGCCAGCGGTAGGATCGCGCCTGTGCATCATTTTCGCCGCCGCGTGCTTTCACTGCCGCACGATCCGCACATCTTTGGTCTGCGGCAGGCTCATCCGCAGTTTGCCGTTTGCCACACGTTCAACGAAAGCATTGGAGGACCAGAAGCTTTGCTCCAGCTGCAAGCGTCCCCACTCCATGTCGAGCGAGTCGCGTTCGGCGTTGAGCTTCTCCAGGCGTACGAACTTGTCGCGGGCGGTGTGGCGCGCATAGATCACCTGCACGGCGGAGCCGAGCACGGCCAGCCACAACAAGGGCAAGAGGAAATGCAGCCAGCGGCCATGATTCATGCGGCGATTCCTTCATCGAGACGCGCGGCCACGCGCAGGCGTGCGCTGCGCGCGCGCGGATTTCTGCTGCACTCCGTCAAATCCGGCTCGATGGATTTGCCGACGAGCTTGAGCTTGGGGCGGGCATGCACGGGGATATGAGGCAGGCCGGCATACATGGGATCGGCCAGCGAGTGGCGGCGCATGAACTGTTTGACCATGCGATCCTCGAGAGAATGAAAGCTGATCACCGCAAGCCGCCCGCCCGGCGCCAAGCGTTGCAGAGCAGCCTCGAGAGCTGCCTTGAGTTCCTGCAGCTCGCCGTTGACTTGGATGCGCAGCGCCTGGAATACGCGAGTCGCCGGATGCTTGTGCCGCTCGCGGCTGTGCGCGACTCTCGCGATCATCTGTGCGAGTTCGGCAGTGCGTTCGAAGGGTTTGACTTGACGGTCTGAGACGATGGCGCGCGCGATGCGCGGCGCCAGACGCTCTTCGCCGTACTCGCGGAAAATCCGAATCAGTTCCTCGAGCGGCGCGTGATTTACCACATCGGCGGCGCTCACGCCCTCGCCTGCCGTCATGCGCATGTCAAGCGGTCCGTCCTGCATGAAGCTGAAGCCGCGCGCTGCATCGTCGAGCTGCGGCGAGGACACGCCGAGGTCGAACAGGATGCCGTCAAGCTTGAGGCCGGGCTGCACCTGGTCTGCGCATGCTGCCAGCGATGAAAACCGCGCGTGAAACACCGCCACGCGCGGATCCTGGGAGAACCTGGCCCTGGCCTCGGCGACGGCCGCGGCATCGCGATCGAGACACAGCAGTCGGCCGTTCTGAATGAGCTTCTCCAAAATCGCCTCTGCATGTCCGCCCCGGCCAAAAGTGGCATCCATGTAAGTGCCACTTGCCTGTATGTTCAACGCAGCCAGTACCTGTGGTAGCAAGACCGGTGTGTGCACCCCGCTGTCTTGCACCGCGCCGTCCGGCTAGAACGACAAGGTGTCAAGTTCGCCCGGCAAATTGCTGCTATCGGCACTCGCCAGCCATTCATCCCGTCGCTCATTCCATTTCGCCTCATCCCACAATTCGAAGCGCAGACCTTGGCCGATCAGCATGGCGTCGCGCGACAAATGACCAAATTCCCGGAGGTTCGCGGGCAACAAAAGACGCCCGTGTCCATCCAGTTCCAAATCGGTGGCATAACCCACCATCAAGCGCTGCAGCCCCCGCGTGCGGGGATCCAAGGTGGGCAATTTGGTGAGTTTTCGCTCAATGTCTTCCCAATCCGGCAGGGGGTAGATGAGCAGGCACTGGTCCTTGTCGACGGTTACCACCAAATTGCCGCCGCAGCGCTCTTGCAGCCGCTCGCGATACCGGGTCGGCATCACCAGCCGGCCTTTGACATCGAGAGTTAGTTTGTTGGCACCCCGAAACATGATTGGATGGGCTTTTCAACCCATTCTCTCCCACAATTTCCCACTGGGGCCCACTATAGGGAGCGCCGCCCAACAGTGTCAACGGGTTAAGTTAAAAAAAACCCGTGCCGACAGTGACTTAGGTCACATTCTGAGGATTTTCGCCGCGCTGCGATCACACCTCGTAGCCGAATCAATCTGTTAGGAGATATTTCTGAATTGTCCTACAGGATCATAAAGTGGCGATCATCGGCGAAAACCGACGATCGTGCTGCTAAGTGGCAGATTACTCGTCCAATGGCCACTTGACGCGCGCAAAAGCAGCGGGCCCGACTGTTCTGCTTCTTTGTCGCGGCGTCCTCCTTTGCTTTTCTTGGGCCGCATCTTTGGGCCGCGCCCTCGGTCGGGGGCCGCTTCGGCCCCGTTGAAAGGTGGCGCGTCAGCGCCTAAAGAAGGAGTCGGCCGTTAAGCCGGGTTCTGTCTTGGACAGTCATTCCTCTAAGGATGCGCGTCGCCGCGCAGCTCTAGCGACCTACCCGGAAGCCCATGTGGGCCACATGTAGCGGTTTTAAGCCGCTCGCTTCCCTATTTGGTCTTGCTCCAGGTGGGGTTTGCCGTGCCGCTGATGTTGCCACCCGCGCGGTGCGCTCTTACCGCACCATTTCACCCTTACCGGCGCCGCTTGCGCGGCACTTAGGCGGTATCTTTCTGTTGCACTTTCCGTAGGCTCGCGCCTCCCAGGCGTTACCTGGCACCGTGCCCTGTGGAGCCCGGACTTTCCTCCATGTGCACAAGGCACACAGCGACTGTCTGGCCGACTCCGACCCGCACCATACGCTTAGTATGGGCCTTATTGCGAGGCCAGTTGCTCCTTGAGCAGCAAAGCCCGCTTGTAGGCCTCGTTGTCGCGCGCTCCGGTGATTTGCGCGGCCAGACGCGCCGCCTGCTTGAGCGGCAACTCCTTGAGCAGCGCGGCCAGTGCTTTATCCAGCGCGCCCCCGTATCCGTCCGCACCCGAGTCCGCTAAAGCCGTGGACTCGGCGCCGGCAATCAACAGCACGATTTCACCGCGGGCAAAATCGGTATCCGACTTGGCGAGGCTCGATAGTTCGCGCAACGAGCCGCGATACGTCGTTTCATGCAGCTTGGTTATTTCGCGCACCACGGCGCCCGAACGTGCCGCGCCGAAAACCTCGACGCAATCCTCGAGTGTGTCTTGCACACGATGCGGGGACTCATACAGCACCAGCGTGCGCGGCTCGCGCTCGAGCGATTTCAGCCGCTCCCGCCGCGCCGCGCCGCGCGCCGGCAAAAAACCCTCGAAACAAAATCGATCGGTCGGCAACGCGCCAATCGACAGCGCCGCGGTGGCGGCGCAGGGGCCGGGAATCGCGACGATCTCGAAGCCGGCCGCAGCCACGGCACGCACCAATTCAAAGCCAGGATCGCTGATGGCCGGAGTGCCGGCATCGCTCACCAGCGCCACCGACTGCCCGTCGCGCAGGCGTGCAATGATTTCAACCGCCCGCGTCGATTCATTGTGATCATGCAGCGAGATCTGCGGCGTTTGAATGCCGAAATGCTTCAACAGCATTCCCGTGTGTCGCGTATCCTCCGCTGCGATCAGGGCGCAGTTTTGCAAGGTATCGCGCGCCCGCGCACTCAAATCGCCCAGATTCCCGATCGGAGTGGCGACCACATAGAGCCGTCCTGCCGCGGGCGGGCCGCTCGGTTGGTTTGTCACATATAATTCCTGTTTTCGAAGAGCTAGAGGAGGCCAAGCGTATGGCAGCGATGTTCCGGCGTCCACGGGCGCTCCCCGCCGCATTGGCAGTGTCGCTGATCGCGGCTGCGTGCAGCCTCGTCAATCCCGTGGAAGGTCCGAGCGACAAACAACAAAATGCCGCGCGCCTGGTGCGGGAAGGCAAACATGCAGAAGCCGCGCGCGCCTATGCCAGCCTCGCCATGCAATTGCCGGCCGACAGCGACAACTACGAGTTGCTGAGTGCCGAGCAGTGGGCGGCCGCCGGCAATGTCACGGCCGCCAAGCAGGCGTTTGCCCAGGTGTCGCCGGAGGCACGCAGCAAACTCCCGACGCAGCGCGCGTTGGTAGCAGCAGAAATTGCCTACGCGGAAAACGATCCGACCCGCGCGATTCGCGAATTGGATCAGATTCCGTTGCCGACAGCGCCCAACCAGGCGCAAAATTATTATTGGATACGCGGCCGCAGCGCATTTTTAACAGGACATCCTGTCGAAGGCACTCGCGCCCTGGTCGAACGCGAACGCTATCTTGCCGACCCCGCCGCCGTTCGCGCGAACCGCGAGGAGCTCTACATCAGGGTGCGCACCGCTGCTGAAAAAGGCGCTCCGCTCAACGCTCCCGCGAAAACCGAACCCATTGTGCTCGGCTGGCTGGAACTGGGGCCGGTCGCCGTCGAACTCGAACGCAATCCGGCGCGCGCAACTCAAGCGCTCGACGCCTGGAAGCGGCAGTTTCCGCAGCATCCGGCGAATGACAGCGTGCTGTCCATGGCGCAAACGCAAATCGCCGTCGCCACGGAATATCCCAATCAGATCGCGCTGCTGCTGCCGCTGTCAGGCCGCGGCGAGGCGTTCGGCGTCGCGGTGCGCGATGGCTTCATCGCGGCCTATCTCGAGCAGGATGCGGCGCGGCGGCCCAACCTGAAAATCTACGACGTGGCGGCCGAATCCGTCGGCGCGGCATACAACCGCGCCATCGCCGACGGCGCCGGCTTCGTCGTCGGGCCCCTGACCAAGGAAGATGTGGCCGCGGTCGCGCCCTTGAGCGGCGGAGGCACTCCGGTGCTGGCGTTGAATTTTCTCGCCGACTCGGCGAGTCCCGCAAAGAACTTTTTTCAGTTCGCCTTGTTGCCCGAAGATGAGGCGCGCAGCGTCGCGCGGCGGGTGGTGGCGGACGGCCGGCTTGCCGGTGTGGCCATCGTACCCGCCGGGGAATTGGGCAATCGCGTCGCCGCGGCATTTGCGGATGAACTGAAGACGCTCGGCGGCACGCTGCTCGACAGCCAAAAATACGATCCTTCGCAACCCGACTTCTCCGACATCATCAAGCAGGAGCTGCAAGTCAAAGCGACCAAGGGCGAGCCATCTACGCATCGGACCGACGTAACGTTCGTATTTGCGGTGGGCTCGCCGGGTGCGGCGCGTCTCATCATGACGCAGTTGAATTTTTATTACGCAGGGGATGTGCCGGTGTATGCCACCTCGGACAGCTTCGAGCCGGACCCGACCGCGAACGCGGACATCGATGGCATGTTTTTTCCCGACATGCCGTGGATGATCTCCAATGATCCGGTAACCACGCAAATTCGCGACAGCGTGCGCTCGGCATGGCCCGCGCGCACGGCTCGCGGCGACCGTAACCGTCTGTACGCATTTGGCTTCGATGCCTATCGCCTGGTGCCCGCGCTGCGATCCAAGAATCCCGGCGCTACTGGCGAGATTTCCGGCGTCACCGGCAAGCTGCACATCGACGATCACAATAGAATACGCCGCGAGCTCGAGTGGGCGCAGATCAAAGCCGGAGTGCCCAGTGTTCTGTAATTTGCGGCCGCTGCTCGGCGCCCCCGCCGTGGCCGTGGTGGCCGTCGTGGTGGCCGCCGCGGCCGCCGCGGCCGCCGCGGCCGGCGCGGCCACCCCGGTCGCCACCGGCGATTCGCATCCTGCCGCGGATCTCATCATTCGCGATGCTCGTGTTTGGACGGTGAACCTTAAGCAGCCGCAAGCCGAAGCGGTGGCAGTCCTCAACGGCCGCATCACGGCGGTGGGCAGCGATGCCGCCGTGCTGCTCTGGCGCGGGCCGAACACGCGCGTCGTGGATGCCAACGGCCACCGGCTGCTGCCGGGATTCAACGATGCGCACGTTCATTTCGCCGACGGCGGCGCGGCGTTGACCGCCGTGCAGCTCAACGATGCCACCAGCCTCAAGGAATTCGTCAAGCGCATCGCCGACTATGCCGCGCATGCGCCGAAGGGCGAGTGGATTCGCTCCGGCAATTGGGATGAGACCAAGTGGACTCCGGCCGTATTGCCGACCCGCCAGGATATCGACGCGGTGACTCCCAACAATCCGGTGTCGCTCGATCGCTACGACGGCCACATGATCATCGTCAATTCCAAGGTGTTGGCGCTTGCCGGAATCACGGCCAAAACCGTGGACCCGCCCGGCGGCGTGATCGTGCGGGATAGCGCGGGTCAGCCCACCGGCGCGCTCAAGGACGCGGCCATCGAATTGGTGGATCACGTGACGCCGGTGCCCACGCCCGCGCAGCGGCGCCGGATCATCGAGAACGCGCTGCATGAGGCCGCCTCGCACGGCGTGACCAGCGTCCAGGACATGACCCTGGACTACGGCGATCTGGCGGTGTACTCGCAGCTGCTCAGGGAAGGGAAACTCACAGTGCGCCTCTACGGCGCGCCGCCCATCGAAAAAATATCAGACCAGGCGAAGCTGGGGTTCGGCCATGCATTCGGCAGCGCCAGCCTGCGCATCGGCGCCGTGAAGATGTTCGCCGACGGCTCGTTGGGTTCGCGAACGGCCTATTTTTTCGAACCCTTCAGCGACGAGCCGAACAATCGCGGCTTGCTGTTCAAGGACATGCTGCCGCTATCGCGAACCCGCGAGCGGCTGCAGCTGGCCGACGCGGCGGAGTTGCAGGTGTGCACTCACGCCATCGGCGATGCCGCCATCTCGACGGTTCTGGATCTTTATCAGGAGATCGAGAAGCGCGACGGCCCTCGCGACCGGCGCTGGCGCATCGAGCATGCCCAGCACATGGCGGCGCGGGATTTCGAGCGCTTTGCACAACTGCATGTGATCGCCTCGGTCCAGCCCTACCAGGCCATCGACGATGGACGTTGGGCCGAGGCACGCATCGGCCACGATCGCGCCAGCAGAACCTATGCATTTCGCACCTTCATCGATCATGGTGTGCGCCTGGCCTTTGGCACCGATTGGCCGATCGCGCCACTGGATCCGCTGCTGACGCTGTACGCGGCAACCACGCGCGCGACTCTGGACGGCAAGTACAGCCAAGGCTGGTTTCCCGAACAAAAGGTTTCGATTCAGGAAGCTGTCGCGGCCTACACCTTGGGGGCGGCCTATGCCGAATTTCAGGAGCACGAGAAAGGTTCGATCGAACCCGGCAAGCTCGCCGACCTGGTACTGCTGAGCCAGGACGTGCTGACGATTGCCCCCGCCGCCATTCGCGACACCCACGTGCTCAAGACCTGGCTGGGCGGCGTAGCGGTCTACGAGGCGCGCGACTAGTACATCCAAGGGATCCTCAAGGGAAAATCCATGCAAAGCAAAAATCTTCATCGCCGCCTCTGGATACTGCTGGCAAGTGTGTGGCTGGGCGCGCACGCGCTCCCGGCCGCGGGCGCCGACGGCGATCAGTATCTCGGAAAATGGGCCGGGACATATCAAGGGGAGAATACGTCGGGACATTTCGAACTCATTTTGGAGCGCGGCAGCGCGGGGTTCATCACCGGCAGCATCGCGGTCAGCGGCGACGGCGGCGGCGCCGCGGATTACAGCACCAAACTAAAAAGCGCGGCCTTCGCCGGCGATACGTTCACCGCCGCATACGACCCACCGGGGGATGACCAAACCCAGATCAATCTGAAGGGCACGTTCAACCCGAAGGGCGGGGACGGTGACTGGTCAGTGAATGCGAAAGCCCAGCCGGCCGGCCCGCCGGTGGCGACGGGCACCTGGAAAATCACGAAACAATAGCGAAATCGTTACGAACCGGCCATTTATCGCAGCGGCCTTAGCAACGCCGCCGCGGCACGCTTGGTTTAAATGGCGGATCTGCGCCGGCAACGCGGCACTCAATCGGAACTACTCGCGGCCGAATTCCTGCAAGCGCGCGGGCTTGAGGTGCTGGCGCGCAATCTCAGGTGCCGGGCCGGCGAACTTGATCTGGTGTGCCTAGATCAAGAGGTGTTGGCGGTCATCGAGGTCCGCCAGCGGTGCGGTCGGCAGTTCGGCGGAGCGCTGCAGTCGGTGTCGTGGCGCAAGCAGCGCAAAATCATTCGCGCCACCCGCTATTTTCTGCAGCGGCAAGCGGATTGGCAGGGCCGCGCGGTGCGCTTCGATGTGATCGCCGTGGAAGGGCCGCCGGACGGCGAGCACCGGCTCGCTCTGGGTCAAGGACGCCTTTCGCGCTACTTGACCACCTGCAATTTCGGCCGCTTCGGTGTAGCAGCGCTCGGACTTTCCGGCTGCTGGGGCTGGCCGGCGGGCTGTCGGTCGGATCGGGATCCGCATCGCCCTCGGGGAAAATCATGCCCTGCCCGGTCTCGCGGGCATAGATGCCCAGGATGGCGCGCACCGGAACCTGCACCGCGAATCCCACGCCGCCGAATCGAGCCTCGAAGCTGACGAAATCATTGCCAAGCTTCAGCATCTGGGTCGCGGAGAAGCTCACATTGAGCACGATTTTGCCGTCCTTCACATACTGGCGCGGCACCGTCACGCCCTCGGCGGCCGCATCCACCACGATGTGCGGCGTCTCGCCGCTGTCGGAAATCCACTCGTGCAAGCGCACGCAGCAGGTAAGGACGCCGCGGCTTCAATGGCGCATCTCCCGTTCGGCGTCGGTCAAGCAGGCGCGAAATGTGGAGCGCGCAAAGATGGCATTCATGTACTTCATGATGGGCTGCGCCTGCGCCGGCAGCTCGATGCCGTAGCTCGCGCAGACGCCACAGGATCGGCGCGATGCTGGCATCGACCAGCGAAAATTCATCGCTCAGGAAAAACGGCTTTGCCTTGAAGACTTCGGCGCTCGCGCAGATCGCTTCGCCCAGGACTTTGCGGCTGTGTTCCGCCGTCTTGCTGCGCCGGATCGAGCTCGATGTCGTGCGCCAGGGCATACCAGTCGCGCTCGACCCGGTACAGCGCCACGCGAAATTGCGCGCGCGTCACCGGATCGATGGGCATCAGCGGCGGATGCGGAAAGCGTTCGTCCAAGTACTCGATGATGACGCGCGAGTCGTACAGCACCAGATCTCGATCCACCAACGTCGGCACGCTGTGATAGGGATTCAGGTCGAGCAGATCTTCGGGCAGAGTCGTTCAGGTCGACATTGACCAATTCGATGGCGATGCCCTTCTCGGCCAGAACCAGGCGCGTCCGATGACTCCAGGGATCAGCCGGTGCTGAAAATAGCGTCATCACCGAACGACGTGCCACTAACGCGGATCTCCTAGCGATAGGATCAACGGGACGGCCCCGCTTGCGTCAGTGGACGTCCTTCCAATATTCTTTCTTCAGCAAGTACGCGAACACAAAGAACACCAGCAGAAACAGCATCACAAACATGCCCATCGATTGGCGTTTTGCCTTGACGGGCTCGGCGGCATAGTCCAGGAAATTGACGATGTCCCGAACGAATTGATCATACTCCTCCGGCTTCATGGCACCCGGGGTCATTGGCTCAACGCCCGCCAGCACCATTCTGGCGCTGCCGCTGCTATCGGGCACGTTCTTGAATACCGGCTTTTGCGAGCCCTGCAGGTGGTACAGGACATGCGGCATCGCAGCACTCGGCAGGTACAGATTATTTACGCCCCAAGGCCGCGTCTTGTCGGCGTAAAAGCCCTTCAAATACGAATATAGATAATCGACGCCCGCGGGCTCGGGCCATCAACGATCAAATCCGGCGGCGGCTTGCCGAACCAGCCCTCCGAATCCGCCGGCATCGCGGAATTGATGTCGTCGAACGGCTTGCTCCGAGGTGAACATCAAATTGTTGGCAGTTCCGACTTCGGGGATCTTCAGATCCGTCGCCATGCGGTTGTAGCGCAGGTACTTGAGCGAGTGGCAGCCGGAGCAATAATTCATGAAATTGCGCGCGCCGCGCTGCAGGGACTCGATGTTCTTGATGTCCGTCCCGGCTGTCCAGCAGCGGCGATTTCCCCCTCTTCGCGCCAACGCGGTAGCCGGCGCAGAGAAATCCCAATGGCGATCAAAACACTGGCTTTAAGCATGTCCCGTGACCCTTTCCGGCACCGGCTTCACGCTGTCGAATTTCGTGTACCAGGGCATCAGCAAAAAGAAAGCAAAATACAAAACCGTGCAGACCCGCGCCAGCATCGGGTAGATGCCCGACGGCGGTTTCAAGCCGCACACCGCCAGGGAGATGAACGATGCGACGAAGATGCGCCAGCATCACCTTGTAGATCGGTCCCCGATAGCGGATCGAATTCACCGGCGAGCGATCCAGCCAGGGCACGAAGAACAGCACGACGACCGCGGCGCCCATCACCAGCACGCCCCACACCTGCGTGCCGGCAAAGCGACGGAACGGCGCGCAACATGGCGTAGAACGGCGTGAAATACCACACCGGCGCGATATGCGGCGGGGTTTGCAGAGGATTGGCCGGCTTCGAAATTCGGCGATTCCAGGAACAAGCCGCCGAAGGTCGGCGCGAAGAAAATCACCGCCGCAAAAGATCAGCAGGAATCCGCCATGCCGACCATGTCCTTCACCGTGTAATAGGGATGGAACGGAATGCCGTCGAGGGGATGCCCTTGCGCGTCCTTGTGCTTCTTGATTTCGATGCCGTCCGGATTGTTGGACCCTACCTCATGCAGCGCCATGAGGTGCGCAATCACCAGGAAGATCAGCGCCAGCGGCAATGCGGCCACATGCAGGGCGAAGAAGCGGTTCAAGGTGGCATCGGCGATGTAGTAGTCGCCGCGGATCCACTCGACCAAGGCTCTGACCGACGATCGGCAGGCTGCTGAACAGGGAGACGATGACCTGCGCGCCCCAATAGCTCATGTTGCCCCAGGGCAGCACATAGCCCATGAACGCTTCCGCCATCAGCAGCAGGAAGATCAGACAGCCGAAAATCCACACGCAGTTCGCGCGGTTTGCGATGCGAGCCGTACAGCAGCGCGCGGAACATGTGCAGATAAATCACGATGAAGAACGCCGATGCGCCGGTGGAATGCATGTAGCGGATCAGCCAGCCCCACTCCACGTCCCGCATGATGTATTCGATCGATGAAAACGCCTCCGCGGAGGATGGCTTGTAGTTCATCGTCAAGAAAATTCCGGTCACCAGCTGGTTGGACGAGCACCAGCAGCGAAACAACGCCAAAGTAATACCAGAAATTGAAATTCTTCGGTGCGTAATACTCGGCGACTTGTTCTTTCCACAATTTTGTCAGCGGAAAGCGCTGATCGATCCAGCCAATCAATCCTTTGCCGGTGCCGGCGGACTCGGGTGCTGCGGCCATCGCTTACCTCTTGGCTTACGAAACGGGTTTGGGAGCGTCGTCGACGCCGATGACGATGCGCGTGTCGCGCCGAGATTGCGTACGGCGGCACCGTCAAGTTCTTCGGCGCCGGCATGCTTTTGAACACGCGGCCCGACAAATCATACTTCGAGCCGTGGCAGGGGCAATAAAAGCCGCCCGGCCAGTTCGCACCCAGATCGGCACCCGCGACCTGGAACGAATCGTTCGGCACGAAAGCGCCCAACGGCGAGCAGCCCAAGATGCGTGCACACCGCGAGACCCACCCAGTACTCGGGATTGCGCGCGCGCACCGCGCCCGCTGGCTTTGATGTAGTCCGGCTGCAGCGAATCGTCGGACTTCGGATCCGCCAGCATGCTCATCGTGACCGCCCAATTGATCGACGACCGCCTTGACGCGCCGTACGACGAAAACGGCTTGTCCGCGCCATACCACCTTCAACATCTGGCCGGCTTCGAGTTTCGAAGCATCGACGTCGACAGGAGCACCAAGCGCTTTGGCGCGCGCGCTGGGCTGCCAGGAAGCGAGGAATGGAACCGCGGCAAACGCAACGCCGATGGCGCCCGTGCCGACCGTTGCTGCCGTCAACAAGCGGCGGCGGCTGTGGTCAACCTGGTCACTCATGCGATCGTCCCACGCAATTGTTGACAAATCTTCACGCAAACCCCTGTAGCGGTAGTGTTTCCCAAAGAATATTGCGAGCGCATTATACACAGATTAGCCAGGGCATCCCTTAAGGCTGCGACGGAGCGATATTAATTGCAGAACACTCGCGTCCTCGTGAGTTTTTTGATCAGAGCGGTCGTGGTCGGCCTGGCCGTGGCGTTTCTCGTGGTTTGGTGGAACCCGACGCTGTTGGGCGCGCACACCGCCGCTGCACCGATGGTGGCGCGACGCCGGATGCCGCGCAAAACGCGGCACGAGCGCTCCCTCAGCGCGGCACCGAGCGCCTTAGCGCTGGCCAGCCGGCGCAGCGGCGCGAGCGCGTGGTCATGCAAAGCTTTGCCGATTCGGTGGCGCGCGCGGCGCCGGCCGTGGTGAATATTTACACCGCCCGGGTGGTACGGGAGCGCACACAGGCGGCGCCCTTCAATCAATTGTTCGGCGAATACTGGCCGAGCTATCGTCAGCGCATCGAGCGCAGCTTGGGTTCGGGCGTGATCGTCGATGCGATGGGCACCATCGTGACGAACCAGCATGTCATCGCGGGCGCGGATTCGATCCGGGTGCAGCTCGCCGACGGACGCATCGCCGATGCCACCATCGTCGGGCAGGACCCTGATACGGATCTCGCCATCCTCGATCTTAAGATCGGCAATCTGCCCATCATGCCGCTGGGCCGCTCGGATACGCTGCGGGTCGGCGACATCGTGCTCGCCATCGGCAACCCCTATGGCCTGAGTCAAACCGTCACGCAAGGCATCGTCAGCGCCACCGGGCGCGGCCAGCTGGGTCTGGCCACGTTCGAAAATTTCATTCAAACCGATGCCGCCATCAATCTCGGCAACTCCGGTGGCGCGCTCATCGACGCGCACGGCGATTTGGTCGGCATCAATACCGCCAGTGCTCAATCGCAGCTATGGCGGACCGGAAGGCATCGGCTTTGCGATTCCGGTCAATCTGGTGCGCGGCGTGATGGAGCAGATCTTGATGAACGGCCACGTAGTACGCGGCTGGCTGGGCTTCGTGCCGCAGGACTTGTCCGACGAGCAGGCCGCGCAGACTCGGCACGGCCGGCGGCGGCGTCACCGTGGTGAATATACATGGACGAAAAGCCCCGCCTACGAGGCTGGCGTGCGGCCCGGCGATCTGGTCACCGGCCTTCGGCGGCGAACCCGTGCGCAGCGCTCAGGATCTGGTCGCGCGCGTGTCCGCGCTAAAACCCGGCTCGGGCGTGGAACTCGAAGGCCCGCCACGCGCGGCAAAGTTACAAGATTCAAATCTAACCGTATTGGAGCGCCCACGCGGTCCAGCAGGCAATAGCCTTAGGCTCGGCGCGCTCGCGAATTCAAGGCGTGCGCCGGATTTTCGCGCCCAATTGCTGGAGTTTTTCCTCGATCGCCGCATATCCGCGATCAATGTGATAGATGCGTTCGATATCGGTGCGGCCGTCGGCCACCAGCGCCGCCAGCACCAAACTGGCCGAGGCGCGCAGGTCAGTGGCCATCACCGGCGCGGCCGTCAAGCGCTCGACTCCCTTGATGATGGCGGTATTGCCCTCGAGGCGGATCTCCGCGCCCATGCGGCGCATTTCCAGCATGTGCATGAAGCGATTTTCAAAAATCGTTTCGATGATGGTGCCGACGCCGTTCGCCACGGTGTTGAGCGCCGCGAACTGCGCCTGCATGTCGGTGGGAAAGGCCGGGTACGGCGCGGTGCGAATGTCGACCGCGATCGGGCCGGCGCCCGCGCATGTCGACTTCGATCCAGGAGTCGCCGACCCCGACGCTGGCGCCGGCCTCCTGCAGCTTGCCGATGACGGCATCCAAATGATCCGGCCGGGTATTCTTTACCCGGATATGGCCGCCGGTGATGGCGCCCGCGACCAGATAGGTGCCGGTTTCAATGCGATCCGGCAGCACTTCATAGGCCGTGCCATTCAAGCGCGATCACGCCCTCGATGACGATTCTGTCGGTTCCCGCGCCCTTGATCTTGGCGCCCATGGCGATCAGAGAAATTTGCCAGATCCACCACCTCCGGCTCGCGCGCGGCATTCTCGAGCACCGTCTCGCCCTCGGCCAAGGTGGCGGCCATCATGAGATTCTCGGTGCCGGTGACGGTGACGGTTTCCAGCACCAGCCGCGCGCCCTTTCAGGCGTCGCGGCGCGCGCCTTGATGTAGCCGTTCTCGATATGAATGTCGGCGCCCATGGCCTGCAGCCCGGCGACGTGGATGTTGACCGGGCGCGCGCCGATCGCGCAGCCGCCGGGCAAGGACACATCCGCGGCGCCGAAGCGCGCCAGCAACGGACCCAGCACCAAAATCGACGCGCGCATGGTCTTCACCAGTTGATAGGGCGCGAAATATTCCTTGATGGTCGAGGCATCGACTTCGATGCGCATCTTTTCATCGATGGTCACCGACACGCCCATGCGCCCCAGCAACTCGATCATGGTGGTGACATCCTGCAGATGCGGCACGTTCGAGACCGTCACCGGACCGTCCGCCAGCAGACAGCCGGCCAAAATCGGCAGCGTCGCATTCTTGGCGCCCGAGATGCGGATCTCGCCCTCGAGCGCGATGCCGCCATGGATCTGCAGTTTATCCACGTGCCCTGCCCTGCGTACTCGTCCGGCGTGAAAACCTGCAGCGCGAGCGCATGAATTTCGCTGCCCACCGCCTCGCCAAGCGTGGAATACACCAATTGATGGCGCTGCACCGGCCGCTTGCCGACGAATGCGGGCGCAATCACCACGGCCTCGAAGTGCACATTGTCCTCGCTCGTCACCAGCGCCTGGCTGCCGGCCAAACCCGTCCTCGATCAGTTGCGCTACCTGCTGTGGATTCATGCCGACTCCTAAAATATTGCTCAAGCTTACGCCCAGGGTGCGAGATTCTGCATCCGCTGTATCATTCAGCAGATGAATCCCGACTACACCGACGAAGATCTCGTCGACCTCGGCCGCCAGGCGCTGACCGTCGAAATCGACGGATCTGCGCGCGCAGCTGCCCCGTCTCGGGACGGATTTTGCACGCGCCTGCCGCATTTGTCTTAACTGCCGGGGCCGCATCGTGGTGACGGGCATGGGCAAATCCGGCCATATCGGCGGCAAAATCGCCGCCACTCTCGCCAGCACCGGCACGCCCGTCGTTCTTCGTGCATCCCGGCGAGGCGAGCCACGGCGATGTCGGCATGATCACTCGCGACGATGCGGTGCTGGCGCTATCGAATTCGGGCGAAACCGCCGAAATTCTCACCATCCTGCCGGTGATCAAGCGCTTGGGAGTGCCCTTGATCGCCTTCACCGGAAATTCGGATTCCGCGCTGGCGCGTATCGCCACCGTGCATCTGGACATCCGCGTGCCGGCGGAAGCCTGCCCGCTCAACCTGGCGCCCACCGCCAGCACCACGGCGGCCCTGGCCGTGGGCGATGCGCTGGCGGTGGCGCTTCTGAAAGCGCGCGGATTCACCGAGGAGGACTTCGCGCGTTCACATCCGGCCGGCGCCTTGGGCCGCCGACTGTTGTATGTGAAGGACGTGATGCGCACCGGCGTGCACATGCCCAAGGTTCGCGCCGACACCACGCTGGCCGAGGGCCTGCTGGAAGTAACCTCCAAGGGTCTCGGCATGACGGCGATCGTCGATGACGCAGAGCGCGTGCTCGGCGTGTTCACGGACGGCGATTTGCGCCGCGCGCTCGATCGCGCTGCGGATTTGCACAGCCACCCGCATGGATCAGGTCATGACCGCGCGAGCCGAAATCGGTGCAGCCCCGCGACGCTCGCCGCCGAGGCGGTGCATCTCATGGAAACGCACCGCATCACCTCGCTGGTCGTGATCGATGACGGACGGCAAGATCGTCGGCGCGCTCAACGTGCACGATCTGCTGCGCGCGGGTGTGTTTTGAAAGCGCGCACAGCCACGCCGCTCGCCAAGATCCAGCTGCTGATCCTGGACGTCGACGGCGTGCTCACGGACGGGCGGCTGTACTTCGGCATCCAAGGGTGAAGCACTCAAGGTGTTCCACGTCCGCGACGGCCACGGCATCAAACTGCTGATGGCCGCCGGCGTGCAGCGTGGCGGCGTTCAGCGGCCGGCGCTCCGCTGCGGCCGCCGCACGCTTGCGCGAACTGCGGCGTGCCCACCGTGGTCCAAGGCTGCAGCGACAAACTGGCCGGCACTGCATACGCTGACGCGAGCGTCTTAAGGTCGACCCGTTGAATTGCGCCTGCATCGTGGATGACACGCCCGATCTGCCGCTGATGTCGGCGGTCGGACTGGCGGCAGCGGTCGCGGATGCGCACCCGATCGTGTTGTCCGCCGCGCATTGGGTTGCCGCGCTCGCCCGGCGGCTGCGGCGCGGTGCGCGAGCTGTGCGATGCCCTGCTGCGCGCCCGCGCCGGGGGCGCTGATGTTTTTTCGCGTCTTTACCGTGCTCGCGGTCGTGGCTCTGGTGATCAGTACCTGGATATTGAGTTCGCCGGCGCACCGCCCATCGAGACGTGAGCGCGGCGCAAAGCAGGCGGATTTGCCGGGCTACTATTTAAAAAACGCCATTCTCACCGACTACGATGCATCGGGCGCGCCCAGCATTCGCATCGAGGCCGAGCGCATCGATCAAATCGCGCACGGCAACGAGGTGGCGCTGTACAACGTGCGAGTGAACTATGACGCGCCCGGCGGCCAGACGTGGGTGATGTTCGGCGACACCGCGCATGTGCAGCCCGGCGGCAAGATCGTCGATGTCGCCGGCAACGTGCGTCTGCAGGGCGAGGATCCCGGCACCGCAGGCACGCGCCGTGATCCACACCGATACCATTGCGCTACAACGTTCCCGAATCGCATCGCGAGCACCAAGAGCGACGTGCGCATCGATTACGGCGGCCACATTCTCACCGCGCGCGGCCTGAGTCGCCAATTTGAAAGAGCGCACGATGCGCCTAGAATCCAAGGTCAATGGCCGTTTCCTCCCCGTTAAGACTCGTCGCGCTGGTCGCGCTGCTCGCGCCGCTGGCGCAGGCGAGCGCCGCCCCCGCCGTCGCGCACGATCGCCAGCGCCGATTATTGCTGGAGTGCGCAGTCGGTATCGATCGACCTGAAGACCAACAGCGCGGTCTTTACCAAGATTCGCATCTCGCAAGGCGACATGTCGATCACCGCCGATCAAGGTCAAGCCAGCCAACAGCGCTCCACGGATTTGAACTTCGACAACAATCTTTGGAATATTTCGCGGCAACGTAAAAATCACCATGGAGCAAGGGCAGTTGTTCTCCGACGAGGCGCAGATCACCTTCGTCAACAACGTGCTGACCAAAGCCGTCGCCAACGGCAAACCGGCCGCCTTCGAGCAACGACCGTCACAAAGACCGGCAAGCCGGCCAAAGGCCACGCGCGAAACCATCGATTATGATGTCGGCAAAGGGCGTGGTGCGATTCTTCGAAGGATGCCTATTTGAGCCAACGGCGACCATGAGATTCGCGGACAGTCGCTGAAGTACGATGTGCTCGCGCAGAAGGTCATCGCCGAGGAAGCCGAACAGGGTTCGCAGCGCGTGCGCATCATCATCACGCCGCCGCCGCCCAAGTCGGCGCCGCCCAAACCCAATCCATGAGCGTATTGCGGGCGTTGGAACTCGCCAAGAGCTACAAATCACGGCAGGTGCTGCGGGATTTGTCCCTGGAGGTCGAAAGCGGCGAAGTCGTCGGCCTGCTGGGCCCGAACGGCGCCGGCAAGACCACCGCCTTCTACATGATCGTCGGGCTTGACCCGCTGCGAGCATGGCGAGATCTTTTTGGACAACGCGATATCAGCCGCCTGCCCATGCACCGCCGCGCGCAATTGGGCTTGGGGTATTTGCCTCAGGAGCCCTCCGTTTTCCGCAAGCTGTCGGTCGCCGACAACATCATGGCCATCCTGGAGACCCGGCCCGGCCTCGATGACGCGGGCCGCACCGCCCGCCTGAAGGAACTGCTGGGCGAGCTGCATATCGGCCATGTGCGCGACAGCTTGGGGATGAGCCTCTCCGGCGGGGAGCGCCGCCGGGTCGAAATCGCCCGGGCCTTGGCGGCCGATCCGCAGATTTATGCTGCTGGATGAACCCTTTGCGGGCGTCGATCCGCTCTCCGTGGCCGATATCCAGCGAATAATCAAGCACTTGTCCGACAAGGGCATCGGCGTACTGATTACGGATCATAATGTGCGGGAGACCTTGGGTATTTGCGCCAGAGCCTATATCGTCAGTCAAGGCAGCGTCCTCGCCTCTGGATCTGCGGACCAGATTCTTGCCAACCCGCAGGTGCGTGAGGTGTACTTGGGTCAGGACTTCAAATTGTAGGTTAGGTTCGAAAGAAATATGTTGAAGCCAAGTCTGCAGCTTCGCATCGGTCAACAACTGACCATGACGCCGCAGCTGCAGCAAGCGATTCGACTGCTGCAGCTTCCGTCGCTCGACTTGCAGGCGCATGTCCGCGAGACCCTCGAAACCAATGTGATGCTGGAGGGCGAGGAGGAGACGGAGGCGCCGGATCGCGGCGCGCGAGCGCGAAGAGTTGCCGGTTCGGCTCGATGAGAAATATGCCGAATTGGACGGCATCAGCACGCCGGCGGATCAGCGCGAAACCCCCGAAGTGGAGATCGCGGATGAGGCCTGGGGCGAACAAACCAGCGGCCCCTCCGAGCGAAACTATTCCGGCGATGACGATCGCAGCAGCGATTTCAGCGATCAGCACGGCCAAACCCTGCAGGAGCAGCTGATCGAGCAGTTGGAACTGGCCAAGCTTTCCGCCGATCGACATGGCGATCGCCCGCGTCATCTCCGATGCGATCACCGATGATGGATATCTGAAGGACTCGCTCGAGGACATGCGCTTGAGCCTGCTGCCGGAGATCGAGGCGACGCGCCGCCGACGTCGAGCGCGTGCTCGGCATCGTTCAATCGCTGGAGCCCGCCGGCGTCGGCCGCGCGCAATCTCGGCGAGTGCATTGCGCTGCAGCTCAAACAACTCGATCCGGAGACGCCGGCGCGGGATGTCGCGATCCGGGTGGCGCTCGAGCACTTGGATTTGGTCGCCAGCCAGCAACTCGCGCTGCTGCGCCGGCAACTGCGCTGCAGCGAAAGCGATCTGGAAATGGCGCTGGCGCTGGTGCGCTCCTGCCATCCGCGGCCCGGCGCCGCGGTCAATCCGACGCAGGCGCAATACGTCATCCCCGATGTCTTCGTGCGCCGCACCGATCACGGCTGGACGGTCGAAATCAACCAGGCCACCGTACCGCGGGTGCGCGTCAATCAAAGCTACGCCAATTTGATATCGCGAGCGCCCGATCACGCCATGCTGCGCACCCAATTGCAGGAGGCGCGCTGGCTGATGCGCAGCCTGGAAATTCGCAATGAAACCTTGGTGAAGGTGGCGCGCTGCATCGTGCAGCGCCAGACCAGCTTTTTCGAAATCGGCGAAGAGGCGATGGAGCCGCTGATTCTGAAGGATGTGGCCGAAGCGGTCGAGATGCACGAGTCGACCATTTCGCGCGTCACCACCGCCAAGTACATGCACACGCCGCGCGGCGTGTTCGAGTTCCGTTATTTCTTTTCGAGCCATGTCGAGGCGGCGGACGGCACCGAAATGTCATCGATCGCCATTCGCGCCAAGATCAAGAAACTGATTTCTCAGGAGAATCCGGAAAATCCGTTGAGCGATGCCAAGCTGGCGGAAATTCTGTCGCAGGAGGGCATACCGGTGGCCAGACGCACGGTTGCCAAGTACCGCGAGGGCATGCAGATCGCGCCGTCGAACGAGCGCAAGAGAGCGGCTGCCCGCGCGTCTTAAAGTGAGAAGGAGGAAACATGCAATTGGATCTCAGCGGTCATCATGTGGAAGTCACCGCCGCGCTGCGCGGCTACGTTCTCAAGAAATTCGAGCGAATCTCCCGGCATTTCGAGCAGCTCATTGACGTCCACTGCGTGCTCACGGTCGAAAAAATCGACTCATAAGGCCGAGGCCACCTTGATGGTGCGCGGAAACAAGATCTACGCGGATGCAACCGAAGAGAACATGTATGCCTCCATCGACGCGCTGGCCGACAAACTCGACCGCTGCGTCAAGAAGCACAAGGAAAAGACCTCCGACCATCACGCCGAGGATGTTCTCAAAGTCGCGCTGTCGAGTGTAAGTCGCGCGCGTAGGATAGCTCCTCATGTCAATGCGGCTGATCATCGTGAGCGGGCTGTCCGGCTCCGGCAAGAGCGTTGCTCTGCACATGCTGGAAGACATCGATTTCTATTGCGTCGACAACATTCCCGCCGCATTGCTCAAGCCCTTCATTTCGCACACGGTCCGCGGCATGGGCGACACCTATCCGCGAACCGCGGTGGGTCTGGATGCGCGCAATCGCGCCAACGAAATTGAAACCATTCCCGCTCTGGTCGCCGAACTGCGGCGCAGCGGCATCAATTGCGAGGTCCTGTACCTGCACGCCGCCGAGGAGGTGCTGCTCAAGCGCTATGCCGAGACGCGCCGCAAGCATCCGCTGGTCACCGGCGAGATCGAGCCTGCGCGAGGCGATCGCCTCGGAGCGCAAGCTGCTCGAGCCCATCACCATCGCGGCGGACTGGGTGATCGACACCTCGAACATGGGCGTCCACGCGTTGCGCGAACTGATTCGCGAGCGTATCGAACGCCGGCGCGAGGGGCAGGCTATCACTGATGTTCGAATCCTTCGGCTACAAGCACGGCATTCCGGGCGATGCGGACTTCGTGTTCGATGTGCGCAGCTTGCCGAATCCGTATTGGGAACACGCGCTGCGCAAGTCTGACCGGCCGCGATGCGGCCGTGATCGAGTATCTGCCGGCTTCGCCAGCGTGCGCAGCATGATCGCGGATCTGACGACGTTTCTGGAAAAGCGCGTCGAGCGAGTTCTCGCAGGCGAATCGCAGTTACTTGACCATCGCCATCGGCTGCACCGGCGGCCAGCATCGTTCGGTATACATCGCCGAGCAGCTGGCGGGACATTTTCGCAAATCGCACCCGCAGGTGCTGACGCGGCATGACTCGCTGAACAAGAACTAGCTGCGCGTCGATCGATACTGGCGCGCCTGCTCCAGCTGCAGGAACTCGCGAATCTCCGCGGCGCGTGCGCGCGCATCTTCATAACCCAGGTCGATCAATTCCCGGGTAAAGCCGCGCTCGAACAGCAGGTAGCTCAAGAGCAGCGTGCTGGGCGCACTGTGCGCGCCAAGGGCGCGCAGCAGCGCCCGCAACGCCCGCGGCAGTTCACGCACGTGGCGGCGTGCGATTTCGTTGACGTCCCGCGTCGGGGAAACCACCAGGGTCTCGATGTGCCGCATGCCCGAGGTCTCGTTGTAGCGATTGATGCGCTCCAGATCCGCGTGCAGCTGATCCATGAACAGGGAATCCAGCATGAACCCGAACATCTGTCCGAATGTGGGCTCGACCAGCGGCGGTTTCGGCAGCGATCCTGAGGGCAACGGGTCGTTGACGCCGAGGATCAGGAGCCGCGTGGCGCCGAGATGTATCGCAGGGCTCAACGGCGATGTTTGGCGCATGGCGCCGTCGCCGTAATACGCCTCATGCAGCAGTACCGGACGAAACAAGAACGGCAACGCCAGGCTCGCCATCAAGTGCTCGAGCGTCAACGGCGCACGCGTGCCTTTACGATACACCCTGGCCCAGGGCTGCACCGTGGCATCGGCGGCAAAAAAAGTCACCGAGTCGGCATCCGCGTAGCAGGTCGCGCATATGCCGATGGCGTGCAGGTGCTTTTTGTAAAGACTGCGCGGAATGCCGTCGAAGTGCAGATGCGAGCGCAGCAATTCCCACAACGGCGTGTTGTCGAACAGCGAATGCGGTGGCGGCACCAGCCATCCGCCGGTAATGAAGGCCCACAGCCAATGCACGCCGGACTTCAGCATGCTCGCGGCATCGGCCTTGAACACTTGATGCACCCGAAAATCGCGCCACACCCGCTCAATGGCATACACCGAGCGCCTGAAATGCGCGGCATCCGACGCCAGCGCGATGGCGCTGACGGCGCCGGCGGAGGTGCCGGTGATGATCGGGAAAGGACAGGCCGATCCGCGCCGCAGCAGTTCCGCGATGCCCTTGAGGACGCCGACCTGGTAGGCCGAACGCGCGCCGCCGCCCGTCATCACCAAACCGAGTTGCGGCTGCTCGCCGATCGCGCGCACCATCATTGTCATTGCATGACCTGCATATTCATAGCGACTCGCCGCGCCCCTCGGGGATGGTACAGCGGAACACCGCGCCGCCGGTGGCCCGGTTCTCAGCCCACAAGCGCCCGCCGTGCGCAAGCACGATCGAACGGCTCAGTGACAACCCCAATCCCAGTCCCTGCGGTTTGGTGGTGTGATAGGGCTCGAAGATTTTTTCTTCGCCACCCAGCGGAATACCGCCGCCGGTGTCAGCCACGGAAATTTCGACGCCTGCGCCTGTCACCCGGCACGAGCCCAACGTCAGGGTGCGCTCCATTTGCGGCGGCTGCGACATGGCGTCCCCCGCATTGAGAATCAAATTGATCAATACCTGCTGAAGCTGCACGCGGTCGCCGCGGATCGAAGGCAAATCGGGGGAGAACTGCGTGACCACGCCTACCTTGCGGGCAGCCAGGTCATGATCCAGCAGTTCCAGCACTTCTTGAATCAGTTCGTTCGCGTCCAGCAGCTGTGGCTTGAATTCACCTTTAGTCAATAGCGCGCGCAGCCGCCGGATGACTTCGCTGGCACGCTGGTTGTCGGTGACGATGTCGCCGAGGATGTGGCGAATTTCCTCCAAGTCGAATGCGCCGCGCGCCAGAAACAGCTGCGCCGCTTGGGCATTGTACAAGATGGCGGCCAACGGCTGGTTCAACTCATGCGCCAGCGCGGAGGATAGCTCTCCGAGGCTCGCCGCCTTAAGCAGCCGGGCGACCTCGGTGCGATGCTCGAGGGATTCCAGCTCCGCCTGCTTGCGCTGCGTGATGTCGAGCACAACTCCCTGCAAACGAGCCGGCTTGCCATCATTGGTAAATTCGACGCGCCCTTGGGAAGCAAGCCAACGCAATGTTCCATCTGCCAGCAGCACGCGGTATTCCGCCTGGTAGATCCCATCACCGTCGATCGCCTTCGCCAGCGTCCGGCGCATCAATTCGCGATCATCCGGGTGCACCCGTGCCGAGAAATCTTCGTAATGCACGCGTTCCGCTTTCGCAAACCCGAGCAGCGCTCGCCATCGGTCGGAACCCCAGATTTCGTTGCGCGTTAATTCCCGCGACCAAAAACCCAGGCTCGCAGCCTCGGCGGCCAGGGTTATCTGCTGTTCGCTCGCGCGCAACTCGCGCGCCATTTGCGCCGCGCGCAACGCCTCACCGCCCAGCTCGTAGTTCATTGCCGCAATGATGCCGAGGAACAGCAAACTCGCCAGCACCGGCCACTGTGCGTGTCCCCAGAATATCAAGGTCGCCTGCGCGGTACTCGTGGTTAGGAAAAACACGATGCTGCCGCCGACAAATAGCGCACGACGCCGGTCGCCGCGTCGCCACACGGTAATCGCGGCGTCCGCGACGAACACTATCAGCGCGTAGATGCTCACCTGACCGACCAGCTGCCAGGGATTCGGCACACCCCGGGCGATGGCAACGGATTCGCCGAGAAATTGGATGTGACGCAGGCTGCTGACCTGCCGATAGTTGAGATCCGGTCCCGTCAGAAAATTGAGCAGCACCGCGGCCGTGCGCACGCCCACCACGGTCAACAGCAGCCATAGCCGGCCCGCGCGCAGGTATAGCCACACAAATCCAGCCAGCGACACAATCACCGCCCACAGCGAAAACTGCGCCCAGCGGACCGCTGCGCCATATTGCGCCGGCGACTGCGCATGCATTTCCGCCAGGTCGCAAAAGGCAAAAGCCGCCGTCGCGAACGCCGCCACGGCGAACAGCAAGTAGGCCCAGGAATTCCGTTGCCGCCACCAGATAAAGAAATAAATCAACGCCGTCGTCAGACATGCCGAGGCGGTCATGGAAAATATGACAGTGACCCAACTCATCTGTCCACCAGGCTAACATCCTCCCGCGTGACCGGGTTTCAAGCTCGACGCTACGTCAAGTCGTCGATCACCTGGTCGAGCCCCGCCAAGGTCAGCGGGTACATCCGACCTTCGAGCATTTCGCGCGTCATGTCGATCGAGGCGGTCTGACGCCAACGCGATTGCGGCTGCGGATTGATCCACGCGAATTTCGGATACTGTTTCATCAGGCGCTGCAGCCACACGCTGCCGGGCTCCGGATTCCAGTGCTCCACGCTGCCGCCGGCATGGGTGATCTCGTACGGGCTCATGGTCGCATCGCCCACGAGTATCAGCTTGTAGTCCGGACCATAGGTGCGAATGATTTCGGCCGTGCCGACGTGCTCGTTGAAGCGCCGGCGATTGTCCTTCCACAGCGATTCGTACACGAAGTTGTGAAAATAATAATGCTCGAGATGCTTGAACTCGCTGCGCGCGGCGGAGAATAATTCCTCGCAGGTCTTGACGTGATCATCCATCGATCCGCCGATATCCAAGCAGCAGCAGGATCTTGATGACGTTGCGCCGTTCGGCCTGCATCTTGATGTCGAGCCAGCCGCCCGAGCGCGCCGTGGCATCGATGGTATCGGCCAACGCCAATTCGTCGGGCGCGCCGCGGCGCGCGAAGCGGCGCAGCCGGCGCAGCGCGATCTTGATGTTGCGCGTGCCCAGTTCCACCTTGTCGTCGAGGTTGGCGAATTCGCGTTTGTCCCAGACCTTCACGGCGCTGCGGTTGCGCCCGCCTTCCTGGCCGATACGCACGCCCTCCGGGTTGAAGCCGTAGGCTCCGTAGGGCGAGGTCCCCGCCGTGCCGATCCATTTATTGCCGCCCTGATGCCGCTCCTTCTGCTCCTCGAGACGCTTCTTGAGCGTCTCCATCAGCTTGTCCCAGCCGCCCATGCGCCTCGATCTCGGCCTTCTCTTCGTCGGTAAATTCGCGCACCGTGAGCTTCTCCAGCCAATCGGGCGGCAGCTGCCGCTGCAGCAGCGCGAAAACATCTTCGACGCCCTTGAAGTGCGCCGCAAAGGCGCGATCGTAGCGGTCGTAGAACTTCTCGTCCTTGACCAGACAGGTCCGCGCCAAATAGTAAAAGCGCTCGGCGCTCAAGTCGCCCAGGCCGGCCTTGAGGGCCTCGAGCAGCGTCAATAATTCGGTGATCGAGACCGGGACGCCGGTCTTGCGCAGCAGAAAAAAGAACTTAACGAGCATTCCGGCGGTGCAGGAAGACGAGCTGCTCGAACAAGTGCACGTCCTGCTCGTTCTTCAGAAGCGCGCCATACAGCGGCGGAATCAGCTTCTTCGGCGTCATCGCTGCGCAAAGCTTCCGGGCGGAATGTCTTCGGTGACCAGCAGCTTGATCCAATCGAGCAGTTCCGAGGTGGTCGGCTTTTTCTTCAGGCCCGGCGTTTCGCGGATCTTGAAGAAGGTCGTCAGCGCCTCGTGCAGCAGCTCGCGCTTCAGGTCCGGAAAATGCACATCGACGATTTGCGTCATGGTCGCGGTATCCGGGAAAGCGGATGTAGTGGAAAAAGCAGCGCCTTAAAAAAGCGTCGGGCAATTCTTTTTCGTTGTTGCTGGTGATGACGATGATCGGCCGATGCTTGGCGCGCACCGTCTCGTGAGTTTCATAAACGGAGAACTCCATCCGGTCCAGCTCGCGCAGCAGATCGTTCGGAAATTCGATGTCCGCCTTGTCGATTTCATCGATGAGCAGCACCGGCTGCACGTCGCAATCGAAGGCCTCCCACAGATTGCCCTTGAGGATGTAGTTGCGGATGTCCTGGACCTTGCGGATCGCCAAGCTGCGAATCGCGCAGGCGCGACACCGCGTCATATTCGTACAGTCCCTGCTGCGCCTTGGTGGTGGATTTGATGTGCCACTCGAAAAACGGCTTGTCCAAGCGCGCGCGCGATTTCATTCGCCAGCAGCGTCTTTCCCGTCCCAGGTTCGCCCTTGATCAGCAAGGGCCGCGACAGGACCACCGCGGCGTTGACCGCGGCCATCAATTCGTCGGTCGCGATGTATCGATCAGTGCCGCGAAATTCGTTGGCCATTGAGGCTACTTTCGGGTGACGCGCAGGATTTGCATGGAATTGGTGCCGCCGGAGATGCCGCTGAGCTCGCCCTTGGTGAGGATGATGTGATCGTTCTCGAGCACCAAATTCTGGCCCAGCAACAGGCGGAAAATCGAGAAATACACCGCTTCGCCGCCGATCCTCGACATCGTAGGCGACCGGATAAACGCCGCGATACAAGGTCACCCGGCGGCGCGTGCTCTCGTGCCGGGTAAAGGCATAGATCGGGATATCCGAGCGCACCCGCGACATCCACAACGCGGTCGATCCGGATTCGGTCGAGCGCGACGATGGCTTTCACATGCAGATGATTCGCCGTGTACATGACCGCGGCCGCAATGGCCTCATCCGTGTGCGCGAAGAATCCGCTGTGCCGCTGCCGCGCGCGGACATGCTCCACTTCGATACTTCTCCGCGCCGACGACGATCTGCGCCATGGCTTCCACGACCTTGGCGGGATGCCGGCCGGAGGCCGTCTCCGCGGACAGCATGACGGCATCGGTCCCGTCCATCACGGCATTGGCGACATCGGAGACTTCCGCGCGGGTGGGAATCGTGGCGGTGATCATCGACTCCATCATCTGCGTGGCCATGATCACGACTCTGTTCTGATGCCGGGCTTCCTGAATGATCAGCTTCTGCAGGCCGGCGAGTTCCGCGTAGCCCATTTCGACGCCCAGATCGCCGCGCGCCACCATTACGCCATCGCTGGCTTTGACGACCGCGGCGAGGTTCTTGATGGCTTCTGCGCGCTCGATCTTCGCCACCAGCAGACCATGTCCGCCGGCCTGGCGCAGCAAGCCGCGCGCCTCATCCATGTCCGCGGCATCGCGCGGAAAGGATATGCCGAGGTAGTCCACCTTGAGTCGCGCGGCCGTGACGATGTCCTCGCGATCCTTGTCGGTCAGTGCGCCGGCGGACAGTCCGCCGCCCTGGCGGTTGATGCCCTTGTTGTTGCCGAGTTCGCCGCCCACCAGCACGCGGGTCTTGATGCGCGGGCCTTCGATCGCCACGACCCGCAAACTGATCTGGCCATCGTTCAACAGCAGCACGTCGCCGGCGAATACGTCGCGTCGGCAGCTTCTTGTAGGCGATTCCCACCGAGTTGCTCGGTGCCCGCATCGACCGCCAGCGAGGCGTCCAGGGTGAACTCCGCGCCGTCCGCCAGCTGCGATTTTTCCGGCCGCGAAGCGATCGATGCGGATTTTCGGACCCTGCAGATCGCCGAGCACGCCCACATAACGGCCGGCGTGCCGCGCCGCCTCGCGCACCAGCTCGACCCGGCGCGCATGATCGGCGACGACGCCATGCGAGAAATTCAAGCGCACCACGTCCACGCCGGCGCGCACCATGTCCTCGAGCACCGCTGGATCGTCCGTGGCGGGACCCAAGGTCGCGACAATTTTGGTGCGCCGCAGCCCGGAGTCTCATGCTGCGCGCTGCTCGAGAATCTCAACCGCGGGAAGTTTTTTGCCTTCGACGAATTCCAGGAACGCGCCGCCGCCGGTGGAAATGTAGGAAATGCTGTCCTCGATGCCGTATTTCTCGATGGCGGCCAGGGTATCGCCGCCGCCTGCCAGGGAAAAGGCCTTGCTGCGGGCAATGGCCGTCGCCAGCGTGCGCGTGCCCTCGCCGAATTGTGCGAATTCGAACACCCCCACCGGGCCATTCCAAAGGATGGTGCCGGCGGAGGCCACCAGCGCCGCGATGGCTTCGGCCGAATCCGGGCCGATGTCGAGAATCATGTCCTCGGCCGACACCTGGCGCACATCCTTGACGTCGGCTTCCGCCTTCGCGGAGAACTCCTTCGCCACCACCACATCCGTCGGCATGGGAATGACGATGCCGCGCTTTTTGGACTGCTCCAGCAAGCGCCTGCAGATGTCCAGCATGTTGGGTTCGTACAGCGACTTGCCCACGTTAAAGCCCAATGCCGCGAGAAAAGTATTGGTGATGCCGCCGCCGACGATGAGCTGATCCACCTTGCTCAACAAGGACTCCAGCACCGTGAGTTTGGTCGAGACCTTGGAACCGGCGACGATGGCCAACAGCGGCCGCGCCGGCTTCTCGAGCGCGGTCTCGAGCGCCGACAGTTCGCTGACCAGCAGCGGTCCGGCGCAAACGATCGGCGCGTATTTCGCCACCCCGTGCGTGCTGGCCTCGGCGCGATGCGCCGTGCCGAATGCATCCATGACGTAGATGTCGCACAGCGCCGCCATGCGCCGCGACAGATCATCGGCGTCCTTCTTTTCACCCTTGTTGAAGCGCACGTTTTCCAGCAGCACGATCTTCGCCGGGACCGACTTCGACGCCGTCCAGCCAATCCTTCTTGAAGGCCACGGGAATGCCGAGCAGTTGCGCCAGGCGCTTGGCCACCGGCGCCAGCGAAAACTCCTCCGCGTACTTGCCCTCTTCGGGCCGGCCGAGATGCGACATGACGAGCACGCGCGCCTTCGCGCGTCAGCGCCGCTTGAATGGTGGGCAACGCCGCGCGAATTCGCGCATCGCTGCTCACCGCTCCGCCTTGGATCGGCACATTCAAATCCTCGCGAATCAGCACCCGCTTGTCGCGCAGATCCAGGCTGCTCATTTTGGTGATCTTCACGAGGAACTCTACTTGGCCTTCGACCAGGCCAGCGTCGTATCGAGCATGCGGTTGGAAAATCCCCACTCATTGTCGTACCACGCGCAGACCTTCACCAGCGTCCCCTCGATGACCTTGGTCAGCGTCGCATCGTAGGTGGATGAGGCGGGATCGTGATTGAAATCCACCGACACCAGCGGCTGATCGTTGTAGGCCAGAATGCCCTTGAGCGCGCCCTGCGCGGCCGCCTTGATGGCGCCGTTGAATTTCCTCCACGCTGGTCTTGCGCGCCGCGCGTGAAGGTGAAGTCCACCAAGGACACGTTGATCGTCGGCACGCGGATCGCAAAGCCGTCGATCTTGCCCTTGAGTTCCGGCAATGACCAGGCCGACCGCCGCGGCGGCGCCGGTCTTGGTCGGAATCATCGACATGGTCGCCGAGCGCGCGCGGCGCAGATCGGAATGATACACATCCGTCAGTACCTGATCGTTGGTGTAGGAGTGAATGGTGTTCATCACGCCCGCGAGGACGCCGATCTTTTCGTGCAGCACCTTCACCAAGGGTGCCAGGCAATTGGTGGTGCAGGAGGCATTCGAAATCACCGTCATGCTGGATTTCAGAATGCCGTGATTCACGCCATAGACGATGGTGGCATCCACGTCGTCGCCGCCCGGCGCGGAAATCACGACTTTCTTGGCGCCCGCGGCAAGATGCGCCGCCGCTTTGGCTTTGCTGGTGAACAAACCGGTGCACTCGAGCACATAGTCTACGCCGAGTTCGCGCCCAAGGCAATTTCGTCGGATCGCGCTGCGCGACGACGCGGATGCGATCGCCGTTGACCACCATGGAATCGCCGTCGACATGAACATCGCCGCGAAATCGGCCATGCGCGGTATCGAAGCGCGTCAGATGAGCATTGGTATTGGCATCGCCCAAATCGTTGATGGCGACGATCTTGAGGTCGCCGCCGTGCTTGCCTTCGTACAGCGCGCGCAGAATATTGCGGCCGATTCGCCCGTAACCATTGATGCCCACTTTGATTGCCATCGTCTTCAAACCCCTTTTGATTCAATGCTCAACCGGCCAGTACCTTCTCGACCGCCTCGATCACCTTTTCGGCCGTAAAGCCGAACTGCGGAAACAGCACCTTGGCGGGCGCCGACGCACCGAAGTGATCGATGCCCACGATCTGCCCGTTCAGGCCCACGTAGCGCCACCAGTCGGCGCGCACGCCGGCCTCGACCGCGACGCGCCGCGTGACCGCAGCGGGCAGCACGCTCTCCTTGTACGCCTCATCCTGCGCGTCGAACGCGGTTGGTGCTCGGCATCGACACCAGCCGGATCTTGCGCCCCTTGGCATTCATGCGCGCACCGCCTCGGCGGCAATTCCGACCTCGGATCCGGTGGCGATCACGATGGCCTCGGGCAGCCCCGGGCGATCGATCAGCACGTAGCCGCCGCGCGCGATATTGGCCACTTGCGCGGGCTCGCGCGCTTGATGCGTGCAGGCCTGGCGCGTCAACACCAGCAGCGTCGGGCCGTCTGCGATTATCCAGCGGCCACGCCCCACGCCGCAGCGGTCTCGACCGCATCGCAGGGCCGCCACACGATCGATATGCGGGATGACCCGCAGACTTGCAAGATGCTCGATGGGCTGATGCGTCGGACCATCTTCGCCCAGCCCGATCGAATCGTGCGTATAGACGAAAATCACGCGAATGCGCATCAGGCACGCCATGCGCACGGCGTTGCGCGCATAGTCGGAAAAGGTCAGGAAAGTGCCGCCGTACGGAATGAAGCCGCCGTGCGCCGTGATGCCGTTCATGATGGCCGACATGCCGAACTCGCGCACGCCGTAATGCATATAGTTGCCGGCGGGCGCGCTCGGCGTCAAGGTAACCGAGTCCTTGCGCCAGGTGCCGTTCGAGGGCGTCAAATCCGCCGATCCGCCCAGCAGTTCGGGCAGTGACGGTCCGATGGCATTCAGCGCCGCTTGCGATGACTGACGCGTGGCCAGCGCCTTGCCCTCCGCTTGCGCGCCGCCGACGAATGCTCGCAGCAAGATCGTCGAAGCCGCCCGGCAGCTCGCCCGCCATGCGCCGCTCCAATTCCGCGGCCAACGCGGGAAATTCCTGTTGGTAGGCCGCGAACCGCGCGCGCCACTCGCTGTTCCGCCTGCGGCACCCTTCTCGCGCCTGATCCCACGCGGCGCGAATATCGGCCGGAATTTCAAACGGCGGCGAACGTCCAGCCCAGCGTCTTGCGCGCGGCAGCGATATCGGCCTCGCCCATCGCCTCGCCGTGCATGGTCTGGGTGCCTTGCTTGGGCGCGCCGAAGCCGATGATGGTCTTCGCGCAGATGAACGACGGCTTGTCGGTGACTGCGCGCGCGGCCGCCAGCGCCGCAGCGACCGCCTCGCTGCTTTGGCCGTCGACGTGCGGCATGACGTGCCAGCCGTACGCCTCGAAGCGGTGCGCCGTGTCGTCGTCGAACCAGCCCACCACCTTGCCGTCGATCGAAATGCCGTTGTCGTCGTAGACGGCGATGAGCTTGCCGAGCTGCTGCATGCCCGCAAGCGAAGCCGCCTCGTGCGAAATGCCCTCCATCATGCAGCCGTCGCCGACGAACACGTAGGTGTGATGATCGATGATGGTGTGGCCGGGCCGATTGAAGGTGGCGGCCAGCGAGCGCTCCGCCAATGCCATGCCGACGGCGTTGGCGAATCCTTGGCCCAAGCGGCCCCGTGGTGGTCTCGATGCCGAGATGCACCTCACGCTCCGGGTGCCCGGCAGTCTTCGAGCCCCACTGCCGGAAGTTCTTGATCTCCTCCATCGACAAGGGATAGCCGGTGAGATGCAGCACCGAGTACAGCAGCATCGAGGCGTGGCCGTTCGAGAGCACGAATCGGTCGCGGTCCAGCCAAGTCGGATTGCCCGGATTGAACTTAAGCACGTCCCGCCACAGGACTTCGGCGATGTCCGCCATGCCCATGGGCGCGCCCGGGTGGCCCGAATTGGCCTTTTGGACCGCATCCATGGATAGAGCACGAATGGCGTTGGCAAGGTCGCGGCGGGTGGGCATGAAGGGCTTCTCATTTAACAAGACAAGCCGCGCTATTGTCTCCGATGCGCCCCTTGCCAGCAATGCCGCGTGATATCGGTCTCAATACGCGATCGCGAGTAGTCGATTTGCGACGGAACGCGGTCACATAACTGTAGTCTGATTTATGTATAACCGAGAGCCTGCCCGCATGACCCAGTTCACCGTCGCCGCAGGCGCGCCTTGCTACCATTTATCGGATGCAAATTCTACAAATCACCGACCGCATCTGTACGGCAGCGCCACAGCGGCGATTGCGCGGCGTCGAGACCGATTCGAGCTTGCATGCGGCGCTCGATGATGCGTTTGCGCGCGTGCCCGATTACCGGGCGGTGCTGGTCACCGGCGATTTGGTGCAGGACGACAAGTCCGGCTATCTGCGATTTCGCAGCTTCTTCGGCAACCTCACAAAACCCGTGCTGTGCATTCCCGGCAATCACGATGAGCCGGAGGCCATGCGCAAGGAACTCAGCCGGCGCGCCGTTCAAGATTTGCGGCGCGCACGAAATCGGCGACTGGACACTTCATCATGCTGGATAGCTACGATCCGGGCCATGTCGGCGGCCGCCTGACCAAGAACTGAACTGGCGCGCCTCGATGCGGCGCTGGCGCGGTCGCCGAAGCACGCCATGGTGTGCCTGCATCATCATCCGATTGCCATGGGCAGCCGCTGGTTGGACAGCGTCGGCCTTGCCGAGCCCGAAGAATTTTGGCGCATCATCGATTCGCACATGCGCATGTGCGCGCGGTGGTGTGGGGCCATGTTCACCAGGCGTACGACGGCGAGCGCGGCGACGTGCGCCTGTTCGCGACACCCTCCACCGGCGCGCAATTTCTGCCGAAGAGCGATCGCTATGCGGTGGACTCGCGTCCGCCGGCATATCGAACTTTCGAACTGCACGCCGATGGCCGTATCGAGACTCTCAGGTCCACTGGGTAGAATCGTGGCCATTGCGGCAAACCGCGGCTGGCTAGGCTACATCTTTGATGCGACGTTTCCGGTTCAGCCGCGCCGACTGCTGGCGCTGGCGCTGACCTGCATCGCGCTCTGCGGCCACGGTGCGCGCCGACGGCGCGCTGCATGCGCTGTGGGAATTGCACGGCAAGCACAACACCGTCTACATTCTGGGCTCCATTCACGTGCTGCGTCCCAGCGACTATCCGCTGTGCGCCGGCGGTGCTCGACGCGTACAGCAGCGCCAAATCGATTTTCATGGAAGTGAATCTGCAGGAGATCGATTCGCAGCAGATGCAGACGGAACTGCTTGCCAGCGCGCGGCTGCCCGAAGGCAAAACGCTGCCTGGCATCTTGGGCGAGCAGCGCTACGAGCGTGCGCGAGCGCATTGGCCCACGAGGTCGGCGTCGAACTCTCGGATTTTCGATGCATTCGCCCCATGGTTCGCCGCCGAAGCCATATCGCAGCTGCAGTTGACGCAGCTCGGTTTCCAGCCGAAATCCGGCGTCGAAATGTATTTCCTGGAGCGGGCGCGCGCCGACGGCAAGACCGTGGCGGGACTGGAAACCGTGCACGACCAAATCGCGCTGTTTGAGCCTGACCATGGACGCCCAAGCCGAGTACTTGGTGTCGAGCCTCGAGCAGGCGCACGACCTGCCCAAGGAAGTGGACGCCATGGTGCGTGCCTTGGCAGCGCGGCGACACCGCAGTGGTTCGAGAGTCAACTGCAGATCCGAAATCGGCCGCGATCCCGAGCTGTATGAATCCGTGCTGGTGGCGCGCAACCGCAAGTGGGTGCCCAAAATCGAGGCGCTGCTCAACGACGACAAGAATTATCTGGTGATCGTCGGCACCGCACATCTGGTGGGCCAGGGCAGCGTGCATGGACGCTGCTGAAAAAAGACGGGATCGCCGCCACCCAGCGATGAGCGCAGACGCCGACGATCCTGGACGGCTGACGACCCCTGCAACCTTGGACTATTGCGCCGCCGGGCGGCGCGCCCGCTCCACGCGGACGCCCAAGCACCGTGTCCGCGGCTATGCATCTGCGCCTGCAGCGCGGCGAGCTGCGTTTGCTGCGCCGGCGTCAGTACCTTGAACATCTGCGCGCGGACATCTTCGTGCTGCGTGATCATCTGCGAGTGCAGCGAGCCGTTGGCCTGGCTCACCTGCGGCAACCACATTGGGGTAGTTCGCGATCATTCGGCTGCGTTTGCCGCAGCTTCAGCGAGTTGGCGTGCATCTCCTGATGAATGCTCTTCATCTGCGGACCGGCGCTCGTCATGATGGTCTTGATCTGCGCCTTCTGCTCCGCAGTCAGGTTCAGCTTCGGCAGCATACAAGTGCCCGGGACCGGTGGTGCCAGCCATGCGGCCCCATGGCAGCGAGGCGCAGCCGTGGCCGCTTCATCGGCCGCACTCGCGATCGAAATGCTCGTGGCGGCTGTCAGCAATGCTCCGGCCGCCAGGAGAGTTCCGGCCAGCAAAATGCGAATCGATTTCATGTTCATTGCTCCAATGCTGTGGAAGAAGATGTACGGCGCTATCCTAGGCCAGCGGCGTGCAAACTTGTGTCAGCAGGCAAGGCAGAGTTCTGTTAAGAATTGTGAATTACGGGGCTGAGGGCAGCGCAGCGGCCACACTGTGCCAGAGTATGAGGTATCGAACATGATTGGCGCCAACCCACCACCGACAGACCCCACGGCCGCGCGCGAGGCGCGCGTGCTGCTGGTCGATGACGATCGCGAGCTATGCCAAATGCTGTCCGAATACTTGGACGCGGAGCATTTCGACGTGAAGAGCGTGCACGACGGCGGCGACGCTCTCGCGGAATTGCAGGCCAACCGACTTTGAAATCGTGATTCTCGACGTGATGTTGCCGAGCGTCGGCGGCTTCGACGTTTTGCGCAAGCTGGGCGCTTCCTACGCAACGCCCATCTTGATGCTCACCGCGCGCGGCGATGATGTTGACCGGATCGTGGGCCTGGAACTCGGCGCCGACGATTACTTGAGCAAGCCCTTCAATCCGCGCGAATTGGTGGCGCGAATTCGCGCGATTCTGCGCCGCGCCAGCAGCCGCGCCGGCAGCGGCAGCGTGCCCGACGAACTCACCGTCGGGCCGATCACCTTGCATACCGGGCACCCGCCAAGTGCACGTCGCGGATAAGCCGGTGGCGCTCACCGGCGCTGAATTTCGCGTGCTCGAATTGCTCATGCGCTCCGCGGGCCAGGTGATCTCGCGCGACTCAATGACCGAGCAGGCGCTCGGCCGCAAGCTCGCCGCCTACGATCGCAGCATCGACACCCACATCAGCAATTTGCGCCGCAAGCTGGACCTCGAAGCCGGCAAGAATCCGGAAATCAAGAACGTCCGCGGTTCGGGCTATACGCTGACCTGGAGCTGTCAGAGCTAGCTCGCGTTCGCGCATGCATAGTCTGTTCCTAAGAATCTTCCTGCTCTTCTGGCTCGCGATGGCGCTCATCGTCGGCGGCAGCATCGCCACCACTTTCACCATCGCGTCCGCGCGAATATGAACCGCTCGAAGTGCCAGCGCCGTCCCTCGGTGGCCATCCAGGCATCGGAGGTTCTGGCGCGCGGCGGCGTCGGCGCCTTGAAGGGCTGGCTGGATGCCAACAAGACTGCGATGGGCGACCGCGAACTGTTCATCATCGGTCCCGACGGCCGGGACATTCTCGGCCGGCGGCTGCCCGAAAGCGCGTCGCGGCGCCTGGAATTCGTCAATCGCGAGGCGGTGGCCGGACTCGAGCCGCGCGGGTTTGCGCACCCGCCGCCCGGCAATTTTCGCCCATCCGCGCCGCGCCGCAGATCGTCGGCCGCGGACGGCTCGATCTATACCGTTCGTCATGGTGCCGCGCCGCCCGAGCATCTTCGGCGCGCTCAGCTTGCCGGCAATTTCCCTGACCATTCTCTGCATTGCGCTGGTCGTGAGCGCGCTCACGAGTTGGTGGCTGGCGGAGCATCTCACCGCGCCGATTCGCCGCATTCAAGCGGGCGCGCGCGCGCTCGCCTCGGAAAATCTCGATGTGCGCGTCAGCGCGGGTCTCGAGGGCCGCAAGGACGAGCTCGCGGTGCTGGCGCGCGATTTCGACGCCATGGCGGATCAGCTGCGAGCGAATCGCAGCGCCACCACCCAGCTGCTGCGCGACATCTCGCACGAGCTGCGCTCGCCGCTGGCCAGAATGCGCGTCGCGCTGGGTCTGGCGCGCCAGCCGCCCGCTGACTATCCGCGCCAGTTGGATCGGCTGGAACGCGAGATCGAACGCCTCGATTCGATGATCAGCCAGGTTTTGAAGCTCGCGCGTCTGCACGGCACGGATGCCCTGCTGCGAGCGCGAGACGCTTCGACTTCGACGAGATGATCGAGGAAGTCGTGCGCGACGCGAATTTCGAGGGCGCCGTGAAGAACTGCAGGATCGTGCTGCAAGGCGCCGCGAATACTGCGCTGCTCGGCAACCGCGATCTGCTGCGCAGCGCGATCGAGAACGTGCTGCGCAATGCGGTGCGCTACAGCCCGAACGACACGCAGGTTCGGAGATGTCAGATCGCGCGCGCGAATGCCGCGGCTTGGAAGTTGTGATTCGCGATCGCGGACCCGGCGTGCCGCCGGCGGATCTGGAGCGAATCTTCGAACCTTTCTATCGCGTGGCCGAATCGCGCGACCGCGACAGCGGCGGCGAAGGCATCGGCCTCGCCATCACCTCCCAGGTCATGAAGGCTCACGGCGGCTCGGCCAGAGCGGCCAATGCGCCCGGCGGCGGCTTGGAGGTACGACTCAGCTTGCCCGAGAGCGCCGTCGCTCGATACTCTGGTCGAGCATCGCTCGGCGGAGAATTTGAGCCTGTTCCAAGAAGCCTGCAAGTACATCCCGGGCGGCGTCAATTCGCCGGTTCGAGCCTTTCGCGGCGTCGGCGGCGAGCCCATCTTCTTCAAGAAAGCCCAGGGCGCCTACTGGTACGCGGCCGATGGGCGCCGCTTCATCGACTTACGTCGGCTCCTGGGGTCCGATGATCCTGGGCCACGCGCACCCGCGGGTGATCGAAGCCGTGCAGCGACGTCGCCGCCGACGGCTTGAGCTTCGGCGCGCCGACCGAATTGGAGACGCGGCTCGCGCGGCGCGTCATCGAACTCATGCCGTCCATCGAACTGGTGCGCTTCGTCAGCTCAGGCACCGAAGCGACCATGAGCGCGATTCGTCTGGCGCGCGGCTTCACCGGCCGCGACACCATCGTCAAGTTCGAGGGCTGCTATCACGGCCATTCCGATTCGCTGTTGATCAAGGCCGGCTCCGGTGCGTCTGACGCTCGGCGTGCCCACCTCGCCCGGCGTGCCGAAATCGCTCGCCGCCCACACCGTGACGCTCAATTACAACGATGCCGATCAGGTGCAACGAGTTTTCCGCCAAATCGGCGCGCAGGTCGCCTGCGTCATCGTCGAGCCCGTGGCCGGCAACATGAACTTGCGTCCCGCCGGCGCCGGATTTTCTGCAGACCCTGCGGCGCGAATGCGACCGCGCCGGCGCGCTGCTGATATTCGACGAGGTGATGACCGGCTTTCGCGTCGCCTTGGGCGGCGCGCAGGCACTGTACGACGTGCGCCCGGATCTCACCACGCTCGGCAAGATCATCGGCGGCGGCATGCCGGTCGGCGCATTCGGCGGCCGGCGCGACATCATGGAGCGGCTCGCGCCCTTGGGCCCCGTTTACCAGGCCGGCACACTGTCCGGAAATCCCGTGGCGATGATCGCCGGCCTCACCACGCTCGAACTGCATCAGCGCACCGGGGTTTCATCAGCGCTTGGGCGAGCATGACCGACATATTGATGGAGAAACTGGCGACGGCCGCTGCCGGCGCCGGCATTGCGCTCGCCGCCAATCAGGTCTGCGGCATGTTCGGATTTTTCTTCACGGCCGAGCGCCATGTCGATCGCTACGCGAAAGTCATGGCCTGCGACGTCGAGCGCTTCAAGCGATTTTTTCACGGCATGCTGAGCGAAGGAATTTATTTCGCGCCTTCCGCCTTCGAGGCGGGATTTTTGTCGGCGGCGCATTCGGCGGCCGATATCGAGGCGACCGCCGCGGCCGCCGGCGCGCGTCTTCTCCGCTTGCGATAGCCCGCCGCCGTGAGCGGCGGATAGCGAGATGCGCGCCTTCGCTTGGTTCGTCGGCCGCCATCTTGCTCGCGGCGTGATCGGCGCGCTGCGATTGCCTATCCCGCCTATGAGCTGACTTCCACTTTCGCCGAATTGGGCATTTCATCGCGTCGCGAGCCGCATCGCGATGCTGGTGCTGATCGCCGAGCTCGTGTGGCTGTGCCGGCATCTTGAATCTGCACACAAGCGCGCGATTTGGGCTACGGCCTGCCCTGGCGCAGATTTCTCGCAGGTGAGCTGCTATGGGGAGCGATCGGCATCGCCACGGCCGCCGTCGGCGCCGCCTTCTCTGCTGGCTACGCACCTGCGCGTCGTCGCAATCGGGCTTACGCCCGACGGCTGTCAATTTCGCGCGCATATTTCGTCGATCGGGTTGGCATCCGGAATCGCCGTCGCGCTGCTGGAGGAGACCGTGATGCGCGGCGCGATGCATACGGCGATCGAGCGCGAATCGGGACCGTGGACCGCCGCCCTGCTCACCGCCCCCCTGTTCGCCGTCCTGCATTTCTTTGCCAAGGCCCGGATCCGCGCCGCAGGACTCGGCTGGGGCAGCGGCTTCGACTTGCTGCTGCGCTCTTTCTCGCCGTTGGGTCATCCGGCGCTGGTGTTCGATGCATTTCTGTCCTGGCTGCATGGTGGGACTGATCTTGAGCCTCACCCGCGTGCTCACCGGCAATATCGCGGTGGCGATCGGGCTGCACGCCGGTTGGGTGGTGGTGCTGCGCATGCTGCAGGAAGCGACCGGCAGCGGCGATGGCGCCGCGGATATTCTCTCTGGGTGGGCCGATTCGACGGCTTGCTGGGCTACTGGCTGCTGCCCTGGGGCGCCTGCATCGCCGCCGCGCTGTGGCTGACCCGCGCCCGCTGGGTGCCGCCGGCCCGCCGCTAGGAGCAAAGGCCGCGCCTCAATTGCGAGTCCCTGAAGGCCAGAGGGCTAAGGACATCCAGCCGCTGGATCGGATCTTCGAGTTCAAGGCAGAATTGCTTTTCCGCGGCGGCGATCGGCAGAATTTCCGCGAGGCGATAACCGACCCACGCCGCATCGTCCAGATGCATCTCGATGCCGGCATAGACCTCGCCCAGTTGCGGCAGCACGGTTTTCAGCAATTCCGCCAGGCGCGCATGTCGCTCCGGCAGCGCGATCTTGGGTTCGCGCGCCGAAGATTTTCGACTGCCGGCCAAATTCAGTCCGTCGGCTTGACGGCTGCGGCTTTGGATGCGAAAGCGCTGCTGGCCGACGCAGGACAGGCCGAGAAAGCCATCCGACAATTGATGGAAGTCGACGATCTTCGCCATGCGTACCGACATCGAATGTGTCCGCCGGGCCCACCTCCTGCCCTCGCGGATCAACGCCACGCCGAAGCGCTGATCTTCGCGCATGCAGCGGCGCACCATGTCGACGTAGCGGGTTTCAAATATTCGCAGCGGCAGCGGACCGTCGGGAAACAGCACGATGTTGAGCGGAAACAGCGCGATCGAAGTGCGGCGCCGCATCACTGGCGCGCCCGCAACGCCGCCAGCAATTTATCGTGCAGACCGCCGAAACCGCCGTTGCTCATCACCAGAATATGATCGCCCGGCGCGCGCTTCCGCGGCCAGGCCCTGCACCAGCGCATCGACGCTCGCGCGCAAGGCTCACGCGATCTCCCATGCGCGAGACCGCGCCCTGCCAAGATCCCAGCCCAGATCCTGCGGCGCCAAGAACCAGCTCTTGTCGGCCGCTGCCAGCGACAGGCGCCAGTTGCTCGCGGTGCACGCCCAGTTTCATGGTGTTGGAACGCGGCTCCAGCACGGCGAGGATGCGCGCGGCGCCGACCCGCGCGCGCAAGCCGTTGCAGCGTCGTCTCGATGGCGGTCGGGTGATGCGCGAAGTCATCGTACACCGTGACGCCATCGACCACGCCGCGCACTTCCATGCGCCGCTTGACGCCGCGAAACAAATTCAAGGCCACGCGCGGCGCGCTCCGGACGCCACGCCCGCGTGATGCGCCGCGCCGATCGCCGCCAGCGCATTCAGCACATTGTGTTCGCCGAGTCAACTCCCACGCGACCTCGGCGACCGCTCGGCCCTGCAAAAGCACCGTGAAACGGCTCGCCGCCGAGCCTTTCGCGATCCGCGCACTCCAGTCGCAGGGCGGTGCGCGTTCCGCCAAACCGAAAGGTCTCGCGCGGCGTCCAGCAGCCCATCGTTCAAGGTCGTGGCGAGCTCGCGGATCATGCGCCGTTGACGATGAGCCGTCCGGCGCCCGGAACGGTGCGCAGCAGTTGATTGAACTGGCGGCGGATCGACGCCACGTCCGGATAAATATCGGCGTGATCGTATTCCAGATTATTCAGAATCGCCGTGCGCGGACGGTAGTGCACGAATTTGGCGCGCTTGTCGAAAAACGCCGTATCGTATTCGTCCGCCTCGATGACGAAGAACGGCGCCTTGCCCAATCGCGCGCTGGAATCGAAATTGCTGGGCACTCCGCCGACCAGAAACCCGGGCTCGAGACCCGCGTGCTCGAGGATCCAGGTGAGCATGGCGGTGGTGGTGGTCTTGCCGTGGGTGCCGGTCACGGCGATCACATGTCGCTCGTGCAGCACCTGTTCGGCGAGCCAGAGCGGCCCCGAGGTGTAGGCCATGCCGCGATCGAGCATGGCTTCGACCACCGGGCTGCCGCGGCTCAAGCGCATTGCCGACCACGACGACATCGGGCTTGAGATCCAACTGTTCCGCGCCATAGCCCTGCACGAATTCGATGCCGAGCGCTTCGCAGCTGCGTGCTCATCGGCGGATACACATTCAGATCCGAGCCGGTGACGCGAAATCCGGCCGCCTTGGCGATCGCGGCCACGCCGCCCATGAAGGTGCCGGCGATACCCAAAATATGCACGTGCCGCGTCATGATTGCGGCAACAGCCGCTGCTCGAGCAGCAATCGACAGCACCAAGTAGCCGACACTGATGACGCCGCCCAGCAGCAAGCCGGAGTCCAGCGCGGAGCGCCAAATGTTGCGCGCAGCCAACAAGTACCCGATCAATCCGACGTACCAGCATCAATCCCAGACGGAATCGAAGCGAAGCTGGTCCTCGCCGATGCATGCGCAGAGCGCGCCCAAGGGATAGAGAATCGATTTCCGCGAGCGCGCCGACGCCCAAGCAAGCGCGATGGCCGTCTGCAGAAAGCGCTGCGCTGCGCCGCGCGAGCGCGAGCACCGCCCAGGTGAAGCCGAGGGGCAAGCCGACGCCAGCACGATGCGCAGCAGGAATCCGTCATTCGGGCGGCGGCGGGCAGGAGCGCGCCCAGCACTTCCGTCAGCGCGGCGGCGCAGGCCGCCAAGCCCAGCAGCAACGGCGACGCCGGCAGATCGCCGGCGTTTGCCGCCAGAGTGCGATGTCGAAAAATGCTTTTGCAGTCGCAGCATGGTGATTCAGTCATAATTAGTTCCAAATTGTACACGTGGATAAACGATGCCTGACGCGATTTGGATCGATCGAGGCGAGGAGCTTGAAGCGCTTGCACGCGCATTGGCAGTCGCAAGAGGCGATCGGCGTCGACACCGAATTTTTGCGCGAACGCACTTTCTTTCCCAAATTGTGCCTGCTGCAGCTGAGCGCGGCGGGACAGATCTGGTTGGTCGACACGCTGCGGGTGGGCAGCCTCGATCCATTGATGCCCGCGCTTGACCGCGCCGCAACGTCGCGCAAGCTGATTCATGCCGCTCGCCAGGACCTTGAAGCCCTCTATCTGACCAGCCAAGCAGGTGGTGTCGCCGGTATTCGACACGCAAATCGCAGCCGCCTGCATCGGCATGAAGCCCCAGGTCGGCTACGCGGAACTGGTAAAAACATTGCTCGAGGTGACGCATACCCAAGGGCCAGACGCGCACCGATTGGTCGAAGCGGCCGCTGACCCGCGCGCAGCTGGAATACGCCGCGGACGATGTTCTGTATCTGCACGCGATTGCGATCGAGCTGGCCGAGCGCCTGCGCGCACTCGGGCCGCGAGCACTGGGTGCGCGAGGACTGCTTGGGGCTTGCGGACGCTGAGCTGTATGAGCCGGATCCCGCGCATGCCTGGGAAGGCTGCGCGGCATCGGGCAATTGGCGCCTGAGCCGCGCGCCCGCGCCCAGAGCCATCGCCGTGTGGCGCGAAAAAGCGGCGCGCGAGCGCGACCTGCCGCGCGCCTGGATTCTGTCCGACGCCGCCATTTTTTCGATCGCGCAGGCCAATCCGACCACCGCCGCCGCGCTCGATGCGGTGCAGCCGCTGAACGAAAAGATTAGCGGTGACATTGCTCGATGCGCTCAGTAGTTGCATCGAGCGTGGAGCTGCCGGATCTGGAACCCGGTCCAGGATGCGCGCCCGACCCCCGAGCAGAAAGCCCTGCTCGATCGCCTGAGCAGACCGTTGACGCGCGCGCGGCAGAACTCAAGGTGAGCGCCGGAGATTCTGGCGCCGCGCGGCGAGTTGAAGGCGCTCGCCATGGGCAAGCGCGATTCACACGCGCTCGCGGGATGGCGGCGGCAGGAGATCGGCGCCCGGCTGCTGGACGGCGATCGGCTAATCGCGGCCGCCCGTAGGGCGAGCCTCGCCGCGTCCTGCAGCGCACGCTGGATGTTGCTTGAACACCGTGTCCATATCGGCATCGGCATCCACGACTCGCAGCAGGCCGGCGGTCTTGTAGTACTTGATCAGCGGCTTGGTTTGCGCTTCGTACACCTCGAGACGCTTGGCGATGACTTCTTCCTTGTCGTCCGGCCGCTGGATCAAGCCCTGCGCCATTGCCGCAATGATCACAGTGCAGCGGCGCCCCCGCACCGAGCCGTATAGATGTTGAATACCCGGCCGCAGCTTTCGCAAATCCTGCGGCCGGTGAGACGCTTGAATAGAACACCCAAGTCGAGATTCAAAAGCACCACCGATTCGAGCGGCGTGCGCAGTTCCTCGAGCATCTTTTGCAGCGCCTCGGCCTGCGCAATGTTGCGCGGAAACCCATCCATGATGAAGCCTGCGACGGCGTCCGGACGGCTCAAGCGCTCGCGAATCATGCCCAGCACCGTGGCATCGTCGACCAACTTGCCGGCGTCCATCGCCGATTTGGCGCGCAGTCCGAGTTCGGTGCGCTTGGCGACTGCCTCGCGCAACAAATCGCCGGTGGATATATGAGGGATTCCGTAGGCTTTCACCAGCAGGTCAGACTGTGTGCCTTTGCCCGACCCGGGGGCTCCCAATAGGACTATTCGCATGATTCTTTAAAGTGGTGCAAGCGCGCTACCGTACCTTTGAGCGGCGCGATCGTCAAACCACGGCTTAACGAATACCCGTGTTCCTTCCTGAGCGTTGATTATCCGCGCCGATCGGCTATTCTGCGCCGCTCGTAAGCGTGAGGGACCCCATGATCAGGAAAAACGCCTTTTATGCGCAATCTGGCGGCGTCACCGCGGTCATCAACGCGTCGGCGTGCGGCTTGATCGAAACAGCCCGCCGGCACCGCGACAAAATCGGCAAGATCTACGCCGGTCGGGACGGCATCATCGGCGCATTGACCGAGGATATGATTGATGTCAGCAAGGAAAGCAATGCGACCATCAAAGCCCTGCGCCACACGCCGGGTGGTGCGTTCGGATCCGCGCGCTACAAGTTGGCCGGAATCGACAAGAATCGGGCGCAATACGCACGCTTGATCGACATATTCCGCGCCCACGACATCGGCTACTTCTTCTACAACGGCGGCAACGACTCGATGGATACGGCGCAGAAAGTGTCCGAAATCGCGGTGCAGTTGGGGTACCCGATCTGCTGCATCGGCATTCCCAAGACCGTCGACAACGATTTGCCCGTAACCGATTGCTGTCCGGGTTTTGGCTCGGCGGCCAAGTACATCGCCGTGTCCACGCGCGAGGCCGCACTCGATGTCGCTTCGATGGCGCGCACCTCGACCAAGGTATTCGTGCTCGAAGTGATGGGGCGGCACGCAGGGTGGATGGCCGCCGCGGGCGGCTTGGCCGCAGGCAGTGCGGGCGATGCTCCCCACATCATTCTGTTTCCTGAGATCGTATTCGATCGCGAGGCGTTCCTCGCCAAGGTGCGCAGCACCGTTGAAAAACGCGGCTACTGCGTGATCGTGGTATCGGAAGGGGTCAAGGATGGGTCAGGCAAATTTCTGGCCGAAGCCGGCACCAAGGACGCTTTCGGGCATTCGCAACTGGGGGGCGTGGGGCCGGTGGTCGCACAAATGACGCAGCAGGCCTTCGGCTTTAAATTCCACTGGGCGGTGGCCGACTACTTACAGCGTTCGGCGCGCCACATCGCATCGAAGGTGGATGTCGATCAGGCCTATGCGGTCGGCAAGGCAGCAGTGGAGTTTGCGTTGCAGGGAAAGAACGCCGTGATGCCCATCATCGTCAGAAAGTCCTCAAAACCCTATCGCTGGACGATTGGTGAGGCGCCGCTCAGCGCCATTGCGAATCAGGAGAAGAAGCTGCCGCGTAATTTCATCAGCCCGGATGGATTTGGCATCACCGGCCGTTGCAGGCGGTATTTATTGCCGCTGATCGGCGGCGAAGGCTATCCTCCTTATCATAATGGCTTGCCCCGCTACGCCACCCTAAAGGGCGCCAGGGTGCGTAAGCGCCTGAACACCCCTTTTGTGATATAGTCGCGTCGCTTTTTTTGACGATAAAATCATATTTTTCAATAACATAAGGCCCGAAGGGAGAACGTTTCATGACTCTTGACAATGCGCTATGGTTGGCTATTGCAGCAGGAGTTGTTGCAATCCTCTTCGGCGTCATTTCGGTGCGCTGGATTCTGGCGCAACCTGCCGGCAATCCCCGGATGCAAGAAATCGCCGCGGCCATTCAGGCCGGCGCCCGCGCTTATTTGAACCGCCAGTATTCCACCATCGCGAAAGTCGGAGTGATTCTGTTTTTCGTGCTGGGTTTTGCGCTGGGATGGCCCACCGCGGGCGGCTTCGCGGTTGGCGCCATTCTGTCCGGATTGGCAGGCTACATCGGCATGTTCATCTCGGTCCGAGCCAACGTGCGTACCGCGCAGGCGGCACACCATGGGATTAACGCGGCGCTGAAAGTCGCGTTCCGCGGCGGCGCCATCACCGGCATGCTGGTCGTGGGCTTGGGGTTGCTCGGTGTCGCCGGGTACTACCTCGGCATGCTGCAAATGCTGGGGGACCCGGAAGCCGCGCTGCGTTCGCTGGTGGGTCTCGCGTTCGGCGGTTCGCTGATCTCCATTTTCGCGCGCTTGGGCGGCGGCATTTTCACCAAGGGCGCGGATGTGGGCGCGGACCTGGTGGGCAAGGTGGAAGCCGGGATCCCCGAAGATGATCCGCGCAATCCGGCGGTTATTGCCGACAATGTCGGCGACAACGTCGGCGACTGCGCCGGCATGGCCGCCGACCTGTTCGAAACTTATGCCGTGACCCTGGTGGCCACGATGCTGCTCGGCGGTCTGGTGATGGTGGACATGGGTGCGCGGGCGGTATTGTTTCCCCTGGTGCTGGGTGCGATTTCCATCGTCTCCTCCATCATCGGTACCTTTTTCGTATCGACGCGCGAGGGCGGCAAAATCATGAACGCGCTGTACAAGGGCGTCATCGTGTCAGCCGTTATCTCCGCCATCGCGTTTTACTTCGTCTCGCAGCAAATCATGGGCGATCACGCCATGAAAATCTGGCTGTGCACCTTGGTTGGTCTGGCATTGACCGCGGCGATGATCGTGATTACCGAGTACTACACCGCAACCGAGTACGGGCCCGTGCAGCACGTGGCTGCAGCCTCGCAAACCGGTCATGCCACCAACATCATTGCCGGACTCGGCGTGTCGATGAAGGCCTGCGCTCTGCCCGTCATCGCCGTGGCATTGAGCATCTGGGCCTCGTATCAACTCGAGGGTCTGTACGGCATCGCCATTGCAGCCACCGCGATGCTGTCGATGACCGGCATGATCGTCGCGCTGGACGCCTATGGACCGATTACCGACAATGCCGGCGGCATTGCGGAGATGGCGCACCTGGACAAGAAGGTGCGCGATGTCACCGACCCGTTGGATGCGGTCGGCAATACCACCAAAGCGGTGACCAAGGGTTATGCCATCGGCTCGGCCGGATTGGCGGCGCTGGTCTTGTTTGCCGACTACACTCACAAGCTCGGCGAGGTGCTGGGCCACGCGACGAGTTTCGATCTATCCAATCCTGCCGTGATCATCGGCTTGTTCATCGGCGGCCTGGTGCCGTACTTGTTTGCCGCGATGGCCATGGAAGCCGTTGGCCGCGCCGCTGGAGCGGTGGTCAACGAGGTGCGCCGCCAATTCCGCGAAATTCCGGGGATCATGGAAGGTACCGCGAAGCCCGATTATTCGCGCGCCGTGGATATGCTGACCAAGGCGGCTATCAAGGAAATGATCATCCCGTCGCTGTTGCCCATCCTGGTACCCATCGTGCTGGTGCTGATCATGAATTTCTTGATGGGTCCGGGCTCCGGCATTCAGGCCCTGGGCGGGCTGCTGATCGGTACCATCGTCACCGGACTGTTCGTCGCGATTTCCATGACCACCGGCGGCGGCGCTTGGGATAACGCCAAGAAATACATTGAAGAGGGTCATTTCGGCGGCAAAGGTTCCGATGCGCACAAGGCCGCGGTGACCGGCGATACCGTCGGCGATCCCTACAAGGATACGGCCGGGCCGGCGATCAATCCGCTTGATCAAGATCATCAACATCGTCGCGCTGCTGCTCGTGCCTGTTCTCGGCAAGATGATGTAACTCGGTTCTTCCACACTTAAGGGCGGGGTCGCCTCGACCCCGTAGATTCGGCGCGTAAGCGCCTAACTAAATATCAAATATCGAAGTAGATCGCGTCGGGCTCCGCGGCGCCGTCGCGCGTCACCACCCGCAGCTCCGGCTCCTTCAAGGAGACGCGCGAACGCGGCGGCACGCTGCGCGTCAGAAATACCGAGCCGCCGATGACGCTGTCGGCGCCCACCACGGTCTGGCCGCCCAGCACCGTGGCATTGGCATACAGCGTCGAGCCGTTCTCCACGGTCGGATGACGCTTCTTGCCGCGAATGATTTGTCCGCTGGCATCCTGCGGTAACGACAGTGCGCCCAAGGTCACGCCCTGGTAGATCTTCACGCCATCGCCGATGTGCGTGGTCTCTCCGATCACCACGCCGGTGGCGTGATCGATGAAAAACGCCGCGCCGATGGTCGCGCCGGGATGGATGTCGCAGCCGGTTTTGGAATGCGCCCACTCGGTCATGATGCGCGCCATCATCGGCACGCCCAAATCGTACAGAGCATGCGCGATGCGATAGACGCTGACCGCCAGCACGCCCGGGTACGCCAGGATGATCTCGTCCAGATTCAGCGCCGCAGGATCGCCGTCGAAAGCCGCCTGCACATCGCGGATCAGCAAGGCTCGCGAATCTCGCGGCAGCCGCTGCAGAAAAATCCGCGCCAATTCGTGCGCGCGCGGCGCGCATTCGCCGAACTGCGGCAGCCCCGCTTCGCGCTCGCGCCCGTAGCACAGGCAATGCTCTATTTCGCGTTCAAGCTTCGGCACCAGCGCCGCCAGCATGTGCGCCACGTGCGCGCCAAGATTGCTCGCGGTTCAGATCCTGCCGCCCAAAGTAGCCGGGATACATCAGATCGAGCACCGAGGTCCAGGATCTCGACGATGGCCTCGCGCGAGGGCAGATAGCGCTGCGAATGCGCCGCCCGCGCTCATCGCCCAGGTAGCTGTCCGAGCAGCTCTTGCGTCGAGCTTCTCGAGAGCGCCCGGGGGCTTGCGGCATGATTCGGGCTTGGCGTTCATGGGTGCCTGCTACGCGACCGCCTGCATCTTCTCGACTTCCTCGAACAGCCCCTCGAACAACGCGCCCGACAAGTAGCGCTCGCCCGCATCCGGCAGGATCACCACGATGGTCTTGCCCTTGTTGTTCGCGGTCTCGCGCGCCAGACGCAGCGCCGCGGCCATCGCCGCGCCGCAGGAGATGCCCGACAAGATGCCCTCCTCGCGCGCCAGCCGGCGCGCCATCTCGATGGCTTCTTCGTTGGTCGACCTGTTCGACCCGATCGACCAGGGACAGATCCAGATTCTGCGGAATGAATCCCGCGCCGATGCCTTGGATCTTGTGCGGCGTCGGCGTCAGCGCTTCGCCGGCGCGCGTCTGTGTGATGACCGGCGAGTTGCGTCGGCTCCACCGCCACGGTCGTGATCTGCTTGCCGCGCGTCTTCTTGATGTAGCGCGAAACACCGGTCAGCGTGCCGCCGGTGCCGACGCCGCTGACGAAGATATCCACCTTGCCCTCGGTGTCGTCCCAGATTTCCGGGCCGGTGGTTTTCTCGTGAATGGCCGGATTGGCGGGATTGTCGAATTGCTTCACCAACAGATACTTGCTGGGATCGGCAGCGGCCAGTTCCTCGGCCTTGGCAATGGCGCCCTTCATGCCCTTGGCGCCCGGGGTCAATATGAGCTTTGCGCCGAATGCCGCCAGCACCTTGCGCCGCTCCATGCTCATGGTATCCGGCATGGTGAGCACGCATCCGTAGCCGCGCGCCGCGGCCGCGTATGCCAGCGCGATGCCGGTGTTGCCGCTGGTGGCCTCGACGATGGACATGCCCGGCTTCAACGTGCCGCGCTCTTCGGCGTCCCATACCATCGCCGCGCCGATGCGGCACTTCACCGAATAGGCCGGATTGCGGCCCTCGATCTTGGCGAGAATGGTCGCGCCGCTGCTGGCGTCGAGGCGGTTGATCCGTACCAGCGGCGTGCGGCCGATGGACTTGGTGTTGTCCTCATAAACAGGCATGTTGCACCTCGTTGCGGCAGAATTCTGTCAGCCTATGGCCGGGATTTTCCTCCTAAGCGCGGGGGAAATGCCATAGAAGTTTGTTATGAGGGCGGACCAGAGGGTTATAAGCACGCCATGGACCCAAGCATCTAGGATTGGCTGGGAATCATCGACAAGGGTTGCGGCCGCCCGACCAAGAAGCCCTGCACGAAATCGATGCCCATGCCCGTCACGGTATCCAGCGACACTGATCCTCGACGTGCTCCGCGACCACGCGGAAATTCAGACTGCGCGACAGCTCGATCATGGCGGCCACCATGGCCTGGTTCACCGCGTCCCCGGCGAGATTCTTGATGAAGGAGCCGTCGATTTTCAGATAGTCCATCGGCAGAGTCTTCAGCGTCGAGAATGAACTCAAGCCACTGCCGAAATCATCCAGAGCAAACTCGCAGCCCATGCCATGCAGCACGGCAATGAAGCGCTGCGCGTGGTCCAGATTCGCGACCACCGAGCCTTCCGTGACCTCGAAGCAAATGTCGCCGGGGTTCGCGCCGGTGTGATCGAAACAATCGACCACGAATTCCAGAAACTCCGCATCGCCCAGGGTTTGACCGGCGATGTTGATCGCGACGCTGCGGCCGGGCGGCAACTTCAGCCCGCCGCGCCCGAGCGCCGCGAGCACCGCTTGCACCACCCAGCGATCGACGTGCGGCATCAAGCGGTAGCGCTCGGCCGCGCGGATGAATTCCGCCGGCGGCGCGGCCGGCTTGCCCGTGCTCACCGGCCAGGCGCACGAATACCTCGAGCGCCGGCCCGCTCATCCCGCCGGCCCGCGCATGCACGATGGGCTGGTAGTACAGCTCGAACTTATTGTCGCGCAGCGCGCCTTGCAGTTTCAGCAGCCAGTGAATTTCGCCGCTGTGACGCGCGCTCGCCTCCTCGCGCGCCGAATAGACATGCACGTGCAGAGCCGCCCTGCTTCTTCGCCACATAGCAGGCGGAATCCGCCGAATTCATGATGTCTTCGATGGTGCCGCTGTCGCGGCCGATTTCCACCAGGCCGATGCTGATGCCGACATTGAAAATCTTGTCCCTCCATACGAATCGATAGTCGTTGACCGAGCGCACCACGTTGTCGGCTATCTGGCGCGCCTTCTCCAGCGGGCAGCCGACCAACAACAGCGCGAACTCATCGCCGCCGATGCGTCCCACCGTATCCGAATCGCGCACCGCATCTTTGATCAGCGAGGCGACTCTCGCGCAGCATGTTGTCGCCCGCGGTGTGGCCGCAGGTATCGTTGACGACTTTGAATTGATCCAGATCGAGATAGCACAGAGCGTGCCCGATGTCGCCGCGTTTGCGCCGAATCCAATGGCTTCCTGCAGCCGGCGCTCGAACTCGCGCCGATTCACGAGGCCGGTGAGCGCGATCGTGGCTGGCTTGATAAGTCATCTGCCGGGTGAGGCCGCGCAGTTCGCTGGTGTCGTGCAGCACCAGCACCAATCCCGAGGATGTCCTTGCCGTCGAGCGCAGCGGCGTCACGCTGATCTCCACGAATCGCTCGGTACCGCCGTTCGCCGGCACCAGAACCGCGCGCCTGCGCATGGCGGACACTCGACCGCCGGTGCTCAAGGCTTTGCGCACAGGATCGCCGAGCGAGCGGCGGTCGTTTTCATCGACCAGCGAGGCGACCTCCGCAAAGGTCTTGCCCAAGACCTGATCGAACCTGCTGGCCGAGCAGCAGTTCCGCGGAATGATTGATATAGTCGATGCGCCCTTCGGCATCGACCGTGATCACGCTCTCGCCCATGGCATCGAGCGTCGCCATGGCGCGCGGCTTCTGCGAGATCTTCGGTCGGGATCGCGCCCGGCATCATTTCCAGCGCGGTCAGCAGCAGCGCCGGTTCGCCGGAACTGTCGATCATGGTGCTGGAGAGCTCCACGCGCGTCACCTGGCCTTGCCGATCCATGCAGCTCGATTTCGTAGCGCTCCGCCGCGGATTCTCCCGCCAACCGCCGCCGCAGATTGTTTTCCACCAACTCGACATATTCCGGCGCGACGAACTCGGTCAGCGGTCGGCCGACGACATCGGCGGACTTCGTGCCCGAGCAGCGACAGGAAGCGCGCATTGGCAAACAGGATCACTTTGCGGTGCACGAGCACGGCATCGTGCACCGTCTCGACCAGACGCTGGAACAGCTGTTCGCGATCCTGCAGCTGCGCGCCGCGGTGCTCGAGATCTTCCAGCAATTTGTTGACGGCGGCACCGAGCTTGCCCAGCGCGCCCGGCTCTGCGCTCGAGCGCTATGCGGCCGGCGGCGCCGCTCCGCGTCGATGAGATGCTTGAATTTGGCTCGAGAAATCGTTGACCGCGCGCTCTTGGCGCCGCTTCCACACGAAAAGCACGACGACGCCCACTGCCAGAATGGCCGCGGTGACTAACCACAACAGCGAGGGAAGACAAGATCAACGCTGACCTCAGTAACGACGAGTCTTAGCGACGCTGAGTAGCTTGGGCGCCCTTCACGAGCTGGACACGTCGCGAACCATCGTGATGCAGAGAATAGCGCAAGGGGCTCGCGTAGCCTGTGGAAATTGACCATAATCAGCGGCCTTAATCGCGCGCGAGAAATCATGGATACATTGGCCGCTCGGCAGCAAATGGTGGATCAGCAGATACGCACCTGGGAAGTTCTCGATCCGCGCGTGCTCGATGTCGTTCGCCACGGTGCCGCGTGAAGCGTTCGTGCCGCCGGAATACCGTCGAACTGGCATTTGCCGATGCGCCGATACCCATTGGCTTCGGCCAATCGATGCTCGCCCCAAAAATTCAGGGCCGCATTTTGCAAGCCTTGAGCGTGGCCGCCGCCGACAGGGTGCTCGAGGTCGGCAGCGGCAACGGCTATCTCGCCGCCTGCCTTGAGCCTGCTGGGATGCCTCGACGCGATCCATCGATATTCATCCGCAATTTACCGCGGCCGCGCGAGCCAACCTGCGCGCCGTCCAGGCGCGCAAGCGTGGAATTCGAGACCCGCGATGCGTTCGGCGCTGCGCCCTTGGGCGAATACGACGTCATCGCGGTCACCGGTTCGCTGCCGGTCTACGACGCGCGCTTTGAGACGATCGCTTGCGCATCGGCGGGCGCTTGTTCGCGATCGTCGGTCGAAGCGCCGGTCATGGACGCCATCTTGGTCCGCCGGGTCGACGGCGCCGAATGGATCCGCGAGAGCTTGTTCGAAACCGTTGTTGAACCGCTGATCAACGCCACTGCGGCGCAAAGGTTCGTCTTCTAAGATGGTCAGGGATTTGACCCCGCGGGAATTCCTGGATCGGCGCGCAGGCGGCGACGGACATGACGCTTCTCGATGTTCGCGAGGATTGGGAAGTCAGCCTGGCGCCGGTCCCCACCGATCATCTGCACATCCCCATGGGCGAGATTTCCGATCGCCTCGGCGAACTCGACGCGCAACAAGGAGACCGTCGTGATCTGCCGCTCCGGCGGCCGCAGCGCCCAGGTGGCGGAGTTTCTCGTGGCGCCAGAGGCTTCGGATAAGTCTTTAACCTCTCCGGCGGAATTTTGGCCTGGTCCCGGGATTATGGACCCGAGGATTCCGCAGTATTGACCCGTCCTCGCGTAGGTGATATAGTAGTATATAACACTATACTACCGGCCCGGGGACGCCCAAAATGGGTAATTCATGAAGCGACTTGTTGATCGTAATTGGCCTTGTGCGTAGCTGCGAATCGCCGCATCCGGCGGCGGATCTGCTGGCCGTCTATCAGCGCGCCCTGCAAAACGACCCGCAGCTGCGCGAGGCTGAGGCCACCCGCCTGGCCGCCCTGGAGGCCAAGCCCCAGGCGCTGTCCGCCCTGCTGCCGCAGCTGTCCGGCAACGGCATTGATATCGCGCGAACGCGACACGGGGTCGCAGAACACCACCGAAGCGGTCGCACTGCCCGCCTTGCGGTCCTGCGATACCGCCGGCACGCCCTGTGCTCGAGCGCGGCACACCGACGACCGTCTTCGAATCCTTTCCCTTCACGGCAAAGTGGACACCACCATCCATCAGTACACCATCGACCTCAAGCAGAAGTCTGTTTCGCTGGGAAAACTGGGAGGCGCTGAAGCGCGCGGATTCGCAGGTGGCGCAGGCCGAGGCGGACTACCAAGCCGCGCAACAGGACTTGATGGAGCGCGTCGCGCAGCGCTATTTCGATGTGCTCGGCGCGCAGGATGATCTCGAGGCGCAGCAGGTCGCGCTGATCTCGGTCAACCGCCAACTCGACCAGGCCGAGGCGCGCTATCAAATCGGACTGATCGCCGTCACCGATGTGGAGGAGGCGCGTGCCTCTCATGACAGCACCGCCGCCGCGGTGATCGCCGCCAAACGCGTGCTTGGCCTCCACGCAGGAACTGCTGCGGGAAATCATCGGCGACCCGTTCGACTTCCTGGCGCGTCCGATCGAGCCCTTCGAGATGGCGAATCCGGACCCGATCAGCGAGGACCGCTGGGTCGAGATGGCGCTGCAACAGAATTTATCGCTGGTATCGAGCCGCCTGGCCGCCGACATTGCGCGCGAAAATGTCTCGATCGCGCGCGGCGGCCACTACCCGTCGCTCGATTTGGTGGGCAGCGCCGGCAAGCTCTCGAACAACCAATGGCGTCGACATGTTCACCGACGGCAGTCCGGCGGGCGGCACGACCTTGGATCAGAACGCAGCGCTCGATCGGTATGCAATTGACCTTTCCCATTTATTCGGGCGGCATGGTGTCCTCGCAGGTGCGCCAGGCGGTTTATCAGCATCGGGCGGCCAAGGAGCGCCTGGAGCGGGTCGCGCGCCAGACCGAGCACGATGCGCGCGATGCCTATCTCGGCGTGCTTTCGGAGATATCGCGGGTCAAGGCGCTGCGTCGCGCGGTCGAGTCGAACATGACGGCGCTGCGCGCCACCGAATCCGGCTACGAGGCCGGAACTCGCACCGCCGTCGACGTGCTGCAGTCCCGGCAACAATGGGTGCAGGCGCAAACCGACTATTCGCGCAGCCGCTATGACTACATGATGAACATGCATCAAGCTGCAGCAGGCGGCCGGCATTCTGTCCGAACAAAGCCTGCAGCGGATCAACGCCCTGCTGACGGATGCGCCTGCACCGCCGCCGCCGACGGATGTCCGCCCCTGCAGCCAAGGCTCGATGAGCGCGAGCAGCCGCGCGACGCTGCCGCGATTCGACTGCGACGATCTGCTTGCCCGACGACGCCGATGCGCCGCGCGTTCCTGCAGGGTCAGCGAGCAGCCGCTCGCAGCACCGCCGCCAGATCCTGGGCATCTGCCACCTGCAGTGCCGCGCCTCGCGTCAAGCAGCAGCTGCGCGATTTCCCGGCCGTTGAAATATGAGGTCCGGTCAGCACCGGCAGCCCCAGCGCCGCGGGCTCGAGCAGATTGTGCCCGCCGATCGGCACCAAGCTGCCGCCGACGAAGGCGACATCGGCCGATGCGTAAAGCAGCGGCGAGTTCTCCCACCGTATCGACCAGCAACACCGTGTCGCTCGCCAATGGCGCCTCGGCGCACGCACGCCACGCGGCTGCGGCGCGCGAAGCTCACGCCGCGGCGCGCCAGCAATTCGGCGACCGCCGCGAAAGCGATCTGTGTGCCGCGGCACCAACAGCAGCAGTGCGTCGGGCATCTCGGCTCAGCAGCCGCGCATGCGCATCGAGCAGCTGTTCTTCTTCACCCGCGTGCGTGCTGCCGGCGATCCAGACCGGCCGCGCGCTGCCAAACGCGGCGCGCAGCGCCTGACCCTGCTCGCACGATCGCCGCAGCCGAATTCGAGGTCGAATTTCACATTGCCGACGACGTGAGTCCTGTTCGGCGCCGGCACCGATCGATTGGAAGCGCTCGGCATCCTCGGCGGATTGCGCGGCGACCAGCAGATTGGCGGTGAACACGCCGGCGAACAGCGCGCCGAAGCGCCGATAGCGCGACACCGATCTTGGCCGAAAGCCGGGCGCTGGCGAGCAACACGGGCACTGCCGCGCCGTTCGCACTCGCGCAACAGATTCGGCCACAGCTCCGTTTCCATGATGACGGCGAGCGCGCGGCCGCGTGCGCGCCAGGAATCGCCGCACCGAACCCGGCGTGTCGTAGGGCAGGAAGCGCACGTCCACGCTCGCGCCGAACAGCGCCTGCGCGCGCGCCCTTCCCGCCGGCGTCGCGGTGGTCAGCACCAGCGGGATTTCGCGGAAAGCGCACGTCGCAGCGCGCGCACCAGCGGCGCCGCCGCCGACATTTCGCCAAGCGACACCGCATGCAGCCAAATGCTCGGCGCGGCTCAGCGCATCGGGCCCAACCCGAAGCGCTCGGCCAGTCCCTGCCAGATAACTCGCGATCGCGCAAACCGCGCCACAAAACCACCGCGAAGGCGAACGGCACCGCGCATCGGATCAGCCAAGAGTAGAGGCGGCGCAGGCTCAGTCCGCCTGGTATCCGGCCATGAGTGCATCCCAGGCCTGCGGCGTGAATCCGATCGGGCGGCATGCCGGCGCGCGATCTTTTGCAGCGAGCGCTTGCAAGCGCTGCCAGATTCCTGCGAGCGTCCAGCGCGCCCGGCGCCCGCAACCGCCCGCGATCGAAGTCGATCACACTGACGGTCGCCGCGCGGCATCGAGCAAAATATTGTGGGCGTTCAGATCCGCGTGATCGACGCCGTGCGCGGTGCAGTCGCGCGATCGCCGCGCCGACGGCGCGCCAGACGGGCTTCTGCGAAGCGCAGCCGACCGTCAGCGCCGCGCTCAAAGGCTGCGCATCCGCAATGCGCTGCGTGATCAAATCGCAGCTGATAGGTCCAGGCCGTCGCGCCGATAACAGGCCGCGACCGGCTTCGGCACGGGCAGGCCGCGCTGCGCAAGATGCGCGAGCAGGCGCCACTCGGCGAAGGCGCGCACGCGATGCTTCGCCGGTCCACACAGTAGCGGTCTTGCGAAATCGCGCCATGAAACCGCCGCGGCGATAGTGGCGCAGCACCCAGTGATGCGCGGCCGATCCGACGAACCACGCCGAGCCGCGGCCGCCGGCCACGGCGTTGAGCTCGCCGCGCGCCGCCCAGAAATCCGGATCGAACAGCGCTTCGCGCAGCGCTCTGCTGCGCATTGCCAAGGCTATGCGGATCAGCCAGCATGACGCCCGTGGCAGTGGCAATGCGTTGGCCGCCCTTTATCATTCTTATGACTACCTTAAGCTTCAAACCGCCGCTGCAACACGTATGCCTGCTGCGTCTCTCGGCAATCGGCGATACCTGCCACGCGCTGGCTGCGCTTCGAGCCTTCCAAGCCGCGTGGCCTGAAACCCGGTTTACCTGGATCATCGGCAAAGTCGAAGCCAAGCTGATGACGGAGATGCTTCCGGAAATCGAGTTTATCACCTTCGATAAAGGCCGCAACCCTCATGGAGTTGTGGCGCCTGCGCGCGCTGCTGCGCGGACGGCGTTTCGATCTGCTGCTCGACATGCAGTTGTCGCTTTCGCGCGAGCCTGATCAGCCGCCTGGTCCATGCCCCCATCAAGCTCGGCTTCGATCGGCAGCGTGCGCGCGAGCTGCAATGGCTGTTCACGAATGCGCAGATCGACCGCTGCGCCTCCGGAGCACGTGCTGGACTCATTCATGGGCTTCGCACGTGCCTGCGGCATCGAGCCTGGAGCCCCGCATTGGGACGTGTCGCCTGCCGCCGCAGCTGCGCTCGACTATGCGCGTAGCGTCATCGTCGACGATCGCCCGACGCTGCTCATCAGCCCCTGCTCCAGCCATGCGGCCCGCAATTGGTCGGCCGAGAGATACGCCGCGGTCGCCGATCACGCCGCGCTCATGCATCAGATGCGGGTGGTGCTGGTCGGCGGCCGCAGCTCCGCTGGAAGCGCAGATGGGCGACGCCATTGCCGCCGCGGCGCGCGCGCCGCAATCCTGAATCAAATCGGCAAGGACACTCTGCCGCAATTGTTGGGCTTGATGTCGCGAAGCACGCGTGCTGTTGTCGCCCGACTCGGGTCCGGCGCACATGGCGACGATGGTCGGGTTGCCCGTCATCGGTCTGTACGCCGCCACCAACCCGCAGCGCGCCGGCCCCTACTACAGCCGCCAGTGGTGCGTCGACAAGTACGACGAGGCGGCGCGCAAATTCTTGGGCAGGCCCGCGGCGCAAATTCCCTGGACGACCAAAATCGAACAGCCCGGCGTCATGGATCTGATCGACGTGGGCGAGGTCGACCGAGAAACTCGACGCGCTGATGCGCAGCGCGCGGATTTTCGCTAAGATGCGCGCATGAGCGAAATCAGGGTTCCCGTCTCGCCCGGCGAATTGCTGGATAAGATCACGATCCTGCGCATCAAATCCAGCCGCATGAGCGATCCCGCAAAAACTCGCCAACGTGCGCGCTCGAACTCGATGCGCTCGAGGACACCTGGGGCGCTTCGCGCTATACGCAAAGGCCGACATCGAAGCCGAGTGAACGCGTTGCTCAGGTCAACGAGCGGCTGTGGGTGATCGAGGACGACATCCGCGACAAGGAGCGCGCGCAGGCCTTCGACGCGGAATTCATCCGGCTGGCGCAGGGCCGTCTACTTCGAGAACGATGAGCGGGCCGCGATCAAGCGCCGCATCAACGTCAAGCTCGGCTCGAGCATCGTCGAGGAGAAGTCCTACGCCGAATACAAGGCTTAGGCGTCAACCTCGGACTTGATGTCGGCGGCGACCCGCTGCCGTGCGCGATTGAGCGTGTATTCCGCGCCGCAGTACGGGCATTTGATCCAGCCGGTGGCTTCGATCGCCAGATAAACCTTGGGGTGCGAATTCCACAGCAACATTCCCGGCATCGGGCAGGACAGCGGCAAATCCGCCATGTTCACGGTGTAGTGATGCAGCGCGTTCGGCTCAATCAGCCGATGCTTGCGAATCGTCTTGGACCATCATTGAGGATTGCCGCACTCCGTTAGAAGTGCGGGATTTTGCTGGAGCCCAGCGCGAAGCGCAAGACAGCCGCGCTTTACGATTCTGATTCAAAGGTCGCGCGCCAGATGCCGCGCAATGCGCTGGCGCGTGTCGGCGTGCGGCGCCGCCGCCACGACTCGCTCGCCAACCTCCTCCAGCGACAAATGATGCAGCACGGTGCGATAGCCGATGTAGGCCTCGCTTCAGCCAATTGCGCCGTTGCGCCGTCGAGCACGCCCACCGCCGCCAAACCCTCGAGCTGGCGAATATTGTCCGTGTAGGTAAGTAGCTCCGGATGGGCGCCGGCCGCCGCCAGTACCCAGTACTGCACCAAGAAACTCGATGTCGGCGATGCCGCCCGCGTCTTGCTTGATGTCGAATTGCCCGCGTCTGCGATCGCGACAGTTCTTTGCGCATGCGCAGCCGCATCTCGAGCACGTCGGTGCGCAAGCGTGTCGCGGCGCACGGCCGACCGCCAGCGTGCGGCGGCGCACCGCCTCGAATGCCGCGCAAAGTTTCGGATCGCCTGCCACGGCGCGGGCGCGCAGCAGCGCTTGGTGCTCCCAGGTCCACGCGTCGTTCATGTTGATAGCGCTCGAAAGCATCGATGCCGGTCATCAGAAAGCCGCCCTTGCCGTTTGGGCGCAGACGCATGTCGACTTCATAGAGGCGGCCGGCCGCGGAATGCATGGTGAGCAAGTGCACGATGCGCTGCCCCAAGCGCAAGAAGAACATGCCGTTGTCGAGCGGCTGCGTCGCCGTCGGTCAGCTGGATGCTGCCGGCCGAATCGTGCAGAAACACCAAATCGAGGTCCGACGCGTAGCCCAGTTCCAGATCCGCCGAGCTTGCCGTAACCCGCGACGGCCACGGTCGACCGGGCGCAGATGTCGCTTCCTCTCTCCGCAATACGGCGTTCCGTAGGTTTGCGTCATTTGCTGCCAGGCAAGATCCATGCAGCATTGCGACGATGAGCTCGGCGATATCGGTCAGCCGATCGCTCACGCGCATCAGCGGCAAGCGCCCGGTCAAATCGGCGAGCGCCACCGTGAAAACCGCCACCTTTTGGAATTGCCGCAACGCCTCCACCTGCCGTTCCGGATCGTCGGCCGACAATCTCTCGGTGCGCGCCGCCAGATTCCAGGAAAATCCTGCGCGCGACGGCAGCTCATCGAAGGCTTTGGCATCGATCAGTTCATCGAGCAGCAGCGGAAAGTCGGCGATCTGCCGCGACAAGAATCCGCTGATCGCGCACACCTCGATCAGCCGATCCAGCGCCGCAGGCTGCTCCTTGAGAAGCGCGAGATAAGAGGAGCGCGTAGCCGATGGCCTCCAGCACCCGCAGCACCCGCTGCACGACGGTGGCAGGCGCGGCATGTGCGAGCGCGCCGCCTTCGAAGCAGTCGGGCGAGAATGACGTACAGCCGCCGGTGCCCCGCCTCATCCAGGCGCCGATAAGGTCGCCGCCTGCCGATAACTGCTCCAAGATCGCGGCGACGGCCGCAATTTCGCCGCTGCGGAAAGCCGCTCATTGGCGAGTTCCTCTGCGATCTTCGCATCGTCGGAATCCAGCCATGCCACGCCGATCTCATCGTGGCGGCGATGCGCGAATCCGGCGGCGCCGAACAGCAACGCCGTCAAATTGCGCCGCCACCTTCTCGCGCGTCGCATGCGATGCGTGCATGGCCGTGCGTCCCAATCGGAAGTCCCATGATCACGCTCAGGCGCGCGCGATCCTGCTCATCTTCCGGCAACGTGTGCGTTTGCTCGTCGCGCATCATCTGCAGCGCATTCTCGGCCTTGCGCAGCACAAGATACGCTTCGGTCAGCTCCGCGATATCGGCGGCCGAGACGAGCTTCGAGTCCCGCCAGCAGCGGCAGCACCTGCGAGCAGCGCGGCTTCTGCAGGCGCCGATCGCTGCCGCCGCGCACCAGCTGCATGGATTGCACGATGAACTCGATTTCCCGAATTCCGCCCTTGCCGAGCTTCAGGTGCTGATCGAGATCGCGACGCGCGCACTTCGCGCTCGATCAGCGCCTTCATATCGCGCAGCGACTCGAATACACCGAAGTCCAGGTAGCGGCGATAGACGAATGGGCGCACGAACTCCTCGTAGGCGGCCGCGTACGCTGGCGGCGCCGACGATCGGGCCGCGCCTTGATCCAGGCATAGCGCTCCCAATCGCGGCCGTGCTCCTGCAGGTAATCCTCGAGCGAAGCCAGGCTCACGACCAAGGGGCCGCTTTCGCCGAAGGGCCGCAGCCGCATATCGACGCGAAACACGAAGCCGTCGGCGTTGCGCAGCATCGAGCAGGCGAATGAGTTCTCGGCCCAGGCGGTTGAAGTATTCCTCGTTGTCGATGACCCGCGGTCCGTCGGTCTCGCCGGGCTCGCGAACAAGAACATCAGATCGATGTCCGAGGAGAAGTTGAGCTCGCGGCCGCCGAGTTTGCCCATGCCGAGCACGATGCAGCGGCGACTGCGCTCGTGCTGCGAATCGCGGCGGCATGCCGAACACCGGCAGCAGATGCAGCTGCGCAGCCGCCGCTCGCCGCGCGAATGCATGCGTCGGCCAGGTCGGACACGGCTTGCAGGGTCTCGATAACGTCCGCGCGCGCCGCGATATCGCGCCAGGCGATGCGCAGCATTTCGCGTCTGCGCCACTCGCGCAAGATGCGCTGCGCTTCGTCAAACGCGCGAGCGGACGCCGCGCGCGCTTCATACTCGGCATTTGCGCTGCTCGCGGCAGTGGGATCATCGTGCCGGCCACGCCAATTGAGAGCCTGCGGATCCTGGATCAGTACCTGATGCGATGAATTCGCTGGCCGGCCACCGACCGCGGCAGTTCCGCGCGCTGCTCGTTCCGATTGCGCGCGCGTAGCGATGTCGAGAAATTCGGGCTGCGCGCAGGCGCGCTCCCACCAGTGCTGCACCGGCTCGCGCAGAATGTCCGGAACGGATTCAAGATGTGGAATCGAGATGGACTGCACCAAGCGGCCTTCGGGGCTGAAGCCTAGCGAATCGCAGTCAATGAACAGTCCGCGGGAACGGCAGCAGCACGCTGCCGATCCGCAAGGGCTGGATAGGCGTGCGGCAATCGCGGCCGTGTATTGCGTCAAGAAATGCCGCGCGCTCCGCATCGCTTCAGCGGCTCCAGAAACGGCCGAAGACCGCTGCCTTTGAACCACTCCACGACCGCGGCGGCGCCGCCCGCGCAGAAAATGATAGTAAGTGGTTCGCCACAGATCGACCTTCGCGCACAGCGGCCGCAACAATTCGTAGTACCAAGCCGCGCCCGCAGCGCGGCGCGTGCCGCGGCGGCCGCGGCAAGTTTGGCGGCCCACGGTCCCGCGGCGCCAACCTCGCGCATGAGCCGATGCGCCGGCTCGTCGAGATTATCCGGCATTTGCACCGCCAGCGCGCCGCCGGGCGCAAGTTTTGCGACCAGCGCCGGCAGCAGCGATTCGTGATTGCGCTACCCACTGCAGCACGGCATTCGCCAGAATCACATCGAAAGGCCCAAACCCGGCCTTGGCGTTGCTTCGCCGGGCCTCGCCGCGCCGGTCCTCGCTGCACCAGGCGTCAATGTCCAGCACCCTAAAGCGCAGCCGGCAGCCGGCGTCGCGCGGCCTCGATCATGTCGCTCGAGCTATCGATGCCGGAAATGTTCGCCTGGGGATAGCGCGCCGCCAAGACCTCGGTGGAATTGCCGGGACCGCAGCCTAGGTCAATTACCGAATGCGCATCGATCTGCGGCAGCGCGGCGAGCAAATCGCGCACGGGCCGCGTGCGTTCATCTTCGAAGGCGACATACTGTTTTGCGGACCAACTCAATTCAATCCCGATAACCAGGTGATCACGATGCTCTCCAGGGCAATGCGCTGATCCGAGTAGCTATGATCGGTGTGCCAGATGCACCGCAGGTGACCCGGGTGCCGCCTTTGGCTTTGATCGCCGCCACCAGCGCATCCGTCTGCGCTGCCAGATGGTCGTTCGCGGTGATTGCCAGCAGTGGAATCTGCGCCAGTCCCGCAGCGGTATCAGTCACCACGAATTCTTTGGCGTGCGATTTGACTTCATCGACCATGCTCTCGGCGGTGACATCGGCAGAGCGTCTCCATGTCGTCGGCCATCGCGGCCACGGCCTGCGCATGCGGCCTGCCGCCTATCAGCCCCATATCCGCCATGGAAATGAGGATCGCGCCGCATCAAGGCGTGATCGTGCGCGGCGGTGTGCGCCACGACCCAGCCGCCCATGCTGTGGCCGGCGATGACAATTCGCTTCGGATCGATGCCCAATTTCGCGGCGTTGGACGGATCTCGCAGATAGGCCAGAACCGCGTCGGCATCTTGTGGATTGTGCGCGAATCGAAACGAGCCGGGACTGCCCCAGGATCCACGGTAGTTGAAGGTCACCGCATTCCAACCCGCGCGCCTTACCGCCTGCGCCAAATCGAGATTCTTCTCGTTTCCGGGCAAGCCATGACAGATGACCAGCGTGGGATGCGGGCCCGCGCCGGCCGGTGAGTACAGCAAGCCATTGATCAGCAACCCATGGCTCGGGATGTGCAGCACCGTCATGGCTGCCGGATGCGCCTTATCCGCGGGAGGGTCGGTGAAGATCGCAGCGGGAACTGCTTGCGCGGATACCCTCGTCGATACGACCAGCAGAGCTACCATCAAGGGAACTAACGGCGATCGCATCGGCAAACTCCTTAGTGACAGATCGGATTTAGATTTCCCTATGATACGCCGCGAAACAACAGCGGCAGCACCGGCCGTAAGTCGACTATGAGGTCGGTTGCGCAGTCAAACAGAACCTCGAGGATGGGCTGCCGAGACTGGAAATACCTCACCAGCCCTTGGCGTTCCACGACGCGTGACGCGTGGGATATTTCCGGCAAGCTCGCGACCCCCACGCATAACCCACGCACTCGCCGGATCGGCGCCGCGTGATTCAATGGCTCGCCGGCACGAATGCCCGGCATCTTGAGGAACGGCAAGTAGAACAACTCGGGCTCGTGAAGCGTGGTTTCTTCGGCGATCTGAATCGAAAGCCCCGGCGGCAAATAACTCGGATAGTAGGCCCAGGTCGGAAATGGAGCCGCAGAATCCTGGTCGCCGGCAGCGCGAAACACGATCCCGAACGGACTAACCCCGGATTGTCGCTGCGACCAGCGGTCCCACAGGCGGGTGGGTCGCGTTTGCGCGCTCTGCGCCTCCGCCGCGTCGGCCACCCACATCAATTCCAGCATGAAGTTCTCGAAGTAGAAGCGCCGGTTGGCGGTGCCCTGCCCGGGATGGGTGTTGGCCGATCCTTCGACAAAGCCCAAGCGCAGCAGCGCATCTCCCTCCGGGGCTTGGTGCGCGCAGGCGATGAATGCATGATCCACTTCAAGGGGCATCGATTGTTCGCCTCTTAAAGATGTTCTCGCAAAAAACGGTCAAGTTCGGTAAGGACCTGCGTTCTTGTGTCGGTGCGGGACAGCCAATGATCCTCGCCCGGCAGCGTCGCGACCGCGACATTTTTCCCGGCGGCCTTGAGTGCACGTGCCATTTGCTCCGATTGCGCATTCGGTACGACGCCGTCGCCCGTCCCATAGATGATGAGGATCGGGGCCTTGATCGAATTCACGGAATTGATCGGCGATTTGCTCGCCAGGTTCGGATCGTTCAGCTCGCCGATGCGTAGTTTCCACTCGGAAAGCGCGGTGGATTGCACTCCTTCCAAGCCTCCCCACCAGGGCACCCGCTCTCGCATCAGTGCCGTCAGATCCGACACGCCGCTGATGCTGGCGGCGCAGACATATAGATCGGGCGTGAAAGCCGCGCCCGCCAGCGCGGCATAGCCTCCGTAGGAAATCCCCACGATGCAGATCTTGTGCGGATCGGCGACCCCCTCGTCGATCATCGCGCGCACACCATCCGTGACATCGTCCTGCATGAGGCCGCCCCACTGACGATAGCCGGCCTCGCGGAAGGCATCGCCGAATCCGGTCGAGCCGCGGAACTGGGGCTGCAAAACCGCGTAGCCGCGGCTCGCAAGGAACTGCACCAGCCAATCAAAAATATAATAGTCCCGCGCTTGAGGCCCGCCGTGCGGCAGCACTATGAGTGGGATCGGCGTCTTCGGCTTATCCGCGGGTGTGGTCAGAAATGCGGGGATTTTTGTGCCATCACGAGCCTTGTAGGTAATCTCCTTGACATCGCCCAAGGCCACCCCGTTGAGTGCCGGGTATTCATCGGCAACGATATCCGCCCGGTGCGCGGTGAAGTCGATCAGGTAATACACCGGGGCGATCGCCGGCGTCTGCACCAGCGCGAGCGTCTTGCTGCCGTCGGAAGTCCACCCGTACACGTTGACCTGGCGGCCTGGGAACGAGCGCTGCAGCACGGCGAAACGCTGCTGAAGCGCCGGATCGAGCCAGTGAACGCTGGACGCGATGCCGCTGGCGTAGACGCCGATTATCGCGCCGGTATAGGCATCGGTGTACACGTTGGTGATATCCGCATTTGAGTCTTCCGCCAGAAGCTTGAGCGGTGAACCATCAAGCGGCAGCGCCCAGGCGGCTTGATGAATATGCCCGTTGCTCGCCAGCAGAACGACCGCAGATCCATCGGCGAGCAGCCCAACCAGGTTCGGGCGTTCGCTGTCATCCCTGCGCAGGATTTCCTTGATGGTGTCGCCCGCCAATGCAAAAAGCCGATACGCATGATGCTGATAGTCCCAGTCTTCGCGCGCCACCGGGTTGCCCTCATGGTCGACAACCCAGGCAGTTGTATGCTCGCCGCCCACCTTGGTAATGCTGGCCTCGCCGGTGCGGGTATTGACCTCCAACAGGCAATTCGCGATGACTGCCCGGCATTTCCCGTAGGTTTCCATGATCACAATATTCGGCTTTGTGGTGTGCGTTGCCACGAGATTTGCGAGCGGAGGGCTGGACTTGGAGGTACTCGGCACCGCCCGATGTCCAAGCGTCGATTCATTCGAGTCGCGAGCTGCCGAACCCAGCTGGTTGGAAGGCAGCATGCGGCCTACTCCGCCGCCCACATCATGAGCAATCGTTCGGAAGTACTCGCGCGACACCTCTGCACCGGTGGTCGCTTCGCTGGTTTCACTCAGGACGATCAGCAAGGTCTCATTGTCATGCCAGGCTAGTTGTCGGAGCTTGGTGCGTTCCGGAACCGCGAGCACCCGCTGCAGCTTTCGGGCGATCGCATCGAACATGATGACTCGCGGCTTGGCCTCCTTATGGTCCAGCCACGCCAGCCAGTGGCCGTCGGGGCTGAGCACGACATCGCTCTCGACTGGTATGGTCCCAAACGCCTCTGGCGGTGGCGGCGCGGCCGGCGCAGCGCGCGCGCCCGGCGCGGCGAACAGCGCCAATACTTGGCCGCTTAAAATCAAACAAGCGAGTAGTCGCGGTACGCATGCAGTCCGTGGCATGAGGTTTTCCCCTGAGTTCCGCTTGGCGGCGGTTATTCTTATCGCCCCTAGTGTGCCCGGACGGCGATTGATCGCCAAGTAGTACCGGATCCCGGAGTGACTCCGGCGTGCACTTCAGACAGGCATAAAAAAAGCGGGCCATGAGCCCGCTTTCTTTGACTGTAATCGGACAACCGCGGGACTTTCGTCCGCTTTTGTCCCGGCAGCGGCCGGTATTACATGTCCATGCCGCCCATGCCACCCATGCCGCCGCCCGGGGCGCCATGTGCATGCTCTTCTTCTTTCGGCGACTCGGCGATCATGACTTCCGTCGTGAGCAGCAGGCCCGCCACCGAGGCGGCGTTCTGCAGAGCCAGACGCGTCACCTTGGTCGGATCCAGGATGCCCATTTCGATCATATCGCCGTACTCACCCGTCTGCGGCGTTGTAGCCGAACGTGCCCTTGCCCTCGCGGACCCGGTTCAGAACAACCGCGGCGTCTTCGCCGGCATTGGCGACGATCTGACGCAGCGGCTCTTCGATCGAGCGAGCCAGGATCTTGATGCCCGTGGTCTGATCTTCGTTCTTGCCGACCAGCTTCTCGATGGCCTTCAGCGCACGAACCAGAGCGACGCCGCCGCCCGGGACCACGCCCTCTTCGACGGCCGCACGGGTTGCGTGCAATGCGTCTTCGACGCGGGCCTTCTTTTCCTTCATTTCGATTTCGGTCGAAGCACCGACTTTGATCACGGCAACTCCGCCGGAGAGCTTGGCAACGCGCTCCTGGAGTTTTTCCTTGTCATAGTCGGAGGTCGCTTCCTCGATCTGCTGGCGGATGCTGTCGACGCGGCCCTTGATGTCAGAGGCCTTGCCGGCGCCGTCGATGATCGTGGTGTTCTCTTTCTCCACCAGAATCTTCTTCGCTTCGCCGAGGTCGTTCAGCGTCGCCTTCTCGAGCGACAAGCCGACTTCGTCGGAGATGACCGTGCCGCCGGTGAGGACCGCAATGTCCTGCAGCATGGCTTTGCGGCGATCGCCGAAGCCCGGCGCCTTGACGGCGGCGACCTTGACGATGCCGCGGATCGTGTTGACGACCAACGTGGCCAGCGCCTCGCCTTCGACGTCTTCGGCCACGATCAGCAGCTGGCGGCCGCCCTTCGCAATGGCTTCCAGCAAGGGGCAGCAATTCGCGAATGTTGGAGATCTTCTTGTCGACCAGCAGGATCAGCGGCTTTTCGAGCTCGGCGCTCTGGCTCTGCTGATTGTTGATGAAGTACGGCGAGAGGTAGCCGCGATCGAACTGCATGCCTTCGACCACTTCGAGCTCGTTCTCGAGGCCCGAACCTTCTTCAACCGTGATCACGCCTTCCTTGCCGACCTTCGCCATCGCATCCGCAATGGTCTTGCCGATGCTCTCGTCGGAGTTCGCGGAGATCGTGCCGACCTGCGCAATCGACTTCGGATCCTTGCAGGGCTTGGAGAGCTTCTTCAGCTCTTCGGTCGCCGCAGTGACGGCTTGGTCGATGCCGCGCTTCAGGTCCATCGGGTTGATGCCCGCGGCGACGGCCTTCAGGCCTTCGCGGATGATGGCTTGCGCCAGCACGGTTGCGGTGGTGGTGCCGTCGCCGGCTTCGTCGGAGGTGTTGGAAGCAACTTCCTTCACCATCTGCGCGCCCATGTTTTCAAACTTGTCTTTCAGCTCGATTTCTTTGGCGACCGAGACACCGTCCTTGGTGACGGTGGGGGCGCCGAAGCTCTTGTCGAGCACGGCGTTGCGGCCTTTGGGACCCAGCGTTACCTTGACGGCATTCGCCAGAATATTCACACCCTTGAACATGCGTGCTCGAGCGTCGTCGCTGAAGCGTACGTCTTTAGCTGCCATTTGCTGATACCTCTAATTAAATTTGATTTGCGGGAAGTAAATTCGGATTGGCGGGGCTTACTTGCCTTCCACGATGGCCATGATGTCTTCCTCTCGCATCACAACCAATTCGTCGCCATCCATCTTCACTTCGGTGCCGCTGTACTTACCGAACAGAATCTTGTCGCCGACTTTGACGTCCAGCGGGCGAATCTCGCCGTTCTCTAAAATCTTGCCCTTGCCGACGGCAATCGACTTTCCCGAAAATCGGCTTCTCGGTCGCGGTGTCCGGGATCACGATGCCACCTGGGGACTTACGCTCTTCTTCTTCTCGTTTCACGATCACGCGGTCATGAAGGGGACGAATCTTCATAAGACAAGACTCCTAATGCTATGAATTTGGATTGAACCGTGACGGGAGCTTGTTAGCACTCTCCCATCGAGGCTGCTAATCATAGCGGCAGAATTGTGACTATTCAAGGCCGCGGAGCTAATTCTTTGTTGTGATGCAGCAGATATTGCAAGACGCGCATGCGCTGCGGACTTGCTAAAGTGCCGCGCATGAAATGCCTGCAAGTGGCCGCTGTTAGTCTATCTACGTGCCTCGGCGCGGCAACCAGCCGCAAGCGCCAAGCCTTGGTGGATGCGGGGAATTGACTCCAACGAGACCGATTTCCTGCCGCCGGACGTCGCGTTTCGCGTCGGCGCGCGCGTGTCGACGGCGATCGTCTGAAGGTGCGCTGGGTCATGGCCGACGGCTACTACCTGTATCGACAGAAGATCGAGGTCAAGGCGGAAAGCCCGGATCTTGCAGGTGCTTGCGCCGCAGCTGCCGCCAGGGCTTGATCAAGACCGATCCGTACCTGGGGACCCAGGAAATCTACACCCAGCAGGTCGAAGCGGCCGTGCCCTTCAGGCGTATTGACGCCGGTGCCCACCCCATGCAAATCAAAGTGACCTACCAGGGCTGCGCGGAAGCCGGCCTATGCTATCCGCCCATCACCAAAGTGGTTTTTCCGGGCGCGGCCATTAAGCCTGCCGAAGTCGCCACTCCGTCTCACCCCTGGGAAGGCATGGCCATTCTTGGCGGGGCATTGGCATTTCTGCTCGCCGGGCTGGTGCTGCGCAAGGGGCGCAAGCTCGACATTCCGGCATGAATGACCGCGGGCTGCGCCTGGCCGTTGCCGCGTCTGGTGGTGCTGGTTGGAATTTGGGCCGGCGCACGGCTGTATGTCCACGCGAGCTTCCGAGCATGGCCGGCCAGTGCTGGTGCCGGCGGGCGAAGCCAGCGCGCCCGATCCCGGAGAGTCCGCCGACGAGGCGGTGGCCGCATCCCGTAATTCCGGCGCGGCTGCCCGCTTTCTCGCTGAGCGACCTCGCGGGCAAGCCCACCCCGATCATCTCGTGGAGCGGGCAAGTCGCTTGGTGATCAACTTCTGGGCCACCTGGTGCGCACCCTGCCGCCGCGAGATACCGCTGCTCAAGACCCTGGCTGCCGAATGGGCGGGGCGCGATGTCACGGTGGTTGGCATCGCCGTCGACTATCGCGACAAAGTGCAGGAGTTCGCCGCGCGAATTCAAAATTGACTATCCGCTGCTCATCGGCGAACAAGACGCCCTGGATGCCGCCGCCAAGTTCGGCATGGACTCGCCGGCGTTCCCCTTCACGGTTTTCACCGACCGGCGCGGCGAGGTGGTGGCTCTGTTCGTCGGCGAATTGCATCGGCCGCAGGCCGATTTGATCCTGTCGTAGGTGCAAAACCTCAATCAGGATGCATCGTCCAGCTACCCGGAAGCGCGGCGCAGCCATCGCCGATGGCTTGGCGGCCATGGCTGAACAAGCGTGCCGGATAGAGCACTTTCGAGCGACGTTCGCCGCCGAAGCTTGCCTTTTCACCTCAATTTCTGGTTATTATCGCGGACCTTTGCAACGCGACGCGCTGGGACTGACCGTCAGATGCCTCGAATTCTGCTGCTCAATGGTCCGAACTTGAACCTTCTCGGCACGCGCGAGCCGAGCATTTATGGCACCGCCACGCTTGCAGGACATCGAGACCAAGCTTGACACGCGCTTGCCAAGTCGCTGGGTCACGAGCTGATCGCGGCGCAAAGCAACGCCGAGCACGAATTGATCGCCAAGATTCAGGCGACAAACGCGATGGCATCGCCTTCGTCATCATCAATCCGGGAGCCTTCACGCACACCAGCATCGCGTTGCGCGATGCCTTTCTCGCGGTGGCCGTGCCCTTCATCGAAGTTCACTTGAGCAACGTGTTCGCACGCGAAACTTTTCGACATCATTCTTATTTGTCCGACATCGCGGTCGGCTGCATATTTGGATTGGGCCCGATCGGCTACGAGCTTGCGCTCCAAGCCGCATGCGCACGCCTGACCAACATCTAAAACAAAATTCGAAGGGGTTCGCGGATGGATATTCGCAAGGTAAAGAAATTGATCGAGCTGCTCGAGGAGTCCGGCATCTCGGAGCTCGAGATTTCGGAGGGCGAGGAATCGGTACGCATCAGCCGCCACCCGCGGGTCGGGCATGCAGGCTCGCTGCGCCGCAGGCCGCGCCGGTGGTTCATGCGGCGCCGGCCGCGCCGCGGCCGCGCCCGGCCACCGCCGCCGGCGAGCACGCGCCTCGCAATGACGAGCACACGGTCACCTCGCCCATGGTCGGCACGTATTATTCGTCCGCCTCCCCGGGCGCCAAACCCTTCGTCGAGATCGGCAGCGAAATCAAGGTCGGTCAGATCCTGTGCATCATCGAGGCCATGAAGATGATGAACCAAATAGAATCCGACAAGGAGGGCCGGGTCACGGCCATACTTGCGAAGAACGGTGAGCCGGTCGAGTTCGGCCAACCGCTGTTCATCATCGAATAGCTGCGATGATCGAAAAAGTCGTCATCGCTAATCGCGGCGAGATCGCCCTTCGCATACTGCGCGCTTGCCGCGAACTCGGCATCAAGACCGTGGCGGTGCATTCCACCGCCGATTTCAACACCAAGCACGTGCTGCTGGCGGATGAGACCGTCTGCATCGGGCCGCCGCAATCGGCGCTGTCGTACCTGAACATGCCCGCCATCATCAGCGCGGCCGAAGTCACCGACTCGGTGGCGATCCATCCGGGTTACGGTTTCCTGTCTGAAAACGCCGATTTCGCCGAGCGGGTCGAGAAGAGCGGCTTCATTTTCGTCGGGTCCCCGGGCGGAAACCATCCGCCTGCATGGGCGACAAGGTGTCCGCCATCAAGGTCATGAAGGCGGCGGGCGTTCCCTGCGTGCCGGGATCGGACGGACCCCTGGGCAAGGATGCCGACGAGAACTTCCGCATCGCCAAGGACATCGGCTACCCGGTGATCATCAAGGCCTCGGGCGGCGGCGGCGGCCGCGGCATGCGCGTGGTGCACACCGACGCCTCGCTGTTGAATGCCATCAGCGTGACGCAGTCGGAGGCGCTGGCGGCCTTCGGCAATGATCAGGTCTACATGGAGAAGTTTCTCGAGAAGCCGCGGCACATCGAGTTCCAGGTGCTGGCCGACAATTACGGCAATGTGGTGCACCTGGGCGAGCGCGACTGCTCCATGCAGCGCCGCCATCAGAAAGTCATCGAAGAAGCGCCCGCGCCCGGGCTGACCGCCAAGCAGCGCAAGACCATGGGCGAGCGCTGCGCCAAGGCGTGCCGGGAAGTCGGCTACCGCAACGCCGGCACGCTCGAGTTCCTCTACCAGGACAACGAGTTTTACTTCATCGAAATGAACACGCGCGTCCAGGTCGAACATCCGGTGACCGAGCTGGTCACCGGCATCGACATCGTCAAAGCGCAGCTGCTGATCGCCGCGGGCGAACCGCTGCCCTACGGGCAGAACGACATTCAGATCCGCGGCCACGCCGTGGAATGCCGCATCAACGCCGAGGACCCCAAGAATTTCACGCCCTCGCCGGGGCCGATCCGCCTGTGGCACTCGCCGGGCGGTCCTGGCATCCGGGTCGACAGCCATGTCTACACCGGCTACAACGTCCCGCCATTCTACGATTCCATGATCGGCAAGGTCATCGCGTACGGCGACACGCGCGATACCGCCATCGCGCGCATGCGCAATGCGCTGGCGGAAATGGTGGTCGAGGGCATCAAGACCAATATTCCGCTGCATCAGGAGATATTCAATCATTCGGCATTTCGCCAGGGCGGCACGGACATCCACTACCTAGAGCGGCGCCTAGGGCTCGAAGTGACATCTGCAGGATGTTGCATCGATGAGCGTTCTATGAAATCGAATTCCCGCTCGCGGCGCTTGACTTCAGACGCGGTCGAGGCAGCGCTGCTCGAGATCGGCGCGAGTTCCATTACCTTCGTCGATCGCGGCGATGAGCCCGTGCTCGAGCCCAAGCCCGGCGAAGTGCGAGTTGTGGAGCGACACGCTGGTGCGCGCTTTGTTCGAAGAATCGGCTGACGCGACGCGCGCGCTGAATCTGCGACTCGACTCGGCCAGCACGCGCTTGGGACCGCACGTCACGCACACCGCCCGCGTGCGCGCCGTTCGACGATCAGGTCTGGGAGCGCGCCTGGCTCACCGACTGGAAATCGATGCGCTTCGGCCGGCGGCTGTGGATCTGTCCCGCGCGCGGCCGAGCGCCCCACCGGATCCGGACGCGGTGGTGGTGCGGCTGGACCCGGGACTGGCATTCGGCACCGGCACGCATCCCACCACGGCGCTGTGTCTGCAAATATTGGATTCGTTGCCCGTCGCCGGCCGCACGGTGATCGACTATGGCTGCGGCTCCGGCATCTTGGGGGTGGCGGCGTTGAAGCTCGGCGCCGCGCACGTGGTCGCCGTGGATCTTGGACCCCCAGGCGCTGATTGCAACACGCGAGAATGCAATCCGCAACGGCGTCGCCGCGAGCATCAAGGTGCAGGGCATCGATGCCGGGTCTGCCCAGCTGCCTATCTGCGTGCTCGCCAATATTCTTGCCGGGCCCCTGATCGAATTGGCGCCGAAGCTGACCGCAGCCTGCGAACCGGGAGGCCATCTGCTGCTGTCGGGCCTGCTGAAAACACAGGCCTACGCGGTAAAGGCGGCATACGCATCCGGTTTTGATATGGTGCAGGTCATCGAGCGGGATGAGTGGTGCTGCATCTACGCGCGGAGAGTCCTGTAAGCGTGTTTACGCAATGTTCAAAATGCGAGACTGTCTTTAAATTATCCGCGGAAGTGCTGCGCGCCGCGGGCGGCCAGGTGCGCTGCGGAAAATGCGGCGAAGTCTTCAACGCCTTGGCGCGTCTGGCGGAAGATCCGAGCGCCTTTACGATCGAGCGAGAGCTCATTCGAATTGGAAACGCGCGCCGACAGCATTTTGGAATCAGCGCGCCGACGCAGGCCCCGCAGGTCGCGCCGAAGGCACCTCGAGGATCTTGCTCCACCCGGCGTCGAAATAGCGCAGCTGCAAATTCTCGAATGGAGTGAGAGCGAATGCGTCCGGCGATGCGACCGCCGCGGAGCACTGCGGATCGAGCCTGAGGCAACCCTCGGGCGAATACGTCGATGGAATTCACGCTGCCGCCCGGGGAACTGGACCGGATATTTCGTCGAAACCAAAGCGACGGGTTCGGGCGCGGCCGCCGCTAGCGCCGCCGACACAGTGTCCGTCGAACCCGCAGATATCGAGGTGTTCAACGCCGCAGATCGCGAACACGGCAGTTCCGACTGCGGCGATACCGCGATCCGCAGCCTCGTCACGTAGCCGCAGCGAATCGCGACGCGCCCCCGCGCCGAGCGGTTTCGAAGTGCCGGACGAAATTCGCCGCGAAATGCTGTCAGGTATCGAACCTGCGGCCGAGCCGAACCGCTGCTAACTTGCGGCCGAGGCGGTCCGTCAGGCGGCCGCAGCTCGCCGTTCGACTCTGCTGCGGACTGCTCGAGCGGTTCGCGTGGCTCGCCGCCGCGATTACCGCGGTGCTGCTGCTCATCGCTCAGGTCGTTCACCAAAATCGCGAATGGCTTGCGGCACACGCTCCGCTCGGCGGCATCGCTGCGCGCGCTGTATTCGAGAATGGGCACGCCGGTGGCGCCGCCCGCGAATCTTTCCGCCTATCAGCTCCGGCAATGGGGCGTGACCGGCGATCCGGCCGGCGACGGCACCTTGCGGGTGCGCGCCAGCATCTTGAATACCGCCGCGCAACTGGAGCCCTACCCGCTGCTGCGCGTAACGCTCGCCAATCGCTTTGGCGGCAGTATCGGCACGCGCGACTTCGAGCCCGGCAGAATACTTGGGCAAGCCCACCGCCAAGCCTGCTCGCTCCCGGCGAACGCGCCGATGCCACCATGGACATCCTGGATCCGGGAAAAAGCGCGGAAGGATTCGAAATCGACGTGTGCCTGCGCGGCGCAGACAGAAAAGTTTCGTGCGCCAACGATGAAGCGCCGCTACGGCCACGCGATGAGCGTCAAGATCGGCCCCTATACGTTGCCGTCCAACGTCCTGCTCGCGCCCATGGCCGGCGTGACCGACCGTCCGTTTCGAATTCTGTGCCGCCGCTTCGGCGCCGGCCTCGCCGCCTCGGAAATGCTCAGCGCCGACGTGCGGTTATGGGATACGCCCAAATCGCGCCGCCGCATGGATCATAGCGGCGAGCCCAGCCCCCGCGTGGTGCAGATTGCCGGCTTCGATCCGCGATGATGGCCGATGCTGCGCGGCGCAATGTCGATGCCGGTGCCGAAATCATCGACATCAACATGGGCTGCCCCGCGAAAAAAGTCTGCAATCGATTGGCGGGTTCCGCCCTGCTGCAGGACGAGGCGTTGGTTGCACGAATTTTGCACAGCGTCGTGCGAGCCGTCGCGGCGCCGGTGACTTTGAAGACGCGCACCGGCTGGGATCCGAATCACAAGAATGGCGTGCGCATCGCAAAAATCGCGGAGGACAGCGGTATTCAGGCACTCGCGATCCATGGGCGCACGCGCACCGATATGTATCAGGGCGATGCCGAACACGAAACGGTGGCGGCCATCAAAGCCGCAGGTCAAGATTCCCGTATTTGCCAACGGCGATATCGATTCTCCGCAGCGCGCGCGACAAATTCTCGAGGCAACGGGATGCGACGGCATCATGATCGGCAGAGCGGCCCAGGGCCGGCCATGGATCTTCGACGAAGTCAATTTTTTTCTCGCGACGGGAGAAATTCGCGCGGTGCTAGCGCTGGAAAAAGTCCGTGATATTATGCGCGCCCACCTCGAAGACCTGTACGCCTTCTACGGCGATGAAACCGGTGTTCGAGTGGCACGTAAACACTTGAGTTGGTATTTCCGGCAGCATCCCGGACAAGAGGACTTGCGGAATCGTCTCGTACAAATCGAGACGCCCGAGGAACAACTGTCCACGCTGCTGCAGCATTACGATACGGGTGTGGATCGCGCTGCGTAAGCGCGAATTTGGACAATAACAACGATCAGCGGGGAGATTGGACTTAAGGCCATGGTCGCTAAAAAGAAAACAAAATCACGCAGAGAAATTGCGCCGGCATTCAACGGTCGCGATCTGAAGGTCAACGGCAAGGGTGTGCCGTTGCGTTCGCAGGCCGAAGAGGCCTTACAGTGCTATTTTGAAACGCTCAACGGGCATAAGCCGGCGCATTTGTACGATCTCGTGATGCGCGAGGTCGAAGAGCCGCTGTTCAAAGTGGTGATGGGCCACGTGCAGGGCAATCAGAGCCGCGCGGCGACCATTCTCGGGCATCAATCGCGGCACATTGCGCAAGAAACTCAAAGAGTTCGGCATCAGCGAGTAGGCCAGTGCTCACGCCCGTACGCCGCGCGTTGCTCAGCGTTTCCGATAAGACCGGCATCGTCGAGTTCGCACGCGAGCTGAAGGAACGCGGCATCGAGCTGCTGTCGACCGGCGGCACCGCCAAGCTCTGCTGACCAGCCACGGCATCACGGTCAAGGAAGTCGCCGAGCACACCGGCTTTCCGGAAATCATGGGCGGCCGCGTCAAGACCCTGCATCCGAAGATTCACGGCGGCCTGCTGGGCCGGCGCGGCCTCGATGAGGCGGTGATGCGCGAGCACGCCATCGAGCCCATCGATTTGCTGGCGGTCAATCTCTATCCGTTCGCCGCCACCGTGAGCCGCGCCGACTGCACCTACGACGATGCGGTCGACAATATCGATATCGGCGGCCCGGCCATGGTGCGCGCCGCGGCGAAAAATCATGCACTCGGTAACCGTGGTGGTGGATCCCGGCGATTACCGCGCGCTGCTCGACGAATTGGCGGCCAACCAGGGCGCCACGAATATCGCCATGCGACAGAAACTCGCCGCCAAGGCATTTGCGCACACGGCGCAGTACGATGCCATGGTGTCCGCCTATTTCACCGGCGCCATCGGCGGCGCGGCGCCGACTTTTCCGGACGACCTGAATCTGTCGTTTCGCAAGCATCTGGACTTGCGCTACGGCGAAAATCCGCATCAGCAAGCCGCGTTCTATACCGACCCGCGCGCCATCGGCGCATCCGTGACGCAGGCGAGGCAAATCCAAGGAAGAGAATTGTCGTTCAACAACATCGCGGACAGCGACACGGCGCTGGAATGCGTGCGTCAATTCGACACCGCCGCGTGCGTGATCGTCAAGCATGCCAATCCCTGCGGCGTCGCGCGCTGCAGCAGCGATCAGCGAGGCCTATGCGCGCGCTTATCGCACCGACCCGACCTCCGCATACGGCGGCATCATCGCCTTCAATCGCGAACTGGACGCGGCCACGGCGCGGCGCCATCATCGAGCAGCAATTCGTCGAGGTGATTCTGGCGCCGAGCGTTTCGGACGAGGCCAAGGATGATTCTCGCGACCCGGGACAATGTGCGCGTGCTGATCATCGGCGATATTGTCGCTGCCCGTGACGCAATTGCTGGAATACAAAAGCGTGGCCGGCGGCCTGTTGGTGCAAACGCGCGATACCGGCGCGGTTCGGGCCCAGGAACTGCGCACCGTCACGAAGCGGCCGCCGACTCTCGCCGAGCTCGATGACTTGATTTTTGCGTGGCGCGTGGCGAAATATGTCAAATCGAATGCCATCGTTGCGGTCAAGGACAAGGCCACCTTGGGGATCGGCGCCGGGCAGATGAGCCGGGTGATCAGCAGCAAGATCGCCGCCATGAAGGCCGCGCAGGACGTCGGTCTGACCCTGGAATCCGCGGCCATCGCTTCCGATGCCTTCTTCCCATTTCGCGACGGCCTGGATGCGCTGGCCGAATTCGGCATCAAATCCGTCATTCAGCCGGGCGGCTCGCGGCGCGACGCGGAAGTCATCGCGGCAGCCGACGAACACGGCATCGCCATGGTGTTCACCGGGATGCGCCATTTCCGCCACTAGGGGCCAGTTCGTATGAAAATGTTGATTGTCGGCGGCGGCGGTCGCGAGCACGCGCTGGCCTGGAAGTGCGCGCAGTCGCCGCGCGTTCAGCATGTCTACGTGGCGCCCGGCAACGCGGGCACCGCGCTCGAACCCAAGGTGCAGCAACGTCGAGATCGCCGCCGATGATATCGACGCCCTGCTCGCATTCGCGATCCGCGAGGATATCGAACTCACCATCGTCGGACCCGAAGGTCCCTTGGTCGCCGGCATCGTCGACCGCTTCGCCGCGGCCGAGCGGCGCTGTTTCGGTCCGTCGCGCAGCGCAGCGCGCCTGGAAGGCTCCAAGGCGTTCACCAAGGATTTTCTCAACGCGCCACCGCATTCCGACCGCAAGTTATGCCACCTTCACGGCGGCGAATTTCGATGCGGACTACGTGCGCGCGCAACGGCTGCCGCTGGTCGTCAAGGCGGACGGGTTGGCCGCCGGCAAAGGCGTCATCATTTGCGAGACGCATGAGTCGGCCATGGCCGCGGCCACGGCCATGCTCGGCGGCAGTTTCGGCGCCGCCGGCCGCACCATCGTGATCGAAGAATTCCTGCAGCGGCGAGGAAGTCAGCTTCATCGTGGTGGCGAGCGACAGCAAGTGCTGGCGCTCGCGACCTCGCAGGATCACAAGCGCCGCGACGACGGCGACCTGGGGCCCAACACCGGCGGCATGGGCGCCTATTCGCCGGCACCCATCGTCACGCCGCAGCTGCATCAGCGCATCATGCGCGAAGTGATCGAGCCCACCTTGAGCGGCTTGCGCAGCGACGGCAATCCCTATACCTGGGCTTTCTGTACGCCGGATTGATGATCGCCGCGGACGGCACGCCCAATGTACTGGAGTTTAACTGTCGATTCGGCGATCCCGAAACGCAGCCGATCCTGATGCGGCTGCAAAGCGATTTCCTCGACCTGTGCGAGGCGGCGCTCGACGGCACCTTGCAGCGCTTCGAGGTTCGCTGGGACGCGCGCGCGGCGCTCGGCGTGGTGATGGCCGCAGGCGGCTACCCGAATGCGTTCCGCAACAGGCGATCCGATCAGCGGGCTCGAGGCTGCCGCCGGGCTGCCTGGGAAAGTATTTCATGGCGGCACCCGCGCGCAGGACGGCGCAGATCGTCACGGCGGGCGGGCGTGTGCTGTGCGCGGTAGGCTTGGGCGACAGCGTCGGCGCCGCCCAGCGTCAGGCTTACGCATCTGGTGCATGCAATTCACTGGAACCTGGTGCAGTACCGCCTCGATATCGGCTATCGCGCCATTGAGCGCGAGCGCGAGTAATCGGGAACCCAGAGCCACTATCCTGGTTCCAAACCTTAGCAATCCCTGGTGGAGCAACAACATCCACCCCGCCAAACTCTCCCGTTGTTAGTATTTACGGCCGCGCCTCATTAACGGCGGGTAAATAAAGCTGCGGGTAACTGTGCCGCGGGCGATTTTGCGGTCTGGACCAGGCGTGCGAATCCGAAATGCTTCTATAGAGGATCTTGGCCAATGAATCAAAAAGCTGCGCCGCCGCTTGCCGAGCAGAATCTCAACACGAGGTATCAGCCCGCCCAAGGCGCCGCCGGCACTCCAGAGGTTCAAGCCATACCGGTCGCGCCCAACCCCGCCATGCGCGTCGCGCGTGAAACGGTTGTGGCTGGCTCCAGCTGGATCCGACCGCTGCAGCAAGAAATGGCCCGCGTCATCGTCGGTCAGAAACATCTGCTCGAACGTCTGCTGATCGCCCTGCTGACCAACGGCCACGTGTTGCTGGAAGGCGTGCCCGGCCTGGCCAAAGACGCTGGCACTGAAGACCCTGGCCAGTTGCGTCGACGTACAATTCAAGCGGCTGCAATTCACGCCCGACATGTTGCCGGCCGACATCGTCGGCACGATGATTTACAACCCGCAGGATGGTGTGTTCCGCACCAAGCAGGGGCCGATTTTCAGCAACCTCATTCTCGCCGACGAAATCAATCGAGCTCCGGCCAAGGTGCAGAGCGCGCTGCTGGAAGCGATGCAGGAGCGCCAGGTCACGATCGGCGATGAAACCTACCCGCTGCCCAATCCTTTCCTGGTGCTGGCCACGCAGAACCCGCTGGAACAGGAGGGCACATATCCGCTTCCCGAGGCGCAGATCGATCGCTTCATGATGAAGGTGATCGTCAACTATCCGAACCGCGCCGAAGAGCGCGCGATTCTGGACGCCATGGCGACCACCGAAGCCATGGTCGTTGCCGCGTCCGGTGGTCAGCGCCGCGCAGATCCTGGACGCTCGGCATGTGGTGAACACGCTCTACGTGGACGACAAGATTCGGGACTACATCGTCGATCTGGTGCTCGCGACTCGCCCGCCCATCGCGGCAGCGTTTGAACTTTGAATGGCTACATCCAGAACGGCGCATCGCCGCGCGCGACCATTGCCTTGACGCTGGCCGCGCGCGCCATGGCGTTCCTGAACGGCCGCCACTATGTCACTCCGCAGGACGTCAAGACCGATTGCGCTCGATGTGCTGCGCCATCGCGTATCCGTGACTTACGAAGCCGAGGCCGAGAACATTTCCTCCGAGGATGTCATCCAGAAAATCCTCAACACGCTGCCCGTGCCATGAACCCCATGCCGAAGGATACCGCCAAGTCGAACAAGGCCATCATGAGCGGCATGCGGCAGCTGGAGATCCGCACCCGCCGTCTGGTCAACGACAGTCTCGCCGGCGACTACCACTCGGTGTTCAAAGGCCGGGGCATGGATTTCGACGAAGTGCGCGAATACATCCCCGGCGACGAAGTGCGGACCATCGATTGGAACGTCACCGCGCGGGCCGGCCGGCCGTTCGTCAAGAAATTCACCGAGGAACGCGAACTCACCATTTTGTTGCTGGTGGACATCAGCGCCTCGGGCAATTTCGGATCGGGCGCATTGAGCAAGCGCGATCTCGCCGCGGAGCTTGCCAGCGTTCTGGCCTTCTCCGCCATCCGCAACAGCGACAAGGTCGGGCTGCTCCTCTACACCGACCGCGTCGAACGATACCTGCCGCCCAAGAAGGGCCGCCGCCACGTGCTGCGCGTGGTGCGGGACATCCTCTACCACGAACCCGAGGGGACCGGCACCGACATCGTCAAGGCGCTCGATGTCGTCAATCATGTTCTGCACCGGCGCGCGATCGTGTTTCTGATTTCGGATTTCGAATCGCCGGAGAATCCGGCGACCGCGCGCGCGGAACTGCGCCGCGCCATGCGGCAAACGAATCGCCGCCACGATCTCATCGCCGTGCACGTCGAGGACCCGCGCGAGAAGGAACTGCCCGACGTGGGAATTCTTGCTCTGGAGGACGCGGAAACCGGCGAAGTCGTCGAGCTCGACACCGCAAGCTCCGCCGTCCGCAAGCGCTTCAAAGAGCAATGCCGTCGGAACGTGGCCGCCGGCTGGTGAGCGACTTTCGGTCGGAGGGCGTCGACACCCTGCAGCTGCAGACCGACTCACCTTACATGCCCGCGCTGCAGCGGTTCTTCAAAACCCGGGAGCGCAGGCGCGCATGAGCCGGCACGCCTCTGCAAGCATGCGTGGCGCAGTACGAGCCGGCGTGTCGGCGGCTTTCGTGGCCGCCGCCTTGTGCGGCGCGGCCATGCCGCCAGGGAGCTTCAGGCGGGTCGTCCACGGCGCAGCGCAGAATCGACCGATCGGCGCAGGATATTCGCGATATCCGCGGACCAAAATTTGTCCTGCCCGACGTGGCTGTTGCCGTCGGCTTGTGCCGGCGGAGTCCTGCTCGCGCTCGGCGCGCTATGGCGCTTGGCGCTGGCAGCGCCGCCGGCAACGCCCCGCCTGCCCTCTCACCTATGCGAACTTGCCCTGCAGCGCCTCGAGGACATTCGCGCGCTGATGCGCCCTCGAGCGCCGCGAGTTCTCCATCGCGGTCTCCGACATCGTTCGCAGCTACATCGAACATAGGATTCGCGTCACCGCGACACGCCGAACCACCGAAGAATTTCTGCACGATCTGCTCGAATCCTCCCACGCATCGCTGGCGCGCCATCGCGCGTTGCTGGCGGAATTTCTCCATCAGTGCGATCTCGTCAAATTCGGCGGGCATGTCGCTCACGCCTGCAGAACATGGAATCGCTGCACCAAAGTGCCCGCACTTTCGTGCTCGCAACGGCCACAGCCCGAGGAAGCGCACACGCAGCGACCTCCGCGCGGAGAGCGCATGATTCGCTTCCTTCAACCTGAGTGGCTTTGGCTGCTGGCGCTGCTGCCGCTGGTGATGCTGTGGCGCGGGCGGCGCGGCCCCGTCGCCGCCATCGAATATTCCGACGTCGGTCTGGCCCGAGAAGTGGCCCGCAGCAGCCGCAGCCGGTCGGTCGCTGGGTATGGCTGTCTCCCGATCCTCGCCGGCGTGCTGATGATCGTCGGGCTGGCGCGTCCGCAGCGCGATCACAGCCGCACCGAAGTGACCGCCAACGGCATCGATATCGTGCTGGGACTCGATGTCTCCGGTTCGATGCAGGCGCTGGATTTCACGATCGACAACCGGCGCGTCAATCGCATCGAGGTGGTCAAGTCGGTGGTCTCGAAGTTCATCGAGGAGCGGCCCAACGATCGCATCGGTCTCATTGCATTCGCCGGGCGCCCCTACTTGGTCAGTCCGATCACCCTCGATCATGATTGGCTGCAGCAAAATCTCGAGCGCGTCAGCGTCGCATCGCCGTCGACGACGGCACGGCGATCGGCTCGGCGATCGCCGCCAGCGTCAACCGCCTGCGCATCGACCGCGGCGAAATCGAAGGTGGTCATTCTGCTCACCGACGGCGTGAACAACGCCGGCAAAATCTCGCCCCTCGCCGCGGCCGAGGCGGCCAAGAGCCTTGGGCGTCAAGATATATACGATCGGCTGTCGGCGTGCGCGGCAAGGCGCCGATTCCGGTCAAGGACGAAGCCGGACACCTGCACCTGATCATGGCCAAAGTGGATGTGGACGAGAAGACCCTTCAGGCAATCGCCGACGAGACCGGCGGTAAGTTTTACCGGGCGACCGACACGGATTCGCTGCAGAAGATCTACGAGCAGATCAATCGATTCGAGAAATCAGCGCAAACCGTGCAGAAATTCGAGCACGTCGAAGAACTGTACCCCTGGGCGTTGATTCCAGCGCTGGCCATTCTTGGATTGGGGCTGGCTCCTGCAGCACACTCGATTGCGGAGATTGCCGTGAGATTCACCAACCCTTGGTGGCTGCCGGCGGGACTCTGTTGCGGGGTTCTGGTGGTCTTGGATGTGGCGCACCGCTACGATGCCCGCCAACACGCCGCGCTGGCCAGGTTCGTCTCGGCGCACCTGCGGCGTCAATTGACTCGGTCGATATCCCTTGGCAAGCGCCGCGTACAGCGCGGGCCTGTTCTGGCGGCGCTGGCATTTGTCTGTTTGCGGCGCTTGCCGGCCCGTTAGTCGGGTATCGCTGGGAACAAGTCAGCCGCCGCGGCAACGAAATCATGTTCGCGATCGACACCTCGCGCAGCATGTTGACGCCCGATGTGAAGCCCGATCGGCTGACGCGGGCGAAACTCGCGATCGATGACTTTGCAAGCCAGCTGGATGGCGACGCCGTGGGCATCGTGGCATTTGCGGGCGCGGCCTTTCTGGTGTGCCCGATCACGCTCGACTATGGCGCGTTTCACGAGTCCCTGAGCGCGATCGACACCAACACGATTCCGCGCGGCGGCACCAATATCTCGAGCGCCATTCGCGCAGCGCAGGCGGCGCTGCGCCGCCGGCCGGGCAGCGATAAAATACTGATCCTGGTGACTGACGGCGAGGACCTCGAGGGCAGACGCGTTGGCTGCGGCTCGAACAGCGGCGCAAACAGGACGGGCTCAAAATCTACACCGTGGGTGTGGGAACGGCGCGCGGGCGACCTCATCCCGTCGCGCCGGACTATGGGCGGCGGATTTGTGAAGGACGACAGCGGAGCGTTCGTAAAGTCGCGGCTGGATGAGCCCGCGTTGAAAGCCATCGCCGCGGCAACCGGCGGAATCTATGCACCGCTCGGCGACTCAGGGCGAGGGGCTCGATGCTATTTTCAAGACGATTTTCGGCTCCGTGCAGAAGCACGAGCTCGCCTTCCGGCAGCAGAAAATCTATACCGAGCGCTATCAATGGCCGTTGGCGGCATCTCTGGGGCTGCTGCTGGCCAGCCTTCTGATCGGCAACGCGCCGCCGCGGCAGCGCTGCACGAGCCCACGCAGTCGTGGCGATCATTGGCCTGATGCTCATGGCGGCGTGGCCGATGCCACCCGATGCGCGTCGGCCAGATGTCAACTCGGGCGATGCAAGCACCGCTGCAACGGCGGCACCCGGCGAGCCGAAGAACCCGCTGCAGGAATTCAACACCGGCACCGCCGCGTACCGGGCGGGCCAGTTCCCGCAAGCGGCGCAGGCTTTCCAGCAATCGATCACCCACGCGCCATCGAGCGATCTTAAGCGCCTGGCCGACCAACAGGACGCTTATTACAACCTGGGCAATACCCTGTATCGCGCGGGACAGAAGACCGAACAGTCCGCTCCGCAGGAAACCCTGCAAAAATGGACCGAGGCCGTGAAGGCCTATGAGACGGCGCTGCAGCTGCGCGCCGACGATGCGGATAGCAAGTTCAACCGCGATCTGGTCAAGCGCAAGATCGATGCACTCAAGCAGCAGCAGAACCCGGATCAAAATCAGAACCAGAACCAGAATCAGAATCCGAATCAGCAGCCCGAATCAACCGAACAAGGGCGGAGGACAGGGCAAGGCAGCCACCCAACTCAGCCACACAACACGGAAAATAGCGACGCCTCAGCAGGGGCAGCCAACCATCGCAGCCGCCGGCCGCGGTATCAAAGGAGGGACAGCCCTCGCCAGGCGCAGGGCAACCACCGAGCGCTGCCAACGCAGCCGCAGGCGGGGGATGAGGCAGAGGGGACTGCTGATAATCAGCGCCCGCCCGGTCAGATGAGCCGCGAAGAAGCCCGCGAACTCCTCGATTCCGCGAAGGGAGATGAGCGACATGCTCTCGGCGCGCCCATTGCGCGGCGCGAGGCTTCGATCCGCCGGAAAAGCCGTTCAAGAATTGGTAATGAAAATGCATCGCATGAGCAGCGGCTGGCTGATCGCGGTGATCACCGCATATCTCGCTGGCGACTCCGGCCGCCCTGGCCGATGTTCCATTGGTGTACGCAACCATCGAGCCGGCGCAAATCACCATGGGAGAGTCGGCGCAGGTCACGATCACGAACTTGGGCAACGAATCAGAATCAATCGCATTGCCGGAGGTTGCCGGATTGGATTTTCAGGTCATCCGCCGCTCGCGTCAGTTCGAGTTCGTCAACGGCACGGCGCTGCCAACGGTATCGATCGTGGTGCGCGTCACGCCGCAAATGGCGGGAATTTTCAGCATTCCAGGAATCACGCCAAAATCTCCGCCCCTGGTACTGCAGGTAAATGCCGAGCGCGCCGCCGGCAGTTACTTCGTACCCCGGAATGCCGGCCCGCAAGTTGTGCCGCCCATTCTTACGGGCGCAACGATGCCCAACGGCATTCATTTGACTGAGGACGGTTCCGCCTTTGTTCGGTTGAGCGTACCCAAACGCGAGGTCTATGTTGGCGAAAGCGTGCCGATCGAAATTGACGTGGGTATGCGCGCCGGATTCGTGAGTTCGCTGAATGGCCTGCCGAAGCTGCACGAGCGACGACTTCACACTCAACAATCTCTCTCGCTCCACCCGACGAAGTGAAAAGATCCTTGCCGGCCAGCGCTTCGTATTGTTCACATGGCACAGCGTACCTTGCGGTCGGTTAAGCCGGGCGTTTTCTCGCTCTCGGCCGAAGTGCCACTCACCGTGAGAGTGAGAACCCAACCGCGAAAGGACTCCTTGCTCGACGATGAATTTGGCGACCCCTTCTTGCGAAATTTCTTTGGTCGCGACCGTCGCCCAAGGACATCAACGCTGCGAGCCCAGCGGTCGAATTGACGGTATTGGCGCTGCCCACGGAGGGGCGCCCGGCGGACTTTCACGGCGCCGTCGGTACGTTTGAAATCGCGAGCGACATTTCGCCTGCCGCAGCGGAGGCAGGCGAGCCGCTTACTTTGCGCATGCACGTGACGGGCTCCGGCAATTTCGATCGTGTCGACAGTGCCATGCTCGAGCACGTTGATCATTGGAAGACCTACCCGCCGAAATCGTCGTTCAATCCGAGCGAAACAGACGGTCACAAGGGCGAGAAAACCTTCGAGCAGCCGCTCATCGCATTGAAGCCCGGCAAGCAAATTATTCCGGCGCTGGCTTTCAGCTATTTTGACCCCATTGCACGGCGCTATGAAACGGCCCGCAGCGCCCCGCTCGGCGTGACGATTGCCCCGTCCTTGGCGGACAGCGCGCTCACGGCGCAACAGGTCTCTGCGAGCGGCTCCGCCGCCCCGGAGAGCACGTACATCGCCGGATTCCGGCCCGATCATGTCGTCGTTGGAAGACTCGCGAGTTCTCTAATACCTCTTTACCTTCAGCCGCGGTTTCTGGCCATCCCCTCGATACTGGCGCTGGCATTTACCGGCGCCTGGATGATTACCGGACGGAGGCAGCGGGAGCGGAAAATGCCGGTGCGCGGCCGCCGCCTATCGAAGGCGACCAAGCGCGTGCTCGCTCAAATGGAAGACGCGGCACGGAGCGACGATCCTGCGCGATTCTTCCATTGGGCACGGGCCGCCATGCAGCAGGCTCTGGCCGCCCGCTGGCAGCTGGCACCCGACCAAGTAACCAGCGCGGAAGTGGATGCCAGAATCGGCAACAAAGACCAAGACATTCCGCGGCTGTTCGCCATTGCGGATGAAGCCAAATATTCCGGCCATGATCTTCACGCCACGGACTTTGCGCGATGGATGCAAATTGTGCGCCGGCAGCTGCTGGCCGAAAAGGCGACGCCATGATCGTCCGTACACAGTTGGCCGCGTTTATGTTCGCCCTGACGCTTGCCGGATGCCAGGCTCGCGCCGAGCCCGCAGAGGTCGGCGATTCCGCCGCCGGCCTATATAACCTGGCAAACTCATACGCTCGCGCCGGAAAGCCGGGCATGGCAGTTCTCAACTATGAGCGCGCGAGTTTGCTCGCGCCGAATGACTCCGACATCGACGCGAATCTGCGCCACGTTCGCGACTCGTTGCGGCTCGCGCCCGAACCGCGGAGTTGGTTCGACCGCGCCGTGAGAGTCGCGAGCCCTGTAGTTCTATCGTGGCTGGGCGTCATCGGCTTAGGCCTATTGGGGGCGAGCCTGCTCGCCGGGCGAATAGTTTCCCGATATCGATTGATTCGTCTCGCGGCCGCGGGCGTAGGCATCGCCCTGATTGGCGTGCCCGTTTGTAACGGCATCGTCCTATGGCCGAAACTACATGAAGGTGTCGTGATCACGGGCGCGACTCCGGTGCGTGTATCGCCGGTCCCCATGGGCGATACGCTATTTGTGCTGCCGGAGGCTGAGACCGTGAGCATGGTGGCGGAGCATGAGAGCTTCGTGCTCGTGCGGACGAGAACCGGCCGCAGCGGATGGGTTTCGCGGGCAAGCCTTGGGGCCGTGGTCGCGGCAAAATCAGATCCCGGATCGCCACCATAAGGGATCGCAAAACCCGCGGGTCTCAAGGATCAATGCTGCAGCAGCGCGATCGCCACCGAGGACATGGCGGTCACCCCGGTACGCAGTGTCGGCTCAGGACTGGGCTGAAACAAGCTGGTGTGGGGACCCGGCAGAGTTTTTCCGGCCGCCTCCGCTTCCGCAAACTTGGTGGGATCCATCGCGCCTAAGCCGAACATCACGGTCGGAATTTTATGGCCCTCGAGCCCGAACACGCCGAAATCCTCGCTCGCCATGGCCGGGCCGTCGTCGAAAACGTTGCCCGCGCCCAGCGTATTGACCAGGGCGCTTTTCACGCGCGCCGCCAGCGCCGGGTCGTTGTACATCACCGGTGTGGATTCGGCGTCGAGCACGGTGACAATGGGCGCCAGATTGTCGGGCACGCCCGCTGACAGCGCCACGCCCTGGGCGGTGCGGCGGATCCCGTCGACGACGATTTGACGAGACCTGTCGCTGAAGGTGCGAGCGGTGATTTCCATCTTCACTTCGTAGGGAATGATGTTGCGTTTGGTTCCACCGTGAATGTCGCCGATGGTCACGACCGAAGGCTCGCGGGGATTTTCCTGGCGGCTGACGACGGTTTGCAGCTGCACGATGAACTCGCCCGCGATGACGATGGGATCCTTGGTGACTTGCGGCTCCGCGCCGTGGCCGCCGATTCCGCGAATCAGCACATCGACGGAGGTCGAGCCCGCCAGCGCCGGGCCGCTGGCGAGCGAAACCGTACCCGCGGCGCGTGTGTTGGTATCGTGCAGCGCAATCGCGAGATCTGGAGCGCCGAAACGCTCGTACAAATGGTCCGCCAGCATCGCCTTGGCCCCGTCGATCGTTTCCTCCGACGGCTGGCCGATCAGCATCACGGTGCCATGCCACTTCGATTTCGTCGCCGCAAGCACGCGTGCCGTACCGATCATCGTGGTCACATGCACGTCGTGGCCGCAGGCGTGCATCACCCCGACTTCCTGACCGGCGGCATTCTTGCTCTTGAGGTGACTGGCATAGGACACACCGGTTTCCTCCACGATGGGAAGCGCGTCCATGTCGGTACGAATCAGCAGCTTCGGCCCTGCCCCATTCTGCAGTATCGCGACCACCCCATACGCCTGTGTGCCGTCCGGATATTTGCCAACCCGCTCGGTAACGGTATAGCCGGACTTGCGCAGTTCGGCCGCCAATAGCGCCGAGGTGTGTTCTTCCCGATGAGATAACTCCGGATGGGCGTGTATTCCCTGGTAGGTGCTGACCAGCCCAGAAAGCTGGTCGCCGACCAGACCCTCGACGTTTTGCGCCACCGCGGGTGCCAGGCCTACGCATGCGAGCAAGCATGCACCGATGATTTCTTTCATTGATTTTCCTAAGAATGTTATTGAGCCGGCGGCGCCAACCGATTCGGCCGATTGCCGAGGCTAAGGTACAACGCGGCGCGCGGCTTTGTATATCGCCCTGGTTGTCTTGTACGGCGCGCGAGTCGATACTGAGCTGTCGGTTAATAGCGGGGGTGTTTGACATTGAGTGCCTCAGTCGATCTTGAGCTCATGCGCGCATCGATGCTGCTCGAGAAGGACCCCGCCGCCGCTGCGCGCCAAGCCGGCGCAATTCTTGCGAATGACCCGGGCCACGATGCCGCGAGTCTGCTGTTTGCCGCTGCGCGCCGGCGCCTCGGTGACTCGGCGAGCGCCGTGGGCGTGGTCGAGTCGCTGGCCCTCATGCATGCGACATCGGCGCTTATTCAACTAGAACTCGGCCGTACCTATGCGGCATGCGGCCGCAACGGCGAGGCAAGGGCGGCACTTGAGCGCGCCGTCGAGCTTGACTCCAGTCTCGCCGAAGCGTGGCACGCGCTGTCAGCGCAACGATTGCTGAATGGGGATGCGCCATCCGCCGATGCTGCGTACCTGGCATATTGCCGCCTCACCCCCGACCCGCCGGCGCTGACGGACGCCTATCTCGCCTTCCATGCGAAACGCTTGGTTGCCGCCCAATCGGTGGTCAACCAACGATTGCGCGATGCGCCCCACGATGTCGCGGCGCTGCGCCTTTTGGCTTCGATTGCCGCGCAACGGGGCGACGAAGCCGCGGCCGAAGCGTCATTGAGCCGGGTGTTGCAGCTCGAGCCCTGCGACACGACGGCGCGCGAGGAGCTGACGCGGCTGTTGATTCGTCTTGGGCGAATCGAGGAATCGCTGCCGCTGATCGAGCGGCTGCTGCAGGGGCAACCGCGCAGCGCTGCCTTCCTCATTCTCAAGGCCGAGGCGCTGCGGCTTGCTGAACGCCACGCTGAAGGACTTGCCATCATCTTAGGACTCATCGCCGAGCAACCGGACAATCCTGATTTTTGGTTGATCGCCGGCAACCAGCAGCGTTTCATCGGCAACCCGCTAAAGGCCATCGAGGCGTACCAACGCGCCATCGAGCTGCGGCCAGGATACGGCGAAGCCTATTGGACGCTGTCAAACCTCAAGACTTTCCGCTTCTCCGCGCAAGATACGCAAAACATGCAAAGGCAGCTGGCAGCCGCGTCAACACCGGAATCCGAGGTTACTTACCTAGAGTTCGCGCTGGGACAAGCCTTGGAGGATCGGCGGCAGTTCGCCGCAGCATTCGAACATTATGCGCGCGGCAATGCCCGGGCACGCGCCGCATTCACCTACGATGCGAACGCGATGACGGCCTTTGTACAGCGGTCCAAAGCAGCCTATACCGGCCGCTTTTTTTCCGAGCGCCGCGATTGGGGGGAACCCGCGGCCGATCCGATCTTCATAGTCGGCCTACCGCGGTCCGGTTCGACGTTGATAGAGCAAATACTCGCGAGCCATTCGCAAGTCGAGGGCACACGCGAGCTGGCAGATATCCCGACGATGGCGCGAGAATTGGCATCGCGGTCCGCGGAATCCGCGGCGAATTATCCGGAAAGTCTGGCATTACTCGGAAAAGACGAGGTTGCCGGTCTCGCGGCACGATATCTTTCGGCAACGCGGGCGTCGCGGTTTTCAGGCAAGCCGCGTTTCGTCGATAAAATGCTGAGCAATTTCGTAAACCTCGGGCTCATCCTGCTGATGTTTCCACGCGCGGCAATCATCGACTCGAGGCGTCATCCCTTGGGGTGTGGGTTCTCCTGTTATAAGCAGCTATTCAATCCGGGCATGAACTTCGCATACAATTTGACGGAACTTGGGCTGTACTACCGGGACTATGTGGATCTGATGGATCACTTCGACAGCGCGTTGCCCGGCCGCGTCTATCGGGTTCATTACGAACGATTGGTCGCCGACACGGAGAATGAAGTGCGCCGACTACTGGACTATTGCCAATTGCCGTTCGACGCCGAATGTCTCAAATTCTATGAGAATCGACGGGTCGCACAGACCGTCAGCTCGGAGCAAGTCCGACTGCCCATCTATTCAAACGCCATCGACCAGTGGCGCCACTTCGAGCCTTGGCTTGATCCTCTGAAAATAGCGTTGGGTGGTTTGGTCGACCCCCACCCGCCGCTCCATTAAATACGCAGGAATTTCCTCATGCCGCATGTTCGTCCCAGCATCGCCGATAAACGCCGTGCATTTCATCGTTTGCACGAGGGCGGCTGTTTCGTCATTCCGAATCCGTGGGATGTGGGCAGCGCCCGCTATCTGCAGCGCATCGGTTTCAAGGCACTGGCCACCACCAGCTCCGGCTTCGCGTGGTCGCATGGACACCGCGACGGCGCCATGTCCCGGGATCGGGTGCTGGATCATCTTACCGAGATGGTCGAAGCGACGGACTTACCCATCAACGCCGACTTCGAAAGTGGTTTCGCCCCGGATGCCGCCGGGGTCGCCGACAGCGTGCGGCTGGCCGTGGAAACCGGTGTGGCGGGACTGTCGATCGAGGATTCGACCGGCGATCCAGCCAGGCCCTTGTATGAAATCGATATCGCGGTCGAGCGGCTGCGCGCGGCGCGCCAGGCAATCGATAAGGCCGGCGGCGATACGTTGTTGGTCGGTCGCGCCGAAGGTTTCCTGCATGGACAGCCCAACATAGAACTGACGATTGCGCGGCTCAAAGCCTACGCAAACGCCGGCGCCGACTGCCTGTATGCGCCGGGCATACGCTCGGCGGATCACATCGCTGCCGCGGTCGCCGCCGTGGCGCCGCAACCGCTAAATTTGCTGGTGGGTTTCGGCGCCGATCTTACGGTGGCGCAGATAGCGGCACTCGGAGTGCGGCGCATCAGCGTCGGCGGCGCGCTCGCACGCGCAGCCTGGGGCGGATTCATGCGCGCGGCCCAGCTCATCATCGAACAAGGAAAGTTCGATGGATTCAGCGACGCGGCTTCCGGCAAGGAGCTGAATGCGTTTTTTAGCCCCTAAAGTCTTGCCGCTCGCGGCGCTGACGATGCTGGCTGCCGTGGTGATGGGCGCCGCTTGCTTCGCCTCTGCCAAGGACCCGCTGTTCGAAACGGTGGGGGCACTCGACGCTGAAGTATTCGCCGCATTCAACAATTGCGGCGCTGCGGGTCAGCTGGAAAAGCACGCCGGTTATTTCGCACCGGATGTCGAGTTTTATCACGACACCGGCGGAGTTACCTGGACGCGCGAACAGATGATTGCCAACACCAGAAAAAATGTCTGCGGACATTTCCGGCGTGAACTCGTTCCAGGCAGCCTGAGAATATTCCCCGTCAAGGATTTCGGCGCCATCGAATTGGGCAGCCATCGATTTTGTCAGCTCAAGTCTCGCGACTGCGAGGGTCTGGCGGACTTTGTGATCGTGTGGCGCAATCAGGGCGGCGATTGGAAAATTACGCGCGTCTTTAGCTACGGCCATCGCGCGAATGAGCGCGCCCGCAACTAGTCAGCGCCGCACCATGGTCTGCAGCAGATGCTCGAGTGCCGCGGCGGGGTCGGCGCACTGTCCGGTGTGTACCGGCGAGGTTTGCACGATCGTGCTTTTCGGCGCAACCAGCCAATGAAACCGCTCGCGCGCGGACAGCTTGCCGATCTCTCCCGCGCCCTCGCCGCCCGCGCAGATCTGCGCAATGGCCGCCAGCGAACTTCTGACCAGATCGAGATCCACCCGTGGATCGAGCGCCAGCAGCGCGGCTTCGTCGAGCTCGATCGCAGACTCGAGTATCCGCTCGACATCGCAGGAAAGAATGATCCCCGCATTCACGAATTCGCCGCGCTCGACGCGCGGAACGACCCGCACGACGGCATAGTCATAGGTGCGAAGATCGCGCATGCACGGCCTCCTGCACGAATATGATTCGAAGAGCGCAGCCGCCGCTTGAAGAAATCCAGATACGCCTGCCGCTGTTGGGACGTGCTGTCGAATCCCGGATCGCAGGCGAGCCATGCAGTCCGGGATCAGATCGATGATTGCGGCGAGTTTGTTCGATGGTGAGACGCGCCGTCAACTCGGCGTCCGACCTCCTCGATCAGGCTCGCAAACTTCAACAATACATGATCCTTGATCAGCGGGAACGGCGTTGGTCGCGGGCTGGTCGCTGTTGGTCCAGGCGTGATGAAAATACAGAGCGGCGCCGTGATCGATGAGCCACAGGCGCCGATGCCACATCAGCATATTGACGTTGCGCGCCGTTCGATCGACGTTGCAAACGAAGGCATCGAACCACACGATCGCCGAAGCCAGCTCTGGCGTCAGGCTGATACACCAAGCGGGTCGAAGGTAACCGAACCGGGCAGATAGTCCAAGGCGAGATTCAAGCCGCCGCTGGCGCCGATGAGGCTTTGAATTTCCGCGTCCGGCTCGGTGCGCGCAAGATCCGGCGGCAGCTGCGACGAAAACGATCTCGGGCAACGGGCAGTCCCGCGAGCCGGCCGATTTCGCCGGCCAATAGCTCCGCAATCAGCGCTTTCGGTCCCTGCCCTGCGCCGCGAAACTTGAGCACATACAAGCCCTCATCGTCCGCTTCGACGATGGCGGGCAATGAGCCGCCCTCGCGCAATGGCGTGACGTAGCGGCTCGCCGTGATGGTTCTCATCTGCGGCGGTCGATCAGTTCACGTGCTCGCCGCCTTCGATGCGCGCGCTGTGCGTGAATCTTCGGATCGCTGCTCGAATGTGATGCGCCCGGAACAGCCGGCCTTTCTCCGCCAGCAGCACGAAAGCCGAGGCTCGCGAGCCCGCAGCACAGCGCGCCCAGCCGCCAGCGGCACGGTGGTGCCGTTGAACTGCCCGCCGATGAGAGGCCCCGACCAACGCGCCGCTGAACGTGGAGACGAAGCCTTGCAAGCGATGCGGCGATCCCCGCGATCGACGCCCACCGGCTCCATCGCCATGGCGCCGAAATTGGACACCGACAAGCTGAAAGCACGCCATGGTCGCCGACTGCAGCACCACGAAGGTCCAGAGCTGCTCCAGCCCAAGCACCGCGATGAGAACATGCAGCCCCGTGACGGCGATGAACACCAGCAGCGCGGTATGCGAGATCAGCCGCATGCCCAAGCGTTCGACGATGCGCGAATTCAAGAACGCCGCCATGCCCATGAAAATGGCACACAGCGCGAACATGCTGGGCATCAGACTGGCGCGGTGAAATACCTCGGAGAAAATCTGCTGCACCATGCCGACGTAGGCCATGATGGTTCCGAACATCACCATCATCGCCAGCGTGTAGCAAATCGAGGTGCGGTTGCCGAGCACCAGCCGGGCCGCGTTCAGCGATGTGGATTGCGGGTCAGCGTCATGCCGATATTCGGGATGCAGCGTTTCCGGCAGGCGCAGAAAGCCCCACGCCGCGACCAGCGCGGCAAACGCCGCGAACACCACGAAAATATAGCGCCACGGGGCGACAAGCAGGATCAGCTGCCCCAGGCTCGGCGCGATGAATCGGCACCGTCAGGAATACCACGAAGGTCAGCGACATGACGCGCGCCATCTGCCGCCCGGAATACAAGTCGCGAATCACCGAGCGCGTCACGGTGACGCAGGCCGCCGCGAGACCATGCACGAAGCGCCAGGCGAGCAGCGCATGGAAGCTGCCGGTGAAACTGCACAGCAGCGCCGCAATGACATACAGCGTCGAGGCCGCCGAGCAAGATCGGCCGCCGGCCGAATCGATCGGAAATCATGCCCCAGAACAGCTGACCCACGCCCAGGCCCGTCATGTAGGCGGTGACGATCCATTGGCCGTGATTCGGGTTGGCGACGTGCAGTGCGCTCGACGATGGTCGGGAAAGCCGGCAGCATGGCGTCGATGGCGAATGGCCTGCGTCGACATGGTCGCGGCCGCCAACACCACAAACTCAAGAAACCCAATCGAATGGGCCGTGCGCGTCTCAGCCATTGATGTCGTTCAGCTCTTTGAAATGACGGGCGGCCCGCCAGGCGGCGGCGCGCCCGCGGGGGCTTGCGCGCGATGCTGGTCGCCATGGTGACGATGGACGCAAGATCCGTCAGATTCGCCGGCACCACCAGCGTCGTTCCGGCCTGCGCCAGCTTGCCGAACTGCTTCACGTACTCCTCGCCGATGCGCAGCTGCATGGCTTCGATGCCGCCGCGATCGGACAGCGCGATGCCCACCTGCCGCAAGCCCTCGGCCGTCGCGGTGGCGACCGCGAGAATCGCCTGCGCCTGGCCCTCGGCCTCGTTGATCTGCTGCTGCTTGTTGGCTTCGGATTGCTTGATCACGCGCTGCTTGTCGCCTTCCGCGGCATTGATCTTGGCGTCCCGCTCGCCTTCCGAGGTGAGAATGACCGCGCGCTTTTCGCGCTCGGCGCGCATCTGCTTCTCCATCGCCGACAGCACGTCCTTCGGCGGCGTGATGTTCTTGATTTCGTAGCGCAGCACCTTGACGCCCCAGGGGGACGAGGCCTTGTCCAATTCGCTCACCACATTGGTATTGATCTGGCCGCGCGCCTCGAAGGTGCGGTCCAGTTCGATCTTGCCGATTTCGCTGCGCAGGGTGGTTTGCGCCAGCTGCGAAATCGCAAAGCCATAGTTGGTGATGCCGTAGGAGGCCAGATGCGGATCCATCACCTGCATGTACAGCACCGCGTCGACGCCGACCTGCACGTTGTCGCGGGTGATGCAGATCTGCTCGGCGATATCGATCGCGATTTCCTTGAGGCTGTGCTCGGTAGGCGATCCGCTCCATGAACGGCATCGAGAATATGAAACCCGGCCGACAGCGTGCGGCTGTACTTGCCCAGGTGTTCGATCACGAAGGCGCTCTGCTGCGGCACCACCGTCGCGGTCTTGGCAATCACAACGACGACCAATATGGCGATGACGATGGCTGCGTAGCCCAAGGATGCATGTTCAACGAGTTTTCTGCCATGCACAACGAGCGTCAGGCCATCGACGCGGTCGATGCGCGCGCGCTGCCCGGCAGCGATGGCGACTTTCCCGCCGTTGACCGCGCTCCAGGAACTGCCGCAGTACTCCAGCCGGCAGGATTCGCCCGGCTGCAGTTCGGCGGGCAGCACCACGGTTTCGCCGGCCGGCCCCTGCTTCATGGCGGGCAGTTTGCGGCGCATGCGCTCGTAGATCCGCCGCCGAAATGTCAACCATGGAGAACGCGGCCAAGACGCGCGAACAACAGCCACTGCATCCAAACGGCCGGCAGCAATCCCGCCAGATCCAGAAATCCCACGACCAGAGCGGAGGCGCCGACGAACACCAGATAGAACTGGGCATCGACGAAAGCCAACTCAGAACCCAAAAGTATGGCGCCGACCGCAATCCACGCCCACCACTCCATGACTAACTCCTGAGAACTTAGCTGCCGCACTAGCGCTTCATCGCGTCGAAGAAATCCGCGTTGGTCTTGGTGTCTTTCATCTTGTCGAGCAGGAACTCGATCGCCGCCAGCTCGTCCATCGGATGCAGGAGCTTGCGCAAAATCCACATCTTGGACAGCTCCGAAGGCTCGGTGATGAGTTCTTCCTTGCGCGTGCCCGAACGGTTGATATTGATCGACGGGAACACGCGCTTTTCGGAGATGCGGCGATCCAGATGGATTTCCGAATTACCGGTGCCCTTGAACTCCTCGAAAATGACGTCGTCCATCTTCGAACCGGTATCGACCAGCGCGGTGGCGAGAATGGTCAGGCTGCCGCCCTCTTCGATGTTGCGCGCCGCGCCGAAGAAGCGCTTCGGCCGCTGCAACGCATTCGCATCCACGCCGCCGGTGAGCACCTTGCCCGAACTCGGCACCACGGTGTTGTAGGCGCGCGCCAGACGCGTGATGGAATCGAGCAGAATGACCACGTCTTTCTTGTGCTCGACCAGGCGCTTGGCCTTCTCGATCACCATCTCGGCCACTTGCACGTGGCGGCTGGCGGGTTCATCGAAGGTCGAAGACACCACTTCGCCCTTCACCGTGCGCGCCATTTCGGTCACTTCTTCGGGCCGCTCGTCGATGAGCAGCACGATCAGGTACACCTCGGGATGATTGGCGGTGATCGGCGGTGGCGATGTTCTGCAGCAGCATGGTCTTGCCGGCCTTCGGCGGCGAGACGATCAGGCCGCGTTGGCCCTTGCCGATGGGCGCGACCAAATCAATGGCGCGCGCCGTCAAGTCCTCGGTCGAGCCATTGCCGCGTTCCAGTTTCAGCCGCTCGGTCGGATGCAGCGGCGTCAGATTCTCGAACAGCACCTTGCCGCGCGAACTCTCGGGCGAATCGTAATTGATCTCGCCGACCTTGAGCAGCGCGAAATAGCGCTCGCCGTCCTTCGGCGGGCGGATCAAGCCGGAAATCGAATCGCCGGTGCGCAGATTGAAGCGGCGGATCTGGCTCGGGCGACACATAGATGTCGTCCGGGCCCGGCCAGGTAACTCGAGTCCGAAGAGCGCAGGAAGCCGAAGCCGTCCTGCAGAATCTCCAGCACGCCGTCGCCGTAAATGTCCTCGCCCTTGCGCGCATGCGCCTTGAGCACGCCGAAAATGATGTCCTGCTTGCGCGACCGGCCCATGTTCTCGAGGCCCATGGTCTCGGCCAGCTTGACGAGATCGCTGATCGGGCGCTTCTTGAGCTCCGTCAGGTTCATCGAGCTGCGGCTGCGCGCAAGATCCGTCGGCGCAATGATCTCTAGGTCATCGCCGCCCTCCGGCAAATCGCCGTAGTCTTCGTGCATCGGCCGGCCGCCGTTGGTATTGCCGTTGCGGTTGTCGTTGCGGGGCCGCGATTGGAGCGATTCGACGGCCGCCGCCCCCTTGCCGCCGCCGCCCTGCTGCCCGCCGCCTTGCGCCGCCGCGCGATTGATTTCCTAAGTAGCCTCTCACAGGTTGCTGTCCAGAAAAGCGGCGAGCTGTGACTTGGTCACTGCTCCGACTTTCTGGGCCTCCACGGTGCCGTTCTTGAACAGGATCAGCGTCGGGATGCCGCGGATATTGAATTTGGGGGGGGTGTGGCCGGATTTTCGTCGATGTTGAGCTTGGCGATGCGAATCTTGTCTTTGTACTGTATCGGCAATCTCATCGAGGATCGGCGCGATCATTTTGCAGGGACCGCACCATTCTGCCCAGAAATCCAGCAATACGGGCTTGTCGGACTTCAGCACGTCCTTGTCGAACGTGGCGTCGCTGGTGTGAACGATACTTGGGTTACTCACTGCGGATATACCTCCTTTTGGAGATTCATATGAAGTTAAGAGCGGGTTATTTGTGGGAGAAGCCAGAGCCCGAAGCAATACGCGCGAAGTGACGATGCGCGGCCGTTCGGGCACAATACAGCGGGTTTAGCGGTCTTGATTACCTTAAAAGGGTACCGATGATACGGTTGATGGGAGCGGATAGACCAGCTCCTGGATTGGCCATATTGTTATCCGGTCCCCATCATTTTGCAAGTTTCTGCAATTCACAAAGCGAAAATGTCAGACGCCCATCTCAGTCAGCTTACTTTTGATTCCTTAACTATCCCCGAATCCGTGAAGCGAGGTATCGCCGAACTGGGCTATACCCGCTGCCACGCCCATTCAGGCGCAAACGCTGCCGGTGGCCCTCGCCGGCCGCGACGTGGCGGGCCAGGCGCAAACCGGCACGGGCAAGACCGCGGCATTTCTCATCGCGCTGTTCAATCGCCTGTTGACCGACCCCGGCGCGCCCAACCGCCCGGTCAATGCGCCGCGCGCCATCGTCATCGCGCCGACGCGCGAACTCGCCGTGCAAATTCATTCCGACGCGCAAGGCATCGGCAAATACACCGGCTTGAAGCTCGCCATCGTGTTCGGCGGCGTCGATTACGAAAAGCAGCGGCGCATCCTCGAGGAAGGCGTCGATGTGCTCATCGGCACACCCGGCCGCATCATCGACTATTTCAAGCAGCATGTGTTCGATCTGCGGCACATCCAAGTCGCGGTCCTGGATGAAGCCGATCGTATGTTCGATCTCGGCTTTATCAAGGACATCCGCTTCATTTTGCGCCGCATGCCGCATCCGACGCTGCGCCTCACCATGATGTTTTCGGCCACCCTGTCGCATCGGGTCATGGAGCTCGCCTACGAGCACATGAACAATCCGGAGCTCATCCGCATCGAACCGGACAAGATGACGGTTGACCGGGTCACGCAGGTGCTCTACTTCCCCTCGACCGAGGAGAAGATCCCGCTGCTGATGGGCCTACTGCGCCGCATCGATGCGCGCCGCACCATGGTGTTCGTGAATACCAAGCGCATCGCCGAGGTGCTCGAACGCACGCTGACGGCCAACGGCTTCGTCGCACAGGCCCTGTCCGGCGACGTGCCGCAGACCAAGCGCCTGAAAATGATGCGCGATTTTCACAACGGCGACATCGCCGTGTTGATCGCCACCGACGTGGCTTCGCGCGGCTTGCACATTCCCGACGTGAGCCACGTGTTCAATTTCGATCTGCCGAACGACGCGGAAGACTACGTGCATCGCATCGGCCGCACGGCGCGCGCCGGCGCCGAAGGCGATGCCATCAGTTTCGGCTGCGAGGAATACGCCATTTCGCTGCCCGACATCGAACGCTACATCGGCCACCAGATTCCGCGCGCCGCCATCGAAGCGGTGGATCTGGCGGCCGTCACCGCGCCGCCGCCCGCCGTGTGGCGCGAACGAGCGCCGCGGCAGGGACAATCCGCGGCGGCGGCGGCCGTTCCGGCGGTGGCCGTTCGGGCGGGCCGAACCGATCCGGCGGCGGGCGCTCGAGCGGCGGCCCACCGCGCCGCGGTCCGCCGCTCCCGACCCTCGCATTCGAACGCACCTCCGGTCGCAAGCCTCCTCCCCGAACTCCGGAAATGCGGCAGGAACGGGCGACTGCGCCGGCGAAGGATCCCAACCGGCGCAGACGTCGCCGTGGACGCGGCGGCGGCGGCGGTCCCGCCGGCGGCGCGCCGAATCCCGGCGCGGCAGGCTCTTAGGAGCTCGGCACCTACAGCAATTCGGCAACGCCGTCGATGGCCGCAAAGTCTGCCGGTAGCTTGCGGCGGCGCACCGCTATCCGGCCGGCGCACCGCGCGCAGATGCGCAATGCCAAAATCGCGAGCGCATTCGAGCACCCTCAGGCTGTCGTCGACGAACAAGGTGCGCTGCCTCGAGAATTGCTCGCGCGCCGCCAGCCGCGGCCAAAACGCCGCATCCTCCTTCGGCGCTTCGAAGGGATGCGAGGAATAGCACGCATCGAAGTACTGCGTCAGCGCCACCTGCTCGTTCTTGATGGCAAGCGTCGTGGGATGCGCATTGGTGACCAGCACCACGCGTTTGCCGCTGGCGCGCAATTTTCGCAGAAACCCTTCCGCGCCCGGCAAGAATCCCACGCGCGGCAAGCGTCTCGCGTTTCAGCGCAGGGATATCGAGCTTCAGTTCGCGCGTCCAATACTCGATGCAATACCACTGCAGCGTGCCCGCGACATCCTTGAACTTGGGCGCCAAGCGCGCCTGCGCTTCCGCCTCGCTGATGCCGTTGGCGGCGGCATAGCGGCTGGGAACCAAGGTCCAGCCAAAACCAATTGTCGAAGCGCAGATCGAGCAAGGTGCCGTCCATGTCGAGCAGCACGGTATCGACGCCGTGCCAGTCGACTGCAGAGCGATGCATGCATTTGCGTATGATACCTCGATGCGAGATCTTCCCGCTCTGGCCGAGGCCCTGATGCCCATCGTCGAGCGCGCCGGCGCCGCCATCATGCAAGTGTACGACGGCGCATTCGCCGTGCAGCACAAGGACGACAACTCGCCGCTGACCCTGGCGGACTTGGAATCGCAGCGGGTCATCATCGAGGGACTCAAGCGAATCACGCCGGAGATTCCGATTCTGTCCGAAGAATCGGCGCAGGCACCCTGGGCGGAGCGCCAGACCTGGCGCGAGCTATGGGTGGTCGATCCGCTCGACGGCACGCGCGAGTTCGTCAAGCGCAACGGCGAATTCACCATCAACATCGCGCTGGTCGTGCGAGCATGAACCGGTGCTCGGCGTGGTGTGCCGCGCCGGCGCAAGGACTCACCTACTGGGGCGCCGCCGGCGTCGGCGCATTCAGCGCGCGCACGCGGCGGCGAAGCGCGCGCCATTCACACCGTCGCCGCCGCAGCAGCCGGTGCGCGTGGTCGGCAGCCGCTCGCATGCGAGTCCGCAAACGGCGGCGTACCTGGCGCGCTTGGGCCCCACGTCATGAGCGGCATGGGCAGCTCGCTGAAATTCTGTCTGCTCGCGGAAGGCAAGGCGGAACTGTATCCGCGCTTCGGCGCCACCTCGGAATGGGACACCGCGGCGGGACAAGCGGTGCTGGAGGCCGCCGGCGGCCACGTCACCCGCATGGACGGCCATCGCTTGCGCTACAACTGCCGCGAAAGCCTGATCAACGGCGACTTCGTCGCCTTCAGCGATCCGAGGTCTGCCAGCTAGCGTCGGCTTAGCCGTCGCCTAGGCGTGCCCGACCGGTTCGCACAATTCCAACGTGGCATCCAGCAAGGTCGGAATATCGAATACCACTTCGTCCTCGGCCATGGTCAATTTGGCGACCCCGGCCGCGGCGATGAGCGCTGCCGGCACATGAATCTGATCGCGTCGTTGCGGAGTGGTCCAGGAACTGACCCGGGCATCGCCGAAGGCACGGTTGAGCGCGCTCCAGCGCAAGTGCGCGGCGCGCGCCAGAGGCGTATCGCCGCCCCATTGACGCTGGGCGATGGCGATCGACATATCGGCCGCTGGCGACGGCGCGGCGCGGTCATCAAATCGTGCACATAGCGCACCATCTCATTGGGATCGACGCGCACGGCCAGCGACGGTTGCATGATCATTGGTCATATGCTGAGGCCTCCTATGAGCTGTAGTTTGGGGGTCAAGTCCGAAAAACCAAGGGCGGCAGGCTCGACAACCGCGAAGGGTTAAGCTTCGGGCCATGGATGACGACTTCATTGCTGCTCGTGGCCATTGCCGGCGCCCTGGCGGGTGCCTACAAGGTCTGGCAGATTTCCCTGGATGCTCGAGAGGCTGCCAACCGCATCGCCAAGGACACCTGCTCCCGCGCCGTGGTGCAGTTCTTGGACGGCACCGTCGCCTTCGCCGGCTTTCGCCTGAGCCGCGACTCCCGGGGCAAACGCCGTCTGCTGCGCACTTATACCTTCGACTACACCAACGACGGCTTCGAACGCGCGCAGGGGTTCATCGTGCTCGCCGGAAACCGGCTCGAGGCGGTGGGACTTGCGGGCAGCCCATCGTGAACGTCGCTCAATATCGACCTTCACACCCATTCGAATTGCTCCGATGGATCCTTGAGCCCCGGCCGAACTGGTTGCGCGCGCGGCCGCGGCCGGGCGTTCAGGTGCTGGCGCTCACCGATCACGACACCGTCGCGGGCCTCGATGAGGCGCAGCGCGCGGCGGACGAGCAGGGCTTGCAGACTGGTGCCGGGCGTCGAGATCTCGGCCTCCTGGCGTTCGCAGGCCATTCATGTGCTGGGCTTGTGGATCGATCCCGCCTCGCCCGAGCTGCGCGGCGTGCTGCGCGCACAGGGCGAGCTGCGGCGGCTGCGCATGCGCAAGATCTGCGCGCGTCTCGAGAAATTGGGGCTGCCGGGCGCGGAACTGCTGGCCGCCGTGGAGAGCAATCCCGGATTGCCGACGCGCGCTCACCTCGCGGAGGCCCTGGTGGCCGGCGGCCATGTCGACACCGCACGATGCGGCATTCCGCAAATACTTGGGCAAGGGCAAAGCCGCGCACATTCGCCGCGGAATGGCCCGCGCTCGAGATCGGTGGTCGGCTGGATTCGCGCCGCCGGCGGCGTGGCCTCCCTCGCCCATCCTGCTCGCTACGCCCTCTCGGCCGGCGCGCGCCGGCATCTGCTCGCCGATTTCGCCGCCGCGGGCGGCACCGCGCTCGAAGTGGTGACGCGGCGGCAACGGCGCGCAGCATGTCGATACCTGCGCGGCGCTCGCCGTGAAGTTCGGTCTATTCGGATCGGTGGGCTCGGACTTTCACAGCCCGCAACTGCTTGGAATCCCCTGGGCCGCTCCCTTAAGCTACCGGATTGCGTCACGCCGGTGTGGCGCAGCTTCGGTCTATAACACGTGAGTGACGAAGAAAGCAACGTCAATACCGATTTGTTCAAGAACATCGAGCGCCTGCGCCAGCTGCGCATCGAGCATCGCGATCTCGACGACGTCATTTCCCGCCTCACCATGGACTTCAAAGTGGACGAGCTGCAAATGAAACGACTCAAGCGGCGCAAGCTGATGCTCAAGGATCAAATCGCGAGACTCGAGAGCCAGCTCATTCCGGATCTGAACGCATGAACGAGATCTGGCTGCGCATCGCAGGCGTTCTTCGATATTCTGTCCACGCGCAACGTGCTGATCGAAGTCGGCGTGCTGGCGCTGTGCTTGCTGCTCGGCGGCCTGGTCGGCCTGGAGCTGAGCCGGCGCAATCGAGCGCCAGGCGAACAAGCCGCCGATGGCGCTGTCGTGGCAGCTATTTCGCCACGCAGGGCAACGTCGTGGTGACGCCCGTCATCGTGGCGCTGGTTCTGGTGCATGCTCGCCAGCAGCACGCTGCTGGCGGCGCACTTCGACGTCACCATGCTGGGCGCCGCGGCGCGCCTGATCGGCGCGTACATCGTGGTGCGCATGCGCCGTGCTGCTGTTCGCCGCCAGCCTGGGCAACAAATCCTGGATGCAAAACTGGGAAACGCGCGATCGCGCTGCTCATCTGGCTGGCGATTGCCGCCGAATACCTGGGCTGGCTCGATCCCATCATCGCCACGCTGGACAGCATCGGCATCGCCGCCGGCAAGAGCCGCATCACGGTCTGGTCGGTGCTGAAGCTGCTGTTCACGCTGACGCTGTTCATGCTGGTGGCCGCCTGGATCAGCCGCTGGGTCGAACGGCGCGTGAAGAGACTCACCAACGTCGCGCATGTCGACGCGCATCGGCATCGCGAAATTCGCCAATGCGTTTCTGATCGGCCTGAGCATTCTCATGGGCTTGAATGCCGCCGGCGTCGATCTGACCGCGCTGACCGTGCTCACCGGCGCCATCGGCTTGGGATTGGGCTTCGGCTTGCAATCGATCGCCGCCAATTTCGTCAGCGGCTTCGTGCTGCTCATGGATCGCTCCATCAAGCCGGGCGATGTCATCAGCCTGTCGGGACAAGCGGCACCAGCACCGAGAATTTCGGCTGGGTGCAGGAGCTGCGCGGCCGCTACGTGGTGGTGCGCGATCGCGACGGCGTGGAGATGCTGGTGCCCAATCAGCAGCTCATCTCCAACGCCGTGATCAATTGGAGCTACACCGATCCGCGCATCCGCCTGAAGCTGCCGATCCGCGTGAGCTATCGCGACGATCCGGAATTGGCGCTGCAAGGTCCTGCTCGACGGCCTGCGAAGGCCAGGCGCGCGTGCTGCGCGAGCCGCGCGCCGGTGTCGCGGCTGATGCACTTCAGCGACAGCGGCATCGAGCTCGAACTGCGCTTCTGGATTTCCGATCCGCAGGAAGGCGTGAACAATGTGCGCTCGGAGGTCAATCGCGCGATATGGCGCCTGTTCAAGGAGCATCAAATCACCATTCCGATGGCGCAGCGCGAAATCATCGTGCGCAGCGCCGCCTCGGAACTCGACTGAGCTCGACGAGTGCCGATGCCCTGAGATCACCCCGCACATCGTCATTCCCGACGAGGAACTGGAATGGAAATTCATCCGCGCTTCGGGCCCGGGCGGCCAGAACGTCAACAAGGTGTCGAGCGCCGTGCAGCTGCGGTTTCTGCTGCCGCTCAATTCCAGCCTGCCGGTGGCGGCCAGAAATCGGCTGCGCGCCATCGCCGGCCAGAAACTCGTCGACGACGGCAGCATCCTGTTCACGGCGCGCAGCGAACGCAGCCAGGAGCAGAATCGCCGCGCGGCGGCCGAGCGCCTGGCGGCGCTGATCCGCGCCGCCCTGGTCGAGCCGAAGATCCGCAAGAAGACGCGCCCGACCAAGGGCTCGCAGGAACGGCGCATCGAATCGAAAAAGCGGCGCGGCGCCACCAAATCGCAGCAGCGGGCGGCAGGGCTGGGACTAGTCAGGACCTGTCCTGGATCGCGGCGTCGAAGGCGGTCGCTCACTGCCCCAGGGTCACCTGCAGGATGCTGTGGCGATTTGCTCCGACAGCACCAGCTGGGCATCGGCGGCGACGCCGAGCAGCGGCTCGCCGAACAGCAGCTTCTCGTCCTCGCGACATTTGAATCACGTTGCGCCGGCGCAGCAGATCGATGAAATTGCGGAACAGGCTCTTGTCGAAGAATTCCGGCGAATTCAACCCGTAGAGCACCGACATGCGCTGCGCCATCAAGTGGCAGCGCTCCTCGAGCGCTTCGTGGGTGATGGCCCCGCTGCCCGCCTGCAGCAACAGCGCGATCGCCAGGTAGTAGCGCTCGATGGTTTGAATGGTTGCCTGCGCGAGCAGCGACAGGCGGATCGCCTCGAGCGAGGTCGGGGCCGGACGCTGCCACTCGCTGCGATCCGCGTTGCCCTGCAGCAGATTGAGGCGCGCGAAGGTCTCGAGCAAGGAGTCCGCCACCGCGCGCGACTTGCCGCTTCGTCCCAGCGCAGGAACAGCTCCGCGGAAATGTACGGATACACGCGCCACACCAGGCGTTGAATATCCGCCGTGCGCATGCGCGCATTGCTCACGAAGCCGCACGCCAGCAGCGAGGGCATGCGCGAACAAATGCAGGATGTTGTTGCGGTAGTAGGTGGCGAGCACCGCGTTTTCCGCACTCATGCGCATGATGTCGCCGAGCGGATGCTTTTGGCGCTCCAGCATGCCCATGCGCTTCCGCGTAGCGGCATCATTTGCTCGGCCGCTGTCGCGGCGTGACGGTCACCAGCGGCGAGTACGGCGCATCGCGCAGCAGCCGTTGATACAGCTCGACCTGGCGCACCAGATCCACTTCCGGCAGCGCCTGGCGCGGAGTCGCCAGAATCGCCATGGCCACCAGATTGATCGGCGTCACGGCGGCGGCCGCGTTGATTTCCGTGTTGATGCGCACGGCGAGCTCGGCGATCGCCTGCACCGATCCAGCCGGCGCGCGAATCCTCGCCCTCGGCACGGGCTGCGACGCCAGTGCGGATTGTGCTTCTGCAGCAGCGTCGTCGAGCGCGATGGGCTGCCCCAGATTCACGTGGACTTTGCCGAATTTGCTGCGCAGCACCGAGACAATCGACTTGAGCAGGACGAAAACGCTTTCCTTTTGCTTCGGCTGGCCCGACAGCTCGCCGATGTAGGTCCTGCCCTCGACGATGCGCTCGTAGCCGAAATACACCGGCATGAACACCACCGGCCGTTTCGGATCGCGCAGGTAGCTGCGCACCGTCATCGACAGCATGCCGGTGCGCGGCGAGAGCAGCCGGCCGGTGCGGCTGCGGCCGCCCTCGATGAAGTATTCGAGCGGATGGCCGCGCGCCATCATGAAGCCGAGGTACTTGGCGAACACCACCGGATACAGCGCATCGCCCTTGAAGCTGCGGCGCAGGAAGAACGCGCCGCCCTTGCGCAGGAAACGTCCGATCAGCGGCATGTTGAGATTCGCGCCGGCGGCGACGTGCGGAACCGCAAATCCCTTGCGATAGATGATGTACGACAGCAGCAGATAATCCATGTGGCTGCGATGGCAGGGAACATAGATGATTTCGGCGCCGTCGCCGACCTCGCTCAAATTCTCGACGTGCTCGAATTCCACGCCGTCGTACAGCCGGTTCCACAAGCGGCCGAGCAGCCATGGCCATGAAAGTGACGAAGGCCTGGGAATAATTCGCGGCGATTTCCAGCGCATACTTGCGCGCCAGCAGCAACGCGGGGCGCCGCTGCAATTGGCGCGCCTGCATTTCGTGGCGCACCGCCTGGCGCACCGCCTGGGTCTTCAAGATCTGCAGCACCATGGTGCGGCGATGCGAGAGGTCCGGGCCGATGCTCGAGGCGCGCTGCGCGCGCAGGATCGTGCGCAGCGAGCGCAGCACGCGCCGCACGCTGCGCTGCTCGCTCAATCCGTCCTCCATGACATCGCGCAGGCGGATCGGCTCGCCGAAGTACACCAGGGTGTTGCGGCCGTTGAATATCACGCTCAAGAATTTTCGAAAGCGCCCGACCAAAATCCAGTCTTCGGTAAACAGCAGGCGCCACCAGCTGACTTCCTTGTGCGGCGCCCGGCCCCAGAAAATCGCCACCGGCACCAGATCGACGTCGAATTGCGGATGCGCCGCGGCCGCGGCGATCAGCTGCACGAGGTAGCGCGGCGCGCGCGCCGCATTGCGTCTGCTGAACAGGCTCGGGGCGCAGTCAATTCGAAGTAGGCGCGATCGGCGCGCCTGCTCGCCCATCATCAAGCGCCGCTCGGGCCGCGGCAGATTATGCTCTGCGCAGACGTTGTTGAGCACGGCGAGATCGGTGTGGCTCTCGCGTTCCAGCACATAGCACACCGGCCGCGGGCGTGCCGCGATGGCCGCGACCGCGTCCTCGGGCTTGATGGTGACGCGCACCCACAGGCCCAAAATCTTGCGGACGCTCCAGCGCCACGCCTGGCCCAAGCCGACAAGAGGATTCATGGTCGCTTACGGGTTAGGGCGTGGGCTCGCCGCGTTCTTGAGCATCGATCGCTTGACGGGTTTTTTCCGCGTTTTCATCCACGGTCTTTTGAACGTCACGGGCCTTATCGAGCTGCTGCGTCAGCGGATCGAACACGGTCTTCGGCGGCGGCGGCGGTTCTTGCGAGCGAGCAACTTGCCGATGAACATAACCGACAGCGCCATTGTCGAACATTTAACGTAACCCATGTGCACCTCAGGTATGCCGGCCCTTCGGCAGCTTGAGTGTACAATACCAACATGTTTCGCTTTGCATTCCTCCTGAGTCTCGCCAGTTGTCGTCTCAGGCCGGCGTGCCGCCGGTCGATATCGACACCGCGGCGCAGCTCTATCAGGATGCCGCCATTCGCGAACAGGTGCGCGCTTCGTTGGGTGTCGATGCCGGCGACATATTCGCCAGCTGTTCCAGGGCAACACCTCGACGCCGCTGACCGACTCGCAGCTTGCAGGCGGTGACTGCGGCCGCGAAGCGCGGCATTTCGCATCGACGTCTTCGAGGCGCCCGCGCTTGAGCGCGTTCGCGGCAAATCTCGATGCCGACACGTTGAAGAAAGCCGAAGCGTTTCTTGTCGAGCGATCTGGGCAAGCGCATGGTGGCCGCGGATGTCGCCCTGGCGACGCTCGACGAAGCGCGATGCGACAAGGTCATGAGCGGCGACATCTCCGCTCCCTCCACGCCGCAGCGCGACGCCCTGTTCGAGAAGTTGGAGCGCGCCGAGCGCTCCGCCGAATCCACGGTGCAGATTTTCCTGAGCATGGGTACGGCCGTGGCGGTCGGCACCGCGGTCGGCTCCGGGATGGATCCCGGACCTGTCGAGCAGCGCGCTCGCAAATCCGGCGAAGCCAGCCGCCGGACGTTGGAAGAGAACATGCGCGAGCCCATGCGCCGCTACCTGGCCTACGGCTATCGCGACTTGAGCGACGCCGACTTCAAGCACTTGCTGGCATTTCTGCAATCGACCGCCGGCAAGCGCTATGTGTCCGCCTACATGGCCTCGCTGGGGGCCGGCTTTGACGCCATGGGCAGGCGCTGCGGCGAGCAGCTCGGCGAGAGCTTGCGCGAACTGGCGATGGCGCAACTCGCCACTGAACGCGCCGAGCAAGTGCCGCTCCAGCTCGAAGCCGGCTCCGCGAAACCCCGTCCACGACGCAGCTCGCGGCGACAGCAGGACCTTAGAGCGCGGTCAAGAAATCGCGCAGCAGGATGCAGATCGCCTCGATCTGATCTTCCAGCCGATGATCGGAATCGAGCATGTGCAGCGCCGCCCGGTGCTCGCGCGCCCAGCGGATGCTGTTCTCGACCGGCACGATGTCATCGTGCCAGCCATGCACGATGGCGGTGGGCGCGGCGACGTCTTGCGGCGTGTATGCTTCGAAGCCCGGCATGTAGAAGGCCGGCGCCAGCAAGAATAGGCCGCGCGGCCTCGAGCCGGCTCGCCGCGGCGGCGGCGACATGGCCGCCCATGCTCGAACCCACCAGCACGAGCGGTCCTTTGAGTTCGCGCGCCTACGGCGATGAGCTTCTCGACGCGCTGCGCCGGGATCGTCCAGGCCGCGGTAGTCCACCGATTCCACGCCGCAAGCTCGAGGTCGCGGCACCACCGCCGCCATGGCGGTGATTTTGGCGCCCCAGGGGCCGCTTTCCTTGCCATGCGAAAACACCACAGTATTGACGGTATGGACTCAAGAAACGCCACCTTCGCGGCCGCTACAGACGCATGGCATTGGATGAAGAACAGTCGAGCGCGGCGCACGAAATGCGCACGCGCCATCGACTGGCTGCGCGATTGCGCCGACCTTGCCGGCGTGGATCCCGACAGCCTCGAGTCGCTGGCGGCCGGCTGCCGTGCATTTCTCGCTGCCGGCCGGCCAGCTTGCTGTTCGAAGTCCGGTTCCAATCCGGATGGAGTATATCTGGTCGCCAGCGGCCGGCTGGGCGTCAAGACGCCGGCACAAGCCCGGCCTGACCGCCGAGATCGAGCGCGGCGAGCTGGTCGGCGAGGCCGGCTGGCTGCTTGGAAGCAGCAGCGCAGCGCCACCGTTGTTGCGCTGCGCGACAGCGAACTGCTGCTGCTGCCGAACGCGGAACTGGATCGCATCGCGGCGCAATCCACGCATTTTTCGCTGGCGCTGGCGCGGCTTTGCGCGCGGCGCCTGCGGCACAGCAACCGCCAGGAATACAGACCCAAGCGGGCGCGCGTGTTCGCCATCGTGCCCAACAGCATCGAAGTCGATGTGGCCGATTTGGCGACGCGCTTGGTGGATGAACTTGAGCAAGAGCCGGCCGCACCGAGCTGGTGTGGGATGCGCGCGCCACCACGCATACGGCCGACCTGGTTCAACCGCATCGAAGAGGTCAACGACTACGTCGTGTACGTGGCGAATTCCGGCCGCCTCGGGCTGGACCCGGCAGTGTTGCCGCCAGGCCGACGTGATTCTGATTGGCGGCACCGGCCGGCGGCAGTGTGATGCCCGTGGCCCAGCGGCATCGCCGAAGCCGGCCGATGGCGCGCGGCGCGCGCGTCGAACTGGCGCTGCTGCATCAGGGCGGCATCGACGCCGGCTCCGCCGCGCCGTGGCTGAAGACTCTGCCCGTCACCCTGCATCATCACATCGTCGAGCCGGCCGATTTCGGCAGGGTCGCGCGCCTGCTGACCCGCCGCGGCGTCGGATTGGTGCTGTCGGGCGGCGGCGCGCGCGGCTTTGCGCACTTGGGCATCATTCGCGCGCTGCGCGAGGCCAAGGGTACCGATCGATTTCGTCGGCGGCGCCAGCATCGGCGCCATCATCGCCGCCGGCGTGGCGATGGGCTGGAGCGATGAGGAGATGCAGCTGCGCTACCGCAGAAGCTTCGTCGACACCAATCCGGTCAACGACTACACCTTCCCGTTCGTCGCCCTGACGCGCGGCCGCAAAGTCTCGCGGCTGCTGGAGCGCGAGTACGGCGACGTGCTGATCGAGGATCTGCGGCTAGCCGTATTTCTGCGTCAGCGCCAATCTCACCACCGGCCGGCTGCTCGAGCATCGCTCAGGTCGGCTGGCTCACGCGCTTGCGCGCCTCGGTCGCCATTCCCGGCGTCATGCCGCCGGTGTTTCACGGCGACGGCGTACTGGTCGATGGCGCCGCCATCAACAATCTGCCGGTCGATGTCATGCAGGGCCACGCGCCGGGCTTCGTGATCGGCAGCGATGTCGGCGCCGATCGCAGCTTCGGCGAACGCCGCGTCAATATTTTTCAGATCCTGATGCACGCCGGCATGGTCAACAGCGCGGCGAGCGAGCGGGCGCAGCGCGAGCTCGCCGATGTGTTGCTGAAGCCGCCGCTCGCGAATATCGACCTGCTCAACTGGCAGGCCTTCGACCGCGCGATCCAAGCCGGCTATGAATACGCGCGCATCGCCCTCGAGGAGCTGCCGGCCATACCGCGCCTCTCGCCGGCCGGCCGCCGGCAGCGCGAACGCCAACTCGCTGGCGGTCGGAACTGCAGAGACGACTTGGCGGCTGACGCTGCGCCGACCGGCTGACTGGTACGCCTGGCTAGGTACTGTCCGCACAGGCTCCTCGCGAGGCTGTCCACCCACTCGAGTTCCGCCGGGCTGTACTGCGAAAAGTTCGAGCCGATTGAGACTGACGGGCTGAACCTTGCTGCCCGACGCCGAATGCGAAATGCGAAAGCTGTGAAACTCATGCTCGCGGCTCGCCGCAAATCCGATCACGAATTGGAACTCACCGCCGCTCACGGCCGATGGTTGGACGCGCTCGTCGCAAATGACGAAAAAGGCCTCCTCCATCCGCCGCGTGCCGAAGGCACCCGCTTCGTGCAGTCCTCGAAGAACGCGCGCACCTGCGCGTCACGGTCTCGGCAACCTCCGCCAGGCGAATGCGCCGCGGCCACCCAGCGCGTGCCGCTGTTCGATGCTGTTGAAGATGAACAGCGCCAGCCGGCGCGCCGCCAGGTACTGCCAGTCGGCGTTGCGCCGCTGTAGCCCGCGGCCAGGGTCCGCGGGCGCACGCCGATGCGCGCGGCCGACCGCACCGCCTGCAGCGTATTGACGCCCAGGGCCGCCAGCCGCATGCGCCGATCCTCGCCGACCAGGCAGGCGGGCCGGAATCCCGGGCGCAGGATCGGCTTCTTCGCGTTCCGCGGGCAGCCAAACCGGAGACGCCTCATCGTAGCGCGCCAGCATGCCGGCGACCGCGCCGCACGGCGCGAAGGATTCGAAATGGCCGCGCAGCTTGTCGTGCGCAAGCACGCGCGGAAAATACATCAGCGCGTTTTCGTTGGAGAAATTCCAATCGCGCAAGCCGCTCAAGGCATCATCCGCGGTGTGCCAGCGGACGGCGGATCGACGATCAGCAGCGCGCGGCGCTCCTTGCAATAGCGCGCCGCGACCAACAACGCGCTCGGCCCCACGTCCTGATCGCGCGACAAGGGCGGGATGCACAAAAAATTGAAGTATTCGGCCTGATGCAGCGCGAATACGCCGGTGCGGTCCAGGCTCGAGCCGATCAAATCGTAGTCGGTGAGCGGCGCGCCGTCATCGCCGTCCGAATTCGAATTCACATAGGCGGTGGCAAGTCCGCTGGCGGGATCCAGGGTTCGATCGGGCCGCTGCGTCGGCACTTCGCCCGACCACACGAATCAGCGCGGACTGCGCGATCGCGCTGCGGCAAATAGCGTTCATCGGTGCGCGATATCGACAGGCGCTGGAAATATCTCCTGATCTTCGACCTGCCCGGTGCCCTGCGCGCGCACGCGCTGCACCGTAAGATTGAAAACGCTCGAGCTCTTCCGGCGCGATATTGTCGAAGTCGACGCTGGCCCGCAAAAATTCGCGGGTTCCGGGGCGCAGCGCCTGCAGCTGCAGAGCCTGCTGCACCGGCCTTCAAGGTCAGCGTCGCCGAGCGCGCGCCATTGACGACGCGCACGATGAGCGCCTCGCGGCCGCCGTTGTCGAAGAATTGTTCGACGGCATAGCCCAAGAGGCTGGGCTGCCAGAGGCCGCCGAATACGTGCTGGAATTCCGCGAAACTCTTGATGAATACCGGCCGGTTGACCGGTCCGCGCAATGTGCGGCCGACGAAGGCGGTGCGCGCCGTAGCCAGACGCGCGATGGATTGATCAGGGCCGCGTTCTTCGGCGACCTGTAGCGCTTAAGTTGCTCGGCGTCACCAAATTCTTAGTCGTCAGTGAACTGCGCGAACTGTAACACAACCGATCGATCACGCGCGCGTGTGCCCGTCATCTGCGGCGCGCCGCTTGTCCGATTGCGCTCGCTCTCGCGGCGCTGCTGCTCCTCGAGCGCTGCGCTTCTCGACGCGCGCTTGCTCGCTTCGGCTTTCTTGCGCGCGATTTCCTCGAGCATCACTTTCATCCACTCGCTGATCGATTCGCTCGCCGTCTCCTCTTTGGGCGCGACGATGGCTTCGATGGCCGCGACCGTTTCCGGATGATAGCCCGGCCGCGCCTTGGCAAACACGCGCTTCGCCACCGCCGCGCCGGCGGGCGTTTTCATCAATGCTTCGTACAGCGGCACGATCGAGCTTGCGGCGGCCGATGGTCTTCAAGTACTCCTCGAGGCGCGGAAAGCTCGGCTGATAGTTGTTGCCGATCACCAATTTGAACCAGCTGTGCCCGATCTCGGCGTTCGGGCTTTTGCTCAAGCCGAAGGCCTTATCGAGGTCGGCGAGTTGCGCCGCCGTCAAAGTGGCGGGCATGCCGTCGAGGAAGTACAGCCATTGCTGCGCCACCCAGTCCGCGTCCGAACTTCTTTCGCCGGCAGCTTGCCGGCGAGCCACGCATCGCGCGCCTCGTCCACCGGCTGAAAAGCGTCGGTGACGGCAGCACCGCGTCCGCCGGCATACCCGGGCATAAAACCCAGGCATTCGACTTGCTGCGCGCGTGACGATGCCGGGAAAGCGATCGAGCAGATTCTCCTGCAGGTACGCGATGAACTGTTCGCTGGTGACGCTCTTGAATGCAAAGTGATCGAAATAGCCGCGCAGGAACGCGATCGAAGCGCTCGCGGCCGAATTTGGCGTCGAGATAATTCAAGAACAACCGGCCCTTCTCATAGGGAATATTCGCTGAACGCCATCGCCGGGATCGCGATCGCGCAGGTCGATGGCAAGGACTTGATCGGCGGGTTTGAGTTTCGCAAGGTCGTCGCGCAAGGATTTGAGCCCCAGCACCGCTTCCATGGAGGCGCGCGGCTCGCCGTATACCGCGGTCATGATGCGGCTTTCCAGATAGTCGGTGAACCCCTCGTTGAGCCACAAATCGCGCCAGGTCGCATTGCCCACCAGATTTCCCGCCCAGGAGTGCGCCAGTTCATGCGCGATCACCGACACCAGGCTCTTGTCGCCCGCGATGACGGTGGGCGAGATGAAGGACAGCCGCGGGTTCTCCATGCCGCCTTCCGGAAAACTCGGCGGCATCACCAAGATGTCGTAGCGCGATCCAGCGATAGGGTCCGAACAACTTCTCGCCGGCCTGGATCATGGACTCGGTATCCGCGAATTCCTTGGCGGCCGCCTTGATCATGGACTTCTCCGCATACACGCCGGTGCGCGGGCCGGTTTCCTTGAAATTCCAGATCGCCGACCGCCAAGGCGATCAGATAAGACGGGACGGCCTGCGGCATGACAAAGGCGTATCTCGCCGTTGCGCTTCGCCTTCGGGTCATTCTCCGCGCTCATGACCGCGCGCAGTCGCGAGTCGGTGTGGATCTTGGCCTTGTAAGTGGCCCGCACCTGCGGCGTGTCCTGCAGAGGGATCCAGGTGCGCGCGCCGATGGGCTCCGACTCGGTGTACAGAAAGGGTTTGTGCCGTGGCGGTTTGCTTCGGCGTCAGCCATTGCAGCGCCGAGGAGGCTCGGCGTGGTTTCGTAGTCGATCCTGATGGATTTCGTTGGCCTTGCTTCGACGGCGGCAGTTCGATGACCAGCGCGCTGCCGAGAATGGGATCCGGTTTTTCCAAGTGAAACGGCCGGCTGACCCAGATCGTTTGACTCTTGGCCGTCGCGCCCAGGACATCCGTGGCCTTTTGGCTGCACATCCGATGATCATCAGGCCCTTGGTGTCGAGCACCAATTGCGTCGCGCGCGGATCCAGGCGCTTGAATTCGAGCGTGACCGAGCCGGTAATGGTCTTGAGCTCGAAGATCGACCCGCAGATCGAGGTCCAAATGCGTGGCTCGAAACTGATCGACATTGGCAAAGGAGTGATAGTCGAATCGCCGGATCGATGGGACCGCCGAGTCGGCGCGCGAGACGCCGCCGCAACTGACAGCGCGACACGGCGCAGCGACGCCGCCAGGAATCGCAACGCGTGCACGGCAGCCTGCGTCTGCGGCGCGAGGCGTCTGCGACTGCGGATGCCGTACGGCGGCGCCTTGTCGCGTCCGTTGAGCAATTCATTGAAGGTCTTTTCGTCCACCAGCAAGCCGGACTGGCCGTCCCAATTGGAACCCTCGGGCAGGGTGTTTTCCACCACAACGCATTGCGCAATGACGGCATCGACGCCGTCGTGGCCGCCGGTCACCGGCACGGGCACGGCGCGCGGCGTGTGCGCCAGATCGCCGACCCGCTGCCAATCGATTTCATCGTCGTGCTGCGGCGATCTTGCCGCGCAGCTTCGGGCTGCAGCAGGTTGGCGAGCAGGCGCTTGCGGTCCTTGGTCCAATTGCGCGAATCGTCTTCCATGACGGCATAGGCTTGCAGGTACAGCGTGCCGTCGCGCCAGCCGAACAAGATACGGTTGATTGACCACGGTGACCTTGGTGCCGATCGGAATCAGATCGAAAAACACCGCGATGTCCTCCGGATACAGGCGCATGCAGCCGTGACTCGAACGCATGCCGACGCCGTAAGGCTTGTTGGTGCCGTGAATCAGGTAGCTCGGCCAGCCCAGGCGGAACTCGTATGGCCCAGCGGATTGTCCGGTCCCGCAGGCACCTTCGCCGGGCAGCTGCTCGCCATTCTCGGCGTGTTCTTCGCGCACCGACTTCGGCACCACCCAAACCGGATCCTTTTGGCGGCTGACGATCTTGGTCGTGCCCTTCGGGAGTCTTCCAGCCCACCTTGCCGATGCCGATCGGATGCGTGTAGACGGTCTCGCGGTTCGCCTTTCTTGTGCGGCGGATAGTAGAAAATGCGCATCGCGGCCACGTTCACCACGACGCCTTCGTGCGGCGCCGCCGGCAGCACGAATTGCGTGGGCACCACCACCTCGCGCCCGACGCCCGGCAGCCAGGGGTCGACGCCGGGATTTGCCGTGAGGATTTCCTCGTAGCCCACATCGAAGCGCCGCGCGATGTCGGGCAGCGTGTCGTCTTTGCCGATGATGGTTTTTTGCACATAGCCCACGATATCGCTGCCGGGATCGACATCGAAGTGATGCGTGGCCTTCGGCTTGGGCAACTCCGGCTTCGGCGGCGGCAATGCCTTGACCACCGGCGGCGGCTCCTTGGGCACGGGGCGAAACAACGAGCATCCGGCGATGCCGAGCGCGACTGCGCCGATGCAGACGGCGAACCAGGCGGTCCTGCGAAACACAGTCGATGAATTGAGTGGACATCGGCTCTATCTACAGCAAAGTCGGGCGATCAGGCAATTGATTGTGCTGAATCGCCGCTGGCCGGACAGCTTGGCGGAAAGTGGCGCGCCAGCAGGTTGCCGATGGCATCGACGCCGGCGATCGAACCGACTTGGAACCGGCCGGCACGAAAATGCTCCTCCATCAGCCGGCACACCGCCTCCCACTCGGCGTGACTGACGCGCCCTTGAAAGCCCCGATCGGCGACGATTTCGACCGTGCGATCCGCGAGCTGAACATAGATCAGGACGCCGTTGTTGGCCTCGGTATCCCACACCCGCAGGTGCGCAGAACACCTCCGAGCGCGCGGGCGCGCGGCGTGACATCGTTCAGAATGTGCAGCGGCGTCAACGCGGTTTCGATGGCAAAGCGAATCTCGCCGGCATGCGTCAGCTCCGCTCGCTGGCAATGGCCTGCTCGATGGCATCGAGCGTGGCCTGCGGGAACAGCATCCGCGTGCGCCAATGCGTCGCCGTTGCGTGCCGGATCAGGCGCCCGAATCTGCATCACCAGCTACCCGAGGCGCCGCCGCCCTGCAAGCCGCCGCCGCCGCCGCTGAATCCGCCGCCGCCACCGCCACCGCCGAAACCGCCGCCAAAGCCGCCCAAGACCGCCGTCCAAACCGCCCAAGCCCCCGCCCCAGCCGCTGCCGCGCCGACCACCCGCGCGCGAGCCGACCCGGCAGCATCGCGAACAGGAACGCGACCACGCCGGCGCCCACGCCGATGGGGAGCACATGGCTCAAGAGCCAGGCGATGCCGCCGGCCAGACCGCCGGTGGCGACCGATCCGAACAGCCGGCCGAATATGCGCGCGCAGCACGCCGCTGCCGACGAACACCACGACCAGCAGCAGCGGCAACAGATTGCCCAAGCCGCCGTGCTGCTCCCATTTCCTGTCGGGCTCCGGCAACGGCTCGCCGTTGACCACGGAAATCATCTGATCGACGCCGGCTTCGACGCCGCCGTCGTAGTCGCCCAGTTTGAAATGCGGCGTGATCGGTCTCGGCAATGATGCGGTTGGCGATCGCATCCGGCAGCGCGCCTTCCAGGCCGTAGCCCACCTCGATGCGCACGCGCCGATCGTTCTTCGCCACGATCAGAATCGCGCCATCGTCGACGCCCTTGCGGCCGAGCTTCCACGCGTCCGCGACGCGGATCCCGTATTGTTCGATCTCCTCGGGCTGCGTGCGTCGGCACGATGAGCACGGCGATCTGACTGCCTTTCTTGGCTTCGAGAGTCCGCGAGCTTGGCCTCGATGCGCGCGACCGCACCGCCTGACAGGGTGCCGGTGAGATCGGTGACTCGCGCGGTGAGCGGCGGCACGGCGACATCTGCGCGCGGCGAGCGCGAAGCCGAGCAGCAGGACCAGCCCTGCCCCGAGGCGGACGACGCGCGGACAGCGCCGTCACGGATCTTAGGCTGCGGGCGGAGGCGGCGGCTAGCTGCCGGCGGCGCGGCGCCGGCGGCGGCGCGAAATCCACCGAAGGCGGCTTGGAAATCGCCGCCTCGTTCTCCACGGCAAAGTTGGCTTTGGTCTTGTAGCCGAACATCATCGCCGTCAAGATTGACCGGGAAGGAGCGGATCGCCGAGATTGTAGGTCTGCACCGCCTGGATGTAGCGATTGCGCGCCACGGTGATGCGATTCTCCGTGCCTTCGAGCTGCGCCTGCAGATCGCGGAAATTCTGATCGGACTTCAATTGCGGATAGTTTTCGGTCACCACCAAGAGGCGCGACAAGGCGCTCGGTCAGTTGCACCTTGGGCCGCTTGGAACTTCGCCAACGCCGCCGGATCGTTGACCAATTCGGGCGTCGCCTGAATTGAGCCGACCTTTGCCCGGGCCTCGCGTGACGCCCAACAACACGGTCTGCTCCTGGGCCGCGTAGCCCTTGACGGTATTGACCAGGTTGGGGATGAGATCGGCGCGCCGCTGGTATTGGTTGAGCACTTCCGACCAGGCGGCCTTGATCTGCTCATCCTGTCGTTTGAATGGTGTTATAGCCGCAGCCCGACAGCAACAATCCGGCGACAGCGACCAGCGGCGAGCAGCAAATTTACCCATCTTCCCCTCCTGCCCTTGTTGAGTGGGCGTTGAGCGCGAAGTCTACCACTTGGCAAAAAAAAGCCCCGAGTGTTGAGCTCGGGGCTGAGAGGCGGACTTCAATGAAGGGAAGTAAAGCCCGCTAGGGGATCGTAATGCCGATCAGTGCAATTGGTGCCATTGCAGAACTTGGATGTCGGTCTCCTCGAGATCGAAACTGCGCGCCAGCATGCGTGCGATCTCGCGATCGCCTTCCACGCTGCCGGCTTGGCCGAGCAGTTCGACGACGCCGCGATATTCGTTGTACTCGATGGCGTCTTCCGATTGCGCGATAAAGTGGGTGTAGTATTTAGCGCTCATGGGTACAGAGCTTATGATTCGCGGCCTGCCGCAATCTGTGAACAACCGCTCAGTCGGTTGAATCTGCTCAAGAACCATTTCACGTCCTTGAAACGTCCCATAAAATTATTGCACCGTGTCAAGATATCGCCCGCCCACGCCGCCCGGTTCCAAATACATCACCCCGGAGGGCGCCAAGCGGCTGCAAGGATGAGCTCGACCAGCTGTGGCACGAAGAACGGCCGCGCGTCACCCAGGCGGTGTCCGAGGCCGCCGCGCAAGGCGATCGCTCCGAGAACGCCGAGTACACCTACGGCAAAAAGCGCCTGCACGAAATCGACCGGCGCGTGCGCTTCCTGCGCAAGCGGCTCGAAGGGATGGCGATCGTCGATCCTGCCGCCGATTTGGCGCCGGCGCGACCCAAGCGGGTGTATTTCGGCGCCTGGGTGCAGCTCGAGAGCGTCGGCGGCGAACTGCGCTGGCATCGCATCGTCGGACCGGACGAATTCGACATGGCCGAGCGACTACATCAGCATGGACTCGCCGCTTGGGACGCAGCCTCATGGGCAAGGCATCTCGACGATGAAATCACCGTGGAGTTGCCGGCGGAGCCGCCCTGCAGTGGTCGCCACCGTTACACGGTGGCTCGCCGATGCAGCTACGAGCGCCCTCAAACCACCCGGATGTTCTTGAACTGCCAGGGATCCGAGGTATCGAGATCTTCGGCAAACAGCTCGCCGCGCTGATGAAGAGGCGTCCAATCCGTGTACTTGCCCACGACGGTCCCGAGGTAGGGCCTGCAGATCTCGAGCGGCCGCTGAAAGTCCATGTCGTCCGGCTCCACGATGCCGCGGCTGCGGATTCTCCATGGCCCAGATCATGCCGGCCAGCGCGGCCGCCGTGACTTGCAGGCTGGTGGCGCTGTTGTAGGGCGCCAAGTCGCGCGCCTCGCCGATGGATAATTGCGAGCCGTACCAATAGGCATTTTTCGCGTGTCCCGCGAGCAGCACGCCGAGTTCATCGATTCCCTCGGTGATCTCGCTCATCATGATGCGTTTGCGATCCTGCAGGTGCCAGTTGCGGCCGGCGAATTCGTGCACGGACAACACCGCGTTGTCGCTGGGGTGATAGGCATAATGGCTCGTGGGCGATAAGCCACGCGCTCGCCGTCCATGACGGTGTAGTAGTCCGCCAAGCGAAATCGCTTCGGAATGCGTGATCAGAAATCCGTGGAAATGTCCCGCCTGCGGGCGTCCAGGTGCGCACTCGGGTACTCGCCCCGGGCCGATTCAAATAGATGGCGCAGCCGGAGCCGGCCTTGTGCCGCCCGCCGTCGGCCGGGAAATGCTTCTCATGCGTGCCCCAGCCGAGTTCCGCGGGCTGCGCCCCTTCGCTGACGAAGCCATCGACCGACCAGGTATTCACGAATTCATTGGGCATCTTCGGCACATTGGCGACCTGCGTGTCGCGTTCGGCGACGTGGATGACCTTGATGCCGAGAGTTTGCGCGAGCTTGGCCCAGCCGGCGCGGCTCGTGCGGGATGTCGGTCTTCGACGACCCGTATCCTTGGCGATATTGAGCAGGCCTGCTTGACCAGGTGCGACACCAAGCCGGGATTCGCGCCATGCGTGAGCACGGCGGTCGGCGCTTTCTTCGCCTCCTGCGCAGCCGCAGTGCCTCCAGGCGCATGGTGTAGTTGCTGCGCGCCTCCACCGGCATCTTAGGGTCGGTATATCCGCCGGCCCAGGGCTCGATGCAGGTATCGAGATACAGCGCGCCGCGTTCGCGCGCCAATTGAATCAGCGCGACGCTCGACACGTCGACCGACAAATTCAACAGGAAATCGCCCGCATCGAGCAGCGGCTCCAGGACTGCGCCGGTAGTTCTCGCGCGTCAGCGCGGACTTGACGAATTTCACGCCGAATTCTTCGGCTTCCGTACTGCCGCTTGTCTTCGGCCGTGACGATGGTGATGCGATCCGCCGAAGTGCCGATGTGACGCAAGATCAGCGGCAAGACTCCCTGTCCAATGCTGCCGAAACCGACCATGACGATCTTGCCCGCAAATTTCACATGCACTTCGTGCTTGCTCATAATTTTTCTGCCATATTGTTTTTCCCATCATGCGTTCCTTGGATGTATTAAATGCCGGCGGCCGGCGCGGCGCCGCACCCTAGCCTAATGTTGCAACGGTTTCGCGCCAGTGAGGCGGATAGGTACGCTCGTACCCGGGAAGCGACTCGATGCGATGAATCCAGCGCGCCAGCGCCGGGTAGTTGCGTTCCATGGGCAGAAAGCGCGCGCCCAGCTCCGCCGCGGCACTGCGATTCAACGCGCGCCGCAGCAGCTGTATCCACGGGAAAATCACCATGTCGATGCGCGGAGTAATTCGCGCCGACGATCCATTGCTCCTTGCTCAAGCGCCCTTCGATCGTGCGCGCCTCGCGCCCGACCAAGTGCATGGCATCGGTGAGATTGTCGATATCGGCGGCAACCTGATCGGCAAATATGGCGCTGATGATCTTCTGCACCGAGGCTCGGCATAGGCCTGAAACTCGCAGATCACCCGCATGATGACGCCGGCCTCCTCCGGGGCTCGAGACCAAATATGGGCGGCTGCGGATACTTCAGGTCGAGGTAGTACAGAATCGCGACCGACTCGAACACCACGTAGTCGCCGTCCTTCAATACCGGTACGCGGCCGCGCGGATTCATCTTCAGCATCTGCGGCGATTGATGCTCTTGCTTGTCGAAATGCAGCAGCTGCGACTCGTATTGCAGCCCCTTGTGCTCCAGCGCCAGGAGGACCCGCCACGAGAACGGACTGCCGCTGCCCCAGTAAAGAGTGAGTGCCATGGCGCGATTGTAGCGGATGACATCCTCCCCGTCCCAGGGGATGGGGATTCCCTTCGCGATTCACGCGCATCGCGCTAAGCTCGATTCGTGGCTTTTAGACCTTGATCGATCGCAGCCTCGCTGCGGGAATTGATGGGCGACGCCGGCGTCGCCGTCGATCGACTGCCGCTTCGATCTTCATGAACCCGGAGGCCGGCCGCCGGGCGTACCTGCGCGGCCACATACCCGGAGCGCGTTATGCCGATCTGAACAAGGATTTGTCGGCACCGGTTGCGTCCGAACTCCGGCCGCCACCCGCTGCCCACGCCGCAGGTTTTCGCCGCCACGCTGGACAGGCTGGGTATTGGCAATCACACCCAGGTCGTCGCCTACGACGACGGCAACGGCTCCTTCGCCGCCCGGCTTGGTGGATGCTGCGTTGGGTGGGGCATCCGGCCGCGGCCGTTCTCGACGGCGGACTGCAGGCTGGGTCGCTGCGGGGCGGCGCAACGGTCGCGGGCGAGGAAACCGCGCTCCCGACGGCAGACCGCAGCCGCTTCTCGCCCCGCGTCGACGCCGCAGCAGTGGTCGACAGCGCGGAGGTCGCAGCGCTGCTGCGCGACCCGCGGCGTCTATCTGGTGGACGCGCGCGCCGCCGAGCGCTATGCCGGCGACAGTCGAACCCATCGATGCCGTCGCCGGCCACATTGCCGGGCGCGGTGAATCATCCGTTTACGTCGAATCTCGGGCGCCGACGGCCGGTTTCTGCCGGCAGCCGAGCTGCGCCGCCGCTGGCAGGAGCGTCTTGCCGGCAGGGATGCCGCGACGCATGTGGCGGCCATGTGCGGATCCGGCGTCACCGCCTGCCACAATTTGCTCAGCCTGGAGGTCGCGGGCTCGCGCGGCGCCAAACTGTACGCCGGCTCCTGGAGCGAGTGGATTCGGGATCCGCGTCGACCCGTCGCCCGCGGCGCTTGAGGCGACGCCCCGGGCGCGACCTCAACATCCAAGCTCGGCGCAAGTTTTGCGCTCTACGTCATTTACTTGCAGCCCAATTTGTTATCGTGCGCGCCTCATGAACACGCCCGCAAAAGCGCTTACCGCCGCTGAACCATGCCTGGAAGATCGCCGAGTCGCTCGACCTGTACCAGGTCGAGGCCTGGGGCAAGGGATACTTTTCGATCAACGCGGACGGGCCATGTGGTCATCCGTCCCAACCTGGACCCGAGCCGCGAAATCGATCTGTACGATGTCGTTCAGGGACTCAAGGCGCGCGATCTGCACACGCCGGTGGTCATTCGCTTCTCCGATATTCTGGCGCATCGCCTGCGCCATCTTGCGGACGCCTTCGCGCACCGCGATTGCGGAAAATGACTACAAGAACCGCTACGCCGCGGTGTTTCCCATCAAGGTCAATCAGCAGCGCTGGTGGTCGAAGAGGTCTACCGCTACGGCAAGGAATTCGGCTTCGGGCTCGAGGTCGGCTCCAAACCGGAATTGCTCGCGGTCATGTCGATTACCGAGAATGCGCCCGATCGGCTGGTGGTGTGCAACGGCTTCAAGGACGACAGCTATATCGAGGCGGTCATCATCGCCACCAAACTGGGCCGCACCATCATTCCGGTGGTCGAGAACTACGAAGAAATTCACCTGATTCTCGAAGCACGCGGAAAAGTACGGCGTGCGGCCCAAGATCGGCGTGCGCGTCAAGCTCGCCAGCGAAGGCGCCGGACGATGGCGCGAATCCGCGGGCGAGAAATCCAAATTCGGGCTGTTCATCAGCGAGATTCTCGATCTGTACGCGCTGCTGAAGGAGCGCAACATGCTCGACTGCCTGCAGCTCGTGCACTGCCATCCGGGCAGCCAGCTGCAGGACATCCGGCGGGTGAAGGACGCCATCAACGAACTGGCGCACGTGTATGCCGAACTCAAGATCATGGGCGCCGGCCTGCAGTACATCGACATCGGCGGCGGCTTGGGCGTCGACTATGACGGCAGCGGCACCAACTACGAGTCGTCGATGAACTACACGCTCAATGAATATGCGAGCGACGTGGTGTATCGCATCAAGAGCGTCTGCGATGCGCGCGACGTGCCGCATCCGATGATCGTGAGCGAATCGGGCCGCGCGATCGCCGCGCATCACAGCCTGCTGGTGTTCGACACCTTGGGCTCCTCCAAGCTGGACCAATTCAAAGTATCGGGCCGGCCCGAAGAGGACTATCACGGGTCGCGAAGAACTGCCGCAGCCGGTGCTCGATTTGTTCGATAGCTACCGATCGGTCAACGAACGCCGCCTGGTGGAGTGCTATCACGACGGACTGCAGGCGCGCGAGCAGGCGCTGCAAATGTTCAACTTCGGCTATCTGAGCCTCGAGTTTCGCGGCCTGGCGGAAAGGCTCTACTGGGCGACCTGCGCCAAGATCCGCGACTATTGCCGCAAACTCGATCGGGTTCCCGAAGAGCTGGAAAACCTCGAGGACATGCTGAGCGATATCTATTTCTGCAATTTTTCGGTGTTCCAATCGCTGCCGGACAGCTGGGCCATCGGCCAGGTATTTCCCATCATGCCCATTCAGCGGCTTGATGGAACGGCCGACGCGCAACGCCGTGCTGGCCGACATCACCTGCGATTCGGACGGCAAAATCGACGGTTCGTGCATCCTCGGACCACCAAGCGCACCTTGGAGGTGCACGAACTGACGCCGGGCGAACCCTACTACCTGGCGGCCTTTCTGGTCGGCGCCTACCAGGAAACCCTGGGCGATCTGCACAATCTGTTCGGCGACACCCATGTGGTGCACATTCGGCTGCAGGAAGACGGCGGCTGGTGGATCGAGGAAATCGTCAAGGGCGACACGGCCAACAAGGTTCTCGAGTACATGGAGTACGACACCGACGAGCTGTATCCGGCCATCGCCCGGGACTGCGAACGGGCGATTCAGGAAGGGCGGATGTCGCTGAGCGAGGCGCAGGCGGTGAAGCGCTTCTACGAAAACGAACTCAATGGCTACGCCTATCTCGAGGTCGAATAGGGCATCTTAGTCCTGGTATATCCGGCGTTTGCCAACAATTATCTCAAAGCGTAGCATCGCCCATTAGGTCGATTCACCAATCTTTCGCGGCACGTTTTGCGACCTTAGCTTCGAAATTCAGTGCACGGCCAATGGTACAGGCCTCGACGCTGCGACTCGCGCGGCGGTGTCTGCGTGTTGAAACCGCGTGTCGGCTGGGGTGGTGTACGGGCTATCCGCGACTGACACGCACAGTAAGTGAGATTAGTTGAATGACGACGATCTACGTTGGCAACCTGCCATTCACAGCGACAGAAGACGAAGTGCGTGCGCTGTTCGAGCGCCACGGCAAAGTCGAATCCGTCAAACTCATCAACGATCGCGAAACCGGGCGTCCCCGCGGATTTGCATTCGTGGACATGGCGGCCGCTGAAGCACAAAACGCAATCCAAGCAGACGAATGGCTTTCAGATGGGCGGTCGTCCGCTGCGCGTCAACGAGGCCCAGGAACGGGCACCGCGAAAGCCCGGTGGCGGTGGTGGCGGCGGTGGTGGCGGCGGTGGCGGCGGCGGCGGATCACGCCGCTGGTAAGTCGATCCGCGCGTAGTTATCGCGAATCGATTCGAGCCTCACCACATTTCCTTGAGTTGCGCGACCACGTCCACCGTCGTCGTATCGCCGGCTTTTAGATTTTCAACGCCGACGCTGGTGCGGATCGAAATTTTTTCCAAGCTGTCCAGTACCTTGTCGGTCATGAAGCGGCTCTTGGCGCCGTACACGTGCGCGTCGCCGTTCTTCGGCTGCTGGGTCACCGCATATTTGAGCGGCGCGCACAGATGCAATTCGTTGCGCGCGCGGGTCATCGCCACGTACAGCAGGCGGCGCTCTTCCTCGATCATCTGCTGGTTGCCGGTGGAGAACTCCGACGGAAAGTTTCCGTCCGAGACATTCAATACATACACGATGTCCCACTCCTGGCCCTTCGCCGAGTGAATCGTGGATAGAGATCACGTAGTCCTCGTCCTTCGAGGCGCCGCCGCGATTGGTCGCTGGTGGCCACCGGCGGATCCAGGGTGAGTTCCGTCAAGAACCGCTCGCGGTTGGGGTGCTGCACGGCCAGCTGCTCCAGCTGTTCGAGATCGCCCATGCGGGTCCAGCCGGCGTCGTAAATTCGTTCCAGCTGCGGCTTGTACCAGTCCTTCACCAGGCCGACCTGACCCGGCCAGGGCGTGGCCGGATCGGCGAGCTTTTCGAACAGCGCGCAGAACCGCTTCCAATCCATTTTCACCGGCTGCGGCGCATCGAACGACGGCCAGGGCTCTTGACCTCGAATCTTGCGCCTCGAAATGTTCCAGAGCTTGTTTGGCCTGTCCCGGGCCGAAGCCGGGCAGCAGCTTCAGAACCCGAAATCCCGCCACCGAGTTGCGCGGATTGTCGGCCCAGCGCAGCACCGACATCATGTCCTTGACATGCGCCGCTTCCAGGAATTTGAGCCCGCCGTATTTCACGAAGGGAATGTTCTTCTTGGTGAGCTCGACTTCCAGCACATCGCTGTGATGCGAGCTGCGGAACAAGATCGCATGGCGCTTCAAGCGAACCGCCGATCTCGCGCGTCTGTAAAATCTTGCCGGTGATGTATTCGGCTTGCGCCTGCGCATCGTCCAGCGCCACGTAGAAGGGCTTCTGCGGCGATTGGCGCGTGCCGAGCAAGGTTTTGCGATGCTGGCGGGCGCCGTCGGCCATCAGCGCATTGGCCGTATCCAGACCTGCTGCGTCGAACGATAATTTTGCGCGAGCACCACCATATCGGCCTTCGGCTTGTAGCGATCGGCAAATCCCAGATATGTTCTCCACCGCGGCGGCGCGGAACGAGTAGATGGCCTGTGCATCATCGCCGACCACCGTGACGCCCTTGCCGTCGGGCTTGAGCGCGTGAATGATTTCGCCCTGCAGGGTGCTGGTGTCCTGGTATTCATCGACCAGCACGTGATCGAAATTCTTGGACAGGCTTTGCGCCAGCGCGGGCGTTTGCATCATCACGTGCCAGTACAGCAGCAGGTCATCGAAATCCAGTGCGCGATTCTTTTGTTTGCGGCCGACATATTCGCGGTACAGACGCGTGAGGTCCGCTTCCCATTCGCGGCACCACGGAAATTGTTCTTCGAGGGTTTGCTTGAGCGACAGGCGGGTGTTGACGCGATACGAATAGATGGCGAGGCAGGCGTCCTTGCGCGGAAAGCGCTTCGTCCTGCCGGAAAAGCCCAATTCGTGGCGCACCACATCCATCAGGTCCGCGGCATCGCGAGCGATCCAGCACCGTGAAGTTGGGATCGAGCCCCAGATGCTTGGCATACAGCCGCAATATGCGGTTGCCCACCGAATGGAAGGTGCCCGCCCAGGTGCAATCGCGAGACCACGCTGCGATCGCCGGCTTTGCCGCGATCCGACAGCACTTCGGCGACGATGCGTCTGCGTGCGCTTGATCATTTCCTGCGCGGCGCGACGCGTAAAGGTCAGCATCATGATGCGCGAGGGATCCACGCCGTTCAGCACCAGATGGGCGGTGCGATGCGCCAGGGTATTGGTCTTGCCGGTTCCGGCGCCGGCCAAAATGAGCAGCGGTCCCGCAGTGACGCCCTTGTCCGGAACCGCCGTGCCGAAAGTAGCGGCGCGACGCTGCTGCGGGATTCAGCGAGTCGAATGCGGTTGTCTTGGCTTTCATCATGGCTGTCGATACTGTACGTATATCCAGATTGCGGCGCAATACTCCGGTAACCTCATGGCAGCATCGCGCATTGCCTCGGTGCGCGCGCGAGGAGGCAGATCACACACTCCAAGACTATCGTGCGTATCCTTCTGAAAGCAATAGCCTGAACGCCAAGGTCCATCAATGCAGAAACCCACAGGTCGATCGCCAAACCCGGCTCGAGCATAGCGGCCGCGTTATCCAAGTCTCGACCGAGCGCCTGCGCTACGCCAACGGCCGCGAGTACGACAACGACTTGCGTCCGCCATCCCGGCGCCGCGGCGGTGGTCGCCGTGGACGGCGCTTGAGCGCGTTTGCGTGGTGCGCCAGTACCGGCACGGCGTCGCAGGATTTCTTGTGGGAGATTCCGGCCGGGAAGCTCGATGCCGGCGAGCCGCCGGAGGTTTGCGCCAGTGCGCGAACTGGAGGAGGAAACCGGCGTAACAGGCCGAAGCGCTGGACCTCGTTGGGATTGTATCATTCCGGCGCCGGCGATATTCACCGAAGTGATCCACCTCTACCTGGCGCGCGATCTTGAGATCGGCGCCGCAAAGCCCGATGCGGACGAGGAATTGGAGCTCAAATGGCTGCCCTTAGATGAGGCCATCAACCATGCACCTCGAGGGCGACATGGAATGACGGCAAGACGGCGCTCGGCGCTATGGCGCGCCCAATACCAGCTGCAAATGTGACGTTGCGCCGCTTTTCGAAGCCTCTGGCTTGACTTAACCCCTGCATTCGCCTAAAAAGGTATCGTGAGTAACGATAAGCCAAAACCAGCCGTCCAAGCCCGGCTCCGAGCGGGCCGGCAGAACCGTCCTCGAAGGATGGCAAGACCGGCGAAAAAACCACCGGCCGCGTCAAATTCGACGATCGCGGCAATGCGGTTTGGGAATGGCAGATCGCCACCGGCGCCTTCGGCCGGGAGGTCATCACGCAGCGGCTGCAAAAGCTCGAGCACCCGGCCTTGTCGATTGCCGACGAAGCGCCGACGCCGTCCGAACGCCGTGCAGGTCCAATCCGCTGGGCACAAAAAAGGGCTACGACCCCTACGACAGCGGCAAGCTGGGAAAAAAGCCCGAGCCGGCGAAGAAGACCGATTTGCGCAAGCTCGGCGAGTGGCTGAAATTGAAGAAGCAGGCCGAGAACAACAAGGAAGAAGAGTCAAAGGACTGACTACGCCAAGGCGTGGCGCAGCTTTGCGGCGTGCCTCAAGCGATAGAAGCTGCGCAATTCGCGCACCATCGCCTCGATTCGCGCCACCCCGCGATTCACAAAACGCCGTTCCAGGCGCCGGCAATAACGCGCTGCGCAGCGATGCGCGGTCCGATAGCGTTCATATTCATGGGGCTCGAGGCGCGCATCGAAGCTGACGCGGTCGAACAGCCGCGCGTGCACTTGCGCCGGGTAGAACCATCGCGCCCTTTTGCCCGGCCAATAGAAACACCGTCACGGCATACTTGTCGACCTCCGCCTGGGTTTCGAGCTCCAGCAGCGACACCGGCAGGTCGCGCTCCAGCCGCCAAGTCGAATACACGAAATGGCTCACGCCCTCGAGCGCGGTGCAGTAGTCCGCCAGATTATCTTCGGTCAATGCGCGATGCGGATCGGCGTGCCTCCAAGCGGCGCAAGACTTCCGGGTCGAGATACAGCGCCACGCCGGCGCCGTCGGTCGATTCCGCCAGCAGCAATTCTTCTTCCAGGTTGCGGGCTGATCCCTATCCTGCCCGCAGCCCGCAACTGCGCGCCGGTCGGTGACCAGAAAATCGTACACGTCGTAGCGCAGTTCGACATCGTACAGGCGGCCGAGCAGCGTCTGCAGGCCGCGCAGCACCATGCCGTCCAGTGCTCGCGGCGCGCGCCGCCCGCCGCGACCGGCTGCACGCCCAACTGGCGCAGCAATCCGCGCGCGCGCGGGCTGCCGGTTTTCATCCACATTTCGTAGAGGCGCAGGATGTCGGCATCGGTGTGCCGATAGGACATCTCGCTGACTTCGTTCAGCGCATCGACCAAGCCCTGAAATTTCTGCGCGAGCTGCGCATAAACGGCCGGCGACGCAGCGTCCCGACAACGAGCGCTGCAAGGTGTCGGCCAGCGAGCTGTAGGCGTTGCCGCCCATGGCGATGTGATAGTCGATATCGATCAGCTTGCGCGCGAAGCTGCGCGCGAAGAACCCGGCGACGAACAAGCGAAACATCGCCGAGACGCTGCAGAGCCGCGCTGCCGCGCGCTCGCGCTCGGCGCCTCCAGCGCATCCGCCAGCATGTGCGCCAGCGGCCTGATGCGCAGCCCATCCGGGCGTGCGCTCGTACAAGCGCATCGGCCCGTGAGAACATGGTGAGCAGATTGACCACGTACTGCTCGGCCTGCTCGTCGATGTCGAGATGTTGATGCGTCGCTCGCTGCTGTGAAATGCGTCACGAAAAAATTCGCGCAGCGAACTTACCGCTACCAGAGGCCCGCCGTCGTCGCTTGCATGCTTGGCATCCTTTATCGAGCTGACACCATCCTATCGACAAAGCTACGCCAAGTGAATGCAAAAAGCGCGAACTGGCGTCAGAAAATGCCTATTTTTTCAGGGTTTTCGTGATCAGCAATCGGGGCGGTAGGCTGCTAATCGATGCGTGCATCCGCTTGGTGCTAAAGAATTTCTGCAAGCGTCGAAATGGTGCGTGACGGCGGCGGCAGATGCGCCGGCCAGTGTTTCGCATCGCGGTTGAGCCATGCCGCTTGCATGTCCGGCTTGCATCGCGCCGACCACATCGGCCTGCGGATCATCGCCGACATGCAGCACGCTGCGCCGCCTCGACGCCGGCAAAGGTCGAGCAGTCGCGTGAAAATGCGCGCGTCGGGTTTGGCGGCCCCCGCCGCAATGGCGGTGACGTGCCCGTCGAATAGATGCGCGATTCCGCAGCGCTTCGAGATCCGCGTTGCCGTTGCTCAAGGCGAACAAGCGATAGCGCAAGCGCAGGCGCTCGCAGCGAGGCTTCGACGTCGTCAAACAACTGCACGCGGTTGCGCGCGGTGAAGAACACTTCGAATGCCTCATCGGCGTGGGTTTCATCGTGGCCTGCATCCTCGAACATCTGCGCGAGCGCGCTGTGACGCAGGAACGTCAAATCGTGACTGCGCTCGGGGAATTGCGCGGCGACCCGCATGCGCAGCGCCCGCATCGATTCGCGTCGTGATGGCGCATGATGTCCGGGTGGCGCTCCCGCAGCCAGGAGAGCATGGCGCTTTCGGCGGCGATCATCAGCGGTCCCACCGGCCACAGCGTGTCGTCCAAATCGAAACTTAAAACCAATGGATCGTGATTCATTCGACAAACCTTAGCCTGCTAGAATTGCGCAGTGAGTGTAAGCGAACCCAACAGCGCGCCGCCGCTGCTCGTCCTGGGCAGTAAAAACTACTCCAGTTGGTCGCTGCGGCCGTGGCTATTCTTGCGCAAAGTAGGCTTCGATTTCACGAGAACAGGTCGATTGCATTTCGACGCCGGCGATTATCAGGCGCAGATTGCCGCGTTTTCGCCGTCGCGCCGCGTTCCCTTGCTCATCGCCGGCAGCGCAAAAATATGGGATTCCCTCGCCATCTGCGAATACGCCGCGGATTGCACGGGCCGCGGACTGCCGTCGAATCGCCACGCGCGGGCGGTGGCACGAGCGGTTGCCGCCGAGATGCATTCGGGCTTTCAGTCTCTGCGCAACGAAATGCCGATGAACGTCCGCGCGGGAAAGCGGCGTGTGGCGCTGACCGCGCCGCTTTTGGCGGACATCGCCCGCATCGATGAGATTTGGGCCGGGTGTCGTCAGCAATTTGGGTCGGGCGGCAGCTGGCTGTTCGGCGATTTCAGCATCGCCGATGCCATGTTTGCGCCGGTCACGTTTCGTTTTCAGACCTATGGCGCCGAATTGCGTCCCGCATCCTCCACCTACCTTGAGTTTGCGCTCGAAGATCCCATGCTGCGCGAGTGGCAGGAAGCTGCGTCGCGTGAGGGCCATGCATTGGCCGATGTGGATCGCGTCGGATCGTCGCAGAGTTAGGCCGCACCGGCAGTTCTTGAGGCTACAATCCGCGATACTAGCTGTTAATTAAGAGAGCACCCCATGTCCGCCGAACGCATCGCCCACTGCCTGGTTCTTTCACTCTTTGCGGCAGTGGCCGGCGCCGCCACACGCACCGCAGCGGAACCCACGCAGCCTTTCAGCGTGCAGGACATGGTGCGCATGGAGCGCATTTCCGAAGTCGCCGTGGCTCCGGACGGCAAGCGCGTTGCCTACACGCAGCGCTCCACCGACATGGAGGCCAACAAAGGACGGACCGGCATCTGGCTGCTCGACACCGGCAAACGCGGCGCGACGCCGCTGCGCCTCACCGACGGCGGTCCGCCAACGGCTCGGCAGCGCAGTGGAGCACGGATGGGCAGCTTCATCTATTTTCTGTCCAATCGCAGCGGCTCTACTCAGGTTTGGCGTGCTGCGGTAGTAAGCGGTGGTTCGCGCTCCGAACCGCCGGGTGCCGCTGCGCCGGCCGAGCCCACGCAGGTCACGAATTTGCCGCTCGATGTCGGCAGCTTTCGCGTCTCGCCCAAGGGCGATCGAATATTGGTGAGTCTCGAGGTCTTCTTGGACTGCGCGGATCTGCCCTGCACCAAGCAGCGCCTGGATGCCGCTGCGCATAGCGCGGCGACCGGTGTCCTGCACACGGAACTATTCGTCAGACATTGGGACGCCTGGAGCGATGGCCGGCGCTCGCAGCTGTTTGCAATGACGCTGGACGACACCGGCGTTGCGCGCGGGGCGCCCGTGAATTTGAGCGGCGGCATCGGTGATGTTCCCGGCAAACCCTTCGGCGGCCGGGAAGACTATGCCTTCAGCCCCGACGGCACTCAGGTGGCATTCTCGGTGCGCGCCGCGTCCGGCGAGGCATGGTCGACCAACTTCGACGTCTACGAAGTTCGCCGCCGACGGCGGCGCACTGCCGCGCAATTTGACGGCGGACAACAAGGCCTGCGGATGCGCAGCCGGCATTCTCCCCGGACGGCTCGCAGCTGGCGTATGTGGCCAGCGACAGGCCAGGATACGAAGCCGACCGCTTTCATCTGGTGCTGCTCAACTTGCAATCGGGCGTCAAGCGCCCGCTTACACAGAATTGGGATCGATCGATCGCCAGCTTTGCCTGGTCGCGCGACGGCAAGACCCTGTTTGCCACCGCCGATCATCTGGGTCAGCGCCCGTTATGGGCGGTCGACGTGGCCAGCGGCCGGGCTTCAGCCATCACCGGCTGCCGGTGAAGTCGAAGGTTTCGGCGTGGGCGCATCGAAGGTGTTTTACACCGCCAGCAATCTTGCCAACCCGGCCGATCTTTACTCGGTGGGATTCAACGGCGGCAAACCCGTGCAGCTGACCCACTTGAATCAGGCCGTACTGGAGCAGCGCAAGTTCGGCGAGTACCAGCAGTTCAGTTTTCCCGGCTGGAACAGCGAAAATGTCTTTGGCTACATCGTCAAGCCGGTGGATTTCAAAGCCGACCGCAAATATCCCGTGGCATTCCTGATTCACGGCGGCCCGCAGGGCAGTTTCGGCAATGCCTGGAGTTGGCGCTGGAATGCCGCAAGCGTTCGCGGGCGCAGGCTACGGCGTGGTCATGATCGATTTTCATGGCTCCACCGGCTACGGTCAGGCATTCACCGATTCCATCAGCGGCGACTGGGGCGGCAAGCCGCTCGAGGATTTGAAGCTCGGCCTGGATGCGGCGCTCAAGGCCAATCCCTGGCTCGACGGCGATCATATGTGCGCGCTGGGCGGCTCCTACGGCGGCTTCATGATCAACTGGATCGCGGGCCAGTGGCCGGATCGCTTCAAGTGCTTGGTCAGCCACGATGGCATCTTCGACAATCGCAGCCATGTATTACTCGACCGAGGAACTATGGTTTCCGGAACATGAGTTCTCCGGTCCCGAATACAAAATCCAGCCGCATACGCCAAATTCAATCCCATCGACCATGTCGACCAAATGGAAAACGCCGACGCTGGTGATTCATGGGCAGCAGGATTTCCGCGTGCCGTTACGCGCAGGGTCTGGCCGCGTTCACCGCCTTGCAGCGCCAAGGCATCCCCAGCGAATTGCTGTACTTTCCGAGCGAGAACCATTGGGTGTTGAAGCCGGCCGACAGCATCAGTGGTACGAGATGGTGTTGAGTTGGCTGGACCGCTGGACAGCGCCCAGTGAGGCCTCGTCTAAGAGCGCCGCCTTACTGTTCCGAGGCCGCGCCAAGCCGCCGGGTAATTCTCGCCAAGCTGCAAAATTCGATGCAGCAAGTCGTCGTAGCTCATGCCGGCGGTTAGCGCCGACGCCGCGAAGTCCTCCGCGGCTGAAATATTCGGGTTGGCGTTCGCTTCCAGCACGAACAACTCGCCATCGGCCCTGAGACGAAAGTCCATGCGCGCGTAGCCGGTCAGATGCAATGCCCGAAAAATGCGCTTCGACAGTTGCTCGAGCCGCGCCACGGTGCCGTCCGGCAGATTCCTCGGCCGCAGCCGTCGTGATGCCGTAGCGCTTTTGATAGCCGCGATCCCACTTCACCTTGCGCGTGGCGATCGCGGGTAGATTTTCCGGCAGCGAGCCGAAAGTCATTTCCCATACCGGCAGTACCTTGAGCCGATCGTTGCCCATCACTCCCACGTACAGCTCGCGGCCCTCGATGTATTCCTCGACCAGCGCATCGGAATGGGTTTGTTCGTGAATGAACGCGATCCGCTCCGCAAGCTGCTTCTGATCGGCCACCACCGAGGCCTGCGCGATGCCGAGCGAAGCGTCTTCGGTCGAAGATTTCACGAACAGCGGAAAGCGCAGTTTCTTCGGAATCCGCGCCTTCTTGCCGCGCGCGAACACCATGAATTGCGGCGTCGGCACGCGATGATAGGACAGCAGCTGCTTGGACAGAACCTTGTCGCGCGACAGCAGCATGCCGCGCGGATTGCAGCCCGGTGTAGGGCTGGTGCATGAGTTCCAGAAATGCGACGACGTGCTGATCGTAGGTCACGATGCCGTCGAATTCCTCCAGCAGGTTGAACACGATGTCCGGCTTCCAATCGGTGATGGCGCGGCGCAGTTCCGACAGACTGTCGCTCAATCCCAATGGCATGACTTCGTGTCCCGCCTTCTTCAGATGCGAAATCACGTCGTATTCAGTGCGCCATTCTTCGATCTCTTTCTCGGTCGAGCCCTTCAGGGAGTCCGGCGGCACCAGCGTCGCATGCACCAGAACCAGCGCGCGCGCTTTTTTCACAGCGCCTCACAGCACCCGCGGCAGCTTGCGATCTTCGTATGATTCGGCCAGCCGCGCATACCACCCACAGCAGTTCGCCCTTCAGTCGCGCCGTGAGCCGCGCACGTACAGGCCCAATGCCTTCACAGCGCTCGATCATCAAGCGCAGCACCTGATGCACCAGGTATTCGCTGAATGCGCCCGGAGCGCAGGATCTGCTGGCGCAGCGGAATGCGCATTTCGCGCAGCACGCTGGCCGCCTTCGGCGCGGCGCGGGTGCGCGGCGCCGTCGTGAACACTTTGAGCAGCAATTCGTCGGCGCCCGAGCGGCGCGGCAGGCGATAGCGCGCCAGCTTCTGCTCGTAGTGTTCGCGCAAGCGTGCGGGTCTCGCTGCGTCACGTCCTCGATGGTGCTGCGGTCGCGTGACCAGCGGCTTTCTGCTCGCCGATCTCCTGCGCAAGCTGGTCGATGAACTGAAGTTTCGCGTAGGCGGGCCAGCCCGACATATTCGCGCCGCCACTGGGAATGCGGTTTGAGCCATACGGCAAAGGTCTCGGCAAAGTCTTCGGTGGGATGCGCTTGCGCATACCACGCGCCCAGGTGTTGCACGAAACGCCGGCTGCCGGGTCGCGGCCGATAGGTATCAGGATAAGGCAGCGAGGCCGGTCCGAAAACCGCGCGCCAATGACTTGCGCCGCCGCAGGCGGTAAGCGGAATCAATGGCGTGCCCCGCCTCATGGCGCAGAATGCGCATCAGCCAGTTGCGATTGCCGCCCTCCACTTCGCGCATGAATCGGCGCTCGATGCTGCATCAAGCCGCTTATGCGCCAGATAAAAGGGAATCGCGATGCCGGGAATCCCGTCCGGCGAGAACCATTCCTGGGCCAGCCAGCAATGCGGCCGAAAGCGTATGCCCCGCAGCGTCAATTCTCGGTACAGGCGCTCGATGGCGTCCTGCAATTCGGTGCCCTGAACGCGCAAGCTTCAGGTCGCAGAATCGCAGACTCAGCAACTGATCGTCCGACAGCCTTTCCCAAGCAACTGCTGCGCGCGTCGACCGCGGCGCTTAGCGGTCAGTCAAGCGGCTCCCATCTCGAGTCTCTTCGGCGAGGTTCCTCGTCGCGCTTCGCGTCATCGGCTCAGATGACACGGCGGCCGTCGAGCCCGGCGAAATCGAACAGCCTCGGGTCCGCCAGCTGCGAGCCCGAGACATTGCAGATGCTGGAAAAAATCGCCTCGATGCGGCCGGGAAATTTCTGCTCCCACTCGCGCAGCATGTTCTTCACCGCCATGCGCTGCATGTTGGTCTGCGAGCCGCACAGCGTGCACGGAATGATGGGAAACGCGCGCGCCGCCGCGTAGCGCGCGATCAATCGCTCCGGCACGTAGGCAAGCGGCCGGATCACGATGTGGCGCCGATCCTCGCTGAGCAGCTTCGGCGGCATGGCCTTCAATCTTGCCGCCGAAGAACATGTTCAAGAACAGCGTCTCGACGATATCGTCGCGATGATGCCCCAGCGCGATCTTGGTGATGCCGTTTTCCGCGGCAAATCGATACAGCGCGCCGCGCCGCAGGCGCGAGCACAACCCGCACATGGTTTTGCCTTCGGGAATGACGCGCTTCACCACCGCGTAGGTGTTCTGCTCGATGATGCGGATAGCGCACGCCGAGATCTCCAGATATTTGGGCAGCACCTCGAGCAGGAAATCCCGGCTGTTTCTGATCGAGATTTACGGCGGTGATTGCAAAGCTGACCGGCGCGCTGCGCTGCAGGCTCAAGAGCATGTCGAGCAAGGTATAGGAGTCCTTGCCGCCGGACAGGCACACCATCACATGATCGCCGTCGCGCGATCATTGCGTAGTCGGCGATGGCTTTGCCGACCGAGCCGCGCAGCTGCGCCTGCAAGTTTCTTGAAGTTATTGGACCTGGATTTGACGGCGGCGGCCATGCTGGTCTTCACGGCGCTTCGAGATACTTGGCTTCCAAGTATCGCAGGTAAGCGGCCGCCGTCAGCGGCTTGCCGGTCGCTTGTTTGATGAGTTCCTGCACCGGCAACCGCGCGCCGATGCCATGCACGTTGTCGCGCAGCCAATCCATCACGCCGCCGAATTGGCCGGCGGCGATTTCCTCGTCGAGCGACGGACGCGCCGCGCGCATGGCTTCGTTCAATTGGCCGGCAATGACCGCGCCGAGGGCGTAGGACGGAAAGTAGCCGAAGTGCCCGACCGCCCAATGGATGTCCTGCAAGCAGCCTTCGACATCGTTGGCCGGACGGATGTTCAGGCGCTGTTCGAGATTTGCGTTCCAGGCTTCCGGCAGATCGGCCACCGGCAGCGACCCCTCGAGCATTTTCTTTTCAAGTTCGTAGCGCAGCATGATATGCACCGGATAGGTCAATTCATCGGCGTCCATGCGGATGCAACTGCGGCGCACGCGGATCAACAGCCGATACAGATTCGCCTCCTCCCATTCCGGACCGCTCACCTGCAAGTACTTCTCCAGCAGCGGCCGCAGGTATTTCACGAAGGAGCGGCTGCGGCACAGATTCATTTCGAACGAGCAGCGACTGGCTCTCCTCGAGCGCGAGGCCCGCGGTCGCGGCCCACCGGCTGATCGCGCCACTTCAGCGGCAGCCCCAGGTCGTACATGGCGTGGCCGGTCTCGTGCACCGCGCCGAGCAGTCCCGAAAAGGGATCGGTCAAATCGAATCGCGTGGTAACCCGGATATCGCCCGGCACGCCTTCGGTGAAGGGATGTTCGCTTTCATCGAGACGCCCCCGATCGAAGGGGAAGCCCAAGGCCTTGAGCACATCGACCGCCAGCGAGCGCTGACGCGCGACGGTGAATTTGCCCGTCAAGCGGCGATGGGCGCATGCGCCGCCTGAACTTCAATGGCTTGATTGATGAGTCCCGGGAGCTTGCGCGACAGCGCCTTGAATATGGTGTCGATGTCGGCCGCCGAGATGCCCGGCGTAAACCCATCGACCAAGGCATCGTAGGGCGCCAAGCCGCGCGCCTGGCCCAAGCAGCGCCGCCTTGTCGCGCACCAGATGCACCACTTCTTCCAGATGCGGCGCAAGCAATTTGAAGTCATTGGCTTTCTTGGCTTCGACCCAAAATACTTCGGCGCGCGCGGTGGCCTTGGCCAGGCGCGAAATGAGCGACGGCGGGGTCGCGATGGCGTGGTCGCGCTGCCGGCGCATCTCGCGCAGATTGGCGAGCGGCCAATCCTCCAGTTGCGAAGCGCCCGCCTCCGCGCGCTCCAGCAGCCGCGCCACTTTCGGCGTGGTGAGCAAGGCATGGTGCTCGGTCTCGAGCGCCGCCAATTGTTCGCCGCGCACATCGGCGCTGCCGCGCGGCATCATCACCGCGGCGTCCCAGCGCAGCAGCGACAGCGCGCCGCGAAATGCATGCAGGCGGCGAAACTCTTGTTCCAATTGTTCGTAAGGCGAGGCGGCCATGAGACCCTTGTGGCGGCCTCGAGCTGGCGCGCGCTGTTGTTTGACCGGCTAAGTTTACCAGACCCGCAAGCTAGCTGGACCGCCGCCAGGCTTACGAAAAATCCGTTATTTCAATGAGTTATTGCTGGCTCGAGCGAGAACGAGCCGCGTTTGATGAAACGGCAAATCTCGCAAGAAACGGCAAATCGATGCTGGCCGCCCCGGTGAGATCATAGTCAATGGAGTCCGCGTGTTGATTCGCCTTGTCGGCAAGCTTGAGCAGCGCCAACGCCATGTTGGCGGTGATGGTCATGTCGAATTCGGATTCGCCAAAGGCGGGAACCACGAAGGCGTGGTCGCTGACGCCGCTCGCGATTTGCTCGCCGCCGACATTCAAGTTCGGCGTGCAGCCCGCGCACCGGCAGCTCGCGGTCATTGGGATTTTGAATGTTGAGCTTGACCGCGAAATTCTGCTGCAGCAGGTTGCCGCTCACGCATCTCGATGCTGATCACCGATGACGTTGGGCCGGTTGAATTTTGGCGCCATCAGCGAACAGGCCCCGACGGCCAACGAAACAGCACCGGCAGAAAGTGCCAACGCTAAACTAGCGGATCGCGGGAGCCTCAACAAACTTAAGGTAAGCCGTGGCAACATGCGGGAAATGATACCGATTTTAACGGCGAGGGCCGCCACCGATCATCGCTGCTCTGCGGACCCTGCGGCGCTTGGCGCGACCGCGCGCCGAGTGCCGCAGGGAGCACCTGTGACGGCCCAGCCGGTCGTCTGCCTTGCCTCCGGCGACGGCTACCTGCGCGCGCACCTGGCGGGCGCCATTGATGCGCGCCTTGATTGGCCCAACAGCGGCACCCGCTGCGAAGGCGAATCGCGCGACAAGCCCGCCGGGCGTGCGCTTGAGCTTTCAGCGCGCAGCCGGCTGCGGCGCCGAATTTGCTGCTGGTATTCGGTTTGACCGGGGTTCGCGAGGGCCAGCCCGCGCGAGAAGTGAGAGCCAATATGACGATCATCGTGCAGGGGACCAACCATATCTTCGGCACCCTGGGCGATTCGCGCTGCACGGTGGATTCCCTTACACAGCGCCCGCTTAAGACAGCCGGGTCCTATCGTATCGAAGCGCGCGGCTTTTGCACACAACCCGCCCACGCGGTACGCGGCAAGGGTGACGTACTGGTGAGCACCTTCGAATTTGCAGGACCGGTAACCTTTTTTACGGAGAAAAATTAAATGCAGCCAGCGGCCAGGCAAAGAAGCGGTGCGGTGCGCAGATACCTCGCCGGGAATTGGCTTTGGATACTCGCCGTTGGCGCCGCTGCCGCCCTGTCCCCGGCTCGCGCCCAATACGTTGAACCCCTGTCAGCGTTTCCGCAAAGTTCACTCTCCATCCGCACTGCGGCCGGCAAGCTGATCAATTTCAAGGTCTGGACTGCCGACTCCCCGCGTCGCGAAGAGCAGGGGTTGATGTTTGTCCACGAGATGGATGAGCACGCCGGAATGCTGTTTTTATTTCCCCAGAGCAAGCGGGTAACCATGTGGATGAAGAATACCTACATATCCCTGGATCTCTTGTTCATGAATCGCCTGGGAAAGATCGATTACATTGCCGCGCGGGCGACCCCGCTGTCCGAGGACATCATCGGACCGCCGGACCCTGAGTTCGCGGTGCTGGAGTTGAATGGCGGCGCGGCGACGCGGCTTGGCATCAAAGTGGGAGACTTTGTCCTACATCCAAGCTTCCAGCACCCCAATTGAGACCCTAAAACGCCACAACGTCAGGGCAGCGGCCGCCTGTAGCGCAGAAACAACAGCCGAAGTGAGGCCTGAAGGGCCTCTGCGACCGGCGCCATGACCTCTCACAGTTGCTGTGGCTCCCGAATATCGCTGGTCTTGGCGAGGCCCCGAGGGGTGCTTGCTCCCCTCGCCGGGTACCGGCGGCAGCAGGGGTAAGCTGCGCTCTCATACATTTGGCGAAGCCGAGCTGGTGCGAATCGGCAGACAATTTGCAGACGCAGCATGTTTGAATCGCTCATGCTGCTTGTGCAACAGCTGATTGGCATGTTGTAATCGGTGCACATCTCGGACCGGCTCCACTGGGAGACAAGCGCAGCCGCTGCGCGAGCCATCCGAAACTCGAATTGTCGCCTAATTCATTGAAGGGAGCAGCAAATGGGGAATAATCGCAAATTGCAGTATGCAATCCGCGCCGCTATCGCAATGGCGGGCGCAACTGCAGCGGCACCGGCCGCGTATTCGCAAACCGCAGCGGCCACCGAGCCGGCGCCGGAATTGCAAGAAGTCGTGGTAACCGGATCGCGCATTCAGCAAAATCCGAATGACATTTCGATCAGCCCGGTCGTCAGCGTCACGGCGCTCGAAATCGCGCAGACCGGCTTGGTGCGCACCGAGGACTTGCTGAACAACCTGCCGCAGGTCGTCGCGGAAAACAGCTCCGGTCAATCGATCAGTTCCAACGGCACCGCCACGGTGAGTTTGCGCGGCTTGGGCTCGCAACGCACCTTGGTGCTCATCAATGGCACGCGCATGGCGCCCGGCGGCGGCTTGGGCACTTCCGCAACGTCGCGGACATCAACCAGATTCCCGCGGCCATGATTCAGCGCGTCGACGTGCTGACCGGCGGCGCATCCGCCGTGTACGGCGCCGACGCCGTCGCGGGCGTGGTCAACTTCGTCATGGATACGCATTTCCAGGGCGTGCGGGTGGATGCGGACTACGGCTACAACAGTTACAAGAACGATCAACCAGCAATATCTCGGGCTATCTGGCCGCAGCGGGCGACCCGCTACCGCCGGCACCATCAATGCGGGCGCCAACCAGCAGCGCCTCCTTCCTCGCCGGCTCGAATTTTGCCGACGGCAAGGGCAATGCCACGGTGTATGTCACTTACTTGAACAGCTCACCTGCGGTCGGCTATCAGTACGACTATGCGGGCTGCACCTTCAATACGCCGAGCACGCTGCCCGGGCCCGGAGGATTGAAGTGCGGCGGCTCGAGCTCGAGCGCGACCGGACGCTTCTTGATGTTGGGCAATGTCCCTGGCATCCATCGTGTCCGATTCGACCGTGTCCAAAACCGTCCCGAGTGGGGCGTTTGTTCCTTACAGCTCCGCGGATTCCTACAACTATGGCGCCTTGAGCTATCTGCAGCGCCAGGCGGACCGCTACACGGCCGGCTCCTTCTTGAACTACGACATCACGATAATTCCACCGTGTATTCGCAGTTCATGTTCTCGCGCAACACCTCGCAGGCCAGCTATGGACCCAGCGGTGCATTTGCGTTCTTGACGCCGATCATCAGCTGCTCAAATCCGCTGCTGAGCACGCAAGAAATGGGCGTCCTATGTAATCCTGCGGCCATTGCGGCCAACCAGGCCTCTTTCCCGCAAGCCACGGGCAACAATATCTTGTTGTACCTCGCCCGCCGCAGCGTCGAGAGCGGTCCGCGCCTCGATAACTACTACTCGAACAACTTCCGCGAGGTGCTTGGGACCAAGGGCAAGATTGCCGAGCCGTGGAGCTACGATGCGTACGCTCAGGTAACCATTACGCAGTTGGGTGACGACCAAGGCAACTACCTGGGCGCGCCGCAGATCAACAATGCGCTCAACGTAATTCCCAACCCCACGGTCGCGAATGGCGGCAACAAAAATCTTCCGGTCGGTGCACCGGTCTGCGCTTCATTCGTCAATGGCTCCGACACCAAGTGCGTACCGTGGAACATCTATCAGCCGGGCGGAGTCACCGCGGCGCAACTCGCTTACCTGGAAGTTCCCTCGACCTACAACGTTGTGCAAACGGAATACATTGCTCACATTGACGCCACGGGCGATCTCGGCAAGTACGGCATCCAGATCCCGACCGCCTCCAGCGGCATGGTGGTCAACATCGGCGCCGAGTGGCGCGAGGAAAAGTACGTCTTATCTCCCGATTACATTTTCCAGAATGGTTACGGTTCGGGCGGCAACGGTGCGGTACAGCCCATCGACGGCCAGTTCCGAGTCGGTGAAGCGTTCACCGAAATGACCCTGCCCATCATGGATGACAAGCCGGGCGCCTATGCGCTGTCGGCGAACGCCGGCTACCGCTACTCGAGCTACACCGACGGCTTCGACACTAACACCTACAAGTTTGGTCTCGAGTGGGCACCGATCCGCGACATCCGCTTCCGCGGCGGCTACAACCGCGCGATTCGCGCGCCCAGCATTGGCGAACTTTTCGCACCCCCGACCATCGGTGCCGGCGGTACGGCGGATCCTTGCTGGGGGGCGAGCACCAATGTAGCGAACCCGACCGCGGGCACGGTGAATGGTCACACGTTTGCGATTCTGCGCAAACACCGGCGTGACCGCAGCGGAATTCGGCCACATCCTCCCGAACCCGGCGGCGCAGATCAACACCTCGGTGGGCGGCAATTCGGCGCTCACTCCGGAGAAAGCCGACACGTATACGGCGGGCTTCGTGTTTCAGCCGAGCTTTCTGCCGAATTTCGTCGCGTCGCATCGACTACTACGACATCAAGATCCAGAACACGATCACATCGTTGAGTTCCAACACGATCGTCAACAATTGCGGTCTTACCGGCTTGGCGTCGTTGTGCGCTCTGATTCACCGCGGCGCCGGCACGGGTTCGTTGTGGTTCAACAATACCAACTTCGTGAATGCGGACGAGGTGAATATCGGTGACGTCACGACCAAGGGCGTGGACGTCGAAGCCCATTATCTGTGGGATATCGGTTCCTTCGGCAAGTTGACGATGAATCTGGCCGGGGTCTACACGAATTCCTTCGATACACAACCGCTGCCCACCAGCGCATCCTATGACTGCGTGGGGTACTACGGCACGACCTGCCTTGATCCGATACCGAAGTGGCGTCATGTCTTGGGAACCACCTGGGCCACTCCGTGGTGGGGTCTTGATATGACCTTGCGGTGGCGCTATATCGGACCCTCGAATTCCGACCGGACCAGTTCGGATCCGCAGCTGTCGCAGACGTATCTGGCGTCCGACTCGCACATCGGCGGCTACACCTACCTGGACTTCTCGGCGTCGATCCCGATCGGCAGCGTCGTCAACTTCCGGGTGGGCATGAACAACATCGCCGACAAGGCGCCGCCGGTGGTCGCGAACGGCAACTACTCGGACTGCCCGAATACCTCCTGCAACGACAACACCTGGGTCGGAACCTACGACACCATGGGCCGTTACATCTACGCGCACATCCAGGCCAAGTTCTAATCGAAGCGTGAAGACTTCATAGAAGCAAAAATTACGGCGGGCTCATTGCCCGCCGTTTTTTTTTAAGCTTAGGGGTATTGATCCGCCAGGCCGCCGAGTGCGTCCTTCAAGGGCTTGAGCCAGGGCTCGTAGTGGCGCCACTGGTCCACTGCCTCCGAATAAATCGGGCGGCGCACCTGCTCGGAACTCACCGTCTGCACCACCCTGGGATTGGCGTAGAAGCGCAGGCACTCACGTTCAAACGGCAGCCGGCAATAGTCGAGCAGACGCCGCACCTCGCGCTCGGGATCGGCTACCAGCTGCTCGTAGTGGACGCGGTGCACCCGGCCGGGCAGCACCGCATCCATATGCTCCATGAGTTCGACATAGTCGCGGTAGTAGCTCCCGAGTTCGCCAAGGTCATAGCTGAAACTCATGCGCCGGGAAAACAGCTGTTTGTAGCAGGAGAAGGCGCAAGCCATGGGATGGCGCCGTGCGTCGACGATTGCGGCGCGCGGGAACATCAGGTGGATCAGTCCGACGTGGCTGAAATTGCCCAGCATCTTGTCGACGAAACGCGGCAGCCCCAGCGGCCGATGGGCAAGGGTTTGCGAAATGTATCGTTCGGCCATGCGCTCAACCTCGGCACGGCTCAGTGACGCGACCGACGCCAGATATTCCGCATCGCCGCGACCCGCGCGCAGGTAGAGCTCCATCACCATCGCGGGGAGATCGGGCAGCTCGCGCGTGCCTTCGACCTGCGAGTGGCTGGCCAGGATCTGTTCGAGCAGCGTCGAGCCGCATCGCGGCAGACCGACGATAAAAATCGGGTCGGGCCGCTCGCTTCCCCAGCCGCAGCGGTCCGCGAAGAAGGGGGCCGTATATAGCGCTTTCGAGGTTTGCATGTAGGCCGTAGTATCCGCCGCGTCATATTCCAGCGTATACCGTTGCTGCTCGTTGCCGCGCGCATAGTGTGCGAACGACTCCTCGAACCGCCTCGCATCCTCGAAGGCCTTGCCGAGCGCGAACGCGAGGTGCTTGCGGTCGGATCCGATCGCCGGGCTGCGCGCCAGCTGTTCCTGCATCGATGAAATGTCCGCATCCGTGAAGCGGAAGGTCTTCAGATTCGCCAGCGCCCAATAACCTTCACCGAATCCGGGCTGCGCGACGATCGACTGCCGGTATGCCTGGATGGACCGAGCCTGCTCACCCATCTCCCGTAACAGATTTCCAAAAACCAACCACCCTTGCGAATCGTCCGGATACTCCGCGACGACTCCCTCCATCAGCGAGATTGCCTCAGCACCGCGGCCGACCAAGCGCATCGCACGAGCCTTCAGCGCAAGGTATCTCTGGTGTTTGGGTTCGGCGGCGAGCAACCGCTCGATCAGCGGCAGCGCCTCGTCGATCCGCTGCTGCAGGTACAGCAGTCGTGCCAGGTCATGGCGGGCTGCCGAATAACCGGGGGCGTACTCCAGGCATTCTCGCAGGCTTCTCTCCGCCGCTACGTGGTCCTCACGTTGGGTTGCAACATCTGCCAGCATGCGCAATGCGACCACATCGCGCGGCGAATGCGTGAGATGCCGGCGCAGCATTTCATCGGCGGCATCCAGCCGGTTTTCGGCGGCTGCCACTCCCGCGTCGGTGAGTTCCGGCGGCTCCGGCGTCAGCCGGCTGTATGTCAAGTAGGCAATGTCGCCCTCCAGCGTATTGCCGGCGAGAAATTGTTGTACCGCGAGTTCTCGCCACCCATCGGAGAACGCCGCGTCGAGAGTAACCGCGCGCCGAAATGCCGCCAGGGCATCGGCGCCGCGGCCGCCGGCTGCGTAGCTGCGGCCGAGCTCGAAATGCATAACCGGCGAATCCGGATGCGCTTTGCACAGCGTTTCGAGCAGGCTGGTCGCGGTGGCCGGATCGCCGAGCCGGCGGCACGCAGCCGCGAGCAGCAGGCTGGCTTCCTCGTGGTCCGGGCTCTTGGCAACGATATCGCTCGCATGGCGCGCGGCTGCCGCGGGGTCCGAGTCGAGCAGCATGGACGCACGCATGAGCATAAGGTCGGCAGAGGCGTCAGATGTCAAATAGTCCTCCCAAGATTCAAGGCTTGGCGGATCTAAACGGACTCGGATGGGTAAGTCAACGCAGCGAGGCTTTCGCAGCCCCTTGACCAGGCGGGCCGCCGCCGGGCTGTGTCCGAGAGGACGATGGGTAGCGCCGTGTTATACAATTGCCGCTCGTGAATACCGCAACCCCGGCGCCGCTCGACGACGCCACCATCATTCGTACACTGCAGGCCTCGAAGGCGGAGGCGGCTGCCGGCCGGATGCCGGAATCGGATCAGCTGCTGGCCGGAGTCGCGCAGCGGGCTCCCAATCACCCGGCGGTCCTCAATGAACTTGGCGTGCGCATGCTGGGGCGCGGCGCACCCGATAAGGCGCAGGCGTTGTTCGCGCGTGCCACCAGCGCGGATCCCAAGCACCCTGCCCTATGGTCGAACCTGGCGTCGAGCCTCAAGGCGCTCGGCCGCCGCGCCGAGGAAATGGACGCGATTGAAAAGGCGCTCGAGCTCGAGCCGCGCCATTTGTCTGCGCTGCTGCAGAAGGGCGCATATCTCGAGGAAACCGGTGATCCGCGCAACGCTGCGCGCGCCTACCAAAACGCGCTTGACTGTGTTCCACCTGGCGCCGACCTGCCACCCCAAATCAAGGAGGCGTTCGCCCATGCGAAGTCGATGGTGGATGCCGACCGTGCGGCGCTGACTGCCAAGCTCGAGGAGCCGCTGGCTGCAATTCGTGAGCGGCATGGAGGACGGCGTGAGCCGCGCGTCGATAAGTGCCTGGATACTCTGATGGGCAAGCGCCGGGTTTACCATTCGCAGCCCACCTGGATGTACTTCCCTGAGCTGCCGGAAATCGAGTTCTTCGAACGTTCGGAGTTCCCGTGGCTCGAGGCGCTCGAGGCTGCTTCCGGCGAGATACGCACGGAGCTGATGCGGGTTCTGGTTGCCGATCGCGATGGACTGCAGCCCTACATCGATTTCCCGAAAAGCATGCCCCTGGATCAGTTCCGGGAGCTGAACCGTTCGCGGCGCTGGAGCGCGTATTTTCTGTGGAATCAAAGCCAGGCGATCGCCGGGCACATCGCCCGCTGTCCGATTACCGCACGGTCGCTCGAGGCCCTGCCGCGCTGTCGGGTGGATGGCCGGGCGCCGACGGCTTTTTTCTCGATCCTCGATGCGAATACGCGCATCCCCGCACACACCGGAGTCACCAACACGCGCTGCACCGTACATTTACCCCTGGTGATACCGCCGGATTGTGGGTTTCGAGTGGGAGCAACCACGCGCGAATGGGTACCCGGTCAGGCGTGGGTCTTCGACGACACCATCGAACATGAGGCCTGGAACCTATCCGATACGCCGCGCGCCATCCTGATTTTCGATATGTGGAATCCGCTGCTCACCGCCGCCGAACGCGAGATGATCACGACCGCCACCGAGGTCTATCAAAAGTATTACTCGCTGTCGCAGGAGAACGCACTATGAGCTGCCGGCAAACCGTTGTGCGCGCTGCGTGCTTAATCACGCCGCTGTTCTTTATGTCCGCATCCGCGTGGCCGGCCGGCGCGCCCACTGCCGCCGACCTCGCCCGTTGCGCCGCGATGACCGCACCCGATGCGCGGCTCGCGTGCTACGACAGTCTGTCCGCGCCGTCCGCGCCGTCCGCGCCGGCTGCAACCCCTGCGCCAGCGGCACCCACAGCGAGCGCTCCGGCGTTGCCGCCGCCAGCACCTACGGTGCCGGTCACAAACGCGGTTCCCCCGCCGCTCGTAACCCCCGCACCGGTCGCAGTTCCCGCGCCTGCAGCGGCAACATCAGCACCGGCACCCGCCGGCAACGCCGCATCTGCTGCGTCCGCGGATGATCCGCAAAATTTCGGCTTTACCAAGGCCCAGGTGCAAGCACACACCCAGTCCCCAGCCCCGCAGGGTCTGCAATCCATTCAGGTGCACATCACCAATGTATTGACGGACCGCCAAGGAAACGGCTTCGTGTTGCTCGATAACGGGCAGATGTGGACATACCAGGGCGATGATGGGCGGATGCGCCCGGGCGAGCCGGTAACGATCAAGCGTGCCTCACTCGGCTCGTACATCATGGTGACGCAGTCAAAGCGCTCTTACCACGTGATACGCCAGCGGTAATATTGCTCGGCTGGGGGCTAAGTCTCGCGCCCTAGGGCGGTATCGAGCCGCTGCACCCACGGCTCGAGCACGGCCAAGATCGGTTGCAGCTGCGCGCTGTAGTTTTTCCAATGATCAATGCCCGATCGATCAAGTCCTCGCGCAAGCTGCGCGGTGCTGGGCGTTGCATGCTCGCGCGCCTGCACACGGGCTGCGAAATCGCCCATATCAACCCGCCACTCGAGCCCCAAGAACCCGCAGATTGCGCGCGTCTCTTGGGCAAGATCGGCTACCAGGGTTTCGTAGCGCACCTCGTGCGAATCGAGCCCCAATTCAGGAAGCACCCGATCGGCGAAGCGCATGACCGCATCATAGAACGCCGCCGCGCCCGGCAGCGTGAGCAGTTCGTACATCGCAGGATTCATCTTGAAGCGGCGCCGAAAGCAGCTGAGCACGACGTCGCGCGGATCGCGGCTGGCAAACAGCACCTTGGCACGCGGAAATAGACGCGCGATCAGCGGCAACTTCAGTGTGTTCAACGGATATTTGTCGACGAACATCTTGCCGGCCACATCGATCCCGGCGTTGCGCACGCCCTCCCAATACGCGGCGCGCAGCGTGCGCAACTCGCTTTCGTCGGCCCGTGCCAGCGCCGCGAAGTTCAGCGGCTCGCGCATGAACTTGAGAACGGCGTCGGTCAGAAGTTCATGCTCCTCGATGCTCGCGACCTGCGGATGGCCATCGAGCACAACCTCCAGCAATGTCGTACCGGAACGGGGAAAACCGAGCAGGAATACGTGTCCGAGCACGTCGGCCGAACCCGCATCCACAGACCGGTTCCGCGCCCAGTCCTGCCCGCCGCAGGCCTCCATTGCGGCATTCAGGGCACGCGTGTAGGCGAGCATGCGGGTGCCGCTCGCGAAGCGCCGATGAATTTTCCGCAGTGCTTCGTTGCAGGCCGAGTATGCATCGAACGCCTCGGCGTACCGTCCGAGGATATCGAGAACGTCCCCCAGCAGGCCGCTGGCGCGCGCCTTGTCGGCCGGGCCTGCCCGTGAATCGAGGATGAGCTGATGCAGCAGTGTTTCAGCCTTGAGGCTGGCACCGCTCGCCAGCTCCGCGGCCGCAAGGCTCAGCACGGCATCGGGAAAACCGGGAGCCAACTTGAGCGCCTGTTCCGCCCAGCGCCGGGCCTCGTCGTGTTCGCCGCGGTGGGTCGCGATCGATGCCAGCGCCGCCGTTGCCGCGAGATTGCCGGGTTCAAGCTCCAAAGCCCGTAAGTGGCTCTGCTTCGCGCGACCCAGCCACCCTAAGCCGATCAACGCGTTGCCCTTGTTGGCATGGGCAAACGAGAGATCTGGGTGCTTTTTCAGGAGTTCGTCCACGTGCTGCAGTGCTTCGGCGGGGCGATCGAGACGCTGTAAGCACAATGCCAGGGCGTTGCGCGCACCCACATCTCCGGGCGAGATCGTAACCGCACGCTGCAGCAGCCGCAGCGACTCCTCGAATTTGCCCTCCTGCTCCAGCCGCGTGGCGAGCACGTTGAGCAGCAGCGGATGCTCGAACCCGCTCGCAAGCGTTTGTTCGGCCAGCGCTCCGGCGCGTTGGAAATCGCGATTCTGAGCAAGGTTCAGAACCGCGCGGAGCGTCTCCATGTCAGCCTCGAGATTGCGGGCCATCTGCTCAAGCGTACCGGATTTCGCCGCGCACCGCAGATGTGGGAAAATCGCGGCCGTCGTAACGCTTGAAGAGGTGACCTTGACGGGAGTTCCAGAGGCGATGTTGCGCGAAGCAACGCAACTGCAGCGCCAGAACCGTGTCCCGGAGGCTATCGATGCTTACCTCGGCATACTTAGGCGCTGGCCGGGATTGGCCGAGTGCTGGTTCAATCTGGCCGTGCTGCAGCGACAGGCCCGTCGCCTCACCGACGCCCTTGATTCCTACCAGCAGGCCCTCAATGCGGGGGTCTCGCGTCCCGAGGAAGCTCACCTCAACCGCAGCGTGATCTACACCGATTACCTCGGGCAGCATGGAGCTGCGGAACGCGAGCTCAAGGCGGCGCTATCGATCAATCCGGGCTTTACACCGGCACTGCTCAATCTCGCCAATTTGTACGAGGACCTCGGGCGCCGCTCGGAAGCGCAGGGCATCTATGCGCGTATCCTGGCACTCGACCCGCGTTGCTTCGAGGCACTCGCGCGCCTCGCCAATTTGCAGCCGCCCGCGGCTGCGGATCCCTCTCTGGTCGCGCAGCTGCAGCGCAGCCTTGCCGATGGAGCGGCATCAGCTGCCGAGCGCGCGAGTCTTGGTTTTGCACTGGGCCGGATGCTCGACGCGGCCGGCGACTACCCGGCTGCGTTTGCGGCGATCGATGCGGCGAACCGGGCGAGCCGGGCCAGCGCGGCGCCGCACATCGTGCGCTATGACCGGGTGCAACAGCACGCTTTCGTGGATCGATTGATCGCCGGCGACACGGCGCATTCGCGGAAGTTGAGCCAGATGCGGCCGCGGCCGATATTTATTTGCGGCATGTTCCGGTCGGGCTCCACATTGACCGAACAGCTGCTGGGCAGCCTCCCGGGAGTTGCCGCGGGCGGCGAGATCGATTTCCTGCCGCGAATCGTTGCCAGCGAACTGGTTCCGTTTCCGGACTCGCTTGCAACGCTGCCGCCGCAGCGCTTAAGTAGCATCGCCGAGCGCTATCAAGCGGAACTCAAGCGGGTATCCGAGAATGACGAGTACGTGATCGACAAGCGCCCCGATAATTTTCTGTACATCGGTCTCATTAAAAGCCTGTTTCCGGACGCGCGTATTGTGCACACCACGCGCAATCCGCTCGACAATTGCCTGTCGATCTATTTTCTACATCTGGATCAGCAAATGAGCTATGCCCTGGACCTCAAGGATATCGGACATTATTTCCGCGAGTACCGCCGGCTCATGACACACTGGAAGAGCATGTTCGCGTCCGATATCTTCGACTTCGACTACGATGCGCTGGTGAGCGAACCCCAGCCTGCGCTGCAGCGGCTGTGCGCGTTTCTTGGGCTTGAAGCCCCTGGCAGCGTACCGCCAGTTGCGTCCGCGGGACTCGCCGTAAAAACCGCCAGTGTCTGGCAGGTGCGGGAACCGCTGTATCGCACATCGTCGGGCCGCTCGCGGCATTACACCGACCAACTCAAAGAATTGCACGACTATCTTGCCGATCTCTTATGAACGCCACACCGCCACTCGTAGTGCCGATTCTCGCGACCCCATTCGGCGTCGTACCGTTGCCGGAAGCGGCCGCGCTCAACCCGGCGCTCACCGCGCTGTTCACGGCACGCAAGGCCGCCGACTCATCGCCGCAGGCCGATCCGCTGTGCTATCGCAGCCGTGATGATCTGCTCGAGCGGCCGGAAGAGCCGCTGCGCTCGCTCGGCGCCGCCATTGTTCGCGGCGTGTACGCGGTGGTCGAGAGCGTCAACGAATTCAGCGTCGCGCAATTGCGCGAGTTGAAGCTGGAGGCGCGCGGTTGGTTCACGATCGTCAAACCGGACGGCCACGTGCCGGCCGCCAACTATCCGCTGACGGCATGGTGCGCAGTCTACTGTGTAGCCGCTCCGCCGCCCTCCCCGGTCCGCGCCGACGCCGGCGCGCTGCGGCTTTACGAGACACGGCTCGGCACGATGTTTCAGGACGCCACCAATTCCGTGATGAAGATGCCGTACAAACCGAGCCACTGCAGTTGGCGGCCAGTACCCGGACATATGGCGGTTTTCCCCGCCTCGCTTACTCACGAAATCGCATTATTCCGCTCCGTCGGCGAGCTGATCCTCGTCACGGTCCGCCTGCGCTTCGTGGGTCCGGGCCAGCAGGGCATGCCGCGATGGTAGGTCCGGTCATCACTCCGAAACCCATGTTTGCGGTGCCGTTCGGCGAGGTGCGATTGGCATCTTGCGAGCGTTTGAACCGCGAGCTCGAGACGCTGTTTTTGGCACGCGAGAACGACGAACATAGAAACCCTACGCCGAGCCACATACCTCAGCAGGAGACGTTCGAAAGCCGCTTCAATTTATTCATGTGGCCGGAGGCCTGTGTCCAGGAGCTGCGCGAGTTCATGCTGGATGCGGTGGCGCACATGGTGCTTCAGACGACGACACTGCAGCCCGAAGATATGGGGCGAATGAAATTTCACAACCATACCTGGTTTCACGTGTCGCGCTACGCGGGCTCGTTCATTGCCCACAACCATCCGCTGGCATCCTGGTCTGCCGTGTACTGCGTTCGCGCCGGAGAAGCCGCGCCCGACCATCCGGACAGTGGCGTACTGCGATTCCTCGACACGCGGCAGGGTGCAGACGCCTACATCGACCCGGCAATCGCCCCGCTGCACCGTGAATATGCCCTGCGACCGCTCGAATTTCGCCTCACCGCCGGCCAGCTGATCATGTTTCCCTCCTATGTGTTCCACGAAGTGGCGCCATTTTATGGCCGGGACACTCGCATCACCGTTGCGACCAATTGTTGGTTCGCTTGAGCGGAGAGATCACGAACAGCAGCCGCGCCAAGCTTGCGCAGGCGCAGGCACTTGACCGGCAAGGGCGCTTGACGGAAGCCGCAACGCTGTATCGCGAGGTGCTTGCAACTGAGCCGCGCAACGGCGACGTGCTGCATTCCTTGGGTGTGGCTAGCGCCAAAATGGGCCGCCTGCAAGATGCCGTCGGACTCATCGCCGCGGCGCTGGAGATTTCTCCTGACAATGCCGGTATGCAGGCCAACCTCGCCAACGTACTCTGTGGACTCGGCAGTTTCACCGAGGCGATCGCCCACTACGACCGCGCCCTGGCGCTGCAGCCCAATCTCACGGCAGCCTATAGCGGGCGAGGCAAGGCGCTGCTGGCGTTGAACCAGCTTGATCCGGCGCTGGCAAACCTAGGACAGGCCGTTCGGCTCGCGCCCAACGACGCGGAGAAGCATAACGATCTCGGGGTTGCGCTGGAGCGCGCCAACCGACCGTCGGACGCGCTGCATTTTTTTGCGAACGCGATCTCGCTAAAACCCGACAACCCGGAAGCGCACCATAACCGCGGAATCGTCGAGATGACGATGGGGCGGTATCCGGAGGCACTCGCCAGTCTCGACCGGGCGCTCGAGTTGCAACCGCAGCAAACCGCGGTGCATGCCAATCGCGGCCTGGTGTTGCTCGCGCTCGGTCGGCAGGCCGAAGCTCTTGCAAGCATCGACCGCGCACTTGCAATGCAGCCGGGCGACGCGAACCAGTACCATGCCCGCGGCGTGGCGCTCGTGAACCTCGAGAGGTTCCCCGAGGCGCTCGCAAGCTTCGATCATGCGCTCAAGTTAGGCCAAGCCACCGCGCTGACATATCTCTGGCGCGGCAGGGCGTACGCCCAGCTTGGGCAGCTGCCCGAGGCACTCGAGAACTTCGACCGCGCTCTCATCCTCGCTCCAATGGATTTTGAAGCGCATTTGCAGCGCGGCATTGTGCTCGCGCGGCTCGAACGCAGCGAGGAATCCTTGGGCAGCTTCGATCAGGCCGTAAGGCTCGATAGGAACAATGCGGACGCACTCAACAACCGCGGTGCGGTATTGGTGCGTCTCTCCCGCCCAACCGAGGCCCTCGACGATTTCGTCAATGCGGTGCGTTGCAAACCCGATTTCGCGGACGCGTACACCAATCTCGGCAACACACAGAAAGGCTTGGCGAGATATCGCGAAGCGCTGCAAAGTTTCGACGTGGCGCTCTCGTTGAAGCCGGATGACGCCATGGCGCTGTGGAGCAAAGCGGTGCTCAAGCTTGCAATGGGATCATTTCGAGACGGTTGGCCCTTGTATGAAGCGCGCCTGCGGCTCGAGAACAATCCTTTGCAACGGCGTGAGCACGGCGCGCGCTGGTCGGGGGGCGAGTCGCTCGAGGGCAGAACGCTGCTCGTGTTCGCCGAGCAGGGACTTGGGGACACCCTGCAGTTTTGCCGCTACATCGCGCCACTGGAGGCGATGGGCGCGCGGGTGGTTTTCGAAGTTCAGCCGGTACTCAAGAAATTGCTCGGTACTCTCGATATGCGCGGTGCACTGGTCGGCCGCGGTGACCCGTTGCCGCCCATTGACCTATACACGCCGCTCGGCAGCCTGCCGCTGGCCTTCCACACCGAGCTCGGCAGCATTCCCGGCGGCGTGCCCTACCTTAAAGTCGATGCCAAGGCTGTGAGCCGCTGGCGAGAGCGGCTGGCCTCCTTGCCGGGACTCAAGGTGGGGCTCAATTGGCATGGCAACAGGGAAGCCGAGAAGCGAGCGGCGCTGCAGGCTCGTTCCTTTCCCCTTGAGGCAGCAGCGCCGCTGTCGGGTCTCCCAGAGGTAAGCCTCGTGTCGCTGCAGAAGGGCGCCGGCGCCGAACAGATCGCTCAGGTCGGATTTGGCGGCACGATCGTTCAATTGACCGATCCCAATTTCATGGGACCTGATGAAATTGCCGAGGAAACCGCCGCAATCATGATGGGCCTGGACCTTGTGATCACCGCGGACACGGCCATCGCCCACCTGGCGGGCGCGCTGGGCGTTCCCGTCTGGGTCGTGCTGCAGGCAGTCCCGGACTGGCGCTGGCTCATCGAGCGCTCCGACAGCCCCTGGTATCCCACCATGCGGCTGTTCCGCCAGCGTTCGGCCGGGGACTGGCCGGAAGTCTTCGAGCGTGTCGCAATCGAACTGACCGCCCTACGCGCAGCTGCCCGCGACCCAGGCCGTAAGCCAGTGTAATTAAACGGCGGGCAGGAGAGCTGCTGTTCGGGCGGGCTGAGCGATTGGATGCAAGATGTGCGACAAAATTGTTACGAATTGGTTATTTATCCCGCCCGCCGGCAGGAGAAGACATCAGCTTAGATAATCGGGTAATAATGCGCCGTTGGCCGGGTCTTTTACATGAGCAGCAATTCCGCTGCGTTCAAAAACTAATTGGAAGGAATCAGAAAATGCAGATCAACAAACTGTCGAGCGCCGCCATGGCTGCTGCTGCCGCCATGCTGTTCACCTCCGTAATCAGCACCACCGCAGTTCGCAGCGGATGCCGCGACCGTGCAGTGTCAGGGCGTGAATTCCTGCAAGGGGACCTCCGAGTGCAAGTCGGCAAAGAACAGCTGCAAGGGTCATGAACAGCTGCAAGGGTCAGGGCTTCGTGTCCATGACCAAGGAAGCATGCGCTGCTGCGAAGGCGAAGGCGAAGAGCTAAGAGCTTAAGTGTTTGGGGGCCGGGCTTCACTGCCCGGCCCTGATTTTGATGAAACTCTCCGGCTTCGGCCTTGGCCTGCGAACTCCGCACTATGAGGCCATCTTAAACGAGCCTCATGCGATCGATTGGCTCGAAGTCATCACCGAAAATTACCTGGTTCCGGGCGGCAAGCCGCTCAATTACCTTGAGCGTATCCGCGAACGATTTCCGTTGGTGATGCACGGCGTTTCGCTCTCGATCGGCAGCACCGATCCGATCGATTTCGAATATTTACGCGCTGTGCGCAGCCTGGCTGCGCGCATCGAACCGCATTGGATTTCCGATCATCTGTGCTGGACCGGAGTCGAAGGACGCAATTTGCACGATTTGCTGCCGCTGCCCTACACCGAAGAGGCGCTGACTGCGGTGGTTGCACGCGTCGGGTCAGGTGCAGGATGCCTTGGGCAGGCAGATCCTCTTGGAGAATGTCTCCAGCTATCTTAGTTTTCACGCCGACGAGATGAGCGAGTGGGAATTCTTGCGCGAGGTTGCATCGCGCGCCGACTGCAACATCTTGCTCGACATCAACAATATCTATGTCAGCAGCGTCAATCACGGCTTTGAGCCGGTGCAGTACTTGCAGGCGATGCCGAAATCGCGGGTGCGCCAGTTTCATCTTGCCGGGCACAGCAATATGGGCGGTCATTTGATCGATACCCATGACCATCCCATCGTCGCGCCGGTCTGGGATTTATACCGCCAAGCGCTCACGAATTTGGCGAGGTGCCGACCATGATCGAGCGCGACGACAACATTCCCGAATTGGGCGAACTGGTCGCGGAACTCGACGTGGCGCGGGACCTCGCGGCTCGAGCACTCGCGGCGGGCGGCGTGAGCATTGAAAATCCCCTGCGCGAGCTGCAGTTGGACATGCAGCGGCATCTGCTGGGCGAGGAAAGCGCCGTGACGCCGGCCATCGTGGATGCCCCGCCGCTGCCGGCGGCAGATCGATTGGCGATTTATCGCAATGCCTATCAGGTGCGCCTCATCGATGCCTTGCACGAAACCTACCCCGTTCTACATGGACTGCTCGGCGATGAGGCCTGGGTGGAATTGGGTGATGCCTTCGTCGCCGCGCACCCATCCGTGTTCCGCTCGATTCGCTGGTACGGACGCGAATTGGCGGATTTCCTAGGCCTACTGCACCTTATAGCGAGGCGCCGATTCTCTCCGAGGTCGCGCTGCTGGAATGGACGCTGGCGGAGGTATTCGACGCTGCCGATGCAGCAACCTTAGCCGCGCTCCGCGTTATCCGCCATCGAGCCTTCGGCTTGGGGCTCGCTCGCTTCGAGTTTCATCCTTCGCTACGGCGGCTGAATTTCAAATGGAACACGGCGGCCGTTTGGAAAGCGATGAGTCGACGACGAGACACCGCCGAGACCGGAAATCGGCGCCTGGCGCCTGTGCCGTGGCTGCTGTGGCGGCAGAATTTGCAGAATTATTTTCGATCGATGAATCGCCGTGGAATCGGCGGCGCTCGATGCGGCTCTGAGCGGCCGCAATTTCGCGCAAATTTGCGAAGAATTGCGGCGTCTTGCTGCCGGAGGAGGAGATTCCCGCCGGCCGCCGCAAGCCTGTTGGGGGATTGGGCGGACAGCGGGATCATCATCGCAATGCGCTAGAGCGCGGCTTCACCACCGCCCTTCATCCTCCCGCTTTCTTCTCCCGCACATGGATTCCTTCGACGGTGTTTCTCCCTAAAGCGCACACATAATCCGATTTAGGTTCGACGGGGCGTCATTCACACTGTCTTCAAGCGTCGAGCGGCTCGCCGCTAAGCAGTCGTCGAAAGAGCATCCATCATGGCATTGTTGAGAAAAGGTTCTGCCATCCGTCGCGAGATTACCGCGGCACAGCGCATTCCCTATGCTGCTCACGTGGCGCCATCCGTGATCAGCACGGTGTTCGGCGACTACATACAGGTGTTCCGTCTAGGAGGAGCGAGTTTCGAGACCAGCGACGATGACGAGTTGAACAATTGGCATGAGCGGCTAAATGTGTTGTGGCGAAATATCGCCGGCCCCAATGTGGCTGCTGTGGACGCACGTGATCCGGCGCCGCGCTCGCTATCGCCTCTCATGCACGTGCGAGCGGCGCAATGCGGCAGCCCGATTTGTTGTTTGCCGACGGTCTCCACGAGAAATATCATCATCGTCTGGCAAACGAAACCTTGATGGTCAATGAGATTTACCTGGCCATCGTGCATCGGCCGACTTCCGGTATGGCGACGGGTCTGGTGTCGAAAGCGATCGCAAGGGGCGGACAGCGCGCGGGCTCGCCAACCGGTTCTCGCCGATGCGCTCGATGCCTGCGAAAAGCTGACCCAGACACTGTTTGCTTCCCTGGCGCGCTACGAACCTGAGCTTCTGGGTGCTTACCGCGCGGAGAATGTTTGGTGTTCATCGTTGCTCGAGTATCTTGGGATTGTTGGTCAACGGCGAGTGGCAGCGCGCGCCGCTTCCCCGCGGCCCTGTCAATCGAGCGCTTGCGACCTCGCGCCTGCTATTTGGCACGGAGGCCATCGAATACCGCTCGCCCACCGCGACACGCGTCGGCGCGATGCTGGGCATCAAGGAGTATCCCGACGCCCAGCGTTGTGGGCATGTACAACCGGCTTCTTGTCGGCGCCGTTCGCCTTCGTTGCGACGCAGTCCTTCTCATTTCTGACCAAATCGACCGGCCAGTCACTGCTGCAACGCCAATTCAACCGCATGGCGAACGCCGGCGATTTCGCGGTCTCGCAGGCGGCCGAGCTCAAAGATGCGCTGGATGCGCTGACCAGCAATGAGTTTGTCATGGGCGATCATCATTTCTCCCTGCAGGTGCTCGCCGATGTCGTGGAGCCGGGTGCGGACGGCTCGCGCGGCGATCGCCTCAAGCCGCTGAACGATCACATCGCGCTGGCGCGCAGCTATTCTCGCGGATACCGGCATGCTGGTGGCGCGCGAGGATTTGGCGCTTGGAAGCCGCCTTTTGGGCGCAGCTGCCGGGCAACTTTCCGGTTCGGCCGCGCAAGGCGCCGATCACCTCGCGAAATTTCGCCGCGATGGCGCCGTTTCACAACTATCCCGTCGGCCGCGCGCACGGCAATCACTGGGGAGATGCGCTTGAGCTTGTTCGTCACCAGCGCCCGCTCGCCCTACTATTTTTCGCTGCATGCCAGCGACCCCGCCGATCCCGACGGCGGCAGCCGCAAAGACACGGGCCACACGCTCATCTGCGGGCCGACCGGCTCGGGGAAGACCGTATTCATCGGATTCCTGGTCGCGATGCTGAGCCGACAGGGCGTGACCCAGGTCATTTTCGACAAGGATCGCGGACTCGAGATTCTGGTGCGGGCGCTGGGGGGCGAATATTTGCCGCTGAAGAATGGAGTGCCGACGGGATTCAATCCGCTGCAGCTGCCGAGTCACGCCGGCGAATGTCGAATTCCTGAAGGTCTGGCTGCGCGAGCTGAGCGCAGCGCGAGTTCCGGATCCGCGCCGCAGTCGCGTGCTGTGCGGCGAGGCAGCCGATCTGGATCAGGCGCTGCGCGGCACCTTGGCGCTCGAACCGGCAGCGCGGCGCCTGTCGCGGCTGGTCGAATTTCTCGATCCGACCGATCCGGAAGGGCTGCATGCGCGGCTCGCGCGCTGGTGCGAATCGTGCCGCGGCGACTACGCCTGGGTATTCGACAATCCAGCGACACCGTCGTGCGCGATTGTCCGGGCCGCACTGGTCGGCTTCGACGTAACGGAATTTCTCGATCACAGCGCTGACGCGCGCGCCGATCACTCTGTATTTGTTTCACTGGTGCGCCAGCTGCTGGATGGCCGCCGGTTCGTCTGCTGGATGGATGAGTTTTGGCGGCTTGCTGGCCGATCCGGCATTCGAGAATTTCGCCAAAGACGGGCCGAAGACGTGGCGAAAACTCAACGGCGTGATGTGCCTCGCGACGCAAAGCCCGAGCGATGTGCTCGACAGCCCCATCAGCCGCACCTTGGTGGAGCAAACGCCGACCAAGGTGTTCTTTCCGAACGCCGATGCCGAACTTCGAGGAGTACACGCAGGGATTCGGGCTCACCGAGCGCGAATTCAGACTGATCAAGGAACAGCTCGAGCCGGGTTCGCGCATGTTCTTGATCAAGCAGGCGCATCACAGCGTGGTGTGCCAGCTCGACCTAAAGGGCTTTGACGGCGAATTGGCGGTGATTTCGGGCCGCGCCGCACGAAGTTCAAGCGCATGCAACGGATCATCGCCGAGCGCGGAGCGGATCCCGACGACGTGGCTGCCGCATTTCTTGGCCACACGAACACTACTCAGTGACAGCAGATCAACCCATGCAGGAGATCTTAAGCTTCGCAGTGATTGTCGCTTCTGATGCATGCTTCGTTCGATCGCGCTGCGCCTGCGCAGACGCGCAATGGGCGGTCATCGACGCGCCGGCCATCGTGCAGTTGATTCAGGAAGTGCAGACGACAGCACAACAGTTGCAGACGGCCGCAAGAGCAGTTGCTGCAGGCGCAGCAAGCCCTGCAGACCATGACGGCGATCGCGGCATGGAGCAACTGCTCGGCGGAACGTGCGCAACTACTTGCCCTCGGACTGGACGCAGGTGACAGGCGCGCTGCAGGGTCGCGGAGCGGCTATCAGCGCTCTGTCGGCCGATGTGCAGCATCGTCATCGGCGCCAACGCCGTCCTGTCCGCCGCAGCGCTTGGCGACACTGTCGCCGGACTGACAGCAGCTCATTCAAGACTCGCGCCAGTGGAGCGCCATGCACAGGCTCTGGCGCATCAGGCCTTGCGAACGCCAGCAACCGATTCGCGGCCATTCAAACTCTGATCGCGGCAATCTCGTCGGCCACGGATCAGAAGGGCATACTGGATCTGCAGGCCAGGATCAGCGCCGAACTCGGGATGCTGCAGAACGAGCAGACCAAGATTCAGATTCTCAATCAGGCGACTCAGGCGCAGGAGTCTATCGCTGCGCGCAGCAGGCGCGGGAGCAGGTCATCGACGGCCATGGCAGCTTCGCGCCCGCTTTCAGCCGGTTCCCTGACGACTCGGCTCAGGCGCGCACATGGGATTCTTCGCGACATTTTGGTCGTGGCTCAACGGGCAGCTTGCCGCCTACATCGGCGACAACACCGCGCGTTTGGCCGGCGATCTCGAGCCGCGGTGGTCACGCTGGCGACCATCTACGTGATGGCGTGGGGCTACTTGCATCTGACCGGAAAAATCGCCGAGCCATTCGAAGCGGGACTCAAGCGCATCGCCATGATGGCGCTGATCCTCGGGGTGGGTCTGCGCCTTTGGCTCTACAACACGGTGATTGTCGATACCTTCTACAGCGCGCCGGCGCAACTCGCGGCGGCGATGGTCGGCGCGAGCGATCCCGTCGGCACCATCGACGCCATCTGGAACAGCGGCGGCACCGTCGCCGGAAATCTATGGGACAAGGGCGGCCTGCTGATCGGGTGATTTCGGCTTTTATCTCGCCGGCGCCGTCGTCTGGTGCTTGATCGGCGTGCTGTGCGTCTATGCGATGTTCCTGATCGCACTGTCGAGCATTGCACTCGCGGTGCTGCTGGCGCTCGGGCCGCTGTTCATCGCACTGCTGTTTTTCGATGCAACCCGGCGATTCTTTGCGGCCTGGATCGCGCAACTGGCCAACTACGCGCTTGATCACCGTGCTGACCGTGATGGTGGCGGCGCTATTGCTGCAAATCGTGCAGTCGTACGCGGCGCAGACCGCGGCGCGAGGCACGGCGATTTTGACGGTGGACGTGCTGAACATGCTGTTGATCGCGGTGCTGGTGTTTCTGGTACTGCGCCAGGTCATGCCGATCGCCGCGGGCCTGGCCGGCGGCGTGTCGCTCAATTCCTTCGGCGTCGTGAGCCGCAGTCCGGCGGGCGTCGGGCGATCGCGCCGACGCAGGCGACGCGAAGCGGCCGTGCACAGGACTTGCAGCGCGCCGCTTCGTTAGCCGTCGCAGCGCAGGCGTTCCGCGGCTAGCCGAATCGTCGCCGCGCTGGCGACGACGCTGGCGGCCGATTGGCGCGACTCGATTGAACGCCAAGGAGGGTGAATCCATGCGTCTGATCATTTGTTGTGCTACCGCTGCTGTGCGGGTGTTCCGCGCCGCCGTGCGCTGCGACACGCATCTGCAGCCCATCAACCCGCCCGGCGCGCGCGTCAATTCCTGCGACCGCCCGCTGCGGCGCAGAGAGTCGCCTTGATCACGGCGCCGGCGATCGAGGAGTATTTCCGCGAAGCGGAGTCATGGGATGCGATCGCGCCGCGCAGTTTCGACGCAGCGCGCGCGCCGCATGGTGGGTGGCCGGGGCGGGTTGGCTGTGCGCGGTCGCGAGGCGCTGGCGCTCGTACTGCTCATGCCGTTGAAGCGGGTCGATCCCTTCGTGGTGCGGGTCGACAACAGCACGGGCATCGTCGATGTGGTGCCGGTCTATGCCGGCGCGCGCCACGCCGGAGGAAGCGGTCACCCGGTATTTCCTCACGCACTATCTGACCGTGTGCGAGCGCTTCAATTTCGCCACTGCGGAAAGCGACTACGAGGAGTGCGGCGCCTTTCATTCGGCGCAGCGCAATCAGGCCTGGTACGCGCTGTGGACCGCCACCAATCCAGCGTCGCCACTCAATGTGCACAAGGATGGCAGCACGTGTCCGCGTACAGGTCAATTCGGTGAGCTTCTTCACGCGCTCGAGCGGATTGTCCGACCTGGCGCAGGTGCGCTATCTGAAAGCCGCGCGCCAAGGCGCCGGCGCCGAGGAAACCTTCACCCACTGGGTCGCGACCATTCAGTACGCCTACGCGGAACCGGCGAAGGATCCGAAGACGCGCCGCTGGAATCCGCTGGGTTTCAAGATCGTCGATTTCCGCTCCGAGCCCGAAGTCTTGGGCGAGCCGACCGGCGCGCGAAGGAGACGCGCCATGAGCAATAGGACCTGCGCCGCATGGCATTGCGCTGCACGGCCAGTGCTGTGTGGTCCACTCGCGTGCCGGCGGAAACAGTGCCCGCGAAAGGCGCTGTCGATGCCCGTATCCGAGTCGCTGCCTACGACGGCGACGAGGTCTACAAGCTGCGTGGCTTCGTCGGCTACCAAATCGATCTGGAGTTCGAGCCCGGCGAGACATTCACCGGCCTCGGCGCCGGCGATATGGAAGGGCTGTCGTTCGTCGGCCAGGACAATCACCTGTTCCTGAAGCCGAAGGCCGCCAAGGTCGCGACGAATCTGACCGTGCTGACCAGCCGGCGGCACTATCAATTCGACTACATGGCGCTCGTCGCAACGACCGGCGGCGGACGACCAGGACGTCATCTATGCGTTGCGATTCACCTATGCACCGACGCCGTCGCCAATCCGCGGCCGAGGCCGCGGCAAAGCGGCTCGATTCGCAATTGGACAACGCATCGGCCAAGCGGCCGCAGAACATCGACTATTGGTATTGCGGCGAGCCTGCCCTTCAAGCCGGTCGCCGCGTCCGACGACGGTGTCCACACGCGATTGCGATTCGCTGCGAACGCCGAATTGCCCGCGATTTTCGTCCGCAACGAGGACGGCAGCGAGTCGCTGCTGAATTTCAGCATGGACGCGGGCGATGTCATCATTCATCGCGTCGCGCAGCGGTTCATTCTGCGGCGCGGCAAGCTCACCGGATGCGTCGTCAATCAAGGATTTGCCGGCGGCGGCACACGCTTGGAATCCGGCACGGTGGCGCCCGATGTCGAGCGCCGGGTTCAGGGAGGCGTGCCATGAGCGAGCGGATCCGGATGCAGGACGGTGCGCGGCGAGCGCGATGCCACGGCCGTCAATCGCGCCCTCTCGTGCAGTCGCGCATCAGCAGCCTGTTGGCGATCGGCCTCATGAGCGTTCTCGGATTGGGAATGCTCACCTGGTACTACGCCAACGCGATGACCCGTCAAAGTCGGGCGCGCGCAAACCGCGCAGGCGCTGTCGACGAACCGCGCCCAGGGCGACGATGCCGCTGCCCAGCTTGGGCCGGATCGATCCGCCACCGCCGTCTCGCCGCCGACCGGTCTCCGCTCGCCGCTCGCACGACGCCCGCTGTAGCCACGCCGCTGCGCGAGATTCCGCTGCAGCCGAGTCAGTCGACGCGGCGCCTACGGCGCGCCAGCGCCCAAAGACCGCCGCGCAGCTTACACTGGAGCGCCAATTGTCGGGCGTCGTGTTTTCAGCCGCAGAGCGTGGCATTGCCGAGTCGGCGACGCCTGCCGACCATGCGCCGCGCCGCCCGCGGCCGGCATCCAGGACCGGCGAATTGGCCCCGCTGCTGCGGCCCAGCGTCGACCCGGCGGTGCGCGCGCAAGTGTTGCCGACGCAGCGCCTGCTGCTGCCCAAGGGTGCATTCATCGACTGCACGCTGGAAACGGCCATCGATTCGACGCTGCCGGGCATGACCACCTGCGTCATGGCGACCGACACCTTCGGCGTCGACGGACAAGTGGTGTTGCTGGAGCGCGGCACCAAGCTTGTCGGCGAGACGCGCGGCAGGTGCAGCAGGGGTCGGCGCGAGTATTCGTGTTGTGGACCGAGGCGCGAACGCCGACGGGCGTCATCGTGCCGCTGGCATCGCCGGGCGCCGACGAATTGGGCCGCTCCGGGCCTGCCGGGGACGGTCGATCGTCATTTCTGGCAGCGCTTTGGCGCCGCGATGTTGGTCTCGGTGATCGACGGCGCCATGCAAGGGCGCGGTTCAGTCAGCCGCGGCGGCAACGGCACGGTCATCGTCAATCCATCGGCGACCCAGGACGTCATGACCGAAGTACTGAAAGGCACGATCAACATTCCGCCGACGGTGGTGAAGCATCAAGGCGACCGAATCCAGGTGTTGGTGGCGCGCGACTTGGATTTCAGGTCGGTCTATGAACTGCGATCCGTCGCCGCCGGCCGCTAGCGCGCGGCGAGGACATGTCCGCGCTCGACCTCACGCTGCGCGCGCTGCGGCCGCTGCTCGCGAATGCCGACGTGATGGAACTGTGCATCAATCGGCCGCAGGAAGCGTTTCTCGAAACTCGCGAGGGCTGGCGCCGCGAACCGCTGCCGTTCGCCGATTTCGAATGGTGCAGCCGGTTGGCGAAATTGGTCGCAAATTCCACGCAGCAGCGGATCGATGCCACCTCGCCGCTGCTGTCGGCATCGCTGCCGACCGGCGAGCGCGTGCAGATCGTGATGCCGCCGGCGACCACCGCGGGTTGCGTGGCCATCGCCATTCGCCGGCCGGCCGAAAAAGTGTGGAGCATCGAGGAACTGGCGGGACGCGGGATATTTCGCCGCGACCCGGCAGCCGGCGCAGAAGCTCGACGACACCGAGCGAGGAATTGCTGCGCTTGCTGGCAGTCGTCCGATTTCGAGGCCTTCATGCGCCTGGCGGTGCGCAGCCGCAAGAACATCGTGGTGTCCGGGCCGACGGGGTCGGGCAAAACGACGTGGACCAAGGCGCTGATTCGCGAGATTCCCGAGCGACGAGCGGCTGGTGACCATCGAAGATGCGAAGGAGCTGGTGCTGGACCGGCATCCGAATCACGTGCGCCTGTTCTATTCCAAGGACGATCAAGGCGTCGCGCGCGTCACGCCGAAGCAGCTGCTGGAATCCTGCCTGCGCATGAAGCCGGACCGGATTCTGCTGGCGGAACTGCGCGCCGAAGAGGCGTTCGACTACCTGCGCAACGTCAATTCCGGCCATCCCGGATCCATCACCAGCGTGCACGCCACCAGCGCCGAACTGGCCTTCGAACAACTGGTGCTGTTGGTGAAGCAGAATCAGGGCGGCCGCGAATTGGCGCGCAGCGACATCAAGAGCCTGCTTGTACCTGCTGATCGACGTCGTCATCCAATTCGGCGTCGAGCGGCACGAGCGATTCATCAAGGAAATCTGGTTCGAGCCGGAGCGCAAGCGCCGATGATCGGAAGCGCGCTGACTCACGGCTGGTCGGGAATCGCCCTGGCGTACACGGCGGTTCAGGCGCCGATGATCGTCGGACTGGTGCGCGCGCGCGCGCGAGTTGCGTCAATTACATGCTCTCCCCGCTCGTCGCGGCGCCATTGACGGCGATCGCGGCGGGCGGCATTGCCGCTGCTCGAGCTCGCTGGCTCGCGCACTGGGGTTCGCACATCACGGTTTGGTGCAATTGACGGCTCGGCACCGGCCTCAGCGCCGCTGCTGGGTTATTCCGGCGGCATCGCGCATCGCGCAAGGCGACGCCGTGACAAAATCTCATCAGCGCGGCTCATTCGTCGCGGAGCGATCCGCGCAGCCCGCGAGCATCGACGATCCCGCCGAAACAGCACGCGATCACGGACATCACACTGGCCGGCATCCGCGGTACCCTGCAAGGATGAGACCAAACATTCAAATTGATCGGCACGACCGGCACCGGCAAGAGCACGGCGATTCAGGAAATCCTGGCCGGCGCGCTGGCGCGCGGCGACCGGGCGGTGATCGCCGATCCGGACGGCGGTTACCTGCGGCGATTCTACCGGGCGGACCGCGGCGACGTCGTCCTCAATCCCTTCGATGAGCGCTCGGTGAAGTGGGATCTGTTCTCGGAGATCAAGAGTGCCTATGACGTTGAGCAGCTCGCCCGATCGCTGATACCGGATCATGAGGGCCAGGATCGCAGTTGGCGAGGCTATGCGCGCACATTTTTCCGGCAGTCACCCGCAGGCGCACGAAGCCGGAATCAACGATGTCGAGGAGCTTTACCGGCTGCTGGTGGTGGCGGAACGCGGCGAACTGCGCGACGCTCGTTCGCGGCACGCCGGCGCAGCCGTTCCTGGACGAGCACAACAGCCGCATGTTCGATTCGATTCGCTCAGTGACGAGTTCGGCGGTCGGCGCGCTCGACTACGTCGCGCAGCAGAGACGCGCAGCGGTTTTCGATTCGTGAGTGGGTCAATGACGAGACTCCCGGCGTCCTGTTCATTCCTTACAAGGCCGGCCAGATCGCAGCTTTGCGCTCGACCATTTCGGCGTGGATGCGTCTGGCCATTTTCGAAGCCATGGATCAGGACGAGCAGAGCGAGGACAGGCGCGGCGGATCCAGAATCGGCCGCTTTGGTTCGTCGTCGACGAACTGGATGCGCTGGGACAAATCGACGGATTGAAGGACGCCCTCGCGCGCCTGCGAAAATTCGGCGGGCGCTGCGTGCTGGGCTTTCAATCGATTGCCCAAGTTTCGAGCACCTACGGCCATGGCGACGCCCACACGATCGTCGAAAATTGCGGCAATACGTTGATTTTGCGCTGCTCGGCCAGCGAGGGAGGCGGTACGGCGCGATTCGCTTCTCAACTGATCGGCGAGCGCGAAGTACTGCACACCACGGTGTCGAGAAGCCGCCGCGCACACGGAAGTGTTGGGTTCCATCACGCACAGTCAGCATCTCAGCGTGGAAGCCGCCGTACTTCCCTCGCAGGTCGAACAGCTGCCCGACCTCGCCGGCTATCTGAAGTACGCGTCGGATCCCCAGTGGCAGCGCGTGCGCCTTGATGCCAGACAGCGCGTGGCAAGCGTCGTCGAGCCGCAGACAGCGAGGCCGCATGCAGGCGCACTTGCGGGCGCATGCAAGAGCTCTGGAGGTCGGACCATGAGTGAGCGCGCCGCGCGATCGACGATGCAACCATGAAGTTCGGTCTGCTCATGGAGAGCGCGCAAGCCCATCAAAAGCTGGCCGAAGCTCAGCTCGAAAAGCTGCGTGCGCACACGCAAGACCTGGACAGCGTCGTGCGCGACGAAATACGGCGCACGCTGGTCGAGGAGCTGCAGATGCTGACCGCGGAAAGCACGCGCGCAGCCCAGCCTGCAGAGAATCAGACGCGGCGCCGCGGCTGCGCGGCGTGCTTTGGAGCCTCGTGCATGCGCTGATCCTGTGCACCGGCATTCCGATCGCCGTCGCGCGTTGGGCACTGCCGTCGGCAGTCTGAAATCGCCGCATTGCGGGCGCGGCGCGACGAGCTGCGCTCAAACGTCGCGAAGCTGGAGCAGCGAGGCGGGCATATCGACTGGCGGCGCTGCGGCGACGACCGCGCGCCTCTGTGTTCGCGTGGATCGCAAGGCGCCCACCTATGGCGAAAAGGCGGACTACTATGTCGTGATCGAGGCTATTGAATCCATGGACTGATGGCCGCTCATCGTCGTGGTTGCAAAACCGCATGCGGTATGGCTGGCCGTCGGCGCTGATGCTCGTGCCGGTCGGATTGCTCGAGGTTGTTGCGGCGCCAAGTCGCCGGAGACGCACAAGCGCGGCGTATTGCTGGCCGACGGGCGCGCCGCAGCAGCGCCGCAGCGGCCGCATGAAAGATCGGGCGCTCGGAACTGCTGACCTGGCGGGCATCGCCATCCCGCCGCCGACGAAACCAAGCATTTCAAGCTCATCGGCACCACCGGTACCGGCAAGTCGACCGCCATTCGTGAGCTCTCGGCGCGCGATCGCGCGCGGCGATCGGGCCGTATTTGCGGATCCCGACGGCGGCTACTGGCGCGATTTCTACGACCGCTATCGCGGCGACATCGTGCTCAACCCTTTCGAACGGGATTCCGTGAAATGGGATCTGTTCGCCGAGATCCAAAACAGCTACGACGTCGAACAACTGGCGAGCGGACTGATCCGCAACAGCGAGGATCCGTCGGCGCAGCGAGTGGCGCGGCTATGCGCGGACCTTTCTCGCTGCCGTGGTGCGGCGCTGCCATCTTTGCGGCTGGCGGGACGTCGCCGAATCTGTGGCGTTTGCTGACTGTGGCTCCGGCGGATGAACTGCGGCCGATCGTCGCCGGCACGCCGGCGCAGCCCTTTCTCGATCCTGACAATGCCCGAATGTTTGGCTCGATACGGTCGGTGACGGGATCGGCGATCGCGGCATTCGAGTACATCCAAGCCCAGCGAGCCGCGCCTTTTCGGTGCGCGAGTGGGTGCGAGCCGAACGCGCCCCGGCGTACTGTTCATTCCCTACGGGCCGGCCAAATCGCGGCGCTGCGCTCGATGATCGCGGCTTGGATGCGTCTCGCGATATTCGAGGCCATGAGTCAGACCGGAAGATCGCGATCAGCGGCTTGTGGTTCGTGGTCGACGAACTCGATGCGTTGGGCGCCAATCGACGGACTAAAGGACGCGCTGGCGCGGTTGCGAAAATTTGGCGGCCGCTGCGTCCTCGGATTTCAATCGATCGCCCAGGTTTCCAGTACCTACGGCGCAGAGCGAAGCCAGACAATCGTGGAAAACTGCGGGAACACGCTTATTCTGCGCTGTTCGGGCAGCGAAAACGGCGGCACCTCGCAATTTGCGTCGCGACTGATCGGCGAGCGCGAAATACTCAGGCGCCAGGTTTCCCGCGGCAGAGATCGCGAGACCGTGTTCTCAGCGCGCGGCGCGCGCCGCTCCCGCAGCGTCACCGATCAGCACGTGACGGAAACTGCCGTCATGCCGTCGGAACTGGAGCAGCTGCCCGACCTATGCGGTTATTTCAAAGGGGCGTCGTCCGCGGTTGGCTGAAGGTGGCGTTCACTCATTGACGGAGTCCGCATGGCCGAGCCGCAGCATCCTGGTCCCAATTATCGATCACCCAAATACGGCATCGCCCGTACCGATACGCGGTGTTGGCACTGCGGACGGTCGACTCGTGTTCTAGCGCTACTGTTGCCGGAAGATCACGAAACGCTGGAGACGGAGACGGAGACGGAGACGGAGACGGCCGCAGAATTGAACGCGTGGCAGCGCGCGGGCGCCAGCGCATTTCTGTTTTACGTGGCCTACCTGCCGGATGGCGTGCAGCGCCGGCTGTTCCAACTGTCCCCGACGTTTCGCGCGGCGCATAGCGAAGCGACGGCGAACTGCTACTGGGCGAATCACTGCGAACACTGCGGCTCACTGCTGGACGATCATGAACTGCACTGTGAAACCGACGGCGCCTTCATGCCGTGCAGCGAAGCTGAAGCGGAAAACATCCTGGTCTTGCAAATAAGCGAGCCATTCGATGCCCTGGCGGCGGGTTACGCGCTCGACCCTGAGTTCCTTCGATTCATGCGCAAGGCCTAGCGCCAGGTGGCCGTTTATTTCCTGAATCTAAAGACCTTTGGTCGCGCCGGCGGCAGCAGCGCGGTGAGCGCTGCTGCGTACCGCGCCGGCGAGCGCATCCGCGATGAGCGCAGCGGCAAGACTTACGATCATTCCGATCGCCGGGATGTCATGCACAAAGAAGTCATTCTGCCCAGCCGATTCGCCGCTGACGAAATGAGCTGGGCGAAAGACCGCGCCAATTTGTGGAATACCGCGGAAGTTGCCGAGACGCGCATAAATGCGCGCGTCGCCCGCGAGTACCTGGTCGCGTTGCCGGTGGAACTGTCGCCGGCTCAGCGCATAGGATTGGTTCAAGGATTCTCGCAGGAGCTTGCGGATCGTTACCGATTCGCCATCGACTGCGCCATTCACGCGCCACGGGATTTTCCCGGCAGCGATCCGCGCAACTTCCATGCCCACCTGCTCGCCACGACTCGTGAAGTTACCATCGGGGGACTGGGCGGTAAAACCACTTTGGAGTGGAATGATGACAGCCGTCGAAACGCCGGGTTGGGACCTGCGATCAACGAGTTGCTGCACGTGCGAGCGCGTTGGGCGGCAGCAACCAACGAGGCGCTGCGCGACGCGCGCGTGTCTGCTCGCATCGATCATCGCACGCTGCGGGCGCAGGGCATTGACCGTGAGCCGCGACCGCAGATCCCACGTGCTGCATTTGAGATGGAACGGCATGGATACCGAAGTGCGCTGGCCGAGCGCATGCGTGAAGACTATCAGGCGAGAGTTGAGGCGCGGCTGCAGCGATCGGCAACTCCGGATCCGATTCCCGCGAAACCGCAAAGTCTCGAGGAGATCCGCCGACAGGCCCGTGAGAATTGGCTGCAGATGCGCCGGGGCCACGCTGAATCTGCGCCTCGCGAACCGATGGAGCGCGCCAAGGATGACGACCTCACTCGGTAAATGATCAGTAAGATCGCATATGCCTCTTGTTACGTTTACTCGCCCGCCGGTGCGGGCGCCGTATGCGAACGGTCGCGGCTGCTGCGCGCGTTGTTGAAGGCTGGCGATGCGCACTTCATGCTCAAATACGCGGTACGCGTTCACCAGCAAGTCGCAGACTCACCGCAACTGGCGGGTTTTTTTCGGGCCACTGATGTCTTGGTGCCTGTGCCCGGAAGCGCGCCTAATGCCTGCGGAGACCCTTGGGTGGCAGCGGACCTTGCGGAGGCTCTGGTGCACGAGGGTTTGGGCCGCATGGCGTGGCCTGGCTTGCGGCGTGTCTCGGCGGTGCGCAAGTCCGCAACCTCCGCCCCGGGGGCGCGCCCCAGCGTCTTGCGCCACTACGAATCCTTCCTGACGGAGCCTCCGCCCATCGCACTCGCGAGCGTCGTACTCATTGACGATGTTGTCACGAAGGGGCGAACCCTTTTGGCGGCTGCCACACGTCTGCAGGAAGCTTTTCCCGAAGCGGATATCCGTGCATTTGCGCTGCTGCGAACCCGGGGGTTGATCCCGGGGGTGCAGCGGCTGCTGGACCCCTGCAAAGGCGAAATCCGCTGGCAGGCGGGCGATGCGCACCGCAATCCGTGATGAGGACCGGTGGATTGAACGCGCCATGCAGGCCCCGTTACAGGAAACTCGTCAGGACGGACAGACTGTCCACAACGCTTTTTTGACCGCAGGTTTGTCCCATGAAAGTTCGCTACTTTTCGCGACACAGATACAATGCTTATTGAGTTTCGCGAGGCTCCGGTTGCCGAGACACGCGAACTCGACGACAGCACCATTCTTAGCTGGTAATGCGCGGGATGCGCGGGCAGACGTTGCACACGCCGATCACCGAAACTCCGCCGGGCAGCCGCCCCTTGCAAAGCTTGAGCAGGGACGAGATCGCGGCGCGCCTCAAACGCGCGCTCGATAGCTCCGACGGTGCGGTGGGGGCGCACTGCATTCACGAGCTGTGGATGCGCGGCGAAATGTCCATTACGATTGAACGCGCGCTCGAACGCCTGTGGGCATGCGCCTCGGTTTCGGTTCCTGAATGGTTGCCGATGCGCTATATCGAGTGGTTGCCCGTACTCTACGAAATCGCGCTTGGGTTCCGTTCCCCAGCCACGGGACGATCGAACGTCTACTTGGTGCTTCTTGATTTCAGCGACCGGGATGCGTCCTACGGTGTATATGTGGGTATGAGCAAGTACAGTCCAGCGCAGCGTTTCGATCAGCACAAGGCCGGCATCCGTGCGGCAGGCAGCGTATTGAAGCGAGGTCTCGAAGTGCTCACCGGGCCCACCTTGCATTTGCAGCACATCAAGCGCGCCGCGGCGGCGCGGATCGAATCGCAGCTGGCCGAAGAATTGGCGGCGGCCGGATTGCTGGTGAAGGGAGGTCATTGAAGTGATTCTTATCGGCATGTTCGATTCGCCGTTCGTACGCCGGGTTGCGGTCAGCATGAAACTGCTGGGTGTGCCGTTCGATCACCGCAACTGGTCCGTCGGCAAGGACTTTGAGCTGATCCGACAATTCAATCCCCTGGGTCGTGTGCCCACACTGGTGCAGGCCGACGGCTCTACGCTGATCGAATCCGGTGCGATATTGGATTTTCTCGATGACAGCGTGGGAGTTGAACGCGCGCTGTTGCCGCGCGCGGGCGAAGCCCGGCACGAAGCGCTGCGCATCATCGCTATCGCTACCGGTGCCGCGGAGAAGGGCGTGATTCAGGTGTACGAGACTGCTTTCCGGCCGCCTGAAAAACGCTACCGGCCCTGGGTTGATCGCTGCCATACGCAAATGCACGCGGCACTCGCCGAACTCGACCGGTTGTCCCAGACGCGCGCCGGTGAATGGCTGATCGGCAATCGAATTACCCAGGCCGATATCACCTCGACCTGTGTCTACACCTTCCTGAGCGATGCCTTGGCCATCAACCGGGATGCGGTTGCGTATCCGGGATTGGCCGCGGTAGCGGCGCGCTGCGAAGCCATGCCTGAATTCCGCGGCGTCAAGGCTGCTTGGTTCGCCCCGAGCGATCCGTAGACAGGCTCCTACGGGTCAGGTGAGCTACAATGAACGCATGGTCATCGTTCATCACCTCAACAACTCCCGGTCGCAGCGGGTGTTGTGGCTGCTCGAGGAGCTCGGTGTCCCTTACGAGGTCAAGCGCTACGAGCGTGATGCCAAAACAATGCTGGCTCCGCCGGCGCTGCTGCAAGTTCACCCGTTGGGAAAGTCGCCGGTAATCGTGGATGGAGCCGTGACCGTCGCCGAATCGGGGGCGATCGTCGAATTCTTGGTTGATAAATACGGCGGCGGCCGCCTGATACCTCCCGTCGGCAGCGCACAGCGACTGCGCTACACCTACTGGCTGCATTATGCGGAAGGATCGGCCATGCCGCCGTTACTGATGAAATTGATATTCGATCGGGTCGCCGCCAATCCGGCGCCTTGGCCCATCAGCGCGATTGCCCGCAGAATTGCCGCTACGGTGCAAAGTGCCTTTATTGGACCGAACTTGAAGCGGCATATGGACTACATGGAGGCTGAGCTTGGCGCGCACAACTGGTTTGCCGGTGAACAATTCACGGCCGCCGATGTGCAAATGAGCTTTCCAGTCGAGGCCGCGGCGTCGCGGGCCGGCCTGAATTCCAGCCGGCCCAAATTGATGGCGTTTCTCGAACGCATCCACGCGCGCGACGCCTACAAACGCGCTTTGCAACGTGGTGGCCCATATGATTTCTAAGTAGTGCACGGCCGGCCAACGCCGGCGCTGATCAATCCGGCCTTGAAGCTTGAGGATCTACAAAAAACTAGGAAAGGTTCAAAACTAAGAAGGGGAGTTGCTATGTGGAAGTCGCTTAACATGGGCGCCGCATTGTCGGCCGTCCTGCTGTTTGCGGTTGCAGCCTGCAATCAGGCGCCGCCGCCACCAAGGGTAAAGGGACCATCGCCTGCGAGCCAGGCGTGGGACAAGGTCGCGAAAAGTTTCATCGAGGACTACATGCTGGCGCAACCCGCCTTCGCGGCGCAGGCCGGTCGGCACGAGTTCGACGGGCAGCTCCCCGACATGAGCGCGCATGGAATCAAGCGTGAAATCGCCCGCTTGCACGAGGCCCGCAATCAAATCGCGGCCGTCGATCCGGCGGGATTGGAGCCGCGAGAACGCTTCGATCGCGACTACCTGCTCGCAGTGATCGACAAGGACCTGTTCTGGATCGAAAAAACCAAGTTTCCGTTCAGCAACCCGGCCTTCTACATCGGCCATATCGATCCTGATATGTACTTCAGCCGAAACTACGCGCCGCTGCCGGTGCGCATGAAGGCCTACATCAAGTACGCGCGCGCCATCCCGAAGATGGCGAGCCAGATCAGGGACAATCTGAAATCGCCGATGCCGAGGACCTACGTCGAGCTGGGTATCGCGCAATTCGGCGGCCTCGCTGATTTCTATACCAAGGACGCGCCGGCCGCGTTTGCTTCCGTCAGCGACCCCGATCTGCAAAAGCAGCTGACCGAGGCCGATAAGGCTGCGGCGCTGGCGATGAACACTCTGAAGGACTACCTGGTATCCGAGCGGAGGAACGCCAACGACAAGTTTGCGTTTGGCGGAGAGTTATTTGCGCAGATGCTCAAGGACACCGAGCAAGTGGACATTCCGGTCGATAAAATCGAGGCCTTGGGACGCGCCGATCTGGAGCGCAACACCGCAGCGCTAAAAACGGAGTGCACTACCTATGCGCCGCACGCATCGCTGGCGCAATGTGTTGCGAAGATGGCCGCCAACAAGCCCAAACCCGCAGCCGTCGAAGAAGCCCGAACGCAACTGCCGATGCTCAAGGATTTCATTGTCAAGAACAATGTGGCTGCCATTCCGAGCGGCGACGAAATATTGGTTGCCGAAGCTCCGCCCTACAATCGATCCAACGCGGCGTTCATCAACATTCCGGGACCCTATGACCACGGCGTGGCATCAACCTTCAACATCGCGCCCCCCGATCCCAAGTGGAGCAAGGCGGAGCAAGCCGCGTACATTCCCGGCGAAGCGTCGTTGTTGTTCACCTCGGTACACGAAGTGTGGCCCGGACACTTCCTGCAGTTCCTGCATGCAAACGCAAATCCATCGAAGCTCGAAGCATTATGGGTGGGATATGCCTTCGCCGAAGGTTGGGCCCATTACTGCGAAGAGATGATGTGGGACATGGGTTTGGGCAAAGGCGATCCGGAAACACACATCGGCCAGATCAACGAAGCACTGCTGCGCGATGCCCGCTTGCTGTCGGCCATCGGTCTGCACACGCGCGGCATGACGGTGGCGCTGTCGGAGAAGATGTTCAGGGACCAGGCTTTTGAGGATCCCGGCAATGCGAGGCAGCAGGCTGCGCGGGGCACCTTTGATCCGGCGTACCTGAACTACACGCTGGGCAAGCTCATGATTCGCAAACTGCGTACCGATTGGCTGGCCAAAAATGCGCCGGCAGGTTCGGCGCCGGCGGCCGCGGACGACAAGGGACGTTGGCATGAGTTCCATGACAAGTTCCTGTCATTCGGCGGACCACCGATCCCGTTGGTGCGCCAGGAAATGATGGGCAAGGGCGAGCTGCTCTAGCGCGTAACCACCAGCATCGCAATCGTCAAAAACACCGTTGCAGTCAGCATTACGAGGTGGCTCCATCGAAAAACAGTTTAGCGGGGGTTATGGCTGCACGCCTTGCGCAGAACCGCAGCGTGCAGGACAGTGTCGGCGGCCGCGCACCCAGAAGGCGTACCACTCACAAATCCGGCTTCGGGTCACGAATCGCACGAAATGGGCACCATTCAGCGCTCTGGCGGACAAAGAATTGGGATCGCCTCTCGCTTATTTCGTCTAAAAATCCTAAAGTCAGTTCGATCGATCGTGATGACGGAATGTTTTGGGAACAACTCGCTCATTCTCACGAGGCATAAGTCGGCGAGATCCGGCTTTTGATCCGCATATCGATCGGCCAGGCGTTCAAGCTGAGTAAGGTGCTCGCGGCATTCAAACGCGAGTTCGACTAACCCCTCATTTATCATCGCCAGGGCGACTGCGGCACTCTCTAAGTGAAACGCTGTCTCAGCGAGGACAGCCTCGCATGTTAGAAGCGGCTCGGTAAGTCCAGCGGCAATTTCAGTTGCCCATTTGTGGTGTCTATCATTGGCGTTTGCAAACGCCACCAAGAATCCTGTATCAGCGATACCCTTCACGAACGGGAGAAGCCCTTACGCGCCGAGAGATTCCGAGCACCATGCACCGTGCCAGCGAGTCTCATGAATAAAGGGGCCATACCGCTGCTTCGCGCTCTTTCCAGCTGTTCCCGGACGATGCGTCCTTTTGGCATTCCTGATCGCTTTGACGCTTGGTCGAGCCACGACGCCAGATCTTCGGTCAGTCGAATGGTAATTGTCTTACTCATTTGCCATTAACGTAACACATGCTACCGGCAACGGCAATATTCGATCCGTGATGGCCACGCGGCCGCCGATTTCGTCGAGTTCTGTCAATGCCGTACGTCGCCTTCGGGTCCCATTCGGTTGCAAAACGCATTTTCAGTGCCGAGGCAAGTTTTCGAGAATTTGCGGGCGGAGATCGAGCCGCCTCAGAGCAGCCGCGCTCAGGCGGCCCTCCGCCCATGGCGGTCCGGCAGATCGATCACCAGCGGGCAATAGCTGCTGGCCTTCCAGATACGCAGATTGGCGAACAAGGCGGGCAGTCGGGTGCGCGCCCAAAGCATCACTAGATCGAAGAAACGCGCATCACGGGCGCACAGCAGCGCGCAGACGCCGTGAATTGGCGCACACAGCAAAAGCGTCAACAGATTTCGCGTCAGCAGAAAGGCTTCCATCGTGAACACCATGTTGAACAGCAGCGCAGAGTAGGTCACACCCCAGCGCATCGGTGGCCGCGTGGCGCCCACGAAGAGCGGATCGGCGCAAACACCCGCGTTAAGTTCGCTCACGCTCGACTCCTAGACGCCGAACATCCCGCGCACCCAGGTCACAATTTGCGGCGCGCCGAAACCTATGGCGATACCCAGAATTGCACCGATGCACCACCCCCACGACATACGGTTTGCCATTGCCATTCCGCCGAGCACCATCACGAGAATGATGGCCACTGGGGTCAGCCAGGCAAGAATGTTGGTCTGCAGCGAACTCGCACCCGTCATAAATGGCGAAGCCTGCGCCGATGCGAGATCGGGAGCGCACATGGTGAGGACCAATGCCAAGGCTGCGAGCAGGACCGGCGAGCCGAAACGGGACGACAGGGGGTGATGCATGGCGGAATTCCTTTTCCGGCTATACAAGGACGCAGATGAATCGATAGGATCAGATCTCGGTCTCGAGGGCGCCCATTTCTCTTTCCGTGCGCCGCGCGAGCTCCTCGCGTTTCGCCCTCCCCGGCGCGCCGAACCTAAAATTCTGGATCACATAGGAATAGTCGTAGTGTTTCTCACCCTCCTTGTCGGTCCAATTGTTGGCGCGAATCTGGGCCTGCAGGATCAGCTGATCACCCTTGCGGGAATTTTTGGCGATCGCCTCTCCGAGATTCTCGAACGCCACGAACCACAGGCTGGTGGCCTCCTCGCGTGCATTGCCCTGTTCATCCTTACCCGCGTAGTCGTTTCCGACCAGGCAAATCCGCGTATATGTCGTGTCGCCCTTGTAGGCGAGTTCCGGATCCTTCGCGAGATTGCCCACCGCGGTGACGCTAAAGCTATTCATGTCTGCTCCTTGACTGGTTGTGTTGACTCGACGGGGTTTCCGTCGCTGCGGCATAGTCTCAAGGGAGCGCCAAAAAACTAAAATCCGATTAAGTACCGGGATTGCAGAGATAAGGCGCGTCGGCCGGTAATGGCCGCGGTGAATGAAGATCAACTAGGTGCGCGGCGCAGCGGTACCGGGTGCTGGTGCGGAGGCGCCCTGCGCCGCAGGCGCGCCCCAAACCGCGGCGAACAGCCGCGCAAAATTCGCGCCCAACAATTTATCGATGCGGCTGCCGGGCCAGCCGCGGCGCGCAAGATCCCCGGCCAATCGGTTGAATCGCAAAGGATCATTGTATTCCGGCACGATGGTGAACACATCGGCACTCTCGCCGGGTGCGGCGACGCCTGCCTTTATTCGAGCCGCCTGTTCCTTGCGAAACGCCTCGCGATATGCGTCGGTGAGCGGCACACCTGAAATCGAACCGTCCGTGCCAAGGCCGACATGCTCCTCACCGCAAATATTCACCGCGTGTTCGATATGTCGAATCAGATCCTCGGCATGCGGTTGACCGGAGTCCCGCAGGAACGGCATGAAGTAGATACCGACGACTCCGCCCCGGTCTGCCAAGGCCTTCAATTCGGAGTCGCGGGTATTGCGCGGCAGATCCACGAGCGCCCGGCAGCCGGTGTGTGTGATGGCCATGGGTGCCTTGGATGCCGCAATGCCTTCGGCGATGGTGCGAGGTCCGGCGTGACTGAGATCGAGCAGCAGGTTCAACCGGTTCACCTGCGCGATGAAATCGTATCCCAGTTTGCTCAGGCCGCCATCCGCCTCTTCTATGCAGCCGTCGCCCATGAGGTTGCGCACATTGTAGGTGGGCTGCACGATGCGCACGCCAAGGTTGGAGAACATCGTAAGATTCTTCAGATTCCCCTCGAGCATCGTCGTATCCTGGCAGCCGTAAATTATCCCCAGGCGCTTGGTGGACTTCGCCGCCTGGATATCCGCACCGCGCAGAATCTTCATGAGAGCATCCGGGTGCGCCGCCAGTTCGTGCTCCATGTCCGCGATGTTTTTTACCGCCCCAGCGAATTTGTTCGGCCCGTTGCCAACGTCGTTGATCGTCAGGTTGATGGCCGTGACGCCCGATTCCCGGACATCTGCCAGCGCGCGCGCCGATAGCCGCGCATCGGCGACCGCGTCCGGATCGAACTCGCCGAGACCGCCGAGCGCGTCGATCACGATGGCGCGATCGTAGCGGATGCGAGGGTAACTTCCGCCCGCGTCTCCCAAAGCATATGACCATCTATTGGCGAGGGTCGCCGCCGCACCGCCGATGAGTTGTCTTCGATTTAGCATCTAGTTGATTTTATCGTTCGTTCGGATCGTCGTCGGTAATCCAAAGATACGCCAGCTGATCGGTGTTAACAAACGCGTTAGTCGTGTGTACAGTCCGCACATGGGAAGGCGGCTCAGCTACGAGGAAATGAAAATGTGTCCGACTGCGAAAACTGCTGCGAAGACTTCTTGGGTTGTTGCTGTTGAGGTTGCATTGTTTTTGTGCTTGCCAGGCGCGCCGCAGGCCGAGGAACGCGCCGTATCCCAGCATGCTGTAAAGCACTATGTGCTGCCCGCCACCGTTGAAAACGTGCAATGGGGCTGGTACGACATCAACGAAAAACCCAAGCTCACGATCCATTCGGGTGACACAGTCTCCATCGAGACGCTGTCGCACTCGCTCGGGCAAATAAGACCCGGCGTGCCCATGGATGAGATCGTGAGGCTGCGCAAGGCGAATCCCGGCGGCGGACCGCACTCGATCACCGGACCGATCTACGTCGAGGAGGCTGAACCCGGCGACACGCTGGAAATACACATTCTCAAGATCGTTCCCAAGGCGGATGCCTTCAATTTCAACGTGCCGGGTAAGGATTTTCCCACCGTGGGGCAACTGGCGGCCGAGTTTCCGGAAGGATTCGTCCGCTACTACAAATTGGACCTGGCCAAGATGCAGACGGAATTCAAACCCGGCATCGTCATTGATCTGAAGCCCTTCCCAGGCACCTTTGCCGTCGGCGTCGATCCGAATGAACCGGAAGCCAAGGCGGGACCGCCCATCCGCGACGCCAAGGGCCGCACCAGCACGCTGCGACCGTGGAAAAACGGCTCCAATATGGATGTGAACGAGCTGCAAGCCGGATCAACCTTGTATATGCCGGTGTTTCAAAAAGGCGGCTTGATTTGGACCGGTGATTCGCATTGCCGCCAGGGCAACGGCGAAGTAAATCTGACGGCGCTGGAGTGCTCGTACAAGGAAATCGAAATCCAGCCCATTGTGCGCAAGGATCTGAAAACCGACTGGCCGTGGGCGGAGACGAAAACCAACTGGGTGTTCCTTGGATTTGATGAGGATTTGAACCAGGCGATGAAGATCGCCGTCGAACAGACCGTCAATTGGCTCGCAGCGCAAACCATGGTCCCGATGAGCCGCGAAGAAGCGTACGCGCTCACCTCGATCGTGGGCGATTGCCGGGTCTCGCAGGTAGTCGATATACGCAAAGGCGTGCACTGCTTGATACCCAAGGCGATATTCGTCAATTACGGCGGCGGCGCCCGAAAGCACGCGGGTTGAGTCGGACGCCCCGCCGATGCGACGCGAAATGAAAATCCAGACGTTCCGCATCGCCGTCGGCGAGTCCGACATTACCGATCTGAAGAATCGGATACGCGCGACTCGCTGGCCAACGCAGGTACGCGATGCCAAATGGTCTTTGGGTATGGATATCGAGTATCTGCGTTCACTGGTGGAATACTGGCGGGATGAGTTCGACTGGTGCGCAATCGAGTCGGCTCTTAACCGGGTTCCTCAATTTCAGGCAGCGACGGCATCCGCTTCGATTCATTTCGTGCATTTGCGTTCGCGCAACGAGAATGCGCTGCCGATAATCTTGACTCACGGTTGGCCCAGCACCTATGCAGAACTACTGCCACTGGGCGAGATGCTCGCAAATCCCGAGGCGCACGGCTTGGAATCCAAGCTCGCGTTCGATGTGGTGATCCCTTCGCTTCCGGGCTACATTTTCTCTTCGGCTCCGGCGCTGCTCGGTACGGATCTCTACAGCATCGCCGACCAATGGTCGGAACTGATGACGGCGCTGGGGTACGCCAGGTTCATCGCGCACGGCGGAGACATTGGAGCCGGGGTGTCGACCGCGCTGGGGATCAAGCACGCCGAACGGTTACTGGGCGTGCACCTGAATTTCATCCCGGGATCCTACGAACCCGACATGGAACGAGGGCCCGAGCTTTCAATCGAGGAAAAGCAGTCCCTCGCGAAACGCGCTGATTGGTTTGACCGGGAAGGCGGCTACTCCCATGTTCAGCGGACCAAACCGGATACCCTCGGGCCCGCGCTCAACGACTCGCCGGTCGGTCTTGCCGCCTGGATAGTCGATAAGTTTCGCAGCTGGAGCGACTGCGACGGCGACATCGAACGGCGCTTCAGCCGGGACGAAATCTTGACCACAGTGTCGTTGTACTGGTTCACCCGCACCATGCCTTCGGCGATTCGTCTCTACTGGGAGAGCCGCCGGCGGCCCTTGAGATTTGCGGCCGGCGAAAAGATAAGTGTTCCAGTCGGCATAGCGCACTTTCCTCGCGAGCTGCCGATTCCAGCCAAGGCTTATGTCGAGCGCGGCTATAACATTACGCATTGGAGCGAAATGCCCAAGGGTGGCCACTTCGCCGCGCTCGAGGAGCCGGAAATGCTGGCCCGCGATATTCGCGCATTTGCGGATGGGCTGCGTTAGAATCCAGGCGCTGCGCTACGCAGGCCGCAAATTCCGGGCTCTCACTCCTTCGCCAGCTGCACCACCATTTTTCCGGTGTTTGCGCCGGTAAACAGGCCGATCAAGGCAGTTGGTGCCGCATCAATGCCTTCTTGAATGGTGGTGCGATACTTGAGCCGGCCGTCCTTGATCCAGCGCTTCATATCCTTCAGGAACTGCGCGCGCTTGGATTCGAACTCGTAGAACACGAAACCGCGCATCGTAATCCGGTTGTAGATCATGTTGGACAGCGTCGTGACCGGCTCGGACACAGCGCCAAAATTATTGTACGCGGAGATCATGCCGCAGACGGCGATGCGCCCCAGCGCATTCATGCGCGGCAGTGCGGCATTCAAATGCTCGCCGCCCACATTCTCGAAATACACATCGATGCCCTTGGCTGCAGCCGCCTTCAGTGAGGTGCGCAATTCGCCCTTCTTGTAGTTGATCGCGACGTCCACCCCAAGGTCCTCCTTCAGCCAGCGGCACTTCTCATCCGAGCCGGCGCTGCCGATCACATAACAGCCTTTGATCTTTGCAATCTGCGCCGCGACACTGCCCACGGCGCCCGCCGCCGCCGAAACAAAAACATTCTCGCCGTCCTTGAGTGCGCCGATGATCAGCAGCCCGCCGTAGGCGGTGAGACCGGTCAGACCCAAAACACTCATGTACGCAACCAACGGCATGCCATCGGCATCGAGTTTGGACAGACCCTTGCCGTCGGAGACAAAGTTCTCGCGGAAGCCGTTCATCGACTCCACGTGATCACCCACATTGAATGCCGGATTGAGCGACTTGAGTACGCGGCCGATCGCACCGCCCATCATCGCTTCATTGAGCGCCGTCTGTCCCGCCAAGCGCGGCCGCATGGCCGGGTCGACCGACATATAGATGTTTTGCACCAGCAGCTGTCCATCTGCGGGCTCTGGCACTTCGGCTTCCACAATTCGGAACTGTTGCGGCACCGGCAATCCTTGCGGACGTTCGATGAGATGTACTTCTTTGCTTCGCATGATGGTTATCCTTACGCTGCGGCCGCGTGAACGGTCAGCGCATGTTTCCAATGACCCGATTTGAAGCGCCAGATGAGCAACGAACCCTTGAGCAGTAGTCGCCGATGATGGAGCTATACACCCAAATCACCGGCAGGTGAAACACGGCGAACGTTGCCGCCAATGCGCAGCGCACGCCGATCAGACCCCAGAAATGAAGTCATCAGCGGAAAACGCGTGTCGCCGGCGCCGCGCAAGGAACCGCCGATGGCCATGTCGACACCCAACAGCGGCAGCATGGCGCGCCATGATGTAGGTGAACTCAGTGGTGCGTTGCACGGCGATTTCGTCCGATGCCGAGAAAGAAACGCGCCAACCGTGCTGGCATTGAACACGATGAGGAATGCCGATCAGGGACATCGCGCCGACGGCAATGCTGCAGGCGCGCCAGCCGCTGCGTGCCGCGCCGTCCACATCGCCCGCGCCCAGATGCTGGCCCACCAGTGTCGCGCCAGCGATGGAAAATCCGGACTCCCACCACCATCGCCGCGTTCAGCATGTTGACGCCGACATTGTAGGCCGCGAATGCCTCGGTGCCGTAGTAAAGGCCGATGAGCGACATGAATAAGAAGAAGCCGAATTGCAGCACTAGTTGCTCAAGCGCGACCGGGATAGCCGATATGCAGCAAGCCGCTGATAGCGCGCCTTTTTGAATATGTCGCCGGGAAAGAATTTGATGCGTCAATTTCTGACGCATCCACAGCCACACGAGCACCGCACCGCACAGCACGAACGACAGTCCGGATGCAAACGGCGCGCCAGCGGCACCCATGCGCGGCGCGCCCCAATTTCCCAAAATGAAGGCATACAGCAGAGGCAGATTGACGATGATTCACCGCCAAACCAAACAGCAGCGGCGTCCAGGCGTTGCCCGCCGCGCGCAACGCGCTCGACAAAATGATGTCGATGGCAAATCCGATGATGAATGCCGACAGCCAAAATATATTGCGCGACGCCAATTGCGCGGCGTGCTCGTCCAATCCAAATACTTCGGCGATCTGATGCGAAAACAGCATGCCGAAGATCATGAGCACGAGATCCGACCAGGCCGCCGAACATGAGCGACGCGGAGGCGATGCGGCTGGCCTCCTCCGCTGGCCCGCGCCCCAGGAGCGCGCGACCAGGGCCGTCGTTCCGACGCCGATGGCCATCAACAGCGCCTGCAGCGCAAAGAATACCCGCTGACCTGCGCCGACCGCCGCCACGGCCGGCGCCCCCATGCTACCGACGAATTTGGTCTGCACCATGGCGACCATCGAGAACATCGAGATTGGCCATGCGATGGAAGGCGCGGCCAGCTGCCATATGGTCGGCCGCGTGTGCTCGGCGCAGCCTCCGATGCCTCGGCTATTGGCATCGGTGGTCGGGTCAAATCTTCAAGCGGCCGGCTTTTTTATCCATAAAGTCAGACAGGAGATAGTAAAGAACACCGATCGCAATCCAGGCAAGCCCGAGAATTTTGGCCGCGCGGTCCATTTCGTACAGCACGTACATGATGATCGAGCAGGCCAATCAGCGGGAAGATCAGATGCCGAAGCCAATCGCCGCTGCGCTGGCGGATCAAATAATGATTGATCACCGACAGATGCAGCAACACGAAGCCCGGTGAGCGCGCCGAAGTTGACGATCAGCGTGAGATCGTCGACGCGAGTCCGCAAACAGCAATCCCACCAGCAGCGAGATGACTGCGACCGCAAGCGTGCTGACATAGGGGGTCTTGTAGCGCGGATGCACCCTGGCCAGAATCGCCGGCAATTTGCCGTCGCGCGCCATGGCAAAGAGAATGCGCGACACAGCGGCCTGCGCGGCCATGGCGTTGGCGATGGCCGAGGCAAGTGACGACGGCGATGATGGTGACCAGCCGCAGCGCAGGCGCCGCCGGCGCGTTGCGCGATTTCATAGAACGCCGTCTCCGGCGAGGCAAAGTGCATCCCGGCGCTCAGATCGGTCGCAATCCAGGTCTGCAGCATGAACAGCGCGCCGACCAACGAGCAGAGCACAGCACCGTGGCCCGGCCCACGGCATTCTTGCCGGCGCGATTTTCCTCGGCGAGCGTCGAGATGCCGTCAAAGCCGAGAAATGACAGCACGGCAATCGAGGTTGCGCCGGCCACAGTGGCCAGTGAAAACACGTGCGCATCGTAAATCGGCTTCAGCGTCAGCTTGCCGGCGCCCATGCCGCCGTACAGCGCGATCAAGCCCAACGATCACGAACAGCGCCAGCACCACCAACTCCATGATCAGCATGTAGCGGTTGACGCGCGCCGTGAATTCGATGCCGACGAAGTTCACCGCGGCGTTGAATGAGATGAATACCGCCAGCCAGACCCAGGCGGGCACGCGCGGGAAATATCGGCCGCAGCGCCACCGCGCTGAACAGATACAGCAGCGAAGGCACCAGAATGTAATCGAGCAGAATCAGCCAGCCGGAGAAAAAGCCGGCAATTTCATGCAAGCCGCGCTGCGCGTAGGTGTACACCGAGCCCGCCAGCGGAAATGCGCGCGACATGGCGGCGTAGCTCAAGGCGGTGAAGAACATGCCGACGAGGCCGACGAGATAGGCCAGCGGCACCATGCCCTTGGCGTCGTTCCACACGAAGCCGAACACCGAGTAAGGCGCGATCGGCACCATGAAAATCATCCCGTAGATGATCAGGTCCTTGGTCGTGAGCGCGCGATGCAATTGCTCTTTGTAGCCGAATTCTTCAATCGACAAGCGCGCGGGCTCCTTTTGTTGCGCAGTCTATCCCAAGAACCGACGGTCGCGGGCCATGATTCGAGTCGCACAATGTGCGAGGAAGATTCCGTACAATACGAAAAAACAGGTCCGCCCGATGCCCCACCCGCACATCGACATACGATCCACCAGCGGCATCATGGCTGGGATCAACAGCTTCGCCGCCGTGGCGCGCATCGCACCGGGCGAGTCGCTGGAATTCGACGTGGTGGATGCCTCCGGCGGCCAGCTGCGCGAGAACTCGACGCGTCGCCGATGTGGGCCGCATGGACTTCGGCAAGATCAACCCGGTCACCGGCCCGGTGTATGTCGACGGCGCCGAGCCGGGCGACATCCTCAAGGTTACGCTGCTGTCGTTCGCCCCGTCGGGCTGGGGTTGGACCGCGAACATTCCGGGCTTTGGCCTGTTGGCGGAGGAATTCAAGGAGCCCGCGCTGCATCTCTGGCGCTATGACGCCGAACACCCTCGCGCCGGCGCTGTTCGGCCGCTGGGGCAAAGTGCCCCTTAAAGCCCTTTACCGGGACCATCGGCGTCGCGCCCGCGGAACCCGGACTGCACAGCATCGTTCCGCCGCGCCGCGTCGGCGGCAACATGGATGTCCGCGACATTGCGCTGGGCACCGAATTGTTTCTGCCGGTCGAAGTGTCCGGGCGCGTTGTTTTCCGTGGGAGATACGCATGCGGCACAAGGCGATGGCGAGGTGTGCGGCACCGCAATCGAAAGCCCCATGCGCGTGGCGCTGCAATTCGACCTGATTCAAACAGACGCCGCTCGAGCTTTCCGCGCTTTAGAACCTCAGGGCCCGTCACCCGGCACTTGGACGCCAAGGGTTATGAGGTCGCGACCGGCATCGGTCCCGGATCTCATGGAAGCGGCGCGCGCGTCCGTCCGCTCGATGGTCGATTGGCTCATGCACCGAGCATGGCATGCCGGCGATCGACGCCTACATGCTGTGCAGCGTCTGCGGCGACCTTCGCATCAGCGAAATCGTCGACTGTGCCGAACTGGACCGTGTCGTTCTACTTTCCGCGCATCGTGTTCGAGTGAAAATGAGTCTTTAATAGCGTGTTTGGCATTGAGGTACGTTCCGGTTGTAGAATCGGATAACCACGCGCGGAGTCACTCATGACGACCACCTTCGTACTCAACGGCAAATCCACCACTCTGGATGCCGATCCCACCATGCCGCTGCTGTGGGCGCTGCGCGAAGTCGCCGGCCTGCACGGTACCAAGTTTGGTTGCGGCATGGCGCTGTGCGGTGCGTGCACCGTGCACCTGGACGGGAAAGCCATCCGTTCCTGTGTCACGCCGCTGTCGTCGGTGGCCGGTCGCGCACGTCACGACCATTGAGGGCCTGCAGAGCAAGCAGGCCAAGGCGGTGCAGGCGGCCTGGATCGAACTGCAGGTCCCGCAATGCGGCTACTGCCAGTCCGGACAGATCATGTCGGCGACGGCACTGCTGGAAAAAACTCCCGCGCCGACCGATGCCGACATCGATGGCGCCATGAGCGGCAACATTTGCCGATGCGCCACCTATTCCCGTATCCGTGCCGCGATTCATGCGGCCGCTCAAGTCCATCAAGGTCATAATCCCATGACAACCCTAACCCGTCGCTCTCGTGAGTCGCGCCGCACATTTCTCAAAGGTGCCGGTGGCGCATCCGTCATGGCGCTGACGATCGGATTTGAATGGATCGGTGCGACGCGGCGCGCAGCCGCTGTAGCGATGCCGGCATCCGGCGCGCCATTCGCGCCCAACGCCTTCCTGCGCATCGGCGCCGACAACAGCGTGACGGTGATCGCCAAGCACCTCGAAATGGGCCAGGGCGCCTACACCGGCATCGCCACCATCGTCGCCGAAGAACTCGACGCCGATTGGGCCCAGGTGCGCGTCGAGAGTGCGCCCGCCGATGCGAAGCGCTATGCCAATCTCGCCTTCGGCAACATCCAGGGAACCGGCGGCAGTTCGGCCATGGCCAATTCCTGGCTGCAGCTGCGCGAGGCGGGCGCAAAGGCGCGCGCGATGCTGCTTACTGCGGCCGCCAAGCGAGTGGCATGTGCCGGCGTCGCGGAACTGACCGTCTCGAAAGGCGTCGTCTCCCACGCGGCCAGCAAGCGCCAGGCAACTTTCGGCTCGCTGGTGAAAACCGCGGCAGCCCTGCCGGTGCCCGACCAGGTCACGCTCAAGGATCCAAAGGACTTCAAGCTGATCGGCCACCAGGCCGCCGCGCGTCGACGTGGCGGCGAAGGGCGACGGTACCGCGCAATTTACGCTGGATGTCGTGATGCCCGGCATGCTGGTGGCGCTGCTCAAGCGCCCGCCGCTGTTCGGCGCGACGGTCAGATCCTTCGATGCGACCGCCGCCAGCGCAGTGCCGGGCGTGGTCAAGGTGCGTGCAGGTGCCGCGCGGCGTCGCGGTGGTTGCGAAGAGTTTTTGGGCCGCCAAGCAAGGACGGGACGCGCTCAAGGATCGACTGGGACGACTCGAAGGCGGAGAAGCGCAGCTCCGCCGATTTGATGGAGGAGTACCGGCGCCTCGCCGATCAACCGGCGCTTGCCGCGCGCAAGGAGGGCGATGCCGAGCAGGCGATCCGCGATGCGGCCCGAAAAGTGATCGGCCAGCTACGAATTTCCCTATCTTGCGCACGCGCCGATGGAGCCGCTCGATGCGGTGGTCAAGCTCACCGCCAACAGCTGCGAGATCTGGGCCGGCGATCAATTCCAAACCATCGATCAGATGAACGCTGCGCGCACCGCGGGTTTGGATCCGCAGCAAGTCAGCATTCACACGCTGTATGCCGGCGGCAGCTTCGGCCGGCGCGCCAATCCCGGCTCCGATTACATCGTCGAGGCGGTATCGATCGCCAAGGCGTACGGCGCCGACGGCACGCCGATCAAGCTGCAGTGGACCCGCGAGGACGACATCCATGGCGGCCTGTATCGGCCCATGTATTTTCACAAGCTCGAAGCGGGTCTCGAATGCGCAAGGCCAGCTCACCGGCTGGCGGCACGTCATCGTCGGGCAGTCCATCATGGCCGGCACCATTTTTGCCGCGATGATCAAGGACGGCATCGATGCGACCTCGGTCGAAGGCGCGGCGAATATCGCCTATGCCATTCCCAATATTGCGGTCGATCTGGCGACAACCAAGACCGGCGTGCCGGTCCTGTGGTGGCGCGTGGTCGGCAGCTCGCATACCACCTTTGCCGTCGAAGCCTTCATCGACGAGGTGGCGCATGCCGCTGGCGAGGACGGATTCACATTCCGGCGCAAGCTGCTCGATCACGCATCCGCGCATGAAAGGCGTGCTCGAACTCGCCGCCGAGAAGGCGGGCTGGAGCAGCGCTCCCCTGCCGGCGGGCAGGGGCCGCGGCATCGCCGTTGCCGAGGCATTCAAGACCTACGTCGCGCAAGTGGCCGAGGTCAGCGTCGATGAGGACGGGCACGTCAAGGTCGATCGCGTGGTGTGCGCGGTCGACTGCGGCACGGCGATCAATCCCGACATCATTGCCGCGCAAATGGAAGGCGGCATCGGCTTCGGGCTGGGAGCCGTGCGCTTTACGGAGCGATCACTTTGAAGGACGGCCGTGTCGAGCAGGACAACTTCAACAGTTATCGCGTGTTGCGCATGAACGAGATGCCCAAAGTCGAGGTGCACATCGTGCCATCGACCGAGGCGCCGACCGGCGTGGGCGAGCCCGGCGTGGCGCCGGTCGGGCCGGCCGTCGCCAATGCCATATTCGCCGCCACCGGCAAGCGCATGCACGTGCTGCCGTTTCCAAAAACCGGCGACGCATGAACCTTTCCACCGAAAACGGCGCGCGAGCGCACCGGCCGTTCTGTGGATCCTGGCGTTGATTGTGGGAGCGGCAATCGTCAGTATCTGCGTCTACATGGTATTTGGACCGCATGCGACGGACTTTGCGGGCGGCAAGCGCGTGGCGTTCGACCGATTACGAGGCGACGGATCCCACCGGGGTTCCCGCGGAACTAAAATCCGCGCCGCTCGTCGAGCGCGGCGAATATTTGACGCGCGCCGCGGATTGCATGGTCTGCCACACGGCCAAGGATGGTCAGCCGTTCGCCGGAGGGCGCGCCTTTGTGCTGCCGTTCGGTACCTTGTACTCGACCAATATCACTCCCGACGCGGAAACGGGCATCGGCAATTACACGGATGCGGATTTCCTGGGCGCCGTGCACAAAGGCATCGGCCGCGGCAATGCCAAGCTATATCCCGCAATGCCTTATGCCAGCTACACCTACATGTCCGATGCGGATGCTCTGGCCATCAAGGCCTATCCTATTCTCGCTCAAGCCCGTGCACGCACCTGCGCCGCAAAACACCCTCGCCTTCCCTTTCAATCAACGCGCTCTGATGAGAATGTGGTCGGCTCTGTTCAATCCCGACACGCGCTATGAACCAAACGTCGATCGCAGTCCCGAATGGAATCGAGGCGCGTATCTGGTCGAAGCGATGGAACACTGCGGCGAGTGCCACACCCCGCGAAATATTTTCTTCGCGTTGAACAATCGGCAGAAATTTGCCGGCACCGTGCAAGCCGGCTGGCGCGCGTACAACATCACGCCCGATCGCAGCGGCGGCGTTGGGGCGTGGAGCGATGCAGATCTCGCGCAATATCTCGCGACCGGTCATGCCGACGGACGCGGCACGGCTGCGGGTCCCATGGGCGAAGCGGTCGATGCAAGCTATAGTTACCTGAAGCCGAGCGACATTGCAGCGATGGTGATTTATTTGCGGTCGGTAGCGGATGTCGCCGCTGCCGATCTTCCGCAACCCAAGCTCACGGCTGCCGCCGATTCGCCGACAACCGCGCCGTGAATGGGGATACACGCGGCAAGGAAGTTTACGAAGGCGCTTGCGCCGGTTGCCACGGCTGGACTGGAGAGGCGTCAGATCTGCCCTGGGCAACGCTGATCGGCACGCTCGATATCAATGATCCGACTGCGAACAATGTGGCGCAAATCATCATCGGGGGCGCGCAGCGGCATACGGCCGTTGACGCTGACAACATGCCGGCATTCGGCAGCACGTATTCCGACGCCGAAATCGCCAGCGTCGCGAACTTCGTCACTGCGCGCTACGGTGCGACACCATCCCGATTGACGGCCGCGCAAGTCGCTAGGTTGCGCGCCGAAAACTAAGGCGAGGACGCTCTACGTTTGGTCTGCGTAGGCCTTGACAAGGAGATAGAGAAAATTGCGCCCGTCGAGCAGGGACTTCACGCTGACATACTCGTTGAGCCCGTGAATGTGTCCCAAGTCGGGCCCGACGAATATGGGCTCAATACCATAAGTGGGGATGCCGACCGCGGTCAAAAACACACCGTCCGTGCCGCCCGCCTGCAAAATCGGCAGAACGGGAACGCCAGGGAAAAACGTGGCGCTCAGTTTCTGCACCGGGCCCAGTATCTGCGGAGTGAGCGGCGGCGGCGGGGACGTGGGCCCGCGCGTTTCGAGCGTAGTTACTTTCACCGCCGGATCCGCGACCAGCACTTCCAATTGGCGCCGCACGGATTCTTGCGACACGCCTGGAAAAATTCGGCAATTGATATTGGCACGCGCGCGCTGCGGAAGCGCGTTGGTCGCGTGTCCCGCGTCCAGCATGGTCGCGACACAAGTGGTCCTCAAGGTAGCGTTCCAGCTCGGATCCTTGGCGGACACGAGTGCAATGGCCCGGCTGTCGTTCGGATCCTTGACCAGCGCGTTCATTGCATCGGCGATGGTCTTGTCGCCCTTGGCCGCCTGAATAGGCGCCATTCCCGAGAAATAGGCTTTGCTGGCATCGGTGAACTGTGCGGGAAACTCGTACGCCTCGATGCGCGTCAGCGCCGCCGCAAGCCGGTAAATGGCATTATCCTTCAAGGGCCGCGAACTGTGGCCGCCTGGATTCGTAACTTCGAGCCGATAATTCTGCGGCGTCTTCTCGCCCGCCTGGATCTCCAGAGCGACCCGGCGCCCGTTGGCATCGAGCTCGCCAATCGCGCCCTCGTTGATGGCAAATGCGGCGTCGATGATGTCGCGCCGATTCTCCGCAAGCCATTGTGCGCCGTTGAACGCGCCGGCGGTTTCCTCGCCACAGGTGAGCGCCAGCTTTACCGTGCGCCGCGGCCGGTACTTCTCCTCGCTGAAACGAACCAGGGTATCGGTCCAAATCGCTGCTTCTGCCTTGTCGTCGATCGCACCGCGGGCATAGAACGAGCCGTTTTCCTCCACCAGCGTGAATGGATCCCGAGTCCAATCCTCGCGTTTTGCCTCCACGACGTCGATGTGCGCAAGCAATAATATCGCTTTGAGTTTCGGATCCTTACCGGGGTAGACGGCAACCAGACCGCCTTCTTTCGGATGGTCCGGTGCCGTAAAAATCCGCACATCGCCTGCAGCCATTCCTGCCGCTTCGAGCCGCGCCGCCATGCGTTCCGCGGCCAACGTGCAATCGCCAGCGGAAAGCGCCGTATTGGTCTCAATGAGCTCTTTGTACAGGTCGCGAAACTTAGCTTCGCCGGGTTGCGTCTGGGCAAACGTTTGCAGACTGAGCAAGCCTGCGGCAATCGCCGCGGCCGTCGAAAAGATCCTACGCATGAGTCGTTCTCCTTCGGTGCATGTTAATTGAAAATGCACCGAGCTCCGATCTTTTGGTCAGGAGGCGCGGGATGGTCGGGGTCCTGGGGGGCTTGGTATTTTACGGCCAACAGGCCGCGCAGTCTATTGGCCGCGGGATACCTAAAGGGGCATGTACCAAATCGGGCAGCCGCCGGTAAGATGTCGTTACTGGTTTGGGTCGGCGCCTGGTGATCAATCGACGAACCTTTCTCTCGACGAGCGCCAGGCGTTTTTGCGTACCGCGAAAGGATGTTCGCCATGAGTTTTGATGATTTGTTTATCGGGATCGTAGTCGGCGGCATTGCGCTTTCCGCCGGCTACATCGCTGCAGAATATCGCTCGTGGCGCAATCTGGGCGCTGCTGAGCGGCGTCGAGCCTCGATTCTGCGTGAGTTGCATGCTGCCAGCTTGTCCCAGCAACACAGCGTCAATCTCGAGCCCACCCTCGTGCAGATGCAAAGGTTCACCGACACCGCCGCCGCGGCTGGCGACGAAGTCGCCGATGCCGGGCGTCGCGCGCAAGCTCGCTCGGCTTCGCCGCGAACGCAACCGTTTGCCGAACGACTCACACGCGAGCGGCATCAGGCATCGAATTGATGCGTTAAGTTAAATCCTCGACACCCATTCGGCTCAAGATCTGCGGTTCATCGCCTCCTGCGCCGTGGGCGCATTCGTGCCGGCGAGCGATTCTACGGTTGAGCGTTGCTGAATCTGGCCGTTGAAGAGGTAAGCCACCGCGCCGATGATCAAACTGTTCATCATCAGGGCAATGGCGAGTGCGGCGAGCTTCGATGATATTTGCGTGGACATGTCGTCTCCCAGAAAAAGTCTGTGATTGAGGTTTGAACACGATTCCATCTGGGAAAGAGCAAAAGGCGTGCCAGGCGCTTGCCCGCGTTAACATGCTATTTTTTATGACATTGTTTGGATATCCGCACTGATCGAGGCGCGCGGACACTGTCCGCGGACGACGCGGACGGACAGGATCGCCTCAGGCTGTGAGAATCGTGCCGTTTGATCGAAGCTCTTCAATCTCAGCATCGCCATAGCCCACACCCCGCAATACGCGCCGAGTGTCGGCGTTTGGAATTCTTGGAGCTTCGGGTTCGCGAGTCTTCGTCGACGAGTAACGCGGCGCTGGGGCTGGGTGGGTGACCCCTTGAATGTTCAGGAATGCCTGCCGTTCGACATTGTGTTTGTGAAATGGCGCTTCGGACATCGACAGAACCGGTGCAACGCAGGCATCCGTTCCCTCGAGCAACCCGCACCATTCATCGCGCGTACGGCGGCTGATGATCTCAGCCATTTTGCTTTTCAAGCCGATCCAGCGGCCGTGGTCATGCTGCGCGCTGAAATCGGCATCGGTGATTCCCAATCCTTCGCATAACTTTCGGTAGAATTGCGGCTCGATTGCTCCTACCGCAATGAATTTGCCATCCGCGGTTTCGTACGTGTCGTAGAAATGCGCACCCGTATCCAAGAGATTGGTCCCTCTGCGTTCATTCCAATACCCCGCGGCATGAAAGCCCCAGATCATGCTCATTAAAAGTGCCGCTCCCTCGGTCATGGCGCAGTCGATCACCTGACCCTTGCCCGTCTTGCTCGCATGCAACAAGGCGCTGACCATGCCGAACGCGAGCATCATTCCGCCGCCGCCAAAATCGCCGACCATATTGATCGGTGGCGTCGGTTTTTCACCCGCCCGACCGAACGCGGCGAGGGCGCCGGCCAGTGCGATATAATTGATGTCGTGACCGGCGGCCTGCGAAAGACTGCCCGTTTGTCCCCAGCCGGTCATGCGCCCATAAACGAGACGCGGGGTATCGGTGAGCAATCGATCCGGCCCTAAACCCATGCGCTCCATCACACCGGGGCGAAAACCTTCGATCAGGCCATCGGCACTCGCAATAACCCGGCGAGCGACATCGGCCGCCTGCGGCTTTTTGATGTCCAATACGATCGATTGACGGGAACGCAGCAGGATGTCGGCCGGGTTCCACTCCGACTCGGGCCTGCAGATTCGAATAACCTCGGCGCCATGATCGGCCAGCATCATGCCTGCAAACGGACCCGGCCCGATGCCTGCCATCTCAACGATTCGTATCCCCGCCAGAGGGCCCGCCATAAACGTCCTCATCGCCAGCCATATCGATGTCCATATACCATCACTGCGGGCACAGCGACAGACTCGTTTTTTGAACGATCGATGGCTCGGGTCGAATCGCGGGATAACGCCGCTAGGGCCGCTATCTCGGGGGAGGACTTTGCTGTCCGGCGCTCGTGCCCGACTTCTCGGGCTTGGTGGTGGCCACCGTGCTACGCCGACGCCGCGCTACCAGTTCGTCTGTGATCTCGATGGCCGCGTATTTGCCGGTCTCGCCGACGTCCTTGCGGGCTTCGACGCGCTGCGAGGCAAATCGTTCGCGCTCGGCGACGCTCACTCGTCGAATGGTCGGCTTATCGTAGTGGGCGGAAAGGTAACTCGCCACCGCCACGGCCGCGATTTCTTCGCTGAAAAACCCGAGGCGCAGGGCATGTACATTGTGGCCTTGATCCACACACGCCACCGAATACAAGCGGTACTCGCCGAAGATATCGAGGTTCGGCACCGTATCTGGATCGAACGCATTGTCGGCCATAGCCAGCTGAATAACGAACCAGCGTAGCGAGTCCTCATCTTCAAGTTCCGGCGCCGTCAATGCGCGAACCGTTTGAGTGGATTCGAGATCAATCAACGGTTCGCTCAGCTGTTTCACAGGGCGCGCGGCAGGCACTTCGGCGACCGCAAGCAGCTGCGCAAACGCGAGTCTCGCGCGGAAGGAATCGACGATCGGCGAGCCCTGACCAGGGGCTGCCGCAGTTGGTGTTGGCGGACTCAGCGCCATCGGACTGGCTGCCGTTGGCACCACTGGACTCTTTGCTATCAGACCCGGCGAGGTCGCACTTGACGCTGCCGGACTCTGTACGACCGGACTCTGTACTATCGGACTCGGCGCCGCCTTACTCTGCGCTGCCAGGCTCGGCGCCGCATGAACTGGCGCCGTCGGGCGCACCACCGGACGCGGTACCACCGGGCGCGGTGCGCCAGGGCGCGACGCCAGCGGTCGATGTACCGCTGGACGAGGGCCCGCCCACCTCGGGTTCACCCAGCGCGGTGCCACGGTCCGCGGTGTCGGCGGCTTCGATGCGCGTGTTGCCGCGGGCGCCGGAATGCTAGGTGCGGCAGAGACGGGGGCTTCTAGTGTTATTGGTGGCGTCTTCTCAGCGAGTACCGGCGTGACAGCCGGAGTCGCAATAATCTTGGCCGCAAAATCCGGTATGCGCGTCGCCACGGGCGCCGGTTTGCTGGGCGCGGGAGACACAGGCGGTTCCAAGGTCAGCGGTGCCGCCTGGAGTGTCGGCGTGACAGCCGGGGTCGCGACAACCTTGGCTGCAACTTCCGGTATGTGCGTTGCCACGGGCAGCGGTTTGACAGGCGCAGCAGGTGTTGGCGGCTCCAATGTCAGCGGTGCCGCCTGGAGTGTCGGCGCGACAGCCGGGGTCGCAATAATCTTGGGTGCAACTTCCGGTATGCGCGTCGCCGCGGGCGCCGGTTTCTTAGGTGCCGCCGGTATGGGCGGCTCCAATGTTTGCGGACCTGCCGCCTCGAGGAGAACCGGTGCCGGAGTCGCCGTCATCTTGCGCGCGACTGTCACGGCGACAACCTCGGTGAGGATGGGCGCCGCACTAGCCGACACGGGAGACGCGGGCGCTACCGGTGTGGGCGCGGGCGTCGGAATCGATGCGGGCGCCCGTGTAATGGCTGGCGCCGTCTTAGGCGTTGCCCGCGCATTTGACACCGGCATTGCCCACGCCGGCGATAGTTCAGGAGGCAAGGCCGCGACGGGCGGAGCATCTGCGGCGGCGCCTGACGCAGCAAGCGGCGCAGTCGGCGCTGGCGGAGCAGTTCGCGCGCTTGGTGCGACTGGCGCGACCGGCGCGGTCGGCGCGGTCGGCGCGGTCGGCGCGGTCGGCGGGGCTCGATACTTGGTTCTCGCCGTTTCGCCCAGCGTTTTTGCCACGATGGCTGCCGCCAGAGCAAGTGGCTCCGCCATATCGAACGTAACTTCCACGGCTGCTTTTACCGGCTTCTTGGGCGGCGCCGGCTTCGGCTTCGCCGCCTCAAGCTTTGCCTTGATTGATGCGATGGCACGCAAGTCGGCAGAGCCGGCCGTCGCCGTCAAGGCGCCGGGATACATCTCGCGAACTTCCTGCAAAATTGCATCGGCGTCGTCTTCGCTTGCAAATGGACCAAGGCGCAACCGGTACCGCGTTCGCCCGTCCTCGGTCACTTGAATTTGATATACGTGCGCATCCCAATGGCCGGCAAATGGTTTGGGAGGCAGAACAATTGGAGCAGTCGATACGCTTAGATTTATGACGAACGGCCCGTCGCCGCCCAGCCGCTGTGTTTCGTGCACCGGTGCGAACAGGTCTTCGATGCTAAGGTGCCAGATCTCCCCGGCTATTGGCGTATTTATCGACTTAGCCATAATTTCTGCTTTTCCCTCGAGGGCCCGTGCAGTCAAGATATTGGCGAAGCGAGCCGAATGAAAGCGTGATCGGCGTCTCTTGGTGGCGACAAACTCGATTTATGTCAAGGAGATAGATCGAAACAGGGGCCTGATCCATTTCACAACAAAATATGTCAATCGATCACTGCATGCGCGAGCGCTGCTTCATTCCTTCAGTGGATGTCCCTTGGGCAATTGATGCGCGTGCCACGTCGCTAACCGATGTCGAATGGTCTTTTCGCTCACTTGATCTTCCGGCATCGGCGCGATGATCTTGTCGTGTATGAGTAGGCGATAAACGTACAGTGCCTTGTCGCTCGCCGAATCGGTCGCCTCGAACTCGACTGCGCCGCGGCGTTCTGCGTATTGAACACCGGCGAGCAACGCCGCTTTGAATAGCTCCGCTTCGTGTTTGAGCTTTTTCATATATCAGCCCCCGGACTTTTCGCGGAAAATGCTGCGTGCAAAGCCCATCATGCGACGCTCTTCGCCGTAGGTCTACCGCTTCATTGCTTGTATAATGAAGGAACCGCCTCGCGTGCGGCATCCTGGTGTCCGGCATCGCGCATTCCGATTGGGACCCCTCGACAGCGCCCGTATAAGGAGCGATTTGGTGCGAATGGATGACGATTTGTTCTCGAACTCGCCGCTTGGCTGGGCGATTGCGCTGCGAGGTCGGCCTTCGGGCTAGCGGGCAAAAAGCACAACGATGCTAGTACTGGACCGCGTCGCTACCATCACCGTTCGTTTGACCATCGTATTTGCATCGATCTTCGTCGTGGGCGTGGTCGCCTTCACGCTGCCGAGCCTGGGCGGACGGTTATCGCTTCCGCTACTGCCGAGCGGTATCGCCGTCGCCGCTGCCTACCGCTGGGGCCGACGCATGTGGCCGGCTATCTTTGCCGCGGCCATGGCGATTGAGCTGTGGCTGCACCACACCTTTCAGCAAGCAATTGGCGTCGGCGCCGGACTCGCGGGCGGTGCGTGGCTGTCGGCATGGCTCATGGAACGTGGTGGGTTTGACTCGAATTTTTCACGCGCGAAGGACGTGCCGCTCTTTATCGTCTGTGCTGTGATCGGCATGACACTGGCACCGACCTTCGGGATGGCGGGACTGATTTTCAGCGGCGACAACTCCTTTGCGACCGCGACCAACCGGGATCTTTGGATTGAATGGACTGGCTGGTGGAGCAACACGACTACCGGCGTGCTCCTTCTCGCTCCAATCCTGCTGGCGTACAGCCGCAAGAGTTTGGCGCGCGTATGCGAGCATTGGGGCGAAGGCGCGCTGTGGCTGATTGGGCTTGTCATCTGCTGCGGCTGGATTTTGCTTGCGGCTCAACCCAATGTTCGGCCGCTGATCGTGGTGTTGGCGAATATTCTAGTGGTTGTGAGCGCCATTCGCTTCGGCCTGGTGGTATCCGCGCTGGGAGCATTTGCGATTTTGACAATGACGGCGATCAGTGCGGAATTCGCAATTGGAGCGTTTGCGCTGCTCGACAAGACATTGAGTTTCATCACCATTTGGTCTTTTATCGCAGCGCTGTCGGGCTTGAGTCTCATCATCACCGCGCTGCTGGCCGAGCGGGACTCAGCCGCTGTGGCGAAGTTGCACGCCGAACATCGCTACGAACAGGTATTCAATGGCTGCGCGCAGCCGCTGTGGGTACACGCCAGGGACACGTTGCGGTTCCTTCTGGTGAATGATGCCGCCGTACGCCAATACGGCTGGAGCCGCGATGAGCTATTGATGCGCACGGTCGAGGTGCTCGCTGCCCCGGGAAAGCAGGCTGTGCTGCCGCCTCAGCCGCACGATGCGGCGGTCATCGCGGAGATCGCGGCAGAACCGTTCGAGACGCAGCATGTCACGAGAGACGGCCGCGTGCTCGAAATCGAAGTCTGGACACGCTCGATCGATTGCGGCGGCCAGGCCGCGGAGCTGGCATTTGCGGTGGATGTCACCGAGCGTCGGGCGTTCGGCCAGGCACTGATGGATGCAATCGGCGGCGAGCAGCGCCGGATCGCCGAGGAAATGCATGACGGGCTTGGACAGGAGCTCACCGGCCTCGCACTCTCGGTGCGCGCTCTGGCGAATCGCGCGCAAAAGGAACGCGACGCGATTTCGGTCGAACTCGACCAGCTCGCGTTGCTGGCGACAAGCTGCATACAAGACGCCCACCGGATCGTGCAGGGCCTCTCGCCCCTGACCAATGCAGAGGGCAACCTGGAGGCGGCACTCGAGGGACTCGCGAAACGCAGTTCATTGAGCGGAATACGGGTGCGATTTCGCGGCCAGAACGACATCCCGCCGCTCGATCTCAAAGCTCGCAATCACTTGTATCGTATCGCCCAGGAGGCAGTACAGAACGCATTGAAGCATGCCGCCGCAAAAAGCATCGAGATCGAGCTGTCGGTGCGCCCAGGTGCCGTGACGCTTTCGGTCACCGATGATGGCCAGGGACTGAGCGCAGACGCAGGGAGTGGACTTGGGATGCGAACGATGCGCTTTCGTGCCAGCGCGATCGGCGCAAAATTGTCGATCAGACGTGGCGTGAGCGGCGGCAATGCCGTTGTGTGCAGCGTACCGATAAGAGCCAGTTTCGTCGCAACGGCTTGATCCCATACAGTAGTCGGGAGGCTCGAGTACTGAATTCACGCATTCTTGGCGCACTCGCGAGAATCGCGCGATGGGTCGGTACCGTCATCGAGTCTATGCGCAGGCCAGCACGCCGCGATTCTGCGTGCTCTTCGGGTTGCAGTGGCAGGTGTTGGAATGCTCGAGGCTTGAGCCTGGCGCCGACCTCAAAGCCGCCATGACGGCAGCGATCAGCCGGCTTGTAGATGAAGGATGGCAAACGGAGGGTGGCGAACGATTTGGCTTTGTCTTCATGCGCCGCGCCGGTGAGCGCCGACTGCTCATATTGACCGAAAGAGATCCGCGCGACATGCGCCCGCAGACGTTCTCGCCGTTTGCTTAAAACTCGAGATGGCGTGTGCCAGACTACAGATTCTGAAACGAACCGCTGGAACTCATCATGGCAGACCAATCGTTACCGCCCGTTCGGCGAATCGTCACCAGCGTAAACAGCGCGGGTCGCTCCTGCATTCTCGAGGATGGCGTTTCGCCGGCAATGCAGGTTATGGCGGGGCGGCTGGGCTACAGGAACAACAATCTTTGGCGCACCGTCGACAGCCCAGCTCCGGTCAACGCGCCGGACAGCGTGCTCAAACACACCGGCGTTCTTCCGCCGAGCCGCGGCACCGTAATTCGCGTCATTGATATTCCACCGGAGAGCTTGGATCCCGCGGAGCGCCGGCGGCAAACCGCTGCCGTATTCGCGTCGATGTTTCCCGATGCACACCACAATGCCGACGACACGCGTCACCCTGGCATGCACGTTACCGACACCGTGGACTACGCCATTCTATTGCAGGGCGAACTCGTGGCAATCCTTGAGGAGGGCGAAACCGTCATGCGCGCCGGCGACATTCTGATTCAGCGCGGCACCAATCACGCATGGGCGAACCGCTCGCAATCAATCGCGCGCATTGCATTTGTGCTGATCGACGGTGCGCGCTGATTGCATGATTGGGCAGCGTTTGCAAACCGATCGATTGCTGGCTTAGGATTCATGCGCTGGATGTGGCATCGCCACGAGCACAGTGCGGGAGCAATTCATGCGTGAAAATGGCTTTGTTCCGGTAGCAAGCGATATCCGAGCGGCGCGGGACATCCGCGAGCGCGGGTTCACTCGCCGACCCCTGCATGTTGATTTCGACGTCGCTCGCGCCCTGGGAGAGTTGGCCCACGCGGCTTGGTCCTTGCCTAAGGATCAGTACTATCAAGGAGGGGATCGGTATCGATCGTTGAATCGATTCAAGGCGCAGATACTGGATGGCGGCGTGAGAATTTCGCCGTGGGATGACAGTCAACCCTACGTGCAGCACGAGAAATACAATGCGGCGCTGGGAGGACAACCGCGAAAATACCTTCCGCTGCCGTTGGATATCGCCGACTCGCGCGGGGTTCGTAAGATGATGTCTCACCACCTCATGTACCTGCCGCTGTCTAAAGTTGGCGCGAGTTACCTGGTGAACATGCACGTGATTAGATTCGCGGCGAGCCCCTCGCGTCCTTGCGACACCAGCCCATCAGGCCTGCACAAGGATGGTGAAAAATACCTCGCCACGCACCTGCTGGCACGGTGCGCGGCACAAGGAGGCGAAGTTGTCATAACCGACAACGATAAGCGGGAAATGGACCGCTTTATCATGCGCGAGGCCGGCGAATGTTACGTCTTCGATGATGACCGCGTCTGGCACATGCTGTCTCCCGTCGAAATATTGCAGGACAGTCAATTTGCATTCCGCGATACGGTGACATTCGACCTACTGCCGGATGGTTGGAAGCCCTCCTAAACAGCAGACTCTCAAATCTGGAACAGCTTGACTGCCAAGCCCGCTACCGTGGCGCCAACTATGGGACCGACAATCGGAATCGGCGCGTAACTCCAATCGGAGCCGCCCTTTCCCGCGATCGGCAGCAACGCGTGCATGATGCGCGGCCCCAGGTCGCGGGCCGGATTTATCGCGTAGCCTGTGGGTCCGCCCAGCGATAGACCGATTGCCCAAACAAGCAGTCCCACCAGAAACGGTCCGAGTCCCGGACTCAAGCCGGTCGTGGTGCCGTGCTTCGAAGCAATTGCAGCGGCGACGAAGATCAGCACGAATGTGCCGATAACTTCGGTGAGCGATTCGCCAACGGTACGCGGATGGCCGGAATTGTGCAAAAACATCCCAATTTGTCGAGCGGTATCGGGCGTCTTTTCCCAATGTGCCCAATAGGTGAGCCACACCAGCGTGGAACCCACCATGGCTCCTAAGATCTGCGCGGGTACATAGGCCGAAAGCCGACTCCAATCTCCGCTGGAAACGGCGACGCCGACCGTCACCGCCGGGTTCAGATGCCCGTCACTGCCGAGCGCGAGCGCAACGAACACGCCTGCCATCACGCCAAAACACCAACCGGTGGTGATGACGATCCACCCCGATTTTTCGCCCTTTGATTTGACGCAGGACCACATTGGCCACAACACCGTTGCCGAGCAAAATCAAGATCATCGTGCCGAAGAATTCGCCCAGAAATGCCGAATGCATGCTGTCTCCCTTTCATCATGTCTTCGTTTTGAATTTGCCGCGCCCTAGTCAACCCAATCCAAGGACCGGCCGACGGCCTTCTGCCAGGATCCGAACAGCGCGGCGCGGCGGTCTTCGTTCATCTGCGGCTTCCAGCGCTTATCGACCGCCCAATTGCCGACGAAGATCGTCACGATTGCGCCAGTAGCCGACAGCCAGTCCGGCGGCATAGGCTGCCCCCAGGGCGGTGGTCTCCGTGATTTTTGGCCGCACCACTGGAACGTCGACGAATATCGGCCTGGAATTGCATGAGCAGTTCATTGCCGACCATGCCGCCGTCGACTCGCAGTTCGGTGATTGGAATCGAAGAGTCCTGCTCCATGGCAGCTGAGCACTTCCCGCGTTTGATAGGCAGTGGCCTCGAGCACCGCACGCGCAATGTGCGAACGCGTCGACGTAGCGCGTAAGTCCGACGATGGTGCCGCGCGCGCGCTCGTTCCAATGCGGTGCGTACAAGCCCGAAAAGGCCGGCACGAAATAAACGCCGCCGTTGTCCTCTACCTCGCGCGCCAGCTTTTCGACCTCCGTTGCTGCTGCCGATCATTCCCAGATTGTCGCGCAGCCATTGCACCAGCGCGCCGGTGATTGCGATCGATCCCTCCAACGCGTAGCGGGCCGGCTGTTTGGCGATCTGATAAGCGACGGTGGTAATCAGTCCCGCAGTCGAGGAGATCGGTTTCTCGCCGGTGTTCATCAACAGAAAACATCCCGTCCCGTAGGTGTTTTTTGCCTCGCCGGCACGAAAGCAGGCCTGGCCGACCAGCGCAGCCTGCTGATCGCCGAGGATACCCGCGATTGGCGCGCCGAGAAGCGCGGGTGCTTTGGCCTCGCCATACACTTCGCTGGAAGCAACGATGCGCGGCAGAACCGCGCGCGGGAATCAGAAAATGCTCGAGCAATTCGCCGTCCCATTCCAGGGATTGAAGATTCATCAACTGGGTGCGGCTTGCATTCGTGACATCGGTAAAGTGCAGCCCGCCGTTGGATCCGCCGGTAAGATTCCACAACAGCCAGGTGTCGATGTTGCCGAACAGCAGGTCGCCGGACTTCGCCTTGCCGCGGGCGCCGGACACGTTATCCAAAATCCATTGCAGCTTGAGCGCGCTGAAGTAACTGGCCATCGGCAATCCGGTCTTGGCGCGAAATCGATTTGGTCCGCCGTCGCGGACGTATTCCGCCACGAGTTGATCGACGCGGGTATCCTGCCAGACCAGGGCGTTATGCAGCGGTTCGCCGCTGCGACTGGTCCCACAGAACCGTCGTTTCACGTTGATTGGTGATGCCGACTGCCGCGAGGTCGCCGGGACGGAGCGCTGCGCGCGCCAAGGCGCCGCCGATGACTTCCTGGGTGTTGCGCCAGATCTCCATGGGGTCGTGCTCGACCCAGCCGGGACTGGGGATAAATTTGTTGGTGTTCCTTTTGCGCGGAAGTGATGATGTTGCCGCCATGGTCAAACACCATGAAGCGCGTGCTCGTCGTCCCCTGATCAATCGCCCCTACATATCGAGTCATCTCTATTGTCTCCGCGTCGCTCTGGAAAATTTTGATGAGAGAACGGGTTAGCCGGTTTTTTCGCAACCGCGATTCGCGACGGCGCCGCTCGCGCTAGTTTAGCGCGTCGCCGCCGGCGATATGTCCTTTTGCCGGGCCGCATTGCAGTTACTGCTTAGCTTTTGCACAGCGAACCTACGGGTCCTATGCTAAGGCTGAGAACAGGTCGAAACAGAGGGATCGCGCCATGTGGCCAATGTTCAACATAGTAATGCGCATCCTCAGCAGCCTGATCGGCGTCGCAATGATGTTGATGGGCATCGTGTGGGTGCTCCAGGGTCTTAACCTCGCGTTTCGCGTCGGCTTCATGGTCGGTGATTATCACTGGACGATCTACGGCACCATCCTGGCACTGGTCGGTGCCGCCCAGCTGCTGTGGAGCAATATGCGCCAGCGCAAACCATAGACGCGCGCGATTCGCTCGCCGAGCACGATTGATTTAATGGACAGGGGTAAGGTGGATGACGTCCTCGGCATCCTGGTCAACAGCCGCACGGCTGAAGCGCAGCGGCGCATACGAACCCTCTGCCCACATCGGGAACAGGTCGCGATAATGCGCGCTCATCGGATCATCCGACTGGCCCGGCGTGTTGATCACGACTGAATTGTCCCACGCCCCCACATCCATCACCATGCGCACCGAGGCTCCCGCGATTACGGAAAAATCTGAGGCGCGATAGGTTTGCGCGCGCGGCGTGGACGCCGAGCCCGGGGTTTGCAACGGCCCGACCATCATCTGCGCACGCAGCTGCGGGTCGGCCAGCGCGGCGATGGCGGGCTCAAAGGTCGCATGATGCAGCCTGCCCCAGGCCCAGGTATCCATGTTCGGCCCCAGGCGCTGTTTCAATTCGAGCAGTGCGGATTTCAAGCTCTCGAGCATGATCGCATTGCGCGCCGCCAGAGGATCCGCGCCGAGCGCGCCGTCGGGATGTTCCAGATAGGAGATCACCGCCTCGAGTTGACCATCGCCCACCAGCTTGCGCGCGGCTTCGGGAGTCGCTCGTCCGACCGTCGCGCGGCCGAGGTGCTTCATTGCCCACACCTCGTAGATCGATGCGGCAACGCTGGGCGTGCTCTCGTTGTTGTCCCACCCTTTGAGCAGGGCCAGCGCCTTGGCCATCTCGGCATCTTGCGAGACCAACGGGGCGAGCAGCGCTATCGTGCGCCGGGATTGAGTACTCACAGCGTCGGTCTGAATCGCCATCGAGTCGGCGAGGCTCTGTTTGTTGTTGGATCGAAGCAGCTCTTTGATTCGATCGATGCGGGAGCGATCGACCCATTCGAACCCAATACGGTTCTCTTCATTGGGATAGCCGTCCGGCAAATTCATCTCGTTGGCCGTCGCGAAAAAGCCCTCTGACGGATTGAAGCTGGAGGGCAGCACATCCTTGCCATGAAACCCGGACCATTCATAGCGTCCGTCGCCCGGCACGGGCAACAGTCCGTCCCAGTTTTTGCGCACTGGCGCGCGGCCCGATGCGGCCCAGCCGATATTGCCCGCGGCATCTGCATATATAAGGTTGAGCGGCGGCGCGCCCCAGGCGTTGCTGGCCGCCTTGAAGTCATTCCAAGTTCTCGCCTGAAGCAGGCGCGAGGAGCCGAAGTAGCCGGAAAGTCCCGGCTCGTTCCACACCGTGCGCAGCGCGAAGGCGCGATGGGTCGCGAGATCCATGGCCAGAACCGGTCCGTGGCGGGTGAAGCGCAGATCCACCTCGCGCCCAGGTCCGCCCTTCACCTCGATGGTCTCATGGACGACTTTCATCTTCTCCCAGCCCGAGCGGTAGCGGTAGTTCTCCGGATCGTTCTTGTTCAGCTCATACACATACAGGTCTTCCTGATCGATGTAAAAGATCGTGATGCCGAAGGCGATATCTTGGTTGTGTCCGATGGCGACGCCGGGTAGTGCCGGTTCGCCGGCGCCGATGATGTCGAGGCCGGGTGCGTTCAGTCCCACGACGTAACGCAACGACGGCGCGCCGAGCTGCCGGTGAGGATCGTTGGCGAGGATGGGACGGCCGGTCGCGGTGCGCGAGGGCGCAATCGCCCAGTTGTTCGAGCCTTCACTGGCCTGCGTCTCGATGGCCATGGCCAGCGTTTTCTCGGGAGAATTGTCGGCCTGCTTATCCGGCGCACCGGTGTTGAAGTCAACCGGCTTGGTCGCCAACAGATAGTCTTTCAGCACATCGGGCGGGACATCGCAGGGATTGAGGCCTTTCGGGACCACCATTTTGTGGCCGACCGGTTCGATTTTGCGGCGCAGCCGATCAGCATCGACTCCGGCCGCGCAGGCTACGTATGCGCGTGCCACCTCCGAAGTTACGTTCGACACCAGTGCATGGCTGCGGATGCGCAGCACGTCCTCCGCCTTCCAGTCATCGGGCTGGCTCGCCGTGAGCCTGAACTCGACCGGCAAGGGCTTGGTCCCGTTGCGTACTTCCGCAACATAGGCGTTGATGCCGTCGACGAACGCGTGGACCCATTCTTTGGAATCCGGGGCATAGGCCGCCCACTCCTGGTCCATATCGCCGCGATAGAGGAACAGGCGCGCGGCACGGTCCTGCTCGACGTAGGCGGGGCCGAGGGACTTCGACAACAGGCCGAGGCCGCGTTTGCGCCACAAATCGATCTGCCAGAGCCTATCTCGAGCGGCGTTGTAACCCTGCAGGAAGAATGCATCCCGGGTACTTGATGCGAAGATATGCGCGATGCCCCAGTGATCGACCACGATGTCCGCAGGGCGTTTCAATCCGGCAACAGTCCAGTTCAGCTCGCGAACCGCAGTCGAACTCGTCGAGCGCGCAACCTGGCCAGAAGCTGGCAGCCGCGCGCCTAGCATGAGGACCAGCGCCAACGCGAGTGTCACCACCACGTACCTTTTCCGGTTCCGATATCTCAAGGCTGCCTCCCGCGCATTTTTTATTGTCGAGCGCGAAGGTAGGCCCGCGAAGCGTTGCTTGTCAAAGACGGCAGCGGGTTATGCCTTCATTTCGTGCCGCAGCTACTTTACGCAGCAAAGTTAACGTGGCTGGTCAACGGCTGGCCGGTGTAGGCGTTATCCGACGGTACACAAGGCATTTGCTACCTAGCAGCGGCCGATCATTGAGATATTTTCCAGTTCGGAATGTGATCCAGTTCATTGGCGGTCGGCTGCGGCACGAGTTAAATCCACGACTTGACATAAACCGCGCGGAGTTTGCATGCCACGGCAACAGATCGAAAAGCACTGGGGCGAATACCTTCAGGAAGCCGTGCGCAATTGGCTCGGTCTGGCTGACGATGACATCAGCAATGTCCGCGGGCAGTTGGAACGCATTGTCGATTGCGTATGCGACCGGCATGGCGTTCCCAGACACACAGCGGAACTCGAGATTTACAAGGGATTGTTGCGCTTAACCGCGGGCAATTCGTGCGCGGCGTCAAGCACGCGCTCCGATAAAGGTAACCCCTAGTTCCCCGGGGCTCGGCCCGCAGCTCGGCGCCCCCGGCTCGCGGCCCACCTCAATCCACGAGGTGTCCCAACGGGATGCGAGTCGACCGTTTCACCGTCGCCAGCACCACGCTCGATTGCATGTCACGAACATTGGGCACGCGGATGAGCTTCTTCAGCACCACATTACTCAGTGCATCCAGGTCCTTGCCATAGACTTCCAATATAAAGTCATAGGCGCCGGTCATCGCGAAGCACTTGGTGACCTCATCCATCTGCGCAATTTCCCGCTCGAACCTGGCGACGGTTTCGTCGGTGTGCTCCGTCAGCTTGACTTGAACCATCGCGAGCACTTCCAAGCCGACGCGGGCTGGATTGAGGATTGCGGCATATCCTTCGATGGCCCCGCTCGATTCCAGCGCTTTAATTCGCCGCGCACACGGTGTCGGCGACAGTCCAATCGACTCCGCGAGTTCCACCACGGATAAGCGTCCATTGCGTTGCAAGGCGGAGAGTATCCGAGCGTCGAATCGATCCAACTTCATTTTCTAGCTCCAAAAATTTAACCTATTAGTGAATATCACTAATAATGTACCCCTAAGTAGGGGTTTTTAGCGAATTTCGACGGGCCGCCTCAACTAGGCTTACCCGATCTATCGGAGGAACCCGCGATGGTTGCCAGCTTCGAGCAAATGCTTCCACGGCCGCGCTCTCTGGATTGGCGCACGGTGCTAAGACAAGTGGCCATATCGCGCGCGCTCGACGATGTCGAGGAAACTCTGCTGGTGCCGGAGCGCAAAGTGCTTTATCAGTTCTCCGCGCGCGGACACGATCTCACGCAAGTGTTACTGAGCGCCCACCTCACGGGCGCCAAAGATGGGGTCGGTGCGTACTATCGTTCTCGTCCCCTGCTGCTGGGCTTGGGACTGCCACTCAAGGAGGCACTTGCCTCAACCATGATGCGAGCGGGTTCCATGAGCGAGGGGCGCGATATCGGCGTGGTGTTCAACATGCCGCGGAAAAAGGGTGTTTGCGTGTTGCCGGGGTGCGGTGGTGTCGGCGCCCAGTACACGCCCGCGGTTGGCTGGGCTCAGGCGCTGCGCTATCGAGCCGAAGTCCTCGGCGACAAGGAAAGCCGGGACAGCATCGCAGTGGCGCACGGCGGAGACGCTTCGACGGCCACGAACGGTTTCTGGGCCGCGCTCAATATCGTCACCACCGAACAACTGCCGTTCTTATTCTTCATCGAAGACAACGGCTACGGTATCTCAGTGCCCTCACAGCATCAGACGCCGGGCGGCAACATTGCCAGGAATCTCTCGGGGTTTCGCGGACTGCGCGTACTCGACGGCGATGGCTCCGACCCACGGCGCTGCGGCCGACCTCATTGAGCGACGCGGTAGCCGGCGTGCGGTCGGGCGGTGGTCCGGCATTGATAAGGCTGGTGGTGCCGCGGTTGTCGGGACATTCAGGACAGGACACTCAAGCCTATAAGAGCGCCGCCGACATAGCCGCTGAGCGGGAGCGGGATCCCCTTAAGAAGCTGCATGCCCAGCTGGTGCCGCGCGAAGTCTCCGCCGCCGACTGGGAGCTCGAAATGGCGAATGGGCGTGAAGCAGTTGCACAGGCCGTCGCGCAAGTAGATGCGCTCAACTCTCCCGACCCCTTGCGCGCACGACGCTATGTATTCTCCGAGAGCGCGGCGGACGGCAAGATCGAGCTGCAGCAGCAAGGCGGCATACGCTGCGACGGTGTGGTGCCCGCGCCGGGCACTTTGCAGGCCAATCCGCAGGGCCCGCGCATCAATCTGGTGACCGCCGTACGCCGCACGCTCGAGCACGAGCTTGCAGCGAATCCGCGGATGCTCATCTTTGGTCAGGATGTGGGCCGCAAGGGCGGCGTGCATGCGGCGACGCTTGGATTGCAGGAACTGTTCGGCGGAACCCGCGTGTTCGACACCAGCCTCTCCGAGGAAGGCATCATCGGCCGCGCGGTCGGCATGGCCGCCGCCGGACTGCTGCCGGTGCCGGAAATTCAGTTCCGAAAGTATGCGGATTCGGCCGCCGAACAGCTGAATGACTGCGGAACCATGCGTTGGCGAACGGCGAATCGGTTTGCTGCGCCGATGGTGGTGCGCATCCCCGGTGGGTTTTTCAAATGTGGCGACCCGTGGCACAGCCAATCCAACGAAGCACAGTGGCTGCATGGCCTCGGCTGGCGCCTGGCCATGCCCTCGAATGCGCAGGATGCGGTTGGACTACTGAGAAGCGCCTTGCGGGGCAACGATCCAACCATCTTTTTCGAGCATCGAGCGTTGCTGGACGGCAGCTGGGCGCGGCGTCCCTACCCCGGCGATGAGTTCGTGGTGCCATTCGGCAAAGCCAGCCTTTTGCGCGAGGGCGCCACGCTCACGGTTATCACGTGGGGCGCCATGGTTGAGCGCTGCGAGCGTGCCATCGACTTGAGCGGGGTGTCGTCCGATCTTCTGGACTTGCGCACGCTGTCGCCCTGGGACCGCGATGCCACCCTCATCTCGGTGCGCAAGACCCACCGCTGCCTCATCGTCCATGAGGACACGATGACCGCCGGTTTTGGCGCCGAAATCGCGGCGGTACTGGCCAAGGATGCCTTCTTCGATCTCGATGCACCCATCGAGAGGCTCGCGATGCCGGATATCCCCAGTCCTCACAGCCCGGTGCTGCTCGACGCGGCGCTGCCGAGCATCGATGGCATTTCACGGGCCATCAAGACCTTGGCTGAAATCTGAATGAGCGGCGTCGCCGACGTGCTGGCACCGCTCAATGCGGAAGGCACCCGCGCCACCATCTTGCGCTGGTGCAAGTCGGTGGGCGACGCGGTTGTCAAGGATGAGCCGCTGCTGGAGCTGGAGACGGACAAAGTCACCGTGGAAATCGCGGCGCCGGCCGACGGCACGTTGATCGAAATACTCAAGCAGGTGAATGCGGAGGTCTGCACCGGACGAGGTGCTCGCTCGCCTAAGCCTGCTGGGCGAGTCAACCACGCCGCGCGCGCCTGCGACCGCGGCTGAATCTTCGGCAAGTGCGCCGCGCGAACGGCAAACGTCTGAGGGTACAGGCGATGCGCATTCGCTGCTGAGTCCAGCGGTGCGGCGGCTGTTGCGCGAGCATTCCATAGACGCTGCCGACGTCGCCGGCACCGGTCTCGATGGCCGAATTACCGCGCACGATGTGGAGCGCTACGCAGCGGCGCCGAAGCCGATTGCGGATGGCACGCGAATACCCCACAGCGCGATTCGACGGCGTGTGGCCGAGCACATGGCTCGCAGCGTCGCCGAAGCGCCGCACGTGACGACCTTGTTCGAAGCGGATCTCACACGGGTGCTCGCGCATCGCGCCCGCAACTCCGCCGCATACGAGTCGCGCGGCGTGCATCTGACGTTGACCGCCTATTTCGTCAGTGCCTGCGCGACGGCCCTGCAAACTCACCGGGAAGTCAACGCCACATTTCACCGTGAGGCGCTCGAGCTTCACCGCGATATCAATATCGGCGTGGGCACCGCGCTCGGCGACCAAGGACTGATAGTTCCCGTGATCCACCGCGCGCAATCACTCGATTTGTTCGAGCTGGCGCAGCGCCTCGAGCGGCTCGTGGCTGCCGCCCGCGCGGGCAAGCTTGCGGCGCAGGACGTACGCGGAGGCACCTTCACGATCTCGAATCACGGCGTCGGCGGCAGCTTGTTGGCGGCGCCCATCATCATCAACCAGCCGCAAGTGGCGATTCTCGGCGTGGGTAAAGTTCAGCGCCGCGTTTGTGTGCTGCCGGTCGGCAATGATGAAGAAATCGGCATTCGCTCGATGTGCTATCTGACCCTCACCATCGATCACAGGGCCCTGGACGCGTTTCAGGCGAACGCGTTCCTCAGCTCGATTGTGTCGACGCTGGAGCAGTGGCCCGCGGCGGGCTAGTTAGTCCCGCCGGGCCGTTCCGATACCGCCGAAGCGCAGCAGCACCCGGGCATCTGCCGCGGGCAGCGCGCCGCTGAGCCTGGCAGCGACCCGCGACAGATAGATTTCCGAGGGATGAAACACGCGCGAATATATGTCGCGGCACAACATTGCGGCGCGCGTCCCGGGCCAGTCGGCTCGCAGCAGCCGCGCCGGCAATAGCGGATCACGCAAATGCAGGCGGCGGTATTCATGGATCAACAACGTGCGCACGCTGAAGCAGGCTTGTTCATCGAGATGCACCTGGCTGCGAAGTGCCGCTTGAACGCGTTCGAAGCGCCGCACAAATCGCCGGTAGCGCAGCCCCAGATCTTCGAGATCCCACCCTAAGCTGACCAGCCGCTGCGGCGCATCGTCGCCGGCGAGGCGGGCATCGAATACCATGATCTTGGATTGCAGCCCGGCCGGCCGCCGCTGCAATGCCAGGGAGCGGGCGTCCCGCTCGGGGTGCGCGAAGATCATTGGCCGACAGCTCGCCGAAACCCCGCCACATGAGTTCTTCACGCAACGCTTTTCGCTCGCTTGTGCGCAGCGGCGGCAAGACGATCAAGGTCCAGCGGCCCGCCCAGGCGTTGTCCGGTTCGCTGTAGATGCGTTTTGTCGCCTCGGCGAAGCGCTGCCGTCCGGTTCTCGACAAATGATATTCGCTGAGCTTGCCGGCGCGGCGTCCCTCGAGCCAGCCATCCTGTGCAAGTCGCGAAGTCGCGGTACGCACCAGCCGTTCATTGAGACCAAAAGGCGCGCGCCAAGGCAATCAGGCTGCCGAGCGACGACCGCGCCGCCGCGCGGCATGATGGAGTCGCCAAAGATCGTGACGATGAGCGAGCCGCCGCGCAGCGGCCGCTGGCGGCGAAAGCGGGCGACGAGTTCACGGCAGGCGGTGGCAGCATTGCGGGCCATTTCGCGGGCATTGTAATGCCTGACCCGTCGTGACACACGAATTATTGATTTATGGGATTTTCCGTATCAGAATGAGCAGCAGCCTGACTGCTGCCGGGAGTCCCTCAAATGTATACGCAAGAACTCGACGTGCGTGGCGCCGATTCGACCCCGGCGGCCGACCCGGGTGTGCTGGAGCAGCATTTCCTCGCGCGCGTCGACGCGGAACAAAAGATCGAGCCGAAGGAATGGATGCCTGCACGCTACCGCAGCATGCTGATTCGTCAGATCTCCCAGCACGCGCATTCAGAAATCGTCGGCATGCTTCCTGAGGGCAACTGGATCACCCGGGCCCCGACGCTGCGGCGCAAGGCGATTCTGATCGCCAAAGTCCAAGACGAGGCGGGTCACGGCGCTTATCTCTACAGCGCGGCTGAGACATTAGGCGTCAGCCGCGATGAACTGGTCGATCAATTGTTGTCCGGCAAGGCCAAGTATTCGAGCATCTTCAACTACCCGACGCCGACTTGGGCCGATGTCGGCGCGATCGGCTGGCTGGTCGACGGCGCTGCCATCATGAATCAGATTCCGCTGTGCCGCTGCTCGTACGGTCCCTATGCTCGCGCCATGGTGCGCATCTGCCGCGAGGAAAGCTTCCACCAGCGGCAGGGCTTTGACCTGATGCTGCACCTCGCGCGGGGCACGGCCGAGCAAAAGGCAATGGCGCAGGATGCCCTCAATCGCTGGTGGTGGCCGGCACTCATGATGTTCGGGCCGCCCGACGCAAATTCGACCCACAGCGGCGAATCGCAGCGTTGGAAGATCAAGCGCTTCTCGAACGATGAACTGCGGCAGAAATTCGTCGATTTCACCGTGCCTCAGGCGAAGTTTCTGGGCCTCACCCTGCCCGATCCGCTGCTGCGCTGGAACGAGACGCGGCAGCGGCACGAATTCGGACCGATCGATTGGAACGAGTTCGAACAGGTCTTGAAAGGCAACGGACCCTGCAATGCGGAGCGGCTCGCTGCGCGCCGCGCCGCTCACGCCGCGGGCGCTTGGGTTCGCGATGCCGCAAGCGCCTATGCCGAAAAGCAGCGCTTGCGCGCGGCGCGCCAGGCGGCCTAAGCCACCCAGGAGCAAACAATGGAAGACAGTCGCCAGTGGCCCTTGTACGAAGTGTTCGTCCGCGCGCGCGGCGGCCTCGATCACAAGCATGTGGGCAGCTTGCACGCCGCCGATGCGCGCATGGCGATCGATCACGCCCGCGATCTGTACACGCGCCGCCAGGAAGGCGTCAGTATCTGGGTGGTGCCCTCCAAGGCCATCACTGCTTCCGATCCCGGCGGAGACGGAATCCTTGTTCGAACCGGCGCGCGACAAGATCTATCGCCATCCCACCTTTTACGAGATTCCCGATGAGGTGAAAACCCTATGAGCGCGGCGGCGGCCGACACGCAAGGCGTTGTTTCGCTACGTACTGCGCCTCGGGGATTTGAGCTTGGTGCTCGGGCAGCGCCTCGGTGAATGGGTCGGCCATGCTCCGGCGCTCGAAGAGGATTTGGGGCTGGCCAATATTGCGCTCGACCTGATCGGTCAGGCGCGGCTGTTGCTGACGCTACGCCGGCGAAATCGAAGGCTGCGGCCGCGGCGAGGATGAAATCGCCTATCTGCGCGAGCACGGCCGAGTATTTGAACGCCGATCCTGGCGGAGCAGCCGAACGGCGATTTCGGCCAGACCATCGTGCGCCAGGTGCTGATCGATGCATTCCAGCTCGGAACTGTACGAGCGCATGGCCGCGTCCACGCGATGAGCGCCTGGCGGCGATCGCCGCCAAGTCGGTGAAGGAAATGCGCTACCACTTGCGCTACAGCAGCGGCTGGCTGGTGCGCCTCGGCGACGGAACCGAGGAAAGCCACGCGCGCGTGCAATCCGCGCTCGAACGTGCTGTGGCCTTATACCGTGGAGTTGTTCGCCGAGGATGATTTGGACCGCACCATGGCGGATTGCGGCGTGGCGCCCCGCTTGCCGAGGTGCAGCGGCGTGGACGGCGCGGCATCGATGACGTTGCTCGCGCGAGGCGACCCTGAAGCGGCCGGCGCGATCGCCGCATGCCTGGCATGGCAAGCGCGGCCAGCACAGCGAGCATCTGGGTTACATCCTCGCCGAGATGCAGTATTTGCAGCGCAGCCTATCCGGGTGCGCGCTGGTGAACGCAGCCGCCCTCGAACCTCAAAAGGCCGCCCGCGGACGAGCGATCGGGTTGCGCGGGCATGGCAGGCGCTTGCGGCAGTGGAGGATCCGGAGATCCCGGCCCTCGAGATCGTCGATCTGGGCTTGGTCCGCTTCGTGAGAGTCGATGCCGGCGTCCTCGAAGTCGGTCTCTCGCCCACCTATGTTGGCTGCCCGGCCACCGAGGTGATTCACCACAGCGTGGTGCAGTGCGCTTCGCGACGCGCAAGTTGGCGACTTCGTCGTGACCAGCGTGTTGTCGCCGGCCTGGAGCAGCGATTGGATCACCGCCGAAGGCCGGCGCAAGCTGCTGCAGTTACGGCATCGTCCCGCCCGAGCGCACAGTCTTGAACATGCGGGAAGTGCTGCGCGCCGATCGGCCGCTGGCGTGTCCGCGCTGCCAATCCGCCGATACCGAATGCATCAGCGAATTTGGCTCGACGCCCTGCAAGGCGCTGCATCGCTGCCGCGCCTGTCTCGAACCCTTCGAATACTTCAAGTGCATTTGATCAAAGCCGATGCTTAGCTTTCATCCCTTAAAGGTCGCCTCCGTCGAGCGCGTCGCAGAAGACGCCGCCTGCGTGACCCTTGAAGTCCCGCCGACCCTGCGCGAGCACATTCGCATTCCATGCGGGCCAGTACGTCACCGTGCGACGCAAGATCGACGATCGCGAGGAACGCCGCACTTATTCCATCGTCACGGCTCCGGGCGGCAGCGCGCTCAAGCTGGGCATGCGCGTGCAAACGGGCGGCCGGATGTCCGGCGAACTTGCCGCTCAAGCTGCGCGCCGGCGACCTGCTCGATGTCGGCACGCCGATGGGCCGGTTTCGCACCGCGATCAGCCCGGAGCGCGAGCTTGCCTACGTGGCCTTCGCCGCCGGCAGCGGCATCACGCCGGTGCTGTCGCTGGCGGCGGACATTCTCGCCAGAGAGCCGCGCAGCCGATTCACCTTGATCTACGGCAACCGCAGCGTGTCGCGCACGATGTTTCTGGAGGAGACGCTGGCGCTCAAGAATCGCTACATCGATAGGTTCTCGGTGCATTTTGTGATGAGCCGCGAACCGCAGCAGACCGCAGCTGCTCAACGGCCGAATCGACGGCGAAAAGGTGCGCGAACTGGCGCGCCACATCGGTGAAATCGCGGCGGCGGACGAGTACTTGATCTGCGGTCCCGGCGACATGGTCGATGAAGTCCGCGATGCGTTCAAGGCATTGAACGGCCTCGCCGCGATTCGCTTCGAGCGCTTCGCCGACGGCAGCGCACGCGCCGCCGAAGATGCTCGATCAAAGCCGCTGACGCGCGCCGCGCCACAAGAAGTCTGGCCATGATTACCGTGGTCATGGATGGCCGGCGCCGCAGCATTTCCCATGGCGCCGGACGATCCCTCGGTGCTCGAGCGCCGCAGAACGCGCCGGACTGGAGCTGCCCTTCTCCTGCCGCTCCGGCATCTGCGCGACCTGCCGCGCCAAGAATCATCGACGGAGCACGCGGTGATGACGCACAATATTGCGCTGGAGCCGTGGGAAACCGACGCGGGATTCGTGCTGTGTTGCCAGGCCCGGCCCACGACGGCGACGCTCGAAATCAGCTACGACGAAAAATAGTCAGGCGCGAGCCTAAGGGAAGGAAAATGTCATACGACACCATTATATTTGAGGTTGAGCGCGGAATCGCCCGATTGACTTTGAATCGGCCCGACAAGCTCAACAGCTTCAACTCGCAGATGCATGGCGAGGTGCGGCAGGCCTTGGCGAGCATTGGCCGCGAGCGGTGCGCGAGTGCTGGTACTCACCGGCGCGGGCCGCGGATTTTGCGCCGGCCAGGACCTGGGCGATCGCGCCGTGGCTCCCGGCGACCCAGCGCGTCGATCTCGGACGGTCAATCGAGGAAAACTACAATCCCTTGGTGCTGCAGCTTGCAGGAACTGCCGATGCCCGTGATCGCAGCGGTCAATGGCGTTGCGGCGGGTGCGGGCGCCAATATCGCGCTGGCCTGCGACCTGGTCATCGCGGCGCGCTCGGCGAACTTCGTGCAAGCCTTCTCGAAGCTCGGACTGATTCCCGACTGCGGCGGGACGTGGACCTTGCCGCGATTGGTCGGCAATGCTCGCGCCCTAGGCCTGACATTGCTCGGCAACAAACTCAGTGCCGAGCAGGCTGCGGCGTGGGGAATGATCTGGCAGATGCGTCGAGGATGCGGAACTCGCAGCGACCGTCGATGCGCTTGCGCAGCAATTCGCGGCGGCGCCCACTCGCGGGCTCGCCGCCACCAAGGCCGCAATTCGCGGCGGCTGGCAGCGCTCGCTTGCCGAGCAATTGGACGTTGAGCGGGACCTGCAGCGCGAACTCGGCCGTTCGGCGGACTACGCCGAGGGCGTTGCCGCTTTCACCGAGAAGCGCCCGCCGCAATTCACAGGGCGGTGATCCCATGAAATTGCAGAGTTACGTACAGGGAAAATGGCTGGGCGGCCTTGAAGCAGGCGTCGCCATGCGCGATGCGACGACCGGCGACATCATCGCTGAAGTATCGTCCGCGGGTATCGATTTCGCGCGGTCTTACAGCATGCGCGTGACGTCGGTGGCCCCAGCTTGCGCGCGCTGACATTTCATGAGCGGGCGGCGCTGCTGCGAACGCTTGCCAAACGCCTCACCGACATCAAGGACGAGTTTTATGCGCTTTCATATCGAACGGGCGCGACAAAAAGCGATTCGTGGATCGATATCGACGGCGGCATCGGTACGCTTTTCGCATTCGCCGGCAAGGGCGCGCGTGAACTACCGAATGCCCGAGTATTTGTCGACGGCGACGTCGAAAGTCTGTCCAAGGCAGGCACCTTCCTAGGTCAACATCTGTATGTATCGCGCGAAGGCGCGGCGGTGCACATCAATGCGTTCAATTTCCCCGTGTGGGGAATGCTGGAGAAGCTGGCTCCCACTCTATTGGCGGGCATGCCGGCCATCGTCAAGCCCGCGACTGCCACGGCATATCTCACAGAACTGGTCGCACGGCGCATCATCGAATCCGGGATCTTGCCGGAGGGCGCGCTGCAGCTGGTGTGCGGAAGCTTGGGGGATCTGTTCGAGCACTTGGACTGTCAGGATACGGTCTCGTTCACCGGATCCGCTGACACGGCCTCAAGGCTGCGCGCGCATCCCGCAGTGCTTCGCAACGCCGTGCCCTTCATTGCCGAAACCGATTCATTGAACTCCAGCATTCTTGCGCGTGGATGCGCTGCCGGGTTCGCCCGAGTTCGATCTCTTCATCACGGAAGTGGCGCGCGAAATGACGGTCAAGGCTGGGCAGAAATGCACCGCCATCCGCAAGGCGCTGGTGCCAGGGCCTTTGGCGGGCGACGTCGTGGCTGCCCTGCAGGCGGCGCTGCAAAAGATCGTGGTCGGGGATCCCCGCGCCGAAGGCGTGCGCATGGGGCCGCTGGTGAGTCAAGAGCAGCGATCTGAAGTGCTGGCTCGCGTCGCTTGAGTTGCGTCGAGAGGCGGACCTGGTTGCCGGCGACCCCGCGAAGTTCGAGATCACGGGCGCCGACCCTGCGCGCGGGGCATTCGTGCCGCCATTGTTATTGCTGTGCCGCGACCCGCGCGCGGCGAAAGCGATTCACGCGGTGGAAGCCTTCGGTCCGGTCGCGACCGTGCTGCCCTACCGTGACACGGCGGATGCGATCGCGCTCGCCCGGCGCGGCGGCGGCAGTTTGGCGGCTTCGGTATTCTGCGCAGACGATTCGCTGGCCGCCGAAATCGTCCTGGGGTTGGCGCCCTACCACGGCCGAATTCTCGTCGTGAATCGCGCCTGCGCGAAAGAATCGACGGGTCATGGTTCGCCGCTCGCGCCTTTGATCCATGGCGGCCCGGGCCGTGCCGGCGGCGGTGAGGAAATGGGCGGCATCCGCGGCGTGCTCCACTACATGCAGCGCAGCGCAATGCAGGGTTCGCCGGATACCATCACCGCGATCAGCGGCCGCTGGGTGCGGGGCAGCCGCTTACGCAATCCTGGCCGACATCCGTTTCGAATTCCGTTCAATGAGTTGCAGTTGGGCGATACCTTGAAGTCGGCGCGAGCGCGAAGTGACCATCGCCGATATCGAGCAGTTCGCCGCCTTGACGGGCGACAACTACTACGCGCATATGAGCGAAACGCAGGCGGCGCGCAATCCCCTGTTTGGCGGCCGCGTGGCTCACGGTTATTTCTCTGATATCGGCGGCAGCCGGTTTGTTCGTCGATCCTGATTACGGTCCGGTGCTCGGTAACTACGGCATCGATGAGCTGCGCTTCGTCAAACCGGTGAAGCCCGGAGACCGCATCAAAGTGCGTTTGACCTGCGCGCGCAAAAGCCTGCGCGCCGACAAAGGCTGGGGTGAAGTCGCCTGGGACACGGAAATCACCAATCAGAACGAAGAGACCGTGGCTTCGTACCAAGTGCTGACCATGGTCAGCATTCACGCGGTTCCGGATTCTGCAGTAAAACGCTAGATCCCGGTGCCTAACACTATCAAAGAGCTTACGTTACTGGATCCGGTGTTGGGCTGGTCGCGAGACGCGCTCGAGTCCCTGCAGCTTAAGCGTCTCAAGGCCACGCTGCATCATGCGTACGCAAACAATCCGAACTATCGGCGAAAATTCGACTTGAGCAGCGTGCACCCGGGCGATTTGCGAACCTTGGCCGATTTGGCGCGCTTCCCCTTCACCACCAAGGCGGATCTTCGCGACGCCTATCCATTCGGTTTTTTCTCCGTTCCCAAGGAGCAGGTGGCGCGCATTCATGCCTCCTCGGGTACCACCGGGAAACCAACCGTGGTCGGCTATACGAAGGCCGATCTTGTCACCTGGGGAGATCTGGTCGCGCGCTCAATCCGGGCGGCGGGCGGCCGTGCCGGCATGCGCGTGCACATCGCCTACGGCTATGGCCTCTTCACCGGCGGACTCGGCGCGCACTACGGCGCGGAAGCTGCGGGCTGCACCGTCATCCCGATGTCGGGCGGACAAACGGAAAAGCAGGTGCAATTGATCCGCGATTTCGCGCCCGACATCATCATGGTGACGCCGAGCTATATGCTCGCCATTCTTGACGAGTTCAGACGCATTGGAGTCGACCCACGCTCCACCTCCCTGCGTATCGGCATCTTCGGAGCCGAGCCCTGGGGCGAAGGCATGCGCGCGGAAATCGAAACCGCCTTTGGGATCGATGCCTGTGATATCTATGGCCTATCCGAGGTGATGGGCCCGGGGGTGGCGCAGGAATTTGCGTTGACGAAGGATGGGCCGACGATTTGGGAGGATCATTTCATCGCCGAGATCGTCGACCCGGGAACCGGTCAGGTGCTGGCCGACGGCCAGGAAGGCGAACTGGTTTTCACATCATTGACCAAGGTGGCGATGCCCGTGATCCGCTATCGAACACGCGATCTCACGCGGCTGCTGCCGGGATCCGTGACTGCGATGCGCCGCATGTCCAAAATTAGCGGCCGCAGCGACGACATGCTGATCATACGCGGCGTCAACATGTTTCCATCGCAGATCGAAGAACTGATCTTGTGCTGCAAAGGCCTGGCGCCTCACTACGAAATCGAAATCACGCGGCCGAATCGTCTCGACGATATTCGAATTCTCGTCGAAGCACGCCCGGAATTGGCGCGCGAGTCACACCCCGCCGAGGCGGAGCGTCTGGCCGCCGCATTGAAGGATCACATCGGTATTTCTGCGGACATCCGGGTGGTCGCGCCCGGCTCCTTACAGCGCTCGTCCGGGAAGGCCGCTCATGTGCGCGATCTTCGCTGAGCTGCTGCTGGATCAAAGTCCAATTGCAGCCGCAAACGGCACGGCAGACATTGACTCGCATTGACTACTGACGACGACTTCCCTGGAGCAACTAGGAGATTCCGATGCATATTTTTACCCGGCACGCGCAATTGTGCGCACTCACCGCCGCAGCCGCCGTTCTGATTGCGGCGTGCGCCACGCCTCCAACGATCCACCGAGAAACCAATCCTGCGGCCAACTTCGGCAGCTACAAGACATTTGGATTTCTCTCACCGCTTGCCACCGACAAATTTCCCTATGAGTCATTGCTCACCCAGCACCTGAAAGACGCCACCCGTCTTGCCATGGAATCCAAGGGTTATGTATTCAGCAATAGTTCGCCGCAGCTGCTGCTTAATTTCTACGTCAACATTCAGGACAAGCAGGACGTGCGCGCAACACCGGGGCCGCCCGCGGCTTATGTCGGTTACCCCGGTGGCTATTACGGCTATCGCAGCGGATACTACCGAGTCTACAACACCACCACGATTGAGACGATCAACTACAAGCAGGGTACGCTGACCGTGGATCTCGTCGATGCCAAGCAAAAGGTACTGGCTTGGACCGCGACCGCCGAAGGTCGCGTCTCCAACGATGCTCTGAAGAATCCGGGCCCGGCAATCGATACCCTGGTGGCCAACATGATGACCCCCATTCCCTCAGCCCACTGACCACACACACCTGTGAAGACCGCGGATAAATCGTACGTCGGCAGCCGTTACGCGAGCTATGTTCTGATTATTTTGACGATCGTCTATGTATTCAATTTTATCGATCGGCAAATTGTTTCGATACTCGCCGAAGACCTCAAAACGGATCTGAAGGTGACCGACGCTCAGCTGGGAATTTTATACGGTACGGTGTTTGCCGTCTTTTACGCCTTGTTCGGAATTCCGCTCGGCCGCTTGGCCGACGTTTGGACGCGCAAATCGATGATTGCCGTCGGTCTCGCGTTCTGGAGCGTAATGACTACGCTGTCGGGCACGGCAAAGACCTTCGCTGCGTTGCTTACGTTTCGCATTGGCGTTGGCATGGGAGAGGCGAGCGCAACGCCCGCGGCACTTTCGATGCTGTCGGACTATTTCGGTCCGAAGCGCCGCGCAACCGTGATGGCGATTTATTCGAGCGGTCTTTATATCGGCGGCGGTATTGGATTGGCAATTGGCGGCAACGTGCTTGATACCTGGCACCGCTGGTTTCCCGATCATGACGCGGCGCCCCTGGGACTGCGCGGCTGGCAGATGGCCTTTTTGTTGGTGGGTGTTCCGGGAATCCTGATGGCTTTGTGGGTCAAGACATTGCGCGAGCCGATTCGCGGCATGAGCGAAGGCCTAAGCGTAACAGCGGAGCCTCACCCGTTCCGAGTGGTCGGTCGCGAGTCGATGGGTGTGCTGCCGATATTGAACTTTGTCAATCTCGTGATCAGTAAGGCGAGCCCGAGAACCATTGCAATTAATTTGGCGGTACTGCTTGCCTTGATTGCGAGCGCTTGGGGTCTCATCCGCTGGCTGGCCAATCCCGTGCAATGGATCGCGATGGGCGTCGGCATCTATTGCACGTTTACCTGGGCACAGGCATTGATCATTCGCTCCCCGGAAGTGTTCAGCGCGATATTCAAGAACCGCACTGTCATGCTGATTTGCGTTGCCTTCCCTTGCACAAGTTTTGTCGGCTACGGCAGCAATTTTTTCGCGATTCCCTATCTGCTGCGCGCACACCATGTCAGCAAGGCGGAAATTGGCACGGTCATTGGTTTAACGGCGGCCGTCGCCGCATGGATGGGTATCCTGATCGGCGGACTTCTGGCCGATAAATTGAAGCAAAAATGGGAGCACGGCCGTCTGTGGGTCGGATTGTTTTCCATCCTTGCAAGCATTCCGTTTGCGGCCGGCGTTTATTTTTCACCGAATCTCTCTGCCGTATACGTATACAATTTCTTTGCATTGTTTTTTAGTCCGATGTTCATCGGCCCCGCCTATTCTACCGTGAACGACCTCGTGCCTCCGCATGTGCGCGGGACGGCCTCCGCCATCTGTTTGATGATGGTGACCTTCATCGGGTTGGCGATGGGGCCCTTCACGATGGGGCTGATCAGTACTGCCTACGCGAAACGCGGCATGGCCGTTGGGCCCGCGCTGCGCCTCGGCGTCAGTTGGGGTTACCTCATGCTGATCGTGGCCTTCGTACTGATCGTCATTGCGTGCTTTACGATTCGCCGCGATGCGCTCAGAATTCGGGCAGATCTCAGACTGTGACTCTGACTCCGATAGCTTGAGGCGCTTGTGCGTAGGTTAATTTCCTCGCATACCCGCGATTTCTTCGAGGTCGCCAACTCCGACACGCCTGAGGAAGAACTCACTTCGGGTGCCTGGCTGCTGCGGCGATTCGCGCTCGACTCAGTCAGATTGCTGCTCACGGAAATCGAACAAGTGAAAGGCTCGGCGCCCTTCCGCCACCAGGTCACTCCGGGCGGCTTTCGTATGTCCGTGGCAATGACCAATTGCGGCCCTTTGGGCTGGGTCAGCGATCGAACCGGATATCGTTACGAAAGCTGCGATCCATTAAGCGGTCAACCGTGGCCGTCCATGCCGGTGGTGTTTTCCGCGCTAGCCCGATCGGCGGCGCGTGTCGCCGGATTCCCGCATTTCGATCCCGATGCGTGTCTCATCAATCGCTACGAACCCGGTGCTCGCCTGACGCTGCACCAGGATAAGGACGAACGCGATTTTGGCGAACCCATTGTTTCGGTATCCTTGGGCCTGCCGGCGGTATTCCTATTTGGCGGCAACACGCGAACGGAACCGCGACGCCGAATTCCACTTGAGCACGGCGATGTCGTAGTCTGGGGTGGCACCGCGCGCCTCAGGCACCACGGCGTCCTGCCACTGAAAGACGGCTGCCACCATGTATTGGGCTCACAGCGCTTGAATCTCACTTGCCGCCGCGCCCATTGATCTCACACCGGAACCCGTCGCGCTAGGACTCCCAATCGATCCGCTCGGGTGTGGTTCTGGGCTCATATTCCAAAAGCTCGCCGTTGCTCAGCGACTTGCCGCTCAAGGCGAGAATGAACGCCCAGTGACTCACCAACAGCGTCGTTGCGCTGTCATCCCGCGCGGCCATCAACGCTCGAAACGCATCCGCTCTGGCGACCGTGGCTTCCAGCGTCTCAACAGGTTCAGACCACCACGGCGAGGGTAGATGCTTGAAATCATGATGCGGGAAGCGCGCCGACAGCAGCTCCGGCGCACTGCCCACATCGCAGACAAACGCGGCACGTTCCCGCACCTCATGCATGATGTGCACCGACGCCTGATGAGATTTAAGGATCGGTTCGGCCGTTTGCAGAGCCCGCGTATACGGCGAAATTATGATTCGTGTCAGGGAAGCGCGAGCCAATTGCGACGCGGCGGTTTCGGCTTGCGCGACACCCAAGTCCGTCAATTCCGGGTCCTCAATTCCCGGATCGACGCGGGTCGGCGTGAAATGCAGATTGAAATAGCTTTGTCCGTGGCGCAGTAAAAACATTCAACACCTTAGTGACGCGGCAGCAACGATTTGATCTGCGATTGCAATTGCTTCAGATTGAGCTCCCCCTGATAGCGCGCAACAACTCGGCCCTGTGAATCGATCAGATAACTCAAGGGCAATCCGAGCACACCGCCGAAGCGCTCTGCGAGCTGCGGATCTCCCATCAGCACCGGATAATTCATCTGGTATTTCTCATAGGCTCGCTTAACCGGGGCAACGTCATCATCCATCGAAATTCCGACGATCTGCAGTCCTGCGGGTCCGAGAGTGCGCTGCCAGCTGGTGAAGCGCGGTATTTCGGTGAGACAGGGTCCGCACCATGTGGCCCAGAAATTCAGCAGCACAAGTTTGCCCCGATAAGCGCCCAAGCTGAAAACCTCTCCCTTGATGTCGGTACGTGTGAAATCGGGCGCCACTCGCAAAACGTTGTCACCGGCAATCGATACGGCAGAGCTTGATAGGCAGAGGGCCACGGCGATCATGCGCAACCAAGCCACCCCTACTCTCCCTTCGCCACCGGGTAGCCCTGATTGACCCAGTTATCGCCGAAATTTTCGGCGATGTATAGGACCTTCACTTGAGTGAAACCGAGCGCGTGCAGGGCGACATAGGCGGCGGCGACGTTAGGACAATGGCTCCACGGACAGCAGCCGCAGTAAATGAGGATCGCGGTGTCTTTGCTCAACTTCGCAACGCGATCGCGCAGCTGCTTGAGGCCGGCATCTTCCTTTGCGGCGCCGATGTACTCGGAATCTGGAATATGCGCCTGCGCGTAAAGATTATGAAAACCAATTTGCAGGATCAATGGCTTTGGCAAGGACGCGTTCTTGAGGCTAGCAGCGAGTTCGGCGGGCTGTATCAGATCAGCCGTAGGGATGGATGAGGCCGGTAGATGCTGCGCCGGGGCAGGGGCCGACGGAGACAGGAAAATGAACGCGAATACGAGTGTGTTCAAGGTTTTCATAACTGTCCGTTTCATGTTAATCGATTCCCGGCCGCGCGAACTGCGGATGCTGAATCACCGCGTCGTGCCAGGACGCATCATCCGCGAGGCTGCCGAAAGGAGCTTGCGCGTCGCTGCGCCGCCATTCGGTCCAGCCATTCTGCCCCAACAATTCGTGACCATGCGCGTTGAGCGGCCGCGCGCGGCGACAGGCCGATGGTCGTTTCGCCTTCTGGGCCCGTGCCGCGGCCCTTGGCAACATAGAAGCCGGCAGCCAGCATGGCGGCGCGCACACTGGTGGAATAGGTGTAGGTAAAGAGCTCCGCCGGTTTATCGCTGCACAGCCGGGCCAGTTCGCGAAACGCCTGCAGGGTCCACAGCGGCAGCTGTCGGTCTTGAATGAGAAGGGATCGAAGAAAATGATGTCGGGCGGCGGCGCTTCGAACTTGCGCAGCGCGAAGTCGCCGCACAGCAGCAGCCAATCGATATTCGCCGCTGCTGTTGGTCCAGCGGTTATCGCGCAGCAACGCCCTCGGGGCCGCGTGGCGCAGATGCTTGAACCACCGGGGTGATCCAGCGCGAGCTCGAGCGAATCCAAGTCATTCTCGAAGCTGACGAGCGTCAGCGGCCTGCGCTGCCGCAGGTCCTGAGATGCTTCGACGGCAAGGATGGCCGCCATGGCGTTGGCGGCGGCGCCCAGCCCCACATCCCACACCACCAAAGGCTCGAGCTCGTTCGGCAGCGGTCTTGCAGCGCGCGCGACCAGCGCGCGACTGCTCCACATACAGGGAGCGAGCCTCCTGCGCCGGATCGCTTCCAACGTGCATGACTTCGCCCGAGGTCAGTCTCGCGAATGTAGCCCACGTCCTCGCTCACGATGACTTCGTAGCGCCCGCGCTTGAGCTTGCGCTCGCGCAGCGCGGCCTTGGTGATGATGACGCGCCGGCTTGCCATAGCTGTCGCGCGCGTCGAGCACATCGCGCTGCGCATGATAAAACGATGGCCAGGTGCCGGCGACGATGTGCTCGCGCATGGTGCGCATCGAGCTGCAGGTAGAAATGGATATTGTGCAGACCCAGCAGCTGCCAGCCGGAGGTCTCGTGCACGCTTCTGCAGATGAAACAGATAGGCAATCGAATGGGTCTTGCAGGTATAGCAATCGGCAGGCGGGATCGATCGGCCCCTCCATGCCGCGATAGGCGGCGCGCCGCAAATCGCGTCTGCCCACGCTGGTGAACGCCACGCCCTGCTTCGCCAGCGAGGTCGGCAGAATGCAGTCGAACATGTCGACGCCGCGATGCACGGCTTCGAGCAAATCGCGGGTCGTGCCGACTCCCATCAGGTATCGCGGCAGATCCTGCGGCAGCAACTCGGTGACGGTGGCGGTGCAGTCTTCGCGCTGCGCGCTGCTCTCGCCCACAGCGAGGCCGCCGATGGCATAGCCGTCGAAAGGCATATCGCGTGATGGCACGCGCGCTTTCGATGCGCAGATCCGCGTAGCTCGCTCCCTGCACGATGCCGAACAGCGCCTGCGTGGAGAATCGCCGCGCGCCGCCAGGCTGCGCTGCGCCCAGCGATGCGTCAGCTGCATGGCGCTGCGCGCCGCTGCGTGCTCCACGGTCGAGGGCACGCATTGATCGAGCGCCATCATGATGTCGGCGCCGATGATCTTCTGCGCCTCGATGCTGCGCTCCGGACTCAAACGAACCAGCGTACTGTCGGCATAGCTCGTGAATTCCGCGTATTCCTCGCACAGGGTGCGGCTGCCGGGCAGCGAGAATATTTGATAGCCGCCGGAATCGGTCAGCACCGATCGCGGCCAGTTCATGAAGCCATGGATGCCGCCGAATTTCTCGAAGATCTCGAGGCCCGGCCGCAACAGGAGATGGTAAGTGTTGGCGAGCAGCACTTGCGCGCCGCTCTCGAGCAGATCTTCGCGGCGCTGCGAGCGGACCGCCGCATGCGTGCCCACGGGCATGAACGTCGGGAGTCAGCACCTCGTGATGCTGCGTGTCGTGAAGCGCGCGGCGCGCGCGCTGCGAATCCTCGGCGGTGGCTTCGAGCGTGAAATGCAGCCGCCTGGCGGCGGCGGCCGTCACTTTACCGCGAGCTTCGCGGATGACACCACGCTCTTCACATGATCGAACTCGGGCCGCGTGGATTGCGCGCCGTTGTCGGTGATTTTCAGCAGCGCGGCGTAGTAGCGCTGCGCTTGCGGCGCATCTCCGGCCGCTTCGGCTGCCATGCCCGCGTTGAAAAGTCCGTTGAAGCGATTCGGGACTTAAGGTGAGGGCCTGCTTGTATTCGACCAGCGCTTCTTGCGGTCGCCCAACTCGAGCAAGATGTCGGCGAGCATTTCGCGCGCCGGGATATCGACCTCGCCCTGGCCGACTTTGTCCTGCAGATCCGCGCTTCACGCATCGCTTGAGCGCATCGGTCGTGTTGCTCTGCGCAAATGCGATCCACGCCAGCATCTCGCCGCGCTTCGATGCGCGCTCCTGTCGAATCAGCGAAGTAGGCATGCTTGCCTTGCTTGACCTTTGCCATCAACGAGTCGTAGTCGGCAAGGTCGGCTTGCGCCTGCTGCGCCTGGTGCAGATGCCCCGCAGCCACGGTGCGCGCCCAATAGGTCAGGGTTTGAGTCTCCGGAGGCGCGCCCGTGACGGGTGCAGCGCGGCCGCCGATTTCCAATCGCGCATTTCCAGGTCGAAAATGATCGGCAGCTTGGTGCGGTAGTACGGAAACATGCCGGCCATGTAGTGCTCGCCCATCTCCGCATGGTCTCGAAGTGATGCGATCGCGGCCGCTGAATCGTCGAGCACCGCCCTGGCTTGGCATCTTGGCCGCTCTGCAGATAGGCATACACCAAGAAATCGTCGGAGTGAAACTGATCCATTGCGCCGCTTTGGTTGCGCGCTTTCGGCGGCATGCGAGGCGGCCACCGAGGCGACGTTGGCATCGATGTCCGCCTGCCACATTCCCAAGCGCGCGAAGATGTGACCCGGCATGTGCACCGCGTGCGGTGCGGAGGCGGCGATTTCGCCATAGTGTCTGGCCGCCGACAAGACCGTCCTGGCGCAAGCGAGGGCGTGTCGCAGGCGTGAATGATGTAGTGCACGACTCCCGGATGATCGGGGTATTGCGCGAACAAGCGGCGTCAGCACCGCCATCGCCTTGTGATTCAGCGTCAGGCTGTCGTCATTCGGCGCCGATGCGAAGCCAGCAGCGCCAAGGCGTAGAACGCGCCCGCATCGGTATCGTTGCGGATAATCCTGGTACAGCTTGGCCATGGCAGCGGCATAGGCCTCGACGCGGGCCTGATAGTCGCCGCGCATCAGGGCTGATAGAAACTCGCTCAATGCCGCGACGTACTCGCGCTCGCGCGCGGTCTTCGCGGGGTGCGCCTGCGCCGCCTGCATTTCGCGCCACGCCATGCGCGACCGTGGCATTCGTCCGGCCGGTCCCAGATTTGGTGGTACAGGCTCATCGCGATTCCCCAGTGCGCCATGGCGCAATCAGGATCGCTCTTGGCGATCTGCTCGAATTGGCGCTGCGCTTCTTGGTACCAGAAAGTCGTGCAGCAATGCGACGCCGCGGACGAATTGGCTACGAACCGCCGGTGCGCACGACACCGAGAAGGAAACGGTCCCCAGGCTCTCGCCGGCGGCGGACTCGGGTTGGCGCGTCTGGGTCGCGGCGGCGTATGCGGCCAGCGTCAGCGCAATGAGGGCACCAAAAAACGGTCCAAGTATTTTCATGCGCGCATTGTAAGACATCGGGTCGCGGCAGCTAAAGAATTCAACAGCGGCGGGGCACCTGAACTAGTTCGACCAGCCGCCATCGATAATGTGGCACTGCCCGGTGGTGAATTGACTTTCGTCCGACGCCAGATACAAGGCCAGCGCCGCGATTTCGGCGGGCTGACCCAAGCGCCCCATGGGCTGGCGGGCAATGAACGCGCGCAGATTCGCGTCGTAGTCGCCGCTTGCCCGCAGCCGCTGGTGCAGCGACGGGGTATCCACCGTGCCCGGGCATATCGCATTGCACCTGACGCCGCTGGTGACGAAATCCGCCGCGACCGACTTGGTGAGTCCGATGATCGCGGCCTTCGTCGCGCTATAGACGCAGCGATTGACGACACCCTTGACGGAGCTCGCAACCGACGACATGTTGATGATGGATCCGCGCCGGCGCTCGAGCATCTGCGGCAGCACCGCGCGGATCAGACGAAACATCGAGGTGACATTCAGATCGAATGACAGCGCCCATTGCTCATCGCTGCAGTCGAGCAGCGAACCGCTGGCGACGAAGCCGGCACAATTGAACAGAATGTCGATTTCGCCGGCGCCCGCCACGATGCGCGTGATCTCATCCGGCAGCAGAACATCGAGCTTGGCCGTACGACATTGCTGCAATTGCGCCAGCGCAGCAGTGTTGGTATCGGTTGCCAGTACATCGGCGCCGTGCGCGGCGAATAGTTCGGCCGTGGCCCGGCCGATGCCTTGCGCCGCCGCGGTCACCAGAGCGGTCTTTCCGGCGAGTCTTTGTGTCTGCATGCTAAGACCTTGTCGCGGTCCGGTGTCTTCAGCCCGCGTCCGCATAGGCTTTCACCAGATCCGTCAAAAAATCCCGACCGACGTACACGGAGCGCACGCTGCGGCGCTCGTTGAGCCCGTGTACGCCGTTGCCGTCGGGATCGCCCCAGCCGCCGGGCACGCCGTAAACCGGAATGCCAATGGCCTCCAGAAAAATTCCGTCAGTGGCACCGGTCGACATGGTGGGAACCAAGGGAACACCGGGGAAATATTTCGCGACCAGCGCCTCTGCCGGGCCAATTATTTTCGGATCGAGGGGCGGGGCCACCGCGACAGGGCGGACCGGGGGAACCGACGTTATTTTGACGCCGGGATCGCCGATCACCGCCACCAAGGCCGCCCGGGTGTCCTCCACCGTTTCGCCAGGGAATACGCGGCAGTTGATGTTCGCCGCGGCGCGCTGCGGCAACGCGTTGTTGGCGTGGCCGCCTTCCAGCAGCGTGGCGACGCAGGTGGTGCGCAGCATGCTGTGATACTGGCGATCCTTCGACACGATTGCCTCGGCCGCCTTGTCGTTGGGATTCTTCGACAAAGCCACCATCGCATTGCCCAATTCGTCGCCGCGCGCGGCGCCCGCCTTGGCAAAAAAGACGCGCGTGGTGTCCGACAGCTTGACTGGAAATTCGTGATCGCGCACCTTCGCGAGCGCATCGGCGAGCTCGTAGATCGCGTTGTCGCGAATCGGGATGGAGCTGTGACCGCCGGCATTGACCGTCTCGAGTTTATAGTTCTGCGCGGCCTTCTCGCCCACCTGGATCGACTCCACGACCACCTTGCCATGGCCGTCGGTGCGTCCGCCACCGCCCTCGTTGAGGGCGAATGCGGCGGAGATCAGCTCGGGCCGGTTCTTCGCCAGCCACTCTGCGCCATTGAAGGCATAAGTCGTCTCTTCGCCGCAGGTCAGCGCCAGCTTGATGGTACGTTTGGGATGGTAGCCGCTCTGCTTGAAGCGCATCAGCATATCAACCCAGGTGGCGTCCATCGCCTTCATGTCGGCTGTTCCGCGGCCGAAGAAATAGCCGTTTTCCTCGATCAATACAAAGGGATCACGGGTCCAATCCTCACGCTTGGCTTCGACCACATCGAGATGGCCCAGCAGCAGCATCGGCTTCGTAGAACTGGAGGTTCCCGCCAAGATGGCAACCAGCCCCCCGTCCTTGGGATGCTCGGGACTTGAAAACATCGTGACATCCTTGTCGGAGAAGCCTGCCGCCTTCAAATGCGCTGCCATTCGCTCGGCCGCCAGCGTGCAGCTTCCCACCGACAGCGTCGTGTTGGTCTCGACCAGCTCCTTGTAGATTGCACGGAACGCTGCCTGATCCGGCCGCAGTGCCGTCATCGGCGCTTCCTGCGCGTTGGCCGACTCGAATGTCGCGCCCATGGCGCCGATCGCCGCTATCATCACCACCGTCATCGCCGCACCGACCGTGCCGGACATTCGCTTCTGCATCATGACCCCCTGTTGTTGTGCGCAAAGATTGACTGTAGCCGTGGGTATTGGCAAGCGCCGTAGACTAAAGGACGCTGCCGAACTCGGGCTTCTTCTTTCTTCGGGAGCGCTGCCAGGCAACGCCGGAAAATCCCTTCAAGGGCACCAGCGGTTCGCCCAAATAAGCCCACTCAGGCGTCTCTTCGATGGCGATATGGTATAGAGGCTGCCGGCCGGTGCGTAGCTTGAACAGCGCTCGCGAGACATTGACCATTTGTGGTGAATGAGCTCGCTCGTAATAGAGCGGTGTACCGCATCGGGCGCAAAAACTGCGCGAGCTGCCCGCCGTTGGGTCCTTGTAATGCGTGATGTCCGGAAGTCCCATTGTCACGCGGAATCGGCTGCGCCAGCTGCCCACGTAGGTCGCATAGGCCGCGCCATGTGCATGGCGGCTCGCAGAGGAATGATCGTGCCACGCCCAGCGCGCAGGGAAATCGATCTCGATGCGAACCGTACCGCACAGGCATTCCCCCGGCACGACTGTTTTGAACACCTTTAGGATTTCTTGGGACGCCTTTTTGCTCACTTTCGACCTCGACGCTGCCAGGCATTGCGCAGTCACTTCGAATTGGCGACGATAGTGCCTACCAACCCGCCTCGTTCGGGAGTACTCATGTCTACCACGATAACCGATACTACCGATATTGAAACCTTGGAAGATTTGAACCGCGATTACGTCGCCGCCGTGCAGGCCGGCAATGTCGGCCGCTTCGAGGAAATTCTCGCGAAGGAGTTTTACTGCTCCAATCCTGACGGATCTCTGGTCGACCGCGGCGGATTTCTCGCTCAGACGGCGAAGCCGGTCACCATAACGGCTTTGCGCGCCCACGATGTGCTCATTCGGCGGTTTGGAGACATTGCCATCATTCATGCGCGCACAACTTATTCCCTCGCCGACGGCCATCAGGCCGGCGGGCGCTACACGGATGTGTGGGTTCGGCGCGCAGGCGCGTGGAAGGCCGTTTCGGCCCATGTCACTCGTTGCTGAAGATACTTGCCGGATCAACCTAGCGGCTGGGTGTCTCTCAAGTCCGGCGCGCTGACCGCCGAGGTCGATCCGTTGGGAGCGCAATTGTCGGTTTTGCAGGATCACGCCGGGCGCGATCTCTTATGGGGCGGGGAACCGTCGGTCTGGACTGGGCGGGCGCCGCTGCTGTTTCCGATCGTCGGCGCGCTGGCCGGCGGCAGCTATCGACTGGGCGCTCGCGTCTATCATCTGCCGCGGCATGGCTTCGCGCGCAACAAGCTGTTCGAGATCGTGGATTTAACGCCTGCCAATGCGGTCTTTAGATTGCGGGCCGATGAGGCGACGCGCGAGGTCTATCCCTTTCGCTTCGAATTGGAGGTCCATTTTGCGCTCGATGGCGCAACGCTGTCGGTGACCAGCTGGATCCGCAACTTGAGCGACAGAGATATGCCTGCGAGCTTCGGCTACCACCCGGCGTTTCGCTGGCCCTTGCCTTACGGGCAGTCGCGGTCGGCGCATTTCATCGAGTTTGCAAGCGAGGAGCCGGATCCCATCCGGCGTCTCGACGCCTCAGGGTTATTGACAGCCGAGCGCCATCCGACGCCAATCTCGCATCGGCGGCTCATCCTCGAGGATGCCCTATTTCAAGACGATGCGATTATTTGCGATAAAATCCGCAGCCGCTCCGTCAGCTACGGCGCCGCGGCGGGACCCCGGGTTCGTGTTGGTTTCCCCGACTCGCCGTATCTTGGGATCTGGACCAAGCCCAAGGCTGAATTCATCTGCATCGAACCCTGGCACGGCGTTGCGGACCCGGCCGGATTTTCCGCAGATTTCACAACCAAACCTGGCGTGTTCACGCTTGCGCGGGGCGCCGCGCTGCCAATCAAAATGACGATAGCGTTGCTGGGGAATTAAGGTTCAGCGCAGCTGGCTGTCCTTGCTGCCGCGCCGGTTGTAGCCGCTGAATTGCGCCGAACTCCGATCATGCTCGCCCTGGCAAGCAACGCAGAAGCGGACGCCATGAACCGCGATTCTGCGCGCCTCGGGAATCTCGACGCCGCAGTCAGCGCAATGGGTCAAAGACGGACCTTGAGGCAACTGACTTTTAACGCGGCCAATGGCGTCCTTCACGGTCGCATCAATCTGATCCTGTACGGCACCGTCACCGGCCCAACCCGTCGCCATGTGTTCCACTCCGCAAGATTTACTTGGAAATTTGCCCGTCGCTAGACCATTTATGGACCCGCAGCGGCGGAATTTCAAGCCGGTCGCGCCTTCCAAAGCTGCCGCAGGCCCAAAGTCATGACGGGCAGCACAAAAACCCCGATAAACAGATAAGCCAGGCCGCGATACCCGCGGGCAATCAGGGTCACCAGGCCAAATCGAGCCGCCAGAAATATCGAGCCAACGAGAAGCGCGCCCGTGATCAAAAGACGCACGGCCTTGGAGATGGTTCGTCCGGTGCGCGCCGCATGAGCTTCCGCAATCCGCTCATTGATGGCATGGACGCAGCCGGTCCCGCTTTCCAATAGCGCCAGAAAGATCATGAGCTGGAACAGGAAATGGAATGCCGGAAAATTCAAGCGCCGCAGTAAGAAATCGGACGGCAGCGGCTCGGCGCCGATTTGCGGAAAGTAGGCGATCATGCAGATGAAGAACAGCAGCGCGGGAATCATGGCCAGCGGTCCTGCGAGCGCGCCCGCAATGAGCGCGTCCTTGTTGCTGCGCAGATGCCGCAGCACGGGCAGGATAACCACGGCCCCCACGATGTTGTAGCTGGCATAAGTCAATCCGCCGGCAGCCCAGCCGCGCATCGAAGTCACGGCCGCGAAATTCACGAGAATGCGGTCGCCGAATGCAAACAACGAGAGCGCCACGAACATCGCGTAGACCCCGTAAAGGACTATCGAAACCCACTTGAACAGCCGTTCCACGGACACGCTGCCGTAGGCGGCCACGAGACTGATGCTCGCAATCAGAATTGAGGTACCCAGGAGCGGCGGCCAATTCAGAACGGCGGCGCCGATCGCGCCGGCAGCAGCGCCAAATACGGCCAGAATCAAAATGATGAACAAGAGATAGGCTGTCTCGAACAGCACCCAGAAAGGACCCAGCAGATTCTTGAAGAAAGTCCTGTAGTCCCAGCTGGAAGTTGAACGCGCCAAGCAGAATGTGATCGCACACACCGCGCTCCAGATTCCCATCGCGAGCAACATGGCGAGCAGTCCGCCGCGGGGTCCGCTGGGCAGAAAGAATTCGGCGAGCTCGCGCCCGGTGGCGTAGCCGCCGCCGATCACCACCGCCTTGAACGCGAGTCCCGGCAACAAGTAGCGTTGAAACCAAGATGACGGCCCCTGCCCCGCTGCTGTCGGATCAATCACCTGCGGCGCTCGTCGGCTGACTGCGGCTTGTATCCCGCGCCGCGCAGAACGCTGCCGGGCTTCGCCCCCGTGTGTCGGCCCTGATCGATCACCAGTTGGCCGTTGACCAGCACATAATCGATCCCGGTCGGATAGGCGGTGGGATTCTCGTAAGTCGCGACGTCATCGAGACGATCCTCGTTGAATATCGTGACGTCTGCCTTCAGGCCCTCGCGAATCGCACCGCGATCGTAAAGATGCATGCGCGCGGCGGGCCATGAGGTCATCTTTCGAATCGCGTCTTCGAGCGTCAGCACATGACGCCTCTTTACATACTCGGCAATCACGCGCGGGAAATTTGCATTGGCACGTGGATGAGGCAGACCAATGGCGTCCATCGTGCCCGGCCCTTCGTTGGCGCCTGCATCGCTGCCGATACTCATCCAGGGCCAGCGCAGCGCCGTGGCAATGTCCGCCTCACTCATCATGAAGAAAAGCGCCATGGCGCGATTCGGCTGCGCTCCTATCACGATATCCCACGACACGTCCGCAGGGTCCTTCGCCAATTCCTTGGCGATATAAGCGATGCTCTTCAAGCGAAACCGGTCGTAAGTCGGGTTGAAGGCATTGGCCAGCACGATATGGTTCCAACCACCGCTGGCCGCGACTAAATTGGACCAGCCGGGCATCGATCCTGCGGCAACCTCGCGCTTGAGGCGCATGCGCACCTGCGGGTCCATCAGCCTCTCCAAACCGACTTTCGGCCCTTGCTCCCAAACCCAATTCGGCACCGTGATATCGAGCCCCGTGCCACCGGCAGTGTAGACATACATATCGGCCGCAATGCTCACGCCGCGGCTGCGTGCGGCCTCAATGGCTTGACCCGCTTGCGGCACCAGCTTCCCCCAACCCGGCGCATAGGCGCCTTTAAAGTGGAAGATCTCGACCTGAATTGTGGATTTTTCGCCGATCTCGATGGATTCGTCGATCGCCTGCAGCAGCCTCGCGCTTTCGTCCCGCATGTGGCTCGCATAAATGCCGCCGTACTTGGCCGCCACGCGCGCCAGTTCGATCAGATCTTCGGTGCTCTGAAAGGCGTCCGGCGGGTAGATCAATGCCGTGGCAATCCCCATGGCTCCCGCCTGCATGGCCGTATCGACGCGCGCCTTCATCGCATCCATTTGTTGTGCGTTGGGCCTGCCCGCCGACTCGCCCATCACCTCGACGCGCGCTTGCGCGCTGCTGTAGTAAGTACCGAAATTCAACGCGATTCCCTGCCGCTCCAGCAGCGCAAAGTAATTGCTGATTTGTGCCGCGGGCACCGGCGTCCCCGCTTCGCCGGCGATAGCCGTCGTGACGCCTTCACGCAGTTTGTTCTCGGCCAAGCCATTCTTGAGCAGAACGGCGCCGGATTGATCCATCATGTCGATCCAACCGGGCGAAACGTAGTCTCCCTGTGCGTCGATCTCGCGCACGCCGCGACCATCGATACGGCCGATCTTGACGATACGGCCGTTGCTGATCGCGAGGTCGGCTCGAGCCCAGGGATTTCCTTCGCCATCAAGAATCCGGCCGTTGCGGATCACGATGTCATAAGCGGGCGTTTCCGGCGCCGCCGTTGGCGCCGATTGGCTGCGCGCATGTTGAACGACGTAAATCATCGACACTGCGAGCAGCGCCGCGGCAATGGAGCGCAAGGGTTTCATTTCGACCTTTCGATCGGCTTGAACAGCAGATCCTGATAGTCGTAGCTGAAGTCCGCCAGTGGCGACACCGGCTTCATCGTGATGGATTCGACGTTGCCGCCGGCATCGAGACTGAAGGTCACATAGGCCGGTTCAATCGACTTATCGTCGAAGCGGGTCACGAAACTATCGTATTGCCAATGCTCGAGCGTGCCGCCCATGCGCGGCGTTGATTTGAAATCGATCGTGAGACCAGCGTTGGTGAGCGCGATTTCGATGTTGCCGTACCAGGGATCGGCATAGGTTCCTGCGTAGCGGGCAAGCGCAAGCGACGGCCCGACATTGGCAGGCGTTGCCGCGGCTGAGTGGTAGGCCTGCAGCCCCTTTTCCAAGCGCTGCTGCTTGAGCGCGATGAACTTGGCGGGCCAATCGTTCGCACGCTGCCCAAGATAATGATCGAGCATCTCAAACATCAGGCCGACGATGATTTGGCCGTCTTCGCTGTTGATCTCGATCGAAAAGCCCACGTGCTTCTCCGGAATCAGTACCACGGCGGTGAGAAAGCCGAATACCGCACCGCCATGCCATACAATCTTGGCGCCCCGGTAGTCGCGCACATCCCAGCCCAGCGCGTAGGCATTGAACATGGCCTGGGTCGCCTTTAGCGGCTCGGGTCGCGGTTCGATCGGCTGCAGAGTCACCGGCGTCCACATTTGCTCATGCGCCGCCTCGCTGAACAATCGGTCTTTGCTCCCGGGCAGCCTGCCGCCGTCGAGCTGGATCAGCAGCCAGCGTGCCATGTCGTTCGCGCTGACGGCGAGGCCGCCGGCAGGTGCCGCGTTGCGCCCGAGATCGTCGCGTTCATCCAGGCGGCTCTGATCGCCGACTCCGCGCAGTCCGCCGTTCATCCGCGCATGCGGTTGGGCGCGGTCCGCAGTCGCAAAACGAGCGTCATTGTCGGTGGTCGACTTCAGCATCCCGGCCGGCTTCAAAACATGGTCGCGGACGAATTTCTCCCAGGTCTCGCCGCTCACCTCTTCGATCAGCTGGCCCGCCACCATATAAAGCACGTTGTCATAGGCAAAGCCGCTGCGGAAACTGGTGGCCGGCTTGATATAGCGCAGCCGCCGCACCGACTCGGCGCGACTCAAGTTCGTGCGCGGTACCATCAGAAGATCGCCGGCGCCGAGGCCGAGGCCGCTGCGATGTACGAGCAGATCGCGGATCGTAATCTCGCGAGTAACCCACGGATCGTACATTTGAAACCACGGCAAATGATCGATCACTTTATCGTCCCAGCCAATCTTGCCTTGATCCACGAGTATGCCGAGTGCCGCCACCGTAAACGCCTTGCCGGTGGAGCCGGTTGGGAAAATGGTATCGGCGTCGACCCGTATGGACTCACCCAATGCTCTGACGCCGAAGCCCCTGGCGAGCGTCACGTTTCCGTCCTCGACAATTGCGATCGCCATGCCGGGCACGCCGACTTGCTGGCGCAGCTTTTCGACGCGAGCTTCAAATCCCGCCGGCGGCGCCGCATTGGCCGCAGTCACAACACTCCATACCAGCGATGCCAGGATTACATGTTTCACGAAAACTCCGGTTCGATCGTGCCCAATGAAGTGATCTCATCCGCGCGCGCCGCTTCGATGCGGCGCGTCATCGGATCCAAGGCAAGCAGCATTGCGGCCGCAAACAAGGCAATCACGGCCAGCAGCACAAAGAAACGCGCGTGAGTCGTGCTGCTCCACAGGGCGCCGACCACGCCCGCTGTGAGGCTGCCGCTGAAGATCGCGAGAAACCACGCTGCCATCGTGGTCGCGCCGAACCCGACCGGCGCCAGGCGCGCGAATAGCCCCAGGCCGGTCGGCAATATATACAGCTCACCCAAGGTGAAGACGCCGAAAAACAGCACCAGCCACGCCCAACTTGCACGGCCTGGTTCCGCGACAGAGGCCACGATCGCGAGCAGCAGATACGCGGCGGCGACGATCAGCGCGCCGGTCGCCATTTTGCACATCGAACTCTGCTGGCGTCGCGCATCGGCCTCTCGCCGCCAGCGCGCAAGCAGCAGCGGCGTCATAGCAATTACGAGCAGCGGATTCAAGGCCTGAAACCACGTCATCGGTATGGTCAGCAACGAGGTCGTGCGTTCGATGCCTACATCCGCCCACAACGCCACCGTGTTGCCCACCTGCTCGTAGGCACCGCGAAATACCGTGACGGCGACACCGATTGCAAACAGCAGCACGAACGTGGAGCGCTGGCTGCGGGCGGATGCGGGCGGCGCTGCCGCTTTGCGCGCAATGCGCCCCTGATCGGGCAGATACCTCGCGCCAAACACATAGACCAAAAGACCTGTGAGCATCCCGACTCCGGCGGCCCCGAATCCCCAATGCCAGCCGTAGAATTCCCCGAGCGTGCCGCAGACCAAAGGCGCTAAAAAGCCGCCGATGTTGATACCGACGTAGTAGACGTTGTATGCCCAGCCGCGGCGTGGATCATCGGGGCGATACAGATCATTGATTTGGCTCGGCAGACTGGGCAGGAATAGCCCGTTGCCGATTGCAATGGTGGCGAGCGCTGGATAGAACAGCGGCTCGAACGTCATCATGAAATGGCCCGCGGCCATGATGCTGCCGCCGATGATCACCGCACGCCTTTTGCCGAGCCAGCGGTCCGCGATCATGCCGCCGAAAATCGGCGTGAAGTACGCCACGGCCGTGTAGATGCCGTATATGAACGAGGCTTTTTCCTGGCCAATCAACAGCTGCTTGGTCATGTAGTAGACCAGCAGCGCACGCATGCCGTAGTAGGAGAATTGCTCCCACATCTCGGTCAAAAACAGAATTGTCAGTCCGCGCGGCTGGCCGAACCATGTCTGCTGGTTCGTATTCATGCGGGGACCGCGTGTGTTGCCCCCCACACGTTATCACCGCTCCACGCCGCACCGTTGACATAGGTCATGCTGGGAGTTCGGTCGTGAGCGAGGAATATAGGCCCATCCAGGTCGACCACATCGCAAAGCTGCCCGAGCACGAATGCGGGAGCCATCGCCAGGCTCGTCCCCACCATGTTGCCGACCATGACTTTCAGGCCGAGACGGCGCGCCTCGCGCGCCATCGCCAGCCCTTCGGTCAACCCGCCGCACTTATCGAGCTTGATATTGACCACATCAAAGCGGCCCTTAAGTCCGGCTAGGTCGACGAAACTGAGCGCGCTTTCGTCCGCGGCGATCGGAATACTCGACACGTAACCCGCAAGATCAGCCTCGCGGCCTCTCTTGAGCGGCTGCTCCAGCAGCGAAACGTTTGCGTCAATCAGCATGCGAATCAGCGAATCGAGCGCCTCAATGGCGTAGCCTTGATTGGCGTCCACGCCCATCCACACCTCGGGGCGTGCCGCGCGCACCGCCTGCACGCGCGCGCTGTCGAGGGCAAGATCGCCGGTCAATTTCATTTTGAGCGCACGCGCCTGGGCGTATTTGCGCGCGCCCATCGCCATCGCGGCAGGATCGTCAGCACCGAGGGTGAAGGTCGTTAGCAAGGCTTTGGGCGCCGGCAGTTCGGCCAGCTTCCATACCGGCATCGATAATCTTTGTGCGTCGAGTTCCCACAGCGCGCAATCCACCGCATTGCGCGCCCCTCCGGGCGGCAGCAAGTCCTGGAGCGCGGCGCGATCAATACCCGCTTCGATGACCGCGCGTACAGCTTCGATCGCAGCTTCCATCGCCGGCGCGGTGTCGTTCAAATAATAAACGCCTGATGCTTCGCCGCGACCGCTGTGCAACCCATCGTCGAGCGTCACGACGATGACTTCCTGCTCCTCGAATACAAAGCCGGAGATGCGAAATGGCGCGGCCAGACGCAGCTTCTCGACCGCAATCTTCAAGCGCAACACGCGCATCAATAATTCACCCCGAGGCCGATCAGCTTGAACGCGAACGCCACCCATAGCACGATGAAGGACGCCAGCACGAGAACGATGCTCCAAATCTTTGCGGGCCAGCGGCGGTTGCCGCTCCACACCGTCCGCAGGTTCCACAGCATCAGCGCGAAACCGCCGATGAACACGACGATTCCGAATATTTGCGCGAAGTGGATGATGGAATCGAACCCAGAGCCAAGTTTATTGAGGTCCTTGAACATCATGCCAATCGCCGTGACCCACGTGCCCAGGGCGGCGAGGATCAGGATCGCCGCAATCTTGCTCCAGCGATAGGCGCGCAGCGCCGGGCCCTCGAGGATGAGCTTCGCGCCGTAGCGGCGGCGCACAATGGCGGTGACGGGCCAGAGCAGCGCCGTGACCAGGAGAGCTGTCAATCCCGCTGCTAGCAGCGGCAGCAGCCATGCGGCGTTCTGGTACCACGGCGGGCGTTCGAACACCATGAAGGGCGACAGTTCGTCGAAGCTGAAGCGCACAGCCTTGCCATCGACCACTTTGGCGGCGAGGCGGTAGTGACTGAGGGTATCCCGCCAAACGAAGGGAGCCGTTTCCACCCAGTGGCTCGGCTTGCCGTTCAAGTTGGGGAATGGCATGACGAGTTGGCCCTTGGCGTCGACGCTGACTTTGGTCTGGCCGATTAAACCGACTGCCGCCACGAAATTCGATTGCGAGCCGCGCGAATTGACCCAGTTACCCTTGAGCATCGCAGCGTGCGCAGCGGCAGTCTTGGCGTCGAGCTTGGTTTCATGCTCATCGACCGGGAAATAGCGATCGGCAAAATCCTCGAACAATGCGGCGCGCAAGCTGCCGGCCGCGCCCTGTTTGCCCAGGCTGTTAAACGACACGTAGAAACCGACATTCTCCTTGAGAAACAAATGCAGCGAGGTGTGAAACCACTCCGTATCGCCAAGATGTGCAATGACTTCATGGCCGTTGATATTGGTTTCGAAGAAGCCGAGCTCCATGCGATTGAGGGGCGGCAGCATGGTCAGCGGGCTGTTGTGCATCTTCTCTGCGGTCTCTACGCCCAAAATTCGGTTGCCGTTGTATTCGCCGTTTTGCAGATGCGCGATCATGAAGTGCGCCATGTCCTCGCCGGGTGAAGATAGGGAGCCGGCAGGCGCGGGGCCAACCATCTCGAACACATGCGGTGGCTCGGAGGCCAGTTGGTAACCCTTGGACATCAGCGGCGCCAGGTCGGGCGGCAACGGTTGACGGAAGCTCGAATGCTTCATATCGAGCGGCACAAAAATATGCTTGTCGACGTAGTCGTCGAAGCTCTCGCCGGATAGGCGCTGCACGATGTAGCCGGCGAGTGAGGCGCCATAGTTGGAATACGCGGGGGTCGAGCCAGGAGCGAAGACCCGCTCGGGTACCCATTGCTTCAGCAGCGTTTCGAATCCCGGCGCCTTGGGATCCTCGGACATTATTCCCTTGGCCTGTTCCTCGAACCCGGCCGTGTGCTGCATGAGGTTGCGCATTGTGACCGGCTTGCCGTCGCGCGCGGGGATCTTGAAATCAAGATACTGATTGACGTCGGCATCGAGATCGATCTTGCCCTGTTCGACCAGCTGCATCACGGCGGTCCAGGTGACCAGCTTTGAGACGGATCCCGGCCGGAACAGCGTCAGCTTCGGATCGACCGGCGTACGCTTCTCCACATCGGAGTAGCCATAGCCGCGCATGGTCAAAATTTTCCCGTCCTTGACCACGGCCACCACGGCGCCGGCGATGTCACCCGTGTGCAGCGCATATGGCATATAACCGTCGAGCCAGGCATTGACATCGTCCGCCGTCAGCGCGACTGCGGCGGATGCGGATACAGGAGTATCCCCCCATGCGGTCATCGAAACGCTCGCCACTGCCAAAAGTGCTGCAGCCAATTTTCTTATCGCGTGCATAGTATTTCCCGAGCGACCTTAGTCGCGGTTAACGCTGATGGTCAGGTGAGACAGGCATTGACCAGTGATTCGAATTCCGCGCCGCCGCGCATCGGATCCGCGACCGGCATTCGAAGCCGTTTGCTCTCTGCGCCAAGCAATCGACGCGCGGCGTCATCATTCAGGCCCGAGGTATTCAAGCTGATGCCGGCGCAGCGAATCGCCGCATTGGTGCGGCGGCCAAGCCGCAGATTCAGGTCGATGGTGTCTTCGATACCCGGCAATGCATAGCCGGGGTGGCCGAGCACGATCTCGCGTCCCGGCTCGTGGCAGACGATGATGACATCGGGCTGACTGCCGTGCAGCAAGGCCAGCGACACGCCGGCATAGGCGGGGTGGAACAGCGAACCTTGGCCCTCGATCACATCCCAGTGCTGCGCAGGTGCGTCTGGACTCAGCATTTCGGCGGCGCCGGCCGCGAAGTCGGCGACCACCGCGTCCAGGGGAATCCCGCCGCCGGAGATCATGATGCCGGTCTGCCCGGTCGCCCGAAAATCCACGGCCACACCGCGCTTGGCAAAGGCACGCGCCAAGCTGAGCGCGCTGTACTTTTTGCCGAGTGCGCAATCGGTGCCGACCGTGAGCAGGCGTTTTCCCGAGCGTTTGCGGCCGGTGGCGATCGGGATATTGGATGGCGGAGTTCGTACATCGATCAGCCTGCGGCCGCGGCGCTCCGCAATGCTTTTCAATTGCGGCGTGTCATTGAGCTTGGTGTGCATGCCGCTGATGAGATCGAGCCCTGATTCCAGCGCCTCGATCAGCGAGGGTATCCAGCTGTCGCTGATCACCCCGCCGGTATTGGCGACACCGATCAGAAGCGCGCGCGCACCGCGCGCACGCGCCTCTTTCGGAGTGAGACGCGGCAAACCGGTTGTAACCGTCGCGCCCTCGCACGACCACTCGCCCACGCAGCGATCGCCTGCCCAATCGCGCAAGCCAAATGCGGTCTTGGCGTAGCCCGGCTCCGTCGTGTCGCCGAGAAACAGCAGGTACGGCTGAGGTAGATCCAGTACCCCCGACATTCGTGCCTCCGAGATGTGCAGTTCGGGTTTCAAGCTCATTTCTGCGAAGCTTCAAAATTTCGCGGATAACGTCACGCCAATCGTTCGGGGCTGAACGTACGCAACCTCGCCGTTCAATCCCGGCGCACCGTTATTGCTGTAGCTGGTGATGCCGCGCGAATCTCCAAGATTCTTGCCGTACAGCGTGACGCGGTAGTGGTTGTTATCAATACCGAAGCGAGCGTCGACCGTATTGTACTTCGGCAAGGCTACCTCAGTCGTTCCAGGGGGCGGCGCCGAGTTGGGCGGCGGCGCGCTGTTGAAGTCGGTGCGCCTCGAGCCGATCGCAGCCCAGGTGGCGCCGATGAACGCCTTGTAGTTCGCGAATGCAGCCCAGTCGTACTCGCCATCGAGCGCGCCGCTCCACTTCGGGGCGTAGGGCAGCGGATCGCCGGTAACGCCGCCCACGGCCGGTGCATCCGCGGTCAGGTAGGCGTCGGTATAGGCCCCGGTGAAACTGAATGTCAAACCCTGCAAGGGAATATAGCCCACGGTCCATTCCAGTCCCTGGCTTTTCGCCGTGCCGCCGTTGCCGTTGACACCATAGCCGTTGACTGCTTCGAGGAGCTGAATGTTGGTCCAATTCACGTGGAAAGCCGCCACGTCGACGGTAAGCTTTTTGTCGAGCAGCGCCGATCGCACACCGAGCTCGACGTTGACGGTTTTGTCCGAGCCGTACTCTCGCGGAACGGTCGGCGGTGCGATGGCCGGCAATGCATTGGGACCACCGGGACGATAGCCGCTCGCTACCCGCGCATACACCATGGTGTTTGCATCCACGTGCCACTGTGGCGCAAGCGAATAGGTGAAGACGTGGCCGCTGGAAGGCGTGTTGAACAACTGCGGCACCGGGACGAGAAGTCCGGTGATGTTTTCCGTGACCGTCTGCTCGTTCTTGGAAAAGCGGCCGCCGGCCTGGATGTCGAATTGCGAATTGAAATGATAGGTCAGGTTGGCAAATCCGGCATATTCCTTATAGGTGGAATCGAGTATGGGTATCTCGAGCGAAGGAAGTCCGGAGGGTCCGGCGCCGGGCAGGGTCACAGCGTTCAGATGCTCGACCAGCTCGCCGATCTCGTGGGTAAAGTAGCCGCCGACCTGCCATTCGAGTCGATCCGAAGCCGACGATGTCAGACGGAGCTCCTGCGTGAACTTCGACAGGTCCGCACTGTTGTCGATGTAGCCGCCAAGACCCGGCGCAATCACGGCACCGAGGAAGTCGCCGAGAGTGGTGGCAGGCGGAATGAACACTGTGGATGTGGCATCGGTGACGTAGTCCGAATCCAGAATGCCGTAACTGGTGGTCGATAGGATGCTGAAGGGTCCCGCATTCCAGTCGATGGTCGCGTTGTAGTTGTTGTACCTGAAACTGCTCGGTTCCGAGAGGAAGCGCTCTTGCGTCAGGTCGCCGTGTACGGGTTGCAAGGTGACCGGATTCACATCGACCTGCGGAGTTCCTTCGTATCTTGATTCCTGTGTTTCGGCGGTCAAGCGGATGGTCAGATCATCCGTTGGGTCTGCGAGAAGCGAAGCGCGGCCGCCATGCTTGTGACCTTCGTTCACGTCGCTCTGACCACTCAAAGGATCCTTGATGTAGCCGGGCACATCCTGATCGAAGCCGCCGATACGCAATGCGACCTTATCGCCCAGCGGAAGATTGATGACAGCGCGGATGTCTCCGCCGTTCCCGCCGTGATCCACGCTCTCGCCCGTCGTTTCGACTGCACCCGAGAAGCTGCCGAGAACCGGCGCAGTGGTGACAAACTTCAGAAGACCGCCTTCGCTGTTGGCGCCGTAGAGCGTGCCCTGAGGTCCGCGCAATACCTCGATGCGCTGCAGATCCCAGGTATCGAAGTCGCCGGTTAGAACAGAACCGTTGAGCAGAGCGTTGCTCGACCCGAACGGCGATTCGTCCAATATAGACAGAGACGGTCGAGCCGACACCGCCGGAGTTCTGGCCGCGCAAGGTCAGGCGCGTGATACCGGGCTGGGTGCTTTCCAGCGACAGGCCCGGCACCATGGAGGCATAGTCGCTGAAATCCCGGGCCGCCAGATTATCGAGAGTATCGCCAGGCAGGGCGCTCACGCTCATGGGCACATTTAGAGGGGCTCGGCGCGCTTTTCCGCGGTCACCACGATGGTTACCAGCTCGTTGCTATCCGATGGCTGCGCTGCGGCATCAAGAGCTGCGCTCGTCTGCGATAGTAAAGGACCGGCCAATCCAAATGCGGTGAGTATTGCTAGTTTGAGTGTCGTATTCATGAACTTCCCCCTGTCTTTTTCTGTGTTTCTATCCACGTGGTGCCGAGCAAGCGGCGAAAATTTCCGCCGAGCACCGCCTGATATCTCGCCATCGCCATAGCCGCGCCGCATCAAGGAAGCCGTGAGGTCGTAGATCTTGCGCGGGTGATCGAATCCGTCGGTATCGATCTTGTCGCGGAAGGCATAGCACGCCTTGTAGCCCGCCTTCAGCTGCTTTGTATTGATCCGGCGGCATGTGATCATAGCCCATCAGATCGGAATCTGAGCCGATGCCCACATGCTCGATGCCGACGAGCTTTGCAACATGATCGATGTGATCGACGATGTCCTCCACCGTGGTGGGCTCCTTGTCCTTCACGAAATTGCGCACGCCGGTAATGCCCATGACGCCGCCTTTCTGCCGCCAGCTTGCGGATTGCCTCGTCGGTCTTCAGGCGCGGATGATTATTGAGTGCGCGGCAATTCGAGTGCGTAATGGCGATGGGCTTGGGCGATAGCTCGATCGCGTCCAGCGTGGTGCGATCGCCGCTGTGCGACACGTCGATGAGCATGCCGACATCATTCATTGCCTTGATGATTTCCTCGCCGTAGTCGCTGATGCCGCCGTCGACGCGGTCGGTCGAGCCGCTGCCTAGCAAGTTCTGGCTGTTATAAGTCAGCTGCGCGCAGCGCAACCCCAACTCGTAGAACGCCTTGACATCCTTTGGACCGCGGAATTCGTCCGCATTTTGCAGGCCCATGATGACCGCGATTTTTTGTTTCGCCTTGGCATGGTCGATGTCTTCCGCCCGCCCCACCAGCGCAAAGACCTCCGTATTGCGGCCGACGAAACCACTCCAAGCGGCCATGAACGACAGGGAATCCTCGTACGCGTTCGCGCCGCCAACGCCGATGGAATTATGAAACGCGGTGATCCCGCTCGAACGGAACATCGCGGCCTCCGCGTCGCTCAAGGGACACGCATACGCTTCGTGGCGTGAAATCGAGTTTGAGCGGCGCAAGCATATCTATGACCAGCGAACGCTGCACCAGGTCGATGACTTTCGGCGGATATTTGCTTTTGGGGTCCGGCGCCGGCGCGGGCTGCGCAATGTCCATCGACGGCAACGCCAGCGCCGCTGCGGCGCCGGCCATTGTCGCGACGAAGCGGCGACGGCCTGAAAGAGAAACGGGTACTGACGACACTACTTCACCCTGATTATGTCGTAATCAAGCCAGAATAATCCTGATCAGAGAATTGTCAATTATATTTCTCTGATCGGGATTATTGTATTTTTCGCGCTTCCCGCCCGCGGTCCCGCACCTGTATGCTTGATTGCGGCGTCATTACGGCACGAGCAACCACCCCTGATCACGTTCCTGTTTAGAGAATTCATATGGACATGAAAACGCGTCAATCGACTCTGGGAATCTTACTGCGCTCGCTGCGCTTGCGCAACGGCTGGACCTTGAGGCAAATGAGCCAGCGCACCAGTATCCCGGTATCGACGCTGTCGAAGGTCGAACACGATCGACTGACCCTGACATACGACAAGCTGGTGCAATTGAGCCAACGGCTCGAATATCCGGATTTCGGAATTGTTCGCCGATAGTGCCGAAGACGTCGAACCCGCCGTTACCGCACGCCGCAGCATCGGCCGCATCGATGATGCGGTGCGCGTGAACACCAAGAATTACGACTATTACTACTTGTGCCCGGAGTTGCGCAGAAAGCGCATGATTCCGATATTGACGCGGATCCGGGCCAAGAGTGCGCAAGAGTTCGGGGAACTCGTGCATCACTCCGGCGAGGAATACATCTATGTTCTCGCAGGCGGAATCCGGGTTCTCACCGAATTTTATGATCCCGTCGTTCTCAAGGTGGGTGAATCGATCTACCTCGACAGCAAGATGGGACATGCCTATGTGGCCGCGGAAGGTTGCGAGGAAGCCATCGTGCTCGGCGTGTGCTCGAGCACGGACGAGAGCCTGCTGGAGTCATTGCTATCGTTGCATGGCGAACCGAGTCCGCCCTTGTCCGCGCCGAAGCCGGCGGACTCGGCGCGACCCGCCGGCAAGTTGATCAAAGGCCGCAAACGCTAGCGGGTCAGGCAACCTTTGCCAGCGCCGCGACGCGCTCCCAGGTGGTCGCGCGCATGCTCGGTCGCGCGTTCATTCTGTCCAACCACGAGCGAAGATTCGGTTTGTCGGCCGTGAGGGGCTGCCATTCCGGAGTTTGGCTGAAAAAATCCACTTGCGGCGCCAGGATCAAGTCGGCCAAGGAGACGGAATCGCCGGCGAAAAACGCGTCGCCGCCCAACTGGCGCGCTAGTTCCGCGAACACGGTGTGCGCCTTTGGCATGGCGCCGGCGATGGCTTCCTCGTTCGGGGTGAGCCCCATGAGGCGCGGCCCCACGACGCGCTGGAAACCGATGACACTGGCAACACCCTGGAAAAGATACCAATCGTTGATGTTCATCAACTGATCCATGCGCGCCGCAGAGCGCGGAGCGGCGGGCGTCAGCGCCGGTTTCGGCAGCACGCGATCGATATAGCGCAAGATCGCCTGGGTCTCGTAGAGCCGGAAGTCCCCATGATCCAGGACCGGAACTCGGCCGAAGGGATGGCGCGCGAGATGTTCGGGTGTTTTGAACATGCCGGGCGCCACGGGATCGAGGCGATAGCGCGCGCTCTTTTCTTCCAGGGCCAACAACACGGCCCTACCGAAAGGACTGCCGGGAATGCTGTGGATGATGAATTCGTTCACGAGTATCTCCTACACTTGAGTGATTTTGGATGCCGCCATGCGGCGGCCATTGCGAACCTCATGCGCTGCGTAAGCCCGAGGCTTCTTTTGCAAACAGTTCAAGCAAGCCCGGCCAGCCGCCGTCAACGCCGCTGCGCATTTTTTCTCCGGCGGCGGCGCCCATGCGTTCAAAGTTTCTATGCTCGAGATCGACTCGCGTGCGCCCGGCGCCGTCCGCGACGAATCGCACTTCGACTTCGGAAGCGAACTGCACACGGGACTCGGGTTTCCAATTGGCGCTGATCTCCCAGCTCATGACGAAGCGCTTTCCCGGCTCCCAGATACGCACGTGACCGACGATCACCTCGGTGCCGTCCTCGCATGGCGTGTACCAGCGCCCGCCCACGAAGGGCTCGATGATGGATTCTTTGACGGGCGACACCCCAATGCCGTGTGTTTTCGGCCACCAGCGATTGATCCCGTCGGTGAACACCGCAAAGGCTTTTTCTGGTGTTGCTTGCACGAGCACGCTTTTGCGCACGGGCGCAATGCTGATTATTGCACTCAAGGTTTCTTCCTCCGTTTAACCGTCCTGGGTTTTTCCACTTCGTTCTTGAACGCTTCGAGCGCGTGTTCCCAAAATTGGTCGAGCCAGCGGCGCAGCTCGCCCAACCCGTTGGGATCAATGTAATAGACGCGCCGTGCGCCGTCGGGCCTGCCGGTTACGAGCCCCGCTAACTTCAGTGCTTTCAGATGTTGGGAGACCGCCGGACGGCTCACCGGCAACCCGGCGGCCACCTCGCCCACCGACGCCGGCCCACTGCGCAGCCGTTCAAAGATAGCGCGGCGCGTGGGGTCGGCCAGTGCGGTCAATGCATTTACGTAAGCCATTACTTACCGTAAGTGAAAACTTACCAAATGTCAAGCGCGGAAATCGCAGCCGCGACGATTGGACGTTCGACCAGGAAGATTGCTGAATCGTGTGCGCTTGAATATCTACTTGGGGAACATGAACTGCAATTGCGCGCGGATCTGCCAGGTATTGGAAAAATCGGGCCTGACCACATTGTTGTAGTAGCTAATTTGGGCGTTCACGGGCAGCCTGCCGATTTTGAAGAGCTTCCCTACCCCGGCGCCCATGGGCACGGTCCACATCTGAGATGCAGGATTGGCATACCAGTTGACGGTGAGGATGGGCGAACTGGTGAGATACAGGCCGCCGTGAAAGTTGTAATTGAGGAACGGCTGGACCAAGCCGTTGCTGTATTTCGCGCCATCACGGCTTAAGGGGTTGCCGCTGCTGCCCAGGGACCAGACATTGTTGGCCAGTACCCCATACACCCACGGGCTTCCGTGCTCCAAGTGCAAAACCACGAAGGTCGGCCCCAATCCCCCGTTGTCGTTGCCGAGCCGGTCATTGCTGTGCGTGGGCAGCTGGGCGACGGTCCCGATCCCCCAGATCCAAGAACCGGGATTCGCCGGCGAGAGAAAGGCCGAAAATTGCACATCGCCGATGCCGCTCACACCACCCTGGCCTGGCGCAAAGGCCGGCAGCGTGACGATGGGGATAATGGTCCGCGTGATGATGTTCCAATCCTCGCTCACATGGAGGGGAATCACGGGCTGGATATTGAGCACGTTCTGCGTGCCGTTCAGCGGACCTACGCTGAAATACGCATTCTCCTGGAACGGCACACTGATGAGATTGCCTACGGGATTTTGCGCGATCTTCGCCAGATCCTCGGCGCTCAGCTCGGCGTGCGCGCTGGCAGCGAACAACGAGCCCGTGAGGAAGGCCGCGGCGAAGAAAGCCTGGGTAGTCAATTTCCGATGCTTATCCATGATACGGGCTCGCAATTCTGCGTCGCCCGTTCCGGGCGACCTCTGCCCGCCACTCTGCTCCCGGCCTGGGTTCCGTCGTATGGGACCTTAGTCCGACTTTCCCTGCTCCAGCGTCCGTCCGTCAGGTTGTCTGCGCACCCTGGCCGTGGCGCGCGACGAAAGCGTCGATTGCCTGCACGCATTCCGGTTCGTTGAGCAAGGGCGCATGTCCGCGGTTTGCCACGGTGATGTGCTTGAGTCCCGGGTGTTCTCGCGCCATGCGTTCCACCGTCGCGGCGCTCAGCAGATCGGACAGGCCCCCGCGTATCACCAGCAGAGGCACGCTTTTGATCATGGCGAACAACGGCCACATGTCGGCAGGCGCGGTAGATGGCGCCTTGAACGCCTCGCTGATTCTGGGATCCACGTCGGGTACCGGAGTACTGTCTGCATTCTCCCGGTAGCCTTGATGCGCGTAGGCAAGCCAATCCTCATCGGTCAAACCGGGGAGTGCGATGCTATAAACGCTCTTGGCTTGCGCGGCCGCTTGCGCCCAAGAGGTTACTGGTGGCAACTTGCCCGCGTACCCGGCGATGCGTCGCAGTCCGGCCGGATCGATCTCCGGACCCGCATCATTGAGCACGACGCCCGCAGTCCGCTCCGGCTTCGTGGCCGCCATGACCATCCCCATCAGCGCGCCGAGCGACGTGCCGACCACCAAGACTCTGCTTATTCGACGGGCGTCCAGCAACGACCAGGCGTCCTGAACGTAGGTTGGCAGTTGATAATGAGTGGGATCGGGATCCCAGACCGAGCGGCCGCGGCCGCGCAAATCCGCGGTCAGCACTTCGCGATGCGCGCTCAAATGCGTTGCCAGCGCCGTGAAATCACGGCTGTTGCGTGTGAGGCCCGGCAGGCACAGCACCGGCAACGCGCCCGGTTGCCGCGCGGGATAAATGCGGCAGAACAGGCGCAGCCGATCGACACTTTCGTAGAAAAAATCGCCGGCGTTCGTTTTCATACTGCTTGTTCTCCGTGCACATTGAGCGCCGCGTATTCTCGCCGCAGTTCTCGCTTGAGTACTTTGCCATTGGCGTTGCGCGGCAGGCTACCACGAGCGATGACGCCGCTGAGGCGCTGCTGTCGCCCGACTCTGGCGTTGGTCCAATCGAGCAACTCGGCCGGGTTCGGCGCATGTCCCGGATGCAGCACCACCACGGCCAGCGGGGTCTCACCCCAGCGCTCGCTGGCGATGCCAATCACGGCCGCTTCCGCCACTGCCGCATGTTCGAGCAGCACGGTCTCAATGTCGGCCGGATAAATGTTCTGGCCGCCGGAGAGGATCATGTCCTTCTTGCGGTCGACGATGTAGAGGAATCCTTCTGAATCGACCCGGCCGAGATCGCCGGTACGCAGCCACTGCTCGCCGGTGGAGTCGATCCAGGCCGCCTCGCGATTTGCCTCATCTTTTCCATGGTAACCGGCCATAACCAATCTGCCGCGGCCGACGATTTCCCCGGTTTCGCCCGGCGCAACCTCGCGGTCATCCTCGCCAAGAATGAGAATATCGGCGCCAAGCACCGGTTTGCCGACCGAGGAGACCTTGCGCTCGAGTTCCTCGGGCTCGAGAATTGTGATCAGTCCTTCGGTGAGGCCGTAAAGCTCGATCAGGTCGCAGTCAAACTCGCGAGCAAATCCGCGCTTTACGTCGGCCTTGAGCGGCGAACCGCAGCACATCAACGTCTCCAGGCTGCGCGTTGCAAAAGCGCCGCGCTCCGGAAAGGCGAGCAGGCGTTCGAGCTGCACGGGAACGAAAGCACCATGGGTGACGCGTTCAGCCTCGATCAGCGCGAGCGCCTCTCGAGGATTGAACGCTCGCGCCAGCACCATCGTGCCGCCCACCAGTATGGTCGCGAGCATGGTGACCCAGGTTATGTTGGAAAACAGCCCGAGCGTGATGAGTGTGCGACAGCCGCTTCTATAGCGGAGGGCGAGCCCGGCGTCATAGGCCCAGTGCATGCGGCAGGCGTGTGTGTGAATGATGCCCTTGGGCAACGCCGTGGTCCCGGAACTGTAGATCAGGTTGCATTCATCGTCGGGCGCTGTCGCCACCCCGGGCACCGCCTGCGTCTGAGCCGCGACGAATCCTTGAAAATCGCGCCAACCGGCACGCGGCGCGTCGCAGCCGATGAAATGGCGTGCGTTGAGATTCCCCGAGGAACGCAATGCGTCGATCCTCGCGCAATGAGGTCCTGATGCGAACACAGCGACGCAGTTGGCGTCGGAACACATCGCGGCCACGGCCGCATCGTTGATCGACACGTTGAGAGGCACGGCGACCGCGCCGGCGCGCACGATACCGAACAGCGCGAGCACGGTCTCCAGACGGTTATCCATCAGCACCGCAACCCGTTCGCGGGGCTGCACCCCGAGGGCCTTGAGTCCGTTCGCGACCTGGGCGGTGGCGTCGGCGAACTCAGCCCACGAGAGCGCGATCGCACCGTCGACGAGTGCCTGCTTAGCCTTGAGCCAGCGACCATTCTGAGCGATCAGATCCGGCAGCAGCGGCAGGGGCGCCTGAAACCACGACATGTTGTGCGGCTTTAGAAGTGGTAGGTCACCGTTCCGGAATACGTGCGCGGCGGACCATAGAAGCCGATCTGGCTAACGCCGCCCAAAGGATTGGCAGCCGAAATCGGTGGATTACCGAAGTCGTAGCCGGCAACGCGGTAGTCGCGATCCGTGAGATTCTTGGCGTCGATTGAGAAGCGCCATGCCTTGCTGTTGGTGGTGAACGCAACACCTGCATTGAGCAGGCCGTAAGCCGGCTGATCCGTGGGGCTCGCTGTCGTGTTCGCGACCTTGGTGAAGCTGCGCCAGTCGTAGCCGATACGTGCCAGCAGCGAACCGGAGGACAGATCCCAGGAATAGGTGAAGTTTCCGGATAGGGTCCAGGTCGGCGCGTTGATCGGCCGGTTCTGGTCGGCAACATTGATCGGCGGCGAGGTTGGCGTGCAGCCCGGCGTCCCGGCAAAGCACCCGATCAAGTAGTTCTCATAATAAGAATCGAGATAGCCGACGTTGAGCGAGAAAGTTGCCGGCCTGATCGGCCGCCACACCGATTCCAGTTCCACGCCTCGATTGATCTGCTTGCCTGCGTTCAACACGGCGGTGACATTTTGCGGAACCCCGCCGGCGACAACGAACTGCTGTACGCCGATTTGCGCATTGCTGTAGGGGTCGTAGAACACGGTGAAATTCAACAGCAGGGTGTCGTCGAACAATGTCGACTTGACGCCCGCTTCGTAATTGTCGGCAGTTTCCGAGTTGTAGCCGTTCTCGGTCTGCGGGTAGAGAGCCGCGTTGCCGCGCATGTCGAAACCACCGCTCTTGAAACCCTTGCTGTAGCTCACATAGGTCATGACCTGTGGAGTCCAGTGATAGTCGAGGCCGATGCGCGGCGAGACATTCACAAAGGCGCGGCTGTTGGTGTAGTCCGTCAAGACTCCGGCGGCCGCGCTCGGAAACAGAAAAAACCCCGCCGGCGGTGCGTTGCCATTGAAAAACTGCTCACCCGGGAGCAATTGATTGGGAGCTATGCTTGCGTATTGAGCCTGGTATACGCGCGCGGTCTTGTCATCGTCGTTCCAGCGCACGCCGGTGTCGAGGTTGAGCTGATCGGTCAGCTTCCAGGCGGCATCGCCATAGACCGCCGTGCTCTTGGTCACCACGCAGCCTTGCACAATGGAGGTGAGGTACAGGCCATAGCCATTCGGCGGCGGAGCCGCCAAGACGCCGAGCGATGCGTTATAGGTCCCGCAAGCCGTGCTGTCCATGTAGAAGACCCCACCTACGGCCTTGACCCGGTCGTTGGTAAAGGTCAACTGCGCTTCGCCCGAAGATTGCTGATCCTGGAAGGCACCGGGCACTTGAAACAGGTTCTCGTCGAGCTCCTCGAAATCAATGAACTGCTGACTGCGCCCTTCGCCATACGCGCCGACGACCTTCAAGCTAAGCTGGTCGGTCAAGCTTTGCGTGTAGGTCGCCGACTCACCGCTGCGGTGCGAGTAATCGTTGCTCACCGGCATATCCGTGCGCGTGTCGTATGGGTTGCCGAGCTGCGGCGCCAGATAGTTGTTGAGCCGCTGGCCGCCCGAAGCATTGGAATTATCCAATATGTCGTCGGCGGTGATCTTGAGTTTCGAGCTTGCGCCCCAGTTGATCGTGAGATTTGCGCGTCCCGAGAGTCACGTCCCTGTTTGATACCGACTCGCCGATGTAATTGTAGGTACTCGGGGGAAATGGCGGTTGCGAAACCACCTCACCGTAGCCGTAGTGCTGCAGATGGGCAAGTGCAAGACCGAAATAGACGTGATCGTCGATCACCGGTGTCGAGAAGCTCGAGTTTTTCGTCATATTCGCCGTAATTGCCGAAGGTCGCTGACGTGGTCAGTGTCGCGGGTCCGGCGATATCGCGGGTGTCGTACTTGATTGCGCCGGCGATGGTGTTTTTCCCATACAGGGTGCCCTGCGGACCGCGCAGTATTTCGATGTCCTGCACGTCGAGCACATCGAGCAGCGCCGCCTGCGGCCGTGCCAGATACACATCGTCGATGTACACGCCGACGCCGGGCTCGAATCCCCACAAAGGATCGCTCTGACCCACGCCACGGATGTAAACGTTGATGGTGCTGGTGGTTGCGCGGTCAGCGGCAATCTTGAAGTTCGGCACGAAGCTGTTCAGGTCATAAAGGTTGGTGACCGCCTGGGTCTGCAGCGCGGCGGCGCTGAGCGCGGTCACTGCAATGGGCACATTCTGCAGATCCTCGGAGAATCGCCGCGCCGTAACCACTACTTCTTGAATATTGCCGGTGTCGGCGGCGGTAGACCCACTGGACGCCGCACTTTGGTCGGCATCGGCCGCAACGGCGGTGCCGGCGACCAACAAGGCGGACAATGTAAACGCGACGCAGAAACTGCTGCTCATGTCTGTACTCCCCGAGACATCTATTATTGGTCGGTTCTCGTTTTACGATTTCAACGATCGTTTAATTTTATTACAACGTACGTTCAATATCAAGCAAGCGGCGGCAGGGTGTGCGCCCGGGCATGGAGGCCTGCGGCGATGGCCGGCACTTGGCGCGCGGTAGGGTGCACGGTCGGCGCGCAAACGGCTGCGCGCCGGGCTAGAATCACCTTTTACGACAAAGACAAAAATGAGCCGCCCAAAACGCACCACCAAAGACAAGCTCATGGACGCCGCCGAAAAGCTGTTCGCCAGAAGAGGCTTTCACGGAGCGTCGCTGCGTGACATCACCGCCGCGGCCGGCGTGGATTTGGCATTGGTCAGCTACTACTTTGGCAGCAAGCATGCGACTCCTGACCGCGGTGATGGAGCGGCGCGGCGGAATATTGAACGACGAGCGGCTGCGGCGACTGGCTGCGGCGCGACTGAATGCCGCGCCGCAGCCGCCCAGCACCGAGGCCGTGGTCGATGCGTTTCTCGACCCGATTCTGGAACGCCTGGCGCACGCCGGTCCGGGCTGGCACAGCTACTTTGCTCTGATCGCCTACGTGAACAATTCACCCGAGTGGGGTCGCAAGCTGATGGGCAAAACCTTTGATGGCGTGGTGCGCCAGTTCATCCAGGCGGTGATGGAGTCTCTGCCTGGCTCCGCGCCGCAGGATATTTTCTGGGGCTACAACTTTCTCACCGGCGCATTGACGCTTTCGCTTGCCGAGACCGGCCGTCTCGACGCGCTCTCCGACGGCCTGTGCCGTTCGGACGACGTGGCCGAACTCAAGGCACGACTGGGCCCTTACGTAAGCGCTGGATTGCGCGGCCTTGCAAGCGGTCCGAAAAAGCGCGCTGCGACGTAAACTTGGTTCGGGCCGACGGTACGTACTTGCGGCCGCCATTGGAGCTTTCGTGGCTGGGACAGCGCTGACAAACCGAGGCTGCGTATAGGCCTGTCATGCCGAGCGGCGAATTTTGCGCGGATGCTTTCTCCCTCGCCCAAGCCTCAAAAGAAATGGCGATTTGGGGCGGATGCCGCAAATCGCCATTGGCCCAAATCGCTCGCCGCGATTGGGGAAATGCGCCGTCTTTATGGCCGAGCCTGCGCGACCAGCGCCTGGCTATGGAGCCGCCCCAATGCGGCAGTAGTGGCATCATCGACGCAGCGCAGATATTGCGCATGATGCGATAGCGCCCATGGATCGATCACCTGTTTGCATAGGTGCCGGGCCGTCGCATCGAGCCGCTCACGGGCAGATTGCATGCCCTTTTCAGTCGACAGGTCAAGATCCACCAGCGATACGATTGCGATTGCATCGGCAGCCTGCGCCGGCAATTGCTTGGTAATCGCCGCAGTCAAAAGGACCATGCAGAAGCTCATCCAAGCGAGTTTGCCGACGCCCGAGTCGGACGCGGTTCGAACCAGAGGTTTTTTGTGGACATTCATTGAAATAACTCCTGTGATTTGGTCTTGAAGATCCAGCGCCGCCGATGAGACCGTCCGGTACCCATCGGTGGCGCCGGTATCGGTCACTTGCTGGCAAGACGGACTGGACTGCCAAAGCGCAGCTCCGTCAGAGCGGGCGAGTTCACCTTCTTGACGGCGTTGTCGATTGCGTGATCAACGCAAGCGCGCTGAGCCTGCTCCATCCGCAGCGAGTAGCTCATCTCAGCCGGGCACACCTCAACCGCCGCAGTTTGAATGCGGCGATAAAGCACTTTTGCCCCGGCGGCCGTCGTTATATTCAGATCATCGAATTTGACGGTCTTGGTGGGCGGGCTTAAGCCATCGGCGTCGACCGGAGTCGTCAGCATGCTGAAGTAGGCCCCCAGGGCGCAGCAGATGGCGGTGTATAGCTTGGTACGAAGTGTCGTGTTCATGTTCGATTCCTCAGTTGTAGATTCAGGTTGTGAGAACTCGCCGCCGAAATAGCTTCCGCGGCTTGGGTGTAGGTGTACGGCGCCGCGCCCATCGAAGTCCTCAAGCGTTGCTAAGGAATAGCTAAAGGTTTTCTGAACGGCCGCGAATCAATCACTTAGCGCAGGACGCCAGGCGTTGATCGGGCAAAGCAATGGCCAGCGTGGGGCGGGCTAGCCTTTTTTCGGAGGAGGTATGGAATAGGTGCCAACCGCCTTGGCAACCATTTCTTCGTCGCGTCCCGAATAAAGAGCGACTTCGCCGACGACCAGACTGCGCCCGACCTTGATCAGCTGGCACACCCCCACGATGGGCCGGTGTGGCGAAGGCTTGCGCAGGAAGTTGATGGTCAGACTGGTGGTGACTGCCAAGGGTACGATGCCGATCGTGCCCAGTATCGCGACGTACAGCGCGACGTCTGCAACCGCCATCAGCAGCGGCCCGGAGACGGTCTCCCCCGGACGCAGCTGATCCTTACCCACGGGATGCGTGACTGTGGCCGTTCGCTGGCCAACCTCCTCGACCACGCATTTGCTTTGAGGGAATTCGCGCGCCAGAAATTCGACAATGTCTGCTTTCGTCGCCATGCAAGACCTCGAATGGGCATCCTATTAGGGTACCGCGATCGGCGCGCACCAAAATAGTGTCCGCGTACCCATCCGGTGTCAATGGCCCGCGACCTTTGCTAGCGCCGGATTGCCGACCAAGGTACGCTGCGATCGATGAAATATTTCACGTTGGTGTGGGCAGGTTTGTGGCGCAAGAAAGTGCGCACGATCCTGACGGTGTTCTCCATCGTGACCGCGTTTTTTTTGTTCGGCATGCTGCAAGGAATCAACATCGGCATAGGTTCCATCACGGACCGACTGACCGATACGACGCGCCTGCGCGTCTCCAATCGCATTGACCGCAACGGCACCATGCCGCTGTCGCACGTTGCCAGAATCGCAAGCCTGCCCGGCGTCGCCAGCGTCACCCCGATCACGGCACTGCTGGGAACTTACCAGCGGCCGTCAAATTTGATTGTCGCGCTCGGCGTGGACATAGAAGCCTGGCAGAAGGTTTACCCGGAGTTTAGAACCTCGCCCGAGCAACTGCGCGCGATGACGCGCACCCGTGACGGTGCGCTCGTTGGCGTCGTTCTTGCGCAAAAGTACGGCTTGAAAATCGGCGATCGAATTCCGTTGCAGTCGCTCAACATCGTCAACAGCGATGGCACGAAGAATTGGATCTTCACTGTCGTCGGCTTCTACGACATCGATCAGGCGCATGATTTTGCGACCAATCTGCTGCTCAACTACGACTACGTCAATGAGGCCCGCGTCGGCGGCAAGAATACCGAAATGCAAATCACCGTAAGAATGAACGATCCTAAAGCCTTTACGAAGATTGCCCCGGTGATCGACGACATGTTCGCAAATTCACCCAATCAGACCATGACGCAGAACGAAAAGGACTTCATTCAATCCACGCTCGCCCAGATCGGCGATATCAACTTCTTCGTCAATGGCATCGTCGGCGCGGTGCTGTTCACCCTGTTGTTCTTGACGGCCAATACCATGATGCAATCGGTGCGCGAGCGAATACCGGAAATCGGCGTGCTCAAGGCTCTGGGTTATTCGGACGCGACAATGCTGGCGCTGGTACTCGTCGAAGCACTGCTGCTGAGTTTGGCAGCGGCGGGCCTTGGTCTGCTTGCAGCGTCGGAGGCTTTCCCCGCGATCATGGGGCGCATCCCAAGTGGAGGCCTCGAGGGCCTGCGGGTGCCCTTGGCCGTATACGCTTGGGGCGCGGGCATCGCGGTCCTGCTGGCGCTTGCAAGTGGATTGCCGCCGGCGTGGCGTGCCCGGCGCTTGAAGATCGTCGACGCCCTCGCGGGCCGCTGAGGGGAATCTCATCAACACCTTCCAACAGGTAATCGCTGTGACCGCGATGAATTTGCGCAGTCTGCCCGCGCGCGCCGCATCCTCCTTCGTCATAGTCGTAGGGATAGCCGGGGTCGTCGCCGTGCTGATCTCCGTTTTGTCTCTCGCCACCGGACTCACGCGCACTCTCTCCAGTACCGGGCGCGCGGAGCGCGCAATTATTCTCTACGCCGGCGCCCAATCCGAAGTGGAAAGCAATTTATCGCGCGATTCGGTGCTTACACTGATGGACCTGCCCGGAATCAAGCGCGATCTCGACGGCAAGGCGGTGGCATCGGCAGATGCAATGGCCTCAATGTGGCTGCCCAAAAGCGGCACGGGCGCGCTCGGCAGCGTTACGTTTCGCGGCGTCTCGGGCAATGCCTTTGCCGTGCGCCCGGAAATAAAGATCCTGCGGGGCCGCGTTTTTCAGGCGGGTGTACGCGAGCTGATCGTCGGTAAGACCGCGCAAGCGAACTTCCAGGGACTGCAACTGGGAAGCCGTGTGAAATCCACCGACACCGAATGGCTGGTCGTGGGAGTTTTCGAAAGCAACGGCGACGCGCATGAATCCGAACTATTGGCCGACGCGGACACGGTTTTGTCCGCGTACCATCGCACGACTTTCAATTCGGTGACGGTGTGGTTGGAGTCCCCGGCCGCATTCGACACCCTGAAAGCAAGCGTGACGACCAACCCGACGCTGTCGATGGATGTACAGCGAGAAGCAGCCTACTACGAGCAACAATCGAAGCGATTCGGCACCTTTCTTGCCATCGTCGCCAATGTGATCGGCGTCGTCATGGCGATCGGCGCCATTTTCGGCGCGCTGAATACCATGTATTCGGCGGTCAGTGCGCGTGCCGTGGAAATTGCCACCCTACGCGCCATCGGTTTCGGCAGCGCCGGTGTCGTCATGTCGGTTCTGGTGGAAGCGCTAACCTTGGCCATCCTCGGCGCTCTGTTTGGCGCAGCCCTTGCGTGGCTTTTCTTCAACGGCAATACGGTAAGCACGATCTCCGGGGGAGCCGGGTTCTCGCAAGTCGCGTTTCACTTGCACATTGGATTGAATCTGATCGCCATCGGCGTCGCCTGGGCGTGCGTGGTCGGGCTGGTGGGGGGTCTGTTTCCGGCGATTCGCGCCGCGCGCTTGCCGGTGGCGGCGGCATTGCGTGCGCTATGAGCCCTCAGGTTCGCAGTTTTACCGCATCGTGCTTCGACACCAGCGACTTTGGCGCAACCAAGCGCCATGCGCGTTCAATGAGCTCCGGCAGCGCCTTTGGATCGACGCTCGCAAAGCGCACGAGTATCCAGGGATAGTCGCGGTAGTGATCGGTGATGAAGAAGACGCGCGGATCGGACTGCAGCAAAATCTCACGGTCCAACAGATCGGTGCGCAGCACCAGACACTCCCCGCTCTGATGCAGCCGTGCCAGCAGCTTGCCTCGCACTTTAAGAGCGGGTGTTCCATACGACGTGGCGTCCTCGACGCCCGGCAACGTGTGGCCTGCGAGACGCGCCTGCTCAAATGTGGCGCCGGTCGGGGCGCCAATCGGACCCTTGAGGCGACTCGGCGTGCGCCGCATGATTGACGCATTGCGCTTTGACCGGTTGCTGCGTTTGATCCTCTTCACAGCGCTGCCGGGTTGAGCTGTTCCTTCAGGAACGCAAGAGTCCGGTCGAGCGCTTCCCGAGTCGGCTCTCCAGTCTCGTCGATCAAGTGATTCGTCAACACGCTGTGCGCCGGTTTCGGTCCGCGCGGGTTGGCATACTTCTCGTCGATCTCGATCGCCTCGAACGCGGCGCCGAACTCACCGCGCAGCCGCTCAAATCGTTCCTTCGGACACATCGGGTCTTGAATGAACCGCAAAGCCAGGATGCGTGCGCCTTCGCCGTCGATCTTCTCGTGGGCCGCTTGCAATTCCTGGGGTGATGCGTGCAGTCCGCCGCGCCGCGACCGGGTGACTGCAAATGGCAGCGAGGGCTGCGCCAAAATCGGCGCCAGTACCGGCGCATTCAACATCATGGCAAGTGCGAAGTTGCCCGTAAAACACATGCCGATGGCACCCACGCCGCGGCCGCCGCACTCGGCATGCGCCTGGCGAGCGAGCGAGCGCAGCCAGTCGACTATCGGGCTCGATTGGTTGGCCGCCAAGACGCGGAATTCGCGGCTGATGCACGCTTTCAAGATCACGCGCAGGGCATAGCCGCGCTCCGGGGGCCGCATCGGCTCGCCGAACAACAGCGGCATGAAAACGGTGTAGCCAGCGTCGACCAGCCGTTGGGCAAAGCCTGCAACCGCGGGAGTGATGCCCGGAATTTCCGACATGACGATGACAGCAGGCCCGCGGCCGGCCCGATAAACGTCGCGCGCGGCCCCTTGCATATTCAAGGTATGTACTTCGAATCCCGGGACCGTGTGCATAGCCACCCTTGCCGAGCAAAACCCCTTCGCCAGTCTATGCGCTCGGCAGATCGGGCGCACTTTTTCCGCCCGGTGCCGATGCAGAGATGCGGTGTACTATGGGCATGGCTGATGCGAGGAATTCGCCATGTTGGATCTCGTTCTCGCTATCGTTCATCACATTCTGATCTTCGCAATATTTGGGATTCTGTTTGCCGAATTCATGGCTCTGCGGCCGGGTATCAGCAGTGCCACCGCGGTCCGAATTGCATCAATCGACTTGTGGTACGGCCTTCTCGCCGGCGCGGTCTTGGTCATCGGTTTCTGCCGGGCAATTTATGCCGCCAAGGGCTGGGCCTACTATTCGCACAATGCGTTCTTCTGGGCAAAAATGACGAGCTTTGCCGCAATCGGGTTGTTGTCCGTGCCGGCCACGATGCAGTTCATGCGTTGGCGAAAGTCAGGGGTTGCGCCAGACGATGCTGCCGTAAAATCGGCGCGCCGCTATTTGCACGCCGAAGTCGCGCTTTTCGTTCTGCTGCTCGTCTTTGCGGCGGCGATGGCTCGCGGCTACGGAGAATTCTAGTCACGCAATTCCGCTGCAGGATCATGGCCGACAGAACACCTAGAAATTACCTCGAGGCGACGCAGGAGGCGGGACGGGCATTTGTTACCCGCCGAATTTCGGGCAGCGTCGTGATGCTGAATCTATTGAGATTTCGCATTGCTGCCGACTATTCGGCGAGTCCCGAGCTTGCGCCGGAAACTCCAATCTCCGGCGAGGCGGCTTACCGTCGCTACATGGATCACACACTGCCGTATCTGGAAAAATCCGGAGGCAAGGTGCTCTTCTACGGGCGAGGCGCCGAATTTCTGATCGGTCCAAGCGAGGAGCGCTGGGATGCGGTCATGCTGGTCGAGCAATCCAGCGTTGCCGCATTCTTGGCGTTTGCCTCGGATCGCGAGTATTTGTCCGGCATTGGACATCGTACGGCGGCGCTGGAGGATTCGCGCCTACTGCCGTTGATCGCCGAGCATGTTTAAGCCGGTGCTGTTTCAGGTTGCGCCGCAGGGACCAACGGCGGGTACGCGAAGGATCCGTGTTGGGCTCGTTGCTCTTTTGCTACTGCAACTATTCGGATCTGGGTCCGTTGCCCATGGACAAGCGCCGCCAGCGCCTCTGGAACTCGTTGTGCTCGGTTCGGGAGGTCCCGGAGCCACGGGGCGCGCCGCCTCGAGTTACCTGGTACTCATCGAGGGTGTTGCACGCATAATCATTGACGCCGGTCCGGGCTCGTTCGCGAGGCTCGGCGAGGCCAAGATCTCACTGGCGAACACCGATGTGGTTCTCCTCACTCATCTGCACATCGACCATGCGGGCGAGCTGCCGGGCCTATTCAAGGCGCGCGCCGTGTCGAGTACCGGGCCGATTGAGTTCAACGTCTTCGGCCCCGATGGTTCGCCAGCGCAAGATCATGGAGCCTATTTCCCTTCAACGCGCCGGTTGCTTGATTTGCTGTTCGGCCCGCAGGGCGCATTCGCTTATTTGAGCGACTTTTCCGCGCCGGTGACAATCCATGCTCACGACATTCCCGCGAGAATCAGCTCGGCTGCGGCACCGCATGTGATCCTCAAAGACAGCGCTTTCACAATTACGGCGATTGCAGGTCACCACGGTGATGCGCCGGCGGTGATCTACCGCATAGATGGCGCGGGCAGGAGCATTACTTTCTCCGGAGATATAGACGCGAAAGGTCTGCCGAGCTTGTTAAAGATTGCCAAGGCGAGCGACCTGCTGGTTTTCAATAGCGCGGTACTCGATCCGCCCGGCTCCCCGGCCATTCTGTACACCCTGCACACAGCGCCTCATGCGATCGGCGAACTCGCAAAGCAGGCCGGGGTGCATGGGCTGTTGTTGAGCCACTTGTCGCCTGCCACCGAAGCGATGCATCAAGCGGTCTTGGAATCAATTCGCCGCGCATACAACGGTCCGGTGAGCTGGGCCGAAGATGGAATGCGGCTGCGGCCGTCGTCCAGCGCGCCTTAAGGGTCTCCGTACGCCAGACGATCCATCATTTCTGCGAATCGACCCCAATGAATCCGTTTGGCGCTCTGCCGCCGCGCGCCCGACCAGAACAGCGAACCACGCCCGATCTGGATCTCGCCAAGCTTCATGTGCCTGAGATAAATCTGCAGCGACAGCGCGGACTTGGCCTTTGTCAGCGTCGCGTTGGAAATCTCGGCTTTGACCTCATACCTGTGCGCCAGCATTTTTGTGCGGCGTTTCGGCTTTTTCTTTGGCACGGCTGCACCTCGGATAAGCGATCGGGTTAAATCCACACATCGTTTTCGGCTGTCCGTTCACCGCCGGCATTTCCGGTGTTTTTCACCCCGCGCGGTTCGATCAGCAGTAGTCTCACCTCGCCTTCGGCGTAAGGCTTGTGCTCGACGCCCTGCGGAACGACGAACATTTCGCCGCGCGAAACTTGCACCGCGCCGTCGCGGAAATCGATGCGCAGCTCGCCGTCGATAACGATGAACGTTTCATCGGTTTCCTTATGCTCATGCCATACGAAATCGCCTTTGAGCTTCACGACCTTGAATTGATAATCGTTCATTTCCGCAACGACTTTCGGCGACCAATGCTCGGCAAACGATGCGAATTTTTGCGCAAAATTGATCGACTTATAGCTCATGCGCGCCTCCGACAATTATCGGCGATTGTACTTGCGCCGCCGCCGATCATATTATCGGCTTGCTCCGGTACTTCAACTCCGCGGTCCGAGCAGCATTTTCATGCCGTGACGGGGGCGCAGGGTGATCAGGCCCTGAGGTTCGACCTGGTGTCCGGGCGCGAGTTGCAGCCGATAGTGCTGCGCAAGCGTGGCCAGGAGTATTGTCGCCTCCGCAAGCGAGAAGGCGGCGCCGATGCAGATGCGACGACCGCCGCCGAAGGGCAAATAGGTAAAGCGCGGGCGCACGGCGGACTGCTCCGCCGAGAACCGCTCGGGATCAAATCGTCCTGGATTCGACCACAGCTTCACGTGGCGGTGAAGCACCCAGGGGACAATCATGACAGTTGACCCTTTGGGAACGCGTCTACCCGCCAGCGTGTCATCGGCAAGTGCCTCGCGCTCCATGGCGGGCACGGTCGGATAAATACGCATCGTTTCTTCGATCACCATGCGTGTATACGTGAGCCTGGACAGATCCTCCTGGCTGGGCGCGCGCCCACCGAGTACCGATTCCAATTCGGCGTACAGCTTCGCCTCGACGGCGGGATGTTGCGACAACAGGAACCAAGCCCAGGTCATGGCCATCGCTGTGGTCTCGTGACCCGCCATGAAAATCGTAATGACGTGATCGCGAACTTCTTGCGCGCTCATGCCGCCTCCGGTTTGCTCGTCGCGGGCTGCAATCAGGCGTGCCAGCAAATCCTTGGGTCCATTTGCGGGATCGCGTGCACGCGTCTCTATCAGCCGATCGATGACCGTATCGAATTCGTCAAATACCAGATCAGCGGCTTTTTTTCGCCCGAGCGCCGCGATCCACAGAGGAAAACCCAGCAAATCCAGAATATTTGGGCGAATTTCTGCCTGGTAGCGTCCGGCGGCGCCGCTCATAACGGTCATGATGTCGTCCGAGTCGGAGGAAAACATCGTGCGCGAAATGATCTTGAGCGTCACTTCCATCATATCTTCGGCGACATCAATGCCGGCTCCCGCACCGAGCTTGCGCCAAGAGCCGAGCAATTCCTCCGCGGCCTCGGTCATGATCGGTGTAAACGAAGCGATGCTGCGGTGGTCAAAGGCGGGCGCCATGGTGCGTCGGTGCCGCCGCCAGGTTTCTCCTTCCAAAGTGATCAGTCCCTTGCCGAGGCCGGGCTCGAGGACTCGGCGAGTGAGCTCGGTCTTTTCATAGTTCGCCACATTGTCGAGCAGAACCTGCTTGATCGCTGCCGGATCGTTGATGATGAACAAATGGCGGCCGAACAGCTTGCGCTCGACGATATCCTTCTCGTAGGCCTCCTGGGCAAAAGTGGCAATCGTGTTGTCAGGCATCGTCCGCAGGAACTTCAATAACGGCAGACGACCGCGGGGCGGCACGGGCGCCGGCAGCACGGGATCGATCACGGGACTTTCCTGGCTGTTCATTGTCCTCGGTTCCTGGGCAACGCCCTCACTCTCGACGCTGATCAATTATAAGTGCAATGCTCATCTCGGAAGTGGAAACTGCGATTCTTTCCGGTAATTTACCAGTACGAATCATTCGTCTTAACTCTTTAGAGGACCGCTTCCATGGCCGCTTATCTGATCGCACTAATCGATGTCAAAGACGCGGACGGCGGAGAAAAAAAGGCCAATCGGGCGTATCCGGTGCTCACGCCGCCGCTTTCAGCCCGCTGATCCCTGCCTCGCATCGACTGTAGGTCAAGCTCGGCTCAGCGACTGCAAGCGATGACTCGTTCCCGCTAACGGACGGGGGACACCTCCAATCAGAGCAAAGTATTCCGACGCCCCCGCGGTCAGTTTGTCCAGATCAAAGGCGCTGAGCCATTTGCCCGTTCCTGCAAATGGACGCGCCGCCTTGTAGCTCGTCGCGTTGGCGTAGTTCCAGAGCTGATTCACTTCCATCGCGGCCATATTGAGCCACGTGTAGCCTTCGCGCTTTACCTTCAGGCGCAAGGTCCGAACGCAGTGATGAATATCGCTCGCCACTATCGCTCCGAAGGATAAACCGAGCGAATTTAGATCATCTTCGATCTTCACTCAACCGCCATTTCTCGCGCAGTCATCAAGAAACGCGGGAACGAAAGTGGCGGGCGCCAGCATGATTTGCAGCTGGCCACTCTGCTTCGCTCACGCTGCGCAACCGCCGCCGCTTCGCATGAATCCGCCGCACGTGCAGCCTGGCGTTATCATTTCGGCAGCGATGTATACCCACGTGGCTTTTTTGGCGCAAAAGCCCGCAGCCTGCAGCGCTTCCTGCCGCATTTTGAGCAGCGCATGCGCTTGGCGATATCCTCGAGACGAACATCCCAGCCACATAGCCGCCCGAGCATGAGCGGCTCCGCTTTACGCTCGTGGCCGCATTCGGAGCATGTCAGGACCAAGGTGTACTGGCCAAACTCATCGCTCAGTCTTTCGATATGAAATCCGCTCGGCATGCTGCGGATTGTTGCGATCCGCCCGGCTCGCGTCCATCCAGTACTGACGCCGGGCACACACTGTATGAAGGCGCCGACGGCACCGCAACTGGCCTGTGTCGCCCCGGCCGGGAGCGTAGAATTCCAAGTTGCTGCTACCGTCATAAACCTATCCAAGGTGATGCATGAAAACACAATCAATTCGCGCCTTCGCCTCTTTTGCAATACTCGCGACGGTCATCGCAGCCGCCAGCGGTGCTGCAAAGGACACCTCTGAGTTCGTCCGAATCACGCCGACCGATGTGCATTGGCAGGATGTCCCGGGCGGGCGCGGCGTCCAGCAAGCCACCCTGCTCGGCGATCCCACGAAACCCGGCATCTACGTGATTCGCGCCAAGTTCCCCCCGTACACCATGGACGTTCCGCATTGGCATCCAAATGCTCGATACGTGACGGTGCTCCAAGGAACCTGGTACACGGGCACCGGCGACACCTTCGATCTTGCTCGAGCGGTTCCCTTGAAAGCCGGCAGTGTCATGCTGCATCCGGGGAAAGCCAGCCACTGGGATGGCTCGGGTAGTGCCGAAACGGTGATTGTTCAAATCATCGGCGAGGGACCTGCTACCACAACGCAGGTGGATCCGACCAAGGCGTTCTGGATCGAAGTGCCGCACTAGCGGAGGGCATCGAATCGCCCAGAGGTTCGCCGAGGCGACCGCCAGACGAGATTTTTTTGTCGCACGGTGAAAAACGCTCATGTGAGCTACTAAGTAGCTGATTCGCCGCGAGTTGGCGAATGCGTCACGGTAAGCGCCCAAGTTGAAATGTAGAGTGCCGCACCCAAGATTAGTGCAACAACTCCGCAGTCGCGCACCCGCTGCATCATTTGGATTTATTGGAATTGCATATGATTGGACTTATCGCCCGTTGGGGCCACAATGTATTGATCACCACGATGGCTTTCTTGACGATAGCGATGATCGTTGTTTTGGCCCGCTAGGCAAGCGCATCCACACCCGATTCGACGCCAAACTAAGGGCGCGCATTTTCCCGGGTTGCGGCGCGCTCGAATTCGTCCAAGCTGACCTGCGGGAAGTACAGGCCCTCCAGGCGGCGAACCCACCACTCATGCGTCACTGCGCGTTTGCGCGGATCTGAAAAGCGGTAGGCGTACAGCAACGCCCGCACATATTTTGGAGGCGCGGTGGCGAACGGGTTGACCTCAAGCAGCGCCAACACGGCCGGACTGCCTTCCAGCAACCGTTGCATCAGGCCCACCATCCAGGGATTTTCTCGGATGCCGCCGAGAGCGGCGAACCACATCTGCCAGTCGAGCCGCGGCTGGTGCGGAATGTTCCACATCGCGGATCTGGTCAACGGCCCCGGTTTGTAGTGGAAGGCATATTCGCGCCATACCTGCCCGTCGGCGGAACCCTCGATCACGATTTCCGGCCGGGTGATCGTCATCACGGCGAACAACCCATAGGGATTGACTATGGACAGCGGCGCGAGTGCACGCGTAACGGCGCCAAGCACCGGCAGATTCGTACGCGTCGTCGTCTGCCAGATCCTATTTACGCCCACAGGCACCACGATGAGCGCGAGTGCGGCGGCGATTACGGTAGCCGTGCGGTTCACCAGCGGCGCACGGCTTAGCGCCCGCGTTTTCAACCATTGAGGGATTACGTGCCCGAGCGCCGCATCGTCGAACAAGAAAATGCACAACAGCATTGTGAGCAGATTGAAGAAATTGTAGTTGCCGGTGAGCAGAATCAGTACCTGCAGCAGCAGAACGCAACCGGCAGCGGCGGCGCGCAGGCGCCGCGGCAGAAAAATCATGAACACAACACCAAGCTCGATGGCCAAGGTCGCGGCGGTTCCTGCGCGAAGTAGCCAGTGCGGCAATTGCGCCGCATACCACGCGATCGGGGTCGGCAGCGGCTGCGTCCAAAAGTGATATTCGAGTGCCGTCAGGTCGCGCCACGTCGAATCGCCGGACAGCAGTTTCACGACGCCCGCCAAAAACAAATAGCGAAACACCAGCCAGCGGAACAGCCATATCACTATTTTCGATCCGCCGGTGAGAAAAATTGCCAGAAAACCTACTTCGAGCAGCAGCGAATCCCACTGGAAGCTCATGAAATCCTGACCCGCGGACTCGTAGGAAAGGTACAGCGCGAACAGACCAACGAGCGCGGGTCTCGTCCACCGATCCACGACCACCAGCAATCCCAGCACTGCGCCGACAACCGTTCCGGCAAGCAATGCGGAATCGCTGCTGTTCACCCAGAATAGCGAAGGCAGCAACCAGTACGCCGAATCGCCGCGGGCATGGCGCAATGCCTCGAAGTAGTCGCCGACCGGCAGTATCCCGGCGTGACCGATCAGTCCCAGGATTTGCACCCCGAGCGATACGAACGCCGCAACATAAATGGCGCCAAGCAGCCGCAGGAAAACCCAGGCTACCAGCGCGTAGCGCTCTGCCTGAAGCGCAGGTCCCCACAAGAATTTCGTGAGCGCATCGAGCACGCCGCGGCGTCGCGCAAAGAATGCATAGGCCCGTTCGCTCAGCGGTGCGAAGCCGGGCACGTGTGCGTAACACCACCACCATGCGGCGCGCCCGGATGAATACCTCAGAACGCGAAAGGTTGCGGCCGCGGCCGAATACACCTGCCCGTCGCGTTCTATAAATTGAATGGCGCGCTGAAATGACTGAAGTGCGATTGCCGGGAAATCCGTCGCAGCTTCTTGAAAGGGGCGATAGATGACGCGCTCGCCGGTCAGGTCCCGCCAATAGGCGACCCAATAACGGCAGATGGAGCAGTCGCCGTCGAAGATTAGTGTGGGCGGCTGCTGAGACAACGCGTCCTTTCTCCCATGATTTCAGTTCCGCGGGTAGCTCAGGGTGGGTCCTTGCCCCCAATAAGGATACAGCTCAAACTTATTTTCATCGACCCGCAAACTTGCAGCAGTAGCGCTCGGCGTCAGGCCAGTCCCATTTGCGCTCTGTATTCCGGGGGGAGACTGACGACGTGACCATTAGAATTGTTCGTCTCGGCACCGAGCGGCTTCCGGAAGAAGGAGTTCGCTTTGGCACGGTCAGACGCCCGCCTCGAGGCATTCGCAAAACCGACTATGCGTCGAAGAACTTTTACGATGTCTGGCTGCCGACGCTCGCGCCGAGCCAAGCAACGGTCAAGCAGGCCTTGAGTTCCCGGTCAGATCGTGAATGGCAGCGTTTCGTCAAGAAATACCGGTCCGAAATGGCGGCCCCACACTGCCGCTCGATGATCGACGTGCTGGCGGTGCTATCGCACCAAGCCAACTTCTCGGTCGGCTGCTACTGTGCCGAAGAATTGCGATGTCACCGTTCGATACTGCGTGAACTGCTCGTCGACAGTGGAGCGCACGTGCTATGAATAGCCAGCACGGTAAAATTGTCTTCGCATCGGATGCCGGCATGTCGATTGGCTCGATGAGCGATGTCTCCAAAGCGGTGAGCGCATCCTTCAGCACCGCTGGACTCATTCTCACCGAAGATGACGTCTCTGCGGAGTTCTTCGATCTGAAATCGGGCCTCGCCGGCGAGCTTTTTCAGAAGTTCGAGAATTACGAATTATGCTTGGCCATTGTAGTGCCAAGCCCGGAGCGCTACGGGGAACGATTCAACGAGCTGGCGCGCGAACACAAATCGCACAACAGAATTCGCATCGTTCGCTCCAAAGATGAGGCACTGGCTTGGTTGCGCCGAGGACGGTAAAAATGTTGAAACGGACTGCTTTGATGAATTTCATGTTGGTGTTGCTGGCAGCCGCAGCGGCCGCACAAGCACCCACTGCGCCGCTGCCGCCAGCCGTCAGTCCGCAGCCGGCTGACGTCGCATCGCCTGAGGCCATCATTCAGGCGGTTTATTCCGTCATTTCCGGTCCTGTTGGCACGCCACGCGATTGGCCGCGACTTCGTTCCTTAATGGCGCCCGGAGCGATTTTTGCTGTCACGCGCGCGGGCACAGACGGCACAATCAAAACGCGCGTGCTTAGCGTCGAGGACTATATCTCCGCGTCGAGCAAAGCGTTGGCGAGCGCGGCATTTTATGAACACGGCGTGGTGGGTCAGATTTGGCGCTATGCCCATATCGCCACCGTTGTGAGCCCCTACGAGAGCCGCCATGCGCCGGCCGAAGCGCCGTTCCAGCGCGGCATTAACAGCTTTCAACTGGCCGGCGACGGCATGCAGTGGCGCATCATATCAATTTCGTGGGAGGGCGAGACGCCGGCCTTTCCGTTGCCGGCGGAGGCCGCGGCACAGCTGCGCGGCAACTAGCGCAAAACCATCCCGATCGAGCGGCGAAGTCCAATCTAGTCGTTGCTGCTCAGACCTCGATAGCCGTCAAGAAACAGCGCTACTACATCGATTGCCCACGCATCTAGTTCGTCGCTGCTCATGGGGTTGCCATACCCCATGGCACGCCGCTGCGGCACCGTGGCGACCATGTGGATGAACTGCTGGGCCGCGAATGCGCGGTTCTGAAGACTGACTTTGGCGTCGGGAAGTTCGCGCGCCAACAGGCCGCCGATCAGGCTCGTTGCTTCTTCCGTGCCGCCGTCGTTTTCGACGGCCATTGCAAGTTGCGGAAAGCGCGCCGACTCGGCGGCGACCAGCCGGTGCAACGCCATCGCCTGCGGGGACAGCGCTGCATGCAGAATCAGGCCGGCCAGGCGCCGCAGCACACTGCGCAGATCCGCGCCGGCGAGCAGAGGGACCTCGGCGGGCGGCCGGATCTGTTCAATGATGCGATGAACCACCGCGGCGAACAAAACCGACTTGTCATCGAAGCGGTCATAGAAAGTGCGCTTCGATATACCCGCGCGCGCCGCTACCGCCTCGATCGTCGTGGAGCCATAGCCTTCATCGAGAAATAATTCCGTTGCGGATTTTAGAATTCGCTCGCGCAGTAGCAACGCATCGGCGCGAGGGGGACGACCACTTCTTCTTCTACCGATGCGGATAGGCGGAGCCACCTGAACGATAATAACCTCGGCCCGCATAGCCTGCGTACGGTGCATAGTATGGGCGTGGCGCATAGTATGCGCGGGGTGCTGGATAGTATGCCGGACGCGGCACGTAGTAAGCCGGTGGTACTGGATATGGAGCGGGTGCGTAACCGCCCGCGTATCCCGGCGCGGGATACGGCGCCGCGGCTGGTGCGGCAGGCGCGGCCACGCTCGATACCACCGCCGACGCAATCGCGAGCGGCAAAGTTGCGAGCGCCACAGCTGCGCCAAAGATGCCGCGACCCAGACCCCAAGGATGTACGTATCCGTAACCATGGCCGCCGGCCATTGCGGGAGCAAACGGAAGAATTGCTATGGCTGCGATGGCAGCGCCGCTCACGATGACCTGCTTGAATTTCGTCACTGCTCGCTCCTTATCCGCTGCCCACACCCCAATTTTTACAATAACCTGTTCATTAATGAAACGCAACGGTACCGTTGCATAAATGCTACCTGCGCGTCGCAGGTCCCTCATTGTCAACTGCAAATTGTCAACAATCTGCAATCCGGGTATCATTCAGTACCTCCCCGACCGGATGCGCCGATGCCACTTGCCTCCACCCCTACAACGCTGCAACTCGTGCAAACGAACTCACTGCCGGCGCTGGTGCATGCGGAGATTGAACAACTCATCCTGCGCGGAGAACTTGCCAGCGGCCAGCATGTTAATGAGAGCGAACTGGCGTTGCGATTCGGAACCAGTCGCGGCCCCATTCGGGAGGCTCTGCGTGCCCTGGAAGAATCCGGTCTGGTGCGCTCGGAAAAACATCGCGGCGTTTTTGTGCGTGAAATTTCCGTCGCTGAAGCCGACGAGATCTACGATATCCGCGAGGCGCTCGATCAGCTGATTGGCCAACGGGTCGCCGAGCGCGCCACGCCGGAGCAAATTCGCGATCTGAAGGCCGCCGTCGCGGAGATGGACGAGGCAACCTCTCTTAAGGACATCAAGCGCTACCATGCGCTCAATTTGAAGTTTCACGACATGATAGTCGACTTCGCGGGCAACGCCCGTCTGACCGAAACCTACCGGCTGCTGACAAAAGAGCTGCTGCTATTCCGCCTGCGCGGACTGCAAGACGGCGGCGGTTTCGCAGTTTCCAACACCGAGCACAAGGCGGTGGTGAAGGCCATCACCGCGCGTGATTCGATCCTCGCTGGGGACTTGCTGCGCCGGCATGCGGCGGAAAGCCGGGCCCGAATGCACAAGGCGGCGACTCGCCGCGACGAATAGCCCTCGATCAACCATACTCGCGCAGCACATCACCGGGAGCGCTTACTTGCCAACCGAGCTTACCGTAAACGGCCGAACCTACCGCTGGATGGATCGCCCGCTGGTCGTGGTCTGCGTCGACGGCTGTCAGTCCGAGTACATAACAGCCGCCGTAGCCGCCGGTGCCGCGCCCTATTTGGGCCGACTGCTCGAGGGCGCCGGGACCATTTTCATGGCCGACTGCGTCATGCCGAGCTTCACCAACCCCAACAATTTGTCGATTGTCACGGGCGTGCCGCCATCGGTGCACGGCATATGCGGCAACTACTTCTTCGACCCCGAGCGCGGCGAGGAAGTGATGATGAATGATCCGCGGCATCTGCGTGCCGGAACGATTCTGGCCGCATTTTCGACGGCCGGTGCAAAGGTGGCGGTGATCACCGCGAAGGACAAGCTGCGAAAACTTCTCGGCCACCAGATGCAAGGCATCTGCTTCTCCTCTGAATGCGCCGATAAAATCACTCTGACCGAAAATGGCATTGTCAATGTGCTCGAGCGCGTCGGCATGCCGCTTCCCTCCGTGTACAGCGCGGCGCTCTCGGAATTCGTTTTCGTGGCGGGCGTGAAGCTGATGGAGCGCGAGCGTCCCGACTTGATGTACTTGTCCACCACCGACTACATCCAGCACAAGGCCGCCCCAGGTACTGCGCAGGCGAATGACTTCTACGCGATGATGGACCGCAATCTCGCGCGGCTCGATGCGCTTGGAGCGACGATCGTGCTTACCGCCGATCACGGCATGAACGCCAAACACGGCGACGATGGGCGGCCCAATGTGATTTATCTTCAGGACACTCTCGACGAATGGCTCGGCAAGGACCAAACGCGGGTCATTCTGCCGATCACCGACCCGTATGTCGTACACCATGGTGCACTCGGCTCTTTCGCGCTGGTGTACCTCCCCGCCCCTGATGCCGAGGGTGCGTTGGCCCGGCGCATAACGGCTGTTCCCGGCATCGAAACGGTACTGACGCGCGCACAAGCCGCGGCACAGTTCGAACTGCCGTCGGACCGCATCGGCGATCTCGTGGTCGTATCGCAACGGGATACGGTCATCGGCACCAGCCGCAGTCGCCACGACTTGTCCGGACTCGACGTGCCGCTGCGCTCGCACGGAGGAACGTCGGAACAGAAGGTGCCGCTGCTCGTCAATCGCAGCGTGAGGAAACAGCCGGGAATTCGCCATTGGCGCAATTTCGATGCATTCGATCTCGGGCTCAACCTCGCCGTCCCGATCTCCTAGGAACATTCGATGTCAGCAGGCGCCACCCCGTCTCAACCGCGTGAGCTGATTCGTGAATCGCTGCGCATCGCGGGCGAGAAAGTGTCGCGCGATCGCATCATCGAAGTGCGCCACCCTTACAGCGGTGCGCTGGTGGGCACCGTTCCCAAGGCCACGCTCGATGATGTCAAACGGGCGCTGCATGTTGCGCGCGAATTCCGCTCGCCGCTGACACGCTACGAGCGCTACAAGATCCTCATGAAAGCCGGTGCCATCGTTGCCGCAAAGCGCGATGCGCTTGCACATCTGATCACCCTGGAGTCCGGCTTGTGCCTGAAGGACTCGCAGTACGAGGTCGGCCGCGCTTCGGATGTCCTGCTGTTTGCCGCCAACCAGGCGTTGGTCGACGACAGCGAGGTGTTCTCCTGCGATCTCACCGCGCACGGCAAGAGCCGCAAGGTGTACACCTTGAGGGAGCCGCTGCTGGGCGCGATCACCGCGATTACTCCGTTCAACCATCCCTTGAATCAGGTGATTCACAAAGTCGCCCCGGCAGTGGCCACCAACAACCGCATGGTGCTGAAGCCAAGCGAGCGCACACCCTTGAGCGCATTTGCGCTGGCGGACATTCTTTATGAAGCGGGGCTGCCGCCTGAAATGCTTGCGGTGTTGACCGGCGATCCGGCGGAGATCGCTGACGAGCTGCTCAGCAGCGCGGACGTCGATCTCATCACCTTCACCGGCGGCGTGCAGATCGGCAAGTACATCGCGGCCAAGGTTGTCTACAAGCGCCAGGTGTTGGAACTGGGCGGCAACGATCCCATCATCGTCCTCGAGGATGCAGATCTCGAAGAGGCTGCCACTTTGGCGGCGAGCGGATCCTACAAGAACTCGGGGCAGCGGTGCACCGCCGTCAAGCGCATTCTCGTTCATGCGAGCCTCGCCGACCGCTTCGTCGAATTGCTCGTCGACAAGACGCGCGCGGTAAAGTACGGCGATCCCTTTGATCCAACGATGGACATGGGCACGGTGATCGACGAGGCAGCGGCGCGGCGATTCGAAGCGGTTGTAAACGAAGCGGTGGCGAGCGGCGCCAAATTGCTGATCGGAAATATTCGCCGCGGTGCGCTCTATTCGCCCACCGTGCTCGACCGTGTCACGCCGGACATGACTGTGGTGCGGCACGAAACCTTCGGTCCGGTCTCGCCGGTAATTCGCTTCAAGACGGTGGAGGAAGCGATCCGCATCGCAAATTCAACGGCCTATGGGCTGTCGGCGTCGCTGTGCACGAATCGTCTCGACTTGATCACGCGCTTCGTGCGCGAATTGCATGTCGGCAGCATCAATGTGCGCGAGGTGCCGGGCTACCGTCTGGAAATGACGCCGTTCGGCGGCATCAAAGATTCAGGCTTGGGCCACAAGGAAGGCGTGCTGGAAGCCATGAAGAGCTTCTGCAACACCAAGACCTATTCACTGCCCTGGTAAACCCAAAGTATCCCATGACCGAGCAAATACTGCTGACCCCCGGCCCGCTGACGACTTCGCTGTCCACCAGGAGCGCGATGCTCATGGATTGGGGATCTTGGGACGGAGCCTTCAATGCGCTGACCGCGTCGGTCAACCGCGACCTCGTCGATATCGTGCAGGCCCACGAGGAGCATGTCTGTGTGCCGCTGCAGGGCAGCGGCACATTTGCTGTCGAAGCGGCACTTGGCACGCTGGTTCCAAAGGCTGGCAAGGTGCTGGTGGCGGATAACGGCAGTTACTGCAAACGCATGGTGCGAATCTTGGCTTATCTCGGCCGCGACGCCGTCGTATTGCCGCATGGCGAACAGCAGCCTGCTGACCCGGCGCGCATCGATGCCGCGTTGGCGGCCGATTCCTCGATCACTCACGTCGCGCAAGTGCATTGCGAAACCGGCACGGGAATCTTGAATCCGCTAGCCGAAATAGCCGCGATAGTGGCCACGCACGGCCGCGCTCTGATCGTTGACGCCATGAGTTCCTACGGCGCGCTTCCCATCGATGCACGAACCATGGGCTTCGATGCTCTGATCGCCGCGTCCGGGAAATGTCTGGAAGGCGTCCCCGGCATGGGCTTCGTGATCGCACGCCGCACGGCTCTGGAGCGCTCCGCGGGCAACAGTGGTTCGCTGGCCCTGGATCTGCTCGATCAGTGGCAGTACATGCAGAATACCGGGCAGTGGCGATTCACGCCCCCGACGCACGTGGTTGCCGCGCTGCGGGCCGCCATCGACCAGTACCAGGCGCAGGGCGGACAGCCGGCTCGACTGGCGCGTTACACGCAGAACTGCGCCACCCTGGTGGCGGGTATGCGGGCACTGGGCTTGAAGACATTCTTGCCGGATGCGTTGCAGGCGCCGATCATCGTCACCTTCCACTCCCCTCCCGATCCAAAGTACGACTTCGGCGAGTTCTATCGGCGGGTGCGCGGTTTGGGATTCATTCTGTACCCGGGTAAGCTGACGGCAGTCGATACATTCCGCGTCGGCTGCATCGGCGCTATCGGCGCCGACGCCATGCGGCAGGCGGTGGCTGCCGTCGCAGCCACTCTGCGTGAAATGGGAGTCAGCCGGCTCACGGGTTAGGGAATCGATGGTTCAGCGGCAGTACGAGTCGTGCTCGCCGCATTCATGCCACGAATGCTCGTGATAGTAGCGATGATGATCGCGGTCGTAATAGCCTTCCGCCGGTACGACCACACAACCTAAAACCAGGCCGATGAGCGCCAATAAGAAGCTGCTCTTCGCAACGCGCGTGGTATTTTTCATGTTTGCTCCTGCGGTTAATGCGACCGTGCCCAGGTTAACGCGCGCAACTCAGCGCCGAAGTCGTCTACCGCCGACAACGCTTGTCGCTTAGGCGCCTACAAGACTCGGAATTGGATGACAGACGCGTACGGCGCGAGGCGTTAGCATGCGTCTCGGCATTTTCAAGTGGAAGATCCATGCGTCCGGTCAAGCGTTCATTGCCGGTTTTATTTGCAGTGCTGCTGCTCGGCTCCTGCGGCGGCGGCGGAACGTCGATGTCCACCGCAGCGGCCACTCCATCACGGGGGACGCTGTTGCAGAATCCGCCGGAACTTCTGTCCACGCTGACGGCGTCCAGTTTGTTGCTCGAACTCAATGTCGCGGCCAATCTGCAGTTACTGTCTCTCAGCGGCCCACCGGTTTGCGACATTCTCATGTATCACATCGAGTACGCGACCGTTGGCGGCGCCAATGAACCCACCACAGCGTCGGCCGCCCTGATGGTGCCCACCGGATTTGGCGCGAACTGCACGGGTGCGCGACCGATCGTTCTGTACGCGCATGGCACGACAACGGATCGTGCGTTCAACATGACAAATACGCAAAATGCCGAGACTCTGTTTCTGGCGGCACTCTTCGCGTCTCAGGGCTACATCGTCGTGGCGCCGAACTACGCCGGCTACGACACGTCGACACTCGATTATCATCCTTACCTGATCGCCGATCAGCAATCCAAGGACATGATCGACGCACTGACGGCGGCGCGTACCGCGCTGCCGTTCGCCTCGGTCACCTTGACGAAGGACAGCGGTCAGCTCTTTATTACCGGGTACTCCCAGGGCGGATACGTGGCGATGGCCACGCATCGCGCCATGCAGGCTGCCGGCATGAAGGTCACCGCATCCGCGCCGATGTCGGGTCCGTATGCACTAGCCGCGTTCGTCGATGCGGTGTTTTACGGCGAGATCAACGGCGATGCGCCCATCTCCTCCACCCTGCTGCTCACCGCCTATCAGAGGGCCTACGGGAATATCTACGCCGACGACGTCGACGTATTCGAATCGCAATACGCAACCGGTATTGACTCCCTGCTGCCAAGTACCACGCCGAGAAGCCAGCTGTACGCGCAGGGGAAGCTTCCCGAATTTGCGCTGTTCAGTTCAACGCCGCCGACTCCGGCATTCGCCGACATTACGCCGCCGCAGACGCCGGCGAATCTGGCCGAGGTGTTCGCGCTCGGATTTGGCGCCGGCAATTTGCTGCAGAATAGTTACCGCTTGAGCTACCTGCAGGATGCGCAGGCGAGTCCGGATGGTGGGTTCCCCACGAATACCACGGGAGCTGCCGCCGCTACTCCCGGGCTGCCTTGGCGAGCCGCCTTGCAAGTAAATGATTTGCGCAACTGGGTACCGACCGTTCCGGTCCTGCTCTGCGGCGGGGATGTCGACCCGCTGGTGTTCTGGCTCAATACCGCGCTGATGCAGGGCTATTGGGCATCACACGCACCGCCATCCGCACCCATCGGCGTGCTCGATTTGGAGTCCGCTGTAGTGCCCAGTGATCCCTATGGCATTCTCAAGCAGGGTTTTGAGGCGGCCAAAGCATTGGTTGCGGCGAATGCCGTGGCCCAGGGCGCCACCGACGGCGGGGCGTTAGCGATCGCCGAAGCCTATCATGCGACACTCGTAGCGCCCTTCTGCTTCACAGCTGTCAGGTCGTTTTTCGCGAACCAATAGCAGGCGGCGCCGCTGATCTATAATCGAGTGCCAGTTTCGACGTCAGCAAGGAATCTAAATATGAAGCGTCTCATCACTCTGGGTTTGGGCTGCTTAGGTCTCGCAGCACCGCTCTACGCGGCCTTGAATCCCGGCGATCCGGCCCCTGATTTCACTACGCAAGCCACGCTTGGCGGCGTGCCGTTCAAATTTTCCCTGGCTGAGGCGCTAAAATCCGGCCCGGTCGTGCTGTATTTTTATCCCGCCGCATTCAGCAAAGGCTGCACCGTCGAAGCCCATGAATTTGCCGAGGCAACCGACAAGTTCAAGGCCCTCGGCGCCACCGTCATCGGCGTATCGCACGACACCATCGATACGCTGAACAAGTTTTCGGTGAGCGATTGCCGCAGCAAATTTGCGGTGGCTTCGGACGCGGACTTGAAGATCACGAAGGAGTACGACGCGCGGCTGTTTTATATCACCTCATACTCCGACCGCACCTCTTACGTGATCGCACCAACTGGCAAAATCATCTACGCATACACCGCGTTGAACCCGGACAAACACGTGGAAAACACCATGGCTGCCGTTGAGAAATGGCGCGCGGATCAAAAGACCGGGTCTTAAAGCTGCGGCGATCGCGGCCGCAGATACCGCAATCCCGTGGCAATCGCCAAACTGCATAAAAGACAGGCGGCGCCGAACCACAATGCGCCCTGAGTGTCGTCCGGGCTGACTATCAAGCCAACCATGGTGGGCCCCAAGCTGGCGCCGAGCAGGCCGACACCGCTGGCAAAAACCGCCGAGCGCCGGGTCGGGTCGCCTTCGATGATCATCGGCACGAGGTACGGCAGGATGAACAGCCAAATGAACCCGAATACCGCAGCATCAATGAGAAATAACGGCGCGGAGGGATGCGTGCCGAGCAACGCGATCATTCCTAGATCCACGGCCGCACAAATCACAAATACGGGAAACCACCGCAAACGGCCTGCAGACAGCGTGGCAAGAGTGCCTCCGAGCACCTGAAATGCCAACGAAACGTACACCGCGGTGTCAGAAATGTGGGACGACAAGCCCGCTTGACGGGCAATGGGATCGTAATAAACCCAGATGCTGACGATGAACATCAGCACCAGAAAAACGCAGGCAAGCGCGGCAAGACCCCTCGGCGGCGGCATCACGAAGCGGCTCTTCCCTAAAGGCGTCGGCAGGACTTGATACGCGCTGGGTAAGGCGAGTGAGGCCATTGCACTGCCTAAGCCGGCGATGGCCAACATGCCAAAGTCGCCTTGAACGGCGCGACTCGGATCGATCCACGCGGTCATGACGGCGGCGAGGATGAACTGAGCGAGAGTTTGGACGCTCAAATAAATTCCCGCCCAGCGCTCCGGAGCAGCCGAGCGCGCAATCATGCATGCCGTCACGCCGATTAGAACACCGCCCGCGGCGCCCGTTAGCGCCCGCAATGCAGTTATTGCTTCGGCCGCGGCGAGCGGCGTGAGATAGTTGCCAAGCGCCAGCACCAGACTGGCGCCGATGCCGATGGCTCGCAGCTGCCGCGAAGGCAAAAGAGCGCCCCCCAACGCGGCGGCCAAACCCATGGTGAGCAGTTCGACCGAGGCGGTCGTCCCCAATTGCGACAAGCTGATGTGTCGCTGCGCCAGCAATGCGCCCAGCACGATGGGCTGTACGCCTGGAATCAATATCCCGATCGTGCCGACGAACACAATGGCGGAGATCTGCATCGCCGTGGGCCGCGGACCGATCCAAACCCCGGATTGCGCCTTATTCATTTTCACTATAGTTGTACAATTGCGGTTGCCCGGAGTTTCATCGACGCTGGCAGCGATTCTACATGGCAATGCTCCGCCGCCGTTCACTGATTATCGGCGCTGCGCATCGATGCATGGTTGGATGGAGTGGACAATGGAAGCATCAATCGGCCAAGACCAGGAATTGCGCCGCCGGGCGGAGGCCGTGATTCCCGGGGGAATGTACGGCCACCAATCGACCGCCCTTCTGCCCGATGATTATCCGCAGTTTTTTTCCCGGGGCGAGGGCGCCTATCTTTGGGACGTCGACGGCAGCCGCTACCTCGATCTCATGTGCGCCTATGGTCCGCAGCTGTTCGGCTATGCGCACGAGGCAATAGACGCGGCCGCAGTCACGCAGATGCGCCGCGGCGACCCGCTCACCGGGCCCACGGAGTTGATGGTCGAGCTCGCGGAGCGCATGACCGCCATGGTGAAGCATGCGCAGTGGGCCATGTTCTGCAAAAACGGCACCGATGCAACGACCATGGCGCTGGTGACGGCGCGCGCGCACACGCGGCGCAAGACCGTGGTGATTGCCAAAGGCACCTATCACGGCGCCGCACCGTGGTGTACGCCGCGGCCTGCCGGCACGACGCCCGAAGATCGGGCAAATCAGATCTTTTGCAGCTATAACGATGTCGAGAGCCTGGAAGCAGCCGTGGCTCGCGCCGGCGGCGATCTCGCTGCAATCTTTGCTTCACCCTTCAAACACGATGCCTTCGTCGATCAAGCGATGCCGGCTCCGGCCTACGCGCAACGGGCGCGCGAGCTATGCGACGAGCGCGGCGCACTGCTTGTGGTCGACGACGTTCGCGGCGGTTTGCGCATCGCACGAGACTGTTCCTGGTCGATCGCCGGCGTGCAGCCGGATCTCTCGAGCTGGGGCAAATGCATTGCCAACGGCCATCCGATCTCGGCCCTGTTGGGGTCTGACAAGGCGCGCGCAGCCGCCGCCTCGATTTTCGTAACCGGTTCGTTCTGGTATGCCGGGTCGCCCATGGCCGCAGGCCTTGCCACTTTGCGATTGGTCACCACCACCGGCTATCTCGAGCGCATACAGCGCCTGGGACAGAAACTCCGCGAAGGGCTGCAGCAACGCGCTTCGTCGTCTGGATTCGGTCTTCGGCAGACGGGCCCCGCGCAGATGCCGCTGTTTCTGTTCGATGAGGATCCTGATTTGCGATTGGGCTTTTATTGGTCCAGCGCAATGCTCAAGCGCGGCGTCTATGTGCACCCCTGGCACAATATGTTCCTGAGTGCCGCCATGACGGATGGTGATATCGACGCGGCCCTCGATGCCGCGAGCGGCGCGTTCAACGAAATGCGAGCGAAGCGCGCTGCGATCAAGCCGTCGCCCAAGCTGCAGGCTTTTTTTGCACCAAAAGCAGTGGGATAATCCCGGCAGGCAGATATTGAATTCGGCGGGAGATCAGCGATGGAGTTTGTCGCGCATTCGGCAGATGGGCAGGCGGTTCGCTATAAAGATCCAAAGCGCTACGCCTGGCTCGCCGCCTTCAGCGGTCCGTTTCTGGGGGTGGCGACCGTGCTTTTGTATTTTGCAACCGGCGCACAACCGTGGGTGTTGTTCGTGCCCCTTGCTTACGTCTTTGTGCTGATCCCAATCGTCGACGGATTGTTTGGCGAGGATTCGCACAACCCGCCCGATGCCATCGTACCCCTGCTGGCGGCGGACCCGTATTATCGCTCGCTCCTATATGCCGACATTCTTCTGCTTTACGTCAGTTTCATTGCCAGCGTCTGGTTGGTCGGCACACAGAGCATTCCTTGGTGGGCCTACATCGGTTTCGCGCTGTCGGTCGGTATTACGAGTGCCGACGCGATTTTGCTGGGGCACGAACTCGGCCACAAGCACAGCGCGGTCGATCGCGTAGCGGCGCAGGTAGCGCTGGCGCTGGTGGGCTACGGGCATTTCAGCGTCGAGCACAATCGCGGTCATCACGTACAGGTGGCGACACCGGAAGACAGCGCCAGTGCGCGCATGGGCGAAAGCGTTTACCGCTTTGTGTTGCGGGAAATACCCGGAGGCCTATCGCGCGGCTGGCGCTTGGAGAAAAAGCGTCTCGCTGCCTTAGGTATGCGTTCCTGGTCGATGCACAATGAGATTCTAATGTCCTGGTGCTTGACGGCCGGGATTGTGGCTGCATTGATCGCGGCGTTTGGCTGGCGTGTTGCGCCGTTTCTTGCCATTCATCACTTGTACGCGTGGTACGGCCTTACGCAGGCCAACTACGTGGAGCATTACGGATTGCTGCGGCAGAAGCTCCCCACCGGCCGCTACGAAACGCCCGCGCCGCGTCACTCCTGGAATACCAATCACATTTTCTCGAACATCATGTCCTTTCATCTGCAGCGTCACTCGGATCATCATGCCAATGTACTGCGGCCCTACCAGGCGCTGCGCGACTTCGACGACTTGCCGCGCCTGCCCAGCGGCTATCCCGGATGTTTCGGCTTGGCCATGTTCCCCAAGGCTTGGTTCAAAGTGATGGACCCCAAGCTCCTCGACTGCTGCGGCGGCGATTTGAACAAGGCAAACATCGACCCCAAAAAACGCGCTGCGCTATTCGCAAAGTACGGACAGCAGGACGCGACGCTCGATTGATCGGCCTGGTGTTTCAGTGTGCCGGGACCATCGCGGCCTCGAAATCCTGCGCCGCTTTATCGATGCCCGCGGCAACGTTTTCGATCACGTGCGCAACCTGCGGCACCTGGCCTTCCGCATCACCCCATTTCTTCTCGTCCAAGTATTCGCGAACGGCGGCAATCGGCTTCGCGCCGTAGCCCGTATATGCGCCTGGAGCGTAGATCTGATTCTTGAACCACGGCCGCTCGGGAAGGCCTTTTTCGTTGAGAAACAAACGCGACACCCGCATAAGATCGGCGTTGACGGTTTCGAGCGACTTTGGCGGCAGCGTTGCGGAGCCCTTCGCCTGAAACGCCGTGAGCGCGCGCGAATACCGATCGGCGCTCTTTTTCAGCAGCACGATCGCGTTCTTCATGGGGGCCAGGTTGATAAACGGCGGCACGATCTCGGCCGGCGGAGGCAGCAGGGGCCTGCGCGGATCATCGGTTGCCTTGAAGACGCCTTCCTTTAACTCGAGATTGCGCTCGGTAAACTCATCCTGTTTGTCTTTCACCAGCTTCTCAAGTTCGGCCTCGTACTTCTCGATGGCATCTGCCTGGGGCGAGAAATCAACGGGAATAAAATCGGCGTCGGCGAACCGCATGATGGCCGTCCCGCCCGTCTGCGAAAGAGCGCGCCCGTAGGCGAAGTCTTTATCGACAAATTGCGTGTACCAGTAAAAGTCGTCGTAGATTGAGTGGTACTGGGTGCCATCGTCTTCGTCTCCGAAACCGAGATTCAGCGAGGAAATTCCGGCGAAATCTTGGAAAGCGGTGTAGTCGGAGCCGTCGCCGAGCGCGTGCACGACAAGATCGTTGCGTTTGCGAAGATCGCTGCGTTCCTCGGCATTCTTCGCCTTGAGGATGCTGTACAGATGTGAGCGCTGATACAACGACAAATGTGTTTCCGGATCCTCGACGTCCCGAGCGATGCCGCTGATGAAATTTTGCAGATCCTGCGTACCCCCGGGGTACAAGAAGCCGCGGCTATTGCTGTCGGAATTGATATAGGCGACCGCGTGCTTTTGCAATTCATCGAGATGGGTCTCCACCCATTCCACCGATCCCAGCAGGCCGGGTTCCTCGCCGTCCCAGGCGCAATAAATAATCGTGCGCCGCGGTGTCCAGCCGTGGGCGTGCAGCTCGCCGAGCATGCGCGCTTCCTCCAGCATCGCCGCCTGTCCGGATATCGGATCCTCCGCACCATTCACCCAGGCGTCGTGGTGATTGCCGCGAATCACCCAGTGATCCGCGGCCGCCGACCCATGGAGAGTGGCAATCACGTCGTAGATCGGTTTGATATCCCAGTTTGAAGTCACCTTGAGATGCACCAGCGCAGGTCCCGGACCCACGCGGTAGGTCACCGCCAGCGCACCCCGCCATTTCTCCGGCGCCACCGGACCCTTGAGCGCCGAGAGAAGCGGCAGTGCATCGGCGTATGAAATCGGCAGTACCGGAATGGCGGTGATGGTTTTCGCGTCCTTGATCGCCAGACGCTTGGCATTTGCGGTGGCGCCAACGCCAGGGGTCAAGGGATCGCCGGGGTAATCCGTATCCATGACGCTGCCGCGCTGCACGCCGTTCCCGGACCGCCAGCCGCCAGCCGGAAATTCTTCGCCCTTGAAGTAGCCGTCTCCCCTCGGATCCGAGTAGATGATGCAGCCGATGGCTCCGTGTTCGGCGGCCACCTTCGGCTTGACACCGCGCCATCCCTCGCCATAGCGCGCGATCACGATGGCGCCCTTGACGGAAACGCCGAGCCGGTCGAGTTCTTCGTAATCGTCGCGATTGCCGAAATTCACGTAAATCAGCGGCGCCGTAACATCGCCGTCGGCGGAATACGCGTTATACGTGGGAAGCTGCTCGGCGGTCTGGCCCGAGGTTGCGTCGCCGGCAACCGGAGGCTCTTGCAATTTGGCGCGAAAGCGCGTGGGTTGCAGCATTTCCAGCACGCGAATCTTCGGCGTTGGAAACAAAACGTCGAACGTCTCGATCTTTGCGTCGAAACCCCATTCCTTGAACTTGGAGAGAATCCACTCGGCGTTGTCCTTGTCGTAGGGCGAGCCGACGTGGTGAGGCCGCGCGCTCAAGCGTCGCATATTCTCGCGGATGTTGGCTGCGGAAATGCCGTCCTTGAACTTTCGCTCCCATTGACCCTGCAGGAGCGCGCCCTGCGCACTGTATCCCAACATGACCGCGGTAGCCGGAGCGGATGAATCGGGCTCCGAGAGAACGGCAATCGACGGCGCTACCAGCAGCAGCAAACCACTCAGCCAACGAATCTTCATCAGGATGTCCCCGGTGGCGTTGAACGCTTTGTTTATTGTTTCGGACGCGCAATCCTAGTCCCTTTCCCATGGGCCGGGTAGTCGAGGTGTTCTCGGCAGCCGCTATCCAATACAATTCGTTGTGCTCAGGTTTTTGCTTCCACGTCAATTCAAGGGGATCCCAATGAGACATATGCTGCTCGCCGCGCTCGCGACGATCGCCATCGTCAGTATCAGCGCGGCCGCCAATCAGCCGAATTTCAATGGCGAATGGAAAATGAATCCGGCAAAGAGCAACTACGCCGGCTTTCCCGCGCCGGCTTCGATGACCCGTAAGATCGAGCTGGCCGAGCCGTCGTTGGTCATCGTGGAGAACCAAAGCGGTGGTGCATCGGATGGTACGACGACGCGCAAATACACCACTGACGGCAAATCCTCGGCCTTTGAAATCAATGGCACTCCGATAACCGGTTCGGCCGTCTGGGACGGTGCCGCTCTCATCGTGAACACGACCGTGGAAAGCGTCGGCTTGACGTTCAAGGACCGGATGTCCCTGTCCGCCGACGGCAAGGAACTTACCAGCGTGGTGCAGATAGCATCGCAACAAGGCCCGGCCGAATTGACCATCGTGTTTGATCGGCAATAACACAGACGCCATGCAGCTTCGAACCCCGCGCCAGGCGCTTCTCCGAGGTCCAACTACCGGGATGCTGATCCTGTCCTTGCTTGCGGCGGCGGTCCCTGTCGTCAACGCACAGCAAGCGATCAGGCCAAAGGATCTGGCCTATCCGGGCATCATTGAACTTCAGGTCGACGCGACCAATGTCGGCCAGAAGATCTTCAAGGTCCATGAGCGCATACCGGTCAAGGCCGGAAAGGTAACTCTGCTTTATCCAAAATGGCGCTTGGGCGCGCACTCGCCGGCGGGCTTTGCTCTATCGCAGTTTGCAGGCTTGGTGCTCACCGGCAACCAGCAAAGGCTGGAATGGAAGCGCGATCCGCTGGATGTGTATGCATTCAACGTGGATGTGCCTGCCGGCGTGACGCACGTGGATGCGGATTTCGAGTTTCTGTCGCCGGTGGAGAGAAATCAAGGTGCCATTGTGGCCACTCCCGAAATGCTCGCCATTCATTGGGAAGCGTTACTGCTGTATCCGGCCGGCTTTTACGCGCATGGAATCATCTTCCGGCCTAGCGTCATTCTGCCGCCGGATTGGAAATTTGCCGGCGCGCTCGAATCAACCGGAGCGGCCGGCGCGCAGGCGCGATTCAAACCGGTCAACCTCGAGGAATTGATCGATTCGCCGATTTACGCCGGCAAGTATTTCAAGCGCATTGATTTGGATCCCGGCGCCAAGGTGCCGGTGTTCCTCGACATGGTCGCCGACAATCCGGGCAATCTTGAGGGCACAGCGGAACAAATCCAGGCCCATCGCGCCTTGGTGCAGCAAGCCTACAAATTGTTCGGCTCGCATCATTATGACCACTACGATTTTCTCATGGCCCTGAGCGACGAATTCAGCTTTGCCGGGATCGAACATCACCAGTCGGGCGAGAATGGCGTGCGCAGCACCTATTTTTCGGACTGGGACAAGCAGCAAGCCTGGCGCTCCAATCTGGTCTCGCACGAATACATCCATTCGTGGGACGGGAAATTTCGCCGGCCGGCCGATCAGTTGACCGCAAATTTCAACATGCCGCTGCAGGACTCCTTGTTATGGGTGTACGAAGGGGCGACGAGCTATTGGGGTCATGTGGTCGGAGCGCGGGCGGGCCTGGTGGAAGTCTCTCAAATGCGCGATGGGCTCGCCGCGACTGCCGCTCTTTATGACCATCGAATTGGGCGCAGCTGGAGATCGCTCCAGGACACCACCAACGAGCCGATCATCACGCAGCGCCGACCCTTAGGGTGGGTATCGTGGCAGCGCGCCGAGGATTACTACAGCGAAGGCGAATTGATCTGGCTGGACGCCGACACCAAGATCAGGGAATTGTCCGGCGAGAAGCGCTCTTTGGATGATTTCGCCCGCGGTTTTTTCGGAGTTCAAGACGGGCGCCATGAGCCCCTTGGGTATACATTCCGGGACGTAGTCGATGCATTGAATGCCGTGCAGCCATTCGACTGGGCGTCATTCCTTCGCGCCCGTCTTGACGGGCATGGCCCGGGCGCGCCCTTGGACGGAATCGCGCGGTCAGGATGGAAGCTGGTATACACCGAGCAACCGTCTAATTTCTTCAAGGATGAAGAAGCGTACCGCAAAGTCACGGACTTTTCCTATTCGCTGGGCTTCGGAGTCGACAGCGACGGGCATCTTGTAAACGTGGTTTGGGACTCGCCCGCATTCAAGGCGGGGCTGACCGCAGGCTACACGCTGCTCGCAGTGAATGGCCGCGCCTTCAAAACGGAATTGCTCAAGGCGGCGATCACGGCAGCCAAGAGCGGCAGTGAACCGATTGAATTGCTGCTCAGGAAGGATGACCGCTACATCACCGAACGCATCGATTATCACGATGGTCTGAAGTATCCGCATCTTGTGAGAATCGAAGGATCGCCGGACCGGCTGGCGGCGATTTTTCAGCCTGTTAAATGACGCCGCATGCGCCTGCTCGGCTACGCCAGATCGCCGCGCAATGCGTCGCGAACCGCAGCCGGCAATGGACTACGCGAGTACCGATACTGCTCGTGATCGACGCCGATGCTCAACGAGCCGTTGCTTTTCATGGCTTCGACCATCGTCGCCGACAGCTCGAAGCGCAGAAAATGCACCGCTGAGGTTTTCTCGTCGTTTTCGCGCGCTAAATCTTCGTCGGCAATCGCAAAGACCCGCTGCATTTCGCTGACTCGCACCCAGCAGCGATCTTCGACGCCGATCAATTTTTCGAGCGCCGTGCGCCGCTCGGCGGGATCCGGAAATTCAAGCAGCAGCGTCACTTTCCAATTGCTGCCGTCGGGAATCAGCGGATTGTAGGCATCGAGTTCGGCTTGTATCCCCTGCGCTTCGAAAATCCGCTCGGCGCGCAGCATCTCGAGGATCTGGTAGCGTATCGTCGTGCGGTCTTCGAAACACCAGGTCATGTTGGGACCGACCGCAACGTTGCGCAGCTGCTTGTGGGCAATGACCTCGCTGCGCAATCGCGGCCGATCAGAGGCGTATTGCTCCAAGCTCATCAAATCTGCGCGCGCCAGCTTCTGCATTTACCGCACCTAAAACGTCGCTGGGCGAATTCTACAAGCCATACGCGATTCGCAGCAGCGTCAAGGGATGAGTCGGGTGCGACCCATTCGCCATACCGCTTTCGATCTGATGACCGGCCATCGGACAATCGCTGGCGTAATAATCAGCTGCAGCAGCCTGCACGCGTTGCACCACCGGCTTGCCGATCTTCATGGAGAGGTCGCGGGATTCCCGCTTCACCCCGTAGGTACCATTGTGACCCGAACAACGCTCGATGGGTTCCACCGTGGTGCCGGGAATCAGCTGCAGTATGTCGCGCGTCTTGAGTCCGATATTTTGCACGCGCAAATGGCATGCCACGTGGTAGGCGATTTTGCCGAGAGGACGCGCGAAGTCGGTGCGCAGCAGTCCGGCCTTGTGCCTGGCCGCCAGGTATTCGAACGGATCGAAAAACCGCTGCTTGATCGCCGCGATATCCGCATCGTCCGGGAACATCAGCGGCAATTCCTGTTTGAACATCAGCACGCACGAGGGAACCGGTGCGACGATATCGTAGCCGCGCTCGATCATTGCCTTAAGCTGCGGGGCATTCCTGGCCTTCAAATCGGCAACCGCCTGCACGTCGCCCAACTCGAGTTTGGGCATTCCGCAGCAGCTTTCCTGTTCCGCCAGCGCGACTTCAATGCCGTTGTGCTCGAATACCCGCGCAAGATCGAGTCCAATCTGCGGCTCGTTGCGATTCGCGTAACAGGTGGCAAACAACGCCACCTTGCCGCGCGTCACTCCCGCGGCTTGCGCCGCAGCCGCAGAATCGCGCCGTGCGGCGAGCTGCTTGCGGAGCTGCTTGCGCAGCTGCTGGCGCAGGGTGTTCGACTGGTACGTCGGTACGGGTGCTTGCGTGTGCACGCCGAGCGCGGCGTCCAGGACCTGGCGCCCCAGTGTGCTGCGGATACCCGCGTTAACAGCCTCGGCGATGACGGGAATGCCCGCGAGCGTGCCGACCAAATCCGTGGAACTCAAGACCTTATCGCGCCAGCGTGTTTCCCCGCCGCGATACTTCACGACCTTGGCGCGCAGCATCAAGTGGGGAAAATCCACATTCCAGGGATGAGGCGGCACGTACGGACACTTGGTCATGTAGCACATGTCGCAGAGGTAGCAATGATCGACCACCTGCCGATAAGCGTTTTTATCGACGCCGTTGAGTTCCCCGGTTTTAGATTCGTCGATCAACTCGAATAGCGTCGGGAAGGCGTTGCATAAATTGAAGCAGCGCCTGCAGCCATGGCAGATATCGAATACGCGCTCGAGCTCCTTCGCGAGCAAGGCCGGATCATTGAACTCCGGGTCTTGCCAGTTCAGGGGATGGCGCGTAGGCGCCTCGAGACTGCCCTCGTGTCCAGCCTTGATCGTTCCGTCAGACAGAGGCATCTCCCGACCGAAATTGCAGCGGGCTCCAACCATGGAGCCCGCGTGGGTTTAGATCGACCGTCGCGACCGCAACGGTTTAAAGATTGTCCAACGCCTTCTGGAAGCGATTCGCGTGTGACCGTTCCGCCTTGGCCAGCGTTTCGAACCAATCGGCAATTTCGTTGAAGCCTTCTTCTCTGGCGCTCTTGGCCATGCCGGGATACATGTCCGTGTATTCGTGCGTTTCGCCCGCAATCGCCGCCTTGAGATTCAGCGAGGTCGCGCCGATCGGCAAGCCGGTCGCTGGGTCTCCTACTGCCTCCAAGTACTCCAAATGACCGTGGGCATGACCGGTTTCGCCTTCGGCAGTGGAACGGAACACAGCCGATACATCATTGAACCCCTCGACATCCGCCTTGGCTGCGAAGTACAAATAACGCCGGTTCGCCTGCGATTCGCCGGCAAATGCGTCCTTCAAATTCTTTTCCGTCTTGCTACCTTTTAGATTCACGACTCACTCCTTCCGACCGATGGTCTCGGTTTCAACAGATTTGAATTGCCAACACGACGTTAGACCCCAACGGCGCGCGAAGTCAAATTGGGGCGGTATGTAATTGAAAATACTCGAAGTATCGAGGGCGTTGACTCATCTTAGGTGCTGATACTCACTGCATTCAGCAGCCCGATGGCGACCGAAAACGTTGCAACCATCATTGCCGATGAGACGTGCCCTTCCTCGATGCGCTTTGCCTGGCTTCGGAGCGCCACCAGTACTGCCAGCTGCACGACGCAAGTTATCGCCGCCCACGCGATCATTTCAACCAGGGAATGGGTGTAGTAGATCGCGGCCAGCATCGGAAAGGTGAATCCCAGCACAGCGCCGACAAAGGTAACCGCCACTGCAATATTGTCATGCGCGATGAGCGCGAATTCTTTGTATGGCGTCGCGCGCGCGTAGATGTAGACAAACAATACGAGAAGCGCGATGGATGTTCCGAGGTATTCGATAAAAGAAACGATGGCGTTGATCATGGCTGTCCTTAATTTACGAAATAGTGTGGAACAAAATTGCTGGTATTGGTGGTGACAGCAGAAGAATCCTCGCGGATGCACATGCCCGCGCTTTGTCCGTCGATCACCCAGGAGCCGATCACCGGATAATGCCCCTCGAAGCACGGCAGGGATTGCAATGCTTGATAGATGTGGCCTTGGCCGCCATAGGGTCCTTCGGCTTTGAACAAACACTCATCGTTCGCGTACAGCTCGATGTTGGCGCCCTCTCTCGAATACAGAGGTTTTTTGGCGTATGCGCTCAACCGGCCCTGCTCAAAATACGCCGGCAGCAAATTCGGATGATTCGGGAAGATCTCCCAGAGAATCGGCAGCAATCCCTTGCAGGAAAGCGCCGCCTTCCACATGGGTTCGATGAGTTGCGTGCGGCTTTCCGTAAGATACGCAGCAAATTCTTCCCGCATCAACCATTCCCAAGGATAGAGTTTGAACAGATGCTCGATCGCCACTTCTTGCACATCGACAAAGGAGCTTCGCGGAGGATCCCAGCCGATTTCCTCCATGTACAGGTGCTTTGCCGCGCGGCCCGCCTGGATCACGGTGTCGACCAGATAGGTCGTGCAAGCCCAGTCCTCTTCGTTATCGTTCACGCTGGCGAGATGAATCAACCCGGCTCCGGGAAGCTGCCGCCAGCGGGCAATCAAGCGTTCGTGAATCGAATTGAATTGATCAGCGGCGGGAAACCTGTCCTGCAACCAAAACCATTGGCACACCGCCGACTCGAGCAAGGAGGTCGGTGTGTCCGCGTTGTATTCGAGCATCTTCGGCGCATCGTTGCCGTCATAAGCCAGATCGAAGCGTCCATACAAGGAGAAGTCATTGCGCTTCAAGGATGCGGCAATCGGGTCCCAGAAAGCTTGCGGAATCGCCAGCTGCCCGAGACGCTCCTTTTTGATCGCCGCCTCAAGGGCGGCAATGCACATGGCGTGCAGCTCGTTGGTCGCGGCCTCGATGACCTCGACTTCTCTCGAGTTGAACCGATAGCAGACATCTTCCTTCCAGTAGCCGTCGCGGGCGTGAAAGGAAAGCCCTTGCGCTTCGAGTTTTTCTGCACGATCGGCGCGCGGAACGATGCTCTGGCGCAACATTCAGCCGCCTATGCCAAAGTGGTGACCCGATGAACCGAACCCGCCGCGGGCAATGGAACCGGCGCGGGACGTAATGCCCCCGACAAGAGAGCCGGCGCTGGTGATGCGGGCGTTGCCGATGCTGCGGGTGCTGCCGTCGGCGGCAACCGCAACTGGTCGACCGGAACTCGAGTTCCAGTAGTAGCGTGGACCGTAGTAGTAGCCCGGCTGCGCAACCGTCCCGGCGGGATGCGTGCATTCGGACGGATCGCCCCAATCGTGCACACACTGTTCGAGCGATGCGTAGCGTTGCTGCTGCAGCTTCTGGGCCCCACCGTCGTAGTAATAAAGACCCATGGCCGAACCCAGTAGAATCAAACCGACACTGGCTGATTGTTTCATTTTTTTTCCGCTCGTGGCTTAAGGATAGTACTCCACCAACGATGCGGCGAACGCATTCCTGCAGATGTATGATGGCATCGGAACGCTGCTGCAGCGATTTTAAGTGCTGATCTTGAGTATTCGGGAGGGGGAATTGTCTCTGAGCCGACGTCATCTTCTGCAGGCCGCCGCTTCGGCCGCGGCATGGATCGTAGCATCGGCGCGCGGCATTGCCTCGCGCGCCGGCGAGTTGCAACCCGCCCTGTTTCCGTTTCCGCTCGAGGCGGTTCGACTGCGCCCGTCGCAATATCTCACCGCGGTGGAGTCGAACCGCGCCTACCTGCTCTCGCTCGAACCAGACCGGCTGCTGCACAATTATCGAAAAAATGCGGGTCTCGAAGCGAAAGCGGCAATTTATGGCGGTTGGGAAAACGACACCATTGCCGGACACACGCTCGGGCACTATCTCTCGGCACTTTCGCTGCTGCACGCCCAGACAGATGATACGGAAGCGCCGCGCCGGGTGACCTATATCGTTTCAGAGCTGGCCGAATGCCAGGCGAAATCGGGCGATGGTTTTGTGGCCGGCTTTACGCGGCGCCGCGGCGATGTGATCGAAAACGGCAGGTTGGCGATGGAAGAAGTCCGGCGCGGCGATATCCGCGCGCGTCCATTCGATTTGAACGGGGCCTGGTCGCCTTTTTATAACTGGCACAAGGTGATGGCGGGGCTGCTCGATGCGGATCGCTTTTGCGGCGAGAAAGCCGCCATCGACGTTGCCGGCGGGCTCGGCAGCTACATCGAGGGGCTGTTTGCCGCTTTGAGCGAGCCACAGGTGCAACAGGTCCTGCTCTGCGAGTACGGTGGACTCAATGAGTCGTTCGCCGAACTCCATGCGCGGACCGGCCAGGGGCGCTGGCTCGCCATGGCGCGCAAACTCTATGACCGCGCGGTGCTGCAGCCGCTGGTCGAGGGCCGCGATGAGCTTGCGCATCTGCACGCCAATACGCAGGTGCCCAAGCTGATCGGCCTGCAGCGGCTCCATGAGCTGACGGGAGAGCGGGATTACGGGCGCGCCGCCGGAGTTTTCTGGGATCTCGTGACTTCCCGCTACAGCTACGTGATCGGCGGCAACGCCGATCGCGAGGATTTTCAAGCACCTCTGTCGATTTCCAAGCACATCACCGAACAAACTTGCGAATCGTGCAATACGTACAACATGCTGAAGCTGACGCGACAGCTGTACGCCATGCGCCCGAGGTCCGAGTACTTCGATTACTACGAGCGCGCGCATTTCAACCACATCATGGCGCAGCACAACCCGCGGACCGGCATGTTCGCGTACATGGTGCCGTTGATGTCTGGTTCTCACCGGCAATTCTCATCGCCATACGATGACTTCTGGTGCTGCGTCGGCACCGGCATGGAAAGCCATGCGAAGCACGGCGACTCGATATATTGGCGCTCCGCCGATGCGCTGTACGTCAATTTGTACATTGCATCGCAGCTCACCTGGCCGGAGCAGCAGTCGACCTTGGAGCTTGCGACGTCGTATCCGTTCGATGATCGGATCGATTTGCGCGTTTTGCGGCGCGAGCGTTCCGATCGGCTGACTGTCGCGTTGCGGGTGCCGGCGTGGTGCTCCCATCCGCAGGTTGCACTCAATGGCCGCTCGATGGTGGTGCGCGCACGCGAAGGTTATATCCGGCTGCGCCGCGCCTGGCGCGCCGGCGATGTGCTGACGTTGACGCTTCCGCGCCGCTTGGCTCTCGAGCCGACCGCCGATGATCCGCGCACCGTCGCATTGCTCTATGGTCCCATGGTGCTCGCGGCAGACCTCGGTAGCGCGAGCGACAAATGGTCGGGGCCTGCACCCGCGCTGGTCGGTGCGCGGCCGCTGGAACGACTACACGCCATAGCGAATGAACCAACTGCGTTTACCACCAAAAATTTGGCAAGGCCTTCCGAACTCACGCTGCGGCCGTTCACATTGCAGTACGAGCGGAATACGGCGGTGTATTTCCGCTGCTTTGACGAGAGCGAGTGGGCCACGGAACAGGCACGAGATGAACAACAGCAGGCGCGGCAGCAAGATCTTGCGGCACGTTCGGCGGATGTGATCGACCTGGGAGAAATGCAGCCAGAGCGAGAGCACCGGCTCGACGCCAAGTTTTCCTACCCGGTGGTATACCGCGGGCGCACCGGCCGCGACGCACGCGCGGGCGGGTATTTCCAATTCGTGTTCGCTGTCCAGCCGGGGCAGCTGGTATTGCAGACCAGCTATTGGGGCGAGGAGCGCAATCGAAATTTCCTGATCAAGGTCGAGGGCGTGGAGATCGCACGCGAGCGTCTCACGGGCAATCATCCCGGTGAATTCTTCGATCGCAACTACCAGATCCCGCTCGCGCTGACCAAGGACAAGAAAGAAATCACCGTGCGGTTCGAGCCCGAGCCGAATGTATCGGCAGGACCCGTGTTCGGCGCGCGCCTTCTGACCGCGCAAGCTGCAACCAGCGTCTGACGGCTCTCGGCCTCTCGGCGTTTGCTACGGAGAATGCGGCGTGAATGGGACGATTTTGCGCCCACGCGCGGCGTTGAGCGCGGCTTCGGTATCGCCGCTTTCCGCCAGCAGCTTGAGATTCTCCCGGGTTGGCAGCAACAGGGCTCGATCGCCGCGCTCTGCCATGGCCAGCGCTGCCGCGGGCTGAACCCATTCCAGCGCAACAGTTTCACGGCCGTCGCACTGGCCGGTCGCCGCCGCCGACGCTCGGCAAATGAAAAAATAAGTATCGAAGCGCTTCGGCAGGGCCTCCGGGGTGATCCAATGCGCGAATTCAACGAGATCGTCGAGCGCAAGCCGCACGCCATGCCGGATGACGGTTTCCAAAAACGGCTGATCGCTCGATGCGTCCCTTGACAGGGTCCCACCTCGCCCGCCCGGCACCATTGCGGCTTCTTCCCAAGCTTCGCGGCAGGCCGCGATTCGCAACGCGCGCTCTTCGGGGCTATATGGCGCAGCGCCGTGCAAATGCGCCAGCCACGCTTCCGAATAATCTTCCGGTTCGACGACGCCGCCGGGGAATACCAGCGCCGAGGCAAATGGCTCGCGCGCATTGCGCTTCACCATCAGCACTTCGAATGGTTCGTCGCGCACCAGCATAACGGTCGCGGCGCGCCGCGGTATCGCAATTTCCGTCCCGTTTTGCTGTTGCACCCCTGTCGACTCGCGATTGCTCTTTGGCTGTCGTTGAAGTTAGCCTAACAATAAATGCGCCATGCGGTCTAATTCAACATTGCTTCGCGCCCGGTCACGTCCTTGAGACAGTCCGCCAGAAGTGCCGTTGCGGCATCGAGCTGCTCCGGGGAAAGGCCCGCGAATCCGACCATCAGCCCCGGTTTGGGGGGCACTGCTTGATAGTACGGATGAATCGGGTAAAGACCCAAGCCTCGCTCCGCGGCTCGCGCGACCAGTCGCCTGAGGTTCGGGTAACCAAGGCGCCGAAACCAGACAACAAGGTGCATGCCGCCGGTAGATGGCGCAACCTCAATGTTGTCGCCGAGGTGGCGCGACAATCCGTCGAGCAGCGCCTGGCGGCGGCCGCGCAGTTCGGCGAGCGACTTGCGCAAATGTTTCTCGTACTGGCGACTCTCGAGAAAGGCCGCCAATGCGGCCTGCTCAATTGACGAGCAGCCAAGATCATCCAGGGCCTTGGCCATGACCAGGTCATCGCGCAATGCCGGCGGGGCGACGATGTATCCCAGCCGCAGCCCCGGAAACAAGGTTTTCGAAAAACTGCTGGTGTAGATCACACGTTCGCCGACGTCCAGGGATCGAAGCGCCGGAAGCGGGCGGCTGTCATAGTGAAACTCGCCGTCATAGTCGTCATCGAACACCCAGCAGCCGTGCGTACTTGCGTACTTGAGCAGATCGATGCGCCGCTCCAGCGACAAAATGGAACCGGAAGGAAACTGGTGCGACGGCGTGACATAAATCAGGCGCGGCGGCCGCGCCGGCAGCTCGCTGGTGATCATGCCGTCAGTGTCGACGCGCACCCGGATGAGCCGCGCGCCATGCGCCAGCAGCGCATGTTGTACCAGCTCGTAGTGCGGATCCTCGACTACCACAGTTTGATCCTCATCCAGCACAGCGCGCGCGACCAGAGTCAGTGCCTGCTGCGTACCGCCCACGACGATCACATCATCCGGAGTGCACGAGACACCTCGTCGCCGCAGTATGTAGTTGACGATGGCGCAGCGCAGCGGATAGGACCCCGCGGCATGTGGATATCCAGCTTCAGCGCGGGCCGCTGCGGCGAGCAGCTTGCGGCGCCACGCAGCGGACAGCTGGGGACGCACCAGCGGGTCACCATACTGCAGGTTGTAGCGTGGACCCACCCGCACTCCGGAGAGGGTGAATGGGCTGAGTTTTCGCGTCCTTGCGCTGTAGCGCGACTGGGCGCGCACGGAACTGCGGGTTTTCTTGCGCCGCTGTCGCGGCGCAACGCCGGCAACGCGCGTACCGGAACCCGGATGGGCGACGGCCAGTTGTTCCGCGCATAACAGCTCATACGCCCCGAGCACTGTGTTGCGCGAGACACCGAGCGCGGCGGCGAGCGTGCGCGTAGCCGGAAGTTGACTCGCCGGCTCGAAACCGCCGCCGAGAATTTCGCGCTTCAGCGCGCGCGCGAGTTGCTCAAACAGCGCCCCTTGGCCGTCCATTGTTAGGATCATGGAATCCCGTGGTACCCAAATATGGTTCTGCCGTGACCCTTGAGGATACCACTGGAGGGGTTTGAGGGCGCTGGGTCAATGGGCCAGAGGCGCGGGACGAACTTGAAAGTGCACCACCAGCGGCTTGGTGCCCTTGCCGCCTTCCTTGTGCCACGGGGTCCGATCCCCACTGGTGATCCAGATGCCGCGTCCCTTCCATCCCGCTGCGGCATCATCAATTCGGCCTTCGAGACCTTTGGCATAAAAGCCGAGCGGATAGGGAATGCGCAGCGTCACGAATTTTCCATCCACCAGCGCATGCACGCCGTCAAACAGATTGCCGGTAGCGATCGGCACGTTGGCTCCCAATCCCAACGTGTCGTGCTGATCCACCCAGGTGTAGTAGCTCGACTCAACGCTCATCTGCGGCACGTCGACGAATCCCGGTCCCGGCAAGCGATGGAAACTCCATCCTTCCGGACAATGATCGCCGGTTGCGGTTGGACCGTTGAGCTTCCCCACGCATTTGCGCCGGTCGAATTCCCCCAGATGTCCGCTGGCGAGGGACACCCAGACCACGCCGTGGCGGTCGATATCTGCGCCGCGCACGCCGAAGCCGGGCGCAGGCACATTGTAGATCTCGCTGAGCCTGGTTCGCGGATCGAACCGGATAATTGCACCGGGATAGCGAAACGCGACCGATCCCCACACGCTGCCGTCTGCGGGACTCGGCATGACGGCATAAAACCCGACCGCCAGACGCTGATCGAGACTGGGGTCCGCGGCTTGGCCCGGTTCAGTCCACGAATCGAGTTTGCCGTTGCCATTGAGGTCGAGCACCACCGGCGCCCAGCCCTGGGAAGCCGCCACATCGCCGGTCTGATCGAATTTCTTGGTATCGAACCAGCCCACCACATCACGAGCGCCGCTGGTCCAGAGAGTATCGTTGGCGTCTTCGGCAAATTGCAGATGATGAGTACTGAAGCAGGTATCGACGAATGTGTATTTGCGGCTCTTCGGCTCGTAAACCGCGAGTTGGCGCTCCGACGTGTTGAGGGGAAAGTCCTTGGCCGATGGATGACTCGATCCCTTCTTGCAAAACGGAGGATTGTCTGCAGCGCGAATCCGCGCGGTGTACCAGACGCGGCCGGACGCATCGAGCATCGGATTGTGGGCGATCGCCCGGGACGCCCAGATTCGCTCCTCACCCCAGTACGGCGAGGCGCCGAGCACGGGGTCGTCGTGAGTGGTCGGCGTATTCGCGTCGCGCACGGTCGCCTTGAACGTGCTGGCGAGATTGTTCGCCGGATCGAGTACCGGAAACTCGTCAGAACTGAGTTCCGGGGCGCCGTAAAGCAATCCATAGCCGTTGACTGTTGGATTTCGCCGGTCGGTTCCCGAGAGATCGTGCAAGTACGCCTTGGCATCCGACCAGTCGCGCACGGTTGCGACGATATTGCGCTCGATGCCGGTGGGCCGCGTTGGAGCCGCGGCAGGAAGCTCGCCCGCCGCGATGCGATCGGTCCAATCCGCGAGATAGCGAATTGGAATACCGGCAAGCGCGCCTTGTGCGATGTTGATCATCTGGTTGCCAGCCTGCCCCGACTGCAAGCGCTTCGCCCAAGCCTCCTGCGATGATTTGAATGCGCCGAGGGTTGTTGGAATGGTGCGCGTCGCCAGATTTCCAAGCTGATGACAGCCGACGCAGCCCATGTTCTTCATCCACATCAGATAGCCGTTGCGGCCGCCCGGCAGCGCTGCAACTTGCGCCTCCTCGGGGATCTTCATCATCGCGTACCAATAGGCGGCGGGATAAGTCTTGGCCGCCGCGGCCGCGTCCGGTGCGACGATGGCGGCAAGGGCGAGACGCTGGCCGGGTGTCGCCTCGACCCCGGGGGAGTCGGCGAGACCGTAACCGCGCACCCAGACGCTGTATTTTGCGCGCGGCAATTCCGGAATCAGGTAGCGGCCGGCTTCGTCGGTTACGACGATCTTCGCGAAGCGCGTCTGAAAATCATGCGTTTCGGCGATAACCCAGACGCCAGCTTCGGCGCCGCGCGGGCTGCGAACGATGCCGCCAATCTCGTCAGTCGCGATCCGCGGCTGAACGTCTGCGGCTTGCGCGCCGGCCATGCAGCACGTCAGCACTGCAGCCACACCGATAGCTCTGACCATACGTACGTGCCGAACCTAAGGCACCCTTAGTGCAATTCGCGCATCTTACGCGGGCAGTACAATGATCGTCGAGGTCTCGAGACTCTCGTCACGCAAACGCAATTTCTTGGACACTTGCGCGCAATGATCGGCGGTTAGTCTGTGATTTATCCACCTGGCGTCGGGTTGTCGGCGGGCGGGCTGATCGTAGAAAACGGATGGTTCGCGGTCAGCTCGCCCTGCGCGTCGCTACTCACTGCGGCGCGATGCAGAGCAATTCCTGCACCCCGCCCTCGAGCGCGGCTGGGGGTACAGGATTATTTGTCGCGCACGCTTTGCCATCGTTCGTGAAGCTGAAGTCGCGAGTGTAGGCGCCCACCAATGGCATTGGATAGACGACAAAGCGCTTTGCTTTCGGAATGAAGCGAAATACGCGATCCGTGAGAATTTCGTTGATCCACACCTCCTGTGTTTTGGGATTGATCCCCAAGGCATACGGCGCCGGCTGATATCCCGGAGCAAACTCCGGCAGTCGGTAAAGCTCGGCGGTGAACCCCACGGCGGCGGAATATTCATTGGGCTGCAGGCGGGCCAAAATGCCGTCCGAAAATCCGGTAAGCCACAGGCGACCTTGTTTGTCGAAGCGCATCCGGCGCGGTCCTCTGACCGGCGAATCGAATTCCTTCACTTGCAGCGTCTTGGGGTCGATGCGACCGATCTTGTCGCCGAACAAGCGCGAATACCACACCGTGCCGTCGATCGGACTGACATCGATCCCGTAGGGAATGGTGCCTCCTGCGGCGCCCAGCGAATGCACGGGCGGCAAGTCGATGAGTTTCACCTCGCGAGTCCCAGGGTCCAAGCGTCCAACCTGCTCGCTTCCGGCCAAGGTGAACCACGCAATGCCTGCTCTATCGAAGCGGATGGTGTGAGGATACGCGGCGCGGCCGCCAAGCTTGATGGCTTCCTCCCACTGCATGGTTTTCGGATTGAAAATGCCGATGCGTTTCGAGAAGGAGTTCGTGGTGTACCACTTGCCGTCCGGCCCCTGCGCCAGCGAGTGCGGGCCGTGCAGCACGTTGGCACCCATGTCGCCCGGTCTACCCACTTGCGCCCCCTGGGGTGGATGGAGAATGTACTGCGTCGTGAGTGTTGCCAGATTGGTGACCGCCATTAAATCGGCGCCCTGATCGACGGTGTACACCAGGCCATCGGTTGCGCTAACCGACGCGTCGTGCGGGGTTATCGCGCGCGGCAGAGGGTATTCGTACATCTTCGCGGTGAAAATCGCCGGATCGACCGGAAACACCGGCCGCACGGACAATGGCTTGCCGTCAAAGCCCGCGGACAGAATTTGCGCGCGACGCATGCGCAAATCCGCATCGAAATTCCCCAGGTAACCATGCATGCGCTGAACGGTTGGCATCCAACCTTCCGGCGGGCGCGGCACGCGCGTAAAAGCGTTGCCTATCTGATGACACGTCAAGCAGTCGCGCTGAAATTGAGCTTTGGTAAACGGCGAACCGCTTGTCGTATCAAAAGGCAGATGCCCAAAGTGAAACCCCGCAGGCAGGCTGTCGGAGATCTGCTGTGCGTCAGTCATAGGCGTGAGCGCATAAATTCGCGTCAGCGAAGTGCTGGAACCAAGTTCGACGGAGTCCTGCAAATCCTGGTAGTACGGAGCCCGCAGGCGAACGTTGAACTTGCCTTGCATTGAGGTTTTCAGCTTGAAGCGCCCTTGCGCATCGGAGAAAACCACTTCGGAATTGCCGCCGCCCGCCGCTTCGGTCGTCCGAACCATCACGCCGGACACTGGAACCCCGCCGACATTCCTGACCGTGCCGTCGAGCGTTCCCGCGAAAGCAGAATATCCGCACAGCACCGCAATCAAACCCAACGCGATCTTCTGAGGCATTGCGAATGCTCCACGGTGCCAGTTGTTATATTTTCATTGTAGCCCCCGCCCCGAAGTCGCCGTCAAGGCAATCTTAGGCGGCGCGACGGCCCACCAGTACAGGCTGATGCAAAACGTGATCTCGCCGCTGCACTTCAACAAAGCCGGCTTCCAGCAAGAGTTCGCATAGGCGCGCGATCGACACGGCGTAGTAGCGGCTGCGCAGCACACGGGTCTCGCAGCGGCCGTCGGCAAACTCGCGGGTCAGGTACATTCGCAGGTCGTATTGATCCTTATCCCATTCCCATACCTGTACGGCGAGAAAACGGTCGCCATCGACGTAGCGCATGCCGTAAGGGCGCACATCCGGGGTTTTGCGTTCAATGGCGGCATAGTCTCGAACCGAAATCACTGCGACGCCTTGCGAGCGCAGGGAGCGATAACAGCTGCGAAACGATTGCAGTATCTCGGCATCGGACAGGAGATGCGGAATGCTGTTGTCGCATGCAAGAATCGCGGCCATCGAGCCAGGCGCGGCATGCGCGAGTGTACGAAGGTCGTCGAGACGAACCTGGGCATGCAGCGAGCGGCTCGACAGCTCGAAGCGCAGGCGCTTAAGCTCGCCGGCAGAGATGTCGGATGCCGCAACCTCGAAGCCCAGCATCGCGAGACCCAGCGTCTGCGTGCCGATACCGCAGGCTGCGTCGAGCACGCGATCGCCTGAATTGACGCCGAACTCGCCAAGAAGCGACGAAATAGCCGCGCCTTGTTTGAGTATGGCGCGCTCCCAATCGCCGTAGAGCAGATGAAAATAAGGTGCCAACTCGTCGTAAAAAGTGGCGGTCATTGACTATTCATCCCCATTCCCGGGGGATAACCCTGTGCATAACCAGGTTATGAAATCAAAACGACACAATCTTTCAGCCGCTTATGTTGATCTGACGAAATTTTGACCACTGGTTTGCGCCAATGATCCAAACCCTTAGTGTTTCGATTTGCGGCGCGTCTTCTTCGGCTTCTTTTCAACCAATCTTCCCTTGACCACTTTCTTTTTCACTTTGCGCCGCATGCGCACCAGCGCATCGATAAGATCATCAACCGCTTCATGTTTTTTTGCCTTGCGTCGCATCCATACGAGAGCATCGAGTAGATCGTCGACAACTTCCTGTTTTTTCGCCATGCAGCATCCTAGGCGAATAACCCCGCAGCGCCAACAAATTTAGTCGCCCAGCGCCTTCATCGCGATGCAGCATCTATGGCAATTCCCGACCGGCAATGGCATCGTCGGGCATTCATGTGAATCGACTTAATTTCCGATCTGTTGCGGCAGCAGGTGGACGCGCCCCAACAACTCCTGAAAGTGCTGATCCGGATGCAAGCCGTAGAATACCGGATCGACAGCGAGATATGACATCCACACAGCGCGATCTGCGTAGGCAATTTCCAGCCATTTGAAGCTCTGTTCCTTGTCGTTCAGAGCGGCGTAAATCTGCGCCAGGCCGTACGGCGATACATAGCGCGCAGCGGAGATCGTTTGTAGCTGAGCAACGACCTGCAGCGCCTCGGTCTTGCGCCCCGCCGCAGCATGAGCAACCCCGACCTGAGCCAGATACAGCGGGCTGTTTCCGGAGAGGCTGGCTGCGGTTTGCAACTCAACGAGCCCTTGCTCGTGCAGCCCTGCTTGAACGTAATTTTCGCCGAGCAGCAGGTGAGAAGCTGCAAAGTTTGCGTCCAACTCTACGGTTTTCCGGGTTTGTTCAATGCCGAGGTCATATTTTCGCGCTAGGTAGTAACGCAATCCAACCCAGGTGCCGACCATGAGGTTCAGCGGATCAATTTCCAACGCCTGCAGCGCCTCGCGCAGCGCCTCGTCATGCCTACCTTTAGCCGATAGATTATCTCCGTACCAATGGCGTGCATTCGCATATCGAGGGTCCAAAAGAAGCGCGCGCTTGAACTCGGTCTCCGCTCCAGACCATTCCCACATGTGATCAAGTACCAGACCCAGTGAAGCATGAGCTTCAGCGGACTGCGGGTCGATCTCAATGGCTTTGAGCGCCGCTGCATGTGCCTTGGGAAGTGCCTCCGCCGGGGACTTGAAGCCGTGCCAGGCGAGTCCGCTGTTGCAGTCGGCCAATCCTGAATAAGCGGCGCCGTAGGCCGGATCCTTATCAATCGCCTGCTGGAAGTAGATCAGGGCCTTCTGCAGTCCGTCCGCGGTGCGCTTGTTCCAGTAATAACGGCCTTTCAGGTATGACTCATAGGCCTCTGGATTCAGCGTGGCCAGGCCTGTCGCTCCCTTCTGTTGCCCCGGCGTCAGAGCAATGTGGATTTGGTGTGCGATCGTTCGCGCAGCGGAGTCCTGCAGTGCCAGCATGTCCTTGAGTTCGCGGTCATAGCTCTCGGCCCAGAGATCGGTTTGGTCTCGAACCTGAATCAATTGCACGGTAATTCGCACTCGATCGGATTCGCGCCGAACGCTCCCTTGAACGAGATAGTCGGCATTCAGCTCTCTGCCAATCTGGTTCATTGCCAGCCGGCTGCCTTTGTACTTGGCGACGGAACCACGGGCAATAACGGTGAGCCGCTGCGGATTCAGCTTGCCAAGCTGAGCGATCATCTCCTCGGTCAAGCCATCGCTAAAGTATTCCTGGTCCGGATCGCGACTCAGGTTATCAAACGGCAGCACCGCCAAAATCACTTTATCTGAACGAGGTTCGGCAGGCATGGACGCATGCCATGCCCAGTATGCCATCACCGTGAGCAGCGCAGCGGCCGTCAAGCCGATCAATGCGTTCCGCAGCGTGCGCGAACCGGTTTGAAAACGGGGTTGGGATTCGTGCCCCGGCGGCACGCTTACGGGCGCCACAAAGCGATACCCATGCCTCGCGACGGTCTCGATGAATCGGGGACTATCCGCCGAATCTCCCAAAGCATCGCGCACTTTTTTGATGGCGTTGTTCAGGCCCTGATCAAAAGCGACATACACATCGGTGGGCCATACACTCTTCTGCAAGTCCTCCCTCGTGACCACCTGACCGGCACGCTCAACCAGCAATGCAAGCACTCGAAACGGCTGGCCCTGCAGCTTGACCTTTATTCCAGCCTTGTGCAGTTCACGCGATTTCAGGTCGAGCTGAAATACGCCGAATTGAAAAATATCGGTGGGCGGACTCGGTGCTTGCATGATGGGGTTGAGAGAAAACCCTGTGTTATCGCAAAAACGCTGGTCCAAGAACTGCGCCAACAGGTTAGCCCATACCGCTATGCGTTTAAACAATCAGTGACTTAGCCGGATATGAATAAGTTATGAATTGAGTATCCGCGGCAGATTGAACTTGTCACCCTGCAGGCCAATCTGGCCGCTTTCGGGCTTCAAAATCGTCCATATAATGCGCAATGGCGCATTCGAAGAAATCATTTGCTGAACTCTTCCTGCCGTCCAAAGGCAAAAACGCGAGACCGCAACGCGGCGGATCAGCCGAGGACAATCCCTCGATCCAGGCGATTTGGGACGTCGTTTGCGCCATCCCGCGCGGGCAGGTTTCAACCTATGGAGCGGTTGCACGCGCCGCCGGCCTGCCCGGCCGCGCACGACTGGCCGGTTTCGCACTCAAGGTGGCCCCGAAAGAGACCAACCTGCCGTGGCATCGCGTGCTCGGCGCAGGCGGACGCATCGTGTTCCCAACCACATCCTCACCCTACAAAGAACAGGCGAAACGCCTGCGGGCCGAGGGAGTGGAAATCAAGAATGGCCGCGCCGGCCGCTCTTTCATCGCGGATCTCGAGCAAATCTGACGACTCGGGCGCAGGCAGGACTGCCGACGCGCTAGCGAGCGCTGCTCACCAGGATCCACCCCAAGACCAGCAGGCCGAGAAAGATGGTTTCCGCGGCGATGAGCGCGAGCGCGGTCGAGCCGACAGCCATCATTTCCCGCAGCGAGGTCTTCATGCCCAGCGCAGCCACCGAAATCACCAACAGCCATTTGGATACTTCCGTGAAGGCAGCGGCGATGGGCCTGGAAACCAAATCAAACCCGTTCAGGGCGGCAAGTATGAGGAAAACAACGAGAAAGCCCGGCAACAGCGCCACCTTGGTGACGTGAGGTCCGTTGCCCTGCGACCTTCTGGCGACCGCCAGCGAGATGACCAGGACCACCGGCAGAAGCATGGCCACCCGCATCAGCTTGACGATGGTTGCCGCATCCCCCGCCTGCGGCGAGGAAGCATATCCGGCAGCCACCACCTGCGCGACATCGTGGATCGATCCGCCGAGAAACCGGCCGGTCTGCAGCGGATCCAAATTCAGATGCGACAGCAGAGCGGGATATAGAAGCATCGCAATCGTGCTGTATGTCGTTATGCACGCGATCACCATCACGGTGTCGCGCTCCGAATCCTTGCGAGGCCACGCCACTGCAATGGCCATGGCGGCGGAGGCTCCGCAAATGCCGACGGCGCCGCCGGACAGCACGCCAAATCGGCCGTCGACCTTGAGAATTTTTGCCAGCACCCATCCGACGCAGATGGTGAGCGGAACGCTCGCCACCACCATTGCCGCGGTCGCCCAGCCGAGGCTGCCGATCTGACCAAACGTAATGCGCAATCCGAGCAATGCAACGCTGATTCGCAGCAGGGCGCGCGCGGAAACATTGATGCCGGGCAGGTAGCGCGCCTCGGCAGACAAGGCGTTCAATGCCATGCCGAGCAGGAGAGCGAAAATGATGGGCGGCGCGTGATAGTGGTCCGATAGGTAGGTCGCGGCCAACGCAACGATTAAGGTCGATATGACACCAGGCGCAATCGTCGCGGCGCCTGCACGAAAGGCGGCGAGACTCAAGAGATCAGAACGCGGTAAAAGTCGCATCGGCAAAAGTCCGTGAAGAATCAGGGTGGTATTCTACCCGTGCAGTCCGTTGGCCACCCGATTGCCCACATGTTCCGCAATGCCCGCATTTCGCGTATCTATGGCGGGTCGAATGAGATCATGAAGGTGTTGATCGCGCGTTCGCTGTAGCGGCGGCCTGCAGATAGCGCTCTCTGATCTCGCGTTTCAGCATCTTTCCGTTCGGCAGCCGTGGCAGTGTTGCGAAATCGACGCTCTTCGGGCATTTAAAGGCGGCAATGAGTGAGTGGCAGAAGCCGATCATATCGGCGGCCAGTTCGCCGCTGCCGGCAATGCCCGGACGCAATTCGACCACTGCCTTGACCTCTTGCCCGAATTCCTCGTTCGGTACACCGATAACGGCGACGTCCTGCACCGCCGGATGCTGGATCAATGCGTCCTCGATTTCCTTGGGATAGATATTTACGCCGCCGGATAATATGAGATCGGTGCGGCGATCGGACAGATAGAGAAATCCCTCCTCGTCGAGGTGCCCGATGTCGCCCAGCGTGGTCCAACCCGACGCATGGTGAACAGACGCCGTCTTTTCCGGGTCCTTGTAGTATTCGAAATCAGTGCCGCCGCCGAAATAGACCACGCCGTCCTTACCCGCCGGCAGCACTTTGCCGTCTTCGTCCACAATGTAAATCTGACCCACGACAGCTTTGCCGACCGTACCGGGATGCGCGGACCACGTTGCCGAGTCGACGGTGGTGAGACCATTGCCCTCACTGCCGGCGTAGTACTCGTAGACTATGGGGCCGAACCACTGGATCATCTGTTTCTTGATTTGCGGTGCACACGGTGCCGCCGCGTGGATGACCAGCGTCAGACTCGAAAGATCGTATTTTCGCCTGTCGTGATCCGCCAAGCGGAGCATGCGCACGAACATGGTGGGCACGAATTGCGCGTGTGTCACCCGGTGCGCCTCCACCAGGCGAAGCGCCTCGAGCGCATCGAACTTCTCCATGACCACAACCGTACCGCCGACCCGCAGCACCAGCATGGTCCAGCCGAGGGCCGCCGCGTGATAAAGCGGAGCGGGTACGAGGTACACGGTATCTCGCCCTATTCCATATGCGTACTGCATGTAAGCAGCCAGCGGCGAGAGCTGTCCCCAGGGAATTACGTCGAGCTTGTGCGCGATGCCCTTCGGCCGCCCGGTGGTGCCCGACGAGTAGAACATGATGTTGCCTTCGTACTGGCCAACATCGGGCCCGTCCGCCGCGCTTTCGAGGATCCGATCGATGCTCTCGAATCGTCCAAACGGCGTGCCCGTGGTAAGCGAAACAGGAACGCCGTGCAGGGTTTCCGCGATGGATTGCGCGACCGCCCGTGTGTTCTCCGACACGATGAGCGCTTTGGCGCCGCAGTTCTCGATGATGTACGCCGATTCCTTCGCCGCCAGATGCCAGTTGATGGGCGTATAGATGAGCCCCAGGCGCTGCGCGGCCCAGCAGACCATGAAATAGTCGGCGCAATTCTCCATCATGACGGCGATGTGATCGCCTTTCGCTATACCCCGGGTGCTCAGGTAGCGAGCGAGCTTGCGCGAGCGCAGGTCCAATTCGCCGTAGGTCAGCGTATCGCCGGTCGCGCCCGCGATGACCGCAGGCCGGCGTGGCGCTTCCTGAGCAAATCGCGCGATGTGAAACGGTCCTTGGTTATCAGCGCTCATGGTTATTGGATTGCCGTAGCCTGGCCCGAGCGGATCAAAACAAATCGTCGAGTTGGCGTCAACATTGATCGCAGGCGCCTCGACAAAGCTACTGAAGATTTCGCGCGAACAAGGCGAACAGACGTTCCCAATGCCGCTCGGCACTTGGCTTGTGGTAGATGCCCGCGCGCTGTGGAAATGCAAATCCGTGCTCGGCGCCGGGATACCATTCCAATCGATAGTTGAGCTGGGTGGTATCGAAGTGCGCTTGCATGGCATCGATCACTTCCTTGGGCGCGTAGCGGTCGGTTTCGGCGCAAGCGAAGTACATCTCGGCGCCGACTCGATCGGCCAGCAGATGCGGCGAGTCCGCGGTTTTGGTCACCAGGTTGGCGCCATAGATGGATGCGCCGCACTTGAAGCGCTCGGGGAAGTGCGCACACGCCGCCAATATGAAAGGCCCGCTCATGCAGTAGCCCACTCCGCCCAGTGAGGTTGCTTTTGCGGCCGGTTGCCGATCGACGAACTTGAGCATGGCCCGGGTATCGCGCATCACGAGTTCGACCGTAACATGCCGCATCATCTCGAACATTCTCTTCATACCTTCTTCGTCGCGGACCATGGTGAATTCGCGCGTCTTGCGATAGTACAGATTCGGCAGCACGACGTAGTAGCCGACGCTCGCGATGCGGCGCGCCATGTCGTGCAATTCCTCGCGTTTACCTGGCGCGTCCATGTAAAAGAACACCACCGGAAACGGCTGGTCTTCTTCCGGATGGACGATGAACGAGTTCATGAGTCCATCCTGCGTTTCGATATCGACATGCTGTTCGATCATGATCGCGACCTCATCAATGCGGATGGACGGTTGCGCGCAATCGGCGCTAGGAACCGAGGATCTGAAAATTGATCCCGCGCTGGCTCAATCGGGCGGTCAATGCGTCGCCCAAACCGATCACGGGCGTCAGTACACCGCCGGATCGCGGCATTGTGCCGGGCAGCGCGCTGTCCGACAGTGCCAGGACGAAGGCCGACTCACACAGGCATTTGACTGTGATCCGGTTCCCGGGATCGCCCTGCCCCTTGAGGATTCCGCGGACGCGCGCGCCGCTCTTCGCGGTGCCGACAAATTCGCATTGGAAGGAGCCTTCATTCATCGTCTTCTCCGAGGGTCCTTCGCCCGCTTTCGGCAACAGAGGTCTGACGAGCCAACGCCCGATTCCCGACCCCGAAACCAATTCGAAGACTTTGCTTGCGATCGTGACCATGCGCGCCGTTTTGGATCTGCGGAACTGCGCATACTCCTGATAATCGAATCGCGTTCCCTGCAGAGCCTGGGTCCGGCGCACCACTCGTGTGTTGATCGATCCCATCAGAAAGGCGGTGACCCATGCCTGTAGATAATCGTCGTAGCGGACGCCGGTCGGGTCGGCATTGCGCGCACGCTCCTCCGCGCCATGCGCCATCGGATCCGGATCCAGCAGGAACGGATCGCGGACAATGGCCATCTCACCGGTCTCAGCCATATGAAAGAATGATGCCACTGTGCCACCGTTGAGGCCCCCGCCCCCGTCCATCCGAAAGTACGCCGCGACCTGCACGCAGTCGCTCCGCAATGCTTCGCGAATGTGGCGCGAGGTGAGCCAGGCGCCGTAGTCCGAGGGAATCGAATCGAAGCCGCAGCAGGGCACGATTCGCGTGCCATCGGCCGCGGCTTGGGCATGATGACGATCGATGAGTCCGCGGATCCAAGGCGTCTCGCCGGTGATGTCGCAATAATGAGTGCGATTGCGGACGCAGGCCGCGACCAGCTTCGTCCCGTAGAGGCTGAACGGCCCGGCCGTCGTGGCCACGACCCGACTCTGCGCGGCCAGTCGGTCGAGCGCATCGTCATCCTGAGAATCGGCAATCAGAATGTCCACGCCCGCGGTGTTGACGGCTTCGAGCTTCGATCGGTTGCGTCCGGCGATGGCCCACCGCAATCCCACCGGAGCGAATTGCCTGCAGTACTCGACCGTCTGCTTGCCGGTGAATCCCGAGGCGCCATACAGCGTAATGTCGTATTTGCGGTCCACAGGCATGGCTTAATCGTACTACGATTCAAAGGTGCAAGTTGCTGGGCAAGCGCGCATCACGCAGACTACAAACTCGTGACCCTAAGCTCAGGTAATAACAGCAACCCCCGGCGCATCCGGCGCGCTGCGTCCGATATGCGGGCGCAAGCGCTGGCCGCGGCGCGGCGGCTGATCGTAGCGGGTCCCGAGCACGTTCTCACCATGCGTGCCGTCGCCGATGCGGCGGGAGTGACTTACCCCAATCTCAGCCACCACTTCGGATCGGCCGCAGGCCTGCACGCAGCGATCGCCGAAGATCTGGTACGGGAGTTGCTCGCCGGTCTGCAAATACTGGGTCGGGAAATGGATACCAATGAGTTCGAGTATCGCGCTCTCGTCGATCGCGTCTTCGACCTCTTCGATCGCAATGGATTGGGTCGCGTGTTGGGATGGCTGGTGCGTTCGGGCGAGACCTCGCGCTTGAAACCCGTCAACAAGCTGCTCACCGAATTCATCGCCGGGCGCTCACGAGGCCGCTCCAAGACCGAGGCGCGGCGCATCGCCAGGGCGGCGCTCATCGTGTCCTTTGGCGCCTATGCGGAATCATCCGTCGGCCCCTTGCTTGACGATGTGTTGGGCGCTTCTGCGGCCGCGCGGCGGCGGTATTTCGCGGAGGCGCTTGCGGCGCTGCGCAATTAACAATTTATGGGCCCATCAATAATATATTGACGGATGCATAAATAACGGCTAGTGTGCGAGGCTCCCACAGGAGCCCTGTCCATGGAACACGCGTCTTTTACCCCGGCCGATCTCGTCATCCACCCGCGCAACCTCATGATCGGACGCGGGCAAGCGATGATGCGTTGGTGGAACGGCGGCGATCCGGTCGCGACCGCGTTTTATAACGGCATGTCGGTGGCTTTCCCGCTTGGCGAGGCATTCTTCATCGATAGCGTGAGGAAGTTTCGCGATGCGGCGCCCGCGGACCAGCAAGCGCAAATCGACGCCTTCATCAAGCAGGAAGCCGCGCACAGCCGCGAACACATCCATTTCAACAAGCAAATTCACGAGGCAGGATACGAAGTCGAGTCGATCGAAGCCGATCTGGCCGAGCAGCTGGCAAAAGCAAGGGAATTTCCGCCGCTGATCAACCTCGCCACCACCGTGGCACTGGAGCACTTCACCGCTATCATCGCGCACGCGGCGCTCAAGAGCGATCGCCACTTCAAAGGTGCAACCAGCGATGCCGCGCGGCTATGGAAATGGCATGCCATCGAAGAGATAGAGCACAAGGCCGTCGCCTTCGACGCATTTCTGGCGGCCACCAAGAACCTGTCTTCGTTCAAGCGCTGGAAATTCCGCAGCCTGGTGATGCTGCAGTCAACCAACCAATTCCTGAGGGCGCGCGTGCGCAACATGGCTCACTTCTTCGATCAGGACGGCATCAACAAGCCGACCACCTGGCTGCGGACCTTCTGGTATCTTTTGATTTATCCCGGTCTGTTGCGGCAAATATTTCCGGCGTGGCTGGCGTTCTTCCGCCCCGGCTTTCACCCTTGGCAGGAAGACGATCGCGCGCTGCTAGCGCGCAGTGAAGCCAAGCTGCGTTTGCCGGGTACGGATGACGCTGCGGCAGCGGCGCAAACCTAGGACATCGCCAAGCTCGAATTCGGCTGATTGCAGTTAGCGCAGCGCAGTACGGCCGCACCTCCCCACCCCAAGCCTGCGGCCAGGCGTGCGTGCGGCGCTCATATCGGCGACAATGGCCGGCACAAGTATTTGCCCTTGGGGAGTTGCCGTGACTCATGCTGCAATCGTCGGCTGGGGCAAGTGCCTGCCACCGTCCATCCTTACGAATCAGGACTTGGCCACATTCCTGCCCACGGACGATCAGTGGATAACGTCGCGGACCGGTATGAAGGAGAGGCGCATCTCCCACGTACCGGGCATCGAGCTTGCCATCACCGCGTCGCTCCGCGCCCTCGCCTGCGCCGGTATGCGCGGCGAAGACATCGAGCTAGTAATCTACGGCAGCTGCAGCAATGACGAGACGGTACCCAATAGCGCCTCCGGAGTGCAGCAGCGCATCGGAGCGGCCCACGCTGCCTCATTCGATGTCAATACGGCATGCACCAGCTTCATGTATGGCCTTTCGATCGGCTCGTCGATGATCAAAAGCGGCATGGTCAAGAATGCGCTCGTGATTGGCGTCGAACTGATCTCTCAGTACATGGACTGGGACAATCGCAATGTCGCTGTACTGTTCGGCGACGGCGCAGCGGCCATGGTGCTGCAGGCCTCGGAGCACGAGACCGGGGTCATCGCCGAGAAGCTGCAGTGCTATGCCGACTCGCGTCAGATTCTGCGCGTGCGCGGCATGGGCACCATGTACGCCAACTTGGGGGTGCAGTTCGGCCAAACCCAGCTGGGATTTCGACGGTCAGGAAATCTTTCGCAAGGCGGTGCAAGGCATGAGCGACGCCAGCCTCGACGTGATGCGCCGTGCCGGCGTAACGATGCATGACATCGCCCTGGTGGTGCCGCATCAAGCAAACCTGCGCATCATCGACGCTGTCGCAAAACGCGCGGGGGCCGGGCCGGAAAAGGTTTTTTTGACCGTGCAGAAATACGGCAATATGAGCGCGGCCACGGCGCCGGTCGCGCTGGTGGAGGCGGTGGAGGAAGGCCGCGTGCCGCCCGGCAGCCTGGTGCTGATGCCTGCTTTTGGCGGCGGCCTGACACTTTCCGCGCATTTGATTCGCTGGGGCGAGCGCATCACGCCGCTTAACGCCAGCGATGCCGAACTGCCGCCCTGTTCGAAGACGGCGCTCGAGCTCGTGAACGAGATTCGCGCGCAGAAGAAGCTGGGCGAGGCCGAAGCCAAGCGCTTCGTTACCCTGACCTTCGCGGAGAACCGCGCCGCGAACACCTAGGGCGCCATGTCCGGCGTGCGGGCGCCCCGCGCGCCGCCGCATGACGAAGCGCTCGCGGCAGTTCTATACTGTGGCGCAGATTCTGTCGGACCAGCGTCGATCACCTGGTCGTTGCCACTGCCCATGTCGGGAAGGATGAGTACATGAAATCGCTTCGGATGCTGATCGTCAGCGGTGCGCTGCTGTTGTGCGGCGCCGCTGCTTGGAATATCGCGTACGCGGGCGATACCTCGGCGTCTCCGGACCCCGGCATCTGGCAGAAACATGTCTATACCTTTCAATTTATGGGCTTTACGACCACCTACTCCTGCGATGGGCTTGCCGACAAGGTTAAAGTCCTGTTGATCGCCGCCGGAGCGCGTTCGGATTCGAAGTCCCAGCCGGGCGTCTGCTCGCGGGGTTGGGGACGGCCCGACAAATTTGCACAGGCGAATCTGACCTTTTATACCTTGGCGCCCGTGGGCGCAGACTCGAGCTCCGATGGCACGCCGGTAAGCGGCACCTGGCGCCCCGTCAAATTCGCGGTCCGCTCGCCGCGGCAACTCGGCACCGGCGACTGTGAGCTCATCGAGCAGTTTCGTTCGCACTTGCTGCCGATGTTCGCGACGCGAAACGTCGATAGTCAAACGACCTGCGTCCCCCATCAGGAATCAGGATCCGTGATCAATCTAAAGTTCGAGTCATTCGCAGCGATGCCGGCGAAGCCCGCGAATGCGCGGGAAGTACCGGCGGCCGCCTCCCCTGCCGGCACTTGAGCGCGCATCGTCACTTGCCCGCGGTGTCGAGGAAATTCTCCAGTGCGGCTACGGTTCGCGCCGGGTCTTCTTCCTGCGGCACATGCCCGAGATCGGCGAATACAACGAGACGGCTGCCGACGATATCGCGATGAAAATGTTCGGCGTTTTCGGGCGGAATCAGGCGGTCGCGGCCGCCCCAAATGATGAGCGTCGGCAGTTTCAGCGTGGCAATCCGGCTGGATTGGCTCGCAAAGTTGGTTTGTCCAAAGCGCTGTAGCAGCGCGCTGCGATTTCCTTCGCGCAGCGTCATGTCGAAATAGCGGTCGACCAGCGCCGGAGTTACCTTCGCCGGGTCGCCATACACGTTGCGCAAACTCGACTCGATGAGGCCGCGGGGCAAAATGCTCTGCATCAGCCGATTAAGCCCGGGAATCCGCGCCACGCGAAAGCCGATGGGAACCGATGTCGACACGGTCGGATAGCCGCCCGAATCGACCAGCACCAACTCGTCGACCCGGTCCGGCAAGGCATATGCGGTCTCCAAGGCGATATTACCGCCGAGCGAATTGCCGGCAAGCACGCAATGCTGGATGTCCAGCCGGTCCAAAAGCGCACGCATGAAGCGCACGTTGGCATCCGCGCTGTAGTCGCCGGAGGGCGCAGGACCCGTAAGACCAAATCCCGGCAGATCGAAAGAAATCACGCGGTGCCGGCTGCGCAATGCACTGGCCCAGCCTTCCCAGGTATGCAGGCTGGCCGAGGTGCCGTGAATCAGGATGATGGGCATGGGATCGTCGGACGGCCCTTCGTCGCGCAGATGCACGTTCATTCCCGCGATTTGCAGGAACTTGGACGGCGGCGGCGCCCAGCGCGCCGCGAGCACCGAGACCGGCTGGTCTGGCGCCCAGCTCGTGGCAACGGCAACACCGATGATGAGCGCCACAACCGCCAATGCCGCGGTGAGGACTTTCGTTCGCGTCTTCATGCAACCTCTCGACCCGCCGCATACAAGGCGCGGGCTTTGTGCAAGGTATCGTATAGAAAAGTGATACCCGAAGTCCTGCGAGACGATACCCGGGCGCGGGTCATTGCGCCTATGCCAGTGCGATTCCACACTAACCGGCGGATCGATTACTCAGGCACAATGCTATACCAAATGAAAACGTATCATATCAAGATACCGATGCTGACAGGGAGAACGGCATGCGAGTAGCGGTTGCTGGCGAAGCGGCCCGCATCATCGTGGGCCTGAAGCGCCTGATGAAAGCGCGCGCGATCACCTACAAGGAGTTGGCGGGGCGGATAAATCTAAGCGAGGTGTCGATCAAGCGAATTTTCTCGCAGTCATCCTTGAGTCTTGCGCGGCTGGAGCAGATCTGCCAGGCGCTCGATGTCAGCATCCAGGAGATCGCGCGACTCTCAGGAGAACAGACGGCAGAGGCAACCGAATCCGTCTCCCTGGAACAGGAGTCGGCGCTTGCGGCAGATCCGAATCTGCTTGCTTGCTATTACTTGATCGCCAATGGCCGCACCGGTCTCGAGATCTGCAAGGAACTGGGCGTTGAGGAAATCAAGGTACGCCGCTGGATGGTTAAGTTGCACTCCTTCGGATTGGTCGAGCTGCGCGCAAAGATGCGTGCCCGGGCACGCACCAGCTCGTCGATCACCTGGAGACACGATGGGCCGATGTGGCGTCTCTACGAGGCCAAAGTCCGCCAAGAATATCTGCAATCGACCTTTAGTGCACCATTCGAGGCGATGCATTTTCGCTCTGCCGAGATGTCGGATGCATCGTGTCAAGTGCTGATGCGCAAGCTCGATCGCTTGGCCGCGGAGTTTCGCGACCTGGCCGAATTGGACCGCTCGCTGCCTGCCCGCGAGAAGCGCAGCATGGGCTTCTTATTGGCTGCGCGGCCGTGGGTGTTCTCGATGTTCGACAGCTTGCGACGACCAACGGCAGAGCGCTGATCAGCGTCGGCAATGTCGCGGGCTACGGAATGAACTACTGACCGGGGGCTGGGGTTGCAACGCCGGCGGTTCTGTCTTGAGATGCGCTATTTTGCTTGGCCGCCTTATCCTTCATTTTCTCCCGGTGGTGCTCGATGATGCATCCTGCGGCCGCTCCGACCACGGCGTGATGGCCGGCCACGTGGCCCACCACGCCGCCGACCGCCGCGCCCTTCAAACAGCCTTTGGCGCCTGCAATGCAAGGCAGCATGGCGAGGGGCGTCGCGATGGCGATAGCAGCAATAATTTTGCGCATTTCTTGGCTCCGAGCATTTTCGAGTACAGACAAAACACGGCTGGACGCCAAAAGTTGCATCGGGGGATTTAGCCGAAATCGGCTCGTATTATCGCTTCCAGAGGTTGCCATCTTTCGCCGCGGTTATTCCTGGTTGCGACGCCCGATCGCAAGCAGGTGCGCGCTCACCGCTTGAATTGACGGCTCCGCCTCGAGTGCGCGAGCACAACGCAGCAGATCTTCACGGCGGCGTGGATCGCGCCATCCTGCCTCGAAGTCGGCAACCAGCCAACCGGGTCCTTCGATACCGAGCACCGATACGTTCGAAAATCCTGCAGCCGTCACTTCCGATTTGAGCTCCTCAGGCCGGTGGAAGTACGCGGTCGTGAAGTAGTCCAATTTTTCAGTGCGGTTTTCGTGGACACCGGCGTGCAGGTCGCGCTGTACGATTCGCCCGAACTCTGGATCCGCGAACAGATCGCGGCTCAGCCCGTCAAGAACGGACGCGAAGCGCGAGATTGCGGCGGCGAACAGCAGACCCCCAGGGGCCAGGACCCGATACGCCTCTTTGAGCGCCCGTTGGCGCTCCCCGGCGTCGATGATGTGATAAAGCGGTCCGAGAAGGAGCACGACCTCAGCGGACCGGTCGGCTCTGTTCAACGCTCGAGCGTCTCCTTGCGTGCAACTTTCGATTTGTCTGCCGCGAACATTGCGCAACGCACGGGCATGAGCAACCAACTGTGGAACCGGGTCCACCAGGTGAACCTCGTAGCCCAATTCCGCGAGCCAGGCTGCGTAGGCCCCAGGACCGCCGCCCACATCGATGACCACTGCCGGCGCATCATTGATCCAGCGGCTGATTATTTCCTTGGTCCGTGCAAATTCCAGTTGCGAGGCTCCGGCCTGGAGGCGCTCGCGCTCCGGCGCCCGTTGGTAGTAAGCGAGTATCTCAGGTGATAATTCGCATTTCATGAGGTTGCTGCGCCTGGCGTATCGGGCCGATCGCGCCCTTTCGATAGGATGTCGCGCGATCGGGTGGTTTATTCTTGCCGCAGGCAGATAAAAGTGCAAAGGTGCCTGATGACTCAATACCCCCGCCCGGCAGCCGCGAAGCTTGCCCGAACGGCATTGCTGTGCGCCATCGCGGCTGCCACGACCGCAAGCGGCGGCGAGGCACTGCCGCCGCAAACAGGGTTCCTGTTCTGGACCCCGGCGCAACAGCGCGTCGGCTATCGAAATATCGAGAAAATCTTTCCCACGCGGATCGTCAAGCGCGGCCCGAAGGTTTTCCCGTTGATCGTCAAGCCCCTGGATGCCGAGGTGCAATATCAGTATCAGGGCGCGGATTGGAACACGGCGAAATTCATGCGGGCGAACAATGTCGCCGGATTGCTCGTGATCAAGCACGGCAAGATCGTGCTCGAGCGTTATGGATTGGGAGAAACCGCGCATGATCGATGGACTTCATTTTCGGTGGGAAAATCGGTCACCTCGACGCTGATCGGCGTTGCTATCAAGGACGGCTATATCAAGGGACTGGATGCCCAGGTCACCGACTACTTGCCGGGACTGAAGGCCAGCGCCTACGAGGGAGTCACGATCCGGCATCTGCTCACGATGACCAGCGGCGCAAAATGGAACGAAGATTATGCCGATCCGAAATCCGATGTAAACCAATTTGCCCTGGGCACGCCGGGGCCGGATGGGGAAAATCCGATCGTCGCCTACATGGCAAAACTCCCCCGGGAAGCTTCTCCCGGCATCAAGTGGGTGTACAAGACCGGAGAATCCGATCTGATCGGCGTGTTGCTCGCGCGCGCCACGCACCAGCATCCTGCTGATTATCTTTCAGAGAAGATCTGGTCCAAATTCGGGATGGAAAGAGATGCGGTGTGGATGACGGATCGCGCGGGCGAAGAGCTCGGCGGCTGCTGCATTTCAATGACGCTCAGGGACTATGGACGCTTTGGATTGTTCTTCATGCGTGGCGGCAAGATCGGAGAGACCAGCATACTCCCGGATGATTGGATTGCGCAGGCAACCCGGCAGCAGGCGCCCGGCTATGGTTTTCAATGGTGGATTTATGCCGACGGCGTCTACGAAGCCATCGGCATATTCGGTCAGGCAATTTTCATCAACCCCGGTGAGGATCTCATCATCGTTACCTCGAGCGCGTGGCCGCAGGCGGATGAGCCCAAGTACTACGAGATCAGCAACGCGTATTTCGCGGCGGTTACCAAGGCGCTGCATGCACAATAAGGCCGTCGCTAGTTGAACTAATCTGTGTAGCCTAGATCCTAAATCCTAGCGGCGCCCGTGGCGATTTTCCCAAACTCTTGCAGGAGACACTCATGAAACCGCTTGTTGTGTTGGTAATTCTGCTGGGCGGCGCAGCCGCGATGTCGGCTCACGCTCAATCCCCGTCCCAGACGCAAGCCCCCGGCGCGGCGCCGGCCGCGCCCCAACACAGTCCCACTGAAGTAGTGGAGATGCTCGGCAAGCGACTTTCGCTCAGCGACGAACAGAAATCGCAAATCCTGCCCATCATCACCGAGCGCCAGCAGAAGATTCAAGCGCTCCGCAATGATGCCTCTCTGCCGCCGCAGCAGAGAACGAGCCAGGTGCAAAGCATCATGAAGGACAGCGACGCCAAGATCAACGCACTGCTAACCCCAGAACAGCAGCAGGGCTACAGCCAGATCGAGCAGGGCATGCGGCGGATGAGGCCGTATCATCAGCAGGGCTCACCTGCCCAGTAGACGCTGCGGTTGAACCTTCATGCTTTCGATGGCTGCCATCGCGCTTTTCATCGCATCCGTGATTTCCGATCCCGCGTCTTGGGTGTGAAAACTCACGATGGAAGTGTCGAGGAGGACGCAGTACATCACCCCAATCGCCGTTGCGCTGCCGACGGTCCCTGTCCATCTTACTCGGGCCGCCGGCTCGCCGGCCAGGGAAAGGGATTCGACCTCCCCCAGTTGGAAATTTTCGCGCTGTTGCGCGACGCCGGCGATGAATTCCAATAGATATTTCTTTGCGCTCTGGGCTCGAGCCTGCCAACCAATGCTTCGCAAGTCCGGCCCGCCATCATAAGTCGTCACTTGCAGCAGCGTCCCCCCTTGGGCGTCGGCGTGGCGTCTAATCCAAGCGGCCGTCTTTGCACTGCCTTTTCCGCCGCCGATGGGCCCATCAAATCCCTGCGGCAGCGTGATCGAGATGGGACCGAAGTCCGCGCACGTCGCCGCTGCGAATGGTAGTAACAACGTCAAGGCGAAGAGAAGAGATATGAAGGCGCGCATGCGATACCCTCCGCGGGGACGTACACGCGGAATGTACCGCTGCTTTGCACCCTAAAACCGCGACCAATCTCTCGGATTCGGTTTGCCCGCGAAGGCTGCAGAGAGAAGCAGGCTCTAAGCGAGCGAACTGCTGAACAGCACCAGCATCCGGCTCCAGGCTTTCTCCGCCTGATCGTGGTTGTAAACCTGCGCGTCAGGCGGGCACCAGCCGTGCAGTGTGCCTGCATAGACTTCGATTTCCGCCGGCAATTGTGCTTTGGCAAAGGAATCGCGCAGCACAGTCTTGGCTTCCGGCTGCCGCATGTCGTCGTTTTCGGCAATCGCAATCAAATAATGCGCCTTCATCTTGGGGATCAAGAGATGCGGACTATCCGGCTTGTCGGTAACGAGACCGCCGCCGTGAAATGTGGCGCCTGCGCCGATGCGGTCCGGAAAAGTCGCGGCCGTCTGCAGCACGAAGGGCCCGCCCATGCAGTATCCGGTGGTGCCCATCTTGCGTTTCTTGTCGACGGCAGGCTGGCTGTCCAGAAACGCGACAAATGCCTTGGCATCGGTCCCCGCGGTCGTGGGATTTAAGGTACCCGCGAGAGTCATGAGTGCCTGGCGCGTCGGGGGATCATTGAAATCCGGATGATCCGGCGCGGTCGGCGCTTTCTTGGTGCGGTAGAAGGGATTGATGACAAGCACCGAATAGCCGGACTCGGCGAGCCGCGTGGCCATTTGCTTGAAGGTCGGGCGCAAGCCGAAGATATCCGGCCAGATGAGCACGCCGGGAAATTTGCCCTTCACCGGATGCACGAAATAGGCATCGCAAGTTCCGTCCGGGGTCTTTATTTCGACATCCGCTCCCTTGGTCTCCATGGCATTGGCAAGCTTCGGCCACACCGCCGCCAAACCCGCACCCAGTGCCATTGCGCCAAATTGCCTGCGCGTCACGTCGCTCGAGCGCCGCGCAAATTCATCCAGATCGTCATGTTCGCACATACTTACTTCCTCATGAGTTTCGTAGTCCGCGCTGCTGGCCGCATCAGGCTGCAGCAGGCCCCGGTGCCGAGCCGAATCGATTGGGTTTTCCAGCTTCAGCGCACCAAATGATCAACAGAATCCAGCCGATAATCGGAATGAACCAGAGCAGCTGCAGCCAGCCGCTGCGATCGGTATCGTGCAGTCGCCGCGCAGTCACGGCAATGCTCGGCAGACAGGTCGCCAGCGAGAACAACGCCGACAGGTTCCAGCTGACGGTTCGCAGAGCGGCCGAGGCAACGAAGGTAAACAGCACCCACCACCAAAATTCAGGCCTTGATGCGCAGCCGTCGAAATCCACGTATTTGTTAAAACAGGTTTTTATCGCGTCCGTAAAGTTCATATTTCCCTCCGCTGGCGTGGTGCTTTCCCGGTTATAAGATTAGCAGTCTTCGACGCGCTGTTAGTAGTGGTCTGTGTACGGACCCGTTTTACAGCTGTAGCCCTCGGGTGGCGGCGTTAGCTTGAATTTCGATGCCGGAGTGCCCTTGGGATGCGATGCCAGCGTGGTCAATGCCCACAGATTGAACGCCTGAGTGTTGATTTGAGGCCACATGTGGCCGTGGCTGCTCGAGCACGAGATTTCGACAACATCCGCAATCGAACTGAAATAATTCGCAGCAGCCTGCGTCGACGGTCGGTAGTCGGCGCATAGGATCCCGGAGCATTTCCACAGGTCGTTTTCTCCGCCCCAGACGACGATGACGATCATCGGGTCGAGTTTGGTCCGCAACGGGAAAGGTGCCACGCGGCCTTGAAACATTTTACCCGGATTCGCCTGAACCGCGGCTCGCGCCGCGTTGAAGGAGAGCGCGGTCCCATCATCCTGCGTCACATACCATTCTCCCGAAATCGGCAGACCCCCGGCCCAAAAGTCGGACCGGAACGTCAGCGCGCGATTGCTCATGGTGCCCCCCGAGGAGATGCCACCGACGAAAAGCCGGCGCGAATCCAGCGGAAATTGCGTCGCCACGCATTTCACAGCAGCAATGAGGAATCGCGAATCGGGTCCCTCGTCGCTCTTGAATTTATCTCCGTTCGCATTACCCGCGCGCCCTTCAGTCCATGGCCGCCAATTCCAGCCGTCAATGCCTGGACCGTTGCAGATCCCGGCGCGCAGGTCTGCATCCTGATTGGCGCAATCGCGAACCGGACCAATGACCATGAAGCCATTGCCAGCAAGCAACGCGTTCGCCCCGCTGCGTGCAACATGGAGATTATCGTTGGTCGACTCCACCGAACCGGTCAACGAGACCCAAACGGGCACGGGCTTGCGTAAGTCCGCGGGAGGTGTAACCACGAACGCACGCATTTTGCCGTCGCTGGGGAAATCCACATTGAGGCCCGCTTTGACCTGATATCCTGCCGGGCACGTTCCACTCAGTGCGTTTCTCGCGGACGTGATCGCCATGCTCGGCGGCGCAATCACGGCGGCAACCAGTATTGAAATCGTAGGAACGCGGCGCCGTAAATTCATTACCGGCCTGTTTTTGTCAAAGTGAAGCCATCTGCATTCTCGGCCGGAAAGTTCGCGCGCGCAACTCGCCGCGCTCGCGTTGGTTACCCCAGGGCAACGGCGCGCGTGAATGCCGGCCGGGCCTTAAGCCGGGTCAGGTAGGCGCCGACCGCGGGCGTGTACTCCTCGCTGATGTTCAGCAATTCGCCCAGGTACAGCGCGAAGCCGATCGCGATGTCGGCGATCGTGAAGCGGTTGTCGCAGAGATATTCCCGTGTCTTGATGTGGGAATCGAGCAGGCGCAGCCTTGCTAAGTACCAACGGCGATAGTCCGCTGCGACCTGCGGTTGCCGGCGATCCTCGGATTCCAATTGACTGTAGCGCAGCACCAGCGTCTGTGGGAAAGTCAATGTCGCATCGCTATGAAACAGCCAGTTCAAATAGTCCGCGTATTCCGGATGCTCCGGCTGCAGCCCGAATTCATGGCGCCGATATTTCTCGACCAAGTAAAGGCAGATTGCCGAGGACTCCGTCATGCGAATTTCGCCATCCGTGAAATAGGGCACCGTACCCAGCACGTTGATGCGCAGAAAATCCTTGTGTTCGACACGCGGTGGGAAACGCAGGGTTTCCAGCACGTACGGCAAGCGGAGTTCCTCCAGCGCCCACAGCGGGCGAAGCGAGCGCGAGCCTTTGCAGTGCCAGAGCTTCACTCCGTCACCCATTTAGCAGCGCAGGAAGATCAAGGCCCGCTTTGGCAATCCAAAATCGTGTCCTGAGCCAGCCGGCGCGCAGCACGCACCACCACATGATGGTCTTGTGCAAATCCTCGGTGGGCTCTGCGCAAGGTATGAAGCAGCTATACCCGGGCAAATCGTTTGACCCGTGAAGGCCCCAGGCACCGAGCCGGGGTACGAAATCCGGTTGTTTGAGCTCCAGCGCATTGAGCCGGCGGCAGACCTCTGCGGCATTGGGAGGGGCTTCGGACAGCGGTAGCGAAATTGTCGCAAGATATCCGGCGCCGGCAATTGGATGCGGAGTTGCCACGTTGACCTGCAGCAAGGCGGTATCGGCTTGCGGATCTATTGATCGCGAGGGGCAATCGCCGCTCATCGGGAATTCGGTCCAGAAAGCGATGGCGTTGTTCGATGCCGCCAAACCGCGTTCCTGAAACATCGCTCGCGCTGCTTGCAGCGACTGCTCATCCAGCGGCTGCTGCCATTGGCGCGGCATCGCATGATGCAGCCGCTGCTGCTCCAAACTTTCCGCGGATGTTGTCGCCAACGCAACGGATCGCCCGAGCGGCAGCTGCGCGCCAAAAGCGCTCAGAATGGTCTGCGCGGCGAGGTGCGCCGATGGTTCGTTGGCATAGATCGTGTATTGGGCTGTCTGCCGCAGGCGTCCGTTCCGCAGATGATAGGCGCCGTGAACCGCCATGGCGTTGAGTCTCTGTACCCCGGTCGCATGAAACGCGGGAAGCCCCGACGTATTGTATTCAGCAACTATTTCGGCAATTGCAGCGACCTGCGATCCATCGCTAGCGACGTTGCCCGGCAGCAGCCGCAAGATGCTGACACCCGCCGCCGCCGGGTGTATCAACCGGTAGCCATTTTCGATCCGCTCGAGCGGGTGCCATTGCAACGCCCGATGGATTCGCTCTTCAACCTCGCTTGTCACATTGTCAATTCCATTAATCCTTGAGAGTACAATTCTGGGATGCCGAAGCATATAAAGGAAGCGCCTGAAGCCATTCTAGGCGCGGTCGGCCCGGCTGCATCTAAGGACCGCGCGCGAACCCGATCCCTGCGGATGCGTCAAACCATCGTCGTGCTGCTGCTGTTTGGCGGCTACGGCGCGCTGTATTTCTGCCGCGCCGACCTTTCGGTTGCCACGCCGCTTTTGGTCGAAGAACTGGTCAAGCATGGAGTCAGCCATACCGATGCCATCATTCGCATGGGGTCCATAGCATCCTTTGGCGTGCTGGCCTACGCTCTCGGCAAACTTTTCCTGACCGGATTGGGCGACTTCTGGGGCGGCCGCATCAATTTTCTCATCGGCTTGGGCGGCGCGGCCGCGTTCACGCTGATGTTCGCGTCGGGCTTGAGCCTGCCGGTATTCACCATAGCGTGGATCGGCAACCGCCTGACGCAGTCGATCTCTTGGGCGGGACTGATCAAGGTCTCGTCGAAATGGTTCGACTTTTCCTCTTATGGAATGATCATTGGCATCTTGAGCATCAGCTACCTCGTTGGCGATGCAGCGGCACGGCAGTGGATGGGAATGCTGATCGAGCATGGCTTCGGCTGGCGCATCCTGTTTTATTTCGCCGCTGCGGTCGTCGCGCTGCTGCTGGTGCTCAATTTCATTTTTCTGCGCGAGTCGCGCCTCGATGCGGGTTTCCTCGAGGCGAAGCCCAATCCTCTCAATCTGTTTGCAGCCTCCGAATCGCGGCCGCAATCGTTGGGCGAGTTGCTGCTGCCCCTGGTTCGCAGCCGCGCATTCCTGCTGGTTTGCCTGCTGTCCTTGGGATGCACGATAATTCGCGAGAGCTTCAACTTTTGGACGCCGTCTTATCTGCGGGAATATCTGGGCTATAGCATGAGCAACGCGGCGCGCATGAGCGCGGTGTTTCCGGGTGTCGGTGCGGTATCCGTGCTGGCGACCGGCTGGCTCAGCGACCGTCTCGGCGCGAACAGCCGGTCGCTGATCATGTTTGTAGGCCTGGGCGCGACAGCGGCCGCCCTGCTCGTGTTGATGACCGTGCGAACCAGCTCCACGGGCCCGCTGCTGCCGCTGCTTGCCATCGGCACCATTGCCTTCTGCCTGCTCGGTCCCTATTCGTATCTCGGCGGCGCATTCGCACTCGATTTCGGCGGCAAGCAGGCCGGCGCGGCCTCATCGGGCATCATTGACGGCGTCGGCTATATGGGCGCGGTCGTCGCCGGCCAGGGCATCGGTCGAGTCTCGGTGGCCTTTGGCTGGCAGGGGGTGTTCGTGGCCCTGGCCGCCGTCAGCGCACTGGCGGCGCTCGGCGCCGGCTATCTGTACTTGATGGGCGCAAAAGCCGCCGCGAGAGGCAAGCATCTGCCGTGAATAGCGCTGCCGCGGTGAAGCGCCTCTGGTCGAATCCCGACAGTCTCTGCATTGAATGGAGCGACGGGACTCTAGGCGAATACGCCAGTATCTGGCTGCGGGACAATCTGCGCGAGGACCGTGATTCTCACAGCGGACAGCGGCTCGTCGACATCGCCGATCTGCCGGCGGATCCCAAGATCCGGTCCGCGGCAGCCCGCAACGGCGCGGTGTCCATTGAATGGGAAACCGAGGCGCGCACCGCGTCCTTCGATCTTCAATGGCTGCTTGCACAGGCGCCGAGTCGCCCCATGAATCGGCCTGAATTTGCCCGCCGGCGCTGGCTCGAGGGCGCACATCTCGACGCCGCGCGCGACTTCGCGTGGGCGGCGTTCGCAGCGGCCCAGAACGACCGGGCGTTGCGCGCGTTGTGGCTCGAGCGGCTATTGCAAGACGGCATCGCGTTCTTCAGCGGCGCGCCAGCCAACGACAACGGCATTTTGGATGCCGCGGCGCTGGTCGGTCGAATCTCCGAGACCAACTACGGACTGGTATTCGACGTTCGCTCGGTAGCGCAGCCGGAAAATCTGGCGTATTCCGATCTTGGCCTGGGACTGCACACCGATAATCCCTATCGCGAACCGGTGCCGGGATTTCAAGTGTTGCACGCGTTGGTCGCGTCGCCGGATGGCGGCGAGAGTCTGTTCGCCGATGGCCTTGCCATGGCGGAGCACCTGCGCGATGAGTCTCCGCAAGCCTTCGCGATCTTGACGCAGACGCCGGTACCCTTTCTGTACCGTTCCAAGGACGCGGAGCTGTACGCCGAAAGACCGCTGATTCAATTGTCCTGTCGCGGCGAAGTAAGCGCCGTGCACTACAACAGCCGCTCGATTGCTCCGTTGCGGCTGGCTGCAGGCGAGGCGCACGCGTTCTACGGCGCTTATCGGCGCTTCGCCGCGCTGCTGCGCGACTCGAGGTTTCATTTGCAGTGCAGGCTGCGCGACGCAGATCTCGTGGTGTTCGATAATCAACGCATCCTGCACGGCCGCACGGCGTTTTCATCAGGACGGCATCCGCGCCATCTGCGCGGCTGCTATTTGACTCGCGATAGCGTGTTCGGCGAGGCCGCGCTGTTGCGCCGCGAATTTCCCGCGGTGCCCCCATGAACGCCGCGGAAGAAATTCTCGCCATCTTTCAAAAACACGGTTCGAGTGCGTACTACGGCGAGAGCGTATCGATGACCGAGCATGCTCTGCAGGCCGCCTACTTTGCGCGAGCCGACGCCGCGCCGCCGGCCCTGATCCTGGCCGCACTGCTGCATGACATCGGACACCTCATCGACGATGTACCGAGCGATATCAGCGACTGGACCATGGACGCGCAGCATGAGCAGGTCGGCGGAATCTGGCTCGCCAAACGCTTTGGACCCGAAATTTCGGAGCCCGTGCGCCTGCACGTCCCTGCCAAGCGCTATCTCCTGGCCGTGGATCCTGAGTATTTCGTCAAATTAAGTCCTGCCTCGGTCATCACTCTGAAGCTACAAGGCGGCGCCATGGCCGCGCATGAACTCGCCAAGTTCGAGGCAGAGCCTTATCACAAGGACGCGGTGCGCGTTCGGAGGTGCGATGATCAAGGCAAGGAGGCCGGGTTCAAGACCCTGGGCCTTTCAGACTATCGCTCGCTCATCGAAGAGTTCGCCGTATAGCGCTAACCGGCGCGCCTCGGGCAATCCCGTGGGAATCCTTCATTGCGCCCAGGCGAGCCCGTCCGCGAATTGTCCCGCAACAATCAGCGTCTGCACGTTCCATTGCGATAGATCAATGGCCGCAACTTTGCCGCTGCGGTTGCACGAAACATAGGCAACCTTGCCATCGGGGCGCACCAAGATCTCCTGCGGAGTACTTGGCACATCGATGCTGCGAGCCACCCGCAAAGTGTGCATATCGATGACCGCCACCTGATTCGTGGAAGGAATCGCGACCAGCAACCAGAGGCCGTCCAAGGTTGGAGCTGTTCCGTAACCGGTTCCAGGCAGCGGCACCCAGGTGCGCACCCGGCGCGACGCAGTATCGATCACGGCAAGCTGCGGCGTGCTCTGATCCGATGTGAACACGAGCTTGTCGTCATTCGAGATGGAAATCCTCTGCACAGTTTTTGCGACCGGGATAACGGCCAGCGTGTGCCGCGATTCCATATCCAGGACCGAGACGGTTCCTGGTCCAACATTTGCGGTATAGCCGCGCCGCCCGTCATGTGATAGCACCAGCATATGTGATTGCTCCTGGCCGGTAGGCACTGCGCCCAGGATTTTCCATGTCTTGGAATCGATTATGGTGATGCTGTTGTCGAGCTCCGTGGTCACATAGAGCAATCCAGATGCAGGATCAAGTACCGGAAGGTGCGGCCGAACCCCGTGGCCGAAATCAACGTCGCCAACAATCTTGCGCGAATTGAGATCGATAACCAGCAGTTCGTGCCCATCAATGCCGGGATGGCCAACTCCGGTGCTACCGTATATGGGCATGTACGCGGTCCGGCCATCCCGGGAGGCCGCGATCTCGTGGCCCCAGACACCAACAAGCCCTTCATCGACCACTGCTATTTGTGTCGCAGACTTTGGATCCACGAGACTTAAAGTTTTGTCGCCCTGATTGACGACCAGAAGCGTTTGCGCGCCGGCGCGCTGCGAGGCTGCGTGCAAGCAAAAACCAATCAGCAACAACGGCACGACGACGCGCTTCAGCATTTCCGGATTATAGCGTTTTCTCCGGGTCTCGAGTCGCTACGCTAGAATCTCGCGATGACGGACGCCATCGAGCAGAAAAGACAGGGCCTTGGCGTAGTTCTGACAATAGTCGCGCTGGACTTCGCCGGCATTGGACTCACCCTGCCCATCATTCCCCGCCTGCTGAGCGAGGTCGCGCACACCTCGGATCTTGGTTGGCGATTCGGCGCATTCTTGAGCTTGTACGCACTGATGCAATTCATATTTTCGCCGATCTTGGGGATCTGGAGCGACCGGATCGGCAGGCGGCCGGTACTGCTGTTCTCTCTTGCCGGCGCGACCGTCGATTATCTCTTGATGGCGCTGGCGCCGTCGCTCGCGCTGTTGTTCTTGGGCAGGGCCATCGCCGGCATCACCGGCGCCAGCCTGGCTGTGGCATCGGCTTACATTGCCGACGTCTCATCGGAAGATCAGCGGGCGCGACGCTTCGGTCAGCTGAACGCGTTCCAGGGCCTGGGCTTCATCGCCGGGCCCGTGATCGGCGGACTTCTCGGGGACATCTGGGTACGAGCACCATTCCTGGCCGCAGCGGCCCTCAATGGCGTGACATTTTTAGTTACCCTGCTCATTCTTCGCGAACCCCAAAGGCATGCCCATCCCGATACTGAAGAGTCATTTCTGAATCCCCTGAAACCCTTTCGCTGGGCTTTTGCGAATCGCCCATTGTTGCCGCTTCTGTTGATCTATGTTGTGTTCGCTCTGATCGGTCAGGTGGGCGGCACAATCTGGGTCCTGTATGGGTCGGATCGATTTGCCTGGTCGCCATTCTGGATCGGCATTTCCATAGCGTGCTTCGGCTTTCTGCACGCCATCGCGCAGGCATTCATCGCCGGGCCCATGGCGGAGCGCTGGGGCGAGCGTTTCGCCCTGCTCACCGGCGTCATTACCGACGGCACGGCGTCCGTCGCGATTGCATTCGCCACAAGAGGCTGGATGGCGTTTGCGTTGATGCCGCTGTTTTGCCTCGGCGGTGTGGGTATGCCCGCACTGCAGTCGCTGATGACCGGCAAAGTCGACTCTCGAGGCCAGGGACGGCTGCAAGGGGTGTTAGCCAGTTTGAACAGCCTGGTCTCGATCGCCGGCCCTTTGGCGATCAGCGCAGTTTACTTTGCGTCGCGCACGACTTTTCCCGGTTTGGTGTGGGTCGCCGGCGCCGCGCTGTACTTGGTCTCACTGCCGGTATTCTTCAAGGTGAAAGCAAGAACCACGAACTCACCAAATCTCTGATCGGGCTTTATGGGAAGCGCGCAGGCGCTGATTTTACGGATGGAATAAATCTCACGCCGCGGAGGTCATGTACCGTACCAGAACGTGAGGACGGTTTGATGAAGCAGGACTCATTGATGCACGGCTTCGTGGCATGCGCGCTCGCGGCGGCCGGTTTTATCTCCGCCGCCAGCCTGGCGTCAGAGGGCTCCAGGCTCGGCGATTCGGCCCATGGCAAGGCGCTATATCAAGGATGCCTGGCCTGCCATTCCATCGACGACAACGATCTGGGGCCCAAGCATCGCGGCGTGGTCGGGCGGCCGGCGGGCAGCGTTGCCGACTACAACTATACCGCGGCCTTGAAAAACTCCGGTTTGACCTGGGATGAACCCACGCTGGACCGCTGGCTCAGCAACCCCAGCGCGCTGGTCCCAGGGACCAAGATGTTCTTCAAGATCGACGACGCGCAGGCGCGCGCCGATATCATCGCCTACCTCAAGGAATTGCGCTGATCGCCGGCGCTCAAGGCGCCGGGCTGCCTTGCTTGATCGCTTGTTTCAGCATTTTGCGGAACTCCGCGGTGTCCTGGTGACCGTGAACATTGACCGCATGCTGCACGGCTACCTCAATGAGTTCCTTTTCGCTGTCGGCGGATATTGCGACCGTGCATTTGCTGTCCGAGGGAATTTCCCTGCAATCGACATATTTCCTGGCCATCGTAAGACTCCTTGGTCGAGAAGCGCAAGATTGCGCGCTTAAGGTTCACAGCGGCTCTAGCTTCGCTTGGCGTAGTTGCTGGCGCCGAACCAGTCGACGACCACAGCGGGTTCATCGCCGACGACCCACGCATCATGGCCCTTGGGAAGCGAAGTGATGTCGCCGGGCCCGGCGACGAACTCGGTCCCATCGTCCATGCGTATGGCGAGTTTTCCCGACACGTGGTACTGAAAATGCGGGGCCTCGCAGCTCGAGGTCTTGGCGAGAGGCTTAACGTCATTGGACCAGCGCCAACCGGGCTTGAAGACCAGCCGGCCCACTTCGGCGCCGCCGACCGTTAGAATCTCCGCCTTGCCGTTGGGGAAATCCCGCACTTCCTCGGGATTCTTGAATGATTTGTGCTCGGTTTTCTGTTCGTGGTTATGCATCGCAGGCACTCCTTCGTTATGGGCATGTCCCGGCTCGGGTGTTGGTAGTTTACTTACTAGTAGGTTAATATCAAGTGGCCATGAAAATATCGTCCAAACCGCAATCGCTTTCATCCCGCAGCGCACCACCGACGCCGGCAGCCACGGCCATTCTCGATGTGGCCGAACGGCTCGCGCAGACCAGGGGTTATAACGGTTTCAGCTATGCCGATATTGCTGCCGAATTGGGCGTGACCAAGGCAAGCCTGCATTACCACTTTCCGTCCAAGGCAGAGCTTGGGCGCGCCTTGATCGTGCGTTACCACGGTCTGTTTGGCGCGGCGCTCGATTCGATTGACGGGCATACCAAGTCGCCGCCGGAAAAGCTGAAGCGCTATGTCGGACTCTACGATTCCGTCTTGAGCAATGAGCGGATGTGTCTGTGTGGAATGCTTGCCGCCGAGTATGCGACGCTGCCGGCGCCCATGCAGGAGGGGCTGACGGCGTTTTTCGACGCCAACGAGCGTTGGCTCACCACCGTTCTCGAAGAGGGCCTGCGCGCCGGAACGTTTGCGTTCAGGGAGGCGGCGAAAGAGCGGGCACGGGTACTGCTAGGGGCACTCGAGGGTGCCATGCTGGTGGCGCGGTCGTACGGCAATGCACGTCGATTTCAGACGGCCGCGGCCTCGGTGCTCGCGGACTTGGCCCCCGGCACGCAGCCCAATCGACGCCGAACATCCACGGCGCGGCGCGCGTGAACAGTTTAATCGATCGTTGATGTGCGTCGGCTGCTAATCAACGTACGCGACACCGCGATACACCTTGCCGTAGGTCGGCCCCGCGATTGTTTTGAACGACTCTTCCGCGACCTTGCCGGTCAAAGTCGTGGCCTCTAGATCGTCGGTAATCCGCACCACTTTGTTGGGGTCGGCGCCTTGATCTCCCGATGTACTCGAGGTCGAGGTGGTAGCCCACAGCGTCACCTTGCCATCCCTCTGAACAACACCGGTGAGATTGCGCAAACCAGCCGTGGTCACATCGGGATATTGCCCGTCGTAGCCGGTGAGATTCGTGTCGACGACGCCGATCAGACCCTGGGTAAGTACGTAATCGAGCTGCCAAACGCCGTCAACCAGGCTCCACTTTTGAAGACCCGCATGGCTCGCCGCGTCGGTCGCGTTGCCTGAGCCCTCATCGGTTACGTATATCGTGGTCGGGTTTGCGAAAAACACCGCGAATGGCGTGAAGTCACCGCCGCTCGCCTTTGCCGAATCGGTGGGGAAGCCCGGCACGATGTTAATCGTGGTGGTCGCCGCGTTGTCCAGCGTCGGCAGCGAATCAACCGTATACACAGTATCCACACCGTTGCTGCCGCTGCCTTTGGTGAAGTAGAGCGCGCCGCCGTATTCGGTTACCCCACGGTAATTGTCATCCTTGCCCGGCTTGTCGGCCTTGGTGGTGAACTTGAATTGCAGCAGCGGGTCGACCTCGGCTGAGTTGCCGGCCGGGATCGTCGCGCTCGGCCAATGCGCATCGATCGGGCGGACGACCTCGAGGCCGGTGGTCTCGGTGACGTCGGGGTTCGTGCCGTTGCTCGGTCCGAATGTCGCTGCGTTGCCGTTATTGGCATTGCCAACCGAATAGTACAACCCGTTTGGACCCAGCAGCGCCGAGCGGCCGTTGTTGCCGCCGTAGTTGATGGTCGGCGTGTAGGCGAGATCTCCGTCCTCGTCCATCGAAACTATCGTGCGGGGGAATGCGTAATTCAAACCGAAGGCGAAGGTCACCGGGTTGGTCGGGTCCTGTCCGGCGACGGCATCGGAGTTCGATACGTCGATCGCGCCAACCCCGGCACCCGCATAGGCGACAAACACGACATGAGGCCCGCGCCAGTCCCTGGCGATGTGCAGACCCAGCTCCGACTTGGAGGAGAAGCTGGTTACGACCGCCTCCGCCGGGACGTGACGCACGTGGAAAACACGGCCGCTATGCGCATCGACGTCGCTCAATGCGATCGGCGATGTCGCGCCGAAGCTGGCGTCGACCGCTACATTGTTCCAGACCGTGACGTAGATATTGCTCGCGACCGCGGTGGTGGTCGCCGTCGCGGAATTGGGCAGCGTGGTGCCGATGTTTAGCGAAGCAAGCGCGCCTTTGGTCCGGTCGTAGGTGCTGCTGCTGATGAGCAGCGAATCATGTTCGAGATGAAATGGCCTATCGCCGAAATCCCCGGACCAAAAATCATCCCCGGCAAGGCTGAGAGTGGATACACCCGCCAGTGCGGCGAGGAGAGCAAGGCCAAGCACGGTGCGCAGCGCCGGGCGGCGCAAAGAATTGTAGTCGATCATGATGGTCCCCTGAGCTTAGTCGGAAGCGCCGCATAATTTAGCCGCCAAATGTGACAGGCAAATTATCGTTTGGGGAGCGGCTTACAGAGGTGTCAGCATCTCGATGGCGCGTACTACCTCGTCGAGCGATACGTAACGCTCGCGAAACTCCGGCGGCCAGCGCACGGGACGCCCGCTCGACAACTCGATGCAGGCATATTCGATTTCGGCGCGGGCGAGAGTGACGCAGCCCGCCTCGCGCCGCACCTGGAAGCGCCTGCGAACGCGCAATTTGCCATCGGCGGGCAGCAGCCAGGTTGCAACGCGAATCGTGTCGCCTAGCACCGCGGGCTTAAGGTAGGAAATCACGCTGCGCAAAACCGCCATACCGCGATCCAGCTGCAGGCATTTCTCGATCGGCAATCCGAGCGCCGCGGAATGCTCCCAGGCGGCGCGGTCGAACCAAGTCATGTAGACGGCGTTATTGACGTGCTGATAGGCATCGATATCGGCCGCAAGCACGGCAACCGAGGCAAGATAAGGTGCTGGCAGGTCCCACATCAGACGCGCTCGAAGCGGGCGACGGTTTCGACGTGCTCGGTAAATGGCAGGAAATTGAAGGCGCTGAGCGCACCGAGACGCAGCTTGCCGCGCGACAACAGCCGGACAGCGTCGGCGAGAAACGAGTCGAGTCCACAGCTTATGTAAAAGAAACGCTCCGGCGGATGTTCGCTCAGGTGTTCGGTGAGCTCCGGATCGAGGCCCTTGCGCGGCGGGTCGGCGATCACCACCTGCGCGCCGGAAGCCGCCGAGTACGCTGCGCCCGCCGCTCCCGGGACGACGGATACTTTGGCCCGATCCGCGGGCTCGAGGCGCGCGAGCCCCAGCTCCAGTCCCTTCAGCGCCTGCGGACTGACTTCGTTCATGCGGATCTCGCGGACAGATTCGAGGATCGACAAGCCGATGGCGCCCACACCCGCATAGAATTCGGCGACGCTCGCGCCCGGCGGGATCTGTTCGCGCAGGTGCCCGACGATGCGCTGCGCGATCTCGAGATTGCTTTGACCGAATGCGCCCGGCGGGTAGTGCACCGCGGCCCCGCCGAAGCGTTCGACCACGCTCTCCGGCCCGCACCAATTTATAAAATCGGGACCGAGGATGACATTGGAACGCTCGAGGTTGGCGTTGAACCACAGGCTGTGCAGGTCAGATCCAAGCCGCTCCTGGATCAATGCCAAGCACGCGGCCAAGGGCTCTGGGGTAGCGCAGTTCGCGACGATCACCACCTGCGCGGTTTGCGAACTGCGCTCCACCACCACTTGCAGATAGCGCGCAAGTCCCAAATGGGCCTTGTCGGAGTAGCAGGTCACTCGAGCATCGACCAGCGCCCTGCGCACGATGGCCGCCGCGCGGTTGATCAAAGGATGCTGAACGCTGCAGTTGGGGATGTGGACCACGCGGTGGGAATCGAGCTCGAACAGCCCCACTTTGGGCGAACCCAGGCGGCCACGGATGGCGAGACGCGCGCGATGACGAAACCCGGCGGTTGCCCCGGAAATCACCGCCACCTCCGGCAGGCCGTGGGCGCGCGCCAACGCATCGAGCGCGCCGTGCGCTGCTGGAGCGATGCCGCGTTCATCGAACCGAGGACAGCCCGCGCAAGGCGGGCGGTGTGGGCACAACGTCAAGGCACGGGTATGTGCGGCATGTCGCGGCCTCCGCAATCCCTCCATCCCTTGAAATTCCACGAACTTTGTCGTCGTCGACCACAGGTGATCGCCGTATAGGAACGGCTCAAACGAACCCGCGTCGTCGAGGGGCAGAGGCTCGATCATTGCGTCTACCCGCGCTTCATAGAAAAAGGGAATCGACATTCGCTCGCGGCCCGAGCCGACGACGCGATGTTCGGTCGCCTTGATGCGCCCATTGCACCAGCGCTCCAATACCTTGCCAAAATTGACCGCCAAGGTGCCCTCGATCGGCGGCACGTCGAGCCACTGTCCATTCAGATGATGGGCCTGCAGACCGCCGACTTCGTCCTGCGCCAACAGCGTGAGAAATCCGGAGTCGACGTGCGGCGTTCCCATGATGTATGCGCGCGTGCCATGGCGGGTGACCCATAAATCGGCGTGCCGCTGCCCAGCCTCTTGAAGATCATCGCGCACTGGGTAGCGAATCAGTCGCAGCGTGGAAAGACCGTTGCTGAAGAAATCATCGAAGTAGCCGCTGGGAATCTTCAAACTGCGGGCAATGCTGCGCATCAAGGCTGCGCTGGCACGCTCCATGGCAAGATAGTAGGCGGTGACCGACTCGCGCCAACCCGGCAGTGCCTCTGCCGCCGGCAGGGGGGTCGCTTCGCACAGCGGATCGCCGGAGCGCAGCACCGCCGGGCCGTGGGCGACATCGGGACCGAGGTCGATGCCCTCCTTGCTGGTCAGATGTCCGGTCTGCAAAGGGAACCAGCCTCGATACACATTGGGGTGTGCAGGATCGAACTTCCGCCGCCACAGCTTACGGATCTCACTGTCCGGTAATGCGAATATTCGCAGCAGCTCCGAGCGGGCGGCCGCGTCGATCCGTATGGCTTTGGGTAAGCCGCGCGCGACGAAAAATCCCGCTTGCTCCGCCGCCCGCATGATCGCCTGATCAGCCGCATCACGCGGCAGCGACGGCGCAGCGAACAGCGCTCCAATATCGATCACCGGAATCGAGGCGGTCGGCATCGCCGTAGTGTAATGAAACTCCGGCGTAAACTACCATCATGCAAACCGTGGATGTCCTGATCGCGGGCGGCGGAGCGATGGGCTCCGCGATCGCTTACTTTCTTTCCCACCAAACCGCCTTCTCGGGCTCGCTCGTCGTTGTTGAGCCGGACCCGACCTACACATTCGCGGCCAGCGCCCGTTCGGCAAGCTCGATCCGACAGCAATTCTCGACACCCCTCAATATTGCGCTGTCAGCTTTCGGGATGGAGTTTCTGCGCGCGCGGGGATTTGCCGGCAGCCGGGATCTCGGCGACGTCGGTCTCCAAGAATCCACGTATCTTTTGCTGAGCAGCACCGCGGGCGTTGCGGCTTTGACCCGCAACATCGAGGTACAGCGCAGCTGCGGCGTGAGTGCTCATTTGTACGATGCAACCGCCCTCGCCTTGCGGTATCCATGGATAAATGCAGCGGATCTTGCGGCCGCTGCGGATACTCGGCATGGCGAGGGATGGTTTGACGGCTATGCGCTGCTGCGGGCGCTGCGCTTGGCAAGCGAACGCCGCGGAGTGCGCTACCTGCGCGATCGGGTCGACTCGCTGCTCATGCGGGGTACTGACTTCGTCGATGGTGTCCGCCTGGGCGGCGGAGAAACGCTGCGATGTCGTTGGCTGGTGAATGCGGCGGGCACTCGGTCGCGCATCCTGGCGGCGCATGCGGGCATCGACCTTCCGGTCTATCCGCGCAAGCGGACGGTGTTCGTATTTCGCAGCCCGGCGGCAATCAGGAACTGCCCGTTGGTCGTGGATACCACCGGGCTGTGGTTTCGGCCCGACGGCGATCGATATCTCTGCGGGCCGAGCCCACGCGTGGATCCGAACGTCGAGCCTGATGACTTCGAGGTCGATCATCGTCTGTTCGAAGACCTCGCCTGGCCAGCCTTGGCGCACAGGGTCCCTGCGTTTGAAGCAGCCCGGGCAACCAGCGCCTGGGTAGGCCACTACGACTATAACGCCTTCGATCAAAACGCCTTTGTCGGCCCCTGCGAAGCCGTGCCGAATTTCATTCTCGCCTGCGGATTCAGCGGCCACGGCCTGCAGCACGCACCGGGAATTGGCAGGGCACTGGCCGAATTAATCACCTTCGGCGAGTATCGTACTATTGATGTGGCGCCCTTCTCGTATGCTCGCTATGGCCGCGGGCAGCCGTTGCGGGAATTCAACGTCATCTAGCCGGAGAATACCGATCGGATGTTGTATCTGGATGCGAAAAGCTTGGCGGCGCGACTGAGCCCCAAGTCGTTGATCGACGCGCTTGACCGTGCCTTCCGCTCCGACTTCCAAATGCCGGCCCGCCAGCGCTACGACGTTGGCGATCAGGAGAATGCCGCCGCGGCATTGATCATCATGCCGGCGTGGCAAATCAACGGCACCATTGGCGTCAAGCTCGTCACGGTATTTCCGAATAACTCCACCCGCGGCAAGCCCGCAGTGCATGCCACCTACACATTGTTCGATGCGGCTACCGGCGCGCCGCGCGCGATGCTCGACGGGGCCGAACTTACGCTGCGCCGTACCGCGGCGGCCTCGGCGCTGGCGGCTCGATATCTTGCGCTTCCCGAGGCCTCGCGGCTGCTGATGATAGGGACTGGCAGTTTGGCGCCGCACGCGATCGAAAACCATGCCGCGGTGCGGCCGATTCGCAGCGTGCGCATTTGGGGGCGGCGGCCCGAGCGCGCCGACGCGGTCGCAAAAAGCCTCGCCGGAAAACACTATGACATCGAAGCGGTCGAGGACCTTCAGTCCGCCGTTGCTTGGGCCGACATTGTGAGCTGCGCGACGCTCGCTGCGGCGCCGCTGGTGCGCGGCGCGTGGCTGCGCCCCGGCCAGCATCTCGATCTCATCGGATCGTTCACGCCGCAGATGCGCGAGGCGGACGACGAGGCAATGGTTCGTGCCGCCATTTATGTGGATACGCGCGCCGGCGCTCTTGCCGACAGCGGAGAATTGGTTCACGCGCTGGCCGCGGGCCTCATCTCGACCGCAGACATTCGCGGCGAGCTTTCCGAACTTGCGCGCGGCAGCGTCAGCGGGCGTCGCGACCCCGGAGAAATCACGCTGTTCAAAAGCGTCGGCTGTGCGCTCGAGGATCTGGCAGCGGCCGAGCTGGCCGTGTCCGCGTGAAGAAACTGCCGGCTGACCCTCTACTTGAGGCCGCCCAAAGTCGAGAAATTCAGGCATTTCGCAAAGAACTCGGCGGCCGCGTGCTAGTCGGGTCACATTTGATCCTCTATGGTCCCCGCGGCAGCGGTAAATCGACATTGCTCAGCGCACTGCAAGTTCAATTTGAGGCAACCGACACCCCCTGTGGTCTCGCACCGCGTACTTGCGGATTGCCTGACATTGTCGCAGCGCTCACTGCAGCCTATCCGCGCACGGACGTCGCTGGGTTGTCCAAGCGGGCCGCCCGCGCGCGCCTGCGCCGAGTGGCCGATCGTAGTCCCGGCGTCTTGTTGCTCGATCACGCGACCAGGATGACGACAGCGATGCTGGGATATCTGCGTGGATTGAGAGGTGGTATCGCCGGCGCGTTGCTGGTGGCCGACATTGATTCCCAGCGCGAGCGTGAGCGAATGCGAGCGTGGCATGCCGGCGCGCTGCCGGTGCGCATGCCCTTAATGCCCAACCGAACGCTGCAAGGGTTTCTATTGGCCGCCATGCAGGCGTACGGCATCCCAAAGATCGAGCCGCGCATGCAGCGGCAACTCATCGGCCTGGCGCGCGGACGAATCGGGTGGGCGAAGGAGTGTGCGCGCCGGTTGCAGATGCAGCAATACTGGCTCGATGCCCGATTGCACCTGGGAATCATTTGCACGGACACGGAAATCGCGGTCCGACAGAGCCGCAGCGGGCCAAGTATGTGGGTTACCTGATCACCGTCACAGCGCAGTGCGCGTAAGCGATGACCTGCCTTGCCACCGAGCCGATCAGCCAGCGCTCAAACAAGGAATGCCCGCGATGACCAACCACAATGTGATCGATGTCGTGACCTTCCGCAAAGCGCACGATTTGCTCTGCCGGATGGCCCACCGCGATGTGAACGTGGGTTTTGAAGGGCTCGTGCGCGTGCTTGGATTGAACTCCGCGCAGCACGTTGTGGTAGTGCTGGCGCGATTGCTCAATCACGGCCTCCGTCTCAACCATGCCGCCGAACTCGGGCGGGCGCACGACCGCAAGTACGTGCACCGCTGAACCGAACGCGCGAGCCAGATCCGCTGCGAAGGCCAGCGCATGCACCGCGGCCTCCGACCCGTCATAGCCGACCAAGATGTTGCGCGTCATGAGACCCTCCTTGCGGAAACGTCCGCCGGCGTCGGCGCGGCTGCGGGTTCCACTGCAACCTTGGGTTTGAGCAGGTGTCGCGGTAGAAAGAAGGCATTTGCAATCAAGGTGGGCACAACGGCGCTCGCCACCACTGCCGCTACCAGCGCAGAATACTGCGCGCGCGTGATCACCTCATGCGACAGCCCAAACAGCGCGGAAATCGTGCCGAATGTCAGCCCCGTGGACATCAACAGGGTTGTGTACACCGCTTCCTGCGTTGGTGCCCGAAAAACCTTGGTGGCGGGGAACACACCGATGCATTTACTGACCATCTTGCCGAGCAGCATGACTACAAATCCCAGCGGCGCCGCCGCCAGCGCGGGCAGCGACACCAGCGAGCCGGCTCTGATGAAGTAAAACGGTGTTAGCAACCCGAATGTCAGGGTGCGCAAGCGGCGGATGAGCGCGTGATCCTTTCCCACCGTGCCGGCCAGCACCATCCCGACCAGATAAGCGGGCAAGACGGCCTCGCTGCCCGACCAGGTGGCCAGGCCGCCAAGTCCAAACAATGTCAGCAGTAGAAATTTCGCTTCGAGTTCGGAGGGCCGGCCGCCGTAGTGCTTGAAGAACCGCGGCGTGATGAACGGCAGAACGACGCAGGCGGCGGTGGCCCCGCCAAAAAAGGCACCGGTTTTCCAGGTGAAGGGACTGAAGATGAAGCCCAATGCGAGAACCGTGAGCAGATCATTTATGAAGCAGGCCGCCAGTATCGTCTTGCCATAGTTTGTGACGTTCAGGCCGAACTCCAGCATGACCGCGTAAACCACCGCCACCGACGTGGTGGACATCGCGACGCCGGCCAGCCAGCTCGCTCTCACGTCCCAATGCAGCACCCAGTAGGCCAGGGCTGTGCATCCAAGAAAAGGCGCCACAAAACCCACCAGACCGATCAGGCACGCTTCCTTCCACTTGATCCGGAACACCGCTGGGTCCAGTTCCGCACCTGCCAGAAACGTCAGCACAATGGCGCCTGTGCCGGATAGAAATTTGACCCAGGAGTCGTCCGTGTGCAGGAGCGCCGTCCCGATGGTGGCGCCGATAATCAATTGTGCGACCGTCCCGACCACGATTTCGGACAATGCCGTGGCCACGCGAAGCCAGATCGACAGCAGGGTCGCAACCAGGGCGAGACCCAACCACAGAGCAGCAAGGAGCCAGGTCTCGGTCATGGCAGTGCCGGGGGATCCTCGGCGTCGGGATTGATCACGCCGAAACGCGCCGGGATCTGGGCGTAGAAGAGACGGATGTTCTCCTTTTGAATCAGCGCCAAGAGGCGTTGTGCTTCCTCATCAGTGACGATGAATTCGACCTCGACCGCAAGCGTTCCGGCCAGTTCGAAAAAGGTGGCCTCGTGCAGCACGTGGTGCCGTCCGAATCCGGCCATGGCCTTGAACGCCGAGCCTCCGCGGATGCCGAGTTTATTCGCCTGCTGCATCAGCCATTCCCATAGCAGCTGATGGTGATGACGATGACCTTCATGCACGTAAAAGCGCAGAAACGAACCATTCATAGTCGTGCCGTCCTTATAGATTTAAGTCCGCAGGCGCTCAAAGATTGGCCTCGCTGCAACAGGGCCACGATCTCGGATGAGAAAGTTGATCAGATTGGCGGCGAGCGTGCCCGGTGGAATGCTCGGGAAATAGCCGTTGAGCGTCAAGCCCAGCCCAGCGCAGCAATGCGCCCAAGCCCGCACCGATAAAAATAGCAATGATTGGTCTCAAGCGGCCAGTCCTTAAACAACAAGGTCGGACTCGGCGCCAAATGCCTACGCCAACCGTCCGGTTATAGCGTAGGCATCATCAGCCGCAAAGGCGGCGGTTCAAGGAGGAATGCCATCTCCTCGGGCGCTATTCTTTCAGACATTCTCACGTAGCACAATCGCCACAGGTTTCCTCCAAAAGGTTGAACTTTTTGTCGTGAAAATCGTTCACATAATGTCTGTCTGTCGGTTACCGTAGATTGACCACTAATGCCTGCGCGAGTAGGGTTAATGCGTCACCAAGGCCGACAACGAACGCGGAGATGACATGAAGCGAGCAGCAATCGCAAAGATCCGGGCGGCGGGGATTGGCGCCCTGAGCCTGGCATTCATTTTGCGCGCGCTGCCGCTGCTCGCCGACACACCTGCGGTGACGGTAACTGCGCCGCGAGAGTTGGAACAGCTACGAAACGAGGTAGACACTTTCGTCTCGTCCGCCATCACCCGCCCGTATGGCGATGATTCGCTGCTGCGCTGGGATCATCCGGTGTGTCCGTTGGTCGCGGGAATGCCGCGCGAGGTGGGTGAATTTGCCTTGCTCCGGCTTTCGCAAATCGCCAGATCCGCGCATGCACCGCTGGGCTCGGAAACCTGTAAGCCCAATCTATTCGTGATCGTCGCCAAGAATCCCGAAAGATTCCTGCGGCTGTGGTGGCGGCACGATCCGCGGCTCTTCAACACGCGATTCGGCGTGGCGCCGGTCAAGCGCTTTATCGAATACCCGCGCCCGGTCCGAGTCTGGTACAACGCTGCGGTAACGGGCGGCGAAAATGGGGTGGTGCTCGGCAATCTATTGGCGACGAGCACGGACCCCGGCGGCGGACTTGTCGACTACCCTGTCTTCGCAGGACCTTCGATATTGGGCTCCCGCATTACGCGCACTGTTGTGCAGAATATTAGCTCCGCAATCGTGGTCGTCGACCCCGCGCAAGTGAGCAAACTCAATATTGGCCAGTTGGTGGACTACATCGGCCTCGTCGGATTGGCAGAAATCAATTTGGATAAGGACGTGGGTGAAGCGCCCACCATTCTCAAGGTGTTCTCTGCATCCGACATCGCGCCGCCCGTGGAAATGACCCCCTGGGATAAAGCTCTGTTGCAGTCGCTTTACACGACTCCGCAGCGGAACCGAATGCAGCTGTCGCAGATTGAAACAACGACGCTGAAGCTGCTGGCTGCGCGGTAGCAGTTGACGGGGCGGGTCAGCGTCGCAAAATGAGCTGCAGGTTGACGAGCAGAACACCCATCAAAACCAGCAGAGCGCCCACCGCAAATCGCAGATCGACGGGATCTCCGAGCAAAGCGGCTCCGAACATCACGCCGAATAACGGTGTGAGCAGCGACAGCAGCATCAGGCGCGAGGTCAGATAGCGGCGCAGCAGCCAGAACCACACAAGATAGCTCGTAATCGCGACGATCAGCGTTTGAAAGACCAACGACAGAATGGTTGCCGTGGTTGGCTCAATTTGCGCGTTACCGGTCAGCGCGGCAAACGCGCCCAGGACGATTGCGGCCGTGGCGACTTGATACAGCACGGTCTTGGCCGTCGCCGCGCCGCCGATGCGGCCGCGCCGCAACACCACATTGCTCAAACCCCAACTCACTCCCCCGAGCAGCGCAAGTAGATCTCCGATGATCAGCTCCAATGCAGGGCGATTGCTGAATCCAAAAAATGCGATGACGATTCCCATGAACGCAATGGCGATGCCGGCCCATTGCAGCCGGCTCAGACGCTCTTCGGGCAGGAATTGCAATCCCAGTGCGGTAAAAATCGGTGCGGTGTAGAGAAACACCACGGAATGAGCGGCAGTGGTATGGGCGAGCGCTTCGCCCACGAAGATGAATTCGAGCGAAAACATCAGGCCTAAAAGCAAGCCGCTCGGCAGGCTTCCGTCGGCGAACGCGTGCCGGCCTTCGCGGATGAAAACCCACATGCCGAAGAAAATCGCTGCCCCGCCGAATCGGATCGCAAGCTGCATGACCGGCGCTGCGTTGCCGGCGACGCCTTTCATCGCGACCTGCTGAAAACCCCAGATCACGCACAGTGTGATCACCAGAGCTGCCGCGCGCAGATCGAGGGGGCGGCGTATGAGCACTGCACTTTTGGAATCGGACACGAGTCACCCGGGATGAAGAGCGCGGCAGTTTAACCTGTCTCGAGTATTTGGCGCCGCACGTTTTGATCGCGACCACGGCTGCGCAATTGCGCGCTACCGGCCGAAAACGCCAAGTGATAAATTGCCGTATGCTTTCCGACAGGCTGCGATATGCACCGGTGGCGCTTGAGAATCTCGATCGCTTCCATAGCCTCGTACGAGATGAACATGTTCGCCGCTACCTCATGGACGGCAATCTGTTCCCCCGGGAATGGAGCGAGGAGCGCGTGCGGGAAAGTCAATGCTTATTCGGGCGGCGTGGCGTCGGGCTTTGGCTGGTTAGCGACGCCGCGACGGATGAATTGGTCGGATTTTGCGGATTCATGGAAATCGCGTCGATCCATCCGGAGCCGCAGCTGGTATACGCGCTGTTTCAGCGCTTCAGCGGCAAAGGCTACGCCACCGAGATGGCGCGCGCGTCGATTGCGTATGGGCGCGGCCGAGGATTTACGCAACTACTCGCCAGCGTTGACGAGGTTAACGTTGCTTCGTGCCGCGTTCTCGAAAAGCTGGGGTTCGATCGAGTTGCGACTCAACAGGGAAGCTTCGGGCCCATGTTCGTGCTTCGACTCGCGCCTTCGTCGACATGACGAGTTCAGATCCCTACGACCTGCAGCGCTTCATCGACGCCCAGCGCGCCTCGTATACCGTGGCAGTGAACGAGCTGAAGGCCGGCCGCAAACAAAGTCATTGGATGTGGTACATCTTCCCGCAGATTCAAGGCTTGGGCCGCAGCGCGATGTCGCAAAAGTACGCCATTGCGTCGCTCGACGAGGCCAAGGCGTACCTTGATCATCCGATTCTTGGGGCCCGTCTGCGGGAGTGCACGCGGCTCATCACCGCGATGAAAGGGTCGATCGAAGACATTCTCGCCTATCCCGATGACCTGAAGTTTCACTCCTCGATGACACTGTTCACGCATGCTGCGCAGGACAATCAGATCTTCCTCGACGCACTGAAGAATTTTTTTCACGCCGAGTTCGATGGCGCCACGCTCGCCCGAGTGCGGCGATTTTGACCGCCCAACGCATTTGGGTGCACACTGGCGGAAAAGAGAACACCATGGACATCATCCACCGCGCGCCGCAAACAAATTGCAAGCCGAAGACGCTCAGGCTGCTGGGAATTTCACTGCTCATATCGTTGCTCGCAGCGGGGATCGCGGCGGCGCAAGAGGGCAAAATAGAATTCCGAGTCCTGACCGTACCGCCGAATCTGAATATTTCGGACGGCCACTCCAACGCCGTGATTCGATCAACGCGGGATTGGATCACTTGGGTGGGCAATCTGCGGGAGGTGCCCGAGGAACTGCCCACAGTTGATTTCGAGCAGTACACCTTGCTCATTGCCAATGCCGGCTACAGGACAAATGGACCGTATGAGGTGAAATTCGATTCCATCACCGATATGCCCAACGAAATCCGCGTCCACGTCACCGTGACCGGACCTGTGGTCTGCCCGGCCGAGCCGGAAGCGGGACACTACGCCGCAATGGCGATATTTCCGCGCTCCGATAAACCGGTCCAATTCGATGTGACGACGAGAAACAGCAGCTGTCCGCGCCGCTGACCCTACATACAATTTCGTGCAGCGTTGACGCCATGAAAGCCACGTCTCTGGTACAAGTCCGAAATGACCGCGTAATCGTCACCGAGTGGCGCTTCGCTCGCGGAGCCGAAACGGGTCATCACGTGCACGCCCATGACTATGTCGTCGTGCCGCTAACCAGCGGGGTATTGCGATTGGAAGAACCGGCCGGCGCGCGCGAAGTTCACCTCGAGACCGGCGTGTCCTATGCGCGCGCCGCTGGCGTCGCGCACAATGTGATCAACGCCAACACTTTCGAGTTTCGCTTCATCGAGATCGAGCTGCTTTGAGTCCTGTGAGAGGCTGCAAGGTTCACCAGGCTCGCACGCTCAGCCGAGCGGCGAGACGCCGAACAGGCGGACATGCGCCCAGCCGATGAAAATCACATACAGCACCAGCCCCGCGATGACGGCAATGGCGTCGTTGAAGCGCCCCGGCGGCGCCGTCCGCAGATTCTGCGGCCGCTTCCTTAGGGATATGCGATCCAGCACCGCCCACGCCAAAAAACCGCCGAACAGCAGCACGTCGGCCAACATGCCATTGGCCAACAAATGCGCAAACGCCCAGAATTTAACGGCGGCCAACATCGGATGCTTCGTTGCAGTCTTGATGCGCCCCGGCAGATACGCCGCAATCAACAGCGGAAACACTGGCAGCATGAAAAGCGCGGTCACATGCCGCATCCACGTCGGCGGCGTGTACAACACCACCGGCGAGTGGCGCGCCAATCCAAATCCGTAGATGATCAAAACGAAGCCGAGCAACGAAACGAGACTGTAGACACCCTTCCACGGGCCGTCGCCCATGCGACTGCGGACCCGCTCGCGCAAACCAGGCACAAAAATCGAAATCGAATGGATGCCAAGGAACAGGACCAGCCCAATGATTAGTACCGACATTTTCGTTGCTTCCTCTTGTAACCCGCGTGCCGGCCGGCCATACCATACACCCGCTGCGGTTAGTTTGGAGCAGCGTTCTCGTTGCGCCTAAACACGATCCGGCCCCGAAAAATGGTCATATCACAAACCATGTCCTTCAACGCTGCCGCGGGAATCGTGAAGGGATTTCGATCCCAGACCGCGATGTCCGCCGACTTGCCGACTTCAAGCGAACCCGCATCCTTGTCCGCGCTGATCTGGCGCGCGGCCCAAGCGGTATAGGATCGCAGGGTGGCATGAATGTCGACGGCCTCCTGAATTCCGAACGGGGTCTTGCCGAAGCTGCCCTTCAAGGTCTCGCGAGCGATCGACGCCCAGAGGCCGTAGCGGGCTTCGATCGGGGTAACGGGCGAGTCGGAACCGCCCGCCCAGATCACTCCCCGTTGAAGGTAGCTGTGAAACGGATTCAACCTCAGGCTGCGTTCGGGCCCCAGGTTGGCGGCGTAGATATCGCCTAGCCACCAGGTGAAGCCGGCCTGGCTCTCGGGAATTCCTGAGTCATAGCGCTTCTGAAGTTCCGCCATAACACTGATTGCGTGGTCGGTCGGCGTATTGGCGTGGATGATGCTGAGCCTCAAGCCTTTGCGCGGGTGCTTCGCGAGCGCCTCGGCGAAGCTGTCGACCACCCAGTCGATGGCGCGATCGCCGATCGCGTGCACGCCAATGCCCACATCGGCGTCAACGAAGAGGTGGACCTGCTGGCGAAAAATGACCGGATCGATTTGCGGATAGCCGCGATTGCCCACCGCCACCTCCGTGCGATTTCGGTTCCACTCCTGGTACATCCAGGCGGTAGGCGCAGCACCGCTGCCGTCCATGAAGATCTTGGCGCCGCAGACGCGCAGCGATGTGTGCGGCAGTGCCGTCACGTCATCTTGCGCCACGCGTATCCAGCGCAGCGTCTCCTCGGCCTCGTCCATGGTCTTGCCGGTCGAGAACAAGACGCAGACATTGGCATCGAGCGCCCCATCGGCGGCGAGACTGCGATAGGCGGACCAGTCGGATTGAAAAATATTGGGATCCTTAAAGCCCGTCATGCCCTCGGCGTGCAGGCGATGAAGCATGTGCTTGATGGCCTCGCGGCGCTGCTCGAATGTCGTGTCCGGAATGAGCCGGGTCACCAATGCCGCCGCAGTCTCCTTAAGCACACCGGTGGGCCTGCCGTCGGCGTAGTGCTCGATCGTGCCGGCCGGCGGTGCAGCGGTCTTCGCGTCAATCCCCGCCAGCTTGAGCGCCGCTGAGTTGGCAACGCCGTAATGTCCTGTGCCGTTCTCGAGCCATACCGGATTGCCCGGCGCCGCCGCATCCAGTTCTTCGGCGGTTGGATAGCGGCGCTCCAAAAGCTTGCCTTCATCCCAACCGGACCCTACGACCCAGTCACCCGATCGGGCCTTCGCCACTCGTTTGGCGAGCGCACCGGTGATCTCGCTGATGCTCGCCGCATGGCTCAAGTCGATTTCGAAAAGCTCGACCAAACCGGTGTTGAGCACATGCGCGTGAGAGTCGATCAGACCCCGGGGTCGCTGCTCTTCCATGCAGATCGATGACCGTGGTCTCGGGGCCAATCAACCGCCGTACTTCTCCATCAGAGCCCACCCTTATTATTCGTCCATGGCGCATCGCGAGCGCCTGCGCCACGCTGTCTTTCGCATCGACGGTGATGAGCTGCCCACTGACCAGCACCATGTCGGCCGGCCCTGTGTCACGGGCGTGGACGCCGAAGCTCCAGGTTTGCGCAGCGAGGCCCGCCGCCAACAGGATGCCGCGCACTGCGCATTTGGACATTGGTGAGAACACGTTTGCCTTTGGAAATGTGGCAGCGATCATGGGGTCAATTTTCAGCTGCGCATGATTTTGCGCACTTCGCCGTACGGATCGGCTTCGATGCGACTCCTCAAATCGAACATCATGGTCGCGCGTGTTTGCGCATCGTAGGGCGGCCAGTGCGGTAATCCCACGCTGCCCTTGTTAGGGTCGCCGGATCGCGCAAAAGCAGTCCACGCGCTGCTGGTTTGCCGGCCGAGCGACTTGGTGGATTCGGCCGTGCCGAGCAGGATCGGGCCCTTATCGACATTGTCGAATGCGAATGGGATCTCCATCGTGTGCGGCGCGCGCATGATGCCGTTGTCGACCGGGGCGCCCCATTCCCAAATATACATGTAGACCGGCGCCGCATGCTGCTCGGCCTTGCGTTCGGCCAAGGTGATCGAACCCATGAACGCGAATGCCGCGCTCGCCACGTCCGTGTACAGGTAGCTCGGCGAGTCGGTCGGCCGCATCTTGCGGAAGGCCGCAATCAGCTTGTCGGTCTTCTCACCGAATTGCGGCTTCAACTTATCGGCCAGCTCGGACTCTGTGAGCTTGCCCCACCAAGGTAACCCGACGTTGTACAAGGTTGCCTCATCCTTGGTGCAGCCGATCATCACCGGTACTTCCGCCGATTGCGCCGGCGCCACCGGATCGAACGGGTGCGCCGGCAGAGCCACGCCATCCACCACCGGTCCCCAACGCAGCACAGCCGGATTTTCGCTGCTGGCTGCGGCTGCCAGCAATTTGTCCGCTGCTATCTCTTGCAGCGCCTTGACATCGAGCACGCCCAAAGTCTTCATCACGGTCTTTGTCGCGCTAAGCGCTGCCTCCTTGGTGGCACCGCGCAGACCCGGTCCGCTTTCAATGATGGCGCGATGCACCAGACCCTTTGCGGCCGGCATTGCGAGAATGGCCGAAACCTTGGCGCCGCCGCCAGATTGCCCAAAGACGGTAACATTGCCCGGATCGCCGCCAAATTCGCCGATGTTGTCGCGCACCCACTCGAGCACTGCGACCAAGTCCAGCATCCCGACGTTGCCCGATGCGGGATCCCCGGCATCGCCCAGGTACAGGTATCCGAATGCGTTCAGGCGATGATTGACCGTCACGACGACGACATCGTGGTTCTTTGCCAGATTGTGTCCGTCGTAGACCGACCAGCTGCCGGAACCATAGTTGAATCCGCCGCCATGAAACCACACCATCACCGGCCGCGGCTTGGCACCCGAGAGATGCGGAGTCCAGACGTTGAGGAACAGGCAGTCCTCGCTTTGCCGCACGATGTCCTCGGGCGCCTCCATGACCTGAAACAATGCGGGCCCGATGGTCCCCGGGTAGCTCACCGCGGAGCCGCCGGTGGTCAGCTGCATCGCAGAGTGCTGGTAATACAGGCATGCTGCCGGACTCCTCCAAGGATCCGGTTTTCGCGGCGGCATGAAGCGCAGCGCGCCCAGCGGCGGTGCGCCGTAGCGCACGCCGCGAAAAGTTTGAATGCCGTCGGTGACGTAGCCGACTATCGGACCGTTGCTGGTTTTCACCACCGCCGTGACGGCGCTTGCGTCAATTGCCGCCCGCGCCCAGCCGCCGACCAAGGAGGCCAGGGCGGCACCTGCGCCCAAACTCAAAATTTGCCGACGATCGAGCCGCAGCTCGCCATTCATTGCAGGCTTCTTAGACATGCCGCCCCCTTCGAAGAAGTACCGCCTTTGTTTCTAGAACACGATCAGCGCCGCGCGTATGGACATGAGCAGCAGCACGAGTGTCGCGGTCATGAAGATGGCGAAGCGCAGCAAAATAATATTGATGGTGGCCTGCACGAGGCTGTGAACCACTCGCAAACCTACATACAGCCATGCCAGACAAACGTTAAAGCCCCCGTCCGCCCCGAGCAGCACCAGTGTGAGCGTCACCGCATAGAAAAGGGTCGGCTGTTCCATGAGATGGTTGTAGTTGTCGGCTTTCCAGCGCACGTGGGGCGGCAGCTGCTTGTGAAACTCTTCGGCGGGGAGCTGCGGATCGAGTGAGATTTTCAACCGGCTAATGGCGGGAATGCGCGTGGCGTAGAGCCACGCGCACATGACAAACGTCCATAGAACCAGCGCCATTATCGGGGCCAACAGATAGCTGTGCATGGTGATTCCTACGTATTGATCAGATATCGCGGATCGTGCGGCTTGCGCGAAAATATCTCATGAACCAAGGGCTCGAAAGTTGCCAGTGGCAGGGTGGGGTAAGCGGGGTCGAAGGAGCACTGGTCCCACTTGGCGCAAAACGCCTTGCATGCTTGGTACCACGGGTGTCCAATAAACTTGTCACGCTCATTACGATTGCCGCCCCGAAAATGCACGTAGTAATAGTTTTGAAACAACCCATGCTGTTCGACGATCCAGGTCACTTCCGGCCGTACATAAGGCCGGAGAATCCCCGCTGCGATTTCCGTGTGGTTGTACGGCGCCAGCTCATCGCCAATGTCATGCAGGAGAGCGGCGACGATCAGCTCTTCATCCGCACCATCGCGCATCGCGCGACTCGCCGTCTGTAAGGAGTGCCCAAGACGGCTCACCGGATAGCCGTCGAGTGAGTGATCGAGCTTCTGCAGCGCCGCCAGCAGATTGCTCGGAAGATTCCGCGCATATTCCCGTTCTGAACGGTCAAGGAGCTCGTAGTCCTCTTTGGTGCCGTCCTCCATCCGCGTGAAACTCACCAGCGCAGTCATGTGGAAGCACTCCTCGATGGCAGACGCCGGCGTAGAACCCGGTACAGGCTGCGTGGTCCGTCGATGTCAATGTAGCAGCCCTGCAAGTGCCGGAGGCCCTGTGCAGGATCGAAACTCGTGCGACCGTGCAGCAACCGACAGTTGTCGAACATCACCAGGTCGCCACTGTGCAGAAGAAAGCGAATCTCGAACTCGGTCGATCGCAGCATGTGGTCGAACAGGCGCCGCGCCCGGTAATAGGCGGTCAGCTGCGTCGGCGGTAGCAGAGGAACAAAATCCAGCCGCGGACTGAAGTGGATCGTCTTTACCTTGCCGCTAACGTCCAGCTCGATCGGAGGCGCGCTGGCAACCAGTTCAGTGGCCGAGTCGCGATAGCGAAATCGCACCGGCGTGGTGCTGAGCACATGAAATGCCTCCGCATCGCGGGCGCGAAGCGCCTCGCCCACGGCGATTCCATCAACCAGCGTGGACAGGCCGCCGCTGGTTTCGTTGGCAAGACAATGCAGCAGCTGCACTCCGGGTACCGGCGATCGATAGGGATTGTCCGTGTGCGGATCCAGATGCAATGACGTGTAGGCCAGATCACTGGCATTGGGCTCGGAGCGCACGTTGAAAAAAGCGCCGAAATTTGTTTCGCGAGTGAACCCAAAGACGGACGCCGACCGCAGTACCTCCCGGTCGACGGTGGCAACGCCGCTGAATATGATGAATCCATATTGCAAAAAGCGTTCGCTCCACTCGAGAAGCTCGGCATCGGTGGGCCGATTGCGCCACTTCGCCCGCGGCAGATCCTGCAGCGTGCCGTCCCAAACCGTCACGGCCGGACAATCCAGATCGCCCGGCGGCATGGCCGCCTCGGCGAGAATGTCGCTGGCGGAAAATTGGGTCTGGTGCCCGTCGCTGAACTTGATCTTGAACTGACCCGGCGCCGACTCCTCCACCGACACCAGGCGCAAGTCGAGATCGAGATCCGATGGATCGTGCAATCTTTGACCGGTCAGCAGGTCCATGCTGGACGCGTCGGGCGAGCGCTCGCGCAGCCACAGGGGATGAACGGCATAAGATTCGCCATCGCCGAGCTCGACCGAGAGTCGCGTGGGGGAATCGATTTTCAAGATTGCCGAGCCTTTGCTGTTCACGGTAATTCCTTGGGATATGGGCTGCCGCCAACCCGCCCGATCATTTGACGCGTGATCATTATATATTTGCTGCGGGCCCGAACGTGACCCTCGCCCGCAAGTCGACAACGCACCCCATTCTGTGCCAGATTGAGGTCGGGGGCGCCTTTGGTGCGTACAAGCGAGCGAGCGAATGCCCAATACAACAAAGGTTGATCGTCGCACCCTCATTCACAACCTGGCACAGGGTGGTCTGCTCTTAGGTTTGCTGCCCGGCTGCGCGGAATCCGCCTGGAGCGCTGTCGCCGCCGGCACCCAGAAGCCCATGCCAGGTCTCGGTACCGCCCAGGCCGGCGTGATCGGCGCCATCGCCGAGGTCATCCTGCCGCGCAGCGACACGCCGAGCGCGACCGACGTCGGCGTGCCGGCATGGATCGATGTGATGGTTGCCGGGTATTTGTCGAACGCCCAGCGCTCAAGCTTCCTGGCTGACCTGGACGCCATCGACAATTTTGCGCTGGTCACATCGGGGGCACGTGTTTCCGCTCTGAAAGGCAGCGCACTCGCAGCGGTGATCGCGAGTCTCGATGCGGCCGTTGTAGCCAAGGACCCCACACCGGCCCAGCGCGGCTACGCGCACCTCAAGGAGCTGGTCATCGTCGGCTACTTCACGAGCAAGCCGGTGCAAACGGACATTCTCAAGGTTGTGGTCGTGCCCGGGCGCTATGACCCCAACGTGCCGATGGCGCCGAGCGTCACATGAAACAGCAGTACGAATTTGACGCCATCGTGGTCGGATCCGGCATCACGGGTGGCTGGGCTGCCAAGGAACTCACGCAAGCGGGCCTCAAGACTCTCGTGCTCGAGGCCGGAGGTCCCATCGACCCCGCCAAGGATTTTGTCGAGCACGTACAACCCTACGAGATCCCGTTTCGCGGCTGGGGCGATCGCACGCCGTTGAAGCGCGAGCGCCCGATCCAAACCGACTGCTACCCCTGCGACGAGCTCGGGTACAAATTCTTCGTCAACGACCTTGAGAACCCTTACACGCATCCCGATGGGGCGCCGTTCAGCTGGTTTCGCGGACGCCACGTTGGAGGCCGCTCCATTACCTGGGGCCGGCAGGTTTATCGCTGGAGCGACCTGGATTTTGAGGCGAACGCGAAAGATGGCCACGGCAGCGATTGGCCGATCCGCTACAAGGACATTGCTCCTTGGTACTCGCACGTGGAGCGATTCATCGGAGTATCGGGCGCGCGCGAGGGTATCGCGCAGCTGCCCGACGGCGAGTTCCTTGCACCCATGCAGATGACCGGCGTCGAGCGCGCTGCACGGGAGCGGATCCTGAAGGCCTTCAACGGCGAACGGGTCATGACCATCGGGCGCGTGGCCATTCTGACGGAGGATCACAACGGCCGCGCCGCTTGCCATTACTGCGGCCCCTGCGACCGCGGCTGCATCACCCACTCCTACTTCAACAGCAATGGAACGACGCTTCCGGCCGCCAACGCAACGGGGAACCTGACGCTGTATCCCAACAGCATCGCCGCGGAACTGACCTACGACGCTCAGCGCGGGCGCATCCGCGGCGTGCGCGTCATCGACGCCAACACGCTGCGCGAAACCGAGTACAAGGCGCGGGTGGTGTTCCTGTGCGCCTCGGCGATCGAGTCGGTTCGCTTGCTGCTCAACTCCAAGAGCGCGCATTTTCCCGATGGGCTCGCGAATACGAGCGGCACGCTGGGCCGCTACGTTATGGATCATCATTACGGGTCAGGGGCCTCCGGGCTCATGAGCGGGTTCGAGGACCGCCGCACCTTTGGGCGCCGCCCGAACGGCATCTACATCGCGCGTTTTCGCAATGTCTCGACCCAACACCCGGGTTTCGTGCGCGGCTATGGCATGCAGGGCGGCGCGAGCCGCAGAGATTGGCACCGCGGGATCAGCATGCCCGGTTACGGTGCGGATTTCAAAAAATCGCTGATCGAAGGCTTAGGTCCCTGGACGCTGTCCGCGGCCGGCTGGGGCGAGACGCTCCCGCACGCTGACAACCGCGTCAGCATCGATCCGCATGTCAAGGACAAATGGGGCGTGCCCGCCGCGCGCATCGACGTGCGCTGGCGCGAAAACGAGCGCGCCATGCAGGCCGACATGATGACCAGCATGGCCGAGATGCTCGATGCCGCCGGTTGCACCGATATCACCCTTCAACCGGTGGACCATCCGCCCGGACATTGCATTCACGAGATGGGCGGCGCGCGCATGAGCGTCACGCGGGATCTCGGGGTCCTCAATGCCTGGAATCAGGCCTGGGACGTGCGCAATCTTTTCATCACGGACGGCGCGTGCATGGCGAGCACCGCCTGCCAGAATCCCAGCATTACCTACATGGCATTGACCGCGCGTGCCTGCGACTACGCGGTCGGCCAAATGCGGCGCAACGAGCTTTGAACACCGAACGGCGCGACTTTCTTCTGGCCGCGGGGCTGGCGTTGGGCACTCTCGCCCTGCCGCGCACGGCGCGCAGCGCCGCGATCCGCCAGGGCATCGGCCCGATCGGCCTGCAGCTGTATACGGTTCGCAAAGCCATGCAGAGCGATTTCGACGGCACGCTAAAACGTGTGGCGGCCGTCGGCTACAAGGAAATTGAATTCGCCGGGCTGTTTGGCAACCCTGCAGCCCGCGTGCGCAAAGTTCTTGATCAGCTGAGACTTTCCGCACCGTCGATGCATGTACCGTTCGAAACCTTAAGCGAAGGCTGGAACGCGGTGCTCGACGATGCGCACCAACTGGGGTGCCGCTATGTGGTCGTACCCTCCATTCCGGACTCCTTGCGCACGTCGATCGACGACTACCGCCGCGTCGCTGAATCGTTCAACCGCGGCGCCGAGGCGGCGGCGAAGGCGGGTATGGGATTCGCCTATCACAATCATGCGGTCGATTTTAAGCCGCTCGATCGCAAGCTGCCTTTCGATGTACTGCTTGAAGCCACCGATCCCTCTCTCGTTCGCATCGAGTTGGACCTCTACTGGATCGAACGCGCGGGATACGATCCGCTGCGTTATTTCAATCGCTGGCCGGGGCGCTGCAAGCTGATACACGTCAAGGATTCCCTGGGCGCGCCGGATCATCGCATGACGGAAGTCGGCTCCGGGATAATCGATTGGCCGAACCTGCTCGCAAGCGCCCGAGCTGCGGGTGCTGAGCACTTTTTCGTTGAACAGGACGACGCGATGAAACCTCTCGACAGCATCGCCGCGAGTTTCTCCTATCTTAGTCAACTGAAATTGGCGGCGACAGCACCGCACCACGGCCGGCTGAAGCAGTCCATCGCGCGCTGGACCGTGAAGAACGTTGCCCTGCCGGATCTTTGCCGGCGCGCCAAGACAATCGGGTTCGATGCTATCGATCTTTTGTACCCTGACGAATGGCTGGTCGCGCGAGATTCGGGACTGAAATGCTCCATGGGCTATGCAGCGCGGCGCGAGCGATTCATTCAGGACGGATTCAATGATCCTGCGAATCACCCGATGCTGCTGGCTGAACTGGAAGCCGGCATCCCGCTGGCCGCACGAGCAGGAGTACCAAATCTCATCGCCATGTTCGGCAATCGGCATGGCGCGAGTCCAGCGGAGGATATGGCGAGCTGCGTGAACGGACTTTCGAAGATTGCGCCGCTTGCGGAGAAGCACGGTGTCACGGTCTGCGTAGAACTGCTCAACAGCCGGATCGATCATGCTGGCTACGAAGGGGATCACACCGCCTTTGGCGTCGACATCATCCAGGCGGTGGGCTCGCTGCGCGTGAAGCTGCTGTACGACATCTATCACATGCAAATCATGGAAGGCGATGTCATTCGCACCATCAGGAACAACATCCCGTGGATCGCGCATTTTCACACCGGCGGCGTTCCGGGCCGGCACGAAATAGACGGCAGCCAGGAGCTCAACTATCGCGCCGTGGCGCTAGCCATCGCGGACACGGGCTTCCCGGGATACGTCGCCCACGAGTTCATGCCCGTGGGCGATCCCTTTACGTCGCTCGCGGACGCCTACAAAATCTTCGACGTGTGATCACACGGGCTTAGGTCGTGGCGTACCGCCGAATGTGCGCTCTAGCTCAACTGGAAGGAAAATCACCGTGACGATCTCGCGTCGGGATGCAGTCTTGGGAACGCTCGCGGCGGTGCCGGCGGTGGCCGCGGCCTCATTGTTAGGCGCAAGCAAGTCCTTGGCCGCATCGAATTGGCAGTTGCCCCCGAAGCGTCAGGTGCGCGTCGTGGAAAATGAGTGGATACCGATGGCGGACGGGGTTCACTTAGGCGCGAGACTATGGATTCCGGAGGGTGCCGAACGCACGCCGGTGCCCGTCGTCCTGGAATACATCCCCTATCGCAAGCGCGATGCCTATCGCGGCCGCGACAATCGTTGGGGCCCGCAGCTGGCGCAGTATGGCGTTGCCTATGCCCGGGTCGACGTTCGCGGCTCCGGCGATTCCGACGGCATCATGGTCGATGAATATGCGCCGCCCGAATTGAACGACGGCGTGGCCGTGATCGCATGGCTCGCGCGTCAGCCCTGGTCCAACGGCTCGGTCGGCATGCGGGGCATTTCCTGGGGAGGCATCAATACTTTGCAGGTTGCCGCAATGGCGCCACCGGAACTCAAGGCCATCATGCCGATGGGGTGCTGCGACATCAGGTTCACGGACGACGCTCACTACATCGGCGGCGCGCTGGGATTGACCAACTTCGAGTGGGGCGTGCAATTCAAAGGCGTCATGTCGGCGCCTCCGGACCCTGAGATCGTGGGACCGCAGTGGGCCGAAATGTGGCGCCGTCGAGCGGATGCCACGCCGGCGATTCTCGCCGAGTGGGTCTCGCATCAGCGTTACGACGCTTACTGGCAACGGGGCTCGATCGCAGTCGATTACAAAAATATCAAGTGCCCGGTGTACGTCGTCGATGGCTGGATCGACACTTACTCGAACGTCATCGGCCGGCTCCTCGAGCATCTGACAGTGCCGCGCAAGGGGCTGATTGGCGTCTGGGGGCACAACTATCCGGACGCCGTGAATCCCGGTCCCGGACTCGACTGGGCCCATGAGGAAGTCCGCTGGTGGCAGCAGTGGCTGCTCGGTATCGACACGGGAATCATGGATGAGCCCATGCTTCGCGCCTATCTGCCCGATGCGACGCCTTGGGAGGTTTACCCGCAAGACGTGCCCGGCCGCTGGGTGGCGGAGGCGGTATGGCCGTCGCCGCGGCTGGTGCCGACCGTGTGGCATTTGAACCCTGCGAGCAAGCTCTCGCGACAAGCCGCCAAACCCGAATCAGTGCGCTATGTCGCGGACAAGATCGTGGGCCTCGACAAATTGCAATGGCTACCCTTTCCACCGAGTGGCCTGCCGAGCGAGCAGAGTCGCGACGACGGGAACTCGCTCGTATTCAATTCGCCGCCGCTCGAGTCGGACATCGAGATCCTCGGTTATCCGATCGCGAAGATCCGGGTCGCTTCCAATGTACCGGTGGCGAAGCTCGCGGTGCGCATGACCGACGTCACACCGGAGAACAAGTCCTGGCTGGTCAGCTACGGGCTGCTCAACCTGACGCACCGCGACTCACATGCGCATCCGAGCGCACTTCGGCCCAACGAATTCTACGATGTCGAAATCAAGTTATTCATGGTTGCACACCGCTTCAAACGGGGTCATCGGATTCGCATCGCGCTGTCGGAGAGCCTGTGGCCCTTGGTATGGCCGTCGCCGCAAATTGCGACACTCACTTTCGAGCAGGGCAGCTCCTCGATCACGCTGCCCGTGCGGCCCGCGCCCAAGCGGGAAGCGCCATTCTCGATTCCCGTTTTGTCGTCCACTGCCCAGCCCACCGCGGGGCTGTTGGGGAAACTGCCGGAAGATGTCGCGCACCGCAGTCCGGAAGGCCGGCTGACAATCAAGCGCGAGTCTCCCGAATCATCGTATGTGGTGCCCGAGGTGGGCACCACCCTCACCAGGGCCGGCAGCGAGCTCAGCGAAATCACCGAAGGCGATCCGAACAGCTGCGTCTGGAGACAGGAAACCTCGGGCGGGTTCAAGCGCGGCGATTGGGACTGTCGAACGCTCGCACGCTATGAGATTACTTCGACTGCTAACGCCTTCCTGCTCAAGGAATCGCTCAAACTCACCAAGAGCGGCGAAATCTTCTTCGAGCAGGAGACGGTGAGTAAAATCGCGCGGAATTTGCTATGAGCGTTTCGCCTCGAAAAGTACCGCGCGCAGCCGTGCGGTTGCCGGCCGCGTTGTAGCGAGGATCGCAAGTGCGTATTCGACCCAGCTGCAAGTTTCTCGCGTTCACGCTCGTGGCAGGCGCCTGCTCCCTTTCGCCGCCGCAATCCGGGCCGCCGGCAGGCCCCGGTCCCTGCGTCATCGGCCCCCGCGGAGTCAATGCCATTCATGAATTTTCTCTCAAGGCCAGATATAGTTTTCCGAGCGGTATCACCGCTGGACCGGATGGCAATGTCTGGTTCACCGAGACTGGAACGGACAGGGTTGGCCGCATCACCACCAACGGCATCATCAGCGAATTCCCGCTGTCGCCGGCGAGTGGTCCCATCGGCATCGTGCTGGGCCCCGATGGCAATCTTTGGGTTGCGGAAACCTACGCCAACAAAATTGCGGTGCTGTCACCCGCTGGGGCGGTGATTGCCGAGTATACGGTTCCCACCGCGAACTCCGATGACCGATTCATTACCAGCGGGCCTGACGGCAACATCTGGTTCACCGAGACCCGCGGCAACAAGGTCGGGCGCATTACGCCGAAAGGAGCCATCACCGAGTTCCCCCTTCCCGGCAAAGTCAATTCCGGCCCGCAGCGAATCGTTGCCGGACCCGACGGCAATCTGTGGCTTACCTATGACACGTCGCCCAGCGACGCGGTGGTGCGCATGACGCCGGGCGGCGTCGTCACTCAATTCCAGATCCCGACAAGCAATCCGCTTTCCGGCAATGAACTTCCCGACGGCATCACGGTTGGTGCCGATGGCAATCTGTGGTTCACCGAACTCGGCAGCGTCATCGGCGTGCTCACGCCGTCCGGCACTTTCGTCGCGCAGTACCCAGTCCCGGGACCTAACTCCCAAAATCAGGACACGGCCGGCATTATCTTGGGACCCGACGGCCGGGTTTACTTCACCGGGCGTACCAGCAATGCCATTGGCTATATTGTGCCGCGGGGAGATTATGGTGCTGTTCCGATACCCTCGCCGCGCGCGCAGCCGAGTACGATCACCGTGGGACCCGACGGCAATCTGTGGTTTACCGAAGATTCGGCAGACAAAATCGCATGTCTCGCTCCTCAGCCTCACTAGCGAATCTGATCAGGAGGAAGAAATCAGCTTTCTTAGCCGTACCGTCGCCCACAGCACCAGGAACAACATGAGAGCGAACACGGCGCATTCGAAAAAAAATGCGCGGTCTACTCCCACTTCGGATATCGGGCGCTGCGCGAACTTGCCGGCGATCTGCGTCCACCAGTAGGCAAACAATCCAATGTCCATGATCCAGTGGCCGAGCATGCAAAATACCAGCGTGCCGGATGCCCACGCCAACGCACCGAGCAAAATTCCCGCCAGCAATACGATGGCGACCATGCCGATCAGCGCCCAATCCTTGGTCAGATGCAGCAGCATGAAAAGTAGCGATGAAATCAGGATCGCCGTCACCGGACCATGGCGGTTCTCGATCGGCCGCTGCATGTAGCCGCGAAACCCGGTTTCCTCGCACACACCCGCGGACAAAGCCGATACGACGCACGCTAGCCATTGCATCTGCCGCGACCCTATGAACGAAAAATCATAGCCGCGGTGAAATTCCGCCGCGGGAAAAGGCACCATTCGAAACAGCAGCACAATGGCGGCGTGGATCGTGACGGCAAAACTCAACGCCGCAACACCGCCCCAGAACCATTGTGCCCGCGATAGCGGGCGGACTCGGAAATAGTAGGCGCGCGTCGCCTTGTATCGCACGGGAGCGCCACTGCCGGCCGCCCACCATATGTACAGCCCCAGAAAAACGATTTCTGCGACTGCGGCTACCGGCATGCCCATTGCCAGCAACAAAATCGGCCAGATGTTCGCGGCGATCATGCCGATGAGAAGGCCGCCGATGACCGCGCGGATGATGATGGGCAAGTGGTCCCACATAGTCTTGCTGTTCTCCCCGCTCATTTGCACTCCCGAACTGCCGGTTGGCCGCTACGCTTTATAGGCGGTGAGTCCTCCCACAACGGTGCGCACCACTTGAATGTTTTTGAGTTTCTGCGGATCTACGCGGTGCGGATCCTCCGCCAAAACGACGAAATCAGCGAGCTTGCCGGCGGTAATGGACCCTTTGATGGCTTCCTCACGGGTGGCATAGGCACCGTTGAGGGTGTTGACTCGCAATGCCTCGTCCACGGTAATGCGCTGGTTCGCGCCCCACACCTCGCCGTTCCAACCGGTCCGCGTCACCATGCCTTGGATGCCCATCAGCGGTGAGAAGGGGCCGGGATCGAAGTCCGATCCCGCAGCCGCGTGAATACCGGCGTCGAGAAGCGTGCGATAGGCCATGCAGCGCTTCATCAATTCCTCGCCGTAAAAGTGGAACTTGTCCGGATTGTAATAGGCATAGGAGGTGAACAACGCGGGAACTGCATTGATGGCCTTGATGCGCCGCACTAGATCGTCGTTGATCAAGGTGCAATGCGTGATTTTCGGGCGCGCATCGGGTTGCGGCACGAGCCGCAGCGCCCTTTCGTAAGCCGTGAGCACATGATCGATGGCGACATCGCCATTGGCGTGACAATTGAGCTGGACTCCCGCGCGGTGCACGCGCTCGCACCACGCGTTGAGATCATCCTGTGTTTCAGTGACGTTTCCCTTATAGCCCGAGGTCGAACCGGGATACGGGACGCTCATAGCCATGGTGCGCTCGGAAAAAGAACCATCCGCGGTGTGTTCAAATGTCGCGCCCAACTTGATCCATTCGTCGCCCAGTCCCGTGGTCATGCCGCCCCTGATCATCGCCTCGAGTTCGGCGCCGATGGCTTCATAACTCACCCGATGCAGAAGCTCGCCGCGCGCACGCACTTCCTCAAGGGCACGGAGATTTCCACCTTCATGACAGACGCCCGTGAGCCCAAAGCGCACGAACTGCTTGGAGATATAGGCCAGCCCTTCGCGATCGCGCCGCATGGTCTCATCCGCGGAATAAGTCGTTCGCTTGCCAACCTTGTCGATTGCATCCATGGCAAGGTCGGTGACACGGCCGTTGAGCTCGCCACTCGCATCGCGATCGTACGTTCCGCCCGGGATGTTGGGAGTGGACTTGGTGACTCCCGCCATTTGCAGGGCCTTGCTGTTGTAAAAGGCCGTGTGGCCGCCGCGATGATGCACGACAACCGGTAGATCGGTGGATACCTGATCGAGGTCGTGCACGTTGAGTTCGCGCTTATCCTTCAACTTGGTATCGTCGAAGAAGAAACCCTCTACCCATGTATCTGCGGGCGTGGTCTTGGCCTTGGCGCGCAGTTTGTCCACGATGCTTGCAATGGTGACGAACTCGACCTCATAGGGGTTGCCGACGAGGACCTCGTACAGCAATGTGTTGCCGGATGCATGATTGTGGGAGTCGATGAAGCCGGGCACTACCGTCATCCCCCGAGCATCGATTGTCTGCGTGCCTTTCCCGATCAGACCTTTGATTTGCTCGGAGTTGCCGACGGCGATGAATTTGCCGCCGCGCACCGCGAAAGCCTCCGCGTTCGGCACACGCGGATCGACCGTATAAACCTTGGCATTGAAGACGACGAGTTCGGCATCGCGCGCATCTGCGAATGACCCGGCGGCGGCCACCCAGCGCGGCATCGCGGCGCCGGCAAAGCCGGCGCCGGTCATTGCCATGAAATCTCTACGACTGAATGTGTGCATCGCCGTCCCCGCTTGTTTTTAGAGGCTTGCCCGACTCAATATGAACCATTCAACCACGACCAGATTCGGAACCCAGCACAGCCACGCGATTGCCTGATAGCTCGGCAGGAACGGCAGGCCCGCGACCTGGCTCAAGGGCAGCCATATGCGCAGCGTCACGGCTGCGAATGTCAGGCCATAGCTTCGCAGCATCCAGGCACGATGCAAATCGATGCGCCGGCGGCGGATGCAAATGTAGGCCGTTACCGTTGAGCCGATCCAGAGAACTCCCAGCATCCCGAACCCCATGCTCGCGGGAAGACCGCCGTCCGCCATGGTCGCGAGAGTGAGGCCGGCGCCGCCGCCGACGAGTACCGCAATACAATAGCAGCGGCCCAGCCACCGATGAACCGCGAGATGGTGGCGCCGAATCCGAGTGTTCAGCTGCAACGCACCCAGCATGATCGCCAGCGCGCCGCCGGTCAGGTGCAGAATGACCGGCAACGGTACGGTGTGCATTCGGGCAACGATGACCGGGGAGCGCGCGATGGGAAGCGCGAGCGCGCCGAGCGCGTAGGCCGCCACGACGAAGCCAAGCACCGTCATGAATCCCCAGCCAAACTGACGCAGCCTGGAGCCTTCGTTGGGAATTAGCATAGCTCTCGCAATTCTCCCCCAATTTGATCGCTAAGTGCGCACCGGGGTCCAGTTGCGCGAACGCCGCTCGGCACGCTGCATCGGCGTCTCATCATCGAAATGCGCATGGGCCACAGTGTTGAAATCGAGAAGAACACCGTCCAGCACCCGCACATTGATGACTGCGCGCGCACCCGCCGCGGTGTCGGTGAGTGCAGCGACGAATACGCCGCATTCTGCGCAAATGAGAAACTCGGCCGTCCTCTGGGCAAAGCGATAGCGACGCACCTTGGAGTCGTGCGCGATGTCAAACGAAACTTCGCCGGCAGGATCCGAGGTGGCGACAACCCCGTGGCGCCGGCAGAACGAGCAACCATCGTGCCGCAGCGGCCAATGCGCCGGATCAACTTCGGTTCGGTAAACGACTTTAAGGGCGCCGCAGTGGCAGCTGCCTCGATACTCCGTCACGTCATACTCCGAGTCATTTAGTTCATCTTCATTCCCGGCATCGTCGAATGATCCATGTTGTCGTGCCCTCGGTCGTCATCGCTCGTCGACCAGATGTTCTTTGGATCGGTTTCGTACGGATAAACATGCACCATCCATCCAAGCACGTGAGGATAAAACCGCCCCCCTGCCGCTGTACACGCATCCTTGGTGGTTATTGAACCCTGCAGTCCGAATTTTGCGTCCGGCCCGAAATATGCGGCTCTGTCTCCCAGAGGCGCCCTGCAGAAATTGATGTGCTGGTGCCAGCGAGCGATGCTGAGCGGAATCCGCTCGTTGATTTGTTCCTCGGTGGCATCGACCCGCGCGGTGTACATCGCTCCCACGAGCGTGTATCCATCCGCGGTCTTCTTGTATAGGAGCGATGTCGGTTTTAGGGGATCAAAGTGCCAGATGGCAGCCATGGCGTATTTATAGTTGGTGAAATGATATTGAGACTGCAGGATGTTCGGCAGAAAGATTTTGAAACCGTCGGCCAGAGCTTTGCGGTAATCTTGGTAAGGCGCCATTGCTGCTTTTGCTTCTGCCACAATGGCGGCCGCCAGCTCCTGATCGGCCGTCGTAGGCGACCTCAGCGCCGTCATATACATATGACCTGCCATGTGCGCCATGTTGCCGTCCGAAAAGCTGGGTGCCAAGGCCGCCAAACAGAGGAACGCAACTGCAATGATGCGCGAGCTGAATCGCTTCATCGAATGGTCCGGCATTATTTCCCCTCACCGACGAGATGCTTTATTCTGCGGCTAATCGCTGGCGTCCGCCAGACTACGGAACTGCAGAGCATGCCACGGATTCCGCGACTCCTGTTTGCCGCGAGCATCGCACTACTGGTATCGCCAGTGGTATCGCCCGCCGCTTTCGCCGGCCAGACGCGCAATGTGATCCTGGTCATCAGCGACGGCGTGCGTTGGCAGGAGGTGTTCACCGGCGCCGATCCGCTGCTGCTGAATGACAAGGCGGGCGGCAGCTGGACCCCAGTCGCGGAGCTCAAGCAGAAGTACTGGAACGACGATCCCGTCGTGCGCCGGCGACTCCTTTTCCCGTTCCTGTGGGGTACTGTAGCGGCGCAGGGACAGTTGTTCGGCAATCAGCAGATGGGCAGCGTCGCGCGCGTGACGAATGCGATGTGGTTCTCGTACCCCGGCTACAACGAGATGTCGAGCGGTATTGCCGATCCGCGCATTGACTCGAACGAATTCGGACTCAACCCGAACATCACGGTGTTTGAGTGGCTCAACACCAGTCCAGAATTCGCAGGCAAGGTGGAGATCTTCGGTACCTGGAGCGTGTTCGCCGACATTTTCAACGAACAGCGCAGCAAGCTGCCGGTGCGCGCGGGCGCAACGCTGGTGGACGCCCGAGACTTCAGTCCACGCGGCCGGCTGCTGACCGAGCTCTACCAGACGACGACCCGGCTCGAGGGTTCCGATCCTTACGACTCATTCCTGCACGTGGTGCTGCGCGAGCATCTGAAGACCCACCGGCCGCGGGTGCTATTCGTGGGCTACGGCGATACCGATACCTGGCCGCACGTCGGCCGCTACGACGCGTTTCTCGAGGCAGCACATTCCTTTGATGCGTTCCTCGCCGATCTATGGAAACAGGTGCAGTCGATTCCCGAGTACAAGGGCCGGACCACGCTGATCGTCTCCACCGATCACGGACGGGGCAGCGGGCCCGTCGAGTGGAAGGACCACGGTGTCGCGGAAAAGGGATCGGAAAATATCTGGATCGCGGCCATGGGACCGGACACGCCGCCGCTGGGCGAACGGCGTGACGCGCCCCCGCTGACGCAATCGCAGATTGCGGCGACGATTGCTGCGCTGGTCGGCCGGGACTTTCGCGCCTTCAAGCCGGCGGCGGCGCCGTCGCTGCTTGAGGCGCTGAAGGGACCCTGATCTTTAAAGGTGCGCATCTATGGAATTTGACCCCGCCGAAATATCGTACACCCCGACAGTCGGCGTACGGCGCGTGCACGAGACGCCCCTTGTCGCTGCCTCGGAGCGCAGCCTGGCCGGTTACGGCGCCCTGGTGGATGACCCGAACAGCTTCCCCATCGAGATCTCGCGCTGGCCGGCACAGGGCTGGCGGCCAATCGATGCGAATTCCGGAAACCAAGGCGGCGTCACTGAGGGAGTATTCGAGTTTTGGTGGAAGGGCGAGACTCTTTTTGCTCGCAATAACGCGGTCGGCGACAGTTATCTTTTCGGTTGGAGCAACTGGCCCGAGGAAGCGGCGAGCACCGGCGCCACATCCGTTCGCGAGCGTGCGCTGATCTGGCGCGCAAACTACCACCCGGACGGTGGCCAGCTCGTCTACCCAATGCACGGCGAGAGTTTCGTGGTTCCGCTCGCCCTGCCCGGGGACGACGTCACGCCCGATAAGTTTGTGACTTTCTGGTGCGATGGCAAGCGCGGTCTTTATGTTCACCCGAACGTCTGGCATGGAGCATTCGTACCCCTCACCGATCATGCCGAGTTCCTCGACCGGCAAAGCCGCGTGCATGCGCGCGTCTCGGTGGATTTCCCCGCGGAGTTCGGCTGTTATCTCGCCGCGCCGTTGCGGCGGCCGCAGAGTTGAGTGGCGCTCGGCGTTGGGCGAGCACCTGCCAATTCACTTTCTATCTCGATCCGAGATCAGCCGTGCCCCGCGCTGGAATGTGAGGTAGCTCCACCACCAGCTGAAAGCCACCACCACGCGGCTACGAAAACCGATGAGAAACCAAATATGCGCGACGCCCCAAAACCACCACCCCAAGTAGCCGGTGAGCCGAAACCGGCCCAGCGATACCACGGCTGACTTGCGTCCGATGGCCGCCAGATCTCCCCAGTTGCGATATTTGAATGCGGCCGGCGCTCTCCCACCTCGAATGCGGGCCGCTATCACCCTCCCGACATAGCGGCCCATTTGCTTGGCCGCCGGCGCAACTCCCGGCACGGGACGCCGATTGGCGCCAACGATCGTAGCGGCGTCGCCGATCACGAAAATTTCCGGATGCCGGTTCACCGACAAGTCTGGACATACCTCGACCCTACCGGCCCTATCGAGAGTCGCCCCGATCCAGGCCCCCACCGGCGAGGCGGCCACGCCCGCTGCCCAGATGATCGTGGCGGCATCGATTTGTTCACCGCCTGCCAGCGTCACACCCTTGGCATTGCAGTCGGTCACGGAAATACCGGTGCGAACCTCGACACGCATCGATTGCAGCGATGCACGTGCAACCGCGGCCAAATGTTCCGGAAAGGACGGCAGAACTCGCGGCCCGGCCTCGATCAAGTAGATGCGCGCCGACACCGGGTCAATGTTTCGAAACTCCCCTGACAGCGTGCGATGCTCGAGTTCGGCGATCGCGCCCGCCATCTCCACGCCGGTGGCTCCTCCCCCAACGATCACGGTGGTCATGAGACGCCTGCGCTCGACGGGATCCGTCGAAAATTCAGCTTGCTCCAAGGCCCGCAACAACCGCTCGCGAATCGATAGGGCGTCATCGATTGTCTTGAGTGCCGGGGCAAACGCCGACCATTCATCATGGCCAAAATAAGAATGAGCCGCGCCGGTTGCGAGGATCAGAAAGTCAAAGGGTAGAACCACACGGCCGTCCGTTACCGTGCGCGCGCTGATGTCAATGGCGCTGATCTCTGCCATGAGGACGGTTAAATTCTTATCGCGTCGAAATATTGACCGCGTGGGCCAGGCGATGTCTCCTGGGGACAGTGCGGCAGTGGCCACCTGATATAGCAGCGGCTGGAACAGGTGGAAATTGCGCCGATCTATCAGGGTGATATCCACGTCGCAGTTGCGCAATGAACGCGCGGCCTCCAATCCGCCGAAGCCTGCTCCGATGATCACCACACGCTGGCGCCGCATGGGTCCCCTTGTCAACGGCATGGATGCGGCTAGCGAGCCTGCCTCGCCGCCCAGTCGCCTTGCGCCTCGAGCGACACATCATTCCACTTCTCCCACATCTCGATGCGTTTGGCGTATTCCTTGCGCGTCAGCGGCAAACCGCCCGAGCCGAAGAATATGCGCAACGGCGGCTCCTTCGCGTCGACGACTTTCAGCATGGCCGCACCTGTCGCCTCCGGGTCGCCGGGGATGTTGCTGCTGCGGAAGGACCCAATGGTCGCGCGCGCACCGTCATACGCCGGCATTTGTGTCGCGCGCTTGGCGGACGGGCCGCCCCATTCGGTCGCGAAACCGCCGGGTTCGACGATGGTTACCTTGATCCCGAATCCTTTGACTTCAGCCGCCAGCGATTGACTGAATCCCTCCAAGCCCCATTTCGAGGCGTGATACAGACCGACAGTCGGAAACGCGTTGACACCGCCGATCGACGAGATCTGGATAATGTGCCCGGACCCCTGCGCCCGCATGATGGGCAGGGCCGCCTGGGTGACCCACAGTGCGCCGAACAGATTGGTTTCAATTTGCGCCCGCGCCTCGGCCTCGCTCACCTCTTCGATGGTGCCAAACAGACCATATCCGGCATTGTTGATCACCACGTCCAGGCGGCCGAAGCGAGCATGCGCAGCGGCGATCGCGCCGCCGACAGCCGACTTGTCCGTAACATCCAGCGTGAGCGCTGCCACTTGCTGGCCGTAACGCTCGACCAGCGGAGCCAGTGTTTTCACGTCTCGCGCCGTGGCGGTGACCCGATCTCCCCGCGCCAGCGCCGCCTCTGCCCAAACGCGACCGAAGCCCTTCGATGTTCCCGTTATGAACCATACTTTCGTTGCCATGGTGATTTCCTGCGCCGCGGGCGGCGATGCTGGTGGATAGATCGGCTCTCTATAAAGAAAGATACGCCGATTTCAATCAGAGTTTTGTAGCATTGCGATGCCACAGGAATCGGGTCGGCGGTCGCACGAGTCAATCCGGCCTCCGGCCCCTCGGCATCCAGCGCGCATCCTAAAACTGCAACATATTTAGAAGACGATTCCTTTTCCAATTCGAGCGGTGAGCCCCATATGAAAACACACGATATTGCGAGGAACCACGGCATAGCCTGCCGCGGCAAAGGTCGACCATGAGCAAGCCAGAACCGTTCGAGCACGACGACCTCATTCGTCGCATCAGTCGTGATCTGGCCGACGGCTACGATGAAGAATTGGAAATGGAAATCGAGGATCGCCATCCGCTTCCAGGCGTGTCATCTTCCACGGAAAGCGATGCGGAAAAGGCCTACCGGCGGGATTATTTTCAGCAGTTATTTCGCCTGCAGGCGGAACTCGTGAAGCTGCAGGATTGGGTGGTCGCCTCGCGGCAAAAGGTTCTGATCCTGTTCGAAGGGCGCGATGCTGCGGGCAAGGGCAGCATGATCAAGCGCATCACTCAAAGGCTCAATCCGCGCGTATGCAGGGTCGTAGCGCTGCCGGCACCCAACGATCGCGAGCGCACGCAGTGGTACTTTCAGCGCTATGTGTCGCACCTGCCGGCGGCCGGTGAAATCGTTCTGTTCGATCGCAGTTGGTACAACCGCGCGGGCGTAGAGCACGTGATGGGCTTCTGCACACCCGAGGAGTATGAGGAGTTCTTCCGCTCGGTGCCGGAGTTCGAGCGCATGCTGGTTCGCTCCGGCATCAAATTGCTGAAATATTGGTTCTCGATCACGGACGAGGAGCAATACCTGCGGTTTCTCGGCCGCATTCACGACCCCCTGAAGCAATGGAAGCTAAGCCCGATGGATCTGGAATCGCGCCGCCGATGGGAGGACTACACGAAAGCAAAGGAAGTGATGCTGGAGCGATCGCACATTCCCGAGGCGCGCTGGTGGGTCGTGCATGCTGTCGACAAGAAGCGCGCACGGCTCAACTGCATCGATCATCTGTTGAAGCAGTTTCCCTACGAAGAAACACCGAAAGCGCCGATAGTGTTGCCGCAGCGCGAGCATCATGAGCACTATTCCCGACAAGCTGTCCCCGAGGAGATGCTGGTGCCGGAGGTGTACTGATTGTCTGTGTGATTCGAAGCCGTCGTTCAGCAGTTCATTGCGCGCGCATCGTGGTCAATATTTTTACCCACTCCTTGCCTACCCAGGAGCACTTCTCCTTGGTGAAGAAGCTCTCGTTTCCGGAAATTTCCCTCTTGATCAAGTCCCATCCGTCCTGCACGAACGCGGATTGATCGGATCCAGCATTGTTGGCCCGCATTTTTTCGAAGATCATCTTGGCCGACTCCTCGGCACTGCGATCGCCTTTGGCAAGAAATCCCTTCTTGACGCACAGATCGTATTGAGTGGCCGTCCCGCCCACGAATATCCCGAGCTGCCTTGCTTGCGCCTGCTCGCTGCTCAACGTCTGAGTCGCTGCGGGGACATCCGCATGCGCTGCTGACCCAAATAAGCCGCAGAGCCCCAACACCGCCAGCCTGTGATTCATCGACATCTCCGCGATATCATAGACCTTGCAGCACTTGCGGTAGGGTCTGCGATTGGTCGGTTTCGATGCGATGGATGATGGTTCCGTTGGCGTCCGCCACGATCATGACCGGAGTGTTATTCACGCCAAATTCACGGAAGATCTTGCCTGATTCATCGAGCGACAGCGGAATGCCAATCGGGTATTTTTTCCCGTAGTCCTGCAGATCCTCCGGAGTAGCCCAAAGCCCGGACGCCACGCCCAGCCAGCGTACATGGGGATTGCGTGAAAGCGAGTTCACCTGCTCGCGCGCTGCACGGCAGTTGGCGGAGACCTCCGGACGAGAAGTCTCCAGGTACGACTCGCACCACGGCGATAAGAACACGAAAACCGTGGGGCCCTTCAGTCCCTGCTGCTGAAAGTGAAATTCCCGGCCATCAAGCGTGCGCACGGTGGCTTGCGGAAGCGAATCGCCCGTCCGATAGATTTGGGCGAGCGCTTGGCGCGCAACAGCCGCTGCGCCGTGCACGCCATCGGTGCCAGGCGCACGCGCCGCGATGAGCGCCGCGTCGAGGCGTTCATCTGCAAGATGCCCGACATACTGGATCCGCCCATCCCGGCCGATGACGATGTGCTGCGGCGTGACCCGGACGTTGAACGCGGCCGCCAGGGCCGCGTCGCCATCGAACACAATCGGCATGGTGATGCCGAGTTGCTTTTGATATTTGCGAATCGCTTCCACCGAATCATTGAAGCCGACGTTTATCGCGATTACGGCAAGGTCCGGCCCTGCAGTCTCATAAGTATGCTGAAAATGCGGCATTTGCTGGCGGCACGGCACGCACCAGGTCGCCCAAAACTTGAGGTACACGGCTTTCTTGCCGTACAGGCTGCCAAGATCGATGGTATCGCCGTCGATCGTCTTGACCACCAGGCGCGGCGCCGGGGTACCCAAAAGGTCGTGCCCGGCCGCTTCCGCTCGCTGCTGCCCGGTAATCTCCGCGCCGGCGGTTGAGCCGAACAGCAATGACGTGACCAGAACGAGATTTCGTATGTGCTTCTTCAGCTGCATTGCGGCTCCTTATTCTGCGACGCCCCGTGACCCCGGCTTTGCCTTGTCCTTGATCGACACGACGAGAAATTTGGCGGGCGCCGTTTTGCTGGCATTCGCGGACACCTCGTGAATATCGTCCGGGGATTCATAAAAGGTCTGACCCGCTCGGAGCGTCACGGCGGGACTGCCACGCACCTGCATGGTCAATTCCCCCTCCAGAACGTACACGAACACCTGCGCATCGTGCCGGTGCGGCGGCGAGGCACCGCCCGGGGGATATGTCACTGTGAGCATAACCACCTCTTTGTCGGGACCGGCAATGAGGTCTCGCATCATCAGCTGCGCCACGACAGCGGATGGCGGCGCTTTTTCCGCACCGGCGGCAATCGAGACCGTTGACCCGGATACGAGCGCTGCCGCGAGCGACGAGCCCAGGAATGCCGCAACTACGCTGCGATTCAACATTTCGACCTCCCCCGATCATTTGTTGGCCCGACCGTGGCACAAACGCGACATGGCGAGCCTAGCGCTTCCGGGCGATAACCGAAAGTCCGATCGCGCGTACCCGACCGACCACTCGCCGGACGTCACGGATCTGCCATCTTCGTGACCCGCGCATGTAGCGATCTTCTCCTAATCTCCTGGCGTCAACGCGCGTCCCCGCGCCACTTAGTGTCTTGGGAGCAATCTTTAGGAGCAAACAAATGCATATCAGACAAGGATACCTGCGAGCGGGCGCGCTCGCGTTTCTGCTGGCGCCACTCTTTGCGGTTCTTCCGCATCCTGCGTACGCCGATTCTCAATCGGGCAGCTGTCGCCTCGGTACAGCGGAGCACCCGCTCAAACACATCGTGTACCTGCAATTCGACAACGTCCATCTACGCCGCGACAACCCGAATGTACCCTCGGATCTAGAGCAGATCCCGAACCTGCTCAACTTCCTGCAAGATCACGGCACGGTCCTCACGAACCATCACACGCCGCTCATTTCCCACACATCCGTCGATATCACGACCTCGCTCACCGGCGTGTATGGCGACAAATTCGGCTTCTCGATAGGCAACAGTTTTGGGCTATTCCAAAACGGCGTCGCGAGCTTTCCGAGCTCATTTGCGTACTGGACCGACGTCGTCGCCGACGGGCTGCCGCAGATGGTCGACCGTCGCGGCAAGATTCACCCGGCGCCATGGGTGCCGTTCACCCGCGCAGGCTGCGATGTAGGCGCATTTTCGATTGCAAATATCGAGTTTGAGAACGTCACCAGCGATGTCAACAATGTATTCGGACCAAATTCGCCACAGGCCATGGAAGCGACGACCAACCGCACCAAAGCGATCGCGGATTTCGAGGGAATCAGCGTGCACTGCGCGAAGAACAGTGCGCTTTGCGCAAATAACGCGGCGCCCGATGCACTGCCGGACGAGCCCGGTGGTTATAGCGGTTTTACCGCGTTGTTCGGCAACGCCTATGTCCAGCCGCAGATCTCGCCGGCAGGACCGGTCAAGGATCTAGACGGCAATGTGATCGCCGATAGCCATGGGAATCCCGGATTTCCGGGATTCGACCCGCTGGCTTCCCAGAGCCTCGGATACGTAGCCACCATGCTCGAGGCCGGTGTCCAGGTGGTGTACATGTACATTGCGGACGCCCATGACAATCAGTCGGCGTCGGCATCGGGCGTGAGCACGGGTGTCGAGCAGACCTTCGGGCCGGGCGAACAGGGCTACGTGAACCAGCTTGCCGCCTACAACATCGCCTTCGGGAAGTTTTTCGCCAGGCTCAATAGCGACGGCATCACGAAGGACAACACGCTGTTCGTGATCACGGCCGACGAGAACGACCATTTCGTCGGCGGGCCACCCTCGCCTGCCGGCTGCGACGGCATTCATATCGCGTGCACCTATGCAAAGAAGGGTGAAATCGACGCCGACCTCAGCCTCGTCTTTGCCACCGAATTCGGCGATACCACCCCATTCGGCGTGCATTTCGACGATGCTCCGACGTTCTACATCAACGGCAATCCCGGTCAGATGGATCCCGTTACGCGCCGCCTCGAGCACGAGTCGGCCGAACTGCTGGGGTTCGATCCGGTCGACGGACCCAATGGCGGTACCAAACATGTGACCCAAGCGCTCGCGGATCAGGCCGAGCAGGGCCTGCTGCACATGATCACTTTTGATCCGAACCGAACGCCGAATTTCATTCTGTTCGGCAATCCCGATTACTTCCTCGAAGCGTTCGGCGACACCACGCCGCTGTGCACGCCGGCCACCAATGCAGCGAGCTGCTTCGCGGAAGAATCCGGGTTTGCCTGGAATCACGGCGATTTCCAAAACCAGATCACCCACACCTGGCTCGGCATGGTCGGACCGGGGGTGCGCAGCCTGGGCCGTTTCGGGGAAATCTTTACCGACCATACCGACATCCGACCCACTATCATGAGCCTTGCGCACTTGCAGGACGATTATTCGCATGACGGCCGGGTTTTGTTCGAGGTGCTCGACAAGGACGCACTGCCGGATTCCGTCCGGGATCAAGAGCTTGTATTGTCGGCGCTGGCATCGGCGCTCAAGGACATCAACGCGCCGCGCGGCCTGTTGGGGCGAAAGACTCTGACGGGCATTGCCACCCGAGCCGTCGAGGCTGACGACGCGACCTATGCCGCGCTCGACGAGCAAATCATCGACATCACCGCAAAGCGCAATCGCATTGCCGACGAGATGCTGCGGATGCTCGAGGGTGCGGAATTTCACCGGACCCTGGTCGACGAATTCAAAGCTGCGGAGCTGATCTTCGAGGCACAGGAGCTGCTGGCCTCGGTAGGCCTATAGAAGTTGACGCACTCCGTGCGCCCCCGGGCGCACGGAGTGCAAAGTCAAAATGGGCTGCCCGGCTACCTATCGTATTTCGGCACCGCCAATTTTCTCATCGCCGCATAGCCGTCACGGTTCGGGTGGACGCCGTCATTCGACAGCGGCGCGAGGAACGCCCCTTGAGAATCCGCCAACAGCGAGTAGTAGTCGACGTACCGACTGCCGCTGCTCGCGGCGAAGCTCCGCAGCCATAGATTCAATCTCACGATGGTCGATGCCGGCTTGAGCGCCGGTTTCCACGGAAAGCCGCTGGCCGGGGGGATTGAGGCGAGCAGCACATTGATATGATGCGCGTGGGCGAGTTCCACCATCGCCATGATGTTGTTCTTGAAGTCCTGCTCTGCATTCGGACCGGTATTGCCGGCGATATCGTTCGTCCCCGCCATGATGTGCACGGTCTGCGGGCGCAACTCGACCACATCCTGAAAGAATCGCAGCAGAATCTGCGGCGAGGTTTGGCCGCTGATGCCGCGACCGACGATGTCCTTGTCGAACAGTGCAGGATCGCCTTTCACCCAGTTCTCCGTGATCGAATCGCCGATGAACACTATTCTCGGCCGCCGCCGCAGCGCCGCGTTGGCCGTACGGTACCGACACAAATTCGGCCAATCGCTCTGCGCTCGTTCCCGCTGAGCCTGCACATAGGCTTGCACATCCGGATTCTTGGCCAATTCCAGGAAATCGGCATACGACTTGCCCGGAGTCAGCGCGATATCGCTTAGATTCGCCAGGATCTGCGGAACCGGAAGCGGCGGTGGACAGGGATCCTGCAGCATCGCCGTCTCGACCTGCGCAGGTTCACCATCAGCTGCAAATGCACAGGTAGCGCTTGGCAGCGAGATGAGGAACGACAGTGAAGCCAGTGCGAATCTTTTCATCGGTGAATTCCTGGAGTCTCGCCCTATCGACCGCGCGCCATGAAATCGAGGATTTCATGTCCGAGATACTCGTCCGGCGTGTTGAACGCGAGCACCTCCGACATGTGATTGTGGCCATTGAGCCGCGCAAAGCGCGGGCAGGCACCGTCGCGTGCGCACAGCGCCGCCAGCAGTTCGGCACCCAACACATCGAGGCCGGTTTGCTCGTATTCGGTGATGACGACAAACACCGGAACGTGCACGCCGTCGCGGATATGGTTGATTGTGGAGCGGTTTCTGTACTGTGATGGATCGTCGCCGAAATAAGCCTGCATGTTGCGCGCAAAAGGGTCGGCTGGATCGTAGACCAGCCGGTAACGGCCGCTGATGAGCACCGCGCCCGCGACGCCCGGACCTTCCGCCGGCTGTAGCGCCTTATCGAATATATATCCCGATACATGAGTAGCGCCGGCCGAATGGCCGATCAGGAAGATGCGAGCAGGGTCTCCTCCATAGCGCAGCGCATTCGCTTTTGCCCAGCTCACCATGCCGCGCACATCCTGCGCGCCGGCCGGCCATTTGGCGGCGGGCGCAAGCCGGTAGGTGGCATTGATGCCGAGCATGCCTTGCCGCGCAAACCAGGTGGCGACGTTCGCATACTGCTCGCCGACATCCTTGTTGCCTGCGACATAGGCACCGCCATGGACGAAGATCACCACCGGCGCGCCGCTGCGCGCAGTCGGCTGGTAGACATCTAGAATCTGGCGCGGGTCGGATCCATAGGCCTGGTCGCGCGTGACGACGACGCCATCCTTGGGCGCTGCCTTGAGCAGCGGCTGAAACGCATCGACGGTCGCAGTGAAGGCGGCGCTATCCTTCTGGTACAGAGGGCCAAACTGGGCAAGCGTAGCCTGCAAATAAGGCGGCAGTTTTTCCACCTGCGCCGCGGCCGGCGCGGCGTCAACAAGACAAGCAAGCAGAGCAATAACGGTAAGCAAGAATTGTCGCATGAAATTCTCTCTCAAGATCGGGGCGGTGGGCCGGGAGGCGGGATGGTGCGTTGAAAGCTCGGCCGCGCCGCATGACGGCTATAGTAGGTCTCGAGATGCTTCGCGGCCGCGAGAGCCTGTGCGCCTTCCGGCACCATTCGCACATAGTGCAGGATCGGCAGCAGATTGATGTCGGCGAGCGTGAACTGATCATCGACGAGGTAGCCGGTCTTGGCGACCGCCTTGTCGAGAATCCTGAACTGTTCCTGCAGTGCCGGCATCACGGCGTCGATCGTCTTTCGATCAGGCTTGCCGTCTGCGGTCTTGGGAGCGGCATACGCAAGAAGATAGGTGCGGACGAGGGTGCCATCGATGACTGTGTTGACGAGCGAGACCCATTGCTCGGTGAGCCCGGCAAGACGCGGATCCGACGGGATGAGCTGCATGCCGGGAAAGCTGCGGTCAAGATAGGTGGCAATGGCTTTGGACTCGCACAGCGTAAAATCGCCGTGACGCAGCACCGGCATTTTGCCGAACGGATGAATGGCCAGAATCTCCGCTGCGCGCAACGGCCGTTCTGTCAGCACGTACTCGATGCCTTTTTCCTCGCAGGCCATGCGCACGACGCGCGTGTAGCTCGACCGCGCGGATCCGATGATTTCTGGCAGCGGCATGATGTCTCCCTAGGCAACTCCGACATTCATAGGTAGGGCGGTTCGTCCCACCACGGAAAATAGTCCGGCATATCAGCCGACACTCGATTCACGAATTTTGCCGGACGCTTCTCGAGAAAGGACCGCACGCCCTCGGCCACATCCGCGCTGCGGCCCCTCGATGCGATTCCGCGGCTGTCGACCCGGTGCGCTTGCATTGGGTCATTCATGCCCAATCCACGCCACATCATCTGACGGATGAGTGCAATGGCGACCGGCGCTGTATTGTCAATGATTTCGCGCGCCATCTCGTGCGCTGCGCCGAGCAGTTGCTCATCCGGGTAAACCTCGCGAATCAGGCCGCCGGCTTTGCCCTCGCCGGCCGAGAAAACGCGGCCGCTGTAGCACCATTCCAGCGCCCGTGAAATGCCGACGATGCGCGGCAGAAAGTAGCTGGACGCGGCCTCCGGTACTATGCCGCGCCGCGCAAACACGAACCCAATCCTGGCCTTTTCGCTCGCCAAGCGAATGTCCATGGGCAGGGTCATGGTCGCGCCTATGCCCACCGCCGGGCCATTGATCGCCGCGATGACCGGCTTCAGGCAGCGAAATAGTCGCAGCGTCAGGCGGCCGCCGCCGTCGCGATATTTTTCATCGGCATAGTTGATCGATCCGGATCGCTGCTGGGATTCCGAATCGGCGCGGCGGAATGTAGCACCGCCGGCTGACAAATCGGCGCCTGCGCAAAAGGCGCGTCCCTCGCCGGTAACGATGACGACGCGCACCGTATCGTCGGCGTCGACGGAGTCGAGGGCTTGCAGCATCTCCTGGAGCATCTCCGCGTTGAATGCGTTCAGCTTCTCGGGCCGGCGCAATGTCAGCGTGGCGATTCCATGCGCGGCTTGGTAGCCGATCGTCTTGTAAGTCATGAATTGCTCCGGGAATCTTTATCGAGTTGCGGCGCTTACCGGTGGAGCTGGTCGTTACTGCGGGTATTTTAATTTCGGATACCAGTCGGTGCCGCGCCCCTCGGGCGTATTGTCGAAAATTGTCCAGATGGGCATCAGGTCGGGTGCGCCGCGTGGATCCTGGCCCGGGTCGGCGGTTCCGGGCCCCATTTCGTTGCTCCAGAAATGGCGAATGGCGCCGTCGCGTCGCGTGAAGACATTCAACGCCGGCATATCCGCGTCGGCTGCCCCCACGTAGTCGCGGGTGTAATCGCCGCTAATGTCCGAATAGATTTTCAGGTAGCGCCAGCCGCGCTCTTTCTTGAACGCCGCCAGACGTTCGATCGGCGAGCGCGCCACCACGGCGAGCGCGATCCGTTGCTCGACATCGGCGCACTCACCATCCCACGCGGAGAGCAGCGAGGTGCACATCGGGCAGGGCTGCTGGCGCTGTGGGCCGTACATGTAGCTGTAGACCGCGAGCGTCTGCTTGCCGCCGAACAGAGCGGATAAATTAACCGGGCCGTTCTCGCCCTCAAAATGGTATTCCCTGGAAAGCACCCCGCCCGGTGGCAGGGCGCGGCGTTGCTCTGCCACGCGTTCAATGTGGCGCCGGAGTTCGATTTCCTCGGCGAGCAGCGCGGTCCGTGCGCGCCGGTACTGCTCGCTTTCGTTAGGGAAGCGAACTTCGCTGTTCTGTGCCAGTTCGCTCGCCGGTTTGAGATGCTGCTGCGTGCCCATGCTGCCCCCCTGTTGATCGTTATTCAGTCGCCGCCCACGATCTGTCCATGAATCATAGCGGCCGCTCGATGGATTTACCCTTGCGATCCCACTTGGGCGAAGAGGCGCTCCTCGAATTGCTGCTGCTCGCCGGGTATTACCGCACCGTGAGCTACCTGACCAACGCGCTGCAGTTGGCGCAGGAAGGCCGCTCGGCAGGTTTTCCCGCGAAAAGGGCCTGAACTGGGGTAAACCCAGGGACTTGATTGCTCACTCAAGTCGCGATATTCTGAGTTGAGTGATCAATCAAGTCACAGGGCCGGACAATACCCGCGACCGCATCATCCTCGCTGGGCTGCGGCTGTTTGCCGCCAAAGGCTACCAATCAACGTCGATTGTCGATCTGCTGCAGGAAGCGGACGCCCACTCCGGCAGCTTCTATCACTTCTTCCCAACGAAACAAGATCTGCTGCTCGCGGTCCTCAAGACTTACCGCGACGGCATCGAGCCGATGCTGCTGGCGCCGGCCTGGGACGGGATTCTTGATCCAATTGCCAAGGTATTCGCGTTGCTCGCCGTCTACCGGCGCGCGCTCGAAAACAGCGGCTGTACATACGGCTGTCCGATCGGCTCGCTGGCTCTCGAGCTCCACGAGCCCGATCCGCCGGTGCGCGAATTGCTCTCGGTAAACTTCTCCGGCTGGGTAGGCCACATCCGCGCCTGCCTGGATGCTGCCGGCAACCAGCTGCCGCGCTCCGTCAATACCGAACAACTCGCCACATTTGTCCTCACCACCATGGAAGGCGGCGTCATGCAGGCGCGGACCCATCGCTCGTTGTCCGCCTTCGATGCATCAGTCGCCTCGCTGCACGATTACTTTGACCGACTGGAAGCCACTGCTCGAGAGGAATCACCATGAAGCCGAACGCAACACGCCTTGTTACGCTTGCCTGCTTGATAACTTTCGCCACCGGGCCGCTGACCGCGGCGGAACGCACCTGGCGCGAATTCAAAGACGTATCGAACACCTCCTTCACCGAGCCGAACGGTGACCGATCCATTCAGCTGTCAATCAATGTTCCCGCCTCATCGCACGATGCATTCGCCGCGTTCACCACCAGCGAGGGTTTCGCGAGCTGGGCGGTGCCGATCGCGAAGGTGGAATTTCGTGTCGGCGGCTACATCGAGGCCAGCTACGACCCCAACGCCAAGCCCGGCGACCCCGGCAACATCAAAAATCAAATCGTTGGTTATGTACCGGACCGGTTACTGGTGCTACACAACATTCAAGCGCCGGCGGGATTCGCGGATCCCGAACTGTTTCAACGCACGGTGACCATGATCGAATTCGTCGCGCTTGACCCGCAGCACACGCGCGTAACCATCACGAATGCCGGCTACGGCTCCGGCGATCGCTTCGACACCTTGTATCGGCATTTTGAGTGGGGCGATGCCTATACCCTGCAGGAACTCAAGACGCGCTTTGTAAAAGGACCCGTCGATTGGGCGGCCTTGAGCGCCAAGCGCAAATCCACCGAGGCATCCCACGCCGTCAAGGGATCCGAGTAAGACCGAGCGATCGAGGCTGACTCTATAGCGGCTGTGCAGAAAAGGTGTCGCAGGCGTCGATCTGCCCGGAATTGAAGCCGCGTTTGAACCAGTTGACGCGTTCCGCGCTCGTGCCATGCGTGAAGGATTCCGGTACAACCGTTCCGCGGGCTCGGCGTTGCAGGGTATCGTCGCCGATCTGCGCAGCCGCGTTGAGCGCCGCTTCAATATCTCCGGGTTCCAGGCGCCAGCCTTGCTCCTGCTGCGAGCGATTGGCCCAAACGCCGGCGAAGCAATCGGCCTGCAGTTCAAGCCGCACGCTGAGCGCATTGGATCGAGCCTCGCCGCCCTGCTCGCGCTGCGCATTCACCTTGGCGAGAGTGCCCAGCAGGTTCTGCACGTGGTGCCCGATCTCGTGGCCAATGACGTAGGCGTGCGCGAATTGGCCGGGAGCACCCAGTTGCTGGGTCATCACGTCGAAGAACCCTAGGTCCAGGTAGACCGTCCGATCCTCACCGCAATAGAAGGGCCCGGCCGCCGCCTGTCCCTGGCCGCAAGCCGTCGGGTAACTGTCGCGAAACAAACGCAACTTGGGATCCACGTAGAGCTTGCCGCGCTCTTGAAACGCCGCAGCCCAGACGGTCTCGGTACTTCGCAGCACTTGCGACACGAACTTCGCCTGAGCATCGTCCGCGGGAGGAGCGTGCGCAGGCTGACCGGGCGCGGTTTGCGCCGTCGGCGACCCATCGCCGCTGAGCAACCCCAGGATCTGCAGTGGATTGACTCCAAAAAACCATCCGCCGATGATCGCGACCAGAATGGTCCCGATCCCGATGCCATGCACCGGCCTGAATCCGCCGCTGGAACCACGGACGTCTTCTACGTTTTGGCTCTCTTCCTGATCATCCATTCGCATGACTTGATCTCCGGCCTGGCGTTATCGACTTACCGCGCTCACACCCAGCGCCGTACCTTGCCGACGTAGCTGTCGTACTCCTCCCCGAACTGCTTACGCATCTTGGCCTCCTCGAAGGGAATGTGCACCCAATTGGCGGTAGCAAACACGGCGATTGGCGCTAGAAAGAACGGCCAGGTTCCGACCCAGATCGCAATCCCTGAGGAAAGGATCACGAGACCTAAGTACATGGGATTGCGCGTATACCGATAGGGCCCGCGAGCAACCAGTTTCCGGTTGGTGGGCGATATCGGATTGATTTCGGTACCCTCGCGGCGAAACAGAATGAAGGCCCAGACGGAGGGTATCCATGCAATCGCCACAAGAGCAACGCCGAGCGGCACAACCTGCAGTCCGGGGAGCTTGGGCGCGCCTAGCAGCCAGCTGACTCCGGCCGCGAGCAGCAGGTAGACGGCGGTCCAAACGGGCGGCGGCAGTTTGACCATTACTGTTGCAGCCGGCGCCGCAGTTTCGACATTCCGCCCAACCATCGATCATAGTCGGCGGTTTTGCGCTGCATGTAATCGGTCACGACCGGGTGCGGCAGGATCAAGAACCGCTCGGCGGCCAGCCCGGCAACGACCGATTCGGCCAGTTCCTCGGGGGAGATGATGCCATCCACCGCTGCCGAGCCTTTTTCAGGTTGCATGCCGATCATCGCCGTGCGCACCGCCTGGGGACACAACACGGAAACCTTGATGCCGTGGTCGCGGTGAGTAATCGCCAAACTTTCGGCAAACCCGATCGCACCATGCTTGCTCGCCGAGTAGGTCGCGGAGCCGATCTGGCTCAAGAGTCCAGCGGCTGAGACCGTATTAAGAAAATATCCGGAACCGCGCGCGACCATCTGCGGCAGCAACGCCCGGGCTGCATAGACATGCGCCATGACGTGAATGTTCCAGGATCGCTCGAAATCGGCGTTGGGCGCCGAGGCTGCGTTGTTGCGATCCGGATCGGCAAGGCCGATTCCGGCATTGGAGCAGAACAGATCGATCGGCCCGAAGGCCGCTTCCGTTTCACGCACCACCCGCTGAATGTCTTGCTCTCGTGACACATCGCACGCGAATCCCAGCGCGCCGATTTCCTTCGCAACGGCCGCAATCTTGACGCCATCAATGTCCGCCACGGCAATTCCCCGGGCGCCCTCGGCTTTGAAGCGCTTTGCCAACGCATAGCCGATGCCATTGGCAGCGCCGGTAATCGCCACGACTGAATTTTGTAATTTCATGGTTCTCGCCTGTTAATCGCCCAGGGTCGAGCCACCGTCCGCAATGATGAACTGGCCCGTGACAAAGCTCGCGGCTTGCGATGCGAGAAATACCGCGACTCCCGCGATCTCCACGGGTTGGCCGATGCGGCGCAACGGTGCTCGCTGTTCCACATTCTGCAGAATGGCCGGATTTGACCAAAGCGCCTTGGCAAAATCTGTTTTTATCAGTCCCGGGGCGATGGTATTGACCCGGATGCCCTTAGGACCCAGTTCCAGCGCGAGATTACGCCCCAGCTGAGCTTCCGCTGCTTTGGAAATTCCGTACGCGCCGAGCACAGCGGTTCCCCTGATCGCGCCGATGCTGGACAGAAGTATGATATTGCCGGAACCGCGTTCGACCATGTGCGGCGTCACGAGCTTGGCAAACCACCAGCTGCTTTTCACGTTGCAGCTCATGATCTTGTCCCACGCGTCATCCTCGAGCTTCATGAGCGAGCCGTAAAATGGATTCACGGCCGCATTGCAAACCAGGATATCGATCCGGCCGTATTGGTCGAGCGTGGTCTTGACGAGCGCTTCGACCTCTTCCCTGCGGCCGATATTGCACGCGATCGAAATCGCCTCGCCGCCGCGCGCTCGGATCTCGTCGCGCACTTGGTCGCAGGCTTCTTGCTTGCGCGATGATATGACCACTTTGGCGCCGGCCACCGCCATCTCTTCGGCAATGGCCTTGCCGATGCCGCGCGAGGAACCGGTGATCAGCGCGACCTGACCTGAAAGATCGAAAAGCTGATTAGCCATCTGGTTTCTCCATTCTTTTAAGCCGCACCGCCCTGCCGACGCGCGATCATAGCGTTGATCAGCGCCGCGAGTTCAGCGGGTTTGTCTTCCTGCAGAAAATGCCCGGCGCCCAAAATTATCGTATGTGGCTGCCCCCGAGCGCCCGGAATGCGCGCCTGGAGCAATTTTTCGCCGCCGCGCGTGATCGGATCGCGATCGCTGAACGCGGTGAGGAACGGTTTGTCGAACCGCTCCAGCTGCGCCCAAGCCTGTTTGTTTTCAGCTACTGACGGATGCGCATCGGTGATGGGCACGAGCGTGGGAAAAGTCCGAGCACCGGCCTTGTAGCGCTCGTTCGGGAATGGTGCGTCGTAGGCGCGTTTCTCGGCGTCTGTCAGTCCCTTTACGCAGCCCTTGCTGATCAGCCAGCCGACCGGCAATTTCGGCACCAGCTTGCTGAAGGCCAGCCAGATCTTGAAGGCGAAGGGAATTTGCCCGCCGCCCGCCGGTAATCCCGTATTCGCCGCGATGACGCCGACGAAACGTTGCGGAAAGCGCGCAACCAACCGCAGGCCGATGAGGCCGCCCCAGTCCTGGCAGAACAGCGTGATCGACGTGAGGTCGTGCTGCTCGATCCATTCGCTCATCCAGGCGACGTGACGTTCGAAGGTGTAGTCGCTCTGTGCCGACAGCTTGTCGGAACGGCCAAAGCCAATCAGGTCGGGGGCAAGCACACGATGACCAGCCGCAGTCAGCGGCGGGATCATTTTGCGGTAGAGAAAGCTCCAGCTCGGTTCGCCGTGCAGCAACAGTACCGTCGCGCCGTCGCGTGCGCCTTCGTCAATACAATGCAGGCGCAGCGCACTCTCCGTCGCACCGAAAATGGTCGTGTAATGCGGTCGGAATGGAAAATCCGGCAAACCCTCGAAGCGCGCGTCGGGCGTACGTAAGATGTTCATCGTCGCCGTTGTCCCCCGCCGTACCGCCGCCCAGTTATGTCTAATTATAGGCCACGGCGCGCCGAGGCGCCTTCCGGAAACCAGTCGCACGCGGCGCGGAATTTGTCATATCCCCAGAGCGTGTAAAGTTTTGCCGCTCGCGGCCGATATACCTTCGATGAGCCCTACTAGCGCCGTCACAGCATCCGCCATGGTACCGAGTGCCCAGAGCAGCGGCCTTGCCGCCATCGCGACCAGCAACCGTCAGCTGAATCAAGACGCACAACAGATCTCGAACCCTGACAATCAAAATGTGACCAATCCACTGCTCGATTTGAACCAGGCCAAGTTGTTGACTGAAGCCGGCGCGGACATCTTGCGGACATCGAATCAGATGCTCGGCAGCTTGTTTGACATGTTTGCCTGAAGAGCCGGCGTTACTGCGTTTCTTTACCCCGCCACCAATGCGAACTGCAAAACGAGCATTGAAACGAACGTGACTGCTACGGCCAGAAGCGCCTGCGCAAACCGCACGATGAAATGGACTTGATTGCTCATGTGAATGCTCCGTTGATAGAACCGCTCGAACGTGACTAGGTTGCGCCGCGCACCGATGCACAACAAACGCATTACTTGACCGGATGTTAAGAAAAACTTAACGCGCCATCCGTTGCGCTCGGAGCGCAAAAAACCGGCTGTTTCCAGCGCTTTTGGTACTCAATGCGCAGAAATTGCGAAAGCCGGCGCAGACACTTGCATGGCCGTGTGATTTCACTGGGAGGCTGCTGTGACCGAAGTGTTCTTCCGATTCCCCGTTCACTGTCCGATTTGCAAACAGGAATGGACCTCCTCGCGCACCAAATCCGAGATCGTGGATGCACTCGACAACAACAAACCACTGAGCGTTTATGCCGAGTGTCACGACTGGCGCTGGGACCTGAGCCCGAACGAGCGCTCGGACCTTTCCAAGAGGATCCGCCCCATAACTTAGGCTGCGATTCGCCTTTATTTGCCACAACTGCGCCGCGCGCCCGCCCCAATTGCTGCGTCTAATGCTCCCGAGACTAAAGAGGGATGGGAGCGAACAATGCAGAGCATGGGCGGTCGATTCGATTCGGTTTGGGCAAAATCCGGAATAATCGCGGCATTGACCCTGCTGATGCTGTGGCCGCTGGCCCGGGTCGAGAGCTTGGTGTACGAGAGACAGGCGCTTCAACACCAGGCCGAAGAAGTCGTTTCGGCAGGTTTCGGCGGCCCGCAAATTCTGGGCCCACCCATCCTCAAGGTGGATACTGAACAGCGCTCCGTCATTGTGGATAAAGCGACGAGCAGCAGCGCGGAAGAATGGTCGCCCGGCGCCCCGCTGCACCTCGCTCCGGATGATGTTCGGATCGCTGTCGATGCTGCCGTCGAGATACGCAACAAAGGCATCTATGCCGTTCCGGTCTACGTCGCGAAGGTGGTAATGACCGGCGAGTTCAAGGCTGATGCCATCGCGGCTTTGCTCGCCGCGAGCGCCGACACGCGAGCACTGCCTGCACATGCCGTATTGCAACTGCCCCTGTCAGGGGCTAAATATTTGCGGGCAATGACACGTACCGAAGTCGGCGGCCAGGCGCTGCGCCCCGCGAGCGGCGAGGTAGCGAGATTCGCGGCATTCACCATTCCCATTGATCTTAAATCCGTGGATCAGACCGGTGCGCTCAGGTTTAACTTCGAGTTCGAAGTTGCAGGTAGTGAATCTCTGCATTTCCTTCCCTCGGGATCGAACACCAACGTGACGGCGCGAATCGGCTGGCCGCATCCGGACTTCGACGGAGCGTTCCTGCCCGTCTCGCATGAACTCGATGGTCAGGGCTATTCGGCGAAATGGCAGGTACTGGAATTCAACCGCGCCATTCCCCGAATCTGGCGCGGCACATCCATTACGAATGCGACGGTGCTTGGCACGGCGTTCGGTGTGCGTCTGTTTCAGCCATCCAACATCTACACCCAGAATTATCGCGCTGTGCGTTACGGCATACTTTTGGTCGCGATCACCTTCGCCTGCTTCTTCGCCTGGGAACATGTCGTGCGGGGCTTGCGTCTGCACCCAATGCAGTATCTGTTGGTCGGCCTCGCATTGGCGACCTTCTACCTGCTGCTTCTCGCGTTTTCCGAACATATCGGATTCGCAGCGTCCTACGCGATCGGCGCCGCGGCGCTGGTTGCACTCATCACCGCCTACATCGCAGGCGCAACCGCTAACCGCAGATTCGCCTTAGGGCTAGGAGCGGCGCTGGCCTCCGCCTACGGCGCGCTCTATGTGATTCTACTTTCCGAAGACTACGCATTGCTGCTCGGCTCGCTGCTGCTGTTCTCGATACTGACGGCATTGATGCTTGCCACGCGACGACTCGACTGGGCCAAGGTGGGAATCAGGACGGACGACTGACTCCCGGGATGGCCGTTGGGCCGCCGAGTTCCTATACTCAGCGAACCTTAAACGGAGTGATCGTTGAGCCGCAATCGCCGAACCGCAGATCCCGCGGCGCATCCGGAAAAACCCGAATCGGCCGGCGTGTCGATTTCGCGGCGTGGATTCGTGACGGCCGCCGGCGCGACCGGTCTCGCGGCGGCGGCATCTCCCCTGGCACTTTTCGCCGGCGACGCACCGGCGCCACCTGCCGATGGCACTCCGGAGCAGATCCATCTCACGTGGGGCGAAGACCCCACCAGCATCGTGTTCGTTTCCTGGGCCTCGCTCGCCGAGGCTGTCAATCCACGCGTCATCCTCCGGCACCCGCCGAGCGCGGACAAAACCATTCGCGCCGTTCAGCGTAGCTACACCGACGGGTTGAACGGCCAGACGGTATTCACTTATCACGCCAGGCTCGAGGGACTTAAAGCTGGTTCGACCTACCGCTACGCGGTGACCGCAGGCAATGACCGCAACCGCGCGCAGCCGTTCAGCGCAACGTTTCAAACTGCGCCGCGGGGCCGCGCTCCCTTTCGCTGGACCAGCTACGGCGATCTCGCGACGCCGATCACCTCCTGGGTACTATCCTCGCCGCAGAGCCGCCATGCGGTGCGCGCGGTGGAACAATTCCAGCCGCTCTTTCACTTGCTCAACGGCGATCTTTGCTACGCCAACTTGAACCCTGCGGCGCAGCCTGCGGTGTGGGCGGACTTTGCTAACAACGTGCAGGTGTCCGCCGCAAGTCGTCCGTGGATGCCGTGCCCGGGAAATCACGAAATCGAGTTTCACAATGGCGCGCAAGGATTTAATTCTTATCTCACCCGATTCTCCCTGCCGCACAACGACACGCAATTCCCGGGCCTGTGGTACCGCTTCAAGGTGGGCTCGGCGCTTTTCATTTCGCTGTCGGCCGACGACGTGATCTACCAGGACAGCGGCGCTTTTGTCGCCGGTCCCGCGCCGTTGCAACCGGCACCCAGCACCGGCAATGCGCCGATTGCGCCCGGCAGCTCCTTATATGTTCATGGCTACAGCGGCGGCGCGCAAACGCGATGGCTGGAAGAAACGCTGGCAGCGGCTTCGAAGGATTTGGAGATTGACTGGATCATCGTGCAGATGCATCAGGATGCGCTCAGCTCTTCGAAGAACGGCAATGGCTCCGACAAAGGGCTTCGGGAATCCTGGCTGCCGCTCTTCGATAAATATGGCGTCGATCTGGTTCTCTGCGGTCACGACCACGACTACGAGCGCAGCTGGCCAGTTCGAGGCTGCAACCACAATGTTGGTCGCGACGCAGCCACAGGCGCAACGGTCGACACCTGCCAGCCCAACCCGGTAATGACCGCGGATCCCCCGGACGGCAAGTTCGACACCGGCCGCGGCGCGATCCATCTGATCTTGGGCGGCGGCGGCACCAGTGCGCCGCTTAACGCCTACGGCGTCAACTCCGCAAATGGACAACCGCAGGCCAGGGTGATTACCCGGGCGAACCGCCCCGTGCCCGGCGCTGTTGCGGGCACGTTTACCAAGGGCAGCGCCGACGCGTTGGAAGACGCCATCTGGTCGGCGCGCCGCAACACGATCACAGGGTATGGCATCGGCGTCTTCGACCTCGACCCCGGCGCCGCGAACGGCGAAACATCGATCACCATTCGTTATTACCACGCCCGCGGGGCCGACACGCTACCCACCTCGAACTACGAGATTTTCGAAACCGTCGTGCTCGCCAAAGAGCGCCGCGATTCGCGAACCTGATGCAGATGCGACTAAGTTGGGGCGGAGATGAGGTCGAAAAAATTAGCCATATCGACGTTGCCTCCAGAAACAATCGCGACAATCGGACCCTGCCCCGCCTTGCCCGTCAATGCCGCTGCAAGGGGTAGCGCGCCTGCGCCTTCGGCGATGACGCGCGCCTTGTCGGCCATCAATCGCATGGCTTTGCGCGTCTCATCGAGAGTCACCACGATGCAGCCATCCACCAGCGGCTGCATGCGCTCCCACATGCGCGGGAACACACTTTTGCCGCCGGCGCCGTCCACAAACGAGTGCTTCCAGTCCTTGAACACCTGAGGCGAGCTTTTGCTGATACTCAAGGCCATCGGCGCAGCCGTCTCGGGTTCTGCGCCCCACACCTTGATGTGAGGATTTAGTGCCTTTAAGGCACTGCCCACGCCCGTGATGAGACCGCCGCCGCCGATTGCGGCAATTACCGCCACCGTATCCGGTGCGTCCTCGAATATCTCGAGTCCCATGGTTGCGTGTCCGGCAATGAAATTCTGATCATCGAACGGGTGCACGAATGTGCCGTTCGCGCCTGGAAATTCGCGATCGCCCAGCGCCCGCCACGCCGTTTCGTACGATACTGGAATGAGGTGGGCGCCGAGCGCGAGCATTCTTTCCATCTTTGCCTTGGGTGCCGTCTCGATCGCGACCACCGTGCACGGCACACCTGCTTGGCGTGCCGCATAGGCGATGCCCTGCCCGGCATTCCCCGCGCTGATCGTCCACACGCCACGGCTTCGATCCGACTCCGACAACATTGCGACGGCATTCACCGCGCCACGCAGCTTGTACGAGTTGGTGGGTTGCAGATTTTCCAATTTGAGAAGGACCGTTGGGGAATCCGGCCCCAGATCAAGCCGAACCAACGGGGTTCGCACGATGGTCTTGGCGATCTGCGCACGCGCCGCTTGAATCTCGGTCAAGGTGATTGCGCGTACCGCTTCAAGTGCCTGAGGCATGCATCTCTCTTATGGCCGTTCCCTCGAATATAGCAGCACCGGGGTCAGTCATCGACGCAGGCGATCCGGAATGCCGGAGCGAATCCCGCGACCGTTGAGGGCAGTTCCATCGTTAGGTCGGGGCCGTCCTGGATAAGACGTACCGGCGCGCCATCCTCGAGGCGCGTCGCAGCCCCGCTGACTTCAAGATTACGCACTGTTATGCGCCGACCAGGACAAGCGCCCAAGATGACCAGGTAAAGATTCCTGCCTTTTTGCGTGAAGCGAACCGGCAAACCATCTGCGGTAGATGTGTCTGCGCGGATCCACGGCTGAGTTGCGAAGATCGCCTCGCCATTCGCGTGCAGCCAGTCGCCAAAGAACTTCAGACGTCGAAGCTGCGGCTCGGGAATGAGACCGCTGGGCTCAGGGCCGACGTTGAGCAGCAGATTGCCATTCTTGGACACCCCGTCGATGAAATCGCAGAGCAAGGTTTCTGCGGATGCATAATCGGCCTCACCATCGCGGCGATTGAATCCAAACGAATGGCTCATGCCCCGGGTCGCCTCCCACTTTTTGGCTTGGATTTCCGGGAAGCGTGCATATTCGGGGGTGCGAAAATCACTGTGCGGCACGGGTGCAGGAACGATGCCTTCCAAGCTTTGCGGACGGCTGCGCAGCCGCCGCTTGATGCCCCAGTCAAGAATCCGGCGGACCGCAGCGAACTTGGCCAGTTGGCCCGCAAGCCCATTTGTTAGCCAGCGGTCATTGACCACGCCCTCGGGCACCGCTCGATAGTAATCTGCGAACAGTGCGTTGAGGCGGCTCTGTCCCGTGGGCCAGGAAATGTCATTCCAAAGGACACTGGGGTGGTAACGCTCAATCAGCTCCCGAATCTGAGCTTCAGCATAGGCAGGATAAGCGCCGCCCGGCTTGGAGCCAATTACGTCTGCGATGGTCTTCATCGGCTGTCGGTTGAATGTCCAATCCATACCGCCGGAGTAGTACACCCCGAACCTTAAGCCCGCGGCCCGCACCGCGTTGGCCAGTTCAGCAACCAGGTCGCGGCCGCTGCTCCAGTCAGGCTGGTTGGGATTGGAGATGCCGCTCGGCCACAAACAAAAGCCGTCGTGGTGCTTGGTCACGAGGACCACGTAGCCTGCTCCGGCATCACGAAAGATTTCGGCCCACGCCATCGGGTCCCACGCCTTCAGACCGTCGAGAAACGGTTCTCTGAATGCCTCGTAGGGCGCGTCTCCATAGGTCTGCTGATGAAACTGCGCGGAGGGCGTGCCGGCAACCTTGATCGCATTCGCATACCACTCCGTATAGGGAATCATCGCCATCGCACGATCGTAGTCCGCCTTAACAGCATCCGTGATGGACCCGAGGCGGGCGGCGAAAGCAGGGATGGCCCAGAGGCCCCAGTGGATAAAGATACCGAATTTGGCCGCGTCGTACCAACTCGGCAGCGGCCGCGCATTCAAGTCCGCGAGGTTCGAGCTCAATTCAGTCCGGCTGCATGGCGGCGAGTTCATTACCGGCAGGATCTCGGAAGTGAAAGCGTCTGCCACCCGGAAAGCCGAAGGCCGCTCTGGTGACAACCCCGCCCGCACGCTTGACGAGTTCTTCAGTATCTTCGAGCGATTCGACTTGAATAACGGGAAGCGGAGCGCGCGATGCTTCCTTGGCGTCGCCCTGAAGCCCGAGGTCTACGTCACCGGTCATCGTGCACGAATACGTCGGTCCAAAGTCCGTCATCGCAAAGCCGAACGCACTGGCGTAAAAGGATTTCATGGGGCCCGTGGATCCGGCTGGAAGTTCGACGAAGCAAATTCGATTGGCCATTGGCATGCCCTTTCGTTAGTTGCGGCGCCGAGATCATTGGCGGCCGCCACGTCCAAATACTACCTCGCGAGACTATCATTTGGTAATGCCGCGCGCGGTACAAGCCTGCAGTCGGCGCCTTGTAAGTTTTATTCGCGGCGTGGATCATAGCCGCATGTTGAAAAAGACACTTCTCGTTCTGGCGACGTGCTTGTTCGCATGTCTCGCGGCTCCAGCTAATTCGGCGGGCGTCATCGCTCTGGTGGGAGGCCGCTTGATTGACGGGTTCGGCGGCACGCCGCTTGACCACAGCGTCGTGCTCATCGAAGGCGAGCGCATAACGGCCGTTGGCACGGTGGACAGCTTGGCAGTGCCAGCGGGCGCCACAGTGATCTCGACCGCCGGCATGTCGGTGATGCCGGGATTGTGGGACGCTCACGTGCACACTTACCTGGCAGGCCATAGCGACTACACTCATTGGGACAAGACCTATGGCAGCAGCCCGCGTCTGGCCAAGGAAATCATGCCGGCGTCGGCGCACCAGTTGCTCATGGCAGGCGTCACCAGCGCACGCGACCTGGGCGCGCCGCTGGAGGCCATCATCTCCGTGCGTGATCGCATCAATCGAGGGGAGATCCCCGGTCCCACTTTGTATGTATCCGGTCCGTTTATCCAGCATGCCCCCTATCCCGGTACTGAATATTTTCGCTGGGGAGTAAACGGGGTCGAAGACGCCCGCAATAAGGTCAGGAAGCTGGCTGCGGCCGGCGTGAATATCATCAAGCTCATCGATCAGGATTTGATGCAGGAAGAAGAGGTCAAAGCCGTGGTCGAGGAGGCTCATGCGCACCACTTGCCGGTTGTGGCGCATGCTCACCGTCTCGAAGAAATCCGGCGTGGTCTCAAATACAACGTGGACTGTTTCGAGCATACGGGCCTTGCCACCGCCCCCGGCTATCCCGCTGATATTTTGTCCATGATTGCGGAGCGCAGTGCGAAGGGCAATCTTGGCCCACTCTTTTGGACGCCGACGATCAGCGTGCTTTTAAATTACGAATATTTGCGCGACAACTCCATGCAGCTCGACGATCCGGCCTGGCAGCTGGACCTGCCTGCCGACATCGTGGCGGATATCAAGTCATCAATACGCCACCCCGGACAATTAAGTTACTTTCAGAGCATGCCGCTGCGGCGGCCCACCTTGGATACCAAGTTTCATCAGCTTCAGCATTCCGGCGTGGTCATGTTGATCGGTACCGATAGCGGTGTTCCGATGAATTTTCACAGCGGTTCGACGTGGCGCGAGCTGGATGCGTGGGTCAACAAACTGGGCGTGGACTCGATGACTGCGATACGCGCCGCCACCTACTGGCCGGCGGTACAAATGAAAGTCGACAACGATTACGGATCCCTCAGCGAGGGCAAGTATGCGGACATCATCGCCGTCGACGGCGACGTGCTCCGCTATATCGACCTACTTCAACATGTGAACGTCATTATCAAACACGGTATTCGCTTCAAGTAGTGCGCTTCCTTCCACACTCCCGGTGCATAAGTCTGTGCAAAAGCTGCGCGTTGTCACCAAATCGCAACCATCAATCAATCGCTTGTCTTGACCTGCTGAATTTTTGAGCAAGGTCGAGAAATTACTGCATTGCCTAATTTGCAGTGATCCTCAGGAATCTCGATGACTTGACGCGCTGACCTCTCACGCTGCATGAGGTTTGACTCCATCGCATGCCCGGGCGTAGTGTCGCGCGAAAATCGATGCTTGACACTAGTAGCGACATGGGATGGTCGCGAGCCGAACAACTCTCGCCTCCCCATCGCCGGATCAATAACTGTATTAAGTGGAGGGACCCTATGAATCGGCATTTCAGTTTTACTCTGCTGTCGATGGCAGTCGTACTGTTCGCTGTCTGCGGACCAGCGGCAGCCACCGACGCCAACGCAACTAGCACACCAGCATCCACCGTTTCCTCATCAAGTTTAGGTGAATACTCGCCAACTTTTGCCGGGCCGGCAGCCACAGGCTGCGCCTCTGGCTGCTCGTTGCTCACAGGCCCCTTCCTGTCCCCGTCCACCGAGTCTCTGGCCTCAAGTGAGCTTGCTGTCGCCAGCCCGCTGGTTGAATCGGCGGCTTCGTTAATTGGCCCGCATGTCATGCCGTCGCATCTTCGTCCGAGTCGCGCGCTCCCGGGAAGAGCCTCCGCACTGACAGATCTGGCCTCGCCCCTGGCGCTAACAGTGCCTCCAACTGTCAGTTGCGAACCGTTGGGTCCGGGCTGCGACAGAATCAATACATATGCCGGCGGCGCCACCGGCGTGAAAGGTTTGAATGCGGTCGACAGCGGCAAGATATTACAGGGCGACATTGAACCCGCGGACCAGGGCCTATGTGCCGGAAATGGCTATGTGGTCGAAACCAACAACCTCGGCGAGATTCTGATATTCAACACCGCCTTGCAGCGGAAATCAGCGGTGATCCCGCTGGACACCGTCATGGGTCTCACAACCCGGGGCTGGAGCAGCGGCGGAGACGTCTCCTGCATCTACGATTACAACAACGGCGGGCACTGGTTCATTACCGAGATAGTTTCCTCGAGCAGCGAGGCCAGCGGGGGTACTTTTGCCGGCTGCTTTGCTGCTGTCGCCAATAGCTGCTACGAGGGAATTGCGGTGAGCGTCGGCTCGAGTCCATTCGGCCCCTATAACGTCTACTTCCTGAGTGCCGATTACAATCCATCCGAGCCCGGCTACCCCTACCTGCTCAATGACTTTGCCAAGATCGCAACCACTCAGGATGCCTTCCTCATTTTCTACGACGAGTTCCCGTTGAATGGCGCGGTACCTGGCTTGGGCGGCGGTTTTTTCAACGGCGCACAGCAGTTTGCGTTTAACAAAAACGCGCTCGAACGGGGACTGCCTGTAGTAGTTCAAAAAGGCAAACCAAATCCTGAGTTCACCGTCGCCATGGAGAACATGGGTCTTCTGCCGACACCCAACGGCACCTGTTTCTCCGATGACACTTATGGATTGCCCGGCTTCACGTGCTGGTATTCCGCAATTCCCGCGCAAGCAACCGATCCAAGCCAATATGACAATGCACGTGGGGGCTCCGGATTCATGCTGGACACGCTCGACTTTTACGGTCAGGGCGACAACCGGATTGCCGTATTCGATTGGACGGGCCTTCAAAATCTGAACAGCGACAACTGCTGGAGCTGCGCCGGTATCAAATTTGGCGGCCAGTTATTCTCGGGCGTATTGTCTTACTACGGCGAGGGATTCCTCGCTGCCCAGAAGGCTGGACCGATACCGCTGGGTGATGAATGCGGTGCCGCCGGCCTCAGTACGGGTACCGCGCCGCCCGCCAGCTGCCCCGAGGGTGGCATTGCCACCAACGGCGACAACGTGACGCAAGTCGCACAGGCGCAAAACCAGATCTGGGGCGCAGTGAGTACGGAGATCAATCAGACGTACTCGTCGGGAAACAGCACGGAAGTGCACCAAGGCGCTGCTTACTGGGTCATCGGCACCGACACCTTCGACTGGTTCGGGGCGTTCCGCCTCACGAGCCAAGGCTATGTCTCGCCAAAACATGAGGACCTGGAATTCCCAGCCATGGCCGCAGTAAGCAATTTCCAAGGGGACAACGAAACGAGCGGGGCCTTGGACGGCGGAGGAGGCGGCGGCGGGAATGGCGGGAATGGCGGCGCCATCATAACCTTCACGCTGTCTGGCAACGGCGGACCGAATGGCGCGGACAACGGCGGATTTTATCCGAGTACCGCTTACGGTCGCCTGTCCAGCACTTCGAGCGGCCTCTTGGGATCCGCAGTCAACATCGCAGATTTGGGCCAATCGCCCGAGGACGGCTTTGGCGAGTACCAGGGCTATCCAGGTCCTACCCGACCTCGCTGGGGAGACTACAGCGCTGCGGTCTACATGCCGTCGCTAGGCCGCATCTACTTCTCGACCAACTACATTCAGTACCCGAACTGCACGGGGGCTGCGTTCGGCTTGGGCCTTGGTACCTGCGGTGGAACCCGGGATGGTTTCGCTAACTGGGGAACGTCAGTCAACTATGTAGTGCCGTAAATCTCAACAAAGTGGCCCACTGATTACAGTGGGCCACTGTTGAAGTCATTTGGCCCACGCCCAATCGCTCGCGGAGCGCCGGCAGCCGCCACCGCTGGCACCGGTCCAGGCGCGGCCTCTTACCACTTTGCCCGTTGCCGCGCCGGTCGCCTTGCCATCCTTCAATGCCAGCTTGCCGTTGACGATGACGTAACTGACCCCGGTGCTGAGTTGATGCGATTTTTCGAATGTGGCGTGATCCTGAATCGTGTTCGGATCGAATACCACGAGGTCGGCAAACGCGCCCGGCCGCAGGCGTCCTCGGTCTTTCAGCGACAGATTGTCGGCCGGAAGCGAAGTCATTCGGCGCACCGCTTCTTCGGTACTCAAGGCATGATCCTCGCGGACATACTTGGCGAACACCCGGGCAAAATTGCCGTACGCGCGCGGATGCGCGGCCGACAACAGAAATACTCCTTCGGGAGCGTCGCCTTGTTCGTCCGAACCAAAGCTGACCCAAGGCAGGGACACTTGACGGCGCACGTTCGCCTCGCTGATCAAGAAGTACGCCACCCCGACGCGCGTGCCGTCTTCGATCACCAGGTCGATGGCCGCATCCTCCGGCGAAACGCCTCTTGCCTTGGCCACTTCGGCAAGCGTTTTGCCGGTCAGCGGCTTTAACTTCGGATTTTTGAAACTGAGGAAAAGAATGCCGTCGGGACCTGCCGCGCCGTAGAGGTTTTCCCAGGTACCGGGATGCGGGTTGCGCATCTCGGCGATCACCTTCGCCCGAACCGCAGGATCCTGCAAGCGCTTGATCCACGCCTCCAGTCCGCCATCCTGCACCCACGGCGGCATCGCCGCATCGAGACCGGTAGCACCGGCCGTATAGGTATACATGTTCGCGGTGATGCGCACACCGGACGCGCGCGCCTGTTCAACGGTGGCAATGACCTTGTCGATTTTGCCCCAGTTGTCCTTGCCCGAAATTTTCAGGTGATAAATTTCAGCCGGCGCACCGCTCGCCTTTGCAATCTCGATGGTTTCCTGCAGCGCGGACTCGATGTGGTCGCCCTCGCTGCGCATATGAGCCGTATAGATACCTCCGCAGCGCGCCGATTCTTGAGCGAGCGCAATGAGTTCGGGGGTCTTGGCATAGGTTGCAGGCGCATAGATGAGCATGGTCGTGAGACCCAGCGCCCCCTCTTCCATGGCCTGGTGAACCAAACCGCGCATCTGCTCGAGTTGTTGTGGCGTCGGCTGCACATCGGCCTCACCGAGTACATAAGTTCTCACCGTTGGCGCGCCGACAAACGATGCCACGTTCGGCGCGATGCCTTTGCGCTCCAGTCCTTCCAGGTACTCGCCGAGCGTGGTCCAGGTGACTGGGAATTTGATGTCGTCCTGACGCGCCACCATCAGTTCCTTCATTTTTTGATTGAGCGGACCCATGGAAAATTCGCCCATCACCTCCAAAGTGACTCCCTGCGTGAGATCGCTCAACGCACGGCCATCGACGAGCAGCGATTCCTCCGGATGCGCCAGCATATTGATGAATCCCGGTGCGATGGCCTGACCATGGACGTCGATATCAATGCGGCCGACCAGATCCCGCTGTGGGCCCACATACGCGATCCGATCGCCGTCGATCGCGACATCCCCGAGATAGGGCTTGCCGCCCGATCCGTCGTAGATCGATCCGCCATGCAGCACCACATCATGGACATTGTCGGTTTCGGGCGCAGCCGCCGTTGCCAGGGCCAGATTCGCGGCGAAAAATATGATGGCCGGCATCACGAACTTTGATTTCAAAAACCTCATCGCCTCAACCCCTTTGAAATTCATGTTGGCTAGTTCACCCCGTAGTATTGGGTGAGGTAATCGACGATTGGCGCGACCTCGTTTTCCGGAATAGGGGCTCCCATGGTCTTCATCATCTTGCGAACCTCCGCATCCCAGGCCGCGCGCGTCAAAAACGGCGAATTCATCACAATGTAGTCCAGGCTGTGGCAAGTGGAACAGCGCAATTGAACCAGCGTGGCCGTTTCACCACCCGCGAGTTTGATTGACGACTCACCGCAATACGCCGACGCCGCGACAAGGCTGAAGAACAGCCCCGCGCCGAACAGCCTTTTTGTGGTCACAGCAATCCTTTAGACAATGTCGAGCGCGATCTTTTGCACGACGTTGTTATGATAACCCGGCCCGTTGAAGATGAGCTCCGCCGGCTGCACGGTGCCCTGCGTGTTGCTGGCACGCGCCATCACGGACAGGCGGCCGGCGGCCCGAGGCGGACACGTAATTTGCCAGCTGCGGAACGAATACTTGCCCAGACTTTCGCCCAGCGTGGCGCTCTGCCAGGTGCTCCCATCGTCGATGGAGATCTCCACGCCGCGAATGCCGTAGCCGGCGTCCCATGCAATGCCTTTGCACTCGAGCGGTTGGCCGGCCGCAAAACGCTGCCCGGCGCTCAAATTCGTGACTAGGGAATTGACGAGAATCTCGGTGATCGGTGTCGTGGTGGCCGATTCCTGCGATGTGAATCGATCGATGATCGGGAACTTGCCTATCGGAATTCGATAGGCAGTGTTCATCCAAAAGCTGGCCAGCGGCTGTGACAATGCGCGAATGCTGGCCACCTGTTTCATCCAGTAGGTTGCCGACCATCCCGGCACTACAATCCGCGCCGGAAACCCATTCCAATGCGGAAGCGCAGCGCCGTTCATTTCGTACGCCACCAGCGTGTTCTCATCCATCGCCTTCCAGGCCGGCAGGCTCTTGACGAATGCCGGGGTGCCGTCGAGCGGCGCGCGGTCGCTGCCATTGAAGGCGATCTCCACGGCATCCTTTTTCAGGCCAGCCCGCGCAAGAATGTCCTTCAACCGCGCGCCTTTCCAACGCGCATTGCCCATCGCGCCGGATCCCCACTCCACTCCCGCAACATGCGGGGCTGATAAGCCGCGCCGGTTGCCGGCGCACTGGCAAACGGCTACGAGTTCCGCAGGTTCGAAATCGCGCTTCAATTCGTCCATGCTGAGTTCGAAGCCGCGTTCGGCCGCGTCGCCGCCGACATTGAGCCGCCAGGTACGAACGTCGATGCGCGGGATATTCGCAAGGTGCCAGCGAACGAAGAATTTATCGTTGGGTGTGAGGACTTCGTCGAAGAATTCCGCCGGCGATTCGTAGTTCGGCGGCCGGTACGAACGTTTGATGAGCGGCTGCTTGCCCGGCAGCGTATCGCGAACCTCCGAGACCAAGGTTCCCTGCGGCAGTTCGGCCCGTGCCCAGCGCCCAATCAGGCCGCCTTCCGCGAGCGCGATGCCGCCTGCTGCCATAGCCACGAACGAGCGTCTCGTTTGCATGGGCATTGCCATCCCCTCTGTTGTCTCCCATTGCGAGTATAGCGCCGTCCCCTAGACGCCAGCCACGATCCGCATATCTCGCACCGCGCCGCCGTGCAATGCCGCCAGGGCCGTCTGATAGCTCGGGCCATCATGCACAGCGACCGCTTGGGCCACCGAATCGAATTCGATGACCACGGTACGCTCCAGCTGGCCGGCCTCATATGCATGAGCGGGAATTCCCCGCACTAAAAAACGCCCACCGCCGGCCTCGATGGCCGGACCCGCCAGCTTCGCATAGGCAGTAAGCTTGGCGGGATCCGAAACCTCATGATAACAAGTGATCCAATACGCCTTGGCCATAAAACCTGTCCTCGTTGTGTTATGAAAACCGGAGCCTGGCCATAGCAGCTAGGTGATGACCTCGAGCACCTGCTTGAGCGCGCGTCGCGATTCCTGGGCTGCGCGCCCCCAGCTCTGCCTGCCTGAGAGTTCGCTGTGACCGAATGCGATGCGGCCGTAGCGTTCCCGAATGACTTCCAACGGTGCCGGCTTGCCCGCGCTCCCAAAATAAAAACCGGGCTGCGGAGCGATATAGGCATGACCCCAGCGATTGATCACGATGCCCGCGATGTCGCGCTTGGCGTTGAATCCCGCGGCGCCGAACATCAGCTGCAGCTGCCTGCGGATTTGCAGTTCGAAATCCGCATACGTGGTGCCGAACAGGCGGGCGCGCGCGCCGCTGGTTTGCGCATCGATGGGCACGCCGGATTGCGGGAAGCCGACGTACATGGTGAGCATCGCGGGCTTGGCGGGATCCAGCGGCACCGGAACCCCGTCGATCTTCATCGGCTGCCGAACGTTCACGAAGAAACCGAATCCGTCGAACCAATGCGCGGCCGAGATTCCGAGTTTCGCGAATGCCCTCCAGTTGCGCACCGCCACGTTGGCCACGAGAATCGGTCCATGATGAAACTCCGCGTAGGCCGCAGCATACGCGGGCGGCAGATCTCGCACGATGCGCCGAGCGATCCAGCCGCCGGCCGCCACGATCACCGCCTGTCCGCGGACGCGCTTCAGGTCACCGCCGACGGCATAGGTCACGTTGACGTTTTTTGATTTCTCGGGCTCGCCTTCGTGCCGCACGGCCACCGCGGTCGCGCCGAGCCGAATGCGCGTGTGCTGCGGCCGGTCCAGCGCGCCGAAATCGATCGGCGCAAACAGCACGTCCGCGAATGACTTCGAACCCGTGATCGCGCTCGGCAGCAGTGCTTTGACGATGTGCCGCAGGATGGCTGCGTTACCGCCCGGAAACGAAAACGCGTCGGTGGAGATCACGTTTTCGTCGGTGCCCGGCAGGCCGAGGAGTTTCGCGCCATAGGCCGAGACCACGTCCGAGCTGACGCCGTAGTCGCCCGTCGCCACCAGCGGATCGGATAGCCGGAATACCTCCTTGGACAAGCCCAGCTCGCGAACGATCAATTCGCCGTACGACATCGTGTCGAGCCAGCGATTCGTCGCCGCCTCATCGCCGCGCGTGAGAATGGGCGAGTGCTTTTTCCATTGCACCCAGTTGCGGCGGATGTCGGGGGAAATCGGCGCGCGCCGTAGATCGTCCGACCAAGGATCGACCACCCACGCCTGCTTGGCTGCAAACGGCACATCGAAAAAGTAGCCGAGCGAACCCGCGTCCTCATTCCAATACATCGGGTCGTAGTTGTCGCGTGCGAATTTCAGCGACGCCGCCGCCCCGGTCGGATCGACGTAATCGTACGATCGCGGCATCCCGATCTCGTCCCAGAGACCTACGACGTGCGCATAGGAATTGTCTGCGCGCGGCACCACCGCGTCGTTAGAACCCTGCGGCCCGGTCAGAATCACGCCGTCCACCAGCATCTGATTCTGCTTGGCTTCGCCGCCGAAAACCGGATGATTCTCGAGAACCAGACAGCGCCCGTTGGGGTGTGCCTTGCGAAATTCGTAAGCCGCGATGAGTCCCGCAAAGCCGCCACCGACAATGATCAGATCGTAAAGCTCATCGATGGCCGGCGCATCATCGATCCGCGCCTCGTATATTCCATCGCGAATGCCGTGCGCCGCGTTGACCACGGCAGCTATGTTGCCATTGGAACGCGCGTAATCACCGATGCCGGCGTAGCCGTTCCACTGCGATGTGAGGTTTTGCGCTGACGCCGGCGCGGCCGCGCCCAGCAGAATCGCCCCGGACCCGATGAGCGTGGACCCCAAAAAGTCGCGCCGCGTGATGTGGGCATTCAGTCCGAGGGAATCCAACTCGTCGGTCATTCAGCCATACTCATCACATTGAGCGCGGATTTTCATGCTACCTGTCAATATAGCCGGGAATACCCTTGGCGTGGGGACTGCGCGCCAGCTTCTTCGCGGCCTTCACCGCCTCGTGAAAATTAGCCCGCACGTCCTCAATGGCCACGTTGCGCCTGAAATAGTCAGCCCAAATGAACTCCGCAAATGCGGTTGGCGTCTTCTCATAGCCGCCGGCGTCGCGAACATAGCCTGCCAGCGACCGATAGACGTCGTCGACCAGGTCCATCAAATGGTATGGAATCGAACTGTAATGATGGCGCACCCCATTTTCGTCCAACGGGTGAGCCCAGAGACGTTTGTCCATTTCGACCCAGAAATCCTGCGGCGCCTTGAGCTTGCTGAGATCCGCCTCCACCATGAAACAGCCGGTCTGCACATTGGCCTCCAGCGCGGCACGGGCCAGATGATGATGGTCGGTGATGTACAGCGCTTTGTCCGGTCCAATCACCGCAGGCATGGGATGCGCCTGAAGGAACTGCTCTCGCTCCTTGGGTTTCATGGCCGCAAGTCTCTGTTTCTTCTCCTCCACTTCGATCTTGCCGATGGTAAGTTGCGTCGGCCGAAGTTGAGCGATGACTGCCGTCTGATGTTTTGACATGATGGTCTCGATGTCGCGTGCTTCTATAGTACACCGGCCAATACACAATCAAAGATCGGCCGTCGATGATGAAGCATTGGTCGATTTCGATACAATGGTTACCTCGCCGCTGCGCTGGAGCCCAAGGCAATTCGCAACATTTACTTTACCTCCGACACCTCGTGCCGATCAGCGTAATCAGCGCCAACTGGCCGCTGCTGTTCGGCATGGGCGTGCTCATGCTGGGCGCCGGGCTGCAGGGCACGCTGCTCGGCGTACGTGCCACTCTCGAGGGATACCCCCCTTATGTGACCGGCCTCATCATGTCGTCCTACTACGTGGGATATCTCGTTGGCACGCGCATCGCACCGCCATTGCTGCGCCAGGTCGGACACATCCGTGTGTTTGCCGCGCTTGCCGCAGTGGCGTCGGTGGCGGTGCTGACGCAAGGCACCTTCGTCAATCCCCCGGTATGGGGCGCGATGCGGCTGCTTTCGGGAGTGTGCTTCGCGGGCATTTACGTGGTTGCGGAGAGCTGGCTCAACGATCGAGCGAGCAAGGAGAACCGCGGACGGTTGTTGGCAATGTACATGCTGGTGTTGTACGTGGGGCTCGGGGCTGCACAATTCCTGCTGGTCTTGTCGAATCCGCTTACCGCAACGCCGTTCATGCTCGTTTCGGTGCTGATTTCCCTGGCATTGGTGCCGATAGTGATTTCCGCACAGCAAGTGCCGGAGCGCGCCATACCCTCCACGGTGCGTCTGCTCGATCTATACCGCAATTCACCGCTCGGCGTGGTCGCGGTGACGTTTTCCGGTCTGATTTCGTCCATCATTTTCTCGATGGGGCCGGTGTACGCGCGGTTGAGCGGATTGCAAACCCACCAAGTAGCGTCATTCATGGGTGTGAGCATTCTCGCCGCCGTCGTTACTCAGTATCCCATGGGCAGGCTCTCCGATCGCATGGATCGCCGTACGGTGATCGCCACCGTCTGCACAATTGCGACGCTTGTGGCCGGCAGCATCGCCGTGTTCCGCGACATCCCGCATCCGCTATTTTTGCTGCTGGCAGCATTGTTCAGCGGTTTTGCGCTGACGCTGTACTCGCTCTCGGTATCGCACATCAATGACAAGCTGGAGCCCAAACAAATGGTTGCCGCCAGCGGTGCGATTCTGCTTCTCAATGGAACCGCAGCGGCAGCGGGGCCCCTGCTTGCGGGCAGTTTGATGGCCGCATTTGGACCGCGCGCCTATTTCGCGACACTCGCGACGCTTACCGGACTGCTGCTGGTCTATGACGTGTGGCGCAAGTCGCGGCGCGGACCGGTGCCTGCCTCTCTCAAAGCGCCGTTTGTCGGCTCGGAGCCCAGAGCCTAGATGCGGCCAGACCCTTCGTTGCGGATAGGAGCATGGGCCGGACCGGGATCCGTGCTGCTCGCTTTCTCGGTTGACGGTCGCTGAAAATGGCTGGCCGCCCGACGCCGCGCCGAACAGGGTTTTAGTGCTTCTGCCGGCGCGACCCCAGCGCACCATAAAAAAAGGCCCCGGACCTGATTAAAAGTCCGGGGCCGCATCTTTGGATATTTCTTCTATCGTCTATTCTGCTGCTTCTGTGTCCCCCGCCGGTACCGCATCATCCGCATCGCCGATTCCGCCGCTCACATCCATGAAGCTGCGGCGACGGCTGTCGTCCGAAGCACGTCGGCGTCGCGCATGATACGCGAAGCCCGTGCCAGCCGGTATCAGGCGTCCCACTATGACGTTCTCCTTGAGTCCGCGCAGATCATCCTTGAGACCGCGCACCGCCGCCTCGGTAAGGACGCGCGTGGTCTCCTGGAACGACGCCGCCGAGATGAAGGACTCCGTGGCCAGAGATGCCTTGGTGATACCCAACAACAGCGGTTCCCAGGTCGACTGGTGCTTACCCTCGGTTTTCTGCTTGGCAATGACATCGAGCAGCCTGCCGCGATCCATCTGTTCGCCCCGCAGCAGCGCCGAATCGCCGGCATCGAGCACCTCGATCTTGCGCAGCATCTGCCGCACGATGACCTCGATGTGCTTGTCGTTGATTTTCACGCCCTGCAATCGATAGACGTCCTGAATCTCCCGCACCAGGTAGTTCGCCAGCGCCTCGACGCCCTGCAGCCGCAGAATGTCGTGCGGGTTGGGCTCGCCGTCGGCGATGACTTCGCCCTTCTCCACTTGTTCGCCTTCGAACACATTGAGATGGCGCCACTTCGGGATCAACTCCTCGTACTTGTCGGTCGCTTCGTTGGTGATGATCAAGCGGCGCTTGCCCTTGGTTTCCTTGCCGAAGCTCACCGTGCCGCTGCGTTCCGCCAAAATCGCGGAATCCTTCGGCTTGCGCGCTTCGAACAGGTCGGCCACGCGCGGTAGACCGCCGGTGATGTCACGAGTCTTCGAAGACTCCTGCGGGATACGCGCGATCACATCGCCCACTGACACCTTGGAACCGTCTTCCAGGCTGACGATCGCGCCCGCAGGCAACGCGTAAACGGCCGGAATATCGGTATTGGCGAAGGTGACTTCCTTGCCCTTGGCGTTGGTCAGCCGCACCACGGGGCGCAGATCCTTGCCGCCCGAGCCACGTTGTTTGGGATCGAGCACCACCGTGCTCGTCAGGCCGGTGACATCGTCCACCTGCGTCGTGACGGTGATGCCGTCGACGAAGTCGGAGAACTTGATCATGCCGGCCACTTCCGTGACCACTGGATGGGTGTGCGGATCCCAGTTCGCAACCGATTGGCCCGCGGCGACGACATCGGCGTCGTTGACCGTGATGGTGGCGCCATACGGAATCTTGTAACGCTCGCGCTCGCGACCGTACTCATCGACCACACCCAGTTCACCGGAACGCGACACCGCGACCAAGTGGCCTTTCTCGTGGCGCACGGTCTTGATGTTGTGCAGACGAATCGTGCCCTTGCTCTTGACCTCGACGCCATTGGCCGCTGCCGCTCGCGAAGCCGCGCCGCCGACGTGGAAGGTGCGCATGGTGAGCTGCGTGCCCGGCTCGCCGATCGATTGCGCCGCAATGACGCCCACCGCCTCGCCGATGTTGATGCGATGGCCACGACCCAGATCGCGTCCATAGCACTGCGCGCACACGCCATAACGGGTTTCGCAGGTAATGGGCGAACGCACCATGACCTGATCGATGCCCATCTTTTCCAGCAGCTTGACCAACTTCTCATCGATCAGCACGCCGGCCTTGACCAATACTTCGCCGCTGGACGCAACCACCACGTCCTCGGAGACCACGCGGCCCAGGACCCGCTCGCCCAAGCCTTCGACCACATCGCCGCCTTCGACAATGGGGGTGATCGACAGGCCGTTTGCGGTGCCGCAATCGACCTCGGTGACCACCAGATCCTGCGCGACATCGACCAGTCGGCGCGTCAGATACCCGGAGTTGGCGGTCTTCAGCGCAGTGTCCGCCAAGCCTTTGCGCGCGCCGTGAGTCGAGATGAAGTATTGCAGTACGTTCAAGCCTTCGCGGAAATTCGCCGTGATCGGCGTTTCAATGATCGAACCATCCGGCTTCGCCATCAGTCCGCGCATACCCGCGAGCTGACGAATCTGCGCAGCAGAACCGCGCGCGCCCGAATCGGCCATCATGAAAATGGAGTTGAAGGACTTCTGACGGACCTTGTTGCCCTTGTTGTCGGTGACTTCATCGGTTCCCAGCTTTTCCATCATGGCCTTGGCCACTTGGTCATTGGTGCGCGACCAGATGTCCACCACCTTGTTGTAGCGTTCGCCGTTGGTGACGAGACCTGAGGAGTATTGCTCCTGTATCTCCTTCACTTCCTTCTCGGCAGTCGCCAGGATCTTGAGCTTCTGCTGCGGTACGACCATGTCGTCGACGCCGATCGATACACCCGCACGCGTCGCATATTGAAAGCCGGTGTACATCAGTTGATCGGCGAATACGACCGTTTCTTTCAGACCCACCGTGCGATAGCACGCGTTGATCGTCGCGGAAATGATCTTCTTGGTCATATCCTGATTGATGGCATCGAAGGACAAGCCGTGTGGCAGGATCTCGGACAGCAACGCCCGGCCCGCGGTGGTGTCGACCACCCGGGTGGTCTTCACCAACTCGGCGCCCTTCTCAACGCGGGTCCATTCGGACAGACGCACTTTGACCTTGGCCTGCAGATCAATGTTGCGGCTCTCGTAAGCACGATGCACTTCAGCGACATCGCTGAACGCCATGCCTTCACCCATGGCGCCGACGCGCTCGCGGGTCATGTAGTAAAGCCCCAGCACCACGTCCTGCGACGGTACGATGATGGGATCGCCGTTGGCGGGAGACAGGATGTTGTTGGACGACATCATCAAGGCACGCGCTTCGAGCTGTGCCTCGATGGACAACGGCACGTGAACCGCCATCTGGTCACCGTCGAAGTCGGCGTTGAAAGCCGTGCAAACCAGCGGATGCAGCTGGATCGCCTTGCCCTCGATCAGCACCGGCTCGAATGCCTGAATGCCGAGGCGGTGCAAGGTGGGCGCGCGATTCAAGAGCACCGGATGTTCGCGGATCACCTCTTCCAGGATGTCCCACACTTCCGGCCCTTCGCGCTCCACCAGGCGCTTCGCTGCCTTGATGGTCGAGGCTTCGCCGCGCAGCTGCAGTTTCGAGAAGATGAAAGGCTTGAATAATTCCAACGCCATTTTCTTCGGCAGCCCGCACTGATGCAGACGCAGCGTCGGACCCACTACGATGACCGAGCGGCCCGAGTAATCGACGCGCTTGCCGAGCAGGTTCTGCCGGAAGCGGCCCTGCTTGCCCTTGATCATGTCGGCCAAGGACTTCAATGGCCGCTTGTTGGTGCCGGTGATGGCGCGGCCGCGGCGGCCGTTGTCGAGCAGCGCATCCACAGCTTCCTGCAGCATGCGCTTTTCGTTGCGCACGATGATGTCGGGCGCGTTGAGCTCGAGCAGCCGGCGCAGGCGGTTGTTGCGGTTGATGACGCGGCGATACAGATCGTTTAAATCCGAAGTCGCGAAGCGGCCGCCATCGAGCGGCACTAACGGACGCAGATCGGGCGGCAGCACCGGCAATACGGTGAGCACCATCCACTCCGGCTTGTTGCCGGACTCCATGAACGCCTCGATCAGCTTCAGGCGCTTCGACAGCCGCTTGATCTTGGTCTCGGAATTCGTGTTCGCCATGTCCTCGCGAACCTTCACGACTTCGGAGGGCAGATCCATGGACTTGAGCAGTTCATGCACCGCTTCCGCGCCCATGCGCGCATCGAATTCATCGCCGTGCTCTTCAATCGACTCCAGATACATTTCATCCGTGAGCAATTGACCGCGTTGCAGCGAGGTCATGCCCGGATCGACGACCACAAAGGCCTCGAAGTACAGCACCCGCTCGATTTCGCGCAGCGTCATATCCAGCATCAAGCCGATGCGCGACGGCAGCGACTTCAAGAACCAGATATGCGCCGTGGGGCTCGCCAGCTCGATGTGACCCATGCGCTCGCGGCGCACCTTGGACTGGGTCACTTCGACGCCGCACTTCTCGCACACCACGCCGCGATGCTTGAGGCGCTTGTACTTGCCGCACAAGCACTCGTAATCCTTCACGGGTCCGAAGATCTTCGCGCAGAACAAGCCGTCGCGTTCCGGCTTGAAGGTGCGGTAGTTGATGGTTTCCGGCTTTTTTACTTCGCCGTACGACCAGGAGCGGATCATGTCCGGCGAGGCAAGCCCGATCTTGATCGAGTCGAAATTCTCGACCGGCACTTGCTGCTTGAACAACTTGAGTAAGTCTTTCATTGATTAGGCCTCGCTCTCTAGTTCGATGTTGATGGCCAAGGAGCGGATCTCCTTCACCAAGACATTGAACGATTCCGGCATGCCGGCTTTCATTTCATGGTTGCCGTCGACAATCGCCTTGTACATCTGCGTGCGCCCGTTGACGTCGTCCGACTTGACGGTGAGCATTTCCTGCAGGGTGTACGCGGCGCCATACGCCTCCAACGCCCACACTTCCATTTCGCCGAAGCGTTGACCGCCGAACTGCGCCTTGCCGCCCAGCGGCTGCTGGGTGACCAGGCTGTACGGCCCGGTGGAACGCGCATGCATCTTGTCGTCGACCAAGTGGTTGAGCTTCAGCATGTACATGTAGCCCACGGTCACCGGCCGTTCGAACTGCTCGCCGGTGCGCCCGTCGTGCAGCGTGGTCTGGCCCGAGGTCGGCAGGTCCGCCAAAGTAAGGAGATTCTTGATCTCCTCCTCGCTGGCGCCGTCGAACACCGGCGTCGCCATCGGCACGCCCTTCTTCAGGTTGCTGGCCAACTCGATGACTTCGGCGTCGCTCATGGACCTGATGTCTTCCTTCTGGCCGCCGGTCTCGTTGTAGACCTGACCCAGGAATTTGCGCAATTCCACCACGGCGTGCTGCGCTTCCAGCATCTTGCCGATCTTGGCGCCCAAGCCCTTGGCTGCCCACCCCAGGTGGGTTTCGAGGATCTGGCCGATGTTCATGCGCGACGGCACGCCCAACGGGTTCAGCACGATATCCACCGGTGTGCCATCCGCCATGTACGGCATATCCTCCACCGGCACGATGGAAGAGATCACGCCCTTGTTGCCGTGACGTCCCGCCATCTTGTCGCCGGGCTGCACGCGCCGCTTCACCGCCAGATACACCTTGACCATCTTCAGCACGCCCGGAGCGAGATCGTCGCCCGCCGTGATCTTGGCCTTCTTCTCTTCGAAGCGTTTCTCGAACGCCTTGCGCTGGCCTTTCAAGCGCTCGGATACGGTCTCCAGCTGCGTGTTGGTCTCTTCTTCCTTGAAGCGAATCTCGAACCACTGCTCGCGCGGAAGATCGGCAAGGTACGCATCGTCTATCTGTGTACCGGACTTGATCTTCTTGGGACCCGCCTCGGCGGCCTTGCCCTCGATCATGCCGCGCACGCGCTGGAACAAATCGTCTTCCAGGATGCGCTGCTGATCGGCCAAGTCCTTGCGCACGCGCTCGAGCTCCGATTTCTCGATTGCCAGGGCGCGCGAATCCTTCTCGACGCCGTCGCGCGTGAACACGCGCACGTCGATCACCGTGCCGTCCATGCCGGGAGGCACACGCAGCGACGTGTCTTTGACGTCGGAAGCCTTCTCGCCGAAGATCGCCCGCAGCAACTTCTCTTCCGGCGTCAGCTGGGTCTCGCCCTTCGGCGTGACCTTGCCCACCAGAATGTCGCCGGCGCGCACTTCGGCGCCGATGAAGGCGATACCCGCTTCGTCGAGCTTGGCAAGAGCCGAATCACCGACGTTGGGGATGTCGGCGGTGATTTCCTCCGGCCCCAGCTTGGTGTCGCGCGCGACACAGGTGAGCTCTTCGATGTGAATGGTCGTGAAGCGGTCTTCCTCGACCACCCGCTCGGAGATCAGGATGGAGTCTTCAAAGTTGTAGCCGTTCCAAGGCATGAACGCGACCAGCAGATTCTGGCCGAGCGCAAGCTCGCCGAGATCGGTCGATGGACCGTCCGCCAGCACGTCGCCGCGCTTGATCGCATCGCCGGCATTCACCAGCGGCCGCTGGTTGATGCAGGTGTTCTGGTTCGAACGCGTGTACTTGGTGAGCGAATAGATATCGACGCCGGGTTCGCCGGCCGTCGTTTCATCGTCGTTCACGCGCACCACGATGCGCGATGCGTCGACCGAGTCGACGCTGCCGCCGCGCCGCGCCACCACGGTGACACCGGAATCGATGGCCACCGCACGCTCCATGCCGGTGCCCACCAGCGGCGTCTCCGACCGCAAAGTCGGCACAGCCTGGCGCTGCATGTTCGAGCCCATCAGCGCGCGGTTCGCATCGTCGTGCTCCAGGAACGGAATCAGCGACGCCGCCACCGACACGATCTGCTTCGGCGACACGTCCATGAAGTCGATCTTGTCGGGAGTCGACAAGGTGAACTCGTTCTGCGTGCGGCATGAAATCAAGTCGTCGACGAACTGGCCCTTTTCATTCAAGGTCGCATTTGCCTGCGCGATCACATACTGGCCTTCCTCGATGGCCGACAGGTAGTCGATCTGGTCGGTGACCTTGCCGTGGGAGACGCGGCGATACGGCGTTTCCAGGAAGCCGTAATCGTTGGTGCGCGCGTACACGGCCAGCGAATTGATCAATCCGATGTTCGGACCTTCCGGGGTTTCGATCGGGCACACCCGCCCATAGTGAGTCGGATGCACGTCGCGCACTTCGAATCCGGCGCGCTCGCGCGTCAGGCCGCCTGGGCCCAATGCGGAAACTCTGCGCTTGTGCGTGACTTCCGACAGCGGATTGTTCTGATCCATGAACTGCGACAGCTGCGAGGAACCGAAGAATTCCTTGACCGCGGCCGCCACCGGCTTGGCGTTGATCATCTCCTGCGGCATGATCGGTTCGCTTTCGGCGATGGTGAGGCGCTCCTTCACGGCGCGCTCGACGCGCACCAAGCCGATGCGGAAGGCGTTTTCGGCCATTTCACCGACGCTGCGCACGCGGCGGTTGCCCAAATGGTCGATGTCGTCCACGTGGCCGTTGCCGTTGCGGATGTCGATCAAGGTCTTCATGACCTCGATGATGTCTTCCTTGCTGAGCACGCCGGAGCCGGTGATTTCCTCGCGGCCGACGCGACGGTTGAATTTCATGCGGCCCACCGGTGATAGATCGTAGCGCTCGCCGTTGAAGAACAGGTTCTGAAACAGGTTCTCCGCGGCATCCTTGGTCGGCGGCTCGCCGGGACGCATCATGCGATAGATTTCCACCAACGCCTCGAGCCGCGTCTTGGTGGGATCGATGCGCAGCGTATCCGAGATGTACGGACCGCGATCCAGGTCGTTGACATACAGCGTGCGGATTTGGGTGATGCCGCTCTCAATGAGCTTGGCCACCGTCGGCACGGTGAGGATCTCGTTGGCTTTGGCCAGGATTTCGCCGGTCTCGGTGTTGACGATGTCGTGCGCCAGGACCTTGCCCTGCACGTATTCGGTGGGCACGGGCAGGCGCTTGACGCCGGCTTCCTCGAGTTCCTTGACGTGGCGCGCGGTGATGCGCCGGCCTTCCTCGACGATGACCTTCTTGCCGACCCGGATCTCGAAGGCGGCCGTCTCGCCGCGCAGGCGCTGCGGGATGATCTCGAACTCGATCTCCTTCTTGCTCAAGTGGAACACGTTCTTCTCGAAGAAGATGTCCAGCACCTGCTCTTCGGTGAGGCCGAGCGCGCGCAAAATGATGGTCACCGGCAATTTGCGGCGACGGTCGATGCGCGCGAATACGCAATCCTTGGGATCGAATTCGAAGTCCAGCCATGAGCCGCGATACGGAATGATCCGCGCGGAGAACAGCAGCTTGCCTGAAGAATGTGTCTTGCCGCGGTCGTGATCGAAGAACACGCCCGGGCTGCGGTGCAGCTGCGATACGATGACGCGCTCGGTGCCGTTGATGATGAACGTGCCGTTCTCGGTCATGAGGGGCAGTTCGCCCAGGTACACCTCTTGTTCGCGCACGTCCTTGACGGGCTTCTTGGCGCCGCTGGCTTCCTTGTCGAGCACCACCAGGCGCACCTTGACGCGCAGCGGAGCCGCATAGGTCAGGCCCCGCAGCTGGCATTCCTTGACGTCGAATACAGGCTCGCCCAACCGGTAGCTGACGTACTCGAGAGTCGCGTTTCCCGAGTAGCTGGAGATGGGGAACACGCTGTCGAAAGCGGCATGCAAGCCGATCTCCTCGCGTTTGGATTCCGCGATGTCCGCTTGCAAGAATCGCCGATACGAGTCCAATTGGATCGCCAGCAGGTACGGCGTGCCGAGAATGCTCGGACGCTTGCCAAAGTTCTTGCGAATGCGCTTCTTTTCGGTGAACGAATAGGCCATGAGATGATCACCCTTCCTAGGCACTTACGCGCCAATTTCCAGGCGCTTACGCGCCACATTTAACGGGGTCTAAGCGGCCCCGCCTGATAGTTGCCCGCTGCGCGGGCCCAAACCAAAATCAAAGGCGCAGCCGACGGCGGCCGCATTTTCAGCGGCAACCGTCGAACTGCGCATATCGGCAATAATCACTACTTGATAGCAGCCTTGGCGCCAGCGGCCTCCAGCTTGGTCTTGATCGTCTCGGCATCCGCCTTCGGAATGCCTTCCTTGACGGTCGAAGGCGCGCCCTCGACCAGATCCTTCGCTTCCTTGAGGCCCAAACCCGTGATCTCGCGAATCACCTTGATGACGCCCACTTTGTTGGCGCCGAACTCGGTCATGGTCACGGTGAACTCGGTCTGCGCTTCGGCAGCCGGAGCCGCCGCCGCACCCGGGCCCGCCGCCGCCGCCGCCGCCGCAGGGGCAGCCGCCGTGACGTTGAACTTCTTTTCCATATCCGCGATCAGCTCAACCACATCCATGACCGACATCTTGGAAATTGCGTCGAGGATTTCATCTTTAGTAACAGCCATTATCGTCTCCAAATATTTAGGGGTCTTTAGACCCTGGAATCAGGTTTATTTCGCCGCCGCTGCCGCCGCGCCGCTCTTCTTGGCTTCAAGAACAGCAGCCAGCGTCCGCACCAACTTGGAGTTGGGGGCAGCCAACGTACCTACGAACTTTTGCATCGGCGCCTTCAGAACACCCAACATCTGCGACAACGCCTGCGCGCGCGTGGGCAATGCAGCCACCCGCTCGAGCGAATCGGGCTTGAGCAGTTGTCCGCCCAAAGACACGAGCGTCGTCACCAGTTTTTCGTTGTCCTTCGCAAACGCCTTGACGATGCGCGCCGCCGCGCCCGGATCGTCATTGGAAAATGCCAGGACAATGGGTCCCTTCAGCGCCGGAGAAATGCACTCGAAAGCGGTGCCGGCAACGGCCTTGCGCGCGAGCGTGTTCTTGACGATTCGCAGATAGACCCCTGCCTTACGCGCTTTGGCGCGCAAATCGGTCATCTGCGTCACGGTCAAGCCACGGTTCTCCGCGCCCACCACGGACAGGGCTTTCGCCGCGACCGCGTTGACTTCTGCCACCACGACTTTCTTCTCTTCTAACTTGAGTGCCATATAGATTCACCGTAGAGAAGCGTCACACACCAGACACGAACGCCGCCGCTCGTATCCACCCTTTGAGCGCTTTCGCGCTCCGCGGTGCGACCTTCACCAGGAAACTCCTGATTTCAGGTCCCACCATCTGCGCAGGCGGTCTTTAAGAGCCGACGGGTCGCAAGAACCCTGACTCGCCTGCGGTCTTCGACGGTGGATGCGCAAGGCCAAGCGGCCTCACGCAGCCCTCCATCTAGTCATGCGCTTACGCGCAACCCTCAACGGGGCCGATGCGGCCCCGTCCTAAATCTTGACCAAGCCCAAGCTCGCCTGGTCCACGGCAACGCCCGGTCCCATGGTCGAGGAGACGGTCAACTTCTTCAAAAAAACTCCCTTCGATGTCGCGGGTTTGATCTTCTGCAGATCGTTCACCAGCGCCAGCAGGTTTTCCTTCAATGCCGCCGGCTCGAAATTCGCGCGCCCGATCTGCGCGTGCACGATGCCCGCCTTGTCGGTGCGGTAGCGCACCTGGCCGGACTTCGCATTCTTCACGGCTTCCGCCACATTCGGCGTCACCGTGCCGACCTTCGGGTTCGGCATCAGGCCGCGAGGCCCCAAAATTTGTCCGAGCTGACCGACGATGCGCATGGCATCCGGGCTTGCGATCACCACATCGAAATCGATCTGGCCCGGCCTTGACCTTTTCGGCCAGGTCTTCGAAGCCGACGATGTCGGCGCCGGCCGCTTTGGCGGCATCGGCGTTCTTGCCCTGGGTGAACACCGCCACGCGCACCGTCTTGCCGGTGCCATGCGGCATCACCGTGGAGCCGCGCACCTGCTGGTCCGACTTGGTGGCATCGACGCCTAGATTCACCGACACGTCCACCGACTCATTGAACTTCGCGGTCGCAAATTCCTTGACCAGCTTCAGCGCATCGTCGATCGGATAGGACTTGCCCGGCGGCAGCTTTTCTTTCCAGCTCTTGGTTCGTTTCGCTACGGCAGGCATGTCACACTCCCTCCACGTCGACGCCCATGCTGCGGGCGCTGCCGGCGATCGTGCGCACCGCCGCATCCAGGTTGGCCGCGGTCAAATCAGGCATTTTCACCTTGGCGATGTCCTCGAGCTGCTTGCGGGACACCTTTCCCGACTTTGGCGGTATTCGGCGTGGCGCTGCCCTTGGGGATGCCGAGCGCCTTGGCAATGAGCACGGACGCCGGCGGCGTCTTCATGATGAAGGTAAAGCTGCGGTCGCTGTATACCGTGATCACTACTGGGGTCGGTAATCCTTTTTCCAAGGCCTGGGTCTGCGCATTGAATGCTTTGCAGAACTCCATGATGTTCACGCCCTGTTGGCCCAATGCGGGCCCGACCGGCGGACTCGGGTTGGCCTGGCCTGCAGGGATCTGCAGCTTGATATAGCCGGTGACTTTCTTCGCCATCGTCAACACTCCTGTGGGTGCAAGCGCTCTCCTTACGGAAAGCTCCCCTTGTTAGGCGCTTACGCCTATTACTAGGCGCTTCGCGCCACCTTTCAACGGGGCCGATGCGGCCACGACCGAAAAATTAACCTTTCTCGACTTGCGAGAAATCCAATTCCACGGGCGTCGAGCGCCCCAGGATCTGCACCGCCACCTGCAGCCGGTTCTTTTCGTAGTTCACGGACTCGACCACGCCGTTGAAATCGTTGAACGGGCCGTCGGTCACCCGCACCACTTCGCCGGGCTCGAACAGCACCTTCGGCTTCGGCTTGTCCACGCCCTCTTCGACGCGGCGCAGAATCGACATGGCTTCCTTATCGGTGATGGCCGCCGGCTTGTCGCTGGTGCCGCCGATGAAGCCCAATACTTTCGGCACTTCCTTCACCAGGTGCCAGGTGTCCTCGTCCATTTCCATCTGCACGAGCACGTAGCCCGGGAAGAACTTGCGGTCGGACTTGCGCTTCTGGCCGTCGCGCATTTCCACCACTTCCTCGGTGGGCACGAGAATCTCGCCGAACTTGGCCTCCAAGACCGGCGCGCTTGACGCGCTCCTTCAACGACTCCGAGACTTTGTGCTCGAAGTTCGAATAAGCGTGAACCACATACCATCGCAAGGACATAAAAGCTCCGCGTCCGGTCAGCCGGATTGGCCGCCCAAAAATCGAGTCATCCAGGTGAGAAGCCAAGTCGAGCACCAAGAAAAACACACCCATCAAAATCGCGAAAATCAAACACCACGATAGGTGGTCTGGACCGTCTCTGTGCGGCTCGGCCACACCACTTTGCGCAATTCGACCCGCGCGGCCTGCGCAAACTGCACGAACTCCCTGCCGTACGAGCTGAACCACAAGAGACCCGCGCCCGCCGCCAGGCCGACAATCACCATGCCGACGCGAAGCAGCAGGGCCTGCTCGTCAAACCAGTAGAACGCGACGATTCCGCCGAGCATCGCGACGATCGACAAGATCAGCGAGCGCGGTGTCCTTGGCCGACGCGCCCGCGGGTGTTTGCACTTCTGCCATGTACTTACGCTATTCCTACAGGTCACGCATCAATGGCAGGGCAGGAGGGAATCGAACCCCCAACCTGCGGTTTTGGAGACCGCCGCTCTGCCAATTGAGCTACTGCCCTGTGTTCGATGAGCAACAATGTTACGCAATGACCTTGGCGACGACACCTGCGCCGACGGTTTTGCCGCCCTCGCGGATGGCGAAACGCAGGCCCTGCTCCATCGCAATCGGGGCGATCAGCTCCACCACGATCTTGATGTTATCCCCCGGCATCACCATCTCGGTGCCCTCCGGCAGCTCCACCGCCCCGGTCACATCGGTGGTGCGAAAGTAGAACTGCGGCCGATAGCCCTTGAAGAACGGCGTGTGCCGGCCGCCCTCCTCCTTGCTCAGCACATACACTTCGGCCTCAAACTTGGTGTGCGGCGTGATGCGAGCCGGGCTTGCACAGCACCTGCCCGCGCTCCACTTCCTCGCGCTTCGTGCCTCTCAAGCAGCACCCCGACGTTGTCCCCCGCCTGCCCCTCATCGAGGAGCTTGCGAAACATCTCCACCCCCGTGCAGGTGGTCTTCTGCGTCGGGCGAATCCCCACAATCTCCACCTCATCGTTGACCTTCACGATCCCGCGCTCAATGCGCCCCGTCACCACCGTGCCGCGACCCGCAATCGAGAACACATCCTCCACCGGCATCAAAAAGGCCCCTTCCACCGCGCGCTTCGGCACCGGAATGTACTCATCCAGCGCCTTCACCAGCTTGATCACCGAGGGCACGCCGATCTCGCTAGCATCCCCCTCCAGCGCCTTTAACGCAGAGCCGGTGATGATCGGGGTCTTATCCCCGGGGAATTTGTACAGCGTCAACAAATCGCGCACCTCAAGCTCCACCAGCTCCAGTAAGCTCCGCATCATCGACCATGTCCGCCTTGTTCATGATACACCACGATGTAGGGCACCCCGACCTGGCGGGCCAGCAAAATGTGCTCGCGCGTCTGGGGCATCGGCCCATCGGCCGCCGAGACCACCAAAATCGCCCCGTCCATCTGCGCCGCTCCCGTGATCATGTTCTTCACATAGTCGGCATGCCCCGGGCAGTCCACGTGCGCGTAGTGGCGCGCCTCGCACTGATACTCCACGTGCGCCGTGGCAATCGTGATCCCGCGCGCCCGCTCCTCGGGGGCCTTGTCAATCTGGTCGTAGGCCTTGAACTCCCCGCCATGCTTCTCCGCCATCACCTTCGTCAAGCGCCGCCGTCAAGGTCGTCTTGCCATGATCCACATGCCCAATCGTCCCCACGTTCACGTGCGGCTTCGTTCGCTCAAACTTCCCCTTCGACACGGCAAGTACCTCTCAAAAAAATTAGAAAAACCTGGAGCCCACGAACGGGATCGAACCGTTGACCTCGTCCTTACCAAGGACGTGCTCTACCAACTGAGCTACGTGGGCCGCATCCATTTGGAGCGGGTGATGGGAATCGAACCCACGTGATCAGCTTGGAAGGCTGACGTTCTACCATTGAACTACACCCGCACTCCGCTAGAAGCCAATGGCACGAACCCCACATCCTTCGCTGGTGGAGGGGGTAGGATTCGAACCTACGAAGGCATAAGCCAGCAGATTTACAGTCTGCCCCCGTTGGCCGCTTGGGTACCCCTCCCTAAAATGAGCCGCGTATTTTGCGGTGCGAGTCACGCAGTGTCAATGTCAAAGTCGGGGCTAAACTCATGCTGCCTGCAGAGTCTGCGTTGCCAGTCTTTCGGGCGCTTGACACTATCGTACGATATATATATCTTAAGATATGTTTTAAAACATATCGAGAGATAGTATGCATCATCGTATTCATCATTTTATCGGCCGGCATCGCGGCCGGCACGGGTTCGGTCACTTTGGCCGAGGCTTCATGGAGGGCGGCGGCATGGGCGGCCGCGGCTTTGGCATGGGCCGAAAGCTCGGGCTCAGGCGACTTGCAGCTCCTCATACTGAGGCTGCTGGACGAAAAATCGCGCTACGGCTACGAAATCATCAAGGAGCTGGACGAGCGCTCCAAAGGCTTCTACGTCCCGAGCCCCGGCATGGTGTATCCCGCGCTCACCTACCTCGAAGAGATCGGCCACGCGACCGTCGAGCGCCGATGGGCGCCCGCAAGCTGTACACATCACCGAGGCGGGCAAGGAGCACCTGGCGAAGAACTCGTGCCGCCGCCGATGCGCTGTTCGCACAATTCGGCCGCGTCGGCGAGCGCATGGATCGCGTGCGCCGCGCGCTCGACGCGGAGGAAGCCGGCGAGGAGTCCGGCGCCGATCACGAACGGCGCGGCTCACAGGAACTGCATCGGGCGCGGCGCGATCTCAAGCTCGCGCTGGCCGACAAATGGCACAGCTCGCGCGAGGAACAGCAGCGCATCGCCGAGATACTTGCAGCGCGCCGCCGCGGAAATCGCTGGAGTCAGGTGAACCTGTGATCGACGCACGCTGCAGCTATCGCAGATTGGACTCGAACAGTCGGTAGATTCGCTTGTATTCATCCAGCCACGAGTCGGCATTGGTGAATCCGTGCCGATCCAGCGGATACGGCGAAATCGTAAAATTGTCCTTGTGCAGTTCGATCAGGCGCTCATACAGGCGCATCGAATCCTCGAACAGTACGTTGTCATCGATCACGCCGTGGCAGATGAGCAGCGCATCGTGCAGGCCGGCGGCAAATTCGATCGGCGACGAGCGCGCATAGGCGATCGGGTCGACTTGCGGATCATTCAGGATGCCCGACGTGTAGCCATGGTCATACTGCATCCAGTCCGTGACCGGCCGCAGCGCCGCACCCGCGGCAAATTCACCCGGCGCGCGGAACAGCGCCATCAGCGTCATGAAGCCGCCGTAGGAACCGCCGTAAACGCCCACTCGCTTCGGATCGACGCCCAGCTGCTCGACCAGCCACTTCTTGCCGTCGAGCAGATCCTCCAATTCCGGATGTCCCATCTGCCGGTAGATGGCGGTGCGCCAATCGCGCCCGTAGCCAGCCGAGGCGCGATAGTCCATGATCCAGAACGACATAGCCGTTATGCGCCAGCAAATTGTGGAACATCTGTTCGCGAAAATAGTACGAATAGCGCAGGTGCACGTCCTGCAGTATAGCCGGCGCCGTGAATGAATAGCACCGCCGGTCTTTTTGACGGACGCTGCGGCGTTCGCGTCGCGATAAAGTTTTGCGTAGATCCCGCCGTCGAAATGCGTCGACGGAATTTTCACGATTTCCGGCTCGATCCACGCCATGGATTTGTAGTCGGCGGTACGCGTATCGGTCAGATCGCGAGGACTTTCGGAGCCGTCGGCTTTCCCGACCGCAATCTGCGAGCGCAGATAGGGCGAGGAATGGGTCACCAGCAAGCGCTTGCCGGCGCGATCCACGGCGATCTTCTCCACTCCTTGAAGTCGCGTTAGCCGCTGCAACACGCCGCCGCTGCTGGGCACGCGATAAGCATCGTAACTGAAAGGCGCCTGCTTCATTGCTGAGGACGTAGAACCAGCGGCCGTCCTCGGACAGAATGCGGTTCGGATACCTCGAACGGCGCCGTGCGTCAGCGCCGCGGCTCGCCATTCAGCGCCTTCGTATATAAATGTACATAGCCGGACTCCTCGGACTGGTACCAGAGGGTGCGATTGTCCTTGAGCCAGCCAAATTCATTGAAGCGCTCGTTGACCCACGCGCTGTCAGTCAAACGATGCTGCGGCACCAGCACGAATTTGGCCAAATCAACGCTCACTATCCAGCGATCCTTGTTGTCGATCGAAAACAGCTCGATACCCAGAGCCCCGCCGTCGCCGCTCCATTTGGGTCCGACGCTGGTCGGAGTCCGGTTCATCGCTCACCGCCCAGCACGCCGCGCGCCTTCTTCTCCTCGGCCGCAGGTTTCGAATCGGCCGCGGGGCGTGAGGCGGCCGTAGGCTTTTCGCCTCGCATTTTCTTCGCGAACTTCCCGCAAAGGATCGTCGTAGATGCCCGGCAGCTTGTCCAGGCTGAGCGCGTGCACCGTGTGGTCGACGAGATTGAGCAGCACCAAGGATTGCGCCGCCGGCGGGTTGCGGCCGACACGCAAACGCTCCGTCTCGAATTCCTCATACCCCGATTCGGTCACGTAGCGCGTGAGCTTGCCTTCCTTGCCTCGCTCGTGGGATTTCGGCTCGGTTATCACGATCAGCCAGTGCGCGTCCGGCGATAGTTCGGTGTCGCGAACCGTCACCTCGTCGCCGAGATAAAACGGAATAACCGTTCGCGTCGCATCCCCTTTTTGCAGCGCCTCATTGTGCTGCTCGGTTCATCTCGGCCTCGTCATGCAACTTCTTCAACGTCGAGAAAGTGCGCAATTGCATATCGCGCAAATCATCGGGTTTTGGCGGCGCGTTCGGATCTTTTTCAGCTTTGACGATGGCCGCGGCCGCGGTAACTCCGCTGCCGAAGTCATGCACGAACCAATCATTAGCACTGCGAAAACTCAAGAGCTTGCCGTCGGCGGAAAATCGCGGCGCGCTTTTTGCCTGCGGCGTGCGCGTGATTTGCGTCAATCCGCCGGTGCCGAGATCGCGCACGAAAATATCGCCGTTGCGCACGAAGGCGGCGCGCTTGCCGGCGCGGTCGTAAACCGCTGCCGCATCCGCATCCGCCATCGCGGCGGCGTCCACGATCTGGTCCTTGCCATTGGCCGGCTCGATTCGATGCAGATCGGAGATCGGCGAGCCGCTGCGTTTCAACGAGTAATACACCGCCCGGCCATCCGCCGACCAATACGCATCCCTCACCGGCGGCCCGATCCAATCGGGATCAGCCATGATTTTTTCCAAGGTAATGTTGGGCGGCGGCGCGGACGCGGCGGCAGCGCCGATGCTGGAGGAACCTAGCGCAATCGTCGCCAAAGAAATCAACAACAAGAAGTATTTCATGAGATCCCGCCCCGGAAGATCCCACCTATCCTACCTCATCGATTCGCCGCGTCTCGCGCCGGTTTCGCAGCGGGGCGCTCGCCGCTGCAATGTTGCCTATGCGTAGTCATCGATGCGGGACTTGGGCGGTCGCGGCGTGGCGGCGGCGGGACTTTCCACCGCTTGCGGCGCGGGCGCGGCAGGGCGTTGATCGGAACGCGAGCCGCGCTCTCGGTCATCCTTGGAGGATCGCCGGTCCGCTATCGGCAGCGCAGGATAAAGTCCGGAGTTGCTCAACCGGTCAACTTCACTCATGGCGCGACCTGGCCGCCGGGCTTGGGTTTAACCAAAACGGTATTATCCAACGCGGCGGGCGGCACGCGGTACAGCAGCCGATCGGTGGCGCTGCCCGCATCGGCGGTTTCGACGCCGGAGGGCGTTGCCTCAGGAGTATACGGCGGCGGGTTTTGCCGTCGCGGCATCGCCCGGCGGCACCGCCTCCAACACCAAAACGGCGACGCGGCGATTCGCGTTGCGCCCCTCGTCGTAGTCATTCGGCTGGCGCGGATGAAATTCGCCGAAGCCGACGATCTCGAGCCGCAGCGGATCGATGCCCTGCTTGGTGAATTGATGCACGACGCTCGCGGCGCGCGCCGCCGACAGCTCCCAATTGGAGGGAAATGCGCGCGGTGTGAATCGGCCGATCGTCGGTATGTCCTTCGACGCGGATCGGATTGGGAAAGGGCTTCAAGCACCTCCGCGAGCTTGTCGAGCACCGGTTCCGCGGCAGCTCGAGAACGCGCCCGAGCCGCTCGGAAACAGAATGTCGGTGTTGATCTCGATTTCCAGCCACATGTTCTCGCGCCGCACCGTGACCAGCTTGGCATCGATCAGCGCACTGCATCGCGTCCTGCACCTGGCGCTCCATGCGAATCAGTGCACCGGGCAGCATCCGCGGCTTCGCGCTTGGCGGCATCGGGCGAGACGGTCCCGGCACGGCGTCGTCTTCTGCTCTTGATTTTGATCAGCGCGGTGGGCGTGATGCCGATCAACGGCTTGTCGCCGCCCTTGCCCGGCTCCTTCTCGCCGATGTTGAGCGGGCGCATGCTCTTCGGCGCGCCGTTGAAAGCCGCGATCATCGCATCGGACAGGACGCGAAACTTTCCTTCGTTCACCGACGACATGGCGTACATCACCGTGAACAACGCGAACAGCAGCGTCACCAGGTCGCCGTAGGGAATGGCCCAGGCTTCGTGGTTCACATGCTCTTCGTGCTTCTTCTTGCGGGCCATGGCGTCCTATCAGTGGTGAAAGTAGCCTTGCAGCTTCGATTCGATATTGCGCGGATTCTCGCCCTGCGCGATGGCGATGATCCCCTCGATCACCATGGTGCGAACCTGCGATTGGCCGTGAATCACCGACTTCAGCTTGTTGCCCATGGGCAGGAACAGCAGATTGGCGAACGCGATGCCGTAGATGGTCGCAATGAACGCCGCCGCGATGCCGTGGCCGAGCTTGGACGGGTCGTTGAGGTTCTGCATGACCGCCATCAGTCCCATGACCGCGCCGATGATGCCGAGCGTCGGGCGAGTAGACGCCCATGGATTCGAACACCTTGGCGGCCTGGGTGTCGAAATGCTCCATGGTGTCCAGTTCGATCTCCATGCTGGAGCGAATCGCATCCGGCTCGCCGCCGTCGACCAGGGACTGCAGGCCTTTTTTCAGAAACTCGTCCTTCTCGCCTTCGACCGCGGATTCCAAGCCCAGCAATCCCTGCTTGCGCGCGATATTGCTCCACTCGACTATTTTTTCGATCATGCGCGGCGGGATTGTTGACCGGCGGCTTGAATACCCAGGAGACGATTTTCCAGGCGCGCAAGAAAGTCGCCATCGGCGTCTGCACCAGACTGGCGGCAAGCGTGCCCACGACCACGATGACGAAGGCGGCGCTGCCGACCAGCGCGCCGGCGCTGCTGCCCTTCAAGATCGCGCCGCCGATGATCGCTATCAGCGCGAGCACGATGCCGATGATGCTTAAGATATCCATGCGATCAGTCCGGCGACAGCCACTCCGCTAAACGGGCACGCAAGCGCACCAGCGCCTGGCCGTGAATCTGGCAGACGCGCGATTCGGAAACCTCGAGCACCTCGCCGATTTCACGCAGATTCATGTCCTCGTCGTAATACAGCGACAGCACCAGCTTCTCGCGCTCGGGCAGCACGTTGATGGCCGCGCCAGCGCGTCGCGAAATCCGGCATCCTCGATGTCGTCGAAGGGACCCGGCCGCTCGTCGCGCGCATGGTCCGCCGGGACTCGATTCATCCTCGCTCGAACCCATCTGATCGAAACTGAACAGCCGGCAGCTGGCCGCGTCCTGCACCAGCTTGTGATATTCCTCGATGGAGACGCCGAGGCCATCGGCGATGTCGGTCGGACGTTGCATCCTGGCCTTTGGCGTTCTCGATCTTGCGAATCACGTCGGCCATCTCGCGCATGTTTCGATGCACCGAGCGCGGCGTCCAATCGGATTTGCGCACCTCATCGAGCATCGCGCCGCGTATGCGGATGCCCGCGTAGGTCTCGAAATTCGCGCCCTTGGTGGCGGAATAATGCTTTGCCGCGTCCAGCAGGCCGATCATGCCGGATTGAATCAAATCATCGACCTCCACGTTCGGCGGCATGCGGCTGACCAGGTGATAGGCAATACGCTTGACCAAATCGGCGTGCCTCAACACCAATTCTTGCTGCGGCACCTGATCGACCGGGACGTCGATCCTCCGCAGTCGGTTTCGCGCTGCGTTTCTGCGTATTCGAGTACTGTGTGCTTGCTCTCATTGCAATACCGTCGACGGGAGCAATCCGGGCCCCCACCATTCGTTCGACAAAGAACTCCAGGTGACCTCGTGCCCCTTGGGGCACAGACCACTTATCGGCTTTAGAGGCCAGATTCTTGAGCGCAATGGAGGAAATTGATGCCGGGTAGGCATCCACCACCGCCGTTTGCCGCTGCACGGCGCGCCGCAGGTAGTCGTCAAACGGTACGGAACCGGCGAACTCCAGCGTCACATTGAGAAATCGGTCACAGACTCGGCGAAATTTTCTGGAAAAGGTCGGGCCCCTCGCCCGAGCGGCGGGTCTGATTCGCCAGAATCTGAAATCGCTGTACGCCGTGCTCGCGGCTCAGCACCTTGATCAGCGCATAGGCATCGGTGATCGAGGCCGGCTCGTCGCAAACCACGACCACCACGTGGTGCGCGGCCTGGCTGAAGGTCATGACGCTGTCGTGCAACCCCGCCGCGGTATCGACCACCAGCACCTCGACGCGGTGATACAGATCGCTGAAGGCGCGGATGATGCCCGGCGTGCTCGGCCGGCGACAGGGTCGCCATGCGTTTGATGCCGGAAGCCGCCGGCACGATTTGCAGCCCGTGCGGGCCGGTGACGATGGCATCCTCCAGTGCGCACTCGCCCTGAATCACGTTGACCCAGGTGAAAGCGGGTGTGCAGCCCCAGCACCACGTCCACATTGGCCAGGCCAAGATCGGCGTCCACCAGCATGACGTCGCGGCCCTGCGCCGCGATGGACACCGCCAGATTGGCGGACACCGTGGTTTTGCCCACCCCGCCCTTACCGCCGGTGACGGCGATGACCTTCACCGGACGCGTAGAGTTGAGTTCGGCCAGGGCTTCGAGCTCGCTCCGGCGAAAGTCTGATATCACGCATGGGCGGCGTCCTCGACTGAAATGGCGCGCAACGATAGGCTTCGTTGCGCAGCGCGCGGCGCGCGTTCCTTGAGCTTCAGAGCGGCGCGGACCAGCCAGACTCGCTTGCTGATGCGCCGCGTGCAGGTCCTCCGGTACCCGCTGTCCGTCGCAGACATAGGCGATTCGCAGCTTGTGCCGCAGCACAGCGGAGATCACCGCGCCCAAACTTGCCGCCTCATCGACTTTGGTCAGGATGCATGCCGCCGGCGTTGACTCGCGCGAAGGCTCGGACGATTTCGTCGAGCGCATGGCCTTCGCCTTGTGCGGGCAGCGCCAGCAGCACCCGTGCGCCGCGGGGCGCCCGAGTTCAGTGCCGCCAGCTGTTCGGTGAGTCGAACATCGCGCGGCCCCATGCCCGCGGTATCGATCAGTATCAATTTCTTGGACTTGAGCCGCTGCAGCACGCGCGCCAGCTCCTTGCCGCTGTTGGCGGCATGCATGGGCGCGCCGAGGATCCGCGCGTAGGTCATGAGCTGCTCGCGAGCACCGATTCGGTAGCCGTCGGTGCTGACCAAGCGCCAGATCCTGGCTGCCATGCTGCATGCACCAGCGAGCCGCGAGCTTGGCAATGGTCGTGGTCTTGCCGGCGCCTGTCGGACCCACCACGGCGGTGATGCCGCCGTTGACGCTGCTCAGGTCGTTGACCACTGGCAGATGTTTGACCAGCAGCGCCAGGGAATATGCGATGGATTTTCAAGATTGGTGCGCCGCGGTGTCAGTGCGGCCAGCGCCATCGCCACATCGGGCGCAATGTCCATCGCCGACAGCTCTTCGAGCACCCGCGCCTTCAGGGGTTCGCGCAGACGCTTATCGTTCCGGTGGTGCCACATGCCGGCCAAGCCGCTCTCGAGCGATCCGGCGCAGATCCTGCAATTCACGCTGCATGTCGCTATAGCCTAGGTTCCCTTGAGCCGCCGTGCTGGTCGCGGGGATGGGCTGCGGCAGCGCGCGCGGGGCCAGGGGCGGCGCCGCTTTCACCGCCGGCGCCGCTTTCACCGCCGGCACCACTTTCGCCGCCGGCACCACTTTCACCGCCGGTGCCGCTTTTACCGTCGGCGCCGGCTTCCCGCTCGGCGCCGCCTTCGTCGGCTGCGGCTGCGGCACATCGATGTCCGGCTGTGGCGCTGCGCTGATCGGCGGGGGGCGCTGCCGATTGGCGTCGGCAAACAAGGCCTCGTCATAGTCGACGGCGGCAATGACTTCGATGCCCTCCTCGCTGCGGCGGCTCGACAGAATGACCGCATCGGGTCCTTGCTCCGCCCGCACCTGGCCGAGAGCCGCGCGCATGCTGGCCGCCGTGTATCGTTTTATCTTCATGTCAACCTCCGTGAATCAAATTGTTTCTCAGCGCCCGACCGCGGCGATCACGCGGATGCGGCGGTTTTCCGGAATCTCGTTGTAGGCAAGCACCGCCAGTGTCGGCGTGGAGTGGCGCATCAAGCGCGCGATCCACGGGCGAATCTTCGGTGCGACCAACAGCACCGCCGGTTCGCCCGCCGCTTCTTGTCGCCGCGTACTGTCGCCGAGCGCGGTTTGAATCCTGTCGGCAAGACCCGGCTCAAATCCGGGCGCCGCGTCGCCGCCGCCCGCCATCGAATCCTGCAGCACCTGCTCGAGCGCGGGATCCAACGTGATCACCGGCAATTCCTGGCGCAGTCCGCCGATGTTTTGCACGATGCTGCGGCCGAGCGCGACGCGCACGGCGGCGACCAGTACCACGGGATCCTGGGTCTTGGGCGCGAGTTCGGCGAGCGTTTCGCAGATGGTGCGCAAGTTGCGGATCGGCACTCGCTCCAACAGCAGATACTGCAGCACCTTGACCACGACGCTCATCGGCAACAGCTTCGGCACCAGATCTTCGATGAGTTTGGGCGCGGTCTTGCCCAAGCGATTCAGCAGCTGCTGCACTTCCTCATGACCCAACAGCTCGTGCGCGTGCGACTGCAGCAAGTGGCTCAAATGAGTCGCGATGACGCTGCTGGCGTCGACCACCGTGTAGCCCTGCGCCTGCGCCTGCTCGCGCCGCGACTTGTCGATCCAGATGGCGTCCAAACCGAAGGCCGGATCCTTGGTGGCGGATCCCGGCAGCGTGCCCGACACTTGTCCCGGATTGATGGCCAGTTCCCGGTCCGGAAACACTTCGGACTCGCCAACCGGCGCGCCGAGAATGGTGATGCGATAGGAGTTCGGGCCCAAGTTCCAGGTTGTCGCGGATGTGCACCGCCTGCACCAGGAAGCCGAGTTCTTCGGACAGCTTCTTGCGCACGCCCTTGATGCGCCCCATGAGTTCGCCGCCCTGATTGCGGTCGACCAGCGGGATCAAGCGATAGCCGACCTCGAGGCCGATGAGATCGACCTGCTTCGACGTCATCCCAGGACAGTTCCTTCTGTTCCGCAGGAACGCCCGCCGCCGCCGCGGCGGGCACGGCAGCGGCGGCCTTGCCGGTGGTGGCGCGCTTGCTCAAAAAGTAGGCGCCGGCGGCGCAAACCGCCGCCATGCCCAGAAACACCACATTCGGCATGCCGGGAATGATGCCGAGCAGGGCCAGTATGCCGCTGGTGACCCCCAGCGCTCGGGGCTGACCCAGCACCTGCGACATGATCTGCTGGCTCATGTCGTGCGGACGCGAAACGCGCGTAACCAGAATGGCGACGGCGACCGACAGCAGCAGCGCCGGAATCTGCGCGACCAGCCCGTCGCCGATGGTCAGCAGCGCATAGGTGCGGCCGGCATCGGCGAGCGACATGCCGTGCTGCGCCGCGCCGATGATGGTGCCGCCGAACAGATTGATGAACACGATCAGGATGCCGGCGATGGCGTCGCCGCGCACGAACTTGCTGGCGCCGTCCATCGCGCCGTAGAAGTCGGCCTCCTCGCGCACTTCCTGCCGGCGGACGATGGCATCAGCCTGCGTGATGATGCCGGCGTTCAAATCGGCGTCGATCGCCATTTGCCGGCCGGGCATCGCGTCCAAGGTGAAGCGCGCACTGACTTCCGAGATGCGTCCCGGCACCCTTGGTGATCACGACGAAGTTGATGATCACCAGCACGGTGAACACGACCATGCCCACGGCATAGTTGCCGCCGACCACGAAATGGCCGAACGCGGCGATGACGTGGCCCGCGGCCTGCGCTCCGGTATGGCCGTTGATCAGCACGATGCGCGTCGAGGCGACGTTGAGGCCTAGGCGCAGCAGCGTGGCGCCGAGCAGTACCGTCGGGAAGGTGGCGAACTCGAGCGCGCGCCGCACGTAGATCACCGCCAGCAAGATCATCAGCGACAGCGAAATGTTGAAGGTGAAGAACACGTCCAGCAGGAATGCCGGCAGCGGCAGCACCATCATGGCGAGCACCACCATCACCAGCAGCGGCACTCCCAAGCCGTTGCGGGCGAATTCGCCGAAGGTCGCTACTGCGGCGCGCGCGTTCATGCGTCTGAAGTACTCATCGCCGACTTTGGGATTCGGGCGTGCCGACGCGCGCCGCGACGGTCGGATTCAAGGTGCGCACGCCTGAAGATGTACGAGAGAACCTGCGCCACCGCCACATACAGTCCGGCAGGAATTTCCTTGTTCAGGTCGGTCGACCGATACAGCGCCCGCGCCAGCTTCGGCGACTCGAATACCGGCACGCGATGTTCCTCGGCGATGCGGCGGATGTTCTGCGCGACCAGGTCGACGCCCTTCGCCAGCACGCGCGGCGCGCGCATTTTCTTCGGGTCGTACTTCAGGGCCACCGCGAAGTGCGTCGGGTTGACGATCACCACGTCGGCGGTCGGCACCTTGTGCATCATGCGACGGCGCGCCAGGGTCTGCTGCATCTGGCGGATGCGCTGCTTCGTTTCCGGCCGGCCGTCCGATCTCCTTGGATTCGTCGCGCAATTCCTGGCGCGTCATGCGCAGCGCCCGCTTGAATTGAAACAGCTGCAGCGGCACGTCCACGATGGCCACCAACGCGAGCGAGGCGCACAGCCAGACGAAGGCCCAGCTCAAGAGTCCGGCGCCGCGGCCCACCGCCGCGCGCGGCGCCATGCGCGCCGAGACGCCAGCACGTCGCCGAAAATCCAGGCCACGATCCCCGCGCACACCCCGCCGACCACCAAGCATTTGAGCAGCGCCTTGCCGAGTTCCGTGAGCGCCGCGCAGTCCGAACAAGCGCTTCAATCCCGCGATGCGGACTCAAGCGGGAAAAGTCGGGCGTCATCGCCGCGAGGACTGAAATTCCATCCGCCCAGCAGCACAGATGCCAGCAGCACCAGCGCGATCGAGCGCGCCGAAAACCGGCAGCAGCGCCAGCACGGCGCTCACGCCGGCGTCGCCGAGCGATGCCGCCATCGAATCCGTGTTGCGCAGGGTGTTCGCATCGATCGACAGAGCCCGCTGCGCATCATTTGCGATAGGCGAGCGGCCAGCGATCCGCCGATCGCAACCAGCGCCGCGCTGCCGCCGATCATGGTCGCGAAGTTGGTGAGCTCCCGCGAGCGCGGTATTTGCCCGCGTTCGCGCGCTTCCTGTAGGCGTCGTTGCGAAGGTTCTTCGGTGCGTTCGCCGCCCATTTCGGATTCGGCCATCAGGGCACTCCCGCGGCGGGCGCGCCGACCAGTTCCGAAACCGCCGCCAACGCACTGTTGAATGAGGCTGGAGATGCCCGACATGATGCCGTCGAGGCCGGCGATGCAGCACGAAGAAGCCGCACAGCAGGGTGATGGTGAAGCCGATGCCGAACAGATTGAGCTGCGGCGCGGCGCGGGTCACGACGCCGAGCGCGAGATTGACGATCACCAGCGCGATGACCGCCGGCAGCGCAATCAGCAGGCCGGCATCGAAGACACGCGCGCCCCACAGCACCACCGACAGCAGAAAATTCTTGTCCACATGGGCGGCGCCGATGGGCAGCGTATGAAAGCTCTGCGCCAGGGCGCCGAGCAGCACCAGATGCCCGTTGATCGCGAGGTAGGTCAGCGTGCCGAAGATCATGAACATCTGGCCGAGCACCGGGGTTTGCGCGCCGCGCTGCGGATCGACCAGAGTCGCGAAGCCCAGCCCCATGGTCAGCGAGATGCTTTGCCCGGCGAAGACCAGCGCCTCGAACGCCAGCTGCACCACCATGCCGATCGCCACGCCGATGAGCAATTCCAGCACGGCGCGAGCATTCCGGCTGCCGGAAAAGATCGACAGGCCCGCGGGCACCTGCACCAGCGGCCCCATCAAGAACGCCAGCGCCAAGGTCAGCACGATCTTGACGAGGCGCGGTATCACCGCCTCGCTGGCGACGGGCGCGGCGAGCACAAATCCGCCGATGCGCAGCACCGGCCACCACATGCGGCCCACCCACATCGAGACGTCGGACGCGTTGAGGGTCAGCGGCTGCATGTTCGCCTAGCCGATCACCGTCGGGAATGCTGGCGTACAAATCGCGCGTGAAATCGATCAGCACGCGCAATATCCAAGGACCCGCCACGAACAGGGTGAGCACCAGCATCAGCAGCTTCGGGATGAAGCTCAAGGTGGACTCGTTGATTTGCGTGGCCGCCTGCAGCATGCCGATCACCAATCCGGTGATGAGCGCGATCAGCAGCAGCGGCGCGGCAATCATCGAGGTGACCAGCAGCGTCTTGTGCGCCAGGTCCATGACGTTTTCCGGCGTCATTGGTGAAAACTCGACGCCAGCGTGCCGATGAGCAGCGTCCAGCCGTCGACCACGACGAACAGCATGATCTTGAACGGCAACGACACCAGCACCGGCGACAGCATCATCATGCCCATCGACATCAAGCACGCTGGCGACCACCAGATCGATCACCAGGAAGGGAATGAAGACCATGAAGCCGATCTGAAACGCGGTCTTCAGCTCGCTGGTGATGAAAGTCGGAACCAACACCGTCAGCGGCACATCATCGGCGCTGGCAAATTGCGGCTTGCCGGAGAGCTTGGAAAACAGCTGCAAATCATTTTCGCGGGTCTGCGCCAGCATGAATTTCTTGAGCGGCTGCAATCGTGCGCTCGATTGCCACTTCGCCCGGCAAGCTGGCCGTCCAGGTACGGCTTGATGCCCGCGGCATAGGACTGCTCGAGCGTCGGACCCATCACGAAGAAAGTCAGAAACAGCGCCAGACCGGTGAGCACTTGGTTCGACGGCGTGGTCGCCATGCCGAGCGCCTGGCGCAGAATCGACAGCACGATGATGATGCGAGTGAACGCCGTCATCGCCAGCAGAATGGCCGGCAGCAGCGTCAGCAGCGTCATCAGTATCAGAATTTGAAAGGTCAGCGAGTAGGTCTGCGCGCCGTCGGCCGCCGTCTTGACGGCGACTGCCGGCAGCGCGACTTGTGCAAGCGCCGCGCCGAGCGGCAGCAGCGCCAGCAGCGCCGATCCAGATCATCCGGCGGTGCATGACGCGGCGCATGTATTTCACGGGGAATTGCCGGGCGGTCCGGCGGGCGACGACCCGCCCGATCGCTTCATCAACTCCCGCAAGCGCTCGGCGAACGCCGGTGCGGCGGCGGATGGTCTTTAGCGCGATCGGCGCGGCCAGCGGCGTCAACGGCACCATGCCGCCGGCGCCGATGCCGACCAGAACTTGAGCGTCGCCGATGCGAATCAGCACGATGCGTTCTCGCGGCCCCACGCTGAGTTCGTCGAGCACCGCAGATATCCACGCGAGCCGCGCGGCGCGCCAATCTTGAATCGCTTCAAGACCCAGCCGATGGCGAAAATCAGCGCGACGATGGCGATCAGGCTCAAGGTGAGCTGCGTCAGGCTGCCGACCGACAACGGCGAGGCGGGTTGCGCCATCGCCGTCATCTGCGCGTGCTCCATCCTTTCCGTGGCGCTCACCACATCGGTGAGCCGGATGCCGAATTTCTCGTTGACCACCACCACTTCGCCGCGCGCAATGCGCACGCCATTCACCAGCACGTCGAGCGGCTCGCCCGCAAGCCGATCGAGTTCGACGACCGCGCCGGGCGCCAATTGCAGCAGGTCGCGCACCGACATCCGCGCGCGGCCGACTTCGAGCGCCAGCGTGACCGCGACATCGAGAATCAAATTCAAATTCATTTCCTGCCCGCCGGCGCCCGCGGCGTTGGGGCCTAAGTCGCTGAATTGCGCGCGCGCGACGGCGGCAGTTTTGGGATCGGGCGGGCTCATGCTGGGGCTCCTGAAAGAATTTTGAGGGCGTTGCGTCCCTGCGAGATGCCGAATCGGCCGCGATACAGCGGCACATCGCCGGCCAACAGCGTGACCTGCTGCGGCGCTTCGATGGGAATGATGTCGCCGGGCGACAGGCTGCACCAAGTTCGCGCAGGCTGATTTGCGCTTGCGCGAGAATTGCGCGGGTATCGAGTTTGCGCCTCCTGCAACGCGGCCGTCAGCACCGGCGCCCAGGCTTCCTGCTTGCGCACCGGCGCTGCCGCGCCGTCGCCGGCGAGGGCCTCGCGGATGGGCGCCAGCAAGGCGTCCGGCAGCAGCCAGTCGATGCGGCCGCTGCGGGCGGCGAATTCCACCGTGAATTTGGCGACGATCGACGGACTCGAGCGGGCCGCCCAACTGCACCAGCCGCGGATTGGTCTCCTGCTTCACGAGTTCCAATTCGACCGGCGCGACGGGCAGCCCAGGCGGCGGCCAAATCCGCGGCGAAACTGCGCAGCATCAGCGTGAGGAATCGCTGCGCGGCGGGCGCGATCGGCGGCTTGGGGATCCGCGTTGGCGCGGCCCGAGCCGCCGAAGAAGCCATCGAGCAGGGTCAGCAGCAGCGCCGGTTCGACGCTGACGTAGGCGAAGCCGGGCAAGGGCTTGAGGCGCACCACCGCGAGACTGGCCGGCACCGGCAACGACGCCTGCAGGTCGGCGCTCTTCACCGACTCCAGCGAATCGAACTGCATGCTGGCATCGCGTCCCAGCAATCCGGCACAACGAGGGGCCCGCGCGTTCGCGCAAAATTCTTGCTGATGACCTCGAGCAGCGGCAATTGCGTGCGGTTGATGCGCTGTGACGACAAAATCATAGGGTCGAACAACGTTCGCACCTTCTTGGTCGTTCTTTTCGAGCAGTGCCGCCACTTCTTCGTCGGAGATGGCTTCGCGCGCCGCTTCCTCGGCCATCACTGCACCACGAAGCTGGTGAACAGCAGGTCGTCGACGTCCGGGCCGCCTTCTTTCTTCTGCACCGCGCGGATTTCGGCGAGCGCTTCCTGGCGCAGCTTTTCCTTGCCTTCGCGCGACATCAACGATTGATAGTTGCGATTGCTCATGAGCAGCAGCAAATTGTTGCGGATCACCGGAATGTTCTTTTGCACGCTGTCGATGGCCTTTTCGTCGTGCGCCATGATTTCCATGGTGATCTGCAGGAAGCGCACCGCGGAGCCGTCTTCGAAATTGACCACCAGGGGCGGATCAATGGCGTAGTACACGGCCGGCTTGGCCGGGCCCGACTTTTCGTCTTCTTGCCGGCGATCACGACCGGAACGATCGCCGTGATCTTGCCGTCCTTGTCCAGCTTGAGATCGGGCAGCGGATGCAGCTTGGCGTTGATGAAGCCGCCGACCACGACGGCGAGGAGGGTCAGCGCGAAAATGCCGGTCCCGTTGATCAATGGTGCCCATGAAGCCGCCCGATTTTTTCGGCGGAGGTGGAGGAGCGTCGGCGGCTTCGTCGGCCATAGTTCGATTCCAGGTCGCGGTCACATGCCGCAATCGAATCGAGCAAGTTCTATGCCAGACTAGCTTCAGTACGCTTTGCTCAGCGTATTCAGCAACTTATCGCCATGCCGGGCTTTTATTGCAGCGTCGTTAATTTGACGCTTTCGCTGCTAGAACCTCAGCGAAACTTTCAAACCCGGCCCGGCGTCATCCAGAACCAGATGCGCGCCGTGCAGCTTGGTGACCGCCGCCACCAGCGACAACCCCAGGCCTGAGCCCGGAAATTTGCGTGCTTCATCGAGGCGCACGCGACGGCCCAGAACGATCTCGCGCTTGTCGGCCGGAATGCCGGGCCCATTATCCTCGACGATCACTTCCGGTCCGCTGCCGGACCCCTGCAGCACCACGCGTATGTGGCCGCCGTCCGGCGTGAATTTGATGGCATTGTCGAGCAGATTTGCCAGCGCTTGCGCCAGCAGTTGCCGGCTGCCCTGCACCGTGCGCCCGGGCGCCACCGAACTCTCGAGCACAATGCCGCGCTCTTCGCTCACCGGCGCGTACAGCTCGACCACGCTCGCGACCAGCTCCGACAGGTCCACGGGTTCGCGCGCCACGGTGCCGGTCTCGGCAAGCGCAATGCGCAGCAGCGCATCCAGGGTGCTGCGCATGTGATCGACCTCGGTGGTCACTCGCTCCAGCACGCGCCGCTCCGCCGAGCCTGGATCGAGCGAGCTCATCGCGCCCTCGGCGGTCGCCTGCAGGCGATTCAGCGGCGTGCGCAGGTCATGCGCGGCGCTGTCGAGCACCGTGCGCATGCCGAGCGTGAGCTGCTCGATCTTATCGAGCATGGTGTTGATTTCGCGCGCCAAGCGTGTTGATTTCATCGTCCGCATCGCGTACCGGCAGGCGCTGCGAAAGATCGCCGCGCATGATCTGCGTCGCCACCGCCGAAATCGCGCCGGCCTGCGCCAGAATGCGCCGCCCCATCCAGAAGCCGCCGCCCAGTCCCAGCAGCAAGGTCAGCACGACCGCCGCGATCAGGCCGCGCATCATGAGACTCTTGACGTCCTGCCGCTCCTGCACGTCGTGCCCCACCAGCATTCGATAGCCGCCCGGCAATGGAAATCGCTGCGCCCGCATTTCGTGCTCGCGCGTTTCGTCGCCGAACGGCACGGATACCTTGAACTGAAACCACTTACCTTCGTTGGCGTCGATCTTCGGCCACGCCGGCACATTCCCGGCCACCGGGCGCAGCTGCGGATCGACCATCAAATACACCGCGCCGCGCACATCCTGATCCTGCGAGCGCTGCTCGATCAATTCGATGAAGTCGCTGCGCGACAGCACCAGCATTTGTTCGCGCAAGCCCTGCACTTCCGCTTCGATGAGATTGTCGGTGCTGCCGTCGACCACGCGCGACACGGCAAAATCGACCGCGCCGAGCAGCGCGGCCGCGCCGCAGGCGAATACGATCGAATAGACGATGGCAATGCGAAACGGCGAGGTATCGAGTACGCCGAGAAACCGCTGATCGGGTCCCATCGCGGAGCCGCTATTCGTCTTCGCGCAAGCTGTACCCCGCGCCGCGCACCGTGTGCAGCAGGGGTTTGTCGAAGTCCTTGTCGATCGCCTGCCGCAGACGGCTGATGTGCACGTCGATCACATTGGTTTGCGGATCGAAATGATAGTCCCAGACGCCCTCGAGCAGCATGGTGCGCGTCACCACTTGCCCGCTGTGGCGCATCATGAATTCGAGCAACTGGAATTCGCGCGCGGTGAGTTCGATTTTCTTGCCGTTGCGCATCACGCGGCGGGTCATACGATCGAGTTCCAGATCCGCCAATTTCAACTTGGTGTTGGCTTCCGCGTTGCCGGCCTCGCCGCGCCGGGCGAGCGCATCGATGCGCGCCAGCAGCTCCGACATGTGGTAGGGCTTGGTCAGGTAATCATCGCCGCCGGCGCGAAGCCCGTAATCCGGTCATCGACATCGCCGAGTGCGCTCAAAATGAGCACCGGCATCTTGCGGCCGGTGGCGCGCAGCGATTGCACCAGCGCAAGCCCGTCGAGCTTCGGCAGCATGCGATCGACGATCGCAAGATCGACGGCAATCGAGGAGGCCATGTGCAGCCCCTCGAGGCCGTTGCCCGCGACATCCACCGTGTGGCCGGCTTCGCGCAGCGCCTTCGCCAGATAGTCGCGCGCAACTTCGTCATCTTCAACAATCAAGATGTGCATGGCTTGGTATCTTAGACTACGATGCGCTCGCCTGGGTTCACTCGTAATATCTTTCAAGGCGAAGTTATAGTGCCCGAGATTATCAGCGGCTGATGGCGGCTGCAAAGAAGCGCTGCGGCGAATCTTGGGCGCGCGCCGCTGCTGCTCGCCGCAGCATGCTGGACAGTTCCAAGTCCACGCCAAGGAGGAACCCTTGTGGGAGTTTGGACTCGGCTTGGGCGCGATAGCGTTTGAGGATTATCGCGGCTCGGACACCTCCACGCCTACCCGGTGCCGGTTCCCTATCTCATTTACAACGGCAAGTTTCTGAAAGCGGACCGCGACGGCGTGCGCGGCACATTGTTCAATCAGGATAGGTTCGAAATCAATTTGAGTGTCAACTTGACGACGCCGGTGCGCAACGACGCCGAGCGCAGCGGCATGCCGGACCTCAAATCCACTGTCGAGCTGGGCCCCTCCTTCGACATTCACTTGTTTCGCAGCGAGAATGCAAGGTTCAAACTTGATTTGCGCATGCCGCTGCGGGCCGCCGCCACGATTGAAGGATCGCCGCAGGTCATCGGATGGACATTCACGCCGCGATTCAATATGGACATCGCCGATCCTTAGGGCTTAAGGGTTGGAATCTCGGATTTTTGGCGGGACCGCTGTTCGCCGATCGCCGCTACAACGAATATTTCTATTCGGTCGCCAGTCAATACGCGACCCTGTCGCGACCTGAGTATCAGGCAAGCGGCGGCTATGCCGGCACGCAGACGCTCGCCGCCCTGTCCAAGCGTTACCCTAAATTTTGGGCAGGGGCTTACATGCGCTACGACACGCTGGCCGGCGCGGTGTTCGTGGACAGCCCGCTGGTGCAGCGCAGAAGCTATTGGTCGGCGGGATTCGGTTTTGCGTGGATGATGCGCCGCTCGTCCAGCATGGTCGAAATTCCCGATTGACCTCCCGCACCGATGCCGCGTTCTCTCAAAATTCTCTACGAATATTTTGCGCTTTATAGTTCGCTGGCACTGCTCGGGCTCGATTTGCCTGACTTGGTCGCTGTTTGCGGTGCCGCTGTATTTCATCCTGCCCGAGACGCATCGGGACTGCGGTCGGCCGGCGCGGCATCATGGCGGGGTTCCGCCTGTACGCTGGTCATTGTCGATCACGCGAACATACCGCTTGGATCTGCGCGCCATCGACTCGCTCAAAGGCGGACCGCCGGTGATCCTGGCGCCGAACCATCCCGCCTTGATTGACGCGCTGTTGATTCTGACCCGGCATCCGAACCTGGTGTGCGTCATGAAGGCGCAACTGATGAAGAATGTGTTCCTGGGTGCGGGCTCACGTCTCGCGCGCTACGTCGGAAACGACTCTTCGCGGCAGATGATCAAGGAATCAGTGGCTCATTTGCACGCCGGCGCAGCACTGCTGCTGTTTCCAGAAGGCACCCGTACCACCCGGGCTCCGATCAATCCGTTGGCGGGCAGCGTCGGACTCATTGCAAAATACGCCAATGTCTCGGTGCAAACGCTGCTGATCGAGACCGATTCGCCTTTCTTGAGCAAGGGGTGGCCATTGTTCAAGCGTCCAGAATTGCCGATTACCTACCGGATTCGGCTTGGGAAACGCTTCGATCCGCCCGCGGACGTCGCTGCGTTTACCGAAGAGCTCGACCAGTATTACCGGCACGCCCTCGAGGACGCACTGCAGTCGCCTGGCTCAAGCATGCCTGACGCGCTCGAATACTCATCTTGTGCTCATTCCGAGCTACAACCCGGGCCCCAAGGTGTTTGCGACCGTGCGGGCGGCGCTGGACCAATGGGCACCCGTCTGGGTCGTGGTCGATGGCAGTACCGATCATTCCGAACATCGCTCTGGCAGAGATGGCGGCGCAGGACCCGAACCTGCGTGTGTTTGTGCTGCCCAAGAATCGCGGCAAGGGCGCCGCCGTGCTGTTTGGCCTGCGCGAGGCTCTGGCGTTGGGCTACACCCATGCGCTGACCATGGATTCCGACGGCCAGCATCCTGCCGAGAGCATCCCGCATTCATGCAAGCATCACAGGCTGCTCCCGACGCGATGGTGCTGGGAATCCCGATATTCGACGACAGCGCCCCCCGATTGCGTGTCCAGGGCCGTAAAATATCGAACTGGTGGGCCAATCTCGAGACCTTGTGGAGCGGCATTCACGACTCGCTGTTTGGCTTTCGCGTATATCCGATTCTGACGCTTGGTAAACATAATGCGCCGGCAGCCGTGGATGCGGCGCTTCGACTTCGACGTGGAGGCAGTGGTGCGTCTGCGCTGGCGCGGCGTCAGGCCCATCAACTTACCGGCCGCCGGTGCGCTACTTCCGGCCCGACGAGGGCGGCGTTTCACATTTCCGTTACTGGCGCGACAACGGCTTGCTGACTTGGATGCATTGCCGCCTTTTTCTTGGATTTCTTCTGCGCCTGCCGCTGCTGACTGTGCGCCGCCTGCGCCGACGTTAGTGGAGCGGTTTGCGCGCGTAATACTCCGAGAAGATGCCGAGTTCCACGTGACGCTCGGCATCGATGAAGCCCACGTCGCGGATCGCAGCGAGAATTTCCCCGGGAGCTGCGCATGCATCAATCGTGTCCCAGTAGTAACGCATCAACTTGGGCGAATCGGGATTGCGGCCCAGCAGACCCGCCAGGAACGGCACGACTCCGCGCAAATATGCCTTGAGCAACGCATGCGCGAACCGCCCTTGCGGCCGCGTAATCTCCAGCAAACAAATCCGACCGCCGGGCTTCAGCACTCGTAAAAATTCGCGGAATGCCGCCGAGATATCAGTGATATGGCGCAGCGCATAGCCCATGCACAGAAAATCAGCCGTTTCCGCAGCCGCGGGGATGGTCTCGGCACTGCCAATCAGCAGTTCGACTTGGTGCGGGACTCTGGCGCTGCGAATCATTCCCAAGCTTGGGTCGATGCCGGTTACCGTGCCGGATTCGCCCACCAAATGCGCCGCCTGGCGCGCCGTGAGCCCGGTTCCAACGCCGACATCCAGTACGCGCATTCCCTGCTTGAGCCCTGCCCGGCCCAATGCCCTGCGGCGGTACAAGGAACCACTACCTAAGGCCATGACCCGCTCAATGCGGTCATAATCACCCGCCGTGCGGTCGAATAATTGCCTGACCCATAAGGATCGATCCGCTTCCTGCGCGTAGTAATCGTGCAACGGCGGATGCGGTGCATGCATGCGCTCGAGCATACGCCATCGGTGGTGGGTTGCCGCACCGGCCCGCACCTATATAATGCCGGCTACTTAGAACTCCAATCGAAAGCCTAAATCTATGTCCGACAAAGCGTCGCTCATGCAAAGCCGGCGCCGCTGACCGATGTCGGTCTCCAGCGGGAACTTGCCGCGCTGTTCGTGCAAGCCCTGAATCTCGAGGTCAAGCCGCAGGATATCGATCCGGACGCCCCGTTGTATGGCGAGGGTCTGGGGTCTCGATTCCATCGATATCTTGGAGGTGGCGCTGATCGTCTCCAAGCAGTACGGCATCCAATTGCGCGCCGACAGCCAGGAGAATCAGCAGATCTTCCGTTCTTTGAGGCACTTAGCAGAGTACATTGCGGCACAGAGAACCAAGTAGCCATGCATTTCCGGGCGTAGACTGCAGCTCGCTGCCGTCATCTTCGTTGCTTCGTCGCTTACTCGCTACTGTCGCACTACAGCAATTCTCAATCCGCAAGCGCACGATTTGGAGCCGCTCTTGCGCTTGCGCCCATGCTGACTATCGGATTGCGTTCTGCTCTGGCGCTGGAGCGGCGCGCCGCTGGCGCTGCTGGCGGCCGCGGCGGCGCGGTCATTTTGCTGCGTGCCTTCTGGCCGCTGTTCGCGCAAAATTTCCGATTGTTTATCTGGTCCAGCAGGTGCGGGTTTTACTCCATCATGGCCTTCAGTTTCGGCCGCTCACTGTGCGGCAAGGCCGCGTGCCGCTTGTGCACTCAGCTCGCCGACAAGGTTCACGGTCCCTTGAGCGCGCTCGAGAGCTGCGCTACACGCGCGGCGTGACAGCTGGCGTGGGTTGTTTTCTTCTTGCTCAACGTGGCGGCGACGCTTCTGTTATTTGAGTTCGCGCCGCTGCGCGTCTGGTCGGTGTTCGTGAATTTCTGCTGCGCTGCCGCTGATTCTGCTCATGTTCGTCGCGGAATATGCGGTGCGCCGCCGCGTGCTGCCGCAAGTTCAGCGCAGCGGATTGATCGCCACGCTGCGCGTCTATTTCGCGAATTCGCCGCTAAAATGACCGATGGACTCGATCGCGCTGCTGTCGCATAGCTCGCCCACGGCGATTGTCGCCTATCGCGGCGGCTCGCGGTGACTGTGCAGCAGTTTCTATCCGATGCGCGACACTTGGCGCGAGAGACTGCCCCGGGCAATCACGTGCTGAACGTCTGCGCCGACCGATATCGATTCGCCGTCGGGCCTCGCGGCCTGCCTGATCTCGGAGCGCAGTCAGCCTGCTGCCCTCGACGCATACGCCGCAGGTGATCGCACAACTCGCGGCGTTTGCGCCCGACGCGTTTTGTTTGACCGATGACCGCGCTGCGAAATCGAGCTGCCGCGCGTCTATTACCCGGAGCTGATTGCGGCCGGCGGCCGACCTTGCAGTCGCCCTTCGAGTGTGCCGCGACATTGCCGCCACGCAGCTCGCGGCTATCGTTTTTACCTCGGGCATCGACCGGCACGCCGGTGCCCTACAGAAAGACCTGGGGCCTGCTGGCGCGCTGCGTGCAGAACGGCGCCCCGCGCTTGGGCTTGTCGGACGGCAGAGCCATGCCCTCGTCGGCACGGTACCCGGCCAGCATATGTACGGTTTCGAATCGACCGTGCTGCTGGCGCTGTTGAGCGGCAATGCTTTCGAGCGCCGAACGGCCGTTCTATCCGGCCGATGTGGCCGCCGCCGTCGGGCGCGTGCCGCAGCCGCGCGTGTTGGTGACCACACCGATTCATCTGCGCACCCTGCTCGCCTCCGAGGTCGAATTTCCGCCGCTGGATCTGGTGATGTCGGCAACTGCGCCCCTTTGAGCCGCGAGTTGGCGCGCGAGGTCGAGGAGAAGTATCGGGCGCCTGCTGCTGGAGATTTACGGCTCAACCGAGACCGGACAGATCGCGATGCGGCGCACCGCCGAGACGGCGGCCTGGCGGCTCTGGCCGGGCGTGCGCTTGAACGTCTCGAACGACCAGGTTTTCGCGCATGGCGGCCACGTCGAGCAATTGACGCCCATGTGCGATGTCATCGAGATCACCGGCGAAGAAGAGTTTCTGCTGCACGGCCGCACCGCCGATCTGGTCAACGTCGCCGGCAAGCGCAGTTCATTCGGCTACTTGAACGCGCAGCTGAACGCCATCCCGGGCGTCATCGACGGGGCGTTCTTTCTGCGCGAAGGAACTGACGGGATCCACCGGGCGTGGTGCGCTTGGGCGCTGTCGTCGTCGCTCCCGGGCTTGAGCGTGGCGGCCACTGACCGAGCAGTTGCGGCAGCGGATCGATCCGGTGTTTCTGCCGCGGCCGCTGTTGATGGTCGATCGAGCTGCCGCGCAACGCGACCGGCAAGCTGCCGCAACAGGCGCTGCAAGGATTCGCCGACCAGCAATTGCGGAGCAATGAATCGCGATGAGAATGCACAGCACACTGCGACATTGCCGCCGACCACCCGTCGTTCGCGGGCCATTTCCCCGCGATTTCCCGTTCTGCCGGGCGCCGTACTGCTCGATGAGACGCTCAGGGCCATCGAACAGGCGCGCGGAATCGATCTTAGATCGTGGCACATTTCATCCGCAAAATTTCTCGATGCGGTGCGGCCCGCGCGATAGTCTGGTTTTGGAGCACGAAGCCCCCGCAGCCGGGATTGATACGATTCACGATCCGATGCCGGGAACCGCAAAGTGGCCAGCGGCGCACTGTCAGCCGCGCCGCATGGATGACCTAGGTCGTGACGCCCAAATCGGCAAATCTCGACGGCCACCGCCAAGGCCGCGGAATGGGTCAGACACCGCGAGCGCGGCAGCCTCTGGCTGCTGCAGAGTCATGGCGTTTCTCTCTTTGCGGCTGCGGCCGCAGATCCAGCCGTATCATTCTGTACGGCATCGCCATTTATTTTTTCTTATTTGCGACCGAGCGCGCGGCGCCACTCGCTGCCGCTATTTGCGTCTCGCTCTCGGCAGGGCGCCGACGGCCGGCGACCGCTTTCGGCAAATTTTGAGCTTCGCGACCACCATTCACGATCGGGTCTATCTGATCAACGGCCAATTCGAGAAATTCAACATCTCGTCGAGGGAGAGGACCTGGTGCTGCGCGCACGAGCCGCAAGGGCCGCGGCGCATTGCTGCTTGGGCGCGCATATGGGCAGCTTCGAGGTCATGCATTCCTTGGGCCGCCGGCAGCCCGGATTGCGCGTCGCCATGGCCATGTACGAGGAGAACGCGCGCAAAATCGGCGGCATCCTCGCCGCCATCAATCCGGACTTGGATGCGGACATCATTGCCTTGGGCCAGATCGATGCCATGCTGAATATTGCCGAGCGTCTGGATCAGGGCGCCTTTGTCGGCGTGCTGGCCGATCGCACGCTGGGAGAGGAGCCGGTGCAGGCGGTCACGTTCCTGGGGCAAGGGGCGTACGTGCCCACGGGACCCATGCGCGCGGCGGCCATCTTGCGTTGCCCGGTATTCTTCATGGCCGGCCTGTATCGCGGCAAAAATAATTATCATGTGGTGTTCGAGCAGGTCGCGGATTTTTCCCGACATGCGCGTCGGCAGCCGCGCTCTTGCGGTGCGCGCCGCGCATCGAGCGTTATGCCGCGGTGCTCGACCATTACTGCCGCAGCGATCCGTACAACTGGTTCAATTTTTTTGATTTCTGGCGCCCCGCCGGGAACGCGGGGCGAGTAAGTGCGGCGCTTCGTGCATTGATTGCCCTTGGCATCTGCTGGCGTTCGTCGCGCTGAGTGCCGCTGCGCGTTCCGCGGCCGCGGGCGAGCGAACTGGACGAAGTCATGGGACTGTTGGCAATGCGCCAGCATGGCCGAGTCGAGTTCGTCGAACAGCACTTTCTTGCCGTCCTCGAGCCATCCGATCGAATCCTCGGGTGAATTGCGCTACGACGCGCCGGATCGGCTCGAGAAACGCACGCTCAAGCCGCGCGCCGAGACGTTGGTGCTGCCGGCGGCGTACTGACCGTCGAACGCGGCGCGCGGCCGGCGCGTGCTGGATTTGCGGCGCTACCCGCAGGTTCTGCCTTTCGTGGAGAGCATACGCGCCACGCTGGCGGGCGATCGCAAAGCGCTGGAGCGGTTGTTCCATCTGGAATTTGCCGGCAGCTGTCGCGCTGGACCCTGACTCTGGTTCCGCTGGATTCCAACGTCAAGCGTCGCGTCAGCCCAGGTGCGCATCGACGGCGTGCGAGATCAATTGTTGAAAGTGGAAATTCGCCAGCCCGACGGCGATCGATCGTTGATGACGCTGCGCCCAGTCCGCGAGCGCCATGAACGCTGCGTCGGGCGCGGGTGCCCGTCGCTTTGGCTCGGCTGCGTCGCGATGCTGCGGTCGTCGTGGTCGCGCGCGCGCTACATCACCGACCTGTCGGCGTTCCTGCCCGCCCATCCCACTCCCACGCAGCAGTTGCTTGGTCGATCAGCTGCGCGACGGGCCCGCCTCGCGCATGATTCTGATTGCGATCGAACAGAGGCGACGCCGCTGCACGCGCGCGCGCCTCACTACCCTGATGCTGGATCGCCTGCGCAAGGATCCTGCAATTTTCCAGCGTCAACAACGGCGAAGCGGACGCCGCAGCAAACGGATCGCGAGTTTTTGTTTCAGCACGGTATTTGTTGAGCGAAGCGGTGACCGCGCAGCGCTTTTCCGCGGCCGGCCTGCAGCGCCGCCATCCGCGACACGATCGACAATTTGGCCTCGCCGGCAGGTCTGTTGTTCAAGTCGCTGCTGCCGCGCGATCCCACAGGCGAGCTGCTGAACATCATCGACCAGCTGGCGCGCATCGCCCTCGCCTGAGAGCCGCGACGGAGTTTGGGTTTCCGCCGACGGGACGCGCGCGCTGGCGGTGGCGCAGACCAGCGCCGGCGGATCCGACAGCGATGCTCAAGGCAGCGCAATCGATGCGATTCGCGCGGCGTTCGCGGCCGCCATGGCACGGTGCCGAAGTCGCCGCGATCTGGCGCCGCCACGAGCGCCTGCAATTGAGACTGAGCGGACCCGGCGTTTTTGCGGTCGCGGCGCGCGCCAAAATCGAACGCGCCGCCGTGCGCTTGTCGATTGCCAGCGGCATTCTCGTGGTGACGCTGTTGCTCGCTCGTCTACCGATCCTTGCCGGCGCTCGGGTTGGGACTTGCTGCCGGTGGCCAGCGGTGCGTTGGTCGGCATCGCCGCCGTGGCGTTGGGATTCGGCGCCGTGCATGGCATCACCTTGGGATTCGGCATCACCCTGATCGGCGAGTCGGTCGACTATTCGATTTATTTCTTCGTTCAGTCGCGCCAGCCGCACAGCGCTGCCGGCGCTCGCAGCTGGCAGCAGCTTGTGGTGGCCCACGATCCGCTTAGGGATGCTGACTTCCGTGTGCGGATTCGCGTCGCTGCTGCCCTCCGGGTTTCCCGGACTCAAGCAACTCGGGCTTTACTCCATCAGCGGCCTGATCGCGGCTGCGTTGGTGACTCGCTATGTATTGCCGGCGCTGCTGCCCGCAGGGTTCGCGATCCGCGATGTGACGCCGGTGGGGGATGCGCGTCGCCGGGCTGTTTGCGGCGCCTGCGGCGAGTCGGCGGCTGCGCACTGTCGCCGTACCGGCGCTCGCACTCGTGGCGTTGGTCGATCGCCGTGCTGTATCACGCATCGAGGATCCACTGTGGAATCGCGAGCTTGCGGCATTGAGCCCGATATCGACCGAGGAGCAGAACTACGACGCGAAATTGCGCGCGGACTTGGGCGCCGCCGACGTGCCGCGATCTGGTGATGGTTTCCGGACCCGACTTGGAATCGATCCTGCGCGGCGCCGAACATGCCGCCCGCGCACTGCAGCCATTGGTGGAATGACAAGGTGATCGGCGGCTTCGAAAGTCCGGCGAACTACTTGCCGAGCATGGCGACCCAGGAGAGCGCGCCGCAGCAGCCTGCCGAGCGCGGCAGAGCTGCGCGCACAATCTCGGCAAGGCGATTGTGGGTTTGCCGCTACGCGGCGACCGTCTGCAGCCCTTTCTCGAGGACGTCGAAGCGACGCGGCACGCGCCTTTGGTGACGGCGCGCGATTTGGCGGGCACATCCTTGACTGCCGGCTTCGATGCATTGATTCTTCACCAGAAGGATCAGTGGAATGCGTTGCTGCCGCTGCGCGGCGCCCGCAGCGGGAAAAGATATCGACTTGTGCCCGGGTAGCGGCGGCACTCGAGCGCAGGCGCTGTCCACGAGGCGCTGCGTGCTCGATCTCAAGCAGGAGTCCGACGCGCTGTATGCGGGATATCTTGGCCAGGCCATTCATTTCTCACTGGCGGGATTTCTGGCGCTGACCGTGCTGCTGCTGATTGCGCTGCGCTCGCCGCTGCGAGTGGCGCGGGTGCTGGCGCCGCTGGTACTCGCGGTGCTCACCGTTGCCGCGGCCCTCGCCCTCAGCGGCGTGCAGCTGACGATTCTGCACCTGGTCGGCATGCTGCTCATCGTGGCGGTGGGTTCGAATTACGCGCTGTTCTTCGACCGTCAGGCAAACTCAGGCGATCACGGCGGCGAGGCTCTGACCCTTGCCTCGTTGGTGATCGCCAATGCCAGCACGGTGATCGGCTTCGGTCTTCTAGTCCTTCTCGCAGGTGCCGGTGCTGGTCGCGTTGGGCACCACCGTGGCGCCCGGCGCATTTCTCGCGCTGCTGTTCGCGGCGATACTGCGACGCGGCATGGACCGCGCGCGGCAGCCGGCCATGCGTAGCATTTTCTGCGCCGCCGCGCCCGGCGACGATGGCGCCGACGCAAATGATATGGCTGCCGGGCGCCTACCACTCCGCGCAGGATTTCCTGCATGCAGGCTTTCCCGAGCCGTAGCGCAGCGGCAAGTGCCCGTCGATCTTGACTTTGTCGATCTGGAAATGCGCTACCTGGGCGATGATCGCGGCCCTTGCAGCGGCTGAGATCCGAGATGGTACTTGCCGGCGCGCAAACGGCGGGCGTCGGTTTGGTTGGCGGGCATTTCGCTGGGCGGCTTTATTGCGCTCGACTATGCCAGCCACCTATGCCGGCGAACTGGACGGACTGTGCCTGCTCGCGCCCTATCTGGGAAACCGCATGCTGACTGAACGAAATCGCCGCGGCGCCTGGGCTCGACGGCTGGCAGCCCGGCGAACTTGCGGAATCTGACGCGGAACGCCGAATATGGCGCTACATCAAAACGCGGGTGGCCGACTCGCGCCCGCTGTTACTTGGGATTCGGGCAGGGATGATCGATTTTCGGCGGCGCATGAGCTGCTGGCGGCGGCGCTTGCCGCCAGACTGCGGTTGAAGTCATCGCCGGCGGCCATGAGTGGCGCACCTGGGCTAGGCTTTGGGAGAACTTTTTGGATTCGCGCTTCACATGAACCGACACGGCAGCATTGCCAGGCCGCTGGGACGCCTCGCCGCTGTTGTACGCATCCGCCGCCGTGCACCTGGGCGCGGCGGCGGCTGTGCTTGCGCGCCCGCGCGCATGGCCCTGGGCGCTGGGAGCGGTCTCGCCAATCATGTGGCATTGGCCGGCGGCGGGCCTTTGGCCGCGAAGCCAGTTGCTCGGGCCGAACTGGACCCGCTTGCCGGCGCAGGCGGCCATGGCAGGCGGGCGTCGCCATCACCATCGATGATGGGCCGGATCCTGAAGTCACGCCGCAGGTGCTTGAGCAGCTGGACCGACACCATGGGCCTGCGCGACATTTTTTTGCGTCGGCGAACGCGTGCTACGCTTACCCGGATCTTGCGCAGGAAATCGTGCGCCGCGGGCACGTGATCGAGAACCACAGCCAGCGGCACCGGCACAATTTCTCGTTGCTGGGTCCCAGGCGGCATGAACACTGAGATTTCGCGCGCTCAGGACAGCATCGTTCAGCGTGACGGGCAGCCGCCCGGAATTTTTTCGCGCTCCCGCGGGTCTGCGCAATCCGTTTCTCGATCCGGTGCTCGCGCGCCTGCAGCTGCGCCTCGCCAGCTGGACCCGCCGCGGCTTCGACACCGTCAACGGCAACGCGCGATGCGGTGTTTCGGCGCTTGGCAAATCCGCTGCGCGGCGGCGATATTTTGTTGCTGCATGATGGCAATGCGGCGCGCAGCCGGCGCGGGCAGCCGGTGATTCTGGAGGTGCTGCCGCGGCTGCTCGATGCATTGGCGCTGCGCGAGCTTGAAGCCCGTCACGCTGCGCTCGGCATTGCCGTGCCATGAAGCCCGATGACGACCACTGCTGCTCGCGGAATTCACGGCCACCAGCTGCATCGGTCGGGTGCGGCGCCGACGCTGGACAGCCTGATCGCGCAACGCAGCGGACTCGAGCGCTGCGAGTTCGAGACCGTCAACATCGATACCCACATCGGCGAAGTCGCCGGCGTCGACGCACAGCGCCTGCCGGCGAATCTGCAGAATATTCGATTGCCGCAACAATCGTCTGGCCGAGCTGGCCCTGCAGCAGGACGGCTTCTTCGATGCCGTGCAAGCCGCGGCCGCCCGCTGGGGCCGCCGGCGCGATCGGGGTGTTCATCGGCACCAGCACCGCGGGCATCCTGCAGACTGAACTGGCCTACCGCGCGCGCGATCCCCATCAGCGGCGCGCTGCCGCAGAGCGTTCGAATACGGCGACCACCCACAACTCATTCTCGGTCGCGGATTACGTTCGGCGGCGTTGCCGGCTGGAAGGCCCGGCCGTGGCCGTGTCCTCTGCCTGCGCATCCAGCGCCAAGGTGTTCGGCGCGGCGACGACGCATGATCGAGGCGGGACTCATCGATGCGGCGCTGGTCGGCGGAACGGATTCGCTGTGCCTCACCACTTTGTATGGATTCCATTCCCTGCAGCTCTCCTCGCCCGCACCCTGCCGCCCGTTTGATGTCGCTCGCGATGGCATCTCCATCGGCGAGGCGGCCGCGTTTGCGCTGCTCGAGCGCCTACCGGAAAGGCTGCACGGCGATTCTGTGCTGCTGCTACGGCATCGGCGAATCGAGCGATGCCTATCACATGTCGGCGCCGCACCCGGAGGGCTTGGGCGCAAAGCGCGCCATGCAGTCGGCGCTCGACCGCCGCTGTCGCTCGACGCCCGGCGACATCGATTACATCAATTTGCACGGCACCGGAACCCCGAGCAACGATCGCTCCGAAAGCCAGGCGGTCACCAGCATCTTCGGTCCGACCACGCCTTGCAGCTCGACCAAGGGCGCGACCGGCCATACCTTGGGTGCCGCCGGCGCGCTCGAGGCGGTCATCAGCGCGCTGCGATCACGCAATGGATTGATGCCGGGCGGCGTCCAGACCACGCGGATCGACCCGACTCTCACGGCGCACTACATCAAGGAGAATCGGCGCGCGCCGCTGTCGGCGCGTGCTCAGCAATTCCTTCGGTTTCGGCGGCACGAATTGCAGTTTGATTTTTGGCCGCGCCGGATGAAGCTGTCCGGATACGTCGGCGGCGATCGGCGTGCTGGGGCCGGGCCTCAACGATTGGCCGCAGGCTGCCGCCGTGCTGTCGGGTCGGCAGCCTTACGTGGCCGCACCCACGGTGTTGCCGGTTCCCGCGATGTTGCCGCCCGCGGAACGGCGGCGCACCGGGCGGGTCGTCAAGGTGGCCCTGGCCGTGGCGTTGGAAGCCACCTCGAACGCCGGTGCCGATCCCGAGCGAATGCCCAGCGTGTTTTCTTCCTCCGGCAGCGACGGCCACATCTGCCACGAAATCTGCCAGGCGCTGGCGCTGCCGGCACGCGAAGTCTCGCCGACGCGCTTCTCCAATTCAGTGCACAACGTCGCGGCCGGATATTGGAGCATCGCCACCGGATCTATGACGCGAGTCGAATGTGCTGTGCGCCTTCGATGCCAGCTTCGTGGCGGGACTGCTGGAAGCCATGACTCAGATCTGCGGTCGATCGGCAACCGGTGCTGCTCGGTGGCCTACGACACGGAATATCCGCCGCCGCTGCATCGCCAAGCGCCCCATACCCGACGCGCTCGGCGTCGCGATGGTTCTGACGCCCGAGCGAACGCGCGAGCTCGATGGCGAGGCATTGAGGCGACGCTCACCGACGAGAGCGCCGATACGATGGCGGATCCGGAACTCGAGGCGTTGCGCCGGTCGCGGTTCCCGCCGCGCGTTCGCTGCCGCTGATGCGGCCTGCTGGCCGGCGGCGTCGCCGGACGGGCGATTCTCGAATATCTGGATGTATCGCGCATCGCCGTGCAAGTCGAACCATGCGCATGAACCGCGCATGGATCGAGGCGCACATTCCCCATCAAGGCCGCATGTGCCTGCTCGATGAGGTGATCGACTGGGATGCGCACCACATCCGCTGCCGCAGCGGCACGCACCGCGCGCTCGATAATCCGCTGCGCTCGCACGGCCGGCTTGGGAGTTGCCTGCGGTATAGAATATGCCGCGCAGGCGATGGCGCTGCACGGCGCGCTGGCCGGCGCGACCAGCGGCGCGCCGGTCGACGCGCCCGAGTGGGCTTTCTCGCCAGCGTGCGCGATGTGCGGCTGCATGTGCTGAGGCTCGACGACATCGAATCGGATTTGTTCTGCGAGGCCATGCACTGGTTGCCGGAGACGGCTCGCACCGCGATGTACGAATTCGCGCTTGCGCGATCAAGACGCAGCCTTGCTGAGCGGCCGCGCCACGGTGGTGCTGGACGCCAAGGGAGACGGTTGAGCATATGAACGAAATCACGACTCGAGCGTTGGTCACAGGCGGCAGCGGCGGCATCGGCGGCGCCATTTGCCGGCGCTTGGGCGCGGCCGGTCACTTCGTTTACGTGCATGCTCATCGCGGCACTGCCGCGGCCGAGATCGATCGCCGCGGAACGATCGTCGCGCGCCGGCGGCCAGGCGCGGGCGCATCCAATTTGATCTCACCGATGCCGCCGCGACGCGCGCCGCTGTCGAAAGACTTCTCGAGGAAGGAGCGATGCAGGTGCTGGTGAACAATGCCGGCATCCATGACGATGCGGTGTTCCCGGGCATGAGTCCGCAGCAATGGCATCGCGTCATCGACTTGTCGGTCAACGGATTTTACAACGTCACTCAGCCATTGATGCTGCCCATGATTCGCACCCGCTGGGGCCGCATCATCAGCATCTCCTCGGTGGCCGGCGCTCGCCGGCAATCGCGGCCAGGTGAATTATGCCGCCGCCAAGGGCGCGCTGAACGCCGCCACCAAGGCGTTGAGCCTCGAGGTGGCGAGCCGCGGCATCACCGTCAACGCCGTGGCGCCCGGCATCATCGCCGCCGGACATGGGCAAAGCAGGCCTTCGATGACGCGGCAATCAGCAAAATCGTGCCGATGAAGCGCGCCGGAACCCCCGAGGAGGTCGCGAGTCTGGTGGCCTTTCTCGCTTCACGCGAGGCCGGCTACATCACCGGTCAGATGATTTCCATCAACGGCGGAATGTTGTAAGAGCTTCAGGCATAGGCATCGACGAGACCGCTCGCGGCGCGCGGAATCGATCCCGCTGGCCGCGACTGCGCCGCTGCGCCCGCCGCCGCGCTGCGCTCGACCGGCGGCAATGCATCGTAGGTCTGCGACTGCGACGAGCGCTCCTGAAAAGAGCGCTGCGAAATATCGACGCTCACCTGGCCGAATCCTTGAGAGCCAAGCATTTCGCGCAGTTTCGACGAGCTCGATTCGAGCGCGTCGCGCGTCACCGCGCTGTGGCTGGTCATCCAAACCTGCGCATGACCGCCCTGCAATGCGATGCGTACTTCGATGGGGCCGAGAGACGGCGGATTCACCTGCAGTCTGGCGCTGTTCAAATTCCGATCCACCATGAACGACACCTGGGTAGCAACCCCCGATCCGAACTCATTGCTATCCACCCTCGCGGCTACATTCAGAACGGGTGCCGCCGCCGCTTGGCCCGAGCTGGGCGGATTGGTCAGCAACTGCGCCGCGCCTGCGGCCGCGTCGCTCGAGTTCAGCGACAAGGACGCAGCGGCATCGCTGTTGGGCGAGTTTTTGTCCGCGGCCGTATCGGCGCGTGTCAGCAGCGCTTGGGCGTTGGTTGCAGCGGCGGCGGCGGCTACTGCCGCCTGCCCCGATGGCATTGCGACCGCCGTCGCGGAGATCGGCGCTGCATTTGCCTGCGCAGCGTCTTGCGGGTTTACGTTCGCATCGGGGGTCGCCAAGACAACCGCTGCCGATGTTGAATTCGTGCCCGGCGCTGCGGCATTCGGCGCTTCGGAGGCCGGCGTTGCGCCGCTAACAGTGACGGCCGCCATTGCTTGTGCATCCGCGCCAGTATCCGTCGAATCGGGGGCACCGTTCGCCGCCAATGTGCCGGGCAGCGAAGTGGCCCGGCACATAGACGCGGACGCGGCCGGCACGGGCGCTGCCTTCGATGCCGCGCTGTCCATGCTCGATACACGCACGGCGGGTCTTGCGGCTGCGCGGACCGCGGCGCTGCTGATCAATGGCGTTGACCCCGTCAGCGCAGCACTGGCGCCGTTCGAGGCCTCGTTGGCATTCGCCGCGCCGGCGGCGCTCGTAAGGACGGCGGCCGAGAGATTCGGCGCGGAATTCATGCTCATGGCCGCGACGGAAGTGTTCAAGCCTGCCACGGCGTCCGAGGGCGCGGCGTCCGAGGGCGTGGCGGCCCCCTGCGCCATGTCCGTCGGCGCCTGCGGAGTCCGTATACCGCCATTGTTCGATGGCACCGCAGCCTCGCCGGCGGCTACTTCGGCAGCAGCCGGCTGCGCAGTCACGCCGGCTGATCCGACCGGTGCGGTGACCGATCCGGCGCCGGACGGCAGAAGTGAGATGGGCGGCGCGGCGGCCGTGGCTGTGGCTGCGGGGATCGGCGCTGCCGCGGCTGTGGCTGCGGGGGCCTGCGCTACGGCGGCTGATCCGGCGGCCCGCGATCCAGCAGCCGGCGCCCCAGCAGCCGATGGCGGCGGTGGCAAGGGAATCGGCGAAGATTTGCCGGCAACCGGCAGGTGGCCGCCGCTTGGGTCCACGGCTGCTGGCATGTGTGCGGTGGTTTTGCGGCTCGGCTTCGCGCCGGCGTCGTTCAACGCCTTGGCAAAATCTTGGTTGTGAGCACCAATTGCAGTGGAATTCGTGGCTGCCGGGTTGATTTGACTCGCGTCGTTGCCGCACTGCGCTTGGGAAACCGGGGGTGTTGCATTCATACCGCTGAAATAGCAAGCAACGTGCCAGGGCCAATCACCGGCGAGTGATTATTCGGCTGTTTTGGCCTGCAGCTGCGCAGCATACCCCGGCCCGCGCAGGACCTGACCCGGCAAGGCACCCGTCATTTTCCCCGCATCGATGACCGGCACGCCGTTCACCAGCACATAGCGCATGCCGATCGACAATTTATTCGGATCCTCAAAAGTAGCGACCTCATGGATCGTGTCGCCGTCGAATACCACGATGTCGGCCCACATGCCGCGCTTCAATACCCCGCGATCGACAAGATGCTCGCGCTGCGCGGGCAGCGCGGAAAACTTGCGAATCGCATCGCTAAGGGTCAGCGCGTGCTCTTCGCGCACATACTTGCGAAGCACGCGTGGAAAGGTGCCGTATGCCCGCGGGTGCGGATGCTCCGCGGCCAGAATACCCTCGAGCGAAGCGCCGGAAGCATCGTTGTCCACGGATACCCACGGCTGCTGCAGGATCAGTTTCACGTCGGGCTCGTCCATGCCGAACACCGCCACGCTGGTTCCGGCAAGATCCTTGATCAAGAAATCGCAGATTGCATCGATCGGATCCTCATGCCACTCCTGCGCGATTTCACTGACGCGTTTGCCCTGGTACTTGAGCAGCTCGCTGTTGACGACCGCAGTGATGAGGATGTCCTGCGGTCCCCTGATCTCCAGCCACTCATTGTCCCAGTCCATGCTGGGAGTCAGCATATCCTTGTGAATGCGCGCACGAGTCGTCGGATCCTTGAGACGCGCAATCAGCGCCGCGGAGCCGCCGTCATGCACCCAAGGCGGTATGAAGGCCGAGAACGAATTTTGCCATGCGGTGTAAGCGTAGGTGTCCGCAGCCACGTCGATGCCGCGGGCACGCGCCGCCTCGATCTTGCTGATCACCTGCGGCGCCTTGCCCCAATTCCGCTGCCCCGAAACCTTCAAGTGAAAGATTTCGACCGGGATATGCGCCGCGGCGCCAATTCGAAAAGTCTCCTCCAACGCAGCCATCTCAGCATCGCCCTCGCTGCGCATGTGCGTGGCATAAATGCCCCCGTACTGCGACGCCGTCATTGCCAACGCGATCAGCTCGTCGGTATGCGCGTAAGGCGCGGGCGGATATTGCAGGGCGGTTGACAATCCGAGCGCCCCCTCTTGCATGGCAGACGCGACCAAGGCTTGCATGCGCTGCAGCTCATCCGGGGTGGGCGCTCGATTGCCGAAGCCAATGACCATTTCGCGTATCGTCGTGGCGCCTATGTAGTGGCCCATGTTGATGCCAATGCCCTGCTTCTCCACCCGTGCAAAGTACTGTGGCAGCGTGCGCCAGTCCGCTTTGATCCGGTAGTGATCGAATCCCGGCTGGGATTCTTTGAGAATGGCATCGTTGATCGGCGCCACCGTATTGCCTTCACCGGTTATCTCGGTCGTGATCCCCTGAAAAATCTTCGACGGCAGGCGCGGGTCCACGAGCACCGTAATCTCGGATTGACCGAGCATGTCGATGAAACCCGGCGCCACGATCAGGCCGTGCGCATCGATGGTTTTCTTGCGCGAAGCACTCGATAAATTGCCGATGGCCGCAATGCGCCCATCCTTGACCGCCACATCGCCCCCGTACCACGGCGAACCGGTCCCATCGATGATATGGCCGTTCGCGATGACGAGATCATATTCAGCGGCGGCCGCGCCACAGGTCGAGATGCCGGCGGCGAGAAAGGTCAGACAGCAGAATGAGCCGCGAATCAGCATCAAAAGTGTTTGCATGGCAGGCATTTACTTCAAGTATTTGTCGAACCAGGCGAGCGTGCGCTGCATGGCATCGGCAAGATGCTCCGGATCCCGCAGCCCATGGCCTTCGCCCGGATAGATCATGATGGACGTCGGCACATTCATGGCCTTCATCGCATGCCAGAATTCCTGGGTTTGCGGCGCGGGGCATTCGATGTCGTGCTCTCCGACGTAGGCGAATGTCGGCGTCTTTACATTGTGCATGTAATTGATCGCCGATGATTGCGCATACACCGCAGGATCGTCGTACGCCGACTTGCCGAAGTAAGGAATCATCCAGGCATCGATGCCGTTCTCGCCGTAGTACGACAGCCAGTCGCTGATGCCGGCGGCCGCGACCGCGGCTTTGAATCGGTCGGTCTGCGTCACGGCCCACATGGTCATGAAGCCGCCATAGCTGCCGCCGGTCAGTCCCAGCCGCGCCGTATCGATGGGCGCGACTTTCGCCGCCGCGTCGATGCCGGCCAGAATGTCGCGCAAATCGCCATGGCCGAAATCGCGCACATTGGCCTGCGTAAAGCGCTCGCCCTGACCGTAGCTGCCGCGCGGGATTTGGCCGAAACAGCGCGTAGCCCGCGCTCCAGCAAGCGCGGTGGTGAGTCCGGGACCGGCGAAGCCGGGAGTCACCGCCGCGGCGGGGCCGCCGTGCACGGCGTGATCATCGGCATTTTGCGGTCGGCGTTCGCCGGCAGCAGCAGCCAGCCCTGAACATCGAATCCGTCGCTCTTCCACCAGACGCTTTGCACGCGTGCGGTCAAGCTCAAGCCCGCATTGATCGCAGTCAGATTGCGCCAATGTCCGATGGTGCCGATCTCAATCTCCGGCGGCCGCGTGAACGATTCATGCGCGTCGGCGGTCGACTCCCGAAGGACAGGCGGTCGATATGCCGCCGGCGCGATCCGCCAATCGATTCCTCGCCGCTCCACAGGATGCGCGCTGGTGCCGGCGTGAGCCCGGCGCCCAAATCCACGAACTGCGTTTTGTCGCCGGCGAGCAGTTCGGCCTGCAAGTGGCCGTCGCAGCGCCAGGCGAGCGCGGTCGCCGAAGCATGCATGCCGGGCGTGAGATTCGATCGGCGCGCCGCCGTCCAGCGTCAGCGTATAGACATCGCCGCCCGTCGAACCGAAGTCGCTCATGATTCCCGCGATGAATGCGACCGTCGAACCGTCGCGCGATACCTTCGGCATCGCGAGCTGCTGGCGAATGTCCGTCGGCGTATAGATCACCCGCGCGCCGGCGCCGCTCTCGGAGAAAGGCATACAGCTTCGCGGTCCACCAATTGTTGTCGCCGTCGCCCGGCGCGGCGGTGCCGACAAAGCCCTTTGCCGCCGGCTCGCCAATCGTATTCATAGACGAACAGATCGGGCGGCGAGACCCAACGCATCACGCCTTTGTCCAAAATCGCGATTCGCTGCTCCGGCGGCGCTGCATCCAAATCGCCGGCAATCGGCGCGCCGGCCTGCGTCGCGCCGACTTCCTTGGTGGCATTTTGCGTCGCCAGCATGGCGAGCCGGCCATCCGGCAGGTAGCGCAAGTTCTCGATGGTGCCGCTGAAATCGAGCAGCTTGGTCAAGGCCGCTGCCGTCGGCGTCGACCGCATACACGGAGCGCGCATGACTGCCCGGCGTTCGCAAGGTGAAGCTGAGATGCTTGCCGTCGGGACTCCAGGCCGGCGATCCGGCCAACATTGCGGAACACGGCCGCAGGGCATCGCAACCGTGACCGCAGTGCCGGTCCGGACCTGCCTGATCAGAAGATCGCGCATCGTCGGCGCGCCGCCGCTGTTGGAAGAATCGCCTTCCACGGAGGCAACGAATTCGTCCGTTCGGCGAAATCTCAACGCTGAGATAGCGATGCACCAAGCGTTCGTCGGCGAGCTGCGCAGCCGACGCCACCTGCCCCACGCCGATGCAAGCGAGCGCCGCGGCTGAGCATCCAACTTCATTTCTTTCCCATATCCCATTGATGCTGCAAGCGCTGCCGCGATTGAACTTCAGCACCAGTGTCGCGCATCCCAAGAGACCCGCGCCCTCGATCCGCGCCAGCCGCCGGTTCATGTTGCCGGTAACGCCAAATTTGGCGGCGGCATGCGCGGCGCGATGCGCCAGCCAGCCGTATCCCGTCAAAATGCAGAACTCCGGCACCATCGAGGTCGCCGCCAAGAATCAGCATTTGCGGCACCACCGGAACTGCAGGGATCGATGAACTGCGGCAGCAGCGCCAGGAAAAACAGCAGCGCCTTCGGATTGGCCAGCTGCAATGTCAGGGCCCCCAGATAGACGCCGCGAGAGATCACTGTCGCGTGCAGCAGGGTTTGCACTCCAGCGCAACCGAGTGCATCGAATTGGCGGACAGCAGCGCCTTTATGCCCGAGATAGATCAGGTAAGCCGCGCCGACCCATTTGGCGACCGCAAAAAAACGCGCGCTGGCGGCAATGATGGCGCCCAAGCTCGTGGCCGAGAGCGCAAAATAAATGCCATTGGCAGTCAGGATTCCCGCCGCCGCCGGCAAGGTGCGCCGCAAAGCGCGCCGCGCATGCCTTGCGAGACCGACGTAGAACACGGCGGGACCCGGCGACAGCGACAGCGCGGTTTCCATCGCCCAAAAACAGCAGCCAGGTTTTGAACGTCATTCGCCAGGATGATACCGGCATCACCAGGCTGCGCCAAACGGGCCGATTGCGGCGATAATCCTCAAAATGGACATCGGCTATGGCACCGCAGGTCTCCCGGCCGGAGTACGTTCACGCTGCGTCGAGAACGGCAATGGCCTCATCATGCACATGCTCGAGTGCGGATTCGATGCCGACGATCGGCCGTGCGTGTTGCTGCTGCACGGCTTCCCTGAGCTCGGCTTTAGCTGGCGAAAGGTAATGCCTGCCCTCGCCCACGCTGGGTTTCACGTGGTCGCCCCGGATCAGAGGGGTTACGGCGGCACCACCGGCTGGGACGGCAACTATGACCGCGATATCGCTCCATTTCATCTATTCAATCTGGCGAAGGATGCGTTAGGACTGGTTGCCGCATTGGGCCATCGCACCGTCGCTGCGGTGGTGGGGCATGATTTTGGCTCGCCGGTCGCTGCCTGGTGTGCGCTATTGCGGCCCGACTTGGTCCGTTCGGTGGTGCTGCTGAGCGCTCCTTTCGGTGGGCCGCCGCGGCAGGGGTCGGCGGTACAGTCCGCGGCGGCCGCCATGGCGGAATCGCTCGCGGCGCTGCGTCCGCCGCGCAAGCACTATCAGTGGTACTACTCGACGCGCGCGGCCAACCGGGACATGCACGCCTGTCCGCAGGGTATCCATGCATTCCTGCGCGCCTATTATCACGTCAAAAGTGCGGACTGGACGCAGAATCAGCCATTCCCGCTCCAATCCTGGGCGGCCGATGAACTCGCCAAGATGCCCCGGTACTACATCATGGATCTCGACAAAAGCATGGCGGAAACGGTCGCGGCACTGGCGCCTAGCACCCCGGAAATATCCGCATGCGCGTGGCTGCCCGACGACGAACTGCGCGTCTACAGCGACGAATTCTCGCGTACCGGATTTCAGGGCGGTTTGCAGTGGTACCGCAACATGACGGACCCGAAAGGCAGCGCTCAACTGCAGATGTTTTTTGGCCGCAGCATCGATGTGCCTTGCTGCTTCATCTCGGGTAAGAGCGACTGGGGAACATATCAAAGTCCCGGCGCGTTGCAGGCCATGGCCTCATCGGCCTGCGCGGATTTTCGCGGTATTCACCTCGTCGCCGGAGCCGGACATTGGGTACAGCAGGAACAGCCGGGTGCGGTGGCTGAATTGCTGATCGAGTTTCTCGGTCAGACGGCGAACTCCACGAGGCACCCCCGCTGACATCACATCAGCCGATTGAACGCCGCCTGCATCGCACTCACGCGATCAAGATATGCGCGCGCTTCGTGATCGCCACAGCGCTGCCCCGCTGCCAATCTAAACCCGCGTCTCGCGTATTCATCGCCCGCGCCGGCGCCGCATAAATGGATCACTGCGGCGAGCGTCTGCTTGTGCTGCAGCGTAGCGACGCTGATCCGGTGCCGCTCGAGAATCAGCGCCACGCTGTGATCTAGGTAGGCCGAAGTGAGCTCGACGGCATCGCCCGGCAGCACTCGCGCATACAGGCTGTTGAACCAGCATGAATGCCAGCTATTCCACGGACCATCCTCCGCAACCGCATGATCGTGAATGCAGTAGTGCCTGGCTTCTGCAAATGTCCCATCGGTGATCTGATACATCCCCACGGCGCTCGATGCCGGCCGATACATCTCGAAGGGCTGCGATGTCCACGACCACCGCCAGTAGGTGCGAGCAACCGGATTCCCCGAGCCTTCCACTTGTGCGATGGCGGCAAGAAGATCGGGGGTCATCACGTTGGTCGCATAGCCTTTGAATAGTGCGGAGTACTGACGCCAGGTTTCGGCCGGCGTCTTGTTGAGCGCCGTGCTCACCGGAAAAAACAGTTCCGAGGGTTTGCGGATGACCTGGTAGATCCAGTTGATGCCAAGCCACAGTGCCAAAATAAGCACCGTGCCGATGATGAGCTGCGTGCGCAGCGGCGCGCGCTGGAACCTGCGCCACTGGCCGCGCGTCCGTTTCAGCCACTTCACGACCAGCCGGCGCCGCGCGCGTATATGTTTACGGCGCGCCATCGGCCCGGTTGTTCGCCTCGGAATTCTTGGCATCTTCTCTACTCGAGGCGGCGGTGGTCTAATTCCCGTCGCATGTACGTTGCCATGGTCGCTGCGCTTGCGAATTCGGCCCTCGGCAGCGTTGGATCTGTTCGCATGCCTGGTGCTGGCGGTCTGCTGCCTGGCCGCCTAGGTTACGATGGTGACGCTTTCCGACTCTGGATCGAACATGATCCTGGCCTTGCCGCTCTTGAGCTGACCGATCACCCGCGCAACTTTGTCCTGCAGCGAGACTTCCCTTTCACCATAGTCCGTGCCCTCCCGCAAAACGAAGGATTCGATGACGGCATGCAGCAATTCAGCGGACAGCTCCGTATACGGCACCACCATGGGTTCGGGCGCGCCCGGCGTGTCATCCTTCAATGTTGCACCACCCTTCGCGCCAACCAGGAATCGAGATGTGCCGCGAAGGCATTGCGATTCGCCTGTGTAAGCGGCGGCGGCCCGCCACCCACATGGCCACTGGAACGCATCGTGTCCATGAAATCACGCATGGCGAGCACTCCGCGTATGGTGTCGGGGGAATAGAGCTCACCGCGTGGATTGAGGGCTTCCCCACCCTTGGCGATCGCTTCCGCGGCGAGTGGAATATCGGCGGTGACAACCAAGTCACCGGCAATCATACGTTTGACGATTTCCGCATCGGCCACATCGAAGCCCGATGATACCTGAACCAGCTTGAGGCTCGAGAGCCGTGGAATACTGAGCGGCTGGTTGGCAATCAGAGTGACAGATACGCCGGTTCGCTGCGCTGCGCGAAACAGGATCTCCTTTATTACGCCGGGACAAGCATCGGCGTCGACCCAGATACTCGCAACCGCCACATTTTCGCCCTCGCTGCGTCGTCGCGGCGAGAATATCACGTCGAGTCGGCGTGCTAGCGGTCGCTCCGGGCCGCGAGCACCACGCGCATCGCCGCATCATCGCCTTCGCGCTGTTCGCGCCGATCCGCGGCGTGCTGTTCTTCCTTGCGAAAGCGATCGACCACGCGGCTCAATGACTTCGGCTTCGATGCGCTTTTCGCTCCACTGCGCGCGGCGCTTATCGAATTCCTGCGGCGCGAGCTCCAGCGATCTTCGCATGCTGGCGCATGGCCTCGCCCAGCCGATCGAGGAAGGAGCGATAGTTTTGCAGCTTGACGGCATCCATGGCGCCGTTGGATTGCGTGGAGTTGCGCACGTACTCGTCGCGATAGGCTTGCAGCTGCTCGAGCTGGCGCTCCAAATCCGGCGACTTTGCGGCCGGCTTCGCCCATGGCGCGGCTCAGGTCCTGGGCCGAGGTCGAGGCGATTTCCTGAATCGGTTCGAATCGTTTGGACTTTCATGCATGGGCGAGCTGCACTATCGGCCGGTTGCCGCGGCCGGCGCCGAGAACTGCGTCACGAGTTGTTTGAGATCCGCGTAACTTCGCTCGATTCCCACCGGTTCGTACATGTCCTGGCGCAGGAATTCGATCATTTTGGGCCATTGCTCGACGGCCAGATCCACCCGGGCATCGGATCCGCGCCGATAGGCCCCGACGGTGATCAAGTCGCGGTTCTGCTGATAGGTCGAATACACCTGCCTGAAGCGATTCGCGAGATCGAGCTGCTCGCGCGTCGCGATCTGGTGCATCGCACGACTGATCGAAGCTTCCACATCGACGGCCGGATATAGCCCGTTCTCGGCCAGGCGGCGCGACAGCACGATGTGTCCGTCCAAGATGGCGCGCGCGGCGTCGGCGATCGGATCGTTCTGATCGTCGCCCTCCACCAGCACGGTATAGAACGCGGTGATCGATCCGACGCCGCGATCGCTGTTGCCGGCGCGCTCCACCAGCTGCGGCAGTCGGGCGAACACCGAGGGCGGATAGCCCTTGGTCGCCGGAGGCTCGCCGATGGCGAGCGCGATTTCGCGCTGCGCCTGCGCGAAGCGCGTCAACGAATCGAGCAGCAGCAGTACCTTGAGGCCGCGATCGCGAAAGTATTCGGCGATGGCGGTGGCCAGCCAAGCGCCATGCAAGCGCATGAGCGGCGGATTATCGGCCGGCGTGGCGACCACCACGGCGCGCCGCATGCCGTCGGGACCCAATGTATTGCTGACGAAATCCTGGACTTCGCGGCCGCGCTCGCCGATCAAGCCGACCACGGTGACGTCCGCCTTGGTGTAGCGGGTCATCATGCCGAGCAGCACCGACTTGCCCACGCCGGAACCCGCGAACAGGCCGATGCGCTGTCCGCCGCCGACGGCCAGCAGCGCATTGATCGATCGCACGCCCACATCGAGCGGATCGCGTATCGCACGGCGCATGAGCGGATTCAGCGGCTCGCCGGTCAAGCGACACGCGATCGGTGCAGCGCAATTCGCCGAAGCCATCGAGCGGCCGCCCCGCGCCGTCCAGCACCCGGCCCAGCAATTCATCGCCCACGGCGACGGAGGACTCGCTGTGCGTGGGAATGACGCGCGCGCCCGGCATCAGGCCGCGGATGTCGCCCGTCGGCATCAGAAACAGTTTGTCGCCGGAGAAGCCGACCACTTCCGCTTCGATCTGTTTGCCTTCCGCCGTGTCGACCAGGCAGCGCCCGCCGACCGCGGCCTCGCAGCCCACGGCCTCCAGCGTCATGCCGACCATGCGATTCAGCGTGCCTTCGACGACGAATTCGGCGGCGTTCGCCATGCGTTCGCGCGCTTGCACCAGGCCTTCCGCCCATCTTTGGGCCGGTTGCGCGCTGTCCTCGCTCACGAAGCTGATCCCGCCGCGCGGCGCGGTCGCGTGGCGTTCGGTGCCCAGCAGCTCGCTCAAGATGCCGCCGAGGCGGGTCTCCAGACGCGCATCGATGCGCGAGGTGGTGGTGGTGATTTGGCATCCGCCGCGCGCCATGACCGGATCTTCGACGATGGTCCAGGCGCGCTCGTTTTCGGTCGGAGCCAGATGCTGCTTGACCACCGCGGCATCCTCCGGATGCAGATGCACGCGCACTTCGCGCGTGGCGACCGGCAGCGCCGCGATGGCTTCGCGGATGATGCCGATGATCTGCGTCGGATCGGTTTTCAGTTCGCGGCGCACGATTTGCCGCGCCAACGCCATCGCCAGGGTCAGCAGCTCACGCTCGACCTCGGCATCCAGTGCTTCGAACGGTTTGGCCAGGTCGTAGAACATGCCGGCGAGGCGATCCACCTGCGCGCTGCACTTCGGCGCGCCCGGCCTCGCGGCCCTCTGCCAGTCCCTGCTCGAACGCTTCCTTGTGCGCTTCCGCCTGCAGATCGGCAAGACCGCCCACCGTCGCCATTTTGTGCTGCGGCAGCCGGGCTCTCCATATCGGGTGCCGTCCACAGTGCGACGCTCGCGCCGGGCTTGGGCTTGGCGTCAGACAAACTCGCCGCCGCCCTTGCCGCCGAGACTGATGGTGCCTTCTTCGGCCATGCGCTGCGCGATCACGATGATTTCCTTTTGCGCCGCTTCGACGTCGGTCAGTTTCACCGGGCCGCGCGCTTCCATATCGTCCTTGAGGATTTCCGCGGCGCGCTTCGACATGTTCTTCAGGATCTTTTCCTGCACTTCGGGTTCGGCGCCGCGCAATGCCACCGCCAGGGTGTCGGAACCCACCTCGCGCAGCAGCGCTTGAATGCCGCGGTCGTCGACGTCCAGCAAGTTGTCGAAGACGAACAGCAGATCCTTGATTTGCTGATGCATCTCGCCGTCCGCTTTCTCGATCTTGCCGATCTCCTCGCCGCTCTTGTCGCGCTCCATGGCGTTCAAGATGTTGGCCGCGCGTGCGCGCGCCGCCGACGCGCCGCAAGCGGCGCCGGCGGCGCGACGTTCGCCTGTTTCTCGACCAACTGATCGAGTTCGGTCAAGCGCGGTCTGCGGCACTTCGTTCAAGGACGCGATGCGCATCAGCACTTCGGTGCGCAAATCCTCGTTCAGCAGCGGCAGGATGGCGGCCGACTGTTCCGGCTCGAGGTGCGCCAGCACGATGGCGGCGATTTGCGGATGTTCGCCGCTGATGATTTGCGCGACGGCCTTGGCTTCCATCCATTTCAAGGCCTCGATGCCCTGGCCGGTCTGGCCGCTCGACACCCGGTCGAGCAGCATGTCGGTCTTCTGCTTGCCGACTGCCTGGGTCAGCACGCGCCGCACATAATCCTGCGATCCGCCGGCGATGTTCGCCTTGGCGTCCGCGATGCCGATGAACTTGTCGAGCACCGAGCTCATCTGCTCGCGCGATACTTCCTTGAGCTCGGCCATGGCGATGCCCAATTTCTGAACCTCGCGGGCATCGAGCTGCTTGAGCACATTGGCGGCATCCTGCTCGCCCAAGCTCATCAGCAGGATGGCGGCGCGCTGCGTTCCGGCGAGATCATCGGGCTTGTTAGCCATCCGCGGAGACCCAATCCTTCACGACCTGTGCTGCACGCCGCGGATCCTGCCCCACCAAGGTTCGCGCGGCCGCGATCTGCTGCTCGAAACTGGGCGAGAGTTTGATGGCCTTGCCGGCCTGTCCCGACAGGCTCAGGCGATCGCCGTCCAGTATCGTCGGCCGTCGGCGCCGGAGCTCGAGCGCGTGCGCCGGCTTGGTGAGCGATTTCATCAAGGGCCGCAAGACCAGGAACGCCACCACCAGCACCAGCGCCGCGCCGACGATTTGCTTGGCGAGCTGCGTGAGCCAGGGCTGTTGCCACAGCGGCAGTCCGTCGACGGGCGCCGAGCGGCGCGTTGCTCTTGAAAGCTTGATTCATCACGTTCAATTGGTCGCCGCGATCTTCCTTGAGGCCGATGGATTCCTTCACCAACTGCGTGAAGCGCTTGATGTCCGTATCGCTCATCGGCGCGGTGGTGACCTTGCCGTCGGCGTCGACTTTCTGCCAATCGTCGAGCACCACGCCGACGCTGAGGCGCTTCAATACGCCCACCGGCTGCTTCACATAGGAGAGCGTGCGATCGACTTCGAAATTGCGCGTGCTGCGCTGTGCGCTCGAGCTGGGTCCGCTGTTGGCGGCCGTCGCTGGCTCGCGCCGGCTGTCCGGCGCCGGGCTGCGCGGCCGCGGGATTCCCGGCGTGGCGGCGCCGGGAATGGCGGGCGCGCCCGAAGTGCCCGGCGGTTGATTGCTCAATGCGCCGGGGATGCCTTCGGCGCCGTCGCCGCCCTTGCGCAGCTCGTTGCTGGTCTGTTCGCTGCGCACCGCGGTCTTTTGCGGATCGTAGTTCTCGTGCGTCTCCTCGGTGACCGTGAAGTCCATGTCGGCGGTGACCGTCGCACGCACGCGCCCCGGCCCGATCATGGGTTCGAGCAATTCGATGATGCGCTGCTGATAGCTCTCCTCGAGCTTGCGCGTTTACTCGAATTGCCGGGTACTGGCGGCCGCTTCGGCGCTTTCGTCGGGCGAGTTGAGCAAGGATCCGGCCTGATCCACCAACGTCACGTCGTTCGGCCGACAATTCCGGCACGCTCGAGGCGACCAAGTGCACGATCGCGGCGACCTGGCCCGGGTCGAGGCGCCTGCCGGGATACAGCTGCAGCATCACCGAGGCGGTGGCCTTGCGGGCGTCGCGCAAGAAAACCGAGGGCTTGGGCAGCGCCAAATGCACGCGCGCGCTCTGCACTCCCTGCACCTTGATGATGGTGCGCGCCAATTCCGTCTCGAGCACCGATTGATAGCGCGCGCTCTCCATCATGGTGCTGCTGCCGAGCGCGGAATCCTTTTGAATCATTTCGATTCCCATCGCAGTCGCTTTGCGGCAGGCCCTGACTCGCCAGGCGAATGCGCGCTTCCTGCACCTTGGATTCCGGCACGGACACGGCGCCCGAAGGATTGAGCTTGAATTCGATGCCGGCCGCCGTCAGTGCATCCATGACCTGGCCGCTCTCGCGCTCCGAGAGCTGGCCGTACAGCACCGTGTAGTTCTGACCCTGCGACCACATGACCAGCCAGATCGCCGCGGCAACGGCCGCCGCGACGCCGGCAAGCAGACCGACCTGCTTGAGGCCGGGAATATCGGCCAAGCCGCGCGCGGGGAGTGGGAACGATGTCAGCCATGGATTAAGCCTCGCGGTCGATGTCAGACCGACATATTCATTACTTGCGTGATAGGCATCGACGAGCTTGTTGCGCACTTCGGTCATGGCGCGAAACGCCAGTCCCGCCTTTTGAACTTCCAGCATCACCTTGGTGAGATCGACGCTCTTGTCGCCGGCCTCGTAGGCATCCGCGAGCGCGGTCGCCTGGTTTTGCATGCTGGCGATGTGGTCCACGGAATTCTTCATCAGGCTGGCGAAATCCGAGGGCTGCGCGGCCGCGGCCGGCGCTTCGGCGATGCCCGACGGCGCGCGCCTGCAGCGCGCGCATTTCCGCCAACACCTGATGAATTTGCATGCTGCTCATGCGTTACACCGTCATGAATTGCTGCTCGTGCACGCGCGGCACACTGACGCCGGCGGCTTTGAGCTGCTGCAGCTTGTGGCGCAGGGTGCGCGGACTGATGCCGAGGCGCTCGGCGGTGAGCTTGCGGCTGCCGCCGGTGACGCGCAGCGTCGCCAGTATCAACTCGCGCTCGCGCATCCTTGAGGTCGCGGTCCAAGCCCAAGTCCAGCGCCGAGTGCGCACGGCCTTGCCGCGCTCGCGCTGCCTGCGCAGGCCTCGGACGGCCGGCGACTGCCGGTATCCAGATCCGCGGCATGGATGATGCCGCCCGCGGCAAGCCACGCCGCCCGCTGCACGATGTTGGTCAGTTCGCGCGCATTGCCCGGCCAATCGTAGCTGCAGCATTTTGCGTTCCGCGTCGGCGGATAAGCTCAAGGCCGCCTGACCCGCGCGCGCGCAAGCCTGCATGGCGCGGCGCGCCAGCGGCAGAATGTCGCCGCGGCGCTCGCGCAGCGCCGGCAATCGCAGCGACATCACATTGAGCCGGTAGTAAAGATCGGCGCGGAAGCGCGCGGCGCGCACCTCCTCGGGCAGATCGCGGTTCGACGTGGCGATCACGCGCACATCGAGACTGATGGTGCGGGTGCTGCCCAAGCGCTCCACTTCACGCTCCTGCAGAACCCGCAGGATCTTCGCCTGCAGCCCGAGATCCATTTCCGAGATTTCGTCGAGCAGCAGCGTGCCGCCCTGCGCCTGTTCGAACTTTCCGGCGTGCGCGGCGAGAGCACCGGTGAAGGCGCCCTTCTCGTAGCCGAACAGGCTGGCTTCGAGCATGTTTTCCGGGATCGCCGCGCAATTGATCGCCACGAACGGCTTGTCGGCGCGCGCCGAATGGTCGCGAATGAAGCGCGCGTACACTTCCTTGCCCGTGCCGCTTTCGCCGGTGATGAGTACCGTGGCGTCGTTCTCCGCGATCTTGCGCGCCAGGACACCAGGCCGCTTCGACTCGGGATCGACCGCGACCAGTTCGTTCGGCATGACCCGCGCGGCCAACTGCCGCTGCGCCATGTCGATCAGGGCCTGCGCGTCGAAGGGCTTGACGATGTAGTCCGTCGCGCCCTCGCGCATGGCCGCCACCGCCTGCGCAACGGTGCCGTAGGCCGTCATCAAGCACCACCGGCAGGTACGGCCGCAGCCGCTTGATCGACGACAGTAGCTCGTAGCCATTGGCGCCCGGCATCTGCACGTCCGATATGACCAGGCCGATCTCTTCGCTCGCGAGCAATTGCAGCGCGCTTTGCGCATCGTGCGGCGGCCAGCGCCGGCAAGGCCCGCGGCGCCGCAGAGTGTCGACCAACGCCTCGCGCAGCGCGGCATCGTCCTCGACCACCAGAACCGCAATCATTCAGTTTGCTCATGGATTCCTAATCTCCTCTGCCGGTAGTTCGATGACGAACGTGGCGCCGCAACTCGAAGTCTGCCAAACAGACGCTGCCGCCGTGCGCTTCGACCACGGACTTGACGATGGAAAGTCCAATGCCGTTGCCGCGCGCCCGTGTGGTAAAAAAAGGCTCGAAGATCCGTTGCGCGAATTTCGCGGGCACGCCGGGACCGTCGTCGCTCACGACGATTTGCGCCCGCCGGTCCGCCGTGCGGCGCGCCAGCAGCTCCAGATTCAGCGTTGCTGTCGCCGCCTGCAGCGCGTTGGTGGCCAGATTCAGCACCGCGGAGACCAGCGACGGCGCATTGGCGCGCACCATCAGGTCCGGCGCCTGGGTGCGGATGGTCAAGCGAATTCCGCCGCGCAATGCCGGCCGCAGCCATTGCGCCACTTGTTCGAGCAGCGCGCTCACGCTCACGGCTTCGCGCGCGGCGCCGCCGTGCGCGAACGCGAGCATGTCGTTCACCAGTTTGTCGAGCTGCTTCAGGCTGCTGACGGTCTTTTCGGCGCAGCGCGTCGAGATCCGCGGTATTTCGCGGGCCCGACAGCGTCATTTGCGAGGCGTACAGCAAGCGCGGCGGCGAGCGGCGTGCGGATCTGATGCGCCAAGTCCCGCGGCCAATTCGCCCAGGGTGAGCAGGCGCTGCTGCCGGGTCAGAAATACCTGCATCAGGTGCGCTTCGGTCACGTCCGTCAGCAGCACCACCTCGCCGCCGTCCTCGAGCTCGCGCTGCGAGATGTTGACGAATCTGCCGCTGCGCAGTTCCGTGTGTTCGCCGACGCCGCCGCGCGCTGACGCCGCGCGCGCGCAAGCACCGCGCTGAAAAGCTGCCCGAGCAACGGCTCGCCCAGCAACTCGCAGCGCTGCCGGATTGTATTCTTGGATCTCGCCGCGGCCGTCGAGCACCAGCACGCCGCCGGGCAACCCTTTGATCAGGGCCGACAAGCGCGCCGCCAGATGTTCCTTGCCTGCGTGCGCGTCTCGCAAATCGGCGCGCAGCTGCGCGACCTGGCTGCGCAGGGAATCGAAGGCGCCGGAGAGTTGTTCCGAGACCGAACCGAAGGCGAGGAACGCCGCCTGAAGTTCGGAACGGCGGTTTTCGATCAGCTCGAGATTTGTGGCTGCCATGCCGAATGAAGAAAGCAACTTCTGTGCCTTGGCGGTATTTGCCCTGCCTATCAACCAGTTACGAATATCGAGAAGCCGGGCGACGCTGGATGCGTCAAAAATTTGTCAGGCGCTCAGATGATATTTGCGCAGCTTCTCGACCAGCGTCGTGCGCCGAATGCGCAGCAGGCGCGCCGCTTCGGCTACCGTGCCATCGGCTTCTTCGAGCGCTTTGCGGATCAGGCCGATTTCAATCGCCGACAGGTGATCCTTCAAATCGATGCCGCCGCGCGGCAGCGCCACATCCGGTTATTTCATAGAGCAACGCTGCCGGCGCCTCTTGCAATGCCGGCGAGCGCTCAATGGGCGGCGGCTCCATCGGCTGCAGCGTTTCTTCGACCGGCTCCGGCGCGCGCGTCGATACGCACCTCGCTGCCGAGCCAGCCCACGGCAGGCGCTGCTGCGATAGCGATCAGGCAGCTCTGCGGCCGTGATGGTTTGGGCGGGAAACATGATCGCCAGCCGCTCCAGCAAGTTGGCGAGTTCGCGCACATTGCCCGGCCACCGATTGCGGGCCAGGCAATTCATCGCGGCCTGATCCAGTTGAATGTGCTTGCCCGGCACTTTGTCCCTGGCGCTGCACCAGATGCTCGATCAGCACGGGCAAATCGTCGAGCCGCTCACGCAACGGCGGCATCTGCAGCGGAAACACGTTCAGGCGGTAGTAAAGGTCCTCGCGAAACCGCCCGGCAATGATGGCGGCGTCCAGGTCGCGATGCGTCGCCGCGATGATGCGCACATCGCAATGGATGGTCCGATTGCTGCCGACGCGCTCGAAACTCCTCTCCTGCAGCACGCGCAGCAACTTGACCTGCATCTGCAGCGACATGTCGCCGATCTCGTCCAGAAATAGCGTGCCGCCTTCAGCAAACTCGAAGCGGCCGACGCGCGTCGACAGTGCGCCGGTAAATGCGCCCTTTTCGTGGCCGAACAGCTCGCTTTCCAGAAGATCCGCAGGTATGGCGCCGCAATTCACCGGCACGAACGGATGTCCCGCCCGACCCGACAGTTCGTGAATATGGCGCGCCACCATTTCCTTGCCGGTGCCGGATTCGCCCAGGATCAGCACATTGGTATCGAAAGGGCGCGACTTGCTCGATGAGTCGATGCACCGCGCGCATCGGGCGTCGAATGGCCGCTGGGACGGAACCGGTGGGCCCCCGGCTGCGTCGGATGCCCGCTGCGCACGTTCTGTGCCTGACCCAAAACCGCCGATAGCCGCCGCTGTTTGACGGGACTTTCGAGATGAAACCAGGCCAGGTCGCCGCTGCTCTCGGCGATTTTCGGCAAGCCGTCGCGGCTCACGCAAATGACCGGCAGCGGCTGGCGCATGGCGCGCAGCTGCGCCACGAGTTCGACCCCTAGCGCGGTGACGGTTTCGCGGCTCACGATGACGGCGAGGCAATCTGGAGCATCGCACTGCGACGATTGGCGCAGTTCGCTCATATTGCGAACATGCACCGGCTCCAAATCCAAAAAACGCAGCAGCGTCTGGAGCGCGTTCGCCTCCAAATCTGAGGGTTCGATCACAATAACTTTGGCTTCAACCACGACCTGGGACTCCTTCCCAATTTGAAAAGTGTGACGGAGCTTCACAAATCTCGTGTTCCGCCTTAAACTTCGCGTCTAACCCTTTGACATATCACAATCAATGTCGAGTTCGAGCAACATACTAACTGATCGAACTTGAGAGAAAAGCAGTTGGCAAATCCCCGTAATGGGAGTAGGGGCATCCCGCAAAACCGCCGCAGTGTTTGGATAGATCGACTTCGAATCGGCGCGAACTTTCCGCGCCATCGCACCGATTTTTTTAAGTAGCAGCGAGTCTGGCGCCGGCCACCAAGCGCCGGTGATGTCGAAAGATGAGTTTGTCCAGCATCTCGACCACGGCGTCGCTCAAACCCATGAAACGCAATTGCGCAACGGGCATGTCGTCGACGCGGCGCTCACCGGCCACCACACTGGGGATCTTCAGCGGCTGCGGCAGGGCCGGGATTGATATACACCGCCAGCAAACCGGTGGCGCCAACGGGGGGCGTTTGCGCGCCGAACCATTCCAGGGCGTGCGAGGTCAACCGGACCCGGCCCGCGGGCGGCAGCCCGCTGCTGCGCAGCCGCAAGTTCGGCGGTCAGGCGCAGCAAAATATTCACCTTGTACTCGAGGCGCTGCAATTCGTGCAGCAGTGCCGGGCGATTCATCCTTGAGAGCCTCGTGCACTCGCACTTCATCCAGGGAGGACTCGGCGCCGAGCAGCTGGTGGTTGTCGGCATTCAAACGCGCGAGCGCCAAGCCGTCGGCAAGCGGTCCCGGAGTCCATGCCAGGGGCAGCAACTCTTCAAAAATCAAACCATCGCCGAGAAATGACTCAGGCATGGGGTCAGGGCTTTCCTCAATGATGCGGCTAGCGCCGCGGCCGAACACCGGAATAGGCCGCCACCGCTCGCCGGCCCACCGCAGCCATGTCCATTTCGCGGCCCTTGCTGCGCCGCTGATGCTCCACCAGTCCAATGGTCCGATCGTTCACGTGCGAGATTTGCAGTAGCAAGCCTCGATCGTCGGCGTCGACCTGCTTGGCTTCGAGCCGGAATGACTTTAGCAGCTGCATACGTTCGGCGTCGAGCAAGGTAAGGCCTTGCAAATTCGCCGCTTCGGCCGCGGTCAACATTTCATAGGAAATGCTCAGGGCGCGCGCCAGCCGCTCATTGGCCCTGCGATTCGTCATCGTGATTCCGCGGCTGCGCCGCTGCCAAGGCCCGCGACCACTTGATCCCAGCCGGCCTTTACTTTTTGCACCAGCGAGGCCACTTCGCTGACGATCGCCGGATCATTGGTGACATTGGCGGTGGTCAGGCGGGCGAGCATGTACACATACAGGGCGCGCAGATTGTCGGCGATCTTCGCGGCCGCGTTCCATGTCGAGGGTGTTGTTCAGCTGATTGATCAGGCGGATCGCCTTGCCGAGCGACTTGCCTTTGGCGACGACCTCAGGGAGCGGCATATTGTTCCTGATGCGTTCCATGCAGCCTTGCGCAGTCGCCAATTGCGACAGAATCTGTTCGAACATGATTTGCACCAGCCTGGCGGGGCTGGCGTCCGCGACCAGTCCGTGGTTGCGCAACCGTCCGGTATTGGGCCGCACCTCTCTGCGAATACATGGCCATGATGCGCCGCCTTAGGTGCTCAAGTTGCCGCTGCTCAAGCTGGTAGTGCTCTGCGACGAGCCTGATGAGGAGTTGGCGCTGGGATTGAACTCGGCATTCAGATAGGTCTGAGTTTCCTTGAGCGCCGCCACCGCTGCGTCCATCGCATTGTATTCCGTCGTGAGCGTGGCCGAATACGTCGCCAATTGTGCGTTCAGCGCCGTCTGCTGCTGCGTAACATTGCTCAGGCTGGTCTGCAGACCCTGGTTGATCGTGTCGAGCAAGCCGCCGGGCTTCGTGTACCCGGTGATGAGATTGTTGATCTGCGTCGCGATGCCGTTGGTGCCGCCGAGCAGATTGTCCGACCGACGCCAGGCTCGCGCTGAGCGCATTGCCTAAGCGTCGTGTCGTTGCTGGAATAGCTGCCGTCGGTATCGGCAGTGATGCCAAGATCGGCCAGCGAATTCACACCGCCGGCGCCGCCCGAGGTGACCGTGTCCGAGGATATTCTCCAATTGATTTTGGAACGACTCCAGAGTAGCGTTGCCGTTCAACGGCCCCGCGGTCTGCGTCGAGGGATCGTAGCTGGTGAGGGTTTGTATGCTGCTGATCACGCCGTTCAACGCCGTGACGAAGCTGTCGATCGAGCGTCTGTGCAGCGGTGGTGTCCGGACTGATCGTCAAGGTCGTCGGCGTATTCGGCAGCCGAGGCCTGCAACAGATTGACAGTGACGCCGGTGATGGCGTTGCTCACGACGTTGCTGGCGCTGGTGGCGCGCGAAGCCGTTGATCGAAAAACTGGCGTCCTGGGCCGCTTGAGTCTGTGTGAGATTCGTGACGTTATTGGCCGGGTCATACACCAACGACGACAGGCCGCCGTCGCCGCCCGATTCGGTGACCGTAATGGCGTTGGCGGCGCCGGTTGCGGTCCCGGTCGAGCACCAGACGCGCACCCGCGGTGGTCGTGATGATGCTGGCGGTCACTCCGGGATTGTTCGGCGGCGGAATTGATCGCCGAGGCGATGCCGGCCAGCGTGTTATCGGTCGAGTCGATGGTGATCGCGGCGGCGCTTTGCCGACTGCAATGGTCAGGGTTCCGGTGCCCACCACGGTCGAAGCGCCGCCCAGCAACGGTTTGCCGAGGTGAGAGTCGCGGACGGTCGCGAGATTGTTCACCTCCAGGGAATATTGTCCGGCGACGGCATCCGCAGTCGTGGTCGCCGACGCGATGGTCTTGTCGGCCACGGTGGCGTCGAAGCCGGCCAATTGGCTGGGGTCCTCGAGAGCCGGCAGCGCCTGTTGCAGCGTGTCGAGCGCGCTGGTGAATGTCCCGTAAGCCGAGACCTGCGAGTCCAGCGTGTTTGCCTGGTTCGTCAGCTGGGTGGTCTGGGCCGCGCCATACGCCGTCGTCAGCGACGACACGATGGCGCTGATATCCAGTCCCGATCCGATGCCGGTGGACGTGATCAGCGCGCTGGCGCTGGTCGGGGCAGTGCCCGCCGCGGTCGATGCACTGCTGGGTGATAATGTTGAACTCATAGGGTACTACGTCCGCGTCTAGGTTGCTCAATTTATCGGCAATTCAACCCAAGACTTAAGCAAGCGGCGTACCAAGACGACGATCGATTGCGCCTTTAGACGTGGCTATCGACGAGGACGCCCGAAATTCCCACGCTGCGCGCCAAGGCGGCAAACTCGCTGGCCGGGAATTCGGCGATGACCTCGCCATTCGCGGGATTGATCTGCTGGATGAGCTTGTCGTCCGAGTGCGGGGCGACTCGAAACTGATCGGGTTTACCTGAATCATTGAGATACTTGTTGAGCAGCGAGACCTGGGCTTGCAGGTCGGTTTTTGCCGGCAGCACCGGCCGCGCGGCAGCCGCTGGCTTGCCGCTGGGCGGCAAGGACTTGCCGCTGTGTTGAACTCACTACCGTTGTAGGCGCCTGACTTCCGTGCACGAGGCTCGTCGCCGGTATCTTTACCGGCTGTCCATCGCTAGCCATGCTTACACCTATCTACGTGACACGGTACCTCTAAAGTTCGTTTCATCTCGTTCGAAGACCACGGCTCGAACCGCGAGCGGTTCGAGCCGTGGTTTTTATCGCCTATCGTTCAAACTATCGGCTGTTATTGCAGAAGCTTGAGGATCAGCTGGGGCTGCTGGTTGGCCTGTGCCAACACCGAGATACCCGCCTGTTCCAACACCTGGGCCTGGGTCAGATTCGCCGTTTCCGCCGCAAAGTCGGCATCCTGAATGGTGCTGCGCGACTGCGTCAGGTTCTGAGCGGTCGAGGTCAAGTTGCTGACCGCTGCCGTGAAGCGATTCTGGATGGCGCCCAATTGGCTTTGGAAGGCGCTGACCGTAGCCAGAGCCGAATCGACCGACTGGATGGTCGCGTTCGCGCCGGCCACCGTCGACACGTTCTGCTGCGACAGCGTCGAGTTGGCGCTCAGCGTAGTCGTCCCGGTTGCTAAGCCGACGGCGGTCAGATCCGCAGCGCTCGACCCACCGACGGTGATATTCGCGCCGGCAGTCAGCGAAACCGCGCCACGATAGGTCGTGCCCGCTGGTATTGCAGTGATTGCCAACCCACCGGCTGCGGCGCCTGTAAAGCTCTGTGCAAGATCGATGTTGCTGCCGTCCGCCGCAGTCAAGGTCAGCGTGCCGCCGCTCAGCGCTGCGGTTACGCCGCCATCCTGCGAGGCGTACTGGTTGATCTGCGCGGCGATGGCCGAGGCGGTGGTGCCGGCACCGGCGGTCACACCGCCGAATACCGCGACCCCGTTGATGGACAAGCTGTACGTGCCCGCGCCCGCCGACACTTGTAAAGCCCGCGTCCGTGACCGTAGTCGAGGCAGTCGCCGTAAGCCTGAGGCACCTGCCGCGTTGATGGCGGCCGCCTTGGCATATGCTGAGGTACCGTCCTGCCAGGCAACGGCAGTTGCGTAGGTGGAGCTCGCGCCGACGCTGACAGCCTGACCGCTGCCGACCTGAACGGTCAGTGCGCCGGTGGCGCCGGTTGTGCTGACATTCGTGCCCGCCAGCACGCCGAGTGTGGTGCCCACATCCGTCGCCGTCTGGCCGATCTGGTTCGCACCGACACCCGTGGCGAGGTCGATGGTGATCGTGTTGCCGACGTTCGCGCCGACCTGGTAGGTCGTATTGCCGCTCGAGCCGTTCAGCACGTTCAAGCCGTTGAACGTGGTCTGCTGCGCGATCTGCGTGATTTCAGCAATCTGCTGCTGCACCTGATTGTTGAGCGCGGTGCGATCCGACGACGCTGTTCGAACCGTTGGCGGCTTCAACCGCCAGCGTACGAATGCTCTGCAGATTGTTGACGATGGTGTTGAGTGCGCCCGCAGTCGTTTGCGCTTCGGAAACGGCGTCGTTCGCGTTGCTGACGGCCTGATTGGTGCCGTTGATCTGCGTCGTGAATTGCTGGCTGATGGCCAAGCCCGCGGCATCGTCGGCGGCGCTGTTGATGCGCAAGCCCGAAGACAGACGCTCCAAGGACTGCGACAGCTGTGCTTGCGAACCCGACAGGTTGTTCTGCGCATTCAGCGAATCGATATTTGTATCGAGTACTAATGACATTGATGTACTCCTGAAAGTTTAACCACCGGCCCGTCTTAGGCCCTATGTGTTCACTTCACCCACTTTAGGGCGGACCGGTGACACATTCAAAGTGTTTATCGGAAGGGTCCTGAGGTTCTTTAGAGCGCTGCGTCGCAGAATTTGCGGCTTGTATTTGAGCGTGTCGCAAATTGCCGGACCGCGGATTTGACAGTGTGAAAGCCCGTCTACGGTGCCCTGTTATCGGCAGGCAAATGCCGATTTGGAGTACAATCGCATTTCCAACCCGCCACCTTCCGAAAAGCGTGAAATCCGTCAACCGCAAGAGCCCTAAAGTGGGCTTTGTCAGCTTGGGCTGCCCCAAGGCACTGGTCGATTCCGAACGTATCCTGACGCGCCTGCGCGCCGAGGGCTATGAAGTCGTGCGCCACGCTATGCGCGAAGCCGACCTGGTGGTGGTCAATACCTGCGGCTTCATCGATTCCGCCGTGGATGAATCGCTGGAGGCCATCGGCGAAGCTCTGGCCGAGAACGGCAAAGTGATCGTTACCGGCTGTCTGGGTGCGCAGCCGCAGAAAATTCTCGATCGCCATCCGCAGGTGCTGAAGATCACCGGCCCGCAGCGCTACGAAGAAGTGGTCGCAGCGGTGCACGAACATCTGCCGCCGAAGCACGAGCCGTTCGTCGATCTGGTCCCCGCGCAGGGAGTCAAACTGACGCCGCGCCATTATGCGTATCTTAAGATCTCCGAGGGCTGCAACCATCGCTGCAGCTTCTGCATCATTCCCTCGATGCGCGGCGATCTCGTCAGCAGGCCCGTCGGCGAGGTGCTGCGCGAAGCTGAGCAACTGGTGCGCGCCGGCGTCAAGGAGATCCTGGTGATTTCCCAGGACACCAGCGCCTATGGCGTCGATCTCGAAGTATGCGGCGCAGCCGTGGCGCAATGTGGAGCGCCGCGCCCGCTTCTACGACTTGGCGCGGCGCTCGGCGAACTTGGCGTTTGGATTCGCCTGCACTATGTCTATCCTTATCCGCATGTCGATCAGGTCGATCGAACTGATGGCGCAGGGCAAAATCCTGCCGTATCTGGACATTCCCTTCCAACACGCCAGCGCCCGCATCTTGAAATTGATGAAGCGTCCCGCCGCGGCGACCGACACCTTGGCAGCGCATTGCCGCATGGCGGCGCGTGGTGCCGGACATGACCATTCGCAGTACCTTCATCGTGGGTTTCCCCGGCGAAACCAACGAAGACTTCGAAGAGCTGCTCGACTGGCTGCGGGTGGCGCAACTCGATCGCGTCGGTTGCTTCGAATACTCGCCGGTTCAAGGCGCGGCGGCCAACGCGCTTAACGAGCCTACGGTTCCTGCAGAGCTCAAGACCGAACGCCGCGCCCGTTTCATGGAACTCGCGGCCGAGATCAGCGCCGCGCGCCTCAAGCAAAAGGTCGGCCGCAAGATGCAGGTGCTCATCGATCGCATCGATCGGGCGACGGCGACGTCGCCGTCGCGCGCTCCAGTCAGCGATGCCCCGGAAATCGACGGCACGGTAAGGATCGCGGGCGATGAGGCGTCCGCCAGGCGCCTCGCTGTGGGTTCGATGGTCATGGTGCAAATCACCGGCGCGGGCGCAGTATGATCTCGAAGCACGCTTGCTTGCCTAAGCCAAACAGCTGACACGATACTTTCGGAGAATCTCCCGTGGAAATTACTGCAGACCGAGTCGTACTCATTCATTACACGCTCAAGGACGATGCCGGTGCCGTGATCGACAGTTCGGCGGGCGGCGAGCCGCTGGCCTATATCCAAGGGCATGGCAATCTGGTGGCAGGGCTCGAGAAGGCGCTCGAAGGCAAGCAGGACGGCAGCACTGTCGCGGTTTCCGTCACGCCTGAGGAAGGCTACGGCAAGCATGATTCCGACCTGATCCAGCGCGTGCCGAAGCGCACCTTGCAAGGCTCCGGCGAAGTCAAGAAGGGCATGCAGTTTCAGGGGCGGACCGATGACGGCATGCGTCTTTTCACGGTGACCGCCGTGATGGGCGACATGGTGACGCTCGACGGCAATCACCCGCTGGCCGACAAGACCCTGCATTTCGACGTGCAGGTGGTGAGCGTGCGCGAGGCGACTGCGGAGGAACTGGAACACGGCCACGTGCATGGCGCCGGCGGCCACCACCACTAGGCCGGTCTGGCGCTTAAAGATATTTGAACAAGCGACAGGCCCTGGGTCAGCGTGTAGGCCTGCATGCGCGGCGCTCAAGGTGGTGTTCTGCTGATCCAGCGTGGTGATCGCGCTCGCATAATCCAAGCCTCTGCAGATTCGAGATCGATGTCTGCAGTTGCGTTTGCTGGCTGGTGGCGACCGATTGCTGCGTGGTGATGGAATTGAGGCGCCCGCCGACGGTGGCCTGCACATCTGAGGTCTGCTGCAGCGCCTGATCGATATTGTTGATCGAGCTGCTGATCGAATTGTTCAGGCTGGCCGTGGACGCCGGGTGTGGTCACGCCGGTTTGCAGCGCGGTCACCAGGTTCTGCACCGTCGTGAAAAAGCTTTGATTGGCGCTGGGCGCAAGGCCGAAGGAATCGCCCGGTGGCGGGCTGCCCGCTCAAGGTCACCTGCACGCCGTTGAATGCGATCGTGCTGCCGTCGGTGTAGGTGCCGGTGGTCACCAGGCGTTGCGCCTTCCGTCACCTGGTAGGTCGCCGGGCGCCGTGAAATTGATCGAGTAAGTGCCGCCGTCATAGGCGGCCGGATTCGATACCGTGGTCGCGCCGATGATGCCGGATCCGGTGTTGCCGGCGTTGGCGGAAACCGTGAATGTGCCATTGCCGGTCTTGATTTGATTGAAAACCGTATCGCCGTTATCGCCGTCGGCCACGGTCTGGCCCGCCGCAATCTGCACCTGCCGCTGCCCCTGATCGCCGTTGTAGGTCGCGCCCGTCGCGCTCAGAGTAAAGGGCTGGGTTTGCGCCGCGAAGCCGCTGAAAATGTACTCGCCGTTGCCGTTGGTGGTATTGGCCAGCGATAGCAAGCTGTTCTGAATCTGCACAGCCTGGGTCGCGATGGCGCGCGGTCCGTGTTCGTCAGAGCACCGTTGCTGGCTTCGAGCGCCAGATCGCGCAGGCTCTGCAGTTGGTTTTGCACCTGCGATGAGCGCGTTGTCCTCGGTGTTCAAATTCGTCTGCGCGCTGCTGGCGTTGGTGGCGTATTGCTGGCTCTGCGCCAAGGCCTGGTTGTAGTTGTTCACGCGCCGGCCGCCGTGGGATTCTGCGAGGCGGTGGTGAACTGCTTGCCGCTCGACATCTGATTCTGAGTCTGGTTGATGCCGGATTCCAACGTCTGGAGTGCCGCCAGAAACTGCGTCTGATCGAGGCTTTGTGTGACGCGCATGGGCTTAGCTCCTAGGTGAACGTGCCGTTCACTGAATCGATCAAGGTCGTGAACAAGGCTGTTGCCGATGGTCAGAGCTTGCGCCGCCGCCTGGTAGGCCTGCTGCCATTGCAACAGGCTCGCCGCCTCTTCATCCAGATTGACGCCGCGTGATCGACTGCACGCTGCTCTGCGCCTGAGCTGTTCACGGCGGCTTGAGCGGTTTGCGCCGTATTGATCTGTTGCGCCTGGCTGCCCAAGCCGGTGATCAACGCGCTCACGCCGGCGGTGATGCTGGTGGTGCCGTTGTTGCAGCACGCCCACGTTTTGCTGGTTGGCCGCCGCCAGGGCATTGCGATTGTCGCCCGTGCCGCCTGCGTTGCTGGTAACGGTGAACGCATCGCCGTTGGCCGGCGTGCCGCTGATTTGCACCTGCCAGCCGTTCACATCGATGTTGCCGCCGCTGGTGTAGGCGATGCGCCGGCCCGCCGTTGATGGAGTAGGTGGTGGGCGGAGTGGTGAAGGTGATGGTGACCGGCGTGAGCAAGTTGGGGTTGGTGGAGTCCAGCACCGTGCCCGAGCTGATGGTGGCCGCGCCGGTATTGGTGCCGGCCGCCGCGGTCACTGATCGCGCCGGCCGCCGCGATTTTCGAAGGATCGGTCAGCACGACTTTGAGGTTCGCGGCCGCCGTCGCCGTGGGCTGAATCAAGAACTGATCGCCGGCCGCGGGAGCTCCCGACAGAACGATGGAAACACCATTGGCCGTGTAAGGACTGGCGACCGTGCCGGCACCCGTCGGCGTCACGCTGACGCCGGTGGTGGTATCGGTCAGCGTCGGTGCGCCGGCCTTGAACGACAAGAGGTAGTTGTCCGCGGTCAGCGCACCCAAACCATTGGCGTTGACGCTGACGCTGGCGGTAACCGCGTCGGTGTTCTTCGAGGACGCCGTGGCGACCGGTGTGCCGACGGAGAAGATATTGGCGCCAAGGTTGCCGCTCAAGTCCAGGCCGTCGCTCTGCTGTGAATTGACCGTCTGACTCAACGCCGTGGCGATCTGCCCCAATTGATTCAAGGCCGGGTTGATCACCTGGGTGCGCGCCGCCAACAGGCCGCCCAGGTCTCCGGAGGTGATGTTGCCGCTGATCGCGTTGCCGTTGGCGGCGGATGTCGAGATCTCCAGCTGCGAGGCATTGAACTGATTCGGCACCGTGGTCAATGGCGTGGTCTGCCCTTGCAGCACCAAGCGGCTGGCCGTTGCCCACGAACACATTCAAGGCACCGTCGCGGCTCGGTCGTCGTGGTGACGCCGACCAATTGCGACAGGTTCGACACCAGCTGATCGCGCTGGTCGAGCAGTTCATTGGGCGGCTGGTTGCCGTCCTGCGCGGTCGCCACGACGATCTGCTGGTTCAGCGTCGAGATCGCCGAGGCGATGGAATTGATCTGCTGCACATCCGCCGTGATGCGCGAATTGACGTCGGTGTTCAGCGAGTTGAGGTCGCCGAACTCGCGTTCTGAAAGCTGGTGGCGACGTTTTGCGCCTGACCGAGCAATGCCTGGCGCGACGCGGTCGAGGTCGGGTTGTTGGCGACATCGGAGAATGCGCTGTAGAAACTCTGCAGTGACGGTGCTCAATCCGCCCACCGTGGTGCCGAACAAGTTGTCGATCTGGGTGCTGTAGTTCTGCAGCGCATTCAGCTGGCCCAAGCTGCTCTGCGAAGTGTTCAGCTGGTTGGCGGCGGCCTGGCTATAGGCGCGGCTGATCCCGGTCACGACGACGCCCGCGCCGACGGTGGCGGTACCGTTCGATTGCGGAATCGCTTCGGTAAGGTTTACCGTTTCCCGGTCGTAGCCCGGCGTGCTGGCGTTGGCAACGTTGTTGCTGGTGACGTTGATCGCGTTCTGAAACGCCTGCAGCGCCGAGACACTGATTCCAAACACATCTGACACGATTGTTCTCCGCGCTCCGCCCGTTCGAATTCACTCGAGCTCCCGCAATATCGGCATCAAGCGGCGGTTTCTATAATGCTGCGACGCGGGCGGCCAGCGCCGCCTGCAGGGTGTCGCTGCCGCAGGATCTGATTTAACTTATTCGCATAGTCCGGGTCGGTGGCATAGCCGGATTTGCCCATGCGCGTCGATGTAGGCCTGGCAGTTCGCCGCCGGCCGCGACCACGTCCTGATAGCGCGGCGAATTCTTGAGCAAGTTGGCGAAATCATTGACGCTTTCCTCGATCGAGCCGTAGGCCCGAAATGCCGTGCGCGCGGCGTCGCCACGCCGTTGCTGACTTCCATGCTGTCGGCGGTCGCGCGCGCGCCCGTCCACTCGTCGCCGGCTTTGATGCCGAACATGTTGAGGCTCGAGGAGCCGTCGGCGGTGCGCGGCATGCGCTGGCCCCAGCCGGTCTCGAGCGCCGCCTGCGCCAGCAAGCCCATTGGGATTCACGCCCAGCGCGCTCGCCGCGCGACGAATCGAGCGGCATCACATCGATCGACGAATTCCGCCGGCGTCGTGCGCGAGGTCGCGGCGGCGCCGCAGCAGTGCGCGCCGTCCCGGCAGATGTCGTTGGCGCCGGCCGGCGCGGTTTTGCCCGCCAACTGCCGCTTGAGCAGGCTGCCGATGCCTAAATCGGCATGCTGACTGATGCTCAATGCCACCTGCTTGTCGAACATGTCCTGGTACATGCCCATTTCATTGCTGTCGGTTTCTATCGCCGCGGTGGCGTCGCGCATGCTCTTCAGCATCATTTGCAGGAACAAAGCCTCGACTTGCTGCGGCAACCGCGCTGATTGCCTCGCGGCGAATTCGGATCCCTTTTCAGTGCCGCCAGGCCATTGATGTCGGTGTAGGTCGTCGCGGCGGAGGTATCCATCGGCGGTCGCCGGAGCCGCGGGCATCGGCGAGCGAGGCATGGAGTTCGTAATGGCAGCAGGTAGTCATTTAAATGACGATCAGCTCGGCCTGCAGCGCGCCGGCCTCGCGCAGCGCTTCCAGAATGGCCACCAGATCGCCCGGGGCCGCGCCGACATCGTTGACGGCGCGCACGATTTGATCCAATTCCACGCCGGGCTTGAACAAGAACATGCGATTCGATCCTTGATCCACCTTGATGGTCGAATTGTTGAGGACCACGGTTTGCCCGACCTTGGAGAACGGCGCTGGCTGACTGACCGTCTGCTCTTCTTTGATGGTCACCGACAGCGAGCCGTGCGACACGGCCGCCGGCGTCACGATGACATGGCTGCTGATCACCACCGTGCCGGTGCGCGAATTGATGATCACCTTCGCCGACGCGGTGCCCGGCTCCACCTCCAGATTTTCAACCGCCGACAGAAATGCCACGCGCTGCGTGATGTCGAGCGGCGCGCGGACCCGCACCGAGCCGCCGTCCATGATGGTGGCGATGCCGTCGCCCATGCCCTTGTTCACGCTCGCGACCAGGCGGGTTGCGGTCGTGAAGTCGGGATCGTTCAAATTGAGTGTGACCGAATCGCCCTGCGCGAACTGCGAGGGCACCGCGCGCTCGACCGTCGCGCCATTCGGGATGCGGCCCGAACTCGGCACGTTCACCGTGAGCTTCGATCCGTCGGTGCCTTCGACGCCGAAGCCGCTGACGATGAGATTTCCCTGCGCAATCGCGTAGATCTGTCCGTCGAGTCCGTGCAGGGGCGTGACCAGCAGCGATCCGCCGCGCAGGCTTTTGGCATTGGCGATGGAGTTCACGGTGATGTCGATGGTTTGGCCGGGCTTGACGAATGGCCGGCAGCACCGCATGCACCGCCACCGCCGCCACGTTCTTGAGCTGCGGCGTGACGTTGGCCGGCACCGTGACGCCCAGTTGCGCCAACATGTTGTTGAGCGACTGGACGGTGAAGGGCGCCTGGCTGGTCTGATCGCCGGTGCTGTCGAGGCCCACGACCAGTCCGTAGCCCACGAGCTGGTTGGTGCGCACGCCCTGTATCTGCGCCAGGTCCTTGATGCGTTCCGCGTGCGCAAGCGGCGAGCGTCACCAGCACGCAACGAGCGCCAGCCAGAGCACAATTCTGATGGAGATTCGTGTGCGCATGATCAGTACGGCGCGAATACGGAATTGAAGAACCGGGCCAGCCAGCCCATGCGGTTGGAACTGTTGATCACGCCCTTCCCGGAGTAGCTGATGTGCGCGTCCGAGACTCTGTCGGAGGTGACCGTGTTGTCGGCCTGGATATCGGCCACGGCGCACGACTCCCGAGACATGCACGAATTCATCGCCCTGGTTGAGTTTCAAGGTCTTGTCGCCCTGAACCACCAGGTTGCCGTTGGATTGCACTTCCATCACCGTCACCGTCAGACTGCCGGCCAAGCTATTGCCCTGGGTGCTCGAGCCCTCGCCGTCGAAGCTATCCGCGCCTGCCAAGCGTCGTGGTGAAAATCGGCACGCCGCCGGCGGTGATGGTTTTGCCGAAGACTGGTCGGGCCCGGTATTGTTCACGCCCGTGGTCTTGGTGGTCTTCGTCACCGCGCTCTTGCTGGCACTGGTCGTTTCCGTCAGACGAATCGTCAGTACGTCGCCGACGCGGCGCGCCTTGAGATCCGCGAACAGTTCGATTTGCTGACCCGACTGATAAATGGCGCCATCGGTGCGCGGCGTCGGCGGCGGCAGCACGCGCGCGACCACCGGATCCGGTTTGTGATGCTTGTGGGGCAGTGAGGCCGCAAGCCGCCAGACGCAGCCGCAACACGCCAGCAACCGGTCGCAGCTAGTCGCGATCATGTCAGATTGGTCGTGAGGAACTGCAGCATCTGATCGGTGGTGCTGATGGCCTTGGAATTCATCTCGTAGGAGCGCTGGCATTCGATCATCGAGACCAGCTCCGTCACCGAATTCACGTTCGAGGTTTCGAGCGCGCCCTGCGCAATCGTGCCGAGACCGTTGGTGCCGGCCGTGCCGACCTGCGGCGAGCCGCTGGCCGCGGATTCCACCAGCAAGTTGTTGCCGCTGGGCTGCAGGCCTTCCTCGTTGATGAAATCGGCCAGCTGAATCTGGCCGATCTTGGTGCCGTTGGGATTGCTCGCCGATGTGGCCGTCACCGTGCCGTCGGTGCCGACTGGTGACCGACTGCGTGCCCGCCGGGAATATTGATGGCCGGCTGCAGCGGATAGCCGCTCGCCGTCACGACATTGCCTTGATTGTCCAAGGAAAAGGTGCCGTCGCGCGTATAGGCGATGGTGCCGTCCGGCATGGTGATCTGGAAGAATCCGCGCCCGTTCACCGACATGATCCAAGGCGCCATTGGTCTGATTGACGCTGCCCTGGGTGTAGTCCTTCTCCGTGGCGACGATGCGCACGCCGGTGCCGAGCGTCAGGCCGGTGGAGTAGCTGCGTGTTCTGCGTGCTCTGCGCGCCGACCTGCCGGATGTTCTGGTACATCAGATCCTGGAACGCGGCGCGCCCCGCCTTGAACCCGGTGGTATTGGTGTTCGCCAGATTGTTGGCGATCACCGCCATGCGGGTGTTTTGCGCGTCGAGACCGGTTTTTGCGGCCCATAATGCAAGATTCATCGGATATTTCCTTTGAGCGTTACGAGGTCAACATCATGCGTTCGGCACTTTGTTCGTTCGTGTCGGTTGAGTTGATGCTCTTGATCTGAAATTCGTACAGACGCTGCAGCTCGATCATGCTGATCAGCGACTGCGCGGCGTTGACATTGCTGGATTCCAGCATTCCGGAGGTCACCGACACGGTATCGTCGGTCTTCGCCTTGCCGCCCGACTTGAGCCGCAGCAAGCCGTCATCGCCTTTTTGCAGATCCGTGGTCGGCGGATTCACCAACTTGATTCGATCGACTTGCGTGACCGCGAACGGCGCAGAGCCCTGCGGCACCGCCGACACCGTGCCGTCGCTGCCGATGCTCACACTGCGTCGAAGGCGGGATGACCAGAGGGCCGGCTTTCGGTCAACACCGGCAAGCCGCTGGCCGTGGTGACCGCGCCCAGCGGCGAGACGCGCAAATCGCCGGCGCGCGTGTAGGCTTCCTTGCCGTCGGTGCCGCTGAACCGCAATGAAGCCCTTGCCGTTCACGGCGATATCCAGATCGCGCCCGGTGCTCTCCATGGTGCCGGTGGAAAAATCGGTGCCGGCATCGCCCGCGACGGCATTGACGCGCGTGGCATAGCCCGGCCCATAGATCGGCTCGCTGTCGAAGCTGACACGGCGTCCGCCCGAAAGCCGATGGTGCTGAAGTTGGCGATGTTGTGATTGTTCACGGCCTGCGCTTGCATGATTTGCTTCGCGCCGGTCATCGCCACATAAAGTCCTCTGTCCATGATCTCTAGCTCCCGGTGCTAGTGGGTGATGTTGATGACGGTTTGCGGAGAGCTGATTGGCCGTGGTGATGGCCTGCGCGTTCGCCTGGAAGGCGCGCTGCGCGGTGATCATGTTCACCAGCTCCGTGGTCAAATCGACGTTCGAAGCTCTCGAGCGCGCCCGACTGGATGCTGCCGAATCCCGCCGAACCGGCCGTGCCTTGGACAACGCGTGCCCGAGCTGAAAGTCTGCGGCCCAATTGGTGTTGCCGAGCTGCTTCAAGCCCTGCGGGTTCGGGAAATTCGCCATCGCCAACTTGCCCGAGCTGCGTGGTACGGCCGTTGGTATAGACCGCCGACACGATGCCGGTGGCATCGATGGAGACCGTGCTCAGCTGACCGGTGGCGAAACCGTTCTGAATGATCGAGGTCACGCCGAAACCGCCGCCGTACTGCGTGCGTCTGGCCGAAATTGAAGCTCATGTTCATGGCGGCCGCGCCGTCGGTCGGCGTGTAGCCGTTGAAAGCCAGGGCGCCGCCCACCGGCGCGGTGACCGCGCCGGTGTTGGAAAACGTCAGAGGTCTGCGTCGTCGCCGACCACGGTGCCATTGACCGTCATATTGACGGTCCACTGATTCGGCACCGCCGTCTGCGTAAAGTAGAACGTCGCGGGATGCGCGTTGCCGAGCGAGTCATACACCGTGGTCGATGTGGACTGATTGTAGGTGGCCGGATTCGTCGGATCGAATGGCGCGCCGGGCGGCGTCGAGCCCGCGGGCAGATTCAGGATGACCGTGCCGCTGCTGGTCGCCAGCGGCGCGCTTTGCGCCGTCTCGAGATTAAGATCGGTCGTGCGTGCCGGTATTGAATCCGCCGTTGGCGGTGGGCGGATAGACCTGCAGCGCCTGCCCGGTGGCGTTGACCACATTGCCGTTCTTGATCCTGCGGTGAATTCGCCGTTGCGCGAATAGACCGTGCCGCTCGCGATCCTGCAACGTGAAGAAGCCATCGCCGCTGATGGCCAGATCCAGGTTCGAGCCCGAGTCGTGGTGACGTCGCCCTGCGTGAATTGCTGCGCGGTCGCATCGACGCCGCACGCCCTCGCCCACCGAAGACTGATTGAGGTTGACCGCACCCGCCGCGTACACATCGGCGAACTCGGCGCGGGAACTCTTGAAGCCGACCGTGTCGGCGTTGGCGACATTGTTTGACACCACGTCCAGATCGGTGCTGGCCGCCGTGAGTCCTGACAATGCAATGTTGAAGGCTGACATGTTCCTACTCCTGAATGAATTAGTTGGAAATCTGCTGGACGCTGCTGAACGGCACGCTGCCGACCCCGGCCACATTCAAGGTCAGTCCCGTCGATCCAGCTCCCATGCTGACGCTCTCCACCGTGCCGTTGACCAGCGTGGTCGCGGCCGTGCTGCCGGAGGTTGCGCCCGCGTATTGCGCGGTCAAGCGTGTAGGTTCCCGCAGGCGCCTGCGAGCCGTTGCCCGTCGTTGCCATTCCACGAGAAGTTCGCGAGACCGGCGGATTGCGCGCCCAGATTGATCTGGCTCACCAGCGCGCCGCTGCTGTCGGTGATGCTGAGCGTCACTTGCGAGGTGGTCTGCGGCACGTTGACCGCGCCGGTAACCGTGGCGCCGGCCGCGAGCGTGGCCGTGCTGCTGTTCACCAACGCCTGGTGGCCCAGCAGCGAGGACGCCTGCAGCGCCTGATTCGATGTCAGCGAACTCGACAAAGCGCTGAAGGAGGTGTTGAGCGAGGTGATGCCCTGAACTTCGCTGAGCTGCGCCAGCTGGGTCAGAAAGGTATTGCTGTCCACCGGACTGGTCGGATCCTGATTTTGCAGTTGCGCCAGCATGAGCGTGAGGAAATCGGTTCCGCCCAAAGTGCCGCGGGAGCTGGCGGAGTTCGCTGGCGCTCGACCCCGTGCCCGTGGCCGGTCCCGGTTGCCGGCGGGCGTGCCCGTGCCGGTCGTCGGCAAGTTCGTCGGCGTGGTGGCGTGTGTTCCATTGATCAACATGGTGCGTTCCTAGGCCTAGTGGCCCATCGAAATGGTTTTGAGCAGCAAATCCCGCGCCGTATTGATCGCGTCAACGTTGGTGGCGAAGGTGCGGTTCGCCGAGATCATGTTGGTCATCTCTTCGATCGAATTGACGTTCGAGCTGAAGACATAGCCGTCCTTGTTCGCCGCCGGATTGTCCGGCTGATAGCGCATCAAGGGCGGCGAGGTGCTTTCGACCACGCCGAGAACACGCACACCCACGCCGGCGTCCTGCCTGATCGAAATTGGCGGCCGAGTTGTCCATCATGGTTTGAAACACCGGATGCCGCGCGCGGTAGATCTTGCTGGGATCGCCATTGACGCTCTCGGCGTTTGCCAGATTGCTGGCCGTCGTGTTGAGCCGAATGGTTTCGGCGTTCAGTGCGCTGCCGGCGGTATTGAATACGTTGAACAAAGACATGTTCTCTCCTTGAGCTGCTACTGGCCGTTGATGGCCAGCGTCAGCTCCGCGATCTTCAAATTGATGAATCCCAAGCTCGCCTGATAGCGCACGTTGTTCTCCGCAAAAGCCGCTTGTTCCACCGGCATTTCCACCGTGTTGCCGTCGAGCGAGGCCTGATAGGGATTGCGGAACTTCAGGTCGGCGGAAGGCGTCGTCGCGGTCGTTCAACATGATGTGCGCGCCTCGGTGACGCTGCAGCGGCAGCGGCGCCGCATCGCGTGTGCGCCAAGCACCGCGCTGAAATCGATGTCGCGCGCCTTGTAGTTCGGCGTATCGGCGTTGGCGAGATTCGTCGCCAATATTCCGACGCGTTGCCCCTGCAGCAGCAGCGCTTGCTCATGGATTCCAAAAATGTTCTCGAACATGCGTCGACTCCTGTTGGGGAAGCAGTAGCAAGAGGTGTGCCAACGTGGGGTGGCGGCGCGAAATGCAGCCGGCGGGGGCCCAATCCAGCAGCAGTCCCCCAATTGGCCGGGGTCGCCGATCGCGGGCGGCAAGAACTTGCCGCCGGCAGCCTAGCGGCGGCTCTCCGCGAACGGCTCTTCCAGCGAGTGCTGGGCGAGGTGAACCAGGCCGCCCCGTCTTCAGTGACGTGGAAGTGATCCTCGAGGCGAATGCCAAAGGCGCCCGGAATCACGATCATCGGTTCGTCGCTGAAGCACATGCCCGGTCGCAAGGGCGTCCTATCTCCCCGAACCAGATACGGCGGCTCGTGGATGCTGAGACCGATTCCGTGCCCGGTCCGGTGCGGCAGACCCGGCAAGCGGTAGCCCGGACCAAAACCGCTGCGCTCGAGAACCTGTCGCGCGGCGACATCGATCTGCTCGCATGCGATTCCCGGCCGGACGGCATCGAAGGCCGCTCGCTGCGCACTTTTTTCAATGCTCCAGACGCGCTTGATCTCGGCCGTCGCTTCGCCGAAAACATAGGTACGTGTGATATCCGAGTGATACCCGCCAACCTGACAGCCGGTATCAATGAGAACCACATCTCCCTCGCTCAAGGATTGATCTCCAGGTACACCATGCGGATACGATGTTGCTTGGGCGAATTGAACCGCACAAAAATAACTGCCGCCGTCCGCTCCCAGTTGCCGGTGCGCCGAATCAATGAAATGTCTGACATCGCTGGCCTTGATGCCGGGCGCCAGAATGCGGGCTGCGCGACGCTGCACCTCCAGCGTCATGGCTTTGGCTTGCCGCATCAATGCCAGTTCGGATTCGGACTTGATCATTCGACAGCCATCGATGATCGCTGTGCCGCTGACCAACGAGCGCGTCAGCGCCTGGTTTCTAATGCCGTCAAACACGGAAAAAGGCAGGGCAGGATCGAGAGCCAGAGTCTCAATACCCTGTTCCGCCAGCAGCTGCGCCACGAGGCGAAACGGATTCTCATCCTCTTCCCAGAGGCGGATCTTTGCCTCTATGGCGATGCTGGCGCGCAGTGAATCGTATTCAAATGCGGGACAGACGATGATCGGGCCGCCGGACTTCGGGATCACTGTGGCCACCAGCCGCTCGGTCGCCCCCCACGCGACTCCTGTGAAATACCGCAGGCTGGCCCCTGCTCCGACCAACACGGCATCGGCGCCGATGTCCGGCATGAGGCGCTGCGCCCGATCGATTCTGCGCAGATGCTCCTCGCGCTTGATCAAGGGCGCCGGCGCCGGCAAGCGATTCAAGTTGGCGAGCTCAATTGCCGCTGTCGATCCGCCGATACCCATCATGATTTTTTCCTACGCGCCGCGCCCCTTGAGCGTCGACCTCAATTGGTTTGCGAAATGTTTCCGGTCACGCCCCAGGTGTCCGAGACGAGATAACCCTGCGGGTAGGGATCTTGGCTGTCCACCCGGTAAGTGTGGTACCCGGTGATCCAGGCGCGCCCGCGGATTGCCGGAAGAATTGCGGGCCGCCCCGCCACTGTCGTCGCGGCCAGGATCCGTCCATGAAATTCCGAGCCGATGATCGAACTGTGCGTCAATTGCTCGCCGATACGGATCATGCCGCGTGCGTACAAAACTGCCAGCCGCGCGCAGGTACCGGTGCCGGTCGGACTGCGGTCGGAACGGCCCGGTGAGACGATGCAGGTGTTGCGCGTGACCTTACCCGCACCCTGGAACGGCTGCGCGAACTGCACGATGGAAACGCCGCGAATTTCCGGGTTTTCCGGGTGCACGACATCGAGCTGGGCGCGCGCAGCCAGCCTGATTCTCTCGCCCAGATCAGCGAGCGCGCGCGCTTCCGACGGCACGATGTCGAAGCCCAGCGTCGTAGCATCGACGATGCCGAAAAACATACCGCCGTAGGCAACATCGATCGGCACGCGCCCGAAACCCTCAACCTGGATTTCGGCGTCGAGACGCTCGACGAAGCAAGGAACATTTTCGAACTCGACCGAGACGCACTTGCCGTCGCGGCAATTCGCGGTGGCGCGCACCACGCCGCCCGGCATGTCGAGCATCAAGATCGTCTGCGGTTCGCGCATCGCGACGATGCCGGTTTCCAGCAGCACGGTCACTATGCAAATTGTGTTCGAGCCGGACATCGGCACGTACTCGGTCGGCTCCATGATGATGGCGCCAACGTCGCAGTCGGGCCGCGTCGCAGGCACCAACAGGTTGACGTGCCGTATTACGCTGCCGCGCGGCTCGCACAGAAGAATGCGGCGTATGTGATCGTGTTCGCGTTCCATGGTTCGCATCTTGTCGAACATGGTTCTACCCTGGGGCGGAAGCACGCCCCCGACAATCACGTCGCCCACCTCGCCTTCCGCGTGACAGCCAACCACGGAGATCAACCGCCCTGCCATATGCGCTTCCTTGTCTTCGAGTGCATTCAGTATACGGAAAATAGCCTATGGCACGCCGCTTGCTTGTTAGTAGCATGATGCAACTAGCGCCAAAATTTTGTCGCGCGGCGCTTTTTCGCCGTCAATCTCTGTGCTTGTGCCTGGCGCTGCTGCCGCTGCTGGCGGCCGCTGAAACCTACGATCAGCAGGACCTCAAGCAGCTCGAAGCCCTGGCCAAAACCGAGGCGGCCTTGCAATTTCCAGCCCTGACCGAGCGGCAGCGCTTTTTGGTCGGTCCCATCGATCCGCATCTGCAACTACAGAAGTGCCAACGCCCGATCCGGCCCGTGGTCGCGTCGCCGCAGCATATGCGCGATCGAGTGATGATCGAGTTGCGTCTGCGAGGAGCCGAAATCCTGGCACATTTACGTGCCGGTCCGAATCGTCGGCACCTCCCCGGTCGCGGTCGCGGCGCACGCCATCGTGGCGGGCACCGTGCTCAAGGCCGGCCGACCTGAAAATCGAGGAGCACGATCTCTCGGAGCTGCCCCTGGGCTTTCTGGATGACCCCGCCATCGCGGTTGGACTGACCGCCAGCCGGCCGATCTCCGGCGGCGCCTATCCTCACCAACCAGCAGCTGGTGGCCGCCAAGGCGGTGCAGCGCGGTCAATCGGTGACCTTGGTGGCCGATGCCGGTGGCATCAGCGTGCGCATGGCGGGCCGCGCCTTGAGCGACGGCCTGATGAATCAGCGAGTTAGGGTCCAGAATCTGTCATCTGGCAAGATCGTCGAGGGAATTGCCCGTTCCGAACAAGTGGTGGAAATTATTTTGCAATAGCCCTTAAGTGAACCACGTCACAGCCGATAACGAGTGTAGCAGGAGGTCTTGAGGCGAATTCGTTAAAGTTCATCCAAACCCTGACGATAACAATGGCATGGGCTAAGTCGCTGCCCCTAGGAGATTTCGGTGACTGACAAAATCAGTGGCATATCAACATCCGAGCCGGTCGCGCCCGTCAAGGGCTCGAACAGCAGCGGCGTTGTAACTGACAAGTCGCAGGGCGAAGGTTCCGCGGCCGGCCGCAGCGCGCGCAGACCGGCGACCATGTCACCCTGACCGACTCCGCGCGCTCCTTGCAGAAGATCGAAGAGGCCGTCGCCAAGAGCTCCGGTGGTGAATGCCGGCAAAGTGGCCGCGGTGAAGCAGGCCGTCAGCTCGGGCACCTACAAGATCGATGCGGGCCGAGTCGCCGACAAGATGTTGAAGTTCGAGCGCGGCCTGAAGTAACCCATGAACCAGGATGCCCGCCGCCGTCTCGAAGATTTACTGGATCGCGAGATCGAGCTTGCGCGCGTCCTGGCCGCGACGCTGGCCGCGGAACGGACCGCCCTGACCGGCGACTCGCCCGCGGCAGTCGAAGCAAAACGCCGCCGAGAAGATTCGCGTTCTGCGAAGCCATCGAAAAACTCGAGGAAGAACGCCGCGCGCTGTGCGCACAGCCCAACGAGTCCGGGGATCGCGGCAACCGTCGTGGAGCGCTGGCGCGCTTGATGGAGCTCATGGCCGGCTGCCGCACCGCGAACGAGGTCAATGGCCACATCATCCATGTGCGCCAGCACCAAATCCGCCAGCTGATCGAGATCGTGCGCGGCGGACCGTCGATCACTTACGACCCGCACGGCAAGACCTTCGCCAAGGCGCTGCGCGCCCTGGCCCGGGCCTGATTTATGCTAGTACTCAGCCGCCGAGCCGATGAATCGATCGTCATTCAGCCCGCCGACGGCGTCGATGCCAACATGACCATGGCGCAATTATTCGCCAATGGCCCGATCCAGATCACGCTGCTCGGCGGAACCGGCCGGCGCGTCAAAATGGGCATCGAAGCCCCCGAGCAGCTCGCCATCCGGCGCAAAGACATCGCCTGAGTCCGTCTGCGGCCGATGTTTCTGACCGCCCGTCGCGGTCGTTGATTTTACTTATCGTGCGGTCGGCTTACATATCTTAAGCGCTTCGCATTCGAACCCTTCGCTAACGCCATGGCGATGTGCATAATGGCACTCCTCAAGAACAATTCAACGAAGGGACGTACGGATGGAGCGTCGCTTGCACACCCGCCACCGCGCGCGCACAACTGTGTACGTGGTCATGTCCGGCCGCAAGAGCCGGATCTGCAAGGCCAAGAATTTGAGCGCGAACGGCGTGTTCGTCGAGACGGAAAATCTCGGTCTGCGCAAGGGACAACAGGTGCAGCTGGCGTTCGCGATCAACTTGGGATTGGTGACGAAGATCCATCGCCGCACGGCCATCGTCGCGCACGTCACCCGCGGCGGCACCGGCCTCATGATGGAGCAGTTCGCGGGCCGTTGAGCTGAGACTTGAGCACTCGCATTCCCTGTAAACTTGCAGGAATGCCACCCTTCGATCCTCCCCGCTCGGATGCCATCCGCATCCGCGGCGCGCGCCAGAACAATCTCAAAAATCTCGATCTCGACCTGCCCCTCAACGAACTGATCGTCGTCACCGGCGTCAGCGGATCCGGAAAATCTTCGCTGGTGTTCGACACGCTGTATGCCGAGGGCCAGCGCCGCTACGTCGAAACCTTCTCGCCGTACGCGCGCCAATTCCTGGATCGCATGGACAAGCCGCAGGTCGATCGCATCGAGGGCATTCCGCCCGGCGATCGCCATCGACCAGACCAATCCGGTGCGCACCTCGCGCTCCACCGTCGGCACCATGACCGAACTCAACGACCATTTGAAACTGCTGTTCGCGCGCGCCGCGGTGTTGCATTGCCGGGGCTGCGGACAAGCCGGTGCGCCGCGACACGCCCGCCAGCATCCAAGAGCACTTGAGCGCGCTGGCGCGCGATGCACGGCGATCCGCGACTGCTGCTGACCTTTCCGGTGCCGATCCCGAAGAATTTCACCGAGGCTGAAATCAAGGGATTGCTGGCCGCGCAAGGGCTACACGCGCATTCATGAAAAGCGCGGCGACACCCTGCAGGTGATTCAAGATCGCTTTCGCTGGTCCGCGGTCGAGGCCGCGCGCGCCGCGCGATGCCATCGAAGCGGCGCTCAAAGTCGGCCAGGGCCGCCTCGATGTCTACCCGGAATGCGAGACGGCGCGGCCGGCGAACCGGCGGCGCCGTGGCGCTTCTCCACCGGCCTGCATTGCGCCGGACTGCGACATTCAGCTACAAGGATCCGAGTCCCAGCACCTTCAGCTTCAATTCCCCGATCGGCGCGTGCGAGACCTGCCGCGGCTTCGGCCGCAGCATCGGCGTCGACTACGGCTTGGTCATTCCGGATACGGCGTTGAGCCTTCGCCAGGGGGCCATCAAGCCCTGGCAGACCGAGTCCTACGAGGAATGCCAGACGGATCTCCTGCAGATTCGCCCGCAAGCGCGGCATCCCGTCGATACCGCTTGGCGCGACCTGACCGATGCCGAGCGCGCCTGGGTGATCGAGGGCGAAGGCGAGTGGACCAAGAATGTCTGGTACGGCGTGCGGCGCTTCTTCGCGTGGCTCGAAACCAAAGCCTACAAAATGCACATCCGCGTGCTGCTGTCGCGCTACCGCTCCTATACCGAATGCGCGGCCTGCCGCGGCGCGCGCTTGAAGCCCGAGGCGTTGCTGTGGCGGGTCGGCAATCCCGGCGTCGAACATCCGCGAATTGATGCTGCTGCCGATCGACGCAGACGCCGCGATTTCTTCGCCGCGCTCGAATTGCCGGCGCCGCTCGATGAGGCGACCGAATCTTTTGCTGCGGGAGATCCGCGCGCGCCTCAAATATTTGACCGACGTGGGCCTGGGATATCTGAATCTCGACCGCCAGTCGCGCACCTTGTCCGGCGGCGAAGTGCAGCGGATCAATCTCACCACGGCGCTCGGCACCTCGCTGGTCAACACCTTGTTCGTGCTCGATGAACCTTCGATCGGACTGCATCCCACGCGACGTCGATCGCATCGTCGGCGTCATGCACCGCCTGCGCGACGCGGGCAATACCCTGGTCGTGGTCGAACACGATCCGAAGGTGATGCAGGCCGCGGATCGCGTGCTCGATATCGGCCCCGGACCCGGCGAGCACGGCGGCGAAATCGTGTTCTACGGACCGCTGCGCGGATCTGCAAGGCGCGCAAGGGATCGCTGACCGCCGACTATCTGTTTCGCCGCAAGCGCGTCGAGGCGCCGCGGCGCTCGGCCGCGCGCGGCGCCGGCGCGCAGGTATCTCTGCGGCTCGAAGGCGCGGCCGAGCACAATCTCAAGAACATCGACGTCGAGATTCCGCTCGAGCGGCTGGTCTGCGTCACCGGCGTCAGCGGCTCCGGCAAATCCACGCTGGTGCACGACGTGCTGTTCCCGGCGCTGCTGCGCGCCAAGGGCAAACCCACCGAAAATCCCGGCCTGCACCGCGACCTTGCAGGGCGCAGAATTGATCGACGAGGTGATCATGGTGGATCAGAGCCGCATCGGCCGCACCACGCGCTCGAATCCGGCGAGTTACGTCGGCGCGTTCGATGCCATCCGCGATTTGTTCGCCACGCTGCCGCAGGCTCGCGAGCGCAAGTACACCGCCGGCACCTTCAGCTTCAATGCCGGCAACGGCCGCTGCCCGGCATGCGGCGGCAACGGCTTTGAGCACGTCGAAATGCAATTCCTCTCGGATGTGTATCTGCGCTGCCCCGATTGCGACGGCCGCCGCTATCGAGCCGAAGTGCTCGAAGTCAAATTGTCCCGCGGCGCAATTCTGCGCCAAAGAGCATCGCCGACGTGCTCGATCTCACGGTGTCCGAGGCGCTGGCGTTTTTCGCCGCGGACAAGGAGGTTTGTCTGCGGCTGGCGCCGCTCGCGGAAGTCGGACTCGACTATTTGCGGCTGGGCCAACCGGTCCCGACGCTGTCCGGCGGCGAGGCGCAGCGCCTCAAGCTCGCCGGTCATCTGGCGGAAGCGCCGCGCGCCTAGCCGGCCCAAAAAGTCATCTGCCACGCAGGCGGCGAACGGCGCCGCAGGCGCGCCCGCCGCCCCGGCTCGCTGTTTTTGTTCGATGAACCGACCACCGGACTGCATTTCGACGATGTCGCCAAACTGTTGCGCGCGTTTCGCACGGCTGATCGAGGCCGGGCATTCGCTGCTGGTCATCGAGCACAATCTGGACGTCATCCGCGCCGCCGATTGGATCATCGATTTGGGTCCGGAGGGCGGCGACGCCGGCGGCAGCATCGTCGGCGTCGGCACGCCCGCCGAAGATCATGCGAGGCGGCCGCCTCGCACACCGGGCGCGCGCTCGCCGAAGCGGATGCAGGCGCGACCTCGGCGGTGCGCGATGCAGGCCCGCCGGCCTATCGCATACGCGGCCGCGCACCGGGCAAGGCCGACTGCCATCGAGATTCGCGGCGCCCGCGAGCACAATCTCAAGAATGTCGACGTGAACTTGGGGCTCAACAAATTCACGGTCATCACCGGCGTATCGGGCAGCGGCAAGAGCACCCTGGCTTTCGATATTTTGTTCGCCGAAGGCCAGCGCCGCTATCTCGAATCCTTGAACGCCTACGCGCGGCAGTTCGTGCAGCCCGCTTCGCGGCCGGACGTCGATGCCATCTTCGGCATCCCGCCCACGGTGGCGATCGAGCAGCGCACCAGCCGCGGCGGACACAAGAGCACGGTGGCGACGCTCACCGAGATCTATCATTTCCTGCGCCTGCTGTACGTGAAGCTGGGAGTGCAATACTGCCCGGCCTGCGAATGCCCGGATCGAACCGCAATCCGCCGATGCGATCGCGGCTGCGCCTGCTGCGAAGGTTATCGCGGCAAGAGCATCACTCTGTTGGCGCCGCTGATCGTCGCGCGCAAGGGCCTGTATACGGCGCTCGCCAAGTGGGCGCGCGGCAAGGGATTCGCGCATTTGCGCGTCGACGGCGAGCTTGATTCCCACGGCGAAGTGGCCGCGCCTCGACCGCTTCATCGAACACAACATCGAACTGCCGGTGGCGACGCTGAAGGTCAGCGCGTCGGCGAAGGCCGCGTTGCGCAGAACTGCTGGACACGGCATTGGAGCACGGCCGCGGCGTGGTGCATGTGCTGACTGAGGCGATCCGCTTCGAGCGTGTTCTCCACCAAGCGCGCCTGCCCGAACTGCGGCACCGGCTTTCCGGAACTCGATCCGCGGTTGTTCTCCTTCAACTCCAAGCATGGCTGGTGCAAGAGCTGCTTCGGCACCGGCTTGCAATTGCCGCAATTCGATGCCGAGCAAAGCGGCGAGGAATCGGCGTGGCGCGAAGACACGGAAGCGCCGCTCGGACATGTGTCCGGCGATGCGCAGGTCAGCGTCTCAATCCGGTGGCGCTGCACGTGCTGTTCCGCGGCCAATCGATCGCCGCGCTCACGGATTTGCCGGTGCAGGAGTTCTCCGCCGGCCTTCGCAAGCTAAAGTTGGTCGGCCGCGAACGCGACATCGCGCGCGATTTGTTGGCCGAACTCGCCGCGCGCACCACCTTCCTGTGCGACGTCGGCTTGGGCTATTTGCAATTGAATCGCGCCGCCCCGACCTTTCGGGCGGCGAGGCGCAGCGCATTCGCCTGGCGGCGCAGCTGGGATCGAATCTGCAGGGCGTGTGCTACGTGCTGGACGAGCCCACCATCGGCTTGCATCCGCGCGATAATCGTCGCGCTGCTCGATACTCTGGATCGGCTGCGCGCCAAGGGCAATACGCTGGTCGTGGTCGAACACGACGAAGACACGATTCGCCGCGCCGATCATGTGATCGATCTGGGCCCGGGCGCGGGAACTCGCGGCGGGCAGCTTGGTGGCGCAAGGCACGGCAGCGCAGCTCGCGCGCCTCGGCAACTCCGCCACCGGCCGCTGTCTTGCGGCGCCGCTGAAGCATTCCCGCTCCCGGCGCCGCGCCGATCGAGCGCGAGACGCCCATGATCGAAATCCGCGGCGCCGCCCTGCACAATCTTCGCAGCATCGATGCGCGCATTCCGCTGGGACGATTGACCGTGATCACCGGCGTGTCGGGATCGGGCAAATCCTCTCTGGCGCGCGACGTGCTGCTCGCCAATTTGAAGACGATTGTTGGCGCGGCCGAGCGGCGCCGATGCGCGCGCGCACAGCCGACGTGACGCTTCAGGGATGCGACGCCATCACCGGCTGGCAGTCGATCAGCCGCGTGCTCGAGGTCGATCAGACTCCCATCGGCAAAACCCCGCGCTCCTGCCCCGCGACCTATATCGGATTTTGGGATTCCATTCGCCGCCTTTACGCCGACACCACCGAAGCGCGCATGCGTGGCTTCACCGCCAGCCGCTTTTCGTTCAATACCGCCGGCGGCCGCTGCGAGGCCTGCGAGGGGCAGGGAATGCAGCGCATCGAGATGAGCTTCTTGCCGGACGTGCAAGTGCTGTGCGACGTCTGCGGCGGCAGGCGATTCAATCCGGAGACCTTGAGCATTCTGTTCAAGGGCAAGAACATCGGCGAGATGCTCGCGATGAGCGTCGAGGACGCGCTGGAGTTCTTCGCCGCGCAGCGCAGCGTGCACCATCCCGTTGAGCCTGCTCGCCGATGTCGGGCTCGGCTACTTGAGTCTGGGCCAGCCCAGCCCGACGTTGTCGGGCGGCGAGAGCCAGCGCATCAAGCTGGTCACCGAACTTGCCAAGGTACGCACCGATGCGCTCGGACAGGATATTGCGCGCCGCGAGGGACAGCACACTCTTTACGTGCTCGACGAGCCGACGGTGGGCCTGCACATGGCGGACGTCGAAAAGCTGCTGCGCGTTCTGCATCGGCTGGTCGACGCCGGCAATACCCTGGTCGTGATCGAGCACAATCTCGACATCATGGCGGAAGCGGATTGGATCGTCGATTTGGGGCCCGAAGGCGGCTCGGGCGGCGGCCGCATCGTCGCGCAGGGCGCGCCCGAATCCATCGCGCGCAGGCCGGGCAAAAGCCACACGGCGAGAATCTGTCGGCGAGTTTCTTGCGCAGCGGCGCAGTCGACTAGTGACGGCTCCATCAGCTCGATGCGATTGCCGAAGGGATCGTCGACATAGATCCGCTGGTAGCCTTCGAGGGGCTCGTCTTCCTTTAAGCGCATACCCCAGGGACCTCAGTTTCTGCTGCAGTGCAGGACAAGTCCGTCGACAAGAAGGCCAGGATGGGCTTTGCGCGCCGGCCTGAACGTCGGCCTCGACACCCAAATGGATCTTGAAATCGCCGCTCTCGAACCAGCATCCGCCGCGCTTCGCAAGATGGGCCGGCTTCGGCGTCTCCGCAATACCCAATGCTCCCTGATAGAAATTCCTGGCAAGATCTTCGCCGCCGGCCGGCATGGCCAATTGCACGTGTTCGATGCGTGTCACTCGCACAGCTTGATATTATCCAGGAACCGCGGCGCAGAGATACCGATGAAAACCATTCTCGTAACCGGCGGCACGCGCGGCATCGGCCGCGCCACGGCGCTGCAAATGCGCCGCCAAGGTTGGAGCGTGGCGCTCAATTATGTGCGGCGACGAGCCACTGCCGAGCAGAGCGTTCGCGAAGTGCAGGCCGCCGGCGGCCATGCGATTGGCGTTGCAAGGCGACGTCGCGGTAGAGGCCGATGTTGTTGCGATGTTCGACGCCGCGCAATCGAGGCTGGGCCGCCTCGATGGCGTCGTGATCAATGCCGGCATCGTCGCGCCGTCGATGCCGCTGGCCGACATGGATAGCGCGCGGCTGAAACGGGTGTTCGAGGTCAATGTCTACGGAGCATACCTCTGCGCCCGCGAGAGCGCTCGCCGCCTGTCGAAGGATCGCGGCGGCAGCGGCGGCGCGGTAGTTCTCATTTCCTCCGCGGCGAGCCGCTTGGGTTCGCCATTCGAATACGTCGACTATGCCGGCTCGAAGGCGGCTTTGGACACATTGGCGATTGGCTTGGCCAAGGAACTGGCGCCTCAAGGCGTGCGGGTCAATGCGGTTCGTCCGGGACTGATCGAAACCGACATTCATGCCAGCGGCGGACAGCCGGACCGCGCACAACGTCTCGGCGCAACCACCCCGATGGGCCGCCCGGGACGTCCCGAGGAAGTCGCCGCGGCAATCGTTTGGCTGCTTGAGCGATGGCGCTTCGTATACCACGGGGGCCATTCTCGATGTATCCGGAGGTCGATGAGCAATGATTCTCGAAGCTTGCCGGAGCACCCGCCTTTACTTGCCGGCTGGTTCCTCGGCCTGCGATTTGACACCCGGCGCATGGGAATGCAGGCCGGCGTCCTCGATCAAAAGCTTGCGGACGTACAAAAAGCGAATCCTTTCGTACTCGAACGGCGAGCCGCTGGAATAGTAGCGAAAGTCGACATTGGCGCGCTGATCGACGGCATTGGTAACGCCGAGTCCCCATGAAACATCGCCACGATAAAAACCAGCCACGTTGATTTCGTACGAAGTGCCGTAGTCGGCGAGAAAGCCAACGCCGCCGCGCAGCGTTGACGGTCCGAGAAACGGGATCACCAGGTACGGACCGGGATGCATGCCCCACTTGGCGAGAGTCGTGGCAAAGCCGGTGGGGGCAGGCGGCAGTTTGAGCTTGGTGGCGGCATCGATCAGACCGCCGAAGCCGATGGTGCTGTTGATCACAAAGCGTTCCAAACTGCGCATCACATACTTGAGCCGCCCCTGCAGGGTGTGGTTGATCACGCTGTCAATTTCAGAAAGATTGCCGAAGAAATTGTGGATGCCCTCGCGAACCGGCGCCGGCGCCCGGCGATAGGTGTTCGCCACCGGCAAAAAAACTGCTTCATCGAAGCGTGCGTTGAACCGGTAGGTGAATCGATTCATACGCTCCCAAGGATCATAGGTAGTCATGGGCGGCGCATCCTCGGGCGTCACCAGCGGCAGCGCCTCTCGCGGGTTCCGCGCAGAGGCAACTGCAGACTCCGTGGCGACGGCCTCGGCAAAGGTCGTCGCATTGGCGGTGGCTGCGGCATTGTCGGCCGCGGGCGTATCGTCCGGGACGGTGCGAATGGTGGCGAGTGGCGAGGCGCAGCCGCCGAGCGTGAGCATCCCCGCGAGCACGAAAACCGCTGGCTTCATTTTCCACCCTGCGGCCAACGCCCGGCCAGCATCTCCAGCATGTCGGCAACCTGCTGCCGGTCCCCCAGGTTGCCGAGATGTCCGCCGTGATCGTAGACCACGATTCGCGATCCCAGGGTATCTTGCAGCCATGCGAGCTCGCGCTTGTCGAGGATCAAATCATCGCTGCTGGTTTGCGCGTAGTAGTCGCCGTCGGCGCGCAGGGCATCGCCGATGATGTCGAGACGGTTGGCGGCGATCAGCGACGCGCTGGTCGCATCGGGGCGGCGCTTCAGATAGTAAGGTGCGAAAACCTTGGTAAAGTAATCGGCGAACGGTTGATCGCGCAGCATGCGCTGGATGTCGTCGAGCGAATCACCCACCTTCGGAGGATGCTCAGGATCGATGACGACTCCGGACTTGGCGTACAGGTCGCCGACGAAGAACATATCGATCAGGTCGATGCGAAACGACAGCGCGATTGCGGCGGAGAACTCGGCATCGGTCTTTAGCGTCGTCGCAGCCGCACTCAGCAGGAAGTTCTCGTCTATCTCGAGCCGATCCGATGCGCGGTAGAGATTCGCGAGCTGCGCGTACAGCCTGCGATACAGAAGTTCGATGTCCGCATCGCTATTGCCGATGGTCAAGGCAAAAAGCTGGTCGAGGCGCCCGACGGACGAGAACAGGCTGACCGGGGGATTGATCATGACCACGCGATGGACCTTGAGTTTTCCCTCCGTGGCATCGATCGATTTGACGATGGCGGCGTTGGCGCCCCCCAAGCTGTAGCCCAGCACATCGACGTCGGTGATTCGAATCTTGCGCGGCAAATGCGCCAGAATCTCCGCAATGGCGCTATACAGATCATGGCCGTCCTGCATCAAATCGCCGGCTACGCCGGTGCTGGATGCCGATACGATGAATCCAGGAAAGGTCGGCGACGGCATGGTGAGCACGTGATAGCCCGCCTCGTACAGCACGGCGCGCAGCAGCGCGAGTTTGCCGGTATTGCCATCGCTGCCGGTGCCGGAGATGACGATGGCCAACGGCGCCGGCTTCTTTTGCGCGGACAGCCAAACGCGCAACTTGCCATCGAACCAGAGGACATCCGGTACCGGCAAGTCTCCAGGGCAGCGTGATGTTGATTTCGGAGAGCGGCACCTTGTCAGGCAGGGTGGCCATGTCCTGCGGCGGAGTACCGAAGACGGTGGCGCGCAAGCCCGCGGAGTCCGCCAGTTCAGCGGTGGCATCGGGCAGCGCGGGCGCTGCGACGGGCTCCTGCGCATGGCCGAACGATGCTACGAGTACCGAGGCCGCCAGCGCAATTGGCGCCAGTCGGCGCTGCATTTCGATGCCGAACAGTTGGCCGAACCATTTCATCGACATCATTCGTCCCAAAAAAGGCATGCTCGTCGGCCCGCGGCCATCACACATATTGTTACGATAGCGTATCCAAGGAGCGCCGACGACCGAAAGCTGCGATGACTCGAAGAGATCAACACCCGCAAATTGTGGCGCTCGAGACACTGTTTGAGTCGGGGCGCGGCCCCAAGCTGCCGCTGCCGTCCAAACTGGCGCGTTTGTACGGAACCTTGCGCATGCCGCTGCCGCGCTCGCGGTTCCACGTCTTTAGCAATTTTGTCAGCAGCTTGGATGGTGTCGTGTCACTGCAAACAAAGGGACACAGCGGCGGCGGCGACATCAGCGGATTCAGCGCTCAGGATCGCATGGTGATGGGGCTGCTGCGCGCGGCGGCCGACGTCGTGATCGTAGGTTCCGGCACGCTCGAGGCCGACCCTCGTCACGTGTGGACGCCACAGGCAATCTGTCCGGAACTCGCGAATGATTACCATCGCCTGGAAAAGGCGCTGCTCAAACGACAACCATCGCTCAACGTGGTCGTCAGCGCCAGCGGTGGACTCAACCTGCGCCTGCCGGTATTCGCTTCCCATTCGGTGCCCGCATTGATCATGACCACGGCCGCCGGCGTCAAGCGCCTGAACAAACAACGGGTGCCGGATTCCGTGCAGATTCGCGTGCTCCGGCCGCGCGGCGGCGAGATTTCGGCCGGCGCCATCCTCGAAGAACTGAGCCGCGAAAATCCAGGCAGGCGAATCCTGGTCGAAGGAGGTCCGCGACTGCTGGGCACGTTCTACAGCGAACGCCTCATGGACGAGCAATTTCTGACACTTGCGCCGCAAATTGCGGGCCGGGGCATCCCCGACAAGCGGCTTGGCCTGGTGATGGGAAAGACGTTTGCGCCGCGCGACCCGCTCTGGGGCACGCTCATCGATGCGCGGCGCGGCACTCGACTGCTGTTTCTGCGTTGCTCATTTGCAGCGACCGGCGCTTCGTAAGCCTGCCCGGTGCTCAATTGATTTTCATCGTCCAATAATGAAAGAGAGTTATCAAAAAAAGCAGTGCCAGCCCGACGTAGTGCGCGCCGCGCGACTTTACCGCCAACAGCACCAGCGAGACGATGAACGACGCGCCCAACGTAATAGCCGCTTGTACCATTTGTAAAGGCGACAGCCGGGAAAAAATGGAGCTCGTGAAGTAGATACCAAGCACTAGGTAGGCCAGCTGATTGAGGGACACAAGAAACCAAAAGTAGCGGCGATTCCCGGCATAGTATTCACGCAAATCGATCGACGATTCGACATCGTCCGGCAAGCTCGCCGCCGCAATCAGGAAAAGCACGAATAGTTGTGCAACGATCGCAAGATAAAACACGAAGTGCCTGACCTCCTCGAAATGTCGCACTCCCCAGAGATCGAACCACATACCAACCGCCAGAAGAAGCGAATAGAGAGCCGCCACCAGAGCAAGCGGGTCCCATTTCACCTTCGTTCTGTTTCGCATGAGCCGGTGGAAGCTCGTGGCTACATCGGCTACCGCGAGACCGATGAGAACTGCGAACAGTCCCAATGCAAATTCAAATGCTCGAATCTCGGGCGTCATTTCAACTCCTGATGCGGACGCGTCACTCGCGCGTGGGCAAATTTCATGGCTGTATTTCCGGCGCTGCGCCGCGAAATGCCGGCAGTTCCCTGCATACTGCGTCTATCCCCGAGATTCGCGGATAAGGATTCATATCCACCGCGAATCGCCGCGCATTGAAAACCTGCGGCACCAGACAAATGTCCGCCAACGTCGGAAAGTTGCCGTGGCAGCATAGTCCGGTCGCTGCGTCTCGTACCAGCCAGCGCTCCAGTGCATCGAATCCCACCTCCACCCAGTGACGATACCAGGCATCGCGTGTCGCCTTGTCCAGAGTCAATTCATCTTCCAGATAGCGCAGCACCCGCAAGTTGTTGAGCGGATGCAAATCGCTGGTGATGGCCTGTGTCAGCGCGCGTACCCGCGCGCGGGCCAGCGGTTCGGCCGGCAACAGCGGCGGCGCGGGGTAGATTTCATCGAGATATTCGATGATGGCCACCGACTGCGTCAGTACGGCGCCATCGTCCAATCCCAGTGCAGGCACGAAGCCTTGTATGTTGATGCGCAAAAAGTCCGACAAGCGGTGTTCGCCGGCCCGCAAATTCTTCAGCACCGATGTGTACGGCACCTTCTTCAGGTTCAAGGCGATGCGCACCCGGTACGATGCCGAGCTCAAGTTGTAGCCATACAGAATCATTTGTATCGTCTCCCTAAATATCCGCCCCGGCGAGACTCTTGTGGGATGCCGCCGAGGGCGGAGTTGGCAGCGGCACTATAATTTCATCGGGGAGTAAGGGGCAATCGGCGTATATTGCCGGCACGACTTTAGATGAGGATTGCCAACCATGTTCAAGAATTCGTGCCTGGCGTTTGCCTTGAGCGGCGCTCTGGCGGCCGGCCCCTGTTTGTCGCATGCAAAACTGCAAAGCTCCACACCGGCGGACAATGCTCAGCTGACCCAGGTGCCCAAAACGCTGACGCTCAACTTCAGTGAAGCGGCGCAACTGGCGCGGCTCGTAGTCATCGGCGAAGGCAAGGAAATCTCGATCCCAATCGATAAATCGGCCAAGGCGAGCCAATCATTTACTTTGCCGCTGCCCGGACTTGTCCCGGGCAAGTACACGGTGCAATGGACGGCGGTGGCCGCCGACGACGGCCACGTCACCAAAGGCACTTTTTCCTTCTCGATTGGCGGGTAGACGCGCTTCACTGAGGCGTTGAACGTGCCGGTAAGTGGATGGGACATCGCGGCACTGCTAGCCAAGGCGCTGACCTATGCGACCACCCTGTCCGCCGCCGGCTGCGTTTTCTTTGTCGCCTACAGCGACGGTCTTCTGCAAAACCCGGAGCGCACCCACATTCGGCGATTGCTCGGCGCCTCATTGGCCACGGCGGCGATCGCCAGCGTCGCGACCACGCTGCTGCTTGCGGCGTCGATGGGCGGCGATCTTGCGAGCATGTTCGACAGTACATTCATCGGCATGCTGCTTCGCGCAGGCCAAGGCCGCGCGACTGGACTTCGGTTCGCCGGCTTGATCTGTGCCCTGTTTGCTCTCTCGACGACCCGCCGCTTTCAAGCGCCGGCGATCATCGGCGCGATCCTGGCAGCAACCTCATTCGCATGGGTCGGGCATATTCACGCGTTGCGGCCGAACACCCTGGCCACTTTCGTCCTGTGCCTGCACCTCCTGGGTGGCGCTTTTTGGCTGGGCGCGTTGGCGCCATTGTTGATCGTCACGCGCGCCGGAAACGGTGCGCACATCGGAGCGATTGCGGCGCGGTTTGGGACAGCGGCGCTCGGCGTGGTGGCGGCACTTATCGCCGCGGGCGCCATGCTCCTGTGGCTATTGATCGACGACGCGGCCAAATTTTGGAGCAGCGACTACGGTTGGATGCTGGTGGGCAAGTTGGCCACTGTCGCCGTTCTCTTGAGTATTGCCGCGCTGAACAGGCTCAATCTCACGCCTCGATTGTTGAGAGGCGATGTGAGCGCCATCAGCGGCCTCAAACGATCAATCACGGCAGAGATGGTTTTGGGCGGCGCGGTGCTGTTGATCACGGCGGCGTTCACCACGATTACGGGTCCGCCGCAGTGATCGGGCGCGATCGCGCGACACGCTTGCGTCCTAAGAGGCTCCAACATAGTCCACATAGACGCTGCCGTGACTTCCGGAAATACATGCGTTCACATCGAAAGCGGAGCGTATCAACGCGGGTGTCAGTGTTGCTTCCGTGGGCCCGTCGCCCTGCACACTGCCATTGACCAGAGCAAAAATACGGCTCGCATAGCGGCCCGCGAGAGTCAAATCGTGAAGCGAAGCAATCACCAGCTTGCCGCCCTGCGCCAATCCCTGCAGCCGCAGAGCGGTGTCGAGCGCATGTTTGGGATCGAGGCCGGAGATGGGTTCGTCCACGATCAACACGTTCGGATCGCCAACCAGGGCCCGGGCCAGCATGGCGCGCGCGAGTTCTCCACCCGACAGCGTGGTCACGGGTTGGTGGCGGTGAGCGAGCAGATCGCAGGCCTGCAGCGCCTGCGTGATGAGAGGTCCGAAGCTCGGCGGTAATCCGCCGAACGCCGGCAGCGTCGGAGTAAGCCCAAGCGCCACCAACCGCTCCACCGCAATCGGCCATTCGCAGCGCGGGTTTTGCGGCAAATACGCCCGGCGGCGGGCCAATTTCATCCCCGAGAGTTGATGAATCGAAGTGCCGTCCAGGGTCACCGTTCCCGTATCCGGTTTGAGCAGTCCGGCGAGCACCGACAACAGCGTCGACTTGCCGGCGCCGTTGGCGCCGATGACCGCGATGAATTCCCCGGACTCCGCATGCAGTGAGACGTTGTCGAGAATGATGCGCCGGCCACGGCGCACGGAAACTTGTGCTGCATTGAGAATGGTCATGATCCGCCGCGCACCGCTTGCAGGAGATTGGCGCGCAGCGCCACGGCGGCATCCGCGCTCTCCACCACGCCGCAGCTGTACAAGGCGCCGGGATAGGTGACTGTGCGCCCGGAGTAAAGCTTGAGAATGAGCGGGTGCTGCGCCATATCGGCGTTCAGTCCGGGAGTGTCGGTGGTATTGCTGGCGTAGGCGATGACGTCGGGGTGTGCCATGATCAACTGCTCCATGCCGAACGACAGGTAGGGTCCGGCATCGCCGGCCGCTGCGACATTCACGGCTCCCGCCACCGTGAGAATGGCATCGAATAATGTACCTTTGCCGGGAGCCGATCCGCCCTCGCCCCAGGCCGCGACGCGAATAGTCCGCGAAGGTCTGGTGGCAGCCAATTGCCGCAGCGTCGAATCCATTTTTGCAATCAGCGCTTCGCCAACCGCATCGCGCTCGAGCGCATGCGCCACGCGGCGGGTAACCGCGCGGATCTGATCGAAATCAACGGCGGGCGCCACTTCGATCAACGGCATGTGAAATTTCTTGAGCAGCGACCGGGTCGCCGGCGTGGTGTAGGTGCCGGCCAGCACGAGATCGGGCTTTTCCGCGAGCACTTCCTCGACGCTGCCCGAATTGATCGCCACCTTCGCGGCCTGCGGCCAGACGTAGGAAATGCTCGGGTCCCGCGCATAATAGGTGACCGATGTGATGCGTTCCGGTGGCAGTAGATCGAGCAGCAGATCATCGGTGCACATGCTGAGCGACATCACGCGCTGCGGACCTGATGATTCGGCCGGTGCCGGACACGCAATGGCCAGCGCCAGGGCCAGCAGCACACCCAGAGTCGACAGCCGCAGGCTAAGCACAGTACTTCACCCGAACTTGCTGAAATCCGGCGCCCGGCGTTCCGCGAACGCCGTGAAGGCCTCTTTGAATTCCGCGGTTTTGAGCTGGCGCCCAAAGTGCGCGGCTTCTTCGCTCATTCGCGCCAGCATGGTCTGCTCATCGCGCATCAGCGACTTCGTCAAAACGACCGCCGCGGGCGCGCGCGCCGCGATGGCAACGGCGGCGGCGCGCGCGATGCGGTGCAGGTCGGCCGGCGGCACCGCGCGGTTCGCAATTCCCCAGCTCACTGCCTGCTCGGCACGCACGGGCTCACCGAGCACGAACATCTCAAACGCCCGCACATGACCGATGCGCAGCGGCATCAGCAGGCTGGAAGCGGCCTCGGGTACCAGAGCAAGATTCACAAATGGGGTGATCAGTGAGGCGTCGTTTGCCACAAAGACCATATCGCAATGCAGGAGCATGGTGGTGCCGATGCCGACGGCGCGGCCGTTGACGGCCGCGACAATCGGCGTTCGAGAGCGGGCCAGGGCGGGCAGCAGCGGATTTCCATCCTCCGGCTTGGGCGCCGAAGCGGCGGCACCGACGGCGGCAAAATCGGCCAAATCGTTTCCCGCCGTGAACATGTCGCCGTTGGCCATGATCAAAATGCAGCGGACATCAGGGTCGGTATCCGCGTTTGCAATCTCCGTCGCCAGCGTTTTGTACATGGCCCGCGTCAGGGCATTTTTCTTCTCCGGCCGGTTGAGAGTCAGCACCAACAGTTTCTCGGCCTTCTCCACCAGAATGTGCTCTGTCACAAAATTTCTCCTTGCGTAATTTCACTGGCCAAACTTATCGCCGGCGATCCGCGCCGCGCTCGTCACGGCGCCATCTTGCGCAGCCGCACGACGAGCCAAAAGAAGAACGGAGTGCCAATCAAACTGGTCAGCACTCCAAGTTTCATTTCACCGCCGGCGTGAATCAACCGCGTTCCCACATCGGCAAGCAGCAGCAGCAGCGCCCCGGACAGCGCCGCGGGCAGCAGCACGCGGCTCGGCTGATGGCCCACCAGCGGCCGCACCACGTGAGGTGCCACGAGTCCGATGAAGCCTATGATCCCTGTTACCGCGGTGGCGGCGCCGATCGCCAATGCCGTGCCGAATACCGCCAGCACGTACAGCCGTTGCAGGTTGATTCCCAGACTCTGGGCCTGGGTTTCGCCCAAGGCCAGAGCATCCAGCGCGCGGGCGGTGAATGACAGCATGACCGATCCCAATAGGATGAATGGCGTCACGAGCAGCACGTGCACCCAACTGCGATCCGCCAGCGAACCCATCAGCCACGTCATGATCTCGTATGCCGCGTACGGATTGGGTGCCAGGTTCAGTGCCAAGGAGATGCCCGCCGCCGCAAGCGCGGATACCGCTGCGCCCGCGAGAACCAGGGTTATCGTACCGCCGCCGCGGCCTATTGCGAAGGTCAACATGCTGGCCAGCAGTGCGCCGGTGAGTCCAAGCAGCGGCGCGGCGGCCATAAAATGCGTTGCCATGCCAAAATAAACCGCGATCACCGCGCCCAGCGCCGCGCCTGCTGAAACTCCGAGCAATCCGGGCTCCGCCAAAGGATTCCGCGTCACGCCTTGCAGCACGGCGCCCGCAAGGCCGAGGGCCGCGCCGACCTCGAGCGCCAAAACGGCGCGGGGTAGACGCAGCTGGGTGACGATGGTTGCGGCAAGATTTTGATCGGGCGACCACAACCCATGCCACACATCCCCGGCGGGCAACCATACGCGGCCGGCCAGCAGGGAGATCAAGAACAAAGCGCAGAGCAGCAGCAAAAGAGCGCCGCTCATTAGCCAGTCCCTATTCATCGCCCCTCGAACCTCGGCTCCCTGCGATCAATGCTGGCACGAATGCCCTCTTGAAAATCCTGCGTACTGCGCAGGCGGCTTTGCTGTGCCAGTTCCCGCTCGGTGGCGGCGGCGATTCGATCGGCCAGTCCTTGGCGCATCGTTGCCCGTGTCGCCACCACCCCCAAGGGCGCGCAGACCGCAATCTCGCGGGCCAGCGAATGCGCGGCGCTACCCACCTCGCTCTGAGCCGCCAAGACATCCGCCAATCCGATGCGATGAGCCTCCTCGCCCTTGATGCGCCGGCTGGTGAGAAACAGCAACGCCGCCGCGTTCTTGCCGATGAGCTCCGGCAGCGTCACGGTGAGGCCAAATCCGGGATGAAATCCGAGCTTGGTGAAGTTGGCGCTAAAGGTCGCCTCGGCGCAGGTTACGCGAAAGTCCGCGACCAGCGCGAGTCCCAAACCGCCGCCAATCGCCGGACCGTGCACGGCAGCGATGACCGGCTTGGCAGTGCGAAACAGCCGCAGCGCCGCGCGATATAACTGCGCGGTGCTCGCGTCGCGGCTGCCAGCATCCGCCGAGGCATCATTGCCGCCGAAGTTCGCGCCGGCACAAAACGACCTTCCCTGGGCGGACAATACGATTGCGCGGCAACCGGCATCGGCGTCCAATGCCTCGAAAGCCGACGCGATCTCGCCGATAAGCTGCGCATCGAAGAAATTATGCGGCGGCCGCCTTAAGCTCACCGTCGCGACATGTTCGTTGAGTTCGACGCCTATATCTTGAAACGATCCTGGTACTGGCATGGCGCCTCCGTGGCTGTGGTGAAAAATCCGCGCTCGGGCCCTGAGCTTCAGCGCAATCCCAATCCGCGCGCGATGATTCCCCTCAGCACTTCGCTGGTGCCGCCCTGGATCGTGAGCTTGGGAACAATGGCCGTGGCATGCGCGAGCAACGCATCGAATCGCTCGCGATCGTGTGCATCGCCATCGATGAACGCCGCGAGGTCACGCGCCTTGTGCGGCAGCTGCTGCTGCCAGACGGTACCCATGTCCTTCACGATGGAGCCTTCGAGCATCGGATCCTTGCCGGCTTCGAGCATACCGTTCACCGACACGGACATGCGCCGCAGCGTGTGCACCTGCGCCACCAGCCGGCCAATCCCCTCTGCGCCACGCGCATCCGGTGAGCTTCCCAGCACGCGCACCAATTCGAAAAGCACGTAGGCGGTTTCCAGAAAACGCTCCGGACCGCTGCGCTCATAGGCTAGCTCGCTGGTGGCCTGCTTCCACGCCATGTCAATCTCGCCCAGCGCGTGGTCGTCCGGAACCAACATATCGTCGAACACGACTTCGTTGAATTCATGTTGACCGAGGGTGTTGAGGATGGGATTCACCGCAATGCCCGGCGCTGCCATATCAACCAGAAACTGCGTCAGCCCGTGGCGCCGATTCTCCTTGGTGGACGCCGAGGTGCGAAATAGACCGATCATATAATCCGCGTGGTGGGCGCCGGTGGTCCATAATTTGGTTCCGCGCACTTTCCAGCCGCCGTCGCAGCGCTCCGCCCGCGTGGTCGCAGCGAACAGGTCCGATCCGGAATTCGGTTCACTCATGCCGATGCAAAAGCAGCATTCGCCGCGGGTGATGCGCGGCAGGATATCCGCCTTGATGCGTTCGTTCGCGTACTTGAGCAACATCGGACCGCTTTGACGGTCCGCGGTGAAATGTAGACCGACCGGTGCATTGGCGACGCGAAATTCCTCGGTGACGACGTAGCGCTCCAGGAAACTGCGCTCGCGTCCGCCATAGCGCTTCGGCCACGTCATGCCGATCCATCCCCTGGCGCCCACCTTGCGGCTGAATTCTGCATTTGATCTCGCCTGCATCGCGCCCTGGATCGGATCGAAGGTGCCGGCGTTGAATTCCTGTTGCAAGAACGCCCGTACTTCGGCGCGCAATGCCTGCGCTTCGGGAGAAAGACGGATGGGATCGATTTGGATGGCGGTCACTTGCGGTCTCCTAGCGCGCCGCCAGCATCGGCCACAGCGCATCGGCGCCGTTGCCCGCGACCATTCGTCCCAGTCTTACCGCCCAATAGCTCTCGCCGCCGAAATCATCCCGCCACGCCCATAATCGTTGCGTATAGCGATGCAGTACATGTTCCTGGGAAAATCCGATGGCGCCGTGGACCTGGTGTGCGATCGCCGCGCCAGTCGCTGCAGCTTCGCCAACCCGGATCTTGGCGCTCGCCACTTCCAGAAATATCCCCTCGTCGAACTGCGCTGCCGAGGCAATGGCGTCCGCCGCCGAGCCGGCCGCCGCGAGCGCCGCGGCGGCTTCGCCTGCGAGCTTCGCAAGGCTGTGCTGAATTGCTTGAAACTTGCCGATGGGCTTCTCGAAGGCGACGCGTAGGTTTGCGTATGCCACGGACACATCTAGAATTGCCTGCAGCGCTCCGGCCATTTGCATGGAGCGCACGGCAGCCCCGATCAAGAGCAGCGCGTCGAGATTGATCGCGACTTGCGCCATGGCGCTCGGCACGACATCGAGCAAGGCAACTGCATCGCGCGCATCGCCCGCCAGATTGGCGTGCTCCTGGATGCGGCAGAGGCTGCGGTCGACCAGCCCCACAAACGCGCGGTCTTCGCGCGCGCCCAAGACGACGATCCACGTGGCATCCCTGGCGAACGGCACCGATCGCGCCGTTCCCGACAGTGCATCGTTGCCTCCGGCCGTAATCCTGTCGCGAACATCGACCGGCGCGACGGTGCCTGACCCAGGCGGCGTCGGAATCCCGGCCTGCTGTAGAAGCCAACCGCCAAGCAACGATTCGGCGAGCGGCACGCTGATCGCGAACTCGCCGGCGATCCGTACGACCTCGAAGCCGTCGGCCAGGGTGGCGCCGGAACCATTGAGCGCCTCGGGTATCCAGGTTCGAGTGAGCCCGGCGGTTTCGAGCGCGCTCCACAATCGCCGCCGATCTGTGTCGGTCTTCAACGATTGCGGGTTCCCCAGCTCGCGAAAGATGCGCCGCGTGGTGTCTGCAATCATGTGCGAGTTGTCGTTCATCGGGTGCATAGCCTACATCGGTCTTCTAGCCCGAGCGAACGACAGATTCAGGCGCGGTGCCAGCCAGGCTGCGGTATCAAAGATAAGCGCCGCTCAGGCATACGAAAGTATCGATGGGCAGGAGTTTCTTGATGCGAACGTTCGCGTCCAAGGCGGGATAGCTGACATACATCATGACGACGCCGGATACGCGCGACCCTCAACCCGCTGGACGGGACAATATCCGAAGTCGCCGACTACCCCAGTTGCGCGCTCAGCACCCGCATCCGACGGGATTGCAACCGCAGTCCATATTCCAGTTCTTTGAGGCGACTCTGCAGCAGCGCACAGCGCTCGCTCATTGCGCGCTTGGCCTCATGCAGCCACTGTTCGCGAACCTGGGTCCACGCGGCCACGGCCTCGCGAAAAGACTCATATTCCTCGGTGATCCGCCTGCGCAATTGCTCGATGTGAACACCGCCGCTCTGGCGAGCCAGTTGGCGCTCGGCGCGCCGGAATTGGTTGTCGAGCATGGCCCTTTGGATTTTGAACCAGGGAACGCGCTTTAGACGCTTGGTCTGCCCGGTAAACTGCATGCCAAAGATCAGCCACTTGGACGGATCCCACTGCCACCAGCGCACGCCATTGCGGTAATCGTGCGCAAACATATGATGAAAGTTGTGATAGCCCTCGCCGAAGGTCAGCATGGCCACGATGCCGTTATCGCGCGCGGTGTTCTCATCCGTGTAGGGTTGAATCCCCACGATGTGCGCCAGGGAATTGATGCAAAAGGTCAAATGATGGCTGACGACGAGTCGCAATACCCCGGCCAGTAAAAAGACGCCGACAACATCGCCGCTCGCCCAACCAATCAACAGCGGCAGGCCGAAGTTCATGGCGAGCGTCACCGGCACATAATGGCGGTGCTGCCACATGACCAAAGGATCGCGCTGCAAATCGCGCACGGTGCTCAAATCCGGATCGCCGCTCGGATAGTTGTGCAGCATCCAGCCAATGTGCGAAAACCAAAAGCCGAGGCGCGCGCAATACGGGTCTTTCTGTGGATCGTCAATATAGCGGTGGTGCGTGCGGTGGCCCGCGCTCCACAGCAGCGCGCTGTTCTGCAGGGCCATGGCGCCGAACAGCAGATAAACGATCTTGAGCGCCGGACGCGCTTCATAGGTGTCATGCGCGAACAGCCGGTGATAGCCGCAGGTGATCGCCAGTTCATTGGCACTTAAGATCACCACAAACCAGACCCATGCGCCGGCATGGAAGCCCCGGGTCAGGCCATACCATGGCACGACGGTCAGCGCGACCGCTAGGGTCAGTACAAACATCAACATCGGCACCCAATTAGGTGGCGCCGATGCCCAGTTACTAGGTCTAGGCAACGTCTTCACGGGGGTCCCCCTGCAGTGATGCTTTCATTATAAACACTGTGCCGCCCCCGCAGCGGAGTGTTTGCAGCACATTCTTTGCGGAAACTACCGATGGGGCCTTTGGCCCGCGGTGAGCCCCAAGCGGGGGTTCAGTTGCCGCGGGGGTCTACCCCGTAAATCCGTAACTCGGCCGGCGCCTGGTGCTGACTGATCAGATTTTCCACTAATTGCAGACGGTATTGGGACAGTACGACTTCATTCAAGGGCTGCTTGCGCCACCTGCCCACCTCCACGGCATCGTAGGGCTTGGCTCCAACCGGGGCACTGTTGCCGCCGATCTCAAATACCACGAAGTTGAGCACGGCAGCCAGCTTCTGATCACTCAGTGTAGAAAATGCAACATTGGGCAGCCGCGGTAAATAGGCGCGGCCCTCGGGCGTGCGAAGGTAGAAGCCCACCAGGTCCTTCAAGCTGGGAACGAGTTTGGCGTTGGAGACGCCGTTAAAACCATGGCAGCCGCCGCAATTCAGGAGATAATCGCCCTGCACGAGGCGGAACGGTTTGACCGCTTCGGACTTGAGATCTGCCGCCAGAACCATACCGAATACCACTACCAGCGGAACGGCCCATGGTAGTTGGGCAAAAACATCAACACAACGCACCCGGGCCATCGACGCTCAGCCGGCCAGCCCCACCAACGCCGCAGTCGAGCAATGATAAGTCGCCGAGGCATTGCCAAAGCACCAAATGATGTCGTTGTTGAGCGAGGAGCGGTAAGTGGGCAGATCACGATCAGTGCCGTCGCACCAGCATGACTTGCCGGCCGTACACGCGGGCTTTCCGCAGCAATCGCGATAGGCGATGACATAGGAACGCTTGTCTTCAGGGTTGACGCAGGTGCCTATCCAGGAAATCGGCGATGGCTCCGCACCCGGAGGGCAAGTATGCGATCCGCCGCCGCAACAACTGCACAGTACGCCGTCGGAGCCGCAGTATTTCCAGTAATTGCATTTGGTCTCGTCCTTCACCTGGGCGTTGCGTTCGAAGTCGGTTTTGGGCGACTCGGCGGCAGATGCGCGCGCAACCGGCAACAGCGGAAACAGCGGCGCTGCCGCAAACGCCATGCCAAGTCTGGCGATGAAGCCGCGGCGCGATGAGTAGCCGGCCAGCCTCCGGGTCAGCCGCTCACTCAGTTCATCAAAAGGAGATTTCGGCACGGACGTATTCCTTGTTTCATTCAACGGGCTCGGTGCGAGCCTTAAGATAGGATTGGATGGAAGCGAAGCCGGTTTCCTTGGCGATCACCAGACTTTCGAAATGTTCGCGGCTATTCACCAGCCCCTTGGCGGCGATCACGCCGAGGTCGTCGAGCAACACTGCATACGGAAGTTTGTCGACCCGATAGGCCATGCCGATCTCGGATCCATTGACGAAGCAGTGGTCGTCAATGCCGAACTGATCGATCAGTTTCCGCTGCTCGCTGAGATCCGCATCGCCGACGAACAACACGTCCAACCGCTCGCTCTTGGAGAAATTCATGGCGATTGGAATCAATTTTTTGCAGATCGGACAGGTCTGTGAAACGAACAGCATCAACAGCGCCTTGCCGGCGGGCAGGTTGTTGCCGACTGTGATGGCATTGCCCGCCAGTGCGTGCACTTCGAGACGTGGCGATTGTTCGCCAACTCCCGGACCGGCCCCATGGATTAACGCACCCGCGGGAGCCACGCGTTCGTGCAAGATTCCGACCTGCCGAGCGAGAGCCAGAACCGCTAGGCTGAGAAGTATCACGACCACCCACAGCAGGCCGAGACTGATGGTCATGGGGCTCACAGAGCGGCCCCCGAATCCAAGCCGTGCGGCCGGCGCCAGGCGGGAACGATGCCCCACAATATATTGAGACTTTGCAGGATGACGAACAGCACGCCGCCGGCCAGGAGACCATCCATCGTCATAGCCAAATCGGCCGCCCCGCGAGTTGTCAGCAAAGCAAATCCCAACAGCAGCGCCAACACGCCGTTGCGACCAACCAAGGTCCAACTCAAGCGTTGCTTCAAAACACTTTGAAAGCAACCGCAATCGATGTGCTGCCGCCCGCGCTTGAGATTGATGCCCATGGCAGCGGCGAACACCAACAGCAGCGCCGCCGCCGCCAGTTCCGCCCAGGGAGACAGCCATCCGAACAGCAGCGCCGCGCCGAGCAGCGCCTCGAACGGCGGCAGGCAGTACGCAAACGGCGCCACCAAAACTTCGGGCAGCAGACGATAATTTGCGACAACGCCCTGGAAAACCTGCCAGTGGCGCATTTTCCCAATCGCCGCGGTCAGGTACACCAGCGCGATCAAGGTTCTAACCGCAATCTGCACTTCCGAGAACGCCGGACTCATTTGGGATCAATTCCCGGGAACCACGACCGAATTGCCGGCGGCGAACTCGATTTTGCGCAGTTGTTCTCCCGTGCTGGCGTCAAGCACCACATCATTGCCGTCGGAATTCAGCAGATAAAGCAGCGGTTTGGGATCTTGCGAGACGCCGATGTCCTCGTAAAAAGGCACTCTTTCCTCTGCCAGGCCGCTGGTGGGAACGGGCTGCAGCTGGAAGCGCGATATCAGCGAATGGCTCTTGGTATCGAGCACCCATATTTCGCTCCCGCCCTGCCTATGTGTCCAATAATTCCCCGCATGCATCAGCACGAACAGCTTGCCGCTCGCCTTGTGATAAGCCGCGAGCTGCCCTCCGCCCGGACGCCACGCCAACTCCTGCACGCCGGTGCCGGCCGCCGCAAACCCAGCCGCTTTCTGTATTGACCACGGCTTCTCCACAACGCTGTCGGACCCTAGCTTCGCCTCGTAAACCAACCCGGTATACGACAAAAAAATCGCCTTTCCGGTAACGCGATCGACGAAGCTGTTTTCGAAAATAGGATCACTGTTGGCGTCGAAGAACGGTTTGCTGTGAGTTATTTTGGCCGGCCCGGATTCCGGGATCGTCACGTTGGCGAGAGAACCATCGCCGCACAAAGAGGAGAATCCCTGCTCACCCCAGGGGAACACCAGGGCGCATCCGGGAATTTCCACAGTACCGCCGACAACCTGCTTCTTCAGGTCGACCCAGACCACCGAAGCCGCTGGAAGCATGATGTAGACATAGGCGCGTCCGCCGGTCGCACTGATGTCGAAGTTTTGCATTTTGAGCACCAGCGCGCGCCCGGGGAGAGGGATTTCCTTCACCAGATTGAGGGTTTTGGCGTCGTAAACCGACACCAGGTCCTGGCGCGTGCCGCGGCTCCCATGCGACCAATACGTTTCGGCCACGTAGAACTGGCTGTTGTCGGGTGCGAGGGCGAGATTCGCAATGTAGCCGGCGGGAATGTGCCCCTCTAGCTTGCCGTTATCGCCATCGAATATGACGAAACTTCCTGCCCGGAACCGGCCCGTGAAAAAAGTATGCGGTGTGCTCGGCGGCAAGGTCGCAACATCGCTGACCTCGGGCGCCAGCGGCGGCGGCACCGGTGGTGCGGCGGGCGCTTGAGCTGCGGCGACAGACGCAAGTCCGAGCGCCGTGACTAAAAGCGAAGTTTTCATGTTCACGGTCATTGTATTTGCCTTTATCCCGTATCGACACCAAGGCATGAATCACAGCGCGCGGTTTAGCGCACGCGAAGCATATACCAGCCTTCCGCGCACGGCATCTTGATCACTGAATTGGGCGCTTCCCCCAAAAGGTCTGCTAATTTGCCGCTGCCTTGTAGGAGAATTTTTGGCCGGCCACAGCGGCCTGATACATCAAGCCGCCTTTGGCAATGGTGAACACCGCCACGCCTTTTTGATAATTGCCCGAGGTGGTCGCGTCCTTCTTGCCGCCGCTTGCGCCCGCCGTGGAGCCCCCCGTACCGGCGCTCGCCGAGGCGCCCGCGGTTATGGCCACCGCGCTGACATCTCCGCTAAAACTGAAATTTCCGGAGGTGAATTCATCGAGCGCTCGCTGATCCTCGAAGAAGATGATCTCGCTGTACGCCTGACCGCCGGCCTGGAATCCCACGCTCAACTGCGTCATCGAGGTATCGCCGATGTACTTGCCTTTCTGGTAAACGCGGCCGGTACCGTGAGCGGCGCCGACGACGAGTCCACCCTTGCCGATCGTCGGGAAAACCGCGTAACCGTAGCTGGACTTGAAAAAATCACCGCTCGCGCCGGCGTTCTTGAAGAGCGCTGCGGTGTCGCTGTAGCTGTCGGCAAGCGCAGGAAGTGACGGCAATAGGAGCGAAGTGACCAAAAGCCAAGCACCTAAGAACTTTCTCATGACGGACCCTCCAGTTAAATTTCCCGATTCCACCACCCACCCTGCTTTGACAGCATGCCGAATGATATCCGCACTGAAGGGGAAGCTAAACTACTGGAAACTACCTACTTGATTTGAGATCGTCCGCAGCGGGTGTTGCCAATCGGTGGGCATCCGATAAAAAAGGGATCATGCTAAGTTCTTTACTGGCATCGATAAGGGCTGGAGGACTTTGCCGCCGATGACGGATTCAGACGACCCCAATCTCGAGCGTCGATCGCTGCTGGGTTTGGCGACCGGCGTTGCCGCGGGCGCGGCGCTCGGTCCGGCGGCGCCATCGTTTGCGCGCAACGCGTCGGCCACGGCGCGGCCCACCGGCATCGTGATGCTGGATGCGGTGACGCTCGCCGATGCAATTCGCTCCCGGCAAGTATCCTGCGTCGAGGTCATGAGCGCCTATCTCGATCACATCGAGAAACTCAATCCGCGGGTTAACGCCATCGTGGCCTTGCAAGACCGCGCGCAGTTGCTTGCTCAATCGGTAGAGCGGGATAGACAGGTTGGACGTGGCGAGTTGATGGGGCCGCTGCATGGCTTTCCGCTGGCCGTGAAGGATTTGGAGCCGGTCAAAGGCATTCGCATGACCATGGGATCGCCGATCTTCAAGAACTTCGTCCCGGACGCGGATGGCATCATGGTGGAGCGGCTGCGCAAAGCCGGCGCAGTTTTCATCGGCAAGACCAACACCCCGGAATTCGGCTTGGGCTCGCACACCTACAACCCGGTGTATGGAGCCACGCGCAACGCATACGACCAATCTCGATCGGCCGGCGGCAGCAGCGGCGGCGCCGCGGTCGCGCTGGCGCTGCGCATGCTGCCGGTCGCGGATGGCAGCGACTTCGGCGGGAGTCTCCGAAATCCGGCCGGCTGGAATAATGTCTTTGGTTTTCGTACCAGCATGGGAGTCGTGCCCGCAAGCGAGCACGATGGCTTCTCCCCATCCATGAGTGTCGTCGGCCCGATGGCGCGCAATGTGCCCGACCTGGCGATGCTGCTCTCGGTGCAGGCGGGCTACGACTCCCGGGTGCCGCTGTCCTCGGTTGGCGATGCCGGCGTCTATCAGCGGCGATTGGAATCCGATCTCAAGGGCAAGCGACTTGCGTGGTCGGGAGATTTTCGCGGCTACCTGCCGTTTGAACCGGGCGTGCTGGATGTTTGCAGGAGCGCGATCAAGGTCTTCGAGTCGATGGGCTGCTCAGTTGAGGAAGCACAGCCGGACTATCCGCTCGAATCCGTGTGGCGGGCATTCTTAAAGCTGCGCGCCTGGCTGTCTGGCGGCAACCTGCTCGCATACTACAAGGATCCTGGAAAGCGCGCGCTCTTGAAGGCCGAGGCCATCTTCGAGGTGGAAAGTGGACTGAAGCTCACCGCCTTCGATATCTCAGCGGCGATGGCGGTGCGAACCGAGTGGTATCAGGCGGTGCGACGGTTCTTTGAAAAATACGACTACTTCATTGTGCCGACGGCGCAGTTGTTTCCATTCGACGTCAACCTGCACTGGCCGCAGGAAATCGCCGGAACCAAAATGCAGACCTATCACGAATGGATGAAATGCGTACTGCCCATCACCATGAGCGGCTGCCCCGCCCTCGCCGCGCCTGCCGGATTCAGCGGCGGGGGACTGCCCATCGGCATCCAGATCGTCGGGCCGATGCATGGCGAGCTCTCGTGTTTACAGTTGGCTTTCGGATACGACACGGCAACCGGCTGGTCGGCCAAGCGCCTGCCCGCAGTGCTTGAGACGTCTGTTTAGCTGACGATGTCTTAAATGTCGACGCAGACAATGAGCGATTTGAATCTCCGCTCGCCGCTTGCCTGGCTGCTGGGCGCATTGCTTCTGATATGGGGCGTCGGCATGTTCGCTCGAAGCTACTGGACACCGGACGAACCGCGCGAAGCGGATATCACCTGGCGCATGAGCTGGCAGGCGGACAAGGCGGTGCCGCTGCTCGCGGGTGAAGCCTTTTGCGAAAAGCCGCCGCTGACTTACTGGCTTGCGGCACTGCCGGTCAGACTATTTGGCATGCAGGCGTGGGCGGCGCGGCTGCCAAATCTGCTGTACGCATTGATCACCGCGCTCGGCGTGGGGATGCTCGGGGCGCGCAGCGCGGGCCGGTTCGCAGGAATGGTGGGAGCCGCGGCTATCAGCACCTTCCTGCTCGCGTACCAAGTGGCGATATGGCTGGCGACCGATGCGCCGCTGCTCGCCAGTGTGTCGGCGGCACTGCTCGGCGCCTACATCGGCTTCTATGCCCCGGGCAGGGGTGAGCGCTTGCGCGGCTACTTGCTGATGCATGCCGCACTTGGCCTCGGTTTTTTGTGCAAAAGCGCCGTGGCCTGGATGGTGCCGGCGCTCGCCATTCTAACCTTGAGCATCTGGGAAAAGCGCTGGCGCGAGTTGTTGCGCTGGGAGCTGTACGTGGGGCTGCTGGTGCAGGCGGCGATGATTCTCACCTGGGTGTGGTTCGTGTATGCGGGCAATGACGGCCCGGCGCATTTGAAAGTATTCTTTTGGAACAATCTGGTCGGCCGCTTCGCGGCGATCGATGCGCCCCCCGAATTGCAGTACGCATCAGCGCATCGCAATTTTCCGGGCAAATACCTGCTCGAATTGCCGATGTATGTGTTCCCGTGGACGCTGCTCGTCATCGCGGCAATCGCGCGAGCATGGCAGCGCCGTAACGCGGATCACGACAACCGCACCTTTCGCTTTGCCGTTGCCGCTTCCCTGCCGTCTCTTGTAATACTTTCCATGGCAGCAACGGCGCGCAATGTTTATTTCGCGCCGGCGCTTCCCGGCATCGCACTGCTGCTCGCCGCTTGGGCCCAGGAGATCCTGCAAAAACTTGATCGCTGGGATGTGCGGGCGCTGCACCTCACTGCGGCGCTGATGCTGGCGGCAGCGGCGGTGGCGATTGCCGCAGTGGCGCTGATCGGCGCCGATGCGTGGCAGGACCTGGATGGTCGCGCCGCTTACATCTTGATCTCGGCGCTGGGCGGAGCTGCAGCCATTGTGCTCACGCTGGCGGCGTGGACGGCGGCACGCGATCGAGCCGCGCGCGCCCTGGGCTGTCTGCTGCTTGCCTATTGCGCTCTACTCATCGGGCCTGCCTCACAGGTATACCGTCAAGTGGACCGCTGGCAGGACCTGGCGAAGATCGGCGTTGCTGTAAAACACGATGCCGGCGGCAGACCCTTGATATTGCTGGCACCGGATGAAACCACCCGCGCCATGATCGATATGTACGCGAGGACCTCGGTCGACAGGGTGCCCGGGCCGATTGATGCCGCCGGCATCGATCGGGTGCGCACGCTGGCGGCAGCAGCGCCGGACAGCTTCTTCCTCGTACTGGTGCCCGGGGGTGCGCGAGGTCTCGATTTGCTGTCCGGGCGAGAGCCAGCCGTCGAAGCGGCGCTGCCTTGGCGGCAATCAGCGGGGCTGGAAATTGCACACAGCTACTCGTTGCCCCATGGCCGGCGCTACGCGTTGCTCAAGCTGAAGCCCTAGGCGCGGCAATTAGCGGCGGCCCAGCAGGCTGCGGTACAGCGAATCGTATTCGCCTATCTGCCGAGTCCAAGAAAAATCCTTGCGCCATGGCATTTCGCATCAACTGCCGCCAGCTGACGGGATTGGCATACCAATCCAATGCCGTTTCGATCGCCCAGCGCACAGCCGGTGCATCGTAATCATTGAACACGCAGCCCGTGCCGCTGCCGGTGTTCGGGTCGAAGTGTTCGCACCGAATCCGCGAGTCCGCCGGTTTTGCGCACGATGGGGATGGTTCCGTAACGCAAACTGTACATTTGATTCAGGCCGCAGGGTTCATAGCGCGAAGGCATGAGGAAAATATCGCTACCCGCCTCGATCAAATGCGCGAGCGGTTCATCGAACCCGGAAGCGTAGGCTGCCCGGCCCGCGAAGCGCCGCGCCAGGTCTCGTAAAAAATGCCTCGTACTTCGGCTCGCCGCTGCCCAAAACAACCAAACCGAAATTCGCGCGCCTGCAGCAGCGCCGGCAGGGCATCGAACAAGAGATCGATGCCTTTTTGTTCCGCGAGGCGGGTCACCATGCCGATCAGAGGCGAAGACTTTTGACATGTTCAGCTTGAGCTTCGCGCTCAGCGCCTCCTTGTTCGTTGATTTGCCGCGTAGATCTTGCGGCCCAAAATGCGCCGCGAGGTGAGGATCGTGGCGCGGGTCCCATTCCCGGTAGTCGACACCGTTCAAGATTCCCGACCACCCCATCGGGGCGCGAGCGCAGCGCGCTTTGCAGGCCCATGCCGAGCGGTGACTCGCAAATTTCGTGCGCGTAGGTCGGACTGACCGTGCTGACCCGATCCGCGAACTTGATGCCGGTTTTCAGGGAGTTGATGATGCCGTGCGCCAGATCGCCCTGGTCCAACTCTGACGTCCTGCCCAATCCCAAGTCTCGCGGCGGCGGAGCTGGCCATGATGCCCTGGTAACCGATGTTATGAATCGTCATCAGCGACTTGGATCGCGACAACGAGTCGTCCGAGTGGTACAGCGTCTTCAAGAACAAGGGCGCGAACGCCGTGTGCCAATCATTGCAATGGAAAATATCCGGCGCAAACTCGAGGCGCCGGCAGCTATCGAGAGCGGCACGCGTGAACAGCAAGAAGCGCCGATGTTCGTCCGGGTCGGTGGTATACAGGCTGCTGCGGTCGAATAGCGCCGGACAATCGACGAAGTACATGAGGGCATCGGTGCCGGGGAAAGTCGCCCGTCTGCAGCGAGAATTCATATTGCGTGCCAATGGTTAGCGGGATTTGTTGCAGCCCCGCGACGGGCTGCAGCTCGGGATGGTCGCGCCGTACGACGGGGTAGAGCGGCATGAAGGCGCGAACTTCGTGTCCGAGCGTCGGCAGATGGCGCACCAATGCGCCCGCCACGTCGGCAAGTCCGCCAGTCTTTGCGTACGGCACGAACTCCGAACTCAAAATACACAGCTTCAACGGCGGCATTAATTGCAGTCTAACAAACGACTGAAAAAGGGCCGCGAGAAAAGGTGCAGGCGTTTGCCGAGTGTGTCAGGCTTCGGAATATGATGCGACACGCTGCCCGCAATAACACCGGACGCTACGTCAGCCGATTGACCAGCGGCACCCTGGCGGTGATCATGGCGGGAGGCCGCGGCGAACGCCTCAAGGCCCTCACCCAGCATCGCTGCAAACCGGCGACTCCGTTCGGCGGCAAGTTCCGCATCATCGATTTCGTGCTGTCGAATTGCGTCAATTCCGGCATCCGGCAAATCGCCGTGCTGACCCAGTACAAATCGCAATCGTTGATCCAGCACATTCAGCGCGGCTGGAGTTATCTGCGCGGCGAACTCGGCGAATTCGTCGAGCTGATTCCCGCGCAACAGCAAATCGGCGCTCACTGGTATCGCGGCACCGCGGATTCGGTGTATCAGAATCTCGATTTCATTCGCTCGCACCATCCCACACATGTGCTGATATTGGCCGGCGATCATATCTACAAGATGGACTATGGTCCGATGATCGCCTATCACGACCAATGCGAGGCGGACTATCACCGTCGGCGTGGTGGACGTGCCGATCGAACGCGCCAACGAATTCGGCATCCTGACCACCGATGACACCAATCGCGTGATCAAATTCGCCGAGAAGCCGCAAAACCCGGATCCCATCATCGGTCAGGAGAATTTGGCGCGCGCGTCCATGGGCATCTACGTCATCGCGCATGGACCGGCTGGAGAAACTGCTGACCGACGATGCGGCCAACGAGTCGAGCAATCACGATTTCGGCCGCAACATCATTCCTCCCGCCATCAGCGCGCATGCGGGTATTCGCCTATCCCTTCCATGACGTCGAAACCCGCGCGCAGAATTACTGGCGCGATGTGGGCAACGTCGATGCGTTGTACGAAGCGAACATGGAGCTGGTGGCGCTCGATCCGGAGTTGAATATCTACGATCATCAATGGCCCATCTGGACTTATCAGGCGCAGCAGCCGCCCGCGAAATTCGTGCTCGACGAAGAAGGCCGGCGCGGCATGGCGGTAAATTCCATGGTGGCCGGCGGCTGCATCATCTCCGGCGCCTACGTGAAGCAGTCGCTGCTGTCGAATGACGTGCGCATCGAGGACGGCAGCGTCATCGAGCGTTCGGTGCTGTTGCCGGGGGTGACCATCGGCCGGCGCTGCAAGATCACGCGCTGCATTCTCGATGAGAACTGCGTCATTCCCGACGGCCTGCAGATCGGCCAGGACCTGGGCGTCGACGCCCAGCGCTTCTTCGTGACCAAGCGCGGCGTGGTGCTGGTCACGCCCGGACATGCTGCGCGCACGGGCGGCCGCCACTAAATCCGCCCCGCCGGCTGCAGTGACCCCCCCGGCTGCAGCGGCCCCGTCGGCTTGAGGGGACCCATTTAAGGCGCGACTCGCTCGGTGCGCGACTCGCTCGGTGCGCGTCAAGTTTAAGCGGCGCGCAATTCCAGATTGGACCAAGCTGCGATCACACTGCGTGTTTCGATGCCCAGCATGTCTGGCTCGCCGTCGATTTCGCCGCGCAGCACCTGCACTCGGCGCTCCGGCCGTGCCCCAAGGGCGATACAGCGACGGCAGCGCCTTGCCGAACAGCACCACCTGCGGACAACCCACCGCGGCGGCGGCATGCGCGGGACCCGAGTCGACGGTGATCAGGCCGACGGCGCGCTCCAGCAGCGCCACGAGGCGCGGAATCGGCAGATCATCGGCGGCATTGTGAAGTCCGGCGATATTCGCCAGCGCCGCGACTTCCTGGTTGAGCTGCATATTCGGGGCCCGTGCCCAGCAACACGATCGCATGCTCCGGATGCTGCAGGCGCAGGCATACGCAGCACCTCGGCCCAGCGCTCGTTCGGCCAGTATTTGTTGTTGACGGCCAGTCGGCGCGAGCCCGCGCCGCATCGTGCGCTTGTTGCCGATCTGCACCAGGATCAACGGCATGCTCGGCAAGACCGCGCGCGCGCAGCCACGCATCAAGATCGGCGCGCTGCGGGTCGCGCTGACTTGCAAGATGGCAGCCCGGAAGCACGCTGCGAAGATCGACAGCGGTTGCGAACCGACGATACAGCAGCCGGCATGATTTGCGCCAGGCGCCGCCATTGCTCGCGTCGCATGTTCGCCGGGCAGCAACGGATGATCTTTGACATCGACGATGTAGCTCGTCCGGAATGCCGGCGCGCGTCGAGAAGAGGCCGCGCCGCATCGTTGCCGTCGCAGAACCAGGTCGGGCCCGACGCCGCGCGCGCGCAAGTGCCGCACCACCCGCTGCTGATCCGCGCTCAGCCAGTACGGTGTCTTGCGGCTGCGCACGCTGAAGATCTCGCCCACTCCCGGCTGTCCGCGCAGCAGCGGCTCGCTCCAGGGTCCCGAGGTCACGATATCCACGGGCGAGCGAAATCGGCGTGCAGCACGCGGATCAACGCCGTCAACAGCACCATGTCGCCGAAGGCCCCGCAGCGCACCGCCAGCGGCCGCTCAGATTTGCGGCGCCAACGCGTGCCTAGGAGCTGTCTGCGCTTCAGCGCCATTGCGCGAATGACGCTGTCGCTGAATATTTCCATTTCTTCCAGTTGCGGGCTGAATTGCAGCAGCAGAAGATCGACACCGACCTCTTCGAATTTGCCGATCTGATCCTGCACTTGCGGCGGGGTGCCGACCAGACCCTGAGCGCAGTCCGCGGTTCGACACGGAATATTCCTGAATCGACATGCTCTGTTCGAGCTGCGTGCCCTGCAGCCATTGCTGGTAATTCGCGTAGCCCTTGGCATTCTGCTTCACGTCGGTAATGCGCTCGACCTCCTGCGCCACCTCGCTGTCGGATTTGCGCGTAAAGGCATAGCCGGCGACGCCGAACTGCATGCGGCCCAAGCCCGAATTTTTCGCGCCGCGCGCTCATGTCGGCGATCTTGGCGGCGACATGCTCCGGCGAATCGCCGTGCATGACGTAGGCATCGCACTTTTGCGCGATGAGATTCTTCGCCGCCTCCGATTCGCCGCCCGGCATAGATCGGCGGCCTTGGCGATGCGCACCGGCTTCGGTTCGAGCACGGTGTTCTCGGTGCGATAATACTTGCCGGCGTGGTTGTAAGCTCTTCTGCGACCAGGCGCCATTCACCACATCGAGCCATTCCGAGGTTCGGCCATAGCGATCATCGTGGCGCTCGAAATCGACGCCATACATCTTGGCTTCCTGCTCCCACCACGAGGAGACCACGTTGAGCGCGAGACGGCCGTTGCTGATGCGATCGATGTTCGCGGCCTGCTTGGCAAACAGCGCCGGCAAATGAAACGTCGGCCGTACGGCGACCATCAGCTCCAGCGTCTTCGTCACCGCCGCCAGCGCCGCGGAGGTCGACCAGGCATCGAGACTGGGCGCGTCGATGCCCTTGATGTCGTTCATATTGAGTTCCGCGATCAGCGAAAGATCGAAACCGATCTGCTCGCTGCGCCGCGCGAGCTTGCTGGTGTACTCCCAGGTGGCTTGCATGTGCTCGTCTTCCACATTGCGCAGCCAGCCGCCGAACACCGGCATCCAGTAACCGTAGCGAATTCCTTTTTTACCCGGCACGGCGCACCTCGTCCTGAAGATAGTCGGCGAGATTCTCAACCGGATTGAAACCGATGACCCGCGGCGCATCCGCCACGAAATTCGACAGCGCATTGATGTCGTAGTAGTAAATGTTGCCGTCCCGATCATCGACGATGTACTCGATTCCGCCGACATCGATGCCGGCGGCGCGCACGATGCGCTCGATGTCCGAAGTCACCTTGGCCGGCGCGTCATAACCCTCGACTTTGAGCCCGGCCTTCGATGCCTCGACCACGCAGGCGTTTTCCAGGCTTTGTCCGGTGGAAGTCTGGCAGATATCCGCCGGGCACAAGTCAAATGTCTCGCCGCTCAGGTGCACCTTGATGGCGTAGAGGTACTTGCCGCCCAAGGTCTCCACGCGGGTGATGAAGCCGCCGCGCGCGGGAATGAATTCCTGCACGAGCGCGACGCTGTCGTTGCCCAGATCCAATTGTCCCGCCGCGACCGCGGCAGCCAATTCCCCTTGGTGTTGAAGCGCGTTATGCCCTTGCCGCTGCCGCCGGTGTTGGCCTTGACGATCATGGGATAGCGCAAACCCTCCGCCGCGGCAACCGCCTGGTGAGGCGAATGAATGATGCGCGAGGGCAGGAACCTTAGGCCCAGCGATTTCAACAACGAAGCCTGGGCCGCCTTGGATATTTCATAGCGAAATGCCTTGGCGCCGTTGATGACGCGCACGCCTTGCAGCTGCAGATGCTCGAGATAGGCCAAGGTGTGAAAGATTCCCGAGCCATGCTGGCGGCTGTTCGCCGACGGACTCATGCGATTGAACAGCACTTTGAAAGCCAGGTTCTGCGGGCCCACTTCGTAAAAATGATCGGGAATGAAGAATCTTCTCGAATGGCACCTTGCGCCGCTCCAGTTCGGCGAATATCGCCGCGAACCACTGCGGGTGTTCGTAAAGAAACGCCAGCGCCGCACGATCGGGGTGCGCGACTTCGGAAAGGCCACTGCACCACTCGATACCGACATGAACCGCTCCTCTACGATTGCTACTGGCCGCACGCAAAATCATGCGCCCGGCCGGTCAGCTTAAGCAACATTTGCCAGGTAACGCGTATTTCGGCATCCTCCAGGCGGAAGGCCCAGAAATTCACCGACGCACCAGTTCTCTTGCAGATACACGCAGCCGAATTTTCAGCGTCCCGCGGCGATCGTTCCGGCGGCTGGCTGCCGCAATCCCGTTCCGAAGTATTGGCGCGCAATGGAATGGTGGCGACCAGCCATCCACTGGGCGCTCAAGCCGGTCTGCAAGTGTTGAAAAACGGCAGCAATGCATTCGATGCGGCCGTGGCAACCGCCGCCGTGATGAATGTGGTGGAGCCCTGCGGCGCGGGGATCGGCGGCGATGTGTTCGTCATCGCGTGGGCAGAGAAGGAGAAGAAACTGATCGCGCTGAACGGCAGCGGTCGCGCGCCTGGCGGAGCAACCGCGCAGCATCTGCAGCTGCGCGGCTACACCAAGGAGATGCCGCAGCAGGGCATTGACTCCGTCGTCGTTCCCGGCGCGGTCGACGCCTGGGATTCGCTGCTCAAGCGCGCAGGAACTCTGACGTTCAAGGAGCTGCTGCAGCCGGCCGCCGATCTTGCCGCCCACGGATTTGCCGTCAGCGAGCGCATTCACCACGAGTGGGTCCAAGGCGCCGCGGTCCTCGCGCTCGATGCGGATTCGGTGAAGACTTATCTGGTCGGTGGCGGGCCGCCGCCGATGTACGGCGTATTTCGCAATCCGGACCTGGCGCGCACGTTCGCTATTCTGCAGGCCGAGGGCCGCGACGGTTTTTACAATGGCGAGATTGGCGCGGGCCTGCTGGCCAAATCGCGCGCGCTCGGCGGCGTGTTCGAGCAGGCGGACTTGGACGGCACGCAAGCCGATTGGGTGTCACCGATCAGCACGAATTATCACGGCTACGATGTGTATGAGTTTCCACCCAGCACCCAGGGCTTCGCGGTGCTGGAAATGCTCAACATACTCGAGGTCTGCGCGCCGCGGTTGGGAGTGGAACTTAAGGCCCTCGGACCAGGTTCGCCGCTGTACTGGCACCTGCTGGTGGAAGCCAAGAAGTTGGCATACGCGGATCTGTATGCGTTCAACGCCGATCCGCTATTCGAACCAATACCGCTCGCGAAGCTCATCTCAAAATCCTACGCCGCCGAGCAATGCGGGAAGATCGACCCGCGCGTAGCCTCGGTACCTGCACCCAAGCGCGATCCCGCCGGCGGCACGGTGTATCTCTCGACCGCCGACCGCTGGGGCAACATGGTGTCGTTCATATTCAGCATCTACCGAGGCTTTGGCTCCGGAATCACGGTACCGGGATATGGCTTCGTGCTGAACAATCGCGGCGCACTCTTTTCCTTGGATCCGCGCAGCCCCAATTGCATCGCACCCGGGAAACGGCCATTTCACACGCTGCTGCCGGGGTTCGTCATGAAGGACGGCCTGCCGCTCATTTCGTTCGGTCTCATGGGCGCCGCCCAGCAGGCGCAAGGACACGTGCAGGTGTTGATCGACATGCTCGACCTCGGCGCCAACGTGCAGGCGGCCAGCGACGCGGCGCGCTTCTATCACGATCAAGCCACCAATACGCTGCAGCTCGAATCCAGTCTCTACGAGTCCGTCGGACCGGCACTGCGGGAACTCGGGCACAACGCGGTCTGCGCCAACGGCGAGGGGATGGGCGGTTACCAGGCCATTGCACTCATCGACGGCGTCTATCGAGGCGGATCGGATCATCGCAAAGATGGACAAGCCGTTGGCTGGTGAGAAGCTGTTGCGAAAATCATGCCTGGTCGCGGCCGCCATTGCAGCGCTCGGCAGCGCGCCCGCTGCAGCGTGGGGTGACCTCGGCCATAAGGTGACCGCGCTCGTCGCCTATCGCCACTTGACGCCGCAGGCAAGGCTCAAGCTGGATGCGCTACTCGCCGCCGACTCGGACAACCTCACGCCGCCGGATTTCGCCAATCGGGCGACGTGGGCCGACAAGTACCGCACCACGCATCGCGAGACTGCCGCCTGGCATTTCGTCGACATCGAGATCGATGCGCCCGATCTACAAAGCGCCTGCTTTGGCTTTCCTACATTGGGCGCCTCGCAACTCGCGAGTCAGGGGCCGGCCCAGGATTGCGTCGTCAACAAGATCGAGGAATTTGCCGGCGAACTGCAAAGCGCCGCCACGCCGCCGGCCGAGCGTCTGCTGGCGCTCAAGTTTCTGATCCACTTCGTCGGCGATCTTCACCAGCCGCTGCATGCCGCGGACCACGACGACAGGGGCGGAAATTGTATCGGCCTGTCCGCGCCAGCCGATCGGCAGGGCACGGCGCGCGCGCCCAATCTGCATGCCTACTGGGACGTCGCCGTGGTCGATGCGCAAGGTGTTTCAGCCGAACAAATTGCCGATAAACTCGACGCCGGGATCAGCGTCGCATCTCTGAGCGAGTGGTCTTCCGGCACGGCGCGCAGCTGGGCGATGGAAACATTCGAGATCGCGCGCCGTGATGCCTATGCGCTGCCATCGCGTCCTGGCTGCCGAACCCAAGGCTCGGTTGCGCTGTCGCAGGAATACGAGGCGGAAGCGCGGAAAGTCGCGGCTGCTCAGCTGCTAAAGGCCGCAATTCGCATGGCAAGCATTCTCAATCGGGCGCTCGGCTCCTAGTTCAGCGCCAGCGCATCCAATTCGGCGCCCGCGAGGCGAATGTGCAAAATGCCGGCAATCGTCGGCGCAATGCGCCGCATATCGATTTCACCCACTGACTTATCCTGCGCAATGTGCGGACCCACGATGAAAAACACCGAGCGCATGTCAGAGTGCTCGGGCAGGTAGCCGTGCATGCCCAGATTGCTCGGCGCGGTAACGAGCGGCAGGGAAGTCGCCAAGCCCATCTCGTAGCCGCTGCGGAAAGAGATCAGGTACGCCGCGTTTGGAAAGCCCCGACCGCGTTGTATTTCCTCAGGCGTCAAGATGCGCTCAATGCCATTGGCGGGATCGCCGGCCAGTTTTTCCAGCAGAGTCTTCACGCGCGCCGCGGTCGGCTGATCTTCAGGATCCGCCAGCATCACCGCTGCAGTGCCGCCCGCGGGCCAGGCTGTTGCCTTCCAGCCAGAAATCTTGCCCGCTTGATCGACACTGATAAGGCCCGCCTCGTGGAAGGCCGCGTACAGATTGACATCATGTTCGACGGCGGCGAATCCGTGGTCGGATACCACGCAAATCGTGGCGCGTCCCGGCGCAGCCCTTTCGGCGGCCGCGCGCAGCGAGCCGATTACGGCGTCGAGGCGTTCCAGGGTCGCGTTCGACTTCTGGCTGAAGGGACCGGACAAATGCTGCTCAGTATCGAGTCCCGTCAAATACACCGTGAAAAAGCCGGGATGCTTTTTCTCGAGCAGCCGAATCGCGAAACGCGCTCGAATCTCATCTTCCGCGACCGTTTCTTCCATGCCTCCCGGGTAGCGGCCGAGCTCGGCGGACAGTTCCTGCTCCAGCCCCGGGGTGCTGAGGGCGCGCTGCAGCTTCAAGTCATCGTCAGTGCCGGTCCGCCAGATTTGCGGCAGGTTGAAGGTGATTTTTGCGCCGACGCTGACGGGCCAGTAGATGCTGGCGGTTTTGAGATGTGCGGCTGCGGCGGCATCCCACAGCGTCGGAACCTTGACGTCCTCGGCGTACCAATACCAACCCTTTTCATTGCGAGCCAGCGGATCAAATGTCGTATTGTCATAGATGCCGTGCCTGGCCGGCGAGGCGCCCGTCATCAGCGTGGTATGGCTTGGATAAGTCAGCGTCGGCAGCACGCCGCGCACGGCGCTGGCGTAGACGCCGTCGGTCATGAAGGCGCGGATGTTCGGCACTTTCAATCCGTGACTTGTCGCGTCAAGGATGGCCTCGGGTTTCAAACCATCCACCGAAATCAGCATGACCAAGGGCGTGTCCGCGGAACCCTCGGCCGCGCAAACCTTCGCCGCGGATGCGAACAACACAGCAAAGCCCAATAAACTCAATAGCGGCAGGCGATGATTCATGAAAACAGCATACGTCAAATGCTGCGGAACAGGTTCAAGAATTCCTCAGCCGCTTTGTGCACGTTGCGCTGCCAATCATCCGCTGCGGCGTGATCGGCGCCGTCGGTGACATACTTCGCGCAGGCGAAGCGCGCTTTTTCGCACCAGCAAACTTTCGCCAAGGCATAGGCTTCCATATCGACCACCGCGCACTCCATATCGAGACCCGGCGGTTGCAAACGAATCGCCGCTGCCGCAGATCGCGGCCGGCAGATGCGTGAACACGGGATCAAAAGCGAGACGGGGTGGCGCCACATCGTAGGGCGTGACCCCCAACGCAAATCCCAAGCCGCGGACATCCATGTCGCGCTGTACGAATTCATGGCAGCCGACCAAGGTCCCCGCGGCAATCATCCGGCTTCCCGCCGAACCAAAATTCACCACCAACGGCAGGTCACAACCCTGCAGCGCGTAACGCGTCAATTCGCGCGTGAGCGCAATGGCTGCATTGACCTTGCCGACGCCGCAATAAAGCACAGATTCGCCGGCTGCTTCGAACACGCCCGCCGCCTCGGCGCGCAAGGCGATCACCAGCAGCGTGCGGGGTAGTACGGCCATGGATGGGCTAGTATTTGATTGACGCGCGCAGCGTCAGATTCCGCCAGGAAAAATCCGCGACGATATTCAGATCGATCAAGCACGGCCAACGCCTTGACTTGGTAACCGGCGCGATCGCAAAAGTCCGCGGCCGCAGTCAAGGTCCCGCCGGTCGCCAGAACATCGTCCACCAGCAGTAGACGGCCGTTGCCCCTTTGCATTTCCAGAACGCCCGACCCATATTCAAGGTCATAGGCCACATCAACCACCGGCGGGGGTAACTTGCCTTGTTTGCGCACCAGAACAAAGCCTTTGCCGCGACGATCGCCATCGCAGCCCCCAGGATAAATCCGCGCGATTCGATACCAGCCACCGCGTCGAGCTCGTCCCATTCATCGCTCGTCAGCAGCGCGTCCAGGGCGTAAATGGTGGCGTCGAAGTGATCACGCAGCAGCGGCGCAATATCGCGAAATAAGATGCCCGGCCGAGGAAAATCAGCCACGTCTCTGATCGCTTGCTTCAAGTTGGGCATAAATGCTCGCGTGACCGCTTGGGTGATCGGCTTCGTTACCGGCATGTGACATGAGTTTACCGGCTAACGACGCGTGGGACCCAAGATTTGCCGCTACGATGCTATCCTTGCGCGCATGATTTTGGTCATCGATGTCGGCAATACGCGCCTCAAGTGGGCCTGGCTCACGAGTACCGGACTATCCGATCAGCAGGCCGTCGTGCATCGCGACGCCAAGCCGGGCATCTGGACCACCGCTTTGTTCGATTCCGGCCAGAAACCCAGCCGCGTGTTGGTGTCAAATGTCGCGGGACCACTGATGGCAAAGGCGCTGACCCGGCTGTCGAAGAAAATATTTCGCGTGAATATCGAGTTCGTCACCGCAGCCCGGGAGTTTCACGGACTCACCAATGGCTACCTCGATCCCACGCTGTTGGGCGCGGACCGCTGGCTGGCGCTGATCGGCGCATGGACGCGAGCCAGATCGCGCTCTATGCGTGGTGGATGCGGGAACGGCGGTAAAGGTGGATGGCGTCGACAGCAATGGGCTGCACCTTGGCGGCATCATAGCTCCCGGCATCCACATGATGCGCGAAGAGCTGATGAACAGGACCAGCGACATCGCCAAAGCGGCCTTCAACAGCACTCCTTCGCTTGGCCGGCGTTTTGGCCAACAACACCATCGCCGCCGTATCGCGCGGCGCGGTGTATGCGCTGGCCGGGATGGCGGATCGCGCCGCCGAGGTGATATCGAGCAGAGCACCAACACCACGCCCAAACTGTTCATCACCGGCGGCGATGCCAGCATGATCACTGGATCCATGCGTACCCATGGCGAGATCGTGCCGGATCTGGTGCTGCAAGGGTTGGCGGTCATCGCGTCGCAGCCGCGGTAGGAGCGATCGTGTTTCGGCCCGGGCGCAGGAATCTCATCACGGATATCGCGGGCCTCAAGGTCGGTCACGCAACCGATGAAGCCGTGCGCTCCGGCGTCACGGCAGTGCTGTGCGGCGCAGGCTGGCGGCGGCCGTGGATGTGCGCGGCGGCGGACCTGGGGACGCGCGAGACTGACGCGCTATCCCCTGAAAATCTGGTCGGCCGCGCGCACGCGGTGGTGCTTCCGGGTGGATCGGTATTCGGGCTGGCCGCCGCCGATGGCGTGGCCGCAGCACTCTCCAGCCAAGGAATTGGTTTGCAATTGAGCAAAGAAGGTCGACGGCGATACCGATCGTACCTGCCGCCGTATTGCACGATCTTGCAAACGGCGGCGACAAGAAGCTGGGGGGTTTCGCCGCCGTACCGCGAGCTCGGCATGCGCGCGTTGGCTGCGGCGGACGCGGATTTCGCCTTGGGATCTGTCGGCGCGGGACGCGGCGCGATGGCGGGAATGCCTCAAGGGCGGCATCGGATCAAGCTCGGTGGATTTGCGAGAGGGACTCATCGTCGGCGCGCTGGTCGCGCTGAATTCGGTGGGTTCGCCCATGATGCCCGATGGCAAAACCTACTGGGCCTGGGCGTTTGAGCTCGGACCAGGAATTCGGCGGCGGCGGCCCGCCGAAAAGCGCCATGGACCTGAGCGATCCTGCGCCCGACGAATCGCGCCTTGCCTGGGCGCTGCGGCGCTTGCAGCCCGGCGCCAATACCACGCTGGCAGTGGTCGCCTGCAATGCCGATTTGAGCACTGCGGAATGCAAACGCGTCGCCATGATGGCGCAGGACGGTATTGCGCGCGCCGTGCGTCCCGCGCACACCCCGTTCGACGGGGACACAATATTCGCTGTGGCGAGCGGCGAATTGGAGCTCGACAAGGATCTGCTGCGCGCGGCGGAAATCGGGCGGATCGGATCTGCTGCAGCCGACTGCCTGGCGCGCGCCATCGCCCGTGCGGTGCACTTCGGCTAATGCCATGGCCACCCTCAGTGCCGCAATGGGTTTCGCTGCGCACTCAGGCTGGGCGGCGATGGTTGTGCTCGGCGAATCCGCAAGCGGGCTGCAAGTGTTGGCTCGATCGCGCCTCGAATTGATCGACAGCCATGATCCGCAATCCAAGCAGCCGTACCATGCCGTCGAGATGGTCTGTGTCGAGGAGGCGATGGGACGATTGGACGGATACATGAGCGTGGCCAAAGCCATGGCGTACCAGAGCATCCATGCGAAACGCGAGGACCTCAAGGTGCTGGGCTACCGGTTAAAATCCGTCGGCATCCTCGAGTCTGCGGCGCGCAAGCCAAGCTCGCTCGCCGCAATACTCGCGTCGCATGCGGCGATTCATGCGGCCGACGGAGATCACTTCAGAAATGCGCTGGCCGCCGCAGCGGAGCAAGACGGCCTTGCGGTGTATCGAATCCGAACCCGTGCACTTGAAGGTGAGGTCGCCGCAGGCCTGCGCCAGCCCTTACAAAAGTTGCGCGATGCGGTTGCAAGCTTGGGCCGCCAGGTTGGGTCTCCCTGGGGTGCGGATCAGAAGCAAGCCGCGCTTTTGGCCTGGCTCATTCTTCAGCATTACGAACAGGCGTAGCGTTCAACTACCGAATGGATTGCGCCAGCGCGGCTTCGAAGTCGCCATGGCTTGCGCGCAATTGTCGGATTTCGTCCTGCTGCCACTCTTTCTTCAGCCGGCCGTCGATCAGCACGGCCACGCGATCCGCGTAGTGCTCGACTATATCGAGAGAATGCGTTGCAAGCAGGATGGCCCCGCCGCGCCGATTGAGTCGGGCACGGAGGTGGCGTTTTAAGCCTAAGGCGCTTGCGGGGTCCAGGCCATTGAACGCTTCGTCGAGAACGATGAGCAGCGGATCGCCGACCAAGGCGAGCAGTACCGCGAGCTTTTGCCGGGTGCCCAAAGAAAGCGTGTCGACAAACGACTCGAGGTACGGAGTGAAATTCAGCTCCTCGGCCAGCAGGAATATATCCTCGGCAATCGCGCTCAATCCCTTGGCGCCGGCATGCACTTCCAGACACTGGCGCGCCGTCAGCAGCGCCGGCAATGCATCGGGCGCGCAGGCATACCCCAGCCGAAGTTTGGCCTCATAGGGATTTTCCGCCAGCGAAATTCCCGCGATGGAGATCTCGCCAGCGCCGGCAACCAACCGGCTGGCCACGCAATCGAGCAATGTGCTCTTGCCGCAGCCGTTCGGACCTAAGAGCACATACCAGTCGCCGGGCGCCAGCGTCATCGAAATGTTCTCGAGCACGACCCGCTGCCCGTAGCCTGCGCTCAGGTCGCGGATTTTAAGGACATCGCCACTCGGAGTACCGGTCACTCGCGGCTCCTGACCGGCCACGACACTCGCGTGCGCCAAATTGCCGCTGCTATCGTGACCAGGCAGCCTCCACCTGCAATGCACAGTCCCGCGGCGCCCGAGGCGCGCAACGAAACGCCGATCATGAACAGGAATAGAACTTCGGCAGCGCTCGCGCCCACGATGGCGGTGATGGTCGGAATCAATACCGCCCGCGTCACGCTGAACCCGCGCACCGGAAGGGGCGCCATCCAGCGGGCACTCAAGCCGCCGACCGAAATTGTGGCGGGTATCAACAGCAACAGCGCGCCCGCAACCACGTAGATTACAATAACGCAGAGCGCGGCTGTGGCCGAGGTGCCAATCGGCATCAGCACCAGAATCGGCAGAATGGCGCGCGCCACGAGCTTCGGTTGCGCTCGGGCGAACATCAGGCGAAGCGGCCACAATCCCAATGACTTGAGCGATGGCCGCACTGCCGCTGCTCTCGCCACGTGTCGGTGCGGCACATATCGGGAACCGGGCGGCAAATCGATGGGCTTTGGGTTAGGTATCCCGTAGCTGAGAACGGCGCCTAACATCACGCCGCCGCACATCGAGGCCCAGACCGCCAAGGCCGAGCCGCCGCCGCGGCCTCCGGTGAAAGCCGCCAAGAGCGCGACCGCGAAATAAATGCCGGTGAGCGCAGCTACCTCGGCCACGGCGGGAAGCGTCTCCAAGAGCCGCGTCTCCCAGCCTGCAATCCTCGCCCGCACGGGCAGCGCCGCGAGCCACGATCTGGCGAATTCCGCACGTTTGCTCACACGACGCCGCGCAATCGCTACGGCGCTTGCGATGATGGCCAACCCGGTTGCAGCAAGTATCCGGTGCCGCAGCCATTTGACGCCCTCGTCAACCCAGTCGCGTTCCGCGTACAGCAGAGCAAGCGCGAGCACACCGCCTAAGCCAAGTAGGATGAGCGGCACAAGCTGCGGTGCCGCTCGATTGCTGCGCATCAAAAACGCGGCCATGAGCCGCGGCGCGCCCGCCAAACGGCCGGATTTCACGGAAAACAAATTGAGTAACGCGATCATGCAATCTTCGGCGTGGCGGCGATAAGGGCGCTGGTATAGGCATGACGGGGGGCGGCGAACAGTTCCTCGGTGAATCCCTCTTCCACGATTCGTCCCCGGTGCATCACATAGACTCGATCGGCAATGGCTCTTATGACGTGTAAATCATGAGAGACGAATAGATACGCCACCCGCAGCCGATCCTTAAGATCCGCCAACAACGTCAGGATCTGATCGCGCAGCAGTACATCGAGCGCCGATACCGCCTCATCGAATGCGATCACCTTAGGCTGTGTGATCAGCGCGCGTGCGATGGCGATTCGTTGGCGTTCGCCGCCGGAGAATTCGTGCGGAAAACGCCGCGCATCGCTGCCCTCAGCCCCACTTGTTCGAGCATGGCGGCAACGGCGCGCCGCCGCTCCGCCGCCAACGGAGGCGAGTCCAGCAGAAAGAAAGGCTCCGCAATCAACCGCTCCACGGGCCACCGCGGATCGAAACTGCCATACGGATCTTGAAACACGGCTTGGATGGCCCGGCGCAAGCGCCTTAAGTCTGCGCCCCTGGCGCTCGAGAGTTCATCGCCCAGCAATCGAACCTCCCCTGCCTGAAGATCGCTGAGCGCAAGAATGACTCGAACAGGCTGGACTTGCCGGAACCGGACTCGCCGACCAGGCCTACGGTTTCGCCGGCATGTACCGCCAGCGAGACTCCGTCGACGGCGCGCAGCGGTGGCGCCGGATGCCACAACGAGCGCCTCTTGCGCGGGTATTCGAGCACGATGCCGGAGGCCTGCAACACCGCGGCGCCTCCCGTTTGCATCGCTGCCGCGTTTTGATGGCAGTTTCGCGGCGGCCAACAGCGCCGCCGTATACGGATGATTGCGGATCGGCGCAGAACCTGGGTCGTTGCCGCCTTGCTCGACGATCTCGCCCTGTTGCATGACGGCAACCCGATCGGCGAGCTGGGCAATCACGGCGAGATCATGCGTCACCAGAATCATGCCCATGTTGCGTGTGCGGGCCAAGTCGCTGCAGCAGAAGCAATACCTGCGCTTGGGTAATGACGTCCAGCGCGGTGGTGGGTTCATCGGCGATCAGCAGCGGCGGCGCCATGATCACCGCCATAGCGATCGCCACCCGCTGCCGCTGGCCGCCGGACAATTCATAGGGGAGTCTGCCGAGCGCGCCCCGCTCGCCGCGCAAACCCACCAGGTCGAGTGTTTCGCGCGCCGCGGAGCGCGCCTCGACGCTGGACAGCGAGCGGTGCAACTGCACCGTCTCCGCCACTTGATCGCCGATGCGCATCAAGGGATTCAACGCGGTCATGGGCTCTTGAAAAACCATGCCGATATCGCGGCCGCGAATACTCTGCATCTCTTGCATCGCTCTTAGCGTTCAGCGCCTCGCCGCGCAGGCGCACCGCGCCGCTCGCCGACGTAGCCGCAGGCAGGAGCCGCATGATCGCCAGCGCCGTCATCGATTTTCCGGATCCCGAGGCGCCGACCAGCCCGAGGATTTCGCCGCCGCGGACTTCGAGCGACAGGTTCTTGATAATGGGTGTCGCACCGACGACGACGTTCAGCGCTTCGATTTCCAAGAGATTGGCGGCAGTCATGTGTTTACGAGAGAGCGATTGCCGCAATCCCTCGCCGAGCAGATTCAATCCCAGCACGAAGAGCAGCACTGCGAAGCCCGGAAACAGAGCCAGAAACGGCGCAAGCGCGGTCAGGGTTTGCGCCTCATTGAGCATGCGCCCCCAACTGGGCGTCGGCGGCTGCGCGCTCAAGCCGACATACGACAGGCCGGCTTCGGCGATGACTCCCAGGGAAAATTGTATTGTTCCCTGCATCACCAGCAACCCGACAAGATTCGGCAGCATGTGTTCATAGGAAATTCGCAGCGGACTTTTGCCCGCAACGCGTGCGGCCAACGTGTAGTCGCGAGCCCATAGCTGCAGCGCTCCGGCGCGCGTGACGCGCGCAAACACCGGGATATTGAAAATGCCGATGGCGATGATGGCATTGACGGCGCCGGGACCAAACACGGCAGTGATCAGAATCGCGAGAAGCAGGGCCGGAAACGCAAATATCAAATCGTTGCCGCGCATCACGAATTCATCGATCCCGCCGCGCTGTGCCGCAGCAAGCAAACCTGCGGGCACTCCGACGCAGCGATCCAATCGACCACCGACAGCAACGCCACGCCGACGGAGGTTTGTGCGCCCAGCCATGATCATCGAGAGCACGTCGCGGCCGAGTTGATCGGTGCCGAACCAATGATGCTCATCCGGCGGCCGCAGCTTGTCGACGATGCGACAACACGCGGGATCGTACGGTGTCCAGAATCGTGCGAGCGACGGCAATGGCTATGAAACATGCGGTGATGAATGCGCCGGCGATCAAACTGATGTTGCGCGAAGCGGTGCCGTTCATAGCCTACGCGCGCGCGCAATCGCGGATTGACGAGTACATAGGCAAGGTCGACCAAGAAACTCACCGTCACCACGGCGAACACCAGAATCACCACCACGCTCTGCACGACGATCAAATCGCGCTGCACGATGGCTTGAAATACCAGCCGTCCCAATCCCGGCAGAAAGAATACGTTTTCGATGATCACGCCGCCCGCCAGCAGAAAGGAGAACTGCATGCCGAGGATGGTCAGGACTGGAACCAGCGCATTGGGCAGGGCATGCCGCCACAGCACCCGCCACTCGCCGGCGCCCTTGGCGCGCGCCGTGCGAATGTAGTCCTCGTGCAGCGTGTCGATCAGCGCGCCGCGCATCACCCGCGCCAGGATCGCGGCTTGCGGCATGGCGAGGGCAATCGCGGGCAGCGTCAGCGCCTTCAGCGCCGTCCAGAATCCCGCCTCCCAGCCCGGGAAACCGCCTGCGGAAACCCAATGCAGTCGCAATGGCAAATAACAGCACCAGCAACATACCCAGCCAGAAATTGGGCATCGCCAGACCCAGTTGCGTGATGCCGCTCAAGGCGACATCGCTTGCGCGCCCGCGTTTCGCCGCGCCGCAACAATCCGACCGGAAAGGCCAGCGCCGATGGACAGCGACAGGGCATACAGCGCCAGCGGCAACGATACCTGCAGCCGCTCGGCAAGCAGAGTGCTGACCGGAATGCGATAGGTGTAGCTCAGGCCGAAATCGCCATGCAGCAAGCCGCCGACCCAGCGCAGGTAGCGCTGCACGGGTGCCGACATCGAGACCCAATTGATGACGCAGCAAGCCGCCACGGTATCCGGATCCGCTTGCAGCCCCATCATGTAGCGCACCGGATCGCCGGGCACGATCTGCACGATGACGAACACGATCGCGGTCGCGGCGAGCAGCGTTGCCAGCAGCACGCCGACCCGTTCGCTAAGAATACGCGCTGCCGAAACGGCGCCACACCAGACCCGCCAGCAGCAGCACCGCCGCCGAGAAGACGATGCCGGCGCCTCGAAACGGCCGCACCACCAAAGTTCCGGGCGCGGCGCCGTCGAAGCGCGGCGCGTAGCCGGCTTCACGGTAGTGGGCGCGGCTCAGATCGACGACGCCGAGCACATTGTCGAAGCCGATTCCGTGCAGCTGCGCATTCCAGACATCCAATCGCGGATACTGGAACAAAAAGCCGTTGACGGCATCGCTCGGCGAGCTTGCGCTGGATCTGCTGCAGCAGATCGCGCCGCTTGCCAGGATCGACGCTTTCGTCCAACGCGGCGATCAGCGCCTTGAATTCGGGATTCGAATATCCGAAATAATAGTCATCGCGGGCATAGATGTCGTAGTCCAGGGGTTCGGCATGTCCCACGATGCTCATGTCGAAGTCATGGCGGGTGTAGACCTGATCCAGCCACTGCGCCCATTCGAGATTTTCGATGCGCAGTCGAATTCCGATCTGCGCCAGCTGCGAGGCGACGATTTCGCCGCCGCGACGCGCATAGCTCGGGCGGCGGCAGCTTCAGCGTCATGGTAAAGCCCTGTGGGTATCCGGCCTGCCGCCATCAGTTCTTTGGCCTTGGCGATGTCGTGCGGATACATGCCGGTCAGATCGACGTAGGCCGGATTGTGCGGCGGGAAATGGCTGCCGATCGGCGTGCCATAGCCGAACATGGCGCCGTCGATGATGGCGCGGCGATCCGAGCGCGTAGGCAATCGCCCGGCGCACCAGCAAATTGCCCAGCGGCGCAACGCGTTCATTCAGCGCGAGAACGGTCTCCATTTCGGTGGTGCCGGCGAATACTGCAAAACGCGGATCGGCGGCAAACTGCGCAAAACTTTCCGGCGCCGGATAATTGGCGAATGCATCGACATCGCCCGCCATCAACGCGGCGTAAGCCGCGTTCGGATCAGTGATGAATTTGAAACGTCACTTGCTTCCAATCGCTGCGGGCGGGCCCCGATAGTCCGGATTGCGCTCCAGCGTGATCGAATCGCCGCGCCGCCATCTCGCGAATCGAAATGGACCCGTGCCGATGGGCCGCATGGCGTTGCCGACGGCTGACTGCGGCGAGACCATCACCGCCGATCCAAACGCCAGCGACTGCAGCAGTCCTCCGGAGCGCCGGCTCAGCGCGATCTTGACGGTATTGGATCGACGATTTCGACGGAGCGAATGGCGCCGAACCGCGATCGTTGCGGATTGATCGAGCCGGGCGCGATGATGCGCTCCAGGGAATATTTCGCTGCGGCAGCATCGAAGGCGCTGCCGTCGTGAAAGCGCACGCCGGCAATCAAGTGGAACACATAGGTGAGGCCGTCGTCCGAGATGTCCCATGACAGCGGCGAGCCGTGGCAGCACCGAACCGTCCGCGGCGAATTGCACCAGCCCCTCGAGCACATTGCCGTACAGAACCTCGGAAATGGCGGCGGCGGGATTTGCGGTGGGATCGAGTACCGGCGGCTCGAGCTGCATGCCGATGATCGGCTCGCTCCCCGGCATAAGCATTCGGCCCCGCGAGCAGCGGCATTCGCCAGCAACAGCGCCATCAACGGCGCTGCTCGCTCGAGGCTCATGCGCTGCCGAGCAGCAGCGATCGGGCGGCCAGCGCCATGACCTTCGCGGAATTCACCATGTCGTCGATCAGCACGATACTCATCCGGCTGATGCGCAAGGTCGAGAATTCCCGGACCGTAGGCGATGCAGTCGCGCAGCTTGCCGATGCGATCGATGTGCTTCTGATCGTACGTGCCCGGCGAACAGATGAATTCGGGCTCGCGGCCGATCACGCGGCGAATCGCTGCCGCCGTGCTGCGCGCCACCGGGCCGTTGCGATCGGCCATGGTGGGCTGCACCTCGAAAATGTCGCGAATGCGGTAGGCGAAACCCGTCGCGCTCTTCGACCAGCTGTTCGAGCAGGTCGCGTACCTCGGCTTTGACGCCGTCCAGGTTCTCTTCGATGAGCAGGCGGCGGTCGATGACCATGCGGCAGGAATCCGGCACGCAGGGCGCGGGAAACCCGCAGGGTCTCCGCCTGCTCCGCCGTGGATCGGAATTGATGTTCATAGTCGAGTGCCGCGCGCCCGACGGCACCACCGGCATAGTCGGTGCGCCGCGCCGCGAGCTTCGGGATAAAGATCGCGCTCCAAGCGATCGATGACGGCATTCATGTGGCGCACGGCGCAATCGCCCAGGAATGGCATGGAGCCGTGCGCCATGCGTCCGTGTGTTTCGATCTCCGCCCACCACACGCCGCGGTGGCCGATGCACACGCGATCCACATTCGAGCGGCTCCGGAATGATGACGTGATCGACGCGCGGCGGCGAAAACCAGCCGCGCTGCGCCAGGTAGTGAACACCGCCGTAGCCGCCGGACTCTTCATCGACGGTGCCTGAAATCTCCAGCGTGCCCGGCAAGTGCGCGCCCGCAATCGATCAGCGCTTCGACCGCGATGATGGACGCCGCCAGTCCACCCTTCATGTCGCAGGCGCCGCGCCCATAGATCTTGCCGTCGCTGGATCGACGGCGGCGAACGGGTCCAGGGTCCAGCCCGCGCCGGTTTGCACGACATCGATATGGCTGTTGAAGTGCACGCAGGGTCCGGGCGCATCGCCTTCGCGCCGCGCAATGACATTGATGCGCGGATAGCGCTCGCTGTCGCCCGGCGTGCCCGGCCGCATGCACATACTCGACGGCGAATCCGCGGTCGCTCAAGCGCCGGCCGATGAATTCCGCGCAGGGTCGATAGGCCTCGCCCGGCGGATTGACGGTGGGAAAGCGAATCAGCTCGCGCGTCAGCTCGACCAATTCGTCGCGGCGCGCGTCGATCATCTTGAGACAGATTGTCCGCGTCGGATCTGCGGATCATGATTATCCTCAGTAAGGATGTCGGGCGCGCGTCAGCGCGGCGCGGCTGCGCGCCTGATCGGCCAGAGCGTCGAGGCCAAGTCTCGAGCATACACTGCCGCGAGCGCCGTAGTTGACCGGCACGCCGTAGGGATCGGCGCCGCGCCGCAGCTCCAGCATTTGCTGCGCCGCGGTCGAGTCGCCCGCTCCTGAACGCGGCATCCAGCAGGATTTGCTCGAACAGATCGCGCTGCGCATGGCTGCCGCCGGCCTCGCGCCATGCGCGGCACGGCCGCCGCCAAGTCGATGCCAGGCGCGCTCGTAGTCGCCGCGCGCGTAGGCATACAAGCCCTCGCAGCCCGGCAGCGCAACTTCCCGCCATACCGCGCGTGCTGAACGGCGGCGCGCGCTCGGCATGGCTCGCGCACCGATTCCAGCAGCGCCTCGGCCTCCGGACGGCCTGCGCGCGCCAGACCGTACAGATATTGCAGGGTCAGGAATGGCTGCACCGTATCGCTGCGCGCGCGGCTTCGAGATGATCGCGCGAGATCCTGCCAGCGCGACCCGACATCGATGCCCGCGATCTCGAATCTGGCCAGCAGCGATACGGCGCCGATTTGGTCCTGCGAATAGTCCTTGGCGATGCCCCAGCAATGCTCGTCATAGAGTTCGAGCGCTTCGCTTTCGCGGCCCTGGCTCAAATAAAACAGCGCCAGGTGCCACCATATGTGCGTGAGCATGAAGGAGTTCAACTCGCGTCCAGGTATCCGCCGCATCCTCGAGGAACTTGCGCGCCCTCGTCGATGCGCCCGCGCGTCAAAAACACATGCGCGAGCGCATGCTGTGCCCAGGGCTCCTTGCGGCGCATTGCGAGCGCCGTGCGCGCCGCGGACTCGGCCTCGTCGAGCAGATGGCATTGCTCGTAGGCGAATGCCGCCATGCCGTGAACATAGGGCAACATCGGCGTTCGCCGGCGCCGACCTTCAGGGCGATCGCGCAGCATGGCCGGCGAATTGCCGCGATTGAATTCAAAATACTGATGCGTCTTGACGATGACGAGATCCCGCGGAAATTCATCCGACACCTGATCGCACAGGCGGATCGCGAGCCCAGATCGTCATCGACCCAGGCGCGCAGCATCGCGGCATTGAGTTGCTCGCGGCGCGTGGCGCGCGGCGCCGCGCGCTCCGCCGCCGCGAGATATTTTGCGGCGCGCGTGGCGCCCTCGGGCGCCTCGAGCAGCATCCACAGCATTCCTGCGTACACATTGGCCAGGCACGAATCGGGATCCGCGTCGGCGGCGCCGAGGATGCGTTCGGCGCGCGTCTCGTACGCCAGGTAGCCTTCGATGAAATCATCGATGGCGCGCAGCGTGCTCGTCGCGCTGGCCGCGTGACCGGATTGCCCAGATAGTCTCGCTGCATGCGTCGATGATACCGGAGCGACATCGCCGGCTTCGGTCTCCGGCACAACTTTTTTCGTCAGCAGGTCGTGGAATTTTTCCATTTCCTCCCATTGCGGGAAGTGAGCTGAATTCTCGAACCAGATCCAGTGTTTGTTCGGCGCACCCAGAGCGGCAAAGTACTCCTGCGATACCTCGAACGGCGCCATGTAGTCGTGGTGCCCAACCGCGAAGTAAACCGGGACGTCAACCGCCGCAACGGTGCTTTTCAGATCGATCGCGGTCAACTGCGGAAACAGCAGATCAAAGGAGTTCTGGGCCGCTGAGGTGTAGCGAAGTTTTTCAGGCCACGCGTACTCGACAGCGGAGATCATCCAGCCGACGCGATCAAATTTCTCGGAGCTGTACCACAGCCCGCCGAAAGCCTGCAGCCATTTGCCATAGATTTCTCGCTTGGCGTTGGCGTCCGCGCCGCCATAGGGAGGTGGTCCGATTCGCGTCAGATCGTTCATCGCTTTGGGATTGTGGCGGGCAGCGGCCTCATCCAGCAGAAAGCGGTACCCGACATCCATGCCCCGAGGAAGATTCGCAATCTGTCCGGTGCTGACGAAGGCCTGATACAAATCGGGGTATTTCTGCACGGCCATGATGCCAATCACACTGCCCCAGGAACTGCCGACCAAGATCAGCTTTTTGCGGTGAAATCGCTGCAGAAGAAATTCGGTCAGTTCATGGGTGTCCTCGACGAACCGCGCGACGTTCATTGCACTACGCGGGTCGATGGCTGGCGCCGATTTTCCGGCGCCGCGCTGGTCCCACTCGACCACCACAAAATCCTCCTCCAGGAGACGATTGAAACGAACCGTGGCCATTTCCGCCTGGCCGGGGCCGCCGTGCAGTTTCAGGAGAATCGGGTTGTGGACGTTGTTGCCGCGGATCAGGATCCATTGAGAGACGCCGCCGAGCTGGATCTTTTCCAGACTTGCCACGCTACCCGGGATCGCGCGCCCTTGGGCATCGCGAATGGGCTTGGTTTCGGATGAAGTGCAGCTACATAGACAGCCCACGGCCGCAAGCAACGCCGCAACCTTCAGCCTCGGAATCACGGCGATGAAGCCAGTTCAAGCGCCTCCAACCGAGGTCCCGCCAATCTGCCGATTCGCGCCGACGCGTCGTACAGCACCAGACCGAACACAATCAGGGCGATCAGCAAAGCGATTGACGCTTTTACGTGGCGCGACTCGAAACGGCGCATTGCGGATGCGAATGCCAGGAGGCCGAGCAGCGCGGCCACCACGATGATTGCATCGACGCTGGCCCGCTGCCAGTAGCTGCCTCCCAAGTGCAGCCACATCCCAAATTCATCGAAAGTCAGCGCCATGGCAACGCCGTAAGCCAATGCAGCAACGCGCAATTCCCGCGTGCCGCGGGTGCTGAACAGAAGGAACGCGCCCACCCCGGCGAGCAGGAAGATACCGTAGTTCAAATGATGGACATGCGTGCCGTTTAGAAAGAAATACAAGTTCGGCATGAGGCGCGCCATGATCAGGAAAACCGCCGTACGCGCCACGATGAACGTAAGAATGAAGCCGAATAGAGCGAGGCGCGCGAGCCGTGCCGATTCACTGCACAACCAGCTGCTCATTTCGCTGGTCGATTCGCTGGTCGATTCGCCGCTACCTTGGGTGTCCACGGACGCATTGTAGCGCGCCGGTGGTGGTGCTTCCCTGCGCTCAAAGGCCGGCGCGGCCGACCCCCTCGGGCCATCGTCCGTCCTTGGACGACGGCCGCCTGCCGCTTATCTAATGCCCGAAATCCAGCTCGCTGGGCGACTAGACTAGTGAGCCTTACCGCCGAACATGTCGTTCATGACCAGCGAGGTCGCGTCGCAGGCATGGTTCAAGCAAGACAGGCCAAAGCCGGCTTCCAACGTGCGCAGCAGTGAGAAATGATCATAGGGCACGCTGCTCACCGCGCCGTTGGCCGCGTAGTTCGTTTCGACGAGGAATACGACGCGATTGGCCGCGTTCGAGTAGTCATTTTCGTCCCAGACCAGGATGATGGCGTTGCGTCCATGGCGCCATAGGTTCGAATCCTTGATGCCATGGACAAGTTTGGCGACTTCGGCATCGCCTTGCTGGATGGTCAGGTTGGTTGCCGCCGTGCTGCCAGTGGCGCAGATCGTGGTACCCCCGGAGACCGAGCCATGCATGTCGTGGCATTGATTGGGTACGATGAACGCAAAGTTCGGCGCCCTCTCCTCCGAAGTGAGGTCCGCCCACAGTCCATTCGGGCCATCGAAGTCGACCACCTGATCGAGGCTCAAGCTGGCGTTATCGCCGCTCTCGACGTTTTCAAAATAGACGAACGGGTTGTGTTTCACCGCATACAGCTTCTGAATGTTGGTAGCCGGCGTGGGCGGACCGCCATTCACATAGAACACCGATGCCGGACTCAGATTGGAAAACTCGCCGTCCGAATAATTGACGCCAAAGACGCCGGGCACGATGGTCGGCAGGCTTTCTTGATAGCTTTTCCAGGACTTGCCCTTCGCCACCAATTGGTCGGCAATCGATTGCGGCGTGAACGGCGCGGCCGGATAGTTGCGCAGCGCGCAGTTGTTGGCAGCCGGCGGATTGCCGCCCAATGAGATCTGACCGTTGCAGTCAGTCGACGAGGTCGCGGTTGCTACCACCGGATTATCGAGGCCCGCAACCGAAATCGGCGTGAAGGCATTGCCGCAACCGCTGCTGGGCGCATTGTCCTGGCAGCCGAAGCCATTGATCCAGACCGGCCAGTAATCGTTGGGGAGGCCGAAATTGGATCCGCCGACGATCTCCAGATAGTTCGGGGCGCTGGGATGACCGACGGCGAAATACTGCGTGGCCTGATTTACTTGACCGGCATATTGGTTGATGAACGGGGCGTTCGGATTGCTGAGGATGTCGGTGTTGGTCTGATTTTCCATCATGATCAAGAAAACATGATCGAGTCGCCCGAAATCGCTTTGCGGACGATCCTTATCCCAAGCGCCGGCGTTGCCCGCAGCCAATGCGGTCGCGGCCAGCGTGAGCAAGGCCTTTTTCATGGGTTTCATTGGTAAGGCTCCTGGTTGTGGTTGGACAGGGCCTGGCATTCTTCATCAGCGCCATAACCAATTTATTGCAGATATGTTGCCGGATCACTTCACGCGCGGGGAAGGTTGGTAACTGGCGGGGCGGCGACAATCGCCGGGGCCCGCAACTGCACCGAGTATTTTTTTCAATTTGGTTCCTGGTGGGTGGGGGTCCGGCGCCCCCGATCCCGCGCGAGTTCCCAAGGGCCAATCCAGCGTAAACTAGCCGTTCTTCGAACGGCAAGGACTCAGGATGCTGCGGAAGCTTTTTCTGCTCGCCGCGTGCGCGCTGTCAATGACTCGCGCCCAGTCGGCGCAGGCGCAGGCTTCGCCGATTCCGCAGGCAAACTATACGGTGGCCGGAAGCTGGCGGCTGGGCGGCAACGGCGGCTGGGATGACCTGGCATTGGAGGCCAGCGGCGCCAGGTTATTCGTCAGCCGGGGCGATCACGTCGATGTCATTGAAACCGGCAGCGGCAAATTGGCGGGGACCATTCCGCGCACCGCCGGAGTTCACGGTATCGCGTTCGCGCCGGCGCTGAAGCGAGGCTTCACCAGCAATGGCGAGGCCAATACCGTCTCGGTGTTCGAACTCGGGACGCTGCGCGTTACTCATGAAGTGCCGGTATCGGGAACGATGCCGGACGCCATCCTGTATGAGCCGCAGCAGAATCAAATTTATACCGCCAACCGCGAATCAGCGAATATTTCGGTACTGGACGCCACAACGCTGCAAATCGTCGCGACCGTGCCGCTGCCGGGTCCGCCAGAGTTCATGGCCACAGACGACGCGGGACACGTCTATGTCAATATCGACACCGCGCCGGGAATGCTGGTCATGATTGACACCAAGACCCTCACGGGAAAGGCCAAGTGGCCGTTGAAGGAATGCGCGAACCCCACCGGGCTTGCGTTGGATGCGCCCAATCATCGATTATTCTCAGTGTGTGCCAACCAGGTCATGGCCGTCACCGATTCGATATCGGGCAAGCCGGTCGCCCGAGTGGTGATCGGACGGGGCTCCGATGCCGCGGTATTCGATGCTGAATTGGGCATGGTTTTCAGCTCCAACGGCATCGACGGCACTTTGACGGTGATCCATCAGGACAGTCCGGATGAATATCGGGTAATCGCCACGGTCTCCACCCAGGTCAGTGCCCGAACCATGGCGCTGGACCCTGCCACGCACAGGATCTATCTCGCCGCCGCGCAATTCGGACCGCCGCCCGCGGCGACGGCCGAGCAGCCGCTGCCGCGCGCCAGCGTGATGCCCAACAGCTTCGTCATTCTGGTCGCACAACCCAAATAACGCCCGATCATGAACGAGAAAGTTCACGTGGTTTGTGGACACTGCGACTCGGTGGTGGCTCTGCCGAGCGATCGTTTGCAGGATGCCCCGCGCTGCCCAAAATGCCACAAGCCCCTGTTCGAGGGCAAACCGATTGAGCTGACGGCGGCCAATTTCGACAAGCATGTCGGCCGCAGCGATCTGCCGCTGGTCGTGGATTTCTGGGCGCCCTGGTGCGGACCGTGCATCGCAATGGCGCCTTTTTACGAGGCGAGCGCCGCTGTGTTGGAGCCCAAATTGCGCTTCGCGAAGCTAAACACCCAGGACGAGCCGGCGCCCGCGTCGCGTTTAAACATCCGCAGCATTCCGACGATGATCGTTTTCCGCGGCGGCAAGGAAGCTGCGCGCCAGACCGGCGCGATGGATTCCGGCGCCATTTCCCGCTGGCTCAGCTCTGTCTGAGGCGCGCGCTCGACTGCGACTGCGCGCCTCAAGTCTTGCGGAATACCAGCACGAACCGATCGGTTTTGCCGAGCATCTCGCCTTTATAGCTGATCTTGTCACGCGCATCGTCAGGCATTCTCAGCAAATCGCTTTTGGCAACGACCTCGAATCCGTGGGCCCTGAAATCCTTGATGGCAAATGCCTCTTCGATCCGATGCAGCTCGCCGGCATCGGAACTGCCACGTCCGGCCTTGGCCGAATGGTCCACCAGCAATAAGATCCCCCGCGGCTTCAGCGCCCGCGCCAGTTGGTCGAGCACGGCACTGACATCGATCTTCGGCCAGGGATTTTGCGGGCTGGTATTCACCCAGTACAGATCGTGATACACCTTGACCAGTAGAACGGCATCCAAACTCGCCGGCGGCAATTTCATATCGGCAAGATCTACGGTTTGGTGACTGACATTGGTCAGCCGGTTACCGCTCAAGCGATTCTGCAGATCCGGATCGCTCCAATCATCGAATGCGGCATTGTTGATCAGCAGAACCTGGCCTTTCGGTGCGACGATGTAGCTCAGCAATTCGCTGTAGTAGCCATCCCCGGCGAGCACGTCCGCCACTTTCATGCCGGCGTTGATGCCGGTGAGACGCAGGATCTCGGCGGGATGATCCTTGGCGTCGCGCGCCAGATCCGCGGCGGGGCGCCCCGGGTGGGCGACCGCGGCATCGAATCGGTCGGCCGCGGGTGCGGTCGCGGCCAACAGGATCGCGGCCAGAAATGTTGCGACGACCGTCGGATAATTGCGAATCATGTTTTCTTCCCCTTTATGAGCAGCAGTGCGACCAAGGTAATGAGCCCGGCAACCGACAGATAGTAACCGACGTACGCCAGGCCATATTGCGTCGCCAGCCAGTTGGCGATGGGCGCGGCGATCGAAGCGCCGAGTATTCCGGCGAGATTGAAAGTGAGCGATGTGCCCGTGTAGCGTACCGGAGTCGGGAACAGCGTCGCCAGCGCGCTGCCGAGGGGACCATATGAGATACCGGCCAAGCCAAAACCCAGAATCAAGAACACGAACACTATTGGCGTGTCATGGGTGCCGAACAAGGGCTTGAAGGTGAAGCCGGACAGGATGATCAGCACCGTGGCGATCTTCAACATGCGAAGTCCGCCGATTCGATCAGCCATGGCTCCGGAGAACGGTATGGTCACCGCGAAAGACACGACGGCTATCATTTGCAGAATCAGAAATTCTTGGCGCCCAAATCCTAAGTGGCCCGTGGCCCAGCCCAGGGCAAACACGTTGACCAGATAGAACACCACGAAAGTGGTCGTTGAACCGAATGTTCCCAAAATCAGCTGAACCGGATATTTGGCAAAAACCACGGCGAAGGGCACGCGCACGCGTTCGCCCTGCGCAATGCTGCGCTTGAACGCGGGTGTCTCGGCGAGCTGCAGTCGCACGTACAGTCCGACCACCACCAGCACGGTGCTCGCTAAAAACGGCACGCGCCAACCCCAACTGAACAATTGCGCCTCGGACAGGCGGTCGCTGATCAAGAGGAACGCGCCGATGGAGATGAACAGCCCGAGCGGCGCACCCAACTGTGGAAACATGCCATACCAGGACTGTTTACCCGGCGGCGCGTTCTCGGTTGCGAGCAATACCGCGCCGCCCCACTCCCCGCCCAAACCCAAGCCCTGTCCAATTCGGCACAGCGCGAGCATCACCGCGGCAGCTACGCCGATGGAGGCATAGGTCGGCAACAAGCCGATGCAAACGGTGGAGATACCCATGGTCAGCAGTGCGCTCACCAAGGTTGTTTTGCGTCCGATTCGATCGCCGAAGTGGCCAAAAATAGCCGACCCGATGGGCCGCGCGACGAACGCCAGGGCAAAGGTTGCCAGCGACTGCAAGGTGGCGGTGGCCGGATCGCCCTTGGGGAAGAACAGTTTGGGAAATACCAGGACCGCGGCCGTGGCATAGATGTAGAAATCGTAGAACTCGATGGTGGTGCCGATCATGCTCGCGAACAGGATGCGGCGCGCAGCCTTGGCAGCGGACGATTGGTTCGAATCGAGCAAAGGGGCGACCTCAATTTTTCGCCGATTTTGCAGATAGTCTAGCAGCGTCGCTGCGGCGCTTCCCAATACTGCACGCATCGACTGCGCTATGCTGTGCGCGCCCCATAGAACCTGCTACCGGAACGCCAATCATGGTCGAGATTAATTCGAACGATTTTCGAGTCCGCGAGGGACGGCCAGTCGATCTCAAGAAATGGCCGACGCGCGTCGATCCTGCGTACAAGAACAAGCGGCAGTATCACGACTTATTGGGCGCGCACACCAAAGCCCTGAGTGCGCAACAGGAACTGCTCTATGCATCAAATAGTCATGCGATTCTGTTGATTTTTCAGGCCATGGACGCCGCCGGGAAGGACGGCGCCATCGCGCACGTCATGTCGGGAGTCAATCCTCAGGGCTGCCAGGTATTCAGCTTCAAGCACCCGAGTTCGATCGAACTGCAGCACGACTTTCTTTGGCGCACCACACGCAACCTGCCGGAACGGGGCCGAATCGGCATATTTAACCGATCCTATTACGAAGAGGTTCTGATCGTTCGAGTCCATCCCGCGATTCTGCGTGCCCAAGGTCTGCCCAATGGAGTGCGGGATGAAAGGAGCATTTGGCGGGGCCGCTACCGCTCCATCGTGAACTTGGAGAGTCATTTGGACCGCAACGGCACGCGCATCATCAAATTTTTCCTGCACCTGTCGAAGGAGGAGCAACGCAAGCGCTTCCTCCAACGGATTGAACATCCGGAAAAGAACTGGAAGTTCTCAATGGCGGATATCGAGGAGCGGAAATTCTGGAATCAGTACATGAAGGCCTATGAAAAATGCCTGGGTGCAACCAGCACCACGCAGGCCCCTTGGTATGTCGTTCCCGCAGACGATAAATTGAACGCGCGTCTCATCGTGTCGCGCATCCTGCTCGATACCGTCGAATCGCTGCATTTGAGCTACCCCAAGAGCAGCGCGGCGCGGCGCCGCGAATTGCGCTCTCTGCGCGCACAGCTGAAGGAATAGGCGGCCGCCTGGGCTGGGCCGCGCCGGGCCCTGGCCCTAGACCGGCGGTGTGGGGATTTCCTTCCCCACCATCGCCAGGGCCAAGGTGGCGGCGGAGGGATTCACGCTGTCGACCATGGAGGTGGGCATCAGAATAGTCGCTCCGCGCTCCTTGGTGGTCTCGTAAATGATATTCATCGCCCGCAGCTGCAATGCGACCGGATGGCCGGCATAGATCTCGGCTGCCTCAACGAATCTGCCCGCGATCGCGGCCTCGGCCGAACCGAGAATCATGCGCGCTTGTTTTTCTCGTTCCGCCTGGGCCTGCCTCGACATGGCGTCCTGCAAAGCGACCGGTATGGCGACGTCGCGGATTTCCACGGAACTCACCGATATGCCCCACGGCGCGGTTTTCTGTCCGATATCAATTTTCAATTGCGCGTCGGCCTCCTTGCGATCGGACAATAGCGCCGCCAGCAGCGACGCGCCAATCATCTCGCGCAGCGAGGTTTGCGCCACCCGGTCGATGGCTTCCCGATAATTGGTGATGGCCAGTGCAGCTTTTTCGGCATCGTGCACATGCCAGAATATGATCGCATCGACATTGACAGGCACCGTATCCTTGGTCAACGCCTGTTCGGCGTTGAAGGCCGTCGTTTGAATGCGTACGTCGATGACAGCGATGATGTTGTCGATCACCGGGATGATGAGGAACAGCCCGGCACCGCGAACACTCTGCAGTTTCCCCATCCGCAGGATGACGAACTTCTCCCAAACATTGGCCATCTTCAGCGATAGCGCGATCAGAACCGCGGCGGCAAAAAACGCCGCAGCCGCGTAAGGGTTGAGCCATCGGCCGGCCGCCAGGCTGGCGGCGATGCAGACGAACACCAGGAATGCGGTGATTGAATTCATTGACAACTCCGCGAAAGAGCCGCGTAACCGCGGTTGTTGGTGCCAGGGGATGTCGCCCGGACAATATCAGATCTAAACCGCCGTCGTATGCGGCAACAGCCGGTCGTATTCCTTCTTGACGACTGCGTAGCATTCGCAGGTGCGCTTCTCGAGGCCGGCACGATCCAACACCGAGATGCGACCGCGTGAATAGCTGATCAACCCAGCCTGCTGCAGTCTTGCGGCGGCCTCGGTCACGCCTTCGCGGCGCACCCCGAGCATGTTGGCAATCAGTTCCTGGGTCATCACCAGCTCGTTGCCCGGCAATCGATCCAAGCTCAGCAGCAGCCAGCGGCACAACTGCTGGTCGAGGGTGTGGTGCCGATTGCACACCGCTGTTTGCGCCATTTGCGTTATGAGCGCCTGAATATATCGCAGCAGTAAATGCAGTACCGCTCCCGCGCGGTTGAATTCTTCCTTGACAGTCTGCGCTCGCAGCCGAAATCCCTGACCGGCACTTTGTACCACCGCACGGCCAGGCGTGGACTCTCCGCCCATGAACAGGGAAATTCCAACAATGCCTTCATTGCCGACCACCGCGATTTCCGCCGACGCCCCATTCTCCATGACATACAGCAGCGACACGATGGCGGTGGTCGGAAAGTAAACGTGGCTCAAACCAGCGCCGGGTTCATAGAGGACTTGCCCGAGGGGCATCTCGACGGCTTCAAGCAGCGCCTGCCAGTGGATCCACTCGGTCTCCGGCAACGCAGCCAGCAACTCGTTGCTTCGAGGGTCGTTGGGTGTTGCGAGCACGGAGCCCGGCGGCGGTATTCGCTTCATAGACCACTATAGGTTGCGCTGCTGCAGCAGCGTCCCTTCCTAGGCGCTGCTATGTTCGATACCGCACATTTTACCGTCAAACCTCAGCGCTTGCGAGCGCCAACCACGATGAGAATGACGCCGGCCGCGAGCGAGGCGCCGCCTGTCCAAGGCGGAATCACGCGTTGCTGCGTCACTTTGGCTTCGACGTCGCCGATCTTGAGGACGCTCTTTTCGCTCGAGTAGGAAGGCGACTTGATGAGAATAAAGAGTCCCCCGGCAATCAAGATAGCGCCAAGGATTTGTAGGACACGCATGTAACCCTCGCGAAGTTGCAGCCATTGTGAAATTGAAATTGTAGTCCGGTTCTCTCCAAAGGATGGAGATGGACGCAGTTCACGTGTATTTAGGCCGGTCTGATGCTATGTTTTGCCTTGCCATGAAACGGCATCGAACCTCTACGCTTGAGCTGGCGCTGCTGCTGGTGCTGATGCTGCCGCTGCAGGGATTTGCGACGGCTGTGAGTTGCGCGGCACTCGACACGGCTTCGGCCGCTGAACATCACTGCCCGCATGGCACCGCAGTGCAACACCACAGCTGCGGAACCTGCTGCTCCGCGGCGATTGCCGTGACGTCCTTGCAGTGGACCGCGCCGCGATCGCGACGTCTTCTGGCCTCATTTCAATTGCTGTTCTCACCTCCCAGGCTCGCTCTCGATCGCCTCGATCGCCCTCCGCGCCCAACCGCCTAATCGCCAGGCGCGACGCGCCTATTCTTTGTTGACGTTGGGCTCCCCAGCCACTCTCGGCCGTGAGGACGATATGAACGTACCGTTGCTGTTGATATTTATTGCCGCATTATCTGTTGGCGGCTGTGCCGGCTTTTCCAAAGACGGTGGTTTCAATGACGTTGCGGGCGCAACGCGAACGCATTTGGCCAAGGATCTCAAATGGTCTCGAACCGACGCGGAGCAGGCCAAGGTGGCAGCCGAAGTGGCCGAGCTTTTGGCGCACCCGCTGTCGGTGGACGATGCCGTACAGATAGCCCTGCTCAACAACCGGGGTCTGCAGGCATCGTTCGAAGAGCTGGGAGTTTCGGAAGCCGACCTCGTGCAATCCGGCCGCCTGCCCAATCCACGCTTCGATCTGCGCCACGCAAGCGCCGCGGGCCAATACGACATCGAAGAGACCTTGAGTTTCAATGTGCTGTCACTGTTGACGCTGCCCTTTACCCATGACATCGAGAAACAGCGTTTTGCGGAGATGCAGAACGCCATTGTTCTGTCCGTCATGCGCTTGGCGACGGAAACGCGAGAGGCATTTATTGCAGCGGTCGCTGCGCGCGAGTCGGTTGACTATCTGCGGCAGGTCGTTGCTGCAGCCGAAACCAGCGCCGAGCTGGCGCGCAACATGGTGGCGGTCGGTAATTGGAACAGTGTTGATGAATCCCGCGAGCGGATTTTTTATGCCGATGCCTTCCGCGGGATGTCCGAGGCGAAATTGAGCGAGGACGCGGCGCGCGAGAAATTGACTCGCTTGATGGGCCTGCCGGCTCTCGAGGCCGGCGAGCCGCCGTTCCAGCTCGCGGAACACCTGCCCGAGCTGCCGCAAAACATCGAGAATCTTCCCGATGTCGAGGCCACCATTCTGCAAAATCGAATCGACTTGCAGATGCAGCGCCTCAAGATCGATGAGCTTCGCCGCAGCCTCAAACTCACCAAGGCCACGCGCTTCGTCAATGTGCTCGACGCAGGTCCGACGCGCGTTCAACAGGGAACCCGCCACGAACCCTATGAAACGGGTTATGTGGTCACCCTGGAAGTTCCGATATTCGACGGCGGCTCGATAGGTGTCAAAAGGTCGGAAGCGATCTACGCACAGTCGGTGGATCGGTTTGCCCAGGCGGCCATCGATGCCCGCTCGCAAATTCGCCAGGCGTATGGCGGTTATCGGGCGAGCTACGACCTCGCGAGATACCAGCGCGATGAGTTGGTGCCGCTGCGCAAGGCGGTCGCGCAGCAAAGTCTGCTGCGCTACAACGCCTCGCTCATCAGTATTTTTGAATTACTCGCCGATGCGCGGGAACAATTCTTGAGCAACGATGCATACATCCACAGCGTGCGCGATTTCTGGATCGCCAAGTCGGAACTGGACGCGGCGCTGCTCGGCAATTCGGTGCCCTAAGGAAATACCATGCTTACACGACGAAAATTGTTCAGCAGTGCCGGCCTCGCGGTCGCGGCAGCTGCCGCGGCGAAGAGCGCGCTTGCGGCGCTTCCCGAAATCGTGTCCACGGACTCAACCGCCATGCAGCCGCCTCTGTCGCCGCCGAACGGCCGTCCTTATCATGCGGTGGCAACCCTGAATGGTTGGACCCTGCCGTGGCGCATGCGCAACGGCGTCAAGGAATTTCACCTGGTGGCAGAGCCGGTGATCCGCGAAATCGCTCCCGGCATGAAGGCACATCTCTGGGGCTACAACGGACAGTCGCCGGGACCCACCATCGAAGTTGTGGAAGGCGACCGGGTGCGCATATTCGTGACGAACCGCCTCAATGAACACACCAGCGTCCACTGGCACGGCCAACGTCTGCCCAATGGAATGGACGGTGTCGCGGGACTCAATCAGCCTTCGATCAAGCCCGGACAAACCTATGTGTACGAATTCGTGGCACAGCGCGCGGGAACGTTCATGTACCACCCGCACGCGGACGAAACCACGCAGATGGCGATGGGCATGATGGGATTTTGGGTCACTCATCACAAGGACCCCGGGCTCATGCCGGTGGATCGCGACTACGTCCTTCTCCTGAATGCCTACGACATCAGTCCCGGCAGCTACACTCCCAAGGTCAGCACCATGCTGGATTTCAACGTCTGGACCTTCAACAGCCGCGCCTTCCCCGGCACGGCCCCGATGGTAGCCCGCCTCGGCGAGCGCGTGCGAATTCGCGTCGGCAATCTCACGATGACCAACCACCCGATTCATTTGCACGGCCACGAGTTCGTGGTCGCGGGAACCGACGGCGGGTGGACCCCGCCCGGTTCTCGTTGGCCGGAGGTAACCACGGACATTGCGGTCGGCCAGATGCGCGCCATCGAATTCACCGCGGCCGCACCCGGCGACTGGGCATTTCATTGCCACAAGAGCCATCACACCATGAACGGCATGAGCCACAACGTGCCCAATTCCCTGGGCGCGGCACAGGACGCTCTGGCCAAGCAGATCGCGGCTCTGGTACCGGGTTACATGAACACCGGCGGCGCAATGAGCGACATGCACATGGACCTGCCCCTGCCTGCGAATACCCTGCCGATGATGACCGGCTCGGGTCGCTACGGCGACATCGAGATGGGCGGCATGTTCACCGTCATGAAGATTCGCGAGAATTTGGCGCACGGTGATTACGGAGATCCCGGTTGGTACAATGCGCCTGCCGGCAGCGTCGCATATCTCTGGGAGGGGGAACCGCCACCGGCTGAGCGCGAACCCGGAAACAGCAAGTAGCCACCCGATGGAGGCAAAGTGACCGCGGTTACAATCACAGTGAACATCAATGCGTCGCCGCAGCGGGTGTTGGCGGTGTTGTGCGATGTCGAGCGCTGGCCGGAATGGACTTCGACCATGACCCAGGTGCAACGGCTGGACCGCGGGCCGTTTGGCGTGGGCAGCAGCGCGCGCGTGGTTCAACCCAAATTGCGCCCTGCGGTTTGGCAGGTTACGGAGCTCGATGAGAATCGCAGCTTTACGTGGGTCACACACGCTCCCGGCGTTCGGATGACGGCCGGGCATGTCGTGGAAGCGCAAGGCGACGGCAGCCGGGCCTCACTGTCATTTGAGATCGCAGGATGGCTGGGCCCGATAGTTTCGCGCCTTTATCGCGGCATCATCCAGCAATACGCCGCCACCGAAGCTTCCGGACTTAAACGGCGCAGCGAATCTTAAGGCGCTGCCGTCGAGCACGCCGACGCGCCTGCGCTTACGGCTTGCGCAAACGATCGCTGCAATAGATGTACAGACTGTTTCCCGCGATGCTCACGGCAAACAAAGCGAGCGACGCCGGGATTATCTCGAATACCTTGTGCATACCCAGCCAGCTCGCCGGCGACTCCAACCAGTGCAGCAGCGTCGCGAGCCTCCCGGTGTCGCCATCCTTGATGCAGCAATGAAGCAGCCCGATTCGCACGCCGTCGCTCATGCCGACGCGGGTCCACTCGCCGTCGCGAAACCAATGGTACACCTGCACGCTGATGAGACTTAAAAAAGCGGCAAGGCATCCATAGCCGATGCAGGCCCCTATGGCGCTCGTCAACCGCAGTACTGCATTTCGGCCCTTCATCACTGCGCACCCGCCGGCGGGCATCCTTTGACTTCGAGACGTACGATGCGGCCGGATTCGCCCTGCAGGTCGGAGGGGTTCAATAAGCTGTCGGTAGACTTCAAATCGATGTCGATCCAGTAGACGTTGCCATTGCGCTTGCGATCGGCGATTCCGGGATTGAAACCGAGTGCCTGTGCTTGCGCGACTCGCGCCTGCGCCCGTTTGGGTTCGCTGTAAAGACCCAGTGAAATGACCGAGCCATCGTTGGGACCTGGCATTTCAAGTGCATCATCAATCCCGCCGGCTTTCAGCTTGGCGAAAGTTTGCTCGGCCGCGGGCCGTGAAAGCGGCAGCGGCAGATACACCCAGACGCCCGCCCATACCTCGCCATCGGCGACCCGCTGGCGCGGATCGTAACCGCCGCTACGAAGCGTCGACGCGGCGTGCGCGGCTTCCGATACGTCACGAAAGGGCCCCACGCTGATGCAGCGTTTCACATTGGTCAAAAGTCCGGAACTGCCTGCCTCCCGCGGCGAATCCGCGATCGGCTCCGCGGGCGGGACACGCACGGCATCCGGGCTTTCGGACGCCAATTTCAACGTCGCGGGCGCCGCTGCGACGTCGACCTCAGGGGACTTGGCGATGCCGTGTTCCCACAAAAAATAGCAGACGTTGGCCAGCACCAAGACCACCACGATGCTCTTTAGAATCGTCAAGCGTCAGCCTCGCGTCAAGCGCAAACTGGCTTCGCCGGAAACAAATCGTTGCATACCGTCCCCTGTTTCGAGCAACAACGCACCGCCCCCATCCACGCCCCGGGCTACCCCAAGGGTCGCCCCCTCCCCAACCATCACCTTAGCCTGGCGGCCGTGCAAGGCGTCTAGGGCCATCCATGCGTCGCGAAACGCCGCGAACCCAAGGCGCTCATACTGCAGCAGCATAGTCAAAAGTTCGTCCAAGATGGCCCCGGCCACCAAATTGCGCGACGGGGGTTTAACGCAGGCGTCCGCAACCGCCGCCACGTACGCCCCGCTCGCTTCGATTTGCTGGCGCGCCAGCGCGGGCAGTGACACGTTGATACCCACGCCGATTACCACATGTGCCGTGCCGCCCGCCTCGGCGCGCGATTCGATCAGCACACCGCCGATCTTGCGGTCGCGGAACCATATGTCGTTCGGCCACTTGAGCGTAATCCCCTCGGCACCCGCGCGGGTCAGGGCTCGCGATACTGCGACGCCGACGCCCAAACTCAAGGCAGACAGTGTGCTTGCGGCATTGCTGAAGGTCCAGCTCAGCGACATCGAGACGCCGGCGCCGAAGGGCGCGATCCAGCGGCGGCCAAGCCGCCCGCGGCCTGCGTGCTGCAATTCGCTCATGCAGACCTCGGCGCTGCCCGGCGGCGGCGGTGCGGCGGCGAGCAGGCGAGTATTGGTCGAATCGACTTCGAACAGCAACTCCAGCCGACGCAGGCAGGGCTTCTGCTGCGCGCCGAGCTCTGCGCCGAGGCGGCCCGCATCCAGCAATTCCACCGCATTGGCCAGCCGATAGCCTTGGTGCGCCACAGCTTGAACCGCGATTCCCAAACTGCGCAGACGCTTCACTCCCTTGCAAACAGTTGCCCGGGTTTGGCGCAGTTCCCCGGCCAGCCAACTGCCTGAGTGCAATTCACCATCGGCCAGCAGCGCAAGAAGCAGCGGTGTTTTTATGCCGCGCGCGATCGGAACAGCCATAGTCGTCGGGCGCGGTGCTCCTTCCCGGCACGCATGCGCGCAATGTTGCCGCGATGGGTATAGATCACGAATGCGGAAACCGCGGTGCAAAACGTGAGCAGTGGGACGTTATTCGGCTCGAGTATGTACACGGCAACCAGCAGGGCGACAGTCGACAGCATGGTGGCGAGTCCTACAAAGCCCGAGAGCAACAAAACGACGCACCAACTCAGCAGCAACGGCACCGTCAAGCGCAGTTCCAACCCCGCGACCACACCCACAACCGTAGCCGCCCCCTTGCCGCCGCGAAAGTCGAACCATACCGGATAGACGTGTCCCACGATCACAGCGAAACCGCAGGCCATTGTGAGCCATGCGCGCGACAAGTCGGGGTCTGTGCCGATACCCGGCAGCACCGCCGCCGGCAGCCACCACACCGCCACAACACCCTTGACAACATCGATGAGCAGCACCAGAAACCCGAACAGCTTGCCTTGCGTGCGTAGGGCGTTGGTGGCGCCCGCGTTGCCGCTGCCCATGCTGCGAATGTCGACGCCGCGAAACATCCCCAAAATCAAACTGCCCAGCGCTGTGCCGAGCAGGTAAGCCATCACGAGTTTGACGCCGAGTTCCAACATGGTCGGATTATGATACCGGAGACTTAAGGTCCCCTAGCGCAGCTCTTGATCCCAGTACTCGCGCCCGCTTCGGCAAATGAATTTCCGCCAACATGCAGCGCACGCCGCCGCCCCCGAAGTGTTCGATGTTTGGAATCGAAACGGGTACCAGATCGGCGTGCGACTCCAGCAGGCGCCGTTGCGTCGGCGTAAGGCTCTGTAAGGCGGTCGTCGACAGCGCGATGAGATTCCCTTTCTCGGGCGCCAATTCCAAGAGATTGCCCGCGAAATCTCCCATTTGGCGCAGTGATATATCGGCGATTTCGTGACCGGTGGCGCGCAGCTTGGCGAAAACTGCCGCGCGGTGCTCCTCATTCACAATGGAGTCGCCGCACACCACCGCGAAGCCGGCGCCGATCGCCATCACCACGTTGGTGTGATACACGGCGCGTTCCGCACCATCCAGCGCCTCGAAGGTCATCAGCTCATAGTCAAGCTGCTGAGCGAACTCGCCAAGCACGTCAAGATCCGTGCGCGGCGAAGGGCACGCATAAGCCACCCGGTGCGGCCGATCGAGCACCAGGCTGCCGGTGCCCTCGAGATACTTTTGCTCGGCTTCCCGATGGGAAAGATCGACCAAGCGCGACACGCGAAATGAGCCTTCGCGCACAACCTGTTCGATGATCTCCTCGCGCCGCTCGCAACGCCGGTTGGGCGCGAGCAAGGGATACAGCGCGACGGTACCGTCATGATGAAAGCTCACCCAATTGTTGGGGAAGATGGCGTCCGGTTTAGGGGGTTCTGGCGAGTCAGCCGCAATCAGCACTTCGACGCCGGCGCGTTGCAGGGCGTCCGCCAATGCATCGAATTCGCTTAAAACAGCGGATTGCTGCAGCGTCCGACCGGATCCGCCCGAGGCGCTTTGAAAGGCGTTGCTGGCAGCGGTTTGCGGATTCCATCCAAAACTCGCCGGCCGCACCATCAGCACCCTTGCGGCGTTCTGCGGTTCTGGGCCTTTAGTGTCGTCTGCCTGCACGGCTCAAGCATATCAGGGGTTTGAGCGGACCTGAGGGCCAAGGGCCTCGATGACCGTTGACAGACTACGCCAGTTTCATCAAGGTTAGCCGAGGACACGGTCGAACTAAGTAGGAACATCCGCCTACAAGGTATGGGCGGGACTTAGTGAGATAATTCGGTTGCAAAGGCCTGTCCGGCCAATCAGTGCGTCACCTTAGGTAGTACGGGGTAATCGCCTTGCCGGTTTCAATTGCCAAGTCAATCGGAGTACTTGCCGTCATCATGACGGCGGTTGCCGCGCATGGCGCCAAAGCCCCGCCGCCCGCGAAGCCACTCGGTAGCTATCCCTTCACCTTTGAGACCCTGCTGGAAGACGCCAAACGGCGCGCATCGGCCCCCTACGCCCCGCAGCGCAGCAGCCTGCCTGCCGCCCTCGATAAATTGAGCCCCGAACAGTACCGCAGCATTCATTTCAACCCGGACGCCGGCATTTGGCGGGCCGAAAAACTGCCGTTTCGCATCGAACTGCTGCGAGCCGGCAACAAACCTCAAACGACCGTGACGGTATCCACCGTGGAGGACGGCATGGCCACCGATGTGGTCGCGACGCCCGCCATGTTCCAGATGTCGTCCAGCCTGCCCGCCCAGTTGGGCAAGGTATCGCTGCCCCTGTCGGGTTTCAGGATTCGCAGCCGCATCAATTCGAATAAAATCTGGGACGAGTTTTTGGTATTCCAGGGCGCAAGCTATTTTCGCGCGGTAGCCAAAAATCTCCTGTACGGGCTGTCGGCGCGAGGCCTTGCCATCAATACCGGCGAGCCGTCCGGGGAGGAGTTTCCGGCGTTCACCCACTTTTGGATAGAGCGGCCGGATGCGCGTGCCACCGCGATCGTCATTTACGCCCTGCTGGAAAGCGAATCGACCACCGGCGCGTACAAATTTACCGTGCAACCCGGCGCGGAGACTTTCATGGACGTGGACCTCACGCTGTTTCCGCGCGCCGAAATGCGCGTCGTCGGCATTGCGCCGCTGACTTCGATGTTTCTGTTCGATGAAACCAACCGCGGGCGTCTGGATGATTATCGCCCCGAGGTACACGATTCGGACGGGCTGCAGATCACCACGACGAGCGGCGAACAAATTTTTCGCCAGCTCGCGAATCCTCTCAAGCTGCAGGTATCCACCTTCACCACCACCGCGCCGCAAGGCTACGGGCTGGTGCAGCGATCCCGCGACCAAAGCGATTTTCAGGATTTCGATGCACGGTACGAGCGCCGGCCCAGCGCCTGGATTGAACCCAAAGGAGAGTGGGGCGCCGGGGCGGTCGAATTGGTAGAGATTCCGTCGGGGCGCGAAAGCAACGATAATATCGTGGCGTTTTATCGCACCCTGCAAACATTGTTGCCCGGTCATCCCGCGCAATTCGCCTATCGGATCACGTGGACTGACGAACCCGCGCTGCCCAAGGGTCTCGGCAAAGTGGACGCAACCCGTTCAGGCGCCAGCATCGACCGCAAGCGGCGCGTGTTTGTATTGGATATCGTCGGCGCCGGCGAGAAAGTGGACGGACTGCGCCTCGATCTTGCGGCATCCGCCGGCAAGATTTCAAACGCAACCCTGATGGCGAACGGCGAGTTGCACGGGCTGCGCGCCAGCTTCGAAATCGACCCGAACGATGCCGATGTGATCGAGCTGCGCATGCGGATCATGCGCGGCGATCATCCGGTGTCCGAAACATGGCTGTATCGATGGACCTCAAGCTAACTCCGGCTGCAGCGTTCGAAAGCGCCGACGCGCCGGGGGCGATGCCGCCGGAGGCGCCGCTGGGCATGCCGGCGCAGGATCTCTCCTACAATCCCGGACGACTCGCGGCCAGCGGCATGTCGAGCGCCGTGCTGTACGCGCGCTTCATCCTGATCGCCGTGACCATCGGCGTCACGACCTATGGCGTCTATCAAATGCTGCAAGTCGTGCGCTTCGCCAGCATGACCCTGTTGCAGGGCACGATGATTTTTTTCTTCGCCGTTTCCCTGGGATGGATCGCGTTTGCGGCCGGCTCGGTCGTCGCGGGCGCCTCGAAACGCCGCGATCCTGATCCTGCGGACGAGGACATATCCGCGCTGTCGCTCACCGCGCTCGTAATGCCCATATACAACGAGGATCCGACGCGCACCGCCGCCGCGCTGCAGGCCATGGGCGAAGCACTGCATGACTGCGATGGGCATCGCGGCTTCGAGATCGTGATTCTCTCCGACTCAACCAGCGCCGATGCGTGGATTCGCGAAACATTGTGCGTCGATCGATTGCGCGCCGCGCTTGGCGACGTCATGCCCGTGTGGTATCGGCGCCGGTGGCAGAACACCGCCCGCAAGGCCGGTAACCTCGAAGATTTCGTGACGCGCTGGGGCGGGCGCTACGATCACATGATAGTGCTCGACGCCGACAGCCTGATCGAGGCGCCGGCTTTGAAGCGGCTGGTACAGGCGATGCAGGCCGATCCCAAGCTGGGTATTTTGCAGACCGCGCCGCAACTCATCGGCGCGACGACTCTCTTCGGCCGCCTGCAGCAATTCGCGGCCTGCGTTTACGGTCCCGTCATCACCCGCGGGCTTGCCGCCTGGTCCGGCGACAGCGGCAACTATTGGGGACACAACGCCATCATTCGCGTCGCGGCATTCGCACAGAACTGCGGACTGCCCAGACTCGAGGGCCGCAAACCCTTCGGTGGTTTCGTGCTGTCGCATGATTTCGTGGAGGCCGCCCTCATGCGCCGCGGCGGCTGGAAAGTGCGCATGGCCACCGATTGCGGCGGCTCCTGGGAGGAATCCCCACCGTCGCTGATCGACATCGCGATTCGCGACCGCCGCTGGGCGCAGGGCAATCTGCAGCATATGAAGATCATCGGCAGCGCCGGCTTGCGGTTCATCAGCCGGCTGCATTTGGGCGTGGGCATCATGAGCTATTTGTCCTCGCCTCTATGGCTGTTGATGCTGGGCATTGGCTTTGCGCTTGCGGTGCAATCGCGCCTCATACGGCCGGAGTATTTCAGCCACGATTTCCAATTGTTTCCGACCTGGCCACGATTCGACGTGGAATTGATGATGGCGTTGTTCTGGTTCAGCATGGGAGTGCTGTTGATCCCGAAGCTGATCGGCCTGGCGCGAGCATTGCTGTCGAGCCGCATCCGCCGCGGCGCCGGCGGCGTCATTGGAATTACCGCAAGCTTTCTGCTCGAAGCAATTCTGTCGGCTCTATATGCGCCGATTCTGATGGTGATTCAGTGCCGGCATGTATTCGAGGTGTTCATGGGACGCGATTCCGGCTGGAAGCCGCAGCGCCGCGACTCCGGCACTACCAGTTGGGGAGTGGCCTGGCGCTTCCACCGCCGCCATATGCTGTTGAGTTGCGTTACCGCCGTCATCGTGTATTTTCTCTCGCCGTCGCTGCTCGCCTGGGTATCTCCGGCGCTTCTCGGCCTGTTTCTCTCGGTACCCTTGTCGCGAGTCAGCGGCAGCGAGGGATTGGGGAGTTTCCTTTCCCGACTGGGGCTGCTGCGCACGCCGGCAGAGGTGTCGGCACCGCCGCTGGTCGCGCGCCGCGATGAACTAACGCGCAATTTGGCCGGCTTGCCGGCCGACGGATTGCGCTACCTGGCACGGCATCGCGAAGCGCGCCTCGCGCATGTCAAAGGCAACCTGGCGCGCCCAGCGGATCCACGCGGACATCCGGATCCGCATCTGTTTACCGCGGAACAGAAATTGATTGATGCAAGAACGCTGGATGAGGCGTTGCAATGGCTGACACCGGTCGAACGCGTTGAGGTGACCGGCGACGCAAAACTGCTCAATCAGCTGGCTCTGCTGCCGGACGCCACGCAACCTACAATCTCGATTTAGGATCCAAACCTATGGTTGGTCGACGCGAAATATTGAAGGCTGCGGTGGTGTTGGCCGCCGGGCAACTGTCCTACCCCGCGGCAGCCGCGGCGGCGTCGGGCGCAACGGGGACAGGACCCGCGAAAGCTTTTGATTATGCATGGCTCAAAGGCCAGGCGCGTTTTCTCGCCAGCAACGCCTTCCAACCCTCCAAGGACGTATTGCCGCCGCTCATGGCGAAGCTCAGCTACGATCAATACCAGTCGTTGCGGTTTCGCACGGATCATTCGCTCTGGGGCGGCACGGGACTGGAGTTTCGTCTGCAATTCTTTCACGTCGGCCGGGGGTTTGCCGAGCCGGTGCACCTGTATGAAGTGATCGACGGCCAGTCGCGCGAAATCGTCTATGACCCCGAGATGTTCGAGTTCGACAAGAGCGGCATCGATCCTGGCGTCATGCGCGATCACGCGGGATTTGCCGGATTTCGCGTGCAGTTCGTGACGAGTTGGAAAGCAGACGTGGCTGCGTTTCTCGGCGCAGCCTACTTTCGCGCGGTGGGCGGCGACACGCGGCAGTATGGCCTGTCGGCGCGCGCACTGGCGGTGGATACCGCATTCCCGCGGCCCGAGGAATTCCCGCGCTTCACGTCTTTTTGGTTCGAGCGACCGGCCAAGGGCTCGGGAACCATGACGCTGTATGCCTTGATGGACTCGCCCAGTATCGCCGGTGCTCTGCGCTTTCAGATATCACCCGCCGGCACACTTGTCATGGACATAGACTCCGCGCTGTATCCACGCAAGCCCATCGAGCGACTGGGCATAGCGCCGCTCACCAGCATGTTCTATTACGGCAAGAACGATCGGCGCGCGGTGAACGATTGGCGGCCCGAGATTCACGATTCCGACGGCCTGGCGGTGTGGACCGGCGCCGGCGAATGGATCTGGCGGCCGCTGACTAATCCTGCGCAGACGCACTTGAATTCCTATTTCGATGACAACCCGCGCGGCTTCGGTTTGTTGCAGCGGGATCGAAATTTCGATCATTACCAGGATGACGGGGTGTATTACGACCGGCGGCCGAGCCTATGGGTCGAGCCCAAGCCGGGAATCGGCGGCGGCTGGGGCAAGGGTGCCGTACAGCTGGTGGAGCTTCCCACGCCCGATGAAACCAACGACAACATCGTCGTGTTCTGGAATCCGGACGAAAAGCCCAAAGCCGGGCAGGAACTGCTGTACAGCTATAGGTTGTATTGGGGCACACACATGCCGTTCGGATCGGCGCTCGCTCAAACCATTGCCACGCGCACCGGCATCGGCGGCACTGTGGGTCAGAAACGCCAGTATTATTCCTGGCATTTCGCCGTCGACTTCGCCGGCGGCGAACTCGGGGCGCTGGCCAAGGATGCCAACGTCGAGGTGGTGATCACCGCCTCGCACGGCACAACCACCGAGCACGTCACGGCGCACTATGTCGCGGAGTTCAACGGCTACCGCGCGCTATTCGATGTCAGGCCGTCCGACGAGGTCGCAGACGCCGTCGATCTGCGCATGTACTTGCGTATCGACGGCAGACCGCTGACTGAAACCTGGATCTACCAATGGACGCCGCCGTCGATCAAGGATCGGAAAGCGGCGCTGACCTGAATCCGATGAGCGTCGCGCGCTCCTTGCGGCGTGCGGTGCCGGGCGACGAATCGATCCTGCGCGAACTTCGGCTGCAGGCGCTGTCGGAGATTCCCGATGCATTCGGGTCGACTTACGAAAGGGAGCTGGCGCGAACGCCGTCGGACTGGCGACAATGGATGTCGCCGGGCGTGACTTTCATTCTTTATGAACCTGCGGGGGCCCGGGGGATGGTCGCCGCAGTTCGCGATGAAACCGATCTTGAGGTCGTTCATTTGATGGCGATGTGGGTTCATCCCGCGATTCGTGGATCGGGTGCCGCAGATGAACTCGTGGCGAAGGTTCTCGCGTGGGCGGAGTCGGAGGGTGCTGGGTTGGTGCGGTTGAAAGTCATCCATGGGAATGATCGGGCTCGCCGTTTCTACGAGCGAATCGGCTTCATTCCCACCGGCCATGAATCGATTCGCGAGCGCGACGGGCGGATCGAGATACTGATGGAGCGCAAAAACGGCAGGTGACGATAGTCGCGCGGCTCGCGCCGCGCCTAGCCCGCAGCACCCAACACGACCACATGCTCGCGGCTGGATACCACGGCGCCGCCCGGCTTCTCGACGGTCACCGCAAATGCCGCCGGCTTCAACACCATGAGCGCTGCGCGAATGGGAATCACGATTTCCTTGGTATTCGCGGGGACATCGAACACGCCGCCGTCCACCGGATAGCGCTGGTCGCGCGCGCCGTCGAAAATCCACAACTGATATTGATGCACCGCCGGATCGTTGGCGGCAAGACCGGAGAAATGCATGAAGCCGCGCTGCGTCGCCGGATCCCACACCACATCGCCGCTCACGCCGGCTGCTGCGGGATCCTTGGTTGCGCTCAAGGTCACCTTGATGGTATCGCTGTTCGCAAGCAGCGCATCGCGCTGCTCGGCGACGCTCGGCGCCACTTGCGCCACCGGCGCGACGGCGCTGGGCGGGCGCACCCAGCCGAGAATCGCCAGCAGCAAACAAGCAGCAGCCGCTAACCAGCCGTACGCGCTGTTCCTGCGGATGGCACGCGGCGGCAAGCTCACCGCGGCCGCGGCGCGCGCGGCACCAAGGTCCCGCACCTTCTGCACAGACTGCGCCCCGGACAGCGATGCAAAATGTTCAGCCGCCTGGGTAGCCAGACGCTGCACCAGGACTGGCGGCAGCGGCTCGCCGCCAGCGCCGCCGGCCAGCGAAATGGCCGCCGCCGCGCGCTCGAAATCGCGCAGGTCGGCGCTCACGGTCACGCTGTCCAGCACGTCGAGCGCGCGCTGCTCGGCCGGCGATAGGCCCTCGGTGACTTGCTTGACCAGCAAGTCCACCATGGCCTCGTCGGATTGGCCTTGCGCAGGCTTATCGGACATCACGCCCTCGCCGAGACGCCTGCGGCGTCTATGTTCATGTATTCGCGCACTTGGATCAGGCCGCGCCGCATGAATGACTTTACTGTGCCCAGCGGCATGTTAAGCCGAGTTGCAATCTCGGATTGGCTCAGGCCGTGCAACAGCCCGAGTTCCAAGACCTGCCGCTGCTCGGGACGCAGCTCCGCCAGCGCCCGCGCTGCTTGCTCGGCCTCGATCGCGGCCTCGGAAGCGGTGCCAGGATCAGCCCATACCACGGTCTCCAACATCTCAACGGGCTCCATCGCCGGCTCGGCGCTGGTCTTGCGCAGCCGGTCGATCAAACGGCGGCGGGCAATCATCGCTATGAAGACCTTGTCGGAACCCTGCGATGCATCGTAGCGTCCGGCGCTGCGCCAGATATCCAGGAAGATTTCCTGAGTCGCGTCCTCGGCATCCGACGGCGTACGCGACATACGGCGCGCAATGCTCCAAACCAGCGCCCCGTATTGATCGATGCACTCACGCACGGCGGCGGAATCGCCGCTGGCAATGCGCTGCAGCAAGGACGAAGTCATTTGTGGCCTTGGAAGCTTATTCGCACCAAACGCAATGGTGGATTCAACAGGTTCGCCGTTACCTGCCCGGCTTGTGATTCTTGAGCGTCTGCATCTTTTGCGTGTCGCCGGTCGGGCGGCGCAGCTCGCTCTCGCGGCGCAAGAAAGGCAGCGCCTGTTTCGGATTCAAGATCACCCAGCGCCATTCGTCGAGTTGATGCTTGAGCAGCGGCAGCAGCGATCGTCCGGATTGGACATCGGCTTCCGGCTGAGGGGACAGGGTGGAGCAAAACAGTTCAAAATACTCGCCGTACAGCGACTCGTACTCCCGCATCGGGTCGAGAAATGCGTCGTCATGAACCAGATTGGTGCCGACGTGGCTGGTGCACAAAAAACTGCAGGTCTTGCGCAGATACGCAGTGTGTTCGGCCACGACCGCATGTTCGTAGATTCGCGTCGGATGAAAATGGGTGAGCACGGCGGCCCGCATAGTGCCGCGCACGCCGCGGTTCTTCAGATACTCGAAAAGCGCCGTGCCGTGAATCAGACGCAGTGCCGTTTGCCTGAGCACCACTATTTGGTGACGCAGCGCTGCGCAATCGGCCGCCACACGCATGAGACCCGAGTGCTCGAGCTCCCAGGAATGCCAGCTCTCCGGCGTCGCCAGGACGCGTTGCACGACCTGGTGTTCTTTTGCGTCGTCGCCGCGTAATGCGCTTTCGATGCGATCAGTAGACATGCGCATGAGTCGTGCGTAACTGAACGCGCTGCGTTGCACCAGTGCTTCCCCTCGCGACGCTCGGCGGATGCCAGGAAATAAATCGACCGTAGCTTAGGCGAACGGCCGCAATAATAAAGGCGTCGCTAATACGCGACGTCAAATGCGGCAGCGCGTCGAACAAAAACACGCGTCGCGAGCGGTGGTATTGAGCGCGCCTTACTGACTCCGGTTGAGCCCCTTGATGTCGCTCAAGGGGATCGCGGTGACCGCCGCGTAGCGCGCACCGCCGTCGCTGTACTCGAAGGGCAGCTCGGGCGCCATCGGGCCGGCGATGCGCGGACCGCGCAGCGAGGTTAGCAGCGCCTTGACGGGATTGCTGAACGCGTCATTGACCGCGGTTCCCTCGAATCCGCAATGCGCCATGCAGTTGTCGCAGCGCGGATTCTTGCCGACGCCGTACTTCTCCCACTCGGTCTCCTCGATGAGGGCTTTGTAGGTCGGCGCATAGCCTTCGTCGGACAACAAGTAGCACGGCTTCTGCCAGCCGAAAATGTTGTAGGTCGGATTGCTCCACGGTGTGCACTGGTAGGTTTGGTTGCCGGCCAGAAAATCCAGGAACAGCGCGGAATGATTGAACGACCAGGCGCGCTTTCCTGATGGCCGGCGGCGCCGGCTGAAAATATCGCGGAACAATTGCTTGCTGGCATTACGCCCGAGGAACACGTCCTGGCGCGGCGCATGATGATAGCTGTAGCCGGGGGAGACCGTGATTCCTTCGACACCGAGCTGCATCGCCGTGTCGAAAAAACTGGCCACGTCTTCCGGGTCTTCGCCATTGAACAGCGTGCAATTCACCGTCACACGAAAGCCCTTGTCGCGGGCCAGCTTGATCGCGGCAACGGCTTTTTCGAACACCCCTTCCTGGCACACCGATTCGTCGTGGCGCTCCTTGTTGCCATCCAGATGAATCGAAAATGTCAGATAAGTCGAGGGCCGGTATTCGTCGATGTGCTTGGCAAGCAGAATGGCGTTGGTGCACAAGTAAACGAACTTCCGGCGCGCGACGATGCCGGCGACGATCTGCGGCATTTCCTTGTGGATGAGCGGCTCACCGCCTGGGATGGATACGATGGGCGCACCGCATTCATCCACAGCACGCAGCGCATCGTCCACGCCCACCCTTTTTTGCAGAATTTCCTTGGGGTAGTCGATTTTGCCGCAGCCGGCACACGCCAGATTGCATTGGAACAGGGGTTCCAACATGAGAACCAGCGGATAGCGCTTGTCGCCGCGCAGTTTGCGCTCGGCGATATAGCGGGCGACCTTGTACATTTGCAGAAGTGGTATTGCCATGGGCCTATCTTAGCAAGGACACCACTGCCGGGCGATGGTCTCGCCAGATTCGCACCCATTCCAGCATGAACCACGGGGTAAAGCTCTCGCCGCCCTGCATGGCGATCTCCCTCTGCAGCGCCTCAGGACTGATCCAGCGCCAGTCGTGAATCTCGTCTGAATTAATCTTAATCTTCTCGCCGCAGCGTCCGATATACACCGAGCACAGCTCGTGCTCCGCGCCGGTCGCGTCGAATTGCGCCCGATATTGAAATTTGTACAAGTATTGCAGCGGGCAGCTGATCCCAAGTTCCTCCCGCAGCCGCCGCTGCGTCGCCGCCTCCATCGTCTCGCCATTGCGCGGATGGCCGCAGCAGCTGTTCGACCAATACAGCGGCCATAGCCGCTTTGCAGCAGCGCGCTGCTGGATCAACAACTCGCCGTAGTCATTGAAAATCAGCAACGAGAAAGCCCGGTGCAGCACACCGCTTCCCTCATGGCACAACGATTTGCTCAAAAACCCCAGGTCCCGGTCTGCTTCGTCGACCAGGATCAGCGCGTCGGAATTCATAGCTCACCACGTTCGCGAAACCAGCGTATGGCATCTTCGAACGCCTCTACGGGCGGACGCCATCGATATCCCAACTCTCGCACCGCCTTGGCGCTCGAGAAAAACATGCGCTTGCGCGACATGCGCACGCCTTCCAGTGTAATTCGACCGCTGCTGCCGGAAAGCCTGGCGTAGCCTTCCGCCAGGTACGCAATCGGCAGCACCATGCCATACGGCAGACGTACGCGAGGCGGGTTGCGTCCTACCAAGTTGGCGATTACCTCCAGGATCTCCCGCAGCGTCATGTCCTGTCCGCCCAATATATAGCGCTCGCCCGCTGCGCCGCGCTCATACGCGAGCAGGTGTCCCGCGGCGACATCATCAACATGGACTATGTTCAGTCCGGTATCGACATAAGCGGGCATTCGCCCGGCCGCTGCGTCGAGCACGAGCTGGCCGGTGGGCGTGGGCTTGACATCGCCCGGCCCCACCGGCGTCGACGGACTGACGATGACCACGGATGTCGCTTCGCTCGCCGCTACCGCTTGGTGCGCGGATTCGCGCACGACCTCTTCGGCCAAATATTTTGAGCGCTTGTAGTGGCCGATCATGTTCTCGAGCGTCACAGGAGTTCGTTCATCGCCGGGTGCGCCGTCGGCCGGAATTCCGATGGTCGCGACGCTGCTGGTGTAGACAATGCGCTGCACGCCTGCGCGGCGCGCGGCGTTCAGCATGTTGCGCGTGCCCTCGACATTGTTGCGATACAGCTGCGATGGATCTTTAGCGCCCAGACGATAGTCCGCGGCAACATGAAATAATCCCGCGCATCCTTGCGCTGCGCGCACCAGAGAGTCGAAGTCGGTCAGGTCGCCTTCCGCCACCTCGACATCAAGCTGGCCCAGATTGCTGCGATCGGAGCCGCGCCGCACCAGCGCACGAACCTGCCAGTGCGCGGCCAGCAGCGCCCGGACCACCGCTGCGCCCACGAATCCCGTGGCACCCGTGACCAGCGCTTTCATGCGAGGTGCGTACCGACCACGCGCAGGGAGCGTATCGCCGTGCGATAGCGCCGCGCGAGCCGGATCAATGCCGCAATCTCGCGGGGTGCAGCAACCAGACCCGCGATCAGCCGCCCGATCTCTACTCGTCCTGCTCGGCTCGCCGCGACGACCGCGGGCGGCAACGCATCACCGGCGGTATCGACGATCACACGCACCGCTATGAAGGGCAGCCCATGGGCAGCAGCCACTTCGGCGACGGCCGCACTCTCCATGTCGACTGCTGCTGCGCCGGTATCACGAAACGCCGCCGCCTTTTCTGCGGGCGTTTCGATTGCCCGGGCACTGGTGAGCAAGGTACCCGTGTTCACTGCGAACCCCAAGGAGGCAGCTACTCGCTCCCGCCACGCCTTGCAGGTGACGAAGCGCGCGCCGTCACGCGAAATCAATTCGCCCGGCAACACGACGCTTCCCGCAGCCAGAGCAGGATCGAGTGCGCCGGCCAAACCGAAGGTCATGAGCGCCGAGACCTGCGCCGCCACCAGCGCACGCGCAGCAGCTTCGGCCGCGGGACATCCGATGCCGCTCACCGCCAACAGCGTTCCATCGTGAAGCAGCGAAAATTCGCCGAAGGTTTTGGATCCGCCCCGCCGCATCGATGGTGAGAGTGCGCGCGCCTCGGCCGCAAGCGCCGCGACGACGCCATTCAATGAGCGATTCCGCGACGCGTGAGGGACCTAAAGGCTGCCAGAGCCCACAAGGGAAAATATTCCGAGTAGCCGTGATAGCGCAGATAAAACACGCGCGGGAAGCCAGGCGCAGTGAAAAAGGGATCGCTCCACAATCCGTCCGGCTGGCGGCTGCGCATCAGGAATTCGGCGCCGCGCCGCACGCATTCGGATGCCGCCTCTCCCGCCGACAGCAATCCCAACAACGCCCAAGCAGTCTGATAGGGGGTACTGCCAATGCTTTTCGTCGATGTCGGCTGCGCATAGCTGTCGTTGCTTTCACCCCAGCCGCCGTCCGCGTTCTGCCTTTGCTTGAGCCATGCCACGGCACGTTGTATGGCGGGATCACTCGGCGCGATATGCGCTTGCGCGAGCGCCATCAGCACCGACCACGTGCCATAGATGTAGTTGGTTCCCCATCGTCCGAACCAGGAGCCGTCGGGTTCCTGCTGATCGCGCAGATACGTGATTGCCCGATCCATGGCACGCTTATCCTGCGGCCTGCCGACGCGCGCCAAAACTGTCACGACTCGCGCCGTGACGTCGCTCGTGGGCGGATCCAACAGCGCACCATGATCCGCGAAGGGAATCTTGTTCAGGTAGTAATAGGTATTGTCCGCATCGAATGAGGCAAACCCGCCGCCGCGACTTTGCATTCCCACCAACCAATCGAGCGCCCGGCGCACGCTCTCGGCGTAGCGGTCCGCATCGCGGGCCTGATGCATGGCCCACGCGACCACGGCCGTGTCGTCGAGATCCGGGTAGAAGTCGTTCCCGAACTGAAACGCCCAGCCGCCGCCGGCCAATTCTGGGCGATTTATCCGCCAATCGCCGGGCTCATCGAGCAGCTGCTTGGCTTTCAGCCAATCGAGCGCGCGGGTCGATGCATTGCGCGATTCCTCATCCCCGGTCTCCTGCATCGCCAGGCACGCAAGCGCGCTGTCCCAAATCGGTGAAACGCAGGGCTGACAATATGCGCTCGAAGGACCCACGACCAGCAGCTTCTTCAGGGCGCGTTTCGCCGTGACCAGCCGCAGGTCGTCGTGGCTGTAGCCCAGGATCACCAGCGATTCCACGGCGTTGACCATGGCGGGAAAAATTGCGCCAAGACCGTCTTCGCCGTTCAACCGCTGCAGAATCCATTGCTCCGCCCGGCGAGTAGCACGCTCGCGCATGCGCGCCGGGATCAGCGGATCGATCATGCGTCCGAGCCTGTCCAACACAAGGAAAGCCTTTGTCAGCAGGCCGCTGCGCCTGAAATAATGCCGCTCGTGCTCGGGCGGCGTCGTGAACAATTCGCGGATGTCGATGTTGCGCGGATTCTTGGCCCTGGGTTTACGCGTGCACAGTATGAACAGCGGCACCATCACCGTGCGCGACCAGTACGACACCTTGTCGAGATGAAACGGGAACCATCGCGGCAGCAGCATGATTTCAACGGGAATATACGGCACGCCGCGCCACGGCAGTTGCCCGAACAATGCAAGCGCTATGCGCGTAAAGACGTTGGCCCGCGCAGCGCCGCCAAGCTGCAATATGGCCGTGCGAGCCCGCTGCATGTGCGGCGCGAGGATGTCATCGCCGGCGAGCTTCAAGGCGTAGTACGCCTTGATTGTGCAGCTCAAATCAATGTCACCGCCGTGATAGAGCGGCCAGCCGCCGTGCTCGGCCTGCCGCGCGCGCAGGTGGTTGGCGATCTTCGCCTCGAGCGCAGCGTCGATCTCATCCAGAAAGTGCATCATCATGATGTACTCGGCGGGGATGGTGCAGTCCGCCTCGAGCTCGTATAACCAGTAGCCTTGTTCGTGCTGCTGCGCTATGAGTGCGTCGCGTGCCTCGGAAATCGCGCGATCGAGTGGCGAGGAATCCGATATCCGCTTCAGCGTGTGCGAAACGATGTCGCCGCGCACGGCGGCATCGCCGCGCACTCCGCTGTCGCTGCGCACATTCGGCAGCTCGAGCTCCTTCTGGAACCCGGCGGGCTTCGGGGCGCTTTGATTCACGACCCGGAACTCCCGTAAGAGCGCAGCCGGGTGCGCTGGGGCTCGATATCGGCGTGATTTTCGCTTTTCACCAGTGCGACACGCGGACGCCGGATGTCGGGGAGTCTAGCCAGCGGCAGCCCGCGAGCGGCCCATGCGAACAGGCGCCGGAGCACCCAATCATTCGTGACGGCAAGATTGGTCAACAGCAGGGTCATGCTGACGGCGCTGCGCCGTATTTTGACCTGCGAACCCGCCGTGAAGCCTGGGTTGTGAGCAATCTTGCGCAGAGTAAGAACGGCAAGGCCGATCGCCCACAGGCAGAAGCGCCGAATGCCTGGTTCCTTGGCCGGGATTAATAATGTGTAATCCAGCGCATTGCGCAGGTGTGCGTGCGCCACGCCGACGAGTTCGGATATACCCGCGCTGAAACCTTTATCCTGCGATTGGCTCGCCACAGTGTTGAGATCCACGCCGTGCCGCGTGAACACTTCCTGAGGCAACCAGCAAGCGCCGCGGCTGCGGTCCTCCCAAACATCCTTGAGAATATTCGTCATCTGCAGGCCCTGAGCGAAGGACGCGGCGAGGGCATTGAGCGCAGGACGGCGGCCGGCAATATCGACTGAATAATCGCAAAATAAATCGGTGAGCATTTCACCGACCACTCCTGCCACGTAGTAGCAATAGTCCTCCAGATCGCTCGAGCGGGCCAGTCCCTGCAGGCTGGCATTGAACTGGAAACGCGGCATGCCATAGCACATGAGCGCCACGCAGCGCTGAATGGCGTCTTGCTGGGCCTTGCCCAAGCTCGCCGTGACCTGCAGGACGCGATCCATGTTGGCGATCAGATCGCGCTCGGTGGCCAGGGTTCGCTCCGAAAGCCGGCTGACGAGATCCTTGGCCAGAGGCCCGGGCTCTTCGCTGCCGCCCACCAGCGCGCTGAATCGGTTCAGGTAGGCCAGCGTCTCCGCAGCTGAGAGCGCCGGTTCATCCTCAATCGTGTCGGCGATCCTGCACAGGAGATAGGCGTTGGTAACCGGGGTACAAAGCGCCGGCGGCAGTTGCGGGATGGTCAGCGCAAAGGTGCGCGAAACATGCGGCAAAATCTGATTCTGGTAGTGCTCATCCGAGCTCAAAGAAGCCATGACGGCAGTATCTCAGCGGGTCAGCCCTGGTGCAAATCCGCAACATCGGTGCAGTCCATTGCCACCATGAGGGTGCCGCAGTATAAACTGGCATAACATGGACGCCGCGCCCGACCGCAATTCCCTGCTTGAGACCATTGGCTCGCCGGCGGATCTGCGTCGCCTGCCGGCGGCAAAACTACTCGATCTGGCCACGGAACTGCGCCAATTCCTGATCCAGAGCGTCTCCACCCGGGGCGGCCATTTTGCCGCTGGGCTGGGCACTGTAGAACTTACAATTGCGCTGCATTATGTGTTCAATACCCCCTACGACCGGCTGGTTTGGGATGTGGGGCACCAAGCCTATCCGCACAAGGTCCTGACAGGCCGGCGCGCGCAGCTGCACACCATCAAACAGGACTTGGGGCTAGCGCCCTTCCCCTCGCGCAACGAGAGCGAATACGACACCTTCGGCGTCGGTCACTCCAGCACCTCGATCAGCGCCGCGCTGGGTATGGCCGTAGCGGCGGCGCAACGCGGCGAGAATCGCCGGGTCGTTGCCATCATTGGCGACGGCGCCTTGACTGCGGGCATGGCATTTGAAGCGCTGAATCACGCCGGCTCGCTTCCCGCGGACCTTTTGATCGTGCTGAACGACAACGACATGTCGATTTCCGAGAATGTCGGCGCGCTGTCGAATTATCTGGCGCGCGCATTGTCCGGGCGCATGTACTCGCATTTGCGCGAGAGCGGCAAGAAGGTTCTGCGGCAGATGCCCACCGTTTGGGAGCTTGCGCGCCGTTCCGAAGAACACTTGAAGGGCATGGTGCTGCCGGGCACGCTGTTCGAGGAAATGGGTTTCAATTACATCGGACCCATGGACGGTCACGATGTGAAGGCGCTGGTCAATACGCTGCGCAATCTACGCAAGCTTCGCGGGCCGCAGTTCCTGCACGTCGTGACGCGCAAGGGGAAAGGTTATGCGCCGGCGGAGGCGGATCCCATCAAGTGGCATGGTCCCGGGCCCTTTGATCCGGCCAGCGGCATGATCTTCAAGGAAGCCAGCACGGGGCCTTCTTATTCGCAGATATTCGGCAAGTGGCTGTGCGACATGGCGGAGCGCGATCCCAGCATCATCGGCATCACTCCGGCGATGCGCGAAGGCTCCGGCTTGGTTGAATATTCGAAGCGATTTCCAGCGCGCTATTTCGACGTCGCAATCGCCGAACAGCACGCGGTGACCTTTGCGGCGGGCCTGGCGGTGGAAGGTTTGAAACCCGTGGTCGCGATTTACTCCACATTTTTGCAGCGTGCCTACGATCAGCTGATCCACGACGTCGCGCTGCAGAACCTGCCTGTCGTATTCGCCGTGGACCGGGCCGGACTGGTCGGCAGCGACGGGGCGACACATCAAGGCAGCTATGATCTGTCCTATCTGCGCTGTATTCCCAACATGATCATCATGGCGCCTGCGGACGAGAACGAATGCCGCCAGATGCTGTACACCGGAACAACGCTGGCTTCACCATCGGTCATCCGCTATCCGCGCGGTACCGGGCCGGGAGTGCAGATCGCGGCGGAGATGACGGCACTTGCGGTGGGACAGGCACAGCTGCGCCGCGAGGGCCGCTGTGGGCTTGTGATATTGGCGTTCGGCGCGCTGGTCGACTCGGCACAGAAGATCGCCGAACGCTTGGACGCGACCATCGTCAATATGCGCTTCGTGAAGCCGCTCGATGAGCAGCTCATCTTGTCGCTCGCCGAGCGTCACCGGGCCATCATCACCATCGAGGAAAATGCGGCCATCGGCGGCGCCGGTGCGGGCGTCGGCGAAGTACTCGCCGCCGCCGGACTGCAGCTGCCCCTGCTGCACATCGGCATACCGGATCGCTTCATCGAACACGGAACGCGCGACACCTGTCTCGCGAGAGCCGGGCTCGATCTTGCGGGCTTGAGCGCGAGCGTCGAACGGTGGTGGGCGCTTCAGACGCAGGCGCGCATACGTTCGGTTAGCGGCGCTTAAGCGCGCGCTGTCTACTTGGCGAGGTCTCTCTTCGGATAGAAGGGGTAGCGTGAGACGCCGTCCGAAGGGGTTTGCGGCCGGTACTTCGTGTGGCAGCCCTCGCAAATCTGCTGCAACTGATCAGCAACCGCGGCCAGCGTCTTTTGGTCCTGAGATTTGACCGCGGCGCGGATCGCGAGCGCGGTTTTTTCCATCTCGCGAACCCACGATTGCCAATCCGCATGGGCCACCCACTTGCGGTCGTTCTTACCGGTGCCGGCACTCGCAATCAGCGTGGTTGCCGCGATCAAATTGACCGCGTCCTGATCGGCCAATTGCCAATCCTCCTCGGACAGCTTGTCCGCGCCGGCCGCCGCCCAAAGGCCGTCGGCCGGAATCTCAATCGACGCCCGCATCAGGTCGACAAGACTGATGGGCAGGGTCAGCGGGCGCGGGGCGGCGACTGTGGCTGCGGTTTTTGAGGCGTCGCCCGCGAAAGCGATGCTCGCCGCCAATACCAAACCTGTAATCGCAGCCATACGCGGCGAACAATTCAAGATACCAGTCACAACGCTCTCCTCCTTTATACTTGTTGCTGTTGCTCGGCCTTGGACCCCGGATGATAGCGTATAACAGTGCGCGGCTAGGGTGCAGGGTCGACATCCAATTTCTGTGCGAGCTCAACGCTCCTTGGTGCTGCGAGACCGGCAAAGCGAACGTCAATTTGTTGCAGCAGCGTCCGGGCATCGCGCGATTTGCCGCGTCCAAGCAAATCCTCGACTTCCTGCAGTTGCTCGCCGATTTCCTTTTCGCGGTGCGCTCTGCAGCTAGCAAGCCTGTCGGGCTTGCGGCGCACGTGACCGCCGAGAGCGGTCAGCGCCAGGTCAATATCTCGCGCACCCGCCAACTCGTGACCGGAAAATGGAAAGGGTTCGACGTCGATGTCGTACGCGCACCAATACTGCAGCGATGCCCTGCTCTCGACATCCGTGTCGAGATTGACGCGATCGTTCTCGCCGGTGAGATAGACCATGCGCATTTCCTGAAACTGTTCAAACAGCCCGGCAGATGGCAGCGGCGCCTCGGCCGTGCCGACTCGATCGCTGCCCGAATGCAGCAGCAAAGCGTGAAACACATCCGGGAATGCCAGCGCAATACGCAGCGCGACGCGCGATCCTCCGGACATTCCGCCAATGTAGAGGCGGTCTTTGTCGACCGGATAGCGCTGCATCACGTTGTGTGCGGCCAGCAGCGCCAGCGGGATGCGACGCTCCAGGACGTTTTCCGTATTACCTGAATTCGCGGCGGTGACGAGAATCATGCCGTGCCGGTCGAGTGCCGAAATCCAGTTCCGCGGCACGGCGGCGGCCTGCCACGGCGCGATGAACACCAGCAGCGCGTAACCTTCGGGCGGCGCCTGCGCCGGGACGAAAAGGGCAAACTTTTCTTTCGCAAGGTCGACGGGCTGCTCGCGCAATTTTACGTTCTTGCGCTTGGCGTCGCGCTCGAGCTGTGCAAAGGTCAATGGACTCAACATCCGCCGCGCCAACTCCAGGCTGCCGGAGAGCGGTGAGTACTCGGTGAATACGACATCGTGCTGCACGGCGGCCGCGCTGTCCGATGCATGGACTGCGGCCGCGAGCAGGGCGGTCGCCAGCGCGCCAATCCCAAGTAAGCATTTCAGCATCGGCTGGGGCATTTATCCAACTCTCCCGCTATCGGCCGCGATCCTAACCGCTATCCGCCGGTTGAAAAAGCTGCAACCGTGTACGATCTCGGCGTAAAGCCTTGGGACGCAGCAATCACGGAGCAATCGATGCAAGCTGACACAGGCGGCCGCTTCTTTGCAGCGGCGTTGGGTATCGTCCTCCTGCTCTCGGCAAGCGCCGCAGTGGCGCGCGATAAGACCGACATCGTGATGTTCGAGAATGGCGATCGTCTCACCGGCGAGATCATCCAGCTCGAGCACGGCCAGCTGGAACTCAAGACCGACGCGCTGGGCACGGTGTACATCGAATGGCCGAAGGTATCCGGGCTGTCGAGCTCGGTGGTTTTCATGGTCGAGAATCTCGGCGGCCATGACGAGTTTGGACAACTTGGCGGCGGCAACGGTCATCTCATCGTCGACGATGATGGCCGTGTGACCGATCTGCCGATGAGCGACGTTGCGCGCTTGGGTCCGGTCCGAGAGTCCTTCCTGGCCCGCGTGCGCGGCTCGGCATCGGTCGGTGTGAATTACACCCAGGCGAACAACGTCAAGGTGGGCAGTTTCCGTTTTGATTCCGAATATCGCGGCCGCGACACCCTGGCCTCGCTGTCGGCTTCGGCGGATACGACCTCAAGTTCGAACGGAAGCACCAACCAACGCATACTCATCGATTACTCGGAACGCTTTTATCTCGAGGGCACCCGATTCTGGTCGGTTCTCGGCTCTTTCGAGCGCAATCCCGAGCTGGGCGTCGACGGCCGGCCGCAGGCCGGAATCGCCGTCGGCGAGAGTCTGCTGCGGCGGCCGGAGAGCGATCTGGTGGCCTACCTCGGCATCGCCGCGAACCACGAATCGGTGGATGAGTCGGGCGACAATCGTGCCAATATCTTAGGCATAGCCGGACTGGATTGGCGCATTTACCGATTCAGCATTCCGGAGACGACGCTGACGTCGAGTTTGAAGGTCTTTCCGTATCTGTCCGATTTCGGCCGGGTGCGGGCGCGGGTGGATGTGACACTGCAGCGAAAATTCACTCGCTCGCTGTCACTGAATCTCTCGCTGTACGACGATTACGACAGCCGCCCGCCGGGGCTTGACGTGGTCAACAACGACTACGGAATCGTCACGAGTCTCGGCTACACGTTCTGAATCATACGCGACCCTACAACGAAAAAACCTGCCTGCCGTAGTGCGCATTATGTCCAATTTGGCGTGTGGAAGGTCCTGAAAATTAAGAATTTATTTTACAATCGTTCGATATCGATCATATTGTCGTCAGCGATTCGATCGATCAATTTGTTATACGGATCGATGCCGGCGCGGGTGGGTTTGCTGTCCACCACCACCTTATAGGTCGCGCGCTCCTGGGTCATTTTCTCCTTGCGCATGTACAACGGCTTCTCCTCACCCTTCGCGCCGCTGAACACGCCGATCTCGATGTAGTCCGCCAACACCATGGGAGTTTCGACGCCGTTGCCGTCGGCCTGCGCCTTGCGTGCTTGCACCTCCAAGGTCACTTCGTACTTGCCGTCCGCGCGCTGCTTCGACTTGGCGGAAATCGCCTTGTTGTCGTACACCACGATGCGGTCAAAGCCGTCGTCGATTAGGTATTGGTACTCGGGTGGAGTCTGCGCCCGCAACGTCTCAATGAGCATGCGAGTGTCAGGATAGGGCTGGTCCACGGCGGCCGCCCCGCGGGCGCTGTCGACGGCATCCTGCTGGTTCAAGGCATTGGTGTAGCGATACTGCATCAGAAAATTGTGAAGCGCCAAGTCCACTTTGTCCTCGCCAATGTAGTCGGCCAGGGTGTAGAGAATTTGGCCGCCTTTCTCGTACCAGACATAGGGTTCGTTTTGCACCAGCGACAGCACCCGCTCCTTGCGCACCTCGCCCGCACGCCCGCGCAAGTATCGATCCAAGAAGTGGGTCAGGATCCGGTGCATGTAATCCTTGCCGAATTTGTGCTCCATCAGCATGTAGGCGGAGTATTGCGCCAGCGTCTCCGACATCATGTTGGAACCTTCCACCAGGCCGCCGACAACTTGGTGTCCCCACCATTGATGCGCGAGTTCGTGGGCCGTAACAAAATAAGTGAGATCGACATCCGTGGGCTTTTCGACGCGGGTGATGAATCCGATTCCTTCTGAATATGGGACCGTGTTGGGGAAGGACTGCGCGAAGGTGCGGTAGCGCGGATATTCCATTACCCGATATTGGGAGAACTGAAACGGACTGAACCGCGATTCGAAATATTGAAGTCCGGCGCGGCTGCATTCCAACATTTCATCGACGTTGAAGGTGTGTGCCGGATCGTAGTACACCTCCAGATTCACCGGGCCGGACGCAGCGGCGTAGACGTCCTTGCGCAACGCGTAACGCGCCGATAGGTACGCATAGAAATGCTGAATGTGGGTAGAGCCCATGCTGTATTCAAAGTAACTGCGGCCACCCTTGTTCCAAGTCTTGAGCGGATAGCCGGGCGCAATGCCGATCTGGTCGGCGGAGGTGCTTACCACGGTGTGGTAAGTGATCCAATCGGAGTTGGGACTGAACAGGTTCAGCCGCGAACGAACCGGGTCGCCGCGCGGGGCCATTTCGGTCTGCGCTCCCAAGCCCTGCTCGCGGCGGCGGCGCGGATCGTCGAGTTCAACGCTGGCGTCATAGCCAATTTCCGGAAAGAACTCTTGATCGAAGAACGTTCCGTTGGCGGCAAATTGCGGTTGTTCGGTGCCGTCGCGAAAGCCATGCGACTGATAGGCAACGACGAAGGTCATGACTACGGATTCGCCGGGCGCCAGCGGCTGATCGAAGGCGTAGATGGCATAGAGGTCGCGGGGCGCTTTGCTTACCAGGTGAAATTTTCGATCGAATTGCAGTTGCCTGATCGTTTCATGCCGATCGGTGAGATGGATCTCGGTCATGGGATGGTCGGTTTTGTTTTGCAGCGTAACGCGCCCGCTGGCGTCAAATGAGCGCAACTCAGGGAAAATATTGACCGTGCTGTCCACTGCCGTAAGCTTCGGCTGCGGCTGAAACTCGTATTTCTTGAACTGCCGCTCGTAGTCGGCGGCGATGTGGCGCCGATCGTTGCTGTCCAGGTACTCGTTGAGGATGTGCGTATTGTAGAAGTACCAGATCCCCGCGCCGATACTCACCAGGAGCAACACCGCGGCCACCGGCGCCAAGCGCGGTGCACGTTGCATCGCCAGCTTGGATCGCGCGCGCAAAGAGTCGTCGGCGCCGCGGCGTGCGTACGCAATGGAGATCACCCCCAGCAGGGCAAATATCGAAATCCAGTAGATCAGCGACCAGACGATGGCGGGTACGAAATGCCCGTAGCCATTCATATCCGAGTAGATATAGGCCGGAACCTGGGCAGGGAGGTAGAGACTGTTTTCCCACCCGAAGGCAAAAACAACCGGGCTCAGTATGACTATACCTAAGACAATGCCGTGGCCCAGAAACTTGTTCGACACCATCGTTTGCACGAACAGCGCCAGCATGGCGATGCCCATCACCGTTGGGAAGACAATGAGAAAGAGTTCCTTCAGATACTGGCCCACTTCGTAGTGGTGGTAGCCGGCCAGCGTCTGCATGAATACGCCCACAATCAGGGTCACAGCCAGCAGCAGCAGCTCAACCACGGCGACGGCCGTGAGCTTCGATAGCCAGTCGGCCAATTCCGAAACCGGCAGAGCATCGTGAATGCCGTCGAAATGCGTGTCGCGTTCCCGCCAGAGCAATTCCGCCGCGTACAAGCCGGCGACAATCAGGAAAAACAACGTCGCCGAGCCCTCCACCGCCTGCACCATCAGGTAGGTGACCGGCCAAACATTTTGGCCGCCAATGCGGCCCGCGAAATAGCCATTATTCACGGCAAATACGATTAGTAGGCCGACGATGGCCCAAAACGGCACTTCGCGCAGAATGGCGCGGGTCCGCAGGCACGACAGCGATAAATATTGTGCGAAGCCCGTTGCGGCACCAAAAACCTGTCGAATCTTCGGCAGCCGTGCTGCCACCAGCGAGCGTGGAGCTCGCAGTTCATCCTCATCTTGCTGGCGCGCTCGCGCCGCGCGTCGCCCTTGCGCCCTCGCAGTCAGCGCCTCGACCGACATGGGAAACAGAACCCATGCCAACACCAGCGCTGCGAGTCCAACGGCAATCCACAACAATCGGTTGTAAAGGAATACCCCGGGCGAATAACCGTTGAAATCCCAGGGGTACAACAGAGTGTTCTTCTGGTCGACGCTCCAATAGCGGGTCACTGCGTTGTTGAGCAATAAACCCACCGGATCGAGGATTCCCGACCAGAAATGCTCCAGCGAGCGGGTCGCTGAGAACACCGTGATACCGATGAGGTAAGCCATGAACAGCGCAACGCCCTGCAAGTACACAATGAATATCTTGCGGGTCAGGGCCGCCACCGCAAAGAACAGCGAGCCGCAGAAGAATATCTGCACCAGCACAATGGACAAGAAAGGCTGCAGGTACCACCACAGGTGATTGGGCCCGATGCGCACTTGGTCGGCCCACGGGGCCAGGGTGCCGAGATAGGAACCGAACATCAGGCCGCTGAATATCAGCACGGTGACCACGAAGGAGCCGGCCCAGCGGCCGCCGAGATAAGCGAACTTGGAAATCGGCTTGGTGAACAGTATCTGGTAGGTGTCGCGCTGGAAGTCGCGCAGCATGGAGGTGCCGAAGATGGCCGCGATGATCAGCAGACCAAACAGTGTGCAATAGGCGAAGTTTAACGACATGGCCCAGGGCCCATTCAACAGCACCTTGCCATTGGCGTTGGCCACGGGCCCAAAGCTCTCCGAGGCTATGCAGAGAAACGAGAAGGCCACCCAAAGCAAGAAATACACGTAGGTGGAAATGCTCTTGAAGCGAAAGCGCAGCTCAAAAGTAAAGAACTCCCAAAACATGCCCATGGTTGCCCTTCAGACCGTACTAGTGCTTGGTGTGGCGGGAAAGATTCAAGAAGTACACATCTTCCAGACCCGAAGGCACGGACCGGAATCCGGCTCCCGGCGAATTGGCGGCGAATACGCGTATCTCGTGTTGTCCGCCAATCAAGTGGGTACTGATGACAGGCATCTGCGCTTCCAGTGCGCGTAGCTCATCGTCGCTCGCAACCACCTTCGACCAGATCTGGCCGTCGAGTTGCGTCAAGGCATCGGTGGGAGAACCCTCCAGCAACACCTCGCCGGCGGCGATGATGGCCATGCGTGCGCACAGTTCCCGCACGTCATCGACGATGTGCGTGGAGAGAATCACGGTCACGTCCTGGCCAATGGACGACAGCAAATTGAGAAAACGGTTGCGCTCGGCAGGATCCAGGCCCGCGGTGGGCTCGTCGACGATGATGAGGCGCGGATTCGCGAGCAGCGCCTGCGCGATGCCGAAGCGCTGTTTCATGCCGCCCGAGTAGGTGGACAAGGCCTTCTTGCGCGAATCCCAGAGATTGGTCTGATTCAGCAGCGCTTCCACCATGGTCTTGCGCTCGCCGGCGGAGGCAATGCCCTTCAATACCGCTAGGTGGTGCAGCATCTCCACGGCCGACATCTTGGGATACACGCCAAACTCCTGCGGCAGGTAACCCAGGATCTTGCGCACGTCATTTTTCTGCTTGAGTACGTCGATCCCGTCAAGATCGATGCTGCCGCTATCCGGATCCTGCAGCGTGGCAATGGTTCGCATCAGCGAACTTTTGCCGGCGCCGTTCGGCCCCAGCAGCCCGAACATATTGTTGCCGACATTCAGCGACAGATTCTTCAGCGCCCGCACGCCGTTCGGATAGGTTTTGGACAGTGCAGTGATACGAAGCGCCATGGGAGTCCTTACAGCGGCAAACAGGCCGGATGGTGTACCAAGACACGTTAAACATCATTTGACTGTTGCGGCGCAAGTGCCGCGGGCCGAATGCGTGAGATCCAGGGACGAATTCGATAATTCGATACGGCAGCGGTCCCACAATGAAAAAACCCCCACCAACTTGCGTCAGTGAGGGTTTGGTTTCTTCAATTTAAGAGCCTGGCAGTGACCTACTTTCACATCGACAAAGTCGACACTAGCATCGGCGCAGAGCGTTTTCACTTCCGAGTTCGAAAAGGGATCGGGTGGTTCCCACTCGCTATGGCCGCCAGGCAAACCGGTCGCAGCGGGGAGGTCATGTCCTCCCCGCCACTAATTCGCACAATTTGTTTCGATGCGTTGTCGCATTCAAGTCAATTGATCACCCCATAACGATTCGACGTTAGGCAAATCGCTTGGGTGTTATATGGTCAAGCCTCACGGGCAATTAGTACTGGTTAGCTAAACGCATTACTGCGCGTACACACCCAGCCTATCAACGTCGTAGTCTTCGACGGCCCTTTAGAGACCTTAAAGGTCTAGGGAGATCTAATCTTGGGGGGGGCTTCCCGCTTAGATGCTTTCAGCGGTTATCCCGTCCGTATATAGCTACCCGGCAGTGCCACTGGCGTGACAACCGGAACACCAGAGATACGTTCACTCCGGTCCTCTCGTACTAGGAGCAACTCACCCTCAAATCTCCAACGGCTACGGAAGATAGGGACCGACATTCTGTTACTTCCTCTCACCTATCTGAGAGTACTGACCACCTGCTATCAGGGGGCGCCTTGCCGCGAGGCAAGGTCTGCATATCGCTATGCAGATCGGACTATATCTTGATCAATTCAGGCTGCATCAGCCCGAAATGACCTTTGGCGTATAGTCTCTGAGGATTTCAAAGTCCCGAGAATTTCTTCTCGGTTGATCCTTCGTCTCGAACCATTTGCATTCATAGAATAAGCGATGCTGACGATTTCTTTGAAACCGTCCGCCGCTAGATGAAGTTCAGAATTCATCATCACGACGATCCGCTTGAACGACTCGAAGTCGTTCTTTTTCATTGTATGCAATGGATATCGATCGAAAAATGGAATCACCTTCATCGTAAGATCTAATCGATTTCTGACGACGAGAACGTGTGTTCGGTCGTTCCTGCTGCCACGATGATTTGCCTTGATGATTCCGCAGTCCAATCGATCTCGAATTGCTTCGAGAACGTGCCTGCTTGAAACATCTTGGCTCACGTGGAATTCAGGGACACCCTACCACCCGATTCGCACATCAGGATTTCGCTGGAAGGCAATGTGAAAACTGCCCTCTCCATCGACAAATCCCGCAATGTAATGATCTTCCATGACTTTGACCTTTCCTGCTGATTGTCTGCACTGACAGATTTTCACTACCGCCCGCCGTCGAGCGATGAGTACTGTCAGATACTCAGAGTTTCCAGCAAATAGCCAAATTTAACGACAGCACTAGTCTACTGTCTCACGACGTTCTGAACCCAGCTCGCGTACCACTTTAAATGGCGAACAGCCATACCCTTGGGACCTGCTACAGCCCCAGGATGTGATGAGCCGACATCGAGGTGCCAAACTCCTCCGTCGATGTGGACTCTTGGGAGGAATAAGCCTGTTATCCCCGGAGTACCTTTTATCCGTTGAGCGATGGCCCTTCCATACAGAACCACCGGATCACTATCACCTACTTTCGTACCTGTTCGACATGTCCGTCTCACAGTTAAGCACCCTTATGCGATTGCACTCTATGCGCGATGACCGACCGCGCTGAGGGTACCTTTGCACTCCTCCGTTACTCTTTGGGAGGAGACCGCCCCAGTCAAACTACCCACCATACACTGTCCCCAACCCGGATTACGGGCCAAGGTTAGAACTGCGAAGTTGTCAGGCTGGTATTTCAAGGTTGCCTCCATGAGAACTAGCGTCCCCACTTCATAGGCTCCCAGCTATCCTACACAAACAAATTCAAAGTTCAGTGTAAAGCTATAGTAAAGGTTCACGGGGTCTTTCCGTCTTTCCGCAGCTACGCCGCATCTTCACAGCGATTTCAAGTTCACTGAGTCTCGGGTCGAGACAGTGGGGCCAGCGTTACGCCATTCGTGCAGGTCGGAACTTACCCGACAAGGAATTTCGCTACCTTAGGACCGTTATAGTTACGGCCGCCGTTTACCGGGGCTTCGATCAAGAGCTTCGCCTTGCGGCTGACCCCATCAATTAACCTTCCGGCACCGGGCAGGCGTCAGACCCTATACATCCACTTTCGTGTTCGCAGAGTCCTGTGTTTTTGGTAAACAGTCGCAGCCCCCGATTATCTGAGACCTCTAACAGCTCAGGGAGTAAATCCCATCACCATCAAAGGCACACCTTCTCCCGAAGTTACGGTGTCAAATTGCAGAGTTCCTTAACCCGAGTTCTCTCAAGCGCCTTAGAGTTTTCCTCTCACCCACCAGTGTCGGTTTGCGGTACGGACGATCATTACTTGAAGCTTAGAGGCTTTTCCTGGAAGCGTGGCGTAGACAACTTCGGTTTCCGAAGAAACCTAGTACTCAGTTCTTGGGGTTGAATGAAACTCCGGATTTACCTGGAATCTCCCCCTACTACCTTGAACCGGGAACCAACCCCGGCTTGTTTAGCCTTCTCCGTCACCCCATCGCAGTAATAATCGGTGCAGGAATATTAACCTGCTTTCCATCGACTACACCTTTCGGTCTCGCCTTAGGATCCGACTCACCCTCAGCTGATTAACATAGCTCAGGAAACCTTGGGTTTTCGGCGTGTGGGTTTTTCACCCACATTAACGTTACTCATGTCAGCATTCGCACTTCTGATACCTCCAGCAAACCTCGCAGTTCACCTTCGCAGGCTTACAGAACGCTCCCCTACCGCGTAACTATCCGAAGATAATCACACCCATAGCTTCGGTGCTCGGCTTAAGCCCCGTTAAATCTTCCGCGCGGGCCGACTAGACTAGTGAGCTATTACGCTTTCTTTAAAGGATGGCTGCTTCTAAGCCAACCTCCTAGCTGTTTTAGCCTTCCCACATCGTTTACCACTTAGCCGAAACTTTGGGACCTTAGCTGATGGTCTGGGTTATTTCCCTCTTCACGACGGACGTTAGCACCCGCCGTGTGTCTCCCGTGATAACACTCCTGGGTATTCGGAGTTTGCATAGATTTGGTAGAACGGGATGTTCCCCTAGTCTAAACAGTGCTCTACCCCCCAGGGTGAATTACACGAGGCACTACCTAAATAGCTTTCGGGGAGAACCAGCTATCGCCAGCCTTGATTAGCCTTTCACTCCTATCCACACCTCATCGACGCACTATTGCAACAGTGGTTCGTTCGGGCCTCCGGTAGGTGTTACCCTACTTTCACCCTGGACATGGATAGATCGACTGGCTTCGGGTCTACTCCTAGCGACTGAAACGCCCGATTAAGACTCGGTTTCCCTACGGCTCCCCTATTCGGTTAGCCTTGCCACTAAAAGTAACTCGCTGACCCATTATACAAAAGGTACGCAGTCACCCCCTTGCGGAGGCTCCCACTGCTTGTACGCACACGGTTTCAGGTTCTATTTCACTCCCCTCTCCGGGGTTCTTTTCGCCTTTCCCTCACGGTACTTGTTCACTATCGGTCGACAGAGAGTATTTAGCCTTAGAGGATGGTCCCCCTATGTTCAGGCAGGATTGCACGTGTCCCGCCCTACTCTTTGTGCTCCATGCGCTCGTCCTTTCATGTACGGGGCTATCACCCACTATGGCCAGACTTTCCAGACTGTTCCACTAGGACTTACGCAATTATGAGCACTGGGCTGTTCCGCTTTCGCTCGCCACTACTAACGGAATCTCGGTTGATTTCTATTCCTCCGGTTACTGAGATGTTTCAATTCACCGGGTTCGCTCCTTTAACCTATGAATTCAGTTAAAGGTACCGCCGAAGCGGTGGGTTTCCCCATTCGGAAATCTTCGGATCGAAGCATATTTGCCGGCTCCCCGAAGCTTATCGCAGGCTACCACGTCCTTCATCGCCTTCTGTCGCCAAGGCATCCACCATGTGCGCTTATTCACTTGACCATATAACCCCAAGCGATTTGGAGTCATAAAAAAACTCAATCAACTGGTTCTCGAATGCGACACCCAACTTAAAGCTTGCGCTTCAAGTCAGACATCAAAACAAATTGCCGAATTTTTAAAGAACACACACGAGTCACGCGACTCGCATGCCATGAGTGATGCTTTGGGTTCGCAAGAACCGCCGCATGACTCATGACACGCTGTGGAAGAGTAGTTGGTGGAGCCAGTCGGGATCGAACCGACGACCTTCGCGTTGCAAACGCGACGCTCTCCCAGCTGAGCTATGGCCCCGTCCGATTGAACCTGGTCTCGCTCGACGCTTTGACCCAATGATTTGGTGGGTCTGGGAGGAGTTGAACCTCCGACCTCACCCTTATCAGGGGTGCGCTCTAACCAACTGAGCTACAGACCCGGGGGTCAGCGTCGGGTTGCCCGAATGGGGCTACCAACCAACTAAACATTAGAACAGGTGACTTGTGAAGGGGCTCGCGCCAAAGCGTTCTTTGGAGCTGTCTCTTTAAAGGAGGTGATCCAGCCGCACGTTCCCGTACGGCTACCTTGTTACGACTTCACCCCAGTCATTGAACACACCGTGGTAGGCGCCCCCCTTGCGGTTAGGCTACCTGCTTCTGGTGCAATCAACTCCCATGGTGTGACGGGCGGTGTGTACAAGACCCGGGAACGTATTCACCGTAGCAATGCTGATCTACGATTACTAGCGATTCCGACTTCACGGAGTCGAGTTGCAGACTCCGATCCGGACTACGATAGGCTTTATGGGATTGGCTCCACCTTGCGGCTTCGCAACCCTTTGTACCTACCATTGTAGCACGTGTGTAGCCCTGGTCATAAGGGCCATGATGACTTGACGTCATCCCCACCTTCCTCCGGTTTGTCACCGGCGGTCTCCTTAGAGTTCCCAACTAAATGATGGCAACTAAGGACAAGGGTTGCGCTCGTTGCGGGACTTAACCCAACATCTCACGACACGAGCTGACGACAGCCATGCAGCACCTGTCTCCAGGCTCCCGAAGGCACCCCCATATCTCTATAGGGTTCCTGGGATGTCAAGACCAGGTAAGGTTCTTCGCGTTGCATCGAATTAAACCACATGCTCCACCGCTTGTGCGGGTCCCCGTCAATTCCTTTGAGTTTCAACCTTGCGGCCGTACTCCCCAGGCGGACAACTTAACGCGTTAGCTGCGACACCGAGAGGCAGACCCTCCCAACATCTAGTTGTCATCGTTTATGGCGTGGACTACCAGGGTATCTAATCCTGTTTGCTCCCCACGCTTTCGCACATGAACGTCAGTATTCGACCAGGAAGTCGCTTTCGCCACTGGTGTTCCTTCCGATATCTACGCATTTCACCGCTACACCGGAAATTCCACTTCCCTCTTCGATACTCTAGCCATGCAGTTTCAAATGCAGTTCCCAGGTTGAGCCCAGGGATTTCACATCTGACTTACAAAACCGTCTACGCGCGCTTTACGCCCAGTAATTCCGATTAACGCTCGCACCCTCTGTATTACCGCGGCTGCTGGCACAGAGTTAGCCGGTGCTTTTTCTGTGGGTTAAATCAAGATCACAGAGTATTAATCCGTAGACTTTTTGTCCCCACTAAAAGTGCTTTACAACCCGCAGGCCTTCTTCACACACGCGGCGTCGCTGGATCAGGGTTTCCCCCATTGTCCAATATTCCCCACTGCTGCCTCCCGTAGGAGTCCGGACCGTGTCTCAGTTCCGGTGTGGCTGGTCGTCCTCTCAGACCAGCTACGGATTGTCGCCTTGGTGAGCCATTACCTCACCAACTAGCTAATCCGACTTTGGCTCATCCAATAGCGCGAGGTCTTACGATCCCCCGCTTTCTCTTTACAGACGTATGCGGTATTAGCCAATCTTTCGACTGGTTATTCCCCACTACTGGGAAGATTCCAAAGCATTACTCACCCGTTCGCCGCTCGTCAGCATGTATTGCTACACCTGTTACCGCTCGACTTGCATGTGTTAGGCACGCCGCCAGCGTTCAATCTGAGCCAGGATCAAACTCTTCAGTTAATAACACTTTTTCACTGAAGCAATCTCGATCCCAAACTCCTCACTTGTTCACGAATGAACAACTGGTCGTTTGGAACTCGAATCATCGAATTGCGCCAAAGGCGCATCGACGCGAGTCCCTGCACAAGTTACCTGTTCAAATTTTTAAAGAATAACCCGGGGCGACAAAGGCCTCGGGCGAACTTCCAAGTATAGCGCGTTTTTGGACCCCGTCAATGAACGAAAAGTCTCGAAAAACGCGTTTTAGGTGGGAGGGCGCGCAGTATAGCCGTGCGCTTGGGGGTGTCAACCGCTGCTCGTCATTCTCTGGCCGACACCGCGCAGTCGCCTTGAGCCCTGTTTGCGGGCGGTTGTCCATGAACCGGTGCAAAATGCCCGTTTTATCGCCTGCTGCTGCAATGGCGGCGCAGCAGCGGCTCGGACAGGTTTTTAGAGGGTTCTCGCGTAATGGGTCCATTCAAGGCTGAATATCTCCGCACACTGAGCGAGCGCGGCTACCTGCACCAGATAACAGATGCCGCCGGGCTGGATGCACAATTGAATTCCGGCGTGATTTCGGCCTATATCGGTTTTGATGCCACGGCCGACAGCCTGCACATCGGCAACCTGGTGCAGATCATGCTGCTGCGCCGCCTGCAGCAGGCCGGACATCGCCCAATCGTTCTGATGGGCGGCGGCACGACCAAGATCGGCGATCCTTCGGGACGCGTGGAAACCCGGCAACTGCTCACCGAGCAGCAGATCAACGCCAATATTGCCTCCATTCGCGAGACTTTCAGCCGTTTCTTGAACTTTGATGCCGGCCCGTCGGGCGCAATCATGGCCAACAACGATGCTTGGCTTGGTCAACTGCAATACATTCCGTTTCTGCGCGATATCGGCCGGCACTTCACCATCAACCGCATGCTGACGATGGACAGCGTGAAGCTGCGCCTGGAGCGCGAGCAGCCGCTGACGTTTCTCGAATTCAATTACATGATCCTGCAGGGCTATGATTTCGTGGAATTGTTCAAGCGCTACGGCTGCACGCTGCAAATGGGCGGCTCCGACCAATGGGGCAATATCGTGCAGGGCGTGGAGTTGGGAAGGCGCATCGCTGATGCGCAGTTGTTCGGGCTTACCTCGCCGCTGATCACGACTTCATCCGGTGCCAAGATGGGGAAAACCGCCAGCGGCGCCGTGTGGCTCAATCCTTCCCGTCTTTCGCCGTATGACTACTGGCAATTCTGGCGCAACACCGAGGACGCCGATGTCGGGCGATTCCTGCGCATATTCACCGACCTGCCGCTTGCGGAAATCGCGAGGCTCGAGCAGCTCAAGGACGCGGAGATCAATGTCGCCAAGCAAATTCTCGCCACCGAAGCCACGCGGCTGTGCCACGGCGACGAGGCGGGCCGCGAAGCCGCAGCCACCGCGGCGCGCGCCTTTGCCGGAGACGCAGCTGAAGGATTGCCGACGTTCACGCTCAAGAGCGGTGCGCCGGTGCTCATCATCGATGTCGCCGTCGCGCTGGGCATGGCGAGCTCCAAGAGCGAGGGCCGCCGGCTGGTCGAGCAAGGCGGCGTCCGCCTCAATGATCAGCCGGTGCGCACCGCCACGGCGACCATCACGGCAGAAGACCTCGATGCCAGCGGCACCGCAAGGTTGACCATAGGCAAAAAGCGTCACGCGCTGATTCGCGCGGGCTGAGCGTTAGTGAGCACCAGCTCGCAGCAGCGAGTCGATGATCTCTTCATTACCCTTCGCACGCGCCATTTGCAGCGGCCGGATACCGCTCGTGTCCACTGCGTTAACCGCGGCGCCGTGCGCCAGCAGCGCATCGACCACATCAGCATGTCCGTTCAGGATCGCGAGCATCAATGCCGTGTGGCCGCCTGGATCGCGCGCGTCGACATCGAACGAGGAACCGAGCGCGGCGTTCACCGCCGTCAGATTCCCCGCGGCTGCGGCACCGCGCAATGACTCGCCGCGCTCAACCGATGAAGTCGTTGCGCGGGCTAATTGGCGGCTTGGGGGCGCCGCTGCTGCCGCATTCGACGACGCGACATCCGACGCGGACGCGCGAGCATCGGCCGGCGCGGCTGGCGACGGCGCCGCGCCGAGGACTGCCTGAGGTTCGATCTTCGCCTGACTCGCGTACGTGGACGAGGAGGAAGCCGGCGCTGCGGCTTCGTTGGGCTTGCCTGCGGCGGCTGCAATCCTTCGCTGCGCCCCGGCACCTCGGTTGGTCGTGTTGTTGCGTTGCAGTTCCGCTAGCCGCGGCTCTTGCGCAGGCTGCGGCTCAGGCGCTTGCGACGACTGCGGCGCGGTCTTAAGGTTTGGCGGCGCCGCGACTGGGCTTTGCCTGTGTACGACCGGCGCACGCAGCATGGGCACCACCAACAGGCCCGCGAAAACGGCCGCTGCCAGTACGCCAAAAATAGTATTTCTGCGGCGGTCAGTGAGCATCGCAGGCCTGCGCCCCCCGGGACGGCTCTGGGCATGTTCGACCGCCATCCGGCTTGCATGGCCGAGTATGGCGCGGCGCACCGCTTCGCTGGGTCCGCCGTCGTCCTGAAGTCCGGTTTGGAAGCGCCGCTCCATATCATCGTCACCGTCGTCCGATGGAGGCTGATTCATGCGTATTCCTTGAGCAGCTCGCGCAGCTTCGATCGCGCATAGCGCAGACGGCTTTTGGTGGTTTCGAACGCACTGCCGGTGATGCGCGCAATCTCATCGACGCTAAGATCTCCTTCGATCTGCAGCACAAACACCTCGCGTTGATCCGCCGGCAGCTGCCTTAGCGCATCCAGCAACGCCGCCGCTTGTTCGCCCGCCAGGGCGGCGGCAAACGGCCCGGTACCGTCGTGCGCGGCGTTGCGCATGATTTCGGCGCCGTCAATCCCGAGCGCATCCAGGCTTTCATGCGGACGGCGCGATCGAAACCAATCCACCATCCGGTTGTGGGCCAGCGTGAACAACCAGGTAGTGAACCGCGCGGTGGGTCGATAGCGCGGCGCTTCGCGGGCGACACCGAACCATACCTCCTGCATCAATTCGTTGGCGCACTCGCGATTGCCGACATGGCGATTGAGGTAGCGCCAAATGCGCATTTCGTGCCGCCGATACAGCACCTCGAACGCGGCTGCTTCGCCGCGGGCGAAGCGCGCCATCAATAACTCGTCACTATCCTCCACGGCCTTCATTCAACGCATTATCGCAGCTGTTGCGCTTCAACTCGGCGGATCAGGAACGTAGGAGCGGTTGGCCACGCCGGGGAAGGCATTCGGCCCCGCGGGCATGCGGCCGCGCGGCGGCACTATGCCCATGGCCACGAGATTCTCCATGCTGTCGTAGCGAATCCTCACGATTTCATTCGGTTCGGATTGCAGGCGCTCAAACTCCGTGTGCGCAACCCAGGAACTCTCGTGCTGGCCATGTGCGGTACCGAGTTTTGGCGCCGGGGACTGATAGGCGGGATATGCGATGTTGCTTGCGCTTTTCGCGAAACTGTCCGCGGCGCCAGCAGTTGGCGCGGCCGGTGCGGGACTTGCGCTGCCGGCAGCCGCTTGGCGCGCGGGATTCGAACGTTCCTCGTGCGCGTCTTCGCCAAGGCGGGAAATCTCGGGCACAACTGCCGCCAAGCGCTCGCGAAACAGGGCAACGCCGATTATCCCCACATTTGCCGGCCGTCCGGTCCGCTCCGCGTAGGAGTTGGGCGATGGCGTAAAGGCGAATGCGGCAACGTCCGAATCGCTTTTGCGCCACCCGGTGATCTGATAGGCCTCGCCGGCTCCAAATACGTAGCCGGTCTGACCCCATCCCGCCGTGGCGCCGGACACGACATTGATGCCGTCAACGGAGGTTACTGCCAGCACGCGCTCGCCAAGGCGATTGCGGATCTCAATCGCGTATCGCGCCCCCGGAGAGCCGGCCACCCAGTACTCGCCCCGATAATAATGTGTGGCAAGTGAACAGCCGCTGTCGCGGTCGATGACCGAGACGTCTGCCAGCCTGCCGACGGCATGTGCCTCCGCGAACAACCCCATCGTGAGCAAGACGGTGGATAAACACAGGCGCTTCATTTTGGCTCCGATGATTGAACACTCGGATTGAAGCGTTGCAGCGGGGCAAATGGGGTTGACCTTTTCAAATTGCGGGCCAATTCAATTGACCCAGCCCAAGTCGGCGGCTAGCCTACCCGTTTTGCTAGGACCTTACTGGTGCATCGCAACAACCTTGGGCAGTCGGATAATCCTTCACGAATCAAAACTTTGATTGCACGCTTGGCCGGCTGTGGAGCCCTGGTTGTCGCCGCGCTGATCTTATCGCCGCTCACTCATGATGCCTCTCAGCCCACTTCGGCAGGTACGGCGACGCCGCCAGCGGCGCCCGCCGTTGCGTCGCCCCCCGCTCCGGTGGTGCAGCAAGCCAGCATGGCTTCCATCGTGGAGGTGGTTATCGGTAGGAATGACACGCTGGACGGGGTATTTCGCCGCCTAACCCTCAACCTGGGAGACTTGGCCACCATCCGGCATTTGCCGGGCATCCGTCAAAGCTTGGATTTCTTGAAGCCTGGCGACGCTATCAGGGTCACGCATACGGCGGGAGATATCCAGGAACTCACGCGCAAGGTGAGCGACACCCAAACCCTCGACATCGTTCGCCAGGATGCCGGATTCGAAGCGAAGCTGATCAACAACCCGGTGGAAACGCGCCTGCGCACCGCCACCGCCACGATTGATTCCTCTTTGTTTCAGGCCGCCGAAGCGGCCAGCATCTCGGACCCGGTGGCGCTCAAACTCGCCAATGTCTTCGCCTGGGACATCGATTTCGTGCTCGACATCCGCGACGGCGATCGATTCACCGCCGTGTACGAGCAGATCTATCAGGATGGAAAGTATCTCCGCGACGGCGAGGTGCTGGCTGCCGAATTCGTGAACAACGGCAAGGTGTATCGCGCCGTGCGCTTCGTCTCGGACAACGGCAGCGCCGGCTATTACACGCCGAGCGGCGCGGCAATGCGCAAGGCGTTCTTGCGCGCGCCGCTCGATTTCACGCGCGTCAGTTCGGCGTTCAACCCGCACCGCATGCATCCAATCTTGAATACCATTCGCGGCCACATGGGTACCGACTACGCGGCGCCAACCGGTACCCCGGTGCATGCTGCAGGCGACGGCCATGTCAGTTTTGCGGGGTGGCGCGGCGGGTATGGCAATGCAGTGCTGCTCGCGCATGGCGGCAACATATCGACGCTCTACGGCCACATGTCGCGCTTTGCACGAACCATTCGTGTAGGCACGCGCGTGCAGCAGGGCGATGTGATTGGCTACGTAGGAATGACGGGGCTCGCCACCGGTCCGCACCTGCACTATGAGTACCTCATGAACGGCGTGCACCGGAATCCACAGACGGTGGGATTGCCCGGGGCAGAACCCCTTCGTGCGGACGCCCTGCAAAAATTTCATGCGCTGGCAATGCCGCTGCTCGCGAGCTTGGCGCCGCAGTCGGGTGATGCGGCGACCGCGGCGGCAGCTAGCGCCTCGGCCGTCCCGGCGACTACAGTCCCGGCCGCTGCCCTCCCTGCGCCGGCGGTGGCCGCCGGCGATTTGCGCTCGAATCTCTCGGTCTACTGAACCAAAACTGTCATCGGTCGAACGCCACGCTCGAAGTCATGAACGACACCGACCTGCAACTACCGCAGCTGTATTTCAATCGTGAACTCTCGTTCCTGGAGTTCAATCAGCGCGTCTTGGAGCAGGCCAGGGACAAGAGGATCCCGCTGCTCGAACGGGTGAAATTCTTGTGCATTTCGTGTGCGATTCTCGACGAATTTTTCGAGATTAGGGTGGCCAGTCTCAAGGAACTGCTCGAGGCCGGCGCGGTTCAAGGAGGGCCCGATGGATTGTCGGTGCCGGAGCAATTGCGCGCGATTCGCGTTCAGGCCGTGCTCTTGGTGGACGAACAATACCAGCTATTGAACGATGTACTCATGCCGGAACTTGCGATGAACGGTGTGGTGTTCGTCGAGCCGGAAACCTGGACCGACGCTCAGGCGGTTTGGATTGCAGATTATTTCGCGCGCGAGGTGGAGCCGGTGTTGAGCCCGCTGGCATTGGATCCGGCGCGACCTTTTCCGAAGATACTCAACAAGAGCTTGAATTTCGCGATCGTGGTCGAAGGCGAGGACGGATTCGGGCGCAACAGCGGTCTTGCCGTGGTACAGGCGCCGCGTTCCTTGCCGCGCCTCATCAAGTTGCCGGATGAACTCGGCAGCCGGCATTTCGTGTTCCTGGGCACCATTGTCGAGGCCTTCGTATCAAAACTATTCGCCGGCATGCGCATGCGCGGCTGCTACCAATTTCGGGTCACGCGCAACAGCGATTTGTTCGTCGAACAGGAGGAAGTCGACGATTTGCTGCGCGCGGTCGAGGGCGAGCTGGCGTCGCGCCGCTACGGCGACGCGGTGCGATTGGAGACCGCGCACGATTGCCCGGATGAAATCCTGGCCTATCTGTTGGAGCAATTTGGACTGACCGCCGAGGATCTGTACAAAGTATCCGGACCCGTGAACGTGAATCGCCTGATGGCGGTATACGATCTGGTGGATCGCGCGGAACTGAAGTATCCGGCATTCGCGCCGAGTGTTCCCGACCGACTAAAGGCCGGCGATCTGTTCTCCACCTTGCGCGCCACGGATGTGCTCTTGCACCACCCGTATCAAGGATTCGCGCCTGTGACCGATTTCATCAGACAGGCAGCAAGCGATCCCCAGGTGCTCGCCATCAAACAGACCCTGTATCGTGTCGGCAGCGATTCCACCATTGTCGGCGCGCTGGTCGACGCAGCGGCAGCCGGCAAGGACGTCACCGTCATCATCGAGCTGCGCGCGCGCTTCGACGAAGAAGCCAATATTGAACTCGCGACCAAGCTGCAGGAAGCAGGCGCGCACGTCATGTACGGCGTATTCGGCTTCAAGACGCACGCCAAGCTGGTCATGGTGGTGCGGCGCGAAGACAAGGGTCTGCGGCGCTACTGCCATTTGGGCACGGGCAACTATCACACCAAGACGGCGCGGCTCTACACGGATTACGGACTACTGACCGCCGATGAGTCCATGGGCGAGGATATTCACCAGATATTCCTGCAGCTGACCGGCCTCACCCAAGTGCCGAAGTTGCGCAAATTGCTGCATGCGCCCTTCAGTCTGCACCATGCCATCATCGCCAAGATCGATCGCGAGACCGAGCATGCGCGGTCAGGCCGGCCGGCGCGCATCATCGCCAAGCTCAACGCGCTCACCGAGCCCACCGTCATCCAGGCGCTATATCGCGCCTCGCGCGCCGGCGTGCAAATCGATCTCATCATTCGCGGTGTCTGTTGTCTGCGGCCCGGCGTGCGCGGCGTCTCCGATCGCATTCGCGTACGCTCGATCGTCGGGCGCTTCCTGGAACATTCCCGGGTTTATTGCTTCGAGAATGCGGGAGCCCGCGAAATTTACTGCGCCAGCGCCGATTGGATGGACCGGAATCTGTTCCGCCGCATCGAAGTGGCATTCCCAATCGAGTCCGCGGAACTGCAGGCACGCGTCGTCGAAGATCTGAAGCTGTGTCTGGAAGACGACGTGCAGGCCTGGGTGCTGGATGCCGAGGGCCAATATACGCGCGCGGCCGGCGAGGGCAAGGTGTCGGCGCAGGCGCGCTTGATGAGTTTGCACGGTGAGCGGGTGGCGCTCACCGAAGCCTAGAAAAAGGCGCCAACAGGCGCCGGCTCGAGACCCGCCGGGCGATTGCCTAGGCCTGGACGATGTTGAGACGAAAACCCGCGTCTTTCAGATACAGCTGTTCCTGCTGCAGATCTTCGAGCGTGAGCGGATGTTCCTTCATCCAGCGCGGCGGCAGATCCATTGTCAGCGTGCGGCCTTTGGCGCTCAAGCGGACCTCCGGCAGCGGTTGCGGGCTGCGGCCTCGATGCAGCAGTACCGCGAAGCGCAGCAGCACGATCAGAAACTCCGCAAGCCGATCCCACGGTGGCAGCAAATCCTCGAGCGACTCGACCGACAGCTGGCGGCGATGGCCGCCGACCAACGCCGCCAGGAGCTGCTGCTCCTCGCGCGGGAACCCCGGCATGTCGGCGTTCTCCAGCAGGTAGGCGCTGTGGCGGTGGTATTTGGAGTGCGCGATATCGAGGCCGGTTTCGTGCAGACGCGCCGCCCAGCGCAGCACCAACTCCGCCAGCGGATCTTCCAACCCCCATTCGGACTCAACTTGTTCGAGCAGCGCAACCACGGTCAACTCGACGCGTTCCGCCTGATTGACATCGACGTGATAGCGCTTTTCCATGGCACGCACGCTGCGCACGCGCGCATCCTCATTGGTGAAGCGCCCCATGAGATCGTAGAGCAGCCCCTCGCGCATCGCGCCCTCGGCCACTCGAACGCGATCGATGCCGAAGTTCTCGACCACTTCCAGCAGGATCGCGAGACCCGCGGGAAACACCGGCGCGCGCTCGGCGTCGACGTCGGGTAGGTCGAGTTCGTCCACATGCCCGGCGGCAATCACGCGCTCCGCCAATGCATACAGATTATCGAGCGTGATATGCGGCGCTTCGGGGTTGAGGCTGCGCAAGGCATCGCCGATGACGCGCACGGTGCCGGAGCTGCCGAAGGCCTGCAGCCAGCCCAGCTTGCGGTATGCTTCCTGGATGGGCTCGAGTTCGAGCCGGACGGCGGTGCGGGCGCGTTCGAGGCGCTTCGCCGATATCCGGCCGTCGTCGAAACAGATGGCGCTCAAACCGACACAGCCCACCGAAAGGCTCTCCAGCAGTAGCGGTTCGAAACCCTGTCCGATCACAGCTTCGGTGGAGCCGCCGCCGATATCGATGACCAGCCGCTTGTCCGGACTCATCGGGCTGGTATGCGCCACCCCCGAGTAGATCAGACGCGCCTCTTCAAGCCCCGAGATGATTTCAATGGGATGGCCGAGCGCGGCGCGCGCGCGCTCCAAGAACCAGCGCTTGCGCCTGGCGCGGCGCAGGGCATTCGTGCCCACGACACGCACGCCGTCGGCGCGCATGGCGCGCAGCCGTTGTCCGAATCGTTCGAGACAGCGCAATGCGCGGTCCGTGGCCGCGTCATCCAGCCGGCCGCTATCGCCCAAGCCCGCGGCCAGGCGCACCATTTCGCGCAGTCGATCGAGGATGACGAGTTGGCCGTGCGAGTAACGCGCAACGACCATGTGAAAGCTGTTGGAGCCCAGATCGACGGCGGCGAGCACGTCGGGAACGACCCTCCGGCGGCTCATCTACACATCAACATTTTCAGGCGGAGAATGAAGATCCGCAGCCGCAGGTTGTCTTCGCGTTCGGGTTGCGAATGACGAACTGGGCACCCTGTAAATCCTCTTTGTAGTCGATTTCCGCGCCCATGAGGTATTGCGCACTCATCGGGTCGACCAGCAATTGGACCCCGCCATTTTCGATACAAAAATCACCCTCTTCGATCTTCTCGTCGAAGGTGAATCCGTACTGAAAGCCGGAACAGCCGCCGCCGGAAACGAATACGCGCAATTTCAGGCTGGGATTCGCTTCCTCGCGAATCAGCTCGCCAACCTTGCCGGCCGCGGCATCGGTGAAAACCAACACATTCGGCGCCGCAGGTGCAGCATCGCTGCCAATCATCGAATCGGAGGTAGTGCTCATATGGCTAGTCTACTCGGCGGCCGGCGGCCAATCAAAGATAGTCCCAAAGTTTGCGACTTCGGTTCGCACGCCTGAAGGATTCGAGGCCCCGCCCACGTCCAAGCGACTCAGGCCTTCGCTCGGTGAATCAATTTCCCAAGTATTTGGGCGCCAACGGCGGTTTCAATGGTCGTGTAGTGCACGCTGCCGAGAACCCGCGCTTTTGGCCCGAGTTCGACTCGGTCGCCGGCCTCGATGTCGCCCTTGACGATGCCGTTTAACACAATGTTGGGGACGACCACCGACCCTTCGATGCAGCCTTGCTCACTCACCGACAGCACGGCGTCCTCGCCCACTTCGCACTTGACGTTGCCGTTGATATAGCCGTCGAGGTGAAATCCCCCGACAAATTCCACATCGCCGTTGATTCGGGTCTTGGCGCCGATCAACGTGTCGATTTCCGCTGATTTACTCTGTTTCTGTTTGAACATCTGCATCACCCTTGGCCGGAATATCGCCGTTCGCCTCGGTTTCCACCGACATCCCCTGCGCCTTCCAGACGAAGGCTTGACGGGAACTGTGGCTCGAGTCTCTGACGCTATGAATCTCGACGCCGACGCGGGTGGGCTCGAACCCGTGCGGCAATTCTATGGCTTCGTTGTACTCCTGAAAGTACTTGAAGGAGTATGCCAGGGAGACGCGGTGGTTAGGCGCGACTTGCGCATACGTCAAACTCAGCGGCTTGCCCTGCAGCAGTCCGTCGATGGTGATCGCTGCGTTGCCCGCGACCTCTTTATCCGGCTTACCGGTCTGCATCAATACGAACTTGAGATGGAACTGTCCCGCAACTGTGTCGGGAATGATCTGCATCTGCTGCACCTTGACATGAATGAGCGACTCCGGTTGCACCAATCCGCGGTAAAAGGACAGATCCTGATTCAAGCGCGCGATCTGGCTTTGCATATCGCCGAGACTGCGTTCCACCTGCGCATAGCCCTCGCGGTCGACCCGACGCGCCGTTTCCGCGGCTTCCAGCTGACGGCGCTGATTGCCGTTCTCCGCTTCGAGCGAACGAATCCGCGCGCTCGCCGCCAATGCGCCGCGCACCGAATCCACCACCCGAAAACCCGCATCGTAGCGACCGAGCTCGAATGCCGCATACAGGATTCCGATCGCCAGCAGCACGGCCATGCCCCACAGCAGCGCGTGGCGCTTCGGCGCATACGACCGCACAACCAATTTGCCGAACGACTCTGCCATATCGCTACTGTACCGTGCTGGCCCACCCCCGCGGTATCATCCAATGTGAAAACCCAAGGGAACGCTCATGCTCTGGCTGAAGGCCGTACACGTCATCGCGATGGTTACCTGGTTTGCGGGTCTGTTTTACCTGCCGCGGCTCTATGTCTACCATGCGGGCGCCACGGATGCGATCAGCATCGCGCGCTTCGAAATCATGGAGCGGCGGCTGTTCATCCTCACCACCATCGGCGCAACGCTCACCATAGTTTTCGGACTTGCGATGCTGATCGCAGCGCCGGGCTACCTGTCCATGGCGTGGCTGCGAGTCAAGCTGTTGCTGGTGCTGTTGTTGGTTGCCCACCACGGCTACTGCTTCAAATTGCTTCGAGATTTTGCGCAGCGGCGCAACACGCACGGCGCCAAGTGGTATCGAGTCTTCAACGAGCTGCCTACGCTGCTGCTGATCGGCATCGTGATTCTCGCCGTCGTCAAGCCCTTTTGAATCGTGTCGCTCAGCAGCAATCCTTAAGTCGCCGCCTCGATTTCCGGCCACCACTCCGGATACGGCGGCAGTCCGTCGGGAAACAGGTGCTTGCCCAGGGTTTGCAGCGCGCGCACATAGACTCGCCGTTTGAAATACACAACTTCGCGCACCGGCGTCCAATATTCGGCCCATCGCCAGCGATCGAATTCCGGCTGATTGGTGCAATCGAAGCGCAATTTCGATTCATCCGCGGTGAGCTTCAACAAGAACCAGCGCTGCTTCTGGCCGATGCAGCGGTCGCGCACGTATTGACGCGGCAGCCGGTAGCGCAGCCAGCCCTGAGTCGATCCCAACACCTCGACGTCACCGCGATCCAGACCGATTTCCTCCTTCAGCTCGCGAAACAGCGCCTCCTCGACCTGTTCGCCGCGATTGACGCCGCCCTGCGGAAACTGCCAACCGCGCCCGCCGACGCGCCCGCCCAGGAACACTTCGCCGCTGCCGCGGGTCAGCACGATGCCGACGTTGGCGCGAAAACCGTCCCTGTCGATGTAGTCGGTGGCTGGCTGGATGGACATTGCGTTAGCCGGCTCCCACCTGTACGCGATTTCGTCCCAGCGTCTTCGCGCGATACAGCGCCGCGTCCGCGTCGGCAACCAGGCGGTCCGCGACGGCTTTCAGATCAGTTTCGTGGCGTCCGGGCGAGACCGCCGCGACGCCCACCGAAACCGTCAGATTGCGCGTGATTTGCGAATTGAGCGAAAACGGCATTGCCGCGATGACTTCGCGAATGCGCTCGGCCAGCGTCGCGGCCTCGGCCGAAGTGGCATCGGGCAGCAAGATCGCCAGCTCGTCCCCGCCGAAGCGCGCGGCTGTGTCCATGCTGCGAATTTGCGCCTCGATGCGCACCGCGACCTCTTTCAGCGCGCTGTCGCCCGCCAGATGCCCATATCCGTCATTGATGCTCTTGAACTTGTCGATGTCGATCATCAGGCATGCGATGGTGCCGCCGCGGCGCTGCGCGCGGGCCAGCTCTTCCTTCAATCTTTGCTGCATGTAGCGCCGATTGTGCCAGCCGGTCAAAAAGTCCGTAATGCCGGCGCGCAGCAGGCGCGCGCGATTGACCGCGTTTTCGATGCACACCGCGGCGACTGCGCCCAAATGCGCCAGAAAATCCGTGCCGTGATGCCGCGTGAAGCGCGACGCATCGCGACTGCCGAAACACAGCGCGCCGGTCGCGCGGTCCTTGCGCGGCAGAGGCACCAGCGCCGCACTCTTGAGATTCGCGATCCCCGGAAACAGCAAGTGATGATCGGCGCCGACAAAGGGCCCGAGCCATGGCTTGTGCAACACGGCGAGTTGCGGAGCCAGGCCAACCAGCGAATCGACGAAGAATATCTGCTTGAATTCCTCCGGCCGGTCGCCGCCGGCAATCAACAAATGCCGGACCTCATGCTGTGGATCGAGCAATACCACGCTGACCGCGTCCAGCGAATACGATTCTTTCAGTCCGCCGACCATCGCGTGCAACAGCTGCGCCAAGCCATCGGCGCGCAGCAGCGTCAATTCGCGCGCCTGCGTGCGCTTCATGATGGTCTCGTTGTTCGCCGCCTCCGCGGTCATTTCCGCAAGACGCTTCTTGAGCTCTTCGTTCTCCCGCGCAATCTCGTCCATTTCCAGCATCCCCTAAATCTCAATCCGCGCGCGCCGCCGCCCGCACGTCCAGGTAGGCTTGGCCGCGGCGCATGATCGCCGTGAATTCCGGCAGATTCTTGGTCCTCACCGTTGCCATCAGACCTTCCACGGCTTTCTGAAGAGCCTGCAGCGATTCGCCGCCGTAAGTGTTCGAAGTCTGAATTTCGAAATACAGATCCGGACTCTCGGCGGCAACGCGGCTTGCCACGTCGAGTTGCGCATCAAACGTGGTGCTCGATAATTTCGCCAATCGCGGCGCCGCTTCGCCGCTGTCGGCGAGTGCCGTGAAGAACGCGATGTTGACCGCGTGCGACAATCCCAGCACATAGGCGATAAGGCGATCATGTTCGTCGAGATCCATGACCACCCGCTCGGCCATGGTGGGCGCAAACAATTCCTGCGCCTGATCAAGTGCGTCCGAATTCCCCAGGTCGATGAAGATCACATGTCGCCCCGACAAGAGTTCAGTGTCCGGACCAAACATGGGATGCACCGAGGTCACCCGGCACCCGGCTTTGACCAATGCATCGAGTCCCGCTCGCAGCGGCGTTTTGAGGGAACCCAAATCGAAGATCAGGCCGCGCGGCGCCCGCCGCGCCAGGATCTTGAGCAAATCCGCCGTGGCGGACAGCGGCGTCGCAAGCACAATCAGGTCGAAATCCAATGCGTCACTCGGCCAGTCCGCGACGATGTCAAATCCCGCCAGGCCGCCCTGCGGATCCGCGATGGCAACGCGAAACCCTTGCGACGCCAGGAACTCTGCGAACCAACCGCCCATCTTGCCGCGCCCGCCGATCACCAGCGCGCGCTTGCCGCTGCCGTGCCCCTGTGCGGCAACGCGCGCTTGCTCCTGCGTCGTGAGCGAGGACTGTATGAGCTGCCGCAGCAGCGATTCCGCCAGATCGGGCGACACACCCAGCCGTTCGGCCGCCGTGCGGCCCCTCAATATGACCTCGCGCTCCCGGCCGAAGTCCCGAATCGCTCGTCCGGTGGAACGTTTGACCGCGGCCACTTGTTCGCTCAGGGACTGGCGCCGCGCAACCAACTCCAACAGCTGGCCATCGAGTTCGGTCAATGCGGTCCGCAATTCATCCAGGTTCATCAAAGAGTGCCCCATGTTTCCGCCGGCGCGGCTACCATTCTCATATGAGCCGCAGTAAAAAGACATTTTGGGTGGAAACCCTCCCTGACCCGCTGCCGGGGAATCCCCTCGAAGTCGCGGCGCAATGGTTAAGTCAAGCCCGGCTTGATTCCGCCCAGCCCAATCCCGACGCCATGGTGTTGGCGACCGTAGACAGCCGCGGCTATCCGTCGGCGCGAGTCGTGCTCTGCAAGCAAATCACCTCGCAGCCGGGGTCAATTCTCTTTTACACCAACTACCGATCGCGCAAGGGCAGCGAACTCGAAGGAAATCCTCGGGCCGCAGTGGTTTTTCATTGGGACCATCGTCACCGTCAAGTGCGAGCCGAGGGCAGTGTCGAACGGCTGTCCAAGGACGAGAGCGATGCAGTATTTTCGCACCCGGGCCTGGCAAAGCCGGCTCGGCGCCTGGGCCAGCCAACAAAGTGAGCCTGTGGAGTCGCGCGAAGCGCTGGCCGCTGCGGTCGCACTCGAAGCGCGGCGCTTTGGCATTCCCTATGGCGGTCCCGGTACGGCGGAACCCGAGACGATCTCCGCAGACGTGCCGCGCCCACCCCATTGGGGCGGCTATCGGCTTATTCCCGATGCCGTGGAGCTGTGGGTGGAAGGCGAGTTTCGCATACATGACCGCGCGCGCTGGACTAGGGTATTGCCTGAACCGGGGAGCGGCGCGGGCAGTGCGGCGTGGGTGGCCACGCGCCTACAGCCATAAATACGATCCCGACGGCGTTCACCGGGAGTTCCGGGGCATTGGCCGAATATCGCATGATCTTGAGGGAACCTTGGGGCAGCATGCGTCCGTCGGATCGATAAAACGGAGCTAACACATGAGCACCCAGATCAAAAAATTCCGCGGCACCCGCTTCATCGCGGGCGGTGCAATGATGGTCACCGGCGTTCTGTTGCTGCTGCAGCAGGCGGGCTACCTGCACGCCCTCGACATCGCCCGCGGTTGGCCGATCGTCCTCATTGCATTCGCCATTGTGCAACTTGGCATGAGCATCAACGATTCGCGACAGCGCGGTTGGGGGCTGCTGCTGCTCGGCGACTGGCTATTTGCCAACACAATGACAAATTGGGCCTATGCGCAGATCTCCTGGCCGATTATCCTGACGGGGGCGGGCGCACTGATGATTGTTCGCGCCATCGGCCGCCGCGGTGAGTCGGATCGCCGCGAAGAATCAGTTCACCGCGATCGCCACGCGAATATAGGTCACTATGCCACCTGAAACGCCCCCCAAGATCACGCCGAGGTTCATCCTCGGCGTTTTCATCTTGCTGGTGGGAATCGCCCTCGCACTCGATCGGCTGGGGGTGGTGCAGGCTCACCATGCGATGCGTTTCTGGCCGGCCGTGCTGATCGTGTTTGGGCTGACGGTTATGCAACGCGGAAGTCACGGAGCAGTAACCGGCTTGCTATTGATCATCGTCGGCACCTGGCTGCTGCTCAACACGCTCGGCATCGTGAGCATGCAGGTGTGGGAATTCCTCTGGCCGCTCATATTGGTGGTAATCGGTGCGCGAATAATGATGCGCAGCGGACGCATGCGCTCGAGAACACGGAACGAGCCGCCGAACTTCGACCAGGGCTCAACCGCTTCACAACCCAACAACCCTTCGCAGCCATACACGCCCGCGGCGCCGCCGACCGCGGCCTCCAGCGCGAATGCTTCGGATCATGCGTCGGTGTTTTCCGTGCTTGGCAGCTGCCGGCGCCGCTGGGGCAAGGCGGTATTTCGTAGCGCCGAGGCGGTCTGCGTGATGGGCGGTTTTGAGCTGGACCTGCGCGATGCGCTGATGGGCGCCGAGGGAACCGCACAAATCGAGCTGTTCGTCATCATGGGTGGGCTGCATGTACTCGTTCCGCAAAACTGGACCGTGATCTCGAACGTGGTGCCCATTCTCGGCGGCATCGACGATAAGACGCGCACCAATTCGAGCACGACGCAACAGTTGATCATGCGCGGCACGGTACTGATGGGCGGCGTTGAGATCGGCAATTGATTTAGTGCGCGGCACGTAGGGCTCCATGCATCCGATTCTCGCCAGCGCGAGCAAACTGGGCATGTACCTGCTTGCCTATCTTCCCATCGGCATCGTTCTAATCATCGGGTTGGGTCACCGCGATGCCTGGGGAACGGCGGCAGCGTTCTTTCTGCCCCTGACCATGCTGTATGCGTTCATAGGACTGTCCGCGTACTATCTGTGCCTGGCTTTTCCGATCGACAGCGGCCACCCGCTCTGGCGGGCCATGCCTGCGCACATGTGCGCGGCGGCGAGCGTGGGCGCGCTGTGCGTCGGCGCCGCGTGGCTGTGGGCCGCCGTGCTCGAGTCGCTCAATATCGGGCTGCAGCCTCAGGTATACGTGGAGCAGCCTTGGCTGCTGTTCGTGGTCGGCGCGGTGCTGTTCTGGCTGGCCATCGCGCTGCACTACGTGATGATCGCATCCTCCGCCTCGCAGCGCTCGGAACAACGTGCACTCGAGTCAGGTTTGCTGGCGCGCGAAGCCGAGCTCAAGGCGCTGCGTGCGCAGATCGATCCGCATTTTCTGTTCAACAGCCTCAACTCGATCAGCGCGCTGACAGGCAGCGATCCGTCCTTGGCTCGAAAGATGTGCCTGTTGCTGGCGGACTTTTTGCGCGATACATTGCGGTTGGGGGCCACGCAACGGATATCCGTGCACGAGGAGTTGAACGTCGTGCAGCGCTATCTTGCCATCGAGCAGGTGCGCCTGGGCTCGAGACTGACGGTGAACTGTACGGCGAGTGAAGCAGCACGCGGCGCGTACGTTCCCGCGCTGATCCTGCAACCGCTGGTGGAAAATGCGGTGCTGCACGGCATCGCCCATTTGCTCGACGGCGGCACGGTTACAATAAGCGTCGAGCACCATGGCGGAACTCTGCTGATTCGCGTGAGCAATCCGAGCGATCCGGACAGGCCACGCCGCAAACGCGCCGGCCTCGGTTTGCTGCTGGTGCGGCAGCGACTGCAATCCGAGTACGGCGCCGCGGGTCAGCTGCAGGTCCGCGACGCGCCGAATGAATTCGTCGCCGAGGTGAGCATACCGTTCACTATAGCGGAGGGAGCCGTCGAATGAATGAGATTACCCAGCTCACAGCCATCGTCGTCGACGATGAAGCGCACGCGCGTGCGCTGATTCGCGAATACCTCAATCAACATTCCGACATCAAGGTGCTGGCGGAATGTTCCAACGGCTTCGAAGCCGTCAAGGCCGCCGGGGACCTCAAGCCGGATCTTTTGTTTCTCGATATCCAAATGCCCAAGCTGGACGGATTTGAAGTGCTGGATCTGATCGGGCGCGATGCGGCAAGCGTCATCTTTACCACGGCATATGACGAATACGCGTTGCGGGCCTTCAATGTGCATGCCGTGGACTACCTGCTCAAGCCGTTCGGCGCCGAGCGCTTCGACGAAGCACTGGAACTTGCACGTATTCGCATCCGCACGCGCGACTCTCTGCCAATACGCGAATTGCTGGATACGCACCGTGAGGGCAGCGCCATCGACCGGGTGTTGATTCGCGATCGCTCGAATGTGCATGTCATTCCGGTCGAGCAGATCGATTACGTCGAAGCGCAGGACGACTATGTATCGATCCGCGCGGCCGGACGCTGCTACCTGAAGGAACAGACGCTGGGAGAACTCGAGGTGCAATTGGCGGGCAAGGGATTTCTGCGCATCCACCGCCGCTATATATTGAACGTCTCGCGATTGGCGAAGATTGAACTGTCGGAAAAGGACAGCCGCATCGCGATTCTCAATGACAAGACGCAGCTGCCGATCAGCCGTTCCGGCTACAGTAAATTGCGCGGTCTGCTTTGACTTTTGGGTGTTCTTAAAGCCGGAGGCGCTTCACCAAGCCACTGCGGCGCCGTCCTTGCGAAAATCCGATCCGCCGCGGTAGTAGCCCGCAAGCGAGCGATCCACCGGCGAGACCAACATGATGACTTGCACGCCGCCCATTTCGTCGCCGCTGACGGAATTTACGCGGTGCCCCATCGCAGCAAGCTTTGATCCCACCAAATCATAGAGCGGCGTCTCCAGGCTCAGTACGTTCGCCAATTGAGAATGCCGAAATCTCGCCATGTCGGCCGCGGCCTGGATATTGGCGCCGAGATCCAACACGTCGACCAACATCTGCGCGTGCCCCTGGGCTTGCATGTCGCCGCCCATCAACGTGACCGTCATCAGCGGCTTGCCGCTCTGCATGATGAAGCCCGCGGACAGGGTATTGAACGGCCTTTTGTGTGGTTCGATGACGTTGGCGCTGTGCGGATCAAGCGTGAACAAGGCGCCGCGATTGTGCAGCAGAAAACCATAGCCGGGCACCGTAATCCCCGATCCGAATTCGGCATAGTTGCTGTTCACCCAGGACACCATGTTGCCCTCGCCGTCCGCCGCCGACAGCACGATGGTGTCGCCCGGCAACGGAATATTTGCCTCGCGGCCCGGAACCGAGGCGCGCTGCGGATTTACTTTGCCGCACAGCGACGCCGCATAGGAGTCGGAGAGCAGTCGCGCGAGCGGCACGGGGTGGAAGTCAGGGTCCGCGTTGTATTTATAGAGATCTGCATACGCCAGCTTTTTGGCCTCGACGAACAGGTGCCAATACTGCGCATTTGCCGGGCCCAATGAAGCCAGCGTCTGCCCCGGCGCCCAGCGCGGCACGCAGGCTTGCAGGATATTGAGGATTTCGTTCGCCGCCCACGCCTGCGCAGGCGGCGGCAATTCCAGGATGTCAAATCCATGATACTGGGTGCGGGCCGGTTCGACCCACTCTCCCTTGTAGCCTGCCAGATCCTCGAGGGTCATGCTGCCGCCCAGCGCTTGCGACTTGGCGACGATGGCCGCGGCGATCTCGCCCTTGTAAAACGCGTCGCTCCCCTGCTGCTGCAGCAGGCGCAAGGTGCGCGCTAGGTCCGGATTCTTGAAGATCTGTCCGGCCTTCGGCCCTGAACCGTTCACGTACCAGGTCTTGATCGAATCGGGATCCGGCTCGGTGCAGCAAGCCTTGAGCGGCAGCGCGTTCGGCAGGCTCCAGTCATGCGCGATGCGCTCGGAAATCGGAAAGCCGTGTTGCGCGTACTGCGCCGCGGGCTCGAGAACCTCTTTGAATGTCAGCTTGCCGAAGCGTTTGAGCACCGCCTGCCAGCCCCACAGCGCTCCGGGCACCGTCACCGGCAGGATGCCGTAATGCGGCATTCCGGAACCCGGCCCCCAATTCTGCGGATCCCACCGGTAACCCAGACTGTTGAATCGCTCGAGGTTTGCGCCCGTGGGAGCCGTGCCGCTGGCATTCAGCACATAGATCTTTCGTTCCTTGGCGATATAAATCACCGCGAATAGATCCCCGCCCATGCCCACCATCATGGGTTCCATTACGTTGAGCGCCGCGGCTGTCGCCACGGCCGCGTCAATCGCATTGCCGCCATGCTGCAGAATCTGCAATCCGACCTGAGCAGCCAGCGGCTGGCTGGTCACGACCATTCCATGCTGCGCCATGACCTCGGAGCGGCTCTGTGCCGGCCACCCTTCTGCACGAGCGCCGCGCACTGCGCTACAGAACGAGGGCTGCGGTGAATGCTCGCAGGGCTGCATCTCGAGTGCTGCTTGAGCGAACAAGTTGCCGCGCCCGCAGGCGACGGCAAGCAGCAGCGCGGTTCCAAAAGCGTTGATTGTTTTCACCGCGGACCTCATTTTTCTTGCGATTTCCTCCGAGCGGCAACGCCGGGGCGATCTTTAAACTAGGATACTCTTGCCAACTGCAGAGGTATCCCTCAAGAGGTGCGACACGCGTGCTTTTTTTGCTGCGACTCAAGGCGGTCCTGAAGGGTCTGATTCTGCCGCCGGCAGGTCCCATATTGGTGGCTGCGCTCGGTCTGCTGCTGCTCAAGCGCCGGCCGCTGTTGGCTCGCACCCTGCTGATCCTGGGGTTGGGCTCGGCACCTTCGCGCCGGAATACGCAGGTCCCGCCGCTGAACCCGTGCTGCTGGAACGATTGAACTATGGTGCTTTCATAGCGCGCAAAACCGGCCTGCCCATTCTCGTCACGGGTTTCAGGATCGAGGCGCGCGCGATGCAAGCCACCCTGCAGCGAAATTTCGCCCTTGAGCCGCGCTGGGTCGACGACCAGGCGTACGACACATTTCAAAACGCGAGTAATTCGGAGCGCTTGCTGCGGGCGGACGGCGTGCACCGCATCGTGCTGGTGACACATGCCACCCACATGTGGCGCGCGGCGCGTGAATTCAGCGCCGCCGGAATGGATGTCGTCGCGGCGCCGGTCGGAATCCTGGCGGCGCGCGATATCGACATTCGCCGCTACCTGCCCAGCCCTGATACGCTGTCGCGATCGGCCGCCGCGATCAACGAGTTGTTGGGCGAACCGCTGCGCGCTTTTTTCGCCGCCACGCATCTGCGTCGGCAAGGCAACTACCGATAGCGCCCCATCAACTTGTCCAACGCGGCGGCGCCGGGAGAGAGTTTCTCGAATGGGATGCTGTTGAGAGGAGCCTTCGCCGTGCGATTCAGGTTGTGGAACTCGGTACTGTCGGTCTCATCGATGTGAATGAGTCCCGTCACATATTCATTTTGCTTGAGCTTCTGCTCGATGTAGTTGTATGCGGCCGAGCGGTCGGTCGGATCGTAGGTCGGGTCGAGCTTGCGCAGAAACACCCGGCTGCCGTCATGCAGACTGACCGGGATCGACTCGCCCTCCGGGTAGTTCACCGAAATTTCTTCGGCATGCGGCACGAAATCGGTCTCGACCGCCGCGTGGTAGTGTTCGCGGGTAAATCCGTAGCTCTTCGTCGATCCTTCGTGATCGTTGAAGGTCACGCAGGGCGAGAGCACGTCGATCAACGCGAAGCCATTGTGGCGCATGCCGGCCTGGATCAGCGGCACCAGCTGCGCCTTGTCGCCGGAGAAGCTGCGTGCGACGAAGGTCGCCCCCAAGGTCAGCGCCAGCAGCACCGGATCGATCGGCGGCGACGAATTGGTCTCACCGCGTTTCGCCTTGGTGCCAATGTCGGCGGACGCCGAGAATTGTCCCTTGGTCAGTCCGTAGACGCCGTTGTTTTCGATCATATAAAGCATGTTCACGTTGCGGCGAATGACATGCACCAGTTGACCCACGCCGATCGACAGGGAATCGCCGTCTCCCGACACCCCGACATAAGTGAGGCCGCGATTGGCGGCGTTCGCGCCGCTCGCGATCGAGGCCATGCGGCCATGGACCGAATTGAATCCATGCGCGCCGCTCACGAAATAAGATGTGGTCTTCGAGGAGCAGCCGATACCGGACAGCTTGACCAATTGTTCGGGCCGCAACGCCAGGCCCCAGCAGGCTTCCACAATGGCCGCAGTCACCGAATCGTGGCCGCAGCCGGCGCACAGCGTCGACATCGTGCCTTCGTATTGCCGCCGCGTCAGCCCCAAAGAATTCGTCGGCAGCGACGGATGCGCAACTTTGGGCTTGTTGATGTAGGACATTTAAGGACTCTTCTTTGGCGCGTCGTCTAGCGCGGAACCGCGCTCAGTCGCGGGGATTCGGCAAGCTTGGCGCGGATGTAGTCGACGATGGGCTGGGCGGAAATCGGCAGCCCGCTGTAGCTCAAGATGGAAAACAATTTTGATTTCTCGACCGCGGTCTCGAGCGTGAGCAGGGACCTCAACTGTGCGTCGCGATTCTGTTCGATGACGAATATGGTCGAGTGCGATTTCAAGAACGCTTCCACGTCGCTGTTGAACGGGAAGGCCTTCACGCGCAGGTAATCCAAGTCGATTTTCTGATTCCTAAGGACGTCGAGCGCCTCGCGGATCGCGCCGTCGCAGCTGCCGATGCTGACGATGCCGACGGCGCTGTTGCCCTTGCCGATCATCGCGGGTTTGGGCACATATTTTGCGGCGGTCGCAAATTTCCGCTTCAGGCGGTCGAGCACCACCTGGTATTCGGCGGAATCCTCGGTGTATCCACCATACTGGTTGTGGCCGGAGCCGCGCGTGAAATAGGCGCCCTTCGGGCTCATTCCCGGCAGGGTGCGATACGGAATTGCGTCATCGTCGCGGTCCAGATAGCGGTAAAATTTTTCCAGACCGTTGATCTCTTCCTTGGACAGAACCTTACCGCGGTCCGGCGTGTAGGCATCGTCCCACTTGAGGTCTGGGCACATCCAATCGTTCATGCCGATATCGAGGTCCGACAGCACGAACACCGGCGTCTGCAGGCGTTCGGCGAGATCGAAGGCCTGCACCGCCATGTAGAAGCATTCCTCGGGGTTCGCCGGGAACATCAGCACGTGGCGGGTATCGCCATGCGACGCATATGCGCAAAGCATGATGTCCGATTGCTGGGTGCGCGTCGGCATGCCGGTGGAGGGTCCGACGCGCTGCACGTCAAAAATGACGCACGGCACTTCCGCATAGTACGCCAACCCCACGAACTCATTCATCAACGAAATGCCCGGACCGCTGGTCGGCGTGAACGCTCGGGCGCCGTTCCACGACGCGCCGATCACCATACCCACCGCGGCAAGTTCATCCTCGGCCTGCAAAACCGCGAAATTGTGCTCGCCGGTTTCGGAATCGACGCGGTAACGCTCGCAAAAACCCTTGAACGCGTCCATCAAGGATGTCGAGGGCGTGATGGGGTACCAAGCTCCAACCGTTGCGCCGGCGTAGACGCAACCCAGGCCTGCGGCCGTGTTGCCGTCGATCATGATATGGCCGCGAGTTTTGTCCATGTGCTCTACGTGCAGCGGCAGCGGCGAGGACAAATTCTCCTTGGTATAGTCGTAACCCAGGCGCAGCGCCTTGGTATTCGAGTCGAGCAATTTCGGCTTCTTGCCGTAGCTTTCGCTGAGCAATCCACTGATCACGTTGAGATCCACGTCGAGCAGTGCGGCCAGCACGCCGGCGTAAGCAATGTTCTTCAATAAGATCCGGTTGCGCGCGCCGTCGAATTTTTCGTTCACCAGCTTGGCGAGCGGAACCGGGATCACGTTGATGTCGCCGCGCTGCAAGAGCGCGCTGCGCGGCCAGGTCGAGTCGTATATCAAGTAGCCGCCCGAACACAGCTCGCGAATGTCCTTCGAATAGGTCTCCGCATTCATCGCCACCATGATGTCGACGTGACTTGCGCGCGCCGCGTAGCCGTCACGGGTTACACGAATCTCATACCAGGTGGGCAGACCTTGAATATTCGATGGGAAGTAATTCTTGCCGGTAACCGGCACGCCCATGCGAAAGATCGCCTTCATGATCAGCGAATTCGCGCTCGCCGAGCCGGTGCCGTTGACATTGGCGAACTTGATCACGAAATCGTTCACCCGAGCGGCGTCGGCAATCATGCTGGGCATGCGCGAATCTCCTCGTCCAGCGCGAGCGGAATCTTGATGGTCGATTTTTGCATGTCCCACGCGGCCGTCGGGCAGCGTTCCGCGCACAGTCCGCAATGCACGCACACATCTTCGTCCTTGACCATCACGCGCGCGGTTTGCGGCAACGGCGCCGACACATACAGTGCCTGGGTCGGATTGGTCGCCGGCGCCGTCAATCGGGCGCGCAAATCAACCTCCGGACCGTTCTGGGTGATAGTGAGGCAATCCACCGGGCAGATGTCGATGCAGGCATCACATTCGATGCACAACTTCGCCGCGAACACTGTTTGCATGTCGCAGTTCAAGCAGCGCTGCACCTCCAGAGCCGCTTCCTCCGCGGTAAATCCGAGCTCCACTTCAATATTGATTTTTTTGAAGCGGTCGATGAGCCCCACGTGGGGCACCAGACGGCGCTCTACGCCGTTATATTCGTTCTTGTAGGCCCACTCGTGCATGCCCATCTTGCGGCTGGACAGCGTGACCCCGCGCGGCATGCGCTCCGCGATGTCTTCGTCGTTGCAGAACTTGTGGATCGAAATGGCGGCTTGGTGACCGTGCTCCACCGACCATATGATGTTCTTGGGGCCGAAAGCCGCATCGCCGCCGAAGAATACTTCCGCACGGGTCGACTGGTAGGTGATCCCATTCACCTTGGGGACGCTCCATTTGTCGAATTCGATACCGATGTTCTTCTCGATCCACGGAAAGGCATTCTCCTGCCCGATGGCGAGAATCACGTCATCGCAGGGGAAAAACACGTCGCCGAGGGTGCGCGTGGCCTTGATGTCGCCCGCTTCGATATCGTATTCCAGCTTTTCGAACATCATGCCGGTCAGCCGGCCGCCTTCCGTGACGAAGTTTTTGGGTGCGTGATTGATGACGATTTCAACGTTTTCCCCCTCGGCATCCTCGAGTTCCCACTCGGACGCCTTGAAGAACTGGCGCGGTTTGCGCGCCATGACTTTCACGTCTTTGGCGCCGAGCCGAAGCGAACTGCGACAGCAGTCCATGGCCGTATTGCCGACGCCGATGATCAATACCCGCTCGCCGATTTTATCGACGTGGCCGAATGCAACGGACTCCAGCCACGTTATGCCGATATGAATGCGATCGGTATCGTGACGACCGGGCAATTCGAGTTCTTTGCCCTTGGGCGCGCCCGAACCGACGAACACGGCATCGAATTCGTCGGCGTCGAGCAGCCTCTTCAGGCTCTTGATCGGAGAATTCAGGCGCAGATCGGCGCCCATATTCACGATGTAGCCGATTTCTTCATCGAGCACGTTAGCCGGAAGCCTGAATGCCGGGATGTTGGTTCGCATCAAGCCGCCGGGCACCCCGTATTGCTCGAAAATCGTGATCTCATATCCCAAGGGCAGCAAATCATTGGCCACGGTCAGCGATGCGGGACCGGCGCCGATGCAGGCAATGCGCTTGCCATTTTTTTCCTTGGGCACCTTAGGCAAGAGCGCGGTAATGTCGTCGCGGTGATCCGCAGCAACGCGCTTCAGTCGGCAGATGGCTACCGGTTTTTCCTCGATTCGGCCGCGGCGGCAGGCGGGTTCGCAGGGTCGGTCGCACACCCTGCCCAATATGCCGGGGAAGACATTGGATTCGCGATTCACCATGTAGGCCTCGGTGAACTCGCCTTGAGCGATCAGACGGATGTACTCGGGAACGTCGGTGTGCGCCGGACAGGCCCACTGGCAATCTACAACCCGATGGAAGTAATCAGGTTTTGAAGTATCGGTCGGCTCCATGTTTCCTCGTAAGTCTAACCCCAAATAGACAGTATAGCGGCCGGACCTCGCATTCGGGCGTGACGCAGGGCAAGTAGTCGAGGATGGTTGCGCCCACCACTAAAGGCCGGCCTTGCCCAAGACCTGCTATGTGAATAGACTGACTGTCAAGTCTCTGTTTGGATCTAAGGCTTTGAAATTCAACAATATTTCACAAGGTGGAGCATGATCCTCATACAGGGTCACGAGGTCACCTGTCCGCATTGTTGGGAGCCGATCAATCTGACACTCGATCTCTCGGTGCCCGAGCAATCCTATATCGAGGACTGTCCGGTCTGCTGTAAACCGATGATCGTGTCGTACAGTGCGTCGAACGGAGAAATCGACGAACTGCATGTCGAAGCATCCGATTGAAGCCGCACCGATCGCCCCCGTCTCGCGGCGCATTCAAAAACCTGCGCATATTGTTCTTGTTATTGGTGTTGCTGGTCGTCGCATTGAGCACCTGGCAGGACCGTTACCGCAGTACGCGCTGGCGAGAACCGCTGTACGTCGCGATCTATCCCATCGCGGCCGATGAAAGCCCCGTGACATTGCGCTACGTGGCGAATTTAGACGTCGAACGCTTCAAGCCCATCGACCGTTTCTTTGCGCGCGAGGCCGCTCGCTATCAATTGCGCACCGGCGAACCCGTCAGGACCAGATGGAGACCCGAGTTGCACGAGCTTCCGCCGCGGCGCGCGCCATCGCAAGGTCCAATTGCGACCGCTCTGTGGAGTCTCAAGCTTCGCTACTGGGCATGGCGCGCAAGCGGGCACCTCAACGAACCGGAAGACATCCGCATATTCGTCCTGTACCACGATCCCGCCCTGACCCCGGCCGTGCCGCATTCGTTAGGTCTGACGAAGGGACTGATCGGCGTGGTGTATGCCTTCGCTACTCCCGATATGGATGGCGAGAACGACGTCGTCATCGCCCACGAATTGCTGCACACCCTCGGAGCCACGGATAAATACCGTGCCGCCGACGACGCACCGCGTTATCCCGACGGTTACGGCGACCCGCAGCAGGTACCGCTATTTCCGCAGCGCAACGCTGAACTGATGGCGGGACGCCGGATGCTGAGCGCCGAACGCTGGCAGCAGGTGGAGAGCCTCGACGAAGTGGTGATAGGAGCGGCGACCGCTGCGGAAATTCGCTGGCGCAACTAGCTCAATGCCGCGAGCAGCGGGTCATGCATATGTCCATTGCTGGCCAGCACGGTTGTGGAATTGAGTGTGAGGGGCGCTCCGCTCAAATCGGTGAAACGGCCGCCTGCCTCGATGACGATCGCCGCGCAAGCGGCGATGTCGAGAATATTCACGTCCGTTTCGATCACGGCATCGATTTTTCCCGCGGCGAGCAGATGGTAGTGCAGAAAATCGCCGTAGCCGCGGATACGCCCGAGTTGCGCGATCAGCGCGCCATAACGCGACCACGATGCGCTGCCGGCAAGACTCTTCAAGTTGCCCGAAGAAAGTGCCGCCTCCTCGATCGTCGATACCCGGCTGACGCTTATGGGTTTGCCGTTCAGGTAGGCGCCGCGGCCGCGCTCCGCGAAGCTCACTTCGCCGTATACCGGCGCGCTGGACACTCCCAGCACCAGTTCGCCATTGCGCATCAAAGCGATCTGCGTTGAAAACATCGCGTACTCGCGCACAAATGCCTTGGTGCCGTCGATCGGATCCACCAGCCAGAGACTCTCGGCGTCCACGTCGTGCGACCCCGTTTCTTCGCCATAAAAGCCGTGGGAGGGAAACCGCGCCTCGATGATTTCGCGAATCGCCGTCTCACAGCGCACGTCGGCATCGGTAACCGGGGATTTGTCCGCTTTGACGCGAACCTCGATATTGTGCTGGTACATCGACCGCGCAATGCTCGCCGCCTGCGCGGCCGCATCGAGCGCGGCCTGAAGTTCCGCCGAATGCTTCATGGAGCGCCACCTTAGCAAACGTTATGCTACCGTCGCATCACCCCCAGGGAAGTTGGTGATTCATGGGCAACCGGCTAAGCAAAATTTATACCCGCACCGGCGACGACGGCACCACCGGCCTCGGCGACGGGTCACGGGTGGCAAAAGAGAGCCTGCGCGTCGAGGCCTACGGCAGCGTCGACGAGGCCAACAGTGCGATTGGGGTGGTGCTCGGCACTGCGGCGCTGCCGCCGGAGATCAGACGCTGTCTCACCGAAGTGCAGCACGACCTTTTCGATCTTGGCGGGGAGCTGTGCATTCCCGGGAATTTGATGATCACCGCGGCATATATCCAAAGGCTCGAGAAGGAACTGGATGACTTCAATGCCGCGCTGCCGCCACTCAAAGATTTCATACTGCCGGGCGGCGGTCCGGCTGCCGCGGCCTGTCACGTGGCGCGCGCCGTCTGCCGCCGCGCCGAGCGGCGCTGTTGGTCGCTGGCGCGCGCTGAAAGCGTCGCCCCGGATGCGCTCATTTACTTGAATCGCCTGTCCGATCTGTTGTTCGTACTCGCCAGGGTGCTGGCCCGCGCTGCCGAGGGCGGCGAGGTGATCTGGCGCCGAACCCGGGCGCCGTGACCCCGTAAGAATTCATGCCACGCTGGCGGGGCGATGTTGATTCGAATGCAGCCATTCAGCATGCCAACGTTCCAGTTCCTCGATGGCGAGCGGCCGGCAAAATAGGAATCCTTGAACCTGACTGGCTTGCCGTGATTTCAGATAGTGCCATTGCGCTTCGGTTTCCACGCCCTCGGCCACGGTGGCCAGACCCAAACTCTTTGCCATTGCGATGATGGCATCGACCAGCGGCGTGTTGCCGTCGCTCTTGGAGACGATGTCGCGCACGAACACCCGGTCGATCTTGAGAGTGTCGATCGGGAAGTGCCGCAGGTAGGAAAGTGAACTATAGCCGGTGCCGAAATCGTCCAAGGCTGTCGCGACGCCCAAATCCTTCAGCGATTTGACCGCCTTGCTCACGACTGCGGAGTATTCAATCAAAGCTCCTTCGGTAAATTCCAATTCGATCATGCGCGGTTCGATGCCGGCGGCGTGGATGGCGCGCGACACGCGCTCCACCAGGGTGCCGTCGCGAAACTGCACGCCTGATACATTCACGGCGACCTGCCAACCGGCGTCCCCGGCGTCGCGCCAGCGTCGCGCTTGGGCGCAGGCCTCGCGCAGCACCCAGTCGCCGATCTCCACAATCAAGCCGCTCTGCTCGGCCAGCGGAATGAACTCGTCCGGCGATACAAAGCCTCGTTGCGGATGCCACCAACGCAGCAATGCCTCCACGGCCTCGACGCGCATGCTGTTAATGGCCAATCGCGGCTGATAATTCAACGTGAACTCGCCGCGATCGAGCGCCTTGCGCAGATCCGCTTCCATCGACAGGTTTTTGGCCGCGCGGGTGCTGATCGATTTCTTGAAGAACTCCAATCGACCGTTTCCGGTCTTCTTGCCATGGTGCATGGCTGCATCGGCGTTCTTTATCAGTGCCCCGGCGTCCGGCGCATCGCCCGGGAACAGACTGACGCCGATGGTCGCAGACAGCGGTATTTCCTGCTGAGCGAACACGAAGGGCCGCGCCAGCGACAGCTGCACGCGGCGGGCCACGATCTGCGCGCTGTCGACCGTGGCTATGCCGGGCAGCGCCAGGGCGAATTCGTCGCCGCCGGTGCGCGCCACCCAGTCGTTGTTGTCGGTCGAGTCCGCGCCGTCCTCCATCGTGCGCTGGGTATCGCGCAAACAGTGCTGCAGGCGGTGCGCGATTTCCTTGAGCAGGCTGTCGCCGACCGCCTGACCCTGGGTATCGTTGATGCGCGAAAAGTTATCGACGTCGAGCATCAACACGCCGATACCGCGCTGTCTGGGCGCGGCCCACGCCACCTGCTGTTCCAGAATCTGCAGCAATCGCTGCCGGTTCGGCAGCGCGGTGAGCGGGTCGTAGTAAGCCAGATAGCGCACTCGCGCTTCGCTTTCGCGCAGCTGGTCCTGGGTCTGCTTGGCCCGCACCAGGAATTTCACGCGTTCCGCGAGCAGCATCGGGTTGATGCCCTTGGATGAGAAGTCGGTGGCACCCGCCTTGTAGGCGCTCTGTACCGATTCCATGTCATCGAGGCTGGTCTGCATCAAGATAGGCACATGCTTGGAAATCTGCTGCGCCCGCAGTGCGCGGCAGACGTCGAAGCCACTCATGCCCGGCATGACCACGTCGAGCACCACGCAATCGGCGGGGTGCGCATGAAACTCGCTCAGTGCGCTTTTGCCGTCGGCGGCAGTGGTGACGCGAAAGCCCGCAACTTCCAGAGCGCTGCCGACCAGCAATCTGGCGCCGGGATCGTCGTCGACGACGAGCACGGTCGCGGTAATGTTGGTCTGATTGTCAATGGCGTTCATCGGAACCTCTGGGCTATGCCGCATTCGTCGATCGCTCACGCATCAGCGCGCTGCAAAATTCATGATATTCCCTGCCGATTCTTTGCACCGCCGCCGCTGCCTTGTCGACGCCCGCCTCGCGCAGCAGCATTTCGCATTCTTTTGTGAGAGTGGCGAGGCGGATGCCGCCAAGATTGGCGGTACTGGACTTGAAGGTATGCAGGGCATCCTGCAGCGCCTCGGCTTGGCCGTTCGCCGCCGCCCTTTCGATGGCGCTGATCAACTGCGGCGAGTGCTTGAGATACAGCTCGATCATCGAATTGAGCAGCGTGGGCCGTGCCAGTGCGGTGATATTGCGCAGCACGCCGGCATCGATCAGCGGCAGGCGCGAACTGTCGCGCCGTTCTGACTCCGGAAGCACATGCAGCGCCAGCCAGCGCTTCAGCAGTGCCGCCAATTGCTGCTGGGTAAAGGGCTTGCTCAGAAAATCATCCATGCCGGCGGCGAGACAGCGTTCGCGGTCACCCTCCATGGTGTTGGCGGTCAATGCGATGACCGGCAGCCGCGCCCCACCGGAATTCTGTTCGCGTCGTCTCAATTCTGCGGTGGCGGTCAGACCGTCCATCACCGGCATCTGACAATCCATGAGGACGGCGTCAAATGCATCGTTGTTCATGGCTTGCAGGGCCTGCCAGCCGTTTTCCGCGGCATGTGCGGTGCAGCCCAAGCTCTCCAGCATGCCGACCGCCACCTCCCTGTTCACGGGATTGTCTTCAACCAGCAGAATCTTTGGCACGAATGTGCGGGCGGCGGCGGTCGGCACCGCCCGTATGGCGGTGTCTTCCAGCGCCGAATCCGGCGCCGCGGTCATGGCCCGGGTCACGCAGTTCAGGAGCTGCGAACGGCGCAAGGGTTTGGTGAGGATTGCGGCAAACAATTGCACCTTGTCGGAGTCGCTCTCGTGGGTGTCGCGGATCGTGAGCATGATCAGGCGCATAGCCGCCAGGCGCGAATCTTCACGGATGTGCTTCGCCAGCGTGATGCCGTCCATGCCGGGCATCTGATCGTCCAGCAGCGCAAAGTCGAATCGCGTGCCCTCCCCGGTGCGCAGCGCCGCCAGCGCCTCGGCGCTGGTCTTTGCGGGGACCACCTCGACTCCCCATGACTCCAAATGCTTGCAAAGGATTCCGCGATTGCTGGCATTGTCATCGACGATCAGCGCCCGCAGTCCGACCAGGCGCATGCGCGGCAGGCGCGTGAAGGTCGGCGTCGCTTCGACGATCGGCTCGAGCCGCACTTCAAACCAAAAAACCGAACCCCGACCCACCACGCTGTCGACGCCGATCCTGCCGCCCATCAGCGTCGCCAATTCACGGCAGATGGCGAGACCCAACCCGGTGCCTCCATACTTGCGGGTGGTGAACGAATCGGCCTGGCTGAACGCGTTGAATATATCGGCCTGGGCTTCCGCCGAGATGCCGATCCCGGTGTCGATCACCTCGAAGCGCAATAGGTTGTCGTCGCCTACCACCTTGACGCGCGCGATGACTTCTCCCGCGTCGGTGAATTTGATGGCATTACCGACCAGATTGATCAGAATCTGGCGCAGGCGCATGGGATCGCTGCGCACTTTGGCGGGCACATCGAGCTCGACGTCGCATGCCAGCTCGAGGCCCTTGGCATGCGCGCGCGACGCGCAAATCTCGATCGCCTGCTCGACCGTTTCGCGCAAGCCGAATTCGATGCGCTCCAGCTCAAGTTTGCCGGCCTCGACTTTCGAGAAATCCAAAATGTCGTTGATGATCTGCAGCAGAGCTCCCGCGGAGTGGGATATGGTTTGCGACAGATGCCGCTGGCGCGGCGTCAGTTCAGTCGCCTGCAGCAGCTCCGACATGCCCATCACGCCGTTCATCGGCGTGCGGATTTCGTGGCTCATGCGCGCCAGAAACTCGCTCTTCGCGCTGCTGGCGCGCTCCGCCGCGTCTTTGGCGCGAGTGGCCTGGTCGATGACGACCTGCAGTTCGCGGTTGGCGTTTCCCAAATTCTCGGTGCGCTCGGCGACCTGTTGCTCGAGGAATTGACGGTATTTTTCCAGGCGCGAGTCGCGATGCCTGATCTGCGCGAGCATCTGGTTGAAGCCCTCGATGAGGGAACCAATCTCATCCGCGGAGCTGCGCTCGACGCGCAGCGTGTAATCCTCCTCGGTCGAGACCCGCTGCATGGTATGCGCCAGGTTGACGATGGGTCCGGAAATCTGCTTCTGCAGACGCGCGGAAAGCCAGTAGGAAACCAAGACGGCGGCCGCGATGGCCGCCAGGGTGATCAGCGCATAACCGCGCCAGTCCGGGTAGAGCGCCTTAAGGGGCATGAGGATATGCACATACCCCAGCACGGCGCCGGCACGCGTCGCGGGGACCGTGACTTGGAATTGTCCGTGCACCAGAAACTGCGTGCTGTTGGGATCGAAGCGCCTGTCCGACGTCCGCTGCTCCAGCTGTACATCGTTGGTGGCCCGATCGAACGTGGCGAGTTTTTGGCCGTCGGCAAGATAAACTTCCGCAACGTTCACCATGGGTTCATCGCGCAGCGCGTTCAAAGCGTTGATGGCGGCGGTGGTCTCACCGAGGCGCAGCGCCTCGATGGCGCTCACCCCGCTGGCGCGCGCGATGCCCGCGGCGCGCTGCTGCATGTCGGCGCGCAGATGCAGCAAATTCGTGGCGATGTACATGATCATCGCAATCGCGAACGCCGCCATCGCGGGAACCGTGATGACGATCCGCAGCTTGCGTTCAATTGGGAGGTCCGCGAACCAACGAGTCAACCGCCCTCCCTTCACCGCACAAAATGAATTACAACCTCATCCTCAGATGTCGGCGTGGAGACAGAAATCTGCTGTGAGCGAACGTGACAAGGTTCACGTTGTGCCCACGAACGGGCGCCCGCCCAAGGCATGCGGCGCGCTAGGCTTTGGCGCAGGCGGCAGCGATCGCCGCGCGCGCCCGCGGCCAATCGAAAGCCGGGCCGGGATCGGTTTTGCGCCCCGGCGCGATGTCACTGTGTCCTACCAGGCGATCCGCAGACAGGCGCGGATATGCTTGACATAACGCCGCGACGACTTCGGCGAGCGCCGCGTATTGCCCGGCCGCGTAAGGAACCGTATCGACCCCCTCGAGTTCCACGCCGATCGAGAAGTCATTGCAGGCATCGCGGCCGTTGTAGCTGGATTCACCCGCATGCCAGGCGCGATCCGGGAACCTGACGAACTGGGTCAGCCCGCCATCGCGCGCCACGACGAGATGCGAGGACACGCGCAACGCGCCGATCTCGGCAAAATAGGGATGCTGGTCGAGAGGCAGGGAGTTGGTGAACAGTTTATCGATCCATGGGCCGCCAAAATCGCCCGGCGGCAGACTGATGCCGTGCACGATGATCAAGTCGGCCTCCACGCCGGGAGGGCGGGCATCGTAGTTCGGCGAAGCAACTTGTCTCGCGCCCCGCATCAGCCCTGTATCAAGATCTACCTGCAAGCGCGACCCTCGAGTTTCCGATTCCACGGTTAGCATATGCGACAATTGCGCGCATATGAATGCCAGCCTCAAGCGCGGGCGCGCGACGCGCCTGACCCGCGTATACGTCGACGGGGCGTTGCATCCCGGAAGCATTATCGACCTGGCCCGCGAAACTGGCGCGCACCTGGCGAAGGTGCTGCGCGCCCGCAGCGGCGATGAACTGGTGCTGTTCAACGGCGACGGGCGGGAATTCATCGGTACCATCGACGCGGTGCGCGGCTCGCGTGTTTCTGTATCGATCGGCGCGGCGCGCCCGATCGATCGGGAATCGCCGTGCCGCCTGACCCTGGTGCAATGCATCCCGCGCGGCGATCGGATGGACTTCATCGTACAAAAGGCGACGGAACTCGGTGTTGCGCGCATCGTGCCGGTGTTGAGTCAACGCAGCGTGGTGCGCCTCGATTCCGCCCAGTCGGCCTCAAAGCAGGCGCATTGGCGCGCCGTGGCCGTGAGCGCCTGCGAACAATGTGGCCGCAATCGGCTGCCGACGGTCGAGGCTCCGCAACCGCTGCTCAATTACCTGGGCGCGCTACCGCCGCCTAAGCCTAAGCCGGGCGAGGCAGCTGTCGCCGGCGTCCGGTGTTTGCGGCTGGTTATGGAGCCCGAAGACGAGCATGGCGAGCAGAACGCCGCACGACCTCTCGAAATCGACTCCCTCGGCACCGTTGCCGCTGCCGACATTGCCATTGGGCCGGAAGGCGGCTTCGCGCCCGAGGAACTCGAGGCATTTAAACTCTCGGCGTTCATTCGTGCCGGTCTCGGGCCCAGGGTGCTGCGCACGGAAACCGCGGCAATCGCTGCCATCGTTATGTTGCAGGCGCGGTTTGGCGACCTGTTGGCGGACTACGCTCCGTCGCGAACTGCCGACGCTTGAAACCCGCGGCATTCGGGGTCTAATAGGCGTAGACAAGCGGTTTGGCGGGATGCCCTTGAACCAGCAATTTCGTATCGCGCTCGCTCCCCTGTTGCTGCTGCTCGCCGACTGTGGCGGTGGTGGCGGCGCAATGCCCAGCGTCGCACCCCCGGCGCAACCAGCGCCCCCGGCGCAGCCAGCGCCAGCGGGCACCACTGACGTGACTACCTACAAGTACGATCTCAGCCGCAGCGGCCTGAATCCGGCCGAATCTACCCTCACTCTCGCCAATGTGGCTTCGGCAACCTTCGGCTTGCTGCGCACATTGAGCGTCGACGGCAGAGTCGACGCCCAGCCGCTGTATCTGTCGCGGCTCAGCGTTGCGGGCGCGGCGCATAATGTGGTGTTTGCAGCCACCGAGCACGATTCCGTGTACGCCTTCGACGCCGATACCGGCGCAATGCTGTGGCATGTATCCCTGCTGGGCAGCGGCGAGAGCACCAGCGGCTCCCAGGGCTGCGGGCAAATCACCCCCGAAATCGGCGTCACCTCGACTCCGGTCATCGATCGCAGCGCCGGCGCAAACGGCGCAATCTACCTGGTCGCAATGTCCATAGATTCCAAGCAGGCCTATCATCAGCGCCTGCACGCGCTCGACATCACCACCGGCGCAGAGCTTCTGGGAGGACCGACCGAGATCTCCGCATCGTATCCGACCTCCGGCGGGTCAAACAGCTTCAATCCCGGACAACATGCCGAACGGGCGGCGCTGCTGCTCTCGAACGGAACGATTTACACCAGCTTCACTTCGCATTGCGACGGCCAGCCGTACTCCGGCTGGATCATCGCGTTTGCGCAGAGCTCGCTCGCCATCAGCGGCGTCCTCAATGTCGCGGCAAACAGCAGTGCGGGACCCGCCATCTGGATGAGCGGCGGCGGACCGGGCGCCGACGCCACCGGCAACGTCTATCTGCTGACGGCCAACGGTGCCTTCGAAACCACCATGGACACCAATGGCTTTCCCAGCCTCAAGGACTACGGCAATTCCTTCCTCAAGATTTCCGGCGCGGGCGCAGGCTTGAGCGTTCTGGATTACTTCGCCATGTCGAAGGAGGTGACGGAATCGAATGCCGACCAAGATCTGGGATCCGGTGGCGAGATGCTGTTGCCGGATTTGACGGACTCCAGCAATATCGTGCGGCATCTCGTGGTCGGGGCCGGCAAGGACGGCAACATCTACCTCGTCGACCGCGACTCGATGGGCAAATTCAATGCCAACAGCAACAACAACTATCAGACGCTGAGCAATGCTTTGCCGGGCGGCATCTGGTCGACGCCGGCGTACTTCAACGGCAGCGTGTACTACGGCGACGTGTCCGGCACTTTGAAAGCATTTGCCATATCCAACGCCAAGCTCGCAGCGGCGCCGCAATCGCAGAGCGCTACTCAGTTCACTTTTCCCGGAACCGCGCCCAGCGTGTCCGCGAACGGCACTACCAATGGCATCGTGTGGGCCCACGAGAACACGAGTCCGGCGGTGCTGCACGCCTATGATGCGACCGATCTTGCCCATGAGATCTACAACAGCAACCAGGCGGCCGGAAATCGGGATCACTTCGGCGCCGGCAACAAATACATCACGCCGGTGGTGGCCGACGGCAAGGTCTTGGTGGGCACCACCAATTCGATCGCTGTTTTCGGCCTATTGCCCTGAAACAGGCTGCCCTGCAAGCTTCCTTCGTGCCAGTGCAACGAGCCCCGAGACCTCGGCGACGCTGGATGCCAGGCAAATTTGTTCTTGAGGAAACGTTACGCCAAACGCTTCCTCCAGAGCGAGCAGCAGCCGGATGGAGCCTATTCGGGTCCACGCTGCGATTTGCGTCGGTCCGTCCAGAGGACCGGGGAGCGTCGCAAGCCCAAATACCCGCATGATGATTGACGCAACGGAGCGACCCGAACTGAGCATCGAACCATCGACCCTGACGCGGGCGGGTACACCTGCGACAACCGCACCATTCGCGATGATTCCGGCCACGGTGCTGCCGCTTATGACGCAGGCGCCGTCACCAATGCGCGCGCCGCGCAGTATCGAAACGCGGGTACCAATCAAGACATCCCGACCGATTTCGATCGGGGCAATGCCCCCGGGAGACTCCCGGTCGCCAGCCCTGTGGTAGTCATTGTCCAATATCAGGGAAAATGGCCCGATGCGCGTGCCGTCCCCGATCTGAATCGAACGCGTGGCGGATATCGCCGCACCATACGAGATGAACACCCGGTCACCGATCGATATTCTCGCATCATCCATGGCGATCAAATGTGATTGGATCGGATGGCAACCGAGATGACATTCCTCGCCGATTTGAATTCTTCCGTTGTTCTCGACATTCAGACAACCCGCGATGATGGTTCCCCGCCCCACCCGATCAATCGAACGGTAGCGGACGCTCCCCCGCATTCGGTCGACGAAACGCTGGAAGCGGCTCATCGCACGGCCCGCAGCGCGATTGTGGGCTCGCGCCCCGCGTCGAAGCAGCACAACGCAAGAAGAGCACTCGGGAACAGCAGTTTATCCACGGGCCAGTCAGGCACATAAACTTCCGGGAGGGCGGCGCGTACGCGCGCGCGCACGGCATCTCGCGCATCAATGTAAACCATTGCGTCAAGGGCGACACCGTGCCTGGCGACAAGTGCGTTGAGGTTTGCGACTTCATCGTCCTCGGTCGCGCCGCAACTCGCGAAGTCCTCTTCGCGCAGACAGGCGCCGGGAAAGACCCGCATCGTCTCGAGCAACTCAAACTGTGCGGAGCTTCCAATCACAGCCAGCAACACCCCGCGACGCCGCAGCTGGCGAAGCGCTTGCTGAAAGGCGGCATAAGCCTGCCCGAGGGGCGCCGTCGATACGTCGGGGTCGGCCCGACTCTCGGTCCAAAGAGCAGCATGCGAGTGAAGTACCAAAAGCTTGCGCTGCGTCCCGCGCAGGGCAGCAAGCGCCGCACAAATGTCCCGCGCCGCCTCGGCCACCAGCGGGCGGGCCATGGCCATCTGGCCGAGGTACCAGGCTCGTGGGTTAAACGCCGCAGGACCGACCGCCATTCGCCAGCGCGCGGCATTGAGCACGAACACGTTCGAACATCTCTCGATATTTTTCGTCACTCGATGATTCATCGCCAACAATGTGGACAGTACTCCCCCCGGCCGGCCGTCCAACAATCCTCGTCCGCGCACGTGGGCCGGCTGCGTCCACGTGGGTAGCAGCACGTAGCGGTAGTTTTTGGCGCTTTTTTCAAGCAGCGCACAGAATTTGTCGACATCCTCCATGAGGTCGCACTCGTCGATCAATTCGCCCGCGAGCAGTTGCGCGAACGCAGGCACGGCGCCCTCAGGCCTGGTCCAGACGACGACAAAGTCGCTGGCGTCCGCGGATGGCGGCGCCAACAACATTTGCGAAATATGCTCACCGGCGACGACAACCGATTGCAGCGGCGGACTTCCATCGGCAGCCGCCAATTCATACACGAGATCATCAAGCCTGAAATCCGAAATGAGAGCCCCGCGGAGCCCGGCTTGCTGCGTTCCGGTTGCGTGTCCAGCAACGGGCGCGGCCTGCGCTCCCGCCACTCCGGGCCCGTTTGGCGCAACTGGCGCATTGCCGTGTGCTCCCGGTACGGCGCCAAATCTCGGCAACATCCGGGCGGGTATACCGCTCGCCATGAAATGCGCCGCAACATCAGACTCGACGATACTGCCGGCCACCACTACTGCACCGTCGCCAATTCTGACGCCCGGTCTCACGGTGACCCGCCCAGCGAGCCACACGTCCCTGCCAATTTCGATCGGTTTCGCGGAGACGCGTGCCGATGCCGTAATCGCCTCGGGGATGTCCACGTCGGATATGATGCAGTGGGGCCCGATCATGGAGCCGCTGCCGACTGAGACGCGGCTGCCGGCAGCGATCAACGTACCGAAGTTGATCAGCACGTCGTCGCCAATCTGAATCCGTCCCTTGGGGCCGGTGATCAATTCGATGGGAACCCAAGAGGAATCAACCCTGAAGTGATCTCCGATGTCGATCGCGCCGTGATTCTCGATGCGCAATCGGCCGGACACGCGAGCGTAGACGCCTACGCGATTGCAGCCCTTGAGCGCACCGCTGGCGCGAATCAATTGGCTGATCAATTTCAGGCCCTTGTGAATTCGCCGCGCCAGGCCCATGTCGCGGTCGCGGGCCCAACAACGCCGGATGCGCGCGACCATGCCTGGCAAGGGCGGCGCACCTGCATCTCGCTCCAATGTCATTCCTACACCAAATTATTGCAAGGCAGCTAAGCTTGGCAACCGCATAATCGGGATTGACACCGCCGCGAATTTATCGTTCGTTAGACAACGTATCGAGATGACTTTCTCATCGTTTGCAGCTCGTAAAAATTACACGAGACCCGCGAATATGTCTGTGAGAGCTGTTATAGGCGAGATATTCAGTCAAGTGGCGATTCAGCAGCAGCAAACGCTGGCGCAGTTATCAGACGACGCCAAATTGATTGAACTGGGGCTCGACTCGCTGGGTTTCGCCTTGGTCGTCGCGCTGCTCGAGGACACCATCGGATTCCATCCGTTCAGCGCTGTTGACAATTATCCCGTCACTTTCGGCGAATTCGTAAAACTATACGAAGCCCATTCCCGATAGCGGTTTTTTTGCCGAAGCGAAGCGGTCCGAAGTCACTGCATCACCGAGGTTTCCTCGGCGATCATTTGTTCGAGGCGCTGCAAATCCGGTATCAATGGCGTCTCGTTGACCATGCGCACCTGACAGATGACGGGCGAGCGCTCGGGAAAACTGCGCGACGGATCCGGTCGCACAACATCGGCATTTACGCGCACCAACTGCGGAAAGCCCTGGGTCAATATGCCGAAGTAGCCCGATTGCAGCTGCGGGCTGGCGGCATGGAAAATCACGATTCGAGTCCGGCTGGAAATGCTGGGCAGCGCTTGACCGAACGCTCCTTCGAAGGACACCACGGGCACATTGCGTCCGCTCCAACTGACGATGCCCGCGTACCACGGCGGCGCATTGGTCATCTCGGCGGGCGCCTGATAACCGATGACCTCGGCGACGCAGGCGCGCGGCACGATCAATCTTTCCCCCGCCAGTGGCACCAGCAAGCTGTACAGCTCGTCGCGCAATTCAGTCATTTACTTTAGCGTGCGACCGCGCTGCGGCGGTTGACCAGCGGCTCGATCGCGTCGAGCAGCTGGCTTTCTTGATAGGGCTTGCCGAGGTAATCATCGACGCCGAGCTCAATGGCGCGCGCCCGATGTTTTTCACTGACCCTCGAGGTGATCATGACGATCGGAATGTGCTTGAGGCGCGGATCGTTGCGCACGTTGGCGGCAACCTCGTAGCCGTCCATGCGCGGCATTTCGATGTCGAGCAGGATGATGTCGGGCTGGTGCTCTTGCAGCAGCGACATCGCATCCACCCCGTCTTTGGCAGTCAATACCCGCATGCCGTTGCGTTCCAGCAGGCGCTGGGTCACGCGCCGCACGGTTATCGAGTCGTCGACCACCAGCGCGAACGTGCGCCGATCGCGATTGTCGAGGACTACCGTTTCCGTCGGACGCGCGCGCCATTCCGAACGTACCAAAGAACCCATGTCCAGAATCAGGACGATACGTCCGTCGCCCAGGATGGTGGCGCCCGCGATGCCGCGAATCGCCGATATCTGCGGGCCCAAGGATTTGACGACGATTTCCCGGCTGCCGACCAATTCATCGGTGACCAAGGCGGTGGAATGCTCGCCGGCGCGGATCAGCGCCACCGACATCGATACATCGGTCTCCGGCAGCCGCGTGACGCCCAATCCCACAAACGCGCCGAGGTGCTGGAAGCGGTACTTCTGACCGCCGTATTCGAACAGCGGCGCATCCTTCCCCAAATGCCGCGCGACGATATTTCGCGGCAGGCGTACCACGCCTTCCACGGTTGCAAGCGGCAGCGCATAGGCTTCGTCCGCCACGCGCACGATCAGCGCCTGGCTGATTGCCAGGGTGAACGGCAGGCGAATGGTGAATCGCGATCCCTTGCCGAAAGTCGAATCGATGAACAGGCCGCCGCCCAGTTTTTTAACCTCGGTGGCCACCACATCCATGCCGACGCCGCGGCCCGCCGCTTGCGTGACGTGCCCGGCGGTGCTGAAGCCCGGCTCCAAGATCAGCTGCACGGCCTCCTCATCGGTGAGTCTTGCATGGGCGTCGATCAGACCCAGCGCGACGGCCTTCTCGCGGATCAACTTCACGTTGATGCCGGCGCCGTCATCCGCAACCACGATGACGATTTCCGCGCCGTCGCGCTCCAAACTGATGGAGATTCGGCCGACCTCGGGCTTGCCAAGGGCAGCGCGTCGATCCGGGCTTTCGATGCCGTGCACCACGGAATTGCGCAGCATGTGCTCCAGCGGCGGAACCATGCGTTCCAGCATCTGCCGATCGAGCTCCGCAGCGGCGCCCTGCACGACCAGTTCCGCGCGCTTCGCCGTGTCGTTGGCCGCCTGGCGCACGAGCCGCGTCAATCGCTGCACATGGCGCTGGAAGGGAACCATGCGCGTGCGCATCAGGCTGTTCTGCAGTTCAGTGATTACCCGCGCCTGCTGCGTCAGCAGATTCTGCGCCTCGCGCGTCAAGGTTTCGAGCAAACCCTGAATACTCGCAACGTCGCTGGAGGTTTCGGCCAAGGCACGCGAGAACTGCTGCAACGATGAATAGCGGTCCAGTTCGAGCGGATCGAAATCGTCGCGCCGCGGCTCCTCGTGCTGATGCCGGTTCAGCACCTGCGCCTCGGTCTCCATTTCCAAGCCGCGCAATTGCTCCTTCAAGCGCGTCACCGTGCGCGCCAACTCCGCGAGATTGAAGTCGATAGAGTTGACCTGCTGATCCAGGCGCGAGCGGAATATGCTCACCTCGCCGGCGTTGTTGAGCATGGTGTCGAGCAGATCCGCATCCACTCGCGCCATCTCGACGCGTTCCACCGGCGCCGCCTCTCGCCCCGGCAATACCGGCGCGCTGCTCGCCTCCAGGTTCGACAGGGTATCTTCGCTTGCGACAATCGCGTCTGCGGCCACCGGCACAGCAGGCGCGGCAGGCATCCGGGGAGCGGCCGGCCGCAAGCCAAGCGGCGCGGGCGGTGCCGCGGGTGCGGGCGCGGGCGGCGCCGCGGGCGCGGGCGGAGCCGCGGCTGCGGGCGACACCGTGGGTGGAAGCGCCGCGGCCCGGGCGGGCGCGGCGGACGCCGGTGCGGGTGCGTGCGCCGCATCCGAGGCGCCGGCACCCGGCTGCCGCGCAAGTGCGCGGAGCTGCGCCGTCAGTTCGCGCGCTGCGCTCGGCAGCGCGCCGTTGCTCACGGCGTCGCGCATGCGCGCAAGCTCATCGAGACTGGCTTGCATGACAGCGTGGGCACGATCGTCGCCGGCTACGGTGCCATTATCGATCTGAATGACCAGAGTCTCGAGTTCATGGGAGAGATCGCCCATCGCGGTGATGCCGGCCATGCGCGCGCCACCCTTGAGGGTGTGCAGCCGGCGCTGCAATTCGGCGACCGTCTGCTTGTCGTCGCGAACTCGATGCCAACCAGTCAGCGACGCTTGTGCCGCTTCCAACAGCTCGGTGGCCTCCTCGCTGTAGATGTTCGCGATCTCACTATCGAATTCTTCCGCGGGCGGCGCGCTTTGTTCGAAAGCTGCGGGTCCGGGCGCGATCGCCGACGCGCTGGTGTCGTTGGCGGCCCGGGCGATCTCTGCGTCAACTTCCTGTTCCAGCTGCTGCAATCTCGTCAGCAGCGCGGGTTGATCGGCGAAGAACCCCGTCGACTCATTGATATGCGACACCACGTCGTCAATGGCGCGCACCGAGTCTTCCAGCGTCGCGAGCCCCTTGTCCGACAATCCGTGGCCGCTGTCGAAAACCTTGCGCATGACGTGCAGCAGCGGCTCCGTGATCCGGGTGCCGTGCCGCGCTTCCGCCATTTTCGTGCTGCCGCTCAAGGTGTGAATGGCGCGATATACCGGCTCCGGCAAAACGTGCGGCGCCGGCTGACCGGCGCGCTTGCGCAGGTATTCGCGGATTTCCGCCAGATGGCTCGAGGTCTCCTTGCTGTAGATGTCATGCAGCGCCGGATCCATTTGCGCGACGGCTTGAGCTCGCGGCGCGGCAGCCTTTGGCGCGGATGCAGCTGCGGTTGCGGGCGCAGCCACGGGCGTACCGGTCGCGACCGACGTACCGCCCCAGGTCGAGGTCGCGCTGTTCGCGTCCGACCCGGTACGGTCTTCCGGCGCAACATTTACCCTTGCCTGTTCCGGATCGCGGCCATCGGCGAATGTGAATGCGCGCGCCATCAGCGCTTCGACCGGCAGGGAGCTTTGCCGGCCGGTTTCGAGCTGCTCCACCAACTGCGGCAGCGCGGCCACCGAGTTGCGCAACACTCCCATCATTCCGGGCGTGCGCGACAGGGTCTTGTCGATGATCCGATTCAGCAAATTCTCTATCGACCACGCAAATTCCGCGATCGAGCGCGCGCCCACCATTCGGCCGCTGCCCTTCAAAGTGTGAAAGCTGCGCCGCATCAAGGACAACGATTCCAAATCCATGGGATTTTGATCCCACAATGGAAAGCTTCTTTGTACCGAGGCGATCTCTTCCTTGGCTTCCTCGATGAACAACTCGACGAACTGCGGATCGACCGCTTCCGGTTGCGGCAGCGCGATCAATGGATTGGTCGCCGCGTGGGCGCGCTTGGTGCGCTCCAGGGCAATCGTTTCGGCGGTGATGGTACTGGCAGGGTCGCTGCTCGAGATATTAAGATTCGGGACACGGGACGGCGCTTCCTCCGCCAGTGTCTTGAGACACATCTCCGCGTTGTCCAGCATGTACCAAGGATCGGTCCGTCCGTTCTGCAACGTCTCCATGTAGTACTCGATGCTGACGATCGCATCGGCCACTCGCTCCAGACGGGTTGCGTCGGGCGCCGGCGCACCCGGTGCCACGAGCTTGCGCACCTGCGCGCCGATGGCATCCATCAATTCCACCGCTCGGCCCTTGCCCAGCATCAGCAGCCCGGCGGTGATACCGCGCAGCAGCTGCGGTACGTTGTCGAGGCCTTGCTGCAGAAAATCCGCCGGCTTCTGCACGGCTACCGACACCGCTTCCTTGATGCGTGCCAGGTTGACGATGCATTCACGCAGCACCGCCTCGCTCACCTGTCTGAATTCCAGATCGTGATCGGCAGGTAAATCGGCGGCAGACTGCTGCGCCGCCAGCGGCAAAATCAACCGCACCAACTGATCGTCCAGACTGTCTTCAACCGACAGCAGCACTCCGGCGACCCGGACCAACGACTCTTCGGTCGGCACTTTGCCGTTTGCGACGATTTCCGACAACGCGGCGATTTCGTCCTGCACTCGCTGCCGCAGCTCGCCGAGTCCCAGCACCCCGAGCGTGTCGCTGATCTTCTTCAGCAATTCCAGCTGCGGCGCCAGCTCTTCGCTTTGACCGCCGCCGCGGCGCACGAAGATATCGAGAACATCTTTGACTTTGGATAAGTCTTCCTTGATGGCGGCCGCGACGGTGCGCATCAGTTTGACGCTCGGCGCCGAAAGGCTTTCCCGTTCCTGTTCGATGCTGTCGTCGACCGGCAGCAGCTCGGCAAGCTTGAACGAAGCGCGCACGGCGCTGATCCGCCCGCCGCTGGTCGAGGCCCGCGCGACGTAGTACAGCAGGTTGTTCAATAGATCGATCGGCGGATCCTCGCAATAGCGCGCCTCGCCGAGTTCGTACAATGCCTTGATCTGCCGGTCCGCTTGCCCGAGCAGGCGCTTGAGCGTCGCGCTGCCTTCCAAACCGTTGGCCCGCAGCGCTTCCAGGATCGCACCGGTGACCCACCACAGCTGAAACACGGGCTGGGTGGTCGCGACCTGTTCGAGCTTTTCACACACCTTTGCCAGAATTTCGAGATTCTGCACGGTGCGATCGCCGCGGATGTATCCGAGAAGGCCGATTTGGAATCGAGGCCGCAGCCGTCTGGCCCATTGCGCCACCGTGATCGACTGATCGCCCGGCCCTTGCGATTGCGGTTGCGCGGTCTGATCGGATTTGAGGTTGAGCAGCAGCAGCGTGCCCTCGGATAGCAACGGGCTGCCGCGCACGGATCGTAAATCGTTCAGCAGCGGCAGCAGCACCAGCGCCAGATCCCGGCCGCCCGACAAGACGCGTTCGAGATACGCCGGCAGCTGCACCATCGCCCGCATCAGGGCATCAAGACCGTCGATCTGGCGCTTCTGGTCGTTGCCCGAGCTCAGCAGGTAGCGCGTGACGTGCTCCATCTCCTCGGCGAGCAGCGCCGCGCCGTACACCTCCACCAGACGCAGGACGCCATGCGCCGAATGCAGTAGGTCACCGCACTTCTCGAGCAGCACGCGCTGATCCGGCCGCTCGGCGAACGCCTCGAGCGCGGCCCGCGCATCGTTCAAGGTGGTCGCGAGTTCCTTGGCGACGAGGTGCAGGGTTTGAGAACTGATATCGGTCATACCGGAATCGTCTGAAGCTAAGCGCCGAAGCCGCTCGCCTTGCGCACTTTCCCTGTGTTGCCGGCCTTCGACTGGCTCCTTGACGGCGGGCAACCGGCGCCGGTGGCTTACCGCGAACTCACCGCGGTCGTGCCGCCGGCATAGTCGGGAAGCCGGAATCCCGCCACCGATTTGCGCAGCTGCGCCGACAACGCCGCCAGCTTGGCGATCGACGTGGAAGTCGCGGTCGAGCCTTCCGCGGTCTGCGATGAAATCTCGCGCACCACATGCATGTTCTTCGAGATATTTCCGGATGCGGCCGCTTGTTGCCGCGCGCTCGCGGAGATGTTTTGCACCAGACTCGCGATCTGATTGGAAACCTGCTCGATCTCCTCGAGCGCGGCGCCGGCGTTTTCGGCCAGCAGTGCGCCGCCGACGACGTCCGTGGTGCTGCGCTCCATGGAAACCACCGCCTCGTTGGTATCGGTCTGGATGGTGCGCACCAAAACTTCGATCTGCTTGGTCGCGTTCGCGGCGCGCTCCGCCAGTCTTTGCACTTCATCCGCCACCACGGCGAAGCCGCGGCCCGCCTCGCCCGCCATGGATGCCTGAATCGACGCATTCAGCGCCAGAATGTTGGTCTGCTCGGCGATGTCGTTGATCAACTCGACGATGTTGCCGATCTCCTGGGAACTCTCGCCCAGGCGCTTGATGCGCTTGCTGGTCTCTTGAATGGTCTCGCGTATGGCATTCATGCCGTCTATGGTGCGCCGCACCGCATCGCCGCCCTTGTGCGCGACATCGACCGAGTGCCTCGCGACATCCGAGCAGCGCTCGGAATTGCCGGAAACCTCTTCGATCGAAGCCGCCATGTCGGCCATGGATTCGCTGGCCGCGGAGATCTGCCGCGACTGCGCGCTGCTGGCCTTTGCCATATGCGCCGCAGCGCCCTGCGTTTGCTTGGCGGCACCGTCCAATTGAATGGCGCTGTCGTTGATGGTCGTGACCAGTTCGCGCAGCGCTTCGATGGCATAATTGATCGAATCGGCAATCGCGCCGGTGATGTCTTCGGTCACCGTCGCCTGTACCGTCAGATCGCCGTCCGCGAGACTCGACAATTCATCGAGCAAGCGCATGATGGCCTCTTGATTGCGCTCGTTGTCGCGCACCCGCAGCTCGTTGGTGCGCCGCACGTTGGCGGTTTTCGAATACAGTCCAAGCCAGCGCCGCCAAGAGCGCCGCGGCCAGCCCCAGCAAGGCCAGTATCCAGGGCTTATAGCTTCCTGCCGGATTCCGCGCGCGGCGTGGCGTTCGCTCAATTCGCCGGTCAGGGTGCTCGGCAAGTGAGGGCAAGGCCGGGCTGCGGCTTGCGCCTTGGACAGCGCATCGGCGGCGCCAATCGCCTTGCGCACGCTGGCGTTGAATTGCTGATTGCGTTGCACCACGGTTTTCAAGCGCTGCTCAGGGTCCGCGCCGGTGACTTTTTGGATGGCAATGCCGGATTCCTCGCCCGACAAGCCGCGCATCACCTGATTCAGGAATTCCAAGCTATCGGCGAGCCGCTGCGCCGTCGGGCCCGCGTCGCTGACGCCGGATGCCAGACCGTTCAAATCCTGCTGAATGCGCTGCACCATGAGTTCGAAGCGCTCCAGATAGCGGCTCATTCCCTCGAGCTTCTGCACGCCGACTGAGCTGCCGAGATCACCGAGCTCGGACAACAACTTGGGTGCCAACTCACGCGCTTCTTGGTTGGACGCTTGAATCGCCTCGACGGCCGGGCGCGCCGCCGCGACCGTGGTCGCGCCGTCGTTCAACTTGCGCGAAAGTAGCGGCGTCGCCGCTGCCGGGCACTGCCGCACGCAGCGCCTTGAGCCGCGCCGCGCTCTTGTCGAGGGCATCGAATGCGCTCGATTCGCCTCGCAGCGCGTTCTGCGCCTCGAAGGGCATGCGCTGCACCACCAGCGACAGCTGCTCGGCGGGCGCCGCGACCGGTGCGGAGCCCAGTGTGAGCGCCGTCAGGGCGGCGGCGGCGACCAGGCACAGCAGGACGAGCGCCGCCAGCAGCGGCAGGATATTGGTGTTGGGTCCCGTATCAGTTCGCTTACTCATTGCGTGTTCCGCTCGAACTAACTCGCGGCCTGCAAGAAGCTCTGGCTCTCCACCAAACTCTTCAAACTGAATACCGGCCAGACTTCGCCGCCGCGGCGAAAGGCGCCGGCAAGATAACTATCGCAGCGAATCACCGTCGGCGGCGCTTCGGCGTTGAATTCCGTTTCCGCAAAACGCCGGAATCCCAACACTTCGTCCACCATGAGGCCTGCCGGAATATCCCGATGGTTGACCACGATGATCCGCGTGTTGCGCCCCGGCACGGTTGCACCGCTGCCCAGGAATTGCCGCAAGTCCAGCATCGGCATCAGCTGCTCCGCGAACGTTCGCCAGCCCCTTCACCCAGTTCTTGGCGCCCGGGATGCGCGTTACCGCCGCGGGATAACCCAGGACCTCGCGCGTTTCTTCGCGCGCCACTAAAAAGGTTTCCCCGCCCATGCGAAACGCCACGCCCACCCACTCCTGCCCCGCGTCCGCTTCCGCGACACTGCTCGCCGCCACCGCGCGGCTGCGCTTCTCCAGTTCCTTGAGCAATTCGAATGGACGGTCGCGCAAGCTGCGCAAGCTCAAGTCTCGACCCGCTCATCGTGCTCGTCATATGGCCAGTGCGGCCTGCGCCTTCTCGACCAACGCCTGCGCGGACACGGGCTTGACCAGATAATCCACGGCGCCTTGGCGCAGTCCCCAAACCCGATCCGTTTCTTGGCCCTTGGTGGTCACCATGATGATGGGGATCAAGCTGGTCTCGGGGTCGTTGATGAGCATGCGCGTGGCCTGATAGCCGTTGACGCCGGGCATGACGATATCCATGAAGATGAGATCGGGTTTCATCTCCTTTGCCTTGCGCACGCCCTCTTCGCCGTTCTCGGCGGCGGCGGTTTTGAAGCCGTGTTTCTCCAGGGCCTTCTGCATGACGAAGACCTCGGTGGGGGAATCGTCTACGATTAGAATCAATGCCATTCTCGTATTCTCCGTCATTTCCCGACGTGAGCTTCGATCGCGCCCAACAATTCATCTTTGGTGAACGGCTTGGTCAAATAATGTTCAGATCCCACGATGCGGCCCGCGGGCCCGATCGAACAAGCCGTCCTTGCTCGACAGCATGATCACCGGGATCTGCTTGAATACCTTGTTGTGCTTGATCAGCGAACACGTCTGGTAGCCGTCGAGGCGAGGCATCATGATGTCCACGAACACGATGTCCGGCTGATGGTCGGCGATCTTGGAGAGCGCGTCGAATCCATCGACGGCCGTGAACACCTCGCAACCCTCCTTGGTGAGCAGGGTTTCGGCGGTCCGGCGGATGGTCTTGCTGTCATCGATCACGAGAACTTTGAGTCCCGTGAGTTTCGGCTTGCCGCTGGTGATCATGCTCTCCACTGAACGTGCGTAGGTGCTGGAATCTTGTGGCTTTTTAACATATCCAGGCCGCGCAAGCCACGGTATGGGGTCGACATTTCGAGGTAAGAGAGCCCAAACAACGGTGGCGTGGTTCACAGTTTTCTTATGAGAGCAGGCGGCGCGACCCGCTTGCGCTAGACTGGAGGAATGAGCATGTCGTCCCGAGTCCGTCTCGTCGTGGTCATGGACCCCATCGCATCGATCAAGCCGGCCAAGGACACCACGTTGGGCATTTTGCTCGCCGCGCAGGAGCGCGGCTGGCAACTTTTCTACGCCGAGCAAAAGGACCTATGGCTGCGGGACGGGATCGCATGGGGCCGCCTCGCGCCGCTGCAAGTATTAGATGATTTAGCGAACTGGTTCACACTTGGGCAAACGCAAAATGCCGAACTGGGAGAATTCGACGTAATTCTCGATGCGCAAGGACCCGCCCTTCGACCTCGAGTACATCTACACCACGTACATTCTCGATCGGGCGGAGCTGCAGGGCGCGCTGGTGTGCAATCGGCCGCAGGGCTTGCGGGACATGAACGAGAAGGTCTACACGGCGTGGTTTCCCGAATGCTGCGCGCCCACTCTCATCACCCGCGATATGCACGAGATGAGCGAATTCCTGCGCGAACATGGCAGGGCGGTGTGCAAACCGCTGGACGGCATGGGCGGCAAATCCATTTTCGTGCTCGAACAGGGCGACAAGAACCGCAACGTCGTGTTCGAGACCCTGACCGGCTACGGCAGCCAGTATGCGATCGTGCAGCGATATCTGCCGGAAATCGTCACTGCGGGCGATTGCCGGATCATGCTGGTGGACGGCGAGCCCGTGCCGTTCGCGTTGCAGCGGATACCCAGCGTCGAGGACCATCGCGGCAATCTGGCCGCGGGAGCGCGGGCCGAAAGCCGCCCGCTCAATGAGCGCGACCGCTGGCTGTGCGCACAAATTGGACCGAAACTGCGGGCCGCGGGCATGCTTTTCGTCGGGCTGGACGTGATCGGAGATTACGTCACCGAAATCAACGTCACCAGTCCGACGGGCATTCGCGAACTAAATAAGAAGCATGGTGTCGACATTGGTGGCATGCTGCTGGACGCGATCGAGAGGACTCTGGGCGCCGCGTGACTTCCGAAATGCTTAATGCGGGCGATGCGCTGCAAGCCGGCGAGGTACTGCGCCGCGGGCTGCCGCCAGCCAGCGATCGCATGCTGACCACCTGCTTTCTGGCCGCGCTGCTGCACGGGATCATAATTCTCGGCGTGACCTTCGGTGCGACTCGCAGCGCCTCAGACAACGAAGCTGCCGGCGGGCTCGGAGGTGGTGCTGGTCAACGATCGGGTGCCGAGCGTCAAGGAGAATCCAAATGCCCGCTATCTTTCCGAGCGCACGCAGCTGGGCTCCGGCAATACGCTGAATCGCGAGCGAACGCTGATCCCCAAGTCCTCGTTGATGCCGCTCGATCGCGTAGGGATTCCGAGCGGCGACGGACTGGCGGAACAACAGGCCGGCGCGGACACGGGCGAGGAGGAACTGATCGCGACGCATAGTCCTTCGCAAAAAATTCTTTACTTCGCCGCGACCAGTGCCGCTACAGGACGCGTCCGCAACTGCCGCTGCTACTCGAGAAACGGCCCGACCTTGCGATGACGCCCAACGACGACGGCATCGAGTTGCGCTTGCGCGGCGAGGCCAAGCGCGAGCTATGGATCGCGGCGGATACCCGCGAATCCGATGTGGCGGTGTATTTGGACAGCTGGCGCCGCAAAATCGAGCGCGTCGGCACGATGAATTTCCCCGACGTGGCGCGGCGCGCAAAGCTCTCCGGCACCCCGGTGATCGAGGTAACCATCGGCGCCGACGGCAAGCTTCTGCAAACCGTCATCCGTCGCAGCAGCGGCCATGCGGAAATCGACGAGGCGGCGCTTCGAATCTTGAAGCTGGCGGCGCCATTTCGATCCATTCCCGAGCGATTTGGCCGCCAAGCATGATGAAATACGCATCGCCTACGAGTGGCAGTTCCTCGGCGGAGCCGCGCAGGGCGGCACCGTGTTATTATTCGGAGCCGGACAAACCGTAGATTGAGTTTAAGCGAAATCATGAGCGATTCCGGCTATCTGACCAACCAGTTACTGATCGCCATGCCGTCCATGGGTGATCCGAATTTTGCGCAAACCGTCGCGTTGGTGTGCGATCACAGTCCGCGCGGCGCCTTGGGACTGATCGTCAACAAACCTCTGCCCATGCGCATGGGCGAGATCTTCGAGCAGCTGGAAATCGAGCTTAGGCAAGGACCCCTGCGCGAGCGCCAGGTGTTGCGCGGCGGGCCGATGCAAACCGATCGCGGCTTCGTCGTGCACCGCGCTGGCGGCGAGTGGGATTCGACGCTCAAGGTCTCCGATGCCCTGCATGTCACCACGTCGCGCGATATTTTGGCGGCAATGGCGCGCGGCCAAGGCCCCGAGGAGGCCGTGGTCGCCCTGGGGTATGCCGGCTGGGATGGCGGCCAGTTGGAGGAAGAGATCCGGGCGAACGCCTGGCTCAGCGCGCCGGTTGACCTGGGTCTGATTTTCGAACTGCCGTTCGAGTCGCGCTGGGAAGCCGCGGGACGCCTTCTGGGCGTGGAATTGTCGCGAATCAGTCCGATCGGCGGCAATGCCTGAGTCGAACCCGCCTCCTTCAACCGCACCTTGCCGCCGGACACGAGTCGCGACCGCGCGTGGTCCTGGCTTTCGATTTTGGCCAGCGCAGGATCGGCGTCGCCTGCGGCGATACCGTGAGCCGCAGCGCCTCGCCCTTGGAGGCCTGTCTGCGTGAACGGGCGGGCCCCGCTGGGAGACGATCGCCGCGTTGATGCGCGAGTGGCAACCGGACCTGGCGGTGGTCGGCCTGCCGTATAATGTCGACGGTTCCGACAGTGACATGACGCGCGCCGCGCGCAGTTTCGCCGCCGAACTCGAGCGCCGCTTTGCGCTCGAGGTTGCGCTGGTCGACGAGCGTTACTCGTCGCGCGAAGCCGAGGCGCGGCTTAAAATCGGCGCGCCAGTCCGGGCAGCGGCGGCGGCGGGTCGATACAAGGCCGATGTCGATGCAGCGGCGGCCTGCGTGATCTTGGAACGATGGTTTACAGAAAAAACATGAGGCGCAAATGCGATCACAACAAGACAGCGCCGGGGGCCTGCGCCACCTCATCACGCTCGACGGCCTGACCCGCGACGCGCTGACGGCGATTCTCGACCGGGCGGAGCGCTATCGTCGCGCTTCCCGGCCAGCCTGCCTACGAGGGCCGCGAGCTGGCCGGCGTGACACTGGCCAATTTGTTCTTCGAACCCAGCACCCGCACGCGCGCCTCGTTCGATCTCGCCAGCCGGCGCCTGGGAGCCCACGTGCTCAACCTGGACCTGCACTCCAGCTCGCGCGCCAAGGGCGAGAGCATGCTGGACACGATTTATACGCTCGAGGCGATGAACACGGATGTGTTCGTCATTCGCGATTCCGAAGCCGGCATGCCGGAATTCCTGATCGACCACGTGGCCCCGCACGTGTCGGTGATCAGTGCAGGCGAAGCGCATGTTTCGCATCCCACTCAAGGGTTGCTCGACGCTCTGACCATCCGCACGCACAAGACGCCGATTCGCGGGCCTCAAAGTCGCCATCGTCGGCGACATCAAGCACTCGCGCGTGGCGCGCTCGGCAGCAACGGCGCTCGGCACGCTGGGGACGACGGATCTGCGCCTGGTGGCGCCGCAGGCGCTGCTGCCCGAAGAGGCGGAATTTCGCGGCGCGCAGCGCTTTACGCGCATCGAGGACGGTATCGCGGGCGCCGACGTGGTGATGATGCTGCGGATCCAAAAAGAGCGCATGGCGCAGGCCGCATCACTCGACGACGCCGCCTATTTTCGGGATTTCGGACTGACGCCGCAGCGCTTGAAACTGGCTGCGCCCAGCGTGCTCGTCATGCATCCCGGACCGATGAATCGCGGCGTCGAAATCTCCTCGGAAGTGGCCGATGGGCCGCGCTCGGTCATCCGCGAGCAGGTGAACAACGGTGTCGCGGTTCGGATGGCGGTGCTGGCCTCGATCGCCGCCACTTTGACGCGGCACCGCCGGCCTTTAAGAGTCGCGCGGCTCAAGCGGCAGCCGCGCCTCAGCCACGCCCGCCTGCTCCAGCGCCCGCGCGGCGGCGAGACAAAGATCCTCGCGCCAGGGCGCGCCGATGAGCTGGACCCCCATCGGCAGACCGCGGCACTGCAAGCCTGCATCTCGATCGCCGGGCCAAAGCGGCGCCGTGCATACCGGCAAGCCGATGCAGGAGATGGGCTGCGTGAGCAGCCCCAAACTGGCCCTTGCCGGTACGCTGCGGCCGTTGACAATGAGGGTTTCGGTGCCGACGAGTGGCGCGACCACCGGGGCGGCGGCGGCAAGCAACAAATCGAAGCGATCGAACAGCCCGAGCGCTCTCGGTGAACACCTGCTGGCGCACGCGCTGTGCCTGAACGACCCAGGAAGCGGGAATCAGGCTGCCGGCAACCAGACGCGCGCGCGACAGCGGCTCGAACGCGCGAATTGCGTAACCAGGCGCGCGCGATGCAGGGCGCCGGCCTCGGCGCCGGTAATGACGAACGCGGCCGCACGCGCGGCTGCGGCGCTTTTGAGTTAACGGTGAGGGTCGCGCCCAAGCGCGGACGCCGCCAGCTGCACAGCGTGCCGCGCCGCCGGGTCCGCCCATTCATGAAACCATCCGCCGAGCATCCCGATCCGCAATTCCCTGAGGCAGTGTCAATGACGCGCTGACCGGCTCGACATCGCGCTGCGCGCAGGCGGGGTCGTAGGCGTAAGGACCTTGCAGCGCATCGTATGCCGCCGCCAGATCGGTCACGGTGCGCGCAAACGGACCCAGGGTGTCGAGACTGTGGACGAAGGGAAAACTGCCGCTGCGCGGCAAGACGGCCATAAGTGGGTTTGAGTCCGAAAACTCCGCAAAACGACGCCGGCACGCGGATTGAGCCATTGGTGTCGGAGCCCAAGGCCAGCGGTACCAGTCCCGCGGCGACCGCCGCCGCCGATCCTCCGGAAGATCCACCGGCCACTCTGGTGCGATCGTGGGGATTGCGCGTGGCTCCATAGTGACTGTTTTCAGTCGTGAAGCCGTAGGCATGTTCATCCATGTTGAGGGCGCCGACCAGCACCGCGCCGGCGCTATGCATGCGCGCCAGCAGCGGCGCATCCGCAGCGGCCGGCGCATTGCCCGCATTCACTTTGGCGCCGGCCAAGGTCACCAAACCCGCGATATCGAACAGGTTCTTCACAGCGTAGGGCACGCCGGCCAGCGGCGGCAGCGCCTGACCTTGGGCGCGCAGTGCGTCGATCGCGTCGGCCTCGCGGCTTGCACGCTCAACGGTCACCGCTGTGAAGCAGTTCAAACTGGGATTGCGCCTCTCGATCCGGGCTTGCGTTTCCGTCAAGACCGTATGGGCGCTCAAGGTGCCATCGCGGATCTGGCGAGCGATGTCGGTGGAGCCGATCACGGTCTGAACACTGCCGCCGCCTCCGACGCGAACGGCAGCGGCCAGGCTAGGATGATTCGCGCGACGCTTTCGATGCGCGAGAACTGCAGCGTGATTTCCGCGATTTGTGCGGCGTCGAATTCATAGCCTTGCAGCGCCAATGCCGCACGCACATACGATTCGAGCGCATCTATTGCAGGTTCCGACACCGCCGCATCATACCAGCGGTACGCCTTTCTTCACCCGCACCACCACGGTGCCTGCGATCTTGTCGTGCCATGCCTGGCTGCCATGGTCGAAGGCGATCCAGATGAATCCGAGTCCAACGACTGCCATTGACAGGAAGCAACCCAGCGCGCGCACGATCGCCGTCTCCCAATCCACCGGACGACCATCCAATCGCACCACGTGCAAATCGAATACGATGCCGCCGACGGTTGCGCCCTTGAGCTTCCACATGACCGCGCCATAGATGGCCAGCATCACGAGGTGGAAATTGCCGGAATGATGGAAGAGCACGCTCGACACAAACCCGACCAATATAATGTCGAGCAGCAGCGCCGCCATGCGGATCCAGAAACCCGCACGCGGCATCGCCGCCGAGATGAGCGGCGACGCAACCCCCGGAGCCGCCGGCACAGCGGTGCCGGGATCGCTCGTAGCGCTCGACGCGGCGGCCGCTGGTGCCACGCCCGGCCCGCCGCCTGGGATGTTCGTGCTCGGCGCGCTTGAGGCGCCGGCAGCGGCTGTCACACCGGCCACGGACTGCGGCGGCGCGCCGGCAGCCGTGCCATTGGCAGCCTTGCGCGCGCGCGCCATGAGAACCAGGGTATAGACGACCGCGCCGAACCCGAAGAACCCAAGCAATTTATAGACCAGGAATCCCAGCACGGGGATGCAGTACAGCACCAGAACAATCGCACCGCCGATGAGTACCGCGAGCGCCGGATGGGCGGCGGGGCCGGTGCTGCTGCCCGCCACGCGCCCGCCCACCCAGGCAAGCATGACTGCCTTGCCAAATAAGCTGGCGCAAAACAGCGCAACCACCACGAATGGCACGGCCGCGATGCCGATCACAGTGACGCACAGCAAGACCAGCAACACCGGCGTCAGCAGCATGCCGAGCAATGCGGCCAGCGCCGTCGCGCCGGGTTCGGTATCGAGCGTCCGCACGCATCGATCCAACCCATCGCGAAAACATAATGCGAGGCACACATAAAACGCCAAAAACCCCAGCGCCAGGGTCCATGCCCAACCAAGCCCGTTTGCAAATGCCAACGGGCGGCCATACAGAAGGCAGCGCTGAATCCACGTCTGTAACCAGCCAACCCCGCCGAAGTCGACGGAGAACACCCTTTGCATGGAGCCGTGAACGATGGCTGCGGGATCGCGATTTACAACGCCGAACACCGACACCACATCGCCGCCGACTTCGGCGTTGGGTCCAAGATCCACATTTCCCAGCACCGCAACCACGTCACCGTCCACTTTGCTGTCGATATAGACATTTCCCAGTACCGCGACGGCGCTTTCGCCGACCGGTCCCAAGACCCGCGTATCGCCGAGGACGGAAACGACATTCTGTGCCTCGCCTTCGCTCAACGAGGAACCCAAAATCGACACCACCGACTCCGCCCGCTGTCCGCTCGGCAAGTGGCTGGCGTGGCCGATGTTCACGATGTCGCCGTCGTCGTGATCCCGCCGGCCACGGCGGGCGCCATCGAGACGGTTGCGCCGATCGAGCCTACCCTGCCGGTCCGCCGATTCCGGCTCATCGTTGAATTCATCATTCGCGGCCGAGGCAGCGCTCGCTTGCGGGTCCGCTGCAGCAGCGGGCACCGCAGATCCTGCGTGGCCGAGCAGACTCGTGGCACAAAGCAACACGAGCACGAAGCTCAGTCGGCGCAACAAAGTAGTATTCATAGCCTGTCACCTGCCAATGCGGGCCGGTAAAGCATCCGATAGGCTGCGGCGCCAAGCCCGAACAAGATCACATACAGCATGGCACCCACCCCTAAGCCTGCATAAAGCCAGAACGGCGGAATCACGCGCACCAGCAGCGCGACCAATCCGCCCGCCGATGCGATGACCACCAATGCCGGCTGCATCCATGTGAGCAGCAGCGCGCCGCCCTCGCTCAAAGAGCGGACTCCGACGACGGCAGAGACGCCGCCCAAGAACGTCGCGCCTATGAGGGCCACGCAAACCAGAACGAAGGCAACGCGCGGAGCCACCGGCCAATTCGCAAAACTGCGCTGCCACCAGGGACGCGCCTCGCGCCGCGCTAATTCGCCGAATACCCGCGACTCGAGCGTGCTCGGCGCGTGGCGCAGCGGCAGCGCACTCAATTCTCGGCTCAGCAATCGCTCCAGTCTCTCGTCGGAATCCGTGCGCTCGTTCATATGGAGCTCTCGTCCAATGCGTCGCGCAGCGCGCCGCTTGATTGGAGTTTGGCAAACAGCGCGGCACGGCCGCGCCGGATATCGGTCTTGACCTTGGTCAGCGACACATTGAGTTTGATCGCAATCTCCTGGTACGCAAGATCCTCGAAGTGATACATCACCAGTGGCAGCCGCTGATGATCCGGCAGTCCGCGTAATGCAGCGTCGATCAGCGTGGCGCGCTGTGCGGCGCCCAAGTCCGCGAGCAGCGTATCCGGCGCCTGCCATTCGATTTCCGCAATGTCCTCATCGTCCGCTGCCGCGGCGGGTCGCATCTCCGAGAACAGCCGCCAGCGCTTGCGGTAGCGGTTCAAATAATTGAGCGCGAGGTTGGTGGTTACGGTTTTCAGCCAGCCGCCCGCCGTGACGCTGCCGCGCAGATCCGCGAAATGATCGTATGCGCGCATGAACACTTCCTGGGCAATGTCCTCGGCCTGCGCATCGTTGCCCGCCAAGCGGGCGGCGGTGGAGAAAACCATGTCCTGGTAGGCACGCATGAATGTCGTAAACTCTGCCTGGGTTTGCGTTTGCACTGGAATGTGTGTTCGTTTAGAACCAAAACACCGCTGACCGGAAAAAGTTGCGAGAAAAAATTGCGCGGCTTCAATCGTTGCGCAACAGGGCCTCGCCCATCCTGACCAGGGCGCCTTCCTGCACCCCGTCGGCCAAACTCAAGCCCGGCGGCGCAAATACTATGATAGTGGAGCCGTGCTCGAACCACCCCATTTCTTCTCCGCGGTGGAGCGTGGCATCGCAGGGGATCACGTTCGGCCCGCGGTAGCGCAAGTGCAGCAGTACGTCCAGGAAACGAAGCCGGATGCTGGCCACCAGGATCGCCGCGACCGGCACCAACGTCAGTATCTTGTCCGAGGCCGCGAGTCGGCAGCGAATCACCGCGCGCTCGTTCTTGCAGAAGAGTCTGTCGACGCGCTTCAGCGCAATGGGATTCACATTCCAGGTGTCGCCGGAGATGTAGGTGATCTGCTCGACCCGGCAATCGGCGGGAGCATGAAAGCGGTGATACATGCTCGAGGTCAGCCGCAACGTTGCGTACTGCCCACCCTCGTAGTGGCGGGCCAATGCCGCGTCCGCCAATAGATCCGTCAATGTGTAGGAAAAACCCTTTGCCTGCAGCACCGATCCCAAGCTCACTCGCCCGCAGGCGCCGACCAGCCCGTCGCAGGGACTGATGAGATGATTCGGCCGCTGATCGATGGGGCGCGCACCGTCCTTCAATTCCCGGGTAAAGCAATCATGCAGACTCTTGAATCGCGCGCTTTTTGCCTCACTCAGGTCCAGATCGGAAAACAACCGCCAAATTGCGATGCTGGCGCTGCACACCCAAGGCTGGTCGATGCGGCTCCACCAGCCCATGAAGCGCGTCAACTGTCGCCGCGGTATGCGATTGGTGAGCAGAAAATTGAGGTCCTCGTTCGCAACCAGCCTTGCGATGAAGGATTTCGCGGTCATCTTACTGTCACTCGTTTGCAATACAGTCCGTGCCTGGCATCGGCAGCAAGGAATCGATCATCACAGCGATCGGCTACGTATTGGCAGGTCTCGCCGCGGCGTTCCTGTTGCGTAAATTGTTCGTGAGATTGCAGCTTTCCCAGGCAAAGCATCACTCGCTCGCGGGCCATTCGCGCATGGCGCGGCGCTTTGCGGGCTGGGTTCCGTTTTACGAGTACGACGAGACGCGGTTCTTCAGTGTCGATTCTGCGCCGGCGGAGATAGCCGCGACCCGCCGTGCCGCGTTCCTGCGGCTGTCGGCGCTGTATGCCGCGCGTTTCCACAAGACCGCCGCGCAGACCGCCGAACTCGCCCGCGGCGTGTCCGACCTCGAGTTCACCTCCCGGTATCGCGTGCCGTTTCAATTCAGCGGCTACGTGCGGCGCCACTTCAAATCGGCCAGCTTGGTTCAATCTTCTGCCGGGGTCTCGGTCACCGATCTTGACGGCAATCAGTTCTACGACTTGACCGGCTCTTACGGCATCAATGTGTTCGGCTACGATTTCTACAAGAACTGCATCGAGCGCGGTGGCGCGCGGGTCCGGGAACTCGGCCCGGTGCTCGGCGCCTACCACCCGCTCATCGCCTACAACGTGCGGCGCCTGCTCGAGATTTCGCGCCTCGATGAGATTTCCTTTCACATGTCGGGCACGGAAGCGGTGATGCAGGCGGTGGGCCTGGCGCGCTACCACACGGCACGCACGCACCTGGTGCGCTTCTGCGGCGCCTATCACGGCTGGTGGGGCGATGTGCAGCCCGGCGTCGGCAATCCGATCGCCGCGCGCGATACCTACACGCTGCAGGACATGGACGAAGCCGCGCTCAAGGTGCTGCGCAACCGGCGCGATATCGCCTGTGTGCTCGTCAATCCGCTGCAGGCCCTGCATCCAAACAGCAGCGCGCCCGGAGATTCGACCTTGGTCGACAGCGGACGAAAAGCCCGCTTCGACAGAGCCGGCTATGCGGATTGGCTCAAGCGGCTGCGTGAGGTATGCAGCGCGCGCGGCATCGTGTTGATCTTTGACGAGGTGTTCGTCGGATTTCGCCTCGCGCCCGGCGGCGCGCAAGAATACTTCGGCGTGCGCGCCGATATGGTGACTTACGGCAAAACCGTGGCCGGCGGTCTGCCGGTCGGGGTGCTTTGCGGCAGGCACGAATACATGCGCCGCTTTCGCGACGATCGGCCGGCCGACATTTGTTTTGCGCGCGGCACCTTCAATTCGCACCCCTACGTCATGGGCGCCATGTGCGAATTCTTGACGAGTCTGGACAGCGATCCGGTGCGCGCTTTGTATCAAAACCTCGATGCCCTGTGGAATTCCAGAGCGCAATCGCTGAATGACAGATTGGCGGCGGCAAACCTGCCGGTGCGCATCGCCAACCTGTCCACGATTTGGACCATCTGTTACACGCAGCCGTCGCGCTACAACTGGATGTTTCAATATTATCTGCGCGCCGCAGGGCTTGCCTTGAGCTGGGTGGGCACCGGAAGGATCATCTTCAGTTTGAACTACACGGCGGCCGATTTTGCCGCGGTCGCCGACCGGATCGTGGCGGCGGCCGCAGAAATGCAGCGCGATGGCTGGTGGTGGTCGGCGCCCCAGCTCACCAATGGAGCCATCAGACGCCGCCTGCTCAGGGAAATGCTTCAGGCCCGATTCAGCCCGGGTTCCGAGTCGGCCTCGATTTCACCCATCGGATCCATCAGTTCGCCCCGCATCAAGTAAAGCGGCGATTTCCAGTAGATCATTGCGTCATTGAATGGGTCGGTCAGGATCTTGGTCGCCCATACCAGACCGGTTTGCACGTTCTTCAAAAAGAACAACTGCACGGTGCGGAACAGTAGGGCGCCGACGCCGACTACCAGCCAAACCTCGCCCACACGGCGCACGAAAATCATGCCGCTGGCAGGTCCCTTGAAGACCCCGAAGAATGTTGGATCCATCCACAACACCAGGGGCACGAGCGCCCAGACGGCATGCAGTATCACCTTGCGGCGCAGGTTGTATCCGACTTTGATATTTTCCTTGTATTGGTGGGTTGCGCGGTTGACTTGATCGTAGCCTTTCGGCTCGAAGAAGAAGTGGCCCGACTGGCGGCTGACCATCGACACCAGCCATCCGATCAGCGCGGATTTTACCGGGTCGAAGAACATGGTGATGTAGGCAATGATGAAGCTGACGGCGCTCAGAAAATGCAATGACTGGTTGATGCGGCTGTGGTGGTAATAGCGATGATCGTCCCACCGTTGAGTCTTAAGTTCCGCCAAAAAACTTTGCATGGTGATTCCTTGAGTAAGTGCGACAACGCTTAAGCTATGAAGCAAATATAGGAATTTCGTTACAGCCCGATGACACGGGCGATTCTTGACGCGACTTTGGCGCAAAACAAGGAACCGGTCGTCATCGTATCGTCATCGCTCCGTGAGAATCTGCCGCCACATGAGAATCATGATCGTTACCGACGCATGGTTTCCGCAGACCAACGGTGTGGTCAGCACCCTGGCGCAAACCGCCGCGTGGTTGGGCCGCTTTGGTCATGAAGTCAGGACCCTGACGCCGCGCGACTTTCGCAGCATGGCCTGCCCCACGTATCCCGAGATTCGCCTGTCGCTGTTTCCCCGCAAGAAGGTCGAGAGCGGCATCGGCGCATTCGCTCCGCAGGCGCTGCACATTGCCACCGAGGGCCCTCTGGGACTCACCGCACGGCGCGTTTGTTTGCAGCGCGGGATGCGCTTCACTACCTCGTATCACACGCAATTTCCGCAGTATCTGCGCGCGCGGTTTCCCATACCCCTGAAGGTATCCTATGCCTTCCTGCGGCGATTCCATGCCGCCGCCGTGCGCTGCATGGTGAGTACGCCGTCGATGCGCGCGGAACTCAAGGCTCAGGGTTTTGAGAATTTGGCAACCTGGCGGCGCGGCGTGGATACCGAGATTTTCAAACCGAGGCCCAAGGACTTCCTCGACCTGCCGCGTCCCATCGCCGCCTATGTCGGACGCGTCGCCGTCGAAAAGAACATTGACGCGTTCTTAAGCATGCCGTGGTCCGGCAGTAAAATGGTCATCGGGGACGGGCCGGAACGGGCACGGCTGGAACATCAGTATCCGGGCGCGATATTTACCGGATACAAATTCGCGGCAGATTTGGCGCGGCATTTGGCGGCCGCGGACGTCATGGTGTTTCCGAGCCGCACCGATACGTTCGGCCTGGTTAATTTGGAAGCCATGGCCTGTGGTGTTCCCGTCGCCGCCTACCCCGTAACCGGCCCCATCGATGTAATCGAGGATGGGGTCACCGGAGCGCTCGATCTGGACCTGGCCGCTGCGGCGTTGCGCGCGCTCAAGATCGATCCGCAGGCATGCCGGGCGCGGGCGCTGCAATCGGGATGGGATGTCTCGAGCCGCGAATTCGAAAATAACCTGGTGCCCTGCCGCGATGCCGCGGGACAGTTCGGCCCGGCTCATCCGAAGTTGATCTTGGCCTCGAGATTCGTGCGCGAATCGGCGCTCGACAATGCTTCTTCCAGCTCGATCCGGCCCTCGCGCACCAGGTTGTAAAGCGCACTGTCGAAACTCAGCATGCCGCGCTCCGTGCCGGTGCGGATTGCTTCCTTGACGCCGATCACATCGCCTTTTTTGATGAGCTCGGAGATGTGCGGCGTATTCACCATCACCTCGGAAGCCGCGATCCGCGCGCCGTTTTTCCCGATTACCAAGCGCTGCGACAAGATGGCGCGCAGATACTGGGATAGGTCCAGGAATATCTGGTTGTGCTGATCGCGCGGAAACATGTTGATGATGCGGTCCAATGTCTCGGCGCAGTTGTTGGCATGCAGGGTGGCAATGCACAAATGCCCGGTGCCGGCGAGCGCGATCGCCGCCTCCATGGTTTCCCGATCGCGAATTTCACCGACCAGAATCACATCCGGCGCCGAACGCACCGCGCTGCGCAACGCGCGCGCGAAAGACTTGGTGTCGAGCCCGACCTCGCGCTGGTTCACAATCGACTTCTTGTTGGTGTGCAAGAATTCGATCGGATCCTCGATGGTCAATATGTGGTCGGAGGACGTCTCGTTGCGGTAATTGATCATCGCCGCGAGCGTGGTCGATTTTCCCGCGCCGGCGGCGCCGACCATGAGAATCAGGCCGCGCTTCAGCATCACCAGCTCTTTGTAGATGTCCGGCATGCCGAGATCTTCCAGCTTCGGCATGTCCGCGGTGATGTAGCGCAGCACCATCGCTGGATAGCCGCGCTGATAGAATACGTTGACGCGAAAGCGGCCCAGTCCAAGCTCGGAGATCGCGAAATCGATCTCCAGCTCATCATTGAAATGTTCGATCTGATCCTGCGTCATCAATCCCAAGGCCGCCTGGCGCACGGTCTCCGGCGTCAGAATCTGTTTGTTGACGGGAAAAATCTTGCCTTCGATCTTGATCTTGACGGGTGCGTTGCAGGTAAAAAACAAATCCGATGCCTTCTTCTCGACCATCAGTTTGAACAACGGCTTGGTGTTCATCACCTGAGCCGGAAGATCGGCTGGCACGCTCATGGCCTAAAATACCTGTCCCGCTTCTTCCTCGACGATTTGCAGCGATTGACCGCCCTGTTCGGGATTCTTCATCTCGCGCTTGCTTTCCAATTTCACGCGCAGACGCAATTCGTTCTTCGAATCCGCGTTGCGCAGCGCATCCTCGTAGGAAATCAATCCCTGCTCATACAGTTCGAACAGCGCCTGGTCGAAGGTCTTCATTCCGAGTCGATTCGAGCGCGACATCACGTCTTTGATCTTGGCGACCTCGCCCTTGAAGATCAAATCGGAAATCAGCGGCGATGCCAGCATGATTTCCATGGCCGCGATCCGGCCGGTTCCCGCTTCGCGCGGTATCAAGCGCTGTGAAATCAACGCGCGGATGTTCAGCGACAGGTCCATGAGCAGCTGTTCGCGCCGCTCCTCGGGAAAGAAATTGATGATGCGGTCGAGCGCCTGGTTCGAGCTGTTGGCGTGCAGAGTGGCCAGCACCAAGTGGCCGGTTTCGGCGAATTGAATGCCGTATTCCATGGTTTCGCGGTCGCGGATTTCGCCGATGAGAATCACGTCCGGCGCCTGACGCAGGGTGTTCTTCAGCGCCAGATGCCAGCTCTCGCAATCGACGCCCACTTCGCGGTGCGTGACCACGCAGCCTTTATGGGCGTGCACGTACTCCACCGGATCTTCGATCGTGACGATATGGCCGCGGGTCTTCTCGTTGCGGTAGCCCACCATCGCCGCCAGCGACGTGGATTTACCGGAGCCGGTGCCGCCCACCAGTATCACGAAGCCGCGCTTGGAGAGCACGACTTCCTTCAGCACGGGCGGCAGCTCGAGTTCCTCGAGCGTCGGGATCTTGGCATTGATGGTACGCAGGACGGCGCCGGTGTGGCCTTGCTGTACGAAGGCGCTGACGCGGAAGCGCCCGATGCCGGGCGGCGCAATCGCGAAATTGCACTCCTTGGTGCCGTCGAATTCCTTGGTTTGCCGGTCGTTCATGATGGCGCGCACCATGCCGGCGCTCTGCTCGGGACTCAAGGAGCGGTCGGATTGCGGCCTGATCTCTCCGTCGACCTTGATAGCGGGCGGGAAGCCCGCGGTGATGAAGAGATCGGAGCCCTTCTTCTCGACCATGCGCCGCAGCAGATCTTGCATCAGCCGTATGGCTTGTTCGCGTTCCATTTAGATGCTGTCCTTGTTCTGTGCCTTGTATTTGGCTTCTTCGCGGCTGACCACGCCCTTTTGCACCAGTTCCGTCAAGCATTGATCCAGGGTTTGCATGCCCTGACCCTGGCCGGTCTGAATGGCCGAATACATTTGGGCTATCTTACCTTCGCGAATCAAGTTGCGTATGGCGGGAGTGCCGATCATGATTTCATGCGCTGCAATACGGCCGCCGCCGACGCGCTTCATCAAGGTCTGTGAAACAACCGCCCTCAAGCTTTCCGACAACATGGCGCGCACCATGTCCTTTTCGGCGGCCGGAAACACGTCGACGATGCGATCGATGGTCTTGGCGGCGGAACTGGTATGCAGAGTGCCGAACACAAGATGGCCGGTCTCCGCCGCGGTCAACGCCAAGCGGATGGTTTCCAGGTCGCGCATTTCGCCGACCAGCACCACATCCGGATCTTCACGCAGTGCCGAGCGCAGCGCCTCGCTGAAGCCCAAGGTATCGCGATGTACTTCGCGCTGATTGACCAGACAGCGCTTGCTCTCGTGCACGAACTCGATCGGATCTTCGATGGTTATAATGTGATCCGGACGGTTGTCGTTGCAGTGATTGACCATGCCCGCCAGTGTGGTCGACTTGCCGGATCCGGTCGGCCCGGTGACCAGAACGAGACCGCGGGGGAGCATGCATAAATCTTTGAAGGTCTTAGGCGCGTTCAATTCGTCCAACGTCAGGATGGTGGACGGAATATTGCGGAATACCGCCCCGGCGCCGCGATTTTGGTTGAAGGCGTTGACGCGAAAACGCGCCAGCTTGGGGATCTCGAAGGAAAAGTCAGTCTCGAAGAACTCCTCGAAAGCCTTGCGCTGCTTGTCGTTCATGATGTCGTACACCATGCTGTGCACTTCCTTGTGCACCAGCGCCGGCATGTTTACGCGCTTCATGTCGCCGTCCACGCGGATCATCGGCGGTACGCCAGCCGACAGATGCAAATCCGACGCATTGTTCTTCACCGCAAAGGCGAGAAGCTGCGCGATATCAACCGCCATTTACGGCTCCTAATTCGACTGGTTCAAGCCACGAACAGTATATAAGAGGGTGTTGTCACCCAATATGTTAATTGATCCGCAGAATTTGACGGTTCATGTGAACCGTGTCCGGTCTCGGATACGTCAGGCAGCCATGGCCGCAGGAAGAGACCCCGACGCGGTCACCTTGGTCGCCGTCACCAAGGCCAAGACTGCCGAAGACGTACGGTTGGCCGCCACCGCCGGCGTCACGGATTTCGGCGAAAATTATGTGCAGGAGGCACTTGCCAAAAAGGCCCGGCTCACCGATTTGAGCCTAATCTGGCACTTCATCGGCCGCATACAATCCAACAAGACCCGCGAAATCGCCGCGGGCTTCGATTGGGTGCACAGCGTGGATCGCCTGGGGGTTGCCCGGAGGCTTTCCGAGCAACGGCCATTCCACGCCGCGCCGCTCAACCTTTGCATTCAAATAGCCCTGGTGCCTGAACCGTCCAAGGGCGGCGTCGCGCCAATGGCTTTGCCTTCGCTCGCGGCCGAGGTAGCCGGGCTGCCCAGGGTGCGGCTGCGCGGCCTGATGTGCGTTCCGCCACCTCAACCGCAACCGAACCCGGCGGCCGAACGCCTGGTTTTCACTCGCTTGAGAAACCTGCTCGAGGATCTCAAGGCCGGCGGCCTCAACCTCGATACACTCTCGATGGGAATGAGCGCGGATTTCGAGTCCGCCATCGCCGCAGGCGCAACGATGGTGCGAATCGGCACGGCGCTTTTCGGCAACCGCTGAGGAATTTACACATGCCCTTGAACGACATACGCAGGCTTGCATTTATCGGCGGCGGCAACATGGCCGCCGCGCTGATCAGCGGCCTCATCAAACGCGGCATAGCCCCCGGGCGGCTGGTGGTTGCCGATCCCAACCAGGATCAGTTGCAGCGGCTGGTGCGCGACTTTCACATCGAGGCGGCGCCCGACAATGCCAGTGCGGTGCATGGAGCGGAGGTGGTGATACTCGCCGTCAAGCCGCAGCTACTGCGTGGGGTAGCCTTGGGGCTGGCGCCGCATCTTCAGGCGGGGCGGCCTCTCGTGATATCGGTGGCGGCGGGCATCCCGCACGCCGCGCTCGCGCGCTGGTTCGGCCCGCAGATTCCGCTGATCCGCACCATGCCGAACCGGCCGGCGCTGAACGGGTTCGGCGCTACGGGTTTGTACGCGCCCGCCGGGGTGGGCGCGCCCTGCCGCGCATTGGCGGAAGATCTCATGGCCGCGGTCAGCGCCACCGTGTGGGTGCAGCATGAGTCGCAAATGGATACCGTCACTGCCCTCTCCGGCAGCGGGCCGGCGTATTTTTTCTTGTTCATGGAAGCACTCGAGGCCGCGGCGCACGAGCGCGGTCTGCCTACCGACATAGCGCATCGATTGACTCTGGAAACGGCGTTCGGAGCGGCGCAAATGGCGCGGGAGTCCCCCGATACACTGGCTACCCTGCGCGAGCAGGTCACTTCGAAGGGCGGCACGACCGCGGCGGCGCTCGAGGTCCTCAACGCCGCGGGGCTTCGTGCTATCGTCGCCCGCGCGGTGGCTGCAGCTGACCGCCGCTCCGCCGAACTCGCCGCCGAATTCGGTGTTCCCTAAAACCAAACGTTGATTCGATATGGAAGCGATTAGATATATCGTCGATACATTGCTGTGGCTGTTGACGCTTGCCTTCGTGCTGCGGCTGCTGTTTCAGTTGGTGCGAGCGGATTTTCGCGACCCAATCGCCGATGCCATCGTGCGAGTGACGAATTGGCTGATCATGCCCTTGCGGCGCCTGCTGCCGCCCATCGGCAGGGTCGATACGGCAACGGTGGTCGCGGTGCTGTTGGCCGCCGGGGCGCGCACTTTCGTCATGATGGCGATGGCGGGCGCGGGCGTGGGCGTGGGCGTGGGCGATTTGATCGCGTTTCTGCGCATCACGCTCCTCAACTTGGCGGACATGGTGCTGCGCATCTATCTGTTCGCGATGTTGTTGTACTGGCTGACCGGCTTCATATCGCCCGGCGGCTATGGTCCGGGGCTGCGCCTGCTCGCGCAACTGTGCGAGCCGATCTTGAAACGCGTGCGCCGGATCATTCCCCCCATCGGACAAATTGATTTTTCCTTCCTCTGGGTATCGATAGCGATCGGCGCACTGCTTGTGTTACTCCGTTGAACATCGCCTCGTACATGCCTGATATCACAGTGAACGAAGCAACTGGGTTGCGATGGAATTGGGCGCTGGTGGGCGCGGAAACACTGGAAAACCAGTTAAAATCGCGTCTGCGATAAAAATATTTTTTTCCGTTTGCGCTAAACATCGGCTTTTTTCTATGTTATTTTCGGCGCCGAGTTGAAATTGTGCGAATTTTAAAAGCCCTGTTGGGCAATTACTGTCCGCGTTCGCAAACATAAGTAGGAGATTTAATATGGCGAAAAAGAATGCAGCACCGACCAAGTCTGAAATTCTCGCTACCATTTCGAAGGAAACAGAGCTCTCTAAGAAGCAGGTCGGAGCCGTGTTTGACTCGCTTGGCGGCACGATAAAGAAGAGTCTGCGCAGCCACGGCCTGTTCACCTTGCCCGGTCTTCTGAAGATGAAAGTCGTGAAGAAGCCGGCCACCAAGGCGCGCGAGGGCATAAATCCGTTCAATGGCGAAAAGATGATGTTCAAAGCGAAGCCGGCGAGCAAGAAAGTGCGCATTGCCGCGCTGAAGACGCTCAAGGAATTCGTGAACTGATCTTTTCTTAGGCTCAAGGAGCGGCTGAGGGGGCTCAGTCGCTCCGGATCGCACTATTCACGGCATTGCGCAGCTCCTGCAGGTGGCCGTGGAAGAAGTGGCCCACCCCGGGAAGAACGACCAGGCGCGGCGCGGGATTCAAGCGCGCGGCCCAGGCAATGACGGCTTTCGGGTTCACGACGTCGTCGGCATCTCCCTGCACTATGAGCCAGGGACAATCCGGCGGGGCGGTTGCCAGGGAATCGAACATCTCGAGGGCCGGCGCAACCGTGATCAGTCGCGCCGTCGTTCGCTGCAATGCCAGGCGCAGCGCCACATAGCCGCCGAACGAGAATCCCGCAATGATCAGCGTTTTGCCGGGCCAACGCAGTTCGCCCCACGAAGCAACTGCGTCGGCGTCCGCAATTTCTCCGACGCCCTGGTCGTATGCCCCGGCGCTTGCGCCCACGCCGCGAAAATTGAATCGCACAGTTGCCACGCCGGCATCACGCAAAGCCCGCGCCAGCGTCGTCACGACCTTGTTTTCCATGGTGCCGCCATACAACGGATGCGGATGGCAAATCACCGCGTAACTTGGGCCGCCGGAATCACCAGGGTCCTCGACGATCGCCTCCAGAACGCCCGCGGGACCTGCTATGCGAAGAAGTTCATTCAATCGCAATCAGATCGACGTCAAAGACCAGGGTCGCGCCCGGAGGGATGACGCCGCCACCCGCACCGTTATCGCCGTAAGCAAGATCCGGGGGAATGATGAGCCGGCGACTCTCCCCGATCTTCATTCCGGCAACGCCCCGATCCCAACCCTTGATGACCGATCCTGTGCCAAGCGGAAATTTGAACGCCCGACCGGCGGTGCGCGAACTGTCAAATTGCTTGCCCTTGTTGTCGGTTGCAGACGCCTCGTACAACCACCCGGTGTACTCGACAACCGCGATTTGCCCGTCGGCCACCGTGGCTCCGGTGCCGGGCTTGAGCGTCACCGACTGCAGCGCGGTTACCGTGCTTGAGGGAGCTGGCGGGGCGTTGCCGGTCGGCGCAGGCGGCGCGTCGGGCTTGCCGCTGCAAGCTGCGAGCAGCACGAGGAATACGAGGGAACCAATCTTTGGAATGCTTATGGATGCCATGGCCGGCATCTTAAAGGATTTTAACGCCGCTGTTTCAGCCAGCGGCGCGCAGCAACGCGGCGCACAGAGCGCAGGCTGCTGCGAGATTGCCGGCGACGCTCAATCCGCTGAAGCCCATCGCATACAGGCGCAGGGTACTGACGGCATCGTCTACTTCGTCAACCGCTTGTAACATCCACTCCATTCGCAGCCAGTTTAAGTGGCGCGCGGCGCTGCAACCGTGAGTGCCATCACACCCTCGAAATGGTGATTGGCCGGCGGCGGCCAGCGGCTTGCTATGGCGACGGTGGCTGCGTAGGCTCTGCGTACATGCAGCGCATTCTCGTCCTGAATCCCAAAGGCGGTTCGGGTAAAACGACGATAGCCACCAATCTCGCCAGCTATTTCGCGAGCCAAGGCGACCGTCCGCTGTTGTCGGATAGCGACCCACAGGCCTCCAGCACCCGCTGGCTGAAGAAGCGCAAACCTGATCAGGCATTCATACATGGCGTTGCGGCATTCGAGCGCAACTCGCGCATGACCCGCGCCTGGCAGATGCGCATTCCGCCCGATGCCGCCCATGTCGTGGTGGATACGCCGGCCGCTGTGCTCGCGCAAGATATGCCCGATATGACCAAGAACGCCGACGCGATCATCGTGCCGGTGCTGCCTTCCGACATCGATATTCACGCCTGCTCGAAATGCATTGCCGACTTGCTGCTGATCGCCAAGGTGCGCCGCGACGAATATCGCATCGGTGTGGTGGCCAATCGGGTCAGGCGCAATACCGTGATTTACCAGTCCCTGATGCGTTTTCTCGAAACCCTGCGGATTCCGGTGATCGCCACCCTGCGCGATTCGCAGAATTACGTGCGCGCCGCGGAACAGGGCGTGGGTGTGCACGAGATGAAGCGCTATGTGGTGGAACAGGACCTTGCGGATTGGGAACCGCTGCTGGCATGGCTCAAGGCCAAAGAGGCTGTGCGCCCGAGTGAGGGCATCAATCCATTGCCAGAGACCGCTTGATCATCCCTCAAGCTGCGGGCGATTGGGGCTTATTTCTTCTCGTCGAAATTACCCCGGGCTTTTTCCGCCCAGTTCTTGTAGCTGTGCCAATTGTAGAGACTGTTGGTGATCGCCGAGTGGCGGCCGCCAGGTTTACCGGTGGCACCTTCGGCGCGCGGCGCCCGACGGTCCACCCCGGTGTATCGAGTTTGATTTTTGACGTCGCTCATCTCGTGTGCCTCTTTCGCTGTGAAGGACAGTAAGTGTCGCGCCCGCTCTTAGGCAGGAACTGTGTCACGGCGAGCCGGCTCTGTCGTGTAACGGCGACAACATTGCGATGTGCATCTCAGAGCCCGACGCGGTAAGTTAAATGGACTTATTCGGAAGCGTTGCGCCAGGCGTCGAACAGAGGCTTGAGCTCCTCGAGCGAGGATTCCAGCGCGGCAGGCAATAAGGTCGTATAAGAATCGAGCAGGGCTATCGCATTGCGCGCAGGATCGGTTCGCGTTGCCGCGCCCAAGCGACGCGCCATATCGCGATTTACCGCGTGCAGGTTTTCATACAGCTTCTCGAGCGCCGCGAACCCATGCGCCTCGCCCGCGCCCACCAATTCGCGCGCCAGCAGGAACATGCACACGCTTCGATATACCGTTTCGGCCTCGCTGGCGAAGGGCAGATGGAACCGCGCCATGGGGCGCAGCCGGTCGGTCCAAGGACAGCCGGAGGTCGCCATGATCAATCCAAGCACCGAACTCATCGCTTGCTGCGCGCTGATTTCCGCATGAATCGTGCGCTCCGCCTGGATCACCGTCACACCGACGGTGTCGAATGAAACCAAAGCTTTGAGCGACTCGATCGCAGGCGCCATGTGCAATGCAGCGGGACAATGCGGATGATCGGCCGCGTTCAACGGGCAATTCGCGCATTGGCTGAACTTCAATTCGGTCCAAAACGGAGGATCGGCCGGTGCTGCATTTGCCAAGCGGAAGTCGGCGGCATTGAAGGTGAGATCCAGAAGTTTTTGCGAGCCGTCCGGCAAGTCGAAGCGATAGCGAATGCGCAGCGGCCGCGTCATGCCACTAGTCGGTAGCACGGTTTGTATTCGGCGCCGGTGACCTTCATTCGCCCCTGAGCTACGAATGAACGCAGCAGCTTGTCCAGCGGTTCCATGATCGACGCTTCGCCCGCAAGTTCGTAGGGACCAAACTGTTCGATTGCCTCGACGCCGTATTCCTTGATGTTGCCGGCGACGATTCCGGAAAAAGCACGCCGCAAGTCGGCGGCGCGTTCATGCACCGGCTGGTCTTTCGACAGGCGTAGCGCGCGCATCGAGGCATGGGTGACCTCGAACGGCCGTTGGAACTCGAGCGGGATCTTCAGCAGCCAGTTGAAGCCGTAGGAATCGCTGGCCTGGCGCCGATAGTCGCGAACTTCGGCCAATCCCTGCACCATGGCGCGCGCCACGCCGGCGGGATCGTCGATGATGACCTTGTAGCGCGATTGCGCAACACGGCCCAGCGTTGCGCCGATGAAGCGGTGAATCTGCTCGAAGTACTCGGCGCTGTCGCCGGGCCCCGTAAAAACCACCGGGAACGGCAGCGCCTGATTGGCGGGATCGAGCAATATCCCGAGCAGATACAGGATCTCTTCGGCGGTGCCGGCGCCGCCCGGGAAAATCACAATGCCGTGGCCGAGGCGCACAAAAGCTTCCAGGCGCTTTTCGATGTCCGGCATGATGACCAATTGGCTGACGATCGGGTTGGGCGGCTCGGCGGCGATGATGCCGGGTTCGGTGATGCCGAGGTAGCGCCCATCCTTGATGCGCTGTTTCGAGTGGCCGATCGTCGCCCCCTTCATGGGGCCCTTCATCGCGCCCGGTCCGCAGCCGGTGCACACATCCAAGCTGCGCAGCCCGAGTTCATAGCCCACTTTTTTGGTGTAGTCGTACTCGAAGCGCCGAATGGAATGACCGCCCCAGCAAACCACCAGATTCGGCCGCACCTGCAATTCCAATACGCGGGCATTTCGCAGGATGTGGAATACCGCATTGGTGATGCTGGCGGAGGAATTCAGGTCGAAGCGCCCACTTTCCATGATTTCGTTGGAGATGAACACCACGTCGCGCAGCACCGCAAACAGGTGATCCTTCAAGCCCCTGATCATGACGCCGTCGACGAAGGCCGCCGCCGGCGCATTCTTGATTTCGAGCTTGATGCCCCACGCCTGCGGCACGATGCGCAAATCGAAGTCACGGTACTTCTCGAATATCAATCGCGCATCATCGATTTCACTGCCGGAATTGAGCACGGCAAGCGCGCACTTGCGAAACAAGGAATACAAACCACCCTGGCCGGAATCCAGAAGTTTGGCGATTTCCTGCTGCGACAGATGCTCCAAGCTGCCTTTGGGGGCGACCCGCGCATCGACCATCTCAGAGGATAGGATCGAGGTTTCCACGCAGTTCCTGATTTTATGGGTAAATATCGATCGGAATATTATCCTGCGTGCGCATCCACACTTCGACCATGTCGGAGTTCGACAGCGCGATGCAGCCGTCGGTCCAGTCGTTCGACTCATAGTACGCCGACGGATGTTTGGGCGCGTTCGGATATCCGTGGATCATGATTGCGCCGCCGGGAGACCAGCCATTTTTGTGTGCGCGCTGCTCATCCTCTTTGTTCGGGTAGGAGACTTGAAGGGCGAGAAAGAATTCGCTGCGGGTATTGCGCCGCGCCAGGAAGTAGCGGCCCTCCGGGGTTCTAAAATCGCGCTCGCGTTCCTTTTGTCCTACAGGACTCAAGCCCAGGGCCACTTTATACTCGCCGAGCAGATGGCTGCCGCTGTACAAATACAATTTGTGCTGCGCTTTGTGCACGACGATTCGGTCGGCGACGGCGATGTCCTCGGCGCGGGATGCCCGCGGGGCCGTCGCGCAGATCGCCAAAACCACGAGCAGCGACAGAGTTTTTGCTGAAATTGGGCCAATTCGCGTGATCATCGCTGCAAGTATACCAAGTCGCTGCAACTCAATAATCGGCTCTAGCTCACGTCCCGGTATACTGAGGCATATGCGCTCGCGCTCGGTTCCCGTCGTTTTACTCCTCGCATCTGTGGCCGGCTGCGCCTCGCAGTCATCCACCAAGCCCGTCGAGTACTTGGACCCGCGAACCGCCATGACCGTGGGCTCGCTGAAGCAGCCGATTGAGCTGGTTCCGAGTGTCCGCTCCGCGGGGATTGTAATTTTTGGTAAGCGTACGAGTTTTGCGTATTTAGGGCCCGTAGAGTGGGATCGAAGCGGCTCCTATGCGTACGGATTGTGGATACATGTAGCGCCGGGAAATGATCGGTCGATGGCGGATATTCGCGCCCCAGCGTCGCTCACGCTGGTCCTCGATGGCGGCCCGCAGGTTCTGCATCCGATCGATGCGCCCCCGCTGGGGCAGGGCGCCTACCAGCCGGTCGCCTCGTGGGGACAAACGGCCTATTTCGAACTCACCGTGCAGATGCTCAGGCTCATGGCGGCCAGCGAAAAGCTGCAACTTGATGTTCGCGCCGCGGATGGCTCGATCGTGAGCTTTGTTCCTTCCGCCGACACGCGCCCAGCACTGAGCGACTACCTTCGCGCCCGCGGCATCACTGACGATTGATGGCTTCGACCCGTGGCAGCGCTATAGTCGTCCCCGGGCGAACGTCGCTGAAGTCCACGCCGGGGTTGTATTCTGCCACCAGCCAAACCGGCAGCTCCGGGCGCTGCTGCGCGATGATCCACAGCGATTCTCCGCGCTTCACCGTGTAGTTTTCGGTGCCGGAAATCCTATGGGTGGCAAAAAAGGCATCCTGCAGCTGCCGGTGATAGTCGCGCCGCGTCGCTGCAAATTGCGCCGCGCTCACCTTTGACAGGTCGATTTTGACTTTGTGGCCGAGCGTCACCATTGCGTTCTTGTGCAGCCTGTTCAAGCTAAGCAGGGTCCGCGCACTGACCTTCGACCAGTCAGCGTAATGCCCGAGCGTTTCCGCTGCTTGCACGACCACGGTATTGTCCGCTCCGACGCTGTAGTCGGTGGTGTCCTGGCTACCGGTCGGGGCGGCGGCCGGCAATAACGCCGTGCTCCCGGCCTGCCGTTCCGAGACCGGCTCGCTCGGCGGCGGCGACAGCCTCGCGATCAGAGTTTCCCGCGGCGGCGGCGAGGCGAGCAGAGATTCCAGCGCGGGCGGCGACAAGCTTTCGATCGGAGATTCCGGCGGCAATTTAGGCAACGCGGGTGGCGCAGCCGTCGCGGACGCGTCGGCCACGGCTGGCGCAGCCGGCGACGCGGGAGACTCAGCTGCGGCGGGCGGCTCGGCCGCCGCGGGTACCGCGCCGGCAATCTCGGCACGCGATGCCGGCATCGGTATGCGCACGACGTCGCCGCGTGCCAATTGATGCGTATCGCTCCACCTATTCGCCGCGAGCAGCCGGGTCATGGATACGCCGCTGGCGGTGGCGATGCTCGCGAGCGTCTCGCCGCGTCGCGCACGATGCATGCCGTCGTTTCTCTGTACGAGATAGCGCTGCGTCGCTGGCAACCGCGCCCAGGCCGCGGATATCTCGGACTGCTGCGGCGTGCCCGGCAGCCGCAGCCTATAACCGCGCGGCACGAAACGCTGCCCATTCCAAATCGGCGGCCGTAGTGCCGGATTCAATACGTGCAGCGCGCCGATATCGGCCTTGAAAACCCTCGCGAGCGCATCGACGGGAATATAGTCGGGCAGCACCACCAGGGTGCTGGTGGTGTCGGGGAGGTGCGTCAGCGGGCCGAAATATTTTTCGGCATTCCGATCGACCTCGAGCGCCGCCAGAAACGCGACGTAGAAATTTCGCGACGCGAAACCGAATGTCGATCCTTGATAGCGCTTGACGATCACTGCGATGTTGTCGGTCGCCAATTCGTCTTGCGCGCGCCGCAAACCGGCCGGTCCGTGATTGTAGGCGGTGACCGCCAGCGGCCAGGTGCCGAGCAAGCGGTAGTTATAGAGCATCAAATTCGCCGCCGCCTCGGTGGCGCTGTAAGGATCTAAGCGCTCATCGACCAGACTGTCGACGCGCATGTAGCGCCTCGCGGTGGAAGGCATGAACTGCCACAGACCTGCGGCACCTACCCGGGAATACGCCGCCGGATTGAAGGACGACTCCACGTGCGGCAGTGCGCCTATTTCCGCAGGCACGCCGCGCTCCGCAAGAACCCGCGAGATGTTTGCCTCATAGGCCTGCGCGCGAATCAATCCATCGTGGAAGCGATCGGCCTGCCCGAGCTGAAAACGAATGCGCTCAATGGCATCGCGAAATTGCGCCGGCGTGGGTTTCTCACCGAAGGCGTGCAGGATGCGCCGCTCGTGCGCGGTCAAGTTTTCCGTGGCACCGGCAGCGAAGCGTTTCAGCAGGTCCGCGTAGCGAGCCTTGCTCTGCGCCACCCGGCGCTCGCGCTGCGCCGGCGAATCCGCCGGATCGAAACGCAGCACTTCGTAGACCAGCCCGAGATTCCAGTCATCGTGCAGCAATCCTTGATCGGTGGTGACCTCGGTGTACACGCGAATCCAAAAGCGTACGTCCGTTTCGAGCTCTGGAGGGTGAACGAAGGGATCGGCTGTTGCGGCGCCGCTTGCCATCGAACTGAATAGAGGCGCGAGCAGAAGCGCACACAGCGCCGCTCGAAACTTGAGAAAATTCAACGGCCTCGACATAGGCCGACACCATACGCGAAATCCTGAGCGGCATCGCCCGGGGGATTGTAAGATCGAAGCTGAGCAAATAAAAATACGCGCGAGCATCTCGCAAGGAGTCAGCAAATGATAATCGGCTTTTCGGCGGCATCGCCAGCGTCGGACGTCTCACACTCTGGGCACGCGATGGCCGCGAAGGTTCAATTTGCATGCGCGGCCTTGCTGCTTGCCTGTCCCATCATGGCGGCGGCGCCCGCAGCACCCCAGCTGCCCACCATTACAGAAAACTCGTTTCGCTGCGTCACGCAGATGACGCATGTGCGGCACTACTACGTGGACAACTTGGCCGGAAATCTTGCGGGCACGGTGCACGCCGCGGAATCGACCACCGGCGAACCCTATCCGGTCGGTTCGGTGCTACAGCTCGTGCCCACCGAGGTGATGGTAAAGCGCGAGAAGGGCTTCAATGCGGCCACGCACGACTGGGAATTCTTCGAGCTCGACATATCCGCGGATGGTACGAAGATCCGCACGCGCGGATTTGCCGAGGTCGTCAACCGCTTCGGCGGCAATTGCTTCGCATGTCATATCAAAGCCCAGCCGCAGTGGGATCTGATCTGCGACAACAGCCACGGCTGCGATCCCATTCCTCTTACGCGGGCGATGACCGGTGCGCTGGCGCGTACCGACCCGAGGTGCAATTCAGGCCCGCCCAGCCCGGAAGACGCCGCGGCGCTCGCACAGCTCGGCGCGTTGCTCAAGGCGGGTGCGGCCGGCCCGGTTAAGAAATAACCAGGGACGGCGCTGGATTAGCCTGCGCCGCCCGCGGTCGCGGCTTTGGCGGGTCGGAACACCAGGGCAAAGACCAGAAACACGCTCGCGGCTGCGGTTGCGGGGATCAGCCAAATTGCATGCCAATCGTGGCGTATCTCCAGGCATGGGTGCAGCGCTGCCACGGCGGCGTTGCACTCCGGATTTTGCATGGCGTAGCGATTCACGACGGCGCCCGAGATGAACGCGCCGACGAAGTACCCTAGACCATTGGTCACGAAATTGATCAGCCCCTGCGCGGCGGCGCGAATTTTTTCCCCGGCACGCTGATCCGTGTATACCTGTCCGCTCACAAAGAAAAAATCGTAGCAGACGCCGTGCAGCAGTATGCCCGCGTAGATCAGCGGCATGGCGCCTCCCGCATTGCCGTTGGCAAAGGATAAATACCTCAAGGCCCACGCCAGCATGCCGACCAGCATGATGACCTTGATGCCGAATTTTCGCAGCGCAATCGCGAGAATGAGCATGAAGGCGACTTCGGAGACCTGCCCGAAGGTTTGGATGAATGCCGCCTCCGGCACGTTGATTTCGTTGAGAAACGGATTGGCGAAGGTGTAGTAGAACTGCAGCGGAATGCACAGCAGGAATGAGCCGATCACAAAGATCAGGAAGTCGCTTTTCTTCAGCAACTGCAGCGCATCCAGTCCCAAGGCATCGCGCAGAGTGAATGGCGCGTTGGCGGCCTTTGGCGGCGTGCGCGGCAAAAAAAGCGCGTACGCCGCCATCAAAACCGACGCAGCGGAGGCGATCTGCAGCGGCAAAACCAGCGCATCGGCGTGCAGCATTTTACCGACGAGGATGCCCGCGGCTATCCAGCCTAGCGTGCCCAGCACCCGCAGGTAGGGAAAATTGCTGGATTCCTTGAGGTGATGGAACGCTATGGAATTCGTCAGCGACAGCGTCGGCATGTAGCACAGGGCATACAGAATGAGCAGCGGATAGAACTTTACGAATGCAGCCTGGCTGGACACCGTCCACATAAGGGCGGCGCCGATGAGGTGCAGCGCCGCCAGCAGTTTTTCACTGGCGAACCAACGATCGGCGACGATTCCGATGAAGAACGGCGACACCAGCGCGCCGATGGCGGTCGCGCCATAGGCGAGGCCGATCTGCGAATCGCTGAAATGCAGGGTGTGCCCGAGGTAGGTGCCCATGGTCACGAACCACACGCCCCAGATGAAGTACTGCAGGAACATCATCAGCGCCAGGCGCGCCTGCGTCATGGGAGCTCGCGGATTCGGATGCGGCGCAGCGCCAGGGCGCCGGAATGGTCCCCTTGAATGCCGATGAAGCCTGTCTTAGCCAATCCGTAGTTCGGGTACTTGGAGAATTTGCTGGCGGCAACTTTGGCCTTCCAGTCGAGGCTCTGCAAATCGTATGCCACGACCAGCTGCCCATTCATCCAATGCTCGACGTGGGTGCCGGCGACGACGATGCGCGCCGTGTTCCATTCGCCAAATGGCTTGACGGCGCCCACCGGAGCTGCGTAAAGCGCGTACGCGGAACCCGCGGCGGTGAGACGGTTGCGGCCATCGGGCGCATTCTGGTCGTCGAGAAGTTGATATTCAGGCGCGCTCCAGTAGATATGATCGTATTCGCGGGTGCCGCGGTAGAAAATTCCGCTGTTGCCCGCCTTGCCGATTTTCCATTCGAGCTCAAGCTCGAAGTTGCCGAATTGCTCGCGAGTCACCAGGTCATCGACACTGCCCTCCTTCGCGAGCGTGCCGTCCACTACATGCCAGCCGTCGGGCATCCCTTCCGAGCGCCAGCCGCGGAAACTGTCGTTCATCGTGCCGTCGAACAGGATGCGCCATTTTGCCGCAGGCACCGCGGCTTCAGCGCCGGTGGCTGCGGCCGACCACGCCGGTGCGGCCGCGGCGGCGGCAATCGAGAGGAGTGCGATCACGGTAATTCTATGGTGCATGCTCAATCCTTCGCCTTATGCCGGCGGTTTCCACGTGCCGCGCGCCACCGCCGGCACGAACGTGTCGAGATCGGGCGGCGGATAATCGAGCGTCCTGCCTTGTTCGGCGCTTTGATACGCGGCCATCAGCAGCTTGACCACTTCGAGCCCATCCTCGAAGTTGAGCAGCGGGGTTTCCTTGCCGAGAAAAGCCCGCACGAAATGACGATCCTCATTTGTATAGCCGTAAGCGGCGGCCTCGTCGGCAACCACCGGCATCAATCCCACTTCCGCATTCTGCTTCTCGATCAGATCCTCGCCGGCGGCGCCGCGAACCTCGCGCGAAAAGAACAGCTTCAGCCCGCTGTCCAATGTATTCCAGGACATCGAGTACTCCGGCCCCAGCAATTCCGCCGACAGTCGCAGTCCGGCACCGACGAAGCTCCACGAAGCCGAGGCTTCGCCGATCAACCTCTGGCCGGCATCGCTCTCGAATTCGACCATGAGGCTCGCAAAGTCCTCGGAGGGGTGTTTGGCGTAATCGACCTCACGGCCGAAGGTCTCGGTGAGACGGCTCAGGTACGGCGGGCGGGTCCATTTGAGGCTGGCAATGTGCGCCGTAATCCGCAGCGGACGCACCGAGGAGCGCGGTGCGCCGGGCTGGGTGAGCAAGTGCTTCACCAGCAGCACCGAGTGGCACATCATATCGTTCAGCACGCCGCCACCCTGCAAGTCGCCGCGCCAGAACCACGGAGCATGCGGCCCGCTGTGTTCTTCCGACGCGCGTGCAAGATACGGACGGCCGGTGCTCGCCGCGCCGCGCGCCCAGATCCTCGCCCGTCCGGCTTCGATCTGCGGCGCGAAAACCTGATTCTCCAGATAGCCATGCTTGAGGCCGGCGCGCTCGACCAGCGCGAGCATGCGCTTGGCTTCCGCGACGTTGCGCGCCAGCGGCTTTTCGCAGGCGACCCCAAGCAGCGTGCCGCGGCCGCTCTCGATGGCGTGGACGATGTGTTCCAGATTTTCGAGGCGCGCATGGTTGGGTCCGGTAAGCCATAGCGCATCAATCAACGGGTCCGCCACCATATCCTGAATCGACGCGTACGGCTTTGCGGCACCGATGTCGAGCTGGCGCGCCAGAGCGGCCGCCGACTTTGCATGCTCGACATTCGGGCTCCACACACCACGCACTTCGGCGTCGCGCACGGCCTGAAAGCCCTGCATGTGAAAGCGCGCGTTGAAGCCGCTGCCGACGAATCCCACGCCGAGGCGATCGGGCATTTGTTTTGCCATGGGGCTGCTCATGAGGATGACTGATTCAGACCGACTTTGCGAAGCACCTCGGCAGGCGGGCCGCCGAACTTCAGGAGCGGTACATTCCCTATATAGCCCAGGTCCTTTCGGCCTTGAGGACTCGTATAAAAGCCGCCGGCGGTCAAGTCGCGGTACCGGGCAAAAAATTTCGCCGCTGCGGCAAACTGCGGCTGGGCGCTCTTTTCGTAACAGACCTCATCGCAGATCGCATGCTGGGCGGACTCGTCGAGGTCGGCGAATTGCTTGGCATAGCGCCGCGACGCTTCCGCGTCCATCCACAGCAAGCCCTCGAGTATCAGCGCGCGATCCTCTCGTTGGTTGGGGTAAGGCGCGCTCACCCACTCGTCCAGAAAGTCGACCACGCCGACGCTCGAGGCGCTTGGGCTGTGGGCATCCGCGGGTATGATCACATCGCACAGGCCGGCAGCTGTGCGCCGTTGCGCCGCAGTGAGTGTGAGCGGCCATAAATCGCCCGGCTGATAGATCTTGGTGAGATCGGGGTCGGTCCCATATCCTTGCGCCGTCGGCGCGACCGGCGTGCCTTCGCCGCGTGCGGCCGGCGCTGCGTCGCCCAGTGCGCGCCGCGCCAATAGCGGCATCGTCGCCGACGCGGCCAGCATCCATTTCAATGTGCGGCGCCGGTCCATCACAGCTCCTTTCTGCGCATCAAATCGAGAATACGATCGGCCGAGCGCCAGGCCAGCGCCATGATGGTGAGCGTTGGATTCTTATCCGCATTCGAGGCGAACACCGCGCCGTCGGTGAGGAACAAATTTTTCACGTCCCAGGTCTGGCACCATTGATTGGTGACCGACGACTCCTGGCTGCCGCCCATGATGGCGCCGCCGACTTCGTGGATGATGTAGCCGCCCGGCGAGATCGCCTTGGCTCCGTCAAGCGTAGGGCCGTCTTTCACGCGCCCGCCCATGGCCTCGATGATTGCTGCAAACGTTTTCTGCATATGGGCGGCTTGCCGCGTCTCATGCTGCGACCATTGCCAATGAAAGCGCAGCACCGGGATGCCCCACTTGTCCGTCACGGTGGGATCGATTTCGCAGTATGACTGCTCATTCGGAATCATTTCCCCGCGTCCCGCGAATCCCACGAACGAGCCATAGTAACGGCGCGCGTCCTCCTTGAATTTCTTGCCGTAGCTGCCCCCGGTCAGCCATTCGGCGCCGTTCATGGTGCCCACTCCCGGCATCTGCTTGCCGCCGCCCATTTCGATATGATAGCCGCGCGCGAAGGGCAGTTTGCCCGCGTGCTGTTCCTGATACAGCCACCACGGTGCATACACGTGTTCCCCTCCGGCGCCATCCTCGTTTAGCGGCGGCAACGATTCGAGCAGCGGTATCTGGCCGGATAAGGAACTGCCCACCGTATCCATGAGATAGCGCCCCACCTTGCCGCTCGAGTTGGCGAGTCCCCGCGGGAAACGCGCGCTTTTCGAGTTGAGCAGGATTCTCACGGTTTCGCAGGCGCTCGCAGCAAGCACCACGACACGCGCCGCCACGCTGTGCACGCTGCCGTTGGTCCTGTCAATGAATGTCACGCCCTGTGCCAGGCCGTTTTCGTGCAGCCGAACCTCCCTCACCATGGCATCGGTGAGAATGTGCAGATTGCCGGTGGCCAGGGCCGGCGGCAGGTGCACCGTGGTCGACTGATAATTCGCCCGGATCGAACAGCCGCGTCCGCAGGGGGTGGCCCAGAAACAGGCCGCGCGGCGCTGCATGTCCGCCGCAATGATCTTTTGCGCTTTCAGGTTGCCGGGATGCAAGAGCGCGGGAGAGCGCCGGAAATCGAGCTGCTGTGTGAGCACGGCGCGGTGTACGGCAACGATGGGGATGCCGAGGCGCGCGGCGCGTTGCTGGATCAAGAGATCGCTGACCAGAGGCGCCGGTGGTGGCAATAGGCAACCCGCTGGAGAATTTGGCGTATTTTCCAGCCCGTCAGAGGCGCCGTAGACGCCGATGAGCATTTCCACCTTATCGTAGTAAGGGGCGACATCCTCGTAGGTGATGGGCCAATCTATACCTAAGCCATCGCGGCCGTGGGGCTTGAAATCGTAGTGACCATTGCGCAGCGAGATGCGGCCCCAATGATTGGTGCGGCCGCCCAGCATGCGCGCCCGCCACCAATCGAAGCGGCCCGCCGGCTCTTCGGTGGTCCGGACATAAGGCTCCCCGGGGACCGTCCAGCCGCCATCAACAGTCGAATCGTAGAATCCGAACCTCTTGTCCGGAGTTGCGCCGCCGCGCAACGGCGCCTGGTCGGGAGTTTGGAACATCGGGGTTTCGCTTTCGGGCACGTACTTGCGGCCGGCCTCCAACATCAGGACTTTGGCGCCCTCCATGCTCAAGGTATAGGCGCTCTGGCCGCCTGCGGCACCGGAGCCGACGACGATGACATCGTAGTTCCTTTCCATCGTCGAAGCGGTCACGAAACTCACGCGTTCATGCTAAATGCAAGCCGCCCATGATGTCGAGGGGCGAGCGCGCGACTGCTTAAGCGGGGCGCCGCGTTACCACGGCCGGAATCAACACCACACTGGCGATGATACCGACCGCCGCAAAGACGGCGCCGAAGACAAAGACCGCCGTGTGCCCCACGTGGTCCCAAAGCCAGCCGCCGAGCAGGCTCGCCGCCAGACCGCAGACGCCCATCGTCGCGTTGTACCAGCCGATTGCGCTGGCGCGCAGCGCGTCCGATACATAGTCGCTCGCCAGCGCTTTGCCCACGGAACGAATTATTCCCTGGTAGAGACCATAGAACACGAACAGCACGCCGATGAACGCCACGCCGCGGATCAACGCGAACCCGAGATAGGTGATGAAGAAGATGGTAATCGACAATACCAGGAGGTTTCTTCTGCCCAAACGGTCGGACAAATATCCCGCAGGGTACGAGATCAGCGCGGCCACCAAGTTGAAACCCGAATAAATCAGAATGGTGGTCGTCAGCGAGGCGCCGATATCCTTCGTTTCCAGGATCAGAAAGGCATTGCTGGAATTGCCGATTCCAAACAGCGCCGTCGCTAGCAGATACTTCCAATAGGCTTTGGGAAATTTCTCGACGCCGATATCGATCCGCGCTGTCGCCGAGACCTTGACGGGCCGTTCGTGGACGAACACGACCATCAAAAATGCCAGCAATCCGGGAACGACCGCGAGATAGAAGATCAAGCGCACGGGTAGGTGCCACACGATGAGCAACAAAACCGCGAGCAACGGACCCAAAAAGGCACCCGCATTGTCGCCGACTCCCTCCAAGCCGAAGGCTTTGCCGCGATGCGCTTCGTCCACGGAAGAGGCGATGAGCGCGTCGCGAGGCGCCGAGCGGGTGCCCGCGCCAAACCGGTCGAGCAGCCGACCGCCGAGCACGCCTTGCCAGATTGAAGCAAGGCCCATCAGCGGCTTGCCGATCGCGGCCAGGAAGTATCCCACCAGGGCGATGGGCTTTCGCTTTTGCAGCTTGTCGGAAAGCGAGCCGGAAAGCCCTTGAGTGATGTTCTGGGTGGCGCCGGCGATGCCTTCCACCAGACCTACCACACTGGCGCTGACCTTCAAGGTCTGCGTGAGAAAGATCGGCAGGATCGGCACGATCATTTCGGTGGAAATGTCGGCGAACAGGCTCGATAAGGCGAGCAGGAAGGTGTTGCGCGAAAGTCCGGTGAAATACTTGCGCGCCATTTTCGCTGCCATCAATCACCTAGCCTCGTGATGTCGAAACTCCGGCTCTTGCCAACACAACGCCGGCAAGCGCGAACCCGAATCCCACGAACTGCAACGGCGACAGCGTTTCATGGAACAGCGCGTATGCCATTATCGCCGCCAGCGGCGGGACCAACAACATCAACGCCGTGACCCGCGTCGCCTCGCCGTGACGCATCATCCACATCAGCAAGCCATGCGCGGCAATCGAGGAGATGAGCACCGCCCAAAGCAATGCTCCCCACAAAACAAGACCACCGTCGCAGGTTGCCAACGCTTATGGTCGCCAGCACAGCTACCAGCGCGGCACCGAGATTCTGAACACAGCCCGCAGCGCGCAGATCGTCGCTGCCCAGCCGCTTTTGCGCGAGCGTGCCGAATGTCAGCGCCGCGATACTCAGCACGCCAGCGGCGGCGCTCGCGGAACTGGCGGGTGCGAAGCCGCCAGTCACGAGCCTCGGCCAGAGGACCAGCACCACACCGGTGAATCCGACCAGCAGCCCCAGCCACATCGAGGCTGAGGGCCGGGCGTGGGCGCGTGGCAGCATCAAGGCGGCGGTAAATAACGTTGCAGCGCACCCAACAGCGCCATGATGCCGGCAGGCAAACCCTGCGCGATTGCCCAAAAACTCAAGGTCAGATACAGGCCCATCATCACGGCACCTGCCAATAGGTGCTGGGCCAGCCCGCGCGGCGACGGCCAGCGGGTTCCTGCCGCCGCCGCCGCAACGCCCAATAACAGGGTCACCGATGCGAACCGGCACAACAGGAACAACTGCAGGTCTGCATGCGGTGCTGCGGCCCGTGCCACGATAAAGGCGGTTGACCAGAAGAAAACGAACAGAACCGGAACGACGACAGGCGTCCGCCGCACAGACGCCGCCGGCCCGCGCTTATCCGGCAACTAGCCGCATTTGGAATCGCCGCAGTTCAAACAGGTGTAGCAACCATCCAACATCACGACCGCGGCGGTGCTGCACTTGGCGCACAGCTGCGCCCCTTCCGGGAAATGCGACTTCGAGAACGCATCGGCCTGCTTGCTGCGCGCTTCGAACTCCGCACGCTTTTCGTCCACCAGTTTCCGCTGATGCACGTCCAGTTCGGGCTTCTTGAGCAGTCCGATCGATTGCAGGTGGCGCTCGATCACGTAACCCAGTTCTGCAATCGTCGAGGGCATGAACTTGCCGCCCGGCTGCCAGTACCCGCCCTTCGGGTCGAATACCGCCTTCAACTCGTCCACCAAGAATGTGGTGTCTCCGCCCTTGCGAAAAACCGCGGAAATGACCCGGGTCAACGCGACGATCCATTGAAAGTGATCGAGGTTTTTCGAATTGATGAACACCTCGAACGGCCGCCGCTGCTCGTGCGGCGTACCCTCGTTCAGCACGATGTCATTGATGGTGACATACATGGCATGGTCGGACACCGGCGTCTTGATCTTGTAGGTCGAACCGATCAGCACTTCGGGACGCTCGAGCTTCTCGTGCATCCAAATCACGTTGTCCTGGGCTTTCAGCGCATCTTTCGGCGCCGGCGCAGACGTCTCCTTCGATTCGGGTTTTCGCACGCGATATTTCGCGATTTTCTTGTCGATCTTGATATGAGCCATGATCAGAACTTCCCGTAATAGCCTTCTTTCAGCGCATCGAAGAGATTCGCGGCAGTGTGCATTTCGCCGTCGTACTCGATCTCTTGATCGCCCCGCGCTTCGATTTCCGTGCCGTCCTCCAGAGTGAACACGTAAGTGGTGTTCTTCAGGTCATCCTCCTTGACCAAGACGCCTTGGAAGGCTTCCGGATTGAAGCGAAACGTCGTACAGCCTTTGAGGCCCTGTTCATAGGCGTACATGTAGATGTCTTTGAAGTCCTCGTACTTGTAATCGGTGGGAACATTCGCCGTCTTGGATATGGATGAATCCACCCACAGTTGCGCCGCCGCTTGAATATCCACGTGTTCCTTCGGCCCGATGTCCTCCGCAGAGATGAAGTAATCCGGCAGCTTTTCCGACGAAGTTCTGCGAGTTCGGCATGGCGCGCGAATTCACCAGTTCGCGGTACGCCAGCAATTCGAAGGAGAACACATCGATCTTTTCCTTGGATTTCTTACCCTCGCGGATCACATTGCGGAAATAGTGATGCGCGAACGAGGGTTCGATGCCGTTCGACGCATTATTGGCGAGCGACAGTGAAATCGTTCCGGTGGGCGCTATCGACGTGTGATGCGTGAAGCGCGCTCCGACTTCGGCGAGTTCGTCCACCAATTCGGGCGAAGCCTCGGCAATTCGCTGCATGTAGCGGCTGTAGCGCGCATGCAGCACCCGGCCCAAAATCCGCGCTCCCGCGCGCCAGCCGTCCCTCACCATCTCGGGCCGCTTGCGCAGCATGGCGCGGGTGACGGTGAATTCCTCGTTCATGATCGGCGCCGGGCCTTTTTCCTTGGCGAGATCCAGCGCGGCTTCCCAGCCTGCGACGGCCATCTCGCGCGAAACGTTTTGGGTAAACGCCACGGATTTCTTCGAGCCGTACTTCATGCACAGCATGGTAATGGTCGACCCCAATCCCAGGAATCCCATGCCGTGGCGGCGCTTGCGGTTGATCTCGTCGCGTTGTTGCGCCAAAGGCAAGCCGTTGATTTCGACTACATTGTCGAGCATGCGGGTGAACACCTTCACCACCTTGCGATAGGATTCCCAGTCAAATCGCGCATCGTCGGTGAACGGATCGATCACAAATTTCGTGAGATTCACCGAACCCAAGAGACAAGAACCGTACGCGGGCAACGGTTGTTCCCCGCAAGGATTGGTGGCGCGAATGTTCTCGGTCCACCAATTGTTGTTCATCTCGTTCACTTTATCGACGAGAATGAAGCCGGGTTCGGCGAAGTCGTACGTGGAGGACATGATCACATCCCACACGCGGCGCGCCGGCAGGGTCTTGTAGATCTTGCAGGCAACCAGCCCGTCCTCGTTCGACGACGTAGCCATCCGCATACGGCCATTCGCGCCACAGATAATGAGCGCTGTCCTGAAGATCCGGCTTTTCGCCCGGTGGGCAGGCCTCGAATTCCTGCCGGCCCACGGGAAACGCAAGCTGCCATTCGCCGTCGCTCTTCACGGCCTTCATGAAATCGTCGCTGACCAACAAGGACAGATTGAATTGCCGAAGCCGGCCGCTTTCGCGTTTGGCGCGAATGAACTCCAACACGTCCGGGTGTCCGATATCGAAGGTTCCCATCTGCGCGCCGCGGCGGCCGCCGGCCGAGGACACGGTAAAGCACATCTTGTCGTAGATATCCATGAACGACAGAGGACCGGAGGTATAGGCGCCTGCACCCGACACGTAGGCACCGCGCGGCCTCAAGGTCGAGAATTCATAGCCGATTCCGCAGCCGGCCTTGAGCGTGAGTCCGGCTTCATGCACCTTATTCAATATATCGTCCATGGAATCGCGGATCGTGCCGGAGACGGTGCAATTGATCGTCGAGGTGGCGGGCTTGTGCTCCAGCGCGCCGGCGTTCGAGGTGACGCGGCCGGCGGGAATCGCGCCGTGGCGCAACGCCCATAGGAACGATTCGTACCACTGCTCGCGGCAATGCTCGACTTCCACATCGGCAAGCGCACGCGCGACACGCTTATAGGTATCGTCCATCGATTTGATCGATGGGCGAACCATCCTTCGCTGTCAGACGGTATTTTTTGTCCCAGATGTCGAAGGATGCTTCTTGATACGGAATGCTGCCGACATCTTTGGGCTGTATTTTGACCACCGTATTCATGGGTATTTACGCCGCTCCGTTATAATTATCGAGCCGAAACCTGAACACAAATGGCGGTGTTCGCGCGGAAAAACATACTAGTAACTTAACGTAAGGCCCGATGGGCCTTGAGTGAACTTCGGACCACAACATCTTGTGTTTGGTGCGAGAGCGTACGGCGCGATGGCAATCAGCGTCAAGACATTTTTCATAGTATTTTTCATATAAAAAATGCTTATTTATCAATGGTATAGAAAAATATCGCGAGAAATTAGCTGATTACACTATTCATGACGTCGGTCAAGAGGAAAAATCCCGAATCGCAAGATATTGTGTTTGCACACGTTATCCACATTATGTTCCATTGACTTTGAACTGCGTCACAGTTTGCCGCTCCCCGCCCAAGGCCCCTTGGGACCCACGATCGCTCACTCCGGTCCTAAAAAACCATCGACTCGTTGCGCTCGAGTTGAAATGTGTTCGCGAGACCCAATTTCGTAGGTCACGCGCGTGAATCTCGATTCAAAGGTTTTTCAATTTCAAATTTTTTCTTTTTATTAGGAGTATTAAGCAATGACCGTCGTACGTTATGAGCCTTGGGCACTCGTCAGCCGGCTTCAGAAGGAATCGATCGTTTGTTCGGCGCGCCGTTGACCACGGCCGCAGATTCCGGCGCCTGGTTGCCGCCGGTCGATATTCATTGAGGAAGCAAACCAGTTCGTGCTGCATGTTGATCTGCCGGGCGTGGATCCCAAAGCGGTGGAAATCACCTCCGATCAGGGCGTGCTGACCATTCGCGGTCAGCGCGAGGAGTCCCGCAAGGAGTCGCGTGAGGGTTTCCGCCGGGTCGAGCGCATCAGCGGCGAATTCCAGCGCCGCTTCAGCCTGCCCGAAACTGCGGATGCGCAGAACATCAAGGCGAAATTCGTCAATGGCGTTCTGGAGGTCGCGATTCCGAAGTTGGCGCAGGTGCAGCCGCACCGGATCACGGTGGAAGCTGCCTAAGAGGGACCGCTCGGCGCGTATCTTCCGTGTAATATCGCGTCGATACGGCAACGGGGCCGGACGGAAGTCCGGCCTCCTTGATGCCGGCAACTGAACACGGGGTATGGATCGCGCATGAATCTGCGTTTCAGTTTGGCAGCCGCGGCGCTCGCCGCGGCGTTCGCCGCTTGCAGCGGCGCTGCGCCGGCATACGCCGGCTCGCCCCCGCGCATCACTCCCCGCCGACGCGGCGCCGATGCCATCGCTCGCTCCCATGGTCAAGCGGGTTTCCCCTTCGGTGGTGAATATCGCCACGCGCGGGACCATCAAGGAACAGCCCGGCAGCGCAATCCCCTGCTCGATGACCCCTTCTTTCGCCGCTTCTTCGACACACCGCCCGATGCCAGGCCGCACGAGCGGCAATTCAAAAGCGCAGGCTCCGGCGTCATCGTCGACGCCAAGAACGGCTACATCATCACCAATCATCATGTGGTCGAGAATGCCAGCGAGATCACCATTACATTGCTCGACAATCGCACATTTACGGCCAAAGTCATCGGCAGCGACGAAGGCGCGGATGTCGCGGTTTTACAGGCCAAACAGCCGAATTTGGTCGCCATGAACGCTGGGCGATTCGGCCAAGCTGGAGGTCGGCGACTATGTCGTCGCCATCGGCAACCCGTTTGGCCTGCAGCACACGGTGACGGCCGGCATCGTCAGCGCGCTGGGCCGCACCGGCATCAGTCCCGACGGCGGCTACGAGGATTTCATCCAAACCGATGCCTCGATCAATCCCGGTAATTCCGGCGGCGCGCTGGTGAATCTGCGCGGCGAGTTGGTCGGCATCAACTCCGCCATCCTGTCCGGAACCGGCAGCAACATCGGCATCGGCTTTGCGATCCCCGTCAATATGGTCAAGAGCAGTCATGGACCAGCTGATCAAGTACGGCCAGGTCAAGCGCGGGGTGCTCGGCGTCAAGCTTTACAACGTGACCCCCGAAATCGCCAAGGAATTCGGCCTCAGCCGAAACGAGCGGGCGCCTTGGTGGCCGGAGTGGCGCAGGGTTCGGCGGCTGAGCGCGCCGGCATCAAGACCGGCGACATCATCACTTCGATCAACGGCGTCACCATGAAGAACTCCGGCGAACTGCGCAATGCCATCGGCATGCTGCACGTCGGGGACAAGGTCGACATCGGCCTGCTGCGCGACGGCAAGCCGCACAAGGTCACCGCATTGATCGCCGAGCGCAGCGATCTGGAATCCGCCAACGCCGCCGACATCAACAAAGGACTGGACGGCGCCGAATTCGCGCGAGTCCGCCCGATGGCGGCGGCGTTCTCGTCAAATCGGTTCAAGACGGCAGCCCGGCGGCCCAAATCGGGACTGCGCGCCAACGACGTGATCGTCGGCGTGGGCCGAACGCCGGTCACGAACACTGAAGTCGTTTCGTGAAGCGGCCAAGGGCGCCTCCGTGCTGGTGCTCAAAGTACGTCGCGGCACCGAGACTCTATTGATTCCCATTCGCTGAACCGTGCGCAACCTGTCCATAGTCGTTCTCGGCGGCACCGGATTCTTGGGAACCCGGCTGGTCGGCTCGCTTGATCAAGGACGGCCACCAGGTCACCGTACTGTCGCGCGACGCGGAGCAGCACAAACACCTGCTGGTGCTGCCCGGACTGACATTGCGAGAACTGCGATGTCTACGAGGAAGCGCAGCTCAGCGAGCGCTTCCGCGGCAAGGACGTCGTGATCAATCTCATCGGCATTCTCAACGAGCGCGGCTTCGGCGGGGCCGGGTTCCGCCGCGCCCACACGCAGCTTACGCAGAGCATCCTGCAGGCCGCGCGTTCCGCGGGCGTCACGCGTCTTCTGCAGGTCTCGGCCTTGAAGGCCGCCGTCGATGCGCCGAGCTTTTACTTGCGCACCAAAGGCGAAGCGGAAAAGCTGATTCGCGAGCACACCCCCGCCCTGGATTGGACCATCTTCCGGCCGTCGGTGATGTTCGGCCCCGGCGATTCCTTCTTAAATCGCTTTGCGCGATCTGCTGGCCGCGATTCCCCTGATCTTTCCTCTGGCAAGGCCAAACGCGCGCTCTGCAGCCGGTGTTTGTCGACGATGTGGTCGATGCGTTGCTGCGCACGCTGCATGGCGGTGCATGCAGTCGGCAGACTTACGAACTCGGCGGCCCCAAGATCTACACCCTGCGCGAGATCGTCGAGTTGGTGGCGAAATTGACGGGCCGGCGCCGCTGGATCATCCCGCTGCCGGATTTTGCCGCTCGCATGCAAGCGCTGGTCATCGGACTTCGTGCCCGGACGACCGTTCTCCAGCGACAACTACCGCTCCCTCAAGGTCGACAGCGTATGCAGCGAAGACGGCTTCGCAAGGCTGGGAATCAAGCCGCAATCGATGGCAGCGTCGGCCCGCTACTACCTGGGCAGCCAAGAAGACAATGCTCGACTGAGCCAAAATCGCGCCGCAGCCGGGCGCGCCGCGGGTCGATCCTAAGGTCCGCCACGGTTAGTCGAGCGCCTCTGTCGTCATGAATCCTTGACGTCGGGGCTCGGGAACGCCGCCGCTGCGGCGAAGATCCACTCGCGAAACTGCGCCACTTTGGGCAGCGCCAGGAAGCTCTTCGGGCAGACGAAATAATAAGCCGAGCCATACGGCATGGCGCGCTTGCCGGCAAGACGCAGCGTGCCTTTTTGCAGCGCGCCGGTGACCAGCGTCCAGCGCCCGAGCGCGTACCCCAGGCCTTCTTCCGCCGCCGTCAGCAAGCCCGCCGAGTCTTCGATGCTCGGCGCACTGCTGCACCACACGGCCTGCTCGCCGATTTGCGCCCAGACGCGCCACGGCACATCCCCGCTTTCGAGCAGCGGAATTTTGCTCAAGTCCATGCCGCGCTCGATCATCCCGTACTGCTTGATCAGTTCCGGGCGCGCCACCGGCACCAACCAATCATCGAGCAGCTTTTCGCAGTGCACGTTCGGGTAGTCGCCGCGGCCAAAGCGGATGGCGATGTGATTGGAGCTACGCGAAAAATCCACCAGGTCGCGCGAGGTATGAAAGCGCAGCTCGATGTCGGGAAACTTGCGTCGAAAGGAGCGGATACGCGGCAGCAGCCAGATCTGCAGGAACGAGGACAACAAGCTTATCTGCAGCGGACCGGCGCGGCCGTGATGCTTCATTTGCTGTAAGGCGGACTCGAGCTTTTCCAGCCCGGCTCTCACTGCCGGCAGCAACTCAAGACCTTCCTCGGTAATCTCCACCCGCCGGCCGTTGCGCCGAAACAGCGGCACCTGGATATAGCCTTCCAGAGCCTTGATCTGTTGGCTCACCGCCGCCGGCGTGACGCTGAGCGCATCCGCCGCGGCGGTAAAACTCAAATGCGCCGCCACCGCTTCGAAGACGCGCAAGGATCCCAAAGGCATTCGATTGTAGGCGGTTGACACCTTAAGTTTTCCTTAACAGTCGGTCAGCAGCGCAGTTTAGTCTTCCGACTTGCCGCACACCAGAGCATCGCGCTGCGCCTGCGCAAGCTTCGCAAGTCCGCGCACCCGACGGTAGAAGGCGGGCAGATCGCCGCCCGCCTCGTGCAATTCGCGCTCGAACCCCGGCACACAGGTGTAGTAGGTGGCGAGCGAGGCCAGGTGGGCGTTGTTAATATCGCCCGCGAACCAGGCATCGAACGGCGCGTGGCCGCCCCAGCGCGTCTTGAGGACGGAATAGGACGCACGCAGGGCGGCGAATGCGGCGCGCTTTTCCTCGCGCATCGCGGCAGGCGGCAGCTTTTCGGCATACACCGCGCGAAGTTGCGTGCGGGTTGCGTTGAACAGTGCAAGCACTTCAAGGTAGCGTTGTTGCTCCAATAGATAGTCTGCCAGGTCGCGATCGCGGCCCTGTTGTTTCAGCCAGCGCCGCACGCCTTGGTCCGCCACCGTGGTTGCCAGCGCCTCGTTGAATGATGCATCGTTCGGCACGTACAGCAATTGATGCGTGAGTTCGTGAAAAATGATCGATGCCAGCTCCACATCGTTCCAGCCCATCATGGTATTGAGGAGAGGGTCATCGAAGTGCCCCAGAGTGGAATATGCCGCCACACCGCCGACAAAAACATCCAGCCCCTTGGCGCGCAATCCGGCGGCAAACTTGTGCGCTTTGTTTTCGGCAAAGTAGCCCCGATAGGCCACGCATCCGACGAAGGGATAACACCAATGCTTGGGGTCGAGGGAAAATTCCGGCGCGGCCACCACATTCCACACCACATACGGCCGGCCGACGTCCGCGTAGCTTTTATAGCTGCCGTTGTCGGGCAACGCCAAATCGCGGCTGGCGAATTCGCGAATCGAAGTGACTGCCTCGAGCTGTGTGCGCAGCGCCGCCGATGTAGACGGCTTGTCGATGACGCCGCTGATCGGTTCACGCTTGGACATGAGCGCCAAGTGGCCCTGGGCGCTTTGCACTAAATAACAGCCGACGCTTGCGGCGGCGATCAGCGCCGCGACCGCGGCCACACGGATTGTGGCGGCTATGCTGTTAATATTCACTCATGCAAGTGTATCTGGTTGGCGGCGCCGTTCGGGACGCGCTACTCGGGTTGCCCGTCAAGGAACGCGACTGGGTCGTGGTCGGCGGAACACGAGACGAGCTGCTGCGCCGAAAATTTCGTGAAGTGGGCCGGGACTTCCCGGTGTTCCTGCATCCCGAGACGCAGGAAGAATATGCACTGGCACGTCTCGAGCGGAAGGTGTCGCCGGGATATCGCGGCTTTGCGGTCGAATTCGGGCCCGACGTGACGCTCGAGGAGGATTTGGCGCGCCGTGATTTGACCATCAACGCCATTGCACAGGACAGCGACGGTTTACTATTCGATCCTCATGGCGGCCAGCGCGACCTTGAGGCCCGGATACTGCGCCATGTCTCACCCGCCTTCGTCGAGGATCCGGTTCGCATTCTGCGGGTGGCGCGGTTCGCCGCGCGCTTTGCGCCACTCGGCTTTGGCGTTGCGCCGGAAACAATGGCGCTGATGCGCGCCATGGTCGAGCGCGGCGAGGCCGATGCATTGATCCCTGAACGCGTTTGGCAGGAAACCGAGAAGGCGCTGCGCGAAGCGAAGCCGGCGAAGTTTTTCCAGGTGCTGCGCGAATGCGGCGCATTGCAGGCGGTTTATCCGGAGATCGAGGCGCTGTTTGGGGTGCCGCAACCCGCGCAGTGGCACCCGGAGATCGACACCGGCGTGCACACATTTATGGTTCTCGATCAAGCCGCGGCTTTGAGTTCCGACGCCAAGGTGCGTTTCGCCGCGCTGGTGCACGATATCGGCAAAGGCACAACGCCCCGGGAAAAATGGCCCTCGCATGCGGGACACGAGGAGCGCAGCGTCGCGCTCATCGAGGCGCTGAGCGCGCGCCTGCGATTGCCCGCCGAATATCGCGAACTCGGCATCATCGTGGCGCGCTACCACGGCAATGCGCATCGGGCATTCGAGCTCAAGCCCAAGACCATACTCGAGATGCTGGAGAAGAGCGACGCATTCAGACGCCCGGAACGCTTCGCGCATGCGCTGCTGGCCTGCGAAGCGGATTCGCGCGGGCGGCTAGGCTTGGAGGCCAACCCCTATCCGCAGCGACATTATCTGCAGGCGGCGCGAGATGCGGCGGCGGCGATCAAGCCGACGCCGGAGGAAATCGCGCAACAGTCGGGAGTTCAGATAGCAAGGCGCCTGCACCAGCGGCGCGTGCAGGCGATCGCGGCAACGCCCAGGGTAGGCGCCCCGGCCGTGCGTCCAGAGTTGGGCGCCAAGCGCTAAACGCCGCCATCCAGCCACGCGAGGATGTTGGCCACCGTATCGCGATAAAACCGCTGGTACAATCCGCGCGTCACATAGCCGATGTGTGGCGTCGCAAGCAGGTTGGCGATTTTTCGAAAGGGATGCGCGAGCGGCAGCGGTTCGGTATCGTAAGTGTCGATGGCGGCGCCGGCGATTTGACCGGAAGTCAGCGCCTGGATCAGCGGCGCCTCCTGCACGATGGCGCCGCGCGAGGTGTTGACCAAACGAGCAGTGGGCTTCATCAGCTTGAGCTCTGGTGCGCCGATGAGCCCGATCGTGCGGTCGCTCAAGACCAGGTGTATCGAAACGATGTCTGCGTGGCGCAGCAGCTCTTCCTTCGACACCAGCGTCGCACCCGCGGCCGCAGCCTTCTCGGGCTTAAGATTTTGACTCCACGCGATGATATGCATTCCAAATGCCAGTCCCACCTTGGCGACATCGGAGCCTATGTTGCCGAGACCGATGATCCCCAGCGTCTTTTGGGCCATGTCGTCACCCAAGCACTGCTGCCAGGCGCCCGCGCGTACTGCTGCGGCTTCGGTTGTGATGTGGCGCGCGCTTGCCAAAATGAGCGCCCACGTCAGTTCGACCGTCGGACTGGAAAAATAGCCGGTATGGCGCACCGTAACGCCGCGTTCCGCGGCCGCACTCATGTCAATCGACGCGTTGCGCGGTGCGGTCGAGGCGATCAATTTCAAATTCGGCAACCGTTCGATGATCTCGCGGCGCAGCGGCGTGCGTTCGCGCATCACGCAAACTACGTCGTAGGGAAGCAGCCGCACAACCAGCTCGTCCGCATCGGCCAGGTGGTCGCTGAACACATCGATGTGCGCGCGCTTTGCAACAGCGCTCCAATCGGCAAGTTTGAGCGCAATGCCATGGTAGTCATCGAGCACTGCAATTCTCACCATTCACCTCTCCTTACAGCGTGTGCCTCAAGTCGTTGAGCTCGAAGCCGCGCAATGGTTCATTCATTCCGCGCAGCCATGCCATGGCCTTGAAGCTCTCGCCCATTTCCCCGGGCAGCAGCAATTGCCGCGCTTGATTGGCAAGATGCGCAACCTGCTGCGCGTCATTTGCAGCGATCAACTGCATTTCGCGGTCAATGCCCGTGCCCGCCAGAAAGTGCGCCTGGGTCGTAAAGCCGGCCAGCTGAAATCCGCACTCACGGGAGGCCTCCGCCAGCAGCGTGAAGTCCACCCATGCCGTGATGTCCTGCAATCCGACCCATAGAAACGGATCGCCGTGGGCGCGGTGACGGAAATGACACAGCAGGGTGCCGTCGTGCCGTTCCGGAAGATAGTACTGCGCGCGCGGCAGACCGTAGTCGAACCACAGCGCGGCGCCGTTGCGCAGCGAGCGGGTAACGGCAAGAGTCCACGCAGCCAGGCGCGGGCAGTACTCGGATACATAGCCGTCGTCCCAGTCGCCGCCGGCCCGCGACAACATACGGCAATTTTCCGCCATCGCCGCACCGGCCGGCCGGCCGCGCCACGCGAAGTGCCCGTCATTGCGCACCACGCCAAGTTCCTCGACCGCGTCCGCGTGCCAGCGAAAGCGCGCCACCGGTAGTGCATCCAGAACTTCATTGGCGAGGATGACTCCGTCGAAGGGATCCTCGGGCGGCCGATCGAGCCAATGGACGCGCTCCAGCAAATGAGGCCGATGCCGCGCCAGGTGGTCGCGCTGACGGTCGCGCAGGTCGGCGCTGATTTCGAGAATCCAGTAGTGCTCGGGCAGTTTGCGCAACGACTCGAGTCTGCCCAGGACATCTGCCGCCAGGCGCCCGCTGCCAGCGCCTATTTCCAATATCGAAGCTGCGTTCAACCGTCCCAATATTTCCTCGCACTGCACGGCCACGCACGAGCCGAACAAACTCGAGATTTCCGGAGCGGTGGTGAAATCGCCGCCAGCCCCAAATTTTTGCGCGCCGCCGCTGTAGTAACCGAGCAGCGGCGCGTACAACGCGAGGTCCATGAAGCGCTCAAAGCTCAACCAGCCGCCCGCCGCGTCGATCTGCTCCAGCAAATTCTCGCGCGCTTTGCGCCCCTGTTCTGCAGCGGCCTCGCCGAGCTCAAGTTCACGCAGCTTAGCTGTTGGGGTATCGTTGCCGTGCATGGCGTCCACGCTCAAGGAATCTGCATTGCGCGATCAGGTGGTATTGATCACCGGCGGTGCGCGTCGGATCGGCGCCGAGATCGCGCGCACTCTGCATGCAGCCGGCGCCAAAATATTCATCCATTATCGTTCGTCGGCCGCTGCGGCCATCGCGTTGGCGGATGAATTCAACAAATTGCGCGCGCACTCGGCAGCGATTCAGGCGGCCCACCTCGGAAATGCCGAGGCGCCGGAAAAGCTCGTGGCGGCCGCGCTGCTGGAATTCGGGCGCCTGGACATACTGATCAACAACGCGTCGAGTTTCTACCCGACGCCGGTTGGGGAGATCACGGTGGCGCAATGGGACGACCTGATGGGCAGCAACCTGAAAGCCCCGCTGTTTCTCGCGCAGGCGGCAACGCCCAGTCTGCGCGCCGCGCGCGGCCTCATCATCAATATGATCGATATCCACGCACTGCGGCCGCTGAAGGCACATGCGGTCTACAGCGTAGCCAAGGCGGGACTCCTGATGTTGACCCGCGCGCTGGCGCGCGAACTGGGGCCCGAGATTCGCGTCAACGGCATCGCGCCCGGGCCGGTGCTTTGGCCGGAGGGCGACATGGATGATGCGTTGAAGCGCGAAATCATCGACAAGACGGCCCTCAAACGCCACGGCACCGCGCGGGACGTCGCGCGCACCGCGCTGTTCCTGGCCAAAGATGCGCCGTACATCACCGGCCAGATCATCGCCGTGGATGGCGGTCGAAGTATTTGACGTGACCGTCCGCGCATTTACGCCGCGGGCTTGGTGTGCTCGCGCCATTTCTTCAAGTCCTCGCGGTCGCGCTCCAACACGACTCCCACATCCCGCGAGCTGCGGATCGCACCCGGTTTACTCAGCGAGATGCCAACCCACGCGACGCCGAACTCCTCGAGCATCAGCATCGCCACGTGCTCGGCGAGGGTTTCCACCAAGTGAAACTGCGAGGCTGCGACGAATGCCAGAACGCGCTTTGCTACGCGCTTGTAGTTCAGGGTGTCGTCGATGGAGTCGGACTGCGCAGCCTTGCGTATGTCGGCGCTTAACTCGAGGTCTATGAGGACGGTCTGCTTGACCTGCCTTTCCCAGTCGAATATGCCGACGATGGCCTCGGTCTTCAGCGCATGGATGAATATTTTGTCCATCGGTGGATTCAAACCCCTATTTCCTCGAGTTCCCAATTGGCACTTGCCTGGATTCGCTGGTCCGCACCCATCCCGGCCGCCAACCGCAGGCATCCGGCCAGCGCAATCATTGCGCCATTGTCAGTGCAAAACTCGGTGCGCGGGAAATACAGCTGCGCGCCGAGGGACTGCACCACCACCGCCAGCCGCTCCCGCAGGCGCCGATTCGCCCCTACGCCGCCGGCGATAACCAGCCGCCGGTGACCGGTCTGAACCAGCGCGCGGCGGCATTTTTCGGCCAGCGTCTCGACCACCGCTTCCTGGAAACCGCGCGCGATATCCGCGCGGAAGCCCGGATCCTGGCCGCGGCCGCGCAAGGCTACTAGGGCAGCGGTCTTCAGGCCACTGAAACTGAAATCCAAGCCCGGCCGGTCCAGCATAGGACGCGGAAACACGAAGCGCTCGCTGCGGCTTTGTTCCGCCAGCGCGGCCAAGGCGGCGCCCCCCGGGTAAGGCAGACCGAGCAGCTTCGCGGTCTTGTCGAAGGCCTCGCCGGCCGCATCATCCAAGGTTTCGCCCAGAATCCGGTAAGCGCCGAGGCCCGCCACATCGACCAGTTGCGTATGGCCTCCCGATACCAGTAGCGCTAAGAACGGAAAGGCGGGCGGATTGGGCTCCAGCAGCGGCGCGAGCAGATGGCCTTCCAAATGATGAATCGGCAGCGCAGGTTTCCCCCAACTTAAGCTTAAACCGGCCGCGAAGCCGGCGCCCACCAGCAGTGCGCCGATCAGCCCGGGTCCTGCCGTGTAGGCGACGGCGTCGATCGAATACCGGTCCGAACGGCCTTCGGCGAGTGCTTCTCTGACCAGGGGCAACAGTCGGCGCACATGGTCCCGGGAGGCCAGTTCCGGCACCACCCCGCCGTAGGCTCGATGCAGGGCGATCTGGCTGTGAAGCCGATGCGACAGAAGCCCCAGCGCCCCGTCGTAAACGGCGACCGCGGTCTCATCACAAGAGCTCTCGATGCCTAAAACGCGCATATTTTTGCCTTTTATGGGTACGCACTTTAGAATGCGCCCCCCTGTCGCCGAATCGGCGGCCGTTACCGACTTTTGAGGTTTGAATGCCCAGCGTTCGTGTTCGTGAGAATGAGTATTTCGACGCCGCCCTGCGTCGCTTCAAGCGCGCCTGCGAAAAGGCGGGCGTTCTCACCGAGCTGCGGCGCCGTGAATTCTACGAGAAGCCGACCCAGGAACGTAAGCGAAAAAAGGCTGCGGCGGTAAAACGGCATTTGAAGCGTCTGTCGCGGGAGAATATGCGCGGCACGGGACAACCTGCCAGCCCGCCGCCGGCCGCCCCGCCCCGCAGCCCCTCCTATTAGGGCGGCGCATCGGGTAGCGTAAGGATGGCTCTCAAAGAGCGAATTACCGATGATATGAAGGCGGCGATGCGCTCCGGCGAAAAGGAGCGGCTCGGCGTTATTCGTATGATCACTTCCGCCATCAAGCAGCGCGAAGTCGACGAGCGCATCATCCTCGACGACACGCAGGTACTCTCGGTTCTCGAGAAGATGATCAAGCAGCGCAAAGAATCGGTGGTGCAGTTCAAAGCCGGCAACCGGCAGGACTTGGTAGACAAGGAAAGCGCGGAAATCGCCCTGCTGCAGGGCTACCTGCCCGCTGCGCTCTCCGACGCGGAGATCGATTCACTTATCAATGAGGCCGTAGCGGCCACCGGCGCCGCCAGCGTCAAGGACATGGGCAAGGTGATGGCCATCATCAAGGCCAAGGCACAAGGCCGGGCCGACATGGGCGCAGTCGGGGCGAAAATAAAAGCCAAGCTCGGCGGTTAAGCTAAGGAGCCTGCCTGAGCATTCCTCGTGGCCGCGAGCGTGGCAGATTTCGCTTCAGCCGAGGCGAAGCCGACGTGGTTGGGTCAAGGCCCAATGAGGAGTCGACAACGATGGATGAAGCGAAATCTGCCCGCTCCCGAAGGGTTGGCTTGGCGAGGAATGCTCAGGCAGGCTCCTAGGGTCTATGGCCGGCCGTATTCCAGACTCGTTTCTCGACGAACTCGTTTCCCGTTCGGACATCGTCGAAATCATCAATGCGCGCGTGCCGCTAAAAAAAGCCGGCCGCGAATACAAAGCCTGCTGCCCGTTTCACAGCGAGAAATCGCCGTCGTTCTCGGTGAGCGCGGACAAGCAGTTTTATCACTGCTTTGGCTGCGGCGCGCACGGTACCGTCATCGGCTTTCTCATGCAGTACGAGAAGATGGAGTTTCTCGATGCCGTGGCGGATCTGGCGCAGCGCGCCGGTCTCGAGTTGCCGCGCGAGGCCAAAGCCCCCAGGGATCCCGGCAGCGGCGATCTATATGACCTGATGCTGCGGGCGGCGCGTTTCTTCGAGCAAACCTTGAGCGACAATTCCAGGGCCAGAAACTACCTGCAGGGACGCGGCATCGACGCGAAAACCAGCGGCGTATTTGCCTTGGGCTATGCGCCCGATGCCTGGGACTCGCTGCTCAAGCGCTTTGGCGCGAGCGAGGAGGAACGGCGCCGGCTTCTGCAAGCGGGCCTCATCCTCGAGCGCAGCGGTGAGCATGCCTCCGGTTACTACGACCGTTTTCGAGACCGGCTCATGTTTCCGATCCGCGATTCGCGCGGTAGGGTCATTGGATTCGGCGGGCGTGTTATCGATCAAGGCGAACCCAAATATATGAACTCGCCCGAAACGCCGCTGTTTCACAAGGGCCGCGAGCTGTACGGATTGTACGAAGCCCGCCAGGCGCGCGGGGATTTCAAAAGACTGCTGATAGTGGAGGGCTACATGGATGTGGTTCGCCTGCATCAGGCCGGCATCACTTATGCGGTGGCAACCCTGGGCACCGCAACCACCCAGGAGCATCTGAATAAAATTTTCAAGATGACCAGCGAAGTGGTGTTTTGCTTCGACGGCGATCGCGCCGGCAGGCAGGCAGCCTGGCGCGCGCTCGAAAACGCGCTGCCCCTGGCGCGGGACGGACGTGAACTGAAATTCATGTTCCTGCCCGAAGGCCACGACCCCGACACACTGGTCGCGGAAGAGGGACCGGATGCATTCGAGAAACGCCTGAAGGAGTCCCTGCCGCTGTCCGAATACCTGGTGCAGCAGCTCGTTGCCGGCGTCGACCTCAATCATGTCGACGGACGGGCGAAGCTCAAAGCCCTGGCGGAGCCGCTGTTTGCGCGCATGCCGGAGGGCATTTACCGGGAAATGCTCGCTGACCGGCTTGGCGCGAGAGTCGGCATGCCGGCACACACGCTGAAGGAGTTTTTCGCCGTCGGCGAGCCTACGCGCGTGCGGCGCAATGGTCCGGAACTCAAGCCTGCGCCGCGCGGTCGAATCAGCGTAGGACGAGGTAATTTGTTGACCCAGGCCATCACCCTGGTGCTGCACCATCCGGCCGCGGCGGGGGCCGTCGGCGATTTTGGGGCGCTCGACGACCTCGATATGCCTGGCGTTGCGGTACTCAAGGAGCTGCTGCTGCACGCCCGGGCGGCCGCCGCCCCAAGCACGGCAATGCTCCTCGAGCGCTGGCGGGATCGCGCCGAATATGGCCGGCTTACGGCCTTGGCCATGCTCGATCCCTTGGTAGCCTCGCCCGAAGCGGCGGCTAAGGAGTTGAAAATGGCCGTCGAAAGGCTGCTGGAAGAGTACGGTCCGGGCCGCAGAATGGATGAATTATTGAAAAAAGCAGGTGAAGTGGGCTTGAATTATGAGGAAAAGGCCGAATTGAGCGGTCTTCTCAAGTCCAAGGGCCGCCCCCGGAGCCCCCCCTAGTGCCGAAGCAAGTGGCTACGGAATGGCCGCGATCGTATACTGCTCGGCTTGCATTTTAAAATGCCCAAATCTCATATGAGGCGTACCTTGATCAAAAAAGCGCCAGCAGGCACGGCCACGCAAATTGCCGACGAACGCCAGTCGCAACTCAAATTGTTGATAGCGCGCGGCAAGGAGCAGGGCTACCTCACCTACGCTGAAGTCAACGATCATTTGCCGAGCGAGATCGTCGATCCTGAACAGATCGAAGACATCGTCAACATGATCAACGACATGGGTATTCCGGTGTACGAAAAGGCGCCGGATGCCGAGTCATTATTGTTAACCGATGCCACCGCCGCTCCCGACGAGGAAGCGGTTGAAGAAGCCACCGCTGCACTCGCGAATCTCGATGCGGAATTTGGCCGCACCACCGACCCGGTTCGCATGTACATGCGCGAGATGGGCACCGTCGAGCTGCTGACGCGCGAAGGCGAGATTCGCATTGCCAAGCGCATCGAGGAAGGCCTCGAAGCCGTCAAGATCGCCCTCGGCAGCTACCCCGGAACCTACGACCTGCTGCTGCGGCACTACGAAACCGTCAAGGCCGGACAGATGCGGCTGGTCGATGTGATCGTCGGCTTTGTCGATCCGAATGCGCCGGACGAAATCGCGCAGCCGCAGAATCCGAAAATGATGGCGCTCGAACGCGAAGAAGCCGCCAACGATGATGATGAGGCCGATGGCGATGAAGAAGAAGAGGTCATCGACACCGGTCCGGATCCGGAGGAAGCAGCGAAGCGCTTCAACTCCATTGCGAAGGTCCACCATCAGTTCCTGAATGCGCTCGACAAGCTCGGGTCCAAGGATCCGAAAACCCTGAAGATTCGCAAGAAGATTTGCGCCGAATTGATGGAGCTGAAGCTGTCGCCCAAGATGTTCGATCAGCTGATCGACAATCTTCGCCAGCATGTGACCGAAGTGCGGCTGCTCGAAAAGGAAATCATGTTCCTTTGCATCAAGCAGGCCGGCATGCCGCGCAAGGATTTCATTTCCACGTTCCCAAAAAACGAGACCAGCACGCGATGGCTGGACAAGCACATCAAGGCCAAGAAACGCTATTCGGGACCGCTCGCAAAATTCAAGGATGAGATCGAACGCCGCCAGAACAAGCTCAAGGATCTGGAAGGCTTGTTTCACGTTCTGATAAATGAGATCAAGGAAATCAACCGCGAAGTGTCCATCGGCGAGGCGAAAGCGCGGCGCGCGAAGAAGGAAATGGTCGAAGCCAACCTGCGCCTGGTGATCTCGATCGCCAAAAAGTACACGAATCGCGGCTTGCAGTTTTTGGATCTGATTCAGGAAGGCAACATCGGCTTGATGAAGGCCGTCGACAAATTCGAGTACCGCCGCGGTTACAAGTTTTCGACTTATGCGACCTGGTGGATTCGCCAGGCGATCACCCGCTCGATCGCCGACCAGGCGCGCACCATCCGCATACCGGTGCACATGATCGAAACCATCAACAAGTTGAATCGCATTTCGCGACAAATGCTGCAGGAGATGGGACGCGAACCGACGCCCGAAGAGCTCGCGGTGCGCATGGAGATGCCCGAGGACAAGGTTCGCAAGGTTCTGAAGATCGCAAAAGAACCGATCTCCATGGAGACGCCGATCGGCGACGACGAGGATTCGCACCTTGGCGACTTCATCGAGGATACCTCGGTGTCATCGCCGATCGATTCGGCGACCACCGAGTCGTTGCGCGAGACCACGCATTCGGTGCTGGCGCAGCTGACGCCGCGGGAAGCCAAGGTTTTGCGCATGCGCTTCGGCATCGACATGAATACCGACCACACGCTGGAAGAAGTGGGCAAGCAGTTCGATGTCACCCGTGAGCGGATCCGGCAGATAGAAGCGAAGGCGCTGCGCAAGCTGCGTCACCCCAGCCGCAGCGAGCAGCTGCGCAGCTTCTTGATGGACGACTAAGGCTCCGTCGAGCGCTCAACAGCGAACTTAAGGCCCTTCAAGGACCCTTAAGTTTTCTGGCCGACTGCGACCTCCAGCGTCAGGTGCCGTTCGCTGTTGAGTGAATTGGCCACCAGGCAGGTGGCCTCGGATTTTTCCAGCAGACGCTTCGCCCGCTCGATGTCCGCGCCGGCGGCAACCTGCAGCTTGGCGTGGGTGTCGAAGCGCGTGAAGCGCATCTTGCCGTCCACACGATCCAAAGTGCCTTGGGTGCGCACGTCGAGACTGTGCCAGGCGTACTTGGACGCCGCGGCTATGGCGCGAAAGCTCAAGGCAAAGCAGTCCGCCACCGCGGCGGTCAGCAGCCCTTCCGGCGACCATTGATTTCCCGGACCGTCGAATTCCTTCGGCGACGAGGATTCGATGACGCGTACGCCCTCGGTGGACAGCGGCACGTCGCCGTCGGGACGAATGGAGGCGTTAACGGCGTAGTGATGTGGAAATGGGTGCATGGCAAACTCCTGCGATGTCCGGTGTTCATGAATGGCGCTCGATCTTAAGCCGGACCGAAAAGTTTGAGGTCCGGGCCATTCTCGGCAAGCCGTATCATCCGTTCGAACGAGAGTCCGATTTTCTCCAATACCGCGATCGAGCTGTAATTCTCCGCCGAAGTAATGGCGACTATGCGCGGGATTTTGAGAACACGGCCAGCGTGATCCAGAACCGCGCCCGCCGATTCTACGGCATATCCTTGCGAACAATGACGCGCCAGAAACGCAAATCCGACGTCCGGCTCGCTCAATCCCTCGCGCTTGACCAAGCCGCAAATCCCGATCGGCGTGCCGTCGCGAAAGCACGTCGCATACAAGCCAAAGCCGTTTTGGCGATAGCTGCCCATCGGACCACTGGAAATGTAGTCGCGCGCGTCCTGCAGCGTTCTTACTCCCTTGTCGCCGATGTAGCGGATGAAGTCGGCCTCGTTCACCAGCTCCAGTATGAAATTGGCATCGCCAAATTCGAGTTCGCGCAGCTGCAAGCGGCTGGTCTCAATGACCGTCATGCGTCCTCCGGTCCGGGTGTCTTAAGCCGAATGCATCGGCGAGCAGGGCGTAAGAGTGCCGTCGCGCCTGCGGGTCGAAGGTCCAGGTGTTGATCACGATTTCGTCCAGCTCGAGTCTTGCCGCCAGTGCAAGCAGCTGGTTTGCGACTTGGGGAGCCGTGCCCACCATCGCGATGCCGCGGAGCTTCTCGATCATGGCCCGCTCCGCCTGTGTATAGGGGTGGGCAGCCGCATCTTCGGGCGAGGCCAATGGCATTCGCAGCCCCTTCTCGAACCCGGCTCGCCAATACTCCCGGGTCATCAACAGCCGCTGCGCTTCGCTGTGCGTGTCCGCAGCCAATGCCCAAACGCAAATGGTCGCGCGGGGCTTGGGGTAGCGCTCGCTCGGCCGGTAGTTTCGGCGATACAGAGCGAGCGCTTCGTCGACGCCCGCACCTTCGCTGAAGAAGTAAGCGAACGCATAGGGCAGGCCAAAATGCGCCGCCAGCTGAGCGCCGTAGGCCGAGCTTCCCAAAATCCACAATTGCGGACTGGTGGCACCGGTCGGCAGCGCCATGATGCTGCGGTAAGGGTGGCCGGCAGGCAGTTCAATTCCCGATACCCAATGCTGCAGTTCCTGCACCTGGCGGGGGAATTCTTCCGCGGCATTCGCATGCGGGTTCAGAGCATGTGCGGTCAAGGCGTCGGATCCCGGAGCCCGGCCCACGCCCAGGTCAATACGCCCCGGCGCGATGGCCTCGATTACCCGAAATTGCTCCGCCACCTTGAGAGCAGAGTAGTGGGGCAGCATCACGCCGGCACTGCCGATGCGAATGCGTCGCGTGGTGGCGGCGATTGCCGCAATTAGAATTTCCGGTGCCGTACCGACGATGCTGGCGCTGTTGTGATGCTCCGACACCCAGTAGCGCTCGTAGCCCAATTGATCGCAAAGTTGCGCCAGCGCGATCGATTCGCGGATCGCAGCACCCTGGGTGCTGCCCGCGGACGCGGGGGACTGATCGAGTACGGACCATTTCATCGGGCGTTTGGTCGATAACGAACTAGCGGCTGCGGGCAGCGAGCATGGCCGCGATTTCGCGCGAATCCGCGTCGCCCGAGCTCTGCAAACCCTGCACCACACCTAGCTGGTCCGCCGCAGGCCGGTTCTGGCTCACTTTCCACTTGCCCGTCAATCTCACGATCGAGAATTCGAATCCGACAATCATGTGCAACATTTTCTCGACGTATTGCCGGGGCGCGTCGCCGATCTTCCAGGGCTCAGGGCGCGATGCCTCATGTGTTGCGGTCAATCCGGCCACGAAGCTATGCAGCCACTCGATGTCATTGATGAACCGCAGTGTTCCGTGCACATGCACCACCGCGTAATCCCAGGTCGGAACCACCTCCCCGCTCTGCATCTTGGAAGGATAGAGCGACGGCGAGATGTAAGCGTCCGGCCCTTGAAAGATCGCCAGCGCTTCGCTGTCTTGGGCGTACTCGCGCCACAAAGGATTGGCGCGAGCTATATGACCGCGTAGCGAACCGAGCGGAGCCGGCTCCGCCAGCGTCTGCAGCGGCACATGGTTGGCGACGAGCCCGGACTCGCACGATGTTACGAGAGTGGCGAGCGGCCGGGCACGCATGAGTGCATGCAGCACGTCGGCGCGGGTCTCATTGAATTGTGCAGGCAGGTACAAAAACTATCCTTCGAAGAGAGCCGGCGAACAGATTAAGTGTTCCGTTCGGCGAGTGCCAGCGCGACGATCAGCGCTCAGGCTTCGGTCCGTTGCGCTTTTCGATTTCTGCCTCGGCCGCCAGCCAATCCTCGACTTCGTGGCCCGGCTCGAAACCGCGGCTCTGCGCGCGAAAATAGGCGAGCTCCGCAATCAATGCCTCGCGGGATTTTGCGGCCTCAAGCCTCGCCACGAAGCGCAGCGGATCAAATGCCGGCGGACTATTGGTCGGCGCGCCTTTGCGATTTCGAAGCGGAGTGCTGCGCTTGAGTTCGTCCATTGAGCTTCCTGAAGGGTGGGGCCCTTGTATCGCATCAGTTCAAATTTTGCACCCTGAAACAATTGCCGGCGGCGCGCCTGAATGTCGCTCCCGCCAACAGTCTTTCGCGATGCCGGTCCGGCCATATGTAATTGATTTATAAGGGTGTGCCGATCAAGGCCAGCGGCACCTGCGCTTCCCCCGCCAGCGGCGATATATTAAAGACACCCGGGCACTCACCAGGAAGTCACATGTGTAGAAGCATCAGAACCCTGTTCAACTTCGAACCACCGGTCAGCGACGATGAAATTCGTGCCGCCGCGCTGCAGTTCGTGCGCAAGGTCAGCGGATTCCACAGCCCCTCGAAATCAAATGAGCCGGCGTTTCTCCTCGCCGTCGATGAAATAGAAGCCGCTTCGCGCACGCTGCTTCGGTCCCTGCAAACGACTGCCCCGGCAAAGAACCGCGAACAGGAAGCAGCCAAAGCCCGCGGCCGCGCGGTTCAGCGATTTTCAAGAGTCGTTTAGCGCGCAGAATTGCAGCTGGCGAGACGATCGTCAGGGCAGTGGTTCCTCGATTATCTTCAGAAATGCGGCGTCCAGAGTGGCTTCGCCGGTGCGCGATCTTAAGTCCGCGGCGGCGCCCAGAAATCTGATGGCGCCCTCGTGCAACACGGCAAATGAATCGCACAGCTCATCGATGTCAGCCAGGGAGTGCGAACTGAACAGAATTGTCGCACCCCGCCGCTGTGCCGCCTTGATTTGCACCTTGAGGCAGGCTCGAGCGCGCGGATCGAGGCCGCTCATCGGTTCATCGAGCACCAGCAGCCGCTGTTCCGAAAGCAGCACCGCCGCTATGCCGAGCTTCTGTCCGGAACCCTTGGAATAGGAACCGACGCGTTTCGTGAGGTACTTTACATCGAGGTCGATGGCGGCTACCGCTGCTTCAATGCGCTGATCGTCGCAGGCCACTCCGTAGAGCCGCGACATCATTTGCAGATATTCGAGACCGGTGAGATAGGCGGGCGGAACGAAGCGCTCAGACAGATAAGCGACCGCGCCGCGCGACATTGCGTCGGTCGCAGGCTGCGCAAAGATCAGTACCTCGCCGGAGTCCGGAAACGAGAAGTCCATCAAACTTTTGATGAGCGTGGTCTTGCCGGCGCCGTTCAATCCTACGAGTCCGAATATCGAGCCGGACGGCACCGCGAAACTCACCGCACGCAGCGCGGCGTGGCCGCCGAAGCGTTTGCCGACCCCATTGAAATCGATAGCGTTTGCCATTGCCGCTCTTCTGGTCCGCCCACTGCAGCCGATACTGCCTGAACGAGGCGATGACTTGGGAGGCAAACGCGGTTTTCGGCGAAATCCGCCCCCCTCCCTATGTCAAGTCCCGCCGGCGCCGGCCGATAGCAGGCAATGGATTAATGGGAGACGATTTGTGATTGAGCGGCAGCATGGAAACGCGTCGCGTATGCGAAACACGAGGAAATACGGCCTCGGGATCTCGTGCGCACTGATTGCGACAATGGTCACGAGTTGCGCGGCTACGCCGCACACCAAGGGTGTGCCCGCAGCCGCGGTGGCTGCGGACAAGCCGGCGGGTATGGCCCTGCAGCCGAACGCCGCGCCGCCCATGCCGCCGCCGCCTCGCCAGAGCGGCAAGAGCGAAACCTTCAACGTGACGGTCCGCGACGTCCCGGTGGCCGATGTGCTGTTTGTTTTGGCGCGCGACGCCCACTTAAGCCTCGACATCAGCCCGAAAGTGGTCGGCCAAGTCACCCTCATCGCGATCGATCAGACCCTGCCGCAGATCCTCAGTCGAATTGCGGAGCAGGTCGCCATGCGCTACGAATTCAAGGATTCGAGCATCGTCGTCAAAGCCGACACACCGTACGATCGCCAGTACAAGATCGACTATGTGAACATCGAGCGCGAATCGAAATCGGCGAGCAATATTTCGACGCAAATACAGGCGGGCTCCAACGGCCAGGTAACGATTGGGGCCGGCGGCGCCAGCGGCAGTTCGGGCGGCGGCGGCAGCGGCGATACCACCAACAACAATTCTACCGCGCAGCTGACCAGCAATACGCGCAATCAATTCTGGCGTTCGCTGACGCAGAACGTCAAGGCGCTGGTCGGCGACAACACCCCGCTCACCGCCGGCACAAATGGCGGCGGTCCGCAGCTCTCCGCCGCAAGTCCGGCGGCGGCTGCGCCCGACGCGAGCTTCGTCGTCGCCAATGCGGAAACCGGTCTGCTTGTGGTTCGCGCCACAGGGCGCCAGCACGAGCGCGTACAACAGTACCTGGACATGATGCTGCGTTCAGCCCACCGCCAGGTGTTGATCGAGGCCACCGTTGCCGAGGTACAACTCTCGGATCAGTACCAGCAGGGCATCAACTGGCAGAAGCTCAACTCCGGCAGCTTTAAAGCCACCCAGCAACCCATGGGTCCCGCTCCCTTGCCGGGCGGCAGCGTTCCGAGCAGCGGCCCCGGCGGCATTACCTATCCGCCCAGCACGACGCCCCTGCCCAATCCCAGCATGCTGGTATTGCAATACGTGAGCGCACCCGGAAGTTTCCTGGGCAATGTGTCGGCTGCCGTGTCGCTGCTGGAATCATTCGGCACCGTCAAGGTGTTGTCGAGCCCCAAACTCAGCGTCCTCAACAATCAAACCGCATTTCTCAAGGTGGTCGACAACCGCATTTATTTCACCATCAACGTGCAGGTCACACCGGGAACCACGGTCGGTACCCAACCGATCGTGACCTACACCTCGACACCCGCCACCGTGCCGGTTGGCTTCGTCATGAGCGTCACGCCCTCAATCGACGAAACCGGCATGGTCAGCATGGATGTACGGCCGACGATTTCCCGCATCCTGGATTACGTCAATGATCCCAATCCGGCATTGGCCCAGGCCAACGTCGTCAGCCAAATTCCTGAAATTCAGACCCGCGAAATCGAATCCCTGCTGCGCGTAAGAAGCGGCGATATCGCCGTGATGGGCGGCCTGATGCAGGACGTCATCAATAAATCGAGCGATGAAGTTCCGTTCGTGGGGCGCATTCCGTGGCTCGGCAATCTGTTCAAGTACAGGAACGACACACATACCAAGAGCGAACTCGTCATTTTCCTGCGTCCTGTCGTGATCCGCGATGCCAGCTTGGACGGCGATTTTCATGACTACAAAAGCATTGCGGAGCGCGACGATGTACCCAGCGGCCTCGTCAGTGGCAAGCCGCCAAGCATCGGCACGCCGATGAGCTCGATGCCATGAGCCTGCTGCTCGACGCGCTGAAAACCAGGGAATCAAGCGCGCCGTCATCCGCCGAATCCAGCGAGGAGGCGCTCGACGGCCGCGAGACTCTGAAGATTCTCACCGCGAAAATGGCAGCGAGCAGCGCCCTGACGCTCGAGGCCGGCCCCTCTGACGTGTCCGCCATGCATACCGCGGATGCGCCGGATGTCGCCGCGGTGGCGCGCGAGGCCGCTGCCTCGCGCAATCCCCCGAATGGGCACGCCGTCGCCGCAGCAATGCCGTCCGGCCTGCCGCCAGCGCTGTCGCCCGCGGCGCCGCTCGCGGGGTCGCCCGCGCGCAGGTATGCGGCGATGCTTGCGGCGGCGGTCGCGGTAGTCATCGTCGTCATGGTCGGCAAATCGCTGCTGCACAAAAATTCGAATCAGATCAGCTATCCCGAAGCGGCGGAAAGCCCGCCGGCCGCCACCAGCCAGCCGGCGATGCGCTCGAACCCCAGTGCTGTTCAAGTACCTACCCGGCCGGCGAGTCAATTTTCCGGTGTGGGCGGCGCCCCGGAAATCGACCTGCACGAGGACGTGGTGCTGCCGGCCGCAATACGCGCCCGACCGGTTTCACCCGCGACCGAGGTGGGCGCCGCCGTGCCCAACCCGTCCATGCCGCCGCAACGGTCGTTTTCGGTGACCCCGTCGGCAGGCGTCGCGTCGATCGATAAACACATTGAGGCCGGCTACCGCGCGCTGGCATCCGGCAATGTCGCCATTGCCCAGCGCGAATATAGTTCCGCGCTGGATCTTGACCCCAATAACGTGGACGCCCTGTTGGGAACTGCGAGCGCGGCCGCGCGCGCCGGAAACTCGACGCTGGCCGCGGCGGCGTACGCGAAAGTGCTCAGGCTCGAACCCGGGAACCAGGACGCTACAGCCGCGCTGACGATCCTGAATCACGACCCGACCTCAACCGAGGCGAACGAAAGCCGCCTGAAAGTCATGATCGCCGGGGACAACGAGCGGCGCCCGGCTTTGCATGCCGCGCTGGCTGGGGTGTATGCCGGCGACGGACGCTGGGCCGATGCCGCTCAGGAATATTTCACTGCGCTCTCGATGGATCCCGGTGATGCCAACCTGGCCTTCAACCTCGCGGCCAGCCTCGATCAAAACCACAGTGCCGCCGCCGCGCTGACTTACTACGCGCAAGCGCTCGCATTCGCGAAGCTGCGGCCCGCGCAGATCGACGTGCGCGCCATCGAGGCGCGCATCAGCCAGTTGCAGGCGCGTATCGAGGTGCAGCCGGCGACCCCCCGGGCAGCGCCATGAGCGCCAAGACCGCCGCAGCGGCCGCCGCCCCAATGGGCGACGCCGTGAAACTCACGGCGGCGAAAGCCACGACCGCACCGCGCCGCCAGCTCGGGAAGATTTTGCGCGAGCGCGGCATCCTGAGCGAAGACCAGCTCAGAATCGCGCTCCTCGAACAAAAGCGCAACGGCGAACCTCTGGGCAGAACCCTGGTGCGCCTCGGCTTCGTCAGTGAAGCTACGCTGCGCGAAGCGCTGTCGGAAAATCTCGGGCAAAGCGATATCGATGTGTCCCGGGTCGTGGCCGATCCCGCGGCGCTCGCGCTGGTACCGAAGAGTTTTGCAACCCGCTTCAGTGTGCTGCCGGTGGCGCTGGATCGAATCCGGCGGGTCCTCACCGTGGCGGTCGGGAATCCGAACAACGTCGTAGTTCTCGATCAACTCAACGAGATGCTGCACGGCGAATTCACCACCGAGGCGCGCATCTCCTCGGAAGCCGAGGTGACACGGGCGATCGATCGATTCTACGGCCACGAATTGTCGATCGACGGCATCTTGAATGAAATCGAAACCGGCGAGGTCGACTACTCGAGCATCACCACCGCCGACGGCGGCTATACCCAGCCGATCATCCGGCTCATCGATGCGATCGTCGGCGACGCCGTGTCGCGCCGCGCCAGCGATATCCACTTCGAGCCCGAGCAGGGTTTCGTGCGCATTCGCTACCGCATCGACGGCGTGCTGCGGCAAATCCGCGCGCTGCACTTCAAGTATTGGTCGGCGATGCTGGTGCGCATCAAAGTACTGTCCGGCATGAATATTGCGGAATCGCGGGCACCCCAGGACGGGCGCATCAGCCTGCACTTGCAGGGCCGCTACATCGACTTCCGCGTTGCCGCGCAGCCAACCACCTACGGAGAAAACGTGGTGCTGCGCATTCTCGACAAAGTTCAGAGCCTGGTCGCCCTGGACGCACTGGGCCTGGCGCCGGATCAATTCGAAGCACTGCAGCTCATGATCAGGCGCCCCGACGGCATTTTGTTGGTCACCGGGCCCACCGGCAGCGGCAAGACCACCACGCTGTATTCCATTCTCAAGGCGCTCAACAGCGAAGGGGTCAACATCATGACCCTGGAAGATCCGGTGGAATACCCGATGCCGATGATCCGGCAGACGAGTCTGGCGGAGGGACTGAAAATCGATTTCGCATCCGGCATTCGTTCGATGATGCGCCAGGATCCGGACATCATTCTGGTGGGCGAGGTCCGCGACTCCGATACCGCCTCGATGGCATTGCGGGCCGCGATGACCGGGCACCAGGTATTCAGCACGCTGCACACGAACTCGGCGCTGGGAGCGATGGCACGGCTGCAGGATCTGGGCCTGAATCCGGAAATTCTTGCCGGCAACATGGTCGGCGTGATTGGCCAGCGTTTGGTGCGGCGCCTGTGCAGCAGTTGTAAACGGCCTTATCAGCCGAATCCAGCAGAGACTCGGCTGCTGGGACTCAATGCCGACGATCCGCAACCGCTGTTCGATGCAGTGGGCTGCGAGGCCTGCGAACAGCAGGGCTACTTCGGGCGCATCGCACTCATGGAGGTGGTGCGATTCGATGCGGATCTGGATGAATTGGTGGCGCGCAGAGCCACATTGCGGGAACTGCGCAGCGTCGCAACGCAGAAGGGCGCGCGAACGCTGGCTCAGGACGCGATTCGCAGAGTACTGGACGGGACCACGACCTTGAGTGAGATCGCACGCACCATCGATCTTACCTCGCTCGAGGCACGTTGAACTCCTTATGACTATCTATCGCTACAGAGCGGTAAGCGATTCGGGCCAGATACGCAGCGGCCAGACCGAAGCGCTCAACCTGCCGGACCTCGAGGCGCGCCTGGCGCAGGTTCGGCTGGATTTGATCGAGGCTCACGTCAGGCCGATAGCGGTGCCCAGCGGTTGGGGCGCCGGCCCCACGCCGAAAGATCTCATCACGTTTTGTCTGCACCTCTCCCAGGTGACCCGCGCCGGAATATCGCTTCTCGAGGGACTGCAGGATTTGATCGATGATGTTGAACACCCGCGGTTTCGCGTCATCCTGGGCGCCGTCGTCTCGGCAATCCAGTCGGGCACGGGACTCGCGGATGCGCTTGCCGCCTACCCCAGGGTGTTCGATCGAACCTTCATTGCGCTGGTTCGCGCCGGCGAGCAATCCGGCAACATCCCGGAGACCTTCCGCAGGCTCGCCGATTCGCTGAAATGGCGCGACGAACTGCGCTCCAGCTTCAGGAAGCTGCTGATCTATCCGGCTTTCGGCATGACCGTGATCATCGCAGTGTTTTTGTTTCTCATGATCTACCTGGTGCCGCAGCTTTCGGGCTTCATTCGCTCCATGACAGGCGGCCATCTACCGCTGCAAACGCAGATCCTGCTCGCCATCTCCAACTTCCTGGTCAACCATTGGTGGGTGCTGCTGGCGGTGCCGGCCACGATTGGCGTAGCCATGGGTCTGCTGCTGCGCTTTGCATCCGAAGGCCTGCGCGCGGACTTCGATGGCCTCAAGCTGCGTCTTCCTCTGATAGGGCCGACACTGCAAAAAATTTCGCTGGCGCGTTTTTCCTCCACTCTCGGCATGTTGTACGCATCCAGCATTCCAGTGCTCACCGCCTTGGAATTGTCGGCCGGCGCGGCGGGCAACCGCATGATTTACCGCGCGGTCATCGCGTCCCAGGCGAAGATCGCGGATGGTCTGACCATTGCCGAGTCTTTCGAAGCGGCGAACCTGTTTCCGAAACTGGTGGTCCGCATGCTGCGCATCGGCGAGTCGACCGGTGAGCTCGATAAATCGCTGGCCAACGTCAGCTATTTCTACGATCGAGAAATCGCCGATTCCATCAAAAACGTGCAGGCGCTGGTCGAACCGGTTCTTACGGTATTCATGGGATCCATACTTGGGTGGCTGATTCTCTCGATGCTCGGGCCGCTGTACGACACGATCTCGAAGCTGAAGATATGAAGAGCTGCGACCAATACATCTACATCACCGGCGCGTCGGTTGCATGTTATCGCGACAGTGGCGGTCTTCAGATCGTCGCGGAGATGTCGACGCCGCGCAATGCCGCATTGGATAGCGACGCGCTTGCCGCGAGCCTGCGGCATTTCGAGTCGCACCTGGATCGGTATCCGCATGACCGGTACTTCGTGATCACGGATACCCAGGCCGAAGCGTACCAGGCGGAGACGGTGCCAAATGTGTCGCGCCGCGATCTCAAGCTGCTGTTGAACCGCAAGCTGGAGCAGCGCTACCGGTCGACGGACTATCGAGCCGTCGTGCCGCACCGCGCCCGCCGCTACGCCTTCATACGCAATCTGGCGCGGCGCCGGTCGCGAACCACAACGCGCATCTTGTACGCTCTCATCAACCCGGAAACCCTGGCGCCCTGGCTCGGTGCGTTGGAGCGGCGCGCGTTGAACGTCCGCGGACTGTACAGCCTTGGAGCGCTCATGCCGGCGCTCATCGGCGACTTGAATATTCCGTCCGGAGCGGATGCGCTGGTGGTGATGCGCACCGCGGCAGGGTATCGGCATGCGTTCGTGTCGCCCTCAGGCCTGCGATTCTCCCGCCTTTGCGTTCATTCGAATTCCGCCGATTCGCAAGTGGCGCAGGAAATCGAAAAGACGCTGCAATATTTGACCATGACGCGGTTGTGGGGTGTGGATGGCCGTCATCGCGCCCTGCACATTTCAGTCATCGATGCCGAACCGTCGTCGAATGTTCTCAACGTGCCGTCGGACAACCCGCTGATTGTTCAGCCGCTGCAGATCCGTCCCCGCGACCTGGCGCCGTACGGCCCCGCCGAGCTGCTGGACGCCGCCAACTCGGCGTGGTTGCTCTTCAATCGCGCCGCGCTGCGTTCGCATGGATTGGGCTGCGCCGCGAAGTTAACGCTGCAAGATGCCGGCCGTCGCGCTGCCTACCGCACCGCGGCTCTCGGCGCGACGGCTGCAATCGCACTGGCGAGCGTGGGCTACGTGGCATTCACCGAAGCTGCCACCCGGGAAAGCGCTGCGCATGCCAGCACCGGAGAAATGATCGCCGCACATTTTGACGCCACTGCCAAAGACAGCGAGCAGATGACTCCCACGGCGGACCTCGACGTCGAGCAGTTGCGCGCCACGGTGCAAACGCGCGACCGGTTGTTGATGCGCAATATCGACGCCGCAGGTCTCATGCAGGCCATCGCGGCGGCGCTGGCGCCGTTTCCCGATCTCGACATTGATCTATTGGAATGGTCGTATGCCGCCCCGCCAGTGGGCGCGGCGCCTGGAGCCATCCTGGTGCGGGTCGGAGGACACATCAACGCGCATCTGCATAAGGCTGGATCGAATGCCGCGGTTGCGGGTCTGGCGGCGGCAATCGGCCGGCAACTCGGCGGCGCAGGAAACATCGAGAAGCTGCCCTTCGACGTGGCTCCGGAAGGGAGTTTGAGCAGCAAACCCAATGATAGCGCCGCGGCGCAGCCGCAATTCAGCGTGACTGCAACGGTTGCCGTCGGTGCGAAGCCGTGAGCATCACGAAATCCTCGCGCTACACCGCCGCCGCGCTCGCCGCCACAATCAAGTATTGCGTCGCTGCGCTCATCGTCTGCATTTTGCTGATAGGAATCATGCGCGCCCGGCGCAGCGCGGCGGAACACCGCGACGACCTCGCCGCACAGCACATAAGGATCGCCAGAGCACACGTCGAGCGGGCCAACGAGCGCCGCGCGCTTACGGAAAAATATATAGCCCCTTACAACCGATTGGTCCGCGAAGGATCGATGCAGCGGTTCGATCGCGCTGCCGCGGGCGACTGGTTTGAGGCCGCCATCCGTGGACCGGAAGACGGCGCCGTCGCTGGTTATGTGATCGGCAAGGATGTTCCTTACACGGGAGCGGAAAGCGCCGAGCTCAGCGCGTTTCGAATCATTGCGCATCCGCTCGAATTTACCGCGCAGGTCGACGATGAAGATGAGTTCGTCGAACTCATGAAATCGATAGAAACTCGGCTGCCGGGCACGAGTGCCGCGGAAGGCTGCTCGCTGAGCCGTGATCGCGAGTCGGGCCTGAACATGGAGCCGCTTGCGGTGCGGTGCAACGTGGTCTGGTATGAATTCGCGCCCACTGACGCCGCTGTTAGCGCCAACGCTCTGGAACCCAAGCCATGACCGCGAAAGCTCGCCTTTGGCCGTGGCTTGCACTGTTGGTGGCGCTATCGCCGGCCTTATGCGAAGCGGCCCCGCCAGTCGATGCGTCTTTGCACGACGCCCCGTCGCGGAGCACGGTGCAAAGGAGCGGCAAAATCCGCATCGGCAGAATTTTTTTCTCGCCGGCCGAACGGCGTCACCGCTACGCCGACAAGACGCCGGCAACGGACGCGCCGAGTGCCGGCACGGCTCGCGCTGAACGCTTGGAGATCAACGGCGCGATAAGCTCGAGTACTCAAGGCCGCGCGGTATGGGTCAACGGCACTGCGATCGAGAATTCGGCCAGATTCAAATCGGCCTGGACCGATCGTGCGGGCAGTGTATGGCTGCGCGATGATCGACGCGCGCCGCGTCTGGTGCGGCCCGGACAGGCGATAGATCCTGCGAGCGGCGCGATACAAGACTTGCTTCCCGCCGGATCCGTGGCGCGGCGCTAGATTGGAGCGCCCGCACATGCCGCTTCGCGCAGCACACAAATCCGGACCGCACCATCAGCAAGGCGCCGCGGCGCTGTTATTGATTCTCACGATGATCGTAATCCTGACCATCGTGCTCGCGCCGCGATTGACGCTGTGGCAAGTGCATAACGCGGCCGGCGGCCGCGGATATCAAACGCTCATGGACGCGAAGGCGGCCATCCTGGCACATGCCGCGAACCCGGGGGCGGATACGGTGCCGGGCCGTCGATTGGGACAGATTTTGCTCACACCCGATTTGCCGGTGGTCGCCGGGAGCGGCTTCGACGGCTTGAGCAAACCGGGATGTGCGACGCGAACCTGGGCCCCAGGCCAGGCGCTCATCGATCCGAATACCTTTGCAGCGCCGCTCAATGTGCGCTGCTTCGGCCGCTTCCCCTGGCTCAGCTTTGGTCTGCAAGGCCCAAGCACTCCGGATGACCAGTTGGGCGAAGTGCCGTGGATATTCATGTCGGCCAATCTCGTCGTTGCGTCAGCCTGCCTCGCAAATTTGAATCCGCTCATGTTGAGCAGCGCGTATACCGGCGGCTGCGGTACGACAGTGCCGTTTCCCTGGCTGCGCGTGGTCGACGCTCGCGGTAATTTGCTGTCGGCGGAGGTAGCCATCGTGCTGATCCTTCCTGGGCCCCCCGTGAACAATGGGCAGACCCGCAGCGCGCCCATCGATCATGCACCGGCCGCCTACCTCGAAGGCTTGACGGTGGCGGCCGGTTGTCCCGCGCCCTGCGTTCCCGGGACTTACAACAATGCCGCCTATACGGTCGCCAGCGGTTTGAACTGGACCTTCATCGACGCGCCCGCGAGCACGAGCTTGAGCCCGCCGCCGTCCTACTACTCGACGCCGTTTCGATTCAACGATCATTTGATCTATATCACGGCGAGCGAATATTTCGAGGCGATGGAGCAACGCGCGCGGCTTGCCGTCCTCAACACGCTAAGCGCCTTCCGCACCGGCAACGGCTACCTGCCCTATTCGGGCGACTATCCCTCGACGCCGCTCGCCTCGAGCTGCGCACTGCATTCGCGCTTCGGTTTGCTGCCGCAGGCCTTGAACTGCGGCGGTGCTTTGAATTACCCAGCCTGGCTCACCGCCGCGGGCTGGGGGTCTTACTTCATCTACGCAGTCGATCCCGGCTGCATCGCCAGCGCGTCGGCACCGCGCTGCCTCGCGCCCGGCATACGGCTGGGCGGCGCCGCGCAGCGCTACAACGCGGTGCTGTTCAGCCCCGGGCGAGCGATACAAAGTGCGCCATATGCCGCCTCGAAAGGCGCGCCGCAGGCGCCGCTGGGAAGCGGCTCGTTGGCGGATTTTCTCGACAGCGCCAGCAACCTGGCCGGGCCGCCGTTCGATGCCGCGGGGACTCCTCTGACCGCCAACTACGATGACCGTATGTACGGGATACCATGAGCATGAAACACACCCGCGGATTCACATTGGTTGAGCTGGCCATTTCCATGGTCATCTTGGGCTTGGTACTCACGGGATTTGCGCTGGCCCTGTCGCAGCAGGTGCAGCAGCGTCAACTGACGGATACCCGCACGGCTTTGCAGCAAGCCAATGATGCGATCATTTCCTTCGTGATCGCCAACGGCCGGCTTCCCTGCCCCGCTGTCGTCGGCAGCAATGGCCAGGAGTCGATGACCGGCATCGGTCAATGCACGGTGGCCGCCGGCTTGCTTCCGGCGGTCTCGCTCGGCTTGCCGAATCTCGACGCCAATGGGCTGCTCAATGACGGTTGGGCGGATGGCAGCACGCACGATGATGCTGGCGTGCTGGATTACCCACGTGCGATCCGTTACTCCGTGGCGCTGCTCGTCGGCACAGCTCAGCCCTACGCGCTCACCACTGCATCACTCGGCGGAGCGGCGCGCGCCACCGTTGGCACGGCGCTCGCCGCCAACAACGGTTTGTTCGTGTGCCGTTCGTCGGCCGGCATCGTTGCCGCCGGCAATCGCTGCGGCGGCAATGCCAACGCGCTGGCATTGAATGTGGCTGCGGTGATCTGGTCGCAGGGAGCCACCGGCAATGATGCCCTCGGCAACTCCGCCGACGAGAAGCAGAATTACGGCCAGTTGGGCGCGCCGGCTGTGCCGCGCACCTTTATCATGCGCGACCCCTCAGGTACCGCGGCTGCCGCAGGCCGTTTCGACGATCTCGTATCGTGGGTTTCCTGGGGGGCGGTGGCGGACCAGTTGATGCTGGCATGGCAGGTGCAATGATGCTGTCGGGTCCGCGCGCCATGGCGGGACTTGCACGACTGACCCTGTTGGAGGCCAGACGCACGGCAGTGGGCAAGTCGGTGATTGCCGCGATTGCAATCGGGCTCTGCCTCGCGCTTTTCATGGAGCGCATCGTGCTCACCGAGCAAGCGCGCGCCGCCGTGGTTACCTATGCCGTGATCGTGCGCTTGAGTATCGTGCTGCTCATCGCGCAATCGATCATCGCCAATACGGTGCGCGACTTGCACGAGCGTCTGGTCGAGCATTTTCTCGCGCTACCGTTGACCCGGTTGCAGTATGCGGTCGGCAAGTGGCTGGGGTGGGCGGCGGTGGCAGCCATCTCCGGTATCGCGGCGGGACTGCCGTTGCTCGGATTTGCGGGAACTCCGGGGCGACTGGCATGGACCTTGAGTTTCGCGATTGAAGCCGTGCTCGTCGCCAGCGTTGCCCTGTTGCTGGCGCTGGTGCTGGGTCGGGTGGTCACTGCCATGCTCGCTTTTTGCTGCCTGTATCTGTTTGCAAGAATCAGCTACTTACTGGTTTTGCTCAGCACCAACATGGGTGCGAGCGAAGGCTCGGCACTCGAGCGCTTCGATGCTTGGTACATCGAGCTTGCCAGTTACCTGCTGCCGCGGATGGACCGCTTTGCAGATACTGCCTGGCTCACGGGCAGCGCCATCCGCTTTGCACCGGGATTACTGCAAGGGGTGATTTACCTTGCATTGCTTGGCGCAGCGGCCAGCGTCGAACTACGGCGCAAACAAGTATGAGTAGGCAGCGCATTGTTGCGCGAGGTCGTGCATGGCTGCTGCTTGGCACGTGTCTCGCCGCCAATGTGCTATTTCAGCGCCTCAATCCGCCCGCTTGGACTGATGTCGGCGATCTCGACACGCCGCCGCGGCTTGCACTTGTGCGGGCATCGAGCTTGGGTGAAAACGCCTTAGCCGGCTACCTGGCCGACCTGTTTCTACAAAACTTCAATGTTTCATTGGGCCGCGCGACTCCGGTGGCCGCCATGGACCGCAGCACCGTCATTCGCTGGCTCGACCTGTCCACCGATCTCGATGCCGACAGCCGCTATCCTCTGCTGCTGGCCGCGCGCCACTTCGCGGAAAGCGGCACCCCGGAGCAGCGCAAGAGCATGCTCGGGTGGATTTATCAACGCTTTCAGGAGCGGCCCAACGAGCGCTGGCCTTGGCAGGTGCACGCGGTGTTCGCGGCGCGGCATGTGCTGCACGACAATGCTCTGGCGGAAACCTATGCCGCCGCGCTGCGGACCCAGGTGACCGATCCCGCCGCCCCCAGCTGGGTGGCGCAAATGGATTTCTTGCTGCGGGCCGATCTCGGCGAGGCCGAGGATGCTCGCGCCATCCTGGCCGGGCTCATCGACGCGGGCCAGATTCGCTCCCCCGGGGAACTCAAGTTCCTGGAGTCGCGAATTGCGGCAGCGCAGCCGCCGCTGCCCAATTTGTGACCGACTCTACCTTAAGCCTGAGGGTTTTCAGCCGTTACATGGTCAAGACATATTGGGCATATCCCCTAATTGGACCAGGAACAAACATGATTCATCGTCGGAAGCAACAAAGCGGCTATACCCTCGTGGAAATAGCCATCGTCCTGGTCATCATTGGCCTGCTGCTGGGCGGCGTGCTGAAAGGTCAGGAATTGATCTATAACCAGAAGGTCAAGTCCACCTACGACAATTACCGCCAGTTCACCGCGGCCATGTATGGCTACCAGGATCGGTACAAGGCGCTGCCGGGCGACGACGCTCAGGCCACCACCCGCGGATTCATCGTCCAGGCGGGCGATCCCGCCATCGTCAGCGGTAACGGCGATGGCTATATCAACGGCGGCGGCAATCAATGCCTGGTAGCCGGCAATTCCGCCCTGGAAGTTTGCCAGGCGGCTTATCACTTGCGGCTGTCTGGGTTTCTCACCGGCCAGGGAACCATCTCCGCCGAACACCCGTTGGGCGGTGTCGTTACCCTTAACTCGCCCGCCGGCACCGGCATGGCCGCTGCATTTGTCGCGCCGACCGCCGTATGCTGGCACGGGCTGCCCAATAAGGCCGCGCAGCAGATCGACGTGTCCTACGATGACGGCCGCGCGACCACCGGATCCATGCAGGGCAGCGCCGACTACACCACCCTCACCGCAACCCTTCCCGATACGCCCTCGGCTGCATGGACCTGCATGACGAATTGATGCGCATAGCGAACTGAATCGCAAACGCATTCGAATAATTGCGCCGAGGCGAGGCGGTTCGCACGCCTCGGCGCAGTTATGCACAGGTAGTGCACGGCAGCATCAGGGCGCCCCTTGCGTACCCGCGGCGGCATCGGCCTGGCGGGGCTATCGCAACGCACAATGAATCTTTTACATATGTCGCCGTTTGCGCGCAGTTTTACTTTTTTGAGTGCGTGAAACTAGGATTACATATTGCAGCCAATGTCTGAACTACGGGAGGTGCCCGATGGACATTTCAGTGATCCGTTTTCCCGTCAAGTGCCCGTGCTGTGGTGAGGAATCCCTGGTGGCATCGAGATTCGATGCCATCGAAAACATCGTCGCGACCGAGCGGCCGCTGACGCTCTCCGCGAATTGCGCGCATCACCACGTGGTGTGGGTCGCCAACGAGATCGAGCGCGACCAAATCCGGGAGTACGCGGCAGCACTGCAATTCTGATCTGGGCTTACAGCATTTCCTCCCAAGATCGGCTCAGCCGTGTGGCACAGGTGATAATGCCGACCATGCTGTACGTCTGGGGGAAATTACCCCACTGCTCGCCGCTGACGGGATCGATGTCCTCGGATAACAGGCCGGCGCTGTTGCGGCGCAGCAGGAGTTTTTCGAATATTTCGCGCGCTTGGTCGACTCGCCCAACCGCGGCAAGTGCATTGACATACCAGAACGAACACATGGTAAAGGTGTTGGTCGGAACGCCAAAATCATCGGCATGGACGTAGCGAAATACCAGGTCGCCACGCACCAATTCGCGCTCGATGGCACTGAGCGTTGACACGAAGCGTGAATCGCTCCCTTCGACGAGGCCGAGATCGGACAGCAGCAGCGCCGTGGCATCGACGTCTTCGCTATCGAAAGAGCTGGTGAATGTCTGCTTATCGTGGCTCCATGCGCGCGCCAGAATTTCCGCGCGCATGCTGTCGGCGCTCGCGCGCCAAAATGCGGCTCGTTCGGAGATTTTGAGCTGCACGGCAATTCGCGATAGCCGGTCACAAGCCGCCCAGCACATTACGGCTGAAAAGGTATGTACGCGTTCAATACCGCGAAATTCCCAGGGACCGGCATCCGGTACCGCAAACATCTTCATGGCGCGCTCACCCAGCACTTCTGCTCGCGCGAACGTCGCGGCATCACCGGGATTCGTCAGCCGATGATCGAAAAACAACTGCCGTGCCGCGAGTATCACTGCACCGTAGACATCGTGCTGGATTTGCTGGCACGCCAGATTGCCGACCCGCACCGGCCCCATGCCGCGATAACCGTCCAGTGTCTCTATGATTTTTTCCTCGATCTGTGATTCGCCGGTAATGCCGTATAGCGGCTGCAGGTCCCCGCCGGGATTGCGCGCCACGATGTTGTCGAGATAGCGCAAGTAGCCTTGCATGGTGTTGGTGGCGCCCAGATGATTGAGCGCGAGGATCACGAAAAAGCTGTCGCGCAGCCAGCAGAATCGGTAGTCCCAATTGCGCACGCTGTTGGCCATCTCCGGTATCGAGGTGGTCAGAGCGGCGAGCACCGCGCCAGTGTCCTCGTAGGTGCATAATTTCAAGGTAATCGCCGAGCGAATCACCGCCTCCTGCCAATCGAAGGGTACCGCCAGGCCACGAATCCACTCGTGCCAGTAGTTTCGCGTTTCCTCCAGCCAGGTTCTTGCGAGGGTCAACGGCGTCTCCTCGATGGTTTCGTCCGGTGCAAGGATGAATGCGAGCGGCCGTTCGAGCACGAACGCGGTCTCGTCCAACAGAGGCGACAGCGAGCTATTGGTGGTGACTCGGTAATTGAGCATCGGGGACAGGAAACGAATGCTGTGGCTGCCGGCGACTCGCTGCGGATCATTGGCGCCGTTGTCGCACCGCGGCCGCAGGCGCACATTGACAATCGGCCGTCCCTCGGTGGGCTCGATCAGCCGCACGAGACAGGAGGGTCGGAAGTTGCGGCCGTGCGAACGAAAGCGCGGGCAAAAATCGGTGATCCTCAGAGAGTTGCCCCGCGCGTCGGTGAGCGTGGTCTCCACGATGGCGGTGTTGCGCACATAGGTGCGGCGCGCTTCGGCCATCTTTTGCAAATCGACGGCGAAGACGCCGCTGACCGAATCGCCGCCTTCGCGCCGCAGCAGTGCGCAGAACACCGCATCGGCGTCCGGCTTTGGCAGGCACATCCACACGATTCGGCCGCGCCGGTCGATCAATGCGGCAACTTGGCAATTACCGATGACTGCGAGATCCAGGTCCGAGGATGCGTTCATTCGCGTCCTGAATCATGCAACGCGGCGACGCCCTGCAGCCAGGTGCGCACGGCGGCGGGATCATCGAGGCGATATTGACCGCGCACACGATCGCCGACAGCGATGGAGATGCCGCCCTGTTCTTCGACCGACTGAAATCCGCCTTGATCGGTAAGGTCGTCGCCGACGAATACCGGTCGACGGCCTAAGAATGGCGGCTCCTGCATGAACATCTTGACGGCTGCGCCCTTGCTGAATCCGCGGGGCATTAATTCAAGGACCATGTTTCCTTCTTGAATGTGGTAATCAATGCTCATGGGTTTGCTGATGTCGACCAGCGACTCGCGTACGCTTGACTCGTGCTGAGGCGCCATTCGAAAGTGCACGGCGATGGTTTGGCCTTTATCCTCGAGCGAAGTTCCCGGGTGAGCCTCGACGAGTGCGTTCACGGCCGGGCGCACGCGGTCGAGCTCGGTATTGATGAAATTGGGTCCGTACATTATGCCCGACGCGCTGCGCCGTGCGACGCCGTGTAGTCCCGCCGCCGGCAGGCGCAGTGGTTTGAACAACGCGTCCAGGTATGGGATGCTGCGGCCGCTCACCAGTGCGAGGGCGCCGCCAAGCCGTTCCGCCACGGTACGCAGCAAGACCTTGAGTTCCTGATCCGCGAACGCCTGATGCGGAGAGTCGGTCAGCTCGATCAGCGTTCCGTCGACATCCAAAAACACACAACATTCAAGCGGTGGCAGCGGCAGTGTTTGAATCATATGAAAACATAGATTACAGGGTAGCCCCGTAATCCTTCGCAACTGTTTGCAATGTAAATCTTACACGTATGCGAGGAAAGCCGGGACTGCACCGCGATTATTCGGTATTTTGATTGCTTGACCCGGGCGTGGCTACGAACAACACGGAGGCAGGATGTTTCGCTCAGTCATGTTGCGCTTCGTGCTGCCTATTGCGCTCGCCGCATGCGTCGTGGCGTTTTTCGGCTTGCCGTATATCGAACGTCTGCTGGCGGAGTGGTTTCGATCCGACGTCGAATTGCGCGCCCAGTTGGTGATGCATTCGATGGACGAGCGGATCACGGAATTGGTGGAAAATGGCAATCGGGCGCAGCTAAGCAGCTATCTTGCAAAGATAACCGCCGACGAGCGCTTGCTTGCCATCCTGGTGTGCCGTCCGGACGGTTCGACGATATACGTGACCGAGCGCACGCCAACGACCATTTCTTGCCAGGCCGGCAGCAATTCGAAACCCGATGCGACGCGCATCGTGCAATTGCCCTCAGGCTCCGTGCAAATTTCTCGCTTCGATTTCGATGCGATCGAACCAAAACCCTTTCGCGTGCTGATGCTGCACGACTTGAGTTTTGTCGACCGCCGGCAAAGGACCGCTCGGGATTTCGTACTGGTGTTTGTCGGCATTTCGCTGCTGCTGCTGGCACTGCTGATTGTGCTCGTGGCCTGGCTGCAATTGCGCCGCTGGGTCAAGATCCTGATCGGCGACATTCGCGGCAAGCGCTTTCTCGACGACGCGAAATCGCCGCGCTCCTCGATGCCTATATTGTCGCAAGTGCGTCAGGTGTTGGCCGAGGCCGAGGAAAAGCAGCGGCTGGAAATCGATTTTCACGAGAATTGGACCCCGCAGGCACTGCGGCAGGTGGTACGCGACTATTTGCATTCTTCACAGGTCATCATCGTGTCGAATCGTGAACCTTATGTACACAATTTCGACAAACAACAGCGTCCCATCGTGCAAGTTCCCGCGAGCGGCATGGTCACGGCGCTCGAGCCGATCATGCGTGCATGCTCGGGGATCTGGGTGGCGCACGGCGCCGGAACGGCGGATCGCGAGACCGTGGACCAGCACGATCACATACGTGTGCCACCCGACGATCCGTCCTATACATTGCGCCGCGTGTGGCTGACGACCGAGCAGGAGCAGGGCTACTACTACGGCTTTTCCAACGAGGGTCTCTGGCCGTTATGCCATTTGGCCTACGTTCGGCCGGCGTTTCGCGCCAGCGATTGGCATGCCTACGAAGAAGTGAATGCCAAGTTTGCCGAGGTGGTCGCGGCGGAATCGACCAACGACAATCCGGTGGTGCTGATCCAGGATTTCCACTTCGCCATCTTGCCGCGACTGCTGCGCGCGAAAATCCCCAAAGCCACAATCGCGCTGTTTTGGCACATACCGTGGCCCAACGCCGAGACTTTCGGCGTGTGCCCATGGAAGCGCGAGGTGTTGCTGCACATGCTGTCGGCCGATATCCTCGGCTTTCACACACGTTATCACTGCCAGAATTTTCTGGACGCAGCGGATCGTTTCGTGGAATGCCAGATCGATCATGAGCACATGACAGTCACCACACAAGGCCACGTGTGCCGTGTCGCCCCATACCCGATATCGATCGAGTGGCCGCCACGCTGGCTGCAGCACCTGCCCGACATCGCCACCTGCCGCATGTTGGTGCGCGAGCGCCATCACATCGGCGAGGGGGTCGTCGTCGGTTTGGGTGTCGAGCGCTGGGATTTCACCAAGGGAATCCTCGAGCGGTTTCAAGCCTTGGAAGCGTTGCTGGATAAGAACCCCCGTCATCGCGGCCGAATCAGTTTGCTGCAGATCGCGGCGCCGTCGCGCAGTCAGTTGCCGGCCTACCAGGCGCTGCAGAAACAAACCTACAGCGAAGTGGAGCGAATCAATGCAAAGTTCGCCGAAGGCGAGTGGCGTCCGATCATACTCATCGACGAACATCAGGAACCGCAGCGCGTCTTCGAACTGTACCGCGCGGCCGACTTTTGCCTGGTCAACAGTTTGCACGACGGAATGAACCTGGTGGCCAAGGAATTCGTGGCCGCGCGGGACGATGAGGACGGTGTGCTGATACTAAGCACCTTCGCGGGCGCGTCCCGAGAGTTGACCGAAGCGGTGTTGGTCAATCCGTTCGACGTCAACGAAACCGCCGATGCCATGGAGATTGCGATGAGCATGGGCCGCGACGAGCGGCGCAATCGCATGAGTCTGATGCGGCGGACGGTCAAAGAGAACAACGTGTACCGGTGGGCCGGACGTATGTTGATGGATGCCGCGCGAGTCCGTCAGCGCCAAAGCCTGCGCGCGGCGAGACGGCGCACCGCTACTCCATATCTGCCATGACCAGAATTGGTGGGCCCGCTCGGACTCGAACCGAGGACCAAGGGATTCACTTCTGCCCCGCCGTTTCCGGAGGGAGTGGACTATCTCTTCACCCCAGTGGGGTGCGGGACGCTCTTGCCTGTCATTAAGCGCGACTTACACGCGCTCAGGTAGTCTCTGCACCTTCCGGCGGTGTACCGCCGGCTTGGCTCAGGGTTGCCAGCAGCTTTTCAGCCGTTGAGGTTTCCCTGAATTCATCCCGTCCACTTCGCACCTTGCGATGCGAAGGCACCATTTATTGATGAGTCCCCTGCTCTAACCAACTGAGCTACAGGCCCGACGGCGCATCTTAACACGGGGGCACCCCAGCTCTTCATGCCCTTGGGTTATCTTAGCGCGCTCGTGAAACTTCAATCGCCAGCGGATTTCCCCATCAATACGGCCCTTCCGGCGCTTGGCGTAGCGCTGACGACGCGCCGCCAGGTACTGCTGGAAGCGCCGCCAGGGGCCGGCAAGAGCACCATCGTGCCGCTCTTTTTGCTGGACAGCGCCTGGCTCGGCGGTCAGAAGATTTTAATGCTCGAGCCGCGCCGCATTGCCGCTCGCGCCGTGGCAAACCGTATGGCGACGCTTCTGGGGGAGCCGGTGGGCAAGCGCATCGGATTTCGCACCCGTCTCGAAACCCGCGTGAACCAAAGCACGCGCATCGAAGTGGTCACCGAGGGCATCCTCACGCGAATGCTGCAAGAGGACTCCGGCTTGGCCGGTATTGGCTGCGTAATTTTCGATGAATTTCACGAACGCAGCTTGAACGCCGACTTGGGGCTGGCGCTCTGCATCGAGAGTCAACAGAACCTGCGCGAGGATCTGCGAATTTTGGTCATGTCGGCCACTCTGGATCTCAAGCCGCTCGTCTCGCTGCTCAATGACGCGCCGGTGGTTTCGGCGGTCGGTCGCAGCTTCGATGTGGCCACTCACTACGTGCCACGGCGTCCGGAAGTTTCAGTGGAACTGCAGACCGCGCAAGTCGTGCGCTCCGCCCTGCATGATCACGAAGGCGACGTTTTGTGTTTTCTGCCCGGAGCGGCGGAGATTCGCCGCGTGCAGCACGCGCTGCAGGACCCCGGCCTCGATTCCGCCGTCAGGATATTGCCGCTGTATGGGGACCTGGCGGGCGCGGCACAGGACGCGGCTCTGGCTGCCGCGGGCTCTGGAGAACGCAAGGTCGTGCTTGCCACCAGCATCGCCGAAACCAGTCTCACCATTCCCGGTATTCGCGTCGTGGTCGACTCAGGATTGCGCCGCTATGCGGAATTCGATCCCGTCACCGGCATGAGCCGCTTGGTGACCGGGAAGGTATCGCAGGCCGCGGCGGATCAACGTCGCGGACGCGCCGGCCGCACAAGCTGCGGAGATTGCTACCGGCTGTGGTCGGAAGGCTCGCATGCTTCCTTGAGCCCACAAACGCCTCCAGAAATCCTTCACGCGGATCTTGCGCCCCTGGCCCTGGAGCTTGCCTGCTGGGGCGCAGACGCCGGCAGCATGGCGTGGCTCGATCCGCCGCCCGCGGCGCCGCTGGCGCAGGCACGAGACCTGTTGCGGCAGCTCGAGGCAATCGAGCCTTCCGGGCGCATCACGGCGCATGGCCGCATGCTCGAGAAACTCGGCATGCATCCGCGGCTCGCGCACATGCTGGTCAAATCGCGCGGCTTGAGCGCCGCGCATCTGGCCTGCGATCTGGCGGCGATCTTGAGCGAGCGCGACATTCTGCGCGCCGCCCCCGGCGCGCGCGACGCGGACCTGCGCCTGCGCGTCGCCGTGTTGCGCGGCGCGGCCCAAGAGGTGCCCGCCGGCGTCACGGTGGACACCCGCGCCAAGTCCCAGGCACAGCGCAGCTCCGAAAACTGGCAGCGCGACTTCGCTCGCGGTCAGCGCGATACCGCGGATCCGCATGCAGCCACGGGAATTCTGCTGGCCTGGGCTTACCCGGATCGCATTGGACAAGCGCGCGGTGAAGGCGCGCGGTACCTGCTGGCAAACGGCCGCGGCGCTCGCTTTGCGGAACCGCAAGCGCTCGCCAAATCCGAACTCATCGTGGCGGCGGAACTGGACGGCGCGGAGCGCGAAGCGCGTATTTTCTTGGCAGCACCGATTGCTCGTGCGGATCTTGAGAAACATTTCGCGACCCTGATTCTCGAAAGCGCGGATATCCGCTGGGACGATAAGCATCAGGCGATTCGTGCGCAGCGCGAACGCCGCCTCGGTGCGCTGTTATTGGATGCGGCAGAAATTCGCGATCCGGATGCCGGCGCCATGCAAGCCGCAGCGCTTGCCGGACTCAAGCAGCTTGGAATCGCGGGCTTGCCCTGGACCAAGGAACTACGGCAGTGGCGCGCGCGGGTCATGTTGCTGCACCAATACGCCGTGCCCGCCCCGATGCCTTGGCCGGACCTGAGCGATGCGGCGCTCACCGCGACTCTCGATGACTGGGCTCCGCCCTGGATCGGCGGCTTCACGCGCCGCGATCATTTCGCAAAAATGGATTTGCGCAGCGCGTTGCGAGCGAATCTTGACTATGCGCAGGGGACGATTTTGGAGCGGGAGGCGCCGACGCATTTCAAGGTTCCCAGCGGCTCGGCGATCGCCATCGACTATCTCGACGGCGAGATTCCGACCTTGTCCGTGCGCCTGCAGGAACTATTTGGATTGCACGAGACGCCGGCCGTTGCCGGCGGCCGGCTGCCTTTGCTGCTCAAGCTGTTGTCGCCCGCTGGACGGCCGGTGCAAATTACGCGAGATCTCGTGAGCTTTTGGCAGCGCGGGTACCACGAAGTGAAGAAGGATCTGAAGGGCCGCTATCCGAAACACTACTGGCCCGATGACCCTTACACCGCGGAGGCCACGCGCCGGGCGCGGCCGCGCTAGAATCTTGCCATGCGACCCGTAGCAATCATCGCCGTTGTCTGCCTGAGTCTGCCCGGGGCATTCTGCGTCGCCGCGCGCGCAGGTGGGGAATTCGCAGCTTCGATGGATGAGAGTGCAGCCGCCCGATTCGCAAGGTTGGCGCTCAAATGCCTGCACGACGAGTATCCCAGCCACATCAGTGTGACGATGGACCGCGATGCCGACGCCCGTCCGCCTCGCGAATTGACACCTGCATTTTACGGCTGCTTCGACTGGCATTCGGACGTGCACGGCCACTGGCTGCTGGTGCGCCTGCTGCGCCTGCTGCCGGATGCGCCTTTCGCCGCGCAGGCGCGCGCCGAGCTCAAGCGCAGTTTCACGGCGGAAAACATCGCCGGCGAACTTAAGTTTCTCCAGCACCCCGGCCGGGCTTCCTTCGAACGTCCTTACGGACTCGCCTGGCTGCTGCGATTGTGTGCAGAGCTGCGCGAGTGGCAGGACCCGGAGGCGCAGCAATGGTTGAATGTCCTAAAACCGCTGGAAACCGAGGCAGCAGGCCGCTTGAAGAGCTGGCTGCCCAAACTTCACTATCCGATTCGAATCGGTGAACACGATCAGACCGCGTTCTCGTTCGGATTGATGTGGGACTGGGCCGGGATCGCGGACGATGCGCAAATGCGTGCCAATTTAAGCGACGCGGCCAGGAGATTTTATTTCAATGACCGCCACTGCCCCTTGAGCTACGAACCCTCGGGCGAAGATTTTCTCTCTCCCTGCCTCGCCGAAGCCGATTTCATGCGCCGACTGCTCCCACCTAAGGCCTTCGGTCCCTGGTTGTCTGACTTCTTGCCGGGAATTCCCAAACGAGCCGGCATTACGTGGCTCAAGCCGGGTGTGGTGACGGACCGCTCCGACCCGAAGCTGGCCCACCTCGACGGCCTTAACTTAAGCCGCAGCTGGATGCTGCAGGGCATTGCCCACGGATTGGCAAACGGCGATGATCGCGTGCCGGTGCTGCTCGCCAGCGCGGTGGAGCACCAGAATGCGTCGCTTCCCGCGGTCACCGGCGAGCACTACGAGGGCGGCCATTGGCTCGGCACTTTCGCGGTGTACCTTACGAGCGGCGCGGGCCTGCGCTGATATAATCGAGCACGAACTTAGCGTCTGGGAGTTGCGAGAATGACCGATCATAGCGAGATGGAGCGCGCCACATTCACGGCGATGACGGAGAGCACCGAGGCGGATTGGAAGAAAATTGCGGCGGCCGCGAATGCGTTCAACGGCGATTTGGCAAATCGCGTACTCGCTCACCTAAGGCTATTGAAAGGCGATTGCGGCGGCTTCTCGGTGGATCGCCTGGAGCATTCGCTGCAATCGGCGACGCTCGCGTATCGCGATCGCATGGACGAGGAATACGTCGTATGTGCGTTGCTGCACGACATGGGCGACATTCTCGCCTCAACCAATCACGCGGAGTTGGCCGCGACCGTGCTCAAGCCCTTCGTGTCGGACGAGAACTGGTGGATGCTGCAGCATCACGGCATCTTCCAGGGCTATTACTTCTTTCACTACCTGGGGCTGGATCGGAACATGCGCGAGCAGTTCCGCGACCATCCGAATTTCAAACGCACGGCCTTGTTCTGCACGCGCCATGATCAGAATGCCTTCGACCCGAACTACGACACCATGCCGCTGGAAGCCTTCGAGCCCATGGTGCAACGGGTGATGGCCCGCCCGAAGCGCTCGATTTATCTGCGCGAGGATCAGAAACAGGGAAGCGAGCTGCTCGCCGTTTAGGGGTTGGCCGCCGGCGTTGCCGCAGCGTTGTCTTCCGCGGCGATGACTCCCGGCGTGCGCCAGCCGCTGCGCAATCCCCAGAAGTAGAAGGCGATCGAGGCCAGCGCCACGCACAGCTGGTCCCAGCCGTAGCCGATGTAGCCGTGGCCCTCGAATTCCTTGCTGCCGGCCCATGACAGAATGGTGATGGCGAGCAGATACGCGCCCAGCCACCAGGCGCCGCGCAGCTGCCGGCCGAAATCGCGCCAGTCCGCCTGCGCCTGGTAGTACAGGTACACGGGCATCGGCAGTATCAACAGCAGCATGATCTGTCCCGTGTGGGGCCAGCGGGCCCAGAACAGCATCAGCGTCGCGAGCACGAAGGCCATCGGCGCCAGCACTGCCAATCCCGGCACGCGCAACGGGCGATGCAGGTTGGGGGCCGTACGGCGCAACACCACGACGCTGATCGGCACCACCAGATACGTAATGATGGTGGCGACGGAAATGACCGCCGCGAGCTTGCCCCAACCGCGGAAGAAGAACAAAAAGATGAACGACACCACCAGGTTGAACCACATCGCCGGGCGCGGGATGCCGTAGCGCGGATGCACGCGGCCGAGGACCTTAGGTAAGGTGCCGCTCACTTCCATGGCGTAGATCATGCGCGCGGTGGTCGCCGTGTAGGCGCTGCCGGTGCCGCTCGGGCTGACAAAGGCATCGGCGTAGAGCAGCAGGGCGAGCCAGTTTAAATTGAGCGCCAGCGCCAATTGCGCAAACGGCGAGCTGTATTCCAGTCCCGCCCAACCTTCGCGCAAATGTTCCGGCGCCACGGCGCCCAGGAAGGCGACCTGCAGCAGGATATACACCACGCTGGCAAGCGCGATCGAGCCGAAGATCGCGAACGGCACGCTGCGCCCCGGATGGCGCGCCTCGCCGGCGAGGTTCACGGGACTTTGAAAGCCGTTGTAGCTGAACACGATGCCGCTGGTGGCAACCGCGGTGAGGATGGATGCCAGATTCCCCACATGCCGCCCGCCGTGCACGCCCACCTGAAAATTCTCCCAGTGGAAACTGGTGAACATGAGCGCAACGGCGGTCCCGGCAGGCACGATCAGCTTGAAAAAGGTGATGGCGCTGTTGGTGCTTGCAAAAACTTTCACGCTCCAGAAATTGATCAGAAAATAAATCACCACTAGAACGGCGGAGATCGATAGGCCCGGTACCGTCAACTCGCCCTGACCGTTTGCGGCGTGTTTATAAAGATCCTGCGCCCAGGTCCACGGCCATGAGCTCATGTACTGCACCGAAGCCTCGGCCTCCACCGGGATCACGGAGACAATGGCGATCCATGCCGCCCAGCCGGCCACGAAGCCGACCAGCGAGCCATGCGAATAGTGCCCATAGCGGACCGCACCGCCGGACTCGGGAAACATAGCGCCCAGCTCGGCATAAGTCAGCGCCACGAACAATATGACCACCGCGCCAATGATCCAGGCATAGATTGCGCCGGGGCCGGCCAGCTGCGCGGCGCGCCAGGCGCCAAACAGCCAACCGGAACCGATGATCGAGCCCAGGCCCGTGAACATCAGCGCGATGGCGCCGACTTCGCGGCGGATGGCATTTTCATTGGACATGTTTGTTCTCCCTTACCGGACTTTAGCGGCTTTCTACGGCTGCGCGCTACACGGAAGGTGTTTGGCATATATTCGTCCCCCCTCATCTCGTCGCGAAATCCATGGCAGACAGCGTGATGAACTGGCATCGCAGGCTTCAGGGACCGTTGCTGGCGTTGTTGACGCAGGGTATTTCGCCGGACCGGTTGGCGCTGTGCGTGGCGATCGGCGTGGTCGTCGGCAACATACCGATTCTTGGCGTTTCGACCATCATGTGCACCGTGATCGCGTTGCTATGCCGCTTGAACCTGCCGGCGATTCAACTGGTGCAGGCGGCCATGGCGCCGACGCAGATTTTGTTGATCATCCCCTTCGTGCGGCTCGGCGAATGGATAGCGCGCGCGCCGCCGCAGCCCGTCTCGATCAAGGCGACCCTCGCGCTGATGTCGCAGGGGCTCTGGCATACTGTTCTGGTGCTGTGGGAGGCAATTTTGCATGCGGGTTTGGCGTGGGCGCTGGTGGCTCCCTTGTGCATCCATCTGCTGCAGCGACTGCTGACGCCGTTGTTCGAACGCGCAGCATCACAAATCAGCCGCAACCCGCCCGGCGATGCATCGTAAGGGGCTATGGACGATCCAGGAAACAAGGTGTATGCGTAATGTCCGCGTGAAGATTCACATCAACGCCCCGATTGAACGGGTATTCGCTGAGGTGAGCGATCACGAACGTTTTTTGAGGGCGGACGACGGCACAGCGACCACATTGCTGCGCGCCGGCGATACCGAACGAGCGGGCCTGGGCTGTTTGCGAGAGGTCAAGGTCGGGCGCCGCGCCCGGTACGTGGAGGAGATCACCGCGTGGCAGCGGCCTTCCTACTTCGAGTACACGATTCGCGAGGCATCGCTGCCGATTCGCCATGAAGTATCGCGGCTGACATTCACGGCAGCCGCAGGCGGGACCGATGTAGAATGGACGTCGCGTTTTGCGATTCCGATTCCGATCATCGGCGGGTTCCTCGGCGCCAAGGCCGAGAAACTGTACTCGAAAGCATTCACCGGACTGCTCACAGCCGCGAAAGCGCGGCTCGAAACCCATCACCCGGTATGAGGCTTAGCGCCGCCGGCCGGCCGTTACAGCGCCGCGGGCTCCGCTTCGCAACCATGCGCGCAGCGATCTCTTTCGATTTGCAGCGTCGCGTGGTGGATATGGAAACGGCGTTTCAGATTCGGCGTCAAAGAACTCAACAGTGCGTCTTCCGCGCCTCGGTCCGGCACCACCAGGTGCGCAGTCAGTGCCACGCTGGTGGTACTGAGCGCCCAGATGTGCAGATCGTGAACATCGGTTACTCCCCGCTGATCGGCGAGAAATGACATCACGGCCGACGAATTGACGCTGGCGGGCACGCCGTCCAGCGAAAGGGTCAAGGAATCCCGCAGCAGCCGCCAGGTGCTCACCAAAATCACGGCAACGATCACCAGACTGACGATGGGGTCCAATCGGCTCCAGCCGGTGAGCACGATGAGCAGTCCCGACAACAGCACTCCCGCCGATACGGCGGCATCGCCCAGCATGTGCAGGTACGCGCTGCGTCTGTTCAGATCGCCATGACTGCCGGCGTGCAGCAACCAGGCGCTGATGCCATTGAGGACAATGCCGATCCCGGCAACGATCATCACGGTCTGCCCCGCCACTGGAGGCGGCGAACCGAGCCGACTGGCGGCCTCCCAGGCGATAGCGCCGCATGCCAGCAGCAACAGCACGGCATTCACGAGCGCCGCCAGCAGCGAGGAGCGTCCCAGCCCGTAGGTGAATTTTGCGCCGGGTGCGCGGCGGCCCAGCAACAGCGCTGCCCAGGCGCATACCAGGCCCAGCACATCGCTCAAGTTATGCCCCGCGTCCGCGATCAACGCCACCGAGTTCGACACAAACCCAAAGCCGCCCTCGATGAGCACGAAAATCAAGTTGAGTGCCACCGCGAAGCCCATTCGAAGATTTATGCGCTCGGGAGCTATTGCGTGCGCGTGACCGATACCATTGGCGTGCGCACGCCCGTGATCATGATCGTGATGGTCATGAGCATGCTCATGAGAGTCGTCGTGACCTAAGGGCCGGTCAGGCTCGCTCCCATGCGAATGCGCACTGTGTTCTTCGGTTGGCATTAGGTCCTATGTTCCTTGGATTGCTCGAATTTTAATCTCGCGGGCTTCAAGTGGCGAACAATACCCAAAAGTCCGCGCAAATTGGCAAACCCGCCGCTCACAAGCCCAGATCGCTCAAAGAAGGGTGCCCATCCGGACGGCGTCCCAGCGGCCAGCATAAGTGGCGGTCAGGATTCACTTAGAAATGTCGCGACAAGTACAACGTCGCGCTCTCGATCTTATAGAAGCTGTCCGGGCGCAGTCCCTGGGGATCGGTGGCCAATACGTGGTCGCGCGCGACATTCTGCGCGTAGCGAAGATCCAAATCCAAATCCCATTTCGGCAGGATATTTCGCCAACCCCCGCCCATGCCCGCGTAGATCGACGTCGCCGGTGTCGCCAAATTGTACCGGGCAACGCCGCCGAACAAACTGAACGTTAAAGGGCTGTCGAATCGATGACGGTAGTCGAGGGCTCGCAGGCCGATGAGCAGATGATCATCGATTTGATCTAGCTCCACGCGCGCTCCCATATCGTTGGTGTCGCTGACGGCGCGGCGTGCGCCTACGGCGAAGTGCGGTCCGAAGTTGAGCGGCGACGTGGAGGTTAGCTCTACCGGGGCGCCGTTGATCCGTACCTCGTTGAGATTGATCTTTACCTCGTTGGCGTTTGCACCGGCATCGACGAACACTTCGGCGCCGTGGTGGTTGATCTCGTCCGCCGTCTCCGTCTCGTCCGCGTCGCTGTCGTCGACCGCGCCAGTATCGCGAGTGCGCGCGTCGCCGCCGTAGCGGACAAATCCGGACAGCCGGCTGAAGGATTTGCCGTAAACATCCCGGCCCGCGAAAACTTCCCCGCCGACGGTAAGGCCTTCCCAAGGCCGCGAGTAGCGAATGGAAAAATCATAATAATGGTGATACGGAAATGCGCCCGGCGGCGGTGGCACATAGGTGCGGTTATCGCCGCCGTAATAGGTCTGATTGACCAGCGTGCGAATGCGCTCCTCGAGATAGCCGCCGAAATCAGGCTCCCAGCCCACGCGCAGCATCATGCTTCTTGCCCCGACGCCATCGCCGAAGTTGCGCTGATCGGCGCCCCAGGTGCCGAGAACCAGGCCGTCATTGGTCATGCCGTCCAAATAAATGCTGTGGACGTACCAGATGTTCGACCATTCCGATATTTCATAAGTGGCATCGAAATAGCGAAAAATCCGCGGAAAATCGATGCCCGCCGAGGCCATTGGATTGCCCAGCAGATAGCTGCCGCCGTCCGAGTTGTCCTCGCCGGCATACTGGAAGTACAGGGCAAATGGCGTCTTGGTGGGAATGATGACGCGGCTGACATAAGAGGCTTGTTGATTGCCCTGCGTTTGCGACTGTCCGCTCGGCTTGAAGAAGTCGGTCAGGAGAAAGTGCGCCGTCGAGGGCAGTCCATCGCCGCCGCCATATTGCAGCATTCGATTGACTCCAACAGACCAACCGGGAAACGGCTCTATGGAGAACTGCACGCCGAATAGATTGGGATCGCCCACGGCTTGCACGCCGTTGTACAAAATATGATTCGACGACATTTTCGCCCAGAAAAATTCGTACTGAAACCCCAGGCGCGTCAGGGGTTCGTAATTCGAGAGCGTTGCGGACGGCAGGGTGGGCGCTTCGGTGCTCATCAGCGAGCTGCTGTCGGTCAGCGGCGAAAGCCAATGATCCCTATAACCTAAGTCGAGCTGAGCCCAGTTGGTGCCAACGCTCAACATTGAACCTGTCGGCGTGGTGCGGCCGCTGTACGAAACCGCGCCGGCACTCAACAAAAGATAATCGCTGGGCTGCACGTAGGCGGCGATCGACAACTCGTGATTGCTGTCCACCGGCAGTCCATGCTGATTGGGCACCACCGTGTCCCCATGCGTCAGAGAACCTGTGACGCTGGCGTGGGTCAGCGCGTAATCGCGGGAATAGCGCTCGAGGTATCGGCGCACCCGGGCACACAGGACTTTATCGATTTCACAGGCCTGCGGCAGCGCCAGTTCGACCAGCGCCACGGCGAACGGGCGCTTGAGGATGGGTTCGTCGGCGAGAATCAGCACGCGTTCGATCTGGCGCTCCATTTCAGGCTCGAGGTTCAGCGGCAGATAGGCGCTGACGCCCCCTGCGAGCGCGACATTCGACGCGGCCAGCAGCAAGCCACCCACGGCGAGCGCGCAGCGCATTTTGCCCGGCACAGCGGTGTTCTGCGGATGCCCCGAAGGCGTTCGAATCATGGCATTCCCTGGATCAACCGCCGGCGCGGAGCGTTTGAATCTCAAAGCCGCCGGGACCGTTGACCCAGGTGTCCTTGTCGCGAATGATGGCTTGCGCCGGCAGCGTCGGGGTTTTGACATCGATGCCCGCAAGCTTGGCGACAGCGGTGCCCACCGCGAAGATCTCGACCAAGCTCGATCCCAACTCGACAATATAAGTCTTGATGCCCACGACTTCCTCCGCACCCACTGCCGCTGCGTCATTTTTCAGCCGCTCGAAGACATGTTCGCGGGCCTCATAAATGAGCGTGGTGAGATCGCCGAGTTCACCCCGTACCAAGCTCTGAAAGGCGGCCTTGATTCCGCCGATGGCGCCGAGCGAATACACGGACGTGGAGATGAGAAGCTTGATCGGCATGTATCCCAACTGCGTCATTCCCCACAGCTCCTCGCCGGTCAGATCACTGGTCACGGGCGAGGTCAGTGTTGCCGGCGGCAGCAAGGTGTGGAAGGCAGCGGTGCCGGCCATGTACATTTCGTGGAATCCGGCAAAATGCAGCACGTTGGTGCGCACGCCGACCACCGCGTTGGCGCCCACCGCCTTGGCATGCGTGACCAGACGGTCGAGCGCGTGGTGGCGCGTCTCATTGAATACATCGCTGAATTCCTTGATCTCGCCGCGAACCAAGGTCTTTAAGGTGCCGGCGATGCCGCCGACGGCACCAACCGAATAGGCAATGTTGCCGAACACCAGTTCCTTCGGATCGTAGCCACAGTCCATGTGGCAGTACAATTCCTGGGCATCCCCGGCGCTGGTGAACGGCGCGGTACCGGGACCGCCGCTGACGCCGGAACCCACGAACAAAAACTCCGAATTGCCGCTCAGATTGCGCAGTTCGGCGTTCACGCCGACCACGCCGTGCACCCGTTCCCGATCCGCTTCCGCGCGCATGCGGGTATAGGCGGCCGCGCGGCCCTCATGGATCATCTGCGTCACATCAGGAATCTCGCCGCCCACGATCCCACGGAACGCCGAGCGAACGCCGCCGAGAAAACCCATCGACTGGATGCTGTTGCCGATCACCACGCCGCTCGGGATAAATCCCTTGAGCCGCATGCAGTAGATCTCGTTGCCCGACAAGCCCGTCAGTTTTGGTGCATTCTGCATGGCCAGATCGTAAGTTATTGCAAGTTGGCTGTCGACGCAGGATTCGGCGCGCGCGCCACGGCCTTTGTACACCAAAGTATGAGCGCGAGAAGCGCTACCTGGAACAGCAGGCGCAATATCAGGGCCCAGCGCGGCACGTTGAACAACTCCGCATGCTGCAGCATGTAGATGTTGGCCGGCGTAACTGCAATTGTCAGAATCAAAAGGCCGATGCCGGCGGCGCGGCGGGTGGCTGGAATCAAGATGCCCGCCGCTCCCAACAATTCGAACACGCCGCTGATCAGCACGGCCGCTCTCGGCCAGGGAATGGCGGGAGGCACTATGCGCATTTCAAGGTCGGTCGCGCTGAAGTGCGCAATGCCGCCGATCAAAAACCACAGGAACACGGCGCTGAGGCCGATGCGCTTCAATATTCGGGATGCCGAAGCACTTGCCGGCTGTGAAGTCCTAGGATCGCTGTTCATCGCTGATCATCGCTGTGCCACGCACCCTCCGGGGAATAATCCGGATCCATCAAGCGCCGGCGCACCAGGCGCCGTCGGCGCCAAAAGCGTTGCAGCCGCGGCGCCAGCCCCACCCATTCGGGCCGCAGCCACAGCGGGTTCTGCGGTTCATCGCCGAGCACCGAAAACACCAATGCGCGGGTTTCCTTGGCAGCGTCCACCACCGCCGAGGGCACGTCGCGCCACGCGCTGACCGCGGTGATGGCGCTCGCGAAGCCGGTTTGCAAAGCCGTCTCCATGCGCGCGAGCGCTTGGGTCCACGCGGCCACATGCGGCGCCTCGTCGGGCATGGATTGCAAAACCATCCGCACCACAATCTCCGCCGCTTGAAGCGGACTGTCGAGTGCAGCGCCGTCGCTCGCCACTCCCATCTCCAGACCGAGTGCGGCACGCAGTTCCGAGAGCAGAATTTGCAGCGCCGCCGGCATATCCAGCGGCCGGATGTCGGCGCGGTCGGCGATGGCTGCGCTTGCCACTGCAGATTGCGGGCCCTGCTCCGCCGTGGTGGCTGCGCGACTTGCGGCAGAATCAAGCGGCGGCGTTTTGGAGATGTCCATGGGATTCGACAAATCTTACGGCGGCAGGTGCCGATTGAGCAGCATCACCATGCGATCGAGCGCGCGATGGAATAAGTCCTGGCCCAAATCGGGAAGATCAACATAGTTGGCAGTGCTCTTCAACAAGGGCTTCACGCGCTGCGTTTGCTCGATGATGTCGTCGTGGGGCGCGAATACCGTCAACGGGGTGTTCAGACTTTTCAGGTTGCTGTCGACCGAGTAACCGCAGGCGGCGCGAAACGCCGCGCCCGGATTTGCCGCGAGCACATGTTCGACGAATCGGCGGTGAGTGTCCGGCAGGTCATAGGGCGGTTCGCGAAATGCAAAGCCGCCGCGCCAGGCGCCGAGAACATGCCCGCCGTCGGTCAACGGCCGCAAAGGCTGCTCGCTGTACTTCTCCAGCTGGCGCTGTTGTTCCTCGGCGGTAAACAGCGGCATGCCGACCACTGCCAGCCGTCGCACCTGGGAACCCAGCTGCTGCGCGATCTCGATGGCCTCGATGGACCCTGTATGCATGCCCAACAAGTCGATGGCACCCGCCATTCCCGCGGCTTTGAGGCCGTCGATAGTCGCCTGTGCGTACTGCTCCAGCGATAACGCCCAGGGCGGAGCGTCGGAGAATCCGTAGCCCAGGCGGTCGGGCGCATGGGTGGGCCTGTCCAGCCGTTCCTGCAACTCCTGCCACATGGCTCCGGAGCGCGGCGACATGTGCAACAGCACCAGCGGCACGCCTTTTCCTTCGTGGCTGCGCAGATGCAGCTGACCGAATCGCGTCGGATAAATACCGCGAATCATTCATGCGCGTCCAGAAACGCCTCAACCAAAGGCGCCACCATTTCCGGTCGTTCGATGTGCAGCATGTGCCCGGCATCCGCGATGCTCGCAATTTCCACGCCGGGAAACGTAGCGCGCAACGCTTCAATGGTGCCGTCGGCGCCCAATCGCTTCAAGTATTCGGACTCCGCGCCCAGCAATATGAATAGAGGAGCGCGAATTTCGCGCCACGTCGCCTCAGCATCTTCGCGCTTGTAGAGAATCGGATTCACCCAATGATGCCGCGGGTCGGCCGCCAGTCGCACAAGGCCATTCTCATCGACCGTTCCCCAGGCGCGCGCGACAAACGCGGCGACTTCCGGCGAGAATCGCGGGTAGCGGTACTGGATGACGGCCGTCAGTTGCTCGAAGGAATTGTAGTTTTTTTCGGTCGCCGGGACCTTGATTTGATTCAGCCATTTGCGCATGCGCTTTGGCGCGTCCTCCGCCTTGGTCCGATTCAAACCAAAGCCTTCGAGATTGATCACGCAGCGCACGCGCTCCGGCCGTAGGCCCGCATAGAGGTTGGCGATGTTGCCGCCCATGCTGTGGCCGACAATGCAGGCCGGCGCGAATGGCGCCAATTCATCCATCAGCGCATCGAAGTCGCCGAGATAATCGGGAAAACCATAGCCCTCCTGCGGCCACTCGCTGCGCCCGAAGCCACGCCAATCGAGCGCCACCAAGGCCCGATCCTTTTTGAACGCATCCACCATGAACTGGAAGGTTTCGCCGGAATCCAGCCAGCCATGCAGCAGAAATACCGGCGGGGAGGAAACCGACGGCGGCGGCCCCCAACGGGTCAGGTGCATGTCGAGTCCGCGGACCCGCAGAATCTCGTGCCGCGGCTGCCGCAGCGTCTGGTACTCGGTCACGATATCCAATCAGTGCAAGAAGCTGCCGATCACCGCGCCGATGATCCCGCCGACGACGCCGCCCACGCCCGCGGCGACTGCGACTTGGGGAGGCGCGTTACCACCGCTGTCAGGGGTCGGACCAGGCTTGGAAGGAGGTGGTGGTGGCGGCGGCTGTTTGGGGTTTCCATTTGACATGTGAGTCCAGCTCCTGGGGTTTCACCTTGGCGGTCCCGCTTTCATACACGTACTAAGTACCCGCCTGCAAGGGCTGTAGGGGTTTGCAGTAAGCCCGCAGCGGAGCGCATGCTTTAGAAATGATGGGAGATCGCATAGGACCTTACCGGGTACTGCGCACCTTGGGGACAGGCGGTATGGGCGAGGTATATCTCGCGGAACGAGCCGATGCCCAGTTCGAACAACAGGTCGCCATCAAGGTCGTGCACGGGGGAACCCTAGGCACCGGAATGCACTCGCGGCTCAAGCTGGAGCGCCAGATTCTGGCCCAGCTCGATCATCCGAACATCGCTCATCTCACGGATGGTGGCGCATTACCGGATGGCACGCGCCTATATCGTCATGGAGTATGTCGACGGCATTTCCATCGATACCTACTGCGATTCGAACCGGCTCGATGTCGCCGCACGTCTGAAGCTGTTTCAGATAGTTTGCGCTGCGGTGCATTACGCCCACCAGAACCTCATCGTGCATCGCGATCTCAAGCCCTCGAATATCCTGGTCACAGCGGCAGGGGTTCCGAAGCTCTTGGACTTCGGGATTGCAAAGCTATTGGACGAGCGCCAGGCAGCGCGCCACACGCTGGCGATGACCCAAGCCGACATTCGCATCATGACTCCGGATCATGCCAGTCCGGAGCAGGTGCGAGGACTGCCGATCACCACCTCGAGCGATGTCTACGTCCTGGGCGTGCTGCTGTACAAATTGCTGGCGGGAACCGGTCCCTTCGTCATTGCGTCGATGCGGCTCACCGAGATCGAGCGCGCCATTTGCGAAAGAGACCCGCGGCCGCCCAGTCAGGCAGTGAATACGGATGAATCGGAAGAGTCGCGCAGCATCGCGGAATCTCGGAGCACAAATCCCAAACGCCTCGTACGAACTCTGGCCGGTGATTTGGACAACATCGTGTTGATGGCCATGCGCAAAGAGCCCGAGCGCCGCTACGCGTCCGCGCAACAGATGGTCGAGCGACATCCAGCGATATCTGGAAGGTAGGCCGGTCATTGCACGGCGCGATACCTTGTCCTATCGCAGTTCCAAGTTCATCAAGCGTCACTGGCTGCCGGTAACGGCCGGGGTGGGCGCGGCCTTTCTGGTGCTGGCGTTTGCTGCAAACACCTATAGGCAGTCCCTTCGCATCGCTGCGGAACGCGATCGGGTCGCGCAGCAGCGCGAACGGGCCGAACATGAACGGGCGCGAGCCGAAGAGGTATCGAGCTTTCTCGTCAACCTCTTCAAGCTGTCGGATCCTGAGGAAAACCGCGGCAACCAGGTGACGGCTCGCGAATTGCTGGATTCCGGCGCGAGGCGCCTGCAGGCGGGCTTGCAAGACCAGCCGGAAACCAAGGCTGCGTTGCTGTCCACCGTCGGGGCCGTTTATGACAGCCTCGGACAGTACCAGGATGCAGTGCCAATATTGAACGAGTCGTTGCAGCTCCAGGCCCAATCGCACGAAACATCACACGTTGATACCTTGCTGGAACTCGGACATGCGCGCGTCAGGATGGGCGACTTTCGCGGCGCCGAACAATCGCTGCAGGAAGCACTGCATCTTGCGCAGACCGATTTCGGCGCGAAAAGCCTTGAGTCAGGTCATGCACTTTGGGATCTTGGAATGCTGCGTAACGAGCAGGGTCAGTATTCCCGAGCCAAAGAATTGTATATTCGGAGTCTGGCGATTTTTGAGCAGACCTCGGCACCGCCGACCGACGTTTCGCAGGTGCTTGACGATCTGGCGACGGTCTATACGCGCGAGCAGCAGTGGGAGCTGGCGAAACAGACTGAAGAGCGAGCCCTGGATATCGATCGGCGCGTACTCGGCGATGATCATCCGCGCGTCGCCTATGCGCCTTGAGAATTTGGCGATCGTCGCGCAAAACATGGGGGAGCTGAAGCAAGCGGAAGCACTGTATCTCGATGCGATGCGCCGCGAGGAGCGAGCATATGGCGACCGACATCCCGAAACAGCGCTGGTAAAAGGCAACTATGGCTTGCTTTTGCAGCGCGAAGGGCGCCTCGCGGAGGCCGAACCGCTTGTTGCGCAGCGTCTTGGACATGAGGCTCTCGCTCTATGGGACCGGACAATTACAATGGTTGGCTACTGCTCGCGTGAGCTTGGCGATGTTGCTGCACGACAAGGGCGACTTTCCGGGCGCAGAAAGCGAATTTCGCCAAGCGCTTGCCATCTACGACAAATCGCTGCCCGCCAATCATCAATATCGCGCGTCAGCACTCATGCATTTTGCCCGGCTCCTGGTGGATCGCGGCAAAATCGACGAAGCACTTGCAAAGAGCGACGAGTCGATAAAAATCTGGACAGCGACGCTGCCGGCATCGAGCCCGCCGTTGGCGCAAGCGCACGCCATTCACGCTTACGCGCTGGAGCACTCTGGTAAATCGCCGCGAAGCCGCCGAGGAACTCGAGGCCGCAGTCCCGATTTTGCTGAAAGCGCGGGGTCCTGACGATCCCATGGTGCGCCGCGCGCAGAATTGGCTGAACTTAGCGCACACCGACCCGGTAAAAACCGTAACTACCGCCGCAACCGTGCACTGAGCCGCGGGACGGCGCGCGGCGCCGAATCAACTGCCCAGGAAGATCTTGTACGCCGGATTGTCCGTTTCTTCGGTGTAGGCGTACTGCAGCTCATTGAGGTGCAATAAGAAATCGGTGCGGGTATCGGCGGGTACCTGGATGCCGGCGAGCACCCGGCCGTAGTCCGAGCCGTGATTGCGGTAGTGGAACAAGCTGACGTTCCAATCGGTGCCGATGGCCTGCAGAAACCTGAGCAGGGCCCCGGGGCGTTCCGGGAAATTCGAACCGATACAGCCGCTCGTCGGCGAGGCCGCGCGCATGTCCGCCCACCATATAGCGCACGTGCAGCTTGGCCATTTCGTTGTCCGTCATGTCGCGCACGCTGAACCCCGCGGCTGCGATGCATGCCGAGCAGTTCGTCGCGTTCGGATCTGCCTTGTTGAGCGCCAGGCTCACGAACATCTGCGCGGCTTTCTGATCGGCATAGCGGTAGTTGAATTCCGTGACGCTGCGCTGTCCCAAGACCTCGCAGAATCGCAGGAATGAACCCGGCACTTCCGGCAATTCCACGGCGAACAGCGCCTCGCGCTGCGCGCCGATATCCGCGCGCTCGGCGACATAGCGCAGACGGTCGAAATTCATGTTGGCGCCGCCGTTGATCGCGATGAGCGTGCGCGCAGCGCAATTCTCGCGCGCCACGTATTTCTTGATGCCGGCCACCGCCAGTGCGCCGGCCGGTTCGGCGATGGAACGGGTGTCCTGGAAGATGTCCTGGATGGCGGCGCAGATCTGATCCGTGGTTACCAGGATGATTTCATCGACATACTGGCGCGCCAGGCGAAAGGTTTCCTCGCCAACGCGCCGCACGGCGACGCCGTCGGCAAACATGCCGACGCGCTCCAGCGTGACGCGCTTGCCGGCGCGCAGCGATTCGAACATGCCGGCCGCGTCTTCCGGTTCCACGCCGATGATCTTGATGCGCGGATACAGGGACTTGGCGTATGCGGCGATTCCGGCGATCAGGCCGCCGCCGCCGATCGGGCACGAAGATGGCATCGATTTCGTCGCCGTGATGCTGGCGCAGGATTTCCATCGCGATGGTGCCCTGGCCGGCGATCACGTCCGGATCGTCGAAGGGATGCACGAACACCAGGCCGCGCTGGCGGGCAAGTTCCGTCGCATGTTCATAAGCCTGGTCGTAATCGTCGCCGTGCAGAATGATCTCGGCACCGAAATCCGCGACCGCCTGCAATTTGATCTCCGGCGTGGTCAACGGCATGACGACCACCGCCGGAATTCCCCGGGTGCGCGCGCGCAAGCGCGACACCCTGCGCGTGATTGCCGGCCGAGGCGCAGATGACGCCGCGCTGCGCGCTGATCGGCGACAATTGCGCGATCTTGTTGTAGGCACCGCGAATTTTGAACGAAAACACCGGCTGCAGGTCTTCACGTTTGAACAAGACGCGATTGTTCAGACGGCGCGACAACCGCGGTGCGGGTTCCAGCGCCGTCTCGACGGCGACATCGTAGACTTTTGCCTTGAGGATCCGATCTACGTAGTTTTCAGGCATTTGACGCCATGTTGGAGGCACCTACATTAGCCGAAGCGACCCTTGAGCGGTACGTCGGCCCATATTGTGAGACGATCCACAGCCTGGCTTGTGGCTTGAGTGTAGGGCGGGGTTTATTCGGTAACATACGGGCATGCGCGCACTTAGAACATTGGCTGTTGGGCTTGTTGTTGGTCTCGCCGGCGGCGTTTGCGCTGTCGGGAAGTGCGGTGGCCACCGACAATGTGAAGTCGCGATTGGTGAGCGAAGTCAATTCGATCGCTCCCGGCCAGTCGTTCTGGGTCGCCCTGGAACTGGATATCCGCGACGGCTGGCACACCTATTGGCGCAACCCCGGCGACTCCGGCGAAGCAACGAAACTGAACTGGCAGCTGCCGCCGGGATTTACGGCGGGAGACATCGTCTGGACCACGCCGCATCGTTTCGAGCTTGCGCCGCTCGTCAACTACGGCTATGCCAAGCAGGCCGTGCATCTGGTGCAAATCACCGCTGCCAAGGATTTGAAGGTCGGCGCTCCCGGTTACGCTCGCGGCCAAAGCCAGCTGGCTGGTCTGTTCCGATGTGTGTATTCCCGAAAGCGCGGATTTGCAGTTAACGGTCCCAACCAGTGCTGCAGCCGGCGGCGCCGACCCGGCGGCAGCTTCGCTGTTCGCCACAGCGCGCAGCGAGTTGCCGAGTGCGCAGCCGGCGGCGACCACGGCCCGAATTTCCGGCGATCAGCTGGTCATCACGCTGGGGCAGGTGTGGGGCGCCGCGCTGTCCGCGATCAAGTCGCTGCAGTTCTTTCCCTATGATGAGGGCGGCATCGAGTACGCCGCGCCGCAGACACTGACGCGCACCAAGGATGCGATCGAGCTATCGATGAAGTCGGCTTTCAGCCCCCCAAGGCCGGCGCCATACGCGGCGTGCTGATCGCGACCGAGCAGAACGGGGCCGACTCGCAAGCCGTACCCATCGAAATCGCCGCGGATTTCTCCGGCGCCGGCGCCGCACAACTCAAAGCCGGCCCACGCTACGCACCACTGGCCCAGCCTAAGCTTAAGCCTGCGACCTCTCTGCCCATCCTCATCCTGCTCGCCATCATGGGCGGCATGATTCTGAACCTGATGCCCTGCGTGTTTCCGGTGCTGTCGATCAAGGCCATTGGTCTGGTGGAACAGGCAAAAAAGCATCCCGCAGCTGTGCGCGCCAAGGGCATGGTGTTTGCGGCGGGAGTGATCAGCTCGATGCTATGTCTGGCAGCCGCGCTCCTCATCCTGCGCGCCGGCGGCGAAGAAGTCGGCTGGGGCTTCCAGTTGCAGTCGCCGCTGTTCGTCACTCTGATGGTGTACCTGTTGTTCGCGGTGGGCCTGAATCTCTCGGGTGTCTTCGAGATCGGCGGCGGACTCGCAGGCGTGGGGGATGGCCTTACTCAGGGCGACGGCTACCGCGCCTCGTTTTTCACCGGGGTGCTGACGACTCTGGTGGCGACACCGTGTACGGCGCCGTTCATGGCTGCCGCGGTCGGCGCCGCCCTCACGCAGTCGGCGCTGGTCGCGCTGTGCATTTTTGTGGCGCTAGGATTTGGCCTTTCCCTGCCGTACCTGCTGTTGTCCTTTGCCCCCTGGCTGCGCCGTGCGCTGCCCAAGCCCGGCGCGTGGATGGACACATTGAAGCAGGTCTTTGCCTTTCCGATATATGCGTCCGCGGCGTGGCTGCTGTGGGTACTCGCCCAGCAAACATCATCCTTCGGTTTTGGCGCTGCATTGGCGGGGACCATTCTCATTGCCCTGGCGGCGTGGGCGTACCAGAAGTCCCATTCCAGCGCGGGCGGCGGTAAGGTCACGGTGCTCGTCACCGCGGCGCTAGCGCTGCTGATCGCCGTTATTCTGCCGGTGCGTTTTGCCGACGTTGCAGCGGCTGCCACCGGCGTTGCGGCAAAAGCCAAAGACGGCGAGCAGTGGCAACCATACAGCGCGGCGCGAGTCGCGGAATTGAACGCGGCCGGCCGGCCGCTGTTGGTCAACTTCACCGCGAGCTGGTGTCTGACGTGTCTGGTCAACGAACGCAATGCATTCTCGGATGCCGCCGTGCAAGAAATCTTTCGTGACAAGCAAGTGACGTTGATGAAGGGCGACTGGACCAATCGGGACCCCGCCATCACGCAGGCCTTGGCCGCCTTTGGACGTGCCGGCGTTCCGTTATACCTGGTGTACAACGGCAAACGCGGATCCTCGGAGCCGCAGGTTTTGCCGCAAATCCTCACCGCCGGCGTCGTGCGAAGTGCGTTTGCGGACGCGCCCGGTCCATGACGCGGCGAGCTTGAACGCTCGCCGTGGATAATCTTACGACTGTTTCGGTGATCGATTTCCGCCGCCACGGCATGGTGCTGCAATGGCATGCGCTCGGCGGTACCTGGACCGCCTGCGACTCGCCGCCGGCGCTGGTGCATGGCATTGCGCTGATCCGCCCGGCCGGACCCAATATCTGTGTTTACGGGCACGGCGGACGCTTGCGCTTCCAAGTCGGTCCAAATCAATACGCGCTGGCGGAAAATTCGCCGCGCATAACCTGCACCCGCGCTCTGGCGAGCTTTGGATTCCGCCGGCGCTTCACCGTTCAATCGAGCACCGGCGGTGTGCTCTTCAGCTATTCTTACTGGACCAATCAAGGCCGGGATTTCTATAACTGGCTGGCGGACAAGGCCGAGGATCCTGACTGGCGCATCAGCAGCGGCAGGCAATGGTCGGAAGGCGTTGCTTCGGCGGCGCTGCGGCCGGCGTAGCCCCCGAAATTCACCGCGGCAGGAGCCCTGCGAGTTCCGGCGCGCTCAGATGGCGCCACTGGCCGGATTTCAAGTCTCCCAGATGAACGTTCATGATGCGCACGCGCTGCAGCCGCTGCGCTTTGTAACCGAGCGCCGAACACATGCGGCGGATTTGCCGGTTCAGCCCCTGCGTGAGAACGATGCGAAACGCCTGGCTGTTGATGCGCTCGACTCTGGCGGGCTTGGTTTTTTCGCCCATGATTTTTACACCGCTCGCCATCATGCGCAGCGCCAGATCCGTGACGGGACGATCCACCCAGACTACGTACTCCTTTTCATGATTGTTTTCCGAGCGCAGGATTTCGTTGACGATGTCGCCGTTGTTCGTCAGCAGAATCAATCCTTCGGAATCCCGGTCCAACCGGCCGACCGGAAAGATCCGCTCCGGGAATCGCACATGCTCAATGATGTTGTCCTTGATGTGCGTTTCGGTGGTGCAAATGATGCCGACTGGTTTATTCAGGGCGATGTAGATCTGCTTTTTTTTAACACCTACGGCCAAGCCGTCGATTCGAACATCATCGCCGTCGGCCACTTGTGTGCCGAGCGCGGCTTTCTGGCCATTGCAGGTCACGCGGCCTGCTTCAATCCACGTGTCCGCCTCGCGCCGCGAGCACACACCTGTTTCGCTGATGTACTTATTGAGCCGCAACGCGTCCCCTACGGGCGGCCGCTCAAGAAAGCGCCGATTTGTTTGGCCAAGGCCTTGGGTTCGGCATCGAATGGATCGCCGTCGTGGTGGGCGATGTCTTCGAACTTTGCGTTCGGCACCACCGCTTTGAGTTTGGCGAGGGCCTCGGCAGATTCGAGCCGCGTGCGCATCACCAGAATCGGCGCCGCGACCTGTGGCAGCCGCTCGGCGGCCGGGATCCCGATCAATACCAAACGCCGTACAAGTTCCGGGCGCGCCGCGGCGAGGCCTAGGGCAATCGCCGCCCCCGTTTGAATACCCAACAGGTCAATCTGGCGCAGGCGCAAATCATTGGCAAGATCGGAAATTGCATTGGCTGCATCGGCCACACTCGAGGTCTGCGGGGGATCGGATTCTCCGAATCCCGGTAAATCAGGCGCGTAGACCGAGCGCACATCCGCGATTTCAGGCAAGAATCGAGCGAAGACGCGGCTCGAACTTTGTTCAGCGTGCAGACAGAACAGGGTCACCTGCTCGTCGAAGCCGCCGGTGGCGGGGAACGCGGTACGCACGTGCAGCTGCCCAAATGTGAAGTCGAAATAAGCGCGTCGAGTGCGCACCGCCCCAACCGGCGAAGGCGACAATTTTGCGGGCTTGACCAAGGGACGAGATCTCCTTAAGGCTTTTCTTGATCTTAAGGATACTCGAACTCAATGAGGCTCCCAGAGCGTGGCTGCAGAGCGAGTGTTGTTTTTGTACTACATTAATTTTCACACTTCTTCGCAATAGGGCTAGCTTCGACGGCGTCGCAAGGCTAGAGTGTTGCTCCGACGCAATAGGACTCTAGGGAAACAAAAAGACCGATCGTCGCCGAGCGCAACGATAAAGCGCCGCGAAAGGCATGGGGAAGTTAAAAGCCGGGCTTTGGCCCGGCTTTTTTATTTGCTGCACCAACAGATTGACTGACGCAAAGCACATGTGGCATACCTTTTAAATGCGCTATACACAATTATTGATTGCCGCTCTTTCCATCGGCGTGTTTTCGCCCGCTCTGGCTATCGATCCACCGTCACCAGCTTCCGCGCCGACTGCCCCCGTATCGTTGAGCGCCACAGCGTCTCCCGAAGACCCGGCAGCGGCAGCTGAGCAAGCCAAGGCGGAGGCCAAGGCCAAGGCCGAGGCACAAGCCAAGGCCGATGCCGACGCTAAAGCCAAGGCGATCGACAAATCGCTGCGGGCGCAAGGCTATAAGCCGAGGGATGTCAACGGCACACTGCGCTATTGCCGAAGCGAACAGCAGCTCGGCAGCCGCTTCGAACGACAGGTGTGTGGGACTCCCGAGGAGCTGGCCTTTGCCGAACAGCAGGGCAAGGAGACCGTGCGACAGATACAGCAGAACAACGCGTCGCTGGGTGCTGGCAAGTAGCCTCCGAAGCTAAGGTCAGGTCGTGCGCCACTCCCTATGTTTCGCCGTTTGCCTCGGCGTGGTGGCATTTTCTCAAGCGCTCGCAGCCGATCCGCCGACACCCGCAGCAGCGCCCGCGGCCGCCACAGCAGCTGCATCGTCGCCAACTACGGCGGCTCCCGAAAAGCCAACAACTGCTGCGGCGCAAGCCCAGGCACAGGCACAGGCGCAGGCGCAGGCCAAGGCCGACGCATTCGATGCAAGGTTTCGCGCGCTGGGCTACAAGCCGGTAACGCGCAAGGGATTGAAGTTGTACTGCCATAACGAGCAGCAGCTGGGCAGCCGCCTCGAACGGACCGTTTGCAACACGCCCGAGGAACTGGACTTTGCGCTTCTAAACGGCAGATACCCGGGACCTGCGGGACTGATCGGACTCTCGGGGATCAAATTCAATTGACGCTTAAGGCGATCCGATCCCAGACCCGGGACGCGGTGAACCCGTTGTAACGCGCGCCCTTGAAGCTCACCATCTCGATCAGACGCTGCCCGTCCGCGGTGATGCTGTAGTGCTCTTCGAACGAGGGACGTTCCTCCTCCGAGTCGTTGCCCTGAACAATCAGTGTTTTATCCGACCAGCTACAGCGCGGCGGCGCCGCCTCGCGCTCGGACGGCAGGGCATCGCTATCCTTGGAATCATGGTGGTGCGACTTTTTTTCGTGGCCACCGGGTTGACAGACTCGCGATTTGCCATCTGACGTAAACGTCAGGATCCCGCCGGCCTGCTTGATTTCGAGTCCCTTGCCGGGCCAGTGTAGGGCTTGCGCCAGTGCGCTCATGGGTGGCGTTGAAGGGCCAATAGCCCCCGGATTGCCAAGGCCCGGGGCGTTGCCGCCTCCACGTCCGCCTCCGCCCCCGCGGCCTCCTCCTTGTCCTCCTTGTCCGCCCGCACCCCCGCTGCGCGCTCCTCCCGCCTGGCCGCTGGCGGCCTGCGCGAGGTGCGTCGGATCGTCGCTGTCCGCCGCGTTGAGCTTCCATTGACCGTTGAAATCGACGCCCGGCGGCGGCGCAGAGCTCTGCTGCTCGCTGGCGCAAGCGCTGAGGAAAATGACTGCCGCAAACACGGCGAACCGCATGATGCCCCCTTAAAGATCTTGGGGAATCTTATAATGAATTCAGCCGGTGGAGTGATGCGCTCGGCCGGCCGCGCGCAGATCGTTGGGTCCGCATATCCAGACGCGGCCTTCGAAGGGCTGGAAACACACGCGCACGCCCTCGGTCCGGCGCATGGTTTGCGAGCCGCAGGCAATCTTGCCGTCGGCGAGATCCGCTTGAATCAAATCGACCAGCGAAGCGCTGGGCTCACCCGCATCCGTCGGCGGCAGGGCATGCGCAAGAATGCGCGCTTGAACCTCGTCGCGCGGCGAGGCATTGCCGAGCACCGCGCGTTTGAACCGGTCGAGCACCACCAGCACTGAACTCAATGTGTTGTCCGTCACATCGCTGGGACGTCCGGTGCCGCCCATGAATCTCAGGTGCAGCAGCCCGCCCACGCCCCGGCCTTCGTCATGCAGGCAGAGCGCCAGCGCCCCGTGCAAATCGGCGATCAAAAGCATGGGTTCGGGCGAGACGTGATAAGTGTCAGGTGCGACCGATACTTCCGGGAGATCTTTGGCCAAATGAGGGACCCTTTGATTACCACCGCGATGCTGCACTGAAGCCTGGAATCCCTCTGCCAAGCAAATCACGGTTTTTAGCTGTTCCCTGAGGAACTGTTCGGCGTTCCTGGAGGAACCATTAGGTGGATTGACAAGGATCGGCAATCACTGACAAGGATCGGCAGTCATAAGCTCATGCCGTGAGGTAATTGGCGCTTTCGAGCTGCTGCGAAGTATGGTTGTAACATGTACCGCTACGACCTCACGGACAGAACTCTGGTCAACGAGCGCGTGGCGCAATTTCGCGACCAAACGCGCCGCTTCCTGGCGGGATCTTTGAGCGAGGACGAATTCCGGCATCTGCGTTTGCGCAATGGTTTGTACATTCAGCGTCATGCGCCAATGCTGCGGGTGTCGATTCCCTACGGGTTGCTGTCATCAACGCAACTGCGCACCCTGGCGCGCATCGCGCGACGCTACGATCGCGGTTATGGGCATTTCACCACCCGGCAAAATATTCAGTACAACTGGCCCAAGCTCGAGGAAGTTCCGGACATTTTGGCCGAGCTCGCCGAGGTCGAGATGCATGCCATCCAGACCAGCGGCAATTGCATCCGCAACATCACCTCGGATCACCTCGCCGGCATAACGCCCCACGAACTGGAAGATCCGCGGCCGTGGTGCGAGATCATCCGCCAATGGTCGACATTTCATCCCGAGTTCAGCTATCTGCCGCGCAAATTCAAGATTGCGGTCACCGGGGCCCCGCAGGATCGGGCCGCCTCGCTGGTCCACGACGTGGGCGTGCATATCGTCCGCGGTGCCGACGGTGATCTGGGTTTTGAAATCCTGGCCGGCGGCGGCCTGGGGCGCACGCCCATCATCGGTCAGGTGGTGCGCAAATTCCTGCCGCGCCGGCATTTGCTGTCGTATCTGGAAGCCATACTGCGCGTTTACAATGCGGAAGGCCGGCGCGACAACCTGACCAAGGCGCGCATCAAGATTCTGGTGCGCAGTTTAGGGCTGGAAGAATTCACCAGGCGCGTCGAAGCGGAATGGGAATTGCTGCGCGATGGGGCCTTAGCGGGTCGACGATGCAGAGGTGGCGCGCATGCGCGGTTTCTTCCATCCGCCTGGTTATCGAACGCTGCCGGACACCAATCCCGATGCGGGGAAAAGCACGGCATTTCGCGCCTGGTATCGCTATAACACCGCGACGCACAAGGTGGCGGGATATCGCGCAGTGTATGTGTCCTTGAAAAAACCCGGTGTGGCGCCCGGCGATGCCACCGACGCGCAGATGGAATTGCTCGCCGATCTCGCCGATCAATTCAGCTTCGGCGAAATACGCGCGACCCACACTCAAAACCTGCTGCTGGCAGACGTCGAGCAGGAAAGGACCCATGAACTCTGGCAGATTCTCGAGAAGGCGGGTCTGGCGACGCCGAACATCGGGACTCTGACCGACATCATCTGCTGCCCGGGACTGGACTTCTGCAGTCTCGCCAACGCCGGCTCGATCGATGTCGCGAGGCTGATCAACGAGCGCTTCGACGACTACGATTATGTATACGATCTGGGCGAGCTCGAAGTAAAAATGTCCGGCTGCATGAATGCCTGCGGACATCACCATGTCGGGCACATCGGCATACTCGGCGTCGATAAGAGCGGCGAGGAGTGGTATCAGATCACCATTGGCGGCGCGGCGGGCGCCGACGCCTCTTTAGGAATGGTCATCGGTCCCTCTGTCCCTAAGTCCGAGGTGGCCGAGACCATCGCGCGATTATTGGAGGTGTATGTCGAGGAGCGGCAGCCCGAGGAACGATTTCTCGATACGGTGCGCCGCCTCGGCGTGAAACCCTTCAAGGAAAGAGTGTATGCCGCGCCGGTTGCTGCGTGATCGTCAAATAGTCGCGGATGAATGGCTGTATTCGGCGGAAGCAGCAGGCAATGCGCTTGCGCCGCTGATCGTGACGGTCGATGAATGGCGCAATGATCGCGATACGTGGCTTGCGCGCGGCAGCCGCTTAGGGTTAGCGATCGCGCCCGCGCACAAGATCGAACCTCTGGTGCAGGATCTAGCGATTCTTTACGCTGATCGCCGCGGAGTTCCCGGGGCCCGCCGACGGGCGCGGCTATACGCAGGGACGCCTGCTGCGCGAACGCTTTGACTTCAAGGGCGAGCTGCGTGCCACAGGCTACGTGCGCCGCGATCAGCTGTTTTTTCTGGCGCGTTGCGGCTTCAACAGCTTTGAATTGTCCGCGGCCGACATCGAGGACGCGCTGTCGGCGCTCTCGACCTTCTCCGCTGCGTATCAGCCATCGAATGACATCGGCCTCAAGTTCAAGCTGCGTCGGGGTATACCTGCCAGCGCCTGAAGCGCAGGCCCACTTTCTTACCGACGTTGAAGCGCTCGGCCTCGAAACGCTCGCGGCTGATTTCCGCCTCCAGCGGCTCATGGAGGGGTTGACCTTCGGCGCACAAGTCCAAGCGCACGATGGGCCCGATCACGCGCACCGCCACCACGGTCGCGGGCCAGCCAGCAGCGCGGGCTCCGATTTCGATTTCGTGGGGACGGATCAGGGCGACATTCTTCCCGGTCGGCGGCCGGCAAGCCGCCCGCCGCCGAGATATCGATCGGGCCCGACGTAGGCGCGGCCATCGCGCAGTCTGCACCGGCAGCTCGTTGACCTGCCCGAGGAAGCGATGCACGAACGCCGAATTCGGCAGGTCATACATCTCGCCGGGAATTCCGGATTGTTCGATGCGCCCTCGATTCAGCACCACGATGGTATCCGCCACTTCGATCGCTTCCTGCTGATCATGGGTCACGAATGATGCTGGTGAAATGCAGTTCATCGTGCAGACGGCGCAGCCAGCGGCGCAGTTCATGCCGCACCTGGCTGTCGAGGGCGCCGAAAGGTTCATCCAGCAGCAGCACCTTCGGGTCGACTGCCATCGCGCGCGCCAGCGCCACGCGCTGCCTCTGGCCGCCCGACAGCTGCGCGGGGTAGCGATCGCCGCGCCCAGCCGAGCTGCACCAACTCGAGCAGTGCCTGCACTTTCTTGCGGATCTCCGCCGCGGCGGGCCGCTCGCGGCGGCGCTTGACTTTCAGTCCAAAGGCAACGTTTTCGAATACCGACATGTGGCGGAACAACGCGTAGTGCTGAAATACGAAGCCCGACCTTGCGATCGCGCAATCGGCCACAGGGTCGCGTCGCGGCCGTCGAACAGCACCTGGCCCTCGTCCGGTGTCTCGAGACCGGCAATGATGCGCAGCAGGGTGGTCTTGCCGCAGCCCGAGGGCCCGAGCAGCGCGATCAGCGCGCCGGTCGGACACGTCCAGATCGATGTTCTTGACGGCGGCAAATTCGCCGAATTGCTTGGTTACGCCGCGTAATGCGATGCTCATGTATGGTCCCTCCTAGTCCGATCGCGCGCCTGGCGGGCCGCGTGGCGCAGCTCCGGCTGACGCCATTCAAGAAAGCTCTTGCCCGCCAGAGTCAGCAGCGCCAGCAGCGCGAGCAGCGAGGCGACCGCGAAGGCCGCCGTGTAGTTGTATTCGTTGTACAGAATCTCGACGTGTAAGCGGCATGGTGTTGGTCAGTCCGCGAATGTGTCCGGAGACCACCGAGACCGCGCCGAACTCGCCCATGGCTCTGGCATTGCAGAGCAATACGCCATACAGAAGCCCCAGCGGATATTCGGCAAGCGTGACCCGCCAGAAGGTCTGCCAGCCGGTCGCGCCGAGCGACAGCGCGGTCTCCTCATCGTCCTTGCCCTGCGCCTGCATCACCGGAATGAGTTCCCGCGCGATGAACGGGAAGGTCACGAAGATGGTCGCGAGCACGATGCCGGGCACCGCGAATATGACGTGGATGTGGTGGGCCCGCAAGATAACCGCCGAACCAGCCGTGCGTGCCGAACATCAAGATGAAGATCAGTGCCGGCGATCACCGGCGAAACGGCAAACGGCAGATCGATGAGGGTGATCAAGGCGCTCTTGCCGCGAAATTCGAATTTGGCGATCGCCCAAGCGGCGGCCACGCCGAACACGAGATTCAGCGGCACCGCAATCGCCGCCACCAGCAGCGTGAGCTTCATCGCGGCCCAGGCCATCGGATCGGAGATCGGCGCTGACGTAGGCGCCGACGCCCTTGGCCAACGCCTGCACGAACACCGCCAGCAGCGGCAGCACCAGGAACAGGCCGAGGAACAGCAGCGCAACGCAATCAGCGATCGAGCAGCAGGCCGTGCGCCCGCCTCTAGCGTGGGCCATGCGCTGCGGCGATCATGCGGTCCACCATGCCGCGACGAGGCCCAGATTTGCAGCGCGTTGATGCCGAGCATGAGCGCGAAGGACAGGACCAGCATGACCACCGCGATGGCGGTGGCGCCGGCGTAATCGTACTGCTCCAGTTTGGTGACGATCAGCAGCGGCGCGATTTCGGATTTCATCGGCATGTTGCCGGCGATGAAAATCACCGAGCCGTATTCGCCGACGGCGCGCGCGAAAGCGAGCGCGAAACCGGTGAGCAGCGCCGGCCACAGCGCCGGCAGCATGACGCGCACAAAGGTCTGCATCGCCGAGGCGCCGAGCGTCGCCGCGGCCTGCTCGACTTCCTGGTCGAGATCGTCGAGCACCGGCTGCAACGTGCGCACCACGAACGGCAGGCCGATGAAGGTCAGCGCCACGACGATTCCGAGCGGAGTGAAGGCGACATTGATCCCCAGCGGCGCAGCCAGCGCCCCCAGCCAGCCGTTCGGCGCATACAGAGCGGTCAACGCGATGCCCGCCACGGCCGTCGGCAGCGCGAACGGCAGAGTCCACCATGGCATCGACGAGCCGCTTGAAGGGAAACGTGTAGCGCACCAGCACCCAGGCGACCAGCGAGTCCGAAGCACGGCGTTGATCGAGCGCGGCGATCAACGAGGCGCCGAAGCTCAAGCGCAGCGAGGCCAGCACTCGCGGCGCCGTCACCACTTCCCAGAAGTGACTCCATCCCAGATCCGAAGCTGCGAATGAATACCGCGGACAGAGGAATCAGCACGATCAGCGACAGATACACCATGGTGTATCCCAGGGTCAGTCCGAAGCCCGGCAGCACGCGCCGCGGCGCGCGTTCTTTGATTGCCACTGACGCGGTCGTGCAACATGCGCTCGATTACTGGCCGTAGATCCTGTCGAAGGTACCATGATCCGCAAAATGAGTGGCCTGCGCCTTGGTCCAGCCGCCGAAAACGGCATCGACGGTGACCAGCTGCGGGATGTCTTGAAATTGACTGGCGTACTCGGTCTGCTACCGCCGGATCCCGCGGGCGATAAAAGTGCTTGGCCGCTATTTCCTGGCCCTCTGTGGAGAATAGAGGTACTTCAGATATTCCTCGGCCACTTTGCGCGTGCCGTGCTCATCGACGTTTAATCGACGACACTGACCGGCGGTTCCGCGACGATGCTGACCGACGGCGCCACGATGTCGAATTTGTTCGGGCCCAATTCTTTGACGGCCAGGAAGGCCTCGTTTTCCCAGGCCAGCAACACATCGCCGATGCCGCGCTCGACGAACGTCACGGTCGCGCCGCGCGCGCCGGAATCGAGCACCGGCACGTTGTGGTACAAGGTTCTTCACGAAGGCTTCGGCCGTCGCATCGTTGCCGCCCGGCTGTTTCAGCGCCCAGGCCCACGCCGCCAGATAATTCCAGCGCGCGCCACCCGAGGTCTTCGGACTCGGCGTGATGACGCTAACCCCGGGCCGCACCAAGTCGCCCCAATCATGAATATTCTTCGGATTGCCCTTGCGCACCAGGAATACGATGGTCGAGGTATAAGGCGCGCTGTTGTCCGGCAGCCGCCTCTGCCAGTCCGGAGGCATCAGACCGCCCTGTGCCGCGAGCGCGTCGATGTCGTACGCCAGCGCCAGAGTCACCACATCGGCCTCGAGGCCCTCGATCACGGCGCGGGCCTGCTTCCCCGAACCGCCATGACTTTGGTTGACGATGACGGTATCGCCGGTCTTGCCCTTCCAATACGCGGCAAACGCCTTGTTGTACTCGTCGTAAAATTCCCGCGTCGGGTCATAGGAAACATTCAGAAGTCTGACGGTCGCGGCCGGCGCGTTCGCCGCGCCGAGTCCGAGCGCGAGCAGTGCGCCCGCGATAATCGCTCGAACCCTCAAGGTATGTCACGCAGCGGAATCGGCAGATGCTCCAAAGTACGATCGACGTCTTCCTGGGTTTCCAGCTTTTCGGTTTCGCGCACCAGCCTGCGGGGCAGGTGCGGCGCCAGCAGCTCAATGAATTCATACATATAGGCTCGCAGCAGCGCGCTGCGGCGAAAACCAATCCAGGTCGTGTGCCCCTCGAACAAGTGCGCGGCATCGAGCACCACCAAATCACCATCGGTTGCAGGATCGATGGCCAGACGAGCCAATATGCCCACGCCCAAACCAATGCGCACATAGGTCTTGATCACGTCCGAATCGCGCGCCGTCAAGGCCACGTCCAGCGATAGCCCGGCGGTCTCGAACAAAGCAGGCAGCGAGGAGCGGCCGGAAAAACTGAACACGTACGTGACGATCGGATATTCGGCCAGCTTCTTGAGGGTGAGCTTTCCGGCCGATGCCAGTGGGTGGCCGCGCGGCACGACCACGGCCCGGTGCCAGTGATATACCGGCAAGCGCACCAGGTGCGGGAATAGTTCGTCCGAGCCGGTGGCAATCGCGAAATCGACTCGATCGCGCGCGACCATTTCCGCGATCTGCTCCGAAGTACCCTGGTGCAGATGCAGGCGCACTTTCGGATACTTGATGCGAAAATCCCGGATCACTTGCGGCAAAACGTAACGCGCCTGCGTATGCGTCGTGGCGATCGACAATGTGCCGCCATCGGCTTTGCGCAGTTCCGCCGACGTGCGGCGAATATTTTGCATTTCCCGCAGGATGCTGGTGGCGCGCGAAATGATTTCTTCGCCTGCGGCGGTGGTGCGCGTGAGCGCCCGGCCCTCGCGCTCGAACAGCTGGAAACCGAGCTCTTCCTCCAGCAGTTTGAGTTGGCGGCTGACGCCGGGCTGGCTGGTATGCAGCTGCCGCGCGGCCGCGGTGATGTTGAGGCCGTTTTCGTGCACGGCCACGAGATAACGCAATTGCTGGAATTTCATCTGCCTACGGTGCCTTATGCTTCAATGAGTTGCCGCACGCCAAGCATATAAGGTTAGCGCGCCCGGCGCTTTAGGAGGCTTATTGGGCCGATCACAAACAGGCATGTCCTCATGCCCCCTAGTTCGTTCAGGGCGCCGCTGCTTCGTCCTATAGTGCAAACATGCACGACCATCCCGAAAGACTTGAAATTGCGTGCCGCGCCAATGCCTTAGGGCGCCTCCCGAACGAGGGATCGCGGCAGTGACCTATTTCCCGGTGTTCTTCGACCTTGCGAAGCAACCGGTGCTCATCGTCGGCGCCGGCGAGGTGGCGTTGCGAAAGGTGGCACTGCTCGAGCGCAGCGGGGCAGCAATTACACTGGTCGCTCCGCAGATTCATCCCGAACTTCAGGCAAGGGCCGCCGCGGGCGCTATCAGCCTAAATGTCCGAGAATTCGTTCCGCATGACTTGGACGGCATGCGGCTGGTCATCGTCGCAACCTCGCGGCGCGCAATCAACCGCTGGATCGCCAAATTGAGCGACTCCCGCGGTATTCCCGTGAACGTGGTCGACGATCGCGAGGCATCGCGCTTCATCGTTCCGGCCATCATCGATCGCGACCCGGTGCTGGTGGCGGTGTCCACGGGTGGCAGCTCGCCGGTATTGGCGCGCCGCTTGCGCGAACGGCTCGAAACTTTGTTGCCGATAAAAATCGGCGAATTTGCCAGGTGGCTGCAGACGCTGCGCAGACCCGCGAGACGACGATTGCGCGATACCGACGCGCGGCGCAAATTCTTCGAACAACTCATCGACGGGCCGGCGGCCGCGCGCTTTGTCGCGGGCGACAGGCAGGGCGCGCGGCGCGGCGCGCATCAATTGCTCGCGACGGCCTCGGGCGCCCCATCCGCACCCGGCGAGGTGACGCTGGTGGGCGCCGGACCCGGCGACCCGGAACTGCTCACACTCAAGGCGCTACGCGCGCTGCAGGACGCCGATCTCATCCTGCACGATCGTCTGGTACCTCAGTCCATTCTGGATCTGGCGCGCCGCGACGCCGCGCGGATTTCCGTCGGCAAGGCCGCCGGCAGTGTCGGCAGCACGCAAGCGCAGATCAACTCCCTGCTCATCGAACATGCGCAGCAAGGCAAGCGGGTGGTACGACTCAAGGGCGGCGATCCCTTCATTTTCGGGCGCGGCGGTGAAGAGCTGGAAGCGCTCGCACAGGCGCGCATCAATTTTTCGGTTGTGCCCGGCGTGACCGCGGCGGCGGGCTGCGCGGCCTACGCCGGTATTCCCTTGACGCACCGTGACCATGCTCACAGCGTCACCTTTGTCACCGCTCACACCGGGAACGGCCGCGAGCCGGATTGGCGCGCTCTGGCGACGCCGGGCGCGACGGCGGTGTTTTACATGGGCCTCACCCGGGTGCAGCGCATCGCCGCAAGACTGATGGAGCACGGAGCCGCGCCGAACTTGCCCGCCGCCATCGTTGCCCAGGGCACCTTGCAAAATCAGCGCGTCGTCGCTGCGACCCTGGCGACCATTGGCGATGCCAGTTCCCGCGCGAACATGGAATCGCCGGCGCTGCTGATCGTGGGCGAGGTGGTAGCGCTGCATGCGTCGCTTGCCTGGTTCAACAATGAGGCGCTGCGCGACGCGGCGCAGACAGCTTAAGAAGCGCTCTCGACCGCTTCGAGAAACCCGCGTTCGGTTACCCAGGCTTTATTGAACAGCCGCGACTGGTACTTGGCGCCGCCGTCGCACAGTACGGTGACGATAGTGTGGCCGCGTCCCATTTGCTTCGCCAGCCGGACCGCCGCGGCCACGTTGATTCCCGCGGTGCTGCCGAGCAGCAGCCCCTCTTCGCGCAACAACCGATAGACAAAATGCACTGTTTCGGTATCCGAAATCCGCACCGCATCGTCGATCGGCGCTCCCTGAAGGTTGGCCGTCACCCGCCCGGTGCCGATTCCCTCGGTGATCGATGAACCGCCATCGCTTTTCAATTCCCCGTCCTTCACGTAGTGATAGAGCGCGCTGCCCGGGGGATCGACGAGAACGATCCGCACTGCCGCGGACTGCGACTTGAGATAGCGCGCGACTCCCGCCAGCGTTCCGCCGGTGCCGGTGGCAGCGCAAAAGGCATCGATTTTTCCGCCGCTCTCGCGCCACAGCTCCGGACCCGTGGATTCAAAATGCGCATCGCGATTCGCGGTGTTGTCGAATTGGTTGGCCCAGACGGCGTCAGGCAATTCTTGTGCCAGGCGACCCGCCACTTTTTGGTATTGGTTCGGGTTGCTGTACGGCACGGCGGGCACCCTGCGCAGTTCCGCCCCTAACGCCTCAATGATCTGGTACTTCTCGGCAGCTTGGTTGTCGGGCATCACGATCACGCATTTATAGCCGCGCGCATTGCACACGTGCGCAAGCCCGATGCCGGTGTTGCCGGCGGTGCCCTCCACCACGGTACCGCCCGGTTTTAAAACGCCGCGACGCTCGGCATCCAACACGATCCACTTGGCGGCACGATCCTTGACCGACCCGCCGGGATTCATGAATTCCGCTTTGCCCAAGATCTCGCAGCCAGTCTCGTCGCTCAAACGCCGCAGGCGAATCAACGGCGTGTTGCCAATTGAATCCGTAAATCCATCCCGGATGCTACGAGGGACCTTGGAGCGAGAAGGGTTGCGATTCATCTCGCAAAATCTACGCGATTCGCAAAGGTTGCTGGTGAAAAAAAGAATCCCCGGGCAAGCCGGGGAACTCGAGTGGAACTGGTGCTTGGGTAAAAACCCTACACGTCCGTAAGTGGAAGATACGCCGCACAAAAGTGCCAGAACGTTCGACCTTGTTTGTGTCGTCCAGTGTTGCAACTAAGTAACGCTGGAAATAAACACGAACTGCTTTGTGGTGGCATGATAGTCGATAATCTAGATAAATCCAATAGTTAAGATGAACTAGTTAGAGTTTGCTGCACTATGTCAAACATGTCGTCAATTTGTGACAAAAACCACACTAGGAAATCGAACGACTTTTCGGCAACCGACCCGAGGTTAAGGGTTCGCAAATCAAGGATGAATGCCGCGAGTTTGCTTTTCGGCACTGCTTCCTCCAGATTCGCGCAAATCGCGAGGAGATCCCATGAAATACCTGCATACCATGGTCCGGGTAACCGACATTGAGCAATCGCTGCGCTTCTATCGCGACGCGCTCGGCCTTCGAGAATTGTCGCGCAAGGACTACACCCAGGGCCGCTACACGCTGGTGTTTCTGGCGGCGCCGGGCGATGAAGACGCACAGGTGGAACTGACGCACAATTGGGACCCGGAAGAATATTCCGGCGGCCGCAACTTCGGACATCTGGCTTACGCGGTCGACAATATTTACAGCGTCTGTCGGCGCCTGATGGAACATGGCGTCACGATCAATCGGCCGCCGCGCGACGGCCGGATGGCGTTCGTGCGGTCGCCGGATAGGGTGTCGATCGAGTTGCTGCAGAAAGGGGCGGCGCTGCCCGCTGCGGAGCCCTGGACCACCATGCCGAATGTCGGCCAGTGGTAGCTGCGAGATTCGCGCTGGCTTAAGGTGCGCGTCGCCGTAATCAGAACATTTCGGAGGCGTCCGGAGGTTTGATCTCGACCTGCGTTCGCGACGGGATGTGCTCGCCCGTGATCATCTCGTTGTAGCCCTGTCCCGGACCCACCATGGGGTAGACGCCGGCGTCACGATCGATCATGACCTCGAGAAAGGCCGGTCCCTTGAAACGGATGAATTCCTCGATCACGCGCGGCACGTCCGCTTTCTGATCGAGCCGCACGGCATATTTGAAGCCGTCCGCCAGCGCCGCCTTGACGAAATCCTTGGTATGCAGGCTCTTGTCGCTGGCGCTTAAGCGCCCCTTGTGAAAAAGCTTCTGCCATTGCTTGACCATGCCGTCGCCGAAGTTATTGAGCACGATCACCTTGATCGGCAAATCGTAAGTGGTGACCGTTTCCAGCTCGCCGATATTCATGCGAATGCTGGCATCGCCGTCGATGTCAATCACCAGACGACTGCGCTGCGCGAACTGCGCGCCGACGGCCGCCGGCAATCCGAAGCCCATGGTGCCCATGCTGCCCGAGGTCAGCCACAGCCGCGGGCTGCGGAAGTCGAAGTACTGCGCCGCCCACATTTGATGCTGGCCGACCCCGGTGGTGATGACGGCCTCGCCCTTGGTGAGCCGATTGATTTCCTCGATGACGTAGTAGGGCTGAATGAACTCGCTGTCGCGGGCGTAATTCATCGCGTACTTCACGCGCAACGCGTCGCAGTGCCGATGCCACTGCGACCAGTCGCGCTTGAAGCCGCTGCGTCTGCCGAACTCGAGCAAGGCGCGCAGCGCCTCCGACATCATGCCCACATGACTCCAATCGACGCGCTTGACCTTGCCGATTTCCGAAGCATCGATGTCGAAATGCGCAATGAACTTGGCGTTGCCGGCGAATTTGGCGGGGTTGCCGGCGACACGATCGTCGAAGCGCGCGCCGAGCGCCAACAAGCAGTCGCAATCATCGACCGCGTAGTTGGCAAAGGCGGTGCCATGCATGCCCAGCATGCGCATCGACAAAGGATGCGTGGTGTCGACGGCACCGATTCCCATCAGGGTGGTGACCACCGGAATCTGAAATTCTGTGGAAAATTCGCGTAATTCCTGTGCCGCGCCGCCGTTGATTACGCCGCCGCCGGCATAAATCATCGGCCGGTGCGATTTTCCCAGCGCCGCGAAGAAATCGGCGCATGCGGCCTCGGGCAATTTGGCTGCCGTCAAGCGGTTCATCCGCTGCCGGTAACCCGGGACCGGCAGGCTTCCCGATCCACGAAACACGCCCTGCCAGTTCTGCACGTCCTTTGGGACATCGAGAACCACGGGGCCCGGCCGGCCGGTGCGTGCGATCTCGAATGCGGTGCGCACCGTGGCCTCCAATTTAGCGGGATCGGTGATCAAGAAGACGTGCTTGGCAACCGCTCCCATGATGCTCGGCACCGGCGCCTCCTGGAATGCATCGGTGCCGATTGCGGTGGTCGGCACTTGACCGCAAATCACCACAATGGGCACCGAGTCCGCCATGCTGTCGCGCACCGGAGTGACGGTATTGGTGGCGCCCGGACCGGAGGTGACCAGCGCCACGCCGACCCTGCCGCTGGCGCGCGCATATCCTGCCGCCATGAATCCCGCGCCCTGTTCGTTGGCCGGCACGATCAGCGGCATTGCGGAATCGTGTTCGGCGTTGTAGCGAAACACGGCGTCGTAGATCGGCAATATCGCGCCGCCGCTGTAGCCGAAGATGGTCTCGACGCCCTCGTCGGCCAATACCTGGACCAGCATGTCCGCGCCGGTCATGGTGCGGCCCGCCAGTGGATGCGCGGTTTGATTCTTAAGGTCGTAACGGTCCTTCACCCAAGAAAGACTAGCAGTTCCCGCTCTGGCGCCCAAGTGTGAGCCCCCGTATCCTTCTCGAATGCGCCATCTGATCGCCATACTCCTGCAAAATGAAGCCGGCGCATTGACGCGCGTCGCCGGCCTCATTTCCGCCCGGGGATACAACATCGAATCGCTGTCGGTGGCTCCCACGAATGACCCGACGGTTTCACGAGTCACGCTGGTGACCGTGGGCTCGGATCATGTCATCGCGCAAATCAATGCGCAGCTGCTGAAGCTGGTCGATGTTGTCGCGGTCGAAGACATGACCGGCGGCGACACCATCACCCGCGAGTTGCTGCTCATCAAGCTGCGGATCACCGCCGGGCACGTCCAAACCGTAGCCGCGCTGCTCGGCCGGGTCGGCGGCAAGGTGCTGTCGACCAATCCCTCGAGCTACATCGTCGAGCTCACCAGCACCGAGACGGAAATCGGCGAGTTCATCGCCAATATCGGCGCGTTCGGCGAGATCATCGAAGTGGTACGCAGCGGGGTGCTTGGCATCTCGCGCGCCAACCCGCGGCTGCATGCGGTCAAATGATCGGATTCTTAAGTTCTGAGGATATTCAAAAGTCATGCCTGAAATCGAAGTCTCGCCGCATCACGCCGCGAATCCCGACACCCGTCGCGTCGGAATTTTAGTGGGAGTCGTCGGTATTTTATTGTCGGTGGTCACCATAGCCTCGCACCGTGCGCACACCCAAGCGGTCATTCACCGCACCGAATCGAACGATCAATGGACCTACTATCAAGCCAAGAAGATCCGCGAGAACACCAGCGAAGTGGCGCTGGCGTTGCTCACGACCTTGAGTTCGGATTCTGCCAAAACAGAGGCGCCGGCACGCAAGCTCGAGGCCGCACGCGCCAAGTACGCGGCAGACGCAGAACGGATTCAGGATGATGCGCGCGCCAGGGACGAGGAGACCAAGACCGAGGAGCGGCGCGCGCTGCGCTTCGACATCGGCGAAGGCTTGCTGGAACTCGGCCTGGTTCTATGTTCATTGTATTTCTTGGCGCGCAAAGCGTTCTTTCCGGCCTTCGGCGTGCTCTCGAGCATTGCCGGCGCTGCAATGGGCGCGGCGGGTTTTCTGCTGTGAAAAGCCGAGATGCTGCACAATTTTTATTGGCGCTGGCCGTGCTGGGGGGGGCCGCTGCGACCCTGCCCGGCGCGAGTACGGCCGCCGCCACGGGCGCAGCTGCAGCTTTGCCGAGAGTGGAGGCGCGCTCGGACGATTTGGTAGCGGTGGCGGTGGTTCGCGACGACAAGATGATCATTCACCTGAGCCGATTGCTCGACAATGCCCCGGTGCGCGACGCGGTCATGACCGTGGTGTTGCGCGGCGCGGCGCATGCCACCACCGTCGAAACCGATGGCAGCTATACGCTGCAGACCAAGGATCTGGCTCTGCCGGGCGCCGCGGCCGTCGAATTTCAGATAAACCAGGGCGCCGCGCATGAGAATCTCAAAGGTACTCTCGAGATCGCCGCCGCAGGCGGTCCAGCGGACGACAAGAGCAGCAGTGCCCGGCAGCTATGGTGGTGGGTGCTGAATTTCACCGTGTGCATCGGCTTTCTGTGGCTGTTCTCGCGGCGACGCAAGAGCGCCCAAAGCTAAAAGCTCTGCATCGTCTGCACCAGGAACTGCACTCGGTTGATCCCGGCGATATCGCTGACCGGGAAAGCAAGATCGATGTGCAGCACATTGCCGAGGCCGGAACGCGTATTGCCGATCCGCAATCCGAAGCCCACGTCCTTGAGCAGCCCCGGATCACTGTTGCCGACGACGCCGCTGCCCCAGGTACGGCCGACATCCGTAAAAATGGCGCCCCCGACCCTTACCAAGCGATAAGGATACCAGTCGGTGAAAAATCTCTGCTCCACCGTCAACAGCGCGCGCGAGGTGCCCGACTCGAAGCGCAGTGGATAACCGCGCAGACCGTTGTCGCCGCCGAGCAGAAGCTGCATGTCGGGATCGAGCATATAGGTGGTGGTCCCCGAGAGCCCCGCGTACAGCAGCCAGTTCTCATGCCAGCGCCAATAGTACTTGGCGGCGGCATCGGCGATCAGATTGCGCGCGTGCCCCTCCTCGAGGCGCGTGGAAAGATCGCTGGTCAGGAACAGCTGCTGCTCCGCGGGCAACTCGAGTCCGCGCAGCGCCTTGGCGGCCAGCATCACCGCGTCGTGGTTGGCGCCGAATGCACTGCTCGAGTAGCCGATTTCGCCGCTGATGTCGCTGCCGAAATACAGATCCTCGGTGCGGCCGATCTCGTTTTCGTCGCCGACTTTTTTGTACTTGTCCTGAAGCATGTCGTAGCCGACGAAGGGATAGGACAAGGTTCTGTCGGGCGGCAGCAGGCTCGGCGGCGTCGGCGTCGAGGTTCCCGGCGTCGGCAGGAAAATGTTGCGGTCGTAGCGCATGCCGAAGGTCCAGCGCCTGGTCCAACCGTCGATGTAGCCGTTGGAGAGTCCGCCGCTCAATTCGTATGAGTTTTGGTTGTCGTTGAATTGATCGACGATGTTGCCCAGGTTGTAGCGCGACACCGTGCGATCGAAACTCAATCCCAGGATTTTCGCGCTCCAGGGGGTATCCAGCGAATAGAAGGGCTGCTGGATGAGCGCCGAGCGCTGCGAGCCGTCGCTGGAATCGGAGTAGGCGACCAACGACGTCCAGTGCGATCCGAACACATTCGGGTCGGAAAACGCCACGGTATCGGTGGTGCGATCGACGGTGCTGCCACGCGACACTTGCACCGTCTTTCCCCAGCCCAGGAAGTTCTCTTCCTCCAGATTGAACTTGGTGGAATTGGTGCCGCCCGAACGGCCGAAGGAGATGCCCGGACTCAAGGTCCAGACATCCTTGGTAATGACTTTGATGTCGACTTTGCCGTCGGCGTAGCGCACGGGGACGACGCGCGCGTCGTAGATGAAAGTCAGCAGGCGCAACGCGCGCTCGGTTTCCGCCAGCTTGCGCGCCTGGTATTTTTCGCCGCTTTTGAACAGCAGCTGCGCCCGAATGGTCGACGGCTTGGTGCGGATGTGCAGACGATCCGCGAGGCGGTACAGCTTGTTGGTCTCGCGCTGGTCGCTTTCGTCGAATATGTTGCGGACATCGATGTCGATCTTGCCGATGACGGCTCCCGCCGCTTCCATCGCCGCGTCGCTCGGCAGGTCCGCCGGTCGCGGGTAGTCGATGCGGGTGTGTTCCAGGTCGTTGAACTTCGCCGCAAATCCCGGCTGCGCGATCGACGCGGCGAGGAGGGTGAATGCGATCAGCCGTCCGCCGTCGGATAGCCTCATCCGGCAATCAGACTACAAAGCGGCGTTGTCGCTCTCGCCGGTGCGGATGCGCAATACACGTAGGATATCTGTGACGAAAATCTTGCCATCGCCCACCTTGCCGGTTTTTGAAGCTCCCACAATGGCTTCCATCACCTGATCGACGAGCTCATTCTTGACGGCGACCTCGATCCGGGTCTTCGGCACAAAGTCCACTACGTACTCAGCGCCGCGATACAGCTCGGTATGGCCGCGCTGTCGCCCGAATCCCTTGACCTCGGTGACTGTCATGCCGGAGACGCCGATTTCCGAAAGGGCGGCGCGCACGTCGTCCAGCTTGAAGGGTTTGATGATGGCGGTGATCAATTTCATTATAGACTCCGGTCAACGTTGGGCCGTCAACGCAATACTATTACGATTGCCCCGGCCAGGCACATAAGATATGCAGGAACCCCGCGGGGGCGATGCTTGGCGGGCTCGAAGTAACGGTTCCGCAGCGGCAAGGAGCAATCCAGGCGATGTTCGGTGTGGCGATTCACGGCGGTGCGGGCACCCTGCCGCGCGCCGAAATGGGGCGCGAGGCGGAAGTGAAGTATCGCGCCGGCTTGCAGGAGGCGATCGACGCCGGTTTCGCCGTGCTGCAGGCCGGTGGGACGAGCCTGGATGCGGTGACCCAGGCGGTGATTCTGCTCGAGGACAATCCCTTGTTCAACGCGGGGCATGGCGCCGTGTTCACGCTCGAGGGCCGCAATGAATTGGATGCTGCGATCATGGACGGCAAAGATCTCAAGGCTGGAGCGGTTTGCTGCCTGACGCGAATCAAAAATCCGATAAAGCTCGCGCGCGCGGTCATGGAGCAATCGGAGAACGTCATGCTGGCGGGCCCAGGCGCGGAGGAATTTGCCTTGAGCCGCGGCTTTTCGTTCGTGCCGCAGAGCTATTTTTATACTAAGGAGCGCTGGAACCAGCTGGAGCGCATTCGCGGCGGCGATCTCGGACTTTCGGCGCTGACCATTTCGCACTTGGGCACAGTGGGAGCAGTCGCGCTCGACGCTGCGGGCCGGCTTGCCGCCGCCACTTCCACCGGCGGCATGACCGGCAAGCGCTATCAACGCATCGGCGATTCACCCATCATCGGCGCCGGGACCTATGCCGATGACCGTTCATGCGCGGTGTCGGCCACCGGACACGGCGAAGTGTTCATTCGCGCCGCGGTCGCGCATGACATCTGCTCACGTGTGCGCTTCGGCGGGCGCAGCTTGGGCGAAGCGGTTCGCGAAGTGGTCCTCGAGGAACTGCCCGCGCTGCGCGGCGAGGGGGGTGTGATTGCAATCGACCCGCGCGGCGAAATCGCCATGGAATTTAATTCCGAGGGCATGTTTCGCGCCAGCAGAAGAGCCGGCGAGGAACCGCAGATCGCAATCTATCGCTAAAGCGCAGCGCCCGCCGAAGGCGCCGCTCCATTGAGCATGCTAGGCGTCGACCTGGCTGCGGCGCTTCTCGAAGCGGCCGGTCGTCATGGTGTGGTATTCGGCCTCCATCACGATGACGCGATTTCTGCCCTCTTCCTTGGCGCTGTACAGGGCTTCGTCGGCCAGTTGGATCAATCCTTCGAGTGTGCGGTTGGCCGCCGGCAGCACAAAGGCCGCGCCGATGCTCACCGTCAATCGACTTGCGACTCTCGAAGCGTCGTGGGGAATGTTCAATTCGGCGATCGAGCGCTGAATGCGCGTCAGTACCTCCGCGACGTATTCGTGGCTGGCCTGATACAACACGATCGCGAACTCCTCGCCGCCGTAGCGCGCCACGAAGTCGAGGGGCCGGCGCGCGCACTGGCTGAGCGAGACGGCAACGGCGCGCAGACACTCGTCGCCCGCTTGGTGGCCGTAATGATCGTTGTAGTCTTTGAAGCAATCGATATCCACGAGCAGCACCGCAATGCGCTTCTCCTCGCGCACCGCCTGTTGCCAGGCCCGCGTTATGTGCTGATCGAACATGCGCCGGTTCTGGATGCCTGTGAGCCCGTCGCGCGCCACCATCTCTCGCAGCAGGCACGCCTCGAGAAAGCGCTTGCGGCTGGTTTTCTCGTGCATGTAGGCCACCGATGCGCCGAACAGATTGGTGCCGAGTACCGCCAGCGCGTCGTGGCCGAATTCACGGCCAGGCAGCGTCAGCGCGGTGCCCACGGCGAGATACATGAACATCACGAGCACATTGGCGGCGACGGCGTGATAGAAAGTCAAGCCGCCCATGAGGTAGATGAACAGGATGGTTATCAACAAGCTGGGAAACAAAGTAGTAATCCCGCCCGATGCAGCGATGATCTGCACCGCCGCTCCGCTCAAGCCGACGGTCGTCATAGCGACTATGATGATCGGCGTACAGATCCGCTGGCGCTGCGCGGAAAAGCTCGCCGCGAGTCCAACGAGCAGTACCGGAACGATCACCAGCATGCGGATCATGCTCGGGATTCGATTGAGTTCCGGACCGAGCACCGAGGAATCCATCGCCGAAAACGCGACCGTGAACAGAATCGCCAAGCACAGGTTGACGCGGGTGTGGTGCAGGTTCTCCTCGAAGTTTTTGTGCCTGAAATCCGCCTCGAGATCCGCACCGAAGGTCAGCCAGGGAAATCCCGCCCGCAGCTGTCGCGCATGGGGCGAATCGGGCAACTCTACATTGGGAATTCCATCGTTCGCGCTCATTGGCGTCACCGTACCGGCGTAGGCGCCAGTACTCAATGACCTAGGGCACTATTTGGCGGGCACCGCGGGCGCCGCAGGTTGCATTATGTCAAATATCAGGGTCAATCGGCCAGGTAGCGCTTAAGGTAAGTGTCGAAGTCGGTATCGTCCTTAGCCTCGATGTGCCGCTGCGCCCGGTGCGATTCTTTGGCCTGCGCCGCGAATTCGGACAGGCGGCTTTCGTTGGGCGGATAAAGCCCGAGAAAGTAGTCCTTGTGCAGGTTCGACATTCGCAGTGCAAGCTGAAAGAAGGATTCGCCAGTTTGGCGCATTTCGGCGAGCAGCCGCGCGGACGGAGTCCGCTCCACATCGTCGATTTTGGCACGCTGCTGCTCCAAGGCCAGCGTATACGGGCGCTCGGATTCGCCATGATCGAGCATCTCGCACAGGCCTTGCATCGCATCGAGCAGTTCACCTGCCCATCGGGTCATGGGGATGTCGCGCCCCTCCCGATTGAGCTTGAGGTTGGGCTCGCGCCCGCGCCGCGCAACCAGCAGATGATTGGCGTCCAGCGCCTCTTGTTCGCCGCGGCTGATCGGCGCGCTCTCCCGCAACAGGCACAGGGCGACAAAGGCTTCCAGAAACCGCAGCTTGTTTTGATTGACTCCGACCGGATCGAAAGCGCTGACGTCCAGTGCGCGGACCTCGATGTATTCCACCCCGGCCCGATGCAGCGCCTTGGTCGGCCGTTCGCCCGAACGCGCTATTCGTTTGGGGCGTATGAAACTGTAGTACTCATTCTCGATCTGCAGAATGTTGGCATTGAGCTGCTGATACACGCCGTTGACCTTGACGCCGAGCTTCTCGTACGGCGGATACGGTGTACCGATCGCCCGGGACAAGTCGCGCACATATTCGTCCAAACTGTTGACGGATACGCTCAAGGTCGATTGATTCTTATTGCGATAGCCGATGTCGCTCATGCGCAGCGACGTGCCGTAGGGTTCATAGACGGTGTCGCCATCGAGCACGGACAGGGTGTTTTCCCGGCCGGCAAAGAAGCTGTTCGATACAGCCGGAGACGTGCCGAACAGGTACAGCACCAGCCAGCCGTAGCGACGGTAATTGCGCAGCACGCCGAAGTATTGTTCGGAGACGAAATCCTGGCCCCGTTGTTTGGACCGATTAACCTCTTCCAACACGCTCCACAATTTCGAGCTGAAGGAGTAATTGAAATGCACGCCGGAAATCGCCTGCATGATGCGGCCGTAGCGCAGCCCCAGACCATGGCGATAAACGGTCTTCATGCGCCCGACATTGGAAGCCCCGAATTGCGCCAGCGGTATGCTCGCATCGTCTTTGAGGGCGCAGGGCATGCTCGTCGCCCACAGCAACTCATCCTGCAGGTGGCGATAGACGAATTGATGGATGTCGCAAAGATATTGCAACAGTTCCCAGGTCTCGCCGAATGGCGGAGTGACCAGTTCGATCAGTGACTCGGAGAAGTCCGTGGTGATATGTTCGTTGGTGAGCGGCGCGCCCAGGCTTTCCGGGTGGCGCGTCTGCGCGATGTGACCGTCGGGCGAGACGCGCAAAGACTCCTTTTCGACGCCTTTGCGGCCGCCGCGTAATATCGCCCGTTCCCCCGAATTTATCAGGCCCGCGAGGCGGCGCTCGAAATTCCTATCCACCATGTTACGCAACGAATCCTCGATTCCGCTCTACGGCAGCTCGGCGATGACTTCGATTTGCACGAGGAATCCGGAATCGACCAGACGCTGCACCTGCACCCACGAGGTGGTCGGCAATCGCTCCTTGTTGTAATACTCGAAGCGCAAATCCGAGGCTTTTAGCAATGCGTCCATATCCGTCGTATATATCGTTTCCTTGACCACTTCTTCGAAGCCGGCCCCGTGCGCGGCAAGCGTGCGGCGTATATTGGAATAGGCGGCACGCATCTGCCCTGCCATATCGCCAGGCGATACCAGCCGGCCGTTCTGATCCGCGGCCACCGAGCCGGAAATATACAGCGTTTTGTCGATCAGGACGGCTTGCGAGTAGCCGAAGTCCTTTTCGTAGGGGTTCAAATGAAATACTTGTTTGACGCGCGGCGCCGGTGCTTGCGGCTCACGCTCGCACGCGCACAGCGCCAGACTCACGATCCCGGCCAACAGGCAGACCCGGAGCGCTGCGCTGCCGTGATCAGGGATTCTGGTGTTGCACGGCCTCAGCACGGGAGCGAAGCGCACGGAGCATTTTTGGCAGGTCGTGGCGCAACGCCGAACGCACGATCCATTGCGGCACCCAAAACCCGGGCGCCAGGTCCACAGTGTAATGCGCGACAGTGTAGTCGCCGTCGCTGTTCAACACCCAGGATCCCCGCAGGATGCGCAGGTCCCCGGAGATGCGTTCGATCGATACCCGCGTGGGTGGGTCGTACGCGGCGCGTATTTCGTAGGTCACCTTGGGCACGAACCAGGAGTAATTCATGACGTGGCGAATTCGTTGCCATGAACGGTCCGGCGCGGTCTCCAACACGTCGCACGCGGTGAGGCCTGGAACCAAGGCCACGGATTCGGGGCAGCTCGTAATCAGTGCCCACACGACCTCGCGGCGCGCATGAATCCTGACGGTCGCAGAGGCGTTGCCGCTTTGCTCCGCGGGATCCAGCGATACCCGCACTTCGATATCGCCGTGCTGCGCGGCATCTTGCGCAATGCTCGCGGCGCAAGCCATGCCGGCGGCGAACAGCAATGCTAATAACAATGGAAGGCGCACTGGTTAGTCTGACTCCGGCGAACACCTTGTGTTCGAATAAGATCGCCGCGCGGCGGATGCTGCCTGGCAAAGTGGTCATTTCAATCCGTCCATCCAAACGTTCATCTTGGCCTCGAGTATGTCCAGAGGCATTGCGCCGTCCTTGAGAATCTCGGTATGAAAGCCGCGAATGTCGAAGCGCCCTGCCAACTGTTGTTGCGCGCGCGCCCGCAACGCCTGAAACTTCATCTCGCCCATCTTGCAGGCCAGCGCATCCGCCGGATTCGCGACGTACCAGTCGATCAACGCTTGGGCGTCGACATCATCGACAGCCAAGTGCGCGTGAAGATACTCAAGTGCTTGGGTCCGCGTCCAGCCCTTCGCATGCAAGCCCGTATCGACCACCAAGGCAACCGCGCAGCGCATTTCTGCCGCAGCAGCATCCAGTTTCTCTGCCTCGTCAGAGTACAGACCCAACGGCTCGCCCTGCAAGGCGGCATACAAGCCCCAGCCGTCGGTGAAGACGGCCTCACTGCCGAAGCGTCGGAACCGCGGCAGTTCGACGCGCTCCTGCTGAATCGCGATCTGATACCAGCGGCCCGGCACGGCTTGCGTAAGGAAGCTGGAAATCGACACCGCCCGCGCTGCCGCAGCGATGTCGACGTATAGCACGGCGGGTGGATTTGCAGCAGGTCCCGGCGGCTGGTAGAAGAGCGGCGTTGCCGGCTCGCTGATCCACGCCGTAGCACGAATATCGAAATCGCCGATTGGGACTTCGGCGAATAAACCGGGAACGGCGGCGCGAACTCTTACCGCCAGCTCCTTGTAGGCCTGCAGCAGCTCATCGGCGGCGGGCGGCGCAGCGGCTGTGCCCGACGTAGGGGCTTGATTCGCATCGCGAAGCGGCGGCGCGCGCGCGCGCAGGCGTTCTACTTCGGCGATACCGATGCGGTGGACCTCATCCGCGGTCAGCATCGTGCTGGTCGCGCGTTTGATGCGGTAGGCATACCATGCTGCGCCCAGCGGCAGCTCCGACACGGCGAGACCCGCCCTGGCTCTCGGCAAGTATTCGTTGCGCAGATATTCATGCAGCGCGCGATTTGCGGGCAGCAATTTTTCCGAGATCGCCGCGGAAATGATTTTCGTCAGCTGCGACCGCTGCGGCTCGTTGATGGCCGCCGGCATCGAATGCAGGGGGGTGTAGAAAACATTGCCGGGGCCGTCCGCGCCGAGACGTTCGAGGATCGGGAGCATGCGTTCGACCAGCGCGCGCGGCAAGATGTAGCCGCGGCGGACTCCTTCGCGCATATTGGCGGTTGCCTGCCGCGTCCAGCTTACGTAGTCATCGAGCCGCCGCAGCCAGCCGTCGAATTCCGCGGCGCTTGTCAGCGGATATTGGCCGGCATCAGCCGCCGCAGCCGCGAGCTTAAGCGGCATTCCGCCGAACGGATTGAGTGGCAGCAACTCGCTGGGAAAGGTGAAGCCTTCGATGGCCAGCTGTCTCTGCCTTGTGAAAATGTCGTATGTGCGCCGCGAATCGGCATCCAACCCATCGCGCGCAACGCCGAGGACCTCGGCAAGATAGCGGCGCTCGACATTCAGGGCATCCGCCAGCACCTGCGGCGCAATGACATCTTCGGTGTCGACGCGTTCCGCCCAATATCGCTCGACGATTCGGCCGAGCGGTTCGGACGGCGCTGCCGATTTCGCCGCATTGGGCGCAGCGGGCTGCGGCGGCCGCCCGCACCCGATGAGTGCGAATAGCGCAAGCCCGAGCAGTATCCCATGAGAAAATCGAGTCATTGGTAGATTATATGCCGGTGGGTAGGTCCATAATTCGCAATACACATCGAGGGCAGAACCTATGTTGGTCGGAGCGAGTCCACGGCGCGTAGCGATTGTCGGCGGCGTACGTATTCCGTTTGCGCGCGGCAACGGCGCGTACGCGCAGGTGGGAAATCAGGAAATGCTGGTCGCAGCCTTGCGCGGCGTGGTCGAGCGCTTTGGATTGCTTGGCCAGCGCCTGGACGACGTCGCCGCCGGCGCGGTGATGAAGCACTCGAGTCAATGGAATTTGACGCGCGAGTCGGTGTTCGACTCAGGATTGGCCGCAGAAACACCGGGCCTCGATCTGCAGCGCGCCTGCGGCACCAGCCTCGAAGCGGCTATCGTGTTGGGCAACAAGATCGCGCTGGGTCAGATCGAGTGCGGAATCGCGGGCGGAGTCGACACGGTAAGCGATCCTCCCGTGGTCTTTCCGCGCAGCTTTCAGCAGCTCTTGCTACGCAGCTTCCGCGGCCGCAGCGCACTCGAACGATTGGCTCCATGGTTCGGATTGCGGCCGAGCAATTTTCGGCCGGTGCTGCCGGGAATCGCGGAACCGCGCACTGGTTTATCAATGGGGGAAAGCACGGAGCTGATGGTCAAGACCTGGGGTATCTCGCGCGCGGAGCAGGATCAGCTGGCGTTGGAAAGTCATCAACGGGCCGCGGCCGCCTACGCGGCGGGTTTTTACAAGGATTTGGTTCGCGACTATCTGGGAGTTTCCCAGGACAACAATATCCGCACCGATACCACCCTCGAGAAACTGGCAAAGCTGCGGCCGGCATTCGATTTTTCCGGCGCCGGTACCTTGACCGCAGGAAACTCCACGCCAATGACGGACGGAGCCGCGGCCGTGCTGCTCGCCTCCGAAACCTGGGCGCGGGAACGCAATCTCCCGGTGCTGGCGTTTTTGAGCTACGGCAAGGTGGCTGCGGTCGACTATGTCGAAAAAAAGGAGGGTTTGCTGATGGCGCCGGCGTATGCGGTGCCGCGAATGCTGAAGGACGCGAACTTGAGTCTGCAGGATTTCGATTTCTACGAGATTCACGAGGCCTTCGCCGGACAGGTGCTATGCACGCTGAAAGCCTGGGCCGATCCGGATTTCTGTCGCGATAAGCTCGGGCTGCCCGGCGCTCTCGGCGCCATCGATCGATCGAAACTCAACGTCAAAGGCGGCAGCCTCGCAATCGGCCACCCGTTCGCGGCGACCGGCGCGCGCATCGTGGCCACATTGGCGAAGATTCTCGATGACAGCAAAACCAAGCGCGGGCTCATTTCGATCTGCACTGCCGGAGGCATGGGCGTCACGGCCATTCTCGAACGCTGACAGCGAAGGAATGTGGCATCAATGAAACTGGACGATTCAAGATTGCTGCGCGAGCAGTGCTTCATCGACGGCGGCTGGGTGGCCGCTGACGACGGCGGTGTGTTAGCGGTGAAGAACCCCGCCAGCGGTGCGACGCTGGGCTCGATCCCCAACATGGGCGCCTCCGAAACGCGGCGCGCGATTGCCGCCGCGGATGCGGCACTGCCAGGATGGAAGGCGCGCACCGCCAAGGAGCGCGCCATAATCATGCGCCGTTGGTTCGACCTCATATGCTTGCATCAAGAAGATCTCGCGCGGCTGATGACCGCCGAACAAGGCAAGCCGCTGGCTGAATCCAGAAGCGAAATACTCTACGCCGCCAGCTTCATCGAGTGGTTTGCCGAAGAGGCGAAACGATTGTATGGCGATGTCGTTCCGGGTCATCAGAGCGACAAGCGCATACTGGTGCTGCGGCAACCGGTCGGCGTGGTCGCAGCCATCACTCCCTGGAATTTTCCGGCCGCGATGATCACCCGCAAGGCAGGGCCTGCGCTTGCCTCCGGCTGCACCTTGGTCTGCAAGCCGGCCACGCAGACGCCCTATTCGGCGCTGGCATTGGCCGAACTCAGCTCGCAGGCGGGGATACCGAAGGGCGTATTCAATGTGCTCACGGGTTCCGCCGCAAACATCGGCGGCGAGATGACGAGTAATCCCACGGTACGCAAGCTCACCTTTACCGGCTCCACCGAGGTCGGCAAAAAACTCATGGCGCAGTGCGCCGGCACGGTGAAGAAGCTGTCGCTCGAACTGGGAGGCAACGCACCCTTCATCGTCTTTGACGATGCCGATCTGGACGCCGCCGTGCAAGGAGCAATCGCCAGCAAGTACCGCAATACCGGGCAAACCTGCGTTTGCGCCAACCGTCTCTTGATCCAGGCCGGCGTCTACGAGAAGTTCGCGGCGAAATTGCAATTGGCTGTGGCAGGATTGCGCGTGGGGGATGGTCTGGCCGGGGTTACCGATCAGGGCCCCCTGATCGACGCCAAAGCAGTTGCAAAAGTTGAAGAGCACATTGCCGACGCGCTGTCGAAGGGCGCGAAAGTAATGCTCGGCGGCAGGCGGCACGCCTTGGGCGGATCGTTCTTCGAGCCCACGATCCTCACCGAGGTCACGCCCAAGATGCTGGTGGCCCGCGAAGAGACTTTCGGACCGGTGGCGCCGTTGTTCAAGTTTGCGACCGAGGCCGAGGCGGTCGGCATGGCGAATGACACGGAGTTCGGCCTGGCCGCCTACATATACACACAGGATCTTGCGCGTAGTTGGCGGGTTTCGGAGGCGGTCGAATACGGAATAGTGGGATTGAACACCGGCATCATCTCCACCGAAGTCGCGCCATTCGGCGGCGTCAAGGAATCCGGCATCGGGCGCGAGGGTTCCAAGTACGGCATTCTCGACTACACCGAGATCAAATACGTATGCGTCGGCGGAGTGGGTTGATAGAGCCCATGCTGGGACGGTTCCTGGAGTTTTCGCTCGCAACGCCGGATATCCGGGCCTCTCTGGATTTCTACACCGGGCTCGGATTCTCGCAAGCCGAGGTCGGCGAGGCATGGCCGCATCCTTATGCGGTGGTGACTGACGGCAGGATTTGCTTGGGACTGCATCAACACACAAGCCCCGCGGCGCTGACTTTCGTGAGGCCCGGCCTGCTCAAGTACTTGGATGAATTGGAGCGGCGGGGCGTCGAATTCGAGTTCCGGCATCTCGGCAATGACGTGTTCAACGAAGCGGGTTGGTTCGATCCTTCGGGCCAGCTCGTAAGGCTGGTCGAAGCGCGGACCTTTTCGCCGAGCAAGCGACTTGCCACCGACACCTCGCGCTGCGGCTATTTCTTGGAAATCGCGATGCCGAGTCCGGAGCGCGAGGCGGCGAAAAAATACTGGGAAGAATTCGGCTTCGTCGGAATGGACGAAGTGGATGATTGCCTGCCGCACATATCCTGCACCAGCGATTTCATCGACCTCGGACTTTATCTTCCCGCGGATCTCAAGCGCGCCTCGTTGCGGTTCGAAGTCGACGATGTTGGGGGCACTTTGGGAAGACTCGCCGAAGTGGGCATCGTGCCGCACGGTGGGTTGCCGCCGCCGCTGCGCTCCTTGCCGGCAGCCGTATTGACGGCGCCCGAGGGGACACCGATTCTGTTGATTAGCTGATCGGCACAACGAACCTGAACTTGAGGAGCATGGCGTCCTGCACCTGCAGTGCGCCCAGCATGAGACTGTACGGCGTCAGGCCGATTGCCGTCTGCTTGAGCTCGAGCGACCCAGCGGCCGTCAAGCGGTGCGAATCGCTCTCGAGCGTGAAGGGCGCGTGAACGCTTGACTCGTGGCCGGCTATATTGATCGTCAGCGCGGCGCTGAGCGCGCCTTGCGTACTCGTGATCGACATACTCTTCACGGTGATTGCCGGGAACCGCGCGGCGTTGAGTAGCGCGGCGCTCAGCAGGTTGTGATACGTGCCCGATTTGGCGTCCTCCGGAATATCGCCCGGGAAATCGCCTCCCTCCTGTAGTCGCGATTGCGCATCGTCGACGATGAAATCAGCAACCGGCACGCTGAATGAAAACGACGACGACGACAAGGTCGCGGCAATCTGCACGGAGCCGCTCACGGCGCGGTTGACTATAACGTGGTTGTGCCCAAAGCTCGCGAGCGCTCCCGCCCGATACACCAAAACGCGCAGCTCCGACTTGCTGGAATCGATTCGGTAGGTGCCGGCAGCAGGCAGCTGCTGCAGACTTGGCGTAGGTTGATTCGGAGTTTGCGGCGCGGCGGGGCGCGGCCGCGGCGCGCCGCATGCGGCCAGACCAAGCACCACGAGGGCGATGCCGATGCGCTTGAACATAACAGGATGCCGTTGGCTTGTTAAACTAGGGGGCAGTCTTGCACCTGGAGCGATTCGATGCCAAATGAAAGTTCCCCCCAACGCTACAGTGCGGTCGCGCAAGGATTTCATTGGATCATCGCCGGGTTGATCGTCACCCAGTTCACTCTGGGCTGGATGGCCGACGACCTGCCGCTGGGGATGCGCAGGTTGGCGCTGCTCGCGCGGCACAAGAGTTTCGGCATGACCGTGCTGATGCTGGCGGTCTTAAGGCTGCTGTGGCGCCTCTTCAATCGGCCTCCTGAATTGCCTGCCGGCATGACCAAGACCCAGATGACCCTGGCGCGCGCAACACATATCGCGTTTTACGTGCTGTTGTTCGCGATGCCATTCACCGGCTGGACCATGTCCTCGGCCAAGAATTATTCGGTGAGCTGGTTCGGCCTGTTCACCTGGCCGAATCTCATCAGTCCGAACGAGCGGGCGTTCGATCTGCTGAGGTCGACCCACCACTTACTGAGCGACGCGCTCCTGGCGATTGCCATTCTGCACATTCTCGCGGCGCTCAAACATCATTTCTGGAACAAGGACGATGTATTGATTCGCATGGTGCCATTTACCAAATCGGAGAAACGCAAATGAAAAATTGCTTTGCCGTCGCGTGCGCCGGACTTTTACTGGCCGCGGCCGCCGCGGCGGCCGGCGTCGCCGGCTACACGGCCGATGCCCAGCAAAGCCGGCTGGAATTCGTCGGTGTGCAGGCTGGGGCGGAATTCAAAGGCGTGTTCCACAAGTTCTCCGCGGTCGTGAACTTTGCCCCGGACGCACTCGCCAGCTCGAATTTCGATGTGCAAATCGACATGAATTCGGTCGATTCGAAGGATTCGGATCGCGATAAAACGATTCGCGGACCCGACGTCTTCGATGCGGCGACCGCGCCGACGGCACACTATGTGACCAAGACGATCACCAAGACTGCCGCCGGCTTTTCCGCGCTCGGCGCACTGACGCTGCGCGGTGTTACCAAGGACGTACCCATCGACTTTCAATTCGCACAGGGTCCTGCCGGTGCGACGCTGTCGGGCAGCGCCAAGCTCAAGCGCCTGGACTTTGGCGTGGGTCGTGGGGATTGGAAGAGCACCGAGTGGGTGGAGGACGCCGTGAAAATCAACTTTTCCCTGGTGCTCAAGCCCAAGCCTTGACATGCCGCGCAGTTTCGACGACGTGGCCGAATGCGTGGAGGACACCTTAGGCCGCGTCGGACCGCGCATCGTGCTGGCACTGCCGTTGGGGATTGGCAAGCCGAACCCGCTGGTCAATGAATTTTACCGCCGCGCACGGCGCGATCCGGCAATTACGCTCAAGATATTCACGGCCTTGAGCTTGCGCGCGCCGCAATGGAACGGCGAGCTGGAGAGGCTGTTTTTGCAGCCCATGGTCGAGCGCCTGTTCGGCGGCTGTGTGCCCCTCGACTATGTCAGAGATCTACACCGCGGCGATGTGCCGAAAAATGTGCAGATCGTCGAATTCTTTCTCGATCCCGGCGCGCTGCTCAACGTTTCGCATTCGCAGCGCCACTATGTCAGCAGCAACTACACGCACGTTGCCCGCGATGTCGCGGCGCACGGCGTCAATGTCATCGCGCAACTGGTGGCGAAACGCGGCGTCGAGGGGCGCGCGGAATATAGCTTGGGATCGAACCCCGATGTCACGGTCGATTTGCTGGAGATATTGGCGCCGCAGCGGCGGCAGGGAAGATCCGTAGTCGTCATCGGCGAAGTCAATCGGCAGATGCCATTCATGTTCGGACCGGCGGCGGTGAGCGCCGAGACATTTGATTCTCTCATCGAGCATCCACGCTATGACTTCGACCTGTTCGCGCCGCCCAATCAGCGCCTGACCACAAGCGACCATGCGATCGGCCTGTATTGCGCGCGCCTGGTGCGCGACGGCGGCACGCTGCAGATCGGCATCGGCGAGCTTGGCGACGCCGTGGTCTACGGCCTGCAGCTACGCCAGCAGCAGAACGCGGAATTTCTCGAAATCCTGCAGGGGCTGAAAGCTCAGCAGCGCTTCGCAGCCACCCTCGATTCCATCGGCGGCGAAGCGCCGTTCGAGTCGGGCCTGTACGGGTGCACGGAGATGTTCGTCGACGGATTCCTGGATTTGTACCGCAGCGGCGTTCTGCGCCGGCGCGTCTACGGCGATTTGCGCATCCAGCAACTGCTGAACAGCGGGGCGATCGGCGAGCGCATCGACGAGCCGTTTCTCGCGGCGCTGGCAGGCGCGGGCTTCGGCAGTCCGCTCGATGCGCGCGAATTTGCGCTACTGCAGAAATTTGGGGTGTTTCGCCGTGAATGCCGCTATGCGGATGGTTGCATCGAAAATGCGGAGGGTCTGTGCGCCGCGGCGCTGCTCGATACGCCGTCCGCGCGCCGCGAGCTGCTGTCGCTCTGTACCGGCCGGCAATTGACGGGCGGCATTCTTCTGCATGGCGGATTTTTTCTCGGGCCGCGCGGATTCTACGCCGCACTGCGAGATCTTCCGGAAACGGAGCGCCGTCAGTTCTGCATGAGCGGCGTGTCCTTCGTCAACCAGCTCGACGGCGACGAGCAAGCGCTCAAAATCGCGCAGCGCAGGGACGGGCGATTCATCAATTCAAGCATGATGGCGACCCTGCTGGGCGCTGCGGTGTCGGACGGCCTCGCCGACGGCCGCGTCGTCAGCGGCGTGGGCGGCCAGTACAACTTCGTGGCGATGGCGCACTCCTTGCCGGGGGCGCGCTCGATTCTGACCCTGCGCAGCACCCGCGAGAAGAACTCATCGTTGACGTCGAACATCCTGTGGAGTTACGGCAATACCACCATTCCGCGGCATTTGCGCGACGTGGTGGTGACGGAATACGGCGTCGCCGACTTGCGCGGCCTGAGCGATCAGGACGTGATCGCGGCCATGCTCAATATCGCGGATTCGCGCTTTCAGGACGATCTCAAGCATCAGGCGCAGAACACCGGCAAGCTGCCGCGCGACTATCAGATACCCGACATGCATCGTAACAACACGCCGCGCGCTTTGGAGGAACGATTCATTCTTGCGCGCGCCCGCGGTTTGTTTTCCGAGTTTCCCTTCGGCACCGATTTTACCTCCGAGGAAATCGTGCTGGCGAAGGCATTGGCGAGTCTAAAGGAGCACACCCGGAGCGGCGGGCCGCGGCTCAAAACCTTGGCGACCGCGGTGACTTCGCCCGGCACGCCAGCACAATTGAGGCCGTATCTCAAGCGCATGGCATTGGATGCGCCGCAAACCCGTCAGCAATGGCTGTGGCAGCGTTTGCTGGTGCAGGAACTGCGCCGTCTGGCCTGAAGGACGGCGTCTGGATTGTGTCCGGACGCCCGTGTGAGTAACCTTGCCACCCCGGCCAAACCGTCAGCGGAGCGACTTTATGAAAATCGGCGTACCCAAGGAGATCAAGATTCACGAGTATCGAGTGGGATTGGTGCCCGCGGGGGTTCGCGAACTCGTCGACGCCGGGCACCAAGTGCTGGTGCAAAGCGGCGCCGGCGCGGGAATAGGCTTCGACGACGCGCATTACCAGGCGGCCGGCGGCAGCATCGAGCGCCGCGCGGAGGACATTTTCGCATCGGCCGACATGATTGTGAAGGTCAAGGAGCCGCAACTCGGCGAGTGCCAACAGCTGCATAATGGCCAGACGCTGTTCACGTACCTGCATTTGGCGGCTGACCGCGAGCAGGCGCGCGCGCTGATGACCTCCGGTGCGACCGCGATCGCCTACGAAACCGTGACCGCTCCGGACGGGTCGCTGCCGCTGCTGACACCGATGAGTGAAGTGGCGGGACGCATGTCGGTGCAGGTGGGCGCCAACTGCCTGCAAAAGGCCAACGGCGGATTCGGGGTGCTGCTGGGCGGTGTGCCCGGGGTCGCACCGGCGAAAGTAGTGGTGCTGGGCGGCGGCGTATCCGGCACGCATGCCGCGGAAATGGCGGTTGGCTTGCGGGCGGATGTCACCGTCGTGGATCGCTCGGTGAAAAGATTGCGCGAACTGTCTTCCATCTTTGGCAGCCAGCTGAAAACGGTGTACTCCACCGCGCATGCGATTGAGGAACTGGTGCGCGACGCCGACCTCGTCATCGGCGCCGTGCTGATCGCCGGCGCGGCAGCGCCCAAGCTGGTGACGCGCGCCATGGTCAAGGCCATGAAACCAGGAGCGGTGCTGGTCGATATTGCGATCGATCAGGGCGGCTGCTTCGAGACCAGTCGTCCAACCACTCACGCCGAGCCCACGTACGTTCTCGACGGCGTCATCCATTATTGCGTAACCAACATGCCGGGCGCGGTGCCGCGGACCTCCACGTTTGCGCTCACCAATGCGACTTTGCCCTACGTGAAGGCGTTGGCCGATCATGGCTGGCGCGCCGCCATCTCCAAAGACCCAGGCTTGGCAAACGGCCTCAACGTGCATGCCGGCCAGCTGACTCACCAAGCGGTGGCCAGCGCGCTCGGGCTGGATTATCGGGCGTACCGCGCCGCCTGAAGCAAATTTCGGCGCGATCATTGCACCGCCACGTTGCGCGGCTATGCGCTCGAAATAACAACAACGGAGTGTCAATGATAAAGAAGCGGCATCAACCGAAATTTCGCCGTGCGACGCCTGCGGTACGCCGCGAAGCGCTGGTCGAAGCGACATTGCGGTGCCTGAAGAAGTACGGCCACGGCGGCGTTTCAGTGCGCCGCATCAGCGCCGCGGCCGGCGTCTCCATCGGCTTGATCAATCACCATTTTCCGAGCAAGGCCAGCCTGATAGCGGAAACCTACGAAACCCTGGCCCTGTCATTGCAGGACTCGATTCGCGCCCGGGCTGAAAACCGCGCGGCGTCGCCGCGCGCACGCTTGAGCGATTTTTTCCGCGCCTCGTTCGCTCCGGAGCTTCTCGATCCGCAATTGTTCAACGTGTGGGTGGTGTTCTGGAGCATGGTCGCCCACTCGCCCAAAATTCGCGAGGTTCACGATCGCACTTACGGCAAGTATCGGTCCATTTTGGAGGCGCTGTTGGGAGAACTCGTGAAATCTGGCGCAGCGCCCGCCCTGAAGCTGCGTCCCGCCGCAATTGCGCTGTCCGCGCTGCTCGACGGCCTTTGGGTAGAGCTGTCCCTCAGCTCCGCGACATTCAAACCCAGCGAGGCAATCGCGATCTGCGAAGATTGGGTCAACGCATTGTGCAGCGGCGCATTGCCGCGGATGCTGCGCAACAAACGCGGCGCAGCGTAGGCCGCGAGCAATGGCGCGCTCCCTGGGTGGTGCCGTGCCCTCCTCCTTGTTATACTAACGTTCAACAAGAGTAGGAAAGCCTGTCATGGATGCGAAGCGCGCAGCGTACGACGAATCAATGGCGGTCGCCGCCGATCTGGACGGCTTCAGTCTGCCGGGCTGGATCTATCGCGACGCGGATTTTCTGGACGCCGAGAAGGAGCGGGTATTTGCGCCGTCCTGGCAGATAGTGTGCCACTTGAGCGATATCCCGAACCCGGGCGACTACCACACGCTGGATTTTCTCGGCGAGCCCTTGGTCGCGGTGCGCGGCCAGGATTACGCCGTGAATGCCTTCTTCAACGTCTGCCGGCATCGAGCATCAAGGCTGCTCGACGGCGGCGCCGGACATTGCCCGGGACGAATCGTGTGTCCGTATCACGCCTGGACTTATGGTCTCGACGGGCGCTTGGCCGCGGTACCGCGCCGCGGGGAATTCACCGGTTTTTCGCCCGACCAGTATGGCCTGAAGCGCGTCGAATCCGAGATCTACCAAGGATTCGTGTTCGCCCGCCTGAAGGCGGGTCTTCCCGGCGTCGCCGAGATGCTGGCGCCTTATCATGACGAATTGTCCCAATATCGGCTCGAGGAGCTCAAGCCCCTCGGGCGCGTGACTTATCGCACCCGCCACGTGAATTGGAAAAACGTGACCGACAATTATTCGGACGGCATGCACATCACGGTGGCGCATCCCGGTCTCACGCGCTTGTTCGGCTTGAGCTACGGCGTCGAGGCGCGGCCCTGGGCGGATAAGATGTGGGGCTATCTTCGCGACATACCCTCATCGCAGCTGTCGGAGCGGATGTATCAAGCGGTATTGCCCGCATCACCGCACCTGCCCGAGGATCGGCAGCGGCTATGGACCTACTTCAAGCTGTGGCCGAATGTGGCCTTCGACATCTATCCGGATCAGGTCGATTTCATGCAGATGATACCGATCTCGCCCACCGAAACTCTGATTCGCGAGATTGCCTATGCTCATCCCGACCAGCGGCGTGAGATGCGTGCGGCGCGCTATTTGAACTGGCGCATCAACCGCAGGGTCAGCCTGGAGGACAAGGCGCTCATCGAACGGGTGCAGACCGGCATGGGGTCGCGCAGCTACAGCCCCGGACCGCTCGGCAGCAGCGAGGTCGCTTTGCGCAGTTTTGCCCGCCGTATGCGCGAACTCATTCCTGAGAGCCGTCTGGAGCGCGCGCCGAGCCCCGGCTGGCGCACCGGCAGAAAATCGCCGTGAGCGGCTCGCAGCCGCGTGACGCCGTCATCGTCGGCGGGGGTCATAACGGGCTGGTGTGCGCCGCGTATCTCGCCGCGGCGGGCCTCAAAGTCACCGTGCTCGAAGCTCGCGGCGTGGTGGGCGGCGCGGCGGTCACCGAGGAATTTCATCCGGGCTTTCGCAATTCCGTCGCCGCCTATACCGTATCGCTGCTGAATCCGAAGGTCATTCGCGACCTGGATTTGCCGCGCCATGGGTTGCGCGTCGTCGAGCGCAGATTGGCAAATTTTCTGCCGCTCGACGCGGCAAACTATCTGAAAGTCGGCGCCGGATGTACGGCGCGCGAAGTGGCCAAATTTTCCACGCGCGATGCCGCCCGCTTGGATGCATATGGCGCGCGGCTCGATGTGATCGCCGACGTGTTGCGAGATCTGGTGCTCGAAACGCCGCCGAATGTAACCGCCGGCGGCTGGCTCGAGGCATTGCCGCAGCTGCTGCGCAGTGCGCGATTGGGCAAGCGCGTCAGCGGATTGGATATGCCGATGCGGCGCGAGCTCTTGAGTTTGTTCGTGCAATCCGCCGGCGACTATCTCGACTCGTGGTTCGAGAGCGCCCCCATCAAGGCGGCTTATGGATTCGACGGCATCGTCGGCAACTACGCGAGTCCCTACTCGGCAGGCTCGGCCTACGTGCTGTTGCACCATGTATTTGGCGAGGTCAACGGCAAAAAAGGCGCATGGGGACATGCGATCGGCGGCATGGGCGCCATCACGCAGTCGATGGCGAGGGCCGCCGCCGAGCGCGGCGTGGACATTCGAATCGCGAGCCCGGTGCGGGAAATTCTGGTTGAAGGCGGCCGCGCCGTGGGCGTGGTAACAGCGGGTGGCGAGGCGATTCGGGCGCGCAGCGTCGTATCCAACTTGAATCCGAAGCTGCTGTACGGGGCGCTCATCGACCCCGCGGTGCTGCCGCAGGATTTTCGTGAGCGCATCAGCCGTTGGCGCTGCGGCTCCGGGACGTTTCGCATGAACGTCGCGCTGTCGGAGCTGCCCGACTTCACGGCGCTGCCGGGGCGGACTGCTGCCGATCATCACACCGCCGGCATCATCATGGCGCCGAGCCTGGCTTACATGGAACAGGCGTATCTGGATGCGAAGGCCGGCGGCTGGTCGAAGCGGCCCATCGTAGAAATGCTGATTCCGTCCACTCTCGACGATAGTCTGGCGCCGGCCGGCCAGCACGTGGCCAGCCTGTTCTGCCAGCACGTGGCGCCGATTCTGCCGGGCGATAGGTCGTGGGATGCTCATCGCGAGGAAGTCGCCGACCTCATGATCGATCTTGTCAATACTCATGCGCCCAATTTCAAGGCCGCCGTGCTCGGCCGACAGATCATGAGTCCGCTCGATCTCGAGCGCACCTTCGGGCTCATTGGCGGCGACATTTTTCACGGCGCGTTGAGCTTGGACCAGCTGTTCTCGGCGCGGCCGATGCTGGGGCACGGTGATTACCGCGGCCCGCTCAAGGGGCTGTATATGTGCGGATCGGGCACCCATCCCGGCGGCGGCGTGACCGGTGCGCCTGGTCACAACGCGGCGCGTGAAATCATCGCCGACTTCCGCCGCGGCCGATTGAAGCAGGCCTGATTTGGGATCTGCTATCGACCGGGCGTGAGTTCTCCGCCCTATTTCTTAGCTGGATCGGGGTACGCGAATGGATCGGTGACCCGAGGCTGCGTGGGCACCGGTTTGCGCGCCAGGGGTTTTTCGGAGTTCGCGGCCGCCAGCAGTACGGTCGCCAGCACCACCGAGGCTTGGCGCATATCCTGCGGTCGCAAATGATCGAATGTGTCGAGGTCGGTATGGTGAACCCGGGTCTCGTAATCCAAGGGGTCTTGAATGAATTGGAACGCCGGAAGCCCCAGCCGGCTCAAGAACACATGGTCGGTACCCTGCGTCGGCTCGGCAACGACCGCGCTTGCTCCGAGGCTGGCAAACGGCGATAGCCATTCTCGAAAAATCGGCACGACGGCGAAATTACCCTCCGTATAGATGCCGCGGATCTTGCCGGACCCGTTATCGATGTTGAAATATCCGATCAGCTCGGCGAAGCCGGGCAGAGTCTGCACCGGATACGAATCCGTGGAGAAATAGGGCGGCAGGTCCGCCATGGAGGGATCTGCGGGCGGCGGGCGATGCGCCAGATGCTTTTCCACATAGGCGGCCGATCCGAGCAGACCCTCCTCTTCTCCGGCCCACAGAGCAAAACGAATGGTGCGCTTCGGTCGCACACTGAGGCTGGCCAGGATTCGAGCGGCCTCCATGACCACGGCGCTGCCGGCGCCATTGTCGGCAGCGCCGTCGCCGGCGACCCAGCTATCCAAGTGCGCCCCCGCCATCACGTAGCCCGCCGTCGAGTCGTTACCCGGAATGTCGGCAAAAATGTTGTAGGCGTTGTGGTCGGCGTCCTCGAAATGCACGCGGCTGTCGATCTCGAGCCGCACCTCGCCCAGCTTGGCGAGCCGTGCGAGCTTTCGATAGTCCTCGGCGCCGAGCTCCAGGCCCGGAAGCTTCGGAGTTTTGCCCACCCGATAGCTGTAGCCTTCACCATGCACCAGCCGGCCCTCGCTGCGCGACATTTGTATCCAGGCCGCCGCGCCTTCCTGCGCCAGGAAAGCATCGAGTTTGCTTCTAAAACGATAGCGCTCGATTCGCTTCTGGATCGTGTCAGGGTCGAATACCGGCTGCTGGTATTTGTCCAGTTTGGCGATATCGGCATCGGCCAGGCGCTGGAAGGGCGCCTGATCGTCGTCCTTGGGCGGCGCCGGCCAGGTCACCAGCACGATTTTGCCGGCCAGCTTACCGCTCCAGTCAGCGAAATCACGCTCGCTTTGCATGGGAGCCACAATCACCGCAGCGGACAATGGGCCGTTGGTGGCCGGCGTCCAGGCTATGGGAATTCCACGAAGCTGAAGCGGTCGCGGTGCGATCATTCGCACCTGCGAGGACTCGATCCACCAGCCGCGGCCGAAATCGAAAGCTTCGGCCCTGACATCCTTCAATCCCCAGCTGCGGAATTTTTCCTGCGTCCAGCGCTCGGCTTTGCGCATGGCGGGAGAATTGGTCATGCGACCGCCAATCTGATCCGCGAGATACGCGGCGGTATCGACGAACTCGCTATGATTGAAGCCCGCATCGGCAATGCGATTGATCGCACTGGGTTCGGCAGGGGGCGCGGCCGCCATCGCCGTTGCGCCAAGCAAAAAACCTGCACACGATCCGGCTATTCGTATCAGCACTGCGCCCCCTTGAAGAATCTCAACCTATCCTAGCAATCCGCGGTATCGCTTACCACGAGCGTCAATCGCCTTCCCAATCGAATCGCCACACCGCGATCAGGGCAAACAGCGCACTCCACCCCAGCAACACGGCAACAGGAGCAAATGCCGATGCCAGCGGCAGCCCGCGCCAGGTCATCGCATCGAACCCATCCACCGCCCAGCGGGTCGGCAGGATCTTGCTGGCGTTTTGCAGCCATTCGGGAAACAGGAACGCCGGCACCCAGGCGCCGCCGAGCATAACCAGGATCAATATCGAGAATGTAGCCACACCGCGAGTTGCCGCCACCGAGCCGCCTACTGCGGCAATCATGAGCCCGGTGGTGGCCGCCAGTACCGCGAAGGCGCAGGCAATCATTGCAAAGCCCACGAAGCTCCCGGCGATGGTCACGCCGAACACGAAGCGGGCCACGGCATAAACGACGGTCAAGATCAGGATGGCAATCAGCGTAGTAGCCGCCACGCGGCTGCCGAGCAGCATGGCGCGGGATAGAGGCGCGGCGCGAAGTCGACGCCACATGCCAGTTTCGCGCATCAATAGCAGGGCAACGCCGGCATCGATGCCCATGAATAAGGTGAACTGCACGCTCATCCCGGCGAAGGCATGCGCATAGCCGTTGTATCGCGGTCCGGTACTCACCGCCTGGCTCGCGAGCGTGAATGGAATCGACATGCCATTGCCCGAGGAGAACGGACGGGTGACTTCCTGCATGACATGCTGCGTGATGATTCCCGCAAACACCGAACGAACGATGGATTGTGACGGGTCATAGAAGAGCTTGACGGACGGCTTGTCTGCTCGGCCGAGAAGCGCGCCGGGGACCGACGCGCCAAAGCCCGCAGGGATAACGACCGCCGCGCGCAATTTGCCGGTCGCAACCCGCTGATGCGCTGTTGCCTCGGGCAACTCTTCAGTTGCGAGCGATTGATCGTGGCGCAGGCTCTCGATCACCGCCTTGGATAGGGCGCTATCGTCCAGGTCGGTGACGCCCACCGGAATCCTCGAGACGGTGTCGCCGCCGCCGCCGAACAAAGACCCAAAGAACGCCGCGACCACGATGGGCGTCAGTACGCTCACCACCAGCGCGCGGCGGTCGCGAAGGAATAGCGCGACATCCTTGCGAACCAGAGCCCGAAATGCAATCAGGGTTGCGCTCATGTGTCACGCAAAGTGCGGCCGGTCAGCGCCAGGAATACATCCTCGAGGTTTGCCCGACGACTCGTCAGTTCCTGGCAGCTGAAGCCGCGGGCCGCAAGCCGTTCCAGCACGCGCGGCGCGGCGGTCCCCAGATCGGTTGCGGATACCGAAAGCTCGGGCCCCGCAAGGTCGACGCGAATGACGCCGGGCAGGTTCTTGATCTCCTCCAGCGCCGCGCCATCCGGCGACACATCATACTTGAGCGTCAGCGTGTTCGAGACTGGCGCGCTGGCCAGCAGGCCGCTAAGCGTGTCATCGGCGAGCACCCGACCGTGATCGATGATCACGACACGATCGCAAAGTCGTTCGACCTCTTCCATGTAATGCGTCGTGTAAACCATCGTGCGCCCCGCGCCGGCCAGCGCCTCTATGGTGTCGAAGATCGCGTTGCGGCTTTGCGGATCGACGCCCACCGTGGGCTCATCCAGCAGCAGGATCTGCGGTTCGTGCAGCAGTGCGCAGGCAATATTCAAGCGTCGCCGCATTCCGCCGCTGAATTCCTTCGGCGCATCCGCGGCGCGGTCGCCGAGACTGGTCAGCTCCAGCGCCGCCGCGATTCTGCCGGCCAGCAGCCGGCCGGCAAGACCATACAAGCCGCCGAAGAATTCCAGATTCATGCGCGCGGGTAGCTCATCAATCAGGGCAATCTCCTGAGTGACCAGCCCCAGCCGCCGCTTGGTCGGGTCGGCACCCGTGCCCAAAGGTATTCCGTCGATAAGCACCCTACCGCCATCGGGCCGCATCAGGCCTGCGAGCATGCTGATGGTGGTGGACTTGCCGGCGCCGTTGGGTCCGAGAAGCCCCAGAACTTCGCCCGGCGCGGCGGCAAATGATACTTCCGCCACGGCGGTGGTCGCGCCGAATTTCTTTTGCAGACGGTCAGCAACCAGATGCATGGACGAATAGTGCCAGAGGGAAAGGGCTGGGCCTATGTGTCGAATCCCTGCGACTTCAAATACTCGTCATATGTGCCGCGGAAGTCGATGATCGCCGCGCCGGGACGCAGCTCGATGATCCGTGTCGCGAGTCCGCCGACGAACTCCCTATCGTGCGATACGAAGATGAGGGTGCCCGCATAGTGCTCGAGTCCGATCTGCAAGGACTCGATCGTCTCCATGTCCATGTGATTGGTCGGTTCGTCCATCAGAAGAACGTTGGGCTTGGTGAGCATCAGCTTGCCGTAGATCATGCGTCCCTTCTCGCCGCCGGAGAGCACCTTTACCGATTTCTTGGTCTCATCCCCCGAAAACAGCAGGCGGCCCAATGTGGCGCGCACGATCTGATCGTCGTCGGCCTTGCCGGTGTATCGCGACATCCAGGCAAACAGGTCGACCTTATCCTCGAACTCGGCCTGCGGGTCTTGCGGCATGTAGCCCGGCTGGGCATTCTCGACCCACACGATGCGTCCGCTGCTTGGACGCAGTTCGCCCGCCAAACAGCGCATCAGCGTGGTTTTGCCGGCGCCGTTCGGTCCAATGATGGCGATGCGCTCGCCGCCCTCGACATTGAAGCTCAAGTTGTCGAGCACCTTCAAGTCCGTGCCCGGATAGCTGAAGCTCAATTTCTCCACCGCCACCGCCGAGCGGTACAGTTTTTTTCCTTGTTCGAATCGAATGTATGGGTTCTGGCGCGACGACGGCCGGATCTCCTCGATCTTGATCTTCTCGAGCTGCTTCTTGCGTGAGGTGGCCTGCCGCGCCTTGGAGGCATTCGCGGAAAAGCGCCGCACGAATTCCTGCAGGTCAGAGATGCGGTCCTTGGCTTTTGCATTGGCAGCCTCGACGCGGGCGCGCGCCTGAACCGAGGCCAGCATGAAATCGTCGTAATTGCCGGGATATATCTTGAGCTGCTGAAAATCCAGGTCCGCGACGTGAGTGCAGACTTGGTTCAAGAAATGCCGATCATGGCTGATGATGACCATGGTGGCGTTGTAGTTGTTGAGCGCGCCTTCCAGCCAGCGGATCGAGTTGATGTCCAGGTTGTTGGTCGGCTCATCGAGAAGCAGCACATCGGGATTGGAGAACAATGCCTGCGCGAGCAGCACCCGCAGCTTCAAACCCGGAGGCACTTCACGCATCGGGCCGTTGTGGCGCGACTCGTGTATGCCGGCATCGGTGAGGATGCTGCCTGCCCGGGCCTCGGCATCGTAGCCGCCGTATTCGGCAAACACACCCTCCAGTTCGGCGGCTCTCATGAAGTCCGCGTCAGTGGCCTCGGGATCGGCGTAAATCCGGTCGCGCTCCTGCATCGCCGCCCACAGTTCCGCATGGCCGCGCATCACCACATCGAGTACGCGCTCGTCTTCGTAGCCGAATTGGTTCTGATTCAGCTTGCCGAGCCGCATGCCCGTCTGCAGCATGACGTCCCCGGCGCTTGCCTCCATATCCCCGCCCAGCACCTTCATGAGCGTGGATTTGCCCGAGCCGTTCGCGCCGATCAGGCCATAGCGGTTGCCGTCACAGAATTTTACCGTGACCTGCTCAAAGAGCGGCTTGGCGCCGAATTGAATGGCGACGTTGGAAGTGGAGAGCATGTTGTCCAATCACACTGAAATAAGCGGCCGCAACGGCCGGGTTGCCCTTAAAACGCCTGTCTAGATGGATGCCGGATGTTGCGCGCGGTGACGCTTAGGCGATCGCTAAAGCGCCTATTCCGGCCCGCATATTCTAGCACAGCCTCTATCAGCCTCTCGAGCTTGACGAAAACCGGCTCGTCCGGTGGTACCCTAGATTTTCGGGCGACTATCAGGAGTTGCGTTTGAAGATCCTCATGATTCTGGCGTTGACGATGCTGTCGGGTTGCAGCTGGTTCCATAGAAAGCCTCCGCCGCCGCCCGTTCCGCCGCAACTCATCGTGACCGGCGCGCCCGCGGGTTCAACCGTATTCATCGACGGTACACAGCGCGGCCAAGCTGCGGAACTGAATGACCGGCCGCGATCCCTGAGTGTCGCCGAAGGCACCCACGTGGTCGAAATCCATCGGGGCGATACCGTGGTCTATCGCGAAAACATCTACGTCAAGAATGGCGAGAAGCGCGTTGTCACTGTCCTATCGGGGTCGAATCGCGAGTAGCGATGAATTCCCTACTTTTTGCTCCTGGGCTTGCGCCGCTTAAGGTTGACCCGCTTTGCTCGCGATACGGGTTTTTTCGCCTTCGACGTACGCTTGGGTTTCGATTTGGCCTTGGGCTGCGTCTTGGCCTTAGGTCGCTTAGGCTTGCGTGCCGCTTTTCGCGCTGATCTCGCGGCCTTGCTGAGCTTCGCCGGCGGTTTGCGGAGCGCTGCGGCGCCACGCAGCTGATCAAGTATTCCGGGGTTCTCCAGCGTCGACATGTCCTGCGTGATTTCCTCGCCGCGCGCGATCGCACGCAGCAGTCGGCGCATGATTTTTCCCGAGCGCGTTTTCGGCAAACTGTCGGTTAGACGGATGTCATCGGGTTTGGCGATGGGGCTCAGCTGATCGGCGACCCAGCCGCGCAGCGTTTCGATCAAGGATTTCGCGGCTGCACCTTCCGGCCGCGGCACATTCAGCACCACGTAGGCAAAGGCCGATTCGCCCTTGATGTCGTGCGGTTTGCTGACCACCGCAGCCTCCGCGACCAAGGGATGCGCGACCAGCGCCGACTCGATTTCCATGGTGCCGAGCCGATGGCCCGCAATATTCAGAACGTCGTCGATGCGCCCCATGATCCAGTAGTAGCCGTCCGCGTCGCGGCGCGCCGAATCTCCGGCGACATAGTAGCGATTTTGGAATTTTTCCCAGTAAGTGGCGATGTAGCGGTCGTTGTCGCCCCAAATGGTGCGCAGCATCGACGGCCAGGGCCGCTTGATCACGAGGTAGCCGCCGGCATCCGGCGTTTTCACCGGCCGCCCTTCGTCATCGACGATGTCCGCGAAAATTCCGGGAAGCGGCTTGGTGCAGGAGCCGGGTTTGGTAGGGGTCACGCCCGGAACCGGGGTCATCAGGATGGCGCCCGTTTCGGTCTGCCACCAGGTGTCGACGATCGGACAACGCTCGGCGCCAATCACCCGGTGAAACCACATCCACGCTTCGGGATTGATCGGCTCGCCGACGCTGCCGAGCAGTCGCAGCTTTTTCAAATCGTACTGCGCCGGAACGGCCTCGCCCAATTTCATGAGCGCGCGAATCGCGGTGGGCGCGGTGTAGAAAACGCTGACGCCGTGGGTCTCGCAGATCTTCCAAAAACGTCCGCCGTCCGGGAAGGTCGGCGCACCCTCGTACATGAGCAGCGTGGCACCCGCCGCGAGGGGTCCATAAACAACATAGGTGTGCCCGGTAACCCAGCCGACATCGGCGGTACACCAGAACACATCGCTGTCCTTGAGGTCGAAGGTCCACTTCGTGGTCAGCTTGGCGTTGAGCAGATACCCGGCACTGGAGTGCTGGATGCCCTTGGGTTTGCCGGTGGATCCCGAGGTATAAAGCAGGAACAGGGGATGCTCCGCATCCACCCATTCCGGCGCGCAGGTTATTCCCTGGTCGGCTGCCAATTCGTGCCACCACAGATCGCGGCCCGGCTGCATCTCGCAGGCGGCGCCCGTGCGTCGATAGACGATGACGTTTTGCACGGATTCGCAGCCGTCGGCCAGCGCCTTGTCGACCGCGCGTTTGAGTTCGACCGCATGGCCGGCGCGCCATCCGCCGTCGGCGGTGATCACCATTTTGGCGCCGGCATCTTCGATTCGATCCTTGACCGCGTTGGCGGAAAAGCCGCCGAACACCACAGAATGCACGGCGCCAATGCGCGCGCAGGCCTGCATGGCTATCACCGCCTCGGGAATCAACGGCAGGTAAATGATCACGCGATCGCCGCGCTCGATGCCCTTGGCTTTAAGCGCATTGGCAAAGCGGCACACCTCTTGATGCAGCTGCGCGTAGGTCAGTTTGCGCACGTCGCCGGGTTCACCCTCGAAAATAATGGCGACCTTGTCGCCGCGGCTTTGCAAGTGAACATCCAGACAGTTGTGCGAGACGTTCAACTGTCCGTCGGCAAACCAGCGGTAGTTCGGCGCGTTCGAATCGTCCAGGGGCACCGTGAATGGCTGCTGCCAGTCAATCTCGGCGACGGCCAGGTCCGCCCAGAAGCCCACGAAGTCCTGGCCGGCTTTGTCGTACATGGCCTGCAGCTCGGCGGCCTTGATGGTGGCGTGCTTGCGAAACGCAGCAGACGGCGGAAATACGCGGTCCTCGTGCAGGACCGATTGAATGTCTTTTTGCGCCATTATCTTTCCCCCGGGTCTCAAACAGCGGCAGCGATACGGCGCACCTGCTGTCTCAATATATTGCCGAATCCATGCATATCAAAAAAGCAATCCAGCCGCGAAGCGTTCTGCGGTCGTGGCTTCAAATCATCCAGCGTCGCCTTGAGCGGAATGTCGCAGACTATCCCGGTCAAGCGCCGGGCAAGATACGCGGCTTCCTTATGAGCGAGCAGTTTAGCAGCGATTGCGGCTGCGCCGCGCAGCTGCAACGACGGAATTCGGTGAAGATTTGCATACAGCTCATCGAGCGAACCGAACGTGCCAAACAGTACTGCGGCGGTCTTCTTTCCGACCCCCGGGACTCCGGGAATGTTGTCCACGCAATCGCCCGTCAGGGCCAGAAAATCGGCGATGAGTTCCGGCGCGACCCCGAAGCGCGGGCCGATGTCATGGTAGTGATAACGGCTATTGCCGCTGTAATCCCAGAACACATCGCCGTCGCGAATCAGTTGTGACAGATCCTTGTCGCGAGTCACGAGAACATTGCACAGGCCGGCGGCGCGCGAGCGCGCCGCGAGCGTTCCAATGATGTCGTCGGCCTCGTATTCCGCGCTCGCGAACTCGGCCACACCCATATGCCGGCAGAATTCGCGGCACAGCGCAAATTGGCGCTCCAAGTCCGCCGGTTGGGCTTCGCGATTGGCTTTGTAGGCGGGGTAAATGCCGTTGCGGAAGGAGGTCGCGCTGCTCGAGCTCGAGTCGAACGCCACACCGATGCGCTCCGGCCGGACCTGTTCGAGAAGGTCCGACAGGAAGCGCGCGAAGCCGTATAACGCGTGCGTGGCATTGCCGTCCGCATCCACCATGTCGGCGGGCATGGAATGATACGCTCGAAAAACGAAATAGCTGGCGTCGACGTAGTAGACGGCGCCGGCTCGCGCAACGCCCGCGTATGCGCTCACATCGGCCAGCGTTGCATGCGCTCGTGCAGCGGGCTGGAACGTGGAAAATGCGCGACCAGGTATTCCATCTGATCCGCAAGGACGCGCCGGCCTTTGAGGAAAATGTATTCGGCGTAAGTGGGTGTGAACGGCACCGCCAGCAGCTGCATTCCCGCCTGTTCGGGGGTGCGCGACGCCTTGGCGTTGTTGCAGCGCCGGCATGCCGATACGACATTGCTCCAGGTATCGTGACCGCCGCGGCTGAATGGCGTCACATGATCGCGCGACAGCAGGCTGTAGGTGAAACGCGCGCCGCAATACAAGCACAGATAGGCGTCGCGGCGGAACAGAGTTTGATTGTTGAGCGGCGGCGTATACGCGGCGCCGCGCAAATTGCCCGGGTTGCCGGTAACCCCCAGCGTGGCGATGATCGAATTCACATCCACGATGGTGCGCAGACCCGACTTCGCGCAGGTCCCGCCATACAGCCGGTACAAGAGTGTTCCGCACGTGTACGCCACCTGCTCGGTGTGATACAGGCGCGCCGCTTCTCGATAGTCCACCCATTCCAAGGGCATGCCCGAGACATCGGTTCGCAGAATCTGTTGGGACAATGGATAGCTGTGAGATACGACCGCGAGGTCATCCCGCCAATCCAGTAAACGCACTTTGTCCTGTGATCCCAAGTTCATAACAGCGTAAGGATAGTCGGCTCTTATGCCATAATTCAATGTTTGGCACGTATCTTAAGGCTGGGGAGAGTTTTGCATGTCTGTCGTCGCCGGTATCCTCTTGGAAACCGCTGCCAAAGAAACCCGCGTCGCCGTCGTCCCGGAAATCGCCACGAAGCTCAAGTCTCTCGGTGTGCGCGTACTCATGGAACGCGGGGCCGGGGCCAGCGCCCACTTCCCGGACGCCTCGTACACGGATGCGGAATTCAGCGATGCCAGTACCATACTCGCCTCCGCAGATATCTTATTGAAGGTGCAGCCGCCGAGCGTGACGGAAGTCGCGGCGCTGAAGAAAGGCGCGATAGTCATCGGCTTCATGCAAGCCTATGCCCGGCCCGATCTGGTACTGGCACTCAAGGAACACGGCATCACGAGCTTCGCCATGGAGCTGGTGCCGCGCATTTCACGCGCACAATCCATGGACGCCCTGTCGTCGCAAGCCTCGGTTGCCGGCTACAAGGCCGTGCTGATCGCTGCCAACACTCTGGAGAAATTTCTGCCCATGCTGACCACGGCCGCGGGCACGATCCGGCCGGCGTCGGTGCTCGTGATCGGTGCCGGCGTGGCCGGCCTGCAGGCCATCGCCACGGCGAAACGCCTGGGCGCGGTGGTCGAAGCGTATGACGTGCGTAGCGCAACCAAGGATCAAGTGAAATCGCTGGGCGCGAAATTCGTCGAGACGGGCGTCTCCGCGGAAGGCGCCGGCGGCTACGCCCGCGAACTCACGCCTGAGGAAAAGGCCAAGCAGCAAGAGGTTCTCGATGCGCGCATCGCCGCCAGCGACGCGGTGATCAGCACGGCGTCAGTCCCCGGACGGGCCGCGCCGCGGATCATCTCGCGGGCCGCGGTGCTGCGCATGAAGCCCGGTTCGGTGATCGTCGATATCGCGGCCGAGCAAGGCGGCAACTGCGAACTCACCAAGCCCGGAGAAACCGTGGTTGAAGGCGGCGTGAAAATCGTCGGTCCGCTCAACTTGCCCGCTTCATTGCCATATCACGCCAGCGAAATGTACGCGCGCAATCTGTTCAATCTGCTGAAACCGGCGATCGTCAAGGGCGCAGTTGCGATCGACTGGAACGACGAGGTATTCGCCGGCGCGGTACTTACTCGCGCGGGCGAGATCATGCACCAAGCAACGCGCGCAGCAATTGAGGCAGGCAAAACATGATCGACGGCATCATTGCACTCTATATATTCATGCTGGCGGGGTTTACCGGCTATGAAGTCATTTCGCGCGTGCCGGTCATTTTGCACACGCCTCTCATGTCGGGATCGAATTTCGTGCATGGCATCGTCTTGGTGGGAGCCATGGTGGCGCTGGCCGGCGCGGACAGCACGATGCTCAGGGTCATCGGCTTCATCGGCGTGGTTCTAGCCGCCGGCAACGCCGTCGGCGGCTATGTGGTGACGGAACGCATGCTGAAAATGTTCGTATTGGCCGGAAAGAAGAAAGGTTCTTAAGATGCCCGCCGCTGCAACGCTGAATAATTTGATGCAGCTCTCCTATCTGGCGGCGGCGGCGCTGTTCATCCTCGGCTTGAAACGCATGAGCTCGCCGCTCACCGCGGTGAGCGGCGTGCGTTGGGCCGGAGCGGGCATGCTGCTGGCGACGGCGGTCACGTTGGCGTTCGTGAAAGATGCGTCGCTCCTGAATTTCTCCCTGGTGATGGCCGCCATCGCCGTCGGCAGCATCGTAGCGTGGAGCAGCGGCAAGCGGGTGGCCATGACCGACATGCCGCAGATGATCGCGCTGTACAACGGCATGGGCGGCGGCGCGGCGGCGGCGATAGCCGCGGTGCAGCTCTACACCGGTCATGCAGAAAACATCGTGCATTTGTCGATCGCCACCGTCGGCGGCTTCATCGGCGCCGTTTCGTTCAGCGGCAGCCTGATCGCCTTCGCCAAGCTGCAGGGCTTGATCACCAAGTCGGTGCGTTTTGGCGGTCAAAAATTCCTCAATCTGGCGATACTGCTGATTGCCGCGTTCCTCGGGTTCATGGTGGTGAGCGGCGTCGGGGCGGGCCTCGGACTACCGGTCGTGTCGTTGCTGTTCGTGTTTGCGCTGGTTTTGGGCGTCGCCATGACTTTGCCGATCGGCGGCGCCGACATGCCGGTGGTCATCTCCTTGTACAACGCGCTCACCGGCCTGGCGGTCGCCTTCGAAGGCTTCGTTCTGGACAACGCCGCCATGATCATCGCCGGCACCGTGGTGGGTTCCGCGGGCACGCTGCTGACCCAGCTCATGGCGAAGGCCATGAACCGCTCGCTCGGCAATGTGCTGTTCTCGAACTTCGGCGAGAGCTCGGCGGCAGGCGGCACGGTTGCCGGCACGCAGAAACCGATAGAGGCGTCGGACGCCGGCATCATGATGGCGTATTCGCAGAAGATAATCATCGTGCCGGGATACGGCTTGGCCGTGGCGCAAGCTCAGCACAAAGTGTGGGAGCTCACGCAATTGCTGCTCGATCACGGCGTGAAGGTGCGCTTCGCCATTCATCCGGTGGCGGGTCGGATGCCGGGGCACATGAACGTGCTGCTCGCCGAAGCAGGAGTGCCCTACGACCTGATTTCGGACCTGGATGAGATCAACGCGGAATTCGAGACCGCCGACGTGGCGCTGGTCATCGGCGCCAATGACGTGGTGAATCCGGATGCCCGCAGCAACAAGAGCAGCCCGATTTACGGCATGCCCATCCTGAATGCGGATAAGGCCAAGAATGTCATTGTCATCAAGCGCGGCCAGGGCCAGGGCTTTTCCGGGATCGACAACGCGTTGTTCGGACTCGACCAGACCCGCATGCTGTATGGCGATGCGCAGACGGCGGTGAGTCAATTGATACAGGCGGTCAAGGCTGCAGGTTGATTTCGAAGCGATCCAGAGTCTGCCACGCTTTGGGGTGTGCGGCGGCGTAGTCGCTTAATCTGATCATCTCGCCGCTCAAGGTTCGATCGCGCAATGTGAAGCGCACGTAGTGATAGTTCGGGAAATCGGCATTCTGGTAGAGGTCGGAAGCAGTGCGCTGCACTTCGTAGGGGAAGGCACCGCCGCCCCCGGACACCAAGTACACCACGCCGTCCTGCTCGAATCGCTCGTAGTTGTGAATATGGCCGGCGCTGACCACGAAGCGCGCTGCGGTTCGGGCCGCCGCGGTCTTGAGGTATGCGGCCAGGGATTGCTCGTTCGGTCGCGGATTGTGGTCCGTGAGTTTGCTGGTTTGCACGTCGGCCAGAGGCGGATGATGCATGACGATCAGCACCACCCGCACCTTGGGGTCGAGCGAGGTGACCTGGTCTTCGAGCCACGATCGCTGATCGCTGCCCGGCAGCAGCGATGCATCGCTGTCCAGCGCGATCCCGAGCACGTTGTCGCCGATGGCAACCGAGTACCAGCGCCGGCCGCGCAATTGCGCGAAGGTATCCCACCATCGTTGCAGGCAGATCGATTCCTGGCAGGCTGAGAATTCATGATTGCCGAGCGCCGGATAAATACGCAGATGCTGGGCGCGCCAGCGCCGGGTTTCGCTGCGGTACACCTCGTAGTCGGCGTCGACCCCGTGCCAGGGCACATCGCCGTTGATGAAGATTGCCGCTGGATTTTCCGCGGCGATACGCGCAACCAGCGCCCGCCGCGCGTCGGGCGAACTTGCTTCGGTTTCGCTGCTGGAGGTGAACCGCATATCCCCATAGGCGATCAATAGCAGCGGATCCGGTAGCCCCTTTTGCGGTACGCTGAAGGTGGGCGCGGCGCGCAGCGGCGCGCCGAGAACAGCCACCAGGATCAAAAGTATGGGCAAACCACAGCGCACTGCGCGATGCTACCCTACGGAGACCCCATGAAGTTATCGCTCGTTGCGTTGTTGTTTCTGTCCACCGCGGCTGCCGCCGCCACCGTGGCGCCCGACGCAGATCAGCGCTGGCACCGCCACGCGTCGCAGGTAAACATCATCCGCGATAATTGGGGCATCGCCCACATCTATGGCAAATCCGACGCCGACACGGTGTTCGGCGCCATCTACGCGCAGGCAGAGGATGATTTCAACCGTATCGAACGAAATTACCTGAACGGCCTCGGCTGGCTGGCGCAGGCGGAGGGGGAATCGGCCGTTTATTCGGATCTGCGGCAGCGGCTGTTCGTCGATGTCGATGATTTGCAGCGAAAATACCGGGCCAGTCCCAAATGGCTGCAAACGCTGATGCTTGCCTGGTCGGACGGCTTGAATTACTTCCTCGCGAAACACCCGGCCGTAAAGCCGAAGGTGATCCGTCAGTTTGAACCGTGGATGGCGTTGTCCTTCACCGAGGGCAGTATTGGCGGCGACATAGAAACCGTCGACTTAGGAGCGCTGGAGAAATTTTATGGTCAGCCCAAAGCGCCGCTGCCCGCCACCGCGCCGGCTCCGCGCGCCGCGGCAGTGCCGTCAGGCGCAGCGTCGGCGGGCGAAGCGTCGCCCGGTGGCTCCAACGGCTTTGCCATCGCGCCCAGCCGCAGTGCCTCCGGTCACGCCCTGCTGTGGATCAATCCGCACACTTCGTACTATTTCCGCTCGGAATTGCAGATGGTCAGCGAGCAGGGATTGAACGTTTATGGCGCCGTCACCTGGGGACAATTCTTCGTCTACCAGGGATTCAACGCGCACAACGGCTGGATGCACACGTCGTATGGCGGCGACGCCATCGATGAATACGCCGAAACCATCGTCAAGAAAGCCGACGGGCTGTACTACGAATACGGCGGCGGGCTGCGAAAATTGCGGGTCAGCGAGATCTCCATCCCGGTGAAGCAGGGCGGCGGCCAGACCTTGAGGAACTTCACGGTGTATCACAGCCATCATGGCCCCATCATCCGCGCCGAGAACGGCCGCTGGATCGCGATCAAACTTCTGCAGGATCCCGTGCCGGCGTTATCGCAATCGTACCTGCGCACCAAAACGAAGAACTACGCCGAATTTCGCAAAACGCAGGACCTGCGCACCGACACCTCCAACAACACCGTGTACGCGGACGCCGACGGCACCATCGCTTATTTTCACGGCAATTTCATACCCAAGCGCAACACCGCATTTGACTTCACGCGGCCGGTGGACGGCAGCAATCCGGCCACCGAGTGGCAGGGACCGCACGCCGTCAAAGACACCATCACATTGCTCAATCCCAGCACCGGCTTCATTTTCAATACCAACAATTGGCCGTTCTCGGCGGCAGGATCGGCAAGCCCCAAACGCGAGGATTATCCAGCCTACATGTGGCGCAAGGGCGAGAATGCGCGCGGCATTCACGCGCTGGAGGTTCTGCAGAATATCCGCGGCGTGACCGTGGACAGTTTGATCGCCACCGGCTACGACGCACATTTGACCGGCTTCGACGTGCTGCTGCCGCCGCTCATCGCCGCTTTCGATGCTCTGCCCGCGGATGATCCCCAGCGTCCCGCAATCAAGGATGCGATCGCGAGCTTGCGCACCTGGGACAGGCGCACGGCGGCGGATTCCGTGCCGACGGCGGTCGCGATTTTCTGGGGAGTGGAATTGGTGGAACGCAAAGGCACCGGGGCCCGCGACGCGGATGAACCGGTGTTTGATTTCCTGGTCGGGAATCTGACGGACGCCGAGCGCATCGACGCGCTGACCGCCGCCCTGCAAAAGTTGCAGCGCGACTTCGGGCGCTGGCAGGTTCCGTGGGGAGAAATCAACCGCTTTCAACGCCTGACCGACGACATCGTGCAGCCTTTCGACGATTCCAAACCCAGTTTGCCGGTGGGCTTCGCGCCGTCGCAGTGGGGTGCCCTGGCTTCGGTCGACTGGACCAAGCCCCGCCATACCAAGAAAATCTACGGCGCGGATGGCAACAGCTTCGTCGCGGCCGTGGAATTCGGCCCGACCATTCATGCCAAGGCCATCATGAGCGGCGGCGCGAGCGGCGATCCTGCCTCGCCGCATTTCACCGACCAGGCGCTGATGTTCAGTCAGGGACGCTTCCGCGATGTGCTGTTCAGCCCCGAGGAGGTCCGTGCCCACGCGGAGCGCAGCTATCACCCGTGAGCGCCGTCGAGGCGGCTGGGCGCGAGCTTCAAGGCCCTAGCGCGAAAATGGCGCCTAGCGCGAGTTGTGCCGCGCCGGCGGCTGCGCGTGAGCGGGTGGGTGCGGCGGCGCTCGCGGTGCCGCGTGCTGCGGGCCATGCTGGACTGCGTAGCGGCGCTGCTCCGGGGTCATCTGGCGCCACTGCCGGCGCAGTTCCGAACGCTGTTCCGGCGGCATTTGCCGGAAGCGGTTGAAAGATTCGCGCACCTGCTGCTGGCGCTCGGGCGGCAGGCTCTTGAATTGCTGAAAGCGCTGACGCAGCAGCTGCCGCTGTTCCGGCGGCATGGCGCGCCATTGCGTAAAGCGCTGCTGCGCGCTTGAGCGCTCCTGGGGCGTCATCGACAGCCAGCGCTCACTGCCCTTGGCCAGCGCCTGTTGCCGCTCCGGAGGCAGGCTGTTCCACTCGCCTTGATGGCTTTGCAGCAGCTGTTGTTGCTGCGGCGACAAACTTCCCCAGGCTTTCGGCGCCGGCGCGGCCGCCTCCGCCGCGGGAGCGGGGGTGGATGCAGGCGCAGGACTCTGCGCGAAACAGTTCGCGGCGAGCACGAGACCTGCAGAGACTATGAACGCCCTGATCATTTCTTTGCATCCTGCGGCGGCGGCGCGGGGGGATTGTTCCCCCGCGGCGGCGCCCTTTTCAAAAATTCCCACAAAGCCGAATCTCCCACATCATCCGAGCCCAGGAACTCGATAAACCCATCCTCTGGCGGGTCCGCTTTGGACACCGGCGCAGAGGCCGAGGGCACCCCTGGCGGTGCCGGTGGTGGCGGCTGTGGTTGCGCGGCGCTTGCCGCGGCACACGCAGCGCCAAACAACAGCCAACTGCTCAGCCCTCTCAACTGAAGTTCAACCTAGGCGGCCGGATCCGGGCTCGCCGCCTTGTCCGCAAAATCATAGAAATCGATATCGTCCTGCAACATCTCCATGGTGTCACCCGATCCTTCCGACGAAGCGACGAGTTCAAGATCCTCGAAATTCGACTGCCCGTCGGCAACGGTTGCATGCTGCCCCAGCGGCGACCCCACCCACAGGGCAACGCCCAGCATCGCGGCGGCGGTGACGCCGACTGCCGGTGTCCATATCGTCCAGCGCAGATACCAAGCGCGGCGCCCGGCGGCCTCGATCGCGGCATGGCGAGCCTGCGTGAGCCGCGAGCGCATCGCAAAATCAAGGTTGTCGACGCTGTCCTGAAACAGCGCCCGGCTGCGCGCTTCAAACGCATCGCTATGTTGTTCGTTCATCACCAAACCTCACCTAGTTGTTCGCGCAACGCGTGCACCGCTCGCGAATAATGCGTTTTGACGCTGCCTTCCGAACAAGCCATGGCCCGGGCCGTCTCGGCCACGTCCATGCCTTCGAAATTGCGCAGCATGAATGCCTCGCGCTGCCGCGCCGGCAGGGCGCGCAAGCTTTCCTCCAACCGCAGCATCGCTTCCGCCTGCATCAGTTTCTCGGGAATGGCGGGCGCGCCGTCCGCGACATTCTCGAGCGGATCCTGCGCCTCGTTGTCAGGATCCTCCTTCGGGCCCGGCAGCCAGGTCATGACGCGTTTGCGCACAGTCCGGCGCCGCTGCAAATCGCGGATGCCGTTTTCCAGAATTCGATAGAACAGGGGCCGCCATTCGGCGCTGGGGCGCGATGCGTAATTGCGCGTCAGTTTGATCATCGCATCCTGCACCACGTCGAGGGCATCGTCGGAATCGCGCAGCGCGACTTGCGCCATACGGAATGCCCGGCGCTCGATTTCTGCGAGGAACTTCTCCAGTTCTCGTGTGTACTCCAGAACCGCTCCCTTAACTGCTGGAGCGGGACTATCCCAGACCATCCAAGCTGTGTTGAGCGTATCCATGGGTGTACTCATCCTGCATCTATCCTCTGCCGTCGACGGATCATTGCCATTCCAGGTATAACGCCTGGGTGTGAGCTGCGTTGACGGTGGGTCGCGCAAGATCAGCGACTTACGCACACCGATTGTGACCGCCGTTGCAATATTTTCGATCAATACCTCAGATTGGAATCCAGAGGGCTTCGTAATCTATTGAATTTAAACGAATTATTTCGGCTTCGGCCATTTTTTCGCCATTTTGAACGAGACCCGAAACGGAACGGGCACTTAGGGTAAATGATCCCGGCTTCTCAACAGACTTATCCACAAGATTTGTGGACAAAAGGCTCGATGATTCTGCAAATCGCCCTGGACACCCCGCTGCGTCGAGTGTTCGATTACCTGCCGCCCACCCAGGCGGTAGACCCGCCAAAGCTCGGCGTGCGCGTGCGCGTACCATTTGGCCGTCAACGGCTGATCGGCATTTTGGTTGGCGTTGTTTCCGAAAGCAGCGTTGCCCCCCTTAAGCTCAAGACTGCTTTGGAGTTTTTGGATGAGCTGCCCATCTATGATCCGGTCACTTTCGAATTGTTGCGTTGGGCCGCCGAGTATTATCACCATCCTGTCGGCGAGGTGTTTGCCGCGGCGCTGCCGATCAACCTGCGCACCGGTCAATCGGCGGCTGCCGTGCACACGGCTTGGAGCATCACCGAGCAGGGACGCGCGGAACTTGAGAATCCAAGCGCGCGCGCGCCCAAGCAGCGCGCACTGCTTCTATGGCTCAAAACTCATGCCAACGCGACGACCGGACAAGTCCATGAATTCTTCAAGCCGGCGCAGCTCAAAGCCCTGACAAGCCGCGGCTGGATCGCGGCGCGCCCGGTCACCGCCGTCGCGCCTACGCCCGCGTCCTTGGAAACGCGGCAAAGCGACGTAACGCTCACATCGCACCAGGATGCCGCCGTCGAGGCGATACTCGCCACGCTCTCGACCTTTGCCGTGCACCTGCTGTACGGCGTGACCGGCAGCGGCAAGACCGAGGTGTACCTGCGCGTCATCGCTGCCGCCGTAGCGGCCGGCGGCCAGGCTTTGGTTTTGGTGCCCGAGATTGCCCTGACGCCGCAGTTGCTCGATCGATTCCGCCGCCGTTTCAGCGCCGGCGTGGCCGTCGTGCACTCGGGTCTTTCGGACAACGAGCGCCGCGATGCCTGGCGCGCGGCACATAGCGGCGCCGCCCGCATCGTCATCGGCACCCGCTCCGCCGTTTTCACGCCGCTCACCAAGCTCGCCCTGATCGTGGTGGATGAGGAGCACGATGCATCGTATAAACAGCAGGAAGGATTTCGCTATTCGGCTCGCGATCTTGCGGTGGTGCGCGCGCGCCGCGCCGCTGTGCCCATCATTTTAGGCTCCGCGACCCCATCGCTGGAAACGCTGGAAAATGCGGCGGGCGGACGCTATGCGAAGCACGTGCTGCCGCTGCGGCCGGGGCGTGCGAGCGCGCCGCGCATGTCGCTGGTGGATCTGCGCAGGCATCCCCTGGACCAGGGACTGTCGACTCCGGCGATTTCCGCCATCGGCGCGCACCTCCAGGCCGGCGGTCAAGTCATCGTATTCTTGAATCGGCGCGGCTATGCGCCGACTTTGTTCTGCAATTCGTGCGGCTGGGTCGCGCCCTGTGCGCATTGCGATGCGCGCATGACTTTGCACCGCCGCGCGCAGCAACTGCGCTGCCATCATTGCGGCGCACATGCGCCGGTGCCGGTCATCTGCGGCAACTGCGGGCAGGCGCTGTTGGCCGTGGGCCAGGGTACCGAACGGGTCGAGGAAACCTTGATGCGCTTGTTCCCTGACGCGCCACTGGCCCGGCTGGATCGCGATACAGCGTCCGCGCGCGGCTCGATTCAAACCGTGCTCGACCGGGTCCACAGCGGCGAGGCGCGGATCCTGGTGGGCACGCAAATGCTGACCAAGGGTCACCACTTCCCTGAAGTGACGCTGGTGGTGATCCTGGACGCCGATCAGGGTCTGTTCGCCAGCGATTTTCGCGCCACCGAACGGCTGGCGCAGACCATCATTCAGGTGGCGGGCCGCGCCGGCCGCGAAGAGCGCGCCGGGGAGGTGATGATTCAAACGCAGTATCCCGAACATCCGCAGCTGGTCCGCTTGCTTGCAGAAGGCTACGAAAGCTTCGCGGCCAGCGCTCTCGCCGAACGCCGCGAAGCCGGTTGGCCGCCGTATTCGCGGCTGGCGCTGCTGCGCGCCGAGGCAAAGGATCGCAGCGGGCTGGACGCATTCTTGAATGCCGCCCGCGATTTGAGTATTCAGTTGAATGAGCCCGCATTGCAGGTGCTGGGTCCGGCAACCGCCCTGATCGCGCGACGCGCCGATCACTTCCGGGCGCATTTGCTCATCGAGACCAAGGCCCGATCGACGCTGCAGCGCTTTCTCGGCCGCTGGCTGCCGCTGGTTGCGGCGCTGCAGGGATCGCCCGGCCTGCGCTGGTCGATCGACGTCGATCCGCTGGAAGTGGATTGAGCGCTTTGCGGTAGACTGCCGACCCTTTGCCGATAAAAAACACGGATTGATTTTGAAGAACTTGATCGAAACCTTGCTCGCCGAGGCGCTCGCGAAGCTTCCGGAAGATCTGGTGCCGGTGGCGGCGCGCGGCGTCGGCATCGAAGTTGAAAGCACGCGCGATGCTCAGCACGGCGATTTCGCCACTAATCTGGCCATGCGCCTCGCCAAGGCGACCCGCCAGAACCCGCGCAAAATTGCCGAGGCGCTGCTTAAGTTGCTGCCGGCGAGCGGCGCCGTTGCCAAGGTGGAGATCGCCGGCGCCGGGTTCATCAACTTCTTTTTGACGCCGAACGCTTATCACGGTGAGATACGGCGCGCGCTCGAACTTGGGAGCGCATACGGCCGCTCGCAGCTCGGGTTGGGGGTACGCGTGCAAGTCGAGTTCGTTTCCGCGAATCCCACGGGCCCGCTGCACGTTGCGCACGGCCGGCATGCGGCATTTGGTGCTTCAGTCAGCAATCTGCTCGAGGCCGCGGGCTACGATGTCGAGCGCGAGTACTACATCAACGATGCCGGCCGCCAAATGGAAATTCTGGCAGTCAGTGCCTGGCTGCGCTATCTCGAGCGTTGCGGTGAACATTTCGTTTTTCCGTCGAATGCCTATGTGGGCGAATACTTGATTGCCGTGGGTGAAAAGCTGTTTGCTGCCGAAGGGACCTCCTTGAAGCATGCGGCTGTGGAGATATTCAAGGACCTGCCGCCGGACGAGCCGCAGGGCGGCGATAAGGACGTCTATATCGACGCACTCGTGACGCGCGCGCGCACGCTGCTCGGTGAAGCCACGTTTGTTCGGGTCTTGCAGACTTCGCTTGACGGCATCGTCGGCGACATTCGCGAGGATCTCGCCGAATTCGGCGTGACCTTCGACTGCTGGTTTTCGGAGCGCAGCTTGAGCGCCAGCGGTGCAATCGACAGATCGATCGACACCCTGAAGAAATCGGGCCATGCTTATCTCAAGGACGGCGCGCTATGGTTCAAGAGCACGGAATTCGGCGACGAAAAGGATCGCGTCATCGTGCGCGACAATGGCATAAAGACTTACTTCGCATCGGATATCGCCTATGTATTGGACAAGCTCGAGCGTGGTTTCGAGCATTTGATTTACATCTGGGGCGCAGACCATCATGGATACATCACGCGCCTGCGCTCGGTGTTGATTGCACTGGGCGGAGCGCCTGAACGCTTTGAGGTGCTGCTCATGCAGATCGTATCGCTGTTTCGCGGCGGCGAGAAAGTGAGGATGTCGAAGCGCTCAGGCGACTACGTGACCCTGCGGGATCTGCGCCAGGAGGTCGGCAACGATGCCGCGCGCCTGTTCTACGTCATGCGCAGCAACGATCAGCATTTGGATTTCGACCTGGAGCTCGCCAAGGCGCGCTCCAACGACAACCCGGTGTACTACATTCAATACGCGCACGCGCGCGTCGCCAGCGTGATGCGGCAGCTCCAGGAGCGCGGCATCAGCCACGATGCCGCGCACGGCCTCGAGTCACTGGCAACACTGGCCGAGCCGCAGGAATTGCAGCTGATCAAGCGCCTCAGCGCTTTTCCTGAGACGCTGCGGCAGTGCGCGGTGCAGCGCGCGCCGCACACGCTGGTGCATTATTTGCGCGATCTGGCAAACGATTTCCACACCTACTACAGCGCGCATCAGTTCATCGTCGACGATGCAGGCTTGCGCGCGGCCAGGCTCGATCTTGCGCTTGCGGCGCAGACCGTCATCGCCAACGGCCTGAAGATTTTGGGCGTATCCGCGCCCGACACCATGTAGCAGTCGATGGCGCAGGATTACAAAACCAGACGCGGCCGACCTGCTGCTTTCTCGGGACCGACCGGCCTGATCATTGGATTGGCCTTGGGATTGGCGGTTGCCGGCATCGTGTATCTGAAGGATCATCGGCTCGACGCCCCGATCGCGAACGCCGGCAAGCTGACCAAGAAGAAATCCCGTGCCAACGAGCCTCCCGAAGCCACGGACTCAGGCGCAGACGAGCCGGCAAAGTCCTACGACTTTTACGATCAGTTGCCGAAATTCGAAGTGGTGGTGCCGGAGAAAGACAAGGAGGTGCGGCCCGACATCAAACCCGTTCCCGAGACGCGTCGCGGCACCTACGTTCTGCAAGCCGGCTCGTACAAGAACTTCGCCGACGCGGACCGGGTGCGCGCGCAAGCTTGCGCTGCAAGGCATCGAGTCCAATGTCCAGAAGGTGTCCGTGGACAACGATACCTGGCACCGCATTCGCATCGGTCCCATATCCAAGCTCGATGAGCTGAATCGTTTGCGGCAGATTCTGCGCAAGGCGGATGTCGACGTGCTGGTGATCAGGGTGGGCGACTGATGAACGCAGGCCGCGCAATCAAGATCGGCTCCGACGAGCATCGCGAGCTTTTCTGTCGGGAGTTCATCGACAGTTATACCGACTACGATCCGGCCACAATGCCCTGGCCTGCGTTGACCGCTCTGGAGCTTGAGCGGCTGCGCAGCGTGCCGTTCTGGCAGGAAGTGCTGCATACGGAACGCCGCGCCGGGATGATCGTGCAGACGTTCGCGGCGACCATCGACGACGCCATGGTGCGCAAAGCGGTCGACTTGCAGGGACGCGAGGAGACGCGGCACGCGGACTTGTTGCGCGAAATGGTCCGACGCTACGGGATCGCCGTCGCAGAGCTGCCGCTCGAGCCCATTGCCGGAGATGTCGAATTGGCCTTCAAGGATTTCGGATTCGGCGAATGTCTTGATTCATTCCTTGGGTTTGGTGCCTTCAAGCTCGCGCGGCAGTCCGAATTTTTGCCGGAGAGCATGTTTTCGATCTTCGAGACCCTGATGTACGAAGAAACCCGGCACATTGTGTTCTTCGTCAACTGGATGGCGTGGCGGGCGGCGCGGCAGGGACAGGGAGCCGCTTGGCTTCGAGCGCTCACATCCCTGCGCTTCTACTATCGAGCGCTGAGTCGCATGATCGGAACGATACGCCGCGGACAGGAGGTCAACGACGGCCGCGACTTTGCCGCGACGCAAGCCAACGTGTTTCTTCAGGATTTCACTTTTCGGCGGTTCCTGGCGTACTGCTATGCCGAGAACAATCGGCGCATGGCGCCCTTCAAAGACGGCCTGCTGCGGCCCAACTTCATGCCCGCGCTGGCGGACATCGCACTGTCGAGCTTGCGTATCCTAAATTTCGGGCGTTCCTCTCGCGATCGACCCTAATCGTCACCCAATTGCCGAAAATCGACCCCTAATGCCCGCAACTTGCGGTACAGGTGCGTGCGCTCCATGCCCACCCGTTTCGCCAGTTGACCCACCTTGCCATTGCACAGCAGCAGCTGCTGCTGCAGGTAGGCTCGCTCGAATTGCTCACGCGCTTCGCGCAGCGGCAGGGCCAGCAGGTCCTGCTTCACCAGGGGCTCATCGACGCCGAGTTTCACGGCGAGCTCGCGCTCGATTTCCTCCAGCCGAATTTCCTCGCCCGCGCCCAATATGAGCACGCGCTGCACCAGGTTCTTCAGTTCGCCCACGTTTCCGGGCCACGGATAGTTGCGCAGCCGGTTTTGCGCGGCCACGCTGAAACGCCGCAGCGGCAGATGCTGATCATCAACCAGGCGATCGACGTAGTAGCGCAGCAGATCGGGCACGTCCTCGGCATAATCGCGCAGCGGCGGCACACGCAGCGTAATTACGTTCAAGTGCGCGAGCAGATCGCGGCGCAACGGCTCGCGCGCCGCACTCGATTCGAACCCTTCCTGGGCGGAACTGATCCATCGTACGTTGAGTGCGATACGCTGCCGGCCGCCGACGCGGGTGTAGGCGTTCTGCTCGATGGCGCCGACCAGGGCGCGTTGCGCCTCACTGTTCAAATCCTCCAGGCCGCTCAAATAAAGCGAACCGCCCGCCGCCTGATCAAATGCGCCCGGCTCTACTTTGCCGTCGCGTTCGCTGCCGAACAGTGCGACCGCTGGGTCCTGCCCAAGGCTCGCGGCCACCACGATGAAAAACGGCTTGGCTGCGCGGGCGCTGAGAGAATGCAAATAGCGCGCGTACGCCTCGCGTCCGGATCCCAATTCACCAGTGAGCAGTACCGGGGATGAACTGCCGGCGGCCTGCTGCACTTGTTCGCGCAGCATCTGAGTGCTTTTTGCCTTGCCGATCGGCACGGCCAGCGCCGACCCTTGGTTGCGCGCCGAGAGGCGTTTGCGGCGCCCGGCATCGAGCGCTCGTTCCACGGTGCGCAGCAGTTTGGTCAAGCTCAGCGGCTTCTCGACGAAATCGAACGCGCCAAGCCGCGTGGCCTCCACCGCCGTCTCGACCGTACCATGGCCGGACATCATGACCACCGGGCAGTCGTAGCCATCGGTGACGGACCATTCGCGCAACAAGGTGATGCCGTCGGTATCCGGCATCCAAATATCCAGCAGCACCAAATCCGGCACTTGTGCGGCGCGCGAGGATCGCGCCTGGCTCGCGTCCGCCGCGATTTCCACGTCGTACCCCTCTTCCGAGAGAATCTCTTTGAGCAGCCCGCGGATATCTGCCTCGTCGTCCACCACTAGAATTCTGGAAGCGGTCATACGCGTTCTCTCCTGTGTTCGCCCTTGCGCGGCTCACGTGCGCCCGAGGAGCGCGCGCCGTCGCCCAACGGCAATAGAATTCGCACGCGGGCGCCCCCGGAACGCTGATTATCCGCTTCAATGCGTCCGCCGTGCTCTTCAACGATTTTCTTAACAATTGCCAACCCTAAGCCCGTGCCCTTCGGTTTGCTGGTGACATAAGGATCGAACACCGTGCCGATCAAGTCGCGCTGAAACCCCGGTCCATTGTCGGTGACCACGATCGCCACCGCCGCTCCATGCCTTGCGCCATCGTCCGCCAGGCTGGTCTCGATCTCGATGCTCGCGCCCACCTTACCCTCGAGCGCCTCCAGCGAATTGGTCACCAGGTTGTTGAGAATTTGGCGGATGCGCATGCGGTCGGCTGAGATGTTGGGCAAGTCCTTGCTCAACCGCAATTTGAGATCCGCGCTGCTGTCTTGAACGCGGTATAGATCCACGACCTCGGTGATCAACTGGTTCAAATCGAAGGGCGAGAAATGCATATCGGGAGCGCGCGCGTACTCGCTGAACGCATTGACCATCTGCTTCATCGCGTCGACCTGGGCGACGATCGTGTGCGTCGCGCGTTCGAGGATTTGCGCGTCTTGCGCGTTCATGCTGCCCAGGAACTTGCGGCGCATGCGTTCCGCGGACAGCTGGATCGGCGTCAGCGGATTCTTGATCTCGTGCGCCAGGCGGCGCGCCACTTCGCCCCAGGCGGCATCGCGCTGCGCCTGCAGCAGCGTGGTGATGTCATCGAACACCAGCACCATGCCGGCGGCGCCGCCGACGTCGTTTGGCAAGGCGGTGCAGGCGCACATCAGCACGCGCTTTCCGGATTCGGACAAAAGCTCGATCTGCTCGCGCCAATCGGAATACGAAGGCTGCAGGCGCTGCTTGATCGCGGACAAAAACTGGCTGAACAACGCGCTATCGCTGATGGACTCGTCGAAGGGCTTGCCGATAGCCGCCTCGAGGTCGACGCCCAGGATGGCGCTCGCCGCCTGATTCGCCGTGCGTACGGTCAAACTGGCCTCGAGGGACACCACGCCGGTGGAAAGCCGCGCGAGAATGACGGCAAGTCCGGCGCGCTCGGCTTCAACCGCTTGCTGGCTGCGGCGCGTCTCCTCGCGCGCCCTCCCCAAGCGCTTGGTCATGTCATTGAAGGAGGTCACCAGAAATCCCAGCTCGTCCCGACCGGGCAGCGGCAAGCGCGTGTCGTAGTTGCCCTTGGCCACGGCCCGAGTGCCGGCAATCAGATCCTGCACCGGCTGCACCAGGCGCTGCGCCGCAAAGAAGGCGCCATAGACCGCGGCGATGAGCGACATCAGCACCACGAAACTCAAGATCAGCACGAAAGTCGATTTGAGGGGGCGGCGCAATTGCACCAGGTTGGCGTATTGAGTGTAGGAGCGCTGCACGGTATCCGCCAGCTGGCTCAACTGCAGCGGCACGGGATACAGCGCGATCAGCACCCGCCCGCTGCCGCTGCCGTCATTCATGGGCGCCGCGGCGCGAATCACGTAGCCGCCGACCGCGTCCATATCCAGGCTCACGTACGGGCGGCCGCGCCGCAATTGCAGCATCATCTCGTCGGTTGCCGGCACCGGCAGCGAATCCATCGGACGCTCGGAACTGGTGGCGATGATGCGGGCTTGCGCGCCCAGGACGGTGAATTCGATGGCCGTGCTGTCACGCCGCTCGCGATCCAACGAGGCCGCCAGCTGAAAATCGGGCAACGCCGACAGCGAATGCGCCACCGTTTGAGCATGCTGCAGAAACTCCCGCTCGCGCACCTCCAGCACCGCGCGCGACAGCTCGCGCGTATCCTTCAATCCCTGGCTGACCTCGAGTTCGAACCAGCTGTCGATGCCGCGGCTCAAGAATTGCAGGGAAAAATAATAGACCACAAAAATCGGCGCCATGGCCAGCGCGCTGAAGATCGCAACGGTGCGTCCCTTGAGCCGCGATCCCGGCACGTGCCGGCGAAAGTCGCGCACCAAACGTGCGAGCTTGCCGGCGAGGAGCACGCTCAGAGTGAGCATGCCGGTGATGTTGACCAGCAGGATCCACGGCAGCCACTTTTCGAATTTCTCCGAGTTTTGCACGGCCGAGGCCAGCAGCCACAGCGCAAACAGCCACAACAGCACGCCGATGCAGCCCAAAACGGTTGAGCCGTACTTGCGGATCATGGCTGAAAAGTCCATGCGTACCAGTCTGATTCGCGATGCCAGTCGCTGACCCAGAACATGAGCAGGCGCAAGCTGAACGGCACCGTGCCGAAATCGATTTTGCCGCGCAAACTGGCCTCGTAGCGGCGGTTCGCCGCGATCAGTGCCTTGTCCAACACCGGCAGGCTGCGCACCCCGGACAGCTGCTCGATCGCGGCATCGAGCGTGGCCAAGGAAACCTGCTGGCCGCTGTTCACGTTGCGCAGGATGTAGCTGCCGCTAACGGCGTTGAACTGCAAACGGTATCGCTGGGTGAGCTCCGCCACGCTCGAATTCGGCAGCAGCTGCCGCACTCGCTTGATGGACAGATCGAGTTCGAGGGCCAGCGGCACTCCATCCGCCAAGCCGCGCCGCACCGCGTCGCTGATCGGCAGGTCGAGGCGCGCATTCATGTGGTAGACGCCGTCCGAAAGTTCGAGATCCGCTGAGCGAACCTCGAAGCGGCCTTCCAATCCATCGGCGCGCAGCGGCGGCATCCACAGCGCCATTGCGGTCGCCGCGCATCCGCAACACGCCAGCCGCACCAGGCGTCGTGCTCTACGTGGATCCCGCTCCCCCAGGTTTAAGCGTGCGGCTTTCATTGTTTGGTCAAGGCAGCATAATAGAAGCCGTCGGCACCCGCCTCACCCGGAAGAATCTGCCGGCCAAATTCATCCGCTTCGCCGAGATCCGGCCAGCCTTCCCATGCCGATGGCGGGACCAGCTCGGCGCCCGGCGTGCCGGCCAGAAACGCGGCTATGACGCCGCGATTTTCGCTGCGGGTGACGGTGCAGGTGACGTACACCAGCCGGCCGCCCGGGGCGAGCAGGCCCCATGCGGCTTTAAGCAGTTTGCCCTGCAAAGCCGGCAGTTTGTCGATGTCCGACGGGGACTTACGAAGTCGTATATCGGGATGACGGCGAATGACCCCTAAGCCCGAGCAGGGCGCGTCGAGCAATATCCGGTCGAACGGGACTCCGTCCCACCAGGGCGCAGGATGAGCCGCATCGCCGCAGATCAGCTCTGCCACGAGTCCTCCCCGGACCAGGTTCTCGCGCACACGTTCGAGCCGCTGTGGATCTATGTCCACCGCCACGAACTTCTTCAAGTCTGGCTCGCGCTCGGCGATCAACGCCGTCTTGCCGCCCGGCGCCGCACAGGCGTCGAGCACCCGTTGATTGGGCGCCAAGCTCAAGGGAAATTCGACGCATTGGGCGCCCAAATCCTGGACCGAGACCAGTCCCTCCGCGAATCCCGGCAATGCGAGCACTTCACAGGGCGAATCCAGCACGACAGCCTGGGGCACCCTGGTGCTGGCGCGTGCGCCGATTGCAGCCATTTCAAGCCTGCGCACGTATTCATCCGCGGTGGCGCGTCGGCTATCGACGCGCAGCCACATCGGCGCTTGCAGGTCGCTTGCGGCCAGCAACTGGGTCCAACGAACCGGCCAATCTGCGCGCAAGCGGTCGCTGAGCCAGATGGGCGCGGCATGGCGAGTCGCCGGCGTCGCGCAGATCTTCGCGTCCAACGTCTTGCGCTCGCGCAAATAGCGTCGCAACACCGCGTTGATGAGCCCCGACGCGCGCTTGGCGTCGGTGGCCTTGGCACAGCGCACGGCCGCATCCACCACCGCATACTCGGGAGTGCGCTCATCCTCGAGTTCGTACAGTGCTACCGACAGCAGCGCGCGCACCAGAAAATCCAGGGAGCGCACCGGCTGCGCCAGCAGCATGCCGAGGATGGCTTCGTGGCGGTAATAGCCACGCACCGCACCGTAGCTCAAGGACCGCACCGATGGGTGCAGGCTCGAGTCGGCGGCGGCAAGGGCGTCCTTCAAGGCCGTATCGAGAGTGACGCCCTCGCGCAGCACTCGCGCCACTGCGTGTGCCGACAAGGAGCGCGCGGTGGCGGCGGCCGCGGTCATGTTTGCTCGAACGTCGAGCCCACGAGCCGCTGTCCCTTGAGGAATTCCCGTGCTGGCTGTGGATTACGGCCGGCGAGCTGCAGCCTCGTCACCCGCAACGCACCCTGTCCGCAGGCTACGTCGATGCCATCGAGCGACGCGGCAAGCACCCGTCCCGGCGCTCGCTCGGATGCGGAGCCGGCATTCGGCCGCGTTGAATCGAGCGGTTCTGCTTCCCAGATTCGCAGCTGTTCCCCCTTGAAGCGGGTTTCGGCAACCGGCCACGGATTGAAGGCTCGAATCTGGCGCCAAATACTTTGCGAATCCTGGCTCCAGCGGATCGGCGCTTCGCGCTTGCTGATTTTTTCAGCGTAAGTGACGCCATCGGCGGGCTGCGCAATCTCGTGACTCCTGCCCTCGCGAAGCGCGTCGAGGGTTTCCACGATGAGTTCCGCCCCGAGTATCGCGAGCGCGTCATGCAGGGTTTTCGCCGTGTCGCGCGCGCCGATGTCTATTGACCGCGCCGCAAGCATCGGGCCTGTATCAAGGCCTGCCTCCATGCGCATGATGGTGATGCCAGTGTTCAAGTCCCCTGCGAGCAGCGCACGCTGAATGGGCGCCGCGCCGCGCCAGCGCGGCAGCAGCGAGGCATGGATATTGATGCATCCCAGCCTGGGCACCCTTAGCACGGCGGCCGGCAGAATCTGGCCGTATGCGACGACGATGAGCGCGTCCAACTGCAAGGAATCGAGTAGCGCGATGACCTCGGGCGACTTGAAGGTCGTGGGTTGTTGCACTGGCAAGCCCTGTTCGAGCGCACGGCGTTTCACCGGACTCATGTGCATCGCCCGGCCGCGGCCGGCGGGGCGGTCGGGCTGGGTGAACACGGCGCAAATTCGATGCGAGCCGGCGAGACGCTCGAGTGCGGGAACGGCGAAGTCAGGCGTGCCGGCGAAGCCCAGCTTCAGGCAGGAAGGATTTGTGCTCAAGGCTCAAAGAGCCGGCTTTGAGGAAACGGCGGACGAACCGGACACTACGCCGCGCGTATTTGCCCGAAAATCGCTGCCAGTGGATCGTTGTTTGCGTTCCTTTTCCAAGCGGCGGCGAATCAGCTGGCGTTTCAGCTCGGACAGGTAATCGACAAATACTTTGCCCTCGAGATGATCGATTTCGTGTTGGATGCAGACGGCCAGCAGTCCGTCCGCATCCAATTCGAAGGGTTTGCCGTCGCGGCCCAGCGCGCGTACGCGGATATTCGTTGCGCGCGATAATTTGTCGTAGATGCCGGGCAGCGATAAACAGCCCTCCTCGTTGACGGCCTTGCCTTCCAACTTCAGGATTTCCGGGTTTATCAACACCAGCGGCTGATCGCGGGATTGACTGACGTCGAGCACGATGATTCGCTTGTGCACGTCGACCTGGGTGGCTGCGAGCCCAACGCCATTCGCGCCGTACATGGTTTCCAGCAAATCATCCGCCAATTGACGCACCGCATCATCGACAGTGGCCACCGGTTCGGCCTTGTTGCGCAGTCTTGGATCGGGATACTCGAGAATTACGAGCTTTGTCATGGGAGTTATGAGAGCAATATCGTGTTTTTGGCTTAGGAATGTTGCTAAAGTTCCGCCGCTGCTTAACTTAATGCCCTGCTTGGCGACGTCGTCGAAGGCTTTGGGCAAAACCGGGCGATGCGTCCCAGTCTTGAGCGGCAGGGCGGAAGTATACCAGTCAGTCTGCAAGCATAAGCTGACTCACGGGAGCGAAACGAATGCAAGGTCATCAATTTTTAGCCCTATTTGTATCTGTCGCGCTGATCGCGGGATGCAAGTCGGCGCCCCAGAAGGCGGCGGCTCCAGTACCGGTCGCCGCAACCGAACCTGCGGACGAGGGCACGCCGGTCGGCGATCAAAAGACCGCCATGGAGGCTGCGGTCGAAGCAGCTGGAAGCGCTCGACAGCAGTCGGAGGCGCCCGCCCAGAGCATTCCGCTGGCGCCAAACGCGCCGGACAGCTATGTCGTGAAGCGCGGCGACACCCTTTGGGGCATCGCCAAGGTCTTTTTGCGCGACCCCTGGTACTGGCCGGAAATCTGGCAGGTCAATCCGCAGGTTCACAACCCACACTTGATTTATCCGGGTGACACTCTGCGTTTGGTGTTCATCGATGGCAAGCCGCAGATACTGTTACAGCGCGGCGATGAGGCTCGAGTGGAGCCGCGAGTGCGCAGCGAGCCGCTGGAAACCGCGATCACGACCATCCCCTATGCGACGGTCGCAGCGTTCATGTCCAAGCCCTCGGTGCTGGACCAGAACGAGATCAAGAACGCGCCGTATGTGCTGGCAACGCGCGACTTGCACGTCGTCATGGCCGAGGGCAATACCCTGTATGCCCGGGGATTTACCGGCCCGGTTGAAGCGGGGGCTCACTACAACGTGGTACGCGTGGGTGAAAAACTGATCGATCCGGACGACAAGCGTGTGCTTGGCTACAACGGCATCTTCACCGGCGCCGCCCACGTGACCAAGGGCGGCGAGACGGTCTCACTCATCATGACTGAATCGGCGCTTGAAACCCGCGCGGGCGACAAATTGCTCCCCGGCGGGGTCGATGTACCCCTTGATTTCATTCCCAGTCCGCCGCGGGGGCAAACCAACGGCCGCATCATTGCCGTCTCCGGCGGCGTCACCATCATCGGTCAATACTACGTGGTGGTGGTCAATCGCGGCGCGCGTGACGGCCTCGCGCCGGGCAATGTCCTGGCGGTGTACGACACCGGCCCCGTCGTGGATGACACCGACAAAAAGGGCTTCTTCAACACGGACCGGTTTCTCACCAAGAACGTGCAGCTTCCATCCGAGCGCACCGGCACATTCATGGTGTTCAAGACCTTCGACAACATCAGCTACGGTCTCATCATGGAAGCCACCGACCTGATTCGCGTCGGGGACAAGATCCAAAGCCCGTAACGGGGACGTCAAGCCGAATCTGGATGTTTGCAGCGCGCTAGCCCGCGGCTTAGGTAGCTTGCCGGACGCATAATCGGCCGCATGCTGCGCGCCGAAGAGCTGTTTGCGTGGGTGGCGCTGTCGCGTGCGCCCGCGCTCGACGCCCAGATTCTGTCAAAGGTGCTGGGAATTCTGGGCGACGCGCCGGGCGTCATCAACGCCTCGGACGCCGCGCTTCTCCGCGCCGGAGTTCCGCCGCCGTCGCGCGAATATCTGTCGAGCGCCGCCGGTAGAGTGGGCGCCGCCGAGCGCGCCTGGCTTCTGCACCCTGCGCATCATGTCGTGCCGTTTACCGACCCGCGCTATCCTGCCTTGTTGCGCGAGCTGCCGAGCCGTCCAATCGCTCTCTATGTCGCCGGCAATGTCGGCGTTTTGAACGATCCGCAGCTCGCCATCGTCGGCAGCCGCAACCCGTCCCCGGCCGGCCGGGATATCGCGTTCGAATTTGCCGAATCGCTCGCAGGATGCGGGCTCGGCATCACCAGCGGACTGGCCGACGGCATCGACAGCGCCGCGCATCGCGGAGCCCTCAAAGCGCAGGGTGTCACGGTGGCGGTGCTGGGATCGGGGATCGATGTCATCTACCCGCGAATCAACCGGACTTTGAGCGACGAGATCCTCCAGCAGGGCGCGCTGATCAGCGAATTCCCCCTCGGAACGCCGCCCCGGCGTCAAAATTTTCCACGCCGCAATCGCATCATCGCGACACTAAGCTTGGGCACGCTGGTGGTGGAGGCCGCGCGGCGCAGCGGCTCCTTGATCACGGCCCGACTGGCGGCCGATCACGACCGGGAGCTGTTCGCGGTGCCGGGCTCGATACGCAATCCCCTGAGCCGCGGCTGCCACGAACTCATTCGCCATGGCGCGAAATTAACCGAGAGCGCCGCTGACATATTGAGCGAGTTGAACTTTTCGGCGTTTTTTGAGCGCTGGCGCCTTGCTACGGGCGACCGGGCGTCGCCCTCGAAGAATGAAGCGGGCATGGACAAGGAACACAAAATCTTGTTAGATGCGCTCGGCTTTGATCCGGCGGACCTCGATGAATTGGTCGACCGTACCGGTTTCAAACCACAAGCCGTGTCCTCGATGATGCTGATCCTCGAGCTAGAAGGCCACGTTCAGGCCGCCCCCGGGGGCCGTTACTCCCGAGTCGTTAGGAGCCGGAGGTGAAAGATAACGTTCTCGATCTACTCATTTATCTGTTCGAGAATTACATGAGCGCCGATGACGAGCCGCGGCCCGATCGCGATACTTTGAAGCTCGAACTGGACAAGGCCGGATTCGCCGAACCGGATATCGATCGCGCCTTGGAATGGCTGGATGGGCTGTCCGGCGAACAGCTGGGCAAGGTGGCCGAGGCCACCGCGCGGGCGGTACGCGTTTTCAGCAGCCAGGAGCTCTCGCGGCTCGACACGGACGTGCGCGGCTATTTGATGTATCTGGAGAACGTGCGGATACTTTCGGCCGCGGAGCGCGAACTGGTGATCGACCGCCTGATGGCTCTCGAGGCCGACGAAATCGATATCGAGCAAGTGAAATGGGTCGTGCTGATGGTGCTGTTCAGCCAGCCCGGCCAAGAGTCCGCCTACGCTCAAATGGAAGACCTGGTCTTCGAAGAGCGCTCCGACGCTTTGCATTAGACGCCTTTGAGCAGCAATCTCGTTATCGTGGAATCACCTGGCAAGGTGAAGACCATCAAGAAATACCTCGGCAAGGATTTCGAGGTGCTGGCCTCCTACGGTCACGTTCGCGACCTGGTGCCGAAGGAGGGCGCCGTCGATCCCAAGCGCCACTTCGCCATGAAGTACCAGGTGGTCGAGCGCAATCAAAAACACATCGACGCCATTTCGCGCGCTCTGAAGAAAGCCAAGTCGCTGTATCTCGCAACCGACCCCGACCGCGAGGGCGAAGCCATTTCCTGGCATTTGCACGAGCTTCTCAAGGCCAAGGGCGAACTCAAGAACAAGGACGTGCGCCGCGTCGTGTTTTACGAAATCACCAAGGACTCGGTGCGCGCGGCGATGGAGCAACCACGACAGCTGTCGGTGGATCTCGTGAACGCGCAGCAGGCGCGCCGCGCGCTGGATTTCTTGGTGGGTTTCAATCTGTCGCCGCTGTTGTGGAAGAAAGTGCGTCCCGGATTGTCGGCGGGCCGCGTGCAAAGTCCCGCACTGCGCATGATCTGCGAGCGCGAAGATGAAATCGCCGCGTTCGTCGCGCGCGAATACTGGACCATCGATGCCGAACTGGAGCATTCGCAGCAGAAGTTCCCGGGCAAGCTGGTCGAGTTCGAAGGCGCCAAGGTCGAGCAATTCAGCTTTACGACGGCGGAGTCGGCACGCGGCATCGAGGCCACGTTGCAGAAGGCGGCCGGCGGCGAACTCACGGTGCTGTCGGTGGATCGCAAACAGCGCAAGAGGAACCCCGCGCCGCCCTTTACGACGTCGACTTTGCAGCAAGAGGCCGCTCGCAAGCTCGGATTCAGCGCACAGAAGACCATGCGGGTCGCGCAACAATTGTACGAGGGCGTCGATATCGGCGAAGGCGCCGTCGGCCTGATCACCTACATGCGCACCGACTCATTGAATCTCGCGCAGGAGGCCATTGGCCAGATTCGCGAGGTAGTGGTACAGCTCTACGGCAAGGAGGGACTGGCCGACGAGCCGCGAATTTACAAGACCAAGTCCAAGAATGCGCAGGAAGCGCATGAGGCAATCCGTCCCACCGCCGCCAGCGTGTTGCCGGGGGACATCGAGAACAAGCTCGAGGCCGATCAATTCAAGCTGTACTCGCTGATCTGGAAGCGCACCGTTGCCTGCCAGATGGCGCCGGCGGTGTTCGACACCGTCACGGTGGAAATGCTGGCCGGCGCCGACGGCCCGCGGCGCCACGTGCTGCGCGCCAATGGTTCGACCCTGGTGAAACCCGGCTACATTTCCGTGTATCAGGAGGGCTTGGACGATGCCGTTCAGGACGACTCGGATCACGTGCTGCCCGCCATGAAGGAGGGCGACCGGGTGAAACTCTTGGCGGTGCAGCCGAATCAACACTTCACCGAGCCGCCGCCGCGATTTTCCGAGGCCTCATTGGTCAAAGCGCTCGAGGAGTACGGCATCGGCCGGCCGTCGACCTACGCATCCATCATCTCCACCCTGCGCGACCGTCAATACGTGGAGATCGAAGGCAGGCGCTTCACTGCGACGGACATCGGTAAGATCGTCAGCCGCTTCCTGACCCAGTACTTCACGACTTACGTGGATTACGACTTCACGGCGAAGATGGAAGACTCGCTGGACGCTGTCGCCAGCGGCGAAGAAGAATGGGTGTCGCTGCTGGAGAAATTCTGGAAGCCGTTCATTGATCTCGTGGATCATACGGAATCCTCGGTGAGCCGCGACGAGGTCGCGCAGGCGCGCGACCTGGGCGTGGATCCCGCGAGCGGCAAGCCGATGAGCGTGCGCATGGGACGCTTCGGGCCGTTCGTGCAAATCGGCACCAAGGACGATGCCGACAAGCCGCGGTTCGCGGGACTTCGGGCCGGTCAAAAGATGGACTCCATCACCCATCCGCAAGCGCTGGAGCTGTTCAAGCTGCCGCGTAAATTGGGCAGCACCGCGGCGGGCGAGGAAATCACGGCCAATGTCGGCCGCTTCGGTCCGTACGTGAAGTACGGCGCCAAGTACGTATCGTTGAAGAGCGACGACCCGTACGAGATTACCCTGGAGCGCGCACACGAAGTCATCAAGGACAAGGAAATCGCGGATGCCAATCGCTTGATCCTGGATTTCCCCGACGCCGGAATTCAGGTGTTGAACGGACGCTACGGCCCCTACATCACTGACAAATCGCGTAACGCAAAGATCCCAAAAGACCGCGAGCCGAAGAGCCTGACACTGGAAGAATGCCAGGCACTGCTCGCCGCCGCGCCGCAGCGGACGTTCGGCAAATGGCGGCGCACGCAGAAGCGGCCGGGCGCGAACGGCACGCCGAAGAGTTCCGTCGCACCCACGACGCGCAAGCCCGCGCCCGTCAAGTTGGCGGCGAAGGAGTCAAAGGCAGCGGTCGACAAGAAGGCCCCCGCAAAAGCCGCCGCCGCCGCCAAAGCCAAAGCCAAGCCCACGCCCAAAACCAAGCCAAAAGCCAAGAAGGGTTCCGCAAGCAAGAAGCCTTGATCCATCAATGACTGACTCGAGCACAAGGTCATCCGAAACGTCAGCCGTGGACGCCTCCGCGGTGAAACGCTACTTGAGCGGCTTGCAAGACCGGATCACCGCGGCGGTGGAGAACATCGACACCGTGAAATTCGGGCGCGACGCATGGGATCGGCCGGAAGGCGGCGGCGGCGAAAGCCGTATCCTGAGCGATGGCGCGGCATTCGAACGGGCGGGAGTGTCGATTGCCCATGTATTCGGCGGAAGAATGCCGCCCGCTGCCAGCATCCAGCGTCCGGAGCTCGCGGCTGCACCCTTCGAGGCGATGGGCCTCTCGCTGGTGTTTCACCCGCGCAACCCGCACGTGCCCACGACGCATTGCAATGTCCGGTTTCTGGCGGCGCGGCCGAGCAGCGGACCGGTCGTGTGGTGGTTCGGCGGCGGCTTCGATTTGACGCCTTACTACGCTTACGACGAGGATGTGCGTCACTGGCATCGCACGGCACGCGACGCTTGCGAGCCATTTGGTTCAGGCCTGTACGAAAAATACAAGGCGTGGTGCGACCGCTATTTTTTTCTGCCGCATCGAAATGAGACGCGCGGTGTCGGCGGCTTGTTCTTCGACGATCTCAACGAAGGCGGGTTCGAACGGTGCTTCGCCTTTTTGCGCAGCGTCGGCGACCACTTTCTGCCGGCCTTCATGCCGATCATGGAGCGCCGCAAAGACCAGCTGTACGGCGCGCGCGAGCGGGAATTCCAGCTTTACCGGCGCGGCCGGTACGTCGAATTCAATTTGGTCTACGACCGGGGAACCTTGTTCGGCCTGCAGTCCGGCGGCCGCACCGAGTCCATACTGATGTCGATGCCGCCGCTGGTTCGCTGGGAGTACGATTGGCGTCCGCAGCCGGGTTCCGCGGAGGCGAAGCTGTACGAATATCTCCGTCCGCGGGATTATCTCGCCGAGCCGTTGTGACCCGCCGTTTCTAGCACCCGGAGCAGAAGGAGGAAGAGGATGGAATCGTCGCTGCTGACGGGATGGGACAACTTCTACGTCATTGCCGGTTCATCCGCCGCAGGACTGACGGGACTGACTTTCGTCGTCATCAGCTTATCCGCCGGTGCGCGCCGCGTGAATCCGGTGGGATTGCACACGTTCGTCACGCCGACCATCGTGCATTTTGGCGCCGTATTGGCAGTGGCTGCCTATCTGAGCATGCCACGCCACGGCCGCTTAAGTTTGAGTCTCGGCTTGGGAGTTGCGGGGATTGCGGGGATGATCTATTCAGGCAGGATCCGCGCCGGCATCCGTCGTCTTGGGCCGGATTATTCGCCCGTGGCAGAGGATTGGATCTGGAATGTAATTTTGCCGGCGATCGTTTATGGCACGTTGCTCGCCACGGCGATGCTGATTTGGCGCTGGCCTCACCAAAGCATGTACGGCGTGGCAGCCGCGGTCGTGCTGCTCATGATCATCGGCATTCACAACGCCTGGGACATCGCCGTGTGGAATACCATCCGCCCCCCGGCGGACCCCTCCGAGTGAGCAAATCGATCCGGATCCGCCGTCTGGAAACAATCGGCGAGCGCGAACTCCAGGCCTTGAGCGATGTGCTGATCGACTGCGTGGAAGGCGGCGCGTCCGTCAGCTTCATGCTGCCGATGCCGCGTGACAAAGCCGAGGAGTTCTGGCGCGCCATGTTCTTGAGTTCTGCGCGAGGCGAACGCGTGGTGCTGGCGGCTGAGGACGAGGCTGGAATCATCGTCGGCACGGTGCAACTCATTCTCGCCCAGCCGGAGAATCAGCCGCATCGCGCCGATCTTGCCAAGATGCTGGTGCATCGGCGCGTCCGCCGGCGCGGTGTCGGTGCCGCGCTGCTCGCCAGCGCGGAACGCAGCGCGCTCGAACTGGGCAAGACGCTGCTGGTGCTCGACACGGCGAGCGGCGACGCTGAGCGGCTGTATGCGAGGATGGGCTGGCAGCGATGCGGCGTCATCCCCGGCTATGCGCTGCTGCCGCGCGGCGGGCTCTGCGATACGACCTTTTTCTACCGCACGCTGCATCCTTAAGGAACCCGGAGGATGAATATCGCGGGGCACGCGCTTAAGTTTGACGGCCTGGGCCGTTTAATGCCTTGGACCGGCTGGCACGCGGCGTTGGACCTGGAAATGAATTTCTACCGGCAGTGTCCGAAGGATCTGGGGTATCCGCGCTTCGTCTGCGAAACATTTCTCGACGGCGACTGGACTTCCCAACCCGCAGCGCACCGATACGATTCCGGCGACTCAGAATGGCATGGGCATTCTTTCCTACCTCAAATTTCACGAACTGCGCGGCAAGCGCGAACCAGCCTGGGTCGACACCGCGCGCAGCATGGGCGATTACCTGATCAAGGAGTCGCTCACGCCGGACATCGGAAAATATCCGCGATTCACGCGCTCCACCGGCAGACGAGCTGCAATTCCCGCAGCCCGCGGACTGCGGCTCGCAATCCGATCGCCCCTTCGAGATCGAGCCGGACAAGGGCGGCATCGCCGGCTACGCCCTGGTGCGGCTGTTCGAGGCCAGCGGCGAGAGCAGGTATCTTGAGCAGGGGCTGCACAATGCCCGCGTCCTCGCCGCCAATCAACAGGACGGCGATGCATTTCATTCTCCCTGGCCGTTTCGCGCCGACTATCGCGACGGCGCCGGCCGCGGACCGGTATCGGGCAACATGACATACATATTGCGGCTCTTCGATCTGCTGGCTGAACGCGGATACGCGGAATTCCTCGCGCCGCGCCAGGCGCTCTGGCAGTGGATCAAGGCCTATCAAGTACCCAGCGCGCGCCGCCGACGGCGCGCTGTTCGCGCAGTTTTTCGAGGATCACGATACCCCGACGAATCGCACTGCCTGGGCGCCGCTGAATCTTGCGCGCTATTTGCTCGAGAAAAAAACCAGCTGCTCGATGCAGACTGGCGGGACGCTTGCGGCGCGTTGATCGAATTCGTCGAGGCAAATTTCACGCATCAGGAATTCGGCGTTACCGTTTGTCACGAGCAGGATGAGGACCAACAAGCCTGGGGCGGGGTGAACTCAACTTACGGCGCGGTTCTCGCGATGTACTCGAAAGCCATCGGGTCGCCCGCCTTGGCCGATGAAGCGCGGCAGGCGCTCAATTTCACGCTCTACTCGATCGACCCGCTGGGCCGGCCGCGCGATCTGCACAAAAGCGCCCTCCCCGGGGGCTGGCAGGAGGATGCCCATACGGACGTCATTCACAACTACGTGGATGCGCTGCGCGCGTTTCCGGAATGGGGCGCGGCGCCCGCTTGACCTTAGGACGCGCGTCATCCCTTCATCAGCAGATGACTCAATGCCGCGAATGCCGGCAGCGTTATCGGATCGTTGGCCGCGCTTGAGGCAATCGGATGAGAAGCAAATCGCGCAATCACCAATTCCGCTTGCGGTACGATGTAGAGACGCTGACCGTGGATGCCGCGGCCTTCGAACAAGCCCAGCGGGTTGTGCGCCACCCACCACATATTGCGGTAGGAATAGCCGGGCAGCAGCGTATATTCAGCCAGCGCAAACTTGCGCGGATCGGCACCGCGTCGTGTGTCAGCCACGACTTCCGCCGGAATTATCTGCTGTCCATGCCAGGCGCCCTCGCAGCGCATGAGCTCTCCAAAGCGGCAGAGATCGCGCAGGCTGGCGCTCAATCCTGCGCCTCCCATCGGCACGCCGATTGAATCGACCGTGATGTAGCCGTCCTCTTCGCAGCCGATGCGCGACCAGATCCGATCACTCAGCATGTCCTGCAACGCGATTCCCGTCACCCGCTTCATGACCCAGCACATGACTTCGGTATTGATGGTTTTGTAGGCGAATGCTGCGCCGTGATCGCCTTGCGGGCGCAGCGTCTGCAAATATTCGTAGAAATTGGTCGGACCCGCATAATCCCGCGGCCGCGAGCGCAGTCCGCCCGCGCGCGAGTAGTCCCAGATGTGAGCCTTGGGATCCGCATACAATTCGGAGTAGGCCACTCCGATTTGCATGTCGAGAACCTGGCGCAGCGTCGCTTCCCGGTAGGCGGTGCCGGTCATTTCCGGCAGGTAGTACGACACGGTCCGGTTCTCGTCCAAGACGCGTTCGTGAATCAGCGTTGCCGCAAGTGTGGCCGCGTAGGATTTGGTGATCGAAAAACAGGAGTGCGGCAGGTGCGGCTGCAATGCGCCGAAGTAGCGCTCGTAGACCCGGCGCCCGCGGTGCAGTACCACGATGCCGTCGGTGTAGGTGTCTTGCAGGGACTGCGGCCAGTTCAGCGTTCGGCCGTGCATATCCTTGAAAGCGAGCGAGTCGATTGCCGCCGCGCTGCCGGCAGCCGCGGCTCCCAGCTCGCTCGCGGCGCCGTTGCCGCGCCAGATGGCCGCGGTCGGAACAAGCTCCCGCATGTGCGACAACGACCAGCGGATCTGGGGAAAATCCAGCGCTCGGTCGTCCTCAAATCTGATCCGCTTCGCGAGCGGCGGCGGCGCACCGTGCATCCACCCCAACGCGATCGGGTCCGAGGCGGCGCCGTCCAGATATTCGACGCCGTCAAATACCACCGTGCCGGTTTTCATGGGTTCCGTCCTGCAACTGCGCGATGGATATAAGACTGCACAGATGCAGGGCGGTGTGCAAGCGCGTCCCTACTCTGCGGTTGCCGGATCGATCATGGTGCGCACGCGCGAGATCTTGTTGGCCGGAAACCCGCCGAGTTCGGCGTGCCTTCTGACCAGCGACTCGTCTGCCGCCTGATAGATGCAGTAGATCTTGTCGTCGGTGACATAGCTGTGCACCCATTGAACGCTCGGACCCATACTGCTAAGCACTCCGCAGGACTTCTGCGAGATCGATTTGAGATCGGCCGGGCTCATTTTGCCGGCCCCGGAAATATCCCGTTCGATGACGAATTTTGGCATGATCATCTCCTTAACTGCTTTGGGATCGCCTGGACGAATGCAGTGTCCCGCGGGTCTCGCGCCGCGTCTTGAATCGCGGATGAAATTTTTCTAAAAAAGATTGCCGGGGATCGAATTTACATGGAGTGCATACGCGTCGGCGCCTTCGAGCTGTACCCCTCGGAGCGAAGGCTATGCGCCGCCGGCAAGCCCGTGGAACTGGGCGCGCGCGCGTTTGACCTGCTCTTGGTTCTGGTCGAACACCAAGGCCGGCTGGTGGCCAAGAGCACGCTGCTCGAGCGTGTATGGCCTCGACTGGTGGTCGATGAAAACAACCTCCCCGCCCAGATCGCCAGTCTAAGGCGCGTGCTTGGCGCCGGCGCCATTCGCACCGTGCCGGGGTACGGTTACCGGCTCGATCTTGCGGTGTCCCAAAGTGAGGCGCCGCGGCGCGATGCGCTGCCGCGACTCTCACCACCGCACCGCGCATGGCCGAATCGGCTCGCACCCTTGATCGGGCGGGACGGCGATGTGCACAACTTGCGGGAGGCTCTGGTTCGATCGTGCCTGGTCACCATCGTAGGGGCAGCCGGGGTCGGCAAGACCAGGATCGCGCAAGAAATCCTGGTGCTTGAAGCCGCGGCGCCCGGCGCCGCAGTTGCATGGGTGTCGCTGCAGCCGCTCAACGAGGCCACACATGTCGCCTCCGCAATCGCCCTGAGTCTGGGGCTGTCGCTTGCCGAAGGCGTCGACGGATTCGCGGCGCTAAGTTCCGCGCTGGACCAAACGCCGGTGCTGCTGATTTTGGACAGCGCCGAGCACTTCGGCGTGCAACTCGCGACGCAGCTGGCCGAGCTGGTGTTGCACACCCAAGGTCTGTCCGCGCTGGTAACGAGTCAGGCGCCACTCGGTATTGCGGGGGAGACCATTTATCGGCTTGCGGCGCTGGCGGTCCCCGACGCGGGCACGGCGCAGGCGGATGCCGTGCGCTACCCGGCGGTGGAGCTTTTCGCCCAACGGGCGGCCGCCGCCGATCGACGATTCGAGCTAACGCGCGCCAATACACCGCAGGTTGCCGAAATCTGCCGGCGCCTGGACGGCAACCCGCTGGCACTCGAGCTTGCGGCGGCGCGCGTGCCGGCACTTGGAATCGCAGCCTTGCTCGAGCGGCTCGACGATCGATTCCGCCTGCTCAAGCTCCCAGGGTGCCCGCCTGATCCGCGCCATGGAGCGCTGCATGCGGCGTTCGATTGGAGCTACGGCCTGCTGTCGGCGGCCGAGCAGAAGGTTTTCAACAGGCTGGGCGCGTTTTCGGGAAGCTTTTCGTTGCATGCCGCGGCTCGAATGGCGGCGGACGAAACCCTCGATACGTCGGAGGCGATCGATTTGATAGGGCGTCTGGTCGACCGGTCGCTGGTGACGGCGCTACCGCTGGATCCGCCGCGCTACGCGCTGCCCGAAACCGCTCGCTATTACGCGCGCGGCAGACTTGAGGCGGAAATTGAACTCGACGCGGCACAGCAGCGGATGGGCGAGGCGATGCTGCAACTGCTGGACACGGCGTATCAGGAATACTGGTCGCTCGACGAAGCCATCTGGCTGCATCGTTACGAGCCTGAACTCGACAACGTGCGCGCCGCCATGGATTGGGCCATGGACAATGATCGCGCGCTTGGCGTGGCACTGTACGGCTCCGCATGGCCCTTGTTCGTGGAGACGGATCTGTACGCGGAAAGCCGGGCTCGCTACGAGCGGGCGGTGGCGCTGCTTTCCGACGCTGTGTCGCGCGCCCGCGTCGGCCGATTCTGGGAAGCTATCGCCAGTTACGACTCGACCCGGCAATGCGATCGCGCGCGCTACGCCGCGGAGCTTGCCGCCGCCATGCACAGCGCCACGGGCGATGTCCGAGCCCGCTACTACGCGCTGACGCTGCTGGCTTTCAACTGGCGCGGCGATGATGCGGCCGCGCGCGCGGCGTTCGACGTTGCCCGGCGCATCGAAGACCCCACGTGGCCGCCGCGTCTGCTGACTCACGGTGCGTTGACCGATGGAGCGCTCTTGATGAGCCGTGGCGAGTACGCAGCGGCGCGTATTGCCTACCAGCGGGCCGTGCGGCTGGCCCTGGCAACCAGCGAGCGCCAGGCGCTGGCCGCGACCGTCAACATCGTCGAATTGGATATTGCATGCGGCGACACGGCCGCCGCTCTGCAACTGGGCCGCCCGCTTGCCTTGAGCCTGCGTCACTCCGGGCGCCGTGAGGCTTGGTTCGAACTGCTGATGACGATGTTCAGCGCGCTGCTGATCGCCGGCGATACCACGCAAGCGCGCGAGGCCGGCGCGGAACTGTATGAATTGGCGCGCCGGCTCGACGCCGGCAAGCTCTACTCGGTGCTGGATGCGATGGCATATCTTGCCTGCATCGATCGGCGCTACGACGCCGCGGCGAGAATTGTCGCGTTCGCCGACGTCGCCCACCAAACCCATGGACAGGCGCGCCGCCGGCCGATCGAAGCACGCATGCGCGCGAGCGTAACGGCGATGCTCGATGCATGCATAGGATCGGCGTGGAGTGCGCGCGCCGCGGACGGACGCGAGCCGCTGGATGAAGCCGCCGCATGCGCACTGGGGCTTGGCTTGCGCGACTGAGTCGCTTGGCGTGCATGCGCCGCGACAGGCACAATGCCGCGCGATGAATTATCAGCATATCTATCACGCGGGAAATTTCGCCGACGTCGCCAAACATGTCGGCTTGCTGTACTGCCTGGGTGCGCTGAAACGCAAGCCGGCCGCGTTCTTCGTGCTGGACAGCCATGCGGGGCGCGGCTTCTACGATCTGCAGGCTCCCGAGGCGCAGAAATCGGGCGAGGCGGAGCGCGGCGTGCAGCGCCTGATCGTCAATAGTATTGACGTTGCGCCGCTATCCTCGTACTTCGCGGCAATACGCGCCCGGCGCGGCAAACGCCTGGCGCGCTATCCGGGCTCGCCGGCATTGATCGCGGCCGGCTTGCGTGCGCAGGATCGCGCACTGTTCGTCGAGCTTGTGCCTGCGGAGGCCCGTGCGGCGCAGCGGCAGATCGAGTCGCTCGGCCGGATTCGCACGGAAATCGACGACGCTTATGCGGCGCTAAAGGCCTTTCTGCCTCCCGAAGAGCGGCGCGGCCTAGTGCTGATCGACCCGCCCTATGAGAGTCTCGACGAGCTGAAGATGATGCTCAAGGCTTTCGCGGATGCGTATCGGCGTTGGCCCAGCGGGATATACCTCATGTGGTACCCGATTCGCAGCGCCACGCAGCGCAATACGGTGCATGCGCGGTTTCAGTCTCTGGGAATTCCAAAAATGCTGTTCGCGGATCTCGCGATCCATCCGGACGACGCCGGATTGGGACTCGCGGGCAGCGGGCTGATGATTGTGAATCCGCCCTACGGTGCGGATGAGCATCTACGCCAAGCCTATGGCGCGATTCACCAAGGAATCGCCGCCGCGGGAGCCGGTTACGTCGAAGTAGCCCGCCTCACGCCCGAGCGGATGGCACAATAAGGCTCGCCAGCCTCAAGGGGAGATCGATGGATCAAAACACTTTGCGCGAGCGGCTCGCCAAGCTGCATGCAGAACTCTCCAACGCGCACGGCGACGATCCGGCAACGCGCCAGGCGCTCGAGGAGATTCTTCCCGACATCAAGCGCATGTTGGAGCGCCAAGGCGCCGATGCCCTGCCTCCCGATACATCGCTCCCGGATCGTCTGGAACGAGTCGCCGTGCAGTTCGAAGCCCAGCACCCGACGCTGGCGGCGAGTGCGCGGCGGCTGATTGACCTGTTGGCGGAGGTCGGGATCTAGAAGCCGCAAGGACGGGCTCACCGCGTCCAGACGATTGCATCGCGCACCTGCGCGGTGATGCTCTGCAGGTCGCGCACATGCGCGCCGCCGGGATCCTGCATGAGAACCGCAATGCTGCCGTGGCCCGGCATGGGCACGATGGTTCCCCGATAGCCTTGTTCGTCGAACTGCGTAGGGCGGCTCACCGATTCATGCACGAGCACCATGACGGTCACCGGTCCCGAGGGCGTCTGCACCACGAGATGCGGCACCCGATGGCCGCGGAAGGCGCAGCTCGCGGCATAGCTGACAATTCCCGCGGCCGAACTCAAGCGCAGCTTGGAATCGCGTAGCACGTCGTTCAACTCGGTGTCCGCTACCGCGACATCCGTGAGCTTCCAGGCCTGGGGCTCCCCCGCCATGTGCGCGACCACGTCGGCGGCGAGGCTGGCTCCCGGCAGTACGATCCAAATCCCCGCCGCTACCACGACGCATAAAAACACGCTGGCCGCGATCGCCAACCAGCGCCACGACCTGGGCTGGCGGGTCGCGGCGCTACGCGCAAACGGCAACACTGCGGCACGCGGCGTCGGCATATCCACCTGCAGAGCGCGTTCGAGCCGCGATTCAAAACGCAGCAGCTGCTGCGTATACAGGCTGCACTCCGCGCAGCCGTCCCGGTGCGCGTGCAACTCCGGATCACTGCTGTGGGGATCTGCGGAGATCAGCATTCGATAGCGCGCGTGGTCCATCATTCTTCGCCATCCGCGCCGATCTCTTCGCCCATGGCCGCGCGCAGCCGATTGCGCGCACGGAACAGGCGCGTCAGCACCGCCGGACCCGAAAGATCGAGTTCGCGCGCAATTTCAGCGGTCGAAAACCCCATCAGCACCTGCAACACCAGCGGCTCGCGGTATTCGATCGGCAGCTTGAACAGCGCGGCGCGCAATTCTCGAAGATCCTGTTCCTCGGCGGCCGCCAGCATCGGCTCCTCCCTGGCGATGAGTTCGTCGACATCCACCGTTGGCACGCGCTTACGTTCAAAAGTGCGCGCATATTCGCGGCGGATGATGGTCAACAACCAAGGTTTGGCCGCGCCTTCGTCCAGCAGCGAATCCTGCGCCTTCCACGCCCGCAGCATGCTTTCCTGGACCACGTCCTCGGCGAGAGCTCGGTCGCGGCACAGCCAGAATGCAAAGCGCAAGAGATCCGGACGCAGCGACTGGCACAGCGCCTGGAACCGGGCGCGCCGCTGATTTCCGCCAATCGCATCGTTCATGTATAAATCAGCACCCGGCTTGAAGTTTGGCCCACGCGATAGTACCGCGTTACGCCGGTGGCGCCGACGGGCGGGGGGCTCAAGCGGGCGTGGGCCAGGCGAATTTGCAGCAGCAAAGCAGAAAAGAGGAGTCATAGCGAAGATGACCGGAACGCCCGGGAATTCATTTCCAAGCACCCGCATGAGGCGCATGCGGCGCGATGCGTTTTCGCGCCGCCTGATGCGGGAAACCCAGCTGACGGCAGATTCGCTGATTTACCCGATTTTCGTCGTCGAAGGACGCGGCGATCGGCAGCCGATCGCCTCCATGCCAGGCATCGAACGGCTCTCCGTCGACCAATTGCTGCGTGAGTGCGAGGCGCTGATGCGGCTCAAGATCCCGGCAATCGCGCTGTTTCCGGTTACTCCCGAGGCCAAAAAATCCCTGGACGCGCGCGAATCCTGGAATCCTGACGGCATCGCTCAGACCGCCGTGCGCGCCGTGAAGAAGCAGTTTCCGGAGCTCGGCGTGATCACCGACGTGGCGCTCGATCCGTTCACGACGCACGGGCAGGACGGCCTGATCGATGACAAGGGTTATGTGCTGAACGATTTGACCGTGGAGACTCTGGTGCGCCAGGCGCGCTCGCATGCCGACGCCGGCGCCGATATCGTCGCCCCATCGGACATGATGGACGGACGCATCGGCGCGATTCGCGATGCGTTCGAGACCGCCGGTTTGATCCATACCCGGATTCTCGCCTACGCCGCCAAGTACGCATCGAGCTTTTACACCCCGTTTCGCGACGCGGTGGGATCGGCTGCCCAGTTGGGCAGCGGCGGCAAGCACACCTACCAAATGGACATCGCAAATTCCGATGAGGCGCTGCGCGAAGTGGCGCTCGATATCGCCGAAGGCGCCGACATGGTGATGATCAAGCCGGGCCTGCCTTATCTTGACATCGTGCGCCGCGTCAAGGACCGCTTCGGATTGCCCACCTTCGTTTATCAGGTAAGCGGCGAGTACTCCATGATCATGGCTGCCGCCGGCAACGGCTGGTTGAATGAACGCGCCGCGGCGCTGGAAGCGCTGCTGTGCATCAAGCGCGCCGGTGCGGACGGCATACTGACCTATTTTGCAAAACGCGCGGCGGAGTGGCTGGCAGAGTGAGCGCAAGCGCAGCGACAGAAGCGCCGGATCAGTACGGGGTCGCGGGTCATCCCATCACCCATAGCTGGTCGCCGTTCATACATGGAATGTTTGCGAAGGCGACGGCGCAGAATCTGGTGTATCGATTATTCGACATGAGCCCCGATAGTTTTCGGCGCGATGCGCTGCGCCTGTTCGCGGCCGGCCTCAAGGGCCTGAACGTCACGGTGCCTCACAAACAGGCCGCCGCGGAACTGGTGAACGAGCTCACGCCGCGCGCCGAGCGTGCGCGCGCCGTCAACACGATCGCTTTTTTCGAGGACACGTCTCTGTTGGGAGATAACACTGACGGTCTCGGGCTCACGGCTGATTTGGAGAAAAACCTAGGGTTGGCATTGGCCGACAAGCGAGTGCTCATTCTCGGTGCCGGGGGCGCGGTGCGCGGCGTACTCGGGCCCCTGATGGAACGCGACGTGCGCGAGGTGGTCATCGCCAACCGGACGCCGGACCGGGCCCGCAAACTGGCCAAGGAATTCGCCGACATGGGCGAGATTTCCGGCTGCGGGTTCGCCGAGGTGAATGGGCGTGCGTACGATCTCATCGTCAACGCCACGTCGGCCAGCCTGCAGGGCGAGATGCCGGAACTGCCGGCGGGCCTAGTGGGGGAGGAAAGCGTCTGCTACGACATGGCTTACGGCCGCGGCGATACGCCCTTCACCTTGTGGGCCAAATCCCTGCACGCGGCACGTACCACCAAGGGATGGGGCATGCTGGTGGAACAGGCCGCGGAGTCGTTCCTGCTGTGGCGGGGGATCCGGCCCGATACCCAACCCGTGCTGCAGGCTTTGGCACAGCACGCGTAGGGCCGGCGCCGCACGCAGCGTCAGCGCATCGTGACCAGCTCTTCCGCGCTGGTCGGGTGTATGGCCACGGTGTCGTCGAAATCCGCCTTGGTGGCACCCATGCGGATCGCCACCGCAAAGCCCTGCAGCATTTCATCGGCGCCGGCGCCGATGATGTGGCAACCGACGATGCGCTGTTCGGCTCCCACGCACACGAGCTTCATGTCGGTATGCGTTTTTCGCGTCGTCAGCGCGTGGTACATCGGCGTGAAGTCGGCCACGTACACTTTCACGGCATCGCCGAACTGTGCGCGAGCCTCGGCTTCGCTCGCTCCCACGGTGCCGATGGGCGGATGCGTGAACACCACCGTGGGAATCGTGCTGTACTCCAAATGCCGCGTATGGTCTGCGCCGAACAAACGATCGCTCAAGCGTCGGCCCGCGGCGATCGCCACAGGGGTCAGGGCGGCGCGTCCTGCAACATCGCCGATCGCATACACCAGCGGCGCACTGGTGTTCTGGAAGGCATCCGTGATCACGTAGTTGTTGTCATCGACAGCAACCCCCGCTTTACCCAAATCGAGTGCCGCCACATTGGCCTCGCGGCCGACTGCCCACAGCAGACAATCGAAGCCGCCGAAGTTGCGGCCGTCCTCCGCCACCAAGGTCTTGCGGCCCGACTCGGCGTGCACCGCGGCCGGCACGACCAGTTGGTGAATGGTGATCCCCTGCGCGCGAACTTCGCGCATCAAGGACTTGCCGAGCATCGCATCGAAATTCCGCAGCAGTCGTTCCTTGCGGATGAACTGTTCCACCTGGCTGCCGAGTTCACGGAAGGCGCTGGCCAATTCGCAGGCGATGTAGCCGCTGCCGATGACGGCGACGCGCTGCGGGCGCGCCTCAAGCTCGAAAAAACCGTCCGAAGTGATGCCGAGCTCGGCGCCCGGCAAATCCGGGACCCACGGCTTGCCGCCGGTGGCGATCACGATGTGCTGTGCACTGATGCGCCGACCATTCACCTCGAGGGTATGCTGGTCGAGGAACCGCGCGGCGCCGCGAACGTAAGCCACACCCTTGGCCTCGAGATTGCGCTCGTAGATCCCGTTCAGCCGCAAAACATAGGCATCGCGCTTGGCTTTAAGCAGGGCCCAATCATTGTCGCCCGGCGCGACATCGAAGCCGTAGTCGTTGGCATCGGCGAGACTCAACGCGACACCTGCCGCGTTCCACATGACTTTTTTGGGGACGCAGCCCACGTTGACGCAGGTGCCTCCCAAACGCTGCGGTTCAATCACGGCAGCCTTGGCGCCATATTCGGCCGCGCGCTGCGCGCAGGCCAGACCGCCGCTGCCGCCGCCGACGCTGATGAGATCGAATGCCAAGTCCGCCACGAGTGGTCTCCGCGCTTAGATTTCAGGTGGATGCATGATACGTGTTCGCCCGCGGCACCGCCGCTCCAGCCGGGATGTAGCCCAAGCGTCTGGTAGAATCTGATGCTGTGAACAACCCACTTTTGGATCTTGGCGAGTTGCCCGCCTTTGGGCGTATCGAGGCGAGCCATGCCCGTCCGGCGCTGGAAAAGGTGCTGGCGGAAAATCGCGCGCGCGTCCAGGAATTGACGGCGCAAGCCAATCCCACATTCGCGTCGCTGGTGGCGCCGGTCGAGGAGTTGAGCTACCGCTTGAGCCGCGCGTGGAGCCCGATCGCGCATTTGAACGCAGTGGCCAATTCTCCGCAGATGCGCGAGGCGTACAACGATTGCGTGCCCTTGCTCACCGAATATTCCTCGGAAATGGGCCAGAACGCTGCGCTGCAGGCCGCCTATCTTCACGTGCTCAAGTCCGAAGGCGACGCGCTCGATCCGCCACAACGCAAGGTGCTTGAGAACGCGCTGCGCGATTTTCGGCTGGCCGGAGTCGATTTGCCGCCCGCGGCCAAAGCCCGCTACCGGGAAGTGGCGCAGCGGCTTGCGCAGCTGGCCACCAAGTTTTCGGAGAATGTGCTCGACGCCGGCCGTGCCTACACCCGCAGCGTCAGCAACAGCGCGGAACTCGCCGGACTGCCCGCCAACACCATCGATCGCGCCGCGGCCGATGCGCGCGAAGCAAATCAAGCCGGATGGCTGTTCAAACTCGATCAGCCGACCTACATGACGATCATGTCCAGCGCCGAGAGCGAGCAGCTGCGCCGCGACATATACGAGGCGTGGATCACGCGCGCATCGGAATTGGGACCGAGCGCCGGACGCTTCGACAACAACGCCATCATCGCGGAAATCCTGCCGCTGCGTCATGAGCTCAGCAAGTTGCTGGGTTTCGGCAATTACGCCGAGTACGCCCTGGCCACCCGCATGGCGAAAAGCAGCAAGCAGGTGCTCGCTTTTTTGGAAGACCTGGCGCGGCGCTGCATGCCCGCGGCGCGCGAGGAATACATGGATCTGGAGGAATTCGCCGGCCGCAAACTAAACGCCTGGGACATGGCGTTCTACGGCGAACGGCTGCAAGAAAGCCGTTTCAAGGTATCGCAAGAGGCGCTGCGTCCGTATTTTCCGCTGCCGAAAGTCTTGAGCGGATTGTTTTTGCTGATACAGCGGCTGTATGGCATCCGCGTCCGCGGGCGCGCCAACGTCGGCATCTGGCATCCGAGCGTGCGCTACTACGATCTGATCGATAAGGATGATCGCTTGGTGGCCGGCTTCTTCCTCGATCCTTATTCGCGCAGCGAAAAGCGCGCCGGCGCCTGGATGGATGAATGCGTGGTCGCCAAATCATTGCCTTCGGGAACGGCGCTGCCGGTTGCCCAGCTGGTCTGCAATTTCACGGCGCCGGCGGCCGCGGCGCCCTCGCAGCTGACCCATGACGAGGTGATCACGCTGTTTCACGAATTCGGCCATGGATTGCATCACATGCTGACGCGCGTGGCGTATCCGAGCATTGCCGGCATCAACGGCGTCGCGTGGGACGCGGTGGAACTGCCGAGTCAATTCATGGAGAACTTTGTCTGGCGCGCGGAGGTTCTGCCGCTCATTTCGTCGCATGTCGACAGCGGCGAACCCCTGCCTGTCGACATGCTGCAACGCTTGGTGGGTACGCGCACGTTCAATGCCGCGCTGGACACGCTGCGGCAGATCGAGCTGGCCAGTTTCGATTTTGAATTGCACGCAAACTTCGACGTCACGCAGGGAGCAAATGTCGCCGCGACGCTGGCCGCGGTACGGCGGCGGGTGGCCGTGGTGCCGGCGGCAGCGTTCAACCGCATGCCGGCGAGTTTCGCGCACATATTTGCCGGCGGCTATGCAGCCGGATATTACAGCTACAAGTGGGCCGAGGTGCTGGCGGCGGATGCCTTCGAAGCCTTCGAAGAGGCCGGCGTGTTCGACGCTTCCACCGCGACGCGGTTTCGCGACTCCATTTTGGCGCGCGGCGGCAGCGTCGACGCAATGGACGCGTTCGTTCGGTTTCGCGGACGCCAACCGGATGTGCGGCCGCTGCTCAAACAAACCGGAATCGCCGCGTGAATCGGCCGCGTAAGCGCAAATTGACGCTGGCGGTGCAGCTGCTGGTGGCGCACCTGCTGGCGGCGCTCGCGCCGGCGCGGAGCCTGGCAGCCCCGATTGTGGGCCCGGCGTACGTCAGCGACGAGCTGGTGCTCGGGGTTTACGCCGAGCAGAACAATCAAGGGCAGCGGTTGGCCACATTGCACTCCGGGACCAGCGTCGAGGCGCTCACCGCAAGCGGAGAATTCACTCAAGTGCGCTTGAGCGACGGAACCACCGGGTGGGTAAAGTCGGCCTACCTGACCACGAAGGAACCGGCCATTGTCCGGGTCAAGCAGCTGGAAGAAGAGCTGGATCGCAGCCGTGCGACCACGCCGGCGCTGGCCGAGGCGGCAGCGCGCAAGGAGGTGGAGCGGCTGACTCGGGAGGTTGAGCAAGCGCGGGCTGATCTTGCTGCAGCGCGGGATACCTCGTCGCCTGCAATAGGCCCCGCGGCAGCAGCGCCCGCAGGCGGATTCAGGATACCATCCGCCGGCATCACGGGACTCTTGATCGCGGCTGTAGCGGTTGCAGTGGCGCTTTGCGGCGGCTTTTGGCTGGGCTATGCGACCCTGGCCAGGCGCATAAAGCGCAAATTCGGCGGCCTCAAGGTTTACTAAATATCCCTCTGGCTGGCACTTTGTTCACACAATGTCTGGGCAAGTCACATAAGTGAAACAGACCCGTGGCGCCATTTGCTGCAACAGCTTAGACTCGCCGCGATGTACGACCTTAGACGTAACGACTACGACGTCGCGAATTCCGTCCAGGTAAGTTCCACAGCCGCGGTAAGCGCCGCGGTCCGTGAACTCTATGCCGCGGCTTGGCCGGGCGAATCCTTCGAAAAAATCGCTATTGCGTTTGACGATTTCGACAAGCTGTTCACCGGCCGCATGCCCGGCTATCACGGTGTCGACACGCTGTACCACGACCGCCAGCACTCCCTGGACATGACGCTTGCCATGGCGCGACTCCTGGTCGGCTACGAGCGCAGCGTCGAGAGTCGATCGCGCTTCGGCAGTGAGCGAGCGGCCATGGGACTGGTGACCTCGCTGTTTCACGACGCCGGCTACATCCGGGAATTCGACGACCGGGTCCATAGCAACGGTGCCGAGTTCACCCTCTATCACGTGACGCGCAGCGCGCGCTTTCTGGCCCGCTACCTGCCGAGCATCGGCATGGAAAACTGGGTGCCGATTTCGACGCGAATCGTGCATTTCACCGGCTACGAGATCAAGCTCAAGGAGATCCAGCTGGCTGATCCGCGCGACCGCAAATTGGGGCACCTGCTCGGCACGGCGGATTTGATCGCGCAGATGGCGGATCGCTGCTATCTCGAGAAATGCCGCGATCGGCTGTATCCGGAATTCGTGCTCGGCGGAATCGCCGCCGCGACCGGTATCGATGGCCTGCTGCAGGTCAAATACAGTTCGGGCCTGGATTTGTTGCGCCAGACTCCCGAATTCGTGCGCGAAACGCGCATCGAGCGCCTCGAGGGCGAGTTCGAGCATGCCTATCGGTACGTCGAGCCGCTGTTCGGCGGCAGAAATCCCTACCTGGAAGCCATCGACCGCAATCTGGGTTACCTGCGACGCGTCTTGCGCACCGAGCGCTGGCCCATGCTGCGGCGAAATCCGCCCCTGTTCACCTCGGACGACACGCAGATCGGCCAGGTGCGCGGGCTGATGCTGAATCGACTGAAGGAACTCTGGGCCTACTAGGGCAGGTCGATGGTCGCGACGTAGCGAGCGTGCAGTTCATCGAGATGCGCGAGTACCAGATCCTTACCCAATAGAGGTGCGGCCTCGATCGCCGCACGCAATACCGTCGGACTCAAGGCGCGGCGCGCCAGTTCGGCAATCGGCGCAAAACTGAAATGCCAGGGTTCGGGCTGCACGCCGGAGCGCATGCCCTGATAAGGCCGGAAGAATCCGAAGCGCGGCGCATGAATTTCGAGCCACTCGGCGAGCGGGGCGAACGGCCCTCCCGGCGCGAAGGCCTGCTGAGTAAGCTTGTCGCGGTAGCCTGAAGCACTCGCCAGGCCATCGATCAAATCCAATTCCGTGCCCCAATGATGCCGGCTGGCGCCCGGCAGCGCGGACCACAACAAAATTGCATTGACGCGCGCGAAAGGCGTGAGCGCTGCCGCATCGAGCTGCACCCCCGAGACATCGTACATGGGCCTCGCGCCGCTGAACTTTCCGTTCCAGATCTCAAGTTGACGGGCAAAATCGCGAAAACTGCTCAGAGGCTTAAGATCGAACCCCTGGGTCTGCGCGGCGCGGCGCAAATTCAGAAAGGGCTGGACCACTTGAGCGTGCAGCATGCAATCGGGATCGGAGAGGGTTGCAATATGAGTGCGCGCCTGCCCGGTCAGTTCGTCGGCATTCACGAAGCGACCCCACGAGCGGTGGCGAATTCGGCCACCTGATCCAAAATTCGGGCGAAGGTCGCCGCCTCCTGGGCGCCGGAAATGGTGTATTGGCCGTCGAAAACCAGGGTGGGAACGCCGGTTATTCCCAAAACCGCCGCGTGCCGCTCCGCCGCCACGACGCCGTCCTGGCCTACCCGCAATATGAGCACGTTGCGGACTTCGGCCTCGATGAGCCCTGCTTCGGCACCCAGCCGTACCAGCTCTTCGGGGTCGCCGATGTCGCGACCTTCTTCGAAGTAGGCCTGCATGATGCGGTCCTTGACCCGACCTTGCAGGCCGCAGCGCGCGGCGTGCGCAATCAGCAGGTGCGACCTTCGGGTATTGGGAACTCGCCCGATCAAATCGAATCGAAATTTAATGCCGCTGGCCTCGCCCAAGCGCGCAAGCTCAGCATGCCTCTCCGCCAGGGCTGGATCTTCGGCCATTTTTGCCGCGATAAAAGCCGCGTAGTCGAGCCCTTCGATCGGCATGTCGGGATTCAGCTCGAACGGACGCCAGGTGACCCGCGGCTCGTACTGCGGCCGCGCGGCGAGCGCAAGTTCGAAACGCCGCTTCCCCAGATAGCACCAAGGACATACGGTGTCGGAAAAAATGTCAATGCGCATAACTGTCGTCCATCAGGGGCGATTGTACCCTCGCCCCTTATAGGGTTTGTCATGAACGAGTATCATTACCCCCTTTGGGAAACGAGGGTCGGTAGCAGATGGCGCGCAGCCTTAAAAGCAATTATTTGCTCCTTGCCGTAGGCGTCAGCGCGATACTGCTGCTGATTCTGGCCGCCTTTGCATACTACGAGCGCCGCCTCAACGCAGCCGATGCCAATCAGCTGACCTATGTCACGGTCGAGCAGAAACTGGAAGCCGACCTGGAGGCACGCGCCAATTCCGTGAGCAACGCCACCAGGGCCCCCCTGGCCGCGGCGCTCCGCCAAGGCAACGGCGCCGCCGTTGCGACCATCGCCGGCAGGTTGCTCGACGAGCGCGACATCGAGCGCGTCGAGGTCTTGGACGCGCACAACAACGTTTTGTACTCCGGCAGCAATCCGGCCGCGCGGCCCAGCGCCACGGATCCATTCGTCATACAGCGCGACGTGCAGGGCGTCGGCACTCTCAGGATTTGGATGAGCCGCGCCGAAATGCAGGAGACGCTGTCCAGTATTCGCGCGCAATTGCTCAGCAAACAGGGCATTCAGACCAAGCGGGTCGGCGGCGTGCTCGCCGGACTGACGCTGCCGCTGCTGATTGTTGGCGGTCTGCTCGGAGCCTGGTTGATCGCCCGCCGGCTGTCGGCCCCGATATCCGCCTTGGTGAAGAGCGCCGATCGAATCGGCGAGGGCGATTACACCCGGCCGCTCGCCGTGCAGCGCCACGACGAACTCGGCGATCTGCAGTTCGCGCTCGAGCGCATGCGGCAGAAACTGAACGAAACCACCATTACCAAGAACTATCTGAATACCGTGCTCAACAGCTTGAGCGACTCGGTCCTGGTCACCTCTCCCGACGGCCTCGTCAAGAGCTGCAACGAAGCCGCGCAGCATCTGCTGGGCTACACCGAGGAAGAATTGCTCGGCAAGCCGCTGACCGGCTTCATCGATGAAGTGCATCGCAGCGCCTTCGATTTGACGAACTCCGCGCCCGAAGCGCGCGAGACGGTGCTGCGCACTGCCCGTGGGCAAACCATCCCCGTGTCCATGGCCAGTTCGGCGATCACTTCGGAAGATCCGCAGTTTCAAGGCAACATTTATGTGGCGCGCAACATCACGGAGCGCAAGCGCGCCGAACGCCGCATCCGCTACCTGGCGCGATACGACACGCTCACGAAAATGCCGAATCGCATGCAGTTCCAGCATCTGTTGCAGCAGGCGATCGCGCGTGCGCGACGCAATCAGCGCTCGCTCGCGCTCCTGTACCTGGACTTGGACCGGTTCAAAGAGGTCAACGACACCTTCGGCCATGCCGCCGGCGATCGAACTCTGGAGATCTTGAGCGAACGGCTGACGCGAAATTTGCACAAGGACGCGGTGATCGGCCGGCTGGCCGGCGACGAATTCGCGATGTTCATCGATGATCTGCCGGTGGACACCGACAACCGCGCGGCCTTAGGTAACCTGGCCCGCACCCTGCTCGACGAAATAAGCAGGACGTTCTACGTGAACCAGCAGGAGGTTTACCTGACGGCGAGCGCCGGCATCGCCATCTGTCCCTACGATGCCGAGAACGTGATCGATTTGATCCGCAATGCCGATGCGGCGATGTATCACTCGAAACAGAATGGCGGCAATTCCTGCGCGTTCTACGTGCCCAGCATGAATGCGGCGGCGGTCGAGAGATTGATGTTGAAGAGCAAGCTGCGTCGCGCGTTGGAACGCGACGAGCTGGTGATCTTGTATCAATCGAAGGTGGACCTTCGAAGCGGGCGAGTCGTGGGTGCTGAGGCCCTGCTGCGTTGGCGGCTGCCTGGACACGGCGACATTTCTCCTTCGCACTTCATTCCTCTCGCGGAAGAAACCAGTTTGATATTGGAGATCGGCGAATGGGTCCTGAATCGCGTCTGTGACGACTACCGTGCGTGGCAGAAGGTCGTGCCGCAGCCCGGTCGAATTGCGATCAACCTGTCTTTGCGGCAACTCAAACAGGCGAGCTTCATCGCTCGCTGCCGCAGTGTGTTCCGCAAGCATGGGGTATCGCCCACCTGCTTCGAATTGGAAGTTACCGAAACCACCTTGATGACCGATCCGAAACGCACCATCGGCCTGCTCAACGAGCTGTATGCCATGGGCCTGAATCTCGCCATCGACGATTTCGGCACGGGTTACTCGTCGCTGTCGGCCTTGCAGCAGTTTCCCATCGGCACCTTGAAGATCGATCAATCATTTGTGCGCGATGTCGCCGTGGACTCGAACGATGCAGCCATCGTCCGTACCATCATCGACATGGGCAAGAGTCTCGATCTCGAAGTCATTGCGGAGGGCGTGGAGGAAACCGAACAACTCGATTTCCTGCGTGCGCACGGCTGCGATTACGCCCAGGGTCGCTTGTTCGGCGATGCCATGGAAGCGGACAAGATGCTCGCCATTCTCGCCAGCCAGGAGGGCGGCCCGGCGCATCACGGCGCTTTGTGCGCGCCGACCGTGCTGCGGCCGATGCGACTGTCTTCCTAGAAAAACTCGATGCTCAGCGCGAGGGATCTCACCCTGCGGCGCGGCGCGCAGCCGCTCTTCGAGCAAGTCAGCTTCAGCGTCTTTCGCGGCGATAAGGTCGGCATCACCGGCGCCAACGGCGCCGGCAAGTCCAGCCTGTTTGCGGCGATTCGCGGCGAGCTGGCCGCGGATCGCGGCGCCATCGAACTGCCTGCGACGCTCAAAGTGGCGCACGTCGAACAAGAGATCGGCGCCAGCGCGAAAACCGCGATCGACTTCGTGCTGGACGGCGATTTGGAACTGCGCAGCGTGCAGTCTGCGATACAGGAAGCCGAACGTCGCGGATCGCATCTGGCGCTGGCGGATCACTACGCAACGCTCGAGGCAATCGGCGGCTTCCGCGCCAAGGCTCGTGCCGCGGCCGTCATGCACGGCCTGGGATTCAAGGCGGCGGATCATGAGCGCACGGTGGCCGATTTTTCCGGCGGCTGGCGCGTGCGGCTGGCGATGTCGCGAGCGCTGTGTTCGCGCGCCGATCTCCTGCTGCTGGATGAGCCCACCAATCATCTCGACCTCGACGCCATCGTCTGGCTGGAGGAGTGGCTGACGGGCTACCCGGGCACGCTGCTGATGATTTCGCACGATCGCGAGTTTCTTGATGCCGTCATCGGCCGTGTCCTGCATATCGAGAATCGAACCATCCGCGCCTACTCCGGCAACTACTCGCAGTTCGAGAATGCGCGCGCCCAGGAACTGGCATTGCAATCGGCGCTGCAAGCGCGCCAGGAGCGGCGCGTCGCGCAAATCACCACCTTCGTGAATCGCTTTCGGGCGTCGGCCACGAAGTCGCGCCAGGCGCAGAGCCGCCTGAAGATGCTCGAGCGGATGGAGCGCATCGTTCCGGCACATGTCGACAGTCCGTTTGAATTCGAATTCGCCGCGCCGCTGAAGACGCCGCGGCCGCTTCTGACCATCGAAGGCGCCGCCTGCGGCTACGCCGGCGTGCAGGTTGTCGGCGGCATCAATGTATCGATCAGCCCGAAAGATCGAATCGCGCTGCTCGGACCAAACGGGGCCGGCAAATCGACATTGACAAAACTATTGGCAGGCGAGTCCGCACCGCTGTCCGGAAAGCGCACGGCGGCTCCGGATCTCGCCGTCGGCTACTTCGCGCAGCATCAGCTGGAGCAGCTGCAGGCCGATTGCGACGCATTCTGGCATCTGCGCAATCTCGGCGGCCCGAACACAGCCTTCGGCGACGAGCAGAAGGTGCGCGATCATTTAGGAAGCTTCGGCTTTCAAGGCGACCGTGCCTTCGACAGGATAAGCCGGTTTTCCGGTGGCGAGAAAGCCCGCCTGACCCTCGCCTTGATGGTGGCGCGGCGGCCCAACCTGTTGCTGCTCGACGAACCCACCAACCACCTCGATATCGAGATGCGGCAGGCGCTTACCGTTGCGCTGCAGGGCTTCGACGGCGGTTTGGTGGTGGTTTCGCACGATCGGCATCTCATCAAATCGGTGGCCGACACGCTGTGGCTGGTTGCCGATGGACGCTTGCAGCCCTTCGAGGGAGACCTGGATGACTATCAGCTGTGGCTGCGTTCGCGCGCCAAATCGCGGCCTGAGCGGAAGCAGGCGGCAGCCAAAACGGCGGCGGCCGCGGCGCGGGCCGCGAACAGCGCCAGCGCCCCCAAAACACCGGCTCGCCGCGACCCGTTGAGCCGGCTGCGGCAGCGGCTCGACAAAGTCGAAGCAAGCATTGCCGCAATAGCGGAAGAGCGCCGGCTGCTGGATGCCGAACTTGCGGCAAATCCGCAGCATGACAAGCTCAAGAAGCGGCTCGCGAATTTGGCAAGAGACGCCGCCTACCTCGAAGCTCAGTGGATGGAGATCGGTACCGCAATCGAGGCCGCGGAATCGTAATCGCGAATCATCGAGTGCTGAGTACTTGCACCGTGCCGCTGATGATTTCGGCGAGCGCCTGGTTTGCCGCGCGATTGTAGCCATCGACGATGGCGCTCATGCGGTTGTCGGTTGCCGCGACCTGCGCATTCGCGTCGAAAACCGCCAGCATGTGCCGGTCGGCTGAGGTGCCGACGCGGGCCAGAAAATGCACGTGCACCATGGGCGGCGCGGTGGCGGCGGAATATTCCGCTTGAAAATCCGCGACCTCGATCTCCAGCCAGTAATTGCTGGCGAAAACCGACGCCTCGACGCTGACGTTGCGCAGGTTGGCAGTTGCTTGAAATTGCTGCACGACGAGCTGTTGAATCACTTCATCGAGAGGTCCGCTCCAGCGCGCATCGGCGAAATATTCCAAACGCCGATCGGGATACAGCGCGGCGATCCGATCCGTGTCGAGCCCGGCGCGCACGCGCGGCCGGATTACGGCAAGATCGGCGGCAATCCTGGGCGCCGCGGCGGCGGGAGTCGTGGCCGACGCCGACAATAGGTACAACGCCGGCGGGGCCGCTTTGGTCTGGAACAGGCTTCCCCCGCACCCCGTCACAGCGAATGTCAGCAGGAACAACAGCGTGGCTTGCCGGCTCATCGCGGAACCTGGACGCCGCGGTAGGCGGACTCGTAGATCAGCTGCGAGGGATTTTGCTTCAGGCTGCGCGACAGATCGCGGAAGTCGCGTGCCGCTTGGCGGCTCTCGCGCAGCAGCTGCTCGAATTCCGGCAGGCTTTGCTGGGCGAAGATCGTCAACCCAGGCTCATTCGCCGCCACGAAACGGTCCAATCGCTGCGTCGTTTTCGCCAGATTGTCGGACAGCTGCCGGATGTTGACCACCGCGGCCTCGATATCGGGCGAGGTATGCGTTATGAGGCCCCTGAATTCGGCGGCCGCGCCCTGCACTTCCTGGCTAGTGCGGCGCAGATCCGTCACCAACCCTTCGGCCTCGCGCAGCGTGCCGGGCAGATGCTCGCTCGCCAGCCGGCTATTGTCGAGTATCGCCTTGAGGGAGTGCACGTTGTCTTCGCTGAAAACCTGATTGAAGCGATCCGCCAAAATCACCAGATGCGTGGTCAATGCCGGCAGATTGCTCAGCAGCACATCGAAATCGGAGCGGCGCCGAGCGAATTACAGGATAGCGCTGGCCCTGCGCCAACTCGCCCGTCGACTTCCGCATTCGGATCCTGCTTCAAATCGACGAACAGCAGTCCGGTAATGCCCTGCAGGCTCAAGGAGGCTCGCGTGCGATCATCGATGGGCGCCGTCGAGTCGATGTCGGCGATCACCTCGACGCGCTTCGCGCTGCTTGCGGATCGAGCATGATGCGCACCACCTTGCCCACGTCGACTCCCAGGTATCGCACCGCGCTGCCCGCGCTGATGCCGCTGACCGATCCTTGAAAGTAGATCTCGTAGCGCTGATAAGTGCGCTTGTCCTGCTGATCGGTGTACCAAAACACGAACGATACGGCCATGGCGATCACCAGCAGCACAAAGGCTCCGACCGCCACGTAGTTCGCATCTCTATCCATGGGTCTTCGCTTCCTCTCGGCGGCCCGCGCCCGAGGTCCGTGGAAATAACTCATGAATCCACGGATGGGGATTCTCAAGCAAGCCGTCCAACGTGTCGCGAGATCATGTGTTTGTCGACGATCACGCCGACTCGGGTGCAGGTCTGAAACAAAGTATCGAGATCGTGCGTGATCATGACGACGGTGAGCCGCAGCTGCGCGTGGAGGTACAACAGTAGCTCATCGAAGGCGGCCGCGGAAATCGGATCGAGGCCGGCGGTCGGTTCGTCGAGGAACAAGAGTTTCGGCTCCAGCGCCAGGGCGCGGGCCAATGCCGCGCGCTTGATCATTCCGCCGGATAACTGCGAGGGAAATTTGCCGCCGGCGTCGGGCTCCAGCCCCACCAGGGCCAGATTCAGCTGCGCCAGTTGCTGCAGCGTGTTTTCGGACAGCGGATAATGCTCGCGCAGCGGCAATTGAATGTTTTGCGCTACGGTCAGGGAGCTAATGAGCGCGCCGTTCTGGAATGTTACGCCGTAACTTTGCACCAGACTGCTGCGATCGGCCGCGGCCAGGGTTTCCACATCGCGGCCATATAGCTCCACGCTGCCCGCGTCGGGGTGACGCAGCCCGAGAATCGAGCGCAGCAGCACCGACTTGCCGGTCCCCGAGCCGCCAACCACGCCGAATATTTCGTTTTGGCGCACTTCCATGTCGAGACCATCGTGTACCACCTGCGAGCCGAAGCGATTGCGCAGGCCGCGGACTCGAATCACCGGGTCGACGCTACGGTCCAGCATTCAGACGGGCTCCTAAAAACCGATCTTTTCGAACAGCACGGCAAACAGCGCGTCGGCGAGTATCACCAAGAAGATGGATTGCACGACGGCTACCGTGGTCAGGCGCCCGAGCTCGCGCGCCGAGTCGCGCACCTGCATGCCTCGGTAGGTGCCCACCATGGCAATGAGAGCGGCGAACACCGGCGCCTTGATCAAACCGGACCAAAAAGTCGTGGGCGAAAGCGACTCGCGCAGTCGGGCGGTGAACTGCGGCAAGGGAATATGCAGATCGATGAGCGATAGAAGACCTCCGCCGGCAAGGCCCATGGCATCGGCGATTATCGTCAGCAGGGGCAGAGCGATGACCAAGGCGAGCACTCTCGGCACCACCAGCAGCTCGATCGGATTCATGCCCATGGCGCGCAACGCGTCGGTTTCCTCGTTCAGCTGCATGACCCCGATCTCGGCCGCAAACGCGCTGCCGGAGCGACCCGCGACGATGATCGCCGTCAGCAACACTCCCATCTCGCGCAGCACCGCGATCGTCACCAGATCGACGACGAAAATATCGGCCCCGAAGCGCGCCAATTGCTGCGCACCGAGATATGCCACGATCACGCTGATCAGAAAAGCGATCAACGAGACGATCGGGATGGCGGTGATGCCGGTTTCGTAGATATGCCGCACCAATGACGAGATCCGCATCGCTTGCGGTCGTCTGAAGGCCTGGCCGACGACCGTCGCAATGCGTCCCAGGAAGTCGACCACGCCGCGCGCATGCCGGCCCTGCAGCACGGACCATCGCCCCAATTTGCCGATGATCCCGCGCAGTGTCAGCCGTGGAGCACGCTCGCCGCCAACCTCGTGCCGATCGCGCTGCAGTTTTTGCAGCAGCTCCAGAAAATTCGGCGGCCCGCCACTGTGGCTGATTTCGGCGGCCGGCAGGCCGGCGTCGCTCAGGCGCCGCAGCAGCGCCCAGGCGGGGCTAATGCCCGGCGCCTCTGCTTGCGACCAATCGCATAGCAGCGGGCCGCGCAATGTCGTGGGCAAGCTCTCGAGCTGCGCTTCGATTTGCGGCATAGCCGCCAACGACCAATCGCCGCCAGAGCTTGAGCTGCCAGCCCATTCCTGTCCGGCTCGAGCGCCAACGGGACCGTCATGGTTGGACTCATAGCGATATGCTAGCAGGCAATGGGGCATAACGATCCGCTGTTACAGATCCTGATTCTGCTCACCGCATCGGTGTGCGTGGTCGCCGCTGTTCGCAAGCTGGCGCTGCCCGCGATCTTGGGCTATCTCGCCGTCGGCATGCTGCTTGGGTCCGCACGCGCTGGCGCTTGCGGCCGACAACGAGACCACGCAATTGCTGGCGGACTTCGGCGTGGTGTTCCTGGTGTTCACCCTGGGACTGGAATTCTCGTTGCCGCGGCTGGTCGCGATGCGCTGGGAGGTGCTGGGAGTCGGCGGTGCACAGGTGCTGATAACCACGGCAATCATTGCGGCCGGGGCGGCGTTGCTGTTCGACGTGCCTGCCGGCCGTTGCCGTTGTGATCGGCGGCGCGGTGGCCATGTCCTCGACAGCCATCATCATCGCGCAGCTGACCGAGCAGTCCGAGAACAACCGCACGCATGGCCGGCTCGCCGTGGCGATCTGCCTGTTTCAGGATCTGAGCTTTCCGCTGCTGTCTGGCCCTGGTGTCCGCCTTGGGCGGTGGCGGCCGCGCCGGCGACGCCATGCACATCTTGAGCGCCATCGGCATCGCCGCGCTCGCGCTGCTTCTGGTGCTGGCGGCAGGCCGCTGGCTGCTGCGGCCGGTGTTTCTCATGATCGCTTCCGTGCGCTCCGCGGAACTTTTCTCGCTGGCGGTATTGCTGGCGGTGCTTGCCTCGGCGTGGGCAACTCACGCCGTGGGCCTGTCGCTCGCGCTCGGCGCGTTTCTGGCCGGGATGATGCTCGCGGAGACCGAATTCCGCCATCAGATCGAAGCCACGATCCGCTCGTATCGCGAGGTTCTGCTGGGATTGTTCTTCATCACGGTCGGCATGCTGCTCGATGTTGGATTGCTGCTACGGCAATTGCCGGTGGTGACCGCGATTCTGGTCGGCATGCTGATTCTCAAGGCGGCGGTGGTGGCGGTCGCGACGAAGCCCGCGACCATGAGCTGGTTCAAGTCCCTGCGCACCGGCGTAATGGTGTCCCAGGGCGGCGAATTTGGATTCGCGCTGTTGATCCTGCTGCTGCGGCGTGAACTACTCGATGCAGGCTATCGTGCAGCCGCTGCTGGCAGCGACCGTCTTGAGCATGGTCTTGTCGCCCCTCATCATTCGTCACAATCGGCGCATCACACGCGTCCTGCTGCGCGAGATCTGGCAACCCGCACACCGAAGCGATGCGCGAACAGCAAACGACCCTGGCGGTCGCCGAGCGGGACCACGTGGTGATCTGCGGATTCGGCCGCGTCGGACAAAATATCGCCCGCGTGCTCGAGCAGACCGGTTTCGAGTACATCGCGCTCGACATGGATCCGCGCCGCATCCGCCTCGGCCGCCAGGCTGGGGATCCGGTGGTGTACGGCGATGCCGGCACAAGCAAAGATGCTGGAAAACGTCGGCGTCGCGCATGCCAGCGTCGTGGTGATCACCTTTGCCAATCCGGACGTGGCGCTGCGCATACTGCGGGCGGTGCGCGAATTGCGCACCGATGTGCCAATTCTGGTGCGCACGCAGGACGATGCCAAACTGGAGGAGTTGCAGGCGGCCGGCGCCACCGAGGTGGTGCCCGAAACCTTCGAGGCCAGCCTCATGCTGTTGTCGCACTTGCTGCTGTTGATGAAGGTGCCGGTCGGCCGTGTCATTCGCACGCGTGAACGATATTCGCAGCCATCGCTACAGCATGCTGCGCCAGTACTTCCGCGACAGCGGCGCCGAGCATCTGGACGACAGCCACGCCTTTCGCGAAGCAGTTGCACAGCGTCATTCTGCCGCCCCATGCCTGGGCCGTCGGCCGCAGCATCATCGAGCTGGCCGAGCGCGGCTCCGAGGCCGCCGTTAGCGCCGTCCGCCGCGACGGCATCGTCGGACGCGATCCTAGGCCCGGATACCGTGTTCAAGGAAGGCGATGTGGTGGTGGTCTACGGCACCCCGGAGGCGGTAGAACATGCGGAAACCCTGCTTCTGATGGGGTAAAGCCTGAAGCTTGGCGGCCGGCAAAAAACCCCTTTACAAGAGTCGGCGCGCTCATCGCATAGTAGAGCTGCTGTTTAAGGGCAAACCCGCCGAAAGGTGGGGACGCAAAACCACCGGTCTAAGGGACTTCCCACGGGAAGTCTGACGATAGCGGGGTCGCCAGTGAATCTGCAAAGCGCACAAGTCGCACTAAGAACTGCCCGGTTTTGTGCCCCCGACAGCAAGCGTTTCGAAAGCTTGTTTAGTCTTCCGGGGGAAGCACATGGTAAATAAAGTCATTGATCCGCGCGGCGCGGATTCGTCAGGCATTTATCGGCGGCCGCGGCTCGTCATGCGCCTGAAGCGATTCGAAGACATTCCCCTTATTCTTTCCAGAAGACAAGAGTCTATCCCACGCCCGTGCGCATGGTCGGCGCCGACTATTCGCAGACGCGCTGCGTGGGCGGCGACGGCGGGACCACGGTCGATACCGGCGGACTCGACCGGATCTTGGAGTTTGGCGAACACAGCGTGCGGGCACAGGCGGGCGTGCGCGTAAGTACCTTGGTCCAGGCACTTGCCGAGCGCGGACTGGAGCTGCCGTTGACTCCGGAAATGGGCCAGATCTCCCTGGGCGCCATGGCGGTGACCACGTTGCCGCAGGCCTCCTACGAGCGCGGGCATGGCGCAGTTGTCGTCTTGCGTCACGGAAATGAACGGTGATCACGCCGCAAGGCAAGCAGATGGTCGTGACCGAGCGCGAGCGCGATTTGATGCGCGTGCTGCGCTCGAGCTTCGGCTTGCTGGGCGTCGTGCACGAGGTCGTGCTGCGAGTGCGGCCGATGACGCCGGTGAAGATCGACTACCAGGTGCTGTCGCTGAAGGAATTCACGCTCGCGGTATGCCGTCCATGATCAATCGCCCGGGCGCTTTGCGGCTGCATGTCTCGCCCTTCCACGACCGGATCACGCGTCGAGCGCCGCACGCTCGACGAATCGGCTTCGCCGTCAGCCGCTCCGGAATCTGGCAGATTCGACAATCCGTCATGCGCAATGTGCTGCCCGCTTTCGGCTCGACCGTCGGCAGCGTGCTGGCGGCGCCCGGCCTGCGCGATGCGGTCCTGTCGGGCATGCACCGCGCCCTGGGCGGCGGCAGCGCGCGGCGTGATGATGTATTCGCACGAGTGGATGCGCGACATGCCGCAGGAGGCGTGGAAGGCGCGCCATACCTACAGCCTGTGGGCATTTCCGCAAGCCGATTATCCGAAGCTGCTGGCCGCGTATTTCGCGTTCTGCAAGTCCTACTACAAGGAGCACCGCTATCGCGGCAATGTCGTCAGCGGCGCGAGCCGGCTGCATCAGGATCGCGGTTCCTTGTTCAGCGCGAGCTATTCGGGTCCGATGTTCACCTTGGAGCCTTCGTCCACCGGCGAGCAGGGCTGGGACGACTTTCTGATCGATTTCAACGATTTCGCGTCGGCGCATGGCGGCATGCCCACGTTCAATCAGAACGCGTGCCTTGCAGCCGGAGCACGTGGCGAAATCTTTCGGCGAACGCGCCAAGCTGTTCCGCGCGCTGCGCCAGCGCACCGACCCTCTGAATCGGCTGCGCAACAGCTACTTCGCGTATCTTTTGGGCTAGAGCGTGCTGGCTCAAAGACCCGAAACGATCTTGGCTTTGATCGACTCGAATTCGGAATCGCTGATGAGTTTGGCCTCGAGCATTTCGCGCGCCTGGCGCAGGCGGCGCGCGGGTTCGGATTCCGCGCCGGCGGCCTCCGCCGCCGCCTGCGGCGCGCGACCTGGCGCCGCCTGATCTGCACGCCGCCGGATTTTGCGCGCAACTCCTCGAGCTCGCGAACGCGGCGCTTCTCGCGCCACACCTGATCGTGCTGCTGGCAGATCCGATACATGGCCTGCGCCTGATCCTTGTGCAAGCCCTCGAAAGTCCACACCCGATTCACCTCGGACGCCGATATTCAGGTCGGAGCTGCTCTGCGCGACCAGGGTCAAGTCGGCGGCGATGATTCCCGCGCTGATGCGCGTTTCCTTGAGGTCCTGCCAGCGAATGTCTGCCGACTCGTAGCCGCCGAGCAAGCGCCGCTTGAGCGAAATGAAGCGCCCGCTGGTGGCGGCGATGCAGAGCACGGCGATGCGTCAGCGCATACAAACGATGCTGCGCCGCCCACGCTTCCAGGGTCTCGCCGGCTCGTCAACAGTCCCTGCAGCGTGGCGAGCGCCGCGTCGCAAGCCCGAATTGTCGGCTGCTGGCGCAGGATCGGTCATGACGTCAGGCCTTCTCCTGCAGATGCGCCTCGAGGAACCAGAGGTACTTGTCGACATCGCGGGAAATTCCGGTGAATAGATCCGCCGTATCCGCATCGCCCAGCTCGTCGGTGTCGGCGATCGCCGCGCGCACCACCTTGCCGTAATGCCGACAATCTGGGTCGACAAATAAAACAGATGATCCTTGCCGGCGGTGATGCTCAGAGGGTAGTTTTTCAATTTGCTGCGCTTGGCGGCCACGGCCACCGTGCCTTCGGCGGTACCTCCCAGGCTGGTCACGCGCTCGGCAATTTCGTCGATCTGCTCCAACACCACATCGGAGATCTTGTCGAACAGCTCGTGCAGGGCGATGAAATTAGGGCCCTTCACGTTCCAATGCGCTTGTTTGACCTGGCTCTGCAGATCAATGGCGTTAGCCAGGCGATCATTCAAAATGACGATGACATTGCGGCGGACTTTCTCGGACAGATCGATCTTGGTTTTGTACATCGGTCGCCCCTTCGCGATAGACGAAATACTTCGCGTTATTTTGCACTATTGGTCGCCACCAAGGGAGACGACGAAATCCGATTTTCGCGAGCGCTGCGCGCCGCAGCGCCGCGCTAGATTTCGCTGCGCCGCATTCGCAGCTGGATGGCCACTATGATCAAGGCCACTCCGACCGCCGCCCCGATCCAAACTTGCGGACTGGCAAAGAATCCGCTCGGATTGATGAAGTGCCAAACGCTGCTCGGAAGAGTGAGCGTGTCCCCGTCAACGTGCCACGACTTGCCGCCGCTGGTATTCAGGGCAATCGCCGGCAGGCCGGTCAGCCGCCGACTGATCGCCCGACCCACGACGTTGCTGCCGAGGAACCAGCGCTCGATGATGTACAGCAGCAGCGGCGGCAGGAACGACCACAGCATGACCGCGCGCTTGGCCCAGGCGGAGACCAGCATCAGCCAGCCGGCGACCGGCAGGTACCAGATGGCCGCCGTGACGACGGTATAGATCCACAGCACCTGCATCTGCAGCCACACATCGGCGCTGCCACAGCGTGCTGCCGATCGAGGCGCGCAGCGCGAATCGAGAGATGAATGCCGCGATGCAGCGCGGTGACATCGGCGGCGACGAAGACACCAGCGGAATGACGATCAAGGCGATCGACGAGCTTGCTGATCACCGTCATCGGTATCGGAGATCGGCAGGGACTTCCAGAACAGAATGCTGCGGTCCTTGCGATCCGCGTACAGGCAGTCCAGCAGGTACCAGGTCGAGTACACGCGACATGACGGTGTAGAACATCAAGCCGAACGACCACCAGGAACGCGGCGCCGAAGCGTCGTGGATTTCATTCGGCGAGGTGAGCGTCGGAATGTTGCACGTGGCCGAACAGAGCTGCCACGATCAGCATCGCGCCGAACACGGCGGGAATCATCCAGATCGCCCGGTTTTCCCAGAATTCCCGGCGGATCAGCCACAAGTTGGTGTTCATGCCGCACCTCCGGAAAGCTTTGCGACGAATAGATCGGCGACGCTGGGCGTGTGCAACTCGCCGAACGGCGCGAGCTTTTCCCGGTCGGCGTTCTCGAAATACAGCACGACTTTGCCGAGGATGTGGCGTTCGTAGAACGGCTTCGCGGCGCGCGCCGCATCGAGGCGGTCGGCCGCCACCGCCACCGCGGCGAAACGCGTGGCGACATCCTCCAGCGATGCGTCCAGAACGATGCGGCCCTTGTCGATGAATATCAAATCGGTGAGCAAGATTCTCGACTTCCTCGACCTGGTGCGTGGTGATGAGAATGGTCCGGGTCTCGTCCATGTAGTCATTGACCAGCGCATCGTAAAAGGCGCGGCGCGCCAGAATGTCGAGCCCCAGTGTGGGCTCGTCCAACACCAATAACTTGGCGTCGATGGCCATGGTCAGCGCCAGATGCACCTGGGTTTTCATTCCCTTGGACAATTCGCGCATGCGCCGTTTGCCCGTGATCTGGGTCTTCGCCAGAAATCCCGTGGCGCGGTCGCGGCGGAATCGCGGATGCACGCCGGCCACGAAATCGATGGCGTGGTCGACCCGCAGCCATGCCGGCAGCACGGCGACATCGGCGATGAAACAGGCGTCGCTGCATGAGCGCCGTGCGTTCGCGAAGCGGTTCGCGTCCCAGCACTGTCAGCTGCCCTTCGTAGCTGGTCAGCCCCAGGATGGCGCGCAGAGCGGTGGTCTTACCGGCGCCATTGGGACCGATGAGTCCGACGATGCGGCCTGCCTCGATCGTTGAGATTGGCGCGATCCAGCGCAACGTGAGCGCCATATTTTTTCGTCAAGTCACGAGCTTCGATGAGCGCGGCCATGTTGTTAGGTCTCATTCTTCTTTGGCGTCGCTGCCGCGAGGCGGCGGCGCCGGGTGGGTAAGCGCCGGTGTTTGCGCAAACAATTCCTGCGACGAGAAACCCAAGCCTGTTGATGACCGCAAGAATCTGCGGCCAGTCCTCGTTCAAGAAGCGCTCGCGCTCTCCTGCGAGCAGTAGCCGCCGAGCTCCGTCGCTGACATACATGCCGCGACCACGGCGTTTTTCGACCAGGTTCTCATCGACCAGCTGCTGATAACCCTTCAGCACGGTCAGCGGATTGAGCCGGTAGTCGGCAGCCACTGCCCGCACGGAGGGCAATGGATCGCCCTCCTTCAGCGCGCCCTCGAGGATCAGGGCGACCATTCGATCGCGCAGTTGGCGATAGATGGGTTGGTTGTCGTTCCAGTTCGGGTCCATTTTTCGCTCGATGTGCGTGTCCCCGTGTAGGGGCCATATAGCACGCTAATCTACCAGAGCGCCGAGCTTTAACCGCTCAGGCCGAGGCGTTCGCAGTGGTAGTCGCCATGCTGGCGAGCGAGATGACCGCCGTGGGCTGCTGCAGCTGGGCATTGAACAAGTAGGCCATGCCACCCATGATCACGCTGTTGACCATCAGGGCGAGAGCGAGGGCGGCAAGTTTGGTTGAGATTGAAGTGTTCATGATCGTCTCCTATCAAGTGTTTCGGTCTTCAGTCCGTCATCGAGGTGTTTCGGTGACTTGGTGATATAGTAATATACAACACCACTACATGCAAGCACTTTGTGAAAATATTTTTAGTTTGTAACCTGATGTTTTTAAATACAATATTCGGAAGTCGACCGAAATCATCAAGCATGCCGTGATTTTTTTGTCGGAACCTCCCTCACTGATTCGGTCGGCGATGATTGTTCATCGCTAAGCGGCGACTCCCACGTTCGCAGCACCGGTTGTCGGGTGATTTCGGCTACCATTCTTCGATTTTGCGCGGGAGCTCGTCATGAAAAAGCCAGTCACTGTCACCATCACGGGCGCCGCCGGAAATATCGGCTATGCGCTCGCGTTTCGCGTCGCCTCCGGTCAAATGCTCGGCGCCGACCAGCCGATCAACTTGAATCTGCTGGAAATCCCGGCGGCGAGTGCGGCGGTCCAGGGCGTGGTGATGGAATTGAACGACTGCGCCTTCGCCACGCTGAACAAGGTGACGGCCACATCCGATGCCAACGTGGGCTTCAAGGATTGTAATTTCGCAATGCTGGTCGGTGCCAGGCCGCGCGGTCCGGGCATGGAGCGCAAGGATCTGCTGCTGGAAAACGCCAAGATTTTTTCGGCGCAAGGCAAGGCGCTGGATGCGGTCGCGAGCCGCGATGTGCGCGTGCTGGTGGTCGGCAATCCGGCCAACACCAATTCGCTCATCGCGCAGCGCAATGCTCCGTCGCTGCCGCGCAACCGCTTCACCGCGATGACTCGCCTGGATCACAACCGCGGCCTGGCACAGCTCACCGAGAAAACCGGCGCGCCTTTGGCGGATGTCAAGAAAGTCATCATCTGGGGCAACCATTCGGCAACCCAGTATCCGGATCTGCACCACGCCACCGTCGGCGGCAAGCCCGCGCTGTCGTTGGTCGATCAAGCCTGGTTCAAGGACACCTTTATTCCGACGGTGCAGCAGCGCGGCGCGGCCGTCATCAAGGCGCGCGGCACCTCATCCGCCGCCTCCGCCGCGGCGGCGGCGATCGATCATGTGCATGATTGGATGCTCGGCACAGCCGCCGGCGACTGGGTCAGCATGGCGGTTCCCGTCCGATGGCAGCTACGGAATACCCGAAGGCGTCATCTATTCCTATCCGGTGACCTGCAAGAACGGCGAGTACAGCATCGTCCAAGGATTGGCCATCAACGATTTCAGCCGCGAAAAAATGCAGGCCACGCATCGCGAGTTGCTGGAAGAGCGCGACGGCGTCAAAGACTTGATCTGAATACGGGACGTGTCCGATGCATGAGCCTGTGGCTGAGCGTCGGCCATCGCTGTTGGCTGGCTGGTGTTGTTCGTGGGCGTCATTCTGATTCTCGCCTATCGGCGCGCCAGTCTTGCCGTGAGTTCCGGCGTGCTGCTGCTGCTGCTCGCGGCTTATTGGGTGCTCGGCGCGGCTCCGACTGGGTGGAAGGTCGCGGTCTCGGTGCCTTTCGCGCTTCTGCTGCTGTTCAACATCCGGCCGCTGCGCATGCGCCTGCTGACGCGGCCCTTCATGAAGAAGTACCGCAAGCTGCTGCCCGCCATGTCGGCGACGGAGCGCGAGGCGCTGGACGCGGGCACGGTGTGGTGGGACGGCGAATTATTCACCGGCGGCCCGAACTGGCAAAAGCTCATGTCGGCGAAAGCCGCCCGCGCTGACGCCGGCCGAGCAGGCATTTCTCGACGGACCGTGCGAAGACGCTGTGCGCGATGCTCGATGACTGGGACATCACCCATCGGCGCGCCGACCTGCCCGCCCGCGGTGTGGGAATTCATCAAATCGCAGCGGCTTCTTCGCGATGATCATTCCGCGGCGCTACGGCGGCCTGGAATTCTCCGCCTACGCGCACTCCTGCGTGCTGATCAAGATCGCTTCGCGCTCGGCCACCGCATCCTCGACCATCGCCGTGCCGAACTCCCTGGGGCCGGCGGAACTGCTGCTGCATTACGGCACCGAGGAGCAAAAAGAATCATTACCTGCCGCGGCTCGCGCGCGGCGAGGATGTGCCGTGTTTCGCGCTCACGGGCCCGCGCGCCGGTTCGGACGCCGCGTCCATTCCCGACACCGGCATCATCTGCAAGGGGCAGTGGCAGGGCGCGGAAATCATCGGCATCAAGCTCAATTTCTCGAAGCGCTACATCACGCTCGCGCCCATCGCCACCGTGATCGGCCTGGCGTTCCGTCTCTACGATCCCGATCATCTGATGGGCGACAAGGCGGACCTGGGGATCACCTGCGCGCTGATTCCGCGCGATACTCCCGGCGTCACGCATCGGCCGGCGGCATTTTCCGCTGAACGTGCCGTTCCAAAACGGTCCCATCCAGGGACACGACGTGTTCGTGCCCATGGACGCCATCATCGGCGGCTTCGCGACGGCAGGTCAGGGCTGGCGCATGCTGGTGGAGCAATTGTCGGTCGGGCGCTGCATTTCGCTGCCGTCCAACGCCACCGGCGGCGCGCAGGCCGCGGTGTATGCATCGGGCGCGTACGCGCGCATTCGCCGCCAATTCAACACGCCCATCGGCAGCTTCGAAGGCATCGAACAGGTTCTGGCGCGCATGGCGGCGCGCACCTACATCATCGACGCCGCGCGCTCTGTCACCGCGGGTGCCATCGACGGCGGCGAAAAGCCCTCCGTGCCGTCCGCCATGCTCAAATATCACGCCACCGAAATCGGCCGCATGATCGCCAACGATGCGATGGACGTGCATGGCGGCAAGGGCATCTGTCTGGGGCCGAACAATTATCTGGGGCGCGGCTACCAGATCGTGCCGGTCGCGATCACCGTCGAAGGCGCCAATATCCTGACGCGCAGCCTGATCATATTCGGACAGGGCGCGGTGCGCTGCCATCCCTTCGTGCTGAAGGAAATGAATGCCGCGCAAGAATCCGAACCGCGAGGCGGGCGTGCGCGAGTTCGACGCCGCGATCGTGGGCCACGTGGGATTTGCCATCTCCAATGCCGTGCGCTCCATGGTCCTGGGGCTGACCTCGGCGCGCTTCACCGGGTGCCGAACGACGCGGCGCGACGCGCGCGTTACTTTCAGCACATCAATCGCTACAGCGCATCGTTTGCGCTGGCGACGGACGTGGCCATGCTGGCGCTCGGCGGCTATCTCAAGAAAAAGGAGACCCTGTCGGCGCGCCTCGGCGACGTGCTGTCGATCGATGTACCTGGCGTCCATGGTGCTCAAGCATCATGAGAATCAGGGTCGCGAGGCGGACGATCTTCCGCTGGTCGAATGGGCCTGCCGCAGCCTGCTGTATCAGGCGCAGGAACAGCTGCATCTGTTCCTGCGCAATTTTCCCAATCGTCCGTTGGCCGCGTTCATGCGGCTGTTCATTTTTCCGCGCGGACTCGACCTACTTTCCGCCGAGCGACCGGTTGGGCCGCGCCATCGGCGATCTGGTCATGAATCCGACCGCGACCCGGGAGCGCTTGAGCGCGCACATCTACAAGACGCCGGCAGTCCGCACAACCCACTGGCGGAAACTGCAGGAGGCGTTGATGCTGTCCACCACGGCGGAGCCGCTTGAGAAGCGCATCCGCGTCGACGGCGTCAAGACCGGCCGCGTCACGGCGCTGGATCTGCCCGGACAGATCTCGCAGGCACTGCAGGCTCGGCATCATCAGCGAGGCGGAAGCCGCGCTTCTGCGGGATTACGATGCCAAGGTCATGGATATCATCAATGTCGATGATTTCGCGCCGCATGAACTGGGCGTGGGCGCGCAGCAGCAGCGCTAAGATGCCTTCTCCGCAACCTTCGGAAATTAAAAGGGGAGCCGCATGAATCGTCTACTATTCGCGTTGGGCGTCTGTTTGGTGGCGGCATCGCCGTCGCCGCGGATCGCATGGCGGCGCCGGCCGGCGCCGAAGTGTATTTCATCGCGCCGCAAAATGGCGCGACGCTGCACAGCCCGGTCACCATAAGATTTGGGCTGAAAGGCATGGGAATCGCGCCGGCGGGAATCAAATTCGACAACACCGGGCACCATCATCTGCTGGTCGACACCGACTATCAGCGAACTGAAACTGGATGCACCGATGCCGGCGACCGACAAGATCGTGCATTTCGGCAAGGGGCAAACCGAGACCGACGCTGACATTGGCGCCCGGCAAGCACACTCTGCAGCTGGTGTTCGCCGACTACTTGCACCAGTCGTTCGATCCGCCGCTGCACTCGAAGAAAATCACCATCACAGTGGATTGAAGCGATGCGGCGGAGCGATGCCCGCGCGATACTGCATATCGACATGGACGCTTTCTATGCCTCCGTGGAGGAGCAGGATCGCCCTGAGCTCAAGGGCAAGCCGCTCATCGTCGGCGGGACCGGCGGCCGCGGCGTGGTCGCAGCCGCCAGCTATGCGGTGCGCCGCTTCGGCGTGCGCTCGGCCATGCCCATGCGCGAGGCTCTGCGCCGCTGTCCGGATGCGATCGTGGTGCCGCCGCGCATGGCGCGCTACAAGGAAATCTCGGATCAGGTTTTCGCGATTTTTCGCGAATTCACGCCGCTGGTGGAAGGCCTGTCGTTGGACGAAGCCTTTCTCGACGTCACCGCCAGCCAACAGCTGCTGGGCGGCCCCGAGAGTATCGGCGCCGAAATTCGGCGCCGCATCGCCAACGCAAACCGGGCTCACGGCGTCGGTCGGAATCGCGCCTAACAAGCTGCTGGCAAAGATCGCGTCGGATTTGAACAAGCCCGATGGCATGTGCCGCATCGACTGCCGGCAATATGCGCGAGATTTTGGACCCGCTGCCGATCCAGAAATTATTCGGCGTGGGCCAGAAGACCTTGCCCGCGGTGCTTGCCGCGGGCATCCATACCTTCGGCGATGCGCGCACCGCCAGCGAAGCGGTGCTGTGGCGCGCCTTCGGCAAGCACGGCAAGGCCATGCGGGATCGCGCCGCGGGCCTCGACGATCGGCCGGTGGAGCCGGATCGCGAGGAGAAATCCATCAGCGCGGAGGAGACATTCGCTGCGGACATCCGGGCGGCGGCGGAACTTGCGGCGCAGCTCGTGCGCCTTGGCGGATCGCACCGCCTCGCGCCTGCGGGCGCACAATCTGCTGGCCGGCCGGGTGACCGTGAAAATTCGCCGCGGCGATTTCACGACCTATACCCGCCAGCGTGCGCTCGAGCCGCCCGACTCAGGACACGGCCATCGTATCGGCCGCCGCGCAAGCGCTGCTCAGCGGCTGGCTGGCATCGCAGCCCCGCGCCGCCGTGCGGCTGCTGGGGGTGGGGGTGGGCGATTTGCAGGTCGCTGCTGCAGTCGGACCTGTTCTCAGGGCAGCTGCCGGCACTCGGCGTCGCGCCTGGATTCGGCGGTTGACGGGATCCGCGACCGGTTCGGGCAGGGCTTGCTGACCCGTGCCAGCCTGCTGCCGCGCGGCCACGCGAAACGGAAACTAACGCGTCATTGGTATTATCCTACGTGCAGTCATGTACACCAGCTTCTTCGGTCTCAGCGAAAAGCCCTTCGCCATCACTCCGGATCCGCGCTATCTCTACTTGAGCGAGCGTCATGCCGAGGCCCTGGCGCATTTGCTGTACGGCATCAACGAATCCGGGCGGCTTCATCCAGCTGACCGGGGAGGTGGGCACGGGCAAGACCACGGTGGTGCGCACCCTGCTGTCGCGCGTCCCGCATCACGCCGATGTCGCCGTGATCTTGAATCCGCGCGTCACGCCGGTGGAATTTCTGCTCACGATCTGCGAAGAGCTGGGCTTGAGCATCGCCGACGCGGATCGCGACAGCGTCAAGCAGATGGTGGATGCGCTGAATCGGCGTCTGCTGAGTGCCCACGCCGAAGGGCGGCGCATCATCGTGCTGGTGGATGAGGCGCAGAACCTTTCGCATCGACGTATTGGAACAGGTCCGGCTGCTGACCAATCTGGAAACGCCCACGCAGAAGCTATCTGCAGATCATCCTGATCGGCCAGCCGGAGCTTCGGGAATTGCTGGACCGAACCGATCTGCGCCAGCTCGCGCAGCGGATCACCGGCCGATATCACTTGAGGCCCTTGTCTCGCGAGGAGACCAAGGGTTATGTGCGCCACCGGCTGCGCGTTGCCGGCGCAACCGAGGAGATATTCACGCCGGCGGCCTGGTCGGAGTTGCACCGCCTGTCCATGGGCATTCCGCGCGTCATCAATGTTGCCTGCGATCGCGCCCTGCTCGGCGCCTATACCCAGGAAACGACGCAAGATCACCGCCGCCTGGTGCGCCGAGCCGCCGGCGAGGTCTATGGCCGCCGATTCTTGCCCGCGTGGCTGGGCTGGGTCGTCGGCTCGTCTCGGCGTCGGCGCGCGTCGCCGGCACCTCGTTCCTCGGCTGGCAGATTCTGGCATCATCAGAACTCGGCCCTGTGCATCTCAGCCACGCGACTCAAAGAGGTGCCGACCACCGCTCACGCGGCGGCGCGCACCGTCGTGCCGCGCTGCCCGCGGCGCCGGCACTCGCTGCGCCGGCGGCCGCCTCCAGCTGGCGTCCGTCAACGCCCTGCTTGCAAGCCAATGAAGCCAACACCACCGATGCGGCGGCGTTTCGTCGGCTGCTGGCGCTGTGGGGCACCGCCATGGCGGACGACCGGGATCCCTGCGGGCAGGCGGCCAAGGCCGGGCTCGCCTGCCTGGATCAACGCGGCTCCTGGGCCCAGGTCAGGACCTTGAACCGGCCCGCCATCTTGACGTCTGACGGACGATCGCGGGCCAGCGGCATCGGGTGGTGCTTGTCGGGACTCGACGACGAGACTGCCACTTTGGATCTGGGCGAGCACAACGAGAAGGTGTCGATCGATGATCTGTTCGCGCGATTGGTTCGGCGAATTCACGGTCGTGTGGAAGCCCAAGACCGCACGTACCCGGCTGCTGTCGCTGGGCATGCAGGGAGATGAGGTTCGCTGGCTGCGCCGCAGCTTGAACGCCTTGGCGGGCGGGCCGTCGGATCCGGAACACGCGATGTCTACGATGAGGAATTGGCGATCGCCGTGCAGAACTTCCAGCGCGAACATCGGCTCAATGTCGACGGCATCGCGGGCGTGCAGACCCAAGTCGTGCTCGACACCGCATTGGCCGATCCCGAGTTCGCCCCTGTTGCTACCCAACGCGCTGCGCGGCGGCTAGGAAAATCCATGTCCTTCATTCTCGATGCACTGAAGAAATCTGAAATCGAACGGCAGCGGCAGATCGATGCCGGGATTGATGGACGCGCCGTACGCGTTCGCGGCGCGGCCGCTCTGCCGCTCTGGGCCGTGCTGCTGGCGTGCCTGCTGGCCATCAATATCGTGGTGCTGATCTGTCATGCTGATGAGAAATGGCGCCGCCACCGTCGCATCGACGGCGGCGCGGCACGACACGCCGCGTGCGCCGCGAATGCCAAGCCCGCCGGCGGTCGACGATCGCATTTCAGTCCCCTGGGCGCGGCGCCGGTCTATGCCCCCGAAATTCCGGTGCCGGCCGCCGAGGCTTCGTCGCCGCAAGGAAGCGCCGCGCCGGCCAGCGCCTCGTTGCGCCGCTGCGTTCGCGCAGCGCGCGGCGCCGCACAGCCTTGCGCCGTCCCGACCCGGTGCTGACCGACGAGGACGCCGCGCAGACAATGACGAAGTGCTGCCCTCCATCAGCGAGATCAATCTAACGGGAGCTCAGGCGCTGCCTGAACTGCACCTGGACGTGCATGTCTATGCGACCGAATCCGGCGGATCGTTTCGTGTACATCAACATGCGCAAGTACAAGGAAGGCAACACGCTGCAGGAAGGGCCTAGTCTTGGAAAAGATCCGGCGCGACGGTGTGGTGCTCAATTATCCAGGGACTGCGATTCATGCTGCCGCGGCAATCATGATCTGTCGCTCGCCGGCGAGCCGCTCGCAGCGCGTCGCCGGTCATTCGGTAGTTGACCCACGTCGGGGTCCGCCTGGGCTCCCAGGCGCTTCATAGAAATCGCGCGCGGGCTTGTTCCAGTCAAGCACCTGCCATTGGAAACGGCCGCAGTCGCGCTGCAGCGCCAGCGCCGCCAGATAACTCAACAGCGACTTGCCGATCGCGCGCCCGCGAACGCGGGGCGCACGTAACAGATCTTCGAGATACAGGCCGGGCTTGCCGAGAAAGGTCGAGAAATTGTGGAAGAAAAGCGCGAATCCGGCGGGCTCGCGTCGAAACGAGCAATGACGGCCTCGGCGCGCGGCCGTCGGCCCGAAAAGCGCCTGATGAATCGACGCCTCGGTCGCAACGCTCTCGTGCCGCAGTTTTTCGTACTCCGCCAATTCGTTGATCAGCGACAGGATGAGCGGCACGTCGGCGGCTGGGCGGGCGAGATACTCAAGACCGGACTAGGTTGTGTCATTGAGGCGTCGACCTGTGGGCGGGTTGGATGCCCGATCATGCGATGATAATCCCATGCGCAAGATCTTAACCCTGACCATGAGCGGTTTGGTGACCGTGCTGCCGCTGGCGCTGACGATCTATGTGATTTGGTGGCTGGTGAATACGGTCGAGGGATGGCTGCGCCGCGCGCTGATTGCGCTGGGCATCGTCAGTCCCGAACATTACTGGCCGGGCTTGGGACTGATCGCCGGATTTCTTGCTGCTGCTGTTCGTCGGCAGCGTGGTGAATGCCTATGCCGGCAAGATCCTGCTCAAGTACTGGGACGACTTTTTAGGCCGCATTCCCTTCGTTAAAACGCTTTACGGCGGGATTTCGCGATGTCGTGAGCTTGCTGCCGTCCGGCAGCGGCGAGAAGCGCGATTTGCAGCGTGTTGTGCTGGCGCGATTCGCCGACGTGCATGCCATCGGGTTCGTCACCCGCGAAGATGTGCCGACGGTGCTGTTGGCGCACGGCGGCCAGGATTGGGTGACGGTCTATTTTCCCATGAGCTATGCATTCGGCGGCTACACCATTTATCTGCCGCGCGACCGGGTCCAGCCGCTCGACATTTCGGTCGAGGATGCCATGCGTTTGGCGATCACCGCGGGCCTGACGGCTGCCGGCAATCGCAGCCACAGTTGAGTAATCAGGTATGGCTTGTGGTCAAGCACGGTTTGAAATTCTTGCACTCTTCGGCTGGCGCACTTCGCAGCCCGGCGTGCTGCGCATTGGCGACCGCCGCGCCCGGCGTGCAGTCAAGGATCGCCCGCCGACGAATACCAGATCTGGCGCAACGAAGCGGTGCGAGTGCTCGCTGCACGAGCCGACGCCAATTCTGTGGCGACCGCGGCGGCGCTTGAGTTTTCGAGCCGCACTGCCAGTTTTGGCCACGGCGCACTCCGGACGCCGCCACGGCGCTGCAACTGATCGCCCGCGCCAGCGAGCTGGCGCCGCAAAGCGCGGCGATCGGCTGGCTGCATCTGCAGCTGTGCGCGGCCACTCCCGCCTGCGACAGCCGCGACGCGCCATCGTGTTGCGCTGGGTGGATCGCGGACAATGCCGCGGCTTGGCTCGCCGAGCTCTGGCGACCGCGCACAAGGACAAGGACACGGTGGAGGTAGATCGGGTGCTCGCCGACATGGCGCAGCGCGACGCGCTTCGATCTTTATACAACCAGATCATGGTGATGATGTTCGACGCGCTGAACGGCGTCGCGCCGCGAACTGCCCGGCGGCATCGCGGCGTCGGATACGGCCAGGCTGGCGACGCTCGCCGGCGGTCGCGACCGCCGAAATCATTCCGGCGTTTTCGCCGCTGATGGATGCCTGCCGGGAAGCTGCCGCCAAGAGCGAGCGCCGCGAGGATTGCCTGAAACTGGCGAAGGTCATGCAAAGAGGCGATACCGTCATCGTGCAGATGGTGGGATTCGGCATCGAGAGGCGCCTGATTGCCGCCGGACAGCAAGGAGGCGAAGAGCCTCGCCGAGACGCAAGCACTTGCTGGAATGGCGCGTGGCGGCCGCCGGCGCAATTGGACTACGCCGTTGTTGCCCTGGACCAAAGTGCTCGAACGCGTACGCGGCTCGCGCAAATGCGCCTGAGACCGCGCGAAGAAGATGTTTGCATTGCCCTATTGCGCGAGCACAAAATGGCGCTCGAGCCGGCGGAGAGTACACCAATGATCGATTTGTACTATTGGCCGACGCCCAACGGCCACAAAATCACGCTGTTTCTGGAAGAGACGGCCATGCCGTACACGATTGTGCCGGTGAACATCGGCAAGGGCGAACAATTCAAGCCGGAGTTCCTGCGCAATCTCGCCGAACAATCGCATGCCGGCAATCGTCGATCATTCGCCGCTGGAGCGCGGCGCGCCGATCTCCGTGTTCGAATCGGGCGCAATCTTGCTGTACCTGGCGGACAAGAGCGAACAATTCATTCCGAACGAATCGCGCGGCCGAGTGGACGTTTTGCAGTGGCTGTTCTGGCAGGTGGGCGGCTTGGGGCCGATGCGGGCCAGAATCATCATTTCGCCAGGTATGCACCTGAAAAGATTCCCTACGCCATCGAGCGTTACGTGAAGGAAACCAATCGCCTGTATGGCGTATTGAACCAGCGGCTGGCGGACCGCGAATTCGTCGCGGGCATGTATTCCATCGCCGACATGGCGTGCTATCCCTGGATCGTTCCGCATGAGGCGCAGGGACAAAACCTCGAAGACTTTCCGCACCTGAAGCGCTGGTTCGAAGCCATCAAGGCGCGCCCCGCCACGGTACGCGCCTATGAGAAAGGCGCGGCCGTCAGCACCAACACCACCATGACCGAAGAAGCAAAAAAAATCCTATTCGGGCAGACGGCGCAAATCCGATGCACATGCCTAATACGAGTAGGCGTCGGCACTCACAGGGCTGCTTTCACATCGTGCGACTTGAACCACGCCAGCACGTATGCCGCCTTGTCGATGAGCAAACTGGGACGCGCGGAAATGTCATGCGAGGCGTTGGGCACTCGCACCAGCGCCGTGTCGATCTTGCGCAGTTTCAGCGCCTGATAGAACTGCTCCGCCTCGCTCGACGGCGTGCGGTAGTCCGACCTCGCCGGTCATCAGCATGGTCGGCGTATGCACGTTGCCGACATAGGCAAGCGGCGAGCGCTTCCAATAAGCCTGCATGTCGTCCCAGGGAAACTCGCCGAACCAGTAGCGATAGAAGTAGTTGTTCATGTCGCCCGTGAGCACGAAGCTGGTCCAGTTGATGACCGGCTTGACGACCACCGCGGCGCGAAAGCGATCGGTATGTCCGACGATCCAGGCGGTCAGCACGCCGCCGCCGCTGCCGCCGGTCACGAACAGCCGCTGCGTATCGACGTAGCCGCGGCCGATCACGGCGTCGACGCCCGACATGAGGTCGTCGTAGTCCTTGTCGGGATAGTCGTGATGAATCAGATTGGCGAACTCTTCGCCGTAGCCGGTGCTGCCGCGCGGATTCATGTACAGCACGACGTAACCCGCGGCGGCATACAGCTGAATTTCCGCGGCAAAGCTCGGCGCGTACATGGCGAACGGGCCGCCGTGAATTTCCAGCAGAGCGGGTATTTTTTCGCCGGATCGAACCGGGCGGCTTGACGATCCAGCCCTGCATGCGGCGATGATCGACCGAGGAATCGAAGGTGATTTCCTCGAGCGCGCCGATGCGTGCGCTGCCCGAGCAGATTGTCGCTGAGGCGCTCCGAGCGTCGTGATGTCGCGCATGGAAGTGCCCGGTGGCCAGCGCCGCGGGCGCCGATCGCGCTGGCCTGGGTGTAGGCGAAGCGGCCGTTCGGCGCGATCGGAAAACGAGCCGCCGGAATAGGGTCGGGAGACATCGGCGCCGCCCACGCCATCGGCCAGCACGCGCATCTTGCCCGAAAGATCGATGGCCGCAATCTTGGTCGATCCGTGATCGTCGTACTGGAAGACCAGCTCTTGCCGTCGCCGGTCCATTCGGCGACGGCGGCGTCGCGGTCCAGGGACGCGGTGAGCGAATGGGCATGGCTGCCGTCGCTGTCCATGACGTAGAGTTGCGTGGCTTGATAGCCCAGCTGCTTGTCGTCGAATCCCAGGTAGGCGATGTGCTTGCCGTCCGGCGAGGGCACCGGATGCCGATCAGGCCCGCGCCGATCCGTCAGTGCGTGCAGCGAACCATCGGACAGGTCGACGCGGTAAATTTCGCTGTCGAGGGGGTCGTAGTCGGCATCGGCGCGGCGATTGGCGCTGATCAGGATGCCGCGTTCCATCCGCGGTGAAGGCGGGCGGCCCTTGGTGGTCGAAATCGCCGTGGGTCAATTGCCGCGCCGCGCCGCCATCGGCGGCAACGATGAAAAGCTGGGTAAAGGTATTCGGCAGATAGCCTTCGCCGTCGGCGCGGAACACCATGCTGTCGATCAGCTTCGGCGGGTCCGCCCAATTGGCATTTTTCGGCGCCTCCGGCAGCTCGACTTTCAGCGGCTTGCGTTCTGCGGCTACCGGCATGGTGAAGGCGAGCCAGCGGCCGTCCGGCGACCAGGCAAGCCCGCCGGCGATTCGGTAAAATTGCTGATCGGCCGCGCTGACGCCGCTCGCTGTCCAGTACATGAAGAGCTGCGTCGAGCCGTCCGCGGCGCGTGCGATGATAGGCGATGCGCGTGCCGTCCGGCGACCAGCGCGGTGCAGCCGCTGGTACGGCGCGCCGGAAAGAGGGCGTTCATTCTTGCCGTCGACGCCAACCAGCCAGACGCTGCCGCGCGCGCCGGTCGGTCTTGATGTCGAATCCCATGCGCACATAGGCGATGCTGCGCGCCGTCGGGCGAAACCTCCGGATCGGCCGCCCATTGAAGATCAAACACATCCATCGGCTTGAACGCCGGCTTCTGCGTCTGCGCAACGCTCGGTGCAATGATGCAGAAGGCCGCCGAGCGCCGAGCAGCGGCCGCGGCGTGAAATCTCGACTTCATCGAACTCCGCTTAGCGCATTGATGCTCTCTTTGCCGGCCACCCAGCAATAACGTTGATGTTCATCCACGATGCCCACCGCCTGCATGAAGGCGTAGCAAATCGTCGTGCCGACAAATTTGAATCCTTTTTGCTTCAGATCCTTGCTCATCGCGTCGCTGTGCGCGGTCGATGGCGCAACTTCGCCCAGATACAGCGGCCGGCGGCGCAGCACCTTGCCGTCCGTGAATTGCCAGATGTAGTCGCTGAAGGAGCCCTGGGACGAGCGAATCTCGAAGGTATGCGCGCGGCATTCGCGATGAAGGCGTCCACCTTGAGCCGATTCCTGATGATGCCGGGATCTTGCAGTAGGCGGCGGCGTTTCGCGGCGTTGTAGCGCGCCATTTTCTCGGCATCGAAATCATCGAAAGCCCGCCGGTAGGTTGTCGCGCTTGCGCAGCACCGTGATCCAGCTCAAGCCCGCCTGCGCGCCTTCCAGGCAGAGCATCTCGAACAGCTTGCGGTCGTCGCGCACCGGCACTCCCCACTCGGTATCGTGATAGGCGACGTACAAAGGATCCGCCGGGCACCAGGCGCAGCGCAGTTTGCCGTCGGCATGCCGCTGCGCCTTCAGTTTTCGACGATCGACGCCGCTCGCCATTGATCGAAATCAATGCGCTTTGGCGGCGATGACCTCGATCTCGACCAGGGCCCCGGGAGCCGCCAGCGCGGCAACTTGAAAGGCGCTGCGGGATGGTTTGTTGGGCTGTTCGGCGGTGCCGAAGAATTGCTTGTAGCCCGCCATCATGCCGGCGAAGTCCATCTTATTGTCCTTCGCCGGGATCGCCGACCAAGAATATCGTCATCTTCACCACATCGCCCATGGTCAGGCCGAGCCTGCGCAAGAGTCGTCTTGATCGAGTTGAGCGCCCCTACCGTCTGGGTCTCCGTGTCGCCATAGGCGGCGACGCTGCCCTTCGGCGCGTCCTTGTTGATCACCGGTGCCAGTGCACCGCTCAAGAAATAGGTGTCGACCCCGGCTTTCACCGTAACCGCCGAGGAGATCGGAAAGTCGTTGCCGTCGGGCAAAGGCAGGCGCTACGACTTTCTGGTGGTCGGCGGCTTCTTGGAGTCGGCCGCCAATACAGCCGGCTGAAGCGAATCATGCCAACACACTCGCGGCGAGAATGAGCTTGCGCCCAGAATTCATGCTAGATCATTGTGTCCCCTTGTATTGAATTAAACGTGCAATCGCACGGCATGACGAACTTTGTAGACCAATTCGATGCAATCCACTCCGCGCGTGCGGCGCGCGGTGCTGCGGATTTCATGCATGAGTTTGAGCAGCACGCGAGTATTCACATCCGGAGTAGAGCTCAAGTCGAGGATCAACCCCGAGATGCAGCACAGCGAATCGCTCATGCGCCGAGCGCACGAAAACGGCGACCCCCAGCGGCCTGCCCTCATCGGAAATCGGCGAACAGGGTTTGAACTCCCTCGATGTCGCCGACGCGTACCCGCAGGCCGCCGTCCTGCTCGTAGATCTCCGGCACCCCATAGGTGTCGATGGATTGCTGAATACCGACCCTTACTCGATGCTGGTTTACGTTGAAAAACAGCAACTGCTCAGCGCTGGACGCTGCTCCGCGGCTAGCTTCGACGTGATACCGATTGACGCGCCCAATGATCCCCCGAGTAGCCCGCTGCTTGCGAATGAGCGGCCAGTCACAGAACTGAATTGACGCAGTGCAACAGACATTGTCTGCGGCCTGAGACTCCGTATCGTATAGCGTCGCTCGTGGAATGACACTAGCCTAACCGGGCGGCACCATTGCTGCATTGCGATAGCGCGCGACCCCAATCTCAAGCTCAGGTTCTGCATGAAAGGAAATCAGTTGGTGCTAGCTTCTGACGAAGATGGCGACTCGCTGGACGCGCTGAAGTTCAGCCTCGCGAGCGACATTGTCGAGCTCGTCGTATTGACCACGGACGATGTTTTCCTGCAGACCTTGCGCGAGGCGGTAGGCGGCGCGCGGCGCCTGTGGAACGTGCCTTCGGCCGACAAGGTCAGCGACCTGCTGGTCGCGGGCCAGGTGGGCATCGTGGTGCTCGACGTGCAGGCACTGCATGACGGCGCAGCGTCTTCATCGAGCCAGATCAAGCGCCAGTTTCCCGATCTCGTGATCGTCGTCGCCGGCAATCGCGACGATGAAACCGCGCTCGCCGACTTTGATCAGCGCGGGCATCGTGTATCGATTCATCCACAAGCCCATGTCCCCGGCCCGCGCGAAATTGTTCGCGGAAGCGGCCATCAAGAAGCACGATGAACAACGCCGGCGAGCCGCCGAATCCCCGCGACAGGATCGCTCTCAAGGCTCAATGCGCGCTTGGCTGATAGGCGGCGCGATCGGGGTCCTGGGTCTGATCATGGCGGTGTGGCTATCGCAGAGAGGCGCGCGGGACGATATCGGGCCGCCGCGCGAGCGCGGTGGACAGTCCAGCTGCGGAGTCGTCACTGCTGGCGCGCGCGGCGGCGGCGTTGGCGGCGAACAGGCTGACGCGAACCAACGGGCGACAACGCGCTGGAACTCTACCAGCAAGCGCAAGCGCGCAATCCCACCGATGTCGTCGCGCGCACCGGACTTCAAGAGGTTCACGAGCGGCTTCTGGCAAGAGCCGAGAATGCCCTGCTCGAGGAGCGATTGGATGAAGCCGCGGCGGCCATCGAAACGGCGCGCATTGGCCGGGGTCGAAGGCAGCCGCATCGCCTATTTGACGGCACAGCTTGCGAAATCGCGCGAGCAGGTCAAAACGGCGCAGGCGCGCACTCAGCCGCCACGCGTCCGCAGCCCCCCCGCGGCGGATGCGGACCCGGTGGCCCCGTTGCTTAAGCTAGCCGCGCAGAGCCTGGCCGATGGGCGCCTGCTGGCACCCGATCGTGACAACGCCCGCTTCTATGTGCAGGAAGCCTTGAGCCTGGATCCCAACAATGCAACCGGGCAGGAGTCACGACGCATGCTCTCCTCGCGGCTGCTTGGCGATGCACGCAGCGCCATTGATCGCCGCGACTTTGCGCTTGCGGCCTCCTTGATCGAAGGAGCCGAGGGTATCGCCGTCGCTGCGGACGTCGAATCGGCACTACGCCAGCTCGGAAGTGCGCGCAAGCAAGCGGAGGTCGACGCCCGGGCTCAGCTGCTGCGAAACGCGAACGAACGGCTGCAGGCGGATCGGCTGATCGAACCGGCCAACGACAGCGCCAAATACTTCCTGCTCACCTTGCGCCAGCTGGATCCCGGCAGCCCCGGGCTCGCCGCCGGGTTGCAGGACTTCGGCTCGCGCCTGGTCGTCAAAGCGCGCCGGGCGCTAACTCTCGAGCAATACGAGGCAGCCCGTAGCTGGCTGGATGAGGCGGTGGCGATGGGCTTTGCTTCCGACGAGGCCGACTCGGTGCAGCATGATCTTGACGCGGTGATTGCGAAACAAAAATTCCTTGCGACGTTGACGCCCGCCAACCAATTGAAATTGCTGAAGTCGGTAGAGCCGGTGTATCCGAATAAGGCGGCGCTGAGCCGCACGGAAGGTTGGGTCGAGCTGGATTTCACCGTTTCGGAAACTGGCGAGGTGCGGGACGTGGTGGTCCATGCAGCGAGTATTCCCGGAGTATTCGATGCTGCCGCCATCAAGGCGGTCTCGCAATGGCGCTACCAGCCGGTGTTGCGCGACCGTAAGCCAGTGGCGATACGCACTGAACTGCGAATTCGTTTCGCCCTGTCCTAGGGGGGCCTAGCTATGGCCGTCGGTCACGAGCTGCCCGACGTCGCTCTCCGACACCGCCCAATTGCTGACGGTGGCTTCGTAGAAGGCGAGTTCCTGCAGCAGGTCCTCGAGCGGCTGCGCCTTGCCCATCGCAAACCCCTGCCCGTAATCCACGCCCAGATCCGCCATGCGTACCCGCAGCACGTCGGTCTCGACGTATTCGGCGATGGTTTCCATGCACATGACTTTGGCGAGCTGCGCGATGGCCTTGATCATCGATTCGGAGCGCGCGTTGCTGATGGCATCGCGCACGAAACTGCCGTCGATCTTGATGTAGTTGACCGACAGATCCTTCAAGTAAGCCAGCGAGCTGACTCCGGTGCCGAAATCGTCCAGCGCGAACTGGCAGCCCAGATCTTGCAGCGTGCGCATGAAGACCTGCGCCTTTTCCAGATTGCCGATCGTCGCAGTTTCGGTCAATTCGAAGCACAGCACTCCCGGCGGCACGCCGCTGGTCTTGAGCTGATCGACCACGAAGCCGAGGAACGATTCGTCCTGCAGCGATTGGCCGGAGAGATTGATGGCGAAGCGCGCGAATTCCTCGCCCACCGCGGCGCTGTGCTTTCCGAGCAGCTCGCAGGCGCGGCGCACCACCCAGCGATCCACGGTCGGCATGAGCTGATAGCGCTCCGCGGAGGAGAGAAACTTGCCGGGTGGGATGATTTCGCCGCGATCTCCGAGCATGCGGATCAGCAGCTCGAAGCGCGGCCGGCCATAGTTGCCCCGCAACGGCAGGATGGGCTGCGCGTCGAGGCGGAAACTGTCGTTGTCCAGTGCTTCGCGCAGCTTGCCGATCACCAAGATGTCGGTGTGCCGTCGGATGATGCTCTGGTCGGAATCCTGGAAAATCTCGACGCGATTGCGGCCGCGGTCTTTCGCCGCCTTACAGGCGATTTCCGCGGTGGCCAGGGCGTGCGCGAGCGGATTGTCGGAGCGGCCGATCGGCGCGACCCCGACGACATACCGATACTTCGAATGAGCCCTGTCCCGCGCGCGGCACGATGCTCTCGGCGGCGGCGCGAATCTGCTCGGCGATCGCCGCGGCCGACTTCCATGCTGGAATTGGGAATGAGCGCCGCCAGCCGGTCGCCTGAAATGCGCGCCGACAGCGCCTCCGCCGGAAGCGTCTTCGCCATCCGGTCCGCCACGCTGACGATGACATCGTCGCCCACATGCATGCCGAATGTCTCGTTGATGACATGCAGCCGGTCGATATCGAGATAGAAAATGATGTGCGAGTCCGAAGCGCCGTCCGCCCCGAGCACGCCGGTGGCCTGCCGCTCGAATGCCTGGCGCGTCATGAGGCCGGTGCTGGTGTCGTACTGTGCCTGGATGATGATCGGTCGATCGCTTCGCCAGCATTTCGGCGACTCGCGTCTGCTGCACGTCGAAATCCTGTGCGCTCGGCGGATTGAACAGCGCGAGCACGCCCATGACGCGCTCCGAAGTGATGCCGTATCGGGCAGGCCAGGATCTTGTACGGCGCCGCGACATCGGTCGCGACTTTGGAAATATGATTGATGACGATGGTGCGCTGCTGCATCTGCATCCACGCCATCAAATGATGCTGGGCGCGCTGCAGCGCTTCCGGCGACATGGGCTGCTCCGCTGCGCGTCATGGATACGGAGATGTTCTTGTCGGGCACCCAGAGCGCGGCGAGCGCACAACCCATGCGGTCGAGGCCGGTCTTCAAGATCAGCGAAAATTCGTCCGCGTCGCTCGCGGCGGCGGACTGATTGGAGGAGATCTCCATCATGAGTTCAAGATCGCGCTCTTTGATGTCGAGATCGCGCTCGCTGGAGCCCAGTTTTGCGCGCAACGCCAATTCGCGGCGCAGGCACTCGAGCGCCGGCTGGACCAATTGACGCATGGTCTGCAGCGGGCGCGGCTCTATCTGCGTTCCCGACAGCCGCGCGATCAGACTGACGATGCCCAGCAATTCAATGTGCTCGCCGCGCACGGCAAAGGAGTAGACCACGCGGTCCGCGTCGATGGTTCTCGCGATGCCCGGAAACTCGGTGGTATCGGACAGGGCATTGGCGATGGCGTCGTTGATGAGCTCCGGCTCGTCGCTCAAGATCCCAATCATCCGAAGCCCAGACCAGGTTGGAATAGCCGTCGTGCACGACGACGCCGCGCAGGCTCGGCATGAGCATGCGCAGCAGGCGGCCGTAGGGATCGAATGAGGCATCCGCGGCCTGGGTCTCGACGGCGTTAGGTTTGATGTCCAGCACTTAGGCCATCTTTAGCGAATGTTCTGCAGGTTAAAGCCACGAATCAATGTGCTGGAAACGCTGCCGCGCAGCTTTGACGAGCGTCGCAGTTCAACGCAAGAGTTGGCGGCCCGGCGCGTAGGCTGGCGGCGCGAAACCTGCAAAATTGACAATAATGCGCGGTTCTTGTGATGCAGATCGCGGTTCGGCTTAGGTAGCGGCTTAGCGCCGCCGAACGCGCCAAAGACTTGAGCAGGTAGCGGCCTCCGGGGATGCGCACCAACCGGAACACTCTGCGCCAAAAGCGCCGCGCATCAGCATCGAATGTTGACCAGCGGCAGACGCATCGTACAGAGACTCCAGAGGTTCATGCACGATCGCGACCGCGGCCTTCGACGTTGCGACTCTCTCGCCCGACATGAAGAGCAGCAGCGCCTTCTCGGCATGCCATTCAATGCCAAGGTCGACCAGCCGGCGCCGTTCCGAAGGCGCGTGCGCGCCGCGTCCGCGCCCCGCAGAAACACGTCGATTTCGTGCGGTGCCGCGCTGCGTCAAGTGCCACGCGCCAGAGCCGCAGATCTTGCGGCAGAAATGCTCCGGAAAAATTGCGTCGCAACTTGGCACACATTGCCTCATCCTACCGAAGGATATGCGCGAAGGCTAGCGCTGGAGAATCGCCGGTTGGACGAGTCGATAAAATTCTTCCCGGACAAGCCTTGAGCTCAGCGGCCGACCGCGGCTCGATTACTTGGCCGTCGCCAGCCTCGGCGTTTCCCTTCATGGTGAACAGCGCCGTGCAGGCGGTGCTTGAACGCCACCGACACCTGGTTCATCGGGCGCGTGTCGCCTGCCGCCACCGCCGCGATCGGCGCGGTGTACTGGCCGGTGCTGGTCTTCGGGCTGCTGTTCGGCGGAGTTGGGCTTGCGGTGCAGACCTTGGTGGCGCAGGCCTACGGCGGCACGCCGCTACGCGCGCGCATCGCAGGCCACCTGGACCGCGCTATGGGCGTCGTTGTTCACGGTGCCGCTGTTTGTCGTTGCTGGCGCTGAGCGGGCCGCGCAAGATATTTGCACCGTTCGGACATTCCGCAGGAAACGTGCGGCTCGCGCTGACGTATTGGTTTCCGCGCATGCTGGGCGGCCCGCTGGGCGTCGCGCTGTGGGCGGTGCTTGGGCTTCTTCAACGGCATTGGGCGTCCGACCGATCACGCTGCGGATCGCCGCTCGGCGTGGCCGCGATCAACGCGCTGTTGAATCAGTTGTTCATGTTCAATCTCGGAATGGGCGTGGCCGGGCTCCGCTTGGGCGACCAATGCTGCGCAGCTGCTCGGGGTTGTGCGCGGCGCTCGATATGGTTTTTGGCGCCGGCAACGCGCCGGCGTTTTCGCTCGCACCTCACGACCCGGCTTCACGGCGCGCGCACTGTGGCGCCAGCTGCAATTGGGATTTCCCGATGGGGCTGCTGATTGCCGCGGATATTCTCGGTTTTGCGCTGTTCCAATTGATGCAGGTGCGCCTCGGCACCGTCGACGGCGCGTCGACGCAAATCGTCATGATGCTGACTTCGTTTTGCTACATGCCGGCGGTGGGCATCGCGATGGCGGGCACCACACTGGTCGGCCAGGCCATCGGCGCGCATCACAAGCGACTGGGCGTTCAAGGTCGGCAACGGCATCATATTGATTGCGGTGCTGTACATGGGTGCGATCGGCGTGTTGCTGGCCGCGTTGGGGCCGTGGGTGCTGCCGTTTTTCACCAATGCCGCCGACTCCGCAGGCGCGCTCAGAGTGGTGGCACGAGCCGTTACGCTTGCTGTGGATTGCCGCCGGTTATCAATTGTTCGATGGATTGAACATCAGCAGCAGCGCCTGTTTGCGCGGCGCCGGCGATGTGCGGCTTCCGGCGGTCATGGTGCTTGCGCTATCGTGGCTGGTGTTCGTGCCGCTTGCGCACAGCCTGTCGTTCGCGCCGGGCAGGGTGGGTCGATTGGTTGCCGCAGTTCGGCTTGGGTGCGGTCGGCGGGTGGTTTGCGGCCTTGATTTACATTTGTTGCTTAGGGACTGATGTTGTTTCTTCGCTGGCGGTCCGCGCGCCTGGCAGCGCATCGCGCTGCCTCTCAATTGATGAGACGCTCCACGGCCGCGATGAATCGCCTCGTCCTTGCCTGCGGCTGTGCTTGTGCTGTCGCGCCGCTGTGCGGCGTCGCCGGCTCGGCAGCGCTGTCCCGGTCGGCGTCACGCAGGTGATGGCGGCAGCAGCACCTGCCGTCCGAGTGCAGTCGAGCTTCGTCATCATGGATCCGGACACGGGCCGCGTCGTGATGAGTCACAACCCGGACACGCCGCGCAGCCCCGCTTCCACCATCAAGACCGTCACGACCTTTGCGGCGCTGGACATGCTGGGTCCCGCCTTCATCTGGCGGACCCGCGGGCGCGTGGCACTCAGCGCTGGTGTGCTCGATGGCGATTTGATCCTGCAGGGCGGCGGCGATCCTTACATCACGCTGGAACGGTGGTGGAGCTTCGTGCAGGCGTCTGCGCGCCACGGGCTTGAAGTCGATTCGCGGCGACATCGTCATCGACAACACCGCATTTTCCCTGCCGCCGGAGGATCCCGGCGCCTTCGACGGGCGGCCGAATCGCTCATACAACGTCGTGCCGGACGCGTTGATGGTCAATTTCCAGTCGATCGACTTCCGCGCTCGCCGCCGAATGCCGAAACGCGCCGGGTGGACGTCATCGCGAGCCCCGCTGCCCGGTCAATCTCGGCGATAGAAAATCACATATCCGCTTCGCGCCGGGCCGCTGCGGCGGTGCAGCGGCAGGGTGGATTTTCAAGTTGCCTCGCGCGCACTGGGACCGGGTGGTTTTTTCCGGCGCCTTGTCCCCGCAGTGCGCGCCGCAAAGCTTTACACGCGTGCTGCTGCAGCCGACCACCTATGCGTTCGGCACCTTCGTCGAGTTGTGGCGCGAATCGGGCGGCGAGATTCGTTGGTAAATTGCGCATCGATGCCGAAGCCCGCCGACGCCAAACCGCTCTCTACCTTCGACTCGTTGAGTTTGGCCGAGATCGTGCGGCTTACCAATAAATACAGCAGCAATCTCATGGCGCGCCATCTGCTCCTGACGTTGGGCACGGAGCGATACGGTGATCCGGCGACCCTGGAGAAGGGCAGCGCCGCGATAGCGGAGTGGGGCCGCGAGCGCGGCTTCGATTTGCAGGGGCTGGACATCGACAACGGATCCGGATTGTCGCGCAGCACGCAGATCTCGGTGCTGCAGATTGGCAAGATATTGAGCGCCGCCTATCACAGTCCGTTTCGCGCCGGAATTCATGGCGTCGTTGCCGCTCGGCCGGCATGGACGGCACGCTTGCGATCGCGCATGAAGGGCAGCGCCGGCTGGTTCGGTGCGCCTGAAGACCGGGCACCTCGACGGCGTCAGCGGCGTCGCCGGCTACGTTACCGCCTCGAGCGGCAAAACCTATGTGCTCGTGTCATTGGTGAATCACGTTCGCGCGGACGATGGCGCCGCCGAGCCCGTGCATGCGGCGTTGGTGGCGTGGCTGCATGCACAATCTATAGCGGTAACGCGCCTTTAAGGCCGCTCCATGTCCCAGAGGGTTGCCGTCACGTCCTTGCGCAGCCACACACCTAACGCCTACGTAGCGGAAGGATCTCTGCAGACGCCGCCGATACCACGCGCCGGGGCGCAGATGCACGGCGCGATCGGTGCGGCTGCGGTCGCAATTGTTGCGCCAATCCTCTGCGGTCAGCGCGGACACGTACAACGCGGCGCGGGTCAGCCTGGCGAAGTTTGCGATGGCGCGCGCGGCTTGCGCGTCGGGCAGGTACTGCAGAACGTCGTAGCAAATCGTGAGATCGAATGGTTTTGACGGCGCGAAATCCATGACCGATCCTAAAATCCAACCGAAGCGCGCGCACAGGTACGGGCTCGATTCGAGGCCTGAATATCGCGCCCGCGGATAAAGATCCGCCAATGGCCCGCGCAACAACCCCAAGCCACAGCCGGCATCGAGAATGCGCCGCACGGGAATCTGAATGTGCCTGAGTATCGACGCGATCACCGCGGCGCGACTGCGCATTTCGCCGCCGGTGACAACCCGCGTCTCGGGATCCAGATAAAATCTTCGAAAATAGGCGGCACCGAAATTGTTCGCGGGCGCAGGCCGGTGTAACTTGGGTGGTTTATGCCGATGTGCCGAGGTTGCACGCATGCTTAAATTGATCTCGCGGGAAAGGTGGCTGCGCCCTATGGTAGCGATCGGGCTGCTCTGCTGCCCGGTTTCCCTGCTCGGCGCGCAAGCAGCGACCATCGCCGCCGGCGACACACCCAGCATCGGGGCGAAGACCTCCGGGATGCAGCGCATGCCGGGCTTCTTGCCGCTGTACTGGAATGCAAAGACCGGCAAGCTTTACCTGGAAATCCCGCATTTGAACACCGATATGGTGTATTTCGATTCGCTGCCGTACGGCACCGGATCCAATGATCTGGGTCTCGACCGCGGTCAGATTTCGCGGGCGAAACTGGTGCGCTTCGAACGCTTCGGGCCGCGCATTCTGCTGGTGCAGCCCAGCGAGTATTTTCGCAGCTCGTCGCAAAACCCGGCGGAGCAGCTGGCGGTTCGTCAATCATTTCCGGACTCGGTCCTGGCCGGTTTTGCGGTGGAAGCGGAAAATGCGGCCGCCGCGGTCGACGCCGGTGCGGTGTTGGTGGATGCGACTGAATTCTTTCTACGCGACGCGCACGGAGTTTTGGATGCGCTCGTAAAACAAGGGCCCTATAAGCTCGATGCCGCGCGTTCGAGCATAGTGATTGATGCCACCCGGGTGTTCCCGAAGAATACCGAGATCGAAGCGGTCCTGACGTTTGCTTCCGACGCGCCTGTGCGCGGTTCATTCGTCGCTGAGGTGGCGCCCGACCCGCATGCGCTGACGGTGCGCGAGCATCATTCCTTCCTGGAATTGCCGGAGCCAGGATATGTACCGCGCCGCTACGATCCGCGCGCCGGGTATTTTCCGTTTGTGTTCCGCGACTACGCGGCTGCGCTGGGAGCGCCGCTGGAGCAAATGTTCATCCTGCGGCACCGCTTGATCAAGCAGGATCCGAGCTGCGTTGCCGAGTGCGCAGCTGTCAAGCCGATTCAATATTACGTGGATCGCGGTGCGCCCGAGCCGATTCGCTCCGCGCTGGTCGAGGGGGCAGGCTGGTGGGATCAGGCATTCCACGCGGCCGGTTGGGCGCCCGGCACTTTTCGGGTGAATGTTCTCCCGGAAGGCGCCGATCCCATGGATGCCCGCTACAACATCGTTCAATGGGTGCACCGCTTCACTCGAGGATGGTCGTACGGACCGTCGGTGGCGGATCCACGCACCGGCGAGATCATCAAGGGCAACGTGACCTTGGGATCGTTGCGCGGCCGGCAGGATTACCTGATTGCAGAAGCGCTGCTGTCGCCCTATGTGTCCGGCAAAGTCAGCAGCCCCAATACCGACCCGATACTCTCGATGGCGCTGGCGCGCACGCGGCAGTTGGCCGCTCATGAGACAGGCCATACCTTGGGACTGGCCCACAATTTCGCCGCAAGTTCTTATCCGCACGCTCCTTCCGAGTCCGTCTCCGTGATGGACTACCCGCATCCCTGGATAACGCTCGACAAGGACGGTGTCCCTGATCTTTCTTCAGCCTACGCATCCAATATCGGGTTATGGGACAAGGTGACGATCAATTACGGCTATCGCCAATTCTCCGCTGCTGTGAACGAGCGATTCGAACTCGATGCCATCTTGAACGATGCGACAAAATCCGGACTTGTTTACATTTCCGACGAGGATGCAAGGCCGGCCGGCGGCGCGCACCCCTTTGCGCATCTTTGGGACAATGGCCAGGACGCGGCTGAGGAACTCATCCGCATCCTGAAGATCCGCGCGGCGGCCTTGACTCGGTTCGGCGAAAACGCCATCCCCATGGGCGCGCCGATGGCGCAATTGCAAGACACGCTTGCACCGCTCTATTTACTGCATCGCTATCAGACCGAGGCCGCCATCAAGGAAATTGGTGGTCTTGACTACCGGTACCAGCTGCGCGGCGACGGGCAAAAGAATGCCGCCATCGTTTCTCCCAGCGAGCAAAGCAAGGCGTTGCGCGCGGTGGTGATGACGCTGTCGCCCGCCGTGCTGACCCTGCCGGAATCCTTGCTCAAACTGCTGCCGCCCCGCCCCCCGGGCTTTCCGCGCACTGCCGAATCCTTGCCAGCCAAGACCGGGCTGACTTTCGATCCCATTGCGGCTGCGGAATCCGCCGCGGATCTCACGCTGTCCACCCTTTTCAACGCGGAGCGGGCCGCGCGCATCGTTGAATACCACGCCCGCCCGGGAGGAGCCCCGGCGTTCGAAGAGGTGATCGAGGCGGCACTCGCCGCCAGCCGGCCTGCGCGCATCCAGCCCGAGGCCGCCGAGCACGGACTCAAGGGACAAGTTCAGTCCGCGATATACGCGCGAACGGTGGAGGCCATGCTGACATTGGCCGCCGATTCCAAGGCTTCAGTTGCCGTGCGTGCGATCACCAATGCAAAACTGGACGAGATCAGACGGCACGCCGACTTGAATTCGCCGGTCGAGGCCTACCTCAATCACCGCATTCAGCAGTTTCAGAGCGATCCCACAAAATTCGTGGTGGCAATGCCCGTGCGAGCTCCGCCCGGGATGCCGATCGGCGATGACCCGTGACGCGGACGGCGCCTGTGGCTAGGCGGACGGCGCCTGTGGCTAGATTGGAGCCTGAAGGAGGAGCACCCGTGCACAGAGCATTTGCGTTGATGGTTTCGTTCGCCGTCATCAGCACCGCCGCGGCCGCCGCGCCCGACAGCGGCTGGCCCGCCTACGGCGGTGACGAGGGCGGCACCCGCTATTCGCCTTTGACAGAAATTACCCCAGCCAATGTCGGCGACCTGCGCGTGGCCTGGACTTTCCGCACCGGCGAACTGGGACAGGGCGTGAAGGATTGGAACCGTTCGGCCTTCGAGGTCACGCCGATTCTCTACGACGGCACCCTGTATCTCACCACCAGCAGTACCGACGTGGTCGCAGTGAATGCGGTCGACGGGACTCTGCGCTGGCGCCACGACAGCCAAAGTCGCAAGGATTTGCACTACTCCGATGGCGTATCGCGCGGCGTGTCCCTGTGGGTGGACGAGGCGAGCCCGCCGGGAGCGGTATGTCACGCGCGCATTTATGCCCCGACGCTGGACGCCCGGTTGCTGGCGCTGGATGCGGCCACCGGCAAGGCCTGCGCGGACTTTGGCGAGCACGGCGCGGTGAATCTGCTCAACGACGTGCGCTCCCAGTTCAAAGAGGGCGATGAGTGGCGCAATTATCTCGTCACTTCGCCGCCCGCAATCCTGGACGGCAAAGTGATCGTCGGCTCTTCCATCGGCGACAATCGCGCGGTGCTGGAAGAACTCGGCAGCGTGCGGGCCTTCGACGCGAGGAGCGGCGCACTTAAGTGGAGCTGGGATCCCATTCCGCGGGATCCGTCGAATCCAGTGTTCAAGGAATGGAGCCCTGAACGGGTCACGGCCGCCAGTGCCGCCAATGCCTGGGCACCGCTGTCGGTGGATGCTGCACGTCACCTGGTATTTGCGCCTACCGGCTCGGCCAGCCCCGACTTCTTCGGCGGGATGAGGCCGGGTGATAACCGTTGGGCCAATTCCGTGGTGGCATTGGAGGGCGATACCGGCACGCTCAGGTGGGGCCAGCAGCTCGTGCACCACGATCTCTGGGACTATGACGTGGGCTCGCAGCCAACGCTCGCGGACCTCGTGCACGATGGCAAGCATGTGGCCGCGGTGATTCAGGCGACCAAGACCGGTTTTCTTTACACCCTCGACCGCGACAGCGGTGCGCCCATTTTTCCCATCGTCGAGAAACCCGCGCCGCAGGATGCCGTGCAAGGCGAGCATCCTTCTCCCACCCAGCCCGTTCCCGTGGCGCCCCCGGCGCTGACGCGCCAGGCGCCCATCACTGCGGATGATGCGTGGGGCGTGGCGTGGTTCGATACCCGCGCCTGCCGCAAGCGCATCGAAGGCTATCGCTCCGAGGGCATGTTCCAACCGCCCGCAATCCAGGACTCGCTCATGCAGCCGGGCAACGCCGGCGGCGCCAACTGGGGCGGCATCGCGTTTGACCCCAAACGCCAAATTGCGGTGGTCAATACCATGAACTTGCCGTTCGTCGTTGCGCTCATTCCACGCGCCGAGTTTCTCAAGCAGCGCGAGTCGGAAGACTACAAGGACTTTGAATTTGCGCGCCAGGAGGGGACGCCGTACGGGATGCGCCGCACGGCATTCAAGTCCAGCCTCGGCATCCCCTGCGTAAAGCCGCCATGGGGCATGCTCACGGCGGTCGACATGGAGCATGGCACCATCAAGTGGCAGGTCCCCCTGGGCGACGCGCCGTTCATTCATGTGAATATCGGCATGCCGGCGATCGGCGGCCCCATCGCTACCGCGAGCGGCCTCACGTTCATCGCGGCCAGCCTCGACGGCCGGATGCGCGCCTTCAATACCGACAGCGGCAAGCTGTTGTGGGAGGTCAAGCTGCCGGCCGGCGGACAGGCCACGCCCATGACCTATTCCATCGACGGCCGGCAGTATGTGGTGATCGCCGCCGGCGGCTACAAGAGCGATTCCGCGCGCGGCGACTACCTCGTGGCCTACTCGCTACCAAAGTAGGGATCTAGGCGCGAGGATGTGGCGAGGAAGCTAGCCGTGAGCGCGGCGGCCGGGTGGTTCGGCGGCGCGCTTGGCGCGAGAATCGTCGCTGCGATTCGCAGCGGTTGATTCGGATCGTCGAAAGTGCGCGATCAGCTTTGTCAGGGCTGCGGCCTGCGCCGTCAGCGCCTGCGCCGCCACCGTGTCCTCTTCGACCAGCGCCGCGTTCTGCTGCGTCATCGTGTCCATCAATGTCACGGCTTTGTTGACCTGTTCGATCCCCGAGGCCTGCTCGCGGCTCGAGCTGGCGATCTCCGCCATGACGTCCGTGACCGACTTTACGCGTGTCACGATCTCGTCGAGCACCTTGCCCGATTCATCCACCAGCCTCGTGCCCTCGTTTACCTTGCCGACTGAGTCGTGGATCAGCGCCTTGATCTCCTTGGCCGCCCCTGCGCTTCTCGAGGCGAGGTTGCGCACCTCGGATGCCACTACCGCAAAGCCGCGACCCTGTTCGCCTGCCCGGGCAGCTTCCACGGCCGCGTTCAGCGCCAACAGATTGGTCTGAAACGCGATTTCATCGATCACGCCGATGATATCGGCGATCTTCTTGCTCGCCGCGTTGATCTCGCTCATCGCGGCCACGGCGGAGCCGACGACACGACCGCCGCGCTCGGCCTGCTCGCGCGCCGCTTCCGCCAGCTGCCGCGCGTGCGCGGCGTTGTCCGCATTGTTCTTCACGGTCGAGGTCATCTGTTCCATCGAGGAGGCCGTCTCCTCCAGGCTGGAGGCTTGCTCCTCGGTACGCGTGCTCAATTCGAGGTTGCCGCGAGAAATCTCCTCGGCGCCAAGCTGAACCTGGTGCGAGGTCTTGGTCACACTGGTGACCACTTCCATCATGGACTGAATCATCGAATTGACCGATGCCGCGAGCGTCTTGAAGTGACCCGACTTGTCGTCAAGTCTCACTCGCGCCGTAAGATCGCCCGCGACGGCGCGCTGCACCACCTGCATCGTTTCTGCCACTGTCGATGAAACGCTGCCTATCAGCTCGTTGATGCTGCGCGTCAGTAGCTCGAAGATTACCGCTCTTGCCGTTCATGCTGATGCGCCGGTCGCCTGCGCCGCTGAGTGCCGCCTGGATCACATCCTGGGATTCGTGGACGGCGCTGTCCAAGGCCCGCGCCTCGAGGATGATCGGCGTAATTTCGCTCGCGAACTTGATCACCTTCCAGGGTCTGCCGTCCTGACCAATCAGCGGGTTGAAGCTTGCACGAACCCAGACTTCGCGACCGTCCTTGCCCGCGCGCCTGAAGCGCCCCTGCTCGTACTGACCCGCGCGCATGTGTTCCCACAGGGCCCGATATTCGGCTGCCTCGCGGTCGGCCGGATTGACGAACAACGCATATGGCTGCCCGAGAATCTCCGCCAGCTTATAGCCGAACATCTTCAAATAGCTGTCGTTCGCGGCCAGCACCGTGCCTTCCATATCCAGCTCGATGACGGCCTGCGACTTATTGATCGCCGCGTAAAGGGACTCGAGCTCACGCAGGCGCGCCGCGTTCGTAAGCCATGTCAAGCGACCGAATGCCGTTTTGCTAGCTGCCACGAGACGATCCTAAGATTTGACCTTAAGCTTAAGATCATCGGCGCGGCGGGACGGATCTTGAGGGCGGATTATTCGACGGTGAGGCTCTTCGCCAGATTGCGCGGCTGATCGACATCGGTGCCCTTGAGCACCGCCACGTGATATGCCAGCAGCTGCATCGGAATGGCAAAGACGGCCGGCGCTTGCAGCGCGGTCGCATGCGCCGGCATCTTGATCACCGTGATGCCGTCTTCGCTCTCCATGCCGGCTTCAGGGTCGGCGAACACATACAATTTGCCGCCGCGCGCGCGCACTTCGTGCAGATTGGATTTGAGCTTTTCCAGCAGTTCGTTGCTCGGCGCGACGGCGACCACCGGCATGTCTTCATCGACCAGCGCCAACGGGCCGTGCTTGAGTTCCGCCGCGGCATAGCCTTCCGCGTGGATGTAGGAGATCTCCTTGAGTTTCAGCGCGCCTTCCATGGCAATGGCCTGCAGCGGTCCGCGGCCGAGAAACAGCGCGTGATGTTTCTCGGCGAAAGATCTCGGCAAGCGCCTGTATGGCTGTCGTCGAGCTTGAGCGTCTTTTCCACCAGCCCCGGCAGCTGCAGCAGCTGCGAAACCAGCGCGCTTTCTTGCGCGCGCAGCTGGGCCGTTTTTTGCCGAGCGCGATGGTGAGCATCGCGAGCGCGGTGAGCTGCGTGGTGAACGCCTTGGTGGAGGCGACGCCGATTTCAGGTCCCGCGCGCGTCAGCAGCACCAAGTTCGATTCCCGGACCATGGAGCTTTCGGCGACGTTGCAAATGGTGAGCGTCGACAGATACTGCGGCTTGCCTGGCGTTGCGCAGCGCCGCCAGCGTGTCGGCGGTCTCGCCGGACTGCGAAATGGTCACGAACAGCGTATCCGGCGTGATGACGGGATCGCGATAGCGGTATTCGCTGGCAATCTCGACCCGCGCCGGAATCCGGCAGATTTGCTCGATCAGATAGCTGGCGACGAGGCCCGCGTGAAAACTCGTGCCGCAGGCGGCGATGTGAACCGCTTTGACGCGCTTGAAAATCTCGGCGGCGCCGGGACCGAAGGCGGCATCCAGTAATTTGCCGCCGGCGATCCGCTCCTCCAGCGTTTGCGGCGATCGCCCGCGGCTGCTCGTGGATTTCCTTGAGCATGAAGTGCCGGTACTGGCCCGCGCTCCACGGCGTCGGCCGGCAGATCGCTTTCCCGCACCGCGCGTACTGCGGACTTGCCCGCAGCGTCCAGGATGCTGAACCGACTTGCGGCGAACCTCGGCGACATCGCCTTCTTCCAGAACATGAAGCGGCGCGTGACCGGCAGCAGCGCGGCCACATCCGAGGCCGCGAAATTCTCATCGATGCCCAGGCCGATGACCGCCGGACAGCCTTCGCGCGCCATGACGATGCACTCTGGATCCGCTTCGCTCACCACCGCCAGCGCGTAGGCGCCTTGCAATTCGGCCACGGTCTTGCGCACCGCCGCCAACAGATCGGGAGACGAGCCCAGATGATGATGGATGCGGTGCGCGATGACTTCGGTATCGGTTTCCGAAGTGAAGCTATAGCCCAAGCTCTTGAGTTCCGCGCGCAACGCCTCGTGATTTTCGATGATGCCGTTGTGCACGATCGCGACGCCGCCGCGCGAAATGTGCGGATGGGCATTTTCCGTGGTCGGCACGCCGTGCGTCGCCCAGCGGGTATGCGCGATGCCGACCGATCCGCTGATCGGCTGCGCGATCGATGCGCTTCCTGCAGGACTTTGACCTTGCCGACGGTGCGCAGACGGGCCAGGTGCCCATGATCCATAACGGCGATCCCGGCCGAGTCGTAGCCCCGGTACTCCAGACGGCGCAAACCCTCCATCAGGATGGGAACTGCGTTGCGCTCGGCGACCACGCCCACGATGCCGCACATATGCCATCTGCCCCGCGCTAAAAAAGGGTGCCTAGTGTGCCCGAGACGGCCGCAAATGAAGCCTTTCGTAGCCAAGGGCGAGTTCTGTGAGGCTAATTAATATTGTTTGCTAAATAGCTATTAGTAACTATATAGTATTAGCTTATGGATGATAGCAACGAGCGCAAGTTCCAAAAAGAGCTCAACGGCGGCCTGGTGGGCCTGGTGTTGCTGGCCGTGCTCGCCCAATCGGACGAAGACCTGTACGGCTATGAAATCGCCAAGCGATTGGCGAGCGCCAATGACGGCACCTCCATCTTCAAGGAGGGCACCATTTATCCGGTGTTGCGAGCCCTTTCGGCCGGGAACTTGCTGACCAGCCGCATCGTGCCTTCATACTCCGGTCCGCCACGCCGCTACTACCGCATCACCGACCAGGGCCGCAGCGTACTCGCCGAATGGAAGCTGATTTGGCAGGGGACGCGCAGACTTCGTCGATCGCTTCATAGAAACAATCGAACACAGGACAATCGCCATGAACCGCAGCGCGCCACGCTCCATCGATCAGTATCTACGTCAGCTTCGCGAGGAACTCGCCGGCGCAGACAGCGCGCTCATTCAAGACGCGCTCTACGACGCCGAGGAATATCTGCGCGCCGAGGTCGCCGCGCATCCGGACAAGTCCGAATCCGATGTGCTCGAATTGATCGCCTCGACCTACGGGGCTCCGGACGAAGTGGCGAGCGCCTACCGCGACACCGAGGTCAAGGTGAAGGCCGCGATGGCGACGCCGCGCAAGAAGCCGACAACGGTGTTGGGTAAGTTCTTCGGCGTGTTCCTGGATCCGCGCGCCTATACCTGCTTATTCTTCATGCTGCTGTCGCTGGCCACCGGCATCATTTATTTCGTGTTCGCGGTAACCGGGCTTGTCGCTCTGTCCGCGGGCTTGGCGGTGCTCATCATCGGCGTGCCGTTTTTTCTCGTGTTCATGGCGGTGAGCCGCGTGGTGTCGCTGGCGGAAGGACGCTTGATCGAAGCCATGACCGGCGAGCGCATGCCGCGCCGGCCCGTGTACCAGGGCAAGGCGCAGGCGTTCTGGACGCGGATCGGTCGAAATGCTGAAGGATCGGCGCACCTGGACCACCATCGCGTACTTCATCTTGATGCTGCCGATCGGCATCGCCTACTTCGTGACGGCGGTGGTGGGACTGTCGGTGAGCCTGGCATTCATATTCGCGCCGCTTGCCGATTTGCTCAATCGCGCCGGTGTCGCCGGCTTCAGCGACATACACGTGACGGCGCCTGCCGCGGCGGAGTGGATAGCGGAGTCGGTTTTCGTACTGCCGCTGCTGATGCTGGTGGGAGTCTTGCTGCTGACCTCGACCATGCATCTGGCGCGCGGCGTCGGACGCCTGCACGCGTTGTTCGCGAAAACTCTGCTGGTCGCGCGCGCAGCGCCGACCGAGCCGGCGGCCAACGCTGAATCTCCCGCGCCCTTGGCTGCCCACTAGCGACCGTCGCGCGAGGGTCGCAGGGTCAGTGAGCGGGGATGGGTGTGATCGACCCGCCAAGCGCCTGGAATAGCGCGGCAGTGTCGGCAAAGCGCGCGGCACGGGATTGAATCAGCGATATCAGGGCCTGCTGGTAGGTTTGCTCGCATGACAATCAGCGCCAGATAGCTCACCGAACCCAAGTCGAGCTGCTGTCGCGCCACGCTTAAGCTTTATCAGCCGCGGCTTCGGCGCGGCTTGCGGCATTCAACGCGTCCGCATCCGTGTCGAGGGCGTGCATGGCATCGGCGACGTTTTGCAAATGCGGTAAGCACCGCCGACTTATACATCGCCGCGGCTTGATCCAGTGCAGCGTCGGCGGCGCGCTTGCGGTGGATCAGGGTGCCCCCGGCGAACAGCGTCTGCGTGGCGTTGGCGCCGACGCTCCAGAATCCCGTGCCGGCCTTGAACAAATCGCTCATGGCGGTGGCCGAACTGCCGATGTCGCCGGTGATCGTGAATTGCGGCAGCATATTGGCGATCGCAACACCGACCTGCGCCGTGGCCGCATGCAGCTGTGCTTCGGCGGCACGCACATCGGGCCGGCGTTCAACCAGCTGCGAGGGCACGCCCAGCGGCAAATCAACCGGCAGCAGCAACTGGTTCAGCTCGAATTTTGGCGGTTTGAATTCCGCCGGCAGGTGCCCCGTCAACATCGCCAGCTGATCAAGTGCGGTCTGCGCATTGCCGCGCAGCGGCGGCAATGTCGCTTGCAATTGCGCCAGTGCGGCTTCCTGAGCATAGACGTCGACTTCCGCGATCGCACCGAGTTCCAGTTCGCGCTTGAGCACCGACAGCGATTCTTCGCTCCAGAGCAATCACCCGCGCGGTGGCGGCAATCTGCTCGCGAAATGCCGCTTCCTGGATTGCCGCGGTCACGACGTTGGCCGTGAGCGTGAGATAGGTCGCGTCGAGCTGGTAGCGGCTGGCTTCAGCCTGTGCCGCCAGCGATTCCACCTGCCGGCGGTTCGCGCCGAATACATCGGGAACATAGCTCACGGTGACTTGCGGCGTGAACAAATTGTACAGCGCCGTGCCGGAGGCCAAATTCGGCGCCAGCACGCCGGTGGCATTGCGATTGCGGCTGGCGTCGAACCCGGCTTGCACCGTTGGAAAATAGCTGCCGCGCTGCGCCGCGGTATTCTCCAGTGCTTGTCGCAGTGCCGCCTGGGCCGACAGGACATTCGGGTTGGCGCGCAGCGCCTCGGTGACCAGGCCATCGAGTTCCGCGGATCCGAACAGCCTCCACCAATTTCTCGGCACCTCGCGTTCCGCGAGGAATTTTTGCGCCGCGCCGCCAGGCCCCTGCGCCGACGCGGTTTCGACGGGCTGCGCATCGATGGTGTAGCGATCGACTTGCGGCGGCGCGGGCTTGTGAAAATTCGGGCCCACGCAGGCGCAACAAGGCCGAATCCTGCAAGGCCCAGGGCCAGAGATCCGGCGCGCCGAACCCGCCTCATGCGCCGCTCTCCCGCGGCAATTCCTGCGGCAGCTCCTGCGCCCGGGAAAATCTCAAAATCAGCACCGGCAGCACCAGCAATATCAGCAGCCGGCGCCAGCAGCATGCCGCCCACCACCACCAGCGCCAGCGGCCGCTGCACCTGCGAACCGATGCCGGTGGAAAATGCAGCGGGCAACAGGCCCACGCAGGCCACGATGCAGGTCATCATCACCGGCCGCAGCTGCGTGCGGCAGGTTTGCAGCATGGCTGCGGCGCGATCCAGTCCGGATTCGAGACTCAGGTGGTAGTAGGACAGGATCAAAATCCCATCCATGGCCGCGATGCCGAACAGCGCCACGAACCCTATCGCCGATGACACGCTGAACGGCGTGCCGGTGATCCGCAGCGCGAAAATATACCGCCGAGCAGCGCCATGGGAATCACGCTCGCCGCCAGCAGCGCATCGCGCAGATTGCCGAAATTCAAATACAGCAGCAGCACGATGAGCGCCAGCGACAGCGGCACGGCGACGCCCAAACGCGCGGCTGCCTCCTGCAAATTTCCGAATTCGCCCACCCACTCGAGACGGTAGCCGCCCGGCAACGTCACCTGGGCCTCGACGGCGTGCTGCGCCTCGAGCACCGCGCCGCCGAGATCGCGGCCGCGCACGCTGAATTTGATCGGCACGTAGCGTTGCTGCTGCTCGCGATAGATGAAGGCGGCGCCGGACACCAATTGAACGTCCGCCACATCCTGCAGCGGGATCTGGATCGACGCCGTTACCGGTGCTCGCCGCGGCGCTGATCGGTATGCGCCGTATGGCATCCAAGTTCTGGCGAAATGGCGCTGCCAGACGCACCATCATCGGAAAGTGGCGATCGCTGCTGCCCTCGTAAAGATCCCCGGCGCTCTGGCCGCCGATCGCCGTCTGCACAACCGCATTGACGTCGCCGGGAGCCAGCCCGTAACGTGCCGCGCGCACGCGATCGACGTCGATTTTGAATGGTGGGCTGCCCAAGCGAGCGCAGCACGGCAAGATCCGTGATGCCGGGAATTTTGGCCAGTACGGCGGCGATGCTGTCGGCGGTTTTCTCCAGCGTCTCCAGATCATTGCCGTAGATCTTCACCGAATTCTCGCCCTTCACTCCCGACGCGGCCTCCTCGACATTGTCCTGGATGTATTGGGAGAAATTGAAGTTCACGCCCGGAAATTCCTGTTCCAGCGCGTTGGTCATGTTTTCGGTGAGCTTGTCCTTGTCCAAGCCCGCGCGGCCAGCTGTCGAAGGGCTTCAAGCGGCACGAAGAATTCGGCATTGAAAAAACCGGTGGCATCGGTGCCATCGTCCGGCCGGCCGTGTTGCGAGACCACCGACTGCACCTCCGGATACTTCGACATGAGCACCCGCATGCGATTCACATAGGTATCGCTGTCTTCGAGGGAGACCGACTGCGGAAAAGTCGCCCGCACCCACAGGTTGCCTTCCTCCAGCTTGGGCAGAAATTCCAAGCCCAATGAGCGCACGGCGAAGAACGCCAGCATCGCGATCAGCGCCAGGCCGGCAAAGGTGATGATGCGATTGGCGAGCGCGAATTCGAGTGCCGGCTCGTACACTCGCCGCAAGACGCGCACCACCGGAGTTTCGCGCTCCGCGACCTTGTCCTGAAACAGCATCAGACTCAACGCCGGTGCGACGGTGAAGGTGGCGATCAGGCCGCCGGCGATGGCATATGCATAGGTCTTGGCCATCGGCCCGAAGATATGTCCTTCGATTCCGGACAATGTAAAGAGCGGCACGAAGCCGGCGATGATGATGGCGGCGGCGAAAAAAATCGATTGGCTGACTTCGGCGGCGGCCATGGAAATGGTGGCGGTGCTGGCCGCGAAAGCCGCTGCGTACGCGCATCCGATGCAAGGTGCTCGGGCCCTGGCCAAGATGCGCAGCGTCCTGCGCGATATGCCGGAAGATATTCTCGACCATGATCACCGTGGCATCGACCACCAATCCGAAGTCGATCGCGCCGACCGACAGCAGATTCGCCGATTCGCCGCGCAGCACCATGAGCCCGATCGCAAATGACAATGCGAACGGTATGGTCATGGCGACGATCACCGCGCTGCGGACATTGCCGAGAAAAGCCCACTGCAGAATGAAAATCAGCACGATGCCCGCGATCATGTTGTGCAGCACCGTGCGCGTCGTGACATGGATCGAGATCGCTGCGATCGTAAATGCGCTGGATGCTGACTCCGGGCGGCAGGATCCCGGCTGCCGTTGACCTTGTCGACCTCCGCTTCGACCCGCTTGATCGTGGGAATGCTCTGTGCGCCGCGGCGCATCAGCACGATGCCCTGCACGATGTCATCGACGTCGTCGAAACCCGCGATTCCTAACCGCGGCAGATTGCCGATGGTGACATCGGCCACGTCGCCGAGCACGCACCGGCGCGCCTTGGTTGTTGGCGATCATCGTGCGGCGGATTTCATCTGCCGAATGAATGAGCCCGACGCCGCGCACCACCGCGGACTGCGCGCCGAAATTCACCGTCTGGCCGCCGACGTTGATGTTCGCGTTGCCGAGCGCCTGCAACACCTGCGGCACGGACAGGCCGTAGCCGAGAGCTTGCGCTGGTCGATCGCGATGTCGTAGGTCTTGGTCTTGCCGCCCCAGCCGGTCACATCGATGACGCCCGGCACGGCCTTGAAGCGGCGTCTCCAGCACCCAATCCTCGAGCGTCTTCAAGTCCGTGACCGAATAATTGGGCGGTCCGACCACCCGATAGCGGTAAGATCTCGCCGATGGGGCTGGTGGGCGATATCTGCGGCTGCGCGCCGTTCGGCAGCGCGCCGAGCTGCGACAGGCGGTTGGTGACCCATTGCTCGGCCTGGGTGTAGGTGAAGTCGTAGGTGAATTGCACCTTGACGTCGGAGAGGCCGAACAATGAAATCGTGCGAATGGCCTGTACGTTGGGGATGCCGGCCATTTGGATCTCGAGCGGGATCGTGATGTAGCGCTCGATTTCCTCGGCCGACTGCCCGGTACTTTGCGTAACGACGTCGACCAGCGGCGGCACCGGATCAGGATAGGCCTCGATATTGAGCGACAGGAAGCTGGCCGCGCCGCGCGAGCGAGCACCATTACCAATAGCACGACGATCAGCACGCGCTGCCGCAGCGCGAAGGTGACGATGGCGTTCATGACGAGGCGGGGACCGCCGCTTGATCGATGAACAGTCCGCCCTTGGTCACGACTGCGTTCGCCGGCCTTCAATCCATCGAGCACTTCGACGAGACCATCGTCGCTGCGCCCGGTGCGTATCGCCGCGTAAGCTAGCAGGCCGTCGCCGGCGACCACCCAAACATGTGCGGCCGCTCCTTCATAGACCACCGCGGCCTGCCGGCACCGCAGGAGACTCGGTTGCACCGCTGGTGACAATGCGGAAAGTCGCGAACATCTCCGGCTTCAAGGCAAGATCGCGGTTGCCGATTTCGGCGCGCACCGGCAATCGATGGGTCGACGGAGTCGACCACCGCGGCCACATAGGTCACGCGTGCCTTGAAGATCCGCGTTTGGATAAGCCAGCACGCGGACTTCGACCGGCTGTCCAAGATTGACCGAGCCTGCGTCCGCTTCGCGCACGTTGGCGAGCAGCCACACGCTCGCTGGGATCGGCGATGGTGAAGACCGGCGTGGGCCGCCGGCTTGCAGATACTGGCCCGGACCCACCTGGCGATCCACCACCACGCCGGCGATGGGGGCGACGAGCGTCGCAACCGGATTGATCGCCTGCCAAGGATTCCAGCGTTGGCGATGTCCGACGGCCGATTTGCCGAAAATCTGCAGGCGATTGCGTACCGCGTTCAACGCGGTTTCCGCCGCCGTCAGGTCGGCCTGCGCCTGACTGCCAATCCTGCAGGCTGCCGCCCTTGGCATCGTACAGCGCATGCTTGCGGGTTTCATTGATGCGCGCGAGCTTGACTTGTGAGGCTGCGACCTTCAGATCATTTTGCGCCTGCACGAACTCGGATGCTTCCACGGTTGCGAGCGGCGCCCCGGCCTTGACCGTATCGCCCAGTCCGGCGATGACCCGGGTGACTCGGCCCGAATAGGGCGAGATCACCGGCGTCGCGCGATCGCCGTTGACGCCGATTTTGCCTTCGGTCAATTCCTCGCTGACGAATGCATGCATTTGCACCGTTTCCACGGTGAAGGTTTTCAGCTGCTGGGGAGTGGCGCGGAACGTCCCCGGCGGCGATGCCGCCGCGGCGGGTGGTTCATGCGGTCCAAAGACCTTGCCTCCCAACCACACCGCGAGAATGATGATCAGCGCGACGACGGCGGCGATGCCTGCCGTCCGCCATTGGCGCGCGGCCGGCCAGGCCCGCCGGTCGATGGCATCCTGGCTTACATGACCAGGTTCTGGACCATTCTGCGGTTCGCTCATTCCAAAAACTCCCAGCCAACATTCCTCGTTACGTCGGCATTATGCCGTGCGCCGAAGACTTAGAAGTGAATGATCGCGTCCATGGCGATCATCGCCTGAGAGTGCTTGCCCCCGTAAGTCGTGGCGCTGGGGTTGTCGTAGGCTTCCGCGTCGCGGGCGTGCTCGAAGCGAATCTCAGGGCGTAGTTCGATCACGTCGCCCATCCAATGGGTATAGCTCAAATCGAACTCGTAATACCGAGTCTTGAATCCCGTACGCTGGCCCGTGGCATCGTCCAGGTAATCGGTGCGCCAGGTGGCGATATCGCGCGGCCCAAATTGATAGTTGATGTAGTTGACGGCGGCCCACTCGTACGAGTAGCAAAACACCACAGCGGGGTTGCACTGTGCACCGTTCGGCGCCCCGACATTGACATAGGTGTAGCGTTGTCCGATGAATGCCACGCCGGCCGGATTGTTGACATTTGGCGTGTGGCTCTGCCACATGTACCAGATCTCGGTGTCCGTGTGCCAATGCTCGTCGAACTTGTGATACCAGGTTATGACCGCGTGCTGCAAATTGTTCCAGCGCCAATTGCCGTCGTTGAGCCCGTTCATGCAGGGATAAACGTTGTCTTTCCCTGAATCCGACGTCCAGATGACGCATGCAGCAGGCGTCAGGTGGCGTTCGCTTTTGACCCAGGGCGCGATGTCATTGCCCGATGAAAGTTCGGTTTGGATCTGCCAGTTCTTGTTGAGCTTGGTGGTGCTGACGACGCCGTTTTGAGTGTACGGATCGACCGTGTAGAGCAGCGAATGGCTGTAGGTGAGATTATTGGGCGCGAGCTGCGCTTCAATGTCCGGAATTGAAATGTAGCGGCCCACGCGCACATTCTCGCCCGCAAAGATGTGCGGGAACCAGAAATCCATGTAGTACATGACGGGATCGAAGCCATTGAATTTTTCGGCGTTGGTGTACTGGCTGCTGAATATGCCCTGGGAAAATGTGTACTTGTAATCGGTACCATAGATACCAGCGACGCGAAAACCCCAATCGACATGATCGAGCTGAACCTCATCGGGCGTGCGTTCGATGTACAGCGCCGCCTGATCGAGCTGCACGGTGTTGGGCTCGAACGAATAGGCGGCCGGAGAGTTGCCGCCACTGCCCGTGGCGTAGTTGAACTTGGTATGCGACGTGCTGATGTTGCCGCCCGGCTCTATCCAGCCGTAAATCGTAAAGCGGCTGTCCTTGAGTTTTTGACCGCCCCGGCCGCAATACAGCGCATCCATCAGCGCGCTGTAGTACATGTTCTCGACGCCGATGGCCTCAGAGCCGCCGATATTCCACGTCGAGTACGGCCACGGGGGATTGGACATGGGAATTTCAGCGCCGCCGACAATTTTCGTGGGCGGCGCATTCGGATCCGGACCGTCCCAAGCCACGTGAGACTTATAGCTGTCCTTGAGGCGCGAAAAAAATCCCTCGTTTTGCGATCCCTTGCCGCAGCCCTCCACCGGGCCATCCGGATCGGGAGCAGCGGCGGCCGCCGCACCATCCGCATCCTCTGAGAGCGCTGGGGCAGCTACCCAGAACAGCAGGCCCGCGCTGAATACTTTCAAAAACAGGGAACCGCGCTTTTGCATTTTTCTTGCTCATTCCCTTAGTGGCACTCCCTTGCTGGCACTCCGCTGGAAAAGCTTAGAATTTGACCATGACGCCGCCACCCACAACGACTTCGCGCGTGCGCAGATCCGGAAACCAGTCACCCGAACTGCACTGACCGGTGGTGGCATCGGCACCGCCCCCGACACAACTTGCGGGCGAGCCGTTGTTACCGCCGGGAGGCGTTATGCCGCCCTGTCCCGACCAATACGGAACGCTCGAATGCCGGAACGTCACTTCCGTCCACCAGGTAATCCAGTCCTTCGGCATGTACTGCAAGTTGAGTTGCGAATCCCATTGATAGAGCTTCTGTCCCGGCTGTTGGGTGAAGTACGGGGAGCCGGTTGCCGCCGTCGCGCCATTGATCGGCGGAGTCAGGGCCAGGTAGCGGCCGGGATTGTTCATGAAGCCGCCGCCCAGCGTAATCGCGTACAGATCGTTGTGGAACCACGTACGGTCGTAGAGCATCACGCCGAGAAATTCTTCCTTGTTGGGCCCTGACGTGCAGTGCACGCCGCCGCCGTACTCGCAGCCGAAATCCCAGGTCAAGCTGAACGCCATCTTGGATACGCCGGCGCCGCCCTGTCCCTTGCGCATCGTAGTATTTCACCAAGACGCTGTCGTCCTCGTGAAACCGGGTCACGTTGGCGTAGTTGACGGGCGGCCCTGCCCCGACAAAGGACCCCGCCGCGGCATTTGGATTACCGCCATTCTGTGGCTGGCAGAGTGTGTCCATGGTCCCCTGCCCGTTGTTGCTGTTCGCCTGGCAGTTCAAATTATCCTGGCCAATCGAATAGGTGTTGAACACCAACTTGAGGTCCTCGTTCGGGATCCAGAGGATCTGTCCACCGAAACCCGGATGGCGGTTGAATTTCGCATACGACTGCCAGCCATTGATGAGCCAGGGCTCGATCTTCAGATCCTGCGTCGGCCACCACTGCACGCGCAGTCCGTTGAAGAACCAGGGAGTGTTGGATGACACGAACGAGGGCTGGTAAGTCCAGTTGTCGAAGTTGTAGTAGCTGAACAGTCCGACGTAGGAGACGAAAACGCCCGCGTCGACATTCAGGCCGTGGTTCACGTCGAAGTGATACCCAGCATTTGCTTCGGAGAAGTAGCGATAAGCATCCGAGAGTTGCCACTGGCCGACTTCGCTGCTGGCGTCATTGCGCGGCGTGGTGGTCGCGAACATGCCGAACATCGAGAGAAACCGCGCTCTGACGTTGTCCCAATGAAAGTCGCCGCCTAAGCTCACCTGTTCGATCTGGAATTCGCCGGAGCGGAACTCCTCGGTCGAGCCGTCGATAGTATGGTCGCTCGGACGGTTGAGGCTTTGCAGGTAGTTGATGTCCAGGCGGATTTCGGGCGTGAAAAACTTGGTATCGAATATCGGCGCTTTTTCCCGCGAGGTCCCGTTCATCCAGCCGACGTACCCAACATTGGCCCATGGGGTTTGGGTGTCGACCTCGGGGCCGGGTTCGGGTGCCTGCAATGCCTCGGGTAGCGTCGGCACCGCCGGGGCGGCAGCCGCGACTTTGGGCGCCGCAGGCAATGCAGGTGCCGAGGGTTTGGGTGTCGCGGTAATGTTCACTGCGATGTCATGTCGAGTGGCAGTGCCGGCAACCACGTTTAGGGACGGCACTCGCACATCCGGCAAACCCTCCACCGTGATGGTCAATGACCACGAACCCGGAGGAACATCGGCAAACGAATAGATCCCGTCGCTGCCGGATATCGTGGAGCGAATGCCGCCGCCGGCGCGGATGGCTGTCACGGTCGCCCCGCCGATGGGAGCCTTCGCCGCATCCGTGACGAGTCCGACGATGGTCCCAAAGGACGCCGCGGCCGCCGCCGGGACAGGCTCCTGCGCCTGGACCACCGAGCCGGCAAATGCAATTGACGCGACCGCCATGGCAAAACCTGGCAGGCATTTCATGATCTTCTCGCAGCTTCGAAATCTCACGACCTTTCCTCTCTTGCCGTTGCGTTTGGAACGCAACCGGCCGGATCAAGATCCGCTCTTGACCAAGCCAGGACACGTGCAGAAAGTTTAGGAAACCGCTCGACCAAAGGTCGTTAAAAGAGGCTCGCGGCGCGTAACAAAGTTGTTAAGAAAGGACGGCTGCTGCCTTGACGTCGCACGCGCAAAGCAGTCGGCGCGCGCCTGACGGTGGTGCGGCTTAAGCTTGCCGCTGCAAAAATTGCGTAAAAATTCGCGCGAGTGCGCTACGCCGGACGTTCCGGCTTGCCGAAGAACTTCGCGATGCGTTTGGCCGCATCCGGCGCCAGTCCTTCGTTCTTGAACAGCTCGAGCGCGTGGGCGTCGTGCAGGCTCAAGCCGTCGATTTCAATCAGCGCGCGCTTGTTGACCTGGTTGGCATACCAGGAATTGCACAGGATGTCGGCGGACAAGCGCAGTCAGTTCCGCGTCGAATCGCTCGTCCGGGAAGCAGAAATTGGCCAGGTGCATGGCTGCGGCCTGCGCTCCGGAATAGCTGCGGCAGGTGAACATCATCTCGCTCGCCTTGGCCGTGCCGATGCGGTGCGGCAGCCGCAGGCTCAAACCCCAGACCGGCGTCAGCCCCCAGCGCGCATAGACGTCGGAGAATTGCGCCGACTCGGATGCGACGATCAGATCGGCCGCCAGCGCCAGCTCCAGCGCGCCGGTCGAGCAGTGGCCCTGCACGGCGGAAATCACCGGCTGCGGCAGATTCGCGATTTTCTGAATGACCTCCGAGTGAAAGTGCGGCTTGGCATGCGCCTTGACATGCTCGAGCACCTCCTTCATGTCGTAGCCGGCCGAGAAATTGCGCGTCCGCGCCGCGCAGGATGACCAGGCCGATGGTCTTGGTCTCGCGCGCAATCGCGTCGACATGCTCCTCGAGCGCCTCGAACACATCCTTGGTCAGCGCATTCAATTTCTCGGGCCGATTCAGCGTACAGCGTCGCCGCACCGCCGCTATTTTCCCGCCGGACCAAATTGTTCATAGCGAGGTCTCCTCCGTACGATTCCACCAACCGCCGCCGAGCGCCTGAAACAGCGCCGCGGTGTCGGCATACCGATTGGCTTGCGCCTGGACCAAGCTCAACTCCGCCTGCTGTAGGCTTTGCTCCGCGTTCAGCACGGCCACCAGGCTGATCGTCCCCAGCGCTCGCTGCCGTTGCGCCAGATCAAAGGTCTTCTTGGCCGCGCGCTCCGCCTCGGCGCTCGCCTTGAGCGCATCGGCATCCGACTGCAAGCGCGCGCAGCGTGTCCGCCACATTTTGGCATGCCAGAATGACCGCAGCGCGATATTGCGCCGCCGCCTGATCGAGAGCGGCATCGGCCGCGCGTTTCTTGTGCAGCAGCGCGCCGGCATCGAACAGCGTCTGGGTCAACGAGGCGCCCGCATCCCAGAATCCCGTGTAGGGCGTGAACAGCTGCCGCAGCTTCAGCGCGCTCGAACCAATGTCGCCGGTGATCGCGAATTGCGGCAGCATATTCGGCGATCGCGACGCCGACCTCGGCCGAGGCCATGTGCATATTCTCTTCGGCCTGGCGCACATCCGGCCGCTGCTCGACGAGTTTCGACGGCAGGCTCACCGGAAGGTCGGTGGGCAGCGTCAAATCGTCCAACCGAAATGTCTCCTGCGGCTCCTCGGAGGGCAGCCTGCCGAGCAACGCCGTCAGGGCATCGCGCGTCTGCCCCAGTTGCTTTTGCAGCGGCGGCAGCGTCTGCGCGGTTTGCGCCTCCACGGATTGCTGGGCGAGAACATCCAGATCGCTGGCGGTGCCGAGCAGCCGCTGATGCTGCACCGTTGTCGGTCAACTGGTGCTGCAGTTCGAGCAGCCGCTGCGTCGCGGCGATCTGGCCGCGCAGCGAGGCCTCTTGCACCGCGGTCACCACCACATTGCTGCTCAAGGTCAGGTAGGTGGCCTCGAGCTGGAAGCGGCTGCTCTCGGCCTGCGCCTTGGCGACTTCGACCTGCGCGGCGCGTGGCGCCGAAGACATCGGGCAGGTAGCTCACGGTGAGCTGGGCCGTGTACAGATTGTAGTAGGGGTTCGATTGCGGAAGGCTGGTCGGATTGGCGATGGTGCCGAGCGGCGTTCTTGGCTCGAGTGCCGCTGAAGTTTCCCTGGACGCGGGAAGAAAGCTGGTCCACTGCGCCAGATACAACTCATGCGCCTGGCGCAGCGCCGCCTGGGCGGCGCCCACATCCGGATTGGCCTTCAGCGCCTGCTCGACCAGATGATCGAGCTTCGGCGACTGGAACAGAGTCCACCACTGGCTCGGGATATCCATGCCGGCGACGAAGCGCTGCGCGTCGCCCACCCGGGCTCTCGGCCGACGCGTGGTTCGTCCCTGCGCGGGCGCGCTGCCATAGCCTGTCGCGGTCGGGCGGCGCGGGCCGCTTGAAATTCGGGCCCGACCGCGCAGGCGCAGAGGTCGCAACGAGCAGGCTGAGCGCAAGCGCCGGCGATGAGCGAGCGCAGTGCCGGAGACATCACCGGCCCCACCGCGCTTGGCCGTGGCGCTGCTCGGCCCAATGCTCGATGACGTGATACATCGAGGGCAAGCACGAACAGCGTCAGCACCGTGGAGATCGCCAGACCGCCGACGACCACGGTCGCGATGCCGCGCTGCACGTCGCTGCCGACGCCGGTATGGATCGCCGCCGGCAGCATCCCCAAGGTCGCCACGGTGGCCGTCATCAGCACCGGCCGCAGGCGCTCGGTCGCGCCCTTCATGATGGCCTCGTGCAGTTCCAGCCCGGATTTTCGCATGCGATTGAGGTTCGACACCATGATGATGCCGTTTTGCACCGCGACGCCGAACAGCGCGATGAAGCCGACGCCGCTGGCCACATTGAGGTTCTGACCGGTGAGGTGCAGCGAGATCAGACCGCCCAGCGTCGCCAGCGGCACCACGCCCAGAATCAGCACGGCCTGGCGGAACGATTTGATGCCGACGGTGAGAAAGATCAGCATCATTCCCATCACCAGCGCCAGGATCACCAGCAGCCGCGCTTCGGCGCGCCGCTGGTTCTCGAACTGGCCGCCCCATTCCAGCCGGATCTTGTTCTGGTCGAAATGCACCTGCGCGGCAATCTTGGCCTGCGCCTCCTCGAGATAGGAGGTCAGATCGCGGTCGCGGTTGTCGATGCGGATGGTGAGATTGCGCTGGCCGTTCTCGCGCGTGACGGTGCTCTCGCCCGAGCGCACGCGAATGTCGGCGAGCTGCGGACAGCGGCACTTGCGCGCCGCTCGAGGTATTCACGAGCAGATTGCCGAGCGCCTCGCGGCGAGTTGCGCGCGTCCTTGCGTGAACCGCACCGTCAGCGGATAGGTTCTTTCACCGACATACACCGTCGAGACCGGCGCCTGGCCGACTCCGGTCTGGATGACATTCTGCACGTCGGTCATGTTGACGCCGTAGCGCGCGGCTTTTTCATGATCCAGCTTGATCTCGATTTGCGGGATCGGCGGCTCCTGGAAGATCGAGGCGCTGGAGGTGCCCTGGATGCCGTACAGCACATCGACGATCTGACCGCCGATGGCGCGCAGCTCGATCGAGATCATCGCCGTAGATCTTGACCACCAGCGGACTGTGCGCGCCGCCGATCATGTCGTTGACGCCGTCGATGATGGGCTGGCTGATGCCGATCGAATAGCCCGGAAGATCCTTGGCGAGACCCGCCGCCAAGCGGTCGACGAATTGCTTCTTCGATTCGCCCGCCGGCCAGGTGTCATAGGGCTTCAGGCCCACCGGCGCCTCGATGTGCGACATGGTCCAGGAATCCGTGCCGTCATCATTGCGCCCGGTTTGCGTCACCACATAGGACACTTCGGGATACTTGAGGATGGCGCGGCGCAGGTCGCTCGCCATGTCGCTCGCCTTGTTCAAGGCGAGGCCGGTCGGCATCTGCACCTGCAGCCACAGCGCGCCTTCATCCAGATCCGGCAGGAAATCGCGGCCCACCGTGGCGCCCAAGCCGACCACCGCGAACAGCGCGAAAATCACCACGCCATAAATGATTCGCGGCTGCTCGAGGCAGGCGGCGAGCACCCGGTCGTAGTGCACGGTCAGGCGCTCCAGCCAGCGGTTGTGATACACGCGGCCGGGCTTGCGGAACGCCAGATAGGCCAGGCCCGGCACCAGCGCCAGCGCGGTCAACAGGGCGCCGAACAGCGCATAGCCCATGGTGTAGGCCATGGGCGTGAACAGCTTGGCCTCGGCCCGCTCGAACGAGAACAGCGGCAGATAGGCCGTGATGATGATGAGGCTGGCGAAGAAGATCGGGCGCGTCACCTGCAGCGTCGCGGCCTTGGCCTCGCTTTCGCTCAGTTCCTCATTCGGCATGCGCCTCGCGCCGCCGCAGCACCGCTTCGGTCACGACGATGGCGCCGTCGACCAGAATGCCGAAATCGATCGCGCCCAGGGACAGCAGGTTGGCCGACACATGGGTGAGATTGAGCAGCGAAAACACCGACACCAGCGCCATCGGGATGCTCACCGCCACCACGAAGGCGCTGCGCGGGCTGCCGAGGAACAGGATCAGAATGAGAAAAACCAGCGTGATGCCTTCGAGAATGGTTTGCCCGACCTTGTGAATGGTGGCTTGCACCAGATCGTCGCGGTCGATGTAGGGCACGATGCGCACACCGTCGCTCGGCCAATTTGGCGTTGAGCTCGGCCACCTTGGCGTGCACGCCGCGCAGCGTTTGCGAGGGGTTTTGATATTTCAGCATCAGCACGATGCCTTCGATCGTGTCGGGATTGTTGTCCTTGCCGAGGATGCCCTCGCGCTCCTGATGGCTGAGCGTGGTGCGGCCGAGGTCGCGCACCAGCACCGGCGTCCCGCCGACCTGCGTGACGACGATGGAGCCGATCTCCGCCAGAGTGTGGATCAGCCCGACGCCGCGGATGACGTAGCTCTGATCGCCGCGCGACACGCGGCCGCCGCCGGCATTGGCGTTGTTGTTGTTGATGGCGTTGATGACATCGGTGATGCCGAGTCCATAGTGCTGCAGCTGCCTGGGATCGAGATCGAGCTGGTATTCGGTGGTGAAGCCGCCGAAATTGGTGTCATCGACCACGCCGGGCACCGACTTCAACGCGGGAATCACCGATCCAGCGCTGGATCTCGGACAGCTCCTGCAGATTTTTCGTGTCGGACTCGAGCGTGTAGCGGTAGATCTCGCCGCCGGGGCCTGCCACCGGATCGAGCGACGGCGCCGCGCCGGGCGGCAGCACCGCTTGATTGATGCGTTCGATCAGGCGCTGTCGCGCCCAATAGTCCTCGTAGCCGTCGCGAAACAGCACCGTGATCAAGGACAGGCCGAAGGTGCTCGAGGAGCGCATCAGCAACAGGCCCGGCGTGCCGTTGATCTGGCGCTCCAGCGGCACCGTGATCAGCTGTTCGACTTCCTCGGCGGCAAGCCCGGGAATCTGCGTGGTGACCTGCGCCGCGACATCGCCGAGTTCGGGATACGCCTCGACCGACAGGGTTTCCCAGGCATAGACGCCGTAGCCGGCGAGCAGCACCGCCAGGATGAACACCGCGACGCGCCGGTGCAGGCAGAAGCCGACGAATTGATCAATCATTCGAGCAGGATTCCGCCTTTGACGACCACTTGCTCGCCGGCCGCTGACGCCGGAGCGGATGGCGACCGACTGAACCCTCCTCCAGCTGCGGTATCGACGGTGCGGCGCTCGAAAGTCCAGGGCGCAGTGGCGACGAACACGCTGGTCCGGTCGTTGTTCATCAGCAGCGCCGAACTCGGCAGTACCACCAGGGAGCGCGCGCGTCCCGCCAGGGTGACGGTCGCAAACATATTGGGCTTGAGCGCGTAGTCGCTGTTGGCGAACGCGATGCGGATCTTGTCGCGGCGCGAATCCGGCTCGATGCACATCGGAGACGAACAAGACCTTGCCGTGCAGCACTCGGTCGGGATAGGCGGCGAGGCTGACCTCGGCGTCCTGATTTTTGGCGACCGCCGCCACGTCCTTTTCGGGAACCAGCGCCGTGACCCAGACGGTGCTCAGGTCGGCGATGGTCATCAGGGGCTGCGTCGGATCATTGATCATGTTGCCGGGCGCCACGCTGAGAGTCGGTGACGCTGCCGCTCGACCGGCGCGCTCACCGTCAGCAGGCGCGACGCGGACTTGTGTTCGAGCGAGGCGCCGAGCATTTTCAGGCGCGCCTGGGTGCGCGCGTATTCGGCCGCCGCCTGCGCGTGATCGCTTCTGGCTTGATCCAGGTCCCGGTCCGAGGCCACACCCAGCTTGTTCTGCGCCTCCTGGCGCTCCAGATTCTTCTCGGTCAAGTTTGAAGGCATCCGCGGCCTTCGTCATCGTCCGCATAGGCCTGCCCAGATCCGGCGAATCGATGACCGCCAGCACCTGACCCTGCGTCACCCGATCGCCCAGCGCGACCTTGAGCGCAACAGCCGGCCGCTCAGCGGCGTCAGCACCGCCGCGGTGCGCGCGGGATCGGATTCGACGATGGCGGGCAGGGTGAGCTTGGGACTGACCGGCCTTGCCGGTGCCGACATGACGGTCAGGCGATCGCGCAGCGCCGAGCCTGCGGGAACGATGATCTTGTCCCCCTGGCGAATCATCAGTTCCGGTTCCGCGCTCCTTTTGCCAACTCCGCCCAGCAACCCGAATCCTCGGGTAAGAAGTGCAGCCAGAACCAAGATTCCGAATCCCAGCCCGCCCCAGACAAAGGCCCGCCCGCGCAATGAGGGCTGATGATCGTGAATTGGCATGCCACATCCTCAAAGAAAGCTGGCGGACTAAGGATAGTTCGAGTTTGCTAACAACTGCCGATGGCGCTCGCTAGCTACGCGGCACTCCCACGCTGCGCCAATGTATATCAGCAAATAAACATGACGCTTAGGTTAGCGCTTGTTCATAACGGATAAGGCCCGGCGCAACCCCATTCGGAACATGGTGGATCGTGGTAACCCTTGGACCCGACGCTGCGCGCCAAGGGACTGCGAAAATCCTGACCGGCAAGCAAGCGCCGCAACACGCGGTCGAAATCGTAACCCGGGCGCCATCCCAGCTGGGTTCTCGCCAGTTCATTGACGTAGACGCGATCGATGCGGGGCGCCATCGACCACCCACGGCGCTGATACTCCGCTTCATACGCCGGCGCATAGCGTCTCACGACGGCCGGCGCGTTTTCGCGGAGCTCGCCCAGGTCATCGCGCGTAAAGGGTGTGGTTGCGCTGATGATATAGCGCGCAAAGCCAATCGCTGGCGCCTTCTCGAGCGCCAGCACATGGGCGCTCACGACATCTTCGAGGTCGGCGCGACGATACAAGAATTCATTGACCTTGAGGTTCGCATCATCGAACGCCCGCCTGGCGTCCGCATCGTCGTCGTTCTCAGGAAAAAATCGCGAAGTTCGGAGGATGATGCAGGGCAATCCGGCGGTGAGCCGGGAGAGCTCGCACAAGTTCTCGGCAGCGAGCTTGGTAACCCCATAAATGTTCTTGGGCAGTGGGATCGCCTGTTCGGTGATCCACGCCGCCGGGACCCCGGCCGGCGGCGATAAGGCGCGCCCGAAGGCGCTGGTGGTACTGGTGAATACGAACGATTTGACGCCCGCGGATACCGCCGCTTCGAGCACATTCAAGGTGCCGGTGATGTTGGTGTCAATGAACTGCTGGCGGGAATGGCTCACCATGTGCGGCTTGTGCAGCGTGGCGGTATGCACCACTGCATCCACGCCCTGCATACACTGCGCGACGAAATTACGATCGGTGATCGATCCCAAGCGCGTCGTAAACGGCGAACCCTTGATGTCGAGGCCAACGGCCTCGCGGCCGGCGCCTTGCAGAGTCCTCATGAGCGCCTCGCCCAGGTGGCCCGCGCTGCCGGTGACCAGAATTCGCATTGCCTGCCTTTGCTCGGCCCTTAGCGTTTCTGCTTCTTGCCCTTGTGCTTTTTTTGGCCGCCCGCGCCGCCCAACCGGGCGTCGATCGCGGCCGCCTTCTCCGCGTCATTGAGCTTGCGCGGCCGCGACCAGCTCTCCACGGTGATCTGTTCGGAGCGCTCCAAGCTGAGCTTGTCGGCAGGAGTGCTCGCGCGGATGGTCGATCCCGCGCCAATGGTGGCGCCGGCGCCGATGCGCACCGGCGCCACCAGCATGCTGCCGGAGCCGATGAAGGCGCCGTCTTCGATGAAGGTGGGCCACTTGTTGGCGCCGTCATAATTGCAGGTGATGCTGCCGGCGCCGACATTGACATCCTTGCCCACCTGGGAATCGCCCAGGTAGGTCAGATGATTCGCCTTGCTGCCCGCGCCGATCTCGGTGTTTTTGACTTCGACGAAATTGCCGATATGCACGTCGTGGTGCAGGACCGTGCCCGGCCGCAGGCGCGCGAAGGGACCGATGCGGCAGTTCTCGGCCACGATGGCGTTGTCGATGACGCAGTTCGCGAAGATCTCCGTGCCGGCGCCAATGCTTGAATCCGCGATGACGCAGTTCGGCCCGACCTTCACCGCCGCCGCCAGGTGCACTTTGCCGATCAGGACGGCATTGACGTCGATGAAGACGTCGCGGCCGACCTCGACTTCGCCGCGAATGTCGATGCGCGCCGGATCCGCCAGCGTCGCGCCCGCGAGCATCAAGTTCTTCCGCGCGTTCGCGCCGCAGCGCCGCCTCGACTTGCGCAAGCTGGATCTTGTCGTTGACGCCCATGACTTCCACCTCATTGGCCGCGGGAATCGCCTCGACGGCGGTGCCCGGCCTGCACGGCGCCCGCGACCACGTCGGTCAGAAAGTATTCGCGCTGGACGTTGTTCCTGCGCAAGCCCAGCAGCCATTCGCGCAGGCGTCCCGCCGGAGCCGCCATGAGCCCTGAGTTGACCTCGCGAATCTCAAGCTGCGCGGCGCTGGCATCGTTGTGCTCGACGATGGCGCGGACGTGGCCGTCGGCGTCGCGCACGATGCGCCCATAGCCTGCGGCTCGTCGAGATCGACCGACAGCATGGCGAGCGCGCCCTCGTCGGCTGCGACGATCAATTTCGTCGAGCGAGGCCGGGCTGATCAGCGGCACATCGCCGTACAGCACCAGCACCGTGTGCTCGTCGGGAATGACGGCACATGGCCTGCATCACGGCATGGCCGGTGCCGAGCTGCTCCGCCTGCAGAACCCACTCGACGGGCTCGTGGCGTGCAGCGCCGCCTGCACCTGTGCGCCGCCGTGCCCGTAAACCACGTAGATATTGCTGGGATCAAGCGCGCGCGCGGCGCGGATCACATGTTGCAGCAGCGGCCGCCCGCCAAAGGCTGCAGCACTTTCGGCAGGTCGGAGTTCATCCGCTTGCCCTGGCCCGCTGCCAAAATGACGACCGAAAGCTGCATGCAGACTCCGTTGGCGGCAGGTTTCCTAGCGCTTTTTGCGCAGTCGCTCGATGGCCCGCAATTGTGCCATGGCGCGCAGCAGTTCCGCCTGCGCCTCGGCGATATCCACCTTGTCGCTGCGGTTGCGCACGGCATCTTCGGCGCGCTGCTTCGCGGCCAGTGCGGCGGCCTCGTCCAGATCGCGCGCGCGCGCCGCCGTATCGGCGAGCACGGTCACGAGATGCGGCTGGATTTCCAGTGCGCCGCCGCCGACATAGAACGACTTGTTCCTCCTGGCCTTCGGTCTGCACGCGCACTTCGCCGGCGCTCAAAGTGGTCAGCAACGGCGCATGACGCGGCGCAATGCCGAGTTCGCCCTGCGAGCCCGGCACGAACACCATGCTGGCCTCGCCGGAAAAGATCTGTCCTTCGGCGCTGACGATGTCGACGTGAATGGTGTTGGCCATGAGCAATTTCTAAGCCAGCGTCTTGGCTTTTTCGACGGCTTCTTCGATGGCGCCGATCATATAGAACGCCTGCTCGGGCAGATGATCGTATTCGCCGGCGATGATGGCCTTGAAGCCGCGGATGGTGTCCTTGAGCGAGCACGATCTTGCCGTCCTGCCCGGTGAACACCTTGGCCACGTTGAACGGCTGCGACAGAAAGCGCTGGATCTTGCGCGCGCGGTACACGCTGAGCTTGTCTTCTTCGGACAGCTCGTCCATGCCGAGAATCGCGATGATGTCCTGCAGTTCCTTGTAGCGCTGCAGAACGGCCTGCACGCCGCGCGCCGTATCGTAGTGCTCCTGGCCCACCACCAGCGGATCGAGCTGGCGGCTGGTGGAGTCCAGCGGATCGACCGCGGGATAAATGCCGAGCGAGGCGATCTGCCGCGACAGCACCACGGTGGCGTCCAAGTGCGCGAAGGTGGTCGCCGGCGAGGGGTCGGTCAAATCGTCCGCGGGGACGTACACGGCTTGAATCGAGGTGATCGAACCGGTCTTGGTCGAGGTGATGCGCTCCTGCAGCACGCCCATTTCCTCGGCCAGCGTCGGCTGATAGCCCACCGCCGAGGGCATGCGGCCGAGCAGCGCCGAGACTTCCGTGCCCGCCAGCGTGTAGCGGTAGATATTGTCGACGAAGAACAGCACGTCGCGGCCCTTGCCGGAGGCCTGCTTTTCGTCGCGGAAATATTCGGCCATGGTCAGGCCGGTGAGCGCGACGCGCAGGCGATTGCCCGGCGGCTCGTTCATCTGGCCGTACACCATGGCCACTTTGGAGTTGGACAAGGTTGTCCTTGTCGATGACGCCCGATTCGATCATCTCATGATAGAAGTCGTTGCCTTCGCGGGTGCGCTCGCCGACGCCGGCGAACACGGACAGATCCGCTGTACTGCTTGGCGATGTTGTTGATGAGCTCGAGCATGTTCACGGTCTTGCCGACGCCGGCGCCGCCGAACAATCCGACCTTGCCGCCCTTGGCAAACGGCACCAGCAAATCGATGACCTTGATGCCGGTGACCAGCAGATCCTGTCCGCCCGCCTGTTCGTCATAGGCCGGCGCCGGACGGTGAATCGGCAGGTACTCGGTCGACCTTGCACCGGGCCGCGCTCATCCTGCGGCTTGCCCAGCACGTCCATGATGCGGCCGAGCGTGCCGGCGCCCACCGGCACCATGATTCCCTTGCCGGTGCCCTTGACCGTGAGCCCGCGGCGCAAGCCCTCGGAAGGGCCCATCGCGATGGCGCGCACCACGCCGTCGCCGAGCTGCTGCTGCACTTCGAGGGTCAGGTCCACGTCATCGAGTTTGAGCGCGTCGTAGACCTTGGGGATCTGATCGCGCGGAAATTCCACGTCGATGACCGCGCCGATGATTTGCACGATTTTGCCGCTGGACATATGACCTCTGACCTAACCCTCTTGCCGCTCCTAAACCGCTGCCGCGCCGCCGACGATCTCCGAAAGTTCTTTCGTGATCGCGGCCTGGCGGGCCTTGTTGTAAATGAGTTGCAGCTCGTCGATGAGATCGCCGGCGTTGTCGGAGGCGCTCTTCATGGCCACCATGCGCGCCGCCATTTCGCAGGCGACATTTTCGACGGCGCCCTGAAATACTTGCGACTCGATGTAGCGCATCAGAATGCCGTCGAGAATGTCATGCGGATCCGGCTCGTAGATATAGTCCCAACGCTCCTGCAACTCATCCTTGTCGATGGTCTGAAGCGGCAGCAGCTGCGACACGACGCCCTTCTGGGTCATGGTGTTGACGAACACATTGTGCGCCAGCAGCAGCTGATCGACCTTGGTGTCGCGATAGAAATCCAGCATCACCTTGGTGGTGCCGATCAAATCCTTGACGTGCGGCCGATCGCCGAGATGCGTGACCGACGCGGCAATCTCGACGCCGCTCAGGCGGCGGAAGAACTGCAGCGCCTTCGAGCCGATGACGCACAGGTACACCTTGGCGTTGCGCGACTGCGCCTCGCGGATGGCAGCCAACGTCGCCTTGAACAAATTCAAATTCAGCGAACCGCACAGGCCGCGATCGGTGCTGATGACGACGATGCCGACGGAGTGCACCGGCCGCTCCAGCGTGAAGGGATGCTTGTAATCCAGATTCACCTGGCGCAGGTGGCCGACCATCTTGCGGATCTTTTCCGCATAGGGGCGCGCCGCGCGCATCCGGTCCTGCGCCTTGCGCATTTTGCTGGCCGCCACCATTTCCAGCGCCTTGGTGATCTTGCGAGTATTTTTGATACTCGCGATCTTGCCGCGGATTTCTTTTGCGCCTGCCATGGCGTTACTCGTTGCCTCGCATCTACAGCGTCGCGAAGAAGTCGTCGCAGCACTTCTTGAGCGAGGCTTCGACTTCCTTGGTCAGATCCGGCTTGCCATTGATGCCCTTGAGCAAATCGGCGTAGCTAGTTGCGCGCGAAGGACTGCAATCCTGCTTCGGTTTCCACCACCTTGCGGCGCTCGACCTTGTCGAAATAGCCGTTGTTCGCGGCGTACAAGCGACAGCGCCATTTCGGCCACGGACATGGGCGAGTACTGCTTCTGCTTCATGAGCTCGGTGACGCGCTGGCCGCGCTCGAGCTGCTTGCGCGTGGCTTCGTCCAAATCCGATGCGAACTGCGAGAAGGCCGCCAGTTCGCGGTATTGCGCGAGCGCCAGGCGCACGCCGCCGCCCAGCTTCTTGATGATATTGGTCTGCGCGGCGCCGCCGACGCGCGACACCGAAATGCCGGCGTTGATGGCCGGACGCATGCCGGCGTTGAACAGGTCGGTTTCCAGGAAGATCTGGCCGTCGGTGATGGAGATGACGTTGGTCGGCACGAACGCCGTCACGTCGCCGGCCTGGGTTTCGATGATGGGCAGGCCGGTCAGCGAACCGGTCTTGCCTTTGACGCGGCCCTTGGTGATTTTCTCGACGTATTCTTCGTTGACGCGCGCGGAGCGCTCGAGCAGGCGCGAGTGCAGGTAGAACACGTCGCCGGGATAGGCTTCGCGTCCCGGCGGACGGCGCAGCAGCAGGGAAATCTGGCGATAGGCCACGGCCTGCTTGGACAAATCGTCGTACACGATCAGCGCGTCCTCGCCGTTGTCCATGAAGTATTCGCCCATGGCGCAGCCGCCATAGGGTGCCAGATATTGCATCGCCGGCGGGCGTCGAGGCGGAAGCCGCCACGATGATGGTGTGCCCCATGGCGCCGTGCTCTTCGAGCTTGCGCACCACGTTGGCGATCGAACTCTGCTTCTGTCCGATGGCCACGTACACGCATTTAACGCCCGTGCCTTTCTGATTGATGATGGTGTCGATGGCCACCGCCGTCTTGCCGGTCTGGCGGTCGCCGATGATGAGTTCGCGCTGGCCGCGGCCGATCGGCACCATGGCAGTCGATGGCCTTGAGGCCGGTCTGCACCGGCTGCGACACGCTCTTGCGGAAAATCACGCCCGGCGCCACGCGCTCGAGCGGCGATTTCAGTTTGGCGTTCACCGGGCCCTTGCCGTCGATCGGGATCCCCAGCGCGTCGACCACGCGGCCGAGGAGTTCCGGACCCACCGGCACTTCGAGAATGCGGCCCGTGGTCTTGACCTCGGAGCCTTCGGAAATGCTCTTGTAGTCGCCGAGCACCACGGCGCCCACCGAGTCCTGCTCGAGGTTCAGCGCCAGTCCGAAGATGTTGCCGGCGAATTCCAGCATCTCGCCGTAGCGCGCGTCGGCGAGCCCGTGGATGCGCACGATGCCGTCGGTGACGCTCACCACCGTGCCGACATTGCGCGCCTCGGTGGCTCGACGTCGAATTTGTCGATGCGCGCCTTGATCAGGTCGCTGATTTCCGATGCCTTGATGGACATATCGTTGTCGTTCCTTGTTGCTGCGCGCCCTTTGGCGCGCTCTAAATCAGTTCTAGCCGGTTAAATCTGTCGCGAGTCGTTCGAGACGGCCTTTCAGCGAGCCGTCGATCACCAGGTCTCCGGCGCGCACCACCGCGCCGCCCAACAGCGTCGCGTCGACAGAGTTTTGCATGCGCACCTTGCGCTTCAGGCGAGCGCTCGAGCGCCGCGCTGAGCTTTTGCTGCTGCTCGCCGTTCAGGGGCGACGGCTGAGATCACTTCGACATCCACGGTGTTCTCGACTTCCGAGCGCAATTCTTCGTACAGCGCCGAGATTTCGGGCAGCAGCAGCAGGCGGTGATTCTCCGCCAGGACGCGCACGAAATTCTGCATGGGGGCATTGAGATCGGCGCCGGCAACATCGAAGATCAGGCCGCCCAAATCCGTCGGGCTCCACTGCGGACTCTTGGTGAGCGGCGCCACGCGCTTGTCGGCCACGATCTCCGCTGCTGTCTTCAATCCCTGCGACCACGGCGCAGTGGCGTTCGCGGCGCGCGCGTATTCGAATGCGGCCTTCGCGTACGGCCGCGCGATGGTCGCGCGCTCAGCCACGGGCAATCTCCGCGGCCAGTTTGTCCAGCAATTCGGCGTGGGTCTTCGGATCGATCTCGCGCCCGAGCAGGCGCGAAGCGCCTTCGACCGCGAGTTTGCCGACTTCCTTGCTGCAGCTGCTCGCGCGCCCGCGAACTTTCGCGGGCCACTTCACCATGGGCCTGCGCCACCAGACGCTGCGCTTCGCTCGAGGCCGTGCCCTTGGCTTCCTCGACGATTTCGTTCGAGCGCTTGCCGCGCCATGTCGACGATCTGCGCGGCGCGGTCGCGCGCTTCGCGGATGATCTCCTTGGGCGCGCTCTCGGCTTCGGCCAGATCCTGTTTCGCTCTTGCTCGGCGGCGGCGAGCCCCGTGGCGATCTTGCGCGAGCGCTCTTCCATCGGGCCCGAGAATCATCGGCCACACGAATTTCATCGTGAACCAGATGAGCACGATGAACACGAGCATCTGCACGATCAGCGTGAGATTGATGTTCACTATCGTCTCCTGACCAGCTGCCAGCCGGCACTGATTCAGTGCGTCAGTCCCGGCGGTGAACGGATTCGCGAACGTAAAGAACAGCGCGAAACCGATGCCGATCATGGCGACCGCGTCCACCAGCGCCGCCACGATGAACATCTTCACCTGCAGCATCGGGAGTAAGTTCAGGCTGGCGTGCGGCGCCTTCGAGAAAGCGGCCGCCGAGAATGCCGAAGCCGATGGCGGTGCCAAGCGCGCCCATGCCGAAGATGATTCCGACGGCGAGCACGGTCATGGCCTGAACGTGTGCGAAATTTTCCATTCAATTCTCCTGAAACGAAACAGATAGCGAAATTGTTGTGAACGAGATCCGTCCGAGACATCAATGGTGCTCCTGCGCCATCGACAAATAGACGATCGTCAACACCATGAATATGAAGGCTTGCAGCGTGATCACAAGCAGGTGAAACACCGCCCATGCAAATGCCAGCACGAATTGCGCCACCAGCAGCGCCCAGCCGCCGGCGCTCGACAATTGGCTGACGCCGTGCAGCGTCAGCGCCGCGAGCAGCAGGAAAATCATTTCGCCGGCGAACAGGTTGCCGTACAAGCGCAGCGACAGCGAAATCGGCCGCGCCAGGAACGGCACGATCTCCAGCAGCAGGTTACGGGAATCAGCAGGACCTTGACGACCGGATGTTCTTGGCGACAAAGGGCTGCATGGTCAGCTCGCCGACGAAAGCCGCCGATGCCTTTCACCTTGATGCTGTAGTAGATGATGAGAACGAATACCGTCAACGACATCGCGAAGGTGATGTTCAGATCGGTGCTCGGCACGACTTTCAGGTGCTCGACGCCCGCGCTGTGCGCCGCCCAGGGCAGCAGGTCGACCGGCAGAATGTCCATGGCATTGAACAGGAAGACCCAGCAGAAAATGGTCGAGCGCCAGGGGCGCCAGCAATTTGTTGGTGCCGTGAAAGCTGTCTTTGACCTGGGTGTCGACGAACTCGACCAGCAGCTCGACGAAATTCTGGAACTTGCCCGGCACGCCGGCCGTGGCCTTGCGCGCCGCGAAATAAAATGAGCCGCCGAAGAGCACCGCCAGCGCCACGGAAAAAAATACGGTGTCCAGGTGGATGACGGAAAAATCCACTATTCCCTTGGGTTCCTTGTTGGAGAGGAACGTCAGGTGATGAAGAATGTATTCGTTTGCGGTGGTGGGTTGCTCTGCTGCCATTTCAAGTTTTATGTGTGTCTCAATCGCCTCAAATCAACTATTTTTCTAGCGTCCGCGCGGAATATTGGTCCCGCCCAGCGGCGGCAGCGCATTCGCCAGCGCCACCCAAAATACAAAAAAGGTTGCGACATAAGTGCCGAGCATCGCCAGCGGCACCACCTTCATCGTCTTCAGCACCACCACGAACAGCACGATGACGATCGCGATCTTGGCGGTTTCGCCGATGAAGAACGCGCGCATCGCCCGCTGCCCATCTGCAGCCGATTTGCCGCCAAAACCCAGCAATGCCATGACAAGACTCGCAGCGGTGCTGATGCCGCCGCCCATCGCGCGCGGATAAGGCCGCGTGGGGACCCGCAATCAGCCAGCTCACGAGAGCGCAGACTACGGTCACGGCCGCCTGGCCCAGTACGACGCTGAGAGCCAGCCGCCGCGCTAGGGCTAAATCGATCGCGACCAAGTTAAATCCCGTGGAGCGAAGCTCACGCAACACTTCGCTTGTACTCGTGCCAAAAATGGCCGGCGCATTATAGAGACGCCGCCCTAGGTGCATCAAGGCGTTTTAAGGCTTTTTGTCGCCTAATGGATGTGGGCCAGGATGCCTTCCAGCTCGTCCAAACTGTTGTAGCTGACGATGAGCTTGCCCTTGCCCGAGGCGGCGTGTTGAAAGGCGACTTTGGCGCCCAGTTTCTCGGCGATTTCGGTTTCCAGGCGGTGAATGTCCGGATCCGACGCGCGGCGGCGGCTGCCAGACTCGGCCGCTTTGGGATTCATGATGCGGCGCACCAAACCTTCGGTATCGCGCACCGACAGGGACTTCTTGGCCACCAGGGCGGCGACCTCGATCTGCTGGCGGCGGGTGGCAGCCCAGCAGGGCGCGCGCATGGCCCATTTCGATCTGCCGGTGTTCCAGCATCTCCTTGACCTCATCGGTCAATTCCATCAGCCGCAGCAAATTGCTGACCGCGGCGCGCGAGCGCCCCACCGCCTCGGCCGCGGCCTGATGCGTCAGCCCGAACTCCTCGATAGCGCAGCAGCGCACGGGCCTCTTCCAGCGGATTGAGATCTTCGCGCTGGATGTTCTCGATGAGCGCCATGGCGACCGCGTCCTCATCAGGGACATCGCGAATGACCGCGGGAATCTCGGCAAGGCCCGCCATTTGCGCCGCGCGCCAGCGCCGTTCGCCGGCGATGATTTCATAGCGCTGCGATTCGAGTGGGATTGGGCCGCGGCAGCGGCCGCACCAGGATGGGCTGCACCAAGCCGCGCGATTTGATGGAATCGGCCAGTTCGCCCAAGGATTCGGGGCGCATGTCGGCGCGCGGCTGATACTTGCCTCGCTGCAACAGATCGACCGGCAGGGACGCCAGACGATCGCCGACGAGAATCGGCGGCTTTTTCGGCTTCGGGCGTGCCGGCGCGCCGCGCGAGCAGCGGGCGAGAGCTCAGCCAGGCCTCGACCTAAAGACGGCTTTTTGCCGGACATAGCAATTCCCCGTAAACCGATGGCGCGATTATACGGGCGCGCCCGGCAGATCGTCGCGGCGAATCATTCGCTGCCCGGCAACTCGTCGCGGCGAATCATCTCGCCGGCCAGCGCCAGATAGGCCAGGGCGCCGCGCGACTCCTTGTCGTGAAACAGCGCGGGTTTGCCGAAACTCGGCGCCTCCGCCAGGCGCACGTTGCGCGGGATGACGGTGCGAAACACCTTCTCGCCAAAGTGCTCGATGAGCTGCGCGGACACTTCATTGGCCAAATTATTGCGCGGATCGAACATGGTGCGCAGCAGGCCTTCGATTTCCAGATCCGGATTGATGCTCTCCTTGATCTGCTCGATGGTCTGCATCAACGCGGTCAAGCCCTCGAGCGCGTAGTACTCGCACTGCATGGGCACCATGACGGAATCCGCGGCCACCAGCGCATTCAAGGTCAGCATGTTGAGCGATGGCGGGCAATCGACCAGGATGACGTCGAAATCGCCGCGCACCGGCGCCAACGCGTTGCGCAATTTGAACTCGCGTCCCACGGTCATGGTGAGCAGCCGAACTTCGGCCGCGGTGAGATCCTGATTGGCCGGCATCAGCATGAAGCCGCCGTACTCGACCGCGACCAGGGCTTCAACGGCGCCGCAATCGCCCAGCAGCACATCGCAGCTGGTGCGCGATTGCGCATGCTTGTCGATGCCGCATCCCATGGTGGCGTTGCCCTGCGGATCCAGATCGATGAGCAGCACGCGGCGCTTGGTGGCCGTCAGCGACGCGGCGAGATTGACCGCGGTCGTGGTCTTGCCCACGCCGCCTTTTTGATTGGCCACCGCGATGACGCGTTTCATGTCTTGGCCCGCTTCATGTCCTGGTCGACGTTCGATGTGCTTCGAATCAACTCCACGAGATGCCGCTCGTCGTGGAGGCCCGGCACGCTCAAGCCGATGCACCGCCAGCACGCGAAACGATCTCGGCAGTGCGGATATCTCATCATCCGGCCGTTTCCCCTTCATCGCCAGCAACCGCCCGCCGGGCGCGCACAAATGGCCGGCATAGGCCACAAAATCCGCCAGCGAGGACAGGGCCCGCGCCGACCACTGTATCGAAAAGTTCGAACGGTCTATAGGTTTCCGCGCGGGAATTGCACCACTTGCACATTGCCGCAGCCGATCCGCTCGGCGGTCTGCTCGACGAATCGCGCCTTCTTGCCGGTGGCCTCGATCAGCGTGAAGCGGCGCTGCGGATTGACGATGGCCAGCGGCAGGCCCGGAAAGCCCGCGCCGGTGCCGACGTCGGCGAGCCGCTCGCCGCGCAGGTAGGGCTGCAAGCTCAAGCTGTCGAGCACATGTTTGCGCAGCATGCCGGGGCGATCGCGGATCGCGGTCAGATTGAATTGCGCGTTGCCGAGTTCGAGCTCATCCACGAGCCGCAGCAGCGTCTCGGCGCGGACCGGCAGTCCAATTCGATTTCCAAGGCTCCCTCGCAGCCTGCAGATCGAGTATCTCGCATGTCATCCGGCGCGCATACGGTGCGACGCTCGAGCTTGACGGTCCGGAGCGTGATCGGCGCGATCGGCAGCCGTCCGAGCTGGATGCTGAACGAGATGTCGCGCGATTCCTCCGGCTCGTTCTCGAAGCTGACCCGCGAATGTCACGCCGTCGCTCGGCACCTGCGCAGTGCCTGTCCGTCGGTGCGCTTGGCGCGTTCTTGATCCACAGCCCGCAGGCATCGGCGAAAATTCGCGGCGCATCGGCCGCCGGCAGCCGCACCGTGGCCTCTATGCGCGACAAGCGGTCGTGCTTGAAGCACAGCAGGTATTCATCGGGCGCTCGAGCCACGAAACGCGGCGCGCGCGCCGTCGACGGCGTAGCACTCCGCTCATCGGCCGGCAGCGGCAGCTTTGCGCCTCATCGCGAAACAGCAACACCTCGTGCAATGTCAAAGGCACATCCTTCAGCACGCTGCCGAACGGCGCCACTAGCAGAACATGCCAATCGTAGGACGCATCCAGGGGGGCCGGGGCCGGCTGCGGGCGGCGCAGCCGGCTTGAGGCGCGGAGCGCGGCGGCAGCATCAGCCCGCGGCCGCATCAGCACGTGACGACCTGCCGTCGAGATGTCTCGCATCAAGCCCCTGCCAATCGATTGACCAGAGTTTCCAGTTCGGCCGCGGCTCCGGGATCCGCGGGTCGATCGCGCTCGAGCACGCGCCGCAAAGCTTGCAATGCCGTGTCCTTGATTTTCATGCAGGCCCTCGCATAGTGAACGCGCCAATCCGCGATCAGCTCGCGTTCGAAAAACTCATAGTCTCGGTCATTGACGATGGCATCGAGAACCATCGCGCACACCGCCAGCTGCTGCACGCGACCCCAGCACAAAGCGGGCGCGGACGAGCCTTCGGCGAAACAGCGGCGCAGATAGGCCGGCGGGTCCGCGCTCGCGATATCGTCGAGAAGATCGCCGACATCGTAAGATTGGATCAAATGCTCGAAGCCCGCCATCGATCGCATTATCCTCGCCGTGTGAGAACATAGGAAACATGAACCGAATTTATTTGTTGCTGCTGCTCGCTGCGCCGCTTCTGTGCCGACTTCGCGGCCTCTGCCGTCGTCGCGGGTCGAACGCGGCAATCTGACCTTCGAAAACATTCCGCGAAGCCCCGGCGGAGCTCGCCGAGAAATTGGATGGCTATCTCAGTGCGCGCCAGGCGACACCGCTCGGTTGGTCGCCGAAGGGCCAATTGCTGATCGCGACGCGCTTCGGCGATGTCGATCAGCTGCACTCGGTGGAGCAGGCGGGCGGCGCGCGCCGCCAGCTGACTTTTCTGCACGAGCCGATCACGAGAAGCTGCGTTTTCGCCGGATCCCGGCGCGCAGCGCCTATCGTGTTCCTCAAGGACGCGGGCGGCAACGAAAATGCGCAGCTCTATTATCAGCGCCTGGGCGAGCCGGCCGCGAAGTTGTTGACCGACGGCAAATCGCTGAACGGCGCGCCCCGTCTGGTCCAACAGCGGACGCGAAGTCGCCTTCTTCAGCACCGCTCGCGACGGCCGTGAGCTATCGACATCGACATCGTGGATCCGGAATCCGGCGTCGTTGCCGCGGCTGGCCCTCGCCGGCGACGACAGCGGCGCCGCGTGGTCCGTGCTCGATTGGTCGCCGGACGATTCGAAGCTGCTGGTGCTGCAAGGAAGTGTCGATTTCCGAAGGCTATTTGTACGTCGTGGATTTGAGCAGCGGGCAAAAGCGCGAAGTGGAACCGTGGCCGGCGAAGGTCGGGATCGCGGGCGCCAAATTCTCGCGCGACGGGCAGGGCGTTTATTTGATTTCGGACCGCGACAGCGAATTTGCCCGGCTGCGCTACGTCAATCTATTCAGCAACGACAAGACCGTGATCTCCGGCCACATCCCCTGGGATATCGAAGAGTTGGCGATTTCGCGCGACGGGCACTATCTGGCCTACGTCAGCAACGAAGCCGGGATCGAGCAAACTCAATCTGCTCGATTTGCGCACGCACCAGGATCTCACGCCGCCGCGGCTGCCGCACGCCGGGCGTCATCGAGTTCCTTGAGCTTCGATGCCGACGGCAACGCGGCTCGCGTTCGGATTCGCGGCCGCGAATCAGCCGCGCGACGCCTATGTTCTGGACATCGCCGACAATCGGCTGGAGCCCTGGACGCGCAGCGAAGCGGGCGCGGTCGATGCCGCGAAGTTCGTGATGCCGCGGCTGACGGAGTTTCCGACATTCGATCGGGCGGACGGCAAGGCCGCGCCAGATGCCCGTGTACGTCTACGAGCCCGCGCACGGCCGGCCCGCATCCCGTGCTGATCGCGCTGCACGGCGGGCCGGAGTCGCAGTTCCGCCCGGGCTTCGATCCGTGGATTCAGTACATGGTCAATGAATTGGGCTTCGCCGTGGTCGCGCCCAATGTGCGCGGCTCATCCGGCTACGGCAAGACCTACCTGGCGCTCGACAACGGCATGCTGCGCGAGGACGCCGTGAAGGATGTCGGCGCGCTGCTGGTGTGGATCGAGCTGCAGAAGCACTTCGACGCCAAGCATGTGGTGGTCGCGGGCGGCTCGTACGGCGGCTATTTGAGCGCTGGCGACGCTGGTCAATTACAGCGACCGCTTGCGCGGCGGCGTCGATGTCAGCGGCATCGCCGACTTCGTGAGCTTCTTGACCAATACCGCGCCCTACCGGCAAAACCAGCGGCGCGCGGAATACGGCGACGAGCGCGACCCCGAAATGCGCAGCCTTCCTGCGGCGCATCTCGCCGCTGACCAACGCCGAGCGAATCACCCGGCCGCTGCTCGTCGTCCATGGCAAAAACGATCCGCGAGTGCCCGTCGCCGAAGCGGAACAGATCGTGAACAGGTTGCGCGCCAAGGGCGGCGAGGTCTGGTATCTGCTGGCGGCCGACGAAGGCCACGGCTACCGCAAGAAGCAGAACCGCGATGCCTACTACAGAGACGTTCGCGCAGTTCCTGATGACCCTGCGCCAACTGATTGGCGTTCGGGCTACGAGTCCGCAGCGCGATCTACTTGCTGTCGGTGGTCGCCGTCGCCAAGCGGCGAGGGTTGATTCGCGAAGTACGTCGGCGGCGATTCTGACGTCCTCATCGCTGGTCGAGCAGCTGCGCCATGCCGTCCATGACCACGTTCTTGCGGCGGCCGTTGCGATAGGCGATCAGCGCCTGCTCCAGGTAATCGACATGCTGTCCGGCGAGCACCGCCGGTTTCGGCATCGAGCGGCGCCTCGACGCCGAGACCGGTCTCGCCGTGGCAGGCAACGCAGGCGGCCACTTGCTTTGGCGGCGCTTTGCCGGCGCGCGGCGGCCGGGCTTGGCCGGCTCGGCGCCCTGCAGATAGGCGGCAATGTCTCGATGTCTTGATCGGACAGCGACGACGGCCTGCGCATGCATGGTGGCGTGCGGCCGCTCGCCGCTCGCGGTACTCCTGCAGCGCCGCGACCAAGTATTCCGCATTCTGGTGGCGCAGTTTCGGCACGCTGTAGTCCGGATAGGCGTTGCGGTAGTTGGCGATCCCGTGGCAGCCGTAGCAGGTATAGAACTTCTTCTCGCCGTGTGCCGGATCGCCCGCCGCATGCGCGCCCAGTGACAACCAAGCTCAACGCCACGCTGGCGAGCCACGCTCTGGCGATTCAATCGAGAAAGCATCTAGTTCTCCGAGCGCGTCTTGGGTTCAATGAGGTGCGCTGATGTTAAAGAGTGGGCGGGCAAAATGCCACTAAGCTCGACAGTCCGGCCATTGGACGTCGGCAGCGCTCACTAAAGGCATTCGCCAAATCCTGCAGCAGCGTCGGATCGGTCGGCTTGGTTCCCGCCGGATAGCGGCAGACTCACCCGGCCGTCGCGGTCGATCAGAAATTTCTCGAAATTCCAGCCGATGTCGCCGGGAAAGCCGTTTTCCTGGCGCCGTCAGCCACGCATACAGCGGATGGCGGTGCGGGCCGTTGACCTCGATTTTCGCCGACAGCGGAAAGGTCACGCCGAAATTGACGCGAGCAAAAGCGTTTGAATCTCCGCCGCCGTGCCGGGCTCTTGCGCGCCGAACTGGTTGCAGGGAAAACCGACGACCGTGAATTCTTGGTCCTTGAGTTCTTCGTAGAGTTCCTCGAGACCGGCATATTGCGGGCGTGTAGCCGCACTTGCTCGCGACGTTCACCGCCAAGGTCACCTTGCCGCGCAGCGGCGCCAGGATATTCGGTGCTGCCATCAAGTCCCGGCACCGTGAAATCGTAAAAAGCGTTCATGCGGGATCCTTCGAGCTGACGCGCTCTTAGGCTGCGCGCTCGCGCTTCTTCAAATGCACCAGCAGCAAGGACACGGCGGCCGGCGTCAGTCCCGGGATGCGCGCCGCCTGTCCCAGGGTTTCCGGGCGCACGTCGCAAAGCCGCTGGCGCGCCTCGTTCGACAGTCCGCCGACCTCGGCGTAGTCGATATCGGCCGGCAAGCGCAATTCCTCGTTGCGCCGCTGCGCGATCGATCTCATCGCTCTGGCGCTTCAGGTACCCGGAATATTTGGCCTGCACTTCGACCTGCAGTTTCACTTGCTCGCGCAGGCGCTCATCGGCGCGCCAGGCATCGGCGGCCGCGGCCGCAGCGATGCAGGTCAGATCGTCGTAGCCGAGCTCCGGGCCGGCGCAACAGATCGAAGGCATGCGCCTCGCGCGACAGCGGCGACGCCCAATTTGGCGAGCAGCGCGGCATCGACATCGGCGGGATGCACCACGGCGCGCTCCAGCGCGATCGACTTCGGCCGCCACGCGCAGCGCGCTTGCGCTGAAAGAACTCCCAGCGCTCATCGTCGACCAGTCCGAGTTCCCGGCCCGCGTGCGGTGAGACGCAGGTCCGCGTTGTCTTCGCGCAGGGACAGCCGGTATTCGGCCCGGCTGGTGAACATCCGGTACGGCTTCGGTCGCGCCGCGCGTGATCAAATCATCGACCAGCACGCCAATGTAGGCCTCGCTGCGCTTCGGGCACCAGGCATCGCGCCCCTGCGCGGCGCAGCGCCGCGTTGGTCCCCGCGAGCAAACCTTGCGCCGCGGCCTCTTCATAGCCGGTGGTGCCGTTGATCTGGCCGGCGAAATACAGAGCCCGCGAGAAATTTGCTCTCCAGGCTGTACTTCAAATCGCGCGGATCGAAGAAATCGTACTCGATGGCATAGCCCGGGCGCGTGATGTGCGCGTTTTCGAAGCCCGCGATGCGTGCGCACGAATTCCTGTTGCACATCGAAGGGCAGGCTGGTGGAGATGCCGTTGGGATAGATCTCATGCGTGTCCAGGCCTTCGGGCTCGACGAAGATCTGGTGCGAGTGCTTGTCGCGCGAATCGCACCACTTTGTCCTCCACCGAGGGGCAGTAGCGCGGGCCGACGCCTTCGATCAAACCGGTGAACAGCGGCGAGCGGGCGGTGGCCGCGCGAATGATGTCGTGAGTGCGCTCGTTGGTCGCGGTGATGTGGCAGGGGAGCTGGCGCGGATGCGCGCGCGCGCGTGCCGAGATAGGAAAACACCGGCCGCGGGTCATCGCTGTGCTGCTCGCGCAGCGCGGAGAAATCGATGCTGCGGCCGTCGATGCGCGGCGGCGTGCCGGTCTTCAAGCGTCCGACTCGCAGCGGCAATTCGCGCAGACGCACAGCCAAGCTGGTCGATGGCGGATCGCCGGCCCGTCCGCCGGGATGACTCTCGAGACCCACGTGAATTTTGCCGCCCAAGAACGTGCCGGCGGTCAGAACGATCGGCGCGCGCGCGAAACTCGATGCCGCTCTGAGGTGACGACGCCGACCACACGATCGCCCTCCAGAATCAAATCCGCCGCTTCCTGCTGAAACAGCGCCAAATGCGGCTGCGATTCGAGCATGCGGCGAATCGCGCGCTTGTAGAGCTGCCGGTCCGCCTGTGCACGCGTGGCGCGCACCGCGGGCCCCTTGCTCGCGTTCAAGGTGCGGAACTGGATCCCCGCCTGATCGGTCGGCGCGCGCCATGGCGCCGCCCGAGCGCGTCGATCTCCTTGACCAGATGTCCCTTGCCGATGCCGCCGATCGCGGGATTGCAGCTCATCTGCCCCAAGCGTCTCGATGTTGTGCGTCAGCAGCAGCGTGTGCTGGCTCCCATGCGCGCGGCCGCAAGCGCAGCTTCGGTGCCGGCATGGCCGCCGCCGATGACGATGACTGCGTATTGCCTTCGCAAAACGCATGACGCTGAATCTACTCGATTTTTAGGCAGGGCGCGTACTCTAAACTCTCGCGGCGAAAAGCACCAGGGAACCATTGATGCTGCGGCTTCGAACTAAGCCTTAAGGGGCCCGAAGAAAACATCCCCGGAGCCAGCGCATGAGCCCCAATTCATCGGTCCCACCCAAGACTGCCGCGCGGCCGGGCGCGACGGCGGCGGCGCTAGGAATCACGCGCCATCGCCGTCATCGCCGCGCTGCTGGTCGGCATGATTGGGATATTCGATGTGGCGGCGGGAGCCGCGCCGCAGATCGGCCAGCCTGCGCCGGATTTCACCGCGGTCGACAGCAAGGGCAACCCGATCCGCTTGAGCGAATATCGCGGCAAGACCGTGGTGCTGGAATGGACCAATGCGGATTGCCCCTACACCCGCAAGCACTACAGCAGCGGCAACATGCAAAGCGTGCAGGCGCTGGCGCAAAAGAATGGCATCGTCTGGCTGACCGTGATCTCCTCGGCTCCGGGCAAGCAGGGCTATGTGAATGGCACCGCTGCGGATGCCCTGACGGTTTCGCGCCACGCCGTCCCCACCGCCGTGCTGCTGGATCCCACCGGCAGCGTCGCGCGTTTGTATGCTGCGAAGACCACGCCGCATATGTTCGTCATCGACAAGGACGGGATGCTCAGGTACATGGGCGGGATCGATAGCATCGCCACCACCGACGAAGCGGACATCGCGCGCGCCGAACCGTACTTGAAGGAAGCGATGCTGGCGGTGGCGCGGGCGATCCGGCGCCGCATCCCGTGACCAAGCCTTACGGCTGCTCGATCAAATACTAGCTAGCCGAAACCGCGAGCCGTCCCGAAGCGTCGGCATCGGGCGAGCGGGTATAGTCCGCTGCGTGATTATCCGCCCCGCCATTCCCGCTGAACGCCGAGACCCTCGAGGCACTGCAATGGCGCGCATCGCTCGGCAACGAAGGCGATCGCGATGCGTTGCTGCGTCATCCGGATGCCATCGACTTGCCGCTGGAACAAATCGCCGCGGGCGGCGTGTTCGTGCTGGAACAGGACGGCGCCATCGCCGGCTTCTCCGCCATACTGCCGCGCGATGACGGCGACACCGAGCTCGACGCGCTGTTCGTCGAGCCCAGCATTCAGCGGCGGGGCATCGGGCGAAAGCTGGTCGATCACTGCGCCGAAGGTTGCGCGCTCGATGGGCTCGAGCGCAGCTGCATGTCGTGGGAAACACTCACGCCAAGAAGTTCTATCTGGCCTGCGGATTCACGCTCGTCGGTACCTTCGAAACTCGCTTCGGCCCGGGACTGCTGATGCGCAAGGCGCTGTGACGCTTAAGACGCCGCGGTCGCTGCCGCTAACGCAGGCTACTCCACGGCGACCGGAATGCCGGCGAATTTTCCCGCCCAGTTTTTGGGTCCGGTCTCGTGCACCGATTCGCCGTCCGCGCTCACCGCCACGGTGACCGGCATGTCCTTGACGTCGAATTCATACACCGCCTCCATGCCGAGTTCGGGAAAGGCCACGATGCGGCTGCCGCGAATGGCATTCGACACCAGAAATGCCGCGCCGCCGACGGCGATCAAATAGGCGGAACGGTGCTTCGCGATCGACTCGACGGTTTCGGGTCCGCGCTCGGCCTTTCCCACCATCGCCAGCAGTCCGGATTTGCCGAGCATGGTGTCGGTGAATCGATCCATGCGATTGGCGGTGGTCGGACCCGCCGGCCCCACGACTTCGGTGCCGACCGGGATCGACGGGCCCGACGTAGTAAATCACGCGGCCGGTGAAATCCAAGCCGTCGGGCAGCGGTTTGCCGGCATCGAGCAACGCGCAGATGCGCTTGTGCGCGGCGTCGCGGCCCGGTCAGCAGCTTGCCCGACAGCAGCAGGCGTTCGCCGGGCTTCCAGCCGGCGATTTCTTCCTTGGTCAGGCCGTCGAGCGACACGCGGCGCGCGCTGGCATCGGCGCGACCACTGAACCTTCGGCCACAGATCCAGATCCGGCGGCTTGCAGAACCGCCGGGCCCGTCGCCATCCAGCGTGAAATGAATATGGCGGGTGGCGGCGCAGTTGGGAATCACCGCCACCGGCAGGGATGCAGCATGGGTGGGGTAATCCAAAACCTTGACATCGAGCACGGTGGTCAGGCCGCCGAGACCCTGCGCGCCGATGCCGAGCGCGTTGACGCGCCGGTAGATCTCCAGGCGCAGCTCTTCCAATTGGGTTTTCGGTCCGCGCGCGATGAGATCGCCGATGTCGATGGGCTCCATCAGCGATTTCTTCGCGAGCAGCATGGCCTTCTCGGCGCTGCCGCCGATGCCCGACGCCCAGCATTCCCGGCGGACACCAGCCCGCGCCCATTTCGGGCACCATCTCCAACACCCAATCGGCCACGGAATCCGATGGGTTCAGCATGGCGAACATGGATTTGTTTTCCGATCCGCCGCCCTTCGCGGCGACGGTGATGTCGAGCTTGTCGCCCGGAACCAACTCGGTGTGGATCACCGCCGGCGTGTTGTCGCGGGTGTTGCCGCGCTTGAATGCCGGATCGGCGACGATGGAGGCGCGCAGCTTGTTGTCGGGATTCAAGATAGGCGCGGCGCACGCCTTCGTTGATCATCGCCTTCGAGATCGAGCTTTGCGTCCCAGCGCACGCCCATGCCCACCTTGACGAACACCACCACGATGCCGGTGTCCTGGCAGATCGGCCGATGCCCCTCGGCGCACATGCGCGAATTGGTGAGAATCTGCGCGATGGCATCGCGCGCGGACGGACTTTGCTCGACCTCGTAGGCGCGGCCCATGGCGCGGATGAAATCCGGCGTGTGGTAGTAGGAGATGTACTGCAGGGCGTCGGCGACGCTGGCAATCACATCGGCTTCGCGAATCACGGTCATGGCATCCACCACCGAAAGTCGAACTGGGCCGCAAATCTATCAAGTTGCGGGCGGTGGCGGGTAGCAAATCCCATACAATCCGAATAAATCGGAGATTTGCATGCGGCTTCAAGGCGGGGCATCGTATGGATTGCCTTGGGCTGTGCGGCACAGTGGGCGCGGCCCGCTGTCGCGCCAAGTCAACGACACGCTGCCCCTGCATGAGTGCCGGCTCGAGCATCCGCTGCAATTGACTTCGATTGCCGCGCGCTGCGGTACCTTGAGCGTGCCGGAAGATCGCGAGCACCCGCAAGGCGGCAGCCATCGACCTGAATGTGGCCGTGGTGCCGGCGCTCAATCGGCGCAGCACGGCGGCGCCGCTGTTTCTGCTGGCGGGCGGCCCGGGACAAAGCGCGGTGCAGTCGTACGTGGCGCTCAGCCGCCGCATTCGCGCGCATCAACCGCAATCACGCCATCGTGTTGCTGGATCAGCGCGGCACCGGGAAATCCAGTCCCGCTGTCCTGCGATTATCCGGAAGACTGGCAGGCAGCCCGCGGATCCGCTGCCGGCGCTGCGCAAGGCGACCGTCGGCTGCCTCGCACAAGCTGGGGCAGCGCGTGCGCTTCTATACCACCAGCGTGGCCGTGCGCGATCTGGACGACGTGCGCGCGGCCTTGGGCTATCGAGCAGATCGATTTGTACGGCGGCTCGTACGGCACGCGCGTCGCGGAACTGTACATGCGCCGCTTTCCGGCGCGCACGTGCACGCGGTGATTTTGGACGGCGTGACTTATCCGCAGCAGGCGATCGGCGCCGAAACCCCGCTGGACGGCGAGCGCGCCTTGGATCTCATCGTGGCGCGCTGCCAGCAGGCGCCCGATTGCGCCGCCGCTTATCCGGAATTGCGGCAGGAACTGGATGCGCTGCTGCTCAAGTTCGGACCGCAGAAGGTCGCGGTGACCATCGACGATCCGAACAGCGGGCTGCCGCATGCAGATCGAGTTCAATCGCGCGACTGCTGAGCGCCGCGCTTGCGGTTTCTGTCCTACAGCGCCTGCAGGCCTCGCTGCTGCCGGCGCTGATCCATCGAGGCCGCGCACGGCTAGCTGCGGCCGCTGGCCGCACAATCGGTGATGAATGCGCGGCAGATCGGCGATCAGCTGGCGAACGGCATGCAGTACAGCGTGATCTGCAGCGAGGATGAACCGTTGTTCGCGGCGGCCAACATCGACCGCGCCGCCATGGCGAAAACCTACCAGGGCACCGAGCAGGTGGACGCGCTGCAGGAGATCTGCGAGCTATGGCCGCGCGGCCCGGTGGACGCCGATCTGCACGCGCCGCTTGCACAGCGATATTCCGACCCTGCTGTTGTCCGGCGAGGCGGATCCGGTGACGCCGCCCGCCGATGCCGAGCGCGCGGCGCGCGGGCTGACGCGTCATCGGCATCTGATCTTGAAGGGTGAGGGTCACGGCCAGCTGGCCACCGGCTGCATGCCGCGGCTGATCGCGCGGAATTTCTCGACACCGCCGCGCCCGACAAGCTCGATGCCAGCTGCCTCGAGCGGCACACCCCGGAGCCGTTTTTCCTGAGCATGACGGGTCCGGCGCCATGATCGAAGCCATCGGACTTGAGCAAGCGATTCGGCAGCATCGAGGCCGCGCGCGATGTCTCCTTCGTGGCGCGCGACGGCGAGATCACGGGACTGCTCGGCGCCAACGGCGCCGGCAAGTCCACCTGTCTGCGCATGCTGTACGGCGTGCTGACCCCGGACAGCGGCAAGGCGTGCATCGACGGCATCGACATCCGCGGCGAGACCTCGAAGGCGCGCGCGCACCTGGGCGTGCTGCCGCACGCCGCCGGGCTGTACAACAATCTGACCGCGCGCGAGAACATTCACTACTTCGGCATCGCTGCACGGGATGAGCCGCGCAGCACTTGACGTCGCGCACCGCCGAGCTGGTGCGCAGCGCTCGGCATGGAGAGCTTCATTGAACGCCGCGCCAAGGGATTTTCGCAGGGCCAGCGCATCAAGGTGGCGCTGGCCCGCGCGCTGGTTCATGACCCCGGCAATGTCGTGCTCGACGAGCCCACCAACGGACTCGACGTCATGGCGATCCGCAATCTGCGCGAAATGCTGCTGGACCTTGAAGGCCCAGGGCCGCTGCGTGCTGTTCTCCTCGCATGTCATGCAGGAGGTGGCGGCGCTCTGCGATCGGGTGGTGATCATCGGCCACGGCCGGGTGCTGGCGGACGCGACGGTGCAGGAGATCCGCGAGCGCAGCGGCACGGCCATCGCTGGAAGAGGCGTTTCTGCAGGTGCTGGGCGATACCGAAGGGGTGAGCTGAATGCGCGCGCTGTTCATCGTGTTTGCCAAGGAATTCTTGGAGAATCTGCGCGATCGGCGCACGCTGTTGTCGGCGCTGCTGTTCGGCCCGCTGTTCGGGCCGCTGCTGTTCGGCCTCATGGTGTCGCGCATGCTGGAGCAAAGCGTGGTGGAGTCGGACGTGCCGCTTGAAGCTCACGATTTCCGGCAGCCACCATGCGCCGGGGCTCACCCGCTATCTGGAAGCGCGGGGCGTCAAGCTCACCAGAAGCGAACTGTCGGAGGATGAGGCGCGCGCCGCGGTGCGCGGCGGCAGCGCGCAAGTCGTGCTGCTGGTGCCCGAGCGAATATCCGCAAGCTGTTCGCGGCGGCCAAGCCGGCGCCGGTGCTGTTGTTCGCGGACAGCGCGGATTCGCAGACGCGGAAAATCGCGGATCGCGCCAGAAGCATGCTGGGCGACTTACGCCAGCACCATCGCACAATTGCGGCTGGAGATGCGCGGCGTGAGCCCGCTGCTCAGCGGTGCCGCGTGGCGGTCAACGAGGTCGATGTCGCGACGCCCGACGGGCCGCGCGGTGCGTGGTGCTGGGCTTCATGACTTACTTCGTGTTGTTCGCCTTGTTGATGGGCGGTCTGTACCTGGCCATCGATTCCACCGCCGGTGAGCGCGAACGCGGATCCTTGGAGGCGCTGCTCAGCCTGCCGGTGGCGCGCTCCGCGCTGGTGGGCGGCAAGATTTTGGCGACCTGCGCCTACATGTGCATTTCGTTGGCCTTGAGCCTCACGGCTTTCGTCTGCGTGTTTCGCTTCGTGCCGCTGGAAGAGCTCGGCATGAGCGCCAATTTGGGCGTGGGCACCGCGCTGATTTTCTTTGCGATTTGCCTGCCCTTCGTGCCCTTGGGCGCCACGCTCATGACCTTCGTCGCGTCCTTCACCCGCAGCTACCGCGAGGCGCAGACCTACCTCACCACCGTGCTGCTGGTGCCGACGCTGCCCATCGCCTTTGCCAGCATTTATTCGCTGAAAACCAAGAGTTCGCTGATGTTCATCCCTTCCTTGAGCCAGCATCTGTTGATGACCAGCGTGCTCAAGGACGAGCCGATCGCGCGTGCGCGACGTGCTGGTATCCGCGGCGGCATCGCTCGGCCTGGCGCTGCTGATGTTCGTGCTGACCGCGCGCCACTGGCGGCGCGAAACCATGCTCGGCTAAGCCTTGCTGAATGAACGTTTAGCAGCGAATGCAATATTAGGGCTTTTCCTGTATAGGCGTTTAACTAGACGATACTGTATAATTTGTTTCAGCGAGTCATTTGCACGATCCTTGGGGGGAGACTGGCATGACCGAAGGAGCGTCCGCACGCGACGAACATCGTTGCGCTTTTGGCGATACTGGCGGTGTCCGCGGGTACCATGCTGTGGCTGTTCTGGCGTTTTCCGCTGACCACCGCGATCGTCACCGTGGCTGTGCTGGCGGTTCTCGGCGTGTCGCTGGCGCGCGCTGGCACGGATCCATCGAGGTCGAGATTCCCGTCGGAATGCGGCGGCAAGCAGATCATCTGACCCGATCGCCGGCTACTTGCCGATACAAAAGCTGCTGAATATCTCGCCCAGCAAATCGTCGCTGCTGAATTCGCCGGTGATTTCGCCCAAGGCCAGTTGCGCGAGGCGCAAATCCTCCGCGAACAGCTCGAACGCCCGCGTCGCCGTCAACGTTCTCGCGCGGCTTGCACCACGCAGCGCTCGCGCGCGGTCCAGCGCATCGAGATGGCGGCGCCGGGCCGACAACGCGCCCGAGTCGCCGACTGCGATAGCCGGCGCGGCTCTTCAGAGTGCGCGCGCAGCAGGTCGAGGCCCGCGCCGGTTTTGGCGCTCAAGAACACCTGCGGCGGATCGCGCGATCTCGTCGACATGCGGCCGGCGCGCCGCTCAAGTCGATTTTGTTGAAGATCAGCGTGACCGGAACTCCCTGCGGCAATTGCTCGAGCTCGCCGCCAGGTCCGATGCGCTGCTCATCGCCGTCGGTGCGGCGCGCATCCAGGATGTACAGCACGCGGTCGGCCCGCGCGAGTTCGCTCGTGGCGCGCCGCACGCCCTCGGCTTCGACCACATCCGCGGCGGTGCGCAGGCCCGCGGTGTCGATCAGGTTCACGGGCAGGCCATCCAGATGCACCTGCTGGCGCAGGACGTCGCGCGTGGTGCCGGGCTGGTCGGTGACGATCGCGACCTCATCGCCCACGAGTTTATTCAGCAGGCTGGATTTTCCGGCATTGGGCTTGCCGGCGATGACCACGTTCAAGCCTTCGCGCAGCAGTGCGCCTTGGCGCGCCGCCGCGGTGATGGCATCGAAGCCGATGAAGATCTTCGCCAGATGCGCTCGCGCAGCGCGCTGCCGGGAACGAAATCGAGTTCCTCATCGGGAAAATCGATGGCCGCCTCCACGAGCGTGCGCAGCTCGGTGATGCTGCGCCTGCAGTTCATGCGATGCGCGCGGAGAATTCTCCCTGCATGGAGCGCACCGCGGCGCGCGCCGCGGCGGTGGTGCCGGCATCGATCAGGTCGGCGATGGCTTCGGCCTGGGCGATATCGATCTTGCCGTTCAAAAAGGCGCGTTCGCTGAATTCGCCCGGGCCGCGCCATGCGGCAGCCCAGCTCGAGCAGCCGCTGCAGCAGCGAATCGAGCACCAGCGCGCCGCCATGGCCCTGCAGCTCCAGGACGTGTTCGCCGGTGTAGGAGGCGGGAGCGGGGAAGTACAGCGCCAGCCCGCGATCGAGCCATGCGCCGTCGCGCGTCGAGAAAGTCGCGCGAACCTGCGCGACGCGCGGCGGCGGCAGAGCGCCGAGGATCGACTCGGCGCGATCTGCGGAACGTCGGGACCCGAAACCCGGATCACCCCGACCGCGCCGCGCCCGGGAGCGCTGGCGATGGCGGCGATGGTGTCGGGCGAGGCCACGGCACTTTAGGAGCGCTGCTTGGCAGCCTCGGCTTCGACCACTTTGATTCACGCGCCACTGCTGCGCGAATCGCCAGCACGGTGTTGGTCAGCCAGTAGAGCGTCAGTCCCGACGGGAAACCACGCCATCATGCCCGTCATGATCAGCGGCATGAACTGCATGATCTTCGCCTGCATCGGATCGGGCGGCGCGGGATTCAATTTGAACTGCGCGAACATCGCGCCGCCCATCAGCAACGGCAGCACGAAGTACGGGTCGCGCGAGGACAGATCATTGATCCACAGCAGGAACGGCGCCTGGCGCATTTCCACGCTCTCCAGCAGCACCCGGTAGAAGGAGATGAACACCGGGAATCTGCACCACCATCGGCAGACAGCCCGCCAGCGGATTGATTTTTTCCTTCTTGTACAGCTCCATCATGGCGCGGCCCAATTTCTCGCGGTCGTCCTTGAAGGTCTCCTGAATCTGCTTCATGCGCGGACCCACGGCGCGCATCTTGGCCATGGAACGGCCGCTGGCCTGGCTCAAGGGATAGAACAGCAATTTGATCAGGGCCGTGACGATGATGATCGACCAACCCCAATTGCCGATGAGCTTGTGGACCCAGTTCAGGCCGGTGAACAAGGGCTGCGCCAGCACGGTCAAGATGCCGAAGTCGACGGTGCGCTCCAGGTTCCGGCCCATGGCGGCCAGCTGCGATTGCAATTTGGGGCCGACGAACAGTTCTTCGTGGAACTGCGCGTTGGCGCCGGCGGGCACATCGACTCATGGGCCCGGTGGCGCTGATCAAGTATTCGTTGTCGCGAACCTGCAGCTGATATTGATAGGGCTGGTCCGGCCGGTGGAACGATGGCCGCGACGAATTGATGCTGCAGCGAAGCCAGCCAGCCATTGGTGATGGTCGCCGAGTACTTCGCGTCGCTGTCGCTCTCGACGTTCAGATCCTTGGACTTCGTGCCGTCGTAAACCGCCGGTCCTTTGAAGGAGTAGGTCTCGACGTCGAAATAGGAACGCGAGGCATGTTCCCAGTGCCGCAGGATCTGCGCGTACGACGCCAATTTGCGCGGCGCGCTGCCCGTCATTTTTCACGTCGTAGTCAAGCCCGATGGCGTACTGGCCGCGCTTGAAAACGAATGTCTTGGTGACGCGTCAGGCCCTGAGCCGTCGGTCCAGGTCAACGGCACGCGCAGCTCATTGGCGCCCGGCGCGAGCGCGAAACTCTTTTCGCTCGGATTTCCAGATCGCCAAGATGCGTGGGCGCCGTTTCGCCGGCGGCGCCGATGAGTCCGCTTTGCAGCAGATACAGCGTCGGCGGCGGTTCGTAGCTGAGCAGCCTGACCGGAATATTCGGCGTGTCCTTGCGCAGCGGATATTCCATCAGATCGGCCTGATCGAGTTCGCCGCCTTTGAGATTGATCACGATATCGAGCACGTCGGTGGTGACGTGCAGCGGCGCTGCCGGTGCGCTGCCGCAGCGGACGGCGGCCGGGCGCTCGCTGCCGGTGCGGCGCGGCGGCGGCGGGCGTGGCGGCGGCCGGTGAGCCGCGCGATGGCGCCGGCCGTCGGTCGCGGCGCTGCGTCGGCGCCTGCGGCAGCGCGTCGCCCAGGGTACTCGCAGGCGCTGACGCAGTGGCGCGGCGCGTGCACGTTGCGTTTGCGCGGCGGGCGGCCGCCGCCGGCGTCTCGTAGTCATGCATCCAGTCTTGATAGTTCAGAAACAGGATCGCGGCGAGCACGCCCCAGAGCATGAGGCGGATATTAGGCATTGGTCACTCTCTTGTCCGGCACGGGATCGTAGCCGCCTTCGTGCAAAGGGGTGACAGCGCAGCAGGCGCCGCAAGCCCAGCCAGACCTCCGCGCAGCACGCCGTAGCGCTCGATGGCGGTATGCGCGTAGCAAGAGCAGCTGGGATAGAAGCGGCAGCGCGGACCCAGCATGGGACTGATCGCGAGCTGATAGCCGCGGATGATCCACATCAAGATTTGGCGCGGCGTTACCATCGTTGTGCGATCGATTTCCAGTGCTCATCGAGACTCGCCCGCAATTCGCCAGAGCTGGCCAATCGCGCCGCGTCCCGAGCGGAGACGGTGACATCGACCGGCGGCAATGAGTGTTGGTTCAAGCGAAAGGACTCTCGTGCGAGGCGTTTGATGCGATTGCGTGCCACGGCGGTGCCGAAGGTGCGCGTCGCGATGCTCAAGCCCAAGCGAGGATAGGTTTCATGATTGGCCAGAACCGACAGAGCTAAAAAAAGCATCGGCGAATTTTTTGCCGCGCCGCTTCACGTCGCGAAATTCGGCCGGCTGGTGCAAACGCTTGCGCGGCTCGAACGTCAGTTTACGGATCGGTAGACAGCCCTTGATGGAGCGCGTTACGGGCAGAGGCGCTTGCGGCCCTTGGCGCGGCGGCGAGCCAGCAATCGACGGCCGCTCTTGGTGGCCATGCGCGCGCGGAAGCCGTGGGTGCGGGCACGATGCAAATTACTGGGATTGAAAGTACGTTTCATAGCGCGACTCGAGCAAAAACCACGGGCCAAATCAAGGGGCTGGGCGATTTACGAAAGGCGGCAAGGGTACTGAGCGGGCATGGATGTGTCAATAGACGCCCCTTCAAGTTGGAGCTAGACTCCCTGCCCTTTCGTTCATTTGCCCCTTGCCACAAACCCTAGGAGAGCGCTCTTGCCGGAGTCGCTATGGAACCGCTGTCTGCGAGTGCTCGAGGGCGAGCTCCCGGAACAGCAGTTCAATACCTGGGTGCGACCCCTGCAGGCGATCGAGCGGGACGGCGAGCTCAAGCTGCTGGCGCCGAACCGTTATGTCATCGAATGGCTGGGCCAGAACCTGCTGCCGCGGATCAAGGAGCTGATTCTGGCGTTTGCGGAAGGGCTCGCCCCGGAGGTGGCGCTGGATGTGGGCACGCGAGCCGGAGTCGTCGCCCAAGTCGCGCCGGCGGTCGTGGCGCCGATGACGGCGCGAGCGCGCGCGGCGCGGGCGCGCAAGCTGGCGCCCGTGGTGCTCGGCAGCCGCATCAATGCGGAATTCACCTTCGACAGCTTCGTCGAGGGCAAGAGCAATCAGCTCGCCAAGGCGGCGGCGATTCAAGTCGCGGGAAATCCCGGCAAGGCCTACAACCCGTTGTTCATCTACGGCGGTGTGGGTCTGGGCAAGACGCACTTGATGCACGCGGTGGCCAACAAGCTGAAGGAGCGCAACTCCGAGGCGCGGCTGGCTTACGTGCACAGCGAGCGATTCGTGGGCGACATGGTGCAAGGCGCTGCAGCACAACACCATCAATGATTTCAAGACGGCGTACCGATCGTTGGACTGCGCTGATGATCGACGATATTCAGTTTTTTGCGGGAAAAGACCGTTCCCAGGAGGAATTCTTCCATACCTTCAACGCGCTGCTGGAGAGCCAGCAGCAGGTGATCTTGACCTGCGATCGCTATCCGAAGGAAGTCGACGGGCTCGAGGAGCGCTTGAAGTCGCGCTTCGGCTGGGGACTGACCGTGGCCATCGAGCCGCCGGAATTGGAAACCTGCGTCGCGATTTTGATGAGCAAGGCAGCGATGACGCAGGTCGATCTGCCGGAAGAAGTCGCGTTTTTCATCGCCAAGCGCATCCGTTCGAACGTGCGCGAATTGGAAGGCGCGCTGCGCAGGGTGGTCGCGACTTCCAATTTTACCGGCCGGCCGATTACGCTGGAGTTCGCGAAGGAAGCGCTGCGCGATCTGCTGGCGTTGCAAGAAAAGTTGGTCACGATTGAAAATATTCAGAAGACCGTGGCGGAGTACTACAAAATCAGGATCGCGGATTTGCTGTCGAAACGCCGCAGCCGTTCGATCGCCCGGCCGCGGCAAGTGGCCATGGCGCTGGCCAAGGAATTGACCAATCACAGTCTGCCGGAGATCGGCGATGCTTTTGGCGGCCGGGACCATACGACGGTGCTGCATGCCTGCAGGCGCGTGAAAGAATTGCGCGAGACGGATCGGCGCATCGGCGAGGACTATTTGAACCTGTTGAGAACCCTGGCGGGATAGGGTAGGAAAAGCTGTGGATGAAGTCTGTGGATAAAGATATCCACAGGTGCGTGACAGGTTGCGGGCGGTATGTGGACAGGTGTCGAGGTGGTTTATCGTTAGATTTAAGGTATTGATTTATATTATATTTTATTGCATTATCCACAGTAATTCGGTCCTTCATAATCATAGTAATAATCTCTTTTAAGAATCTAAATCTAAGAATGGTAAGACGGTGAGCCCATGAAATTGACGGCAGAGCGCGAGAAATTATTGACCCCCTTGCAGGCGGTGATCGGGGTGGTGGAACGGCGCCAAACCATGCCGGTCCTGGCCAATGTGTTGCTCGGCGTTCGGCAAGGGACAGCTGTCCATCACGGCGACGGATCTGGAAGTGGAACTGGTGGCAGCGACGGAAGTGACCGTGCAGGAAGCCGGCGACATCACCGTTCCAGGCCGTAAATTCCTGGATATTTTGCGGGCGCTGCCGGAAAAGGTTGTCGGTTTCCTTGAGCGTCGAAGGCGAGAAGGTCGTGATCAAGGCAGGCCGCAGCCGCTTCAGCTTATCGACGCTGCCGGCGGCGGATTTTCCCGTGATCGACGACATCAACTCGCAGCAGACGGTGCAGATTCCGCGCAAAGAATTATTGCGGCTGCTGGAGAAGACGCATTTCTCCATGGCGCAGCAGGATGTTCGTTATTACTTGAACGGCATGCTGTTGGAAATCGAGGGGCAGGTGTTGCGCGCGGTGGCAACCGACGGTCACCGTCTGGCGCTGTGCGAAACCGCGTTGGCTGCGAAGGCCAAGAACTCGCAGCAGGTGATCGTGCCGCGCAAAGGGGTGTTGGAGCTGCAGCGCGTGCTCACCGATGAAGGAATTGCCGAGGTGGCGATCGGAACCAATCACGTTCGCGCCCAGATCGGCGATATTCGCTTCACTTCGAAGCTAATTGACGGACGATTCCCGGAATATTCTCGGGTCATTCCGGCGGCGCCGGCCTCCGCCATCCGCGCCGATCGAGATGTTTTGCGCCAGGCGTTGCAGCGTACCGCGATACTTTCCAACGAGAAGTATCGCGGTATTCGCGTCACCGTAAAGAAAGAACATGCTGACTGTGCAGGCGCACAATCCTGAGCAGGAAGAAGCCGAGGAAGAGATCGAGGTGGGCTACGAGGGCAAGGATCTGGAGGTGGGCTTCAACGTAAATTATCTGCTGGATGCCCTGGCCGCCATCGACGGCCAGGAGGTCGAGCTTGGGCTTGACCGACAGCAACAGCAGCTGCCTGATTCGGTCGCCCGGGAATGCCAGCGCGCGCTACGTCGTGATGCCGATGAGGCTATAAGCCGTGGCTTTGAGCCGGCTGCAAGTAACGGATTTCCGCTGCTTGCAGTCGGCGGAGCTTGATCTCGATCCTCAATTCACGCTGATCAGCGGACCTAATGCTTCTGGCAAGACCAGCCTGCTCGAGGCCATCTACGTTCTGGGCCGCGGCCGATCATTCCGCACGCGCCGGCTGGAGCATCTCATTCGCCACGGCGCCGAGCGCTTCGTGGTTTTCGGCGAAGTGGATACCGCGACCCGCCGGGTACCCATGGGCGTCGAGGGATCGCGAACGGGATTCGCGCGCAGATCGACGGGGATAAGCCCTCCTCGCTGGCCGAGCTGGCGCTGCTGCTGCCGGTGCAGATCATCGATCCGGAGGTCCATCACCTCATCGAGGAGGGCCCCAGCCGTCGGCGACGGTTCTTGGATTGGGGAGTGTTCCACGTGGAACCAATCCTTCGTGGGTCACTGGCAGCGATACCAGCAGGTCGCTGAAGCAGCGCAATGCCGCGCTCAAAGCGCGGCAACCTCGAGGCTGTCGTCTCGGTCTGGGACAGCGACCTGGCTGCGGTCGGGTGAGTTGCTTGAGCGCGGCCCGCACGCGCTATGTGGCCGCACTTGGTGTGCCGGCCGCAGAGCCATCGCCCGCAACCTGCTGGGAATGGAGCTTTGCCTTGAGCTATCGGACGGGCTGGACCAAGGACCAGGAGCTGGCCGAAGCGCTCCAGCTCAGCTGGCACCACGATCAGGAGATCGGGGCCACGCAGGTCGGGCCGCATCGCGCGGAACTCAGCATTCGTTTGGATGGAACGCTGGTCAAGGACCGAATATCCCGCGGCCAGCAGAAGCTGCTTGCGGCCGCGTTGTTGATTGCCCAGATCAAACTGTTCCCGCAAGACTCGCCCGTGCAGCCGAGCCTGTTGCTGGACGATCCGGCCGCCGAACTGGACGAGGAGCGATCTGGCAGGACTCATCCGCGAGGTATCGGCGCAATCGGTGCAACTGATCGTGACCACGCTGCACGGCGGAGTTTCCCGCCTTTGGCAAACCGGGCCGCAACTATGGAATAGTTTCGGGAAGAATCAACGCTGCCTGAATGTTCCACGTGAAACCCCTCCGGCTCGCTATACAAGACGCGCTGCTCGGAACTTCTCTAACGCTGGACCCTTATCGTGCTGTAATCCATGTTGCGCAGATCGGTCAGCCGGTCCGGCCCGGTGGGGTTCCAGCCCAGCTGTTGGCGCGTCAGCGCGCTGGAGGCCGCAAGATCGATCATGGCGAGGTTCGCCAACCCGCCGAAGTACTGCGGCGCCTCCGCCGGTGTGATCGACTCGACCGGCATCTTCAATCCCGCGCCGATCATCTCAGCGATGTCGCGCTGGGCAACACCTTCCTCGTCTACGGCGTGGTAGCGCTCGCCTGCGTGTCCCTTCTCGAGCGCTAGTCGGTAAAGCCGCACGGCGTCGGAGACGTGCACGGCCGGTAAGCGGTTTTCTGACCCTCGCCGACATACACCACCCGGCCCTGTTGCCGCGCCAATTGGATATGGTGTGTGACCCGATAAAGCCGGTGGCACCGGTCAGAAACACTCGCATTCTGCACCTCTTGTGCGGCCTAGTAGTCTTCGCCTGCATCCCATAGCACAGTAGGCGAGTTCTGGTGAACGATCTAAACCAAAATCGCGCACTGCATCAGCAGCCCCAAACACATGATTTATATAAAGTTTTTTGCGTATTTAGATTAGTTTTTGGCGCCAGAAACTGTTAACATGGCGGGTCACAATTTAGGATTGAGCATGGCGCAGGACGACGTTTACGATTCGAGCAAAATCAAAGTCTTAAAAGGCCTGGATGCGGTGCGAAAGCGTCCCGGCATGTACATCGGGGATACAGATGACGGCAGCGGCCTGCACCACATGGTTTTCGAGGTTGTGGATAACGCCATCGACGAGGCGCTGGCCGGATCATTGCGATCGCGTCGTAGTGACCATTCACGCCGATGAGTCCGTCACCGTGTACCGACAACGGCCGCGGAATACCGGTGGATATCCATGCCGAGGAAGGGCGCTCCGCAGCCGAGGTCATCATGACCGTGCTGCACTCCGGCGGTAAGTTCGATGACAGCTCCTACAAAGTCTCCGGCGGTCTGCACGGCGTTGGTATCTCGGTGGTCAATGCCCTGTCCGATTTTCTGGAATTGAATATTCGCCGCGACGGCAAATTGCATCGCCAGGAATATCGCCTCGGAGAGCCGCAGGCGCCGATGGCGGCCATCGGCGATACCAGCCGAACACGGCACCACGCTGCGCTTCAAACCCAGCGCGCAGATTTTCACCCACATCTCATTCAACTACGACACGCTCGCGAAGCGCTTGCGCGAATTGTCGTTTCTCAATTCCGGCGTGCGCATCGAGCTGGTGGATGAGCGCGACGAGAAATCCGAAGTGTTTCAGCACGAGGGCGGCTTGAAGGCTTTCGTCACGCATTTGAATCGCAGCAAGACGCCGATGCACGACACGGTGCTGTGGTTTCAAACCCGCGATGGCAACACGCAAGTCGAAGTCGCGATGCAATGGAACGATTCCTACCAGGAAAGCATGTTCTGCTACACGAACAACATTCCGCAGAAAGACGGCGGCACACATCTCGCCGGTTATCGCGCCGCATTGACGCGCACGCTGAATAATTACATCGAGAAAGAACTCGCCGCGAAAAAGGAGAAGATTCAGACCACCGGCGATGATTCGCGCGAGGGACTGACCGCCATACTTGTCGGTGAAATTGCCGGATCCGAAATTCTCCTCGCAGACCAAGGACAAGCTGGTCTCATCGGAAGTCAAAGGCGTGGTTGAATCCGCGGTCGCCGGGCGCCTGGAGGAATTCCTGCTGGAACATCCGCAGGAGGCGCGCGCCATCGTCAATAAAATCCTCGAAGCCGCTTACGCGCGCGAGGCCGCGCGCAAAGCGCGCGAGATGACCCGCCGCAAGGGCGCTCTCGATATCGCGGGTTTGCCTGGCAAGCTTGCCGACTGCCAGGAAAAGGATCCCGCGCTCTCGGAAATGTTCCTGGTCGAAGGCGATTCGGCCGGCGGTTCCGCAAAGCAGGGCCGCGACCGGCGCACCCAAGCCATCCTGCCGCTGAAAGGAAAAATCCTCAACGTCGAAAAAGCTCGCTTCGATAAAATGCTGGCCTCGGCCGAAGTCGGCACGCTGATCACGGCTTTGGGCTGCGGCATCGGGCGCGACGATTTCAACGTCGATAAATTGCGCTATCACCGCATCATCATCATGAGCGTGGACGGCGACGAACATGTCTTCGTCCGGGATGACCACCGCGGCGTGCGCATGGTTAGGATCGGAACGTTCATCGATGGCGCTCTGGCCGCGCATGCGCCGAGCGGCGGCGTGGACAAGTTTTCGAGCGACGCGCTTGGCGAGGTCCTGTGCTTCGGACTCCAGGATCACGCGGTGCGCTTTCGCCGCATCAAATCCGTCATTCGTCACCCCTTGGACGAGAAACTTTTTCAGGTACGCACTGCGTACGGCCGCCGCGTGCGGGTCACTTCCAGCCACAGCGTTTTTGTGCATGAGAACGGCGCGCTAAAGTTGAAGCGCGGCGATCAGTTGCGTGTGAATGACCGGGTCGTGGCGCCATCTCGTATCCGCTTCCCGGTCGCTGCCCCTGCGCGCATCGATCTGCTGCGCGCTTTGCATGCAGTGCCGGAAGCTTCGCGGCAGATCTGGGTTCGTGGCCCGGCCGTGGAAGATTGGTTCAAGGCTGCCGTCCTCGCCAGGCACAAGCAGCAGCCGCAGCTGACCGACCCGCGTGTCGAGATTCCGTCGGAGTTACGTACGGAACTGGCAGAGATTCGCCGCGACAGCGGCATCTCCAATCGCGCTCTTTTCGCAACCGTGGGTATTCGGCAGCCAGTCACCTTCTACGACTCGGAGAAGGGATTGACCCGCCCAACGCTGCCACATTTCGAGGCGTATCTTGACGCCATCGGCGCAAATGCGCAGCACGTTTTGGAGAAAACCTCGGCCGCGCCCAGCCGCTTGGAACGGACCTGGCAAGAACAATACACCGGCTCCGGTCGAAATATGGTTCGCGACTACACGCGGCTGTGTGACCTCGATGATGAGGATCTGGAGTGGTTTGCTGCCCGCGAAGATCTGCTGCTGACCCCGGAGCACCATGGAAGAAGCGGCATTGCAAGATTCATTGCCGTCAACGAGGAGCTCTTAGGATTGCTCGGCTTCTACCTCGCGGAGGGCTCCTGCTCGGATCGGAACGGAATCAGACTTTCGATCGGCAAGGGCAATCAACGCTTTGCAGAGGAGATGGCCAAGAAGCTCTTTGGCGTATTCGGACTGCCCGCTGTCACTTATTCATCGCCGCAGCGCTGCACGGAGCTCAAGCTGGTTAATCGCGTGGCCGCCCTGGCATGGCAGTACGTGTTCGGCTTTGCAGATGCCGACTCCACCACGAAGAAGATTCCGGATCTGGTATTCAACGTGTCTGAGGAGCTGCGAGTTGCCTTTCTGCGCGGCTATCTGCTGGGCGATGGCACTGCCTGCAAGAATCGAATCGCGTTCGGCACCTCGTCATACGACATTGCGAGTGGCATTGTTTATGCGATGAGTTCGTTGGGCGTGGTTGCGTCAATCTCGGAGCGGGAGCCCGACGGAATCATTCGTGAAGTACGCGGTCAGCCATGCGAGACCAAACACCGGCATTGGATCATCAGCGTCACCGCAAAGGAAGATTTGCGAGTACTGCGCGGTGTTTGGCAGGATCATGCCGGTGCCGCGGAACTCATGGAGTTCCTGGCTTCGCCCCGATTGGGAGGCAAGCGAGATTTTCAGCTCATCGACGGCGATCTGATGGCGCTGCCGATTCTCGATATCGAAGAAGTACCGGCGGGCAACGGCAACGTCTACGATTTTTCGGTCGACGGCGATGAAAACTTCATCGCCGGTATGGGTGGCCTGTGCTGCCACAACACTGACGCCGACGTCGACGGCTCGCACATACGAACCCTGCTGCTAACGTTCTTCTATCGCCAAATGCCGATATTGATAGAGCGTGGTCATATCTACATCGCTCAGCCTCCCTTGTACAAGGTGAAAAAGGGCAAGCAAGAACAGTACGTCAAGGATGACCTGGAACTGAATGCCTTGCTGCTGAACACCGCCGTCGACGGCGCTGCCCTGCATGTCAATGCCGAGGCGCCGGCCTTGTCCGGACTGGGGTTGGAATCCCTGGCGACCAAGTATGTGGAAGTGCAGGGTATCGTGACGCGCTGGGCGCGGCGCTACGATGAGCGCTTCCTGGAGCAACTGCTGTACGTCCCGACGTTGACGACGGCCGCATTCGATCGCATCGATTCGCTGAAGGATTGGTGCCGCCTTCTGGAACAGCGCTTGAACTCCCGCGACGACGTTTCGCGCCGCTATCGCGTGAGCGTGGAAACCCTGGCCGCCGGCGGCCATCGGATCGATCTGCAGCGATTCGAACATGGCTTGAGCTCCGAGAAACACGTACCCCGCGAGTTCTTCGATTCCGCGGAATATTTGCGCATCGCCGAGCTTGGGCAAACCTTGAGCGATCTCATGGGACCCGGTGCTTATGTGCAGCGCGGCGAGGAGAAGCAAGAAGTGTCGAGCTTCAAGATCGCCATAGCCTGGCTGTTCGAGCAGGCCAAGAAGGGCCAGAGCATTCAGCGCTACAAGGGTTTGGGCGAGATGAACGCCGACCAGCTCTGGGACACGACCATCAACCCCGAAACGCGCCGGCTGATGCAGGTGCGTATCGACGATGCCGTGGCGGCCGATGATATCTTCACGACGCTGATGGGCGATGCCGTGGAACCGCGGCGCGAATTCATCGAGAAGAATGCCCTGCACGTGTCGAATCTGGATATTTAGCCGGCGTTCACTTACGGAGAAGGTATGAGCGACGCAGTGCCGCAGTTTAAGACGGCCGAGTATTCCTCGGACGCCGGCGGGACCTGCAAGGCGTGCGGGCAGGCGATCAGCGGCGCCTACTACCAGGTCAATGGCGCGAAGGCTTGCTCGAAGTGCGCGCAGCGAATCAAAGAGCAGTTGCCGAAAGACTCGCACACGGCGTTTGCCCGCGGAGTTTTGTTCGGTGTCGGCGGCGCAATCCTGGGCCTCGGAACTTATGTCGGATTTGCGCTCGCCACGGGTTTGATTGCCGGCCTGATTTCGCTCGCCGTCGGCTACATCGTCGGCAAGGCCATTCTCCTGGGTTCAGGAGGCGTCGGCGGACGCCGCTACCAGGTCGCGGCCGTGTTGCTGACCTACGCCGCCGTGTCCTTGGCGGCTGTCCCCATAGCGCTGTCGCAACACATGAAGCATGGCAGCGCACAGGCGCAGAGCCTGTCAAGCGAGTCCCCGAGTGACGCGCCCAAACCGAGCGTTGCGAAGGCTGTGGGAACACTTGCGCTGATTGGACTGGTCTCGCCATTCCTTGGACTTTCCAACCCGATGCAGGGCGTTATTGGCTTGATCATCCTGTTCGTCGGCATTCGCATTGCGTGGCGGATGACCGCCGCCAGGCAGGTTAGTATCCGGGGTCCGATCAATGACCCAGTGCCAGCGGCGACTGCCTGATACCTAGGACGCTCCAGACCAACCCGTGTCCTCCCCATCGCCTGATCTGAATCGGGAGTGCTCCAGCTGCGCGGCCGATCTTAAGCCAAATGCCTTGATGTGCAGCAGTTGCCATACGCTGGTGCATGCCGCAACGCTCGAACAACTGGCGGGCAGCGCGCGCATGCATGAAGAGGGGCGCAAGTACACCGAGGCGCGAGATGTTTGGCTGCAGGCGCTCGAACTGCTGCCGCCGGATTCGGCGCAGGCGCAATGGGTTCGCGGCAATGCCAAGCGGCTGAATGATTTGGCGGGCGCCGCGAGCGTCGATGCTCGGCATTCCTGGGCCAGGAAACTGGGGCCGCTCGCGCCGCTGACGATTCTTCTCGCCAAAGGGAAATTGCTTCTCTCGCTGTTCAAGTTGAAATTTCTGCTCAGCCTCGGAACATTCATCGCGTTCTATTGGGCCCTATATGGCGTGAAGTTCGGCATCGGCTTCGCGGTGCTGATCTTGGTGCACGAGATGGGCCACTTCATCGCCATCAGGCGTCGGGGTCTGCCTGCGGACATGCCGGTGTTTCTGCCGGGACTTGGCGCTTACGTTCGCTGGGCCGCTCTCGGGGTGTCGACGCAGACGCGAGCCTTCGTGAGCCTCGCAGGCCCTATGGCGGGCTGCATTGGAGCGGCGGTGTGCGCTTTGCTTTGGATGCAAACCGGCGAGGCCCTGTGGGCGGGTCTTGCCAGTCTATCGGCGCTGCTCAACGTGCTGAATCTGATCCCGGTCTGGGTGCTGGATGGCGGGCAGGCGATCGCCGCGCTCGACAAATCGGAACGCATCATTCTGTCGGCGGCCGCGGTGCTGTTCGCAGCACTGTTCGCTCAACCCGCATTTCTGCTGGTGGCCTTAGGCGCAGGCTATCGTGCTTTTACCAAGGATATTCCGCCGGCGCCAAGTCATCCCGCGACGCTGTACTACTTGGTGGTGCTGGCGGCGCTGGGTTGCCTCATCAGGCTGGCGCCGCCGCTATCTGCAGGCTAACGCCGACCGAACTGACGCAGCATATTGTCTTGGATTTGGAAACTCGAAAGCGATCGGCCCAACCCGGTGTTGAGGTAATACAGCGCCTTCAAGAAGGCTAAATCGCCGGCGGTCATCGTTACAGGCTTTTCACGCGCGCCGCAACTCGATGACATCAAATCCAGGATGCTCGGCAGCGGGTCGCAAAAGTCCGGCGATTGCACCACCGACAAGGTCAACATCGCCAGATAGTCGGCTATCGTTCCGACGGAGTAGCCGGCGACCTTGGTTGTGTCGACGAACAGGATGACGATGCCGATCCCATTCGTGTCAGCACCGCGCGTACGCGGGGCGATCTGTGGCCAAATGGGCAGAAGGTTGAGCCGCAGTAGTCCCACGTCGGTATTCAAGACCTGGGAGCCGCCACTAGTTGTCATGTACCAGCCCTGAATCGCGTGATCGCTTCTGTAGCCCAGCAGCTGCTTCATCCCCGAGTATCGTGTACGAAAGTAAACTGACGCCCATTTCACGATGTCTTTCATGCGCTCCTCAGGGTCGGCCGCAAAAACAATTTGCACGTTATTTTTGCATTGCGGATCCGACTGCAGCGGCGCGCCAACGTACGCCGCCAGCGCGCGAAGCCGCGCCGTCACGAAGGCGTTGTATCCTGGGTCGAGCCCGGTGGTCAGCGGGCAAATGCTTTGCCTGCCGCCGCGCCAACGCGCAAGGTTGCCGCGATTACCTGTGTTGAAGTTGTGCACCGTGGCATGGTGCATGATGAATTGATCCAGGCTGCCTCCCGCCAACTCGGCGTCGGTGGGCGGTCGCGGCGCGGTCACGGTTACATCGGGAATCTCCGGCGCTGCGCTCTCGTTCACGCCGGGATCCGGCGGCGGCGGCTTGGGCAGAGGCGTCCGGGCCGCGGCGCCGGAGCCGTCCGCGCGGATCACGCCCCCCGCGGCCGGCCCGGATGCCGTGCGAATTGCCACCGTTTCAGCGCCGACGCGCGCGAACTCGAGGCCCGTGCCGTGAAGCAACATGCTCAATGCCGCGCGAACGGGGAATGTGCCGTTCACGCCGTTCGCATTCAAATGCGAAACCTCCGCGTCGGCGGCGGCAACCTGCAGCCCGCTCTGCGTGGAAAATTCAATCAGCGCGCTGGCGAGCGGCGATGCCGAGATATGAAACGGAACATTCCGGTCGAGTATCTCGTCCGCGCGCGCCACCGAAAGCCACGCCAGGGTTAACGCGAAGGCGGCGAGCGCCGCCCGCCGAATCACCGGTTTACTTCGTGATGCCATCGGCGCCTCGCGATCGAATGAGTATTCCATTGGTGCCTTGGTCGACCACTTCAACGGCATAAATTTGCTCCAGAGCCCCGAGCCAATCGCGGACACCGGCCGCCGATACCGTGCCGGTGAAGCGGGTCTGCTGGAACGCGGGCGCCACCACGATTCGTGTCGCACTGTAACGATTGACAGCAGCGACGACGTCCACCAAGGGCTCGCCGAGAAACTGCAGTTTCCCGTCGCGCCATGATCCGGCTGCCCTGGGGTCAACGCTTGCCACACTCAGCCGCTGCGCGGATTTGGAAAATGTCACTCGCTGGCCGACGCTGGCGCGAACAGTCTCGGTAACAGTGCCGGGACGATCACCCGCCACATCCTTGCCCTGCGCCACATTGACCCGGCCTTCGCCGACCGTCACCACGGTGCCGATAGGGCCAATCCGCACATCAAACGCGGTGCCTACGGCCGTCACGGTCAGACCATTGGCGTGCACGATGAACGGCCGCAGCGAGCTGTGCGCGACCGCGAAGAACGCCTGCCCACCTTCCAATCGCACATCGCGTCGCGTCAGTGTGAAGCGGGTGCTGAGACGAGAATTCGGCGCCAAATAAAGCTCTGATCCATCGGCCAGAGTGATGTGGCGCTGCTCGCCGATCGCCGTGTCAAGCACCTGGGCTTGGGAATAACCAATGGCGAGCCATGCCGCCACACCCACAAGCAGCACAACGCTTGCGGCCAGCGCAATGAGCCGATTGCGATGCTGGAGAGGCGCCACGGGCTGGGGCGAATGCAGGCCCCTGTTCCTCGCTTGAGGCAGCGCATTCCATACGCGCTGCATTTGCTCGAATACCGGCAGATTCTTAGGATCCGTTCTGCACCATTGCAGCCACTCATCGACAACCGCTTGCGCGTCCGACTCGTTCAGACGCTGAATCCATTCGCCGGCGTCCCGCAGTCGCGCGATGTCAGATGCTGTCGGATCTCGGTTACTCACAGCGACACCCTCTGTCGTACTTGATCGGCCGGCATACCATCCAAACGCAAGTGGCAGTAAATCATTGCGTAGGTCACATAACGGCGGACCATGCGCTCGGAAATCCCTACGCGCACCGCCACCTCGTGCTGCGGGAGTCCCTCAACGCGATGCAGGTCAATCACCTGCAGACACTTGCTCGGCAACTCCCGCAGAAACCCTAGAAGCAGGTCGGCCTGCTCGCGCGCCAATAATTGTTTGGCGGGGTCATCCAATTCGCCGCGAGTAGCATTCAAGTCCTCGAATAACTCGGGCTGTTCTTGCACTCGGTGCTGGATCGTGCGATGCCGCAGGCGGTCGATGGCGAGGTTGGTGGCTGTCTTGAACAGATACGCGCGCAACAAGCTTGGCCTGTCTGGCTCTTGCAACTGCAATAGACGGACGTAGGCTTCCTGTGCCACTTCCTTCGCCTCCTGTTCGGAACGCAGGCGGGATGTGAGGTAAGCCACCAGCACACGGTTGTGCTCGCGAAACAATTGCGATACCGCAGCGGCGGTCGATTCCAGATGCGTTGCAGCCTGTTTGCCAGGCGCTTTCTGCTGATGGTCCGCATCTGCCATTCGCCCGTGACCTCCGTAGGGAATCACACCCCTATACAAGATACGTGCGAATACCGAAAACCGGAACCGCGCGGGCGAATCAGCAATCCTCGCGAGTGCAGAAACAGCGTGGAAACCCTGCTTTTAGGGGTGATCCAACATATTGACGACGGATGATGTGCTACATTCATTGCGACGATTGCAACGGTCGAGCTTGGGTTGGTCTTAAACCCGAGGCTGGTAGCCGGGAGCGATGGTCCGATCGCAGGACGCGATTCAGTCGCGCTAGTTCTGGACATCTTCGGCAACAACAGAGAGACCGTGCCCGTGTCACCCGAAACATCCCCACAGATGGCGAAAAATCGCCTTCTCGAACTTTTGCCCCGGCAGGATCGTAAGCGCCTGCTCGCGGCCTGCCAGCCCGTTGAACTGAAATCCGCCGAGGTGCTGCGCGAACCCGGGCAGCGCATTTGCCACGTGTACTTCCCCGCCGGCAGCTCCGTCTCGCTGCTCGCCCCAACCGCTGCCGGCAACACTCTCGAAGTCGCAGTCATCGGCGATGAGGGCGCGCTGGGGATCTCGGTTGCCTTCGGCATCAATATTGGATCACAGCGCGCGCTGGTCAATCGCGCAGGTCCGGCGTGGCGAATCGCCGCGCCATTATTCTGCCGCGAGTTCAAACGCAGCCCCCGGCTGCGAAGACTGCTGAGCCGCTATCTCTATGTGGTGATGGCCCAGCTGGCACAGACTGCCGTTTGCAGCAGCTTTCATGACGTGACTGCGCGGCTCGCGCGCTGGCTGCTGGTCACGGGCGATCGAGCAGAGTCCGAAAAGTTCTGTATCACTCAGGAACTGATTTCCGCCATGCTGGGTGTGCGCCGCGAAGGTGTTAACCACGCCGCCTCGTCGCTGCGCGAGCGCAAGCTGATCAGCTACACACGGGGACGACTGACCATCCTAGACAGGCGCGGTTTGCAGGCCGCTGCCTGCGCGTGTTATTTGCATGCGACCAACGCCCGCCTCCTCCGGTATCCTGGGATCACGCGGCATTAGCAGTCGCGCTAGAACCGGGACGCGTGAACACCGACATCAATGCCGGAGTGATCGAGGGTTTCTTCGGTAGGCCCTGGGGTTGGCAGGAGCGCTTCGGCGGCGCCGAATTCCTGCGCGACAATGGATTTGAGTTCTACATCTACGCACCGAAGGCTGACGCGTTCCTGCGCCGGCGCTGGCGCGAGCCGTTGCCCGCAGAGGCTATGCTGCACCTATCGCAGCTTGCGGGGCAGTGCCGGAAGCTCGACATCTCCTTCGGGATCGGACTTACCCCATTCGAGATTTACCTGAATTACGACCACCACGCGCAGGCACTGCTGCGCGCGAAGGTGCGTCAAATAAACGAAATCGGCGCCGACTTGCTCTGCATCCTGTTCGACGATATGCGCGGCGACATTCAAGAACTCGCCGAGTTGCAGGGCAGGGTGATCCTGGATGTGTGTTCTTGGAGTACGGCCGCGCGCTTCATCGCGTGCCCCACGTACTATTCGTACGATGTGCGCCTCGCACGCGAGTTCGGGCCGCCGCCCGCGGCTTATTTGCGGGATCTGGGCCGCATCGTCGACGCCCGCATCGAATTCTTTTGGACCGGCGAGAAGATCATTTCAGATGGCTATTCGCCCGAACATCTGCGCGACGTTGCGGAGATCATCGGGCGCCGCCCGTTTATCTGGGATAATCACATCGCCAATGATGCAAGAACGCGCACCAACCATCTCTATCTCGATCCTGCCGCCGGCTCATGGCGGCTGCCCGCGGATCGGGTTGCCGGTCTCGCCATCAATCCGATGAATCAGCCGCACCTGTCGCGCATTGCGCTGTTGGGATATCGGCGTCTGTTGGCGCCGGCATCAGCGCCGCAACGGCGGCAGGCTCTGCGTGAGATTTGCGCGAGCCTGTGCGGCCAGCCGCTCGCGCAACGTCTGCTCGAGGACATCGACCTGCTGCAGGATACGGGGCTCGCGAAGCTCGATCCACAGATGCGGCGCAGCCTGCTCGATGTTTATGGGGCGCAGACAACCGATCCGTACGCGCAGGAAATAGCCGCGTGGCTGCGCGGTGAATACGCATTCGACCCGCAATGCCTGACGAGTTGACCCAAGGGCCACGGCCAAAGCATGCAGCTACGGTTCATCACGGGTGAAAATGCGACGCTTGCGAGTTTGATGTGCAGGGACGCCGGACCCGAGTACGCGAAATCATTGCTGCTACCCTGTTCCGGAGTGAGCTCGCTCCGCGGGCCTGCGTCCGGGGATGCGTTGATCATCGACAACAATCTAACCGCGGGCGAGGTGGGCATCGTCCAGGAGGTCATAGAGCGCCAACAGTCGCCGGTGCTGTTGAAGGTCGTGGACCCGTACTGGGTTCGCGGCAACTATGGCAGATACAAATCCGCCTACGCAGGGTTGGTTGAAACGCACTGCCGGGTGCCAAACGTTGCAATTCTCTCTCCCTACCAACCCAGCGAATGGCTGAAAATGGTGGTGGAGAAATTCAATCCCAAATTGCTCGTACTCCCCTATCCTTATGTGGCGGAGGCGGAACAACCGCTCGAGTTGACGAGCTTCAGTGCGCGCTTGGACCGCGCGCTCCTGAGCGGCGCGCTCAGCGGCCGCAAGTATCCGCGTCGAGCGAGGGTGTACCGGCTGCGCTATTTAATGCCCAGGTACCGCCGCAATTTCGACCTGCTTGAGCATCCCGGATATCCTAATATCGGCGAAGCAAGGCGCCACAACCTTATTTTCGACGACTTCGTAAAATTCATCAGCGGCTACAAATATTTCTTTGTTGATCCGTCCCGGGCAAATTTGGAATTCCTGAAATATACGGAATGCGCGTATGCCGGCTGCCTACCGGTGGGCGTACCCGCGGCCAGCTTGCCGGCGGCGGCGCAGCAGCTGGTTCTGGAAACATCCCGATTCCTGAAATCGATGCGACAACCCGCAGCCTCGCGCAACAGGGGCCATTTCGAAGCGGCGCTCGCGTATCGAGCCATCATGTCAAAATCGCGAAACTCCGGGGAGATTCGCGCGCGCCTGGAGAGCTTCGTTCAGTCGAATTTTTGAGAATTCGCACCAATGATTGATGGCATCCAACCCGCACTGCCGGTACATTTTTTCCTGCAGCCCAAGGCAATCACCCTGGAGCGCGCTCTGACGCTCGATCCGGATCGGGACTGGACTGATCTGCGCCGCGCGCGCGAAGTGTGGATCGTGCAGACCTGGAAGCGGCTCTGCCACGCGGGCTATCCGCTCACCCTGAGCGATCAAGCGCCACGCGCCGGAATCATCGTTTACCACAAGGAAGATCAGCGCCTGCTTCTCGAGCGCCTGCCACGCGGCGCAACTCCGGTGCTGGTCGGTGTGCGGGCGGATTTCAGGGCCTGTACTTACGCCGACTTCGAGGTTCTGCAGAACGGCTACTACGCGGACGGTCGCCGTTCATTCTTCATGCCGCACTGGCCCCAGCCGGGGCTGCTGCCGCGCGATCCTGAGCGCGGCGATCGGATGGAACGCATCGCCTACAAGGGTTTTGTCGGCAACCTCGTCCCGGAATTTCGCAGTGCGCGCTGGCTGGAATTCCTGCGTGCACAGGGCATGGTGTTCGACGACGACGCGGTGCTCGACGATTCCTTCGCGCATCCCATCCGCACGCGGTTTCACGATTACCGCGAGGTGGACCTGGTGTTGGCGGTACGGCGCGGCCACGCACGGACCAAGCCTGCGAGCAAGCTGGTCAACGCCTGGCAGGCCGGCATACCCGCGTTGTTGAGCCCGGATTACGCCTTCGAAGAACTGCGCGAGAGTCCGCTCGATTATCTGGCCGTGCGCAATCTCGCCGACGCGGAGGCGGCTGTACTGCGCTTGAAGCGCGAGCCGGGACTATACCGGGCGATGATCGAGCACGGCCGGCTACGCGGCGCGGCGTTCAGCGTCGAGAAAATCACGCAGCTGTGGGCGTTGCTCTTGTTTCAGACCATACCCACGCTGGCGCAGGGGCGTCCCAGCCGCTACGGCAAAGGCGCGCGCGCCGTTCGCCATCTATGGCAAAAGGTTGTCGACGCTGCGGGACTTGCCCGCTTGACCCGCCGCCGCTTGCTGCGGCGCGGCCTGATCACTCGCTAACCAAACCAGCTTACGGCGCCTGCACTCACAACTCGCAGTATGATACCGGCATGACTGTCCAAGAGTGGATTCGAAAGGGTCGCGAGCTCGGCGCGAGCGATCTGCACATCGAAGCGGATACCGCCCCGGTCGTGCGCGTCCGCGGCCAGCTCTCCGCGATCGGCAGCCAGCATCGCCGGGCGGCCGTTCTCGTGCAGGCGGCGCGCGAGCTGCTGGGCAACGATGGCTGGCCGCAATTTCTGAGTCGAGGGTCCGCGGATGTTTCCCGCACGATTGCGGGCGTGCGCTGCCGCATCAATATTTTCCAGACGTTGCGCGGCGTGGCGATGGCGGTGCGGCTGTTGAGTCGTTTCAAAACAATTTGCGCGCCTGCAACTTGCACCCGGATTTGAAGCGGCTGACGGACATGACAACCGGCTTGATGGTGATATCGGGCCCGACCGGCAGCGGCAAGTCCACGACGCTGGCCGCGCTGGTCGAGGAAATCAATCATCCAGTAGCCGCAATATCATCGCCATCGAAAGCCCTATCGAGTATTTGTTCACCAATCGGCGGTCATTCATCACGCCAGCGAGAGATTCCGACGCATTCGCCGAGCTACGAGCAGGCCCTGGTCGATGCTTTGCGCGAGAATCCCGACGTCCTCGTCATCGGCGAAATGCGTACTCCCGAGGTCATGCGCCTGACCTTGAGCGCGGCCGAGACCGGACACCTGGTCATTGCGACCATGCATTCTGCGACCTGCGCCGAAGCGCTGACCCGGATCTGCATGTCGTTCCCGGCGGAGATCCAGGGCGGCATCCGCGCGCAACTCGCGGATTGCTTCGTCGGCGTGGTCTGCCAGCGGCTGGATTTCCTCGGCCGAATACCGTCTGCGCGTTCCGGTGTGCGAAATATTGCTGCCGAGCGCCGCTGCAAAGGGAACGATTCGCGGCGGACAATTCAGCCAAATAGCCAATGTTCTGCAGACCGGCGGCGAGGCCGGAATGTGGAATTTCGACCGCTACGAACGCTGGGTGGCGCAAAAGAAAGACTGGGTCCAGCCGACGCTTGCCGCGCCGCTGCCGGAGGAGCGGATCGCCCCGCCACCCCCCAAGATCCAGAGGCGCGAGACGCCGCCCAAAGTGCCGAAGGACGACGCCCTGGAAATATCGATAGAAGAGGATGCCAGCCTCGATGAACTGGCCAAGCGCATCGAACAGCGCACGCGACAATAGCGGAACCGCGGGGTCAGGTTTTGACGCCGACGATGCGCACCATGCCGCTTTGGGTGGCGCTGCGGCGAATCTTAAGCCCGTGTGCTATGAATTTGGAAGCCACCCATTCCGGAGCCAGCCGCAGTTTGGGATAACTGCTCACGCGCTGCTGCCATGCACCGTCCTGCTGCTCTGTCAACACATCATGGACGGTGACGAAATCCTGGCTGTACTCGAGAAAACAAGTGAGAATCCTGCGCTCATCGGCGCGCACCAGAATGAATCGCTGATTTCCCTCGAGCATCTTGGTCGCGTAATCGCGAAACGTCGCGGCAAACACGCCGCCCGGCGCCAGCGACCCCGCTACGGCGGCGAGCAGAACTTCAACCGCGCGACGTTCGGCAGGTGCGTCAGAGTGTCGCCCATGCACACGATGATGGCCGGCTGCCGCTTCACGAAGTGGTGAAAATCCAGAAGATCCGCGTGTGAGTGCGACGATCGGCAGTGCTGCGCAGCGCGAGCGCAATTCGTCGAGCAACAATTCGCTGCTGTCGATTGCCGTGACACTGAAGCCGCGATTGCGCGAGCGCTAAGGCATGCAAGCCCAACCCAGCGCCCAGATCCACCGCGACGGCAGCGGCCGCCGGCGGCAGCCGCAACTCCTCGAGTTCCGCGGCGCTGCGCGCAAACGCGGCTTCAATATCACCCAGCATCCAGGAATAAATCGGCGCCAGGTGTGTCTCGTAGTGAAGCATGGCGGCCGCTGTCTGCATCGTAAGCTATTCGCCCGCTGCGAGATCGCGCAGTGCCGGCTTGCAAAGGCGACGCCGCCGTCCACCGTCACGTGTTGATCCGATGACATAGTCGCCGGCACGCGAGGCCAAAAAAATGGCGGCGCCGGCCATGTCTTCATCGGTACCGATACGGCGCGACGGAATACGTTTGGCCACTTCATCGCCGCGGTCGCGAGCGTCCCTGTTCATGTCGGACTTGAAGGCGCCCGGCGCAATGGCGGTGACATAGATGTTGTCCTTTACCAGCCGCGCAGCCATCAGTCGCGTCAGCTGGATGAGGCCGGCCTTGCTGGTGACGTACGAATACGTTTCCTGGTGAGTGAGGTAAATGCCGTCGATCGAGGCAATGTTGATCACCTTGGCGGGGCGATCGAAACTAGCCGCCTTGCGCAATGCGGGTGCCATGGCCTGGGTCAAGAAGAACGGCGTCTTGGCGTTCAGATTGAGCACCTTGTCCCAGCCCTCCTCGGGAAATTCATCGAACTTCGCACCCCATGCGGCGCCCGCATTGTTCACCAGGATGTCCACCTTGGGCTCCCGCGCCATGACCGCGGCGGCGAGCGAACTGACGCCCGCCAGGGTCGAAATATTCATGGGAATCGAAATGCAGGTGCCGCCGCCTTTGGATAGTTCCTGCGCGGTCTGATTGCAGGCCTCGACCTTACGCGCCGAAATATAAACTTTTGCGCCCTGCGCGATGAAACCTTCGGCGATCATTTTGCCGATGCCGCGCGAGCCGCCGGTCACCAGTGCAACGCGCCCCTTGAGAGAGAAAAGATCCTTGGTGTTCATCTTGGTTATTCCTGAGGAGATTATGATTTTTTCAAAACTCAATTCTAGCCGAACCGCAGGCGTTCACCCGCTACGACTCGCGCGGCAAACGAATTTCCCTGGGCCAGCGTTCATGGCACAACGCCAAAAAGCGGGTTCCCGCCTGCGACATGGGCCGGTGCTTCAAGCAATAGGCGCCGACTTGACGATCGATATTCGAGTAGGGCAAGCCCTCGACAGGCACTAACTGCGACGGCACGGCAGGGAGCAAATCCGAAACATAGCTGACGCCTTTGCCGTCGGCCACCAGCGCCAGCCGCAATTCCATATGACTGACCTCCCACACGGAACCAAAAGCATCACGCAGCCGCTCGCCGGTGGGGCGGCGAGCGGTCTCGTCAAGATATGAAGTCAGCAGCGGCAACTCTCGCATCGTACTTGTAGGGTCTCGCATCAGGTCGCTGCGCGCGGGATGATCGCGAGCAATCATCAGGCGGCGCGTCTCGGAGAAGCACGGGTGCAGCGCGAAGTGCGCCGGCATATTGTGATGGAACGGACCGAATCCAAGCTCCCAGCGTCCCTCAGCGACGCCATGCACGATCTCGCGGCTAGGTGCAACGACGACCTTGAGCCGCGTCAGCGGATTGCGCTCGCAAAATTCCTTGAGCAATGCAACGCCCATGCGCGAGTTGGCGGCCGGGGAGAGGGCAAGCGACAGCGTCGACAGCGCACCGGATTTGATTTGACCAATGTCGGCCAGCGTTTCGCGCTCCTCGTTCAGCATGGTTTCCGCAAACCGCAACAGCCGAATCCCCGCTTCCGTGGGTTGCGGCGGGCTGCCCCGATGCAGCAGCGAGGTGCCCAACCGGTGTTCCAGATTGGCAATGGTCTGGCTGACCGCTGATTGCGATAGATCCAACCGTTCGGCCGCGCGGCTGAAGCCTCCCGCTTCGATCACCGCGTGAAAGCAGCGCAATTCATTACGTTCAATCTGCATACGCCAAGGATAACCGACCAACCCGACTTATACCCTGGACTGATAGCTCCATCACTTCCACTGTCTGGTCTTGGCCCCTGCCAGGCCTTAAGTTGATTTCACCGGAGGTGGGCTATGAACGCGGTAGTGGATATCAAAAAAGGGCTGGAAGGCGTCGTCGTCGACAGCACGTCGATTTCCCTGGTCGATGGCGAGGCCGGGCGCCTGTATTACCGCGGTTATCCGATCGAATCGCTGGTGAAATACCCGTTTGCGGCAGTCGCACATTTGGTTGTATTCGGCGACCTGCCAAACGCCGCGCAGCAACAGCAGTTCGAAGAATTCTTATGGGACGCCGGCCGCTTGCCCAAAGGCGTAGCAGAAGCCCTCGAGTCGCTGGCGCGCCTGGGCGGCCATCCGATGGCCACCCTGCAGGCCGCAATGCCGTTGATGGCACTGGAGGCGCCGACACGAACAATCGGACGCAGCGACGATGAGCAGGAAGCACTGGTGGTGGCCGCTCGATTGCCCACGGCGCACGCACTGCTGCATGCACTGCGCTCCGGAAGAGCGCCGACGCCGTACCCCGAAACCCGCCATTATGGCGAGCGCTTTCTGCAGCTGCTGCATTCCTGCGCGCCGGCGGCATCGGCCGTGCGCATCTTCGAGCAGACCCAGATTCTGCAGATCGATCACAGCTTCAATGCAAGCACGTTCACCGCTCGCGTCGTGACCTCCACGTTAGCGCCTCCCGCATCCGCTTTGGCCGCGGCGATGGGATCGCTGTATGGCCCGCTGCACGGTGCCGCCGATCAAGGTGCGCTGGAAATGGCGGAGGAGGTTGGTGGCAGGGATAAAGCGGCGGAATTCGTGGCGCGGTGTCTTGCCAGTGGCCGGCTGGTGATGGGCATGGGCCATCGCGAATATCGCGTCGTCGATCCGCGCTCAAAACTCGTCAAGGTTTTGGCGGAAGAAATCGCCTCGAGGACCTACGAGAAGCAACTGCTTGAAACCTTGCAGGCGGTGGACGAGGCTTTCGTCGCGCAGACGGCTCACAAGAAGCGAGCGCTGCGCGCCAATCTCGAATTCTACAAAGGCATAGTCTATTCGGCGCTGGGATTGCCCAAGGATTTCTTTACGGCGACCTTTGCGATGGCCCGCATCTTCGGCTGGTCGGCCCACATCGTGGAACAACGCAAGGACAATCGCATCGTGCGTCCTTCGGCAAACTACATCGGACCCCAGCCTCGTTCCGACTCTCCCTAGAGTACGCGGCGCGCACCCGGTAAGATCGAATTTTCCGCTGGAGCGCGCATGCTATTTTCCGAGACGCTTGCATCGATGCAAGCTGTGGACAAGGGTTGGAGCGCAGTCATTGGCGAGGACTGGTCGCAGGGACGCGGCACCTTTGGCGGCATGGTCGCCGCCCTTGGCAACGAAGCGATGCGCCGCCTGGTGCCCGCGGATCGTCCATTGCGCGGACTCGAGACTGTTTTCGTCGGCCCCGCCTTTCCCGGGCCGGTGCACATGCAGGCAGAGATCCTGCGCGTCGGCAAGGCCGTCACGATCGCTTGCGCGCGCCTGTGGAGCGCCGAGCAGATTGCCGCCACATTTACGGGAATTTATGGGTCGCCGCGGACCGTCGAGATTTCGTTGGCAACCGAGACGAACGCCACGGTACGCGCCGTCGAAGATCTGCCGGACGCCGTCTTCGCGCCGGGCAGCCTCGCACCGGCATTCGTGCAACATTTCGGCATGCGCTTCGCGGCGGGCAGCCGGCCGTTCTCGGGCTTGAAGTCGCGCCGCTCGATTGTCTACCTCCGTCATAATGGCGAGGCTTCGCTCACGGAATCCCACCTCGTCGCTCTGATCGATTGCATTCCCTCGCCGCTGATGCAAATGATGACCAAGCCTGCAGTCTCGAATTCGCTGACCTGGACACTGCAGTTTCAGCGCCACGATTACACGTTTGCCCCTGACGCCTGGTGGCGCCTCGATACCGATGTCGATTCCGCGAGCGACGGCTACGCCTGCGAGACCAGCGTGGTGCTGGATCCGGCGGGGGTTCCCGCCGCGCTCAGCCGGCAGTTGGTGGTGGTATTTGGATAACAGCGCGCCGCGCTCCGACTGCGGCAACTGCGGCGCCACGTTAACCGGCCCTTACTGCTCAGCCTGCGGCCAACATGCGCATGAGAGCGCGCGCTCCATCGGCGCCCTGTTCCACGACGCCTGGCACCTGGTCACCCATGTGGACGGCCGGCTATGGCAAAGTCTGTATCTCTTGCTGTTGCGGCCCGGGAGATTGACGCAGGAATACTTTGCCGAGCGGCGCGTGCGCTACCTGCCGCCGGTGCGCCTCTATCTCGTCTTGAGCGTGCTGTTTTTTGCGTTCGGTCTGGCCACACCGGAAAAAACCAGCGTGCCGCCGAGCATTGCGGCACCGGACGCGGCGGCGCCCCGCAACGCCGCCCCGCAGGGTGCTGCCGCCGACAAAGCCCCGGCGGCGAGGGGGAAGTCGCGGAGCACCATTCTCGATATTGACGATTGCGACGATATCAAGGTCCCTTTCAGCTGGCTCGCTTGGCTGCAAAATTCGATGCGGCAGTCCTGCGCGCGAAACAAGCAAGACAACGGCGTATCGCTCGAGCACGCGTTCTTCGCCACCATACCGAAAATGATGTTCTTGTTCGTGCCGATGATGGCGTTGGTGATGCTGATCTTGTACTGGCGGCCGCGGCGCTACTACGTGGAGCATTTGGTTTTCTTCCTGCACGTCCATGCCGCAGTCTTCCTGCTGCTGCTCATTCAAGCATTGCTCGGTTGGATCGCCTTCTGGTCGGCTTGGAGCATCGGCGAATGGGTCGCTGCGATGATTGGCTTGTATAGCGGCTGGTACGTATATCGCGCCATGCGGGTTTACTACGGACAGGGGCGACTGCTGACGTTCACAAAACTCTGCGCCGTGGGTTTTACCTACCTGATTGGATTCGCACTGACCATGTCGGTAACGGCGCTCCTCAGCATGCTCATCGCGTAGGTTTCGCAAAGCTGCCGAAGATGCTCTTCGGCAGCTTCACGTGCACCCCGAGGTTGGGCTTGTCGACCAGCTGCGTCACGACGACATGCCCGGCAATACTCACCAGCTGGTAGGCCTGATGCCGGGTCAGCTTTTTCTCGGACACCAGGAACTCCACCATCTCCTGGATCGCCGCCTTGGTGGCAACCGTTAAATCGGGATCGGTCGCCATGCTGATGAAATCGGTTGCGGTTTCGGCGCGCGGCCAGGTCAGCTTCAGGTCCTTGCGCACGTTAAGTTGCAAGCGGCCGCGCAGCGAAGTTTCGATGGCGGTTTGATCGACCTCGCCGTCTCCCTGGGCCGCGTGGCCGTCGCCGATTTCAAACAGCGCACCGCGCGCAAATACCGGGATATAAAGAGTGCTGCCGGCCACGAGTTCCCGATTGTCCAGATTTCCGGCGTGCCTGCCCGGTGGATTGCTGCTGACGCGGCCGAGTTCCGGCGCGGGCGCTACGCCGATGCTGCCGTAGAAGGGCTTGAGTGGGATCACGATGCCCGGAAGGAACTCGGCCGTCATCCTCTTGCGATCAAGGGTGAGAATCTTGAGGGGCACGCCGCTCTCGCAATTCTCCGGCAGAAAGCCGCTGCAGCCGTTGTAGCCGTAATCGATGGCCAGATCGATCGACAGAATCTTGACCTCCAGTACATCGCCGGGCTCCGCACCCTCGACGTACACGGGCCCGGTGAGAATGTGGCCGCCCGGTCCGCGGCGCTCGCCGGTGACTTCACCGACGATAGCCTTGAGGGAAGCCTGGATCTTCTCGTCCGGTACCCCGGCCTTGGCCAGACCCGCAGGGGTGTTGGTGAGCAAGGTATCGACATCGATGATGTCGCCCGAATCGATGCGCAGCACCGGCGGCGCCTCCGACCAGTAATAACCGTAGGCCACCGTGGCCGGCGTCGCTTCCAGACGATGTGTTTTTGGCGGGTGCGAAGCGGCGTGCGCAACCGCGGGAGCAAGGGCACCGGGCACGGCGGCCAGCGCAGCCAGGCATACACAATGCTTGACGAAGCTTTTCATGGAGCGGTTACGCTATCACCATGCCGCGCAATATTGAAATCAAAGCCCGCATCGATAGCGTCGACGCACTCATTCCCTTGGCGGCAGCGCTGGCGGATCATGGGCCCATCGAGATCCCCCAGGACGATACCTTCTTTCGCTGTGCTGCGGGACGGCTGAAGCTGCGCTGCTTTGCCGACGGCACCGGCGAGCTCATATTCTATAGCCGCGCGAATCAACCCGGCCCCAAGCAATCCACGTATTTCATATCGCCGGTTTCCTCGCCTGACTCGCTGCGGCAATTGCTGTCGCAAGCCTATGGCGAGGTTGGCCGGGTCATAAAACACCGCACGCTGTTTCTCATCGGCAGGACGCGCGTGCACCTCGATAGGGTCGAGCGACTGGGTCACTTTCTCGAGCTGGAAGCCGTCCTCGGCGTCGATGAACCGCCGGCCGCCGGTGTTCGCGTGCTCAACGATCTCATGCAAAAACTGAACGTCCGCCCGGTGCAGCTCATTGACCGGGCGTATGTCGATATCCTGGACGGATAGTGTTTGTACTATCATTGAACCGCCGGCTCGAGCCGGACAGAAAAACCAAGAGGATTTTTGGGGGGACAATGCTCAAGCAAATTCAATGCGCCGCGATGGCAGCGCTCATGGCATCGGCAATCGGATCGGCCGCAGCGGCCCCGTCGAAGGCGGCCGCCGCGTCCAAGTCCGCCGCAGCGCCGCTGGACTTGACCATTTATCACCTGGAAGGCCGCCGCTCGGAGCGCATTGTTTGGCTGTGCGAGGAGCTTGGCGTTCCCTACAAGCTCGAATACAAGCGCGGCGATCTCGCCGGTTCGATGCAGACCATCCATGATGTCAGTCCGCTGATGCCCGTTGCTCCCACGGTGCGAATCGGCGACCAAGTGATGGTGGAGTCCGGCGCGATCATCGAATTGATCCTGGCGCGCGAAGGCAACGGTCGGTTGGAACCGGCCGTGAACTCCACCGACTATGCGTACTATCTGCAGTGGATGCACTTCGCCGAGGGGTCTTTCGCCGCCCGCGTGATCGCCGATTACCGTGTGGCTTTGATCCAGGGCAAGCCGAAAACCCCGGCCGGCGGCTACAAGCTGGTGGATACCGAAGCGGTGCTGAAATTTATGGAAGATTTTTTGAGCAAGCATCCCTACTTCGGCGGCGCGCAATTTTCGGCTGCCGACATCATGATGCTGTTTCCCACCAATATCACCGAGGCATTCAATGTGGCGGATCTTTCGCAGTACCCGCACATCATTGCCTGGCGCACCAGCGTGGAAAGCCGACCGGCTTATAAAAAGATGCTCGCCGTAGCGCGGCCCAATGGCGTTCCCGGAGCACCGAAGCCGCTGCCAAACCAGTAGCGGTCAGAACAGCCAGCGCGGCACCCGTGCGCGGTACGATTCCCAGTCCGCGCCAAAGTTGCGCTTAAGTTGTGGCTCCTCGCCGACAATGACCCTGATATGAAACGCCAGCAGCACCAAGGCGCAGTAGACCATCAGGGTGAGAGACCAGAAAAGCACGGCCCAGCCGCTCAAGATCAGCGTCACGCCCACGTACATGGGATTGCGTGAGAATCGGTAGGGCCCGGCCGCGACGAGCCGTTGCGGCGGCGCCCACGGCGCCAAGGTGCCCCGTCCGGAGACGTAGAACACGACGCTGCACCATACCAGCACGATGACACCGGCGAAGAAGCTCAACAAGCCCAGCGGCCGCGGGCTAAATGTGTTCAGTTGCTCGGCAACCAGCGCTAGCGGAACCGCAAAGGCCACGATTCCGGGCAGCACGAGAAAAGCAAACAGCGCGCGCCACAGCATGCGACCGCGAACCCTCATGCCGCGCTGTCTGCGGCAACTCCGGCGATTCGCTTCAGGCCCGCATCGATTGCCTGCTTGATTTCCTCGTTGAGTGCGCGCGGGTTCTTGCCTGCGGCCGGGATCGGCGCGCCGATTACCACGCGAACCGTGCCGGGTTTTTTCACGATGCCTCGTCGCACCCAAAACTCGCCGGCGTTGTGCGACAGCGGAACGATGAGTTTGCCGGTCTCTGTCGCCAGCAGCGCGCCGCTCACCCCGAATTTGCGCGTCTCGCCTGCGACCACGCGCGTGCCTTCCGGGAAAATGATGATCCACAAGCCGTCCGCCAGGCGCGCCTTGCCTTGTTCGACGACCTGGTTCACGGCCCGGTGCCCCGCGCTGCGGTTGATCGAGATCGGACGCAGCAGCTTCAGGCCCCAGCCGATGCATGGTATCCACAGCAGCTCGCGCTTCAACACCCAAACCTGCGGCGGAAAAATCAGAAATTGGGCGATGGTTTCCCACGCGGATGTGTGATTGCTCATCACGATGTGATTTCCCGCCGGAATATGCTCGCGGCCTTCCACGCTGAAATTGAGTCCGCACACTTTATCCAGCACCCAAAAACAGATTTGCGCCCAGGTGCGCGCAATCGCGAAATGCGCACGGTACGGCGCCCAAAAGCACAGCGTCATGAATGCGCCGAACAGCAGTGCGGAGACCATCATGTAGGCGGTAAAAATCAGCGACCGTATGAGCTGCATGCGTTCCGTCAACCCGGCAGGCGCGAGAGGTCGGCGACGCCGCCGAGCAGGCCTTGCACATCGCGCAGCAAGGCGAGGCGGTTGTTGCGACGGCCGATGTTCTCGTCCATCACCATGACACGATCGAAGAAATCGTTCACCGGCGCCCGCAATGCCACCAACGCTTGCAAGCTTTCCGCATAACGGCGCTGCTGCGTCGCGTCGCGCACCGACCCCTTAAGTGCGACAAGCGCGTGGTGCAGTCCGCGCTCCGCCTCTTCAGTGAGACCCGAAAGGTCGACCGCGACGCTGTTTACCTGCGTCTTCTTCAAAATATTCGCGATGCGTTTGTTGATGCCCGCGAGCACGGCAGCATCGGGCAGCAGCAGAAACTCTTTCAGTGCCGCCAAGCGCGCGACCCCGTCGAGCGGCGATGCCGGGCGCAGCGCAAGCACCGCATCCAACATTTCCGTGGTCGTGCCGGGCTGTTCGAGCAGCATTCCGCGCAGGCGCTCGGCAATGAAATCGTATACCTCCATTACCACCGCCGCGCGCTGCAGCGGCTGTGCGGCGGCCGCGGCATGCAAGATTTCGAATAAATCCAGATCCAGCCGGGCTTCGAGCAGAATGCGCAGCACGCCCAAGGCGGCGCGCCGCAAGCCAAAAGGATCCTTGGCGCCCGTCGGCCGCTGCTCGATGGTAAAGATCCCCACCAGCGTGTCGATCTTGTCCGCCAGCGCTACAGCCTGGCCGGTGCTGGTGCTCGGTATGGCATCGCCGGCAAATCGGGGCCGGTAGTGTTCTTCGAGCGCCAGCGCCAGGTCTTTAGGGAAGCCTTGCGCCTCGGCGTAGTAGCGCCCCATCGTGCCCTGCAATTCCGGAAACTCGCCGACCATGGCGGTCATCAAGTCCGCCTTGCACAGCTCGGCTGCGCGCCGCACGTCCGCGCCTGCCCCGATGCGGCTGCCGATCAACTCCGAAAGCTTTGCGATGCGTGCAGTTTTGTCGGCGTAGCTGCCCAGCCTGGCCTGGAACGTCATGCCCGCCAGTGCCGCTGCATGTTGACTCAAGCTGATCTTCAGATCTTGCTGCCAGAAGAATGCCGCATCGCCCAATCGCGGCCCGACCACGCGTTCATTGCCTTCGCGCACCTGCGACGGATCCCGGCTCTGTATATTGCTGACCGTCACGAACCAGCGGGATAGCGTGCCATCGGGATTTTGCACGGCGAAATAGCGCTGGTGGTCTTGTACAGTGGCGATCACGACCTCACGCGGCAAACTCAAGAACCGCTGCTCGAATTGCCCCGTCACCGGTACCGGCCATTCGACCAAGGCGGTCACCTCGTCGAGCAGGGCATCGTCAATTCGAGCGCGGGCGCCCGGCGCGACCGCAGCGGCCGCAGCCTCGACGCCGGCGCGAATCGCCTCGCGGCGTTTTGCGAAATCCACGATCACCTTGGCCTTGCGCAGGCGGCTCTCGTAGCTCCGGGCGGTCTTGAGGCTCAAGGGTTTGGGCGAATGAAAACGATGCCCCGTGGTGATGCGGTCCGCGGTCAGGCCCAGTATCTCGACGGGCACCACCGACTCGCCGTAGAGCAGCACGACGCCGTGTACCGGCCGCACGAACTCTGTGCTGTGCGCGCCCCAGCGCATGCGCCTGGCAATCGGCAAAGCCGTGATTGCTTGTTGCAGGATGCCGCCGAGCAGCGTCGTAGTCGCGGCGCCGCGCTCCAGGCCGCGAAATTGCAGCCAGGCGCCCTTGTCGGTGGTGAGCGTGGTCAGCTCCGCCACAGGCACACCGCAACTTTTGGCAAACGCCATGGCGGCGGCGGCCGGCTTACCTTCCGAATCGAAGCTATTCGCGAGCGGCGGTCCGCGCCGTTCCACTTGGCGATCCGGCTGCTGCGGCGCCAATCCTTCTATCAATACCGCAAGACGCCGCGGCGTAGCAAAGCCGCGAATCTTGCCGCGCGGCACATTTGCGGCGTCGATACCGCGCGCTATTCCCTCGGTCAGCGCCAGCGACAATGCCGGCAAGGTGCGCGGCGGCAATTCCTCGCTGAGAATTTCAAACAGCAAATCGGGCGCGCTCATTCACGCCACTCGCTGAGCTGCGTTCTTGAGCAAAGGAAATCCCAGCGCCTCGCGCGTGTCGCGATAGGCCTCGGCCACGCCGCGCGCCAGCGTGCGCACTCGCAAAATGAAGCGCTGCCGTTCGGTGACGGAAACCGCGTGCCGCGCGTCCAGCAAATTGAAGGTGTGAGAGGCTCTCACCATCTGCTCGTAGGCCGGCAGCACGAGTCTGTCCTGCAGCAATTTCTGACAGGCGGTTTCATGCGCATCGAATTGTCCCGACAGCACCCGAACATCCGCCTTGTCGAAGTTGTATGTGGATTGCTCCACTTCGTTTTGATGAAACACATCGCCGTACGTCACCTTGCGATGCGGCCCGTCGGACCAGACGATGTCGAAGATGCTTTCCTTGCCTTGGATGTACATGGCTAAGCGTTCGAGACCATAGGTGATCTCACCCATCACGGGCCTGCAATCCAAGCCGCCGACCTGCTGGAAGTAGGTGAACTGCGAGACTTCCATGCCGTTGAGCCAGACTTCCCAGCCCAAGCCCCACGCGCCCAGGGTCGGCGATTCCCAGTTGTCCTCGACGAACCTGACGTCGTGCGTCAATAGGTCGAAGCCCAGAGCCTTAAGCGAATTCAAGTACAGCTCCTGAAAATCGTCCGGCGAGGGTTTGATGCAGACTTGAAACTGGTAGTAATGCTGCAACCGAAACGGGTTGTTACCATAACGCCCGTCGGTGGGCCGCCGCGAAGGCTGCACGTAGGCGGCGCTCCAGGGTTCGGGTCCAATGGCACGCAAAAACGTGGCGGGATGGAAAGTTCCGGCGCCCATTTCCATGTCATAAGGCTGCACTACGATGCATCCTTGGGTCGACCAGTATTTCTGCAGCGCGAAAATCAGATCTTGAAAAGTGCGCGGAGGCGTGAAGTTAGGCATGGGCGGCGAGTATAGCGACGCCTGCCAAAGCTTGTCCTGAGCTTCACCGTGCACCCAATTAGCCCGGGAAGCGCATTTTCGTCGCCGAGATTCGCAAGACAGTGCCGCAGACGTGGCATCTGCACCAAGTTAGCGCACTGATTTTTCGCATTCGATCCACTATGATGCAAAAACTGCGCTCAAGGCTCGCAAGTGCTTGATCCCAAATGTGCATACAAATGGCACATTAGCTGCAGTGTTCAATAGCCCCGAGGCCGGGAACAAAAATCTATCAACCTTCGCGAGGACGCCAATGACTCCCGCCGATGTTCTGAAATTAATCAAAGAAAAAGAAGCGAAATTCGTCGATCTCCGTTTTACTGACACGATTGGCAAAGAACAGCACGTCACCATTCCGACGCGGCTGGTGGATGACGGGTTTTTCAAGGACGGCAAGATGTTCGATGGCTCTTCGATAGCCGGATGGAAGGGCATCAATGAGTCCGACATGATTCTGATGCCGGATCCTGCAACCGCGGTGATCGACCCTTTCTATGAGGAAACCACGGTCAATCTGCGTTGCGATGTCATCGAGCCGATGACCATGCAGGGATACGGTCGCGATCCGCGGTCACTGGCGAAGCGCGCGGAAGCGCACTTGAAGGCTTCCGGAATCGCCGACTCGGCGCTGTTCGGTCCTGAGAATGAATTCTTCATCTTCGATAGCGTCACGTTCAGTTCCGGCATGAACGGCTGTTCGTACGAGGTCGACTCGTATGAGGGTGCCTGGAATTCCGGCAAAACCTACGACGATGCCAACAAGGGTCATCGCCCCGGCGTCAAGGGCGGCTACTTCCCCGTGCCTCCGGTCGATTCGCAGCAGGACATCCGCACTGCCATGTCGATGGCCTGCGAGGAAATGGGACTGAAGTTCGAAGTACATCATCACGAGGTGGCGACCGCGGGACAGGGCGAGATCAACGTCGCCGCCAACACGCTCACCAAGAAAGCCGACGAAGTGCAGATCTTGAAATATGCGCTGCAAAACGTCGCTAACGGCTACGGGAAAACGTTGACTTTCATGCCGAAACCCATCGTCGGCGACAACGGCAATGGCATGCACGTGCATCAGTCGCTGCAAAAGGAAGGCAAGGCGCTGTTCGCGGGCGATAAGTACGGCGGCCTTTCCGACATTGCGCTTTACTACATCGGCGGCATCATCAAGCATGCGCGCGCCATCAACGCCTTCACCAATGCCAGCACCAACAGCTACAAGCGCCTGGTGCCGGGTTTCGAAGCGCCTGTGAAGCTCGCGTATTCGGCGCGCAACCGCTCCGCTTCGATCCGCATTCCTTGGATTTCCAATCCGAAGGGCCGGCGCATCGAAGTGCGCTTTCCGGATGCAACCGGGAATCCGTATTTCATGTTCGCCTGCATGTTGCTCGCGGGTCTCGACGGCATTCAGAACAAGATTCACCCAGGCGATCCGGCGGACAAGGATTTGTACGACTTGGAGCCGGAGGAAGACAAGAAGATCCCGACGGTGTGCCACTCGCTGGACATGGCGCTCGACTATCTGGACAAGGATCGGGGCTTCTTGAAGGCCGGCGGCGTATTTACCGACGATTTGATCGACGCCTACATCGAGTTGAAGATGAAGGAAGTGACGCGTTTGCGCATGACCACGCATCCGATCGAAGTGGAGATGTACTACAGCTTGTGAGGATTCCTTCAGGGTGCTTCAGGGATTAAGGTGACGGCGGTCACGCCGCCGCCACCTGGTTTTGTGGTCGGGAGGCGATCGGACTATGCTTTGGATCTATGCACCCACGGATACTATGCTTGGTCCTAGGCGCCCTGGCTGCATTTGGCGCCTCAGCCACCGTGATCTACAAATGGGTCGACGCCGACGGCGTGGTTCATTACTCGGATCAGGCGGTGCCCGGCGCCGAGAAAATAAATACGTCGAGCGCTGCGAAAAGTGGAACGGTGGTGCCGCTCCCGGGCGCAAACCAGGCCGCCAGGAAGCCGCCCGGCAAGGCAGCCGGGTTCACTCAATTTGTGATTACCTCGCCGGCCGCGGATCAGACATTCTTCGGCGACGAGGTGGTCGGCGTGAGTCTGGCGCTGGCGCCGGGTCTCGGTCCCGGCCAGAGCATCACCTGGCACCTGAACGGCAAGCAACTGACGGATCAGCCGCCGGACGCCACATCGTTCGTACTGCCGCGCTTGGATCGCGGCGCATACGCCATTGCGGCGACCGTCCTCGATCAGACCACGGGCGAGTCGCAGAGCACACCCAGCGTCACCTTCTACGTACGACAGCCTTCCGGACTATCGCCGCAGCACAAGTAGCCCACCCGACCGAATTTGTGGATGCTCAGCTTGTCGGCTGAGCTGCAATTGGCCGCGCCGCGCATCGACGGCACAGAACTGCTCGATGCGATGGTGACCGGCGTTTTTCTGCTGGATCAGGATCTGCATGTCGGGTACTTGAACGCCGCCGCGCAGACTCTGCTCGGGGTCGGACTCAATCAAGCTCTCGGACGGCCGATCGCCGAATTGACGCGCGGCGCCGATACCTTGTTGCCGCTGTTCGAGCGAGCGCGCAAGGGCGGCGAAGCCGTGGTGCAGCGCGAGCTCGCCTGGCCGGCGCCCGGCGGCGTCGACCGTATTCTCGACTGTGCCGTGACGCAGGTAACCATCGGACAGGACAGTCAGCTGCTGCTCCTGGAGATCGAAGACATCACACAACACCGGCGCCTCACCCGGGAGAACGCGCTGCTGGCGCAGTTGGGCGGAAGCCGCTTGATGGTCCGGCAGCTCGCGCACGAGATCAAAAATCCGCTCGGTGGATTACGCGGCGCAGCGCAACTGCTCGAAAGGGAACTCCTGGACCCCAGCTTACGCGAATACACGCGCGTGATCATCAGTGAGGCGGACCGGCTCACCAATCTGCTCGATTCCATGCTGGGTCCCGGACGTCCGCCCGCCAAGCAGCTGGTCAATGTCCACGAATTGCTGGAGCGCGTGTATCACTTGCTGCGCAGCGAAGCACCCGAACGCGTGACCATCGATCGAGACTATGATCCCAGTCTCCCGCCCCTCACCGTGGATCCCAACCACATCATTCAGGCGATGCTCAACCTGGGCCGCAACGCAATCCAGGCGCTGTCGGGCGAGGCAGTGCACGCGCCGCGGCTGATCTTGAGAACTCGTGCGATGAGCAACGTGAGTGTCGGCGCGCACCGCCACCGGCTGGCTGCGTCCATTCAGTTCGAAGACAACGGCCCCGGCGTGCTCACAGAAATTCGCGACACCATTTTCTATCCGCTGGTATCCGGACGCGCCGACGGCACGGGCTTGGGGTTGGGCATAGCGCAGGATCTGGTCAGCCGCCACGGCGGGCTGATCGAATTTGACAGCGCTCCCGGCAGAACGATATTCCTCATTTCCTTGCCGATGGACTCCGTATGAACTCAAAGCCGCTGCAGGTGTGGTTGGTCGATGACGATGCCTCCATTCGGTGGGTGCTGGAAAAGGCCTTGAAAGGCAGCGGCATGCTCGCCAAATGTTTTGATCAAGCGGATAACGTGTTGACGGCGCTGCGCGGCGACGCGCCCGACGTCTTGATGACCGACATTCGCATGCCAGGCCGCAGCGGTCTGGATTTACTCAAGGAGATTCAAGTGTCGCGGCCGGGGTTGCCGGTCATCGTCATGACGGCGCACTCGGATTTGGATGCGGCGGTGGCAGCCTACCAAGGTGGAGCGTTCGAATACCTGCCAAAGCCCTTCGATATCGACAAGGCGGTGGATCTGGTGCGCCGCGCTGCGCAGCAAGCCACGGTCTCCACGGACGTGGACGCAGCCAGGCGCAGCATCCCGGAGCTCCTGGGGCAGGCGGCGGCAATGCAGCAGGTATTTCGCGCGGTAGGCCGGTTGTCACGCTCGAGTATGACGGTGTTGATCACCGGCGAGTCCGGCACCGGCAAGGAGCTCGTCGCGCGCGCCTTGCATCGCCATAGCCCGCGCTCCAGCAAAGCATTCGTCGCACTCAACACGGCAGCGTTCACCGCGGACCTACTCGAGTCCGAGTTGTTCGGCCACGAGAAAGGCGCGTTCACGGGCGCCGATACGCTGCGCCGCGGCCGCTTCGAACAAGCGGACGGCGGCACGCTGTTTCTCGACGAAATCGGCGACATGTCGCCGGCCCTGCAAACACGGCTGCTGCGCGTTTTGGCGGAAGGGGAATTTTATCGCGTCGGCGGGCAGACGCCGGTCAAGGTCGATGTGCGGGTGATTGCGGCGACTCACCAGGATCTCGAGGCGCGCGTGAAATCCGGACATTTTCGCGAAGATCTTCTGCACCGGCTCAATGTCATTCGCATCGAAATCCCGCCGCTGCGCGAGCGGCGCGAGGACATTCCGGAATTATTGCGCCATTATCTGTCGGTGGCCGGCCAGGAACTTGGGGTCGAACCGAAAATATTGACGATGCCGGCAGAAACTGCGCTCGTGACTTTCGACTGGCCCGGCAACGTCCGCCAGCTCGTGAACGCCTGCCGCCGGCTCACGGTAACCGCGCCGGGACGCGAGGTTCGCGCCGAGGACATTCCTCCCGATCTCGGCGGCGCTGCGGCCGGGCAGGCCACGAATCATGACTGGATGGCGAAGCTTTCGCATTGGGCGGAGCAGGAACTGGACGCGGGAACGCTGCGCTTGTTGGATCAGGCGGTGCCCGAAGTGGAGCGGATATTGATCCGCGTGGCCTTGCGCAAGGCCGACGGACTCAAGCAGGATGCGGCGAAACTCCTGGGCTGGGGCCGCAATACCCTGACGCGCAAGATGAAGGAGCTCGGCATGGAAGACGTCAACTAGCGTACCGCGAGGCCCGGCGCGGCAGCCTATAATTTGCAAATGGGCGATTATCTGGCAAAGAAAATCGGCGCCGTGAACGGGCTGCTGCTCGGCAACTCGCTCAAGGATTGGATGACGGCTGCCATCGTGGCGGCGGCGGTGTGGGCGGCGCTATGGGTTTTGCGCAAGGCCATCGCATCGCGATTCAAACGCTACTCCAGCGCGCAGAACCCGACGCTGATCCGACTCATTGCCTATCTGATCGGCAACACCAAGCAGATTCTGTTTCTGGCCATCGCACTCGACGCCGCGCAGGAAAGCCTCGCCCTGCCGGACAGGATTCAGCGCGGCGTCTCGCACACGGTGCTGATTCTGGTCTTGATCCAGATCGGACTCTGGGCCGGCCGCACGGTGCGCTTTTACCTGGAGATGAAGGAGCTCGAGCGCGGCGCCGACCGGGTCTTCTCCGGATCGCTCGACATCATCAACTTCGTCGCGCGCTTGCTGATCTGGTCGTTGCTGATCCTGGTGGCGCTCGACAATTTCGGCGTCAACATCACGGCGCTGCTGGCGGGTTTGGGCGTCGGCGGCGTCGCGGTGGCACTTGCGCTGCAGAATGTGTTGGGCGATCTGTTCGCCTCGCTGTCGATCGCCCTCGACAAGCCATTCGTGGTCGGCGACAATTTGACCATCGATACCTTCATCGGCAGGGTCGAACACATCGGCATCAAGACCACGCGACTGCGCAGCGAGAGCGGCGAGCAAATCATCCTGTCGAATGCCGACATCCTGAAAAGCCGCGTTCGCAATTTCGGCCGCCTGCAGGAACAGCGCGTGTTGGCGACGATTCGCGCTGCCCTACGAGCACGCCGACCGACAAGCTCAAAGGCGTGCCGGAATTGCTGGAGGGCATCGTTCGCGAGCAACCGAACGCGCGTTTCGAGCGCTGCCACTTGAAAACGCTCGGCGAGAGCGCTTTCCAGTTCGAGCTCTCGTATTTCGTGCAGCAGCCCGCGAGCAACCCCCTGCTGGATTTGCAGCAGGCAGTCAATTTTCGCATCATCGATGAGCTGCGGCATTCAGGCGTGGAGTTCGCGTACCCGACGCAACTCGTCGTGCTCCAAGAGCCGCAGCGCGCCGTACCGGCAAAGTAGCCGGACGATGTTTCACATCGTGCTGTTGGAACCGCGAGATTCCGCCGAATACCGGCAACGCCATCCGCTTGTGCGCGAATAGCGGCGCCGCGCTGCATTTGATCAAACCGTTGGGTTTTCGACTCGACGACAAGAGCCTGCAGCGCTCCGGACTGGACTATCACGATCTGGCGAAGGTTTTGGTTCATCCGCACCTGGACGCCTGTTTGGCGGAACTCAGGGACGCCCGTGTGTTCTGTGTCGAGACCGGGGCACGACGCTGTTACAGCGATGTTGCATATCGCGAAGGCGACGCGTTCCTGTTCGGACCGGAAAGCCGCGGGCTGACGGAGCCCGTGTTAGCCAAGGTGGGCCGCGACAACTCCTTGTTCATCCCGATGCGGGCAAGCAGCCGCAGCATCAATCTCTCCAACGCCGTGGCAATCGTTGCCTTTGAGGCCTGGCGTCAGATCGGCTTCGCCGGCTGCGGTGATCGTGAAAACCTGTCGCGATAGCCGGCCGGGCTAGCCCCGATTCCAGGGCCTCAATATTCGCCGCACCGGGTCGTTCACCGTCGCCGTGACCGTAGGATCCAGCAGCCGGCGGCGGCGCAGATGACGAATCGCGGTCTGAACCGTGGACTTCGACAATCCGGTCCGTGTGGCGATGGTCTGCAGGCTGACCGACACCGAGTCGCGCTTGGCCGCCGCTGCACGGTGCAACAGAAATAGATAAACGACGAATGTTGCCGGCCGCCGATCGTGGCCCACCAGATCGGGCATCAGCACGTCCACCACATAGCTGTCCAAGTTGAAGCGCTGCATCGTTAATTACTATAGCGATAATCGGCGCGATGCACCCTGGAAATGTTGAATAATTCGCGCGAGATTCGCCAACGTCTACGGAGGGTTTTGGATGATTACCCAGCTCAAGTTCGTCGGCATACCGACCAAGGATCAGGACCGGGCGCTGAAATTCTATACCGAGAAACTCGGATTCGACGTCGCCACGGATCAGGTCTTCAACGAGAAGCAGCGCTGGATCGAGCTGCGCGTGGCTAATTCAGCCACCCGCGTGGTGCTGTTCACCCCCGACGGGCATGAAAGCCGCATCGGCACGTTTTTCAACGGCTCATTCGCCTGCGATGATGTGGCGGCGACCTACCGGCAGCTCACCGCACGCGGCGTGGAATTCGTTTCAGGTCCCGAAAAGCAGCCGTGGGGCGAATTCGCCGTGTTCAAGGATCCCGACGGCAATCAATTCGTATTGTCCTCGCCGTAAGCGCGTTCTCAATTGGCCGCAGGTTTGCCTCCCAGCTTCTGCGCCTTGATCCAGCTGTCGGTGCGCGAGTCCAAGAGGTCGAGGGGCAGCACGCCGCCGTTCAGCATCTCGTCGTGGAAGCTGCGGATATCGAACTTGGCGCCCAACTCCTTTTGCGCCCGGTCGCGCAGCTCGCGAAATTTGAGCTGGCCGAGCTTGTAGGAGAGCGCCTGCGCCGGCCAGGCAATGTAACGATCGGTCTCCGACTGGATGGTGGGCTCATCCACCGCTTCATACTTGCGGAAGAATTCGACCACTTGATCGCGGCTCCAGTTTTCGGAATGCAGGCCGGTATCCACGACCAGGCGCACCGCGCGGAATAGCTCGCTGCTCAAGCGCCCATAATCGCTGATCGGGTCCTGATAGAACCCGACTTCCTTGCCGAGCTGCTCGGCATACAGCGCCCATCCCTCGATGTAGCCGGAGTTGCCGGCGTGCTGGCGAAACTTCGGCAATCCCGTCATTTGCTGCGCCACCGACTGCTGCATGTGATGTCCGGGTATGCCTTCGTGATAGGCAGTGGCCTCGTCGTCAACCAGCGTGCGGTGCGCGAAATTGGAGGTGGCCACCACCACGCGCCCGGGGCGTTTGCCGTCGGGGGTGCCGGTTTGATAGTGCGTGGCCGCCGCCGCCTGGAACTCCGGTATGGCCTCGACGGTGACCGGCGATCCCGGGATGTAGCCGAAAAGATCCTTGAGCTTGGGCTGCATCTGCGCAATGTATTTGCGGAAGTCGTCCAGAATCTGCTCGGACGAGGTGGGGATGTACTTGGCGTTGGTCTTCAGCGATTCGCGGAACGAGGCCAGATCCCTAAAGCCCAGGCTTTTGGCGATGGCCAGCATGTCGGCCTGGATGCGTTCGATCTCGCGCAAACCGATCTCGTGAATTTCTGCGGGACTCAAACTGCTGACCGTGGTGCGGCTGCGAATGTCGTTAAGATAGCGCTCCTTGCCGTCGGGCAGCGACTCGACGCTCAAGATGGTGCGGCCCTGCGGCGCGTATTGCGTGGCAATGAACTGGGCGTATTCATTGTACGCCGGAATCACTTCGTTGACGACCGCATCGGAGATCGCCTTGGTCAGCCGCTGCTGGTCCTCGGCGGATATGGACGCCGGAAATTTCTTGGTCGGCAGCAAAAACGGGTCCGCCGCGATCACGCCGTCGCACTGCGCCGGAATCTTTTCGATGAGAAACCGCACCGGCATGAGCTTGTCGGCCATCCCAGTGCGAAGTACGGCCTCGGTCTCGGTGAACACGCGCGGTATCTGATGCAGTCGCGCGACGTAGTCCTCATAGTGCTTGACGGAGTCGAGCGGAGCGGACAACGGCAGATCGGCGAGGCGCAGATGCGGCCCGTCCATCTGATTCACCGGCATCTCGTATTCCTTGAATTTGAAATTTGCATTGCGCTGCGTGAGCGCACGCAATAAAACTTCGTGGGAGACGTTGTCCTGCTCGGCAAAGCCCGCGGTCGAAATCGCATTCAGGCGTGCAAGATAGTTTTCGTCGCGCTCATGCTGGCGCAATATGGCGGCGGGAGAGTAATCATCGAGGCGATCGTTATAACGATAATCCCCGATTGCGGTTGCACGCTCCGGATGAGCCAGAAGATCGGCTTGGTAGTACTCTTCGAACAGCGCGTTCTGCGCCGCGAGCCTCGAGGCGGCGGAGTTCGATGCCGAGCAGGCGGCCACCCAACAACACGCTGCTATAAGAAGGAGGACCGCAGATTTGCGCACGGCGTGCCGTGGATCGGGAGTAGCATGCATTGTGTAGCTCACTTATTTGGCGGAGGCCGGAAAAGCCGGCAATTTATCGATGTCGCGCGCATCGTGTTGAATGATGACCGTGGCTTTCAAATTTGCGGCCAGCTTTTTGAAGCGATCCAGCGACGCCAATGTGTCGGCACGGTTGGTGTTGAATGTCGGCACGCCGTTGCTATCGTAATTTTCGCGGAAATGCGCCAAGTCGCCGCTGATCAGCACGTATCCTGAGCCTTTGAGTCTCACCAACAGGCTGTGATGGCCGGGCGTGTGCCCGGGGGTATTCAACATGATCACGCTGCCGTCGCTGAATACATCCTTGTCGCCGGATAGCGGCTCGACCTTGCCGCCACCGCTGATCCAATGAGCGAAATTCGCCGGATTGGCTGCAGGATTCGGCTTCGGATCGGTCAACACATCCCAATCGCCTTTGCCGATCAGCAGCGTGGCTTGCGGGAAGGACGCTACCTGGCCCACGTGGTCGCCATGGTAGTGGCTGATGCCGACATAGGTGATTTGCGCAGGCGTTAGATTGAGCTGCGCCAGTTGCTCCACCAGGCTCGACGCGGGCGATGTGGGCAACGGTTTCTCGGGGTTGGCCGCCGGATTGCCGGTGTCCCACACCAGGTAATCGCTGCCATGCTTGATCAGATAGCAGCTGAAGGTCAGCTGAATCTTCAATCCAGGAAAGGCGGCAACATCCGAAAAGCGGCTCACATCGGCTACCGTGGTGGTCTTGCCGCAATCGAATCGGGTCAATGAAACATCGGCGGCCGATTGCGCGGACGCCGGCATCGCGGCAATCCCCAAACTCAACGTAAACGCCGCACTCACTTTCAATCGCATACTCATGTCCTGCTCCCGCTAAGTTGAGATATTAAAGACTCACAGAGTGTCATTCCGGTTCCGAGCGCAGCTCCCGTCCCATGAGCGCCTGGACCGCGGCTCGAACCGGCTTGTTCTCGTAAACGATGTGGTAAATCTCCCGGCAAATGGGCATGTCCACGTCCAAGCGCTGCGCCACGTCGTGGACCGCTCGCGCCGCGGGCACTCCTTCCACGACCTGATGTATGGCGCCCTGTGCTTGGGCCAGCGATTGCCCCGACCCCAGCGCCATGCCGAAGCGGCGGTTGCGGGATTGGTCGTCGGTGCAGGTGAGCACCAGGTCCCCAAGACCGGCGAGACCCATGAAGGTTTCGCGCTGCGCTCCATGCTTGACCCCCAAGCGCATCATTTCGGCGAGCCCGCGGGTGATCAGCGCCACGCGCGTGTTGGCGCCGTATCCCATGCCATCGGCTATTCCTGAGCCGATGGCAATGACATTTTTCACCGCACCGCCAACTTCCACTCCCATGATGTCGCTCTGAGTGTAGGCGCGAAACCTCGGTCCCGAGAGGCTTGAGGCAAGCTGCTTGGCAAAATGCTCATCGCGCGAGGCAACAGTCATAGCCGTGGGCAATCCGGCGCCGACCTCGCGGGCAAACGTGGGGCCGGACAGCACCGCCCCCGGCCGCGCACCCAGGACCTCGTGCACCACCTGGTGGGGCAGCATTCCCGTCGCAATCTCGAATCCCTTGGTCGCCCAAGCGATGCGTGTCTCTGGGCGCAGGTGCGGCCGAATCCGCTCCAAGGTCGCACGAAAGGCATGCGAGGGCACCGCGATCAGCGCGTCACGCGCATCTCTAAGCGCATCGCCCAAGTCAGCGTTGACGCGCAGCGCGTCGGGGAATAAAGCCTCCGGTAGATAGCGCTCATTACGTCCCGCATGGCGCATGGCAGCGAGTTGCGCGGCGTCGCGTCCCCACAGTTGGGTCGTGTGTCCTTCTCGCGCCAGCAGAATGGCGAGTGCCGTGCCCCAGCTGCCGGCGCCAATAACCGTCATCGGTTCCGCGCGCCGGGTCTGCATACGCGGCTCCTTAGTTGACCAAACCCGGCTGCGGCGATCGCGGCGCCTGGGCCAAGAGGGCGTCGAAATTGACCAACGGCAGCACAAAATTCGGAAAGCCGCCCTTGATGATCAAGTCGGAAATGACTTCGCGCGCAAATGGAAACAGCACGCTGGGACAGAAGCTGCCGATCAAGCGCTTCAAATCGTCCGTCGATGCGCCGCTGATCGAAAACAACCCCGCTTGCTTGACTTCCACCAGGTACAGCGTCGCTTCGCCCTGCTTCGCCTCCACGGTGATGGTCAATAAAACCTCGCGCACTTCGGGCGACAGCTCCTCCACCGAGGTATTCATGTTGAGCTGAAACTTCGGCTCCCAGGCTTGATTGTTCGGCACACGCGGACCATTCGGCGACTCATAGGAGCAGTCCTTCAAGTACACGCTCTGCAAGCTCACCTGGACTCCGCTGGCGTTGCTGTCCGCTTCCGCCGTTCTAACCTCGTTCATCCTGCCCCCTGAATTAGCCGATCCAACTCGCCGCTGTCGTTGAGTGCGATCAGATCCTCGCACCCGCCGATATGCTTGTCGCCGAGGAAGATCTGCGGAACCGTGCGCCGATTGCTGCGTGCAATCATCTCGTTGCGAAACTTGACGTCCTGTTCAACGTTGATTTCGCTGAAGGCGATGTTTTTCTGCGTCAGCAAGCCTTTGGCTCGCTGGCAATACGGACACCAGTCCGATACGTATAGCGTAACGGCCGGCCGCGTCATTTCGAACTACTTTTGCCCCCGGACGCCGTCTTCGCCAGAGGCATGTTGTCCTTCACCCAGGCATTGAGTCCGCCTTGAAGATTGAATACCTTGGTGAACCCGAGTTTGATCAGCGCGCGCGCAGCATTTGCGCCGTTGACGCCGCTGTCGCAATAGGTAATGACGTTCTTATCGCGCCATTTCTTCAAACTTTCCGCCTGCGAATCAAGTTCGGCGAGAGGCACGTGGCGCGCGTCGCCTATATGCCCGGCGTCGTACAATTCCTTGGCGCGCAAATCGATGACCAGGGCGCCTTGATTCATGAGCCTGACAGCCTGCATGGCGCTCAACGCGGCAAATGCCTGCACCCGGGCGCGCAGCTCATACACGAGCACGACAATGGCGGCGGTCACGGCCGCGGCCGCAAGATAGGGATGATTGCCGATGTACTCTAACAGTCTCTGCATGCGTCGCACGTATGGGATTTTCGGGCGCGCAAGTATAGCAGCGAGCGCAAGGCTTGTATGCTTGGCCGTAACATGAAGGCTTTCCTGTGAATCGGCTGGTTCGAAGCCTGTGCGCGTCCGCTGCCGCGGCTGCGCTGCTGTGCGCCGGCGGCCTGGCCGCTGCCGCCGAACCTCTAGACGCGGCGCACGCGGACGCGGCGAAAGCCAGACTCGCGGCGGTGCGCGCGCGGATCGCCGAGCTGACGAATCGCGTCGGTGCCGCGCTCAAGCAGCGCGACGCCTTGAGCGCGCGCGTTCGCGAATCCGAGCTGGTGATTGCCGCGAAGCGACAACGTCTTGACGAGTTGCGCACAGCCGAACTCGCCGCGGAGCGGCGCCGCGCGGAATTGCGAGCCGAGCAAACGCACGCGCAAAACATGCTGCAAGCGGAGCAGTCGACGCTGGCCGCGCAGCTGCGCGAGGCGTACATGCTCGGCCCTCAGGATGAGCTCAAGCTGCTCTTGAATCAAAGCGATCCTGCCAGCCTCGGCCGCACTCTCGCCTACTACGGCTATTTTGCACAGCAGCGCAGCGCCAAGATCGAATCCATCAGAGTCGAGGAGACCCTGCTTTCGCAGTTGGTCGCGCAGATCGAGCAGCAGACACAAAAATTGCAGGGTCTGGAGGACGATGCGAATCGTGAAATCGCGGGCTTGCAGCACGCGCGCGCCGAACGCAGCGATGCGGTTGCGGCGCTGACAAAAAAATTATCGAGCGGCAATCAGGAGCTAGAGCGTTTGAAGCGCGAAGAACAGGCCGTGGAGTCGCTGGTGGCGGAACTCGCACGGGTCATGCAGGACTTCCCGGTCGATGCCACGCAGAGCTTCGGCGCCATGCGCGGCCGCTTGCCCTGGCCGGTGCAGGGAAACGTGAGCGCGCGCTATAACGCGGCGCGGGACAGCAGCGCTGCCGGAGTGCGCTGGAACGGAGTGATGATCGATGCCGCGCGCGGCGCCAAGGTGCGGGCAGCCTTCTTTGGCCGCGTGGTATATGCCGATTGGCTGCAGGGTCTTGGACTGCTGCTCATCATCGGCCACAGCGGCGGCTACATGACGCTGTACGGACATGCCGAGGTCCTCTATAAGTCCGTCGGTGACTGGGTGGCGCCGGGCGATGTGATCGCCGCCTTGAATGATGGCGACGGCGCCGAACCGCAGCTTTATTTCGAGATCCGCGAGGGCCGCAAAACCGTCGACCCCAAGATCTGGCTTAGGTCGAAACCGTAGTCACAAACGCCGGCTGGCGGCGCGCCTTCTGCGCACGTATGCTGCGACATCTGATGATCAAGAAACCTGGCAACTTCCTAGTGCTGGCCATCGGCATCGCGATTGGTCTGTCGCTGGGGCTGGCGCACGGCGTCATGGCCGACAAGCCGAGCCTCGGCGCCGATCTCCCCTGGCAAGACGCCCGCACGCTCGCCGAGGTGCTGGAGCGGGTGAAGCATGATTATGTGAATCCGGTGGACGACCATCAGCTGCTGCAGGCGGCGATTCGCGGCATGGTGTCCTCGCTCGATCCCTACTCAGCGTATCTCGACGGCGAGGACTATGACGAGGTCAAGATCAGCAGTTCGGGCCGGTATTCGGGGGTCGGCATCGAGATATCGATCGAGGACGAACAGGTCGTGGTGATCGCGCCTTTCGATGGATCGCCGGCAGCCAAGGCCGGCATTCGCAGCGGCGATGTCATCGTGACCATCGACGGCGTCGCGGTGAATACCAGCGCCTTGGGGGACACGATAGGGCGAATGCGCGGCCCGGAGGGCACAACCGTCAAGATCGGCATCATGCGCGACGGCGTCGCGGAGCCGATGTTATTCACATTGAAGCGCTCGCGGGTCGATTTGCATAGCGTGCGGGCGGAAATGATCGAACCCGGCTTCGGCTACGTGCGGATTTCGCAGTTCAGCGAAACCACCGGTGACGAATTGGGGGTGGCGCTCAAGGATCTGCGCAAGCGCAACGGCGCCGAGCTCAAAGGATTGGTGCTCGACATGCGCGACAACCCGGGCGGCGTGCTGGAGGCGGCGGTCGCGGTGGCCGATGCGTTCCTTGATAGCGGCGTCATCGTTACCGCGAAAGGGCGCACTCCGGATTCCAAATTCGAGATGGACGCGACGCCCGGAGATGCGCTGAACGGCGCGCCGATCGTGGTGTTGGTCGATGGCGGCACGGCCTCGGCGGCGGAGATCGTCGCCGGCGCCCTCAAGGATCAACACCGCGCCAAACTCATGGGGCGCACGACTTTCGGCAAGGGATCTGTGCAGACCATAGTGCCGCTTGCCGATGACCGCGCGGTCAAGCTCACCACGTCGCTGTATTACACGCCGTCCGGCGCATCCATCAATCATCGCGGCATTGCACCTGACATCGAGCTGCCGCGCGATGCGGCAGCTCCGGCAGCGCCTGCCGCCGAGACTGCGCCTCTGCTGCAGCGTGACGCCGAGGTCAGGCGCGCCCTCGAGGAATTGAAGGCGTCACCGAACCCGCACGCGCGGCCGGTTACCACCGCGGCCCAAGTCGGATAAGCCCGTGCGCAGCACGCGGTCCATCGAGATATTGTGTCTGGTGCTCGCGGCGCTGGTACTGGTTTGGTCGCGGGCCCTGATCAGCCAATTTTGGCCGGTTCTCGGCCTGCTCGCTGCATTCGCCGCCGCCATCGTGGTTTTTCGCGCGCGCCGTTTCCTCCCGGGACGCACCCGCACCAAACTGCTGATCGAATCCTGGTCGATGCTGCTGTTCATCTCCGGGGTGCTGTGGTTCACGGGGAAAGGCGCAAGCCCGCTGCTGAACCTATATCTCCTGCCCATCATATTGAGCGCGCTCACCCTGGGGCGCTTGGTCACCCTGCTGCAGGTGGCCGCCATTGCGGTGTGCCATTTCCTGCTCGCGCTCGCGACCCCCGGCGTTGAGGTGATCTCGCTGCTGTACGCCAGCCAAGTGGTCGGGCAGCTCGCGCCGTTTCTGTTGGTCGCGTATTTGACCACGACATTGTCGGCGGACATCACCGAAGCGCGTGAGCGCATCGAAAATCTGGCGCAGACCGATTCGCTCACCGGGCTCTTCAACCCGCGCATGTTCAACGAATTGTGGCAGCGCGAACACAGCGCCGCGGAACGCAATCGCGGCATGTATTCGCTGCTCATGATCGACATGGACAAGCTCAAGGAGATCAACGACGCATTCGGCCACGAGGCGGGGAACAGCGCGATCACGCTGGTGGCGCAATGTCTGCAGAGAAGCATTCGCAATACCGATCACGCCGCGCGCTTCGGCGGCGACGAATTCGCAGTGCTGCTGCCGGGCGCTTCGCCCGAGGTCGCGGAGGCCGTGATCAAGCGCGTTCGGCACAACGTTTACAAGACCACACTGGATCTGCGCTCGCGCATGATTCGCTGCAGCGTCAGCATTGGCGTGGTCAACTACCCCCAGGACTCGCGCGACACACGCGAGCTTTTGAGCCTTGCCGAACACAAGATGTATCGCGACAAGGAACTGCGAAGGACCCCCGGCGCCGAGGCAAATGCTTGAAGAAATTGGACTTTTGCAGAAATGGTGGCAAAGTTAGCGCTGCGTCACGCCAATGCCCGATTAACATATGGTGTGCTTCAACTGTCAGGTCATTCCCCAAAGAGTAGATTAATGCGGTTATTCCATCGAGCGTCTTCGCCCCAGCATGCGGCACACCTTCTTGCAACGCGCACCCTGGCCGGGCTTTTTCTCGGCATTCTGGCGTTCAGCGCAACCGCCAAGAACAGCGGCGATCCGAAACTGAAGTCCAGTTCGGTTCTTATCGTCGACGAGCGCGACTCGTCGGTGCTGTATTCGCGCAATCCGGACGTGGCCGCGCCGATCGCCTCAATCACCAAGTTGATGACCGCCCTGGTGGTGTTGGAAGCCAAGCAGCCTCTGGATGAACCCATCCAAATCAGCGATGCGGACCGTGATTTCCCGAAGGCTGCGTTTTCCAGGCTTACGGTGGGCGCCACCCTGACGCGGGGCGATCTGATGCACCTGGCGCTGATGTCCTCGGAAAATCGCGCCGCACACGCCTTGGGGAACAACTATCCGGGCGGCATGCCCGCGATGGTGTCCGCCATGAATGCCAAGGCCGCGGAATTGGGCATGAGCAACTCGCACTTCGTTGATTCAACCGGACTTTCGAGCCAGAACGTGGCAAGCCCGGAAGACCTCAGCAAGCTGGTGATCGCCGCGTCGAAAAACAGCACCATTCGCGCGTATTCGACCGACAAGAATTATGCCGTGCGGGTCCACCGGCACTTGATCGAATATCGCAACACCGACAATCTGGTGGCCAATCCCGCCTGGAACATCATCGTGCAGAAGACCGGCTATATCGCCGAGGCCGGCAAGTGCTTGGTGATGGCGGCCGTCATCGAAGGCCGTTCGGTGGTGATCGTACTGCTCGATTCGCTCGGCAAGTACACCCGAGTCGCAGACGCCAAGCGCATCAAGATGTGGATGGAGGCCAGCTCCAAACCCCATCTGCAGCAGGTATCGTTGCGTTAACCCCTTAAGGCGGCGCCCGCCGCTACATGACAATACGGCCGGCATTCTTCAAACTGCCTGCGAGTAACGACGGGGGCATATATGCGCGCACTTCTCCTATGCATTGGCTGGGCGATCTCGATGCTGGCCGTTCCGGCCGCAGCCGCCGACCGCGCACTGTCCGTCACGATTTACAACGATGATCTCGCGCTGATCCAGGACCTCCGGGACATCGAGGTCAAGGACGGCCGCCAGCGAATCGAGTTTCAGGACGTGTCCGCGCAAATCCGGCCGGAGACCGTGTCGCTGACGGCCGCCGATATCAGCATCGTCGAGCAGAATTTCGACTTCGATCTCCTGACTCCGGCCAAACTGATGGAAAAGGCGGTGGGCAAAGAAGTCACGATTGTGCGCGTGAATCCGGCCAGCGGCGCGGAGACCAAGGAACTGGCGCAGGTGCTCGCCACAAACGGCGGCGTGGTGCTGAAGATCGGCCAGCGCATCGAGGTGCTGCGCGATGATGGTCTGCCGGTGCGCGTGATTTTCGACAAGGTGCCGGACAACTTACGCGCGCGTCCGACCCTGTCGGTGACCGTGATCGGCGCGCACAGCGGCACGCGCCGGGCCACCTTGAGCTATCTCACTCCGGGTTTGGGCTGGAGGGCGGACTATGTGGCGCTCTACAACGAGAACAACAGCAAACTGGACGTTCAAGGTTGGGTGACGCTGACGAATTCCAGCGGCACCACCTACGACAACGCGCAGACCCTGCTGGTCGCCGGCTCGCCCGCCTCAGCCGATGGTGCGAGACCGGTGGTATATCGGCCGCAGCCGCGCCGCGGGACCTTGCAGGAAGCGGGGAGCGAGAGCGGCAGCCGGGAGCGCCTCGGGGACTATTATTTGTATCCGCTGGCGGAACGCACGACCATCGCCAACCTGCAGACCAAGCAGGTGAGTTTTCTCGACGTGCAAGGCGTGCCTGCGGAGCACGGCTATGAATATCGCAATCACTGGCTGGGCACGGCCGAAATGCCGATCAGCGCCAAGAGCGTCTACAGCTTTTCCACCAGCGCACATGCGGGCCTTGGGGATCAGCTGCCGGCGGGAATCCTGCGTTTCTACATGCACGACAAGCGCGGCGACCCGCAGTTCATCGGCGAAAGCCGGATCGATCACACGCCGATGGGATCGACGCTGTCGCTCGCCACCGGGGATGCGTTCGACGTGAAGGTCCATGCGATAGTCGACAAGCGCACGCGCCTGTCGCCGTTCGACTGGCAGACCGACATGCGCTACGAATTGAGCAATGCGCTACCCAAGGCGGTCGTGGTCAAATTGATTCAGGACGGCCTGTGGGGTGACTCCAGCATCAAGAGCGAGAGTCAAAAAAGTACGCGGCGCAGTGCAGATGCCGCCGAGTGGGCGGTCACGGTGCCCGCCAACGGTAAGACCACGCTTACGGCCAGCTTCGAAACCAAGTATTAGGAGCCGACCATGCATGTGCGCTGCGCGAGATGGCTGCAAACGTGCGCGATATGGCTCGTGGGTTTAGCCGCGGCAACATCCGCCGCCGCGGACGTTTTGGCGGAGCAGCCCTCCGATCTTTCGGTGACCGTGTACCGTGCGCCGTACCGCAACTCGGGTTCGATCGATCTCAATGATCTTGAGGGTTTTGCGCTGGTGAGCGAGACCCGTACCGTGCATCTGCCCGCAGGATTGAGCCTGGTGAAATTCGAGGGCGTCGCGGATGGAATCGAACCGGCCAGCGCCATTGTCACGGGATTGCCGCAGGGTGTCATCGAAAAGAATCGCGACGCGAAACTGTTGAGCCCCTCAGGCCTGATCGAATCGGCGCTCGGGAAACCGGTGGAACTGCTGCGCAGCAATCGCAAGACCGGCAAAACGGAGCGCCTGGCTGGTACCTTGCTGTCGGACGCGGGCGGGGTGCTGTTCCAAACCGCGCAGGGCATCGAAGCCCTGCGCTGCTCGGGGCTGCCGGAAACCTTCAGTTTCGCGCCGGGCGGCAGTTTATCGGCCCACGCAAGCTTGTCAGTGTTGATACGCAGCCCACAAGCTCTGACCCGGCAGGTGACGCTATCGTATTTGGCGCGCGGCTTCGACTGGTCGGCGGACTACAGCGCGATTCTATCGGCCGACGGCAGCAGCCTGGATCTCGGCGCGTGGGTGACGCTGGCCAATTCCAACGGCGTGGGCTTTCCCGCCGCGCACACCTCGGTGGTGGCCGGCAAACTGAACCGCGAGAACGGCGAGGTGCAGCCCATCGATTTTGGCGGTCCGATCCTCGCGCAATGTTGGCCGCGCGGTTCCACCAGCGATTCACCCATGATTCTTTTCCAGGGTGGCGTCCGGCATTTTGACGCCCTTGGTGTGGCGGCGCCCATGGCGGCGCGCGCGCTGAGTCTGCAGGAGGTTTCGGTTACGGGGGCCAGAAACGTCCAGCAGGAGCAACTCGGCGATTTGAAACTCTATCGAGTGCCCGAACGGACCACGGTGGCCAGCCGCCAATCCAAGCAGGTGCGGCTGATGGACCGGGCGCAAGTGCCGATAACCACGGTGTATGCCGAGGACCTGGCGGCAAACCAAACAGCAAGCGCCGCCCCGGCATCCCGGCTGATCAGAACCATGAACGCCACGGCCAATCACCTCGGCCTGCCGCTGCCATCGGGCAAGGTCGCCGTATTTTCGCCGCATCAAGGCGAAACCCTGCTCGAGCACGAATCCGGCTTGCGCGACACTGCCGTCGGCGAAGAGCTCGAGATCAACATGGGCGCAAGCTTCGATGTCCTGGTTTCGGCGCTCAAGGAGACGAGCACCATCGACCCGGCGCACACGGAAATGCTGCCCCTGGTGCCGGGGGTCATGCTGCGGCGGGTTGCGGTCGACGCCGTCAATCGCGTCGACATCAGCAATGCAAAGCCAACCGACATCCAATTCGAACTACGCTTGCAGTTGCCGCCCGGCGCGCGCGTGGTCCGCGCCGATCATCCCATGGGCGCGAAGAATGGCCGGCCGCTTTTCCGGCTGCAGGTTCCCGCCAATGGAACCGCGACGCTGCGATATCAGACGCAGCATATCGCCGAGCGAGTGACTTGAGACCGCCGGTGAACTTCGACGGAAGTCACGGTCGAACTCAAGGTGGATGCCCTACAATGAGCCGGCAATGGTGAGAAGTCGTCAGTCGCGGATCAAAAACTATTTCGCAGAGAGCCGGCTGTTCACGGTTCGCAGCATCGTCGCGGGCATCATCGCCACGGTGCTGCTGCTCGCAGTCGCCGGGCGCCTCTTCTATCTGCAGGTGCTCAAGTACGACTACTACCATAATCTTTCGCAGGGCAACAGCATCCGCAACGAGCCGATACCGCCACCCCGCGGGCTGATTCTGGATCGTCATGGCGTGGTCCTGGCGGACAATTTTCCGGCCTTCAATGTCGAGCTGGTCCGCGAGCAGGTTGGGGACTTGAAGGCGCTCGATGCCACGCTCGCCCAGCTGGTGAGTATCGGCCTGCTGCACGCCGATGAAGTCGGCGCCATCCGCCGCGCGATCCTCGTGCACAAGGTTTACGAGAGCGTGCCGATCAAGCTGTTGCTGAACGAGCAAGAAATGGCGCTGTTCGCCGTGCATCGCTTTCAGTTCACCGGCGTGGACATTCGTGCGCGGCTGGCGCGGCATTACCCGCTGCGCGAAATCGGCGTCCACGCCATCGGCTATGTCAGCGCGATCAACGAACAGGACATGAAGCAGATCGACAGCGCCGAATACGCCGGCACCAGTCTCATCGGCAAACTGGGCGTCGAGGGCGCTTACGAGGCGCAGCTGCACGGCAAACCCGGCTACCGGGAACTCGAGGTGAACGCCGCGGGCCGGCCGGTGGAAAAGCAGGGCGGCTACGCATCAGAACTCCACACTCGCGCGCCCGTGGCCGGGGAGGATTTGATCCTGGGGATGGATGTGCGCGTGCAAAAGGTCGCCGAAGAGGCGCTGGTCGGCAAGCGCGGGGCGGTGGTTGCGCTCGATCCGCGCACCGGCGATGTGATTGCGCTTGCCAGTACGCCGGGCTTCGACCCCAACGATTTCGTGCGCGGCCTTTCCGTCGCGCAATACGGCGCGTTGGCCAACAATATCGACGTGCCGCTGTTGAATCGCGCGCTGCGCGGCGCCTACCCGCCGGGTTCCACCGTCAAGCCCCTGTATGCGCTGGCCGCACAGAAGTACAACATCATTTCGCCCCTGCAAGAGGAATACTGCCCCGGCGTATTCACTCTGCGCGGCAGCGCGCATGAATATCGAGACGACAAGAAGCATGGCACCCTGGACATGCGCAGAGCCATTTCCGTTTCCTGCGACGTGTACTTTTTCAGGGCCGCCGAAAAAATGGGCATCGAACGCATGGCGCCGTTCATGACGACTTTCGGCTACGGCGTGCTGACGGGCATCGATATTCCCGGCGAGAAGCCCGGGCTGTATGCATCCCCGGAGTGGAAAAAGCGCGCATTCAAGAAAGCCGCCGACCAGGTGTGGTTTCCCGGCGAGACCGTCAGCATGGGCATCGGCCAGGGTCCGATCACCGTAACGCCGCTGCAGCAGGCGCACTTCGCCGCCGAGATCGCGGAACGCGGCAAGATCATCGCGGCGCCGCGGCTGGTGACGGCAACGCGCCCTGCGGGCTCCACCACCATCGTTGCGCGTGCTCCGCAGATGATGCCGCCGATCGATATCGCCACGGAAGAGCAGTGGAACGTCGTTTATGACGGCATGTTGGGAGCCGTGTATGGACCGGGCGGCACCGCTTACGCGGTGGGAGTCGGCTCGAAGTACAAGATCGCGGGCAAGACCGGTACCGCTCAGGTGATTGCCATCAAGCAAAACGAGAAGTATCACGCCAAGGATGTCGCGGAACGCAATCGCGATCACGCCTGGTTCATTGCGTTTGCGCCGATTGATGACCCCAAGATAGCCGTCTCGGTTTTGGTGGAGAACGGCGGCTTCGGCGCGACCGCGGCCGCGCCGATTGCGCGCAAGGTGCTTGATTCGTATCTGCTGGCGGACGACGCGCCGGCAATGGTGCCAAAAGCGCCTTGAGGAAGGCGAATCAATAGGTCGGCGAATTGATAGTCGGGTTCCCTGCGCGGTTTCTTCCCGCTGTAGTTTTTCTCCTTTGAGCCGTGTCGGCGCTCGCCAGAGGTCCGCCGGATTTAACGGAACTTGCCGGTGCCGGGCGAGGGTGAGATCGGATGCCTTTTCGACGAAATACGAAATCTCGTCGAGCCGATCGAACGATCGGCCATGGATGGCTGGGCTGGCTAGGCATGGACGGCGTGAGGTTCGCCCGAACTGCCCGGCCAGACGGAGAACACTCAGCCAATGAGGATGACCGCGCATTTGTGACCCTTAGCGGCCTTGGCGAGATCGCGATCCGCGGTCATCAGCGGGAGTTTCTCGGTGATGGCAACGCTAAGATGTAGAGCATCCAAGGTGTGCAAGGGGATTTTCGCGGCGGACAGCAATTGGCGGGCTTTGAGGAAGTGCTCAGTGGTCACGGCGATCCTTCGGTAAGAACCTTCCGCCACGTGGGTAGCGATGAGATCAAGAATCTCCCTGACTTGACGATCATCGATTTCCTTCAGGCGCCGCTTTCTCGATATCAACGAAGAGAACTCGACTTCGCTCAAGAGGCTGATGACGGGCGCGGGAATGGCCCGCAACGCAGATTCTGCCATGGCGCTTAAACGCTCAGGACAGTAATAGGCGCCTAAGATGCTGGTGTCGATATAGGCGCTCTCAGCGGGCATTGCGCTCCTCGCGCAGCAGTTGGTTCGCGGGGGTTCCGGCTTTTCCAATGCCATTGCGGAAATCGTGCAAGGAGGGCAGGGGCTTTAAGGTCTTCGGCGCGGCAATCAATTTCGCCACGGGTTTGCCTTGGCGGGTGATGATTACTTCCTCGCCGGCCTCGGCCCGATCGATGAGCCCGGGGAGTTCCTGGCGGGCCTGCTTGATTCCGATGTGTTTCATGGGCACTCCATTATGTACACCGATAGTGTACACCTTGTGGAGGAGCGGTCAAAATGTCGCGCGACCGGCGCCAGCGTTCCGCGAGGCCGTAGACAACGACGGGGAAACTCGCTCAAACTGCTGCTTGTCGAGGATTTGTCGGAAGAAAAAGCACGAGCGCGGAGTAAATGATGTGCGAGAAATTCCCGGATGCTTACGCGCCAGATCAGTCGGCTAATCAGTAGTTAGAATCAACATGAACCGCCGCGTACGGATTTGGCTGATAACGGGATTCGGCGTGGCGACGGTGCTGGCCGTTGCGGGATGGATACTTCGCGCGACATTTGAGGTACTCCACGGCCGCGGTTCCGAAACCTTCATCAGTGCAAAAGGACTGGAGGTTCACTGGGTCGACGTATTAACTATGTGGATCGCGGTATTCGCGGCGACTGTGGTTATAGTCGTCGCAATGGCAATCGCGGCTTGGCGCAAAAAGAGGGATCTTGCAGTGATTAAGAAAATGGGCTCGCCGGATGGAAACTAGAGGAAGGGTTTGATGATTGGGAGATGTCGGGATGGCGTGACGCGGAAACTGTTGGCTAGTTAATAGACACCCTGTGCGGAAATCCCGTTAGGGGCTTTGAATGAGAGGTCAAAACATGATTCGCGGCAGCTGTCTTTGTGGCGGTGTGAGGTTCGAGATTACTCGGGCCGTCGGCCCGTTTGAGCTATGTCATTGCAGCCGGTGCCGAAAAGCGAATGGCTCCGCCTTTGTCGGAGGGTTGGGAGTGAAACGCTCAGATTTTCGACTCGTGCAGGGCAGGGACCTAATCGAGACATTTGAAGCTCCAGTTCGTCAATCTCCTCCACCATATCGCACACACTTCTGCCGTCGCTGCGGATCTCCGGTACCGGATGCGATTGCTGACACGCCGTGGTTGGAGGTCCCCGCGGCCTCTTCGATGACGATCCGCAACTTCGGCCAGACAAACACATTTTTGTCGACGTCAAGTCACCCTGGTTCAGTATCACGGACGATCTTCCTCAGTTGGACGGAGCCGCGGTGTTGAGACTCCGAAATGCTCAAGTGCAGCGATGAGGCGTGACGTTATATCGGAACAAAGGAGTGAAAAAATAAGAATGGTTGGAATGGCTATTCGCAGCGTACATCATTCAATTAATAATTCGGCCTCGTGATTGCATGGGCGATTGAAATGGACATTTGGCTGAAAGTTCTTGTTTGGCGAGGGTCCTAGATGGGGGAATTGTTGTGTTGGAAGCAACGATCGCTTTGTTACGCTGCCGCACCCTGAAAAGCGAACCGTTTTTGTGGGTGCGGCTAGTTATCGTCTACAACCGCACCGTGGTCTGATAGTTTGGTGATCGGCGACACGAAAACGGACTGGGCCAGACGAGGTGCCAAATCGAAAACAGAGTGGCTACAGCGAGAGTCTTGCGGCGTCCCTCCGCCTCTAAGCCAACCACGAGTGTGTAGCCAAATCAGACACAGGCGACTTCACAATCTCGATCTCACATACTGAGCTTCTCGAACGCAGCAACCTCTCCGGCTCTTGAGCTCGCGCCATCGAGCCAATGCCTAAGGCTGCCTCGCTCTTCAGTTCGGCGAACATGGCCTCGTCCTGCGCAGTCGGCGCCGCATCGCCGGAACCCACGAGCGACCCCAGCGCTGCCAGCATGTTGTTTAGACGTACCGGATAGTTCAGCGCGTCCTCCGAGGCGTGCGAGCGCGGCTGTATCAAGATCTCCTCAACCTCGGTCAGCTTGCGGTCGAGGGCATCGCCAGCGGCCGCGATCTTGGCTGCTCGCGGTCCAGCGGCTGCCTTCTTTGCTGACATGATCTTGACACGGGTGGCGCGGATGTCGAGTACGGTGTCATGCACCTCGGTCAGCAGGGCGTTGATCGCGCTATGCAGAGCGAACTGCTTGGCCAGTTCGTCAAGAGTCGCCGTGCCGCGCGGATCCGGTACGATCTCGAGCGGCTGAGTCTGGCTCGTACCATCGACGGTCAGCTTGACCTGGTAGTGGCCCGGCAGCACCTTGGGACCAGCCACGCTGCCCGCCCATAAGGGCGCGTTCTTGATAGCGCGCGCCTTGTCTGTGCGCAAGTCCCAAACGAAAGTGTTGAAGCCAGCGAAATGCGGCGGCTTGAGTGGTTTGGAGGCACGTCCCCCCTCTTCCTCCTCTTCCTCTTCCGGCTCAGACTTGGCATCGTCCTCACCCGGACTCTTGGCATCTTCGGATTCCGGGAAGTGACGGATCAGCTTGCCACTCGCATCGAGAATATCGAGGCTGATGCGCTGATCGAGCGGGTCAGGCTTATCCTTATCTTTATCCTTGTCCTTCTTATCGGAATCTTTGTCGGCATCCTTGGCCGGTCGCGGTTTGCCGATCTGCGACGACAAGGTGTAGCTGATCACCGCGCCGGCCGGCGGGTTCGACCCGCCGAAATAGCGCAGTTGCCCGCCGCGGAAGACCGTGTGGTTGGCGACGGCTGGCTTGAACAGATGTGCCGTCTCGGTCGGAATCGTGGGTGCCCACTGCCGCACGGGTGATAAATCGTCGATCATCCAGAAGGCGCGGCCGTGTGTGGCGACGGCTAGGGCATCGCCATGCACAACGAGGTCATGCACGGGCACCACAGGTAGGTTCAATTGCAGGCTCTGCCAGTGAGCGCCGTCGTCATAAGACATCATGATGCCGCTCTCCGTGCCGGCATAAAGCAGACCCGACCGGGCCGGATCACGCCTGATGACGTGCAGATACGCATCCGGCGCCAGCCCTTCGGTAATGGGAGTCCAGCTCTTGCCATAGTCCTCGGTGCGGAATGCATAAGGCTTGAAATCATCGAGCCGATGACGGTCGGCGGCAACATAGGCGACAGCGGGATTGTCGGGATCGGGCTCGATCATTTCGACGGTGGCGAAATCGGGCATGCTCTTGGGCGTCACATTGGTCCAGTGGGCTCCGCCATCCTGGGTCAGATGCACCAGCCCGTCATCGCTGCCTACCCAGATCAAATCCTTAGCTTTGGGCGATTCGGCGACGGCGAAGATGGTGTCATAAGTCTCGACGCTGGTATTGTCCTTGGTCAGCGGTCCGCCCGAAGAACGCTGCTTGGATTTGTCGTTGCGGGTCAGATCGGGCGAGATCACTGTCCAGCTGCGGCCCTGGTCGAGCGAGCGGAATAGCACCTGTGCTGCAAAGTAGAGGGCGTGGGGCTCGAATTTCGAGATCATGATCGGCGCCGTCCATTGGAATCGATACTTCAGATTCTCCGCAGCCCAGCCCATGGTATTGCGCGGCCACGGCGTGATCTGGATGTTTTGGCCGGTGCGCCGGTCGTGGCGGGTCAGCTCGGCGTCGTAGCCGCCGCCATACACGATATTGGCGTCTGTGGGGTCGGGAATGATGAAGCCGCTCTCGCCGCCGCCGACCGGGTTCCAATCCTCGATGCCGACTCCGCCTGAGCGCCCGGCTGTCGCGATCGAAATACTGGAATTGTCCTGCTGGTCGCCGTAGAGGCGGAACGGAAATTCGTTGTCGGCGGCGATGTGATAAAACTGGGCGGTCGGCTGGTTCATCTCCGAGGTCCAAGTCTCGCCGCCATCGACAGAGACATTCGCGCCGCCGTCATTGCCTTCGATCATGCGCTTAGGATTGGTCGGGTCGATCCACAATTCGTGATTGTCACCATGCTGGGTCTTCAGCGTCTTGAAACTCTTGCCGCCATCGATCGAACGGTAGAGCGAGGTGTTGAGTACATAGACGATATTCGCATCCTTGGGATCGGCGAAGACCGTATTGAAATACCAGGCCCGCTGTTTGATGCTGTTCTTGTCGCTGACAAGCGTCCAGGTCTCGCCGCCGTCATTGGTGCGGAAGAGGCCGCCTTTCTTGGCTTCGATCATCGCATAGACCACTTTGGAGTCAGAAGTCGGAGCGACATTGATGCGGCCAAGGATGCCATCCGGCAATCCGCCGCCGCTCAAACGCCGCCAATGCTCGCCGCCGTCGAAGGACTTGTAGAGGCCGCTGCCCGGTCCGCCGCTCTCCATGATCCAAGGCTTGCGATATGCCTGCCACATGCCGGCATAGAGGATCTTGGGATTATTTGGATCGAAGGCGACGTCCGAAGCGCCGGTCTTGGCGTCGACATAAAGCACCTTCTTCCAATTGGCGCCGCCGTCGGTTGAGCGGAACACGCCGCGCTCCTGATTGTCGCCGAAAGTATGCCCGAGCGCCGCCACGAGAACGATGTTGGAGTCGGAGGGATCGACGATGATGCGGCCAATCACCTGGCTGTCGCGCAGCCCGGAGAAACGCCAGGTTTTTCCGGCATCAGTCGATTTATAAAGGCCATTGCCGGTGGCGACGTTGCCGCGAATGTTGATCTCGCCAGTGCCTGCATAGACGATTTTGGGATCAGATGGCGCCGCGGCGACGGCACCGACGGCGGGCGCGGCCTCGGGGAAATCGTCCCATAACGGCTTCCAGCTGGTGCCTCCATCGATGGTCTTCCACAATCCGCCGGTGGCGGCGCCGAAGTAATAAGTGTTGGGCTCGCTGATAACGCCCGTAACGCCCGTGGCACGACCGCCGCGGAAGGGACCGACTAGTCGATATTTGAGTCCGTCGAGCGGCGATTTCTGGCCTAAGTCGGTGGACTTGACGGGAGTTGACGATGGATCCGCCGCAACCGAAACAGTAGCCGAGAGTAGGGCAAGGATGATGACCCAGAGGCGTGATGCAGACAATTCGATCTCCCGTTTATCACCGGTCAGGCTAGCGACTGCTTTCCAGACTGTCCAGCAGGGCACCCCGTAACCCAAGTGAGAGAATTTCTATCGCTTTCCGTGAGGGCTGGCCAAATCCGCCCTTGCAAGATGCGTTTTCTCTAAGCAAATTGGGGACCGTTATCGGGTCAATAGCGGATCGTTAAATGCAGGCCCCAGTTGCGCGGCTCGCCCAGTTGCGTGTACAGCTTGTTGGGAAAGTCCGGCGGTTCGTCGCCGAAATAAAATCCGCGCACCGTGTAGTTCTTGTCCAGTAGATTGCGGCCCCACAAGTACAGCTCCCAGCGCTCGCTGTCCCAGCCTAGTTTTGCGTTCACCAATCCATAGGCGCTGGAACGCGTCCAATTCGGCGGCAAGTCGTAGAAAAATGCGCCCGTGCCGGTGACATCCAGGCGGGCGAAAGGGCCGCTTGGTAAACGCCAGGTCGCATTGAGCGCGGCGTTCCAAGGCGGCGCGTGCGGCAGCGCCCGATTGGGAAACTCCACGCCGTTCTGCACGAAGCCATGATATTGGGTTTGCAGCAGGCCGAGTGAGGCGCCGAATTCCAACTTGCGCGCGGCCGCCCACTCGAGAGTGCTTTCCAATCCGTAGTTATAGCCCGATAGCGCATTGCCGGTATAGAAAATGAAGGTGTTGGGATTGCTCGGATCCAGCTGCTCGCCGGTGAGCAGTTGCTCGTTGTGGCGAATCATGTAGAACAGCGAGGTGTCGATGCGAAGCCGGCGGTCGTCGAACTGCGATTTGGAGCCGAGCTCCAGGTTCAAATCGGACTCAGGGGAGAACAGCAGCTGATTGGCAGGCAGTCCCGGACTCAGGTTGAAGCCGCCGGCCTTGTAGCCGCGGGCGATGAGCGCATACAGGTGCTGCCCCTCCGCGACTTGCGCGTCCAGCGAAACATGGCCACCCCAGAGATTTTCCGCCGGATTGAAGTTGTTGGCCGTCGTCGGCGCATCGAGGTTGGTGGTGGTATCGTTGTAGCTGCTGGTGTGCCGTTCACCCCGAAGACCTGCGGACCAGCGCACGAAACGCGAAAGGTCGCCGTCCAGCTGCGCATACAGCGCGCCGTTGCGCGAGGTGTAGGCGCTCGATATCACGGTCAGCGTGTCCGAGTTCTGCGTCGCATCGAAAGGATCGAGATACAGCCCGGCGCTGGTGTCTGTCAACGACTCGCGGAGCTCAAAGGCATAGACACCGAACAGCCAGGAAAAGCCGCTCGCTGTGCCCGGCGCAGTCTCGCTCGCAGCATCGCCCAGCCGAAATTCCAAACTTCGCGTCGAGCGATGGCGATCCTGATACTCGGTAAAGTCATAGGTATATGGCGCCCAAAGGTTAGGATTGCCCCAGTCGCCGTCGAAGCCATAGTTGACCGTGGTGTCCGCATAAGTCGCGATGGTGGTCAGGGTCGCGGCCGCGAAGCCTGAGTAGGTGGAGCGTGCGGATAGGCCGGTGGAATATTGGCCATCCACGCCCGGGTGGTCCGATTGCGTGGTGCGGCTGTTATCGATCGCCCAGGCATCGTAGCCATTGTTGATCTGCGCGCGCAGCAGCGTCAGATCGACGCGCCATTGATCGTTCGGCTGATAGCGCCATTTTCCGCGCACCGTGAGTTCATCGCGTTCATCGGTGTTGCTGCGTCCGAGATAGGCGTTGTCGTAGAAGCCGTCGCTGGTATAGCGCTGCACGGCGAGCCTGAATGCTGAATCCAAACCACTTACCGGACCGGTCAGTACCGCGCCGTAGGAGCGCTCGTTGTAGTCGCCGGCATCGAACTCCGCGCGGCCGCCGAACGTGTCGGACGGCTCTGCACTTTTTACATAGATGAGCCCGGCGAGCGCGTTGGCACCGTAGGAAGTACCCTGCGGACCGTGCAGCACTTCGATGTGATCGACGTCGAACAGGGTTGCCGCGGAGCCTAAGCCGCTGAAATCGATATCATCGATGAGAAATGCCACAGACGGATTGGGCGCCCCTTGGTACTGCTGCAACTCGCCGATACCGCGGATCTGAAAGTACCTGGGACGCGAGGTATCTCCCGCCCAATTCAGGTTCGGCACCAGCGGCAATACATCCTCGAAATGCTCTTGACCCGCATCGTGCAATGTCGCGCCGCTCAATACCGTAACGCTGCCCGGCATCTCCTGCAGCGGGATTGATCGAAGGGTGGCGGTGACCACGATCTCGACGAGCTGGTCGCTGCTGCTGTCGGCTGCCATCAAGGGCGGAGACGCGGCGGCTAGCGCCAGGGCAGCGGCAGGAAGCAAATCAACGGCAGAAGTCTTAAAACCCATGCTCCCTCCGCCGGTACTAACCGGATCAGGTTCAATGGGTTTGCTGGTGTGCTCGTTCGAGCTGCCAACATCTCAGGCCCTCAAGGCCACCCCAGCTATGTTTGTTGCAAACGTCTTATGTGAAAAACAGTGCGCGCACCGCGCCAATCAGACCGCCCAGGACCAGGATCACAACCGGCAGGAAGGTCATGCCAAAGCCGACGCTGCGATTGGCCGGGTCCTTCACATAAGTAAACGCATACAGTTCCCGGCCTATCAAATACACCACTCCCAGCGCTGCCGCGACCTTCGGGCTGAAGTAGTGGCTGAACATGTAGATTCCAGGCAAGAAAGCAATCAACTGCTCCAAAGTATTCATTTGAACCCGGGAATGGCGCTCGAAAATCTCGTTTCCGGTCATGGCCGGCGCCTTTACCCCATAGCGTCCGCGCGCGCCCCCGACTCTGAAGCCGAACACGATGAATTGTAGAACTGCGAGCGCAGTCACGATATCGACATATGCCATGGATCTTCCCCTGTTGTTGTTGGATTCTAGCACTCCGCCGCAGGCAGCTTTCCGTCAAGCTATCGACATCAATGCCACCTTTGAGGGCCGAAGTCCGCAATGAGCTTACCCCGAAAATCCACTAGAAATGGCACTCGTGGCTATGCCCACCTGGTTGAGGTCGAAGTACCGGCCGCACGGGTCTGGCGCGCCTTGATCGAACCCCGCCTGATACGCGTATGGTCGGGCCAGGAGTCCGAGATCGATCCGCGCAAAGGCGGCATGTATCGCATCGGCAAGCTCGATGCGGGTGCACGAGAAGCACACATCGATATTTTCGAACCCAACCGGCGCTTGAGACTCATTTATCTCAACGGACGCGATTCGCCGCCCAGCGATAGCGCCGCAGTCGACGATTTCATCCTGGACGTGCGGCACGGTGAAGGCAAGACGTCGCTGCGACTGCTCGGATCCGGAATTCCCGATGCACCCGAATGGGACCAGAGCTATGTGAAAATTCGCATGGGCTGGGAACGCTTCCTGGCGCGCATCAAAGTCACGCTGGAAAGTCCGCCACAACCCAAGAAGCCGGTTCAAATCGTACCCAAGGATCCGCCCCTGCCGGGGCTCGATTATTGAAGATAAGGCGATCCTTGCTATGCTCCGCACGCAAGCGGAAGTACAAGGAGGCCTATGCTCGGGTTTCTCATGCGTGCGGCGCTGGTGGCGCTTGGGCTGTGGCTGGCCACAGTCTGGGTGCAGGGCGTTTATATCGACTCACCATCCACCTTGATTCTTGCCGGCATATTGCTCGGCGTGGTGAATTCCATCGTCCGGCCGATCGCCATATTGCTCACCCTGCCGATGACCATAGTTACTCTCGGCTTGTTTCTGCTGGTCATCAACGCGGGCATGGTGGCGCTGGTGGCGTGGATGCTGCCGGGCATGCATGTCGCGGGCTTCGGCCCCGCATTTTGGACCGCCATTCTGGTGAGCTTGGTCAGCACCGTCGGCTCATGGTTCGTGGGCGGCAAGGGCCGGGTCGAGGTGATTCGCCGCCGGGGTTGATCTACGCTAAGCGCTCGCCTATTTTCGGATGGCCGTTACTGAGTCTTCGGCTCCGCCAGAGTCTTGGGATCCGTGAGGCTGCCGCCCGGCAGCGTCAAAATGCACACGCCGACGATGATGATCACCATGCCGACCTGCTGCACTCCGGAAAGATTCTCGTGCAGGAATACCCAGCCTAAAAATGCGGCGATCGCGGGATTCACATAGCTGTACGTGGAAATCACCGCGGGCTTGGCATTCAAGCTCAGCCAGCCATAGGCGGTGTACGCGAGACAGGAACTGAAAAAAGTCAGGTAACCCATGGCGATGAGCCCCGCTGCGCTCGGCGGCCAGTGCATCGATTCGCCGTGCGCCGCGGCCACGCCGAGCAGCATCAATCCGCCCATCAACATTTGCAGCGCCATGAACAGCATCGAGCTCAATTGCGTATCAATGCTGCGAAAGTAAAGAGTTCCCAAGGACCAGGAGGCGCAGGCCGCGAGCACCGCCATTTGCGGCAGCAGCCCTTTTGAGCTCAAGGGTCCTTTCGGCAACAGTATCAACACAGCGCCGATGAATCCGATCACCAATCCCAAAACCGCCGAGCGCGTCAGGGGATGGCCGCGCCGACCAAACACACCGAGGCCGGCAATCCAAAATGCCGAAGTTCCGTTGAGCAACGCCGATTGATTGCTTGGCATGTACTGCATGGCCCAGGTATTCAAGCCGTTGCTGACGAAGACCATGAAGAATCCCGCAATGATGACGTGGCGCCACTCGATCCGGCGGACGGGCAGCTTATCGCCGCCGTAGAGGCAGGCGATCAGGGTGAGCAGAATTCCCGCGGTGCTGAAGCGAACACCGGCGAACAGCGCCGGCGGCAGATTGGTAACCGCAATCTTGGTGAAGACGAATGCGGAGCCCCACACCAGGTACACGGTGGCGAGGCACAGAACGAGCTTGGTGGAGTGACGAGAGTTCTGCAAACTTAAGCGGCGCGGCGCGGTGTCCCGGCGCGGAAAATCCAATAGCAAACTCCCAACAACAGTACCGCCGCGATCCATTGTGCGGCCGGCAATGTAACACCCAGAGCCAGGACCTCAGGCTTCTTGCTGACCCAGATACAGATGGCGATGAAAATACCGATCAACGCCTCGCCTGTAATCAGACCTGCCGAAAACAGCATGCCGTTCTGCGCGAGCTTTTCATGATCGTCCGACTCATGCCGTTTGCGATGAAAGCGGGCCACCAACTCCGCGACGATGCCGCCGGCCAATACCGGGGTGGAAACATCCAGCGGCAGATAGATGCCCACCGCCACCGCCAGTACCGGTGCGCTCCAGCGCGATCCACGGCGCTTCAGGTACAAATCCAGGAGGATGATCAACACGCCGATGCCTGCGCCGAGGGCAATCATGGCAAAGGGCAATGTGCCGCCGAACATGCCCTCCGCCACCGATTTGACCAGGTTGGCCTGCGGCGCAGGCAATGCCTTGACCCCGGCGTGAGCCGGTTCGCCGATGCCATAGGCAAACAACAATACATTCATCACCGGCGCCATCACGGCGGCGCTCGCCAGCACTCCGACGCCCAGCATGACTTGTTGTCGCCAAGGCGTGGCGCCGATGAGCTGTCCGCACTTGAGATCCTGCAGATTATCGCCGGCGACGGCCGCGGCGTTGCACACGACTGCACCGATGAACACCACGGCAACTGCGCCAATCGCGGATTTACCGCCGACCATCAGCATGAGCACCAGCGAGGCAAACAAAATGGTGCAGATCGTGATGCCGGACACGGGATTGTTCGATGAACCGACCAGGCCTGCCATGTAGCCGCTCACCGAGGAGAACAAAAAGCCCGCGATGATCATGATCACGGCCATCGCCAGCGCCACGCCGAGACTGCCGACGACCAGGTAGTACAGAACAAACAGCGGTATCACGAACAGCGCGATGCCGAGCAGCACTGCACCCATGGGAAGGTCGCGCTCGGTGTGCAGACTATTGGCGGCGCCTCTGGCGCTTGCCTTCAGGCCGCTGCGAACCGCCTTCAACAAGGATTTGCGCAATGACCATAGGGCCCAGAATGCGCCGGTCAGCATGCAGCCGACGCCGATGTAGCGAACTTGAGCCCGCCAGATGGCGAAGGCGGCGTCCTCGGGATCGAGCCCCACTAGCTTGTGAAGCAATACGGGATCCTGATTGAAGAAGAAACTGTTGTATACCGGGATTGCCACCCACCAGGAAAACAGGCCGCCGGCCGCGATCAGTACCGCGACATTCAATCCCACGATGTAACCCACGCCGAGCAGCACCGGCGAGAAGGAAAAGCTGAAAAACGCAATGCCGCGCTCGCCGACAAAGGACTTGGCCACGAAGGTCTCGGGCAGCAAGCCAAAGCCGGATGTGACGAGCTTGAAGAGTCCGGCAACAACGCTGGCGATACCCAGTACTTTCGCGCCCGCGCCGGGGTTCGCACCTACCTTGAGCACTTCGGCAGCCGCCACCCCTTCGGGAAACTTGAGCTTCTCCTCGATGATCAAAGAGCGGCGCAGCGGCACCGAAAACAAAACGCCGAGCAATCCGCCCAAGCCGACAATGGCTACGGTCCACCAGTAATCAAAGCTCAACCAATGATGCAATAGGATGAGCGCCGGCAGAGTGAAGATCGCCCCGGAGGCAATCGAGGAACCGGCGGAGGCGCCGGTGGCGACGATGTTGTTCTCGAGGATGTTGGTCTTACCGAACAGCGGCAACAGCGCCATCGAAATGACGGCGGCCGGAATGGCCGTGGCCACGGTCAGTCCGACGAACAAACCGACGTACGCGTTGGCGGATGCGAGAATGACGGTGAGGATCACCGAGAGAATGATGGCCTTGAGCGTGAACTGCGCGGCTGGTACCGCGTTCAGGCTAGAGCCTGGCGCTGCGGGCGCGTTCATTGCACGCCGCCCATCAATTTTTTCAGCGGACGGCTCAAGACCAGGAGCACCGCGCCCACCCCGAGCGAAAAGTACACGATGTGCATGTACTGGCCGGGCATGGCGGCAACATTGTTGGCGTCGAATTCACCGGCGATCAATCCCGCCACCAGATTGCCGAGCGAGGTAGCAAGAAACCACATGCCCATCATTTGGCCGACGAAACGTTTCGGGGCCAATTTGGTGTAGTAGCTCAAGCCCACGGGGCTCAAGCACAGCTCGCCGAAGGTGTGGAACAGATAGGTCATGATCAGCCAGTAGGGCAGCACCTGCTTGCCGTGAGCGACAATGGTCGCGGCCGCCGCCATCACCAGGAATCCCGAACCCATCAACATCACGCCGAGCGCGAATTTGACGGTCGCCGAAGGGTTCAAGTTGCGGCGTGCCAGCGCTATCCAGATCCATGCGAAAAACGGCGCGAACAGCACGATGAATATGGAATTGAACGACTGGAACCAGCCGGTCGGAATCACGAAATGCAGCCAGCCGATGGTCCGGTCCGTATATCGTTCGGCGAACAAATTCATCGACGAGCCGGCCTGTTCGAAGCCGGAGAAGAACAGCGCGCAGCCGCAGAACAGGACCACTAGCACCACGCCGCGTTTGCGCTCCTCGGGGCTCAAGTCGGCAAATATGAAGTAGTATGCGAAATACAGCACACCCATGCCGCCGATGATGTAGGCGGCGGCTTGGGCTAGACGCAGAGGATTCACCGGAATCCACCCCAGGTTCACCGCGGCCAAGCCTAGTACCAATACAGCGACGCCGATCCACAATCGCATCCATTCCTTGGAGCGCGGCACCAGCGATTTCGCGCCGCCGGCCGCATGGATGGGTGCGGGATGAACGCCCGAGTCTCCCAGGAACTTGCGCGTGAAATAAAACTGCGCGACGCCCAGGATCATGAATACGGCGCCGACGCCGAATCCTGCGCGCAATCCGAAGTAGATCTGCGCCACCGGTATGACGAGCGGCCCCAAAGCGGCGCCGACGTTGATGCCGATGTAGAAGATGGTGAACGCGGAATCCAGGCGCGCGCCGCCCTCAGGATACAAGCCGGCGACGATGGCGCTGACATTGGGTTTCAGGAGTCCGACGCCGATGATGATCACCACCAGGCCGATATAAAAGCCGCCCGCGGTGGTCGAGATTGCCAGCAGCAGGTTGCCTGCGGTGATCGCCAGCCCGCCAAGCATGACGGCGCGCTGCGCGCCGATCAGCCGATCCGCCACCCAGCCGCCGGGCAGCGCCGCGAGGTAGACACCTGCGTTGTAAAGACCGTAGATCGCGGCGGCGGTCTTGTCGTCGAGGCCGAGCCCACCACTTGCGACAGTGGCGACCAGGAACAGGATGAGCACGGCGCGCATGCCGTAAAAGGTGAACCGCTCCCACATCTCGGTGAGAAACAGCGTGGCGAGTCCACGCGGATGCCCGAAAAAGGTTTTGCTCAACTTGAGTCCTTAATCTTTGTGCTCGTTCTGTTCGGCTTCTTCTTTCTCGCGTGCGGCGATTTTATCTTTGAGCAGTATCGCGGCCATGATGATCCCTATTTCGTACAGCAGGTACATCGGTATCGCCATTGCGCTCTGCGAAACCGCATCGGGCGGCGTGACAAAAGCGGCAAAGATGAATATCCCGAGCAGCACAAAACCGCGGTTCTTCTTGAGATTCTTGAGCTTAACAAAACCCGTCCACACCAATAGTACAGTAGCCACGGGGACCTCGAAGGCCAAACCGAAGGCGAGCAGCAGAACCATTACGAAATCCAGATAACTGCCCATGTCGGTCATCATCTGCACGCCGTGCGGCGTGGTGGCGACGAAGAAACTCAGCATCACGGGGAAAACCACGTAGTAGGCGAACGCCGCACCCGTGTAAAACAGCACGATGCTGGAGATGAGCAGCGGCACGGCCAGCTTCTTCTCGTGCTTATAGAGGCCGGGCGCGACGAAGGCCCAGGCTTGATAGAGAACAAAAGGCATGGCGCAGCCCAACGCGAGCAGCAGCGCCAATTTGAACGGCACCGTGAAGGGCGCGACGACGCTGGTCGCGATGATGGTCGCGCCGGCGGGTAGTTTGGCTTTCAGCGGAACCGCGACGAAGCTGAACAGCTGATTCATGTAAAACGCACAGGGCACGAAACAAATACCCACCGCCAACATCGCCTTGAGCAGGCGATCGCGCAACTCCAGCAGGTGCGAAATCAGAGTACCTTCGGCGAGGCCGCCCGGATCGCCGGGCTCAGTCATTGCCCGTTTTTGAAGCTGGTGGGCTTGTGTGCCAATCGGCACCGTGCGGAGCTGCCGCGGCCTCGGGCGAGTATTGAACCGGCTTAGCTTGCGCAACGGGGGCCGGCGCCTCGGCCGGCGCCGGCGACGGAGTGTTTGCTGTATACGAAGTATCCAAGCTGGCAGGGGCACTGTCTGCAGCGGAAGTGCTCGACGCCGATACGCTCGCCGAACTGCCCTTGTCGGATTTGGTTTGCTCTCGCAGCAACTCTTCGGCGCTGACTTCGCGTTCCAATTGCTCGGTCAATTGCCGCGCCATCGCGCGTGCGCGCCCCATCCAGTTGCCGACCTGGCGCGCAACTTTCGGAAGCCGCTCCGGGCCCAACACGATGAGTGCTATGGCCGAGGTGAGCAGTATCTCCGAGAACCCGACATCAAGCATGCGGCATCAGGCGTTGGTTTTGGGGGGTACCTTGGCGTCGCTTTCGCGCGCCGCGGCGCTAGGGTCGAAGTCTGCGTCCTTGTCTTGCTTCAGCTGCTTGGCCTTTTCTTCGGTCTCGCCTTCATTCATGGCCGATTTGAAGCCTTTGACGGCTGCGCCAAGGTCCGAACCGATGCTGCGCAAGCGCTTGGTCCCAAAAATGACCAATGCAATGAGCAAAACGACTATGAGCATTCTAGTGTCGAACATCTCGCTTCTCCGATTCGAAGGTATAACCGACTAAGGCGCCAATGATACGCCAAAGTTATTATGACATTTGACCGCAAAGGGCCGATGCGTGTTCGGTCGCATTTGGCGTTTTTGCCGGAGAATTCAACTCTCCAGCCAGATGGTTACTGGACCGTCGTTGGTCAAAGACACTTGCATATGGGCGCCGAAAACACCGCTAGCCACGCGTCCATGATCGGCGCGGGCGGCCGCGACCAATACGTCGAACAAACGCCGGCCCAATTCCGGCGCCGCGGCGCTGGAAAAGCCCGGCCTCAATCCCTTGGCGGTATCGGCGGCCAGCGTGAATTGCGGCACCAGCAGCAGCTCGCCCTCGATCTCTGTGAGGCTCAAGTTCATTTTCCCGGCTGCATCGGGAAAAACCCGATACTGAAGCAGGCGCTTCGCCAGGCGCGTGGCCGACGCTTCGTCATCGTCCGGTCGAACCCCGACCAACACCAGCAATCCGACACCAATGGCGCTTACCCGTTTGTCGCCAATTCGGACCTCCGCGTGGGAAACGCGCTGCAATAAGCCAATCATTTGACACTAAAATACCACTTTCTAGATGTTTTTAGGGCCTGCATGCTATCTCGATTCCACTTTCTGCCATTACAGCAAGGTGTGGCGACTCCGGACAGAAGGTCGCCTATTTGCGCCATAAAGTGGGGGTAAATAGCACCAAAATGGTGAAAACCTCCAAACGTCCGAGCAGCATCGCCGCGGAACACACCCAGGTCTGAAAATCATTCAGGACCCCATAGTTGCTGCCCGGGCCCACCAACCCCAAGCCCGGCCCGGCATTGTTGATGCAGGCAATAATGGCCGAAAAGGAGGTCATGAAATCCAGGCCGCTCGCCAGCTGCAGGAAAATCAGCGTGACGATGCTCATGAAATAAAGGAACACGAATGCCAGCACGGCGAATACCACCCGGTTGGCAATGATGGTTCCGCCCACCTTGAGCGGCCGCACCATGTTCGGATGCACCAGCTGGTTCAGTTCGCGGTGAGCCTGCTTGGCGAGCACCAGCGTGCGGATCATCTTGATGCCGCCGCCGGTGGATCCGGAACTGGCGACGATGCAGCTTAGGAACATCATCCACATCGGCGCGAATATCGGCCAGCGCGAATAGTCCTGGGTATGCAGACCGCTGTCGGTGGCGATCGACACCAGATTGAATGTGGTGTAGCGCAGCGCTGTGGGAAAACTGCTGTAGCTGCCCTTCCACCACAGGAACAATGCCACGCCGATGCAGCTGGCGGCGAGCACGCCCAAGATTGCCTTGGCCTCGGCATCGCGAAAATACGCCAGTACGCCGCGCTGGCTCCACGCCAGATAGTGCGTCGCGAAATTCAACGCCGCGAGCACGGTAAACAGGGTCAGCACCATCTCGATGGGCAGCGAATTGAAATGTCCGATGCTGGCGTCATAAGTAGAGAATCCGCCCAGCGATAGCGCAGAAAAGCCGTGGCAGACCGCGTCGAACCAATCCATGCCGGCGAATCTCAAGCTGACGATGCAGGCCACCGTCAATCCGGCGTACACGGTCCACAGCAGCTTCGCGGTTTGGCCGATGCGCGGCGTGAGTTTGCTGTCCTTCATGGGACCGGGCATTTCGGCGCGATAAATCTGCATGCCGCCGACGCCCAGCATGGGCAGAATCGCCACCGCCAAAACGATGATGCCCATGCCGCCCAGCCAGCTCAAAAGATGGCGCCACAGATTGATCGATTTCGGCAGGAATTCGAGCCCCGAGAGCACCGTGCCGCCCGTGGTGGTGAGGCCCGACGCGGCTTCGAAATACGCATCGGTGAAGTTGATGGGCAAGTAACTCCACAGCGGAAAGCCCGCCACCGCCGGCAACGCGACCCAGGTCAGCGCCACCAGCATCAAGCCGTCGCGGGTCTTGAGTTCGCGCTTGAACGACCGGGTGCCGAGCCACAACAGCGCGCCGAGAACGAACGTCGCCACCGCGGAAATGACGAAGGCCCAGAGAGCCGGATCCATTTGCCACACCGCCATGATCAGCGGCGCCAGCATGGTCACGGAAAACACCATCATGACCAGGGCGAATACGTGAGCGACCGGCAGTAAAGTGTCTTTCACAGAAAGGAAGCGGAGCCTTGAAACAGTTTTTCGACGGCGTCGATATGGCGGCGATCGGTCAAGAACAGGATCAAGTGATCGTCGGGCTGCACCGTGGTGTCGTGATGCGCGATGATGACATCCTCGCCGCGGACCACCGCGCCCAAGGTCGTGCCTTCGGGCAGGGCAATATCCTCGATGCGCCGGCCGATGACCTTGGAACTGTCGGCATCGCCATGCACCACCACTTCGAGCGCTTCAGCCGCGCCGCGCCGCAGAGAGTGCACGCGCACCACGTCGCCGCGGCGCACATGGGCGAGCAATGAACCAATGGTGACGGTTTGCGGCGAGATCGCAACATCAATGGAACCGCTTTCGATGAGTTCGGCGTACGACGGCTTGTTGATCAACGCCATGACCTTGTGCGCACCCAGGCGCTTGGCGAGCATCGCCGACAAAATATTCGCTTCCTCGGAGTTCGTCAGCGCGGCAAACACATCGGCGCTGTCGATGTTTTCCTCGAGCAGCAGTTCCTCATCGGCGGCATCGCCGTGCAGCACGGTGGTGCTTTTCAGCAGCTCGGATACGCGCCGCGCGCGCTTAGCGTCGCGCTCGATGAGCTTGACCTGATTCTGGCCTTCCAATGCGTTGGCGAGCCTGAGTCCGATGTTGCCGCCGCCCGCGATGACCACGCGGCGCGCCGGCGCTTCCTCGCGGCGCATTTCCTTCATGACCACGCGGATATTCTCGCGCGCAGCCAGAAAAAACACTTCATCGCCGTCCTCGATGACCGTGGTGCCCTCGGGCTTCACGCTCTTGCCCGCGCGATATATGGCCGCGACCCTCGCATCGGCCGTGGGAATGTGCTTGCGCAGCGCGCTCAATTCCTGGCCCACCAGCGGGCCGCCTTGCAGCGCCCGTATACCCACCAAGCGCACCCGGCCGTCGGCGAAATCCAGCACCTGCAGCGCGCCGGGATAGCGGATCAGCCGCGCCACGTACTCGGTGACCAGCTGTTCGGGACTGATCCATACATCCACCGCGACCGCATTCTCGCCGAACAGGGTTTCTCGCTCGGTGTAGTCGGCGGAGCGCACGCGGGCGATTTTCTTCGGAGTTCGATACAGGGTCCACGCCACCTGGCACGCCAGCATGTTGACTTCGTCGCTGTTCGTGAGGGCGACCAGAATGTCGGTGTCGGCGATTCCTGCGGCCTCCAGAATGCGCGGGCTGGACGCATTGCCGTTCACCGTGCGAATGTCGAGACGATCCTGCAAATCCCGCAAGATTTCCTCGTTCTGCTCGACCACGGTTACATCGTTCGCCTCTTCGCGCGAAAGATGATAAGCCGCGGTTCGGCCAACTTGTCCGGCGCCCAAAATGATGATTTTCACGAGCGAACTCTACACGACCGTAAGATTGGCATAGGAGAGCATCAACCACTTGGTGCCCTGCCCCTCGAAATTGACCTGAATGCGGGCATGCGGCCCATTGCCTTCGAAATTCAAGACCACGCCATCGCCGAACTTCGTGTGCCTTACCCTGCTGCCCATTCGCATGGAAGAGGGCGTCTCATCGAGGGTTGCGCTGCGTTTGACGAACAGCGGTCGCGATACCTGCAAGCGCGGCCGGATCTCCTCGATCAGCTCGGGCGGCAGCTCGCTGATGAAGCGGGACGGCTGGCCATAGGTGTCGATGCCATAGAGACGCCGCTGTTCCGCATAGGTGATGTAAAGCTGGCGCATGGCGCGGGTCGCGCCGACATAGCAAAGGCGGCGCTCTTCCTCCAAGCCGGCGAGATCGGCCACCGAACGCTGATGCGGAAACAAGCCGTCTTCCATCCCGGCGAGGAACACCACGGGAAACTCCAGGCCTTTCGCCGAGTGCAAGGTCATCATCTGCACGCAATCGTCATAAGGGTCGGCCTGACCTTCGCCGGATTCGAGCACGGCATGCGCGAGAAAGGATTCGAGCGGCGACAGCTCGGATTCAGCCTCCGATTCCGGCGAAAACCCGCGCGCCGCGCTGACCAGCTCCAGCAGGTTTTCGATGCGCCCCTCGCCGCGTTCACCCTTCTCCTTCTTGAAATGCTCGATCAGGCCGCTCGATTGAATGACGTGATCCACCTGCTCGTGCAGCTCCAGGCCCTGTACTTCGCGCCCCAGTTTATCGATCAGCGTCATGAAGGATTGCAATGCCAGCGCCGATTTTTGCGCAACCGCTGCCTGCACGCAGGCGGCCGCGGCATTCCATAATGACGTGGAATTCAAGCGCGCCGCATCGCGCACCAGATCCATGGTTTTGGCGCCGATGCCGCGCACCGGCAAATTCACCACGCGTTCAAAGGATGAGTCGTCCGCGCGGCTGGCAATGAGGCGCAGGTAGGCCAGCGCATCCTTGATCTCCGCGCGCTCGAAGAAGCGCAATCCGCCATACACCCGGTAGGGCATGCGCGCATTCAGGAAAGCCTCTTCGAATACCCGCGACTGTGCATTCGAACGGTACAGCACCGCAACCTCGCGCCGCGCGCCGCCGCGTGCGACCCATTCGCGGATCCGATTGACGACGAAATCCGCTTCATCGCGTTCGTTGAACGCGGCATATAGCTTGACGCGCTCGCCGTCTTCACCGCTGGTCCACAGCGTCTTGCCGAGACGGCCCGCATTGTGGGAAATCAGCGCATTGGCGGCTTTCAGTATCGTGCCGGTGGAGCGGTAATTCTGCTCCAGCTTGTAGAGCACCGCCGCCGGAAAGTCGCGCCGGAATTGATTGAGGTTCTCTACCCGGGCGCCGCGCCAGCGATAGATGGAATTGTGCGTGACGACGCCGCTGGCGATGAAGTTATGGGTGCGCTCGACGTTGATGTCGTAGACCTCGGCATCGTAGGTCTCGTACTCGATGCGCTCGACCACGTCGAACTGGCGGGAATCAACCACCATGACCATGCCGCTGCGGATGCTGGCCGCCGTCGTGAAGGGCAATGATTTTTCAAGCATGTGCCCCTGAAGGACGTAGCGGCCATCGAGCCGCTCGCGGATGGCGCGGGCAATCGACATCAGTTCGCCGAAATCGGCGCGTACGGTCTCGAAGCGCCAACTTGGGGACTGCGCCTTGGCGGCACGAACCTTAAGACCCATGGCTTCGAGGACGGCGCGATCGTTAAACGAAATGCCTACCACGGAGATACGATGCATGGGCGTGCCGCCGCGCCGGTCGCCGCACAGCGTGATGACGATGTTGCGGCGGTTGGAATTGCGGCCCTGCGGCTGGTGGTGCGGCCGGTCGATGTCCAGACCCACTTCTTCCAGCAGCCGTTCGGCGGACACCAGCGTGTCGAGCGAGCTGAATATCCACCGCAGATGGGCGGCATCGTGTACGAAACCGTTGCGGGCTTTGCCTTTACGTGGAATGAACGGGCAGGTCGGCAGGCCGAAACGCAGCGACGTCAGCACCTCGTCGATGCGCGCTTCGTTCTCGGTGGTGTGGGTGCGGATGATCCACAGCGCGTCGGCATGCTCTTGGAGGCAGCGTTGCTTGAAGCCCACCATGGGCCTCTCCTGGCCTGCGGTGTATACCTGCGAGGTGCCGAGCCGGTAGCCCACGCCTTCCTTGTGCATGAGGTACAAGAAGTAGGTCTGGGGTGTCTCGCCGAGTACGTAGCCGGCGAAGTGCACGTGCTCGGGCGTGCTTTTGACGACGGCGCCGGAGCGCAAATGCACGCACACGAGCTGTCCCTGGCGTCGCTTCGCGAAGAATTCGGTCACGCGGGCCGGGCGCAGATCACCGCCACCGTAGTTCGACAGTACGGAATCGCCGGCGACAATCGACTCGATGGCGCGCTTCGCGCCGTCGCCCATGGTCACCTGAGTCCCGGCTGCGAGACATTGATCGTCATCACCGACCACGAAAGGCATGCCCTCAGGGCCGGCGAGCAGCATCAGCCACTTGTACTGAATGGCGTTGGTGTCCTGGAACTCGTCCACCAACACGTGGCGGAAGCGCGCACGATAGTGCTGCAGCAATGCGGGGTTGTCACGCCACAGTTCGTAGGCGCGCAAGAGCAGTTCCGCGAAATCCACCACGCCGGCGCGCTGACAGGCATCTTCATACGCCTGATAAATCTTGATCAATTGCCGCCGGGTCGGATCGCCGTCGTCCTTGATGTGCTTGGGTCTGTGGCCTTCATCTTTCTGTGCGTTGATGAACCAGAGGATTTCCCGCGGAATCCAACGCGTCTCGTCCAGGTCGAGCGCCTTTAAGACCTTGCGCAGCACCCGCGCCTGATCTTCGGAATCCAAGATCTGAAAGCTCTGCGGCAGGCCCACCTCGCGCCAGTGGATGCGCAGCAGCCGGTGTGCCAAGCCGTGAAAGGTGCCAAGCCACATGGCGCCGCTCGGCAGCCCCAGCAGGGTCTCGATGCGGCTGCGCATTTCCGCCGCGGCTTTGTTGGTGAAGGTCACGGCGAGGATGCTGTTCGGCGAGGCGCCCTCGACTTGGATCAGCCAGGCGACTCGATGAACCAATACCCGGGTTTTGCCGCTGCCGGCGCCGGCCAGTACCAGTGCGGCTCCCAGCGGCGAGGCCACCGCCTGCCGTTGAGCGTCATTCAGCCCGTCGAGAAGATGAGATACGTCCATCAGGGCGCGGATTGTACTGCAGCTTAGCTGTTAGCTACGGGCTAGCTTTTCGGCAAGGTCGGGGCGCTTTCCTCGGCAAATTCGATCAGTGCGAGCACCAGTGAGAGCACCACCGGACCGGCAATGACGCCGATGGCGCCGAACGCCGGAATGCCGCCAAGGACCCCGAGGAACACCACGAAGGCAGAGATTCTTGCCCTGCCGGAAATGAGCAGCGGCCGCAATACGTTGTCGAGGCCGCCCAAAATGAGTCCCCACACCAGCATGAAGGTGCCGGAACCCCAGTGTTTTGAAAAAAACAGCCACAGCACGGCGGGTATCCACACGAATGCCGCACCGCCCACCGGCAACAGCGAGCACAGCGCCGCCAGAACGCCGAACACGATCGGCGAAGGCAGGCCGACGATCGCAAAGCCGATGGCGATCAACACACCTTGCATGATGGCGGTAATGGCCGTGCCGAAGACTATCGCGCGTGTCACGCCGCTAAGCTGGCTGAAGAGCCGCTCCTTGCGCTCATCGGCGAGAGGGATCAAGCCGCGCGCACGCGCCGCGAGCAATTCCCCGTCGCGCAGGAAGAAAAACAGCAGCGACAACATGATCACAAAGGAGAGCAGCGAGCCTAAGGCGCCGAGAAAAAACGAGCCGCTCACGCTGGCGGCGCGCTGCATCACCTCGCGCGTGCCGGATACCAGCCAGGTCTGCACCTGCTCGGCCGAGATACCGGCGTGCGTCAGCAGCCAGGCGTTGGCGCGGGCAATCAACGGGAATTGCTGCAGATCGGAAAAACTCTTGATATCGAGCTCCGCCGCATATTGCTGGACCCGGCGCAGCAACACGGAAATCTGCGCCACGAATTCCACCGATACTGCGCTTAAGGGCAACAGGATGATGATCGGGGCCAACAGCGTCAACACGCCTGCCGCAAGGGATTTGCCCTTCAAGCGCCGTCGCAATCGGACATTCAAGGGATACAGAATGAATGCGAGAAAGGCCGCCCAGGTCAGGGGCAACGCAAGGGGCGCGAATATCAGGAACAGCGCATAGCCCAAGACTGCCGCCACGACGAGCGCGAAAACGCGCGGATAGAATCCCGAACGGCTGAGCATGCGGCCATCGTACCACCGGCCCATCGCGAATCGCGGCGCGAAACGTTTCCTCAAAATCACGTAACGCGTACCATCGCCTGCCGACGAGCGGACTCATGGGGGCATTGCAGTGACTTCAATTACCGTCAACAATCAAGTGCTTAGCGTGGATGCGGACGCCGATACGCCGTTGCTATGGGTATTGCGCGACCACCTCTCGATGACCGGCACCAAGTATGGCTGCGGTATGGCCTTGTGCGGCGCCTGCACCGTGCACGTCGACGGGGTCGCGGCGCGCTCCTGCGTGTTGCCGTTGCGCGCCGTTCAGGCCAGGTCGATCACCACCATCGAGGGCCTATCGAAAGACCGCAGCCACCCGGTGCAAAAGGCGTGGCTTGAGATCGATGTTCCGCAATGCGGTTACTGCCAGTCCGGTCAAATCATGTCCGCGGCGGCGCTTCTCAAAACCAATCCGCACCCCTCGGACGCACAGATCGATGCGGCGATGTCCGGCAACCTCTGCCGCTGCGGAACTTATCCGCGAATTCGCAAAGCAATTCACTTGGCCGCGGAACTGCTCGCGGCGTCGGCGAAATGACGAACATTGCCAATCGCGGCCGCCGGGAATTCGTCACCGCCGGCGTTGCCGTCGGCGGCGGATTGCTGCTGGGCCTGACGCTGCCGGGCTTGAGGTTACACGCGAGCGGCGCTGCCGGCGGCGCGAAGTCCGCCCTGGGACCGCAACTGAATGCCTGGCTGCAGATCGCGGCGGACAATTCCATCACCGTTATCGTCGACCGCTCGGAGATGGGTCAGGGCGTGTATACCGCGCTGCCAATGCTCATTGCCGAGGAATTGCATGTCGGTCTCGATGCGATTCAAGTGGTGGCGGCACCGGTGGGCGACGCGTACGTAAATCCCGGGAACGGCGGACAGATAACCGGGACCAGCAACAGCGTGCAGGACGCCTGGGACAAGCTGCGCATGGCTGGCGCGCAAGCGCGCATGATGCTCACCATGGCGGCGGCCAAGCATTGGCAGGTCGATATCGCCGAGTGCCGCGCATTGAATGGCACCATCGCCGCTCGCGGCAAAGTGCTGACCTACGGCCAGCTCGCTGCCGCGGCCGCCAAGGAATCCACGCCTAAGGACGTCAAGCTTAAGCCTAAGTCCGAGTTCCGAATCATCGGCAAGTCGACGGCGCGCATCGACACCCCCGGCAAAGTCGACGGCAGCGCCGAGTTCGGCTTGGACGTGAAATTGCCCGGAATGCTGTATGCCGCGATCGCGCAGAGCCCGGTACTCGGCGGCAAGGTCAGGACGCTCGATTCGGCAGCCGCCGAGAAGATGCCGGGAGTTCGCGGGGTGGTCCGCACCGACAGCGGCGTGGTCGTGGTTGCGGATCATTTCTGGCAGGCCTTGCAGGCCCGCAAAGCCCTGGAAATTACCTGGGATCCCGGCGGCAATGCGCGCCTCGATAACCAGGCCATGAGCGCCATGCTGAAGAAAACCGCGGCGGCGGGAGCGGGTCTCACGGCTCGCGCTGACGGCGATGTGGCGCAGGCACTCAAGTCCGCGAAGGAGCGCTTCAATTCCACTTACGAATTGCCGCTGTTGGCACACGCCACCATGGAGCCGATGAATTGCACCGCGGACGTCAAGGCCAACGGCTGCGACTTGTACGTCGGCACGCAGGTTCAGCAAGTGGCGCAGATCACGGCTGCCGCGGCGGCGGGCTTGCAGCCTGCGCAGGTGCGCGTCCATACCACGCTGTTGGGGGGCGGTTTCGGCCGACGGCTGGACATTGATTTCATTCCGGCGGCTGTCGAAGCGTCGAAGTCGGTCGGCGCGCCGGTGAAGTTGATCTGGACCCGCGAAGATGACATGACCCATGACACCTATCGCCCGCCCGCGTTGGAAGAGGTGAGCGGCGGATTCGACGCGGACGGAAAAATGACCGCGTTCAACCTGCACATCATCAGCCCCTCGATCACGGCCAGAATGTTTCCGCCGGTCAAAGGCGTCGATGATTCCGTGATCGAGTACGCCATCAACTACCCTTACGATGTGCCGAATGTGGCGGTGACTTATTCGCGCCAGGAGATCGGCATTGACGTGGGCTACATGCGCTCAGTGAGTCACGCGCCGAATTGTTTCGTGATCGAGAGTTTCATGGACGAAATGGCCGCGGCAGCCGCGAAAAACCCGTACGATTTCCGCATGCAGCTGCTGCACAAGAAGCCGCGGCATAGGCGAGTGCTGCAGCAGTGTGCAGAACGCGCCGGATGGGGGCGGGCGCCTGCGGGCCGCTACCAGGGCATTGCGTTCATGGAGGGCTACAACACTCACCTGGCTCAGATCGCCGAGATTTCGCTCGAGCAGGGAGCGCTCAAGGTGCACAGGATCGTCTGCGTCGTGGACTGCGGTCAAATGATCAATCCGCGAATCGTGGAATCGCAAATCGAGAGCGGAATCGTCTTCGGCCTGTCGGCGGCTTTGTGGGGCGAGGTGACGATTGCCGCCGGCAGGGTTCAGCAGACCAATTTCAACAACTACCGGCTGGTTCGCGGCAATGAGATGCCCGAGATCGATGTGCATCTCGTGGACAGCAGCGAACCCCCTGGCGGCATCGGGGAACCTGCCGTTGCATTGGTGGCCCCCGCGATCTGCAATGCAATATTTGCGGCGACCGGCAAGAGGATTCGCAGCCTGCCCATAGGGGCGCAAAACCTGTTGCGCCTGGTTTAGGCGGCTGCGGGCGGTTGCGGGCCCAGTTGCGGGCCCGGCGGTGGGCTGCCTTTCGCAAACGGCACGCTTTTGCCGAGCAGCCACGCCTCGATCATCTCATTCACCGTCTCCGGCGCTTCCTGCTGCACCCAATGCGATACCTTGGGCAGGTAGCGCAGCGTCAGGTCACGCACATATTCATCCGTACCGAAGGACAGCTCTTTACCGAGGGCGGTATCCTCCTCGCCCCAGATCATGAGCGTCGGCGTTTCGATTCGCGGCGTGCCGCGACGCTGGGTGCGGCGCAGATTTCGCATCAGGGCGCGGTAGTAATTCACCATTGCCGTGAGAGCACCGGGCTCGGCCGCCGCATCTTGATAGACGCACAAGACTTCATCGGGAAATCTGCTCTTGTCGATCGCCATGCCGCGAAAAGCTTGCGCAATTGCCGCACAATGATTGCGGCCCAGCAGCCATTCCGGAATCCATGGCAGTTGGAAGAAAAAAATGTACCAGGACTTCGCCAGTTGCCGGCGGGTCCGGAGGCCTTTCTCCGCAAGCTTGGGATGCGGAACATTCATGATGATGAGCCTTGAGATCGGCAGCCGTCCAAACATGGCGTACTGCCACGCAATGAGCGCGCCCCAATCGTGACCCACGAGCAGCACTTGCTTCGCACTCGACGCCTCGATGAGGGCGGCGACATCCGCCTCGAGGTTCTCCAGCGAGTACGCCTGTACGCCGATGGGTCTGGAACTCCGCCCATAACCGCGCAAATCGGGCGCCCACACCCGAAACCCAAGGCGCGCCAACAGCGGGATTTGAAAACGCCACGAAAACGAAGATTCCGGAAATCCGTGCAAACATAACGCCAGCCGGTCTCCGGATCCGGCCATCGCGACGTTGAAATCCATGCCATTGGCTGACACGGTTTGATAGTGCAGTGCTTCCATCGTCCGCGAATGATACTCATAAGCCTTGCCTAAACCGCAGGCGCATGTTAACAATTTGGCTCAATCGGACCGTTGCACCCGTGCAGCAAACGGCTACAAATAAATTGAATACCCGGATTCAAGACCTGATCGCGGTCAAGCAAATCGACGCGGCTGAGCGCCGCGCCGAGCAGCGTCTGGTGACGGTGTTGCGCAGCATTACGGATGGCATCGTGGTGCTGGATCGGAACTGGCGCTACATCTACTGCAATGAGCAAGGCGCACGCATGCTTGGCATGCGCCCGGAGAAACTTCTCGGCGCCTGTGTCTGGGAACTGTTCCCCGGCGCCACCGGACCAAAATATCACGAGTGTTTTCACCGCGCCGTCGAGACCGGTGAAGCGGTTCACTTCGAAGAGTATTGCCCGGTGCCGAACCGCTGGTTCGAATGCCATTGCTACCCTTCGGAGGAGGGGCTCTTCGTTTCCTTCCAAGACGTGACCGAGCGCAGGCGTGCGCAAGAGGCCAACCAGCAATTGTTGGACGCGGCGCGAACCGAAAAGGAATGGCTGTCGCTGGTGCTCAACAGCATTACCGACGAGGTCTGGTTCACCGACGCGCAGAAGCGCTACAAATTGGCCAATCCTGCCGCGCTGCGCGAGTTCGGGCTCACCTCGGTGGAGGGGCTGGCGGTCGAGGAATTCCTCGCCAGCCTGGTGATATTGCGGGCGGACGGCAGCCCGCGGCCCCCCGAGGAAGCCCCGATCATGCGGGCACTCGCGGGCGAATTCGTGCCCAACGAGGATCAAATCGTGTTGTCGCCGCGCGCCGGCGAGTTCCGGCATCGCCGAGCAAGCGCTTCGCCGGTGCGCGATGACGGCGGCAACATCGTCGGCTCGGTGTCGGTGGTGCGCGATGTCACCGAGGCGGTTCGTGCCGAGCAGGCGCTGCGTGCGAGTCGATTGAAGTTCGACGCAGCTCTCGCCAGCATGACCGACGCGGTGTACATCTGCGACAGCGAGGGACTCTACGTCGAGTTCAACGACGCATTCGCAACCTTCCACCGATTCAAGAACAAATTTGACTGCGCGAAGGCGTTTGCGGGATCTCCGGAATTTTTGGAGTCTTTCGCGCCCGACGGCTCGCTGGTGCCCGCCGACATGTGGTCAACGCCGCTGGCTCTGCGCGGTGAGATTGGCACCAACGTGGAGCGTACCTTGCGGCGCAAGGACACGGGCGAAGCCTGGGTCGCCAGCTACAGCTACGCTCCGATCCGCGACGATGCCGGCAAGATCGTCGGGGCGGTGGTGAGCGCCCGCGACATCACCGAACGCAAGCAGGCGGAGGATGCCGTGCGCGCCGCAGCGGCGCTGGAAAAAGCCCGCGATTCTGCGTTGCTGGCCAAGGAACGGAGTTCTAGATTTCTCGCTGCCGCCAGCCACGATCTGCGCCAGCCGCTGCAGACCATCGAATTGCTCAATGCCACCTTGCGGCGGCTGGTGACCGATCGCGACGCTGTGGAAATCCTTGCACAGCAAGACCAGGCAATCGACTCGATGTCGAGACTGCTCAATGCCTTGCTCGACGTCAGCAAGCTGGAATCCGGAGTGATCAAACCCGAACCATGCCATTTCAACCTGGGGGCCATTTTCCATGAGCTGCGCATGGAGTTTGGGCGCCTGGCGGCGGATAAGGGTCTGCGCCTCGAATTCGAAATGTGCGATGGCGACCTGTACAGCGATCCCGCGCTGGTGGAACAGATCCTGAGAAATTTGCTATCGAATGCCGTCAAGTACACGCATGCAGGCTGGGTGCGCGTGCGCTGTCTGCATGAGTCGGGATTCATTCGCATCACCGTGAACGATAGCGGTGTCGGCATTGCCGCCGAACACCTGCCGCATATCTACGATGCGTTTTATCAAGTTGGCGTCGCGGCCAACAGTACACGCGAAGGCTATGGTCTCGGCCTCAGCATCGTGAAGCGTTTGGTCAAGCTGCTGTTCGGCACGCTCGAAGTGAGCTCGCAGGTGGGCCAGGGCTCGATCTTCTCGCTGCTGCTGCCCGCAAGCAATGGTCATGTCGCGGCGGCGCAGCCCGCGGTCACGGCACCGCCCGCGGTTGGCCAGCGCCCGAGCGGCGCTGCGCGCATTCTGCTGGTGGAAGACAACGCATCGGTGCGGCGCGCGATGTCGAGGCTGCTGGCATTGGAAGGGTACAGCGTCACGCAGGTGGCGTCGCTGTCAGAAGCGCTGCAACATGTCCACCAAGGCGGCCGCGTCGATTTGCTGATCTGCGATTATCATTTGAGCGGCGGTGAAACCGGCACCCAGGTCGTTGCCGCGCTACGCGCGATTCTCGGCGATTCGTTGCCGGCGCTGCTCACGAGCGGCGACACCTCGTCCGCGATCAAGCAACTGCCGCGCGACCCGAATCTGCGCTTTACCAGCAAACCCATCAAGGCGGAGGAACTCGTGGGCCTGCTGCGGGCTTTGCTCGCCACCTAAGGCGAGCGCGGCGAAAACCTAGCCTGCGATATAAAGATAGTGGTCGACTATCAGGGCCGCGAACAGCAGCATCAGATAGTTGATCGAAAACCTGAAGGTGCGCATGGGTAGATCCGCCCTCTGCCCCTTGTTGAGCGCCATCACGAAATAGAGAAATCGTCCGTTCAAGGCAAGGGCCGCGGCAAGATAAATCAAGCCGCTCATGCCCGCGAGAAACGGCAACAATGTCGTCAAAATCAAAAGAATCGTGTACAGCAAGATCTGGTGGCGGGTGTAGGGAATGCCGTGGGTCACCGGCAACATCGGAATCCCCACCTTGGCGTAATCGTCGCGGCGCGCAATTGCCAGCGCCCAAAAGTGCGGCGGAGTCCAGGTGAACACGATCAGGAACAGCAGCAGCGCCTGCGGATCAATCGTGCCTGTGACCGCGGCCCAACCCAGCACCGGCGGTGCGGCACCCGCGGCGCCGCCGATGACGATATTCTGCGGGGTCGCGCGCTTCAGCCACAGCGTGTAAACAATCGCGTAACCGATCAAGGAACAAAAGGTCAGCGCGGCGGTCAGCCCGTTCACAGCCGTCCACAGAACCAGCATGGACATGACCCCGAGCAGCACTGCGAACGCAACTGCGTGGCGTTCCTGCATGTGGCCGGTGGGCAGAGGTCTGCCGCGTGTGCGGCGCATTTGCCCGTCGATGCGCTGATCCAGAATGTGATTGAAGGCTGCCGCGGATCCGGACGCCATTGCGATGCCGATGCTGCCGAAAACCAATGGCGTCAACGGCACCCAACCCGGTGCCGCCAGCACCATTCCGACGATCGCCGTGAATACGATGAGCAGCGTCACCTTGGGCTTGGTGAGTTCCAAGTAATCCCGCCACCGCGAAGAGTGGACGCTGTTGGCCGGGTTATCGGGAACGCTGGACATGTTGCAAGGGTACCAGCAGTTTCGGCAGCGCCGTTACTTGTTGAGCGAAACCATGTAGTCGACACTCATGCGAATCGCCGCATCGGGCCAGGTCGTACCGCCACGAGGCGGCATGTTGCCTTTGCCACTGATGGCATGCGAGTACAGCGCTTCCTTGCCTTGGGCGATTCGTGGTCCCCACGCCGCATGATCGCCCATTTTTGGCGCGCCATTGATACCCGTGGCATGACAGGCCGAACAGACTTGAGTAAACGCCTGTTCGCCAGTGGTCGGAACGCTCGCCGCTGCAGTGCTCTTGGGCGCGGTGAGTGCGGCCAGCGCGGAATTGTCGTGGCCCGCAACCGCGACGTGCGCGAACGGCACGATGTTTTGATCGATCTCCTTTAAGCGAATAGGATCGAGCTGCTCGTACCGATTCTGAGTATCCACGCCGATCACGCGGGCAACCGCGAACAGGATGATTGCAAATACGATGAGGAAACCCAGCACCAAGCTGAATGCATTGAAGAAATGCCTATCTGAAGATTCGGGGTTGGCCACGTTAACTCACTGAAATTAGACGAAAAATCCTCAAAGAGGCAGAAGCTAGTATAGCGCCCGCTGAAGCATCACGGAATAGCCATTGAGGCGCGGATCGCGGGTCGTGCGGATAACCGTACGCGCGTATTGACAGGTCGAAGCGCCGCTCGAGCGAGCGTATCCGTCAGATCGATAAATGGTATCGAAAATTATAGGCTAGCAAAGGGCAAATAAGGGTATTAGCCATGCCACATGGAATTACCGCAATCGTGCGGCAATGAAAAGCAGCAGTAGTGTGAGCACGGAAAATCCAACGCGCGCCCACATGAGGCGTGTGCTGAAGTGGTCGTCCGTCGAACCGCCCGCGGACATTGACAGCACGCCCAAAAACACCGCGCCCACCGTAAGCAGCATCGCCGCGATGATGACAACGGTGAATAGGTCCATTGTTCGACTCCCCGAAACATTTTTGCCAGCGCCGCGTCCAATCTTAACACGCCTGGTTTCGAAGGCCGCATGCTGAGAATTATGCACTGCCATGCCTACATAACGCGGCCCGCCGCGTATCGATTCAGCCCATGCGCTGCTCAAACCGAAACGCGGATCGCTTGTTGCGTTGCAGGCCGCCCCGCGCGCGCGCAGCTTGCATTGCTGCATATCAGCATCTTCCAACGCGCCAATGCTTGTGCGACACTCGTGACGGCTGTGGCTCTGCAGCAAATAAAAAGCGGAGCCTGAAGAGTGTTTGGTAAAGAGAATTCGTTCATAGGCCGCCGTAAAATACGTCGCGGGGGAAGCCGTGAAGTGCATTTATTTTCTAACGCCCACCATAGCATCGACCGATCAAGTGTCGGCCGATCTGCATTCCGTCGGAGTCAAGGATTTCTACTTACACGTCATTTCCCGCGACCACGCCGGCCTCAAGCGCCATCAGATTCACTCCAGCAACTACTTCGAAACCCTGGATGTGCTGCGCGATGGAGTCATCGGCGCCGCGCTTGGGTTTCTGATCGGACTGGCGGGGATCGGATTGCTCATGTACGCGAAGCCCTTCGGCGAACACGTGGTTCCGGCGTTCGTTTACGCCATCCTGGTCGGAGCGGCCACCCTGTTCGGTGCCTGGGAAGGCGGCCTGGTGGGAATCGACAGCGAGCACAAGAAGCTCGAGAAGTTCCACGACGACCTGGTGGCCGGCAAGTATCTGATATTGGTCTACGTCCGCAAGCACCGGGAACAGGTAGTGCTCAACATGATGCGGGAAAAGCACCCGGACGCCGAATTGGTGGCGATCGATTCGCACTTCATCAATCCGTTCAGTACTGTGAGGAGAGTATCGGGTACGCAGGCACCGGGGGTTTGATTCACTGAGATTTAAGTTCTGATAGAGGGCGCGAATGCTACTTGCATATGCAGTGATCGTTTTGACCGTCGGCACCATCCTGTTTCACTTCTTGAGCCCGTGGTGGTTCACGCCGATTGCATCCAATTGGACCACGATGGACCAGACGGTCAACCTCACCTTCTGGGTCACGGGCATCGTGTTCCTCGCGACCAATCTGTTCATGGCGTATTGCATCTGGCGCTTCCGGCATCGCAAAGACATCAAGGCCCACTACGAACCTGAGAACAAGAAACTCGAATGGTGGCTCACCATCGTGACCTCGGTCGGGATCGCCGCCATGCTCGCCCCGGGCTTGGCGGTCTGGGCCAAGTTCGTCACCGTCCCGGACGGCGCGTCGGTGGTCGAGGTCGTCGGGCAGCAATGGAATTTCAGCTATCGCTTTCCCGGCAAGGATGGCGTTTTCGGCACCACCAATATTCGCCTCGCGAGTCCGGAGAATCCGTTCGCGATCGAACCCAACGATCCCAACGGCCAGGACGATGTCGTGGTGTCGAGTCCGGAATTGCATTTGCCGGTCGGTAAACCGGTGAAGATCATACTGCGCGCGAAGGATGTGCTGCACCAATTCGCGGTGCCGCCGTTTCGGGTCAAGATGGACATGGTGCCCGGCATGGTGACCTACTTCTGGCTGACCCCTACCCGCACCGGAAGCTTCGATGCGCTGTGCGAGCAGCTGTGCGGAACGGCCCATTTCACCATGCGCGGGCGCGTGGTTGTCGACAGCGAGAAGGATTTCGAAACCTGGCTTGCCACGCAACCGACCTACGCGCAAACCCGCGCCGCGGCCGCCGGGGTTGCGGCTGACGGCCAGGCCACCTATGCCGTGTGCAGCGCCTGCCACGGCGCGCACGGCGAAGGCAATCCGCAATTGAACGCACCCAAGCTCGCCGGTCAGGCCGGTTGGTACCTGCTGCGGCAGCTGCAAAATTTCAAGCAGGGCGTTCGCGACAAGGAAGGACAGCTCGCGCAGCAAATGGACGGCTTTGCCGGGACGCTGGACGATACCGCGATGAAGAACGTGGTCGCCTACATCGGCTCATTGCCCGACACGGCGCCGCCGGCGACGGTGTCGGGGAATCCCGCCAAAGGCAAGGAACACTACGAAACCTGCGCATATTGTCACGGCGGTTCCGGCGAAGGGGTTTGGTCGACAAACGCGCCGCGGCTATCGCACATGGACGATTGGTACATGAAGCGCCAGCTGCAAAATTTCCAGCAGGGCTTGCGCGGCAGTCACCCGCAGGACTTCAGCGGTGCGCAAATGGCCGCGATGGCGAAGACGCTGGCGGACGATGCGGCAATCAATGATGTACTCAAGCATATCGATTCGATGTGAGGGCCGGCCCTTTAGCATCGCGATGCACTACTGACTGAACATTCGGAGCTTTCGATGGCCTACGCTGCAATTGCCGATCGGGATAACGCACATGCACTGCACGATCCGCAGAGCTTTATCACCAAGTACATCTGGTCCCAGGACCACAAGGTCATCGCGATTCAATACACGATCACGGCGATTGCCATCGGCCTGGTCGCGCTCACCCTGTCGGTGCTGATGCGATTGCAGCTCGGCTTTCCGCAGAGTTTCCACCTGATCGCGCCGCAGAACTACTACCAGTACATCACCCTGCACGGGATGATCATGGTGATCTACCTGCTCACCGCGTTGTTTCTCGGCGGCTTCGGCAACTACCTCATTCCCCTGATGTGCGGTGCGCGCGACATGGTGTTCCCGTATCTGAACATGATCAGCTACTGGGTGTACCTGCTTGCCGTGCTGGTTCTGGTGGCCGGCTTCTTCGTACCCGGCGGGGCCACCGGCGCTGGTTGGACCCTGTATCCGCCGCAAGCCATTCTCTCCGGCTCGCCCGGCGCCAAGTGGGGAATCGTCTGCATGCTGGCATCGCTCGCCATCTTCATAGTGGCGTTCACGATGGGCGGCCTGAATTACGTGACCACGGTGCTGCAGGCCCGTTGCCGCGGCATGACCATGATGCGCATGCCGCTCGCGGTGTGGGGCATTTTCATGGCGACGGTGCTCGGCCTGCTGGCCTTTCCGGCGCTGTTCGTATCGGCCATCATGATGACTCTGGACTGCCTGCTGGGCACCAGCTTTTTCATGCCGGCGGTCTCTTCGATGGGTCAGCCACTAGGATACAACGGCGGCAGTCCGCTGCTGTTCCAGCACCTGTTCTGGTTCTTCGGGCATCCGGAAGTCTATATCGTCGCACTGCCGGCATTCGGCATTGTCTCCGATCTGCTCAGCACCCATGCAAGGCGGCATATATTCGGCTACCGCATGATGGTGTGGGCGATTCTGGCGATCGGCTGCTTGAGCTTCGTGGTGTGGGCGCACCATATGTATGTGAGCGGCATGAATCCATACTTCGGCTTCTTCTTCGCCACTACCACGCTCATCATCGCGGTGCCCACCGCGCTCAAGGTCTACAACTGGGTGCTGACGCTGTGGCGCGGCGACATTCATCTCACCGTGCCGATGTTGTTTGCCATCGCGTTCATCTTCACCTTCATCAACGGCGGCTTGACCGGCCTGTTTCTCGGCAACGTGCCGGTGGATGTGCCGCTGTCCGCGACCTATTTCGTGGTGGCGCACTTCCATCTCGTCATGGGAGTGTCGCCCATCCTGGTCGTGTTCGGCGCGCTCTACAATTGGTACCCGAAAATGACGGGACGAATGCTGAACGACACCCTCGGCAGGATCCATTTCTGGGTTACGTTCATCGGTACGTACATGATCTACCTGCCGATGTACTACCTCGGTATCCTGGGTGTGCCGCGCCGCTACTACGCATTGGATTCAGCCATACAGTTCATCCCGCCGTCGGTTCATACCATGAACGAGTGGATCAGCGTATCTGCAATGTTCGTAGCCGCCGTGCAATTGGTGTTTTTGTTCAACCTGGTTTGGTCGTTCTTCAAGGGCAAGCCCGCGGGTGGCAACCCCTGGCGGGCCACGACGCTCGAATGGCAAACGCCGGATACGCCTCCCCGGCACGGCAATTGGGGCGAGAGACTCCCCGTCGTTTACCGCTGGGCCTACGATTACAGTGTGCCCGGCGCCAAAGAGGATTTCATCCCGCAAAACGTCCCGCCCGACAAGCTGACGCCCGTCGGGCACGCGCACTAGGAGTCAAGCCTGAGCACTTCTAGGCAGGTAAGAGCGCGCGCATGAACATCTGGGTCGCATTCGGCGTGCTCACCGTCGGCGTCATCATCTGGTTCATGCTTATCAGAAAGCTGAACACGAAATCGTGGGAGCGGCACGGCTCGAGCGTGCATGTGCGATCCGCGCGGGGCGATCTCGGCGAAGTGCACGTGCCGCCCGCTCGCATCGCCCTGTGGGTATTTCTCGCGGTCATCACCTCGCTGTTCGGTTTGTTCATCTCGGCCTACTTTATTCGCATGGGTCATGGGCATGGCGCTGATCACGGAATGATCACGGACTGGCATTCGGTGAGCAAACCTCCGATCCTGTGGTTCAACACGGCGATGCTGGTGTTGAGCAGCGTCGCCATGCAGATGGCGCGCGGCGCCTTGAAGTCCAACAAGCGCGCTCGCATCAATGGCTACCTCGTCGCGGGCGGTGTCTTCGCCATATTGTTCATCGCGGGCCAGCTCATCGGTTGGCAGCAGCTGCACGCTTCCGGGTACGGCATGACCACCGGGCCCGCCGGCGCATTCTTTTATGTGCTGACCGGCGTGCATGGACTGCATTTGCTCGGCGGCCTGATCGTATGGCTGAAGACCGTCATTCGCATGCGCAAGCGCGAGGTGGAACTGATCGACGTGCGCTTGAGCATCGAACTGTGCACGGTTTATTGGCATTATCTCCTGTTAGTCTGGCTGGTGATGTTCACGCTGTTATTGTTCACCTGAATTCAAGGATCTCTCGAATGACACAAGAGGCAACGATCGCGGGACACCCGGCGCAGGCTGAAGGCCTGGACGGCGTGGTCGCGGATTGGTCCGGCGACAAGCAGGCGTTCCCAGTGCACTGGGGCAAGGCCATGATGTGGATCTTCCTGCTCAGCGACACGTTCATCTTCTCGTGTTTTCTCACCGCTTATATGAATGTGCGGATGTCCACCACCGCGAACTGGCCGAACGTCAGCAAGGTGTTCTCCCTGCATATCGGTGGTGTCGAAGTCCCGCTGCTGCTCATTGCCATCATGACCATGACGCTGATCACGAGCAGCGGCACCATGGCATTGGCGGTGAATTATGGCTATCGGCGCGACCGCGCGAAAACCGCGGGCTTGATGATGGCCACGGCGGCCCTGGGCTTGAGTTTCGTCGGCATGCAAGCCTTCGAATGGACCAATCTCATCGTCAATGAAGGCGTGCGGCCCTGGGGCAATCCCATGGGCGCCGCGCAGTTCGGTTCGGCGTTTTTCATGATCACGGGCTTTCACGGCCTGCACGTGTCATGCGGCGTGGTCTATCTGTCCGTCGTTGCCCGCAGGGTCTGGACCGGATTTTATGATCGCAAGGGCAGCTACGCGACCGTGGAAGTCACCGGACTCTACTGGCACTTCGTCGATCTGGTCTGGGTGTTCATTTTCGCGTTCTTTTATCTGTGGTAAGGGGAAGTATGAACGACGCCGCCGCCGCCTCTGAAGCCGTCCACCAGGAACATGGGCATGGGACTGCCGACCACGGGCATGCCGCCGAAGGCCAGCAGCACCCCTTAAAAATCTACCTGTTGATCTGGGCGCTGCTGTTCGTTTTCAGCACTTTCTCCTACCTGGTCGATTATTTCAATCTGCACGGCATGCTGCGATGGTCCCTGATCATCATCTTCATGCTGGCGAAAGCGGGTTTCATCGTCGCCATCTTCATGCACATGAGGTGGGAGCGGCTGGCGCTGAAGTTCGCCATCCTGATCCCGCCGCTGGCGCTCCTGATTCTGATTAGCCTGATGGCGATCGAGGGCGCGCATACCTTCGTCACCCGCTACGGGGCATTCGGACACTGATCGCGCGGACACTGATCGGCGGCGGTAGCCTTTAAGTTCAGCGCAAAACAGCTGCGGATCGCGGCCACAGTGCGCGCAGCAGGTTGACCATCGAGATGACGAGCAGAGCGGCGCCTGCATTGTGCAGGGTCGCCAGCGGCAGCGGGAAGCCGAAATGCACCATCGCCACCCCGATGCCTATCTGCAGCACTACCGCCAGCGCCAACAAGCTTCCGGCCGCCATCAAACGCCGGCTGCGGGCGGCGGCCGCGCACAGGTACCCGACGATGATCAGAATCGAACCGGCAACGACGGCGCCGATGCGGTGCGTGACATGAATGGCAACACGCGCGGGATTCGCCAGCACTCCACCTTCGTAGTCGATGCCGAGACCGCGCCACAGCACGAAAGCGTCGCGGAAGTCCATGTGCGGCCACCAGGACGATTGGCAGGTGGGCAAATCAGGGCAGGCCGCGGCCGCATAGTTGGAGCTGGTCCAGCCGCCGAGTGAGATCTGCAGCAGCAGCGCTGCAAGGCCTAGCAGCGCGTAGCTTCGCAAGCCGGCCTCGCGTGCCGACAACTCGCGCACTTCGGGCGTCAGCGACAGCCACCACAGAATTCCCAGCGTGGTCAAGCCGCCCAACAAATGCGCCGTGACGATCAGCGGCGTGAGCAACTTTGTGACCGTGAAGGCGCCGAGTGCGCCCTGCAGGCATACGATGATGAACAACAGCGCCACGGCAGTGAGCGGCTGCTCGCGTTCCTTGCGGTTCCACACCGCCCAAATCAGCAGGCTGATGATGATCAATCCCAAGGTACTCGCGAAATAACGATGAATCATCTCGTGCAGCGCTTTGCCGAACGCATGGCTGGTCTGCGGATAGATGTGGCCGTAGCAGCCCGGCCAATCCGGACACCCCAAGCCGGCATCGGTGAGGCGCACCCAGGCGCCCAACACCACTACTGCCGCTGCCAATAGTGCGCCGGCCAAGGCCAGCCGGCGAAACCACAACAAACGTGTTTGCGAATTCATTGATCAGCCTATGTGAGGTGAGGAATCAGCCAATGTGAGACAGGCCGAGCAGGCGCTTCATGTCGTCGAGCATGCCTTTAGGTTTGGCGCCGGCCTCGTAGAACATCATAAGATTGCCCAACGGGTCGATCAAATAGATGCGCCCCGATTTGTCGCCGACAGCGCGCGGCAGCAGCTTGAGTAACGCCTCGTCGGCGGGAGTCGCGCGAATCGCAATCAAGTCCGGATGCATCGCATGCAGCGCCTGCAGGTCGCAGCAATCCTCGTCGAGGATGAACACCCGCTGCACGCGATCCATATCGCGATCGAGGGCGGTGCGAACCTGGCGGGTGTCGTACAGCTGCCGCTGGCAGTCATCGCCGCACCTGCCTTGCTGAACATACAAAAAGGTCCACTTTCCCTTGAGGAATTGCGGATCAGTCACGCCTCCCAGCTCGAGCGGCAGCGCCAATGCAGGCAAGGGTCTCGCCGGATCGATCAGGGCTCCGGCATTGACGCGGCTGTCCGGGCGCCACTCGCGTCCGTAGTACAAATAGAAGGACAGTCCCAAGGGCGCGAAGAACAATACCGCCAAAACGACCAGCAACCGCCCTTGGCGGCGATCCTGTGCAACATCCGAAGTCATACCAAGGATCCCTCATCGCGCCGGAAATTGACAACCACGTAAATGACGAATAGTGCCAGCGCCATCGCGAACCATTGCACTGCATAGCCAACGTGGCGCATGGGCGGAAATCCCGGCGGCGCCCAGCTGCGCACATAGCCGTCGGGCTCGCCGGGGTCGAGCAGCACCGAATCGGCCGCGGCAGTCCAGGCGTTTTCGCCGAGAAGCCGTGCCACCTCCGCGCGCGTAGGATATTGCGCGACGATGGGAAAGGGCGGGCTCAAGGCTGCGTGCTCGCCCAGTTGAATCCCCGCGCTCGGCATATTGTCGGCGCGGCCGCGGATGCGCCGTTCATCGCCAGCAACCGCGATTGCCGGCCGCACAGCGCGGCTCGCGCCGAGGGGTACCCAACCGCGGTTGACCAGCAACCAACCGCCGCCCTGCAGCGCGAACGGAGTAATGACGAAATAGCCGGCGCGCCCGCCGTTGACCATGTTGTCGATCAAAAGCTGGCGCGATTCATCGTAGTGGCCGCTCGCCTCGACATGCTGATAGCGCCTGACCTTGAGTGTGTGAATATCAATCAGCAAAGTCGCATCCGCACCCGCTGCGAATGCATCGAACAGCGCGCGTTTCTCCTCGGCGCGGCGCAATTGCCAGCGCCCGAGCGCAATCAGCACGGCAATCAAGACAACGGCGAGCAGCGTCGTGAACGGCCTTGGTAAGAATGTGCGGGACCCTAGTTTGATTGACACGATATACTGCTGGCCCTCAAGGGCTATCGCCGATCAGCAATTGGCATTCAAATATCTCATTGTCGCGATGCTCGCGCTGATTATGATCAGCCTGGGCAAAGCGCTGTTTCATTTATCGAGATCGAGCCAGGAGGATGGCAAAAAAATGGTCGCCTCGCTGGCCTGGCGCATCGGCCTGTCGGTGGCGCTGTTCGTGCTGCTGCTGATCGCCTACTACAACGGTTGGATCCACCCCGCGCACGATGCGCCGAAGCTATAGCCAATAGACGAAGATAAACAGCCCCAGCCATACCACGTCGACGAAGTGCCAATACCACGCGACGGCCTCGAATCCAAAGTGCCTGTGCGGCGTGAAATGGCCGCGCAGCACCCGAAACCAGATCACCGTCAGCATGATGGCGCCGACCGTGACATGCAGGCCGTGAAACCCGGTCAGCATGAAAAATGTGGAGCCGTAGATTCCGGTGCCGAGCTGCAGGCCCAGTTCGGTGTAGGCCTCGTGGTATTCCTTCGCCTGCATGTAGACGAAGGTAAAACCCAGCAGGAAGGTTGCGGCCAAAAAAATCTTCAAGCGCAGCCGCTTGCCGCTGATCAGCGCCTCGTGCGCGATCGTGACCGTGACGCTGCTCGCGAGCAGAATTGCGGTATTCAGCGCCGGCAACCCCAGCGCCGGCACCGTCTCGAACGAGCCGTTGGCGCGCGGACCTACGATCGCGGGGCCGTTGCTTGGCCACACGCCGTCGAAATTTGGCCAGAGCATTTTGTTGAAGATCTTCACGCCCTCGCCGGCAAGCCAGGGCACCGCCAGATTGCGCGCGTAGAACAAGGCGCCAAAGAACGCGGCGAAGAACATCACCTCGGAAAAAATGAACCACATCATGCCCATGCGGAACGACCGGTCCACTGCCAGGTTGTACAGGCCTTGCTGGTTCTCGCCGATGACGGTGTGGAACCAAAAGATGAACAGCAGCGCGAGCATGGTGAAGCCGGGAAGCAGCGCCCATGCTGGCATCCAGCCATTGAGAGTGGCAACCGCGCCGGACATCAGGGTGAAGAGCGTTATCGATCCATACAGCGGCCACGGGCTGCTGTGTGGGACGTAGTAGTGATCTGCTTCCGCGTGCGCTGGCGCCATGTCTTAAGTCTCTAACGGTGAAGGGGCGACAATAGTTTAACGTTAACTCAAGGCCGTGACGCGTTCTGCGTCGTGTCGTAGAAGGTGTACGCCAGCGTGATCTTGTCGACATTGGCCGGCAACTCCGGGTCCACGATGAAGCGCACGGGCATGTCGCGGCCTTCACCTATGCGGAATTTTTGCGGCGTGAAGCAAAAGCACTCGGTCTTATGGAAATACCTCGCCGTGCCATTGGGTGAAATGCTGGGAACCGCCTGAGCCACCGAAACTCCCGAAGTCAAATTCCGGGCGAAGAACTCGGTGCCGTATAGCTTGCCCGGATGTACGCGCATCGAGGCGACCTGCGGCCGAAATTCGAAGCTGCCGACCGACGCGGGCGAGGCGATGAATTCGACGGTTATTTCCCGATTCGGGTCGACCTGTTCGCGCGCCACGGTCGGGCCGGCCTTGGCTGCGGCATTGCCGATGCCGACTGCTCTGCAAAACACGTCGTACAAGGGCACCAGGGCCCAGCCGAACGCGAAGCTGCCCGCGGTCATGAGCAGCAGCCCGAGCACAAGCTTGCGATTGGCGCTTCTAATGTCCATCAGTGGTGGCTGCGAAACACCGCGAGTGCGATGAACCCAAAATAAAACGCCAGCGCCGCCGCGGCCAGGCCGATAACGGCGTTGCGGATCCTGCGACGCTGCTGCGATTCGCTCGCGCTCATTTCACGTCGGGCGGCGTGGTGAAGCTGTGATAGGGCGCCGGCGAGGGCAGCGTCCATTCCAATCCCGTGGGTAGCGCTCCGTCCCACACCTTGGCGCTTGCTTGCTTGCCGCCGCGAATGCATTGAATGATCACGATTACAAACAGAATCTGCGCGAGCCCGAAACCGAAGGCGCCGATGGACGACACTCTGTTCCAATCGGTGAACTGTACGGCGTAATCGGGTATGCGCCGCGGCATGCCGGCGAGGCCGAGGAAGTGCTGCGGAAAGAACAGCACGTTGACGAAGATCGTCGACAGCCAGAAATGCGTTTTCGCCAGCCGCATGCTGTACATGTGGCCGGTCCATTTCGGAATCCAGTAGTACACCGCCGCCATGATGGCAAACACCGCGCCGGGCACCAGCACATAGTGAAAGTGCGCAACGACGAAATAGGTATTCTGGTACTGGAAATCGGCCGGCACCAGCGCCAGCATCACGCCCGAGAACCCGCCGATCGTGAACATGAATAGAAATGCCAGCGCAAACAGCATGGGCGGTTCGAAAGACAGGGAGCCGCGCCACATCGTCGCCGTCCAGTTGAACACCTTCACCCCGGTCGGCACCGCGATCAGCATGGTGGACATCATGTAGAACATTTGCGCCGCCAACGGCATGCCGTCCACGAACATGTGATGGCCCCAGACGATGAACGATAGAAACGCAATCGACGCGATGGCGTAGATCATCGAGGTCGCACCGAACAGAGGCTTGCGCGAGAACGTCGGCAGGATCTCCGAGATGATGCCGAAGGCCGGCAATATCATGATGTAGACCTCGGGATGTCCGAAGAACCAGAAGATGTGCTCGAACATCACCGGATCGCCGCCGCCGGCCGCATTGAAGAAGCTGGTCTTGAAATAATGGTCCGTCAGCAGCATGGTCACGCCGCCGGCCAGCACCGGCATCACCGCGATCAACAGGTACGCGGTGATCAGCCAGGACCAGCAAAACAAGGGCATTTTCAACAAATTCATGCCCGGGGCGCGCATGTTGAGGATGGTCACGATGACGTTGATCGCGCCCATGATGGATGAGGCGCCCATCATGTGGATGGCGAAGATCACCATCGGAAAACTATCGCCGGTCTGCAACATCAGCGGCGGATACATGGTCCAGCCGCCGGCCGCCATGCCGCCGGGCACGAAAAATGTGGACAGCAGCAAGGTAAACGCGAACGGCAGAATCCAGAAGCTGAAATTGTTCATGCGCGGCAGCGCCATGTCCGGCGCGCCGATTTGCAGCGGAATCATCCAGTTCGCGAGACCAACGAACGCGGGCATGACAGCGCCGAAAATCATGACCAGGGCATGATTGGTCGTCATTTGATTGAATCGTTCCGGATCGACGAGTTGCAGCCCGGGCGAGAACAATTCGGCTCGAATGACCATGGCCATTGCGCCGCCGACGAAGAACATGATCAGGCTGAACACCAGGTACATGGTGCCGATGTCTTTGTGGTTGGTGGCGAACAGCCAGCGCTTGATCCCGGTCGTCGGCGCAGCGTGGTGCTCGAGGTGCTCCTGGAGGTGGGTGGTGCCGCTCGCTTCAAACATTGCCATGGTCGGTAGCTCTTTTATAAATAGTTGCGTCGAATTTAGTTCGGCAAAGCTTGCACGGAACTGGCGGTGCGGCGATCCGCGGGACGGCCGTCCGCGGCTGCCGCGGCGGCGGGCTTCAGGGCGGCCTTTTGCTCGCCGACCCACTTCTTGAAATCATCGGGAGTGCGCACGTCCACGACAATGGGCATGAAGCCGTGATCGCGGCCGCACAGCGCTGCGCATTGTCCCCGGTAAATGCCTTCCTTGCCGGGGTCGACCCTGAACCACAGTTCATTGACGAAGCCCGGAACGGCCGAGCGCTTTATGCCGAAATCAGGGACCCACCACGCGTGAATGACATCCTGGGAGGTCAGCAGCAGCCTGACCTTGGTGCCGCTGGGAACCACCAATGGGTGGTCGACCTCCAGTAGATAATTGGGCACGGAGTTCGGATCGATGCCGGAATGCAGCTGGCGCGCAAAATTGGAATCGCGGGCCAAGGTCGAAAAGATATCGATGCCCTCGGCGGCATCCATGTACTGGTATTCCCACTTCCACTGATATCCGGTGACGCGAATCGACAATTCGGAATTGCGCGTATCTTCCATCTTGAGAATGACTCGTGCCGCTGGAATCGCCATCACGACCAGGATCACCGCCGGGATGAGCGTCCATATGATTTCCACCTGGGTACTATGCGACATGGTGGTATCGGCAACTGCGCCTTGAGAATGGCGGAATTTCAGCAGCGAATAAATCATTGCGCCGAATACCAGCACCGCGATGCCGACGCAGATCCAGAAAGCCTCCATGTGCAGGGCGTAGATGTCGCGGCTGACCTCAGTGACTCCCAACGGCAGGTTGTAGCCGTTCGAGGTGTTGGCGGCGGCGCTCGCAGCCCATCCGCACGCGGCAAAACTGAGCGCTCCCGCGAATCCAAACTTGCGCGATCGAGCGGCGCTGCGGCCGTCATCGCCCCTGGTAACTGTCATCGAATTGGATCCCCTAATTTCGCAAATGCGACGACATTCGCCGCCGACCCTCACCCAAACGCTCCGCCCGTCGGCAGGACTGCGAAGTCTAACCTTCGCTCAATGCTGCGCAAACTCCTATTCACCGAGATCAGGGCAAAGCTCAATGAAAACAGGCATGTAGAACCGCCCCCGGTGCAGGGGTCGCGGCCTGCCGATCGCTATTTCTCGCGCCGCACCCGCAATTGACGCTTGAGATCCTCGAGAGGCACCGACTGTTGCGGACCGCTGCGCCGGCTGCTTTCCACGGGCACCCAAGCATGCGCAAACACCACCTCGTAGGTCGCCGGCAGCCGGCCGTCGTGCCGAAATTTCTCGTACGCCGCCTGCATCGCAGCGAATTTGCGCGGCGTGATCAGGCCCCTGGCGCGATCGCGAGCGGCATTGCGAGCACCGGTGGCCTTGAGATCCGCCGCGACCGCGCGCACATCCAGATAGTTGAGTGTGAGTCGCTCGACATCCAGCACCGGCGATGCAAAGCCGCTGCGTACCAAGGCATCGCCGAGATCATGCATATCGATGAATTGGTGCACATGACTGTGCGCGTCCACCTCTGCCCAGGCGAGGCGCAGCTCGCGCAGGGTGTCCGGCCCAAATGTGCTGAACGTCAACAGGCCCTGCGGCGCGAGCACGCGGCGGAACTCCGCGAACACCTCGTCCGGATCGCACCATTGCAGCATCAGATTGCTGACGATCAAATCGATGCTGCCGTTCGCCAGCGGTAGACGCTCGGCTTCCGCGCACACGCGCGCAAACGGCCGCAGCCACAGTTGCTGTCTGGCCGCGGCGTGCAACATGCCTTGCGATGAGTCCAACGCAATCACCAGCGCGCGCGGGTAGCGGCGCTTGAGCGCACGACTCCCGAAACCCGTGCCGGCGCCGGCGTCCACCACCGCGCGCGGCTGCAGCGCCGTCAATGTCAGCCGCTCCAACAAGCTGTTCCGAACCTCCGCGTGCAGCACGGCCGCCGCATCGTAGGTCGCGGCCGCGCGGTCGAAGGAGCGCCGCACCCAATGACGCTCCAGCGCATATGCTGCGGTTTCATCGCTCATCGCGCCCACCGGCGGCGACAACAAAGATGTTGGAAGCGTTCAATGCGCGAATTGGTATTCCAGGAGAATGCCGATGAACACCGACATGCCGACATATTGATTGTTGAGGAAAGCGTGAAAACAGGCGTCGCGGTCGCGCGCTCGGATCAGCCAGAGTTGATAGATGAAAAACAGCGCAGCGACCCCCAAGCCGGTCTCGTACCAATATCCCATGCGGAGAATTCTCCCCACCAGGTGCAGCGATAACAACGTCATGCCCTGCAGAACGGCGATGATATGGCGGTCCGAATCGCCGAACAGTATGGCGGTCGAACGCACGCCGATCTTGATGTCGTCGTCCCTGTCCACCATCGCATAGATCGTGTCGTAGACGGTGACCCACAGCATGTTGGCGAGGAGCAAAAGCCAGGCGATTCGCGGTACATTCTCGATCTGCGCGGCGAACGCCATCGGTATTCCCCAGCCGAAAGTTACCCCAAGGTACATTTGCGGCACCGACAGAAAGCGCTTGATGAAAGGATAGCTGATGGCGAGAAATGCGCCCGCCACGGCCAGCAGCAGCGTCAAGCGGTTCAATTGCAGCGCCAGCACCAGGGCAGCAAGCGCCAGTATGGTGAAGAGCACCAATGCCTCGAGCGTCGATATGCGCCCGGCCGCCAGCGGCCGATCGCGGGTTCGCGCCACATGCGGATCAAAGCTGCGGTCGGCGTAGTCGTTGATGGCGCAGCCCGCCGAGCGCATCAGCACGGTTCCGACCACGAAGATGATGAATATCTGCGGCTTGGGTTTGCCGCGGCCGGCGATCCAAACGGCCCACAGGGTGGGCCAGAGCAGCAGCCAGATGCCTACCGGGCGATCGAGGCGCATGAGGCGAATATACTCATGCGCGCCGGCGAGAATTCTCGGCAGTTCTTCGGTGGTCCAGGGATGAAAGCGAACGCGATAGGCGAACCATCGCCAACGCGCCATCAGCCGTTGCGCCAACTCATCGCCCGAACGCGGCAGCGGCACGCCGGACTGGCCCTACACTCGGCCCATGGCGGGTGGGAATTCGATGAATCGCCGCTGACATTCACTCATGCGATGGATTCTACCCCACGCGACCGTATTGCTCTGCATGACCCACCCAGCGGCGGATCAGCGGCGCCACATGCGCTGGCCACTCGCGCAACATGGATTCCGCGGCGATCTGCACGCGGGGCAGCAAATCCGCATCGCGCAATAAATCCGCGACGCGCATTTGTGCCAGCCCGGTTTGGCGCGTGCCCAAGAGTTCGCCGGGGCCGCGCAATTCCAGATCGCGCCGCGCGACTTCGAAGCCATCGTTGGTGGCGCGCATTACGCTAAGCCGCTGCCGCGCCAGCATCGACAGCGGCGAGCGATACAGCAGCAGACAGGAACTTGCCTCACTACCGCGGCCCACCCGGCCTCGCAGTTGATGCAGCTGCGCCAATCCCAAGCGCTCGGCGTTTTCGATCACCATGAGCGTCGCGTTCGGCACATCCACGCCGACCTCAATCACCGTTGTCGCCACCAACAGCTGGATTTCTCCATCCTTGAAGCGGCGCATGATGCGTTCCTTCGCGGCCGACGGCATCCGGCCATGAACCAGCCCCACCGCAAGCTCCGGCAGCGCCGCGCTCACGGCCGCAGCCGTTTCCTCCGCCGCCTGATAGGGCATTTCCTCGGATTCGTCGATCAGTGGGCAGACCCAGTAGGCTTGCCTTCCACGCAAACAGGCGGTGCGGATCCGCTGCACGACCTCGTCGCGGCGCGTCTCGGCCAGCACCACGGTTTTCACGGGCGTTCGTCCCGGCGGCAGTTCGTCGATCACGGAAATGTCCAGATCGGCATAAGCGGTCATGGCCAGCGTGCGCGGAATCGGCGTCGCGGTCATGATCAATTGATGCGGCTGATGGCCGTCCACCGCGCCCTTCTCGCGCAAACTCAAGCGCTGATGCACGCCGAAGCGGTGTTGTTCATCGACGATCACCAAGGCCAGCGAAGAAAATTCGACGCTTTCCTGAAACAGCGCGTGTGTGCCGATGACGATGGGTGCATGGCCTGCTCGAATGCCCGCCAGCACGGCGCCGCGCGCCTTGCCGGTCTGCCGCCCGCTCAAGGCGGCGACGGGGACCCCCAAGGGCTCGAACCAGCGCCGGAAGTTCTGGGCATGCTGATCCGCGAGCAGTTCGGTGGGAGCCATCAGCGCGATTTGTCGGCCCATCTGAATGGCTTGAGTCGCGGCCAAGGCCGCGACCAGGGTCTTGCCGCAACCTACATCGCCCTGCACCAAGCGCAACATCGGCTTTGCGAGCTGCAAATCGTGTTCGATCTCGACCAGCACCCGCTGCTGCGCCTGGGTCATGCGAAACGGCAACGCCGCGAGCAGGCGGGCCTTGAGTGAACCTGTCGAACGCAGCGGCCAACCCGGATCGCTTTGTATGCGCTGTCGCAACAGCTTGAGCGACAGCTGATGGGCGAGCAACTCTTCGAACGCCAAGCGGCGCTGCGCCGGATGCCGCCAGCTGAGCAGTAATTCCACCGGGGCGTCGGCCGGCGGCCGGTGCACGTAGCGCAACGCGTCGCGCAAGCAGGGCAGGCGCGAATCGGCCAGCACCGCCGGCGGCAGCCAGTCCTCGGGATCGTCCGCGCCGCTCTGATCGAGGGCCAAGCCGACGAGCAGGCGCAGGCGTCCCTGGGTCACGCCTTCGGTGGAAGGATAAATCGGCGTGAGATGCTCCTCCGGCACGTGGCTTGCGCCTGGGTCGACCCGCCGATACTCCGGATGCACGAACTCCAAGCCTTGGGGCCCGCGGCGCGCCTCGCCAAAACAGCGCACATGCGCGCCGCGCGCCAGACCCTGCTGCTGCTGGGCGGTGAAGTAAAAGAAGCGCAGCGTCAGGAATCCCGAGCCATCCGCAATCTTGCAGAGCATTTGGCGCCGGCCGCGGAAGGCGATCTCGGTGAGCAGCACCTCACCCTCGACCGAGGCGCGCTGCCCGGGGCGCAGCTCGCCCAACGGCACCACCCGGGTGCGATCTTCATAGCGCAAGGGCAGTAGGAATAGGAGATCCTGAGTGGTCTCCACTCCCAAGGCCCGTAGACGTGTGGCGAGCGACTCGCCGACGCCGCGCAAAATCGTGACCGGTCGTGGCGAGATCACGTGGCGACAATGCACTCCACTTCCACTTGCGCGCCGCGCGGCAGCGACGCCACGCCGACTGCGGCCCGCGCCGGGTACGGCTCGTGAAAGTATTCAGCCATGACCTTGTTCACCAGCCCGAAATGCGACAAATCGATCAAGAACACGGTCGCCTTGACGACGTCATCCAGGCTGGCGCCGGCGGCGACGACGATGGCTTTCAGATTGTCGAAAGCCTGGCGCACCTGCGCCTCCATATCGCCGTTCACGAGTTCCTTGGTGGCCGGATCCAAGGGGATTTGTCCCGAGACCCAGATCGTATTACCCACTCTTACGGCCTGCGAATAGATGCCGATGGCCGCTGGCGCATTGTCGGTCGATATGATGTATTTGCTCATGCCAGTGTGCGATATACCCGCAGTACATCAGGCATGCCCCTGATGGTCTTGATGACGAGCGCCAGATGCTTGCGATCGCGAACCTGAATCTGAAACTTCAGAGACGATGAGTTCACGTCGCGCTCTTCCAGCGACACCTGATCGATATTGGTTTCGGTTCCCGCGATGCTCGAAGCCACCGCCGCCAACACGCCCACCCGATTGTTGATTTCCAATTGGATTTCCGAGCTGAACAAACGGCCGTGAGTCCCTTCCCAGGCCACCGACAGCCACTTGTCCGGTTGTTTGCGGTACTCGGCGAGATTACCGCATTTCTGTCGATGGATCATCACGCCGCGGCCGGCGCTCAAGTAAGCCATGATCGGGTCATTGGGAATCGGAAAGCAGCAGCGCGCATACGTCACCAACAGGCCCTCGGTCCCGGCGATCATCAACGGGCCGCCGCTGCCCGCGACACCGGCATCGCCGTTCTCCTGCGTCGGCTGCAGTCGCCGCGCCACCAGCGGCGCCAGGCGCTCGCCGAGGCCGATCTTTTCGTACAGCTCGTCGCTGTCCTTCAAATTGAGCTCTTTGACCACGGCATTGATGTCCGCGGCGGGAATTTTCTTGAGGTTGAGTGAAAACTCCTCGAGTGCGAGACCGAGAAGCCGCTTGCCGAGTTCCAGCGCATCGCCTTTCTTGAGATTCTTCAGGTATTGCCGGATGGCGGCGCGCGCCTTGGCGGTCACCAAAAAGCTCGACCAGGAAGGATTCGGCGTGGCGCCCTTGGCGGTGATGATTTCCACCGTTTGTCCGTTGCGCAAAATCGTGCGCAAGGGCACCAGGCGGCGATCGACCTTGGCGGCGACACAGCGGTTGCCGACATCCGTATGAATGGCGTAGGCAAAATCCACGGTGGTGGAGCCGCTCGGCAGACGCAATATCTTTCCCTTGGGTGTGAACACGTACACCTTGTCGGGGAACAAATCGACCTTGACGCTCTCCAGGAATTCCTCGGAGCTGCCGCCCTCCTGGATCTGCACCAGACTCGCCAGCCATTCGCGGGCGCGGTCATGTTCCACCCCGCCGAAGGTATCGCCGCCGGATTTGTACTTCCAATGCGCGGCGATCCCGGATTCGGCGACGCGGTGCATCTGCTCCGAACGGATTTGCACTTCGATGGGCACGCCGTTGGGTCCGAACAGGGTGGTATGCAGGGACTGGTAGCCGTTGACGCGCGGAATGGCGATGTAGTCCTTGAAGCGTCCCGGCATGGGCTTGTACAACCCATGCACCAACCCTAAGGTGCGGTAGCAGGTGTCCGCGTTGTCGACGATGATGCGAAAACCGTAGACATCGACCATCTCGTTCAGGGAAATTTTCTTGTTCTGCATCTTTTTGTAGATGCTGTACAAATGCTTCTCGCGGCCCTCCACCGCGGCCTCGATCGACGCCTTCTTCAGCGCGCCTTTGAAAGTCGCGGCGATCTTGCCGACGAATTCCTTTTGATTGCCGCGCGCCCGCTTCAATTCCCGTTCGAGAACCTTGTAGCGGTACGGATACAGCGCGCGAAATCCCAGATCCTCGAGCTCGAGCTTCACCGCGTAAAGCCCAAGACGCTCGGCAATGGGCGCGTAAATCTCCAGAGTCTCGCGGGCGCTGCGGCGCCGCTTGACCGGCGGCATCACGCCGAGGGTGCGCATGTTGTGCATGCGATCGGCGAGTTTGACCATGATGACGCGGATGTCGCGCACCATCGCAAACAGCATTTTGCGAAAGCTTTCCGCCTGGGCTTCCTGGCGGTTCTTGAATTGGATCTGATCGAGCTTGCTGACGCCGTCGACCAGTTCGGCGACGACCTGGCCGAATATCGACGCTATCTCGGCTTTCGCGGTCGGGGTATCTTCAATGACATCGTGCAGGATCGCCGCCACCAAGGTGTCGGCATCCAATCGCAGGTCGGCGAGGATGTCGGCGACTGCGACCGGGTGCGTGATGTACGGTTCGCCCGATACGCGCTTTTGACCCTGATGTTTTTCCGCGCCGAAGTCGTAGGCTTCGCGCACCCGCTCGACTTGGGCGGGCGATAGATAAGCCTCGAGTTTGTCTAAGAGCTGACTGATCCCGGTGGAGCGTCTTCCACCGGGTAGGAAACCAAGTATGGAAGACGCATAGTCCATCGTCGCTCTGGTGTGAGGCCGGTCTTGATCAGTCCCCAAGCCCGAGTTGCGGAGCGCGGAAATCCGACGGCATGTCGAGCTCGCTCACCGGCGGCGGCGCCGGCTCTTCGGGCTCTTCCAACATTTCGAGCGTGATATTTCCGGCAGCGATCTCGCGAAGCGCCACCACGGTCGGTTTGTCATTTTCCCATTCCACGGTCGCTTCCGCGCCGTTAGCCAGGCGGCGGGCGCGCTTCGCGGCCAACAACACCAGGTTGAATAGATTGGGTTCGTTCTGTAGGCAGTCTTCGACTGTGATACGCGCCATGCTTAGGTTCCATTGGAGGGATTGAAATCATAGCAGAAATACCGCCTCTCTAGCCAATGAGCCAAGCGTCAGGCGCCGCGAATTGCAGCGCCTGGGCGCGTTATTCAAGGATTTATCAGGCTTTTCGCCAGCTGCGCCACTTCCGGGCGTCCGGCAATCAAGTGCCCGCCGCGGCCCGCGACGATGGCCTGCAAATCCTCGAGCGCCTGCTCGAAGCGGTCGTTTATGACCACATAGTTAAACTCGGTCCAATGTCCGATGTCGTCGGCCGCATCCTGCAAGCGGCGCCGGATGACTGCATCGGAATCGGTGCTCCTGCCCTGAAGCCGTTGCTTGAGCGCTTGGCGCGAGGGCGGCAGGATGAAAATGCTGCAGGCCTCCGGCACCCGGGCGCGGACTTGGCGGGCGCCCTGCCAATCTATTTCCAACAGCAGCAGCTCGCCATTCGCCAGCGCCTCCTGCGCCGCCTGCACGCCGGTCCCATAGCAATTGTCGAAAACCTGAGCGTGCTCCAAAAATTCATTGTTCGCCGCCATTTCATGAAAACGCGCAGCGGTCACGAAATGGTAGTCGCGACCCGCAACTTCGTTGGCGCGCGGCTTGCGCGTGGTGTAGGAAACCGAAAACTGAATGCTCGGCTCGCGCTCAATCAACGCCTTCAGCAAACTGGTCTTGCCGGCGCCGGAGGGCGCGGAGACGACGTACAGGCGCCCGCGCGTAAGCATCAATTGGGCGCCAGCGGCGGAATCATCGCTTCCACCTCCGCAGCGATCTTCGCCGGGTCGGCGCCGGCGGCCGGATAAGACTTTGACCAGATCACCGAGCCGTCCGCGACCGCAGCGATCTTCACGGTGAGCACCTGGGCACCGCCAGGCGCGTCAATCGTCCCGTAAAGAACGTAGGTCGAATGGTTCGCCCTGCCGCGCTCCAATGCCGCGCTTAAATCGCGCGAAGGCAGCGGGTCTTTGGTCAAACTCACTTGCCCGGGGTGCGATATGGAGACTCTTCCATAGGTCATGGCAAACGTAGAGTCGGCAAGTTTCTGCGCAGCGGCATCGCCGGCCGGCGCGGTAAAAGGCGCCGCCAGCAGCGGCCCGTTCGCGGCGCCCACGGCGGAATCGTCCGCAAACTCTTTGGCGATCTGCGAACCGAGCTTGATGATGTCGTTCCGGTTCAAGCTGCCCTGGTAACCATCTGGGATGGTCTTGAGCCGTTCGGCTTTGGCGGGCGATATATCCGCGGAGCGCGGATGCTTCGGGGCGGATTCACAGCGGGAGATGAGAGTAATTGCAAGCCAAATGGACACCAGAATTCGGATCCAACGCGGCAGGCGCTTGAACAACACCCAAGCCGAGCGCAAAGCCCACGCTGCAACATCGACCCAGAACTTTATCTTCTGCCCCGGCTCTTCCCTTGGGAATTCCGGACTCTGCAACACGGGCGCCGCCGATCTCAAGTTCCTCTCCTGCCGACGCAGCGCTTTTCGGGCCGGCTTGGAGTCCGCAACGTTGCCGGAGGCCACGCGGCGGCACATCGCCTCAAGTGCCGGCGTCGCCCGCCCTTGCTGCACTTTAAGCCACTGCACGGTGAGAAACTTTTCGGGCACGCGGGCGGTGGCCTGATCGGTGTCGTCGATGACGATGGGCAGGAGGAAGAGATGATCATCGGCCATGTCGAGAGTCCTCTCGACCGCAAGCCGCCACTCGCGGCGAAAGTATCCTTCGAGGCGGGCTTCCGATTGCGCCGACACCAGCGGCATGAAGTAGTCGCATTCACGGATTTGGCGGCGGATCTTCTGATCCCACGCCTCGCCGCCGCCCAACTCGCTTTCGTCGTACCAGACTTCAAGTCCGTAATCAGGGAGCGCCGCGCCCAACGATCGCGCAGCCTCGCGGTCCTCGGACGCATAGCTCAAGAACACCGTCGGTCGCGGCGCCGGCGAATCTGCGGCGGGAAGATCAGACAATGTGAAAAACCTCCCTGGGCGATGAGCGATTGTAAAGCTATGAGTCAGAAAAAGTTGCCGTATAAGTGACAACATTTTGTTGGGGTGGTTGCGGTTAATTGTTGGCGGCGGGGAGGGCGCTATGCTTCGGAGTGAGGGCAGGATAAGCATATGGCGGCTGTTGTCAGACAAATCGCGCCGCGAACCTGCTGGTTGAAGCGCTTGGTGCTCACCTCACGGAAGCTACTCGATGTTCTGAACTTGTTCGCGCATCTGCTCGATCAACACTTTCATGTCGACGGCCGCGCGAGTGGTTTCGATGTCCTGGGACTTCGAGGACAGAGTGTTGGCTTCGCGGTTCAGCTCCTGCATCAAAAAGTCCAGTCGCCGTCCCGCCGCTTCCTGACCGTTGAAGGTCTTGCGAACCTCGATCACATGGCCGCGCAGCCGATCGATCTCCTCGTCCACATCCAGGCGCTGCGCCAGGATTGCGAGCTCCTGTTCAAGCCGTTCCTGGTCGACGTCTGCAACGAGCTGCGCGATGCGGTCGAGCAGTTTCGCGCGCATACGTGAGCGGATCTCCGGCAGCCGCTCGGTAACCCGTCCGGAGAACTCCAGCAATCCCGCGCAGCGCACCTCCAGCGCTTCGCGCAAACGTCCTCCCTCGCTGTCGCGGAAGCGGGCGAGCTCCGTCAATGCTTCATCGAGCAGGGTCTTCGCGGCGGCGATCATGGGCACCGAGTCGCGGCTGGCGTCGCGGATGACCCCGGGCCAGCGCAGCAGATCCAGTACATCGATGCGGGCGCTGGGTCCCGCCTGCGTGGCGATCTGCTGCGCACGCGAGGTCAAGGAAGCCAGCAAATCGGAGTCGACTTCGAGCTGGGCCGCGGCCACTGCCGGCCTGAAATGCAGCGAACACTCGACTTTTCCGCGGCGTATGGCGGCGGCAACACTGGCGCGAAAATCCGACTCCGCAGCACGGAATTCCTCGGGCAGGCGACAGCCCAGCTCGAGAAAACGATGGTTGACCGTCTTTATTTCCCAGGCCAGCAATCCCCAGGGGAACTGCCGCTCGCGGCGGGCGAAGCCGGTCATGCTACGAATCACGGTAGTTGCAACCAAGCGGCGAGCGTTGCGCAGCCAAGTGAAGCAGAGGCGCCGACTGCAATTAATAGATGGCTCATAGGCCTCTCAGTTCCGATGATTCTGCGCAGAATACCAAGAAATTAACATTGAGCGAGTCGCCGTGTTCGAAGTAGATTTCAGGTACGCCGTCGGGCTCGATTTGGGTCTGAAAAGCACGGTCGCAACTAGCGATCGAGAGAAACTCGAGTCTAGTCACTTTTACCGCAATATCGAACAGAAAATCGCGCAAGCACAGCGGCGTGGCCATAAGCGTCAGGCGAAGCGCCTGCACCCAACTGCCGCGCGCAAGCGCAAAGATGCCCTGCACAAATTTTCACGGAGAATTGTCGGTCAGTATCAGCATATCGTGATAGGCGATGTGAGCACCGCCCAATTGGCTAAAACGCGGATGGCAAAGTCCGTGCTCGATTCAGCATGGGAATGCTCAAGACACAACTGCAGTACAAGGGCCAGCAGGCCGGCAGAAATGTTCAAATCATCAGCGAGAGGCACACAACGCGAACATGCAGCAGCTGCGGAGCCCTAACAGGGCCCGCAGGTCTGGACATGCTTGATGTAAGGATCCGGATGTGCAGCGAGTGCGGTGGCATTCATGAGAGATATCAATGCTGCAAGAAACATCTTGTCCGCGGGGAGGTGGCCCCCGTCCGTCAGCGGGAACGGGTCTTTCGATGTCGGGCGGTCCGCCGAACCATCAATCCGATGAGAGGCTTAGGACCGGCGCGAAATCGGCAGCATGAGCACCGAGAATCATATGGGTCGTCCGCAAAATCGGCCATAATCGTTGATCTGGCAGTTCATCAGATCGAGGAGTGGGCATTGCAGATCGAAACCGCGGACGTGAGCCTGATCGGGCACCGCGAAGAAAATCAGGACCGGGTTGCCGTCGCGGCCGCGGACCAGGCAGTGCTGCTGGTCGTGATCGACGGTATGGGCGGTCATGCGGAGGGCGCGCGCGCCGCCGAAACCGCGCTCGCGACCCTGGTCGAAGCATTTTGGCAAACGCCGCATCCGATTTTCGATCCGCTGGGTTTCCTGCATTTGTCGCTGGGAAGAGCTCATGAGGAAGTCGTGAAGCTCGGCGTGGGTTTGAGCGTCGAGGCTCGACCGCGTGCCACCTGTGCGGTATGTCTGGTGCAGGAGGCCGCCGCCTACTGGGCGCACGTCGGCGACAGCCGCATTTATCAACTGCGCCAGTCGCAGGTTTTGGAACGCACGCGCGACCACAGCCACGTGGAGGTGCTGCTGCGCGAAGGCCTGATCACCGAAGCAGAGGTTCACGGTCATCCGATGCGCAACTACGTCGAATGCTGTCTCGGCGGCGATGCGGCGCTGCCGGAGATGACGATAGCGGCGCGGCGCAGGCTCAAATCCGGCGACGTGCTGTTACTGTGCACGGATGGACTGTGGGCCAACCTCAAGGATCAGGATTTCGTGCGCTTCGCACAGAGCCAGGCTAAGCCGCTGCGCGATTCGCTCACCGATCTTGGCACGCAAGCCGTGGACGCGTCCGCGCCTTACAGCGACAACACCAGTGCGGCAGCCCTGCGTTGGCGGGCAGCGTGAGCATTCGGCCGAGCGGCCGAGCCCCCGACCAACTGCGCGAACTGAGCTTTGCACGCGGCTATACCCAGCACGCCGAAGGATCCGTGCTGGTTGGGTTTGGAGCAACGCGGGTATTGTGCACGGCGAGCATCGAGGACAGTGTGCCGGGATTTCTACGCGGGACTGCCCAGGGCTGGGTGACCGCCGAATACGGAATGCTGCCGCGCGCCACCCATACCCGCTCGGCTCGAGAGGCGGCGCGCGGCAAACAAACCGGCCGCACCCAGGAGATTCAGCGGCTGATCGGCCGGGCGCTGCGCGCGGTCGTGGATCTCAAGGGATTGGGAGAGCGCACGGTCACCATCGATTGCGATGTGCTGCAGGCCGATGGCGGTACCCGCACCGCGGCGATCACCGGCGGGTTCGTGGCGCTCGCGGATGCCATCGACACTCTGCTCAAAAAGCGCGCCATTGCCGCAAACCCTTTGCACGGACAGGTGGCTGCCGTGTCGGTGGGCATCTATCGCGGCACGGCGGTTCTCGATTTGGATTATGCCGAGGATTCGAACGCGGAAACCGACATGAACGTGGTCATGAACAGCGGCGGCGGCTTCGTCGAGGTACAGGGCACCGCCGAAGGGCACGCGTTTCGGCGCCATGAACTGGACCAATTGCTGGACCTCGCGACGCATGGAATTGCGCAATTGCATGCCGCACAGCAGAACGCCCGCGCCTCTTGAGCGCTTGGTTGTCGCCAGCGCCAACTCAGGCAAGCTGCGCGAATTCAAGTCCCTGCTGGAAGGATTGCCCTTCGAGCTGACCAGCCTCGCGGAACTCAAGCTGCCTTCGCCCGAGGAATCGGGCGCAAGCTTTCTCGAGAACGCGACATTGAAGGCGCGCCATGCCGCCGATTTGAGCGGATTTGCGGCAGTGGCCGACGATTCCGGACTCGAAGTCGATGCCCTGGGCGGTGCTCCGGGCCTCTTTTCGGCCCGGTACGCGGGCGACGGAGCCGGCGATACGGCCAATAACGCCAAGCTGCTGCGAGAGCTTCAAGGCATACCGATGGAACGGCGTCGGGCTCGCTTTCGGTGCGCATTGGTCTTGGTCTCCACGGCGGAGGATCCAGCGCCGCTCGAGGCTGAAGGTGTGTGGGAGGGATTCATACTCGACGCGCCGCGCGGCTGCGGCGGCTTCGGCTATGACCCGTATTTTTGGCTGCCGGACCTTAAGCTGACCGCGGCCGAGCTCGACTCCGGCGTCAAGAACCGGGTCAGTCATCGCGGCACGGCGATGCGGGCGCTGCGCGCGCAGCTTGAGCGCAAGTGAGCAAGGATTCGCTCGCGCTGTACGTGCACCTGCCGTGGTGCGTGCGCAAATGCCCGTATTGCGATTTCAACTCGCATCAATTGAAGTCGGCGCAGCCGGAGGCGTCCTATATCGACGCGCTCATTCGGGACTTCGACATCGAGGCGCCGCGCCTCCAGGACCGCATGATCGACACGGTATTCTTCGGCGGCGGCACCCCGAGCTTGTTCCCGCCTGAAGACTTCGCGCGCTTGTTGGATGCATTGCGGCAGCGGATCGCATTTGCGCCCGACGTCGAAATCACGCTGGAGGCGAACCCCGGGACCATCGAGCGCGGCCGGTTCTCAGGCTACGCCGAAGCGGGCATCAACCGCGTCTCGCTAGGCGCGCAGACATTCGATCCGCGCGCGCTCGAGCGGTTGGGCCGCATTCACTCGGCCGAGGATACGCATCGCGCGGTTGCGGAACTGCGCGCCGCAAAACTCGATAATTTCAACCTCGATTTGATGTTCGCGCTGCCGGAACAATCACTGCAGGAAGCGCTCAACGACGTGAGCATTGCCTGCTCGCTGGCGCCATCGCACATTTCCTATTATCAATTGACCCTCGAGCCCGGCACGATATTTTATTCGCGCCCCCCGCCGCTGCCCGACGAGGATGCAGCCTGGCAAATCCAATGCGCCGGGCAGGAGTTGCTCGCCGCGGCCGGCTACCGGCAATACGAGGTGTCCGCGTATGCGAGGGAGGGCGCGCGCTGCCGGCACAACCTCAATTATTGGCTGTTCGGCGATTACTTGGGGATAGGCGCCGGCGCCCATGGCAAGCTAAGCCTATCGAGGCCCGCGCAGATTTTGCGTACCGTCAAGCCGAAACAGCCGCGGGAATACCAGGCGGAAATCCGCCGCGCCTCAAGCTCCGCGGACGGCGTCGCCGCCGACGCCGCGGCGCAGAGGGCGGTGGGCGAAAGCAGCTACATAGCCGTCAAGGATCTGCCGTTCGAATTCATGTTGAACGCGCTGCGGCTCAACGAGGGATTTACCAATGACTGCTACCAGGAGCGGACCGGGCTGGCGCTGCAGTCGGTGGGCGAAAACCTGTCGCGCGCCAAGGAACGCGGTCTGGTGGTTGAACGACCCGATGGCTGGCAGCCCAGCGAACTCGGGCGGCGGTTCCTCAATGATCTTCAGGCAAGTTTCTTGGCTTGAGGATATACACAAGGCCCAAGCTCCCTACGCATATTGGGACCTACAGCACATTGCACCTGAAGTAGGTCAGATGCTTCTTATAAACCGTTGAATTGTAAAATAAAAGTGACTTGTCTATTTTTTGATCAAGTTAACATTTATGCGAATTTCCGCAGTATGAATCACCTGCGACGCTTGCCATCCACAGACTTATCCACAGTTATTGTGGACAAATATGTCGAAGTGTCATGACACAAGGGCTTACCGTTTCAATTATGCGAACGTTCTTGTCTGCTAGCCCAAGTGCGCATATCATTCGCGGCCCCGTTTTTGGCGTTGATTTTTACGATCTAGCCGGAAGATAAGGGTCCAAGGCGTGGCGGTCGCTATCAGCGCATCGATTCTGCCGCAACAGATACTAGAGGTTCCAATGAAAGCCGGCATTCACCCAGAATACAAACAGATCATGGTCACCTGCACCTGCGGGAACAAGTTCGAGACGCGCTCGACCATCGGCCATGATTTACAGGTCGAAGTGTGCTCCAACTGCCATCCCTTCTATACGGGCAAGCAGAAAATTGTAGACACCGGCGGCCGTGTCGATAAATTCCGCAAGAAGTACGCAGTAGGCGCGAAGGTCTAGCGACGAGTTCTTGAGGTCGCGTCGCGCGCTCCTCATCCATCCGATGGTCGCGTCGTCGAAAGTGTTGGCGCGGATCGCGCGCGCGATGCGCTCGCTTGATTCCGTGGTACGGCCGTGCAAGGCTGCGAAGTTCGAATAAACGAGACGCGTCGGACCAAAGGCGAATGAGCACGAAATACGAACTCAAGAATCTCACTACCGGAAAGACAAGCCAACTGGAGGCCATTTCCGGAACGATCGGGCCCGATGTGCTCAATATCTCGAATTTAACCAAGGACCAGGGCGTATTCACTTTCGACCCGGGTTTCATGGCGACGGCTAGCACCGCCAGCCAAATCACCTACATCGACGGCGACTTGGGGGTCTTGCTGTATCGCGGCTATCCGGTCGAACAGCTGGCGGAGAAGTCGTGCTTTCTGGAAGTCGCCGCGCTGCTCATCAATGGCAAGCTGCCGACCAAGGCGGAACTCGAGGCGTTCCAGAATTCGATCATGCGGCACACCATGGTCAACGAACAGCTATTGCGGTTTTTCCAGGGTTTCAACAACGATGCGCACCCGATGGCGATGGTCTCGGCGGTGGTTGCGTCGATGGCCGCGTTCTATCACGACAGCACCCACATAGGCGATCCGCGGCATCGCGAAATCTTTGCCCACCGAATCATCGCAAAACTGCCGACGATCGCCGCCGCCGCCTACAAGCACACCCTGGGCCAGCCGTTCATCTATCCGCGCAACGACCTGCGCTATTGCTCGAACATGCTCAACATGTTCTTCGCCGTTCCTTGCGAGCCGTATGCCATCGATCCGGTCGCTGCCGAAGCGCTCGATCTCTTGTTCATACTGCACGCGGATCACGAGCAAAACGCCAGCACCTCGACCGTGCGTCTGGCCGGCAGCACCGGCGCGAATCCCTACGCTGCCATTTCCGCCGGCGTGTCCGCGCTCTGGGGTCCGGCGCATGGCGGTGCGAATGAAGCGGTCCTGGACATGCTGGACAGCATCGGCTCGGTCGCCAACATCCCCAAATTCCTGGCGCGCGTGAAGGACAAGAACGACAGTGTGCGGCTCATGGGCTTCGGTCACCGCGTGTACAAGAACTTCGATCCGCGCGCCAGAATCATCCGCGAGATGTGCTATCGGGTTCTGGAGAAGCTCGGCAAGATCAACAATCCGCTGTTCGATCTGGCGCTGCGCCTGGAGGAGATCGCGCTCAAGGACGAGTACTTCGTGTCGCGAAAACTGTATCCCAACGTCGATTTCTACTCCGGCATCATCTACAGCGCATTGGGGATCCCGCGTTCCATGTTCACTGTGATGTTTGCGATTGCGCGTACCGCCGGCTGGGTGGCGCATTGGCAGGAAATGGTCTCGGATCCGCATATGAGAATCGGCCGCCCTCGCCAGCTCTATACCGGTCCCACACAGCGAGACTATCTGCCGATAGAAAAGCGCTGATCGATGCCGGCCACCGTCCACGCCCCGTTGTGCGCAGCGTTTGCCCTGCTCCTGATCGGTGCAGTGGCGGGCGCCGGGGCGGAACCTGCGCCGCCGGTGCTGGCCCCGGAAAAAAATCCCTGTAGTGCGCGCGCGGAGCCGGTGGCGACCGGCTCGGCGCAATGGAACGGCTGGGGACGGGATCTTGACAATACGCGCTATCAACCGGAGCCCGCAATTCGCGCCACCGACGTCACGAAGCTGGCATTGAAGTGGGCCTTCGGCTACCAGAGCGGCACGGAATTCGGCCAACCCAGCGTGGTGGACGGCAGAGTGTTCGTCAGCAGTTCCGCAGGCAGGATTTACTCTCTGGATGCGATGAGCGGGTGCACGTACTGGACTTTTGACGTCCCTGCCGGCAGCCGCACGGCGATCTTCATCGGCGAACTTGGGTTAAGCAAGCGTGCCGTGCTGCCGAAAAAGCTGAAACGCACGCTGGCGCATCTTGATGTCATCAAGGCGCCGAGCGCCGCGTTCTTCGGCGACGACAGCGGCGCGGTGTACGCGCTCGACGCGCAGAAGGGCACCTTGCTGTGGAAATCGCAGGTGGATACGCATCCGCTGGCGCGCATCATAGGCGCGCCGACGCTTTACAACGACCGCTTGTACGTGGCGACTGCCTCGACGGAAGATAAAATGGCGGGAAATCCCGGCTACGGCTGCTGCACCTTTCGCGGCAGCGTCGCGGCACTCGACATCGGCAGCGGGCGGATCGTCTGGAAGAGCTACACCGTGCTCGAAGAACCGCAGCCCACGCGCAAGAACAGTGCGGGCGTGCAGGAATTCGGCCCCGCGGGCGCCGCCATCGACTCCTCGCCGACCATCGATCCCAAGCGCAACGTGCTGTACGTGGCCACCGGCGGTTCCGCGACGGGGTTGGAGCAGTCGCTCACCGATGCAGTGGCCGCATTCGACTTGAGCGACGGCAAACTGCGCTGGGTCAAACAGCTCAATGTCAAGGGCGAGGCAGCGATGAGCGGCTTTCTGAGTTCGCCGATACTCCGGACCTTGAGCACCGGCAATCAAATCATATTGGCCGGTCAGATGTCGGGTTTCGTCTACGGACTCGACCCGGATCATGGCGGGGAAATTCTTTGGCAAACGCGAATCGGCGCTGCCGGTGCGGCAGCCGGCAGCGGCGCGGCGCCGGGCACGGATGCCGGCGGTATTGCGTGGGGCGGGTCAGCCGACCACCGCAATTTCTATGCGGCGCTGTCCGGCTTGGCGTCGCAGCCCGTCAATGCGAGCGGCAGTCTCACCGCGCTCGACATGAAAACCGGCGTGGTCCGCTGGAGCACGCCAGCGCCGCAGCCTGCGTGTGCATGGGGCGGGGATTGCCAGCATGCGCAGGCGCAAGCGGTCTCGGTGATGCCGGGCGTTGCATTCTCCGGATCGATGGACGGCCACTTGCGCGCCTACTCGACCATCGACGGCAAGATTCTCTGGGATTTCGACACCGCGAAAGCATTTCAAACCCAGAACGCGGTTCGCGCCAGCGGCGGCCCGTTGGATCATGGCGGGGCGACCGTCGTGAACGGCAGCGTTTACATCAACTCGGGCAATGCCCTCCTGGCCTTTTCCGTCGATGCAAAATAGGACGCAAGAAATATCTATGGCATGTTCAAAGCGCATTGTTCTTCGTGGGTTAGGCCTTGCGTTCCTCGCCGCCGCGCAGGCCGCCGCCGCTCATGCGGGCGAAGCGGTCCAACCTCAGGCGCTGGAAAACTCGGTGGTGAAGATTTTTTCGACCATGCGCTCGCCGGATCCTTTCAAGCCCTGGACCAAGCAGGCGCCCAGTGAAGCGACGGCATCTGGTGTGGTGATCGAAGGCAAGCGCATCCTGACCAACGCGCACGCCGTGCTTTACGCCAGCCAGGTGCAGGTTCAGGCGAATGCAGCGGGCGACAAAGTATCGGCGACGGTACTGGCCATCGCGCCGGGGATCGACCTGGCTGTGCTGCAACTCGATGATCCGAGCTTTTTCGACAGCCATCCGCCGGTCGCGCGCGCCTTGAAGCTGCCGCAGATCAAGGATTCGGTGCTGGCGTACGGCTTTCCCACCGGCGGTTCATCGCTGTCGATCACCAAGGGTATCGTGTCGCGCATCGAATTCGCCTCCTACAACTATCCGGTGTCGGGCCTGCGCATTCAGATCGATGCGGCCATCAATCCCGGCAACAGCGGCGGTCCAGCCATTGCCGGCGACAAGATGATCGGCCTGGCCTTCAGCCGTCTGGGAGGCGATGCCCAGAACATCGGCTACATCATTCCGAACGAAGAGGTCGAGTTGTTCCTCAAGGATATTGCCGACGGTCACTACGACGGCAAGCCCAGCATGTACGATGACTTGCAGACATTGGAAAATCCGGCCCTGCGCCAGTTTCTGAAGCTCGACAAGAGCGTCGAGGGCATGGTAGTGCATCGGCCGGACAAGACCGATGCTTCGTATCCGCTCAAGGAATGGGACGTGATTACCCGCATCGGCGACACGCCCATCGACAATCAAGGGATGGTCAAGATCGACAAGGATCTGCGCGTGAACTTCGCCTACATGATCCAGCGGGTAACCAAGGACGACAAGCTGCCGCTGACGGTGGTGCGGGCCGGCAAGCCGCTGCAGATTGAACTGCCGGTGTCGGCCAACCGCCCCATCCTCGCGCCGGATCTGCACGGCGAATACCCTTCCTACTTCGTCTATGGGCCGATCGTGTTTTCACGGGCGACGCGGCAGTTTCTGGCAGCGTTCGAAAACAACGCCGGCTTGCTGCGGGTCTTGAGCTTCGTGAAGAGTCCGCTGGTCACGCGGATCTTCGATGCGCCGAGTGCGGACCTGGAAGAGCTGGTCATCATCTCGTCGCCGTTCTTTCCGCACAAATTGGCGAATGGCTATTCCAACGCCACCGGCTCGGTGGTTTATTCGATCAACGGCACGCCCGTGAAGAGCCTCAAGCACTTGGTCGCGCTGCTGCGCGACCTTACGGAGCCGTTCGTGACCATTGAATTTGCCAACCGCAGCGGCGAGGCGCTGGTTTTTTCGCGGGCGGCAATCGTGGCAGCCACCGACGAGATCCTGACCGACAACGGCGTGCGTGCGCAGGGTTCGCCGGACATGCTGGCCGTGTGGCAGGCGAAGCCGGCGAATTAACAGGCGATCCGCACCACCTGAAGCCTTGGTCAATTCGCGTCGACCAGCTCCGACACTTCGCGCGCATCGGCGCGCTTCATGGGCCGGCCGTCGACCGGCGAGTACGGCGATTGACGGATGCCGTCGATGGGAAACACCGTCGCATCGACGGTGCGGCCATTCGCCTCGAACCTCAAGGCGGGGTAGTTGACGCTGCGTTCCGCATCCATCTTGACGCGCCGTTCATAGAATTCATGCGGAACGCCGATCTCGAGCAGGCGAATGGCGACCGTCTCGGAAGCATCCGCGAATAGATGCAGGTTGATATCGCTGTAATTGGTCGCAGTTCCGGTGAGCACCGACCCGACCAGGCGCGGCTGGAACTCGGCCAGGATGCGCATGGTGTCGAGAGCGATGCGCCGCTGTTCCTTCAGGGTGTGGTGATGGGTATCGCGCCCGAACAGCCGCTGATGCGCGCGCAGCGCATCCTCGATCTCGATGTTCTTCGGCAACACCGCGACATCGTTCACTCCGAGCCGATCCGCCGCTTTGCGTTTGGCCTGCAGAAAATCTTCAATGCCGTGTTCGGCCATGATCCTCGCGGCCTCCTGCGCGAGAGCACGGCGTAGATCCTCGGCACGCTGCGAAAACTTCTTTGCCATGGGCGTCTAGAATAACGGTTTATCGGCTTCCGGGTTCGTGTTCGACCCCTCGTACACTTCGGATTTTGGAAGATTCCCCTCGATGAATTTCTCCATGATGCCGTTGGGGTTGTCCGAGCTCGCGAGCAGGCCGGTCAGCGGCGAGATGCGCACGCTGACGATGCCCTCCGGGACAGGCACCGGGTGTCTCGCGGTGCCGGCGAGCGCTTCGTGCATGAAGTAGGTCCAGGTCGGAACCGCGACGTGCGCCGCCTGATCGTCGTTGCCGCCCAAGGAGCGTTCCGCGTCGAAGCCGGTCCAGACGGTGGTGACAATGTCGCCGTTGAAGCCATTGAACCAGGCGTCATGATAATCGCTGCTGGTACCGGTCTTGCCGGCGATGTCATCGCGATTGAGCGTGCGGGCGCGCTGGCCGGTGCCGCGCTTGATGACGTCCGCCATCATGTCGGCCAATAGATAGGCGATCTGCGGGTTGATGATCTGCGGCGCCAGATTCTTGCCGGGAATCAGTGTCTTGCCGTCGTGCGGGGCCTCGTCCGTAAGACCGGCTCGCACGCCGCGCTCGCCTTTGGATTGCGACGGCGCGCTCGCCCGGCCGCATTGCGGGCAGGCCACCGCAGGATCAGCCTGCTGCAGCACCTTGCCGGCCGCATCCTCGACGCGGTCGATGTAGTACGAGCTGACCTTGAAGCCGCCGTTGGCGAAGGCCGAATAGCCGATGGCGACTTGCAGCGGGCTCAATTCAGCTGTCCCTAAGGCCAGGGTCAGATCATCCGGCAGCTGCGACTTGTCGAAGCCGAATCGGGTCACGTAGTTCCACGCGTAGTCGAGACCGATGGCGCGCATCAAGCGCACGGATACCAGATTCCGGGAATGCACCAGCGCGTCGCGCAGGCGCACAGGTCCGTAAAACTTGTCGGTATCCTCACGGGGGCGCCAGGACTTTTCGTTGCCCTGCTCATCGATCACCACCGGCGCGTCCAAAATCACGCTGGCCGGCGTGAATCCCTTGTCGAATGCCGCGGCATACATGAAGGGCTTGAATCCCGAGCCGGGCTGGCGTCTGGCCTGGGTTACGCGGTTGTACTTGCTCTGGAAGAAATCAAAGCCGCCGACCAGGGCCACGATCGCGCCGTCCTTGGGGTCCACCGATACCAGCGCGCTTTGCGCCTCGGGCACTTGCACGAACATCAGGGATTCAGCGCGTGCGCCCGACGGTGTAAATCACATCGCCGCGGCTCAAGATTTCCGACGCCTGGGTGGGCGCGCGGTCGACTTTCTCTTCGGGCAGTTCGCGCCTCGCCCATGCCAGCTTTTCCCATGGCAGCGTCGACTAACCCAAGATCCTTGACATAGATCTTGGCGCTCCTGGCCTCGACCTTGTTCCACGATCGCGGGCTTCAAGCCGCCGATCACCGGAAACTCCTCGAGTTGCCCATCCAACTCGGCGGCAGTCGTAATCTTGGTCAGATCGACTTTGGCGCTTGCGCCGCGATAGCCATGGCGGCGATCGTATTCCATCAGCCCGGTGCGAAGCGCCACGGTGGCCGCCGCTTGCAGGCGGGAATCGATGGTTGTAAACACCTTGTAGCCGGCGGTATACACGTCATCGCCGTACTTCGACTGCATGTCGTTGCGCACCATTTCCGCGACATACGGCGCATCCACCTCGATCGAGGCGCCGTGCAGCCGCGACTCCATCGGACTCGCCTTCGCCTGGTCGTACTCCGCCTGGTGAGATGTAGTTGAGGTCCAGCATGCGCCCCAACACATGGGCGCGCCGCACCTTGGCGGCTTCCGGCGTTGGCGACGGGATTGACCGTCGAGGGAGCCGTGGGGATGCCGGCCAGCGTGGCCATCTCAGCGATGCTCAGCTGATCCGAGCTCCTTGCCGAAATACACCTCCGCCGCCGCGCCGACGCCGTAGGCTCGCTGGCCGAGGAAAATCTTGTTGACGTACAGCGAAAAGATTTCCTCCTTGGTGAATTCGGCCTCCATTAGCAGGGAAATGTAGATTTCGCTCATTTTGCGTTTCATGTCGCGCCGCGGGGTCAAGAACATGTCGCGCGACACCTGCATGGTGATGGTGCTCGCCCCCTGGCGGATGCCGCCGGCTTTGAGATTGGCTACCGCCGCGCGCAAAATTCCCTGCCAATCCACGCCGTGATGCCTGAAAAACCGGTCGTCTTCGGTTGCCAGGAAGGCTTGGATCAGTTTCTTCGGCAGCTGCTCGTAGCGCACCGGAATTCGCCGCTGCTCGCCGATGGAGGCGATCAGCTTGCCGTCGCGCGTATAGACGCGCAGCGGCACCTGCAGCTGCACCTCCCGCAAGCTGGCCACATCCGGCAATGCCGGCCTCAAGTAGACATAAGCACAGACATTGGCGAACGCGATCAGCGCTATTAAGCCAACTAAAACTGCACAAATGCGCGAGATGAGAACTAGGTAACGTTTGGTCACAGAAAACCGTTCTAACTTATTGCACCGGCGGACGATGGGCTGCATATTACCGCCGGCTACGTGGGCTTACTCATCGAAAGATGAGGCGCAAAGCCCTGGTCGAGGGTCTGACCCTGGACAGCGGGGTTGCCAGACCCAAGGTTAACCAAAACGCCTAGGCAGCCTTAGGCGCAAGAGGTTCTAACGGATGACTCGACGCCTTTCGAACGCTACGAAATCGTCGTAGGTCTCAATTTGCCGACTTCGAGGCGGTCAGGCGGCGCATTACCGTGAGTAGCTTCACGTTCTATTTAACAGTTTCTTGCTAAGTTTGCTGGGTCATAGCTAATCTCGTGCACCAGTTTCGACCTACAAGGTATTGAGCAAAAAGGGAAAAAATTTGTGTGGTCGTTAGGAAAAAGATATCGTCCGCTTTTGGGACTTGACATAACCACCTCGTCGGTGAAGCTCATCGAGCTCACGATGTCGGGTGGCCAGTATCGCGTTGAGTCTTATGCGGCGGAACCGACGCCGCATAACGCCATCAACGAAAAGGCCATCGTCGACGCGGAAGCGGTCGGCGAAGCGATTCGCCGCGCGGTAAAGCGCTCCGGCGCCAAGAGCCGGCTCGCGGCCATCGCGATCAGCGGCGATGCTGCGATCACCAAAGTGATTCAAATGCCGAAGAATCTCGGCGAGAACGAACTCGAAGGTCAGGTCGAAATGCAGGCCGACCAATACATTCCCTTCCCGATGGAAGAAGTCAGCTACGACTATCAGGTCGTGGGCCCGTCGGAAAAAGATCCGGACATGCTCGATGTGCTGCTGGTCGCGACGCGCACCGAGAATGTCGAGCAGCGCCAGGCGGCGGTGCAGGCCTCGGGGCTGACCGCGCACCTCGTCGACGTGGAGGCCTTCGCATTGGAAAACGCCTGCGCGTTGATGCGCCACCAAATGCCGGACGGCGGCCTCGACCGCACCGTCGCGGTGGTCGATTTCGGCGCCAGCAGCACGACATTCAGCGTGCTGCGCGACATGCGGGTCATTTACACGCGCGACTTCGCTTTCGGCGGCCAGCAGCTGACCGAAGAAATCATGCGCACCTACGGACTGTCGCATGGAAGAAGCCGGCCGCGCCAAGAAGGAAGGCGGCTTGCCCAGCAACTATCAGCCCGAGGTCCTCGATCCGTTCATCGACGACATGACTCAACAGGTCAGCCGTTCGCTGCAATTTTATCTGGCCTCGGGCAGCGGCCGCGCGCAGCCGGATCAAATATTGATTTGCGGCGGCTGCGCCAACATCCCCGGCGTTGCCGACGTCATCTCGAGCCGCGTCGGCGTGCCGGCGGACAAAGGCGATCCGCTCGGCAACATGAAAGTGTCGTCCAAGGCCAAAGCCCAAGCAGTGGCGCGCGATGCCACCGCATTACTCACAGCCTGCGGCCTAGCGCTGCGAAGCTTCGACTAAAGAGCAGCCATGCCGCGTATCAATCTACTTCCCTGGCGCGAACAAGAACGCAAAGTCCGACGTCGCGAATTCATGGTGGCCGCTGGGCGGCGCCGCATTTGCCGCCGTCATCTTCGTCCTGGGCGGCAAACTGCTGTATTCGAGCTGGATCGATTCGCAGAACGCAAAGAACAATCTGCTGAAAAAGGAGATCGTCAAGCTCGATGCGCAGATCGCCGACATTCAGGACCTCGAGAATCGCAAGCAGCGCCTGGTCGCGCGCATGGAAATCATCGAGAAATTGCAGCGCAAGCGGCCCGAAATCGTGCATCTGTTCGACGAACTGGTGAAAACGGTTCCCGAGGGCATCTACCTCACGCAGATCAAGGAGACCGGCAAAAAGCTCGAGATCAAGGGCGTCGCCCAGTCGAGCACGCGCGTCTCGACTTTCATGCGCAACATCGATTCTTCTGCGTGGATGGATAACCCGCAGCTGCAGGTGGTCGAGTCCAGCCAAGGACTCGCCGACCGGCGGCTCGAGCTTCACGCTCACCAGCGATGTGGTCGGCGTGGATCTGGAAAACGGCGGCGAAACAACGGTCAAGAAGGTTGCGGCGAAATGAACTTTCTCGATCAACTTCGTTCTCTCGATCCGCGCGACGTCGGCCGCTGGCCGCTGGCGGTGCGCGGATTCTTCGTCGCCCTGGGGTTTGCCGTGGTCGCGGCATTCGGCTGGTACATGTTCGTTTGGAACGACGATCGGCCGCTGCTGCAGAAAGCGCAGAGCGGACGAACTGGATCTGCGCGCGCAATTCGAAAACAAGCAGCAGCGCGCCGCCAATCTCGACGCCTACAGGGCGCAGCTCGGCGAGATGGAGCGCAGCTTCGGCGCGATGCTGCGGCAATTGCCCGGCAAGACCGAGGTGCCGAATCTTCTGGTCGATATTTCGCAAACCGGCCTGGCCGCGGGCCTGCAGGAAAAACTGTTCCAGCCCGGCAGCGAGAAGAGCAACGGCTTCTACGCGGAACTGCCGATCAAGATCAAGCTGGTGGGCTCCTATCACGACTTCGGCAAGTTCGTGAGCGGCATCGCCGCGTTGCCGCGCATCGTGACGCTGCACGACATCCAGATCTCGCCGGTGGACGCAAAAGGCGGCTACGACAATCTGACCATGGACGTGACCGCCAAGACCTACCGCTACATCGAGGATGAAGGCGGCGCGCAAACCGGCGCCAAGAAAGAAGGCGGGAGGCGCGACGTGAAGACATACATCGGCCGTATTGGCGTCATCGGCGTCGTGCTTGCGGCATTGCTCGCGGCCGGCTGTTCCGGCGGCCAATCGGATTTGCAGAAGTGGATCGAGGCCACCAAGAAAAAGCCCGGCGGCCGCATTCAGCCGCTGCCGGAAGTGAAGCCTTACGAAACCTACGTGTACGCCGCCGCGCAACCTGCGCTCGCCGTTCCAACCGCAGGGTCCGAGTTCGGCCAACGGCCAGGCAAGTCTGCGGCCGAGCTCGCGCCGCAACCGCGAATTCCTGGAAGGCTTTTCGCTCGACACTCTGAAGATGGTCGGCACTTTCAAGGTGGGCAGCAATTTTTATGGGCTCGTGCAATCCAAAGACGGCCTCGTGCACAAGGTTCAGCCCGGCAATTATCTCGGGCAGAACGACGGCAAAGTGACGGAAATTACCGGCGGAAGAATTAGCCTCGTCGAAATCATTCCGGATGGTCTCGGCGGCTATATAGAGCGACCGGCCTCATTGGCATTGTCCGATTGAGGCCACAGGGAGAGGAAAGCATGATTAGAATTCAAATACGAACGGCGATGTTGAGCGCGATGGCGCTTGCTCGCATTGGCTGCGATCAGTTTCACGGCGCGGGCCGCTGATCCGGTCAAGCTGCAGTCAATCGACGTTCAGACCTTGTCGGGTCAGCAGGTGCAGCTCAAACTGCACATGAGCGGCCCGGCTCCCGAGCCGCTGCCGTTCACCATCGACAAGCCGGCGCGCATCGCGTTCGACCTGCCGAATACCACGCTGGCTCTCGCTTCGCGCCGCTTCGACGTGCGTTCCGGCGGCGTCGACACCGTGGTTGCGGCCGAGGCCAACGGCCGCGCGCGCTTGGTCGTCAATGTCGACACTTTATTGCCTTACACCACCAAGGTCGACGGCAATGACCATCGTCGTCACCCTGGGCGCACAGCCCGGCGCCAGACGTCGCCGCAACCCGCCGTGGCGCGCGCCAGCGCGGGCCAGCCCGCGGCTCCGGTGGAGCGCGCGATCCGAACCATCGATTTCCGGCGCGGCTCCGACGGCACCGGCCGCGTGATCGTGCAGCTCACCGACCCGCGCACCCCGGTCAATGTGCGGCAGGAAGGCAATCAGATCGTCGTGGACTTTGCGGGCACCGCTGATGCCGAAGAATCTCATGCGCCGCTACGACGTCATGGATTTCGCAACGCCGGTGCAAACGGTCGACGCGGTTCGGGTGGAGGGCAGCTCGCGCCTGGTGATCAGCTCGCAGGGCGATTTCGAGCAGCTCGCCTACCAATCCGACAACCAATACACCATCGAAATCAAGCCTTCCACGAAGCGCACCGCGGCCGAGGAAGAAAAGAAGGAATACACCGGCGAGCGCTTGACCCTGAATTTCCAGGACATCGACGTGCGCTCGGTATTGCAGCTGCTGGCGGACACCAGCGGCCAGAACATCGTCGTCAGCGATTCGGTCACCGGCAATCTGACGCTGCGCCTGCAAAACGTGCCCTGGGATCAGGCGCTCGATATCGTGTTGCGCACCAAGGGCCTGGACAAGCGCCGTCAGGACAACGTCATCATCATCGGGCCCGACCGAAGAACTCGCCTCGCGCGAGAAGGCCGAACTGGCGGCGCACAAAGAGGTGCAGGAGCTGTCGCCGACCCACACTGAGTTCATGCAGGTCAACTATGCCAAGGTCGCGGACCTGGCGAAGTTGATCAGGCCGACGGCCACCGCAGGCGCCAAGGATTCCATGCTGTCGCCGCGCGGCAGACTGTCGATCGACGAGCGCACCAACACCCTGCTGGTGCAGGACACGTCGGAAAATCTGGCGGATATCCGCCGCCTGGTGCAGACCTTGGACGTGCCGGTCAGGCAGGTATTGATCGAAGCGCGCATCGTGATCGTCAGCGACACCTTCGAACGCGACCTGGGCGTACGCTTCGGCGTCACCACCGCGCACCAGGTCGAACGGCAACGGTCTCCTGGCCGTCACCGGCACCGGCGTCGGCGCGGACACGATGACTCAGATCGGCGATCACCAATTTGCAGAGCGGGACTTCGCCGTTCCCAGTGGCGACGCCGACCCTCGACAATCGCTACATGGTCAATCTGCCGGCGGCGAATACCAACGGCAGCATCGGCATTTCGCTCGCTGGCCGGCAGCACTCTGGTCGATCTGGAACTGTCGGCGGCGCAAAACGAAGGCAAGAGCGAGACCATCTCCTCGCCGCGCGTCATCACGGCGAACCAGAAGCAAGCCGACGATCATGCAGGGCGTCGAAATTCCCTATCAGGAATCGGCCTCGAGCGGCGCCACGACCACGCAATTCAAGAATGCCGTGCTGTCGCTCAAAGTGACGCCGCTGATCACGCCGGACAATCGCGTGATCCTGGATCTCGACGTCTCGGACGATTCGGTCGGCCAGCAGGTCACGAGCGCCACCGGCGGCAGCGTGCCCTCGATCGATACCCGCGAGATCATCACCCAGGTGCTGGTCAACGACGGCCAGACCGTGGTGCTCGGCGGCATTCTCGATACCACCAAGACCAAGCCGGCCAACAAGGTGCCGTTCCTGGCCGATATCCCCATCCTCGGCTATCTGTTCAAGAGCACGACGGATATCAACAACAAGACCGAACTGTTGATCTTCATCACGCCGAAGATTTTGCGTGAGGGATCGAATCTGTACTGACGTCCGCGGACGCATTTCGATCAAGGGCGCCCTCGGGGCGCCCTTATTTCAATGGCAGACAATCAGCGCGAACACGCCTTTAGGTCCGCTATGATCAGCGATGGTCATGCTCAGGCAAGCGCAATATATTTCTGATCGGGCCCATGGGCTCCGGCAAGACGGCGGTCGGGCGGCATCTGGCGCGCCTGTTGCGCTTCACCTTTCACGACAGCGACGCGGACATCGAGGCGAAAACCGGCGTGGACATCGCATTCATTTTCGAGAAGGAAGGCGAGGCGGGTTTTCGGATCCGCGAAAAGGAATCCATCGATCGTCTGACCCGCCTGGAGTCCATCGTGCTGGCCACCGGCGGCGGCGCGGTGATCGATGCGGACAACCGCCGCGCGCTCGCCGAGCGCGGCGTCGTGGTTTATCTGGCGACGTCCGTCGATCAGCAGATCGAACGCACGCGGCATGCGCGGCACCGGCCCTTGCTGAACGACGCCGACCCGGAAAAGAGGCTCCAGGAGCTGATGCAGCGCCGGGCGACGCTGTACGCCGAGATCGCCGATCTTACGGTCTCCACGGACGGCCGGCGCGTGCAGCTCGTGGCCGAAGAAATTCAGCATGAGCTGCGGCGCGCGCGCGGCTCCCTAAGTGTTCGTATAATCAACGCCGTGCAAACGCTTCAGGTAGATGTCGGGCATTCACGCTATCCCATCACCATTGGGTCCGGGTTGCTGACGAATCGCGAGCTGCTGGAGCAGCAAATTCCCGGCCGCGATTTGTTGATCGTGACCAATGCCACGGTCGCCAAGCTGTATCTTGCGAAATTCGACGGGCAGCTTTGCGCAGCGGCAGCATCGGCGAATGCATCTTGCCGGACGGTGAGCAGCACAAGACCCTGCAAACCGCGGGCTGGGTGTTCGACGCGCTGGTCGCCAACAAAATGAATCGCGACGCGACCGTGCTGGCGCTGGGCGGCGGCGTGGTCGGCGACATCGCGGGCTTCGCGGCGGCCTGCTATCAGCGCGGCATCGGCTACGTGCAGATTCCGACCACGCTGCTGGCGCAGGTCGATTCCTCGGTCGGCGGCAAGACCGGAGTGAATCATTCCGGCGGCAAGAACTTGATCGGCGCCTTCTATCAGCCGCGCGGCAGTCATCGCCGACACGGATGCACTGGCCACCTTGCCCGACCGGGAACTGAAGTCAGGCCTCGCCGAGGTGATCAAGTACGGCTGCGTCTGGGATCCGCTGCTGTTCGATTGGCTGGACCGCAACATTGCCAAGCTGCTGGCGCGGGATGCCGAGGCGCTGAACTATGCCATCGGCAGGTCCTGCGAGATAAAGGCCACGTGGTCGCGAGGGACGAACGCGAACGCGAATCTGCGGGCAATCCTGAATTTCGGCCATACCTTCGGCCACGCCATCGAGGCCGCAACCGCCTACGAGAAATACCTGCACGGCGAAGCGGTGGGCCTGGGGATGCTGATCGCCGCGGATTTGTCGCTGCGGCTGGGGTTGATCGACGCGCCGCTCAAGGAGCGCGTGCGCGACATCCTGGCGCGCACCGGTTTGCCGACCGAGGCGCCGCGCATCGGCGCCGCCAAGGCATTGGAGCTGATGCAAATGGACAAGAAGGTGCTCGCCGGCGCGGTGCGCCTGGTGCTGCTCGAAAAGCTCGGCCGCGCCATCGTCACCGACCGAGTACTCGCAAAGCCGCGCTCGATGCCACGCTCGAGGAGTATTTCGAATGAGCGCCCTGGCGCCCTACGCCGCGCTCGAGGAGCATTCGCGCGGCCGCCGCTACCCGGAACCGCAGCCCGCAATACCGATCGGAATATCAGCGCGATCGCGATCGCATCGTGCATTCGACCGCGTTCCGCCGACTGGTCTACAAGACCCAGGTGTTCGTCAATCACGAGGGCGATCTGTACAGGACCCGGCTGACGCATTCGCTCGAGGTGGCGCAGATCGCGCGCACCATCGCCCGGGCGCTCGAAGCTGAACGAGGAGTTGTCCGAGGCCATTTGCCTCGCGCATGATCTCGGGCATACGCCGTTCGGCCACGCGGGACAGGATGCGCTGAACGAATGCATGACGGATTTCGGCGGCTTCGAGCACAATCTGCAATCGCTGCGGGTGGTCGACGAGCTCGAGGAGCACTACGCCGAATTTGACGGCTTGAACCTGACCTTCGAATGCCGCGAGGGAATTCTCAAGCACTGTTCCTACAACAATGCGATCCAGCTCGGGGAATTGGGCGAACGCTTCATCAATCGCCAGCAGCCCGGACTGGAGGCGCAGCTGGCGAATTTCGCCGATGAAATCGCCTACAACAATCACGACGTGGAGGACGGCATTCGCGCCGGCCTGATCACGCGTGGAGCAGCTGCTCGCGGTGCCGCTGTTTCGCGGCTATCACGACGAAGTGCTGGCAAAGTACCCGGCGCTCGGCCGGCCGCCGGCTGGTGTACGAGATTTTGCGGCGGATGATCAATCACCTGGTCAGCGATCTGATCGATTCCTCGGCGGCGCGCCTCGCGGCATCGGGGGTGCGCTCGATCGCCGAGGTCAGGTCGCACTCGGGACCGCTGATCGGCTTCAGCGATGCCACCCGCGAGCTGAATCACGCGCTGAAGACTTTCCTGCGCGAACGCGTTTACAAGCACTACAAGGTGCGGCGCATGACCGCCAAGGCGCGCCGCGTGGTGCGCGATCTGTTCGACGCCTTTTTCAACGATCCCACCTTGATGCCCGACGAGCACGAGGCGACGCGCCGCGGCTGGAACTGGTGCAGGGTCCGGCGGGGCGCGCTCGCGCGGTGGCCGATTACATTGCCGGCATGACCGATCGCTATGCCATTCTCGAGCACAGCCGCCTGTTCGATCCCGAGCGAGCGAACATGAGCGACGCAGCAGCGAGCCGCTGAAGAACGATCTGCTGCTGCGCGCCCTGCTGCGCGAGCCCACGCCGCGGCGGCCGATTTGGCTGATGCGCCAGGCGGGCCGCTATCTGCCGGAGTATCGGGCGACGCGCGACGCGCGCCGGCGGATTTCCTGGAGATGTGCACCAATCCGGAGATCGCCTGCGAAATCACGCTGCAGCCGGTCGACCGCTATCCGCTGGATGCCGCAATCTTGTTTTCGGACATTCTCACGATTCCGCACGCGATGAATCTGGGGTTGGAATTCGAGGCCGGCGAGGGTCCGAAGTTCGAGCGTCCGGTGCGCATGCCCGCCGATATCGACAAGCTGCGGCGTGCCCGATCCGGGACGGGAACTCAAGTACGTGACCGATGCCGTGGCGCTGGTGCGCCGCGAGCTGCACGGCCGGGTGCCGCTCATCGGCTTTGCGGGCAGCCCATGGACGGTGGCGACGTACATGGTGGAAGGCGGCGGCAGCAAGACCTTCGGCCAGATCAAGCGCATGATGTACGAGGCGCCGCGGCAGATCTGCACCGACTGCTCGAACTGCTGGCAAAGGCAACGATTCTTTATCTGAACGCGCAAATCGCCGCCGGCGCGCAGGCCGTCATGCTGTTCGATACCTGGGGCGGCGTGTTGACGCCGGCGCAATACGAGGAATTCTCGCTGCGCTACATGGCGCAGGTGATGGACGCACTTACCAAGCAAATCGGACGGACGCCGGGTTCCCAACATCGTCTTCACCAAGGGCGGCGGCGCCTGGCTGGCAAAAATCGCCGCCATCGGCTGCGATGCCGTCGGCGTCGATTGGACCACGGACCTGAAGGAAGCGCGACAAGCCGTCGGCGGGCGCGTGGCATTGCAGGGCAATCTCGATCCGTCGGCGCTGTTCGCGCCGCCCGAGACCTTGCGCGCCGAAACCTTGCGGGTGCTCGAGAGCTACGGCGCCGGCGGCGGGCATGTGTTCAATCTGGGGCATGGCATCACGCCGGACGTCGATCCGCGAGCGCGTCGCGCTGCTGGTGGAGACGGTGCAGGCATACAAGCCCGCGCAAGCCTGACTCGCGCAATGAGGAGGTAACCATGTCCAGTGTTTCTTATGCCCTTTGGGCGTTCGCCGCTGGCGCGCTGATTCCGCTGATGGCGATCTTGAATGCCGGGCTGGCGCGGGGCGTCGGAGGTCCGATTCAAGCCGCGGTCATTTTGTTCGCGACCGGGTTGGTTGCATCACTCCTGGTTGCTGCGGCGGCAACGGTGCGCATTCCGCAGCTATCGGCGATCGCTCGCATCGCGCCCACCCAGTACGTCGGCGGCGTGATTGTCGCCTTCTATGTCCTCAGCATCACCTTTCTTGCCCCTCGATTCGGCGTCGGCAACGCGATTCTGTTCGCGGTGACGGCGCAGCTATTCTCTTCGGCGGTGATAGATCACTTCGCTCTGGCGGGAGCGGCGCTGCGGCCGCTGACAACCCTGAGAGTGGTCGGACTCACAATCGTCATCGGCGGCGTGGTGCTTACGCAGATTGCTGATCGCGTCGACTTAGGATCACGCTAACGCCCCCCGGTTATTGCGCAACACCTGGCGCAACACCGGGCGCAGGGCTGCGCAGTTCGTCGCGCAGGGCGCGGCGCAGAATCTTGCCGACATTGCTCTTGGGCAGCTCGCTGCGAAAATACACATGCTTCGGCACTTTGTAGCCGGTGAGTTCGGTGCGGCAGATGCGCGATCAGCGCTTCGGCGGTGAGGTTCGGATCTTTCTTCACGACGAACAGCGCGACCACTTCGCCGGAATTCTCGTCCGGCTGCGCAACCGCCGCGACTTCCAGCACCCCGGGATGCTCGGCAGCGACGCTTTCGACTTCATTGGGATATACATTGAATCCCGACACCAGGATCATGTCTTTCTTGCGATCCTCGATGTAGACGAAGCCCTCGTCATCCATGCGCCCGATGTCGCCGGTGCGCAGCCAATCGCCGAACATCACGTTCTCGGTCTCGTCGGGCCGGTTCCAATAGCCGCGCATCACCTGCGGTCCGAATACGCAGATCTCGCCGACGCCGTTGACGGGCAATTCCTTGCCGGCAGTCGTCGCGAATGGAAATGTCGGTCGACGGAACGGGCAGCCCGACCGAGCCGTTGAACTCGCAGGCCGATGGGATTGGCGGTGGCCATCGGCGAGGTTTCGGTCAGCCCCCAGCCTTGGCTGACGATGCTGCCGGTGACTTCTTTCCAGCGCGCCGCCACCACCGACTGCACCGCCATGCCGCCGGCGAAAGTGACGCGCAGCGCGCTGAAGTCCACCGATTCGAACCCCGGCGTGTGCAGCAGGGCATTGAACAGCGTGTTGACGCCGCTGATGAAGTTGAATTTGTACTTCTTCAGTTCCGCCACGAACGCCGGGAAATCGCGCGGATTCGTGATCAGCACATTGCGGGCGCCCAAGGGCAGGAAGGCCAGGCAATTGCTGGTGAGCGCAAAGATGTGATACAGCGGCAGCGCGGTGATCACGATGCGCGCCGCCGCCGGCCTGCAGCGCGGGCTTGATCCACGCCAGGGCCTGCAGCACGTTGGCCACCATGTTGCGGTGGGTGAGAACGGCGGCCTTGGCGACGCCGGTGGTGCCGCCGGTGTACTGCAGGAAGGCGATGTCCTCGCCCCCCAACTCGACCGGCTCGAGTTTGAGTCCAAGGCCGCTTCCCAGAGCGTCTTTGAACGATACCGAACCGGGCATTTTCCATGGCGGAATCTGTTTGCGCACATGCCGCAGCACGAAATTTACGATGAAGCCCTTCGGCAGCCCCAACAAGTCGCCGACGCCCGTGACCAGCACATTTTTCAAATCCGTACGCGCCAGCACCTGCTGCAGCACATGCGCGAAGTTCTCGACGATGACGATGGCCTTCGCGCCCGAGTCCTTCAACTGATGTTCGAGTTCGCGCGGCGTGTACAAGGGATTGGTATTGACCACCACCATGCCGGCGCGCAGCGCGCCGAACAGCGCGATCGGATACTGCAGAATATTGGGCATCATCAGCGCCACGCGATCGCCGCGCGCAAGCCGGATTTCTGCTGCAGCCATGCCGCAAACGCGCGGCTGAGTTCATCGAGCTGCGCGTAGCTCAAGGTGGCGCCCATGTTGGTGAATGCGGGCAGCGTGACGATGGCTCGCAAACGCCTCCTCGAATCACTTCCTTGAGCGAAGCATACGTGTCAGGGTCGATGTCCGCCGGCACGCCGGGCGGGTATTGATTCAGCCAATTTCGATCCAAGCTGGGTGTGCCTCGTTTTCTTAGCGTGTGTAGTACCGGCGCTAGACTAGTCCATGGAGCGCGAATGGTCACAAATTGGCGATTGATTGTCATTGGCCTATGTCGTCGCGCTGTCGGGTTGCGTGATGGGCAGCGGACCCTGCCTGTGGCTAAGCCGGTTAGAGTAACCTTGACGGGACACGTGCATTTTCGCGAATTTCCGGGCACGGACGGCATCGACAATGTGCCGATGCTGGTGCTGGACAAGCACAGATACATATATGCCCCGCCGCAAAGCCATCATTGTCTGCCGGCGAACGACGTGCAGCTGGTGGGCGTGGCGGAATTTCCGCAGAGCATCGGCGAGAATTCGCATGTCATCGTCGATGGGCAAGTTGTTCGAAGGGCGTCGCGCGCGCCAGCACACCCGCTTTCGTGATCAATGTCATCAGCATTTTGCCGCATCACGGGCAAGCATTGACGAGCGGTCGCATTCCCGGAAAATCGGTTTACAATCACAGCCCGCCATTGCGGCAGAATCAAAACCAGGGAGTGAAGGCCATGAAAAGTATAACTCTTGCCGGCCTGATCGCGGCGCCGTTGTTGGTATTCGCCTTGGCGCTTACCGCGAGCGGCGGCGGACCCTGCCACGACCACTTGCAAGGACGGAACCACCACCACCTCGACGGGTAAGGGTACTTGCAGCGGCCACGGCGGCGTCCAAAAGGCCGCGAAGACCACTGCGGCACCAGCCGCAGCGCCCGCCGCGGCACCGGCGGCACCGGCGGCGCCCGCCAAGAGCGGCGCAGCGACGACTTGCGCGGATGGCACGACAAGTACTTCGACCGGCAAGGGCACCTGCAGCGGCCATGGCGGCGTACAGAAAGCTGCCAAGGCTGCGCCTGCGACGGCGGCAGCCTCGAGCGCGCCAGCTGCTGCGCCGGCGTCCGCTGCTCCGGCCGCGGCCGCTCCAGCAGCTGCGGCGACCGCGCCGGCAGCGACAGCTGCCAAGTCAGCCACAGCGACCAAGTCGGCGCCGACGGCGACTGCCGGCAATACAGATCCCACCGGAGCGACGGCCAAGTGCAAGGACGGCACTTACTCGAAGTCGGCGCACCGCAGCGGAACCTGCTCGAGCCACGGCGGCGTCGCCAGTGGCTGACCGCGGCGCAGTAGGCTCATTGCCGCGGGATTATTTGCGCAGCAGCGGCTTCAGGGCCGGCCAAACATTGTCGAGCAGCTTCGGCTGCCCGTGAGCGTTCGGGTGAATGTCGTCGTCCTGCATGAGATTCTGGCGATAGGGCGATGTCGTTCAGCAGGAACGGCACCAAGGGCGATTTTCTTGTCGCGGCGCCAGATCGCTGAAAACCGTCGCGAAATTGCTCGGTGTATTCCGGGCCGTAGTTGGGCGGCATGCGCATTCCCAGCAGCAGCACCTTGGCGCCGGCCGCCGCGGCCAGAGTCGGCCATCTGCGTCGAGATTGGCGCGCATTTGCGCGATCGGCAGTGCGCGCAGGCCATCATTGCCGCCCAGTTCGAGGATGACGATCTTGGGATGATGCAGCTCGAGCGCGCGCGGCAGGCGCGCGAGGCCCCCGGCGGTGGTTTCGCCGCTAACGCTGGCGTTGACGACTTGGTAACCGTACCCTTGCGACTTTGAGCCTCGTCTTGAGCAATTCCACCCAGCCTTGTTCTACGCGCGCCAGCCCGTAGCCGGCGCTGATGCTATCGCCGAATACGAGAATCACCGGTGTTTCGGCCCTGGCCGAGACGGATGCAACGATCAATACGAATCAAGGCGAAAAGCCGCTTCACGGGCGCTCCTGATGCAAGATCAAATCGTTCTCGAAGCCAAGAATGTATCGAAGACAGTCGCCAGCCCCGACGGGGCCGCTCACCATTCTCGCCGATGTGAGCCTCAGTGTGCGAACCGGCGAGACACTGGCCATCGTCGGCGCCTCGGGCGCGGGCAAGTCCACGCTGTTGGCGCTGCTCGCGGGACTCGATTCGCCGAGCACCGGCCGCGTGTTGATCGCCGGCATCGATCTCACGGAACTCGACGAAGATGGCCGCGCGGCCATTCGCGGCAAGCATGTCGGGTTCGTGTTCCAGTCGTTTCATTTGATTCCCTCGCTCACGGCGATCGAAAATGTCATGTTGCCGCTGGAACTCGGCGGCCGGCGCGACGCGCGGCAGGCGGCGGCGGCCGCGCTTGCGCAGGTGGGGCTGACGCCGCGAGTGGCGCACTATCCGAAGCAATTGTCCGGCGGCGAGCAGCAGCGCGTCGCCATTGCGCGCGCTTTCGTGACGCATCCGGCGGTCCTGTTCGCGGACGAGCCCACGGGCAATCTGGATACCGCGCACCGGGCAGCGCATCACCGATCTCTTGTTCGATTTGAATCGCAGCACGCGGCAGCACGTTGGTGCTGGTCACGCATGACCGCGCGCTGGCGAGAGCGCTGCAGACCGCATGCTGGAACTCGATGCCGGCCACACGGTGAACTGATGCAAGCGCTGCGTTTCGCGTTACGCAATCTTTGGCGCGACCTGAAATCCGGCGAGCTGTCCGTGTTGTTGCTGGCGCTGCTGGTGGCGGTGCTGTCGTTGACGGCGGTCGGTTTTTTCACCAGCCGCATTTCGCAGGGGGTGCGCGCGCAAGCGGCGGAAGTGCTGGCGGCGGATCTGCGCCTGGAAGTCGCCGGCTCCCATCCCGCGCGCTATTTCGACCGAGGCGCGCGGCGCGCGGCTTCAGCAGCGCGCGAGTGATCTGTCCTTTCCCACGGCGATATTCAGCGGCGATTTGAGCCAGCTGGCCGCGCTCAATGCGGTGACCGCGAACTATCCGCTGCGCGGCCACGTGCGCATCGCGGATGCGCCCTTCGGCGCCGCCGCGAATCACCGATCGAATTCCCGGTCGCGGCGAGGTATGGATCGATGCGCGCATCATTGCGCAGCTGAAGCTCGAGCTGGGCGCCAGCTTGCGCATCGGCGCAGGCTCGTTTCGCGTGACCCAGGTGCTCGATTACCGGCCGGATCAGGGCACCGGCTTCGTCAATCTCGCGCCGGCCGCGCTGCTCAACTATGACGATGTCGCCGTCGACGCAGCTGATCCAGCCGGGCAGCCGGGCCACGCTATGCGGCGCTGTTCGCCGGTGCCCGGCGGCGGTCGCGGCTTTCCGCGAATACTTGGTGCCGACCAAGGCGCCGGGCGAGCGCCTGCGGGATGTCGAAGAATCCAGCCGGCAATTGAATTCCGCCATCGACCGCGCCAGTCGATTTCTCGAATCTCGCCAGCCTCGCCTCGGTGCTGCTGGCGGCGGTGGCGGTGGTCATGGGCGCGCGGCGCTACGCGGCGCGTCACATCGATGCCGTGGCCTTGATGAAGTGCATGGGCGCCGCGCAGGGATTCGTGCTGGCGATTTCCATCATCGAATTGACGCTGCTGGCATTGTTTGCGGTGGCCGATCGGCACGGCTGCTCGGCTATCTGGCGCAAGTCGGGACTGGTCGTGGCTGCTGCAAGAGTCTCATCCGCAACGAACTGCCCGCGGCTTCGCTGGCGCCGCTGCCCATTGCGCTGGTGACCGTGCTGGCCATGCTCATCGGCTTCGCCCTGCCGCCGCTGCTGCAATTGAAGAACACGCCGCCGGCGCGGGTGCTGCGCAAGACCGTGAGCGCGCCGCCGCTGCGCTACGGCGTGAGCTATTTGCTGGCGCTCGCGGCGCTGTTCGCGATTCTGTGGAGCATGGTGCGGGATACCGAACTGGTGTTGAGCGTGCTCGCCGGCGTGCTGGGCGTGGGTCTGGTGCTGACCTTGGCGGGCTATCGGCTTGGTGCGGCTGACCAGCCGGCTGCGCGGCGGCGTCGGAGTGGCGTGGCGCTACGGGCTGGCGAATGTCTCGCGCCGCGGCACCGGCAGCGTGGTGCAGATCGTCGCCTTCGGCTTGGGATTGATGGTGCTGTTGCTGCTGGCGGTGGTGCGCGGCGATCTGCTGGCGGATTGGCGCCGCAGCCTGCCGAGCGATGTGCCCAACAATTTTCTGGTCAATATCCGCCCCGAGCAGCGCCAGGCGCTGCAGGAATTTCTGACAGTCGCACGGCTTCGGACACGCCGCAGATGTATCCCATGGTGCGTGCGCGCATCACCGCCATCAATTCGCGAATCCCGCAAGTCGCTCAAGCTTGCGCGGCGACTTCGGCACGCGGATATGCTGGAGCGGGAGCAAAACCTGACCTGGTCGGCGGACATGATGGAGGACAATCAATTGATCGCCGGCCGCTGGTGGACGGCGGCCGATGCCGGCAAGCCGCTGGTCTCGATCTCGTCGGAATACGCCGGATGGCCTGCACCTGAAGGTGGGCGATAAGCTCAGCTTCGATGTGGCCGGCGAGCCGCTGACGGTGCAGGTGGCCAGCATTCGAAAAATACGCTGGGACAGCTTCCGGCCGAATTTCTTTCTGGTGTTCCCGCCCGGACTGCTGGACGGCGCGGCCGGAACCTACATGACCAGCGTCTATCTCGACGCCGGCGCAGCGGCCGGCGCTGGCCGATCTGGTGCGCCAGTTTCCGACCGATTTCGGTTTTCGATGTCGATGCCATTCTCAAGCAGATCCGCGACATCATGGATCGCGCCTCGCTGGCCGTGCAATACGTGTTTCTGTTCACTCTGGCGGCGGGAATCGTCGTGCTGCTGGCGGCGGTGCAATCGACCCGCGATGAGCGGCGCTACGAGAGCGCGATGCTGCGCACCTTGGGCGCGAGCCGCGGCACGGTGCTGCAGGGCGTCGCCGCGGAATTTTCGGCGCTGGGTTTTCTCTCCGGCACCTTGGCGGCCTTCGGCGCCACCGGGAGTCGGCTGGATATTGGCGCGACGCCTATTTTCGCTCGCAATTCACGCTCGATCCCTGGGTGTGGGTCGCTCGGCTTGGTCTGCGGCACCATTCTGGTCGGCGTGAGCGGCACGCTGGCGACGCGCAGCGTGGTCAACACGCCGCCGATCGTCACACTGCGCGACGAATGATTACGGCGCTCACTTGCTACTTCGAGGATCAGCCAGCCGATGGGAATCGGAATGCCGCGCGGCGGCAGCGCTTCGATGCGCACGGTGTAGATGCCGGCGGCTAGACCGGTGGAATTCAAGGTGAAGCGCAATTCGCCGTTCGAATCCTTGAGCAGATTGTTGAGTATCAGCGCGCGGCCCTGATCCTGCTTGTCGACGAACATGCGAAATTGCATGAGTTTCTGCGTGTAGCCAAGATCGATGTGCACATCCATCAGCTGCGGCGCGGTGCGGCTCAGAGTTATCCGCGCCCGATCGATGCCCGGTGCGTGATCCGGAGAGATGTACATCGCTGTTTCGGTCGCGGGCTGCACCAGCGATCCTTGGTTCATCACGCGCTTGGTGTCTTCGAGCTCGTCCGTGCAGCAGTGCAATATTTTCCCGCGATCGACCCAGCAGGCAACCAGGCTGACAAAGGCGAGCGCCCCAGGCCGATCAGCACATAAATGTGCTTCCACCAGGGCGGCTGCGGTTCGCCCAGGTCCTGCGGCTGGCCGCTGGCTTCCAGCAGCTTGAGGCTGGCGTGCGCGCGCTCGGATAAGTTGCAGATCATTCAGGTAATCGGGATGCGCGCGGCACCAATGTCTCGAGATCCCGGGCGCCTTTGAACGGCAGCTTGTTCTCCAGATAGCGCTCGACGAGCTTGTGATCTTCGATGAATTTGCGATCGAAGCGCGGCGAAACGCGGCGGCGGGTTTTCCCGGTTGCGAAATGGTGCGGGCGTTCATACGCGAAACATTCCTTATGACGGCTATATTGCCGCGTCGGCAATGCGCAATATGTGAAATGATCGGCATATAGGCCTTGCCGGCGTTGCCGAGGCTGAGACGGCCGTCACGAATTGGACGGCGCTAGCCTTTCAGGCAGCCTGCAGCGCGCCATTGGCCATGACATCGCCACACATCGCAAACGGCGGCGATCGCGGCCGTCGCGGGTGCTGGACTTGCGCCACACGGCGCCCGACAGTGCGCGACGGCGCGGGATTGCTGAATTGCCGAATGGCAGGCCGCGCTGCGAGCCGAATGGCGACTCCACCGCCAGCTCCGGCAGCAGGGTGATGCCAAGTCCGGCGACCACCATCTGGCGCAAGGTTTCGAGACTGGTGGCACGAAAATCCTCGGCCTCGCGCACGTCGACCCGGCTGCAAACCTCCAGCGCCTGGTCGCGCAGGCAATGGCCGTCCTCCAGCAAGCAGCAGGGTCTGGCCCTTGAGATCCGCACCTTGATGGTCGATTTTTGGCGGCCAGCGGGTGATGTGTCGGGCAGCGCCACGGTAAACGCCTCTTCGTACAGCGCGCGCGACTCCAGGCCGTCTTGCAGCGCCGGCAGCGCCATGATGCCGACAGTCGATCTCGCCGTCGCGCAGGCGCTTCAGCAGCGATTCGGTTTGGTATTCATAGAGCATGAGGCCGCAAGTGCGGCAGCGCCTTGCGGAGCTTTCGCATGACGCGCGGCAGCAGATAGGGTCCGATCGTGGGGATCAGCGCCACTTTGAGCTTGTCCGGCGAACGGATCGGTATTGCTGCGGGCGAGCGCGATGATTTCATCGCCTTCGTCCAGCATGCGCCGCGCGCGCACCACCATCTGCTTGCCCACCTCGGTGAGCTGCACGTTCTTCGGCTGGCGCTCCACCAGTTTGACGCCCAGATACTCTTCCAGCTTCTTCAGCTGCGCCGACAGGGTCGGTTGGCTGACGAAAGTGCGTTCGGCTGCCTTGCCGAAATGCCCGGTGTCGGCCAGCGCCACCAGATATTTCAGATCCTTGAGATTCATGCGTTTGTTATCCATAGACATAGTCTATCAGAAACATCATTACAATCAATTTAACTAATGATGCATTGCGCTGCTACCATCGCTGTCAAGTTTCAAAACCTGCGTCTCAGGAGTTCTTCATGTCTCTGATCAATACTGAAATCAAGCCATTCAAGGCGACCGCCTATCACAACGGCAAGTTCGTGCCGGTGACGAACGAAAGCCTCAAGGGCAAGTGGTCCGTGTTGGTGTTCTATCCCGCGGATTTCACCTTCGTGTGCCCGACCGAGCTCGGCGATCTCGCCGACAACTATGCGGAATTCAAGAAATTGGGCGTGGAGAGTGTACGGCGTGTCCACCGACACGCATTTCGCCCACAAGGCGTGGCACGACACTTCGGACACCATCGAGAAGGTGCAGTACCCCTTGGTCGGCGATCCGACCGCGACGCTGGCGCGCAATTTCGAAGTGCTGATCGAGGAGCAGGGCCTGGCCTATCGCGGCACCTTCGTGATCGATCCGGAGGGCAAGATCAAGGTCATGGAAGTGCATGACAACGGCATCGGCCGCGACGCCAAGGAATTGCTGCGCAAGGTCAAGGCGGCGCAGTACGTTGCTTCGCATCCGGGCGAAGTGTGCCCGGCGAAGTGGACTCCGGGCGCCGACACGCCTCAAGCCGTCGCTGGATTTGGTCGGCAAGATCTAGCGGAATCTCAAGCCCGGCGCGTCGATGCTCGACGAGGACACGACGCTCACAGAAGCGCAGTTACAAGGCTACCTGGCGCGGATTTCGCAGCCGGTGGAAATCGTCGCCTCCGTGGACGACGGCGACAAATCGCAGGAAATGCTCGAGCTGCTGCACGACATCGAGTCGCGTATCCGAGCCTGGTGCGAGTGATCGTGCCAGCGCGACGATGCGCAGCTGAAGCCCTCGTTCGCCCTGCGCCGGCCGGGCGCCGCGGCGCGGGTGCGCTTCGCCGGCGTGCCGATGGGCCATGAATTCACCTCGCTGGTGCTGGCGCTGCTGCAGGCCGGCGGCTATCGCGCCGAAACTGGACGACGCCGTCGTGGAGCAGATCCGCAATCTGGACGGCGACTATCACTTCGAGACCTTCGTTTCGCTGACCTGCCAAAGCTGCCCGGACGTCGTGCAGGCGTTGAATGCCATGGCGGCGCTCAATCCGAAGAATTCGCCATACCATGATCGATGGCGCAGTGTTCCAGGACGAAGTCGCGCGGCGCGAAGTGATGGCCGTGCCTGCGGTTTTCCTGAACGGCAAGCCGTTCGGCCAGGGCCGCATGGAGCTTGCCGAGATCATTCCTCAAGCTGGATGCGGGAGCGACAGGCGCTGCGGCCGCGAAACTCGACGCCAAGGCGCCCTTCGATGTGCTGGTCGTGGGCGGCGGACCTGCGGGTGCCGCAGCGGCGATCTACGCGGCGCGCAAGGGCATTCGCACCGGCATCGCCGCCGAGCGCTTGGCGGCCAGCTGCTCGATACGGTCGGCATCGAGAACTTCATTTCCGTGAAGGAGACGCAAGGCCACAAACTGGCGAGCGGGCCTGGAACAGCATGTCATCACCTATGATGTGGACGTCATGAATTTGCAGCGCGCGGAAGGCTTGAGTCGCGGGGGATCTGATCGAAGTGAAGCTCAATGGCGGCGCATCGCTCAAGGCCCGGGCTCGTGATCATCGCGACCGGCGCGCGCTGGCGCGAGATCAACGTGCCCGGCGAGCGCGAATATCGCAATCGCGGCGTGGCCTATTGCCCGCACTGCGACGGACCCGCTGTTCAAGGGCAAGCGCGTGGCCGTGATCGGCGGCGGCAATTCAGGCGTCGAGGCGGCCATCGATCTCGCGGGTCTGGTCAGCCACGTCACCCTGATCGAATTCGACGCCCAGCTGCGCGCAGACGCGGTGCTGACGAGCAAGCTCAATCAGTCTTGCCGAATGTCGCCGTGATCACCAGCGCGCAGACCACGCGAAGTAATCGGCGACGGGCAGCGCGTCATCGGGCTTAAGTACAGGGACCGGTCCAGCGGCGAGATGCGCGACCTGGAACTCGCCGGCGTGTTCGTGCAAATCGGCTTGGTGCCGAATACCGATTGGCTGAAGGGCACGGTCAGGCTGTCGCCGCGCGGCGAAGTGGAGGTCGATGCGCGCGGCCAGACCTCGGTGCCCGGCGTCTTCGCGGCCGGGGACTGCACCGTCGTGCCCTACAAGCAAATCGTCATTGCGGTGGGCGAGGGCGCCAAGGCGTCGCTTCAGCGCGTTCGATCATCTGATTCGACGCCCAGCTGTCAGCGGCCGCGTGACGCGTGGCGGCCGCGCATCCTCAGCCGACTCTCTGCGGGCGTGGTGGTGGTGCATGGCGTGCAGGACCAGATGCAAGACTCTGCTGCTGCGGGCCTATAAGAACTGGGATTTCCCCAAGGGTATGGTCGAGCCGGGCGAGGAACCCTTGGATGCGGCATTGCGCGAAGTGCGCGAGGAGACGACGCTCGGAAGGTCTGGCATTCGATTGGGGCACGAATTTCATGCGAACCGGGCCCCTATAACAAGGGCAAGATATTCCCGCTACTACCTTGCGCGAAGCAAGGACACCGAGGTGCAGCCTGCCCATCAACCCGGAACTCGGCATGCCCGAGCACCACGAAGCGCGCTGGGTGACGTTTGACAGCGCGCTCTCATGGTGTCGCCGCGGCTCGTGCCGGTGATTCACTGGGCGAGCGATAATCCGCGCCGCACGGCAGCCGCTCCATCAGGTTGATGCAGCCCCGGCCGATCTCGACGCACGTCGCCGCCGACAAAGATTTCCCGCTCGCGGTTCACGTCGAGAAACAGCGTGGAAGGCCGGGCCACGAATTCGCCCTGCGAAATCTGCAGCTGAACCGGCAGCGTTCGCTTCATGGCCAAGCACCAAGCGCCGAAGTTGGCGGTGGCGGAGCCGGTGGCGGGATCTTCGAGAATGGCGCCGCCGACCGGAAAGAAGAACCGCGCCAGACGCGGCTGTCCTGATCGTCGCTGAGACAAAAAACATAGGCCATGCTCTGGTCGTCTTCGCTGCGAATCTTTGCCAAGTTGCGTTACCGGCGAGACGCGCGGCGCACCGCATCGGTCGAGGTCAGCGGCACCACCAACTGCTCCTTGCCGGCCTTGACCCAAAGGGCCGCTCGCCGATGTCGGCCTGTTTTGAGGCCCAAGGCCGCTGCCAAGCTCGTCGCGCGAGGCGTCGAGTTCACGCCAGGTGGCGCCCAAGGCGTCAGGGTCCAGCGATCGCCGCTGGCGCGCACCGGAATCAACCCGGCCTGCATCTCCAGCACCAGCGCATCGCTGCCCAACTTCAGCGCGCGGCAAACATGCGCCGTGCCGAGCGTCGGGATGTCCCGCGAAGGCCATTTCATAGGTCGGTGTGAAGATGCGCACCCGCGCATCGGCGCGCGACGGAGGGCAGAATGAAGGTGGTTTCCGACAGGTTGAACTGGCGCGCCAGCGCTTGCATCGCTTCGGTGCTCAAGCCGCTGCCGTTTTCAAATACGCAAAGAGGATTGCCGGTCAACGCGCCTTGGCGCTGCGTGAAGACATTGACGATGCGGAACGGGTGAGTCGCCATGCGGCGCATTATCTCACCCGTCCGCTTCGCTTGGTTGCATTCATCACTGCTCGCATTAACGTTACGGCCGGACGACCACGACGGGAGCCGGGGCGACGACCGCGACACGCGGACCGTAGTAGTCCACGATGATAGCCATAGGGTGCGACCACGCAGCCGCTCATCGCAATAATACTCATAGGAATCAATAACTTAAATAGCCTACGCATGACATCCTCCGAAGATTTTTCAACTCTCAGGGAGTAAAACGCGGCAGCATGGCTGATCGGCGATGACAGGATGAATAAACCTTAAGGCTCGCCTAAGCGCCCTGCTGGCGCCTAAAAAGGTCTTCGCCTTACGCCAGGGTGTGAAAGACCTTTTGCACGTCGTCGTCCTGTTCGAGCTTGTCGATCAGGCCAGAACTTCTTCCGCCTGATCCTCCGGCAATTCGATCGGCACCGAGCAAATGTATTCGTGCTCGGCGGAGAGCGGCGTCGATGCCGCGGCGCTCCAGAGCTTCCTGCAGCTTGCCGAAATCATTGAAGGCGCCGCGGATCACCAATTGCGGCTCGCCCTTCTCGCCGGTGCTATCGCCCATTTCCTCGAGGCCATGGTCGATGAGATCCAGTTCGAGCTCGTCGTGATCCTTGACGTGCGGCGGGTCCACGCGGAATACGCCCATTTTCTTGAACAAAAAGCTGACGCTGCCGGTGGTCCCGAGATTGCCGCGCGCCCTTCATGAAAATATTGCGCAACGCTCGCCACCGTGCGCGTGGGATTGTCGGTGGCGGTTTCGACCAGCAGCGCCACGCCGTGCGGCGCATAGCCCTCGTAGAGGATTTCCGACGTAGTTGGCCGCGTCCTTGCCCGAGGCGCGGCGGATCGCCGCATCGGTCTTGTCCTTCGGCATGTTGACGGCGCGGGCATTTTGCAGCACGCGGCGCAGCGTCGGGTTCGACGCAGGGTCCGGACCGCCGGCATGCACCGCGATCGCGATGTCCTTGGCGACCCGAGTGAATTGCTTGGCCATGCGGTTCCAGCGAGCGAACATGGCATGCTTTCTGACTTCAAATATGCGTCCCATGAGCGACTATGGTAGCAATACGCGGTCAAACCGCTAGACTTGCGGCTCCCTTCTTCAAGGCATTTCCCATGAGTGCAGTCCCGGCAGACTCGATTGAAAACAGCGCGAGCTTCCGCGATCTTGGGCTGTCGGAGCGGTGCTGCGCGCGCTCGCCGACGTCGGCTACGAGTCGCCGTCGCCGATCCAGGCCGCAGACCATCCCGGTGCTGCTGTCGGGCACGCGACATGCTCGGCCAGGCGCAAACCGGCACCGGCAAGACCGCCGCATTTGCGCTGCCGGCACTGACGCAAAATCGATCTCACACGGCACGAGCCGCAGGTGCTTGGTGCTGGTCCCGACCCGCGAACTGGCGCTGCAGGTGTCGGAGGCGTTTCTGCGCTATGCCGCGCATTTGAAGGGGTTCCACGTGCTGCCGATCTACGGCGGCCAGAGCTACCAGCCGCAGTTGAATGCCCTGCGGCGCGGCGTGCACGTGGTCGTCGGCACGCCCGGGCGCGTCATCGATCACATGAATCGCGGCACCCTGAAGCTCTCGCGGTTTGACGCTGCTGGTGCTGGATGAGGCGGACGAGATGCTGCGCATGGGCTTCATCGACGCCGTGGAAAGCATCCTCGAGCAGACACCGCCGCAGCGCCAGGTGGCGCTGTTCTCGGCGACCATTCCTGCGCCCATTCGCCGCATCGCGCAGAAGCACCTGCGCACGCCGGTCGAAGTCACCATCAAGAGCAAGACCAGCACCGCGACCAATATCCGGCAGCGCTACTGGATGGTCAGCGGCATGCACAAGCTGGATGCCCTGACGCGCATCCTGGAGGCCGAAACTTTCGACGGCATGCTGGTGTTCACGCGCACCAAGCAGGCCACGGTGGAACTGGCGGAGAAACTCGAGGCGCGCGGCTTCGCGGCCGCGCCGCTGAACGGCGACATTGCCGCAGCCGCTGCGCGAGCGCACCGTGGCGCGCTTGAAAGCCGGCCAGATCGACATCCTGGTCGCCACCGACGTGGCGGCCCGCGGGCTCGACGTCGAACGCATCGGCCATGTGGTGAACTACGATGTGCCCTACGACACCGAATCCTACGTGCATCGCATTGGCCGCACGGGCCGAGCGGGGCGCAAGGGCGAGGCGATCCTGTTCATCGCGCCGCGCGAGCGCAACATGCTGCGCGCCATCGAGCGCGCCACGCGGCAGGTCATCGAACCGATGAATCTGCCGAGCGTCGATGCGGTCAATACCCTGCGAATCGCCAAGTTCAAACAGCGCATCACCGAGACCATCGCCAAGGGCGACAGCAATCTCTACCGGCCGGTGCTGGAGCAGCTGGAGACCGAATCCGGAATGGCCTTGATCGACATTGCCGCGGCGCTCGCGAGCCTGTCGCAAGGAACCACCCCGCTGCTGCTGGCGCAGAAGGCTGAGCGGCCGGCGGATGCCGCGCCCGCCTCGATCGACGCGAGGACGCGAGAGCCACGCGCCGCGACCCGAGCGCGCGAGCGCCCCGCCGAGCGCGAGCGCCGGCGCGCAGCATGCAGCGCCGCGCGAGGCCGCTCGCAAGTCCGGTCCCGCGCAAATGGAAACTTTTCGCATCGAAGTCGGGTCGGTACATGGTATCAAGCCCGGAAACATCGTCGGCGCCATCGCCAACGAGGCGGGCATCGAGGGCGTGCACATCGGGCGGGTGGATATTCGCGAGGATCACAGCTACGTGGACTTGCCGAAGGGCATGCCGAAGCAGATATTCAAGCAGTTGCAAAAGGTGCGCGTGGCGGGCCGCGAGCTGCGGATCAGCCGCGTGAGCGAGAAGCCGCCGAAGCCGCCGCGCGCGACACTGGCACGTCACTAGGCGCAAGGCCTGCCGGGAGGCGGCCCGCGAAGCCGAAGATATCGGCTCGCCGCCGCGCGAAGGATTGATGGTCAATACCCATAACACTAGAGGAGCGAATCATGGGCAAAGGCATGGAACGAAAGAAAGAAGACAAGAAGAAACCGACCAAGACATTGGAGGAGAAGCGCGCCGCAAAGCGCGAAAAGCGCGCAGCCCGGGGCTGAGCCAAGACGCGTAGCGCGAGCGCGCGCCGCTGGGAGCTCTACACCACGCGGCCGCGCCGCCCGCCGCCGCGGAAATCGTCGGATATTGGCGGCCATTTCGTCGATGCAGCGCTGCCGCGCTTCGCGCGCAGCCCAGGCGATGTGCGGCGTCACCAAAAGATTCGGGATTGGCCTGATCCAGCAATGGTTCGCCGTGCGGCGGCGGCTCCTGGGGCAGGACATCGATGCCCGGCGCCGCCGAGCCGCCCGCCTTGAGGGCGGCGGCAAGCGCATGCGCCGTCGATCAAGCGCGCCGCGCGCGGTATTGATCAGCAATGCGTCGGGTTTCATCAGCGCCAAGCTCGCGCGCGCCGATCAGACCGCGGGTCGCAGTCGTTGAGCGGGCAGTGCAGGGACAGGATGTCCGCGATGGCGAGCAGCTCGTCGAGCGTCCACGCGCTCCGATCTGCGGCGGGCGCGCCGCGGCGGTTGGCGATCACGACGCGCATGCCGAAAGCCTCGGCGATGCGCGCTGCGCCGCGGCCGAGCTCGCCCCAGCCGACCACGCCGAAGATGCGGCCCTGCAGTTCGCGAATGGGGAATGCACAGCACCGTGCGCGAGCCTCGTCGCTGCGCCCACGACCCATCCTTGGACGAGGCGCGAGAAGTCGTGCACATGTTGGGTGAGGCTCAAGATCAAGCCCCACACCTGCTGCACCACCGAGGCGGTGCAATAGGCGCGCACATTGCACACGGCTATTCCGCGTTCGCGCGCGGCGATGCAGATCGACGTTGTTGGTGCCGGTGGCGGCCAGCGCCACCAATTTCAAGCGCGGCGCGCCGGACAACAGTTCGCGCGTACAGTTCGAGCTTGTTCAAGCAGCACGATATCCGCGTCGCCGAATGCGATCCGCGATCTTCGACTCGCTCGATGTCGTACAAGGTGAGATCGCCGGCCGCCTCGCGCAGCGCGCTCAAGATCCAGATCGCCGTTGGAGACGGTGTCGTAGTCCAGAAATACGGTTTTCATGGGCTGCGCGTTCATGACGCGTTAGAATATGCGACTCACATGAAAATTACCGCCGTCATCATCCTGATCGCCGCCAACGTCGCTGGTGTTCCTGCTGCAGCGCGCGACCGACGGGCCAGCTCGAAGATCTCGCTGGCGTTGTGGCCGCTGCAGCCCATCGAAGGCCACGTGTATTTCCGCCTCTGGCAGATCGTCACTTATGCATTTCTGCACGACCCACAACTACCTCTCACCTGCTGTTCAACATGTTGGCCTGTGGATGTTCGGCGCGGAAATCGAGCGCTATGTGGGGCCGCGCGCGATTGCTGACCTGCTACTTCGCTTCGGTGGTCACCGCGGCGCTTGAGCGCAACTGTTCGTTCCCATTGCTGTTCAACGCGCCGTCGGCCCGACCATCGGCGCCTCCGGCGGCGTTTTCGGTTTGCTGCTGGCATACGCCTTGCTGTTTCCGAACCGCAAGGTCGTTCCCTTGATTCCGCCGATTCCCATGCCGGCGTGGCTGTTCGCCACGATCTATGCCGGCATCGAGCTTTTCCTGGGCGTCACCGGAACTCTGTCCGGCATCGCGCATTTCGCCCACCTGGGCGGCATGGTCGGCAGCGCGCTGGTGGTCATGCAATGGCGGGCGAGCGAGCGCGCGCGCGAAAAACCCGCTAGGCTTGCAACGATGAATACCAAAGCAGACATGCTGATTAGCACTCTGCTGCGTCGCTGACCCTTGCCGCCTGCCGTCCCGGCCCACGCCGAGTGGGTGAATCGCGATCACCGACGGCATCATGGGCACGCGCATCACCGTGGAACTGTGGTCGGAAGACAAGGCCAAAGGCCGAAGCGGCCATCGACGCGGTGCTCGACGAAATGCGCCACATCGATGAGTCGATGAGCACCTACAAGCCCACCAGCGAGGTGTCCCAGGTCAATGCCAAGGCCGCCGATGGCCCGATGCACATCAGCAAGGAACTGTTCGATCTGCTGGTCACGGCCAAGGAATACTCCGTCATCACCGACGGCGCCTTCGACATCACCTATGCCAGCGTCGGCTACATGTACAATTTTCCGAAGCACATTCGGCCGAACGAGGCGCAAATCGCCAAGGCGCTGCCCGCGGTCAACTATCGGCACGTGCTTCTCGATCCGAAGGATCAGACGGTGCAGTTTTCGCAAAAAGGCGTGCGCATCGATTTGGGCGGCATCGCCAAAGGCTATTCGGTCGACTGCGGCATCGATGTCCTGAAGGCGCGCGGCTTCACGCGCGCGTACGTGTCGCGCCGGCGGCGATAGCCGCATCATCGGCGATCGCTTCGGCAAGCCCTGGATGGTGGGGATCCGCGATCCGCGCAAAGGCGAGGGCGAAGTCATTGCCAGCATTCCGCTGGTCAATGCGGCCATTTCCACGTCCGGCGACTACGAGCGGTTTTTCGATGAAGGCGGCGTGCGCTACCACCACATCATCGATCCGCACACCGGGCATTCCGCCAGCAAGGTGCGCAGCGCCACCGTGATCGGTCCTTATGCCACGCGCACCGATGGATTGTCGAAGACCGCGTTCGTATTGGGACCCGAGAAGGCCATGGAAATCTACAACCGCATCGACGACATCGACGCCATCATCGTCAAGCTCGACGGTACGGTGGTGTACTCCAAGGGCATGCAGCGCGGCAAAGCAGGCGCGCCGCCGCCGCAAGTAGACCCGCGCGATCCGCGATCTATCGAAATGCGATGATTTTCGCTTCCTCGCAGGCCTTCAGATAATCGGCGACAACGTCCAACGGGATCGGGCCCGAATTCGGCGGCCACGGCGTCTCTGATCTCGGCCACCGATCTTCTTGCCATCGACGAAATTCAGGATTTCATAGGCATAGAGCGCCGCGCTGTCCTGCACATTGACGAAGCCGGCTCGAATCCGGCATGCAAGAGCTGGATCTTGCGCACGCGCTCCTCGCCCAGGCGATCGCGCAACACATCGTCATTCTGAAGGTCAGCGGCCCGAACTCGCCGATGCGGCGCGGTATCGCGCGCGCCATCGCGCGTCGCATGCCAGGCCGGCACCGACGGTTGCTCGTGCGCTCCGCGTGTCGCGGCGGCCTGCGCTGCAGCCAGCCATTGCAGCGTGGCCGCCTGGCTTCTTGAGCGCCTCAACTGACATCGCGAGCGCGGGCGGTTGGCTGTGCGTGAAGGCGGCGAAGGACTGCAGGCCGGCCTGCTCGCGGCGCAGCAATTGCGCAAGAGATTGTGCGCCTCGAACAGCGCTTCCTGCGGCTGCAAGTTCGACTCCTGCGTCAGCAGCCAGCGCGCGATCGAATCCCTGCGCCAGGCGTTGCTGCGCGCGCGCCGACAAGAAACGGCAGCACGAGCGCGGGCGTTCGCGCGCCATCCAGCGCGGCGAAGCTATAGCCGGAAGCGGCGCCCAGAAGCGCGACCCGCCGCAGCTTGGTGGGGTCGATCTCGAACAGCGTGTCGTGATCGGTATGGATGTAAATATCCGGCCAGTCGCGCAGGTACAGCGAGGGCACGGCGATGGTGGAGGAATCATAGTCATCGTGATCGCTGCCTTCGGCGTAGGGCGTTTCATCGACAAAAAATGCGTTGCGCGTGCCGGACAGCGCCGTCGCGATCTTCGATCGACCGCCGCCTCCTCGTGACTGCCGTCTTCGGTGTATACGGTCGCGGCATCGCGGATGGTTTCGGCAAAGGCGTTGCCGATATCCGTGACGAACGTGGGCAGCGACCAGGGTGTCTGCGTCACATGCAGCATGGATTTGTTCTTGAACAGGATCGCCGCCCACCATGTCCATGTGAATATCGGCGCGCATCGATGCCCGGATGTCGGGATGGCGGCTCAAGATAAGCCATGGTGCCTTCGACTTCGGGTCCCCAAATGAAACGCAGGGTGCGCTGCGGGCGCGGCAGGCTGCCGTTGCCGATCAGAGCGATTGAGCACCCGCGCGGATTCCAGAATGGTCACGCAGCCGCTGCCATTGTCGTTGGCGCCCGGCCGCTGATGATCGAGGTGGCAGCTATAGACGATCTTCGCCGGCGCTTGGGATCGGTACCGGCGATGATGCCGGTGACCACCGTCCAATGTCCCGGGCCGACTTCGGCTTTGACATGTGCGCTAAGCGCCACGGGCTGACCGCCGGCGATTTGTGCGCGCAACTCGCTCGCCGTGGCGCGCGACACCATGAAGGCGAAGCCCTCGCGGCAGCGAGCGCGTCCAGATGCCCCCAGCGCACGATGCTTGTGTCCAGGCCCGACCAGGCCGTGCTCTGGTTCGGCATGTCGCTGACGATGCCGGCGGCGCCGAATTTCACCACCGCCAGGCGCTGCACGATCGACAATACGCCGTCCGCGAGCACGATTTTTCCGCGCACATCCTTGCCGGCATAATCCGACGTCAGCAGTCCCGGCGCCCACATCGATGAGCGGCGCTTCGACATCGGCGCTGTGGCTGTAGTCGGCCAGCCGGATCGGCTCGGTCGACCAATCCCCGAGCAAGATATGCTGCGGCTCGAACTGCCACAGGCGCGCCGCCTCGACAGTCCAGCCAAGATGTGCGAGCGCATCAGGCCGTAATGGATCTTGCCGTCGATCGGGAACTGTTCGGCGTGAACGTCCTGCAAGCCGTATTCTTGCGCGCGCTGCAAGACGAAGTCCGCGGCCTGATCGAATTCGGGGGTCGCGGGAACGCGATGCAGGCGCGTCAGGGCGCGCAGATTTTCGTAACTAGCCGTGCCGCTGGCTTCGCCGCGCAACAGCGACCATTGCGATTCCGGAAGTATGGGCTGCTCACCCTGAGCCGGGCAGATCTGCACCGCAAGTCCGGCGGCAAACGCGAACGCTAGGCAAGCACTTCGAGGCAAGGGAGGACCTCCGCGACGTTAGGATACGCGATCCAGAGCTATACTTGGGCTGCGGTCAGGGCACTGACGATCAAGGCCCGAGCTTGCCGGGAATAAAATAGGCCTACCTTGAGTCTGCTCATTCATGGATGACAAACGCGCCCGATTCGAGGCACAGGTTTTGCCTCATCTCGACGCCGCGTATCAGGTTTGCGCGCTGGTTGTGCTTTTCGCCCGCCGATGTGGACGACGTGGTGCAGGACGCGATTTTGCGCGCCTTCCGGGGTTTCGATTCCCTGCGCGGCTCCGACGTGAAGGCATGGCTGTTGGCCATTGTGCGCAATTGCCATTTCACGGCGGCCAAACAGCAGCAACGGCGGGCCCATGTGCCGCTGCCCGAAGAGAACGATGTGCAAGATGGCGATGCGATGACAGCGACGACGCCGGATCCGGAGAGCGATTCCATTCGCGCGGATCAAAAGCGAGCGCTCGACCGGCTGATCGCTTCGCTGCCGGAAGAACATCGCACGGTGTTGATGCTCAGGGAAATCGAAGAGATGGACTATGCGCAAATCGCGGCCGTCACGCAGGTGCCGATCGGTACGGTGATGTCCCGGTTGGCGCGTTCACGCGCCGCATTGAAGGCGAAATGGATGCAGGAAATCGAGGGAGAGCCGCGTGCAGTGCGCTGAATCGCCGCGAATACAGGCTTATTTCGATTCCGAGGTCGACGCGGTCTCCGCCGCGGAGATCGAGCGCCATGTCGAGCATTGTGCCGAGTGCCGTGCGCTGCTTTCCGATCTCGAGCAAGTGCGCAACGTTCTGCGGCGCGACGTCAATTACGCTCGGACTCCGCCACTGCTGCGCGCCAAGATCATGCGAGCTCTCGATCAGGAAACCGCAGCGGCGCAGGCCCAAGCACCGCGCGCCCAAGGTCTGGCGGGCGGCGTCATTTTGGGCGGGCGCGGCCGGCGGCATCGGCGGCACTGCGATCGCCGCAACCGTCGCGTTCCTGCTGCTGGCGCCGCCGCTGCTCAATCCCTTGGTAAACGATCTGCTAAGCGCGCACGTGCGTTCGCTGATGCCGGCACATTTGATCGATGTCGTGTCCACCGACAAGCACACGGTAAAGCCGTGGTTCGCGGGTCATGCCGATGTTTCGCCGCTGGTCGCCGACTTCGAACCGCAGGGTTACAAGCTCATCGGCGGGCGCGCCGACTACCTGGACCGCCAACGTGCGGCGGTGGTGGTCTACCAGCATGGCGCGCATGTCATCAATGTATTCAGCTGGGCCGCGCAGCCCTCTGGCTCGTTGCCCCGCGATACCACGCGCAATGGCTATCACCTGGCCTTCTGGCGACAGGGAGACATCGAGTACTGCGCGGTCTCGGATACCGGCTGGGACGAGCTCTTAGGATTGGTGCGGCTGCTGCGCGATTTGAGCGCGCGGCAATGAACGGGTCCTTCAACCCTGCGGCGGCACGAAGATGGCGCGGCCCTGGCCGTTCTTTTTATAAACCCCGAAGGATCCGCCCACGCCGACGCCCACCGCGGAATTGCTGGACGCTGAGCCGCCGCCCACGCCCGTTCCCACCGATCCTGTTTGCCGATCGGAAAATCCTTCCAAAATAATGCCGTTGGCGCCCACCTTGGCGGCCTGTTCCTTGAGTTTTTCAATCACTTCATCGATGGTCTTCTGTCCGCCGGGCGTGAACAGATGACTCGTCGATGCGTTGAGCAGCGCTATCTCCTCGAACACCGGCGGCGGGTGCGAATAGATTTTGACTTCCGCCGGCGATATCGGCGGGTGCGCGGCGCCTACCATCACCAACGAATCAGACGATGCGCATGCGGCCAGCGCCGCCAGCAGACTTGCAAGGATGCATAGACGACGCGACATACGTTCGCCTTACAGCGGGGAGTAGCTGAATTTCTGGCCGGCGACGGCGGCCGTGTACATCAGGCCGCCCTTGGTGATGACGAACACCGCCATCCCCTTTTGGTATCCGGCGCCTTCAGTGGTGGCATCGTTCTTCCCGCCGCTCGCGCCGGACGTGGCTCCGGTCGTGCCTGCGCTGGCCGACGCGCTGGCGGTTATCGCAGTTGCGCTCACCCCCGCGTCAAACTCAAATGATCCCGACTCGAATTCATCCAGCGCGCGTTTATCCTCGAAGAACACGATTTGGCTGAATGCCTTTGCCCCGGCCTGGAAGCCCGCACTCACCTGCGTCATCGAGGCGTTGCCGACGTATTTGCGGCGCGCGTACACGCAGCCCGTGCCGTGGGCGCCGCCGATGATGAAACCGGCTTCTCCAATGGTCGGAAATACCGCATAAGCATAGCTTTTGGAAAAATACCCGGCGCTTTCGCCTGCATTTTTGAACATCGTCGCCGTATCGGCGCATTTTCCGGCGTACGCAGCACCTGCTGTCATCATTAAACCCATGCCCAAAGCGAAAGCGCGTGTATTGATTACCATGACGGATACCTCCCTGGCCCAGAATTATCGGCGCTGTCGTGGAATAAAACCATTGGCCTAAAAGTCCTCTAATCGCTGATGTCGCGGCGCAGCAAGGACCAGCATGTCGATCGTGGAGAGGCCGGAGTCGGCCGGCGGCTAGTCGCGAAAATTGTTGAACTGCAGCGGCACGCCGACATCCGCCTTGCGCAGAAATGCGATGGCCTCTTGCAGGTCGTCGCGCTTTTTGCCGGTGACCCGACCTTGTCGCCCTGAATTTGCGCCTGAACTTTCAGCTTCGAATCCTTGATCAGACGCGAGACCTTCCTGCCGGCGTCGGCGTCGATGCCGTGCTTCAAGATCACGAGCTGTTTGGCGCTGCGCAAGATTGACCTCCGGATCCTTCACCTCCAGGCAGCCGACGTCGATTCCGCGCTTGGCGATGCGCAGCTTCAGAATGTCCAGCATCTGCTTGAGCTGGAAATCCGCCGGCGCGATCATGGTCACCGTGGTTTCTTCCAGCTCGAAGCGGCGTCCGTGTCTTTGAAATCGAAGCGCTGCGTCAGCTCGCGCACCGCCTGATCGACCGCATTGGTCAATTCATGCGTATCGATTTCGGAGACCACATCGAACGAGGGCATCTTTAGGTCTCCGCCAGCAACTGATCCGAGGTGGCTTTCACTTCGTTCACGAATTGAGTGTAGTGATCGCCGGTGGCGGGGCCGGAAAACCCCGTGTGGATCTTGCGAACGTTGCCTTTGCGATCGATGAAAATCGTGGTGGGAAAGGCATGAACGCGCTCCAGCATCGGCAATTTCTTCGCCGCCTCGTCCTTGTCCGAAATGCCGGCGATCAGCGTGGTGTATTCGATGCCGTAGTGCTGCCGGAAGCGCTGCGTCGCCTCGGCGGCGCGCGGAAATCGCCGAAGTGCTCGAACATGCAAGCGAAACGATCTCCAAGCCCTTGGCGCGATATTCCTTGTAAAGCGGCGCGAGAAATGCCGCTTCGTCATGGCAATTCGGGCACCAGCTGCCGGCCAGCGCCACGATGAGCACCTTGCCGCGGAATTGCGGGTCCTTGGACGAGACCGTTTTGCCGGAAAGGTCCGGAAAGGCAAAATCGAAATGCTTGACGCCGGCGCGCATGGCGGTCAGCCGTAGGCATCCGGCAGCGCGGCGGCCGCATCGCGCTTGCCGGTCCATTTCTCGTGGATACGCGAGGCCCGACCACCAATCGCCGTCCAGGCTGCCGTCCGCGGCAATCTTTGCCTTGTACAGAAATACGTGCGCGCCATCGAAGGTGGACAGATACAGCTCATCGCCCTTCACCTGGCCGGCAAGGTAGCGATGATCGCCGGTTGGCGGTCAGGAACGTGCCGGTGACGACGTCACTGCGACTGGGCTGAACTCGCCGACGGCCGCTTCGGGCGCGCCGCATCGTCATCGATGAGTTTCACCGCCCAGCGGCCCGACACATCGGCGTTGTCGCCGGCGGGATTCGCGAAAAAGCGATACGTCTCGCCCAAGGTCGCATGCAGCGGCAATGTTGATTCTTGCCGTCCAGCTTGACCAGAAAGATCTCGCCATGCAGTTCATTTCCCGATCGCATCGGCGTTGAGCACGGTTCTCGTAGCCCGGCATGCGAATTTCCAAATGCGAGCCGGCGATCTTCACCTCGTTCAGCAGCAGCCGCTCCTGGCCGTTGATGAGGTAGCCGACGGTTGAGAATCCTGCTGCTTCAAGCTCCAGGCCAAACGGCAGCTCGCCGCCCGGCATCTGCAGCACCACGCGGTAGGTGCCCATTTTCACCGTCAGTGCCTCGCGGTGCGCCGCGGCCGGCGCATCGCCTTGATGCACGCGCCGAGCGCCAAGCGCGGCCGCCAAGCTCAAGCTGAACGCCATGTTGATCGTGACCATGATTCCACCTCAAGCGATTCTCTAACGATACCCGCGCGCCTGCAAAGTGAATAGCTTCGCATATTGACCGTCGGCCGCCATCAGCGATTCATGGCTGCCGCGCTCGACGATGCGGCCTTCCTCGAGCACCAATATCTGGTCGGTCATGCGCACGGTCGAAAAGCGGTGCGAAATGACGATGGCGATGCGGTTGCGCGTCAATTCGCGGAAGTGCTCGAAAACTTCGGCTTCGGCGCCGGCATCGATGGCCGCGGTCGGCTCGTCCAGCACCAGAATATCGGCATCGCTGCGCATGAACGCGCGCGCCAGCGCAATCTTCTGCCACTGGCCGCCCGACAATTCGCGCCCGTCCTTGAACCACTTGCCGAGCTGGGCGTGATAGGCGCCGGAAGCTGTTCGACGAATTCCGCCGCCAGGCCCTTGGCGGCGGCGCTGCGCCAGCGCGCCTCATCGTCGAACGCGCGCACATCGCCGGCGCCGATATTTTCGCCCACCAACATTTGATAGCGCGCAAAGTCCTGGAAAATGACGCCGATGCGCTGGCGCAGCGCGGTCTCGTCCCACTCCTGCAGGTCGAGCCCATCGAGCAGAATCCTGCCGCGGGTCGGCTCGTAGAGCCGGGTCAGCAATTTGATCAGGGTGGTCTTTCCGGAGCCGTTTTGCCCGACCAGCGCCAGACTCTCGCCGGGCCGAACGTGCAGAGTCGATGCCCGACAGCGCGGGCGCGGCCGCGCCCGGATAGACGAACTCGACATCCTCAAAGCGGATGCCGTCGCCGGGATCGGGCCCGCGCTTCTCGTTGCCGCCTGCCGCGGCCCGACCGGTTGCTCCAGGTACTCAAACAGGTTCGACAGGTACAGATTGTCCTCGTAGAGACCGCTGACCGCCGACAACGCGGCGCTGACCGCCGATTGCCCCTGCCGGAACAGCATCAGGTACATGGTCATCTGGCCGACGGTCATCGCGCCCAGCACGGTTTCCACGGCGATCCACACGTAGCCGCCGTACAGCGTGACGGTTCCGAGCAGTCCCAATCCGAAACCCCAGGCGTCGCGGCGCAGGGTCAGATCGCGGTCTTCGCGGTACAGGCGGGTGAAAATATCGCGGTAGCGATCGAGAAATCGCGGTCCCAGATCGAACAGCTTGACTTCCTTGGCGTAATCCTCGCGCGCCAGCACGGACTCCAAATAGATTTGCATGCGCGACTCGGGCGCGCGCCAGCGGAACAGGCTGAAAGGCTTCGCCCGAGAATTTCGCCTCGGCGAGAAACGCCGGCAGTCCGGCCAAGATCAACAGCAGCACCGCCCAGGGGGAGAAGCGGTACAGCAATCCGCCGAAGGAAATCAGCGAGACCGCATTTTGCAGCAGTGCGAAGGTGCGCATCACCAGGCTCAACGGGCGGCTCGATGCTTCGCGCCGCGCGCGCGTCAGCTTGTCGTAGAATTCGGAATCCTCGAATTGCGTCAAATCCAGCGTCAGCGCTTTTTCCAGGATCATGACGTTGACGCGCTGACCCAACTGCGCGCGCAGCAGCGACTGCGCGAGAGAAATCCCGCGCTGCGCCATGGCGGTGGCGGCGACCAGCAGCGCTTCGAGGGCGACATAGCGCACCACATCGTTGAGGTAGGTCGCGCCGGTGCGCTGATGCAGATCGGCGGCGTGAATCACGGCATCGACGATTTGCGCGCCGACGTAGGCGACGCCCGCCGGCAACACGCCGGCAACCAGCGTGAGCACGGCGAGAGTGATGCTCAAGGCCTTGTTGGTGCTCCACACCAGCCCGAGCGCGCGGCTGCTGTAGTCGAACACACCAGCAGATTGCGGCGCCAGCTGCCGGCGCCGCCGCCTTCGGCGGATCGCGGGCCGCCTAAGTGCGGCGAGCTGCCGAGCTGGGCAGATTGATGGGTCGTGGCTTGGATTGGGCGCTGATGTGTAAGGTCCCCGCGGTCTATAATAACCGGATCGCAATGGTCTGGTATGGCGGAGTAGTCGTGAAATTCAAGCCCTTGCTCGATCGGTGGAAGAAAGCAGCGGCGCCGGCGAGGACCGCGAAGGAATATGCCGTGCGCTTGCCGCTGGACGATGCCGCGAGGCTGCAGGCCTTGGCCGAGCTGTTTCCCGGACAGCCGATCGAGGAGATCGTGACGGATTTGCTGGGCGCCGGCTTGGACGAGATTGCCGCCGCCATGCCCTATGAAAAAGGCCCCAAAGTCATATCGCGCGACGATCATGGCGATCCGGTTTACGAGGATGTCGGCTCACGCCGCGATTCGTCGAACTGACCCGCAAATACAAGAAAAACCTCGAAACGGCGGCAAAAAAACTGGCTAATTTCACCGCCAGGTGGCCTGATCCACTACGCGCCAGGCTTGACGCTGCGCCGTCGCTGCGGCGATACTTGAAGCCATGTCGACCGCGCGCATTCTTCGCAACATTGGTGGTGGCGTCTCCGCTTAAGGAGTGGGCGCTGGTCGTTTAGCTTTTAATCTATTCGTATATCCAGAACCCATCTCCGCGTCAAATCGTGGTGATGGGTTTTTTATTGTCCGTAGAATTTGTTGGCGCTAGAAGCTTGCAGTGTTCAAGATGCAACGACCTTTTGACATCGCGGCCGATCTGGACACGCCGGTTTCGGCGTATCTGAAGCTCGCGCCTTTTCGGCCGCGATTCCTGCTGGAAAGCGTCGAGGGCGGCGAGCGGCTGGCGCGCTACTCCTTCATCGGCTTCGGCGATTGTCTCGAAGTGCGCATCGATGCGACGGGCTGCAACATCGGCGGCGTGCATTCGCCGCGGCCGCAGTCCAAGCAGGAGTTCTTGAATGTGCTGCGCGCGGCGCTCGGCCCGCGCGCCCCAGCCCAATGCCGGAAATTCCCGGCGTACCCTTGCTGGGCGGATTGGTGGGCTATACGGCCTACGATGCCGTGCGCTACTTCGAGCGCATACCCGGCCGCAGTCTCGATGCACACCGAGACGCCGCACGCGCACTATGTCGCGCCGCGCTCCCTGCTGGTGTTCGATCATCTGACGCGCGGGGTCGCGCTGCTGCACGACGGCAGCGAAGCGGAGCGGCAGAGCCTGCGCCGCGAGGTCATTCAGGCGCTGCGCGGCGCGCGTGCCGGCCGCGCTGCGCTCCGGGACGATTCTCGCCGGCGACTGCCCTCGCTGACGGAAGCGGCGCATGCGGCGCGCGTGCGGCGCGCGCAGGAATACATTGCCATCGGCGACGTCTACCAGCTGGTGCTGGCATCGCGATTCGAAGGTCAGCATGCGCTCGCGCCGTTCGAGGTGTATCGCGCGCTGCGGCTGCTCAATCCCTCGCCTTACATGTATTTTTGCGAGCTCGGCGACATCACCGTGGTGGGCTCATCGCCCGAAGCGCTGGTGAAATGCCACGGCGGCCATGCGCAATTGCGGCCCATCGCAGGATCGCAGGCCGCGCGGCGCCGATGAGCGGCAGCGACGCCGCGCTGCAGGCCGAGCTACTCAGGCGATCCGAAGGAAAACGCCGAGCACGTGATGTTGGTCGATCTGGCGCGCAACGATTTGGGTCGGGTGGCCAGTCGCGGGCTCGGTGTCGCGTGGATCCTTATCGCGTGATCGAACGCTACAGCCACATCATGCACATCGTCAGCGGCGTCAAGGGCCGCTTGGCAGCCGGGCCAAGATGCCTTCGACTTGTTCGCGGCGACTTTTCCCGCGGGAACGCTGGTGGGTGCGCCCAAGGTGCGTGCCATGGAAATCATCGACGAACTCGAGCCGGTGGGCCGACAGCTTTATGGCGGGACGGTGGGCTATTTCGGCCGGCGCGGCGACATGGATCAGGCGATCACGATCCGCACGCTGGTGTTTCGCGGCGATACTTACAGCTACCAGGCCGGGGGCGGCATCGTCGCCGACAGTTCTCCGCAAAGCCGAATACGATGAGTTGATGGCCAAGAGCGCGGTGCTGCGGCGCGCGCTCGAGCTTGCGGCGGAGGGGCTGTAAAAATGCGGCCGAAGGTATTGCTGATCGACAACTACGACTCATTCACCTACAACCTGGTGCAGGCATTTTTGATTCTGGGGGCCGAAGTCGACGTACATCGCAACGACGCCATCGGCGTGCGATCAAGCGCTGGCGATCAGAATCCTACGCACTTGGTCATTTCGCCGGGCCCGGGCACGCCGCGCGATGCGGGAGTCTCCATGCGAATGATTCAAGCGTTCGCCGGGCGCATTCCGATATTCGGCGTCTGCCTCGGCCATCAATCCCTGGTCGAAGTATTCGGCGGCAAGGTGGTGCGCGCGGCGCGTCTGATGCACGGCAAGGTGTCGCCGGTCGCTGCATGACGGCAAAGGACTGTATGCCGGCATGGCGCCAGGATTTCGAGGCGGGCCGCTATCACTCGTTGATTGCCGAGGCGGATAGCATCCCCGCCGTGCTCGAAGTAACCGCGCGCACCGCCGCAAGGCGAGATCATGGGCGTGCGCCACAGGTCGTTGCCGATCGAGGGCGTGCAATTCCATCCCGAAAGCGTGCTGACGCCCGACGGTCCGATTCTCATGGGCAATTTCCTGAAGAACTGAGCGTGAACACGCCGCGCCAATGCCTGGAGCAGCTGCTCGATGCAGCGCGACCTGAGCGAAGCGCGAAGCCGCGCGCTCTCTTGCGATGTTGACGGCGCCGGATCTTGCGCCCGCAATGGCCGGCGCGCTGCTCACGGCTTTGCGCGCCAAGGGCGTCACGGCCGAAGAGGTGCGCGGCTTCGCCGGCGCCATGCGCACGCTGGCGCGCAAACCCGCGCTGCCTGCGAATCTCGGGATGGACGCCATCGACATCGTCGGCACCGGCGGCGACGGTTCCGGGCAGCTTGAATCTGTCGACCGGCGCGGCACTGCTGGCCGCCGCCTGCGGCCTGCCGGTGGTCAAGCACGGCAATCGCGTCGATCTCGAGCCGCAGCGGCAGCGCGGATCTGATCGAGGCACTGGGGATTCACCCTGCCTCTGGATGAGAGTCGCCGCCGCTGAGCTGCTTCGCCGCCACCGGCTTCACGTTTTTGTTCGCGCCGTACTTTCATCCGGCGATGAAGGCGCTGGCGCCGATCCGCGCGGCGCTCGGCATTCGCACGGTGTTCAATCTGCTGGGACCGTTGACCAATCCCGCCGCGCCGCGTTTCTTGCTGATCGGCGCCTACGATGCGGCAACCGCGGAATTGATGGCCGGCACCTTGGCCGGGATGCAGATCGAGCGAGCGCTGGGTGGTGCACGGCGCCGCGGGCTGGGACGAAGCGACGCCGATCGGCCCATTCCTGGCATTCGATGTCGCGGGCAAACAAATCCGGCGACTGCGAAGTCGATCCCGAGGAGTTTGGCATCGCGCGCTGCCGCTCGCGCGAGCTTCTCGGCGGCGACGCCAGGACGAATCTCGCGGCCATGCTCGATGTGTTCGAAGGACGCGATCGCGGCGCGCATCGCGACGCGCTGGCGCTGCAATGTGGCATCGCGCTTAATGATCGCCGGCCGAGCGCAATCCATTGCAGCCGGCATCGACGCGGCGCGCGCACGTCGTCGACAGCGGCCAGGCGCGAGCATGGCTGCAAGCGGCTGCAGCGACTTCGCGGCAAACCGCAGCGGCACGCAGGGCCGGCCATGAGCGGCTTCCTGGACGAAATGGCGCGCTCGAGCGCGCGCGCGTGAGCGCAGGCTGTGACTGCAGGAATCGCTGGCTGCACTTGGAGCGTCGCGCCAGGGCAGCGCCGCAGGGCGCCGCGCTGCGCTTGTCGGCGCGAGGGTTCGACGTCATCGCGGAACTCAAGCTGCGGTCCCCGGCGGCCGGCAGGCTTGGCGTGCGCCGAGCGAGGATTGGCTGCAGCGCGTGGCGGCGTACGCGCGCGGCGGCGCCGCCGCCGTGTCGGTGTTGACCGAGCCCTCGCGTTTCGACGGATCGCTGGAGCATTTGCAGCGAGGCCAGCAGCGGCGCTGGCGCCCTTCGGAGTACCGGCGATGCGCAAGGATTTCTTGGTCGACCCGTACCAGGTGTTGGAGGCGCGGGCGGCGGGCGCGGGCGGCGTGCTGCTGATACTCCGAATGCTGTCGACGGGCGCAGATGTTCGGAACTGCTCGATGCCGCGGCCGCGCATCGGCATGTTCGTGCTGCTGGAAGCATTCGACCTCGAGCGATTTGGCAATGGCGCGGGAGTATATTGGCCCCGCGCGCGGGCGGTCGCGGAGTCACAGAGGATGACGTCCTGATCGGCATCAATAGCCGCGACTTAGCAGACGCTGGAAGTCGTGCCGGAGCGATTCGCAGGCGCTCGCGCCGCTGCTGCCGGCAGGTTGGCCGGCGGTGGCCGAAAGCGGCGTCGCCATCGGCCGCCGACGCCGCGCGCATGCGGCGATTGGGCTATCGCCTGGCGCTGATCGGAACGGCGCTGATGACCTGCGAGGATCCGGCAGCGCGTGCTGCGCGAAATATTGGCGGCGACGCGGACAGCAGAAACTTAAATGGCTACACTCGGCGCCATGTGGATCAAGATATGCGGCATCACCGGCGCGGATGCGGTCAGCGCCGCGGCGGACGCCAACGTCGACGCCATCGGATTCGTATTTGCGCCGAGCCCGCGGCAAGTGACGCCGGGCCAGGCTGCGCAATTGGCCGCGCTGGCGCCGCCGGGAATATTGCGCATCGCGGTCGCTCAGCATCCGCTGCAAATGAAAGTCGATGAGATTTGCCGAATCCTCAAGCCGGATTATTTTCAAACCGACGTCGAGGACTTGCGCGAGCTGAAAATTCCCGCGCACATCAAGGTATTGCCGGTGGTGCGGTTCGGCCGCAAAACTCCGAATCCTTTGCCGGGGCGCATGTTGTTCGAGGGCCCGTCCAGCGGCATCGGCGAGCTGGCCGACTGGGGCCGGGCGGCCGAGCTCGCGCGCCAAACCGAAGCTGATTCTCGCGGGCGGTCTATCCCCGCAAAACGTGGCCGAGGCTATTCAGGCCGTGCGCCCGTTCGGCGTGGACGTGAGCAGCGGCGTCGAGTCCGAGCCGGGCGTCAAGGATCCGGCGAAGATTCACGAGTTCGTGCGCGCGGCGCGCGCCGCCGCGGCGAAACTGGAGGACGAAACATGAATTCACAACTGCGCGAAAAACGCCGCGTCAGCGATTTTTCCCGACGCCAAAGGCCGTTACGGCGCCTTCGGCGGGCGTTACGTCCCGGAAACCCTGGTGGCGGCGCTGGATCGCCTGCAGGCGGGCGTCGAGCGGCATTTGCACAGCGCCGATTTCCAAGCCGAGTTCAATCGCGAGCTCAAAACCTGGGTGGGCCGCCCCACGGCGCTGTCGTACGCGCCGACCTTGAGCAAGCGCTGGGGAGCGCAAGTGTGGCTGAAGCGCGAAGACCTGGCGCACACCGGCGCCCATAAAATCAATAACGCGGTGGGCCAGACGCTGCTCGCCAAGCGCTTGGGGGCCAAGCGCATCATCGCCGAGACCGGCGCCGGACAGCACGGCGTCGCGAGCGCCGCCGCCGCGGCGCGGCTGGGCATGCCATGCACGGTGTACATGGGCGCGGTGGACGTGGAACGTCAAGCACCCAACGTCGGGCGCATGCAGCTGCTCGGCGCCACGGTGGTGCCGGTCACCAGCGGCGATAGAACCCTGCGCGCGGCGATCGACGAAGCGATGCGCGACTGGGTGTCGGATCCGGACGGCACGTATTATTCGCTGGGATCGGCGGTGGGGCCGCATCCATATCCTTATCTCGTGCGCGAACTGCAGGCCGTGATCGGCCGTGAGGCGCGCGCACAGATGTTGGAACAGGCGGGGCAGCTGCCCGATGTCGCGGTGGCCTGCGTCGGCGGCGGCTCGAATGCGATCGGGTTATTTCATCCGTTCCTGGGCGACGGCGCTGTGCAGCTGCTCGGCGTGGAAGCGGGCGGCCGCGGCAACGGCCTGGGCGACAATGCTGCTTCACTGACTTTCGGGACGCCGGGCGTACTGCACGGCAGCTACACATTGATCCTGCAAGATGCCTTTGGCCAGGTGCGCGAGACGCATTCGGTGTCCGCGGGCCTCGACTATTCCGGGGTCGGCCCGGAACACGCGTACTTGATGACCACCAAGCGGGTGAGCTACGAGTCGGCGACCGACGACGAGTCGTTGGATGCATTGGCGGAATGCGCCAGGTCCGAGGGAATACTTCTGGCCATTGAAACCGCGCACGCATTCGCCGGTGCGCGGCGCTATGCCGGTAGAAATCCGGGGGCGCAAATCCTCATCGGCTGTTCGGGGCGGGGCGACAAGGATATGCCGATCCTGCAGAACACATTGTTGAAGGATATGGGCTGATCGTGGAGCCCTGCGAGCGCATAACCGCCGCGATTCGAAGCGCGGCGACGAAAGGTCAGCCGGCGTTGGTGGGCTATCTCACCGCCGGGTTTCCGACGCTGCGCCAGTTCCAGGAAAACCTCGCCGCGGTCGCCCAAGTTTGCGATGTGGTCGAAATCGGCGTCCCCTTCAGCGATCCCATGGCGGACGGCGCCACCGTGCAGCGCGCCAGTTTTACCGCGCTTGAGAATGGGGTGACGCTGCCGTGGATACTCGAGCAGCTGCGCGGGATAGAGCCGCGCCACGGCGCGCCCATTCTGCTCATGAGCTACTTGAATCCCTTGCTGGCATATGGAATGGACGCCCTGCCCGCGACTCAAGGCTAGCCGGCGTGGCCGGTTTCATCGTTCCGGATTTGCCGTTCGAGGAAAGCGGCGATGTAAGCCAGGCTTTGGCGACCGCGGGCTTGGCGCTGGTGCAAATGGTTACGCCGGTAACGCCGCCCGAGCGTCTAAAGCTGCTGTGCCAGGGCGCCAAAGGTTTCGTGTACGCCGTGACGATGACCGGTACCACCGGCAAGTCCGCCGAAGTGCCGCGTGATGTGCTCGACTACATGGATCGCGTCAAGCGCTGCTCTCAGGTTCCGGTATGCGCGGGATTTGGCATTCGCTCTCGCCAACAAGTGGCGCGCTTTGCACCGCACGTGGACGGCGTGGTGGTTGGCTCGGCCCTGGTCGAAGCGTTGGAGAGAGGCGAGGACGTGGGCGCGTTTTTGCGATCACTGCGCTAGGAGGTTCATGAAGCTCGTGTACCGCGCAGCTTCGCTGCTGCAGGTTGCGCATGCACGCAATGTGCTGATCAGCGCCGGAATCGAATGCGAACTGCGCAACCAATACCTGGCCGGCGCCCTGGGCGATCTGCCCATGCTGGAAACCTGGCCGCAGTTGTGGGTCGCCGAGGCGTTCGAATCGCGCGCCTTGCGCGCCCTCGCGAGTGCCGCGGCCGCACCCGTGGGCGCGCCCTGGACTTGCCGACAATGCGGCGAGGAGCTCGAGGCGCAATTCACCACCTGCTGGCGCTGCGGGGCTGCCGCCGGCGGCGCATAGCGTTTTCGCCGGTGTGATGTCAGACAAACACCGACACGCGATCGCGTAAATTCCGATTCGAGGTTCAGCCTCCAGCCCTAGCGACGGCATCTGTGCAGGTTACAAACTAGCAACCTGTTTGCAGGAATTACAGGGGGCGTCGGGCCCGGGAGTGCGTCGCCGAGGACGCCAAAACCCTGGTGGCGCACAGCCCGACGCCCCAAGGGTCAAGCGCGCGCTCGACGCGACCTTAGGAGGTAGAAATGAATGGTGTCAGCCGCAGTTTTTCGGAGTACCCCGCATCGACCTCGTCCATGCCGGAGAACGGCCCGCTGCTGGGAGCTTCGGCTGCCATGCAGGAGGTATTTCGCCTGATCGAGCGCGTCGGCCCAACCGAAGCCGGCGTCCTGCTGACCGGCGAAAGCGGTACCGGCAAGGGGTTGGCAGCACGATCGATTCACGAATTCAGCGCGCGGCGCGACAAGGCTTTCATTTCGATCAATTGCGGTGCCATATCAGCCAGCCTCATCGAAGCCGAATTGTTCGGCACTGAGGAAGCCCCCGGGGCAGCGCCGGCGCGCGCCGGCGCATTCGAGCGAGCACAAGGCGGGACGCTGTTGCTCGACGAAATAACCGAATTGCCGAAGGATTTGCAGGTACGGCTGCTGCGCGTGCTCGAGACCGGCAGGTTTTATCGGGCCGGAGCGAGCACCGAGTCCTCGTGCGACGTGCGGTTCATTGCCGCGACCAATCGCTGTCCATTGCAGGTGGTGCAGAGCGGCCAGTTTCGCGAGGACCTGCTGTACCGGCTGGCGGTTTTTCCCATCGAGATGCCGCCACTGCGCGACCGCGCCGACGATGCGGAGCTGCTCGCCATGCACTTCCTCGCGGAACTCAACCGCCACGCCAACACCCAAAAGCGTCTGCCGGCGCCGGCGTGTGCAATGCTGAGGCAGCATGCATGGCCGGGAAATGTCCGCGAGTTGAGGCACTGCATCGAGCGCGCATTCATTCTCGCCGACTCCACGCTGCAGTTGAAGCCGCTGGTTCAAAATGGCGGCGTCGAGCGCGAGCGCTTGGATATCCGCGTCGGATCGCGGATCCACGACATGGAGCGTTCATTGATCGAGGCCACTCTTGATTACTTCAAGGGTAACAAGCGCCGGGCCGCCGATGCACTGGGCTGCAGTCTCAAGACCTTGTATAACAAGCTCAACGGCTACTCGCAGAGCCAAGAGTGCGTGAATTCCTAGCTTCGGACTTCGGAGAACAAAGGTGACAAGTGTACTGATCGCAGACGATCATGCGGTGGTTCGAGCTGGCTTCAAGCAGTTTCTCGAGGCGGATACCAATATTGACGCCGTAGGTGAAGCCGCCAGCGGCAACGAAACTCTGGATCAGCTTCGCAAACAAGAATGGGACCTGGTGCTTCTCGACATTCATATGCCGGACCGCAGCGGACTGGATATCTTGAGGCACATTCAAACCGGCTACCCGAATGTCAAGGTTCTCGTCATGAGCGGACTGCCCGAGCAGCAATACGCCGTCAATGTGCTGCGGGCCGGCGCCAGCGGCTATCTATCCAAGGACAGCGATCCCGAGGAAATGATGAAGGCAGTGCGCACGGTGCTGTCCGGCCGCCGCTACGTCAGCGCCGCGCTCGCAGAAATCCTCGTGGCCGATCTGGACGGCGATCCGGACAAGCCGCTGCATGCGCGGCTCTCCACCCGTGAATTTCAGATTTTTTGTAAGATAGCGGCGGGCCGGGGCGTTTCCGATATCGCCAATGAGCTCAGCCTCAGCGTGAAAACCGTGAGCACGTACAGGAGCCGGATTTTGGAGAAAATGAGTTTCTCGGCGAACGCCGACATAACCTCCTATGCATTGCGCAACGGTCTCATTCAATAAGCAGCGCCGTGAAATTATTCCAACCCACACATTGCAACGCGAATTCGCCATCAGGGGCGCGATGATAATGATGCGGTCATTGCGGGTGTTACTGGTCGAGGACTCCAAAGTTTTGACCGAGCGGTTGACCGAGGCGTTGCGGCAGATCGCGGACATAGAATTGGTCGGCACGGCGGATTCCGAGGCCGGAGCACTGGCGGCTTTCAAAAGCCGGCCGGTCGATGTGATCATCCTGGATCTGCACCTGAAGCAGGGCACCGGTTTCGGGGTGATGCGCGCACTGGCCAGCGCGCAGAAAAAGCCGCGCATCATCGTGCTCACGAATTACGACCTGCCCGAGTACAAGAATGCCGCGATCGCGCTGGGCGCCAGTCATTTCCTGGATAAAGCGCGCGACTATGGCCGGCTTCCGGAAGTGCTTCACGAAATCTGCGAGGCGCATCTTTCGAAGCACTAGATCTGGCCGGAGCCGGAGGTGAACGCGATCTCGTCCGCTTCTTGCGGTTGCGGCAGCAGCATCCTGTGCAACGGAATGACGGCGGTCACGACGGTGCCGCCGCTGCTGGGGCTGCCAAAATCTGCCACGTACCCCCCAGTTCGGCAATGCGATGACGCATCGAGACCAGACCGTGAGAGGTGCTGGTCTTCAGGCGGTCGGCGGCAATGCCCTTGCCGTCATCGGAGATGCGCAAAGCGAAGGTGTCGCGATCGCGGATTGCGATGTGAAGATCCGCGGACTTCGCCTCCGCATGCTTGAGAATGTTCGTCAGGGCTTCCTGGGCAATGCGGAAACACGCCGATGGCGGCGTCGGGGTTGAATTTCAGTTCGGTCTCAGGAATCGTTTCCGTGCAGCGCAAGCCGGTGCGGCGGCAGGTTTCCTTGAATTGCCAGCGCAGCGCCGTGAACAGGCCCATGTTGTCGAGCAGGGTGGGGCGCAGTTCTTCGACCACGCGGCGCTTCAAATCGACGCCGGCGCTCAAGGATTCGTGAATGCGCTTGAAGCGCTGCTCGATGGCCGGGATCCGCAGTCGGCAGCCGCTGCTGCAGCCAGGACAGATCCATGCGGGCCGCGACCAACAGTCCGCCCAGTTCATCGTGCAGCTCGCGCGACAGAGCGGACTTTTCCTGCTCGGACACGCCCTGCAAATGCGTCGAGAGCGCGGTCAGTTCGCGGGTCCGCGCTTCGACCTGCTGTTCCAGTTCCAGCTTCTGATCGCGCAGGGCGGTCGGCCTGGCGCGCGCGCCGGCGCATGTCGCTGTAGACCAGCCGGATCGCGAGCAGCACCAAGCCGATGTTGAAAATCGCGCCGGCCGCCGATACCCAGCGCGACAGGCGAAAATCCTCCTGCCAATGGGCCTTGGCCGCCGACGGTCTCGCCGGCCTCCTTCGCGCAGCATCGTGCCGACGATTGCGCGTGATCTCATCCATGGTGCGCTTGCCCACGTCCGTGCGCACCACGTTCAGCGCGGGCGCGATGCCGCGTTTCTTGTATAGCGCAACGGCATCCTCGAGCTCCCCGAGCTTCTTGCCGGTCAGAATCCGCAGCTCGTGAAATTCGCTGCTGCCGTCCTCGCCGCCATAGGCCTCATGCAGGTGATCGAGCGCCGGCTCCGACTTTCGCGTCACCGCATCCGTGTAGGGCTGGAGATAGGAGCTCTCGCCGGTCAGCAGATATCCGCGCTGTGCCGGATTCGGCAGTCGGTGATCAGGCGCGCGAACTCGTTCAGGGCCTGTTGCCGCGCTTCGAGCATCGCGCAGCGCTCGTTGGCCATATTGAGCCGCGTCTGGCCGGCAGCTGCGAGAAAGAACAGGCCGATGAGGAACCCGATCAGCAGCAGCGGCGGCAAGGCGATGTACCACCGGCCGAATCTCGCCCAGTTCCTCACCCAAAATTTTCATGTTATTGCCCGCGCTACTGGCCTAAAGTTTAACATGTGAGGCGTATTCCTACAGGGGGCCGGTGGCAACCGATGGCTGCCCGAACGGCCGCGGCTGCCGGATAGTGTGCTGAGCGCCGTGTATCCAGTTATAGGAGAATGAAATGGAAGCGAATTTCGAGAATGCGGCAGACCAGGCCCGTGCCACGGGCCGCCGTTTGAAGAACGATTTGAGCGACGGCGTCAGCGATATCAAGATCGGCCGCTTCCGGCGAGATCAAGAATTTGATCGCGGATGTCGAGGATCTCATGGCGCGCATCGCGGACTTGAAGGATGCGGACGTGGTGCGCGTGCGCGGCAAGGTGCAGCGCGCGGTCGATGCCACGAAGCAGAGTCTTGCGGACGGCGCCGACACCATGCGGCGGCAGGCGCAGAACGTTGCGAGCACGGCCGACGATTATGTGCGCGAAAGCCCGTGGCAGGCGATCGGCATCGCGGCACTGGTCGGCGCGGTGGTGGGTATTCTGGCGACGCGCCGTTCCTAAGGCCGACGAGTGCGGGCTCTATGGTCACTGCCGAAAGCGGCTCCCGCGCTGATGCGCCACATCGGCGCCTATATCGATCTGGCGGGGTTGGATCTGGCGCGGGCGCAGCGCGAAATCACTGCGCAGTTGGTGGCCATCGGCGATCGTCGCGATCTGCGCGTTGTTTGCGGTGTTCTTGGCTTGCCTCGGGGTCGTGGCCTACACCTGGGACACGCCCTATCGGGTGGCCGCCATTGCGTGGATGGGCGGCGGGTTCCTGGTGCTGGCCATCGCGGCCGCCATTTATCTGGTCGCGCGTCGGCGCGCGCGCGATCGCCGCTGCTCGCCGATGTGCGGCGCGAGTGGCAGGAAGACCGCGTCATTCTCGAGCGCATCTTGTCCTCGGACGAGGATTGATCATGGCGGACCGCGACGTGAGCGGCTCGCAACGAGATTCGCAGGAGACTTGCCGCAGTCGCGCGAGGAATTGCGCCGCTTGCTCGATCCGCCGCGCGCGCGAGTCCGACGGCAACGGCGCAGGCCGGCGCGCCGGTCACGCAGCGACTTTCCGCGCAGCCGCACCATGCAAATGCTGCTGAGCGGCCGCGGACTTGGGAACCTTGGGCGCGCTCGCCGGCCGGACTGCTCATTGCGCGGCCCGCGCTGGCGTTGCGATTGTTGCGCATACTGCCGGCGAGCGCCGTCGCCAAAATGCTCATGGCCCGCGCGCTGAGGCTGCGTTGAAAGCAAGCACCTGAAGCAGCGGAGTACCGCCGCTTAACCCAGGGTGACTTCGCCGTAGTGATAGCGGCCGTCATCGAGCAGATTGATTTCGCAGGCGCGCCCGCCAATTCCCGGCCGTCGAGAGCTGCGTGCGCGACCCCGCGACTCACGCCGCGGGGATTCTTCACCGCGATGCGATAGCGCGACGATCCGTGCTTGTAGGTGAACTCAAAGCCGGGCCAGGCGCGCGGAATGCAGGGATCGATGACCAGCAGTATTTGCCCGCGCACATGGATGCCCAGAATGCCTTCCGTCCGCGGTGCGGTACATCCACCGGCCGAGCCCGTGTACCAGGTCCATCCGCCGCGGCCGACGTGCGGCGGCGCCGAGTACACATCGGCGCAGACCACATAGGGTTCCACCTTGTAGCGATGAATGCCGGCGCGTGTGCTCGCATGATTGATGGGATTCAGCATCGAGAACAGTTCGACCGGCCCGGTCGCCGTCGCCCAGCAGCGCAAACGCCAGCACCGACCACATGGCGGCGTGCGTGTACTGGCCGCCGTTCTCGCGCAGGCCCGGCGGGTAGGCCTTGATATAGCCCGGATCGTGCGCGCTGTGATCAAACGGCGGGGTGAACAGTTTCACCAGCCCGTCGCTGCGGCTGACGAGCTGCGCATTGACCGCGGACATGGCGCGCAGCGCGCGCTCGCGCTGCGCGGCGCCGGAGATCACCGCCCATGACTGCGCGATGGAATCGATGCGGCATTCATCGCTCGATGACCGAGCCCAAGGGCGTGCCGTCGTCGTAATAGCCGCGCCGATACCAGTCGCCGTCCCAGGCTTCGCGCTCGATGGCCTGCTGCACGGCAAGTGCATGCTTGCGCCAGTCGCGGCCGCCTCGTTGGCTGCGCCGCGCCTTCGGCGATCGGCGCAAAACGCAGCAACGCCGCATGCAAGAACCAGCCGAGCCAGACGCTTTCGCCGCGCCCTGCGACGCCGACCCGATTCATGCCGTCGTTCCAATCGCCGGTGCCGAACAGCGGCAGGCCGTGCGCGCCGATGCTCCAGACTGGAATCGAGCGCGCGAACGCAGTGCTCGAACAGCGGCGCCGGATCGGCCGAGCCCGGGAGCGGAATAATTCTCCAGAACTGCCCGGCGCCAGCGGACCGCCGGCCAAGAAAGGCACGCGCTTCGTCGAGCACGGCGAAATCCGCCGTGACTTCCAGATAGTGCGCAACGACGAAGGGCAGCCAGATGCGATCATCCGACACCCGGGTCTTGATGCCCTGGCCCGAGGTCGGCAGCCACCAATGCTGCACGTCGCCCTCCGCGAACTGGCGCGCGGCCGCCCGCAGGATGTGCTCGCGCGCAATCGCCGGCGCGCAAACGCACAGCGCCATGACATCCTGCAGTTGATCGCGAAAGCCGTAGGCGCCGCTCGACTGATAAAAGGCCGTCCGCCCCCAGACGCGGCTGCTCAAGCGTCTGGTACAGCAGCCAGCCATTGACCAGGATATCCAGGGATCGATCGGGCGTCTTGCACCTGAACTGCGCCCAAGGTCTCGATCCCAAAAATCCGTCACGCCCTTGCAAGCACCGCATCGAGATCCGCGCTTCGATAGCGCTCGACGAGCGCAACGGCGGCGGCGGACGAGCTCTCCTCGCCGAGAAACAGCATGAGCTCGATGCTTCGCCCGGACTCAAGCTGATCGTCGGTCTGCATCGCGCCGCAGGGATCCAAGCCTCCGCCCACGCGGTTGCGTCAAGCGGCTGCGGGCCCGAGCAGCGCCGCCGGTTCGGCGAGACGACCCATGAGCGGCCGATGAATTCGGCGCGATCGGCGGTGCAGGTCTGCTGCCTGCCGCGCCATGTCCATGAAGGCGACTCGCGACTTGAAATCCGTGCTCCAGGGATTGCGCGCCAGCAGCGCGCGCGGTTTGCGGTTCGATTTCGGTGACGATGAACGGAGCCGCCCGGTTGTTCTGATTTCCGAGCACCCAATCCAAGTAGTGGGTGACCGACAGCTGGCGCGGTTCATCGGAGACGTTCATGATCTTCAGCCGCGAAATCTTGATCGGATCTTCGAGCGGCACGAATTGCAGCAAGATCCAAGCGAAATGCCGTGCGAGGTGTGTTCGGAGCGCGTGTAGCCGAAGCCATGCCGCACGACGTATAACGGAGGAGGGCTCGCGAATGGGCAGCGGCGTGGCGCTCCAAAGATCTCCGGGATTCCTCGTCGCGGATGTAGATCGCCTCAGCGGGCGTATCGCTGACCGGATCGTTGCACCAGGGCGTGATTTGGTTCTGCTGCGCATTCAGCGACCAGGTGCTGCCGGAGCCGTCGGCGGAGACCAGAAAGCCGAACTGCGGATTGGCGATGACATTGATCCAGGGCGCGGGCGTCCATTGGCCGTCGTCGAGAACGACCACATATTCGCGCGCCTCCGCGTCAAATCCGCCCAGCCCGTTGAAGAACTCGAGCGAGCGTGGGACTCGCCGCGCTGCGCCGCGGCGTCTGCGTTCGCGCCGCCGGGCTGCGCGCGCCGCGCCGGCGCTGCAGGCGCGGTCCCGCGACCGCTGCCGGTTGCCGCCTGGCGAGCTGATCGCGCAAGGATGCTGCGCCGCGCGGCGAACACCGCGCGCGCCGCCGACTTGCAGCAGATCGCGGATGCTCGAGCGGCAGCGCATCGGCGCGCAGCGCGAAGACCGCGCCGCGCCCGCGCCGTTTCGTCGCGCGCTTTCTGTTGAGAGGCCTGATCGCGGCATCCAGCGCGTTGCTGCCGGCGACGCGGGCGGCGGGCGGTCATTCAGAATGACGAGATCCACCGCCAAGCGCTTGAGCCGCCAGTACTCGTGCGCCGCAGCAATTGCTTGACGACACTCGAGGTCGGTCTCGTCGTCTGATGCTGACAACACGATGGGCAGATCGCCGGACATGCCATGGGGCCATAACGCCGATTGTCCCAGCCTGATTGCTGTCGAGAATTCGGCCGGCGGCGCGCAGCGAGGCATCGGAGTACAGCAGCCGGTTGGCGATATCCTGAAAGGCTTGCGCCTCCTCGGAAGTCGATGCCGAGATCGCGCAGCTGGGTCTCTGCCTTGGCCCACGCCAGCGGTTTTCGCGCGCCGAACGCCGCTTCGCTGTCGCGAGCTTGTCGACCAGCGCAAGCGGCCTGTGCGCGGCTGGCGCCGACGCCGGTCCAAAACGCCACGCGCGCGGTTTCGCCCGGGTGCGATCCGCACGCGGCGCCGCAGCGCCAGCACCGGATCAAGCACGGTGCCCGCCGTATTGGACAACGGCTGCGCGTCCATGATGGACGCGGCGTTGCGCACGTCGTGTCCGCGGCCGAGGAAGCGCGCTCGATCGGTTTCGAACTGCAGGCCGCCGATCGGCGTCGCCCGTCCAGCGAGCTGAAATGCGCCATCCACAGCTGGGCTTGCCCCGGTTCGCGCGGCCGCCGCGTGGCCAGCAGCGCGCCGCGCTCGCGCGACGAATTCGGTCTGCACGAACATCTTGGAAAATGCGGGATGCGCGGAATCGCGCCGCCGGGTCGACTCAACACCACTTCCGATGTACGTCGTCAGTTCGATCTCGCGCGCGCCGCTTCCCTCGATTGGTCAGCGAAAGCAGCGCACTTCCGCATCGTCCTCGCGCAGACACGATGATCTCGCATCGACGGTGAGCAGCGGCCCGTCCTGGCGGCGTGATTTCCGCGCGGTCTTCGAAGAAAGCCACGTCGTAGCTGTCGGGTTCGCCTGCCGCTGGGCTGATATCCGGCCGACCATACCTGGCCGTTCACTACGTCGCGCAGGAAAACGTAGCAGCCCCAGGGGTCGCAAGGTGGGATCCTCGCGCCAGCGGGTCAGCGCGATGTCCCGCCAACGGCTGTAGCCGGAGCCGGCCGCGGTCAGCATCACCGAGTAGTTGCCATTCGACAAGAGATGGGTGCGCGGCGCCTGCCTGGTAGGGCAGAGTCGAAGCGGCGCGAGGAGTCTATCGGCATTTACGTGCTAGCGCAGTGCGTTGCTGCGGTCGAGTACATCGCGCTTGAAATCGCAGCGGGGTAGGTTGCGAATTCCGGCGCGACGCAAAATGTGCGCATTGGTCGGATTGGCAGAGTTTACTTTAGCCCCTGATTCTCGCGGTGATGTACTCGACGCAGCGTGGCTAGATTGATCGAAACCATTTGCCATTGCGATCGGTGCGTCGACCCCAGTGCACGTAATCCTACGCCTACAGGCAGCAATGCGCGTACAGCACGGTGCCCATCATGGATTCAGTTTCCAGATCGCGAGATTGATGGCGCCGCGAAGCTCACCCAGATCAAATACGGCGCCAAGCATCCACGCCGCCGCGGGCTTCACCGCGCGCGAATTCGCGCATCGTCCAGCCGACCGCCGAGCCACAGCGCCACGATCTCAAACAATCCCGCGCCGATATTTCTCAAGCCGAAGAACAGCGGCGCCCAAGCGGCGTTGAGCAGCAGCTGAACCACGTAGGCGGCGATCGCGGCAGCTGCGGCCGCGATGATAGCGTTCGCGCCAGATGAGCCATGCCGCGATCCCCATCAGCACATAGAGCGCCGTCCAAACCGGCGCGAACCAGTTTTGCGGCGGCAGCCCAGCGCGGCTTCACCAGCATTGCGTACCAATGCGCCGCCGCCGCCGACACGGCCGGCGAGAACAGGCGCGCCGAACGCGCCCGCGCCCAGCGCCAGCGCCGACAAACGCCGCGAGCGCGGGCCAATTCGGCCGCGAATTGCGGCCGCGGTAGCTGGTCGAGCTTTCGATCGGAATTCTCATTCAGCCTCGCCAGCTTCGAAGATCGCAGTCTCAAGAAGAGCAGCGATGGCGGCGATCATCTGCAGCCAGCCCAGCCAGCGATATTGCGTGGCGAGGCCAGCCAAGATCAATCCGGACAGCCACAGCACCGCGGCCGCGATCGCCGTGTCGCGGCGCGAGCCGCCGCGCCGCGATTTCCTCGCGCAGCTCCGCCACGCCGGCGATTCCGTGGCGGCGGCCGAGGTCCCTCCGCCGCCTCGCGCACCGCGGTCTGCAAAATTTGCGGCATCTGCTGCAGCGTCAGCAGCGCATCGGGCAATGCGCGCGCGAATCTCCCTGAAGATGGTGCGCGGGCTCATGCGTTCGCGCATCCACTCGCGCAAGTACCGGCTGCGCCGTCTTCCACAGATCGAGTTCCGGATAGAGCTGCCTGCCCAAGCCTTCGATGTTGAACAGCGTCTTCTGCAGCAGAATCAGCTGCGGCTGCACCTGCATGTCGAAGCGCCGCGCGGTCTCGAACAGCCGCAGCAGCACTTGCGCGAAGGAAATCTCCTTGAGCGGCTTGTTGAAGATCGGCTCGCAGACGGTGCGCACCGCGGACTCGAGTTCATCGACCCGCGTGCCGCGCGGCACCCATCCGGATTCGATGTGCAGCGCCGCGATGCGCGCATAGTCGCGGTCGAAAAAAGCCATGAAATTTTCGGCCAGGTAGTGCTGATCGCGCGGCTGCAAGGTGCCGACGATGCCGAAATCCACCGCCGCATAGCGCGGATTCTGCGGATCGTCGATCTGCACGAAGATATTGCCCGGGATGCATGTCGGCGTGAAAGAAATTGTGGCGGAACACCTGCGTGAAAAAGATCTCGACGCCGTTCTCGGCAAGCTTTGCGATGTCCGTGCCGCGCGCCCGCAATTCATCGATCTGGCTGACGATGATGCCGTGAATGCGCTCCATGACCATGACGTTGAGGCGGCAGTAGTCCCAGTGGACTGCGGGCACGTACAGCAGCGATGAGCCGGCGAAATTGCGCTTCAGCTGCGCGGCATTGCCGGCCTCGCGCAGCAGATCGAGCTCATCGGTGACGGTCTTGCGGTACTCGCGCACCACCTCGATCGGGCCGCACCGGACGCGCCTCGATCCAATACTCGTCGGCGAGTTTCGCGAGCGCGTCCAGCACCTCGAGGTCGAGATCGATGACCTCGCGCATGCCGGGGCGCAGAATCTTGACCACGACCTTCGCCGCCGTTCTTCAAGGTGGCGGCATGCACCTGCGCGATGGAGGCGGCGGCCAGGGGCGCTGGATTCGAAGCTGCCGAATATCTCGCCGAGCGGCAGGCCGAAGGTTTTTTCGATCGATCGCGATGGCGATCTCGCCGGGAAACGGCGGCACGCGGTCCTGCAGTTTCGCCAACTCATCGGCGATGTCGACCGGCAGCAGATCGCGGCGCGTCGACAGCGCCTGGCCGAATTTCACGAAAATCGGGCCCAACTCCTCGAGCGCCAGGCGCAGCCGCTCGCCGCGCGTGACGCCGATGCTGCGCTGAAACCAGGTCCACGGCGAAAAATAGAACGAGGAAGCGCAACGGCCGATACAGATGCGTCGCGCGCACGAACTCATCCAGCCGGTGCCTGACCAGCGCGCGCTGGATTTGCAGCAGCCGGGCGAGCACTCGCGGGCGCATCAGGGCATGCCTCTCTCGAGCGGGCGCTCGAGCCGCTCGATCAGCCGGGCCTCGATCCGATCGACGGCTTCCCGCACCTCGTCGACGCCGCGCAGGAACTCCTCCATCTCGGTTTTGGTGACCAGGTCGCGGCCTTCCTCCTGCAGGTATTCGGCGATATTTTCGCCGGCGGTGCGCCGCGCGCGCCGTGCCCAGGTCCTGCACGCTCTTGGCAAGCTGGGACAGATGCCGCGCCGGCATGTCGCCAATCCAGCGCGACAGCTCCTCCTCCAGGTCGGGCCGCGCCGCTGCGAACAGGTCGCGATACAAATTGGCGATCTCGGCATCGCCGCGAATCTGCACCGAGGTTTCTGCTGGCCGCCGGCCGTCGCCGCCCTTGAACATTTGCAGCAGCGCCGGCGGCGATCCTGAAATGACGGCATCCGCGCGCGCGGAATCATCGCCCGCGAGCAGCGCCAGCGCGGCCGCCGATAGCAGGTTGCGCGAATGCGCGTGATGCCGTCGACGTCGACCTGCAGACTGGTGCCCTCGAGCCGCCGCGCCAGCGCCGCGGCGCGGCGTCGAGGCGGCGATGTTTCGATTCAAGACGCGCTTCGGCCGATGCCAACCAGGCGGGAGTAGCGGGCATGTCAGATCTTGTAGCCGCGATGCACGGCGACTATGCCGCCGCTCAGATTGTGATAGCGCGCCTGGGCGAAGCCCGGCGGCTGCGCAACATCTCGAGCAAGGTTTCTTGATTCGGATGCATGCGGATCGATTCCGCGAGATAGCGATAGCTTCGCGCGTCCTGCGCGACGAGTCTGCCCAGCAGCGGCAGCACCTTGAAGGAATAGGCGTCGTAAATCGGTTTCAAGCCCGGCGCCACCGGCGTCGAAAACTCCAGCACCAGCAATTGACCGCCGGGTTTCAGCACGCGGTGCATGGAGTTGAGCGCCGCCGCCTTGTCGGTGACATTGCGCAGGCCGAAGCCGATGGTGACGCAATCGAAGGCGTTGTCCTCGAAAGGCAGGCGCTCGCGCATCGGCAACGATGCATTCGACATTGCCCACAAATCCTGCGTCGAGCAGTCGGTCGCGGCCGATTTCCAGCATCGCGGGATTGACATCCGACAGCACCACCCGCCCGGATTTGCCCACTTGGCGCAGCAGTCCCGCCGCCGAGATCGCCGGTACCGCCGGCAACATCCAGGGCGCGTCTGACCCGGCCGCAAGCCGGTCAACGACAGGGTGAACTGCTTCCACAGCCGATGCGCGCCAAAGCGACATCAAATCGTTCATGACATCGTATTTGCCCGCCACCGACGCGAACACCGCGCGCACGCGCTCCGCCTTGTCCGCCGCAGCGACCTTTTCGAAGCCAAAATCCACTGTGCGATCGGAGTCAGCCATGGCGCCCCTTGAATGTGTAGGACGGCATTGTAGCCGACTGGCGCGCCGCCCAAGCGGTGCGCTATTTCGCGTGCGAGTTTCTGGCCGCGGCGCAGCGCTCCAGATAGCGCGCCCAATTCGCCTCAAAGTCGCTTCCCAGCTCGTACAGCACGCTCCAGGAATAAAGACCGGTATTGTGGCCGTCGTCGAAGAACAGGCGCAGGGCATAGTTGCCGACCGGCTCGACGCCGCTGATCCCGACGTTTTGCTTGCCCGGTCACGCAGCGCGCCCTCGCCGCCGCCGTGGCCTTTCACCTCGGCGGAGGGCGAGAAGACCCGCAGGTATTCGAACGGCAGCTCGAAGTGCGAGCCGTCATCGAACCGCACGTCGAGCAGGCGCGATTCGGTGCGCAGCTTGATATCGGTGGGCTGCGCGACGTGCGTTCAAAGAATATACCGCGACAGATCCTGATCCTTGACCAGTTCGCCGAGATTGCCTTCCACGTACTCGCGATTGATGAGGACGCGGGTGCCGTTGCGATCCGCGGCATCGAAGGACACGGTCTCGAGCAGCCGCTCCATGACGGTGTGCAGGCGCCGCGCGCCGATGTTCTCGGTGCGTTCGTTGACTTCGAAAGCCACCTCCGCGAGCCGCTGCACGCCGGAATCCGCGAACTCCAGCGTCACCCCTTCGGTGGCGAGCAGCGCCGTGTATTGGCGGCACAACGACGCATCGGGCTCGGTCAATATGCGCACGAAATCTCCCACGACCAAGGGCTCGAGCTCGACCCGGATCGGCAAACGGCCCTGCAGTTCCGGGATCAGGTCCGAGGGCTTCGACATGTGAAATGCGCCGGACGCGATGAACAGTACATGATCGGTCTTCACCGTGCCGTACTTGGTGTTCACCGTGCAGCCCTCCACCAACGGCAGCAGGTCGCGCTGCACGCCTTCGCGCGACACATCGGCGCCCATGGTTTCCTGGCGGCGCGCAATCTTGTCGATTTCGTCGATGAACACGATGCCGTTTTGCTCGGCGTTCTCGACGGCGCGCACCTTCAATTCCTCTTCGTTGATCATCTTCGCCGCTTCTTCATCGACCAGCAGCTTCAATGCCTCCTTGATCTTGAGTTTGCGCTGGCGCGTGCGGCCGCCGCCCAAGTTCTGGAACATCCCCTGCAGCTGCTGGGTCATCTCCTCCATGCCCGGGCGGCGCCATGATCTCGACTCCCATCGGGCATGGCGCGCACTTCGATTTCGATCTCGCGGTCGTCCAACTCGCCCTTCGCGCAGCATTTTGCGAAAGCGCTGCCGGGTGTCGTTGTCCCGCGGCGCCGCGTCGCCGGTAAAGCCGGCGGAGGCGCGCGGCAGCAAAATATCGAGCACGCGGTCCTCGGCGCTGTCGGCGGCGCGGTGGCGCACTTTGGCCATTTCCTCTTCTCGCGTCATTTTGACGGAGATGTCGACAAGATCGCGGACGATCGAATCAACTTCGCGGCCAACATAGCCCACTTCGGTGAATTTCGTGGCTTCGACCTTGATGAAAGGCGCCTTGGCGAGCCGCGCCAAGCGGCGCGCGATCTCGGTCTTGCCGACGCCGGTCGGGCCGATCATGAGAATGTTTTTCGGGGTGATTTCGGGCCGCAGCGATTCGGCGACCTGCTGGCGCCGCCAGCGGTTGCGCAGCGCAATCGCCACCGCCCGTTTTGCGGCCTTCTGGCCGACGATGTGCTTGTCCAGTTCTTCGACGATTTCCCGCGGCGTCATCTGCGACATGGAGCTACAGCTCCTCGATCGTCAGATGCCGATTGGTGTAGATGCAGATGTCCGCGGCGATGTTCAGCGAGCGTTCGACGATGTCGCGCGCCGACAAGTCGCTGCTGCATGAAGGCGAGCGCCGCGGCCTGCGCGAAGCCGCCGCCGGAACCAATGGCGATCAAATCGTGCTCCGGTTCGATGACATCGCCGGTGCCCGATATGACATAGGTACTGTCGGCATCGGCGACGCACAGCAGGGCCTCCAAGCGCCGCAGGCTGCGGTCGCTGCGCCAGTCCTTGGCCAATTCAATTGCCGCGCGCGTCAGATTGCCGAATTTCTCCAGCTTGCCCTCGAAACGCTCGAACAAGGTAAATGCGTCGGCGGTTCCGCCGGCAAATCCCGCCAGCACCTTGTCGCCGTAAAGGCGCCGCACCTTGCGCGCATTGGACTTCATCACGCTTTGTCCCAGGGTTACCTGGCCGTCGCCGCCGACCGCGACGCGGCCGTTGCGCCGCACGGCCAGAATCGTGGTGCCATAAATGCGATCGGGATCGTGGTTCATATGAAGATTCAGGAGTGGGGCCGACTGGCGGCCCTTTCAAGCCGGGCGTGGCCGGCGCCGCGCTCGCGGATGTGCGGCGTCGTAGACGCTGGCCAGATGCTGAAAATCCAGGTGGGTGTAGATCTGCGTGGTGCTGATGTCGGCGTGACCCAGCAATTCCTGCACGCCGCGCAGATCACCGCTGGACTCGAGCAGGTGAGTTGCAAAGGAATGGCGAAACATATGCGGGTGAACATGCAGCGCCAAGCCCTGGCGGCGCGCCCAGATGCCCACCCGCAGCTGCACGGCTCGAACCGACAAAGGACGGCCGGTTCTGTCCCGACGAACAGGGCGCCGGCGGTGGCGCGGCGCGCCGCATGATATGTCAGGTCTCTCCTGCAGCAGCCCGGCCCGTTCCGCCAGCCACTTGTTCAGCGCGTCGATGGCATGGCGGCCAATGGGCACGATGCGCGTCTTGTTGCCCTTGCCGAGCACCCGCACGGTTCGGTCCTTGAGATCGATGGCGGACAGATCCAAGTCCCACGAGTTCGCTCAAGCGCAGTCCCGACGAATAAAACAATTCCATGATCGCTTTGTCGCGCGCCGACAGGCGAATCGTCGACGCGAAAGTCCAGCAGCCGCGCCATTTGATCGGCATCCAGGGTGTGCCGGCAGGCGCTTCTTGGTTTTCGGCGCGCGCACATCTTGCGCGGGGTTGCGCACGCATGCGCCTTCGCGCATCAGGTATTCGTAAAACGAGCGCAGCGCCGACAAGCGCCTCTGGATACTGCGCGGCGCCATGCCGCCGGCATGTTCGGCCGCCGCAAAGGCGCGCACCTGGGAATTATCCAGCGCGTCCCAGCGCTCGAGTTTGCGGCGTTCGCAGAAATGCCGGCCATAGTGCTGCAAATCGTGCCGATAGGCGGCAACGGTATGCCGCTCATGCGCCGCTCGTGCGCAAGATGCGATAAGAATCGCTCGATCCATTCGCGCTCGCCGGCTTCCACGTATGCGATTGCCGTCAGCGCATCAGCGCGTAGGTCACGAGCTCGCCGATGCGCGACAGAAATTCGGTGCTCATGCCGGGATGGAAGCGCTCCGCGTCGCTCGCGCCGATGGCCAGGATTCCGAGCGCGCCCTTTTGCCCCAACGGCGTGAGCGCCACCGAGCCGATGGCGACCGAATCCTTGCCGAACAGATAGTCGCGCTGCGCATCGCGCACCTGTCCGCAGCGCGGCTTGCCCGGAGCTCAACAGCGATTCGAAGGTCTTGATGTCGTCGTCGGCCGGATCGGCCGATGCGCAGGAATCGGCCCGTCTCCGGCTCCAGCGCGCGCGCCTCCTCGAGAAACAGCACCAGCACCGAATGCATGGCGTCGAAATCCTCGCGCAGCGAGGTCTCGATGGCGTTGATCGATTCCGGCAGCGTATGCGCGCGAATCAGCCGCTGGCTCAGGCGGTGAATGCGATCCGCCAGCGCGTCATTGGCGCGCGCCACATCGACCAGTTCCTTCAGCTTGCGTTCGAGCGACTGATTGCGCTCGCGCAGCACCTCGACCTGGCGCTCCACCAAGCTCACCGTGGCTCCCACGTCGCGCAGGTGCGGCAGGCGCAGCTTGGTCAACAGCTGCGAGTTGCGCTCGAAGAAATCCGGATAGGTCTGCAAATAGTCCGCGACACTTGAGTCGTTGAGAACATCCTGCTTGATTCCGCGCGCGTGACTCGTCGTCATTGTTTGGCTCCCGTGAATCGCGTTAAATCGATCGAACCCGTAAAAACCGTGGTCGCCGGCCCGGTCAGCCAGATGTGCTGGCCCGGACCCGCCCAAGAAACCATCGCCGTGCCGCCCGGCAAATCGACCCGCACTTCCGTCGTCGAGCAGTCCCATGCCGCACTGCCGACCGCAACCGCGGCGCAGGCGCCCGTGCCGCAGGCCAGCGTTTCGCCGGCGCCGCGTTCGAACACGCGCAATCGAATGTGGCTGCGATCCACGATCTGCATGAATCCCACATTGGCGCGCTTCGGGAAGTGCGGGTGCCGCTCGATGCTGGGCCCGAACCGCTCCACCGGCGCGGTTTTCACATCGGCCACGCGCAGCACCGCATGCGGATTGCCCATGGAGAGCGCGCCGATCTCGATCGGCGCCGTCGACGTTGCAGCGAATAGCGATGCGCTTCAGCGTCGCATCCATCGGCACGGAGCGCGGATCGAAGTTCGGCACGCCCATGTCCACCGACACCAAGCCGTCGTCCCTGACGCGCGCGCGCACGCGTTCCGCCCGGGCTGCCCATCATGAGGTCGCGGCCCAGTTCCGGCGCGCGGGCGTACAGCAGCGCCGCGATACAGCGCGCGCCATTGCCGCACTGTTCGACCTCGGTGCCGTCGGAATTGAAGACCCGATAGAACACGCGGCTCGCCGCATCGCGCGGAGTTTCCAGCATCAGCGCCTGATCGAAGCCGACTCCGGTGTGCCGATCGGCGAGGGCGCGCAGCGTCCTTGAGTCCAAGGCGAGTGTCGGCGGCGATGGCGGCGGCGTCGAATACCAAGAAATCGTTGCCCAAGCCCCTGCATCTTCAGAAACTCGATGCGCATACCGAGGAGCATAGCCGATGCGGCAATTCGTCGCGAGCTCGGGGAGTTGCGCAATGCTTGCGCGCTCGACGTTCTTACCTTACGAGAACAACAAAGCCGGGGGATTATGCGTCACGTAATGGTATTGAATGCGAAGGGCGGATGCGGCAAGAGCACTCTGGCCACCAACATCGCCGTGTTTTTCGCCCGCGACGGGCATCAAGTCTGCATTGCCGACTATGATCCGCAGCGATCCAGCCTCGACTGGCTGGCGCAGCGGCCGGCCGATCTGCCGGCCATCAGCGGCGTCGCCGCGTTCGAAGACGGACTGCGCAATGTGCCGCGCAACACCGAGATCCTGGTGATCGACGCGCCGGCTCGCGTGCACGGCACCGAACTCAACGAACTGGTGCGCCGCGCCGAAACCATCATCGTGCCGGTGCTGCCCTCCAGCATCGACATGAAGGCCTGCGGACATTTCATGGCGGAATTGCTCGAAATCGGCAAGGTGTCGCGCAAGCAAGCGCGCCTGGCGGTCGATCGCCAATCGCGTGCGCGAATACACGCTGGTGTACGAGGAATTGGACCAGTACCTCAGCAAGCTCAAAGTGCCCTATCTCGGACATCTGCGCGAAGCGCAGAACTATGTGCGCGCCTATTCGCGCGGCATGGGCGTGCTGGAGCTGCCGGAATATCTCGCCTGGCCGGATTGGAAGCAGTGGGAGCCGATCGGCGAATGGCTGGATAGCAAGCGCAGCCAGCCCAGCGGTCTAGAGCCGGAACGCGCAGTGCCATAGCTCGTGCGCAGGTTGTCGCGTGCGCATCAGTATATCCAATTCGAACTCGGAGCTTCGACGCCGCGCCCGGATCAGCCGCTGCTCGATGCGGCGCTCGATGCCGCGCTGAATCTGCCGCACAGCTGCAAGGGCGGCAATTGCGGCGCCTGCCGCGCGCGGCTGCTGCGAGGCGAGATTCATTATCCCAATGGGCCGCCGCTGGGACTTTCCGACGCCGAGGTCGCCGAGGGTCTGATCCTGCTGTGCCAGGCGCGTGCGCGCAGCGATCTTTGCATCGAGACTTTTGAAATGCGACCGCGCCGATGCAGCCGACGATCAAGCGCCTGCCGTGCCGCATCGAGCGCGCCGTGCCCTTGTCGCACGATGTCATGGGATTGTTCCTGCGGCTGCCCGTCGCGGAAGAATTTCGCGTTCGAACCCGGCCAGTACATCGACATCATGCTGCCCGGCGGCCGGCGGCGCAGCTTTTCGATCGCCTCGCCGCCGCACGATTCGCCGGCCGCTGGAACTGCATGTGCGGCGTGTCGCCGGCGGCGAATTCACCGACCGGCTATTTCACGAGGACATGCGCAGCGCGCTGCTGACGATCGAAGGTCCGCTGGGACAGTTCGTCTATCGGCCGCACGCCGCAGCGCTGCGCCGCCCATGCTGCTGATCGGCGGCGGCACCGGCATCGCGCCGCTGCTCAGCATCCTGCGGCACGTCATCGAGAACGGCATGGAGCGCGACATGCAGCTTGTATTGGGGAGTGCGCAGCGAGCGCGACCTGTACGCGCATGCGACGCTCGAGGATCTGCAGCGCGAACGCGCCGCGCGCTTGCGCTACGTGCCGGTGCTGTCGGAGCCCACGCCTGAATGGCGCGGAGCGACGCGGCTGGGTGCACGAGGCCGCGCTCCAGGATATCGACGATCTCGAATGCATACGAAGTGTATGCCGCCGGGCCGCCGGCGATGATCGCGGCCGTGCAGCGCGAGTTTGATTCGCGCGGAGTCGCCAGCCGCCGGTTGTACTTCGATTCCTTCGACTACGCGCCGGACACGCTCGAGCGCCAGCGGAGCAGCGCCGCCACCAAATCCTGATCCTCGGCCGAATCCGCCTGCAGCAGCGGCGCCTTCAGCCCGAGTTCGCGCAAGCCCGCCGCGATGCGCTCTCCCGGCACCAGCCAGTGCGCGCGTTCGAATTCGCTGCGCAGCTTCAGGCGGCGCCAGCTCGAGCAAGCGCGGCGCCGATCTCCAGACTGGTCGCCGTGATCACCTGCATCTCGCTCCGGCGGCGAATCGCTCGTGCACCGCCGCGAGCGCCGCCGCGCTCGGAGTTGCCGGCACGCGTTCGTAGACATCGGCCGCACACGACCTGCGCGCCGCGCCGCGTGAGTTCTTGTTCGAGCAGTTGCCGGCCGTTGCTGCCTTTGATGATCAATATGCGGTGGCCCGCCAAATGTTCCAAGCCGCGGATGCAAAAGCAGACCCTCGGAGTCCGAAGGTGCTCGACCGCGGTTGCACGGCCACGCGGTAGCCCGCTTGGTTCAGGGCGCGCGCCGTCGCCGGCCCGATGGCGGCGAGCGTCAGATCGCGTTTTTGATCGAGCAACGACGCGCCGAAGCGCACGGCATTGGCGCTGGTGAAAATGATGACATCGAAATTCTCGAGCGCGCCCAGATCGTGCCGCCAGCGCGCGCCGATCGCCGAAGGCTTTGATTTCGATGGCCGGCAAGCGCAGCGTGCTCGCGCCCTGAGTTTCCAGCAGCCGGCACAGCGGCATCGCCTGCAATTCAGGCCGCGTGACCAGGACGCCGACACCGTGCAGCGGCAGGCATGGGCTCAGGCCGCGCGCAAGCGCTCGAGCAAGGGGCCGGCGCCGGCCGCCAGCATGCGCTCGGCCAGCTGCCGCCCAGCGCCGCCGGATTCGTCGATGCTGCCCGACAGGGTGTCGCGCAGCAGCCGCGAGCCATCCGGCTCCGCCACCAGGCCGCGCGAGCGTCAATTCGATCCGCGCTCGAGCTCGCGCGTAGGCCGGCGATCGGCGATTGACAGCTGCCGCCGAGCCGCGCGGCAAATGCCCGCTCCGCGTCCATCACCATGCGCGTCGCCGAGATCTTCGAGCGCTCGCAACAACTGCGAGTGTGCTTGCATCGCTGCCGCGGCATTCGATGCCGATCACGCCCTGGCGTCACCGCCGGCAGGCAAATCTCCGGATCGAGGCGCGCCGTGATGCGCGATTCCAGCCCCAAGCGAATCAGTCCCGCGCACGCCAGAACGATGGCATCCATCTCGCCCGCATCGAGCTTGCGCGCAGGCGCGTGTCCACATTGCCGCGCAGCGCCTCGATGCTCAGATCCGGGCGCAGCGCGCCGCAACTGCGCCTGACGCCGCAGGCTCGAGGTGCCGACGCGCGGCGCCGCGCGGCAAATCTTCGAGCCGCGTGATGCCCGACGGCGGTGACCAGCGCATCGCGCGCATCGCGCGCGCTTCAGCACCGCGCCGATGATGAGTCCGTCGGGAAGGTCGCGCCGGCACGTCCTTCATCGAATGCACGGCGATATCGGCGCGCCGCTCCTCGAGCGCGACTTCGAGTTCCTTGATGAACAGACCCTTGCCGCCGATGGCGGCCAAGGCTCCGATCTTGAATGCGATCGCCCTGAGTCAGCAGCGGCACGAGTTCGACTGCGAGGCCCGGCATGCGCCTGCGCGCAGCAGCGCCGCGACATGCTCCGCCTGCCACAGCGCCAGCTGGCTCTTGCGCGTGGCGATGCGCAGCCGCGACTGCGCTCACGATGCGACTCTGGGCTTCGGCGGGAAACAGCTTGGACTTCAGCCGGTAGATCGCCGATATATCTTCATCGCCGAAGCCTTGCGCGATCAATTTTGCGTACTGCTGCCAGCGTCGATTCGACCACCGGCAGCACGCGCGCCGTGCTTCGCCGCCATGTCGCGGCAGATCCGCAAATCCTTGTCGTGCAGCCGCACGCGAAATCCCGCGGGAAAATTATTGTTCGCCATGAAGGGCGCGCGATTGACGAAGTACCAGCTCGAGCCCGCGCCCTTGCCCAGAACGCTCGATCACGCGTTCCAGCGGCAGCCCTTCAGCATGCGCGAACGCCATGGCTTCGCCCACCGCCTGGATGATGCCCGCGCACATGATTTGATTGGTGGCCTTCGCCGCCTGACCGGCGCCGCTCGAGCCCATGATAGGCGACGGCCTTGCCCATCTTTTCCAGGATCGGCTGCGCGCGCATGAACACCGGTTCATCGCCGCCGCACCATGATGGCAAGCGATGCGGTGCGCGCGCCCTCGACGCCGCCGCTCACCGGACAGTCGAGAAAGCCGACGCCGAGCGCGGCGAGCTGCTGCATGCATGTCGCGCGCCGTGTCCTTGCCCACCGTGGAGCAATCCATGACGATCATGTTCGGATTCAATCCCGGCTCCAGGCCCGCGATCACGGCGCGCAAATCCTCGTCGGCGGACACGCAGATCACCACCGCTTCGCAGTTGCCCGCGAGTTCGGCCAGGCTCGCGAAGGCGATGCACCTTCAGTTCCTCGGCGAGCGCCGTGGCTTTTTCGGCGGTGCGATTCCAGACGCCCGTGAGCAGTCCGGCGCGATGAAGATTGCGCGCCATGTGCGCGCCCATGGCACCCAATCCGACGAAGCCTGTTTGCATATGCGTGGTCCTTAAGGATTCAGTTTCAAAGAACGCGTAGCCTAAGGCTTTGCGCGTGCGCGGCAAAGCGCGCACTGCAAGATCGGCGATCGAGAGCCGCTTTCAAGGCGGTCGCGAGATACCGGAGCGCATTTAAGTGGTGCTGTTGCAGATGGTGTCGATGTCGCGTTTCGCGTTGAGCCGCTCGGTGTCGATTTCTTCGGAGCTCAGATACTGGCGTTCGCCGTCGGGGCCGGTTTTGTAGAGCCGGCGGCCTTCGATCAGTTTCTTGTAGCGATCCTGCGCATCGGTACATTGCTTGTCTTGCGAGTTTGCGCAACATCGCTGTCCACGGCTTTCTTGTCCTCGGCGTCATCTTGGCCGGGATGCGGTTCTTGGCGCCGCTGGCGCGACGGCGTCGACGCGGATCGCGTCGTCGATGGTACGGGCGACATGAGTGCCGAGCAGCTCGACCACTTCCGCGTGCACGCCGTCCGGCGGCCGATCGCCGTACTGCACCTTGCCTTGAGCGTCGACCCATTTGTAGACGACGGCCGAGGCCATGCCCGACCAGGCGATCAAGGCGGCGAACAACAAAAGGCGTTTCATCGTCCGATCCTCGCTTAACTGTGCTACAGCGCACGCGAACCGGCCTCGCCGGTGCGAATGCGCACCGCCTGGCCGAGATCCGCAACAAATATCTTGCCGTCACCGATTTTACCCGTGCGCGCTGTTTCAATAATGGCTTCCACCACCCGATCGACTTGCTCGTCATCCACGGCCAATTCAAGCTTCACTTTGGGCAGGAAGTCGACCACGTATTCCGCCCCCCGATAGAGCTCAGTGTGGCCTTTTTGCCGGCCAAAGCCTTTGACCTCTGTCACGGTAATGCCTTGAACTCCCACCTCGGCCAGCGCGGCGCGCACATCGTCAAGCTTGAAGGGTTTGATGATGGCGATGACCATTTTCATGCAGCAGGCTCCTGGTTTCGAGTAAAACGCAGTCTAGCAGCGGAATTCGAAATAAAATTGCTGCACTACAGCATGGAGTATTGAAATTTCTGATGTATAAACGCCGAGGCGTCTTGCGCCGGGCGCGCGTATATAAAAAACGGCACGGGCCCTTGTAAAGGACCCGCGCCGCCGGGATATCGCACCGACGGGGGAGTTGGCTGGCTTGCCGGCGCGAGATGCTCCTAAATCGTCAAAAGTTTGGCCTCGCTCGAAAGCGGGCGAGGCCTTGAAATCCTCAAATCCTTCGCGACGCGTGTCAAATGGCGTCCGGGCCGGTTTCGCCGGTCCGAACCCGCAACGCCTGTTCCAGTTCGAGTACCCAAACCTTTCCATCGCCGGTTTTCCCGGTCCTCGCCACGTTGCAAACCGCCTCCATCACCTGCTCCGCGATCGAATCGTCCACCGCGAGCTCAATCTTGGCCTTGGGCAGGAAGTCGATGCTGGTATTCGGCGCCTCGATAGAGTCTCCGTGTGTCCGTGCTGCCGGCCGTAGCCGTGTACTTCGGTGACCGTCACGCCCTGGATGCCGATATCCGCCACCGCTTGCCGAACCTCGTCCAGCTTGAAAGGCTTGATGACGGCGGTGATCAGCTTCATGCATTTATCCCCGCATTCACCGGTAAATCAGACCGCCTCCAACTCCACTTCCGCGTAGTATTGATCTCGACAGATTGCAGCTTCCGTGCCACGAGCGGAGCCCGATGAATCAATGAGTTGCGCGGCAGGAGCGCAGTGCGACGCACTCGATGTGGCGCGCGGCGATCGCGATCGTGCGTTACGCGAAGTGCGAGCCAGCGGCTCAGGTAACTGCGGAGGTTAGCAATGAGTTTCATCGAATTCGAATGGCTTGGATGATTTGGCGCGGCGCCTGGCCGATTCGGTGCCCGAGTCGCTGCGCGCATTTGGCCGCGATTTGGAGGGCAATTTCAAAGCCGTGCTGCAGGCGCAGCTTGGCAAACTCGATCTGGTCACCCGACAGGAATTCGACGTGCAGGCCGCGATCTTGGAGCGAACCAGGCAAAGCTCACGGCCATCGAGGCGCGCCTGAAGGAGCTCGAAGCGAAACTATCCGCCGCAGTAGACGCGAAGCCGGCTGCAGGCCACGAGGTTTCGCGATGAGCACTCACAAGGACGTGAGCACCGTCTTCAGCCGCGCGCCCGCCGGCCTCGAGGCGCCCCTGGTGCGCGTCGAAGTGCACTGGGACTGGGCTTGCCGGCGTTCGCGCTGGTCGGACTTCCCGAGGCCGTGGTTCGCGAGAGCAAGGAGCGGGTCCGCGCCGCGCTGGTCACCGCCGGATATGATTTTCCGCAGCGGCGCATCACCGTCAATCTGTCGCCCGCCGATTTGCCGAAGGAAGGCGGCCGCTTCGATTTGCCCATCGCCGTCGGCATTTTGGCGGCCGACGGCAAGATACCGACGCGCGCGCTCAAGCAGCGCGAGTTCTACGGCGAATTGTCGTTGGGCGGCGAGCTGCGCGAGACGCCGAAGCTCCTGCCCGCGCTGATCGCCGGCGCGAAGCTCGGCAGCGAAATGATTTTGCCGGCCGCCAATGCGCTGGAGGCAAGCCTGGTCGCGCGGCGCGAAAGCTGCGGTTGGCTGAACAATTGCGGCGAGGTCATGCGACGCGCTCAGAGGCAAAGCCGCACTTCGCGCGAGCGCCCGCGCAGCAAAGCTTCGCAGCACAGCCATCCCGCATCGCGACACGCGGCCCGGATCTCGCCGAGGTTCGCGGCCAGTACGCCGCCAAGCGCGCCTTGGAAATCGCCGCCGCCGGCGAACATGGACTGCTGATGATCGGCCCGCCCGGCGCCGGCAAGACCTTGCTGGCGCAACGATTGCCCGGCTTGCTGCCGCCCTTGTCGGCGCACGAGTCCTGGAAGTCGCGAGCTTGGAATCGGCCGCGGGCCGCAGACCCAGCCTCGGCGGCCGCCGGCCGTTTCGCAGCCCGCAGCACACGGCCTCGGTGGCCGCGCTGATCGGCGGCGGAGCATTGCAGGCCCGGCGAACTGTCGCTCGCGCATCTCGGCGTGTTGTTCCTCGATGAACTGCCGGAATTTCCGCGCAACGCACTCGAGGCATTGCGCGAACCGCTGGAAAGCGGCGTGGTGGTCGTGTCGCGGCTGAAGCGCAGCTGCGAGTTCCCGGCGCAGATTTCAATTGGTTGCCGCAATGAATCCCTGTCCCTGCGGTTATGCCGGGCGATCCACGCGGCCGCTGCCATTGCACGGCAGAGCAAATCGCGCGCTACCGCAACCGACATCTCGGGACCGCTGATCGACCGCATCGATATTCACATCGAACTCACGGCGCTGCCGGTCGAATCACTTGATGGACGATAGCCCCGACGCATCGGAAATATCGGAAGCGTCGTCGGCCGTCGCGCTGCGTGTAGCCGCCGCAAGGGACTTGCAGTTGCGGCGGCAGGGGAAACTCAACTCGCGCCTGACGCCATCCGAAGTGGCGCGCTTCTGCCGCCTTGACGGCGGATTCGCGAGCGCTGCTCGGCACAGCGATTGCGCGCCTCGGACTATCGGCGCGGGCTTATCACCGCGTGCTCAAGTTCGCGCGCACCTGCGCGGATTTGGCCGCGTGCGCCGGATATCCGCATTATCGACGTCGCGGAAGCGGTGAAACTGCGCGCGCTCGACCGGCCTAACTAGGAAAGGTCTCACGACTGTCGGTGCAGCGGCCTTTTGACAGTTGCTGCTGCAGACCTAACAATTCGATTTGAGCGATCGTGGGTCGCGCCCTCGGTGGGCCAAGGAGGACGTCGATGATCTGGAAAAACTGTCTTCGATTGACGCTCGTGAAGACCAGCGCCGCTCACCTCATCGTCAGAGGCCGCTAGACCACCGATGCCAACTCTAGGCGTCTTCGCGGCAATCATTGATGACAAGCGGCGAATTCTTTGTGTGCGCATGAATTACGCTACGCGCGCGTGGACTACACCTGGCGGTCGCGTTGAAGTTGGCGAATCGCCATTTGCCGCACTTAGGCGGGAGGTACTCGAGGAATCTGGCTTGGATGTGGTTGAGGACGGGCTCGTCGGAGTGTATTCCAAGCCGCTGAAGGACGACCTCGTGCTGTTCTGGCGCGCTCGCGTTCTAGGCCGCAATCAGTGGCAGCCAAACGACGAGATCGCCGAGTTGGGTTACTTTGGGCGGGATGAGTTGCCGGAGCCTATGGGCCTCGGCGCACGCACCCGGATAATTGATGCCCTTGATGGCATCGCGGGGATCGTACGGGTCATTCCAGAAAGTCGCGATGGTCTCTGACAACAGTTCGAGCGATCGCGGGCCTGCGGCTTTGTTGAACCGGGGAGGGGAGCCGATGTTTGGGATGAATCAGGCTCGTTTGGCGGCAACGCAACTCCGCGTCGCTCAACCGCATCGTTAGGCGCCAAATTGCCGACTCCGGTCTCGCAATGCATTCTCGGGTTTCGTCGCCGGATCGATGGGCTCACGTATCGCTATCACCCGTGCGAATCCGCAAACAACTTCGCTTCCTGGAAGCGCGAGGATTTGGATCTTTGGCTCGTTAGGCAAGATGCTTTAGGCTGGGTTGGTGTCGATGCTGAAGGAGAAGTATTTTGCGTTCCTTGGGCCGTGCCTGTGAGCAAGCAGGGACGTGCACCGCCACCCGGTGTATGGGTAAGTTGCAAGGCAGCAAAGTCGTATGTCTACGATCTGGTTTATTTGCGGTAGCGCGCAGAACATTCGGTTCGAGTAATCGCCGCGGGCGCAGCTTCGATAAGCCGCAAGGAGGACGTCGATGATCTGGGTAAATCAGCTTCGTTCTGCGTCGGCGCAACCGCGGGCCGCTCAGCCGCTTCGTTAGGCGCCGGAACATGCGTACTCCTTTATTTCTGCTCGTGGGGTTCCTGCTTCTGGCCGCGTCAATGCTGTTGGGGAAGCTTTTTTCCAGCAACTATCCTGGCGCAACTTATGCTGCAACCTTGATATTCATCGCGCTTTGGCTGGGGATTTCTGCTGCAAACCTGTGGGTGGGAGTCGCGAAAGCGGGGTATACCCTGAGCGAGGAGTTGCCAATTTTTCTGCTGATATTCGGCGTGCCGGCCATTGTCGCGATATTTCTGAAATGGCGGGTTGTCTGACCTTGTGGCCACCACGGCGCCGGCGCTGAGCAGTGGTACTCTCGGACGGAGCGACGGAGCGTCATGGACGACGCGACCGAAGCGGCGGCGGTTGCGCAGTGTGAGCGAAGTAGAGCAGCCAGCTGCAAATGATACTGGCGCGCGCCGCTCTCGTTCCCGCGTTTCTTGATAACTGCGCGAGGAATGGCGGTTGAGTGAGAACCGAAAATGATCTAAATTCACTCGGTTTATCCTTCGGAGCGATAGTGGCGAGCGATATTCAATGCTGCGTTCGGACCTTGCGCCTGAAGGTAAAGCGCGAAGGCTGCGCGTGGCTCAATAGCGCCGCGATGGAAGTGAATCAGGTCTGGAACTACGCCAACGCGACGAGCTATAAGGCGGCGCGTCCATTTGCAGGAACGGGCAAATGGCTCAGCACCTTTGATCTGGACAAACTGACCGCGGGGGCGTCGGAATACTTTGCTCTGATTGGTTCGGAGACCATTCAGCGGGTGAATGCCGAGTTTGCAACCCGGCGAACGCAATTCAAGAGAGCAAAGCTGCGCTGGAGAGTGAGCCAAGGCGCGAAACGCTCCTTGGGCTGGGTGCCTTTCAAAGCGGCGCAGCTGAAGCGTAAGGGGAGGTCCTTGCGCTTCTCAGGCAAGGCCTTTCGAGTCTTTGAGCGTGAGCTTCTGGAAGGAACCAGGTGGAAATCGGGCTGCTTTGCTCAAGATGCAGTGGGGGACTGGTGGCTGTGCTTGCCGGTAGAAACAGAAGTGTTGCAGTCGATCGCTCCGAAAGAGGCGGTGGGGCTGGACTTGGGACTCAAGGACATCGCTGCCACGAGTGATGGACTAAAGCTTCAGGCGGGTCATTTCTATCGGAACATCGAGCAGAAAATTGCCCTGGCGCATACTCAAGACACAACTGCAGTACAAGGGCCAGCAGGCCGGCAGGAGCGTTATCATCGTCAGTGAGAGAGACTCAACGCGAACATGCAGCAGCTGCAAGGCCCTCACGGGGCCTACCGCAGGTCTGGACATGCTCGTTGTAAGGACTTGGGTGTGCAGTGCGTGTGGGGACAATCACGATCGGGACGTAAATTCGGCCCGAAACCACCTATCCGCGGGGAGGTGTCCCCCGTCCGTTAGCGGGAACGAGTCATCGCTTGCAGTCGCTGAGCCGAGCTTGACCTACAGTCGATGCGAGGCAGGGATCAGCGCGCTGAAAGTGGCGGCGTGAGCACCGGTGATTCTCGCGTAACGATTCACATGGCGGCGAGCCTCGACGGCTTCATCGCTCGAAAGGACGGGCGAGTCGACTGGCTCGAGACCTCGGACGAATTCGCAGACGGGGAAACCCTGGACCCAGGATTCGTCGAGGCCTTCCTCAAGACGATCGACTGCTACGTCATGGGGTCGCGAACCTATGAGACCGCCTTGAGTTTCGAAGCCAAAGGGTTCGGGTGGTCGTACGGCGACAAACCGACGTTCGTCCTTACTAGTCGCGATCTGCCGCGGACCCGGGATACCGTCAAGTTCCACTCAGGCGATCTTGTGCAGTTTGTGAATGGGCACCTGCGGCCCACATTTCGTACAATCTGGTTTGTTGGTGGCGGCGTAGTTTCCGGCGAATGCCTGCGTCTCGGGCTGGCCGATGAAGTTCGTTATTCGATCCTGCCGGTTTTGATTGGCGATGGAATACCGTTCTTTGAGAAGCTCGACAGAGACATCTTCCTTCATCTGGAGGAAGTCAAAGCCTATAAAAGCGGCATGGTGGGCCTTTGTTACGAGGTGCGAGGGAATCGTGGCACGCCGCGGAATGCAATCTAACAGCCGCATGCAGCGCACGGCGCTGCGCAACGCGCTGATGCTAAACGTTTGGCGCCGACCATGACCGTGGTCGCCGCCCTTATCGACAATGAACCGCTGTCCCAGGTCGTCTTCGTGCATGACTACGTTCAGCTCGTTTTCCAAGATACGACCCTCTCGGTATATTGCTCAATGTCCATAGGGTCGCCTCGCGACAGCATTGGATGGCGCGGTCCCGGTTGGTGCGACGCATTAGTTGCCTTAATTGGCCAGAGCGTCAATTCGGTGGATTATCTTCCGCGCGATCATTTAAGGATCACCTTTTCAGACGCCCGCGTTCTCAGGGTATGCTTGCTTGCCTCGCGTGCGACGTCTGATGAACTATTCAGGATCGACAGGCTTGGTTCGCCCACAATTGTTGAGCAAGTCGCGTGACATTCGGCTTGAGCGATCGCAGGGTAGCGCCTTCGGTAGGCCAAGGAGGGAATGGGTGAACTGGATAAACTGCCTTGGTTTTAGGTCTGCGCAACCGTGCATCGCTCAGCCTCATCGCTATGCGCCGAGATAGACCTCGTCGCGTTGCGCTGGACCTCCGCGGGTTGGTTGGTATGGAAGACATCTTGCGGTTGTCCGGAGGCGCAAAACTGGATCCGGCTGTTGACATGTGGCTGAGAGACGGCCCGGTTGAGCTGCGGTCCATTGCGCAAAAGTGGTTTGTGCAGATGCGACAGTGCGGTGACGATGTCCGGGAGCTGATGCACGATGGTTGCCCTGTCGCGTGCGTAGAGGATGCGCCGTTCGGATACGTCAACTCATTCAAATCTCATGTCAACGTCGGGTTCTTCCACGGCGCAGTGCTCGAGGACCCCGCCGGTCTGTTGGCGGGAAGTGGCAAATACATGCGGCACGTGAAATTGGACCCTAGCCGCGAGGTCAACGCCGCAGCTCTTCGCGATCTAATCGATGCCGCCTACTTGGATATCAAGGTGCGCCTCGGCGCCGATAAGCCTTCGCGAGAAAGGTGAAACCGTGGCTCTGAACCGGGACGTTATGCAGCAGCGAATCGGTGTATCGATTCCAAGAAACCCGACGATTTGGCGCCTTCACATCGAGTCTAGGCAAGCGCATCATTTCCTGGGCCCTAGTCAATGGCGGACCTATGCGTTACGACGAAGAGAAGATTGACGAAGCGGTCTTGGCCGTTCTCTACCTTACGGCTTGGGAAGAACATGGCCTGACCCGTGCATGGAAGGGAATCGATTGGGACGCATCGAATCGGTTGCATCAACGTGGCTTCATCGATGACCCAAAGAACAAGAATAAGTCCGTGATCTTCACAGAAGAGGGGCTCGCTCGCGCGCGCGCTTCTGCGGAGAGGCTCTTCTCAGGGCCGCCTAGATGATCATGCCTGTCAGCTGCTAGGCCAGCGTATGGCAATTGTCATGAGGACAAGTCCATGATTATGCGCAGCTGGAAGGCAGTGGCTCTGCCGGAAAACGTCGGAGTCTACGCGCGCCATTTTCGAGATTCCGTGTTACCGGCGCTGCAGAGCAATCCCGGACACAGAGGTGCTTATCTCTTGAAGAAAAACGGCGAAGCCAGCGTTCACCTCATCGTGCTTACTCTGTGGGAGACGATGGAGGCTGTACACAAGTTCGCGGGTAACGCTGCCGATGAAGCGGTGGTCGAGCCGACGGCCCAAGCCGTGCTTGCATCATTTGATCGTAAGGTGCAGCACTATGAAGTGGTTCTGTCGTCGGTCAGCTGACCGCCAATTCGGGCGAGTTGAGCGAAAGGAGGGAATATGCATTATTTACTTTTCTACGACTTCGTCCCTGACTTTGTTGCGCGCCGCGCACCATTCCGATCTGCGCACCTGCTAGCAGCCTGGAAAGCGCAAGCGCGGGGCGAACTCATACTGGCCGGCGCCTATGCCGATCCGGTCGACGGGGCAGCGCTTCTGTTTCGATGCGAATCACGTACGGTACCGGAACACTTCGTTGCGGCAGATCCCTACATGGTGGGGGGTCTTGTAACCCGATGGTATGTTCGCGAATGGACTACGGTGGTGGGGGAGGAGGCAACAACCCCTGTGCGGCCTGGCGCTTAGACGCACGATAAGCAGCCGTGAGTCAATCGTTCGTCATTTCGACTTCAAGAGTGATCCCGGTCTCGCCGAATATCCGGCTGACCTCTGGTGCAAGATTAAAGCTGCTCACTGCGGCGGGCGAGAGCGTGACTAGCAGGCTGATTTCGCCGCCCTCCGAGCGGATTTTGTGAAGTAAAGCGCCATGCGATTTACTGAGGCGCACGGCGCACAATGACAGCGCCCAGGTGAGATCCCGTGCGACGGCCGCATCTAACTGCTTTTGCGCGGTAGCCAAGATGGGCCCTTCCGGAAAGGCCAGGTTCTCGAACCACGTCGCGGGATTGAGCGCTGCCAACCAATAGGATTCGGTATGAACTGTGGCAGGCGCAACGCTGCTTCGCAATTGGCGCGGCTGTCCGGCTTGGAAGGAGTGTTCGGGTTCGATTCGAAGCTCTCTTGAAATGGACTGAGGATCAATCGAAGGGTGACGGATGCGCAGGGACATTAGGAATGGCAGTAGCTGTGATTGGGCGCGTCTCTTAGCTTCCATGATCGGGATTCCAGGGGTGGTGTATTAGGGTTGGAGCGGCATTCTAACCCAGGGAGACTACGCAAAGTCTCGGTAGTTCCTGAGCTGATCCTGGGAAAATTTCTGCGGGCCTTGGCGGACGGCGGGTACCCGGCCCAAGCGGATGTTCAGCAAGCGATCCGTAGCGGCCGAAGATCTGCTCGTACTACACTGCATCCGTTCCGGCCCACGGAGCGGGCCATGATTGGCATGAGGCTATCGATGATCTGGATAAACTGCTTTCGTTCAATGCCTTCGCAACCGCGCGCCGTTCGGCCTTATCATTAGAATCTCCGTGCACTCCGCGACAACATACCTCGTGACTCTGCTACTCGTCGCGAGTTGTTCCGGCATGCCGGACAAATCAGAGCAAACCGTTGATATTCGACTTTCGTCATCCTTGAATGCGTGCTTCATAGCCGACGTCGAGGTTCCGTGCGCTGAGGTAGGGGCGAAGCTTCTTTCCATGAAGGTGCCGCTAAGCAGCCACATTCACTGTGTTGGCGACACCGTTGTTAGTTACGAGCTGGTTCATTCCATATTAGAATCCTTGGATACGGCGGGGTATTCCACCAAGGTTGGTTTTCTAACCGACTGACGGTTAGGAAAAGTCATGACCGCGGAAAAATCGACGGTGGCTCTCGGCTGGCGTGTCTACGGCCTGGGTGTGCTGGCGTTGGGCATGCTCGCTGTGGCGTGGGGGGACTTCCTGCCGGGGCAGCCGGTGCCCAAGAACTTTCCCGACCGCACCGCCCTGGCCTATGCCGCCGCTGCGTTCATGCTGGTCGCAGGCGCGGCCGTCGAGTGGCGTCGGACCGCGGTCTGGGGTGCCGCAGCGCTCACCGCCTACTACACGCTCATTGTCGTCATCCTGATGAATGGCCGCGTGGTGCTCGCCCATTACACCGAGTACGGCGCCTACAGCGGCGTCGCGGAGCAGCTCGCGATCGCGGCGGCCGGCTTGATCATCTACGCCGCCACAGCCAAGATCGATGCGGCCCTGGCGGCACGCCTCACGCGCCTGGGTCAATTGGCGTTCGGGATCTGTGCGCTGTTATTCGGCGGAGCACATTTTTTCTATATGAATTTGACCGTCCCGCTCATCCCCAAATGGCTGCCGCCTACGCAGGAGTTCTGGGCGTATGCGACCGGAGTTGGCCACATCGTCGCGGGCGTGGCGATCCTGACGGGCGTGCAGGCCCGCCTCGCCGCGTTCCTGCTGACCGCCATGTTCGCGTCCTTCACCCCGCTGGTGCACCTGCCGATGCTCCTGGCAGATCCCTCCAACCGCTTTATCTGGAGCGAGAACGCCTTGAATCTCGCCCTGACCGGCGTAGCCTGGGTTGTGGCGCAGTCGCTGGCCACGCCGAGGCGCTAGATGCCGCTAGCGCGTTTTCTACCGCTGCTGCTCGGGCTCACCGCGGCATCGGTGGTAAATGCCGCCGGCTTTGACACGCCCGAAGATGCGGTGCGAGCCTTGGAGAAAGCCTACCTTCAAAAGAGCGCGGATGATGCGGTCGCGGCGATGGATTTCGTTGAGGAGGGGCGGCAGATGCTGCAAAAGATCAATCCGGCACTGGCAAACGACGCCGAAATAATCAAACAAACCGCCGAAATCCTGGAGCAGTCATTTCGTAATGAGCTTCGCACCAAAGGATTTCCCGATTTCGCCGCGCTGAAATGTTCGTTCGTGGCAAAAGCGCAGATCTCTCCCGAGTTGGTCAAGCTGACCGAACAATGTGTATCTGCGGACGGTGGTAAGTCGGTCCAGGATCGGCTCGTGACCAAGCGAGATCTGGGGTGGCGCGTGACTTTGCAGCCTCCCCCCTAATCACGGAGTTCGCCGATGTATGTCGCCGATGCCGATCGCTATCAGAGGCTTCCCTATGCCCGCTGCGGCGCCAGCGGGCTCAAACTGCCACGCGTCTCGCTCGGGCTTTGGCAGAATTTTGGCCGTGCAACGCCCTTCGAAAAAGCGCGCGACATGATTCTAAAATCATTTGATCACGGCATTACGCATTTCGATTTGGCCAACAACTACGGTCCGCCGCCGGGCTCCGCCGAGGAGAACTTCGGCCGGATCCTTGCGACTGATCTTGCGGCGCATCGCGACGAGCTCATCATCTCAACCAAAGCCGGCTACTTGATGTGGCCTGGTCCCTATGGAGAATTTGGCTCGCGAAAATATCTTCTGGCCAGTCTCGACCAGAGCTTGAAGCGCATGCACCTTGATTACGTCGATATTTTCTATTCGCATCGCTTCGACCCCGACACGCCGCTCGAGGAAACAATGGGCGCGCTCGCCACTGCCGTGCGTAGCGGCAAGGCGCTATACGTGGGCATTTCCTCCTACGGACCCAAAAAGACCAGTGATGCGGTGAGAATCTTGCGCGAGTTCCAGGTTCCCCTGATCATTCACCAGCCCTCTTATTCCTTGCTCAATCGCTGGGTTGAAGAAGGCCTGCTGGAGGTGCTCGAGCATGAAGGCGTGGGCTGCATCGCGTTCTCGCCATTGGCCCAAGGCCTCCTGACCACAAAATATCTGAATGGCGTCCCCGACGCCTCGCGCGCGATGCACAACGAGTCTTTCCGCCAATCGATGCTGACCGATCAGAATCTTGCCAACGTGCGAGCGCTCAATGATGTTGCTCAACAGCGCGGCCAGAGCCTCGCGCAGATGGCGATTGCCTGGGTGCTCAATAAGCCCGTCATCACCAGCGCGCTCGTTGGCGCCAGCAGCTGGCCGCAAATCGAAGAGTCCCTCGGCGCGTTGCGCAACGTTTCGTTTACGCAAGCAGAACTCGAGCGGATTGACGCTCACGCGCGCGACGGCGGACTCAATATCTGGGCCGCTTCCAGTCAATCCGGCTGAACGCACCCAGAGCCCGCGGGGGAATTGACGTGGCAAGCGTCGTTGTCGAGAATCATCCATCTCGATCGTAGTTTTGCCCCGCACTCGAATCGATCAAGCTAAATTTAGGCGATTTTTGTTGAACATCGCAATTGTCCCTTTCATGTTGCTTGCCGCAGTGGGCTTTGTGCTCAGCGTGGCCGCGCATCTGCTGGCCATAACCGGGATCCAGATCCCGGGTGGAGGATTGGTCTGGGGACTCCACGTTGGCGTCTTCGCCGTGTGGATTCCCGCGGTTCTGGTCTCGGTGCAAACGGCGCGTCTCGGCAATCGGAAGGACTTTTGGAAAATCGCTCTTGCGGGGTGCCCTGCTTGGATGCGCTACGGTCTTTTCGTTTTATTCGGCTATGCGATCTTCAATTTCATTCTGTTCATGAGCGCTGCCCCTGCACATACCCAGCAGTTCGGCAATAATCCGCCGCCATCCGTGTTGCGCGGATTTTCTGGCCATTGGATGGTCTTTTACGCGGCTGCTTTCGCCATCCTTTATTCTCGAATACACGCGCCGCAACTCTACAAGCTGCGGAAATGCCCAAATGGCCATGTGGTCTCACCAGCAGCTCGATTTTGTCCCGATTGCGGTTGTGCAGTACCAGATGCCGTCGGATTCTAGCGTCGATGCAGGCGTCGCCCCTGCACCGCCACGAATGGCATTTGTCGGGCCGCCTCGGGACAATCGTGAATCCGGTGCATCAACCAAGATTCTGCAGCGACTCGGCTTCAAGCTATTCGCTGACGCGCAGGACCCTGATGCCGGGGATGTCTGGGAATGGCGGACCTAGTATGCTGCTGCTTCGTATCGTGCTGGTGGGCACTCTGGCAGCCGTGTTTGCCTGGTCCGCAATTCGAACGCTTCGCATCGGCCGATTTCATGCTCGGGGCGGTTCGCTCATCACGCGCACTAAGAATCCGGCATCGTTTTGGTCCTCCGTGATCGTTCAGTTCTTGCTGGTCGGCGTGCTCCTGGCGTTCATGTGGTCGCTGATCGCGCGTAGTTTCACGGCGTAACAATCGAGGTGCTCGATGTCTACCAGAACAGCCTCTTGCTCCTGCGGGCAACTGCGCATAGAAGTCGAAGGCGACCCAAAAGGGGTTGGCATCTGCAACTGTCTCGCCTGCCAGCGACGGACCGGCAGCGTGTTCGCGGCACTGGCTAGCTTCTCGGCTCCATTCAAAGCCTTCGGAACCGCCACCGAATACGTTCGTGCCGGCGATCAAGGGGCCAGGTTCATATTCAGGTTCTGCCCGGTCTGCGGCACGACCGTGTTTCACACCGAAGATGGCGAAAACGAACGTGTAAGTGTCGCCGTGGGTGCTTTTGCCGATCCTGGCTTCCCCGCACCCCGAGTCTCCGTCTACGACAGCCGTCGACACCCGTGGGTGCAGTTGCCGCCGGGCACGCGGCCCTTCGCCAAGGATCCCACATGACAGGCCCAATAATTTTGCGAGGCACGCAATGTCCAAACTCCGAGTTCTAAGCTTTGCGGTTTCAATCGATGGCTACGGTGCCGGCCCGAACCAGGACTTACAAAATCCGCTCGGCGTGCGGGGTGCGGAGTTGATGGATTGGTTTTTTCATACACGCGCGTGGCACAAGATCCAAGGTGAAGGCGACGCGGAGACGGGAATCGACAACGAAATGGCGGAGCAGGGCTTTGCCGGAATCGGCGCCTGGATCATCGGGCGCAACATGTTCGGGCCGGTTCGAGGCGCCTGGCCGGACGAGGCCTGGAAAGGCTGGTGGGGCGAGGAGCCCCCCTATCACACGCCTGTCTTTGTGTTGACTCATCATCCGCGGCCGACGCTGAAAATGCGTGGCGGCACGGATTTTCATTTTGTCACCGATGGAATTCACGCCGCTCTGGAACGCGCCACCGCCGCAGCGAATGGCCGCGATGTTCGCCTCGGTGGCGGCGCGGCCACGGTGCGTCAATTTTTGCGCGCTCGACTCATCGACGATCTACATTTGCCCCTGCGATCGGTCCTGATGGGATCGGGCGAGAAGCTCTGGGATGGCATCGATATGCATGCCCTGGGCTATGAATGCGCGAACACCGTTGCCGGCGAGCGCGCAACACATGTATTTCTGCGCAAGCGGCCGTGACCGCCGGGATGACTACGCGCACTGCGCAGTGCTCCTGCGGTCAGCTTCAGATTGAAGTGCAGGGGGAACCTGTTCGCGTATCCATATGCCACTGCCTGGCCTGTCAGAGGCGAACGGGCAGCGTGTTCGCCGAGCAGGCTCGTTTTTCCCGCTCTGGATTCAAGGTCAGCGGCCGATGTATTGAATACGTTCGAGTCGGGGATGAAGGAACGAAGATCACGTTTCGCTTCTGCCCCGCTTGTGGTGCCACGGTCTACTACACCCTGGAAGGAGCGGAGAGTTTGATTGCAGTACCGGTCGGCGCCTTCGCGGATCCGAATTTTCGGTCGCCAACCGTATCGGTCTACGAGCGCAGGAAACATTCATGGGTTGAGGTGCCCGCTGAGTTCGAGCATGACCCCTAACATTTTTGATTCCCTCTGCCAGCGCGTCTTCGCGCTTACCTAGCGAGCCGCTGCTTGCAGCACCGGCTCACGCTGGACATGATTCGCCTGTGCCGCGGGTTGGCGGCGCTCCAAAATGGTCTTCAATCCGTTTTTAGGACGCAGGGTGATGCGCGCTTGCAGCTTGATCTCTTGAGGTTCCTTGAGCCGCAGGCGAAATCGCTGAGCGAGTACCGCGAGGATCAACGTCGCTTCGGTCATGGCAAGTGTCGCGCCGATGCAAATTCGAGGACCGCCGCCGAAGGGCAGGTATGCGAAGCGCGGACGCTTATCGCTTAGCTCCTTTGAAAATCGGGTCGGATCGAAGCGCTCCGGGTCATCCCAGAGGCGGCGGTGGCGATGCAGTATCCACGGCGAGACGAAGATCTGAAGTCCTGGAGTCACCTTGTATCCGCAGAGCTCGTCGGCCTCCTTGGCCTGCCGCCCAGACAGCCCGGGCGCCGGCGGGTAGACGCGCATCGCTTCCTCGATGACCATGCGCGTGTACGGCAGATTGGGCAGGTCCTCGACCGTCGGGGTTCTGCCGCCGAGCACCGTATGCAATTCTTCGTGAAGCCTCGCTTCTTCCGCGGGATGCTGCGAAAGCAAGTACCATACCCACGTCATGGTGACGGCGGTGGTCTCGTGACCGGCCATGAAGATGGTGATCACCTCGTCGCGCACCTCGGTGGCGTTCAAGCCCGCACCGTCGTCCGGATCCTTCGCGGCGACCAGCCGGGTCAAGAAATCCTTGGGCGCTTCATTGCGAATCTTCTCGCGCTCGCCGATCAAGCGATAGATGGCCGCGTCCATCCTCATGAAGCGGGCGCGGATGGAATCTTGTGCGCGCTTGATGCGCGGAGGTCCTATCAGCGGCAGGATGTCGAGCAGGCCGAATTCCATCTTTTTCTGCGCGAATTCGAGCGCCTCAGCGGCATGCGCAGCCAGTTCCTCGGCGTCCGAAGAGAACATGGTGCGGCAAATGATCTTCAGCGTCAGCGCATTCATCTCCGCGGCGATGTCCATTTCCGTCGCTTCGGGCAGCGCATCCCACTGCTGTGCAAAGGCGAGCGTGGTGTCGATCATGGCCGGCGCATAAGAGTCGACCGTGCGCGTGCCGAATGACGGTGCCATCACTTTGCGATGGACGCGCCATTTGGCTGGCGGCGCACTCAACAGGCCTTCGCCGAACATCGCCGTAAAAGAACTCATCCCCCAATTGTTTCCTTTGGATAGTTGGCGACATTGTCCAGAAGCACACGACGTACGCCGTCCGGGTCGTTGACCATGAGCACGTGACCTATGATCGACTTGAACACGTAATATGGCTGCTCGTAGGCTTCCAGCGGAATGATCTCAAAAGGATTGCCCCTGGCGGAGCGCAGGTTGGCCAGAAACGACGCGGGTTTCAGAGGCGGGGGCCCGAGGCCCGCCAGGGTCTTCTTGGATGGGACGGCTGTCGTCACGCGGTGCTCCCTAAAGAATCGCACAATAGGGTCGTAGTATAGGGGAGCGGCTAGCCGGACCGCGCCTCTCGGGCGCAAAGGCATTCGGCCGTGCGTTGCGGTAGGCTTGCGAAGGATCGCGATTCGTGGTCGGGATTGCCAGGAGGGACGGAGCGGATGAGGAAATCACCGGGCTTTCGGGGTCAATCGGGCTGGATTGCGGCCGCTGTCGCCCTGGCGCTTGCCGGCTGCGCAGGAACGCCGGTAGCTGTAGCGCCGCGCTTCAACGGCGCGTGGGTCAATGCGGACTCGGGTATGCATAGTTGGCTGCAGATCGAGCCACATCACGTAATCAGTTTTGGATTGTTTCAGTCGAATGGACGTTGTGTCGCGACTGACATCGAGATCCTGGCGAAAGATCGACTGAACGTGCCCGTGAGTTCCCTGGGAACCGGCGAAATGTCGCTGCGGTTGAATGGCGGCGCGTTGGTGATCACCAGTAAATACGCGACCCAGCGATTTGTGCCGGCTTCGCGCGAATCGATATGCCAGGTCGGCGGCAAATATCTGCCGGGGGCGCCGTATCCGAAACAAGCGAACTAGCCCGGATTGGATACCTCGTCGCTGCTTTGGGGTGTGCTTTTCGGCTCCATCGGCCTTGGTTTTCTCGTCTACGGCCGAAAACAGCGGGCGGTCATACCATTACTCGCCGGCTTGGCATTGATCATCTTTCCTTATTTCGTGTCCAACACCCTGCTACTCATCACAATAGGTATTGCGCTCATCGCGATTCCGTATTTCGTCAGGCTTTGAGCCTTCTGCTATGAAGAATTGTCGACGGATCCCAGCGGGCGAATCCAGATGTTGCGAAAGCGCACCGGATTGCCGTGATCCTGGAGCTTGATGGGACCTTTGGGGCCGTGCACGATCAGCGTCGGCAGCACGCGGTGCTTGGTGGCGCCGAGAATCTGCGTGTGATTCTGGGTGATCACGCCGTTGTGGAGCACGGTGACATAGCCCGGCACTGCCACTTTCCCATCCTTGAATCGCGGCCCCGTGTACACGATGTCATAGCTCTGCCACTCCCCCGGCGGCCTGGAGGCATTCGCCAAAGGAGGCGACTGCCCGTAGATCGCGGATGCCTGTCCGTCGGCGTAGGTGGGATTTTCGAAGCTGTCGAGCACCTGCACCTCATAGATGCCGAAGAGGAACACGCCGCTGTTGCCGCGTTCCTGGCTGTTGCCCTTGGGTGGTGATGGCGTGCGAAACTCGACGTGCAGCTGGCTGTCGCCGAAATCCTTTTTCGTGACGATGTCGCCGCTTCCTCCGACCACCTCCAGGTATCCGTCTTGAATCTTCCATTTGGCTGGTGCGCCATTTTCCGTGCGCCAGGCTGCAAGACTGGTGCCGTCAAAAAGCACCACGGCATCGGAGGGTGGTGCCCCGGGTACTGTCGCGGTACTGCAGCTGCCCGGAATAATGACGGGTGGACGCGGGCGCGCGTCATCATGGACGCGCCACTTGCTGCCTGGAATGGTTGGCGTATCGGTATAGCCGGTCGGCGCTTGCTGCGCCTGCGCGCCGAGCGCGGCGGCTAAGGTTGCGGCAATAAATGCAATCCGTGACTTCATACGCAGTCCCCAGGGCAAGTTCAATTCGTTAAAATCAGATTGATGGTCAAACACTATATCTTGCGCGCGCGCATTCCAAGTACATCGAGCATGCTGTCGCGTAAAGTGCTCAGGGAGAGTTTCAATGCCTAGCATACCGCCCTCGCTCCGCGCTCGCGCAGTGCACGCCTGCGCCTTGGGGTTGGCAGTGCTCGCAGGTTGCGGGCAGTCTGCGAATACTCCGGCCCCGGCGCCGGCCGCCCCGCCGCCGATTGCCGCCAAGCCGGATGTGATCGTGACGCTTGATGGCACACGTCACGATTGTCTGGTCGCGCTTTACAGCGAGCCACAGGGCAACATCATCTCCTGCGACGACGTCGTTGCCTTCGTGCGCGACGAATTGAGGGTGCCGAGCGGAGCGATTTACGACATCCGGACCGCACCGAACATCGATGAAGCCCAGCAGACAAAAGTCGAGGCTAGCCTGAAAGGAGCCGGCTATCGCTTCATCAGAGGGCCTCTCCCCCCGTAAGCAAGGCCTCGCCATCGCCCTCGTCGGGCCAAGGCCTGGGGCTGCCGCGCAGTGGCTGGAATGAGGCCGGCTTGGCAGAGATTTCGCGGATTTCGAGACCCGGTAGATATCTCCAAAGGGCTCCGACATGTGGAAATAGAGCCCATTTGGACATAAGGAGCACTGTCGTGTTTCGTGGTTTCAAATATCAAGTGGTGTTGCCGGTCGCGGCTATCACGCTGCTGTTGATCAGCCTTGGCGCGGTCGGGTTTTCGGTTTGGGCGATGCAGCAAGTGCAATCACGGGTACGCCAGCGCATCGCGGACAATGTGACTTCGATTCAAGGCGTCTTCGGCACGACCGCCTCTCTCATGCAGGATCGCGTTCGCGCCAGCATGGCGTTGCTCCAGGACCAGATCAAGGTGCGCGGCGGTGCCGAGAAGGGCGCTCAAGTCTCGCTCGCCGGCAAAACCGTGAACGATGTGTTGATCGGCGGCAAGGGGCAGGCCGGCGATTTCGAGCTGGTCGATTACGTTACCCGGATGAACAAGGGCACCGCCACGATTTTCACCAAGGATGGCGACCGCTTCGTGCGCATCGCGACCAACGTGATGAAGGACGACGGCACGCGCGCGGTCGGTACCGAGCTCAACAACACGACTCCGGCCTACGCAGCGATCAGAAGCCGAGTCGCGTTCTATGGCATCGTCGATATCCTCGATCATCCCTACTTCACCGGTTACGAACCCCTTCTTTCCAAGAATGGCGAAGCCATCGGTATCGCTTACGTCGGCTACAAGACCGAGTTGCCGATACTCATGCAGGCTCTCGATCAAGCGCATTTGCTGAAGAGCGGATTTGTCGCCGTGGTCGACAGCAATAAGGCGCGCTATCTGCCTTCGGGGGTGACCGCTGAACAGGTGGAGCAAGCCACCGACAACAAGGATGGCTCCTGGGCGATCGACCGCTTACCCTTGCCGGATTGGGGATTGACCATCGTCTCCGCCTATCCCATTGCCGAATTGCGCGCCGAAGGTAGACAAGTCGGCTACGGGGTGGCGCTGGCGGGAATCGTCCTCGGCATTGTCATTTCCCTGGCGCTGTTCTTCCTGCTGGACCGAAAGGTACTGCATCTACTCGGCGGCGAACCCCGCGCCGCGGCTGATTACATGAAGAAAATCGCCGAAGGCGATCTGGCGCTCGAGATCGGGATTGCCGGCGAACTGCCCGACAGCCTGATGGCCTCGCTGAAAGTGATGCAGCTCAAGCTCAAGAATCTTATCGCGGGTGTGCGTGGCGGCGCAGCCGAACTCAGCGACCAGTCGCGCAAGTTCGAATTGGCATACGCCGCCTACCAGTCCGATCACAAGGAAGCTGCTTCGCAGGAACTGGCGCGCCAGGCCAAGGGAGTCAGCCGCACCCTGTCGCTGCTGGAAAAGACCATCGGCCGATTCAAGCTGTAGGCTGAGACGGCGATCGGCTACGGCTGCGGCGCAATCGGCGTGCGCGGCTCAGAAGTCCGTTTCGTTGATTTCGCGCACACAGGCGACCAGTGCCGCCCGCCCCTCCGGACCGAGTTTTTTGACTTCGGTTCGAATGTTGTCGAGCGCCATCTGCAGGCTGGTGACGTCGGTGCAGAATTCGACGGCATTGGCGAGGACCTGGCCGTCCGCGCCAAAATGATCCAGGCAGAAGTCCGTCAGCAGAAAGCGCGCTTGAGCAGGCGATATGCCAGGCTTCAGGCGCAGCCGCTCGCTGATGGAACTCGTCACCGACACTGCATCGTGCGCAGCGGGCGACGTTGTCCCGTCACTCGTTCCGGTTGCCACGAAGCCGTGGCTTATGAGCCAACGCAGGCCATCAATCACCGTTTCGCGAGGCGCTTTCGAACGCTGCAGAATCGCGTCCGGATTGGTGGAGCCTTGCTCGATCAGCGACAGAATGTTCTTGGCGCCGGCATCGAGCTTGTCAGCGCGGCCGCGCAGCTCCTCCACACCCTTCGGTGTGACCAGAAAAAACTTCTCCCCTGCCTTCATATTTTCACCGGCACGAAGTCCTTCGCGGTGCCGAAACTATATGCCAATTGAGGCGCCAATCGCACTACGCCGAGCGTTGCGCTCGATCCTTTTGATTCTGGGCTTCGATGCGTGCGCGCGCCTCCTGCCACTGCGCATCGGTCCAGTTGCGCAATTCGTAGAAATTGCCGCCCGTTCCAAGGTAAGCGCCGCCGTCCATCATGATGGACTGGCCGTTGAGCCAGGGGCAGCCGTCGCTCAGCAGAAAGGTCGCGAGATTCTGCAGTTCTTCCATGCGGCCGGCTCGTCCCATCGGATTCACCTTGGCGCTGCGCACTCCGGGTTCATCGCCGGGACTCAAGCGCTTGCTCATGCCTTCGGTGGGGATCTCACCCGGTCCAATGGCATTCAGCCTGATCCCAAAGCGCGCCCATTCGGTGGCGAGCGACATGGTCATCGCGTGAACCGCACTCTTGCTCATCGCCGACGGTACGACGTACGGCCCGCCGTTCAAGACCCAGGTGGTGATGATCGACATGACGCTGCGATAGGGGTCGCCGGCCTGCCATCGTCCTTCTCGCGCCATCTGCACCCAACGCCGCCCGACGGCGTGCGTGACGTAAAATGTGCCATGCATGACGATATTGGCGATTGCGTCAAAGCCGCGCGGCGAGAGTGCCGCGGTCGGGGAAATGAAGTTGCCGGCGGCGTTGTTCACGAGGCCGGTCAGCGGCCCCTGCGCAAATATCTCCTCGACCATCGCATCGACGGCGGCGGCATCGCGAATGTCCACGCCGTAGGTCTTGACGGATCCGCCATGGGCGGCCATTAGTTGCGCGGCCGTCGCATCGCAGACGGACTTGCGCCGCCCGCAGATGTAGATCTCCGCTCCCAGGGTCAGGAACTGCTCTGCCATGGAACGGCCCAGTCCCGTTCCTCCCCCGGTCACCAGAATGCGCTTACCCGACAGCAATCCATCTTTGTACATGTTCTTGCTCCTCTGAAAATCCATGCGCGTGCCCGGCTACCACCGATCTCGCTGCGGTAGCCCGTCCTCAATCCGATAGTAGTCGGATTTGGCGCCGGCAAAGATGTGCTTCTCGATGGCAAGACCGGTCGGGGTGTCCAGTGAACCCGCCGCGATGCTCATCGTGTCGCTGCCGATTGGGCGCCAAAACAAATTGCTGCCGCAGATTGCGCAGAATCCGCGCTCCGCGGTCGCGGAGGAACGAAACCATCGCAAAGACTGCGAACTCGTGATGGCGATGTCAGCGATGCGGGTGCTGGTCATCGCTGCGAAATGGCCGGAGGTTTTGCGGCATTGCTCACAGTGGCAGGCAATGATGCTTCGCAGCGGGCCGCTCACGGCATAGCGCACAGCTGTGCATAAGCACCCGCCATGGTGGGTTTCAACGCTGGTCATTCGCGGCACATCGCATCCAGTTCCTTGTAGGGCTTGGTGTTAGGCGGAAAGGTAAGCTTCTTACTGCGCATCATCAATTCCAGGTGCGCCCCGCCCGTTGCATCGCCGATGTCCGGATCGTCCCGGTACGCCGGGTCCGAGATCGCTTCTGCCAAGCTGACGAAACGCACGCCCTTACCGCGGTACAGCGACAGCAGTTCCGGCAGCATGCGCGCGTCGAACGCGCCGACGTGCATCAGCAGCACATATTTCACGTCGCGCCCATAGACCATTTGCGATAGCTGGCGAAACAGGCCGTAGTACTGATCCGCCACTTCAAGATAGCTGTCGTGGAGCTTAGCGATGGACGCGTCGTCATGTAACGCCACGCAGCGCGCATAGGGATCGTTCCAAAGGTAGTCCTCGAAGTCCATGCTGACCTCGGCGATCCTGTATCCTTGCGCAAACAGCCACTGCCGTGCCGCGCGCCGCTTTTCCACCGTCTCGCCCTCGCGAAGGTACGGATAGCGAAACCAGTGCCAGTCCTCATGCCCCATCAACTGCGCGAGCAGCGGCTCGTTCTTCGACACATCCGCTTCAAACTCCACCAGCGACTCGTCCTTGATGTCGCGATGCGCCCAGGTATGATTCGCGAGGGGCTGCCCGGCCGCGCGCCAGGCCGCGAGAACCTCGAGCGTCGATGCGTGCTCCTCGACTCGCTTGCCGTTGACGAATCCATAGGTAGGCGGCATGCGCTCGCGCTTTAGTGTCGCCAGAATTGACTGCGCGATTTCCAATCGCGTCACTCCCGCCGGCAGCGACCCATGCGCGGGCAGATCATCAAAGGTAATCGCCATCTCCTGACTCACGGCCGGCTGCGCGGAAAACGCCAGCAGTCCTGCCACAACAAATCGCCTCATCGCTGCGGACACGAGACATCGCCGTTGCGCCGCGCTTGCCGAAGGGAGCAAGGTGTCCCTACTTGAGGTTATTATGAGATTTATCATGATCCGGCCGTCACACTATATCTCTAACTCGGCATCGGCGACTCTCGGTGTCACCTTGGCCAGCGCGGCCTTGTTGGTTGTTTGCTTCGGCGCGCGCTCGGCGTTGGCCGATGGCCCCCCAGGATCGGATACACGGTTGGCCCGCGAGCAGACCGCCGCCGTTCCATCAGACGCACTGATCTCGCCCGACGGTAAACGATCGGTGTGGGTGAGGGAGGACGTCGCGGGTTTCTGGTATGCCGAGCGCAGCGCCGGCGGCGCATGGTCGAATCCCGTGCAGATCGCCATTCGCGGCGTGGTTCGAAGCCCGGCGTTTTCGCCCGATGGCAACAAGCTTGCCTTTGAAAATGCGCGCGGCGGGTACTCGACTCAGGATCCCGACATCTGGGGTTCGGTTCGCGCCTATCCCTGGGGCTTCATAGCGATTTTTAATTTTGACGACGAACGCATCTCTTACGTGAACCCGTCCTTTGCAGAAGACCGCGACCCGCGTTGGTCGAGCAACGATACCATCTCCTATACCCGGCATATCGAAGGAGTGCCCGATGCCATCCTGACATCGATGATCCCGCGCGCTCAGCCACGCCCCGTCTCTGCGCCAAAGAACAAGGCTTTACTCGAAGCGCTGCTCGCGACCCCGTTGGTTTATCAGCCGGTGGCTGCGGCGGACGGCCGTTCGCTGGCCTTTGTGGCGCGCGTGGCGCGCACGCGGGCGATCTATTTCCTGCGCGTGGGGGAGAGCGCAAAACCCGTGGTCAGATATTCAGACGATGATGGCCAGGACCTCACCCAAGTCGCCCTGTCGCCGGACGGCAGCCTGCTCAGCTTTGTTCGCGGCGGTCCGCCCAATTCCAAAGGTGAAGTACCCAATCCGCGTTCGCTCGCGACGCCGCCACTGCGCCAGGTTTGGCTTCTCGATACGGCGGGCGGCGCAGCGCCCCGGCCGGTGGGCATAGGATACGCACCGCAGTTCTCGCCTGATGGTGCCCGTCTCATCTGGCTGACGGAGCGGGGCGTGGCCAGCGTGCCGCTGCTCAACAAAGACGGCCACCGCAGTGATGTCGGCGCCGCCGAGATCCTGCTGGCCGGACCGCTCTTCGCTCCGCGCTTCTCACCCGACGGCAACAAGGTGGCGTACGAGCGCTCATCGTATGTCGAAGTCTTTGATCTTAAATCGCGGGCCACCTGGGCAGTTGCCAAGCCCGCCGATGCGGTCGATGTGGATCCCGCCTGGTCGCCGGACGGAGAGAGTATCGCCCTGCGACGGCTGGTCGGGTCTCAGCCGCCCAGCGAGAACGGATACGCGGGGGAGTACGTTGCCAAGGAACCCTGGGCGATTCAGGTCGCGAGTGTGGCCACCCATCAAGTCCGCGAGGTTTGGCGCGCCGACCCCGGCATGGGCTCCGCCTACTACGACCTCGATCAGGACCCGACTGATACCGGCGCTCAAGTGCGCCAATTGTTCTGGTCGGATGGCAATGACATCGCATTTACCTGGGAGCGCGATGGGTGGAGGCATCTCTATGCGGTGTCCGCACAGGGAGGTCCGCCGCGGCTGCTCACGCCGGGCGAGGGCGAGGTGGAGACTGCAGCGCTTTCCCTCGATCGCAAAACTATGGTGTACAGCACCAACATCGGCGATCCCTATAGACGGCATATCGCGGCGGTTGCGTTCGGCGGCGGAGCTCCCAAGTCCATAACCCAAGGCCCCACCAGCCAGTGGACGCCGGTACCGCTGGCGGCAGGCATCGCCTACATCGATGCCGGGTGGGCGATGCCCCCGACAGTTGTATTGCAGGACTTGAAGGGATTGACCCGGGGCGCGGGCGGCCCAGCGGTTCCAGACGCGTACCCTTCATCCCAGATGGTCAAGCCTCAGCCGGTCAGCTTTCCCGGCGTGGATGGACAGACAGCCTATGGCCAGTTGTTCGTACCGACCAAGCCGTCGGGTTGCGGAGTGGTGTTCGTCCACGGCGGAATCACGCGGCAGATGCTGCTCGGCTTTCACTACATGGACGCCTACTCCAACCTGTACGAGCTGAATCAATATTTCTCGACTCAAGGATGCGCCGTTCTCTCGGTCGAATATCGCAGCAGCATCATGCGCGGCTATGCCTTTCGCAACGCGCCGGGTTGGGGAAACGGCGGTGCCAGCGAATACCGGGATGTTCTGGGCGGAGCAAATTACCTGAAATCGCGCGGCGATCTTAAGATCGAGAAGATCGGCATATACGGCCTTTCCTGGGGCGGATACCTCACCGCCCAGGCGCTGGCCAGAAACTCCGATGTCTTCAAGGTTGGATTCGACATGGCGGGAGTTCACGGATTCCCCGGCGCAACCTTCAAATACTCGCCGCTGGCGTTCGTCGGCCAGTGGCAATCGCCAGTCTACATTGTGGCGGGCGACGACGACCGCAATGTCGATTTCAACCAAAGCATTGCGCTGCTGCAGGCGCTGCGCAACAAGACGGACAGTGTCGAGATCGCGGAGAAAGTGATTCCCAACGAGATCCACGATCTGTCCTTGACTTTCGAGGATCTCGTGGACGTGTACTACGAAGGCAGCGAGTTCATGCTCAATCATCTGCCGCGATCGCGCGCCCCGGGAGGCAAATGACGAATCGCATTCCCGACGCCTCGCCGCAGATCTATGCGCGCATCGGCGGGTTGCTTTACCTGTTCATCATCGTGGCCGCGCTCTTCGGGGAAGCCTACGTTCGGGGCAACCTGCTGGTGGCGCGAGATCCGATCGCAACCGCCGGCAACATATTGGGATCGGAGACGCTGTTCCGCGTCGGCTTGGCGGGCGAATTGCTCACGTGCGTGTGCGATGTAGCGGTGACGCTGATCCTGTACGTTCTGCTCCAGCCAGTGAGCCGGAATCTGGCTTTGCTGGCGGCGTTTTTCAGATTGACGTTCGTTGCCGTCTACGGCGTGGCGAAGCTTTTCGAGATTGCCGCATTGGTGGCGCTGGATGGCGCCGATTACCTGCAGGGCTTCAATGCGCAGCAACTGGACGACCTGGCGTACGTGGCGCTTCGGGTGCATGGACTCGGATACGGCGTCAGTCTGCTGTTCTTTGGTTTCTCCTGCATTTTGTTCGGCTATTTGATGCGCAAATCTCTGTTCCTGCCGCAGATTCTCGGCATCCTGTTCATGATCGGGGGCTTAGGCTATATCCTCTTCAGTGTGGCGCAAGTTCTCTCGCCGCCATTCGCTGCCCGCTACCTGTTTCCCTGGCTGATGCTGCCGGCATTTCCAGCCGAGTTGGGACTCGCCCTATGGCTCACGGTGAAGGGGGTGAATGTCCCGAAGTGGCAAGAACGAGCTCAGGCGTGAACGGGTCGCGGACGGGCGCGCCCACGGCAACGACCGTCGCGACGCCGGCAGCCGAGGTGGCAATCGATGCCGGACTGGTCAGGACACTGTTGCGGACACAGCATCCCGATCTCGCCGAGCGAAGCCTCGAGCCCTGCGCCTCAGGCTGGGACAACGCGATATTTCGTCTCGGCGACGATTTATGCGTGAGATTGCCGCGGCGCGCAGCCGCCGCCGCGCTGCTTGTGAACGAACAGCGCTGGTTGCCTGCGATCAGCGAACGTCTGCCGCTCTCCGTCCCTGCGCCCATTCGAATCGGGCATGCGTGCAGAGATTTCCCGTGGAGCTGGAGTGTGCTGCCGTGGCTGTCGGGCGTCACGGCCGATCAATCGAAGCTACTCGTTGATGAGGGCATCGTGCTGGCGAAATTCCTCAAGGCCTTGCACACGCCGGCACCGCCAACGGCGCCGCATAATCCTTATCGAGGCGTGCCGCTCGCGCAGCGCGCGGCAGCGGTGCAGGAGCGCGTGGAGCGCATGGACCGAACCACGCGATCGGTGGGCGATGTCATCCGATCGATATGGAGGGACGCGCTGGCTGCCCCCATCGATGTCGACTCCACCTGGATACACGGAGATCTGCACGCACGCAATGTGCTCGTGTGTGATGAGCGGCTGCGCGCGATCATCGATTGGGGCGATCTCTGCGCGGGCGACCGCGCAACCGACTTAGCCTCAATCTTCATGTGGTTGCCGGATCGCGGGTCGCGGGCAATGGCGATGACCGAGTACGGGGGCTCAACCGCCACCTGGCAGCGCGCGCGAGGCTGGGCGGTTCTGTTTGGATTGGTGCTCCTGGAAACCGGACTCACCGATAATCCGCCGCACGCCGCGATGGGCGAACGGATATTGCGCAACTTGAACGATGGCCTATAGTCGGCCGCAGAAGCCGCGGGCTTAGGGAGCAAGCGCCGGGACATGCACATTATCTTCGTATATGCCGCGTTATTCGGACTGCTGTTCGTCGCGTTGAGCGTACGCGCGCTGCGCCTGCGAGTTAAATTGGGTATCACGATCGGCGATGCGGGCAACCAGCAAATGCTGCGCGCCATTCGGGTCCATTCCAACTTTGCTGAGTATGAGTGAAGCGACGAGCGCATGCCTGTAGCCACGCCGATCCTCACGCCGCGACTCATTCTCCGGCCGCCGGAGGCGAAAGACGCGGCGCTGATCTTCAGGCGATACGCCGGCGATGCGGAAGTCACGCGTTTTGTCGGCTGGCCTCGACATGCCAGCATCCACGACACGGCTGCATTTCTGGAATTCTCGGCCTCGGAATGGGGGCGCTGGCCTGTCGGGCCGCTACTGATTGAATCACGGTCCGACGGCAGGCTCTTGGGTTCGACCGGTCTCGCCTTTGAAACGCCAACCCAAGCTTCCACCGGCTACGTGCTGGCCCGCGACGCCTGGGGATTCGGATTTGCCTCGGAGGCGCTGCGGGCGGTGGTCGCACGGGCTGTGAATCTCAAGGTCACGCGCCTCTACGCATTGTGCCACCCGTCCCACGCAGCGTCGATCCGCGTGCTCGAACGCTGCGCATTTTCACCCGAAGGTCTATTGGCCACGCAACATGTATTCCCCAATTTGGGCGACACGCCGCAGGATGTCGCGAGCTACGCATACACCAGAATAGCGCGGCCGAACACGTGCTAATCACGAACGCATGCACTCTCCTGCTGTTCCCTATGGGAGAGATCGTATTTGCGTGCAAAAAGGGGACAATGAGATTCAGATCGGGTCGCGCGCCGGCCTCGGGCCCGCTACCATGGCGTGGCCCCAGCGCCTGAAGGCCAGATGACCGCAGCCATCAAGATCCGCCCGGTTGAGCACGTCGATTACGCCGCCTGGATGCCGCTCTGGGATGGATACAACGCGTTCTATGGGCGCAAGGGCGAGACGGCGCTGGCGCTCAAAATCACCGAGACCTTGTGGCGGCGCTTCTTCGATCCGAATGAACCGGTGTTCGCACTGGTTGCCGAGCGGGACGGCAAGCTGGTCGGCCTCACGCACTATCTTTATCACCGCGACACCACGCGCATGGAACTCACTTGCTATTTGCAGGATTTGTTCACCGATCCATCCGAACGAGGACGCGGAATCGGAGGGTCGCTGATCGAGGGCGTGTACGCCCGCGCGCGGGCGGCGGGCATTCACTGCGTCTACTGGCAAACGCACGAATCGAACGCCGCCGGCCGGCGGCTGTACGATAAGGTCGCCAGGCATTCCGGCTTCCTCGTCTATGAGCGCGAACTATGAGCCGCGGTCTTTTTGAGTGCAGAGCGTGCGGTTCGTACGACCATACCGCAGCTAGGGCCTCAGCCGACAACGACCTCGCTGATCTGAACTACCGGCGTCAGATCGGTATAGTTCGGAATGTCGCCCATGATTTCTTTTGCGTGCGGTCCGAAGCCGCGCTGAAAGGCGTCGACTGAATCGCAGTAGATGTGGCACATGCCGACGTAGGTTGCGGGGGCGCCAGGGGTACCGCCCGCCACACCCTTGTCGACGGTGTAGAACTTGCAATTGTCGCCCATGCGGCTTTTCACCAGCGGCATGTGCTTGTCGCGATAGTACTCATGGTTGAATTTAGCGCCGGGCGTATTGGGGTACATCACGCTCACCTTGATCATTGGCCACTCCTAAGTTGTTTGCCGGGGGAATGTGATGATGCATCCCGAGCACCTGCAGACGCCAGTCCCTTAGGATCGCGTTGAACCTTTGACGTCCTGAGGATGCGGGTGTAAGAAATCGTAATGCGCTGCGACGAATACAAGCAGTTTCGCGCGGTTGCCGGATACTGCACGCAGATCGGCCTGCTGCTGGCTGGTTTAAGTTCCGCCGTGATGGCGCAGGTGCCACCGGAGCTTTCCCGTGCCGTGCAGTTTTATGGGCATGAGCACGGTGGCGCGAATGGCCCCGCATTTCGCTGGGCATTGGCGGACCTCAATGACGATGGCCGCGACGATGCCATCGTGCTTTTGTCGGGTCCGAAATACTGCGGCGCGGACGGGTGCACCATGCTCGTATTTCGCGGCACCGACCAGGGCTTCACCTTGCTCTCTGCTACCGCCATTGTCATGGCGCCCATTCGGGTATCCACGAACAGCGTGGACGGTTGGCGATCCCTGATCGTTTACGCGAAAGGAAAGGGCGACGTGGTACTTAAATTTAGCGGCACGCACTACCCGGCCAATCCGTCCGTGCAGCCAAAAGTGGATCGCGTCGAGTTGGAGGCGGCGGCCAATGCGATCCAATGAGTGTTAAAATATCCCGACCACCCCGATTCGGGCAATAGCGAGATTCCGACATGATCGCAACCCACGGCCTGACTCACCTGGCTCTATCCGTGCGGGACCCCGATCGCGCGCTGCGGTTTTACGAGTCGGTATTTGGGGTCAGGGAATATTTTCGCAGTGCCGACACCATTCAGGTGCTTGGGCCCGGTCCGCACGACGTCATTGCATTCGAAAGACGCCCGGACGGGGCCGGCGTGCCGGGCGGCATCATTCACTTCGGGTTCAGGCTGACGCGGCCGGAAGACATCAATGCCGCCGTCGCCGCGGTGGAAATGGCCGGCGGCACAATCAGCTCGAGGGGAGAATTTGCGCCGGGCCTGCCCTACGCTTTCGTGCGCGATCCCGATGGCTACGAAATAGAGATCTGGTTCGAGTAGGCGACGCCGTGGAAGTGCCAGCGAGCTTTTCGGGCGGCTGTGCGTGCGGCGCCGTTCGCTACCATTGTTCGACAAGTCCGGTCGCGATGATCAAGTGCCACTGCCGCGACTGCCAGCGTGCCGGCGGCTCCGCGTACGCGCCGACCGTGGTGATTCGAACTGCAGATTTTCGATTGCTGCGCGGCGAGCCGCGCTATCACGAAATTACCGCCGTCAGCGGCAACCTTGCACGGCGCGGCTTCTGCGACAAATGCGGATCGCCGTTGTTCGCGTCGAGCTCCGCGCGTCCCGATGTGATGGGAATCAGGGCCGGCAGCCTTGACGATCCCAGCTGGTTTCGCGCGGCACGGGAATATTGGACCGGCAGCGCGCAGCCTTGGGATATCTTGAGTGCCGCCACGGTCAAATTCGCCGCGGGCGCGTAGTCGAAATTCTTCCCGTATATGATTCACCTGGATCATCTCACCATCTTTGTCGCCGACGTCGCGCGCTCGCGTGAGTGGTACACGCAACGCATCGGCCTCAAGCTCGAATTCGAGATTCCGGGCGCCAATGTGGCAGCGCTTCAAGATGATGGGGGACTCACACTATTTGTGGAGAAAGCCAGGCAACCGGGCGGCGCCGCGTCTTGCGTGTTGACGTTTCGCGTCGCCGATGTCGAGGCCAAGTGCCGTGAATTGACCGACCGCGGTGTGATGCTCGCGGCGCAGCCGCAGAAGCTCTTTTGGGGCTACGGCGCGGAACTGCGCGATCCCGACGGCTACTTGATACGGCTGTGGGATGAGCTTTCCATGCGCGAGAAAGGCTGACTTAAAAAAATACCAACACAACGAGGAAAAACATGCGCGGCCTATATCTCTGTCTGGCGGTGATCGGTGCCGCCGTGCCTTACTCGCAATTCCTGCCGTGGCTCGCCGAGCATGGCATGAACCTGTCGATGCTCTTCAGCGAGTTGTTCTCCACGCGCATCGGCGCATTCTTCGGCTGCGATGTGCTGATCTCCGCCGTGGTCCTGATCGGCTTCATCCGCCGCGAGGGCGCAAAGCAAGGCATTCGTTTACTGTGGGTGCCGATCGCCGCCACGTGCTTGATTGGTGTCAGTTGCGGCCTGCCGCTTTTTCTGTACATGCGCGAACGGCGGTCGGCGACCGGTACCTGACACCCGAACCTACATGGCTTATGCTTTAACTCAACAACCGCCCCGGGGGAAGTAATGTCGATACAACGCCACGGCTTGCAAGCCGCAGTGATCACTTTGGTTTTGGCGAGCGGCGCAGCCTTAGGTCAGGCGCAAAGAGCCGGTGATTCCGCCGCCGCGCCACCCCCGGCACTTGACGGGCCAACCGTCAAACTCGAGAAGGGCAAGGTCCAGGGCTTCATCGCCGACGGCGTGGCCGTTTTCAGAGGTTTGCCGTTTGCGGCCCCGCCGCTGGGCGAGCTGCGCTGGCAGGCCCCCAGGCCGGCCGCGAAGTGGCCGGATGTGCGGCCCGCGAATGCGTTCTCGGCCACTTGTGCGCAGGCCGAGGACTGTTTGTATCTTAATGTCTATGAACCGGCCGATGCCAGGAAGGGCGCGAAGCTGCCGGTCATGGTGTGGATCCACGGCGGTGCGTTCATATTTGGTTCGGGCTCGGCTTACGACGGCAGTCAATTCGCCAAACAAGGCCTCATCGTCGTGACCGTGAATTATCGGCTCGGCCGGGCCGGCTGGTTCGCGCATCCCGCGCTCACGGCTGAGAATCCCAAAGCGCTGTTGGGCAATTACGGTTTGATGGATCAAATCGCCGCCCTTGAATGGGTGAAGGACAACATCAAGGACTTTGGCGGCGATCCGAAAAATGTCACGGTGTTCGGCGAATCGGCTGGCGCAATTTCCATCAACTACTTGATGCTGGCTCCGCAGGCAAAGGGGTTGTTTGCCAAGGCGCTGTCGGAGTCGGGCTTCGGCCGCCTCGCGGCCAGGCCGATATCTCAGGTGGCGGAAGGCGGCGCGGCGTTCGCCGACAAGGCAGGGGTGCATGGCTCCGATGCGGCGGCAGCCAAGGCTTTGCGCGCGCTCTCGTGGGCAGAGCTTACCGCCAATATGCCGGGGATCGGCGATCCGAATCAGATTCTGCCGATGGCCGACGGCAAGATGATCACGGGCAGCGCGGCGGAAGGGTTTGCCAAGGGAGCGGAGGCGCGTGTGCCCTATCTGCTCGGCGGCAACAGCGATGAAGCCAGTCTGACGCGACGCGGCTTGAATGCCGCCGAACGCCTGGCAGCGATCCAGCAAAACCGCGAAGCGTTCCTCGCGGCCTACGATCCGGACAACACCGGCGATGCCGATCGCATCATGGCCCGCTATATCACCGACACGTCCATCAGTGAACCGGATCGCGATCTTGCGCGGCTGCACGCGCAGCATGGAAACGCGACTTACGTGTATCACTTTTCGTACACGCCCGCGGCGCAACGCGCGACCATGTTTGGACTGCCGCACGGCGGCGAAATCGCCTATGTGTTCAACAAGCCGCGCGCGACTCCCTTCGACGACGAAGGCAAAACCGTCGCTGCCGCGGCCAACCGCTACTGGGCGCAGTTCGCCAAAACCGGCGATCCGGACTCCGCCGGGGGGGCGGTATGGCCGAAATTCGACTCAACCGATGAGTATGTGATGGAATTTCCCGCCAGTGGCATACCGGTCGCGGCGAAGCACTTTCACAAGACGCGCCTCGATTGGGTCGAGGCCAGTCTGGCGAGTAAATAGCTGGGTTTGCGCGCCTATGAACGAAGAGAGATATCGCAGCTTCGGCGACTTCTATCCATTTTACCTGAGCGAGCATTCGAACAAGGTCTCGCGCCGGCTGCATTTTACCGGGACCAGCATCGCAGTCGCGCTGCTGATCACGGCAGCAATCACCCAGAGGTCGTGGCTCGTCGCAGTGGCGCTGGTCCAAGGCTACGCATTTGCCTGGGTCGGCCATTATTTCTTTGAGCGCAATAAGCCGGCAACATTCAGGTATCCCGCGTTCAGCTTGATGGGCGACTGGCGCTTGTGGTGGGAGATTTTGACCGGCAAACTGCGGTTCTAGGAGCACCATGCGGTTGATTCCAAGATTCCTCGTCGTAACGCTCACGCTGCTGGGCTGCGTCGGCTGTGATCAAGTGTCGAAATCGGCTGCCAGGGCCCTGCTGACTTCCGGTATCGCCGAGTCGTTTCTCGGCGATGCGCTGCGCCTGCAACTGGTGCAAAATCCGGGCTCGTTCTTGAGTCTCGGAGCCTCGCTGCCGGAACATCTGCGCTTCGCGCTGTTTACGGGAGCGGTTGCCGTACTTCTGCTGTGCTTGGTTGGTGCGTCGCTGTTTGCCACCCGGCTAGGGTTCTGGCGATTCATCGCTTTGGCGCTGGTGGCGGGCGGCGGAATCAGCAACTTAATCGACCGGCTGTTGTATGGCGGCCGCGTCACGGATTTCCTCAACGTGGGAATTGGGTCGCTGCGCACCGGTATTTTCAATGTGGCGGACATGGCGATTCTCGCCGGCGCGCTGCTGCTGATCCTGAACCCACGTGCGCCGCCGACCCGGACCATGCCGCCGCAGCATTGAGGCCCGGCCGCTTACGAGCACCGCATTGGGACACTTCCACTACCCGCGGCATTTCGGTGTGCTTGCCGCGGCTGCTGTCGTCTTGATTCTGCCGAGCCGCTGGGGGTTTTTCAGCGAGGCGTTGCTGCCGACGTTCGCCATCAGCGGCGCGTTACACGCGTTGGCCGTGGTTATCGCCTTGCGCGCACCGTCCGCGTTGCATCGTAAATGCTCATTTGTCGCCCTCGCCGCCGTTCTCAGCGTCCTGACTCTGTATGTCGGAATCTTGAGTTTGGCGCTGTTCGCCATTCTTCCCGCGAACGCGCGGCTCTACCTGGCGCTCGGAATATGTGCGGCGGCCGGCGCCATGACCTATGGGTCGCTCATTCGTCTTTATTGGCTGCAGAAATTTTCCTCGCGATTCATTCTGGCGATTGCCGCGGCCTGCGTGCTGGGGACGTTCTTCGCCTTCTTTGCCAGGCACTATTTTCCGTTTCTTGCCGGGTGGTGGCTCGCCGCCGCGTGGTGGTTCGCGTTTTCAGGCGGCCTTTGGTATTTCGACACGCGTGCGCAGGATAGGCGCCGCGTGTATTGAGCAACCATGAGCTTTGCGAGAGATCAGCCATTCTGCGGCGAGCGAACATGCTCGGGCCGCACGCCGACGCCGAGCAACTGCGCAGGCCAGCGTCTGGCCCATGCGCTCGCATTCAATACCTTCAGCGGCCACGGTACTTTGAGTTCCGCTGCACTGCCCGAGACTCTGGGCTTCAGTATCCGATTCTGAACGAGCACCTGGAACCCCTGGATCACCTTCACCGGGAACAGGCGGCGCCGGTGCACGGCATCGAGATCGCCGTCCTGCAAGGTTCCATCCTTGAGCTTGCCGGCCAGAAGATTCGCTGTAGCCACGGCGTCCTGGATCGCAAGGTTGATGCCCACGCCGCCGATGGGCGACATCGCGTGCGCGGCGTCGCCGATGCAGAGCAGCCCGGGCTTCGACCAGGTGGTCAGCCGATCGACCGCCACGCTCAAGAGTTTCACATCGTCAAACGACCTAAGCTCCTGGACGCGGTCCGACAGATAGGGTGCTCCGTCGACGACAGCCGCTTTGAACGCCTCGAGTCCACTGGCGCGTACGCGCTCCATGCCCCCCTTATCGATGACGAAGGCGCACTGCCAATAGTCGTTTCTATCGATGGTCACGAGCATTTTGTCTTGGCCCAAATGCCCGGCCACCTGCCCCGGATCCGAGTCCTTCTTGGAGAGGCGAAACCACAGCACATCGATGGGCGAGCCCAGATCTTCAACAACCAAGCCGGAGGCTGCGCGCACGGTGGAGGCGCGGCCATCGCAGCCAACCACGAGATCGGCGCGAACCTCGAGCGGGGCGCCGCGGCTGACCGCTCGCACCCCGGCGACGCGCTCGCCGGTCTCGATCAGACCGGTGACCTCGGCCGACATCAAGACCTTGAGCGAAGCGAAGCGGTGCCCCTGCTGCACGAGAAAATTCAGAAAATCCCATTGCGGCATCAGCGCGACGAAATTTCCCGGCGGGGACAAGCGGCCGAATTCGGCAATCTTGAAACTGGCCCGGCCTATCTCCGCGCTCAATGAACGAATCTTGGAGTGCGGCAGCTTCAAGAATTCCTCCAGCAGTCCCAGTTCATGCATGATGCGCAGTGTCGAGGGATGCACGGTATCGCCGCGAAAGTCGCGCAGGAAATCCGCATGCTTTTCCAGGACCACCGTGTCGATTCCGGCGCGCCCCAGCAGGTACCCGAGCATCATGCCGGCCGGGCCGCCGCCGGCGATGCAGCATCGCACTTGAATCTCATTGGTCATGGAACCGAATATACTCGCTGCCTTGACCCCGCCCAAGGAGCCCCGATGAATCGACGCCTGATCAGCTCCGGATCGAAATTCGAGCAGGATATCGGCTATTCACGCGCGGTGGTGGATGGAGAATGGATCTTCGTATCCGGTACGACCGGTTTCGACTACGCCTCCATGAGCATTTCCGATAATCTGCAGGAGCAAGCCGAACAGGCTTTGCAGAATATTCAAGCCGCGCTTAAGGAGGCCGGGGCCGAACTTGCGGATGTGGTGCGCGTGACCTACATATTGCCGAAGGCTGAGGGATTTTCCGATTGCTGGCCGATTTTGCGAAAATATTTCGGAAGCGTTCGACCTGCCGCGACGATGATCAGCGCCGGGCTGGCGGATCCCAGGATGCAAATCGAGATCGAAGTCACCGCACGCCGCCATTGAACAACGGAGGCAACACATGGATAAAGCAGAACATACTTTCGACGGCGGCTGCACCTGCCGCCAGGTTCGTTACCGTATGACCTCGAGGCCTCTCATCGTTCACTGCTGCCACTGCCGCTGGTGTCAGCGGGAGACCGGCACCGCGTTTGCGCTGAATGCCGTGATTGAATCGGATCGCGTGCAGCTGCTGGAAGGCGAGGTGGTCGTTGTCGATACGCCTTCCAACAGCGGCAAGGGTCAACGAATCGCTCGATGCCCGAAATGTTCGGTGGCGGTATGGAGCAACTATGCGGGTGCCGGCGATGCCATGCGCTTTGTCCGCGTCGGCACGCTGGATGAGCCCGGGGCGCTGCCGCCCGACATCCACATCTATACGGCATCCAAGCAGCCGTGGTTCACGCTGCCGCCGGGGATGCCCGCGGTAGCCGAGTTCTACAAGGGCGCCGAAGTGTGGTCCAAGGAAAGTCGGGAACGGTGGGCGGCGCAGCAGGCGAAACACAGCCCCGCTCCGCGCTAGCATGGGTACGACGTGGGAGTGATTGATGTTTGGCACTCATGATATTGGGTTATTCGTGCTTTCCGGATTGCTGCTCAACATCACGCCGGGTCCCGACACGCTGTACATCATCGGCCGCAGCTCCAGCCAAGGCCCGCGGGCCGGCGCCGTTGCGGCGCTCGGCATTGGCACCGGTGCCCTGGTGCATATTTGCGCCGCTGCGCTCGGCTTATCCGCAATCCTTGCGGCATCTGCCACCCTGTTCGATGCCGTCAAAATCATCGGCGCCGTGTACCTGCTGTATGTCGGCATTGGCCTGATCCGTTCCGCGGGAACGATTGCGTCAGCGACAATCGCGACGGACAGGCGGCTCATCTCCATGCGCGGCATCTTTCTTCAGGGCTTTCTCACAAATGTCTCGAACCCCAAGGTTGCGCTGTTTTTTCTGGCGTTTCTTCCGCAATTCGTGGATTCTGCGGCGCCGAATCCGCTGGCATTTCTTTTCCTGGGCGCGATCTTCGATTTCAACGGTACGCTCTGGAATCTGCTGGTGGCGCGGCTTGCGGCGGGAATCAGCAGCGCGCTCGCACCGAGCATGACTTTCAAACAATGGTTCAGCCGTTGCGTCGGCGGTGTTTTCATACTCGTCGGACTGCGGCTGGCGCTGGCCGACAATCGCTAGTTCAAGATGGCTACGAAACGCACTGCACCCGCCATTCGCGTCCCGGATCTCTCCGCGCGCCCTTTCGATTTGGCCGTCGAGCGCACATTTGCCGCGAGCGCGGCTGCATTGTACGAGGCCTGGACCCAAGGGTTCGATCGATGGTTTGCGGCGCCGGGCTCCGTGCTCATGCGGCCCGAGGTCAATGCGGTATTTTTCTTCGAGACCGAGTTCAAGCACCAATCGGAGGCGGCAGTCCAGCGCCATCCACATTACGGACGATTTTTGCGGCTGATTGCCGGCCAACTGGTGGAGATGACCTGGCTTACCGGTGCACTCGGCACTGAAGGTGCAGAAACCATCGTCACGGTGGAATTGCAGCAGAGTCCCGCGGGCACCCGGCTGCATCTCAAGCATGCAGGATTTCCCAATGCGGCGGCCCGTGATCGTCACCTGCAAGCCTGGCCACTGGTGCTGGATCAGATCGCCGCATCTCTCAAGGCTTAAAGCGCAATAAAGAGCAAATCGCGGTCGCCAAATGAAAAGCAGCAGCACGCCGGTATTCAATAAGCTCAATCTTGGCGAACATGCCGAAATCGTCGTGTTCAACGCACCCAAGTCCTTTGAACCGGAATTGGCGCGCCTCAAAAACATCAAGGTGTTGCGCGACCCAAAGAAACCAAAAGCGCTGAACTTTGGCTTGGCCTTTGCCGTGACCCAAGCGGAATTGGACCGCGTGTCGACAATTCTCGCGGCGGCCTGCGAGGGCGATGCCGTGCTGTGGTTTGCCTATCCAAAAGGAACCTCGAAGCGCTACAGCTGCGAATTCAATCGCGACACCGGGTGGCGAGTCATTCGCGACGCTGGTTTCGAATCCGTTCGTCAGGTTGCGATCGACGAGGACTGGTCGGCGCTGCGTTTCAGGCGCTTGCAGTACGTCAAGCGGAGCAGCTGATGGCAAGTAGAACTGCAAAGCGCGAAGCGCGGATCTTGAAGAAATTGACGGAAATCTGTCTTGCGCCGCCGGAGACCGAGCGGCGCGACTCCGGAGATCATGCGGATTTTCGCGTCCGCGGCAAGGTGTTCGCGTACTTTTTGAACAATCATCACGGCGATGGCATCGTTTCGGTTTGCTGCAAGACGGCGCTCGGGGAAAACGTCGATCGCGCTTCCCGGGAGCCGCAGCGCTTTTATCTTCCGGCTTATATCGGCCCGCGGGGTTGGTTTGGGCTGCGGCTGGACGGCGAGGCGATCGACTGGTCGGAAGTTCGAAATCTCGTGGAGCTGAGCTATGGATTGGTTGCGCCGAAGCGATTGGCGAACGCCTATCAGATGGCCGGCGCGGCAGGGAATTGATGCCGGTCGAGGTCTCAACAGATCAATCGCGTCTCGACGTGGCGATGATTCATGCATTCCTCGCCAATGAGTCGTACTGGGTGCCGGGCATATCGCGAGCGAACGTCGAAAACAGCATCAAGCACTCGCTGTGCTTCGGCGTCTATGTCGACGGTCGTCAGGCCGCGTTCGCGCGGGTGGTAACGGACTACGTGCGATTTGCGCACGTGCTGGATGTATTCGTGCTCAAGGAGTATCGCGGCCGCGGCTTCGGTAAGCTATTGGTGAGCAAGATGCTGGCGCATCCGGCTTTGAGCACCATCATCCGCTTCACCCTGGGGACCGCCGACGCGCAGGGCCTGTACGCGCAGTTCGGGTTCACCGCGCCCGCAAATCCAGAACGGCAGATGGAGCTCATCAGGCCAAACGGCGCCCCGGCGCGCGGCACGGCGGCAGATTGAGAGTATGGTAAAATCAGGCTGCAGCAATTGAGGGGACGCCGATGAAGACCATGCTTTTGTTTCTCGTGTGGTGCCTGTTGTTGGTGTTGTGCTGGCCGCTGGCCATTCTCGCCATATTGCTCTGGCCGCTGGTATGGCTGGTGTCGTTGCCGTTTCGCCTGGTGGGCGTTTCGATCGAGGCCCTGTTTGCGCTGCTACGCGCCATTCTGTTTCTACCCGCGCGCGTTCTCGGCTACCGCGATAACTCGGTCCATCGTTCCTCGTAGCCGCGGCCACAAAGTGCGGGGCGATTCGATGCATCGCAGCCGCAGCGCATGATTCCTGCTCGAGAAGCGCTCGCGCTGTTGCGCGAGGGAAATCAACGCTTCGTGTCCAACGTCAGCAGCCGCGACACCTTCGAAAGCCGGGCGCGCCGCATCGAATTGGCCACGGGTCAGGCGCCGTTTGCGGCGATACTGGGATGCTCCGATTCGCGCGTTCCGGTCGAGATCGTCTTCGACCAAGGATTGGGCGACCTGTTCGTGATTCGGGTGGCAGGCAACATCGTCGCGCCCTCACAAATCGGCAGCGTTGAATTCGCAGCCGAGCAGTTTGGGTCGCGCCTGGTGGTGGTGCTGGGACACTCGCGTTGCGGCGCCATCGAAACCACGCTGGAGCAGCTGCGGCGGCCGGTCGAAAATCAATCGCGCAATCTGCATTCCATCGTGGATCTGGTTAGGCCGGCCGTCGAAGGCCTGTTGACGACTGATCTCAAGCACAATCAACAGGCGCTGCTGCATGCGGCAGTGCGCGCCAACATCAGCGCGTCGGTAAGAAATCTACGGCATGGGTCGGACATCATCGAGAACTTGATACAAAATGCCGGACTCAGGGTGGTTGGCGCCGAGTATTCGCTGGAGACCGGCGTGGTCGATTTCTTCGATGATGGTCTGGGTACTGCGTGAGCGCGCCGAAGAGCCTTGCTGAGTACGCGGACCGAATGCAGCGCGTCACCGAGCACATCGACAGGCATCTTGATCAGACGCTCGACTTGGATACCCTGGCGACGGTCGCGCATTTTTCGCCATTTCATTTTCACCGGCTGTTCTCGGCGTGGATGGGCGAAACCGTGGGAGACTATCTGCGGCGCCGAAGATGCGAGATTGCGGCGACACGGCTGCTGGCCCAGCCCCGGGTGGCGGTGATCCAGATTGCGTTGGCGGTGGGATTCGGTTCAGCGGAAGCCTTTGCCCGGGCATTCAAATCCAGATTCGGTTGTTCTCCGACGTCCTGGCGGCACCAGCAATCCCAACTTCGTGCCGCGAAACGCAATCCCGGTCAGACAAACCGCAAGTCCGATCAGGAGCGCCAGGACAAAATGGCAAACAATGCTGCCGTTCATCAGGAAAATGCGGAGGCAGCCATGAAAGTCGACATCATCGAGCGCAACCCCACCACCATCCTCTATCTGCGGCACGTGGGCCCCTATGGCGAACCCATCAGCGCGTTTTGGCAGCAGAAGGTCTATCCCTGGATGGCCGCGAGCGGGCTGCTGCAGCAGCCACGGTATGGCGTCAGCCACGATGATCCGAACGTGGTGGCGCCCGAGCAATGCCGATACGATGCGGGATGCGAGGCGCCGCCGACGCTGGCCGCGCCCGGCAACGCACAAAAGACCACGATACCCGGCGGAAAATACGCCGCGTTGAGTTTCAAGGGCACCGTCGGCGAGATCGAGGAAGCCTGGACCGCAATGCTGCGCGATTGGCTTCCGGCCAGCGGCCTGCAGCTCGATGGCCGACCCATGTTCGAATATTATCCGCAGGGCTCGAGCTACGATCCCGCCAGCGGAGTCTTCGATTGCAAACTCTGCATTCCGGTAGTGCCGCTGTGAAGCGCTCAAGGTCGTGAGCGGGTGCATCGCGCTGCTCCGCGGCATCAACGTCGGCCGCGCCAAGCGGGTATCCATGGCCGATTTGCGCGCCTTGTTCGTAGGTCTCAAGCTGGCTAACGTGCGGACTTTGCTCAATAGCGGCAATGTATTGTTCGAATGCGCGCGGCCCAATCCGCGCAAGCTCGCGGCAGCCATCGAAACTGAGATCAGCGAGAATTGCGGATTTTCCGCGCCGGTTACCGTGATCACGGCCGCGGACTTGGCGGCAATCATTCGCGAGAATCCGCTGCTGCATGTGGCGGTCGATCACTCCCGGCACCTGGTGGCCTTCGCGAGCAATCGCGGATCGCTTGCAGCGCTGCGCCCGATGCTCCAGGAATCGTGGGCGCCGGATGCCCTGGCGATCACCTCTCGGGCGGCCTACCTATGGTGCAAGTCGGGCATATTGGACGGCAACCTGAGCCAGGCATTTACCCGCAAGGCCGGAAGCAGCGTCACCACCCGCAACTGGGCCACCGTTCTTAAATTGCACGCTGCGGCAAATGAAGCGCAGAGCGCATAAGGTCTGGACGGCGCTTGCCGACGACGAGTACTATCGCCACCCCGTACAAAGCGCCTGTAGCTCAGCTGGATAGAGTGTCGGCCTCCGAAGCCGAAGGTCCCGCGTTCGAATCGCGGCAGGCGCGCCATACCCTTTGTGGCAAGTCACTTTTTCGTCGATCTCCGAACTCCCCGCCTGCGGCTTTCGAGGCCCGCAAACCAGCGGTTTGTTTCGGTCGCTCCGAACAGGCGCCGATCGCTTTCGCGGCGGTCGGCATTCTTGCGGTACTTGCACGAACAATTTTTTGGCATCGTACAGGCCGCCAATGGCAGGCGCGGGGCGTCACGCAGCAGATAGGTCCTTTCCGTCGCGTGCATCGCAGCCGAACAACACATGATGCTCGGCGCGATCGAGACCGCGCGGAAATCACCGCCGGCGTTCGAGCGCTCAGGTCTCGGGATTGACGTGGTTTTCTTCGCGGGATGCTCGGGCGAAATCTTGCCAAGCAGCTTTTTCAGTACCTTGATCATGACAGCGTTCCGGTGATCGACTTAGCTCTTGCGCAACCATCGACAGGAACAGTGCCACACGCAGGCAGTCCTCGCAGATAGGTATATGTGAGCATTGCGATGGGTGCCTCACAGCACATCGCGGTAAGTTAAATAGGGTGGCCCAAAGGCTCGCATTTAATGGCCGACCATCCATCGATCAGCTTGTACCGCCGGTGTCGGACCCTGAGCTGCCAGTGGCGAATGGCAGCTTCGCGGGACCACACCGAGCGCTTCTCGATGAACGTCCGGGTGGGCTCGTGAGTGCGGATCGACGGCGAGCATGGCCGTACTTTCGCTATTGTTTGCGGTCGCGGTGACGGTCGGCATCCAACGAGACATCGCTTCACTTCGAACCTGAGAGGACTGATATCGCCTGCATGTGGAAGTACGGGATCATTTGCCACCAATCGAGGGGCGCCCCGTATCCCTTTAGGTTACCGATGACGGAAAGCTGATCGCCGGAACGTACGTCAACCTGATCGTGTCCTCGCCAATTGGATCGCTGGCCACAAGGCGGAGCGGCGGCCGGGGGCCGGCAAAGAATGGCGAGCCGTGACCGAGCACGAACGGGCGGAAGTAGAGTCGATACTCATCAACAAGACCAAGGTCGGTCAGGCTTCGCGCCAGGTCTGGTCCGGCGACATCAATCTCCCCGTCGAGCCGAGCCTTAAGCTCGCGCAGCACGGTCCAGACGTCATCCTTGACCAGCGTGGCGTTGGGGCCGACTGACTTCAACGAGCGCGACACGACCCACTTCGGTTGGCTTCGCCACGCCGCCGCGAAGTCGAGTTGCGCCGCGTCCCACTCGGGCAGGTCTTCGTCCCAATAACGCATGATCTCGTACGTGCGGCGACCATACACACAGCCGGCTAGGTCGCGTACGTGCTCTACGAAGTGACGAAAGAGCGCGGGGCCTGGCCGCCGCAACGGCTGAGGCGACGTCTCCTAGCTCGTGAAACGCTGCGCCGACGTTGAATTGCATGGTCACCATCGAGACGGCATCAAAGTCATCTCGATACAGATCGACGGCAAGACGCGCGGATTCGACCGCCGCCCGCATTTCCTGATCGCGTAAATCTGCGCTGCTGCCGCAGGAGGCGCGCCCGACGTGAATTTGGTAATCGAGGGCCGCTTCTCGCGCGAGAGCGAATGGTAATGCAATGCCAGCCTGGCTCGCTCGCGCAATGGCGAGCTGATTTTGTGCATTCTCCAGGCGCATGTGGCAATCACCGCCCTCTGAGTTCGCGAGAAATTGCGCAAACCCCAAGCGGGTATTGAGAGTGTTCGGTGATTGCGCACGCTGCGCGCTGCTGTTCTCAATCGCGTCAGCAAACTGCTTGGCGATGGCTTCATCCTTCGTCGAAACCCCGGTCGGGCTGGCAGCGAGCAGCGGCATAGTCGCCGCCCAAAGCATTGCCGTAAACGCTAGACTCGATGCTGCAAGCTTCGCCGCGGGCAGCAATTTAAGGCTTCACAGTATGCTCTTAAGACTTGTGCCCCGCGAGAGACTTGGTGGGTCTATTGCAATCGAACCACGGCATCATTTGCGTCTCAGGGGCAGGTATACACGAGGGAAATTTAAGTCTATTGGTTGCGTAATGAGGCTCACGGCGATATGGGTGGTGGTGATGATCCATGCTCGGGTGTTTGGAGGTCGTGCGTTCGCCTTCGGAGAGTTTGCCGCCGGCGAGATGAGTTGCGTGCATCGCGTCGGTGTGTGAAATACCTGCGCGCGATGATAGCTCGTGCCCATCGACCCCGCTGTGCGCGGCGGCCGCTGCAGCGCGCCCACCCAATCCGCCGCTACCGTTAGCGCCCCCGCCATGTCCACCTCCGCCTCCTCCTGCTTCGCCTCCTCCTCCGTTATGGCCGCTGGCACCTGCTCCTGTAGAGTTTCCGCCCGTCGAATTGCTGCCACTGGTTGCAGCGCAAATGGGTGCCGCCAAAATCACCGATACCGCCAGAATCACAACTTTGCTGAGCATGGCGCCCACTCCTGTGATACACCTGATCCTCTATTTACTCGCGCTAGCATTGCACGTCAAACGGCCAATGGTGGCGATCCGCCACCGTGCTAAATCGAGCGAAACCAATGTTGTATTTGCAGTCTTTCCCGCTTGTTTAACAAATCGCCCACGTGCAGTTAATGTTTCTTTGGCTCCGCCCGTTAGCGTTGGAGGCGAGGCGCTCCGATGCATCTGCTGGATGGCTCCCGAGTCGGAAATTCGTCAATGAGCGACCGCTTGGTGGCAATCAGTTCAGTACGTTGACTGACCGGAAGTGGGCCGGGAGTTAGGGCAGGGCGCCTCGGGATCGTTTCCGGTTGAGCTAAAGATTGGTAACGACACGGCGAGGCGGCTTCGCTAAAGTGCAGGCATTCAAACAACAGTGAAGCGGCTCCATGCCTCGTTTATCCGCCTTGACCCTCGTGCTCGCCCTTCTTTGCCTCTCAGCCGTAGCCGACGAAGGAATGTGGACCTACGATAATTTTCCCGCGGCCAAGATGCGGGCGAAATACGGTTGGGCGCCGGATACCGCTTGGCTCGAACATGCACGGCTGGCGAGCATCAGACTGACGTTGGGCTGCTCGGCGAGCCTGGTCTCCTCCGATGGCTTGGTGATGACCAACCATCACTGCGCGCGCGACTGTATCAGCGAGCTGTCAGACGCGAAGCACGACTATGTCGCCAAAGGCTTTTATGCCGCAACGGCCGGGCAGGAAAAGAAATGTCCGGCGATGGAAGCAAATCAGCTCGTTAGAATCACGGATGTCACCAAGCAAATGGAAGCCGCTACCGCGGGAAAATCCGACCGAGCATTTCACGAGGCGGAGCGGGCGGCAAAGGCTCAAATTGAAAGTGCCTGCGGCACGACGGCGGAGGTGCGCTGCGAAGTGGTCAAGCTCTATCAGGGCGGCGTTTACGATCTGTATAAATACAAGCGCTTCCAGGATCTACGCCTGGTGTTCGCGCCGGAAGAAGATGCGGCCTTTTTTGGTGGCGATCCTGACAACTTCACGTTCCCGCGCTACGACTTGGACATGTCATTCGTACGCATCTACGATCAGGGCAAGCCGCTGCATACGGACACCTTCCTCAGATTCTCAACCACCGGCGTTAAACAGGGCGATATCGCCATCGCCAGCGGCAATCCTGGCTCCACGCGTCGCGACGACACGCTGGCGATGCTCGACTATCAGCGCGACGCCGCGCTGCCGTTTACCTTGAATTGGATGTCCGAATTGCGCGGCGTTCTCTGGGAATACGCCACCAAAGGCCCCGAGCAAGCGCGCACGTCGAAGACTTTGCTGTTCGACGTGGAGAACAGCTTGAAAGCCAGCAAGGGGTTGCAGCAGGCTCTCGTGGAAGGATCCTTGGTAGCGGACAAAAGCCGCGCGGAGAGTGATTTTCGCCGTCGCGTCGCTGCCAACCCACAGTGGGCAGGCATTTATGCGGGCTCGTGGGACGCTGTGGCGGGGGCGGTCCAGCATCAACGCGTCATCCACGTACGCAACTCACTGTTGGAACGATTGCCGCCATTTGTTTCACCGCTCATGGATCAGGCCATCGCACTGAACCGCTATGCCGCCGAAGCCGGTAAACCCGATGGTCAGCGGCTCGAGGAATATTCGGACGCAAATTTCCCTGCGCTGCGCCAGCAGATCCTCTCCGCGGCACCCATTTATCCGGAACTCGAGAAAACCACGCTGACATGGTGGCTCACCAAAGTGCGCGAATATCTTGGGACTTCGGATCCCGACGTCAAGTCACTGCTCGGTAAGGAGAGTCCCGAGGAGATCGCCGCGTCAATAGTGAATGGTACGAAGCTCGGCGACGCATCTTTGCGCGCAAAACTGCTGTCGGCTGGCGCGAAGGCCATCGACGCCTATCACGATCCCTTGATCGACTTTGCCCGGCGCTTGGACCCAGTCGCCCGTGCGGTGCGGGCGGACACAGAGAACAATGTGCAGAGCGTGATTACCAAAAACACCGCGTTGATCTCGAAGGCACGCTTCGCATTGGAAGGAACGGGTACTTATCCAGATGCAACCTTCACGCTACGGCTCACGTATGGCACGGTCGAGGACTACAAGGACAATGGACGCACCGTGCCGCCGACCACTGATTTTGCCGGCGCTTACGCACACGCAACCGGGCGCTATCCATTCGCGTTGCCATCGAGCTGGATGGCAGCCAAGAAATCGGTCAATCCGCAGGCGATATTGAATTTTGTCACGAGCAACGACATCATCGGCGGCAATTCCGGATCTCCCGTCATTGCGCGCAGCGGTGAAGTGATCGGCTTGATATTCGATGGAAATATTCAGTCGCTGGGCGGCGACTACGGCTATGACGGCCGCGACAACCGCGCAGTTTCGGTTGCAACCACGGGCATCGTCGAAGCGCTAAAGTCCATTTATCACGCGGATCGGCTCGAGAAAGAACTGACCCGCTAGGTCCGCGGACATTGTCGAGCGGCCCGGTAACAGGAACGCGAACTGTCGGCTCAGACCTGGGCGACTGGGAGCTGCGCCTCTGGCACCCACCAGCCGTGAATCTGGGCGACGGCACGCATCGGTAGGCGCGCAATCGCAACTGGTCCGTCCGCTAGGTGCTCGGCATCGAGAATGACCAGATCAGCGCGGCCACCCTCCTGGTGACGCGTCGCAACCCCCATCAGGTACCCGGCGCCCTCTGCGGCATCGGCCTTTCGCGGCGCGAAGCAGCACTCGGCGAACGAGGTCTCGAGGCCCGCGTTGTACAGCGTCGCACTTCGATTCTGGTGGTCAAAGCGCGCGTAACAAGCGCCCGCCATGCGCGGATCTGGCACCGCAGGGTCTGGACACGGCAGGAAGCCAATGCGGTAGGGGAGCGTATGGTAGCGATCGTCCTGGCGGGGCAGGCCACCGGCATGGGGATACATCTGCTCGATGCCGTAGGCTGACGGCTCACGCGCCGTCAGGTCGACAGTGAGCCGCGTAATGTGGCTTGAACCGGCAATCGGATCCCAGCGCAAGCCGCCACGCATCGGCATGAACGGAAATGGATTGGACATCGACATCTCGACGTCGACAATGAGTTTCTCGCGATCGTCGAACGCACCCATGACATGCGTGGCACTTCGTGTCGGCCCCTGAATCCAGCGAATGTCCCGGCCATCGCCGCCGCGGCGCAGAAAGCCAAAGTAAGTGGGACGAGTGCCATCCCATGACCAGTGGACGCCGCCGTTCTGCACTTGCGCTTCATCAAACGCGAGCGGAATAACGTAGAACACAATGTGTTTCTGGGTGACCGCAAAGTCGTGCAGCATGCCCACATAGGGCACCTTGACCTTCGCATTCCAGATGACATCGTTCTGGGGAGTGATCTCGAAAACCGACACGACGTCGCTGCCAAATCCCTCAGCCTCATAGCCAAAGGCCACCAAATTACCGGACACCGGATCGCGCTTGGGATGGGCCGTGAAGGTCTTGCTCGGCAGTTTTCCATCGAAGGTGTAGTTCGGCACAACGGTTTCGAGTGTCAGCAGATCGAGTGCGGACGGCGGGCTGTCTTCCTTGAGCGCGAGCAGCAAGTTGCCGTGATTGATGATGTGCGTGTTGGCGGTGCTGCGGCTCAAGCCCCGGACGCTCGGATCATCTTGGGAGGGATTGCGATAAATCGGAAAGAGACTGCGACGCGCCCGATCCTGGGCCAGGTAGCGCTCATTGCGCACGTATCGGCTGCGGTAATCGACCCGCCCGTCATGAATCCTGAACATGCTCACGTGGCCTTCGCCGTCAAACGGAATGTTGCGCGGATGCAGCGGATACTGTGGATCGGGACCGACGCGGTAAAACGAGCCATTCAAATCGCCCGGAACTTTGCCCTCTACCGGGCAATCGTGCACATCGACCTCAAAGCCAGTCGGCTTGAATAATTCCATTGGCGCTATCGGTGGTCGCATCATCCGTCCTTCGAGTTGCACATTTACTATATGCGCACCTTGGGCTGGCTACAATAAATCGCGACTGGGACTTTCGGCAGGTGAGGCAAAAGAAACTGTGGACGCGGCCCCAGCCGAGCGCGAGTGGGGCGCTCCTCCGAGAAGCGCGACATATCCACAGAAGGAGGGCGACCAGGGAACCACCGGGCAGAATCAATTCGATGAGGAGGTATGGGCCAATGGCGCGGCAGGCGGCAAAGACCTTCATGATTAACGCGCTCATTTCTCTCTCCCGGTCCGGTATGGTGGAAGCCTTTTCCATAGAGACGAACCGGGACTGCCGGCATCGACAAGGGATCTGCTTCCTGGCTGGCACAATTTGTTTTGTGGGCGTGTCGAAATTGCGGGGCTTTGATCGTCATTAAGTGAGAGACGTGCAGAGGTGCGCCCGGGCTAAGCGAGAATCCGTAACAGGTTGATTGGAGGAGGAAGCCATGAAAGTCATGGTGCTGGTGAAGGCGACCACGTACAGCGAAGGGGGGGTTATGCCGACTCAGACCCTTCTGGCGGAAATGGGCAAGTTCAACGAAGAGCTGGTGAAGGCCGGTGTGATGCTCGCCGGCGAGGGCTTGCGCCCGAGCGCCCAAGGCAAGCGCGTGAAGTTTTCGGGCCGCAGCCGCACCGTCGTGGATGGTCCCTTTGCCGAGACCAAGGAACTCGTGGCGGGTTTCTGGCTTTGGCAGGTGCGATCGATCGACGAGGCCGTCGAGTGGGTAAAACGCTGCCCGAATCCGATGCCGGTGGATTCGGAAATCGAGATTCGCCCGTTATTCGAACCGCAAGACTTCGCGCCGGCGGTCCGAGACGATATTCCATCATAATGCGATGCCCTGAATACGGAAAAATGAGGCGAACATGAGCTACATGCTGTTGATCGTTGAGCCTATCGGTCTGCGTCAGGGCCGGAGCGAATCAGAGGGGCGCGCGCTGTACGACAGCATGGTCAGGTTCAGCGAGACATTGAAGGCCCGTGGCCTGCTCACGATGAGCCAATCGCTGAAGACGGATCAGGGATCGCGCGTGAAGGTGCGCGGGGATGCAACGATTGTAGTCGATGGTCCTTTCGCCGAAGCGAAGGAAATGATCGGCGGGATATTTCTGCTCACCTGCGGGTCGCGCGAGCAGGCGATTGCGATCGCCAGCGAGTGCCCGGTCGCTAGGTCGGCAACGATCGAAGTTCGTGAACTCGGCCCCTGTTTTGCATGAAGAGTATGGCGCGCCATTACCATGGTTGATTCCAACATCCGAATCGTAGTCGAGGCCGTTTGGCGAATGGAGTCATCCAAGATCATCGCAAAGCTGGCGCGCATGTTGCGCGACGTGGCGCTTGCCGAAGAGCTGGCCCAAGACGCCCTCGTGACCGCGCTCGAACAATGGCCCAAATCCGGCGTTCCAAGCAACCCTGGAGCCTGGCTCATGGTAACCGCAAAAAACCGCGCGCTCGATCAGCTGCGTCGCCTGAAGCTATTGCAGCGCAAGCATCAGATCATCGCGACGGAGTCGGATCTCTCATCCGAAACGCCGGTGCTGGATCAGGCGGATGACGAGGTCGGCGACGATTTATTGCGCCTCATGTTCATCGCCTGTCACCCGGTGCTCTCCACCGAAGCGCGCGTCGCACTCACGCTGCGACTGCTCGGGGGATTGACCACCGCAGAAATCGCCCGCGCATTTCTGTTGCCGGAGCCGACGATCGCGCAGCGAATCGTGCGCGCCAAACGAGCTCTGACCGAGAGCCACGCACCCTTTGAATTGCCGCGAAAGGAAGATCTGGCGAGCCGGCTTGCCTCCGTGCTCGAAGTGATTTATCTGATTTTCAACGAGGGCTATGCGGCGACCGCGGGCGCCGAATGGATGCGTCCGACCTTGTGCGAGGAGGCGCTGCGCCTGGGGCGCATCCTCGCCGAACTTGCCCCTACGGAACCGGAAGTGCACGGTTTGATTGCGCTGATGGAAATTCAGGCGTCGCGGGCGCGCGCGCGCGTAGGCCCCTCGGGGGAGCCGATCCTGCTGCTCGAGCAGGATCGCGCCAGGTGGGATCAGCTCTTGATCCGACGTGGACTTGCGGCCCTGGAACGCGCCGAAGGCACAAGCTCCGCGCTGGGACCTTATGCACTTCAGGCCGCGGTTGCGGCGTGCCACGCACGAGCGCGCACGGCTGATGAGACGGACTGGGCGCGAATTGTTGCGCTTTATGATGCACTGGCGCAGCTCGCACCTTCGCCCGTCATCGAACTCAATCGAGCGGTGGCTGTATCCATGGCCTTCGGCCCGGTTGCGGCACTCGAGATAGTCGATGCCCTCTGCTCTGATGCGCGATTGAGCAGCTACCATTTGTTGCCGAGCGTGCGTGGTGATCTGCTCGAGAGGCTGGGGCGCTACGAGGAAGCGCGCACGGAATTCACGCGCGCGGCGGCGCTTGCACAGAACGCCCGCGAGCGCACGCTGCTACTAGGGCGTGCTTCCGCCTGTGGCACGCACGTGAGCTGAGGCCTTCGCCCTGAAGCGTTACTTCGACCCTTGCGGCGTCGGCAGCTTGGAGAACTTGGGCAAGTCGGGACTCATCAAATCCCAGGGCTGCGCACTCGCGGTGTAGATGTCCATGCTCGGTCGGAACAAACCGGGATCATCGAGGCTGCCGGCGCGGATGTTCGTCGTATCCGGGCCGGCTCCAAAAAGCACCGAACCGCAGGCCGCACAGAATGTGCGCGTGGCCGTGTTGCCATTGTCGGCGATGACGTCGAAGCGTCCCGGCGTACCGCGAGTAACGGCAAACGCCGCCGTGGGAACAATCAGAATCGGCGCGTATCCGCCGCCCGTTTCGCGCTGACAGTCCCGGCAGTGGCAATTGAGGCTGGCGAGGGGTTCGCCCGTGAACTGATAGCGAATGGCGCCGCATGCGCAGCCGCCGGTGATGCAAGCAGACACCGATGCACTCCTTGAAGCTATGATGCGACCCATGCTCGCCGCCGGCCGCTGTACAGATTATACGATCTCTAACAAGGCGCGCGACCATCGCTCAAGGAGTTGCTCATGACGCTCAAGATATCGGCGGTTTGCGTGGCGGCGGCGCTGATGGCGGCAGCGGTCTCACAAGCTGCGAATGGCGCGGGCAGCGACGTGGTGATCGGCGACATCGACGATATGTCCGGTGTGTATTCTGACAATGGCGGCGCCGGCGGTGTTGAGGCCATCAAGATGGCGATTGCCGATTTTGGCGGCAGCGTGCTCGGCAGGAAAATCGTGCTGCTGTACGCGGATCATCAGAACAAGGCCGATATTGGCGCCTCGAAGGCTCGGGAGTGGGCGGACCAGCGCGGCCTCAACATGCTGTTGGGCGGGGCGAACACCGCGGCGGCCATTGCAACGTCAAAAGTCATTGCCGCCAAGAAAGTCCCATATTTTGTCCTGGGTTCGGTCGGCGCGTCGCTGGTGAATGAGGACTGTACGGCGTACACCGTGCAGTACGTTATAAACACGACATCGCTCGCCAACGGTACCGCTTCCACGGTTGCAAAGACGGGTGGCAAGACCTGGTTCTTTCTGACCGCCGACTACACTTTCGGAACTCAACTACAGGCCGCGGCATCCAAGGTTGTCGAAGCCAACGGCGGCAAGACCTTGGGCGCGGTGCGCGTACCGCTGTCGGCCTCGGACTTCTCGTCGTTTCTGCTGCAGGCGCAAGGTTCGGGTGCGCAGGTTCTCGGCCTGGCCAATGCGGGGGATGACTTCATCAACTCTGTGAAATCGGCGAACGAATTCGGCATCACCAGGACCATGAAGCCGGCCGGTCTGCTGGTATTCGTCAATAACATTCACAGCCTCGGCTTGGCGGTTGCACAGGGACTGTATCTAACGACCGCGTGGTACTGGGATCTCAACGACGAAACTCGCGCCTTCGGCAAGCGCTTTTTCGACAAGATGAACAAGGAACCGTCGATGCTTCACTCGGCGTACTACTCGGCGACACTGACCTACCTGAAGGCGGTCGCGGCGGCCGGCACCACCGACGCCGACCCGGTCATGGCGACGCTGAAGAAAATGAAGATCAACGACATGTTCACCAAGGGCGGCTACGTTCGCGCCGACGGCGTGATGATCCATGACATGTACGTGATGCAGGTCAAGTCGCCGCAGGAATCGAAATATCCCTGGGACTACTACAAGGTGGTCAAGGTCATGAGCGGCGAGGAGGCTTTTGGGCCGATCACCGGTCTTTGTCCGTTCGCGCCGAAGTAGTGACAACCTTGCCCCAAAGCACCATCATACTGCGCCGCTTGAGACCTGTCCGACGGAGAAGAATTTGCGAATACTTGACTCGTTGATCCTGGCCAGCGCACTGCTACTGCCGGCGCTGCAACTGAATGCCGCCGAGGCGCAGAACGCCAACGCCGCGGCAGCGGCGAAAATCGATGAGCCGAAAATTGTCACGTTCAAACCGGAGCAGCAGGCAAGCAAAGGAACGGTGACAATCACCGGCAAACGAGTCGACTATGATGCTTATGCCGGCACCGTCGTGGTTCACTTGAAGGGCTACGACGACGTCCCGCAGAATCTCAACAAAGATGAAAAAGTGGGGCCTGCGGAAGCCTCGATGTTCTATGCGGCCTACTTCAAGAGCGGGGTACCGAGCGCCCGGCGGCCGATCACCTTTCTATTCAACGGCGGACCGGGATCGTCCAGCGTTTGGCTGCACATGGGCGCCTTTGGTGCGCGTCGCGTGGTAACGGCGGATAGTGCACACACGCCGGCGGCGCCCTACCCACTGGTGAACAACGAGTACAGTTTGCTCGATGCAAGCGACCTGGTTTTCGTCGACGCCCCGGGTACCGGATTCAGCCGCGTTGCCGGCAAGGACAAGGAGAAGGCGTTTTTCGGGGTCGATGCGGACGCGCATGCCTTCGCCGATTTCATCACTCAGTTCCTGTCGAAATGGGGCCGCTGGAATTCGCCCAAATACATCTTCGGCGAGAGCTATGGAACCACACGCGCCGCCGCTTTGGTCAATCTGCTGGAGACGGAAAACAGCGTCGACTTGAACGGCGTCATACTTTTGTCTCAGGTTCTTAACTACGACGTGTTGCCGGATTATCCGGAACTCAATCCAGGTGTCGATCAGCCCTACGAACTGTGGCTGCCGTCCTACGCGGCGACCGCCTGGTATCACCATAAACTTTCCGAACCATCCAAACCGCTCGGCGCGCTGCTGGAAGAAGTCGAAAAGTTTGCGTCGGTCGAATATGCAACAGCCTTGCACGCCGGCGCCACTTTGGACCCTGTGGAACGAAAGACAGTCGCCAACAAGCTGCACGCGTATACAGGGCTGCCGGTCGCTTATATCGAGAAAGCGAATCTTCGCATCTCGCAAGGCGAATTCCAGAAGACCCTGCTGGACGACGCCGAGCTGACCACCGGCGCACTGGATACCCGCTTCTCCGGTCCGACAATGGATCCCATGAGCAAGGAGGCTGGTTACGATCCTCAATCGACCGCCCTCGGCTCGGCGTACGTCAGCATATTCAACGACTATGTGCGCGCGGAATTAAAATTCGGCGAGGGCAAGATTTATCGCCAGGTCCTCAGAATTGAGGACTGGAACTTCTCGCATCGGCCCCCGGGAGCCCGCCAGATGCTGAATCAGCAGGTCAACGTCATGCCGGATCTAGCTGTGGCGATGAAACGCAATCCGAATCTCAAGATACTGGTGAATGGCGGCTATTTTGACCTGGTGACGCCGTACTTCGAGGGGGTCTACGAAATGCGGCATCTGCCCATCCCGGCGTCTCTGCAAAAGAACATCGAATTCAAATTTTACGAATCCGGGCACATGGTCTATGCCCACGAGGCTTCTCTCAAGGCGCTGCATGAAAACGTCGCGGACTTCATTCGGCGAACGGAAAACATCGGCGGCATGCAGTAATCGTCCGCCGTCGGCATGGCGGAGCTGCGATTCAGGATTCCGGTTGAGATCGAAGGCGAGGTTGAGATCGTGCCAGGCAACCAACACTTAACTTTGGAGCGCCGCCTTTCGCCGGAGAAGCGCGACGCACCAGACTGCCATTGCCGTATGAAGAGCGACCGCCAGCCATAAATTGATGCCGGCCATTCCTAGAACCAGCACCGCGCCGATGTCATAGATCAGTATCGCGGCGAGAAGTCCTCTCGCGGCGCGGCTCTGCACGTCAAAGCGGGCAGACCAACAGGCGACACCGAGACCGAGCAACGCGGCCGCAGTTATCCGCGCGATTGGGACGGCCGCGCCGGATATTTCAGCCCCGAGCAACAGCTGGACGGTGAAGGCGGGCACGATCAGCAGCGCCAGTCCGGCGCCCGCCTCGACTACAGCGGTCGCAATGAGGAGGTTTCATACCGCCGATGTCTAAAACGCTGCGTCCATTGGGTCAGGTTGCGCAGTATGCTCAACCTACAGCAATTGGGCCTTGGGGAAATGCCCTTCAAGAATTTGGCCGGGGGTCCGCGCCGAGCAGGTGCTCCAATTCCAGCGCGCATTGTTCAGCGTCGCGGAACCACACCGTGTGTATCCCGAGCTTCTCCGCAGCTTGGATGTTCGGCGGGTGATCGTCGACAAACACGGTTTCGGCTGCGGTTAGCGCATAGCGACGCAGCAAATACTCGAAGATCTCGCGCTCGGGCTTCGCCATTTTGATCTCGCCCGAGATCACGATGCCCTTGAAGACATTCCAGAATGCGTGCTGCTCGCGCAGGTATGCGAACGTGCTCGCCGGCATGTTCGACAAGCAGTAAAGAGGCACTTGCCGCAGTGCCAGGCTCTTCAGCAGCGCCACGGTATCCGCCTTGGGCCGCAGATAACTGCGGACCGCGTCGAACAGCCCGCTCAATTCCGCGACCGGGCGGCCCGTTCGCTGCTGCAGCCTTCCCAAGGCTTCGGATTCGGTGAGCGTGCCCCGGTCCATCTGCAGCCAATCCGGATGCTTGAATAGAGCCGCCTTCAGGGCCGCTCTTTCTTGAGGATCGGTGTAATAGCCTTGAAGAATTGCGTCGGGGTTCCACTCGAGCACGACACCGCCGAGATCGAAGATGACATTGCGCATCTAAGGCGAACTCCGCCGCAGCTCTTTGCGCACGACCAGTTTCAGGCCCGACCAAATGTCGGTAACCGCGCATACCTTGATATCGACAAAACCCAGCGGCAGGGCAACCTCGCGAATGGTGTTCTCGGTGATGTCCGTGGACACTTTCGACGACTGCTTCGGCCAGGACACCCAGATTGTGGCATCCGGGGCCAATTTCTTGCGCAAACCAGTGAGTGTGCGCGCCAGCTGCGCGCGCTCGGTGGCAAATACGTGGACCAGGTGCGTGGAGGCATTCGGCGCGGATGCGAATTGCAATCCTGCAGGCGAGGGTGCCAACAGCCGACGGTAACCCGCCGGCGCGTTGATGATGTGGATTTTGAAACCCTCCTTGACGCCGAGCTTCTTTACCAGGGGCGTAGCGGAGTAACCCGCCATATTGCTGCTCCCTTGTGCGGACAAGAAATTATTGCACAGGCCTGCTTTCATGTGATCATCGCGGTCGTATGAAAGCGTCGAAATTGATATTGCGCGTGTTTCAAGGCTTTCTGGCGGCAGTGTGTTCGATACTGTTGGCCGGCGGCGCGCCGGCCGCGCAGTCGCTGGTGCGCGACCTGCCGCCAGGATTGCAGATACCGGCGGCAGCACAGCCCGGGCCGAGCTTCGATGTGGACACGGCGACGCAGGCGTACCTGGATCTGCTGTCGCCGCAGCAGCGTGAATTATCGGATCGGTACTTCGAGGGCGGCTACTGGGTGCAGGTCTGGGAGCTGCTGTGGAGCGTGGGGTCCTGTGTGCTGCTGCTGATCACCGGCGTGTCCCGCCGCATGAGCCAGTTCTCGCAGCGGTTCAGCCAAGCCAAGTGGATCAGCACGCCGATTTACGTCGCGCTGTTCGTGCTGGCGCTTTATTTGCTCGGTCTGCCGCTGTCGATATACACGGATTTCATACGCGAGCATCAGTACGGATTGAGCGAGCAATCTTTTGGCGGCTGGATGCGGGATCAGCTGATCATGCTCGGACCCAATATCCTACTGGCCGCGGTGGCATTGACCTGCATCTACGCCGCCGTGCGACGCGCCGGGGACCGCTGGTGGGTCTGGGCTGCGGGGATAAGCTATGCGTTCTTGATGGTTGTGCAGCTCATTGCGCCGGTATACCTGCTGCCGCTGCTCAATGACTACAAACCACTGCCAGACGGTGCCGTGAAGGAAGCCGTGCTGTCGCTGGCGCGAGCCAACCAGGTGCCGACCAAGCACGTGGAATGGTTCGATGCCTCGAAGCAAACCACGCGCATCAGCGCCAATGTGGCCGGCCTGCTCAACACCACGCGCATCGCGCTCAATGACAATCTGCTGAACAAAACTTCCCTGCCGGAAATCAAAGCAGTGCTCGGCCACGAGATGGGCCATTACGTGCTCAATCATGTGTGGAAGGGATCCATTTTGCTCGCGCTGGTCATTGGCGCGGCATTGTGGCTGCTCAGCATCAGCATGGACCGCGCGCTGGCGCGTTGGGGAGGTCGGCTCAACTTGAGCGATCGCGCTGATCCCGCGGCGCTGCCGCTGGCCCTCGCATTGTTGTCGGTGATTTTTTATTTGCTGGGGCCGATCCAGAATCTCGTGGTTCGCAGCTATGAAGCCGAGGCCGACGCATTTGGCATCAACGCGTCGCGGGAGCCGTATGGCTGGGCAATGGCCGCCATGCGGCTTTCCACCTATCGCAAGATCAGGCCGGGTAAAATCGAAGAATTCCTGTTCTACGATCATCCGAGCGGTTATGAGCGGGTCCGTGCCGGAATGACGTGGTTGAAGGAAAATCAAGGGGCCGCCGCCGCGCAGACCGCAGCTGAACTGGGCCTGCTCGACCTTTCAAAGCCATAGCAAAATACAAGAAGCCACAATGCATAGGGAGTTTTCATGTCGCACACATCATTGGCGTTGCTGATTTTCATCGCCGCCGGCGGCGCCGCGCAGGCGGCGGAGCACTTCGACGGAACCACGTGGTGGGACACCGTGAAGGTGATCGCCGACGACAAATACGAAGGCCGGGACACCGGCAGCAAAGGCGAGCGCGAAGCGCAAGAGTACATCGTTGGCAGACTCAAGACGCTCGGTGTCGGGCCGGCGGGCTCGAACGAGTACTACCAGCCGGTGAAGTTGAGTGTGCGGCAGATCGTCGAGTCCGGCTCTGAGATCAAGCTGATTCGCGACGGTCAGGCGCAACGCCTAACGCTGGGCGAGCAGGGATTTTTCACCGCGCGCTATGGGCTCAAGCCCCAGGTCGATGCGCCGCTGGTGTTCGTCGGCTATGGGCTCAACATCCCCGAAACGGGATACAACGACCTCAAGGACCTCGACCTGAAGAACAAAGTTGCGGTGCTGTTCACCGGTTCACCGGCTGATGTGCCGTCGGCGTTGAGCGCTCACTATCAGTCGCGCGCCGAGCGCTGGAGGGTGCTCAAGGAGGCCGGAGCCATCGGCGTCATTCAAATTCCGAATCCCGCATCCATGGATCTGCCGTGGTCGCGCATGGCGCTGAACCGCACCCATCCCGGCATGGATCTCAGCGACCCGGAGTTCGACGAAACCGCCGGAGGCCAGCTTGGCGTGGTGTTCAATCCGTCCTACGCGGACATGCTGTTCGAGGGGACGGGCCATAGCTTTGCCGAGATCGCGGCTCTCGGCAAAGACCGTAAAGCGATGCCGCACTTTCCATTGCGCGTTTCCATCAGCGCCATCAGCCTGACGCACGCAGAGACCGTGGAATCAAGGAACATCGTCGCGCAGATTCAGGGATCTGATCGTGCGCTGAAGAACGAGTACGTCGTGCTTTCCGCGCACATCGATCACGTCGGCATCGGCGAGCCCATCAACGGTGATCGCATCTACAACGGCGCCATGGACAACGGTTCGGGCAGCGCGCTATTGCTGGATATTGCGCGCTCGCTCACGCAGACCCATACCAAGCTGAAGCGCTCGCTGCTCCTCGTTTGGGTCACCGGCGAGGAGAAGGGTCTGTTGGGCTCAAAGTTCTTCGCCGCGCATCCGACCGTTGCCGCGAAATCGATGATTGCCGACATCAACACCGACATGTTCCTGCCCATCGTGCCGCTCACGGTGTTGACTGTCTATGGTCTGGCGGAATCCGATCTCGGCGACCGCGTGACGCAAGTCGGCAAGCGCCTCGGCGTGCGCGTGCAGCCGGATCCGAAGCCGCTGCTGAATGTGTTCATCCGCAGCGACCAATACAACTTCGTGCGCCACGGCGTGCCGTCGCTGATGATCGGTATTGGCGCAGATCCCGGTACCGCCCGAGGAGAAGACATTGTCAACCTGGCTGACCGAGCGCTACCACGCACCGTCGGACGATACCAACCAGCCTGTCAACCTGGGAACAGCCGCGGCCTACGAGGAAGTCATTCGCGCATTGACCATCGAGGTCGCCAATGACCCGAAGCGGCCGCAGTGGAAGCAGGACAGTTTTTTCCGGCGCTACGCCGCCGGCGGCTGAGGGCCGCGCTTGTTGCCAATCTTATTGCGCGGCGCCGGCCGCGGATAGATTCAATGGCTTGAGAGTGGCCGGCGCAGCCACCGACGGCCTCGGGCTGGGCCGCGAGTTGCTGCCGGTGTCACGCAACGCTGCGGAAACCATGCGGTCGAGCAAACCGCGCGTGGCGCCGGCGCGATTCATGCTGCGGCTGCTCCATTGCAGCGACGGACCGCCGTGTCTGCCGGCTTGCAGAGAAAGTGTGCTGCCCCGGGTTTCGAGCAGCGTCAGCACACGCACGCGTTCCTGAGATTTGAATTCCGCCATCCGCTGCCAAACGTTGGTTCCCTGCAGCATCGGGGAATCCGCGCCGAACCCCTCGCTTGCGACCGATTCCGCGGCACCAACGGAGTGCTTGCGCGGCCGAAATTCAGTCGCCGAGAATGCTTCGCCGTCGGCAAACGATCGGTCGGTGGAAAACAACGAACTCGGCAGCGCGGCGGCGGATGGCTGCGAGGCGGCGGATGGCTGCGAGGCGGCGGATGGCTGCGAGGCGGCGGATGGCTGCGAGGCGCTGGGCCGCAGCACGATGGATGGCGCCGGCGCGCGCTCGGTACGCGCATCGGGCAAGAGCTTTGAATCGGCCGTTGCTGCCTGGCCTCCCGCCAGCGCCTGGCCGGTGCGAACCATGGCGTACAGCACCATTGCCAGAAGAATCCTGTCGCGGATGCTGCTGCAACGCGCCGCACTGCAATCGGTGAGCGCTCCTTCGAGATTCGCAATTTTCGACATGGCAGAATGATCCTTCATCGCGGCGCTCAGGATTTCTAGCGCATCCTCCAAGCCCAGAAAATCTCGCGTGATGCGGCTCACAATCTGCGCCAAAGCCATCTCGCGCGCCATCCCATGGCAACATAATTGCCGACAATTCTCGGTTATGTCGCGAGCCCGAATATGTCACCGCTCGCTTAAGGAGCCGGCTCCTGGTACTGCGCGCGACCCTTTTCCCACTCGCGTCCGTTAAACGGCTGTATCGACATTGATTCGATGCTGCCTGCGTCGATGCAGCGCGCGTTGACGCTGATCCCGTCAGGGTGCGATCGCGGGACATAGAACGACTTCACCCCGCAGCTTGAGCAGAAAAAATGCTTCGCAACGCCGGTATTGAACGTGTAGGTTGTTAGCGCGTCGCCGCCCGACAGCAACTTGAATCGCTCCGCGGGCACGATCAAATGCAGATATCCGGCTTTGCTGCAAATGGAGCAATCGCATTCGGAGACGGTAATGCTGGCGGGCGCCACGACTTCGAAGCGGACGCGGCCGCAATGGCAGCCGCCGGTGTGGGTGCGCATGTCTGCCTCGCTTAAGGCTAGTGTCGGTGCTCTTGCGCCGCGAGATCGCTGAGCAGGGCAATCAGGCGTTCCGGAATCGGCGTTTGCGACGGCAGGCTGGCGGTCCCCACGTCGGCGATGTATTTGCCGTTCACGACGAAGGTCGGAACTCCGGTGATCGCGATAGCGCTGCGCCAGTTCATCGGCTCTTTGCATGGCTGTTCTCAACCTCAAGGAATGATATGCCTTCTCGAAATCGGCTTCCGAAATACCCAGCTTTGTGATGAACGCCAGTTGCGCGCGCTCCGCTTGAGCGGGATCTATCGCTGCCGATCAAGGGATTGCCGTTCACGTGTATTTCCTTGAATATATCGCCGTGAAACTGGTTCAGTTTGCCCATGCTTTGCAGCGTGTAGAAGAGACGCGCAAGCGAGCGATGGCCTTCGTTCCACAACACGGGCACGCGTGAAAAGCTGATGTAGGCCGGCTTGGATTTTCGCCAGGTCGCGACCAAGGGTCGAGCGCATAGCAGTGCGGACAGGCGTACCAGAAAAACTCCAGCACCTCGACTTGTCCGGCGGGCACCGACGTGGGCTGCGCCGGAACGAGCCGCGTGTAGTTGACGCCGTCCTGCCACGCGGTGGCCGAACTCGCGGCCGCCGCCGAGCGGCTCGAGTCGCGGCAGCCACCGTCGAGGCGACCGCCGCCAACAATGTATTCTGCGCACCGGTGTCGCCCGGGTACTTCCTCGACGGTCTCGGAACCGTCTTCATTCAGGCGAGTCATCGTCAACGGGTTCTCTGGCATCGGCCGCTGTCTTGCTCGGCGCGCGCTCGCCAGCTTTGGGTGCGGTGCGCCGCTGACGCGGCGGCCGGCGCCGGCGGATTCGCAGGGGCGGGCTCCGCGGCTCTTGCCTGCCGCAGGCCGCAGCAGCGTAAGCGCCAACGCGATCAGCAGCGAGGCTTGATGAACTCGCATTCAGCGAATGCCTTGCACGTACGAGGCGAGATTGCGAATGTCGTCGTTGGAGAGAGGCGTTTGGCGATCGTCTGCATGATGCCGTTTGGTCCGGTCGTCCGGGTGCCCGACGCATAGTCGTTCAATTGCTTCACGACGTAGGCCGACTGTTGTCCGCGCAGCGCCGGAAATTTCGCGGGTTCATTGCCGCGTGCCTGTCGGGCCGTGGCAGGCCATGCACGCCGGAATGCCGCGCGACCTGATCGCCGCCGCGATACAGTTTTTCGCCCGCTTGCCAGTAGGAGGGATCCGCCTCCAGTCCGGTGTTGGCCAAGCTGTCGAAATACGCGCCCAGATCCGCCATGTCGTCCGCGCTCAAGGTCGACGGTCATCGGCATCATGACGGGATTGGCGCGCTTGCCGGTCCTTGAAATTCTTCAGCTGCTCGGCAATGTAGTCGGCGCCGAGTCCCGCGAGGCTGGGCCACTCCGGATTGGTGCTGTTGCCATTCGCGCCATGACAGGCCTGGCAGGTCGCCGCCTTGGTGGCGCCGGCTTCAACGCTGCCGGCGCGGGAATGGCAGAGGTCGCTGACAAAAGTGCTCGGAAATTGTTGCCGCAAGAATCCAAAACCGCTTCATGATCGCCCTGATACCCCATTTTATTGTGACCCGCTGCAACCCTAAATTGTACACTAGAGTCAATAATTTGCGTCCCGCCGGCGGCCATGTCGACCTACTCCCACGTGAAATTCATGACCAGCGCGGCCGAGGCGAATCAGCTCGCGCCCGATTCGGGCAGAGAAATCGCCTTTGCCGGACGCTCGAATTCAGGCAAATCCACTGCCATCAACGCCATCACGCAACGTAGCGGGACTGGCGCGAGTGAGCCGCACGCCCGGGCCGCACTCAGCTGATCAATTTCTTCGAGCTGGCGCCCGAGACGGCGCCTGGTGGACCTGCCGGGCTATGGATTCGCCAAGGTACCCGAGCGCGTGCGCCTGCATTGGCTTGCGCTGATGGAGCACTACTTCAACGTGCGCGAATCGCTGGTGGGCTTGATGTTGATCGTCGACAGCCGGCGGGGCTTGGGCGCGCAGGACGTGGCGATGCTCGAATGGATACTGCGAGAAATCGCCTCGCGCATGTTTTGTTGACAAAAGCAGACAAGTTGAATCGGCGCGATTCACAGCGAGTGCTTCAAGGAAACGGTGGCGGCGGGGGCGGACGCCGCGGTGTCCGCGCAACTGTTTTCGGCGCATGCACGCGAAGGGATCGAGGAAGCGCGCGAGGTCATGGATCGCTGGCTGCGCACGTTGCACATAAAAAAGCCCCGATGGGCGCTTGTGGCAGCCATCGGGGCAGACCAACCCGGCATGGGGATGACAAACCGGGTCATGCCCGCTCAGGGAGAAGAGCGGGGAGCGTCTTAAACGCTCATTTGGTTAGATGGGGATGCTTCGCGAAAGTTCCAGTCCTTTGAAAGCCAGTTTTTATACTGCCGCATTCGCAGCAAAATTGCAACGCCGCACGGCCTCAATGCGCCGATTCTGCGCCAAAATTTGCGCTGGCGCGCACGCGTATTTAATGTGCGCGATCGCACGTAATTAATGTGCCTCATCCCAGTTGCGGCCAACCCCTACATCCACCTTGAGCGGAACCGAAAGATCCGCGGCGCGCGTCATGTGTGTCCGTATTTGTCCTACAACGGTCTCGATCGCGCTCGTCCGCCACCTCCAGCACCAGTTCATCGTGCACTTGCATGATCAGCCGCGCCGCGAGCGCGCGAAGCTTTGCAGCCAAGATCCACCTCGATCATGGCGCGCTTGATGATGTCGGCGGCCGTGCCCTGCATGGGCGCATTGATGGCGCTGCGTTCGGCGTATTGGCGCAACGCCGCATTGCGCGATTGAATTTCCGGCAAATAGAGCCTGCGGCCAAATACCGTTTCCACGTAGCCCGTTTCGCGCGCTTGGCGGCGCGTTTCCTCCATGTAGCGTTTCACGCCGGGATAGCGCTCGAAATAAAGATCCATGTATTTCTGCGCGTCGCCGCGGCCTATGCCCAACTGGCGCGCCAAGCCGAATGCGGACATGCCATACATCAGGCCGAAATTGATCGCCTTCGCCGAACGCCGCTGATCGGCGCTGACACTGTTCCAACGGCGTGCTAAATACTTCCGCCGCGGTCGCCTGATGCACGTCGCGATCTTCGGCAAAGGCGCGCAGCAAGCGTCGCGTCGCCGGAAAGATGCGCCATGATGCGCAGCTCGATTTGCGAATAATCGGCAGCGACCAGCGAGTGAGCCGCGGCGGCGCGATGAATGCCTGGCGGATGCGCCGCCCCTCCTGCGTGCGGATCGGAATATTTTGCAGATTCGGATCCGTCGAGGACAGCCTGCCGGTGGCGGCCACCGCTTGATGATACGAGGTGTGAATGCGTCCGGTGTCCGGATCGATTTGCTGCGGCAGATTGTCGGTGTAGGTGGACTTGAGCTTCGCCATGCCGCGATATTCCAAAATCAGTTTCGGCAGCGCGATAGGTCTGCGGCGAGCTCCTCGAGCACGTCCTCGGCGGTCGAAGGCTGGCCGGTCGGCGTTTTGCGCATCACCGGAATGCCGAGCTTGCCGAACAGGATCTCCTGCAATTGCTTCGGCGAGTCCACGTTGAATACGCCGCCCGCTTCCGTGATGCGCCTGCGTCTGCAAGCTCCAGCATCCGCGCCGCCAGCTCCGCGCTCTGCGCTTTCAGCAGCTCGCGATCCACGAGCACGCCGGCGCGCTCCATGCGGAACAGCACCGGCACCAGCGGTTGCTCGATGTTCTCGTAGACGAACTTCAAGCGCAGGCACCGCTTCGATTTGCGGCCATATCGCCTGATGCAGCTGCAGCGTGATGTCCGCATCCTCGGCCGAGTATTCCGCGGCGCGATCCACATCCACCTGATTGAAGGTGATTTGCTTCGCGCCCTTGCCCGCGACATCTTCGTAGTGAATGGTCTTGACGCCGAGATATCTCTGCGCGGTCGAGTCCATGTCGTGGCGCGTGGCGACGCTGTTGAGCACGTACGACTCGAGCATGGAATCGAAGCGCTGGCCGTTGAGCGCGATGCCGTAATTCGCCAGCACATGCGCGTCGAACTTCAGATGATGTCCGAGCTTCGGCCTTGGTCAGGTCCTCGAGCAGCGGCTTCAACGCCGCCAGCACCTTGTCGCGATCGAGCTGATGCGGCGCGCCCGCATAGTCGTGTCCGAGCGGCACGTAGGCCGCTTCGCCCGGCGCCACGGCGAATGACACGCCGACGATCGCGCCTGCATATAGTCGAGGCTGTCGGTCTCGGTATCGAACGAAATGAGCGGCGCGGCGCTTAGTTTCTCGAGCCACGCATCGAGTTCCTCCTGCGACATGATCTTGTGATAGTCGCGCGGCGGCGGCATCGGCTGACGACGGCAATTGCCGCCGCGGCCTCTGCGGCGCCCGCGCGCCGCGCGACTTCGGCGATCACCACGTCGATCTCGGCTGTCCCCGGACGCCGCCGGCGGTTCGCAGGCCCCAGCGCCTTGAGCAGCGCCCGCAATTCCAATGCGCGTGTACAGCTCGCGCAGCCGCGGCACGTCAGGCGCGCCGGGACTCAGCTGCTCGGCGTAATCTCCAGCGCCAGCGTGGTATCGATGGTGGCGAGCTTGCGCGACAACTCGAGCATGGGCAGTTCGTTGCGCAAATTTTCGCCCACCTTGCCGCTGATATCGGCGGCATGCGCAATCAGCGCATCGAGCGTTTGATATTGATTCAGCCACTTCGCCGCGGTCTTGGGGCCGACGCTGGTGATGCCGGGAATGTTGTCGGAAGTGTCGCCGACGAGCGCCAGGTAATCGACGATCTGCTCGGGAAATACATCGAACTTCGCCTTCACGCCGATGCGGTCGAGGCGCGTGTTGCTCATGGTGTTGAGCAACTCGACGTTCGGCCCCACCAGCTGCGCCATGTCCTTGTCGCCGGTGGAGATCAGCACCTTGAAGCCCGCGTCGGCCCCTTGTTTCGCCAGCGTGCCGATCACATCATCCGCTTCGACGCCGGGCACGCGCAGCAGCGGCACGCCCATCGCCGCCACCACATCGTAACAGCGGCTGCACTTGCGCGCGCAGATCATCCGGCATGGGCGCGCGATGCGCCTTGTACTGATCGAACAAATCGTCCCTGAAGGTGCGGCCCGGCGCATCGAATACCACCGCGATACGATCCGGCGCCTCTTCCTTGATCATTTTGTTCAGCATGTTGAGCACGCCCAACACCGCGCCCGTCGGCTCGCCCTTCGAGTTGGTCAGCGGCGGCAGGGCATGGAAGGCGCGATACAGATAGCCCGAGCCGTCGACCAAAATAAGTTTGCGTGCGCTCATGATTGATTTCAGCATCCCGAATGTCAAGGATGGGCGGGCGGGTCCGTAGTAGCTGGAGCGCTGGGGGAGGCGGGCGCCGGGCGACGTGGCAGCGCCCGGCGCCTGCGGGCGCCGGGACTTTTGTGCGCATCTCCGCTGCTGGGTTTTGGCGAGGCCAGGCGGCGTAGGAATGCTGCGCTTGTGCTTTTGCGCGTCCGGCATCACCAGCGGTCCTTTTTGACCGCAGCCGAAGAACACTCCGGCCAGGCAGATCAGCACCCATAGATGCAGCAGATTTCATGATGTCAAGTATACCCGTGCCGCGGCCGCTGGTTTGCCGGAACTTCTGTCGACGCGGTCCAGTCGAAACCGTTAAGGTCACGCGGAGATTTAGATCATGCGGATTTCAAAGACCCTTGTCGCGATTCTCGCGATTGCGGCTGTGCGGCGTCTCGAACGGCGGCATTTGCGGACAATCCGGTGGGATTTTACGTCGGCGCGGGCGTCGGCCAATCCCAGATCCGCAGCGACGATTCCAATTATGGCTATCCCGGCTACTACAACGATTATCAATTCGCGTGGAAGGCATTCGTCGGCATCCGGCCGATTTCACATGTGGGTGCCGAGGCCGAATATATCGATTTCGGCCAGCCGACTGCAATGGCTATCAACAGCTATTACAGCAGCTATTCAACATCTCCGGAACGCGATTCACATCACCCGACCGCGACCGCGCTTTTCGCGGTGGGCTATCTGCCGATACCCGTACCGTTCTTCGATATCTTCGCCAAAGCCGGCGGCGCGCGCCTGTCGACCAATGTGCACCGACTTTCAGTTCAACAGCCCTGTGTCGCCGGCGGTCCCTGTCCCAATTACAGTGTCGGTCCTCAGCAATCGGTGACGGACACGAAGTTCGCCTATGGCGCCGGCGTGCAGTCCAAATTTCCTTTGGCATTGCATTTCGCGCGGCGAATACGAGCGCATCAGCTCGCAATACGGCGACCCCGATGCCCTGATGGTCAGCGCCTGTCGTGGACCTTCTAGCTTAAGATCGGCCTTCCGACGCTAGGTGCGGTCGCTCCAAGCGCCGCGCCTTATACTGGCGCGCATGCAGTTCACCGCGAAATTCGCGCGCGGCGCGCAGCGTTCGTTGGCGCTCGCATGCCGCAGCGACTCTGGTCAGCTGCGCCGGCACAAACTGGTCGCACCGGCAGCCGGCGCCGGCGCCGATGACGCCGCTTCGCAACGCACCCGCGCGCTGCGCAGCGAGGTCGATACCATCGTGGTCATCTACGCCGAGAATCGCGCCTTCGATAATTTGTACGGCAATTTCCCCGGCGCACGCAGGCTTGAGCGAAGTTCTCGATCGCGACGGCCGTCCGCTGCCCGCGTATCGTGCCGCAGGTGGATCGCGACGGCACGCGTGCTGCCGGTGCTGCCGCCGACATGGGGCGGCGTCACCGCGGCGGCGTCAAGCCGGTGGTGACGCAGCAGCAAAGCGTCGGCTTGCCCAATGCGCCGTTTTCCATCGAGCACGCCTTCACGCGCAATCGCAGGTCACCCTGTCGACCACGACCGTGACGCGCGATCTGTGGCATCGCTTTTTCGAGCATCAGATGCAGATCGACGGCGGCAAGAACGATGGCTATGCCGCATGGTCGGACGCCGGCGGTCTCGCGATGGGACACTACGACTACAGCCGCTCGGCGCTGTATGCGTTGGCGCGGGAATTCGTGCTCGCCGATAATTTTTTCCAAGGAGCGTTCGGCGGCTCGTTCCTGAATCATCAGTATCTGATTTGCGCCTGCGCGCCGGAATATCCCAATGCCGACACGGCCGCCGCGAAGCCCACGATCGCCGTGCTCGAGAAGGATGCCGGCGGCCGTTATTTGCCGCGCCTGAAGACGGCGCAGACGCCGCCGCGCCTCGGCGCTGGACGAGCCGCCGCAGTTCGCGAACAGCGGCAATATCGCGCCGCTCAATTATTTCGGCGACGGCAAATTCTACGCGGTGAATACCATGCAGCCGCCGTACCAGCCGAGCGGCAACAAGCCGGCGCGCAACGACGCCGAGCTTCTTGTATGCGGATCCCGGCAATCGCCACCACGCTGCCGCCGCAAACGCAGGCGCACCATCGGCGATGAGCTGGATGCGAAGCACGTCAATTGGACCTGGTACGCGGGCGCGTGGCACGCGGCGCTCGAGGACGGCAGACGGCCGCCGGCGAAAGTGCGCGAAGCGATCTACGCGCCGCTGACTCGCCGCGCGGCAATCCCGATTTTCAGCCGCATCACCAGCCGTTCAATTACTACGCGACGCTTCGATCCGGCCACCGCAGGCGGGCAGCGCGCCGCGCATCTGAAGGACTACCAGGATCTGCTCGCGGACATCGCGGCCGGCCGCCTGCCCGCCGTGGTGTTCTACAAGCCGCAGGGCAATCTGAACCAGCATCCCGGCTATGCGTCGATCGCGGAGGGCGATGCGCACATCGCGGATCTGGTCGCGAAGCTGCGCGCCGGACCGCAATGGCAGCGCATGGTGATCGTGATTACCTACGACGAATTCGGCGGCGCTTGGGATCACGTCGCGCCGCCGCAGGGCGATCTGTTGGGGCCGGGCGCGCGAATTCCGGCATTGATTATTTCGCCCTTCGCCAAGCACGGCACGGTCGATCATACGCAGTACGACACCGAATCGATTCTGCGCTTGATCACGCGCCGCTTCGATCTTCCGGTGTTGCCGGGAATCACGCGGCGCGATGCCGGCGCTTGCGCGCGCACGGCGCGCCGCCGATGGGCGATCTGACCCCGCGCTCGACCTGCAGCTAGCCGGCGACCTTTAAGGGTCGCGGGATTCTGCCGCGGCGAGCCCGGCGGAACGTTCGGCGGCACCGTATTCGGGCGCGCGCTGCCCGGTGCAGTGCTCGGTGGCGCCAGGCGCGCCGGCGGCGCAGCGGCTTGCACGCTCAAGACGTTCACCTCGAATATCAACAGCGAGCCGCCCGGAATTTTCGGCCTTGGATTAGCGCCATAGGCAAGTGCCGGCGGTACGAACAGCTGCCATTTCGCGCCCGGCTTCATCAGCACCAGCGCTTCCTGCCAACCCTTGATCACGCCGTTGACCGGAAATGTTGCCGGCACGCCGCGCGAATACGAACTGTCGAATTCCGTGCCATCGATCAGTTTGCCGCGATACTCCACGGTCACTTTGTCGGTGGGTTCGATGGCGGGCGCCTTCTTGTCTCCCGGCGCGAGGATTTTATATTGCAGACCCGAGGCGGTGGTCACCACGCCCTTTTCCTGCGCGTTACGTGCGAGGAATTCCTTCGCCGCCGTTTGATTGCGGGCGACCATGCTCGCCTGCATCGAGCGCGCGTACGCCTGCATTTGCTGCTGATCGGCAGGTGTGGGTTGCTTGCCCTGCAAGCCGTCCTTCATGCCCGCGGTTGACGGCGTCGATCACGACATCGGTGCCGATGCCGGCGTTGTGCATTTGCGCGCCGAACATCAGGCCGAACAAGTAGCTGGCTTGATCGGGCGAGGGCGCCGGCGCCGGATCGGCGCCGGGCGGGCCGGCCGGGGCTTCGGCGCCGGCGGTTGATCCGGCGGATGCGCAGGAGTTTGCGCCGCGGCGAGGGACACGACGCCAAGGGAAGCGGCTGCGACCAGTACCCACAGGCTGCAGGTCTGGCGACAAGAATCGAATGTTGGCTTTTTTCATGGCGCGAAAGATACGCCTCTTCAGGTGGCAAATGCCAGCGCGAATCTCACGGCGCGAGGGCGCCGCGTTTGATGACCGCCATGGTCAATGCGCGAAATGCAAACCAGCTTTTGGTCCGTCATTGACGATGTCGATGGCCCAGACATGGGTGCGGCCGCCGAGATGCACCGGCCGCGCGGTGCCGGTCACCAGGCCGCTGCGCGCCGCGCGCACATGATTGGCGTTGATTTCCTGGCCCACGACCTGGTACTCGTTGGCGTCGACGCACATGGCCGCGCCCATGCTGCCCAAGGTTTCGGCAAGCGCCACCGAAGCTCCGCCGTGCAGCAGCCCGTAGGGCTGCATGGTGCGCGCATCCACGGGCATGGTGCCGCGAACGAAGTCGTCGCCGATTTCGGTGAACAGGATACCGAGATGTGCTCGATCAGCGTTCCCCGCGGTTGCCGTTCAATTCCTCGACGGGTCAACAAGCTGCGCCAAATGCTCATTCGTTGATCCTTGAGTTTTGCGGCCATGCGCCGGTAGGCCTCGCGAAACGGAATGCCTTCCTTGGCCACCAACGCATTCGCCGCGGCGGCGGCGTGAATGCTGCGGATCGAGCCGGATGTTCTCCGGCCGAAAGCGCACGCCGTCGAGCGCGCTCGGCAGAATCGCCAAGGTCTGCAGACAGGAATCGATGCCGCGGAACAAGCGGCGGCTTGATCAGCTGCAAATCGCGGTGATAGCCCGAGGTGAGTTTTTGCGTGATGCCGAGCACCTCGTTCAGCGCCGCCTGCGCCACGGCGCTGCGCCCGCGCATCAGCTCGAAGACATCGGGATTGCGCTTTTGCGGCATGATCGAGGAGCCGGTGGTAAAGCTCTCCGGCAGACTCACGTAGCCGAATTCCTGAGTATAAAACAGCAACAGATCGGCGGCGAGCCTCGCCAGATCCTGCGCCAGCAGGGTGATTTCGAACAGCAGCTGCGCCTCGGCTTTGCCGCGCGACAACTGCACCGCCGTGACCGGCTCCTGGGTGACCGCAAAGCCGAGACGCCGCCGCGTGGCTTCGCGGTTGATGGTCGAGATTCGGCGTGCCGAAATCCGGCCGCGGACCCCAACGGGTTCTTGCCGATGCGCCGTTGTGCTGAATGCGAGACCTTCGGCATCGTCGCGCAATTCGGCCGCGAACCCCGCGGCCCAAAGCGCGACGCTGCTCGGCATGGCCTGCTGCATGTGGGTGTAGCCGGGAAGCGCCATGATCGCCGTGGCGCTGGCGCCAAGGCATCGAGCGCGTCCGCCACCGCGATCGCGCCGCGCTTCAAGATCTGTCGCGGCATCGCGCATGTAGAGCCGCAACGCGGCCAGCACCTGATCGTTTCGCGAGCGGCCCGGCATGCAAGCGGCCGCCGGCCGCGCCGATGCGCGCCGTGAGCAGATTCTCGATCGCGGTCTGGCAATCCTCCTGCTCGAGCGAGATGCGCCACTGCCCCTGCGCGTGCTCCTCGCCGATGGCCGTCAAGCCGTCCGCGAATCGCCGCAAGATCCGCGAGCGGACAGCAGTCCCTGCTCGCCGAGCATTTCCGCATGCGCGATGGAGGCGCGGATGTCGTAGCGCACCAGGCGATTGTCCAGCACATGGTCATCGCCCGCGGTGTATTCGAGCACGCGCGCGTCGAGCGGAGGTTCCCTTGTCCCAGAGCCGGGTCATGACGATGCGCCTCATGACTGCGCGCAGCTGTTCCGCCGGGCTCAAGGCCTTCAGGTCCGCGACCACCAGCGTGCCGGTGCCTTCGTTGGTGAAGATTTCCGCGAGCAAACTGTCGCGGGGACTTGTAGCTGATGACATGCACGCGGCGCACGCCGCCGCGAATCGCGTTTTCGATGGCGGTCGCCTTCGGCAGCATGCCGTCCTTCAAGCTGCCTTGGTCCGCGCAGGCGCTTCAACCCCAGGATGTCCGTGTAGGAAATCACCGAGCCGGGCTCATCGACGCGCTCGAGAATTCCCGGCGCGCCGGTGCACAGCACCAGCTTTTCCGCCGACAGCGCGCCGCCGATGGCTGCCGCCACGGTGTCGGCATTGATATTGAGCAATGTGCCGTTGGAGTCCGCCGACAGGGGACTGACCACCGGCATCAAGTCCGTTCTCGAGCAGTTTCTCGAGCACCGCCGAATTGACCGAATCGATGTCGCCCACGAATCCGTAGTCCACGGTCTCGTTCGAGCCCTCGCGATCGGCACCGGCGGGCGCTTGTGCGCGCGAATCAATCCGGCATCGACGCCGCTCAAGCCGATCGCCTCGATATCGAGCGCGCGGCAAATGGCCAAAATCCGCGTGTTGATCAAGCCGTTGAGCGCCATGGCGGTCACGTCGATCGATTTCTGATCGGTGACGCGCCGGCCGTTGACCATGCGCGTGTCGAGGCCCAAGCGTCGCCTGCAGATTGTCGAGCTGCGGGCCGCCGCCGTGCACCAGCACGGTCTTGATGCCGACCTGGTGCAGGATCGCGACCTGCTCGATCAAGCCGCGCGTGGAAGTCTCGTCGCTGAACACCGCGCCGCCCGCCTTGATGACGAAGATCTTGTTCTTGTACATGCGGATGTACGGCGCCGCGCTCTTGAGCGCGCGCACGGCGACGGAAGGATCGGGTCGGCTCATGATCATTTAGAAAGTACTCCGCAACAGCTCGACGGGGTCGACAGAAAACTCAGGCCAGCATGCGATGCAGAACAGCCATCTGCACCGCCAGCCGGTTGAAGGCCTCGCGCTTGACCACCGCGCGCGGGCCGTCGAGAACTTCATCGGCCACCGCGACATTGCGGCGCACCGGCAGGCAGTGCATGAGCTTGGCATCGGGCAGGGCGTCCTGCGAACCAGCGCTCGCGCACGCACCAATCGGAGAGGTCCGCGCGCAACCGCGAGTCCGCTTCCACATCGCCGTAGTACGTGGTCGTGCCCCACTCCTTGGCATACAGCACGCTCGCGCCGCTCGAGCGCCGCGGCGCGATCCGAGGTCTCGGTCACCGAACCGCCGGCAGCGGCGGCCGCGCACGCGCGCCTTCTCCATGATTTGCTGCAGGCAGCGCGAATCCTTCCGGCCGCAGCACCACGACTTCCATGCCGCGCATCGCGGCCATGTGCACCGTCGCCGCCGGCACGGCCAGCGGCAGCGGCCTTCGGATGATAGGCCCAGCTCAAGACGAACTTGGCGCGGGTCGGAATCTTGAGCTCATCCAGGGTGCGCCAGTCCGCCAGCGCTTGGCAGGGATGATTCATGGCGGATTCCATGTTGATCAGCGGCTTGTCGCACAGCTCATCGATCATGCCGAACAAGCGTTTCATTCAAGATCGCTGTCGCAGATTCTTGCCGTCGGCAAATGCGCGCACGCCCAGCGCGTCGCAATACGAGGCCAGCACCGGGATGCCTTCGCGGATATGCTCGGCGGCCGCGCCCTTCATGATGGCATTCGGCCGGGTCTCCAGCTGCCAGGTGCCCTGATCCCGGGTGTGATCACGAACGCGCTGCCGCCGAGGCGCGCCATGCCGGCCTGGAAGGAGGCCAGAGTGCGCAGCGATGGGTTGAAGAACACCAGGCCCAAGATCTTGCCCGCGAGCGCCCGCGGCTCGGGCTTGTCCTGCAGCGCTTGCGCCAGCGCCAGCAGATCGAGGATCTGCTCGCGGCTGAAATCGGCCAGATCGAGAAAGCGTTTCATGCGGAAATCTTCGCCAGCGCATCGCTCAAGGTGATCCACGTGGCCTTCGTTCAAGATGTACGCCGGCAGCAAGCGCAGAATGTGCGGATCGCGCGCTGCGTGCCGGTGAGAATGTTCTTTGCGAGCAGCGCCGCCTGCACTTCCTTCGGCGGGACGCGAGGTCTTCAGGCCCAACAAAAATCCCGCGCCCTGCACGCCGGTGACCGGGCCGATGATGCAGCTCGAGCGGATGTACGCCGATACCTGGCGCACATTGGCCAGCAGCGATTCCGACTCGATGGTGTCGATCACCGCTTCGGCGACGGCGCAGGCCATGGGCCCGCCGCCGAATGTCGTGCCCATGTCGTCGTACTTGAGCTGGCTGGCGATGCGCCGCGACAGCAGCAGCGCCGACACCGGAAAGCCGTTGCCCAAGCGCCTTGGCCGCGGTGATGATGTCCGGGGTGACGCCGTAGAAATTGGCGGCGAAGGGCGCGCCGGTGCGGCCCATTCCGCATTGCACTTCGTCGAATATCAGAATCGCGCCCACCTCATCGCAGCGCCGGCGCAGCGCCTCCAGCATCGGCTTGCCCACATCGTAGGCGCCGCCCACGCCTTGCATCGGTTCGACGATGACCGCCGCCGTGTCGCGATCGATGGCTCTGCTCGACCGCGTCGGGATTGTCGCGCGGCGTGAAGCGCACATCGAAGGGCGTGCGCGGAAAGCCGTACCATTTTTCGAGCGCGCCCCAGGTCACCGCGCCGGCGGCCGCGGTTCGGCCGTGGAAACTCTGTTCCAGCGCCACCGCCTTGCTGCGGCCGGTGATTTTGAATGCCAGCTTCAGCGCATTCTCATTGGCCTCGGCGCCGCTGTTGATCCAGAAACACCGTATCGAAGCCCAAGCCCACGAACTTCGCCAGGCGCGCGGCGGCGCGCTCGCGAATGCACCATCGGCAGCGCATTGGTTTGAAACGCCATCTGCCGCGCCTGGCGCTCGAGCGCGGCCAGCCAGCGCGGATGGCCGTAGCCCAAGCCCGCCACCGCGTGGCCGCCGTAGAAATCCAGAATCTTGCGGCCGTCGCGCGCATGCAGCCACACGCCTTCGCCATGCGCCACCTCGATCGGGTATTGCGCAAACACCTGCGCCAAGTGGCCGCGAATGCGCCGCCGCCGTGGGATTTGTCGCTGCCATATTTCCCCTCAGGTCCATCCGGGTGCCGGGGCCGTGAGGCCGGCGGTTTCGGCAAGCCCAACAGCCGGTTCATCCACTGAATCGCGCCGCCGGCGGCGCCCTTGTTCAGATTGTCGAGCACCGACATGACGGCAATGGAATTGCCGTTGGTCACGGCGCTCAAGTTCGCGTAATTGCTGGTCGCCACATCCTTGACGCGCGGCGCCGCCTCGGCGACGCGCACGAACGGGCAGTCCTTGTAGTACGGCTGCAGCGCCTCCAGCGCCTGCGCGGTGCTGATCGATTTCTTCAGGCTGGCCTGCACGGTGACGTGGATGCCGCGCGCGAAGGGTCCGGAATGCGGCACGAAATTGAATTCCGCCTCGATGCCCGTCGCCAGCTTCGCGCAGGCGGTGATCTCGGGCACGTGCCGGTGGCTCAAGGCGCCGTAGGTGTAGAAGATCGCTGTGCCGATGCGGATGATGCGTGCCTTCGACCGGTTTGCGGCCGGAGCCGGTGCTGCCGGTGATGCCGGTGACGAACAGCCGCGTGTCGGTCAAGCCCAGCGCCAGCAACGGCACGCTGGCGAGCAGCGTGGCGGTCGCAAAACAGCCGGGATGCGCGACATGCGGCGTCGGCGATTTCTGCAGATGCTCGGGCACCGCACAGGTGAATTCGCGAATTCTCGCCGGCGCGCCGTGCGCATGCTTGTACACCGCTTCGTAGGCGGCCTGGCTGGCATAGCGAAAGTCCGCGGAAATATCCACGCAATGCACGCGCGTGCCCGCGCGGCCGCGGCTTCGCCAGCAGCCGGTCGACGATGGCGGCGGAAACGCCGTGCGGCGCGGCGGAAAACAGCGCCGACACCGGCGTCGCGGCGAATGATCGCTTTCGATTTCCTCGGGCAGCGGCGAATTTGAGATCCGGATAGGCGCTGCGCAAATGCGCGAACGCGCCCGGCGACCGGCGCGCCGGGCTGGCTGTCCGACAGGATGGCCGCGACCTTGAGCTGCGGATGACCCGCGATCAGGCGCAGCAACTCGCCGGCCACATAGCCGGTGCCGCCGAGCACGATCGCCGGCGTGGCCGCGCTCATTCGCCGGCTACCTTGGACTCGCCGCACATTGCGCAGTCCCAGCGAGGCGATGATGTGATCGCCGAGATCCGCCGGATGGCTGATGGCATTGAAGGCCTCGACATTCATCTGCTCGCGAATGATTTCGATGCCCACCTGATTGTCGGTCGCGGGCCCGGTCACCACGCAGGGCTCGATGCCGAAGCGTTCGCGCAGCAATTTGACGCCGCCCCAGGCGGCGACCGGATCGTTGGCCGACAGCACCACGGCGGTCAGCGCCGCCTTGATGTCGGGCTGGCGCAGGATGGATTCCACGCCATAGGTTCCCAAGCAGGCCATCGCCCAATTCGAACACGATGGCGTCCGGTTGGCCCGGCGGCCATTTCCGTGAGCATGGTGCGCGTCAGCGCCGGACCGCATTTCGCGGTGGTGGTCACCATCCCCAAGTCGGTGAACAGCATCGTGCGCCGGGCGCCGGAATCCTCGAAGGCCATGATGTCGCGGCGCAGGGAAACGCCGGTCGCCTTGAAGGCATCGACGATCGAGTCCGCGATGGCGCATGCGCGCGATGATGGCGGAGGCGGCGGCAGTCTTGCCCGCCTCCATGCAAGTGCCGGCGAGCGCCACGACCGGCACGCCGCGCGCGTTCGAGCGCCGCGTCGTAGTCCAAGGCCTTGTATCCCACCTTGGCGGGCACGCCGATGCGCTCGCCGAGATAGGGAAAAGTCAGCACCGTGCCCAACACCTTGCAGTCGAAGGGCTTGCCCTTGTCCTGCGTCGCCGAATCGCAGATGCCGAGCACGCCGCCGATGTTCAGCATTTGAATGACGTCGCCGGGTTTGAGCGTCTGCGGGAATGTGGCCCGAATAGCCGAACAGCGCCTTGCGGTGTCCCAGCGCGCCGACCACGATGTCGCCGCGCACCACTTTCGCCATGCGGCCGCTGGTGAGCTCCAAGGTGTTGTAGTTCGCCTTGTTGTTCAGAATCTCGACCACCAACACCAGGCCTTCCTCGCAGGGAATTTCCGGCGGCGATGCGCATCTCATGCGACAAACCGCAGGCTTGCGTCACCGAAGCGATTTTGTCGACGACCACCGTGCGCATGCTGTTCATGATTCGCGCCTTGGCGCCGCCGGCGCGCTTGTAAAACACGCCCGTCAGCGCCAGCATTTTCGAATAGCCCAAGGCGTCGGTCGGCGTCCATTCGCCCGCGGATTCGCCGTACACGCCCTTGGAGGCCGCCATCAGCGAGTAGGGCGAAGCTCACGCCTTCGACGAACACGCGAACCCGGCCGGAACAGCACCTGTACCTCGCCGCTGACCCGCGCTTGGCGAGGACTCGAGCAGCGCTTCGATGTCGCGGCACACCGGATCCAAGTGTTGGCCCTCGTGCACCAGGTCGCCGTAAGGCTGCGCCACGCGTTTCCTTGATGCGCGCCTGCTTGCCGGTCAATACCAATTTCTCCAGTTCGCGATGCGCCGTCAGCAGCACTTCGGCGGCAGGCGCTTCGAAGGCGACCCGGCCTTTGGTGCCGATGACGGTATCGCCCAGGTGAATGCCGCGGCCGATGCCGAAGGGGCCGGCCAGCGCTTCGAGCTCCTCGATGATCGGCGACGGCGGACAAGGCGCTCGCCATCGAGGCTGTCCGGGACGCCCTTGGGCGAATCCGATGGTATGGCGCTCGGGCGGCGCGCGGATGTGAGAATGCATCCTTGGAAAGCACCCACGCATCGTCGGGAATGCTGCCGCTCGGAGGTCAGGGTTTCCTTGCCGCCGATGGTGACGCCCCACAAGCCGCGATTCACCGAATACGCTGCGCCGAACGGCGGAATGGGCAGGCGGTGTTCCTCGAGATACTTGAGCTGTTCCGGCCGCTTGAACGCGCGGTCGCGCACCGGCGCGATGATCTCCAGATCCGGCGCCAGCGTGCGCAATGCGACTTCGAAGCGCACCTGATCGTTGCCCGCGGCGGTGCAGCCGTGCGCGACCATCTTGGTTTTGAGCGACAGCGCCATTTGCGCAATGGTCTGCGCCTGCAGCACGCGCTCGGCGCCGACGCACAGGGGATAGACATTGCCGCGGCGGACATTGCCCATGATCAGGAATTTGAGCACCTGATCGAAGTACGCGCTCCTGCGCGTCGATCAAGTGATGTTCGATGGCGCCCAACTAGCGCCGAGCGCTCGGCCAGCGATTGCGCCGCCGCGGCATCGATGCCGCCGGTATCGACGGTCACCGTGATGACCGGCCGTTGATAGGTATCCTTGAGCCACGGCACGCAGAACGAGGTGTCGAGGCCGCCGGAAAAAGCCAAAAGAATGGGCTCGGCGCCCTGGCTGGAGAGTCGATGTCATGGGGTTTAGCGTCCGAAGATGGCGAGCAGGCGATCGCCCAAGCTTGCGCTTGCGCGCCGCGCCCGGCAGTGGCGATGAAAATCGTGTCATCGCCGGAAATCGTGCCGACCACTTCGGGCCATCGTGCGGTGTCGATGGCGACAGCCACGCTTTGCGCCGAGCCGATCGGTGGTTTTCAGCACGGTGAGATTGCGTGCCGGCCGTCAAGCGAGCGCTGACGAACTGCTTGAGCGCCGAAAAATCATTTTTGGGCTGCAGCGCCGCTTCGGGCAGCACGTAGCGATCGCCCATCTTGGCCACGCCCAGCTCGCGCAAATCCCGGCTGACGCTCGATTGCGTCGCGACATGGCCGAGTTTGCGCAGCAGCGCGACCAGTTCGGTCTGCCGGCCCACCGACTGCTCGCGAATGATCTTCGCGAGCATCGTGCGGCGCGCCGGGGCATTGCCGTGTTCGGGCTCGGATCTAAGCATGTATCGGCTCGTGCATAAAATTGCGCGCATCCTGCATAAAAATGCAAGCGCTGTCAATATGCCGCATCGCCCTTCTTGAGAAAGGTGCGCAGACGCTCGAGTTCTGATTCGAGGCCGGCGCGAAACTTCGCATCACGGGGCGCGCGGCCGATGTAGCCAAAAGTTGCCCGCAGACCGCCATCGGCCACGGCTACGTTCCCCCAGCCGATGACGCGGTCATGCCACAGCAGCGGCAGGGCGTAATAGCCCAGCTTGCGCTTCGGCGCGGGCGTGTAGGCCTCGAAACGGTAGGCCCAGCCCCAGAACATCTCGAACCGGCGGCGGTCCCAAGCGATGGGATCGAAGGGCGTCAGCAGACGCACCGCATCGTCAATTCGCCAGCGCGCCGATTGAGGCGTGTCTTCGGCCGGCCAGTACCACTCGATGCCATCCAGCCGCGCCGATTTGAGCCGCTGCTTGGCGCGCGCCACGGTCGCGGCAGCGCTCCGCCGCCCACTGCGGCACGCCGTAACGCAAACGGCTGACGAAGGAACCCGAGGCAGGGCGCAGGCAGCGGCGCGTATTTGCGGATCGATCGACATCGGCCAGCGCGTCGATTACGGCGTGCCGCTGCGCGGCGGTTGGCCTGCGCCGCCCGCCGGCGAAGCTGCGCGCGCAGCATAGACACGGGTGCCGCCCATCGCGCCGCGCGACGCGCAGCATCCGCGATAGTGCATGGTATCGAGCAGCTGAGTGCTCGCGTTCGATGATCCACCGAACCAATTGGCAGCCTTGCCATGCGCGAAATGCGCATCCACCTCGCGCGGATGCACCGCACCGCGTTCGCGAATGAATGCCAGCAGCGCCTCGGCCTGCCGTGCGCGCGCTGCGGTCCAAGTGGACGTCATCCATAGCGCGGCAGTCTTGTCGGCCGGCGGCACCCGCGGATGCATCAATGCATGGAGCGCGCGGGGCACAAAGCCGTAGTTGACGAAAAAATCCTCCTCCAGTTTGAGCGTGGGATACAGCCGCTCGAGGTCTCCCGCGCAATAATCCCGGACGCGATGGCGCAGCGTAAGATCTTGGGCGCGGGCCGGCGCTCGGATCGGGTCGGCCTGCACGAAGCCCAGTTTCTTGATCGCACGCCCGAGCGTGGTCGGCTTGAACAGCGAACGGGCGACGGCGTAGCGGCGCAGGGTATCCAGGGTGAGCGGCATGCCGCAATCATAGCGAAACCCCCGCGCTGCAAAGCGGCCCGAGTGTACATTAGCGCGGATGCTGGAAACCATCGAGGTCGAAACCGCAGGCAATCCCAACGCCGCCATCATCTGGCTGCACGGTCTCGGCGCCGACGGCCATGATTTCGAGCCGATCGTGCCGGAACTTATGCCACACGGCGAGCGCGGCTGGCGCTTCATTTTTCCGAACGCTCCAGTCCGTCCCGTGACCATCAATGGTGGCATGCAGATGCGTGCGTGGTACGACATCAAGGGTCTGGATCGCAACAGCGCGGAAGACACGGCCGGTTTCCAGGCGGCGGATGGGCAAATCCGGGAACTGATCGCCCGGGAAGTCGCGCGCGGCATCCCCACCTCAAGACTCGTGCTCGCCGGGTTCTCGCAAGGCGGTGCCGTCTCCCTTTACACGCTGACCCGGCTCAAGGATAAATTGGCCGGTGTCATGGCGCTGTCGTGCTACCTGCCCGCAGTGCAGAGCTTTGGCGCCGAGCGGCAGCCGGCGAACGACGCCACGCCGATATTCATGGCCCACGGAACAACGGATCCCATGTTGCCGATGGCGCTGGGAGCGAAATCCCGCGATTTTTTGCGCGCCCACGGCTATACGGTTGATTGGCGCGAGTATCCGATGGCGCATGCGGTTTGCCCGGCAGAAATCGCCGATATTCGTCAATTCTTGTCTCGCGTGTTGGCTTAATATCATGGCGATGAAAAAAGCAATGCTACCGTTCCTCAAGTCGGATGCCGAAAAAGGCGCGGCGCGGGCCGACGCGGCCAAGCAGCAGGTCCGAGCGGCGAAGGCGGCGCTCAAGCGAGCCCGAAAGCTATTCAAGGCCGCGAAAAAGTCTGCGAAACAGGCGCGAAAAAAGCTCGAAGTGGCGACGGCGGCGACGACCCGCCAGCCAAGAAAGCCGAGCCCCCGCCAGCCAGTGCGCCTAGCCAAGCCCGCGGTGAAGGCGCCGGCGGCGAAAGCTCCCAAGAAGCTTCGCAAGAAAGCACCGGTTTCCCGCAAACCGCGCCGCGCGCGCAAAGTCCGTGCCCCCGCGGCAGCGGATCATCTGCGCTCGGCCTCCGATGTCGCAAAATCGGTCATCGAGCGGCTGCGAAGTGCGCCCCCAACCCTGCCGCCGGCGCCGGTGATTCCGGCGGATCCCGACATTAGCAATGAATCGCCCAAGGTCAAACCTGAGTAGTTCGGGCTCTTATGTCAATGCGGCGCAGTCGGCACGATGCCGGGGAATAGCAGCGCGATCAGAAACATCAAGAAAAACGCCGCCAGCAGCGCCAACAGTTGACCCAGCACCCAGACTCCGAAAGCCTTGCGCGTGGTGAGACCCAGGATTTCGCTGAATCCCATCACTTGCAGAACGACGCTCCATAGCATCAGCAGCACGTATACCGCGAATTGCGCGCGCAGCACGAACGCCACGAAACCATCCACGTCGGCGCCCGAGGTCGCGGCGCCCGGAGCATCGATGATGGCGGCTTCGCCGATGAACAGTGCCGTCAATGCCCACAAAACCAATGAGGCGGCCACCGGAATTCCGCCGTAGGCCAGCACGTGGAACACCTGGTTGCGCTTGGACGTACCGCCGGCCCGCGGCGCCCAGAGCGGCCGATAGATGGCGGCAAACAGATACAGACTGAAAACCCCGCCGATGGGTCCGAACATGCAGGGAGCTTTGCAGCACTTCCGCCGCGCTGGCGTGTGTCCCCGCGAATTGGGTTCGATAGACCGCTATGGAGGTTGCGACCCCTTGCGCAGCTGCCAGCAATAGTCGGTGATTCCGACGGCTGCGATCGCCAATTCGCGAAACACGCGTCGGGGTCTTGAGCCAGACATCTTTTAGCGGGCGAACTTGTTCGGTACTGGCCACCTCCGGCAGCCTACGCAATCCACGCCACCGACTCCAGCATCACTCGCAGATGACAGCAGACTTTTTCAGGGCTACTCTCACAGTGAGTTTCGAACGATCTTCCAGGAGAAGAGTGACCATGGCAAAAAAGAGCAAGTCGAAAAAGCGCAAAGCGAAGAAGCGTCCGATGGCAAAGGCCAAGCGCGGCGCTGCCAAACGCACTCCGCCAAAAAGAGCGCCGCAAAAAAGAAATCGCGGCCGATGAAGGCGAAGGGAAAGGCAAAGGGGAAATCAAAGGCGAAGGCTGCGCCCAAGAAGGCAGCTCCCAAGAAGGCGATGGCGAAACCGGCGCCGAAACCCGCGCCGAAGACCTGCGCCCGACGCCGGTGGCCGTAGCAGCTCCGCCCAAGCCAAAACCCGCCGCCCCCATGGCGCCGGCGCCGCTGGCGCCGCCGCCGTCAATGCCGGCCGCGGAGCCAGCCGCACCGACATCGATCGCTGCATGGCCGGATCCGAAACCGTCGGGGATGTAAACCCATCGGGGATGTAGGAAATCGATTGAGTGGCAGTTAGGCGCGTATCAGCCCTTGAAGAGGGCGCGCGCCGCTGCTGTCCGGGAATACTCGCTTGGCCAGAGTATTCGCATCGACGTGCATGTGCTCGTCGAGCACGGCTTTGAATACGCTGCGCAAATCCAGCGTCGGCTTCAAGATCGCGGTTGTCGAGCAGCGCCGTCGGCCCAAGGCCCGGCCAATCGGCAATCACTCGACCGCCGCGCACCGCGCCTCCCATGAGGAATGCGCAGCCGCCCGTTCCATGGTCGGTGCCGCGTGTGCCGTTGACGGCCGCGGTTCGGCCGAATTCCGTGACCACCAGCACCGCAGTTTGCGGCCACAACGGCCCCAATTCGTCGGCCAGGGATCGCAACGCCTTGTCGAGCCCGGCCAGCCTCTGCGCAAGAGCGCCCTTCGCGCCGCCCTGATTGGCGTGGGTATCCCAACCGCTGGCCTCGATGACCGCCACCTCGGGACCGCCGTCGCTGCGCATCAAACTCGGCCGCCATGTGCGCGACCGCGCTGACCCGATCGGGAGGCGCCGGCTTCACCGCGGCCTCCGCCGCCGGCGCGGCTTCCGCTGAATCCTTCACCGGGGTCATGGCGCCGGCGTCGTCGACCATTTTCTCGGTCTGCACCGCTTCGCTCAACCGCGCCGAAAACCAATCGTCGCTTGGAATACAAGTCCGCCAGGCGCGTCAGCAATTCTTCATCGACATCCGGCGTAGCTTGCGGCGATTTGGAAATCACCGGCGCCTCGCCGCGCAATATCAACGGCACATTCTGACTGATTGCAACGGCCCGTTCTCCGGGTCCGTCGGCGCCGCGCGGTAAGGCCGCGAGCGCCCGATTGAGCCAGCCATCGGCTGCGCCTGATGGGTTTGGTAAGCCCGTTTTCCAGCACGTTTTGACCGTCGAAATGCGAGCGGTCGCGATAAGGGCGAGGCAACCGCATTGAAAACGACCAACTCGCCGGCGGTGTAGCGCTCGTGCAAAAAGCCAAGCGACGGATGCAAGCCGAAAGTGTTATTCAATGCCAGTGCGCCATCGGGAGCGCCGGGCGCCGCGATCGCGAGTTCGCGATGCAAGCTCGCATAATTAGGATCTGCATGGGGCGGCACGGCAGCCAGGCCATCCAGCGCGCCGCGCAAGATCACGACCACCAGACGCGACGACCCGCCGGTACGGGCGAACAGCACATTGGGCAACGCGGCGCTTGCCGCCAGGGCGCCGCGATCCTAAGAGGAAGCGGCGTCTACTTGTCATAATGGGAAACTGGCGATGCATCGCTATCTCCGTTGAAATTCCGGGCTCATCAACAGCAGCGCCAATGCTTGTCCGGAAGATAGCGGCGCGCCGCAGCGCGGTCAACCGTTTCGGGGCGGGCGTAGTTTCCCAAGCTGGATGACAGCAAGTTCGACCGGGTCCACTCCGCGCTCATACTTTGCCGCCACCCTCGAGGCCCACAGCACCCGGTGCATGAGGGCGTCCGATCCGTCCCAACTCTTCGAGGTGTCCGGCCAGCCCGCGGGCGAGCCGGGTGTGTATTGGCGCTGGCCCAGCAGGTCGAAGGTGCGCACGACTTCTTCCGGCTGGTTCGGCGCGACATTCAGCGACCGCAGCGTCGAGAAAACGAAATCCTCCGGCGTCTTGAACTTGCGCGAATCCGGCATCCCAGGCCTCGGGCGAGGCGATCAACGCCGCATACACCTGGGGCAGGTACGCCGCCGGTTTTCAGAAACGCGCGCGCGACCCGCTCGACCGCTGCCGGCGGAGGATCATCCGCAATGAAATGCCGCACCAGCTTGGTGGCGATGAAATGCGCCGTGGCGGGATTGCGCGCGAAATCTGCAAGCACAGCCTCGCCTTGCCGCTGACCTTGCTCGGTAGTAAGTCTTGCCGAGGAAGGTTTTTGCACCCGGCTCGTGCAGATTTTCGCGGAAATAAAAGCGGCCCGGCATGCCCCCCGCCAGCCGGCCCTTGCCGCCGCCGATGGACCATCCAGTGATGATCTGCGCGAAGCTGGTGACATCGGTTTGGGTGTAGCCGCCGTTCACGCCGAGCGTGTGCAGTTCGAGAATCTCGCGCGCCAGATTTTCATTGATGCCGAATTGGCGCTGCGGGGCGGCTGCGGCCAGGGGCCTTCTGCGCCACAAAGCGGGCGGCCTCGGAATCCTTGCCCACTGAATATTGATTGTCGAGAAAGGCGATCATGGCAGGGTGTTGCTCCACCGCCGTCAAAAGCTCGACGAATCGCCCGCCGACATGCGGCCTGATGGCCTCGTTCTCCAGCGTACCGGCGAGGCCAAAGACCACGCCCTTGTCGGCCGAAACGGCAAAATGGTTGGACCAAAAGTGCACCAGGCGTTCGGCAAACGGCCGGATCGGTCAGCGCGGCGCTTTGCGCGCGTGCCAGCACCTGTGCGCGGTAATGGGGTTGATAGGCCTCGCGAATGGCATTGAACGCTACCTTTCTCCGCGTCGGTTGCTGATGCCTCGCGCCTCATTTGCTGCGCTCGTCGCGCGCCGCCACATAGGCGGTAAAGATCTGATCGGAGGGTGTGAGCGGCGTATTGACGGCCAGCGGCACGGCGCCCTTGATCTGCGACGTCAGCCAGCCGCGCGGGTCACTGGCAGCGGCCGTCAGATCGCCGGGTCGCGCGCCGAGACCAAAGCGCAGGACGGCTATTTCGGCTTGCATCATGAAATGATAACGGTGCAGCCCCCCAAGCGTTTACGTCGCGGCTCACAGAAATGGTGATCGGGGCCTCAAGTTACCGCCAAGATTCACAAGGTTTTGGTTGCGCCGCAACAGACGCGCAACTGTTCGCTTACCTAAGGATGGCCGGCCGCCCACAGAAAATGCAGCGCCAGAATCACCGCGATCGCGCGATGATCACATTCAGCACCACGCCGACCCGCGTCCAATATCCCGGGGGGATCACGGCAGGATCCAAGTGCTTTGCCACCTGGAGAAACTGCCGCGCCGAAACCAACGCCACCACGGCACCCAGCACCAGCAGCAATACCCCGAATCCCAGCGAAAACCCCCGTTGCGCGCTGACCTGGGGTTGGTGCATCACCATCTCCAGGAACAGGCCGAATCGCTCGATGACGAAACCAAACCCCATCAATGCAATGGCGCTGCGTTGCCACGCCAGCAAGGTGCGTTCGGCGGCAAACAGCACACGCGGATCTGCCGTGTAGGACATTGATGCGCTCCTGCGATTATCTAACGCCAAATCAGTCAGCCAAATCTTACATATTCATCAGGCAGCCCCCGCTGTCCAGGCTCGGCCAAGATTAGGGAAAATCTGCGCGATCTTTGGGAGTTCAACTATGGCATATGGCGGGCGACAATGACTTTGCGCGACAGAAGCGCGGCGTTGGACTGCGCACGAGTCGCGAACTGTGTCCCATGGATCGCGTGAAGTGAAATTCCTACGCTCGGTCAACGCCCACTTGCTGCGGACTTTGGCGACATTGAAAGCGCGCACAGCCGAAACTCAGCGGCTGGCCGATCGGGATGGACTCACAGGTCTCTACAATCGTCGCCGTATGCTGGAGCTGCTGGAATCGGCCATCAGCGATGCCGAACAGCAAGAAAGGCATGTCGGATTGCTGTTCGTCGACTTGAACGGCTTCAAGGCCATCAACGACGAGTATGGACATGCTGCCGGCGACAAGATCCTGATCACGGTGGCCGCCGCGTATTTCCGCCAGAGTGCGCACCGACGATATCTTCTGCCGCTATGGCGGCGATGAATTCGTCGTAGTTTTGCCGGGCGTGCCAAATCCCTTGCCGGTAAGCCGGGTTGCGGACGCGATCCGCGAGCGCATGTCGTTGCCCTATTGGATCAGGGTCAACGACCCGCAGTGAGTGACCGCTCATCGGCGAGTCGATCTATCCCCACGACGGCGGGAATGCCGGCGCAGCTGGTGCATCGGGCGGATGAGGCGATGTATCGCCTCAAAGCGCGCGCCGCCGCACCCCCTGGTGAGTCTGGGCGGCGTGCGATCGCCGCTGCCGATGTCGAGGCGCCACAACGATGGGTCCGTGCCACGCGCGGGTGGTGCTCGCTAGCCGGTGCCGGTATCCTGACCTAGCCCATGAATCAGCGCAGTGGCTCGGCCGCAGCTGCCTTCTCGGCTTCATCCTCAGCGCGGGGCTGCAAAGTTGCGTGGTTGTTCCGGATCAGGGCCACGATCCGGTGGCATCGTGATGGTGGCTCCGCCGCCGCCGCGCGAAGAAATCATCGGCGTCGCGCCCACACCGGGATACATATGGATCGGTGGATATTGGAACTGGGTCGGCGGCCGCTATGAGTGGGTGCCGGGTCATTGGGCTGGCGGCCGGCAGGGCTATCATTGGGTCGCTCATCAGTGGGTGCGGCAAGGCGACGGCTGGCGCATGAGGCCGGGTCATTGGGAGCCGCGGCTAGCGCGACACCCAGGAAGAAGTCTGCTGCATCTCGCGCAGACGCGGACCTCCTCCGGCATCGAACCAATGTTCGATCAAGCGAAACGAGATCGATACGCTTGGCGGCACGATGGGCCGGCCCGATGCCAAGTCGGCGCGCGTAAACCATTGCGCATCTTCGAGCTCTTCATCCTTGCAGGTGTATGGTCGTCGTCACCGCATGCGCGGTGAATCCCAGCATCAACGAGGAAGGGAACGGCCACGGTTGCGAGGAGTGATACTCGATCGTGTCGACTTCGATGCCGGTTTCCTCCAACACTTCGCGGGCCACCGCGTCTTCGAGGGATTCTCCGGGTTCAACAAAGCCGGCGATGGTGGAATAGCGTCCGGCGGGCCACGCGGCTTGGCGTCCCAACAGCGCTCGTTCCCCGTCGCTGACCAAAACGATGATGGCCGGATCGATGCGCGGAAATTGTTCGTGCCGGCATGCGGGATTCGTGCACACCAGCACATGTCCGCCCTTGGCGGCGAGCGTGGTCGCGCCGCAGCTGCCGCAGAAGCGATGCCGGCGCCGCCACAGCACCATGGCGCGCGCATAGCCCAGTAAGCCGGCCTCCTCGGCCGGCAGGATCGAGGCCACCAGGCGCAGATCCTCGAAGCGCGTGCCCGGCAGGAGTTGCGGCGGTTCCGCAGATTCGATCTCGTAGGTAAACACGTCGATACCGCCGAATCGGCCGAGCAGCATCAGATCGTGCGCTGTTGCGCCGTTCCTCGGCGATGCGCGATAACTCAAGATATGCGCGCGCGCGGCGCAGCGCCCTCGGCGATGAGGTTGCGCGAATTCCACACCGGCAGCGCACGGCTGCTTGCACGGCAAGCGCGTTTGCAAACCATGCGGCATCCTGCCGCAAATGGGCGGCGCGGTCCAAGTACTGACCGCCGAAAATATTCCCTGGCTGCATCAAGCGGATTCTAGCAGGGCGCGGCCGCCCGCGGCGCCGTCGCAATTGCTGCAGTCAAGCTTGTGTCTGGCCAGCAGGTCCCGCACACGCACTCCGCCGCAATCGTCGCAACGCGCGATACCCACCTCATCGTGCCGCGCCAGCGCCAGCAGCAGAAACCAGGCGTGCTCGAAAGAAATGCTCGCCGGCGTATGCAATTCACGATATGCCTCGTAGGCGCGGCACAGCAAGCGCGCCGGATTCCAGCGATCCGACGCGATAGCGCGGCTCCAGCCCGCGATCGGTGCCGCGCACCAGTCCGTACATGACAAACAGGCTCGCAAGCTGCGCCGCATGAAAGTTCAACTCGGCGTTGCGGAAGAAGAATGCCGCCTGGCGCGGCGACTTGCCGCGGTGCCGCAATACGCCGTGCGCGTCCTGATGCACGACGTAGCTGCGGTACAGTTTGCGTATGCGATCGTCGCTCAAGCCGGTCCACTGGCGGATGGTGAAGGTGCGGGCTTCGTGGCGAATCAGCCGCAGTGCAAGATCGAATTTCTCGCGGTCTCTGGTATAGCGATCGTCGGACACTCTCATGGTGGGTCTCCTCCTTGCAATTCACGTGATTTTGGGTCAAAAAGAATTTGACAGAAATTTGTCACAAAGTTAGCTTGGCCGCCAGGGGGTTGTGGCGCGAAATTGCTGCTGCGTTTGCGGCGAAATGCGCGACAGCCGTCTACACAACCAAGCGACGTACAAAATCAAGCGCAGGGGGCGGTCGTGCAGGACGCATTCATCGGCAACTGGGCGCAGGAATCCCACTTATCGGCCGAGCATCTGAATTCGATGCGCGATCTCAATCATCGATTCCTCGATTTGGCGGATGCCAGGGCAGGCGATTGGGCGGCCGCGGGCAGGGGCGGCGAGGCCGGTCTCGGGCTTTTAGTTGCGCCGCTGACGCGCTCGCAGCGCGCGGCGGCGGCAAATTGTCCCTACGCGCTATTCGATCTGCGCTTCGAGGACGATGCGCACTGGCAAGGACGCTTGTCGAACGCCGCGACCTGGCGGGTCGCCGATGATCCGAAGGTCGATGGCGACACCATCGATTTCGTGCGGCTGGCTCTCTTCTATGCCTGGCATGTTGCATCGGGCGGCGGTCTCGCCTGCCACTTGCTGATGGGAATGCGCGGCAATACTGCAAGCGCTTTTCGCCGCATCACGGTCGACCGATTGCCCGCGTTGGTGGCCACGGAGGCGGCGAATCTCACCGCCCGGTGGAGTGGCTGCAGCGCCTACTGGAGCGCCCTCATCGGCGCGGCAGCGCGCGCCGACTCCACCGCCCTGCGCCGCGTTCAGCTCTCGGGACTGCAGCTCGCCGCCGCCGCGCGGCTGCCGAGAGCCTAGTTTCAGTGCGCAAATCGGTCGAATTCGGGCGCAAAGGCCGCCGCCGGCCCAATTGCCGTTGCGGGCGGAGCCTCGCCAGGTTTAGTCTACGCGGCTCCTATGCATGCCCTCGTCCTCCGCAAGCTCACCAAGGTCTACAAAAACGGCATCAAAGCGCTCAAGGCGATAGATCTCGACGTCGACGAGGGCGATTTCTTCGCGCTGCTGGGCCCAAACGGCGCCGGCAAGACCACGCCTGATCGGCATCACGACCTCGCTGGTCAATAAAACCAGCGGCGTGGTCGAGGTATTCGGCCACGACATCGACAAAGAGTTGGAAGTGGCCAAATCCTGCATCGGCGTGGTGCCGCAGGAAATCAATTTCAACATGTTCGAGACGCCGTTCACCATCGTCGTGAACCAGGCCGGGTTTTACGGAATACCGCGGCCGCTGGCGAAAACAGCGCGCGGAAAAATATCTCAAACAGCTGCAACTCTGGGACCGGCGCAACTCGATTGCGCGCAGCGCTGTCGGGAGGCATGAAGCGGCGCCTGATGATCGCGCGCGCCCTGATGCACGAGCCGCGGTTGCTGATTTTGGACGAGCCCACCGCGGGCGTCGATATCGAAATTCGCCGCTCCATGTGGGAATTCTTGCGCAACATCAACGACGCAGGGCACGACCATCATCCTGACCACGCATTACCTGGAGGAAGCCGAAAATCTGTGCCGCAATATCGCCATCATCGACGGCGGCAACATCATCGAGCGCGACAGCATGGCGAATGTGCTGCGCAAGCTGCAGACCGAAGTGTTCGTCTTCAATTTGCGCGAGCCGCAGCAGCCGCCGCACCGCAAATGTCGGGATTCACGCCGGTTCTCTCCGACGACCACACCTTGGAAATCGAGATGTCCAAGACGCAGAGCTTGAACGACATATTCGCGCAGCTCTCGGCGCAGGGCATCGCCGTCAACAGCATGCGCAACAAGGTCAATCGGCTCGAGGAACTGTTCATCCGCCTGGTCGACGGCAACGCGCGAGACCGTCGCCGCCAAGGCATCGTGAGCATGGCCGAATCGCGCCTCGGCCACCGACTGGATCGGTTTCACAACCATCGTCATTCGCGAATTCAGCCGCATCGTGCGCATCTGGGGCCAGACCCTCGTGCCACCGGCGGTCACCGCCACCCTGTACTTCGTCATCTTCGGCAGCCTGATCGGGCGGCGCGTCGGCCAGGTGGGCGGCTTCGACTACATGCAGTTCATGGCGCCCGGCATCATCATGATGAACGTGATTCAGACTTCCTACGGCAATGTGGTGTCGTCGTTCTTCGGCGCGAAATTCGGCAAGCACATCGAGGAGCTGCTGGTGTCGCCGCTGCCGAATTGGCTGATCGTCGCGGGCTATACCATGGGCGGCGTGCTGCGCGGCGTGCTGGTGGGCTCGGTGGTGACCATCATTTCGTTGTTCTTCACGCGCTTGGCGATCACGCATGTGCTGGCCATCCTCTCGGCGGCTTTTCTTACCAGCTTCATCTTCGCGCTCGGCGGGTTGATCAACGCTTTGTTCGCGAAGAATTTCGACCAGATTTCCTGGTTCCCGACCTTCGTGCTGCAGCCGCTCACCTATCTTGGGCGGCGTATTTTATTCGGTGACCATGCTGCCGGGCTGGGCGCACGTCGCTTCGCACGCCAATCCCATCCTGTACATGGTCAGCGCATTTCGCTTTGGCTTTCTCGGCACCTCGGATGTCGATTTGCGCCTGGCTTATGGGATCATGGTGTGCGCCGCCGCCGTGATGTTCACGCTGGCGGTAACCCTGTTGAACCGCGGCACCGGTATCCGCGAATAGAAGGAGAATTGCTTGCAAATTACGCTTTCGCGCGTTTCGTGCGCCCGCATCGCTTCAGTCATCGGCTGGCGCAGCGCCGGCGGCGTTGCCGCGGAGGCGCCGGGCGTCGCCACGCCGAGCGTCGCCGCACCGGGCGCCAGCGAACTCGAAGGATTCTCGACCGCGGCCGCGGCGGCACGAACTGCAGTTGGAAGCAGCGCTTCGATGCCGACCTGTCGGCCGGCGGAGCTTGCGCGCTTGGATGCAGCAGATGGCGTCGGCAGCCGAACCATGTGGGTTCGCGCGCACGACAAGGCCAATGCCGAATTTCAGCTCGCGAAGTTTCGCGAGTGGGGCTGGGATGCGTCCATCGAGAACTTTTCCGTGCTGTATCCGACGCCGCGCGAGGTGTCCGTGGAACTCGTCGCGCCGACGCATTTCAAGGCGCGATTGACCGAGCCGCCGATCGCGGGCGACAGCACCTCCTCGCAAACCAAGGATGAACTGCCGGCCTACAACGTGTACGGCGCCGACGGCGATGTAACCGCGGAACTGGTCTACGTCAATCACGGCATGCCGGATGATTACAAGGAACTCGAGCGTCAGGGCGTGAGCGTCAAGGGGCGCATCGTGTTGACGCGCTACGGCGGCGGCTGGCGCGGACTGAAACCGAAGCTGGCCTATGAACATGGCGCCGTGGGCTGCTTGATTTATTCCGATCCGCGCGATGATGGCTATGGCGCAGGCGATACCTATCCGAAGGGCGGCTATCGGCCGCCCGATGCCGTGCAGCGCGGCTCGGTGCAGGATCTGACCTTGTACAGCGGCGATCCGTTGACTCCCGGCGTGGGCGCGGTGCCCGGGCGCCAAGCGGCTTGCGCTCAAGGATGCCAAGACCATGTTGAAAATTCCGGTGTTGCCGATTTCCTATGCGGCCGCCAGCCGCTGCTCGCCGCGCTCGGCGGACGCGTCGCGCCGCGCTGGCTGGCGCGGCGGCTTGCCGCTCACCTATCACTCGGACCGGGCCCGGCGAAAGTGCACATGAAGGTGCTGTCGGATTGGGATCAGAAGCCGATCTACGATGTGGTCGCGAAGATTCGCGGCAGCGAGGAACCCGATCGATGGATCATTCGCGGCAATCATCACGATGGCTGGGTGTTCGGCGCCACGGATCCCTTGCCGGCCAGGTCGCGTTGATGGCCGAGGCCAAGGCGATCGGCAAATTGGTCAAGGACGGCTGGCGGCCGCGCCGCACCTTGGTTTACGCCAGCTGGGACGGCGAGGAGCCGGGGCTGCTGGGCTCCACCGAATGGGCCGAACAGCATGCCGCGGAACTCAAGACCAAGGCGGTGCTGTACGTCAATTCCGACACCAACGGCCGCGGCTTTCTTGCAGGCCGAAGGCAGCCATGCCCTGCAGCATTTCTTGAGCGAAGCGGCGCGCGATGTAAAGGATCCGGAAACCGGCGCCAGCGTGTTGGCGCGCGCGTTGGCCGAAAGGCGCGTCGCGAATTACGAATCGGCACGCGCGGCCGAATCGCGCGCCGCGGCAGCTCAACGGCGACTTGCAGCTGGGCGCGCTGGGTTCGGGTTCGGATTACACGCCGTTCCTGCAGCACCTGGGCGTGAATTCCGTGAACCTTGGAGTTCGAAGGCGAAGCCGAATACGGCGTCTATCATTCCGCCTACGATTCATTCGATCACTTCCGGCGTTTCGTCGATCCCACGTTTGAGTATGGCGTGGCGCTCGCCAAAGTCGCGGGCCGGATCATGCTGCGGGCCGCGCAGGCGCGACCTGATCCCGGCGCGCGAAAGCGATTTCGCGGCCTCGGTCGCGGGCTACGACGACGAGCTGCACAAGCTCGGCCGACGGCATGCGCACGAAGACCCGCGAGCTGACCAAGCTGCTGGACGACGACGCCTACAAGTTGGCGGCGAATCCCGACAAGCCGCGCGCGCCGCCGCCGCGCGCCGCCGAGGTTCCGTACTTGAATTTTGCCGAGCTCGACAACGCGGTCGCGAAATTGGAACAAAGCGCCAAGGCGTTCGACAAGGAATATGCGCGCCTCGATGCCAGCAGCGATGCGGCCATCGAAGCCGCGAACGCGAGCGCGTGAATGCGACGCTCACGGTTCTGGAGCAGAGCCTGACGGATCCGCGCGGCTTGCCGGGCCGCGAGTGGTATCAGCACATGATTTATGCGCCCGGCATGTATACCGGGTACGGCGTCAAGACCCTGCCCGGAATTCGCGAGGCGATCGAAGAGCGCCGCTGGGACGAGGCCAATCAATACATAGGGGTGGTCTCGCGCGCGCTCAACGCCTACAGTGAGCGGATTGGACCGCGCCATCGCGGCACCGTAGCTACGTGCCCGATTCCTCACGCCGTGTTAGTCGTGTATCGTGCCTAAGAGACAATTTTAAGGAGACGAATGATGACCGAAGAAAAGCAGCAAAAATTCACGGCCAAAGTGCGCCGCGGTCTGGTGTGGGTGCATTCCGTCGCAGCCGCGGAACTCGCCAAGAAAAAGGCGGAAGCCACGGGCGTCCGGATCGAAGGGTTTACCGCCAGCGAACTCGCCGATGTCGAATCCGCATTGACCTGGATCTCGCAGAACAAGGAATCGCAGAGCGCCGAGTCGCCGCAGTCCGAGCCGCCCCCGGATTGGCTCCTGCAGGACGCCGAAGATGCGCTGCATGCTGTCGCGTCGCGACGAGCATGACGGCGATGCGCGTGACAGGCTCGGGACTGCGATACACTAATCCCATGGCCCGAAAACGCGCATTGGTCGTCGACGATTCCAAGTCGGCTCGCGTCATATTGAGCCGCATGCTCGAGAAATACGACATCGAAGTCGACATGGCGGAGTCGGCCGAGCAAGCCATCGAATATTTGAAGAGCAATCGCCCCGATGCGATTTTCATGGACCATCTCATGCCCGGCATGGATGGCTTGCAGGCGGTGCAGGCGATCAAGGGCAATCCGCAGACGGCAATGATCCCCATCATGATGTACACCTCGCAAGAAGGCGAGCTGTATGTCGGTCAAGCACGCGCCCTCGGCGCGATGGGCGTGTTGCCCAAGCAGGTGCGGCCCGTCGATGTGTCGAAAGTATTGTACGAACTGCATTTGTTGCCGGACCGGCGCGACATGCGCGGAGCCCGCGCTGGCGCCGGTGGAGATCGATGCCGGCGCCGCGGTCGAACGGCGCCGCACGGCAGCCGCGCCGGCCCGGCCGATTGGGGCCGCCGGATCGAAGCCGCGGTGAAGGATCAGGCGGTGGACATTCGCCGCTTCATCGTCGCCAGCCTCGATAGCTTTGCCACGCGCATCGTCAGCGATGTGCGCGACGCGATGCCGATCCAAGCCGGCGAGCCGCTGGCGCCGCTGCCGCCGCCGCCGCCGGCATGGCCCTGGGCCGGCGGCCGCGATACTGGCCGCGTGCTTGGTTGCCGTGCGCATTCGCCGCCAGCTGGTTCGATTGCGCGCAACGATTTGGCGAGCGCGCGCGCCGAAATCGCCGGGCTTGAAGTCCGCCAATGCGGAATTGCAGCGCTCGCAGCTCGATCTGTCCGCGACGGTCAAGGATCTCACCGCCGCGCTTGCGGCCGCGAACGGCAACGCGGCGGCGGCCGCCGGCGGGCGCAGCCGCCGCGGGATCTTCGCCATCGGCGATCGCGCCGCGAGCGGAGCCGGTGCCCTACGGCGAAATACCCTTCGATCGCAGCCGCCTCGATGTGCTGCGCGAGCTGCTGACGAAACTCGAAGCGCAGGGATTTCACGGCGTGGTGAAGATCACGAATCTGGCGGGAACTATTTTGTCTCAGTCGGCAACGGCACGGATGGATACACGCCTGCGGCGGCTACGCTGCCCGGTCAGCCGCTGCGATCTGATCGGCAATCCGTTCGATGAATCCCTATCGGGCCAGCAACGCGCAGTCGCTGGCATTCGCGAATTTGGTTGCGGGCGTGCGCCAGCGCACCGCGGGCGCGATCACGGTCGCGATCGAAAGCGCGGGCACCGCGCGCGCGCCGGCACGCCGTATCCGGCGCGCAGCGACACCCTCACGGCCGGCGAATGGAATCGCGCCGCGGCGGCGAACAATCGGGTCGAGTTCTCGGCGGAAGGCAGCCCCTAGCCGCGGCCACGCGAGCGACGGATTCCCGGCTAGAAAGCGACTCTGACGAAAAACTTCCGGACCCTTCGAAGTCGAAGTTGAAGTATCCCGCTTGCGTTGGCTTGACGTCGAGATCGAGGTTCGCGCGCACGCATGCTGTAGCCCAGCGCGAACGAAATGTTCGGACGCAGCCGGTACAGCGCGTCGAACTCGTAAATACCCCAGCGATACCTGCAAGATCATCGACGCGTAAGCTTGCAAGTATTGCGCGCGGCCATCGAGATAAAAGCGCTTGCTCAACACATAGGTGCGCGTCGAGTCCGCACGGTCGGAAAGGGACCGGCCTGATCCTCGGACTGATCCACATGCCGCGTGTCGGTGGTGACGCGCGCGCGCGCGGAGATGTCGGTTTCAGTTGACGCCGATGGTGGCGGCGACCTCGTACTTCTCGGTATGGAGAAACGAGTATTCGTAGCTGATGCTGAAGGTGCGTAATCGAGAGGTCGGATATCGCAAGGGATCGCCGGGCTGCAGCACCACATCGCGAAACACGATCGGTTCGGTGACGGTGGTCTGACCCGTGCGATCCAGTGAAAAATAATCGAAGCGCAGGCGGTGCCGCTCGCCGACGCGCACCATGGCTTGGAATTTGGCTTCGAAGTCCGTCTTGTCCAGTCCGAGATGCGTTCTCCGCGTTGATCGGCGTGCCCGGGACGCCCGGTGCTGCTGTCGAGCTGCATGTTGGTGTCGTTCGAGAGTGCGCATCGACGCCGAGCGACAGGCGAACGCGCTCCTCGGTCGGGCTGAGATAGTCCTCGGCGTGAGCCAGCGTTGCGAACAACGCCAGCGCCAGCCAGGAGCCAAGCCATTCTTGTCATGTCGGTCTCCTCAAAATCAACTGATCCGTTGCGGCGCGCCTGACGGCGGCCGGCAAGGAGGGGCTGATACGCTCCATTACATGGGCGGCAGCAGCTCGCCACCCGGTCAGTTTGCCGCCATAGATGCCGAGCACGCGCGGGCGTACGTCTCGATCCGTGGTGAATATGGTCTCCCGCGACCGGTCGAAGGCCGCCTGGCTGGCGGCGGGCAGGACGCGCAGGCCCGCGAAACGCTGCGGTAATGTCGCTCGCGGGCTGAGTCCGCTCAAGGCCGGGAAAGTAATGGCGCACGACCGCCAGCAGATATTCTTCCTCCTGCGGCAGCGGCTGCACGTCGTCGGGGTCGCCGCGGTACGGCGTTTCGGTGGTGCCGATCAGGGTCGCGCCGGCCCAAGGCATCACGAACACGGCGCGCCCGTCCGTCGGACTTTCGACATAGTAAATGCCGGCGGTCAGCGCGAAGGGAATCACGATGTGCGTGCCCTGCACCAGGTCCACATCCGGAATACGGAATGGCCGGTTCGACGGCGCGCGCCACCTGCGGCGCCCAGGGCCCGCGGCATTGACCAGCACCCGCGCCCGGCATTCGAACCGCCGCTGCCGGCGGCGTGTAAGTCACGGTCACGCCGTCGTCGCTCAAAGTCGCGCGCGTGAAGATTGCGCCGGCATCGCGAGTTCGGCGCCCAGCTGCAACGCCGACTGCACCACGGCGCGCGTCAGCAAGTGCATCGTTGGTTTGCGCATCGTGGTAGCGAATGACGGCATCGAGATCCGCGGTCTTCAGTCCGTCGAGTGCGGCCCATTCGGCTTGCGGCACGCTGCCGAAGCGCGTAGCCGCATCGAAGCCGCCCGAGCAGCGCGTAAATCCACAGTCCGAGCTTCAACTGCCAGGGCCGCCGTCGGGTGTCGCGATACACCGGAATGAAGAAAGGCTTGAGCTCGACCAGCTCCGCGGCGATGCGCAGATGAATGGCGCGCTCGCGCAGGCTCTCGCGCACCAGCGCGAATTGGCCGGATTCCAGGTAGCGCAGTCCGCCGTGAATGAGCTTGCTGGAGCGGCTCGAGGTGCCGCTGGCGAGCGCCTGCGCGCTCGATGAGCAGTGCGCTGTGTCCGGCCGCGGCGGCAGCTTGGAGTACGCCGGCGCCATGAATGCCGCCGCCGATGATGACCACATCGTATTCTTTCATTTGCATTGAGGCTTGAATCTGCGCTAGGATGCGGGATTACGCGCGAACACACCAACTTTGAATCTCTGTCGCCATTCGCGAACAGTCGCTCGAAGCACTCAGTCGCGCGCCTACCGGCTTTGTGCTTCGCGCTTTTCCTCGAATTGCATCACCGGGGTGTCCGAGGTGACTTCGATTTCGCCGTCGACGATCGCGCCCTTGGCGATGGCAACGGTGCGCGCGCTGACCTTGCCGCGAATCACCGCGGTATAGCCGATCTCCAGCTTATCCTTGACGATCAGGCCGCCCATGATCTTGCCCGCGACGATCGCCTGCTGCGCCTGGACTTGCCCGTGCCAGCTGCCGGAGGCCGACAGATTCAGCGCGCCTTCCAACTCGCCGTCGCCGTGCACTTCGCCGGAAACCACGAATTGACCGGTGCCGCGAATGTTGCCGACGAACACCGAATTCGGCGCCGATGAAGGTCGGGCGTGGCCGAACTGCTGTCCAGAAACCGGCGTTTTTGTTGGTTCATGAGCACTTATTATCCTATCTTGAGGTGGCCCGTGATGTGACGAGCTTGGCGTCGCCGCGACGTCGCGAATCGAAGTAGAATGCCGGTATCCTTTGAAACCCTCGTCAGAGTGTGAAAATGGTCATCAAACAAGCGTTCTTGGTCCTGTGTTTGACTCTTCGCACTGGCCTGTCAGGCTGCAGCCGCCAGCAGAGCGACTGGGAGAAAACCCGGGCCGCGAACACCACGGATGCTTATGAACAATTCTTGAAGAAATATCCGAGCGGCGAATTCACCGCTCAGGCCCAGGCCCGCGTCAAGGAACTCTACGAGGAACGGGATTGGCAAAAAGCGCGCGACACCGACACGCTCGAGGGCTATCAGGCATTCTTGAAGCAATATCCGGAAGGCAAGTGGACCGAAGAGGCGCGAATTCGCGTGGAGAATTTCACGCTGGCCTCGGCTCCCTCCAACGCCACGCCGCCGGCGCAGGCAACGCCGGCGCCGAAGCCGCTGCGCAGCCCGCTGCGCCTAAACCCGCGCCAAACGCCGCGGCACCCGAAGCCGGCGGCGGCACCTAAGGCGGTCGCACTCGAGCGCGCACGCCGCGCGAAGCCGCAGCCGGGATCCTACGGCGTTCAGCTCGGCGCGTTCAAGTCCGGCGCCGATGCCGCGAACAAGCGCTGGGCGCAGCTGGAAAAGAAATATCCCAAGCTTTTGTCAGGACTGTCGCCGAAAGTGGCGCCGAAGAAGGCGGCCTCGGGCACACTGTATCGCCTGCAGGTCGCGGACTTGACCGAAAAGCGCGCGACGCGTCGATTTGCAAAACGCTGAAAGCCCATCGCCAGGCGCTGCGGTGCTGCATCCCGACCCATTCGTTAAGCCGCATCGCGGCCGCGACTGGCGCTATGCGTGTCAGCAGCCGACAATTCCTGTCACTTCAGCACCGTCGCGCGTATAGCCTAAACCTACTGATTTTGCTTAAGCACCGCCTGGCACGCCGCTTGCTTCGCTATCATGATATGCAATCGAAAGTCATTGCGTTACTGGCGCCCGAGGGCAGCCGCGAAGCCACGCTGCTGGTGCGCCGCGCGCGACGGCCAATTCGCGCTGGCAAGAATCGATGCCCGCTTGGCCGCGGCCGCGCGGCTTGCCGCCCGCTATGCCCCGCTCCTGTGCATACCGCGCGAGCACTGGAGGCGCTGGCGGCGAAGGGCTAGTTTTTCAAGATTTGGGTCACCCCGTGGCGCCGCGATCTAAGCTTCCCCCTCCCGCTCGCGGCGCCTTTTTTTATCTGCGCAGCCCAATTCGTCCAGCAAGAACGCGTACTCCATGGCGATTTCCCGATAGCGCTGGAACCGCCCGGATTTGCCGCCGTGACCGGCTTCCATCTCGACATGCAGCAGCAGTCGATTCTGATCGGTCTTGACGGCGCGAAGCTTGGCCACCCATTTGACCGGTTCGTAGTATTGCACCTGGCTGTCCCAAAGACCGGTGGTGACGAGCATCGCCGGATAGGCCTTGCGGCTGACATTGTCGTAGGGCGAATACGACAGCATGTAGTCGTAGTACTCGCGCTCGTGAGGATCGCCCCATTCGTCGTATTCGTTGGTGGTCAGCGGGATGCTGTCGTCCAGCATGGTGGTGACCACATCGACGAACGGAACCTGCGCGACGATGCCGCGGTAATCTTGCGGGACTCATGTTGGCGACCGCCCCCATCAGCAAACCGCCGGCGCTGCCGCCCATCGCAAACACCTTGTCTTTGGCGGCATAGCCGCGCGCCACCAGCGCGCGCGTGACATCCAGAAAATCGTTGAAGGAATTCTTCTTGTGCAGCTGCCTCCCGTCGTCGTACCAGGCGCGGCCCATTTCCTGGCCGCCGCGCACATGGGCAATGGCGTAGACAAAGCCGCGATCCAGCAGGCTAAGCCGCGCCGGAAGAAAAGCTCGGGTCCATGGAAAGACCATAGGCGCCATAGCCGTATTGCAGCAGCGGCGCGGAGCCGTCGCGCGCAAAACCCTATGCGGTACACCAGCGATACGGGAATCTGCGCGCCGTCGCGCGCCGGCACCAGACAAAAATTCCGTGACGTAGTCCTTGGGATCAAAACTGCCCAGCACCGGATCGCGTTTCAGAAGCACTGCTCGCCGCGTGCGCATGTCGTAGTCGTAAAGCGTCGTCGGCGTGGTCAGCGACGAATAGGCGTAGCGCACGACTGCGGTGTTCAATTCCGGATTGACGGCGATCGACGTTGCGTATAGGCAGCCTCATCGCTGGCGATGAAGAATTCGGCGCCGCCGCTCAGCGGATGGATGCAGATCTTGCGCAAGTCCGCCGCTGCGCACCGACACGCGCGAGAAATTCATGTGAACACGTCGAAGTCCTCGATGTAGGTATCGTCCCGATGCGCCACCACATCGAGCCATGCCGGCGCGGTCTGCTGCGGGCGCAATCGGGCGCGCGCGCCAGGCGGAAATTGCGCGCCTGCCAGTTGGTCCTGACGATGAAGTGCATCGCCGAGATGCTCGATGTCGTATTCATGATCGGGTTCGTGCGGCAGGAAAATCTTCGAAGTTGAGCTGCGGATCGTCGGCGCGCGCGTAGCGCCATTCCGACGACAGCGTGCTCTCCATGTGCGGATGAAAATAAACGCATCCGATTTGGATTTGGAAACGCCGGTGTAGAAGCTCAGGTCGGTTTGCTCGAAAATCAACGCATCGCGGCTCGGATCCTCTCCCAGCACGTGCTTCTTGACGTACAGACCCAGCAGCGTCTCCGGATCCTTCTCGACATACAGCAGCGGTCCGATTGTCGTTGGCCCACGCCAGGTCGGGCTCGACGTCGGGGATGGCGGCGGTGAGCAATCGCCGCGTGCCGAAGATCCTTGAAGTGCAGCGTGAATTGGCGCCGGCCGACGGTGTCCTCGCAGAAGGCGAGCCACTGCGAATCCGGCGAGACCTCCATCGCGCCGATGCGGTAGTAGTCATGTCCCGTGGGCGTGCACGTTGGCGTCCAGCAAGATCTCCTCGGGCGCATCGAGCGACGTCCTTGCGCCGCACAAAAATCGGATGTTCCTTGCCGGGTTCGAAGCGGGTGCTGTACCAATAGCCGTTCTTGCGATACGGCACCGTCGAGTCGTCCTGCTTCAGCCGCGCGACGATTTCCTCGTACAGCGCATTCTCGAGCGGCTTGGCGCGCGCCATGCTGCGCTCGCGAAACGCATTTTCCGCGCTGCAGATAGGCCAGAACTTCCGGGTCGGTGCGCTCGTCGTCGCGCAGCCAGTAATAAGGGTCGATCCGCACCCCAAAAGGCGAGTCACGGCGTGCGGCCTGACGGCGGCGACGGGAGGCTTGGATCCGTGATTCGGTCATGGTTTTATGGCCACTTGTCCTGGTAAAGGCGCGAGTATAGTCAAGAGGCCGGAAGGCGGTCCGATCACGACAATAAGCGGGGGGTTTATGCAGACCGTGAGTCAATTGCTTCAGGTCAAGGGCAACCAGATTTTCTCCGTCGCGCCGCAGGATTCCGTGCTGCGCGCCATCGAAATCATGGCGACGCGGCATGTCGGTGCGCTGCTGGTGATGAACGAGGGCACACTGCTCGGAATCATCTCGGAGCGCGACTATGCCCGCAAGGTGATCCTGAAGAATCGCTCGTCGCATGACACGCCGGTGAGCGACATCATGAGTTCGCCGGCAGTCAGCGTGACGCCGGAGGATACCGTGCATCACTGCATGCAGCTGATGACCGAGGGACGATTCAGGCACCTGCCCGTGGTGAAGGCCGGCCGCGTGGTCGGCATGCTGTCCATCGGCGATTTGGTCAAGGCCGTCATCCAGGAACAGACGGAGCACATCGAGCAGCTGGAGCGCTACATCGCGGGTGACGTAGTGCGCCGCGGATCGATGGCGATTGACGATAGGTGCTTCCTCGCGTATAAGTGAGCCGCATACATAGGCGCGCTTCGACGGCGTTTGCCCCACCTGGCGCTTAAGATTTCTAAGCGCCTGGAACCGAGTTTAAGTCATTGTTTTTGAAGGCTCCTGTGCCTTGAGCGCAGGGCTTACGCTTCAATTCGGGCGCAAGATATGGCGAATGAGGACATCGCAGTTTTCGATACCAGCCTGCACGGCGCGGATCCGCGCGCGCGCGGATTGGGGCCTTTGCCGTGCCGCCTATGAAAAGGATTCCTGCGGCTTCGGCTTGATCGCGAGCCTCGACGATCAGGCCAGCCACTGGGTATTGCAGACCGCCATCAGCTCGTTGAATCGACTCACGCACCGCGGCGCCATTGCCACTGACGGCAAGACCGGGGATGGCTGCGGACTGCTGATCAAGCAGCCCACCGCATTCTTGCGGGCCGTGGCCGCGGAAGCGGGGTTCACCTTGGCGCCGCTGTTCGCCGCCGGCCTCGTGTTCCTGAATCGCGATCCCGCCAAGGCCGAGCGAGGCGCGCGAGATTCTCGACCGAACAATTGCGACTCGAGAAGCTCGAGGTCGCGGGCTTTCGCGCGATGCCCACCGACCCTGAAGCTTGCGGTTCGGAGGCGCTCAAGACCCTGCCGATCATCGAGCAGGTGTTCGTGAACGCGCCGGCAGCGACATCGACGAGGCCACCTTCAACCGCAAGTTGTTCTTGGCGCGACGGCGCTGCGAAAAAAAATTGGCGGCAGAGGACCCGGTCTTCTACATCCCGTCGCTGTCGGCGAGCACCATCGTCTACAAAGGCATGGTGATGCCGCAGTTTCTGGCGCAGTTCTATCCGGACCTCAAGGATCCACGGATGGAGGCCTCGGTGGTGGTTTTCCATCAGCGCTTTTCCACCAATACCCTGCCGCAGTGGCGCCTGGCGCACCCGTACCGCTATCTGGCGCACAACGGCGAGATCAATACGGTGCAGGGCAACCGCAGCTGGGCGGTGGCGCGCGGCCCGCTGTTTCGACTCGCCGCTGCTGCCGGACTCTGACCGACATTCTGCCGCTGGTGTCGCTGACCGGCTCGGATTCGCAGTCGCTCGACAACATGCTGGAAGTGCTGCTGGTCGGCGGCCTCGATCCCATGCATGCCATGCGCCTGCTGATGCCGCCGGCCTGGCAGTCGGTCGACATGATCGACCCGGACTTGAAGGCGTTTTACGAGTACTACGCCACGCACATGGAGCCCTGGGACGGTCCGGCCGGCATCGTGCTGACCGACGGCCGCTATGCCTGCTGCACCCTGGATCGCAACGGACTGCGGCCGGCGCGTTGGGTGATCACCAAGAATCGGCACATCACCATTGCCTCGGAAGCGGGCGTCTGGGATTACCTGCCCGAAGATGTGGTCGAGAAGGGCAAGCTCGGGCCCGGCGAGATGCTGGCGCTCGATCTGCAGACCTCCGAGCTTCTCGACACCCAGCGGATCGACGATCTTCTGAAGAGCCGCCATCCGTACAAGGTGTGGCTGAAGAAGGGCGTGCGTTATCTGCAAACCGATCTCATCGATCCGCGGCTGGCGGCCGAACCCTTCGATCGCGACACCCTGGCGCTGTACCAGAAGATGTACAACGTCTCGGCCGAAGAGCGCGACGAGATCATCCGGGTGCTCGCCGAAGACGAGAGCGAGGCGGTGGGCTCGATGGGCGATGACACGCCGATGCCCGTGCTGTCGAAAAAGGCGCGCTCGTTGTACGACTATTTCCGCCAACAGTTCGCCCAGGTCACGAATCCGCCGATCGACAGCTTGCGCGAAAGCATCGTGATGTCGCTGCAGACCCAGATCGGCCGCGAAGCCAAATCTTCGTGCCGGCGCCAGCAGCACGCCGAGCAAATCGTCCTGAGCTCGCCGGTGCTGTCGCAGCGCAAGCTGCGGCAAATCGTGGCGCTGGCGGATTCCGGGGTGCCGAACGAATTCATCGATCTGCAATACGACGAGCAGCTGGATCTCAAGACCGCTCTGCTCTCAAGGTGTGCGATCAAGCGGAGGCCGCGGTGCGCAATGGGCAAAATCGTGCTGCTGTCTGTCCGATCGCTACCTGGTGAAGGGCAAGCTGCCCATACATGCGCTGCTCGCCACCGGCGCCGTGCATCACCGCCTGGTCGCGACCGGGCTGCGCTGCAAATGCAACATCCTGGTGGAAACCGGCACGGCGCGCGATGCGCATCATTTCGCCTGCTTGATCGGCTACGGCGCAACCGCCGTGTATCCCTATCTTGCCTATCAGACCTTGTTCGATCATGATGCGCAAGGGCGCGCTCAAGATGGAAGCCGACCGCGCGCCAGGAACTCGGCCGCAGCTACCGGCGCGGCATTCGCAAGGGCTTGTTCAAAATCATGTCCAAGATGGGCATCTCCACCATCGCGAGCTATCGCAGCGCGCAGCTGTTCGAGATCGTCGGCTTGGGCGACGAGGTCGTCGACCTGTGCTTCGAGGGTATCCGAAAGCCGCATTCAGGGCGCGGACTTTGAGGATCTGAAAGCGGATTCGGAGTACCTGGCGAAGCGCGCCTGGGATCACAACCGAACCGGTCGAGCAGGGCGGTTTGCTCAAGTACATGCACGACGGCGAATACCACATGTACAACCCGGACGTGGTGGCGACGCTGCAATCGGCGGTCATGACCGGCAATTACGAGCAGTACCGCGAGTTCGCGGCATTGGTCAATGAGCGGCCGGTGTCCTGCATTCGCGATCTGCTGAAACTAACGGCCAAGCGGCCGCCGATTCCCATCGAAGAGGTCGAACCGATCTCCGCCATCATCGCGCGCTTCGACAGCGCCGGGATGTCCTTGGGCGCGCTGTCTCCCGAGGCGCACGAAGCGCTGGCCATCGCGATGAATCGATTGGGCGCGCGCTCCAATTCCGGCGAGGGCGGCGAGGATCCGGTGCGCTACGGCACGGAAAAGAATTCCAAGATCAAACAGGTGGCCTCCGGCCGCTTCGGCGTCACGCCGGAATACCTGATCAATGCCGAGGTGTTGCAGATCAAGATCGCGCAGGGCGCCAAAGCCCGGCGAAGGCGGGCAGCTGCCCGGCCACAAGGTCAACGAGATGATCGCGCGCCTGAGATTCGCGCGGCCCGGCGTCGGCCTGATCTCGCCGCCGCCGCATCACGACATCTACTCCATCGAGGATCTGGCGCAGCTGATCTTCGACTTGAAGCAGAGTCAATCCCAGCGCGCTGGTGTCGGTCAAATTGGTGGCGGAGCCGGGCGTCGGCACGGTGGCGGCCGGCGTCGCCAAGGCTTACGCGGATCTGATCACCATCAGCGGCTACGACGGCGGCACCGGCGCGAGTCCCCTGTCCTCGATCAAGTACGCCGGCACGCCCTGGGAATTGGGGCTGGCCGAAACCCATCAGACTCTGCGCGCCAACGAGCTGCGGCATCGGGTGCGCCTGCAGACCGACGGCGGCTTGAAGACCGGTCTCGACGTGATCAAGGCGGCGCTCATCGGCGCCGAGAGTTTCGGCTTCGGCACCGCGCCGATGGTTGCGCTGGGGTGCAAGTACCTGCGCATCTGTCATTTGAACAATTGCGCCACCGGCGTCGCCACGCAGCACAATGTGCTGCGCACCAAGTATTTCATCGGCCTGCCGGACATGGTGATCAATTATTTCAAATTCGTGGCGCAGGAATGCCGCGAAATCATGGCCTCGATGGGCGTGCGCAGCATCGCCGAATTGATCGGGCACACGGAGCTGCTGGAGATTCTGCCCGGCGAGACCTCGAAGCAGCGCAAGCTGGACTTGTCGCCGGTGCTGGCCAACTCCGGCGCTCGTGTCGGACAAGCCGCAATACTGCATCGATCCGCACAATGAACCTTTCGACAAGGGCGTGCTGGCCGAGCAAATGCTCGCGACATGCGTGCCGCGATCGAAGCTAAGTCGGGCGGGGAATTTGCCTATCCGATCAATAATTTCAATCGCTCCATCGGCGCGCGAATCTTCCGGCGAGATCGCCAAGCGCTGGGGCAACGCCGGCATGAGCGCGGCGCCGTTGATCGTCAACCTGAAAGGTTCCGCCGGACAAAGCTTCGGCGTCTGGAATGCCGGCGGTCTGCATCTTCATCTCGAAGGCGAAGCCAACGACTACGTCGGCAAGGGAATGGCGGGCGGCAAAATCGTTCTTGAAGCCGCACTGCGCATTCGAGCTTCGTCGCGCGCGACACCGTGATCATGGGCAACACCTGTCTGTATGGCGCCACCGGCGGCGAACTATATGCCGCGGGCAGGGCGGGGGAACGATTTGCGGTGCGCAATTCCGGCGCGCTCGCCGTGGTGGAGGGCACCGGCGATCATTGCTGCGAATACATGACGGGCGGCGTGGTCTGCGTGCTCGGGACCACCGGGCGTGAATTTCGGCGCCGGCTTCACCGGCGGCTTCGCCTACGTGCTCGACATGGAGCGGGATTTCGTCGATCGCTACAACCATGACTTGATCGACATTCATCGCGTCTCGCCCGAAGGCATGGGCACGCATGTGCAGCATTTGCGCGGCTTGATCGAGCAGCATGTGGATGCCACCGGCAGCGTCTGGGGCGCGCAGCTGCTCAATGATTTTCGCAGCTACATCGGCAGATTCTGGGTGGTGAAGCCCAAAGCCTCCGCGATCGATTCGTTGCTGGAAAATCTGCGCCGCGCGGCTTAAAGCGCTGCAAACCCCCATGGCCGACAAGCACCTGCAATTTCTCGATATTCCGCGCAAGGATCCGGACAAGCTGGCCGTGGAGGTGCGCACCACGGAATTTCGCGAAATTTATTCGCAATACAGCGCTGAATCGGCCGCGCAGCAGGCCGGGCGCTGCATTTCCTGCGGCAATCCATTTTGCGAATGGAAATGCCCGGTCCACAACTACATTCCGAATTGGCTGGCGCTGATCAACGACGGCAAGTTGTTCGAGGCGGCGGAGCTCTCGCATCAAACCAATTCGCTGCCGGAAATGTGCGGCCGCATTTGCCCGCAGGACCGGCTGTGCGAGGGCGCGTGCACGTTGAACGACGGCCTCGGCGCGGTGAGCATCGGCGCCATCGAAAAATACATCACGGACGAGGCCTTTCAAGCCAGGGCTGGAAGCCCGACATGTCGAATGTGGTGCGCACGCACAAGCGCGTCGCGGTCGTGGGCGCGGGTCCCGCGGGGCTCGCCTGCGCCGATATCCTGGTGCGCAACGGCGTCACGCCGGTGGTGTTCGATCGCTATTCGAAGATCGGCGGCTTGCTGACTTTCGGCATTCCGCCGTTCAAGCTGGAAAAGGACGTCGTCGAGAAGCGCCGCGAAATCATGGAGGACATGGGCGTTGAATTTCGATTGAATGTCGAGGTGGGCCGCGACATTGCCTTCGAGCAGAATCGACGGATGAGTTCGATGCGGTGTTTCTCGGCATGGGCACCTACACCTACGTCAAAGGCGGCTTCGACGGCGAAGATCTGCCGGGCGTGCACGAGGCCTTGCCCTATCTCATTTCCAACATCAATCGCGAGCTGGGTCTCGCCGACGATGGGCCGAATTCATCGACATGAAGGGCAAGAATGTGGTGGTGCTCGGCGGCGGCGATACCGGCATGGATTGCAATCGAACCGCCGATACGCCAGGGCGCCGCCGAGCGTCACCTGCACCTATCGGCGCGATGAAGACAACATGCCGGGTTCGCGGCGCGACTACAAGAACAGCAAGGAAGAGGGCGTTACCTTTCTCTTCAATCGGCAGCCCATCGAAATCGTCGGCGCCGATCGAGTGCAGGGCGTAAAGCTGGTCGAGACCCGATTGGGACCGCCGGGACCGCGCGGCCGGCGCGTGCCGGAAGTCGGTTCCGGGAACGGAAGAGACCATCGCCGCCGATGCCGTGATCATCGCCTTCGGCTTTTTGCCAAGTCCGCCCGGATTGGTTTCAGTCGCCAGCGCATCGAGCTGCACGGCAATGGCCGCGTGCGCGTGTCCGGCGGCGCCGCAATCCCGGTTTCAAACCACCAACCCCAAGGTGTTTGCCGGCGGCGACATGGTGCGCGGATCGGATCTGGTGGTGACCGCGGTCTTCGAAGGACGCGAAGCGGCGCAGGGGATTCTGCACTATCTCGGCCTGCGGTCCGCTCTGAGCGCGTAAGTAAAAGCTACTTCTCGACCAGGTAGAACAACTCCTCAACCGCCATACTCAAGCTTTGCGCGAGCGCCAGGGCCAGCACCGTGGAGGGGACAAACACGCCATTCTCCACCGTGTTGATGGTCTTGCGTGAAACTCCGGCCAGCAGCGCAAGTTCGGCTTGCGTCAGGTTGAGCCGGATTCGCGCATCTTTCAGGCGGTTGCCGAGACCGCGTTCAACCACTGGCGTCCGCTTGCCGATCCAGGATGGCGAAATGCACGGCCGCGACCGCCAGCGATCCTAAGATGACAAATGGCAGGGCGAGCACTGCCCAACGCGGCTGAATCAATCCGGCGGCGAGCGCGACGAGGCCGCCAACAAACGAGGCGACGAAGCCGCTCGCGGTCGCTTTGGCACGCTGGGCGCGGCTGAGCTCATCGTCCATCACCGGCCTGATCGCTTTCGGATAGCCCGCGCCTATCAGGACCATCAGCGTTGCGACCATCATGATAAGCAAGCCGATGGCCATCACAGGGTAGCCGGTCGTGGCAATTCCGCGCGGTAGACCGAGCAGCCGGTCGGCTCCCTGATCCAGGATATGCTGTGTTTCCTTGACGATCGCCGGAGCAAAAAGCAGGATCTGAACCGGAAACAGCCACAGCGCTTGGGCGCGGCTGCGCTGCAGTTCGTCGGTTTGTTTTGCGACGATGCGCGCCTCGTAGGCGGCGGCCGGCGTCCGCAGCAGCCAGATCAACGCCGCCAAGGCGACCAAGCCCGCAGCCGCAACGGCCCACCCCGATGCGGTGCTCATGTTGCCGCGCCCGAAATGATAGGCGAGCGCCCCACCGAGCGCGGATGCGATCGCGACCGCCAACACCACCCATCTGGCCCCTCGCTGCCGGCTGCGCAGTTGCGCGATGATTTCTTCGTCGGTCGCCGCTCCGGAGGACATCAACGCACCCTGCCGGGTAGGCCCACACTGTTGATCATGACGATCTCCCATTGCCAGGAAAATTGTCACCTATAGGTTACTTTTGTCAATCACCTGCGCCCACGAACGCCTTACGCAGGCGAGTTCCGCATCCAATTTGTTCTTTCTTATGGGGTACTCACCCGATCGATCCAAGAGTCTCCGGAATACATGCGCATCGGCCGATCGTTTTGCTCCACGAATCGCACCACCTCGCCCACGACTCCGCCGCCGGTGGGAGCGACGAAGCGGAAGCGTCCGCCGCCCAGCGCTTCGAGCGTGACAATGTTATCGAGGGTCGGCGCGTTCGGCGTGATGATCACCAGCTTCTTGTTGAGCAGTACGACCGCAAGGTCGCCGTTGCGTCCGCGGTAGAGCCCGGCGAAGCGCTCCCATGCCGGGTCCCAGGCGACAGACATCGGCTTCGCGTTTGCGGCTTTGGCGACCGCCTGACCCACCGTGCTCATCAGCACTTGTGCGATGTCGCTCGGATTGGAATCGTTGGTGTTGGTCAGGACGATGACGCCTACCTTGTCATCGAGCTGGACCAGCGTCTGGGTGGTATTGCCGGGATAGCCGCCGCCATGACCGATATAGGTCCTATCCTTGACGCGTTTCACATCGAATCCGAGACCGGTTCCCGACGTCCAGTTTTCCTCCACGGAACGTACCCGCAGCATCTCGCGCCAGGATTCGCTGCTGACGATCTGCGCCCCGCCGCGCGGGCCGCGCCGGAATTGCGCCGACTCGAACTTCGCCAAATCCTCGACGTCGGAGGTGACTCCCGTGGCCGCCGCCATACCTCGCGCATCGACGAAGGGAAGCACTTCGCGCGTGCCGTCCGGCATGCGCCGGCCGTATGGAACAGCCAGGTCCGGCACGTTCTTATCGACACTGGAGCCCACCATACCCAGCGGCTTGAATATGTTTTGATTCACGTAGTCGGCCCATTTCTCGCCGCTTACTTTCTCGACGATCAATCCAGCCACGGCAAAGCCCAAGTTGGAATACTTCCAGCGCACCGCGGGGGCGAAGGCGGCCTGGCGGTCGCCGTACAGTCGCTGCAGTTGCTCGGCCGTCGGAAAATCAAAAGACACCCAGTGATCTCCCGCCTCGCGCTGCAGGCCTGAACTGTGCGACAGCAGCTGCTCGATGGTGATTGGACCATCGTCGTCACCGGCGGGCTTGGCCTTGAACCACGGCAGATACTTCACCACCGGATCGTCCAGGCGCAGCTTGCCCTCCTCGCGCAGCTGCATGATGGCGATAGCGGTGAATAGTTTGCTGTTGGAGGCGATGCGAAATTTCGTGGTCGCCGTCATCGGCATTTTCGCCTGGATGTTCGCGAACCCGAAGCCCTTGGACCAAACCAACTCCTGATCGCTGACGACGCCAACGGCGACTCCCGGAATTCCCCGATACGCGATCTGTCCCTCGAGCCAAGCCGAAAACAGCCGCTCCGCACCCAGGACGTCAGGGTCTTTGGCCACGGTCGCTGCGTCGGCCTTTTGCGTCGGGGCTTGCGCGTGCAGCGGCAGCGCGAGCATGCAGGCGAGAATTGCCAGTTCGGCTCGGCGACCGTGTGAGGGATGACTTCGCATTGCGCGACTCCTTGAAGCTGATGGTGCTGCGCGCAGCATAATGGAGGCTGGCATAGACTGTAACCATAGAAGGGAGATGTGAATTTGCCGCGCGAGAGACTGACGAAGGAACCTGTGGTCTTGTCCTGGAGCGGAGGCAAGGACAGTGCCATGGCGGCCTATCAGCTGCTGACCTCGCAAAAGTTCGAGATCACGGCGCTGTTGACGACGGTTACCGAAGGGTTTGACCGCATCAGCATGCACGGCGTGCGCCGGGAGCTGCTGGAGCGACAAGCTGATTCCCTGGGGATCCCACTGCGCAAAATCATGATCCCGCAGGATTGCACCAATGAGATCTATGAGGCGCGCATGCGGGAGGCCATGAGCCGCATCAAGGCGCAGGGGGTCACGAAAATCGCATTCGGCGATTTGTTCCTGCAGGACGTGAAGAAGTACCGCGACGAGCTGCTGGCGCAGGCCGGCATGACGGGTCTGTATCCGGTCTGGATGCGCGACACCGAGGAGCTGGTGCGGACCTTCATTGGGCTGGGCTTCAAGGCGATCCTCGCCTGTGTGGACACCCAGGCCATAGACGCAGCGTTTGCCGGCAGAGAAATCGACCTGCAGCTGCTGCGCGATCTTCCGCCCAGCGCCGATCCGTGCGGCGAGTACGGCGAGTACCACACATTCGTCTACGCCGGTCCTATCTTCAAAAACGCGATCGCCTGCAGCACCGGCGAGCGCGTGCTGCGCAACGGACGCTTCAACTACTGCGACATCGTTGCGCTGTGAGCGGTCGCACAGCGGGCGCTGTCAGCGCCCCGGAATCGGTAGGACTTCCATGATCTCCACGGAGTCGCCCGGGAATATCGTGAAGTGCGGGTGACGCTCGAACATTTTTGCAGCGGCCTCGTGAGACTCGGCTTGGACCAGCACGTACCCCACCATGCTGTTCTTGGTGTCGGCAATTCCCTGTGCGGCGGCGCGCTTGGTCTTCCCCAGCGGACCACCCTGTTCGACAATGGCGGCCTGATGGGTCGACATCCAATCTCCCCACGCTTTCATTCCCGAGGCCTCGAGTTTCTTGCGCTTCGCTTCATCCATGGTGTTCCACCCGGATTTCTCCATTGCCGCGGGCGAACCTAAATAAATGGCTAGAAACTTCTTCATGGTGTGCTCCAGGCTAAAATTGTAGTGGCGGGAGTCAAGGACGGCGGCCGAGGCAATGCTCCCTTAAGATCATGACGATCGAGAAACGGCAAAATCGACAATCGAAAACGACTATACGCGAACCTGCCGCGGCCATAGGCGGCTGTGGCACACTGAGCCATGCGACTCATTCCATTGTGCCTTCTATTCATCCCCGGCTTGAGTGTAGCCGACGATGCTTATCCGCCGGCGCGCTTCACGGATCCCAATCGTGTTGCAAAGATGGAATCGGCATTCCCGGAAATCGACAAAATCTTCGGCGCTTACGCCGCCGACAAGCGCATCCCCGGCATGGTGTGGGGCATCGTCATCGACGGACAGCTGGTGCACGTCGGATCCGCGGGCGTGCAGGACCTGGTCAGCAAGTCGCCGGTGACACAGACCACGGCGTTTCGTATCGCCTCGATGACGAAAAGCTTCACCGCGCTTGCGATTCTCAAATTACGCGATCAAGGAAAGCTGTCCCTTGAGGACCCCGTATCGAAGTGGATACCGGAATTCTCAAGGATGGAGCTGCCGACGCGGGATACCGCGCCGCTCAAAATCCGGCAGTTGCTTGAGCATAGCGCGGGATTGCCCGAGGACAACCCGTGGGGCGATCAGCAGCTATCCGCCAGTGACGCCGACCTCGATGGATGGCTGCAGCAGGGACTGCCATTTTCCACGCCGCCCGATACTCGCTATGAATACTCAAACTACGCCTTCGCCCTTCTCGGCCGTATCGTCACGAAAGCCTCCGGCGTTCCCTACGATGAGTACGTGCGCAGCAGAATCCTCGCGAAGCTTAAGATGAATTCTTCCACGTTCAGATTTGCAGACGTGCCACCGGCGCAACGGGCCATCGGCTACCGCTTGCGGCCCGATGGTACCTATCTTCCGGAGCCGCCGCTCGCTCAGGGTGTCTTTGGTTCCGCCGGCGGACTGCTCACCGATGCGCAGGATCTCGGCAGGTATGTCGCTTTTCATCTCTCGGCATGGCCTCCCCGCGATGCACCCGATGATGGCCCCGTGCGCCGCAGCTCCGTGCGCGAGATGAGCCATCTGTGGACGCCCGCGAACCTTACCGTGCGACGCGTTGGCGGGGTACTGCAGGCCACGGAATCCGGCTACGGCTATGGACTCCGAGTCTCGACCGATTGCCGCTTCGAGCACATCGTCGCCCATGGTGGTGGCTTGCCCGGATTCGGCTCCTACATGGCTTGGTTGCCGGACTACGGTGTCGGCATCTTTGCCATGGCCACACTGACTTACTCCGGGCCCTCGGAGCCCATCAATCACGCCTGGGATGTCCTGCTGCGCGGCGGCGGCTTGCAGCGACGCGAGGTGCCTGCCTCGCCGCTGCTCACGGAGATGCGCGGCCATATCATCAGTCTGTGGAAACACTGGGACGACGCCGAGGCGAAACAGATCTCGGCCATGAATTTTTCGATCGATGCGCCAGCCGGCCAGCGCCGCGCCGAAATCCAAAAGCTCAAGGATGAAGTCGGCGAGTGTGCGGACGCCGGTCCCGTCATCGCCGAGAACTGGCTGCGCGGCCAGTTCAATCTCACGTGCACTCATGGCACCGTCGGCGCCTTCTTCACGCTCTCACCGACACATCCTCCGGCGATCCAGCATTTGAGCTTCCAAAAACTCGAGTCCGACTCGACCAGGCTCGGGGCACCTACCGGAGCACCTGCAGGGGTTGCGTGTAGCGACTGATCGCAAGCGTCAATGCCTAAGCGTGCCGCCAGATGCAACCACCGCAAGCATCGGGCCTAGATCCGACCCGTGATCATCGCGGCCCAGCCGTGGCGCATACAGGCTCGATATCGAACCATCCAGGTACAGCGCTTCAGCACAGTGCAGATGATCGCGAAAGTACCCGGCTAACTCGTAAAACGACACCGGCGATTCGCTGATCACAAAGAACACCGTGGCAGCGGAAGGTGCGCAAACACCGTTCCTGATCTTGCGAAACTGCGATTGCGGGTTCATGACCGCGGAGGTCGTGATCTCTCCTTCGTGGACCAGCATGGGTCCCGATTGCGTCGCGAGCTTAGGGCTCGGGAGTTGCTTGGCGTACTCGGCCGTGGTGATCACGCGAGCCGCATTGCCATCCACCAGAAAGACGCCATTCGGTTGTTGCGAGAAATTGCCGGAGCCAGGGCGGCGATTTAGCGGCACAAGTTCGCGGCCATCCGCCACGAACAGACCCACCGGCGAGAAATCCGGCAGGTACATGCCGGCGTTTACGGCAAATAGCAGCGTCTTCCCTTGACGTTGCAGCGCCTCGCGCAGCGCCGAAAATTGCCGATACGGGCGGCCGGCTTCGTCCCGCCAGTAGAGATCCAACTGCTCGGTGGTCAAATCCACCCGACAGGCCGTGAAGGGCGCGGCGCCGATCGTCTCCGTTTTGCAGTCGATCGCTTGCGCCACCTGACCGCAGATGAGTAACGCGACACCGCCCCATACCTTGCCTATCACGCCCATCACAACCTCACTTCAAGCCCTCTTCGCCGCTGACTCAAGAGTCCTTCTATGATCTCGCGTACATATCATCCAGCTGTTTCATCCTCTCTCGCGAAAGCCGCGGCACACGGCGGCAAGTTTATTGCCGTCCAAATCGCGAACATACGCTGCATAAAAATCGGGGTTGTAATGCGTGCGCAAGCCCGCGGCCCCGTCGGAAATTCCGCCATGGGCAAGGGCGGCGGCGTGAAATTCATCAACCGCTTTCCACGAGCGCGCGCTGAACGCAATCATCGTGCCGTTGCCAGTCGTGGCCGGCAGTTGATTGAAGGGTTTTCCAACCCACAGCGCGAGTTCGCGCGCGCCTTCGTCCTCGTACGTTCCCCAGCCCGCGGATACTTGATCCCACTCCGCATCGTGGGTTATGCAGCGCTGCATGCCGAGCGGCGCGAGGACGGCATCGTAGAATGCAGTCGCGCGCGCAAGATCTTTGGTGCCCAGGTAGACGTAGGACAGCATCGCTATAGCCGACGGCCATGAATCGGCCATGGCCCGGGATCGATGGTGAACCCCACAATGCGCGCAGCGGCATCGCGGTCGAAGCGCAGGCGATCGGCATGCGGCGTTGCCAGCTCGAATTCATCCTTTCCCACCGGCGTTAGCGCTACCCATTTATCCGCAGGGAGGTACAGGCTGGCTCTGCCGGCGACTTCGATCTCCAACCCTGCGCCCGCCGGCCGAACTTCGGCAATCGCTCCGGGCGCCAATTCGTATCGGCCGCGGTAGAGCTCCGCAGCGGCCGCCGTAACACGAACCTCGGACCGCGCCGCAGCGGCGGGAAGAACTGGGGCGCTGGCTAGAATCGCATCCCACGCCACCTCGGATGCGAGCACGCCGAGATCGGGGCCGCTCAGCGCAGGATTTTTGATCTCGCCCGTGGACACCGCGAACAGCGTGTCGCCGTCAAACTCAGTGCCAAAGGGCTGAATGGCACGGGCCATCGAGTTGTGCACCTGGACCGCGAGGCGCTGCAGCGCCCAAGGGGGCAGCGACTGATTGGTCACGACGACGGTGATCGTGGTATTCGCGGTGAGACCTGCAAGTTGCCCCGCATCCGCGTTGGCGTTCTTGGCAACATCGAGCGCGGCAATATTCGAAGCGATCCGCTCCGCGATGGGACCACAGGCGCCGGCCGCAGGATGCGCACATCGCAACATCTGGCCGTTTCGGTCGACAATGGCGCCGAGGGCGTTCACCACCGTGACCACCAACACCTTGATCTCGCCCGATTGTCGAAAAGCAGCACCCTGGCCCGAATGCTGAAATTCGCCAAAGTACCCTCCCTGCATCGCAAAGCGTCCGGCTCCACGCGCGCCCAGCGGGACCCAACCGCTGCGCAGCGCGTCGAGCGCGGCGCGGGCGAGCGTCTCATCCGGCGTCACGGCGTTATAGCGCCGTCCGCCGAGATCGAAGATGATCGCCCCCGGCACCACCGCGATGTTTTTCCAGTTGCCGGGATCCGCAGTTCGCTCCTTGAGCGCGTTGGCGACGCCGGTTGCGACCGCCAGGCCATAGGCCGAGCCGCCCGCGAGCGTGATCGCGGCGACGAAGGGTGAGTCGAGCCCCAGCCGCAGTACATCCGTGTCGACCGTTCCTGGAGCTCCGCCGCGCACATCGACCGCGGCCAACACCTTCTTGCTGAACACGATCACGGTGGCGCCCGTCGGCCCTTCCTCGTATTCCGCAACGCCGATCTTGACGGCCGGAAAATCGAAGGCGAGCGACGGCCCGTCGAATGACACGTGCGGCACGGGATGACCATCGGGCGGCGCTGCAGCGGCGGCGCACATCGCGCCGAAAAACACCCAGGCTAGCGCGGGAAACTCAAGTCGCATGACACATCATAAACTCCGGCGATTCGATAATGTAGCGTACAAAGACGCACTGCCGACAAGGCGTGGAGATGCATATGGAGAAGAATGTCCCAAGCGACCATGCACTCACGCTCGGCGCGCTGGGCATTCTTGCTTATGCGGCATCAATGATGACGCATGAAGCCCTGGGACACGGCGGCTATTGCCTTGCAGTCGGCGGCCACAACGCAATGCTGACCGCCTGGGGCGAGCGTTGCAATTTTTCCAACGCTCAACCGTTCGGAATCGAGGCGGCAGGCCCCGGTCTGCAATTCGTCGCTGGGTTGCTTTCGTGGTGGGTGTTGCCGCGATTGCCAGCGCACGCACCCAGACTGCGCTATTTTTTCTGGCTGTACATGGTGTTCAATTTATTCGTAGCCTCGGGCTACGTAGCCTTCAGTGGCGTGACCGACTTCGGCGACGCCGCGGTGCTCATTGCCGGTCTCAACCCTCACCTCCTGTGGCGCGGCGTGCTCACGCTGTTCGGAGCGGCCGCCTACTATCTCGCCATGTGGGTCGCGGCCTCGCAGCTGAAGCGCTTCGTCGGCATCAATGACGGCTGGCGGCCGGTATTCCGCCTTGTCTTTATTCCGTACGCGACGGCGGGGGTTTTCGCGTGTTGCGCGGGCGCATTGAATCGGACCATGCCGACCGGTGTCGCCATTGGATTGGCGGCGGCATCATCCTTCGGCGCCGGCTTTGGCATGCTGCGTCTGCCCGCCATGCAACGTGCAATGACGATCAGCCCGCTGCGACCCGGCGTGTTCATCACATGGAGCCTTGGCTGGGCTCTCGCGGCGCTCGTGGTGATCGCAGCATTTCTCCTCGTCATCGGCCCAGGGCTCGAATGATGAGTGCAGAATGCGGCGATCATCGGGCGGGTACGGCGGTTTCCGGGGTAGCGACGGGGACGTATAGCGCGCTGCGATGCTTACTATCGTGGAAAAGCTGAACTGCCACGGTGCGCGAGTCAGCGATCGTCTCGTCCGCGACCACTCCTCCAGAATTATAATTCTTCTCGAACCCGATTGAATTGGCCGCCGACAAAACCAGCTGCAGGCGGCTCCCTTTGCGCACCAGCCGGGACGCGAACGTAAAATCATTGAAGTCGTAGCGCAGCGGCTCTTTTGTGGTCACGAGCTTTGGCGAACGCAGAGATTCACGGTAGCGGGCTCGCATCAAATCGCCGCTCAGCGGCGTCACCGTACCGTCGGTACCGATCTCGGCGACGGTGACGACAAAATCCGTATCCGGCTGATCGATCGAAATCCACGCTTCGAAACGGAAAAAACCGCTGAGTTCCTGGTCCTGCGCGAACGGTGCGGACACATAAACGAGCTGCGCACCATTTGCAAGGAATACCTCTTGGTCGAGCGCCGAGTCGAGGTTGCTTTCCGACTCGATCTTGGCCAACGACAAATCTCGCGGGTCGTATCTATAAGAATCCGGCGCGCCGCGTGCTTCACGGGCGGGAGCGAGACTTCCTGCCGCGTACACGTTGCGCGCAGCGGCACCGCCCGAATCGAGAAAGAACGGCCGCGACTCAGCCGTAACCGCTTCGAGAGTATCGGCGTAGCGCCAACGCTCGGCGCCGCTCACATAGTAGGCAACCGGCTTGCGCAGGAATTCGGGTTTTGGCCCTCCCTCCATCGCGAAGCGGTACCAGTCAAGGTGCAGTTGCGGGAGATCGACGAGGCTCGCGGCTGCGAACTTCATACCCCTGAATTCCTGTTTGGGAGTCCGAGTGCCGGGATGGTCCCAGGGGCCTATCACCAGAAAGTGGCGCGCCTTGGCGTCCGGAGTGGCCGCACGCATGTAGCGGCGGTAGTGGGCAAGCGCCCCGGGTTGATCATCGTCGTACATCCCCGTAATGGTCAGGATCGGCAGCTGCAATTTGGCGTACTGCAGAGCTGTGGGGTTGTAAGAATTCCAATAGGCGTCGAGGTCCGGGTGGCTGACCCACTCCTGAAATATGGGCGATGGATTGCCCAGGAAAGTATCGAACTTACGGTACGAAGTGCCGGACTCGATCCAGCGACGAAACATCCCTGTCCAGAAGGCATCGTCGCCAAACAGGCGGTCTTGACCCGTGTGACCGCTGGTAAAACTCAGCCACTGCATTTCATAAGGCCCGAAGACATTGTTGCGTGCCGGGAAATCGACGCCCGCGGCGGGCGAGGCCACCGGCACGATGGTCGCGAGGTGCGGCGGAAATTCCTTGGCCGTCGCCCACTGGTCATATCCCGCATAGGAGCCGCCCCACATCGATATCTTGCCGTTGCAATAGGGCTGCTTCGCCAGCCATTCAACCACATCGTAGCCGTCCTGCGCTTCTTGGATGAGCGGCCGGAACGAACCTTCCGAATTGCCGCGGCCGCGTACGTCGACGGTAAGGAACGGATATCCGTGCGCCGCAAAATACATGCCGCGATCGTGATAGCTCTGGCCGATGTACGGTGTTAACGTGAACAGGCAAGGGCGCGGCTCCTTCAGGCCCACAGGTTTGTAGAGTGTGGCGTTCAGGTGCACGCCGTCGCGGAGCGGAATTTTCACGCCCCATTGCCAGTCGACTTTGGCGGCCTCGGCGAGCGCGGCGGGGGGAACTGCGTCCGCCGCGAACGGCTTGAGCAATAGCAGCGCGGCGGCAACAATCAGGTACCTGTTCAAGGTGCTCATCGGCTATTTTTATCGCGATTTGGGACGCTTCATTGTACCTGCCTGCCGCGCTGCACTGTGAAAAGGCGGCGGCGATACTCTAGACTGTCATACAAATGTCATCAAATACTTCCTCCGCAACTGCGCAGCCCGGTCAAAAGAATGGCCGCGAAGTGGAATGGCAGCTCGCGTGCACAGATCTTGACTCCGTGCGCCGCTGGCTGGTTGACCACGGCACCATCGATGGGCTGGTCCTCGAACCTCGCGCCACTCAGCAGATTTTCGATACGTACTTGGACACCAACGACTGGCGAATACATCGCGCGGGCTTCGCGTTGCGCATCCGCTCCGGGTCCGGAAAGCCGGAAGCAACGCTCAAGTCGCTGCATTCCGCCAGCGCGGAGGTCGCAGACCGTCTGGAATTGAACGAAACACTGGAGAACTCCGACACCGAGTCGCTTCAACAATCGCTTGGGCCGGTGGGGGCGCGCGTGCAGGCCGTGAGCGGTGCCCGCGCTTTGCAGCCGCTGTTCGAATTACGCACTTCGAGACAGCGATTCGCGATCCGCAGAGAAGACCAGCTGCAGCAACTGGGCGAAATTGCCCTCGACGAAACCACCATCGCGCGCCCCCACGGAGCACCGCAGACGAGCATGCAGCGGGTCGAGGTGGAAGCCCTCACGGATTCGCACGAACCGCTGCAATCGCTGGTGAAGACGCTGCGCAGCGACTGTGCGCTCGAGGCAGCGTCGGACACCAAGTATTCGTACAGCCTCAGGTCCGTGGGCCTGGTGCCGCCCGTACCGAAAATCGCGCCAACGGCTGCGCCAACGGCGGTGGACGCATCAATGACCCTTGCCGAGGTGGCGGTGGCGAACATCCATCGCTACTGGTCCGACTGGAATCGCCACGAGCCCGGTGCGCGCTTGGGAGATGATCCGGAAGAGTTGCATGACTTGCGTGTCGCCGGCCGTAGATTGGATGCCATCCTGCGCCAGTTTCGATCGTCGCTGCCCGCATCGTTTGTGGATGTTCGGGCGACGCTCAAAACAGTGTTGCGCGCTCTCGGGTCGGTGCGCGACCTGGATGTGGCCTTGAGCGAGCTGGAATCATTCAGCCATAAGTTGCCGAAATCGGAACGGGTCAGCATCAAACCCTTGAAGCAGCACCTGGTGTCGGAACGCAGCCGGGCTCACGCCCGGATGCTGCGCGTGCTCGACTCGATTTGGGTGCAGAAGAATCTGCAGGAATTGACATCAGTGCTGATGGTACCTTCTCTGGCGTCCCAGCGCTCCTCACCGGAGTTGGCGCTGCGCGTGGCGCCGGAATTGGTGCGGCGACGATATCGAAAATTACGCAGGCGCGCCGACCGGCTGACGTTGGATTCCTCGATGGAGGAGTTTCACGAGGTCCGCGGCCAGGTGAAGAAATTGCGCTATGCGCTGGAGGCAGTGGCTGTCATCTACGGGAAACCCGCCAGTGAGATGCTGCGTGCGCTGTGTCGCTGGCAGGAGAAGCTCGGAGTGCAACAGGATGCCGCCGTGGCGAGCGTTCGCCTGAATGCTCTTGCCGGCGCACCGCCCAAGGGAATTCCGCCGGATACGTTGTTTCTGATGGGGCGGCTCGCACAGCATCATGCGGGCGAGGCGCTGCGGGCCCGCAAGCGTTATGCAAAGGGTTATCGAAGGATTCGCGGAAAATGGAAGATGCTGCGGATGAAGTTCCGGGATTCGGCCGCAAAGCTCGCACCCCAGCCTGACTCTGCGGTGTGATGCAGTGGAATTGTTGATCATTCGACATGCGATTGCATATGAGCGCGATCGCCGTCGCTGGCGCGACGATGGCGCAAGACCGCTGTCGCCGTTGGGGATGAAGTGGTCGCGGCGAGCCGCGGCCGGCCTTAAGCTGATCACCAAGGCGCCGGACCGACTTCTGACGAGTCCCTTGGTTCGCGCCAGGCAGACTGCGAAGATTCTGACGGAGGTGGCCGGTTGGCCGCCGGCCGAGGAAAGCGCCGAACTTAAGCCGGGCGCGGCCGTGCAGTCGGTAATCACGCTTTTGGCCAAGGATCGCAGCAAGCGGGTTGCGCTCGTCGGCCATCAACCGGATCTCGGGGCACTGCTTACGGCTTGCCTGCTCGGAAATCACACCGGCATACCCCTCGATTGGAAGAAAAATGCAGTTGTGTGCGTGGCGTTTGCGGGCAGGGTGCGTGCCGGACGCGCGGCACTCCAGTGGCTTGCCACACCGCGCATGCTGCGCGGCTTGCGGCGCGACTGAGGGTGAGGCTTACCTTGAGCGAATCCCCCGACGATTTGATGATTCCCGAAGCTGCAAGTCCCGCCGCCGACATCAGGGTCGCAGGCGCGTCCTCAAGCCAAACCGAAGCGATGAAAATCATCGCCGTCACCAACATCAAAGGCGGGGTCGGCAAGACGACTACGGCTGTCAATCTCAGCTATCTTTGCGCCGCGAGCGGCCGAGCCACCTTGTTATGGGACTTAGATCCCCAGGGTGCCGCGACATACACCTTAAGAGGCGAATCTCACGAAGGCGCCTCCGCCAAAAAATTGCTGAAGGGCAAGCGCCAGCTGCCGGAACTGATCCTGTCGACCGGATACTCCAGCCTGGATCTCCTGCCTGCGGATTTCTCTTATCGCAATTTCGATGTGCACCTCGCTGAGCGAAAGCGACCCACCGAGCGGCTTCTGAAAATGAGCCGATCGCTGCGGGACGTTTATTCAGCGCTATTCCTCGACTGCGCGCCCGGCATCTCACTGTTGACCGAAAACGTGCTGCGCGCCGCCGACGCCATCATCGTGCCGCTGCTTCCCACGCCGTTGTCGGTGCGCATGCTGGTGCAGTTGCGGGACTTCATAGTCGGCGAGGGTTGGGTGGACTTGCTGCTGTTGCCGTTCTTCTCGATGGTGGACCGGCGCAAATCGCTACACGATGAGATCATCGCAAAGACGCGCGAGCAATTTCCAACGATGCTGGCGACCGAAGTGCCTTACATGAGCGACATCGAACGCATGAGTGTGCGCCGCGCACCAATCCCGGCCTTCATGCCGAGGAGTGCTGCAGCGCGGATCTATTCGGCGCTGTGGGCGGAGGTGGCGGCGCGGATGGGACAACCGTTGCCGCAGACGCGGCAATAAATCGACCGGCCGCGTCGACTTATTGCAGGTGCTTCGCCAGGAACTCCATCGTGCGGCGCCAGGCGAGCTCCGCGGCCGCTGCGTCGTGCTTCAAGAAAGGCAGGTTCTTGGAGTCCGCGGTCTCATTAGCGAAGGCGTGTTTGGCGTGATAGCGGTGGAACTCGAACGCGATCTTCGCATCGCGCAGTTTCTTCTCCAGCTCATCCACCTTTGCAATCGGAAATGCAGTGTCCTCGGTTCCCCAGTGGCCCAAAAGCGGCGCCTTGATCTTGGCCGCATCGACATACTCGAGCGGCGGGAAGCCGTACCACACCACCGCGGCATCTACCTCAGGGTCATTGACCGCGGCGAGCAAGGTGAGCGCGCCGCCCATGCAAAATCCAGTGACGCCAACCTTGGTGCTGCCTGAGGCCTTGAGATACTGCACCGCGCCGCGCACATCCTGACCGGCCGCCACCCCGAAGTTGAGTCCCTTCATCAGATGTTCGGCTTCTTTCGCCTCGAGCGCGACCTTGCCGCGATACAGATCCGGTACCAGGGCACGGAATCCCGCCGCCGCCAGCTTGTCGGCGACGCCGCGAATCTGATCGTTGAGTCCCCACCACTCTTGGATCACGACGATGCCGGGCGCGTTTGCGCCGCCGGCGCCCTCCGCGAGGTAGCCGTTGACGCTTTCGCCATCCGGACGTTGATAGCTGATTGATTTGCCCATTTTGCTCTCCGCAATAATGCAATCTTGAGGTCCGAAAACGGCGAGTATTTGCCGCGCCGATTGAGTATGCTGATGCCATGGAACTCGATTCAAATGCTTGTTATCGCGCAGTGCGGGCCCGCGACGCCGCTTCGACGGACGATTTTACGTGGCCATCACCTCGACCGGCATCTACTGCCGGCCCATATGCCCGGTCAGACCGCCCAAGCGCGAGAATATGCGCTTCTACTCCAGTGCGGCCGCCGCCGAGGGCGCAGGTTTCAGGCCCTGTCTGCGCTGCCGGCCGGAACGGGCCCCGGGTCTTGCGCCCGTGGATGCAGTGTCCGCTTGGTGGGCGCCGCCATTGCCGGCATCGAGGAGCACGCGCTGTCGAGCGCGCAGGTGGGAGAACTGGCTGCATCGCTCGGCATCAGCGATCGGCATCTGCGCCGGGTTACCGAGGCGGAACTCGGCGTATCGCCGATCGAGTTGGCGCAGACGCAGCGGCTGCTGTTGGCCAAGCGGCTGCTTCGAGAAACCTCGCTGAGTCAGACCGAGATCGCATTCGCCAGCGGCTTCGGCAGCGTGCGTCGCTTCAATGCGCTGTTCAAGTCCCGCTATGGCTTGAGCCCGCGCGCGATTCGCGGCAAAGCGAGCGGCGCCGAGGTCTTGAGTGTGCAATTGGAATTTCGGCCGCCATTGGCCTGGGAACAGTTTGCTGGCTTATTTGCGTTTGCGCGCCATTCCCGGCGTGGAAATGGCCGATGCCACGCATTATCGGCGCACCGTTGCCATCGATGACGCCAAAGGATGGATCGCCGTGTCGATGCACCAGAGCGGCAGCGCGCTGAATGTGGAAATCTCGCCTTCGTTGACTCCCGTCATCGGCGCGGTCATCGCACGGGTCAAGCAGCTGTTCGATCTGGGCGCCATCCCCGATGCGGTGAGCGCCCTGCTGCGCAAGGATCCGATGCTGGCCGCGACGGTGCGCCGGATTCCGGGGTTGCGCGTGGCGGGAGCATTCGACGGATTCGAACTCGCGGTTCGCACCATTGCTGGGCCAGCAGGTTTCCGTGAAAGGGGCGACGACGATCTCGGGACGCTGGGCTGAAGTATTCGGAGTGCCCATCGCCACGCCGTATCCGGAACTGAATCGCATAAGCCCAGGCGCCGAAGCCATGGCGGCGACGGCGGCCGCCGATATCGCCGCGCTCGGCATCATCGGCGCTCGCGCGCGATGCTTGGTGGGCCTGGCAAAAGCGGTGGCGCGAGCGGCGGGTCGTGCTGTCATTTGCCGCCAATGTCGAAGAGCAGATCGAGAGCTTGATGCGCCTGCCCGGCATCGGACCCTGGACCGCGAATTACATTGCCATGCGCGCGCTGCACTGGCCTGACGCATTTCCCAGCGGGGATTTGATGTTGATGCGGGCCGCGCAGGCTCGCAAAAGCAACTGCAAGCGCGCGCCGAAGGCTGGCGCCCGTGGCGCGCGTATGCGGCACATTATCTTTGGCAGTCATTGGGAGTTACGCCATGAACATCTTTTGTTATGTCGAAAGCCCGATCGGCCGCTTGATGCTCACTTCGGACGGGACGGCGCTGACCGGTCTGTACATGGGCACGCACCAGCAAACGGCCGAGCTTTGGCCGACGATTGGGTGCAGAACGCCACCGTCGGGACCGCTGCCGGTGGCAGCGCGCCAGTTGAAGGAATATTTTGCGGGCAAGCGGCGCGAATTCGAATTGCCGCTGCGCATGCAGGGCACGGATTTTCAGCAGCGCGTGTGGCGCGAGCTGACCGAGATCCCTATCGGCGAAACCTGGAGCTATGGACAGCTCGCCAAGCGCATCGGCAATCCCAACGCGTCGCGCGCGGTGGGGCTTGCGAATGGCCGCAATCCGATTGCCATCATCGTTCCCTGCCATCGGGTGATCGGCGCCGATGGTTCCCTGACCGGCTTCGGCGGCGGCATCGAGCGCAAGCAATGGCTGCTGACGCACGAAGGCTTGCCGGTGACGCGGCCAGCTGGCACTCGGCGGCTGAGCGCGAGGTCGGCCGCCTAGATCAGCGGCAGAGTGATGCGTAAAAATGACGCCGCTGCCGTCCGGGCGATTGGCCGCGGCGGCCGTGCCGCCGTGAAATTCGGCGATCAGCCGCACGATGTACAAGCCCAATCCGAAATGCGGCTTGTCGTCGCGGCCCTGGCGCTGTTCGAACAACGATTCGAACAGGTGGCCCATGAGTGCTGTGGGGATGAGCGGGCCGTCATTGCCGACTTGCAGTAGATAGTTGGCCTGAGCACGCGCTCCAGGCGCACGCTGATCGTGCCGCCGGCGGGCAGAAATCCACGGCGTTTTCGATGAGCTTGTCGAGCAGCTGCACCATGAGATCGGGCGCGCCGCGCGCGAAGCAAGGATCCGGCGGCAATTCGAGCGCGATGCGCGCACCGGCAAAGCCGTCGCGATACGCGGCAACCGCCGATGACAGCAATTCCCGCAGATCGAAATTCACGCGCTCGGATTGCTTGATGCTTTCCTCGACCCGCGCCGCGGCGCCCAGCGCACTCAAGATGGATTGCAGGCGCTGACGGTCCCTTCGCGGGCCCGCGTGATGTAGCGCGCTTGAGTCGTCGCGCAGGCCCTCGGACTCGAGATTGTCCAGCGAGGAGCGCACGATGGTCAGCGGCGTGCGCAGCTCGTGGGACAATTTGCCGCCCAAGGTGCGCAGGTATTGCGTGTGTTCGTTGAGCGCTGCCAAGCAGCCGTCTCGAAGCCGCGCGACAGCGCGCCGATTTCATCGCCGCTCGCCGATTCGGGCATGCGCAGCTGAATTTTTCCGTCGCTGCCCACCGCCGAATCGGCGGCGTCTGCGCAGTCGTCCAATGCGCACGCTGAGCCAGGTGGCAAAAGCCGAACATGATCGATGACCTCAGCGGCAGTGGCGATCAGCGTGAGATTGAACAGCCGGGTGAGCGCGCGATCGCGCAGCGCCAGCAGCTGGTCAGCGGCTTGCTCCAGCACAACCGCGCCGCGTGTATGTCCGTCGATCACGATCGGCGCCGCGGCCGTCAACAGCAGTTCGCGGGCGGCCGGCACCAGCACCCATTGCGCATGCGGATGACCGTAGAGCGCCGCGCTGACACTGTCGCCGCTCAAATGATCCGGCGGCGGGCACAACCCGCGGCATGGCGGAGGTGTCGACACCCAAAAAGATACCGATACCACGTGGGATCCGATGTCTTCCGTCTCGCCCAACGGGGTTTCTGTCAAGGTGCCGGCGCTGCCGAGCTTCAGCGCGTTGGCGTCGATGACGGTGGCCCGCGTGCCGTCGCGGATGAAGGTCGCGAGCAACGCGTCGAGCCCCGCGGTTGTAAAAAACAGCCTGCCGCCTTCGGGATTCGCCGTCGGGCGCAACGCCGGCTCGGCCCTCGCCGCGGCCGTCGATGCGCTTCGACCCACAAATGCGGCCCGACAAAGCTCAAGGGAATGCGTGCTTCCACGTGGTAGCCCGCGGACGTCTGCAGCCAAAATGCTTGGATTCGCGGTTCGGCTGCAACGCGCAGCGTTGCCATCCTCGCCCTTGACCACGCTTTGCGCGGCGATCAAACCCGGCGCGGCGGTTGCAAAAAAATAGCTCGAGCGCGTGCCGTCGGCGCCCTGCAGCGTCAGATTCCACTCGATCGAAGCGGTCCTGATCGGGACGCGCATTGTTCGGCTGCGCATCGAAGTGTGCGTCGTCGACCTCTGCGATATACAGATAAAGATAGCGCTCGGTGGACCCGGCCTGAACCCGCGCGCGATATCCCGTGGTGGTGGGCAATGGGGTCGGATCCGCCGCGATGCCCCAATCGTCGCGATAGCCATCGAGCAGAGGCTGGGTCAACAGCGGATACACGTACAGATCCCCGGCGCTGGCCGAAAACGCCTGCGCGTCGCTCGGATTCGTGGAATACGCGCTGCGGCTGCGCCGACAGCGCGTTGGCAATGGTGGCGGCGCTCGCCAGCAACGATTTTTCCTGCGAATCGCGCAGTGCGGTCTCAAGCTCACGCGCGTATTGGCAGCCCGCCCACGGCAGCACCAGGGTGGTGAGCGCGACAAGCAGCAGTTGCAGGCGAATGCTCACTCGACCCAGCGGTAGCCCATTCCATACACGGTTTGAATGGCATCGAAAGCGGCATCGATGTGCTGGAACTTGCGGCGTACTCGTTTGATGTGCGAGGTGATGGTGTTGTCGTCCAAAACGACATTGGCGGCGTCCATCAACTGCTGGCGATTCTTGACATGCCCCGGATTCCGCGCCAATGCATGCACGATCCAGAACTCGGTCAGCGACAGCGTGACCGGCGATGCCGTTCCAAGTGGTTTGCATCTTGTCGCCGTCGATGGACAAGGCGCCGCGCCGGATGATTTCAGCGGCATTGTCGGGGCGGCGCAGGGCATCGATGCGTCTGAACAGGGCGGCGACTCGCGCCGCCAGATGCGGCAGGCTCACATCCTTGGTGAGAAAATCATCGGCGCCCAAGCGCTAAGCCTGAAACCGCATCCAGTTCGCTGTCCCGGGCGGTGAGAAAAATGATCGGCAGCTCGGCGGACAGAGCCCGCAAATCGCGGCACAGATCGAAGCCGCCTTCTGCCTCGTCCTCGAGAGAGATGTCGATGATGGCAAGATCGGGCATGCGGGTATGGAAGGCCTGCATGGCGGTGTTGCGATTGCCGTAGGTCTTGACCGAATAGCCGTGGCGCGACAAGCGCCGCGGCGTAATTCTCGCGCAAAGCCGGCTCATCCTCGACGATGGCGATCTGCTTTTTCACGCCTTAATGATAGCTGAATGTATGCAGGCCATTGACGAGCCGAATCGGCCGCCATCATTTGCCAGATTTGGCCCGCAGATTGCCTCAAGTTCGCCCTGAAGATTGGCGCTTCGCTCAGCACACTGCTCCTTAAAGTCAACGAGGAGATTCCCATGCAGAACTCTATTGTGTATGAATCGGGAATGTCGGCCGGCAGCCGGCGCGAAGCAGCTTTGAACTGGCTGGCGCTGGGGCTGCTGCTTGCCGCGTGGAATGCGTCGGATAACGACGCCGGTGGAACCGCGCGACCCAGGCCGGAAGTTTTGCGCCACTATGATTATGTGTCGGTGCGCGCAATGCAGCGCATGGTATCCGCCGATCATTAGACCGCGATATTCGGATGTCACAGTACTGTAATGGCCGCCGCGTCAAATGGCATGCCGCATGCTTGCCGCCGAAACCCAAAACCAGATACTTCTCGTCGATAGGGACATTGCGGCCGTAGAGCTGCTGCGTCAGAAACTTCAAGATAGCGGTTTCGCGGTGCGTGCGATCACCGACGGGTATGCGGCTGTCGCCGCGCTGCAGGAGCGGCCGCCCCAACTGGTCATCATCGACTGGAATATGCCGGGGTTCGGCGCCCTCGAGACGATTGAACTTGTACGCAGCTGGCGCTTGCTGCAACCCGTGAGGCTGATCATTCTTTCGGCGCGGTCGCGGGAACAGGATGTGGTGGAGGGCTTGAATCTCGGCGCTGATGACTACATTGCCAAGCCGTTTTCATTGCGGGAAGTCGTCGCTCGGGTCAGCGCGCTGCTGCGTTGCCATGTTACACACGCCAACCAGGGGGCGCTCGAGTGCGATGAGCTGGTGCTCGATGGCGCGGCCAACAGGGTAACTGCTCAAGGCAAATTGATGAATCTGCGCGGCGTCGAATATCGGCTGCTCGAATTTCTCATGGCGCACCGTGGCAGAACGTTCAATCGCACCCAATTGCTAAGCCAGGTGTGGGGCGGCGATTGCGAGGTCGACGTACGCACCGTTGATGTGAACGTACAAAGATTGCGCAAAATCTTGAGTGGCGTGGGATACGAGGGTTACATCCAAACAGTTCGTGGCTTTGGCTATCGATTCGCGCCGCCGTCCGATGCTCCCGCCGAGTGAGCGCTGCATCACGTTTCTACTGTTCCACGTTATGTTCCACGCCTAAGTTCCTTTTTTGTAAGCAAATCTTCTTCCCGAGTCATCCATTCGTAATAACGAATCGCGATATTGCTACGCGACGGAAGACGTCAGGAGGACAGGACATGCTGGAGCGCAACGCCCCCTCGCCGCTTCGATTGCGAACAGTCTTCATCTCGGACATTCATCTGGGTTTCAAAGGCTGCAGCGCCGAATTGCTGCTCGATTTCCTGCACCGACGTTGAAATGGACACGCTGTTCCTGGTCGGCGACATCATCGATGTGTGGAGCATGCAAAAAAGCATGTTTTGGCCGCAATCGCACAACAACGTGCTGCGCACGATCTTGGGCAAAGCCAAGCGCGGCACCAAAGTGATATTCATCCCCGGCAATCACGACGAGGTGTTTCGTGATTTTGACGGCGCGGTGTTCGGCAATCTGGAAATTCATCGAGAATATATCCACGAAGGCGCCGATGGCCGGCGCATGCTCGTGATGCACGGCGATGAATTCGACAGTGTCGTCAAATGCAGCCCCTGGCTCGCCAAGCTGGGTTGCACATCTACGACATACTGCTGGCCGCGAATCCTTATATCAACTGGATACGGCGCAAGTTCGACCTGCCGCACTGGTCGCTTATCGATCGTATCTCAAACACAAGGCCAAGACAGCCGTGCAATACATCGGCAGTTTCGAAGAATCGGTCGCTAAAACCGCCCGCAAGCGCGGCGTCGAAATCGTGGTTTGCGGCCACATTCATCAGGCCGAGATGCGTGAAATCGACGGAATCCTGTACTGCAACGACGGCGACTGGGTGGAGAGCTGCACATCGCTGGTCGAAGACATGGACGGACGCTTGCGCTTGATCGATTGGCCGAAAATGCGCGAGCGGATCAAATACGTGCCGGTCGAAGAGCCAGTTGTACAGGCGGCGTAGGCGCGCAATCGCGAATGGAGCAAGCAGTGCAGGAAATGTTCGAGAATTGGAGTCTGCGTTGGCAAACGCTGCAGCGCGGCTTGGCGGAATCGTTCGGTGCAGAAGCTGACTTGGGTACGCGAGCCACGGTAAAACCTGTCAATTTGCAGGGGAGCGGTTCGTCGCCTACCAGCTGGATCGTTCGTGCCCGCCACAGTGCCCTTCAAGGTCACCGCGCGGGGCAATAACTCAAGGAACCGCTCTTTTGCCTGGCCGGGCGACGGATGTGCCGATTCGCGAGATTTAAAGAAACTGCCGTATGACTGTCTGCCAATCGTCATGTTGCTAAGGCAGCATTGAGACATGTTTGGTAGGGAGCTTGCAGCCATGAGCAGTCTCGATTTCGACCTCGACAGCCAAATGAGCCATCTGGAATCGGAATGGCGGCAGGCCTACCAAGCAGGCAATGACGCGCGCGCCGAACTCAAAGCCCTCGCCGCCCGCCCCACGGTCACAGCCATCATGATCGAACAAGCGCGCGAGCGATTGATTCGCAGCGAGGCCCTCAAAGCCCGCATCATGGCCAAGATCGAGCGATTGGAAGACGGCTATCTGGGGCGCGACCCATGAATCGCTACCTGGAAGGCGGCGCCGCCGCCGAAATGCTCGAGCGCCGCTGGTTTGCGGCATTCAATGCCGCTTCCGTCGCCCGCGCCGAATGCGAAGCTCTCGTAGACGCGCTCAAGATGACCCAGGCCGCGTGGAATGAAGCCCGCAGTCGCCTTGTTAAACTGGAATCGCTGCGCGACGCATTGGGCGAAGAGCTCGCGGAACTGGATGGACAAAAGGAAGAATGCCTTCTCGAGGCAGCTGAGCCCGGTGAGCTGTCCGCCGCTTGAGTCGGGCGCACCGCACGTGCGGCCGCTAGTAGCGTCTGCTAGAAACGAATCCCCATCCGCCGATACATATCCGCCAGCAGCCACAGCGGTCCGATCATCAGAAACTGCACATCCTTGAAAAAGGACGGCCGCTTGCCTTCGACGGCGTGGCCGATGAACTGGCCGACCCATGCCGCGACGAATAACACCACGCACACCAGCCATAGCGGTGCCAGGCCGCTGCGATTCAAGGCATCGATCGACCACAGCATGAGCAGCAGCACCGGCAGTACTCCCAGCGCGAGGGGCACAGAGAGAAATGCATAATAGATGACACCGGCGAGCACAACGACGGAGGCCCAATTAACCGCGGGATACGCCGCCCTTATGCCGCTGGGAAAGGGAGTGATCCACAGAAGTCCGAGGACGCACCACAGAATTACCGGAACGCAAACCCAGTGCAATGATTTATTGGTCGGGTTGCGGTGGCTGTCGCCGTATTCGTTCAACCATTGATTTGCGGTGCGCATGGTCCCGCAAACCTACGCCAGTGTGCGCGGCAATTCAAATGCCTGCCCAGGGCTGCAACAGCCCCGCGGGTCGCTACAGCCGCGCCTCCGCGGCATGCTCCTTGAACCATGCATACGTGCTTTCGATGCCCGTTTTGAGGGGGATGCGCGGCCGCCACCCGAGACCATTCAGGCGCGAAACATCGAGCAGCTTGCGAGGCGTGCCGTCGGGCTTGGAAGGATCGAAACTCAAGCCGCCGCTGTAACCGACCGCCGCCTTGATCATCTGCGCGAGCTCGCGGATCGTCACGTCCTCGCCCCAGCCCACATTGACGATCTTTTCATCATCGTAGTTCTGCAGCATGAATATCACGGCATTCGCCAGATCATCTACATGCAGGAATTCCCGGCGCGGTGTGCCGCTGCCCCAGATCTCGACGCTTTCATCGCCGCGGTTCTTGGCCTCGTGGAACTTGCGAATCAATGCCGGCAATACATGCGAATTCTGAAGATCGAAATTGTCGCCGGGGCCATACAGGTTGGTCGGCATCAAGGCGATGGCATTGAATGCATATTCACGCCGGTAGGCTTGACACATTTTCAGGCCGGCAATCTTGGCAATGGCATACCACTCATTCGTGGGTTCGAGCGGGCCGGTCAGAAGCGAGTCTTCGATAATCGGCTGCGGGGCCATTCTTGGGTATATGCAGCTGGAGCCTAGAAACACGAATTTACCGGTGCCGGAACGATAGGCCGCATCGATGACGTTGTCCTGCATCAGCAGGTTGTCGCGCAGAAACTCCGCCGGCCGGGAATTGTTGGCATGAATTCCGCCAACGCGCGCCGCCGCCATGATGACAACCTCGGGCTGAGCGTCGCGAAAAAAATCCCTAACCGCAATCTGCTCGGTGAGATCGAGTTCTTGGTGCGTGCGGACAACAAGATTGTCGTAGCCCGCTTTTTTCAAGGCTCTGGTGATGGCCGAGCCCACCAGGCCGCGATGACCGGCGATGTAGATACGCGCGCCCAAGCTCGGCGTCACGAAGATTTACTCATGATGGCTGTAGACCTTAAAGCCCTCTTTGGACACTAACGCATCGCGTTTCGCGACCTCCAGATCCGAGCGGATCATTTCTTCGACCAGTTCCTCGAAGCTGCACTCCGCGGACCAGCCGAGTTTTTGCCGCGCCTTGGTCGGGTCTCCGACGAGAGTCTCCACTTCGGTGGGTCTGAAGTAGCGCGGGTCGATACGCACCAGCGTACGCCCTGTCGCCGTGTCGATACCCACTTCGTCGACGCCTTTGCCCTGCCAGGCGATTTTCATGCCCAACAATCTGCCTGCTGTTACCACAAAGTCGCGAACGGAGGTCTGCTTGCCGGTGGCGATGACGAAATCCTCCGGCGCATCTTGCTGCAGCATGAGCCACTGCGCGCGCACGTAGTCGCGCGCATGGCCCCAATCGCGCAGCGCATTGAGATTGCCCAGATGCAGAGTGTCTTGCAGCCCGACGCTGATGCGGGTCAGGGCGCGGGTGATCTTTCGCGACACGAAGGTCTCGCCGCGCAGCGGCGATTCATGATTGAACAGGATGCCGCTGCAGGCGAACAGCCCATAGGCCTCGCGATAATTCACGGTGATCCAGTGGGCGTACAGCTTGGCGACGCCGTAAGGCGAGCGTGGATAAAACGGCGTGGTTTCCCGCTGCGGAATTTCCTGCACCTTGCCGAACATTTCGGAGGTGGATGCCTGGTAAAAACGCGTCTTCTTTTCGAGTCCGAGAATTCGAATCGCCTCTAAAACTCGAAGTGTGCCGACTGCATCGGAGTTGGCGGTGTACTCCGGGGTCTCAAATGAAACCTGCACGTGGCTTTGCGCACCCAAATTGTAGATTTCGTCGGGCTGTGCTTCTTGAATGATGCGGATGAGATTGGTGGCGTCGGTCAAGTCCCCATAGTGCAGCCTGAGCCGCAAATTCTGCTCATGCGGGTCCTGGTAAAGATGGTCGATGCGCTCGGTATTGAACAGCGAGGCGCGTCGCTTGATACCGTGAACTGTGTAGCCCTTGCCCAGCAGGAACTCGGCCAGATACGATCCGTCCTGGCCGGTGATACCGGTGATCAATGCACACTTCGACAATTCGCATCTCCCGCCTTGAAACATTCAAACCGCAGCAGCAACTCGCGGCCAACGGCTATTGTCGTCGAATTGCCAGCAACAGGCCACGCAAAACAAAAACGCCCCCGCGAAATCCGCGGGGGCGTGTTGAGTCCAGCGATCTTAAGTTGCTGCCTTACGCCGTCGCCATCAAGCCCTTGAGCTTGTTGATGGCATTCGATTCGACCTGACGCACGCGCTCCGCGGAGATGCCGTATTCATCGGCCAACTCATGCAGCGTCGCCTTGTCGTCGGTCATCCAGCGCCGCTTCAATATGCTGCGGCTGCGCTCATCGAGCTTCTCGAGTGCCATGCTCCAGGCGATCGGTCGAATCCTCTTCCCACTCCGCGCGCTCCACTTCGACCGCGGGATCGGCATTGCTGGCCGGCAGATACATGGCCGGCGAATAGGCCTCTTCTTCGTCGCTTTCCGGCGTCGGATCGAACGACATGTCGCGCGCCGAAAGCCGCTGTTCCATCTCGCGCACGTCGGCCACGTCGACGCCCAGATCGCGCGCAACCGCCGCGGTTTCCGCTTCCGACAGCCACGCCAGATTCTTCTTCATCTTGCGCAGATTGAAGAACAGCTTGCGCTGCGACTTGGTGGTGGCAACCTTGACCAGGCGCCAGTTGCGCAGCACATACTCGTGGATCTCGGCGCGGATCCAATGCACGGCGAACGACACCAGGCGCACGCCCACGGTGGGGTCGAAGCGCTTCACCGCCTTCATGAGGCCCACATTGCCTTCTTGCACCAAATCGCCCATCGGCAAGCCATAGCCCAGGTAGCCGCGCGCAATGTGCACCACGAATCTCAGGTGCGACAGCACCAGTTGCCGGGCCGCGTCCAAATCGGCCTCGGAACGGAAACTCACGGCCAGGGCGACTTCATCTTCCTTCGACAGAACCGGAATCTGGGAAACGCGGTCTATATAAGAGTCCAGGCTCCCGACAGGGCCTGCGAACACCATTCCAGTTTGTTTAGCGACTAAAGCAGCAGACATTTACATCCTACCTCCCAATCAAATCTTCCCTCAAATCTACGGCGCCAATAATAGCACTCATGGGCTTAGAGTGCTAAAGCCGGCGAGAGTTCTGCGCGACAGCAATAGTCATTTAAAAACATATACTTATGCCGGTTCTATCGCTCGGATATGTCGCGTTGCAGCAAGCCAGGAACCCATCCAGGACAGCCCCACCGCGAGCCCCAAAACAGCCAGCCGCCGTGAGTGAATCCCAGCCCCTCCAAGCTGAAGCGCGCTGCCGTACAAAAGGGCCAGCTGCGTCGACCGGCCGAGCCAGCACCGTCGAGGCGATCGCGACCAGCATCAACGCCAGCAACCCGCCGCCCAACCCGTACCAAATGCCGCTGTAGAGAAACGGCCGGCGGGCGAAGCCGTCCGACGCGCCCACCAGTTTCATGACCTCGATTTCGGCGCGCCGGTTCAATATATCGAGGCGAATGGTGTTGCTGACGATGAGCACCATGCCCGACGCCCAACAGGCCGCCGGTGAGCAGCACCACGCGCCGCAGCAGATCCAGCATGGCATGCAGCCGCTTCACCCATTCGGTGTCGAGCTGCACCGTTTGCACATCGGCCATCGCGGCAATCGCGCTCTTGAGCGATTCGGTGCCCTGCGGCGTGCTCGCGGTCAGCGTCGGCGTGACGATCAGGGTATCGGGCAGCGGATTGTCGGTCAAGCGCATCGAGCGCCTTGCCGAATCCCGAGTCGCTGCGAAACTCCGCGAGCGCCTGCTCGGCCGTGATGATGCGCACCGCGGCGACATCGCCGCGCTTGGCGCAATTGCTTGGCGAGCGACTGCACGCGCGCGGCGCCCGCCTTCTTGTCCATATAGACCGACAAATCGTAGGCTTCGTTCCAATTGCCGGTGGCGCTGCGCGCGTTCTGCAGAAACAGGTCAAGAACAGCGGCAGGGCCAGCGCCACCGCGATGACGCCCATGGTCATCAGGGTCGCGAACGGCTGATGCACGATGCGGCCCAGCGAGCCGACCAGGACCTGCGCGTGCCGCGCGAAATAGGCGCGCAATGCTCACGCGCGCGCTCGCGCACTCGGGTCGGCGATCGCGTCCGGCGCTCAAGACGATGCGCCGCGCGCCCGACTTGATCGATGAGATGCACATCGTGGCTGGCGATCACCACCGTCACGCCGACCTCGCTGAAGCGCTTGAACAGCTTCATGATCTCGAGCGCGAGTTCCGGATCGAGATTGCCGGTGGGCTCATCGGCAATGAGCAGCGCCGGCTTCGCGACCACCGCCCGCGCGATGCCCACGCGCTGCTGCTCGCCGGTCGAGAGTTCCAAGCGGCAGCGATTTTTCCTTGCCGAGCAGGCCGACTTGATCCAGCGCCGCCCGCACGCGCTTGTCGATCTCGCGCCTCGGAACGCCGGCGATCACCAGGGGCAGCGCCACGTTGTCGGCGACCGGCCGGTCATGCAGCAATTTGTGATCCTGAAACACCACGCCGATTTGCGGCGAAAATGCGGAATGCCGCGCGGCTTCACGCCCGCGGTGTTCTGGCTGTTGACGATGACCTGGCCGCGAGTGGGGCGCTCGATGAGCGCAATCAATTTGAGAATGCTGCTCTTGCCCGCCCCCGAATGGCCGGTCAAAAAAGTCAGCGCGCCGCTCTCGATATTGAACGAGACGCCGGCGAGCGCCTCGCGTCCGTTGGCGATAGCGCTTGTGCACCTGATCGAAGCGAATCATGCGGCCGCGTCGCGCGGTTCCGATCTCAGCAGCGCCGAGACGAATTCCGAGGCATTGAACACGCCGAAATCCTCGGCTTGCTCGCCGACGCCGATGAAGCGAATGGGAATTTTGAGCCGCTGCGCGATGGCGAGCACCACGCCGCCCTTGGCGGTGCCGTCCAGCTTGGTGATGACCAGACCGGTCACCCCCAAGCCCTTGTTGAATTCCTCCGCCTGTGCGACGGCATTCTGGCCGATCGTGCCGTCGAGCACCAACAGCACTTCATGCGGCGCGCTGGGGTCCAAGCGCGCGAGCACGCGCTTGACCTTCTTGAGTTCGTCCATGAGGTGGGTCTGCGTGTGCAGGCGACCCGCGGTATCGGCGATCAGCACATCGATGTTGCGCGCGCGCGCGGCATTCAGGGCGTCGAAGATGACGGCGGCGGGTTCGGCGCCGGCTTGCTGCGCGATGATGGGCACGCTGTTGCGCTCCGCCCAGACTTCCAATTGCTCGCGCGCCGCCGCGCGAAAGGTATCGCCGGCCGCCAGCATGACGCTCGTGCCTTCGGCGAGCAGCCGGTGCGCCAGTTTGCCGATGGTCGTGGTTTTGCCCGCGCCGTTGATTCCCACCACCAGAATGACGAAGGGCTTGTGCGGCAGGATCGATCGCGAGCGCCTGTTCGCACGGGCTGTCAAGATCTGCGGCATGGCATCCTGCAGGGCCTTGAGCAGCGCGTCCACATCGTTGAGTTCCTTGCGCGCCACGCGCTTGCGCAAATCCTCGAGAATTCTGCGCCGAGGCCTCGACGCCCACGTCGGCCGTGATCAGCCGCGTTTCGAGCTCATCGAGGATTTCGGCATCGATCTTGCGCCCGGGCAGCAATTCGCGCGATGTCGGTGGTCAGCCACGCGGGACCCTGATTCAACTTGGCGCGCAGGCGCTTGAAAAACCCGCGCACGCCGGGCGTGTCGGCTTCATTCGTCATGGGATGGGTATGATACCGGCAGTGGCTACACCCAAGACGGATTTACCGGCGCCGCCCGGCCGCAATTCGGTGCGCATCATCGCCGGCGGCTGGCGCGGCCGGCGCGTCAATTTTCCCGACATTCCCGGGCTTGCGTCCGACGCCCGATCGGGTGCGCGAGACATTGTTCAATTGGCTGCAGCACTCCATTGCGGACACCCGTTGCCTGGATTTGTTCGCAGGCTCCGGTGCGCTTGGGTCTCGAGGCGCTGTCCCGGGGCGCGACGGAGGTGGTAGTTCGTCGAGCAGGATCCCGCGGCCGCGCGCGCCTTGCAGGAGCAACTGGTCCGCTTCGGCGGCGGCTGCGCAAAGGGCGCGTAATGGAAATGGGTGCCGCCCGCTTTCTTGCGCACGCCCGGCAGAAGCCCTTCGACATCGCGTTTCTCGACCCGCCTTTCGGGACCAATGCCTTGGCGGAGTACGTTCCCATGCTCGACGCCGGCAACTGGCTCAAGCCGGGCGGCCTGGTGTACCTGGAGAATGAGCGGGCCGCCGGCGTTCCGGCACTGCCGCCCACTGGGAATTGCTCAAATCGAAGTCGGCGGGCGAGGTGGGGTATCATTTGGCGCGCGTCAACGCGCAGGACATAAGTCAATGCACAAAAGAAACGCCGTCTATCCAGGCACCTTCGATCCGATCACCAACGGCCATCACGACCTGGTGCGGCGCGCCGCCTCGATTTTCGATCGCTTGGTGGTCGCGATTGCGGCCAATCCCAACAAGGCGCCGATGTTCACGCTCGACGCAGCGGGTCGACATGGCGCGCCGCGTGCTTGCCGATGTGCACAATGTCGAGGTCATGGGCTATGTGGGACTGACCACCGACTTCGCCCGGCAAAATGGCTTGTCGGTGATCGTGCGCGGCCTGCGCGCCGTATCGGACTTCGAATTTGAATTTCAATTGGCTAATATGAGCCGGCACCTGACTGCCCGAAATCGAATCGGTGTTCATGACGCCGCAAGAGCAATACACATTCATATCCTCGACGCTGGTGCGCGAGATCGCGGTGCTGGGGGGCAATGTGTCCGAGTTCGTGCATCCCATCGTGGAGATCGAACTGAAGCGGCATCGCAAGCTTTGATTCCGCAGATCGCCATCTCGCGCAAGGCTGTTACGGCCCGCTGTGGTCGATTGTCGCGATCGCCCTGGTTCTCGAGTGCAGCGCCGGCCGCCACGAGCCGATGCAGCCGCGGCCTGCGACGCGGCTCGTGCGCCGTTGCGCACAAAGGCGCCATCGCCAGCGCCTATCCGCTCGCGAGCCAGGCGGGCCAGGAAATTCTTGCGGCGGGCGGCAATGCCTTCGATGCCGCCGTGGCGGTGGCCGCGGCGCTCGCAGTGGTGGAACCCAGCAGCTCAGGCCTGGGCGGCGGCGGATTTTTTCTGCTGCATCGGCAGTCCGACGGTTTCGAAACCATGGTCGATGCGCGCGAGAAGGCGCCGGGCGCCGCATCGCGCGACATGTACCTGGACAAGGCGGGCAACGAGATCCCGAACGCCTCGACCAGCGGTCCGCTGTCTTCGGCGATTCCCGGCGAGCCCGCGGCATTCGAATATCTGGCGCGCAAGTACGGCAAGTTGCCGCTGAAGCAAAGCCTGCAGCCGGCGATTCGCCTGGCGCGCGACGGATTTCCGCTGTATGCGCGCACTGCAGTACGGCATCAAGGCGAAACGCGATATTTTGGCGCGCTCGCCGGACGCCGCAAAGGCGTTTTTGACGGCCGACGGCAACGTGCCTGAGGTCGGCGCCATCATCAAGCAGCCGGAACTGGCCAATACCCTCGAGGCAATTGCAGCCCAAGGCGCGAAGAGGGTTTTATGAAGGCCGCGTCGCCGCAGAATCTCGTCGCCGGCGTGCGCGCGGGCGGCGGCATCTGGACGCTCGAGGATCTCAAAAATTACCGCGTCGTCGAACGCAAACCGCTGGTCGGCGAATATCATGGCGCGCGCATCGTAACGGCATCGCCGCCATCATCGGGCGGCATCGCGGTGCTGGATTCGCTCAATATCCTGGCCGGTTTCGATTTGCATGACGTGGATTCCGCCACGCGCAAGCATCTGATCATCGAGGCCATGCGCCGCGCCTATCGCGACCGCGCGATTTACCTGGGTGATCCGGATTTCATCAAGATGCCGCTGCAGCAATTGACGAGTGTCGACTACGCAGCCGGCCAGCGCAGCAGCATTCGCGCCGACAAGGCCATGCCCTCCGACTTGTTGCCGGGCATCGAGTCGGAGCCAAAGGGCATGAACACGACGCATTTTTCCGTGCTCGATGCCGCGGGAAATCGTGCGGCCGTCACGATCACGGTCAATCTGTTCTTCGGCAACGGCTACATGCCGTCGGGGACCGGCGTGCTGCTCAACAACGAAATGGATGATTTTTCCACCAAGCCCGGCAGACCCAATGTCTTCGGGCTCATCGGGAACACGGCCAACTCGATCGCGCCAAACAAGCGAAGTCTGTCCAGCATGTCCCCCACGTTCGTCGAGACGCCCAAGGGGCTGATGATCATCGGCTCGCCCGGCGGAAGCACCATCATCAGCCAGGTGCTGCTGGGAATCTTGAACTATGTGGACGGCATGAGCGCCGCGGACATCGTCAAGTACCCGCACTACCATCACCAATACCTGCCTGACGAAGTCGGTTATGAACAAGGCGCGCTGACCGACGAGGAAATTGCGAAGCTGCAGGCGATGGGCCACATGCTGCGGCTGTCCAACCGTCAGTGGGGCAACATGCAAGTCATCACCTGGGATTTCGCCAGCGGAAGAGTCGAAGCAGCTTCGGATCCGCGCGGCGAGGGCGAAGGATTGGTCTACTAAAGGCCCCGCGGTTCAGCGCTGGCAGGTGGCGCACCAATACGTCGATCGCTGGCCCTGAGTGAATTGCTTGACGGCCGATTTGCAAACCCGGCAGCGCGCTCCCGCGCGTTCATAGACGAAGAGCTTCTGGCGAAAATATCCCGGCACGCCGTCGGCGTTGACGTAGTCGCGTAAGCGTGGTGCCGCCGATCTTGATTGCCGCGGCCAGCACGGCTTTGATGCGCCCGCACAAGCTTCGCGGCCTGCGCTCGCGTGATGCGGCCGGCGGCGCGGCGCGGCGAAATCCTCGCGCGGAACAGCGCTTCGCTGGCGTAAATATTGCCGACGCCCACGACCACTTGCGAATTCATGATGAACTGCTTGATGGCGACCTTGCGTTTGCGGCTGACTCGTATACAGATACTCGGCGTCGAACTGCAGCGCTCAATGGTTCCGGCGCCAAACGCTTGAGCAGCGGATGCCGCGCGGGATCGTCCTCAGTCCAATGCAGGCTGCCGAAACGCCGGGGATCGTGGAATCGCAGCAGCCTGCCGCTGTCGAGGACGCAGGTCCCAGTGATCATGCGGCTTGGGCGGCGCACTTGCCGCAAGCAGCGCCAGGCTCCCCGACATGCCGAGATGCAGGATCAGCGTGCCGGTGTCGAAACCAGATGAGAATGTATTTGGCGCGCCGCTCGACCTTGCGCACGGTTTGATCGCGAACACGGCCTCGAAACTGCGGCGATCGGCCAGCGCAGGCGCCGCTCGCGCACCACGGCGCTCAAGATACGGCGATTGAGCAACGCCGGGCGCGATGCCGCGCCGGGTGGTTTCTACTTCAGGAAGCTCGGGCACGGCGATAACGCTGGAATCGCCGGGCCCAGATATTCAGCCTACTTGATCTTCGATTCTTTATAGGCGACGTGCTTGCGGACAACCGGATCGAATTTCTTCGTCTCGAGCTTGTCGGGATGCAGGCGCTTGTTCTTGGTGGTGGTGTAGTAGTGGCCGGTGCCGGCCGAGGAAACCAACTTGATTTTGTCGCGCATGTATTGCTCCTTAGACCTTGACGCCCTTGGCGCGCAAATCGGCGACCACGACATCCACGCCGCGCTTCTCGATGGTGCGCAATCCGCGGGTGCTGACGCGCAGGCTCAAGAAGCGCTTTTCGGTCTCCGACCAAAATCGATGGGTATGCAAATTCGGCAGGAAGCGGCGCCGCTTGCGATTGTTCGCGTGGGAAACCGTATTACCCGTTTTGGGGCCTTTGCCCGTGACTTGGCAGACTCGCGACATGTCGTAAACCTTTGATCTTGGAACCCAAAAGGAGCCGAGCTTTATACCAGGGAGGCCCGCGCCGGGCAACCGCCAGACGCAACGATCGGCGCAGAATGCGCTGCATCGCAGCAATTTACCTTGGACCGCCGGGATGGGCGCCAGCTATCCGCTCATCCCGATGCCTTGCTGGGATTCTCAACCACCGTCCACGCCGAGGCGCTGTCATACACGAATCGCTCCTCCGCGATGCGGTCGCCCTCCCAGCGCTGCAGCGCGAGTTCGTTCAAGCGGCGGGTAACTCCATCCTTGCCGGTGGCGTCGAAGGTCCAGTTGATCACCACATGGTTTCCGTCCACCAGAAACAAAGGCTGCGGATGCGTGTGCATCTTCATCCTCTCCAGCACCTTGGCCTCGTGCGCCATCAGCAGCGCGCGGCCCTGCCGCGGCGTTTGCAGATTCTCCTGCATCGAAGCGGCTTCGTGATAGTAATCAGCGATGGCGCGCACATGGTCGCCGCCGACCACTGCGGCAATGAAGGCCTCGACACGTTCACGGCTTGGCATGCGCGACTCCTTGCTCCAGGACCCGCGCCAGCGCAATGTGCGAGAAGCTCGAGTGCCCTGAATTCATCGAATTGATTCTGGCATACCGACGCGCAATTTCCTCTCCGGTGAGATCTTCACGTAATTCAAGGCCGCAATCCTTCAAGGTCTTGCCAAAAGTCTTCGGATCAAACCCCGAGAGAAACGGCTCACCCAGGGACGCCAGTCTTTCTTGCAGCGCGAGGAAATTTTCCGACTGCGAACCCAGGAGTCGCTCGTCAATGTAGGTCAATACCAATTCGCTGCCCGGAAGCGCACAACGGGCAATCGAGCTCAAGGTGGCGAGGTTCGCCGCGGGAGTCAGGTACATCGATACGCCGAGCCAGGAAAAAAAAGCCGCCAGGTCGTTGCGAAACGAGGAACGCGACAGCGCCGTTGCCACGCTTTCCTTCGATAAGTCGGAGGCGACGAAGTGCACCGATGCCGGCAGCGATATGCCGAGTTCTCGGATGCGCTGCATCTTCAATCCTTGCGTGGCCGGGTGATCGATTTCAAAAATCTCCAGATCCGAGCCGAACGCCGGACGCCTTAAGATGAAGCTATCGAAGCCGGCGCCCACCAGCACATATTGGCGAACGCCGGCGCCCACCGCGGCCTGTAAGGCATCCTCCGTGTAGCGCGTCCGGGTGATGACGTTCGCATAGGCGGGGCTGCGGCGCAGCGATGCATCGACGATGCCATCGGGCGCGGCCATGGCCTTCAAGCGTGCCTTCGGATCCATTCTGCCAAGCGCGGCGTTACGAATCATCTCACGCACCGACTCGGGCACCAGCCGGTCGCCCCAGGCATCATCGATGAGCGGGTCGGGATCGAGCCGAGTATGCGCCGCGCGCATCAACGAGGTCGCCAGCGCGGTCCTGCTGGCAGTGAATTCATCCAAACAGCACCTCAAGAGCCTATCGATCGTTCAATCATTCTAACATTGCATCTTGTTACAAATTCGCGTGCGCATGCATCGCTCAATCTGAGATCATGGCAACATGCGTAACGCAGTAGCTGCATTTATCGTTGCACTCGGCGCATTGACATGCTTCGCAGTTGCTGCGGGCAGCGAAGACGGCACCCACGAGTATTACGAGGTCAACGGCGCCAAGCTGTACACCGAGTCCCTGGGTCACGGCACTCCGGTGCTGTTCCTGCACGGCGGGCTGATGTTCTTCGACAATGCCTACGTGCGGCAGCGTGATTTCTTTGCGGCGCGTCACCTCGTCATCGGCATCGATCAGCGAGGCCACGGCCACAGCCCGGACGGACCCTGGCAGCTCTCCTATCAGCTCATGGCCGACGATACCGCAGCGATCATCCAGAAGCTCAAAGTCGGTCCCGTCGACGTGGTGGGACACAGCGACGGTGCAAACATCGCGCTGCTGCTCGCGCGGGATCATCCGGAACTCGTGCGCCGCGTGGTCATCTCGGGCGCGAATCTACGCGGCCCGTCTGTCGAAGTGCTGGAAGCGCGCAAGCGCTTGGCGCCCGCGCAGATCGAGGAAAAAATTCGCGCTCTTGCCGCTTCTCTGCCGCCCTATTTCCGTACCGACTACGGCGCCGTCAGCCCGGACGGACCCGATCATTGGATGGCCCTGGTGACAAAGTGCTTTTGGATGTGGGGGCAGCCGATTGTGATCGACCCCGGTGATCTCAAGAAGATCGCGGCGCCGGTGCTGGTGGTGGCGGGAGATCATGACTTCACCTCGATCGAGGAAACCACCGAGATGTTCCGGGGTCTGCCGCATGCGCAGCTTTTCGTGGTGCCGGGAACCGGGCACGGTACGTTTCAGATGCGGCCGGATCTGGTCAATCTCGCCGTCAGTGAATTTCTCGAGCGCGCGGCTGCCGGTTCGGCGGCGCACTAGCGTGGATCATCGCCGCGTCGATCGGTGCCGCGCACTGATGCGCAATGCGGCCAGCATCGCGATGAAAGCGAGCATCGCGGGATCAAGATCACCGCCATGAGAACCGCCGCTGGAGCCGCCACTCGAGCCGCCGCCGCCGGATCCTGAGCCGCCCGTACCGGCCGCCGCAGTGAAGTTGACGGTCACCTGTGCCTGAGTAGTTCCGAAGTTTCCTGAACAGGACATGGTGTAGGTGTGCGTTGTCCCGCTGGTCTCCTGCACCATCGCGCTGCCGGAATCCGGTTCCGGACCATTGAAGACACCGTTCAGCCCACCGTCTTCCGATGCCAAGCACGCCGTTGCACCATTGCTGGTGGACCACGACAACGTAAATGGAGTACCGAATACAGCCTGCAGCGTGCTGGAAGTCAGCGTTACCGCGGGGTTGGCTTCCCATTTGACCGTCCATGTCGACTGGCCTGAGATAGCACCGTTTTGACAAGTGAGCATGTAATTAACGCTGCCTATCATCGACTCAGTCACCGTCGCTGAACCGGTGGCAGGAAGGCTCCCGGACCATCCGTCACCCGGGTTGCCGCCGGTCGCGATGCACGACACCGCTTCATAGGCTTGCCAGGAGAAGGTGGCTGGGCGAGTGACGCCCGCGGCGTAAGGATTCGATCCCCAATTGATTTGAATTTGAGTCGCTTGTGCCACATACACAGGCGCCTGAGCTTCAACGGCCTGTGTACCGCTGCCGCAGACCAGAGTGAACGTGTATGAATTCTGGACTGATTCCGTGAGGTCGACGCTGGACTGCGCGGGCTGCGCGCCATTCCAACCATCCGTGCCGGACCCGCCGTAGGCTGTGCAGGGGCTCAATGCCGAGTTCCAGGATAGATGGATGGGCTGGCCGGTAAACACTTGTGGGGTGGCCGCGGCGAAGGTGAGCTGGCTACCGCCGGCATTATTGAAGACCACCGTGGCTTGTGACGTGCCCACCGTGCCGGCGCCACAGGTGATAGTGAATGTATACGTGCCAGGTGTTGATTCCTTCACCAGCGTTGAACTCGAGGAGCCCGGAAGCCCAAGAAAATTGAGGGTTCCAGTCCATCCGTCGCCGGCGGTGCCGCCGCTGCCGATGCAGGGAAGGACATTCGTGGTCCAAGTCAGGTATCCGCCCGTCAACAAAAACTCGCTTCCCAAGGCGTTCAAGGAAACTTGCGGTGTGGGTTGCGTCCAATGGATTGTCGCGGTACCCGTGGCCTGGTCCGCTCCGCTCCCGCAGGTCAGTGTGTAGGTGTACAGTCCCGCGATCTGTTGCGGTTGATTGATGGATCCTTGCGCCGGATAGCCGCTGCTCAAGCTTCCGCTCGTGGGCCCCGTGTAGTCGAGCGCGCAAGGTTCGACGTTGGCCGACCACGACAGCAGGGTTGGATACGCCGTGACCGTCAGATTAATGAGTTGCGTCGGCTGGGTCGCGGTCAAGACCGCGCTCGGCGCAGCGCCGCTGAATGTGTATGAAACTTGCGCGACCGCCGCGACCGCGGCGGGTCCGCAAGATATCGTGTAGGTGTAGGTGCCGGGGGTTGTTTCGGTTAAATCCCGGATTCCCCCCGCGCCTATCGGCCCAGCCCAGCCGTCGCCCGAACCTCCGCCGGATGCCGCACATGCGCCCGAGCCCGTCCACTGCAGCGCGATCGCCTGTCCGGATCGAAGCCCGGGTGAGGGATCGTACAAGGCTATCGAAGCCGTGGGTGCCAGGTAGGTCAACGTCAGTGATTGCGAAATTGCCTGGCCGCCCGAACCGCACGTGAGAGTGTAGGAATATGTACCGGGTTGATTTTCGGTAACATTGGCTTGACCGGAGCCCGCGAGCGCGCCGCTCCAACCGTCGCCGGAAGAGCCGCCGGTGGGCGTGCATGCCGATTGGTTGGAACTCCACGCTAGGGTATTTGCAACGCCTGCGTAAAGCGCAAGCACGGGCTGAGTGTCGAGGAAACTCAATGCAGGCGCTGCCAAGGACCAAACGACGGTGACCTGCGCGGAGGCCAGCCGCGATCCGATCGTGCACGTCAGCACATAGGTCACGCCTCCAGCCTGGTTGTCTGTGATCGACTGGCTGCCGCTGACCGAAGCGCTTACAGGTCCCGCCCAGCCGTCACCGCTCGAGCCGCCGGACGCCGTGCACACGGCTCCAGCGGTGAACTCAAATTCCAGAAAGATGTTGGTTCCGGTTTGCGCGGTTGTTTGCGAGGCAACTAACGTTACGGCTGGAGGAGGTCCCGCCACGCCGGCGATCGCGGTTGCGCCCGAATTGGCGGGATCGAGCGCCGCCGCGATCGTGGCCGGACCGGTGGTACTAGTGGCATCGGCTGTCGAGCTCCAGGTGCTTGCAAGCTGATTGAAAATCGCCACCACGGTATTCGTGCCCGGCGCCGGAGGCGGATTTACCGGGCATTGCGCGACGCTGGCCCGGCTGGCGCTGCCCACCAGTTGATTGTTGGCGTTGAATAATCCCGAGCCCGACGCTCCATGGTCGATGCTTCCAAGCGAATTCACGACTCCCCAATACGTCGAGGAATAACCCACGCTGAGAGTTTGAGGGCTCAATGTTTCGGTGATCGCCGCGCCCGCCCAGGTCACGTATTGTTGCGTGTCGGCGTTGGCATAATCAACGGTAAAGCCGCCCACCAATGCGGCGCCTGAAGCGTCCCATCCAGAGTAGTAGGCATTGGCTGCGGCAGGGAGAGCATCCAAGCGGATCAGCCACTGATCCTGCTGTTCCACCACAGTCGTGGCGCCCGATTGCACCTGGGCGGACGCATCGAATATTGACGTCAGTGTTTGTCCGCAAGGGGTAACGGCGTTCCAGTAAATCTCCACGCTCGAAGCGGCTGCCGGGTCTCCACCACCGTCCTGACCGTTCTCGCAATGCCGCGCGGTGAGTACGAAAGGCGCTCCGTCCTGAGGGACATCGTTGAGAAGGGTACCGCTGCATTCGTAGGTATTGGCAATGGTCAGCGCCACACTGGAATTGGCCGCGGTTTGCGTAGCGCTGGTGGCGTCACAGACGTAGTTCTCGACGCAGCCTGCCGACGAGGATTGCGCAGCACGGGTCTTGATCGCCTTGAAGTGAGCGTTGTCCTCGAGTCCGGGCGCCAGGCTTTTGTAGCCTGCCTGGAAGCTCGCGATCTCGATCCGTGTTTGGTACCGCTCAGCTTTCGGCACCTCGATGTGCAACGCGATCTGATCGCCTTTCGCCAGGCGGCTCCAAAATTCCCGTCGATGCAGATCACGCCCGAGGTAGACATATGTTTGGTCACCTGCCGAGATGGTCAGAGTGCCATCAACCGGAAGGCTCAATCGGCTGGCGTGGAACGCCATGCTGACCGCGGTCGGAATGCGTATCGCATAGTCCCAGGTCGCATTGCTTGCATTTATCTGCCACCGGCCGCTGCTTCCCGATGTAACGCGGCGAGCGACGTCCACGGCAAATTGCGAAGGGTGCTGGGCCGCACGATCTATCAGCGGATCCAGATTGACGCGAAAGGTTTCAACCGATTCCGCGCCGTATGCGAAGGTGGAAGCACACAGCAATATCAGAGCGCAAGCGCTCGACGCACGAATTCTCATCCGTGAATCTCCCTTATCCTTGTTGTTCTAGTGCTCGTCGAGATCAGGTGAGAATATATCTGGCTTCAGGCCGCAAGGAAATATTCGTCGTCAACTCATAGCCGGGTAGCAATACAGGGAATCCCTGATTCAGACCAAGCCACGCTCCGCCAGCGACACGCACGCGCCGTCGCCGACGATGATGTGATCCAGCAAGCGGATGTCCACGAGCGCCAGAGCCTCGCGCACTCGTTGGGTAATCAGCTCGTCGGCCTGACTGGGCTCGGCCACCCCCGAGGGATGATTGTGCGCAATGATCACCGCCGCGGAATTGCGCTGCAGGGCCAGTTTGACGATTTCCCGAGGATGTACGCTGGCGCCGTCGATCGTGCCGCGGAACAATTCCTCGAATTGAATCAGCCGGTGGCGCTTGTCGAGGTACAAACAGCAAAATACTTCATGCTCGAGATCGCGCAGGCGCGCGGAGAGAAAGTCGCGGGTGGCCTTCGGGCTGCTCAAGGAAGGGCCGGCGCGCAATGTCTCCGACAGCTGCCGCCGCGCGATTTCCACCGCGGCCTGCAGTTCAGCGAATCGAGCCAATCCCAAGCCCGGCTGCGCGCAAAACTGGCGCCGATCGGCCGCGATGAACTTGCGCAGCGAGTGAAAAGTCTTGAGCAGCTCGCGAGCCAGATCGAGCGCGGAATGGCCGCGCGTGCCGGTGCGCAGCAATATCGCCAGCAGCTCGGCATCGGAAAGCGCGGCCGCGCCTTTGTCGAGCAGTTTTTCGCGCGGTCGCTCATCTTCAGGCCAGTCGCGGATTGCCATGCAGCAAGCATGGGGCCCTGACCCCCGAAGGCACTAGCGCCAAATCAAGGCTGATGGAGGCGAAATGCTCAGGAGTGTCCGGAGCTCCCGAATCCGCCGCTGCCGCGCGCGGTGGCCGAAAAATCCTCGACCACGTCGAATGCCACCTGCACCACGGGCACGATCACCATCTGCGCAATCCGATCGCCGGGGTTGATGGTGAATGGCTGCGGTGCCGCGGTTCCAGACCGACACCATCAGCGGGCCCTGATAGTCGGAGTCGATCAGGCCGACCAGATTGCCGAGCACGATGCCGTTTTTATGGCCGAGGCCCGAGCGCGGCAGCAGCATCGCGGCGAGGCCGGGGTCCGCGATGTAAATCGAGATGCCCGTGGGAATCAGTTCCGCGCTGCCGGGGTTGAGCAGCAGCGGCGCATCGATGCAGGCGCGCAAATCCATGCCAGCCGAGCCTGCGGTCGCATGCTGCGGCAGCGGGAAATTCCCGGCCGATGCGCGGATCCAGGATCCGCAGCTTGACGGTCGTTGCATGGCGACCCGTTAGCCGTCGCGCGCGGCGGCCGCGCACGCGGTCGCGCGGCAGCAGCCGCGGCGGTTCTGCGCTTTACTGCGCGCCGCGCCGCGGGCTGCCGTCGGGCGGCGGCAAGCGCTTGGCGATGAGCGCGATGAGTTCGCGCGCCACGTCGATTTTCGGTCCGCGCGCGACTTCCAGCTTTCCGCCCGGCCAGATCACCGTCAGCGCGTTGTCCTCGCAATCGAAGGCAATGCCATCGCCGACCTGATTCGCGGCGATCATGTCGAGCTTCTTGCGCTTGAGCTTGATGCGCGCATTGTCTTCGACGTCGTTGGTTTCGGCGGCAAAGCCGACGACGAACGGGCGCTTGGGCATGTCGGCGACCGATTTGATGATGTCCGGCGCAGGTTCCAGCTCCAGCTTCACCGAGCCGCCCTTGTTTTTTGATCTTCTGCTTGGCGACGGTCACCGGCTGAAAGTCGGCGACGGCCGCCGCCGCGATGAAAACGTCGGCGTCCGCCACCTGCCGATGAACCGCGGCATACATGTCGCGCGCGCTTTCCACGTTGATGCGCGTCACGCCCATCGGGCGTCTGCAATTGCACGGGCCCGGTGACGATGGTGACATGCGCGCCGGCCTCGCGGGCCGCTGCCGCCACGGCGAATCCCATTTTTCCGGAGCTGCGATTGGTGAGATAGCGCACCGGATCGAGGCGCTCGCGCGTGGGGCCGGCGGTGATCAATACATTGAGGCCGGCCAGCAGACCGGCGTTGGCGGGCGGCTGCGAGCACGGCTTCGGCCAGTTGCGTGGGCTCCCACATGCGCCCCGCGCCGACTTCCCCGCAGGCCTGATTGCCGGACGCCGGGCCCCAGGATGCGGATGCCGCGCGCAACCAGGGTGCTCGACATTGGCCTGCGTGGCCTTGTTGGCCCACATGACGCGGTTCATCGCCGGCGCCAGCAGGATCGGCGCCTCGGTCGCAATGCACAGCGTGGCAGAGCAGATCATCGGCGCGTCCGCCGGCCAGGCGCGCGATGAAATCCGCGCTGGCCGGCGCGATCAACACGATCTGCGCCCAGCGCGCGAGCTCGATGTGCCCCATGGCGGCTTCCGCCGCGCTGTCCCACAGATCGCTGCGCGTCGGGCGGCCGGATACCGCTTGAAAGGTCATGGGCGAGACGAATCGCTGCGCGGCGGCGGTCATCACGACTTGCACGTCGGCGCCGCGTTCGATCAGCCGCCGCACCAGATCCGGACTCTTGTAGGCGGCGATGCCGCCGGTGACGCCCAGCAGAATGCGGGTTTTCGGCGTCATTGAATGTGCTTTAACTCTTTGAAGCGATCGATGTCGCTCTCGAATTGAATGCTCATCGTCGACTCTTCGCTGCGTTTCTGCTGCAGATTCTGTTCCTGAGTGCGCATGTCGGAGCGTCGAGCCGCACCAGATCCTCGGCCACTTGATCCGGCATGGGCGGCGCCTTGGGATCGCGTTGTAGGGCCTGAAGCGCATGCTGTCGGCGCGCAATTTCTTCATGCGGCCGTTCAGAGTCTCGAGGAACTGATTGGTGACCTTGATCTGATCGGCCAGCAGCGTGAGGCGCTGATCGCGCAGGCGTTCGATCTCCTGGACCGAGGCGTAGGTGCTCAGCAAGTTCTTGTCGCGCAGCTGCGCGCTGCTCCGCGTCGAGTTTCTTTTGATCATCGGCGGCCGCTTGTTCCGGCGGTCTTTTGCGCATCGAGATGGCTTGATCTCGAGCCCTCGCGAGTTGATGACGTGCTGTTCCTGGCTGGCGTATTCCGGCGGCAATGGATCGCCGTAGTGCGTCACGCCGTCCTCATCCACCCATTTGTAGAGCACGCGGCCGTTGTTGGTCGGGGTGGAACTTGGCGGCAGCGGCGCCTGCCGCAAGCGAACAGGCCAGCAGCCCGCATAGACAGAGGATCCAAGCGACATTCTTCAAGAGCCTATCCTCAAGATGAAGCGGCCGCCATTGTGAGGGGCGGCGGCGGCGTTTTCTAGGGGCAATTCCTCATTCTGCGAGCCCATACCGCTCGCGGTACAGCCGCATGCTCGAAAGCTCGCCCGCCTGGCCGGTTCGGGAGACATGCTGCATGAGGTCGGACAGATTGATCACCGCGACCACCGGTATTCCGATATTGGCTGCGGACTTCCTGCACCGCCGAAAAATCGCTGTCCGGCGGCCCGCTCCTGGCGGTCCAGCGCCAGCAGCACCCCGGCGGGCGTCGCGCGCCTGCGCTGCGGATGATATCGATGGACTCGCGGATCGCCGTACCCGCCGTGATGACATCATCGACGATCAGCACCCGGCCTTTTAAAGGGCTGCCGACGATCTGGCCGCCTTCGCCGTGATCCTTGGCTTCCTTGCGATTGAATGCAAAGGGCAGGTTGCGCTGCGTGCCGCTCCGCCAGCGCCGCCGCCGTGATGGTCACCAGGGGAATGCCCTTGTAGGCGGGCCCGAACAGCATGTCGAACTTCAAAGCGCGAGGCGGCCAGCGCGGCCGCGTAGGCGCGGCCCACCGCGGCGATGGCGGCGCCGGTGTTGAACAAACCGGCATTGAAAAAGTACGGGCTTTCGCGGCCGGATTTGAGCGTAAAGCTGCCGAATCGCAGAACGCCGAGCTGCACGCACAACTCGATGAATTCACTTTGATACGCCGCGGTCATGGGGCCTGATATTATCGCGCGCGATGCGCATCGTCACGAATACCGCCTTCCTTTGACGGAACAACCCAAGCCCACACTCCGGCAGGCGCTGGGCGACAAGCGCATGATGGCCGTGCTGTTGATGAGCTTCGCCTCGGGGCTGCCGTTCAATCTGACCGGTTCCGGATTTGCCTCCAGGCGTGGCTGGCGTCCGAGGGCGTCGACATCAAGACCATCGGCATTCTACTCGCTGGTGGGTCTGCCCTACATTTTCAAGTTTTTGTGGGCGCCGTTGCTCGATCGCTACCTGCCGCCCCTTCTCGGCCGGCGCCGCGGTTGGATCCTGATCTTTCAGGCTGTCTGGCGGTCGCCATCGGCGTGATGGGTTTCAGTTCGCCGACCAAGGCCCCCTATGTGCTGGGCGCCATGGCGCTGCTGGTGGTGTTTCTGTCCGCCTCGCAGGACATCGTGATCGATGCCTATCGCGTCGACACCATTCCCGCCAGCGAACGCGGTCTGGCCGCTGCCGCCACGGCCTTCGGCTACCGCACGGCATCGATGCTGGCGGGCGCGGTGCTGGTGCTGATTGCCGCGCACACTGGGTTGGCACCTGGCTTTTCTGGTCATCGCCGTGCTCATGGCGGCGACCATGCTGTCGCACATTCTGGGCGCCGGAGCCGGAGACGCCGGGCCAGCCCCCGCAGACCTTGGCCGACGCGGTATGGCATCCGCTGCGCGAACTTGTTCAGTCAGAAGGGCGCGTGGGGATTTCTCCTGCTGGTGCTGCTCTACAAGGCCGGCGATGCGTTTGCCTTGAGCCTGTACAGCGCCTTCATGATCAAGGGCGTCGGCTTCTCGCTGGATGAACTGAGCATCGCCGGCAAGGCCAACATGACGATCTCCACCATGATCGGCGTGACCTTGGGCGGCTGGATCTACATGCGCTGGGGCATGTTCCGCTCGCTGCTGGTCTTCGGCATCGGCCAGGCGCTGACCAATTTGCTGTACATGTGCTGGCGCTGGCCGGCAAGAAGATCTGGCTGATGGCGCTCGCCACCACACTGGACACCGGCATCGGCGGCATGGGACAGGCGGCCTTCGTCGGATTTCTCATGTCGCTGTGCAACGCGAATTTCAGCGCCACGCAGTACGCGCTGCTGTCCGCCCTGGCGACCATTCCACGCGTCACCACCGGCGCGATTGCCGGCATCGTGGTCTCCGCGATCGGCTGGCCGAAATTCTTCGTGGTGACCTGCCTGACGGCGGTGCCGGGGCTGATTTTGCTGGTGATTTTGCGCAAGCCCTTGCAACGAACTCGCGGCGCGCGACAGCGCAGATCCGAGACGTCGAATTTGAGGCGCGCTTACGGCGTGTTAGCGGTGCTCTAGCGGCGCAGCGAGCGATCGTGCGGGTTGGACCAAGCCGTTCTGGCGTTGTCCTCGAACTCGCGGTCCAGGTCTTCGGCCTCGACATCAATGGCGCCCGACCAGTCCTCCGGCGCATCCGCGGCCTCGATCAAATCGTCCCAGCAGATGCTCGTTCCAGGAATCGAAATCCATTTCAGCCACGGTGCCGTCGAAGTATTGAATCTCGATGGTCTGATCTTGAGCATCGATCGCGACCACTTCAAAGAGCTCGTTGGTACCGCCGCGATACCATTCGCCTACGATCGGCCTGATAACATTCATCGCCGTCTCCGTCTGCTATGCTCGACTCCATTCAACTCCCAATGAGCCATTCGCGCAATATGTAATTTTTGCGCGAAGCAACATTACATGATCGAACAGCTCATCAAATTCTTCGTGGTTTTTTTCGTCGTGGTCGAACCGATTTCGTTGATTCCCTTGTTCGCCGGTCTGACCCAGGGAGCGAGCGCCCGCTACAAGAAAAAAATGGCCGGCAAATCCGCGGCGATCGCGCTCGATCATCTGCGTGCTGTTCGCGTTGGTGGGCGCGCGGTTTCTGGACATCATGGGGATTTCCTTGAGTTCGTTTCGCATCGCCGGCGGCACACTGCTGTTCTTGATTGCGCTCGACATGGTGTTCGCGCGCACCTCGGGCACCAAATCGACGACGCACCGAGAAAGAAGAGGCCAAGAAGCGCGAGGACATTTCGGTGTTTCCGCTGGCTTTCCCTTCATCGCCGGTCCCGGCGCGCTCGCCACGATCTTGCTGACTGCCGGCGAAGTGTGGGGCAAGCCGCTGCAGTTCGCCGGCATTCCTCGGCGTGGTCGTTCTTCGTGATGGTCGTCTGCTGGGTGCTGATGCTCGCGACGCCGCGGCTGATGAAGGTGTTCGGCGTGACGGGCGCCAATGTCATGAGCCGGCTGTCCGGCGTGATCCTGGCCGCACTCGCCGTGCAATTCATCGTCGACGGCATTCGCGGCAGCTTCGCTCTTTCCTGAAGATCCAGCTAGACAGGTGGGCGCGGCCAGCGGCGGGCGTTGCGACTAGCTTGCTGTAGGCCAAATCCCACACGCCATGACCCAGGCGCTCGCCGCGCCGCTCGAAGCGCGTGGGCGGCCGGAAGTCGGGCCGCGCCACATACGTGAGGTCCGGGCTCAAGGATCTCGAGATCCGGATTCGCGTTGCACACCGCCAGCATCTGTTCCGCGTAGTCCTGCCAGTCCGTGGCAAGGCGCAAGATCCCGCCGCGGCGCAGCTTGGCCGCCACCGTCGCGACGAACTGCGCCTCGATCAGGCGCCGCTTGTGATGGCGCTTCTTGTGCCAGGGATCCGGAAAGAACACCAGAATCTCATCGAAGGACTCGTCTGGAACATGATCGCGCAGGACATCGACGGCGTCGTGGCAGATGACGCGCAGGTTCTTGAGTGCGCTCGGTCTGCGCGCGCAGCAGCAGCCGGCCCACTCCCGATCGGTGCACCTCGATGCCCAGGTAGTCGATGTGCGGATTGGTCTCCGCCAGGGTCCCAATCACTTCCCCGGCCCCGAAGCCGATCTCCAGGCAGCGCGGCGCCGGCGGCCGAAAATCGCCTGCAAGATCCAGCGGCCGTCCCGTCAAGTCGATGCCGTAGGCGGGCCACAGCTCCTTGAGCGCGCGCTCCTGCGCCGGCGTCGTGCGGCCGGCGCGAAGCACGAAGCTGCGAATGCGGCGTTGGCGTCTGCATGGCTGCAAAGTGTGCCTGATATCATGGCTCGAATGGTGCGCACATACCCGATTCAAGCTGCTGTCATCGCCGCGGTTCTGTTGCTGGCCGGCTGCGCCGGTTTGCCGCGGCACGTGGAAAAGACGCACACCGACGGCCTTGCAGGACCCGCAGACCACCACGCTCGGGCACATCGTCGGCGCCGACGAGGCCGGCAAGAATCTGTCCGGCATCCGGCTGCTGTCCTCGGGCGAGGAGGCCTTGGCCAGCCTCATCGCGCTCGCCGATCATGCCGAACGAACGCTCGATATTCAGTACTACATCATCCACGAGGATGAATCCGCGCGGATACTGCTGCATCATGTGCGCCTCGCCGCGGACCGCGGCGTGCGGGTGCGCATGCTGGTCGATGATTTGAATACCGCGGGCGAGGATCGCCGCTTCATGCATTTGGGCGAACACGCCAACGTCGAGGTGCGCGTGTTCAATCCCTTTCCCGCCGGAAGATTCTCGACCTGGACCCGCTTCTCGCCTCCGCGACCGACATACGGCGCATCAATCACCGCATGCACAACAAGCTGTTCGTCGCGGACAATGCGCTCGCCATCACCGGCGGCCGCAACATCGGCGATCAATATTTCACCCGCGATCCGCGCAGCAATTTCATCGATTTGGACGTGGTCGCGGCGGGCGCCATCGTGCCGGAATTGTCGGCGTCGTTCGATGAGTTCTGGAACAGCAAGTACGCCTATCCGATCGCCTCGGTGGCCTACTCCGGTGGATGCGGAGACCGACGCCGCGCCGCCGGTGACGGAGCGCGCACCCACGGGCAATGCCAACTGGCTGGAGCAGGAACTCGATGCGCACCAAGTGCAGCTCGATCTGGGTGCCGGCCACCGTGCTCGCGGATCGGCCCGCAAAGATCGCCAGCGAAGCCTCTCCGGATGAAGAGGTTACGATCGCCAATGACATCACGGCGCTGATGAGTTCGGCGAAGCAGGAACTGATCATGATTTCCCCGTACTTCGTGCCCGGCAAGGACGGCGTCGCGATGATGCGCAAGCTCGTTGGCCGCGGCGTGCACATTCGGATACTCACCAACTCGCTGGCCTCCACCGATTCGCCGCTGGTGGACATCGGCTATGCGCGCTACCGGGTGCGCGCTGCTCAAGCTCGGCGTCGATCTGCGCGAGATGCGCCCGAAACTGGGCAGAAGCGTCGCGCGCTTTCATCCCTTCCGCAGCTCCAACGCCAGCCTGCACGCCAAGGCGCTGGTGATCGATCAGAAAATCGTATTCATCGGATCGCTGAACATGGACGAGCGGTCCATCGAATCAACAGCGAGCTGGGGCTCGTGATCAGCAGCGCCGAGATCGCCCGCCAGGTCACGAGCCTGCTGGACGACATCAGCACCGATGGCAGCTACAAGCTGCAATTGGTGGATCGCAGCGATCGCATCGAATGGTCGAGCGGCGAGCCGGGGCGCCATGAAGACCTGGCACACAGACCCGGAAACCACCTTTCCGCAGCGGCTTTGGCTGAAGATCCTGGCGCCGTTCGCGCCGGACGAATTTCTCTGATAAGCGCGGAGGGGCGGCGCCCGGCGGAGGCTCTTACGAAGAGATCCGCAGAGTACTCAAGTACTCCTTGACCTTGGCGCGAAATCCTTCGCTGCTGGTCACGGTGGCACCGCCGGCCAACACCAAGATGAAATCGCCGCGCAGCGTGCGATTCACCTCTTTCACATAGTTCAAATTGACCAGACAGGAGCGGCTGATGCGCAGCATGGGTTGCGAGCGCAGCGCCGCTTCCGCCTGCTGCAGCGTGCTGCGCGCGTGGTAGTTGTCCTTGCCGACGCGAATGACGACGTAGTTGCGGTCCGCCTCGATCATTTCCACCTGGGCTGCATCGAGCACATGCAAATGGCCGCCGAATTCCGCAAGCAGGCGCGGGCGCTCCTCCCCCTGCGTTCGGGCGCCGCGCTCGAGTTGCGCAAGCAGTCCCGCGAGCAGTGTCTGCCGTTCGTCGACGCTCGAGTTCGCATGGCGCGGCCGCACCCGCGCCAGCGTCTTGCGAAAGCGCTCTTGATCGAAGGGCTTCAGCAGATAGTCCACGGCGCTGACTTCGAAAGCCTCCAGCGCATAGGTGTCGTAGGCTGTGACGAATACCAGCGACGGCAGCTGCTCCGGCTCCAACGCGCGCGCGAGATCGATGCCGTTCAGCGGGTCCATCTGGATGTCGAGGAACAGCAAATGCGGCGGCTGCGATCGAATGGCGGCAAGCGCGGCGGTGCCGTCGCCGAATTCGCCCACCACGCGCAAATCGCTTTCCGCCTCGCAGTACTCGCGCAAGGTGCGCCGGCCCGCAGCCTCGTCGTCGACGATGATGACATCCATCATGTGCCGAGCAGGGTCGTGGTATGTAATTTGCCGGCAGCCTGCGGCTCGCGATTAATGGCGGGCGACTCGCGAATCGCCGGCATGGTGATCTCGCTGATCCATTCGCTGTCGACGCCCGCGGCCGACAGGCTGGCGCGGCCTTCGAATTGCACGGCCATGCGTTCACGCACGTTCTTGAGGCCGATGCCTTCAGCGCCGACGGAGCGATTCGCGGCCATCGTGTTGGTTACGCGGATGATGAGCGCTTCATTCACGATGCCGACCGCGATGCGTACCGTCACCGCACCCTGATGGCCCGCCATGCCGTGGACCACGGCGTTCTCGACCAGCGGCTGCAGAATCAGGCTCGGCACCCACACGGCGGGGATTTCCGCCGGGTTCGGCAGCTCGACGTGCAGGCGGTCGGCGAAGCGCCGCTGCTGCAGTTCCAGGTATAGTCTCGCAAACTGCAGCTCGTCGGCCAGTCGCGAAAAATCGCGCTCGCCGGCATTGAGCAAACGCCGCAAGAGATCCGCCAGCTGCACCACCATGGACTGAGCGGCTTTCGGATCCCATTCGATTTGTCCGCGGATGGTGTGCAAAAGATTGAACAGGGTGTGCGGCGACAACTGCATGCGCAGCGCCGCCAATCGTGCGGCGCTCCATTCGCGCTCCAGCGCCGCTAAGCGCAATTCGGAATCGCGAAAGCGCGTGTAGAGCGCCAAACCGGTGACCAGCGCCAACCCGAAGCCATAGGCCGGTAGAAAACTCACGAAACTGGCGAGCCACAGAGTGGCCCAGAATGGATCGCTCCACGCGCTGACCACATGCGACAGCGCGCCCTCATGCATTTCTTTTCCGCCAACGATGACCTGCGAAAGAATCATCACCGGATAGGCAGCGGCTGCGAACACCGCGCCCAAGATCACCTGCAAGGGCAGGGCGACAAGAAGCGGGCGCCATTGGACCTTCAGCGACGCCCAAAAAGATACCATCACCATCGGCAGCAATAGCACATGCTGCAGCAGGCGCTGGTCCCATGCCGCAAACACTTCCACGGTGGTCAGATGGGCAATGCCGCTGCGCATGCTGTAGCCGTACAGCAGATTCGACACGGTGACATACACCCAAAACAGACAAACAATGGCAATGAACTGCCCGCGCGTCAGGCCGCCGGCAAACCGCCGCGTTGAAGAGTCAGCCGTACCGAATCCGCCCATTGGATAAGCCTACCGCAAGTCGGCGGGAATTGCGGCTTGGTGCGCCGCATCCGGGACGAAACCGTTGCAATTCGGGACGAACTCGATGCCCGCCGGCTGACTCGCGGGCGCCCTGCGGCGTCTCATATGCGTGTCGTCGATCAACATCCTTAAGGAGAGTTTCATGACCAGTCTAGCCAGCAAATTGCTGCTGATCGGCGGGTTTGCCGTCGCAGCCGCGGGCGCAGCTGTCGCCGCGCCCGCCGACAACGATGTTTATAGCGTCGTCATCCGCTTCCCGACAGCGAGTCTTGCAACCGAGAGCGGCGTGCAAACCTTGTATCGTCGGATCGAGATGGCCGCCGAAAAAGTCTGCGTGATTGAACCGGCCGGTTCGCGATTGCCCAACGAAGCGGTGATCAAGTGCCGCAAAGAGGCCGTCGCCGGCGCGGTTGAACAAATTCACAATCAGCGGCTCGCGGCCTTGCACGCGGCCAGCAACAAGTCAGGCTAAAGGCATGCTGTTTCAGCGACCAGCCGCAGGATCCAACAGAACGGTATGCTGCACCACCGTGATGTCTCCCTCCTGCGAGCTGGTCGCATTCTGCGGCCGAGCCTGCTGCAAACGCGCACCTTGGGAGGCCTCGGGCAGGCCATAGCTTAGGTCGAACACTTGCACCGCCGTTCTACCCGCTACGGCATCGATCCCAAATTGAAGATCCGCCGAGGAAATGCCGACCACCCCCAAGCGTGTGGCGCCGCTGCGTAATTTTTGCAGCTTGGCATGCTGTGGCCCCGATGCGGTGGCTACGACAATCTCCTGAACATCCGCGCTTGCCGGAAAAATCACGAAGGCTTCAGGCGCATCGCGCTGCGATCTCAGGTGAAGTTCATAGTGTGTTTTTGCAGGCGCTGCGGAGGAAGTGCTCGGAGCCGCCGAGAGTTGCGTCAGTTGCGGCGCCGCGAGCTTAAGCTTCGGCGCGTCGGCAGCGAATGCGAGCGAACCGCTTCCGCCGAAGCGTGCATGCGGGGCAAGATTGAATCGGGCCGCAGCGGCGAGGGTCGCGGGCAGATGCAGCGAAGCCGGCTGCACCCACCAATGCGCTTGGGTCTGATCGGCGTCGTACCAGTATTCGATGTTGATGCGCTGCGGCCAAGCGGCGGAATAAGTGGGGAGCAGCAGTGTGACAACGATCCCGATCAAGGTCATCAATGCGCTTACCACGAGCACGCGCCGCCGATCGCGGCGAGTCGCGTTTGCCAGCAGCGGCAGCAGAAAGGTAGTCGTCAAACACAGGGCAATCGTCGAAATGGCCCATGCCAATGCGCCGAGCGCCGCGTACAAAAGCAGCAGCATGGGCGCAAGCACGGCAGACAGACCTAAGCAGGGCAGCAGAACTGCAAAGTCGGTAGCCCCTGCCGTTGGCGGGCGGGACCTTAAGAAGCTAAGCACGCAGGGCAGCGCCCCGAGCACGGCTGCCAGGCTGCCCAGCAGCGGCGCGAAACTTGCCGCCGGGGTCAACGCGTTGAATACCACCGACAGCAGCGCGACGAGCAGCGCGCCACCCATCCAGAACCCCCAAAATCCGGCGCGGCGCGCAAACCATTCACTCACAATGCCCGCCGAGAGCAACGCCATGAACGCCGCGCCGATGCTCATCGGCAGCGGGTGCGCGATCCAAGGGGCCGCGTCGGTTGGCGGCAGCTTGCCGAGAAAACGCAGCAGCACGATGGACCCGGCGCCGAGGAGGGCGCCGAGAATCAGGTTCAAGAGCGCGCCCGTGGCGCCCCATAGCGCCTGCCGCCCGTTGAGCGCGCGGCGGCGAAATAACAGAATGGATTCCGCCAATAAGCATCCCAGCACAATCAGCGCCGCCGGCAGCGCGAGCCGTACCGGCCAGGCAACCACCGCGCGCGCGAAGACATCGAAGTAAACCGATTCGGCGACGGGCGGATTGAGGCCTTTGCTATTAGCCAGCGCCTCAAGCGCGCTCAAGGCGTTGTCCCCTTGATGCTGAATGCTGTTCAAACTGGCGTTGGCGTAGCTGTCGAGGGGAGTGTGGTAGAAAGCAACATCGCCGATGAATGCAAAATTGAATCCTTGATACGACGCGGCCTTGAATACCGTGAAATCGGTATCGTTCGGCAACGACTTGTACACCACGTAGTACAGAGAGTTGGTGATCGGTGTGCGGATCGCCGAGCGATACAAATGCAACGCCCAAGCGTTGGCCGTTCCCGTCTCGAACATGAGACTGGGACCCGACACGCCCCGCGAGTCGAGGTTTACCGCGGCTTTAACCTGCTTGGATAAGGGATGCTCGCGCACGAATAACAGCGCCCCGAGCAGGCCGCCCTCCTCGCCGTCGGTCAGAAGCAGAACGATGGGGTGGTGCGGTGCCGCCATCGCCGCGAGAATGCGCGCAATTTCGAGCACGATCGCGACGCCGGCGCCGTCGTCGGATGCGCCGGGACCCGCGGGCACGGAGTCGTAGTGCGCCGCCAACAATACTGCGCCGTTTTCAGCTGCCGCGCCTTCAGGGCTTGAGGAATCTGCGGCGGCCTGCAGCGTGACCACAACATTGGTAGGAGTGCCGCAGATGCCCCATTTGTTGCACACCAATCCGGACTGCAATTCGGGCTTGTATCCCAGCGCCGTCAGTTGCTGAACGATGACATCGCGCACTCTGGCGTTGGCGCTGCTGCCGATGGGGTGCGGCTGACCGTCGCCCACCAGCGTTTTGAGGATGGCTTGCGCGCGAACGGCGGAAAATGTGGTGGGCGAGCCGGCCGCCCCAAGCGGCGCGACGGGGCGATACGCCTGGAATGTCGCTGCCAGTAGCAGCAAGATTCCCGCCAATGCGAGGATCAGCCCGCGATTGTGCATCGTCGCCCCCTGAATCTCGTTCTTTATTCTTATGCAGGGCAAGATACGCGCATCGGCCGCGTACTACTACTAGTCGATCGCGATGGAGTGCGGCTCGCCGGCGGCGGCGAACGGCGAGCCGCCGACCGGTGTGAGCGCGCCGGTCGCGGCATCGACGCTATAGGCGGAAATATCGCCAGAGTTGTAGTTCGCGGCGTAGACGAATTGACCGGACGGATCGACCGCGAGGCTGATCGGCAGGGAGCCGGCGCCCGCGGTGGACAGCAGGCTCAAGGCGCCGCTGGCCGGCGCAATCGAATAGCTCGCGATCTCATTGGCCGCGACATTTGCCGCATATACATACCGGCCTGCGGGATCCACCGCGAGCGACTCGGGGTTGGATCCCACGGCGATCGGCGACCCGGACAGCGCCGTCAGCGCGCCGGTCGTTGCATTGAGGGAATACTCCGAGATGCTGCCAGCCGTTTCGTTGGCCACGTAGGCGAACGAATCCGTCGGATCGATGGCAACGGAGAGCGGGCCGCCCCCGGCGCCGAATGGCGAGCCGGAAATGTTGCTCAGTGAGCCGTTGCTCAAATCGATGGCGAACACCGCGACATTGGCACCGCTGAAATTCGTGACATACAGAAAATTGCCGTTCGGATCGATTTTCAATGAGGCCGGCTCGGCCCCGACGCTGAAGGGAGAACCGGTAATTGGCGTCAACGTGCCCGCGCTGATCAATTGAATAAGCCGACACATCGTTGGAAACCAGGTTTGCGACGATACAGAAAGTGATCCGTCGGGTCGACTGCAGACGGCGCCGGGACCGGTGCCTGCGGCGGTCGGAAATCCCACCGCGGTCAGCGCACCGCTGTTGGCGTCGATGGAAAATACCGAGACGATTGCCGGAGCCGCTGTTCGCGACATAGAGGAATTGTCCGTCGGGATCAACCGCGAGCGCCGTCGGCGTCGTGCCGGTGGCCGCAAATGGCGAACCGCTCAAGGGCACCAATGCGCCGGTTGCCGCATCGATGGCAAACGCCGAGATGGTGTTCGACTGCTGATTGGCGACGTAGGCGAAACGACCCGTTTGCGTGCAGGAGACGATGACATTGGTGACGTTCGCCTTGTCGATGGTGCCTGAGCCATTGCGCACGGTGCAGAGTTTGCGCAGGATTCGAAGGCTGCGTCTTACGGTCACCGAATAGGCGGCGCCATTGTCGAGCCGCTGCCGAAGTCAAACGCACCGTTGCCGTTGAGGCGCAAGGCAGTCGCCGCAATTGAGCTGCAGCACCAGACCGGTGCCGCTCAATCCGGTGAGCGTGCCGCCGACGGTGTATTTGGCGCCGCCGGATGATCGTGGCACAACCCGGAAAGGGCCACCGCGCTAGCCGCCGCCGACGCCAGCGTCATCAGGACAGTATTTTCACGATGCTCTCCGAAAATTTGCCACGATCCTACTGCGACAACCGCCGCGCGAATTCATGCTCCTGCATTTGGCAGAAATTCGCGTCAAGAAATGTGTAGTTCGATCGCGCCGCGCCGGCCGCCCTCGCCACGGCGGATTCATTGTAAGCTTGCGGCTGCGGCTGAGTATCGGATATTTAATCATCGGAGCGCCTCATGCGTTATCGCTTACTCGGCCAGACCGGATTGTATGTTTCGGAGCTGTGTCTTAGGCACCATGACCTTACGGCGGGCAACGGCGGCATCTGGGAAGCCATCGGCAATTTGCAGCAGGACGCGGTCAACGAACAAGTGAAGTTCGCCGTTGATGCCGGTATCAATTTCATCGATACGGCCAATGTGTATTCCATCGGCAAGTCGGAAATGCTGCTGGGCGAGGCGCTCAAAATCGCTGGGCCTTGAAGCGCGAACAACTGATCGTGGCCACGAAGGCCACGGGCAGCATGGATGACTCGCCGAACGGCCGCGGGCAGTCGCGCCATCATCTTTTCAATCAGGTGGACGCCAGCCTCAAGCGCCTGCAGCTCGACTACATCGATCTGTATCAACTACATGGCTTCGATCCTCTGACGCCCTTCGAGGAATCCCTGTCCGCGTTGAATGATCTGGTGCGATCCGGAAGGGTGCGGTACATCGGGCTATGCAACATGGCGGCCTGGCAGGTCATGAAGTCCTTGAGCGTATCGGAACGCTTGAATCTGGCGAAGTTCGTCAGCGTGCAGGCTTACTACACCATCGCCGGCCGCGATCTCGAGCGCGAAGTCGTTCCCTTGATCCAAGATCAGAAACTGGGATTGATGGTGTGGAGTCCGCTTGGCGGGCGGATTGCTCAGCGGCAAATTCAGCAGCGCGGAGGACAAGGGTCCGGCGGGTGCGCGCCGCGCTGCCTTCGATTTTCCCGGTGGTGGACAAGCCGCGGGCGTTCAGGTGCATCGATGTCATGCGCCCGATGGCCGGACGGCGAAAGATTTCGGTCGCGCAGGTAGCTTTGGCATGGCTTTTGAGCCAAGTCTTTCGTAACAACTGTGATCATCGGCGCAAAATCCATGGATCAATTGCGGGACAATATCGCCTCGACGCGGGTCCGAGCTTGACGATGCGGAGATCAAGCAGCTGGACGAGATCAGCGCATTGCCGGTGGAATACCCCGGATGGATGCTGGCATTTCAGGGACAGGCCCGCGCCAAGCCGCCGTTCAAGGAATGATGTCGCCGAAGCCCGACAAGTACTGAACGGTACTGAACCAAATGACTCAGCGTCCCTCCAATACTGCAAAGGATACCCATGCTGATACCCCGATCGAATGAATTAAAAGGCCGGCGCGCTGTGCAGCGTGATGCTGATCGCCGCCTTAAGTCCCGCGCCTGGCCCTTGCCACCCTGGGCGAGCCTGAAGCTTCCGTGCAGACCGATGTCGCACAGCTTCAAGCTTCGATCAAAGTCGACGACCCCGCACACAAACTATCGGGTACACGAAATCCAGATGCCCTCGGGTACCTTGGTGCGCGAGTACGTATCGCTCGAACGGCAATGTGTTCGCCGTGGCGTGGCAATGGACCCGATATGCCGAATTTGCGCCAAGCCCTGGGCCGGTATTTCGAGAGCTTCGTGGACGGCGCCAAGGACTCAATCTGGGGATCACAATCACATGCAATGCAACAGCGCGATTTGGTGGTGCAGGCCGGCGGCCACATGCGCTCGTTCTATGGGCGAGCCTACCTGCCCTTAGCCCTTCCGAGCGGCGTCGACCTGGGAGATTTGCACTGATGCGGCGATTGACGCGCGTTCTGGAGCCAAGGACTTGGTATTGCGCTGTGTCTGTCGGCGCTCTGCCTGCGGCGGCGGCAGCGGCAGCAATCTCGCGGCTGCGGCTCCTCCGCCGCCGACGCGGCGAGCAATGTAGTGACCGTGATAGTCGATGAGGGCCGCTGCCGACTACGAAGCCAGCGTCAACACGCTGTTACCACCATGACGGTGTGCTGCCCGGGAGTACCGCGAATTGCCAGACCATCGATCACATCCAAGTGGACACGGGCTCATACGGCCTGCGCATTCTGGCGCCGGTTATGAACGCTGACCTTGAACTTGCCGGTGCAGCTGGCGTCGAGCGGCAATTCCCTGGCGGAATGCACGCAATTCGTCGACGGCTACAGCTGGGGTCCCGTGGTGACTGGCGGATGTGCAGATAGCCGGCGAACGGCGGATTCTTTGCCCATGCAGTCGATCGGCGATTCCCGCTTCACCAACGGTACCCGCGGATTGTTCCGGCACGGGGCACCGCGGAAGATACGGTATGCAACTTTCGGCGCCAACGGCATTTTGGGATGGGCCCGTTTGAGCTGGATTGTCCTGCTCTGCGAGACACAGGTTGTTGCAGGCACTGTATTACGCCTGCACGCCACGGCCTGCACGGGCACGACTGTGCCGGCCGCGAGTGCAGGTGCCCAATCCGGTGCCGAAATTCGCCGCGGACAACAACGGCACCATCATTGAATTGCCGAGCGTCGCGAACGCCGGTGCGGCGACACTGATCGGCTCTCTGATCTTCGGCATCGACACGCAGACGAACAATGCATCCGGAACTGAAACGGTATTGACCGTCAGACGATCTCGCGGAATTGACGATGATTTTCAACGGTACGAACTTGGCGCAGAGCTTCATCGACAGCGGCTCCAACGGCATTTATTTCACTGAGCAGTATTTCGCTGTGCACCGATCACGGGTCTCGATCGGATTTCTATTGTCCCGGAAACAATCTGACGTTGCCGTTGACCATCCAAGGCGCGAATGGCGTGATGACGAATAACCTGACGTTCCTGGTGGGCAATGCGCAGACGATGTTGAGCAACCCCGCTGCCGCCAATTTCGGCGTCTTCCCGCTGCTCGCCGGCACCAATCCGCAACGCGCAAAGCTTCGATTACGGTCTGCCGTTTTTTTACTGGCGCCGCGTAGCTACCGCCATGGAGGGCGCGACCACCACTGCCGGTACCGGGCCCTACGTTGCGTTCTGACGCTTAAGTTCCCTTAAGGCCCCGCTACCGCAGTCTGTGCAGGCAGGATAGACTGCCTCGCAATGAACACCACGGCGGCTTCCACCGCGGCCGGCACGGCTACTCTGCAGCTCGAATATTTGTCGTCCGAGCAGATTGCGTGCCAGTCCTCCCTCGTGGTGGCAAGACGTCCTGGGCGTAGTCGGGATTCGAGAAAACGCCGGACGATCGAAGCAGTGCGGATTCCGGTTGCCGCAAGCATGACGCCGGCATTGCTGGCGGCGCGAACGATCATTTGCGAAGTGTGGCGAGTCGCCGAAGCCCGACGTCCAATTGTCCAGCGGCGAGAGCGGCAAGGCCACGTGCGCTATCGCTACTGCGACGATCTGTTGTTCGGTTCGCTTGACATTGCCGAGCAGCGCGATGAGGATGAGGCGCGGGCGCTGCTGCGCGCCACCGAAACCGCCTATCAGGAAATCTTCGACGTGCTGAATCGAAACCGAACATCGGCACCTGATCCGCATCTGGAATTATCTGCCCGAGATCAATCGAGCAAATCGGCGGCGATGAACGCTATCGGCATCTTCAATTCGGCGCGGCAAATGGCGTTCCGCAAATTCGGGCCGCGCGACCACGGGTGACGGTGCCCGCCGCTTGCGCATTGGGCTCGCCGGCCGGCAGCCCGCTATCCATTTATTTTCTGGCGGCGCGACGTCCGCCGAAGATGATCGAGAATCCGCGCCAGACCAGCGCCTATCATTACCCGCCGAAATTCGGCAGACACAGGCCGATATTTTCGCGGGCCTGCGTGTGGGGCGAACCCGGCAGCGGCCAATTATTCGTGTCCGGCACCGCCAGCATCGTCGGCCATGAAACCATTCACCGCGGCGATGTGGTCGCGCAGACGCGCGAAACCATGGTCAATATCGGCGCGTTGCTGGAGGAAGCGAATCGCGTCGTCGGTTCGGGCCGATACTCGGTGGCAGGTCTCAAGCTGAAAGTGTATGTACGCAAGAGCGGAGGATCTTGCCGCGATCAAGGCCGCGCTGTCGCTGACCTTGAACCCGGCGACACATATCGTGTACTTGCAGGCCGACGTTTGCCGCGAGGATTTGCTCGTGGAAATCGAAGCGGTCGGCTAGCCGGCGGCGAGCGCGGAAAGCGCGGTGCGAGTCGCGAGCGACGTTCACATCAAAAAGTGTAGGAGGGTGACCATGCGAGCTTGGATTCGGGTTGCTTGTGGTTTGGCGGCACTGACCGCATGGCAGGTTGCCGCTGCCGAGGGACCGGCGCAAGCCGCGTCGCTCGCGGATGCACTGGCGGTGATTCAATCGCATCGTTTCGTCGACCTGACACATTCGTTCGCCCCGGGCATTCCTCATTGGAAGGACGCACCCGACGAGCGGGTCAAGACGCTGTACACGGTCGACAAAGATGGCTTTCGGATCAACGAATACTGCCACATCGGCCAATGGGGTACGCATGTCGATCCGCCGGCGCATTTTCATACCGGGCTGCATTCGGTGGATCAGATCGATCCAAAAGACATGCTGATGCCCCTGGTGGTGATCGACGTTCACGACAAGGTCGCGAAGAATCCCGACTACCTGCTGTCGATCGAGGACATCCAGTCCTGGGAACAGCGTCATGGCCGGATACCGCGCGGGGCGTTCGTGGCGATGCGTACCGATTGGGCCAAGCGCTGGCCGGACAACAAGGCACTCGCGAACGCGGACGCCGCCGGCGTGTTCCATTACCCCGGTTGGAGCATGCCGGTCTTGAAGCTGCTGTACGAGGATCGCGGCATCACGGCCTCCGGTCACGAGACCACCGACACCGATCCTGGCCTGCGGACCACCAAGGATGATTATTCTCTCGAGTCTTATATTCTCGGCACCAACCACTACCAGATCGAACTGCTCGCGAATCTGGACCAGGTGCCCGAAGCGGGCGGGCTGGTGTTCGTGACTTTCCCGAAGGTGGAAAATGGTTCGGGCTTTCCGGCGCGAGTCATCGCGGTGGTGCCATGAGCGCGTCCGCGGCGCCGATCGAGTACGGCCAGGCCTCCCCTGAGGTACGTGCCGTTTATGATGACATCATGGCAACCCGCAAGACCGATTGGGTGAACAATTATTGGAAAGTGCTGGCGCATCATCCTCCGACATTGCGGCGCATGTGGGCGAATACCAAGGAGGTCATGGGACCCGGCGCGCTCGATCCGCTTACCAAAGAACTCATATACATCGCGGTCAGCGTCACCAACGCATGCCGTTACTGCATCGCTTCGCACGGCGCGGCCGCTCGGAAGAAGGGCATGACCGATCAACAACATGCCGAGCTCGTGAGCATCATCGGGCTTGCCAACGAAACCAACCGCCACGCCGTCGCGCTCGATTTACCGATCGACGAACAATTCCGCTGAAGCCGGAGGATTTCTCCATGAACACACCAGCAGCAGCCAACACACCAGCAGCGACGAGCGCCAAACACTATCGATGGGACGATCTGCCCGCGGAGGCCTTGAAGGGCGGCATTTCGCGACGTTTGATCTCGGGAAAGGGCGTGATGATTGCCCATGTGTATTTGAAGAAGGGCGACGATGTACCGCAGCACTCGCATATGAATGAGCAGATAACCTACATCCTGCAGGGCGCGCTGCAATTCTGGCTGGGACCTAAGGGCGATCGTGAAGTGACCGTACGCGCGGGCGAGGTGCTGGTCATCCCATCAAATCTCGAGCATCGTGCGTTGGCGCTCGAGGATACGCTGGATGTCGATGTATTCAATCCGCCTCGCGAGGACTGGCTGAACGGCACCGACGCTTACTTGCGCCGCTGACGTGCCGGGCTACGAGGTGGCGCCTGGCATCGTTCAGGCGCTGCGCAATTTCGTGCTTCCCGAGCATCTGGGATTCGGCGATGTACACGCACCGGTGATGTTCAGCGCCGACTACGCCGCGGCGACCTGGGGCCGCGGCCAGCTCGTCCCCTATGGGCCGATCGAGATCCTGCCGGGTGCGCGAGCGCTGCAGTATGCGGAACTCGTGTTCGAGGGACTCAAAGCCTACCGCGTCGGCGCAGCCAACCCGAGCCTGTTTCGTCCGCGTGAAAATTGGCTGCGCCTGGCGCGTTCCGCGCAGCGCCTCGCCATGCCCGCGGTTCCCGAGGCGCTGTTCTTCGAAGCCATTGACGCTGTCGCCGCAACCTGTCGGGACATCATTCCGCGGGAATCGGGACGGGCGCTCTATCTTCGGCCCTGCGTGTTCGGCACCGAGGCCGGCTATCTGCTGCGCAATTCCTCGTGCTTTCGCTTCATGGTCATCGCCAATCCGGTCGAAGTGTACGCGTCCGGGCCGATGCGGGTGGCCATCGAGCGCAACGATGTGAGGGCGGCTGCCGGCGGCGTCGGCGCCGCCAAAGCTGCGGCGAATTACGCGCCGTCGCTGCGCGCCTCGAGCGCGGCCGCCGCGCGCGGACTCACGGTGGCATTGTGGCTCGACGCGCGCGAGCAGCGCTTCATTCAGGAGCTCTCAGGGATGAATGTGTTCGCCGTAATAGGCGGCGAACTGCACACGCCGGCGCTCGACGGCGCGATTCTACCCGGCATCACGCGCGACTCGCTCCTTACGCTGGGGCCGCATCTGGGATTTGAGGTGCATGAACGGCGCATGCCGTTGGATGAGATGCTGGCACAGATCCGCAGCGGCGAGTGCAGCGAGGTTTTCGCGTGCGGCACCGGAGCCATTGTCAGTCCGATTGCGATGCTTGCCGATTGCGACCATCAGGAGTACATTCCGCGACGCATCGATGGGGTGGCGGCGCAGCTGCGCGAGGCCTTGCTGGCAATTCAGGAGCGCCGCGCGCCCGATCCCTTCGGCTGGACGCGCGAGGTACGCGCCGGCGGCTAGCAGCTGCGGCTAGAACGCCTTCTTCAAGCTTTCCGCGAAATTGGCCACATCCAGAGTTCCGATGCCCGCCGCCGGACTGTAGCCGTCGCGCCCCACATAGAAATCGTTGTTGCCGTACTTGATGACGCTGAACGGTGCGCCTTTATTCGCGTAAGCATTCGATTCTTGTGCCAGCGCATACAGCGGTATATTCAGCAGTCCCACACGGCCGTGAACATACTCGCCAATCAATCCGATGACGCCATTCAATTGCGGCGCGACAAAACTCGTGCCGCCGGCGAAGGTATCTTCGCCAAAACCGCTCTGGTCGGAGGTGTAGAAAAGCACATAGCCGGTCTGCGGGTCGGCATTGAAGGAGATATCCGGGACGTTGCGGCCGGCAAAATATGCGGGAATGTTCTTCAAGACTTCTGGCGGAACGGCGTCTTCATTGATGAACGATTGGTTGGGCTGGGTTTTTTGAATTCCTGAAATACCCTGTTGGTAAAATGGCAGCGCGAATTCGAAACTTACGCCGCCGCCGCCGCCGACCGGGAAAATGCCGCAATCGATGGGATCCAAGTCCAGATCGGCGCAAAGCGGCTCGAGATAATCCCAGCTCCATATCCGCTCGTGCGGGATGTTGACGGTGAAGGTTTCATTCGGCAGAAGATAACTCTGCATGCCCGCGAGCGTCGTGCCGCCTCCGGCAGTGATGTAGGAATCGCTCGCCGGGTTGTCGACGCTCAGCGCCAAACTGAAATCGGGCGGCAGCGCTCCATCGTTCGCATCATAAGCGCCGCCGTCACCGGCTGCGGCGAACACCGATTGACCCTGCAGGGCCGCTTGGAGCAATACCTGGTGCAGCGCTTTGAGTCCGCTTACCGCATCACCGGTGTACGGGTCGGTCACCGGCCCGTTGGCCCGATTGTCGAGCCATTCCCATTGTCCCCAACTCGTCGAGATGGAGTCGGCCTGATTGCTCTCCACGGCCGCAACGAACGCGTCGAGAAAAGCTTGATTGGTGTTGGGAGCTTGGTAGACAAGGATTTTCGCCGCGGGCGCGATGCCCCCGGACTGTTCCACGTCCAGCGTGGTCTCGTCCGATCCGGACGCGTCGCTCGGGGCGCCGGGGCCGCCGTCTATGTCGACGACCGTGATGCGGTGGGATCCGGCTTTCAGGCCCACGGCGTTCCAGTAAGCGTAGGCGTCGCGTTCTGTAAAGCTGGCCAATGTCACGATGCCGATGGTGCGCCCCGCGCCCGTAATGCCTTTTGCCGCCAACGGCAGCACATCGTAATACTTGGAGAAATCGGCGACGGTCAAGAAGCCCGGCGGATTGATCAGACCCGAACTGGCGAAGGACGGCTGCGAGGACCGCTGCTGCGCGAAATTGGCGGGACTCTTCACGAGATGCGGGAAGAGGTTCGGCCTGGTGCTCAAGCCGACGATGCCGGCCACGACGGCGCTCATCTCGGTTGGAATTTTCGGCGCTGCAGCCGGCGCCCGGAATTCAAACGATTCGGAGCGCCCGTGCGCCGCCACCACGTAGCGATGCAGTGAGACTTGAAAGGTGCGCTCGAAATTCGCGGCGCTGCCGCTGACGCGCAGCACGCTGGCGCCCGCCCGCGCGGCGCTCAATCCATAGACGCCAAGTTGCGCTGACAGCGTCGCGATGTCTTGGTCCGACGCACCGAATTGGGTCTTGAATTGTGCCGGCGTCAAGAACTGGTGATATTTCGGGCTCTTTGTATTGGAGAGCGACTCGAGAAGCTGTCCGGCCGCCTCGGCGTGCTGTAATTTCAGGGCCAGCGTGACCGTTATGTCGCTGTTATCACCCTGCGCCGCCAGCGTCCCCAAGTCCCTGGGGGCCGGCGTTTGCCGATTGGGGTAAGGCATTCCAGCCCAGCTCGAGCTGGCGATAGCCAAGAGCGCCGCCGCGATGACGAGTCGATTTGGCCTGATTTGCATATGGATCCCCGGGACTCCCTCGGCATCAACGTGCATGCCCCGCAAGCGTTTACAAGGAAACGCGCATATCCGGTAAATAATAATCCAGACTGTGGTTCAGTGTTGTTTGCTGTGTCACAGGGCGGTCGCGGCCCTGCAAAGGCGGATTTGCCTGCTCGCGTGGAACGCGCCTAGAATCATCCTCGGTCGCGGGCGTCGTATAATGGTAATACCCAAGCTTCCCAAGCTTGAGCCGTGGGTTCGATTCCCATCGCCCGCTCCATTCCAAGCCTGCCTCAAACAACGCTGGACAATTCGCCCAAGCCTCGGCCGCCGATTGTGTGGGAAGATCTTGCACTAACGGTCATTGGGCATTAGCGGCGCGAGTTTTGGTATTCGCACGCCAATCGCACGCAGCCGTCGGCGGTTAGCGAAATACCACGTTTCATAGGCTTTGAAGGGCCGCTTGTTTGGATGAGTGCGGCCATTGTGCCCAGGTACTTGGTGAGCGCCTTGCGCCCTGGTCAAGCGCGCGAACTATCTAACGCAGGCATCACTTTGAGCTAACGGTGTACCAGGCCCAATCGCGAGGCTGATGAACTGTGCTTGCTGCAGTTTGCCTTCGAGCAATCGGAGTCGTGGAAGCCGGCCTCCTCTTGAAAATTCTACAATCCAAGTAACGTTCAGGCACCGCTGCCCTGTCGCCAGTTAGAACCGTAGAATCGCCATCTAATGTCAAATGCGCCCCTCAGCATCGCGCACCTTCGAGATACTGATACCGTCGCACCCACTATCGCGGCCGCTGTCGTGTAGCGGAGACATAGCGGCGCATCTCGTCTGGCGGGATAATCGCTGCCGCTCCCATCATGTCGCATCGCGGTTCGTGCGCTGCCGAATACAAAGGGGAAGAGTAGCCGCGTGCGCCAGTACGCGATTCGGTCATACGCGGCATCCACGAAGGAGAACAGCATGTTTCAGCAAGTACGCTTTCTTGCACTCGTGCCATTACTCGCGGCGACCGTCGGCGTTGCCGGCTGCGGCGGTGGTAACTCGAGCGGGATGATGCCTGCGACGAGTCAGGCTCAGACCAGTCAGATGAACGAGATGAGACTATCGGTCGCCGACGCCCCGCCGGCTGACAATGCGACGCACGTCGTCGTTGTGTTTACGGGCGTCGAGCTGACCGGCAACAGCGGAAATCCAGTGACCATCACATTTTCCGCCCCGAAGAGCATCGATCTTATGACTCAGAGCAACACCGCATCTGCGGTGCTGTTGGATCAACCGATCCCCGCGGGCTCCTATGGCCAAATTCGGCTGATGGTGATGGCGGACGGCAGCGCCAATAATTCCTACATCGATTTCGCCGACGGTTCGAGGATGGGGCTGCAAGTGCCAAGCGGCTCCGAAACCGGTTTCAAGTTGGTCTCTGGGTTTACCGTCCCGAGCAGCGGCGTTGTCGATTACACAATCGACTTTGATCTGCGGAAGGCAATCACCTGCCCGCCGGGGCAGGCCCCCGCGTGCATCCTCAAACCGGTAGAGCGCCTCGTGGATGACACCGCGGTCGGCAATATCCAGGGACAAATCACCAGTACGCTGCCGAGCGGATGCACGCCCGGCGTCTATCTCTACAACGGCGTCGTGACGAAGCTTGAGGACATGAATAGCACGGCACCGTCCACCGATACCAACCAGCCGCTGGCCTCGAAGGTGCCGATCGCAACGTCGGCGCCGCCTTACTACTACCAGTTCACGTTCCTGCCACCCGGCACCTATACGGCGGCATTCACGTGTGAGGCAGCGCTGGATAATCCAGATCAGACAGACCAATCCGTGATACTTACACTGGTCGCGACGACAGCCGTGAGTGCCGGCCAAACCGCGACGGTGGACATCGCTGTCGGCAGCATCCAGGGGCAAATCACCGGCACGTTGCCGACCGGATGCACGCCGGGCGTCTATCTATACACCGGCAACGTGACGGCACCGGAAGATTGGAACAGCGCAGCACCGTCCACCGATACCAATCAGCCGCTGAACTCGACGCTGCCCATTGCCACATCAGCGCCGCCTTATAGTTACCAGTTCACCGCCCTTCCGCCCGGCACTTACACAGTAGCGTTGACCTGTCAGGCCGCGCTGGATAACCGGGCGCAGGCAGATCCCGCCGTGACCTTCAGCCCGATCATGACAGGGATTGTGGTGACCGCCGACAACACGACAACGGTCAACATTACCTAGCCTGCGTCCAGGGCTGGTCGGGCTTCTCAGGTCGGACGGCGGTGCGCCGCCGCGGCTTGCATTTAAGTGTTGTAACGAGCGCCGCTATTGAACCTGCGCGAGTCGAACCGCCTCCGAGATCCTGCCCTCCGAATCATCGCTTGAGGCGAGCAGCATTCGATAACCGCGCAAATCGTCTTCCTTCGGGGCGGCGCTACGATCGGATACGACGCGCGGGTCCGTGCCAACGCCCAGCATTGTACCCAATCCGGCATAAAGAAAACGATCGCCAAACATCCGTTGCATCGCCGCGAAGGCTGGTTCTCCGGTGCAGTGACCGGGGGCGATGTAATCGACTTTGTAGGTATCATGCAGGCTCGTGGCAGCTTTTTCGATTGCTGCGTCCTGGGCCACTACCAGGTGGAATCCGCCCGCGATGAAGTGAATGTGCGGATTGATCTTGGCTGCTTCGGCAACGATGGTCTCGATGCCCGGGTGCGAACAGCCAACCACCAGCACGATGCCGTCGGGCGTGTTGATTGCAAGCGATAGCTCCTTCAACTCCTTGGTTCCCGGCGCATCGGATACCAAGGCAATCAGCGTGATGCCCGGGACGACTTCCGTGGTCTTGTCGATCAACTGAATGTTGGCGCCAGGAAAAATCGAGCCGACTCGCACAATTTCCGGCGGCGCGCCGCTGTAGTAGCGCATCCCGGCGGGCAGCGACTCGTCTTTGCGATAGAACTTACTCGGCAGGTCGGAACCGAAAATGCCACCAAAGCCATCCTTGGGCGCGTAAATCTTGATCTGCGGATTCATGCTGAGTAAATAGGAAAATCCGCCCACGTGATCGCTATGACGATGCGATAACACTACGAAATCAAGCTTAGTAAGATCGACAGCCTTGGCCTTCACGTTCTTTGCAAAAATCGCCGGGTCGTCACCGGTATCGAACAAAATGCGCTTGCCGTTGATCTCCACCAGGGCGGCGTAACCCCAGTCTTTAGTCATCGTCGCATCCTTGCCAAAGGCATCGTAGAGCACCGTGATGCGCGCCGGTTCGGTTGCGGCCGGCGTCGGCCGCGTCGCGGCACAGCTAGGTAGTAGCCAGGCTGAAATAAAGGTAGTAGTCACTAGGACAAAGAGGTTAGTTGTTCGCATGGCGCCCGCTCCGCTTTTCGATTCGTGGAAATCCACAGAAGTCGCGAATTCCCGTAAAGATCGCGAGGCTACGCCGGCGCCGCGCTGGAAGTCCTTTGAAGAAGCTGTTATTTTTCTGATGAATTCCTCAAAGAAGTTCGCTCGATGGCGACCCACGGTCAGTACGAATTTGGCCCGTACCATCTGGACGCCGATGGGCATGCGCTGTTTCGAAATGGCGATCGTGTTGCGCTCACACCGAAGGCCCTCGACGTCCTGATAACCCTGGTAACGGCGCAGGGCAACGCGGTCGCAAAAGATGATCTGTTGCGTGCGGTGTGGCCCACCACGATCGTAGAGCCGGGCAGCCTGACCTCGCATATCTCACAGCTGCGCAAGGCTTTCTCAGAGCATGGCGGCCAGCAGTTTATTGAGACGCTTCCGAAGCGCGGTTACCGCTTTGTCGGTCCGCTCAAGTCTGTCGGACGATTGAACAACGCAGTCATCGCCAGCCGGGTGATGCTGGTCGTGCTGCCCTTCGAAAACCTCACCCAAGGCGAGGAGAAGCATGACTACTTCAGCGACGGACTGACTGAAGAGATGATCACGCAGCTCGCGCGACTCAGTCCCAGCCAACTGGGCGTGATCGCGCGGACATCGTCCATGCACTACATATCCACGACCAAGACGATCGGCCAGATCGGCCAAGAACTCGGGGTGTCCCACGTTCTCGAAGGGAGCGTGCGGCGCGTTGGTGCCCGCGCACGCATTTCCGCCCAACTCATCCGCGCAAGCGACGAATGCCATGTATGGGCGCAGAGCTACCAGCGAAGTTTGAATGATGTGCTGGCTCTGCAGGCCGAAGTGGTGCGTGCGATCGCACACGAAGTACAGATCAAACTCACCGCGCAAGAACAAAGACAGCTCGATCTGGACAATAATCGTACCGTAGATTCTCAAGCCCACGAGTTGTATCTGCGTGGGCGCCATTTTTGGTACAAGCGCACCGAAGATGGAATGCGCAACAGCATCGAGTGCTTCGAGCAGGCGATCCACCACGATCCCTGCTATGCACCGGCCTACCATGGTGTTTCCGACGCCCACACGATGCTCGCTTGCCGAGGAATCGTGCCCGCGTCGGAAGCGTTTCACAAGGCCAAGACTGCGGCCCGCCAAGCCCTGCGAATCGCGCCCGAACTGGGCGAGGGCTATGCATCTCTCGCCCACGTGCGATTACATGACTGGGATTGGGTAGGCCTCGAGGAAGACTTCTCCCGTTCCATCGAGTTCAATCCTGGGCATGCCATCACGCATTACTGGTACGCCGAATACTTGATGGCCATGGGGAGGTGCGAGGAAGCCATTGCCAGAGCCAAACAGGGTCTGCGGTGGGACCCGATCAATCCAACACTCTACGCTTCGGTCGGAATGATCCTCTATCTGGCACACCGGTATGACGACGCGCTAACCGTGTTGCGCCAGGGTGTGGAAATTGACCCTTCTCACTATGTTCTTCATCTGCGGATGGGGCTCGTTTACCAGCAGAAAGGCCGGCCACGGCAGGCGGTTGCGGCAATGCGGCAGGCCGTAACCCTCTCCCAACGCGGCACAGAGGCATTGGCCGGCCTGGCACAAAGCTACGCGTCCGCTGGAGATGATGCCGCGGCCCGCCGAATTGAGGGCGAACTCATCGGTTCGGAGAAGCGGTACGTGTCGCCGTACAACATTGCCCGAATCTACGGATCTCTTGCAGAGCCGGATCGCGCTCTCGAGTGGTTGGTGAAGGCGTACGAGGAACACAACCCCGACTTAATTGAGGTAACGAGGGAACCGACGCTTCAAGGGCTGCATAAGAATTCCAAGTTTCGCGAGCTGACGCGGCGGATCGGTTGGTCAGGCTGATGTCTCACGCAGCCATCCATGCTTCGCAAAAATGCCGTGTTTTACAGACTTTGGAGCCTCGCCCGGTCGTTGCGGCATTCGCCATGGCGCAAAGAAGCCCTTTACAAAGGCTTTTCGACTTGTTGGGTTATCGCGCCTGAAGGGCGGGATAGCCACGGCTATACTAAGTCTATGAAAACCGCGATCTCCGTTCCGGATTCCCTTTTCGAAGAGGCTGAGCGACTCGCCAAAACGCGGGGCTGGTCGCGTAGTGAGTCACTGATGTCGAAATGGCATGGTGGGGTACTCGGCGCTGTCGGTGTCGTGGCGATGTTTGTTGGCACTGCCCAGGTTCTTGCGGCCATCCCCGTCCAGCCTGCAATCCCGAGCGCTAATCCTGCGGTGCCCGAGATTCCCTTTGCATCGCCCAGTGCGGCCGCGGTGACGGTGATGAGCGCACCGGGCGCCTGGGGTGGGGCACGCAGCGGCAGCGAGCCAACCCTGTCGGATCGCGTTGTCGACTATCAAATCAACGCCACGCTCGATCCGGTCGCGCACACCGTCGAGGGCAAGGAGAAACTGACCTGGAGAAATCGCAGTGATCGCCCGATCAAAGTTATCTACTTGCACATGTACCTGAATGCATTCGAGGGCAACCGCAGCACATTCTTCACGGAGAAACACCGACCCGGCTTTGATTTTCGCAGCGGCGTGGAGATCGGGAAGGGACAGTGGGGACACATCGATCTGCGCTCCATTTCCCAAACGGGACAGCGGGCGGGCGTCTCCTACGTCCATCCCGATGGCGGACCCGACACCGACCACACCGTCATGCGGGTTGATTTACCCGCCGCCGTGCCGCCCGGAGGCAGCAGCACGCTTGATATCAATTTCTTCGACCAACTGCCGCGCGTGATCGCGCGTACCGGTTACTTCGGCAGCTTCCATTTGGTGGGTCAGTGGTTTCCGAAAATCGGTGTCCTGGAACTGCCCGGCGAGCGCGGAGCAACCGAAGTGCGTTGGAACGTCCATGAGTTTCATTTGCACAGCGAGTTCTACGCCGACTATGGCAGCTTCGATGTCTATCTGACGGTGCCCAAGGGCTATGTCGTCGGTGCCACGGGCGAGGAGACCGAAGCTGCGGTCGCGAAGGGCTCGGCCGTGACGCATCACTTCGTTCAGAACGATGTGCACGAATTTGCGTGGACAGCTGATAACCGCACGGCTCAGCCGCTCGAGGGGACCTACCAAGGTGCGGGCGGTCCCACAGTAAAGATCAAGGTGCTCTACCCGCCGGAATACACATCCAATGCCGCACCTGTGCTCAAAGCGACCCTGGATTCACTCGCGTATTTTTCGCGGACGCTGGGGCCTTATCCTTACGCCACGGTCACCGTGGTGATACCTCCCTTTAACGCCGGCGAAGCGAGCGGAATGGAATATCCGACCTTCTTTACGGCCGATCACGTCAAGGATCCATCCCCCGGGACGGTCGGCGCGCTGTTGCTCGACTTTGTCACCATTCACGAATTTGGGCACGGATACTTCTACGGCATTTTAGGCTCGAACGAATTCGAGGAACCCATGCTCGATGAGGGCTTGAATCAGTACTGGGACATGCGCATGGCCGGCGCGCGGCATGAGGATTTGCAACTGACGACACCCTGGCTACGGCGCATCGGTATTGCGCCGCGCATCACCGGGTTCGAATTCGAACGTATGATGGCGGGACTTGCAAATCCGGTCGACGGCGTGGGCGAAAATTCCTGGAATCGCCTGTCCACGTACAGCTACGGTACGACCTATGATCGCACCGCGATCATCATGCACGACTTGGAGCAGCGCCTCGGCGCACCGGCAATGGAAAAGGCCATGCAGGCCTATTACCAGCGCTGGAAATTCCGCCACCCCAGCATCGCGGATCTGCGCGAATCCCTGGCCGAATCATCCGGCCAGCGCGCCGCGATCGAAGCCGCCTTTAGCCAACAGGTTTATGCCGCCGCAAAGATCGACGATTCCATCGATGCACTGGAATCCGACGAAGTGCTGCCGGAGGCCGGCACTCAGTTTGTCGGCGGCAAGTGGGTCGAACAGACACAGGCCGACGTTGATGCCGATATCAAGAAACAACGCTCCGAATGGAAGAAGGCGCATTCGAATGACGATCAAAAAGTCGGACCGTTCGCATATCGAACCACGATAACGCTTGGCAGGCGCGGTGCCGCGGTAGCCGAGACGGTGGTGGTCCGCTTCGCCGACGGAACCAGCGAAACCGCCGAGTGGAATAATAATCAGCGCTGGCAGCGATATTCCTGGGTGAAACCGTCCCGAGGCATCTACGCCGAGATGGATCCCGGCCAAAATAATCTGCTCGATGCGAATCGTCTGAACAACAGCCGTGTCACCGACGATGAAGTGGCTGCGAGTTCGCCGGGCACCCGGCCGAACTTCCTGCAGCGCACGCTGGCGGCGGTCGTTGGGGGGCCCGCCTCGCGCCGCTTGAGCGCGGATATCGAGGCAATCCTGCAAAGCGCGCTTACGCTGTTGACTACTCTGTGAGATCCGCTGTGCATGCGGCCCTGAGCTCGCTCCGCTACTGGCGCATCGTCATCGTATGGATCGGAATCACGCTCATTCCCACCGCGGTGTTGAGCGTGCCCGCGGGCCGCCTATTGTCCGCGCATCTCGATCACTCCGTCCACGCAGGCGCGTGGGCGCAAAAGCTGGATGTCTCGGTAGTAGGCGATCTGGTTTTGAACGCCCGAGATTCAGTACCGGTACTGGAAGGCGCGCTGCTGATTTCGCTGCTGCTGACCATCGTGTTCTGGCCGTTACTCACAGCTATGGTCGTGGCATCGGCAAGAGAGACGCGGGCGCAGGGGTTTGTCGTCCTGATTCAGGGCGGCGTGCGCGACTACGGACGGATGCTGCGGACGCTTCTGTGGTCAGCCGTGCCGCTCGGCATCGCCGGCGCCTTCGGAGTCTGGGCGCTGCACTTCGTACACAAGCGGGCTGAAGCGGCCATTTTGGAAGCACAGGTTGCGCGCGAGCATTTGCTCGCCGTAATCCTATTGAGCGCGCTGCTCATCGCGGCACACGCCACGGTTGAAGCCGGTCGCGCGCAGTTCGCGCTCGACATTCATCGTCGATCCGCGGTCAAGGCATGGTGGCGGGGATTGCGGCTGGTATTCGCCCGTCCGCTAGCGGCATTGGGATCTTATATCCTGATTACCGCGGTTGGGTTGATCCTGGTCACTTTGCTCGCAATCGCCCGGATTAACTCGCCGCATGCGGCGTTCACCGGAACCCTGGTTTCACTGGCGCTGACCGAGCTGATCGCGGCCGCCGCCATCTGGATGCGAATCGCCCGCCTGCTGGCGCTGATCCAGATCGCGAGAGCGCGCGCATCCCTCCAGCGCTAGTGGAGGATGATTTCCGCCTGACTGCGTTGCTAGCGCTGCTAGTGGCGGAGCGATTCACATTCCTCTGAGGAATGTGTCGACTACATGGGTGTAACCGAAAAGCGCATGTCCAGCATCCGGAAGATATTCAATCTGCGCTGTTGCGATGTTGGCGGTCACACGGTTTCTTGTTTCAGATGAGTCAATCATTGCGTCACGTCCGCCTACTATCAACAACAGCGGCCGAGTGATCCGCCTGAGCGCCTCGTCTTCAAAACGCGCGACCTTCGCAAGGTTATGGCGAAAGTGGCGCGAAATAAGAGACATGAAGTCTGCTACCGCGCGGGCCGCCCTGTTATCCGGAAGCACTTCGCCGCCAAGCATGATCTGCATGGCCTTGCGCCGGCCCAAAGGTCCGAAGGCGAGTAGTGGCAAGATGATCAACAGAAGCTTGAGCATGGATATCTTGTCTCTTCCGATTCCGCCAGGACAGAGCAAGACGAGGCGGCCGACGCGATCAGGCCTGCGGATTGCGAAATCCGTCGCGATCCATCCTCCAAGGGATATTCCGACGATAGAGTATTCTCCTGGACCCAATGACGTCAGGACGTCGTCCAACCATTGCGCGTACGCATCTGAATCGTAGGGCGGCCGGGTCGGTGCACTAAAGCCAGGGTGCCCGATGATGTCGACTGCATACACACGAAAGTTCCGGGCCCACGTGGCGACATCGCCCATCCAGCTAACGGAATTGAAGCCGCTACCGTGCAGCAGCACGAGTGGTGGGGCATTTGGCGGTCCGCTTGCGATGACGAAAGTCTCGCCCGCACCCGTCGGGACTCGCAACTGTTCATTCGGAACGGGCCAGTACCTGAGGAATGTCTGATAGCGCTCCTTGACCGCGCGCTCTCCAGCAAGGGACTTGTAGATGCTCTTCACCGACTATCCCGAGAGCACACCTAGCAACTGCAGAAGCGTGGTCGTCGCGGCAAGACTGCCGGTAATAATGATCTTCAATCTTGCACGGCTTTCGTCGTACACCGTGTCAACGCGAAGTGGCGCGTCCGAGGCGCTGTCTCGGCCCTTGATGGCGGCGCCAACGCTGTTCGCGACACGCATGGCATCTTCCGGTGGTATGGCCTCGATCTGCACTACGCTAGAAGCTTCCACGTTCCGCTGGCGGCGAATGATGTCCCTGGCCAGTGCAGCCGTGGGTTGGCCTGTTAGCGCAGCAAGATCTTCGGCCGCGATCCGATACTGCTTGCCAATGCGAACGGCCTTGAGTCGACCCTCATGCACGTAGCGCCGAACAGTCTTGGCATGCACCCCCAGGCGCTGCGCGACCTGCTCGATTGAGAATAAATCGGTGTCGATTTGATTTGATGACATGGTACGTAATATACTATAAAAGATCTATAAGGGATATGAACTATCGAATGTGATATCCGTTTAGGGAATATTAAGGTCTGAGAGAGCGGAAGCGGCTTCAAGCTCGGGCGACTGTTGGAGGGCGCATGGCGTACCCACCGCGGTTCATGACCGCCGGCAAACGGGGTCGACAGCGAAGACCGATAGCAAACGGAGTAGTTGTTTGTTTCACGTAGCGTCCCAGCGCGTGACTCTAAAGCGACCAGGGCGAGCGTTCCCAAAACTAGCGCGCCGTCTCTAACTTCCTCTTTTCCTCCAACAGGCGGTTCCGCACGACGCGGCGGATGAGGCCATAGGGGATACGCTTCTCCAATGGGAACCGTAGATTGCCCTTCGCGCCCGCGTACGGCGCCACATCTCGAATGAGTTTCACGTCGCCACGCACTGGTGGGTACAGCCCAATATGCTTTTTGAACACCGCAAAGTACACCAAGATGTTCTTTTGCTTGAGTGCCGGTATTCCGTAGCTAATGGTTTCTTCCGCCCGCGGCGCGGCCTGCCGAATCGACCTCCTGATCTTTTCGAGGATCGGCCGACATTCACGCGGCGCCGCTGAAATATACTCGTCAATATTTCGGGGTGTCGTTCGCTTGGCCATGAAAGGTTCTCCTAAGTCCGATCAAGAGGCGACAGGCGTCTCGGCTGAGGTGAAATTGACGCCGCTGCGGCGCGGCCACACTTGATGACGATCTCAGCCAGCGGACTCAATGTACGATTTTTCTCAAGGAGCTGTCGGAGTTTTTCGACCCAGCCATGTTCCGTCTATCAGCATCATTGGCCGCTCAACGACTTGGTCGTATGGGACAACCGCTGTACGCCGCATCGCGCCCGGCCTTATGACGACGTGGGCTATCGCCGCGACATGCGACGGACAACGGTGGAGGATATCGCGCCAACGTTGGAGCAAGATCGCGGGTGGATCTGCACCGATCGAAGCGCTTGAGCAGCGTGGGCCGTGAGTCAAGTACTAAACCTCGAGGAGTTGGTAGACGGACAGAAGTTCGGCCGCTTCAATATCAACCTGCTCATCTGGTCGTTTCTCGCGCTGGCTGCCGACGGTTTCGATTTGGCCGGGCTTGCATCCGCCGCACCAGAGCTCGCCAGGACATGGCACGTCGCCCCAAAGGCGTTCGCGCCGGCATTGAGCGCGAGCCTGTTCGGCATTCTGTTCGGTGCGCCGTTACTGGGTCACGCGGGGGACCGTTTCGGACGCAAGACTTTGATCGTTGCGGGATGCGTTGTGTTTTCGCTCGGCACGTTGGCCACGGTCTGGGCAACAAATTTGGATCAAGTAGTGGCGATGAGAGTTCTGGCCGGCGTGGGCATTGGCGGTTTGATGCCGAACGCAATCGCGCTCAACTCGGAACTTGCGCCGAAGCGACTGCGTGCGACCCTGGTCGTATTGATGTTCACCGGAATTACGGCGGGTGCCGGCATTCCCGGCCTGATTCAGGCGTGGCTGATACCACGTCATGGATGGCAAGTTATGTTCTGGATCGGGGGACTCGCGCCGCTTGTCGTCGCAGTATGCTTGTGGTTCACATTGCCGGAATCGGTGAAGTTTCTTGCATTCAGGCCCGATCGGCACGCCGAGTTCTTGAGGAGTGTACGACGACTGCGCCGCGATCTGGCCATCGCCGACGATGCGCAGTTTGTTGGCGCGCCCGCGGCGCAAGAGAATGGATTGGGGACGCAGGCAATTTTCAGGGGGAGCTTTGCGTGGATCACGCCGTTGCTGTGGGTGTGTTTCGCGAGTGCGCTCATGACAAACTTTTTTCTCAACAGCTGGCTGCCGCTGATTTTCGAGGGCAGCGGACTCACGGCGAAACAGAGCGGCATTGCGACCAGCCTTTATCACAGCGGCGGGACGATTGGTGGGCTGCTGGTCAGTCTGGCGCTTGGCCGATTTGGCTTCACCGTCATTGCTTTGCTATTTCTGTGCGCAACGTTGGCGATTGCGGCCATTGGATTTCCCGGACTCCCCTATATGGCGATGGTATCGGCAGTGGCGCTTTCCGGATTTTGTACTCTCGGCGCCCAGTTCGGTAACAACGCAGCTGCCGGCCTGCTGTATCCGACCGCGTCTCGCGCCAGCGGTGTCGGTTGGGCACTGGGAATTGGGCGCTTCGGGTCGATCGCAGGCCCGCTCGTTGGTGGACTGCTCATTGGCATGAAGGTCCCTGCGCGGCAGCTTTTTGTTCTCGCAGCCATCCCGATGGTGGCCGGCCTTATTGCGTCCATTCGCGTTGCAAAGCTCTGCTATCAGAGGCTCGGCGGTGTCCATCTGGACGAAGTGACCGAGACCGTTTCGCCCAAAACCCTTGCAAAGCTGCCGAATGAACCATTTTGATGAAAAGAGCAAACGGGAGGAGGGCGCTGTTGTGGGTAAAACATACTCTGGCAATTGTTTCTGCGGGAGAGTCCGCTTCACCGTTACCGAGCCAATTCGCAATCGCTGCTTTTGCCATTGTGAAAGCTGCCGGCGGGCGACTGGCTCCGCCTTGGTTGCATGGGGCACGGTGAATGAGGCTGACTTTAGGATTTTAAGCGGTGAAGTTTCTGTGCATAGATCCTCGCCCCAAGTGGAACGTGGCTTCTGCTCGGTATGTGGAACGTCGCTTACCTACCGACATGAGCTACGTGTCGGCGAGGTCGACTTCACACTCGTATCCTTGGACGCTGCGGAGGAAATGGAACCTCAGATGCACATCTGGGTGCAGGACAAGCTGCCATGGGTGAACATCAATGACGGGCGGCCTCAATTCAAGACGGTTCCTGGACTTGATGGCGTCTAATTAACTCTCTTCGAGCGGACCGTGGAAGGCTCGGGTCAATGCCGCGCAGGAGTGTCCCGCTGCGCGGCATTGCGATCAACGACGTTCAATTGGCTTTCGCTAGCTGCACGAGTCCCGCTTTATCACCCTTGCTGCGCAGCTGATTGTATTGTGTCAGCAGTGGGGCATCGACGCGAGCAACGGCGTCATTGACCGCCTTGTTCACACAGGCTTCTCCCTCTTTCTTACCCCAAGTGGCGGCGCTCTCGCAGAGCGTTTCCGCCGCGTAGCGAATACGCAAATATAGAGTTTTTGCTCCCTTTATCTTGGAAACATCAAGGTCCGAATATCCTACTGGGTACGACACCGACCAATTTGTGATGGATTGGCTGCTCGCGGCCGGAGCTGCGGCGGCTGTAGCCTGCTGCGCCAGCGCTGTTCCGCCGATTGCCGTGCAGCCGAGAGCGAAGAAGCTGGCTACCACCATGAATTTCGCCAATTCAGATTGAGTTTTGATCATGTTCATGAGCATCTCCTGGGTTTTACGAAGCCGCACCTTCAATGGGCGAAAGTCTGCGCGAGTTCCTGCAGGCGCTCACGCGATATTCGGCGAATGATCCGGAATTACCGGTGAACGACCCGCCGCTGTTCACCGGGTGAAGTCTCACGTAATGGGGGGCGAAACCCGCCGACGACATCCGGATGGCCTAAATCAGATTCAGGTGTGCGTTGACCTGGCGCGAGTTGCGCTGGATTTGGTTGGATCGAGCGGGGTCTGCGACGGCGCGCGCCATTCGCACGCGGCTAGTTAACCCGGTCTCCGCTACATAGAGCCTTGTAATCGTCTAGTTGCGTGACCGAGGCTGGTAAATCCGTCCGGCCGCAGAATGTTTGCACCGTTGTCTTACAGCTTGCCATGCGTTCTGCTGAGGTATCTGCGGGTATCTTCATGCTGCTTTTTTTGCTCTGTTCATCTTCGGCTATTTCCTTGGCCGTCGGTTGAATCATGCCACCCTTGATCAAGACGTATCGGCACATGCTCGCCATCAAAAGCTGTTTGAAGTTTTCTTCGCCGCCCAAATTGGCGACAGCGGCCTTATTCTTAGCTGCGTGCTGCGCAGCGGTGGCTTGTATTGTGTTCACAATAGCCGAGGCGGCTTTGGCATCCGTCCATGGGAAAAGCGCGCCTTTTGCCGTAACGCCCCGCATGCTTACCGCATAACCGGACATATCGATGGGATGGCCGGATTGGTCCGTGAGCCGTATGTCAGAACTGCATTTTAGGGATTGATCAAGCTGACATATGCCAATGCTGCCATGCCCTGTGTTGTTTGTGCATTTCCATTGGGTTGCGATGCCAAGCATTCCTGCGCCGCCGCCATCGTCAATGGTGTAATGGGATGTGCGTTCACCGGTGCACCAAGAGATGGGGTTGGCAAAGTCCACTGTGCTGGCTTCTGCTGCTATCGCCGAATGAGTTGCGCCAATCAACATGAGCGGAAATAAAAATGAGGTCAAGTTACAGATCATGGTTTCACTTTAGCCTCGACACCAGCGGACCGCGTATCAGTTCGCTATCTCAATCGATCCGCCGCGCACTTTGACGAGCTGGTTCAGTGCTGCCTTATCGGCTCGATTCTGCCGCCAGATTGCATTTGCCGCATCCACAGACTGTCGTGTCAGCTGATTGGTCTCGGCCTGGAATGTCCTGAGCACATTGAAATACGGCTGCCTGTCGGTCGGACTATTCGGGAGCGCCGCTTCGGCGCCGACGAATTGCTGGCAGCTTCGGTTGTAGTTCTCGAGCGAATCATCGGCTACGAGCATGCTCAAAACGACGTGTCCTTTGCTGTCTTGGCAGGTGAAGCGTGCCCGGGCTGAACGATTCGACGTCGTTGCGTCGTAAGACTTCCTCATCCGCTCGCATGCCTCGTTGATCTCGCTGTCAATCTTGTCGGAACTCAGGCGGTAAGTCGTGTCCCCGCATTTCAGCTGAGCCGGCTGGCTGCCATTGCTACCAACTTCACTGCTGCCGGCACTCTTATTGCGGGCGTCCGTGTTTATGTCGCGGCCGCGACCGCAGCCAGATAAGTTGCAGCCCACGAGCAGCAACAGCGCGACAAGCGCGGTGCCACAAACGGTTCGTTTCATACCAATTCCTCCGCAGCGGCTCGGCCCCGGTGGTCTCAGCGTGCTCGATACAGGTACCGGGGCAAAAGCTGTAGTTGCCATAATGGGCGATTGGAGCCGGCAAATCCGCGAAGCGGTGCGGAATCCGCGTTGTCACGAGCCGCGCATGAAAACTTCCTTCACCGTTTTAATCGAGCCCGGCTCGTTGAGCCGGTAACCCGGAAGGCGGGAGACCTCGGCTTGGAATTCTTCGCTGCGCATGATGGCGAGCACCCGCTGCATTGCATCGCGTTCGAGCAATTCCTTGCGACAAGCAAAGAAGTAGTCTTCGGTGAGCAGGCGCACAAAATCGAGTTCGAACTGTCGGGCGGCGGTTTCCACCCCAAAACCCACATCCACCATATCGCTCGCAACATAGGCCGCCACCGCCGCGTGCGTGAATTCAATCCGCTCATAGCCGTTGATCTGCGAACCGTCGATCTGATGCTGGAGGAGCAACTGATCGAAGAGCATGCGCGTGCCGGAGTCGGCATCGCGGTTGACGAAACGAACGGAGGGGTTCGTCAAATGCTCGAGAGCCGTGATGCGGAGTGGATTACCGCGCTTGACGATCAGCCCCATCTCGCGCGTCACGAAGCCGATGATCCGGTGCAGGGCTGGCGTCAGCCGACCTTTGCTGGCTGCGATGCTGCGCTCACGCAGTTCCCCCTGCGGCAAGTGCATGCCGGCAAGGTCGCAGCCCCCATTTGCGAGTGAAACCAAGGAGTCTTGGTTTGTGACGTAGCGTAAGTCGACGCCAATGTCAGTCTCGCGGATCAATAACTCACGAAGCTTCGAGACCCCGAAGCCGTGGCTCGCGTGCACCCGGATGACGGAGGGACCATGCGGCAACATCTGGTTGACCTCGGTCTCCAGTTCCTGGGCGAGGTTTTGCAGCTGTGGGCCCAGCCGGGCTTGCAGCCTCTGGCCGGCCCAAACGAGCTTGGCTCCAAAGGGAGTGAGATTCGTACCGCGCCCCTGATGGCGCTCGACCAGCGGCGTCGTGAAGAAGGCTGACCATTTCTCGATCAGATTCCACGCATGGCGGTAGGAAACGCCGGCGCGCTCGGCGGCTCGTGTGATCTTGCCCGTTCTCCTGAGTTCGTTGAGGAAGTCGAGCAACACTTGGATCGATTGAGCCTCGCCATCGCGATGAAAGCGCCAGACGGGTTCGATCTCGATGCGGATCACCTGAAGTACCTAATAGGCAAAGAGTGCATAACTTACTTGGAAAACCCGTAAATGCTTCCATATACATGACATAGGCTCACGAGGACATATTTACAGCAAAAATCATGGCCTGGATAGTGACGTTCAAGGGCCGGACTGTTTTGCTGTGATTGCAGGAGATAGGAATATGAATGCATATTTAAAGGAAGCGCACGCCGAGATCGCGGCTCCCCAACGTCATGACCTCCTGATTGATGGCCGCCGCGTGCCGGCGATGTCCAGCCGCTATTTCGACTCGATCGATCCGGCCACGGAGGAACTCATCGGACGGGTCGCCGCAGGCGGTGCGGAGGACATCGATGTGGCCGTGCGCTCCGCGCGCGCCGCCTTCGAACAGATCTGGAGCGGGCTGCCTGGCCGCGATCGCGGTCGAATACTGTTGGCATTTGCCGACCAGATTCGCGCGCATGCGGATGAGCTCGTTGAACTCGAAAGCCTCGATTCGGGAAAACCGGTGTCGACGATTCGGCGCCAAGACCTCCCGGCGGTGCTTGACACTCTTACCTACTACGCGGGCTGGGCCGACAAGATCAACGGTCAAGTCGTACCCACGCGCGCGGACGCCTTGACCTACGTGGTTCGGGAGCCCGTTGGAGTCGTCGGTGCAATCGTACCGTGGAACTTTCCGCTCATGATCGGCATGTGGAAGATCGCCCCGGCACTCGCGTGCGGCTGCACAGTGGTGCTCAAGCCGGCGGAACTGACTTCGCTGACCGCTTTGCGCCTCGGGGAGCTTGCATTGGCCGCCGGTCTGCCGGCCGGAGTGCTGAATGTTGTACCCGGCTACGGTAAAACGGCGGGCGCGGCGCTCGTCGAGCACCCGGATGTCGACAAAATTACTTTCACCGGTTCGCCCGCCGTGGGTCGCCAGATCTTGCGGGGTGCGGCCGGCAACTTCAAGCGAGTCACCCTGGAGCTCGGCGGTAAGTCCGCGAACATCATCTGCAGCGACGCCGACATAGATCAGGCAGTGAAGGCGGCAAGCGCCGGAATTTTTTTCAACAGCGGACAGGTCTGCTCGGCCGGTTCGCGGATTTTGGCGCACGAATCCATCTACGACGAGGTGGTCGAAAGACTCGCGGTGCGAGCTCGGGCGATTCGGCTCGGCGACCCACGCGACCCTGCCACGGCGATGGGACCGCTCGTCTCGGAGGTGCAGATGCGACGCGTGCTCGGCGTTCGCGGACGTTGAGCCGGCCATGCGCATCTCCCAGGAGGAGATCTTCGGTCCGGTCGCCAGCGTGATTGCGTTCAAGGACGAGGAGGATGCGATTCGGATCGCCAACGGCACGAACTACAGCCTCGCTGCGGGCGTGTGGAGCTCGGACATCGGGCGGATTCACCGTTTTGTGAATCGTCTCAAGGCCGGCACGGTGTGGGCCAATACTTTTGGACCGACTGACATCCGGCTGCCGTGGGGCGGCTCACGCGACTCCGGATTCGGCCGCGAGCATGGGGAGATCGCACTCGAGAATTTCACGGAACCAAAGAGCGTCTGGATCAACACTTCACGCTAAACGCGCGTTGAGATCGACGAAGTATCGTTAGTGTCGCGCCGGTCTTCTTAGGGCACGATTTCGACGGGCGTCCGGCCTGCGGTTAGCTCCCAGACCTCCTGCAAATCCTCGTTGGAGAGAGCAATGCAGCCGTTGGTCCAATCCTTTGTTTTGTAATAATCCATTGGCTTGGAGGGTCGATTCGGCTCGCCGTGAATGAAAATGCTTCCGCCCGCGGGCATGTGCAACGCCGAAGATCGCTTCAAATCCGGAGGGCTTGGATAGGAAACGTGCAACGCCTTGTAGTAGTGGCTGTGCTCTTGGCGAAAATCGATGATGTAGCTGCCTTCGGGAGTGCGAAAGTCCCACTGGTGCTCTTTGGCACCGGTCGGACTTAGGCCGAGCGCGATCCGATAGCTGCGCAGCGGATAGTTATCGCGCAGCAAATAAAGCTTACGTTCGTGTTTGACAATGAGAATGGCATCGGCGCGCAGAATGGGCGGGCTGGAGCGGGCAGGGCTCAGCCCACCAAACGCGACCAGCAGCGCGCCGCCAAAGGCCAGCAAGCAAGAACGGTTAGCGCCACGGCCGAGGATGCCGTCGCTCGCAGCGAGTTGTCGATTGGCGCGGTTCGAAACCTGAGTTGACATATGCTTGCATAGTCAGTCGTTGAAAGATGTAGCAACCATAGCCAAACCGAGGATTGCGGAACCTAGCCGTAGATCCCACTTGAGCGCAGAATCTTTGGCAGGACCGCGTTATGACGAATGAATCCGTCACACTTCGCACGGCTCGTCAAATCAAGCCACACGCGGTGCTGGAATAGCCCGTGCCGGCGGCGTCAACAACGAGCGAGCTGGAAGTCTCCAGGAAAAAAGCCGTTGAATTGGTTCGCGCCGCGCTCAGCCGGCACGGTTTGCTTCTCAAGCAGGACAAATCCATTCCCAATGTTGTCGGCATCGTCACCGGCGAATCGCTGCGCACTTCGTGGTGGAGCCATCCGAAATCGCATTTAATTTTCTCCGTGCTCACGCGATTGGCGGACGATCCGCAGGTCCTGTTCGCCAAGCTTTTGGATCGCAAGGACACACTCGTTCATTCGTCCCTGTGGCCGGCGCTGCTGGCGGTAGGCTCGGCGCGCGAGCCGTGGCAGATCCAAGGTCTGTCCGCCTCGGCTGCGGGTCTGCTCAAGCGCGTTGATCGCGGCAACACTGAGGTCCGCAGCACCGGTCTCGTCGCCAAAGAGCTGCAGATCCGTCTGCTCGCGACAGCGCACGAGGTTCACACCGATTCCGGTCGTCACGAACTGCTGCTTGAATCATGGTCGGCGTGGTCTGAGCGGGTTGGATGCAAACCGCTCAAGAGCAGCGCAATTGGCCGTCAGATATTGGAACAAGCGGCAGTTGGTCTTGGCGCGCCGCTGAAGGCGCTGCCGTGGTCAGCGCGATCCTAAGGCCACCGATCGGCCCGAACCTTGACTGACATGGAGCATCTGCCAACATGAGGTAGTTGTCGGCGGGAGGATCATCGTGACCGAAAGCGCTATGTCTGGCGTCAATAGCTCCGGCAGTTTCAAGGTCGGCCAGCGCATGGTGAAGCGCCTGGGTTTCGGCGCCATGCAGCTCGCAGGACGCGGCGTATTCGGCCCGCCCAAGGATCACGCCGGGGCGTTGGCGGTGCTACGCGAGGCTGTTTCGAGCGGTGTGAACCACATCGACACCGCGGATTTCTACGGGCCGCATCACACCAACCGGGTCATCCATGAAGCGCTGCACCCCTATCCTAACGATCTGCTCATCGTCACGAAGGTGAGTGCGCGCCGCGGTGCGGATGGATCGTGGATCCCGGCCTTCTCGCGTGGAGAACTGACTGAAGCGGTACATGACAATCTGCGCAACCTCGGGCTGGATGTGCTCGATGTGGTCAACCTACGCATGATGTTCAATGTGCATCATCCCGCGGAGGGGTCGCTCGAGGCGCCGCTCACGGTCCTCGCGGACTTGAAGCGCCAGTGCTTGGTGCGTCACATTGGCCTCAGTAACGTAACTCCCGCGCAGATCGAGGAAGGGCGCAAAATCTGCGAGATCGTCTGCGTGCAAAATCACTACAATCTGGCGCATCGGGCCGACGATGCGATGGTCGATGAGTTGGCGCAGCAGGGCATCGCATACGTGCCGTATTTCCCTCTCGGCGGATTCACACCGCTGCAGTCATCCACGTTGACCGAGGTTGCGGGCCGACTCGGCGCCACGCCGATGCAGGTCGCGCTCGCCTGGCTGCTGCACCGCTCGCCCAACATCCTGTTGATCCCGGGCACTTCCTCGGTTGCGCACCTGCGCGAGAATCTTGCTGCGGGTGAGTTGTCGCTGTCGCCGGAGATCTTGGCGAAGCTGGACAGGATTGCCTAGAGATCAGCCGGCGCCGCGGGGCGGGATATCGACTCTTTTCTCGATGCGACCTTGCGGAAGGTGACGAATGAAAGCAGAACCGTTCGTGAGCGGATTGAAATTCGGCGAGGGTGTGCGCTGGCACGACGGGCGCTTTTGGTATTCAGATTTCTTCAAGCATGAGGTGTGTAGCGTGACGCCGGATGGCGTAGCGCGAGTGGAATTTGAAATCGATGACCGGCCCTCGGGTCTCGGCTGGTTGCCCGATGGACGGCTTCTGGTCGTCGCGATGACAAGTCAGCGCCTGTTACGCCGCGAACCGGACGGGCGCATCGTATTGCATGCGGATCTCAAGCCGTTCGCAAAATTTCACGCCAACGATATGATCGTGGATTCGCATGGCCACGCCTTCATTGGATGTTTTGGCTTTGACCTCGATGCGTTTATCGAAGAGCACGGCCCGTCGGCGCTGTTCGCTCCACCCGGCCCACCAACGGCGCCAATTCTGATGGTGACAGCGGACGGCACGACGACTATCGCGTCGCGAGATCATTTGTTTCCCAATGGAATGGCCATCGTTGGTGACACACTGATCGTCGCGGAGTGCTTTATCCCAGGTCTCACTGTGTTCGATCTTAAGGCCGATGGCGCGCTCGCCAACCGGCGCCCCTGGGCCACGCTGCCCTCTGCGCCGCCTTCCATTATTCCCGATGGAATCTGCGCCGACAGGGAAGGCGCGATCTGGGTTGCAAATGCCATAGGCCGCGAAGCCGTGCGCATCGGCGAAGGAGGCAAGATTCTAGATCGGGTCGAAACCGCGCAGCTCGCGTTTTCCTGCGCGCTTGGCGGAGCGGACGGTCGCGATCTGGTGATCGCAACCGCACCAGGATCGAATGCACAGGCCGCCGCGAAGGATTCACGGGGGACGCTGGAAATCGCCCGCGTCAGCGTTCCGCGCTAATCTAGTTCAGGGAAGCGGTATCGCTGCGCGCAAACGCACTTATTGCGAGGGGATTACTCGATGAGCAAAGTGGTTCGATTTTACGAGCATGGGGGTCCGGAGAAACTGCGGATCGAAGAACTCAATGTCGGTGATCCCGGTGCCGGCGAGGTCCGAATCCGGGTCGAAGCCATCGGTCTAAACCGCTCGGAGGCAATGTTTCGCGCCGGAGCGTATATGCAGGTGCCGAAATTTCCGTCCCTCATCGGCTACGAAGGCGTTGGCATCGTGGAAGCGCTGGGAGCCAACGTGCAAGGCTTTTCGGCCGGTGACCGCGTGTGCGTCATGCCGAACTATCGTCTCGGCGAGTATGGTCTGTATGGGGAAAGTGCCATCGTCCCAGCGCGCAGCCTGATTGCGCCGCCGCCCGGTCTCACGGTGGTCGAAGCGGCCTCGATCTGGATGCAGTATTTCACCGCGCTCGCGATCTATGAAGTTGCGCACGCGACGGTGGGCGATGCCATCCTCATCCGCGCCGCCTCGAGCAGCGTCGGCCTTGCAGCCATCCAGCTCGCCAATTGGGCCGGCGCCGTCCCGATAGCAACCACCCGCACCGGCGCCAAGACGGCGGCACTGAAAGAGCACGGTGCGAAGCACGTGATTGCAACGGCCGAGTCGGACCTTGTTGCTGAGGTGCAGCGCATTACCGGTGGCAAGGGGGCCCGCATCGTCTTCGATCCAGTGGGAGGACCCGACGTTGAAGCGCTCGCGCAGGCGGCTGCGGAGGAAGGCATCATCATCATCTACGGCGGGTTGAGCGGCCGGCCGACACCGTACCCACACTGGCCGGCGGCGTTGAAGGGGCTGTCCTTGCGCGGCTGGGTCGCATCCTCGATCTGGAACAAACCCGAGCGATTCGCACGCAACCGGGATCTAATACTGTACGGCTTGGCGGCCGGGCGCTTGAAGCCGGTCATCGCCAAAACGTTCGCGCTGGGAGAGATAGTGGAAGCACATCGCTACCTCGAATCGAACCAGCAGCTCGGCAAGATTGTCGTGACCGTGTAGACGAGCGCGATGACTTGAAGCGCAACTCAGGGAGCCGACAATGAAGACGCTAGCGCTTTTTCTTGGACTGGTTCTAGCGGCGTTACCGAGCAGTCCGGCCGACCGCACAACGCTGATCGGCGTGTGGAAGCTGCTGTCCTATCAAACCGAATTCCAAGACGGAAGTCCGAAACGCGCGCTGTTTGGTGAACACCCGACCGGGTACCTCGTTTTCACCAGCGAGGGCCGAATGATGGCGCTCATCGAAGCCGAGGGCCGCAAGACCCCGTCAACCGATGCAGATCGAGCGGCGTTGCTGAGATCAGTAATTGCCTATTCCGGCAAGTACCGCATGGAAGGCAGCCGATGGATCACCAGCGTCGATACGGCGTGGAACCCCGCTTGGGTTGGCACTGATCAGGTGCGTTCGTATGAACTCGTCGGCGATCGGCTGACGGTGACCTCAATGTGGCAACCTCAAGTGAATATCTCAGGCTCGCCGGTGGCTCGCGGCATTCTCCAATTCGAGCGCGTGAAATAATCGTTTGCAGCTGATTGCTACGCGGCCAGACGAAAAAGCGCGCCGATCATGGACGAAAGGCGGTGCTCCGCAACACGTGGCCGGGGTGATTGCCGGTAGGCTGTCCCTTGTCGATGACCCATTCGCCGGACACCATGACTAGGGGAATGCCGAGCGGCGGCGCCTCCGGGGCGGCGATGGTCGACTGATCGATCACGACGGCGGGATCGAATATCACGAGATCGGCAACATATCCTCGCGCGATGCGCCCGCGGTCCTTCAGGCCCAGTTGGCGCGCGGCCAGTCCCGTCATTTTGTGAATCGCGATCTCGAGTGGCAGCACCTTCTGCTCGCGGACATAGCGCCCGAGAACGCGCGGAAATGAGCCTGCGCCGCGAGGATGGGCGCCATGCAGGTCGCCGTCGCTGCAGAACATGATCTGGGGCTGGGCAACGAACCAGCGGACATCATCCTCGCTCATGGACGTGGCAATGATGGCCTCCATGGGCTGGTGGGTTCCTACCTCGGCGCTGGTTGCATGCACGATCCGTATGTAGGTCTGGGCCGCCGTCAACTTCCAGGTCGCGGCGATATCCTCAAGTGTCTTTCCCGCCAAATCCGGCTCAGGCGTGTAGTGCACCAGCCTGATTGCCGCCGCACCGCCGTTATCCGCCAGCGCCTGCGCCACCTTGTCTCGATTCTCGTAGTCCCGATCCGGCACCAGAACCCTGATCGTGGAGTACCAATAAGTGTACGGATATACGTCGGCCATCAAGTTCACGTGGTCGCGCTTGGCGGTCGCGAAATACTCCGGCATGCGGGTTGCGGCCATATGCCACAGCCGGGTGGAGCCCAGTTTGATGTGCGTGATCTCGACCGGAATGTGCGCCTCCCGACCGATGCGCAGAACTTCGTCGAAGGATTCGAAGGTGTGGTTGGCTTCGTCGCGCACGTGGCTGATATAGAAACCGCCCGCGGCCGCCGCGACTTTTGAAAGCGCGATTACTTCCTCGGTGGTCGCGAAGTGGCCTTCCTCGTATTCAAGCCCCGTGGACAGTCCAAACGCACCCGCGCGCAATTCTTGGGCGAGCAGTACTTTCATGCGAGCGAGTTCCTGGGGGGTCGAGGCTCGGTATAAATCCTTACCCATGATCTGCTCGCGCAGAGTTGCGTGTCCGATCATGCTGGCGACGTTGATGGCGGGCGGGGTTGCCTCAAGCTGCGCATAGTAATCGCGCAAGGGAAAGTGCGACTGCCCGTCCTGGCCGACGAAAATGGTGGTGACGCCCTGCCGTGATACGGTCGCGGCATCGAGATCCTTGAGCAATCCGCGGTCGGCATGCGTGTGCATGTCGATGAAACCGGGCGCCAGAGCGAGACCGCGCGCATCGCGTATGGGCTCGCCGGCCGAGGGGCGCAGATGCCGAGCAACGGCGGCGATGCGACCGGCATGCACCCGGACATCAGCAGTAAATGGTAGCTTGCCCGTCCCGTCGTAGATGCTGGCATGCTGGATGAGCACGTCAGCCGCGTGCAGTGGGTTGCCGAACAGGACGAGGCCTGCGAGGGTCAGCACAATTCCGCGTCGCATGTCGTTCCTTCTTATGGCCGGTAGGGAACTTTACAGGCTGAGGATCAGAAACATCAATTGTTCCGCCGCCAAGATTTGGGTGCTTTGCCCAAGATGAGTTGTCGATCGTCTAACCCGCGGCGCTCAACCACTGTCATGACGATTTATTTGCGGTACGGCGGCGCAGTGCGCCAAAATGATCCAATCGAACAAGAGCCCCCTCTTTAAGGAGCCTCAAAAGCATGGAACGCACGCATCAATTCCTTGGTTTCTTCATTTTGCCAGCGATCGGGCTCGCACTTTGTTTAGGCAGTAAAGCCGGCGCCGCGCCGCCCCTCGAAGCCTACGGCAATTTGCCACAGGTTGAGTACATGCGCGTCGCTCCTTCGGGCGCGCGCGTTGCGATGGTCGGGGTCATCCGTGAGAAACGTCAGCTTGTGCTTGCCGAAGTGGCCGGGGGCAAGGTGCTGAAGGCGGCCGCCATTGGAACCAACAAGGTTCGCGATTTGAGCTGGGCAGGTGACGAACACGTGCTGGTGTGGATCACGGCCACGACAGCGCCGATGTACGATTTCGGCTTTCAGCGCTACGAGCTTTCGGGAGTGCTTCATGTGGGATTGGACCAAACGCCTCCCTGGTCGGTCTTTGAGCATTCCGACAACATCGAACACACCGTGTTTAGCGATTTTGGCGCCTATCCTCAGCAGGGCCATTGGTCCGGCTATTTCGGCGGGCTATCGCTGGTGCGACAGCGGGGATTCGGAGATTACGGGTATACGCGTCAGCACACCTACATTGATCTGTATCGCGTGGATCTTGAGACATCGAAGCCGACCTTGTTGGCAACCGGCGCCGGGCGGGAATACGACTGGGTTCTCGGCGGGGACGGCAACATCGTTGCGCACGTCGAGTACGCGGAGGGCAGCGGCGAATGGGTTTTGTACGCCGGAGGCGAGCGCGAGAGAGTGTTGCTGAAGAAGACGACGCCGATCCGCAACATCAGTGTCGAAGGTCAAGGGCGAAGCGCCGGGACGGTGTTGGTGATCGATCGCACGGGTGATGAGGACATTGCCAGCGAGATCGATGTGGCGACCGGGCATTCCGAAACCGTATTTTCCGATGTCGGTACGGTAAGGCGTCTCTTTGATCCAATCACGGGCCTCTTGGTCGGTGCGACCACGGTGGCGGACCCGTGGGCCAAATTTTTCGACTCTAGCTTTAAGGATCACTACAACAGTACCCGCAATGCATTCCCACATCAGCGCATCCGCCTGGAATCCTTCACGCCAAACCTGAAGGAAATGATCATCTTCACCGATGGCAGCGCCGACCCGGGAACCTTCTGGTTCGTCAATGGCACGACACATCGAGCCGATCCGATTGGGTACCCGTATCCGCAAATCAAGCCCGCGGATGTCGGCGAGGTGCGCAAGGTTTCTTACGCGGCGGCGGACGGATTGGCGATCGAGGGGATATTGACCTTGCCGCCGGGCAGCCCGCCCACGAATTTGCCGCTGGTGGTGTTGCCGCACGGCGGGCCGATTGGCCCATGGGATAAGCCGGGCTTCGACTGGTGGGCACAGGCGTTTGCCTCGCGAGGCTACGCGGTTTTTCAGCCCAATTACCGCGGGTCCGGTGGCCATACGGTTGCCTTTCGCAACGCAGGCTATGGGGAGTGGGGCCGAAAGATATTGAGCGACATCACGGCTGGCGTTGCTGAACTTGCCAGGCTCGGCATGATCGATCCCAAGCGTGCCTGCATCGTTGGGGGAAGTTACGGAGGTTACGCGGCCTTGGCGGGTGTCACTCTGCAGCAGGGCTTGTACCGCTGTGCGGTTTCGGTCGCCGGGCCGGCCGACATGGCGACCTTCATGAGTTGGGAGGCCCAGCGGCTGGGCGTCAACACGCCGGGCCTACGGTATTGGCAGAAGGTGACGGGAGCCGACACAGGCAGCGCTTCGTATCTTCACGACATCTCGCCACGGCAATTTGCGAAAAGCGCGGATGCGCCCATCCTGTTGATTCATGGCAAGGACGACACCCAAGTGCCGATCGAGCAGAGCCGGGAGATGGCGTCGGCATTGAAGGCCAACGGCAAGGTCGTGCAGTTCGTTGAACTGGAGAAAGAGGATCATTTTCTGTCGCGGGACGTCACGCGGATCGCGATGTTGAAGGCGGCGGTGAGCTTCGTGGAGAAATATAATCCGCCTCAGTAGCCCATCTGGCGTCAACCGAGACGCTCTGCGCAGCGAATACAGGACCATGATTGAAGGTTGGGACAAGGGAATTTAACGAACCGCTGTGCTCTGGATCATCGCGTCGCTATTTTTCTTCTGGTGCGCATTTCGCGAGGTCCGCAGGAGCATCGTCCCGGCGCCTGGCTTTGATGTTCCGACCCCGGTAACGAAACCCTACCTCGCAATTGTTCTCGCCTTAGCGGTGTTGTTTGCCTGGCCACCCGTTCATACCTGGTATTTCGAAGGGTTTCTAGCGAGGAAGGCTACGGAACTCGCTGACGGTCATCGCGCCAAAGTTCACTGCAATACCATTTTCGATACGATGCTCGATCCTGAGATGCTGGCCGCCGGCCACGCCAATCCGAGAACCGGAAAAATCGTCATCCAAAAACCTTGGTGCGGCACCTTGATGTCGTACCTACGCCATCCTAACCGCGCAAACGATCAGGAACTCGCGAGCCTGGACATGTTCACTCACGAGAGCATGCATGTGCGTGGCGAACTCAACGAGGCCATAACCGAATGCGAGGCTGTGCAGCGAAACTACCGAGCGGCCAAACTACTCGGTGTTGCCGATGGCACCGCCAAAAGAAATGCGCTTGAGTATTACAACGGCGTCTACCAGCAACGTGGCGAAATAGGAGGACTCCAGGCCGCCTACTATTCGAAGGAATGCGCCCCGGGCAAAGCCATGGATGAGCATCTCGAGGATTCGACTTGGGCACCGTAAGCCGGTGACAGCAGAGCGCTGGGAGGCATTAGGCGGCCACTACTGGAGCGCAGCTCCTGCTGGTGATCGCGTAATATTTACCCAATCGCACCGGTCTGTCTCCCTTAGGTATCCCGAGAGGTGTTCGGTGGAGATCACAACGAAAATACTCGCTGCCACGGTCTCGATTTGCCCGTTTCTCGGGGCACCAATCGTTGCGCCCGCCGCTCCGGGTGACGAGATCTATGCGCGGCCGGGTCAACTGGTAAACGCTCAGGGAACTCGGCTGAATTTCTATTGCAAGGGACGAGGCTCGCCCACCGTTGTGTTCGATTCGGGCTGGGGCGACTGGGCACCCGTATGGACGATCGTGCAGCCGGAGGTCGCGAAGTGGACACGCGCCTGCAGCTACGATCGCGCGGGCGCTGGCTTCAGTGATCCGGGCCCGATGCCGCGCACGAGTGTGCGGATCGCGGCCGAACTCCGCGGCGCGCTTCACAATGCCGGTATCCAGGGGCCTTATATCATGGTCGGGAACGCTTTCGGCGGCGATAATGTACGCACCTTTGCGGCGCGTTACCCGGCAGAGGTGGCAGCCCTCGTGCTGGTCGAAGCCGACATCGTCAGCAGCCCGGAAGAGCGGCGGGGGCACGCCAAATTGATCGCTTCAATGCGCGAATGCCGCGACGCGATCGCCTCCGGCAGACCTTTGCCTCAACTACCCACTCGTCCCGGTGGCCCCACTCGCACTTGTGCACAGGATTTCTTCTTCCGGGGCTTGCCGGAGGCGATGTGGTCGCCGGAGCTCAATGCTAAGCTGCTGGAGCTTGCGCAGACCAAAGTCGCCATGTACGACAGCTACATCTCGGAGATGGAGCAAGTGCCGCTGGATGAGACATACCTTGAGCAGCACAGTCGCTCGCTGGGCTCGCGCCCCATCCGTGTGCTCTCGACCGGTAAGCATGGTGTCCACTCGCTTGATCCGACGCGTCCGCTCGATCCTGAGCAGCAAAGATATCAGCAAGAGGTCGGGCGCGAACAGGCAAGGTGGCTCGAGCTGTCTTCGAACGCAAAGCAGTTGTTTTCCGACAAGAGCTCAGAGTACATCCCGTTCGATCAGCCAAGTTTCGTCGTCGATGCCATCCGTGACGTGTATACGCAAAGCAAGTAGGCAGTTCGCGGCGGTGCTGTGGTGTCAGGGTAATCTTGAGAAACGGACTTTTATGTGCGTTAGCCGGAGACGCGCAATGAACTTTGCTTACTTGCTTGGTTTGTAAACGTAGTTCGCGAACACATACGTCCACGGTACAGCAACGATGGGTAATAGCACCCACAGGAATGCCGAAGTCATACCTTCCGCAGGTGAATCCACCAACGTGCTCGTGGACCAGAGTGGATACGCCACAAGCATAAGCCACAGGACTTTGTAGAATATCTCGAGCAGCAGGATGGGCAGCATTTTCAGAGGGCGAATCAGTAGTGTCCGGACGTTAATTGAATAGATTCAGCTGGTTAGGAAAATCGGTGTCATTTTGGTCGGTACCAACGGTTGAAAGCAGCATGTTTAGCGAGGTTTTCTCAAACATGGTCAAGCTCAATATCTGTAGCATTTCGTAGAGGCTGGCCGAGATGTTCAATCGCTTTTTCACGATGGCCACCAACACGTATACCGACACAGCGATCCAGATCTGCGTCTTTACCGCATTCTCTGAAGTCCCGTAGAACTGTTTGATACGAAGATGCTGCTTGATCCACTTGAAGAAGAGCTCGACCTGCCAACGGCATCGATACAGATCGGTGATCGTCAAAGCGGGCAGCGCGAAGTTGTTGGTCAGAAAGATCAGCCGCTTGCCAGTCTTCGGATCTTTGAAACGGATTCGCCGCAGCGGCGTTCGGAAACCTTTGTGCGAGTAAAAACCCGTGAGCACGATCGTCTGATCGCAGATCAACCCCGTGCTGCGGTCTACCGGATGCGAGTAGCGACGCTCGGCCTTCAGGTTCGCCTTTCCTCGCGTGACAAAAAAGCTGCCCGCCTGGTGGAAGCGAAACAACCGTTCGAAATCCAAGAAGCCGCGATCCACGATGTAGAAGGCTCCCGGCTCGGGCATCAACTGATCGAGGATGTTGACCTCGTGCATCTTGCCGTCGCTGATGTGAATAAAGACCGGGATATTGCCGCGCAAGTCGAGCAGCGTATGCAGTTTGACCGCTGCTTTGGCACGCCGAAACGGCGCCCAGGGAAAGACCGACAGACACAAGTCGATCGTCGTGGTGTCGAGCGCGTACACCGTCTCTTTCAGATCGACACCAAAGGAATCGTTGGCGTAGAGCTTGCGAGCCATGCCGATCAATCGTTGGGCAAACTCCGCATAAATACGCCAATCCCGAACTTCATTCGCATCCGCCAACGTGCTGCGCGAGATGCGGCTGCGAATCCCCATGTGATAAAGCTTCTCGCGATGCGCCCGCAGGCATGCTTCGATATCGCGAAGACTTTCTCGATACGTCAGCTGCGCAAACGCCAGGCACAGAAATTGCTCGAGGCACGTGAAGCGCTTGATCTTGTGCTCCCCGTCGTAGCGGGCCACGCAGCGACGAAACGTCGTCAGCGGCAGGAACTCGGTCAACTGAGCGAAAATCAACTTCCCTGCGTGCATGATCGTGACCTACGAGAAATAACTTCGCAGGCGCACAGATCGCGTTTTTTGAGTTGAAATCGAGACCAGAAAAAATCATGGTTTATACCATCATTTTCAGCAAGTTATGCCGCTTCGGCGGATCAACGTCCGGACAGTACTGAGGGCGAATGATTCCTAATCCCGCCAAAGTCGCAAAGGCTGACCACACGCACCACACCATGGCATCTGCGGGAGCCCATGAACCTTGATGGGTAAGGATGTGCGTCCATGTGTCCCTGCCAAGCACAAAGAACATGAGGATATAGAGTAGTCGCAGGAGGTAAATATTGATTCTGCGGACACCCTCGTGTCGGTCATCGCGTTGAAAAATGGTCATGGGGCTGAAGGCCATGGAAGTGTAATCTACGCTCATTGCGGCACAAAAATCGAAGGCGGGGGAAGTCGTTCTCCCGGCGGCGCCACGAACTGGCTGAATGGAACGGCAGCGGTAGTAGGATATCGAGGCATAGCTCAAGGAACTCGCACATGCCACTTATCGATGTCAGTCATACGGTGGAGTCGGGAATGTTGACCTACAAGGGCCTACCGGCGCCTATCATCTGTGACTATCTGTCGCGCGAGGCGTCACGAAAATTATACGCGGCAGGGACGGAATTTCAGATCGGCCGCGTCGATATGGTGGCCAACACCGGGACCTACGTAGATAGTCCGTTTCATCGCTACAGCGAGGGCAAGGATCTGTCAGAGCTGCCGTTGGATTCGCTCGCTAACTTGAAGTGCGTCGTCGCTCGCGTGGAACCCACCGCGATGCGCGCGATCGACAGTTTGCCGTTCAAGCCAGCCGATATTCGCGGCAAGGCGGTGCTCGTGCAGACTTCTTGGGATCGGCACTGGCGGACGGTTCAATATTTCGAGTCGTTTCCGTATCTCACGGGGCGGCTGGCGCAATGGTTGTTGGATGCCGGTGTGGCCCTGGTGGGCATTGACTCGCACAACATCGATTGCACCGATGGCGGGGAGCGACCGGTCCACTCGACACTGCTGCGTGCGGACATTCCCATCGTTGAGCATTTATGTGGGCTTGGTAACGTACCGGAACATGGGGCCAAGTTTTTTGCGGTGCCGGTCAAGGTCAAGGGCTTTGGGACCTTTCCTGTCCGGGCATTCGCGGCGGTGGAAGGCTAGCCTTAGCGGGCGGGCGACGCGCCAACACTTGTCTAGGTCAGCAGCCCTACGATTAAATACCAGTGCAATGAAAGCCCAAGCTGTCTGCTCGGACGGCAGTCGCTGCGGACGCTCAACTGCAGCCCCGGCTCGAATGAGAATTTGGTTGGCCCGTTGGAAGTGCGCACCATTGCGAATGTGAATGCAAACCATTGGATTGGATTGCGCAAGATGCAGAGGGCCACCTGTCCTATAGCAGTCAACATCGGCCTCCTGCAACGCGTCGATTGCTGAATCCGCGAAGTCGGAGTCGTCTGTCTCGTATACAACCACCGTGCTCCTCCTTTGGCGTCGCGGCAGCCCTGACATCAGACATTTTTATAAACGGCTGCTCGCTCATCCGAACCGAGAATTTTCGGGACCGCGACCGGGACGCCAGTGTCCGGTGAAAACAAAGGGGTCTGCTTGTAGGCGCCGGTGACGCGGGCGCGAATAACCATGCCAATAAGCCGCAGGATTCCAGCAATCATCGTGAGTGTTCGCGATTTCACGGGTTTCCTGGCGTTTTTCGTGAAGCTCCACATCCGAACCGCGCCGAACGAATCATCCAACGATTTCTCGTCGTTATCCAGGCAGTTGTGTACCAGCCCAATAAAGGAGATCCGAAAGTCAGCGGTTGTGTTGCCGATGGGAGTATTGCAGCATCGGGTGTACCAGCGCACGAGACCTTTCTCGGTCAGGCGCATGCAAGCGAGTTGTTGTTGGCCTTGGGTGAATGTCAGGTGTGCCGGGATCGTTTGAATCACATCGGTGCCACCGTTGGCGTCGAGTACGTCACCGGCTCGACCCAGAAAGTGCGCGAAGGCTTGGCAGTCGCGGCAGTAACAAATTGCCCGGTTGACGCGTTCGGGATGCGCAACGATGCCCTTGAGAATTCCGCACTTACAGCTCAGTGGGTGATTCATGCCTCATTGTAGGCGCGACCGCGGAACGCGTGCACGCAAAGTTCGCGGGAGTCCTCAGGCCGTCGCCTGGTTGCTAGGCGCGGCTCATTCCCGCACGCTTAAGTAGCGCGAATCCTTTTGCGACCATCTCCCCTCGACGGGCGTCGCCGCACAGGTGTAGTCGGCTGCGACGTTCGCCGTTACCACCTTGAGTGCATCCCGGCACTGCTCCAGGCTCGGATACGCTGCCACGGTCTGAGTCCCGCCTCCGTGCAACTGAGCCAGCAGAATAAACAGCATGGACTTCATACGATCCCCTCCAGCGCCTTGGTCTCGTGCTCGCGGGCATTGAATGAATCCGCCCCAAACCGCATGAGCATGTCGATCAAGTCGCCAATACGTTGACTATTCTCAACCGTGCCATCGGTGCGGCGGTGCGCGAATCGGCAGGATCTCTGCCGCCATTTTAAACATATGCAACCGCCACCCGATCCCGGGTCCCCTGTAAAACGGAATCGACCATCTGCCCGACGGACCGTTACCGCTGCGTTGCATGTGGCACCCCTGGCTCGATGCACCTAAAAGGAATGTTCCTTGAACCATGCTCGTGCGATCTTCAATTCGTGGCAACGTCGCCGGTGCAAAATCACGTTGCTCGTCGCAGATCAGAAAACGTTATGTCAGTAACGCCTGCGACCGGACGAAAGGAACAGTGTCGACCGGACCTCAAACACATCGATACATGCTGCCAGCCACGTTCGATGCATCTGAGTCATGAGGCTTAGCGGCCCCGGACCGTAGCCGGCTTTTGCGCGTGATAGGTTCATTCGCGATAGCGCGCCATGCAAGCCGCGTGCAATGCGCTCTCTATTAAGTAAAAGGCCAAATTCGCTGATGTTGCCGGACAGCGACATCTCGCTTCAGTGATGACAACTGCGCGAACATCGCAAGCACCACTCTTGGGAGACCGTTCCATGTCGCACATCACTTATCTCGTCGACGGTCTCTTTGGGCTTGCCGCAATTTCTTCACTTGCCGGATGTGTGTTTCATCTGCTCACCGGGAATCCTGACATGGCACTGCTGTGTTTTGTGGGTGTGGGCGGAATTGCAGCGATCGGCTGGATTTTCACCAGCTGGCAACGCGCGTAGGAATCGGCGCCGAACTGTCGACCACACCCCGCCGGCCGGGCTCAACCGGCGACATTCTTCCAGAGGGTACGTGAACGTCCATTCGAGTATGCCGCGCTCCGCGCCGTTCATGGCTCGGACATTAACCGATCGTTGCCGCTGCAGGTTGAGCCACCGGCGATTTGATATGCTCACAAGAAGGGCGTCGAAGCGCATTGCATCTGACATGAGGGGTTAACGGCTATGGAGAACAACGCAACACGAATCCCTGCGACTCTCACGGCAATATGCACCGCAATGCTGTTGAGCGTCGGGGCCATCAGTGCGCTGGCCGCTGAATCAACCGCGCCGTCTGCGATGCCGCGCTTGGCGCCACCTCCGGCCGGCCAGTATCAGCTCGATAAATCTCATGCGAGCCTGCAGTTGCGTGTGAGCCATCTCGGGTTTTCCACCTACACGACACGATTCAGCCGCTTCGATGCAGAGCTGACATTCGATCCGGCGAAGCCGGCGGCGGCTCAGCTAGTAACAACCATAGATGCTGCGTCGTTGGAGATGGACGCGGCGCCGGCCTTCTGCCTCGATATCGTGCGTGGACCGCAATTCCTCGACACGGCGAAATTCCCGAAGATTGTCTTCCGATCCGAACGAGTGCGCATGACGGGAAAGAAGTCGATGGAGATCTCCGGCACCCTGGATCTCCACGGCGTGACACGTCCGCTGGTGCTCACCGCCACCTATAACGGCGGGTATGCCGGAATGCCTAACATGGACCCGCATGCCCGGATCGGGTTCTCTGCCCACGGCTCATTGAAGCGCTCGGATTTTGCAATGACATACGGATTGCCCGCCCCGGGCAGCACAATCGGCGTCGGGGATTTGATCGAAATATCGATCGAAGCCGAGTTCACGGGGCCGGCGTTGATTGCTCCCGGCGGCGAGACACACTAAGCGCTGCGGCACCCTCGCATTGGTCCTGCATCGGTAGCTGGCGTACCTCAATCAATAGCGCGGTCCTTGGTTTCCGGCAAGACCATCAATGCGACGACCGCCGTCGCGAGGGCGAGTCCGACCGGATACCAAAGCCCCGCGTAGATGTTGCCCGCGTAAATCACCAACGCAGATGCCACAAAGGGTAGGAAGCCGCCGAGTATGCCGACACCTAGATGGTAGGGCAGCGACAGCGAGGTGGTGCGGATTTTCGCCGGAAACATCTCGACCATGAATGCAGCCATCGGTCCGTACACCATGCCAACCAGCGCCAACAGCCAGACCACGACCGCGATCGAACCAAAAAAGTTGACGTTCTCGGCGGAGCCCTTGAAGCCCGCCGCATCAAGCGCTTTCTTGTAAGCGGACTCATCGAATCCGATCATCGTTGTTCCGCCTATACGAGTCACTACGCTGCTGCCCGCGGGCGCAGGAATCGAGGTGTATGAAAGCCCGTTGCGGCTGAAAAACTTGCGTGTCTTGTCACACGCGGATGCCGGCGCTGCGAATAGCGAGAACGTGCAGTTGTCGGCGCTTATCTGGATGGGGTTTCGCGCGGAGAAGTTCGCCAAGCCCGGATTGGCGAAATTGGCGAGTGCGTGGAAGCTCGGGAAAAACGTCAACGCGCCCAACAGCAGTCCGGCGATCATGACGGGTCTGCGGCCAATGCGATCGGACAGCGCGCCGGCCAAAACGATGAGGGGAGTACCCAGGGCCAAGCCGACGGCAATGATCGTGTAGCTCGTCTTGTAATCGACTTGCAGTGTGTTCTGCATGAAAAATAGCGCGTAAAACTGCGCGCCATACCAAATCACCGTCATACCCGACGTTATGCCAAACAGCAGCACGAGCACGCCCTTTATATTGCCCCAGGAGCCGAAGGTCTCCCTGATGGGCGATTTGGACGTGCAGCCATCCAATTTCATTTTTTGGAAGACCGGAGACTCATCAAGTTTGAGACGGATATAGATCGAGACAGCGAGCAGCAATACCGAGGTCAGAAACGGGATGCGCCAGCCCCAGGCCTTGAATGCTTCGTCGCCCAGTGTCAAACGACAGGCGAGAATGACCAGCAAGGAAAGCAACAGGCCGATCGTCGAGGTGGTTTGAAGCCAGCTGGTGTAATAGCCGCGGTGGGCCGGCTCGGCGTGCTCCGCTACATACGTGGCTGCGCTGCCGTATTCGCCGCCCACTGCCAGACCTTGAGTGAGGCGCAACACCACTAAAAGCACGGGCGCCCACACACCCACCTGTGCATAGCTCGGCAACAGTCCCACGAGTAGGGTCGACAGACCCATCATCACCATGGTGATCATAAAGCAGCGCTTGCGGCCGATGCGATCACCGAGCCCACCAAACACGAGCGCGCCGAAAGGCCGCACGGCGAAGCCCGCTCCAAACGTGGCGAGACTAGCCAGGAACCCTGCGGTTTCGTTGCCGGGCGGAAAGAACAGCGCACCAAAGAAGACGGCGAGGCTGCCGTAAAGGAAAAAATCGTACCATTCGAACACTGTTCCCAACGAGGCCGCGACGAGAACCAGTCGTGTCCTCGCCGCCTTATCCCTGGCGATCCTTCCTGTCGCTTCGAGCGCTTCTATTGCCATGAAATCCTCCTAACATCCCTGGGGAATTTCCGAAACCGGGAATCGATGCGGAGCGCAGTACATCACGCCAACGGTTGGCGCGCAACGGCGCCGCCAGGATCACGGCGGGTTTTTCGAGTCCCGAGCGGGGCCGCTCTTGAAAAGCGTTTGAAACTTTCGCTCGCCGAGTGGCGTGAACCGCATTGCACGCGATTTGTTGTCGCGCAGTACCCAGCCGAGCTGGCAGAACCGCGACAACATCGCGGCACCCAGCGATCCTGCGAGGTGATGTCTGCGTTCGCTCCAATCCAGACATGGTCGGCAAAAGGCGCGGCGCTGGCGCGCAACGGCGCCAGCGTCGACGCCCAAGCGCGCAAACCATTCGACGCCGCGTGCGCTTAGCTGCAGTCCCTTCTTGGACACTTCCACCACCCCGCGCTCTATGAGCGCCTCATAGGCCAAAACGCCGAGCTCACCGGCAAGGTGGTCGTAGCAAATCCGCGCCTTTCGCAACGCAGGATCGCGCGGGCTGGAAATCAGGCGCACCGCGCCAGTGCGAAAAGCCACTCCCATGAGGGACTCGAGCAGCCTTGCCACGTCCTCGTCGGCGAGCCGGAAGTACCGGTGCCGCCCCTGCTGCTCCACCTCGATCAGGGCGGCATCGAGCAATTTGGACAGGTGCGCGCTCATCGTCTGCTTGGTGACGCCGGCGATAGCGGCCAATTCAGTCGCCGTAAGGGCAGTGCCCGTCATCAATGCCGTCAACGCGTCCGCCCGGGCTCGATCGGCGAGCAGGGCGGCAATCCGCGAGATGTTCGGGCCGTCTTTCATGGTTCGACGGTAGACGAACCATTGCTTGGCGGCAAGCGCCTATGATGGGGTCAACAAACCAGGGGTAACCGCAATGACCATCACATGCTTCATTCGCTACACGATCGACCCGTTTCAGCGCGCTGCCTTCAAGGCTTATGCCGACAACTGGGGCCGCATAATTCCGCGCTGCGGCGGCCATCTGATCGGCTATTTCCTGCCGCACGAGGGCACGAGCAATATCGCGTGGGGACTCATTTCATTCAAGTCGCTCGCCGACTATGAAGCGTATCGAATCCGCCTGAAAGACGATGCTGAAGGACGAGCGAATTTCACCGCCGCTCAGACGCAGCGCTTCATCTTGAGCGAGGAACGGACGTTTCTGGAGGCCGTCGACAGTACGCTGGAGCGCCCGGCAATTCATGCCGATTCAATGGTTCGGTAGCCGTGATGTGCGGATGGATAGGAAGATTGCCGAAGAAAGTTTAGGCTAGCGCTTCGCCTTTCTTGCCAAGGAGAACTCGGATGCGAATTCAAAGCCTTGCCTCAGCACTCGCCGCAACCGGCTTATGCGCCAGCTTATCGGGTCAGGCACAGACGCCGCCGGCGGTGAACCCGCTCGACAACGTCCCCGATAACATGCCCTTCGACGTGCCCTACGGCGAACCGGTCTCGCTCGATAGGGCGCAGAGCGCCATTGCCGCGGCAATCGCCGAAGCCAAGAAGCACCACTGGAAGCTCAACATCGCGGTGGTCGACTCTGGCGCCAACCTGGTGGCTTTCCAACGCATGGACGGCGCACAACTCGCATCGATTGCGGTGTCGGAACATAAAGCACGCGCGGCCGCGAGCTTTCGCCGCGAAACGCGGGTGTTCGAGGACAACATCCAATTGAAGCAGGCTTACTACACTCTCTCCCTCGACGGTATCGTCGCTTCGCGCGGCGGGATCCCGCTGCTGGAAGGCGGAAAGCTCATCGGTGCGATTGGCTGCTCCGGCGGTACCGGCTCGCAGGACGAGGTGGTGTGCAAGGCCGGCGCCGCAACCATCAAGTAGCCGGGTTGAAAGTGCCGGCCCTCTCGGGCCCGCGGGTACCACGCCGACGCGGCGTTTTCGATCCGCTGACTGCGAGATGAGATATGAACCTCAATCAAGTTACTCTGCCTTCGAAAGACGTGGAGCGATCGGCGGCGTTCTATCGCCTGCTCGGGTTTACGCAGATCGTCAGCGATTTGCCGCACTACGCGCGCTTCGAGTGCAAGGCCGGCGGCGCGACATTTTCGCTGCACGAGGCGACTTCACCAGTCACCTCGGGAATCATCGTGTACTTTGAATGCGACGATCTGGACGCCGAGTACCAGCGGCTGCGCGCTGTGGGCGTGGATTTCGACGCGCCGCCGACGGATCAATCCTGGCTGTGGCGGGAAGCATATCTCAAGGATCCGGATGGCAACCTCATTTGCCTATACCATGCGGGCGCCAATCGGCGCTTTCCGCCGTGGCGCATTGCGTAACCGGAGGGCAAGCGCGGGCCGGCCGCAGATTATTTTTTTATTTCTATCAGTATCGTATTGACATCATCGAGCGCCTCGTCCGAATGCGTCACGGGAGGACGCAGCAGTGCCTCGCCGGCATGCAGCTCGGATATTCGGGTGCTGCCGTCGGGCATGGTGTACTTGACCTTGCCCCCTTTCAGCACATAAACAACCGAGTAGGGATGGGAATGGACCGGAGTCTTGTCCCCCTTCTTCGGCGAGTATTCCAGCACTCGCACCTTGTCGTCCTCGGCAAGTACCTTCAAATGCCTCACGCCGTATTGCATGGCATCTTGAGCCAATATGACGGTTGAGGACGCCAGTGCGAAACTTCCGGCCAACGCGATGAGCTTGTTCATCAGATCACTCCTGGGTGTGGAAACTAGGCGAACAATTGCGGGGTTATTTAGCCGCCGAGGCCGGAGACTGCATATTGCGCACCATCTTGAGAACCGTTGTGCGGGGCAGGAAAGGGACCATTCGAGCCGTCCGGTGATTGCCTTTGCCGGTAATAACCACCCTTTGATTGTCGCGGAAGCCGGCATAGCCAGCTTCAGCCACTGGCATGGAGTCCATGACGACGGCCGTTTGGCCAAAGCGTGTCGAACCAGTCCCCGCGCGCTCGCGAAATTTACTCTTGGTTGCTCCCGGACAGAGACAGCTCACATGCACGCCGGTCCCGCGTGCCTCTTCCCAAAGTGCTTCCGACAACGACAAAACGAAGGCCTTTGACGCGTAGTAGATCGCCATCAGCGGCCCCGGCACGAAGGCTGCCATCGACGCCACATTCAGCACGCCGCCGCGATTGCGTTCGAGCATGCTCGGCCAGTAAATGTGCGTAAGCTCCACCAGCGCGCGGACATTCAAGTCGATCATTCCAAGCTGCGTCCCGATATCCGAGCCGACGAAGGCTCCGGCCTTGCCAAAGCCTGCATTGTTCACCAGCACGTCGACCTTGAGTCCCGCCGCGTCAACGGCCTGCGCCAGGCGCATCCCGCCTCCCTGCTCGCCGAGATCGACCGCAAACACGGCTGCCTTCACGCCATGAGCGGCGGACAGCCTACCGGCAACTGCGTTGAGCGCCGCCGCGCTGCGGGCGGCCAGGATCAGATCGTAGCCATCCCGCGCAAAACATTCCGCCAGATCGACGCCAATACCCATGGATGCGCCAGTCACCAGCGCGCTCTGTCCGGCACCCGGTTTTCCCTGCGTCATGGATTGTCTCCCTCGTTATGACAATTGTTGCTGCCAGTCTGGCGCGTTTCCCAAGTAGTGTCGATTGGTCTTTAGGAAGCAATTGCGCGCCGGCGAGCTATTGGGCATCCTGACTTCCCCATAGCTTGAGGACCCGGGCATGGAGTCGGATCCGCCCGCCACGCCGGAAGCGAGCTCGAACACAGTCGACGTTGGCACCAACGAGCGTCTGTTCGCATCGCTCTATGACCAGCTGCGCCAGCTGGCTGCGCGTCAGCTGCGTCGCAATGCGGGTGTGCCCGTTAGCCCCACGACCCTGCTGCACGAAGCCTATCTGGGAATGGCCGATCGGAACGCCGTATTTCCGGATCAAAATCGGTTCATGGGATATGCGGCGCGGGTCATGCGAGGCCTGATCATCGACTTCATTCGCGAACGACGCGCGCTCAAGCGCGGCGGCGCTTTTCAGATCACACAGCTGAGCAGCGATATCCAGGAGCCGGCGCTGGATGAGGCGAAGTTCATGCGCTTGTCGGCGGCGCTCGATGAGCTTGCGGGGCGCGATCCGCGCCTGGCAGAAGTGGTCGATCTTCGCTATTTCTGCGGGTTCACATTCGAGGAGATTGCCGCGCAACGCGGCGTCTCGAAGCGCACCGTGCAACGCGACTGGGAGACTGCGCGCATCATGCTTTTTGAAGAGCTGACGGACGCTCCCTAAGATCGGAAACGCAAGCGGCCGCTTAAGATTTGGCGTCTTTCAAGCCGATTATCCGATCTATCAACAAGGGGTGCAGCCAGCGAGGGGATCGGCCACTCGTGGCGGACATTGATAACAAAAAGGGGTAACTGTCATGGGATTCATTGCTGCCGTCTATGGATTGCTTTGCTATGTGATCTTCCTGGGATCGTTTCTCTACGCGATTGGTTTCGTCGGGAACCTCATCGTGCCAAAGACCATCGATTCGCCGTCCAGCACCGAGTTGCCCGAGGCGCTTGCCATCGATCTTGCGCTGCTGGCCCTGTTCGCCGTGCAGCACAGCGTCATGGCGCGGAAAGGTTTCAAGGCCGTATGGACCCGATTCGTTCCGCCCTCCGTGGAGCGCAGCACGTACGTGCTGATCTCGAGCCTGCTGCTCGCTCTGATCTGCTGGAAATGGCAGGCTATTCCTGCGGCAGTCTGGGATGTTTCCTCGCCGATTCTCAAGGCATTTTTGCTGGCCCTATTTGTCCTCGGCTGGCTGATCCTGCTGATCTCCACATTCATCATCAACCACTTTGATTTGTTCGGGTTGCGGCAGGTGTATTTGCGCGCGCGGGGAATTGCATACACACCGGTCAAGTACTCGGAGCGGGCGTTCTACAAGCATGTTCGCCACCCGCTTTACCTGGGGTTTTTGATCGCCTTTTGGGCGACTCCGCACATGTCGGTGGGCCATCTGCTGTTCTCGATCGCAACCAGCGGCTACATCTTCGTCGGAATATTCTTCGAGGAGCGCGACCTCTTGAGGTACCACGGTGCGCAGTACGCGGCCTACCGCGCGCGCGTCCCGATGGTGTTTCCCACCGGAGCCAAACGCCGCTGAATGGCGCGCCCGGGGTAGCTCGAAACAGCGCAACCTCCCCGGGCCGCCGCTGCCCATGTCGCTTTTGGTCCGCCGAATCCGATCCATGGAATAGGGACCTTGCGGCTATTAGAGGTAAACATAATGAATACGCGTGCTCTCATTTCAATCGCCGCGCTCGCAGTCGCCAGCGCACTCTGCGGCGCTGCGCGCGCGGACCAGCCCCCGGGGCCGCAGGTCTTGCAGCTCTTCTTCGACCGCACCGGCATCATCGGAACTCTGGACGTCAATGGTCCGGTTAACCAGCAGGGCGCGTTTTTTCAAAGCCTTGGAACCAACGGCCGCTCATGCGCGACCTGCCATGTCGCAAGCCAAGCCATGAGCGTGAGTGCGATGGGAGTCCAGCTTCGATTTGCCCAAACGAGGGGACAGGACCCCTTGTTTGCCGCGGTCGACGGCGCGAACTGTCCGAATGGCCGCAGCGGCAATGCGGCGGATCATAGTTTGCTGCTGAGCCATGGGCTCATTCGCGTGTTCCTGCCGCTGCCCCTAAATGCGCAATTCAGCGTTTCGGTGGTACACGACCCTTATGGCTGCGCGTTGCTGCCGGATCCGAATGGCGGCCAACCCAACGTCTCCGTGTACCGGCGGCCGCTGCCGACGACCAATCTCGGTTTCTTGAGCACCATCATGTTCGACGGCCGCGAGACGCACGCGCTGCTCAATAACGGGCAGACCTTCCTCGCCAACCTGAACACGGATCTTACGCAGCAGGCAATTGATGCGACCACCATTCACGCGCAAGCGGCCCAGCCTCCGACGGCGAGCCAGCTCGCGGACATTGTCGGATTCGAGCTCGGTCTGTTTAGCGCCCAAGTCTATGACGCCGAAGCAGGGTTGCTCAGTGCGCGCGGTGCGTATGGCGGCGCCGGCAATCTTGCCGGTGCGCCGTATTACCCGGGGATCAACGACTCGTTGGGCGCGGATCCTTCCGGTGCGGCCTTCAACCCGGTATCCATGACGCTGTTTTCCGCATGGGCCAATTTGAACGATGACAACGGCAACTTCATCGAGGCGTATCAGGACGCGCAGCGTCGCAAGATCGCGGCGGGTGCAACTCTCTTCAACAGCGCACCGGTGCAGATCTCCAACGTCCGAGGATTGAACGACAATGCCGCGCTCGGCAAGCCCAGCACGTTTACGGGCACCTGCACCACGTGCCACGACACCCCGAATGTCGGAAACCACTCATTTCCGTTGCCTCTCGATATCGGAACCGGACACTCGGTGCTGCCGAGCGTCGAGCCGGATCCGAACATCGCCGCGGGACTTGCAGAGCTTTCCGTGCCCGACCTGCCGGTCTATCTCATCAGCGGCTGTCCGAATCCCTTCAACCCGGGAGAGCCGGAATCTTTCTACACGACCGATCCCGGCAAGGCGCTCATTTCCGGGCTGTGCAGCGACTTCAACCGCGGCAAAGGACCGATTCTGCGCGGACTCGCGGCCCGCGCTCCGTATTTCCACAACGGCGCAGCCGCGGACCTGGACGAGCTGGTGAATTTTTACAATCTGCGCTTTCAGATGAATTTGACGGCAGAACAAAAAGAGGATCTGGTCGCGTTCCTCAATTCACTGTGATCGATACCCTGGAGCGGCCTGGGACCGCACCAGGGTAAATTTTTCACACCGACACGCGGCTGCTTGCGGCAGCTGCTTGAGACAAATCCGTCACATTTATGCAATGCGACGTCGTCACATTCGTGCAATGCGAGTGACGGACTATTGCCAAACTCAAACCAGCTGATTGTGCTGCGCTCTTACCGATCCAAGCGCCCGGCGCACTCGCGCGTTTGATTCCTGCAATATCAAAAAAGAGGCGTCTCATGAAAATCCACAGAATTCTGATCGCTTTATGTTTTGGGCTCTCTACGCTCGCGGCATTGACAGCCCAAGCGGACGGCGCGCTGGGACGAGAGCATCCGGTCCGGCACGTGCTGCTCATCAGCGTCGATGGGCTGCACGCCCTCGATCTGTCGAACTACGTCAATGCTCACCCAAACTCCACGCTTGCCGAATTGAGCGAGCACGGTATGACCTTCACGAACAATCAGACCTCCTCGCCGTCTGATTCGTTTCCGGGACTCGCCGCACTTCTGACCGGCGGCTCGCCGGTTACGACCGGCTTCTGGTACGACGTGACCTGGAATCGTGCGCTGTCGCCGCCGGCCCAGACCGACGGCCTGGGCAATCCCGGTGGCAGCTGCCCCGGCCAGATCGGCTCCATCATGGCCATGGACGAATCGATCGACAAGGACCTCACGCAGCTGGATGCCGGCGGCGGCCTGAATCCCGCTTACTTGCGCCGCGACCCGAAAAACAACTGCAAAACCGTGTTGCCGCACGAGTACCTGCGCGTCAACACCATCTTCGAGGTGGCGAAGGCCGCGGGCTTGCGCACCGCGTGGACCGACAAACACCCGTCCTACGAATGGACCAACGGCCCGAGCGGCAAAGGCGTGGACGATTTCTACGGTCCGGAGATCAATTCGATTCCGGTCGCGCTTCCCTATCCGGGATGCACACCGGTTAACTTTCAGGACGCCGTGCTCGACGATGGCTGGACCACGGCGCTTGCCAACGCGCGCTGCTACGACACGACGCATGTCGTCGCCGTCCTGAATCAGATCGACGGCTATACTCACGATCGCAGCAAGTGGGTCGGGGTGCCGGCGATATTCGGCACGAACTTCCAAGCGGTGAGTGTCGGCCAGAAGCTCAACACCGATCCTGTTACCGGTCTGCCCGGCGGATACGCGGATGTGCTCGGCACGCCGACCAAGGGACTGGCTCAGCAGCTGGATTACATCGACCAGTCGCTCGGGCGCATGGTGGAGGAACTGCGCAAGCAGAACCTGTACCGCTCGACGTTGATAATCATCTCCGCCAAGCATGGGCAGTCACCCATCGACCGCAACAAGAACAATAATATCGGCAACAGTCAGCCAACCGCGTTTCTCGGCACTGCGGAGTCGTTCGACATCTCCGACGACGGCTCGCTGATCTGGCTGGCCGACTCATCGCAAACCTCGAGCGTCGTTACCATGCTGAGTCAGCCGCAGACCCAGCAGCTGCTGGGAATCCAGGAAATCTTCGCCGGGCAATCGCTGATCAATAAATTCAACAGCCCGCTGCATGACCCGCGCACACCGGACATCATTCTCAAGGTCAATACCGGAGTCATCTTCACCGGCGGCACGAAGATCGCCGAACATGGCGGCTTCAACGAGGATGACGTGCACACGGCGCTGCTTCTGTCCATGGACGGCATGCAGAACGCGGTGGTGAAGACCGCCACCACCAATCAACAGGTTGCGCCAACGATCCTGCAGGCCCTGGGACTCGACCCGTCGAGCCTCGAAGCGGTGCGCAAGGAGCAGATCCACGTGCTGCCGTTCGTCTTCGATTCAGAGCACTAGAACCCGGGCATTAGTATCGACAGCTCTAAACACGGGGCGCTCCAGAGTCCAAGGAGCGCCCCACTTTTGTTAGGGCCGGTGCAGCATCGCATCGCGTTCCACGCTCGCGCCGCGCCGCCGCCAATAAGTTGCCGCGGCGCCGGCCGCGCACAGGGCGGCAAACAGCGCAGCGACCTGTGCATTGAAATAAACGATGGCAATCAGCGACACGACGGCGATGATCAATGCCGTGATCGGGAACAGTGGGTAGAACGGCACACGAAACGGCCGCTCCAGTGCGGGTTCGCGGTGCCGCAGGCGCATCAGGCTCAGCAGGCTCATGATGTACATCACGATGGCGCCGAGCGCCGACATGGTGACGATGCTGGCGGTGAGCGGCTGGCCGGCAATGCTGATGAACTTGTCGGAATAGATGGCTGCAATGCCGATCGCGCCGCCGGCGAGGATGGCCAGGTGCGGTGTGCGCCAGCGCGGGTGAATTGCGGCGAGCACTTTCGGCAGCAAGCCTGCACGGGCCAGCGCGAATATCTGGCGCGAGTATCCCATGATGATGCCGTGGAATGAGGCAATGAGGCCGAGTAGTCCGATCCAGACCAGCAGATGCAGCCAGCCGCTGCTCGCGCCGACGACGATCTTCATCGCCTGCGGCAGCGGGTCGTTGATATTGGCGATTGCTTTCCAGTCGCCGACCGCGCCGGCGAAAATCATGGTACCGAACGCCAGCAGCACGAGCGTGAGAATTCCGCCGATATAGGCGCGCGGGATGGTGCGCGTAGGGTCCTTGGCTTCCTCGGCGGCCATGGCGGCGCCCTCAATGGCGAGGAAGAACCAGATCGCGAAAGGGATGGCGGCAAAGATGCCGCCCAAGGTTGCTGCCGAGAAGTGATCGGCGCCGGCCCAGCCTTGGGCGGTGTAATTCGACCATGCGAAGCCGCCCGAGACCACGCCCATGAATACCAGCAGCTCGGCTATGGCGAGCACCGTCACTACGAGTTCGAAAGTGGCGGCGATGGTCACGCCCGCAATGTTCAGCGCCATGAACACAAAGTAGGCGCCGACCGCAGCCGAGCGCGCATCCAGTGCGGAAAATTGCACGTTGAGGTATGCGCCGATCGCCAGGGCAATCGCGGGCGGCGCGAACACAAACTCGATCAGCGTCGAAAAACCGGCCAGATAGCCGCCGACCGGCCCAAAAGCGCGATAGCTGTAGGCAAACGGGCCGCCTGCGTGCGGTATCGCTGTCGTGAGTTCGGTGAAACTGAAAATGAACGTCGTATACATGACGGCGATGAACACCGTCGTGACCAAGAACCCCAAGGTGCCGGCCTGCGCCCATCCATAGCTCCAGCCGAAGTACTCGCCGGAGATCACCAGGCCGACGGCGATGCCCCATAAGTGCCAGCCGCTCAAGGTTCTCTTGAGACCCAGTGAACTCTCAGCCATGACGCCTCGCGGCGGGGAGCACTTTGGCCCCCAGCCAGTTGCGGATTTCCAGCAGGCGCAGCGTCTCGGTGTGCATGGCAGGTCCGAGTCCGTGCTTCCAGAGCAGCGCGCGAATCCGTAGGATTTTCCTGCAGCGCGCGTAGATCGGCAGCGAAAGCGGCGAGGGCGGTCACGTCGCGGAACATTCCTTCACTCACCAGCGTTTCGCCGTAGCGCTCGGCCGCTGCGGCAATGTCGAGGTAGTCGTATTCCGGGTGATATTGCACGCCCCAGAAAGTGCCGCGCTCCCAGGTGAATGCCGCCGCCTGCACGCCAAATTCGTTGCTGTGCCAGCACCGTGGCGCCGGCCGGCAACGAGGCGATTTCATCGCGATGCACGCGTGGGAGCCTCGAATGTGACCGGCTTGCCGGCGAACAGACGATGCTGGACGGCCGGCGTCGCTGAGCACGATGCGCCGGGCGAATCCAAACTCACGGCCGCGCGGATTGGCGCGCACCTCGCCGCCCGCGGCGGTCACCGCAACCTGCAGTCCCCAGCAGCTGCCGAAGAACGGCACGCCAGCGGCAAATACCGCCTTGGCGAGTTCGATCTGGCGCGTCACCGGCTGCGCCGCCGTTGTAGATATTGAGCGCCGAGCCGGTCATGGTGACGCCGTCGTAGTTCTCGAGTGCCACGCCGGCGGGAAGCTCGACGTCGCCATCGGCGGCGAGCACGATATCGATTTGCAGCGATGCGTCGATGCGGCGCAGCACGCGCGCATAACCCGTTCCCGAGTCATAACCGAGCGCCGCGAGCTGCCGTGCGCGAATCTCCGCGACGTTGCCGTCGATGACCAAGATGCGCGGACCAGTCACGCTAGGCGCTGACCACGGCCTCGAGTTGTCCAGCCACTGCCGCGCGGAAGATGTGCTCCAGCTGCGCGGCATTGACGCGGGATGGGATTGCCGCCGGCGGAAGGGTCGATCGCCGCCTCGCGGCCGATGATGGCGGCCTTGTCGGCGCTGACGCCGATGTCGGCCAGCGAATGCGGTATGCCGAGTTCGCTGCGCAATTGCAGTACCCAGGCGAGGAAACCGTCGAAGCCGCGCGCCGGCAGATCGAGCACCCGCGCGATGATCGTCGGTCTTGTCCTGCGATGGCGTTGCGGTTGTACGTCATGACATACGGCAGAATGACGGCATTGGTGAGGCCGTGATGGGTGTTGAACCACGATCCCACCGGGTGCGCGATGGCGTGCACGCCGCCGAGACCTTTCTGAAACGCGGTGGCGCCCATCGACGCGGCGGCCAGCATCTGCGCGCGTGCTTCGATGTCCTTGCCGTCCGCGCAGGCGCGCGGCAGGTATCGATGGATGAGCCGCATGCCTTCGAGCGCGACGCCATCGGCCAGCGGATGGAATCCCGGTGCGCAAAATGCCTCGAAGCAATGCACGAAGGCATCGATGCCGGTGGCCGCCGTCACCCCGCGCGGCAACCCGACCGTCAGTTCGGCGTCCGAAATGACGATGCGCGGCATCATTTGCGGGTGAAAGATGATCTTTTTCTGATGCGTCTCTTCGATTGAGGATGACGCCGGCGCGGCCGACTTCAGAGCCTGTGCCCGCGGTGGTTGGAACCGCAACGACCGGCGCGATGCCGGCCGGATCCGCCCGCGTCCACCAGTCGCCGATGTCCTCGAAATCCCACAGCGGGCGGGTCTGTCCCGACATGAACGCGACGACTTTGCCGGCATCGAGCGCCGACCCGCCGCCAAACGCGACGACGCCGTCGTGTGCGCCGGCGCGGTAGGCTCGAAGCCCCGCCTCGACATGGCTCGAATCCGGATTCCCCTTGACGGCGCCGAACAGCGCCGCGCTTTTGAGCGCGGCGAGCGCGTTCCTGATCATCGGCGTTGCGATGAGCCCTTCGTCGGTGACGATCAGCGGCCGTTTCATGCCGGCCCGCGAGCAGGCATCGGGGAGCTCGGCGATGCGGCCCGGGCCGGCCCAGATAGTGGTCGGATAATTCCAATTGCCGCGTAGGTTTAGGGTCATGTCGTCACCCTGAAATGATAGGACTTCGGCCGCGTCAGCTGTTCAAAGCCGACCCGCGACAGCGTGCAGCCGCGCCCCGAGTTCTTGACGCCGGTCCAGGCGAGCGCAGGGTCGAGATAATCGCAACGGTTCAGAAACACCGTGCCCGTCTCGAGCGCATCGCCGAGCGATTTCGGCGCGCGCCGCGTCGGCTGAGAATATCGCCGCCGTGAGGCCGAACTCGCTGTCGTTCATGAGCCGCAGTGCTTCTTCGTCGGAGGCGACCTTCATGATGCCGACCGCCGGGCCGAAGGTCTCTTCGCGCATGATGGGCATGGAGTGATCGACGTCGACCAGCACCTGCGGCGCAAGATACGGCGTTCCGCGACCGCGCTGGCCGCGAACTTGGACTCCTCGATCAGCTGGCGTCGCGCCGCGGGCGACCGCATCCTGCACCTGGGAGCGGACAGCCTCGGCCGCGGCGGTGCGCACCACCGGTCCGATCGTGGTTTCCGGATCGAGCGGCGATCCCAAGCGATATTTATTGGTCAGCTCGACCACACCGTCGACGAAATCCTCGTAGCGCGGCGCCGCGACATAGATGCGCTTGATGCCGCAGCAGGATTGGCCGGCGTTGAAAAACGCGCCGTCGGTCAAGGTTTCGATGGCGTGCGCAAGATTGGCATCGGCTGCGCACGTAGGCCGGATCCTTGCCGCCGAGCTCCAGCCCCGAGGTCGCAAACCCCGAGGCGGTCGCGGCAACCACCGCGCGGCCGCCCGGACACCGAGCCTGTGAAACACACGCTGGCGACCCGCGGTGTCGCCCATCAGCCGCGCGGTGTCGGCATGCGAGAGGTGCAGGTACTGGAACACGCCCGCCGGAACGCCGGCGCTTGCGAAGGCCTCGAGAAAGCGCTCGGCGCACAGCGGCGTCTGATGCGAGTGCTTGAGCACCACCGCGTTGCCGGCGATCAGCGCCGGCAGCACGGCATTGACCGCCGTCAGATAAGGATAATTCCACGGCGCCACGACCGCGACGACTCCGAGCGGCACGCGCTTGATCTGCACGCTTGAAGCCGGCCTTGTCGCCGGGCTGAATCGCGGCAAGCGCGCTGGCGCGCGATCTCCAGCATGTAGCGTGGCGCGCTCCTCGAAGCCGCGTACCTCGCCGGGCGCGTGAGCGAATGGGTCGTCCCATCTGCCAGGTGATTTCGGCGGCAATCTCGTTGGCCTTCGCGACGAAGGCATCGACGGCTTGCTCGAGAATCTCGCAGCGCTCGGCGAGCGGCAACGCGCCCCATGCACGCTGCGCGCGCCTGCGGCTAGCTCGAGCGCGCGGTCGATGCCGCGCGGCCGACTCGAGCGGCCGTTCGACGTAAATCCGGCCGTCGACCGGGCTGATGGTTTTGAGTGTTTCAGTCATGCGTGGCTCAAATGATCTCGAAATAGCGGGCGAGTTCCCAATCGGTGATCGCCTTGCGGAATTCCCGCTCTTCCCACTGGCGGGTTGCGGCGTAGTGCTCGACGAACTCGTCGCCAAACAGCGCGCGCGCCGGTTTCGGAGCGCAGCAGGCGCTCGGCGGCCTCGTAGAGCGTGGCGGGCAAGCGTCGCTGCGCGGGGTGCTCGCGATCGTAGGCGTTGCCTTCGATGGCGCGCATCCGGCTCGATGCGATGCTCGATGCCCCACAGCCCGGAGCCAATGGCCGCGGCGAGCGCGATATAAGGATTGATGTCCGCGGCCGCGATCCGGTATTCGACGCGCTGGCTCGACGGGCCGCCGCGGATGACGCGCAGCGCCGTGGTGCGGTTCTCGACTCCCCAGGTCGGCGGAGGTCGGCGCCCAGTATCCGGGTACCAGGCGCGAGTAGCTGTTGACCGTGCAGGCGACCATCGCCAAGCAGCTCCGGCATCAGCGCCTGCTGGCCGCCGACGAACCAGCGCATGGCGTCGGACATGTCATGCGGCTTGGACGGATCGTGGAATACGCTCTCGCCATTGGCGCCGCGCAGCGAAATATGCAGATGGCCGCTCTGGCCCGGCACGCTGTTGGACCACTTGGCCATGAACGTCGCCATCAGGCCATGGCGCTGCGCGAGTACCTTGGCAAAAGTCTTGAAGAGTGCGGCGCGGTCGGCGGCTTCGAGGGCATCGCAATAGGTCAGCGCGGCCTCGATCACGCCGGGTCCGGTCTCGGTGTGCAGGCCCTCGATCGGAAATCGCATGATGCTGGCTGAGATCGAGAAGCTCGTGGTAGAGATCCGAGTGCACGGAACTGCGCAGCACCGAGTAGCCGAATGCTCCGGGTGTCATGGTCTTCAGTTGCCGATAGCCCTTCTCGCGGACCGATTGCGGGCGTCTCATCGAACACGAAGAATTCGAATTCCGCCGCTGCGCTCACCGGCATACCCCATGCTCGCCGCCCGCTCCAGCACGCGCCGCAGAGTGCCGCGCGGGCAAACGGCTTCGGCGCGTCCGGCGAACTCAGCCAGAAACAGCGCGGTCTTCGGCTCGAACGGGATCTCGCGGCGCGTCTCCGGCAGCATTCGCACCGTGGCATCGGGGTAGGCGGTGTGCCAGCCGGTGAATTTCGTGTTGTCGTAGAGCTGATCGTTCGAATCCCAGCCGAGGACCACATCGCAGAATCCGAGATTCTTCTCCAGCGCCGACGAGAAACTTGTCGCGGCTCAGGTATTTTCCGCGCAGGATTCCGTCGGTGTCGAAGACGCCGATCTTGATGTATTCGATATTGTGTTCGCCGAGAAAATTGCGTATTTCGCCATCCTGCTTCACGGTTGCCTCGCGGGTTCAACGACTGCAGATAGACCGTTAATTGTACGAGATTGGTGGGGCAATTCGTGGAATGACTGCAATAGGCTAGAATTGTCGATCAAATGCGTGGTTCCAGATGATATTCGAAACCGTGGTCAGCGGCGGCTGCCGGTCCTATGTCGTGGGCTGTGAAGGGACCTGCGCAGCGGCGCTGATCGACCCGGAGCTCAGCCAGATCGACCGCTACCTTGCGCTCACGGCCCGGGATGGCTTGCGCATCCGCTACATCGTCGATACGCACACGCACGCGGATCATTTCTCGGCAGCCCAGCAGCTCAAGCGCCAGCTCGGAGTGCCGGTGGTGATGCATCGCGCGAGCCCGGCACCGTTTGTCGATCTGCGCCTGCACAGCGGCGAAATGCTGATTGTCGGGAATCTGCGGCTGCAGGCGCTGCATACCCCCGGCCACACGCGAGATTCCATGTGTCTGCAGGTGGAGGATCGCGTGTTTACCGGCGACACGCTGCTCATCGGCGGAACAGGACGCACCGATTTGCCCACCGGTGATGCCGCAGCGCTGTTCGAGAGCCTGTTCGAAGGCGTGCTGAAGCTCGATCCGGCGCTCAAGGTCTTTCCGGCACACGAATACAAGGGACGTTCGCACTCGACCATCGGTGAGGAGCTGGCGGAGAACCCGCGGCTGCAGAAGCGTGAGCGCGGCGCATTCATCGAGATGATGCATAGCCTCAATCTCACCATGCCGGCGCACATCACCGAGGCGCTGCGCACCAATATGACCGGTGGCAAGACGGTGGCCCAGATGCTTGCGGAGGCCGCGGCCTCGGTGCCGTTCATGTCGCTCGGTGAATTGAAAATGTGCTTGGAATCCGCGGGGGAAGACCTGATCGTGCTCGATGTCCGGGAGCGCGACGCCTATGAAGAGGGACATATCGCGGGGGCACGGCTGCTGCCGCGCGGCCAATTGGAATTGCGCGTCAACCAGGAGCTGACGGATCCGACCCGAAGGATCCTGGTCTACTGCGAGTTCGGGCGCGTCTCGACGCTGGCAACCGCGACCCTGCGGCAGATGGGGTTCCAACGCGCCGTGGCGCTGGACGGCGGCATGAAAGCGTGGCGCGAAGCGGGCCATGCGGTAACGGTGGGAAAAGATGAAGTTAAGATTAAGTCGGCTTGAGAGTGGTCCTCGGGCCGGGACAGCGCGCGTTTAGCGTTACGGGTATGGCACTCAATTTCGGGTGCGTCACGCAAGGAGACTTTTTTATGAATGCATTGAATAAGAAGATTGCGATCGGGCTGCTCGTGGGGATGGGCCTCGCGGCGCAACCGATGTTGGCGTCGGCAGCTCCGGAGCTTTCAATTCAATCGGAACGTGCGGCGCATCCGCGCATCGTTGAAGCGATCAATAATATGCAAAATGCATTGCGGGAAATGGAAGCCGCTCCGGATGATTTCGGGGGAAACAAAGCCACTGCGATCTCCGACACCCGCCGGGCCATTCATTCGCTGAAGAAGGCGTTGTACTACCGGCTGCATATGGATGATGCGGCAATCGACAGAGTTCAGTAGCCGCAACCAGACCTGCGTACACCCCCGTCGAGCAGGCGGGGGTGTCGCTTCATAAAGTACTGCCGACAAAAATCGTATCGCCGCTCGGGTTCTCATTCGTAGCGGCGCCTGCTATGGCGTTGGCGAACTCGGCTACCGTGGGCAGGGGACCGACGCGATCGCGCCGCGCCTGGGTCGTGCCCCGATCGATTCGTTCCAATAGCCGCGGCGTGATCGTGCCCTCGATCATGTCGCCGCTGACGATGGCGAGATGAATCCCAAGTTTTGCCAACTCCGCCCGCCGGCCGCGCAGCGCCTGCTCACCCGCATACTTGCTCGCCGCCACCGGCTGGTAGGGACCCACCATGCCGCGCTCGGCATAGAAGTGCGCCATGTGGCTGGTTACAAAAACGATGCGCCCATCACGCGGCATCCACTTGAGCGAGAAATCGACGAGGCGCACCTGCGCGGTAAGATTGAGCTGCATCGCATAGTCCGCCGGCTTGTCTTTTTCCAGTCCGCCGCTGGCATTGAGGATCAACAGGTCGAGTCGACCGAATTCGTGGCCGACCGAGTCAATCATCGCCCCGACCTCGGAGCTTAAGGTGAGGTCTGCCTGGGCGAGCAGGGCGCGCCGTCCGCGCGCACGCACCTCGGCGGCGACAGCTTCGGCACGCGATCGCTTGCTATGGTAATTGACGGCAATGTCGAAGCCGCGCTGCGCAAGCAGCACCGCGACGGCCGCACCCACGCCGCGAGATGCGCCGGTTATCAAGGCCACGCGCTGCAGGACTTTGCTCAAATTTGGATTCTTGCTCGAAAGTTTCGTTCATCATGCCATGGCTCGGTTGCCAAGCACGCGGGCTTCCGCAAAGATGGCCCTTCGACCGGCCAGGAATCGACATGCAAGAAAACGCCGAATCGGCACATGCGGGAGTTGTGGGGTCGCCGGCCTCCGCGGCCGGGCAGGATGCTCAAGCCGCCTCCGATGTTTTCATCAGCTACGCCTCGCAGGATGCGGCCACTGCCAATGCCGTCGTTGCGGTGTTGGAGAGTCAGGGTTTCAAGTGCTGGATCGCCCCTCGTAACGTGATCCCGGGATCGCAGTACGCCGACGGCATCGTGCGGGCGATCAACGGCGCCAAGGTGGTGGTATTGGTGCTGTCGGAAAGTGCGATTGCATCGCCCCATGTCGGCAAGGAAATCGAGCGGGCATCGTCCAAGCAGCGTCCGATCATCGCGCTCAAGACCGATGCGACGCCGCTGACGCCCGCGCTCGAATACTTCTTGAGCGAGTCGCAATGGGTGGAAGCGGGTGCCGAGGGCACGGAGGCCGCACTTGCGACGCTCACCGATGCGGTGGGCCGTCATTTGTCGGGGTCGCCGGCGAGCGCAACGGCGCCGCCGCCGGGTCGGACGCCCTTGGTTCGCGCGCCGCCGAAGCGACGAATACCCTGGATCGCCGCGCTGGTTGCTTGTGCCGCCGCGCTGACCCTCGCCTACTTCGTGGTCGACAAGTTTTGGCTCTCAAAGCAAGCCGCGAGCGAGCGTGCTGCGGCGGCGGTAACGCCTGCGGCTGCGGCGGTTTCGGACAAATCGGTGGCGGTGCTGCCGTTCATCGACATGAGCGAAAAGAAAGATCAGGCGTATTTCTCCGATGGCCTGGCGGAGGAGCTGATTGACATGCTGGCGAAGGTGCCGGATTTGCGCGTGCCGGCCCGTACCTCGTCGTTCTACTTCAAGGAGCAGCACGCGACCATCGCGGAGATCGCCAAAGCGCTGAACGTCGCGCACATACTCGAAGGCAGTGTCCGCAGGTCCGGCAACACCGTACGGGTAACGGTACAGCTGATCCGCGCGGACAATGGCTACCACCTCTGGTCCGAGACCTACGACCGCGACTTGCAGGACGTGTTCAAAGTGCAGGACGATATCTCGCGCACGGTGGTCGAGAAGCTCAAGCTGACGCTGGGCAATGCCGTGCCGAGCACCCCCCCTCGCACGGTGAACCCCGAAGTTCACAACCTGTATCTGCAGGGCCGCTATTTCCTGCAACACGATAGCCTGGGCGACCTCGAGAAGGCAGTCGGGTTTTTCGAGCGCGCCATTGCGATCGATCCAACCTATGCGCAGGCGTGGAGCGGCTTGGGAAATACAGTATTCCGCCAGGTGGCGAACGGCAACATTCCGGTGTTGCCGGGTCTTGAGAAGGCGAACATGGCGGCGCGCAAGGCGATCGAGCTCGACCCAACGCTCGCCGAGCCGTACCAGGTGGTGAGCCAGGTGAAGATGACAGGCAGCCACGACTGGGCGGGCGCGCGGGCGGCGATTGACAAGGCGCTGCAGTTGGATCCGAACAATGTGATCGCGCTCATAGCCGATGCGCATCTTACGAGGACGGTCGGCAATGCCGGTGATGCCCTCGCGAAATTTCGCCAGACGCTGGATCGCGATCCCTTGAACCTCCTGAACCGCCGCTACTTCGCACGGGTGCTGTTTTTCGCCGGCCGGCTCGATGAGGCGGAGGCAACGGTTCGCCAGGTGCTGGAGATGAGTCCCTCGTTCCCCGCGGCGCATTACGAGCTCGGCCGGATCCTGCTCGCGAAAGGCCAGGTGGCGGCGGCGGTTTCCGAGTTCGAAGCAGAGATGAGCCCCGGCTGGCGCCAGTTTGGGCTGCCCCTGGGATATCACGCGCAGCAGCGCACGTCTGACGCCAACGCGGCGCTCGCCGCGCTGCTGGCCGATTCGGCCGGATCGGAGTTCCAGGTTGCCGAGACCTACGCGTATTTCGGCAATTCCGGCAAGGCGTTTTACTGGCTCGACCGGGCCATCGACCACGATCCCGGAATTCAGTGGCTGCGCGGCGATCCGCTGTTCAAGGGCATCACCGCGGATCCCCGCTATGCCGCCTTGCTGCGCAAGCTGAATCTGCCCCCATGAGCTCGGTGCTGCGCGCCATCGTTCGACACCGCGGCGTGCAGCTCACCGCTAGCCTGTGGATGGTCGCCTACGCCGTGGTGTTGTGGCTGGCGCGCGGGTCGCTGCCGTTCGATAGGCCCGCAGTCGCGCGCTTGCCGTTCGCCGTGCAGATGTCGGCACCCACCGTCACCATGATCGAAATTTTCGTGCTGATGGCATTGACGTATTTCTTGACCCGTAAGCGAATCATTCCGGACATGGCGGCGCGCGCGCCGGAACGACGAACGGCCCTGCGCGAGACCATCCTGGTGGTTGGCTATGCCGCATTGGGACAGGCCGGCGGTTGGATACTCGGTCCGGCGCTGGGATTCCGCGCCTTCAGCTTCCACATTGCCGGCACCGTGTTCGGCTGCAGCACGCCGCCTGCGCCTGCCGAAGTGTGGGTCTGGTCGATCTACAATTTTTTGGTTTTCGCCGTCGCACCCTACCTGTACTTTCGCTCCCGCTATACGAACACCGAGCTCAATCTTCGCTCGACCAACCGCCGCAACGATGCGCTGCTGATCTTCGTGGTTCTGATCATCGAATCGGCCTTCGAATTGGCGGCGTTCGACAAGAACATGTTCACCTTGAGTACGCGGCAGATGCTGCTCGGCGCGCCGCTGACTTTCTTCATCTTCTTCATCGGCACTGTGCTGCCGACGATGGTCCTGATCTACGCCATCCTGCTGCCCCGCTATCTCAAGTTGACGGGATCGGCGATCAGCGCGGTATTGCTCGGCGGCCTGACCTACGCCGCGATGCACCTGGTCGAAGGCTGGTCGGCGTTCGATTCGCCGCGGGACACGGTTCTTTCGCTGATTTTCGTGCTGCTGCAGTATTTCGGTCCTGGGATGATCAAGAGTGTGCTGACGTTGCGTACGGGCAATGCCTGGGTGCATGCGTTCAGCTACCACATCGTCGCGCCGCATGTGATCGTCGATACCCCGCTGATGGTCAAGGTGTTTGGCATTTCGTGATGGGGCGGTAAGTCCAAAGGGGGACGGATGTTTGGGATTCAAGATGGACCTGCGAAATCGGGCTTGCTGCATTTGGCCGCCGCCATTCTTGTCGTGACATTGGGCTGCTCAGCGTCGCCAGCGATCGGCTCGGCGCAACCCGCGACCGGCGCGGCGAATCGTTCGCACCATGTGCGCGCCCTCAAGATCACCGTGCTGGTCACCAATCTCGCCGGCGACCCTCACGAAGGCGATGCTGAGTGGGGCTACTCGGCGCTCATCGAGATGGACGGGCACAAGCTGCTCTACGACACCGGCTCCTCAGCCGATATGGTGTTGAAAAACGCCAGAGCCCTGAAGATAGATCTATCCGACGTCGAGGATCTAGTGTTGTCGCACAATCATTTCGACCACGTCGGCGGCCTGATGGCGCTGCGAACAGAATTCGCCAAGATCAATCCTCGCGCCTTCAGCCGCGTCCATGTTGGCGCCGGCATTTTCGAGCCGCGCTTGGACGAAGCCGGACAGGATCACAACGGATTGCGGCTGATCAAAGCGCAGTACCTGGCGACCGGGGGAGTTTTCGTGGTGCACGACAAGCCCACCGAACTTTATCCGGGGGTTTGGTTCACCGGCCCCGTGCCGCGGCCCAATCCCGAGAAGAACTGGAATCCTGGATTGTCGTTGGTCACCGCGCAGGGGCGCGTGGAGGACAACGTGCCGGAGGATTCCGCAATGCTCATCGACACGGATGGCGGTGCCGTGATCCTGACGGGGTGCGGCCACGCCGGCATCGTCAATATCACCGAGTACGCGCGAACCATCGCCGGCAACAAGCCCGTCGCGGCGGTGGTCGGCGGCCTGCACCTGTTCGCCGCATCGGATCAGACCCTGGCGTGGACCGGCGCGAAACTCAAGTCTTATGAAGTACAAAACTTGTTGGCGGGGCACTGCACCGGCATCGAAGCTACCTATCGCTTGCGCGAGTCACTGGGATTGACCCGCAAGACGGCCGTCGTCAGCACCGTGGGATCCTCGTTCACGCTCGGGCAGGGCATAAACCCGCGCCTGCTCGCGCAATGACCCACGCCGAAAAATCACCATCTCCTCGACACGGCGTGGCGCGCGTGATCTCAAAGTCAGGATTGGGGTCGCGCACCCAGGCCGTGCAATGGATAAGAGAAGGGCGAGTTCGTGTCAACGGCCGGGTGGTGCGAAACGCCGAGTTTCCGGTTCGGCAGGATCTGGACCGTGTCACGGTGGACGGCCAGCTCCAAGCGCCTGCGCGCACCGTCGTAATGTTGAACAAACCGCGTGGCTTGGTCACCACGACGAAGGATGAGCAGGGTCGCGATACCGTCTATCGCTGTTTCCAGGGGTCCGCGCTGCCGTGGCTTGCGCCCGTGGGGCGACTGGATAAGGCCAGCGAGGGACTTTTGCTGTTCAGCAATGACCCGGCATGGGCCGCGAGCATCACAGCTCCTGAAACCGGGCCGGAAAAAAGATATCACGTGCAGATCGGCTGCTTGGCGGACGCGTCGTTGCTCAAGGCTCTGGAACAGGGGGTGGATTCGCGGATGCGCGCCAAGTCTGCGCGGTGTTTGCGCTCCGGCGGCAAGAATTCCTGGCTGGAGATCGTCCTCGACGAGGGCCGCAACCGGCAAATTCGCCGGCTGCTCGCGGCCTTCGATGTGTCCGTGCTGCGCCTGGTACGCATCGCCATCGGTTCGCTGGTGCTCGGCGATCTTGCCAAGGGCGGGTGGCGCGCGCTCACCGAGGAGGAAATCAACGCGCTCACGGCCAAGCGCCGCGCTTAAAGCGACGCTGCTACTGGCTGGCGACTTTTTCGGGCTCGGGCGCCGGCGGATCTTCCTCGAGTCCCACGGTGGCGATGACGCCGTTGGCTTTCTGCAGCACTTCGCGCGCATAGTCCCAGTGGATGGCGACGACGGTGTTGCCCACTTCGGCTTGCAGCATGGCGGAGAATTCATCGAGGTTGGGCTCCAGGGTCTGTCCCTGCGCGTCGATTGGCGGATGCGCTTCGAGCAATAGTTCACCACCGACCCAGGCCACTTTTACCGGCTCATTGACCAGGCGCACCGGAGTGCCGACGGGGATCAGCGGAAACAGCGCCGCCACATCGTCGGGATACATGCGGATGCAGCCGTGGGTCACGGGAAGCCCGACGGCCCTGGGATTATTGGTGCCGTGAATCAGATAGGTGCCGTTGCCCGCCGCCAAGCGCATGGCATAGGCCCCCAGAGGATTCTGCGGACCCGGCGGGACCATGGCCGGCAAGGGATCGCCGTCCGCAGCATGTTCCTTGCGCACCGACTCCGGCGGGTACCAGCTCGGATCCTTCTGCTTTTGAATGACATGAGTAACGCCAAGCGGCGTGCGCCAATCCATCTTGCCGATGCTGACCGGGTAGGTGATCACCTCGATCGGTTGGCCGCGTTTGGGCTTGGGATAGTAGTAGAGCCGATGCTCGGGCAGATTGACCACGATGCCTTCGTGCGGTCCCGGGGGCAGAATATGTCGCCCCGGAATCATCACCAACTTGCCCGCGCCGGGCAGCCATGGGTCCACTTTGGGATTGACCCGGATGATCTCCTCGGAGCCCAAGCTGTAGGCGGCCGCGAGATCGTACAGCGTGTCTTCGTAAACCGTCATGACGGTTTGATCCTCGCCCACCACCGTGTCGTTGGCGTTCGTCAGCCGATAGGTCGTGGCGTGCGCGGGGCTCAGCCCAAAGCAGAGCAGCACCGCGAGGGCCGCCACCGCGGTTTTGGGCCGATCGAGACGGGTCCATGATGGCATGTTTACCGAGATTCCCACATGTTTAGCCTAGCACGGGCTTAAGGGTGTTTGGGCAGTGGACCAAAGGGACAATGGCGAAAACCCGTAAGGCAATTGCCTACGATATGATCTATTAGGGCGGGCGATTCACAAAAGGTTCCTGGGGGAGCGATGCAGCGAATGTGGTGCGGCCGATTGATGCTTCTTGGCATGGCGTTGGCGAGCCTGGTGCACGCCCAGGCGAATCCCGATTGGACCACGCCGATTGCCCCTTTCCGCATCGCCGGGAATCTGTACTACGTGGGCAGCAAGGACCTGGCGTCCTATCTGATTGTCACTCCGCAAGGCGACATTCTGATCAACTCGAGTTTGCCGGAGTCGGTGCCGCTCATACGCCGCAGCGTCGAACAGCTAGGGTTTAGATTCACGGACATCAAGATCTTGCTGTTGAGCCACGCACATTGGGATCACGACGCCGGCAGCGCCGATGTCATTCGCGAGACGCACGCCAAGTACATGGTGATGGACGGGGATGTCTCCGTGGTCGAGAGCGGCGGCGCCACGGATTTTGCCTATGCCAAATCCAATCCCTATCCAGCGGCGAAAGTCGATCGTGTGCTGCACGATGGCGACGAGGTGAAAATCGGCGGTACGGTGCTCACCGCGCACAAGACTGCGGGCCACACTCGAGGATGTACGACCTGGACATTGAAGGTGAAGGAGGGCGGGCGGCTTCTCGACGCCGTCATCGTCGGCAGCTGGAATGTGAATCCGGGCTTTCGACTGGTGGATCACCCGGGACAGCCGGCCTCGTACCCGGGCATCGCGGCGGATTACCGCCACACCTTCATGGTATTGAAGGCCCTTCCCTGCGACATTTTCCTGGGCGCGCATGGGGCGTATTTCGGCATGTTGGCGAAACTCGATCGAATAAAGTCGGGCGCCCCTGAAAACGTGTGGGTGGATCCTGCGGGCTATCAAGCCGCGGTGGCGGAGCGCGAGCAGGCCTTCGAGACCGAGCTTCAGAATCAGCAGCTGTCGCCTTAGCGGGATTCAACTCGATCCGGTAGAGTTGCCGCATGCAGCGCGAACAGATTGCTTTCGTTGGAACCAGCGATCTTTCCGGACATTTCCGCGGCAAGAGCTTTCCGGCGGCAGATCTCGCGGCACGTCTGGAGCGCGGCGTCGGCTTGGCGCCGACCAATATCTTTATCTCGGCCTTCGGCCCCATCCAGATGACGACCTTCGGCACGCAGGGCGAGGTTTTTCTCATTCCCGACGCCTCGACGCGCGTGCTGGTGCCTTTCGAAGGCAGCACCGCGGAATATTTTTTTCTCGGCGACATCATCACCCTGGAAGGCTCGCCCTGGGATTTCTGCCCGCGCCACGTATTGCGCCGAGCGCTCGACGAACTGAAGCGCGAGACGGGCCTGAGCCTTCTGGCCACCTTCGAGCAAGAGTTCACCTACAGCGGTGCCGGCGCCATGCAGCAGCCCTACGAACTCGACGCCTATCGCCGCCAGGGTGTGTTCGGCGAAACCCTGCTCACCGCCATGCGGCAGGCGGGCGTGATACCGGATTCATTCCTGGCTGAATTCGGCACCAAGCAGTTCGAAGTCACCTCCGCGCCGGCGGTTGGATTGCGGGGCGCCGACAATGCGGTGATCACCCGCGAACTCGCCCATGCAGTGGCCTTCAGATTGGGAAATCGCGTGAGTTTCACGCCGATTCCGGAGCCGAGCGCTGCGAGCAACGGCACGCATATTCACTGGAGCTTCTTGGATCAGGATGCCCGGCCGGTGCTGCTCGATGAGCATCGTCCCTGGGGCCTGTCGCTGGCAGGCGCTCAGTTTATCGCGGGGATATTGCATCACCTTCCCGCGTTGTGCGCCGTGACCGCGCCGTCGCTGCCTTCCTACTATCGCCTGCGTCCCAATCGCTGGGCGCCCGTCAATGCCGATGTCGGCCTCTTGGATCGCGGCACGGCGATCAGGATCTGCCCTGCGACTGGCGATCCTCAGCATCGCGCGCGGGCCTACAACCTGGAGTTTCGCGTAGCCGATGCCACGGCGAGTCCCTATCTCGCTCTGGCCATGCTTGTACAAGCGGGCCTTGACGGCATCCGCCATGGGCGGGAAATCGAGGCGATGGATGTACGGCCGCTGCCCACTCATCTGGAGCAGGCGCTGCAACTGCTCGAGGCCAGCGAGCCGGCGGCGCAATGGCTGGGGGCCGATCTGCATGCGGCCTATGTACTGTTCAAGCGGGCGGAAATCAAAGGCCTTGAGAATCTGGATGAAACCGAGATCTGCCGCCGCTATGCCGAAGTCTATTGAGCTCTTGGGCAAGGACGAGCCGCCGCCGTTCATCGAAGCAAGGCCGCAGGGTCGATCGAATTTCCTCATCGTGGTGGATCACGCCGGCGCGCGAATCCCTGAGCGCCTGGACAACCTCGGCCTGCCGCCGGCGGAGCTGACGCGGCACATCGCCTGGGACATCGGCAGCTTGAGCGTGGCGCGGCACATGGCGGAGGCGCTGGATGCGCACTTGGTGGCGCAAAACTATTCCCGGCTGGTCATCGACTGCAATCGCGACCCGACGGTGGCAAGCTCCATACCGCTGGTGAGCGAATCCACCGAAATCCCCGGCAATCGAAATTTGAGCGCCGCGGAAGTCCTCGCCCGGCGGGTTGCAATCTTCGATCCCTACCATGAACACATTCGCAAGCTGCTCGATGCACGGGCGGCGGCCGGCCGCCGCACCATTCTGGTGGCCCAGCACAGCATGACCAACATCTACAAGGGTGTGCGCCGCGAGATGCACGCCGCGGTGCTTTACAACCGCGACCGGCGCTTTGCCGGATTGGTGCTGGAGGCGCTGCGGCGCGAACCGGATGTGATCGTCGGCGACAATGAGCCTTATTTCGTCAGCGACGATACGGATTTCAGCATTCCCCGCCATGGCGAGGCGCGCGGCCTGCCGCATGTGGAAATCGAAATTCGCCAGGATCTGGTGAGCGATGCGGCCGGCCAAGAGCAATGGGCCGGGCGCATCACCAAAGCCCTTCAAGACGCCGAACGAGCCCTATTAGGAACATCGCCGTGACACAACCCTTGAGCCGCGAGATCCCGATCGAACCAGAACACACGGCGCTGCTCCTCGTTGATGTGCAGAAATTCAACTGTACTTTGGATGGCGGCGAGTATGCCCATCTCGACGCGGCCGAAAAGGAGCGGCGCTACGGCTATTTCTTTCGCACCCTGAAGGACAGCGCGCTGCCCAATATGGTGCGTCTGCAGCAGGTTTGCCGCCGCGCCGCCATCGAGGTGACCTACACCGTGGTCGAAAGCATGACCGCCGACGGCCGCGATCGCTCGCTCGATTACAAGATCACCGGGTTTCACGTGCCGAAGGGATCGCCGGATGCCCAGATGGTGAACGAGTTGGCGCCGCGCGGCGATGAAATGCTGTTTCCGAAGACTTCATCTTCGGTGTTCATCTCGACCAACATCGATTACGTGCTGCGCAATCTGGGCACGAAGTATCTGATCATCGCCGGATGCCTGACCGATCAATGCGTGGATTCGGCGGTGCGCGATGCCTGCGATTTGGGATATCTCGTAACCCTGCCCACCGATGCCTGCGTGACCTTGTCGGCGGAGCGGCACGACTGGTCGTTGCGCAACAATCGAGGCTATTGCCGCCAGGTCACGACGCAGGCGTTGCTTGAGGAGATCGCGCGCTTGGCGCTAAGCCGCTAGCGGATCATCGCTTTATAGGCGTGCCAAGTCGCATGCCCCAGCAACGGCGCAGTGAACAACAAGCCGAACAGCAGCGGTGCGTACCCGATGGCGGTCAGGATCGTGATCAGCGCGCCCCAAACAATCATCGCCGGGATGTTGGCGAACACGGCTTTGATGCTGGCGCGCATCGCCTGTGGGGCATTGGCGTGCCGATCGATCATCAGCGGGATGGCGACGACGGACACGGCGAACACGGCGGCCGCCAGCACGCCGCCGACAGCGATGTACGCCAGTACCTGCGTGCGATTCGTGGATTCAAGAAAGCCGCGATACAGAGTTTCGCGCATGTCGGGCGCGGCAACGTGAAACACCGTGCCGAGCATGATGGCGGAAATGCCGAACCATACCAGGCCACAGATGGCGAGAATGACGCCGAATTCGAACAAAGCGCTGGGATTGCGCCCGAAGCCGTCCAATGATTGATCGAAATTAGCGGTCTGACCTTGCGAGTAGCGGCGCGATATTTCGCAAAATCCGGCCGACATCAACGGGCCGACCAGCAGAAATCCGGATATGGCGGCGGCGACCAGGTAGGGATGGATGCCGCAGAACACCAGGAGAGTCCAGCCCAGCGCAACGATGAGCGCGCCGTAGCCCAGGCTCACGGCGCTGCGCATGTCGTGCCAACCGCGATACAACCACACGAACGGCTGGTAAAACGGCACCCGCAAGATTTCGAGATTCAACGGCTGTGCATGACCGGAAACGACTGTGGTAGCCATGGTCTTAAGCTCCATCAATGGATAACGCCGACCGATTCCCCGCTACAGTCTAGCGCCAATTGGCCGCGCGGCGTAGCGTCGCGGTGGCGCCCGGCATTTTTCGATGTCGGATTGCGCGCCAATGTGCTGGAATTCATCAATGGGACGATTGATATCGCGATTGAGCTTGCCGGAGGCCGTCGGTTTATCGCTGTCCATCATCTGTCCGTCGGTCACCGCGGCATTCAATGTCACCCTGGTGGCGCAGGCGACGGGGCAGGCAGCGCCGCTGGCTTTCGCCATCGGTACCATCGCGATGGCATTGATCGGGCTGTCCTTTACCGCGTTCACCCACCGGGTCGCGCACGCCGGGTCCGCCTATGGCTACATCGCTCATACCTTCGGCAACCGCTTGGGCTTCACCGCCGGCAGCGCGCTGCTCCTGACCTACCTGGGCTTTTCAACGGCCCAAGCCGCGCTGGTCGGCAACTTCGCCGCCGCGGCGTTCAGGGGCATACATATCGACATCGGCAGATCGTGGCTCATGATCGGCGGCGCATCCATGCTGCTGGCCTGGTGGCTGGCGTATCGCGATATGCGGCTCGCGGGCCGGCTGATGCTGGCGCTGGAAGTGCTGGCCATCATCGTCATCATCGGATTGTGCATCGGCATTTTGGCGCAGGTACATCCTTCCATCGAAGCCACCATGGCGACATTCCGGCCGTCCGCGGATTACAACGGCTGGGCGGGCCTGGGCTTCGGCATGGTGTACAGCATCTTGAGTTTCGCGGGATTCGAGGGCGCCGCGACTTTGGGCGAAGAGACTCACAACCCGCGGCGGAATATTCCCATTGCACTCTTGGGCACGGTGTTCGGTTCCGGATTGTTCTTTGTATTCGTGGCTTATTGCGAAGTGATCGGATTCGGCCCGCACGGCATCAAGGATCTGGCCAAATCGGACGCGCCCTTGAACGATCTCGCCTTGCGCTACGCTTCGCCACAATTGGCTATCGCGCTCGATCTCGCCGCAGCCGCCAGCTGCTTCTCCGGCGTGCTCGGGGGGCTTGCGGCCGCGGGCCGGATCCTGTTCGCAATCGGCCGCGGCGGTCTGTCGCCCGCACTGGCTGAAGTGCACCGCGTGCACGGCACGCCTGCGCCCGCCGTGTCGCTGGCGGCCATCCTCATGATCGTCGCGTTCATTCTGTGGGCGCCGTTCGTCGGCGCCGGCAATTATTATGCATACACCAGCACCATCGGTGTGCTCGCACTGATTCTGGTATACATCGGCGTCGGCGGCGCCGAGATGGTGGAAGCCTGGCGCGAACACCGGCCGCTGTGGTCGGCTGCGGGCGTATTGGGGCCCGTCTTGCTGCTGTGGGTGCTTTATCGCAATATTTATCCCGTGCCGGAATTTCCCAACAATCTGTGGCCCTACGTGGCCGCGGGCTGGGTGATCGTCGCCTGGGCGCTCACCCGCTTGCGTCCCGCCGTCAGCAGCGCGCCCTTGGTCGAATATTCCTGATCGGCGGTTCTTAAGTACGGGTGCGAGGGCAAAGGCATGCGCATTTCAGTTGCCATTGTGATGCTGATTCTCGTCGTGGCGTGCGCCTCGGAGGCCGGATACAAATCGACGTTGGTACGCTGGGACAAATTGCACACTCAGCCGGGCTTTGACGCTTACGTAACGACATTCATCAATGCGCAAAGCGCCGCGCACCTGGACAGCAATTCGGGATGCTATCAATACGATCTCGGAACAACGGTTGATTTGCTCCTGGTCGTCGAAACTTCAGGGCGAATCAGCGCGGCATACACCGACACGGACTCAAAAAAGGCCAAGTGCTTCCGCAAGGTCTACGTCGGCGTCAAGGCGCCGATACCGCCGTTCAGCCCCTTCCCCCTGCGCATGCGGGTGCGTTGATGGCATCGCGCCGCGCCGTACTGTCCGGCGTTGGCCTTGCGCTGCTGTGTCCGCTTGGACGCAACGTGCGTGCATCAGCACCGCTGCCAATCATCGACACGCACCTCCATTTCCCGAGGACGCGCGGCGGCGAAGTCTTCGGCTTCGCCGTGGCAGCGGCTTTGCGCGCGCATGCCCATCGATCTGCACATGAGGCGGTGCCGGCGGACATGCCGTTTCCGCAGAACCGTCACTCGAGCGGCATCGAAACCTTGCGATGAGCATCAAATCCGATCACAGCGGCGTGAAGATGACGGCGCTTTTTTTCCGGACAGCGTCGACATCCGTCCGGGTTGGATCGCCATGCTCAGTGCCTTTCCGGACCGGTTCATGATCGGCAGCGATCAGTTCCTGGGAGAGGATGCGGAACGTCTGGAACTTTCGCGACGGTTCACGGACGCGCTGCCGGCGGAACCCAAGCTGCGGGTCGCAAGCGAAAATGCGGGGCATCTGTATCGTCTGCGCGAGTTGACCTGAGAAATAGGGGAGAGACATGAAATTCGGCGTATTCTACGAGCTGCAATTGCCGCGGCCCTGGCATCCCGGCGACGAGACTCGCCTGTTTCACGAGGCGCTCGACCAGGTCGCGCTTGCCGATCAACTCGGATATGACTATGCGTGGGAGGTCGAGCATCATTTTCTCGACGAATACTCGCATTCCTCCGCGCCCGAAGTGTTTCTCGCCGCCGCCGCCGCGCGCACCAGGAGCATCCGTCTCGGGCACGGCATCCGCCAGGTCATACCCAACTACAACCATCCGGCACGCACGGCGGAGGGTCTCGCGACGCTCGACATCATTTCCCGCGGGCGGGTCGACTTCGGTATCGGCGAAGGCGCGACGCGCATGGAGCTCGGCGGCTTCGCCATACCAGCCAAAGAGAAACGCGCGATGGCTATCGAAGCTGCCGAACAGATTGCCAATATGTTGGTCCTCGAGCCCTATCCCGGCTTTACCGGCAAGTATTTCTCGATGCCCTGCCGCAACGTGCTGCCGAAGCCGGTGCAGCGTCCGCATCCGCCGATGTGGATGGCGTGCACCAATCGCGAAACGATCAAGGTCGCGGCATCGCTAGGGTTAGGTGCGCTGGCTTTCTCGTTCGTCAATCCCAACGAGGCGCGGCTCTGGTCCGAGATCTATTACGGCATCATCAAATCGGAAAACTGCATTCCCTTGGGCCATGAGGTGAACGCGCAGATTGCGATGGTCTCGAGTTTCTCCGTGCATCGCGACCGCGCCGAGGCGATCCGCCGCGGTCATGAAGGATTCGAGTTCTTCGGCTATGCCTTGAACGCACTGGTGGCGCACGACACCGTGCCCGGACGCACCAATCTCTGGGGCGAGTATCTTGAGCTGCGCGGCGCGCGCACCGAGGAGATTGTCGCGCTGACGGCGGGCGCCGGCGACTATGCATCGGGCATCGGCACGCCCGAGGACATGCGCAAGCATCTGCGCGGATTTCAAGATGCGGGAATCGACCAGGTTATTTTTCTGCAGCAAGCCGGCCGCAATACGCACCAGCACATCTGTGAATCTCTGGAACTGTTCGCCGCACAGGTGATGCCGGATTTCAAGTCCGAGGCGGCCGAGCGCGAACTACGCAAAGCCGCCGAGCTCAAGCCGTATGTCGAGGCGGCGCTGAAGCGCAAGGCGTGGATGAAGCCGCTCGCGGATCACGAGATCCCCGTGGTGAAGGCATCCGTGGCGCGGGCGCAAGTCGCGGGCGGACCGAAGGCGCCGGAGTAGCCGAGAAGTTGATGGGCGCGCTGTGGCTTACCACAATACAAAAATGGCGTCGGCCGGCGATCGCGCTGATTTCTGCGCTGCTGTTGCTTGCCGGGAGCGGCGCAGGCTACCAGATGCTCGCCGAACGCGGCGAAGCAAACCGCTTTCCGGCTCCCGGGCAGTTGCTGGATATCGGCGGCCGCCGCTTGCACGTGATGTGTTCCGGTGCCGGTGCACCCGGCGTGCTTATTGAGGCGAGTGGTCTCGGTACCGCGCTGCAATCGGCTACTGTGCAGCGCGCGTTGGCGATAACCCAGCGCGTCTGCAGCTACGATAGAGCCGGGCTCGGCTGGAGTGATCCAAGCCCCGATCCGGCCACCGCCAAGGCGATGGAACAGGATCTCGAACAGCTACTGGCAAGGCTGCACCTGCCGGCGCCGCTGATTCTCATCGCGAGTTCTGCCGGCGGCTTGAGCGTCGAGCTCTACGCCCGCGAACATCCCGAGCGCGTTGCCGGCCTGGTATGGATCGATGCCCTGTCAGGCGATGCGCTCGATGGCGTGCCGGAGATTCATCGGCTGCAGCGCTCGGCCTGCCTGGCGCGCGACGCCGCATGGCTTGGAGTAATACGGCTCATCAACCCGCTGCATTTGCAGACCGCGGACCAAGCCTTCGCAGCGCGCGCGACGGCGCTGACCTACCGCCGCAGAACCCTCGATGCTGTCTGCTCCATGACCCGGTCCTTCGATGAAAGCGCGGAGCAGATTCGCCATGCGCCCAATATGCAATCCTCGATACCGGTCATCGTGCTGGTACACGGGGAGCCGCGCGACATCGATCCGACCGCCAGCGCGGCGACGCTTGCGGCTCTTGAACCGAAGTGGCGCGCCGCCCAGGCGCAATTTTCCAGGCGCTTCAGCCGCTCCAAGCTCACTGTCGTGGAGCATTCGGGACACCTCATCGTCAGTGAGCGTCCCGATGCCGTGGTCAACGCCGTCAGCGAGGTGCAGCGCTTGCCGGCAGCCGCGTCATTGAATTGAACTGCGCGCCAACGGCTCCGGCTCCTTCCTGAGCTGCATTGCATCGACTTTCGACGAGGGGTCGGTTTCAGAATTTATAATTGATCTGCGTGCCGTAGGTGCGCGGCTGGTTCGTGGTATAGCGCGTCAATGCCGGGATGTTGAATTGGAAGCTGGTGGTGTTGCCGGTCATCTCCGCAATTTTATTGGTGAAGTTATCGACGAATAAATTGGCCGACCATCGGTCGCTGGACAAGGTCAGGCGCGCGTTGGCGATGCTGTAGGACGGCAATTGGAAGCCGAAGTAGAACGCCTCGTCGTAAGACGTGCCGATATAGTTGTCGGCGACGCGGGCGGTCAGCTGGTACTTGTCGAACACCTTGGTCGTGTAGGTGACAGCCAGGCTGGCCGTGTCCCGCGGGACATTCATGATGGGCGCCGTGCAATTGCTGGTCGACGCGCAATAAGGCGTGCCGTTGGGGTTGTACGCAATGGTCGTCAAGAAATTCAAGAACGTTGCGTTGGGCTCGGTCAGGCGCGCGTCGGTGTAGGTGTAGGTGGCCGCCACCAACCATGCATCCGAGAGCTTGGCATTGATTTCGAGTTCCGGTCCGAAGGAGCGGCCGTTGCCGGCGTTGTCCAGGTACTGATAGCCGCAGCTGATGAGCAGGGTCTGCTGAATGCCGGTCCACTTGATGTAGTAAAAGTCGCTGTTGATGGTCAGCCAGTTGTCGAACATCTTGGCCTTCTCGCCGATTTCATAGTTCCAGACGCTATCGGAACCAAACGATGTTGGCGCGCCCGAGTTGCAAAACAGCGGCGGCGTATTGGGAATCGGCAAGATCTGGTTGGCGCCGCCCGGCCTGAATCCCTTGGCGATCGAGGCATAGGTGGTCAAGTCGTTCGTGGGAGTGTAGGACAGGTTGAAGCGCGGATTGTAGCCGTTGTTCGAGGCCGAGGTCCTCGTGGGATTGGGAATGCCGGTAGGCGCATCCGCGCCGATTTCATCCTGGGTCTGCGAAGTTTGATATCGGTACCAGCGCAGGCCGGCCGAGAACTTCCATTCGTCGGTGATCTTGAAGGAGCCATCGGCAAACAGCGCGTACTGATCCACGTGATACTGGTTGTACGACTGGTAGACGATGCCGGTGGGATTGCCGGGGCCGGCGAAGAATGCGTCGGCGCCGTACTCGTTCCACAGCGAATGCAGATCGCTGAAGAAGGCGCCGGCCGTCCAGCGCAGCCGGTCCTCGCCGCGCGAACTCAAGCGCAGCTCCTGGCTGAATTGCTGGCTGTTATTGGTTTCCGAGTAGGGAATCGCCACGTACGGGTAGACGCCGTTCTCGTAAGAAGCGGATTCCGAGGCGTCCTGCAGCTGATACTGCCGGCGCTCCCAATACGCGGTGGCGCTGGTGAGGTCAGCAAAGCCGAAATTCATTACCGCATTGTTGCTGTAAATGTGAATCGTGTCCGCGCTCGGTTCCCGGATATCGAATGCTTCGTAATGGGCCTGATATGAGCCTCCGGGCGGCGAATCAAATAGATCCAGGCCACCCGTCGCCAAGCGCTGGTAAAAGAAGGACGTGGTGTTGGAAATAGCCTCAGTGGGCTGAAACAACAAAGTCGCGCGGCCGCCATACAGACTTACGGTGTTGACGTTGGTGACGACGTTGGTCACGGGAGCCTCGAGGACATTGGGCGTGCGCAGCACCGGCGGAGGGAATCCCGGCGCCGTCGGCAGGTCCTGCGGAAATGGCTGTACCACAACCCGATCGAGCCAACCGCTGCGGTAGTTGTCGGTGCCGACCAGGCGCAGCGCCAGCGTATCACCGAAGGGAACATTCAGCATGAAACTGCCGCCGCCGTTGCCGCTGCCGCCTTCGGTGTCGGACAGGGTTCCCTGGAACGACCCTTCGTAGGTGTTCAACTTGGGTTGATTGGTGACGAGCTTGACGGTGCCGCCCATGGAGCCGGAGCCGTACAGCGTGCCCTGCGGGCCGCGCAGCACCTCGATGCGATCGAGATCATAGAGATCGGGATCGATCACGATCTTTCCGGATTGCGACACCGCCGGCGGCGACAAGGGAATTTCGTCGAGGTAAAAACCGACCGTCGGCGCCGCGCCGCCGTTGGAGGCAAGGCCGCGCGCCTCCAATTCGGTGAGTCCGGGACCGGTCGTGCGCATGGAGAGGCCCGGCACTTGACGGATCACATCTTCCATCGAGGTGATGCCGGCCGCATTCAGCTGGTCTCCGGTCAACGCCGTGATGCTGATCGGCGTGTTCTGAATGGTTGACGTATATCTCTCGGCAGTGACCACGATCTCGGCGAGTCCGGTATCCGCAGCATCGGCTGCGGCAGCCGCTTCCGTGGCGGAGGCAAGGCTGCTCCAACCGGCCGCAGCCAGCAGGCTGGCGCACAGGATTGAGTAGCCGAGATCGGCGCAATGCTTTTGACGTGGTTTCATGAGCCGCATCCCTTTTTTGTATTGTCATGGAGACGGTGCAAGGATCGTACCATTGCGGCCCAATTCTGCGCGCGTTAAACGGCGGGTGGCAACCGCTCATCCTTGCGTCGAGTTGCTATCGAAACTCGCAAACGCAATCGATGCGCCCTTGCTTCACGAAGCGCATCGGTGCTGAAGCTCGTGATCTCGATATTCAATGAGTTGCGAGCTCCATTGATTGAGCGTGTGAACCAGGGATCCGTCAGGCTGCGGTTTATCCACACCGGCAAGCGAATCGATGGATTCAATCCCATCGCTCGAGAATTTAAAATGTAATGTAAATTTTACCGCTCCAGACCTGAACACGCGGGCAGTCGGGCTGCACCAATATCAGGCGTACATCGGTCAACCGGTTGTCCGACACGAAGTGCCGCTGATCGCCTAGTCCGCGGTTTCCCGGAAGGCGTGATGATCGCTGCGCCATGTACAGAGCGCCTACCATGACAGCGAATTCCCGTTCCGGAACCATCGCGCTTACTTTGGCCGCGGCGATCTTCTACTTCGTTGCCTTCAGTTTCGACTGCAGGGCTGAGACTGCCGGGACAAGCGCACCTTCGGCTACTGGCGCACCGCAGGCACCCAAACCCCAACAGGACAGAACCGGTAAGGAGCGCTTCGGCAAGGCGTCCTTTTACGCGCAGAGTTTTTCAGGCAAAAAAATGGCCGATGGCAACATCATGGATCCGCATCAGAATAACGCGGCGAGCCGCACGCTGCCGCTGGGAACCATCGCCAAGGTGACCAATCTGGAAACCGGAAAGAGCGCGATCGTAACCATCGAAGATCGCGGTCCGTATGTCGATGGCCGCATCGTCGATCTGTCGCCCGCCACTGCACAAAACATAGGAATCAGCCGGCGCCAGGGCATTGCCCGAGTAGCGGTCGCTCCCATCACGGTGCCGCTGCCTGGTGGCCGCGTGAAACTCGGCTCTGCCGCAACCGCTGAAGATGTCAGGATTGCGAGTCGCGTCAAAAGGGACAGGAAATCCGCTATTTCACGCTTGTAATTCATCGACCAGCCGCTGCTAGCCTACCGCCGGAGTTTCGCCGGAGAGCACCCGTAAGTACCGCGCTCGTTCGATATTGCCGCCGCTCAACACCACGGCCACGTTTTTGCCGGCCATGCGCTGCCGGTCCTTGAGCAACGCGGCGAGCGGCGCCGCGCCCGCGCCTTCCGCCACTTGGTGAGTGTCGTCGAAATAAATCCGCATGGCTTCGGCGATCTCGTCTTCGGACACTTCCAACCAGCGCGAAGCGCCGCGGCAAATCGCTGCGATCGCGTCGGCATTGGGTTCGCGGGTTGCCAGACCATCGGCGAAGGTATTCGCAGTGGGTGAGGGGACGGGGGAGCCGGCAGCAAACGACAGTGCATTGGCCGGCGCCTTGGCGGCGCTCACGCCCACGATTTCAGTCTTCAGGCCCAGCAGATCACGCACCGCGATCGCTGCGCACAGTCCCGATCCCATACCCATGCCCACGTACAGCGCATCCAGGTCGCGAGCCGCGGTGAACAGCTCCAGCGCACAACTCGCGACGCCGGCGATGAGGTCGCGATGAAAGGAGGGGATGAAGTGCAGGCTCTCCGCGGCAGCCGCCTTGAAGGCCTCGTGCTTCGCTTCGTCGAAATCCCTGCCAAACTCGACCACGCGCGCGCCGAAGCCGGCGATCGCTGAATTCTGATCCGGAGAATTGCCGGTGGGCACATAGATGGTTGCGGGAACCCCGGCGCGGCCGGCGGCAAACGCAATGGACTGACCGTGATTGCCGCGCGTCGCCGAAATGACGCCCCTGATATAGGGCTGCGCGCGGCACAGCCGGTCCAAGTACACGATGCCGCCGCGCACCTTGAAGGCCCCGGTGGGCGTGTGATTCTCATGCTTCACGTGGACGCTGCATCCCAAGCGGCGCTTGAGCTTCGGCCACGCGTACAGCGGCGTGGGCGGCATTACGCGGTAGACCAGCTGCGCGGCACTCTGCAACTCGCTCATCTCAAAGGCAATTGGCGCCACCATGGACTCCTTTAGCGGCAACACGCCGCTAGATTACCTTGCGCGCAACGTCACCGGGAAAACTTTGCTGCGGAGTGGTCGTGCAACGGGCAACCCCTGGCGGACTTCTCGCAAATATCGGACTATCACACCATGAAACCCAAGGGCGGAGAGATGCGCATGGCACGCAACGCGCGCTACGGCAGGCTGTTTACCGGCATGGCGTTGAGCCTCGCGGCGGCGTCGGCATTGAGCGCCGAACAGCCGATGCTGCGCGACATTGCCGCAAGCGCCGATCCGAAACAGCTGCAAGCAACGGTGCAGGCGCTGGTGGGCTTCGGTACACGGCACTCGCTGTCGGATACCAGTTCGCCAAAACGCGGCATCGGCGCGGCGCGGCGCTGGGCGCAATCCCGTTTCGCCGAGATCAGTCAGACCTGCGGCGGGTGCCTGACCCTGGTGACACCGTCGCAGACCTTCACCGGCGCTCGCGTCCCGAAGCCCAGCGAGATCGTCGATGTGGTGGCGATTCAGAAAGGCAGCGTCGATCCCGAACGCGTGATCATACTGGCCGGACACATCGATTCACGCGTCAGCGACCCCTTGAATGCCACTGCGGATGCGCCGGGCGCCGATGACGATGCCTCCGGAGTCGCCGTGGTGATCGAGGCGGCGCGAATTTTGAGCCGCTACAAGGTTCCCGCCACCTTGGTCTACGGGGTGCTGTCCGGCGAGGAGCAGGGGCTGTACGGCGGCAAAGTGCTGGCGGAATATGCCAAGGCCCAGGGCTGGCGGGTGGAGGCGGATCTTAACAACGATATCGTCGGCGGCACCCGCGGCCAGAACGGCGTGATCGACAACAGCCGCGTGCGCTTGTTCTCCGAGGGCACTCGCGATACCGAAACCCCCGAGGATGCCAAGCAGCGGCGATTCGAGGGCGGCGAGAACGATTCCGCGTCGCGAAATGTCGCGCGCTACGCCAAAGCGCTGGCGGAATCCTATCTGCCCAACTGGACCGTGGCCTTGGTTTACCGGCTCGACCGCTTCGGCCGCGGCGGCGATCATTCGGCATTCAATGCCTTGGGCCTTCCGGCGGTCAGGTTCACCGAAAACTCGGAAGACTATCGGCACCAGCACCAGAACCTGCGCACCGAAGGCGGCGTGGAGTATGGCGACTCCATCGCGCATGTCGATTTTCCCTACCTTGCCAAGGTGGCAGCCACCAACATGATTGTCGCGGCGGCGATGGCTTCGGCGCCACCGCCACCGGCGAACGTTAAGATCAGCGGCGCTGTCACTTCGGATACAAAGCTGTCATGGAGCGCCGCACCGGGTTCCCCCGCCGCCAACTATCGCGTGCGTTGGCGCGATACCACCGAGCCTATGTGGACGCACTCGCGCGACGCCGGAAATTCTGATTCGCTGACTCTGGCGAATGTGGCTATCGATGATTTTATCTTCGGCGTGGCCAGCGTTTCCGCGGATGGATTCGAAAGCCCGGTGGTTTTTCCGGGCGCGGCCGGCGCCTTCTGGCGATGACTCCTAGCGGCCGGGCGAGCGCGCTTTATTTTAGCGGGTGGGCACTGATTTCCTGGCTGTAGGATTTGGACAGCGTCCCCTTGGCCTGCGCGATGGGCAGCAGCGTCGGATAGAATTGCGCGAACGTGGTGTCGACGGCCGCATGCGCCGCGTGGCATGAATAGCAGCTGGCGGCCTGGGGAATCAAACTGGCCGGCTCCTTGCCGCCAAAGGCAAAGAAGCCCCACTGGCCGGGAAACCGCGCTTCGTCCTTGACATGAATCTCGATGCTCATGACTTCCGTGCTTTGGTAATTGCCGCCCTTGTTGATGGAACCCTCGCTCGGGGCCTTGCGGTTTTCCTTTACCAGCACTGTTTTATCCGGCCAGGTACCGGTGGCGAGAAAGCTTTGGTAGCTATCCTTGTTGACGAACACATTGTCCAGCATGTGATGATCCATCTGCATGCCTTCCATGTAGCTCAAGTCGAAGCTCGAGGTCAGGAACACCCAATCCCGATAGTTATCGGGCAGCAGCAGCTTGCCGTCAGACGTGTAAGCCGGGCTGTTCGCCTGCGCCGGAGTCGCGCTCTCCGCCCCTGAGTAAAAAAGCATCAAGCCGATCGTCAGTGCAATGATCTTGGTGTTCATGGCGCCAGTATCGCTGCACAGCGCCCCGCCGGCCAGGCTACTGACTGCACCTGCATGGCGATTCCCTGCATTCTCGGCGATGCACCAACCTGTGGAGTAGCATTGGCGAATGGATCCCACCTCGCCGAGCAACGGATTGCGCCGCTGGCTGTGGATTGCGGCGATCTGGACCGGCGTCGGGCTGATCGACGCAACTCAATACGTGTTCGGCATGCGGGCTCAAGGCATGCATCACTCTTGGGTGCATTTGTTCATCTCGCTAACCCTTTCCTTCATGCCGTGGATGGTCGCGACCCCGCTCGTAATTCAATTGGGGCGCCGCTACCGTCCGTCGGGCCTGAATCCCGCCCCCTGGTTGGTGCATCTCGGCGCAGTTGCGATCCTTGCGCTGATTGCGGCGGCTTGGATAGCCTGGCTTGAGGTGCTTCTGCAGCCTTGGGCACCGGACTCGACCTCCGGACCCTTTCTCCATGTCTGGCCGCTCAAATTCTATAATTATTTATTCTCCTCGCTGATCCTGTACGCGTTCATTCTAACCATCACCGTCGTTCTTGACTCGAAAGAGCGGCTGGCAACGCAGAAAACAGAAACTGCCCGGCTCAATGAACAGCTCTCGAACGCGAGATTGGCCGGGTTGCGCCAACAAATCGAACCGCACTTCATTTTCAACGCACTCAATTCCGTCGTGGGGTTGATCCGCGAGAACAAGAACGATGCCGCCATCAATACGGTCGTCGCGCTCAGCGACTTTCTGCGGGGCGTGATGAGCGATTTCAATGATCCGCAGGTGCGGCTGGCGCAAGAAGTGGAGTTTCTCGAAAAATATCTGGAAATTCAAAAAACGCGCTTTTCAGGAAGGCTCAGGTTGAGCCTGCAAGTACCTGATGAACTGCGCCAGGCGCAGGTACCCAGCCTGATCCTGCAGCCCTTGGTGGAAAACGCCATCAAGCATGGCATCGCCAAGCGCGTGCAAGGAGGCGATGTTCGAATTGCCGCCACCACCTTCGAGGGCAGGCTGCAGATTAAGCGTCTACAATGATGGTCCGCTGCTTGATCGGCAGGCGGCGCCCGCGAGCGGCGGCATTGGGCTGTCGAATTTGCGCACGCGGCTCAAGCTTTTGTACGGGACAGATTGCGAACTGCGGTCTGGAGAATCACGATACGACCGGCGTTCAGGCGTCGGTGTCTTTTCCGCACCGGGAGAGTGCTTGATGCAGGCGAATCGCAGCATGGCGATTCGGGCGCTGCATTGTCGATGATGAGCCGTTGGCGCGCAGCAATCTCAAAATGCTGTTGCGGCATGATCCGGACGTGGAGTCGGTGCGGAAGTGTGCGTCGGGCGTCGCGGCCGTGCAGGAGATTCGCAGCGCGCGGCCCAACCTGGTGTTCCTCGATGTGCAGATGCCCGAATGCGGGGGATTTGACGTGCTCGACATGCTCAAAGGAGAGCGGCAACCCGTCATCGTTTTTGTAACGGCATACGATGAGTATGCGCTGCGCGCGTTCGATGCCGGTGCGCTCGACTATCTCTTGAAGCCGTTCGACGATTCGCGCTTTCAACTCGCGATGCTGCGTGCCAAAGAGAGAATCGCGCTGCAGGAAAATATCTCGCAGCAAGAGCCGCAGCGGCTCGCGCTGCGCAGCGTCGGGCAGGTCTCCTATGTGCAAATCCCGGACATCGACTGGGTGGAGGCGGAGGATTACTACGTCTGTGTGCATGTGGGCAACAAGTCGCATTTGTTGCGGCGGAGCATTGCAGCACTGCAGCGAGAGTTGGATCCATGCACCTTTTGCCGGATTCATCGCTCGACGATCGTCAATCTGCGCCGGGTGCAGGGTCTGGAACTCGGCGGTCACGGCGAGTACCGGGTGCTTCTCGACGGCGGGGAACGCCTGCGCGTCAGCCGAAGATTTCGCAAAGAACTGAAGGCGCGCATGGCTGCCTGTAACAGCGCTCAGGCTCCAGCATAAGCTAAGTTGCGCAGCGTTTCCCGGCCTAGAACGCCGCCGGATACGCGCCGCCGTCGAGCAGAATGTTCTGGCCGGTGATGTATCCGGCATGCACGCTGCAGAGGAAGGCGCAGGTCTGGCCGAACTCGGCCGGCGTGCCGAAGCGCTTGGCGGGAATATTCGCCATGGCGCGCGCTGCGGCCTCCGCCTCGCTCACCTGGTTGCGTTTGGCGGCAAGACTCGAGAGTTGTTGCGCAGGCGCTGCGGTGTCGAAGCTTCCGGGCAGCAGATTGTTGATGGTGACGTTCTTGTCGGCGACGCTGCGCGCGACGCCCGCCAGGAACGCGGTGAGGCCGGCGCGCGCGCCGCTGGACAGGTCGAGACCCGCGATGCGGCATCTTGACGCTGTACGAGGTGATGTTGACGATTCTGCCGAAGCCGCGGCTCGCCATCGGGTCGATGACTTTTTGAATGAGCTCGATGGGCGTCACCATGTTCATGGTCACGCCGCTCGAGCATCGCCTGGCGGTCCAGCTCGCGGAAATTCTCGCAGCGGCGGTCCGCCGTTGTTGTTGATCAGGATGTCGGGCGTGGGACAGGCCTCGAGCAGCGCCGCCTGGCCGTCGGCGGTGGAGACATCGGCGAGCACCGGCGTCACGGCGATGCTCCGGTGGTGTGGCGGATCTCTGCGGCGGTTTGCTCGAGCAGCGCGCTGGTTGCGTCCATTGATCACCAGGAGACTCCCGCCTCGCCAAGCGCCTGGGCGCAGCCGCTGCCCAGGCCCTGGCTCGAGGCGCAGACGATGGCGGTTCGTCCGCGAATGCCTAAATCCATACCACCCTCCCGTTAAGGCGACTTGCAATGCGCGCCAATGAATCGTATAGCCGTGTGTCAGCCACGCAACCAAGGGTGCTCAGGAGTCAACATGTCGATCGAACGAATTCAAGCGGGCCGCGCATGTCCCAGGTGGTCATACACAACAAAACCGTATACTTGTCGGGCCAGGTTGCCGAAGGCGCCCGGGAGCGAGCGTCACCGTCCAGACCCAGGCGATACTCGCCGGCATCGACCGCCTGCTGGCGGAGGCGAAGACCGACAAGAGCCAGCTGTTGTCGGCGACCATCTGGCTCACCGACATGGGAACATTTCGGAAATGAACAAGGTGTGGCAATCCTGGGTGGTGCCGGGTGCGACGCCGGCGCGCGCCACGGTGTTGAGTCCGCAATTGGCGGCTGCCGAATTCAAGATTGAAATCGCGGTCGTGGCGGCTCAGCCTTAACAGAGACATGGAACCGAAGTTCACAACCGCGCCGCAGCTGCTCGCGGTGCTCGAGGAACTGAAGCGCGCGAGCCCATCTTCCATCATCCCGAGTTCGGCACCACGCGCGCCGACTACGAGGACATGACCGATCCGAACGTTCTGGGAAGTGGGCGCATCGGGCCGGCGCTACAGCCGGGAATTCGTGCTGGAAACGCTGGAAAACAGGCGCGCCGAACCCGGATGAAGCTAAGTGGCTGACGCGCGACTTTCAATGCCTGGAGATCGCCGCGGACAACTACCTGATCACCTACACCTTGCTTCAGGGCCCGCGCGTCACGCGCCGCGCCACGCTGTGGCGCCGAACCCAGGCCGGGCTGGAAGATTCTGTATCACCAGGGCACCATCGTCGACGCAGTCGTACTTAAGGACTCGGACTGCATCCATGCTGAACTGCAGAATATCTACAAGACATTCGAGGACAGGCCGGTCCTGACCGACGTCAACTTGATGCGTTCCCAAGGGCGCGACGCATGCGCTGATCGGCTCGAGCGGCTCGGGAAAAACGACGCTGCTGCGCATCACCCTGGGATTGATTCCCTTCGATCAAGGGCTACGTCAAGATCAACGATCAGGCCCTGCTGTCGTTCAGTCCCGTCGAGTGGGCGGATCGCATCGGCTATGTGCCGCAGGATGGCGGCCTGTTTCCGCACATCAGCGGCTATCGACAATGTGTCGCTTGATCGCGAAGCTGCGCGGCTGGAGCAAACAGAAGATCGACGGCCGCGTCGAGGAGTTGCGCAAGCTGGTCGGACCTCGAGGCGCCGATGTTCTGGCGCGCTTTCCGCATCGAGTTGAGCGGCGGCCAGAAGCAGCGCGTGGCCATCATGCGCGCGGCGATGATGGATCCGTGCGGTGATGCTGCTCGATGAACCCATGGCGGCGCTCGATCCGCTCATTCGGCGCAGCCTGCAGCAGGAATTGAAATCCATTTTTCAGCGCCTGGGCAAGACCGTGCTGCTCGTCACCCACGATCTCGGCGAAGCGGTGTTTCTCGCCGAACAGATCACGCTGCTGCACGAAGGCAGAATCATGCAGAGCGGGAGCGTACCGCGATCTGCTGCTGCCATCCCGCCGATCCCTTCGTGACGGCAGTTCATCAATGCGCAGCGCACCTTGCCGGACGCGGCGGAAGTCGCATGAAGGGACTGGGGCGCTCATGGCCGAGCGCTGTGCCTGGGCTGCAGCCGTTGCTATGGCGGCTTCGGGTTCGCGTCGGCGCCGCTGTTTGCGGCGGATCGGATCGTGGTCGGTTCGAAGGTGTTCACCGAAGGCTACGTGCTCGGGGAGATCGCGGCGCAAACCATCGAGGCGGCGTCGAAGGTTCCGGTGACGCGCAAGTTCGGCATGGGCAGCACCGGAATTTTGTTCGAGGCGCTGAAGAGCGGCGCCATCGATGTGTATTCGGACTACACCGGAACCTTGGCGGAGGCCATCCTGAAGCAGCCGGACTTGAAGTCCGTCGAGGACATTCAGGCATGCGCTCTGCGAAGATGGGCCTGGTGATCTCGGAGCCCTTGGGGTTCGACGACACCTATGCCCTGGCGGTGAAGGAGTCATTCGCGCGAGGAGCACGATCTGCACTCCATCAGCGATTTGTCGCAGGTTCGAAGGACGGATTCGAGGCCGGCGTTCAGCTACGAATTCATGGATCGCAAGGATGGCTTTCCGGGGATGGTGGCAGCCTATCACTTGCACTTGGAGCCGCAGCGGATCAATCGCATGGAGCACAGCCTTGAGCTTTCCAGGCGATCGATGATGGCGCGGTGGATTTGATCGATCTGTATTCCACCGATGCCAAGATCAAGAAATCCAAGCTGCGGGTGCTCAAGGACGATCGCGGACTATTTTCCGGTGTATCAGGCGGTGTGGGTGGCGCGCAGCGCCTTCATCGAGCAGCATCCGCGCGAGTGGCAGGCGCTCAAAGCTGGAAGGCGCGATCAGCGCGCAGGCCATGATCGACATGAATGCGCAGGCCGACATTCAGCAATATGGGCTTCGCCAAAATTGCCGCGCAATTCCTGGGATGCCGAGGCGCCGCGCTCGCAGAGCCTTGCAAGAGCAACATCCTGCAGCGCACGCGCGAGCATCTGTGGCTGGTCGGCATGTCGCTGCTGTTTTCGGTGGCTCGTCGGCATACCGTTGGGGCTGATCGCCGTGCGCTTTCACGCCGCGGGACAGGCGATTCTCATTGTCGAGCGCGCTGATTCAAACCGTGCCCTCGCTGGCGCTGCTGTGCTTTTTGATTCCGCTGTTCGGCGTCGGCACGCAAGCCGGCACTGGCGGCGCTGTGCATGTACAGCTTGCTGCCGGTGGTGCTCAACACCTTCACCGGCATTCGCGCCGTCGATCCCGAGCATCTGGAAAATGCGCGCGCCTTCGGCTTGACGCGCCGGCAGGTGCTGCTGCGCATCGTGCTGCCGCTGGCGAGCCCGACGCATGCTCGCGGGAATCAAAACGGCGACCATCGTCAGCATCGGCACCGCCACGCTGGCGGCGTTGGTGGGGGCGGGCGGCTACGGCGCGCCCATCGTCTCCGGACTGTCGTTGAACGATGTGCCCACGATTCTCACCGGGGCAATCCCGGCGGCCCTGATGGCGCTCATCGCGTATGGCGCTGTTCGAACTTCTGGGACTTGCTGTTGATTCCCGCCGGGCTGCGCAAGCAGGCCTAAGACCGCTCCTTCGCGCCGATCAGCGCTGAGCCTGCGCGTGAGCCCTCAGGATCATTCGCGCTTAAGTTAAATCGCGGCAATCGCTTCGGCTAGGCTCTAAAACGGATTTCCGTGCTTAGCGCGCTGAATGCGAAACGGAACTGCAATGTAAATAATAATGATTCGTGTTAGCATTGCAGCGAATATCACATTAGGGATCGAAAAAATGCTTGTATGCCGCAACCCACTGAAGCCGCCTTCAGCGCCGCCGGCCTCGCCGTCGGCGCGCTCATTTCCGCCAACGCGCAGGCCGACAGCGCAGCGCCAGCGGCCGAAGACAAGCTGCAAAGCGTCGAAGTCACCGGTACGGCGATCCACACGTCCCAGGACATTTCACAGTCCACCGACACCGTCGATAAGAAGGAACTGGCGGAACAGAATCTTACGCTGCGTGCAGGACGCCTTGCGCAACGTTCCTGGCATCACCTTGAATTCCGGCGAGGGCGGCGCGCACGGCGACTCGGTGAACTTGCGCGGGCTGTCGATCCCCGACAGTTTCTTCCTGGACGGCGTGCGCGACATCGGCCAGTACCAGCGCGACACGTTCAACAGCGATGCGATTGCGGTGCTGTTGGGGCCGGCTTCGGCGGTGTTCGGCCGCGGCTCGACCTCCGGCGTCATCAACAGCATCAGCAAGCAGCCGACTGTTGACGCCGCTGGCGGCGATCAGCGTTTCGGCGGGCAGGCGGATTATTGGCGCGGCACGGGCGATTTCAATTTGCCCTTGAGCGCAACCGCGGCGGCGCGGGTCACGCTGATGGATCAAAGCAACGGCGTCGTCGACCGCGATCAGGTGCACTACCACCGCTACGGCGTCGCGCCGACCTTGAGTTTGGGCATCGATACGCCGACGCGCCTCACGTTGAGCTATTTCAAGGAGGAAGAGAACAATCTTCCTGACTACGGTATTCCGTTCATCGACGGCGCGCCGGCGCACGTCGATCGCAGCAACTACTATTCGGCTCGTCAATTACGACCGCACGCGCACCAACACCAATATCGGCACCATCCGCTTCGAGCAGGATTTCGCGGACGACGTCACGTTGAGCGACAGCTTGCGCTACGCGAACTACGGCTTCGAGTACTTGGTGACCGGACCCTTTCTCGGCAACGACTTCGTCGCCGCCGCCGCCGCCGGGCACGCCGTATGCGGAAATCGAGGTGTCGCGCGATCAGCCGAGCAGCGCCGGCACCACGAGCTCTGCTGATCAATCGCACCGATCGTGACCGCGAAATTCGATGTGGCGCGGCTTCGACGAATACGCTCACCGGGCGGCCTCGAGTTGAGCAAGGAGCAGTCCAATGTGAACCGCTTCCAAAACGGCCTGGACGATATTCCGCCGACGCCGCTGCTCAATCCCTATCGCCTTTCTACGATCCGCCGACGCCGCTCGTCATCCTATTCCAATCCGAAGGGCCGGGGCAGCGATGTGAGTGTGTATGCGCTCGACAGCATTGCCTTGGGGCCGAAGTGGGACGTGGACGTGGGACTGCGCTGGGATCGTTTCAAGTCGAGTTTCAGCGAAGCGTTCACAGGAACCGGATTTGAGCGCACCGATACTTTCGTGAGTCCGCGCGTCGCGGTGATCTTCAAGCCGGATGCCGCGCAGAGCTACTACTTGTCGTATGGCAGTCGTACAATCCGGTGATCGAGTATCTCATCATCGCGCCGTCCGATGCAGAGTCTGTCGCCGGAAAAGAACAGCACCGCTGGAACTGGGCGGCGAAGATCAAGCATGTTCGACGGCGCGGCGCAGCTGACCGGCGCCTTGTTCGACACGCGCGTCTACAACGCGCGCATTTCGGATCCGGACGATCCGACCGTGCAGCAGATGCGCCGTTCGATCAGCGGGTGAAGGGCATCGAGCTCGGCATCAACTGGCTATGTCACTGAAATCTGGGAGATCACTGCAAACTACACGCACCTCGACGACAAGATCACCGCGACGAGCGATCCTCTATCCGTGGGAAAGCTCGCGCCCAATACGCCGCACGATGCGTTCAATGTTTGGAGCACGCGTGGAACCCACCGCGGCCTGGACATTCGGCGGCGGCTTCACCGCCGTCAGCCATCGATATGCGGATACCGAAAATACCGCCGGCGTGCCGGCCTACGTGGTGTTCAATGCGATGACCTCGTACCAGTTCAACGAGCATTTCAAGCTGCAGCTGAATCTCAACAACGTCGACCGACAAGCTGTATTTCACCAGCATCTATTACTCGGGCGTCGCCGAGAATCACGCGCTGCCGAGCGGCGGGCCGCACGCTCATCGGCACGGCGAACTATCGCTTCTAACGATGCCATGCCATGACCGCCATCTCGATCGTCTCGCTGCTGGGTCAAATGAGCGCGCCGCGACTCGGCGCATTGTTTGCGCAGGAGGCGCAGCGCGCCGCGGACTGGGTGTTCGTCGCGGCGCTCGAAGGATTGCCGCAGGCGCAAGTGTGCTACGGGCGGATGCTGCTCGAGGGGACCGGAGTCGACCAAGGACCCTGTGCAGGCGCTCAAGTGGTTTCGGCGCGCGGCGCTTGAACGGCGACATCGACGCCATCAACATGGTGGGACGCTGCCTGGACAACGGTTGGGGCACGTCGGAAGACCCGGCGGCGGCCGCCGAACATTTCCAGCGCGCCGCGGATGCCGGCCACGCTTGGGCGCAGTACAACCTGGGCTCATATGTATTTGGACGGCCGCGGCGTGGCGCGCGATTGGTGCCTTGCGTATCTCTACTACTTGAAGGCGGCCGAGCAGCAGCATGAGCGCGCCATGAACTTGGTGGGGCGATGCTGCGAGGAAGGCTGGGGAACCGCGCGCGATTCGCACGCCGCGGCCGACTGGTACCGGCGTTCGGCCGAGGGCGGCTATTTTCGCGGCCAGTACAACTGGGCCAGCATGCTGCTGAAGGCAGGGCGCTTCGATGAGGCGGCAGCGTGGTTCGAGCGCGCCGCGCGGGCGGCACGGCGGCGATGCGCCGGGCCGTGTTGCGCTCGATCGCGCGCGCCGGTGCGCCGCGGTGCGCTGCAACGATCTCGCCGCACGCCTCAAGGCGCTCGGTGTTTCCGTGACGGACGCGCGCCATGTTGCTGCGCATTGCAAATGTATTGAACGAGGAGCAACTGGCCACGGTGCGCGCGTCGCTCGAGCGCAGAACGCGCCATGGGTGGACGGCCGCGTGACGGCCGGGCATCAGGGCGCACCGGTGAAGAACAATCAGCAGCTCGATGAGGCGAGCCCGCTGGCGCGCGAGCTGGGCAACTTCTATTCTCGCGCAGCTGGAGCGCAACGCGCTGTTCATCAGCGCGCGTACTGCCCAACAAAGTCTATCCGCCGATGTTCAATCGCTATCGGCGAGGGGATGCATTTCGGCACGCACGTGGACGGGGTCGGTGCGCATGATTCCCGGCAGCGTCCACAAACTGCGCACCGACCTGTCGGCGACCTTGTTCCTGGCGCCTCCGCAATCCTACGACGGCGGCGAACTCGTCATCGAAAGCGATTTCGGCAACCAGAGCGTCAAACTCGCGGCGGGCGACATGATCGTCTACTCCTCGGCGTCGCGGCATCGCGTGAACGCCGTGACCCGCGGCGAGCGGCTTGCCAGCGTGTTCTGGATTCAGAGTCTGATCCGCGACGATGCGAGGCGCGAGCAGCTGTTCGAACTCGACCGCACCATCCAACGCTTGACCCAAATGGGGTCCGATCCTGATTCTCTGGTGCGCCTTGCCGCGCACTATCATGCGCTGCTGCGCGAGTGGTCGGAGCTGTAGGGTTTTCCCGCACTGATCGCAAGATTTATTGCGGGTTCAAGTCCGTGATGCGAACATGCGAACCCCTTGGGATTCGGATGCAAGCAAAATGAAAACCCAGATGATGGCGGCCAGCGCCGCAGTGTTCCTTGTGTTCGCGCAATTGAGCGCCGCGCAGAGTGCCGCTCCGCAGAGTGCGGCGCCGGCTGCTGCTGCGGTCATCGTCTTGAAGGCAGCGCACCTGTTCGATTCGGTGTCGGGCACGCTCATCGAGCACGGCGTGGTGGTGGTCGCAGGCGACAAAATCCAGGCGGTTGGACGGCGTGCAAAATTCCGGAAGATGCCCAGGTGATCGACCTGGGCGATGCGACCTTGCTGCCCGGCTTCATCGACGCCCACGTGCATCTCTCCGAGGAGTCGAGCGACAATTGGTACGAAGATTTCTACCACGGCATCATGCGCTTCCCGGCGGAGCAGGCGCTGTACGGTGCGCATTATGCCAAGGCCACTCTCGAGGCCGGAATCACCACGGTGCGCGATGTCGGATCCGACGACTACATTGCGCTGGGACTGCGCAACGCCATCAAAGCGGGCGTGATTCCCGGGCCGCGCATGCTGGTGTCGAATTACGCGATGGGCTCGACCGGCGGTCATGCGGATCAGGGTCCGGTGCCGCCGCAGACCATCGCGGTGGCGGGTCCCATCCGCGGCGTTTGCAACGGGCCCGAGGAATGCCGCGAGGCCGTGCGTTATCAGATCAAGTACGGCGCGGATGTCATTAAATTCATGCCCTCCGGCGGGGTGCTGTCGCTGTCCGACCCGGTGGACAATGTGCAGCTGACGCAGGAAGAAATGAATGCCATCGTCTCCGAAGCGCACGCCTGGAATCGCAAGGTGGCCGCGCATTGCCACGGCGATCGGGCCGCCAAGATGGCGATCGCCGCAGGCGTCGATTCCATCGAACACGGCAGTTTCTTGAAGGACGATACGCTGGCGGAGATGAAGAGAAAGCACGTCTACCTGGTGGCGACGCTCTTCGCCGGCGTGTGGGTGGGCGAAAGACTGGACAAATTTCCTCCCGCCATCGCCGTAAAAGCCCGCGCGGCGGCGGCGCAGGCTCAGCAGATGTTCCAGCATGCCGTCAAAATCGGTGTGCCGCTCGCCATGGGTACGGATGCGGGCGTCGAGCCGCACGGCCTGAATGCGCGCGAATTTTCGCTGATGGTGAAAAACGGCTTGGCGCCGGCCAAGGCGCTGATGGCAGGCACCGCGGGCGGCGCCGACCTGCTCGGCATCGCCGATCAGACCGGCACGCTGCAGGCGGGGAAATCCGCGGACATCGTGGCCGTTCCCGGCAATCCCTTGACAGACATGGCGGCCACCGAACATCCGCTGTTCGTCATGAAGGAAGGCATCATTTATCGCAATGATGTGCCGGCCGCGACGGCGCACTAGGCCGGTTGGGGCGCGCGAGCGCGGGAGCCGCTGGCGCTCCTGCTAGGCGGCTCCGTTGAGCTGCCACAACAAGAATGCGTAGGTGTCGGCCGCTTCGCGGTCCTGCTGCGCGCGGGTCGAGCCGATGCCGTGGCCCGGCGTCGTAGTCGACGCGCAGCAGAATGGGTTTGCCGGAGGTGGTGGCCGCCTGCAGCCGCGCGGTCATCTTGGCCACGTGGAACGGCGCGACGCGCGGGTCGGTGACGCCGGTGGTCAGCAGCACCGCGGGATAGGGCGTGCCGTCCTTCACCGCTTGATAACTGTCGATCATCTTGAGCGCCTGGTACCCGGCGGGATCGGAGATGGCGCCCCATTCGGGCTCTTCGCCGATAGCCGTTTTGCTCGACCACATAGCGCAGCGGATTCGACCAGCCGACGCCGTCGATCACGGCGGCGAACAGATCGGGCCGCTCGGTCATCGCGCGTGCCCACGGTGATGCCGCCGGCGGATCGGCCGCCGATGGCGAGATGCTGCGGCGAGGTGTATTTCTTGGCGATGAGCTCTTCGCACACGGCGATGAGATCGCGCCAGGTGTTGGGCTTGTTGGCGAGCTGTCCGGCCTTGTGCCATTCGCGGCCGTATTCGCCGCCGCCGCGTACATTGGCATAGCCCACGATGGCGCCGGCATCCACCAGCGCCAGAGAGCGTCCGGCAAAGGTCGGCGTGTAGGCCGACGATGCCGTACGAGCCGTAGGCGGAAATCCAAGCAGGGTGGCTGCCGTCGAGCTTCATGCCTTTGCGGTAAATCAGCGTGTAGGGAATCTTGACGCCGTCCTTCGCGGTGGCGAAGAAGCGCTTGGCTTCGTAGGCGCTGACATCGATGGCGGGCTTGGGCGTGATGCCGGTGTCGGCGAGATGGCCGGCGCGTGTCCACCGACCAGATGCCGGCGGGCGTGAGCCAGCCCTGACAGCGAGATCAAGGCGCCGTCCTCGTCGGCGCACCGTGAACACCGCGCCGATGGTGCCGTCGAAGGGCAGGGCGATGTCGCGACCTTGCCGTCGTGTCCCAAGCGCTGCAAGCGGCTGATGCCGCCGTCCATGATCTTCAGATACATGCCATCGCGCGCGCGCGGCGATGCTCTCGATCACGAACGGCGCGTGCTGCGGCACGACGACGGTGCCGTCGGCGATGTTGGGCGCGGCGGCGGAGGTCTTGACGATGCGTCCGCGCGGCGTGCCTTTGTTGACCAGCAGGTACAAATCGTCGCCGTCGAGCTCGAGGTCGGTGACCTCATCCTCGAAGCCGGCGAATGCGGTGCCATTTGGCCTTGCCGGCGATCGCATCGCTGAGCGGCGCGATGAACCCGCGCGCCCTCGGGCCTAACGTCGGCGAGCAGCAGGATCGCGTAGCGAGAACCCGGGGAAGTGACGATGACGGGGACTTGGATCTTGTCGTAGTCGATGCCGGCGACGAGTCCGCGCTTCATCAGGATGGGATCGGACTTGGGATCCGTGCCCAAGGCGATGGAAGCGCGCCTGGCTGTCCAGGTAGCGCTCGGGCGTGCCAACCGCGCCGGTGAGCTGGTTGTAGAAAAATCCGCTGCCATCATCGAGCCATTGCGGATTGGCGCCCTCGGTGTTGGGAATGGTCTCGGGCAGATCCTTGCCGTCGGCGACGGTGAGGACGTGCAGCAGGGAGTCCTCGCTGCCGTCCTTCGACAGGCCGTACACCACGTACTTGCCGTCCGGCGAGGCGCGCCACCAGTCGAGCGACACATGGCTCTTGGCGTTGCTCAGCAGCGGTCGGATCGACCAGCACGCGACTCGCGCCGCCGCGCCCTCGACGCACGAACAGCTTGAAGTTGTCGGCGCCCAGGGGCCGCTGCTGGAAGAAAGTCAGGCCGCCGGCGCGCTGCACGCGGCTGGTCGCCGACGGTTTCGCCGGAGAGTTGCTGGATGCGCTTGAGCAGCGCCGCGCGGCCGGGCAAGCGCATCGAGCACGGCGCGCGTGTGATCGTTCTGTCCCTTCAGGAACGGCAGCCAGTCGGGGTCCTTGTCGTTTTCCATCCAGCGATAGGGATCGCTCAAGGTTTCGCCGAAGTAGGTGTCGTGCACGACTTCGACTCGCGCCACCGGCGCCGGCGGCACGGTGCTGATCGCGGTGGCAGTCGCTGTGGCCGTGGCGGCCAGCAAGCTGCGCGGCAGCAGAGCCATCGACAATGCTCCGGCGCCGCCGGCGAGAAATTGCCGCCGATCGAAATTTCATATTCATACGTTTCACTCGCCGCGTAAATGGTCGAGGAGGCAGGGTTCCCAAAAGTTCCGACGGCGCCGTTCCACAGCACTTGAATCCCGATGCAGAACAAGAGAAACGCCGACAGCCGCACCACGATGGTGGTTCCGGTGGGGCCGATCAAGTCGGCGAGGCGCGCCGAGTATCGATAGAAGCCGTAGATCAGCACCGACAGCAGCACGCTGGCCGCCAAGGTCTCGACGAAGAATTCCAGCGTGGCGGCTTGCAAGCCGGTGGGGCGGCCGGCGCCCAGGGATATCGCGACCGAGATCGTGCCGGGGCCGGTGGTCAAGGGCATGGTGAGCGGGTAGAAGGCCAGCCGGCTGGGAGGCACATCGACGGAACGCGGGCTGGGGGTTTCGCTGCGCCGCTGCGCCGTGGCGTCCGGCGCGTTCAACATGCGCCAGCCCGACGCCGCGACGATGATGCCGCCGGCGACCCGCAGCACCGGGAATGGTGACGCCGAAGAAACTCCAGCACATACGCGCCCACGTACAGCGATGCGGCGACGATCGCGAGGGAATAAATCGCCACCCAGCGCGCCACCGACGCTCTGACGTACGGATCGAGCTCCGCCGTTGCGCCGAAGAAGATGAACGCCCCCGACAGCGGGTTGACGATCGAGAACAGCGCGGTGAACGCCAGCAGAAAGGTCGTCAATTGAACTCCCAAAGCCGGGCATTCTAGCGAATACCTGCGTTCTCGCGTATGGCGGCGCTTAAGAAATAAGTCCAGCGCGCAAGCGGCGGGCGAGATAGGCGCCGGTGAGTGCGCCGATGAGCTTGAGCAGCATGCTCACGGCGATGCCGAGGGTGAAAAAACCCGCGAACAGCACGATGGCGCCGTCGAAGAAGGCATAGAAGAACACGATCAGCGCGCCGAAGGCATAGGCGTTGCGTGCGGGATTGCGCCGCGCGCAGAACCAGGCGGTGCCTAAGATCATTGCCGTGCCGATGATGCGCGTGGACCAGCGCGCCATGGGCACCGCTGCCTGCTCGTAAAAGTCCTCGGTATGCCCAGGTTCGAAGATCGCTCCCCAGGCGTACAGCGTCCCGAAGGCGATCAGCACATCGATGATGAAGATCAATGCGCCAAGTCCGGCAGCTTTGGCGACATCAATCGGCCGCATGACTCCTCACTTGAGCGCTTCGAGCACCGCCTTGACCAGGGGCTGCGAGGTATAGCCGCGGCATAGGGCGTCAACCCCAAGCGCACGATGACCAACTGGCGCGACTTGAATGATGCAGATGCTCTGGCCGTCGTGGCCCGACATCCAAAAGGTATCCGGCGGAATGCCGAAAGCCGCGTCCGGATTCACGCCGGGCGTCATCGCGTCCGATCCCCACAGCCAGGCTTGGCCCATGCCGTACTGGCCGCGCGGATGCCTCCACCGGCGTGGCCATCATGGTGACATAGCCCGGAGGGAGCAATTCTTCTCCCTGCCAAACTCCATCTTGCAGCAGGAACATGCGCATAGCGGCGCCCAGTCGCGCGCGGTGGCATACATATAAGAAGAGCCCACCAGGGTGCCGTGTTCGTCCGGCTCGATGGTCGCGGTGGTAATCCCCATGCGGATTGAACAGCCGAGCTTTGATGAAGTCGCGAGGTCCTGCGCCGGTGCGCCGCGCCGCTGCATCCTGCGCGATGCGCGACAGAATGACGCGCGGTGCCGCTGGAATAGACTCCAGTCCTCGCCGGCGGGATGCGCCAAGGGTTGCGAGCGCGCGCAAAGCCGGCCATGTCGGGTTGCAGGTACAGCATGCTGGTGACGTCGGACACCGCGCCGTAGGCCTCGTTCCACTGCAGGCCGCTCGACATGGCGAGCAGGTCCTGAGGCGAATGTGCTCGCGCCCGTCGCCGGCCGGGCCAGAATCCGGCTTGATCCAGCGACAGCTTGCCGTCCTTGACCAGCATGCCGATGACGCCGGCCATCACCGTTTTGGTCATGGACCAGCCGAGCAGCGGCGTATCGGGCTGCAAACCGGTGGCGTAGTACTCGCCCACGATGCGGCCGTGATCGACCACGACGATGGCGCGCGCGCCGGGACCGGCGAGCACGGGATCTTCGATCAGCGCATCGATCGGCTTGCCTGGTCTCGACGGCGGCGCCGTCCGGCCAGGGCGGCGGCGAGGAAAAGGCGCGGTGAGGCCGGCGGCGATGCCGGCGGTCCAAGTGCGGCGACATGGCACTGAGTTGCGCCGGCACGGAAGCGATCGAGCTTGCCGTCCGGCAGCACGGTGCAGCCCTTGCCCGGCCGCGTACTGCGCCAGGCCATCGCCGATGACGCCCAAAAATCCCGCGCGCACCACGCCGTGCTCGCGGTCGACCGACGACCCGCATGAGCTTGAGAAGCGAGATGCCGGGCGCCTGCACATCGACGCGCAGCACCTCGTCAGGATCGCGTCCGGCGAGAAACACATTGGAGCAGACGATCTTGGCGGAGTAGTTCGCGCCGACGCGCAGCAGCGCCGGGCGGCTTGAGCCACAACAGCAACGCGAGCAGCGACAATGAGCAGCGCCAGGAGCGCCGCAGCAATCCTGCGCAGGATTTTCATGCGTTACTACCAGTTGAGCTCGGCCATGAGCGCCGCGTAGGTATTGATGCCGTCCCAGAGATTTTGCAGCCGCAGGTTTTCATTCGCGGCATGCTGGTTGTTGTCGTGATTGACGATGGGCAGGCAGATGATCGGCGCGCTGAACACGTCGGCAAACATGTACAGCGGCACGCTGCCGCCCGCCATGGGCAGCACCACCACCGGCGCGCCGGCGGCTTGCGTCGCGGCGGCGATCACCGCTTTGGCGGCGGGCGAGGACATGTCGGAGCGCAGGCGCCGGGTAGCCGTTACTCCCACTTCAGCTTGATGATGCGCGCGATGCTCTGAGCGCGTCGCAGCGTCGGGATCGTCGGCGACGATGGTCCAGCCGCGGGCGGTCAAGAAATGTTCGACGGCTGCGCGCACCGCGGCCGGGCGTTTGATCGGGCACCAAGCGAAAATCCATGGAGATGACGGCGTCGGTGGGAATGGCGTTGGCCGCGGCGTCGCCGACTTGGCCTGACGCGAATGCCGCGGATGTTGAACGCGGGCCGCATGATGCTGGCGGGCAGATCTTCGCTGCCTTCGGTTCGGCCGATGCCGAACTCGCTGCTTCAAGGCATCGCTCGACCGGCGGCAGATTTTGCAGCGCCGTCTTGTTCCTCGGGGGTGATGGCGCGCACCCGTCGGTGAAGCCGGGAATCAGGATGCTGCCGTTGTCATCGCGCATTTGCGCGAGCAGCGTTCGCCGCCATCGCGGCGGGATTCGGCACCCAGTTGCCGTAGTGGCCGTCGTGCAGCGCATGCAGCGGTCCATAGATCGTGGCCTCGACCTGCATGACGCCGCGCGCGCCGAAATACACCAGCGGCCGGCGCGTCTGATGCACCGGCCCATCGCCGATGAGAATGAGATCCGGCTGCAAGAGTTTTTGATTGTCGTGCAGGCACTTTACTCAAGTGCGTCGGAGCCGGCTTCTTCCTCGCCTTCCCACAGCACCTTGATGTTCACCGAGGGCGCTGTTGCGCGTGGCCTTGAGTGCATCGAATGCGGCCAGGAATGCGCGATCGAGGCTTTGTCGTCGCTCGACCGCGCGGCCGAACAGCCGCCACTCCGGATCGAACGGACGGTGCGGCCTTTTGCCAATCGACATCCGTGCTGCGGTCGCTCAAGCGCGTTGCTCGCGCATCACGGGCACAAAGGGATCGGAGCTCCATTGCGCGGGCGTCACCGGCTGACCGTCGTAGTGGGCGTAGAAGAGCACGGTGCGTTTGGCATGGGAAACTTTGAAAGCGCCAAACACCGCCGGGGGAAAGCCCGGCGCGGTGGGCAGCGCCGCGACTTCGAAGCCGCGTTTTTTGAGCGCTTGCTCGAGCGCGCCGGCCATCGCCAGCAGTCCTTGCGGATCCGCCGCCACGCTTTTCAGGCGCGAAAGTTCATCGAGCTGCCCCACGATGGCGCTCTCATGATCGCGGCGGTAGCGTTCGACCTGGGATTTGAGGTCCGCAGCGCTGACCTGCAGCGCGAGCATGAAAACGTAAGCGCCGCAGGCGGCGCGGGTAACCCGCTGCATGTTTTTCCTAAATTCCCAGGGGCGTGGCTTTGGGCAGTTTAACCTGCGGCGCTGGACGTGGACCCAAGATTTGTCCGAAGATGGGCCATGAGCGCAAATCTTAAATCCGTGCCGGGCCCGGAAGCCCAAGCCCGCGCCAGAGTCGATCTCGCGGCGTGCTATCGATTGGCGGCGCACTTCGGCTTCAACGAAGGCATCGACAATCATTTGACGGTGCTGGTGCCGGGCTTTACCGATAGGTTTTATCTCGCGCCCTTTGGCTTGCACTGGTCGGAAGTGAAGGCCAGCGATTTGCTCATCCTCGACTTTGCCGGCCGCTTGCTGAGCGGGCAGGGGCTGGTGGAACCCACCGCCAAATTCATTCATGCGCCGGTGCATCGCCTATCGCCGCAGGGCAACTGCGTGCTGCACACCCACATGCCCTACGCCACTGCGCTCGGCATGCTGGAAAATCCGCGTCTCGAAATGGCAGTGCAAAGCGCGCTCATCTTCCACGACGACATCGCCTACGACACGAACTACAACGGCCTCGCCTATGATGAGTCCGAAGGCGAGCGCCTGGCCTTGGCCTTGGGCGCTAAATCGGTGCTGCTGATGGGCAATCACGGGGCGCTGATTGTCGGGCGAACGCTGCCACAGGCTTTCGAAAGGCTGTATTTTCTCGAGCGCGCGGCTCAGGCGCAGCTGCTGGCGATGTCCACCGGCAGGCCGTTGCGGCTGATCCCCGAATCCATCGTCACGCGCGCCTGCGCGCAGATGGAAGGCGGCGGCGCGGTCGGCGGCTTCGAACGTGAGGAACTGCACTTCGACGCGCTGAAGCGCATGCTCGATCGCGCACGCATGGATTACGCGAGCTGAGCTCAGCCCATCCTAAGGCCTTTGATCCGCTGCGCGCGGCGCGCAGTCCGCTGGTCTTGATGCTGGCGACCCTGGTGTTCATCAATTACGTGGATCGCGGCGCCATGCCCACGGCCGCGCCCTTGCTGCGGCTTGATTTGCACTTCAGCGACACGCAGATGGGGATCCTGCTGTCGGCGTTTTTCTGGACCTACGCCGTCATGCAAATACCCATCGGCCTGCTGGCGGAGCGCTTCGGCGCGCATCGCGTACTGGCGGTCGGGCTGGCGGTGTGGGCGTCGGCCACCATGCTGGTGGGCTTCGCGCATTCATTTACGGTTCTTTTGCTGCTCAGACTGATGCTTGGTCTCGGCGAGAGCGCCGGTTTTCCATGCGCGGCGAAGATCCTGGCATCGGTGGTGCCGCCCAAAGGCTTGGGATTAGCGAACGGCATCGTGGCTTTTGCCTATCTCTTCGGTCCTGCCGTAGGTCTTTATGCCGGCGGCCTGTTGATGTCGCAATACGGCTGGCGCTCGGCGTTCTTTGTGTTCGGCGCGCTGTCGCTGCTATGGCTCTGGCCGTGGTCGCGCGTCGCTCGCCATGTGCCCGCGCGCGAAGGCGGAGACGCCGCGGATTCGCCGCGGTTCTTAACGGTGCTCAAGAATCCGGCGATGTGGGGCACGGGCTTGGGATTATTTTCGATCAACTATGTGTTTTATTTCATGCTGACGTGGCTGCCCTCGTACCTGGTGCGGGCGCGCGGATTCTCGATGGTGGAAATGGCGCAGGTCGCGGGTCTGTCGTACGTCGTCAACGCATTGTCGGCGCTGGCGGGAGGCTGGGCGATTGATCGCTACATCAGGCGCGGCGGCTCGAACAGCGTGGCTTACAAGGCGGTCCTCGCCGTGGCGCATGTCGGCTCCGTGGTGTGCATGCTCTCCATGGCCATGGGATCCAAACCCGTGGCGCTCGCCGCCATGTTCCTGTTCCAAGTGGCATGCGGCGCTTCCTCGCCCTGTGTATTCGCCGTGAGCCAGATCCTCGCCGGCCCGCGCGCGGCGGGACGCTGGGTCGGCATCCAGAATACCTGCGGCAGCCTGGCGGGTGTGGTGGCGCCCGCGCTCACCGGCTTCATCGTCGATCGCACGCATTCCTTCACCAATGCGTTTCTGGTCTCGGCGGCCATGAGCCTCCTTGGCCTGGTCGGCTGGGTGTGGATGCTGCCGGCATTGACCGAGCTGCCGTGGAAGAAACTGGGCGCGCGTCACGCCGCGCCCGCCTTAACTTAATCCGCGCGAGCCTCGCGCGGGCCGCCCATCGGGCGATTTTCAGCGCTTTAAGCAAAATCCCGTGTCGCTCGCCGCTTACGTCGGCGCGCCGCGACATGCCCTAACGCAGGGCGCGTCCGTACCATGCGGGCATATACATTGAATGTGGGTGACGCGTGACTACCAATCTGACTTATGCCGCAGAGGCTGCATCGAGCAAAACCCTCGAGGCGCTGGCGCAGGTCATTCGCGCGTTCGCGCCCGAAGTTTCCGCGGTGTCGTTTCACGATTTCGCCGCCGATACGCTGTGGTTGAGCGAGGATTTCCTGCTGCCCGAGGATCATCAGCTGGTGGAAGACTCCTTGACGAACACCAAGGTCGGAGACATGGAGGCCATCTTACGCTGCGCGCGAAGACGGCAATTATTCGGTTGCAATTCCGGTGCGCGACTCGAGCGGCGCCATCAACGGCGCGGTGCGCTTAAGCATCGATTCGGCATCGTGGATACGCGAACCAGCGAGCCCTTGGAGCAGAGACTGGCGCCGGTGTTCCCCTGCCTGGCTGCGGAATTCGAACGGCGCCAGGCATTCCCACTGCTCATGCAGAGAGGATACTCAAGTGGAGAAGCAGATCGAGAATCGCGCTGCACGCGGAGCGTTTTGAACTTTTTTTGCAGCCGATTTGTTCCCTGCACGACGATGTGGCCATGGCGCACTACGAAGTGCTGCTGCGTCTGCGCACCCCTGACGGCAACTTGGTCGCGCCGAAGGAATTCCTGGCGCGGGCGGCGCAGCAGCGGCTGATGCCCAACATCGATCGCTGGGTGGTGCGTACGCTGCTGGTGTGGCTCACCAACAACCGCAAGCTGTGGGCACGGGTGCCGGCGGTGTTCTCCGATCAATCTCTCGGCGCAGTCGATGACGGACGACAACTTCATCAGCTACGTGGAATCCTGCGTGAAGAAAAGCGGCCTGCCGCCGCAGGCGCTGTGTTTCGACATCACGGAACGCCATGCCTCGTCGGGCAACATCAGCGTGGCCGATTCCATGAAACGCCTGGAGGCCTTGGGCTGCGAAGTGGCGCTGGATGATTTCGGCGCCAACCCGCCCTCCTACGGCTATCTGCGCACCGTGCCGGCGCACTATTTCAAGATCGATTCATCGCTGGTGGGCGCGGCGCCCACCGACCGGGTGGCGCGGGCCATGATTTCCGCGATCGTGCGCATGGCGGAAGACTTCGGCGTGCAGACCGTGGCGGAATCGGTGGAGTCTGGATATGCAGCTGCAGGCGGTGCGCGCGCTCGGCGTCGACTATGCGCAGGGATACCTGCTCGGCAAACCCATTGCCTTGCTGGGCTATGACTTTGGAAACCAGCTGCCCAACTAGATCGAGGGCTCGTCAAGATCGACCGGCAACGATTTCCACTCGGGATTCGGCAGTTCGCTGAACACTTCTTGCAGGGCGAATCCCCAGCGGGTCGCGGATCATGGTGAAGTATTCGTTGTCCATGTCGATGCTGATGTGCGTCGCTAGCTTGAATTCGTCGCGCCGCATGATGGCGAGATCCAGCGGCGGCCCCACCGACAGGTTCGAGCGGATGGTCGAGTCCATGGAGACCAGCGCGCATTTGGCGGCTTGCGCCAGGCTGCTGCTGCGGGTGATCACCCGGTCGATGATGGGTTTGCCGTACTTCGATTCGCCGATCTGAAAGTACGGCGTATCGACGGAGGACTCGATGAAGTTGCCGGCGGAATAAATATGAAACAGGCGCGGCTCCTCGCCCATGATCTGCCCGCCGAAGATGAAGGTGCCGTTGAATTCGTGGCCGTGCTCCTTCAAGTCATCGGCATCGCGCTCGTGGATTTCGCGCAGCGCATCGCCGACCACGCGCGCGGCATTGAACATGTTGCTGGCGCGCATGATGCGCGTGGGCTGATTCTGGGGTCGTCGGGCGGTTCCTGCAGCAGGTTGACCACTGCCTGGGTGATGGCCAGATTGCCCGCCGACATCAGCACCAGCACCCGATCGTTGGCGCGCTGGAAAGTCGCCATTTTACGAAAGGTATTGATTTGATCGACACCGGCGTTGGTCCGCGAGTCCGACAACATCACGAGCCCGGTGTCGACCAGCAAGCCGACGCAGTAAGTCATGGCGAAATTCTAGCCAATTTACTGTTGCTGCAGGGCCGACTCGGCGACCAGCACATTGGCTTCCATTTTCTCGCCGCCGCCGCCGTGGCGCACGCCGCGCACCGGCGCCGCATCCAGGTAGTCGCGGCCGACGGCGAGCCGGCAGTAGGTGCGCACCGCGGGGCGCTTGTGCGTCACGTCCATGCTCTGCCAGCCGATTTCCGCTCCCAGCCAGACATCGACCCAGGCATGGCTCGCGGCATCGCTGGTATCGCCGGTGTACAGATAGCCGCTGACGTAGCGCGCCGGCATTCCGACCGCGCGCGCGCGAGGCGATGTACACATGCGCATGATCCTGGCAAACGCCTTCGCCGCTCTTGAAGGCCACGGCCGCGCTGTCCTGCACATCGCTGGTGCCCGGCTTGTAGCGCACGGCGCCGAACACGGCTTCGGCCAGCGCTTGGGCGCGGGCGCGCGGGTCGCTGATGCGCGTCGAGCGCGCCTTGCGCAAAGGCCTTCGAGTTCCTCGTTGGGCGCGGTCAGTTGCGTGGGCGCGAGATAGGCCAGCGGCGAGAGCGGGCCGTCGTCCTGGCGCGCTTCGGTGTCGGCGGTTTCGACCACGCCGCGCACCACGATCTGAATTTCCCGGTGCGGCTCCTCGATGGTGAGCAGGTGCGAAATATTGCCGTAGGCATCGATCTGCTCGAGGCGCCGGCCGGGCGCGGTGATGCTCCAGGTGAGCGCGCGCTGGCTCAAGTCGCGGCGCGGCGTGAGATGCAGGCTCTGCACGCTGTATTTGACGGGCCGCTCGTAGCGGTAGCGGGTTTCGTGCCGAATGTGCATGTGCATGACTTACGCCTCCGCCGGGGGAACCAAAAAATCCGATGCGATGCGATCGCCGAGATCGCGCAGCCGCGCCAAGAATTGCTCGCAAAAAGCGCGGCAGGCCGCGTCTCGGTGATTTCTTCCATGCGCGTGAAATGCAGCATGGCATGCATTTCACCGGCGCGCCGCTCGGTTTCGGCAGATTGTTCGTTCGCCACGGATTTCAGGTTCCCATACACCTCCTTGCAGCAACGCAGCAGCGAGCGCGGCATGTCGTCGCGCAGGATCAGAAGCTCGCCACGCGCGAGGGCGTGATCACATCGCGGTAGACGCGCCGATACACCTCGAATGCGGACAGGGCGCGCAGCAGCACGCTCCATTCGATAAGGATCCGGCACCACGCTGGCGTCGGCGCCGGGCACCAGGTCGCTTTGATGCGCGGTGAGAATGCGCGCGGTGCTGTCGGCGCGCTCGAGAAAGGTGCCGATGCGGGTGAAGTGAAAGGCTTCATCGCGCATCATGGTGCCGATGGTGACGCCGCGCGTGAGGTGCGAGCGCTCCTTGACCCATTCGACGAATTGCCCGATGTCGGCGCGCGCCGAGCGGCGCGCCGCCTGCGAGCGGGCATCGAGCCAGGTGGAGTTCAAGGTTTCCCAGAGCTCCGAGGTCAGTGAGCCGCGCACGGCGCGGGCATTCTCGCGCGCGCGCGCGCAGGCAGCTGAAGATGCTGCCGCTGTAGTCGCGATCCAGGCTCACGAACTCGAACACGGCCTTGGGTTCGATGGTCGTCGTGCTGTTCCTTGTAGGCCTTTTCCATGTGCAGCGCCGTCATGGTCGAGCTCAAGCGATGCGGCCAGGGTTTCGCGGCGAATGCGGCAGCAGCGACATTCGATAGTGCGCATCGACCAAGCGCGCGAGACTCTCGGCGCGCTCGATGTAGCGCGACATCCAGTACAAGTGGTCGGCGGTGCGGCTGAGCATCTAAGTTTCCAGCACCCAGGTGTCCTTGGTGCCGCCGCCCTGCGAGGAATTGACCACCAGCGAGCCCTCGCGCAGCGCCACGCGGGTCAGGCCGCCGGGAACGATGGTGACATCGCGGCCCGACAGCACGAAGGGACGCAGATCGATGTGGCGCGGCGCCAAGCCCGTGTCCGCAAAGGTCGGGCAGGTGGACAGGGCGAGGGTGGGCTGCGCGATGTAGCGCTCGGGCGTGGCGATGATCTGCTGGCGAAAGTGCGTCGATTTCCGCCTTGGTGGCGGCCGGACCGATGAGCATGCCGTAGCCGCCGGCGCCGTGGACTTCTTTGACCACGAGCTCGGGCAGATGCGCGAGCACGTACTCCTGGTCTTCCTTGCGGCGCAGCATCCAGGTGTGCACGTTGCCGATGATGGGCGACTGGCCGAGATAGAAGCGGATCATCTCGGGCACGTAGGGATAGATGGATTTGTCGTCGGCGACGCCGGTGCCGATGGCATTGGCGATGGTGATGCGGCCGGCGCGGTAGGCGGTCAGGAGGCCGGGCACGCCCAGCATGGAGTCGGGCCGAAACACCAGCGGATCCAGGAAATCATCGTCGATGCGCCGGTAAATGACATCGACGCGCTGCGGGCCTTGGGTGGTGCGCATGAATACCGCCTCGTCGCGCACGAAGAGATCCTGGCCCTCCACCAGTTCGATGCCCATCTGCTGCGCCAGGAAGGCGTGCTCGAAATAGGCGCTGTTGTGCGCGCCCGCGGTCAGTAGCACCACGGTGGGATCGGCGACGCCGGTGGGCGCGACGCTGCGCAGGTTGTCGAGCAGCACATCGGGATAGTGATCGACCGGCGCGATGCGATGCTCGGAGAAGAGCTCGGGAAACAGACGCATCATCATCTTGCGGTTCTCGAGCATGTAGGAGACGCCGGAGGGCACGCGCAGGTTGTCTTCGAGCACCTTGAACTCGCCGGCGTCGTCGCGGACGATGTCGATGCCGGCGATGTGGGCGTAGATGCCGCCGGGGACATCCACGCCCTGCATCTCCGGACGGTATTGCGAGTTGCAGAGAACCTGTTCGGCGGGGATCACGCCCGCCTTCAGGATCTGCTGCTCGTGGTAGATGTCGTGAATGAAGGCGTTCAGCGCCCGCACGCGCTGCTTCAAGCCGGTTTCCAGCCGAATCCATTCCTCGCAGCGGCAGCACGCGCGGCACGATGTCGAAGGGGATCAGGCGCTCCGCAGCCTTCCTCCTGGCCGTAGACGGCGAAGGTGATGCCGACGCGGTGGAACAGGGCATCCGCCTCGGCGCGTTTCTGCGCCAGCCGATCGGCCGGCTGCTCACTGCAGCCATTGCGAATAGCGCAGGTAGTGCGCTCGTGCCGGCGCCCTCGCTCAAGTACATTTCGTTGTACGGCTTACTGGCCAAATATCCTCCGCGATGCTGAAACACCTGAGCGAAGGCCGCTGAGGTGTTCCTGCAATCATGTACTCAAGGGATCATGCGCCGCAATGCCGCGAAAGCTCAAGCGTGCGCCGCACTCTGTCAGGGCGCGGTTGGCCCCAGGTGACGCTGCGAGCGCCTCTGCGGCGGTGACGCGCGGGTCGCCCGCGAAGCGGGTCGGCAAAGTCCGAGAGCAGCGTCCGCGCCAGCCGCGGAGCGCCGCCGCCGCTCGCGGCCAGCTGCGCGATACTCAAGGTATCCGCCGCCGATTTGGGCCGAAAGGTCGGATCCACGTTCAAGCGCTGCGCCACCACGTCCAAAGCCTCGCCGCTGCGCTTCAGCGATCAGCAGGCGCTCGACATGCTCTTCGGTGAGGCGGGTGACGTAGCGAGGATCGTCCCAGCGCGACGATGCGCTCGCACAGCCAGCGGTAGTCTTCGGGGGCATTGCCGCGGGCGCTTGAGCCAGTCTTCCAGCATCTGCCAGCTCTTGATGTGAGAGTCGGCGCGCATCAGGCCGTAGGCCTCGTCGCACGCGCTCTGTCGTCTTTCACGCTGGTTCCTGCTCGCGCTGAGCGTCCGCGGTGCGCTCCGGGGACTGACCCAGGCTTCGATTCCCAGCTCGTGGCGCCGCTCATAGAGCGCGCCGCCCAGAAAGCTGAACACCGAGAGCACGGCAAACATGCCGATGGCGATTTCGACGCGGCAGCCACAGCTCGAAGGTGCCACAGCAGCTTTAAGCCCAAGCGCGTAGGCCACGATGACCAGCAGCACCGCGCCATACAAGATCCCCAGCCGCGGACTAAACTGAACCAATCCACGGGATATGCCGCCTTGAGGATGTTGCTCTCCAGATCCGAGAATCGCGACCGAGGCGGGCAGAAACAGTACGACAGACGACCGGCGATGACCGACAGCGGCGGCGGCGCCGAAATGATCTGTAAGTCAGGTTCACGGCGTAGCCAATCAGTCCTAAAATCACCACTTGCGCCAAGCGGGCGCTGCTCGTCGATGGGATTCATCATTTGAATGTCGAGGGTCGGCGGCTCATCGAATCCCCGCACGGTGTGATCAAACAGGATGTAGGCGTATTTGAAGAACCAGGAGGCCAGCAACAGGGCCAGTGGAATTCCGACGAAACTCGCCTTGGCGGCCATGGACAGCAGCAGCGCAAACACGATGACGACCGCCGCGGCGCCGCCCCGCGCAGGACGGAGGAGGTGGCGAAGCAAACTCAAATGAACGGGAGGGGTTTGCATGAGCCGTTTCGAAGTACGCCAAATCTATCTCAAAAAATGATATCTACATACGATTGACCACTTTGCTTCCGTATTTACGCGATCTATAAGAAGAAGCGCGATCTCATTTCGAATGTTTAGGTCGAAGAGGCCGCCATTTATGGGTCAAACTCGATGCCTTTCTTGGCAGACCGTTAAAGTACTTGTCGAGCAAAATAATGCCTTCCAAACGAATCGACCGCGCGAAAAATCCCCAACGAGACGACGTGCGAATTGCGGCAAGAGAAGCTTCGCTGCGAATACTTGAACCTCTAGCCGAGTTCGCTTTAGATAGTGGATTAAGTATCCGCGAGCTCAGCTCGATATTACGCGAAGCGGCTGTTCGAGGCTTGGCGGCACAACAATTGGAAGTTTCCCGTCGATTAAATATTTCGGGAATCGCTGCATCGAGTGGTATTCCTCGAGGGGAGATATCACAAATTCTACATAAGAAGACAACGAGTCCTGGCGCGCAAAATGCAAAGCGTCACGAACAGAGCACTCGCAAGATTCTTGCCGCTTGGTCTCAGGACCCAAAGTATGCGGCTGCAAACGGCCTACCGGCGGATCTTAGGATATATGGTCGCGGCGCGACGTTCGAAGCATTGGTAAAGAGTCACGGAAGCGGGATTCCAATTCGAGCAATTCTTGACGAATTGAGGCGGACGGGTGCCATCGAAGTGTGCGGTCCTCAAGAAATTCGTCTCATCCGAGCCCGCCAAATTTCGCCCCAAGTAATCAGGGTTTTAGGAAACGATACAAGGGATCTCTTGACAACAATACTGCGAGGTATCCGACAGCCAGAGAATTGCATGAACCTACACACCACTACGGCAAATATATCCCCAAACTCAATACCTCTACTGAGAAAAGAGATATCAAAAAAGGGAGTCAATTTCCTTGCGGATGTACGAAGGAGTTTGCTTCGCGAATCAAGAATGGAAAGCGGCAACGACGGGTCCTCAATGATGGCGAGCCAGGTCAATCTGACAATCTCATTTCGCGACGCTTCGTCTAAATGCAAAGGAAGGCGCGGCCCTTACTTGGAAGACAAAATTTTCGCCGAACTCTCTGAACTGATCGATCGATCGGTACTGCTGGTTGACGGCGGGTCTTACAATTTCGAGTTAATGAGGAAGAACGGCAAGCGCTTTGGTCGCGACGCGATTGAGTGGATTGGGCTTTACGCCCACAACGTAGGGCTTCACCAGCCGCTTAGAAACGAAGAAATAGAGTGGTATAGATGGATAGTCGGCGAGCAATAATTCGTTCAGCAGTCTGTAGTAAGTTACGCCGGGCTTCAGGGTTTGCAGTGTTGGCCGCTTCATTGAGTAACTTGTCGTACGCTGGATTGTTATATTCCGAGTCATTGCTTGGCGCGTTCATTCGAAATCCGTCCAGCAAACTACTAGCATCATTGTAATCAGCGCTCCAAGCTAAGCGAGCCACATCCCATTTCGTCTTATCGTGACGCGACTCTAAGAACACTCTAAATTCTTCGCCAATAAACTCGGTCTCAATACCGAGTTCTTCCTTCCACATTGCGGCGATCATAATTGCAGTTTGCTTGATTGCAGGATTTGAATTGAAAAGTAAGCGCAAATGAAATGGTGTATCTAACGAATACCCCGATTCTTTGTAGAGTCTTTTGGCTTCAGCGATTCGATCAGAATCGCCCAGTTTGTTCCAATCCCAATGCTGTAATTCATAGTTCCACGTCCCGGGTGGCACGAATCCGTAAGCCGGAACTTGACCTAACGCCAGCGCATCTACAAGCCGTTGACGATCAATGGCCATCGCGAGGGCCTTGCGAAGCTTTAGATTTCCGGAGAACGGTTTTCCCACAAGGTTCAGCGCATAAAACGCTGTGGTCAAAATTGGGGCTATGACAATTTCGTTAGGATAAGTCTTTTCGCACAAATGGTATTGCGTTTGGCGGCACTGTATCCGTCATGTCGATTTGCCCGGCGCGGTAAGCGGCGAATTGGGAGTTCTGGTCGGGGGCAATCTGATATTGGACCCGCTTTATGTGCACATTTGGGAGGTCCCAATACGAGGTATTTCTCGTCAGTTCGAGTCTCGTTCCAATTTGCCACCCCGAAAGTACATAGGGGCCGTTTGAAATCCATTTATTTGGATCGTGAGTGCGGGCAATTGAATCGGAAAAACTGGAAATGTCGCTGGGTGCGACAGCAGTTCAGGGAAGTAGGGCACGGGCTGCTCAAGTTTTACTACAAGCAGGTTGTCGCTTACCGCGACAACACCGAGCGAACTTGGCGAAGATCGGCCAGCTATGATTGCAGCCGCCCCGACGATTAAGCGTAAATCATTAGCAAATGGGGATCCTTGTTTGGGATCCAATACGCGCTGCCATGCGATAACAAAATCCTGAGCCCGAACGGGGGTTCCATTGGACCAACGAGCATTCGACCGGAGATTGAACGAGTATTCGAGTTCCCGTGGAATCAACGGTCCAAGACGAAGCAACACCAGGTACAACCTCGCCAGATGATGATTCGCTAGTCAGTCCCTCGTATAGATCTTGTATCACTTGGCTTGAAAAAGTATCAGTTGCTGTTGCGGGATCCAATGAGGAAGGTTCGCCGCTTATCCCCCGCCTTAATATGACATCGCTGTCTCGGCCAGTTGACAGGGTGCCCTGTTGATCACACGCGGAGACAAGCAGGGAGACTCCTAAAATCACACCCACCGCCAAGCTTCATCGGTGCGCGAAAGGCAAGAAATTCAATTTTAGGTTTCTCAAACATTCTTTTTGCCAAGAAAATATAGTGATGTAAATCACCAAAACACCGGACCGCAAGTGCCCGGAAAACGTGAAGTAGAACACACAAATAGTTGTATTATGTCGTCCGGTGGAGCAATCTGTTAAAGGCAACTTGCTTGCGGCTATCCGGCACGTGCTGCGTCCCTTGTGCCGCATTGCAATAAGAAACGGGATCGGGTTCGAAGACCTCTCCACGGCGTTGCAAAACGCACTAGTGAATGGCGCTCAGGCGGAGCTGGGCGCGAAGGGGAGCAAAGACCCTTCAGCAGAAGAGGTGGGATTGATGACCGGGATGACTGCGACGCAAGTCCACGGGGTTCGTGGAGCGGAAACCAGTTCAACTGGAGTGTTGAACTATTCGTGGGCTGCTTCGGAAGTTTTGGCAGCTTGGCATTCCGACGTTCTTTATTTGGGCCCATACGGACTTGTGCTCGATATACCGATCGCGGCAGATAAGTCGAACCCAGGGTCCGAATCAAGAAGCTTTGAATCGTTAGTTCGTAAATATGCCGGACCGAACGTTTCAGCCGATATCGTGCTCAGTGCATTGCTCGAGTCAGGTTCAGTGCAAAGCTTGGGGAATGGGTATGTGCGCTGCGTGGCGCGTACATACATCGCCGAGCGCTTGAGTCCTGAAAACATTCAAGCGTTCGCAGAAGCTGTCCATAACGTTGTCGGAACGATGGCTGTAAATCTCAAACGTACAGTTCGCGGCACAGGTTTGTTGCAGCGAACGGTATTCGCCGACTACGGATTGACTGAAGAGGATTTCGCTAAGTTTAACGGATTCATTCGCAAGACCGGCGAAAAATTTATCGATGAAGTGGATACGTGGTTCGCCAAGCATTCAAACCAAGAAAACCATGGACCGATAAAGACGGGAATCGGCTTATACCACTATGTGGAAAACGATGAAGATCGTGAGGAATATTTAAAATTACTGCAAGGGGAAGGAGCTAACAATGAGCCTTAATACAGCAAGGATTGCGGCGCGTCTAACATCGTTTACGCTTTGCACTTTGGCGATTGGAATCAATTCCAGCGGTGCCGTTGGTGTTGTTGGTACCGATGGAGTATTCAGCCCCGCGGTCGGCGTCGTCGGCACCGATGGTATATCTCGCCCCGCAGTCGGTGTTGTCGGTACTGATTTGATAACGCGCCCGGCTGTCGGCGTCGTCGGCACCGATGGTATATCTCGCCCCGCAGTTGGTGTTGTCGGTACTGATTTGATAATGCGCCCGGCTGTTGGCGTCGTCGGTACCGATGGTATGTCTCGCCCCGCAGTTGGTGTTGTCGGTACTGATTTGATAATGCGCCCGGCTGTTGGCGTCGTCGGTACCGATGGTGTGTCTCGCCCCGCAGTTGGTGTTGTCGGTACCGATGGTGTGTCTCGCCCCGCAGTTGGTGTTGTCGGTACCGATGGTGTGTCTCGCCCCGCAGTTGGTGTTGTCGGTACTGATTTGATAACACGCCCGGCTGTTGGCGTTGTCGGCACTGATGGTGTAGCGCGTCCGGCGGTTGGCGTTGTAGGGACTGACGGAGTCTCGCGCCCAGCCATTGGGGTGGTAGGTACTGATTTGATAACGCGTCCGGCGGTTGGCGTTGTCGGTACCGATGGTGTGTTGCGGCCATTAATTGGCGTTGTCGGAACTGACGGGGTCTCGCGCCCGTTAATCGGTGTTGTCGGAACTGACGGGGTCTCGCGCTCTTTTGTTGGTGTAGTCGGCACCGATGGTGTATCCCGCCCAGCGGTTGGCGTAGTTGGCACTGATGGCGTATCGCGCCCCGCGGTTGGCGTTGTTGGTACTGATGGTGTGTTGCGGCCATTTATTGGTGTTGTCGGCACTGATGGTGTATCCCGCCCGTTGGTCGGCGTTGTCGGCACTGATGGTGCATCGCGTCCGGCGGTTGGCGTTGTAGGCACTGATGGGATATTGCGCCCGGCAGTTGGTGTAGTCGGCACTGATGGGGTATCGGAGCCATTGATCGGGGTTGTCGGCACTGATGGTGTATCGCGTCCGGCAGTTGGCGTTGTCGGTACTGATGCTGTATCGCGCCCGGCGGTTGGCGTTGTAGGCACTGATAGCGTGTCGCGCCCGGGAGAGAAGCAGTTTTAAAGAAGTGCAGGTACTGACCAAGCGAATAATTTAGCGGTGGGGTTATTCATTAAGCATACGTGACCCACTCCCTAGTCTGCTGGCGATGCGGTGCATCCCTGTCGGCGCTTAGCTTGCCCCTTCGCCGTCTCGATGTTTGTAAGGCGTGCAACGCAGAGTTGCATGTTTGCAAGATGTGCATCGAGTACGACATCTCGTATGCAAAGCATTGCAAGGAGCCGACCGCCGAGGAAGTGCGCAAGAAGGATGAGGCCAATTTTTGCGATCACTTCAAGCCGAAGGCGGGAGCATATGTCGCGAAGGATACCGCGGAAATCGCCAGAGCCAAGTCGGCATTGGACGACCTATTTAGGAAGTGACTTCTTCTTTTTGGCGGTGTCGGCAATCCGCCATAAATAAAGAGCGGCGACAGATCGGTGCGGCCGCCATTTCTCCGAAAATTTCTCGAGTTGTTTCGGTGTGGGCAGTTTGCGTTTGCGGTACAAAACCTGAAAGCCCTTGCGCACGCCGTAATCGGTCACCGGCATGATATCCGGTCGGCACAGTGTAAACATCATCAGCATGTCCACTGTCCAGGAGCCGACTCCCCGAATATCCGTGAGCAGCGCGTAGATATCGGTATCCGACATTAGCTTGATTTGAACTGCGTCGGGAAGCTTGCCGCCGTTTACTTTTGCGCAGATATCTCGCATTGCCATAGCCTTACTGCGAGATAGGCCGGCGCTACGCAGGCGCTCCTCGGACATGCCAACCAAGAGCCGCGGGCATGGCACGCCGTCTTCGAACAATCCGATGACGCGCGTCCAAATGCTGCGTGCTGCTGCACCCGCCAGCTGCTGATGAGCGATAGTCTCCAGCAATGCGACGTAGGGCTCGCGGGCTTCAGGTACCGGCAGCTGCAGCTGACCGATGCGATCAATCCATTCCCCTAATCGATCATCGCACCGTCGAAGGTGATCAATCGCGCGTTTAGGCATCGCAGGAGTTTAATCCTTACCCGCAATTTCTCACGGCAAATCGATGGACATAACGCCGCGTTCTCATGATGAATCGGCACACGCCGCAGCTGCCGTGAGCTTCAGTACGCCGCCGGGCAGCCGATCATTTGGGACATGCAAACCCGCTGCGTGTCTCCATCGCGAAACCAAGGATTCTCTCTCATCGAAGTTGCCGTCGCTGTCACCTTGCTGAGTATAGCCACCGCGTTTTCCCTACCGCGCATTAATCGGCTGGCAAGTCACGCCCCGGTGGTTGCGCTGAATGCGCCGCACAACGATGCGCCCAGTCCTTATCCGCAGCATCCCGCGGCTGGCGCCGAAGTCCCGTCCGGCGCCGTGCGAGTCAAATTGATCAATCTTATTCGCGGTTATCCCGCCAACGGCGCCGGGCGGGTACTCAGCGATTGGAGCGGTTTTGCGACCCCTATCGAACCCAATTTCCAGGCCTTAACCAAGGCCGATACCCCGTCAGGGGAAAAATATTCCCCTTCACGTGACGCGCCGCAATCGGCCAAAAGCGCTGCAGCACGCACGATTCTCAAGACAAATGGCTGGTAATTCAGGGAATCCCGCATTTTAGTGCTCCGGGTATACGCCCCCATCGTGTAGGGCGTATAAGTCCTCAAGGACCGGGATTTTGGGCAGTTCCCGAAGTGCGAAAGGATGGCGACTTCTCCTGATTATCTGCGCCTCGCGACCAATGCGACGCGCGCGCTGGCGGACACGGCACTCGACTGCCTGCGCGATGCTGTATTGGTGGTCGACGCTAAACATAAACATTTGCCGCTGGTGCTCGCAAATACGGCAGCGCGCCGCTGTTTGGCCGCTGAGAATGACGAAGGCAATCTAATCGCCGCACCGCTGGCGCGCTTATTGGGAACCGCGTCAGCAGCAACGATCGAGACCATGATGCTGTCCCAGTCGGATGCCGCCTGCACAGGCCGCATCATTACCTGGCGATTCATCAACGGCGAACAGCCCGTCATGACCGATATCAAGACGCTGGCCGCGGCCCCGGGCCAACGCTTGGTGATGCTGTCTTTTGCGCCGGCGGCACCCGAACCCGACGTGGTGGTGGCCGTTGATCAGCTGTCGTGGGACATGCTGATTCTGGATAGCGAATTGAAAGTGACGTATGCCAACGCAGGCGCGGTGCGCGCGGCTGCGTCGGTTCCTGGGGGAGTGATCGGCTGCTCCGCGCTGATGCTGACGCCCACACTCGCCTTGCACCCCGAAATATTCGCAAGGGCTTTGGAAGGCCGTCAATTCCACGACGACGCGCTTGCCTTTGCGGAACCCGGCCGCGCCACCCGTCTCTTCGAGGTAGACGTACAGCCGCTCAAGAGTGGATCGCAGATCGTCGGACTGATCGTTCTGTCCGTCGAACTCACTGGACGTGCATTCAACAATCCCGCAGGCAGTGGCGACCGGCGTTTGCTGGCGCTCACCGAACATGCGCGGGATATGATCCTTGTGGCGGGTGCGGACGGCCGTCTGCAGTACGTCAGCGGTGGTGTGCGCAATTCACTCGGCTATACGCCCGAAGAACATGCGTCGAACGATGTGTTCGAGCATATCCATCCGGATGACGTCGGCGATCTTCGCGCCCAGTTTCAGAAATTGACGGCGGGCGATGTTCCGGGTTTTTCACGGGAATTCCGCGTTCGGCACAAGGATGGCTCGTACCGATGGCTGGAGACGCGCTACGTATCCGCGCTCGATAATCCGCTGATCCGCGGCGTCGTCATCAATTCCCGCGACGTAACCGAGCGTAAACTGGCCGAATTCAAGCTCGCGCAGCGCGAAGAGGTGTTTCGGCTGGCTGCTGACGCTGTGGACGGGGTGATTTTCGAATGGGATATCGTTCGCGGCGTGGTGCATCGCTCGCGAGGCGTGCAAGAGGTGATGGGGATACCGCCGGAGGATCTGGAATCCTCAATCGACGCCTGGTTCGCGCGTATTCATCCGCGCGACTTCACCGCGACAAAAAACGCCATCGGTCTTGCGCTCATCGACGGCCGCGGTTGGACCACCACGTATCGAATCCGCGATGCCAGCGGCTGCTACAAATCCATGCTGGAGCGTGGCTTGATCCAACGCAACGCCGGCGGGGATCCGGTGCGGGCGATCGGTTGCTGCGTGGATGTATCCGAGATCAAGCGGTTGACGGATATCCTGGCTGAAACCCAGCGCAGCGCCAAGATCGGCGGCTGGGAATACGCCTATGCGACGCGCGAACTCACCTGGACGGACGAGATGTTCCGCATCTACGACACCAACCCGAAGGACTTCCGGGTGTCGTGGGAGTCGATGCTGGCGCGCTGGGTTCCCGAATGCGCCGAACAATTTCAGGAGGCATGCCGTCACGCTGAAGCGGCGGGCGGTCGGCTCGATCTCGAGCTCGAAATCACCACTCTGAAAAACCAGCGCCTCTGGGTGAGAATCATTGGCCATCTGGAGCTGCTGGATGGGCGCCCACTGCGTGCATTCGGCTCGGTGCAAAACATTCAGGCGCAAAAACTGGCGCAGATCGCGCTCGAGAACAGTACCGAATGGCTGAAACAATCGATGAATATGGCGTACATGCACGCCTGGCGCTGGGACAAGGAACACGACTCATTCGAATTCGCCACGTTGGATGGCGACCCCGCCAATCTGCCCCACTTCTACCCGGATATGCGGACCACGTTGTCGCGGGTGCACCCGCAGGATCAGGCAACGGTAACACGCGCCATCGAAAATGCATTTTCGCAAAAAGTCGAAGTCCGCGAAGAATTCCAGCTGCTCGACAATGAGGGGCGCTATCGAGCGTATGCCACGACTGCGCGGCCGGTGTTCGACGGCGCGGCAGCTCGCGGCATGGTAGGCGTCATTCAGGACGTTACCGCACGGCGCGATTCCGAACGGCGGTTGCGGCAATCGGAAGAATTGTTGCGTGTTACGACCACCAACACGGCGGACACGCTATTCCTGCTCGATACGACGCTGCGGGTCCGCTTCGTCAACAAGACCGTAAACGGCATGGCTATCGATCAAATCATTGGCCGCGAGATCGATGTACTGCTGCCGCAGGCGGCGCGCGCGCGGGTGCTGGAAAAACTCGCGCAGATCCTTAAGACCGGCGAAACCGCAACTTACCAGTTCGAGGCGGTAGTCGACGGCGCGCCGCAATATTTTGAAAATCGAGCGGTGCTGGTTCGCGAAGACGGCATCGGTACGGGAATTTCGATTTCGATGCGCGACATCACCGAGCGCAAACGCCTGGAACAGGAAATCCTCGATGTGTCCGCCCGCGAGCGGCAGAGCATCGGCCGCGACCTGCATGACGGGTTGGGGCAGGAGCTGACCGGCGTCGCGTTGATGCTGCGGGCTGTGTCGAGCCAGATGCAGCGTTGCCCCGACCTGGTCGATAAAATGAATGAGATCGTGGGGCACGTGAACCAGTCCATTGAAACCGCGCGCACCTTGGCGCGCGGCCTTCTGCCGGTGCGCAACGAAACCGGCGGCCTGCCGTTCGCATTGCGGGCGCTCGCGGCGCGCAGTCGCGATGTGTATGGTCTGGAAGTGAATTTCCGCGCAGAAGTGGCGCGCGACTTCGCGTTCAATGAAACCAACGCCAGCCACCTGTACCGCATTGCCCAAGAAGCATTGACCAATGCCGCGCGGCATGGGCGCGCCACGCTGGTCGACATTTTTTTGCGCGCCACGTCGGACGGGTTCTCGCTGCGCATTACCGATGATGGCGAGGGCGTGGTGCGCGCCGCGGTCAGCTCGGCGGGCATGGGCTTGAAGATCATGAAATACCGCGCCGACACGATCGGTGCGCAGTTCAACATCGATGCCAACAATCCACGCGGCACCGTGGTGACGGTTGCCGGGTAACTTTAAGGAGTGACTACAATGGATCTACGCCAGGAGAAGACAGTGATGGCATCCGCGAGCGCATGGACCCGATCCTCGGCGTCTGAATCGGGAGCTAACAGCGCCAAACGCGCGGTGCGCCGCGTATTGATCGTGGATGATCACCCGATCGTGCGTCAGGGCCTGCGCCGCATCATGGAGAATGAGGACGACCTGATTGTTTGCGGCGAGGCGGAATCGGTGCGCGATGCACGTACCGCCATCAAAGAACTCAGCCCCGATGTGATGATCGTCGACATCAGCCTCAAACAGGGCGACGGTATCGAACTGGTCCGCGATGTGCGAGCGCATCATCCGCAACTGCCGATACTGGTCCTATCGATGCACGATGAGACCATTTATGCGGAACGCATGCTGTCGGCCGGCGCCAACGGCTACATCATGAAGCTGGCCGCCAGCGAACAGTTTCTGATTGCTTTGCGCCGCGTGCTTGAGGGAGGCATTTACGTCTCCGAGGCGGTGGGCAACAATATGATTCAGAAGTTCGCGGCCGGCGGCGCCTACATCTCGGCCAATCCCGTCGATCGCCTCAGCAATCGCGAGTTGCAGGTTCTGCACATGATCGGCAAGGGAATGAGCACGCGAGAAACAGCGGCCTCTTTGAACCTGAGCATCAAGACCGTCGAGTCGCACCGGCAGAGGATCAAGCGCAAACTCAATCTGCAAACCGGCACTCAACTGGTTCAATATGCCGTGAATTGGTTTACGGGCCGCGAAGCCGGCAACAGCATGCCCACGCCAAGGGAGACTCCGGAGCCCTGATGGATTCAGCCTTTGCGTGGCTCACGGGTGACGTCGCGCACGCTGCCTGCGACGTGGACCGGGTGGCCAACATCGTTGAGCTGCGCCGAACCGCGCATGTGCCACCATTCCGTTTGGCCGTCGGCGAGCTGCACCGGAAAGGTCGCATCGAATGGAACTTTCTGCTCCAGATGATCGCGCAGCTGCCGCAAAAGGATCTCCCACGTGTCAGGCGCGAAGATCGGGCGCAGGTCGATTGAACGAGCGTTTAGCCGATTCGGTCCAGCCCAGCCGTTCGTGGAACCAGTCGCTGAACCAGGCGGATCCATCCGACAGATCCAATTCCCAAAATCCATCGCCGCTTGCCTTCATGGCGCGCGCTCCAGGCGCGGGGGACTTGTGGCTATAGGGACGCGAATCGCACATTCCCGGATATCGGTCGGTTATGCTGCGACCTGAAGATGCAGTTTGCGGTCGCAGATATCGCTTTTGGGCACTTAAGGCATTCGACCTAGCCTCGATGAGTGGTGGTGCCTAGAATTTGCAACCAGGGCGCCACACATGGTTAAGTCGCTGCAGATATGCGCCGATATCTCGAAGCACTATAAACTCAATATCGACGGGGTTGAGAAAACGTGACTGAGACGGAATCTGTGACGCCGATCACAGTCGAAACCTCACCTGCGATTTTGCTGGCTGAGGATGACCCGGTCACGCGCATGCTCATGACCCGCTTTCTCAAGAACGCCGGCTATGAAGTGGACGCCGTGGCCAACGGCTCCGAGGCGCTCGACAAGATGACCAAGCGCTACTACCCCATGCTGGTCACCGACTGGGAGATGCCGGAAATGGACGGCATCGCACTTGTGCAAGGCGGTGCGCAACATGCAGCTGGATGGGTACGTGTACGCGCTGCTGCTGACGGCGCGCGATGCCAAGGAACACATCATCGCGGGGCTGGAAGCCGGCGCCGATGACTACTTGGTCAAACCGGTACACGAGGCCGGAGCTGATCGCGCGCTTAAATGCCGGTCGGCGCATACTTGCGCTGGAACATTCGCTGCGCGTCGCCAATCAACGCAACCGCATCCTGTCGATCACCGACGCGTTGACCGGTGCCTACAACCGCCGCTACCTGATGGAGCAGTTGCCGCGCGAGTTCGAGCGTTGCCGCCGCTATGCGTATCCTTTGTCGGTGCTGATGTGCGATCTCGATCATTTCAAGCAAGTCAACGACCAGCGCGGCCACGCGGCGGGCGACGATGTATTGCAGCAGTTTGCCGGCCCGCGCCCAGAAGTCGATTCGCACCAACAGCGATTGGATCGCGCGCTACGGCGGCGAGGAATTTCTGATCGTGTTGCCGGAAACGGCGCATGCCGATGGGCTCATTGTTGCCGAGAAGATTCGCCAACTGGTCGCGGGTGCGCCCTTCACCACGCGCGCCGGCGAATGCCGCCGTCACCGCCAGCTTTGGAGTGGCCTCGACCGGACCGCACGGACCGGATCTGTCGCTCAAGGTGGAAACGCTGATTCGCGCCGCGGATGAATGTCTCTACAAGAGCAAACTCGCGGGGCGGAATTGCTCGAGTGGCCAGGAGATCGCGGTCTCGCTCGCGCTCATGGCGCACGGCTGACAAACGACCCTTAGGATCAACTGACCTGACGCAATTCGGCGTTGACGGCCGCCAGCTTCTCGGTCAATTCGTCCACCAAGCCGCTGAGGGCCGGAAGTGGCGTTCTCGCGCGCCGCGTTCTCGAGGCTGGAGGCCGCCTGGCTCGAGCCCGCGCGTGAATGTTGGCGCTGGCTCCTTCAAGGATGCGCGCGCTTGCGCACGGTGTCGAGGTCGCTGGCCTTGAGCGCCGCAATGATATCGGCCAGGCATTGATCACCGCTGCTGACGAAAGTCTCGGCCAGTTCCCGCTCGAAATCGACGTCGCCGCCGGTGAGTTCGCTGCAGCGCGTCGCGATCGATCGCCGGTGCGCGCGCGCCGGGCCTTCAAGAAGCGGCTCAGCGCCTCGATCACTTGCGCCGGCTTCGATCGGTTTGCCGAGGTGCGCATCCATGCCGGCGGCAATGCATTTTTCGCGATCCTCGCTCATGACATTCGCGGTGAGCGCGATGATCGGCAGCCGTTTCGCGCCGCGGCTGACGCTCCAGATCCCGAATGCGCCGCGTCGCGGTGAAGCCATCCATCACCGGCATCTGGCAGTCCATCAAGACGGCATCGAAGGCGGTCGCCGCAATTCGCTCCAGGGCTTCGGCGCCGTTGTTGGCAATGATCACCTCCGCCGACAGATTCTGCAGCGTGCGCTGCGCCACGCGCTGATTGACGGGATTGTCCTCGACCAAGAGGATCTTGTTGCCGCGGAAGGTCTGCAGGCGCCTGCGGCGCAGGAACTGACGCAACGGTGCGTGCGGCGTCTTGCCCGTCAGTACCTGATCCACCAGAGTGGCCAGCAGGGCGGCGCGAATGGGCTTCAGATCCGACGGCATCCGGCCGGTGTTCGCGCTCGCGGTGTCATGCTCGGCGCCGAACAGGGACAGCAAAATGAAGGGCAGGCGAGTGATAGCGCGCATCGGTGCGCAGCGCCTTCAAGAGATCCAGGCCGCCGCGCACGGGCATCAATTCATCGGCCAGACACCAAATCGAGGCAGGATCCTTCGCCAGCTGCTCCAGGGCTTCGTCCACGCCGCCGGACGGCACGGTGTCGTAGCCGAAGAGGTTGAGTTTCATCGCCAAGCTCTCGCGGGCGGCGGGGATATCATCGACGATCAGAATCTTGCGGCCCAACCCGATCGGCTCCGCGCGTCGGCTGCTGCGGCACCGCATCGACATTCGACGCGCACCCAAAAGGTCGAGCCCTGGCCGACTTTCGCTGCGCACGCCGACTTCGCCGCCCATCAGTTCGGCCAAGTCGTTTGACGATGGACAGTCCCAAGCCCGTGCCGCCGTAATGGCGCGTGGTGGATGAGTCGATCTGCGAGAACGACTTGAACAGCCGGTCCATGCGATCGGCCGGAATGCCGATGCCGCGTATCGGTGACTTCGATGGTCAAGGCGAGTGCACCGCGGCGCTCACTCGCCGCGCGATTGGCAAGACGTCGGATATGGCCCTCGTGCGTGAATTTGACCGCGTTGCCCGATGAGATTCAGCACGACCTGCCGCAGGCGCCCGGGATCGGCGCGCACCATCACCGGCACGTCGGGCTCGATGGTGACGATGAGTTCGATGCCCTTTGGCGGCGGTTTGCAAGGCGGTCGCGGCGACAGTCTCGTAGAGCAGGTGGATCAGATCGAACTCGACATTTTCGAGCTCCAGCCGATCGGCTTCGATCTTCGACAGATCGAGCACACCGTTGATCAAGCGAGAGCAAGGCCTTGGCGCTGCCGCGAATGATGTCCAGGTACTCGCGCTGCGTGCTGTCGAGCGAGGTTTCCGCCAGGATTTGCGACATGCCGAGCACGCCATTCATGGGCGTGCGAATTTCGTGGCTCAAATTCGCGAGAAACCTGCTCTTGGCGCGATTCGCCGCTTCCGCCGCCAGCTTGGCGTCGAGCGATGGCCTGCTCGGCGAGTTTGCGATCGGTGACGAGCTGCATCGCGCCGGCCAATCGCAGCGGCGTGCCGTCGGCGGCGCGTTCGGCCTGGCCGCGCGCGCGCATCCATTCGTAGTGTCCGGCCTTGTGCCGGACACGAAATTCCAAGTTCGTGGACGGCGCGACTCTCGAGGTGATCGTCGAGCGCTGAGAGTAACGCGTTCGCGGTCGTCCGGATGGATCAAGGTCTGCGAAGTGTTCGCGCGAGGAGCTCAGTTCCTCGACGCTGTAGCCCAAACGTTCCGCCGAAGCGCAGTCCGTACCAGGACCCGATTGGTGATGCAGATCGATTTCCCACAGCCATCCTGTGTGCCGCGCAGGGCGCGTTCCAGCCGAATTTCCACCGAATCCAACGCCGCTTTGGTGCGCTTCAAATCGCTGATGTCGACAGTGGCGCCGGTGATGCGCTCGACCTCTCCGGATGGGCCGTGCGTGACCTTGCGCTTTTTCGCCGATCCAGCGCTCGCCGCCGCCGTCGAGCAGCACCCGATATTCGCAGCGGTAAGTAAGGATCGCGGGCGTGGTTTCGAAGCGGCGCGCTGCGCACGCGGGCGAAGTCATCCGGATGAACCCGGGACAAGCGAGAGGTTCAGATCCTCGAGCGGCGTGGCGGGCGGGCATGCCCAGCAGCTCGCGGAAATTGTCGGAGCAGATGCGGCTGTTGCGCGCGAAAATCGAAATCGAAGGTGGCGACGCCGGCCGCGGTCTGGGCGATGTTCAGCGACTCGGTGGCATAGCGCAGCTGGTCTTCCAGCTCCTTGCGCTCGGTGATGTCGGTGATGGTGCCGATCGCGCGGGAATCGTAGCCTTCGGTGCCAAGCAGCACCTGTCCGCGTCCGGCGAGCCAGCGAATCTCGCCGCTCGCGGTCAGCGTCCGGTATTCGGTTTGATAGCCGCTGCCGGTGGCGACCGCAGTGCTCAAGGCTTGCACGACCCCTTCCAGATCTTCCGGGTGCACCGATGCCAGCCACTCCTCGCGCGTCAAGGACATGTCGCGGCATTCGAGGCCGATGAGTTCGAAGAACAGCGACGTGCCCTTGATGATCCGCCCGGTGACCAGATTCAGCTCGAAGACGCCGAAGCCGCCCGCGGCTTGCGCAAATTCCAGAAACTCCGCCGAACGGCGTGCGCGGTATTCAATTCATCGCCCACGCCAACGCGCGCTGGCGCTTGCAGCGCCTGCGTGCCGGAGCGCGTCCGTAGTTGAGCCAGTAATTTGCTGCGAATCGACCAGCTGCTCATGCGGTTTCCGTACCCAGTGGGGCTTTCGCCCATGCATCATAAGGGTATCGGCGGGATCTGGCACCGCTTGAGCTATGATCGATCTCTCAATCTCGAGTGAAAGGCATGCGGAAACGCAAGGGTTTTGGGCGTATTTGGCAGGTGCCCTCGTGGTGCTGCTTGCCGCGGTATTGCTCGCCGTGAGGGTCTGGGTCAATCCCAACCACTACAAAGGCAACCTCGCCGCCATGGTGAAGGAATCCACCGGGCGAGACCTGCAACTACCGGGCGATATCAAGCTCTCGGTATTCCCGTGGCTGGCCCTGGAAGTCGGTCCCGCCCGTCTCGGCAATCTGCCGGGCTTCGGCGAGGAGCCATTGCTGGCATTTTCTCACGCCAGCTTTCGCGTCAAACTTCTGCCGCTGCTGCGCCGACGGCTGGAGGTGTCCCGCATCGAGCTCGACGGCCTGGATCTGCGCTTGCGCAGGAATGCTGACGGCCGGGGCAACTGGCAGGACGTGCCGACCTCGGTCTCCTCGCCCACGGGTGCCGGCGCGACCCGCTCGCCGCACGCCTTCGCCTCGTTTGCGGACGTCAGCATTCACGACGGACGGGTGAGCTGTGAAGAGCTGAGCGTCGAGCATCTGAATCTTGAAACGGGTTCCGCTGCGCTGCACGGCGACATGCCCGTCCGCATCACATTCGATGTCCATCGCGGCGACCTGAGCGATGCGATCTCGGTGAATGCGAAATTTGACGTCAGCGCCGACTCCACCGCGCAGCAACTACGCTTGGCCGCCGTCACCTTGCGCGGTACGCTGAATCGTCCCGGTGAGGATCGGCCCATCGCCTGGGAATTATCCGCGCCCACGCTTGCGGCAAATCTCGCGGAAGCATCCGCGCAAGCGGCGGCATTCGCATTCAGTTACGCAGGGGCGCAACTCTCGGGGAGCGCAACGGCCGCGAACATGTTTGAACAATTGAGCCTGAAGGGTTCATTGACCCTGGCACCGCTGGTGCTGCGCGAATTCGCGCCGCGCGTTGGTGTGAGCATTCCGAATACCCGCGACGCCAAGGCGTGGTCGCAGCTCGCGGGCAGCACCGATTTCGATTACGCGTCGCACGCCTGGGCACTAAGAAACCTGCGGATGCAGCTCGATGACACTCAGCTGCAGGGAAGCTTGAAGTACTCGGCTGCTGAAATCCCGGCTCTCAAATTTGATCTTGGCGTCGACCACATTGATCTGGATCGCTATCGTCCCGTCAAGGACAGCGGCGCGGGTCACGACGGCAATACCCCGAATCTACCGGGCGAGAAGGGAAAACCATTTGCGGCGGACGGCTCGCTGACGGCCGCAGCCGCCAATTTCCTGGGATTGGAATTTACCGATCTGCGGATCACCGTGGCATCGACGGACAGCGTTACCCACCTGTCTCCCATCGACGCGCACATCGACGGCGGCCGCTATTCCGGCGACATCACGCTCGATGATCGCGGCGCCGTGCGCAACGTTAGCATCAATGAGCATCTGACGGATATTGACATGGCACGCTTGCTGGCCCACAGCGCGCACAAGGGACGCGTGTCGGGTCGGGCAACCTTGAGCTTGAAAGGCAGCGGACGCGGGCAAAGCGTAGAGGCCCTGTTAAAAACCTTGAATGGGCATTTCGACGCGGATCTTGCGCAGGGTGCCCTCGAAGGCATCGACTTGGGGTATCAGCGCGATCGCGCGCAAGCCTTGCTCGAGCGAACACCGAACCTGCGAAATGACACGAAGCGGACCCAGTTCGACGCGTTCAAGACATCGGCAGAGATCACCAATGGCATCGCGGTGACGCGCGATTTGACGATCTCGACGCAGGCTCTGAAGGTCACGGGGCAGGGGAGCGCCAATCTGTCGACCCAGGCCATCGACTTCCAGTTGCTCGCCAGCATTTTGCAGGCGCCGGCCAAAACTCTGGTCGACATTCCGCTCAAGGTCACAGGAACCTACGCGGATCCGGCCGTGAAGGCGGATATCGACTCGCTGGCCAAGGACCAGCTCAAGCAGAAGCTCAAGGATGTTCTGAAAAAGAACGGCCTGCAGGGGTTGTTCGGTAAATGAACTGGCAACCGCAAGGGTTTTCCGCGCGCCTGCTGCAGTGGTTCGCACTGCACGGGCGGCACCATCTGCCCTGGCAAGCAAATCCCACGGCCTATCGGGTGTGGGTGTCCGAGGTCATGCTGCAGCAGACCCAAGTGATCACGGTCATTCCTTACTATGAACGCTTCATAACGCGCTTTCCGACCGTGGAGTCGCTCGCGGTCGCGCCGCTCGATGAGGTGCTGCATCTTTGGACCGGATTAGGGTATTACGCCCGTGCGCGCAATTTGCACGCCTGTGCGCGGGTCGTCGTCGCTGAGCACGGCGGTGAGTTTCCGTCGCAACTTGGGGCCGTGATGGCGCTGCCGGGGATCGGACGCTCCACGGCGGGCGCCATCCTCGCACTCTCCGGCGGCCAACGGCATCCGATTCTCGACGGCAACGTCAAGCGAGTGTTGGCGCGCGCGTTCGGCATCGCCGGGGACCCGAGTTCGAGCGCCGTTAGCGCAGCCCTGTGGGCACAGTCGGAGGCTTGCACACCGACCGCACACGTGGCGCAGTACACGCAGGCCATCATGGATTTGGGCGCGACGGTGTGTACGCGCGCGCAACCCGCGTGCGCTTTGTGCCCCTTAAACGCCGGGTGTGTCGCCGCTCTTCAGGGTCGGCAAGCGGAATTGCCGGGCAGAAAGCAAAATCGAGTCCGGCCATCACGCGAGACAACGCTGCTGATTGCCCATACCGGACTCAATGGATCAATCGCGGTACTCGTGGAACGGCGGCCCGCCTCGGGTCTATGGGGCGGGCTATGGTCGCCGCCGCATTTTGCCAGCGAGCAGGAAGCGCTCGAGTGGTGCCGCAAGGAAATCGGCGTGCCGTGCGCGGAATCCCACCCTTTGCCGCCGATCGATCACGCCTTCACGCACTTCGATTTGCGGCTCAAGCCTCTAAGCGTGCACTGCCAGCCGTCCACGGGGGTGCGCGACGGGGCCGATCGACTCTGGTACCCGATCGAAGCTCCGCCGCGAATCGGTCTGCCTCAGCCCATACGCCAGCTGTTCGATCGCCTGCGCGCCGGCGGCGGCTTGGGTTAAAATCCGACACATGGCACGCAAAGTACATTGTGTATTGCTCAAAAAAGAGGCCGACGGCCTCGACTACCTGCCCTATCCAGGTGAGTTGGGCAAACGCATTTACGCCAACATTTGCAAGGAAGCCTGGGCGCAGTGGGTCGCGCATCAGACCATGCTCATCAACGAAAATCGGCTCACGCCGATCGAACCCAAGGCGCGGGCATTCCTGGTGGCCGAGATGGAGAAGTTTCTATTCGGCACAGGATCCGAGAAGCCGCCCGATTACGTGCCGAAGTAAGCCGAATTAGCGCGTATGGCAACGTCGCGCTTGCCACGAAACGTGTGACCTGGGGGTGGCGCAAGAATACAATGCGGCATGCCGGCCATTGTTGCGCAAACCGCCATGTTGACTGCCCACCCATCGACCCCGAACGACGACGTGCGCAGCCTCGAGGTGCGGCTCCGAGCAGAAGAGCCCGACATTCTCCGGTTTCAGTATTTGCTGGTCGCGGACATGGCCCGCGTGCGCGTTCCCCCATCCGGCGCGGGTGGACGGACGGAGGCTCTATGGAAGCATACGTGCTTCGAGGCTTTCATCGCGCCTGCAGATGTGCCCTGCTACCACGAATTCAATTTTTCGCCGTCGCTCGACTGGGCCATCTACCGATTCAGTGCCTACCGGGAGGGAATGTCGCCCGCTGAGATCGGCCAAGCTCCGAAAATCTCCGTGCGTCGAGGCGATGATGAGCTCGAGCTTCAGTCGGCGGTGCGTGTAGGGCATCTGGCTGAGCTGCGTGACGCACGTCGCCTGCGGATCGCTTTGGCCGCGGTCATCGAGGACGACGATGGCGGGCTTTCGTACTGGGGGCTGCGGCATCCGCCCGGCAAACCCGATTTTCACCACGCGCACGGATTCGCACTGGACGTTGCCCGTTCATGAAGTTTGGAATAGACAGACTGCTCGAAGAGCGTGAACTGCGCAAGCCGCTGGCGGGTCAGCGCGTGGCTCTGTTGGCGCACCCCGCGTCGGTTACGCGCAACCTGGTCCATTCCCTCGATGCGCTGGCGGCGGTGGGAGACGTACGCCTGAGTGCGGCATTCGGCCCTCAGCACGGACTGCGCGGGGACAAGCAGGACAACATGGTCGAGTCGCAGGACTACACCGACCCCGCGCACGGCATACCGGTGTTCAGCCTTTACGGTGGAGTACGCCGGCCGACGCCTGAAATGATGGATACCTTTGACGTTCTGCTGGTTGATTTGCAAGACGTCGGCTGCCGCATCTATACATTTGTCACCACGTTGCGCTACGTGCTCGAGGCGGCTGCAAAAAAGCACAAGGCCGTGTGGATTCTGGATCGGCCGAATCCTGTGGGCCGCCCCGTGGAAGGGCTGACGCTTCAGGCAGGCTGCGAAAGCTTCGTCGGCGCCGGTGCAATGCCGATGCGTCACGGCCTGACACTCGGAGAGCTTGCACGGTGGTTCGTGGGGACTCTGGATCTCGACGTTGATTGTCGCGTCATCCCGATGGAGGGCTGGGAGCCGCATGTCGCACCGGGATATGGGTGGCCGCTCGGCGGGCGCACGTGGGTCAACCCGAGTCCCAACGCTCCCAATCTCTGGATGGCGCGCTGTTATCCGGGCTCGGTGATGCTCGAGGCCACGACGATGTCGGAAGGCCGCGGGACCACAAGACCGCTGGAGTTGCTCGGTGCGCCGGACCTGGACGTGCCGGCATTGTTGGCGGAGATGTATTCGCTGGCAACGCCATGGATGAGTGGCTGTCGGCTGCGGGCCTGCTGGTTCGAACCCACATTTCATAAGCACGTGGGGAAGCTGTGCGCGGGATTCCAGGTGCACGTGGAAGATGCCGCGTACTATGACCACGAGGAATTCAAGCCCTGGCGATTGTTCGCGCTCGCGTTCAAAGCGCTGCGGCGGCTGCGCCCGGACTACGAGATCTGGCGCGATTTCGCCTATGAGTACGAGAAGGACCGACCGGCGATCGACGTGATCAATGGCAGCGATCTGCTGCGCCGTTGGGTGGACGATGCGGCGGCGACGCCGGCAGATCTGGAGGCGCTGACCGCTCGAGACGAGGTTCGGTGGCGCGGCGAACGCGAGGCGTTCCTGCTCTACTGACGATATGGCGCTCGATGTGATGCGCGCAGGCCAATCCGCGCTAAAAGGCTCCCAGCCACGCGAATAGAATCAAATATTCCACGACGTCGCTGACATTATGCCCGACGATCGGCGCAACGACGCTCTTCGATTTTTCCAGCCAGTAGGCATAAAGAACGCCGAGCGCGAAGGCGTAGAGCTGCTGGCCCACGAACTGGCAGGGCAGGGTGTCGCCGTGGGCGGGCTGTTTCATTCAACCTGTTGAGTATTCACGCCGGCAGACCTCTTAATTCGCCCGCGGGATTTACGGCCACCCAGGAAATTGCAATGCAACGACGTTACGTCACAGTCGATGTATTCACAAATCGCGTCTTCGGCGGGAATCCTCTGGCAGTGGTTCTCAATGCTGAAGGCCTAAGCGCCAATCAAATGCAGGCGATCGCGACGGAATTCAACTATGCCGAAACCACCTTCGTGTTACCGCCATGGGCTGCCGGTCACACTGCCCATGTCCGGATATTCACGCCGCGAACCGAAATTCCCTTCGCCGGACATCCCAACGTCGGGACCGGCGTCGTGCTTGCCCGGGAGTTGGAAGCCAACGGTGGCGCAGCGCTCGAGCGACTCGTATTCGAGGAAGCCGCCGGACTGGTGCCGATCCGCATCCTGCGTGATGGCAACACCGTCGTCGGCGCGGAGCTCACCGCACCCGCAGCCTTGGCATTGGGGTCGCGGGCCAGTGCTCCCGACATCGCCGCGTGTCTATCCCTCGACGCGACCGACATCAATCTGAAAAACCATCCACCGCAGGTACTCTCAGTCGGACTGCCCTTTCTCGTTGCCGAGCTCACATCAAAAGATGCATTGCGGCGCGCGAAACCGAATGCGCTGACTCACGAACAAGTTCTGCCGCCCATCGGCACGGATGCCATTTTTGCATACTCCTTGGGATCGACCCCGGAAGAACTGCATGCCCGCATGTTCTCACCGCTCGATGGCATACCAGAGGACCCGGCAACCGGCAGCGCCGCCGCCGCAACTGTTGCACTTCTTGCGACTCTTCGAACCGAACGCGACGGCGAGATTGCCTGGCGCATCGAACAAGGCATCGAGATGGGCCGGCCGAGTTTATTGCTGGGACGGACCGAGAAACGCGATGGGGCAGTCACGGCCGTTCACATCGCGGGCCACGCCGTCCAAGTGATGCGCGGTTTCATCGATTTCCCCGCCGCATAGCGAAATCTGCTTGGAATCAAGAAATCAAGGCTTTTTTGCCCTGTGCCTTGCAGGTGTCGTTGGCGTTCCTCCCGGAATCAATGAATCCTCCATCCATTCACCGGACCACCATGCAGGAACCGCTCCGGCGTCATGACACCATCGCGCTTGAAGATGAGTCCGTCTTTCATCACGAACACCACGCTGCGCAAAGTGTCAACGTCCTGCAGCGGGTTGCCCTTGACGGCAATCATGTCGGCGGGAAAGCCGGGCTTTACAGGCCCGCGCGTGTCGTAGATGTCGCAGACCTTGTAACCGTTCACCGTCATGATTTTCAGAATCTCTTTGTCCGGGATGCCGGACGCTTTCCAACTCTTCAAGAAGTTGATGACCACCTGGCCGCGGTTCATGCCCGGCACGTAGTAGTCGGCGTCGGTGGAAAACGCCATTTTGACGCCGTTGGCCCAGGCCGACTTCATCCCCTGCACGGTGTGGTCGAATCTCTCCTGGGTGCCGCGATACTCTGTGAACGGCGTTTCTGTGCCTACCCGCCAGATGCCCTTTTTCGCCATCAGCTTATGGAGCTCATCGGTCAAGGCCGTGTCGTGCTCGATCGACCAGATCCCGGCCTCGATCGCGCGCCGCGCCCCTTCCTGCGTTTGCACATGCCCCGCGACTTTCAGCCCTCCGGCGTTGGCCGCTTCACGGATAAAGAGCTTCATGTCCTCCACGGAGTACGGGTAAGGCTTGCAGTCCACGCAGATCTTGATGACCTTGGCGCCGAAGAGAACGTTTTGCCGTACTGCCTTGATGATCTCATCCGGTGTGTCGGCGTCGAGGTATTCGGGATAGATGATGTTGTGCTCCTTGTACATCTCCGGCGTCGGGTAGAACTGACCGCCCGAGCCGCCGATGATGATGCCGGAATTGATGAGGGTGGGTCCGGGGATCCATCCCTGCTCAATCGCCTGGCGCAATGCCGTGTCGGCATAAAGCCCGTTGTTTCCCAGGTCGCGCACGACGGTAAATCCCGAAGACAGCATCTGCATGCCGTTGGACGCCGCCTGAATCGCCCGCAGCGCCGTCGACTCCTGAATATACGTGTAGTAGTAGATGTCGTTCTCCGGCACTTTCTTGTACGTCAATGCCAGATGGTTGTGCGCATCCACCAATCCGGGCAGCACGGAGTACAGCGATAGATCAATGGTCTCTGCGCCTTGCGGGATCGAGACGTTGGAGCCGATCTCGACGATTCTGCCGTCTTTGATGGCGATCATCTGGTTGGCCAAAGCGGTTCCGCTTTCCGGATCAATCAATTGCCCGGCGCGGATCACGTAGGCTGTCCCGGCGCTGGAGGGGAGCGGGTTGGGCACGGCCCCGGGTTGCTGGGCCTCGGCGGCCAGTTCAAGCGCAAGGGAGAGCCCAAGGATTAGAAACAGCTGGCGAAGCATCGAACACCTCCGAAGAGTCTGGTACCGGTGACGCGGCGAACACTTTACCCTAGGCACACCGCGGATCATTGCGTCCCGCTAAGAGATCAGAATAATCTCGTCCTTCTGCCCTTAAGCGAAAGGTGCGAGATGGCAAAGGACTTTACCAAGCTGCAAATTCTCACGCCGCGATTGCTTCTGCGGCCACTTGAGATGCAGGACTTCGAAGCGTGGGCGGCATTCATGGCCGATCCCGATGCGACCCGGTTTCTGGGCGGAGCACAGCCGCGTGCGCTCGCTTGGCGCGGCTTCATGACGGTGGCCGGAGCGTGGCAGATGCAAGGCTTTTCCATGTTTTCGGTCGTCGAGCGATCGACGCAGCGATGGATCGGTCGCCTCGGACCCTGGATGCCGGAGGGTTGGCCGGGTACCGAGGTCGGATGGGGCATCATCCGCGATTGCTGGGGCCGTGGGTACGCGGTCGAGGGAGCGACGGCGGCGATCGATTGGGCATTTGATGAACTTGGCTGGAACGAGGTCATTCACGCGATCGATGCAAAAAATGCCGCCTCACAGGCGGTTGCGCGCAAGCTCGGCTCTACGCTCACGGGTCTTGGGCTTCTGCCCGAACCGATCGCTACCTCGGTGGAGATCTGGGGACAGAGCCGCGCGGCCTGGCATGAGAAGCGCACAGCGCGCAATGCGGTCAAGCACGCTTGAAGTCACGCATTTTGAGGGAAGGATGATCGACGGCGATAAACGCAGTTTTGGGTTGATCGGACGCGAACCCTGGCTGGTTCTGGGTGTCGCAAGCTTTGCGATCCACCTGATATTCAACGGCGGCTACGGCATCTTCCGCGATGAACTCTATTTCATCGTCTGCGGCAACCGGCCGGACTGGGGCTATGTCGATCAGCCGCCATTGATCCCGATGCTCGCCTCGTGGTCGCACGCGCTGTTCGGCAATTTTCTGGTTGGATTCAGGCTGGTACCCGCGCTGGCCCTGTCGGCAGCGGTGGCGCTGTCGGCCGAATTCGCGCGGGCGGTGGGCGGCGGGCGCTTCGCGCAATGGCTCGCGGGTCTATGCGTCCTCTGCAGTCCGCAGTTTCTCGCCACCGGATTGCTCTTCACCACCGAAACCTTCCAGCCGCTCACGTGGCTTGCCTGCGGATGGTTCCTGGTGCGCCTCGCGAAAACCGGGGATGAGCGCTGGTGGATTCCCCTCGGCGTCGTGGTAGGCGTAAGTCTGCTGAGCAAGTATGCGATGGCGTTCTATGTGGCGGCTCTCGGTATCGGTCTTCTCGCCACACCCCAGCGCCGCTCGCTGCTGCGCCCGTGGCTTTATGTGGGTGCCCTCATCGGCGCCATCTTCGTTTTGCCAAATGTGCTGTGGCAGCAGGCACATGGCTGGCCCTTCCTCGAACTCGGCAAGGCCGCGGTAAACGGAAAGAATGTCGCCCTCTCGCCGGTGGCGTTCTTCGTTCAACAGCTGTTATTGATGGGACCGCTAGCTGCGCCTGTGTGGATTGCGGGCCTGTGGACCTGTTCGCGGCGGCCAAAACTTGCCGTGTACCGCGCCTTTCCGATCGCTTATGCGCTTCTATTTGCCTTCTTCGTCATCACGCATGGCAAGGCTTACTACATCTCGCCCCTCTATCCGACGTTGTTAGGTCTAGGTGCAGTTGTCGTTGAGGGCTGGCTGCAAAGCGCTCGCTTGCGCCGCGCTGCCCTTATCACCGTGGCAGTAGCGGGAGCCGTCGCGGCGCCGATGGCCATCCCGATCTTCCCGGAAAAAGTGTTCATCGCCTATAGCACCATGCTCGGGATTGCTCCCTCTGCAACGGCCGCTGAGCACCAGAAGCTGGGTCCTTTGCCGCAACACTTCGCCGATCAGCATGGCTGGCGCGAGATGGCGGCGCAGGTCGCCGCCGTCTACAACGCGTTACCGCCGGCGGACCGGGCAAAAGCGGTTTTCCTTGGCCTCGATTACGGCGAGGCGGCCGCGATCGACATCTTCGGGCCGCCATTAGGATTACCTGCCGCCATCAGCGGGCATAACAACTACTTTCTTTGGGGGCCGCAAGGGCACGATGGCAGCGTGCTGATTATCCTGGGACCCTATTGGGAAGGTCTTCTTCCGGTGTACCGCCGTGTCGAGGTCGCAGGCGAGATCGACAACCCCTATGCCATGCCCTACGAGACCGGGCCGATTTACATACTGCGCGATCCGAAGGTCCCGTTCTCCTTTATTTGGCCGCGACTCAAGCACTACGAATAGGCGAGGAGCAAGTATCGATGCAGACCATAAAAACATATTCGACGAGGATCGAAGCGGATGTGGCGAGAATCGCGTTGGACGCTGCTGGCGTATCCGCCGTCGTCGTCGGTGTTGGCGTCGGCATGGAAGGCGGAACGGCGGGCGTGCAATTGCTCGTGGAGGATGATCGCGTCGAAGCAGCTCTAAAAGTGCTCGGGGATGCGTGAAATACGATGGCTGATCCTCAGGCTTGAAGCGCTTCGCCCTTTGCCAAGTAGGCCTCGAGCTTGCGAAGCGACCCAGCCCAACCTTGTTCGTGACTGCGGCTCGATTCTTCATCATTAAGCTGCGAGTGTGTAAAGGTCAGGTCCGTACCGTCAGGCGTGGCGCGCAGCGTGATCTCAATACGCGACTCGCCTGGATCTTCCAAGCCGCCTTTCCAGCGCCAGCTCATGACGACCCGCTTCGGCGGATCGATTTCGAGAAACTCACCGCTGCTCTCGTGCTCGGTGCCGCGCAGCGTCCGGAAGCGCAAGCGATAGCAGCCGCCGACGCGCGCATCAGCCTCCGCGACCAGCACCGGCCCCGCATCGGGGCCCCACCATTGCGCGATGCCCTCGGCGGTTGTGACGGCATTGAAGACGACCTGCGGCCGCGCCTTGATGCGCCTTACCAGCGTGAGACTCGTCATCGCCGGCCCTTTCTTCGCGCTTCGGCTTCCTTGCGCTCGGCATAGGCGGTAAGCCGGTCGAGGCGGCTCGACCAGAATCGCTCGTAACGCTGCAGCCATTCGATCGCCTCGCGCATCGGCTGCGGCCGCAGCCGCACTGTCACCGTACGGCCGGATTTTGAGCGCGTGACGAGCCCGGCATCCGCCAGCACGTCGAGATGCTTCATCACCGCCGGCAGCCGGATGGTGAAAGGCTTCGCCAACTCGCTGATGGACGCGCCGTCCCTGCGCTCAAGTTGCGCCAGGATCGCCCGCCGCGTCGGATCGACCAGCGCCATGAAGGTGCGGTCCAGCCGCATTTGATAGTTCACCATATGGGAAAGCATGAACCGTAGCGGCTAGACTGTCAACAACCTGCTCGAGATCACTGCGTCTGTATCCAGGCTGGCGTTCCGTCCGACCATTTGAGCACCTGAACCATGACACTGGTCAATGCTTCGGGCGAGGTTTGAAACTCCGGGTTCAGCAGAACCGGTGAGCCCGGAAGATCCGCACCCCAATCAGCACCGTCCGACCTTGGGCTATAAAACATCAGATGCGGGTGCCAGTGCCCAACCTCATCGCCCAGGTAACTTTCCTTCGACATCATGTAGGTCATCGCTCCGGGTTCCAATGCCGGCATTTCTTTGTGTTCGATTGCCTTTTTAAGACGAGCGATCATCTGCGGCTTGGACAAACCCGCCAGAGCCATCTCTGTTCGCTTGCAAGTAAGTGGCAAAACCGACCGCACTGCCGGCGGATTGAAACAGATGGGGCCTCGCATTTTCGGATTCCAAAACTCGGGGGAGTCAAATGGAGACATCCAGGATCGCTCCACAACGCAAACAAAATTATTGCTGCCCTTCACCGCGATCTCATAGCCGCGCGGCTTGAGCACGAGGACCGTGGCATCGCGAGAGATGGACGCCGGGGCTGCACTACGTGCCAAGGCGATCTCGGCATTTTGATCAGTCATGAAATACTGGGCCGGCGGCGCCATACGGGGGTAGGGTGTCTTTGCCTCCTGTGCGTGCGCCTGCCCTGCCAAACCAAGCAATGCGGCCAGCACCAGAGTTCGAGTTGCGGCGCCCTCGGATATCTCTTGCTTCATGTTTCCTTTGGGGCCGCGCCCAATCGGCGAGCGAGTGGGGCGGCCCGTTTTAGTTCCTACCCAGGAAGTATCCTCCATTCGGGGCCATATCAGAACTTCGCGGTGATATGTGCGTAGATGTAGCGGCCCATGGTGTCGTAGGTTCCAACCCAGGTGTTGTCGTTGCAGGACGTATTCGGACAGTCCGAATAGTTGCCGTTGGCGACGACCGGCGGCGCCTTGTCGGAGATATTGTTCACGCCCAACCGAAAGTTGACGGCACTGCCGATCGGGATCGACGCCGAGAAGTCCAGGTAGGTGTAGCCGCCGATGTGCGAGTCGGACGCCAAATAAGTCTGCGACAGCTGCGGATCTGAACTGGTTCGGTCGGAATTGGTGGGTCCGATGTAGCGCCACCGCAAGGTCATATCAAGTCCCCACCACGGCGCCGCCCAGGTGGTTCCGAGCACATGGCGCCACTTTGGGATTGGCGCACCGCAGGTGGTTCCGTAGTATCCCACGCAGTCAAAGGACGCGCTGGTGGGCAGCGGCTGGGTATCGAAGCTATTGGTGTAGGTCCCGGCGAGATTAAATGTCAACTTGCCCATGGCCCCGATGTCGTACAAGTAATGGGATGAAACGTCCACGCCCTTGGTGGTGACGGTACCGATATTGACCTCGTTCGCATCCACGAATTCACTAGTGAGGAACCACAACGAGCCCGTGCCCGCGCCGCGATGAATCAGAGCGCAGAGCGTAGCCAGGCCGGTAAGACCGCAATTGTTGATGATCGTGTTCGAACTTAACTGCGTGATCGTGTTCTGGATCTTGATGTCGTAGTAGTCGACGGACGCGACAAAGTTCGGCAGGAAGCTCGGCTGCAACACGAAGCCCGCCGTATAGGTGTCGGCCTTTTCCGGGGTGAGGTTCGGATTGCCGCCAATTGACGTGTTGATCTGTGCCGCGGGGTTCGCAAGGATGTGGCCGAACTCGGCCGGCGTCACACCGGTGTTTTCGCAGAATTGCAATGTGTGGCCATTCACTAAACCACCGACTGCCGCTCCCCAGCAGGGATCCGCGGTACCGCCCGCACCGACGAACGGCGGACTGAACAGCTCGTCGATGCTGGGTGCACGAATCGCGCGGTTGTAGCCGCCGCGGAATCGTATGTCTTTAATCGGTGCCCATTCGAGGCCAATCTTGTAGGTGTTGGTATCGAAACCGTCGGTGTAGCTCGAGTAGCGGTAGCCGGCGTTCACCGACAGCGCGTAGGCGCCGGGCTTGTCGTCCATGATGGGCAACGTCATTTCGGTGAAGGCCTCGCCGACACGGAACTGGCCGTTAACGGGTGGCTCAGCACCGGCGCCGCCTGCCGCTAAATTATTAGTGACGATGTAGTCGGGGTTGAATTCGTACTTTTCCTCGCGCCACTCGGCACCGAGGTTGACGATCAAGCTGCTGGAGGCGGTCGGGATCTGGATGCCGTACTTGCCAAGATCACCCGTGACGTCCACGTGTGCAATATATTCCGTCTCCGTAGTCGCGTAGGTCGACGGAACCTGCAGGTAAGCGAGCTGCGCCGCGGTCACTCCGCCCGGCTGATAGATGTTCCACGGTACGCAGCGGGTGTCGAAACCATTGAGGACCGAGGCGCAGACCGGTGCACCCGTGGGAAGAGTCGCGACGCCGCCGACCGCCGGGTTCGGGACCACGTTGAGCGCATTGTCGATCTGCGTCGTGCCGAGGTAGTTACCTTGAATGTCAGCTACTTGTGTAATAGTGACCTGAGCATACGCATCGTAGCTCCACGGCTCGGCAATCTTGCCCTTGATCCCGAGCACCTCGCGAAAGTTGTTCGAGGAGTAGTTGTCGAGGCGCGGACCGCTCTCGACGCTGCGGCGGGCGAGGTATAACAAGATATTGTTACCCGTCACGTTCGGGTTGGCGCTGGGACCCCCCGGGCCGAATGTGGCCTGATTCGCTGCAATGTTGGCCGGCGAGCACAGGGTGGCCATTTCTTGCGCGCTGAGCAGCGGATTTGCGCAGCTGATCACCGGTGTCGCGAATGCAAAGGCACCGCTGGGGCCGTACGCGGCCTGCGAGGTATTGCGCGCGAACATGAACTCCGAGTACACATTCGCACTATCGTTGACGTCGTAGTTTAAGAATGCGCCGGCCGTGTAGCGGTCTGCCTGGCGCTGCAGGTAGCTCAAGGCCCCATAGTTGTAGGAATCCGCCGCGGTGTAGGGAGCAAACGCCCCACCGGGGACATTTTTGGCCACGGTCACATCGGCCAGGGTCGAGAAATTGCTGGCGCCGACCTTGCCCAATTCCAGAAAGCGACCGGTGGCGCTCGAGCTCGAGCCGCCACACTGCAGGCCGCCGGGACCGGGCAGCTTGCTCGGGGTATTGAGCGTGCAACCCGCATAGTCGTACTGGTAGCCGACCGCAGGCGAGCTGTTCAAGTAGGTGAAATACACCGTGGCATTGCCCTTGCCGTCGGCAAAATTCGAGCCGGCGAGGAAGGAGGCGCTGCGATTGGCACCCGCATTGGTGGTGCCCGGCGGTATCTGGTCACCCGCTCCCGCCAGCAGGCCAAGATATTGCTGGTTGTCGTTCTTGTAGCTGTTGTAGCCGTAATCCGCGTCCAATCGTACGCCCTGGAAATGCGTATCCATGACGAAGTTGACCACGCCCGCGACGGCATCGGCGCCGTACACCGCGGATGCACCGCCTGTCAGCACGTCGACGCGCTGAATCATGACCGCGGGAATCTGGTTGATGTCGGCACTGCCCAGGTTGCCGTTGCCGCCGCCCGGCGCCATGCGCCTGCCGTCGATGAGCACCAAGGTGCGCTGCGAGCCTAGGCCGCGCAAACTGACCGTGGCCGTGCCGTTCGAACTGATCGATTGGCCGGAGCTGTTCTCCGCCACGACCTGCGGCAGGTTGTTCAGCAAGTCCTCAGTGCGCACCAAGCCGGTTTGCGCGATCTCGAGCGCCGTGACGCTGATGATCGGGCTGATCGATACATCGTTCGGATTTTGCTGAATGCGCGATCCGGTCACCACGACTTCTTGCAATTCCGGTACGGGCTCGGTGGTCGCCGCCGCGGTTTGCGAAAATGCGGCCGGTGCCGCTGCAGTCGCGCCCGCCATTGCGATGGCGGCGCGGATTGCATACTGCATTTTGCGATTATTCCCCATTTGCTGCTCCCTTGAAATTCATGGCGGATATTCGCCGCACGCGCAAAAAATGCATCATGTTGTTGTCCGAGTTCGCATGCGGCCGGCGGCTTTTAGAATAGGCGCATCAATGTCGAGGCGCCCCAAAATGTGACGACGCAAGCGCGCTTTGTGTTGAACGAAGTGTTCGTAAGGACGCACGCAGATTATTGTGGGATGTAAAGTTCGCGTTTGATTGATGCGAGCGCACGTGCGCGTATCGAAAAGACATGGGGAGTTGCCGCGTGCACGGCGCTTGAAGATATCGCTCGGCTGTCAGGCCGGAGAACTCTCCTAGCGGAGAATGCTTCCGGCTCCGGCAAGGCAGCGACAGTCAGCGAATTGGCATCCGGTGCTCATGCCGCCACCGTGAGCGTGCTGATCCTAAGCCTTGGGTTGACGGTTGTCAGGCTTGTCGGCACAGCTGTGGGTGAAGACTCGTTTCCATTAACGGACGGGGGACACCTCCCCGCGGATAGGATGTTTCTCGCAGCATTGACATCACGGTCATGAATGTCACCACACTTGCTGCACACCCAAATCCTTACAGCGAGCATGCGAAGATCTGATGGGCCGGTAAAAGCCTGACAGCTGCTGCATGTTCGCGCCGTGCTGCTCTCGTGGACGATGCGCACGCTTCTGCCGGCCTGCTGGCCCTTGTACTGCAATTGCGTTTTGAGCATGCCCCAGCCCGACCCAAGCGCAAACTTTGACTTGCGCGTCGTGACGGGCTTGAGACTGCTCACATCGCCGATGAGAATACTCTGATAGCGATCAACAATTTTCCGGGAATACTTATGCAAGGCATCTTGTCTGCAACGCGTCGCGGTGCGCTGCAGACGCTTGGCCTGTCGGGTGTGGCCGCGCCGCCTAGCCTGAGCAATCTTCTGCTCAATGTGTCGATAAAAATAACCTGCCTCAAGCTTATCGCCATCGCTGGTGGCAACCGTATCCTCGAGCCCCAGATCCAGCCCGACCGAGTCACGCGACGCCGCCACGCTCTGCACCAGGGTGCGCTCTACGGCTAAGCACAGCCACCAGTCACCGACCGCATCCTGGGCGAAGCAGCCTGACTTCCATGTGACTTCCTCGAGCGAATCTCGTTCGAACACGCGAAAGGCCTTACCAGAGAAGCGCAGAGATTTACCCTTGCGCTTGAGCTGCGCCGCCTTGAAGGGGATCCACCCCAGCGAGCGCTTAGGTCCTTTGCTTACCCGCCAGCGAAGTTTTGGTTTCCTAAACTGCTGCCGGCGGGTTGCAAACACCGCATTCACCCGCTGGATCGTGTCGGAGCCTATGTGCTTAAAGCATTGCGACGCGCCGACGCAAAGGCCGTCCAAATCATATCCGCTGAGCCACTTTCCAGAACCAGAGAAGGGATACGCCGCCTTATAGCTCGTGGCATTGGCCCAATTCCAAACCTGGTTGACTTCCACCGCCGCCGCATCGAGCCATGCATGACTTTCCGTCTTTACCTTCAGGCGGCAAGTTCTAATGACTGTCGAATCATGCTCGGCCGCAGAGGCCATCTGAAGTCTCCCTCGAATCCATCGTAGGAGCAGTCCATCGCAAATTCTCGCAGAGTCTTTCGGCAGCGGTTGCGATATGACACGAGTGAGCGAATCACGTGATGAAGCGCAAATTTCGCGTGACGATTCAGCCGCTGTACGGTTTTGCAGTTCGGTTGCCTGCGCGACTGGGCCGTTCGTCACTGAAACAGGGCGGGTTGACACGCGCTTAGACATCTTGCATACTTCGCCATATAGTGAAGTATTGGAGCGGATGTCCTCCTATGAAGCGCGGCAGTGCAGATCGGTTCACCACTGCGATCGAGAAGGCTCGTGAGAAGCGCAAATCGGCATCGGCGTTGTCGGGGGCAATGCGCCACGCTTCAGCTGCTGCGGCCCAAGCTCTAATGTCGACGCAGAGCACACGCCGCAGATCGCCGGCGCGCTTGATGGGCGAAAACTCTCAGCGGCTATACTTTATTCCCGTCGACGATGTGGATTACATCGAAGCCGACGGCAACTATGTGCATATTCATGTTGGCGATCAGAAATATGTCCGTCGCGACACACTGAAGCGGTTGGCCTCCGCGCTGCGCGACGCAGAGTTCGAATATATTCGCCGATCAACGTTGATCAATTTTGCGCGAGTCCTGTTTGCTGAAAAGCTCCGCCACGGTGCGGTTGCATTCACGCTCAGCTCCGGCGCCAGGCTGGTGTCGAGGACCGGGATCCGGCGGGGGCTGATGCAGGCCGCGCAGGCGCTGCATGATCGCGCAATTGTCTGAAGGCGCCGGGCTCACGTCTATCTGGCTTAAGTACTGGAGGCGAACTCAGCTAAAATCTCCCGTGTGACTAAGATCCTGAGCGGGACTTATTTGTTAACGGCACTGTTGGCCTCGGCGGGGGCAGCGCTGGCGGTTCCCGCTGACGCGGTGTACCTCAACGGCAAGGTTTTCACCGCAGACGCAGGCAACACGGTGGTCGAAGCTTTTGCGGTAACGGCTGATCGTTTCGCGGCTGTCGGCTCGACATCGGCGATGAAGAAGCTCATCGGCGCGCGCACGAAAGTTGTCGACCTGCAGGGCCATTTCGTCACCCCTGGCTTGAGCGACGATCATTTCCACAGCGAAGGCGGGGGCAGCGGAATTGATCTGTCGCACGTCCGCTCCCTGTCGGAGCTTCTGACCGTGGTCGCGAACGCAGCTGCAAGCATGCCGGCCGGGGCGATCATCAAATCGAATTCCGATTGGCATGAAGCGCAGCTGAAAGAGCAGCGGCTGCCGACCGCCAAGGAACTCGATCAGGCCGCACCAAACAATCCCGTGGTGCTGGCGCGGGGCGGGCATTCTTACATTCTCAACGATGTTGCCTTGAAGAAATGGAACATCAACAAGGACACGCTCGTGCCTGCGGGCGGTCAGATTTCCAAGGATGCCGGCGGCGAGCTGACCGGTGAATTGTTCGACAGTGCCAAGCGTTTGGTGCCACTGCCGCCTGAGAAGCCCTTGAGCATGGACGACATTCTAGCGACGCAAAAAGCGGTCAATCCCTACGGGCTGACCTCGCTGCGCATCCCGGGCTTCTACAAGGGCGACATGCTCGAGGCCGTGAAATTTTGGAAACAAGCCGATGCAGAACACAAGCTGACCGTGCGTTACACCGTGTACTTGCCAGGGTTCGGCTTTCGCAGCGCTGAGGATGTGGATCGGGGCATCGCCGGGTGGGGCCTCGCCCAAGACGAGGGCGATGATTGGGTCAGGATCGGCGGCATCAAATTAGGTGTCGATGGCGGGTTTGAAGGGGGTCACCTGTCCCGTCCCTATCAGGAGCCGTACGGCAAAGGCGGCACTTATTCAGGGCTCACCACGACCCCGCCCGATAGCTACAACACCGTTGTAAAGGAAATCAATCGCCGGGGGTGGCGGGCTACGACCCATGCGGTGGGCGATGCGGCAGTGGAACAAGTCCTCAGCGGCTATGAACAAGCCAATGCCGACCAGCCACTCATCGGCAAGCGCTGGGCTATCGAGCACGCCTTCGTGATCCGGCCTGACTTGGTCAGGCGCATGCAGCAGCTGCGGTTGATGGTGTCGACGCAGGACCATCTTTATTTGGCGGCGCCGGTGTTGAAGAAGTACTGGGGCTGGGATCTGGCCAGCGAGGTGACACCGGTAAAGACCTATCTAGACGCGGGCTTGCTGGTGACTGGCGGCACCGACACCCCGGTGATACCGTTCAATCCATTTTGGGAGCTTTATCACTTTGCCAGCCGCAATACTATTTCGGATGGCGTGTATGGCGCAGATCAGCGCATTGCTGATCGGCGCGTTTTATTGGACCTCGTCACCATCAATTATGCAAAGCTGATCGGCGAGGAAAACCGCAAGGGCTCAATCGAGCCTGGAAAGCTGGCTGATTTCGCAGTGCTCACGGATGATTTCCTGAGCGTTCCGGTAGACAAGATAAAAGACATGAAAGCCTTGGCTACGTATGTCGGAGGCCGGGAAGTTTATCGCAATCCAAAGTATCGATAGCTTGGTTGCCGGGTGGCCGCAAGACTACAGCAGCTTTGGAATTTGCTGCGCCGGCTTCCTAACGGATGTCCAGCACCGGCGCACCCAGGACCTCGAGCCTTGGCTGCACTCCTAAGCCGGGCATCGTCGACGCCTGCATCTTGCCGTCGTGCCGCTGCGGTGCCCCCTCGGCGATGCTCACTGAGACATAGCTGTTGAAATCCGTGCTCGTGAAGCGAAACTCCTCCGGCGTGCTGTGCGCGAGGTGTGCGATCGCAGCAGTCACGATGTCCCCGCCCCAGGTGTCTTCCAGCGTCATGCCGATACCCAGTTCCACGCAAATATCACGAGCCAGCCTCGCCTTGGTCAGACCGCCAAATTTGCTGATCTTCAAATTCACCACATCCATGGCTTGATCCGCATGGCCCCGAATCAGGCTGCCAATATCGGAAATCACTTCATCCAGCACGAAGGGATGGTCGCAGTGGCGGCGCACACTGAGGCACTCCTCGTAGGTGAGGCAGGGCTGCTCGATATATACATCGATATCGCGTACGGCGCGGACGACTCGTAGAGCTTCGTGGGGCAGCCAGCCGGTATTGGCGTCCGCAACCAGCCGGTCCCCCGCGCGTAGCATCTTGGATACGGCGCGGATGCGTTCGATGTCCGCATCGGCACCGAATCCGACTTTCAATTGAAAGCGGGAATAGCCTTCCGCTCGATACGCAGCCACGTTCCTTGCCATGGCCTCGGGGTCCTGGCGTGAAATCGCGCGATACAGGGTGATAGCTTCACCGAATCGGCCACCGAGCAGGTTGCACACGGGCTGGCCTGTTACTTTTCCGAGAATATCCCAGCAGGCAAGATCAACGGCGGATTTCACATAGGGATGGCCCTTGAGATGGGCATCCATCAATTGATTGAGAAGCGCGAGTTGCGTCGGGTCGGCGCCGATGAGATGCGGCGCGAGTTCCTCAAGGCCGCTGCGCACGCCGGCGGCGTAGGACGGCAGGTACACGGGACCTAGAGGACAAGATTCGCCGTAGCCGGCGATTCCCGCATCGGTCTCCACACGGACGACGGTGCTGTCGAAAGTAGAAACGGATTTGCCGCCGGACCAATTATAGGAGGCTTCCTTCAACGGCAGGTCAACCTGGTAAACAACGATGCGGGCAATTTTCATTTCTTATCAGTACTGATCCGGAATTCCATCTCTCGTTGCCATAGAAGATGACGCTAGCGGCGCAATGCTGCCTATCCGGGTAGGTAATTCGAGGGAGCAACAATGAAATTCGCCCTCATTCTAGCAGGTACTCGCAGTGTTTTCGTATCGGAAAGCGATACCGGGGGTGGCGCGAAGCGATACGCACGCAGGTCGTGTTGTGAGCACCCCGGCGCGACTGCAGATTGAACGCGTCGAAAGAGATCATGCGTTCAATTTTTTTTCAGGGAGGCTTTATGAATAACGTTGAATCAAGCTGTGGTCGGTCAAGAAAAGGTTTCGCGCTGATCCTGGTGATGTGCGGTGCGCTGGCAGGATTGTGCTTAAGCGCGTGCGCCACCATCATTCACGGCATGCGTCAGGAGGTCGGCATCTTAAGTTCGCCCACGGGTGCAGAAGTCTGGGTGGACAACGTCAAGATGGGAGAAACTCCGGTGGTCGCAAAACTGCGCCGGAAAGATACCCACACCGTGAAACTGCTAATGCCAGGGTATCAGGCCTACGAGACTACGATCACACGTAGCGTCAGTGGCTGGGTGTGGGGGAATATTGCCATCGGCGGTTTGCTCGGCTTAGGGATAGACGCAATCTCCGGGGGCATGTACAAGCTCAGTCCCGAGCAAGTGAGCGGCAATTTTGCGGTCGAGCGCGCTGCCGGTTTGTCGAAAGAAGATGAGCTCTATATTGACGTGGCGACCAAACCCCAGCAGGGGTGGGAGCACATCGGTCAATTGCAGAAAATCGGCTTGTAATCGGTGGTACCTCTAAGCCGGCATGCGGGTTTGCTGGCCGGCCCCCCGCAAGGGGGCCGCTCAGGGAGAAAGCAGGCCTATATAAAGAGCAGGGGCAATACGATATGCGGACAGAAATTTAGGGATGCGGTTACATTAAGCAATATAAAGAATCGGGGAGACCTCATGAATTTGATGCGATATGCCTGCGGCTGGCGCGGATTGATCGTCGTGCTTCTGCTCACGGCGAGCGTGGCGGTACCTGCCGATGATCCACCGAAGCCGTTGTACCCGAATTATCCGAGTGAGACGCCGCAGAAGTTCGCGCCGGTCACGGACAGTTACGAGTACACGCTGCGCGATGTGATGATCGCCATGCGCGACGGAGTGAAACTGCACACTGTCATTCTGGTGCCCAAGGGCGCCAAGCAGGCTGGAATGCTGCTGACGCGCACGCCGTACGACGCGAAGGAGTTGACGAGTCACGTGCACAGCGGGCACCTCGCTCCCATGCTGGAAGGCTACGATAACGCGACCGATGTCATCGTCGAGGACGGCTATATCCGCGTCGTGCAGGACGTTCGCGGAAAGTACGGATCTGAAGGCGACTACGTAATGAACCGCCCACCGCATGGGCCTCAGAATCCGACGCCGGTGGACGATGCCACGGATACCTATGACACGATCGAGTGGCTGGTGAAAAACGTGCCGGAGAGCAACGGCAAGGTGGGAACGCTCGGCATCTCTTACGATGGCTTTGAACCCTTGATGGCGCTCATCAATCCGCACCCGGCGCTCAAGGTCGCCGTGCCGATGAACCCCATGGTCGATGGCTGGATGGGCGATGACTGGTTTCACAATGGCGCGTTTCGGACGCCGAACATGTCTTATATCTATGAGCAGGTGGCGAGCCGCGATAACACCATCAAATGGTGGACCAACTATCACGATGACTACGACCTGTTCATGCAGGCGTTCGGCCGGGGAACTCGGCCATCGTTACGGCATGGAGCAGCTGGGTTTTTGGAACAAGGTGATCGCGCACCCCACCTATGACGCCTTCTGGAGCGACCAGGCGGTGGACAAACTGCTTGCTGTGCAGCCGCTGAACGTCCCGGTCATGCTGGTGCACAGCCTGTGGGATCAGGAAGACAGCTATGGTGCGCTCGCGGTTTACGCGGCCATCAAACCCAAGGACCTTCGCGGGGACATGGTGAAGCTGGTGCTGGGTCCCTGGCATCACGGCCAGGAAATTGAGGAGGGCAGCGCCCTCGGCGCGATCCGCTTCGGCAGCGATACCGCGCAAGTATTTTCGCGAGCAGGTATTGCGTCCCTTCCTCGCGCAGTACCTAAAGGACGGTGCGCCGAAGGCCAATCTCGCTCCGGTCACGGCGTTTGAGACCGGCACGAATCAATGGCGCCGGCTCGACCGCTGGCCCCTGGCGTGCGAAAAGCGGTTGTGCGGTCTCAGAGTCGCGCCTTGTACTTGCAGCCCGATCAAAAGCTTCGATTTACCCGGCCGTCCGGACGGCGCCGAGTTACTCAGAGTACGTATCCGATCCCGCGCACCCCGTACCCTTTCGCGCTCGGCCCATCCAGCCGGTTGGATACGAACATGGGCAGACGTGGTCGCAATGGCTGGTCGATGATCAGCGCGAAGCCTCCGGCCGCACCGATGTGCTCACGTTCTCCAGTCGGAGGTGCTGACGGCGCCCTTGAAAATCAGCGGCAAGCCCGAAGTGCATCTTGTTGCCTCGACCAGCGGCACGGACAGCGATTGGGTGGTGAAGCTGATCGACGTTTATCCGGATCAGGTGGCCGATAGCCGAAATGGGCGGCTATCAGCTCGCGGTCGGCATGGACATCTTGCGGGGCCGCTATCGCGACAGCTTCGTCAACCCAAGCCTGAACCCAACAAGCCGTTGCTCTATCGCTTCATCTACCGGCGAACAATCACGTGTTCCTGCCGGGCCATCGCATCATGGTGCAGGTGCAGTCCAGCTGGTTTCCGCTCTATGACCGCAACCCGCAAACCTACGTGCCCAGCATCTTCTTTGCGAAGCCCGCCGACTACAAAAAGGCGACGCAACGTGTCTATCATTCCTCCACCGATGCATCGTATGTGGCGTTGCCGGTCGTGGAGAACTAGCGCGGGGGATGTACGCGCGTCACGACAAGGCCTCGATCAGCCGTCGATGTCCTGCATATCAGGATCAGGCCAATCGCATGATGTTCTCGCGCTCTTCGGCAGAACCGCGGCGCGGATCGAGGGCGACGTCACCAGGCAACTTCGAGCGGCACATGGCCAGGCTCGCTCGCGACCCGTTTGAGCCATGCGCCGACTGCGGGAAAGGCGGCGAGATCGAAGCCACCGTCCGCGGCGCAGTGTGTGTAACCATAGAGCGCGATGTCCGCGATCGAGTAGCGCCCGCCGGCGAACCAGTCGCGCTTTGCAAGGTGAGTCTGCATCACGCCAAGCGCCGCATTGCCCTTCGTATGCCACTCGGGGATCAGATGTTGCCTCTTCGCGAGCTCCTCTTTGGGTGCGAAAGCGAGCCAGAAGCGGGCCACCGCGATATAGGGTTCGTGACTGTATTGCTCAAAGAACAGCCATTGCAGCACCTCGGCGCGACCCCAACGGTCGGCGGGCACCAAGTAGGTATCCTCGCTCAAGTACCACAAGATCGCATCCGACTCCGAAAGCGTGCGGCCATCCTCGAATTCGAGCAGCGGCACGCGGCCATTCGGATTCTTGGAAAGAAAGTCGGGCTTGCGCGTAGCTCCGTCATGCAGTCCGTAGTTCTTGAGCGTCAGTGCTACGCCGAGCTGACGAGCGGCGAGCCGGACCTTGTAGCAGTTGCCGGATATCTGCATCTGATGAAGCACGGGCATGGGAAAACTCCTCCTCGGCACACATGAATTGCGTTCTTGGCCGCCGATGATCGCTGGCCACGCAGGTCATAGGGTTAAGTGTTACTTAAGAGTCAGTCAGATACTGTGCGGTAACTGCAATGCCGCGCAGGCATGCCCGGCTGCGCGGCATTGTGATTGAGGAGCAAAATCAATTGGCGTTTGCTAGCTGCACGAGGCCGACCTTGTCACCCTTGGTGCGCAGCTGATGATACTGCGAGAGAGGCGGGAGATTGACGTGCGCGACCGCATCGCCGACGGCCTTGTTCACGCAGGCCTGACCCTCCTTTTTGCCCCAAGTGGCGGCGCTCTCGCAAAGCGTTTCCGCCGCAAAGCGAATGCGCAAATAGAGGGTCTTTGCCCCTTGCATCGTGGAAACATCAAGGTCCGAATATCGCACCGGATACGTCACCGACCAATTGGTCGGTGCGTGCTCCGCGGGTGCCGCGGCTGCTGTTGGCTCCTGTGCCAGCGCTGTCCCGCCGATCGCGGTGCAGCCGATTGCGGCGGCCACCATGAATTTCGCTAAGTTAGATTGAGTGTTGATCACGCTTTTCATGTCCGTCTCCTGGGTTAAGTGGTACGCCATGGTGGCAGGGCTTCGCGTTAAATAGAATTGCAGGTCACCGCATATCTGCTATACATTAATGCATGGCCAACGTGGAACCTGCCTGGGATCTCTATCGCTCATTTCTTGCGGTTTTGAGGCTGGGAAGTTTGTCGGCGGCAGCACGCTCCCTCGGCTTGACGCAGCCTACGATCGGAAGGCACATCGCGTCGCTGCAGCGAGCTCTAGGCGGCCGCGCACTCTTTACCCGCTCGCAGACCGGGTTACTGCCCACAGATGCAGCCCATAAACTGCGTTCACACGCCGAGGATATGGCGGCGGCAGCGGCCGCTTTTGTACGGACGGGATCGGCCAATGTGGAGGAAATGGGCGGCGTGGTGAGGCTTGCGGCCGCGGATGTGCTCGGCGTGGAAGTGCTGCCCGGGATCCTAAGCGACTTTCGCGCCGAATTTCCGGCGATAGCAATCGAGTTATCGTTGTCCAATCAAATCGCGGATCTATTGCGGCGCGATGCCGACATCGCGGTACGCATGGTAAGACCTCAGCAAAAAGCGCTGCTGGCTAAACGGGTGGGCAAGGTGGCGCTCGGATTTTACGCACATCGCCGCTATCTTGAGCGCTGCGGGTACCCCGATCGATTGGAAGATTTGCCAAACCAAACACTGATCGGATTCGATCGCGCTCCGCCATTGGGGGATTTTCTCAAATCCGTGCCGGTGCCCGTCACACGAGAGTTGTTCGCATTTCGCTGCGACAACGATCTGGCGCAATTGGCCGCGCTGCGTGCAGGATTTGGGATTGGCGTTTGCCATACCGGCATTGCCCGCCGTGATCCGAATTTGCTGCCGCTTTTCAGCAAGCAATTCAAGATCGAGCTAGAAATCTGGATCGTCATGCACAGTGATTTGAGGCGCAACTCGCGCATGCGTGCGCTGTTTGACTATCTTGCAGTTCGGCTCGCCCAGTTCAGCGCGCAATCCAGCGCGCTCCAGAACGGATAAGCCAAGTTGAGCGCATTGACAGCCATCTACTGCGGATAATGCCAGTTATCCGGACTACTGATATTCTGCGGTTCCGCGGATATCGCTCAGCTGCCGTCTGAATCGTTAGCGCCGTGGATGGGCGCAATCGTGGCCTTTAACGAAGCGCCAGCAGAAAAGGTACGGGCGTGGTGGAGCCAAGCGCATCGGGTGTATCCGGCAACCGCGCAAACAGATACAAAGAACGCGTGCCTACTGCACGAGGTGGAGCTCATCGATGATCGTCAATCGTTTGTTGTCGACTATTCTTCTGGTTATGGCACCGCTGATGGCCAGCCATGCGGCGCTGCCCCGATTCCCACAGCCCTTCGGCGACAGGATCGTGTTCGTCGCAAACGGCAATGTGTGGTCGGTGCCGAAAAGCGGCGGCACGGCCGTGCGCCTGACGAGCGCACCGGGCCAGGACATGTTCCCGAGAGTCTCGCCGGACGGCAAGTGGATTGCTTATACCGAGGCGAGGCAAAGCAGGCACGGATATTTGGGTGATTCCGGCCGCGGGTGGCACCGCGCGGCGCCTGACATTCCACCCCACGACGGAAGCAGGCACCGGCGGCCGCCACGGGCCGGACAATATGGTCGTTACATGGACGGCGGATTCGCGGAGCGTCGTCTATCTGACTAAGGGCGATCAATGGAACAGCTGGATCCAAAATCTCTATGAAGTTCCCGTCGCGGGCGGACTGCCGACGCCCTTGGCAATCGATAGCGCAGGTCGGCTTGGCAACTTTTGGGCCCGATGGGCACAGCATCGCCTATAACCGCATCTTTCGAAACTTCCGAACCTGGAAGCGCTACAACGGCGGCCTCGCACAGCAGGTGTTCACCTACGACTTCAATACGCGTGAGCTCAAGCAACTGACGCATTGGTCCGGCACCAACACCTCGCCGATGTGGTACGGCAATCGCATCTACTATCTCTCGGATCAGGACGCGCACCGCCGAGCCAACATCTGGGTAATCGATACGGCCACCAAACAGACACGGGAAGTCACTCACTTCACCGATTACGATATCGATTTTCCCGCGTTGGGCGGCGACGCAATCGCTTTCCAGCAGGGGGGCAAGCTCTATCGACTGGATTTGCCCAGCGAGCACCTCGAGGAAGTTCCCCTTAGCATACCGGACGATGGTCTGCGCATTCGCCCCCATGTGACCGACGTCAAAGGCGAAATCCGCGCGATCGATCCGGCAGGCCAGGTGGACTTCGCGCTGGCGCCGAACGGAAAGCGAACGCTGTTCTCGGCGCGAGGCGATATATTCAGCGTACCGACCGAAAATGGCGCGACGCGCAATCTCACCAGCACTCAAGGCGCGGACGAAGACCATCCGGCCTGGTCGCCCGACGGCCGGACCATCGCCTACACCACCGATGCCGGCGGCGCACAGCAAATCGCCGTACGTCCGGCGGAAGGGGGGCCGGAAAAAATCCTGACGTCCTTTGCGGAAGGCTATTTTTATCAACCGATATTTTCCCCGGATGGGAAAACGCTGGCATTTTCCGATGGCGCCCACCGGCTCTGGATCGTTGGCACCGATGCGGGAAAGCCGAAACAAGTGGCGCAGGACAAGCTCAATGAAATTCATGATCAGGCGTTCTCGCCGGACGGGCGCTGGCTGGCGTTCAGCCTGTCCGCGGTGGGCCGCAGACGCGACCTCGTTTTATATGAACTGGCGACGGATAAACTGACGCGCCTGGGAGACGGCAGCGGGATCGATTCGAATCCCGCGTGGTCGTCCGATGGCAAGTATCTGTATTTCACATCGAGCCGCCACGAGAATCCAGTCGGATCGGACGTCGAGTTCGATTTCGCGATCGTGAAGTCGGGTGGGATTTACGCGATATCGCTGGCGCGGGACACGGCATCGCCGGTCGCGCCGAAGTCGGACGAGGCGAGCGGCGGCTCTTCCGAGAGCCCGTCGGCGCGCGGAGATGAAGCGAAGCCCGGGCGAGCCGCCAAGTCCGACAAGGACGATGATGGTAAAAAGGCCGACGGGGAGTCGCCGTCCCAACCAGTCGGTCCGATCAAGCCGATACGGATCGACCTGGACGGTCTTATGGCACGTGCGGTTGCTCTGCCCGTCGATGCGGCGAATATCACCCAACTCGACGTGCGCGGCGATCACATTATCTACCTGACGCAGCCACTGGGACTCATCGAGGGAATGCTCAACGGAGAGAAGACCGCGTTGCGCTTTTTCGATCTTAAGACGCGCAAATCCTCGCTGGTGACCGAGGATGTGGACAGCTATTCCTTGTCGCTCGATGGGAGGCGCGTGCTGATCAGGCACGAGAAAAATTACACCGTGCTCTCCGTCAAGGCAGACGCCGCCAAGGACGCCGAGACCAAGAAGGAGCTGAAGCTCGATCATCTGCGCGAGCAGGTGGATCCGGCGTTGGAATGGGCGGAAATGTTCGAAAATGCCTGGCGGCTCGAGCGCGACCTGTTCTACTCGCCGCTCATGAACGGCGAGGACTGGAAAGGCGTGCACGACCGCTACCGAAAGCTCCTGCCGCTCGCCGGCTCGCGCGAGGATCTAAATTATTTGATCGGGCAGATGCTGGGCGAGATCGGCAATTCCCACACCTATGTCGGAGGCGGCGACGACGGCGACAGCACACCGCCGGCGCACAGCGCACTGCTGGGTGTGGATTGGGCGCTCGACGCCCCGTCTGGCCGCTACCGCTTCGCGACAATCTATCCCGGCGACAACACGCGCAACGATTACCGCAGTCCGCTTGCTCAGCCTGGCCTCGATGTGAAGGCCGGGAATTATTTGTTGGCGATCAATGGCGCTGAACTGAAGGCGCCGGCCGATCCGGACAGTCTGCTGCAACTCGCAGATGAGAACACAACGGTGGATCTCGCGATCGCCGACAATCCCGGCGGCGCGCGTCGTCACATCGTGGTGACGCCGGTTGCGAAGGAGCTGAGTCTGCGGGAATCGGCTTGGATCGCGCACAATCGCGCGGTGGTCGACAAGCTATCCGCAGGGCCGGGTCGGGTACGTCTACATGTCCGATATGGCACAACTGGGTCTGCAGCAGTTCGTGCGCCAATTTTATGCCCAATTGGGAAAGCAGGCATTGATCATGGACGACCGATGGAATGGTGGCGGCTTCATCGCGCCATTCGCTCTCGAGCGCTTGCGGCGGATGCTGGTGACGCTCGCGACCAATCGCGAGTCGGGGATCGGGACCGAGCCCAACGAGGTTTTGAACGGCCCCAAGGTCGCGCTTATCAATCATTGGTCGGCCTCTGATGGCGATATTTTTCCCTATTTGTTCCGTCTCTACGGTCTCGGCAAGCTGGTCGGGACGCGCACCTGGGGCGGAGTGCGCGGAATCCGTGGCGACTGGCAATTGATGGACGGTGGATACATCACGATTCCTGAGGACGCGGTCTACACGCTCGATAGTCAATGGTCGGTCGAGAATCATGGAGTCGACCCGGACCTGGACATCGAGAATCTGCCGGCCGATTTGCTCGCCGGCCACGATGCGCAATTGGAGGCGGCAGTCGACTTGATGCTCAAGGCGATTGCCGGTAAACCGCCCGGGCTGCCGTCGCCACCACCGCCGCTTCCGCCCTACCCGCCGAGCGGAGTTGTTCCGTCGCAGCCCTAGCGTTGCATCCCCGTGGGAGTCAAACCGACGTTGGAAGCACAATGTGAGCGGCGCGCATCCGTTACAGCTTGTCGGCCGCGGTGGATGGTGGTGCAAATGTAAACGATCAGCCAGGGCTACTGACTCGTTCTAAAGCACGCCCGCGCGTCCCGCCCAGTTAGCAATGTAGCTCTTGAGGAACGCCGTGAACTCATCCGTTCCCGGCGGCAGCTCTTTGCCACGGGGCCTGATCATGTGAAAGTCGAATCGCACCACCGGATTGATCAAGGGGCTCACCACCACCTTGCGATTGCGACATGCCGGCATTCCGAACGAGGGAATGATGGCGATGCCTTCTTCCGCTTCAACCAGTGCAATCTGCGTGTCGAGCAGGTTGACGACGGACTTGATCTTGACTTTCACACCGGCCCTCGCGAGATGTTTGTCGATCAGTTGTTGATGCGGATGGCCCGGCGAGAGCGCGACGAGTGTCTCGCCATCCAGCGCCGACCACGTCGTGGTTCTCCGCGGCTGTGTGTCATCCTTGGCTCCTCGCGCGATCATCAACGAGAAGCGGAAGAAAGGCTCACGACGTATATCCGGCATCGCCTTGAAGATTCCCAAACTTAAATCGAGTTGCCGGCTTCAACCATCTTGATCAGGGTCGGAAGGTCCGCATCGTATAACTGAATCCGCACATCGGCCCTGAGCTTTCGAAACTCACGCATCACCGGCGGCAGGATGTTTGCGGCGACCAGCGGCGTCGTGCCGAGCGTTAGCAGCAGGTCGCGACGCCGATCTCATCGAAAAGGCGGCCAAAAGCCTCTCGATCAAGTAAATCTCACGGCGCCGGCGGAAGTCTTCCCGGACTGCCGGCGCCTTCAGGTTAGGTACCTGAAGAACCCTGAAGTCTTTACCTTCGTCGCAATCGAGGTCATCCTTAGGTTATCAATTTGGGGCGCGCGGCTTCGGTGGGCGGCACGCGCCGACAATGAGCCCACGGCAACTGAAGGAGGTGATCCAAGTGGCACATACAATCGTTGGTTGGTCGCAACTTAAGGGCGCACTGGTTGGTCGCGAGGTTTATCGTTAGTCAGCACCTCGTACTGGCCGGGATGCCATTGAGGGCTGCGCGCAGGCTCGTCGCCACGCGCGCGACCTAAGTCCAACGGATGGTCGCTCCGATGCAGTTGCTCTGCGGACTGCCTTGGTCCTTAAGGTAATAATGCTAGAGCAGGAATGGCGGAGTCCGCGGGGGCTCCGCCATTTTTTTCGAGGTGCGCCACTTGCGCTCTCTCAAAAAAAATAGCGCGAAGCCTCGGTGCTGGCGCGCCCAGAAAGAAGGGACGCAAGGGGCGTCGCCGGAATCGGTATCTGGTATGGAACATGTATTGCGTCGATCTCTAGGTCGCGGAAACCACCAGCGCAATCGTCAGTAATGCCATTGAGGCGAGCAAGACGTTATGCGCCCAGCGGGCAAACAGTGCAAGCATGTTTGATCTCCAAAAAAATGTCAGACGATGCAACCTGGTGCATGGATGCGATTTCTTTGCACCAGTATGGGGACGAATCGTTGCATGTCGATGTTGGCGCCATCTGGAGACGACGGCGGAATTCGCTTAAATTCAGTCACTTCGGCGGCAAGTGAACTACTTTCAACTGTGGGTGAGAAGATCTCGTGCTGACAGTGACGCCGGCTAATTCCGCATTAGCGGGTTGGCATCACTGGTAATTGCTGCGGTCTTGAACTCATTTGCGTCTAGTCCGGCGCCATGCCCTTCTCGGCGAGTTCCTTGATCGCCTTCGCGCTCTTTGTCAGGTGCGTCAAGCCCATGCCTCGAAGCACGTTCTGGGCTTTTGAGAATTGGATGCCGTCGTAGCCGACGATCTCGACGCGATTGCCCCACGGATCGTAGAAATCGAGGAATGGTCCGGGCAATATCTCGACGCCGGCCTCCTCGAGCGCGCGGCGCACGGCCTCCTTGTCATCGACGACGAGTCCGAAGTGACGACCACCGCCAGGAGGCTGGCTTTGCCCTTTTTGCAGTGCGAGGAATTGATCGCCTAGGTCGATGAAGGCCATGTCCTTACCCCTACTCCGCAGCTTAAATTCCACGATGCGGGCGTAGAAGGCAAGCGCCTCGTCAACATCGCCGACCTCGAGTGCGATGTGATTAAATCCTAACGCGCGCGCTTTTTTTGAGCCGGTCATCGGGGTTCTCCGTGGCGAGTCGCCGATTCGGACCAATGTAATCCAAAGTCAGGCAAGACGCAGCCAGATGATCCAGGAGACTGGCGTAGGATACAGCCCACTCGCATGGACGCGCCCCTTCCCGGAGTCATCAAGGCCGGTGAAGGTCTCTCACAAATTCTTCATCGCTTTCGTGTACATTTCATCGAGAGATTTCATGATGTCCTGCAATGTCGCGAGTTTGATATCGCTTTCCGCGAGACTGAGTAACATTGACTGAATATCGCTGGGACTCAAGGCCGACGGGTCCTTGGCAATTTGCAGGAATGCGGCCGATTTCGGTTCATCATTGACGATGGCCAGCGCCTGTGCGTTCACGTAGTCCTGTTGTATATAGACTTCAGCGTAGGCATTGATAAGGTCAAAGCTCATGTACGACACGGCGCCCGTGTCCCTTGCGGTTTTCCATGACGCGTCGATGTAGCCATTCCAGTCCCAACCCCAGACAAGGGTGTTTTTTTCAATCGGCTTACCGCTGCGCAACTCCCGTAACTGGTCAATGTCGTGCGCCAATTGGCGACGATTCTTCTCTAGATTTTGGACATTTTCCGCATAGCGTTTGCGATTGATTTGGATCTCGCGCCGCAAATTTTCGCGAGCTTCGGCGACGAGATGACGGTGGTGAAAAGATTCGACGCCGGCTTGCAGCGTCAATGCGATAAAGAGGCCGATCGTGATCGTCAGTAGATGAAGGAAGAAGTCTCGCCAGGTCCGCGGCGCGTGATGAGCTGGATGAACATCCACGTGCTGTCTCCCCGTATCACTAGCTCGTATCATTCTACATGAGGATCAGATGCCGGACCGGCCGAGGTGGCCTTCCGTTCGCTCCACGCGCAGCCATGGGTAAAGCGTTGCGGTGCGAACGGCTGGACCATACGGAGAACCTTCCGTGAGGCGCGAGCGGAGACGCGACTGCACTGTGACGGACTGCGCAACTCAGGCAAAAGGCCGCGCTTTGGGTGGTCGTCGGACGGCAGCTATGCCATGATTTGGCTAGTTTATTTGCAGAACATAGGGAATTTGTCATGCCAATAGCCGTCACCGTCGTCCTCTTTACATTTTCGATTTTCTTGGCATATCGGGCCTTTGAACGGGGCGACATGATGATGGCCGGAGTGTTCTTTTTAGTTGGAATCGTTCTGACTGCGTATCGATATTCCGCCGCCCAGAAAGCAACAAGAGCCAAATCGCAATCAAGGGCGTCGTAACCATAAAACTCCTCTTGAGGTTGGTTGAGTCCTCGGAAGGCGTTAGTGCGTGATCCCATTCCGGCGGCGTTGGTTGCGCAGTTCCTTCCGCCACAAAAATGAAGGATTTGGGATCGAATGGAGCGAGCGGAATTTGAAGCACTGATTGAGCGGATGGAGCGGGTCGCAGTGGAGCGCCCGGTGGCCTATCGGCGGCGCGTGTTTGCATTAGCGGCGTTGGGCTACGGTTACCTGTTATTCGTGGTGCTCGTGCTGTTGGTCTTGAGCGCTCTGTCGATTTGGAGCCTCATTTATCTCAAGGGCCTTGGCGTAAAGTTAGTACTCGTCGTGGGGGCTTTGCTCTACGCGGTGTTACGGTCGTTGTGGGTCAAGCAAGATCCTCCCGGTGGTGAAAGGGTAACAGCTGCCGGTGCTCCGAAGCTTTTCAAGATGCTCGAGGAATTGCGACAACGCTTGCATACCCCGGCGATACATACCGTCCTAATTACGCCAGAGTTCAATGCAGGCGTAAGTCAGGTACCGCGATTGGGGCTTTTCGGATGGCACCGGAACTTTTTGGTGCTTGGGTTGCCCTTGATGAAGGGACTGACGGTTGAGCAGTTCAAATCCGTGTTGGCGCATGAGTTGGGGCATCTGTCGCGAGGACACGCGCGTGCGGCCAACTGGATTTATCGAATGCGCGTCATCTGGGCTCGACTCGAGTCGACCTTCGAGCGGCGTCCTCACTGGGGTTCCGGAGTGATTCGCCGGTTCTTCAAATGGTATATCCCTTACTTTAACGCGGTCTCGTTTCCTTTCGCGCGCGCGAATGAGTACGAGGCCGATGCGGCTTCAGTCCAACTGACTTCGGCGCGCGATGCGGCTCAGGCGCTGACCGGCGTACATATCATTGGTCACTATTTCATGCAAAGGTACTGGCCGGCCATTCATGCGGCGGCAAAGGATTCTCCTCAGCCGGCCTTTGCACCGTATAGCGGGTTTGTTGCACAGGCGGTCGGTGAATTGCCGAAGGGCGATCTAGATAAGTGGCAGGACGCCGCCCTCAACCAGATTACTTCGCATGTCGATACTCATCCTGCGCTTGGCGACCGATTAATCGCGATTGGCGCTGACGTGGAGTTTGCGCCGCCACGAAAAGGGCAGGGTGCCGACCACCTCTTGGGGTCCGCCCTGGAAGAGCTCGAGAAGACTTTCGATTCGCAGTGGCGGGATCGAGTTTCCACTTCGTGGCAAAAATACCATGAGCAGACGCAAGCCAGGCGGATCCGGCTCGCCGCGTTGCAATCAGAGAAAGCGGCAGCTCCGTTAACGGAACAGGGGTCGCTAGAATTCGCGGCATTGGAAGAGGAGGTTGGAACGGATTCGACAGTGGTGTTGCCTCTGCTTCGGGAGACCGTCGCTCGGTTTCCGAATTCAACCACAGCGCGCTTCGCGCTGGCTCGGCATTTGTTGCGCGAGGATCGTGAGGAAGGCGTCCAATTGATGGTAAGCGCCATCACGGAAGATCCGACCGCTTTGAGGGCGGGGAGCGAGCTGCTACGCAACTATTTTGGACAACGAAAAGATCAGGTCAACGCGAAGATCTGGCATGATCGATATGTCGATGAAGCGATTCGACTGCAGAGGGGCGAGAAGAAGCGTCGAACGTTACTGCTGTCGGATCGCTATGAGCCTCATGGGTTGGACGCTGAGAGCGTAGCGAAGCTCCGCGTGCAGCTGAAGAGCGTGAAGGGGATAAAGCGTGCTTACTTGGTGCGCAAAGATGACTTAGGATTCCCCGGTCCGCCTCTCTACGTATTGGGCGTAAAATGCAGCGGTTTTTTTCAGCTTCACAGTAAGAATCGCGTCACACGAGTCGCCAAGGAAATTACAGAGAAAGTGGTTTTCCCGGGCGAAACGTTTGTTTTGAATGTCGATGCGAACCTGTACAAGTTTGCGCGGAAAATGCGGCGTGTGAAACTCTCAAGGCTGGTTTAACAGCGGGTCTGGCGCGCAGACGGGAACGAAGGCGAGTCGGAGTCACGACCCGCCTTTCGCCAGGGCGTCGCGGACGATCTCGTCCGGTTCCGCCCGTTGCGCCCAAACAAGAACCTCCGTGTTCGATCTCGATCATCATTGGTGTGAACGTCGCGGTTCACGCCGTCACGGCCTTCTGGGCCGCCGCGAAGACGTCGCGTGCGGACGTCGTACCAGCCACGTGCTCCGTACCCTCGACTCCGAGGTCCATCCATCCTGCATTCACGGCTTCAAACATTTCTTCGGCAGGTCCGGTATGGCCCTTCGGGATGCCGAATTGCTCGAACGCTTTCGCCCACCCTGCGCGCGGGACTGCAAAGGCTTTCACGTCGAGATTCAGCACTTCACCCAATTGCTCCGCGACTTCATCCGCGGTGACCATCGAACCAAGCTCGACGGCGCGCTGCCCTGACCACGCTGGCCCGGTCAAAAGGGTTGCGACCTCCGCGCCGATGTCGTTCGTCGCGACCATGGTCGATTTCCGGTTTGTCGGATTGTAGTAGACCGGTAGCGTTCCGCCCTGGGCGACCTGCAAGCCGTAGAGGAAGTTTTCGAAAAATCCGCCTGCGCGCACAAATGCGGTTGGCGATATCAGGTGGCGAAAACCTTGCTCCAGAAGCGACAAGGCCGTGATCATCCCAAGCCCGCTGGTCCTGTTCGCACCCATCGACGAAAGCGCTACCACCCGCGGCGGCGCTGCCTTGGTGAGCGCCTCGACATAGTTCGCAATCACGCCCTTGGCTTCTTTGTAATTGGGCGAGGGGGCCCAGACAGCCGGCAACATGACAAACGCGCCATCGACGCCTTTGAGCGCCCGCTCGATGGCTGTCGAATCATTCCAATCACCGTCAATCAGTTCCACGCCCTGGTTCGCCCAGCTTGACGTCTTCTCGCGATTGCGGACTAGCGCGCGTACTTTCTTGCCGTGCGCTAATAGGTGGTTGGCCGTCGCGCCGCCCACTTTTCCCGTGATTCCCATAACTAAAAACATGCGTTTTCTCCTGGTGTTGAGGGACAGAGCACTGCCCCGGTTGGTTCAATGGATGAGCGGCAGAATGGCCCGGATACGGGGATCGCGCGCGTAGAGGCCGCCCCATGTCATCGCGCCCAGAAGCAGGGAAATGATTTCCGGCGGCGTCCCCAACTCACCCATGCGGATATGGGCGCAGATGGCACCTCCCAAAAAGCCCGTCACTAGGATCGCGCCGAGGACGGCGGTGGCCGGGATGGCGTAAAGGATGGCGCAGGCAAGTATGATCGGACCCACGACACGGGTCAGGTCCATCGCGAACCCGGTTTCCTGCAACATGCTCGCGATGTGTGCCGGCGCGAAAAGCTGAATGGTGCCGTCTGCCACCAGAGCGATAACGACAAACGCGCTCATTATCCGGCCGGCCCACAGGGCACGATGCAAGGTCGTGGTTTCAGGCACCAGATGCAGTTTCATGGTTTCGAACACTGGTCGTTCTCCTATGGGGAAATCCCAATATTCGCAGCTTACTGTGTCTCTCAGATATGATAATCACCGAGGAAGTGAACTCACTGTTCTCTTTACAGTGAACAATGCGGAGGCACGAAATGCAGAATCTCGAACCCATCCTCATTTTCATCACGGTAGCGGAAATGGGGAGCTTCACCCACGCAGCCGATAGCCTTGGCATACAGAAGGGAAGGGCCTCAACGGCGGTCCGGAAGCTGGAAGAAGATATCGGTGTCAGGCTTCTGCACCGAACGACGCGTAGCGTGCAGTTGACCGAAGACGGACGGGTATTTCATGCACGTGCCCGCGATCTGCTCGCGGACGTTGACGATCTCCACTCGATGTTCGCAAGCGATCGCGTGGCACTTCGGGGGCGTCTACGCGTCGATCTTCCGACCGAGGTGGCACGGACAACGATCGTGCCGGTCTTACCGGATTTCATGGCGATTCATCCCGAGTTGGAGCTGGAGGTGTCGAGCACGGATCGCCAAGTTGATCTCGTTCAAGAAGGGTTTGACTGCGTATTGCGACTTGGCCCCATCGGGGACGAGAGGCTGATTGCCCGCCCGCTGGGCAAGTTACGCATAGTCAACGCCGCAAGCTCCGCCTATCTTGCGCGCTATGGCGTCCCTCGATCGCTGGGAGATCTCAAGCGCCAGGAACACCGGACAATTCACTTTGAGACGACGCTGGGCGCCAGACCTTTTGGATGGGAATACCCGGACGGCGAAACTTACAGGACACTTCAGTTGCCAGGTGCGTTGCACGTCAACAGCGCACAAACCTACGAAGCCGCTGCCCTCGCCGGTCTTGGCCTGATTCAGGCCCCACTTCTTGGGATTGGCCGATACTTAGAGAGTGGAGCGCTGGTGGAAATTCTACCCGACTTTCGTCGTCGGTCGCTTGCCGTGTCCCTCGTAGTAGCGCATCGGCGCAACCTGTCGCGCCGAGTCCGCGCATTCATGAAATGGATCGAAAATGTGCTCGCGCCCTACCTAGAATAGCGAAACGAACCGCTTCGTCCGGTCCTCGAAATCAACATTCTGAATTTATGTTTTCGGGATATTGATCGTCGTGTTTCCGGTGATCTTCGTTTAGCTGTTGAACGGCGGATTCCGCCTGTTGGGCGTGATTAACGTTGCTCCGGTAGTGGCAGAGGTGGAGGAAGAGGGTCATCGCTTCGCGACTCGGTGCTTACGCACCCAGAAAAGAGGTCTCCAGGAGTGGGCGGGCTGGAGGTGCGGGAGTCGCGCGGATTCCGTCCGGCGTTGACAGAGCGCCACTGGCAAAGATCGCGTCTGACTGGAGAGCTGGGAGGCGAGTCGAAGTCACCGCCTTTGACTCGCCGGCGTCTGAACGGCTCCGCGACGTAAGGAGCGGGGACGAGACTAACAATCTAAGTTTATCTCTCGTCGATTTGGGCGGGTCTCACACGTCGTTGACTATAGGTTCGGACAAACCAAAAGGAGGTAACCATGAAATTCATGATGCTGATGATTCCCGCTGTTTACCAAGGTGGCAAGCCGGCGCGAGGCTTTACGCCGGATCCGAAGAAGGTTGAAGAGATGGGACGGTTTAACGAAGAATTGGGCAAAGCGTTCAAAATTGAATCGCTTAACGGCCTGCATCCGCAGGCTATGGGTGCGCGCGTGTCGTTCGCCAAAGGCAAGCCCTCCGTGACCGACGGACCGTTCATAGAAACGAAGGAAGTGTTGGGCGGTTATTGGCTGGTGGAAGCGCCGTCCAAGGAAGAAGTGGTTAAGTGGGCGCAGCGCTGCCCGGCAGACGATGGCGACACGATTGAGATCCGGCAAATCTTTGGGCCCGAGGCTTTCGCGAAATAAGGAGCGACTGGGCCGCATCCCTGACGCCGCGGCGGCTCGGCGGCGTAGCCGCCAAGAGGGCCTGTCTGCGACAGGCCTGGTCTCCAGGGGGTAACTGGGGAGGAACCGAGCGACACTTCAAGAAGCGGAAGGCACTCTATATATAAGGTGTGGAAGACCGCAGCAGCGGTCTTGCGCTGGCGCGGCCGATGCAGACGTTGCTGAGGATCAAATTCTCCACATTGCGGCGCTAAGCCGCAATGCATAGTCGATTAATCGATCATTACTGGCTTAAAGATCGATTTTAGAGGCTTGGCGTATTGCTATGGAGATTGCGGTTGAACATGTGATATGCTCGATTAATCGATCTTTAAGTGATCAACGCATGGTTAAACGAGTATGAAAGTCACCCAATCCGCGCTTCTGAACTCTGCCCAAGCGGCTGAAGCGAAAAAGCTGGGGGCAACCCTCGCGCGCTTACGGATCGCCCGCGGCGTGAAACAGGACCAGGCGGCGCTGCGGGCTGGCGTGTCACGAAACACGGCGTATCGGCTGGAAAAGGGCGATCCCGGGATCGCGATGGGTCAAGTCCTGCGCTATTTGGAAGCCATCGTGCCGGGCAAAACCCTATTGGAACTCTTGTCTGAGACGGATCCTGCTTTAGCCGCTCTCAGTGCGAAAGAGCAGCGGCGCCGAGCCCGGGACCTGTCCAAGCGCGAACTCGAAGAGATCGACTTCTGAACCATGGCCGCCACGGAACAGAAGCTGTTTGTCTTCATCTATCTCGACACGGAGTGGGTGCCTTGTGGCCAGCTCACCATGTCCGAAGACGGAACGAAACTGTCGGCCTCAACCTTCGCGTATGGGTTGCGCTATCTGCAACGTCCCGGCGCCCTCGAAGTGGATCCCGTAGCCTTGAGCCTTCGGGACTTAAGCCTGGTTCGCGGTGCGGCCCTATTTCCGCCGAACAATCTCCCCCTGTTCGGCGGAATTCGCGATGCAGCGCCCGATGCCTGGGGCCGGCGGGTCATCGAGTCTCGCCTAAAAGTCCCCGCCAACAGCCTGCCCGAGTCAAGTTATCTGCTTCATGCGGGCAGCCAGCGTGTGGGAGCAATCGATATTCGGGCTTCCCGAGATTCGGCGGCCACGCCGGGCTTTGGAACTTGGGACAATCTTGAGTTCTTGATGGACGCAGCGCAACGCATCGACGAGGGCTTACCGGTTCCTGCGCAGCTCGAGGAAATCTTCGCGGAAGGCAGCGCGCTCGGCGGTGCAAGGCCGAAAGCGACGGTTCGCGATGAGGAACGAGTGTTGTGGCTCGCTAAATTTCCGAGCCGCAAGGATGCGTTGCTAATTCCCGTTCTTGAAGCCGCGACGCTGCGACTGGCGGCCGCCTCGGGTCTCACCGTTCCGCAGGTGAAGCTGGTTCATTTTGGTTCCCGGGCGGTCATGCTCATCCGCCGCTTCGACCGTTATTGGGCCAAGGCAGGTCAAGTTGCCCCGCCGCCGGAAGATCTTTTCAGCACGGTTCCAGCGTACGGATTAGCGGAGAAGCGTTTGGGGTTTGTCAGCGGTCTTACGCTTCTGGCGTGTGACGAAATGGAATCTCCGGATAAGTCCTATGGAGATCTGGCGCAAGCGGTCCGACGCTACTGCCACCCGCAGGTGATACGCGAGAATAATCGTGAGCTGTTTGAGCGCCTCCTCTTCAACATCTTCGTCAATAACGACGATGATCATCTGCGCAACCACGGCTTTGTCTGGGACCCGCGCCTTCCCGGATGGCGCTTAAGTCCGCTATACGATGTCATGCCGCGAGCGAGTTTGGGCACCGAGCGGCGCTTGCACCTGGGCGTCGGGCCGCAAGGACGGATTGCAACCCTCGACAACGCTTTTGCCGGTCGCGAAATGTTCACTTTGTCCGCGGACACGGCCGCCGAAAGCATCGCCAAGATTTGGAAGATCCTGCGCGAATGGAAGGTGTATTTCGAAGAGTACCAAGTACCATCCCATCAGATCGAGAGGATCGCACCGGCATTTCGGCACATTGACGATCTCTCGACGCGGTCACTGCGTCAGCTGATCCCTTGATCGTCATAGCGGACGGTGGAGCAGCCGGGCGCCCAGGCCAATTGCGAAGACCCCCGTGTGCCAGGAACGTGACCTAAGTCACACAGCAAGACGCCACCTTACCCTAACCTGATCGCGCATTTGACAAAGGCACACCTTTCGAAAGAAGGGGTCGCAAAGCCACCGGTCTAAGGGGTCTCCTACGACAGCGGGGTTACCAGTATGGAACGCCACACGGCGAGGGTGCGGTATCACAGTCCGCCCACGGTTCAAGCGCCTAGGGTCCAAGGGCGCAGATCCACCTAATACATCCTTCCCGGCATTCGCAACACACTAAGCGAGCACCGACATGTCCATGACAAACCTGTTGACATTCACGCCTTGGCCCGCGCTGTCGGCGGTGATCCTAGTGGTTCTGCTGGTGGCGGCGCTGTACTTCGCGAGAACTACGGCCCATCAAGCCATCCATGCGGCTTGCGGAGCCGTGGCGCGAGGCCTGCGGCTTGCTTCGCATTCCGTCACTTTGGCAGAGCAGCATCTTGTGGCGCGAAATCGGGCAGTTCTGCTCGCGGCGGGCCGTGAGGCCAAGGAGCGCATCGTCGAACGCGAGTTCGCGCGCGTGGGCGACACCGTGGCTAAAGACCTTGCGGCCTATCCAGAGATGCACCGAAGGTTGAGCGGGGCGATCCTGCGGATCGAGGAGGACCAGGAGAAAGCGGTGGACGTCCCACCCGAAGCGCCGGGCTGGGCCCAAGCGGTCGGAGTCGTGGCCAAACTCGACGCGCGCAACGCGGGAGCTGAAATCCTCGCCGATATTCACAAATCGCTGGTCAAGGCGCATGCGGAGGCGATGCGTGACTATCGCAAGGCGAGCGGTGAGCGACACGCGTTGCTTCGGCAAATGATGCCTGACTGGCGCTTGATCCAGCAGACGCTCGGGCACGTGAATAAAACGGTCGAGAGCGTCATCGAACGTTCGCTCGCCATCGACCGCCACATGGAGGAATACGAGACGATCGTTCGCGGCAAGAATGGTGCCGAGTCGGTCTTGTCGTCCTCGTCGATCGTGTATTTCTTCATCTCGGCCCTGGTGCTGGCAGTGGCGACAGCCGGGGCCGCGATCAATTTTACCTTGATTGCGCGGCCCATGGCGGAGATGGTCGGTGGAACCAACTTCATCGGCGCGTTCCGCACCGCCGACATTGCGGCGCTCGTGATCATCATGGTCGAGATCTCCATGGGCCTCTTTCTGATGGAGTCTCTGCGCATTACCCGCTTGTTTCCGGTGATCGGCGCGCTAACGGACAAGATGCGCCTGCGGATGATAGTGATCACGTTTGCGATCTTGCTCATGATGGCGAGTGTCGAGGCAGGGCTCGCCTACATGCGTGAGGTATTGCTGCAGGATGAGTTGGCCACCAACGCGCTGCTGCGCAGCGAAAGCACTGGATCCATGGTGAATCAACACCTGTGGATCACGACCGCGGCCCAGATGGGTATGGGGTTCATCCTGCCTTTTGCGCTGGTGTTCGTCGCGATTCCGCTCGAAACCTTCGTGCACTCATTACGAACGGTTGTCGGCCTGACAGGCATCGCGATTCTACGTGCGCTGGCATTGATCCTTCGGGTGTTCGGCAACGGAGCTCGCCACTTCGGGGTTCTCGCCCAACGCATCTACGACCTGCCGTTATTCCTGCCGCTGTGGGTGGAAGCCCGGACGGAGACGGCGACCCGCTTGGCCGCGAATGCTCGTGGCTCCGGGGAATCGGAATCCGAGCCCACCTGGCTGGAGGCGCGGTCATGAAGCACCGGGTCTTCCTGCTTGTGGCAGCACTTGCAACGGCCGCCTGCACGCCGCCCAGTGCTCACAATACTGGAGTCTATCTGTTGGTCGATACGTCCGGCTCGTACAACAGGCAAATGAGCAAGGCAGAACAGATCACCCTCTACGCGCTGTCGCGGCTGCAGTCGTCGGACTCGATTGCAGTCGCGAGGATAGATACGGCGAGCTTCACGGAAAAGAACATCATCGCCAAAGCAACCTTCGACGATCGCCCGAGCACCACGAACCAGCAAAAGCGCGCGTTTGCAAGTCGCGTCGAGAAGTTCGTCGACCAGACAACACCGGCGCCCTATACCGACATCTCCGGGGGATTGCTACAGGCGATCGAATTCCTGAACGAGAAGCGGACGGCACGCAAAGAGATTCTAATTTTCTCCGACATGAAGGAGGATCTCGCCAAAGGCTATATCCGCGACATCCCGCTCGATTTCAAGGGCTTCGACGTGGTAGCGCTCAACGTGACCAAGCTCCGTTCGGACAACTTCGATCCCCGCCAATACCTCGCTCGGCTGGAGGAGTGGCGCGTGAGGGTGGAGAAGGGCGGCGGCCATTGGCGCGTTATCAACGACCTCGACCGCCTGGACGGACTGTTGTAGCGGGTTTCCCGCTGCGGGAGCGGCGGTCGTCATGCTGAGATCGCTGCTCTACGAGGCGCGTTTCTGGCCGGGAATTTGGCGACGACGCTTCGCCTACTACTGGCTGATCATCGACACCGGCAATTTGAAGTTCTTCTCGATGTTCGGGATGCTGATCCTGGGTGTGATCGGCATCGTCCGCTTTGCCTATGTGGACAGAATGCTCATCGAGCCTGCTGTGATACAGCCGGCCCGGATCCACGCTGAGCAGCGTCAAGCGGCGCTCGCGCAGCGGCGGGAGAACGATCTTGAATGCCTCGCCGAGAACATTTATTTCGAGGCTCGCGGCGAACCGCTGGATGGGCAGTACGCCGTTGCCGAAGTCACGTTGAACCGGACCCGGGCCGACCACTTTCCGCACACGGTTTGCGGGGTGGTCCACGAGACTCGGTGGGATCCAAGTCGCGGGCGTTTCGTCGCCGACTTCTCATGGACGGAGCTAGGCGCATTGTCTCCGCAGGACGGACCCGACTGGAAGCAGGCGATGGCTGTGGCAAGCGCGGCGTACGAAGATCAGCACGAACCGCTGGTGCCGGGTGCCTTGTTCTATCACACGACCAGCGTCCACCCGGCATGGTCGAGGAACCGAAAAGCCGTTGCGACGATCGGCAACCACATCTTCTACCTGTAAAGAGTCTTAAGCCTCTGAGAATAAATGCAGTGGCATTGTGCATTGTTTTCAGGGTCAGTCAGACGCGGCCGCAACCGCTGGAAGCCAACCTCTTGCGGCGAATTAGCTTTGTTCGCTAACAGACAGACAATCAACACGTATTTCGGTCCAATGATACGGGAATTGTTGCGCAGGGATGGTGCAATGCCGCGAACCATACTTCTCGTGCGGGAAGACGCCGTGAAGGCGGCGATCGTCCAACAACTCCTCACCACGTTTAGCGACGGTCCTTTCGACGTGGAGTGGATCCAAAATTGTGCTGCAGCGATCGATCGCTTAACCGATCACAGGAAAAGTGACATCGATGCGGTACTCGTTGATTTGCTTCTTCCTGACGGACAAGATATTCAAACTTTCGAGCAGATATTCCAGGCATCACCTCACACCCCGATCCTGGTGCTCTGCAATCCCGAGCATGAGCATGTCGCTAAGCAAGCCGTGCAACGAGGAGCGCAAGACTACATCCTGGACAATCGCCTCGACAGCGATTCACTGTCGAAGGCTTTGCGCAACATGCTCGAGCGTGCCGCTAACGCTGAGGCCTTATTTGTAGAAAAAGAGCGCGCGGAAGTTACTTTGAATTCTATTGGCGATGCCGTCATCAGCACCGACGCCGCGGGCTATGTGACTTATCTTAATCAGGTGGCGGAGGCGATGACAGGTTGGTCATGTCCTGAGGCACTAGGCCGGCCGTTTGGCGATGTGTTCCGAATCATTGGCAGCTCGAATCCCGGACCTACCTGGAATCCGATGATCGCCGCCATACAACAAAATAGAGCCATGGAAGTGGCCGCGGGAACCATTCTCGTCCGGCGGGACGGGATTGAATTCGCGATCGAGGATTCCGTGGCACCCATTCATGATCGTCGTGGTCAGGTGACAGGCGCCGTAATCGTTTTTCATGATGTGACTCACGCTCGCGCCCTGTCGATGCGGATGTCGCATTTGGCCCATCATGACTACCTCACTGACTTGCCCAACCGCTTGTTGCTCAATGATCGGCTTGCCCAAGCAATCGCCGTGGCCCGCCGGCAACAGCATCAATTGGCGGTGCTGTTTGTCGATGTGGATCGCTTTAAGCATATCAACGACTCTCTAGGGCATGCGATGGGTGACCAACTGTTACAGTCAGTTGCCCGGCGCTTAGTCGCCAACACACGAGGTTCGGATACGGTTACGCGTCAAGGCGGTGATGAATTCGTGATTCTGCTGTCAACCGTAGCGCACGCGCAAGATGCCGCCCTAAGTGCAAATAAGATTCTGAGTGCGCTCAATAAACCTCACCGAGTGGGGGAACACGATCTGCAAATCACCGTTAGCGTGGGAATCGGCGTCTATCCGGATGATGGCACCGATGCGGACACGCTCGTTAAAAGTGCGGACATTGCAATGTTGAACGCGAAGCAGAATGGTCGCAACAACTACCAGTTCTTCATGCCCGACATGAATGAGCATGCATTGGAACGCCAGTCTCTTGAAAGCGGGTTGCGTCACGCTCTGAAACGACGCGAGTTCGTGCTGCATTATCAGCCGAAGATGGATCTCGAGTCCGAGGCAATCACCGGCGCTGAGGCACTCATTCGTTGGCGGCGATCAGGGCAAGAGATTGTGCTTCCCGAGAAATTCATCCCCATCGCGGAACAGTGCGGCTACATCGTGCCGATCGGACTATGGGTGCTGCGAGAAGCATGCCGCCAAACCCAAATCTGGTTGGACGCCGACCTCACGCCAATTCCTGTGGCGATTAATATCTCGGCGGTTGAATTGCGCTCCAAGGACTTCGTTCAGGGTGTTCGCTCGATCCTGGAGGAGACAGGGATGGATGTGCGGTACCTTGAGTTTGAGTTGACCGAGACGGCCATGATGCAGGACCCACAGTCCACCATCGCAGTGCTGCATACGCTCAAGGATTTGGGAGTGCGGCTCACTTTGGATGACTTCGGTACAGGTTATTCAAGCCTCAGCTATCTAAAGCGATTTCCGATCGATGCCCTAAAGATCGACAAATCGTTTGTACGTGGTCTCTGCACCAACGCCAGCGATGCGAACATTGTCAGTGCGGTGATCAGTATGGGCAAAAGCTTTGGTCTAAAAGTAATTGCGGAGGGCGTCGAGACACGGGAGCAATTCCTGAGGCTGCGAGCCAAACAATGCAGCGAAGGACAAGGTTACTATTTCAAAGAGCCAGTCGGTGCCAATGAGTTCGCAAAGCTGCTGAGGTCCGACTTGTCGACCACCGTCGTCGCCTGAGCGCCAATGCGACTATTCTCGCGAGTAAGCGCGCAAGCATTGCGGGGTATGGCGCGCCAAGATGGCCACCACGGTGGGTGTGGTCAGAGCGGTTAAATTCCCGTGGAAAATTGCGCCAGGATGTCGCGACGGATCGATGAGATTGGATGCATTTTGGACGAGATAAAAAATCTCGTCGAACCGACTAAGGATCCCATCCGGATAATGACTGTTGCGCTTGTTGTGAGCAGCGATAGGCATTCAAGCAAAAAGCCCCCAAAGGTTGGGACATATAGAAACCGTTCATCTGCTTTGACGCATAGGTACCGTTCATCAACAGTGTGGGATCGACATTGCTTTCCGTGTAATGCAGGCTTCGGAGGCCAAAATTGGGTTCGGAGAGTTGCGATGCGTAATCGGTAGCGCACGCCGAGAGTCCAAGACAGACAATTAAGGTCGAAAAGAGTCTCATAGTGCGGCTCCAAATTGAGTTGGCGAGGACTTGTGTGAATTTAATAGCACGATCATGGAACACATGCAAACGAGCCGCAGTCGTATCTTCTTGCGGGTTATGCAGAACCCGAAGTCCCGGCCGCCATTCGAGCCATCACTCCGCCGCATCCGGCTTGAACACGCTGGTGGGCAGCCATTCCGGCCGGCTGTCCGCATCCGCTACCCGGCGCGCGAGCGCCGCCACGTAGGCGTCGAGCTTCACCGCCTCTTCTTTCATGACGCCCGGCTGCTCCAGGTTGTCGGACGGCGCGTGGTAGCGGTTGGCCCGCCAGTCGTGCTCGATGTTGAACTGTGGCGTGTCCTTGGCGAAGCCAAATTTGAATGCCAGCGCAGGAATGCCCTTCTGCACGAAGCTGAACTGATCGGTGCGGATGAACACGTTGCGATCCGGCAGGGGATCGGGAGCCATGGCGAGGCCTTGAGCCGCTGCCACGGCGCGGGCATCGGCGCCGAGCGTGCTCTCGTCCTCGCCCGGTGCGAATACCTTGGTCAATGTCCACAACGGCAGCGGCATGTCGAAGTTAAAGTCGGCCACGATGCTTGATATAGGTACTGTGGGGCGCTCGGCGAAGTAGTGCGACCCGAGAAGACCCTTTTCCTCGGCCGTGACCACGACGATGAGGATCGAGCGGCGCGGACGTGCGCCCTTCTTCAGGCGGTTCGCAATGTCGAGTACGGTGGCCACGCCCGAAGCGTCGTCCATGGCGCCGTGGTAGATCTTGTCGCCGTTGATGGGCGCGCCGATACCGAGGTGATCGAGGTGCGCCGATATGGCGACATATTGCGAAGAGAGCTTGCGGTCGCGTCCGGGCAGCTTCGCGATCAGATTCGGTGAAGTCAGCCGCTCACGCGCAGTGACGATGCGCGCGGTGAAACGCAGCGGCAGGTCGAAGTGGGGCAGCGGCTTCGACGCATCCGCGAGAGCGCAGAGCTCGGCGAAGGTGTGTCCGGAGCCTGCGAACAGGACTTCAGATTTGTCGGGATCGACGGCCGCGCCGAAAAAGCCGTCCGGCGTTTCGCGTAAGCTGGCATCCGCAAGATACATCCCCGGTTGCGTGGCGAGCAGCCGCTGTCGTGCCCAGGGGATTTCGATCTGATGCGGAGTTGTCAGAGCGATGATCCCCACCGCTCCCATCTTGCCGAGCAACGAAGCGCGCGCGAACCGTGCATTCGACTTGATCGGACCCGATATCTCGGCGGGGCCGCCGCTTAAGACAACCACAACCTTGCCGCGCACGTCCACATCCGCAAAATCGTCGTACCCCTGCTTCGGCAGGTGTAGTCCATACCCCACGAACACGAGCGGCGCATCGACGTGATCCGGCAGCGGCGCACCGCCCGCGCCGATCCTCGAGTCCTCGCCCACATGCAGTGAGGTGACTGCGCCGTTGGCGGCCGCCACGTCCAGAGCCGATGCCGGCTGGTCCACGAGCTGCTTCTCGAACTCCACCGGCTGCAGGTAACCCTGCGTGCCGGCCGGGGCCAGCCCTTCCGCTTTGAATCGCGAGATCACGTATTCCGCAGCGCGCATGTAGCCGCTCGAGCCGGTTTGGCGGCCTTCGGTGCTGTCGCCGGCGAGCGCCGTGATGTCTGCCCACCACTGCGCCGCAGGCTTCGATGGGGAATCGGCCGACGCCGTAGCAGCCGACAGCGTAAAGACCAACGAAATCAGCGTGAGATTTGAGCGGGCGGTCATCAATTACTCCAGGGACGGGCCGGCCGGACATCATACCGTTCAACGCGGTATTGCGGTTGCCGTCCGACGGGGAGGAGTCACAGCGCAGCCGTTCGGTATGTCGAGGGATTCAACTGATCGAACTCCGGAGCCGCCATTCTGATCCGTCTGCTGACGGCCCAACACCGGCAGCACAGCAGCTCATAGTGGCCGCCCTATTGGTGACATTCACTCCGTGGCTGTATCGACCAAACTGGCTAAATTGTTCGCTTGGGACAGTATAAGGTCCAATTGCACGGCCTGACTTTGGCACACTAGTGTTCATCGTCTGCGCGTCATTGAAGTTCAGTTGATCGAGATATCACTCGTTGCCAAACGGTCACATCATCTAGAGGAGGGAGGCTTGGATGGCTTACGGCTTGCTTGGCGGAATCCTGGGGGGCGAGGACGATAAGTCGGAAGCGGCAACTGCGGCTGCGCCCGCCGGCCCCGAGGCCTTCGCCGCCGCTGTGGCAGCAAAGCTTTCGGGAAACGATCCTGAGGTGGCGCGCAAAACAGTAGATTTCCTAAGCGAGCAGACGCAGCTATTGAAGGCTCAGAAAGAGTACCTCAAAGACGAGCACGCGCTGCGCCTCGCGCACCTGCGCAACCAGGTTCGAGCGGAGAGCGTTCGCCAGTTTGGCATGCGTGTTCGAATCGGCTTACATATATTCATCGCGCTCCTCGTCGTCGCCGTGGGCGTCGGCGTTACGATCATGATTCATGACGCGGTTGAATCGCGGAGCGTCGTCATCGACTCATTCGATATCGCACCGAGTGTTGCCGCACAAGTGCCCAGTGGCAAGATCGTGGCCGCTGGTCTACTCGATGTTCTGACACGGATTCAGTCGGCTACTCGGAGTGGGGCGGAACATCGGTCGCTGTCGAGCGCCTGGACCAATGACATCGCGATCGCCGTGCCCGAGACGGGAATCTCGTTTGGGCAGCTCGAGCGGGCGATGAAGGCGCGTTTCGGCCGCGACCAACACATCGACGGCGATCTGGTGCAGAGCGAAACCGGCGGTCTCGCGCTCACAGTACGCGGCACCGGCATATTGCCCAAGACCTTTACCGACGATGCACACCACCTCGACAAGTTGCTGACGCAGGCGGGCGAGTATGTCTACGGTCAGTCGCAGCCCGGCCTCTTTGCAGCTTACCTGGCCAACAATGATCGGAATGACGAGGCGATTCGCTTCTGCCAGGCGGCCTACGCGAGGGCAGATTCCAGCGAGCGGCCCTATGTGCTCAACTACTGGGCAAATGCCATTGCAGGAAAAGGGGCTGCGGGCGCGATGCGTGAGGCGTTACCGCTCTATCGAGAGGCGCTGCGTCGGAAGCCCGATTACTGGACCGCTTACAACAACATCATGTACGCGCTCAATGGCCTCGGCGATGAGGAAGGTTTGGTGCGGGTGAATGAACAGCTCATGGAGGCCGCCGGCGGGCGGCCGGGCCGGGCGCCCGAACTTGAGTACCAAAACTACGACCGAGTCGTCTGGGACCTGGCGGCTGAGCGCGCGGAAGCGATCGCGGACGTGGAATCTCACAACGGCATCGGAACGACGGGCAGTGCCGGAGGCGCCGAAACCCTTCAGATCGCGCAGTATGAGGCGCAGATGCACGACGTCGACGCGGCGACCCTGCGGCTTAGCACTACGCTCGTCGATGCAAAAAATGCACCCGACGTCGCACAGGCAACATTTGTGCGAGCGCTGCTCGCCGAGGAAAAGAGCGATACAAAAGCTGCCGCGCGGGAGTGGGACGCTTATGTGGAGGCGTATGCCAACCCGAGCGTTTCAACCAATGATCCTCACACCATCTGTTATGCGGCACCTAGCTACGAGAAGACCGGTCAGTCGGCGAAGGCGGAGGCGGCACTCAATGCCGTTGGCACACTTACCCTTGTGGACTGCGATCGCTTCAGGGGCGATATCTTCGACATACGGGGTGACTGGCCGAGTGCGCAGGTGTGGTATGCGAAGGCTGTCAAGCTTGGACCCAGCATTCCCTCGGGTTATTACTCTTGGGGCGTCACTCTCGCCAAGCATGGGGATCTGGACGGTGCGGCAGCTAGATTCAAGGAAGCCAACCAACGCGGACCGCATTGGGCGGATCCACTGAAAGCGTGGGGTGATGTACTCGTCAAGCAGGGCAAGTCGCCGCAGGCGTTGTTGAAGTACGACGAGGCGCTGACATACGCGCCGAACTGGAAGGAGCTCAAGGAAGCACGCGAGGCTTTGGCGAAACACGTCGCTAATTTGGCTCCTCGATAGCTGCCAGTCGTCACTGCCCGCAGCGGCTCGTCAACCGTCAGAGACGGCTTGCAATCTAAAATCACTCCACTTCGTCTTAAGCATCCATCGCATGGCCTGAACCTGAGCGGCAATGTAAAAGACCATCATAAAGAGCCAGAGGCCGAACATTTTGCTCATCATCCCTGGAATCTTCCAAAGGAAACGTCAGTTCCGTTCACGCTTTTTCTCCTGGGTTTTGATTGGGTAAGACGGCTTGGGGTCCGAACCCGGACGGCAGGTCTATAATTCCCTGCGCTGATCCTGCCATTCAACCCCAAGGACAGGCCATGCAATCTATACCGATAGGCGCCACGGGTTCGTTCAGTCTTCTCGTCATGCCCGAGCATCTCGCCAGTCGTTTCAAGGATGCTACATTGCCGCCGGTCTTAGCGACGCCCGTCATGATCATGGTCATGGAGAACGCGGCGCTGAATGCGATCAAGCCCTATCTTGACGCTGGCGAAAGCGCGCTTGGCACGCGCGTCGACGTGCGCCATCTGGCGGCGACCCCGGCGGGTCAACGCGTCACCGGCGAAGCGAAAGTCACCCAGGTCGAGGGGCGGCGCATCGAGTTCTCGATTCGTGCCACCGACGGCAACGAGGAGATTGGCACAGGCACACACGAACGCGTGGTCATTGAGCTGGCGAAGCTATCCGAACGGATGAAGGCCAAATTCGGCTAGCCTGAGCGACACGCCGTTCGTGAAACCATTTAAATCCAAACGCCGTCTTTTGCGGTCTCCTGATTCACAGCGGCGTTTTCTATCTGGTGGACTGCCTCGTGTTTTCGCATTCGGCAATCATCCGGACTTGCCTTGGATAAAAAAGGAGGATGTACGCCGGCACCCCAGCGCGTATCCTAACCACCGCGTCCTGCGTGCTCGCCGCCAGAGGTGGAATATGTTTGTGGGTCACTATGGAGTGTCGTTCGCCATGCAGCCGGCAGGCAGACGCGTGCCGCTTTGGGTATGGTTCATCGCAGTGCAATGGCTGGATGTGGTCTGGTCGATCTTGGTGCTGTTCGGGGTCGAAAAGCTGCGCATCGTTCCTGGATTTACCCAAGCGAATGCGCTTGACCTCTACTACATGCCCTTCACCCATGGTCTGCCGGGATCGATTCTGCTCTCCCTCGTCTTTGGAGGCATCGTCGCATTTTTCACGGCCGGCGATCGCGTCAAAACGGTCATGTTAGTCTCCGCGGCATCGTTTTCACATTGGGTCCTCGATCTAATAGTCCACTCGCCTGATCTGCCGCTCTACGGCAATTCAGCAAAGGTTGGTTTCGGGCTGTGGCGAAACGTCGCCTTGAGTTTCCCGCTGGAGCTCGTCACTCTGTTGATCGGCGCTCTAATGTATGCGCGGGCGAGGAAGTATAAGAGTGCCAAAGGCCGCTATGTGTTTTGGGGTTTCGTGGCTCTATTGGCGGTAGTCCAAGTCGGCGCGAACTTCGGGCCACAACCATCGTCTCCGCAAACCATGGCGATCAGCGCGTTCGTCCTCTACGCGGTGCTAGCCGTACTGGCCGCGCTGGTCGAGCGAGGCACCATTCCCTAGTCAAGGGCGAGACGCGGGCGAAGCGTACACCATCGAATCCGCCATCGGCGCGATCGTTCGCCGGAAGCGTCAAAATCAGTGCGCCGCGCGGAAGTCTGCGCTGCCGACGCGGATGATCGTCGGCGTCGTCGACGCCACGGTGCTTGGAGCCCGCGGCACTACTACAACGTAACCGGCCGGCGCGGGCTCGGCCCAGGTGCCGAACACGCGCCCGCCCAGCGCGACGAGCCACTCGTAGTCGCCGAGGAAGGCCCTGTCCGTAGCGAAGGGCTCGGCTGTCCAGGCGTAGTTTGTGAAGCTCTGGCCGCCGTCGGTCGAGCGGGCGAGGGTAACGCGCGTCAGGCGATTGGCGGGATCATCTCGCCGGTCGTAGAACTGCACATTGACCGAACCGTCGGTCGTGTCGACAGCCATCCATTGCAGGAACTGGTCGGCGCCGTCGTGGACTGGGTCGTTGTTGACACGCATCGGTGCCGTCCATGTTTTGCCGTGGTCGTCCGAACGCGAGATGAACACGTCGACATCGCCATTGCGGAAGTCGCTCCACGTCACGTAGAGCCTGCCGTGCTTCGGATCGATACCGACCTGCGGAAAACCCATGCACCTCGCGACGCCTGGAATGCCGCTGGCGCCACCGAAATAGGGAGCCGCGACGTCGAAGATCGGGCGCGAGGGCTTGAAGCTCCGGCCGCCGTCTTTCGAGATTGCCAGCGTAACGTTGAACCCTTCGTTCCAGATGACGTAAATCGTGCCGTCAGGCGCGACGGTACCGATAGGGCCGACCACCGCACCGTTGTCATCGCGCGGTAGCCCGGCTCTGGTGCTGATCCGCATCGGGGTCGCCCAGGTCTGGCCACCGTCGCTCGAGCGCGTGTAGAGAATGATCGACTGCTCGAGCTGCCACTCGATCCACGCCATGTACAGGTTGCCGCGGTGTGGGCTGGTCGCGCCGGTGTCCGACCAGATCCTCGGCATATCCTCGAGCTTCACGTCCAGCTCGTCGCCCTTCCACACCTTCACGCCGACCGGAGCGGGATCCCAAGTCTTACCGCCGTCAGGCGAGCGCAGCACCCAGATACCGTTCCCGCCGGTACCGTGACCCCAGTAACCGGGCAGGCCGTTCTTCTGGATTGCGAGGTAGGAAAGAAACAGGCGCCCGCGGTCGTCGAAGGCGAGCGAAACGTCGCCGAGCGGCGGGTGGTCGTCGGGGGTGAGCCGTACCGGCGTGAATGTCGCGCCGGCATCGATCGAGTAGGCCGCCCAGCGGCCGCCGACCGCAACGACCTCGTGCGGTTCGAGTGGATTCACGGCGATGGCCGGCTCGCTGGCGGTCGTCCCCGCCGGCGACACGGTGACCACGCGCGCGCCGGGCGCTGCCGCGAGCGGAGCCGCCGCATGGGCGAGCGATGCGCCAGCGCCGCAAACGACGAGAGTCGCGAGCAAAGTCGGAGTGGTATGTCGCGCCATCGCGCGATCCTAGCACTCCTGCGTGGGACCTGGGGCCAGACGCCGAATGCGATATAAGAGATAGCAACGGCTGCATCTTAAGTTTCCTCGATTGACTCCATCAGACTGCGCTCGCTCCAAGCGCAACGACGATCACTTCGCGGATGTAGCCGCAATCCGCCGCTTCATGCGATCTTCCTCGCGCAGCCACCGAGTCTTGCCGCCGTCGCGAGTCCCCTCATCGCGAAAGACCCAAGAATCGGGGCGTATATCATTGAACGACCACCGACTCTCCTTGCCATCTTTGTCTTGGCTGAGAAGTACGATCCGATCGTCTCCCACCGCGCCGCCGGTAAGTGCGGCGACGGAATTATTCTCCGGGTCAATAAAGGTCACGCTCCAACTTCCGGACTTCGGATCGAAATAGCGCACAGTGGTGCCGACGAACCCCTCCTGATGCGCCGCCGACCGGATGGATGATGAAAAGGTCCTGTATGGCGCGGCCATCCATGATCCATTCAAAGATCCTCACCCGAGGAGTGTGTTGCATTGCCGTCCTTCGAAAACTCGGTGTACTCGCCATCCCAGGTTCCCACAAAGCGGCCAAAGACCTTCGCCTGATCGCCCAAAGAGGGATGAGACAGACGGTGGCGAGCGAGCACGCCACCAACCATCGCATAACGGCGCCTTTGCTCATATCATTTCTCCTTTAGCCAGGACGAGAGCTCCCGGAGCAAAGTGTAGGTGAAAGGAGTGGGCGGACCGAAGACCGCTTATTGCAGCGGGGCAGCAATTCGTTGCATCTAAGGGATTTCCGGGCACTCATACCGGGCGGGGGCGGCGCAGGATTCGTTGGCGTTGAATATCAGCCTCGCGTCCGTCATGCAAGTTGGGCGGTGGAAGGACACTAGAATGCCAATGCGCTATGCGGAGCGTGTGCTTGCGACGCGAGGCGGGATGGCGCAGGCGGCGAAAGGTCAGGGCAGAACATAAATCGTCGATCGAAAGTTGGGAGAATTCGGCAACGCCCATTACAATCTTCTGCAACTGCCGGCCAAAGAGAGAAAGAAATCATATCGAACAATCAAGCGCCGAAGCTGGCGGGCGCTCTTACCAAAATTCTCCTGCGAGACGGCGTACTGGGCCAAGCCTGGGTTCGCTATACCCTCACAATCGCGCTCGTAGGATTAGCTCTCGTGGCACGATTTGCAATGCTGCCAGTGAACGGCGGACTCGCGTTTAACACGTTCTATCCGGCCGTCATAGCGAGTGCGCTTCTGCTGGGAATCGGACCCGGTGTGCTGGCGAGTGTGCTCGCCGCGTTCTGCGCCGTTTACTTCTTTCTTCCGTCATTCCCGGCAATCGGCTACGACGCCTCACTGGGATTCTTTTTGTTGACCTGCGGCCTGACTTGTTTGCTGGCCACGTGGCTACGAAGCGCTGTAAGAGGTGTGCGCGGGAGTGATCGCAAACTGCGGGCACTCTACGAGACGGCCAACGTCGGAATTGTGCTGACGGACATGAATACGCGTTACGTGGATTTTAACGAGACGTTCCGTCGCTTTACAGGATACAGTGCGGATGAGTTGCGGGCGTTCGAATACAGGACACTGACAAGCGAAAGCGATAGGGTAGGAACTGACGAACAGCTGGAACTGGCGAAGCGTCAAGGTCGATTCGGCCCCTACGAAAAAGAGTATATACGCAAGGATGGCAGCCGAATTCCCCTGCGTTTCAACGGCGCGCTCTTTACCGATGTTGATGGCGAGAAGTACCTGTGGTCAATCGTCGATGACGTCACTGAGCGGCGACGCCTTGAGGGCCTGCTGATGAATTCGATCAGTGCGGAACAACACAAGCTCGGACGCGACCTACATGACGGACTCGGGCAGGAACTTGCCGGGATATCGCTGCTGGCCACCGCGATTGCGTCGAGCATCAAGAAATCGGGTCGTGCAGAGGCAGCCGAACTTGAGAATCTTGCAAAGGTTGCAACACGCGCACTCGCCAACTGCCGCGCCATTGCGCATGGCCTGTCGCCAGTGACCTATGCCGACGGCGGTATCGTTGAAGTGTTGGAAGAGATGGTAAGGCTGAATCGTGATTCGTTCGGAATCGATGGAAGCTGTGAGGTGACTCGCGCGTCACCGATTCGACTCGGGCCTGAAGCCTTGGACAACCTGTACCGAATTTGCCAGGAGGCTGTCGCGAATGCCCGGCGGCACAGCCGGGCAAAGTCAATAAAAGTCACTCTGCATATCCAGCCAACACTCGTGAGGCTGGACATTCTGGACGATGGCGTGGGTTTGCCGAAGTCGATGACAGACTCGGGGGGCATGGGGCTTAAAATCATGAAATTTCGTGCGTCATCTATGGGTGCACGTCTGGCAATTGTGCCGGGACCTCATAGAGGTACTCTCGTGTCGGTCGTATGTCCTCAACTGCCGGGGTGAGGAGGTGGAGCGTTACTTGTTGTCCGGACCGCGGTAAAGCTAACGCTGCACTTTGCACTCTTAACTGGGGCGAATCGGGGCTAAAAGAGATCGTTATTGACGAAGCCTATTTTCTTCAAGCCCCGATACTGTAAATCGGCCAAGGTCTGGGTCACGATTTCGTATGTGGCGAATTTGTCCACCGTGATCTGAACCTCCGGCTGCGGCGATTTCGCCGCTTCCGAACTGACTAACCGCTGCAGCGAAGCGCGGCCGCCACCTTGTTCACCTGAATAATGAATTTCCGGAATCCGACCATGATCTCCCGGCTAGCTAACCCAGTGATGCGTGACGACTGCTCTAGCAAAGGAGATCACCGACATTTGGGGGTGTGACTGGATTTGGAACAGATATCCTACGGCGCCCATGATCAGGCAGTTCGCTGCAAGAGCTGCTGCGAGGGCAGTGAGTTTGCAAGAGATGGTATTCATGTGTATGTCCCTAGAGTAAGTGGTTGTCATCGATCCTTACCGCCATAACACAGCATGGGCCCTGCCGGTTGCAGGCACTTACAAAAAGAGTCAATTGAAAGAGTGTTTTCATTTGAATGGGGTAGTGAGGTAACCACGGCGTGTCCGCGGACAGCGTCCGCCTACAAGTCGGACAGGGAGACTTGCACGAGGCCGACCTGGCCAGCCAAAATTTCCTGGCCAACATCGAGAAAGAAAGGAATTACCGCGACTTAAGCAGACTCTCGCCCGCGCAGCTCGAGTGGATCAAACAGAATCACATGAAACCCGCGCCGCCTGGAATTGCCTGGCAGCACCCGCGGTTCGAGTTCGACCGACAGACCGGCATACCCGTGTTCTGGATTAACGACCGCTGCGTATGGGTCATGCTCATGATTTTTTGCAGCATCGGCAATCCCAAAGCCGATGGCGGAATCTTTGATCATTTGCGCGATCCTAAACCGCCTTAATTCGTTGCGCTTAACCGCGCGCCGCAGATCACACTCGCTGCGATCATGGCTGCCGCGAATGACTGCAAACCGGAAGGCAATCCGGCACGTCGAATGTCCGGGTTTGGGCCGACAGCTGCCGAAGTGCTCGGTTGCCCATCACGGTTATAGGAGACGCCACAACTTCAAGATTCGGGCAGTACGATGCTCGGTGTCAAGCATGCGCATGCGGGATCGGACGGTACAAGTTCATGCAGTCGGATAGGCAACCGTCGTACACGCTTTCCAGTAATTGCAAATATTGCATTGGCGACAGCGGGCGCAACACAGGGAACTCCGACTTCACCGAGGCCGCACGGCTCGGCGTCGCTCGCCACGAGCTGGATCCGAATTTCGGGTGCTTGCGACATTCGGCACACTCGGAAATTGTGAAAATTGTCTTCAACGACCCGTCCGCGTTCGACCGCAATGGCATCTCCTAATACCGCTGATAGGCCAAAAATGATGCCACCTTCCAATTGAGCCTCGGCATCATTTGGGTTGATCACTTGACCGCAATCAACAGTCGCGTCTATCCGATGCACGCGAATGTCATCGCCGTCGAGCGAAACTTCGGCAACCAGCGCGACATAGGTCCCGCGACAAAAGTGGCACGCAATGCCTTTCCCCCGACCCTCTGGCGATGGTCGAGCCCAATCAACAGTCGCGCCAAGTTGTTCAAGAACTTGCCAGAGCCTTGCCGTCTCTAACGGACGGCCCGATGGTTGGGAGATAGTGCGTGCGGCCGCCAGGAGTTCGAGTCGAAACTCCAATGGATCTCGGGCACCGATGGCAGCAAGTTCATCTATGAAACACTCCACGGCAAAGGCATCGATCGAATTTTCGACTGATCGCCACCAGCCCACAGGAATGCGGTTTGCAGTCGGCGTGTATTCGACACGGATTGATGGAATATCGTAGGGCACATCGCGCGCGCCTCCGATCTCCGACTCCTCTGCTCGCGCGGTCGCCGGTGGGTCGAGAAATTGGGAAATTGAAGTTGACGACATTCGATCGAGCCACGAGGTCGGAACTCCGCGTGCGTCAATTGTCGCGCTTAGGTAGTGACACGCTGCTGGTCGGTATCGGTCATAACGAATGTCGTCCGCGCGCGTCCAAATGACCTGCACTGGGGCCCCGCAAATCGCCGATACTTGCGCAGCCTCGACAGCAAAGTCGGTTGCGTCACGCCGTCCGAAGCCACCGCCGAGCAAAGTCTGATGAATCTCGATTGAATCCCGTGATCTCGCCAGAATCTGCGCGATTGCCGCACGTGCATCGGCTGCGTTCTGCGTTGGTAACCACGCGTCTACACGGTGTTCCTGAACGTGGACTGTCGCGTTCATCGGTTCCATTGTTGCGTGCGCGACAAAGGGCAACTCGAAGAGTGCATCGTGAGTACGCGTAGCCACGCCACGTTTGGCAATAGCACCAGGATTAAGGCGCTGATCGCGAACGAGGAGACCCGGTTTGGACACCGCATCGCGCAGGCACTGTACGACGGCGGTCGTCGACACCGGGGGTTGCGGACCTTGATCCCATGTAATTTGCAGCAAAGCCCGAGCTTGAAGGGCGGCCCAAGTGCTGCGGGCGACAATGGCAACGCCGCCCGCTGTGAACGCGGGGCGACCAATTCGTGGCACCGGGAAAATCGCAATTACCCCCGGAACGGATCGTGCCTTGCGATCATCGAAGTTACGTAGACGAGCGTCGATGATCGGACAGCGTTCAATCATTGCGTAATAACACCCGGGGATTCGAACATCGATCCCATAGACTGCGGTCCCGTTCACTTTGTTTTGAGAATTCTTCGCTGTTATCGGGCGCCCCACGATCGCAAACTGCGACCGCTCCTTCAGCCGCACTTGCGCCGGATCCGGCATTTGTAGCCGCCGTGCTTTAGGCATGAGACTCGCGTAGCTAGCGCGCGCGCCGTGAGGCGCGATGACGTAGCCACGGGCGGTCCGGCACAGGTCGGGTGGCACCCTCCAGCCGGCCGCCGCCGCCTGGACTAACAAAAACCTTACCGTAGCGCCGGTTCGTCGCAACGGGAGCCATGACGATTGAACGCTCGAGCTTCCGACGGTCAAATGGTCGTATGTATCAGGATCGATCGGAGCCTGCACGACATCAATGGCGCTCCAGTCGACGTCGAGTTCCTCGGCGAGGAGGGCAGGCAGGGCGGTGATGACGCCTTGACCCATCTCGGCCTTCTCGAGAAGGAGCACAACCCGACCGTCTGGTCGCAGGTGAACCCACGCGTCGAAGGAGTCTAGTTGTCTCTCCGCCTCGCTGAGCTTCTTGCGCCGACAACGGCAGCTAACCAGAAGACCTGTGCCGCACATCAATCCCGCCCGAAGTAGCTCTCGACGACTCCATGAGTCGGAGTCGAATCGACCATGCGTTGGTCTGTACCGCCGCATTAGGATCCACGCGCCAGGCAACGAGTCTTTCGGGATAGATGCGACCGGTCGGCCGCCAATTCGCCTTGGGAAATGGTGCGCGCCCGGTGAGTACCGGTCCTCACGCTCGCGCCTTTGATCGATCTTTCCAAAGTCTCAATAGCTGGTCCCCTCTCTGGGATTTTTGCGTACCTTTGTTGGGCTAGCCCCATCCCTGAGCCCGGCATCCCACGTCTCGGCGGCTAGTAAAACGGCGAGCACTGAGCCCGCCGTAATTTTTGCTTCTATGAAGTCTTCACGCTTCGATTAGAACTTCGCCTGGATGTGCGCGTAGATGTAACGGCCCATGGTGTCGTAGGTTCCGACCCAGGTGTTGTCGTTGCAGGAGGTATTCGGGCAGTCCGAATAGTTGCCGTTCGCGACCACCGGCGGCGCCTTGTCGGCGATGTTGTTCATGCCCACCCGGAAGTTGACGGCGCTGCCGATCGGGATCGACGCCGAGAAGTCCAGGTAGGTGTAGCCGCCGATGTGCGAGTCGGACGCCAGATACGTCTGCGCCAGCTGCGGATCCGAACTGGTCCGGTCGGAATTCGAGGGTCCGATATAGCGCCACCGCAAGGTCATATCAAGACCCCACCACGGAGTGGCCCAGGTGGTTCCCAAGACATGACGCCACTTCGGAATCGGGTCACCACAGGTGGTTCCGTAGTACCCCACGCAGTCGTAGGACGCGCTGGTGGGCAGAGGCTGGGTATCGAAGGAATTGGTGTAGACCCCGGCCAGGTTAAGTGTCAACTTGCCCATGGCACCGATGTCCCACAGATAGTGGCCTTCGACGTCCACGCCCTTGGTTTGCACCGTACCGATGTTCACCTCGTCCGCATCCACGTAATTGGTATTGTTGAACCACAGCGAACCCGTGCCTGCGCCGCGGTGAATCAGAGCGCACAACGACGCCAAGCCGGTAAGACCGCAATTGTTGACGATCGTGTTGGAACTCAACGATGTGATCGTGTTCTGTATCTTGATGTCGTAGTAGTCGATGGACGCGACAAAGTTCGGCAAAAAGCTTGGCTGAAAGACAAAGCCCGCCGTGTAGGTGTCGGCCTTTTCCGGGGTGAGGTTCGTATTACCCCCAATTGATGTGTTGATCTGCGCCGCCGGGTTCGCGAGGATGTGGCCGAATTCTGCCGGTGTGACGCCGGTGTTTTCGCAGAACTGCAGCGTGTGGCCATTCACCAAACCACCCACGGCCGCTCCCCAGCAAGGATCCGCCGTACCACCCGCACCGATGGACTGGGGGGAGTAGAGTTCGGCGATGTTGGGCGCGCGAATTGCGCGGTTGTAACCGCCGCGAAATCGTATGTCGCGGATTGGTGCCCATTCGAGGCCAAACTTGTAGGTGTTGGTGTCGAAGCCGCTAGTGTAGCTCGAGTACCGATAACCAGCGTTCGCGGTCAATGCGTAGGCTCCCGGCTTGTCGTCCATGATGGGCAGGGTCATTTCGGTGAACGCTTCTCCGACACTGAACTCTCCGTCAACGGGCAGTACCGCGCCGGCGCCGCCGGAATTCAAACCATTCTGGAAGATGAAATCGGGTATGAAAACGTACTTCTCTTCCCGCCACTCGGCGCCGAGGTTGACCACCAAGCCACTGGAGGCGGTCGGGATCTGGATGCCGTACTTGCCAAGATCACCTGTGACATCCGCGTGGGCAATGTATTCGGTTTGTGTAACGTTGTAGGACGCGGGAACTTGCAGGTAAGCCAGCTGCGCCGCGGTTACGCCGCCCGGCTGATAGATGTTCCACGGGACGCACTTGGTGTCCGCACCATTGAGGACCGACTGGCAGACCGGTGCGGCGACCGGAAGTTTGCTATCGCCGCCGACCGCGGGGTTGGCGACCACGTTGAGCGCATTGTTGATCTGCTGCGCGCCCAGGAAGTTGCCTTCGTTGTCACCCAACTGCGTAATGGTTACTTGAGCGTACGCATCGTAGCTCCACGGCTCGGCAATCTTGCCCTTGACTCCAAGCACCTCGCGGAAGTTGTTCGAGTAGTAGTTATCGAGGCGCGGACCGCTCTCGACGCTGCGCCGGGCGAGGTACAACAAGATATTGTTACCCGTCACGTTCCCATTGGGGGAGACCCCGCCCGGCCCGTAGGTGGCCTGGTTGGCCGCGATGTTGCCCGGCGAGCAAAGGATTCCCATTTCCTGCGCGCTGAGCATCGGGTTTGCGCAGCTGATCACCGGTGTCAGGAACGCAAAGGCACCGCTGGGGCCGTACGCAGCCTGCGAGGTGTTGCGCGCGAACATGAACTCCGAGTACACATTCGCATAATCGTTGACGTCGTAGTTCAAGAATGCGCCGGCCGTGTAGCGCTCCGCCTGGCGCTGCAGGTAGCTCAAGGCACCATAGTTGTAGGAATCCGCCGCGGTGTAGGGAGCAAACGCCCCGCCGGGGACGTTTTTGGCCACTGTCTCATCGGCCAGGGTGGAAAAATTGCTGGCGCCGACTTTGCCCAATTCCAAGAAGCGTCCGGTGGCGCTCGAACTCGAGCCGCCGCACTGCAGGCCGCCGGGTCCGGGCAGCTTGCTCGGAGTATTGAGCGTGCAACCTGCATAGTCGTACTGGTAGCCCACCGCAGGCGAGCTGTTCAAGTAAGTGAAATACACCGTGGCGTTGCCCTTGCCGTCAGCGAAGTTCGAGCCGGCGAGGAAGGACGCGCTGCGATTGGCACCCGCGTTGGTGGTGCTCGGCGGCAGCGGGTCACCCTGCGCGGCCAGCAGGCCAAGATATTGTTGGTTGTCACTCTTGTAACTGTTGTAGCCGTAGTCCGCATCCAAGCGCACACCCTGGAAGTGCGTGTCCATGATGAAGTTGACGACCCCCGCGACGGCGTCGGCGCCGTATACCGAGGATGCACCGCCGGTTAGCACGTCGACGCGCTGAATCATGGCCGCGGGAATCTGGTTGATATCGGGGCTCCCGGAAGTGCTGAGGCCGCCTCCCGGGTAGGCACCTCCCGGCGCCATGCGCCGGCCATCGATGAGGACCTCCGTACGTTGCGAACCCAAGCCACGCAAACTGACCGTCGCCGTCCCCACCGAACTGATCGATTGACCCGAGCTGTTTTCCGCAACGACCTGCGGCAGGTTGTTCAGCAGGTCCTCGGTGCGAACCAGGCCGGTCTGCGCGATCTCGAGCGCCGTGACACTGACGATCGGGCTGATCGATATGTCGTTTGGATTCGGCTGAATGCGCGATCCGGTTACCACGACTTCTTGCAATTCCGGTGCGGGCTCTGTCGTCGCCGCTGCGGTTTGCGAAAATGCGACCGGTGGCGCTGCAGTTGCGCCCGCCATTGCTATAGCGGCGCGGATTGCATACTGCAATTTGCGATTATTCCCCATTTGCTGCTCCCTAATTATTCAAAGCGGTTACATGTCACTCGGTTGATGACAGAATCAATCTCCCTGCGGCAAGGTCGCCCCGACAGCGAATTGGCATCCGGTGCTCACGCCGCCACCGTCAGCGTGTTGCTCCTTGCCGGACTGCGTTTCCGGGTCGGCGGCACAGCTGAAGGTGAAGACTCGTTCCCGCGAATGGACGGGGGACACCTCCCCGCGGATAGGATGTTTCTTGCAGCATTAATGTCTCGGTCATGAGTGTCACCACACTCGCTGCACACCCAAATCCTTACAGCGAGCATGTCCAGACCTGCAGGGCCCGTATGGGCTTTGCAGCCGCTGCATACTCGCGTCGTGTAGTTCTCATTGACAATTAGTACGCTTCTGCCGGCCTGCTGGCCCTTATACTGCAATTGCGTTTTGAGCATCCCCCAACCCGGATTGAGAACGGACTCTGCTATCTGCGTCTTCGCGAGTTCGAGGGTACTCACATCGCCGATGAGGATCGTCTTGTAGCGATCAACAATTTTTCTGGAAAACTTATGCAAGGCGTCGTTTCTGCGGCGCGCCGCGGTGCGCTGCAGGGATTTGGCTCGACGCCTGTGGCCGCAGCGCCGGGCCAAGGCAATCTTCTGCTCTATATGCCGGTAAAAATGACCCGCTTCGAGCTTATCGCCATCACTCGTGGCCACCGTATCCTTCGGCCCCAGATTCAGCCCGATCGACTCGCGCGCCGCCAGCGTTTGCACGAGCGCCTGCTCGACCGGTAGGCACAGCCACCAATCGCCTACGGCATCCTCAGCAAAGCAGCCCGACTTCCACGTGACTCCCTCGAGCCGATCCCGTTCGAACACGCGAATGGCCTTGCCAGCGAAGCGCAACGACTTTCCCTTGCGCTTAAGTTGTTCGGCTTTGAAAGGCACCCATCCCAGCGAGCGTTTCGCGCCTTTACTCACCCGCCAGCGCAGCTTTGCCTTCTTAAACTGCTTGCGGCGGGTCGCAAACTCCGCATTCACCCGCTGAATCGTGTCAGAGCCAATGTGCTCGAAGCATTTCGAGGCGCCGACGCAGAGACTGTCCAGATCGTATCCGGTGAGCCACTTCCCGGGCCCAGCGAACGGGTATGCCGCCCTATGACATGCGGCATTTGCCCAATTCCACACTTGGTTGGTTTCGACCGCGGCCGCATGGAGCCAGGTATAACTTTCTGCCCTTACCTTCAGTCGGAAACTCGTAATGACTGTCTGTTTCTTGCTCAAGGGACAAGAAACCCGCGAAACATACTCGGCTGTCGGCACCGTCTTTTTGCGCGACTTCTGAGAATATGGCGGGGTGCTATCCATATGAGGGGCGCGGCGACGCATCGCGCGTAAGAGACACAACGAGCAGTCCGTGAGGGAGCATCGCGCGCATGTTCTCGATAAACGTTGCCGCACTGAAATACGGGCTCTGCCGCACGCCTGAAACGAAATCACTCACGTGCAATGCCTGCGCGGCGCTCGCGCTGGATGCAAGAATGACAACAGCGATTGTTGCTCGTGGGCCATATATCTCTCGCCAGCTGCTTTGCGCACGACCGTTGGCTCTACCGTAGCTGAACAAACTACAGAAGCTGCGCCGATTGAAGCAACGGCGCAGACCTGAGCGGGACAGTGCTGGGTATGAGTGGGTCTTTACGATCGCGGGCGGCCGTCGCCGGTATCCAAGGCGACAGCCCATCGACCAGGGCCTGATAGGGAAATCGGCACCACTGACCTACAGCACACGACCGCTAGAGTGAGGCCTGTTGGAGCGAAGTAGGACGGAGCGAGGCGGGGATCGCATTTGCCATCGCCGCGCGTTCTCCGCGGACGGGCGCATAATAAGTACGACGGTGAGGATTGCGCTCGGAACGTTCATTGTGGCGGACGCGACAAGGGCGTCGGCAACACAGGAGTTCAATTATGCAACGAATTACTCCTCCACTACTGGCGGTAACAACTGCCGTCGGCTCCAGTGCGGCACCTAGCGTGGACGAGACTGCGCGGATGGATATCACGCGGGCGGTCGAGCGATTCCGACAAGCCTTGGCTAACGGCAACATCGAGGGAATCGAAGAGTATTACTCCGACGATCTATTGAAATTTCGCGCGGGAGTGTCACCAGAGGGGAAGATCGAGGTGCTGAGGCGCCTCAGAGCGACGTTTCCGAACTACAACTACCATGTCGAGGTGACGAACGACGAAATCATCGTAGAAGGCGGGCTCGCATGCGCTCGCGGCACTTACGTCGTGACGCTGATGCCGAAGGCGGGCGGGGACGCGCAGGTCGTCCGGCGCCGCTTTCTGGAGATCTGGAGGCGCGAGGGCCAGGTGTGGCGCGCATTTCGAGCGATGGACAACGTTGGCAACGAGTGATCGACCGGGTGATTCGCCGTTGCGGGGGTCGCATACACTCATCAACAGACGTCATTGAAGCGGCCCGGAACTTTGGAACTACGACACCGTCGCGCACTCGTCAGGTCGGCCACGACCCCACCAGGAACGGATGCATTCGACTGCGAAATCGGCGGCTCAAAGTGACGCGGGTGCCGCGTCGTAGGACCACTTCGCAGTCACCGTGAAAGTGGGGATGCAATTCGGCAATCTGGTCCACGCTAACTATCGTCGAACGGTGTACGCGCACAAAGTGGTTCTTGTTCAGGCGCGCCTCGACATTGCGCAGCGATTGTCGGGCGATATAGCAGTGTCCTCGAACGAATATCTTTACGTGTTTACCAGCCGCTTGTATTAATTCGATGTCGCGCGTGGGAATGAACAGTATCCGCCCGTCCTCGCTCACGAGCAGGCGGTCCTGCACCGGCGAAAACTCCGGCGCCGCGGCCGGCAGATCGTCGACTTTAGCGCCACCGACTAATCGTCCAGCGATCAGAGCCGCCTTGGCCCGCCGCATCGCTTTGGCAAAGCGTTCGTCATCAAAAGGTTTCAGCAGGTAATCGACCGCGCCGGCGTCATAGGCATTAACTGCAAATTTAGAGTAAGCCGTGACAAATATAATGAACGGATGAATTCCCCGCGCATCGAAGGATTCCAGCAGCTCGAACCCATCACGTTCCGGCATTCGCACGTCAAGAAATACCAAATCGGGAACAACGCTCGCATCCAGTCGCTCGCACTGGGAAATCGAGGCGCACTCACCGACGATGCGCACATCGGGATCGCTCGCAAGAAGCTTTCTTATGCGCTGCCGGGCAGGCGGCTCATCATCCACAATTAGCGCCGATAAAGGTAGCCGAATCATTAGTAGTTGCTCCGATTAGCTCGTTTGTTCCGCAGCGGGTTCCTCGAATGTCATCGGTAAATTCACTTCCGCGCAAGTTCCTCGCACAGTATCAGGGCCAACAGTCACACTCGCGCCGTCAGCATAGGCCGCGTGGAGACGCGCGTTCACATTTCTTAGACCGATTCCGTACGAAGCGGGCGATAAAGGTTCCGAAAGCCGCGGAGTAGAGTTTGTCACGGCAATGATCAGACGATCGTCCACCCGGCGGATTGCGACTGCCACCTCCAACGACTTGCCAGGGATTGAAAGACCGTGCTCAATCGCATTCTCAACAATGGGCTGAAGCAGCAGTGCCGGCATCAGGGCCGCCAAAGCTTGAGGATCAACGGTCAACTGCACACGAAGCCGGTCGCGGAATCTCGACTGCTGGACGGCGAGATAACATTCTATCCCCGATACTTCCATCTCGACCTGCGTCCAGGGCTTCTTCGTACTTTCGAGGGCAAATCGTAGAAAGTCGCCCAGTCGTGCGACCACCTCGACTGCCTGCGGAGGATTATCTGTAATTAGCCCCTGGATTGCGTTCAATGAATTGAAGAGAAAATGAGGATGCAGTTGGCTGGATAGCGCCGCCAATCGCGCAGTGGCAAGTTGCGCCGACAATTGGGCAAGGCGTATGGAGTCGCGATGGGAAATGCGCGCCGTGTGTACCAGCGCAACTGCGATCAGCCCTAGCGCATACGGCGGCATCCAGAAACGCAGCAACATCATCCACTGAACCCCGGTCGCTCGCATCGGCACCCACGAGTGAAGTTCTGCCGACATGTCGTCCCGTGCGCCTTCGATCAAGGCCGTCGAAATCACCAGCACGAATGGCGCCATGCGGACCACGAAGAACGCAAGTACGACATTGACGGCAACGACCTGCGCCCGCCGAAGGGCGGTGTCCGGCCAACCAAGTCCAAGACCAAGACGATAGGCCGGTGCTGCGAGCAGAAATAAGAGGCAATGGTGAACCAGTCGTGCGCCGGAACTCACAACGTACGCGCCGCCGTAAACCGTGCCGCTGATAGGCCAAGCCCAAAAGATGCCGATTGCGGCTACGCACAGCCAGCACACGCCGCCTGCCGTCCAAATAGCCGACCAAAGCTCTGATGACTCCTCCGTCGCGGCGAGGCCGCGCGGCATGGCAGATTGCGGGTCTCGGAAGTGTTGCGGGCATTGATCGTTCCTGGTCATCGTTTGTAGTGTAGAAGTTGCGACCCAATTCGCCTAATGGCGGCAACGCCGATGGTTTGAGCGGGATCGTGGGCGGCACCAGCGGCGGTCCACGGTGGGCCAATCGACCGTAAACTGCGTTCGGAATGGTCCCTCTGGGCGCCGCTGAGCTGCAAGCCATGCGGGGTGCGCCAGCCCTTGATGCCAACGCATAGACTGACCCCCGTGCTCGAATTCTGCCAACGACTCCCGCTGAGATCGAAACATCAGCAAGCCGATTCTCGTTGCCACCGGATACCGTCTACCGACGATCTACCTATCGATACGTTGCAATTGGGCAACAATCTCTCGATGGAGTTTACGAGACCAAGAACTGTCTCGGGAGAACCCGCGCGATTGGGCCCGACTGTTGAGATACGTACCAACGCGGCTCGGTTGCCGGTGACCGCTGATTCTTGGACGCCGGTTGGGATCCAAGCCGCAACTGTGGCGGATTTTCGTTGCCGATCCTTCCAAACCTTTTGCGCCACGGTCACATCTCACGCGTACATGACGGAGATTTTGGAGAGCCAAGGATATCCAAATGCGAAATCTGACCGCTGTAGTCGCGCGTGCATTTCAACTTGCGTGCCTGAGTATTGTTCTCGCACCTCTCGCATCTGGGCACGCCGAGGATCCTGTCTACGAAGCAAAAATGATCTCATCGGGTCACAACCGACCTTCTATCGACCTCCGGCGCGACGATCTGATCGCCCTTTGTGTTGCCTTACATAAGCGAACAAGCCTTGCGACGTTTCGACAAACGCACGATCTATCGTCGAGTGCCCTCGCCGAGCGACTTCAGCGACTCCAGGGAGCGGGCCTGATACGGGAATGGAAGCGTGGTCTGTTCTTGCCGACATTCATGATCGTTACCGCCAACGACGCGCGTCGGTACGTATCCGTGGCGGACTACGTCGTGGCGAAAACAACTGCAACCATCGATGCGAAGCTCGCGGAGATCGAGCGCCTCATCACGGCTCTGCCAGGCCTCGGCGACGCTCCCAGCGAGCTCGCAAACTTCTTTGTCCTCAGTGACGTACTGCTAGACAACTGGCAGATCGGCGCAATTGAACACGACGTATTGCGGGCGGAGCGTCCGACACGTGATGGCAATGCGTTTTACCTTGGGCTTCTGCAGCGCCAATCCGACCAGGCCGATGAAGCGTTCGGAATTTATGGAAACACGGGTACGATTCGAGGAAATGCCGAAGTTAACCTCTACGGACGCGCTCGCTACAGTGCACAGACGCTGATGTCAGCAACAACGCCTGAACTTCGACGATGGTTCCCAAGCATCGCCGGGCTGAATGAAGACGAGCTTGAGCGCGAAATTGTCACCCGCACAATTCAATTGGGACGAGCTGGGTCATTGGACGGCCTGAGTGCCGATACCATAGAAGGATTCCGGCATCTCGGTCTCCTGGATCGAAATCGAATCAATGTGCTCATCCTGCCGCGCGACACTATCGACCGCCTTGAGAGCCTCGCAGCAATCGTCAGACCAGACCTCGTGAAGCTCCTACAGCACCACCTGCCACACCTGCGAAAAGCTTATGTACGGTCACCCTATAGCGCGGAAGTAACGTTCGACGAGTACGCAATCTGGTGGTACCACTTCTTCTACTCGAAGGTCACCGACTCGCTGGCTACACATGGATTTTTTGCTGTCCCGACTAGTGGCAACGTTACCTACGTGGTCGTGGGCTGAGCCGCGGGACATGAGACCTCGGTTTCCAATGTTGGGACACCAATAAAGCTCGCACTAGAAGTGTCGACCACGGGTAATCTCATGGTTCCGTCGAATGGTGTTGATATGCTGATGCTGCAGTCGGATGGCTCCGCGGATTGTGCGTTCGTCGAGCCGCCAGGCTCTTTTCCACTTCGATGATCTTAGCTCCCTATTCAACTCAACCTACCGAGGGCACCCTGAACCTAACACAGACGCCGAAATCCAGAAACACAGACGGCACCAGCGGGACTTGTGGAGACGTGAACGCCACGTCATGTCATAGACAGATCGAGCGCTACCAGAGAGAATGGGATCGGAGACATTTGCGGTTGACTCACTTGCCCGCACGTATGGGTGTCGCAACAACTACAAGCGAGACCGCGAAGGCGCAGGCACATCGCCATGATCGCAACGGCTGGCTATACACATCTTTAGCTGCAACATGTCGGGATATTCAGTGCGGCATTTCAGGCGATGGGCAGCGGTCCTGATTTCCCTAGTTTCAGCAAACGGTATTGCTGCCACCAAACTGCCGGCGCTTCCAGAGGATCCCCATGCTCACATCTGGGAACAGTTGGGTGAAGGGATCTACGCGTTCATCTCTCCCATCGGCATTACGCCACTGGTATCCGGCAACTCGCTGGTGGTCATTGGTGATGATTCCGTGTTGGTGGTCGATACAGGACAGTTCCCATCGCTGGCTCGGGCCGAAATCGCGAAGATCCGTCAGCTGACAGCGCTTCCGGTGCGCTATATCGTGACGACGCACTGGCATCCGGATCATTGGACCGGAAACGGAGAGTTCGTGCGTGCTTACCCGTGCGTGTCGATCATCGCCACGGCGAACACGCGCACACTCGCGCAAACGCGTGGTGCGCAATACGTTTCCCCCGAGTACGCCGGCAAGATTCTCGACTCAGTCGACAAGGCGATTGCCAGAGGAACGCACAGCGATGGTAAGCCCCTTCTGCCAAGCGAGCTGCCTTATCTGGAAATGGCCAAGATCCAATTCGAGGAATTCGGACCGGAGTTATCCGGGGCCCTGGTCTATCCGAACGTCATCTTTTCGGACAGCCTGGACATCCATCTCGGGAAGCGATTGGTTCAGATTCGGTTTTTCGGGCGCGGCAATACAGCCGGCGATGCAGTAGTGTTTGTGCCCGATGCCAAGGTTCTCGCCACCGGCGATTTGGTTGTGAACCCGTTTCCGTACGGCACTGGGTCCTTCTATGCCGAATGGTTGGCGACCCTGCACAAGCTCCTTGCCCTGGACGCGCAAATCATCGTACCCGGACATGGAATGATTGAGCGCGACAATTCCTACGTGCGGCACTTGGTGCTATTGCTCGAGTCGTTGCAAGCGCAGATAGCAGACGCAATCAAGGCGGGACTTTCGCTGGAGGACACGCTGAAGCGAGTGACGCTCGCGGATGCGATGCAGGAGTTCTGCGGCGGTCGAGAATTCGAGGATTTGTGCCGGAACAGCTTCGAGAACAATTTTGTGCGGCCCGCGGTAGCACGTAGCTACCAGGAACAGAAGAGCGGACCCCTCACGTCCGAGGACTAAAATGGGGCAAACCATCATGCACCCCATCGGTCGGCCACTTCCATTCGCTGGAGCCAAAATTTAAGCAGACTGCGAGGGGCGCGAGTCCACCGCCAGATACTTCGCGGTCAACGCAGCAAGTCTTGAGCTTTTACCTCACTCTGCCGAGAGAAATGCGCCAAATCTGCGGCGGACCCGCGTTCGGTTGATTTCTCAGTTCTCCCTCCTCATCGACGCGGTCCCAGCCGCTGTTGGCTAAGAAATAAAATTCGTCGCCCACGATTACCCCGTGCGTCGGATCGCCCAAGTTGGGCGCGCGTGCCACGGCCACGCGCCAACTCTGCACTTTGCGAGCGGTGCGGTCGAGCTTAAGTATCAGTACGCGCTCGGGCACTGTGCCGTTTTCAATTGCCAGCAGAACTCGTCCGCGGGCGTAGAAACCATCGATCCCCGAGAGAGCAAGTTCCGGTGGATGCGCCAGCCAACTGAGCGCTTTGCTCTTCAAGTCGATCACCGCGATACCGCGAGAATAGTCGGGTACGAGAAGCACGCGGCTTTCTGAGAGCAACGCAGGTGTCTGAGGCGATCGCAATGCGCCCGGCGGCACGAGCCCCTCCAAGTACGGCACCCCTATGTTTCGGATGACGTAGACGCCGCCACCACGACTGTCCGAGACGAACAGTTGGCCATCGTTACCCAAGGCCATATCTCCGAACGCGTGGGGAGCGCCATCCGCGAGCGCGACGCGCGCCATAACGGCGCTGGATTTTAGGTCGATTTTCAGCACCTCAGACTTTCCGGCATCGGCATCGCTGTACGGTGGAGATTCCGGTCCCGCCGTCATCGTGGCCCAAAGCACGCGCAGCTTGCGGTCGAGCGCAAGCGCGTAGACGCCGCCAAATCGTTGTCCAAGGTCTACGGGCAGTTCCGCGGCATGCCCTTGGCGGTCGACTCGAACAATGCTGCGTTTTCGTACGCTGCTTACTAGAAAGGATCCATCTTTCGGGTCAAACGCAATGTCCTCGGCAATGAGATCGACGTCCGGGAGGATGAAGCGCGCTTGGTATTCAATTGCGGGCTGCGCCATTCGCGCATGAATCAGTTCAATCTCCCGAAACCCAGCATGGCCCCGAAGGACGCCGAACTCGGCCCGCGGTTCAAAGCCGGTCGCATCGAGGCCGGATGCCGCGCAGACGCGAAGATCTATCATTGCCTGCGTGGCGTCCCCCAGTCGTGACTCCACGCTCGCCAAACGGCATCGCAGATCGGGGCGCCCGTCCGTGACACCGCTTAGGCGCTGGAGCGCATCTCTGCACTCCCGTAAGTCGTCCGTTGCGCACGCGTCCCGTACATTGCGCGAAAAGGCGCCGTACTCGTGCACCCACGTGTCCGCATGTGCAGCCACGGAAGAAGACAGAAGAACCGTCGCCAATAGGCAGCCAACCTGCCAAGTGATTCCAGCATCCGACCGAGAGACACTGTGTGCAGGCGACAAATCGTCTACTCGTTGTACGGCGCAGCCGTTATTGTCTTCTCGACCGTGTCGTTCCAAGCGCCCGGCACCTGTTCTCGGCAAAGGCCTTCCAACCAGGTACCCTGCTGCGAGATGGGCTTTCGTTTGCAGTGATCGATCAGTAACGCGGTAAAGCGCTGTTTGAATTGCAAACGGGGAAATGCTGACACCACATCTGCCAGTTGCCGCTTCTCCTCGTCCGTACTTAGGCCCGGGTCGACAACATCACCGCCGGCACCCAGAGCGACGAGCATGGCCTCGGGGCCAGCGCGTCGCGTAATGGCGAATCGGACATCGTGAAACGCGATGCCATGCCACACAATGTCGGCTTCTGCGACGCTCAGGCCGTTATCGCGCGCGAATTTCTCGGCCGCGTTTGCCCCGTCAATCTCGAAGGACTGTGACTTGCTGGCAAAGGCCGGCACCAGGCCGAGATCATGCAGTGCTGCCGCAACGAATGCGTCATCAGCGTTGTACTCAAGTTTTTGTCTCTGCACCGCCAGTGCGCCGATCAAAAATGTACGCATGCAATGGTTGAACAGAAAATCGGCACAGGATTGCCGTGCAAGTGCCGCCGCGCGAATTGCCGCCGGCGATCGCGGAATGGCGATACCGGCCACCTCCGTTGGCAGACCGGAAACATCGTCCGCCGCATGGACCTTGAGCGCCCACGGCAGGGCGCTAAGCGAAAGCGCCGCCGCACAAAAGTTGCGCCGCGTCTGAATCATCGTATCTCCGCCTGGAACAGCTTGCACAACGTAATTCCTTCATCGGGCCTATCGTTTGCGATACGCCGCAATCACTTCGCTGGCCGCGATCAACACATCGCGCGATGCAATTGGCATCAACGCTCGGGGACTGGTATGTCCGCGTAGATTTTCCAGCCGCCGTCCCTCTGGCGCTTCCAGACTGTAACGTACTGGCCGGTAACGTGCTGCTCCGCCGCTTCGCCTCTCCGGACGAAGGTGAGCGAGTACTTGCCTTCTTCGTACGCAAGATTGTCGACGATGTAGAGGCGCTGCGTATCGGCGGTGACCGTGACGGTGCCATTGACCGACTTCATGAACTTCTCGGCGCTGCGCGCGATTGCATCGTGGCCGCGTGTGACGGAGCCATTTCCGTCATCGCCCAGGCGGGCGCCGTTGATATCGTATAGGTTCGCAAATGCCTGCGGGTCACGATTTGCGAACGCAGAAATGTATCGAGCATTGCTGTCGTTGATCGCGGCCAAAACCCGATCGTCCTCTGGACGCTGGGCGTTGAATGCGCGATTGGCATGAGTGCCCGCGATCAGCCACAAACCGGCGGCGATTACATTTCGTAACTTCATTGTGATTTCTCCGCTCGATCGCAGTCGGCGCGAGGGCCTGAAGCGGCATCTCGCGCGTAGGAACGAAAAAATAAATTCTGCCACTCCTCACGCCTCAACGTGCGGCCGGTTGAGCCGGGGACAGTCCCTTTCGCGCCCATCGATCCGGTCGAGTTCCGACCGAGCCCGGACCTCGAGATCCTTTGAGAACCGACTACGGCGCACTGCGCGCTGCGCGCGACGTGAAGTCTAGGCGACGAACGCCGATCTAAACCGAGCACGAAGCGCAGTCACTTGTGCCGCCAGCAGTCCCGCTGGTGCGGCTACGCGCTCGGTTAAAAAAACGCGTGATATAGTCGCCGTCATCGGAGAACTCTAAACGGGGATTCAAATGAAAGTCCATTCGTTGCTTGCCTGGATCGCGCTTGGCATCGGCGTCGGAGCACTCGCCCTCACGGCATCTTCTGCGGCGGCCGCGACACAGGCCGCAACCGCAACCGATCGAGTGCAGTTTGACGTGTACCTGCCCTTGACGCACACCGACGAACTCGACCAGCTCCTCGTCGCGCTACACGACCCGACGTCACCCAGCTTCCGGCAGTGGCTGACACCGGCGGAGTTCATAAGCCGATTTGGCCCAAGCAGTGCTGACATGGCGGCCGTCTCTGCATCACTCACGGCGCGCGGGTTGACCGTGTTAAAGACGACCGCACACGGCCTTCGCGTCGCAGGTCCGGCGAACGCCGTGCAGGCTGCCTTCGGCGCGAGCCTGGTGAAGGCTGCCGGCGAGCAGGGCACGACGAGATACGTCGCAAAGCGCGGACTCCAATTGCCCGCGGAAATCGCCGCGACGAATGCTCGCATCATTTCGCTGGCGTCCGTGCCATTCAATCTGACACATTCGCGCTCGCTCGGTCAGGTACCCGCCAATCGCTCGACCGATTACGGTGGCTATTGGTTCGACGACCTGAAGCAGGCCTATGACTTCCCGTCGTTCCAGGCACTGAGCGGACGCGGACGCACGATCGCGATCGTGATGGCCAGCGACTTTCTCGACTCGGATCTTGCGATGTACTTCGATCACGAGAACCTGAAACCGCCGCACGTTGAACGTGTGCCTGTGTGCGTCAATGAGGGCCCGCCGACCGGAACTCTGTGCGGCTCGCCGTTCCTTGGCGCCGGTAATGGCGCTGCGGATGAGGTGTCTCTCGATCTGCAGCAATCGGGCGGGATGGCGCCCAACGCTCGCCACAGGCTTTACATCGTTCCCGATCTCTCGGACACGTCAGTGTTGACGGCCTACCAGATGATCGTGGATGGCAACTCGGATGACATCGTCAGCTCGTCGTTCGGCTGTCCGGAGGCGTGCTACTTCGCGAACTACAACGGTGGCGTCGACTACACCTACATCCTCGAGCAGTATCGCGACCTGCTTCGCCAGGGAAATGCCCAAGGCATAACGTTCATCGCGAGCTCGGGCGATGATGGCGGCCTGCCGATTCCATCCGCCAACTACTTCTATCCCGATGGCAATCCAGTCACCTGGGTGCCCGGGGTCGACCACCCGGCGTCCAATCCGAACGTAACCGGCGTCGGCGGCACGAACCTCATTACGACCACACCGCCGAACCCCCAGACGAACCCGCCGACCCTGACGTCGAGATACGTCTATGAGCATGCGTTCGGCGATCCTGAGATTCCGTACGACCCGTATGGCGTCGGCACGAACGTCGCGGGTGGCTGGTGGGGCTCTGGCGGCGGCACGAGCTGGTACTTCTCGGAGCCGGGCTACCAGAGATTCCTGGACACGGGTGGCGGCGGAATGCGCACTGTGCCGGATGTCTCGCTGATGATGGGTGGGTGCCCGCTCGGGCTCTCGGAGCTACCGTGCCCGTTCGACGGCCTGCCGCGTAGCTACGTCATCACGGCCATTGGCGGCAGCTTCTACGGGCTGATCGGTACCAGCATTTCCGCGCCAGATATGGCCGGCATACTCGCGCTCGAGGAGGAGAATCTGGGTGGAGTTCGGCTTGGAAACGTCAACTACCAGATCTATGCGCAGGCAGCGCACCGGTGGGGATACGGGGACGACGTCTTCCACACGGGTATTCCGGGCTTCAATGGATATGACGTGGCGACTGGGCAGGCTAGATACAATCAGGTGGTCGGAGTCGGAACGCCGAAGGTCCGAGACTTCATCTTCGCACCTTTCGCGCCAGCTGCTGGCACGCCTCAGAGCCCCTCGAACCCCTAGATATGACTCGCGGCGAGGGATGCCCATCCGCGGCTGCATCGCGGGAGTGCAGCAGGGCTTCAGCGGTTGATCGGCGGCATCACCGTGCGCTGATCGGAATCGTAGCGTTCCCGACGGGAGTCGCTGCGGAATTGACGTCGTGGTGACTATTGCACGAGTTGGAAATTCAAGACTATTTACTTCGGTCGATGTAAATGACCGCTGCTGTCGCGTCGTCCCCGAATACTCCATGGGCGTGCAGATGCGGTCATTAGTGCCGTGACGTGGATCAAGCGTTCGCTGCAACGGGCTTTGCCGGCAACACCTAAAGAGTGCGTGGTTGCCCTATGGGCGTTTGCATATTTTTTCATGTTGCTGGCAGGGTACTATGTGCTTCGGCCGCTGCGCGACCAGATGGGTATCGCTGGTGGCGTCAAGGCGCTGCCATGGATGTTCATCGCAACCTTCGTGACACTACTCGTGATGCAACCGATCTACGGTGCTCTGGTCAAGAAGCTGCCGCGCCGCTGGTTCATTGCGATTGTCTATCAGTTCTTTGTTGTGAACCTCGCACTCTTCTGGCTGCTGCTAACCCTGGACGTCTCGACCGTCATCGTGGCACGTGTTTTTTTTGTCTGGGTCAGCGTCTTCAATCTGTTTGCCGTCGCGGTATTCTGGTCCTTGATGGCGGACCTTTTCACCAGCGAACAGGGCAAGCGCCTGTTCGGCTTTATCGGCGCCGGCGGAACGGCTGGTGGCCTGCTCGGTCCACTAGTCACGATAGGATTCTCTGTGCCGCTCGGCCCGGTTAATTTGTTACTTGTTGCTATTGTGCTTCTCGAGCTGGCCGTGTTTTGCGTGCATCGACTCGAGCGCAGCGTCGCGCGCGATCGGGGCCAGCGGACCGACGAAGGGCGTGTCGGCGGTAGCGTCTTTTCAGGGTTCGTCACGCTGGTCCGATCACCTTATCTTCTCGGTGCGGCCGCGTGGGTCAGCTTGCTGTCGTTCGGTGCGACCATCCTGTATCTTGAGCAAGCCAATGTCGTGGCGGCATCTGTCCATGGCGCAGGTGCGCAGACGCGCCTCTTTGCCAGTATCGATTTAGCGGTCGGATTGCTGACCCTGGCGACGCAGGTGTTTGCGACCGGGCACGTGCTCAAGCGATTCGGCACCGGCGCATCGGCTGGGGCACTGCCCTTCGTCTACATCGTGGGATTTACCGTGCTGGCGCTGGCACCTGGCCTCGCTGTCGTCTTCGTATTCCAGGTGGCGCAGCGCTGGATGAACTTCGCGATCGCGAATCCCGCGCGTCAAGTGTTCTTCACAGTGATCGGGCGCGATCAAAAATACAAGGCAAAGAACCTGATCGACGTGGTGGTCTATCGTGGATCGGATGCCCTATATGGCCCCGTATTCGACGGTCTACAGGCGCTCGGCTTAAAGATCGGCGGGATCGCCTTGTGCGCCCTGCCGGTAGCCCTCGGATGGCTTGTTCTATCCACTCGCCTCGGACGCACGCAGGAGCGCCTAGCCATCGAGCTGGGCGCCGCCGCGGCGCAAACAGACTGAGGTTCACTAGGATTACTCGCGCCATAAGTCTGTCCTGCGACTGCGGTGACCTTAGTGACGAGGCGAAACAGCATGATCATGCCGAATTGATGTTCGAGGAGGAGATACGATGCGCATAACCCGACGAAATCTTCTACAACTTTCAGGTATCGCACTCTCAGGCGTGGACGTTCATAAGCAACTGGCCTTTGCTGCGGGCACGACCAAACAACCTCGAAAGCCGTTGCGTATTCTCATACTGGGCGGCACAGGATTTACCGGACCTCACCAGGTTCGCTATGCACTCAGCCGCGGGCACCTGATCACCTTGTTCAACCGGGGTAAGCAGCCGCACGAGTGGCCCGGTCGCGTCGAGGAACTAATCGGCGACAGAAACACTGGCGACTTAAAGGCACTCGAAGGCCGCGAGTGGGACGTGTGCATCGACAATCCGACGACGCTGCCGTTCTGGGTGCGGGACGCGGGCCAAGTTTTGCGCGGCAAGATCAAGCACTTTATTTTCATTTCGACGATCTCGGTGTATGCCGACGACCTCAACCCGGCCGACGAGTCGGCGCCCGTGGCGGAGTACCCTGGCAAGGATGCAATGGCCGAGACGATGGAGTCGTTTCGCGCCAAGGCTGGAGAGCTCTACGGCCCGCTCAAGGCGCTCAGCGAAAAGGAGGCAGAAAAGGAGTTCCCGGGTAAGGTCACGATCATCCGGCCGGGGCTCATTGTCGGGCCGGGAGATGAGACCGATCGTTTTACCTACTGGCCGGTGCGGCTCAGTCGCGGCGGCGAAGTTCTTGCGCCGGGGGATGGCTCCGACCCGGTGCAGTTCATTGACGCCCGAGATCTTGCAGAGTGGACCATCCGCATGTCCGAGGTGCCAGTCATGGGAACATTCAATGCCACCGGCCCCGAGCACCCGCTGCAGATGAAAGAAATGCTGACCAGTATCGCAGCCGCCATTCACGCCGACGCGAAGGTGGTCTGGGTGCCTACAGACTTCCTGGAATCTCAGAAGGTCGAGGCATGGAGCGACATGCCGGTCTGGGTGCCCGGTCGGGGCAACAGTGCGGGCTTTGCCAAGCGCAGCATTCGCAAGGCGCTCGCCGCTGGACTGACCTTCCGTCCTTTAGTGACGACGGCATCCGATACCTTGGGTTGGTTCAAGGAGCAATCCGCAGAGCGCCAAACGCAGCTAAAAGCCGGCCTGACTCCCGCGCGCGAGGAGGAAATTTTGTCGAAATGGAAATCCACATCGCGGGCCAGCTAAGCGCTGGCCCGCAGAGCTACAAGGACGGTGTGATTTTCCTGTAGTTCTGGAGTGTCACGTAAGTGGGGGTAAATACCCATCCGGTAGATCTACCGGTTCCGTGGCGCGGGACGTTCAGGTTGGACCTGAGGATCGACGACAGAAATAGGCACGCCCACGAACTAGAGTGCATCACGCACCCGAGCATAGGAGTAATAGGGCAGGGCAAATCGAAATGCAAATTGAAAGTTGAGCTGCCGCAAATTCTGACCCTTAGGTGCTGGCGGGAGACTCGATGTGATGTCCGATTTCGGACCCAATGCCGTCTCTCGCGAGCGTCAGCTTACGGCGCATGCGAATCGCACGACTAGCCAACTTTGTCGCAGGCCGCGCTGCCAGTGCAACGCAATGTAACGAACGCCTCCGATTTCAGGCGCCAACTGCCTGCTGACGGGATCCACATTGCAAGGTACACCCCCGTCCTTCGCATGGTTCCATCCGGCCTTCTCCAGACGCCTTCGAACCGTCCAGTTTCCGCAATCCGCTTCCCAGATGCCGGGATGACGATGGATGTCGGCGTGCGCCGATAGGTGACGAAGGTCGGGTCCTTGAATTCCTCGTCGGCATAGCCGCGAGTGGCTGCGTCCGCGCCGCTGTCAAGGTCGCCGGTCGAGCCCAGAATAGCGTGATAGTCATCGTCAAACAATTTGCGTAAGCGAGCCACATCGTGCGCCGCGATTGCAGCATTGGACTCCGCGCGCTGAGCTCTGACCAACGAGACCGGAGTGTCGTCGGTAGATGCTTGGGATTCACACATGCAACTGACGACAAGCAGGAAAAGTCCCAAATGCGTCCTCATCAATGCATCCTCCTACTTGTGGTCCACGTGCGCGGCTCGATTGAAGAACGACAGCTCTCCGGCGCGCATTGTTACATGCCGGATGGCGGGCATGGCCGTCCAGAGATCGTCGGCGGGCGTCGGCCGACCAATGCGAACTGTCGATCCGTATCTGCCGGTCGCGAACGTCTGGTATCGGGCGCCAATAAATCATCGCCCTCGCGGCGATACCCGGGTAATGCCTCGAATCCAGGTCTGCGGAACTGCAACTTATTAGCCTGCATCTGTGTTTTGTTCAGTACAGACCGTCGCTGGACCCCACAAGTGATCAAATAGGCATTGAATGCTGTATATACACGGCAGCCCAGGCATTGCTTTCATACCACTCGCAGGCGCGTTCCAAGGGCCGTGGGAAGAGTATTTCGCAGTGGTTCAGTGGGACCAGCGGGGGCGCAGGAAAGACCCACGCTGCTAACGCTTGAGGAATTGGTCGAGCAAACGTCGCGGTAGTGGTAGACGGGGAGGCAAAGCAATGAGCGTCAACTATTTACCGGCGATTATGGGAACAGTTCTGATTGTTGCCGGGCTCGCCCTTGTGGGCGTTTCCACATGGTCCCGTGCGGAGGGGAGTGAAAAGACCACTCAGGCCGGGGCGCTCATCATTGTAGTCGGCGCATTCCTCTTGGGGCTGTCGATATTCGTGTCACATGGAAAATAGGACCGTCGGCATCCGGCAAATCTCGACCCTGTCCCGCCGGTCGCCCCTGTCCGCTTCCAGGTATCAGAACTGCGATCCGCTCCAACGAATGCTAGATGCGCTTGTGGCGATAGCGCGACAGAGGAAAATCAGCTGGCTCATTGTTCTTGGCAATTCGAACGCGGGAAAAAAGAGGCGCAATTCGTATTTGCGCCCACACACCTACGAGAAAAATCGGAACGCCGAAAACGACGTTGGGGTAGTAACCGAGGATCTTGCTTAGAGCGATGAGCGACAATACGCCTAAAATTATTCCTCCAAAGAAACAGATAGCGCCGCAAACTACGGCCCATTTCTGAAGAATGATATAGGCCGTACCGCAGGACGGACAGTTGACCCCGGTCTTTTGCGTCAGAAAGAAGCCGAGCCTCGGCGCGGTTTTGCCTCTCCACCATGTCTTGACCACGGGCAACGGCGCGCCGCAAAGGAGGCAAAGCGGTGGGTCAAAAAGGCGCATCTAACGATCAGGCTGAGCGACGCGCGGTTGCGCCGTCGCCCACCAAGTACTACCGCGTATCATCCGGTGGCGGCTCTCGCAATGCTTGCGACGTAAGTTCTTCATCGGAAACTTGCCCCTCGGCCAGGATGCGCTTTGCCTTTTCAAGGTTCTCCGGCGCCACCCAAATCGCGAACGGCCCGATCCGGGGTGACGCGTAGTTCACGTCTAATGTCGGCACCACCCGGTGCGGCATCTTCATAAAGGTCAGCAACCGTGACATCACCGTGGCCGACGACTCATCATAATCCTCACCAACATCCAGCCAATCTCCTTCCGACATAAGACGCACGCCCAACTAGCGAATTGGGCGACGGAAACGTCGTGACGGGGCGCGAATCATAGGCGTTAGCTTACAGCAGGCTGCGAATGACGGCTTTATGGCGATGACTTCGTTGGGTCCAGCGCCCGGTATTGGCCGGATGGCGCCCGTCGCAGGATAAGCCCCCAACCCTTCAAAGAATGGCAACCGCTACCGGAAGATCGCCGTTGCAGACCCCTGATTATTTCTGGCCCTGATTCAAATCCTTCATGAGCTTTAAGTCGATATCGCCTTGATCCACCTTCGCCTTCTCGAAATCGGTTCTTTTCCCGGTGCGCCCCCCCGGATTCAAATAGCTGAAACGCCGCCAGACGGCTCTCGCTAAAGTCATTGAGAAATTCCCACAAGGGTTTCAATTTGGAATCATCGGCGACGCGATCATTCGCACACGCGCCCTGATTCAAAAGATCTTCTTGGTTGAAGAGGGGATTCGTCCGCGCTTTGCACAATTAGATGTGAACAGACGTTGATTGTGCAGCAATGGGAGCTCATTCAGGCTGCCCGGTCAGTTTCTACAGAGAACCGCCGGTTTCACCTCGGCCGAAACGCCACTTGCCCCGCCATGCACGCGAACATAGTGCCGGGCAGCTCGTTGTGTGCGGGCACCGGACCCTGAGGCGCCAATTTAACCCACGCCATCGGCATGGGGGTGCCGCGCCTCATGTCTTCGAACAGGCGCACGAAGAAACGAGCAAACAAATCGCCGCGTCGAGACAGCGTCATCACTAAATTCACTCGCCCATAGCCCGTACCCTTACTGGCGTTATAGGCGGCTCCTGGGTTCTCGGTGGCCACGACAAGAATGGTGGCGCCCGAAGCGCGAACGAGTTCGCCCAGCCACATCTGCGTGCTCGCTAGTCGCCCGTCCGCGGACAAATCGCTATAAAGGAACAGAACATCACACTTAGGAGCAACGGAAGTACTCTGTTCGGCGACCCCGAGGACCGGCTGTAAAGCCAGAGTGTCCGCTTGTACCAGCGCCTCACCCTCCGCGCCCTTTAAGTTCAAGGTCGCAAACCGGGGCGCCTCGATCACCGCTACTTTGCGACGGGTTCTCTGGCGAACCAGTATCACAATGAGCACGCCAACCAAGATCGCTATCGTCACAGTCGTTTGCATGTGATTTTTCTACCTGCCCCTTTTGGAATCCGTCTACCGCCGCCTCTGCCGCATGACGATATCCTAGTGAATTACTTTAGTTGTCCCAAGGAACTTAAGTTCCGCAGCAGCCCGACCCCGGTCAGAATGAGCGCACAGAACATCGCCAACGCGCCGAAGTACAACAAGAACCGAAATTCTGTATTAAAGGCCAGACCAAAAAAGCCACCGCTCAACGCCAGCGTCCCCACTGGCGCCGCGATGCGCGCCAACCATTTTGTGGCAGCAGGCAATCTCGCCGCATCGAGCAACACCTGAATCACCAAAGACAGAATGAGCCAAACGCCCGCATGCGCGTGACCTGCCCGAAACAGCGCCAACTGCTCCGCATTCAAGCCCGCTTCCGCACCCCCCATGCCCGCCGCTCCATGAGTGAGCATCCCTAGGATGGCCAATCCCCCGTACTGCACCGTCGGCACGATGAGCAGAATGATCCCGGCCAAGACCTTCGCCTCACGTGATAGCTCCATAGCTCGACTCCTTCATTTAGTTTTGCTTTCTGACCGAACCCGACCGCCGGATTATGCGCCGACACGCCCACTAGACAGCGCTAGCTGACGTGGCCGGCGACCACGTCTCCCCGGTATTCAGTTGTCTCCGGGTTTTCCTCACTTCGGCTTCTGATTCCACCACCGATTGGGATTCTGCTGTAGGTTAGAATGAACTTAAAGTAGACCGCTTCCAAGTATTCGGAGCCACGCAGACATACACGTAATTGCGATCGGCTCCCAACTGCCCGGTCGCACACGGGGACGAGGATTTCGCCGGCGTGGCCAGATTGATGTGGATGGCACCCGCGCCATCCACCGCAAATTTAATGGCCCCGTCTTTTTCATACTTGAGCGCGTACGCCCACGACGCACCGCGGCTGTTTTGAATTTGAATACCCGTTGCCAATGCCCCGTTGTCCGCGGTATACACGGCCCCAATAAAGTCCCCGGTCTTTTTGTTCAATACCCCTTCCTGGACATCGATGCCATGGGTGATTTTGTTATGCACCGGATCGACGATGGTCGAGGAGAATTCGGTTGCCGAGAGGAACCCATTGCCCTGATTCTGGACGTTGATCAAGATTCCACTCCCGTCGGAGCCCGGCGCGTTTTGCCGCATCATGACGTTGATTCCATCGATCTCACCCATCTTGCCGCCGGTCCACCAATTGTCTTTCGAGATATTCACGGTCAGGCCCGTCTGTGCGGTTTGTGGCCCATTGACTCCACTGCCGAGTGCATTCGCGGTAACGGTTGCAGCGGACGCGTAGGTGGTCCCCGTCAGCGCCACCGGACCCACATTGAGCGCAGCTGAATTAGCCTTGGGTTCCGGAGGGGTTGCGTCACTACCGGGACAGGCCCCAACCAGCGCCAGGAAACCCAAGAGTATTGTCGGTTTTATCGTCATCGCGCCCTCCCTTCTTGCATGAGTAACGCCCGCCCGCGCACTGGGTTGACGCCCGCCCTACAGCGGCGGCCAATCGATTCACTAGAGGCGCCGCCGGAAAGCTCCTACCCAATTTTTTGCCGTCGACTGATTCGGTTCGGGTAGTTCTCCGTCGGCCGGCTGTTCGGGTGTCCATACCCTCGCCCGGCACGGCGAGTTGGAGGAGCGACTCCAACTCGCCTTCCGGATTCTCGCTCCGAGCCGTTCGAATCCATTGCGACTTTCCTGTCGCAAACCACTGCCCAAAATGCGAGACCTGTGGCTACGCCGACTGCGCCATACAGCAGCAACGGAAACCCGCGAAGATTGTACTGACCACCCACCAACGCCAGGATGGCGACGCCCCCGAGAGCGCCTCCCAGAATTGAAACCCACCACTGAATATCCGAATCCTGCTGAACAACAAGAACAGCGGCAAGCCAAGAAAAAAGACGAAGGGTAGGGCTATTACATACGCCAGCAATGCCCCCACCACATCAGGCGGGAATCTGAAGCTCCTCACCAATGGGAGAAACACGCTCGGCACTAACGGCGCGATGAAAAACGCCGCCGTCACCGCCGCATTCTGTGATCTGAAAGGCTTTCGCATGGCGGACGCAGTGTATCAATCCGGCCCTGATCGACCGTCTCGCCGACCCCGGCGAGTGTATCGAGTTAGCTCTTAAGCTCCACCGGCATGCCGTGCGGCGTGTGCCGGTAGGCCTCCGCCCAGGCTTCCTTTTGTTCCGCCAGCGATTCGCGGCTCGACAAATTCTTCGACACCACGAGTCGCTCAAGCGCCGCAAGCCAGCAGTGGTAGTAGCGCGAACCATCATCGGGTTCGCCGCGCGCCGCATCTGATTTCAGTTCCTCACTTAACGTGGCGGCCCATTCGCTCCAGGTGAAGTGTCCAGCTTCCGAGAGCCTCACGGCGAGCGCAAAAGCTTGCGCCTGCCACGGCTCGGCAAACACCGGCCCGCCCTCATCGCGCGGCAAGCGCGGCAGCGCCGCAAGGGTATCGGCCCGTAGCTCTGGCTTAAGCGGGTTCAAGATACCCCTCCCATAAATCGGCGTACACGGAATCGTGCGGGCTCGCCTGCTCACCCCACAGTTCCCGCGCGGCGAAGCGCACCGTGTACACATGCTGCTCTTTCGGGCCCAGTCCCTGAATGTCGGTGTCCTGCAGCTCCGCAATGCCGCCGTCACGCTCGATGGTCCCGAGTTTCCCGCGCACGTAGCGCGGCAGTCGCGTATGACCCACGGGATTTAAGATTCGCGCGCGGACGCGCTGCCCAACGTGTAACTTGGTGGGGGCCGTTATCTTCTCGCCCGTAGTGGATACGGGCGCGATCCAAGTGGGCACCTCGGCGGCGGTGACGACGTGCCACTTCGTGTTTGTCCCGCCCACCACCTTCCCGCCCTCGATCTCCGCCGCGCTGACCATGCCGGACTTAATGAGCACTTGCGGCAGAGCCGCCAGCCATTTCTCGTAATAGCTCATGCGCAAATAGTCCGCCGGCGGAATCAATTCGATCTGAGTTCTGCGATACGGCCACTTCACGTCCGTCGAATTAAAGAGAGCAAATACACGCCTCTCCCACTCGGCGTGAAAGATGGGTTCGTTTGGCTCGTGCCGTATCGGCCCCATATCCTGCATGCCACCCATGTCATGTGCGCCGTTCATACATGCGCTCCTTGTTGTGGTCCCGAGACTTTCGCGACGCCGACCATCGAGTCTCGCGTCACCAACGCCGCCAGTTCCGCTTCGCTCATACTGGCGGTGCCTGCCGGGCGTTCGGGAAGGACCAAGTACCGCAAATCGGCCGTGCTGTCCCAGACCCGCACCTCCACATCGTCCGCTAGGGTGACGCCGAACTCGCGTAACACGCCTCGCGGATCGATCACGGAGCGCGAGCGATAGGCCGCCGACTTGTACCAGACCGGCGGCAAGCCCAACAGTGTCCAGGGGTAACAAGAGCAGAGCGTGCAGACGACGAGGTTGTGCACCTTCGGAGTATTCTCGACAACAGTTAAGTCATGCTGACCGTAACCCAACTCGGCAAGCGCGGCGGTGCCGTTAGTGAGCAGGCGCTGCTTAAAAGCGGGGTCCTTCCAAGCACGCCCTACGACGCTGCCGCCGATTTGGGGGCCTACTTTATGCTCGTAGGTATCGATCAGCGCATCGAGCGCCGCGCGATCGACCAGCCCCTTCGCCACCATCAGAGATTCGAGCGCCTTGGCGCGCAGCGCCGGATCGGAAGGCACGTCCTGGTGGTCGTGATCATGATCGTGCGCTTGGGCACCCGCGAGACTCGGGGTTACCGCAGCACCGGCCGCCACCAACCCAGCGCTTAAAACTTCCCGTCGGGTCGTCGTCATTTGATTCTCCTTGTCGCGACACGCGGAGTATAGGCCGGGGTGACGCCGGATGCCTTTCCGACGAGATAGGGTGCGCGACGGGATTTTCTGCGTCCTGACTAAATGTCAGGACGCCGGCGCGAATGCCAGACCACGGAAGGTCTGCGGTGTTCAGTGCGCAACTGTGCCGCTGCGGCGCACGAAGACTCGTCGATCCCCGCGGCGGTGAGGGCGTCAACAGAGACCGAACGCCTCGCGTCGAGGCACGCCTCTGGGGTTGTCCGCGACCACGCGTCGGGGAGTACTTTCGCTACCATCCCGGACTCGAACCCGGCAAAACATGCGATGACCGGCTCCGCGTCCACCGCTCCGAGCGGAGCTGCGCGAAACGCGAAGTAGGTCATCCAGAACACGCAGCCCCAGAACCACGCCGGCATCTCGCACGCCGGGGGCGAAGTAGACGACGTCGTGGATCGTTTCGAGGGTGGCCCACAGCCGACGTGCTGCATGGTCGCTCACGAAGCGACTGTAGGCGAGGCGGCCCCGGCCGTCCGGGGCCGCCTCGCGCTACGCAGTTCTCGTCAGTGGACCTTCGATGCGAAGCTGCCAGCGTCCGCTTCCGGGCAGGCAGTTCGGTACCGTCAGTGTCGGGGTTTGGCCCGACTAGAGCCGCTGGCGGACCCAGCACTCTCCAGGTCACTTCTTCTCAAGCCGCACCGCCCTCCCGATCACTCCCAATACGACACGCCAGGATGGTGAACTTATAGATACCTCGTCGAAATGACTCGCACCAGGCAATACAACAGTTTCCGCAGAGTCGCCCCGTCTACGAACACGATCGGCATAGTCTCGCGCGTCTTGTGGCGATGCGAAATTGTCGAGTTCTCCATTGATGAACACCGTATCGCTGCCATTTGGCGACAACTCAATGGGAGTGGTATCCGCGTATACGTCCTGACGTTCAGCACCGGGAACTCCCGTTAGCTGGGATATTGAGTATCCACAGGCCTCCTGAAGATGTTCCGCATAGGGCCGGAGATCACCGAGGCCGCCTAGGGCGACGACGTTTCGCACCGGAATCGAATGAGTGTCATGGAGCGGACTTGATGCGGGTATCAGAGAACGCCCCGCTATCCATAGAGCAAGATAAGCGCCGGCCGAATGCCCAACGGCGATGGTCCGATCAATGTCGAAATGTCGACGTTCAGCCTGTGCGGCAAGCATATCGAGTGCCGCGTTGACGTCCTGAAACGTCCCGGGATATCCGCCACCGGGTTCATCCAATCCACGATATTCAATGCTCCATACAGCAATGCCCTGGGAACTGAGTGCGGCAGCGATACCTCGCATCTGCGGCATACCTTGATACTCGTTCTTAAAGCAACCGCCGTGGATCAACACCACCACCGGGAATGGCCCGGGACCGCGAGGCTGGAACAGCTCAACAAACTGATACGGCGAGTCTCCATAGGACAATCTTTCATTCGGGGTCGGCCCTGAAAGCCGCATGTAATCGGCCAACGTCGCGGGCTTGTGGGCGCCGTGAGCAACACCAACGACTGCGCAGAGCAGCCCGATCGCTATGATCCTCAGCCGCTTGGCATCCCTCTTCATCGCGCGGAGGTCCGTTCTGAGTGTCGCCGTCGTGACTACTTCTCCAATCGCAGTGTAATTATGCCCCGTCTTGAAATGCGTATCCATCAATGGACGGGGGCCGGGGAAGTAAGCCGCAGATTGCCAACCAGCATTTCCGAACCCAAGCATCCGAGATCGCACCAGGAATGACAGCTTAGCGGCGCCCATTCTTAGCGGTCGAATGTCTCAAACTGGCCGGCGGCAGTCAGTCCATTTTACGTTTGAACTCACTGGGCATTATGCGAAGTTGCGGTGCTGCACCGATGTTTAAGGGACCGCTGTCGACTCGAAGGGCCCGGTTGAAGCGGACCTGATCGACGCCGTCTGCGACCCGAAGCCGCCCAACAGCCGGCGCGCGATCCGGCTGTGGCATCCTTGCGTCGATGTTTACGTTTCGAACCCGCAGGCGACGGTGGTGGCTCGGAGCGATCGCCACGGCGCTGGTCGTAAGCCTGGCCGCGCTGTTGCTGAGATCCATGCTCGAGCACGGGGTGCGAGCGCGGATCGAGTCCGCGGCCGTGCGCCATGGCGCGGTTGCCCGAATCGGTGTGGTACACGTCGGCGTCTGGCCGTTGCTGCGATTAGAGGGATTCGATCTCGACTTCGGTCATGGAGTGCAACTGCATGCCGACATGATCGCGGCCACGTGGCCCGGCCGTTTGCGACTCGCAGTTCGCGCCGCCACTCTCGCGGGGCCAGCAGGGGTCAGGGTCAGCTCGGCGGCCACTGCCTGGGACATGGCGGGCATTTTCGGCGAGGACCTCCGGCTCACGCTGGTGGAGCCACAGGCCGGCCTGTCAATCCGCAAGCTGGCGTATCCGGTGGGCAGCGCGTGGAATATCGAGGCACGTGGGCTCGACGTCGGACGTCTGCTCGACGTGCGGCGCGACGCCCACCCGCTGCTCGATGGTGGTATCGCGGACGGCCGCGTGGACCTTCAGGCCAGCACCGATGCGCTCCGTTTCCACGTGGACATGGGCGCGCGCGGCGCGCGCTTGGGAGCGCTGGCGGATAACGCCGCCGACGAGCCGCAGCTCGGCGATCCGACAGACGTGACCATACGATTCGATGGCGCCTGGCGCCGGATCGGGGGCACGATCGAGATCCCCGAGATCCACGCGACGGTGGCCGGTGCCGCCCTATCGGGCTCGATCACACTGCGCGATCTCGACACCGATCCGGTTGTCGATCTCGCACTCGGCATGCAGCATCTGGACTTCGCGCAATTGCTGGGTGCATCCGGGCTCGCGGTGCCCGAAAGCTTGGGAATGGCGCCCGGCGCCGGCCGTGACCTTGGCTCGGCCACGATCGACGTGCGTGTACGCGGACGCCTGGCGGACCCTGCCTCGCTCTCGGTGAGCCAGAAGATCGACTTCAGGCCGCCACGTCAGATGCCGCCGGCAATCGCGCGCCTGCGCGGCGATTTCATCTTCAGATCCGAAGACGGCCCCGGGCCGCACCGCCCCATCGACGTCTCGCTCGCGTCCCCCGACTTCATCGCCCTGCACGACGTTCCGCCGCTGTTCGTGCGCACTCTGCTGCTTGCCGAAGACGCAGGTTTTTACGGGCATCGCGGCATCGACCTGCGCGAACTACCCGCCGCGCTGCTCACCAACTGGTCGCGCGGCGGCGCCGCGCGCGGAGCGTCGACAATCACCCAGCAGCTGGCCAAGAACCTGTTCCTGTCGCGCGACAAGCAGCTCGGACGCAAGCTGCAGGAACTGGCGATCACGTTCCTGCTCGAGTCGGCGCTCGGCAAGGATCGTATCCTCGAGATCTACCTGAACATCATCGAATGGGGACCGGACCTGCGTGGCCTGCGGCCCGCGGCCCGCCGCTATTTCGGTCGCGAACCCCGAGAGCTGACGCCGGCCGAGATGGCCTTCCTGGTCGCGATCATCCCCGGGCCGATCAAATACCAGAGTTCATTCGCGCACGGCACGCCGGGGCCTGGGCTGCGTTCGCTGATCGACGAGCTGCTGGCGAAGCTGCGGTCGGTGGATGCGATCGGCGAGGAGGAATATCGGCGGGCGCTCGGAGAACCCATCGTCGTTGCCGGCGGCAGGCCGCCCGGATGATCGGTGGCGAATGGAAACGGGCGGAAGGGGATCAACAAAGTCCCCTTCTAGTTCGGTTCAGGCTGTATCGCACTATCGCACTCCCGTTGGCGTCATATCGGGACTCATATTGTTTCGTTTAGTAGCGTTTCGGGGACGGTCAGCGATGGGTTGGTCCGTCCCTTTTTCGTTGGGACAGATTCTTTATCCGCCGGTAGATCAGCGTCGCTTTGGTTCGGCGGAGTGGCGTCGCTATCCGTCGGCCAAGTCTGCGGTGCCGCCTAGCCCTACTTCTTTGACGCTTCGATGATCTGAAATGGCGAATGCGTCGGGAGCATGCGCTCGAACTTCAGGCCCGAGGCATCGAGGAGCACCTTGTACTCCTTCAGCGCCCGCTCGCGGCCCGGCAGCATGACCATCATGTTCAGGTCCATCAAGGAGGCGAAGCTTGGCGAATTGTCGTCGGGGATGACCATCTCGACGATGTATACCCTCCCGCCGCGCGCGAGCCTGCGCGCGCAGTTGGCGAGAATGGTCCGGCACTGGTCGTCGTTCCAATCGTGGAGGATCTGCTTGAGTAAGTAGACATCGCCCTCGGGCACGTCGACGAAGAAGTCGCCCCCGATGGCCTCGGCGCGACCGCCCAGCCCATTTGCTTGCAGTGCCTGGCGGGCGCGGTCCGCCACATTGGGCATGTCGATCACGATGCCGGACGTACCGAGATTCTTCTTCAGCACCGCCGCCAGGAGCGTCCCGTGCGAGCCGCCGACATCGACAATATTCTTCGCCTTCGAGAAGTCGCATAGGCTCGCCACCTCGCCCGCGACCATGGCGGCCAGGTTCGTCATGGCGCCGCCAAAGACCGCTGCTTCCTGAGGGTGTTCGTCGTACCACTCGAAGATCTCCTTCCCCAGCGCCATGGGCGCGGCGTGCTTGCCGGTCTTCACTGCGTCGAATAAGCGCCCCCAAGCCATCCAGTGTCCGTGATCCGTCTCGGCGACGGAGAAGTCGCGCAGCGATCCGGGAGTGTCGGACTTGAGCACGTCGCCCAGCGGCGTCAGCTGGAAGGTGTCCGGCCGGATTTCCTTAAAGAGCCCCAGGCCAGTTGCGGCGCGGAGGATGCGGTAGGTGGCATCCGGGTTGGAGCCGCATTTCCTCGCGATGACGGCGCTCGTCAGCGGCTGCTCGGCGAGGACGTCCGGGATGCCGAGGCGGCAGAGCGAGCCGACCAGCTGGCTCACCCAGTGGCCGGTGATCATCTGCATGACGAGGGTAGACGGGGCAAGTTGCTCTGGGCCGTTCGGCTGGACCATTAAGTGTCTCCATCGGTTTTGGGCGATAGGGAGTTTAGATTATTAAGCAACTTCAATGCGGTTTTCCGGACTTCGCATGCATCGCGATCTCGATGCCCGGACTGCAGACACACACCGGCCGGGGTCGAAACCGGAAACACAGCGCGACCCGGCAGAAGCTGGCCAACTGCAGTCACAGAACGAGCTGAAATACAGGCCCGAAAGCTGCCGGTCGCTATCGAGAGCTTCAGTGGGTATTTCTTTGTAGTCAATTTGCCGTTGATATCAACTTGAATTCAGGCGCATATTCCAGCAACGACGATAACTAAAAGTACGCGGTCATCGGAACGGGACTCATTCGCTGTTGCTCTCCGCGGGGTGATAGCAATACATACTGAAATATATCGCGTTCGCCAGTTCGTATTCATGCACATATCGCCTCGGCATGGCCGACGTTTTTGCGCAGAGGAGAAGATCTAATGGTGACAGCGGAGACCGTGAATACATTGTCCCCGGAGCCCGACGACCGCAGGCACCTCAGGCGCGCGGTCATTGCGAGCACAGTTGGTACCACGATCGAGTGGTACGATTTCTTTCTGTACAGCACGGTAACGGGGTTGGTGTTCGCGCAGCTTTATTTTCCGAAATCCGATCCGCTGGTCGGAACCCTGCAAGCATTCGCGATCTACGCCGTCGGATTCGCGGCTCGCCCGGTCGGCGCCGCGATCTTCGGACACTACGGCGATCGCATTGGCCGCAAATCGACGCTCATCGCGACACTGCTCCTCATGGGGGTGGCCACATTCCTGGTTGCATTCGTACCCACCTATGAACAGATCGGCATCTGGGGTGCGGTGTTGCTCACGGTCTTGCGCTTTATCCAAGGTGTCGGAGTGGGGGGCGAATGGGGAGGTTCGGTTCTGATGTCGATGGAGTGGACCAAGACCAACGCACATCGCGGGTTCGTGGCCTCCTGGCCCCAGTTCGGCGTCCCTGCCGGGCTGTTTCTCGCCAACTTGGCGGTTCTGGCGTTTAGCGAGATCTCCGGCGAACAAATTCCTCGTCTGGGGATGGCGAATCCCATTTTTTCTCAGCATTCTTTTGGTCGCAATCGGGCTCTACATGCGACTCAGTGTCCTGGAGACACCGGTCTTCACGCGGCTGGTATCCGAGAACAAGATTGAGCGCACTCCCATGCTCGAGGTGATCAAGCGACAACCGAAGGAGATCCTGCTGTCGGCCCTCGCACGCATGGGAGAGCAGGCGCCCTTCTACCTCTACACCGCTTTTGTGTTCACATACGGGACAAAGGTGCTGGGTGCTTCGCGCGAGTTGCTTCTCACCGCCGTTCTGAGCGGCTCGGTGCTGTCGTTCTTTACGATACCGTTTTCCGGGTACCTGTCGGATCGAATCGGCCGCAAGCGCATGTACATGACCGGAGCTGCTTTGACCGGGCTGTTCGGTTTCGTCTACTTTGCGCTGCTCAATACGGCGGTTCCAGGATGGATCTTTCTAGCGATAGTCATGTCCCTGATTCCGCACAATATGATGTACGGGCCGCAGGCCGCGCTGATCGCCGAATCCTTCACCGGGCGGCTTCGCTACAGCGGTGCGTCTCTGGGTTATCAGCTGGCGTCGGTCATCGCCGGTGGTCCGGCCCCTCTGATCGCCGCGTGGCTGTTCGCCCAATACGGATCGGGTTACGCCATTGCTGCATACATTCTGTTCTGCGCAATTTTGAGTTTGGTTTCGACCGCGATGCTCAAGGACTACACCAATCGGGATATCTCTCAGGAATACGATAGCTGCTCGATGAAGAGTCGCAACGACGTCCACTAGCGTATCCGAAAGCTACCCTTCGCCACCAGCAGAAGTGGCTAGCTTGAAGGAGCACGGTTTGTACGCTATTTCGTCGAATGTCCGGAGTCGCAACCCGGCCAATAGCAGGCACCGAAGTGTCCCAATTGCGCTCCGGTCAGCTGACGTTCACCGCCTGCATTACTATGGCGATATGCGACCCTAGAGGGTGAAACGAATGCGCAAAGTTATACCCCAGCACCGTCTTCGATTTAATCGTTAGGCCGGAGGGTCCATGAATCTTCACTACTGGCGACTCCTCGCCGTCGCAGGTTTGGCGGTCAGGTTGCCAATGGCCCATGCGGACGACGCCGAAATTGTCTACTACGACGTAGTGGGCAACAGCGCTGCAGAGTTGCGGCATCAAATGGATTCCAACGGGCCATTTGGCGAAGATGGCAAGAGAGTTGATGGGCACACGGATTGGAAAGTGACCTGGTCCTATCAATACGCGCCTGCGGCAGATGGCTGTAGGTTCACCGACCTTGGAATCAAGGTCAGCGCGACAATAACTCTGCCAAGGTGGACCACTGGCGATCACGCCTCGAATGCCCTGCTCAAAAAGTGGCAGAGCTACATTGCATCACTCCGCGTGCACGAAGACGGACACTACTCTCACGGCGTCGAGGCGGCCGACGAAATCAAATCTTTTGGGCAATCATTTCATACGTCCGACGATTGTTTGATTCTTGTAATGAATTTCAATGACAAAGCCGCTTCGATTATCCAGAAATACAGAGCTGCCGACGTCGCATACGATGCCGACACCAAACATGGCCGAACTCAGGGGGCAATATTTCCATGAGCCTAGGGCTAATAAATTAGAGTGATCGCCGGCCGCATGTTTCGGTAGACCAAACAAAGTACCGCATAGCTGCCGCTCGTGACGGTCTCATAGGGGTCGAAAGGGTGAATTCGCTGCGCAGTCGGGCTACTGGCTTAACCAACTGGCAAGGTCGTGCCATGCCGGGCTTGGGCCAATGAGGATCCCCCGAATCGGGTAGGAAGCGTATATCACAACGGCCAGTCCCACTGTCAGCGGATGAATTCTCTTATTCACGAGGTAATCTCGAGCAACGCCGGCCAGCAGGAGCATCGCGATTGGAATTGCAATGATCGCCGGCTTGAACAGAGGAGCAAGCTGAGGCTTATGACCGAAAATATGGACGATGGGCGCACCCATCAGCGCGATGTTCGCAAACAGCATCATGCGTTTGTGGAACTCTGGACGACGGCGATAGCAAATTGCGCCTATGGCCAGCATGGAGAACATGAGCAGATCGCCGAAGTTGAATACAGATGCGAAGTACGCGTCCAACGACACAGAACCGGCGGGCGGGTGAGGATCGATCCTTTGATCGCCACTCAGATCGAAGCCGCGCCGTACCATTGCCGCTGTCGTCGCGAAACCCAACGGGATCATCAACGCGAGGACAGCGATGGAAGTCAGGCCGAGCCTGCGGTGCCAGCTAACGCGCCGAGTCGCGATAAGCAAGCTCTGCGCGAGGTACAGCGTCAACCATGCGCAGAATACGATCCCATGGGCTGAAGCCAATAAAGTAATCGGGGCGTGCCGTCCGGCAGGATTCACAATTGCCGGCATGAATCCGTCAATGGATATGGCGATCATTGTCAAAGCCATGCCGGTAAAGAACCACCGCTTGACCCAGGCATGCTGCACTTTCGGCGCTGTCTCAACGAGTGCTGCGACCATGTGCGATCCTTGCTCATCTACAGGAGAGTTGGCAAATTCCTTGCTCGGAAGCGGCCGGTGGCATCATTAGCCTGCCCGATAGCGGTCATCGATGGGCGACCGGTTGGGGTCGAGGCTGTGTAAAAACAAAAACCGACACAGGCTCGGCCGGGAGTTGCCGGCTACACTGAAGTTCCAAATCGTGCTCGGGGCCGTTTGTCGCTACGCATCCCTGAACCGCCGGTTGCGGAGGGCCGCTACCGACGAGTCCAATCCAGCTCGGGCGATACATTGAACTTTCATCCTCTCGCCCTTGTGCCGCAGTAGTGCGCGAATGAGTCGATCGCTGTCCCCACACCATCCTCGGAACGCAATAGTTTTCCTAGATCGGCGGCGCGCAGGCGCATCGCGTGGTCCGACGTGTCGCGTAAAGCGTCGGCCAACAACTCGGCAGTGAGTTTGGCGAATGGGATCGGACGAGGTCCAGCACCGAGCGCCTCGACTCTTCTCGCCCAGTTCGGCTGATCGGCAACGAACGGCGTGATCACGGAAGGAACGCCGGCACGAAGCCCGGCACCTGTCGTGCCAGCACCGCCGTGGTGGACTACTGCGTGCATGAGAGGAAAGAGCCAGCTATGGGGAACGTTTTGTATTCCGAACGCATAGTCGGGGAGCTTGGTTCCTTCCCGAATCCCTGCCCATCCTGAGAGCAACACGCCGCGATGGCGCGACAACTCTAATGCCTTCAATATTATCTTGAGCGTGTTCTCGGCACTGCCGCTTGGCATGCTACCGAAACCCACATAAACAGGCGGCGGCCCGCTTTCCAAAAAGGCGACTAGGTCAGCCGGAGGTCTCCAGCCTGGAGGAGGAGCGGAATGCCAATACCCGGTTACGCGAATCCGTTTGGGCCAGTCGGCTGGACGCGCCAGCACGGTGGGACTATAGGCGTAGTAGAGCGGTGTCCGTTCCAGTCGCCGGGCTGAAGGCCCGAAGAATGGCAATTGTTTAAGGCCGAGCAAGTCGCGGCGCAGCTTTTTGTCGAAGCCGCGTGCCACCTGCCAAATCAATTGCTCCGTAATCAGCCAATTCAGCGAATTGATTGCCATGCCCCGATCCTCACCGCCTCCGATGAGGAAGCTCGGGAAGGCCGGCGTCGGTGTGAGCGGCATGAACATCGCGGCAGCGGCGGGAATGCCGAGCTTCTCCACGATGCTAAAAAAGGGGATCCAGCTACTCTTATAGATGATAGCCTCAGCACCCGAGACGGCGCGTAAGGTATCCGTGTCGAGTCCTTCAAAAAAGGCCTTTCTCCGCTGTGTGTCCGAGGCTTGCTTTATGAGCATCCTCAGCATGTTTCCCGATCCGATTGCGGATGCCACCTCTTCGTTCCTGAGCAACGACTTGTACGGGTTACCCAGTGGCGCGAACTCAATATCGTAACTGGCCGCGAGAGGAGCGAAGTCCGGTCGTGCAGCTAGTCTGACGGAGTGCCCTTGCTTCTTGAGCCCTGCTGCGAGCGCGACGAACGGCTGGGTATCTCCCATGGCGCCGATCGTTAACAGCGATATCTTCATTTTTGGTCCGTCGTTCGAACATGGGCTGCAAATTCAAGGGTGCCACCGGTGCGCTTCTCAGCGAAGCAAAGATTGGACGCAAATGCACCGGATAGCATACTGCGGTGTTCGGGTCCTTACGGAGAGCTGCCAAACAGAAACTGCCACTCGGGCGCATAGGCGGGAACCCTGATGGTGCTGACGTGATAGGGGTTGTCGGTCTTGAATTTCATATCCCTTGGCAAATCGAGATCGAAAATGCGGATGTTGCTCTTCGGAATCTGCAGGGCTTGGTAGGCGCGCTCAATCAGCGCAGCGGTCTTTTCGCGCCGATGATACTCGGCGAACCAGCGCTCGGGTGGCGTCTCGCTGGGTTCAATCAGCCAGGGTGCCAATCGCTGTGAAGATCGTTGGAAATCCCATGGGCTGGAGAACAAAACGACCCTGGCGACGGAGCGGCGTTTTGCAATGTACGCGGCCATTCCGGCGCCTTGCGACAGCCCCGATACGACAATGCGACTCCAATTCGGTTCATCGTTGGCAAGATATCCGTCCCAATGCCTTGCGGCATCATGCTCCTGCAGATAACGCAGTAGGCTTACGAGTCGATTGATGATTGTCTCGGACTGCGTGTTCTCGACAACGCTCTTCCCGTCGCCGCCAAAAATGCGCCGTTGACGAAAGTTACCGGAGCATGACGGGAGCTGGCTCTGGGGACAGACGTGGACAACAGCTGGATCGTCATTGTACTCGAGACCAATGACGCGATAGCCTTGAGAGGCGACCTGGCGTAGAAGAAGCGCTGCATTGCCGGGTTTTCCGTCCGTTCCCGGCATGAAAACAACCAGCTGAGACGGCGGACCCGATTGCTCGTCAAACACGACGTAGTTCGGATCGTCGAAGCGCGTGATTGCGGGATCCGCCTCCGATGGGCGGATCTGTTGAACGACTAGATCACCTGTACAAGCGACGCGTGGAACCAGAAGCGCGTTCAAACAAAGCAGCACAATGATTGGCAGGTAACTGTGCGGTGTTCGAAGTGTGGTTCGCTTAGAGCTCAAGATCATCGTCTAGTCCCGTGGCCGCGTTCGATAGGTGCTCGTTGTCCGCTACGCATCCAAAGGTTGCGTCAGCGCTCCAAAGCTGAAGACCACAGAAGTGGGTGGATTATCGATGACGCCTTTCTTGAAGGCAATTGCGGGGCGCGCAAGTGGCGTTTCGGGCGGGGTGAATCCGGCGGTTGTGCCGACAAATTCCGCGGGCGGATTGAGCCCGCTGCCTTTATCCTGTGCCCATGGTCAGAAGATCGTGTCGAGGCTCTTTGGTCTGTTACGGGACCGGCGCGGCGTTGGCCGTGACGATTCTTTTGGGGGTCGCGGCGCCGGAAATCGCGCACGCGCAAATGTTCAGGTGCGACTTTCGCATATTGCAGCCAAGCGATGAGCGGCGCCTCGTCGCATCCGCAAAGACGTCCCTTCCGCCCGGCCTGGAGACGTTCGTTACGCACCCCTGTCGAAATGAAAATAGCGCGCGCGCAGGCATCGTGACGGAGCACGTGAAGGAATCGAATGGCGTGCTGCATTGGTGGGAACTCGCCTGCAGGCGAGATGCCGAAGATTGGAAGTGCGATCCGGCGGATTTTAAGCAGTTCATCAACACTTCGTTGCGCTTTAGAGACAGGTCTCGTCCGGTCGCAATTAGTTTTGGCAAAGACACGACCTTAAGCCAGGCCCGACAGTTATCGCTCGAGGCCATCAATCTTTACGTCGATCCCAACTCCCACGTACCGAGGTGTTCAACGGATGTGATTGAACCACGCTGGGCTGTCATTCGAGCGAGAGACAAATTGCCAGGCCCAAAAAAGCCCATTCATGTTGAGGTTAGCGTGGAGGCCGATGCTAATTCAGTCATGCTCAGCGATATTAATGTCGAAATTCGACTGCCGCATAGCAACGGCAATGTGAGCAATCCGACGACAGCGTGCTTTAACGAATTTGTGGTTGTCACTTAGGAAAGTGGGGACGGAGACTAGCGGACCGGGACGACGTGAATCCATTGCGCTGCGCAGAACATCGCTGACGCTATGAATTTGGACGGACTCCCTAGTCACATTCCGGATCGCCGTGAAGCCATCGTTGGCGGCTGCGAGGAAAACGTCCTGTTTTCCACGCCCCTTTCAATGTGTATCCCTCCAGGCCCTTTCAGGAGATTATCGCTAGATATGATTCGCCGTACGCGGCCTATACTGCCTACGTCTCTTGCGAGGTAACCAGTCATGCCGACAGTAATTTCGGTTAGTAGGGACAGCGGCTATGCGGATCGTTTACGCGACTATCGCGTACTACTCGACGGCACCGAGATCGGACGGATCGGCAACGGTGGACAGAAGTCTTTCGAAATTGCTCCGGGGCACCATCACCTGATGTTCAAGGTGGATTGGTGTCGATCCAATATCGTTGCCTTCGATTTGGCAGATGGTGAGAGCGCTCAATTTAAGGGTGGCTCTAGTTTGCGGGGGTGGCGGCTCGTGTTAACTCTTTACTACGCGACTTTTGGATTTCGGAATTATCTGTGGCTGCGCGCGGCTTAAACGTTGCGGTTGGAGCGCTGGCGCTTCTCATGATCTTTCGAACGGCTCGACCAGACGGAGAATATACGCAGATGATGCCTAATATTGGCTGCACTCCTTGACGATACACACCATAGAAATTGTGAATGGGGCGGCGTGGCTATGTTGATGATCATGGCGATGGGCCTGTTCCTTGCAGGCAATCTTGGTTTCCTCGTGTATATGCCGGTCCGTTCGCCAAAACTGGATAGACCACTTACTTCGGCTGAGAGTCTGAAGGCGGCCCCAAATTCCAACTCAGGCGTCACTAGGCATCCTCGCCTGACTTCCCGGGGAAAATGCATTGTTGTTATGGTTACGGTCTTTGGTGCAGTCGCCACTCTGGTCTCGTTGGCCTTGGGTTGGCGACTCGCCAGCACGGGAATAACCCAAGCAGCCCTGGCGGCCGTTGTTATGGTCTTGTCGGTTGATTTGGTCCCCGTCATCTTTGTTGCGTTACTGCACCGAACCTACAAGCTCGTGTTAGCCGGACATTTCGCGACGGGCATAGCAGTCGTCGTCAAGGTTGGCGCAATAAAGTCCTGGGGCCTTTTCTACGACTTTTTGGATGGGAGCGGCCAAGTTGTACGAGGGAATTCGCTTCGTAGCTTCTACACGGTGGCGTTGGCTCGTGCCTTTCATGGTGACACCGCGGGCGATTACTTCGGCGTCGGATCCTATGTACCGGTGTTGTATCGCCAGGATAAACCTCCGCGAAATGCCCTGTATGTTTCGTTGCCTTGGGAAATATGATCCGTCTGATGTCGGTCTCAAACCGGCCAACTCCGGTCCGTCACGGTCTCGAAGTGTTTGCCCTGAAGCCGCCACTCGAAAGGGTAAAGGCAGCGCGCGGCGACTAACAGTAAAATCGCACTTTTCAGTGACTGTAGTGAGGTACGTTCCCCGATGAAGGACCAATCTGAAATGAGGGAGGTCACAGTCAATGCCTCTACGAATCTAGCCGCGGATCGCACACGGCTTGCTTACGATCGAACCCTGTTAGCGTGGATTAGGACCGCCATCTCGCTAATTACGTTTGGCTTCAGCATCTACAAGTTCTTTCAGATTGAATTGTCGCGCGGAGAGCCCAGACCGGGTCGACTGATCGGGCCAAGGGAATTTGCGCTTCTGATGATTCTGATCGGGTTGGTGTCGCTCCTGATGGCGACATTGGAGCATCGGCGGGATTTAAAGGAGCTACGCGCTCAGTATTCGATGAGGAGCCGACCCATGGCGACTGTGCTTGCCGCCTTGGTTGCAGTTCTCGGGCTCGTGGCGATTACCGCAGTCTTGTTCCGACAATAGATTTTGCCGTTTATTTCGTCGGCTGCGGGATGTATTTGACGTTCACCTTGTTGATCGTGCCGTTGAACTTGAAGGGCACCTTTTTGTGGTAGTCGAGCGAAACGGGGGAGCCTAAGGCGATGCCGATGTCGAGGCAGTCGTTCGCGGTAAACAGCAGGGGCGCGCTGACCGGAACCACGCCGGTGGCGAAAAGCTTGCCGTTGACCTTGAGGGTGACTTTCAGCGGACCACCCGGCTTGGGCTCGACATAAACGGTCTCGACCTCGATCTTCGCCTTGCCGGCGGGGAGCTTCTGCGTCGCGCGAATCTTGGTGCGCATGATGATGAAGAGGTTGTACTCGTAGCAAAGAATCCCGTCCTCGACGAACAAGGTGAGGCCGCCACTGTTTGAGCCCAGCTTATAGAGCACGCCGTTGGCGTTGGCGGGAATGTCGGCCTCGATGCTCACGAGGTTTGGCCTGTTGCCCAAGGCTGGTGCAGTGAATTCAGGCATGCGGGTGATGTCGCCGGTGAAATTCCACTCCGTATTGGGAGGAGCGACTCGCAATTCAGGATGCAGAAGCGGGACCCAGAGACCGCCGCCGATTGGAAGCACCTTATTCTTCGTGGCCTCAATCAGGAACAGCTCCTTCATCTGCGCGAGCTTCTCGGGCATCTTGGCGGCCAGGTCGTTGGACTGCGTCCAGTCCTCTGCCAGGTGGTACAGCTCCCAGATGTCCTTGTCGGGCGTCCACTCGTGAATGCCCGGAGGGGTGCCCGCGACCCACGGCGCGCGAGGCCCGAAGGCGGAAGCCATCCAACCGTCGTGATAGATGGCGCGACTGCCCATGATCTCAAAGTACTGCGTCAGCAATTGCCCCTCGGCCTTGGGGTTATCGAACGTATAGGCAAAACTCACGCCGTCGATTGGGTCCTGTGGGACGCCGCCCACGACCCGCGGCGGATTGATGCCGACGATTTCGTAGATGGTGGGAACGATATCGTTGCAGTGGTGGAATTGCGTGCGCGGCGTCGCGTCCGGCTTGATCTTCGCCGGCCAGCGGATCGCCATCGGGTTGCGCGTTCCTCCGAAGTGCGAAGCAAGTAGTTTCGTGCCCTTATAGGGGGTGCTTCCGGCCCAGGCCCAGCCAGCGTGATACTGGTTGTCAGTCAGGGGCGTTCCGAGCGCATCCAGGCCGCCCAACGCGTCGAGCGCTGCGATATGCTGCTTGACCGTCGTCGGTATGCCGTTCTGCGCGAGTAACTCGCTGATGGTGCCGTTCTGGCCCTCGGACGATGAGCCGTTGTCGCCCCACACGTAGAAGATTAGCGTGTTCTCGCCGTAACCCAGTGCCTCGACCTCATCGATCAGCCGGCCAACCTGCGCGTCCACATGCTCGCTGAAACCTGCGGCCACCTCCATCAGGCGGCGTTGGAAGGGCTTCTCATCCTCCGGGATGCTGTCCCACGCCGCCATGGTCGGGTCACGCGGAGTGAGCAGCGCGTCGGCGGGAATCCAGCCCTTCTCCTTGGCGCGCTTGAATACTCGCTCCCGGTAGGCGTCCCAGCCGTCGTCGAACTTGCCCTTATATTTATCAGCCCACTCCTTCATGACGTGGTGCGGGCCGTGGATCGCGCCGCTCGCCCAATACATGTAGAACGGCTTGTCGGCTTGGAAGGCTTTGTGCCGGCGTAACCAGCCAATGGCATCGTCGGCTAGGTCTTCGCTGAGATGATAGCCCTCCTCGGGCGAACGGGGCGGCAGGACGCAGGTGGTGTTGCGCACCAAGTTCGGTTCATACTGCGAAGCTTCGCCGGCGAGGAATCCGTAGAAATATTCAAACCCCATGTTGGTGGGCCAGTTCTCGAACGGTCCCGCCGCGGTGGTCTCCATGGCCGGCGTGTTATGCCACTTGCCGAAGGCACACGTGCTGTAGCCGTAGTCCTTTAGGACCTCTGCTGCAAGCGCGCTACTCTTCGGAATCGTCCCGGCGTAGCCGTCCCAGTCGTTCGCGAGTTCGGCGATCTGACCACTCGCGACGCGGTGATGATTGCGCCCGGTGAGCATGGAGGCCCGCGTCGGCGAGCACATGGCGGTGGTGTGAAAGCGGTTGTAGGTGATCCCCTCGCCAACGATGCGGTCCATCGTGCGAGTCGTAACTTCCCCGCCGAACGTCGTCGGTAGCCCTGGGCCGGCGTCATCAATCAGCACGATCAGAATGTTGGGAGCATCCTCGGGAAGACGACGAGGCTCGACGCGCCGTTTGTAGACCGACTCCTGCATCGTGCGTCCCGCGATGCTGGCCGATGGACTGGGCGGAAAGGGGAGCGATTCCGCGGATGCGGTTCGATCTTTGGCCATCTTCAATCGCCTCATCAGGGTGGGATCGCCGCTCAAGGTTCGACGAATAACCGTACCAAGCGCAGTGAGGTCGGGAACGGGGACCTAAATCCTATTGACTTTACCAATTGCTGATTTCCCGATACCGGACCGTCACCAATGACGACAACGGGTCGATACCGGGAATTGACCTGCGTGGGGGCGACTGTCGGCCATTATGTGCATCGATCGATTATGTGTAGCTGAAGAGATTCTTACCCGCAAAACCGCTACAAACACAGAGCGAGCGTCGATTGCGGCGACATCAATCATGCACATAATTTCGGCGTCCGCGGTAGCTGAACGATGTGGCGGCAACGTGCTTACCGTCGATCTTCAATCCTTATGATCGGGGCGGTTAATTGGGGCCAATGTACGCCGCATCGTCGAGAAATCCAGCTTAAATGCACCTCTAAATATCCCTCAGAGCGTTGACCCTGGAGGCCCGGCAACAGGCGGTTAGGCCGTGCCGGCAGCGAAAGTATCACCCAGACTGCCAGAATTATGTGTAGCATGAATCGCGTTCGCGGCTAGTTTGCAGGGTCGCCGACGTTTTCATGCACATAATCAATCGATGCACATAATGGCCGTTATGTGGAGATCCACATAACGGCCAACTCCGGTCCGTGACGGCGTTATCTAGCCCGCCGGAAAGCTGCCGTTCGCAATTGATCCAAGCCGATAGCCACACGAATTAGTGGTGTTCTTGGATACATCGCGCGTCGAGCCGTTGCTGTCGGCCATGTTCCTCTGGCATCGGGCCATGCGACCCACTTTCCAGTTACCAATCGGGTGCAGGACGGTTTCAAAAGGGCTCCTGAACCGTGAAATGTACGCATTTCGGCTTATTAGTTGTGCTCCAAGTCACGCTTTGAATAGTTAGCAGCGTGCACCATATCGATCACGCGGGGGTCATTCGAACTACTGAGAGAGTGGTGCGGATTGTGGAAACAAAGGTCTGGATTGCAGTACTCAGAGCATTGAGCCTTTCGCCATTGCTCCTCTTGTCGGCATGCAACGGTTCACAGTTCTCCGCTTATCAGGGGAAACCGAGCACTGGTTCGTCCGGAGGCGCTCCGACAACCCAGAGTTTCCCAGTGCAAGTCGTCGGTTTGCCCGCCGGCGAATCGTTTCAATGGAATTTGGTTTATGGCGCTGCCATCGAGGCGACCGGGACTATATCTTCAGATACCACAACGTCGCTCACCGGGCCGGGCGTCACCACCTCAGAAAACTATACCTTCAGTGTGACTCAGCAGCCCACGGGCCAAACCTGTTCGATCCAGAATGCCACGGGAACGATTACTGGAGCCAATACCCCGGTTACTGTCATTTTTACTTGCATGCAGACAGTTCAGAGTTTCTCAGTGGCGACTACCGGTTTGATCACGGGCGAATCGTTCCAGTGGAGTTTGAGTTACGGCACCACTGTTGAGGCCACGGGAACAATAACTTTTAATGATAACCAGTTTCTTACCGGACCTGCCGTCACGAGCCCGGTCACATATACCTTCAGTGTGACGACGCAGCCCGCCGGGGAAACCTGTTCGATCCAGAATGCCACGGGAACGATCACCGGCACCAACACTCCAGTGGGTGTAGTGTTCGTATGCGCGACGGGCGCTGCTGCCCCGGCGCTGCTGCCTCTCTCGCCGCCGCTCCCCGCGGCTCGTAAGGGCATGGTCTCATGGGTCAATGCGGACGGCATGTTTTATCTGTTTGGCGGGGAGTCGTCCGACACATCTGGCGCCGTCCACGCCCTCAATGATTTGTGGCGCTTCAATCCTGGCACCCAAACGTGGACTGTCGTTGAGCCGAGTTCGAATCCTCCGCCGGCACGAAGCATGGCTGCCTCTTCGATTGACTTGAATGGCAATGTTTGGATCTTCGGTGGTCGCAGCGCAAGCGGCACGAAGGTTCAGCTGTACAACGATCTTTGGCAATACAACCCCAGCACGCAACGCTGGGACTGCGAAAGCGGCTGCGGTGCCACCCCCGATTCAAATGTCACCGCTTCGCTACCGGCGGCTCGAGAAGCGGCGACGACTTGGATCGATTCCGCCGGCGAACTTTGGGTGTTCGGCGGTACCGACAGTAGCACGCCGCAACCGTCCTCTTTCGCCGACCTCTGGCGCTATAGCCCATCGACATTTCGCTGGACACAAGTGCGTAAGCCGCCCGGAATCAAAGCCCGATGAATTAATTGGATGGTAGCAAGAGCCATCCCAATTCGCGCGCGACGAGGGGGGCGACGCCGAATTCCACGCCAAAGTAGGCGATACTCAGGAGTGCGACCGCGGCTACAACGCGAGTCCTGTCCTGCTCGATAGGATTCCAGACAGCCGGTTAGCGCAAAAACTGCGAACAACGATTGAGAGCGACGGCAGCACACTGGCCGATCTACATCTGTGGCGCCTCGGACCTGGCCATTTGGGCGATCTTGTGTCGGTGTGTCCGGAGGACGGCCGCAACGCGGACTATTGCCGAGCGAAGTTAGCGCGCTATCCCGCGCTCTCGCACGTCACGATTCGAGATTCAGAAATGAGCGGCACTTCAATATGAGGCCAATTGAGTTACCCGATACCTGCCGGTCGCCAAGGCCCGCTCAGGGTCGACACAAGTCGGACGCCGACATTTTCCGAAGAATCGACCGGGAATTGGCGCTGTCGGCCAACTTCGGTCACTGGATGGTCCGAAATGTCCGCCGTAAAGCTGTCGTTCCTCAAAAGGATGTCTACCGGTGGAGTACAGTGATGCGGTTAGCTTTCCCAGGACGAGGGCCGTTGCTTGAAGGAAACGAGCTGGACATACGTTGCCGCGACCCCTTGCAAGACCGTTCAAGCTTGGGGGTGTGCGTTAGGTGGCTTCAGCGAACGCGCGGTGAAACCGGTTCATCGTCTTGAGCTTCCGGTCGCGGGAGCGGTGATCGTATTGTGTTGTGACGAATCGGTGACGCTGCAGCCCGCGCTGTGCCCGGGCGATGCAACGCGCTCGAGCGCCTTCTTTGCGGGGCTCCAGGTGCCGGCACAATGTGTGTTGCATTCGGGAATCAATGACTGCGTTGAAATCCGCGCGCCGCCGCTGGCCGCGTATGCTCTGCTCGGAGGCGCGATTGCCGAAGCCAATGGCGAACCGATAAGTCTATTGGACGTGGTCCCAGAGGCGATTGGCATACTGCTCGATCAACTGCGTACGACGAGTACGTGGGAACATCGGTTCGCTGCAGTGGATCGATTTCTAGCGCGAGGATTCACCGAATCGAAACGGCGCGTTCCTCCTGAACTAACTTGGGCCTGGGAAACGCTTGAACAAACTCACGGACAAGTGCCCGTTCGAGCGCTTGCCCGAGCGATCGGCTGGAGCGAGCGGCATTTGATCAATCAATTCCGCGTCTATTTCGGTGTGCGGCCCAAGGCGACGGCACGGCGACTTCGCTTTTCTTATGCGTTCAACATGCTTTCAACGCACCCGACCGGCGACCTCAGCACGATCGCAGCGCAAGCGGGATTTAGCGACCAGAGTCATATGACCCGCGAGTTCCAGACTTTCTCCGGAGTAAGTCCTGGCGTTCTCCGAACGGCGCGATTCGATGATCTTCCCGGCATTCCCGCTTCTGTGCTTCTGAACCCTTAGAGGTCAGTTTTCTTCTAGACCGATACCGTAGTTCCGAAGATGATCGGCGTAGCACTAACGAGAGGATTTATGCACGGCAACGTTTCCTTTATCGAGCTCGGCACGTCAAATACTGAGCGCTCCCGCCCTTTCTTCCAACGGGTCTTCGGATGGACCTTCACTCCAATGGCGCAAGGCGGCGGCTGGTTTCAGGCTCCCTCGATGCGAGTTGGTTTTCACGGCGAGGATACGCCACAGATCTATGTTTTCTTTGAGGTCCCCGACTTGGAGCAAGCTATAGCATCGGTTCGGGAGGCCGGAGGCGAAGCCGATCCCCCGGCTCCGGAGGAGCCCGGGTTCGGTCGAATGGCCTTCTGCCGTGACCCGCAAGGCATACGTTTCGGCCTTCACCAACAATCTGGTAACTGAAGTCCGCGCGACTGAGGAACTGGCTGATAGCAGCCGGTCGCATACGACGGCCCAGGGTCAAGAGCGCCGGTTCGACGACGCCGTGATCACCTCGGTAGCCTCGTCCCGCCGATCGTATAGAAGGATTGATCACCTAAAGGCCGCCGATTACGGCGCGTTGTAATATTCAGCATGGCGCTAACTTGTGGCGCTGAACCCGTGTCTAGTTCAGAGTTGAGGACGCAAATGGACCAAATCACACCGGTCGATGTCACTCGCTTTGTCTTGGATCTGCGCCGCGATTTTTCTGTTACGCCCAGAGCCACCAAGCCGGGGCCGCCGGAGCGGATCGATGGCGTGACCATTGGCTTCGTTTCGGTGACGAGGGATGCACCTCACAAAGGCGAAGTTCACCCGGACGGAGACGAAATCCTGTATGTGATTTCCGGAAAGTTGCGCGTCATTGGCGAATCCGAACCGAGCGAGGTGATTGATTTAGGACCCGGAGATGCCTGCATCGTGCGCAAGGGTGAGTGGCACCGCGTCATGATGATAGAGCCGGCGCAGCTCATTCACATTACGCCAGGGCCACGCGGCGACTACCGACCCTTGTAACAATCTGAAGCGATCAGAAATCCAAGTTGGCTACCGCAAAGCGGACGGTCACCGTCGACCGGTCAGGGTCGACACCCGCCCACCTCCCCGTACCTGGCGGACGTTTTCTCAATGGCGTTGACGACCGCAGCATCCACGCCCCGTTTTCCGGCGCACAATATCAACCACGTCTAGCATGCGGCTGAGGTGACAGCATGAACATGACACGGCGGGAGCTAGGGGCCTCCTTTGGCGCACTGGCCGCCTCCGCGGCGCTCGGCCGCCTCGAGGCACATAGCCGCCGAGGTTTCCGTGGCGGACGCGCTCCGCAAGCGCGGTCGCGCCTCAGTTCCCGCGGAAGGCGGATTTCACGATCGCTGACGGGTATTCCTACCTGAATGGCGCCTTCAGTCATCCGATGCCCCGCGCAGCGGCCGACGCCTACCACCAAGCCGTGGAACGGCGCACTACGCTGGCGCCACCCGGGGTGCCCTTCGTCTTCTTGAATCCGCCACCCGACACGACGCCCATGCCGGTCGATCCCCGGGACGCCTTTGCCGCACTCATCAACGCGAAGCGGAAAGAGATCAGTTACATCCCCAATACCAGCACCGGGGAGAACCTGGTCGTCGAGGCACTCGACATCACGCGCTTCAACGGAAATGTGGTGACGGACGCGCTGCACTTCGAAGGCGCGCTGGTGCACTTGCTGGAGCTCAAGAAGCAAGGTCTCGATCTTCGGCTTGTGATGCCACGCGAGGGTCGTATCGATATGCGGGACCTCGAGCGGGTAGTGGACCGCAACACGAAGCTGATCGAGGTCTCGCTGGTATCGATGTACAACGGATTCCAGCACGATCTCAAGGCGGTCTGCGACTTGGCACACGCACACGGCGCCTATGTGTACGCCGATATCATCCAAGGCGTCGGCGCGGTGCCATTGGATGTCCGTGCAACGGGCGTCGATTTCGCCGCGACCGCAACCTACAAGTGGCTGATGGGAGATTTCGGACTGGGCTTTCTGTTCGTGCGCGAGGAGCTACTTGGCACCGTGATCCGTCGCAAGCACTGGAGCTACGAGTCGAGCCCCGACACCAAGATTCATCTCTCGCCTCTCGATCCACAGTTTCCCACGCCCGTAACCTGGACTCCCGGCGGCGATGCGACGCGCTACTTCCAGTTGGGCACCATGGCGAATGGCGTGGCCGCGGCCCTTCGGGTGTCACTGCCCTACATCCGGCAGCTCGGGGTCGAAAATATCCAGGCGTGGCGCCAGCCGATGCTCAAGAAGCTCCAGACCGAGATGCCGCGGCTCGGCTTTGCAGCTCAAACGCCGCTGGACAGCACCTCACCGATCGTGACGTTCGCGCACAAGGACGCCGAGGCGATCAACAAGAAACTGCAGACGGCGCGGGTCGCCGTAACGGTGACGCCCGTACTACATGCGCATCGCCCCGTCGATCTACAACGACTTGCACGACGTCGACCGGTTGCTCGAGGCTCTGGCGTAACCACCGACTCGTTTCTCAAGCATCGTTCCCTCGATGGGAGCAGAAGCAGCAGGCTGTGGAAAAAGCGCTCGCTTTGCAGGTTGCCTCAAACTCTGAAGAGCGCTGATGCATCGGAACGATGTGTAGCGACTCGCGACGGCCCGGAGTTCTATTGGGAAATTTAGAGCTTGACCAGCAACTCCCTGCTAATTACGGTAGCCAGGGGGAAACGATATGGCTGAAGGAATGCTTGGGCCACTCCTCGAGCAAGCGAAGCCGCACGTAGAGGCGCTTAAGGTCTTGACCGGCGCCGAACGGCAGCAAATCCCACCCGCCGTTGCACCTGTGCGCTCTGAGGAACGAATCCCTGCGCTCGACACCATCCGCGGATTCGCCCTTCTCGGCATCTTGTTGATGAATATCTGCAGTTTTGGCCTTCCGGACGCCGCCTACGCCAATCCTGCGCCGGCTGGCGGCGCAACCGGTTGGAATCTCGTTACCTGGGCGATTATGGGAGTCCTTGCCGACGGCAAGATGCGCGCAATTTTCTCGCTGACCTTTGGCGCCGGTGTGTACCTCTTGATTGATCGTCTCTCCCGAAATGGGGCTGCTGAGGGCGCCGCGGACATTCATTACCGCCGCATGTTGTGGCTCATGCTGTTTGGCATGATGCACGCGTATCTGATCTGGGACGGCGATATTCTTTTTTATTACGCAGTGTTGGGCCTCGTTCTGTACCCATTGCGCAAGCTCTCGCCGCGCGCCCTGCTAACCGCCGCCGGATTCCTCTTGATTGCCATGTCCGGCGGGGCCGCTTTCATGCATCGACATTTGATGGATGAGCAGCGTGAGTATGTTCAGATTCGAGCCGATGAAAAAGCCGGCATCAAGCTCACCGCGGCTCAAGCCGACGCGAAGAAGGATTGGGAGGAGATCGTGGCGCGCCAAGCGCCGTCCGCCGAAGATTTGAAGACCGAGACCGACGCGCATCGAGGTGGCTACTTCAAGCTACTCGTCTTTCGCGCCAAGGAGGTTTACCGCCTCCACAGTGCCCCCCTCTACTGGCCAGACCCGTGGTTCGACATGCTGATGATGATGTTGATCGGGATTGCGATGATCAAAAGCGGCGTGCTGACGGGCGCTTATTCCAGAAAGTTTTATGTCTGGATGGCTCTGGTTTCCTTTGCCATTGGTATGCCGGCCGACACCTGGGCGGTCTGGTTCATCACGACGCATCATTTCAGCATTGATGCCTACAGCCTGATACTCAGCGAGTATGAATTCGGACGCTTCACCGCCTTTGGCTACATCGCTCTGATTATCCTGGCGCTGAAAATCGGCATCCTGCGCGGCGCCACCAAAACTCTTGCCTATGTCGGCCAGATGGCTTTCACCAACTACATACTGACATCATTCATCTGCACCACGCTGTTCGAGGGCTATGGCGTTGGGTTATTCGGCAAGCTTGAGCGTCATCAGCTCTACGGAATCGTGTTGTTAGTGTGGTTGGTGATTCTGATCGTCAGTCCGTTTTGGCTGCGCCGCTTCCGCTTCGGACCTTTGGAATGGGTATGGCGCTCGCTGACCTATTGGAAGAGACAGCCCTTTCGCTTCGGACCGGAGCGTTGAACCAACAGCGGGTTTGGCGACCCGGCCCGATAACAAGTATTAGATTCGATTGCGACTATGCAACTCCACGCGATGAAATCAGAATTCCGAGCGTAGCGCCGACTTGTTTGTCTGGTCTTCGGTGAGGATTACATAATTCGCTCAATTTGTGAGGGACTTTCGCGACCGATGTCGCTATGTATATCTACGGGACTGTCTTTCTCCTAAGAGCGCTGACGCATCCCAATGCGTAGCAACATCGCCAACGGCCGATCACGCGTCACGGATGAACTTCGCTGATGTGCGCGGCGAGCAAGCGCCACCGGCCGCCGCGTTTCGCCCAAACGTGCGTTGCCTGATAAGGATCGCCCACCCGCTTGCCGTTCGACAGCCACGAAGAGGTCACCAAGACCACCGCCCAGTCACCGTACACGCGAACATCCACTTGCTCGTTGGTACCGGTGAGCGAGGTGGCGCTGTCCGGCTTCTGCGCGCGCAACGATGCGAGACGTTTCTCCCGGGTTGTTACGCGCCCGTCGACCATGGTGGATACAAAATCATCCGCCCACAAGCGAGCGAGCTGATCCACGTCCACCGACGACAAGGCTTGTGCCAGTTGAGCTTCAACGGCGCGCAACTCCTGCTCGGCAAGAGATGCCGGTGTCGCAGTAGCATCCGCGCTCGCACTCACCGCACAGAGTGTGCTCGCAATCACCACTGCGACTGCCAAAAAGCGCGCCGCCGCACCGATTCGGGTGGCTACCTTCCTCATGTCGGCACCTCGTTCCAAGTTGATTGCTGGGTGATGGCTCGCCCAACCACGCTTAAGACCAAATCCTACGGGCTATTGAGTGTTCAGACCTCACAGATTACCTCCTTCTGGGAACGCTGACGCATCCCTAAGGACGCGTAGCAACTCGCGACGCTCCCGAGGACGATCTCGAACTGTGAATCAACGGCAAGTCCTCGGCCGAAAGCCGTAATTCGCCATCCGAACCGTACGCCGCGGTTGGGCCCGCGCGCCTAACTCGCCGATGTCGAGCGAGGGCAGGAAGCCCGAACGGCTCGACCAGACGAAGAATACCCGGCCGACGAAGAGGGCTAGACTGAAAAGGCGGAAAGGCCGAAACATTCTATGTATAAAGGAGTTCATGGGAACTGTGCGTCCTAAGCTGCTGTCGACGTGTAGTATGAATGCCTCGACCTTGCCCAATCGGCTATTGCCGTTCGCACTGCACTTTTTCCGACAGTTCCTATGGGGCTGCGTTGGACTCCTGGTCTTCTCAGTCTTGGGTCGCGCGGTATTCGCCTCGATTGCCTATGCCACGAAACGACTGACTGACACCGTCCTGGCAATGCGCGATCCTACGGCCGAAGCGAGCACGCTCCTCGGTCCGTTTATGCTGTTCGTCGCCCTCGTCGTCGCCCGCTTCATGATGGACGGCGGCATGTGGTTCAGCTCTTACCACACTCGCTCTCCCATGTTGGTTCGAATTAAGGAGGAAGTCTTCGCGTATGCGCAACGCCTCTCGAGCGCCTATTTCGAGAACACGCTTTCCGGAAAGATTGCGCATCGGACAGTGCTCCTACCCGACCAGGTGCTCGCGCTCTTCGACATGACGGTGTTCGACTTCATTCCCGGGGCGTTCTTCTTCGTCTTTGTTGCAGCGTACTTCTATATCGCGAGTCCCTTGTTCTCCGCCGCAGCCTTTGCTGCAATAGCCGCGTACTTCACAGTTAGCCTGTTCGTCGGTCGTGAATGCACGCGTCGCGCCATCGCAAACAATGAGGCCAGGGCGGCTGTCACCGGCCGCGTGGTCGATGTCCTTACCAACATCCGAAACGTCTTCTTCTTCGCCAACCAATCGCTCGAAGACGAGGAACTCAAGCTCTACACAGGTGAAGAGCGAGATCGCCGCCGGGCCTCCTATCGCGCAGTCGTTCGGCTACGTTCCGTCCAATACATCATGGATATCGCGATGTGGATAGTCTTCGTCGGCGGCGCCCTCTACGCCTGGGTGCACCGCCTGATCGGCGCGGGCGACTTTGTCATGATCACGGCACTCACGAGTTCCTTGCTGCAGACGGCCTACAACATCGGACAGCGAATTCCTGAGTTCTATGACCAGCTAGGCTCAGCCCGAGAGAGCATCGAGACGCTGATTGTGCCAGCCACGATTGTGGACAGGCCCGGCGCACCAGAGCTGACGGTGAAGCGGGGCATCATTCGTTTCGAGCGCGTCGCTTTCGCGTACGACGCACCCTCCAAGAACAGAGCGAGGCATGCTCGCAATGTCGTCAAAGCCTTTGAGCTAACGATCCCTGCAGGGCAGCGCGTCGGACTTGTTGGACCGAGCGGCGCCGGTAAAACCACTCTCATGGGTCTGTTGCTGCGTATGCACGATGTGGATCAAGGCGCCATTCGCATCGACGATCAGGACGTTCGTGAGGTGACGCAGGAGAGCCTCCGACGATCCATAGCGCTCATACCACAAGACACGAACCTGTTTCATCGTGGTCTTCGCGAGAACATCCGGTACGGCAGACCGGGCGCGACTGATGACGAAGTCGAGTTGGCAGCGCGGCGGGCACATGCGCACGAGTTTATTGTAGAGCTCGATCACGGCTACAACACCCTGGTGGGCGAGCGCGGCATCAAGCTATCCGGTGGGCAGCGGCAGCGCATCGCGATCGCGCGGGCGATTCTCAAGGATGCGCCGATTCTGCTCCTGGATGAAGCAACCAGTGCACTTGACAGTCATAGCGAGCACATCATTCAAGCAGCCATGCGCGAAGCGATGGCCGGCAAGACGGTGATTGCGATCGCTCATCGCCTGAGCACAGTCATGGACATGGATCGGCTCATCGTGTTGGATCGAGGATCGATTGTCGCCGACGGATCACATGACGAGCTTCTGAGGCAGGGCGGCCTCTACACCGAACTGTGGCGCAGGCAGTCAGGCGGCTTCAATCCTGTTGCAAGACCCGCCGAACTTGAGCAAACCACGGAGATTGGCGATCTGGACGAGCACCCGATGGGGGTTGTCGAGCGACCTGCGGCTACGGAAGAAAGCGAAAAGGCATAATAGGGCACTCCCGCCCGAACCAAAGCTTAGGTGGACGGAAGAGGGATCAATCCGTTCTGGGCAGGGACGAATGCGAGTTAGTGCACGACGCAGGCGCCACGGCGACTGCTAGTATATTTCGTGATTCGCTTGGGAAGGGAGTAATGCGTGACACAAACAGCACTTTGGAACATTCCGATTTTCTTTGGGCGTGATTCGCGGAGGACGTGGATTGCCCCCGCTGCGCTCGCCTACGGGCTGTTCATCACAGTAGGTGCCTGCGCCAGCGACGGCTCCTACCATACGATCAACGGTTCGGTGCACGTCGTCGCGGGCCAGCCCGCCGAAGATGCCAGCAGCCTCAATGGCTCGATCAAAATTGACGACGACGCTGCTGCCGAGTCAGTCAGCACCGTGAATGGAAGCATCCATCTCGGAGCGCGCGCGACCGCGAAATCGTTGACGACCGTCAATGGGTCCATCACGGTCAACGACGATGCGCACACATCGTATGTCAAGGCAGTTAATGGCGATTTGACAATCAAAGAACGTGCGGAAGTGAGCGGCGCGCTGACCAATGTCAACGGCAAAATTAGGGTGGATGCAGGACATATTGGGGGCCAAATACGCACAGTAGACGGCGACATTTCCGTCTTTGGAACAGCACATGTCGACGGAGGTATCCTGGTTGAGAAGCCCAGTGGTTTTTCTGTCCATATCGGCGATCCCACAATTATCATCGGGCCTGGAGCCCAAGTTCTGGGAGAACTGAAATTTGAGCGCAAGGTGCAACTGTTTGTGAGCGACCGAGCCACGATTGGCTCCGTGACGGGCGCCACGGCGATCACATTCAACGGTGATAGTCCGCCATCGGCGCGGTAAGACGACCATGCCTACATAGCACCTTGCTACAGGAAGTAGCAACGGACGACAGTCCGGAAGGGTGAGCCCGGAAGTAACTCCGACGCGACTCAATGTCGCGTCGGGTTTGTTGATCTATCGCATCTTCGACGGCGTGCCCACGAAGTCAGGTCATTTTTAGCGAAATGTCGCCCAGGCCGCCGATAAATCCGCAATCAAGTCGGCTACCGCCTCTAGCCCGATGTTGAAACGCACAATGCTTCCCGTCGGTACCGGCGTAGTGCGCCCGAGCTCCTCATAGCGCATGACCAGACTCGTCACGCCGCCCCAACTGAAGCCCAGTTTGAATAATTTCAACTCATCGATAAAACGAATGATGGACTCGCGACTCACGCTCTTCTTGAACAGAACCGAAAACACACTCGCGGAGCCCTTGAAGTCGCGCTTCCACAGCTCGTGCCCCGGACAGGAGGGAAACGCCGGGTGCATGAGCGTCTGTATTTCGCGCTGTTCTGACAGAAAGCGTGCAATTGCGACGGTGCTATTTTCCAACTGCTCTAGGCGTACCGCCAACGTCTGAAGACCTCTCAGCGCCAAGCTGCAGTCATCGGGGGAGGAATTCATGCCCAATAGCTGATGCACATCACCCAGCTGGCGATAGAGCTCGTTCTCGCGAACGGTAACCGAGCCCAACAACAAATCACTGTGGCCTCCGATGTACTTGGTGAGCGCTTGCATCGTCACATCAACACCGTGAGAGAAGGCGTCAAACAAAACTCCGGCAGAATACGTATTGTCGAGCGCCGTTACGATGTGCCGGCCGCGCGCAACCTTCGTGATCGCCGGAATATCTTGAATTTCCATCGTGACCGATCCCGGACTCTCGCACCAAATCAACTGGGTATTATCGCGGCACAGACCCGCAATTTCGCTGCCGATTAATGGGTCATAGTATTCGGCTTCAATATTCAGGCGAGTCAGAAGACGCGTGGCAAGATCGCGACTCGGCCCATACACACTGTCCGGCACGAGCACATGGCCGCCCGCACTCGCGAAGCTCATATAGATCAGCGCGATCGCCGCCTGTCCGCCCGGAGTGATGAAGCAATGCTCGCCCCCTTCCAGCTCCGCAATCCGCGCCGCGAGTTCAAGGGTCGTTGGAGTTCCATAGAGGCCGTAGCGGTAGGGTGTTTGGGACTGGTCCCAGTGATCGGTGACTTCTGCGGCCCCGCTAAGGATTGTCGTGGATCCACGAAAGGTTGGTGTAGCGAGGGAGCGAAAGCCGGCGGGCGCCGCGGCCTTGGGATGAATGAGCTTAGATCGCCAGTCGAGTGTCATAAGAGGTCGGCACCAATCGCTCTTTCGTCTGCGAGTACCACTGGCAAGCATTCTAGCGGATCATTGGAGTCGATGACATTTAGCTGAATTCGGTCGGCGCGCAGGGAGACGGGGGGCGATCTTTGAACGGTGAGGTGGTGGTGCCGGTATCGCGGGGCGTTGCGCTCGTGATGCGCCCACTATTGTTGCATGCATCCTCGAAGGCGGTTAATCCAACTCCGAGGAGGGTGCTGCACTTTGTATTCGGACCAAGGAGTCTGCCGTGGGGGCTGGCTTGGCGGTGGGCGATTTAAACTGCGTCTAAGGTGCATTGAGCTGCCACTTTTTGTCACATGCGGTGGAATTTGAAAAGGAACGGCAATGGCTTCAGACAAAGATTTCATCGCCTTTGTGTGCGAGCAGCTGCGCGGTGCTGGCGAGATCTCCTCGAGACGCATGTTCGGCCAAGCGGCCGTCTACCTTGAGGATAAAGTCGTGGGCTTGGTCTTTGACAACCAGCTGTTCGTCAAGGCGACTGAACCGGGTCGAGCCAAGATTGGCGTGCCGGTCGAGGCGCCGCCGTTTACGGGTGCCAACAACTGGTTCTTACTGGCAGATCTCGATGATCCGGAGTTCCTCGCGGACTTAATCCGCACTACGGCGGATGCGCTGCCGGTTCCGAAGATCAAAACGAAGAAGTCTCGCCGATCGACATCACCATTCCCTGGCGGAAGGAAGATCACCAAAAGCGTAGGGCGTCGGAAGTAGCCGTGGGGTCAAAAGTGGGCCCGGCTTGCTTACAGCGTAAGCATCCGGGAAACTGTTTAAAGCTGCAGGGAGCTCGTCATGCGGGAGCGGGACGGGGCGGGGAAGTCCTCGGAGGCGGAATCTCAACCGCTTGGGTCCCCTGTTGCCGAATCCTCGCGCCCCGTATTCATTAGTTACGCCTCGCAGGACACGGCGATTTCGCAAAAAGTGTGTTCGGCATTGGAGGCGGCGGGGATCTTGTGCTGGATTGCGCCGCGGGACGTGGTTCCGGGCACTCTGTATGCGGACGGCATCGTTCACGCGATCGACGAGTCGTCGATTTTGGTCCTCATCCTGTCGGCGCAGGCGGTCGCGTCTGCGCACGTTGGCAGGGAGATCGAACGGGCGGTCTCGAAACGGCATCCGGTGATTGCGCTGCGGATTGATACTGCGCCGCTGACGGCCGCTTTCGAATATTTTTTGAATCAGTCGCAGTGGATTGAAGGGAGCGGGAGCGATGCTGCAATTGCTCAATTAGTCGGCGCGGTCGGGCGGCATCTGGCATCGGGATCCGCTGCTGCATCCATCGCCGCTTCGTCCGCGCCATTGCGTAAGACGCCACCGTCGCGACGAGTCTGGGGTATCGCAGCGGCTTTCGTCGTCATCGCATTGATTGCGGGGTCTTTCTTGGCGGACAAGGTCTGGCTGCACGGACACACAGCAGCGACGGCACCGGTCGCGGATAAATCGATCGCGGTGCTGCCGTTCGCCGACATGAGCGAGAAGAAGGATCAGGAGTATTTCGGGGATGGCATTGCAGAGGGGATAACGGATCTGCTCGCGAGGATTCCCGGAGTTAAGGTCACGAGCCGGACATCGTCATTTCAATTCAAGGGGCACAACGAGGATCTGCGCGCGATTGGTGCCAAGTTGGGTGTGGCCTATGTGCTCGAAGGCAGCGTGCGCAAGTCCGGAGATCGCGTGCGCGTAACCGCAGAGCTCATCGACGTGAGCGACGGAGCGCAGCGCTGGTCAGAATCCTATGATCGAGATCTTGTCGACGTGCTCAAGGTGCAGGATGAAATCTCGCTAGGACTTGTCCGAGCGCTACAGGTGTCGATGGGCACCAACGATCTCCAGTCGCACCCGACCTTGAAGAGCGTCGAGGCCTACAGCCTGTATCTTCAGGGCCGGCAGGCATTCAATCGATACGACAACGCGGGGTCCAAACAGGCGGTAAGCTATTTTCGACAGGCGATAGAACTCGACCCGGAGTCTGCGCTGGTACCCGCCTGGCTCGCCTATGTCTACTGGACGCAGGCGACCTTCGGGTTCGCGCAGCCCGACACGGGATACGAGGACGCCCGCCGCTACGCCGAGCGAGCCCGCGCTCTCGATCCGCGATCGGAACTCGCAATGGGCGTACTCGGTCTCATTCACATTCGGCGTGACTGGGATTGGGCTGCGGGCGCGGCCGAACTCGATCGCGCAGTCGCGCTTGCGCCGGGTAACGCCCGAATCCTTGCCTTTCACAGCAACGCGCCTTATGCCCTCGGTCAATGGGATACGGCGATTCGCGATCTGAACTCTTCGGTCGTTCTCGACCCACTGTACCCGAATGGCTATTACCTCCTTGGTCTTACTTACCTTGGGGCGGAACATTGGAGCGAGGCTGAAGCGGCGTTCAAAAAAGCGCTCGACATCGCTCCGAACTTTGTGGCCGTCCGCTTCTACCTGGCGAAAGCACTGCTGTTCAAAGGAGAGAAGCAGGCGTCACTGCAGCAACTCGAATTGGAACCCGACGAAGCGAGACAATGGGCTGGTCGCGCCGCGATCAACCATGCATTGGGCCGAAAAGCCGACTCGGACGCAGCGCTCAAGCAACTTGCCGAGCTTGCATCGCCTACCTCGGCGTACTCCATTGCCTGGGTTCACGCCTATCGAGGAGAGAGCGACGCCGCATTTATGTGGCTGGACCGCGCGTTCACGCAGAAGGATCCCAGCTTGTGGAGCATCAAGGGCGAGCCTTATTTGAACTCGCTGAAGGGGGATCCGCGATACGAGGCGTTCCTGCGCAAAATGAACCTACCCGAATAAATAGGTGAGCACGCGTGCACGTGTCCCGGGCCGGCGCGGACCCATTGCGCTGCCAGTCCATGCCGCGCGCAAGCCCAGTGTGGCCATCGATGGCCACCCGTTCGACGCATGCGTCTCACCCCTGGGGACTGCGGGAAACGCGTCCCTGCGTTTCATGCCCCGCAACATGATCTTGCGTGTCCACCTTGGGTTTTGGCGCGATGAGCCCATGGTTCGCACGCCCCGGCCGATAACTGCGCAGCCACCGCGACGAGCGCGGGCAGTTGGTGTGGAACATTTTTGGCATCGAGGCGATTGAGACAAGCGGATGTCGACGCACCTACATAAAACCTGCAGAACACCATCTCAGAAGGAAATGATCAATGAAAACGACTCTTTTGGCTTTGGCGGTGTGCGCGATTCTGGCGGTTGTCCCCACGAGCGCACCCTCTGTGACGTCGAACCAACCGATCAGCGCAAGCAAGGTCACCCCTCTGGTCCTTGAAAGGAACGAGGGCGAGCGGCGCGTCTGGCGACCGATCGAAGGTTTGGAGGATCAACCTGGCCCATTTATCTTGAAGGTTGATCGGCGCAACGGGGGCTCGTTACATCTCGTCTTCGGAACCGAGGAATTGCCCCCTGGGGAAAAAATAGAGCGCCACAGGCACCCGGGCTCCGACGAGATTCTCCTGCTCCAGACCGGAACCGCGCGGGTGAGCTTGGGCGATATGGTGAAGGAAGTGCATGGCGGCACTACCGTCTTCATCCCTGCAAACACCTGGATTGCCGTGACTAATATCGGGACGGACGCCATAAGCTTGGTGTTTGTTTTTTCCGCTCCCGGATTCGAGGATTTTATGCGCGCCGAGTCTGTTCCCGAAGGTCAGAAGATCACGCCCCTATCAAAGGCCGAGGATGCCAGGATCATGAAGGGTCATGCACATGCAGTGATTTATGCTGAACCCTAGAGAGGGCGGTGCGGCGACTTGCGGGCTCGGGCGGGCATCTGTCGCGCGGCGCGTTGCAGTCGGGCCGCAATCTTGGTTAAGGATGGCCTAAAATGGGCCGGCTCGATCAGATTGAAATCCACACCGCACAGCATGACCTGGAGAACCAAGGCCTCCGGGGAATCCGCTCCAGTAGTCAGCATACAGTGGGTTTCATCCAGGGGTTCGAGTACACCGACCCAGGGAGGTGCGCTGGGAGCGAGCAGGGTCATGCTGCCCGTGAGTCGAAATTTCGCGCGGTAACGGTACGGTGCTGAAGCGATGGCATTGGCCACATAGCGTTTCAGGTCCGGCGGCGGCGGTCGAGGTTTGAATGGAGCGCCCAGTACGGGGACACAATCGATTCGGTCGACTCGAAACGTACGCCACGCGTCGCGGTTCAAATCAAATGCGACCAAGTACCAGCGCCGGTTTCCCGTATGCGCTAGTCGCAGCGGCTCTATGAGCCGAGAGGAGGGTCGGCCCCTGCGGTCTCGGTACTGCAGGGTCGCGGATCGGCAGTCTCGGCAGGCGTTTGCCAGCGCTATCAGCACGTCCGGGTTCAATCGCTCGTCCTGTCCGGCAAGCGAAACGGTTGCCGCGTTCAGTGCACTGATGCGCTGGTGAAGGCGTGGGGGAAGCAACTGCTGAAGTTTCGCGAGGGTTCGCACTGCCGTCTCGCTGATGCCTGAATAGGCGTCCATGCCGCTGCGAAGGGACACGGCAATGGCGATCGCCTCCGCGTCATCGAGCAAGAGGGGTGGCAGCACGGAACCGCGCCCTAATTGGTAACCACCACCCGGCCCCGCAGTGGCGAGCACGGTGTAACCGAGGCTGCGCAGGCGGTCGACGTCGCGCCGCAATGTGCGCGAGGTAATTCCTAAGCGCTCCGCGAGACCTGCGCCCGTCCAAAAGCGTCGGGATTGGAGTACGGAAATCAACTTAAGAAGGCGGGCCGACGTATCGAGCATACGAGGGATTTTCCAAATAATTGCGGACCGAATCTGTCCGCAATCCGAATTATAATCTAAACCTTGATTGCCTTAGACCCTAGGTAAGAGCGATGAAAGCAATTTGCCCAAACAAGGCGGTTCGGAGTGACACGCTGATCCCTTCACATCCGCAGAAGCAGAAATAGGAGACACGTGATGATTGTTCGAAATCTGACCGTAGCGGCGGCGCTACTCGGGGTTGGTGTGGTCGATTCGTTGACTGCACTGGCGCAAACGAGTTCATCCCAAGGAATTTCGAAGAGCGCAACAGCGGCAGAGACCGCCGGAATTCACGCCTTCGATTTCGTCTATGGTAAATGGAGAATACCCAATCACATGCTGACCAAGCGTTTGGCCGGCTCACATGAGTGGGCCGATTTTGTCTCCTGTGATGAGGCGAGTCCTCTGCCCGGCGGGGTGGGCGATATTGACTACTTTAAGGCCAGCTACTGGAAAGACTTTGTCGGCGTGACGGTACGCACGTACGATTCCAACACAGGTCTCTGGCGCATCTACTGGGTCGACAATAGATTCTCGGCAGGTGTCATCCAGCCACCGGTTGTGGGCAAGTTTAAGGGTAATGTGGGGATATTCGAGGGGCCGGATACCTATAAGGGGTTACCCATTGTCGTCCGTTACACCTGGACATTGAACCCTGCGCCTGCGGCGACAGCACCGCAGTGGGAGAAGATGCTAAATCCAAAAGGCGCTCCCGTTGCGGCGAAGTGGGAGCAAGCCTTCTCGACGGATGGCGGTAAGACCTGGGAGACCAATTGGTACAATGAATTGATTCGCGACGAGAACTGTGCGCCCACATCATAAGCAAAGGATGGATCGATATTCATCGAGACTAGGAACTCTCGCTGCATGCATCGACTTGCGGCGGGTCTGCCCGCGCGCCCTGGACGCCGAGAACGGCGTGGTAGGCTGAAAGGAACCGGGGCAATCTCGCCTTTAGTTCCCTTTGACACACGAAAGTGTCAACGGACTCACGAAGGGCTATCGCAAAAGCTCGCTTGCGACCGTTCACCTGGCAAAGCTAACCATCCGACATGAATCCGTCGGCAGTCGCTCCCGTGGATGTGTAATCCCTCCACACGATCCCACTTCGGGGATCGACAGGAGAGAACCATGCGCATTTCAACCCCGATATCCGCGGTAACGGTAATGTTGGCCGCGCTTAGCCTTGGCGCCCACGCCGACACATCAACAGATGGCCTCAGCATTCGAGGGCGCAGCGTTGTTTATTACGGTGATCTTAATATCGACACTGAACAAGATGCCAAGATCATGCTGCAGCGAATCGAACGAGCGGCCAAGAAGGTATGCGGGGGTCATGCTTCTGTCAGTTCCTATACCCCCACATTGGACCACACCTTTGAGGAATGCCGCGCCGAAGCCATTGCGCGAACCGTGAAGCAACTCGGCGCACCCACCGTGACGCGCATCTATTCAGAAGCGAGCCCGCGAGCGTCCTGACATCGCTTCTCGCGGCTATTGCCAACCCCGCCGCAGTCGCTGGAATTCAACCGTTCGTGGCTACGTTTGGACCGTTCGCCACGGTTTCGGCCGTGTCATGTCGAACGCCGTATAATTTGTTGCCCACATGAACGACGGCTCATTATCCGCACAACACACTAAGTCGCAGCAGCTCTATTGGATTTTGCAGGTCGCGGGCTGGGGTTTTTACACCTTGCTACGGGTCATTGGCGCCGCCACTCTGCTTGAATTGCCGTGGGGCAAGAGCGCGCTGGAATTGGCGATTTTCGGCGGCGTGGGACTCTCCATCTCCCATTGGTTGCGACATTTCGTGCGGCGTCATCAATGGGCGGCCCTAAGCATACCGAAATTGGCGACTCGCATCGTCATTGCGGCCTTCATAGTGGCCACACCACTCGGCATCATGACGCAGATATCCGATGTGTCGGCTTTGCAAGATCCCGGTCCCATATTGCGGGAATACGCACCCGCCATAAGCGCGAGCATGACCGAGACGATTCAAACTGTATTGCAAATCGCCAATTGGGCAGTGCTCTACATGATATGGCAGGCCATTTATTTCGCCGCTGTCGGGCTGCGGGAATATCGAACCGTGCGGCTCAAGCAGTCCGAACTGGCCCGCGCGCTGCAGCTGGCGGAACTGCGACTACTCAAATCTCAACTCAACCCACACTTTCTATTCAACGCACTCAACACCGTACGCTCGCTCATCGCCGACCATCCGGCGCGCGCGCAAAGCGCCGTGACGTACCTGGCAAACACGCTGCGTTACACCTTAAGCTCTCGACAAGATGAACTGGTGACGCTTGCCCAGGAATTAGACATCGTCTCTGACTACCTGGAACTGGAGTCGATGCGTTTCGAGGATAGGCTGCGCATTGAGAGGAATATTGCTGCCGACGCGGCGAGCGTGTACATACCGGTTATGCTCCTGCAGACCCTCGTTGAGAATGCGATCAAGCACGGCATCGCCGAGCTGCCCTCGGGAGGGCTGCTTCGAATCTCCGCTGTGTTGGAAAACGACATGCTGAATGTGAAGATCGAGAATCCGCGGCCGACCGCACCGATCTGCGCTACGGGTGAAGGCGTGGGCTTGCGCAATGCCTTTGATCGGTTGAGGCTGTTGTTCGGCACGCGCGCCACTCTCGACCTCGATCTCTCGAAACCCGGCATCGCGACGGCCCGCTTGCGAGTTCCACAGCAACGATGAAGGCGATGATCATCGATGATGAGCCGCCGGCCCGCCGTGAACTGCGGCGCCTGCTGGCCGATTTCTCCTGGGTGGAAATTATCGGCGAGGCCGGCAACATTGAGGAGGCTGCCGGCATGGCCGAATCACTCACGCCTGATTTGCTGTTTCTAGACATCCAAATGCCAGGGGGTTCCGGGTTCGATTTGCTGACTCGGTTGGAGCATGTACCGGCCGTCATATTCACGACCGCGCATGACGAACATGCCGTGCGGGCATTCGAAGTCGATGCGCTCGATTACCTGCTGAAGCCCATTGACCCCGCCCGCCTTGTCGAGGCACTGACCCGAGTCAAGAGCGCTCGAGCTGCACATACGCCGCGGCCCAATGATGTCCTCGAACAGATTTTTGTCCGCGACGGCGAGCGATGCTGGTTTGTGCCGCTCCGAGAAGTACGCCTGCTGACCTCGGAAGGTAATTACATTCGCTTGTCGTGGGGCAAGGAGAAGCCCTTGCTGGGCCGCGCGCTCGCAGCACTTGAGCGGCGGCTCGACCCGAATCGTTTCTTTAGGGCCAATCGCCAACAGATTCTCAATTTGGATTTTATCGAAAGTGTGGAGCTCGGCGTGAATGGGCGCCTGCATGCGCAGCTTCGCGAGGGCCCGGAAGTAGAAATTTCCCGCCGACAAGCCCGATTGTTCAAGATCAAGATGAGCATCTAGACCCGTCCCTAAGAAAGAACCTTAGGCAATGGCTATGGCAGCCATGATAATCATGCCGGGTTCGACGACCATGTCGATCGCCGCGTGCGCGGCGATCGCGGGATTGAGACTTCGGTTACCAATCACATAGATGATCGCGAACGCGGCGCCTAATACCGTCGACGATGCGGTCGTGCCGACGACGGCCCAGAATTCCGGATGTCCGGGAAATCCGCTCCATGCCATGCGGTTTAAGGCCAGGGCGAATAGTACGGCCGACAGGGTAACTTGCAGGATGACGGCAAGGCCGGCGTCGCGCGCTTGGGTCATGACAAAGCCGCGGAAAATCGTCTCTAGACAGATGCCGGCGGAGCCTCCCAGCACTACGCCCAAGGAGAGCCGGTAGAAGGACCAGTCGGTGAGCAGCTGGGCGGTTTTGCCAAATCCGCCTAAGGCACTGCCGGCCATAACCACCGCCACAACAATTGCGAGGATCCAGGACCGCCGCGTGGCGGGGCGTCTCCAACCGATGTCAGGTAAGGTCTGTCCGCGCAAGCACAAAAGAGATAAGCAGACGGCGAACATTATCCAGTTCAACACAACGCCGGAGAGCGCTTCGACGGCCACGCGCTCGCGCACGCCGGTCATGTGAAGCTGGGTAAGTACGGATCGGCACGTGACTTCGACGAGGGCATCGATCGCAATCCAGGCCATGGCGAAAATCGCGAGAGCAGTCCATGGGCCGACGCGTTCCGTATTTTTTTTAGACAGCGTCATGGGGTGCATCCTGCATCAGTAATTATTTTGCGGCGGATGACGCTTGAGATGCTGAGTCGCTAGTCGCATGTTCTAACAAAAATCCATCTATGATCTGTCCAAGCTCTTTGTATTTTGTAATCAGCATCCAATGGTCCTGCCCTGGGAGGGGCACAAATCGTGACCCGGCGATCTGCGCGTGGGCGAATTTGCCTTGCGCAAAAGGAACGTTGCGGTCGGCCGTGCCCTGCAATATGAGCGTTGGACAACGAATGCGATCGAGTGGCAATTCCGGCAATGTTTCCCACTGCTCCGTGTCGTTTTCCCAACCGTCCTTGCGCTTGGAATAGGGTATGGCTGATTTCAGAATGGCCATGGAAATTGTTGCTATGAGTGGGTCGTTAGGGTCTTTGGCTTGCAGCCCGGCAACAAATTGATCCTTAATCAGCCAAATACTGAAATCCGATCCGACCGTGTTCTTGATGGCTGTTTCCAGAAATTCCGCCTTCGGTGGAACAATCCGCATCGTGATCGCTGCTTCCAGGACGAGGGCGACACAGCGCTTCGGGTACAGCGCCGCGAACTCAATGGCAGAAGGTCCGCCACCAGAACCACCGATCACGGCAACCTTGTCGATTTTCAACGCATCGAGTAGCGCGGCGAAGGCTTCTGCTTGTTCCTTGGGTGTCTTGCCGACGGTGAGCGGCGTACGGAGATACCCCGGCCGAGAGGGAATGATGTACCTCGAGACCCCATGCTCGGCGCCCTCCAGCTTTACAATTTGGTAGACCTGATCGTAGCCACCGGGGTCCCCGTGGGTTAGAAGAACTGGCGGTCCATGCCCAATCTCAGCGTATTCGATCGGCCCTTTCGCGGTTTGAACCACTGTACTGTCGCGCTCAAGATTCTTGGTGACTTCGTTTCGCCATTGCGTAAACCGAACGTAGGTTATTGCGGAAACTACGAGAACGACTATACCTGCGCCCACGCCAATGCGTTTAAGCCATGTTTTCATGTTTCGCTTCCGTTGCGACTCTTCGGCGTGACACATTACGCCTTGCGAGCGTGGTTGACGATTCCGGAACCGTTATTGCATGCGCTGTACAGCACACCACAAAAGAGCAAAATGCAGATATCTGCAATGCAAACGGCGACTGAAGGATATTAGTTTGAACTCCACGCATTAGTTGCGACCGGGACTTTGGCTATTCAGACATCCAGGAGATCGATATGCCTGCAGTTGAGAGCGATCGCACGACGGGATACTACCGGGCGCAGCCCACGCACAATGCGCGTCTCACCGAGGTCGCACGAGGTACGCCGATGGGCGAACTCATGCGTCGCTACTGGCATCCGGTCGGCTTGGCGTCGTACGCGAACGATCTGCCGCGCCAGGTGCGCGTGCTCGGCGAGGATCTAATTCTGTTCCGCGATAAAAAGGGCCGGCCGGGCCTCGTTCATCCGCGCTGCTGCCACCGCGGAGCCTCTCTATTCTACGGGGCGGTGGAAGAGGAAGGGATTCGCTGCTGCTATCACGGCTGGCTGTTCGATGCCCAAGGTCACTGCTTGGACCAACCGGCGGAGCCTTCTCAAGGAACTCGCCGCAGCAGGATTCGCCAACCTTGGTATCCGCTAGAGGAACGCTACGGCCTGATCTGGGCATTTCTAGGGCCGATAGAGAAAAAGCCGCTACTGCCGCGATACAACGTGTTCGAGGAGCTGGAAGAGGGTGAGCAGGTATTCGCCGACGATCAAAATATCGGTGCCGGAAAACTCGGCGTGGTGCCATTCAACTGGCTGCAGCACTATGAAAACATTCATGATGTCGCGCATTTCTACTGGCTGCACTACCTGCACAGCGGCGCGCAGTTCGGTCCGCGATTTGGCGAAATTGATTTGGTTGCCATGCGCCGCGATCTCCCGGCCAATACAAAGTCTCCGCTGCTCGATATCAATGAACGCGGCTTGACGGCGCGCCGCCGTCAAGTGCTTCCTGACGGGCGGATCTTGAACACCGTTGTCGAAACCGTGCTACCTACGTTGCGGGTGGTTCCGAATCCATTCGGCCAGGCGGGTCGGGTCGACCACGTAGGGTTCGTACTACCGGTGGACGATACCAATTTTCGTATCTTCACAGTCGTGCGCGCGCGAGATCGCAAGTTCCTCGAATTCTTTGCAGAGCGCCACGCGATGATCGAATCAATGACAATCGAGGAGCGGCAGCGCCGTCCAAACGATTTGGAGGCCCAACGTGGCCAGGGACCCATTACGCTGCACAGCGAAGAACATTTGGCCACCAGCGATCGCGGCGTCGTGATGCTGCGGCGCCTGTTCGAGACGCAGATCAAGGCTGTTGAGGAAGGACGCGACCCCATCGGAGTGCACTTCACACCCGGCAGCGAATACGTCCAACTCGAAGGAGGATCCTTCATATCCGCGCCGGAACCTCAGTCGGCCTGATGCGCTCCGCGCATCCCCCGAGCGGAAATTAGAGCGCACGATTTACCGTGGGGTTGATTTGGCCGCCTCGTGCAATGCGTTGACGAACGCGGTTCTGGCCGCGCTGTATTCCTTACTGGTGGCGGCCGGCCATGCGGAATTGATGACAATGATCAATCGGTCGTCTTTGAACGTAGTGACGGATTGGCCAAAGATGCCCACCGCTTCGTAGCTGCCATTTTGACGTATCCACCAGAAATAGCCGTAGCCACCCGCGCCGTTATCGATCTCCTTGGCGGTGGCCTGCGCCACCCACCAGGAAGGAACTACCTGTCGACCTTGAGCCTTGCCGCCATCTAAGATGAATTGTCCGACGCGCGCATAGTCACGCAGAGTCATCGAAATGCAGCAGCCGCCACGTTCCTGCTTGCCCGATGCATCCACCATCCACACCGCATCCTGTTCCATGCCGTAGGTGGCCCAGACCTTCTCGGAGAGATATTGAGAGAGTGGTTTGCCGACGGCATTGGAAACCATGATTCCCACCATGTCCGTCTCGCCCGTATCGTAATGCCATTTCGTGCCCGGCTCGGCGTCGCGCGACAAATGACGCATATAACTGACCAGAGGATCCATGCCCGGCTCGCTGCCGGTGAAGCCTGCCTGAGCCACGTCCGACTTAGGATCGGTGTAATCCTCATTCCACTTCACGCCCGAGCTCATCATGAGGAGCTGCCTCACCGTGACACCGTCGTAGGCTGAGCCCTTCAGCTCAGGCACGTAGTCAGTGACCAAGGCGTCCGGCCCCTTGATCTTGCCGTCCTTGATCGCGGCGCCGACCAGAGTTGAGGTCAGGGATTTAGCCACGGAGAATGAAGTCCAGCGATCTTTTGGCGTGCGACCCAGGCCATAGCGCTCCAACACGATCTTGCCGTCCTTCAAGACCAGGACACCGGAGGTTCGGTTCGCGCTCATATAGTCGGCCACCGTCCATTGACGGTCGGCATAGTCCCAAGTCGGCGACAGTTGCTTGGGGGCTTTGGGCAATGGGTGCACCTTGGAGCCGTGCTTTACCGTGACGACCTTGTAGATCTTTTCGATGCTGCGATATCCCGTGCTCTGCTGTTCCGGTGTCCAGAACAAGATGCTGGGTGTATCGGGTTTTAGTGCGACCTGTGCCGAGCCGGGAAGGGCGAAAAGCAGGGAGCAAAACGCGAGTGCGACTTTTGAGGTTTCCATGGAGCGTACTGCCAGCGTGCAAAAGTTGATCCCGGGAGTGTAGGCCATTTCGGCCAGTGAGCGAAAAAAGAGGGGGATGCAGAGCCTATTTCCGCTGTCGTCACCGTCGGGCGAGAAGACTTCGTCTCGGATGTCGAGTGCATCCTGCGAACTACATCAAAGACCTTTGGGGCCGCTTACGGTTAAATGGCAAGATGAACCGGATGAGCCCCGTCCTGAGAATCAAAGCCGAGCTAGCCCTGAGAGAAGCGTCTAGAACGCTACTCAGTCAGCACGCCTCCCTTCGCTCATCACCTGAAACAAGACGTTACGCTGATACTGCTTCCGTTGTGCGCAAGGAACTCGATAAGCTCGTGGATATACTCGCCGACGACGCAAGCGAGAAACACTGGAACGTGGCGGCTCGCGTGGCAAAATGCGCGGACTACCTCGCACAAATACCGAGTCCCGAAGTTCAGGGCGCTCGTCTCGATATGATTGCCGCGCACAAGGTGTTACAGGACGTAGAGGAAATCACGTTCTGATGGATCGTTACTTGCTTTCCGGACCGCCGTGGATCCGTCCGTGGAGGCCGAACCAAGGCTTAGGTAGCCGGAAGAGACGGAAAGACCACTCATAATATAAGGAGTGGGACAATAGAGAAGTAACCATTGAACGGCCAGCAGCTCAGTTAGGCACCTCCGCGACACGACTGGCGCGGCTACAATGGGATGGGGACGAAGGGAGGCGGAGTCAAGTTACCGCGATGTTATGAAGCGCTCCATCCGCGTTGTCGCATTGGCTTTGTCGCTCGGGTTTGCGTTCGTCGCCACCGCTCAGCCACCTGCGGATCTGGTTGTGCTTCACGGAATAATCCGCACGCAGGATTCGAATCGAAGCGTTGCACAAGCGCTCGCGATCCGCGGCAATACAATTGTCGCTGTGGGCACAGATCAGTCAGTGAGCGCGCTGATCGGGCCGAACACGCAAACGGTCGATCTTAAGGGCCAAACCGTACTGCCGGGACTGATCGATGCACACACCCACCCAGCCGAGAGCGCGCGGGATTTGGACAAGTGCGATCTGCACGACCTAGAGCTGAGTTCCGCAGGAATCAAAGCGGAAGTGGCAGCGTGCCTCAAGGACGATCACGACGATACGCATGGGTGGTTCCAGGCGATCCAGGTGAACCCGTCCGGACTTGCGCTGACGCGCGAGGACCTCGACTCGATGCTAAGAGACCGGCCGATGATGCTGAGAGGCTCGGACGGTCATACCGCTTGGGTCAATTCGGCCGCACTCAGGGCAGCTCATATCAGCGCCGCTACTAAAGATCCGGTCGGCGGCAGGATCGAGCGCGGCCCATCCGGCATCCCGACCGGTACGCTCAGGGACGCCGCGGTTGATGTTGTATTGGCCGCGGTGCCGCCGGCCAGCCTCGACCGCGAGGCGTCCCAACTCGAAAAGGCCTTTGACGCGATGCATGCAATAGGCATCACCTCGGTGCAGGATGCGGCCGTTAATGATCACTATATGCAAATTTACAAGCGGCTCTACGACAATCATAGGCTAAACATGCGCGTGCGCGCCTCGTTCACGCTGACAAACCTGCACTTGCCCGCCAAGACGTTGATCGCCCGTGCGGTCCGGTTCCGGGCAAAGTGGGCGATTGATCCGGATTACCTCCGTGCCGACGCCGTCAAGATTTTCGCTGACGGCGTGATCGAGTACCCCTCGCAGACGGCGGCGCTCATTGAACCCTACCTCGACGCGAAGGGTCACCCAACGGCTAATCGCGGCCCGTCCTATTTCCGGCAGGAGAATTTGAATCTTATCGTCAGCCTGGCCGATGCTGCCGGCTTTACGGTTCACATTCACGCAATCGGTGATCGGGCCGTTCGCGCAGCTCTGGACGCCTTTGCTGACTCAAGACGACGTCATGGGCAGCTTGATAATCGTGACCAGATCGCACATCTGGAACTTGTGAACCCGAATGATTTCCCGCGCTTTATGGAACTGGGTGTTATCGCCAATTTCCAGCTGCTTTGGGCGGAACGCGATCAGAGCTACATCGTCGAGGCTACGCTACCCTATCTGGGACCCGAACGATCGCGATACCTGTACCCCGCGCGCTCGCTGCGCGACGCGGGCGCACTGATTGCCGGCGGCAGCGACTGGAACGTGAGCAGCTTCAATGCATTCGAGGCAATGGAACATGCCATCACTCGGTCGGAGGGCAGAGGCAAGGATCCGCTGCTGCCAGAACAGAGCCTCCGGCTTCAGGACGTGGTTGATGCCTATACCACCAATGCGGCTATCGCACTCAAGCAGGAGCATACGACGGGCAGCCTGGAGCTGGGCAAGCGCGGGGATTTTATCGTGCTCGACCGCGACATCTTTGCGCTCGACCCGTTCGACATCCACAACACCAAGGTTCTGGCGACCTACCTCGATGGGTGGGAAGTCTATAAAGCGAAGTAGCAGTAAGCGAAAGCGCATACCAAAGCTTAAATAGACGGAAGAGAGGATCTCGCGGGTTTGGCCTTGACGCGCGATTCGCGCCAACTGCACCGCCAGGCTCGCTGCGCTGGAAAACCGATTGACCTCGCTACTCCTTATATCCAAACTATTTTCTATGTCGCCAACAGAACAATATTCGCAGCGGCTGGTTGAACGCGAGGCGCGTCTCGCACAATATGCGGTGCTCGACGCACGAATTGAGGGAATTCGGCTTGCCATCGGTGCCTCATTTTTGATCATCGCATGGCTGTGCTTCGGCCCAGTCTCGCTACCGCGCTGGTGGCTGGGTACTCCGGTCCTCGCCTTTATCGTCGTACTCATCTATCACCAACGCGTCCGTAGCCTTCGCACTCACGCTCAGAGGGCCGTGCAGTACTATCGCGCGGGCCTCGAGCGTCTCAGCGACCAATGGAGCGGTAAGGGCATGGCGGGTGCGCGCTTCGCCGTTCAAGATCACATTTATGGAGACGATTTAGATTTATTCGGCAAAGACAGCCTGTATGAACTGCTCTGCGCCGCGCGAACGCAAATGGGGGAAAGCATCCTAGCCCAATGGCTGCTCGCGCCCGCGGCCATCGACACGATTTGCGCAAGGCACGTCAGCATTGCCGATCTTCGCAGTCGCTTTGCGTTTCGAGAATCCATAGCGATTGATGGCGATATCTTGAAGATCGAGTTGCATGCCGCGACGCTCGACGCCTGGGCGCAGGCGCCCAATCGGCTCGGTCATTGGTGGATCCGCTGGAGTGCTCCGCTGATCGCCGGGCTCGCGATCTCTGCGATCGCCATTTGGGCGACCTGGGGAGCTGTATTCCCCCTGCTCGCCGTCATCATGATTGAGATCATCTTGATGTTTTCTTTGAGAAAACCGATCCATGCGGCCATTACAACCGTCGAAAGTGCCTTCGAGGACCTGAAGGGTCTGTCGGTATTGTTGAATCGCATCGAAGCGCAGCGTTTCGATGCTGTGCCCCTGCACTCGCTGCAACTCAAGCTGTCTTCGCACGGCCTTGGGGCAGGTGCTGCGCTCTCCAAGCTGGCGACCATCGTGAATTTTGTCGAGGCGCGCCGCAATCCCATCTTGGCGCCGTTTCTGCTGCTGTTTATGTACCCGTTGCAAACCGCGCTTGCCGCAGAACGGTGGCGTAGCGCCCATGGCGCCGCGATCCGCTCTTGGCTCGAAGTGCTAGGAGAGTTCGAAGCGCTGGTTTCGCTCGCTCAATACGCCTACGAGCAGAGTGCAGACCCTTTTCCGCAGTTCCTCGACGGTCCGCCGGCATTCAAGGCGACCGGTTTGGGCCATCCGCTTATCCCCGCTGCCGTACGCGTATGCAACGACGTCGACATCTGTGGAGAGACGCGCGTGCTACTGGTCAGCGGCTCGAACATGTCGGGCAAGAGCACTCTGTTGCGCACCATCGGAATCAATACCGTGCTTGCAATGGCGGGGGCACCAGTGCGCGCCCACTCTCTGCAACTCACACCGCTGCAAATCGGTGCAAGTATTCGTATCAACGATTCGCTGCACGAGGGCAGCTCTCGTTTTTATGCCGAGATCACGCGCCTGCGCAAATTGTTCGAGCCTAACAAGCTGCCGCTACTGTTTCTGCTGGACGAATTGCTGCAGGGTACCAATTCCACAGACCGGCGCATCGGGGCGCAAGGCCTCCTCAGGGCGCTGATCAAGAAGGGTGCGATCGGCTTGATCAGCACTCACGATCTTGCATTGACCGATATTGCCGGACTCCAGCCCGGCGCGATCAAAAATGTACATTTTCAAGACGAGCTCGAGGATGGGAAGCTCAAGTTTGATTTCAAATTGCAGCCCGGGGTGGTTACCAAAAGCAATGGCATTGAACTCATGCGGTCGATTGGGTTGGATGTCTAGTGAGAATTCCGCGATGCCGCGGCCAAGGGACCGCTTCAACCAGTAACACGCCGAGCGGGCGAGGCGCTCCTGCAACTTGGGTCGATCAGACGGGCGCCTTGTGGTTGTTCGGAGGTTCTGGATACGACTCTGCGGGGTCCGGAGGTAACCTCAACGACCTGTGGCGGTACTGACGTCGTCTCGTCAATTTGTCGTCGGCGATTAGAGAACGCGTTTGGAGCGGACTCTCGCTAAATTCGTCGACGTGACCGTCGCAATCAATGCATCGAAGTTACGTGGGCGGGCGCTCGCGGCGGGGTCGCAGCAATGCCGCGCAGTTGCCCAGCTGCGCGGCATTGCGATTGACGAGGCAAAATCAATTGGCGTTTGCCAGCTGCACGAGTCCGGACTTATCACCCTTGCTGAGCAGCTGGCTGTACTCCGTCAGTCGCGGGGCATTGACGCGGGCAACGGCGTCATTCACGGCCTTGTTCACGCAGGCTTCTCCCTCTTTCTTACCCCAGGTGGCGGCGCTCTCGCAGAGCGTTTCCGCGGCGTAGCGAATGCGCAGGTAGAGGGTTCTTGCCCCTTTCGCCGTGGATACATCGAGGTCGGAATATCGGACGGGATAGGTCACCGACGAATTTGACGTTGATGTGGCAGTGGGCTCCTGTGCCAGCGCGGTCCCGCCGATCGCGGTGAGGCTGAGCGCCAAGAAGCTGGCAGCAACCATGAACTTCGCCAAGTTGGATTGAGTGTTGATCAGGTTCTTCATGACTATCTCCCTAAGGTTAGACGGGGGTTCCGTGGGTTCGATGGGGGAATCTTGAGCGAGATCCTGCAGGCGTTCACGCGATATTCGGCGAATGCTCGGGAATTGCCGGTGAACGACCCGCCGCTGTTCACCGGGTAGTTTCAAGTAATCGGCGGGAACCCGCCTGAATGTCGCGTGGGACGGGCCGACCGATGTGCCAAGGAAAGCGTGGCGTCGTGCGAGCCGCACTTACGAGTTAAGGTTTACTTAACAGTCGCTCAGATACTCCGTTTGTTGTGTATTGGCGGGTAGCGCAGTCTGTTAGCTGTTCGATAGTTCAGTTAACGGAGTAGACACATGGACACCATTCATCTGATTACGCGAGTCGGGCAGGGGCTTCTGGCGGTGGCGGCCACCGGCGTTACGGTGCTGGTTTTGCTGGTCTAAGGCAATGCGAGCACGCGCTAGCATACGAAGCCTGCGGACACTCGGCGCCTTGGCAGCGGTTGCTTTTGCAGCCCTTAAGGAACTCGCGCCCTATGCGGCGATAGAACTCCTGCTGCCCGGAGGCTCGTTGATGGCGCTTACGTTGTGGTTCTATCGGCGTCGGAAGAGGGTTCCGGTTTTGGCCAAATCTCTCAATGCGCTGCTATAAGTGCTGCGGTGGCTGGTGGGTCAATTCACCTATGTGTGGGAACTCCGCGTGACGCCTACAGCGCAGGCGGATTTCGAGTTCAACTACGGGCCAAGTGGCAGTTGGGTTGCGCTGTTCCGGAAGGCGCCGGGGTACATCGAGACGCTATTGCTTCATGACAGCGCGGACCCGTTGCGGTACGTGACGGTGGACCACTGGGAAAGTAAGGACGCTCACGACGCGTTTCTATCGAGAAATCTGGCCGAATACGAGAAGATCGATCAGCGGTGCCAGAGGTTCACAACAAGCGAATGTTCGCTAGGTGAATTTAGTGAAATCTGTTAGATGGCGCAGCGAGCGGGGCGGGCCCAGTGGCATGTCGATTTATTGCCCCACGTTGTATTGGCGCAGGGCGATGAGCTGCGAGCGACTTGCTCGCAAGCAGCGTTATCGTTGGACGTTGTACTCTCCGGCGAATCACGTGCAAACAGAAGCCGAAAGGCGTATGAATGCGGGAGAAGCAAAACAATAATCCGCGATGGGGTGTTTCATGAAGCAGTCACAACTTGTCATGGCGGTGACGGTCATGTTGCTGGCGAGCAGTGTCGGTGCGGAGAGTAAAGCCAAGGAATTTCATCTCGAAGAAGCCACGATTGGCGATGTCCAGGCGGCGTACAAGTCCGGCGCTCTCACGGCGACGCAGTTGGTGCAGGCGTATTTGAAGCGTATCCAAGCATACGATCAGGCAGGGCCGAAGCTCAATGTGGTGATTTACTTGAATCCCAAGGCGCTTCAGGAGGCGACCGCACTCGATGAACTTTTGCGCAAGACCGGGAAGTTCGTGGGGCCGCTGCATGGGATCCCGGTGCTGCTGAAGGATAACGTCAACACCCAAGACATGCCGACCACGGGTGGGTCGCAGAGCCTCGCCGGGTACATGCCGGCGACCGATGCGACGATTACGCAGAAATTGCGCAGCGCGGGGGCCATCATCCTCGCAAAGGTCAATCTGCACGAGTTCGCCATCTGGGGTGAGACGGTCAGCTCGATCCGCGGGCAGACGCTGAATCCCTATGACCTGACCCGCACACCTGGCGGATCGAGTGGTGGTACCGGCGCGGGCCTGGCTGCCAACTTCGCGATTGCCGGCATCGGCACCGACACGGTCAACTCCATCCGTTCGCCCGCGTCGGCAAACAACCTTGTGGGTATTCGCCCAACGCTTGGGTTAGTGAGCCGTGCCGGTGTCATCCCGTATTCGTTCACCCAGGATGCTGCCGGTCCGCTGGCCCGCACCGTTACGGACGCGGCAAAGATGCTCAACGTGCTCGTCGGCTATGACCCCAACGATCCCGCGACCGCATGGAGCGTCGGGAATATCCAGCAGGACTACACGATATTCCTAAAGGCCGACGGCGTTAGAGCTAAGCGCATCGGCGTCTTGCGCAGCTTCTTCGGCAATGCCTCCATTAATGAGGAAGTTAGCAGAATCGCGAACAAGGCGGTCGAGGACCTTAAGAGGTTAGGCGCTACAGTGATTGAGTTGAACACGCCGGATCTGAACAGCGGGAAGATGTCCAATGACATCAGTGTTCATCTGTACGAATTCAAGCCGGCAATCAACGCCTACCTTGCCGAAGGGAATGCGCCGGTGAAATCGCTGGAGGAGATCATCGCCTCCGGCAAGTTTCATCCGAACATCGGCGATAATATTAAGAAGGCTCAGAGTCTCGAGATGGACGATGGTTATCGCATGCGTTTACAGAAGCGCTCCGAGTTGCAGCAGCGTGTCATGAAGATCATGGCCGACGATCGACTCGATGCCATCGTCTTCCCGCATCAGATGCGGCTCGTGGTGCCCATTGGCGAAACCCAGGTGGAGCGCAACGGCGTTCTGGGATCGGTGACAGGCTTTCCTTCGATCGTCGTGCCCGGTGGCTTTTCGTCACCCACTTCGACCGCGCCGCTCGGCGTACCCGCGGGCATCGAATTCCTAGGCAGACCGTGGTCGGAGAAACTGCTGATCGAGATTGGCTACGGCTACGAACAAGGCACGAAGCACCGGCGGCCTCCGGTTAGCGCGCCGCCGCTTTGAGGCGTGGGTGCATAACGGATACGTCGATAGGCTGACCTTTGAACCTTTGGATGGCGTGGTGTGCGACAGCCCGTGCTCTCGCAGCAAGCGTGAGTCGGCTCCTTTGCTGTTGGCGATGGCTTGGCGCATGATTGCCGCCCTTAAAGAAGAGATTGGTTCCTTCCTTCGGACACTACTTCTCGTCTGTTGCACTTGCCGTGAGGAATATGAGTAGCCAGCCTGAGATTCTTAGCTCAGCACCCACGCGGTGGCGTCGAGTGCTGGCATTTCCGATAGTTCAGATGGTGGCGGCAATTCTTTTCATTGCCATTGCCTTTGCAGTTGTCAGAACGCCGTTGAATTTATTCGTGACGGATAAATCTTTAAGACGACTAGGAGCGCTGCTGTTGGCGGCAGTCGTCCTGGCAGCCTATTCGGCTTACGTACGAGTCATTGAGAAAAGAGCTGTAACCGAACTGTCCGACAGGCGCGCGGTGAGCGAAATTGGCCTAGGTTTAGCTTTGGGTGCGCTGCTATTTTCCGTGACCGTAGGGATTCTTGCCGCGGTCGGCGTCTATAAAGTCACGGGGAATAACGGTTGGCAGGCCATGCTGGCATTTCTGCCGGCGTGCATACTCTCAGGCGTTCTTGAAGAAGTCCTGATTCGCGGGATTCTTTTTCGGATTCTGGAACAATGGTTGGGGAGTTGGGTAGCGCTCGGTATCTCCGCTGTCATTTTCGGGGTGCTGCATCTACTCAACCCGGGCGCGACACTTCTCAATGCTGCGGCGATCAGTATTGAGGCGGGAATACTACTGGCCGCGGCCTACATGCTCACACGGCGTCTGTGGCTTTGCATCGGCACCCACATTGCCTGGAATTTCACACAGGGTGGAATCTTCTCGGTGGCGGTCTCAGGAGGGGAGAGCAAGGGCCTTCTGCAATCGAGGATGGTCGGGCCCGAATGGCTAACCGGCGGCACTTTCGGCGCGGAAGCGTCGGTCGTGGCGTTGGTGCTTTGCCTTGCTGTCGGAATCATCTTGCTGGTTTTAGCGATTAAGGAAGGCAACGTAGTCCCGCCGTTTTGGGCGAGACGGTCAGCAAATTTCAAAAAGTGAGCAAAGGCGTGTGCGCGGACTGGAAGTTTCGAGCGGATACTAGAGGCTGTGGAGGCGCCATATCGCCGGAGAACACTTAGGGTAGAGGCATGGCAGGACGAGGATTAGAATGGTGCCGACCGCAATGATTGGAAACCCGGTGCCACGAATTTGCGCATGCACGGCACAGTGAGCACATCATCGAGCGCGGCATTGTTGGCAATGCTGCTTTCCAGTGCCGCCGCGTATTCGGAGTCAATACCGCTTGTTCACGAACACGGCTTGCTGCAGACGCCTGTCGTCATCAACGGCAAGGTTTCGCTTAATTTCACAATTGATAGTGGCGCGACGGACGTTTCCATCCCTAGGAACGTATTTTCCACTCTCACTCGCGATGGCATAGTGTCACCCCAGGATTTCCTGGATAAGCGGCTATACAAACTGGCCGACGGATCGGGGGAAATATCGCAGCGATTTCGCATTCGATCCCTGCGAGTGGGTAAATTGGAAGTTCGAGACGTTATCGCGTCGGTCGGTGATTCTGGGGGCCTACTGTTGTTAGGGCAGAGCTTTCTATCGCGACTCAAATCTTGGTCGATTGATAACGAGCGGCAAGCCCTGCTGATTACGGAGCCGGCCACTTCCCGGTCACCATTGATTGCGCCGCATGCAAAAGATAGTCGTGGCGGCAGCGATTGGGTGCGGGTCACGGCTCTGAATGAGTCCGTGGGAGAATTCTTCGTGAATACCGCGAGCTTCCAGGGCAACGGGAGCTTGCGGTCGATATCGGAAAAACACGTTTTTCCGGCGCATACCGAAAAGTGGCAGGGTAAGTGGGTGAATTATGCGGTGGATCATTGGGAATTTGACTGTGGGGAAGAGAGAGTCAAATTGGACGCGAGAACTGACTACTACGAGGACGGAACGCGTTGGGATGCGGATTCGAAGCTGATTTCATCAGCCGCATGGCACCGCGTCCCGACAGAGACCATTAAGGATGGAGAGATGAAGCTGCTGTGCGATTGGCAACCGCAATAAGGCGACTCAATGTCGCGTCAAACCGGCTGATCGCCGAAACACAGAATCGGTGGCGTGGTGCGCAATCTGAATTGCAACGATCATTTTCCACCCGAAGCTGAGTAGTGCGAGCGACCGTCGGCGCAGCAAACGCGCCATTAAGTAATGCGACTCGGGTTTCGACATCGATGCTCCTAGATGTTTCCCATTGGGCACGATTGGCTGCTGGACTGCACACGAATATCGGGACTGAGTGCCGCCAAGAAATCCTGCGGATCAAACAATTCCGCCGGTGCGAAAGTGCCGCCTCCCCCGGGGGGACTTTGCGACAACAGCCGCATGCAGGCTTCAACGACCAGCGGCGCGGACGCGGCGTAAATGTCGCGTCCAAACGCGGCGAGTCGCCTCGATTGACCTTCCCCCGATGCGAACACGTCCATGACATATGACTGAGTGGATCTGCCGCGTTCGTCCGCGGACGTGGGGGGCGGTGTATCGGTTCTCCCGAGATCTTTGAGCGGGGCCTCGTTCATGAAACTCTCAACTCGACCCGCCACGATGTGCCTTGAAATCGTAATTATTTCCGACAAAGGAACGCTCGCCACGGGCAGATCTCCAAACGGCTGGGGAAACTGCCAGCGCCCCCGTGGTGCGGGAGTAGGCAGGGGGGCCAAGTGCCCTCCCGACACGATGAGCCGGCGAGCCGTATTGCGCTCGCCCGTACGCCGAGTGCCCGCAGTTGGGTGCCAGTAGTCCAGGGCGACGCCGATGAATATCTCATCGACCACTCTAAGGCCCGTACAAAGCTGCGCCACGAGAAGATCCGCGAGCCCTCCATAGAACGCCATCGCGGGTAGCACCACGATGCCGTTCTCCTTGGCTTCTGCATTGTAGGTCGCCAAAGACTGGCGAACGGATCTTTGCTCGGCGGCAACGTCGAGATAGTGCGCGCCAGCGCGAAGCGCAGCCTCGATCACTGCCGGAGCCGTGTCCAGAAAAGGGCCGGCGCAGTTAATGACTGCGTCCATACCGTCCAACGCACGGTCGAGGGCCTCTGGCTCATCACATGAGGCGCCCACCCAAGCGAATGGTCCGCCGTCCTGCTGTGAACTTGATTCCGTGGGAGGACGGCGCGCGATCCGCCGTACGGCGGCGCCCCGACGTTCGAGTTCGGAAGCGACGAAGCGCCCGGTGTGGCCGGTAGCGCCGTAAACAGCAACGTTATATGAGTTCATCAATAAATCCCAGCGCTACCGATCGGTAGCGAGCACTGTGCTACTGATCGGTAGCGTTGTCAAGTTGCTGGCGAAATTGCCATAACCTCTGTCCTCAGACAGACTTGGCAAATTAGTCGCGTAGGCGGAAGCAATGGGTGAAACGTCAAGTAGGTCGGCAGACATGGGAACGGCCGAAAAGGTCCTCTCCACGGCAGCTCGGCTTTTCTACGCCAACGGGGTCCGTGCTGTGGGGGTTGAGTGGATCGTGGCTGAGTCGGGCGTAGCCAAGACCAGTCTGTATCGGCATTTCCAGACCAAAGATGAACTCGTGGCCGCGTTCTTAGAACGCGAGGATCGCGAGTTTTGGCAACAATGGAAGGTGGTTGTCGCGGCGGCTCCGAGCAATCCAAAAGCCGAACTGATGTCGCTCTTGGACTGGATCGGCAAGCGGGTGTCCCGCGATGGGTATCGCGGGTGCCCGCAAATCAATGTCGCCGCGGAATTTGCTGATCCAGAGCATCCGGCCCGAAAGATCCGGAGGCGACACAAAGCCGAGATGTCCAGACGGCTTAAAGATCTTGTCGGCCGGATTGGGGTGAAGCGACCAGACGACACAGCGGTTCAACTCGCGCTGCTGATCGATGGGGCGTTTACCAGCGACGGACGACTGTCAAAAACTAAGGCCGTCCGTATTCTCCAGAACGGCGCCGATGCGCTGCTTAAGGACTTGAGCTCGAGGAAGGGCGTGTCGCGAGCTGCCAGTGACGGGCGCAGCCGAAAACGAAGAATTGCGTCATGAGGCGACGTCGGGATTGCAGCGGGCGAGTTCGCATAGGTAGAGGTGGTGGCATCTGCGGAGACGAAACACAGTTCTAAGAGGAGGACGAGGGAAGACCGCTCTTTGGGGTACCGCTCCCGCACTCCGCAGCGCCGATTGCCACTCTATAGATTCGAACGCGGAGTACCAATATCAATTTGTTTCATTGATATGCTCATTTGAAGGTTGCGCGGATTCAATATGGTTCCTTCTGAAATAGGTGGTGTAAATTGCCGCCTTTTTGATGCGGTCCCAAGAACATAATTGTGACTTGCCGGCTGCCGCAAGTTCGGCATTTGAGGCGGTCGCGGATGTTTTTCAAAGGGAAGTCATCGCCGAGCTGCGCGCGGAGGTTGGAAAGACTGAGACGAGCGGTGTGCATGCAGGAGCGACACGAACAGCCATAATAATAATCATCGACAACGTCCTTGAGTGTTGCCGTTTCAAGTCGGACAAATTCCATGCGCGGAATGTACATCCGATCAGTTGTGAATTTATGGTGGATAATTCATACAGCATCCGGAGAACGTGAACACTGTACGGCCTACACGAGTTTTATCTGATGACGGACAATCGTGATTCCGAAATCAGGGGACTAAAGAAGGAAGGCGTGTCGTGCAATTCGGTCACTCAAGAAAACTGGAGTCGTTCTGCGCGTCTAAAATTGCCTGGCGGTGGAAGCCTTGGGCTTTACGAGCCGAGGCACGCTAGACCATTGTTCCGATTGCGCTACCCAAAGTTTGAGTTTGCGTATACAGCATCGGCGAGCACACTTCGGACGAACCTTCAAAGGCGAGTCGAAGTCACGCGAGACCGGCGTGGTAGCAGGAACACGGCAACAAAGACCTACTGTCGAACCGGTGCATCCATAGAAGATGGGCCCCAAAAAATGGGTGATGCCGGGTGCCTTTTCGACGAGATAGGGTGAGCAACGGGATTCGCGCGTTCTGACTAGATGTCAGAACGCCGGCGCGAACCTCTGTCCAGGGGCGTAACGCATTCGTTACGCGGGTGGCCACGGATGGCCACCCCGGGCTTGAGCGGATTGCGCAGCTCAATGGACAGGCCGGTACGCCGCGAAGCCAGGGATGGCGGAGCGAGCGGCCAGCCATGGACGGCGTGGTGTCGCCCGAACGGCCCGGGCGTTCAAGTGACGTTGCTGACGCGCTCCGGGCCTTTCGTCAGCATCGGAGTAGCCCCAAACCTTCTAAATGTCGCTGCGGCACTCATGCAGGAATTGATTAAGCGTGCGAACGCGTCGAAAGCTGGCTCGGACGTAGCATCAGCCAGCGCACCCGAAGGCTCTTGAGCCTGCGTAGCAAGCAATAGTCGCCATCCCCTCTCACGCGATTTAACAATGCTCATTCTTGCCATCGCCAACTGATGAGCCGGGGCCCGCCACTTTTTCACGGCTCCCGCCATTTCACCGAGACGTAGTATAAGGAACAATTGGCGCACATCGGTTTCGGAGGATCAACATGAAGGCAGTATGGAAAGGTACGGTGATCGCGGAGTCGCCAGATACGGTGATCGTGGAAGGCAATCACTATTTTCCGCGGGAGGCGGTCAATGCCGCGCTGCTGGAACCTAGTAACCACACAAGCGTGTGTCCCTGGAAGGGCACGGCGAACTATTACTCTCTAAATGTCAACGGTGAACGGAACGTGAATGCCGTGTGGTACTACGCCGAACCCAAAGACGCGGCAGCGCAAATCAAAGGTCGCGTTGCATTCTGGAAAGGTGTGAGCGTGATCGCCTAGGTTGGACGGGCGGGGTCAGGGGTGAGCCGAGCCGGCGAACGCCACTACAGGACGTACTGGCCGGACCGGTCCGGGAGCGACGCGGTGGCAACGAAAATGCGGGCGCCCCGCCTAGTCTCCGGAAGGGTGAGGTGCATGCACCGGACCGCAATACATGGAAGTATTGACTGGGCCGCAGCGGAGGCGCGAAGCCGGAGCGTCGCGGTCGAAGTCACGCCCTTGGATCGCCGGTGCCGGGATCTTTAAGGACACTTAGCGGAGATCATCTTGACCGCCGTCACCTTCATCGTGTGAGTTTTATCCTTTCCAGGGACAGCGACGCCAGTGATTTCGACCTTATGGCCGAGGTGAGGAGCGAGGTTCGCCGTTGTCTCCGCAATCACGACTTCCTTCGGGCCTTTCTCCAAATCCGTGAGCTTGAAGGTTCCGGCATCATCTCCCTTCGCCAGACACCCCGTCATGCTGTGCTCTGCGGGCGCGCCTTGGGCTTCGGCGCGAAGTCCGAAACCAACTACACAGGCAGCAAACGTCAATACGACAATGAGAGCTTTCATGTGACACCTCCTGTTTAACTGCATTCCCCTATCTTCGAACCTTTTAGCGATAAAATCTAGATGACAAACATCGCGGCCGCCCATTTAAGTCTGACGAGGCATCGTTACCATTGGCGGCGCCGATCATTTGCGTGGCTACCGCAGTGTGGTGTGGAGTACAGGGTGAATTACCGTTTCAAAGATCAAGTTACAGGTCTAGCCCTGATTTTTGTCAGTTCATTCGCGGTCGCGCAAGCGCCGGGTGAGACATCCCAGTCGACGCCGCCATCAAGCGTCGCGGCACCCGTCGTGCGGACGCGGGTCAGTGAGCCGACACTAACCGAGAATGGTACCGCGGCTCGGCCTTGTAGATCATTGAGCGGCATTGGTGGGCAACTTCGGTTGCAACAGATCCCATAGGTTGCCATAGAGATCCTTAAATACTGCGACGGTACCGTACGGCTCTTCCTTCGGCTCCCGGACGAAGTCGACGCCTTTGGCTTGGTATGAGCGAAAATCGCGCCAGAGGTCGTCGGTGTGTAGGAACAGAAACACGCGACCGCCGGTCTGATTCCCAATTCGCGAGGACTGTTCATTGCCAACGGCGCGTGCGAGTAGCACGTGTGACGACGTCGAGCCTGCCGGAGCCACGACCACCCACCGCTTTTGTTGTGCAGGGACGGGCGTATCTTCAATTAGCTGGAAGCCCAAGGTGCCGACATAAAAGCTCAGTGCCTCGTCGTAGTCACGCACCACGATCGCCACTAGACCGATTGATTGGTTCATTAACGTTGTCTCACTCTGCGACGATGTCCGCCGCCATCGGCAATTCTTGGGCCGGAAGAGGTCATTATGAGCACGATATCGCCGTCATTGCATATACGCTTCAACGTGAATCTTCCTGGTAGCCAGGCTCGCAGTCCCCACGCTCGAGATCTGCCGCGCATTGACCCACGCGTACTCTTTGGAAGCGGTGGAGAGACGGATATTTGCAAAAATATCCATGATCGGCTCGCCGTTTCGAGGTGCCGCCTGACCGTCGCGACGATCTACGCGCAGCGGGGCAATAACCTGAAAGCGCTCGAATGGCTCGAGACGGCGTTGAGGCTGCGTGATCCGGGCCTGATTAGTCTTAAGACCGACCCGTTGATGGACCCAATACGCCAAGAGCCGAGATTTCAGGCGGCGATGAGGGAGTTGAAGTTTCCGACATAGCTCGCAGACTCGCGTCATTTATTTACGAACGGCCCGGCCATTGGACAAGGGCGAGCGTGAGGCGATTCATTGGCGCCTCGCTGAACTTTAAGTCCCTATCGATCAGTTCCTCCGCGGCGCGCAACCGCAACAGCAGCCTGCAACGCAGCTAAATCAGAGATGCCTGAGACCATCTGCCGGCCGACCAAAATGCCTGGTGTTCCGCGAAGACCCAAGCCACGCGCTTCGGTATTGTTGCGCTTCAGCAGTGTGTCAATTGTCCCTTTATGCGCAATCAGGTCCTTTTGCAGTTGGGCCAGGTCAATCCCCGCGGCTCGCAACGCGGCGTCGACCTGCTTGTTCTCTGCGAGACGAGGGGCGCTCATCAGTGCATCGTGCGCTTGCAGGTATTTGTTTTGGTAGTTTGCAGCCAACGCCGATTGTGCTGCGTAGATAGAGACACCCCCAAAAATGGGCCACTCTTTATAAAGGACGGCGGCCGCGTGATCCTTATCAATAAATGGGCGAAAAGCAGGGGCTAGCGCTTTGCAAAATGGGCAATTGTAATCAAAGTACTCGACCACGGTGATATCCGCGACGGCAACGCCAAGTGTGGGGACGCCGGGCTCTGCGAGGATGCGCTTCTGCGTCTGAGATGGAATGAGGGGTGGACTCTGCGCGCTGGCGATAGCGGGAAACGCAAATAAAAGCGCTTGCGCCAAGAGCAGCGAGACAGCGCTGCAGTGCTCTAGAAGTCTACGTTTCATGATCGCCTCGAACGTGTTTCTAGCGACGACTCGGATAATCCACCATTTGGCCACGTCACGCGAAGGAGACCGCGGTCAGCTTGAAGTTATTACCATCGGCGGCCATGTGCCGGAGAATTTGCAAAGAGAGGGGGCCCTCATTGTCGTATTCCTCGACGGTGAAGACGTTGAGGTAGCTGGGCGATGCGGGCGCAGCGGGTTCGACCGGTAGACAGGCGTGGTTTTGATTGCGATTGTTCGTTTCAATACTCGTAAGTTAGATGTTTGGACTTTCATCGCCCTGGAATTCCGAAGCGATGGGGCGGGAATACGGCAGCGTAGAAGCGCCGAGCGCATATGGGTCGTGGAAATAACAGAGAATTCTCGAGGAGCTCATCGCCAAGAAGAGCGGCCTTTTTCAGATCGCCTGCGTGTATGCCTGGCGCGGCGAGAAGGATAAAGCGTTCGAGTGGGCTGAGCGTGCCTATGCGGAGCGAGATGCCGGCCTTCCATGGCTCAAGATTATCCCGGAATTCCACAGTCTGCACGGCGACCCTCGATACAAGGCGCTCTTGCGTAAAATGAATCTACCGGAGTAGGGGTGACCACCCACGTCATAACGCGGGCTGCCGTGAATCCGTCCGTGGAGGCTGCGGGCGAACCTTCCCTGGTTCGCACGCCCCTTGTTATGACGGTGGGTGGCCACCCCGTGAGTTCGTGGCGTCTTGATTGCACGCTGCGGCGCCAAGGCTGCTAGGCTCGGCTGAGGATCAGTTGCCGGCTCTGCATCAGCGCCACTGTGTGTAGCATGAGGAATAACGGCACGAGGAATGCCGGGATCAGCAGCAGCGGAAGTGTGGCCATCGGAGCGGTGCTGATCTCTCCGGGGGTTCCGGTCGCGAAGAAGGCACTCGCGGTTCCGATGCTGAGCGCGATGAGGAGGTCCAATATCCCAAGCACATTCCAACTGATGAATTTGCCACTGGTGGCGAAGCCAGGCTGACGCACTAAGCTAAGAATTATCCACGGAGCCGCGAATCCGATGGCCATGTCGCCGAGGCCCGCTGGCAGGGCGAACACCGCCGGGAGCACCTTATAGGCATAGAGCGAGAGGAACCCCAGACCGGCCCATCGCCAGGCCTGCATTCCGGCAATGAGCTTAAGATCCAGCGACAGCACAAATTCGCGGAAAGATTGCGAGAGCCGCAGCGACGCGAAAAAAAACACCAGGGGCGCTGTAACTCCGATCGCAAGGGCTAAGGGCGGTGTCCCGGGAGGTCCGACGAATGCGCCGGCTAACCCTAGTGACAAGACGAGCAGGAGCCAGAAGGCCAGTGCGATCGCGATTGCGGGGCGAATAGCGCCTCGCCCGCTGGGCTGAGACTGGGCAGGCTGGGGAAGGACCATCGTATTCATGACGCTCTCCTCTTAGTGCCTTGCATTTTGCAAGTGTGTAGGCACCGTAGCATAATGACTTGCACTCTGCAAGTCACTTGCGAGGACTGGAGCTAGACACATGAATACCGCAAAGCCTTTCGCGCGTTCCGCGTGTGCGATCGCCAACTCGCTCGACATCCTGGGTGACAAGTGGTCGCTGCTGGTGGTGCGCGACTTGTTGCACGGCAAGCACACTTACGGCGAGCTCGCGCTTTCGCCGGAGCGCATTCCGACCAACATTCTTGCCGATCGCCTCAAGCGCCTGGAAAGTACCGGCATTGTCAGCAGCACTCCCTACCAGCAGCGTCCGGTACGGTATGCCTACACGCTTACCCCAAAGGGCAGCGCGCTGGGCGAGGTGTTGCTCGCGTTTGTGCGTTGGGGCAAGCAGCACATACCGGGTACGGTCACATTGAAGCAGGGGCCAGCGCGCGACGAGGTTGCCGCGTCGGCGACGACATCACGCCGCAGGCGTGCAAAGCGCGTCTGACTGGTAGGAGGTGTGGTGTTGGGCGAAGTGCATTAACCCGTTAAGCATTGCTTAACAGTCAGTCAATAACTGCGTTTGTTGTGCATAGCTAAGCGGCGCACTCTGTTAACTGTTCGATCAGATCAGCAACGGAGAAGACACATGAATACCATCGATCTAATTACGCGGGTCGGGCAGGGGCTGCTCGCGGTTGCGGCCACCGGCGTTACGGTCCTGGTTTTGCTGGTGTAAGGCGGTGCCGGCTCTTGCAGCCTCAAATGACGGGTTACGCGAAATGGCCGTGACCATGAGCGATGGGTGCGAAACTTCCACACCTATGCGGCGGCCGTTGTTGCCAGGCTTAAGGATTTTGCACCCTGTGCGCTGGGCCCATTCCGACTTGGACTACTTTCCCCTAGTCGCTATCTGGCCCATCAACGCCAGTGGGTTTCCGTCGGGATCAGAGAATTCCAGGAGTTTGAGTTCGTAGGATTTCGTTCGTTGTACGGTTTCAATCGGGCCGGCAAATTTGACGCCACTGGCCTCGAGTCGAACTCGACTTCGCTCAAGGTCTGAATCGTCAAAATATAAAGTCGTCGATTGGCCCGGCTTGCCACGTTCTATCATCAATCGTGCATCACCGACGGCGAAGAAGACCATACCATTTGCAACAAACAGCAGCTGCAATCCAAGGACGTCACGATAGAACTCGGTAGCGCGATCAAGATCGGTTACCTGAATGGCTATTTGAGCGAATCTGTGGCCGCGCAATGGACCGGGCCCGGCATTTTTAGGCAGGCCCGCGGCCCGGAGAGACATCGATTGTCCCGTTACGGCTAGCGCAATAATAACGAGTGTCGGCAGAAAGCTGCGCCTATTCTTCATGATAAACCTCGCTGGATGAATCAAATGCGCGCTCGGGGCAATCCGCAATGTTTGCTAGTTCGAGTACCTATCCCATTCGGAATGCCATCGCATACTACTGTCGAGGCTTCTGATTTACCCTCCCCTTAAGTAGGATGCTCAGCAATGCGGCATATGCCAGTACACCGCGAAGCCATGGGTGAGCCGCACAGCGGCGAACGCGACCCACAATCAGTGACTTGCAAGGACAACATTGGTGTCGCTCTAACTGTCCGGTTGCTGCGTTGCGCTCGAATGGTTTCCCTCGATTTGTGGCTGGATAAAGCGCAGGCTTCGTGGCCCATGGCAGAAGAAATCCTCACTGACTACGACTCGATCTTCTGCGCGAACACTTCTTGTGTGCTTCACGTCCGGCGCGGCGATGCGAATGTGCGCGGGAGTGGCAATTGGGCGCGACTCGCCGACGGCATCATCGTCGGTCGCCGGCGACTTGGTGGCGTGACGCTGTGCGATCGATGTGCGAGTAAAGTGATGAGAGGGGAAATCCTGGTGGTGACAAAAAACGCCGCGTAGGCAAACGCGCCGGCCAGAAGGGGAACACTCGGGTAGTGAGCAAGATCTCACCGCCCGAGCTATCGGCCCGTCATTTGCTCAATTGGCGTTTGCTAGCTGCACGAGTCCTGTTTTGTCACCCTTGGTGCGCAGCTGGGTGTATTCCGTCAGCTGCGGTGCATGGACCCTTGCGACGGCGTCATTGACGGCCTTGGTCACGCAGGCCTGTCCCTCTTTCTTACCCCAAGTGGCGGCGCTCTCGCAGAGCGTTTCCGCGGCGTAACGGATACGCAGATATAGGGTTTTTGCGCCTTTCGCCGTGGAAACATCAAGGTCGGAATATCCCACTGGATACGACACCGTGCCCGCGGGTGTTGCTTCGGCGGCCGCGGCCGGCTGCGCCAACGCAGTTCCGCCGAGAGCGAAGAAGCTGGCGACCACCGCGATTTTCGCTAATTTGGATTGAGTTTTGATCGAAGTTTTCATGACTATCTCCTGAAGTGGACGGATGAGTACTCGCTATGTAGCAACTGGCCTTTTGTGTCCATATGAACGCTGTTAACATCACTATATCACGAATATTGACGGTGTCAACATTAACTGGATTTTCCGCCCAGCACCCGCTAAGTTGCAGGTATGGCAACCAAAGCAAAAAGCGTGCGGAACCAGGCGCGTGACAAATCGGCACCTAAGAGGGCCAGCAGCTATCATCACGGGGCGCTGCGGGCGGCGCTCATCCGCTCTGCGCGCGAAATTCTGGAATCGGAGGGCTACGAGGCACTGACATTGCGTGCCGCGGCGCGACGCGCGGGCGTCTCGCAGGCCGCGCCTTACAATCATTTCGCCGATAAGGCGGCCTTGCTCGCCGCAATTGCCGCGCTTGGGTTTAAGGAATTCGCCGCTGCGATGCGTGATGAAATGGATGCAGCGGTTGATCCGCAGGCGCGGCTGAATGCAGCCGGCATTGCCTACGTCGCGTTTGCAACGTCCAACCCTGGACTATTCAAGCTGATGTTCGGCTCGAGCGTCCACCAGGCATCCGGTAACCCGGACCTCGATGCCGCACGAAATTCCGCTTATGACGTACTGCGCGGCGCGGTGCATTCTGCACTCGTGTCGGGCCCTCGCGATCCGGCGCATGAGGAACTTGAAAGTCTTAGATCATGGGCATTGGTTCATGGCCTTGCGACGATGATCAACGAGGGCACCATCGCGCCCGGCATTTATAGCGCGCGTTCGGTGCGAGAACTCGCTGCCGCTCTATTGGGTTCGCCGCAAACGGAAAAGAAAGGCCACAATCGATAAATCGGGATGGCGTGCTCGCGTTTCTCCCCAGGTCTCGCTAACGAGTTGCAGCTTAAGCATCATTCACCAGGTTTGACGTTCATCATATAATTCATCTGGGTGTGGTCTGCAAGGATTCCCCTGGGAGGGCCCATGAGCGAAAGCAAAATCATCATCGTCTCAATCCCGGTCGCTGATCAGAATCGCGCCAAGACATTTTATTCGGCCAAGCTCGGCTTCAAGATCACGATGGAAGCGATCGACGCGATGGGTCCCGGCAAGAGCTGGATCACGCTAGAGTCGCACGGGGGTGGCCCGGCCGTGACCTTGGTGAATTGGTTTGAGTCGATGCCGGCAGGATCGTTGCGGGGGCTCGTGATTTCAACTGCCGATCTCACTGCCGAACATGCACGGCTGAAGTCTGTGGGCGTCGACGTTGATGACGTAAAAGACGCTCCGTGGGGTCGCTACGCCACATTACGCGACAGCGAAGGAAATGGTTTAGTTTTGCAGCAGGCCCGTCCGCGCGCTTAGAAACGGATGCGCGCGACGCGTGATGTTGGTTCGCCAGCGGCCAATCGAGAAATCGAAATCATCTCGACCGTCTCGCCGAGCAATGGGCGGAGGAAGCGCTCCGGCCTCTAGCTTAGGTTCCGCAGATATGTCGGCCAGATGCAATACGAAGCTACCGGTAACGAGGCTTACCAGAAAGCATCGAGTGACGAGGCGCACGGTCTTAGAATCCTCCAAAGGGAGGCTGCCTCGTGGTAGCAGTTCCCCGCAAGCACGCACTTTTTGGTAACCGAGGCCCCGGGCTTGCAAAAAGCCATGGTTCGTTGGAATCTCACCCTACGCTAGGAGTCGATTCTCGCCCGGAGGATCTCATGCGCCAATCTGTTCTCATATATTTCCTAAGTGCCGTGTCAGTCGCGTTCTCAGCCGTAGGCGGACCGTTGACGCAAAAGCCTTTAACAGAGTTTGAATATCGACCTGTGGGAAGACTCATATACGTATGGGTCGGTGTGAATGGCGCACAGCCTCGATGGTTCTGTTTCGATAGTGGAGCACACCACAGTATCGTCGACGCGCACGAAGCCGACGCGCTCGGCATACGGGCGATTGCCGCTGAAACCATCCGCGGCACAGGGCGCGGCGAAGTCGCGGCCGCCAACGCAGGTCCGGTTAGCTTTATGGTCGGTGGGCTGCCCGTCCGAGTAGATGATGCTCAACTCGTCGATCTCTCGGCCCTGCCGTTAGCGGAAAAGGTAAGCGGCCTGCTCGGAGTGGAGTTGATCGAGCAATATGTCGTGCGAATCGATCCGATAAAGCACCGTATTGCGCTCTACGACCCTAAGAGCTACCGCTATCGAGGTAGCGGAGCCGCTGTGCCGCTGGAACTGACAAACGACAGACTCTTTATTCGATTGGGTCTGGCGGTTGCCGGAGATGCCCCGGTCCTGCGCAAACTCCGCGTCGATACCGGATCGGAGGACTCTGTAGATGACGACAGCGTCAAGCGCTCCGCAACCCTCACGCGGACTACGCTCGGCAATGGACTGGGCACCAGCTATGAAGGGGATTCCGGAGTCTACGAGAGTGTTCAAATTGGTCCGTATATTCTGCGCAATGTCTGGGGTCCGGCTGGGGCCGTGCCTATCGTGGGGATGGAGATCTTGCGCCGATTCACGATGATTTTCGACGCAGGTCACCGTGTGCTCTATCTCGAACCGAACACGGCATTGCGGGAACCCGTACCAGCGCCGAATTGAACTCTAGTCTTTGCCGGCGGCGCGCTAGGCGGCCTCGGCGGGGCGCCGCGACCATCGTGAACGGCCGAATCTTCAGAAGCAACCGGGGTCAGTTTGCGAAATATGGGATCCCCGGGCTGATCAGGATATCCGCGGTGGTGGTCTTTTTCGTGCTTGCCATCGCGCTGCGCTCGGCGATTGGTGGGCATAAGTAGAGTAATAAGAATGCGGGCGGGCTGGGTAGACTAGCCTTAGGATGAGGTGGAAGCTGGCGCTAGGGATCAGGTCGGAAGGCCAGAGCATAGTTAAGTGCGGAATCTTGTCCGGCAGCGTATTCAGCCCAGGTCTGCACTACAGGCACATCAGGTTCGATCGCGTTGGGCCCGCTTTTGACAAACGCATACCACCGTGTGGAATAGCGAATGACGAGCTTGGAGTTTGGCAACCGCATCTCGCGAGGTTCTTGATAGCTATTGGGTTTCTCGCCGATGGTTTCGCCGACGAGCGTTGCGGCGGTTTGCGATCTGAACTGCGCTGCATTGTTCATCGCCGCGGAAAATGTCTGTGGTCCGATCAATACGAACAAGTGACCCTTTCTGTTAATGGAGGCGAGCCGCTTAATGGGTGCGATGAGATTTCGCTCTCCAACCGTATTGTCGCCTCCGCCATTGTCACGCATGTCAATCACAAGCTTTTCAGGCGCAGCCTGAGATATCAAGTCAACCATGGCGGTGCTGCGCCCGCGAAGCCCGTCGTAGGATCTGAAGTCGCAATACACAGTGCGCGCACTGAGGATGTTCACGCACCAGAAGGGTTCGTGATGATGTTGATCCGTCAGGAAGACGTAGGCGTGAGGTCGAACCCACGTGTCCTTGTTACGCGTGGGGCTCGAAGGCAAATCCATTGTAAATATGTTCCCAGCGTCATCGCGGAACGTGAACTGCGCCACCGCACGATCGGGGATGATAGCAAGGCCATGTAGTATGAGCCCGACGCTTAAGTAGTTCACCGCCAAAGCCCGACGAAGAGAGGCATTTTCGTCCGCTGGTGTGAGTTCCAGTGCGAGGTCCATGGCCTCACCCACCGCCGTCTGGTCTATCTTGAGTATGTGAGTGCCGAGCGCCTGCTCAAATGCCGGGGCTGTGCGAGCCACGCGAAATTCGCCGCCGAACTCTTGAATTTCGATCGGGAAGTAAGCGCGATCGAGCGGAAGGCGAACGCCGGTGTGTCCATCTCCGATGAGGCTAACAACGCGAATTAATCCAACGAGTCGCATGTCGGCGTGTTGGATTGACGCTTGAGTTTCCAGGCGGTCAATGCCGGCGTCAAAGGATTCTCGGGAAATTGCGTGAAAGGCATTCAGGTGTCGTTTCGGCAAATTGAGCTTCAAATACTCCAGGTCAGCGCGCCACAGGGCTGGATCGATGGTCAAGTCGGGTTCCGGCCCTGCCGTATTGCAGGCGTAGGACATGGATACGGCAAAGAGGCATGCGATCAATCGTTTCGGTCGGGCGAGTATCATTGTTATCGATCCCGATACAGCATGATGATTTAGACGCGCTCACAGCGTGTTTGGTTTATAGCTGGAATGGGAGATTAACAATTTATCTAGCGCTGCGGGACGAGCGAGCGGGCGGGCTGGTTAGTAGCCAGGAGTGAGCGGCGGAAATACACATACACAGCTATCGACTTTTCCGGAGAATGACGCCGCGGTCGAAATGTGAAAGGATGGAATCCGGTTAGCCGGGCCGACCAGGTGGGGAAGTCAATGCGATTTAAGAACGCGATAACACGCCTTCCCGCCCACACGTTCTCGCGCGGATTAACCTCATCGAGTGAGGGCGAACCTTCTGTCGAAAAGGCCCTTGATCAGCATGGACGTTATTGTGATGCGCTTCATGCCTGCGGACTGACGGTCGATGTACTCGCAGCAGCTTCGGAATATCCCGATAGTACATTTCTGGAAGATACGGCGATTCTGGCGGCGGGCGTGGCCATTATCATGCGACCCGGCGCGCCGTCCCGGCTGGGCGAAACCGAGCTGATCAAAAATGCGATTCTCGCGTATCGCACCGAAGCACTGCAGATCACTGCGCCAGGAACCGTGGACGGCGGAGATGTTTGTCAGGCCGATGAGCACTTCTTCATTGGGCTATCCGCGCGCACCAATGAGGAAGGAGCGCGTCAACTTAGTGGCATCTTGCATGCGAATGGCTATACCAGTTATATCGTCGACATACGTGGACAAAGCCGGCTTCTGCATCTTAAATCTGGGATTGCCTATCTAGGGAACAAGCGGCTTGTCATCGCTGCTGAATTGAGCGCGTTACCCGTGTTCCAAACCTATGAATTGATCAAGGTGGACGTCGCCGAGACCTATGCGGCCAATTGCATCCACATCAATGACCGTGTACTGATTCCGGCGGGCTATCCTCGATTAGCTGCCACTTTGGAACGCCTAGGCTATACAACTCTAGCCCTCGATGTTTCCGAGTTTCGCAAAATGGACGGAGGCCTCAGCTGCTTGTCGCTGCGTTTTTGAGAGGGTGAGCCCGGATGCATTTCCGACGCGACCATGAGTCGCGTCGGGCCCGGCGGGCGCGAACGGCAGGCCAGGGATGGCCTGACTGGACTCCGCGAAGCCAAGGGTGAGTCGCATGCGACGAACGACACCACAGGGTCCTCGATTCGAAACTCGTCGAGCGGGTCAAACGGCTTGCCAAGGTCAAGACGACCCGTGACGCCGTCCATGTCGCGCTCGAGCATTACGTGCGGAGTCGCGACTACTCGGGAGTTCTTGGGTTGCGGGGCACGGGCGGTGTTTCCGAGGGCTACGATCCGAAGGCGGAAAGTCCGCCGCGGTAAACTTAGATGCTCGTCGATTCTTCGGTGTGGATCGCGTACTTACGTGGTGACAATCTGATCGAAGTTGAGCTGCTCACCGAAGCTCTGGAACAGGGAGCGCCGGTCTGGCTTGCGCCGCCCATCCTGCAGGAAGTTCTGCAGGGAGCAGATAGCCCTGATCGGTTCAGCCGTTGGGATAAGGTGCTGGGCGAACTGCCCATGGTGATCGCACCCGACGCCAGAGAAGCCGCACGCAGTGCAGCGCACCTGCACGCGCGATGTCGATGGGCGGGCGTCACCCCCCGTTCCGCGAATGACTGCCTGATAGCAACGCACGCCATTCTTGGCGGCATGCCGCTCCTGCATCGCGATCGGGACTTTGGCTTGATCGCCGGGGTCGAGCCGAGACTGATTCTGGTTGCTGCGGGCGCGAGGCCGGATGCCTTTTCGACGAGATAAGTTATCTCGTCGAACCGGCCGAACGATGGCACATGGATGCGCCGGCTGGGCTGACTAGCCAGGGACGGCGTGGTGCTCGCAGGGCGGAGAAACCTCCGAAACTTAGGATGGTGTGGCGAGCGGGGCGGGGCTGTACTCTTGCTTGATGTCCCCTTCGGGTTCAAGTTCTCGACATTGTTTGTCGAAACACCTAGTCCGCGTCACTTCCAAAGCGGCGGACCTTTTCCAGGTATTCGCGTGCGGCGGCGATGTCGCGACCGGCGATCGAATCGGCGATGTGTCGCACGATCGACGAGTGGGAAAGTCGCTCGCCATAGCGGCGCGAGAGCCACACCGCGAGAGGAATGAACGCGATGCCGCCTGCGATGTTCCACGCGGCGAAGGCTCGGAACTGCGGCGATGAGTAAAGGTTCACGCCGAATGCGCCGGCGAAAACGACCACGACGAACGGGATCCACCACACGATCTGACCGGTGAGGAACGCGCGATTGAACGAGCGGATGCGCGCGATGCGAAGCGCCTCGAGCCGGGTCTGCAGCTCGAGGAGCGGCATGCCGAAATCCAGGTTGCGCAGCGCCTGCTGCTGGCGCACCTGCGCGATGCCGGTCACGATCACCCAAACGTCGAGGACAAGTGCGGTGGCGAAAAGCGAAGGCTGGTTCGCATGCGTGCCGAGGAAGTGGCCCAGCGGCACCGTCGTTGCGATCCACACGGCGATGCTGAACTTGCCGAACGGATTTAGCTTCCACACGCGTTCGCGCTGCCGTTCGATCCAATCGTCGCGAAGCAGGTGCGTGCTCAATCGCAGGTGCTCATCGAGGCGCCGGCTGTGGTCGTACCATTCGTTACGAAGCTCTTCAAGGGTGATGCTCATGGGGTAGACTCCTGGGAACTTTCGAGACACGCGAAACCGCGTTGCAGTTCGGTCTTTACGCGGTTCATGCGGGTGGTGACGTTGCCGGGCGAAATGCCGACGATCTCGGCGATCTCTTCTGAAGTGTGCCCTTCGAGGTAGAGCAGGACCAACGCGCGGTTCAGCTCGTCGAGCTCGTCGATCAACCCGCGCAGTACACGCATGTTGTCGCCCGCTTCCTCTGCCGGCCGATCGTCGGCCGCGAGCTCGGAAGCAAGCTCGTCGAACGGCATCGTGTTGCGAATGCGCCGACCCTCTCCGCGGAAGTGGGATATCGCCACATTCATCACGACGCGGTAGGCCCAGGTCGAGAACTTCACGCGACCATCGAAGCGGCCGAACGAGCGCCACAGCTGGATCGCCATCTCCTGCACCAGGTCGAGGCGGTCCTCGCGGTTGTTGCAGTACCCGAACGCCACCTTGTAGAGGATGGCGCGATGCTCTTGGAACAGGGCAAGAAACCGGGTTTGGTCTGTAGGGCTCATGTTGCGTTATTCGCCGGTGACCGCAGTTATCTCACACGCGGGCCGTGAAAAGGGGCGGTACGCAAGCGAAATAGGAGTACGACGGGCAGGTCGTAGTTCGGCTCCGATCAAGGTGGGAATTAGAAGCGTGAGGTGGAAGCCCGCGGATGTTTTGGCGTGGCGGGCAGAGATCAGCGAGTAGAGCGCTCTAGGAATTGTCGATGCAAATCGGCCTAAGAACGCAGCGTAACAATAAAGCAGCTGCGGCCGTCATCCATGGAGATGCACCTGGCATCGCCGCCGTGACGACGCGCTATTTGCCGGACCAAGGACAGCCCCAATCCGTTGCCGGTGCTGTTGTTGCTGTCGCGGCGGCGATAGAAGGGCGTGAACAGCTGTTCGAACTCTGCGGGCGCTGGACCCGGGCCGTTGTCCCACACCTTCAACACCGCAGCGTCACCTTCGTTTTGCAACAGTACCTGGGTCGGCGGCACGCCATGGCGCTTGGCATTTTCCAATAGATTGCGCAGCAACCGACGCAATAGCCGCGGGTCGCCCTGAATTTTAACGTGGGCGCCCTCGAGCTGAACGTCGTCGTAGCGGGCGGATTCCTCAGCAGCCAGGGCAAGCAAATCGATCTCCTCGCGCACATCGTTCTCTGCAATCGTGTCTAATCTGCTCGCCAACAGAATTTCATCAACCAAGCCGTCCAATTCGGCGATGTCCTGCTCCAGGCCGGCTTTGGTTTTCGGATCGGCGGATTGTTTCAACATTTCCACTGCCAGCCGAATGCGCGCCAGCGGGGTCCGTAGTTCGTGCGAGGCATTGGCCAGCAGTGACCGATTCGCGTGAATGAGCCGTTCAATTTGACTCGCAGCGCGATTAAAGCTCGCCGCCAAGCCGGCGATTTCATCGTGGCCTTCGACGGCGACGCGTGCGCCCAGATCACCGGCACCGAGCGAGTCGACGCCACGCTGCAGGCGTTCGAGGCGTCCGGTGAGTTGCCGAACGATGGGATAGGCAGCCACGCCTATCGCCAACGCCGCGAAAATCACCAATAAGTGAAAATTTAGGCGTGTGCCGCCGAAGCCGATCGGTGCGCTGGCCACTAGCAGACGGCCGTCAGCCAAGCGCACGCTCGAAAGGGGGCTGCCGCGCCAATGCCCAAAACTTAAGGGATGGTATTGCCGCGCGCTCGGCATGGGCAGCGGACGCCCGATGGCGGCAATGACGGCTCCATCCGGGGCAAAGAGGCTAACATCGGCGTTAAGTCCGGCCGCCAATTTTTGCAGCGCTTCCTGCTGCTCCGAGGCCGGTGCCTGGGCGGGCGGTAGGACGTTTTGGACCAATTGTCCGACCGTGACACCAACTTGTTCCATCGGGCCGCCGGCGAAATGCACCAGCACCGAGGCGGCCAGTCCCAGCAGTGCGAGGCTGGCGAGCAGTGCGATATAAAAGCGCAGATACAGGCGCAGCATCAGTCCTGCGCCTTGGCGAATACATAGCCTGCGGCACGCACCGTGATAATGCGCCGCGGCTTCTTGGGATTGTCCTCAATGACGGCCCGAATGCGAGAAATGTGCACATCGATAGAGCGGTCGAAGGATTCGAACTCTTCGCCTTTGACCAAGTCCATCAGAACCTCGCGGGACAAGACGCGACCGGCGTTTTTCGCCAATGCCACCAGCAGATCGAATTGGTACGCGGTCAGCTCGCAGAGGCTTGCCGTCCAATCGAACCGTTCTCGCGGCGGTATCGAGTCTCGAGGCGACCGAAGTGTGACGGCCTTTCGCCCGTCGTTTCGCGAACGCGGCGGCGCATGATGGCGCGCATCCGCGCAACCAGTTCCCGTGGTTCGAAGGGTTTGGGCAAGTAATCATCCGCGCCCAGCTCCAATCCGACGATTCGATCAACCGCATCGCCTCTCGCGGTCAGCATCAGCACGGGTGTGTCGTATTTTGCGCGCAATTGGCGGCAGACGTTCAGCCCATCCATGTCGGGCAGCATCAGATCGAGCACAACCGCGTCATACTCGCGCTTCGGATAATTTCTCGAGCGCAGTGGCTCCTAAGGGTGCGACCGTAACGGCAAATCCCGCCTGACCGAGATACTCAAGGAGCATGTCGGCCAAGCGGGGATCGTCCTCTACCAAGAGAATTCGCTCAACCATTGATCGGCGACTCTAAAGAGAGCGAGCCGTCAACGCCAGCGCATTATGACTTGGCGTGCATTTGCTTCAGGTGAGCGGCCAGGGCAGTGCGCTGGGCCGGCGTCAGTACCTCATCGACATCTGCGAGAAGCTGCGTCAATCGCTTGGAGGCCTGGTCGGCCAGCTGCAGATGTGCCACGCGGGCAGCTTCCAGCGCAGTCCGATCGACGGTGTTTTGCGTCAGCGCTTCAATGGCTTGCGTATGAGCGGCTTGCAGCTGCGCATGCATCGGCAGCAGATCGTTCACGGCCTGCTGCACCAGCGGTGTGATTTGGGCTTTCTGTGCATCGGTGGCATCGATCTCAACATACAGATGCTTGAGCATATGATCGACATGCGCTGAGACATCGGCGGCGCTGTGAGGACCGCTCATCATGCCGTGATGAAAGCCGCAGGCCATCCCGCTCGCGGCCACCGCGGCAATGCTGCCGGCCAGGGCTGCTCCGGCGACAAACGCGACTAAGGTCATGCGGCTGAAGACAGATCGACGCGGCGCTGAGTTTCCGGGTTCAGAGGAAGTATTCATCGGTGACCCCTTGTTGGTGGAGAGACGATGAACACTCTGCGCCTCAACTGTTAGCCGTATTTGCAGCGGGCGGTAAAGATTTGTAAAGCACGCCTTCAAGCGGGACGCCAGAACCGCGATGGAGGCCAATTTTTGTCGGATCGATGGAGGAGCGTCGATACAGGAACGTTATCCGGACCACGCAACCTACGTGAACCTGCTGGTCACGGCAGCGGCCCAGCACCTGCAGGCCGAACGCTTGATGCTGGATGCGGATGTTCAGGCGTATATCGCGGCGGCACAGGCGGCCAGCGTTCCATAAAAAGAGATCGTGGCAGCGGGCTCCGGGACGCAGCCCGGAGCCCGCTGTACCAGGCGATCGGGTCCACTAGTTTTGTGCACTCGTCGCGGCAAGAACGGCCCGGGCGAATATCACTGTTGTTTGGGTTGACCCTTTTGGTGCTCGCCGAAGTTCGGGTGTCTCTGTTTGCAGGCCGCTACCAATTCCGGAGAAACCGCCGGCAATGGCTTGTTGGCGTTCGGCGGCTGTGGTGTCCCGCGAATGATCGGATCAATGCAGTCCCGCCATAGGCCGTAGCCTTCTCGGGCGTCGCCCTTCACGAAGCCAGCACTCATGCACGTCTCGGCGATTTGTTCGCACGGTCCCGGAGACTGTTCTGCCGACTGAGCAACCATAGGCAGCGCGAAACCGAGAACGAGGCTACCGAGCGTTGCGCGTGAGATCAGGAATTTTTGCATCATAAATGTCTCCCGATTGAGCAGACGTATCTTGCCCCGCTGACGCCCAGTCGTCGGTGGCGGTGGTGATTGAGTCGAGGTCGGTCAGCGTGATTTTCTGGTACGAAAATGAGAGCCGCTCGCGCTCGTCACCCTGCGCGCCTCGTCCCCTGATGCGCGCGACTATAGTTGAAGGGCATTGGGGGGATTGTGATGTATTCATCAATTCGACTGGGGCCTTAGCCTCTGCTCGAGAACCCAACATAAGGCCTGTTAGGGGCCAGGCGCAGTATTAGCAGTGCGGGAAACTACTGTAAAATCGACTCTTCGGACAATTGTGGAGCCGAACCATGGCGCAGTTGGCGGATGTGCTGGCGTGGCTGAATTCGGCGGTGTAGACCGATGCGTTGCACTACTTAACTGCGAGGCGCATCAAATCGGGGGCGGTGAGGATTTAGCAATCCCATGGCGAAGCGCTTCGACGCACTACCGGATATCCGCGACGGGTTGACCCGTGAAGAGCGCGCGGTCTTGTATGTACTCAATGAGACACAAAAAGAGCGCGGGGATCGAAACGTTCCCACGGCGATGCTATGGGGGCGCGTCTGCGAACATTTCTATATCGAACCCCAGGACCTTTCAGCGATGTTGGCGCGGTTGGGCGCGAGAAAATAAACAGGAACGCTTGTTCAGTTTTTCGAGTGTGAGCGCGCCAACGCGTCCATGTCCGCCTGCATGCTCTCTTTGTGTTCATCAGACCAGTGAGAGCCGGGCTTTGATTTGCTGATATTTTGCGTATGCGGAGTTGGGGAGGTCTTGGTTTCTGTTGGGGCTTTCCTCTTCGCCGCCTTGAGTTTTAGCGTAGGGCGCCCTGATGATGGGTTGGACGAATTGGGATCGTTCATACGGCAGCTTTATTGCTCCCTAAGTTGACGATATTACAAAAGAGACTACGGTTTCTTCGCGACGACCTTGCCGTTTTCCCTCATGGGCCGCGCTCCAACAATTTCGCTGTCAATTCGGAACTGACATAGATCGCCCAATAATCCGCCAGGGGTCGATAGACTTCAAGCAAGTGGGACCCGCGTAAACCGAAATTTCCTCCTGTGGAAATTGGCATTTACACGCAGCGCAGACTGAGGCACTGTCTGCCCAGAACAACCTACAACAAGACAGCGGCAGGGGGGTCTCCATGGCTATTTCAACATCGAAGCACAGATATGCCCGAGCGGTGGTTTTGGCCCTGAGCATGGGCGGCTGGCTTGCTGCTTGCATCGCACCTGCCTGGGCGGACAGCAAAGAGCCGCTCAGGATAGCGGTCATCGCAGAGGCGCAGTCGGTCGCCGGATCATCAATCCCGGGTGCGGCACAATTGGCGGCCGATGAAATCAATGCCCACGGCGGCGTCGATGGCCGAAAGATCGAAATCACTACCTATGATAATCACTCTTCGGCCGCCGACTCGGTACGGGCATTTCAGCGCGCGGTCAGCGAGGATCACGCCAACGCGGTAATCGCGAGCTATGTCAGTGAAGTCGTCTTGGCCTTAGAACCCTGGGCGTCGCGGCTGAAGACCGTGATGATTACGCCGGGCGCGGCGTCTGACGTCATTACCCAGAATATCGCGAAAGACTATGACGCCAATAAATACACCTTTCACGGCTATCTGACCTCAAGCGCCATGGGCAGCCTCATCTGCGATGCCGCCAAGGATATGGCGATCAAGGCGCTCAAAATGAAGTCGGCGGTGATCATCAGCGAGGACGCCGCCTGGACCACGCCCCTGGATGCCAGCTATGAACAATGTCTGCCGGCGGTCGGGCTCAAGGTTTTGGACCATATCCGTTTCTCGCCGGACACCACCGATTTCACGCCGATTTATAACAGGATCGAAGCCCTGAAGCCCGACGTAATTGTCACCGGCTGGTCGCATGTCGGCGTGCAGCCGACGGTGCAATGGCAGAGCCAGCAAGTGCCGATTCCGATTATCGGGCGTTCCAGCCAAGCAACTAATTCAGCGTTCTGGAAGGACACCAATGGCGCCGCCGAAGGTGTGGTTTTCTGGGACCTCAACGGCCCCAATGTGGCGGTGACCCCGCGTAGCATCCCTTTCGCCGAAGCCTTTAAGAACAAGTTTGGCAATTACCCGTCCTATTGCGGCTATACCGCCTATGACGAAGTTTATTACATCGCCGAAGCGGTTCACCACGCCGGATCATTAGACAGCGACAAGCTGGTGACGGCGCTCGAGCAGACCGACTTCGAAGGGACCATTGGCCGCGTGCAGTTTCTACCCAAGGGCGACCCCCATGTGCATGGGTTGCGCACCGGCGGCAATGGTATTAAGGGTTTGGTGATGCAATGGCAGAAAGGCAAAGTGGTTACGGTGTGGCCATCCAACCTGGCCAATGGTCAGATGGTCTTTCCTTCTTTTGTCAAACTGCCCAATTGAGCCTTAGCTCCGGTCGGCAACACGGGGACACGACATTCTCGCGCTACAGATCCTAATCGACGGGTTCGCAATCGGGGCGTTGTATGCGCTTGGCGCCACCGGATTTACGCTGATCTTCGGCGTCTCCGGCGTACTCAATCTGTCGCATGGCGCGCTGATGGTGGCCGCCGCGGTTGCTGCCTGGGCCGCCAATAGCGCGTTTTCCGCAGGTAATTTTGGCGGCGCCGCTGTGGGCGTCATGACCAGTTTGGTTCTGTCGCTGGTCACCTATGGTTTGATCGTCCGGCCTATCCAGAAATCCACGGCGATTCGCAATGAAGAGCGGGAAATCTTCATCCTGACCGCGACCCTGTTATGGGGGATCATGATCCAGGAGATCGTTGCCTTTTTCTTCACCAATAATGCCAAGACAGTCCTGCCCATCGTGGGCGGTGTGGTCTCCATTTTCGGTGTGCGCACGCCGCAGCAACGAGATTTTTACCGCTCTGGTGTGCTTGGTGGTGATCGGCGCGCTGTGGCTGTTAGTCAATCGCAGCCGCATCGGCAAGTCGGTGCTCGCGGCCTCGATGAATCCGCGCGGCGCCACCTTGCTCGGCGTCGAGCTGTCCCGAATCTATGTTCTGGTCTGGGGGATCTACGGCGTGCTGGCGGGCATCGCTGGTGTTCTGCTTGGCATGTTCCTTGGTGTCTCCTCGTATTCGGTGGGCCCGCTCACGGCAAGCGCTTTTACGTATCGTGGTATTGGGCGGCTTAGGCAGTGTCACGGGCTCGCTGCTCGCGGCCTTTGTCGTCGGCTATCTTGAAACCATAACCGCCTATCTGATATCGCCGGCGTATCGCTTTTTCCCGTCTTTGGTTCTGTTGTTGCTGGTGATGTACATACGACCCCGCGGCTTACTCGGGCGCCGCTGAACCATGTCCTCCACTTTGCGCACGTCGCGGTTTCTGGATAGTCGCCGTCATCATCGCGATCGCCGCGCTGTTGCCGCTTGGCGTTTCCGGCTATGTCTTGGGCCTCTTGACGGTCGCCTATTATTTCGGCGTGTTTTCCATGGCCTGGGACCTGTTATTTGGTTTCGCCAATGAAGTCAATTTCGGACCGACTTTTCTGGTGGGCCTCGGTGCCTATACCGCCGGTATTTTGGACAACCGCTACGGCCTGCCGATCCCGCTCTGCGTTGCGTTAGGGACGTTCGCCGCCGTGGTCGGTGGCGTAGTCTTGGCTCTGCCCGCCTTGCGATTGTCGGGGCCCTATTTTGGGCTGACGACCTTGGTGGCGGTGCTGCTCTTGCAAAATCTCGTCGTCGTATTTGCCGGGCTGACGGGTGGTGAGATCGGGCTTGCCGTGCCAGACGTGATCTCGATCAGTGGCCCTGCCAATTATTGGATCGCGCTCGTCTTCATGGTGGCAAGCGGAAGCGTTCTTTATGTCTTGTCGCGCTCGGCGGCGGGTCTCATATTGCAGGCCAGTGGCCAGGACAGGATCCAGGCCGGGGTACTCGGCTTTAATGTGGTCAAGCACAAACTGTTCGCTTTCGTCGTCAGCGCGCTATTTTCCGGCCTGGCCGGTGCGCTTTTGGTGTTCTACCTCGGCACGGCGTCGGTCGGTACATTGATTGACGTCACTGTCGGCGTGCAGATCATCATCGCGGCAATTCTTGGCGGCCGGCGCACCATCATAGGCGCTGCTCTCGGCGCCATCTTCCTGATCGCCATGACCGAGGCGCTGCGTTCCACCGGCGAGCTCGCCACTTTCATCGTGTCTGCCATCACGCTGCTGGTGGTGATGCTGTTTCCCAATGGATTCATGGGCATGTTGTCGCGGCGGCAACGCAGGTGAGCGAGCACGCGACAGGCTGTGCTCGAGGTGCGTGGGCTCACCAAAAAATATGGCGGGTTGGTGGCGGTCAGATCAACTCGATTTTTCGCTGCGACCGGCCGAGATCCTGGGACTGATCGGACCCAACGGTTCCGGCAAATCGACGGCATTGAAACTCGTGATGGGCATCGAACGTCCGACCAAAGGCTCGGTGCGTCTGGACGGGGTGGAAACCGCCGGTTTGCCCGCTCATCGGATCGCGCGCATGGGGGTTGGGCTCGTGTTCCAGCACTCTCGCCCGTTGGAGCGGCAGACTGTGCACGAGAATATTATGCTGGGTCTGTTGCCCGACAGCTTGTTCAAACTTCGAATCAGCAAGGAGATTCGGGAGCGGGCGCGCGACATCGCCGCACAAGTGGGCCTGAGCGCGGTACTCGATCGCCGGCCCTCAACCTTGCCTTTCGCTGATCTCAGGCGCTTGGAATTGGCAAAGGCCATCGCCCGCGATCCCAGGGTGATCCTGATCGACGAGCCGTTCGCCGGCTTGACGATGGCGGAGGCGGCCGTGTTTTCCGACCTGTTCGCCGGCTTCCGGCGCGATGGCAAGGCGGTGCTGCTGGTCGATCATAATGTGAAAAGTGTGGCGGCGGTGGTCGACCGGGTGATTGCGCTTTATGTGGGTGAAAAGATTGCCGAGGGGACCGCGACCGAGGTGATGGCCGATGAAACCGTACGTCGCGTCTATTTGGGCGGTTCCATCGAGACGGCGGCGCGACCCGAATCAAGCTTTGCCGACCGCAAGACGCCTTTGCTCGCGGTAGAGGATCTCAGCGTCTTCTATAACAAAGCGCAAGCGCTCGAGAAAGTGTCGCTGCATGTGCATCAGCGCGAATTCGTCTCCGTGGTCGGCATTAATGGCGCCGGAAAGACGACGATTTTTAATGCCATTTGCGGCTTGCTGCCTTATCAAGGAACATATTTCGTGGCAGGGGGTGTCGCTGGCGCGGGTGTCGCCGGCCAAGATTGTCCGCAATGGTGTTGTGCAATGTACCGAGACTCGCGATCTGTTCGGCGAGATGAGCGTGCGCGAAAATCTCGACATGGGCGGACAGCATCAAAGCAAGGCGGTAGCCGATGATCGCCTGGCCTGGCTGTTCGACCTGTTCCCCATCCTAAAATCGCGCCAACGTCAGAACGCAGCGACCTTGTCGGGCGGCGAGCAGCAAATGCTCGCTATCGCCCGCGCGCTGATGACCAATCCGCGATTGTTGATCTTGGATGAGCCAACCATGGGCCTGGCGCCCATCGTTCTCGAGCAACTATCGAAGGCCCTGGAATCGTTGCGGCAAACCACCGAGATCACGGTGCTGCTCGGCGAACAGAACGTAACCTTCGCTCTGCCGCATGCCGATAGGGTCTATATGCTTGATCACGCCCGAATCACCTGGGAGGGTGGTCCGGATCGTTTCGCCCGCGAGGCGGGAAGTGGCTATCTCTAACGCCGTAGGAGGATAAGGCGTGGCGGCGCCGACGGGCCGCTGCCTCTTGGGATACTCATGCATAAGCACCTGATCGTCGCTCTATCGTTATGTCTTTGGCTGATCTCAGCTCACGCTGCGGACGCCCCGAGCTCCCAAGCGGCTGGTCCGCGAAGTCCACGACTTTCGGCCTTGTTGTCGGCGCTCGAGCGAAAGGACCCAGCAGCACTCGCGGATTTTTGGGCAGAGGTCGAGTCCGAGCACACGCCGTTGGTCGAAGAGGTGCCGAATCAATCTCGCGATGTGCTCTTTACGTTCCTGATTCGAGCTGATCCAGCGGACGATGTACTCAATGTTCGTCTGGGTGCGGATTTTCCGATGCGCACCGAACACCATACGGACGCCTTTCAGCGGCTTGGGAGTAGCAACGTCTGGTACACAAGCTATCTGCTGCCGAAGGCCTCGCGGATTTTCTATCGCATTCGAGTACCGCAGGGCTTGCATCGGTCACCGTCATCGCCGGCGCGCTTCACGATTGACGGGGTTCTGTACGAGCACATTTTGGATCCGCTAAACCCCAAGGTCTTTCCCGAGGGAGAGCAACACGTTGACGCGCCGGGATCGTATTACATCGGATCTGAGGCGCCGCCGAACCCTTATCTGAAAGTGCGTGCTGAAGTCCCGAGCGGATCCTTGCGGAAATTTGAGATTGATAGTCACGCATTGGGCGGCAAACGCACCGTCACTATGTATGTCCCGGCGGGTTACACAAGCAACTCGAAGCGGCTGCCGTTAATTCTTCAGTTTGACGCAGAGGCATACATTACCGATGTCGCGGCGCCGACCATGTTGGATAACATGATCGCCCAAAAGGCGATTCCGCCAGTGATCGTCGCATTTCTGCATTCGCAAGGAACACGCAACGAGGATCTTCAGCCGAATGCGCAATTCCAGCAGTTCATTGGCGCTGAATTGGTGCCGTGGATACGCGAGCGATATCGCATCGGTAAAAATGCGAAGCTCAACGTGGTGGCAGGAAGCAGCTTCGGTGGGTTAGCTGCCGCCTACACCGCCTTTGTGCATCCCGAAATCTTTGGCAATGTGCTTTCTCAGTCTGGGTCGTTTTGGTGGTCACCCACCTATTTTCAAGATGTCTCGCCGAGCCCCAATGCCGGCTGGATGGTCAAGCAGTTCGCGGAATCCGCACCCAAGCCATTGCGGTTTTATATGTCGGTGGGTTCGTGGGAGAGTGCCGGCATGCTGTCGGGCAATCGCATATTGCGCTCCGTGCTCATGGGTAAGGGCAATGAGGTGAGGTATAGCGAGGTTGTGTCCGGTCACAACTATGCGAATTTTCAGCAATCTTTTCCCGATGGATTGATTGCGTTGCTTGGAGCCAAGACCGGTTCGAAATGATGTTGCGGCCGTCGGTTGCAACCCGTTAGGAACCCCCTACAGCCTGAGCGCCTCGCGCAGAAATTGTTCACTCTTACTGAGCATTTGTGCGCGGGCTCTACGCGGCGCACGAGTTTGTAGACGCCTAACTAACTAGAGCGGCCGCGCTTGGTCTTTTTCTGCCGCTCTAAAAACTCATCTATCGCCTGCCTGATAAGGTACTGCACGGGAGTCTCAGTGTCGTCCGAGAGCCTTTTAAGCGCGGCAATCTGCCGGGCGAGCAAATAAGGTGGATATCGCTTTGGAATTTGCTTCTTGGCAGTCATGCCGAGGGTCCTCCGGTTTCATCTTACGTCTGTTATAGATGCGTGTGGTGGCGATGTTGGCGATGATCGAGGGCGTTGGTGGCGGCTGGTGACACCACCATGTTGCGCGGTCTCAACGACTCGAAGGTACTTTGCATTGACATGGCAATGCAAATGAAACAGCGAAAAAGGAAGCTATAGCAGTCAAGGTGAAGAAAGCGGAACAGACCGCAAGAGATGGTGGCATTGCACGTGTCATGGTCATTAGCAATGAAGTATTCTGAAGTCCCGGGATCAAGGAGGTCAGAATTGATATGGGACGCTCACCAGATTTGATCGTCCTGGCGCTGCATCTGGGTGTGGCACTCTGGGTGGTCGGTCCTCTTATGTATTTTATTACCGCCGGCGCCAAGATATTTACGGCTCCTGCACTTCACGATGGCGGCGCTCAACTCGGGCAGCTTTCATTTGTCGCTAGCATGATGTGTGTGCTGTGCATGGGGTTTTTTCAAGCGCTGGTGTGGTATCACGCGCTTTGCGGAATGCTATTGGCGTTAATCTCCCTCGTGCTTTATGAATGGACGCGGCGCACAGTCATCGATCGCAATTTCTACACCGGTTTAGGCGGCGAAGTGCCGGCAGCGGTTTGTGAGAGCGGTCCGTACAAATACCTGCGGCATCCTTTCTACTTGAGCTACATGATCGCATTTCTCGGGGCGGCGGCCGCGTTTCCGTCGCTGGTGACCGTTGCGGTGAGCGCGCTAGGCATCGCGTTGTTCGTTTACATGGCATTCGACGACGAGCGCGTCTTGCTGCAAAGTAAGCTGGCGGCGGACTATCAGACTTACCGAAAACGAGTGGGAAGGTTTATGCCTCAGGTGGGCGCCTAGCTATTACTCATCAGGTCGCTGGTCAAGCTAGGGGCAGACGAGGCTAGCTTGCGAGGCCAGTCGGCGCCTTCTTGATAAGGCTGGCCGATGCCGAGCTTGACTGGAAATTGCCGGCCGATTGAGTCGACACCGGTTAGCTCTCGGGTCGCGATAAACGGCAGGGATGCGCTGTGTTCCGTCATAAGACCTCACTCAACTGAAGCTAAACGACATTCAACGCAGGCCGCGTCATTCTGCGGTATGCGAAAAACAATGCCACAGCCGGCAACACCATGCCCGCAACCATTGAGACCGGAAAGTAATGAATTGCTTCGCCGATCGCCGAAATGGGGTCATCCCAGAGCACGGGAATCAAGATTAAACGACAAAATAGCCACGCCCCCACTGCGACGAGGGGCACGGTCATGGAATAATTTTTCGCTATGCGCGCCAGTGCGACGCCAACGGCGGCAGCTAATAGGGCGACGGGTGCCGCCATTGCCACAACTCCCCAAAGCTCAAACTTAAAATGCTTATGATCCTGTAGAACTAAGAGATACCAATCAGGATATGGACGCGCCGCCATAAAGCCGAGAACGTAGACTTCCGCGAATCCAAACGCGATTCCGACGGCGGCGGGCAGCAGCAACGAGAGGAACTGGGATCCGCTTCTCATGGAGCCTCCGGAGATTAGGCGAAGCATGCCAAAAACCGTTCTGAGGGGCAAAAGAGCGTGCCGGATAGCCCGAGCGGGCGGCCCCGAGAGCGGCCAGCCGTGAGGCACAAAGTGCCTGATTCTGGACCCCGGGTTTCGGCGAGACACTTCGGCGTTTGGTAGCCTGTAACGGCGTAATCATGAATTGCACGGGGAGAGCTCACCGATGCTTACGTTTAATCGATTTGGGCGAGAAGTTTATCGGTTGTTGAGTCCATTTTGTCTAGGGGCTGTGAAGGGGCACTTTCAGCGATCGATTCCGGCTGCCGTTGCGCTCGGCGGTGTGCTTTTTTGCACGCCAAGCGGCGCGGATCCCGGCGGCTATGCCGCGCTGGTGAGACAAGTTTCCCCGAGTGTGGTCACTATTCTGGTGGAAGAAGCTGCCGTGGGTGCGGCTCAACGGGCCGCTTTAAGGGCAAGAGCGCGTGATTATGACTCGATGCAGTCCGTCATTCAGCGGCTGCTTTCCGGAGTCAACGGTGATCAATCGCGCGATGACGGGGCCACTGCCTCATTGGGATCAGGATTTATTGTTCGCGCGGATGGATTGATCGTCACGAATCGGCACGTCATCGTCGGGGCTCGCAAGGTTCATGTGCATCTGCCAGATGGCCGGGACGTCATTGCGGACATCGTCGGCACTGACGCATTGACCGATATCGCGCTGCTGCGAGTCCACGCGGGCAACCTGCCGGCGCTGCGATTGGGGTCTTCAGGGGATGTCTCGGTCGGCGATGCGGTGATCGCGATTGGTAACCCCTTCGGACTGGGTCAATCGGTCAGCGCGGGCATCGTATCGGCACGCGCGCGCGCACTGGAAGACGATCCCTACATCAATTTTCTGCAGACGGATGCCGCAATTAATCGCGGTAACTCTGGCGGCCCGCTGCTATCTACTACAGGCATTGTGGTTGGGGTGACCTCTGTCATTTTCTCCCCGAGCGGCGGCTCCGTTGGCTTGGGTTTCGCGATACCCGCGGAAACCGTATCTGCGGTGATCCGGCAACTCGAGGCACACGGTCGGGTTGAGCGTGGATATCTGGGAATCTATGCACAAGCATTGACGCCCGAGGTGGCTACGGCATTGCATGTCAAGGCCGCTGGCCATGCCTTGATCACGGGGCTTGATCCGCAGGGCCCATCGACCGAATCACTGGCCATCGGGGATGTGTTGTTGAGCATCAACTTGGCCTCCGCCACATTTAAGACCTTGAGTACCATTACGGCGCGATTGGTGCCCGATTCGCTGGCGACAATTAGGATCGCACGGGATGGCAAGGAGCAGTCACTGGCCATCAAAGTGGCTCGTCTGCCTGATCCGCCAGATGATGCGGCCGTCTCCGGGGGCCAGGATAGTTGGGTGCCCGCGTTAGGATTAGGCGTCGCGGATACGACAGTCGCCATACGCAATGCCATCAAGGCCAACAATGAGCCGAGTGGCCTGATCGTGACGCAGCTTAGGTCCGCCGGCCCGGGTGCAGTGGCGGGCTTAATGGTCGGAGACTTGATCACCCATGTCGGAACCAAGCAACTAATCGCCATCTCGGACTTAACGGCGGTTCACACGCCGACTCGCCAGGCTCCGCTGCTTCTGCGTGTCGTGCGCGAAGGATCCCCAGCGTTTGTCGCAATTACTGGGGAGGCTGAGATCTCTCTACCGAATGCGCCGCACTAAGGCTTACAAAATCAGCCCGACGAGCCCGGTCCCTTTAGGGGGTCGTTGACGATAATCCGCTGCCAGACGTTGCCGGTATGTACCATAAAATAACCTTCGACCGGACCTGTAAGCAGGAGCACTTGTCTGTCGGGCATGGGCACTGGGTATATGCGGGGAGTTGTCACTACGAACCCCATTTTGTCACTGACTGGGATCCAGTCGCGTTCCTCAACACCTGCAGGTCGATCGGGACCCGATGCACCCAGTGCTAAATGTATGGCGAGTACAGAAGCAAGGATGAGAAGCGACGCGGCAATTGCTTTCATGGCTTTACGCTCCAATCGGTGTTTGGTTTCTCGACGCAGCGAGATTCTGCCATGAGGCTGCGGTTTTGGCTCACCATGCCGAGCGTAGTTTCAACGGCACGAATGTTAAGTTCATCAGTGGTAGTCTCTTGAGCCATCGCTTTAGGACGTGCGGCCCACATGTTGAATACACATCATACGAAATCCGGCGATCCTAAGACGCTGAGTACGAGTCCTATCTGGATCGATTTGCTCAATCCGACGCCGGATGAGATCGCGCAGGTGGCGGCGGAGTCCGGCATCCATGTTCCTTCGCGGGAATCTCTGCAGGAAATCGAAAGTTCCAGCCGCTTAAGAGTGGAAGGACAGATATTGTATGTCAGCATGCCGCTGACCCTACAGGATGAAGCGGCCGGCTTCGCACCGGTACCGCTGGGATTCATTCTCTCCCCGGAGCTCCTTGTCACCATACGGTATTCCTTGGTTCATGCGTTTACCCAGATCGAAGCCGATGTCGCTAAGGGTCTGTGCGCCGGGAGCGCCACCGTGTTCGCCGCACTCATCGATGGCATGGTGGATTTCGACGCCGATAGGCTGGAGAAATTGAGCGGCGATCTGGCCGAAGTCTCGGCGCGGGCTTTCAACCCGCATGGAGATTCTGCCAAAAGCAGCAAACGCGCCTCGCGCGCGCTACGCGCAAGCCTCAATGCGGTGGGTACTGCAGGTGATCATTTGTCACGAATCCGCGAAAGCCTGTTGGGTCTGCAGCGGATCATAGGGTTTGTCCTGAAAATGGCTGCGGATTGGTGGCCAGCGCAGGAGAAAACGCGCTTGGGCACGGCGCAACAGGATCTCGCCTCGTTGGTTGACTTCGAGGCGCATTTGTCAGGCAAGACTCAATTTCTGTTGGACGCGATTCTGGGTTTCATCAATACCGAGCAGAATGACATCTTCAAAGTTCTCACCATCGTATCCGTGGTCGGAATTCCTCCGACACTCATCGCCAGCATGTACGGCATGAACTTTCACAATATGCCGGAGCTTTCGTGGCGCTGGGGATACCCTTACGGACTGGCGCTGATTGCGTTCAGCATCTTGCTGCCCATCCTGTGGTTTAAGCGGCGCGGATGGTGGTAACTGCGAATCCTCCGGCTCTTTGCATTGTGCTTAGTCGCGCCCTTTAGCCGATGGTTTTAATCGTGCAAATGTCATCACCCAATTTGTTTCCCAGGTCTGGCCTCCATCATCCGAGAATGTCTGTTCGAAACGTGCCGAATGCGGCGTGATGTCCATAAAACTGTTTCGAACAAGGATCACTCTGTCATTAAATGATTCTTGATCGACAAATACGCCGCGACCATCTTTGAATTCTCCTATCGTCGGTACGCCCAGAACACCGGTCTTGCCGCTAGTCCAGTTGAGGCTCCACTGGTGAGATTGGGGATTGTAGAGGCGCAAGCCAGCACCTTCGAGATGACCTGCCGGACCGTCGGCGGTGAGCTCGAACAGACTGGCACGGCCGCTTAAAATCTCTCGGACCACTGAAATACCGTCGTATTCGACCCAAGTAGTAGACCCAGTTAGGGGTTTTTGCAGGCGCGACACGTGCGTCTTCCAAGTACCAATGTTGAAGTCGAAATCGTGTTGACCATCCCGCATCACGGATGCGGTCGGCGGCGCCGCGCCCGGAGTGGGTGATTGCGCTATGGCTGCAATTGGCGAGAACATAAAAATGGTCGCGATCAACATCAGGCCGAACAGGCCCCGAGTCACATGCTGCACTGGTATCTCCATATATGAACCTCATGGCGGCTCGGGCACCTGAACGCACTGCTACCGATCGCCGGACATGGTCAGATTATTGCGAGAAAGGAGGCGCTCTGAAGGGCCAGTCGAGCGAAATTTCGTTGGGCCACTTTATTTCCCGCGCGACGAGTGCGCGCCCATCAACGGTCGGCTTTCGATCCGGTATTCGCGGTATTCGCACCGGAAAAGCACCCGTTCGTCGGGATTCACGGGCATCGTGCGACGCTCTCTGAGACAAGACTGTGATTGATCAGATCAAAGGTAGAAATTTCCAAAAAGAAGGGGATTTGTCGCCATGACAAAACAATCGCGTTGGGGGTTTTTAACGACGGCAATATTAAGTGCGGCCATTACGCCCGCTTTTGGACAGGCACCACCTTTACCGGCGAACGCTACGCTTGTTGCCTCAGGTCTGGAGGGACCTCGAGGACTAAGGTTCGGTCCCGACGGGTATCTGTATGTCGCGGAAGCAGGCACTGGCGGCACGAATAGCACCGTTGGGCAGTGCACCCAAGTTCCCGGACCTCCGGGTCCAGGTCCCGACACGGGGGGACTGACCGCACGAATTTCCAAGATCAGCCCGAGCGGCAAAGTCACGACCGTGGCTTCTGGGTTTCCTTCGGTCACCATCGGTCCAGGTGGGGCCAATGGGACCATCGGAGTCGCCGATGTCGTATTTTTAGACGGAACTCTATACGCGCTGATAGGCGGCGGCGGTTGCTCACATGGCAATCCGCTTCCCAAGGACTCCAGCGGTATTGCCAAGGTAGATCTCAAGAACGGTAGTTGGCACCTCATCGCCGATATCGGCGCGTGGTTAAAGACTCACCCCAGCAAGTACGAAAGCGCGGATGATTTTGAACCCGATGGCACGCTCTACAGTGTGATTGCGCTCGATGGAAAGTTACTCACGGTAGAGCCGAATCACGGACAAGTGATCTCTGTGACCCCGGGTGGTGACATTAAGCAGGTCATCGATATATCAGCCTCGGAGGGCCACATCGTACCGACCTCGATAGTCGCTCGCGATGGGTCTCTGTTTGTGGGAAATCTTAATTTGTTTCCGATCGATCCGCAGTGGGCGCGGATTCTGACCATTTCCAAATCCGATCAAGACGATTTCGACAATTTGCCGCCGGGATTACAACCCGCACGCGGTTATCGCATTGTCAGCTCGAAAGCGGGCTTCACGACGGTAGTGGCAGTCGATTTTGGCCCAGACGGCCTGCTGTATGTGCTTGAGCTCTCCGATGGCGCGGGATTTCCGACTCCCGGATTGGGGAAGGTGGTTCGAGTGTTGCATTCGGGAGCAATCGAGGAGGTCGTCACGAATCTATCCGTGCCAACCGGTATGACCTTTGGACCCTACGGCAGACTGTATGTATCGGACCTGGGCGCCGCACCGGCCGGAGCTGGTCGAATTCTACGATTTGATATTTCGCCGGGTTGGTAGCGAGCAGAGCGACTGCAAGGGCGGCGAGCAACATCGTGGCGAGCGCCACTGCGGGAATGTAGTGGCGGGACCGCAAGCGAAGCAGGATGCGTGGCGATGCGGCACAGGCTCGTACACCGGGAAGCCAGGGATGGCGCGATGGCTGAAGTCCTCGAGTCGTTTTACCGGCTCACGACCACATCCAGCAACAGCAGTCGCGTCGAGCCTGGTTTAACCGCGTAGCGCTTGCGTAAATCCTTCGCATTGGGATCGACTTCCGAATAGTCGCCGGTCACCAAAAAAATGCGCCCGGATTTGGCGTCAAGTGCCATAGTGCGGGCTCCTACCTGCGTGGCAACCTCGCCCAGCGACTTATATTGATCGGCACCATCCTGCTCGATCACCGACAGCGTGCCGTCGCCGTTTGAGCTGAACACACGCTTCATTCGGCCATCATAGGCGGCCGCATCGGTGAACTTACCGATCGGCAGGGTACTGACGATGGCGCCATTGGTTGCATTCACCACCAGAAGCTTCGAATTGACGCAAGAGGTGAAGAGCCGATGCGACTCATTGTCAATCGCCAATCCGTGCGGGCTGTCGCAAGCCGAGATCGGCCAGGTCGCGTCGACCTTGCCAGTCTTAGTATCCACCCGTTGGATTTCACGCTTGTCTTCGATATTCACGAACAACTTCCCCGCGCCGTCAACCGCAGCGAATTCCGGCTGGCCACTGAGATGGATGCTCATCGCGACGCTATCGGTGGTGGTATCGACCACCGTCATGCTGTGCGGATCGCCCTGCATCAGGAATACCCGTTTGCTGGCCGGGTCGTAGACGATGGCATCGGTATCTTCCGCGGCCGGCAGCGTCTTCACGACCTTGAAGGTGTTCAAGTCGAATACCAGCACTGACTTGCCACCGCGACTACCGGCATAGCCTTTGCCGATGGCAGGCACAATGGCGGCACCATTGGCGCCGTCGACGGCCACCTGACCCACCACCTTTTCGCTGGACACGTCGATTACGTCGATCCTGTCGCCATGTGCCACAAAAACACGATTCGATACGGGCTCAAAGGTCAGATAGTCCCAGCGCTCAGGCGCGCCGAGCGATATCGATTTAGTGACGCGATACAGGCCAGGCGCATCCGCCGCACGCGACGTAGGCGCGAGCACGGCATAAATGCTGATACCTAAGAGGGAGACCAGAGCCGGGATGGAGAGGAGCTTGAACATGTGAGCGTCCTTTTGCTTTGCAACGGAAAGTGCGAGCTCGAGTCTACGCGCTGCCGTCGCTGACGAGCTTTACAAGTTTGCAAACTTTTGGCGGGCTGGTTGGTAGCCCCAGGATGGCGTCGTGGAGGAAAGCGTAGCGAGCGGGGCGGCCTGGGTAGATCAGCCTGGGATGGCGCGATGTTGCGACGCCAGCCGCCGGGACGCTAACATGGATTCTACAAGACCGCCGCTCAAGGAAGGATTGGCATTAATGATCACCGTGCACCATCTTGGGATATCTCAGTCTGAGCGTGTCGTCTGGCTTTGCGAGGAACTTGGAATCCCGTACGCCTTGCGACGCTACGATCGGGATCCGACCACGCGTCTGGCGCCGGCCGAGTACAAGGCGTTGCACCCGATGGGCATTGCACCCGTGATTACGGATGGCGATGTCGTATTAGCGGAGTCCGGCGCGATTCTCGAGTACCTCGTGAGACGATACGGCGGCGGTCGACTTTCCGTGGGAGCTGATCAGCCGAACTTTCCGGACTATCTTTTCTGGTTTCATTTTGCCAACGGCACCCTGATGCCGAGCGAAATGGGAAGCATGATCGCCAATTTCCTTGGGCTTAAAGAAGGCAATCCGATCATCGCGATGCTGAAGGCACGCAGCGAGCGAGCATTTCTCCTGGTCGAGAGCAGACTTAAGGACGCTGCCTATTTCGCCGGTAGCGACTTCACTGCGGCTGACATTATGATGCTATTTCCCCTGACCACGATGCGAGCCTTCGTACAAAAAGATCTCACGGCGTTCCCGAATATCAAGACGTATCTGCAGCGCATCGGCGCGCGCCCCGCTTATCAGCGCGCGATGCAAAAAGGCGATCCGGGGATGTCTCCAAAATTGGATTGAGGCGACCGCAGCGAAGCGACAAAGCGCGGCGAGCAGGGCCGGCCTCCGAGGCTTAGGATGGCGTATTGATCGTCTGTGCGAGAGCGGTTATCCCTTGGCAAGGGCCTCACGAGAAGTATGGCGCTGAGTTCCACAATGTATGTCTTTACGGTGCGGCTCGCAGATGCGGATCGTGCCGTATACGAAACGTTGGTGTTGAGAGTGGCGCAGCACCCATCAGAATCTTCAGAGTTTCTCATTACGCGGGTGCTGGCCTATTGCCTCGAGTTTGTGGAGGGAATTGTTTTCTCCAAGGGTCTATCGGATCCGGAAGAACCTGCCATCCTGGTGCGTGATCTGACCGGCGCGCTTCAGGCTTGGATTGAGGTCGGAATGCCAGAAGCTGCGCGTCTGCACAAGGCTGGCAAGGCGGCCCGTCGGGTGGTGGTCTATGCGCACCGGGACGTGGAGCCTTGGTTGGCTCGCCTCGCAGGTGAGCGCATTCACCGTGCCGAGGAGCTGGAGGTCTACGCTGTGGATCGGGAGTTGGTATCCGGGTTGGCGTCGCGGCTCGAGCGGCGAATGGAGTTTGATTTGTCGGTGTCGGAGCGCAATCTGTACGTATCTTTAGGCGGCACGACTTTATCAGGGACGGTCGAGGCACGGCGAGTCGCGCAGTGACTCGATGGTCGAATATAGTGGCGAAGGAAGAAAAACCGCGCATCGGGGCGCGACCGAGGAGGGGCAATTGAGCCGAACGCGCCGGATAGTTATTGGAGGTGCTGCAACCTTAGGTGTGCTGATCGTCTTGATCGGCTTGCTCGGGCTTGCCTTCTTTCACACATTCTATCCGAGCCCGCCGGCGACCCACGTGAGTGGCGCATCCGATGTGGCGACCAAGCAGCGTGAAGACTTTGACTATTTCCGCAACTACTTCGACCTCAATCGAACATTCACAGTGCAATCGCGGGCACGCGCCGAACAGCTGTTAACGGAGTATCGCAAGCGCTCGGGTTCGTTATCCGATGCGCAATTCGACTTAGGCGTAGCACAAATGGTGGCATTGGCCGACAACGGCCACTCGCGCGTCCATCCGGGTCCCCTGTCGCGCCGGCACAATCGTCTTCCTTGCCGTTTCTATCACTTCGACGATGGCTATCGGATCATTCGCGCGCGGCCTGCATGTGCCGAGCTGCTGGGGGCCAAGGTGCTTCGGCTGGATGGGCGCCCGATAGAAGAGATCGCGGATGGAATGTTTCATTATTTCGGCGGACCTCGAAATCACTATGTTCAATTTGCAGCGGAGTTTTTCCTTGAATCCCCGGAATTGCTGAATGCCGCGGGACTTGCCGAGGATGCCAATCGTCTGGTTCTGCATGTACTGCTTCTGGACGGTGCGGAGCGCGATGTCACTGTCAACGCCGAGGCTGCCGACGCAAACGCACCGCACGTGTATTCGGATGAGTATCTTTCGCCCAATCCCATCGAGAAAGAGCCTAAGGATTGGAAGCCGCTTCTCGCATCCGACGCCAAGCTCCCGCTGTTCCTTCAGAACTATTCTACTGAGCCGTTTCAGGCGGAGTATTGGCCCCATGAGCGAATCTACTACGCGCAGTTCCGCAGCAATGAGGACGAGCTGGGACACCCCATTGGTGAGTTTGTAACACGCGTCAAGCGCGAGGTCGCAACCGATCGTCCACGGACGATTGTGCTGGATCTGCGTCTTGACCAGGGCGGTAATTTCACCACGACCGCGTCATTGATGAAAAATCTGACGAAACTATCGGAATCTATTGAACACGTATACGTACTGACCAGCGCGTGGACATTTTCCGCAGGCAATGTCAGCGTCGCCCTGGTAAAGGAACACAGCGCAACGAAAGTCACGCTGATCGGCGCGGCGGTCGGCGACCGCGTTCGGCTGTGGGCAGAAGGCGGTAGCTTGACGCTCCCCAATTCAGGTTTGGCCATCGGCTTTGCGACGGGCCTCCACGATTATTCAAAGTCCTGCTTCGGCGAGCGCGGCTGCTTTTGGATCATGTATTTTTACCCCATGCAGGTGCAATCGTTTGCGCCCGATATTCCTGTGCCTTATAACTTCGATGACTACGTCGGTCTGCGCGATCCGGTTCTGGAGCGCGCGCGCGAGCTTGCGGGATCGGGTATCGCGTTAGGGAAGTAGCTGTTCGACCACTGACTAGGCGTCTAAAAAAATCGAGCGCCCGGATGGCCAGCCGCTGGAAAACAGGCTATGTGACGATTCTCCCGGATGCATGAGCCTCGTCGCCGGGATTGGCGGATTTTTTGAATCGAAACAGTAGGGAGCGCCAACCAATCAAGCTCCTAAGCGGTTGATTTATATGCTCCGGTTGACGGGCTAGATGCGGCCCTGTCTAATACGCGGCTCGCGCAAGGCCAGGTAGCTCAGTTGGTAGAGCAGCGGACTGAAAATCCGCGTGTCGGGGGTTCAATTCCCTCCCTGGCCACCAAAAAATCCTTTATTTTTCTTAGCGTTACAGTTCGAGCTGTTTTTGTGGCGCCGGCAACTGTGCCAGGATTGTGCCATGAAGTTTCAAGTTGTCGGCGTAGACCGCGAGATGCCCCGCGGCTAGGTGCGCGTAGCGGCGCACCATCTTCTCGGTCTCCCAGCCGGCCATTTCTTGAAGCGCGAACAACGGCGTTCCGTTTTGCACATGCCATGAGGCCCAGGTGTGCCGCAAATCGTGCCAGCGGAAATCCTCGATGCCGGCACGCTTCAGCGCCTTGTACCACGCCTTGGAGCTCACCTGAAACACAGGTTCCCCCTCGTATGTGAAGACTCGCTCCGGATGCTTCCCCACTTGAGCGTGCACGATCGCAAGCGCCGTGGCGTTCAAGGGCACGCCAATGGCCTTGCGACCTTTGGCTTGATCGGGATGCACCCACGCGAGCCTGCGCTCGAGGTCCACTTGCTCCCAGGTGAGTCCCGTGACGTTCGCCCGGCGAAGCCCGGTGGCGAGCGTGAACGCGGCCATGGCCCGAAGATGCATCGGGAGCTCTCGCAACACGAGCATCGCCTGATCGTGCGTGAGAAAGCGAATACGGCGCGACGGCTCCTTCAACAGCCGTATCGCCGGCGCCCGGTCCATCCATTCCCACTCGCGAACGCATCGCCTTAAGACGGCGCGCAGCAGTGCGAGTGTTCGATTGACGGTGCCGTTCGCGCATCCTTCTGCCCGCCTCGCCTCCGTGATGGTATCGATCAAGGCCCGGTTGATAGTTTCCAGCTCTCTGCCCGCCAAGAACCGATCCAGCCAACGCACTTGTCTTTTGTCTCCCTCGTGCGTCGCCTTGTGGCTTTGCTCGTGGAGCCATCGTGCCGCTGCGTCCTGCCAGATCCGTCTCGGCCTGTCCCCAAGCCGCTGCAGCCGCCAGACCTCGCTTTTCAGCTTATCGTGCAGCTCTTGCGCTTGGGCTTTGTTGCCGGTTTCAGTAGATCGCGTACTCGCTCGCCGTCAGGCGCCACGAAGTCGATCCACCAGACCGGCCCGCGTTTGCGTAATGACATACATCCTCCTGTGAGATATTTGTCACTCGCAGCGCTTGCCGTTTCACAGGATACAGCGAGCGCACGAACTCGGCGAGATCGACATCCAGAAAGATCCAGCACCTTCCAGCCTTGGCTCCCGGAATGAGGCCGCGCTTGGCGCGCATGCGGACTTCGTCGGGGTGCATGTGGAGAAACGCGGCGGCTTGGTTGAGATTGAGCGTTCTCAGGGCATCGACCGGAGCGGGGTTCTCGCGATTTGGCGTGGGTGGGCCAGGAGCCACCTGACGCCGGTGGCGATGATATGGGTCACCGACTGTTGGCGTCTCAGTCGAACGACGCGACGCGCCGCGATGGTGTCCGCCGCTAGGCGGCTCGCTCGTCCGCAAACAGACCGAACCAAGAGGCAAATCCAACTGAGCGCCGGCTGGCGCGCCTGAATGAGCAATTTTCGAATTCACAAACGACCTTCTTCACTGTGGTTCCGGTCGTTTAGGGTCAAGTCGTCACGTCTGGCGATTGTTACCGATTCTGGCCACAAAGTGGGTAAGAGTATCGCGGAAAATTCAGCGAAACTCAGACAAGCCGTGTAAAAAAACGCTCCTCGCGAGCGCCAATCGCCATATGATTCTTCAATGCCCCGCTTCTAGGCGGCAATTCATGCTGGAAGGAGCGTCTGACTAGAAGTGTTTTTTGACGTCTCGTGTGTACTTACAGCTCGGATAGTTGGAGCAACCGAAAAATTCCCCAAACTTGCCGCTTCGCTTGCAGAGCGTGCCCTGTCGGCACTCGGGGCAGGTCTCAATAAGGGTCAGTGCCTTGCCCTTGCCGCTCACTGTGGTTTCCGCTGGATTTTGCTCATCGCTGACTTTCGAGCGAATGGTGTTGTCGTTGACGAGCTCCTTGAGAAAGGCAGAAGACGTATGGCGGCTACCGAGCAGGTAAACGCCGTGCCGGGCGCGCGTCATCGCGACGTAAAATAGTCGTCTCTCTTCTGCGTTCTGGAACGATTCGGCTTGCGGCATTACTAAACGAAGCAGCGGATCATCATTTATCTCCGAAGGGAACGCGTAGCTGCCTGTGTGGAGGCCGAGCACGATTACATAGTCCGCTTCAAGCCCTTTTGATGAGTGCGCCGTCTTAAAAGTAATATCGAGCACCGGGAACTGCGTCTTCCACTCGTCAAGGACTTCCGGTCTTTGAAATTTGTAACGCGCCAGCAGAAAAACCGACGCTTGTTCCCCAGGAGGAACAACTTTTGCGATCTCCTCCAAACTCCCCTTGCACACGTCAGCCATCTCTTCTCGCATCGTATATCGTCGGACGATGACGGCTCCCGCAGATGTTGGATCGCTAGCCCGAACTCGCTTCCTCATCTGACTTGGGTTTTTCTGAACAAATGCAGCAGCGACATCGGTGATGCCTTGATTGGAACGGAAGGTTTGCGTCAGATAATTAGTCGCGGTGACGCCGAAATGATTCGCAAACCGTGTGAAGACATCGATGTCAGAGCCAGCGAAGCGGTAGATAGATTGCCAGTCGTCACCCACTGCAAACAGCTTGCAGTCGGGAACCTGGTTCAGCAGAGCCTTAATAAGCTTCGCCCTCGCCTGGGACATATCCTGGCATTCATCGACCAGTATCAGCTTGAAGTCATGTCTGTACCGGTTCGTCGCAACATCATGAGCCGCCTGAATAATCATATCCTCAAAATCGATCTCACCGTTTTGCCGCAATTGAGCCTCGTAGGCCACCATCAATTTCCAAAGAATGCGTCCAAATATCTGTGCACGAAAGGGCTCTGGACTGCTCTCAGCGCGTGATAGCAGCGTTTCTTCATCGACCTCGTTCGATTTTGCGTGCTTCAGGGCGGTCCGGAGGAAGGAGCTGAAATTCGCTTTCTGGAGCTTGTTGAGGCGTTTAAGCACCACGTCAATCGGCCGGGGCGAAAATCTCTGGCCGCGCGCCTTGAGTTCCTTCTCCAGTTTGGCGAACAACTTGCCTGAAACGAAGTCGCTAAAAGTGGTGATGATGAGGGCGGTGGCTTTCTCAGCGTGCAGTTGTGCCTTCCACTGCATTGATTCGAGATACTTCGCCCCGAAAGCCGCTGGCGGGTGCCCGTCCTTATCGAGCGCATAATGCTCAAGATAGGTCTTGATTGCTGGAAAGTAGAAATCCGGCCGGTACTGACGGTGATGACTGGTCCGCCGTGTCGTACTCATACGGGCGTTCATACTCATACTCCACACCATGCACATAAAGCCAGTTAGCGATGGCTAGCTCACCCTGTGACTTGACGATCTCCCCTTGGATCGTAAGGAAACCACGCTTACCGTCGCTGTAGTCAGCCTTTGGCCCGAACAAACTCATTCCAGTCACCAGTGATTCGAATTCGGCCGGGTTCCTTGCCGGTTTGAAGCACACCGTACGAAACATGACCCAGTCGGCCGCAAACGCCGCGATCGCTTCGAATGCATTGCCGCACGAGCCGCACCACAAACACGGTGTCCGCGGGTCCTCTGCCTTCTGCGGAGTTAGCCACCGAGGGTTTCTTTCCCTCGGCGGCGGCCATGACTTCAAGCCCAAGCGCGTGGAAGGTTTTGGCATTAATCCGCACACCGTCCGGCAGCTGGGCACTAGCGTCGCATTGATACGTTCATCCAGTTCAGCAGCTGCATCGCTATTGAATGCCAATACCAGAAAGTCCTTTGGCGCGTATTGCTTTGTCAGGAGGGCATAGCCAATTTTTCCAACAATCGTTGATGTCTTGCCAGATCCCGCCGCAGCCACCAGAAGATTTCTGTCCTCAAACACTACGGAAGCGATACGTTGCTCTTTCGTGAGTGGCGTTTTCTCCACGCCATCAAAAAATTCTTTGCACCGGACAATCTCGTCGGTCACGAATCTTTCATTGCGCCTTTTGATTTGATCTTGGGTGCCCGACATTGCATCCACAAGGAGGTCGAGGCAGGCTCGGGTCTTTGCACTTAATTTTTCGCGCGGCAATAGAGAATTGCCGAAGATCGGCAGGATTCGTGCGAGCAATTCATGATTAGTGTCCGCGATCCTCGATTTCCAAGTCTCAATATCTCGGTGCGACAGATACCGAGGTCCCGACAGCAGGCTAAATATCCCCGCGGCGACTTGTTGGAGTTCGGGCTCGTGTCGAGTAATCGCGTCAAGCATAGCCTGACCAATTGCACTCCGCAGAACTCCAATAAAGTGACTGGCCCTGCTGTTCACCACGCCATTCAGGGCAATTGTCTGATTGGAGGTCGAGATAGTGATCGTCGACCAGATCATGCCGACTTTGGCCGTCGCAACCGTAATGGCCTCTAGAGGTAACCCGGAGACTTTTTGGCCTGCCTTACCGTACGAGAGTGATTGCGCGCTAAAAGCCAGTTCGCAGCCGCCCGAGCCGCAGAACAGCGCGCCAAGAAATCCAGGTGCCACTTCCATTACCATCATCAATAGCATCGCCCCAGGTGACACTCAATGGTCGCGACGTTGACTTTCACCGATTAGTCGACCTCGGCCAAAGGTGTCCAGCGACGGCCTATGCTGTAAAATCGGCTCCCGGTCCTGGGAGCACCGGCTTCTATTCGACGTACTCAAGTTGCGTCGTACAAAAATTAAATTTACAGGTCTTGTTTGAGTTTCACTGAAAATAGAGCGAAACGCAGGATTGCCTTACGGCTGCTATTTGCTACAACTGTCGCTCACGATGAGCGATGGAACACATCTCACTACTTGGGTGACGCGGGAGACGAAGGAGCGTTTCGCGGCGGTGGCGCGTCACCAGGGGTTGTCAGACTCGGCACTCTTGAAGCGCCTGGTAGAACTGATGCTGCAGGGCGCTACTGCCGCGGAGGTGGGGTCACCAGGGGACGCAGAGCGGGCCTCGCGGTACTCGCGTTTGACGGTGCGAATTCGCCCCGACGATCAGATGTTGTTGCGCGAACGTGCGGCGGCACGGGGGATGGCGGCCGCAACCTATCTGTCGGTCCTGACCCGCTCTCACCTCAGATCTCTTGCGCCGCTACCGAAGGCTGAGTGGCTGACTCTGGAGAGAATCGTGACGGAGCTCAGCAAGCTAGGCAGAAATATCAATCAGATCGCTCGGGCTGCTAACCGGGGAGTGCAGGTGTCCGACCCTGAGTCGAGCCAATTTCGAGCCATGCTAACGATCTGCGAGGCTCTGCGCGTCAACACCAAGAGATTGCTCCTGGCGAATGCGAAGAGTTGGCAACAAGGGTACGAGGACCAAAAGTGACTGACGACGAACTGGAACCGTTTTTCGACCCTGTCAGCTACGGACGCGGCGGTCCCGGCCGCGGGCGCCCGCTGTCGATAAGCCAAATCAAACTCATTACCCGGACCGTAGGGCGCACCCCCGAAGTCATGCTCAAGGTAATCAATAAAGGCTCGAGCAGCTCAGGAGCGGTCCAGGGGCATCTTGGCTATATCGGTCGGAAGGGTGAGGTGGAGCTTGAAACCGACGACGGAGAGATCCTACAAGACGAACACATCGGGAACGCCCTACTGGAAGAGTGGAATCTTGATCTGATTGAGAAACGCGGAAAGCTCAACCTGACTCCCAATAAGCCGAAGCAGCCGCCAAGGCTCGTTTATAAACTCATATTCTCTATGCCTGCAGGAACCCCACCTGAGAAGGTCCAGGCAGCGGTGCGGAATTTCGCCAGAGAGGAGTTTGCACTTAAGCATCGCTACGTGATGGCTCTGCACACCGATGAGCCTCACCCGCATGTCCATCTGGTTCTCAAGGCTAGAAGCGAGCAGGGACAGCGGCTGTACGTTCGCAATGCCACGTTGCGGAAATGGCGAGAGGGGTTCGCTCACCATCTTCGGGCATTGGGGGTAGCTGCAAACGCGACGCCGCGGCGCGTCCGGGGAGAAACGAGGCCCCAAAAGTCAGATGGCATCTATCGAGCAATGGCACGAGGCGAGTCGACCCATTTCCGAAAGCGCGTCGAAGTCGTACACGGTGAGTTAGTGAAAGGCAAACTGCAGGTCGAATCTGGTAAGGCGAAACTGCTCCGCACGCGCGGGGAAGTGCGTCGTGGATGGCTGGCGGTGAGCGATGAGCTTACTCGCCAAGGGCACGCCGACCTTGCGGCGCAGGTCAGGCGATACGTGGAGCAGATGCCGAGACCGTTAACAGAGAAGGAACATATCGCCACGAAACTGTTAGAGCACGCTCGCAAACCGCGGGTTCGTGAAATCGAAATGGCTCGTTAAGAATTCCTGTATTTGCGCCGTGCGGTTTCGGTGCTGTGGCAAGTTACTCCTGAGAGTATCGGTATCCAATTCGCAATGACCGGTCTGGAGAAGCTCATCGGTCGGCACACGACCCTCTGCTGCCGGCTACGACTGACCGCTATATGGCAACGAAAATGAACGTATCTCAGAGAGCCCGTTCATCGGCTTGCGACCGCTCCTTCGTCGAGCCCCAGCACCACAATCTTTGCGGACCTGATAATCGTTGGCCACTCGGGGTGCGTAAAGCCGGCAGCCACGGCTACTTTCTGCGCACCGTTCGCCATATACGTAATCACGCCTCCAGCCAGTGCGCCATCGAGTGCCTGGCCCCAAAGTTTCTGGCCGTTGGAGGAATCAAGCGCGTAGAGGTTGCCGCCCACATCGCCGAAGAACAGCAGGCCGCCGGCCGTTGGCGTCCAACCCGCGACAATCGGGTAGTTGGATTTGACACGCCACTTCCATACGCCGGTATCAGCGTCGGTCGCGTAGACCCAGCCGGACCAGTGCCCATCGGCCTGAGCGCGTTTGCCAAACCACCAGAAGGGATTGAGCGTCCCTTGCCCTGCCCAGAGTTCCCCGAGTGCCTTCTTCCGCAGCTGTTTGTCGTCTTGCAGCCGCGCCGACGCGCACCAATTGACCGTCGCGGTCAGGATGAGGTTGGTCGTCGGAACATAGGATGGACTGTTCCATTCCTCGCCGCCCGAGGCGCCCGGACAGAAGTGAACGTATTTCTCAAGGTTGAAAGGTACGTCGGCATTCTCGATCTGGGCCACTGGTACATGGTAGAGGAGCTGGTTGTTACCGAGATCGAAGCCGTGAAGGTATCCGTTCTTGACAGATACCACCAGGACTTGCTTGCCTCCCCGAGTCTGAATCGGGACCGGAGGGTTCGACACGTCCCAATCGTGCCAATCGTTGGCACCTATCTTGTAGTGGTAGCGGTAGTTCCCGGTCTTCGCGTCAAGCACGACCACCGAATCAGTATAGAGATTCCCTCCCGGCCGAACGCCGACGTCAAAATCCGGCGCTGGATTTCCGCCGGGCACGTACAGCGCACCGGTCTTTGTGTCGAGTGTGGTGGAGGTCCAAGTGCCGCCACCGCTTATCGGTATGCCCGGCGCGTTTTGCCAGGTCGAAGTATCAAGCGGCGTTGCCCCTAGAGGGCCACGAACCGTGTCGCCCTCCTGTTTGGGTGCGAGAAAGAACTCCCAGACAATCTTCCCGCTCTTGGCGTCGAGCGCATACATGTGGCCCTTGCCGCCCTTGTAATCACCGCCCGCATTGCCAATGAATACGAGTCCGTCGTACGCAATCGGAGCCGCCGGCACCGACTCCTTCAACTGGTGGTCCGCGATCCTCGTTTCCCAGATTCGCTTTCCGGTGTTGAATTCATAAGCCAGTACGCGCCCGTCGGTGGTGCCGCGAAATAACATCCCGTCCATGTAGGCAGCGCCACGGATGGCCGGCAACATGCCGCCCGTATAGGACTCGTGCGTTCGCCAATTCTCGGCGCATGTCGCGGGGTTAACTGAGAAAGTATCGTGTTCAGTGGTGCCGATCAGCGCATTGTTCACCATGATCAGGCCGGACTCGAAGGAGGTAAATTCGCGGACGTCGTAGGTACAGAGCACCCGCAGCTTCCCCACATTGGTCGTGTTGATCTGCTTCAAGGGTGAATAGCGATCCGAAGAAAGAGTTCGGTTATAGCTCGGCCACTCCTCAGCGGCGTCATTCCCTGCCGGGGTCGCTTCGGCGGCAGCGGAAGTCACGGCGGTCTCTGGGCCTTTGTAAGCGGGATTTGATTCCTGACTTAGCGTGCCGGCCGGCGCACCCAGAGTCTTTAGGAAATTCATCGCCATACCGCCGGCGAACACGGTCGCTGCCGGATAGGCGAGAAGCAGTCCGATGCCCGTTACGGCGCCGATCAGCGCGAGTACGCCAAGGGTAATCAGGACTCTCTTCGTGGTTGAAGCCCGAGGCTTGCCTCGGACGACTGGTTCGTCGGCCATAGATACTCCTTCGGGCACGGCGCCTTCGATCACTGAGATTTTTGTTGGCCCGTTCTGAGGAAGCTACAACTCCGATGCCGGGTCGGCCATTGGACCTTTGACCCGATTCACCCTAACCGGACCTACCGGCACGGGGAATCCGCGAGCGTCAGGTAACAGGCGGGCATTTCGGCGCGGCCACCGGGAACTTTTGGCCGGCAACTGCCCGACGCCGACACGATGGCCGCCCATCGACTCGTGTCGACCCCCAAGGAGACTAATGCGACAGTCGGCTCTGGGGGATTCCAGAGATATGCTCTCGTTCAGTCGATGCAATCAATCCTTCTCTCCCTCTTTCGCGCGAGACACCGCAGTGCGGATCACCGCCTATAGGACGTATAGCGCTATCGGCAGATAGCAGGCTCGCCAATCATTCGGAAGATACTGCGTGCCTCACACGAACAGCGCTTTCTTCATGCGCAATTCTTCGATAGTCCTCTGGGCCTCCACGCTGAGGTTGGACTTTCCGACCTGGACGGTCACTTTGTGAATCTTCCCGGTGAACCTGTTCTCGCCTTGTTTGTAGTCATCGCTCACACACGTATAGAGGTTCTCGCCGACATCCGTCGTTTCCGCGCCAAATGCGAAGGGCTGAGTGTGCTCGATCCGCCCTGCGCCAGCCTTTTCACCGTTGACGAAGATCACCCCGTCACCCCCCGCGCCCAAACCACCATCGTAAGCAAACTCGAAGCGGAGCGTCACCCGCCCGGCCGGCAGACGAGCGGGGCCGGCGATCTTGTAGATCCCGCGACCGAGAAAGTTCCAGGCAAACCGGGGTGCGCCGTTCTTGACGTAGAGGCTCCAGCCGCCCATTTCTCCACCTTGGGCGATGACCACCCCCTCTGCGCCAGCCTTCGGGACCTCAATGTCGGCCGTGACCACAAAGGAGCGGTTTTTGATATTGATGAAGGCATTTTCTGGAATTCCCTTCATTCCCTCATAGACCGTTATCTCGCTGCGACCCTCCATTAGATCCGGACGACCCGCGAGAGCTGCGTTGAAACGCTCCCAAGCGCGGTCATCAAGAGGAAGAACGTTGTACTTGACCGCCTCTTCCAGGAAGACGGCCTTTAGCTTCTCAAGTTTGTCGGGATACTTCGCAGCAAGATCGTGCGCACAACTGAAATCTTCCTCGACGTTGTAAAGCTCCCACTTGTCATTCTCAAATGTCGCCCGCGGCTTCGGCTCCCACGGCGGGCGGTGCACCGTGGTGGCGAACCAGCCGTCCTGGTAGATGCCCCGGTTGCCCGCCATCTCGAAGTATTGCGTGGTGTGCCGCGACTTTGCCTCGGGGTTATTCAAGGTGTCGAGCAGGCTCACGCCCTCGAGGGGTTTCTGCTTGACGCCATAAACAACAGTGGGTTCGGGCACACCCACTGCCTCCAACACCGTCGGAGCGATATCCGTCATGTGCGTCCATTGCGTACGCAGGCCGCCCTTCTCCGCGATGCCCTTCGGCCAGTGGACTGCCATGGATTGGCAAACCCCGCCGTAGGAGGCTACCTGGTGGCCCCACCCAAAGGGCGTGGCACCGGCGAAAGCCCAACCATTGTTGTACAAAATATGGGATTTGGGGCCGCCGATTTCATCGAAGTGCTTCAGCGGAATATCCAGGGGCTCCGGTATCCCGTTAAACACTGACAACTCATTGAAGGCGCCGTTGAGGCCGCCTTGGAAGACCGAACCGTTGTCGCCGGTGATATAGAAGATCAGCGTGTTGTCCATTTGGCCCAAGGTGTCGATCTCGTCGAGGAACCGCCCGATTTCGTAGTCGGTCACCTCGGCAAAGGCCGCGTAAATCTCCATGTACCTGGCAAAGACCTTCTTCTCATCGGCCGTCAAGTCGTCCCATTCCTGGATTCCCGGCGGCTTGGGCGCGAGATCCGTGCCCGGGGGCACGACCCCCAGCGCAAGCTGCCTCGCCAACGTTTCCTTACGCACCTGGTCCCAGCCCTGATCGAACTTGCCCTTGTACCGGTCGCGCCACGTCTCGGGCACGTGGAATGGGCCGTGAGTACCAATTGCCGAGTAGTAGACGAAAAATGGTTTTTGGGGGGCGAGCGAACGCTGCGAGCGCAGCCAGAGGATCGCCTTATCGGTGATGTCAGTACTGCCGTAGTAATCGGCATCGGGGCGTATATCCACCCGGGTCATGTTGTCGTAAATGACAGGATGAAAGAGATCCGCTTCGCCGGACATGAAGCCGTAGAACCTCTCAAAACCACTATGCACCGGCCAGCGGTCGAACGGCCCTACATCACTGCCTTCCCACGGCGCAAGCTCGTGACACTTGCCGAACATGGCGGTGTTATAGCCATTGAGTCGTAGGATCTCGGGCAGATTCGTGACGCTACTGGGGCGCACCGCGGTGTAGCCCGGGAAACCGGTGGCAATCTCCGAGATCACGCCGAAGTTCGCGCTATGGCTATTGCGACCTGTTATGCAGGCCACGCGGCTGGGCGAACACAACGGGGGGACTTTGAAATTGTTGTAGCGCAGCCCGGTCTGCGCCAGTCGATCGAGCGTCGGCATCTGGATTGGCCCTCCAAACGTCGATAGATCGCCGAAGCCCAAATTGTCGAGAAGGATGACCACCACGTTGGGCGCGCCTTTAGGCGCCTTCACTTCGAACCGCGGAGGCGCCTGGGCTTTGCGGGCATCGAGTTCAGTAATGGGCGGATAGGAGGGTTCGGGAACCGGCAATATTGTCCGGTCGATCTCATCCGGCCCCACAGAGGGGCGTGACGGGTCGCGCTTTGAGGAATTGCGTGGAGCGTCACTCATGCGTCATCTCGCTTTTCCGGTGGTCAATGGGATTCTTGACGAGGTACTCGCTCGGAAAACTGCCACGGTCGCATACGAGCAGTCTATTGGCCCAAAGTACCTCCCCACGCATCAGGCACTGGACGCGTAAGCAAGACTGCACAACGGGATCTTGTCGGGCTTGAGTGGCCGCTTCAGAGCGACGATTTCAATGGGTCCAATGCCCGTTCATGGCCGGTTTCTGCCCGTCGGCCGCCGGGATTTCACGCCCAGGCGATGGCTCTGCCTGGCCTACCGTGGGTACATTGTCTGGCCATCTTCGACCACGGTTGCAGTACCGCGCGCCATCCGCCCCAACTTTTCGTCAATGCTCCTAAGCAGCGCGACTGTTTCATTCACGCGCCAATACCAAAGCACAATAAACCGGAAAACTAGGAACAGGACCACCGCCATTGCGATTATCGCCATTAGAGAACTCAACTGGCCTGCAGCATTACTCATTGTGAAATGCCCTCTTCGTTGTTATTTGGGGGTATATCTCTACTCCGTTTTAGGTTTCTCCGCGAGTTGCTGCGAACCGGCTCGGCTCGCCTTGATCCGCCAATTCCCGCAGCATCTTGAGCACCAGGCGGGCCTCAGCCAACTTGCCGCTGCTAAATTGCTCCGTCAGGGAGGATTTATTTCCACGCCCGCGCTTCGCCGCCTCGGGGTAGATCTTCGCGACGATCATGGTGCGCTGGCCGGCGGTAAGATGCGGTGGCGACCCAAGGATGTAACGGGCCACCGATGAGCGAAGTTTTGTCATTCGATTGGGGTACGACAATCGTCGGGGTGCTCGATGTGCACACGGCCATCTACACCCCATACCACGGCACTACCCAGATTGAGGGCGCGCGCCGAATAGTCTCTTGCTGTGGAACTATCGTGAGTTTCAACGGCAATCTCTACGACTTGCCTCAAATAGCGAGAATTCTTGGCCTCGCTTCAGCCGAGGAGCTGCAGCTTCGAGGTACGCATGACGACATGCTCGAAATTACGTCCGAGGTTCTCTGGCCCGGACCCAAAACAATAATTGGTTCGGGCGGCTTGACGTACAGATATACCCTCTTTTGCAGCGGTATCCCGATCCCGGCGTCCCCAACGCAAGATGTGTACGAGGAAAGCAATTGGCGAGATTGCTATATGGCTGCTGAGCTATGGAAAAAATGGAAACTCGGCGAGCTGAGGTAAGGCAAGCCAGAAGGCGGGCTGCGCGAGGCTGAACGGTCGCGAGAAGCGCGGAAAGCATCGGGCCTTGCAGCGTGACGGCACCGAAAAAACCCTCAAGGAAGTGGGCGTCAGCGAAACCCAGTCGAGCCGCTGGCATGGCCTCGGGCGGTCCACTAGATTGACGCCGATGAGACATCGACGGAATATGCGCCGCATGCCAGGTTCCCACTACTACTCCGGCGGTTTGCTGCGGATGGCCTATGAGGCGGCCGAACGCGCAAAGCAATCTGCGAAAGACAATTTGACCGACGACACGCTGCTGGCCATAGTTCTGGCTGCGAGCGCAGCGGAAGGTTTCATCAACGACATCGCCGGCACCATCCGATTTGTCTCAGAGATCCCAGGGCGCGGCCTCACCGATCCCTCGTTGGAGCGTATCGTGCGCATCAGCGGAGTGCTGACCTCGCTCGAGGACGACAAAGCACAAGTGCTGTCGAGGTATTTGTGTGCTGGATTCCTTCTTGATCTTAAGGACTTCACTGCCGGACAAGAGCCCATACAATCATTTCGTCAGGTTTTGCAGCTCCGCAATGCTATAGCTCATCCGAAGCCGGTCTCCACCGAGGCGAATGATGCGCTTAGCAAAGCTGTCGCATCCCTTGCTCAGCGCGGACTATGCCAGCCTATCGATGATTCCAAGCGAAACACGATGGACGCCGAAACCTGGTGGGTGGTGATGAGAACGCCAGCGGTAGCATTCTGGGCCGTACACACGGTGAATCGCGTAATGCTCTCATTAATGGACGGCGTAGTAGCGGTTTGGGACTTTAAGGGGGTGCTCGCCGGGTGGCGCAAGTGGCTTCGAAACTCCCTTGAAGCTGGTAAGGCCGCTCCACCTGAGGCGCCCCCAACAGGTTAGGTGGCCAGTTCTGGCGCGGGACTGAAAGCGCGGCGGATCGCCTTCGGAAGATTGAGGCGGCGATTTCGGTGCAGAGGGCCGCGCTGTTGTGACGATGTAGGGATGCGTGGGAAACTGCCGCAAGGGAGGCGAAGGAATGCGCATAACAACAATGTTCCCACTGCGGATCGCGGACGGCGCAGCGCACGCCGAAGGCGGCATTAATCGAGTAGCGGATGGCTAAGCAACCAATAATTAGCAGGGATGAAATTCGCGACGCGTTGGCGCGTTCGGGCTATCTTCTTGAGACTAGAGTCGATGCTTTACTCAAGCGGCGCGGCTACTTTGTTCAATCGAACGCGAATTATGAGGACGCAGAAACAGGTAAGTCGAGAGAATTAGACATCCACGCGTTGACAGCTCGGAACTGCGGAGATCGCCTCGACTTCCTATGGCCTGTGCTGACGATTGAGTGCATCAACAATCCACAGCCAATCGTCTTCTTTACGAAGACCCCCATTGTAGCCTTCTTGCACAAGGATGCGATTGCAGTGTCTGGTCTGCCGATGAAAGTCTGGCCAAAGCAAGGCGCGTGGGGAGAATCTGTGTCGCTTCTGGAAAATATCAATGCGGAGAAATGGCATCACTACTGTCGTGGCCGCACTGCCTCTCAGTATTGCTCATTTACGCCCAAGAAAGGGGGCGGCCCAAGTCCCGAGTGGATGGCGCAACACGAAGGCTCTCATTTCGACACGATGAAGAAGCTCTGTGATGCGGTCGATTACTTTCGAGACGAACACCTTCGGAGTTGGCGATTCAACGGCGTTGAACACGTGAATTTGCAAATCTATTACCCGATCCTAGTTGTGCAAGGTGAGTTGCTAGAGCTGCGTTCCGGTCGCCTTTCCGCCGCCGTGCGAGCCATCGGTCACGCGCAGTTTAGGCAGGGTGTCGCATCGAAGGGAATTCATCGCAACTATCAAATAGATGTTGTGCAGGAGCGCGCACTTCCCAGACTACTGCAAATGATCGAGAAGGATGTCGAGGCGATGGCGCGGCGACTCAAATACCGTCGGGCTATCGTTAGCCGCGCCGTCGAACGAATCGCTAAGCGCGCGCGTCGCGCAAGGTCGGCGGAAACTGCTAGCAAGATGATGGGATTGGACTGACTGGGCGGCGAGTTTCTAAGTAATCGTGAGGGAGGTGGAATGCAAAAAACAATAGTTCTTGGACTGTTGCTGCTGGCTGGCGGTATTTCGAAGGCGTCGGACTGGATTTCCGTTCCACTGACGAACCCAAACAAAGTGGTGATGATCGACAACGCGAGCGTGTCCATCTCGGGTGCTGTTCGGCGCGCGTGGTTCAAGTTTGTCATGCCGCCGCACAGTAATAAGGGTGCCGGCATCTATGAGAATCGATATGTGGCATACGTTCTTATGAGAACAGCCTTCGATTGCCAGCAAAAAAACTCGATGACCGACGGCGTGCAATGGTTCTATGAAGATGGAACTAACAGCACAACATCGTATTCTGCGCCCGAGTGGGCCCCGGTGGCGCCTGATTCGATGGCCGACGCGTTGCTGAGCTACGTCTGCGCGTGGAAGCCGAAATGAATGCCACTGCACCCAAAACTAGCGGCTCCGGGTGGATGATCCTGGATTTCATTCCGGGCGCTTCAGCGGCGCAACTATGCGGAAAACTTCCAATATATATACACCTATCAGCATTGGAGGCAGGTGCGTCCGTCTATCTGGTCATGACAGCGGGCTTTGCCGCCGCGTTCACGATGAGCTTTCTCCTCCGAACCCTAGCTTCTAAGGCCGTTCAGAATCGGACCATCGGCAATGTGTTGGGAGTTATCGTTTCTCTCGGGCTGGCAATGGCGTTTGTTACTGCGACAGTGTTGGTTGAAGCCCCATCACATTCTAAGACTGGGGTCTCAAGCCAATCCGGTGCCCATAATAGCACCGACGACCCGGTTACTAGAGCTGTGGGTCATGCGATGAACACGGCGGACAGCTCGATAATAGTGCAGACAATTGCGCAGGATGCAGGTGGCGCCACAGACGATTTAATCACCACCGACGAAGTCGGAAAGTGGGCTGCATATGTGATGAAGCAAGCACAGCAGAATGCGAAGAAAACATGTAGCGAAAGTGGAGGCGACGCCAATACCTGCTCTCAGATTACTGGCGATGAAACTCACGAAGTTATACTGAAAGACGGGCGCAAGGTCGCGATAATGCGGATCAATTCACTTGTCGGGAAAACCACCGCCGGTCGTGTTCTTAGGGTTGGTGCACTCAAAGGTAATAATCTGGTGTGGGTTAGTTGCATCCGGGTCGGAGATAAGCCCATCGAGCCAAGGATGAGCCCTTGTGCAGAAGAAATTACAAAGAGTCTAGGGCTCACGTTTTAATGGATTCGATGACCGCGACCCGGCGAGAAATCAAGCATGGAAAGTGATGACGCACCCGACCCCGAAATCCTCGCGGCCATTGCACAAGCGCTCGAAGCGCTCAACCAAACGCAACCAGCGTTAATTCTCGAAATCACTTCGCCCGCCACTCTGATAGCTAGCTCGATATCGTCGTTCCGCGCCCCGCAAATGGGGCGTACCATATTCTTATGAAGACACGGCCAATCTGCCGTTTCTGCGGGATCAATGAAGCGTCAGTCCAAGCGCACATCGTGCCGCAAAGTTTCATCCGCGCGCATTCGGTCGAGGGAGAGCCAAACTATATTTTGTCGAACAGGGAGGGCCACTCCCGCCGAACGTGGACCGGCGTTTACGATGATGCCCTCGTGTGTGCCACATGCGAATCTGGCTTCAACGAGTTTGATCGGTATGGGCATCAATTTTTCCACGCTGAGCAACTGACACCGATTATTTTCGACGGGGAACTATTCGCCTGGGAACACCTGGAAGCTGATGGCGCGAAGCTCAAGTTGTTTGTTCTGTCGATCCTTTGGCGCGCTTCCGCCTCAAGTAGACAGGAGGTTCGGGCCGTCGATCTCGGGCGTTGGGAACGGTCGGTGAAAAAGATGATCGAGACGAACGACCCTGGAACGCCTGATTGCTTCCCAGTCGTTCTTGAGAAATTTGACGCTGCTCCGGGCGTTGCCCCAACCTTCTACCCGTATCGAACAGAGATCGGGAATACGCAGTGCTACAAGATGGAGTTGGCTGGGTGCACGGCTGTCATGGCTATTCAAGGGCGAGAATGGCCGCCCGTGCTGATCGAAGATATTGCGCTCGCGCCGCAACGACCAGTCAGGCTACTCGCGAAAACCTACGCAGGGAGTCAGGAACAGAAGCGGTTTCACGAAATCGCTCGGGACATCATCAAAAGGCGCGGGCACCTCCCTGGCAAGCGAAACAGAGCCTTCGCTGCACCGCCGACCAAATCGGACTAATTCAGGGCTGGTCCAGCTTGTTTGAGCGGAATGATCTGTGGGAAACTCGCGAAGCGTGCCCACGATTTGAACCTACGGCATCCACCGCGCCGTAAAGACCGCGAGGTCGCGGGACTTTTGCGGGATGATCAGGTAGTTGCCCTCGTGCCCGTCGGTTCAAAGTCCCGCAAAGTCCCGACCACGTAGGTTTAAAACGGCCATCTTGCGCCCGGGCTGCCCCACATCATGGTGCCAACTACATAGCCAAAGAAGAGCCAGGTGGTTGCGGGACTTTTGCGTAACTCAGTGGTGCTTTGTCGTGCTTTTTGGCGAATTTGCAATGGACATCCCGCGAGCGTGGTTGTTAAAAATCAACGATTTGCGATTATCAGAATTTCCAACTTTTCTGTCCCTTCGAGCTTCGAACCACTCATGCGGACACCCAGAGATTCTTGAATGTGAGCCAACGGTTAGAAAAGCCCCACTGACGCGTGAGGTGATCAAGGGACCCTCTGCGCCGGTTTCGCGAGAATTGCATGGACCTCGTCGATTTCCTCGAATCTAAGGAAAGCCAGTAGACTTGTTGAAATGACTGCACCCAGCCGAGGTCTCTACGAAATTCTAGTAACGGAGGCGCTCGAGGAACAACTTCTCCTGCTTGGCGGTAACCTCGAGGCCATCCGCGGGCGTTTGCGGGCACCCGAGGCTCCGGATCGTATTGCACTGCATATGGCCCGGGTTATCGAACGCGCCATAGCGGCAATCGACGAAGGTGAGCGGGCGGCGATCGGAATCGATCTTGCACGGCGACTTATCGACATGATTCGAACCTTGCCGTCAGCCCACGAGCTTGCGGCTGAGCTGCCCGTTGAACTGGGTGAGGTGCTGCACAGTGTCGTTGGTCACTTGCCGGACGGACGGCCGGAGTCAATTGCGGAGCCACTGATCCCGCTATTGGATACGACACTTCTTACCAATGCGCCTGGCGAGCCGCGCGTCGGCCACCAAGTACTTACAGAAATTTATTCCGCGGATCGAATTGACGTAGTCATGGCCTTCATCCGCCGCAGCGGCATCGCGCCGCTGATGCCAACCTTGCGTGCCCATTGCGCGGCAGGTCGCGGCCTTAGAGTAATGACCACCACGTATACCGGGTCGACTGAGGCACGCGCGCTCGATGAGTTGCAGGACGGTGGCGCCGATATCCGAGTGTCCTACGACACGACGGGCACGCGTCTTCATGCGAAGGCATGGCTACTGCACCGTCAGTCCGGATTTTCCACGGCCTACATTGGTTCTTCGAATCTCACGCATTCGGCCCAGATTAGTGGGCTAGAGTGGAATGTTCGCATTTCGGGTGCCCGCAATCCGGATGTCATCGACAAAGTAGCCGCAGTCTTTGAAAGCTATTGGCACAACCCGGACTTCGTACCCTATGATCGCGAGGAATTCCGCAGCCGCGCGGAATGCTCGAGCGACTCGCGAGCGACGATTCTTATCAGTCCCACCGACCTGCGACCCGAACCGTTCCAAGAGCGGCTGCTGGAGCAGATAGCTCTATCCCGACAACAGGGGCACCACCGCAATCTTCTAGTGGCTGCGACCGGTACAGGGAAGACGGTCATGGCGGCCCTTGATTATCTAGCGCTGCGTGAAAACCTTCCTAGGGCACGACTCCTTTTTGTGGCCCACCGCGAAGAGATCCTGACTCAGAGCCGCGCCACATTCCAACAGGCTCTTCGCGATCCATTATTCGGCGAGTTGTGGGTGGGCGGCCGCCGGCCCGAGAAGTTCGAATTCGTCTTCGCATCAATCCAGAGCCTTAATGCGTCGGGGCTTGCACACCTGGATCCGTCGCATTTTGATATTGTAATCATCGACGAATTTCATCATGCCGCAGCCCAGTCGTACAGGATTCTTCTAGATCATGTGCGGCCGGTTGAGCTACTTGGACTCACGGCGACGCCGGAGCGAAGTGACGGCCTGCCGATCCTCGAATGGTTCGATGGGCGCATCGCCGCCGAGCTTCGATTGTGGGATGCCATCGATCAGCAGCGCCTGGTGGCGTTCTCTTACTACGGAATCCACGACGGCCTCGACTTACGCGACATCCCTTGGAAGCGCGGGCGCGGCTACGATGTCGAGGGACTCTCCAACCTCCTGACGGCCAACGATGCTCTGGCCAAATTTGCTCTAAAGGAACTCGAGCAACGTGTCGACGATCTCGCGCGGATGCGCGCACTTGGGTTTTGCGTCAGCGTAGAGCACGCGCGCTTTATGGCGAGAGTGTTTTGCGCCGCCGGGATAGCGGCCACTGCAATCTGGTCCGATACACCGGATTCCGAACGCCGTGCCGCCCTGGCAGATCTCGCCTCGAGGCGCGTTAACATTGTGTTTTCGGTGGACCTCTTTAACGAGGGTGTCGACGTCCCTACCGTCGATACATTGTTAATGCTGCGCCCGACCGATAGCGCAACTCTGTTCTTGCAACAGCTTGGCCGCGGCCTTCGACGCAGCATCGGGAAGTCAGTCTGCACGGTCCTCGATTTTGTCGGTCACCATCGAAAAGAGTTTCGATTCGACCGTCGCTTCCGGGCCCTACTTGGCGGAACACGTAAGGAGCTTGTAGCCCAGATTGAAGCGGGTTTCCCTTTCCTTCCTGCTGGCTGCCACATGGAATTGGATCATGTTGCGGCGAGCATTGTGATTGAAAGCATCAAGAACGCAGTGCCGTCGAGGTGGGCTGAACGGGTGGAGGCGCTGCGAGAGCTCACTGTTCAAGAGTCGATTTGCACGTTGGCTCGCTATCTCGAGGAGACCGGATTGGAACTCGAGGACGTATATGCCGGAAATAGGAGTTGGTCGGATCTTCGTGCGGACGCTGGTCTAACCAATCAGCCAAATGGCCCGCAAGAAGTGACGCTCAGGCGTGCCTGCGGGCGCCTGCTCCACGTCGATGACATGCTGCGCATCTCTGTCTATCGGCGTTTGCTCGAAAACAAGCAAGCGCCGGACCCCGGGCAACTTGGCCCACGAGAGCGACGCCTGCTTCGCATGCTGGTTGGCTCATTGGTCTCCGGTGCAGTAAACAGGGATACGCCCCTGAGTGAGGGTGCGGTACTGCTGTGGAGCCATCCGCAGGTGCGAGCGGAGCTGATCGATCTGCTTGACGCGCTGGCTGCTCGGATTGAGCACGTCTCGGTTCCTCTTTCCACGCATAGTGATGTGCCTCTCGAGGTTCACGGACGCTACACGCGCGTCGAGATCCTCGCCGCGTTTGATGTCGGGGACGGCGCCAGGGTGGCACCGTGGCAGACCGGTGTTTATTGGGCGTCCAATGCCCGCGCTGATCTTCTCGCCTTTACCCTCGATAAGACGACCGGCCAATTCTCGCCTACTACCCGCTACCGCGACTACGCGATTAGTCGTGACCTCATCCATTGGGAGAGTCAATCGGTCACCCGAGCGGACAGCGACACTGGGCGCCGGTACCAGCACCATGCAACGACTGGGAGCAGCGTCATGCTGTTTGCGCGCCACCGCAGTGACGATCGGGCGTTCTACTTCCTTGGTCCCGCCACGTACGTAAAGCACGAATCGGAGTTGCCAATGGCCATCACCTGGCAACTTAGGCATCCGCTGCCGGGAGACCTCTTTGCGGCATTCGCTGCAGCGGTGGCCTAGAATTGTGTTTATGGATGCGGTATGAAAATCTGGGTCGGCGTCACGGACAAGGACTGGTTCCAGTTCCTAACAGAATCAGCCCGGACGAGGTTAATTTCTGGCAACCGAGCGGGTCGCGAGTGTTTCGCGCACTGCAGCCCGGTGAACCGTTTCTCTTTAAGCTCCATAGTCCCGATAATTTTGTCGTGGGCGGGGGCCATTTCGTGCGCTATTCGGCACTACCAGCTTCACTCGCTTGGGATGCTTTCGGCTTGAAGAACGGCGTCGGCTCGCTTGAGGACCTAAATGCCCGGGTGCGCCGCTATCGTCGAGACGATGCCTCCATCGATCCCGTGATTGGGTGCAACGTCCTCGCAGAACCCTTCTTCTTCCCGCGATCGGCCTGGATTCCGGTTCCTGATAACTGGGCGCCGAATATCGTGCAGGGCAAGACCTACGATACGGCGATGGCAGACGGCCGCGCCCTGTGGAGTTCCGTCAAAGCTGCGCTCGCCGACAACCAGAAGGTTGGAGAGCCTTCGTTGTCTGAAGGCTCATATGAACAAGATCGGTTCGGTGCCGAGTACCTGACGCGGGGCAGGCTTGGCCAAGGCGCGTTCCGCGTGCTCGTGACCGATGCCTACGAGCGACGCTGCGCCGTAACGGGAGAGAAGACTCTCCCAGTGCTTGAGGCCGCCCATATCAAACCCTATGCATTGCATGGTCCTCACCGCGTGAATAACGGACTTTTGTTGCGCTCGGACCTGCACAAGCTGTTCGATCTCGGGTACGTGACCGTAACGCCAGAACTGCGACTTGAGGTAAGTCCCAGACTTAAGACGGAATGGCAGAATGGCCGCGAGTACTATGCACATCATGGTCAGCCATTGCGTATCCAGCCAGCAGATCTATCAAGCCGACCTGGCCGGGAATTTCTTGACGTGGCATAACGAAAACAGGTTCCGTGCATGAGCATTTCCAATCCAGGCAATCGCCCAATGTCCCTTGAAGAATTACGCAGTGCGCTTCAGCAATTCGCGTCAGAGCGCGACTGGGATCAGTTCCATTCGCCCAAGAACTTGGCGATAGCGCTCAGTGTGGAGGCCGCTGAGTTGTTGGAGCATTTCCAATGGGCACCGGAGGCCGACTCTAGAGCTCTAACACCTGACCAGCACGGCAAGGTGCGAGAAGAAATCGCGGATGTGCTTCTCTACCTCATTCGGCTTGCGGACAAGCTAAACATCGATCTGTTGGCGGCGGCCACTGACAAGATTCAGGTGAATGCTGCGAAATATCCTGTGGATAAGGCTCGCGGTAGCAGTAAGAAATACACGGAGCTCTGACATTGCGACTCTATGCAGGGATGTCGGCAGCCTTCATCGAAGACACGGTGCGCAATCAGATTGCAAGAAAGCTTTCGGATGCGTTTTTCCAATACTACGGCTACCCCGCAGCGAAGTCGGAAGTGGCCTCCTGGGGAAACTCATTGCGCGCGATGGCGCAAGTTGTTCAATACGCGAAGCTAAATGACCATGGGGTCATCGTGGAGTACGAACTACCGAGTTCCTCTCGCCGTCTCGATTTCATGATCTGCGGCCGGGACGCCTCCCATCGCGACGAGGCTGTCATTGTGGAACTTAAACAGTGGTCGGAATCTGAAGCGGCCGACGCGGACGGACTGGTCAGTACCTGGGTCGGAGGGAAAAATCGGGAAGTTGCCCACCCGTCTGTCCAGGTCGGTCAGTATCAGCAGTATTTGGCTGATACGCACTCTGCTTTCTATGAGGGCGACCATCCCATCCTGCTCGGCGCGTGTTCATATTTGCACAACTACGAGATTCAATCGGACGATGCCCTGATGGCAGCGAAGTTCTCGGACACCCTCGCACGCTACCCTGTATTCGGGGCAGACGCGGTCGATGGGTTGAAGGATTATCTGCGCGGACGTGTACCTACTGGAAAAGGGGAATTGGTCCTTGCCCGAATCGAACAAAGCAAGTATCGACCAAGTCGCAAGCTCATGGACTACGTTGCCGAGACGATCGCTGGCAGAGGGCCCTGGGTACTCCTCGATGAGCAGCTCGTGGTGTTCGAGAAGATTCGCGCCGCTGTTGCATCCGCGGTCACCCAGGGCAAGCGGCATGTCGTGATCGTCCGCGGGGGTCCGGGCACGGGGAAATCCGTACTTGCAATCAATCTGTTGGCTCGTTTCCTCGGGGAAGGTCGAACTGCTCACTATGCGACTGGGTCCCGAGCTTTCACGAAGACGCTTTGGAAACTCGTCGGCAGCCGCGCACGGCCGGTGCTTAAGTATTTCAACAATTACCGAAATGCGTCGCCCGGCGAGATCGATGCCCTCATCTGTGACGAGGCGCATCGGATCAGGGAGACTAGCAACGATCGATTCACACCCAAGGCGAAGCAGTCGACTGAGCCGCAGATTCGGGAATTGCTGCGCGCGGCCAAGGTCGCCGTTTTCTTTATTGACGATCGGCAGGGCGTGCGTCCCAAGGAAATCGGTTCGAGCGACTACATTAAGCAGCATGCAGCAGACCTCAAATACGATGTCTCAGAATTCGAACTGGAGGTTCAGTTTCGTTGCTCCGGCTCTGCCGGCTTTGTCAATTGGATCAGCAATACTTTGCAAATTGAACGTACTGCCAACCAGCTGTGGACCGGCGCTGAGGCCTTTGACTTTCGTATTCTTGCTACTCCGGAGTCGCTGGAAGCCGCCATCCGTGCAAAGACCGCAGCCGGCGTAACCGCTCGACTCGCAGCTGGCTATTGCTGGGATTGGTCGGCTCCGAACCCGGAGGGCACACTCGTCGACGACGTTGTTATCGGCAGCTGGCGTAAGCCTTGGAACGCGAAGCCCGATTCGGGCCGACTCGCGAAGGGGATTCCACCCGCCGACCTGTGGGCTACCGATCCGGGCGGCATTGAGCAAGTAGGCTGCATCTACACTGCTCAGGGATTCGAGGTTGACTACATCGGCGTGATATGGGGCAAAGATCTTGCTTATGACTTGGACGGACGGGCCTGGGTCGGAAACAAGAAGGAATCACGTGACCGCTCGGTGAAACAGTCGTCCGCGGATTTTCTGCAGCTCGTCAAGAACACGTACAGGGTGTTGCTGAGTCGTGGCATGAAGGGCTGCTATGTTTGTTTTCTCGATAAGGACACGGAACGATTTGTGCGCAGTCGAATGGATTTACTTCCCCTTCGCATGGTGGCGGAGCCGCCGCCCGCGCCGTATAGCAATTCCTGAGGTGCCGCGACGGGTGTTAGATAATATTGCTCGAATTACCTAGGCCACCAAATCATCATGACGGATGCGACCCAATGAGTGCTGCAACTCAGTCTTTCGGCTCCGATAGGCCCAGTTCTGCGACGAATGGCGAAGGCGCCTTTTGGTACCCTCGATACTCACGAATCCTGGTAACTGTCAGGGAGTCTTCGGCCCGGCAGACCCCAACAAAGCAAAGACGACGTTCTTCGCGCATCTGTTCGTTTGTCCTGGTGTAGTAGTTCGGAAGGCTGTCCCGCTCGAGCCCCACTAGATAAACGTGGGGCCACTGCAGCCCCTTCGTTCTGTGGATGCTTGCGAGTTTCACCCCACCACCTTCTGTTGGCGCGCCTCCTTTCCCGCCCAGCGCTAAATCGGCTAGCAAGTGGTCGAGCGAGTATTCCGGGTCGTGCGCCTCGAAAGCCATCACTTCAGCAACAAGAGCGTCTGTTACCTGCATGTCCGGATAGATGACCTCGATACACGCGCCGACCTGCCTCAATATAGCGCTCACCTTATCTCCCTGAGCAGCGAGCCGTCGGATCTCAAGCAGCTGAGAAACGCCTGTCCGCGAGGAATTCGCGAGGAGAAACTGATCAGTACTTATTGTCTCGGCGCTCGGAATAGACTGGATTCCGAGCATTTCGCAGACTTGCCGGACAATGCGGTTCGTCAGCACTGGCCGTACCAGGCTAAGGCACATTCGCACTTGACGTGCCTCGTGCGAGTTGTACGCAGCAGCAAGCCAGTTCGAGAACGGAATACCACGCTCGGATAGGGCGGTTTTTAAGGCTGCCGCACGCGTGGCGTTGCGAACCAGAATGCTTATGGCCTGCGGCAAAATGCCAGCGGCTACTTTATTTTCGATCTCCATGCAAATTGCGCTTGCTTCCTCAGTCACGTTCGCAAATACCCGCGCTCTAACGTCGCCGTTCTTTTTCACTGCCTTCATCTCCCGGCCATCGGACCGGTTCGCAAGAATTAGGCGATTTGCGCACCTGACTATTGTCTCGGCACAGCGGTAATTCGTCGTTAGTGGATACACAGTGGCCTGAAGATCCTCGCAGAATCTCGCGATATTCTGTGACTCGGCGCCGGCGAATCCGAAGATTGCTTGATCGTCATCGGCAAACACGCTAATTGTGGAGGTAGGGGCAGATTGCTCAGTCAACGCGCGAACCACCGCGAATTGTGCCGCATTCGTGTCTTGAAACTCGTCAATGAGGATGTGCTGATATTTGGTCGCATACGCCTTTGCGATGTCAGCCCTTTGTCGAAGGAGTTGAGAGACATATACAATCAGGTCATCGAAATCCACTACGCCAGCTTTCCTCTTCGCGTCTTCGTACAGCGACGCAAATCTTGCGACGTCGCTCGTATGTAAGCGTTGCCGTAAGCGACCATCGCTGTACGCTCGACGGTGGTCCCCAGTTTGAGCCGAGATAGTCGTTGCGAGATCGATTTGCTCCTTCTCATCTAGTACATCGAAGTCTGTGGCGATCCCGACGTGAACGCCGTGCGACCGCAGCACGGCCAGAGCAAAGTTGTGAAACGTCCCTGCGCGGATCCGCTTGCTTAGCGCCGGTATGACGGCTATTGCGCGCGACTTCATCTCGGACGCAGCCTTGTTAGTAAAGGTCAGTAACAACGCGTTGGAATTCTTGTCTAGAGATAGCAGATAGCGCGCCCGGTAGGAGAGCACACGCGTTTTGCCACTGCCCGGTCCAGCAAGGACTGCAATCGCACGTTCCGTTGCCTCGACAGCTTTGCGCTGTTCTGGATCGAGGTGTTCTTCATACCGCATTTATGACGCTCTCCAGCGCAGCAGGAAGCTTTGTGGCATCAATCGCGTCTACCATGAGCGGCGCATATGTAATGTTTCGCCCTCGTGAATGCAGAAAGTCGTGGAGCTGTTGCGGCACCGACTTTGTCCTGTGTATCGGTTGCTGCGCGAAGGATTTGAAATCTGCCGTATCGCTTTGTGCATCAATAATCGCAAATGTCGCGTTTTCACCTACCGCCGCAATGAGTACTTCCTCAAGATCACCATCGCAAACTGCGAAGCCGATGCTTGCCATGGCAGCGCGGTTAAGCTTTGAACCCATCCCATGTGACTCGAGCGCTTGAGCCCACTTGGATTCTTCCTGGGCGTCGCATAAACCAGCCAACTTGAGCTTTAGGCCGTTAGGACCGAGCAGGTTTAGGAAGGTCCCAATTCCTCCGGCTCCACGCATCGCAACGATGGTTACGCCTTCTGCGTCGAGATTACGCTTCTTCTTTGCGGCGACCGCCTCCAACGAGTACTTATCACTCTGACCTTCCACAAGTATTACAGCGCGTGCGAAGAATGCCTCCGCGTTTTCTGAGGTCGTAAAGCGGGCAAGTCTCGCGGCTTCTGGTGCTGTAAGCTTGGCCGGACGGGCTGCCTTAACCTTGCCTGATGCTCGGTAGAGCCGTACTAGGCAGCGTGCGTCAGCCCGGTCGAGAAGCGTGGCGGAATGACTAGCTAGCAGGAACTGATTCGGTAGTAGCTGGATCGTTCGAAGGAGCGCTTTCTGAGGTTGCGGGTGCAGAGACAATTCCGGCTCGTCAACCAATAGAATGCTTCCTGGCCGCTGGGCTATCGCAACTAGGGAGAACGCAAATAACGTGAGGTGGATGAGACCGCTACTTTGTTCGCCAATTGGGAGTGTATTACCAGCATATTCCAGTACTAGCTGCAATTGCCTGAGCACATCGAGCTCGGTCGAGGCAGTGCCGCCGATGCCATAGGGCTTCGCGCCGGCGAGTATGAAAGCGCGTAGTTGTGAACCGGCACTTTGCATTAAAGCCTGGAGCTCGGAGACTGCTCCCAGGTTCTCGCAAGCCTTCTTTATAGCATCGATCGCAGCAGATATTGACTCTTCGAGGTCCAGCTTGGCTAGCGCATCAGAGATCAATCCCCTGCGCGAGCCGAATTGAAGCAGTCGCGTGGCGTCTCGGCTGTCAGAAATCCAATATAGCTCCACAGCTTCACGTTCACTTCGGTTGGACTGGCGCCATACCTTAGTGGGATAACCATGTGTCACTTCGACCTCTTCCGAGTCTTGGTCCCACAGGGCGGTGATCCCCATTGTGACCGACGTCACGGCGCCGAAGTCAGCCGCATCCGCAAAGACGCCGAGTTGAGCTGCATCCAGGGCTGTCAGGGTCACGCGAATATCTATCGGGCGGGCTAGGTCGACGAAGTCGCTGCGAGAAAACGTCCGCTCGCGACCGACCGCGCGTGCTATTGCGGTTATGAGCGACGACTTTCCAATCGCATTTTCACCCACGAGGAAGCGTGACTCCCCTTCAAGATCTAGAACGAATGCGTCAAGGGAGCGGAAATTTTCGACGGTAACACGGGTTATTCGCATTGTTGCGGACTCAGTTGCGGACGTTGCTATAGCGGGTACCGGACCGCACGTATGAAAGCATCACGTTACTCCCCCTCTGGAACTTACCCCGATACTAGTGTAAATCAGCGGGTAAGCAGGAAAACATATTACAATCAGTCGCTTGTCGTCGTCAGTATTGCGGGCGGTAGAGAATCGGTAGAGGCGAGAAGGTGAAGCTGATTTTTCCCAAAAGAAATTTGACTCCTCTGAGTCGGGGTGACCAGCATGACGAGTAGGCGGCAGTTCATTGAATCGCAGGGCGCGACTTGCGTGAACTGGACGTGGAGTTGGTCGTTCATCAACGAAGCAGAAAAAACCATCATATTCGGAGCCTGGGACACGGTCAGTGAGGGCGGCAAGGCACTAATCCTTAGCGAGGACTGGCAGGTAAGCAAGAAGGGCCGGAAGCTGCCGGGCTACGCGCAGTCGCGGGAGCACCTACGGCTGGTCGAGGAGCAGGGCTACGTACTGAAGACGTTCCCGATGAAGGAGGGCTCCGCAGACGAGGATGACGAAAAAGCTGCTTCTAAGATTACCGACTTCACACCGACGTTGTCCGTCAAGTCGCTGCTGCGGATCGGCAAGGGGTGGTACGCCTGGGATGGCGTTGCAAATAACAGCCTTGCCGAGGAGTTGGGTGGCAACGACGCGTTGGTTGAAGGTGCCGCTCGAGTCGTCTCAGTCAATTCCTATGAGCGCAATCCATTGGCGAGGCAACGATGCATCGCCCATCACGGCTATCGATGTGTCGTCTGCGCATTCGACTTTGCTGAATTCTACGGGGAGATCGGGCAGCACTTCATTCACGTGCACCACATCGTCCCGCTCGGGCAGATCAAGGGCGAGTACGAGGTGGATCCAATCAAAGACCTTATTCCCGTCTGCGCGAACTGTCATGCAATGATCCACAGCAGCCGGCCCGCACTCGAAGTCGATCAGCTTCGGCAATACCTTTTGGACCACAGGGCGAGTGTACCGCTTGGATCCTAGAAATGAAGACAAAACTCAAACGAGAATCGAGCCTTAGTGCTTCGAGCCGAAGGTGCCTGGCTGTCTTGCTCAATGCTGAGTTAGACGGTGCGCCTGTGGAATTTCATTCGTGGCGTGCGAAGAACGCAAACAAGATTCCACTGATTGAGGAGCTCCGGCGCAATCGAGTGATCGAAGGGGACACGCACTGCGCTGTAACGTTTTGGGGACTTATGAATAGCCCCGGCGTGCGAGCTGAGGCCGCAGTGGCGCGGTGCGAACGTGTATTCAACGCTCTCAGAAAGTACTACCCAAGACATCCTAAAGAACCACTCGCACTCGAGAAGCTCGCGAAACAAACGAAGCTGACTCTAGTCGAGGCGCTGCAAAGCGCGCAGTTTCTGTCGCGAAGCGCAGCTTATCTGAGCATTCACACTCACGAGCAAAAGACACAGTTGACTCCGAATGAACACTACGTGACATTCAAAGGCTTCGATGAGCTCAGAGAGAAAGCACGGCAGGAAGGTACGTTTACGGCAGCCGCGGTGCTGCCGAGCCTGTTTGCGGCGGATTCCTCAGAACGAGGGCTCACTTGGAGTTTGGAATTCTCCGAAAGCGAATCAGTGCGCGAATGCTGGCGCAAGTCAGTCGAGCGAGTGTCCAGCGACCCAGCGGGGGCGATTACTGCTGCGCGATCACTGGTGGAAGCCGCCTGCAAGCACGTGATTGAGGAGCTAGATGAAGTGGCGGATACAAAATTGGAGCTGCCAAGGCTTCACAAGAAGGCCGCCGCACTACTGAAGCTCGATTCACGCGCTGACGTTGATGAATCACTGCGCCGCGTTCTGCAAGCAACCGCTACTGTTGTTGACGGGCTCGGACACCTTCGGAACAAATTAGGCGATGCACATGGCAAGAGTCGACACTCGCCCAAGCCTGCGAAACGGCACGCTGAATTCGTCGTGCTAGTTGCCGGGGCAATGACAGGGCTGCTGTTGTCGACTTTGGATGCCCAGCGAACGCCTTAGATCGTGATAATCGCAGGGTCACGCAGGAAGCCAAGCAGAATCAGTTCCCTTGGATTTGCCCAGTTGTGGGCGGGCCGCACGAGAGATCGTTACAGCGCCGACTATCACCAATAGTATTGGGTAAGAATCCATTGGGTTCTGGCGGTGTCCGCAAGGGACGCCCTAGCCCTATATTTTTCTGCCGTCGTTGCGCCCCGCCACCCAGGCGTCGATATCGGTCTTCAACCATTCGGACGCGCGCTTTGGAAGATCGGCCCATTTTGGGAAGGTGCCATTGCGCACGCCCTCATAGATCATCGCATGATTCAATCCAGTACGCTTCATCACTTCGCCCATGCGTAGATACAGTGACGCCGGCGGCGCAAATACCGAAGCATGGCCATCACGTTCGGCAATCCGCGCATCCATGAATGCTTCAACTTCGCTTTCGATCCACGCCGCTGTGCGCTCCGACAGTTTCACTTGTTTCGGAAATCGACCCAGCTGGATCAAGCGATAAAGCGACGATGGCCTCAGGCTCACGCGCGAGCAGACTTCACGCAGCCGAATGTAGTGCAAACCTTGTCGACGCGGCTGAGTGACTTCGACTGGCGCCGGCGTTGGAACTGGTTTGAAAATTTCGGGCGGCGGGATTGGGATCAAGGCGGCGTCATACTCCGCCCGCGTCAGTGATAAAGTCCCAATGCCGGGCAGGGGAATCAGAACGCGATCGGTCATTTGCGATGTGCCTAAAACGTGACCAACTCAGATTCGGTGTGCCAGGATTGTGCCACGGTGTGCCCGGGAAGAGGGGTGGCAAGCGCTGCAAGTGATTGATTGATAAACCCCTCAAACCCCCGAAAAATGACTGAAAATCCGCGTGTCGGGGGTTCAATTCCCTCCCTGGCCAATACCCAAAATGGGTACTAAGATACCCAAAATGGGTACTAAGAAACCTAAATCTCCACCGGTAGTTTCTGGCGTCGCCGAGGCGTTGTTCACGAAGGTGCAGCAGCGAGTCTTAGCTGTGTTGTTTGGAAATCCTGCGCGGAGTTTTTATGCAAAGGAGTTGATCGCGTTGGCATCGTCGGGGTCGGGAGCAGTTCAACGTGAGCTTGCTCAGCTCGAGGCCGCCGATTTAGTAACCGTCAGCCGAGTGGGAAACCAGAAACACTATCAAGCCAACGCATCGGCATCCATTTTCGAGGAACTGCGCGGATTGGTGTTGAAGACATCTGGCTTGGTGGATGTGCTGCGGGCAGCGCTCGCGCCATTGGCCGGGCAGATTGAATTGGCACTCGTCTTCGGTTCAGTTGCGAAGGGCAAGGACACTGCGAAGAGCGATATTGATCTCATGGTGATAAGCGACAAATTGGCGTATGCCGAGCTTTTTGCAGCTCTCGAACCTGCGACAAATCAGCTCAAGCGAACTGTAAACCCGACACTATATTCACGAAAGGAAGTCGACAAACGGATTCACGAAGGTAACGCCTTCGTCAAGCGTGTACTGGCGCAGCCTAAACTTTGGGTGATCGGGGAGGACCGTGGCCTCATCACTTGAAAACTTAAGTGGACCCGGCAAGTCGCTTCAAAAGGAACCGCCGGACGCAAAGGAGTTTGCGGGGTTAAAGCGATCCGCATTAGCTCGATTGACTGATTCGGCTAAAAATTCCAACTCGCTGGAAAGTCGATTTGATCTTGCCTACAACGCCGCGCATGCGCTTTGTTTGGCGGCCTTGCGTTGGCATGGATACCGGCCCACCAATCGCTACATCGTCTTTCAAGTATTGCCACATACACTCGGACTGGGCCCGGAAGTATGGCGTGTGCTCGACAAATGCCACTCCGTTCGCAACCTTGGCGAATATGAAGGTGATCTGAATATCGATGATCGGCTTGTGGCGGATTTGATCACTGCATGCCGGAGTGTGGCGATGAAACTAGATTTGCTTGCGCCAATTCCGCCTGCAGTCCGTCCATGAAGTCAGCTCCAAACTTTCGTCCGAGGACGTCCACCAACAGCCACGCCATTTGCGGGTCAATTTGAGGGTAACTTTTTTCGGGATCGCGAAAATTGCTTTAAATTCAGCAAGCTAATAGCTATCTTCAATTCCCTCCCTGTCCACTTCCCATGTGCCGCGCACCCCTGAGTCAAAGCGCGTCTCGGCCTTGAAACCGTGAAGGGCCTGGCGGTGGAGCGTGTTGTGAATTTCCCCGGCCCGCCAATTTGGCCGAGTTGTCGACCGATTTCCGATAGCCGGGATTGCGCATGCTCGAACTTTCCCGGTGTTGAAGTCAGTATAGTCATCGTCGTCGAGCCAAATCACTGGGAGATTCTATGGCAAGCGAAGCGCAGATGATCGGATATGAGCTGATCAAGACGGGCTCGCTGGTGTGTTTTCGCATCGTCGAGGAGGAAGTACTGGCGGCACCCGACGAAGCCGAATTCGGCATGCGGTTGCTGCTCAGATTTGTCGCGGAGGCGGGCGAGGACGACCAAGATGAAGACGATGTTGCGGAGGACATCGCCGAGTGGGGTGCTTTCGGATTCATGTTTGTCCTGGGCGTGCTGTCTTTTGCCGAGGCGAGACCCCGCAATATGTCATCTGTGGATTATCATGAGAAGGACGAATTCACGGTTGCGGATTTCATCGAGAGACTGCGATTCGTGCGGGGCGAATTGCACTTCGATGCTGATTACATCCGCGGTCGCAGAATCAAAACACGCGTCGCTGTCCGTGCCAACGGCAACGTGAGGGTGGAAACAATCGGCCGCGGCAAGGCAGTGCTGCGCTGGCTCGACCGGATTCAAGGAAAGAAGCTTCTGCAATCAGTCGGTGAATGAGGGAAGGGGAACCGTGGAGTCTTTGACGCTTACCAAAAAAACTGTCTCGCGAAATAGGTCATTCGGGTCATGAGGAGGCGAAGGGCTCACCGTGGCTGGACGCTATGACGCTGTTGGCCCGGAAGCCGAATTTCAACCTGGCTCGCGCGGCCGTGTACTCCGCAATCGACTCGGCATTACTTCAGTACGGGAGCTTGAGCGAAGAGAATCTGCAGCATTGCTGATCGCGACCCAGCAGATAATTGACGAAACGCGCGTGGACCAGCGCTTCACAGCCGGTGAAATCCGCCGCATGCACCAACTCTGGCTCGGGGAGATCTATGAGTGGGCGGGCGAATACCGGGGAGTAAATATCGCTAAGGGAGCGTTCATGTTCGCGGCCGCAATACAAATACCGAGATTGATGCAGGATCTTGAGCGCGGGCCGCTCCGGGAATATACGCCATGTAGCTTCAATACAATCGCCGCGCAGGCATCTGCTTTGGCGATCGTGCATACTGAACTGATCCTGATTCACCCCTTTCGCGATGGCAATGGGCGTTGCGCTCGGCTTCTTGCGATGTTGATGGGGCTGCAGGCCGGGTTACCGGCTTTGGATTTCGGAGGGATCCGAGGCGCCAAGAAAAGAGAGTACATTGCCGCCGTTCACGCCGGATTGAGCCGCGACTATGATCCGATGGCCAAGATATTTCGCGAAGTCATAGCGCGCACGCTGAAGTCGGTGGCTAAGGCCTCTTCCGTTTGAGACGGATCTTGCTGCTTGCACCGTTTTTCGCACCGGCTCCGAACGGCACCCGAATTCCCTCGATCGCGGATGATGTGGCGACAGACCTGGTCACGGTCTGTTCCCGCACCTCAGGATTGCGCAGATAACGGTTCCCCACAGAAAGTTTGGTACCCACGTCCTTAGTATACAGCCGGTTCGGAAAGGCCTGCTGCGTTTCAACTCGTCTAGCGGATGTCTGGCCATGCGGCAAATCGGCTCGCTGCCTTGTGGGGACGGAGTGTCCATGGACGTCCACCAACAGCCACGTCATTTACGGGTCAATTTGAGGGTAACTTTTTTCGAACTCTCGAAAATTACTTTAAATTCAGCACGCTAATAGCCGTCTTCAATTCCCTCCCTGTCCGGGACGTCCACCAAATACCACCAAGCGCCACTACCATCTACTCCTTTCCCTTTTTGCCCCGAAAGTTTCTGCTCTTAGCCACTTCCCATGAGTTGCGCACTCGCAGGCAATGCACCGCTCGGTTCCCGCTTTGCCGTGGGTCCTCCGCCCCGGCGTCGAGGCGAGTCAACGGGTTCGTGCGCGACTCGGACCTTCGCCCTGAGTCATCGCGGCGTCAAGCTGTGCAATGAACTTGCGGCGCGCGCTGTACTGAACGCGAATCTGATTGACCCAAGCGCGAGAACTCGGGCCGGGTGAGAGTGCGAGAACCTGCGCAATCTGCTGAGCCTGATAGGCGTAGTTGCGGGGCTGACACCGCGGAAGCACAGCATCGACGAAGCGTCGCAGGAGTCCTGCCCCACACTCCGGGTGGGTTGTGGCAATCAGTTGGGCAAGGCCGTCGAGCAAATCGGGTGCGAGCGCATGCTGTTCGGCGAGTACGCGGGCTGCTTCAATGTCGTGATCGGCAACCAGCAATCTTGTACGCAAAGACGCGTCGCGTCGCCCGTCAGGTAATGCGCGCTCGCGACGACAAACCTCCTCGAGTGCTCGCGTGCGGAAGCGTGACCACTGTTGCCCGGCCGCGTTCTTCAGGACTTGCCACGTTTCGACCGTGAGCTGACGTTGAAAGTCTTGCCAATAAAGCTCTAGGGCTTCGTCGGTCAGGCCGGCGCGCTCGTACTGCCTTGCAAGGAGCGCCCGCATGCCGCGCCAGTCGGAATGCGCCTTCAAGCCACGTTCGGCCCACTGCGTCGCTTCGCGGTGCCGACCGGCTGCCTCACACACAGCGACAACGCGTTCGTACGAGTGGCCGCTCGTGAGATCCTGCGAAATCACCGCGATGAGCGTGTCCGTATCGCCGCGTACGGCGGCGAGTGCCTCCATGCGCTCCGTCGGCCAGAAGTATCCGCTTTGGAACCGGTTCCCCTCGGTGGAGGAGCGGGGAGGTAGCGCGTGAAATTCGTCTTCGATGGCTTTTGCATAGACCGCCCGGCCCGCGTCATCGAGCAGTGGCCAGACCTCCTCGATCGGCAGAAAACTCCACTGGTCTTCGCGCTGTAGCTCAAAAAGGGCCTTGGCGCGAGCTGTGCCGGCGGGAGTACTGCGGAGGAGGCCATCGAGGTAGCGTCGGACGAGTTCTCGAATACGGTCGCCGATATCGCCTCCGGAATCGTCGCTTTGTTCGTAGATCTTGAACAAGCGGGTGAGCGCGTACTCGTAGAGCTCGACGCCGTTGTGGGCGTCCGTACTGGTCAATTCGGCAAGTAGTTCAATGACCGGGTCGAGGTCACGGGCAAACTTGCGCGAGGCGCGCCAATCCAGAAATCGCGGTGCACGCAGTAACCTGCCGAGGGCCTTGCGCAGCTCGCGTGGAGAATGCTGCGACTGGTAGACACGCAGACGTCGCTCGATGACCGGATCGGTCTCGGCAAGATCCGTGAGCCAGCCGGCAAGTCTTTCGGCTGGCTGCGCGGCGAGAAAGACGCGCAGATCGGAATCCGCCGTGGCCGTAGCCCTGCGGGGCGTCGCGGAATCGATTTTCGCCTCGTCCTCGCTTATCTCGTGGTCGCGAGCGAGGATCGCGGTGGCGATAAGGTGCTTGCAAAATATTCCCTTCGCAAATGCGGGGCAGGTGCAATGTGATGCCGCTTCACGCCCGCCGAGCAGCAGCCTCACAGAGTAATCCTCCGTACCGGACACTATTGCGTCGATCTGCGTGTCGGCACGAGCTGTGATCTCAACCGCGCCAGAGCGCACGTAGGATTGCGCGCGCTTGAAACTTCCCGAATCGGACAGCAATTGCAATTGGGCATCCGTCGGCAGCGGTGGGCGTTCAATGTCAGTTCGTGCGCGTTTAGTCAAGCTGGGAATCTTTCCGATCTTAGTACTCGCATGAACTCCTCGCGTGACGCTATTCGGTGCGCCGGATGCGCAAGGATTTTTCATGCTGATCGCGCTCAAGAAACCTGTCGCGCACGTGCGCAAAGAACCGCGGCGGTAGCGGCCCGTAAGCAATCGTCGATGCGTCGCCTCCGGGGACAGATCGAAGATCGGGACCGGGCCATAGAAATTCGTTTGCCTCTGTGATCATGATCCAGGAACTGTCGGTATCGAGCCCAAGTCGCTTCCTGGTTTCCGCGGGAATCTCAATGGCATCGGAAGGATCGGGGGGCAGACTGTGCGTAATGGGTAGAACCAACACTTCCCATTCGCCATCTTGGTCCATGATTGCCATGACAACCGCGCACGGCCGATCCTTTGTTCCTTCTTCGCGCCCGCATCTTGTTCCCGTTTCCAAAGATAGGAATAGCGGATGACCAGACCGGCGTACGGTTCCGGAAACGGCATGGTCTTCAGTCTTTGATTTCTTTATCGAGATCCGCGTATCGGTCCGGAATTCGGGCGTTGCGAATAGCGTCAACTTGACGCTCCGAAAGATCGCCGGCTGCGATTACCCGGCGGTCGCGGCGCTTCAGACGCGCATACTCTTGCGCCGACAGCAGCACAGTACGTTCGCGGCCGTTCTTCGTGATGGTGACGGGCTTAGTAAGAGCGATGTCCTGATATGCGCCGACATTACGGTGAAATTCCGCTGCACTGACCGTGACACTGTCATCTGTGCTCATGATGCGCATTGTACGTAGAATCCACACTATCCGCAAGTTGGCCTGATCTCAGTCGGCATCCGCGGATCGGCAACCCCGGGCAGCGCCACCGCCATGTCCGCGGAGGTCCATCAACAGCCACGCCCCTTTGCGGGTCAATTTGAGGGTAACTTTTTTCGAGATCGCGAAAATTGCTTTAAATTCAGCAAGCTAATAGCTGTCTTCAATTCCCTCCCTGGTCACTATTTCAATAAGATCAGTGGCTTATGAGATCGATGAATCCTCCAAAATCACCCCGACACTCGGAAGAAAAGTCCGTGTGTCTAGGTCGACCGTCAATCGTTCTGGTCGGCTTCCGACACTGTGCAAAATGTACGATTTAGCTATAATGAGCGAAATGACCCATGGAGCGAGAAATGCGCTTTATATCCGCGACTGATGCAAAACAAAACTTCGCGGCGCTCTTGGATGACGCGCAGCGAGGACCGGTGGTGATTCGCCGTCAATCGCGCGATCAAGCAGTTGTTATCTCGCCGCAAGAATACGCGCGGCTGCGCGGGCTGGCTGTTGTCGACTTTCAAGCCTTCTGTGATCGCGTAGGCCAAACGGCTGTTGAGCGCGGGCTGACCGAGCGAAAGCTCGCCTCGTTGCTGCGTACGGATGACTAAACGGGTCATCCTGGATACGAATGTACTCCTCAGCCGGCTGTTGCTTCCTGACTCCAAGACAGCGCGCGTCGTTCGTCGCTTTCTAGATCGCGCGCAGCCTATAGTGTCTGAGGAAACATTGAGAGAGCTGGCCGGGACGCTGTCGCGGCCGAAATTCGATCCCTACGTATCGCGGCCGGATCGTCAGAGGTTCTTTGAACTCTTTGCGCGGGTCGCCGAATGGGTCCCGGTCACAACCACAATTCGACGGTGTCGGGATCCGAAGGATGATAAGTTTCTCGAACTCGCGGTCGACGGCAAGGCGGATTGGATCATCACCGGGGATAAGGACCTGTTGGAGCTGTCGCGGTTTCAATCAACATCAATTCTGAATCCGTCGGCGGCGCTGGTCTTGCCGGATACCGCATTCTCATGAACGCGCGCGCAGCATTTGCTTCGCTCGCCTAGAGTTAAGTATATCGAGGTGACCCCATTTCGAGTTTGTCCACGAACGCCGTCTTCTTAAGCTACGCCTCGCAAGATGCTGAGGCGGCTCGTCGCGTTTGCGAGGCATTGCGCGGCGCCGGCGTTGAGGTCTGGTTTGACCAGAGCGAGTTGCGTGGCGGCGAAGCCTGGGACGTGTCAATCCGCAGGCAGATCAGAAGCTGCAGGTTGTTCCTGCCGATGATCTCGTTCAATACGCAGGCGCGCGAAGAGGGTTACTTCCGGCGCGAATGGAATTTGGCGGTCGGCCGCACGCTCGACATGGCCGAGGATACGGCATTCCTGCTGCCCGTCGTGATCGACTCGACGCACGACGCAGATGCCCGCGTGCCTGAGAAATTTCGGGAGGTGCAATGGACGCGCCTGCCCAAGGGTGAAACACCCGCCAGCTTTGTCGAGCGGGTACGGGGACTCGTGTCGAAAAACACCGAGCAGCCGTCGGTGGTGGTTGGCAGCGCGCCGCAACCCACGGCCTCCACGGAAGCCCGCCGCAGTCAGAAGCGACCGGCGCCGGTGCATCCGAATCCGGGCCGATCGCGCGGATTCAGGTTCCTAAAGATTGCATTGCCGACGCTGCTGCTCGCCGTCGCCGCCATCATCCTGATCCCGCCGTGGGTACAGAAGGAACGTGCCAGGAACGACCTATTGCCTGCCATCGAGGGATTGGCAGACAAGATGTTTCGCAGCAACCGGAAGATATTCGACATGGCCGTGACGGCGGAGAAATACCTGCCCAACGATCCGACGCTCGCCAAATTGTGGCCGTCCATCGCCACCACGATGTCGATCGAAACCGAGCCCGCCGGCGCTCAGGTTTATTGGAAGGATTACGACACCCCCGCCGCTGAGTGGAGATTCTCTGGTGTGAGTCCGCTGAAAGAGGTCAAGGTGCCGCGCGATTACCTGCGCTTGGAAATTAGAAAAACTGGCTATCAGACCATCGAACTGGCCATGCCGAGCTTCGCGCTCGGGATCCGCCCGATCGTGCAACATCTAAAAATGGATCCGCTGGGCAACCTTCCGGGGAACATGGTGCGGATTCCCACGTCAACCACCGACATGGAGATCGTCGGTCTCGAGAAATCGGGTCCCAAAGAGGTGCCCGAATTCCTAATCGACAAATACGAAATTACGAACAAGCAATTCAAGGCCTTCATGGATGCGGGCGGGTATACCAACCCAGCGTACTGGACCTTTCCGATTGTCGAGGCCGGTAAGATGATTCCCTTGAGTACCGCGCTCAAAACATTCATCGACCGAACGGGTCGACAGGGACCGGCTACCTGGGAAGCTGGAAGCTACCCCGACGGCACCGAGGATCACCCAGTGACTGGTGTGTCCTGGTACGAGGCCGCGGCATACGCGGCCTATGCGCACAAGCAGTTGCCGACCGTATTTCATTGGGCGGCGGTGGCAGACACATGGCGATCGGAATTCTTGCTTCCTTTGAGCAATTTCAATGGCAAGTCGACGAGCGCGGTAGGCAGTCTCGCCGGCTTCAGTACCTACGGCGTTTATGATCTTGCGGGAAACGCGCGCGAGTGGACATTCAATCAGAGCGGTGACTCCGATCAGCGCTTCATTCTGGGCGGCGGTTGGACCGACCCCTCGTACGCGTTCAACGATAGTTTTACGCAGCCGGCACTGGACAGAAGCGAATCCAACGGCTTCAGATGCATTAAGCTGATCGCCGAGGACTCAGCGATGATCGCGCTGATGCAGCCGTTGTCGAGGGAGTTCAGGGACTACGCTAAGGAAAAACCCGTAAGCGATGCGACCTTTGCGAGTTTCTCCCGGCAATTCGTCTATGACAAGACTCCGCTTCGTGCAACGATCGAAAAGACCATGGACAGCGAGGCCTGGAAGGCCGACGTCGTATCGATCGATGCCGGCTACAATAACGAGCGACTCCTGCTCTATGTCTTCTTGCCGAAGACCTACTCGGCCCCACTCCAGCCGGTGGTCTTTTTTCCGGGTTCCAACGGTATTCATGAGAGCAAATTTGAGCCGTCGCTGGTCAACAGTCGGCTGCTCTTCATTATGAAAAGTGGACGGGCTCTAATCTTTCCGATTTACAAGGGAACCTATGAGCGCCAGGACGACTTGAAGTCCGACCTGCAGGAGGAGACCGTCCGCTACAAGGACCACGTGATCATGTGGGGGAAGGAGTACTCCAGAACCATCGACTATCTTGAAACTCGAAAAGACATGCAGGCGGATAAGGTCGCGTACCTCGGCATCAGCTGGGGAGGATTCATGGGCGGAATCATTCCGGCCGTGGAAAAGCGCATCAAAGTCGTTGTGTTGAACGTCGGCGGGATGGGGATGGAGAAATCCTTGCCGGAAGTGGATCAGATCAACTATTTGCCGAGAGTGACACAACCGGTCCTGATGCTGAACGGAAAATACGACATGTTCTTCCCGGTGGAAACGGCACAGAAGCCGATGTTCCGTTTACTGGGGACTCCCGAAGATCGCAAGAAGATGGTTGTTTACGATTCAGGGCATCTGGTCCCGCAGACCGAGTTCATCAAGGAGACCCTCTCTTGGTTCGATACATACCTCGGGCCCACCCGTTGAAGTTTGAAGGCACGCTCGCGCCCCGGGAAAATTTAATTTGGTTCTGAATTGTTCAAGGACCCCAAATTTCGGGCGCGGATAATGCACCAGTTCCGCGGCGCAAGGTCGTGGGCAAAGCTATCGTAATCGTTGCACGATGCGCGTTCGCAAACACATGATAGCGGTTGCCGTCCGCGTAGGTTGCGGTGTAATCGCGATCGGCATTGCGCTTCGCCGCTAAGCGCGCTAGTGCACGGAGTCGGCGGCGGAATTGAGGTACGCTCGGTCCGATCGGATTGTCGCACTCGCGTACGTACGCAATAGGCCGCAAGCAGCGGTTAGGCGTGGCTCGCAAGCGCTCGCGCCATCACTGGAGTTCTAATGTCAATGTTCGCATGGATCATCCTTGGACTCGTCGCCGGCTTCATTGCCAGCAAGATCGTCAATCGGCACGGGGAGGGCATTATTCTCGATGTTCTTCTTGGGATCGTTGGTTCGGTCGTCGGCGGTTGGCTTTTCCACAGCTTCGGGAGGTCGGGGGTAACCGGACTCAATCTCGAAAGCTTGCTCGTCGCCACCATCGGCGCCGCTGTGGTTCTAGTTGTGTACCACATGCTATTCCGCTCCTCGCGTTATCGACGCATATGAGGATGTGAGCCTCCTGGGGCATCGACCGAAATCTGTGGCGCGGCATGATCCGCCAACTGATGGCCGAACCGAAATAGGCAACTGATAGCCGTCGCAGGCAAACGATACCAAGTGCAGGTTCGTGTGCCACACGATAGTGGCAAAAAAGCGATTAGTCTCCACGGCGTACGGGAAGCGGTAAAGCGGGAACAAGGCATCGCCCGTTAAGGCAGCCGACGTCGACGCGTGCCAAGAATGTGTCGAGCTCAGGTTGGATGTGCCAGGATTGTGCCTTGGTGTGCCTGGGAAGAGGGCCGTGCTGACTGCATTGAATGCGCTCGTGCTATTGTTATAGACGTATGAACCTTAAGATGCACTGCGGAAGTTCCGTTAGAGGCATCGTAGCCCGGCATGGGGCACTTGCACCACGCGTCTTCGGATCCGCGGTTCATGGTACTGACACTGAGGAAAGCGATTTGGACTGAGCCGTTGAAGCCGGTGATTTGTAGGGCCACGCAATCGACCTTGTGGTGTGCAAATGATCCAATCTGGTGGTGAGAAGATCGCAATCTTGGGGGGAGGCATGGGCGGGCTCGCCGCCGCACTCGAACTAAGCGATCCGAGAAATCCGCCGCCTTACGAGATCAACGTTTACCAGTTGGGTTGGCGCCTTGGTGGAAAGGCGGCCAGTGGACGCAACCAGGATGCGGAGAAAGGGTGTCGCATCGAGGAACACGGAATCCACATGTTGTTCGGCTTCTACGACAACATCTTCTCGATCCTACGACGATGCTACGAAGAATTGCAGAATACCGGCGGTGGGCAGCCTTTTGATCCGAGCGACGTCTTTACCAAGCAATGCCGCATAACTCTGGCCGACAAGGTAAACGGCGCGTGGGGCACCTGGTCGTACGACTTTCCCGAGATGCCAGGCCGTCCCGGCGACGCGTTCGCAGCCCCGAGCAAGTGGGATCTGCTGGAATTGATCTGCGGCTTCATCCGGGACAAGACGAAACAATACTGTTTAAATCGAGAGGCAAAACTTGCTAAGCAAATACGCGACCAAATAGGGCAGCTTGCCCGGCGAGCCGCGGCAAGCGGGAGCGCAGCCGCCGGGCCCCCTGTCTATCCCGAGTCGCAGCTGGTACCGCACCTGCACGAGCTGTGCGCGGAGCTGGAGTCGGATAGAGTAAAAAGAGCCTTCGGCAGACGCGGGAGGCTTTTTTGGCTCATGGTACAGTTCGGCGCCCGGGTCCTCTACGGCATGGTGGTCGACCATCTGGTCACACTTCCCGTCACGAGAATCAATGACCGGGATTTCGCGCGTTGGCTCGAGAGCCACGGCGCATCGCGCGAACTGCTCGACTCGGCGCTCATTCGTGCTTTCTACGACCTGGTTTTCGCATACCCACTCGGCGATGTAGGGCAGCGCGGCAATCTGGAGGCAGGCACCAACCTCAACATCTTTCTCAACGCCCTGTCCTATCGCGGACCGCTGATGTGGGAAGCCCGTGCGGGCACGGGCGACGTAATCTTTGCGCCCCTGTATCGCCTGCTGCGCCAGCGCGGGGTCAAGTTTCTGTTCTTCCATCGCGTCACAGGGTTGCGTCTGGACGCCGCCGCCAAACGTGTGCAGCAGGTGCTGATCAGCCGCCAGGTGCAGATGGCAAATGGACGTCCTTACAGCGACTACGAACCCTTGGAGCGACTGCAGCAATTCTGGTGCTGGCCGTCACGTCCCGACTACAGTCAAATCGTCGAAGGCGATGAGCTGTGCGCCCGCAAGATCGACCTCGAATCGTTCTGGACTGACTGGGTCGACACAGGAGGAACGCTCACGCTGGAGGCAGACCACGATTTCTCGCGCGTGATTTTTGCCATCCCCGTGGGCGCAGTCCCCTTCCTGTGTGCAGATCTGGTTGCCGCCAAGACGCTGCCGTGGCGACAGCTGATTGACCACGTCACTACGGTACAGACACAGGGGCTACAGCTGTGGTTTCAGGTGGGCCTGAAGAAGCTGGGCTGGCGCGACGGGAAGGTCGTCATGGGCGGGTACGACTGCACGCCGCTCGATAGCTGGGCATCGATGGACCAGCTTCTCGCGGCGGAGTGCCGGCCCGAAGGGATGGTGAAAGGCATCTCTTATCTCTGCGGCCCGCTTCCCGGACCTGACTTTGCGCCAGACCCGGGCGAGCGGAACTATCCCCGCCGACAGTACTCGACGGTGCACTCTTGGGCCCTTGATTTTCTGACGCACCGGACCGGGCCGTTGTGGCCGCGGGCTAGCGGGTCAGACGGCTTTTACTGGCAGCTTCTCTTCGCGAGCTCGGGCACGAACGGGCCACAGCGTCTGGACGAACAGTATCTACGCGCCAACATCGACCCAGGGGAGCGCTACGTCCAGTCGCCCGCGGGTTCGAGCGATTTTCGGATGTGCGCGAACGGATCGGGCCTGAAGAATCTGTTTCCGGCCGGGGACTGGACCAAGAACGGCCTAAACATCGGCTGTATCGAAGCGGCGGCGATATCGGGGCGCCAGGCCGCGCGCGCGATTTCGGGATTCCCAAAGACGATCCTGCGGGAGGACCCCCTTTAAACGGACTTTTTCAGGAGGCCGCAAATGGCAGTCAATCCACCGCAATACGTTGAGACGAATGGGCAGCAAAGCTGGCCGCCGCCGATCATCTTCGAAAAGGTTAATTTCCACGGCTTTGTGCTTAAGGGCAATCGAAAGCTGCTCCAGGGTTTGATCGACCGCCAGCTGAACCAGCCCTGCGGCGGCGCGCTGCGCTTCCACGTGCCCTCTGAGCTCGTGCTGCTCTACTTCGCGGATTTCCCGCACTGCTATTTCGAAGTCATGAAGGACCTGGGATGGAGCTCGCAGCGCGAGGCGGCCATCTGGGTGCCGCTGCTGCGGCTGGACAGCGGTGATCCGACGGTTCAGCGCCTGTGCGTCTATTCACCCTACGTGTTCGTCGACAATCCCGTGGCGCTCACCGCGGGTCGGGAGGTTTTCGGATTTTTCAAGGAGTCCGGATCTATTGGATTGCCGGGCGACGCGGGCAACCAAGGCGCCTACACCCTCGAAACCATCGGCGCGGTGAAGTACAGCAGCACGACGAAAATCGGCCCCGTGAAACTTCTTAGGCTCGACTCTGGTGGGACCACCGGAAGCCATCCGTGGACGAACCTACGCGATGCCGTGGCGCGCGTCAGGGATGGTCTGGCGCTTTCGTCCGTCATCGCAGCGCCAGATGGCGCGGCGGAGGATGATGACTCGGACCCGCTGTTTTCTCTGACACCGTCCATGGTGTTTCTCAAGCAGTTCCGCTCGATTGGCGCAGGCCACGACGCTTGCTACCAGGCGATCACGGAGGTGGTTCCAAAAATCAGTGCCTTTCACGGTGCCGAACTGGAGCACCCCGTGCACTTTCACGTCAAGACCGTTGAGAGTCATCCGCTGGCAGGCGATCTGGGTTTGACGGATCAGACTGTGCGGTTCGCTTTTAGCGCCCGATTCGATATGCGATTTCCGTCCGGGCAGGTTCTTTGGGAGGCACCGTGAGCGCGCCCGCCAGACCCACGCGGGTAACCATCATTGGTGGTGGCCTGTCGTCGCTGGCCGCGGCGATGGCGTTGACCGACCCCGAGCACAATGGACGCTACGCCGTCACCGTCTATCAGATCGGCTGGCGATTGGGCGGGCAGGGGGCCAGCGGGCGCAATCAGCGCAGGTGTCGTATCGAGGAGCACGGTTTGCATCTTTGGTTCGGCTGCTACGACAACGCATTTGCCATGATGCGCCGCTGCTATGAAGAGCTCGATCGAAAATACGGACCGATCCAGACCATTGACGATGCGTTCAAGGGGCAGGACGAGAGCGTGCTGATGGAGCGATTCGGTGGTAACTACCTGCGCTGGCGTATCAAGTTTCCGCCAAATCCCCAGCGCTCCGGCGATCCGCCCACGGTGTGGAGCTACCTCGTTGGGGTGCTCGAATGGCTCGCGCAATTCGTGGAAAACCAGTTCGATTCGCTGATCTTGACGTCAGCGCAATTCGAATCGTTGCGGACGCTGGGCATCTGGGATCAGCTGCTACGTGCTCATCAAGGGGCGCCGGCCGTTCCCACGTCGGGCCGGAGCCCCTCGCGTTTGCAGGACGTCTTTCGGGCGGTGTATGTTTTCGCGCGCGATCTGGCGCCGGATCCCCGTATGCACGCCGCGGTACAGGATGGCTCGCTCGCAAGTCTGTTGGGCGTGCTCTCGCGCTGGGTCTGGGATCTTATGGGGAGCCGCGTTCCTACGGACGCCGATCTGCGCCGGTTTTGGATGATGTTCTACCTGGGAACCACCTGTGCCCGTGGCATGCTCAATGATGATCTGATCACGCGCGGCTTCGCCGCCGCCGACAACGAGGATTTGCGTGATTTCCTCTACCGGCACCGCAGCGTCGATGGTCCGTCCGGCGATGCTGCCGCGCGCTGCGCGTACGCATCGCCCCCGCTGCAGGCACTATACGACGCGGCTTTTGCGTATTCAGGCGGCGATCCGCAGCAGCCCAGCCTGGCCGCCGGGACTGGCTTGCATGTCTCACTGCGCCTGCTGTTCGACTACAAGGGTCACTTTTTCTACGAGATGCAAGCGGGCATGGGCGATGTGGTATTCGCACCTCTGTACGAAGTCCTCAAGCGCCGCAACGTCGAATTCAAATTTTTCCACCGCGTAGAACAGCTCGTGCTCGACGAATCGGGCACCAAACTGCAACACATCGAGATCTCGCGCCAGGTCACGCCGCGCAACGACTATAAGCCGCTCATCGATGTCCAAGGACTTTGTTGCTGGCCGAGCGAACCGCTTTATGAGCAGCTCCTCGAGGGCGAGGCGCTGAAGCGCGCCGTAGCTGAGTGCGGTGCCAACCTTGAACATTACGAGTCGCACTGGACCGACTGCGGCGGACATCTGACGCTGAAGGCCGGAGAACACTTCGACTGGGTAATTCTCGGCGTCACCCACGCCTGTCTGGCGAGCATCGTGGAGCCGCGGATCTGCGCCGTCTGGAAAGAGATGCTCGAGGGCATTCAGAACGTTTGCACCCTGTCGCTGCAGCTCTGGCTGCAGCCGACCATCCAGGAACTGGGCTGGGACCGCTCGCCGCGAATCCTCGCCGCGTACATCTTGCCGCTTTCGAGCATCGCGGACTTCTCGCACCTGATCGTACGCGAGGGCCCACCGGTCTTGGGCCGCATCGGCACTCTGGCTTACGATTGCGGCGTCCTGAGCGAGGTTCCGGGGGAGACGCAAGCGCAGGCCGACGCGCGCGTCTGGCAGCAGTCGTTCCTTTTCTGCGACCAGCAGATCGCGCCAGTTTTCCCGCTTGCCGTCCGTGCGGACAATCCCAATGGGCTCGACTGGTCCAAGCTCTACTGCGACCGGCCAGCCAACGGCGCGCAGCGGCTGCGAGAGCAGTATCTTCGAGCGAACATCGACCCGACCGAACGCTATGTGCTTTCCATCCCGGGCACGCAGGCGGTGCGCCGCAAGGCGCACGACTCCGGCTTCCAGGGTCTTGTGATCACGGGTACCTGGATAGATACCGGGCTCAATATCTCTGCCGTGGAGACCGCGACCATGTCCGGCCTGCAGGCGGCGCGTGCGATTTCGGGATGTCCGCAGACGGTGCCGGGCGAAACCGACCTTTGAACCTTCAACCTCTGCACGCGGTCAACGCGTCGCGGGCGAGCGCGATCTCCCTGCTGGCGCCAAGCGGCTCGAGACACGACAGAGCTTCGTTAAGATGTCCATCGCGGTCGCGCGTCGGGCTGAGCGCCGCAAGCTCGATGTGAGCCAGCCCGCGTTCGAATGGCATATCGCACTGACGCGCATCGGCCAAGGCACGGTCCGCAGCACGGCGCGCGACGCCGGCGCGGCCGGCCAGGGCGGCCCGGCGGGCTCGCAGCAAGGCCGTGCGCGGGCGTGCCATGGGAAAGCTGACCGCGAACAGGGACAGGCCGCGCAGTGCCTGGGCCGCCTCGCGGAATAGCGTAGTGTCCCCAGGCCGTGCGGCCGACAGCTCGATGAATGTCTCGGCGGCGCCCGCCAAGCCCTCAAGCGCATAGAAGCCCTGCATGGCGCCACGTGAACTCTCAAGCAGTGAGGAGCGCGCCGCGGCCAACGCTCGCTCTGACTCGCCTCGGCGCAGCTCGGTTGCGGCGCGCACGCCCTCGAGCCAGACGCGTTCGGTGCGCCCACAGGCACCCAGCAAGTCGCCGGCTGCGGCTTCATAAGCGAGAGCGGTTTCCAACTGGCCCTGACGCATGGCCACTTCGCCCAGCTCGATTAGTGCCCAACATTGCAGCTGGCGATCGTCCTCGTCCGCGACCGCCAAATGCAGCGCGGCCCGCTGCACTCCGGCTTGGGAGATGGCACCGCAATAGTACTGGCCAATCGAGCGCAAGGAGTGCAATTCGTGCGTTCGCCGGCGGTCGCTGCAGCTGCCGGCGATTCGGATGCCTTCGTCGGCCAAGCGAAGCATTTGCGGCCAGTTCGCGCTGGCGCCTTCGCTCAAGCAGAAATAGACATGCAGCAATCCCAGGTCGTGCGGGCTATGCACCGTCTGCAGTGTCGCCAGGGCCTTTTCGCGGTAGTGGTGCGCAAGGCGGGGAAGACCCAGTATCCCCGCGGTGGTACTCGATAGGCCATAGGCACGCGCCAGCGTAGGCGAAGGCCCGAGCGTCTCGGCCAGATTCAGGTGGCGCAGCGTGCTCACCAGTCCGACGGGCATGACTCCGATGAAAAAGCAGCCATGCGAAAAACACTCGTTGGCCAGCGCCAATTCCTTGTTGCGTTCTATTTCAGCCGTTGATCGGACGAGCCGCCCCGGTGCTAGCAGGTGCCAGCACTGGAGCGCAATAGCCGAGGCCAAGCCGAGGGCAAAGCGCGGCCCCGACTCCGCGGCCGGTACTCCCAACAGGCGCAGTGCTAGTCGGGCGTGTTCCATGGATTCAGCCGCCAGACCCAGGCGCAAGCAGGCCTCGGCGTGCTGGCGCTCCCAGCGGGCACGTCGCAGCGGTGTGATCGGCGTGGCGCCGGCTTCGGCAACTCTCGCGGCCTGTTCGATGAAGCGGCGCGCCTCGCGGTCTGACCCCGCCTCGAGCGCATTCGCACCTGCCTCTTCCCAACATTCGACCCCTCGGACCCAGTTTTGCGCCTGGCTCCAATGGTGCGCAAGCCGCGGCAGATTTCGCTCGTGCCCTGAATCATTCTCGAGCCACTTTGCGGCGCGCTGATGCAACTGGCGCCGGTGCGCGAAAAGCAGCAGTCCATAAGCAGCATCCTGAGTGATGACATGGCGAAACATCCATTCGGATTCAGACCCCTTGCGCAGCGGTTGCGCCAGGCCGGCGAGTTCGAGGGAATTCAGATCCGCACGCAGCTGCGCCCAGGTTGGCCCAAGCGGGTGAACCGCGCACAGCATTCTCAACCCAAAGACACGGCCAATCACGCTCGCAACTTTCAGGCAAAGTTGTTGGGCCGGCTCGAGGCGGTCGATGCGGTGGATCAAAACGTCCTCAAGCGAGTGGGGTAGCGTGGTATCGAGGGTCTTGCGCCAATCGTTGCCGCGGGTGTCGGCGAGCTCGTGCGACTCGCGCAGCGCCAACAACAACTGCTCGCTGTACAAGGGGTTCCCGCCCGAGCGGGCGTGGATCTCCGCGGCCAGTCCCGCTGGCAATGACTCCGCGCCCATGCGCGCGTGCAGCAGCTCGGTGGTGGCCGCGAGGTCTAGCGGGCGCAGAGGCATGCATTCGATCCGGCGGCGCGCCACTAGTTCGTCAACGAGTTCGTCCTCGCGCTCGCGAGGCCGCGAACTGATAAAGGTGAGCAGCGGGGCCTCGCGCCCCAGGACATCGCGCAAGATCCCAAGCGACGCCGAATCCATCCAATGCGCGTCCTCGACAATCAGCACGGCGCACCGCCGGTCTAATGTCTTCATGAGGACCTCGGCCAGCAGCCGCCGCGTGTTTGCGGCGCGGACTTCGCCGCGCAGGCTGGCGGTCAGCTCGTTAGCGGGCAGGTCAAAGGGCAGCACTGCGGCAGCCAGTGAAATCAAGGGCTGCAGCTCAGGAGTGTCGCCGAGCAGTTCGTGCAGCCGCTGCACAACGGTCTGCGGTGTTGACGCAGCGTCGGCGAGCAGAAGTGCGGCGAAGCAGCCGCGCCAGGCGTGGTAAGGGCTGTTGCGCTCGATTGCGTCGGCTTGGACCCACAGTACCGGCAGGCCGTACGTACCTGCCTCGGCGGCGATCGACGCCAGCAGTCGGGATTTGCCGAGCCCAGGCTCGCCTTCGAGTAGTAGCGCATCGGCGCGGAGTTGTGTGAGCAGCGAGTTCAGGCGCTCGCGCAGCGCGCTGCATTCCTGGTCGCGCCCGAAGAGCGCGCCTTCGTCCATCACTGCCATGCGCGCTTGCGCCGCCGGGCCATCTGCTCCGACGACTCCGTACGCGGTGACCTGCTCACTGCGTCCTTTGAGCGTCAGCGGCGGCCGGGCCTCGAATTGCACCACAGTAGAGGCCGCGCGCTGGATCTCGCCGTCGCAAAGGATGCCGTCGCCGGCCGCGCCCATGAGGCGGGAGCACAGATTCATCGTGTCGCCGATCATGGCGTAGTCGCGGCGGGCTGCGCTGCCCATTGGGCCGCAGAAGATGCGACCCCGCGCGATACCGATGCCGGATTCGAGCCCCAGCTCGGATGCGATACGGCGCAGTGCTAGGCCGAAGCGCACCGCGCGTACGGCGTCGTCCTCGTGCGCAAAGGGTGGCACGCCGAACGCAGCGACGAGCACCGTCCCTTTGTCGTCGACCAAGAATTGGTGGAAGTAGCCGTGCAGGTCGTGGAGGGCGTCCTGCAGGCGTGCGACCAAGACACTGGCACGTTCGCCCGCTTGAGGATCGTCGAAGTCGAGGCCGCCGACTCCGGCAAAAAGAACGCAAACTCGCCGCAGCTCGGCGAGCCAATCCGCCTGACCGGCAAGTACCCTCGCTTGCACGACCCCCGGCACAAACGCGCGCCAGGCGCCAGCACCTACGGACGAGACAGCTGCGGCGACTCGGCCGCCGATCTTCTGGCGTTCCAGACTCTCAACGTGATCCGGCCCTTCCTCCATGCGCGAGTCGCCCACGGCGTGTGCAGCCTCGGCCGACAATACGGTCTCGCCGGGTCGGGCCAGGGTCAGTGCCTGGCGCAACTGCCGGATCGCGGCTCCAGCGATAAAGTAAACCCAGCGCTTGCCAGGGGCGCCCACATGCAGCTCGCGCAGGTTTCCGGCACCGATAGCAATGCGCAGTTCTAGTCGAATCCCCGCACCGATTTCGCGTCGATGCAGCTTGCGCTGCATCTGGCCAGCGCAATGCTGGGCAAGTCTCGTGGCCTCTTCGATTGAGCTTGCGCCAAACCAAGCGTCATTCCGCACCGGCCACTGTGCCAGCAGTGCGTCGCCGTGAAAGCTGACGACGTCGCCGCGGTCCCCAAGCACAAACTCAACCAACTCGCCGAAATGGCCATTGAGAATCTCGCCGAGTCGTTCGACCCCTTGCGAGCCGTCGCGGCAGACCGCTTCCGCCAGGGTCGTGAAGCCCACGATGTCGGCGTATAAAACCGCGGCGGCACCGACCCGGCTGCCTGCGAAGGGATGCTCGTTCTCCGCCAGCGCGAGGCGGGCGCCGCTCGAGACGAAGCTGGCCAAGGCGTCGGTCGGATCCGCGGCGCCAGCTGGCGCCCGCTGCGGTGAGCCGCTCTGAGGTGTTGCGGCCGACGTCCGGCATGAGCTGGCTTCGTCAGAGTAAGGGGTCGTCATGAAATCCGCCGGCGGTGCGTGTCGCGATAGAATATCTCGGAAGCTGAGGAATGTGCGGCTTCGGAACAAAATCGGCTCATATATGGCTCGAATATTAGCGTTGCGGCAAACCCATCTCCGCAGCTGCAACGACATCCCGCAATGCGTGCTCGTCGATGATGACTAACTTACCGCGACCGAGAGTGAGCCACCCCTTCACCTTCCAGTTTTGCATATATTGATTGACAACCTGTCGCGTGAGTCCCAGGAAGCGCGCCACTTCTTCCTGAGAAATACTCAGCTCAATCCCGTTCGGGGTCTTGTGCCCGTGAAGTTGTCCCAGACTTAGTAAACGTCGCGCCAGGCGCTGCGGCACACTGAGCAATGCTGACTCTTCTGCCAGGCCGCTTGTCCAGCGAAGGCGCTCGCATAGAAGTCGAATTACGTGGCTTACTAACTTGGGTTCGTGCGTTAGCAATTCAAGAAAGTGGTCCCGCGTGATGATAATGAGCTCTGATGGAGCGGTAGCACTGGCTGTGGCGGTACGGTGACGCCCATCTAAGAGCGCAATTTCACCAAAAGTATCTCCAGGCTCCATGATGTTTAGAAACATCTCTCTGCCGTTGGGCGAACTCGTACTGATGCGAATTCTGCCCGTGACTACGCCGTAAAGCGCTTCGCCTGGGTCCGCCTGTGAAAATACAATTGCGCCATCGCCATAAGAACGCCGGACCGAAAGGGCCGAAATCTGCTGAATCGTTGCTGAGGGCAGGCCACGAAAGAGAAGAGTGCGCTCCAATATTGTCTGCGCGGTCAAAGCCACCAGTGGATTCCTTTCGTGAAACCTTGCTAGCAGTCTACGTCTAGCAGTGTACGTCTTGTGTCGTCCACTTGACAGAACCGCGTTCTGAGTGCGCTCACGATAGCAGCCGTCGGAAGTAGCGGGTTCGCTCACGAAGTGGTGTGAACCCAAGTAGTTCATTCAACAATTAGCGCACATTTAGTAAAGGAGTCGGTCATGAGCATCAAGAAAATCGTCCGCGTAAACGCATTACGGATAGCATTTGCATTGTTCACCTTCGCGCCAAGTCTCATGCTGGTTAACGCGGCGCAGGCCGGTGAACCGGTCGCCAGTCAGGTGGTCAGCTTCAAGGATTTGAACCTGAACAGCCCAGAAGGCACGGCAGTGTTGTATGGGCGGATCAAGAGGGCAGCTACTGAGGTTTGTGGACAGTGGGATAATTACAATCTGTCGAAGATCCACGCCATGCAGACCTGTATCAGTGGTGCAGTGTACCGGGCGGTCGCCCAAGTCAATAGTCCGATGTTGACGAGTCTTTATAATGCTAAGACGGGTAAGGCGGATAAGAAGATCATCCTCGCGCAATCGCATTGAGATGTGTTGGAACTTGTTGCGCCGCGCGGGCAAATGCCAGTGCGGCGCAACTTTTCAGGTCATGACCTTCCCGATACGCAGATCGCGTTAAGGCATCGATACATGATGGTCCTGGCGCAGGTTAACCAACAAAGTATTGCGCCGCTTATTACTTGATAGACTTCCCGTATGGCCAAGAGACGTTCGAAGCCACGGTGCATTATCATTTCTGGCCCTAACGGAGCCGGGAAAACAACCTTCGCCCGCGTTTACCTGCCGGACATTGCTAGACTTATTCACTTCGTCAATGTTGATCTGATTGCAGGCGGTATTTCGCCATTACGCCCTGAGCTCGCAGCTCTGGCCGCCGGCCGCCTGATGCTCCGAGAGCTCAGCCGTTTGGTTGAGGCGAAAGCCGAGTTTGCCTTTGAGAGTACGTTGAGCGGCCTGCACTACGCGAGGCGCATTGAAGAATGGAAGAACAAGGGTTACGTGATTGAGATAATCTACATTCGTCTTGCTTCGCCGCAGCTTGCGCTAAGTCGGATCGCGAGCCGTGTCAGGCAGGGCGGCCATGATATCCCTCGTGCTGATGTGATTAGACGATTCAAGCGAGGCTGGCCCAATTTCCTTGAGGTGTATCAGCCTTTGGCAGATCATTGGGCGATATATGAGAATTCCGAATCGAAACCAAAGTTGCTGGAGCGTGGCCCATGACTACACGTCGTAAATCGCCCAAGAGGCAAGAAAGTTTTGCCGCCGGCGTCGGTCGCGGGATGCGTCGTGCTGCACGGACGGCGAGAGAAGTGGCGCGCAGGTACGGCACGCCGATTTACGTTTGGGAGAATGGTAAGGTCGTTGCCAAAGATCCGAACGACGATGCGAAATAGGACACTAAAAGTCAGCTGAAAATTTAGCCGAGTGTCCGGGGTTCAGTTGCCGTATTCCGCAAAATCGACTGTGGGTAACTGCGCGGGTAACTCGGTTTTCGGCCATTCAAGAATGCCGTAATTCATAGGCTTTCCGCGCTTTGTCAAATCCCCTCCCTGTCAGATCTTCGCCAATCTCTCGACTGTGTCGGGATATCTCTCAACCATTCGGATCAATAACGCTGCTTGCGCGTTAGGGCGGGCCCGCCCTTGCTCCCAGTTTTCGAGAGTGCGTACATTGGTCCGCAGATATTTTGCAAACAACGCTCGAGACAGATTCATGCACTCACGCAACGCCTTCAGCTCTTTTGCGGACATTTTTGGTGTGGCCTTAGTTTGAACGACATGGGTGCGCAGAGTGCGCTTGCCAGTTCGCTGATCGGCCAGCGCCACAAAGCCCTCTGTCAACTCGGCCATCAAATTGCGCTTTTTCTTCATACCTACTTCCTCATCTTCAATTCGATCTTCAAAAGACTTTCCAGTGTTGCCCGATCCTTTTTCGATAAATCGCTTAGTTCATTCTTGTTATATAGAGTGAACAGCCAGAACTCCAATCCACGGACCCAGTAAAAATATATAACTCGCAGGGAAACTCTCGTCATCGAGATATTGATTGCGCAGTCGCTCGAAAGCCGGCAGTTCGATGAACAACGCGCGCATAATTAACTATACGCAGATTGCGTATAATAGTAAAGTATCTGGGTATGCCTTTAACAGTTACTTGCAATCCGTCGCAGTGGCGCCGCTGGCAGACCCTTATTCCGCGGTAGGGGACTGAATGAGATCGACGTGATCAATTCGAGGTGACGGGCAGACGGTAAGCTAGCTGAACATTGTGGAGATTGGCATGCGTAAGGTCGGAGCGTTTGAGGCGAAGAACACGCTGGGATCCCTTCTCGATCGCGTGGAGAAGGGCGAGGAAGTGGTGATTACACGTCGTGGCAAGGATATTGCGCGCTTGGTCCCCGCGGCGAGCGGCATTGATCGGGCACGAGCTGAAAATGCGGCGCGGGCCTTGATGGAAGTGAGCCGCGGTCTGTCACTGGGTGGCGTTGCGATCAAGGACCTGATCAATGAAGGTCGTCGGTGAGTTTCGTTCTCGATAGTTCGGTGGCGCTGACCTGGTGTTTTGAAGATGAACGCACCGCAGGTACGGAAGCGCTGCTGAAACGCGTCGTCGAATCGGGCGCGGTCGTTCCGGTTCTCTGGCCGCTCGAGGTATTGAACCCTCTGGCGATGGCGGAGCGGCGACGTCGAGTCGATCGAGACACGCGCCACCGCCTCGGGGCACTACTCCGAGACCTTCCAATTCGCGTGGACCTGGATAGTGTCGCAGTGGCGTGGACCGATACTGCCTCGCTTGCTGAGCGCTATCAGCACATCGATCGGCGGGCGGACCAGCTTGGCTTTCGAGCCTGGAACCCAATGTGTCGTAAGCATACATTCGGCAGGCGGTTCGACAATAGGGGCGTCGGAGCGTTTGAAGTCGAAATGGTAGACTCCCAGCGTGGACAATCTAGCCAGAAAAACTGTCCTCGGATTCACGCAGCTCGTTGGCGCCCTGGGAATTCTTCTGTTTGCTCCAGCATGGACACTCGATTACTGGCAGGCATGGCTGTACTTGTTCGTCTTTGCCGCATCATCCGCGTTGATTACCACATATCTATGGAAGAAAGATCCGAAGCTCCTTAATCGCCGAATTGATGCAGGTCCCGGAGCCGAGCACGAAAAGAGTCAAAAGTTGATACAGGTTCTGGCGTCCTTTGTATTCCTCGGTGCGATGATCCTTCCTTCGCTCGATCATCGCTTTTCATGGTCGGCGGTTCCGATGCCAGTGGTGGTCGCCGGCGATGTTTTGACGGCGCTCGGATTTCTCATTGTTTTCCTAGTATTCAAGGAAAATACGTTTACGGCCGCAACGATCGTGGTAGTCCCCGACCAAATGGTTGTTTCGACCGGGCCCTACGCGGTAGTTCGTCATCCGATGTATTCAGGAGCGCTCGTTATGCTCTTTGGTACGCCTTTTGCCCTCGGATCATGGTGGGGACTCCTGATGTTCATCCCGATGACACTCACCATCGCGTGGCGGGCTCGCGACGAGGAGCGGTTTCTTTTCAAGAATCTATCCGGCTACAAGGAGTACTGTCAGATCGTTCGGTACCGTCTGGTGCCGTTCGCCTGGTAGAAGATCCGATTTACCAGAATGTCGCCAAGGCGCCATTGGCGCTGATATTGCTTAGTCGAACCCACGGTCACGAAAGAAGGCCACATTGATGTTTCCAAGTAATCGCACGTTAACCGTCCGCCTCGCGCTCGTCCTGTTTGTCGCGTTCGCATCTCCCACTATCGCCAAGCACGCGACTCAGCGCCCGGCGGCCCAATTAGCGTCCGAGCTGGACAGACTGCTGTCGCCAAGATTCCCGGCAGACGGTCCTGGCGCGGCGGTTGTTGTGGTCAGGGAGGGTCGCGTCATATTTCGGAAAGGCTACGGGATGGCGAATCTGGAGCTTAATGTACCGATGCAGCCCGACATGGTCTTTGAAATTGGATCGCTCACGAAACAGTTCACGTCGACCGCCATCCTTATGCTCGTCGAGCAGGGCAGGCTCTCGCTGGATGACGATCTGCACAAGTACTTGCCGGACTATCCAGACAAGGGCGCAAAAATCAGCATCGAAAACCTGCTGACGCACACATCGGGTATCAAGAGCTACACGAATGACCTCAAGTGGCGGAGTATGTGGCGCCAGGAACTGACCGTGCAGCAGATCATCGACATCACCAAGGATGATCCGCTTGAGTTCCCGCCGGGATCCAAATGGAAATACGACAACACCGGGTACATCTTACTCGGTGCGATTATTGAGAAGGTCTCGGGCTTGTCGTATGCCGACTATCTTCGCAAGAATATCTTCGGGCCACTCGGCATGAAGCATTCTTATTACGGCAGCAATTCGGCCGTGATACCGGGGCGCGCGTCTGGCTACAGCCGCAGTGGGGGGAACTGGGTTAACGCCACCTACCTCAGCATGAGCCAGCCCTACGCCGCCGGATCCCTGATGTCGTCGGTTGACGATCTCGCTATTTGGGATTCGGCGGTATCGGCCGGCAAGTTATTGTCGAAGGCGTCGTGGGATCGTGCTTTCGCGCCCTACAAACTTGCGAATGGCGATGACACGCACTACGGATATGGGTGGGGCATTGACGCCTATGATGGCCATGCCATCGTTCGCCACAACGGCGGCATTTTTGGCTATGTCTCGGAAGTCGCGCGGCTGCCTAACGATCATGTCTATGTTGCCATGCTCACTAACTCCGACGGTCACGATTTCGATACCGGCTTCCTGGCGACCGAACTCGCTGCTGCTGCGCTTGGCGATCCGTACCGCGAACCGGTTGAAGTGCAGCTCGACCCGAAGGAATTCGATGCGTACGTCGGCGTTTATCGGAACAGCGACCAGACTCTGGGCACTGTGAGGCGCGAGGGCGACCGGTTGTTCGCGCAGCGGGCTGGATTACCGAAGTTGGAGATGTTTGCCTACAGCGATCACGAGTTCTTTTTCAAGGACTCCTTCGTTCGGCTCGCCTTCGAGAAGGATGCATCGGGAGATGTTGCCGCGCTGAGCATTCAGCGTCCCAATGGCGCAAAGGACCGGGCGACGCGCACCAATGAGCCACTACCCACGACCCCTATCGAGATTAAGGTGCCCGTCGACTTACTTAGGCGATACGTGGGGGATTACCAGCTCGCACCTGGCTTTGTCTTGACCGTCACCCTCGAAGGCGCGCAACTTATGAGTCAGGCGACGGGGCAGCAGAAAGTTGAGATCTTTCCAACGAGCGACAGCGAGTTCTTTCTCAAGGCCGTGAACGCGCAAATCTCGTTTATCTGCGACGCTTCCGGCAACGTCGAGAAACTCATCCTCCACCAAGGCGGGCGCGACATACCGGGGTCGAAGGTGAAATGAGGCTACGCAACGCAATGCCGCGAAACCTTCTGTGAAGACCGCCACACCCGAAAAGCAGCTCGCCGGCTTCGTCGCGAAGTTACAGGAAATGGCGAGGGGGGGGGGGTGGGGGTGGGGTGGGGTGAGTTGGTGGGAGGTGTGTGAGTTGGTGTTGGTTGAGAGTGTTGTGTGTTGGTAGATTTATTGTTTGTTGTGGTTGTTTTTAGTTGTGTGTTTGAGGGTGATGGTTAGATTAGTTAGGTGTGAGTTGGTATTTTTATGTATGTTAGTGATGGGTAGGTATTATTTTGATAGGGGTTGTGGGTAGTGGTTTGTAGGTATGTATGTATTTAGGTGATATGTGGGGGATTATTAGTTTGTATTGGTTTTGTTTTGATTGTTATTTTGTAGGTGTGTATTTATGAGTTAGGTGATGGGGTAGTAGAAAGTTGAGATTTTTTTAATGAGTGATAGTGAGTTTTTTTTTAAGGTTGTGAATGTGTATATTTGTTTATTTGTGATGTTTTTGGTAATGTGGAGTAATTTATTTTTTATTAAGGTGGGTGTGATATATGGGGGTTGAAGGTGAAATGAGGTTATGTAATGTAATGTGGTGAAATTTTTTGTGTAGATTGTTATATGTGAATAGTAGTTTGTTGGTTTTGTTGTTATTTGTGGTGTGAATTTAGTGATGAAGTTGGTGAGTTGTTTTAGGGTGTGGTGTTTATAGAAGGTTTAGTGGTATTGTGTTGTGTAGTTTTATTTTATTTTTGATGGGGGTATGTGGTGTGAGTGTTGGTGGAGGATGAGTTTGTGGAAGTTGTGGGAAGAGTGAGTAGGGTATAAATAGATGAGAAAGAATTGGTTGTGGTTAGTTGGAAAGATGTGAAGTTTGTGTTGTGAGTGGGGTGAGTGATAAGTGGAGAGTGTTGGAGGGTGAGGGTGAAGAGAAAGGGAGGTGGAAGGGGGTAATGGGGGAGGTATGGGGTGAGTGGAGGGGGAGGTTAATGTGGATAGGGGTGGTGGGTAGTGGGGGAGGGGTGCCCGTCGACTTACTTAGGCGATACGTGGGGGATTACCAGCTCGCACCTGGCTTTGTCTTGACCGTCACCCTCGAAGGCGCGCAACTTATGAGTCAGGCGACGGGGCAGCAGAAAGTTGAGATCTTTCCAACGAGCGACAGCGAGTTCTTTCTCAAGGCCGTGAACGCGCAAATCTCGTTTATCTGCGACGCTTCCGGCAACGTCGAGAAACTCATCCTCCACCAAGGCGGGCGCGACATACCGGGGTCGAAGGTGAAATGAGGCTACGCAACGCAATGCCGCGAAACCTTCTGTGAAGACCGCCACACCCGAAAAGCAGCTCGCCGGCTTCGTCGCGAAGTTCACACCGGAAATGGCGACGCTGATTCGTGCGGCGCGATCGAGAATGCGCAAACGCATCCCGAAGGCAGTGGAACTCGTGTACGACAACTACAATTTCTTCGTGATCGGCTGCGGGCCCAACGAAAAGCCTCGCGATGCCATTTTTTCCCTGGCCGCACAGGCGAAGGGCTTAAGCCTCTGCTTCTTGCAGGGCGCAGGACTTAAAGATCCCAAGGGGCTGCTTCGCGGCAGCGGCAATGTCGTGCGAAGCATCAGGCTCGACTCCGCCGCCGCGCTGCTGCGCCCAGAAGTCCGAGCACTCGTTGCCGCCGCACTTCAGAACGCAAAAACGCCGCTACCGGCCGACGGCCGCCATCGCCTTATCATCAAATCGGTGTCCGCAAAGCAGCGCCCGCGCCGACTCGCGACGAGAAATTCATAACAAGCAACGGCGCCGCGAGCGGTGTGATCGGGCGCGAGTTCCACGATCTAATGCAGCGGCCGGAAATTCACGGGCATACGCTGCCGCTCCATCAGGGCGTCCGGGTCGTTCTTGCCGGCATGTGGGTTCGCGGAAGCTTCATTGTTGTCCTGATCCGCCTCGCTCTCCGATTTCACCTTGATGGGACCGAAGCCTCTGCCCGAGAGTTGGTGGTTCAGTGCGGGAAGATTCTGCGCAGTCAGGGTCTCGAAGTCATGCTGAATGCGCGCCAATTCAGCTTCCAGCGCGATGATATTGTCCTGCTGATACGCGGTGGGTTTGCCCTCATTCGTGAGCAGCGCTCCGTACAGTTGATCGGTATGCTCTCGCAGCCGTTCCTCGCCCGTGATGGCACCGCCCTCGGTGGTGGCGACTATCTGTTTTCGGACGGCATCGACTTTGTCATCGAACTGCGCCACGCTGCGCGACAGCGGGCTATTCTTTGCCAAGCCGGCGCCTGCTTCGGCCAGGCTGGCGCGCAAATCCACGATGCGTTCCATCAAGTTGCTCTCGGCTCCGAACAGTTTCTTGACGCGCACCGCGGCTGTGTACTGCGCCTGGCGCTCGGCCACGGTGAAGATCGCGGCAGGGTCGAGGCTCACGGACAGCGGCGACTCATACGTCTGACCGTTATTTGTCACCCGCACGGTATAGGTGCCGGGCGGCACACGCGGACCCTGCGTGCCGGCGCCCGCCAGTTGCGCCGCCGGAGGAACGCGCGGCGGTTTTTCGAGCATGTTCCACATCACCCGATTGAGACCGGCGCGCTTGCTCGCGGGCAGATCGGCAACCAGCTTGCCGTTCGCGTCCAGGACCTCGAGTTTTAGCTTGCCGTACAGATGCCTTGAACGCTGGTAGTAGCTGATCGCCACTCCATCCGGCGCATTGTCGCCGATGAATACCGCGGCGCCATTGGCTGCCCCGACGTCGTTGGGTCGCAGACGTTGCCATGCCGGCCGCGAGGCGACCAGGCTGAATTCCTTGCCGAGCAGGTCGGCCGACAGCGCTCGCAGGGGCGTAATGTCATCCACGATCCAAATGCCGCGCCCGTGGGTCGCCAGCACCAGGTCGTTTTCGCGCGGCTGGATGGCGATATCGCAGACCGCCACATCGGGGAGGTGGCCGCCCTTGAATTGCGCCCAGCGCTCGCCGCCGTCAATGGACACATACAGCCCGAATTCAGTGCCGAGAAACAGCAGATTGGTGCTCTTGAGATCTTCCTTGATGACGTGCCCATAACCGCGCACCGTTTTAAGATCCGCCGGCGAGACGAGCGCGGTCCACGTCTTGCCATAGTCGCGCGTCCGGTAGACATAGGCCGCCATGTCGCCGTAAGTGTGCTGGTCGAACACTGCATAGGCGGTGGCGGCATCGAAGTTGCTCGTCTCAACCCAGCTCACCCAGGTGCCCTTGTGCAGCCCCGGGACATTGTCGATCACGTCGCGCCAGTGGCCGCCGCCATCCTGGGTGACTTGCAGGCGCCCGTCATCGGTCCCCGCCCAGATAACCTTGCCGTCCTTGGGGGATTCGCTGATCGAGAAAATCGTCTCGTACATCTCGGCCGCGGAATTGTCGATCGTGACGCCGCCGGATTGCTCCTGCTTCTGATGAGCCGGATCATTGGTGGTCAGATCAGGAGAAATGCGCTGCCAGCTCTGTCCGTGATCCTTGGAGCGCAGCAGAAACTGGCTGCCGATATAGATTGTGCCGCGCTCGTTGGGCGACAGTGCAATCGGGGTATTCCAGTTGAAACGCAGCTTTTTATCCTTGACCAGTTCTGCCTCATTCAGCAGCGGATGAATGTCCCGAATATCGGAGTTCCAGCGATTGACGCGGTTTATGTTGCCGCCCTGAGCCTCCGCATAAATATAAGTAGGGTCCGCTGGATCCTCGAACACCCAAAAGCCGTCGCTGCCGAACACCGGCTGCCACTGCGCGTTGCCGATGCCGCCCCCATAACTGGTCTCGCCCGAATAAGAGCCGTTGTCTTGCAGGCCGCCATAAACTTTGTAGGGTTCGGCGTTGTCGACGCTGACGTGGTAGAACTGCGATACCGGAAGGTTGCCGGCCTTCCACCACTTGGTGCCGCCGTTGTAGGAGTACCAGATGCCGCCATCGTCGCCGGCGATGACATTCTGAGTATTCGATGGGTCGATCCAAAGATCATGCACATCGCCGTGCATGCCGGCGAAGCCGCCGACCGTGCTGAAGCTCTTGCCGGCATCGTCGCTCACGATCAGCGCGCCATCGGTCTTGAATACGCGATCGGGGTTCTTCGGGTCGACCACGAGATTGGCGAAATAAAACGAACGCCACACCATCCAGGTGCTCTTGTCCCGCTGCTGCCAGGTCTTGCCCGCGTCGTTCGACACGTACAGCGCGCTATCGGTGGACTCCACATACGCGTAGATGCGGTTGGAATCGCTGGGGGCGGTGGCGACTGCAATGCGCCCATAGGGCTTGCCCGGAAAGCCCGCGTTATCGGCAGGACTGAATTCGCGCCAGGTTGCGCCGCCGTCCATGGATCGAAACAGGCCGCTTCCCGACGGCGAGGTTGCGCTTTCTCCGCCGGAGCGGAATGTCCAGCCCTTGCGGCGGAAATCCCACAGCGCCGCGAAGATCACGTTCGGATCGGCAGGGTCCTGCGCCAGACTCGAGCAACCGGTGGAGAGATTTGCGCCACGCAGCACCAGGCGCCATGTCGCACCGCCGTCGATGGTCTTGTACAGACCGCGATCGGGGGAATCGCTCCACAGCTTGCCCGCGACGCAGGCGTAAACGATGTTGGAGTTCTTCGGATCGATGAGAATCTTGGCGATTCGCTCCGATTGCGGCAAACCCATATTTTTCCAAGTATCGCCGCCGTCGGTGGACTTGTAGATGCCGTCCCCGATCGACACGCTGTTGCGGGTCCACGCCTCGCCGCTGCCGACCCAGAGAGTCGCTGGGTGCGACGGATCCAGCGCCAGCGAACCGATCGACTGCACCGGCTGATCGTCAAACACCGGCTTGTAGCGCGTCCCCCCATCCTCACTCTTCCACACACCGCCGCTCGCCGCGCCCACATAGAAAATGGTACGGCCCGAGGCGTCCTTGGCGCCGACGATCGCGGAAATGCGCCCGCTCATCGTCGCCGAGCCGATGTTTCTTGCCGCAAGGCCGGAGATCGTCGCGGACGAGTAGGGGGCCTGTTGAGCATGGACCTGGGAGACTGAAAAAAGCGCCAGGCCGAGTATCGATATTTTGTGGCAAAGCATGCGGGGCATCCTATCGATCAATTCTTAAGCTTGGGCTGGGCGGAGGGGAATGCGAACCAAGCGTCGTCGGTCTTCGCATTGACCTCCGCCTTGTTCACGACCAGCTTCTGTCGATCGGAGGATCCCTTGAGTCCGGATTCTATGGAGAAAGGGATGAAGACCTCGCCAATTTTCTCGTAATCGCCAAGATCCGTTTCAGTCTCGACCTGCACCCCATGTTCGGTGCGCTGGCTCAGGAGACGGATCTCCAGAAAATGATCCGGGTCCAAATATACGTACTCCGTGTCGCCGCTCGGCCGGGTCAACTTGATCTTGTGGGCCAGCGTGCCGTCGATGTCCTCGGTGCCGAGGTACTCGAGCTTGTTGCCCTTTTTTTGCCAGTCGACCAGCGAGCCGTCGAAATCCGCCACGGTTTCGGTCAGGCTCTTGATATCGTCAGCCGATAGCCGCTCCGGATCCTTGCGGCCCTGAAACGGATTGATTTGCCAGCCGGTCGTGCCGTCGAATGCCTGAACCTGCGTCAGTCCTTGAATCGTCGCCTCGGTTCGTATCGAGGCGGGGCGGCGCACCGTCTGTATGTACTGAAGCTCAAACTGCCCTCCTTGGATGAGCAATTTGCCTTGAATCTTGAGGGACTGCATGGCTTCCAGGGCCGCAATGCCGCCGCGCGCTTCAATATTCTGGGCTACCAACTGCTCCAGTGTCGGTGCCGAGACCGCGCCAGCGGTCAACGCGCACACTGGAAGTACGAGAAACAATGAGGACAGACTTCGATTCATGGGGCGTTTCGCATCGTGAACAACACGTGTTGGAGGAAATGACTCGGCGAAAAGTTGCATAATTCCTGCGCGGTCGCCAGTTTGCAAGAACATGCCTGTTGTTGTCGAGGATTGAACATGGGATATGCCTGCACAATTGGGGTCGCTCCCGTCCGCTCGTGCCTAAATAGCACGCGCGAACCTCATCCTGCGACGATCGCCCTCAATTCCTTTAAGATGAGCAAGCAAATATCCCTGACGCTTTGGAGCACCATTGCCTGAGTCACGCGATCTGCAAGGTCCCTGTGTTTGGAAGGGGGCGGAGATGGGCGAGAATCATCGCTGGCTCAAGCAGATCCCGGCAATCGTACTGGACCAGCTCGATGCCGCGCTCGAAAAGGTCAAGGAACTCGAGTGGCGTGACGTCACACGGGACAATTTTGCGCTCCCCGACGCTGCGGGGTTCTTTGATGAAGTGCGTGAAGAGCTGGAGAACGGATCCGGCATGGTAAAGATGTGCGGGCTGGATGTGAGTCGTTATAGCCAAGAACAACTGCGCCGCATCTGGTAGGGGATTGGCTGTCATCTCGGCACACCCATGTACCAGAACCGTCGCGGTGAAGTGATGCGCGACATCAGGGACGAGGGTATGGGCGTCGCCGCCAAGCTCTATGGCGCTACCATCGACGCCTCGGGTAAGCAGTTTCTATCCTCGGGCGCCCGCACACTGTCGTCGGGGCAGTTGCGCTTTCACACCGACCGTTGCGATGTGGTAGGTCTGCTTTGCGTGCGCCAGGCTTCCGAGGGAGGGGTCAGCAAGCTGGCCAGTAGTGCCACGGTCTACAATGAGATTCTGAAGCGCCGCCCAGACCTGCATGCGCTGCTGTGCAAGCCCATCCCGCGCAGCCGATTCGGCGAAGAGGCGGGCGGCGAACATGTGGTCTACGACCTGCCGGTCTTTGGCGTACGTGACGGCAAGCTCACCAGCCACTTCTCGCTCACCTACATCGAGAACGCGCAGATGCTGCCGAGCGTCCGCAAGCTAACCGATGCCGAACACGAGGCGATTCAAATGCTGATGGATGTGGCGGAGGAGGTATGTTTCGAGATGCGCTTCGCGCCTGGGGACATGCAGCTGCTGAATAACCACGTCATCTATCACGGTCGCACGGCGTTCAAGGACGATGCCCGCACGGGCGAGGACCGCCTGCTCATGCGCCTGTGGCTGTCAGTGCCCAATTCGCGCGCCCTGCCTGAGGATCATGCCGATCCTCTGGGGCGATGTTGGCGGTGGCAGGCCGCATGGCGGTATCGCGCAGCCCGCCACGGCGATCGTCGCCTGAAGACATCCGCTATGCGATTGGGCCTCTTAGCGCTGTGGCTGAGCGTTCTCGCGGGCAGCGCCTCGGCGGCGTCGGACTACGGCAACTGTGATGTTTCCGGCGCAGCGAGGATCGGTCAAACTCGAGACTGTGGTTCCGGGAGCATTGTCGGTGCGACCAGTATTGCCCGCGCCGGGATGGTGGAATGGCGACTCGCCGGATACGATCAAAGATGGTTTCGAGTACTGCATGGCCGCCAATATGGCTTACCGTGCAGGACTTGGATCGGGTGATCGTCGTGAATCGCTCCTTTGCGCAGGTCATCACTGGTCAGGCGAAGGGATTCGACATTGCACTCAGCGAGATCACAATCACCGAGGAGCGCAAGAAGGTTTTGAATTTCACCGAACCCTATTTCAACTCCGACCAGGGTGTTTTGGTAAAGGCAGGTACTCACGTTGATAAGGACAACATCAAGAAAATGCGCCTGGCCGCCGAGCAGGCGACTACCACGTTGCAGTACATCCTGGACAACATCAAACCCATCGAGCATCCCAAGGTATTTGCCTCGGTAGCGCCCATGTACGCGGCTTTGGCTGCCGGCCAGGTGGACGCAGTGCTCTATGACACGCCGAACGTTTTGGCTCGCGCCAAGGAATCCAATGGCATGTTCAAAGTTGTTGGACGCTACGACATGGGCGAGAAGTGGGGCGGCCGTCCTCAACAAAGATTCGCCGAACCTCGCGATCTTCAACAAACTGATCGAGGATTTCAAGAAGGATGGCACATTGGAGAGGCTTACCAACAGGTATCTGACTCCAACTCTGGGCATGGATCCCGCCAGCCTGCCGGTTTTTACGCCGTGATACTGCGGAATTCCTCAAATTGACTGAACAGCGCGGGCACGCCGCCGGTATGAATGACGCACACCGGCTCCCCATCTGGAAATACATGACGGCGCGCAAGATCCAGAAAGCATGCAAAGGTCTTTGCAGTGTAGATATGCTCGAGCACGATACCTTCGGTTCGCGCAAGCGTCAGTATCGCCTCCTCGCCTGCGGGCGTGGGACACGCATACCCCAGCCCAACAAAATCCATGTGGTAGTGGATGCGAGTAGCGTCAAAGTCCGGCGCGCTCTTGCCGACAAGATTCGCGACTGCTGCGTAAGCTTGCTGTACACAGGTTGAGAGTTCGGCCTCGCCGTATTCGACGCTGACGAGATGCACCTCGAACGGGTAGCCGAGCAATGCGTTTCCGAAAATCAAGCCGGCTTCGGTAGTCCCCATGGAGCCGGCAACCATGACATGGCGGATACCGGGCTCCAGCCGCCGGGACTGAGCAAATAGTTCTTCCGCGGCACGTACGTAACCCAAGGCGCCAATCGCGGCATTGCCGACGATATAGGGTCTGCGCCCCTGCCGCTGCAATTCCGCTGCCGCGTGCTCAACTGCCTTGGTCCGATGTGCCTCGTCCACAAGACCGATGAAACGAACCGACGCGCCGAAAATCTGGTTAAGAAAACTGGCCCTGCGCGCCGCCGGTTCATCGAGTGCATTGTGAAAAACAATACACTCAAGGCCGGCCATGGAAGCGGCGGCCGCCGTGAGTCTGCATAGGTTTGACAGGGGGGTGCCGGCAACGAGCAATACATCTGCATGCTCCTGAAACGCGGCGCCGAGCCAGAATTCCAGGCTGCGAAGCTTGTTGCCACCCATCGCGATCGGCATCAAGTCGTCGCGTTTTATATATAGGCCCCGCTGTTGGAGCGCGGCTTCAGTGCGTTCGAGGCGCTGCAGGAGCGTGGAATCGCGAAGCAGTTCGTAGCGAGGAAATTCGGCAAGCATCACAATCGTCCCGCCTCGACAATTCGTTTTAAGAAAGCTCTGGTACGCTCATTCTTCGGTTCTCCAAAAATTTGTTGCGGTGTACCCTCTTCGTGCACACCGCCGTCGCACAGAAAACACACTTTGCTGGCTACTTCGCGCGCGAATCCCATTTCGTGAGTGGCCAGCAGCATTGTCATGCCATCCCTCGCCAGTTCGCGAACGATATTCAGTACCTCGGAAACCAGCTCAGGATCCAGCGCGGAGGTTATCTCATCCAGCAGCATGACCATTGGGTCCATGGCCAGCGCCCGCGCAATGGCAACCCGCTGCTGTTGTCCGCCCGACAGCCGGTCCGGATACTCGTTGGCCTTGTGCTCGAGACCAATGCGCTTCAAGAGCTGCATGGCTTTTTCTTCGGCCTCGGCGCGCTCCTGATGCAGTACCCGCAGCGGCGCCAGCGTTACGTTCTGCAACACGGTCATATGCGGAAAAAGGTTGTAGCTCTGGAAAACAATGCCAACGTCCCGCCGCAGAGCGTCCACGTCCACGCCGGGTCCGCTGACCCGGTTCCCATGAATGCGGATTTCTCCGGCATCTATTTTCTCCAGACCGTTAATGCAACGCAGCAGGGTTGATTTGCCGGAGCCGGAAGGTCCGATAAGACAGACCACCTGATGTTCTTCGACCTGCAGGTTGACGGCATTGAGCACCGGCTGGTCGCCGAAATGCTTTTTGACGTTGCAAAGCTCTATGAGGGCCACGGCGGTTTTCCTTTAAGCCTCAACGCCTCGCAGGCGCCGGCGATCTTGTTGTGCGAGCCGTTCAACAAATCGTGCCTGAGGAATGGTGATGATCACAAAAAGTATTGCAACGGTTGTCACTGCGGAGAGATTGTAATGATTGCTGGCGATGATCATCGCCTGGTTAAACGCGTCGACCGCGCCGACCACGTTCACCAGAGCCGTATCCTTCTGCAGTCCAATGAAGCTATTGAGCAATGGGGGGATTATTTGGCGAACGCCTTGCGGAATGACGACGAATCGCAAGGTCTGCATATAGGACAGTCCCAGCGAGCGCGCAGCAGAAGTCTGGCTCCAGTGGATGCCCATGATACCGGCGCGATAGATTTCGGCTACGTACGCTCCAGAGCTTAAGGTGAGCGCCAGGATCACGAATGCTTGCTGCGACAGGTCCTTGAGGATCGGCAGGCCGGTCAGTGGTATGCCGAAACCGATCAGATAAATCGTGATGATCGCGGGCAAGCCGCGGAAAACATCGACATAGGCTTTTGCAATCAGGCGAATCGGTTTACCCGCTGCGCCGGGTGCCAGTTGGGCGACAGCCACGACCAGTCCCCAGACCAGAATGATCGCCTCCGCCACCATGAAGATGTAAACGTTGATCCAGAAAGCCTTGAGAACCAAACCGAACGAACTGATGATCAGCGGAAGCATGAAAAATGTTCGGCTGACTGCCAGGTCGTTGGCAATGAGGAACAACAGTGCCAGCACGACCAGAACCTGCGCTGTTGAATAGCCCAAAGTGGTCCAGCTCCAGGTGCGCGATTCGGCCATGGCGACCCGGGCGCCGATCAGATCTCCGGCCGCGAGCGCTAGCCTTGCCTGCTGTGTCGTGCGCAATCCCTGCACGGCTGGATACATGATAAGAATCGCAAGCAATCCGCACGCCGCAAGCAGCACATTCGCAACCGTGCCTGCACCCTGCGCAGTGGCGGAAAGAGCGGCCCGCACGTCCAGAAGCGTCAGCCAGCTGACCACCACTACGGCTGCGCAGACGAGCAGCGCCGTATAGGCCATGAACTTCGAGGTGTTGGGCGGGGTTCCGGCCCGAAAATGTCGCTCGCCGGCAGACGGGTTCTCATTGGTCGACGCGCCGGATATTTTTATAGGCATGTTTCAGACCTGCCGTGGACGGATCACGGCGTGAGATACGGGATCTTGGTTGGATCAGCGCCCCAGGATTTCGCGAGGTACTGGGTAGACAGTGCCTGCAAGGTGCCATCGTCTTGCAGCGACTGAATTATTTTGTTGATGGCAGCCTCGTTAACGGACCCTTTCGGGAAAATGGCTCCATAGCTCTCTCCCGTCGAGTACTGCGCGGCCACGACCATCGTGCCTTGGGATAGGGCCGCTTGATTGAGTACCTGTGCCGTATCGTAGAGCACGGCGTCGACCTGGCCGGAAGCCAGCGCGGCGTAGGTCGCTGACAGGCCAGGGTAGACTCTTAAGGGTTGGGTGGGCTTTATTCGATTTGCGACGAATTCGACTGCGGTGGTTGCTTGCTGAACGCCGATGCGGAAATTCTTGATCGCCTGGCTGTCGACCCGTGTTCCCTTCCTGACCAATACGCCGATATCGGATGCGAAATAGGCAATGGAAAAGTCAACCGCCTTTTTGCGTTCCTCGGTGATCGAGGCCTGCGTCAGAGCCATATCAAAGTTCTTTGTTTGTCCACCCAGCAGCTGCGCAAAGGACACATTGACGACGCCGACCTTATCGAGGCCGCCGCGATAGGCGATGTTGGCGGCCATGCAATATTCGAAACCATCCTTGATCGTGTCTGGCGATTCACCATTCCACCAGCCGGGAGCGGGCAGACCCGTTTCAACGGTAAGCTGCCCCGGTATAGCAGGTTTGATGGGATAGACCGCCTTTTGACCGGTCACCTTGCAATTGCCGATCATGGTTTGGGCGTTCGCCGCGTCGGCGATGCCCAATCTCATGAGTCCTGCTGACAGCAGGCAAGCGCTGAAACACGCGCCGGCGGCGACATTGAAATTCACTGCGACACTGACAAATCCCGCCACACGGACTTTCTTCACATCTTCACCTTACATCGACCTCCGTTCCAACGCGCAGCTTCTCAGAAGATCTTGCCGGGGTTGAGGATGCCGTTGGGATCCATTGCGCGCTTCAGCGTGCGCATCAGCGCGACTTCCTCCGGGCTGCGTGACAGGTGCAGGAAGTCCTTCTTCAAGGATCCGATGCCGTGTTCCGCGGAGATGGAACCCCGATGCTTAGGCACGGCGCCATAGACCGCCGTCTCGATGCGCTCGGCCAACCCGGCTTCATCGGTCATGCGTACCGACAGATGAAGATTGCCGTCGGCCACGTGCCCGAAATAGATCGTAAACAGATCCGGCCACCGAGCGGCCATGACCGCACGTAGTCTGTCCACCAGATCGCCGATTTCGCCGGTCGACACGCTGACATCGAAGCTCAGCTGCGGCCAGTGGCCTGCGCGCCGCCATTCCGCCGGCGAGTCCCGCACCGCCCACAGGTCAAGAGCCTCGCGCTGCGACTGCGCCACGACGGCGTCCTGAACGATGCCGCTCTCGAGTGCCTGCGCGATGACCGATTCGAAGCGCGCGGGGTCGGCGTCCTCGTCGGGTCCCATCGTTTCAATCAGCACGTAAAGGCCGCTGATCTCCGGCAGTGGCGGCTTGCGTCCCAGCCCGCGGGTTGCGAGTCCGTAGAAGTCCGGCCACATGACTTCGAACGCGGTGAGCTGCGAAGCGAATCCGGTGCGCGCACGCTCGAGCAACGCAAGTACGCCGGCGTAATCGCTCACCGCGCACAGGGCAGTACACTGACTGCGCGACTTCGGAAACAATCGCAGCACCGCGGCGGTGATGATTCCGAGCGTGCCCTCGCTACCGATGAACAACTGCCGCAGATCGTAGCCTGCGTTGTTCTTGATCATCTTGCGCAGCCCGTCGATGACGGTGCCATCGGCAAGTACGGCCTCGATGCCGAGCACGAGGTCGCGAACCATGCCAAAGCGCAGCACGCGGTTGCCGCCGGCGTTGGTGGCAATGTTGCCGCCGGTCTGGCAGGAGCCGCGGCCACCCAGATCGAGAGGATAGAACAGGTTCGCCGCGTCCGCCGCCTTCTGCACCGCTTCCATGACGACTCCGGCCTCGACCGTGATCGAACCCGCTGCGGGGTCGATCTCGCGGATCGCGCGCATGCGCTCCAGCCCGATGATCACGCAAGGTCCGACCGGCACGCCACCGCCCGACAGTCCCGTCATCCCGCCCTGCGGCTGCACGCCGATCCGGTGCTCGTTGCAGTAGCGCAAAATCTTCGACACCTGCTCGGTGTTTCGCGGAAACGTCAGCGCGAGGATGCCGACGCCCGGGCTGGCTTCGACGTTGTAGTCGCGTGTATGCCGGACGAGATTCTCGGCCGTGGGCGCCACGACGATGTCGATACCGACGAGCCGCGAGAGGTCGTCGATGATCATTGCGCTCGGCCGCTTCACGCCGGCTTCTCGCCACTCACGGTCGTGCGGTACATCTCGCGGCGATGGCCTTGATAGTCGTTGTAAGCCTGGTGCACGCAAAGCCGGTTGTCCCACGCAACCACCATGTTCGTTTCCCAGCGCAGCCGGCAGCAGAAGGCGTGCTGGGTGAGGTGTTCGGCGAGGTACTGCAGAATGGGCGCACTTTCCCCGCGTGACAGCCCTTCGATGCCGATTCCATACGATGGATCGAGGTACAGGGACTTCTCGCCGGTCACCGGGTGTGTGCGCACCATCGGGTGCGTGCTGCCACGGACCTTGCGCTGAAGATCCTCGGAGAGCGCCGGCGCATCGCGCGTTGCGGCGAGCCGGCCGATCGGGCTGTCGCTTACCTCGACCGCGGCGTGCGCGGACTTGAGTACGTCACGCAGGGAAAAATGCGTGCGCAGGCCCGCGATGATTTTCTGGTAGGTGTTGCTGAGCGTCCGGTAGGCGAGGCCGGCGTTGGCGAAGGTGGTGTCGCCGCCGAACGGCGGGACCTGCACGGAGCGCAGGATTGTGATCGCCGGGGGTTCGGGTAGGAATGGCGAATCGGTATGCCAGCCGGAGCCGAACACCATGTCCGACCGGTCTTCAGCCTCCTTGATCAACGGGTGAACATTGCGGTGGCCGGCCACGCCCTGCGTATAAGCGTCCTCGGCGAACGCACCGAAGCGCAGGCTGAACGCCTCGTGGTCGGCGTGCGACAGCTCGCCCTGGCCGCGAAGGTAAATCATCTTGTGGCGGAACAGCGCGTCGCGAACTTCCGCGAATTGCTCGCCGCTCATCGCGGCAATCCGAACACCGACGATCTCCGCGCCCATGGCGGCTGCCAGCGGCCGGGCTTCGATATGACGATATGCGGCCGCGCGATTGTCGAATTGACCCGTCGGATGCAGGTGCATGCGTCGAAACCTTACACCTATCGCGGCTTCGCCGCTGCGTTGGGATCAACGAGTTTGAATACCCACAAGGTCGTGCCGGCGGCGGGATCGATTATTTCAGGCGTCAGGCTCCGGCTGCCGGCATCGAAGGCGCCGCCGCCGCCCGCGACCACGACCACATATTGCACGCCGTCAACACCGTAGGTCGCCGGTGAGGAACTTGGGCTGGCATTCAACACGCTCTGCCATAACACTACGCCGGTCGCTGCGTCATACGCGCGGAAGCGACGGTCGCGCGCGCCGCTGAATACCAGGCCGCCGGCCGACGCCAGCAGCGAGCTGGCAATCGGAGCGCGCTGACGCTTCGACCAGACGACTTGTTTGGTCTTGAGATCGATTGCCTCGATGCGGCCGAAATTTCCATCGTTATCGGGTTTCGGACGAGCCCCGAGGCGCACATCCAGGCCACCGGCCGCGATCTTGGCGGCGTCGCGTTCGATCCAGCCGTAATCCATGCAGTTGTTATCCAGCAGCGGCACATAAAGAGTGTTGGAAGTCGGGTCAATCGCGGTCGTCGGCCAGTTTCGCGCGCCCGTCGCGCCGGGGCAGATGAGATCGGTTCCACCGGGCTTTGGCTCGTGTGCCGCTTTGATGTTCTTCTTGCCGGTCTTGGAATCGATGCTTGCAACGAGATTTTGCAGGCCCAGGTCCTTGGAGAACTCATACTTGCCGTCGCTGCGGTTGACGGCGTCGAAGATCGCGCTCTTGCCGCCGGTGACGAGCAGTTTCGTGGGCTTGCCGTTGACCGGCAGCGTGATCAGCGACTGCTCGAATGCCCAGTCGAGATCCCAAACGTCGCGGTTCATGTGCTGGTAGAACCAGCTCAGCTTGCCGGTATCGGCATCGAGCGCCACCGTCGAATCCGTGTACAGCGCATCGTTATTCGACAAAGATTTGCCAGCCCGCGGCATCAGCAGGGTCCCGACGTCGTACGTATTGCCGGTCCCGAAATAGGCCAGATTCAAATCCGGATCATAGCTGCCGATTGACCATACTCCGGAGCCGTAGCGTTCATTGACCGGAGCTCCGTTCCAGCTGTCGCCGCCGGGCCGGCCCGGACGTGCGATGGTGTTGAAACGCCACTTCTCGTCGCCGCTGTGTGCGTCCAGGCCGACGATGAAGTCGCCGCCGCCGGTATCGATGCCAAGACTCACGCCGACGATCACCGTGCCGTGAACCAGCAGCGGTCCGCCGGAAATGTGGAAGAAGGCGCCGTCGAACTGCCCGGGGTGCACACCCTGTTCGGCACTGACGACCGCGTGATCCCAGCGAACAGTGCCGGTCTTCGCATCCAGCGCGACGATGTGCCCGTCGGCGGTGGGGGCATAGAGTTTGTCCTCATAAATCGCCATGCCTCTCATTCGTGCGTCGCGACCGTTGTGAAGCGCGTCCGGCAGCGAACGGACGTATTGCCAGAGAACACTGCCCTCCGCGGCGTCGATGGCTTCCACCGTATCCGCGCCTTCAATGAACAGCACGCCGTCGTGGATCAACGGTGCGGTTTCGTTGGCACTGGGCGGCAGCGCCAAGGTCCACGCGACACCGAGATTGCGCACGGTTTTTTTATTGATCTGATCGAGCCGACTGAAACCGAGCGTGGCATAGGTGCCGCGCCACATCAGCCAATCGCCGGCAGCAGGGGCTCGCAACATCGCGTCGGAGACCGGCGTGAGCTTGCCCAGCAGGATCTGGCGCGCGGCAATGGCGGCACGATATGTGGCGTCCTGGTTGTCAACGAGGGCGGCACCGACGCGCGGGCTCGAATCGTGCTCGGATGCTGAAGACTCCGCCGGCGGACCGCTCGTGGGCGCGCTCGACGCTGCAAGCTCTGTCGTTCCTGCTTTATCGCCGTTTTCCTGAAGCATATAGGCTTCGATGTCGGCATAGGTCCTGCTGCTCAAGGTGCCCGGACTCGCCGGCGGCATCCGCTTCATGATCAGCGACCACAGGGCTTCCGGCGACTGATCGTGCCAGTGCGCCTTGAAAGCCTCGCCCTTCAAGGGCCCAGCGAACTGACCGTCGTTGAGATTGGGGCCGTGACAGGCCGCGCAGCTTTCTCGATAAGCAGCAGCGCCGCGCGTGGCCTGCTGTGCAGTGAATCCAACAGGCCCGCTGTCGAACAAGGATTGCGCGGCAGCGGTAGCGCTGATGATGCAGGCTGCCCACGCCGCGCATCCTGAGCGGATCCGCCAATCCGGCCGACTCATCCGCCGCATCGATGCAACACGCTGCGCGTTTCGCATTTTTCTTCTCCAGTATCCACAAATCGCCCATCCCGAACCCATTGAACCCCGCAGTTACGTGCGGCGTCGAGCACGAATCCGATTTTCGACCTCGTCAATATAGTCCGCGGCGTCCTTGAGTCCGCGAACGGCCAGAAATCGTTGGTGCGCATCGAGTTTCGCTGCCGGGTCGAGAATTTGCATGTTGCAGGCGTGGGCCAGCGCGAGTTGCACACGCTGGCCGGGCGACAGCGGCGCCGCCGCGTCGATCGTCGGCTTGCGAAAGAGGTGCAGGAACTTCGTCACCAGGCTGTCGGCAATCGGTGCCGGAAGGGTCATTGGTGCTGCGTCGGCTGACAGGCGCGGCGCAATGACATTGAGTGCGGCCTCCAAGGTCGGCGCCGCTTTATCGCGCTCACCCATCCAGGGAAGGCCAAAGCGTTTTTCTAGGGTTTTGAGAATTGATGTGTGGTCGAAGGATTCCTGCGGTGTGGCGCCGATGACAGTATTTTTCCCCGTATAGGCGGATACCACGATGGCCGGCACGCGCACGCCCAAAAGGTCAAAATCGAAGTGGCTGGCTGGGTCTGCATAGCGTTGATCGCCGCCCGGAGGCACTGCCGACGGTGGAGGTACGTGATCGTAGAATCCGCCGTGTTCATCGCAGGTAATGATCAGCATCGTATCGGCCCAGTAGCGGGACGCTCGAATCGCCTCATAGACCCGCTTGATGAGCAGTTCCCCCTTGCGTACATCGTTGAGGGGATGCATGGAATTGCCGTTCACGGACTGATGGCCCGTGTCGTAACTCGGCTCAATGAATACGTACTCGGGAAGGGTGTCTGCGCGCAGATCGCTTTCAAAGCAATCCATCTCGCGGAACTTCTGGGTGAAGATATCGAGAAACTCCAATCGCAGATGATCAATTCCGGCGCTCTGGGGCAAACCATCATGATAAATAAACCAACTCTTACCGGCGGCCTCGAGTCGTTGATAAATCGTCTGGCCGGGGAAGGTGAATCCGGCGAGGACGCTCGCGTCATCCGGGCTGTCGGTCAATCCACCGGAGGTCGCTGCATGCACAAAAAAACGATTGGGCCAGGTGGGTCCCGGCAGCGATGAATGCCAATAGTTGAAGACCGCAAACTCGTTGGCGAGCGCCATCAGCACCGGCAATTGCGCTGCTTGGAAACACTGCATCACGAATGACGCCTGCGACGGATCTTTCGCGGCATCCAGCGCGCTGTCGGCGAACCCGGTCATCGGTGCCGGATTAATTCGCGGGCCAGCGGCTCGATCGCTCCCGGGCGCTCGGCCGTAAAGTTGAATCTGCACATCCACGAACTCGTGTCCGGGATCGAACGGCATGGCGTAGGCGGCAGCCGCTCCGTCGAGCGCTCCGATCACGGCGGGGTTCTGTGTCGTTAACGAGCCCAGCAGATGATCGAAGGAACGATTTTCGAGCATCAACACTACAAAATGATTGATGTTGCCGAGAAGTACAGCCGTGGCCGGGCTCTGGTCAATCAACGGGGCAGCTCCGCTGGAGTCTTCAAGAATTCGAGCAGCGCCTTTTTCTGATTGGGCGACAGTTTCCCCATCGGGGTGCGCTGCTTCGCCAAGCTAGCGCCTACCCTTTAGCGGGTCAATACGAATCGCGTCGTGACAAGGCGTCGACATTTCAGTGGCGCGATTTGTCTACACTTGACTTTGAATTCGCGCAGATTGAAGCTCCGCTCGCAATCCATGGGTACCCCCCGCCTCAATACTGCGCCCGCCTCGGCGTTGCCGCCCATCCAATGCATCGTTGTTCTGATGCTGGAGAATCGGTCGTTCGATCATGTGTTTGGAAAATGGCCTGGCGTGTCGGGCCTGTCGCAGGGGCCGTTTTCAAATAGACCGAATCCCGCGGCTATCGCCGGCGCCCCCGGCAATGCGCCGATTGCGGCCGGTCAGCCGGCGTTGTTCACAGTGGCGCAGGGCCAGGGTCCGAGCCATTCGGTCGACGGCACCAATGTGCAGCTGTTCACCTCGAAGGTGGTCAAGCCGGGTACCGCGCTCAAGCCGGTGAACGATCGTGGCTTCGTCGAAAGTTACAAGAGTGAGTTGGCGGTGGATGGGGTCCCCGGAGCGAACGCGGACCTGACAGCGGTGATGCAGACCTTCGAGGCCGGCCAATTGCCGGGGCTCGCGGCATTGGCCCGGAATTTCGTCCTTTGCGATGAATGGTATGCGGAGGTACCAGGGCCGACCATGCCCAATCGGCTCTACGTGCATGCGGCGACCTCGGCAGGCTGGGCCCGCAACGACTGGAGCGTGGCGCTGGACTCCGCCACGATTTACGAGCAGATCCAGACCAGCGGCCGCAGCTGGGCTGTGTATTACAGCGATCAGAACGAGGTCGCACAGTACAGCCGCATCAATACGCAGCGAGCGAATTTCAAGCTGTACGAATCCGGATTCGCCGCCGACGCCGCTGCGGCGAAGCTCGCCAACTATAATTTCATCATCCCGCGCTTTGCGGGATCCGCCAAGGACGGTCCTGTCACCTCGATGCACGCTCCCCAGGATGTGCGGCCCGGTGATCAACTCGTGGCCGATATCTACGCGGCGCTGCGCAGCAGCCCGCAGTGGCCGCAGGCTCTGTTCATCGTCACATTCGATGAGCACGGCGGTTATTTCGACCATGCGAATCCACCCCCGGCGGTGAATCCGGACGGCATCAACTCGCCAGCCCCCGGAGATAACACCTCGTTCGCTCCGCAATTCGCGTTCGATCGCCTGGGACTGCGCGTTCCAACCATTCTCGCCTCACCGTACCTTGCCAAGGGAACGGTGTGCTCGAAGCCATTGCAGCACACCTCGATACTGGCGACGGTGCGCAAGCTCTTCGGAATCAGTACGGCGTTGACCAAGCGAGACGCCGCGGCGGCGAGCTTCGAGGACTTGTTTGTGGCCGCGCCGCGATCCGACACGCCGACGACTCTGGTAGGTCAGGCCGCTGCGCCGCCAATACCGCTCGACGCCACTCAAGCGGCGCCAGATGAATACATGAGCGAGATGGCCCTGGATTGGCGCAAGGCCACAGCAGGACTTCCGCGCGCTGCGCTAACGGTCGTCAATCCGACGACGCAGGATGAGGTCCACTCTTTTGTACGGCAGCAAGTTCAATTGTTCTTGGACTACCGCGCGGCAGCGAGCCGCGGAAGTTCCCTTTCAGCGGAGAACACGATGGCCACGCACGTCACCCTGGGTGGCAGCAAGAAAACGCTGCTGGCGAATTCCCGCGCAGCGGGACCCGTTGATCCGAAGCAGATCATCAGTCTCACGGTTCGCACCCGTTCGGTCGGAGATCTCGCGGCGCTCGAGCAGCGCGTCAAGCAGCAAAGCTGCGACCCCCTGGCCCAGAGAACTTATCTTTCTCGAGCCGAGCTGGCTTCCGGACATGGCGCCAAGAAAGAGGATCTCGACCTGGTGGAACAGTTCGCGCACGAGCACAACCTCATCGTCGCGCATCGCAGCGCGGCGGAGCGTTCAATTGTCCTCAAGGGCACTCTTGGCGACCTTCTCAGCCTGTTTCCGGCGAATGTGCAGATGTATCACCACTCCACCGGCACCTATCGAGGCCGCCAAGGCGAAATCCAGATCCCGACGGCACTTAAGGGCATTGTGACCGGAGTGTTTGGCTTCGATTCACGCCCCAAGCACCGCTACACGCGCGTCGCGAACGCCGGCGGTCCCGGAGGCGACAACGGCGTGGCCTCCACGGCATTCGCCAAGCGCTACAATTTTCCGCAGGCATTCCAAGGCCGGACCCTCGATGGAACCGGGCAGACGATCGCCATCATCGAGCTGGGAGGCGGATTTCGCACCAGCGATCTCAAGGTATTCTTCAACGAAATCGGCGTCGCGCCGCCTGCGGTGACGGCAATTTCGGTCGATCACGCCGGCAACAAACCGACGACCCCCGATTCCGACGACGGCGAAGTGATGCTCGATATCGAAGTCGCCGGCGCGATTGCTCCGAAGGCCAAATTTGCCGTGTACTTCGCGCCGAACAACGGCGATCAGGGCTTCATCGATGGCATCAGCGCCGCGGTCCACGACTCCGAGCGCAATCCCAGTGTGATCTCCATCAGTTGGGGCGGTCCGGAAAGCACCACCGATCAACAGGGTATCACCGCGTTTCATGAGCTGTTTGTCGCCGCGGCGGCGGTTGGCATGACGGTCTGCGTCGCCTCCGGTGATCACGGCACGGCTGATTCGGATGCCGCCGACTGGGATGGCAAGATCCATGTTGATCATCCTGCGGTCGACGACATGGTGCTGGGCTGCGGGGGAACGCAGATCGACAGCAACGGCAATGACGTTGTCTGGAACGATGGCACGCCATTCGACAAGAGTGCACCGGGCGGGGGCGGTTGGGCCAGCGGCGGCGGCATCAGCGAAGTGATCGCCGTGCCGAGCTACCAGGTGAATGCGAAACTTCCGGTATCCATCGATTCCGGGAAACCCGGACGCGGGGTTCCCGATGTCGCGATGAGTGCCACCAATTATTACACGCGCGTGGACAGCTCCGAGGGAGCCTCCGGCGGTACCAGCGCCGTGGCGCCGCTGATGTCAGCGCTGGTTGCGTTGCTCAATCAGGCGAAACAAAAGAACGTCGGATTCCTAAATCCCACTCTGTATGCGAACGCCAGTGCCGGCGTGGTGCACGACGTCACCGCCGGTACCAATGCCATCTCCAACACCGTGAAGGGTTACAGCGCCGGGCCCGGCTGGGACGCCTGCTCGGGGCTCGGCACGCCGGACGGCACAGCGCTTCTCGGGAAGCTCTGAGCGGGCGGGCCGACGCTGGCTACTCTTGGGCGCCGGCCCCCACCGCCACCCACGCGAGATCCGCGTTCGACACGGATTCGAGATTGAATTTCTTGGCGGCAGCCGCCATGCGCGTGAGCGCCTGGGCCAAAGGCATGGGTGGCTTATTGTCGCCCTTCTTCAATTTATGAAATCGCACCGGATTGATGCGCGCCACGACGTAATTGCGTAGGTAGGGCGACTTGAACCCGCGCTTCTGCAGGGTCTGAATGATGCGTTTGGTTTGCGCCTCGATTTCCATCAACCGCGCCGCGAATCCTTCCCGCTCGCGCAAACTGGCGCCAAGTGTTCGCTCGCTGAACCGATCTACCTTTCTTAAGAAGGAGCTGTAGGCGCCGGCGGCGAAGCGGGATGATTTTTCATACACGATCCCGAGGGTCAGCAGTTCGGCGGATTCGAATTCCGCGGCGTACTGGATCTCCTTGGACGCGGGGTGACGCTTCGCGAGACTTCTGGCCATGCGAATGACTTCGAGGCTGCGGTCGCGCAAGTTGTGGGCTTTCTCGGTGTTGAGGGCGAGGATGCGATAGGCCAGCGTCTCATCGGGGGAGATCAGCGCAGTAATCTGCTTGAGCCCCAGAACCTTCCCGGCGGCCAATCGGTGGCGGCCATTGGGCGTCCACAAGCGGCCATCTTCGCCGCGCACGACGATCAGCGGATCCAAAAAGGCCGCGGTTGCGTCGATACTCACCGCGAGCCGCTTCGCGTGGGTGGGCGACAAGTCCCGCTGGAAGGGCGTTGGCTGGACGACGCTCAGGGGCAGCGACGCAAGGACGAGCGGCCGCCCGCCCAACGGATCCCGATAGGCGCCGATGAGCGCGCCTCCGGCGTTTTTTATCAACGCGACGACGTCGGCGATCTCTGCGCTGTCCATGGCGATGATGACATCGGCGGCATCCAAGCCTCGGGCGCTTGCGCCCGGAGCGAGCTTTCCGCGTGCCCGCTTGGGGGTCGCAGATTTGCGGGTGCGGGTGACCTTTGACTTGTTCTTTGCAGTTGCCATGCGGGCACAGTACTCCCTAGGGCTCGCGCGCTTCAATACAGGACAGCTGGTACCAAAAAATACTCATGGAGTGGCTCTTGACGGTCGAGCGCGTCGCTAACAGTATTCACGATAAGCGATCCCCATCGCCAACGATCCGTGGAGAAGTCAATTGCTCAAAACGCCTCGATCGATTCCCGGAGCCATCCTGCTCGCCGGCGTTATCGCGGGCACGATCGATATTGGCGCCGCGGCTCTTATCAATGCCGCCAGTATCGCGGTGATCTTGAAGGCGATAGCGAGCGGCATCTTAGGCAAACCATCCTTCGAGCAGGGCATCGAGGCTGAATCATTGGGGTTGTTTCTGCAGTGGGCGATGTCGATATTGATCGCGGCAATTTTTGTGATCACCGCGTCGCGGGTGAACATCCTCAAGCGGCAATGGTTGGCAGCTGGGTTGGCATACGGCGTTGTCGTCTTCTTTGTCATGAACTATGTAGTCGTGCCACTCTCTGCCATTGGTCGCATCCCTCACTTCACGGCCCTGCGCTTTCTCGCCAATCTCTTGGCGATGCTTTTGTTTGGCGTGATCATCGCTTTCTTCGCACGCTCTGCGCAGCCAAACGACTCGCGAGTTGCGGCAGCCGAATCCGGTAATTAGAATCGCTAAGCCGGGCAGTCCAGCGGCCGGGAAGGTGTTTACTGGCGTCAAAGCGGCCGGTTGCGCGCGGATTGCCTGGCGCGCATACAATAGGGCGTGAAGACCAAGGAGATGCAGCGCTATGGCCGGTCAAACATCCAATACACGTCGAATCATCGCGGCTCCCGAACCGAGCCATCCCGATCTGCGTTCCACCGTGATGAACGTTCATTGCGCGGAAGACGAAGACGTCGAATGGCAATGGACCGAGACTGTCGATGGCCGCTTCGTTTCCGGGTATCGCCTCGTGCCGCGGAAGCGATCCGCCTCTTAGATCCTCCTTGTCGCCAGGCACAGGCCCGCCGTGTACACGGAGAAAACCACGCACGTGATCCATTCCCAAAATGTGAAGCTTAAGTACAGGGGCACCCCTCGCGATCGCCATTCGAGGCCTACCCACCGCAATTCCGGCAGCGCATAGGAGACATACGCCGGCGCGAGGCCCGCCAGCAGGATTGGTAACAATGCGGCTCCTGCCAGCAAACCGGCGTAAAGCCGCGGAGCGCCGGGGAAAGTGCGCCTCCGAAACCGGAAGCTCCGCTCAGTGGCGTTGAAAGTCAGTTGCACTATCCCAACACACTGACCGATGAAGGCCGTCAGGGCCAGGATCTCGTGACCCTTCGGAACCTGCAAAACCCGCTCGGGGACCAAGGCACACACCATGCAAACGTAGCCCACGAGCAACGCCCAAATTCCGATGGGCCGCCGTCCAGTTTCCCCGGATCTCCCGTCGCGAAATAATACTGCCGTCCAACACAGCCCTCCCAGCGCGCAGAGCAACAATCCGCCCCACGCCCACTGATACCCATCGGGGTTGCGATCGGGGTAAAGCAAATTGGAGATGCTCATGTAGCGCCAGTCGTACTCCGCAGGATATCGTCGGGCGGCGATCCACAGGCCCGCCCAAAACGCGAGCAATCCCAGGGGTGCCATGGCACACAAGCCTCTTCGTATCAGCGCGCTAATTGGCATACCTCGAATGAAGGGCGATTATACTTGCCGCTACGATGAGCGACCTTTTGAACGACGCGGCGCAGCGAGCAAGCCGCTATCTTGAATCTCTGAACGCTCGCTCCGTGGCTCCGGAGGCGCAGGCGCTTGCTGCACTTGCCAGGTTCGATCAGGGCTTCCCAGAACTTACTACTAGCGCGCAGGCGGTGCTCGCTGAACTCGATGAGATCGGTTCGCCGGCCACCATGGCGACTGCCGGCGGACGATTCTTTGGATTCGTAACCGGCGGGGCGCTTCCCGCGACAGTGGCGGCAAATTGGCTCGCGGCCGCATGGGATCAAAACGCCGGTATGGTGGTCGCGTCGCCCACCAATGCAGCTCTCGAGAACATCTCGTTGCGGTGGCTCAAGGATATCTTCCATCTGCCCGCGCAAAGCGCGGGCGGCTTTGTCACCTGCGCCACGGCGGCGAACTTTTCCGCATTGGCGGCCGCACGGCACGCGCTGTTGGCACGCGCCGGCTGGGATGTTGAAGCACATGGATTGTTTGGGGCACCACCGCTCACGGTGGTAGTGGGCGATGAAGTGCATGCGAGCGCGCAGAAAGCACTTTCGCTGGTGGGATTTGGGCGCGACCGGGTCGTACGTGTTCCCGTCGACGCACAAGGGCGGATGCGTCTCGATGCCTTTCCAGATGTCGACGATCGCACGATTGTGTGCTTGCAGGCGGGCAACGTGAACAGCGGCGCTTTTGATCCCATTTCAAAGATCTGCGCGCTCGCTCGCGCGAATGGCGCCTGGGTACATGTCGATGGCGCTTTCGGGATGTGGGCTGTGGCCGCGCCTGCGCGAGCACATTTAGCCCGCGGCTTGGAAGACGCCGACTCCTGGGCCACCGACGCCCATAAGTGGCTCAACGTCCCCTATGACAGCGGCCTGGTGTTCACGCGCAACGCCGACGCTTTGCGCATAGCGATGTCCGTTGGCGGCGCATACCTCGCACAGGACGAAGCCCGTGTTCCGTATCAATACACGCCCGACTTTTCGCGCCGCGCACGTGGAATCGAGGTCTGGGCGGCATTGCGCCAGCTTGGCCGCTCCGGACTTGCGGATCTGATCGAACGGACCTGCCGATACGCGGGCCAATTTGCCGCAGGGCTCCGTGCCGCTGGCTACCGCGTGCTTAACGACGTCGTGCTCAACCAGGTTTTGGTGTCGTTCGGAAGCTCGGAGCGCACGCGCGAGGTGATTGCGCGCGTGCAACGGGACGGTACATGTTGGTGCGGTGGCACGGTCTGGCAGGGCCACACAGCGATGCGCATCAGCGTGTCGTCGTGGGCAACGACCGAGGCGGACGTACAGGGCAGTCTTGCGGCGATCTTGAGGCTGGCCTCGAATTAAAGGTGTCTGTCGTGATCACTCCACTCATCGCAATCATCCTTGGCGCAATCGCATTCGGTGGCGGAATCTATGAGACGCTGCTTGTCGACAGAGTTTGGCCCGGCAATCTTGCCATCATTCAGCCAAAGCACGGGGGACTGGATCGCAAGCTCTTCTGGGGGCCAATTCATACGTTGTACGAGATCGCACTGCTGGCCAGCGCTTGGACATTATGGAGCGATTCCTACGCCCGCTCCTGGATTATCGTTGCCCTGATCGCCCATTTCGTCTCACGGGTCTGGTCCTTTGCATACTTTATTCCGAAAGCTATGCGCTTCGAGAACTTGAGCGCGCTCACTGACCCGGAGCTTCATCTGGCCCGACAATGGACCAGACTGAGTCGCTGCCGGCCTGTACTTGAGGCGGTTTCAATTGTCTCGCTCGGCGCGGTGATCTTATATCTTGGACGGTCGGTCCATTAATTGCCTTTCCCGGAGGCGGCCGCTCACGAGCGCCGGCCAGCGCTCAGGCGATATCGTGCCGGCGGCATTGTTGGTACTGCTGCTCATGTGTGGCGCCGCGTATTCGGAGTCGATACCGCTGGTTCACGAACATGGCACGCTGCAGGTGCCGGTTCTTGTCAACGGCAAGATTTCGCTCAATTTCACAATTGATAGCGGCGCGTCGGACGTTTCCATTCCCACGAACGTATTTTACAGTCTGATCAGCGCCGGGACAGTGTCGCCCAAGGATTTCCTGGACAAGCGGATCTATAAACTGGCGGATGGGTCCACACAATACTCCCAGCGATTTCGCATCAGGTCATTGCGGGTGGGTAATCTGGAACTCCGCGACGTCATAGCGTCGGTCGTTCCTTCCGCGGGATCGCTGTTGCTGGGGCAGAGTTTTCTTTCGCGACTTAAATCTTGGTCGATTGACAACGAACACCAAGCCTTGCTGATTACTGAATCGGCGACTACCCAGTCGCCATTAATTGTGCCGCGGGCAAAAAATGCTAGCCGCGGGAGCGGTTGGGTGCGGCTCACAGCTCTGAACGATCCAGCGGGCCAACTCTTGGTGAATACTGCGAGCTTCCAGGGCAACGGAAACTTGCGGTCGTTGTCGGATAAACACGTTTTTCCGCCTCATACCGAAAAGTGGCAGGGTAAGTGGGTGAGCTATGCGCTGGATCAGTGGGAATTTGAGTGTGATGAGCACAGAGCCAGATTGGAGGCGAGAATTGACTACTACGAAGACGGAACGCGATGGGTTGCGGATTCCAAGCTGATTTCATCAGCAGCGTGGCACGCCGTCCAGCCAGACACATGGAAGGATGGGGAGATGAAGCTTCTCTGCGAATAGCAGCAGGCCTAGAATCCGCAAGGCGTGTCGGAATTGCGCCATTGACTTGCCCGCACCGGCTAGGAGCCTTTCATGAGGTTAATAATCAGTGTTCTTGCCGCTGCTTGGCTGGTGTCTGGTTGCTTAACCAACCCTCCGGACGAGGACAGCACTGGGGCTGGACATCGGGATCCGCGCACCGGCCTGTGCCACGACGCTACGCCGCCGCCTTGCAGTCCCCCAAAAGACTAACCCGCAAGACCGGGATGGCGATTACGCGCTCTTAATCTCGCTACGGCGCGGCGAGCAAACTGGGGGTCAACGCGTGCAGCGGGGTCGCGTTGATTGCACTGTCAGGCCAACGTTTTATAAGGATCGCCATCATGATCAAAATTGCATCCGTCGCATTGTGTGCCGCTCTCGGGGTTGCCGGCCTCACTCAGAGCGTTCCCGCCGAGGCCCGTCCCTATCTCAGTGTGGGTGTTGGTGTGCCCATTGTTGCGCCGTTGCCGTTTGCGCCGGTCTACTACCGGCCCCACGTCTATGCGTACGGCCCGTGGGGGCGTCCGGTTTATGCCTATGGACGTTACAACCGGCATTGGCGTCGTTGCTAGGAAAATTCGGGCGCCCCGCTGAGGCGCCCGAAATCGTTTTGATCGATGCGGCCGTGCTCAAGTAAGCAGGATTACACCGGCGAGCGGCGAATAATCGCAGTGGCGGTGGCGGACGCCACGAGTTGATTCTCCTGATACAGTTCGCCGGCCAGGAAACACAATTCCCTACCACGCTTCAGCACTCGACCCTTCCCTTGGATGACGATGCCCACGCGGGCTGCCTTTTCAAACGAGACATTCAAGTTGATGGTGGGCGCAAATTCACCCTTGGCAAGCGTTGCTGCCAATGCAGGTCCCATCGTGTCATCAAGCATGGCTGCAAGAAATCCCCCCTGGATATTGCCTGCCGGGTTGGCAAATTCTGCCTTAGCCTGAAATTCGACCTCGATGGTTCCCAGGGCGGCGTCGACAGCCTTAAACTCAATCCCCAGCACCGCCGCAACATTCGGTGGCGGCAGTTCTCCTGCCATGATTTTCCAGAAAAAGGCCTCTTTATCCATGATCGATTTGCCTGCATTTTTAGGTCTACCGTTAGTATAGGGTCTGGATTTCGTCTTATCCTATGCGCATGGCCAATAAGCTTTTTGCCGTTGCTTTGGTCCTGCTGGCGACCGCGTTCGCTGCTGCCCAAAGCGCCGGTCCAAATGCCCGCCCCCGCGCTTCCGATCTGGGGCTGAAGGTCGGCGTTTTGCCGACCGGGCCACTCGATGCGATCACCGATGTGGCCGGTGTCGAGGTGGGGCAGACCACCATTGTTCGCGGCGACAACATCCGCACCGGCGTGACCGCCGTTCTGCCACATACCGGCAATCTGTATCGCGAGAAGGTGCCGGCAGCGATTTTCGTCGGCAATGGTTTTGGAAAGCTGGCGGGCTCGACGCAGGTCGATGAGATGGGCAACATCGAGACACCCATCCTGCTGACGTCCACGACAAGCGTACCGCGTGTGGCGGACGCTGTGATCAGCTACATGCTGGCCCTGCCGGGCAACGAGGACGTGCTGTCCATCAACCCCGTGGTCGGCGAAACCAATGACGGATACCTGAGTGACATTCGTGGACGCCACATCACCCCCGACGATGTTTTCTCTGCCATCAAGGGCGCAAAGGGCGGAGCCGTCGAGGAGGGCGATGTCGGCGCGGGTACCGGAACGGTGGTCTTCGGCTGGAAAGGTGGCATTGGAACTGCATCGCGCCGGCTGCCCTCGGTACTGGGTGGGTACACGGTGGGTGTGCTGGTGCAGACAAATTTTGGCGGCGTCCTCACGATTGCGGGTGCTCCGGTGGGCCAAGAGCTTGGCCAGTACTACCTGCGCAAGGAGCTAGAGCAGAGTGGCAGCGCGAAAGATAAGGCAGATGGATCATGCATGATCGTGGTTGCCACCAACGCGCCGCTGGACTCGCGCAACCTGAAGCGGCTGGCGGCGAGGGCTTGGCTGGGAATCGGTCGTACAGGCGGTTCGGCCTCAAACGGCAGCGGCGATTATGCCATCGCATTCTCGACCGCCTCCGAAGTGCGGATTCATGCCAATACACAAGCGCTGCTGCGTAGCGAGCAAGTGATGACCAACGATGCGATGTCGCCCTTGTTTCTCGCCGCAATCGAAGCGACGGAGGAAGCCGTGTACAACTCCATGTTCAAGGCGACGACTTCGATCGGTAACGGGCATACCGTCGAGGCGCTTCCGATTGAACGGACGGTGGAGATACTCAAAGCGCATAGGATTTTGAAGTAAGCCACGGGCAGACGCTACGGCCCGGGCAAGAGACACCGATATGCACCGTTCCCGCCTCTGCGCCATTCTGATCGACTGCAATACATCTGACGTGGATGAGGCCGCCAACTTCTGGAGTCAGGCATTGGGTCGCGCGGTGGACTTGAATCACCCGGGCAGCCATGACAACTACCGCATGCTGGGGACGCCACCCGATGAGCCCATAGTGCAGATCCAGCGCGTGGATCACGAAAGTCGCGTCCACATTGATATCGAGACCGACGACATTCCTGCTGAGGTGGCGCGCCTGGAGAAACTGGGCGCGAAGGTGGTGGACCGTCTCGAGCGCTGGGTGGTGATGCAGGCGCCCACTGGCCAACGCTTCTGCGTCGTACGAGCGCAGCGTCCCGGATTCCCAAAGAACGCCAACTCTTGGCACAAATAGGCCAGAGGACGGCCTGTCAATTGACACTGGTGAATACAGTCAGGAGAACCGATGCGTAACACTCACGAACAGACGGTGGCAACGTCCCGAGGATTTACCCAGATTTTCGGGCTGGACCCACGCATCGCGTTTCTAACCTTTGTCATCGACCTGATGCTATTTGGTGGAGAGGTTTTAACATTGGGCCTGTTGATTCCGATTGCTCTTGTCGTGGGAATCGTTCTCGGATTCATCACGTACCGCGCGCAAATGAGATGGTATGGCGATGATCGAGAATCGGCCCTGATCAAGGGCGTCATCATTGGCTTGTTGACCGCTATTCCCACGCCGTTGCCGGCAATTCTCTACATTCCGTCAGGCCTATTAGGGTTGATTCACATGGCGCGCAGGGGTTGGGGACAACTTACGTTTCGCGACCAGAATTACAAGCAATAGACAATTTTCAAGATGATTTGCCGTCTGTCGTAGCTGATTTAGCGATCGGCGGTTCGCATTTTGCCGGTTTGTATGGATCCCCTGTGTCGAGCGATTTTATCAACGACTCGATTCGTCGGACGTTCGCGTAGGTATCGATCATGAGAAGTGAATTACTACAGATGGCAGCTGCCAAATGAGCGTAGGGAGGCAACAGGGGTCGCAGGATCGGCACGAGAGCGCCGGCGGGTCCATAGCTAACAGGAACAACGACGCTTACAAATTGCGAATCGGGATAGACTTCCTTGCCGGAAACGCAAGGGTAGCGGCATGTTCCGTACATTCGTTTCCGGCACCACAAGGACATAACCTCCAGTTTCCACCGCTGCAAATCCGTAGAGCTGCAGGACCGTCAATAATTCAGGGTAGGTGAGGCGATTTAAGTCCTGTCCGACAATTTGGACTTGCGCATGCACCCTAGGGTCGAGCGCATACTTCTTTCCCGTCTTGCGTGCCACTACCTCAATGACTTTGTCAATTGCGACACCAGGCGTTTGAAGCTCGGTGCCGGAATCTCGTGTGCTCTCATTGAGAGGCTGGCTTGATGGTTCCTCCGCCAATGCTGCCACTGGAATCTCAAACACGAACAGCGCGACGCAAGCAGACAGAAGATGCTTCATGATTTTTCCCATGATTGATTTAAAGTTTCACATCAGTGAACAAAAAGGCACCAGTACGGCTCGCCCGTTGCTCGGATTCGTTGAGCTTGATCAAGGCATTTCCGGGGTTCGTGCCGACAGAGTCCAGAAGTGCCAAGGTAAAATTCCGCATGAGAGGAATACTGCCCGCACGCGAACCGTTGATGTAGAGATAAAGAATTCGCGAGCCGGGATAAGAACCATCGGCAAGGGTTGCCTCGGTGGGCGCCACGCCATCAATTGAGGCGGCGAGCAACTGTCCTCTATTAATCCAGAAGTACTTGTAATCGACTATCGCCAGCGCTTGCGGATTGGCTTCAAGATAACCCTCCAGATCATGCGCCGCTTCGTGATAGACGCCATCCGCCCGAAAGTTTTTGCATGCATCGTCATACGATCCCTTATCAGCGATCTTCAGTGCTGCTGCCTGCCGGAGAGTCGTCGAGCACCCAGGCTCCAAAAGAATTTCGCGGACGGCTGAGTCGGCGGGGGAATTTGCTGATGGTCCTAAGATATCGATGCGTTCGTCGAGGAGAGCCACATTGACCTGGCCCCACCTGAGATTGGTGTTCCTTACGAACTTCTGCGCATTTTCCGGATCGGGAATCTCTCGTGCCAGGGCGAAAAAGATGTCTTGCAGCGTCAATTGCGGTGCGCTGTAGAGGCTACTTCGCGCGAATACGACCGCTTCATAGCCGAGTTTGACTTCGGCAACGTGTTGTACGCCATGGATGCTGCAATTCTTAAGTTCATCGGCGAGAATTCTGCGAGTTGCGATGACGGCATCGACGATCAGCTTGCCGGGGCCGTTCTTGGCAACAGAGAAGTTTGTATTTCCGTCGCCGCAGAGTGCGGCGATTGCAGGGGTTGAATCCTTGGTATCGAAATCTGGTGTCGTGAAGGGCCCAGTGCGCTTAAGGATCCGAGCGGCTTCTTGAATAATAGGTTGAAAAAGCGACGGGCCGGCCATGTGGAAACTGCCGACGGCTCGAGAGTTCACCGCCGGAGGATTGGCCGGCTTCGGACTAGCAACGGGCGGCGCTATTAGAGCTGACGTGTTGCCTGGCTCGACAGGCGCTTGGATTGCTTGGGCCACTGGGGGAGCAGTAGGACTAGTGCTCTCTTGACGATAGAGCTTCGTCACGATGAGTGCGGCGGCAAGCCCGGACGCGCCAAGCAGCGTCAACAGAAACGCGTTGCGAAGCCATTGTCGCTCGGGTGACCTTGGCAATCTCTCCTGCTGCCGGTCTAGTTTGGCTTTCAATGTTGCGATGAAACGCGGCGGGGGATCTATGCGAATTCGATGGAGAAAATCGTCATTCATGGTGTGGTTCCCATTGACTTACCTACCATCGGGACCGCAGGGTCTGCACGAGCCGGTGCAAAAGCGTGCCGACATTGGATTCGGACAGGCCGGTGATCTTCGCGATCTCGCGGTTGCTCATCACGGCGCCATACTTAAGCGCTATCAAGTCGCGATCGCGCTCGGAAAGATCTCTGGTGAGGGCCGCGAGTCTCCTTAAGTCGGAACCACGCTCCGCGTCTTTTTCGGGCGTAGTGTCTGCTGGCAGTTGCGGGGCGTCATCGATCGAGACGTGATTGCATTGCGCCCGGAAATGATCGACGGCGACGTTTTGCGCAATCTTGAACAGCCAAGTCGAAAATCCAGCAAGATTGCGATTGTATTTCTCGCGTGCCCGCCAAGCCTTCTCGAACGTACGTGACGTCAGATCCTCAACGTCGACGTTGCTGCCCAATCGAAAGCGAAAATAGTTGTACACGCGGGGAGCGTGCTCGACATAGATTCGGCCCCAATCAATGGGCAACACCTGTGTCATCGTGACTCGCTGCTCAAACGTGGAGACTTCCAGAGTCATGCAGCTATATACGTAGTGGCAAAGGAAGTATCACATTCGATGCGATTCAGCGGATTCCAAACAAGATCCTTCGGGCGACAATTACTCATCTAACTTGTTGATTCACGAAGGTTTGTCGTAAGCAAGCATGGCGCCCACTGTGCACAGCGCCGAACAAAAAAGGCTGCGACTTTGAACCGGACGGAACGCTCGTGGAACTCACCGATGCTCGGTATTTCACGAGTTCAGTCACAGGGGAAATGTCATGCACGAATTCATACGAATATCTGTTGCGGCAGCCGTGGTCGCCGTAGCCGCCGGCGCGGCGATTGCAAGCGCCGATGACGAGGGATGGGGAGAGGCGCGCAGCGCCTATGTGGTCACGCCGCTGGTATCGAACCTGGCCGGAGTCGCGGCAACGCAGGATCCCGTGCTGCAGGATGCATGGGGAATCGCGTTCAGCCCTTCGGGGAGTCCCTTCTGGGTCAACGATAACCAAACGGGTTGCTCGACTCTTTATAAAGGCGACGGCACTAAGCTCGGGCTCCAGGTCTCGATCCCGTTGCCGGGCAATGTCGTGCCTGCCGGCTCCTGTCATGCAGTCGATCCGAACAACCCGTCCAATCCGGCACCTGCTGCACCCACCGGCATCATCTGGAATCCATCGAGCTCCTTTCTGGTGCCAGGCACCAAGCTGCCCGCGTCTTTCATCTTTGCCACAGAGGACGGAACCCTTTCCGCCTGGGCAGGCGGGCTCAATCCGGCAGACGATGCAGTGCTCGCAGTCGATAACTCGGCGACGCCGACTGCCGCTAACGGCGCCGTCTACAAAGGTGTGGTGTTTGGGCTGAGTGCCAAGGGCGGCGGCTTGATCTATGCAACCAATTTTCGTGGCGGCACGGTCGATGTATTCGGGCCGAACGGCACGAGCGGACTGTTCACGCCGGCGATGACTGACGGTGGTTTCACCGATCCGAACATTCCGGAGGGCTATGCACCCTTTGGCATTGCCAACATCGACGGAGATCTCTTCGTCACTTACGCGAAGCAGAATGCCGCCAAGCATGACGATGTGGCCGGACCCGGGCATGGATTCGTGGATGTGTTCGACACCGACGGACATCTGCTGCGGCGAGTCGCGAGCCGCGGACCTTTGAATTCGCCCTGGGGCGTCACGCGAGCTTCTTTCGCATTCGGTCGCTTCAGCGGCAAGATCCTGGTGGGTAACTTCGGCAACGGGCACATCAACGTATTCGACAACGAGGGACGCTTCATTGATGAGTTGAGGGATGCTCACGGCAAGCCGCTCGCGATCGACGGCTTGTGGACCTTGACGCTGGGCGGCGGCGCGGGCTCGAGTTCGGACACGCTGTTCTTCTCGGCTGGTCCCAACAGTGAGACCAATGGTCTCTTTGGCACCATCACACCCCTTAAGTCCTCCGTCGAACCCTGAAGCGAATCGGCCCCGGGCGCTGCCGCGCGCAGCGTCCGGGGCTGGGCATGCCACGAAATTGGCGGGCGCCCCAATAGCCGCGTGAGCAGTCGGGAGGATGCAGTGTTATCGTTGATATAGATGATTCGACGGCCTGCATTCAGGGGGAGAAAACTATTGGCGTGCCCTTTCGAGAAGAAGATCCGATCGACCAGCTTCGTCGTGACAAGCGAATTGACTCCGCCCAAGGGCATTGATCTGTCGGAATTCTTCGCGAAGGCCGATGCGCTCAAGAACTCCGTCGATGCAATTAACATAACCGAATCGCCGCGTGCACGGATGACGGTCGAGCCCAAATCGGTCGGCCATCTGCTGCAGGATCGCGGCATCGAAGCCATTGTCCAGATCACTGCGCGGGACCGCAACCGGATCGCCATTCAAGCAGACTTGCTCGGCGGCTGCCTGCTCGGCATTCGCAATTTTATGTTCATGACGGGCGACGATCCAAAGAGCGGGGACCATCCTGAGGCGAAAGGGGTATTCGATCTCACCACCATGGAATTGCTGGCGGCTGCTCGTTCGCTGTGCAATGGCCGCGATCTAGCGGGCAACGTTCTTCATGGCGTTCCGCAGATGTGCATCGGCTCCACCTTGAACCCGGGATCGCAAGACTTTGCGCGCGAGGTTGAGAACGCGCGCCGCAAGATCGACTCCGGCTCGCAGTTCTTTCAAACACAGGCCGTCTACGATACGGACTCGCTTGCGCGATTTCTCGATGCAGCCAAGCTTGGAGACACTCCTGTTCTGGCGGGCGTCATCCCCCTCAAGTCCGCAAAGATGGGCGCGTGGTTGAGCGCAAACGTCCCTGGCATACAGGTCCCTTCCGTGCTCATCGCGGAGCTGGAGCGCGCCGGACCGCAGGGCGAAGCGGCCAAGGGTGTCGAAATTGCCGCCGCAACCATTCGCCGGCTGCTGAGTATCTGCCGTGGCGTGCATGTCATGGGAATCGGATGGGAATTGCGGATTCCCGAGATTCTGCGTGCCGCCGGAATATCCGAGCGATAGTGCCCAAGTCGGGATGCCGTCAAGAACCCGAGAGCTACGGGTTTTTGAAGAAAATGGGATGTTCCGGTAAGGCACCTAAATTTACGATTCGACCCTGGGCGATCACAGCAGCTATGTTCTCGATGTTGTGAATATCCGCCAAAGGATCTGCTTCCAGCAGCACGACATCGGCGAGTTTGCCTTTCTCAATGCTGCCCAAATCGCGGGAACGCAAGGTTGCGCCGGCGCCGTTGGCGGTGGCCGCGACAATTGCTTGCATGGGTGTCATGCCCAATTCGACGAATCCTTCGATGGCTCGAATGGTGCCGCTCCCCGGCTCGAGTTCCTCGGTCTTGACGGTGCGTCTGAATTCCGGTGCGTCGCCGAGGTAACTATCCGTTGCCGGCGTCACTTTGCATCCCGCCGCAATCAGCCTATGCGCGTTACGGTACTGAATGTCCTGAGTCTCCTGCAACATGTCGAGCCTGCGCCACTGTTCCGCGGTAGTGGTTGCGGCAGGCATCTTCGCGATTCGAGCTTCGGCATCGCCGCGCTCCGTTAGATGGCGACGGCGGGCTTCGCCGGTGATCAAATTCGCTCGCATGCCGCAGAACACGCCCTTCGAGACGATCAGGTGAACGAGATCATCGGGCAAATCGCGGCTCATCATTTCCGGATGCTGAATCAGATCGATTCCTGCTTCGACGGCCAATCGCAATCCTTCGGCGCTGGTCGCGTGCGTCTGGACAGGCTTGCCCCGCTTGTGTGTTTCAGCAACGATGACGGCTTGCTGGCGAGGCGAGAAGCCGATCAACGAAGGCCGCATGAAATGGCTGGTACCCCCGTACTTGACGACGTCGACGCCTTTATCGAGGTAACCGTTCATCGCGACGCGCAGTTCCTCTGGCGTCATGTCCATCAATTCCTCGCCCATGCCCTGAGCCAGAAGGTCGTCCCATTTCTCTTGAAACAGCGACAGATCGGCGTCCTTGGTCAGGGAAAATGTGATGGAGAAGGGCCCGCCCCAGCCGAGAATATTGCCCGCCAGCAGCAGCCTCGACCCTATTGCGCCGCCTTGATTGATTTTGTCGCGCACGACGATTGAGGGAGGCAGCACGCCATAGCTGTCCACCAAAGTAGTCACCCCCGCTTTGAGCGTTCGCTGCGCGAATTCCAGCGCTAATTCCTCATTGCGATCACCGTATTTGGCCGAAGTGTCGCGTCGCGATGGTTGGCCGTACACGGTGAGGTGTGCGTTGTTGTCGAAAAAGCCGGGGACCAGAAAGCGACCAGAGCCGTCAATTTCGACGTCCCCGTCAACCCTTTTACCAGATGCGCGCGCGACCTCGGCGATTCGTCCGTCTTGGATCCGTACCGTCATGTGCGCTCGCGGAGCACCGCCGGTGCCATCAATGAGCGTGACGTTTTCAATCGTTAGGGCCGGAGACGGCACATCAGCGAATGCGCTGGATAACTCCAGCGCCACGATGCAAATCCCAACGATAATCCGCAACATCCGGTCCCCTAAAATAACAGTACTGGCTTACTGGCGCAGCGACGCGCCGGCTAGTCGTGCGACCGCGCCGAGTGTCGTTTGCGCCGCGTTCAAGCCTAGACGGAAGTCCTGGTCGGTGAACGTGGCGTAGAGATCAGTTGGCTGGTGCCAGTGCGGATCCCAGCCGGCGCCTATCTCGCGGCCACGCTCATTCTCGCGGACGCTGATTGCGGGCACCAAGTCCATGAACGGCGTGCTGTCGGTATTGGTCATGTGCGGCCCAACCGCCGCTGGATAGTCGGTTGCGTAGGCTTCGTTCGCGGCGTAAAACGCCCATGCGAGCTTCTGCGCGTCGTCCGCGAATCTCGCAGCCGACTGGAATTCGATGTTGACGTCCGCTTCCGCTCGCTGCTGTGCCGGCACGCTGCCATCGGGGCGAGGCATTCCGTGATCGAAGAGCACCATGTCATGCTGGATCATGCCGAGCCATCTCGGTTCCGGGTATTGCCCCGATCCAGCTGGATTCTCTTGGCCTTGAAGGCTGGCGCGCTGCGCGACGTAAGCCCGGGCGCCGTTGAGGCCAGTCTCCTCGTTGTTCCAGAGCACGAAGCGGATCGATCGCTCCGTGCGCACGTCGGACGCCGAAAATATGCGTGCCAGTTGCATGACCAACGCGCTGCCCGACCCATCGTCATTGGCGGCCTCGCCCCATCCGATTCCGTCCATGTGCGCCCCAACGATGTACATCTCCTCCGGATGTGTTGCGCCGATCTTGGTGCAGTAGACCTCCTCGCGCGGGCCGTCGACGCTTGCTTGGGAATTGAGCGCGCGCAGTTTCTCATCCGGCTGCCGCAGCGCATCTTCGTTGACGCCGGTGCGAGCACGCGCGCCGCGATAACGCCCGCCACCGGAAGCAGCGTCAGGTGTTCGCGCAATCGCCGGCCCACTCGGCGCGCGAGGGGCGCTGGATGAATAGTCATATTTCAGACGGGCGGTGTTGGTGCAGCCGTAGCTTTTGAGCTGGGCCTCAATCCAGTCGATCGCGGCACGATTTCGGTCGGTACCCTGCCGGCGGTCGCCGAACTGCGTGAGGCCTCTAATCGTCGATTTATATCTCTCGAGCTCCAGGCGTCCGACCAGGATGCCTGCCGGATCGGCTGTCGTGGTGGTCGACGTTGCCGAACCCGTGACCGGTCCATTTTGAGCGAGGGCGATCGATCCAAAGGCGAAAGGAATTGCGAGGAATATGGGAAACTTCACCCCGCGATCGTATGCGGGGTCCCAGGCACTGTCAAAACGAGCGTCGAACGATACCATTTCCTGGGGAGAACAGGCCGGATGAAGAAGTCTGCAGCAATCATCTTGAGCGCGCTTTTCTTGATCGTCGTCTTCTCGGCATGGTACGCGCCCTTTGTCGACGGCGAACTGGCGGTATGGCTCGAACCTCACGCGGTCGTTGATGCGGCGGCGGCGAAGATCGTGAAGGGTCGAATGGTGGACGATTACTTCGCGGTCGAGGATCTGGGAGAGGGGACATTCGCGATCGGCGAGCCGCGCTACTACCAGCAAAACTATTCCTATTTGATCATCGGGACGACCCGCGCGATTCTGTTCGATTCAGGCTCGGGTACCCGCGACATCAGTGGCGTTGTGGCCAACTTAACGAAACTGCCCGTCACCGTTATCGTGTCGCACCTGCATTTCGATCATTTGGGTGGGATTGCTCCTTTTGAGCATGTGGCGATGATCGATCTGCCGGAGACTCGCGCGGATATGGCCGGCGAGTTCTTCCGTCCAAGCCGCTACGAATATATGGGCTTCGTCGATGCCCGTGTTGCGCCGTCGTTTCAGGTCGGCGAATGGCTGGCGCCGGGTGCCACCATCGATCTTGGCGGTCGCTCGCTGCGGATTCTCTCGACGCCTGGGCACACGCCAAGCTCGGTGGCACTGTTCGACGCAACGAATCGGCGGCTATTTATTGGCGATTTTATCTATCCGACGACGCTCTATGCCTTCCTGCCAGGTGCAAGCCTGTCGGTCTATCAAGCGACGGCGCAGATGTTGCTCACGATTCTGCCGGCGGATACGGTTCTGTGGACCGCGCATTGTTGCCGCAAGAATGAGGGTGTATCGGCGCCGTGGTTGTCGATGAGCGACTTGCGCGATTTAGATGCAGCGCTGACGGCTGTCAGGGCGGGTCACGCAAAATCAGGGGGCTTCTATCCGCGGATGTTCCCGGTGAATGAGGAAATGAGGCTCGCGACCGGGTTTCCCTGGAATAACCGGTGAGTGGCAAGGGGCTCCGACGACACGGTTGTCAGCGTTCTGGCTTCACCTGAGGATCGGACGCCACCAGAGCGCCGGACTCCGCAGTATCGCCTCCTTTATTCAATTGACTCTTGCAGGCTTTGAACGCTTCTCGGTAGGAGCTGTCCTTGTTGGCGGACTTTCGCTTCTTCATGCAATCGACTATCTGGGCGATCATCTGACGCTTGCTCATCGTCGACTGATCGGTGGAGTCAACGGCGCGGGCTTGCGAGCTAATGAACATCGCGCCGGTCGTAGCAACTACGGTAAGCAAACGGTTCATAGGAATCCTCCCATGTACGTTCAGCGTACCCAGTGTGCCGTACACCGCGGTGGCTACAAGACCTAAAAGTCGTTAACCAGTGTCGGCGTTGCGCCGACACGGCTCTCAGGCGGCGATCTGATTGTTTGTAAAAAATGGAAAATAGGGGCGTGGGGCACTATCACCGCACAACGGTGTGGTTCGCGCCGCTCAACGAGCGCTTCTTCTGCAGGTGCTTTTGATGAGATGTTCTTCCATGGCCCACGATAGCCGGCTGAATGGGTGAACCGTAAACGTGGTTATTCGTATGAGAGTGCGGAACAAAGGAACTCGGCTTTGCGCCTGAGTTGGTCGGTGCGTCGGCGGCGGACAGCACGGGTTGCACGAGCACGACAGCGGCCAGCACGGCAAGTGCGAATTTAGTCATGTTTCCGATCCTCCCAGCCTGATGGTAGATCAATTTCGCCCGGCGCGGATTTGCGCGCGCGCCGTAACGTGATGTGCGTCTCAGCCTGCCCGCACTTCGCGGAAAGGAATGTCGCGGTCGACTTCCGGCTCCTTGGGAAGGCCGAGTACGCGCTCGCCTATTATGTTGCGTTGGATCTGGTCGGTACCGCCGCCGATCGACGTGAAATATGCGTTCAGTGTCAGGAAGTTCGCATCGTCCGCGCGCGGGAATGCCGCGCCGTCGAGCAGCGAGCCGGCACCGAGCAGCGCGGTGCGCAGGCGCGCCTCTTCATGCAGGATGCGCGACATCGCGAGCTTGCCGAGCGACATGATCGGCGACGAAGTGCCGGTTTCGAGGTCGACCTTGGCGCGCGCATTGTTGAGCGCATTGACGCGGCGATAACTCAGCACCCGCGCCAGATCCTGGCGCATCACCGGATCGCTGAGCCGGCCTGCTTCGCGTGTGAGCGCGATCAGATCATTGGCCGCCCGGTCGGCATTGCGACGCGGGCCGCGCGCCGCTTCGCCCATCACGGAGCGCTCGTAGGCGAGCGCGGTTTGCAGTACGCGCCAGCCATTGTTGAGCTCGCCGAGGAGATTTTCCACCTGCACCCGCGCATCGGTGAAGAACACTTCGTTGAAATGCGATTCATCAGTAACCTGGCGCAGCGGACGCACTTCCACGCCCTTCTGCTTCATGGGCAGGAAAAAGAACGAGATGCCCCGGTGCTTGGGCGCGTTCCAGTCGGTGCGCGCGATCAGCATGCCGTAGTCGGCGGTGGCGGCCCCGGATGTCCATACTTTCTGGCCGTTCACGACGAAGTCGTCGCCATCCCGTTCGGCGCGGGTGCGGACACCGGCGAGGTCAGAACCGGCGCCTGGTTCACTGTAGAGAAGGCACATCGTGAGCTCGCCCGCGAGCATCCCGCGCAGCAGCTTGCGCTTCATCGCATCGGTGCCAAACGTCAGCGCGGTGATGGCATAGAAGTGTGTCTTGTCCTGACCGGCGCCCGGCGCGCGAACGGCGCGAAATTCCTGCTCCACGATCCTTGCCTGGGAATCGGACAGGCCGCGACCGTGCCATTCAACCGGCCACCGGTTCACGGCCCATCTTGCATCCACAACTTTGCCCAGCCAGGCCCGCAGCGCGGGCGTGGTGGTCCATGGCGTGGGCGCCGGCAGATGATCTTTCCAGTTCTGCTTCAGCCACGTGCGGACTTCCTCGCGTAGCGCCTCGTCGCTCATCGATGCATTGGTGGCAGTCATGGATCTAAGCTCCCAGGGCCTTGAGATAGCGTTCGCGGTGCTCTGCCGGGGTGCCGAACAGCTGCACGTCGGCGCGAGCGCGCCGCAGATAAAGATGCGCAGGATGGGCCCAAGTGAATGCGATGCCGCCATGCATTTGGATGGCGTCGGCGGCGACCCTGTCGTAGGCGTCGGCGCAGGTGAATGCGGCAAGCGCTACGAGCTCATGCGCGTCGTTCGCAGTGTTGGCCAGCGCCGCGGCCGCGGCGCGCGCCGCGCTGACCGCCGATTCGGTCTCGAGCAGTAGATTGGCTGCCATGTGCTTGATGGCCTGGAAGCTGCCGATCGCACGGCCGAACTGGTAGCGCACTTTGGCATATTGTGTCGTCATCTCCAGCATGCGACGAGCACCCCCCGCCTGCTCGCCGGCAAGCGCAACGAGACCAAGCTGCAGAGTCCTTGCAACCGTGCTCCAGCCCGCAGCGTTGAGGCGGCGCGCCGGCACTTTGTCAAAAGTCAGGCGCGCGAGCCGGAGCGTGCGGTCGAAGGTCGGCAGCGGTATCGAGTTCAATCCCACTGTGCCAGCTGCAACTTCGAAGATGCCGAAGCCGTCGACGGTGCGCGCAATCGCGAACAGAAGTTCTGCGTTCGCGCCATGCAGCACGAACGACGCGTGACCGTCGAGCAGGGCGTCCTCGCGATCCGCGATCAATGCCACGCCATCCTCAGTCCATGTGCCGGAATCGCCCGTCAATGCGAGCGCCGCGATCCTGCCTTGCGCGATGGCGGGCAGCAGGCGGGTTTTTGCGTCGCCGTCGTCCGTAGCCTCGATCAGCGCCGTTGCCATGAAGCTCGAAAGCAGCGGCGCGCCAAGCAGCGCCGCGCCTGCCTCCTCCATGATGGCTTCGACTTCGAGCGGCCCACCGCCCAGACCGCCGTGATCAGGGTCGACCATCAGTCCGGTCACGCCGAGCTCGGCCAGTGCCGACCAGAACGCAGGATCGAATCCCAACTGCGTTTCCATGTTCGCTCGCACGACGCTCTCGTCGTGTTGGTCCGCGAACAGGCGCCTGACCGCATCCGTCATCGCGACCCGGTCTTCAGCTGTGATTGTCATCGACGTGTACCTACCTTGATCGGCACTAGGATATCAAAAGGCATATTGCCAGCCAGCAAATGCATCGACTTGCACCGGGGCAAGTGCGGGCCGCCAGCATCCCAATGCAGAGTTGAGGTACGATTCATGATGGTTTTTGACCTGGAAATCAGAAATGAGACCGCGGCTGACGAGAGCGCCATTGAGGCAGTGACGATTGCCGCGTTTCTGAACGCGCCGCACACCGGCCACACCGAGCACTTCATCGTTAGTGCACTGCGCAAAGCTGGAAAACTCACGCTGTCGCTGGTTGCGGATGCGAATGGCAGCATAATCGGCCACGTCGCGCTGTCGCCCGTATCCATCTCGGACGGTGCGGCGGGTTGGTTCGGGCTAGGACCAATCTCGGTGACACCAGAGCATCAGGGCCGTGGCGTGGGCTCGCGCCTGATGCGCGAAGCTCTGCGCATTCTTCGTGAGCAAGGCGCGGCGGGCTGTGTATTGCTTGGGGAGCCCGAGTTCTACGGCCGTTTTGGCTTCCGGGCGGATCCAACCCTGATTCTTCCGGATGTTCCGGCTGAATACTTCCAAGCCATCTCATTTGATTCATCGAGGCCGCGCGGGGTCGTCGCGTACCATGGAGCATTCAACGCGAAGCCTTAGGCCGTTGTAGCTCGCCGCTCAGTCTGGTAGTTTCGGCGCCACCAAATCTCGAGTTGGCAGCAATTCCCAGTCGTCCGAGACAAGGAATCCGTCATGGCATCGAATTTTGACCTTGTGATCCGCGGCGGCAATGTGGCTGATGGGCTGGGCGGCAAGTTGCGTGAGCTCGATGTGGGAGTCAAGCAGGGCAAGATCACGGCATTGGGGAAAATCTCCACTGCGGGGCGCGAAGAAATAGACGCACGTGGACTTCTCGTCACGCCGGGTTTCGTTGATATTCACACTCACTATGATGCGCAGGCGGTATGGGATTCCAGGCTAGCGCCTTCCAGTTGGCACGGTGTGACCACGGTGGTGATGGGAAATTGCGGTGTAGGATTCGCGCCGGTACGAATCGATGATCGCGAGAAGCTGATTGAATTGATGGAAGGTGTGGAAGATATTCCCGGGGCGGTATTGCATCAAGGCTTGACATGGAACTGGGAAAGCTTTGGAGAATATCTAAACGCATTGGATGAGCATCCCCGCGACATCGATGTTTGCGCGCAGCTTCCGCATGGCGCGCTGCGAGTCTACGTGATGGGGGCGCGCGCAGTCGCGCTGGAGCCGGCCACTGCGGATGACATTGCGCTGATGCGCGTACTTGCGGCGGAGGCGATGCGCGTGGGCGCCTTGGGATTTACGACGTCGCGTACCCTGAACCATCGCACGGTGAAGGGCGATCCCACTCCATCGCTGCGCGCGACGCAGGCCGAACTAATGGGCATCGGGCTTGGCATGAAGGATGCCGGCAGCGGCGTGATCGAATTGATCTCCGATTTTAACTTTCCGGATCCCACCACAGAATTTGCGATGATCCGAGCGCTGGTTACGCAAAGCGGCCGAGCGTTGTCGCTCTCCCTGGCGCAGACCCAGCAATCCTCAGATAGCTGGCGCGACTTGCTGGCACTGATTGAACAGGCCAGTCGCGACGGACTGCCCATCCGCGCACAGGTAGCGCCGCGGCCGATCGGCCTGCTGCTGGGCTTACAGGGCACGCTCAATCCTTTTGTGGGGCATGAAAGTTTCGCGCCGATCAAGAACCAGACACTGGCTGAGAAAGTCGCGGCGATGCGGGACCCTGCATTTCGGACGTGCGTGATGGCTGAAAACGGCGCTGCCCAACACCACCCGCTGACGCGCCGCCTGAGCGCATTTGACCAGATCTTTCCGCTCGGAAATCCTCCGAACTATGAACCGTCGCGTGATAGTTCAATCGGGGCGCGGGCGCGGCGCATAGGCTGTGCAGCGGCAGAGCTTGCATACGACATGCTGCTGGAAGACGAGGGCCGGTCATTCCTATTCGCGCCGTTCGCGAACTACGCTGATTTCAATCTGGATTGTTGCGGCGAGATGATTGGACATCCCGACTGTGTGATGGGACTGGGTGATGGTGGTGCGCATGTCGGCATTATTTCGGATGCGAGTTATCCCACGTACCTTCTGGCTCACTGGGGCCGCGACCGCGAGAAAGGCCGTTTCGATCTCGGTTATCTCGTCAAACGCCAGACAGCCGATACGGCGCGTGCGGTAGGTCTGCTGGATCGCGGTGTGATTGCGCCGGGCATGAAGGCTGACTTGAATGTCATTGATTTCGATCGGCTAAGGGTTGGCAGACCGAAGATGGCATTCGACCTGCCCGCCGGCGGTAAGCGATTGATGCAGGGCGCCGACGGCTATGTTGCAACGGTAGTTTCCGGCGAGATCAGTTATCGCGATGGCGTCGAAACCAGCGCACTGGCGGGCAAATTAGTGCGCGGACCCCAAGCCGCGCCACATTAGAGTCCATTGCTTCACGACGTCACAATCCTCGCCTTTATTGTTCACATCGTCGCGGGCTTCATTGCCCTCGCCTCGGGGGCAGTTGCCGCGTTTGCCAGCAAGGGGGGGCGTGTCCACCGCAAGGCCGGAACCATTTTTGTCGTATCCATGCTGGTCATGGCAACGTTCGCCGCCTACCTGGCAGTTGCTGTCCCGGACCAGCTCGTCAATCTGTTTATCAGCGCTTTCGCCGCCTACCTCGTGGCAACCGCCTGGGTGACAGTACGCCGAAGGGACGGCACCATCGGTCTTTCCGAAAAGATCGCCTTGCTCGTCTCGGCTTGTCTCTGCGCGCCGTTTGCAATTTTGGCCTTTCAGTTGGCGACCGGCTTGGCCCCCATGTTTAAAAGCGCGGTGCCGTTCAAAGGCGCGGTCCTCATCGCGATCTATGGCTTCACGTCGGTGCTTGCCATCGCGGCGATTGGCGACGCCAAAGTCGTCATTGGCGGCGGCATATCCGGCGCGCCGCGCATTGCACGCCATCTGTGGCGCATGTGCGTGGGCCTCACACTAGCCGCAGGTTCGGCCTTTACCAATGGTTTCGCACGGCTTCTGCCCGGTCCCTATCATGTACCGCCGCTGTTTTTCTTTCCTCAGTTTCTGCCGTTGGGATTGCTCGTCTTCTGGATGATTCGCGTGCGGTTCACGCGCTGGCAGCCGGGTTAACGCGACTCCGCCAGGATAAATTCAAAGTAGCCGTCGCCCGGACAACGCGGTATTGACGCCAGACATGGTTTTGGCGGAGGGTACATCGAGGCGCAGCTGCCAATTCCAATCAGACAGGGTTTGACTCGCGAATGCGGATAGTCGCGAAAGTATGCCAGGTGGGGATTCACAATGGCGGTTGCTGGGCGAGCTGGACGTTCAGGGGCTTGGGCGGCGATCGGCAAAACGCTCAAGGCGATGAGCGCAGCCATGGAGGTTGTCGCGGCACTCGACGGGAACCCCTGCATAGTCACTCTCCTGCGCGACCTTAAGTATGCGATGGCTTCAGATCAGCTAAAGTTCGCGAACGGCCTTTCGGATGACCTGGTAACTTCGTCCAAGTTCCATGAATTGCAATTATCATGATGACCGAGGCTGAAATTGATGCTTTGCTGGATGCGCACGATGCACTGGTGAATGCGTGCGTTGACTCCGCTCTGACGTTTTCAGAGTTCGTCTCCGCGTATGGCGAGTTTCCGCGCAATTATGGGTTTTTTGGCCATTCGGAAACCGCGCAGCAGCGATTCACTTCGCAACTCTTCGGCCGGCGAATTGCGTTTCACTCGCGAGTAGCGGCGCTGTTGTCCGGGTTGCGTTCAGCCGACGATCCGGTGGACATCCCCTATGAGGATGCAGGGCGTTTTCTTCCGGCGGTGGGGCTTCAACGGCTGCGCGAGCTGGCGACGAGATACCCGGACTTCAAGGCGGAGCCGGATGTAGCTGGTTAGATGCTATCGGCCGGCTTATCTGCGAATCCAGAATTCCTTTCCGCGTGGTGCTCCGATCCGTCACCAGCGGCGGGCATTTGTTTGCGCCGCGCGGCCCCTACAGCGTGTTGGAGTTGAGCGATCAACTTTTCATTCAGGAGCGGCGGAGCTGGTTCAGCGTTCGTAGGGCGACCGATACTGGATTTGCTATCATTCTTTTTGTTGGACATAAGTCGACCGTCCCCAAGTTTTTTCAATGATGGAAAACATGCCAGCGAGGGTGGGACTGAAGCAAGAATCCGGTGTCGCGGCTCGACAATGTTGGAATGGACTCGACGAAACGGCGGTGATTATGTTGTGTGGCAGCGGTTAAATGAACGACAAGGCAGATTCGAACCAATCAGTCGCCAAGAGCCTGGCTGAGAGGGCTAATCCCCCGGTCGTCTATCGATTGCCGGGCATGGACGAGGTCCGAGTAGTCGCGAATCTCAGGTACAGCGAGGTAGACAATCCGCATCTCCTGATGGATGTTTACATTCCGCCGGATCTCAAGCCGCAGGAACGTCGCCCCGTCGTAGTGCTCATTCATGGCGGCGCGGGACCTGAGAATAAAGCAAAGGATTGGGGCATCTTTCAGTCCTGGGGCCGCTTGATTGCGGCTGCGGGAATGATTGCGGTGGCATTCACTCATCGGTTCAGCCCGCCGCCGCAGTCCCTCCTTGCAGAGGCGGCGTCGGACGTAGACAGTGCCATCAACTATCTTCGTTCAAATGCAGATTCTTTTCACGCAAACGCTGATCACATTGGGGTCTGCGCCTGGTCGTCGGGCGGCGCACTGCTGCGTCCGCTGCTAACGAAGAAATCCCGGTTCGTCCGCTGCGTGCTGGCGTTTTATGCGATGCTCGATTTGCAGCAGTATGCCCCAGCCGGGGACGCCACGGCGCTGCAGCTCTTCAGGGAATTTTCGGCGATTGCGGCTCTGCCGGAAGACTCGACGACCATGATACCCATGTGGATTGCACGCGCGGGCCGGGACGAGTTTCCGATGTTGAATGAGGCAGTGGATCGATTCACGGCGAGAGCGCTGGCGGTGAACGCGCCCATTACTGTCATTAACCATCCATCGGGAGCGCATGGCTTTGACAATCAGAACGACGATGCACGTTCGCGAGAAATCATTCGTAGCGCGATTGAGTTTTTGAGGACGCATTTGGAGTGAAGACATGAAAGTCGGGTTCATAGGGCTGGGGCAAATGGGCTCCGGGATGGCTGGGAATCTGCTCAAGGCGAAACACGCAGTATCGATCTATAACCGCACTGCGGGTAAGACCGAAAATCTGGTACGCCTGGGCGCAAAAGCACCCGGCGAGATCTCGATTGTAAGCATGAGTGATGCCGTGATCACGATGCTTGCGAATGACACGGCAGTCGAGAATGTGGTTTTCGGCAAGTCGGGTGTTCTTGCGAGTTTGCCGCGAAATGCCGTGCATGTTTCGTGCAGCACGATCAGTGTCACGCTTTCAAAACGACTGGCGGAGGCCCACGAGGCCGCCGGCCAACACTTTCTCGCCGCGCCGGTGTTCGGCCGCCCCGATGCTGCTGCGGCAGGTCAGCTATTTGTCGTAGTGGCGGGCAAGGCCGGCATCATCGAGTCGTGCATGCCGCTGTTCGAGGCGATCGGGCAAAAGACCTTCGTGATGTCTGAAACGCCCGAGGCGGCGAATCTGGTCAAGCTCAGCGGCAATTTCCTTATCGCCGCGGTGATCGAGGCGCTGGGCGAGGCGATTGCACTCGTCGGCAAGGGTGGGGTGGATCGTCAGGCGTATCTTGAATTGCTGACTTCCACGCTTTTCAACGCTCCGGTCTACAAAACTTACGGCAGACTGCGCGATGCCGGGCGAACACACCAACGTATGAACAGCCCGGCCAGTGGAACTGGTGCCGCAACCCGGATTCGAACTGGGGACCCACGCATTACGAATGCGTTGCTCTACCAACTGAGCTATTGCGGCGTCACGAAAAAGGGCGGGCATTCTAACCCGGCGGGCCAAGCGACGGAAGGGCGGTTACGCTGCGTGCAGCCTACCGGCGTCCCAATTTTGCCAAAGACGATGGTCATCGACCACTAGGGCGCTGCCGCATCAGGATTTGGGCAAAACCGGCGCGATCATCACACGATCGATTTGCGGATCTGGACCCACGTGGTATACGGTGCTGCCGCAGTCCGTGAACCCTGCTTTTTTGTAAAACGCGATCGCCCTTGGGTTTCGCTCCCACACGCCAAGCCAGAGATGCGTGCCGCCGAATGATCGGGCGACGTTGTGAACTGCACTCATGAGTTGATGAGCGATACCCTTGCCGTGCGCAGGGCGATCGACGTAAAAGCGGTGCAGTTCGATCGGTCGCTGCGCGGTGACACAGGGTGGTGGATCTTTGCGTTGCACCTGGGCGAAGGCCACCAGTACATCGCGTTGCTGCGCGAGCAGCGTGACCATGTTTGGGCTGAGCAATTCCTGAGTCTGCTGAAGGGCGCCGAAAGCGCTGCTCAAGTGCGCGCGCAGATCGTCGGGTCGATTGTCCGCGCCGAAAGTCTCTTCAAAGGTGCGCGCAGCAAAGGCGGCCAATGCCGCGGCGTCGCTCTCAAGGCCGGCGCGAATCAGAATGGATTCCTGGTTGGGCATGGGTCCGTTCGCCATGAGTGCCGTTATCTTAGCATCGGCGCAAACGCTGGAATTCGCTGTGCCGGGTCGATGCAACCGCCGCGCCCAATTTGGGGCACCCTAAACCCGGGGCTGTCGCGGACCAATTAAGCGTACCTTAACAGCCAGTCAGGAACTCCGTTTGTTGTGTATTGGGCAGGGGCGCATTGTGTTGCCTGTTCGATCAGTTTCAGTTAGCGGAGCACTCACATGAACAACGAAAGCAGTCTCCTCGCGAGGATTGGTCAGGCGCTTCTGGCCGTCACGGCCACGGGCGCTACCATGTTGGTCCTGCAGATTGCGATGTTGGCGTAAGCCGATTCGACTGAACTTTTCCAGTTCTGCGGTGTTCTATGGTTAGCGATGGGGGGATTGCCGCAATGCAGAACAACTCCGCTAGCCATTTCGACGCGATCTCAAACAGGTTGCAGCGCAATCCAGTACTCACGGCAATGATAGTGACTTCGCTGATCATTGGTGTGACCGCATCGATAGCTGCCGTTGCAGCGTGGCGAGCGAGTTCCGCCTGCATTGCGCCGACGTCCGCGCCGCCACACCTTGTGCAGGGCGTCGGCGACGATGCCCCGCGAAGTGATCTGCTGATGCATCAAGTGCTGCAGGCAGATTTAAATGCCTTGGCAGCGTGCCCTTGCGCCGCATCGATCGGGTGGCATTGGCAACGGATTTGACTGATTAGCGAAACCTTGCGGGCAGATTGACGGCGTTCAGAGCTGCGGCGGGTCTGTGTCGGAATCTGCAAGGGGTTCGACGTCGTGAAACTTGCTGAAATCAAGATGGAGCTTGCCGTCCGGCCCCTCCTCGAGAAAGTCGCGGAAGGTTGCGTTCCAGCGGATATCTTCATTGCCGTATTCGGCCCGTGCGATCAAGACCTGACCGGTGTTCTCATCGGTGCCGCTTAGGCTCAAGACAAACGTTGCCTTGGAATTCCGCAGCGTCTCCGCAGTCTCGGCGCTCAAGGGACTTTTATCGTCGATGACGTGCATGATGGTCCAGCCGAGAACGAACATGGGGTGTTGGGAGCGCAGCAGCGGCAAATCACTGATGCGACGCATGCGGAAGCCCTCTGCGGTTACCTCGTCTCGAAGCATGCGCAGGCGCGCCGACGCATCTTGAACAACATTTTGTCGCTCATTCGCTGCGCGAAATAGCAGTGTCGTTTTACCGGCGACTGGCCGCACGACGGCATTGCGGGTAAACAGAAAGCGCGCCCGGGGACGGGAAAATCGCGCGAACATGAGACCGGTAATCAGGGCCAACGACATGAGGCCGACAAAAATCTCCATCATCGCGACGGTGTGCCCATAGGCAGTTTGGGGATGCATATCTCCATAACCCACCGTTGCGAGCGTTTCGACGCTGAAGAAGAAATCGCCGGCGAATCCGGGAGGATTCAAATTGGCGATGCATCCCGGCACCAGGTGGTAGAGGAAGCCAAACAACAGGTCAAAGCTGATAAAGAAGGCCGCCAACGTGGCGAATAGTCGCGGCCAACTCACCGTCATGAAATGATGGAATAGGTCATGAAACAGCGGCGTTGCGATCCCGCCCTCGGTGACGACTTCGCGGGCACCCAGCTTGACCAGCCGGCGCCGGGCGGGTTTGGGCGCAGCGTGGTCTGGGTGATGGCGGGGTGATGTCTTCGATCGGCGTTGGGGCGCGCTCATGAGGTACATCATAGGCGAGGGTTGGCGGGTGCGGCCAGCGTTTGGCGATGATGACGTTTAGAATGCCTAAATCAAGGTTTGGGAGAAGATCCGATGTTGCCCGCACCTGTCAAGGCGCCGATCGACCTGTCAGTTCTTGAACAGGTGGATGTCCGAGTAGGCAGGATCGAATCGGTCTCGCCCATCGAGGCTTCGGACAGGCTGGTGGCGCTGCGCGTCAACTTTGGGGACCACACGCGGACCATCGTGGCGGGTCTTGGACAAGAACGTGCAAATCCGCGGGAGATCGAGGGCAAGCAGGCGCTGTTCGTTGTTAACCTGCCGCCGCGGAAAATGCGTGGAGTTGCCTCCGAAGGAATGCTGTTTGATATCGGCTACGCTGACGGCGTCACGCCGGTTCTCGCGGTTCCGGAATCGCCGGTACCCGAGGGCGCGCGGGCGGGCTGAGTTCAAAACTTAGAACGTCAGTCCTGACAACCACTGCGCCACACTCAAGACACGCTCGGATACGGTGCCGGCGACTTTGAGCACAGGACATTTTAGCGTCGCAGTCTGTTGCAGATACCAGGCGTATTGCTGGTCGCGAAACGCTTCTTCGCGTCTCGAGCCGTCTTGTACAAACGGAAAATCGGGCTTACAGAGAATGACGGCATCGTATTCATGGCCGGCGAGTTTTGCGAGTTCCGGCTGGACGCGCCCAAACATCCACAGGCCGTAGCCGGCGGTCGTGAGCGGGGAGGTATCGCAAAAGAGGTAGCCGTTCGCGCAACCTAACGCCTGATCTTCGCGGCGAATTTGCTCGTGACCAATTTTCAACAGATCTTCCTCGCTCATCTCGCCATGTTGCTGTTCCCACAGTTCCCTGCCGTACTCGTGCACCCAGGTGGTTTGATAGTGAGCCGCCAGTGCGGCAGCCAGGGTGGTCTTACCGCTGGACTCGCCGCCTAACAGCACGACGCGGCGCACGAATGCGGCCGCAACGTCCGACGCCATCCAACGGCGCAACTCATATGGATTTTGGCGAATCTGCCTAGCATGGATCGGCATCTGCTTGCGATCCGTGTCCATCACCACCGCCGCGACGTGGCGGCCGAGAGCTTTGGTTAGAATGCTCGCACAGCTCGGGCCATAGGTCTCGCTGCAGTAAAGCGCATCGGGAGTGCGCTTCAAGATGTCTTTCAGCAGCCACGCCAAGAAATTCTGTTGCTCCGCGTCGCTGGAATCATTTCGCGGCAACGGGCGTACGACGCTGCCGCGTACGGCGCACAGCTGTGCTAGTAGGGCAGAGTCAAAGACGAGCGTTTCGTATTGCGGCAGTCTTGCGGCGAACCAGCGCCGGCGGTTCGCGGCATTGCAGCGATCAAACTCCGGATTCGCATAGCTTAGGATCAATAGGTGATTGCATTGCAGGGCTGCTTGCTGGATCAACCATTCATGCCCCAGATGCAATGGCGAGAACTTGCCGACCACGAGCCCCAGTCCGAAGGTTTTTGCAATCGTCTTATGCTCGGTAATCAAGGCGCGGCAGCTGCGGCCAACAGTTGAGATCGTTCCTTCTGCCAGCGCCACCACCCGTACCAGGCATTTACCCAATAGGCGGCGTACAGTGCGGCGGTTAACAACAGGCCGCGCGATGCAAATAGACCGATGGAAAGAGTATTGACGCCAAGCCAAAACGGCCAGGTCTCGATCTTGCGCTGCATTTGCAGGCACTGAGCGATCACGCTTAAGGCCAGCACCGCGGCGTCCATATAGGGCATGAAGGCATTGGTGAATCTATGCAGCAACCAGCCGTAGCAGGCCATCACCGCAACTCCGGCAATCACCATCCAAACGATCGTTTGCGGCTTCGATCTTGTAATAGGGCGCTCGCCGCTGCTGGTTGGCGATGCTGGATGAAACCATTGCCACCAGCCAATCACGCAGGTCGCAATAAAGAAGAGTTGCAGCGTGGCGTCCGCGTACAACTGGTTGCGCAGAAACACGACGCTGAAGAGTGCGCAACCGACGATCCCGGTCGGCCAGGTATAGACGTGGTTTCGCGCCGCCAACCAGATGGAGACGGTGATCACCGCGTTGGCCGAAATTTCCAATGTGCTCAATCGCAGGGGCTCCTTGCCGAAATTTCAGGATTGCGGCCTTCGGCCAACTAAATATTCGGCGGCGAAATCGGGCCCAGCGCACGCTCGAGACTCGCCCCGAGCGCGAGCAGGGGCCGATCCGCCGCAGCGGGGGCATCAAACTCAATGCCGACGGGCAGACCCGCGGCGGTCAGTCCGGCCGGCAGCACAAGGCCTGGAATGCCGGCGGTGCTGCCGGGCGAAATGTTGCGCGCGATGGCGAGTATCGAATCGCACCTTGCGGCCTTGAATGTTAACGGTGACGTCCTCTCCGATCGGCGTTGCCGCAATCATGGTTGCGGGGAAGACGATGGCGGCGACGCCGGTCCGCGCAAAATACTCCTGATACAGGCGGCGCAACGCCGGTAAATGAGTATCGCGGGCCGCCGCATAGGCCGCCTCGGAAACGAAATTCGGTGCACCCGGCACTACGTAGCTGCGGAATGTCTCCTGTATATCGGCGCTTGCCTGAGCCAGGACCTCGTCGAAGGCTGAGACCGGTGGCATATTTTTTCAAGTAGCGGGCCAGCGCCGTGCGCACATCATGCAGCTGCACCGTGTTGGTGGTGAGATCGATCAATGACTGCAGGCCGGGCAACGAGGTCTCGATGATTTCCGCGCCGGCCGCCTTGATCCGTTGCAGCGCCAGTTCAGTCACGCGCTCGACCTCAGGATCGAGACCGGTGAACCAATAATCGCGCACCATGCCGAGGCGCACGCCTTTAAGCGGAGCCGGAGCAAACTCGTGCCGGTCCTTGGATACCACCGAATCGAACAGCGCAAGATCGGTTACCGTACGGGCGTGCGGCCCAATCTGGTCGAAGAGCGGCGAAATCGGCACGCAGCCGCGGGTTGAGTACCGGCCGGTAGTCGGCCTGAAGCCGCAGATGCCGCACAACGCCGCCGGGACCCGGATCGAGCCTTCTGTATCCTCCGCGACGCCCAACGGCGCCATGTGCGCGGCCACGGCAGCGGCCGTGCCGCCGCTGCTGCCGCCCGGAATGCGCGTCGGCTCGTAGGGATTATGCACCGCGCCGAAGGCGTGGTTATCGCTCGTCCAACCGAAGGACAATTCGTGCAGATTGGTTTTGCCAAGAACGAGGGCGCCCGCGTCGCGCAACTCCTTCACAATCGGCGCATCGTGCGCGGGGCGAAAGCCGCGCAGCGCCGGTGTGCCCGCGGTGGTCGGGTAGTCGTGGGTGTTGACGCTATCCTTGATTGGAATCGGCAGTCCAAACAGCGGTCCGGTCTTGGCACCCGCGAGCCGCCGGCGATCGCAGTCGCGCGCGGCTTCCAATACTTTCTCCGGTTCGAGCGTGATGAAGCTATTGAGCGCGCGCAGGGACTGGCAACGAGCGAGCAATGCACTCGCGTAGCGTTCGGCCGTAAACTCGCCCCGCGACATCCGATTCACCGCCTCGCCGGCGCTGAGCTTCAGGAGCCGCGCCGAACTATCGTCGGGCGACCCGGCGGCGAAGGTGGCCGGCGCGGCGCTCATCGCCACCGTTGCGGATGCCCCGAGGACGAAGTTTCGGCGCGACAAATCACGCGAATCGGGCATGCAGGTCTCGTTGGCTTGCCACATCGCAATGATACAACCCTCCAAAGCGCGCCGTCAGCGCAAGCTGCCACAACGGTCGCGCTATGATCCGTAACCCCAATACTCGGAGCAGCCGATGATTTACGAGCTTTACTACTGGCCCAGCGTTCAAGGTCGCGGCGAATTCGTGCGATTGGCGCTGGAAGAGGGCGGCGCGCAATACCGGGATGTCGCACGTGAGTCCGGCAAGGGGGCGGGGATGGCGGCAATGATGCGGCTGCTGAACGGCCGCGTGGCGAGACCCCCCTTCGCGCCCCCGTTTCTCAAAGCCGGGAGGCTGCTGATCGGCCAGACCGCCAATATTCTGCAATTCTTGGGTCCGCGCCATGGTCTTGCGCCCAAAGCGCCCGCGGGCCGCCTTTGGACGCATCAGCTGCAACTCACCATTGTTGATTTTGTGGTCGAGATTCACGACAGCCACCACCCCGTGGCCGGGAGTCTGTATTACGAAGAGCAGAGAAGAGAAGCGCGTCGCCGCGCCGCGGATTTTGTGATGAACCGCTTGCCGAAATTCTTGGGCTACTTCGAGAAGGTGCTGGCGCAAAACGCCTCCGGCAAGCGCTACGCGCTGGGTGCGCAGCTCACCTACGTGGATCTTTCACTGTTCCAGATAGTAGCCGGCCTCAACTTCGCGTTCCCGCGCGCGATGGCCAGGGCCACACGCAAATATCCGCTGCTGCTGGCGCTGCATTCGAGAATTCAGGATCGGCCGCGAATTGCCGCCTATCTCGCTTCGCCGCGGCGCATTCCCTTCAACAACGAGGGAATATTCCGGCACTATCCCGAGCTGGACGCGGGTTGAACTGCACCATGATCGTTCATCTCGTCGATGGTACATACGAACTGTTTCGCCACTTCTATGGTCTGCGTCGGTTCACGAAGGAAAAGGATCGGCCGTTTGGCGCCGTGGTCGGCGTGCTCAACGGCTTACTGGAGATGATCGAGGAGGGGGCGACCCATCTCGGGGTTGCGACCGATCATGTCATCGAGTCCTTCCGCAATGAGATGTGGAGCGGCTATAAAACGGGAGAGGGGATTGAGCCCGCGCTATGGGCGCAGTTTCATCCGCTGGAAAACGCGCTTAGGGCCATGGGGGTTGTGGTATGGCCGATGGTCGAGTTGGAGGCGGATGATGCACTGGCTTCAGCCGCCGCCATTGCGTCCCTGGATAAGCGGGTCGACAAGGTATGCATCTGGACGCCGGATAAAGACCTTGCACAGTGCGTGCGCGGGGATCGTGTGGTGCAGGTGGATCGGAGGGGGAAGACCATCCGCGACGCCGATGGCGTGCACAAGAAATTCGGTGTTTATCCGGAATTTATTGCGGACTATCTGGCACTCGTCGGCGACAACGCGGACGGGTATCCCGGCATCGCCGGAATCGGAGCCAAGGGCGCCGCCGGCCTGGTGTCGCGCTACGGCGAGATAGAGAAATTTCCCGAAGGAGTTCTGGGCGAGCAGCGCGAGCTCGCGCTGCTGTTCAAGAAGCTGGCCACATTGAAGACGGATGCAAAGCTATTCGCCGATGTGGAGGAGCTCAAGTGGCGCGGTCCCACCGCGAGTTTTCCAAACCTGGCTGCGCAGCTCGGCGAGCGCCTGCTGGCGCGCGCCAACAAGGCGGCAGCCGATTGAGTGAGGCGGATTGGGCGTTTTAGGTTGCGAACAACTGGCCGTCAATGTCTTTGAACGCTTTGAACTCGAGCGCGTTTCCCGTGGGATCGAGAAAGAACATCGTGGCCTGTTCACCGGGTTGACCTTCGAATCGGGTGCAGGGCTCGATGACGAAGGCTATGCCTTGCCGTCTGACTCGCTCCGCCAGCGCGTTCCAATCAGCCATCTGCAACACAACGCCGCAATGGGGGACGGGAACGCCTTGCCCGTCGACGGGGTTGTAATGAGATGTCAGCTTGCCGGCCTTGCCGAGCGTGGGGTTTAAGTGACAGACAAATTGATGGCCGAAGAGATTGAAATCGACCCAGTGCGTGTCACTGCGTCCTTCGCTGCAGCCCAAGACCTCTCCATAGAAATGACGCGCTTCGGCAAGGTCGCGCACCTGCACAGCGATATGAAAAGGAGTCAACGGTGTGGCCATAGGAGCGTCAGGCGCGCGAAACGGGGGTCGCCGCTGCTTGCAGCTCCGCGTGCAGCGCCGCCATCTCTGCCTGGACTCTTTGCATGAACGCGGGTTCCCGATACGCGGCGTTCGAGCGCAGAAAATGCTGGATTTCCGACGTCAGCTTGTGAATTTCCGGTTCGCGTGCCGCAAGCCGATTCAACGCAGCCGAGAACATCAATGTGCCCTCGAATCCTTCGGGGCGCACTCCGCGGGTCTGTGGAAAAACGAAATCCAGATTCGCCACTCCCCACGGCGTGTCAACGACCGGAGTGATTGCGGCAAAGTAGGGCGCGGCCAGTCTAGCAAGAGGATCATCCTGTTCCGACAGCGTCATTAAAAGTTTTTTCAATTCGCAAGCCTCGATCGCGGCGACGCTCATGCCCTGGCCAAAGATGGGATTGAAGTGGCATATCGCATCGCCGAGTGGCAGCAATCCGCGAGGAAAGCTTTCCATGCGTTCGAAGTGGCGGCGCTCGCTTGCTGGAAAAGCAAATCGTTCTATTTCTCCAACACGCTCGGCGGAGCGTATGGCGTTGTAGATCGTCGCCGTGCGCAGTGTTTGCGCGAGCTGCATGAAGCCAACAGGGTCGCCCGGCGGTTTGTCGCCGTGCGCCGCTGCGAGAGTCACCATCCAGCGGCGGCCCTCGAGCGGGAAGATACCGCCGCCGCTGCGATTGCCTCGCGGGTCTCCCATCACCGCCAGCATTTTCCAATCGGGCGGTGCGGAGTCCGGAATGGCAAATGTGGCCGTCGCATAGGTCACATCGATCCCGATCTCAGTCTCCTGCGGCAACGGCAGGCCGCAAGCCTTCAAGAACGCCAGCGTGGGTACCCCGCGGCCCGAGGCATCGATGATGAGGTCCGCGGCCAAAGTCTCGCTACTTTTTGTTTCGTTCTCGAAGCGCACTCCCTTCGCAACGCGCTCGCCGGCCGCCGCGACAAACTCCAGCACCCGGCACGGAGTCCGGACGGTCACATTGGATATTTTCGCAATGCGTCGCCTGACGACAGATTCGAGAAGCGGTCGAGACAATGCATAGCTGTAAAAGCCAAAGTCGCGCTGTGGGTAGGGGTGAAAACCGGGCTGTTCGACCCGGATGTCGCTGGACACCTGGTATCTGACTGCGCCGGCGGCCGCGAGGTCATCCCCGAATCCCGGAAACAGTTGCTCCAATGCTCGAAGTCCACCGACCAACAGCAGATGCGGGTGTCTGCCTTGCGCCACGCCGGGGCGGGGTGCCGGGCCCACCGGCAACGCGTCGCGCTCCAGGACGATGACCTGCGAGAAAAACTGGGAGAGAGCCGCCGCAGCCGCTAGGCCGGCGATGCCTGCGCCGATCACGACCGCTGTCTCGCCAACTACTTTTGCCATTGCGTCTCCCAGCCTTTGTGAGCCAGCAGGGATTCTAACCGCTAAGGCGCTTAGCGGACTTTATACTTCAACTGAAGACCGATGGTGAAAGGCAGGTTATCGGCGGGGATCGGCGGGATCAAAATGAAGTTCGCGGCGAATCGTCCGAAGCGGGTAATCGCGGTCGGCGCCAGCAATGGTCCGGTGCGATTGCTCCGACCCAGACCTATCTGGCCGTAGTTATAGCCGGAGATGATGCCGCCCATTGCGCCCAGCCGGAACCATCCCCAGTGCGCGAATTCCGGCGTATATATAGCGCCACCGTAGAACGATGGCCGGTCCAGCGAATTGCGAAAATAGCCGAACGCCGCCGCCCATTGCGGTGTGATTGAACACTCGAGGCCGGCGCCGGGGTCGAAGTCATCGAAGTGCCGATCGGGATGGATGTGGTGGGAACCCACCATGACATCCGCCCACCAGCCGCTGGGACACAACTCGCCCGCCTGTGCACGCTCGACAGTAGCCGGCGCCGTGGCCACCACTACCGCGGCCAGATAGATCACGACATCGATGCAGCGCAGGAATGGGACTCCGGAGTGGACCTTAAGCCGCAGGTGCGGCTAGGTGCGTCGATGCCAAGTCTGGGAGCGGCCAAATAACGACAGGCCTATGTAGCCTCTGACGATCAGTTCGCTGCCGTTCTTTTCCAAATGCATTTTGCAGCGGTACACCGATCCGGAATCCGGATCGAGGATGTCGCCGCCGCTGTATTCGGACCCACTGGGTTTGATGCTGCGAATGATGATCATGCCGATGATGGGCTGATTCTTTCTATCATCGGTGCAGGCGACACAGACGCTGTTTGCGTCGGCGCCGCTGAGAATCTGCTCAATTCGGCCAAAAAGTCTCTGATCTTTTTCAAAAATTTCCACGACTGCGGTGGGTTTGCCGGTTTTATCATCGATGGTTTCCCAGAGGCCGACGGGAGAAGCGGCCATATCCGGCAGTGCTCCCGACCGCGCAACGCCAGCAAAGGGCGCCGAAAACGTCGCGAGCAATGCGATAAGCCGGATAAGACATTTCATGGACCGCTACCCTAGAATAATGCGGCATTCATGTCGAGTCACACAGCGCCGAATCGGCGATAATCAAACACCGGATGGCCATGATGCTTGGAGGGACTATGACGCAGCAATTTGGGTCTGAGTCGACGACGGATGAAGTTCTCGAGGGCGTCAGCCTAAGAGGAAGGCGCGTGCTCGTGACCGGAGTTTCATCCGGTCTCGGCGTGGAGACAGCGCGCGCACTGGCCGCGCATGGCGCGCTCATCGTCGGAGCCGCGCGAGATCTGGCAAAGGCCCGTGCAGCCACCGAGCACATTCGCGCGCAATCCGGCGGCGACGGGATGGAGCTGGTGCAGCTCGACTTGGCGTCGCTGGCGAACGTTCGCGCCTGCGCCGACGCCCTGCTCGCGGCGGGTAAGTCCTTCGATCTTGTGATTGCCAACGCCGGTGTCATGGCTTGCCCCAAGGGGACAACGGCAGACGGCTTCGAGACCCAATTTGGCACCAACCATCTCGGCCACTTCGTTTTGGTCAACCGGATCGCGTCACTTCTCAAGCCTGGCTCGCGGCTCGTGAATCTCTCGTCTGCCGGCCACCGCTTCGCCGATGTCGATCTCAACGATCCAAACTTTGAGCGCACTCCGTACACGGAGTTCGGCGCTTATGGGCGCTCGAAGACGGCCAACGCCCTGTTCGCCGTCGAGTTCGACCGCCGGCATAAGGAGCGGGGGGTTCGCGCCACCGCCGTGCATCCCGGCGGCATCCAAACCGAGCTCGGCCGCTACATGACGCCGGCGGTCAGAGAGAGTCTGATCGCCTCGATCAATGCCAGCCAGCCGCCGGGGGCTCCCGCGTTCAAGTGGAAAAGCATTCCACAGGGCGCTGCCACGTCGGTGTGGGCCGGCGTGGTCGCGGCCGCGGAACAAGTGGGCGGCCATTATTGTGAGGACTGCCATGTGGCAGAGATCGTCAACTCGGAAGGATTCCGCGGCGGCGTGCGCCCCTATGCGCTCGACCCACAGCGCGCCAAAGCGCTATGGGCAAAGAGCGAAGAGATGGTGGCCGAACGGTTTTGAGCGACTGCTGAGCCGTCGCTACTTGTCGCGCCGGAATTCGGAGGCCACTTCATCGACGGTCGGATTGGCCTTCGCCATGCCGTTGATGATGACGACGGGAATTTCGCCGCCCATGACGACGGAGGTCCGCTGCAGCAGCGGCATTTGCGCGGGATCGGAGATCGAAACGGAGTAGTTGTTGGCCCTGGTGTTCGGGATCCCCAATTCCGTCAGCCGATTTGCCATGGTATCGGCCCGCTTGGCCGCCGCCGACGGGCAGTTGAGCGCCGCTAGGATCACCACGGTATCGGGAGGCGAGCCCGCTGGGGCCTGCACCGGCACAAAACCGTTGGTATCTTCAAAGGGGAGCAGGCTGCGCTCGGCTACGGTGCGCTCATGGGCCTGCCACAGCTGCTGTGCGGCTACGGCCGCCAGCACCGCCAGCAAGAGCCACTTACCCACACCCAAGGATTTTGCCCCCCAAGACGACAGTTGATTTTCAAAATATCACGATGAATATGCCCGGTAACTTGCGCCGGGTCGCAAAAACGGCGGATTTCACGCAGATTCACCGGTACGCATACAATGCGATGACAAGCGGAGCGCGCATGAGCAACAAATGAGAAGCCAAGCCGGCGCCGATTTTTGCAACATGCAGCCTATGCCGGGCGGCGGTGTCCTGGTTGGCGCGAGCGGCTTGAATCTCATTTCGCCGCTTTTTTTGCGCGAACGATTGGCGATAGAACCCAATCCAAGCTACTGGGCGCGGAGTCAGCCGCCTCGAAATCCGCAGCTCGAGGAAAACCTGGCGGTTGACGTCGCGATAATCGGCGGCGGGTTGACCGGACTGTCCGCTGCTTACTTCATATGCAAGGTCTCGCCGCAGAAAAGCGTCGCGGTTCTGGAAGCACGGGGCTGCGGCAATGGCGCATCCGGCAGGAACGGCGGCGGCATGGTGCTGACCATGACGGCGGATCGCTTCATGAATTTCAGCGTGATCCGTCGCTGGACAAGGATCTCTACGCGTTGACCGCCAGATAACATCCGCGCCATCGCCGCGTTGAGCGCCGCGACGGGAATCGACTGTGAATTGCGCGCTCAGGGCGCCCTGCAGGTATTTGCCGCCACGAGGAGGCGCGCGCGGCGCAGGAGTACGTAGGCCGCGCAAGATCACTGGGAATGCCGGTCGAGTACTGGGATGCATCGCAAACCGCGGCGGCGATCGGCACCGAGGCCTATGCAGGGGGATACTTCGATCCGAACGGTGGGCATATCCATCCGATGAAGCTGGTACATGTGTTCAAGACGGCGGCCGAGAGTTTGGGCGCGAGAATCTACGAAAACACGTCGTGCAGAATGTCGAAGCCGGCCGGGAACACCGGCTGCAATTGAGCAGCGGCCATGAGGTCAGGGCAAAGTCCCTGGTGCTCGCGACCAATGCATTTCACTCCAAACCTGGGATTCTTCCGCAACTCAATTCTTCCGCTTCACGAGAATGTCGCAATCACACGCCCTTTGAGCGAGGAGGAGCTTGCGGCGATTGGCTGGCAGTCGCAGCTGCCGTTCAACGACAGCAGAACGCTGGTCTATTATTTCGGTTTGACGGCGGACCGCCGCATTCACATCGGCGGCGGCCGGCCCGCTATAACTTCAACAATGCCGGCGTCGACACACCGCCGATGCAAGCGCCCGTGAATTGCAATTGCATCGAGAGCTGCTGCGCGTGTTTCCAAAATTGGCGGGCGTCGATTTTGAGACATGTGGGATGGGTGATCGACTGGTCGTTGGACGCATCGCCGTCGGTGGGATACACCGGCCGCTATCGAAACATCTTTTATGGCTTGGGCTACAGCGGTCACGGCGTCAATTTGACGTCGGTATTCGGCAGGATCATTGCGGATCTTCAGGCCGGCCGCGAGAGTGCTTGGCGCCAGTTTCCCTTTGTCAATGCCAGGCTGGACTATGTTCCCAATGAACCCTTCCGCTGGCTCGCCGCCGAGTCGGCTCTCGCCTGGTACAAGTTGACCGACTCCGGCGCGTAAGCGCTGGCGATCAGGCGGCCGCCATCGGCGCCATGCGGGCTTCCCGAATCGGCAGATTGAGGAGCGCCGCGGCCGTCGCCAGAGCCATATCGGCGTACCACATCCAGCTGATAGTCGCCGAATTCGACGAGCACCAGGCCGCCGAGATAGGCGCCAAGGAAACCGCCGATCTGGTGTGACAGCAGCGTGAGTCCGAACAGCGTGGACAGGTAACGGATGCCGAAGAGTTTTCCCACGATGGCGGCGGTCGGCGGGACGGTGGCAAGCCAGGTAAGTCCCAAGCCCACGGCGAAGACATAGAAACGTCAGTACGGTTTTCGGCGCGGCCAAGTACCAGCCGATCAGCAGCGCGCGCGAGGCGTACATCGCCGCGAGAATGTACTTGCTGCGGAACCGCTGCGTGAACGCACCGGCAATCAGACTACCCAGAATGTTGGCGAGGCCGATGAGGGCCAGCGACCAGCTGGCTACCGACGGCGGCAGGCCGCAGAGATTGACCTCACCCGGCAGATGTGTCACGAGAAACGCGATGTGGAATCCGCAGGTGAAGAAGCCGGCGTTCAGCAGCAGATAGCTGCGATCGTCCACGGCATCCCACACGGCCTTCCATGGCGCGCCGATGCCGCCGGCGCGCTGTGCCGGGACCCGCGGACCGATGACGCGCACCAGGGGCAGCGCGCCCACGAAACCAGTGCAAGCGACCACATCGCACCCATCCATCCGAGCAGCTGGATCAGCGCCTGCGCGAGCGGCGCAAATACGAATTGTCCCAGCGATCCGCCCGCGTTGATGATGCCGGCGGCTTTGCCGCGGTTATCAACCGTGAGATGTTGAGATGCCGCGCCGATCAGCACGGAAAAACTGCCTGCGCCGGCACCGGTCGCCGCGAGCAGCCCAGGGAAACGACCAGGCCGAAGCCCGAGGTCATCAACGGCGTAAGTGCCGTGCCGATCGCCAGTACCAATAGATCCGGCGATCAGAACCTTCGCGGGACCGTAGCGATCCGCCACCGCGCCGGCGAGCGGCTGGATCACGCCCCACATCAGTTGCCCGATGGCAAGCGCCAGGCTGATGGTGCCGATGCCGAGCCCGGTTGAGCTCTTGAGGGGCGCGATGAAGAGCCCGAGCGATTGCCGCGCGCCCATGGTCACCATGAGGATGGCGGCCGCCGCCAGCGTCACCACCCAGGCGCTGCGGTCGCTGCCTTCTTTACCCGCCGGCATGCCCTGGCACCGCGAATCCTAGCGCTTAAGGAGAAGCATCGGCGCTCGGGTACACAACGCCGGCCTTCATGACGAAGCTTACGTGCTCGAGACGGGTGACGTCTGCAAGCGGATCTCCGGGCACTGCGACGATATCGGCCAGTTTGCCGGCCTCGATGCTGCCGAGTCGGTCCGTCCAACCCAAAAGTTCTGCGCCTCCCACCGTGGCGGCGCGCAGCGCCTGCTCCGGCGTCATTCCGAACTTGACCATCCAACCGAACTCGCGCGCGGGATTGATGTGCCAGTCGAAGCCGCCGATATCCGTGCCGAACGCAATTTTCACGCCGCAGTCGAAGCCGCCGATATCCGTGCCGAACGCAATTTTCACGCCGCCTTGAGCGCGCGGCGGAAGGTTTTCTCGTGGATCTCACCCATCTGCTTCCACACCGGCGCTCCAGCCTGGGCGCGGCCCTCGGCCACGTACTCGCCCACGAAAATCGTGGGCACATAGAAGATGCCTTTCTGCACCATCATGCGCAGGTCTTCATCGGCGATGTAATTGCCGTGTTCGATGGAATCGACGCCGGCCTCCACGGAATTGTGCACACCCTGCCGCGCCATGGCGTGAGACGCCACCTTGTGCCGCTGCCGATGCGTCTCGTCGACGATTGCTTTCAGCTCATCGAGCGTAAAGGTGGGAATATCGTCGAGCGTTCCATCTGGCTGCACCTGGTAGCTTCGGTCGGAATACACCTTGATCCAGTCGGCGCCATGATAGATCTGTTCGCGCACCGCGCGGCGGCCGCCATCCGCCCCATCCACTTCCTGCACGCCCTTCGGGACATTGATGTTGGGAGCATAGCCGATGAGCGGATAGGCGCCGGTGACGTCCATCGCGCGCGTCGCGACCTGCATCCGAGGTCCCGGAGCCGCGCTCGATCGCATTCTTTACATCCACGTCTGCGTATCCGGCGCCCTCGGTCTCGATTCCCGTATCGTGGTAAATCCCCAGGACAGCATGCGGCGCGCATTCATGGTGGCCAGAATCGTGCGGTATTCGGGCGACTGTTTGAGCAGCTGCTCATCGTAATCGGCACTGGTGATATCGCCCTGCAGCAGCACGTGCGTGTGGCTGTCGATGAGGCCGGGAACACAGGTCAGCGCGGAGAGATCGATGACCTTGCCATCCGGCGTCGCCGCCGAGGCGGGCCGCAGCGAAACGATCCGCTCAGCGCGTATCTCCACCAGCGTCGGGCCGAGCACCTTGCCGCCCCGTCCATCCCACAATGCGCCGCAGCGCAGCCACGTCGAGACGGCCGGTTCACCAGCCGCAGCGGCCGGCGCAGTGTGCCGTGACGATGAGGACGCTGAGGACAGAGAGGATTGCGAGCGCGGCGCGGATCGATGGATAGATGTGCATGTGCGTGCAGCGATATGATCTCGCGGCGATACAAACCGCATCAGAGACCACCTCCTTGAACCTCGCCATAGGTCAATACTTATGGTCCGTGCCGGATCAATCCTACAACTCAGGTTCATTGAATTTTCATCGGCTTTTGTCGTCCTACAAAGTGCTGCGAATGAATTGCGAAGTCCTCGAGGAGAGCGGCCATGTCGATGAGTCCATCGCCGGAACTACCAAGGCCCGCCGCAAGCCCAAAACCGCGCGACTTCAACCCCCTGCGTTTCTGTCAACCGGCAGGACCCACGGCCGAGCAGCGCCACGCGCTGATTGCAAAGGCCGCCTATTTTCGCGCTCAGCGGCGCGGCTTCCGAGCAGGCCACGAACTCGAAGACTGGCTCGCCGCTGAAGCCGAGGTCGAACAGCATCTGGCTGACGCGGGCCGGCGAAGCGGCCACATCGTGGTAAGCGAGCGATCAAAACATGCGACGCTGAGGTGCAGCGCCAATGGGTATAGGAGGCAGCCGCTTATTCGACCTGCAGACATTGGGGCAAAGCGTCTGGCTCGAGTGCGACGATCCGCGCATGCTGGCCCGCTCGAAATTGACGTTCCTCATCAGAGCCGGTATTTCAGGGATCGATGCCAACCCGGCGAGCCTGGCAAATCCTGAGCGGCTCCGTATTGAAGATGCACAACACACGGCCGACGGTCTGCTGCGCGTCTATGACGCCACGGGCTGGCGCGACGGCTACTCGAATATCGAAGTCTCCCCCGCGGTTGCAGATGACGCAGCCGGCATCGAGTCCGAGGCGCGGAGACTGTGGGCCGACATCAACAGGCCAAATGTCATGATCAAGGTGCCCGCAACCGGCGCTGGGTTGCTGGCCATGCGGCGCTGCATCGCCGCGGGCCTTAACATCAATGCGACTGAAATTTTCGGTGCGCGCTGCTACGCGGCGGTGCACGAGGCGTATCTATTGGGGCTGCAGGATCGTCGCGCCGCCGGCTTGCCGCTCGAGAGCGTGGCCTCGGTGGCAAGCGTCATGGTGGGTCGAATCGACGCCGCCGTTGACAAACAGCTCGAGGCGATCGAAAAACCCGCGAAGGCTCCGATCGCCAAGCGCCTGCGCGGTAAAGCGGCGCTGGCGATCGCGCAGTATGTATACCAGCACTTCAAAAGTGTGCTCTCTTCACCGCAGTGGCTGCTGTTGGCAACCTGCCATGCCCAGAGACAGCGCTTGCTGTGGGCCGGTACGGAAACCAGCGCCGCCCATGACGGCGGCTTGAAGTACGTGCATGAACTCATCGGCCGCGACACCGTTACCGCGATGTCGCTGAGTACAGTGGATGCCTATCTTGATCACGGCGCCGCGGCGCCGACGCTCGAGCGCAACCTGCTTCAGGTGCTGGCGCTGCTCGGTGAGCTCGAGGCGGTGGGGGTCGATCTCGATCGGGTGAACACTCAACTGCAGCGCAAGCGGGCGAGCGCGATGTGCGTCAGCCCCGCAGGCGCTTATTCCAGCTAGAGGGAGCTTTTCGATTAGAATCCTCGTGACAAATAAAAAAACGGCGAGACCTGCATGAACTTTTGCTCGAAACTGGCGGCGCCGCTGCTCATCGTTTGCGCCGTATCCACGGTTCAGGCAGCCACCGAGTACCGCTATATCGCAGCCGCGGCACACTGAGTCAAGAGCGCGCCTGATGAAAGACATCGTCGTTCGAAAGGCGGCCTTGGAGGACCTCGCGACGCTCAATCGCTTTCAGCAGGGCATCGTGGACGCCGAGCGTGGCTTTGACTCGACCATCAAGGACGGCGCGGTTCAGTATTACGACATTGCCGGCATGCTGACCAGTGATGAGATTCACTTCGTGGTCGCGGAAGTCGGCACGCGCGTCGTTGGTTGCGGCTATGCCCGTATCGAAGCGGCGAAGCATTATTTGAAGCACTCCGTGCACGCCTATCTGGGATTGATGTACGTCGATCCTGAATATCGAGGCCACGCGGTCAATTTGGCAGTCATCGCGGCGCTCAAAGGCTGGTCCGTTTCGAGAGGCGTCAGCGAAATGCGCTTGGAGGCATACCGCGATAACGTGGCGGCCATCAAGGCCTATGAAAAAGCCGGCTTTGTCCCGTGGGTGATCGACATGCGTTTGAATCTGAGACGTTGCTAAAGTATCGACGACAGTGCCGCAGGAGACGACGCTTGTCCCATGTCGACGGCCAGCGCAGCGGGATAACGGGTCAGCGCATCAGTGCATCCATGTCCGCTTGCATGCGCTCTTTGTATTCGTCCGACCACTGAGCGCCGGGTTTCAATTTGCTGTTGTTTTGCTGCCGCGGGGTGGGCGAGGTCTTGCTCTCTCGTGGCGACTTGCGCGCGCCGATTTTGAGCTTGAGCGTGGTTCGTGATGATGATGATGGGTTAGAAGAAGAATTCGAATGATTCATGCGGTTGTGGGGCACCTATTTGGGGTTGTTGCTGATCCTGGACCTCGAAGTTGCATAGCGGCTATATATTAGCCATGCGTTGTTACATTTGTACATGACCTCATTGCAGCGCGATGTCGCCGGCAAATTCAACCTTCAACTTGAGTCCGGCGACCTCCAGCGTCATTTTGGCCGGGAACGATTCAGCGCCGCCGATGGCGCCGGCCGTCATGGCTTTGGCTATTGCCTGCTCAATTTCCCGTTGAGAATTGACGCCGACCGTTTTCAGAAACTTGCGTATGCTCAAGTTCAACGTTTCTTCGTTCATTGGATTCTCCCGTTCCGCCGCGCCGATCTCTCGCTCATCGTGCCACATGCGGGGACGCCTCGCACCTGACCAATTCCAAGCCGGGCCCTTGCCCGGCTGGGGCCTGGGGGGTGAAACCGCGCCTGCCGGCGGCAGCTCTCAACTTTCCCGGCGCGCTGCCGACACCTGGGGTGGAAGTGCAGCGTGAGCAAGGAACTACAGTTGACGCCGGAAAGCTTGGTCGCGAGCATCGAAGATCTGGTTACTCTCCCCGAAGTTGCGATGCGGATTGCACGCATGGTCGAGGATCCGACCTCATCGGCAACCGACATCGGGCTCGAGATCAGCAATGATGCGGCGTTGACTGCGCGCCTGCTGCGGGTCGCTAATAGTCCGGCTTTCGGGCAACTCGGGAAGATCTCCACCATCAGCCGCGCGATCACCGTGCTTGGCGTCCGCCAAGTGCGTGATCTCACGGTCGGGCTTACCGCGGTGCGCACCTTCGAGGGTATTGGCAACGAGCTGGTCACCATGGAATCATTCTGGCGGCAAAGCGTGCTGTGCGCCGTGGCCGCCGGGCACATCGCCGGCCGCCGCGGCTGCGGCCGCGCCGAAAGCCCATTCATCGCGGGGCTATTGCACGACATCGGCCAGCTCGTGATCTACAGTCGCGCGCCCGATCTTGGGCGCCGGGCGCTGCTGATGTCGGTGGATGCGTCCGATGATCTTGGTCTTTATTTATGTGAACGCGAGGTTATGGGCTTCGATCACGCCGCCGTGGGCGCCGCGCTCGCGCGAAAATGGGGTTTGCCGCACCCGCTGCTGGAATGCATCGAATTTCATCACGAGCCGCAGCGCGCACGGGAACATCCGATCGATGTGGCGATCGTGCATATCGCGAACAGCGTCGCGGTGCTCGCGGAAATCGGCAGCACCGACCTCGGCGACGCTCCGGCGATTTCCGCGGACGCGTTGCGCGCGGTCAAGCTGGATTCAGCCGGTGTTTTGGAAACGGTCGTCAAGACGATGGAGTCGGCGCCGGAAATGCTGGCGGTCCTGGGCGGCGGCGCAACACTCAATCCTACCCCGGCCGCGGCGCGCGCTTTGTGACAGCGTTCGTAAAGATTCGTCGCGGGCTGGCGATATTACTGCAGTGGTGCGCGGGCGATAGATGACGGGCATGCCTCGGAGACGGTTTCATGGTCAAAAGAATTCTTGCGGTCGACGACTCGGCATCCATGCGCCAGATGGTCCTATTCACCCTGCAGGGAGCGGGGTACGAGGTATTGCAGGCCTGCGACGGCGTTGAGGCGCTCGACATGGCGCGTGCTGCCACCGTGGATCTCGTGCTCACCGACGTCCACATGCCCCGCATGGACGGCATCACCCTGGTGCGCGAACTGCGCACGCTGCCCAATTACAGATTCGTGCCCATGTTGATACTGACGACCGAGTCGAGCCAGGAAAAGAAGATGGACGGTAAGAGCGCCGGCGCGACCGGCTGGATCGTAAAACCGTTCAATCCGCCGCAGCTGCTCGCCACGGTGGCACGGGTCATATGACACTTGATCTGGAAATGGCGGAAATTGCCAAGGTCTTCTTCCAGGAGAGCCGTGAGGGTCTCGACGTGATGGAGTCGGGGCTCTTGAGCCTCGGTGCCACCGCGGACACGGAAAACATCAATACCATCTTCCGCGCCGCCCATTCCATCAAGGGCGGCTCGGCGACCTTCGGGTTTGCCGAGGTTGCCGATTTCACGCACGGCGTGGAGACGCTGCTCGACCAGATGCGCAACGGTGTGCGGCCGGTCACGCCCGAAGCCATCCAGACCTTGCTGCAAGCCTGCGATTGCCTGCGTGAAATGGTCGCGGCGACCGAAGCGGAGAAACCGCTCGATAAAGACCGCATCGCAGCCCTCAATGCCGACATCACCCACATACTCGGCGAACGGCCAAACCAAGCGCCAACGCCGGGCGCGCACCAAGGCGCCGCCGATGCAGGGGCTGCCCAGCCGGCTGTGGCCGGGAGCGCTGCGGCGAATGAGCCCTGCGGGTGGCGAATCGCCTTCGAGCCGGTCGTCGATCTGCTGCGCGTGCGCAACGAACCCACGCGGATGTTCGCCGAACTCAGCAGCCTGGGCGCCTTCAGCGCGCGCGCGGATGTCTCGCGGTTACCGCCGCTCGATGAGCTCGACCCGGAATCCTGTTTTCTGTCGTGGAACATTGAAATTGCGGGACAGATTCCCCGCGCCAGGCTCGATGACGTATTCGATTGGGTGGATTCCCGTTGCCGGCTCGACATCGTGCCGATCGGCAGTTCCGCGCCGCCGGCTGCCGAGCCGGTGGCGAGCGCCGCCGCGCCGCTGCCGGCAAATCTTGCAGTGTCCGCCGATCCCAGGACCGCGCCCGCCGAGGCGCAGCGCAGCCCCGCAAGCGGCGCGCCCGTGCAAAAAACGGCCGGCGAATCCGGCTCGATCCGCGTGGCCACAGAAAAGGTCGACAACATCATCAACCTGGTGGGGGAATTGCTCATCACGCAATCGATGCTGAGCGGCTTCGCGGACGGCATCGACCCCGATGATCTGGACCGGCTGCGGCAGGGTCTTTCGCAGCTGGCCCGCAATACGCGCGAGTTGCAGGAAAGCGTGATGCAGATTCGCATGCTGCCGATCAGTTTTGCGTTCAACCGCTTTCCGCGCATCGTGCACGATCTGTCGCGCAAGCTCGGCAAGAAGGTTGAACTGAAGCTATCCGGCGAAGGCACTGAACTCGACAAGACCGTGCTCGAGAAAATCAGCGATCCGCTCGTACACCTGGTCCGCAACGCGCTCGACCACGGTCTGGAAACCCCCGACCGGCGTCTCGCCGCCGGCAAGCACGAAAGCGGCACGCTCGAGCTGGCGGCATTTCATGAGGGCGGCAACATCATCATCGAAGTGCGCGACGATGGCGCCGGACTCAATAAAGCGAAGATTCTGCAGAAGGCTCGAGAGCGTGCGTTGATTGCGCCGGATCAGGACTTGAGCGATGAGCAAATCGACAACCTGATTTTCATGCCCGGGTTTTCAACCGCGGAACAGGTGAGCGATGTCTCCGGGCGCGGGGTCGGCATGGACGTCGTGCGCCGGAATATCAACGATTTGGGCGGTCACGTGCAGATTTCCTCCAAGGAGGGTGCGGGCAGCACCATTCGAATCCGCCTGCCGCTCACGCTCGCCATCCTGGACGGGCAGCTGGTGCGCGTCGGGAAAGAGGTGTACGTCATTTCCCTGCTGGCCATCGTCGAGACCATCCAGGTTGCGCGCGAGCGCGTCAATACCCTGGCGGGGCGCACGGAAGTATTCCGGCTGCGCGATGAATATCTGCCCGTCGTCAAGCTTTGCGATCAGTTTGGCGTGGAGCCCGACAGCAGAAACGCCACCGACGGATTGCTGGTGGTCGTCGAAGCCGATGGCAAGCGAGCCGGTGTGCTCGTCGACGATCTTCTCGCGCAGCAGCAGGTTGTCATCAAGAGCCTCGAGTCGAATTTCAAGTCGGTGTCTGGAATTGCCGGCGCGACCATCCTCGGCGACGGTACGGTGGCTCTGATCATCGATGTTCCGGACTTCATCCGCGAAGCGGTCAGGCGCAGCGGCGGCGCGCTGACGGCGCACGCCGCATGAGGCATCGAGCGAGGCCGGACGTGGACGCGGATTCGTAGGCATATTTTGGAGGTATTGAACTGATGAGTACGGCAAAGACAACGGCGGGAGCCGATAAGTCCGCGGCGGAAACCAGCGAGCAGTATTTGACATTCATGCTCGCCGGCGAAGAGTACGGCGTGGACATCCTGCGGGTGCAGGAAATCAAGGGCTGGGACAAGGTGACCCGCATCCCGCACACCCCCGACTATGTCCTGGGCGTGATCAATTTGCGCGGCGCGGTGGTGCCGATACTCGACTTGAGGCGTCGCTTCGGTCTCGAAACCATTGATTTCGGTCCGACCACGGTGGTCATCGTGGTGCGCGTCATGAACGGGCTCACCGAGCGCACCGTCGGCGTGGTGGTGGACGCAGTATCGGAGGTCTATAACGTGGACGCGGCCGATTCCAAGCCGCCTCCGGATGTTTGCGGCAGTGTCGACACGGTATTCGTCAAGGCGCTTGCGACCGTCGAGGAGAAGATGCTCATCCTGCTCGACATCGATCGGCTGATCGGCAATAGCATCGCCGACGAAGTCACGCCGGGAGTGGCGGCGGCGTGAGCGGGAAAAAGCGGCCGCGCGCCAGGCCTACGCGCAACAGGCAAGCGGCCTGCGTGGAACTCGACGCTCGGCTCAACATCGCACAGGCCGCCGAGCTGCATCGAACGCTGCTGGCGCGCCTCGCAAAGGGCGGCCCCGTGCTCGTTGACGGCGCCCGGGTCGAGGAGATCGATACGGCGATGCTGCAGTTGCTCGCCAGCCTGTGGTGCACCAGCCGCGAACACGGAATCGACTGCACCTGGAAGAGCGCCTCCGGGGCGCTGCGCCAAACAGCGACCCTCATCGGCGTGGCGGAGGTTCTGAACTTCCCAGCAGACGAGCCCGTATAAGGCGGCCATGCTACCTTCTGAATCCACAACCGGTGTCGCCGCGGCGCAGTGCCGCGATTGGCTACAGTGGGCCGCCGCTCAGATTGACGCGTGCGTGGCCAGCGACGCGCTGGCCATGAACGAGCTGCTCGCGGCGCTTAGCTGTCTGCTGGGTTCGGCGCCGCGCGCCGCTACGGTTGTGCCTCACGAACCCGCAAATGCGCAATTGTCGGCCGTCATCATGGCGGTCCAAGCCCATGACCGCGTCATGCAGGGTCTCGTGCACGTGAAGGAATCGCTGCGCACACTGCGGGCTCACCTCGGCGATGCGCGGCAGGCGGATTCTGCGGATTCCTGGCGAGAGCTGCGCGAAAAGCAGTACCAGGCGTTCAGCATGCCCGAAGAGCGCCTGCTGTTTGCGCGCATGGTCGCGCATGAGGACGAGGACGACGCATGGCGCAAGTCCGGCAGGATACCGGTGGAGGCTGCGGCAGTGGAGTTGTTCACCGGCGACGATGGCCTGTTCGAGCCATGAACACGCAGCCGGCCGAGTATGAATTCGAGCTCACCGACTCGGAGTTCAAGCGCCTGCGCGAACTGGTGCACGCGCGCACCGGCATAGCGCTGTCGGAGGCGAAGCGCGAATTGCTCTACGGCCGCCTCGCGCGGCGTCTGCGCAAGCTCAAACTGAATTCATTCGCCGAGTATTGCCGGTTGGTCGAAACCGATGAATCCGCGGAGCTGCAGGAACTCACCAACGCGATCACCACCAATCTCACCTCGTTCTTCCGCGAGGATTATCATTTCAAGCAGCTCGCCGCCGAAGCGCTGCCGCAAATCGAATCCAAGCGATCAGGCCAGCGCCGCATCCGGCTGTGGTCGGCGGGCTGTTCAACCGGCGAGGAGCCGTACTCGCTGGCGATCGTCATGCGCGAGACACTGGCGCAGCTCGCCGGCTGGGACATCAAGCTGCTCGCCACGGATATCGATTCCAAGGTGGTGGCAACGGCGACGCAAGGCGAGTATGCGTCGGATCGATTCAAGGGCGTGGCGCCCGAACGGGTCAGGAGTTGGTTTCGAGAAGTTGCGGGCAGGCCCGGTTTCCTGGCGGCATCCGCCGAACTCAAGAACCTCATCACATTCAAGCAGCTGAACCTGCTCGATCCCTGGCCGGTGAAGGGTCCCTTCGATGTGATCTTCTGCCGCAACGTGGTCATTTATTTCGACAAGGCGACTCAGCGCGGCCTGTTCGATCGCATGGCCGATCTGCAGGAGCCGGGCGGCTGGCTGTTCATCGGCCACTCGGAGAATCTGCTCAATGTGACCCGCCGCTACAAGCTCGTGGGCCGCACCGTGTACCGGCGGGTGGAGTGATGGGCAACGCCAACCCGATCACCGCCTCCGCGCCGCAGCTGCCGCCCGCATTGCCCAACTTCGAGCACATCCGCCGCACCTGGGACGTGGATCTCGGCCTGCCGGTCGCAAAACTGCTGCCCGGCGATTACTACGTCACGCGCTACAACGAGGCCATCTTTACCGTGCTCGGCTCGTGCGTCTCGGCCTGCGTGCGCGAGCGCAAACTGGGCATCGGCGGCATGAACCATTTCATGCTGCCGCTCGACCAATCGGGCGGCACCAGCGCCTGGGCTGAAAACCTCGTGAGCTCAGCGACCCGCTATGGCAACGTCGCGATGGAGCGGCTGATCAACGACATCATGAGGCTCGGGGGACAGCGCGCGAATCTCGAGTTCAAGGTCATCGGCGGCGGCAAGGTGCTCGACATGGCGCTCGACGTGGGCGCCCGCAATGCGCAGTTCATCCGGGATTATCTGAAAACCGAGGGGTTCCTCATCACCGCGGAGGATTTAGGCGACTGTTTCGCGCGCAAGCTGTACTACAACCCGGCGACCGGCAAGTTGCGGGTCAAACGCCTCACCGCGACGGTCAACCGCGCGGTGTTCGAGCGCGAGCGCCAATTCGAGCCCACGACCTCGGAAGTCGAATCAGGTTCCGTGGAATTGTTCTAGAGCACCGATGAGTACCAAGAAAATTCGCGTGCTGGTGGTCGATGATTCCGCAGTCATGCGCCAGCTGCTGAGCGACATATTGAGCTCCGATCCGGATATCGAAGTCGTGGGCACGGCGCCGGATCCCTATGTCGCGCGCGAAAAAATAAAGCGGCTCAACCCGGACGTGCTCACGCTGGATGTCGAAATGCCGCGCATGGATGGCCTCGCGTTCCTGCGAAACCTGATGCGCTTGCGCCCCATGCCGGTCGTCATGTGCTCCTCGCTTACGCAAAATGGCGCGGCCGTCGCCCTCGATGCGCTCAGCCTGGGTGCGGTCGATTTCGTCGCCAAACCGGCGGTGGACGTCGAGCGCGGCATCCGCGAAGCCAATCAGGAGATCATCTCGAAGGTGAAGATCGCCGCGCAGGCGCGGGTTCGGCCTTTGGCGGCCGTCCCCACCTTGGTGGTCCCGGACCGTCATGACGCGAGCGCGGTGCTGCCGAAGCGCAGTGCGCCCACACACTTTGCCACGACGGAAAAGATCATCGCCATCGGCGCATCGACCGGCGGGACCGAAGCCATCAAGGAGGTCCTTGCGCATCTGCCCGCCGACATCCCGGGAGTGGTCATTGCCCAGCACATACCACAAGCCTTTTGCGGCCCATTCGCCGCCCGCATGAACGCCAATTCGGCGCTCAACGTGTGCGTCGCGAGCGACCATCAGCCCATCCTGGCCGGCCACGCCTATATCGCGCCGGGCGATCGCCACCTGCTGGTGGTGCGCAACGGCGCCCGCTATCAATGCCGCTTGAGCGATGGCGAGCTGGTCAATCGCCATCGGCCCTCCGTGGACGTGCTGTTTCGCTCCGTGGCGCAGAGCGCCGGCCGCAATTCGATCGGCGTCATGCTGACCGGCATGGGCCGCGACGGTGCGGAAGGCATGAAAGAAATGCGCGAAGCCGGCGCATCAACCATCGCGCAGGACGAAAGCACCAGTGTGGTTTGGGGCATGCCGGGCGCGGCATGGCAAATTGGCGCGGCGCAGTCGCTGCATCCGCTGACGCAGATTGCCGCCCGCATCGTCGCCATTGCCAATGCACCCCTGGAAGCGCTGCAGCGCACGAATTAGGCGCGTTAGGCAATTCCACTAAAGGGTTCAAGATCAAGGTGCTGCGGCCGATCAAATGACCAACCGCGATATCACCCTCACGGCGGTTCATGGGAGTTTCAGTAAATGAAGATTCTGATCGTCGACGATTCCACCGCCATGCGCATGATCGTCAAGAAGACACTGCGTCTTGCCGGCTTCGAGGGACACGACATCACCGAAGTCGATGACGGCGTCAAGGCCCTGGCCGCGATCAAGGCATCGAAGCCGGACCTCGTGCTCTCGGATTGGAACATGCCGAACATGACGGGGTTGCAGTTGTTGGAGGCGTTATCCAGCAGCGGCAGCAAGGTGACATTCGGCTTCATCACCACCGAAGCGACCCCCGACATGCGCGCCAAGGCCATGGGTGCCGGCGCCAAATTTCTCATCTCCAAACCCTTCACGCCGGAGTCGTTCAAAGAGCACCTCGGCGCCCACATTCGTTAATCGTCACAACGGAACCGAATTGCCATGGCCACAGCCTACCCATTGCCCGACGGCGCGAAGATAGTCCAGCTATTGGGCATTATGTTCGACGGGCTGGACGTCAAGCCCGGAGGCACTTTCGATCAGACGCCCGCGGGCGGCGCCTGGTTCGGCGTGTTCGTCACCGATGCCGGCGCACCCGTCGCCCTGTGCGGCGCGGATGCCAATCTTGCGGCGAGTTTCGGCGGCGCGCTTTCCATGTTGCCGGTCGCGGCGGCCAAGGATGCCGCCAAGGCGCGCCAGCTTACCGACGTCATGATCGAAAATGTGCGCGAGATCATGAATATCTGCACGCGATTGGTGATGGATGCTACGTCGCCGCATCTGAAGCTGGATCAACTCTATCCCACCAAGTCTCTGCCGGCTGCGGCGCTGGCACTGCTCGGCGCACCGCAAGGACGGCGCGAATTTCAGGTGCAGTTGCCGAAATACGGCGGCGGCGTGCTTACCGTTCTGTCGGCGTGATCCGGCGGCGCGGCGGCGGCAATACCGCTCAAGATCGGCCCCGCATAGCCGATAGGTCGTGCTAGCACATCGCACCCAGATTTTCACGAGGACGCCTCTATGCAATCCACTTTCAAAGGTCTGCTGATCGCTGCCATCCTGGCCGCGCTGCCGCTCGCCGCCGCCAACGGTGCCGCACCGAGCAAGGACGAAGTCGTGGCGGTTGTGAAGAAGGCGGTCGACTACTACAAGGCCAACGGCAAGGACAAGGCGCTGGTCGAATTCAACAAGAAGGATGGCCTGTTCGCCAAGGGCGAGGACTACGTCGACGTGCACGACGTCAACGGCGTTTGTGTCGCACACCCCATCTCTCCCGCCAAGGTTGGCGTCAATCGGCTCGATACCAGCGACTCCGCCGGCAAGTTCTACGTAAAAGAGCTGGTGGACGCCGCCAAGACCAAGCCATCCGGCTGGATCGAATACGTCATGAAGAATCCCACGACCGGGAAACTCGAGAACAAATCGGCCTATTGGGAAGTGCACGACGGCCTGATCTTCAAGGCAGGCACGTACACGGAATAGGTTTGGCGAATCGCATGAAATCCATCGGCGACCTTTCGCTGCGTTGGCAGATGCTGCTCGTGCCGTTGTTGCTGATCGTCGCCATTCTGGTGATCGAATCAGTCAACTACCGCCAGCAGACCACTGTGGACGTGGCAACCACGCGCTTATTCAATGAAAGCGTGCGCCGCTTGCAGGAGCTCGATGAGGCGGATGCGTTCGCCCTGGAAATCAACGGGCGCATGTTCCGTGCCATGACGCTGGTGCAAAACGGCGCGCCGCAGAAAATGGTGCGAGCACTGGTCGATTCGTTGCCGGACGACCTGGATAAGCTGGGAGAGGAACTGTCCGCGGTGGCGGTGCGCGCCGGCGAGAGCGGCCATGACGCCGAAGCCGCGAAGCTCACCGAGTTTGCCGGCAAGCATCGCAAGGCCGGCAACCAATTCTCCAAAGTACTGTTCGTCGATCCCAGCGTCGCCGTGGACGTTGCCACCTCGGCGGGCGCCTTCTTTCAGGAATTGCATGGGCAACTCCGCACCCTGTCCAAATCCTATGACGCGGCGTCGGCGGCCGAGTTTGCGGGCATGAAGACCCACGCTGCGAGCGCCATGAGCCTTACCGCGATTGGCGGACTGCTCGCCGTCGTCGGCGGATTGACGGTAAGCCTGTGGCTGTCGCGCTCCCTGACGGCGCCGGTGGTCGAACTCACCCGCGTCGTCGTTGCGCTGTCGCGTGCCGATTGGTCGGTGACAGTGCCGTACGCCTCACGGGGCAATGAAGTGGGCCGCATGGCGCGCGCAGTCAATGTGTTCCGCGACAATGGCATCGAGAACGAACGCCTGAAGCACATCGAGGAGGAGGGCCGGCAGCGGACCGTCGCGCAGAAAACTCAGGAAGCGGCACGTGATCGGGCCGAGCAGGAACGCATGTCCCGGGAAGCCGATCGGGCCCGCTCACTGACCGACTTGACCGAGCGCTTCGATTCCACCGCGCACGAGGTGATCGGCAACTTTGCAACGGCGTTTGGCAGCCTGCAGGAAACGGCCGCGACGATGGGTTCCGCCGCCGATGCCACGCGCAAGCGCGCCGACGGGGTGTCGCAAGCGGCCGTGGAGGCCTCGAACAATGTGCAAACCATCGCAGCCTCCATCGAGGAACTCGGCGAGTCGATCGCCGAGATTTCCGAGCAGGTGCAGGCGTCCTCGAGCATGGCCGCGGCCGCCACCAAGGATGCCGATAAGCTCAATTCCACCCTGCAAGCGGTGAACTCCGCCGCGCTGGAAATCGGCTCGGTGCTCGATTTCATCAAATCCGTCGCCAGCCGCACCAGCCTGCTGGCGCTGAACGCCACCATCGAGGCGGCGCGCGCCGGACCGGCGGGGCGCGGCTTCGCGGTCGTGGCCAACGAGGTCAAGGCGCTTGCGATCCAGACCAAGCAGGCCACCGACGGAGTCACCACCAAGGTGGAGCGCATCCAAACTCTTTCCGGGGAGGCGGCGGGCGCCGTCACCTCGATTGCGGAAACCATCCACTCGCTGAGCAATGGCTCCGCGTCGATCTCGACGGCGGTTGCCAGTCAAACCGTCGCCATGCGCGACATCAGCCAGACGGTGCAGACGGCAGCCGACTTCACGCGCCGCGTCAGCGATCAGATTCAGGAGGTGCAGGGCACCGCCACGCAAACGGGACAAGCGGCCGACGGCGTGCTGCAGGCTTCCGCCGAACTTGCGCAACAGACGGATCGTCTCGAGGCGGAAGTGTCGGGATTTCTAAACGCCATGCGGCCGAAGCCGGCTAACGAACCGGAGTCGGAGTTGATCAATCGATGGGCGGCCGGCTAGGCGCTCTTTTTACCAAACGACAGATCGGAGAGTTGTAATGATTTATCGAAATTCCGTGGGTGCACGCCTGATGCTGGCCTTTGCCGGCGTGATCATGGTGTTCGGCGCTGCGGTGGCCATCAGCATTTTCCGGCTCGCGTCGTTCAACGCCGCGATTACGGATATTACGACGCTTCAGTTCAAGAAGGTCGAGACCAGCAATGCCTGGGCTGCCAGCCTCTCGGAGTCGATGCGCCACACGCGCAACATGCTCATCATGGATGACAAGGCGCAGATCCAGGGCGAAATAGCCAAAGTCCAGGCTCTATCGGAGCAAAGAAAGGAACTTTCGGACACGATGAGCGCCATCGTCCAGTCAGCGGCGGGAAAGGTCCTGCTGCAGGCGGCCTTGGACGCCAGCAATACGCTCAAGCCGCTCGATGAGGATTATCTGCGGCAGGTTCAAGGCGGCGACATCAAGGCGGCGAAGGACACGCTGCTGGAGCGGTCGCGTCCCGCGCAGCTGGCTCTGATCGCGGCGCTGCAGAAGTTGGTTGACCACGAGAAGGAGCACATCCATGGCCGCGCGGATGAAATTTCGGCGGCGTATCACAGTGCACTGATGTTCCTGATCACGCTCTCCCTCGCGGCAGTGGCGGTTGCCTGCGTGCTCGCGTGGTGGATCACGCGCGCCATCAAGAAACCGCTGAACCACGCGGTCGAAGTGCTGAGTGAGATCGAGAAGGGCAATTACGCCAGCGCGGTCACAGTAAGTTCGCAGGATGAAATCGGCCAGACCCTCAAAGGGCTCGAGCGCATGCAGAGCGCGCTGCGCGAACGCACCGACAAGGAGCATGCAGCGGCGATGAAGAATGCGCGGATCCGCACCGCCCTCGATCGGGTCTCGGTGGGTACGATGCTGTGCGACAACGACGGCAAGATCATCTACCTGAACGATGCGCTGAAGGATGTATTCCGCAACCGCGCGACGGAGATCCGCACACAGGTATCCTCATTCGATCCGGAACAGCTGGTCGGCGGCTCACTCGACATGTTTCAGCAGATTCCGGCGCTGCAGCGCCAGCAGCTGGCCTCCCTGACGGCGGGCCATACCTCGGACATCAAAATGGGCGGGGCGAGTTTGCGCCTCGTGGCCAATCCCGTTGTCGACCGCGCCGGGGCGCGGGTGGGCACCGTGGTGCAGTGGCTGGACCGGACTCAGGAAGTGGCCACCGAGGACGAAGTGCAGGCGATCGTCGCCAAGGCGATCGACGGAGATTTGACGGCGCGGATTCGCGAGGAGGGCAAGGAGGCGTTCTTCAAGACCCTTGCGGGCGGGATGAACCGGCTGCTGGCGAACATGGCCGACGTGGTGCGCAACATGGCGCGGGCGGCGGCCGAGGTACGCACCGGATCCGAGGAGATCTCGCGCGGCAATGCGGACTTGAGCCAGCGCACCGAGGAGCAGGCCTCGAGTCTCGAGGAGACGGCCTCCTCGATGGAGCAGATGACTTCCACGGTGAAGAACAACGCGGACAACGCGGCGCAGGCCAATCAGCTCGCCACGGCGGCGCGCGAGCAGGCGGAGCGCGGCGGCGCGGTGGTTGGTGCGGCGGTGGCGGCGATGGGGGAGATCAACGCCTCTTCGAAGCGCATTGCCGACATCATCAGCGTCATCGATGAAATCGCGTTCCAGACCAATCTGCTGGCGCTCAACGCGGCGGTCGAGGCTGCCCGTGCCGGTGAGCAGGGGCGCGGCTTCGCGGTGGTCGCTTCGGAGGTGAGAAATCTCGCCTCGCGCAGCGCCGAGGCGGCGAAGGAGATCAAGACCCTGATCAAGGACTCCGTGGGCAAGGTGACCGAAGGGACCAAGCTGGTGGACGACTCCGGTAAGGTGCTCGCGGAAATCGTGGTGCGGGTGAAGAAGGTCACGGATGTGATGGCCGAGATCGCGAGCTCGAGCCGCGAGCAGGCCTCGGGCATCGAGCAGGTCAACAAAGCGATCACGATGATGGACGATGTGACGCAGCAGAACGCCGCGCTAGTGGAAGAGGCCTCCGCGGCCGCGCAGGCGCTCACCGAGCAGGCCTCGAGCCTGACGCAATTGATCGCGCGTTATCGTGTTGAAGAAAGCAGCTCCGAGGAAGCGCCGCGATCGGCGCTACGGCCCGCCGCTGCCGCTCCCATAGTAGAGCGCCGCGCGGCCAATCGGCCTCTGACGGGCAAGAAGCGGCCGGCGGCGCCGGAAATCGCTGCTGCGCCCCCGCGTCGTCCGGCCGCAGCGGCCGCCGCCGAGGAGTGGAAGGACTTCTAGGTACCAGGTTCACGCCGTCTCTGGACATCGCATGCGACGACCGGCATGCTGTTCAGAGTGCGGTCGGCGAAAAACAGCTACTCGCTGCATAGGCCAGCTTGACGCGGCGTCTGCTACCCGCAGCCGTCAACTGGACACTGATTGTCTATGCCCTGGTGTTGTGCGCCGGAATTTGGATCTACACCGTCGAGCGTATTCAGAGTGACTACCGTGCGACTCTGGAAGCGGAGCGCGAGCATCTGCGCAGCGTTAGCGGCACGTTCGAATCACAAATAGAAGCCATGCTGGGCGACGGCGTGGGCGCTGCGCTCGCCGCTGCCAATGAATACGACAATGCCAAGGATCTTGCCGCCGCCAGCGATGCGCAGCTGTCGGACACGCTCACGCACATGCTTACCGGCGGCCCCTACGTTCGATCATTGTTTCTGGCCACCCCGCGGCGCTATGTGCGCGTAGGCCGCTCTGCGGCACCTGATAGTCGAAACGCGCCTCCCGCATGGCTGCTGCCGGCACTGAAACTCAAATCCGGCGATGCCTGGGAGGGCGGGCGGATTCCGGATCCGGAGAACCCGGCCGAGACGGTGATCCCGATGGCGCGGCGCTTTGGCCAGAACTCCTGGGCGGGAGCGCTGATCGCCTTCGAACGCTTGGACGGCGTCTACCAGCAGGCTGAATCGGGCAGCGGCGTCGGTCTGTTTGCCAGCGATGGCACCGCCCTGCTGCTGATTCCCGAGGCGCAACTGCGCCCGGACGAAGGCACTAACATCTTCGGCTCGGAGGTGTTTCAGCGGGTCACGCGGACCGATTTCGGCGTGCTCGAGGGCATCGGCCCCTTCACTGGCAGGCCAACGATCGTGGCCTTCAACCATGTGAGCGGATACCCGCTTTTGGACGGCGCTTGGCGGCGTCGCGAGGAAACATTCACGGCCTGGAATGGGCGGCGCCGCACCACTCTGCTGCTGGCCGGCGGCGTTACCTTGCTCGTCATCGCGACCACCTGGCTGCTCAACTACATCTTGCGGGCACTGCGCCGCCGGGAGCTGCATTACCGCGCCCTGTTCAACAACGCCGCCTTCGGCGCCTTCGTACTCGAAGGCGAGCGCATCATCGAGGCCAATCGCACCAGCGCAGCCATGTTCGGCATCGGCAATGCGCAAGAGTTGACCGGCAAGCGAATGTGGGACCTCTCGCCCGCGACACAGCCCGACGGGGCATCCTCCGAAGTGCTGTGTCGGGACCGGATCGGCCGGGCGGTTGCCACCGGCGCCGACAGTTTCGAGTGGATCCAGAAGCGCCTGGACACCGGCGCGCAGCTGTACGCGGCCGCGGACCTGTCGAGCCTGGACGCCGACGGCAAGACCCTGACGCTCGCCGTCATCCACGACGTCAGCCAGCGCAAGCAGCTGGATGCCGAGCGCGAGCGCGTGCTCGACGAGCTGCACGAACTGGCCGCAACGCTGGTGCATATCCAGGATGACGAGCGCCGGCGCATCGGACGGGATCTGCACGACAGCACCGGGCAAGGGCTTGCCGCCCTGGAGCTCAGTCTCACTCGCCTGGCGCGCATGATGGAGCCGGCCTCCAATTCTGCGGGTGCGCTGGTCGATGATTGCGTCGCGCTGGCACGACAGTGCGCCACCGAAATTCGCACCGCCTCCTATTTGCTACACCCGCCGCTGCTGGATGAGATCGGACTGCTCAGCGCACTGCGGTGGCTGGCGGATGGTCTGCGTCAGCGCAGCGGCATCAAAATCGACCTCGAGTTGCCCGAAGCCATGGAGCGTTTCCCGCCGCAGCATGAATTAGCCCTATTCCGTGTCGCTCAGGAGGCGTTGACCAACGTGCATCGGCACTCGAAAAGCCCGTCGGTGACGATCCGGCTGTTCGAGCAGGACAACGCCGTCATCCTGGAAGTCGAGGACGCCGGCCATGGCATCTTTGCGGGTGGCGGGTCGGGCCGAGTGACCGATGCGGCCACGTTAGGCGTTGGCCTCGCGGGCATGCGCGAGCGGATGCGCCAGCTTGGGGGAGCGCTCAGCCTGCGCAGCAGCGCGCACGGAACTTGTGTGCGCGCCACGCTCACGCTGTCTACGAAGGCAGGCCCTCGCACTGAGGAGACCGCATCGTCATGAGTGATAAGGCGATGAGCAATATTCGAATTCTCATTGCGGATGATCACGAGCTGATCCGTCGGGGGCTCGTCTCAGCGCTCTCGGACCGGCCGGACTGGAGCATCGTGGCGGAAGCCGCCGATGGCCGCCAAGCCTGCGAACTGGCTGCGCGCCTGACCCCCGATATCGCGGTACTCGATCTGACCATGCCCGAACTCAACGGGCTCGATGCCACACGCCAGATCCGCGCTGCCTCGCCCAAAACCCGCATATTGATCGTGACCGCGCATGAATCCGAACAATTGATTCGCGATGTGCTCGATGCTGGGGCCATGGGATATGTATTGAAGTCGGACGCGGGAAGGGTGCTGGTTCAGGCCGTCGAGGCCCTCCTCGATGATCGGCCGTTTTTTACCTCGAAAGTCGCGCGCGTCGTCCTCGAGGGGTATCTGCGCTCGGGGGAGGAATCTGTGACGCAGGCCGCGGTTGCTCTTTCACCGCGCGAGCGGCACATCGTCCAGCTGCTCGCGGAAGGCAATAACAACAAGGAAGTGGCGCGGGTCCTTGAGCTCAGCGTCAAGACCGTTGAAACGCACCGTAGTAACATAATGCGCAAGATGGAATTCGGTTCGCTGGCGGACCTCGTGCGCTACGCGATCCGCAACAAAATCGTCGACGCCTGAAGCCCGCTCGCCCCAACCCCGGGGCCCTCTACACACTCTCCCCTGCTCTACTCGGGAAAGTAACCGATGCCCAGCGTCCGTCCGGAAGCATAGAGTGCGCCACCTCAAAGCACGGTGAGCACCCTTAAGCATGAGTCCATTAATACAGATGAGCCGGTCGCCATGAACGCTAGTACGGGCGCCGACCGCGCACGCAGATTGGTGTCTCTGAGCGGCATTGTTCGCAACGCGCTGCCGGAACTGCGCGCGTCCATTGCGAACACGGCGGTGCTGCGCGTCGCGATTGACGCTCTGGCGCCGCTGGTGGAGGTCAACCCCACCGCCATCCAGCGCGCGCTGCTCAAATTGGTGATCAACGCGTCCCAAGCCATTCGCCAGCCCCATGGTGTCATCGAGATCGGCGTTGCCGGCGCGATCAGCGCGGATGGCAAAAGCTGCCCATTCGTGCGGCTCACGGTGGCCGACAACGGCATCGGCATGGACGTCGCGACCCTCGGCAATTTGCTGCAGCAAATCGCCATGCCGGCCAAGTCGTGCGGCGCCGGGGTTGGGTTAAAGATTGTTCACCGGGCGGTCTGTGCCCATGGCGGCGTGCTGCACATCGACAGTCAGCCGGGCGTTGGCACCACGGTGCGCATCGACTTGCCGGCGGCCTCGCAGCAGTCCGGGAATTGCGGGTCCGATGTCAGCGAGGACGATGACTGTCGTGCTGCGGGGTGCCGATCAACATGAGCAAGACTGCCGCCGATTTTTCTCGGGCCCGTCCCCGGGTCCCGGCAGAGGACCGATTGGCGGAGCTGCGCCGCCAGTATCGGGTACTCAGCGCCAGCAATCGCACCTTGATCCACTCGGTCAGCGAACATGAGTTTTTGAAGGACGTCTGCCGAGCGCTGGTGAATATCGGCGGCTACCGGTTCGCTTGGATAGGCTGCATTGGCGTGCACGCCGACATTGATCCGCAGCCCACCGCATCTGCCGCCTGGGGCAACGGAGCACTCGAGCCGTCGCAGCTCGCTGGCAAGCACGCGCTCGGCGATCAAACGCCGGCGATGCGCGCGATGTGCGAACGGGCGCCGCAGATCGTGCGTGCGATCGAGGATTGGCGGTGGAGCACAGCCTGGCGCGCACAGGCGCGACAAGGCGGTCACACCGCGGCCCTCGCAATGCCGCTGCTTACCGACGATCAATGCCTCGGCGTGCTCGAGGTCTATACGGACCGATTCGAGAATTTCGAGATGTCGGAAGTGGCGCTGCTCAATGAAATCGCGGCGGACCTCGCTTTCGGGGTGGTGACCATGCGCACACGCCGCGAGCACGAGCGCCAAAAAACCGATATCGCGCTGCTGACGCGGGTGCTGAAGATGCAGAGCGCGATCAGTTCTGCGGTGCTGCGCATTCGCGACTCCCACAGTTTGCTGGAAGAAGCCTGTCGCGTAGCCGTCGAAGTTGGCTGCTATAACAGCGCCGTTGTATGGAGCGTCGAACCCGGCGCCCGGTTTGCGCGCCCAGGATATCGCACCGGGCAGCCAGTACCCAACGTCGCGCCGCAGCGGCTGTTTATCGGCGCCGGCAACGGGCTCGATACCAGTCTGACAGCCCGCGCAATGCGCACCGGCGAGGTCAGCGTGTGTTGTGATCTGACGCGCGACGAACCGCCGGTGATCGGGCGCGAACTGCTGTTTGCAGACGGCGTGCGGCTGGTGGTGGCGCTGCCCTTCATGGTCGACGGAGTACCGGTCGGCGCACTGACCCTGACGTCGAAGGACCTAGGTCCGGTAGGGGACGTCGAACTGTTGCTGCTGCAGGACATCGCCATCTCACTGTCGTTCGCGCTGCGTTCGCAACAACAGGCCGATGCTGCCCAGTATCTCATGCACTATGATCCTCTGACGGGTCTGGCCAAGCGCGCGCTGTTCTGCCGGCGTCTTGATGAAATGCTGCGTGCGCATCCCAATCCCGAACAGATGCCGACCGTGACGGCGCTCAACATCGATCATCTCAATAATTTCAATCACAGTTTCGGCCGGCGCTTTGGCGACCAGCTATTGCAGCAGGTTGCCGAACGCCTGCGACGCCACGTTGGCAACGATGAGCGCGTTGCAGATCTAGGGGGCGGTACCTTCGTGCTGGTTGAGCCGGCTTTTGTCGCCGCGGACCAGGGCTTCGCTTCGCTGCTTTTCAAGGCGGTTTTCGCACAATCCTTTCTGCTCGAAGGGCGCAGCGTACGCGTCTCGTGCCACTCGGGCCTGGCTCGCTATCCGATCGACGGCGTAGACGCCAACACCCTGGTGCAAAAGGCCGAAGCGGCGCTGAAGCATGCGAAGGAGACCGGCGAGCCGTACTTGCACTACAGATTCGAAATGCGCCGGGCAATGGCCGAACGGCTGGTCCTTGAAAACAAGCTGCGAGAGGCGATCGATGCGCAGCAGTTCGAACTCGTCTATCAGCCGCAGGTCAACATGAAATCCGGTCACATCGAATCGCTCGAAGCGCTGTTGCGCTGGAACGATCCCGAACACGGTGTGGTAATGCCGGCGCGCTTCCTGCCGGTGCTCGAATCTTCCGGCCTTATAATTCCGGTGGGTCAGTGGGTCGCGATGCGCGCCATGCAGGACGGCGAGCGATGGCGGCGTCTGGGGCTGCGCCGTCCGGTTCGAGTGGCGGTCAACGTCTCGGCGGTTCAGTTTCGAGGCCGTGCGTTCATCGATTTTTTGCTCAATCTGGTCAAGGATTGGTCGGGTGATCCGCACGGCTTCGGCATCGATCTGGAGATCACCGAGACGGCGCTGCTGCAGGACATCGACGGCGCCAACCGGCAGCTGCGCGAGCTGCGCGCCGCGGGGATTCGCATTGCGCTGGATGACTTCGGCACCGGCTATTCGTCCCTCGGCCTGTTGTCGAAGCTCCCCGTCGATCTGCTCAAGATCGATCGCAGCTTCATCCGGGGTCTGCCCGGTGATCACACTAGTATGACGCTCACCCGAACGATAATAGCGCTGGCTTCATCCTTCGGCTTGCTGACGGTGGCCGAAGGCGTCGAGACCGCGGAACAGTTCGAGCTGCTGCGGACTTTGAATTGCGATCAGTCACAGGGATACTTTCACTGTGCACCGGTTGCCGCGCAAGAGATTGATAAATTGCTTGCGGCAGACCAGTAGCGTGCCGCAAGTGTCGTGCGCGGAGCGCCGCGTAGCGCGCATCCTGATTGTCGACAGCCACCCAATCGTCCGTGCGGGATTGCGGCAGATCATCGCACGCGAGGCCGACCTGGTGGTGTGCGCCGAGACCGACAGCGTGGGGGGCGCGTGTATCGCAATCAACCAGACCCACCCCGATGTGGTTATCGCCGACATCAGCCTCAATCAAGGCGATGGCATCGAACTGGTGCGTGCGGTGCGCGCCCATCATCCGAAACTGCCAATTCTGCTGCTGTCCAATCACGACGAGGCGATTTACGCGGAACGCCTGTTGTCGGTCGGAGCGAATGGCTACATGACGAAACAGGCAAGCAGCGAACAAATTTTATACTCCGTGCGCCGCGTGCTCGACGGCGGTATCTGCGTGTCGGAGACGGTCGCCGGCAATATGATTCGCAGAGCGTCCGCCGGATCGATTTACAGATCGCCAGACCCGATTGATCGCCTCAGCAGCCGTGAGCGCCAGGTTCTGCATTTGTTCGGCAAGGGATTGAGCACTCGCGAGACCGCGAACTCGCTCAATTTGAAGGTCAAAACGATCGAGTCGCACCGCCAGCGAATCAAGGGCAAACTAAATCTGCGCAGCGGCGCCCAGCTCGTGGAGTTCGCCGTCAACTGGATTACGGCTTGAGCAGCAGCCGTGCGATGGTGTTTTTCTCGACGGCTGTTCGCGAGTAGCTCAGCGGGAAATAGCGGCCGGTATCCCACAGAGGCATGAGATCCGCATAGTGAGGACTGCCGGGCTGTCCGCTTTGACCCGGCGAGTTGACGGCGACGGATTGATCCCAATCGCTGGTGTCCAGGATTTCGCGGTAGCTCGCGCCATCGATCTGCGCCCACGACTCGTCGAAAGCGGTGGCGTTCACCGTATACTCGTCGCCGGGCCGCGGCAGCGGTCCCAAGTCGAACAACTCGCGCGCTCCGGGCTGCTCGTCGAGCGCGTGACGGAAGCGTATCGGGTGAAGATTGCCCCAGGACCAGTGCGACGTATCCGGCCCCAGACGCTGCCCGAGCTCCTTGCGCGCAGCCTCGAGGGCATCGAGGAGAAGCGTGTCGCGAGCCGTGACCGGAACTTCTCCGAACAGATCTTTCTCTGGATCCTTAAGCAGCGCCGCGACCGTGTCGGGCAACAGATTTTCATAGCGCTCGCCATGCTTTTCGGAGAACCTTTTCCCCAGGGAGCGGCAGATCTCCTTCAGCCAGACTTCGTAAAGGGCGGCTTCGCGCGATTCGCGGGTGAGACGGGCGTCCCAGCGCAGGAATTCCGCGAGTGCAGGATTGTCGCGCAGCGCCGTCGATCGCAGCAGTGTTTGCAGTTCGCGGGCAGGCAGTGAAACGACGTCGTTCTGCAGCGCTTCCATATCGGCAACCGTGAGCTTGTGTTGCTCATGGTGGGCGCTTTCAATGAACGAGCGGATGCGCTCGAAGCGATAGGGCGGTTCCCACTCGAAGCCGACCTGATAGGGATAGTGCTCCGGGATCATTTTGTGGTTGGCGGTGGCCACGAACCCTGCCGCCGGATTAAAGGTATGCGGCAGCTTCGATGTCGGCAAGAACCCGGCCCATTCGTGGTTGCCGATACCCGGCATCGGCAGGAGGCCCGTCCAGCTGCGTATCGGCGCGAGGCCGACAGAGTGCTCGCCGATGTTGCCGGCACGATCGGCGTACACAATGTTTTCCGAAGGAACCTTCCAGCGGGCCATTGCTGCTTCGAATTGCGTCCAGTTCTGCGCACGGTCCACCGATAAGGACGCCAGATACCCCGCGGTCCCCGGCTCGCTTCCCACCCAACGCAGCGCCAGTGCACGCTTGCCGTCCTCCCAGAGCACGGGTCCGTGACGCGTGAATTTCAAGTCAACGGTTTTCGCCGGTGCTCCCTTGATCAGAAATTCTTCGCGGCGGATTGCCATCGGCGTCCATCCGGACTCCGTACGGTACTCCATTGGATTGGCGGGATTGAGTTCCTCGACGTAGAGATCTTGCTGGTCAAGGCCAAAAATGGTGAATCCCCAGGCGATATGTTCGTTGTGGCCGAGGGCGACCCCGGGCAAGCCCGGTTCGCCCGCGCCAATGACATTCCACCCCGGAGCGACCAGATGAATCATGTAGCGTAGCAATGGCAGCGCGAGTACGCGGTGAGGGTCGTTGGCAAGCAGCGGCTTGCCGCTCGCTGTCAGCGCGCCGGAGATCGTCCAGTTGTTGCTTCCCTCGCGCGGCCGGCCGGGAAACTCGATGCGTTGATCGCTGCCGACCAAATCCTCGAGCAGCTCCGGAGCAAGCCCGGAGAGATCGACGCCGCTCGCGGGATCCAGAGAGACCGGCGGATCAAAATCAAACAATTTCGTGGCCTTGGCCGCACCGAGTTCCGTGAGCGCGCGGGCCGAGTTCAGTTCACTGGCGGCATTGCCGGTCATGGAAAAAGCCGCCATGCGATTCAAGCAATCCTGCGGGTGCCATTGCTCGGGGACGAATCCCGCAAGTTGAAACTCGATGGGCATGCCGGAACTGCCCGGCGCCTGCAGCGCTGCGATGTAGGCATTGATGCCGTCGGTGAACGCCGTCAATATCGCCCGGGTATCGGGAGAGTAGCTCGCGTACTCCTTCTGCATGTCGCCTCGGTACTGCAAGGCGCGCGCATTGATGTCGCGCTTGAGAGCCGTGGATCCAAGTATTTCGCTGAGTCTTCCCTGGCCTGAACGTTTCCAAAGTTCCATCTGGAAGAGGCGATCCTGCGCCGCGACCACCCCTTGCGCAAAGAAAAGATCGTGCTGGTTTTTCGCGTAAACATGCGCAACACCCCATGTGTCGCGCAGCACTTGGACCGGCTCGTGCAGGCCCCGCACCTGTAGCTCACCCGACACTGCGGCGAGAGTTTTGCGGGCAGCGACGGCCGGAGTGCCATCGTACGGCTGAGATGTCGTACACAGCGACAGCGACGCGATCAGCGCGGCAGATACTTTCATGATTCGGTCGCGCAGTTTCATCGTGCGTCTTCTTTAGTAGGAGCTGGGATTCTCACGTATAGCTTGGCGGGTTTCAACTTGTGATCCGATGCCGGCCACTCTTGCTTACACTCTTGGCATCGATGAAACTGCCTGAACTGCGGGAGGGAGCGCGTTATGGCGGAGGGCGGCAGGGCGGACAAGTCCCCGATATTCATCAGTTACGCTGCGAACGATGCCGAAACCGCCAACGCGGCTTGCCGGTTTTTAGAGAGTCGTGGCGTGACCTGTTGGATAGCGCCGCGCGACGTGAAGCCGGGCGCTCAGTATGCCGATGCCATCGTCCGGGCAATCAACGAGGCAACGGCGGTGGTGGTGGTGATGTCGGCGAGTGCGATGGCCTCATCGCATGTACGCAGGGAAGTCGAGCGAGGCGCTGCCAAACACAAACAGATCATCGCATTTCGAATCGACGCCGCGGCGCCCAATCCGGCGCTGGAGTATTTCCTGTCGGAATCGCAATGGATCGATGTATCGGCCTTGGGAATGCAGCCGGCTCTGGCGAGGCTCGCCAGCGCGGTGGGCGGCGACGTCCCGGCCAGCACCGCGCCGGCAATTTCGACGGTTGAGCCTATGGTAGGGCCTCCGCTTGTCAAGTCTTTGCGGCTGAATAAGATGGCGATCGTGGTTGCGGCAACCGCGGTCGCCGCAATTCTCGCCATCGTCGCCTTCCTCATTTTGGGATGGCCGCGCAAGGCCGCCGAACAGTGGCGCGATCCGCTGGCGGACACCAAGATCATGCGCCTCACGGATTTTACCGGGACAGAACAAGCGGCTGCCATCTCGCGAGACGGCCGATTCGTGGCGTTTCTGGCGGACCGCGACGGACATGTGGACGCCTGGTCGGCGGAAGTCGGCAGCAACAGCTATCGAAACCTGACTGAGGGGCGGGTTCCACAATTGAGCAACGCCTCGATCCGAACGGTCGGCTTCTCTCCCGACGGCTCCCTGGTGACGCTATGGACTCGCAGTGGCGACGGTTCGCGGCCCGAGGACGTCAAACTGATGGCCGTGCCGGTCGGCGGCGGCCCGTTGCAGCTCTACGTTCCGGATGCGGCGGAGGCTGATTGGTCCAGCGACGGAAAACGGCTGGTATTTCACCCGGCGGCGCCGGGAGATCCGTTATTCGTGCGCGCGGCGAGTGAGCCGGCTGCGCATCAAATCTACGTGGCGCCGTCGGGTATTCATTGCCACTTTCCGACCTGGTCGCGCGACGGGGAGTTCATTTACTTCGTGCGCGGCGAGCCGCCCGGTGATTGGGACGTCTGGCGACTGCGGCCTTCCGGAGACGGACTCGAGCGCCTCACATTTCACAACACGCGGGTCACCTATCCTGTCTTGCTCGACGCTCGTACCCTGGCTTATTTGGCCACCGATGCCGATGGATCGGGACCGTGGTTGTATGTCATGGATGTGCAGCATAAGTCCGAGAGGCGAGTCAGCTTCGGCTTGGAACGGTACACGTCGCTGGCGGCGACCGCGAATGGCGCACGACTGGTAGCCACTGTCGCCAATTCTCGGTCAGACCTGTGGCGCGTGAAGTTCGACAGCAGCGGTCCGCCGCAGAACACGGCTGAGCCCGTCGTGCCCGCGATTCAGAGCGCCTTCGCACCCCGCTTCGGGCCCGACTACCTCGCCTACGTGTCGACCGCCGGCGGCGGGATCTGGAAGCTGGCGAACGGCACGGTGACCGAACTCTGGGACGGCATCGGGGCTGATCGGGTTGGCGCTCCGGCCATCGCGCCGGACGGCCGGCGCATTGCATTTACCGTGGAGAGTCAGGACAAGAAGCAACTGTACGTCGTCAACAGCGACGGTGGGCACGCGCGAGTGATCGGAACCACGCTCGCGGTCCGCGGCGATCTTAGCTGGGCTCCCGATTCGCAGTCGATCGTCAGTGCGGTCGTGCGCGACGGCGAACCGCGTGTCGCAAGGATCCTGCTCGACGGCAGCCCCCCGCAGCCGATGGTGTCGGAGTACTCCGTCGATGCCGCGTGGTCGCCGGACGGGAAGTACTTCGTTTACTCCGGCGCGGATGTCGGCACGACATTTCCTCTGCGGGCTGCGGGTCCCGACGGTAGGCCGTATGGCATGGCGAGCCTGATCCTGACCCGCGGCGCGCGGCGGGTTGCATTCGCGCGAAGCTCCGGGTCGCTCGTCATCCTGCGCGGCGGAGTCGGCCACAAGAACTTCTGGTTGGTGGATCCGCAATCCGGTGCCGAGCGCCAGCTGACCGATCTGCCGTCGAAGTTCGAGATCGGCGATTTCGACGTTTCGCCGGACACGACGCAAATCATCTTTGACCGTGTGCAGGATAGTTCGAGCATTGCGCTGCTGGAGCGCACACTATGAGCACGCACCCAGGGGGCCTTATGCGGCAGATGGCGGTTTCCGCATTACTGCTTGCGTCCCTGGCGGCGCACGCTGCGAGCACGCCCCTCAGCGACAAGCAGCAGGTGTTGTGGGATCGCTTGAAGGTCGCTGTTGTCGACGTGGAGCTGCGGCTCGACGGTGTTCTCGGCGTCGCCATCCTCGATCTGACCTCCGGACAACAGCTCCTCATCCATCCGGATGAGGTATTTCCACAGGCAAGCTCAATCAAGATTGCGGTGCTCGCGGAGCTTTATCATCAGGCGGAGCAGGCGGCGCGCGGTGTGAAGGATCTTGCGACACTGAAGGATCGCTACGTGGTGCGCGCCGCGGATCTCGTTCCCGATAGCTCCATACTGGGCGGCCTCACGCCCGGCGTCACCTCTCTCACGAACCGTGACCTCGCGACCATCATGGTCGCTGTCAGCGACAATTCGGCCACGAATGTGCTCATTGACCGCGTCGGCATGGACAATGTCGTGCGTTTGACGGAATCACTCGGGCTTGCGCACACGCAGTTGCGCCGCAAGATGATGGATCTTCAGGCGGCGGCTCAAGGGCGGGAAAACATTTCGACGCCGCGGGAAATGATGCAGCTGCTGGAGCAGCTTTATCGGGGCAAGGTGATCGGGCGGCCGCTGCTCGATGATTTTTTCGCGGTATTGGCGACGGCCAAGGATAGCTTCATACCGCGCGATCTGCCGCCGGATCTCAAGATTGCGAACAAGCCGGGGGAACTCGAAGGCGTGCGCAATGATTCCGGCATCGTGTTCCTCAAGGATCGCCCCTATGTGATTTGCGTCATGACCACGTATCTTGCAAACGAGCGCGCCGGCGAGGACGCGATCACGCGGATTTCCAGCCTGGCCTACGGTGTATTCGACCGATTCTCCCGTGCGTCCGACTTGGGCAGGGTGATTTCGCCGGGTAACGGCAGCACGCGGTAGGGATTTAGCGCACGCGGCGCAGATTTTTTTGTGCTGCGCCTGTTTTCTTTCCCTTTGCCGAGCCGCCCTTCTTCTTTCGCTTGGCAGTCGTGGGGCCAAACGGATCGTCGTTCACGATCTTGGGCAGTGCCTTCGCGGCCGCTAGAAACTTTGTCCACGCTTCGGCTTGCGGGGCGGATGTCAGCGCGGCATAGAGCTGGGCGAAAGTTGCCCCGGTGCCGAGTTTTACCATCGCAGGCGCGATTTTGTTGATCGCAAATCCCAAGCTCTGCATCCAGGACAGAAATGCCATGCCGCAGCCGGTGCTGATTGGGTTTTGATCCGTGTTATCCGTTTTGTTGATGAAATCGGGCATGCCGTTCTGTGCCCAGGTTGGCGCGGTCGCGAAATCCGCGAGCGCGTTGCTGCCCACAATCGCGGCACACCAGCGAGACAGCGCCTCGCCGGTGTTTTGACCGCACAGATTTCCGCCCATCGAACATTCGCTCAGCTCCGCCTCGAATAGCGCCGATTCCCGCGCGGCATTTCCGTAGGATGCGCAGACCTCTATGGCACCCCCCGAAGAATAATCGCAGGCGTTGTGGTCTGCGCCGCCGGTGCCGTCGGTTTGCCCGCCCAACGCGAAGATGATGACGCTCACGGGATCGCCGGGCGTCCCGAATATCGCGTTGTTGTCCGCAACTACGCGGTCGGCGTCGGCAAGCAAATCCTTCGCATTTTGCAGGGCGGCGGCGCCCAGCGAAGGGTCGACATACACAGTGACCGCGGCCACAGGGCTGGTGCCGACGTACTGCGATGTGCCTTGGTAACTCGGCCACTTCGGCACTGGAACGGCGCGACGAATCGGGTGACTCATGGTCATTTCATCCTTGAATTGATCGACCGGAAAGGTTTGCGCTCGAAAGTATTCCCATCCATTTATTGAGTCAATGGTTCTTGCTCAAAGGCAGTTGTTGCGTCGCAATGGCCTGAAACGCGAGTCGCTTCTAATTGGCCACGATCACAGTGGCATCCTGGTTTTCCTTGGAAAACTGCTCGAACAAATAATTGTGCATCTCAGTGCGCGTGCCTTCGGAAGGCGAAAACAGACTTTCCAGGAAACTGTAAACCGCAATGGTGGTGAGCGTATGTTGGCGGGCGGGGCGCATCGCGCGCGGGTACTCGCCGTTTTTACATGGCGCAGCGGCCTGCTTCGCATCGATGCCGGGCGGCCCCCCAAGCAACTCGCCGAGGTTGGGTAGCGGCTTGCCGTCGGCCGAGCCCTCCTGCGCCTTTTTCAATCCATACATGAGGCCCAGGCAGCCCAACTTATCCGGATTGTTGAGCCAGCGGAAAACGGCTGGCGCCATATCGACAAAACCCACATGGCTGCCCGAATCCAATGCGACCAGCACGGTATTTTTGTATTTTTCGGGAAGCGGTTGCGCGTGCTCCTTGAAGGGGACGATTGCATCGGCGGTGCCGCCAAGATACATGAAAGGAATGTTGTCGCCCGCGAAGTAATCCGAGGTAAAGAACTGGGTGGGCCCCGCCATCGATACGGCCGCGCGAATTCTCGGGTCTCTCAATTTAGGATCAAGCCCTACCAGTTCGGTAGTGAGGCCTCCCAGAGACAATCCGATGGCGGCAATCCGCTCGCCATCCACGGTACCGTGAAGCATGTTGTCCGGTTGCTTGGACCGCGCAAGCATCTGATCGATGAGAAAGGAAATGTCGCCGGGTTGATTGACTATGTCGGCGACGGTAGCGCCGCCAGGAGCCGATCCGCTGGATAGAGGAAAGTCGATGCTCACTGCCACATACCCATGGCTGGCCAGAAAATCCAGAAGATAATCGCCCTCCTTGTACTGCGACATGTAGCCGTGGCTGTAAACCACGAGGGGGTAGGGGGCGCCTTCTTTGTCCGTCGGGAACCAGATGCGGCCCTTCAATTCCCGAGACGCACTACCCTTGAAGGTGTGATTGGCCATGGTGGGCCGGGAAGTGTCGGTCCAGTCGATAGGCTGATAGGTGACCTGATGTGGACCTCGCTTATAGATCCCCTGACTGAGCGCTCCCGCGGGCACGGCCAAGGGCGGATTGAGAAGAACATAGACGCCGATGACCAGCACCGCGAGCAGCGACAGGAGGATTTTGGACAGCGGTCTCACAGGGGTGACTATAACCAACATACCCGGGCATCGCACGTTTCAACGTGCTTGCTGAGGCGTCTTGCTACTTGTATGGATTAGGATGCGCCATGCCTGGTTCGACATCGAAAATACTGAAACGCTGCCTATACGCGCTTGGTGTCGGGCTTGGACTGCTGATAATTGGCGGTGCGGTGGCTGTGTTTTCATGGGGGCGCAATTCCAAGGCGCAGGTACAGGCTGCCGCATCTGATGCCCTGGGGATGCAGGTCACGATCGGGGGTGAGTTGAAGGTCCGAGTATTCCCGGGTTTTGTGATGACGCTGCAGGATGTGCGAATTCGAAACCAGGGCAGCGAGTTGGCCGCGGCGAGGGAAGCCCGGCTCGGAATCGAATTACTGCCGCTGTTGCTGCACCGGCAGATACGGATTCCGGTGATTGTACTGACGCATGTCACGCTGGCGATTGAACAAGGCCGCGACGGCAAGTTCAACTTCGAAGTACCATCGTCAGCGGGGAGTTCGCGTCCGGAGGTCGATCCGACGGATGTATCCCTTGCCGACGTATCACTGGTTTACACCGACAAGCAAAATGGCAATGAATGGCGCGCCGAGTCCTGCGGCATGCAATCCGGCCGCATACAAATATCGGCCGCGAAGACCGCTAACCTGATAAACAGTCTCGCCATCACCGGGACTTCATCCTGCAAACAGATTCAGACGCGGAAGCTGTTGCTGTCCGACGTCACGTTCAAACTCGACGCGAAACAGGGATTATTCGAGTTTAAAGATATCACCATGCGGGCTTACGACGGGCGTGGGTCCGGCGATGTGCACGCAAACTTCACAGGGCACGTGCCGACTTATCGTGTGCACTATGTGCTCGCGTCGTTCCGCATAGAAGAGTTCTGGAAGAACTTCTCGCAGAAGAAGATCGGCGCAGGCTTGATGAATTTCTCGACCGATCTGACCCTGAGCGGGTACACGGTGCGCGAGCTGACCGCAAGCAGCGTCGGCGAGGCATCCCTGCGGGGCGGTAACCTAACGCTTGCGACCGGGGACCTCGACGGCGAATTGTCCCGCTACGAGTCCACCCAGAAGTTTAGCTTGGTCGATGTGGGTGCATTCCTGGTCGCCGGTCCACTTGGCGTGGCGGTGACCAAGGGCTACGACTTTGCGAGGGTACTCGATAGTAAGGGCGGCAGCAGTGAGATCCCGAGTCTCACCTCCGAGTGGCACATCGAGCATGGTGTCGCGTTTGCCAAGGACGTGGCGATGACGACCGCCAAAAATCGAATTGCGCTGAAAGGAGCACTGGATTTCGTCAATGATCGATTCCAAGATGTCACCGTCGCGCTGGTCAATAAAGAGGGGTGCGTCAGGGTGCAGCAGACTGCGCGCGGGCCGTTCAGCCAGCCGAACGTGGAGAAGCCAAACGTTTTGGTGTCGACAACCGGCCCTGTGCGCTCGCTATTCAAAAAGGCGAAACATTTGCTGGGCGGGCACTGCGAGGTGTTTTACTCGGGCTCGCTGCCGCCGCCTCAGTGAGCGCATCGCGATTCGGACTATTTCAAGATCCCTTGCACGTGTTTCTGGATGTCGCCGAGCTTCGCTTGCACCTTGCCGAGGTTCTTTTGCATGTTGCCTTTCGCTTGCAGCGTTTTGTTGCCGACAAGCCTGCCGCTGGCTTCCTTGATGCTGCCCTTCGCCTGTGCGACGCGCCCCTTAACTTGATACCTGTTGATGCTCATCATGTGCTCCGTTCCGGCCTCGGTCGGCCAGGTACTATTTAATGTAAGCCAGGTTGCCTCGTAAGTCTGTACGGAGCAGTACGGATAGCGAGCGCAAATCGCGAATCGTTCTCAGCGCGTTTCGACGCCCATGTCTAAAACCACGCTGGTAACGCCGGTCACTCGACGAGCATCGAGTTCCGCGCGTCTTTTGGTCGCAAGGTCACTGATCCGGCCAGCGAGTTTGACGACGCCCTGATGGACCTCGACGCCAATGGCGCCTGCGGGGATATTGTCGTCATGCTCGAGCTCGCTGAGAACTTCTTGCTGAATTTGCATGTCGTTTTTCATGACCTGCGGCCTCCGTATTACATTGGTCACCAGCATGCGGGGTTATGCGGGGGTTTGATATCGGATGTTTCTTGGGACGGCGTAGGACAATACCGCGATTATGAGGAGAATTGTCCTATGGATGACGCGCGTGTCGCGCCGGCGGCACCGCTACCCACGTCAGGAGAACGAGAGCTGCGAACGCCACGTAAGCTGCCGTAAACACCCAGGCCGGGGCCTCGTAAAACAGCAGCCGGTCAATCCAGCGCTCGACGAAGCCAGTCGCGATCTCTTGACCGCGCAGCCGGTCCTCCCAAATTGTCAGGGGGCACGCAATGCCCAATAGCGACTCGGCCGCTATGATGACGATGGCGCCCAGATGCAGAAGACGCCAGCGCCAGCTTCTGACCCATGCCCAGCCGCGCGAGACACCCACGTAAATGAGAGGCACCCCGGCCACGACGAACAGCACGATCAGAAAATGTACGATTACGACGGCGCCGGCGAGCATTTGACATTAGACTCCGAAGCGAACATTCCGCCAGTGGATGGAGATGGTCCTTGAAGACTCGAATTACTCAGCTTTTTGGCATTCAACACCCGATCATTCAGGGCGGCATGCATTTTGTCGGTCTCGCGGAACTCGCCGCGGCCGTGTCGAATGCCGGAGGGCTCGGCATCATCACCGGCCTTACCCAACGCACTCCCGAGGCACTATCCGCAGAAATCGCGCGCTGCCGCAAGATGACCGACAAGCCGTTTGGCGTGAATCTCACCTTTCTGCCCATGGTCTATCCTCCGGATTATCCCGGCTACATCAAGGCCATCGTCAGCGCAGGTATAACCGTGGTCGAGACCGCCGGCAACAACCCGCAGAAATATCTGCCGGCGCTGAAGGAAGCCGGGATCAAGATCATCCATAAATGCACCTCGGTGCGACACTCGCTCAAAGCACAAGCCATCGGCTGCGACGCAGTGAGTGTGGACGGATTTGAGTGTGGCGGCCATCCCGGCGAGGATGATGTGCCCAATATGATCCTGTTGCCGCGCGCAGCCGAATCGCTGAACATCCCATTCGTCGCCTCCGGCGGCATGGCGGATGAGCGTTCGCTGGTGGCCGCATTGGCGATGGGAGCGGACGGCATGAACATGGGAACGCGCTTCATTGCAACGCAAGAGGCGCCGGTGCACCCGCACGTAAAAAATGCCATCGTGTCGGCCTCAGAACTGGACACGCGCCTGATCATGCGCCCGCTTCGCAATACCGAACGCGTACTCGCCAATGCCGCGGTGGATCGGCTGCTCGCCAAGGAACGCACGCTCGGCGATAAACTCACATTTGCCGACATCGCCGAGGAGGTGGCGGGCATCTATCCGCGAGTGATGCAGCAAGGCGACATGGACGCCGGCGGATGGTCGTGCGGCATGGTGGCGGGACTGATCCACGACATTCCGACCTGCAAGGAACTTATCGATCGAATCATGGCCGGAGCCGAGGCGCTGATCCGCGGACGGTTGGAAGGAATGCTGGCCGCGGGCTGAAAGAGAAATCACGAGAGGAAGCAATTCGATGGCTGCATTCGACACCGCGATCACCGAGCAAGAGGGCGTACTCTCGGGGCCCTACCGCAGACCAAAACAAATGCTGGCGGTGCAGGCCTACGATGGGCACGCCTCGATCCACGACGACGCCACCGCGCAAAAGCTCGGTTTCAAAGGCGGCACCATCGAGGGGCCGACTCACTTCAGCCAGTTTGCGCCGCTCGGCTACGCCGTATGGGGCGTGCAATTTTTGATTTCCGGCTGCATCTCCGCGCACTACCGTGCGCCGGCATTCGAAGGCGAAGAAGTGAAGGCGTTCCTGCGCGCGCCGGGCGCGGCGAGCCGTCAGGCCGAGATCTGGATGTTGCGCAGCGACGGTGTCGAGATTCTTCGCGGCACGGCATCGGTCGGCCCGGAGTTTGCGGTTTCTGCACTCGATGCACGGCTTGCCACGCTTTCACCGCTCGCCGATCCGGTGATTCTCGCCGACGTCAAGGTCGGCATGCGCGCGCCGCGTGCGCCGGTAACAATGGCGATGGATCAGCATATGGGCGCGCTCTACCCATTCAGCCTCGCGCAGAAGCTTGCCAAGATCACCGAACCGTCGCCGCTGTATAACGGCGCCGACAACGACTGGGGTCGGCCCATCGTGCCGCTGGAGATGATCAGCGTGCTGATGCAATACAGCTCACGCGCCAATTCTTTCAAAACGCGCGGTCCGGCCGTCGGGCTGTTCGCCGATCAGGAAATCCGGCTGCTGGATGGCCCGGTGTTCGTCGACGAACCCTATGAAATCGAGCGCGAGATCGTCTCCTTGAGCGGCAGCCGACGTACCGAGAGCATGTGGATGCGCTCGACGCTGTTCGCTGCGGGCACGGCTCGCCAGGTGGCGTCGATGCTGCTCAACCTCGCGACCATGAAGGAAACCTACGCGCCTTATGCCAAGGAATATGCGGCTCTCTACGGCTGACCGCACGCCCTCGGAGTTCTTGATTTACAATCCAAGAAAAGCAAAGGAGCGTTGAGATGTCGAATGCCAAAGACCTGACTCGCCGCGAGTTCGTGGTGGGCGCCGGCAAAGCCACAATCGGCGCGATGGTGGCGACTGCGCCACTGATCCTGCCGAGCCGCGTGCTCGGGCGCGGCCAGCGCGCTCCCAGCGATACGGTGAATGTCGCCATCGTCGGATTCGGCGGCATGGGAAGCCAGAATGCGCTCATTCTGGCGCAAACCGATCACATCGGTGCCGTTTGCGACGTCGACTTCGCCTACAGCGAAGGCAGAGTGACAGCGAAACTGGCCGATGCGCAGAACAATCCGCGGCCCGAGGGCCTGAAACTCAAGGAACAGTTCAGCAAAGCGAAGCGCTATAGCGATTTTCGCGAGATGTTGGCGAAGGAAAAAAGCATTGACGCAGTGGTGATTGCAACCCCTGACCATCTGCATGCGGTGATCGCGAAGGCGGCGATGGATATGGGCAAGCACGTCTACGTGCAAAAGCCGCTGGTGGCGACCGTGCATGAGGCGCGCGTTCTGCGCGCGCGCGCGCTGGCTAGTCCCAAACTTGTTACGCAGATGGGAAATCAGGGGCACTCGAGCGAAGGCGCCCGTCGCATCAACGAGTGGATCGGCGCGGGCATCATTGGACCCGTGCACGAGGTGCACGTGTGGACCAATCGGCCGGTTGTTTACTGGCCGCAGGGACTGCCGCGCCCGACGGGTTTGGCACCACCTGACGTGCCCGGCACTTTCGGCAACCTGTGGACGTACCGTCACGTGCAGGATGTGCTTGCCGCGGCCATGGGCAGCGGCGGCGCGCCGCCGGCGGGACTCGACTGGAACATGTTTCTCGGACCGATTGCGGAGGATGTTCCCTATCATCCCATCTACCATCCATTCAATTGGCGCGGCTGGCTCGATTTTGGCTGCGGCGCGCTGGGTGACATGGGTGCGCATCTCATCGATCATCCCTTTTGGGCATTGGGACTGAGTTATCCCTCGAGCATCGAGGCAACTTCGACGCAATGGGGCACCATGCCGGTCGCGTCGACAAATCCCAGTGCCGGGGCTGCGCCAACCGGCCGTCCGTTGCGCGTCCCGGTGTGTTATCCGGTGTCGACTTGCGTGCACTATCAATTCGCGGCACGCGGTGCGCAGCCGCCCGTGAAACTCTCGTGGTTCGACGGCGGAATTTATCCGCCGCGCCCCGACGCGCTGCCCGATGAGGTTGAACTGGCGAGCGAAGGCGGCGTGATTTTCATCGGCGAGAAGGGCATTCTGATGAACGATACCTACGGCGCCAATCCGCGGCTGTATCCGCAATCGCTGACCGAGGCGGCGGATGCAATCCCCAAGAGCATGCCGCGGATCATGTGGAGCCACGAGCTCAACTGGATCAAGGCGATCCGCGGCGAGGCGAATGCAAGCTCGCCGATCGAGTATGCGGCACAGCTCACCGAAACGATGCTGCTGGGACTGGTGGCGCTGCGCACGGGGCAGGGGAAGAAGATCCTGTACGACGGCGAGCTCGGACTGATCACCAACATTGCAGATGCAAATCAATATTTGACCCGCGAATATCGTGCCGGATGGGCCATATAACACGCTGCCAGCCCGCACGTGCGCTTCACCCGCATACACTCGATTGTCGCAGGACTCAGCCTCGCTCTCGCCTTGTGCGCACGCGGCTATCCCGCCGCGACCGATCCGGCCGCGACCGATCCCGCCTTTCCGCCCGGGATCGAGGTCGCCGGCATGGATCGATCGGTTGCTCCAGGGGCGAGTTTCTTTGCCTACGCGAATGGCGCGTGGCTGCGCGCGCATGAGATTCCTCCGGATCTAAGTTCCTACGGTTCCTGGGACGTGATCGAGCAGCTCGTCGAGCGCCGGCTCGCCGATCTGATCCAGCACCCCGACCAAGGCGCGCAAACCACAGGTTCCGCGATCCGCTTGATAAGGGACTACTACGCGGGCTTTATGGATGAAGCGCGCATTGAGGCGCAGGGTCTTCGACCGCTGGATCCGACGCTGCAGGCGATCGGCGCGATATCGAATCGCGTCGAGCTCGCGCGCTTTCTGGGCGGTACGCTTCGCGCCGACGTCGATGTTCTGAATTCCACCAATGTGTATACCGACAATCTCTTCGGGCTGTGGATCGCACAGGATCTCGACCATCCGGACCGATACGTGCCATTTCTTCTGCAGGGCGGACTCGGCATGCCCGACCGCAGCTACTACCTCGATCCTGCTGCGGCCATGGGGGAGATCCGCGCGAAATATGTGACGCATATTGCCGCGATGTTGACGCTCGCCGGGGTTTCCGACGCGGCTGCGCGTGCGGCCCGCATCGTGGATCTCGAGCATCGGATCGCGGCCGTGCATTTGAGCCGCGAGGCGACCGTGGACGTCCTGAAGGGAAATAATCACTGGCGGAGAAGCGACTTCGATACCAAGGCACCGGGACTCAATTGGCGGATTTTCCTTGCCTCGGCACACCTGCCGCAGCATCAGCAGGATTTCGTGGTCTGGCAACCGAGCGCGGTGACGGGCATCGCGGCGCTGGTGGCGAGCCAACCGCTTGGAACATGGAAGGATTACCTGGTGCTGCACGCGCTCGAGCATCGTGCCGCCTTTCTGCCTGCAGCCGTTGTCGCGGAACACTTCGCGTTTTACGGCACCACGCTCAACGGTACACCGGAGCTGCGCGTGCGCTGGAAGCGGGCGATCGATGCCACCAATGACGCGCTCGGCGAAGCGGTTGGAAGGCTCTACGTCGAGCGTTACTTTTCGGCGCAGGCAAAGGCCAGTATCGAAGAAATGGTCGAACAGCTGCGCGCGGCATTCGCGCGGCGCATCGACAGTCTCGACTGGATGACGCAAGAAACCAGAACCAGCGCCAAGGCGAAGCTGGCCGCGCTCAAGGTCGGCATCGGCTATCCTGACCACTGGCGCGAGTACTCGGGACTCAATATCGTTGCCAACGATGCGTTTGGCAACGCCGAGCGAGCCGCATCGTTCGAGTATCGCTATCAGCTGGCAAAGCTCGGTCGCCCGGTGGATCGCGCCGAGTGGGCCATGACCCCGCAGATGGTCAACGCCGTCAATCTGCCGGCGATGAACGCGCTGAACTTCCCTGCCGGGATGTTACAACCGCCGTTCTTCAATCCGGGTGGTGATGCGGCCCACAACTATGGCGCGATCGGCACGATCATTGGTCACGAGATCTCGCACAGTTTCGATGATCAAGGATCGACCTTCGACGCGAGCGGCCGCCTCAGGAACTGGTGGGCGCCGGCAGATCTTAAGCACTTTCAGGCTGCTGGCGCACGGCTCGTGCAGCAGTTTGACGCTTATCACCCGTTCCCGGATCTTGCGGTAAATGGGCAACTCACCCTGAGCGAAAACATTGCCGATCTCGGCGGACTTCTGGCCGCTCACGATGCTTATCAGCAGGAAGTTCGCGCTCGCCCCGACAGCGTCGTCGACGGATTCACCGGTGAGCAGCGCTTTTATCTGAGCTATGCGCAAAACTGGCGCGAGAAAGTTCGTGACCCAGCGCTGCGGAAAGGCGTGCTGACTGATAGTCACGCGCCGGATGAGTACCGTGCCAGCACGGTGCGAAATGCCGACGGCTGGTACGCAGCTTTCGACGTCTCATCCGGGCAGCCGCTGTATCTTGCCCCCACCGATCGCGTGCGCGTTTGGTGATTAAGACTTCCTCAGTCCGTAGGTGTCCCGGATCAGGAATTCTGCGACTGCCTGCGGCAGCAATGGCCGCAGGGCGTTGAAGGTTCGCTGAACTGCAGTTGCACGCGGATACCGCAGCGCCGGGCGGCGGGACTCAAGAATGGTCTCGACCGCACCAATCACCGGTGACAGGTCATGATTGGCTTGCTCGTCGCGCGCCATGGTTGCGATTGCCCGTGCCATCGAGTCGTAGTAGGGCGAGGCGGGAATGCTGCCGGTGCTGAAGCGCCGGTTCGCGGTGAAGGAGGTCGCGAAGTCGCCCGGTTCGATCATCGATACCGCGATGCCAAAAGGGTGGACTTCCATGCGCAGCGCCTCGGTGTAGGCCTCGATCGCGAACTTGGTTGCGCTATAGAATCCTTGGAAGGGCAGCGCGATTCGCCCGGCGAGAGAACTCATATTGATGATGAAGCCAGCGCGCTGCGCGCGCAAGTATGGCAGTACCGCTCGACAGACCCGATGGGTACCGAAGAAATTGGTCTCGAACTGCGCCTGCGCTTCCGCGGCCGTCGTATCTTCGATCGCGCCGGCAATGCCAAAGCCGGCGTTGTTGATCACGGCGTCGATTCGCCCGGCGATCCTGACAATCTCAGAAACGCAGCCGGCCACGGAGACTTCCTGCGTGACATCCAAGGCGAGGGTTGTGAATCCGTCCGATGCGCCGGATTGGGCAGCGCGCGCGGTCCCGAACACGCGGTGGTTCTTGGCGGCGAGCGCCTTGGCGATGGCGTAGCCGAAACCCGAACTCGCGCCGGTGACCAGGACCACCTTTGGTGAATTGCCCACGCTATTCCTTTGCGGCATACAGAGGCGCAATCACTCGATCAGCAACAGTCCGCGCTTTTTCTGCGATCCTGTGTCGACCGTGTTCATCGCATCGTAGAGTCGCGCCGATTTCACCAGCCACGGACCGTATTTCCTGTTGACATCGAGTACCAGCACCAAGTCTCGGTCGGCAAGATAGCCGGCGATGGGCGAATGGTGACCGCCGCCCGCGCCAAAGAGCCGCCCACGCGAAAAATTGATCACGTAGCGCCGCGCCGGATCATTTGCGTGACGCATCTGCTCGCGAAAGCCCGGAAGATCCAAATCGCGCAACACGCTCACTTTTTTGTTGAGTTTCTTCCTGGCGACATCGGCGAGCTGATCCAGCGTAATGCCTTGCGGCAAAAACCCCAGCACGGTGGTTAAGCCCGTGCCCTGCAAGACCTTCTCCTGGTCGCCGGGTAGTTCAAGCGAGTGCAAGACGTTGACGAGGCTGGTCGGACCGCAGACGCTGGGATTACGCTGATAGTCAATGTCGCGTTGGTACAGTGATGCTACGGGCAGCCCCCACGCACGCTTCAGCAGCGCAGGATCTTGGTATTCCTGCGTGTCTTTGATGGACTCGACATCGGCGTACTCGGCGTGAGCACCCGACAGCAGCGGGCCGATAAACGCCAGCGGCCCGCCCAACAACAGTGCCAGTAGAGCAATGGATATGACTTTCCTGCGCCATGGCTTCATGGGCCGAGTATAAGCAGAACTGCCGCTAGTTGCGCAAAGCTTGCGCCTCTAAGGTCCGCCCGGCGCGAACGCGCGGACCTCGCACGTTCCTTCCCAGCCTGGCAAGTGATCCTTGTGAAGCTGCATGAACTCGACCGCGGACTCGACTGCTTCTTCCTTGTTCTTCAACTCAAAGACTGCATAACCGCCAATGACTTCCTTCGCTTCCGCAAATGGCCCATCGAGTATGGTGAGCTTGCCGTTCGCGATGCGCACCTGTGCACCCATCGCAATCGGCATCAGCCCGCCGTTGTCGAGCATGCGGCCCGCCTTGATCTCCCGGTTGGCCAGCTTGTGCATCTCCTCCAACAGCTCGGGTGTCGGGGCCGCCGCGTGAGCGGATTTGACGATGAACATGAATTTCATTTGATCGATTCTCCTCAATGCGAGTCCACGGGCGATTGCCGGTGCTGAATAGCTCGCTAACTACTCGACGAATCAGACCCCGGCAAATCGACATCCGTGGCGACTGAATTTGCTCCATTTAGCGCCGAGCGCGCTTGCCTCGAGCCGGCGTTTTGGGGCGCTTCCCAGCCTTGGTGGAGCGCTTTTTTGCTGGGGCGCGGGGCGCAGGCTTGACCGGCATGACTTTTGGTCTCGCGTGGCGCGGTTGGTAGACACCGAGTTTCCCGCCGCCAGGCAGGGTCAATTCCGTCAATAGTCCCCAGCGCTCTTCGCGCACCGGCGAGCAAGCGAGAGCACGGCGCTCCATTGTCTGGATAAAGGCTTGTACATCCTCGCACATGAGATAGAACTCGTGATTCTGCTCATTGTCGGTGGGATGGAAGGCGATTTCCGACGGCGGTAGCCCAAAGATCAACCATCCACCGCCCGCATCGACGTGAGCAAACTTGAGCACATCGCGAAAGACCGCGCGATCGGCTGCCGCGTCGCGGCTGTAGACGATGACATGCGAACCTACGATCATGGTGCTGGGATTCTATCCCCATTCATCCCCCATTTCGGTGGATAACCCGGTGCACATCGCAGCGCACTACGTCATAAGCAACCATCTATTCAATGTCTTGCACCCACTGCTGCTTTTTTGACCACCTGCTGACGCGCGCACATACTGCGAATTGCAAGAACGACATGACAACGGAAAGGAATCAGCTGATATGGTGAAAAATGCTGGGCTGCTTTTTGCACTGGCCGGGTTGGCTTTTTCTGCGGGATTTGCGGTGGCCGAGACCCTCGCGCAGACCGGTCGGGAGACTCAATTCGAAAATAGCGCGGTAAAGGTGTGGAAATCTCTCGTGCTGCCGAACAATCCCCTGCCGTTGCATCGACATGAGCATCCGCGAGTGATCATCGCGCTGCGCGGTGGATCGATGAAGCTTCTCGAAGAGTCGGGTAAGAGTGAAGTACAGGAATGGCAGACCGGCAAGGCCTACTGGCTCGGCGCCAACCCTCCCGGCACGCGGCATCAGGACATCAATGTCGGGGATAAACCCATCGAAGTCATGGTGGTTGAGCTTCAGAACGAGAAATAAGACCGACAACGCCGGGGCGGTAGTCGGGCCCCTGGCTCATTTGCTTGTCGAGCCCAATCGCGCCCAAGCTGTAGTGCAGCGCCGCCCAACCATGCAGCAGCACCGTCACCAAGATACCTTCGCGCGAGGACAGGGAAAGCGCCGCCCGGCAAGCCTCATGCATGGCGTTTCCCGCGGTGGCCGATGCGCCGCCGCCCGGACAGGACAGTTGAAACGAGCCGCCGCCCGCGGCGGGGCTCAAGCGCATGAGCTCAAAGGACTTTCGGACGGTGTCGGCATCCGGGTGGTTGAAATTGAACTGCGCGAGATGATCGATCAGCCAGCCGGTGAACAAGGCGCCCCCTGCAAGCGCGACCACGCTCAACAGCACGTAAATGAGTGCAGTCGCAGTTGCGCGCCGGCGCACCGCGACGACATTCTGAATGACGCCGAAGGTGGGTCCGAAGGAAATGTATTGAAAGAATCCGGCAACCCCGAGAAGCACCGCGGTCCCGCGCCAATCGGACTGCAAAAATGCGCCGACATACAGCGGCAGGCTTATGCTCAGGGCCACGGCCGGAACCAGCGCATACCATTTTGCGCTGCGGCTTCCCAAGAAATCGGCGATGAATCCGCCGCAAAGCAGGCCCACGCCCACCGCCACTCCGCCGGTGAGCCCGGTGACGATGCCGATGGCCGCATAGTCGAGTTGAAAGCCGCGATTGAAAAATGCCGGCACGAACGCCCAGCTGCCTTGGGCGGCGAAACTGGAAATGACCACGCCGGCAACGATGTTTGCGGTTGGCCACCGGCATAAAAGCGTGCGCGCCACGGCAGCGAATTCCGAGAGCTCCTCCCGCAGCCAGTTCGAGCTGCGCAGCGCGGAGTCGACGCGCGGCGGCTCCTTCACGTACCCCTTGATGATGACCGCGACGACGACGCCGGGCAGTCCGACGACCATGCACGCCGCCCGCCACCCGTAATGCAGCGCCACATACCCGCCCAGCATCGCGCTGATGATGTAACCGAGAGAAATTCCGCAGGAGTAGATCGACAATGCGGTGGCGCGCCGCGTTGCGTCGAAGTAATCGGAGAGCAATGAGTGCGCGGGCGGGGTGCAGCCGGCCTCACCGAATCCGACGCCGACGCGCAGCAGCAGCAATTGCAGGAAGTTCGTCGTCAGGCCGCACAATGCCGTCAAGCCCGACCACAGCGTCATGACGGTGAATACGAGGTTGACGCGGTTGAATCGCTCCGCAAGGCGCGCGATGGGAATTCCGCTGAACGCGTACAGCGCCGCGAAAGCCGGACCTACCAACAATCCGAGCTCCGTATCGGAGAGCTTGAGATCGACCTTCAAAGGCTGACCGATGATCGCGATGAGAGTCCGGTCGGCGGCGTTCAGCGTGTACGCCAGCATCAATAACAATGCGACGGCATACCTATATGTGTTTGCAGTCAACGCGCCATCGCCGCGGCTTGCGCCTCTTCCGTCCAGGTGGGCTCGACGTAAAACGGTCCTGGCTTCTCCCGCAGTTGCTCGTATTTGCAAATCTCGGGTTCGGGACCGAGTGGCGTGGACACGCCGCCGCGAAATGCCCACTCGCCACGCTCGCTGTCGCCGGCGCGGACATAACTGCTGATCATGAAACGCCGATCCGAGTCGCTGCAGTTGGCGGCGGAGCCGTGCACGGTATAGAGCGTCCAGAGCAGAAGATCTCCGGGCTGCATCTCACAGGTCACCGCCGTCTCAGGATCCAGTCCCACCCGGCGCAGTTCTTCCGCCGGTGTGTGGCCGGTCATGATCGAGCCATCCTCGGAAAGACCCAGGTAGCCGTTCAAGTGGCTCTGCGGAATGATTTGCAGCGCACCGTTGGCGGCGGTCTGCGCATCGATCGCCAGCCCGGTGTTGATGTTTCCGTAGAGTAGATTGCGCGTTGCCTGCGAATTGCGAAACCGCGCATCCTGATGGTAGCGATAAAAGGTGTATTTCGCGCCCGGCGGTTTCCAATGAATCTGATGCGCCATTTGTTTGATGTCGGCGCCGAGAAGGGGTTCGAGCAGCGTCAGATATCGAGGATCGCGCCGCATGCGCTCGAGGTAGGCGCTGATCCATGCGGTCCAGTGAGCCTGCAGCAGCACGCGGCGGTTGGCCTTGGGATCATCGAGTATTTCGAACAGCAGGTTTTTGTCGCGATAGGTGGCGTGATGTTCGAGCGCAACGCTCTGCACCCGGTCGGTTTCGCGCCGGATCTGCTCCATGATCTCGGGCGGGAAGAAGCCGCGCACCAGCGCGTACCCTTCAGAGTGCAATTGTTCCTTAAGATTCTGCATCGCCGACCCCACCAGCGCCGCCTCTATGCTATCAGGAATGAAGATGCGTGAATCCAGTCACGCTTTTGCCAGCCTAAGCCAATTATCTTGGCAATATGCTGTTTCTCGCCGCTTTCGCCCAACTCCGTCCAGCCCGCGACGAGCCCAACGATTTGTTGGCGCAGCGGCACGCGGCTTTGGGCCATTTGGGCCTGACCGTCATCGCCGTGGTGTTCGTGGTGCTGACGTTCTGGAAGAGCTGATCCCAAGGTAATTCCGTCCGGCCCGCGACCTGATGTGCCGTTGCCTCACGGCCTGCTAGGCTATGCAATTCCCAAACATGGCAGCAGGGCCTGATTGCATGACCAGACTTGCCGTTTTCTACCTAAGCGCCTGCGTGCTATATGGAACCCTGAGCTTTTCACAGGAACTTGGGAATGCGCCCAGCATGCAGATGAATCGAATTGGCGCCGTCAAGTTGATCATCGGCGACGCCAAGAAAAATCAGGCCTACTTCGAACAAATGTTCGGCATGAAGGAAGTGGATCATTTCAGCGACGCGGCGCTCTACGACGAACCCATCATGGGATTCGAAGACGGCGCGCGCCTGGCGCTGTTCGCGCCGAAAGCGGAAGCGCCGCTCAAGAAAAGCGCGTTTCCCGTGGCGCTCTTTTACACGCCGGATCTGGATGCGCTCATCAAGCGCATGCAGGATGCCAATTATCCCGTTGAGCGGCTGGATCCTGCGCGTTCCGGCAGTTTTAAAATTGCGATTGCCCGCGATCCCAGTGGTAACGCCCTCGAATTGTTCTCCCGACCCGGCAACTGGGAAGTGGGCGGCGCCAAACTGATCGTCGATGATCGCCAAAAGGCGGAAGAGTTCTACAAGGCGGTTTTTGGCGCAACTCCCGGTCAGCGCTTCAAAACATCGAGCTACGATGAAGTGCTGATGAATTTCGGCGGCGGCCCGTTTCTCGCCCTGTTTCAGCCGTTGGCGGAGGCACCGCTGCCAAAGAGCAAGTACCCGGTGGTCGCAATCTACACGCAGGAATTCGATGCGCTGCTGAAGCGCGTTGTGGATGCCGGTTTGGGCTATCGAGACGTCGCGACCGGGAGGCCCGACTTGCGCATCGTCGTGGCCAAGGACCCCGCGGGCAACGCCGTCGAAATTATTCGTCGCGCGCCCGCCGCCGCGAAGTAGTCAGTTTCCAAAATTGTGCACCCGGGGATAACCATCCTCCACTTGTATCCCTAAGCTGTTGATGGCCATGGCAGTCATTGCATAGCCGCCGACGGTGTAGATGATCTCGATCATCCCCGCAATGTCGTAATGCTGCGTCAGGGTTTTCCAGGTTGCCGCGGAGATGAACGCCTCGAGGCGCAGCTCGTCGGCCGCCTGCAGCAGCGCCCGCTGTTCATCGCTCCAATTCTTGGCGCGCGGTCCCAAAGCGACGCTCGCGATCTGTGCATCGCTCAAGCCGGCATCCTTTGCAAACACCGTATGGTGCGCCCACTCGTATTCCGATTTCGCGAGCGCTGCCGTGCGCAGAATCAGCAGCTCGCGCGTCTGCGGCGGCAGGCGTGAATCGCGTTGTATATAGCTGCCGAAGCGCAGGCGCGGCTCGTAGAAGCGGGTGTGAACCACCAGAGTGGCGTACAGATTCGGCACCCTGCCATCGCGCATTTGCGGCGCAACCAATCGGCGCTGCTCCTCGGTCATGGTCTCCAAGGTCAGCGGCTTCACGCGCGCCGCGATGAGCCGCGGCAATACGGGCGTGGCCGCCGGCAGCGGCGGCTTCAGGTCGGCGGGCATGCGCTCCTGCAATTCCGGGTCGAGCTGCACGCCCAGACTATTGAGCGCCATGGACACCAACTGATATTGACCGGCGGTGTAGATGGCATCGATGGTCTGCTCCACCGAGTATCTTGCGCGCAGCGCCGCCCAGGTGGTATCGCTGATTTCGGCGTCGTAGCGCAACTCGTCGGTCATGCGAATCAAGGTGCGATCAAAGTCGCCCAAGCTTGAGGCGGTCGCGCCTGCCGCAATTGCGCGCACCTCGACGTCGGTCATATTCGCGGACGCCTTGGCGATGCGGGCGTGCTGCGACCACTCATAGGGCGCCTGGCACAGCCACCCCATGCGCAAAATAATGATTTCGCGATCCCGCGGCGGCAGAGTCGAGGCATTCAGCAGGTATTGTCCGAGGCCGCTCCAGCGCGCATAGAGCTCCGGATCATGCGCAAGCGTCTTGAAAATGTTGTAGTCCGGACGACCGGAGAGCATCTTTTCCTGCGCGGGCGTGCGCCCGTTGTTCGCGACTATCGGCACACGCGGCTGGATGAGACGAGGCGAAAACGCTGCCATTGCTTGGTCCTGTTCCTTCCCCCGGGCATTGAAGTTGAACAGCGCCAACGCCGATGCAGCCACCGCAACGATTGCGCCCTTCGACATCGAGTTCATTGGCTCAAGTCATCCTGGCCGATTCCGGTTAGCATAGCGGGTCTTTGCGGGAGTTGGACAACAATGAACCGATGGCTTTTCTCGTTGAGCGTGGCCTGGATGGCCGCGAACGCTTACGCAGCGGATTCACCGGCGTACACGGCCAAGCAGCTCACCGACCTTCCCGTCAGCGACTGGATAACCAATGGCGGAAATATCTATCAACCAGCGCTATTCGCCACTTGCGGAAATAAATTCCGGCAACGTCGGCATCGCTCAAGGCCGAGTGGCGCGATGCATTTGAACGGCTCCGGCATGGGGCCGCCGTTCTCCGGCGAGGCGCAGCCCATCGTTGCGGACGGCGTGATTTACGTCCCCACCGGTGCCGATGATGTGTTTGCAATCGACGTCGAAACCGGCAAGCAGCTATGGGTGTACCAAGCGCAACTGGACAAAACCATAACCACGGTGTGCTGCGGATGGACGAGCCGCGGTGTCGCGATCGGGGAGGGAAAAATTTTTCTCGGACGCCTTGACGGTAAAATCGTCGCGCTGGATCAGCGCACCGGCAAGGAAGTCTGGTCGGTGCAGGCGGAACGTTGGCAGGACGGCTTCACCATCACCAGCGCGCCTCTGTACTACGACGGCATGATCATCACCGGCTTTGCGGGGGGCGAACTCGCCTCGCGTGGCCGCGTGCGAGCCTTCAGCGCCAGGACCGGCAAATCGCTGTGGACATTTTTCACGGTTCCGGGCCCTGGGGAATTGGGTCACGATACCTGGCCGCAGGACAATCCATCGTGGCAGTACGGCGGCGCCACGGTTTGGCAGACGCCCGCCGTAGATCCTAAACACGGGCTGATTTATTTTTCCACCGGCAATGCGGGCCCGGACTTCAACGGCAGCCTGCGCAAGGGCGACAATCTGTTTTCGGTGTCCATCGTTGCGATCGAGGCCAAGACCGGCAAGTACCGCTGGCACTTTCAGCAGGTGCATCACGACCTGTGGGATTACGATTCTCCGAGCCCCGTCGTGCTGTTTGATATGGAGTACAACGGCCAGCTTCGCGAGGCGATCGCGGAAATCGGCAAGACCGGATGGGTCTATATTCTCGATCGCGTGACCGGCAAGCCGCTGATCGGCATCGATGAAATGCCGGTGCGCGCAGGAGCCCCGGCAAAACACCGCGGCCACGCAGCCGTTTCCCATGGGCGATGCCGGTCGTGCCGCATTCAATCGACATTCCGCCGGCAGGGATTCCGCTTGGTGAACGAGCGGGCAGATATTCACGCCCTACTGGGATCAAGCCGTGGTTGCAAAGCCAAGCCCGTGGGGCGGGACCAATTGGCCGCCGAGCTCTTATGACCCGCGGCAGGGCTTTCTGTTCGTTTGCGCGAACGATCAAATGGGACGATTCATGGTGGGGCCATCACAGGAACCGAAGCCGGGTACTCCCTATACTCAGGGCCTGTTCGGCTTCTCCGACATCCCGCTGGACGGAATTTTTGCGGCAGTCGACATGCGCAGCAACAAGATCGTCTGGCGCCAGCGCTGGAAGGACAGCTGCTACAGCGGCTCGACCGCCACTGCCGGCGACTTCGTCTTTACGGGCCGCAACGATGGCCGCTTCGTGGCCCTCGATTCGCGCAATGGCGATGTGCTGTGGGAATTTCAGACCGGCGCCGGCGTGAATGCCACGGCCAGCGTATTTCAGTATCAGCGGTCATGAGAAGAGTCGCGATCGTATCAGCCGGCAATAACTTTGCCGGCAGCCCGGCCGGCGACAGCCTCTGGTTGTTTTCACTGGAGGGCACATTGCCGCCCTCGGATCCGCCGCAGGCGCTGGCCGCGAAAGCCACCGCGGTTTCTCTCAACGGCGGAAATGCCGCGGCCGGCGCGCATGGTGTTCGCGCAGTATTGCGCGGCCTGTCACGGGGAGGAGGGCAAGGGTGGTCACGGGGCGGGCCCCGACATCACCAAGGTCGACGCGCTCGAACTGGTCGCGAACACGGTGATTTCCGGAAAGAACAACATGCCGCCATTCGCTGCCACACTGACGTTTGCACAGATCCGGGATGTCGCGGCTTTTGTCGCCACGCAGCTCGGAAAATAGCGGAATGCTAACAGCTTCCGACCTACTAGCGCATGAGCGACGCCGGCATCAGCCAATGCATCCGCCGCTCCTCCTTCACGGCGACACCGCTGGAAGAATGGCGGCGGCATCACCCACGAAGCGATCCGAGTGCCGCCAACAGGGGACGCATTTCTTTGGCGCGTCAGCGTGGCGCAAATCGATTCATCGGGTCCGTTCTCGGATTTCTCGGGATACGATCGCAAGATGGTGCTGCTGCAGGGGCGGGGAATCGCGCTCGAGTTCGGCAGCGGCGAACAGCCGCGCGTTGCGCAGCATCGGCGATTGGGTGGAATTCGACGGCGCCACGTCCACGCGTTGCGAACTGCTCGACGGACCCTGCGTGGATTTGAACCTCATGGTTCCAAGTCGCTGCGCACGGCGAGCGCGCATCGAGCGCTTGCGCGAGCCCACGCTGGTGGCGGCAGCGTCGCCGCGCGAAACGACATTGATATTTCGGTATTCAGGACCCATTGTCGTTGGACGAGCAACGCGGGGGAATCCGTGCGGCTGGAGCCTTGGGATCTTGCTATCCTAAATGGCTGCAGCGCGCATTTGAGCAAAATGGCCCGCGCCGAGGATATCTGCGCCGAGCGCAGTGTTTATTGCGACGATTAGCCCTTAAAATTAGAGACTATGGCCGCCAACCCGCAACCGCCTCCTCGAGCGCCCGACTGGAAGATCTGCGCCAGACAATCAGAGACCATGGCACGTGGCCGGAGGATCAAGCGGTACAACGGCTGTTGCATAGCCTGGAACTCACCGGCGGCGCGCGTCATCGCGCGGTGGCCGCTGGCAATGAAGTTGGTCGAGGGAGCCCGCGCGCGGCGCGACGAGCGTCCGTTCCTCGATGCGTTCCTTGCAGGAATTCGGCCTGTCGAATCAGGAAGGCATTGCGCTCATGTGCATTGCCGAAGCGCTGCTGCGCATTCCCGACGATGTCACGGCGGATCGGTTGATCGCCGAGAAACTCAGCTCAGGCGACTGGTCCGCGCATTCGGGCCAATCGGAGTCTTTGTTCGTCAACGCCTCGACCTGGGGCTTGATGCTCACCGGCGGCATTCTCGATCTGGATCCCTCCATCAAGACCGATGCGACCGGATGGATGCGCAAGCTGACGCGCAAGGCCGGCGAGCCCCTGGTGCGCCTGGCGGTGCGCCGGGCGATGAAAATTATCGGCGGCGAGTTCGTCGTGGGGCGCAGCATCGAAGAGGCGTTGGCGCGCAGCGCCCGCGAATCGGAAGTGGGCTTGTGCTCCTTCGACATGCTGGGCGAAGGCGCGCGAACGCTGCAGGATGCGGCGCGCTACTTGAAGTCCTATCAACATGCCATCGATGTCATCGGATCGACGCGCGGCGGGGCGCGCGGTTCATGAGGTGTCGAGCATCTCCATCAAGCTCTCGGCCCTGGAGCCTCGCTACAGCCTGCTGCAGCATGAGCGCGTCATGCGCCGGCTGGTGCCGCAGGTGCTGGAGCTTGCGCGGCAAGCTCGGCGACCTCGGCATTCAACTGACCATCGATGCCGAGGAGGCGGACCGGCTGGATCTGTCGTTGGACATCATCGAGGCGCTGGCGAAGGATACCGCCACCCGAGAGTGGCCGGGGCTCGGGCTCGCCGTGCAAGCCTACGGCAAGCGCGCTCTGGAGGTCATCGATTGGGTTGCGGCCACGGCTCGCCAGAACGGCCGGCGCATGACGGTGCGTTTGGTGAAGGGCGCTTACTGGGATTCCGAGATCAAGCGCAGCCAGGAGCGCGGACTTGACGGCTACCCGGTATACACCCGCAAAGTCGACCACGCGATGTATCGTACTTGGCCTGCGTCGGGACGCCTGTTCAAGCACAGTGATTTGATCTACTCGCAATTCGCGACGCATAACGCGCACAGCATCGCCGCGGTTTTGGAACTCGCGCCTGCGAACGCGAATTTTGAGTTTCAGCGGCTGCATGGCATGGGCCGGCTGCTGTATGCAGAGGCTGCGCGCAAGGTCGCAAATTTTCCGCGGGTGCGCGTGTATGCGCCGGTGGGAGAGCACAAGGATTTGCTGGCCTATCTGGTGCGGCGGCTTCTGGAAAATGGCGCCAACACCTCGTTCGTCAATCGCTTCATGGATGAGCAGGTGCCGGTGGCCGAGATCGTCCGCGATCCCATCTCGGAACTGGAGCGCTTGGAGTCGTTCGCCCATCCGCGGCTGCCGGTCCCGGCTGCTTTGTATTCGGATCGGCGCAATTCGCGCGGCGATCGATCTGGGCGATCCGCCGCGAACTGGAAACACTGCGCGAGGAGATCTCGGCCGGTTGCGCAAGCGGCCGGCGACCGTCCGCGGGCCCCATCATCAATGGCGATTGTTGCCGGGCAAAGCGCATGCGATCAGCAATCCGGCGGATCGCCGCGAGCAGGTCGGTACAGCGCGCGATGCGACACCCGATGAAATCAAACTGGCGTTCGATGCCGGCGCCGCGGCTCAGCCGGCATGGAACTCATATCGGCGGCGATGCGCGCGCGGCCGTGCCTGGAAAAGGCGCGGATTTGCTCGAGGCGGACCGCGCGGAGTTTCATCGAACTTTTGGTCCGCGAAGCGGGCAAAACCATCTCGGATGCCATCTGCCGAGGTGCGCGAGGCGGTGGATTTTTGCCGCTACTATGCGTTGCGGGCGCGCAAGCAATTTGCGGCTCCCGCTCAAGCCTCGAGGGTCCCACCGGCGGAATCGAACGAGCTGACGCTGCAGGGCCGCGGCGTATTCGCCTGCATCAGTCCCTGGAATTTTCCGCTGGCGATTTTTGCGGGCCAGGTGACCGCGGCGCTCGCCGCGGGCAACGCCGTGGTGGCAAAACCGGCCGAACCCACGCCGCTGATCGCCGCGCGCTTCATGCGGCTGCTGCACGAGGCCGGCGTTCGCCGCAGAGCCGTGCACCTGGTGCCGACGCCCGGGCGGCTGTTCGGCGAAATTGCGCTGGCGCATCCGGCGCTCGCCGGCGTGGCAATGACGGGCTCGACGGCCACCGCTCTGACCATCAATCGTGCGATGGCCGCGCGCGGCGGAACTATCGTGCCGCTGATCGCCGAAACCGGCGGCTTGAACGCCATGATCGTCGATTCGACCGCGCTGCCCGAACAAGTGGTCGATGATGTGGTGAGCTCGGCGTTCATGAGCGCCGGGCAACGCTGTTCGGCGCTGCGCCTGTTGTTCCTGCAGGAGGAGATTGCCGACGCGGTCTTGGAGATGATCGCCGGCGCCATGGACGAACTGCTCATCGGCGATCCGTCCAAGCTGCAAACCGACGTGGGTCCGGTCATCAACGCGGCGGCACGCGACGGTTTGGCGCAGCATGTGGCGCGGATGCGCAAGGAAGCGCGCATCGTGAAGGCGTGCGAACTGGGTGAGGAGCACGCGCACGGCAGTTTCTTTGCGCCGCATCTCATCGAACTTAAAAATGCGGCGCAGCTGACGCGTGAGGAATTCGGGCCGATCCTGCACGTGGTGCGCTATCGATCGAGCGAGATCCAACAGGTGCTGCGAGGCAATCCGCGACAGCCACTATGGCTTGACGCTGGGCGTGCAAACTCGATTGGAATCATTTTGGCGCCAGGTATTCGCGGATACATCGATCGGCAACACCTACGTCAATCGCAACATGATCGGCGCGGTCGTCGGCGTGCAGCCATTCGGCGGCAACGGCCTGTCCGGCACCGGCCCCAAGGCGGGCGGGCCGCACTATCTGACGCGATTCGCGAATGAACGAACGCTCACCGTCAATACCACGGCGACGGGCGGCAACGCGGCGCTGCTCAATCTTGGCGGTAATTAGCGCCACGAGCCGCGGGCCTGGCCCGCAGGATGTCCTATTTTCGGCTGGTCCCCGGCGACGTCAATGGCTTTCTTAGGGCTCGTCGTCGATAATCTGTCGGTGCTCGGCGTTGCTCGCCGCCGTACTCATCGGCGGCTACGGCGTTCCGGCCGACATCGTCTTCGGAAAAATGTTTCCCGGGACTGCATTGGGCGTGCTGGTGGGCGACTTGGCTTACACCTGGCTGGCCGTGAGACTGGCGCGCCGCACCGGCCGCGGCGATGTCACCGCCATGCCATTCGGTTTGGATACACCGTCCACCATTGGCATGGCGCTGTTGGTACTCGGTCCGGCCTTTGCAAAGTTTCGCGCCGCGGGTCTTGACCCAACCGCTGCGGGCCTTCAGACCTGGTATCTCGGCATGGCGGCCACCGCGGCCATGGGAATCTTGAAGCTGCTGCTGTCGTTCGCGGGAAGAGCCGTGCGGCGGGTCATTCCGATGGCGGGACTCTTGGGCTCGTTGGCCGGCATCGCGCTGACGTTGATCGGGTTTTTTCCCATGGTCGATCTGCTGCAGTTTCCGATGGTCGGGTCTGCTGACCTTGGGCTGGTTCTTTACGCCTTGGTTGCCAAAGGATCTGCGCCGTTCGGCATGCCGGGCGTGCTTTTTGCGGTCATCATCGGGACCGTGTTCTATTACGGCGCGGGCCACTTCGGTTTTCTCGGCATGCAGATTCCCGCGCCGGCGATGCCGACGCTGCGCCTGGCGTTTCCGCATCCTGACGCCGGGATTTTCCACGGCTTCGCGGGTCTCGGCGACTATCTGCCGTTGATCATTCCCTTCGCCCTGTTGACCGTCGTCGGCGGCGTGAATAACACCGAGAGCGCGCGGGTCGCCGGCGATGACTACGACGTGCGCAGCATCTTGCTGGTGGAGGCCGCGGCAACATTGTTGGCGGGACTGGCGGGCGGCGTGGCGCAGACCACGCCTTACATCGGTCATCCCGCATTCAAGGAAATGGGCGCGCGCTCCGGCTACACGCTGTTGACGGGCATTTTCGTCGGGGTAGGTGGAATGCTGGGTTTCTTGGCGAATTTGATCGAGTTGGTGCCGCTCGCCGTGCTGGCGCCGGTGCTGGTGTTCCTGGCGCTCAATATCACCGCGCAGGCGTTCAGCGCCGTGCCCGCGCGCCACGCGATCGCCGTGGCCATCAGCTTTTTTCCGTCGATCGCGCGGCTGCTGACCATTGAACTGAGCGATCCCAAATACATTTCGCCGCAAAAATTCGCGGCAGCTGATGACGGCGCCCGAACATGGCCTGCCTGCCTTGAGCGTCATCGTCGCCTTCGGAAACGGTTTCATCATTACCGCGACGATCTGGGCGGCATTCGTGGTGGAAATGATCGAACGCAGGCTGCGAGCCGCGGCCGTTTATCTGGCGGTAGGCGGGGCTCTGTGTTTTTTTGGAATCATGCACTCCGTGCGCCTCGATGGCAGCGCGTATGTACTGCCGCAATTGGACGGCGTCGCGCGCGATGTCGCGATCCAATTTTGCGCGGCGTACTTCGTGCTGGCAGGCGTGTTGCTGCTGCTGTCGCTGCAGAAGCGGACGCCTGTCAATCGTGCAAGCTGATTCAAGCTGATTCAACGCGTTTTTTGCATGATCCACAGGCCGGGCTTGCCTTTTTGGTTGAACCCCAGGTGCAGCAGCGCCGACTTGCTTTCCCAGAGACGGGCGACCGGAAATCCATCGCGGCGGGCGAGGCGCATGCGCTCTTCCATGCTGGGTTGCGTAGGTACGGAATCCAATCTTAGGTTTGCAAAACGTTCTTGCTGCGGTGACGCGATCGAAGGAACCTTGATCGAGTTCTCGATCACATGCGCCGGGGCGCTCAAGTCCAACTGCCGCCCCGGGATTTGCATTGGTCGGCTGGGCGGTGGAGCCGCCGACGCCGAGTTGAGCAAAAACAGCCCCGCAAGCCCGGCTGCCGCGGCCATTAGAACTCGATTTTTTACGATCTTGTCCAAGTGCGCAGTTGAACACCAAATGCCGTCCGCCACATTCGGTGGTCTCGCCGATCCCACGTAGGACATCTCTTAAAGGCGCCCGTGTCGGAGGATTCCTACGGCGAACCAGCTGGTCAGCGCCCCAGTCGCCGCATCAAGTGCGCGCGCAAGGCTGCCTGCTGCTCCGGCGACAATTCGCCGAGCATGCCGTGCCGTTCGGGCGGAATATGCTCGACCACGCCGGCGCCGGGCCGAACACATAGTGCTCGAACAAAGCGCTCCAGGCGCGCCGGGTGGCCGGCGGCAGGGCGCGGATGCTCAAAATCGCGTGCAACAACGCATCGAAGGCCGAATCCGCGCGCGCCGTCGCCGACCGTGTCATGCCACCAGTAGTTCACCAGCACATTGAAGGGCTCCAGCGACTCGACGTGGTGCCACCAGAGCGGCGGAATGAAAATCGCATCTCCCGGGCCGAGCTCGGCCACATGCGCCGCCGCCAGTGCCTCGCGAAACTTCGGATAGCGCGCGAAGTCCGGATTGCGCAGCGACACCAGGCTCATCGGCGCTCCCGTGGGCGCGAAGTCCAGCGGGCCGATGTACAGGTTCGCAATCTGCTCAGGAGGAAACAGCGTGAAGCGCCGGCGTCCGGCAACCACGCAGCCGATGTTGTTCCATTCATCGACATGGGTGGGCGTGCGTGATTTGATTGCCGAGCCAGATCCGCGGCAGCACATTGTCATCGACGATGCTCAAGCGATTCTCTCGGCGAATCCCGGCAGGCAATCGCGGATCAGTGCGCTCTGCGCCGCGACCGCCGGCGACTTGGGGAACTGCGCGTAGCGCAGGACCTGTTCGGCGACGGCCGACAGCGGCAGCCGATTGCGCAGAAAGTTAAATCCCGTCATGGCCTCGTTGTAGAAGATCTGGCCGTCGATTTCGGGCGCCGTCATCAGCGCATCGACGGGTGCCGCTGTCGAATCGCCGCAGGTAGCGAACCAGTGCCGCCGGCGAGACAGCCCCTGCTCGACGGCGGGCCAATCGCTGACGAAGCCCGCGCAAGACGGCCGGCTGCTTGTCCGGCAGCACATCGCGCCGGATGGCGGCGGCGTCGAGCGCGGAGAATTCGCGGATCGGCATCGTCACCAGAAGTAGATCTGCAGGCTGTCGTCTGTGCGGCGCGGCGGAATATTCTCGAGCACCTCGCGGTGATCGCGGTAATTGAGCGGCGCTGCGCTCGAGCAGATTGTCGATCTCGGTCAGACCGATAGGCAGTCTCTCGGCGGCGTCGGGGCGCGCAGGGCTGCCCGGATCCGGGAAAATGCCCATGCCGGCCATGATGGAGTACCAGGAAAATACCGGATAGCCCTTGCCGAGCACTTGCTGCCGAACCGGCGGCGCGATGCCTTTGCCGGACATCCACAGGCTCAGCAGCTGTTTCAACGGCTCGGACAGATTGCAGATTCGCGGCGTTGGCGCGCCAGTAATCGGTGTCGGTGCGGCTGTTGGTCTTGTAGTGGGTGACGATGTAGTCGCGCGTGCCCTCGAAGTGCTCGTTGACCCGCGCGTTGAATCGATCGTGCGCCGCCTCGCTCAAGATCGCCCTGTTCCAGGAACTCGACGAAGCCGGCGGCGGTCTGCTGGATGAAGAGCAGCGCGGTCGCCTCCAGGGGTTCGATGAATCCCTGCGACAGTCCCACCGCCAGGCAGTTCTTGTTCCAGTGCTTGGTCACCCGTCCGATCTTCATCTTCAGGTGCCGCGCCGGGGTGTCCGATTCCAGCAGGCCCAGGTGCTCGCGCAGCTCGCGCTCCGCCTCGTCCGGCGTGCAGAACTGCGTGCTGTAGACATAGCCGTTGCCGAAGCGCTGGTGAGCGGAATCTTCCAGGCCCAACCGTGCTTCATGGCGGTGGAGACGGTCTCGCGAGGGCACCGTGGCGCCGATCGGCGTCGGCATGGCGATCGCCGCGTCGTTGAACAGGTTCTCCGCGAAGCTGATGAAGGGCGTCTTCAATGCCTGCGTCGATCAGCAGTCCCGCAAAGCCCGTGCAATCGACGAACAGGTCGCCGCCGATCGTCGGCCCTCTCGCGTGCCCACCGAGGCGATGGCGCCATGCTCATCGAGAGTGGCATGGGTCACATGCGCAGGCTGAGTAGCGCACGCCGCGCTCGAGCGCCTTTTTGTGCAGGAACTGCCCCAGCAAGCACGGAATCGAAGTGATAGCCATGCCAGATATCGAACGGGAAGTGTTCGGCCGGCTTCGGCGCAAGATGCTTGGCGGCGAGCCGCGCGGCGATGAAGAAGCGGTCCGGAGTGCGCATGCACGTCGGCGCCGTTGACGCGCGCATCGGCGTTGTGCACGAACTGCGTCATGGTCAGGTTGTCGAGCATGGACGCGAACGGATGAAAATAGCGCTCGAATCCCGGCTTGGTCGACCAGCCGTCGAAGGTGATGCCGCACTTGTACGTGGCGTGGCACGCGGGCATCCATTCGGACTCTTCTATCCCCAAGCTGTCGAAAAATCCGCGCAGCCAGGGCGTCGAGCCCTCGCCGACGCCGATGATGCCGACCGCGGGCGACTCGACCACCGTGATCTCGACGCCTTGTTCGATCAGCGAGCGCGCCAGGATCAAGGCCGTCATCCACCCGGCCGAGCCGCCGCCCACCACGACGATGCGGCGCACCGATGGCGGCAGCGCCGAGTGGCGCTTGGGCGCGCGCGCCGCATCCGCGGCGGAGTCGGTTGTAAAGGGTGGCGGTGACGTCGTCATGCCAGGGGCAAGCGGCGCAGCGGCTCGGCCCAATTCTCGGCGGGGCCCGCAACCAGCAACTGGATCGAGTCGGCGGCGGAGCGGGCGATGCCACGAATACCGAGCTTGCTCAACGCGGACTCGTCGACTCTTCGGGCCGTGCCGTGCGGATCAGCAGGCGGCTCGCGAGAGGTTCCGAAATCCACGACATTGTCGCGGCCGCCCAGCGCGGCCAGAAACCGCGGCGCATCGCGCGAGCGGCCGGCGACGCATCGGGAAGCGGGGCGCCGGCGGCGCCGCGGTGCGGACCTGCGCAGCGCGGCGCGAATCTCGCCGGCGACTTGATCGGCGATGGGGCCCAAGCACCACCTGCAAGCCTTGTCGCCGACGAGCGCAGGATGCCGCGCGCGCCCAAGCGCTTGAGCGTCGGCCTCGTCGATCGCCTTGTTGTCGACCAGAACCAGGCGCAGCCGCGTCGTACACGCCGCCACCTCGGTGAGGTTGCCGGCGCCGCCGAGCGCCAGTCACGAAGGCCGGGCGCGCGGGCGGTCCGGCGCCGGTGCGAGCGGCTCGGCAGCCGCATCCTCGAGATCGCGTCCCGGCGTCGCAAGATTCAGGCGCACGATGCACAACGCGAAATACCGCGTAGTACAGGCCGAAGTACACGGCGCCGATCGGCAGCAGCAGCAGCGGGCGCTGCGCATGGCTGAAGTTCAGTACATAGTCGAATAGTCCGGCCGAGAAACTGAAGCCGAGCCGCACGCCGAACAGGTTCATGACGACCATGGCCAGACCGGTGGCGATCGCATGCAGCGCATACAGCACCGGGGCCAAGAAACATGAAGGTGAATTCCACCGGCTCGGTCACGCCCGTCAGGAATGAGGTCAAGCCCAGCGACAGCAGCAGGCCCGCGACGCCGGCGCGGCGTTCGGGTCGTGCCGTGTGATACATGGCGAGGCAGGCGCCCGGCAGGCCGAACATCATGACCGGAAAGAATCCCGACATGAATGCGCCGGCGGTCGGGTCGCCGGCGAAGAAGCGCTTCAAATCGCCGGTGGCGCCGTGATAATCGCCGACGATGAACCAGGCGAAATTATTGAGAATGTGATGCAGCCCGGTGACGATCAAAATGCGATTCAGGACGCCATAGGCAAACAGGCCGAGCGAGCCGGCACCCAGGATGGCCTGACTGGTGGCATCCATGCCCCGCTCCAGGAACGGCCACGCATAGCCCACCACCGCCGCCAGAAGCAAGCCCGCAACTCCACTGACGATCGGCACGAAGCGCCGGCCGCCGAAAAAACTCAGGTAGCTCGGCAATGTGATGTTGCTGTAGCGATTGTAGGCGACGCCCGCGATGACGCCCGACAGCAAGCCGACCGGAATGCTGAGCTTGGCGAGGGAGCCCGGGGCCGCATGCAGCATGGTTTCAACCGCGCGAATGGTGATCAGGTAGCCGACCACGGCGGCGAGGCCCGCGGCTCCGTGGTTCTCGCGGGCCAGGCCGACACCCACGCCCACCGCAAATAGCAGGCCGAGATTCGAGAAAATTGCATCGCCGGCTGCAGCCATTGCCGCCCAGTTCAGCAAGTCGGGCTGGCCCAGGCGCAACAGCAGACCTGCAATGGGCAGCACTGCAATAGGCAGCATCAGGGCGCGTCCCAGCTGCTGTAGCCCGGCAAAGCGTAAATTCATCGTTAGCTCTCCCACAGTGGCGATCGTCCTCTCGACCAGGGCGCGTACTTCGCCTGCCGAGGCGGCTCCAAGACAGCGCATCGCGAGTTCGCGGCACTCGAGAATCCGCAATCCGCGGATTTGCCGCTTGAGCGCCGGTATGGCCGCCGGTACCACCGACAATTCGCGCACGCCCAAGCCCAATAAAATCGGTATCGCTTGCGAATCGGCCGCCACCCCGCCGCAGACGGCAACCAGCTTGCCGGCAGCGGTGCCTGCATCGGCGGTCGAGGCGATGAGATTGAGCACCGCAGGATGCAGAGCATCGGTACGGCGCGCAAGCTCCGAATGGCCGCGATCCATCGCCAGAGTGTACTGCGTCAAATCATTGCTGCCGATCGATAGAAATTCGACTTCGCGGCTGATGAGCGCCGCCGTCAGCGCGGCCGCCGGCGTCTCGATCATCGCCCCCAGTTCGACGCGACCCGGCAGGGAGAGCTCGCGTGTGAGTTCATCAACCATGCTTCGGACGGCGCGGATTTCCGCGGCATCCGTGACCATGGGGATCAGCAGCCGCACCTTGCCGAACGGCACGACGCGCAGCGCCGCGCGCAGCTGAGCACGCAGGAGCTGCGGATGCGCGAGGGCGGTGCGCACGCCGCGCATGCCGAGAGCCGGGTTCTCCTCGTGCGGCAGCGCCAGATATCGCAGCGGTTTGTCGCCGCCGACGTCCATCAGCCGCAGGATCACCGGGACATCGCCGAGCGCATTCGCGATGCCTTGGTATGCGGCGAGTTGCTCGTCCTCGCCGGGCGCCGTGTCGCGGTCGATGAACAGGAACTCGGTTCGCAGCAGCCCACAACCTTCGGCGCCGTTCAGGGCGGCCGCTGTCGCGTCCACGATGTTTCCCAGATTGGCGAACACCTCGATGCGAGTGCCGTCGAGTGCGCGGCACTCGGTCCGCGCAGCCGCGCGTTGCGCGATTCTCGCGAGGCGGCGCGATTCGACCGCGCCGCGCGCCTGCTCGATATCTTGGGCGCTCGGCTTGATGTGCAGTCGACCGGCATCGGCATCGACGATCAGGATCGAGCCGTCGGCAATTTCCCGTAAAGCCGCGCCGATGCCGACCAGCATGGGAATTTCCATCGCCGCAGCCAGAATGGCCACATGCGAGGTGGTACCGCCGGCGCCCAGGCAGATGGCGGCCAGACGCTGGCGATCGAGAGCGGTGATCTCGGACGGAAGCAGATCATCAGCCAGCAATACCGCGTGCTCCGGCAACGGCATGATCATTGGCCGCGCCTCGCCGGCAAGCGCCAGCAGCACATGCGCTTCAACGTCGAGCAGATCGTCGGCGCGCTCCCGCATGCGCGCATCGTCGAGAGCCTCGAGCGCCGAGATCGATTGCCGCACCGCGCTGCGCCAGGCAAAGCCGGCGCCTTTGCCCGCGGCAATGAGTTCATGCGCCGCCTCTTGCAGCGAAGGATCGCCGAGGAATTCGAGATGCGCTTCAATGATCTCGCGCCGCGTTGCGCCGCCGGTGGCGGCCACGCGCTGCAGCCTCAAGCGCACGTTGGTCAGCGCACGCTCGAGTTCCGCGGCTTCATGCGCGGAATCCTCCCGGTGTTCAACCACGTCGATCTTGCGGCGTTCGATGCGGGTTGCCCTTCCTACCTCGAATCCACCCACCGCCGTAATACCTTTGAGTTCGCCGGTATCGGCTTGGGCCGCGCTTAGCGGAGCGCTTGCTGCTGCGCCCGCCGCCGGCGCCGCGGCGTCATCCCCCGCAGCGCTATCCATCGTCAGCGCTTCCTCGAGTGCCGCCACCACACCTGCGACAGCCTGCGGCGCGCCGGCACCGATCGCTTGAATGGTCAAAGCATCGCCGTGGCGTACGCCGAGCGCCATGATGGCTACAACGCTGCGTGCGTTGGCGCTGCGGCCATGAGCATTGAGGGAAACCTGTGCTGCCAAAGGTTTTGGCGCGGTTCGCGAGCATCGCGGCCGGGCGCGCGTGCAGTCCGTGCCGCAGGGCGATCGTGAGGGTTCGACTCGCCCCTTCCGCCGCCGCGGCAGCCGTCGGCGGCTGCGACAGGGTAGTTGCAAGTTCCGGGATCGGGCCGATCTCGAACAGAACTTCCCCCGCAGTCACCGCGCCTTGCGCGCGGCGCTGGCTGATGCTCACCCCGTCCACGGGTGCGATGACGATGGGCGTCATCAAACTTTTGGCGCCCCGCGCCACGATATCGAGGTCGAATCGTATGAGCTCATCGCCGGCGCGCACCATGGCGCCGGGCAGCACAAGCGGCTCGAAGCCGCGGCCGCGAAGCTCAACCGTGTCAATGCCAATGTGAATCAACACGTCGATGCCCTGCGCCGTGCGTATCGATACCGCATGCGCGCTGGCCGGCAGCGTTATGATCTCCCCCGCGCAGGGCGCGATGACGACACCGCTGGTGGGATCGATGGCGAGGCCGTCGCCGAGCATGCGCCCGGCGAATACTTGATCGGGTACCTCATCGAGCGGCGCACACCAACCGGTCAGCGGCGCCATGATTTTCAGGGTGGACACCGGCTATTCCTCGATCTCGATCCAATTGAGGGCCCACATGGGATCGAGGCGCGGGCGCGCGAATCGCAGGCACAGGTCGTGCCGGCCTGCGAGCGGTGGCAGGCGCTGCGCCGGCAAGGTCGTTAGCGCATGGCTCGCAGCCGCCGGCGCCAGCGACAGCGTTGCGATTGCCGCGCTATCGCAAGCTGTCGGCGTGAATCTCAAGTTCGCCTTCAGGCCTGCGCGTATTTCCCACAGGGATGGTGGCGACATCGGCGCCGAGTTCGTAGTTAAAGGGCAAGGGCGCGACCGAAGCAATGATACGGGGCCCGCGCGTAAGGTCGACTCCGCGATCGATCCAGCACGGGTTCATGATGTCGATAGCGAGCGGGGCGCCGGCATTTCCCCCCGCGCCCGCAGGTTCGAGAAGCAGTCCGATCCGGTTGCTGCATAGATCCAGATCGTGGCTGTCGCGGAGCCGCCCGCTGCTCGCGTCGAGATGCTTCTGCCAGGTCCGGGAGACTTGCTCCGCCTCGATGAAGGTTGCCGCGCGAACCTCCGTCCCGGCCGGCAGCGTGAGCGGCGATGCATAGGCCGTGGAACTCGCCGTGGGCTCGCTGCCGATCCAGCGTATAGCGTATCGCGTCCGAGCCCGGAATCGCTTAAGCTCCGGATTCGACAGTGTCAGTGTGATGCCCGCCGCGGTGCGCGCAACCTGCTGCGTTGATGCCGAATACGCTGTCGGCGTAGCTCGAGTCCGAATGCGCGATAGCGGGCGAACATCGGCACCAGGCGGGTCGAGAAAATCCGGCCAGCGACGGTCCGGCGCCGACCAGCCGACTTCGGCAAGCGCTGCCGCGCGCGGCAGCGCCATCCATTCGACGCGCTGCGTCCGTTGCAATGTGCTCGGTCCAGAGATCGGCCTGCACGCCGAGCACATGCCGCTGTTGTGCTGCGCTCAAGCTCGGGTCGCTGGGGTCAAAGCGGTACACATCTTCGAGCGTCACGAGTTCCACCCGGCCCGGCGGTTCGGTGGCGAGAGTGCTTTGTCGGCGGTCGAAGTACAGCGTCGGTTGCGGCGTAAGAACGGTGTCATTGCCGGCGGCTGCCGCGCTGTGGGCCCCGGCAACCCCGCGCCACGACATGACGATGGCGTCGGTCGGCAGGCCCGGGCTCAATATCTCGTCCCAGCCCACCAGCCGCCGGCCGTGCGCTGCCAGGTAGCGGCCGATTCTCTGCGTGAAATACGACTGCAGCGCCTCGGCGTTGTGAATGCCGAGCTCGCGGGCGCGAGTCTGGACCTCCGCGGATGCATTCCATTCGTCCTTGACCGCCTCATCGCCGCCCACATGCACATAAAGAGACGGGAACACTTGCATCACTTCGTCGAGCACATCCTCGAGGAACCTGAAGGTTTGCGGCTCCAGGTTGAACAGATGCGTATGCACCCCCCAATTGGGCGACACCGGCAGCGGCTCGACTGCCCGCACCCAGCGCGGGATATGCGGCTATCGCGGCTGTGCGCATGTCCCGGCATTTCGATTTCGGGAACGATTTGCACATGGCGTCTGGCTGCGTGCGCGACGATGTCGCGCACCTCGTCTTGGGTGTAGAAACCGCCATAGCGCGCGCCGTGGTCGACTCGCCACGCGCCTATCGACGTCAGCCGCGGATATTTGTTGATCTGCAGGCGCCAACCCTGATCATCGGTCAAATGCCAGTGCAGCACATTCAACTTGTGCCACGCCATCCAGTCGATCATGGAATGTATGAACGCGGGCGACTGAAAATGCCGCGCGGAATCCAGCATGAGCCCGCGCCACGCGTAGCGGGGCGCATCGATGATGGTTTGCGAGGGAATGCGGCGGGCGCTGCGGTCAGGCGGCAGCAGCTGCCACAGGGTCATGGCGCCGTAAAAAAGCCCCGCGCCGCTGCTTGCCGATACGGTGATTCGATGCGGCCGGATCTTAAGCTCGTAGCCTTCCGGGCCGAATCCCTGGGTGCGACGGAAGGTGATCGTAGAGTCTGTGGTGCCGCCGCGCAGCGCGACCGAAACCGGCAGCGCCAGCGCATCGCAGCGCTGCCATAACTCGACCAGGTAGCGGGCGGCGTTTGCCGCCTCGCCGTCGCCCTTCGGAACCTTGACCACGGTCGCGGCGCCGATATCGAAGGCGCCATCACCAGGAACGATATTCGGCGGGGAGTGGAATGACGCCGGCATGTGCCGCGCGCGTTCAGCGCCAGGCAAAAAAAGGGCGGCGGCTGCACGCCGCCCTGATTTTCGTCACTATCATCGACCCATACCGCACGATTCAACACTCTACCCCATTGCCACGCGCGGCGGCCGATTCCAAGGCTTACATCTTGAAGCGGAAGTTCAGATAGTACTGCGTGCCGTTTTTGTAGAATGCGCGCGGTTGATCTTCGATTCAAGGCGTAGTACTTGAGCGTCGGGTTGTTGAGGTTCTGGCCCTCCAGGGAGATCGAGAAGTTATTGTTGATGATGTAATTCAAAGATGCCGACAAGGTACCGATGTCGTACTGCGTGAACGCCGTGTTGCGGTCGAGACCGCTGTAGAACGACGAGCGGTAGGTGTAGGCGACCCGCGCACTGAAGTGCTTGTCTTCGTAGTAGGCCTGCAGGTTGTAGGTGTTCTTCGAGGTGCCAACCAGCCGATCATCGCCGTTGATGGTGACTTCCGAGGTCTGCTTGCCGTCGGCGTAGGTGTAATTGCCGATGAAGCCGATGTTGTCGGTGAACGCCTGTTGATAGGCGAATTCCGTGCCATAGACCCGGCCCTGCGCATTGACCGGAACCGACAGCAGGTAGGGCACATTCGTGCCATTCGGGAAGATCGAGCTGTACGTGAGGTAGTTCTTGGTGACCGAGCCGTAGGCGACGTAGTTGCGCAGGTCCATGTAGAACGCCGTTGCCGAGAGCAGCGAGCGCGGCGCGAAGTACCAGTCGAGTCCCGCATCGAAATTGGTGGACGAATCGGCTTCAAATCCGGGTTGCCGCCCGTACCGGTACCGGGACCTCACCGACGGCACCCGGCGGCGTCAAGCTGACGAAGCCCGCCAGCGAGGAGTAATCGGCGCGGGTCATGGTCTCGGCGACGGCAAATCGCGCTACCAGATCGTGGGTCACGTCGATTTTGAGGTTGGCGCTCGGCAGCACATCGTTGTAGTTGTTGTTGGTGGGCACACCGATGTAGGTCCCGAAGTCCGAGTAGCGCGAACCGGGCGTCAGCGGACTCACGCCCGCGTAGGTCACGACGTCCTCGATCGTGCGCACGAAGCGCACGCCGGCGTTCGCCGCCCAGTTGTCACCCTTGAAATCTGCCTGCACGTAGGCCGCCGTGTCGACTTTCGTGCACCTCGAACATGGAATTCCAATCGATGCGCGTCGCAGGATTGCGATTGACATTGGCGGGACTGTTGTAGGCCGCGAGCTGATCCGCGGTCCAATACCAGATGTCGGTCGGCATGGAGCCGCCGAAATTGGTGTAGTTCGACGGATAATTGGAGAAGCCCACCGGATAAGCAGCGGTGCTTTGACCGGCAGCCGTCGGCCCTTGACCGATCACATTCGCAGAGACGCGGCCGTGGTGCTCGTAGCGCACGCCGAATTTCAGATCCTTCCAGAAGTCGTTGTCGATCTTGAAGGCGCCGTCGATCTTTGCCCATAGCTCCGTGTCCTGCACATCAACGTTCTGATCGCCGAAGATCCAGCTGAACGCCACCGGCACGCCGCCCGGCGTCGGGGTTGTATTGTTGGTGTTGCCAAGACTGTAGCTGGGTCCGTTCCCAATGCCGTTCAAGGTGGTACGAGGCGCCGGATCCTACGGCGGGAACGGTTTCGGAGACGTTCTGATTGGGCGTTTTGCCGTCGCCCCACGAGTAGCCCACCTGACCGAAGACGGAGAGCTTATCGCTGGCATCCCACTGGGTATCCAGATTGACGAAGTTGGCGGTGGCGACTTCGTCCGGCCGGGCAATCTGGTCATATACGGCATAGTCGGTGCCCGCGACCGGCGCGAAGGTCGCCGAGGTCAGGGTGTTACCGGCAATCGTATAGCCGGGAAGCGGCGCTTGCCCTGTCCCCGAGGCGAGGAAGTGCGTCGGCCACAGCAGGTAGTTAGTGTTCTCGTTGCTCGCGATCAATCTGGATGAGAAGGCTGACAGGTCCAGAGTGAGCGTATCGCTGGGCTTGAACTCGATGTCGGCAATGCCGCCATTGCGCTCGCGCTTTTGCTGGAAGAACGCCGCGCCGATCAGGGCCGGATACTGCACGCCGGAGAGGTTCGGATTCGACGTGGCGACCGCGCTGCCCGGCGCAATCGTGTCGTAGCCCAGCAGCTCGTTACCGTCGCGGCGCAGGTAGCGCGTCTCGGAGAACAGCTGCACCATGATGCCGAAGTTGTTGGCATCGTTCTTCCAGTTGCCAAGAGCGCTGAACTGCCCGGCGCCCCGCGACGGCAGGGTCGAATAGACGTCGCCCGCCGATGCCTGAATGGTCAACGGCTGCGCGAAGTCGAGCGGCTTGCGGGTGATGATGTCCACCGAGCCGGCGACGCCGCCCTCGACCAGCGAGGCGCTGGAACTCTTTTGCACCACCACCTGGCTGACGATTTCCGAGGGCAACAGCGTGTAGCTGACGCTGCGTCCTACCTGAGTAACTTGGTCGAGCACGAACCAGTCTCCGGCCGCGACGTTGTGACCATTGATCAGGGTTTGCGTGAGGCTGGGGTTGGTGCCGCGCATGCTGACGCGATCGTTCTCATCGAAGCCGCCTTCATTGGCGCCGGCTGAGCTGGTGGTGATGCCGGGCACACGCGCCAGCGAATCGGCCACATTCTTGTCAGGCATCTTGCCGATGTCCTCGGCGGTGATGACGTTGATGATATCCGTCGAGGCGCGCTCTATTTTCATCGACTCTTCGACCGACTGCCGGATGCCGGTCACGACGATTTCTTCGAGCGGGGTGTCCGCGGCGCCGTCCGCCAAAGCCAGAGTGGGCGGCACCAGGATCACCAACCCCAATGCCGACTTGACCGCCAACGCGATCCGATTCATATAGATATCCCCAGTCCGATTCATATCAATGCCCCCTGTCCGGTCGGTTTTAGATTTGCCGTCATCCCGCGTGGTTGGTCCAATGCCACACCAATTAAGGCCCAATATAATACCAATTTAGAATATCTGCTAGTGCCATGTAATACCTCCGTCAAAAAACTAAATATTCCCATTGAATGCAATGGTTTATGAGAAACCAGGAGAATTATTGATCGACAAGTGGTATGTATTTGGTATTATTTTACCTGACCACGAATCAACGGATCTGACCTTGGCCCTATGACATCACTCGCAAAAGCAGTCGGTCCGCTCGATGGTCAGGGCAACTTGCCGCTATATCAGGAACTGCAGCGCGCGCTGCGAAAAGCCATCGATAGCCGAGTTTTGGGCCCGGATGACGCCCTGCCGTCGGAGCGCGATCTGGCGGCGGATTTTGGGGTTTCGCGTATCACGGTCAGAAAGGCCCTCGACGGACTGGTGACGGACGGATTGCTGGTGAGACGCCAGGGGTCCGGCAATTTCGTTTCGGCGCGCGTCGATAAGAATTTCGCCATGCTCACCTCGTTCTCCGAGGATATGCGGGCGCGCGGCCGCACGCCGCACAGTGTGTGGCTGAAGCGGGCGGCCGGTACGGTGACTCCCGAAGAAGCGCTGGCGCTGCGCTTGAGTCCGGGCACACCGGTATTTCGCTTCAATCGAATTCGCTGCGCCGACGATGCGCCCATGGCGCTGGAATTCGCCACCGTCGTCGCAACGGCGTTGCCGTCCCTCGAATCGGTCGGCGCCTCGCTGTATGAGGCTCTGGAGCGTACCGGTCAACGGCCGGTGCGCGCGCTGCAGCGCTTGCGCGCGGTTCTCTTGACCGGCGACCAAGCCGAGCTGTTGAAGGCAAAAGCCGGCGATGCGGGACTGCTGGTCGAGCGCTTGGGATCATTGCCCGATGGACGCGCGATCGAGTTTTCGCAGTCCTTCTACCGCGGTGATACTTACGACTTCGTCGCCGAACTCTCCGCATGAGCATGATGTTTGAGGAAGCCGCCAGCGCGTCGGCGGCAGTGAGCGCGCAGCTTCAGCATGACGCTGCCGCGATCGCCGCCATCGGTGCCGAGGTGCGCCGGCTCGCACCCCGCGCGGTCATCACCTGCGCGCGCGGCAGCTCTGATCATGCAGCAACCTATGCGAAGTACTTGATCGAGACACGCACGCGGGTTTTGACTTCGTCTGCAGCGCCGTCGATCAGTTCGGTGTATGGCGTGACGCAGGATCTTCGCGGCTGTTTGTTCATCGCAATTTCCCAGTCGGGTCGCAGTCCCGATTTGCTGGCGGCGGTGGCGTCGGCAAAAGTCTCGGGCGCCACGATTCTCGCGTTGTGCAACAGCCCCGGCGCGCCTCTGATCGCCGCTGCCGATTTGGTGATTGAATTGCGCGCAGGTTCCGAAACCAGCGTTGCGGCCACCAAATCCTTCCTCGCAACCCTGGCCGCGCTGGCCAACCTGGTGGCGGCGTGGACGCGCGACGCGGCGCTCCAGTCCGCGCTGCAGACGCTGCCCTCCCTGATGGACGCGAGCTGGGCGCTTGATTGGTCGAGCGCATTGCCGGTGCTCGGTCCGGCGGGAAACCTGTATGTCATCGGCCGCGGCTTGGGATTGGGCGCCGCGCAGGAAATTGCGCTGAAGTGCAAAGAGACCTGCGGCCTGCATGCCGAGGCGTTCAGCAGCGCTGAATTGCGCCACGGGCCCTACACGCTGCTGGGGCGCGCATTTCCAGCGCTATTGCTCGCGCAACCCGATGCCTCGCTGGCGGGGGTGCAGGCCCTCGCCTCGGAACTCACGCAACGGGGCGTCCCGGTGTTGCTCGCCGGCACTCGCGCCCAAGGTGCAATCATGCTGCCGACGATCGATGCCATCCCTGAGCTGGCGCCAATCCTCCTGGTGCAGAGCGCGTATCGAATGATCGATGCGCTGGCGGCACGCCGCGGTCTCGATCCGGACCATCCGCCGCACCTGCGCAAAATTACGGAGACCGTGTAGTGCGAAACGCGCTGCTCAACGGCCGTATTCTCACCGCCGAAGGGCTGGTGAGCGGAACGGTCGTGCTGATTTCGGGATCACGCATCGAAGCGCTGACTACTTCTGCGGATTCGCGCTGCCGTGACGCCATCATGGTGGATCTCGATGGGCAGCTGTTGCTGCCGGGATTCATCGATGTGCAGGTGAACGGCGGCGGTGGTGTGCTGTTCAATGATGATCCCAGCCTCGAATCGATACAGGCGATCGGCGCGGCGCATCGCCGCTTCGGCACCACGGGGTTCATGCCAACCCTCATCAGCGACGATCTGGACACGATTGGGCAAGCGATCGCGGCGGTACAGAGTGCGCTCGATTCCGGCGTCCCCGGCGTGCTCGGAATTCACATCGAGGGACCATTCCTCAATTGGGAGCGCCGCGGCGTGCACGACGAAAAACATCTGCGCCTGCTCGAGAGCGGTTTGGTATCGCTGCTGTGTCGCTTGCGGTCGGGGCGAACCCTGTTGACTCTGGCGCCGGAGATGACCACCACGGACATGATCGCCGCGCTTGCGAGAGCCGGCGTGCTGATATCGGCAGGACACAGCAATGCGACTTACGCGGAAACCACGGCGGCGATCGCGCATGGCGTGCGCGGCTTCACGCATCTGTTCAATGCGATGGCGCGCCTCGAACCGCGTCAACCGGGGATCGTCGGCGCCGCGCTATACGATACCGGCACCTGGTGCGGAATCATTGTCGATGGGCATCATGTTGACCCGGTGATGCTCAAGTTGGCGCTGCGCTGCAAGCGCCACGACCGCTTCATGCTGATCACCGATGCCATGCCGCCGGTGGGATCGTCGCTGTCCAGCTTCGTGCTGCAAGGCAAGACAATCACCGTCGCCGACGGCGTTTGCAGCGATGCCAGTGGGACTCTTGCCGGCACCGCGCTCGACATGGCGACTGCCGTTCGCAACGCGGTTTCACTGCTGGACCTGGATATTGCCGAAGCGGCACGCATGGCCAGCGAATATCCGGCGGAGTTTCTCGGCTTAGGTCAAGAGCTCGGGCGAATTGCGCCGGGATATCGCGCCAACCTCGTGCTGCTGAACGATGATCTTAAAGTGCAGCGCACCTGGATCGAGGGTGTTGCGTCCGCCTAGTTGTTGGCCTTCGAAATTCTCACGGTGCCCAGCGCCTCGAACAGGCTGCGTTCCGGACGCTTGGCGCATTCCGCGAGCAGCGCGGATGGAAACGCTCCGGATGCACCGGGATCGAACAGATGGCTGCCGGAAGTCGCGACGGCAAAACCATACAACCACATCATGATGGTATTCGCGCCCTCGGCATCGGTGCGGGCGAGATCGACGTGGCGCTTGGAGAATGTGGCGCAGTCCAGCGACGACAGATCCATCGGATTTTTACTGCTGGGTTTCACCGCGGCGAGCGCATCCAGCAGGCTTTCGGAGGGATTGTTTTTGCACTCCGCGTCCAGCGCGAAGCCGAATCCGGCCAAAGCCTCCCCGTACATGTAGTGCGAACCGGACTTCGCGACCGAATATCCAAACAACCACATCACGATGTTGATCGGATCCGGGGTAGGAGTCGGGGCGGCGGGCCCCACGATCTCGTTCTGGTATTTGGAGCACGACGTCGTGACGAGATTGACCTCGGCGGCGTGGCTGATGCCGGCGCAAAGGCAAAGGGACAACAGGCAGCAGCCGATAGATTTCATCGAGACCTCGTCAAACATTTACCTTAGGTACGGGAAGGCAGCAGCCGCGCCACCCTTGGAGCGAACCGCGCAGATAATACCCAAGAAGCCGCCGCCTCGATATCCGGCGCAAAATAGCGATCGGCGGCGTAAAACGGCACTTCCTTGCGGATGGCGGCGTGAACTTCCTCGAGCGGCGCCGACGATTTCGCCGGCCGGTGAAAATCGATGCCCTGTGCCGCCGCCAACAATTCAATGCCGACTACCGCCGCCGCATTGTCGACCATGGCGCGCAGGCGCCGTGCGGCATGCGTTGCCATGCTGACATGATCCTCCTGATTGGCGGAGGTCGGGATCGAATCGACGCTCGCGGGTGCCGCAATGGTCTTGTTCTCCGAGACCAGCGCCGCGGCCGTCACTTGCGCAATCATGAATCCGGAATTCGAGTCCGCTGTTCTGACCAGGAAAGGCGGCAGGCCGCTCATCTTCGGATCCACCAACACCGCCGTGCGGCGCTCCGACAGGCTGCCGATCTCCGCAATCGCGAGCGCCAGCGTATCGGCGGCAAATGCCACGGGCTCGGCGTGAAAATTTCCGCCGGACAGCACATCGCCCGCCTTCGGTGAACAGCAGCGGATTGTCTGTCACGGCATTGGCTTCGAGCCTCAAGCGTTCGCGCTGCAATTGCGAATGAGGTCCAGACACGCGCCCATCACCTGCGGCTGACAGCGGAAGGAATAGGGATCCTGGACGCGCGTGCAGTCGAGATGCGAGGCGCGAATGGCGCTGCCCGCAATCAATTCGCGATACTCGCGCGCGACCGCAATCTGGCCGGGTTGTCCGCGCACCTGTTGAATGCGTGTCATCGAAGGGCGAGTCGCTGCCCTTCAAGGCATCGACCGACATGGCGCCGGCGACCACCGCGGCGGCGAACAGATCCTCGGCGCCGAACAAGCCCCGCCAGCGCAAGCGCCGTGGAAACCTGCGTGCCGTTGATCAGCGCCAGACCCTTCTTTGGCGTGCAGTTTGATGGGTTGCAGTCCGGCCCGGCGCAGTCCGTCGGCCGCGGGCAGCATTGTGCCGCGCACCCGCACGCTGGCCGATGCCGAGCAGCGCCGTGCTCAAGTGCGCCAAGGGCGCCAGATCTCCGGATGCGCCCACCGAACCTTGCGCTGGGATCATCGGGTAGACCCATGCTCGAGCAGGGCGAGCAGGGCGTCCATCAGTCCGGCAGGTGATGCCGGAGTGACCGCGTGCCAGCGCATTGATCTTGAGAGCGAGAATCAGCCGCACGACGGCATCAGGCAGCGCATCGCCCACGCCCGCCGCGTGCGACAGCAGCAGATTCCGCTGCAGCAGTTCGAGCTGCTCGGTGGGTATGCGGGTCTGCGCGAGCAGTCCGAAACCCGTATTGATGCCGTAGGCCGCATCGCCGGCTCGCGACGATCTTGTCCACCAAGGCGCTCGCCGACGCGATGCGAGCGCGATCGTGCGGCCGACAAACTGCAGCACCGTCGGCTGCTCGTAGATTCGCCGCAATGCCGCCAGCGACAAGCGTACCGGCGTGCAAGTTCAGGGTGTTGATCACTAGGTGCGCTCGATCATCGGCAGCTTCAGGCCCTGTTCGCGGGCGCATGCAATGGCGGTCTCATAGCCGGCATCGGCATGGCGCATGACGCCGCGTCGCCGGGTCGTTCCACAGCACGCGCCGAATGCGCTTGGCCGCCGCTTCGCTGCCGTCGCAGACGATGACGACGCCGGCGTGCTGCGAGATAGCCCATGCCGACGCCGCCGCCGTGATGAATCGATACCCAGCGTCGCGCCCGAGGCGGTATTGAGCAGAGCGTTGAGCAACGGCCAGTCGGAAACCGCGTCGGAGCCGTCCTTCATCGCTTCGGTCTCGCGATTCGGACTCGCGACCGAGCCGGAATCCAGATGGTCGCGGCCGATCACGATGGGCGCGGAGAGCTCGCCGCTCTTGACCATTTCGTTGAACGCCAATCCCAAGCGATGGCGCTGCCCCAATCCCACCCAGCAAATGCGCGCCGGCAAGCCTTGAAAGTGAATTCGCGAGCGCGCCATGTCGAGCCAATGATGCAGATGCGGATCGTCAGGGATCAGCTCCTTGACCTTGGCATCGGTTTTATAGATGTCCTCGGGATCGCCCGACAGCGCCACCCAGCGAAATGGCCCGACGCCGCGGCAGAACAGCGGCCGGATGTATTCGGGCACGAAACCCGGGAATATCGAAGGCCTGCGCAGACGCCGGCATCGAAAGCCACCTGCCGGATGATTGTTGCCGTAGTCGAATACCGGCAGCCCCATGCGCTTGAAGCGCAGCAGAGTACTCGACATGCTTGGCCATCGAGCGTGGCGCAGCGGCGGCGGTGCCGGCGGGATCGCTCGACGCGCCGCTCGTCCCATTGCTCCAACGGACCAGCCCTGCGGCAGGTAGCCGTTGACCGGGTCGTGCGCGGAGGTTTGATCGGTCAGCGCATCCGGTTTGATGCCGCGCTCGAGCAGTGTATGCAGCACATCGACGATGTTGCCGAGCAGCGCGACTGACATCGGCTTGCCGTTTTTCTTGGCCGTCTCGAGCATGGCGAGCGCTTCATCCAAGGTGCGCGCCTGGCGCATCGACGTAGCCGGTCTCGAGCCGCTTGGCGATGCGGCTGGGACGGCATTCGACCGCCAACAGGCTGGCGCCGGCCATGGTGGCGGCCAGCGGCTGCGCGCCGCCCATGCCGCCGAGGCCGGCGGTGAGAATCCATTTGCCCGCGAGGTTGCCGCCGAAATGGCGCCGGCCCATTTCGGCAAAAGTTTCATAGGTGCCCTGCACGATGCCCTGGCTGCCGATATAGATCCACGAGCCGGCGGTCATTTGACCGAACATCGCCAGTCCCTTGCGGTCGAGTTCGTGGAAGTGTTCCCAGGTTGCCCAGTGCGGCACCAGATTGGAATTGGCGATGAGCACGCGCGGCGCATCCGCATGGGTGGGGAACACGCCGACCGGCTTGCCGGACTGCACCAGCAAGGTCTCCTCTTCGGTCAGGGTTTTCAAGCGTCTCGACGATGCGGTCGTAGCAATTCCAATCGCGCGCGGCGCGCCCGATGCCGCCGTACACCACGAGCTCGGCCGGGATTCTCCGCAACCTCGGGGTCCAAGTTGTTCATCAGCATGCGCAGCGGCGCTTCGGTCATCCAGGTGCGCGCGCTCAAGGTATTGCCGCGCGCGCGCGCGGATGATTCTGGGTTTCAAGGGGGCTAGCATGGCTATTCCTCTACGGGCGAAAGCGCCCGGACAATTCGTAGCGGGAACCGGGGTAGTACAGGCGTGCCACCGAGGCGATTTGACCGGCGGTCCAGGTTCGTCGGATCACGACCAAGCAGGGTTCGTCGCGCTTCATCGCCAGCAGCTTGCGCGTGCGCTCATCCGGCATCTCCGCGCGCAACAGATGTTCCGCTTCCTGCAGCGGCGCGACTTTGACCAGGTAGTCGTGCGGCGTGGTGCGGCTGAAATCCATGTTCATGTAATCGGGCGCGAGCTTCGGCAGAACGTAGCGATCCTCGAGCTGAATGGGGCGGTCGTTCTCGAAGTGCACGATCAGCGAGCAGATACAATTCGCTGCGCGGCGCAATGCCAAAATCCTCCGCAAGCTCGCGCCACGGCGCGCATCCGCTCCAGGGAAACGATCTCGGCGCGGTGCACATGGCCGCGCTCGCGGATCTCATCGGCGATGCCGCGGATCTCCAGAGGATGCGCGTGCGCGTGGCGGTCGGCGACGAAGCTGCCGACTCCCGCGATGCGCACCAGGACGCCCTCGTCGCGCAATTCGCGCAGCGCGCGATTGGCGGTCATGCGCGAGACGCCGAAGGATTTTACGATGTCGTTTTCGGAAGGCACGCGCGTGGAAGTCGCCCCACTTGCCGGAACCGATGTTGTCCAGAATATGCCGCTTGACCTGCAAGTACAGCGGCTGCAGCGACGCATGGCGGCCTTGTTCATGCGGCTAAGATTAAGCTGTATAGACAGGTACAGTCAACCACTTTTTCACACCAGCGGCGCTGCGCCCAGGCGCTGCACCGATTCGGCGAATCGGCGGCTGACTCGTCTTCGAGCCGGTGGCGGCCGATCTTTGATCACCCAGCGGCCCGCCGACCATGACGTCGCGGATGGCCGCATCGCCGCCGGCGAACAGCAGGTGATCCAGCGCAGCGTCCGCGGCCGCTCCCGCCATGGAGGGATGCGCCGCGTCCAGCACCAGCCAGTCGGCGCGGCGACCCGACGGCGATCGACCCGACCGGCTGGCCGAGCGCCTGCGCGCCGTTCTCCGCAGCGTCGCGCCACAGGCGAGTGCCCACATGCGGTTCGGCGCTGGTGGCGAGCACGCCGCGCCGCTTTTTGCGCAGGCGCTGCTGATACTCCAGCCAGCGCAGCTCTTCCGCCGGATTTACCGTCGACTGACTGTCGGAGCCCACGCAAAGCCGCCCGTCCATTTTGAGAAAGCGCGCGGCTGTCGAAAAACCCGTCGCCGAGATTCGCTTCGGTGCTGATGGATACGCACACGGCTGCGTCGGCTCGCCGCAATGCCTCTCAGTTCCTCCGGCGGTGGCATGGGTGGCATGGACCACGCACCAATGCTGCGTCAGCAGCGCTTGATCGAGCAGCAGCTCGATCGGGCGGCGGCCGGTCGCCGCGCTGGCAGGCGCGCACTTCCAGCAATTGCTCCGCGACATGGATGTGCACCGGCATGGTCGGCATCGATGCTGCGCAGCGCGAGCGCGCGCCTCGCGCAAGGCGTCGAGCGGCACCGCGCGCAGGCTGTGAAATGCGGCTCCGGTGCGCAGCGTGTGCGCGCAACGCGCGCCGGCGATCCGCGTTGACCTGATCTGCGACTGCATGCAGGAATGCGTCGGTGTCCAGATGCGAATCGCGCCTGCTCGGGTTTCAGCGGCGCTGCCGCCGAAGTCGCTGCACTGGTACAGCGTCGGCAAAAACGTCAGGCCGATGCCGGCAGCGCGGCGGCAGCGCCGATCGCCTCCCACAGTGGATTCGCGCTGCAGATACTGCGCGCCGCCGGTCTGCCCGGTGCAGATAGTGAAATTCCGCCACCGAGGTGTAGCCTGCCTTGAGCATTTCGACGAACAGCTGAGTCGCCACGATCTGCAGGTCGTCGGGTGCGATGCGATTCGCGAGCGCATACATGGCTTGGCGCCAGGTCCAGAAACTGTCGCGCGCCGACGCTCGATATTCGGTGTTGCCGGCCATGGCGCGCTGAAAGGCATGACTGTGCGCATTGGGCATCCCGGGCACGACGATGCCGTCGATGCGCTCGATCTGCCGCAGGCACGCGCGGCGCCGCGGGCAGGCCGTGTTCGATCGCGGTGATGAATCCCTCGTCGGAGACGGTGACGAGCACGTCGCGAGCCCAGCCCTGCGGCAAATACGCGGACTGCAAACGGTAAATTGGTCATCCTGGCTGTATCATACTAACTGCGGCAATCATCGGGCGATCTAGTGCGAAAATCTTCGGACACATTGGGACAGGTGTGGATCGGCGCAAACATTGCGACCATGGCGGCGGGCGCAGGCGCCTACGGCAGCATCAAGGACGCCGCGCTGGCGGTGACGCGGCGAGCGCATTGCATGGATCGGCACGGCCGCGAAGGCCGGCGCCGGGCGCGCGGCGCAGAGCGATGCGCGATTCGGGATGGCCAGGGTCAATGGATCACGCCGGGCTGATCGATTGCCACACGCACTTGGTCTACGGCGGCAATCGGGTCGCGGAGTTCGAGCAAACGACTCTGCGGCGTATCCTACGAGGACATTGCGCGGGCCGGCGGCGGCATCCAATCGACGGTGCGAGCCACTCGCGCGGCGACGCAAGACGGAGCTCTACGCATCGGCGTTGCTGCGACTCAAGCGCCTGATGGCGGAAGGCGTCACCACCATCGAGATCAAGTCCGGATACGGGCTGGAACTGGACGCGGAGCGCCGGCTTCTCGAGGTGGCGCGCGACTTGGGCGAGGATCTGCCGGTATCGATCAAGAAGACATTTCTCGGTCTGCATTCCCTGCCGCCGGAATTCTCGGCGCATCGTCAGGCTTTCGTGCGATGAGGTCAGCGGGCCATGGCTTGACGTCGCTGGCGGCCGCGGGGCTGGTGGACGCGGTCGATGCCTTCTGCGAAAACATCGCGTTTACCGTGGCGGAGACCGAGCAGCTGCTGCGGGCGGCGAAGCAGCTGGGCTTGCGCGCGCACGTGCACGCGGGGCAATTGAGCGACATGGGCGCTGCGCAAGTTGGCCGCGAAATGGGGCGCGTCTGTCGGCGGATCATCTTGAGTATCTTGAGCGCGGACGGCGCGCTGCCCTGGCGGCCGCGGGCACCGTTGCGGTCTTGCTGCCGACCGCGTATTTCACGTTGCGGCAGACGACTCCGCCCCCGGTTGCGCTGCTGCGCCAGGCGGGCGTGCCGCTCGCGGTGGCCACCGACTGCAATCCCGGCACCTCGCCCTGCACCTCCATCCTGCTGGCGATGAACATGGCCTGCACGCTGTTTGGCTTGACCCCCGAGGAAGCCTTGGCCGGCGTCACGCGGCAAGCGGCGCGCGCACTGGGTGTGCTGGACGAGGTGGGAACCATCGAAGTGGGGAAGCGCGCGGATTTGGCGCTGTGGCGCATCGAGCGGCCCGCGCGAACTTTGCTACGGACTTGGCGCGAACCCTTGCGCGGCGGTGATGCATCGGGGAAAAGTCCGCGGACTGGTGTAGTTCAGGCGCGGGGTCCGCGTTTCAGCTCGACGGGCATGCCGTGCGGCGTGTGTCGATAGGCTTCTGCCCAGGCTTCCTTCTGTGCCGACAGCGCTTCGCGACTCGACAATCTTTTCGACACCACGAGATGCTCAAGCGCTGCGAGCCAGCAGTGGTAGTAGCGCGAGCCATCATCCGCTTCACCGCGCGCCGCATCCGTCTTCAATTCATCGGCGAGCGCCGCTGCCCATTCGCTCCACGTGAAGTGACCAAGCTCCGCGAGCTTGACGGCGAGCGCAAAGGCTTGAGCCGGCCACGGCTCGGCAAACACCGGTCCCTCCTCATCACGAGGCAAGCACGGCAGCGCCATAATGGTTTCACTATTCAAGGCTGTATCAACCGTTTTTGTCGTCATACGATTCTCCGACCGTTGTAATTCCGGCGCGCCGCGCCATGAAGCGCGCAAGACTGGGGCCAATCGCTAATACGGCGACGAATCTTGCGGTCTGCATGGCGACGACGAACGGTACATCAACTTTACTGCCTGCGGCGATGATCGCCACAGAATCCACGCCGCCCGGACTCATCGCGAGATACGCCGTCAGGGGATCGATGCCGGTCGCTGCCGCGAGCACGCCGCCGATTCCTGCGCATAGCGCAAGCAGGGTCAGATTTGAGGCGAGCACGCGGGGAAACGCGCGCCACACGTGAACCAGTATGGGACGCGTGAAGCGCAGACCGATGCTCCAGCCGATCACCGCGTAGCTGGGCGCGAGCAGCCACGGCGGCAGCTCGATTTTCAACAGCCCGATGTCCTGCAATATCGCGCCACCGATCATCGGCAGCAGCAGCGCCCCGACCGGGATCGGCAGTCGCGGGCCAATGAGAGCGCCTGCGGCCGCGACTGCCACGGTTACGATGCACCAGCCCCAATCCACGGTGGGAAACCAGACGATATGCACGACCGCACCGCCGGACCCCATGAAGACCCTCGAGACCAGGGATGCGACCACGGCAATCAGCGCCACGCGCAAATATTGCACGAAGGCAACCAGGCGCACATCTTCGCCGTACGCTTCAGCCATCAACGTCATCACCGTGGACGCTCCGGGAAAAGACCCCCAAATCGCCGCGGTGCCCGGCAGCACCTGCCATCGCATCAACAGCCAGCCGAGTGCGCTGCTGACCGCGAATACGCAAACCACTGCGCCGAGAAACAGCGGCCAATCGCGGAGAATCTCCGCCAGCATCGGAAGCTTGAAGGCGCGGGCGATCAGGCAGCCGATCAGAGCTTCGGCGGCGAACAAAGCACTGCCTGGCACCCGCACCGCCCCGTCGACCGCGGCAACCACGATCGCCGCTGCAAGACAGCCGAGCATTGGGGCGGCCGGCAGCGCAGCCTTCTCGAGGAGGGGAATCACAATGCATGACAGGATCAAAAGAGCCGCCCACTGGATGCCTGGCTGGCGGCCGCGAAGCGATGGTAGATTCACAAATCGAGATTGGGGTGAGGCTTGGGCGGAAGTCAACAGCGCTCGAGCCGAACAGCGCTTGGGGCGAGGGGGAGGGAAAATGCGCCAACGAGAGCATAAGATCGGACATGGCTAGCCGATCCCGCCGCGGACGACCTCCACACGATGACGTGCTGACGCCGGCGGAATGGCGGACCGTGCACGCCGTCAAGCATGGCATGACGAGCCGTCAGATCGCGGAACGACGCGGCATCAGCATCGATGCGGTGAAGTATCACGTCGCCAACGCCGTGGCGAAACTGGGTGTGGCCAATCGGCGGGAATTGCGGCAGTGGCATCGTTGCGCCGAAAAACAGTGCTCTCAACGAGGTCAGTATGGATACGCAAATGAAACTCGGGCCCATTGCGCAGATCGCAAGATCGGTACGGGACATAAAGCAATCGCAGGATTGGTACAGCAATGTCCTCGGCCTGCCGCACCTCTATACCTTCGGCAATCTCGCTTTCTTCGATTGCGGCGGAGTCCGGCTGATGTTGAGTCAGGAGGCGAAAGGAGCTGCCGCGGAATCGATTCTGTACCTGCGGGTCGCGGACATCGGCGCGGTACATGAATCCCTCAAATCCCGCGGCGTCGAATTCATCAATGCTCCGCACTTGATACACAGGCATGCCGACGGGACCGAAGAATGGCTGGCGATGTTCAAGGATCCCGAAGACCGGCCATTGGGGATCATGTGCGCAAGCGCGGCCGTCGTAGCCGAAATTCGATTGCGGACTGCGGCACTGAATCTCATTGCGGCGACATTGTTTGCCGGGTGCTTGGCGTCGATCGCGTGCCGCGCCGACCAAGCGTCGCCGCCAGCAATAGAGGAAATGGTGGTGACGAGCGAACGCGCGGGGCCCGGCATGTGGCACGTGCATCGCGGCGACGCCAACGTATGGATATTGGGCAGCATAGCGCCCCTGCCCAGGGACATCACCTGGCGATCGAAACAGGTGGAAACCGTACTCGAGAGCACCAGCCAGGTGCTGGTACAAAAGCCGCATCGAAATCAGCATCCCGAGAATATTGTGGATGCTGATCGCCGACCGGTCATAGCTCTTGGTGGGCGGCGGCAAGAGACTCAAGGATGTGCTGCCGCCGGATCTGCATGCGCGATTCGCCGCACAGCGCAGCAAAGTTACCGATGATGCGGACAAGTGGGAACGCTATCGCCCGATCATTGCGGCTGCTTTTCTGCAGCAAGCGGCCTTCCATCAAGTGAACCTTTCCATGCGCCTCGATTTGGGCGCTGCGCTGCGAATCCTTGCGAAAAAACATGGGGTGCGCGTCGAGGAGGTCAAGGTCGCGGGGGTGGGCGATATGCTGGAGGCACTGAAGACGATGAGCCCGGCGACGGAGCGCACCTGTGTCGAAGCATCGCTCACCACCATCGAAAGCGGACTGCCGCGGCTCATCGACCGCGCTCAAGCCTGGGCCAACGGCAATGTCGAACGTATCGAGAACCTGCCGGAACTCAAGGAAGTGGATGCCTGCCGCGCCGCGCTCGACGCCGGCCGCGGCGCCTCGGATGTAATCGGGCGTATTCGTCAGACCTGGCTCAAGAGATCGAAAAATATCTGCGCTCCCCGGGCACCACGATTGCGGTGGTCAACTTGGATCTGCTGCTCGAGCGCGGCGGCTTGCTCGATCAGCTGCGCGCCAAAGGCTACGATATGAAGCGCCTTGAATGACGCAAGCTCCTTGAGAATCGCGGGTATTATTCCGGGTACCACCGCTGCAAAGGGAGTTGCAAATGATGTATCGATCGCGCGCCGGTCTGCTCGCGCTAGCGTTCGCAGGGCTGGTGTGCATCAGTTCCGCAGGCACCAAACCCACACCGCAAGTCGATCAACCGGCGCCGGATTTCCACGTAACAACCTTCGACGGTGAGAAACTATCGCTGGCCGACTTCAAAGGTCAGGTGCTGGTCTTGAATTTCTGGGCGACATGGTGCGGACCATGCAAGAAAGAATTACCGTTGCTCGAGGGGTATTATCGTGCTCGGCAGCAGGCGGGACTCAAGGTTCTGGCGGTTGCAACCGAAGACTCATTGACGCCGTTTCAGCTGCGGCCGCTCGCAAAAGAGCTGACCATTCAGATGGTGAAACACTTCAAGGGCGACTACGGAGAGATAAAGGCGCTGCCGACCAACTTCGTCATTGATAGACACGGGATTCTGCGATACGCGCAGTCTGGCGGATTTACTCTCGAGGGCTTGAACGAAGTTTTAGCTCCGCTGCTGGCGGAGCACCCTCAATAATAAGTGCCAACATTCGGCATTTATACTTGCTGCGGCGCAGCAATTACCTTGACACTCGCACGGCCGGTTCCTACAATCGCCGGCCTTTGTCTCTCGGGCACTCAGTGCCGGGCGTGACGCCCGTAAAATTTAAGTTATTGCATCAAGGGACCGCTATTCTAACGGGGCGGTCTCTAAAGGTATTTATGGCGACGACGACCCAATTAATCCGCACCGGCCGAAATGAGCCCGCCTGGAAGTCCAAGGTTCCGGCGCTGGCGGCTTCGCCGCAAAAGCGCGGCGTCTGCACCCGCGTGTACACGACCACGCCGAAGAAGCCCAATTCGGCGTTGCGCAAAGTCTGCCGCGTGCGCCTGACCAATGGCTACGAGGTCTCGAGCTATATCGGCGGCGAAGGCCACAATCTGCAAGAGCACTCGGTGGTGTTGATTCGCGGCGGCCGCGTCAAGGATCTGCCCGGCGTGCGTTATCACACGGTGCGCGGTGCGCTCGATTGCGCCGGCGTCAGCGATCGTCGGCAAGGCCGCTCCAAGTACGGCGCCAAACGTCCCAAGAAATAGCCCGAAAGGCCAGAAGGTTTTCCATGTCCCGCAGAGCAGCAGCCCCCCATCGCACCATTCTTCCCGACCCGAAGTTCGGCAACGACATGTTGGCCAAATTCATCAATATGGTGATGGAGCGCGGCAAGAAGTCCGCCGCCGAAAAGATCGTCTATGGCGCCATCGATCGCATCGGCGAAAGAGCGGCCGCGCGGGCGGCGAGGCGATTGCTGTGTTGCAGCAAGCGCTGGACAACGTCAAGCCGGTGGTCGAGGTCAAATCCCGCCGCGTCGGCGGCGCCACTTACCAGGTGCCCGTCGAAGTGCGCGCCAACCGCCGCCAGACCCTGGCGATGCGCTGGGTCATCGAAGCGGCCACCGCCCGCAGCGAGAAGTCCATGGCGCATCGCCTCGCCGCCGAACTGATGGAGGCCGCCGAAAACCGCGGCGCCGCCGTGCGCAAGCGCGAGGACACGCACCGCATGGCCGATGCCAACAAGGCGTTCGCGCACTACCGCTGGTAGCGCGCGCGGCCGGGCTGACGAACCGGCTGGTAAAACGCCGGCTCGCCCTTATATAGAGAGTCTATCGAACGGGGTCGACGACCCCGTGAAAGTTGGCGCGCAGCGCCTAGGAAGATCTGATCTGGCACGCACTACGCCCATCGAGCGCTACCGAAATATCGGTATTTCCGCTCACATCGACGCGGGGAAAACCACCGCGACGGAGCGTATTTTGTTCTACACCGGCGTGTCCCACAAAATCGGCGAGGTTCATGACGGCGCGGCGGTCATGGACTACATGGAACAGGAGCAGGAGCGCGGCATCACCATCACCGCCGCGGCCGCGACCATGTTTCTGGAAGGGAATGGACAAGAGCTTTCCCGAACACCGCATCAACATCATCGATACCCCGGGGCACGTCGATTTCACCATCGAAGTGGAGCGCATCCTTGCGCGTGCTGGATTCGGCCGTTGCCGTGTACTGCGCCGTCTCCGGCGTGCAGCCGCAGTCCGAGACCGTTTGGCGGCAGATGAACAAGTACGGCGTGCCGCGCATCGCCTTCGTCAACAAGATGGACCGCGCCGGCGCGAATTTCCTGCGTTGCGTCGAGCAGATCAAAACCCGTCTGCGCGGCAATCCGGTACCGATTCAATTGCCGATCGGCGCCGAGGACGGCTTCGTCGGCGTGGTCGATCTCGTCAAGATGAAGTCGATCTGGTGGGACGACGAAACCCAGGGCATGAAATTCGAGTATCGCGAGATTCCCGCCGACATGCGCAAGGAGTGCGAGGAATGGCGCGCCAAGATGATCGAGGCCGCCGCGGAAGGCGACGAGGTCCTGCTCACCAAGTACTTGGAGAGCGGCACCTTGAGCGACGAGGAAATCAAGAAGGGCCTGCGCGAGCGCGCCATCAAGAACGAGATCTGCCTGGTGACCTGCGGTTCGGCCTTCAAGAACAAGGGCGTGCAGGCGGTGCTCGATGCCATCGTCGAATACATGCCCTCGCCCACGGAAGTGCCGCCCGTCAAAGGCCAGAGCGAGAGCGGCGAGCCCATGACCCGCAAGGCCGACGATGCCGAGCCGTTCGCCGCGCTGGCATTCAAGATTTTGAACGACCCGTTCGTCGGCAATCTGACCTTCTTCCGCGTCTATTCGGGCACGCTGAATTCAGGCGATCAAGTGTTCGTGCCCAATCGCAACCGCAACGAGCGCATCGGCCGCCTGCTGCAGATGCATGCCAGCGATCGCTCCGAAATCAAGGAAGTGCGCGCCGGCGACATCGCCGCCGCGGTGGGCTTGAAGGACGTCACCACCGGCGACACCCTGTCCGATCTCAACAAGGTCATCATTCTGGAAAAGATGGAGTTTCCCGGAGCCCGTGATTTCCGTGGCCGTGGAGCCGAAAACCAAGGTCGATCAGGAAAAAATGGGCTTCGCCCTGCAGCGCCTGGCGAAGGAAGATCCTTCGTTTCGCGTGCACACCGATCCGGAGTCCGGCCAGACCATCATCGAAGGCATGGGCGAGCTGCATCTCGAAATCATCGTCGATCGCATGAAGCGCGAATTCAAGGTGGAAGCCAATGTCGGCAAGCCGCAGGTGGCGTATCGCGAAACCATTCGCGGCACCGTGGAGTCGGAAGGCAAGTTCATGCGCCAGTCCGGCGGCCGCGGCCAATACGGCCATGTGTGGCTGAAGATCGAACCGCTAGGCGCTGGGCAAGGGCTACGAGTTCGTCAACGGCATCGTCGGCGGCGCAGTGCCGCGCGAATTCATTCCGGCCGTGGACAAGGGCATCCAAGAAGCCGTGCAAACCGGCGTGATCGCGGGCTATCCCATCGTCGATGTGAAAGTCACGATATTCGACGGCTCCTACCACGATGTGGACTCGAACGAAATGGCCTTCAAGATCGCGGGCTCGATGGGCTTCAAGGAAGGATTCCGCAAGGCCAAGCCGGTATTGCTCGAGCCCATCATGAAGGTCGAAGTCGTGACGCCGGAAGATTATTACGGCGACATCGTCGGCGATTTGAATCGCCGCCGCGGCCAGATCGTCGGCATGGAAGAATCCCGTCCGGCAAGGTGGTCACCGCCGAGGTGCCGCTCGCCGAAATGTTTCAGTACTCGACATCGATGCGCTCCATGAGCCAGGGCCGCGCGAACTACACCATGGAGTTTGCGAAGTACATGGAAGTGCCGAGCAATGTCGCCGACGCCGTGATGAAGAAAGCTTCTTAAGATCCCAAACGCATCATTAATTTTTGAGAGGTACTTGCCGTGTCGAAGGGGAAGTTTGAGCGAACGAAGCCGCACGTGAACGTGGGGACGATTGGGCATGTGGATCATGGCAAGACGACCTTGACGGCGGCGTTGACGAAGGTGATGGCGGAGAAGTTTGGCGGGGAGTTCAAGGCCTACGACCAGATTGACAAGGCCCCCGAGGAGCGGGCGCGCGGGATCACGATAGCCACGGCGCACGTGGAGTATCAGAGCGAGGCGCGCCACTACGCGCACGTGGACTGCCCGGGGCACGCCGACTACGTGAAGAACATGATCACGGGAGCGGCGCAGATGGACGGGGCGATTTTGGTGGTATCGGCGGCCGATGGTCCGATGCCCCAGACGCGCGAGCACATTTTGCTGGCCCGCCAGGTCGGGGTGCCCTACATCGTGGTGTATTTGAACAAGGCGGACATGGTCGATGATGCGGAGCTTACTGGAGCTGGTGGAGCTTGAGGTGCGCGATTTGTTGACGCTGTACAAGTTTCCCGGGGATAAGACCCCGATCATCACCGGCTCTGCGTTAAAGGCGCTGGAAGGGGATGCGAGCGAGATCGGGGTGCCCTCGGTGATCAAGCTGGTGAAGGCGCTGGATGAGTACATTCCGGTGCCGAAGCGCGCGATGGAAGGGGCGTTTTTGATGCCGGTGGAGGATGTGTTCTCGATTGCGGGTCGCGGCACGGTGGTGACGGGGCGCATTGAGCGCGGGATCGTGAAGGTGAACGATGAGGTGGAGATTGTGGGGATACGCCCGACGCAGAAGACCACCTGCACGGGGGTGGAGATGTTTCGCAAGCTCTTGGATGAGGGGCAGGCGGGGGACAACGTCGGGGTGCTGCTGCAGAGGCACGAAGCGCGAGGAAGTGGAGCGCGGGCAGGTGTTGTGCAAGCCCGGCAGCATCACGCCGCACACCAAGTTTGAGGCCGAAGTGTATGTGTTGAGCAAGGAGGAGGGGGGCCGGCACACGCCGTTCTTCAAGGGCTATCGGCCGCAGTTCTACTTTCGCACCACCGATGTGACCGGGGCGGTGGAGCTGCCGGAGGGCACCGAGATGGTGATGCCCGGGGATAACATCAAGATCGTGGTGGAGCTGATCGCCCCGATTGCGATGGAGCAGGGCCTGCGTTTCGCCATCCGCGAGGGCGGTAAAACCGTCGGCGCAGGTGTAGTCGCGAAGGTAATAGCGTAAGAATCCGGCCCCCTTTTTAGGCGCTGGCGCGCCAACGATTACCGGCGGGGTCGAAGCGACCCCCGACTTCACGTAGGTGAAGATAATTATGGCTAATCAGAACATCCGTATCCGCCTGAAGGCTTTCGATCATCGCTTGATCGACAAGTCGGCGCGCGAAATTGTCGATACCGCGAAACGCACCGGTGCGACCGTCAAGGGTCCCGTGCCGCTGCCCATCAAAATGGAGCGTTTTACGGTATTGACCGCGCCGCATGGCGACAAGGACGCGCGCGACCAGTTCGAAATCCGCACGCACAAGCGCCTGATGGACATATTGAACCCCACGGACAAGACCGTGGATGCCCTCATGAAGCTGGAGCTTCCGGCGGGCGTGGACGTTCAAATCAAATTGAATTAGGCGCTGCGCGCCAATTTGCCGGGGCCGATGGCGGTCCCAGGCGTTGAATCAAGGGCGATTCCAGGTATACTCCCGCGTCCATTTTAGAGGTCGGAGCGCGTGGGCGCCGACGCCAATTGCCTCACGGGTACTTGGGGTCCGTGTGTCCAAACCGCCGATCTGTTGCAACGATGCGAGGCTCATTGAAGCTCTCGCAGTATGAGGATTGACAATGTCCATTGGTCTGGTTGGCCGCAAATGCGGCATGACCCGAGTGTTCACCGACGCCGGTGTAACCGTCCCCGTGACGGTGGTCGAGGCGTTGCCGAATCGCATCTCGCAAGTCAAAAACGATAAAACCGACGGTTATCGTGCGGTTCAAGTCACCATTGGCAGCCGCCGCCCGTCGCGGGTGGCAAAGGCCTGGCCGGTCATTTCGCCAAGGCCAATGTCGCCGCCGGCTACACCTCCCAGGAATTCCGCTTGGGCAAGGGCGAAGGCGAAGCCCTCGCCACCGGCGGCGAAATCAAAGTCGACATGTTCACGGTCGGGCCAGATCGTCGATGTGACCGGCACCACGGTCGGGCAAGGGCTTCCAGGGCACCATGAAGCGGCACAACTTTGCCGGCGGCATGAAAACCCACGGCAACTCGGTGTCGCACCGCGCGCCGGGCTCCATCGGCCAGCGCCAGACGCCGGGGCGCGTGTTCAAGGGCAAGCGCATGTCGGGCCACATGGGCGATGCGCAATCGCACCATCGAAAACCTGCGCATCGTCGAAGTCGACGCAGCGCGGAATCTGCTGCTGATCAGCGGAGCCGTGCCGGGCGCCGAAGGCGGCCGCGTCATCGTCAGGCCCTCGGTCAAGGCCATGGGCCAGGCGCGGCGCCAGAAACTGATGCCGAACAAGGCTCCCGCTGCCGCCAAGGGCGCTCCTCAGCCCAAGGGCGCTGCCGGGCGCTCGCCAAGGCGCGCCGCCAAAGCCGAGAAGAAGTAGACCATGAAGCTCCAGCTCAAGAACGCTAGCTACCGCCAGCGAGATTCAGTTGTCGGATGTCGCCTTCGGGCGCGCCTACAACGAAGCCCTCGTGCACCAGGTCGTCACCGCCTACATGGCGGCCGGGCCGTGCCGGCACCAAGGCGCAGAAAACCCGCGCCGAAGTGCGCGGCGGCGGCAAGAAGCCCTGGAGCCAGAAGGGCACCGGCCAGGCGCGCGCCGGCTCGATTCGCAGCCCCATCTGGGTGGGCGGCGGCCGGGCGTTCGCGGCCAAGCCGCGCGATTTCTCGCAAAAGGTCAATCGCAAGATGTATCGCGCCGCCATGCAATCCATGGTGTCGGAGCTGGTGCGCCAGGATCGCCTGGTCGCCGTGGAATCGATCGAACTCGCCGCGCCGAAAACCAAGCTGCTCATCAGCAAATTGGCCGAATTCGGCTTGACCCGCGCGCTCATCCTGGTCGAGGCCTACGAAGAGAAATTGTTCCTGGCGGCCCGCAACATGCCGCACGTGGAAGTGATGGCGGTGGCGTCTCTCGATCCCTTGAGCTTGATCAAGCACGACAAGGTGATCGCCACGGTGGGCGCCTTGAAGTTGCTGGAACAGCGTCTCGGAGGCGCGCATGAATAAAGAACGATTGATGACCGTGCTGATTCAGCCGCACGTGTCGGAAAAGGCCGCGACCGTCGCCGAGAAGGCGAATCAATACGTGTTTCGCGTGCGTGACGATGCCTCGAAGGCCGAGGTCAAGCAGGCGGTCGAACTGATGTTCGAGGTCAAGGTCGAGGGCGTCAATTTGCTGAACCGTCCCGGCAAGACGCGCCGCTTCAAGAACATGGCCGGCAAGCGCAATGGCTTCAAGAAAGCCTACGTGCGTTTGGCAGACCGGGCAGTCGATCGACTTCACCGGCGCCTCGGCGAAATAAGGACCCATAGGCCATGGCACTCATCAAGATGAAGCCGACCTCACCGGGTACGCGCTTCGTGGTCAAAATCGATCGCTCGCACCTGCACAAGGGCGGACCGCTCGCAGTCGCTGACCACCAAGAAGAATCGCACCGGCGCCCGCAATCATTCGGGCCGGCAGACCACGCGCCACATCGGCGGCGGCCACAAGCAGCGCTATCGCCTGGTCGATTTCAAGCGCGACAAGGACGGCATTCCGGGCGTCGTCGAGCGTCTCGAATACGATCCGAACCGCACCTCGCATCTGGCGCTGGTGCTCTACAAGGACGGCGAGCGCCGCTACATTCTGGCGCCGAAGGGCGTGAAGGCCGGCGATGAGATCCGCTCCGGCTCCGATGCGCCGATCAAGGCCGGCAATGCGATGCCGCTGCGGCACATTCCGGTCGGCAGCACGGTACACAACATCGAACTGAAAGTCGGCAAGGGCGGGCAGATGGCGCGCAGCGCCGGCGCCTCCGCGCAGTTCGCGGCGCGCGAAGGCGTGTACGCCAGCCTGCGCTTGAAGTCGGGCGAAATGCGCAAGGTGCATGTCGACTGCCGCGCGACCATCGGCGAAGTCGGCAACGATGAACACAATCTGCGCGTGTTCGGCAAGGCCGGCGCGGTGCGCTGGCTCGGCGTGCGTCCGACGGTGCGCGGCGTCGTGATGAACCCGGTCGATCACCCGCACGGCGGCGGCGAAGGCAAGTCCGGTCAAGGCAACCCGCATCCCGTGAGCCCATGGGGCCTGCAGACCAAGGGCAAGAAGACGCGCCGCAACAAGCGCACCGACGGCATGATCGTTCAGCGCCGCAAGAACAAACGACATTTAGAGACTGGAGATACTCACAGTGCCTCGTTCGCTCAAGAAAGGCCCGTTCGTGGATTTGCACCTCGCCAAGAAAGTGCAAACCGCCAGCCAAAAGAATGATCGCCGCCCGATCAAGACCTGGTCGCGGCGTTCGATGGTCATCCCCGACATGGTCGGATTGACCATCGCCGTGCACAACGGCCGGCTGCATGTGCCGGTGCTGGTGTCGGAGAACATGGTCGGCCACAAACTCGGCGAGTTCGCGCCCACGCGCACCTTCAAGGCGCATTCCGGCGACAAGAAAGTCACGGTGGCGGAGTAGCGCATGCAGACCAAAGCAGTATTACGGTACGCGCGCATTTCTCCGCAGAAATGCCGCCTGGTGGTCGACACGATTCGCGGCAAGTCCGCGACGCTCGCGGTGAACACCTTGAAATTCATGCCGAAGAAGGGCGCGAAGATCGTGCTCAAGGTGTTGGATTCGGCGATCGCCAATGCCTACAACAATTTCAATGCCGATGTCGATGATCTGAAGGTGACGCGCGTCGAGGTCGATCCGGCGCCGATGCTGAAGCGTTTCCATGCGCGCGCCAAGGGCCGCGGCGTGCGCATCGCCAAGCGCAACAGTCATATCCTGGTTCAAGTGTCCGACGGCAAGCGAGAGGCCTAATGGGTCAGAAAGTAAATCCAATTGGTATTCGTCTCGGCATCACGCGCGACTGGTCGTCGAAGTGGTATGCGCATTCGAAGAATTTCGCCTCGAACATTCACACCGATTTCCTGGTGCGCAAGTATCTGAACAAGAAGCTGGCCGACGCCTCGGTGAGCCACATTCACATCGAGCGCGCCGCGCGGCGCGCCAACATCACGATTCACACGGCGCGTCCGGGAATCGTGATCGGCAAGAAGGGCGAGGACATCGAGAAACTGCGCACCGGCGTGGCGAAGATCCTCGGCATGACGATGAACGATGTGCGCCTGAACATCGCGGAGATCCGCAAGCCCGAGCTCGACGCCAAGCTGGTTGCCGAGGGCATCTCGCAGCAGCTGGAGAAGCGCGTGATGTTTCGCCGCGCCATGAAGCGCGCGGTGACCAACACCATGCGTTCCGGTGCGCTGGGCATCAAGGTGCGCATTTCCGGCCGCTTGAACGGCTCGGAAATCGCGCGCACCGAGACCAATCGCGAGGGCCGGGTGCCGCTGCACACGTTTCGCGCCGACATCGACTACGGTCTGGCCGAGGCGCAGACCACATACGGCGTCATCGGCATCAAGGTTTGGATCTTCAAGGGCGAAGTGTTCGACAAGCCGACGGAAGAGGCCGTGGAAGCCGAGGCCGAGGCCGTAGCCGCGGCGGCAGTCGCCAAATCCGCTGAACCCGCGGCACCGGCCGCGACTTGATCAGGTAATACAGCATGATGCAGCCGAAGCGGACCAAGTTCCGCAAACAGTTCAAGGGCAAGATCTCGGGCAGCGCGCAGCGCGGCAACACCGTGGCGTTCGGCGAGTACGGCCTGAAGGCCACCGATCGCTGCCGCATGACGGCGCGCGAGATCGAGGCGGCGCGGCGCGCCATTTCGCGCTACGTGAAGCGCGGCGGGCGCATCTGGATCCGGGTGTTTCCGGACGTGCCGATCACGCAGAAGCCGCTCGAAGTGCGCATGGGTTCGGGCAAGGGCAACGTCGAGTATTGGGTGGCGCGGGTGCTGCCCGGCAAGGTGCTGTTCGAGATCGAAGGCATGAGCGAGACGATTGCGCGCGAGGCGTTCCGCCTGGCGTCCGCCAAGCTGTCCGTGTCGACGGCCTTCGTCAAGCGCCAGGTCCGAACATGAAGGTGCGTACATGAAGGCGAAAGATTTGCGCGCGAAGGCGCCCAAGGATCTCGGCGAGGAGCTGCTCAAGCTGCGCCGCGAACAGTTCAATCTGCGCATGGCGCGCGCCACGGGGCAGGCGGCGAAGCCGGATCAATTTGCGAAGGTGCGCAAGAACATTGCGCGCGTAAAGACGGTGCTTGCCCAATCGAAGGCGGCCGGAGGTAAGGCGTGATGTCGACGCGAAGCACAAACGCAGCGAATCCGGCAGCGCCGGGCGCAGGCACCGGTCACCCGGGCAGCGCCTGCTCACCGGCAAGGTCGTCAGCAACAAGATGGACAAGACCATCGCGGTATCGGTCGAGCGTCTGGTCAAGCATCCGACCTACGGCAAGTACATCCGCCGCACCACCAAGCTGCTGGCGCACGACGAGAGCAACGAGTGCAAGGAAGGCGACACGGTTTCCATCAAGCCGTGCCGGCCGATGTCGCGCCGTAAATCTTGGGTGCTGGTGCGCGTCGTCGACCGCGCCCGGCCGGAATGAGAGGCCAGCCCCAATGATTCAGATGCGAACCATATTGAATGTGGCCGACAACAGCGGCGCCAAGCGCCTGATGTGCATCAAGGTGCTCGGCGGCTCGAAGCGCCGCTACGCGGCGGTGGGCGATGTCATCAAGGTCAGCGTCAAGGATGCGATTCCGCGCGGCAAGGTCAAGAAGGGCGAGGTGTATGACGCCGTGGTGGTGCGCACCAAGAGCGGCGTGCGCCGCGCCGACGGCTCGTTGATCCGCTTCGACACCAACGCGGCGGTGCTGCTGACCAACAAGCTCGAGCCCATCGGCACGCGTATTTTCGGACCGGTGACGCGCGAGCTGCGCAACGTGCAGTTCATGAAGATCATTTCGCTCGCACCCGAGGTGCTGTGAGTTATGAAAAAGATTCGCAAAGGCGACATGGTGATTCTGATCACCGGCCGCGACAAGGGACGCAAAGGCGCCGTCATCGAAGTGCTGGCGGACGATCGCGTGCGCGTCGAGGGACTCAACATGTCCAAGAAGCATCAGCGGCCGAATCCGCAGATGGGCGTGCAGGGCGGCATCATCGAGCGCGAGGCGCCGCTGCACGTTTCGAACGTGCTGATTTTCAATCCGGCGACGCAAAAGGGCGATCGCGTGGGGTTCAAGTCGCTCGAGAACGGCCGCAAGGTGCGCGTGTTCAAGTCGAACAAAGAAATGGTCGACGCGAAATAAGCGAGTTAATATACATGGCAGCAAGACTCAAACAGATTTTCAACGAGAAGATCGTGCCGGAGCTCAAGGCAAAGCTCGGGCTGAAGAACACCATGCAGGTTCCGCGCATCCTCGAAGATCACGGTCAACATGGGCGTGGGCGAAGCCGTGGCCGACAAGAAGGTCATGGACGCGGCGACCGCCGACATGGCGAAGATCACCGGCCAGAAGCCCGCGGTGACCAAGGCCAAGAAGTCGGTTGCGACCTTCAAGGTGCGCGACGGCCAGGCGATCGGCTGCAAGGTGACCCTGCGCGGCGATCGGATGTACGAGTTCCTGGATCGCCTGGTGAGCATCGCCATTCCGCGCATCCGGGATTTTCGCGGCATCAGCACGCGCTCGTTCGACGGCCGCGGCAATTACAGCTTGGGGGTCAAGGAGCAGATCATTTTCCCCGAGATCCAGTACGACCAGATCGATCAAATTCGTGGCATGGACATCACCATCTCCACGTCGGCGCGCGATGACAAGCACGGGCGCGCGCTTGTTAGAAGCTTTCAACTTTCCGTTCCGTAAGTAGGTATAGCCCATGGCCAAGACGAACATGCTCATGCGCGAGAAGAAGCGCCTCAAGGTAGCGAAGAAATACGCCAAGCGGCGCGCCGAGCTCAAAGAGCTGATCCGCGACCCGAAAACCGGGGCGGAAGAGCGCGAAGCCGCGCAGGTCGGAGCTGCAGCAGCAGCCGCGCGACGCGGGCGCCACCCGGCAGCGCAATCGCTGCTCGATCACCGGCCGCTCGCGCGGCGTGTACCGCAAATTCGGACTGGCGCGCACCAAGCTGCGCGAGGCGGCCAATCGCGGCGAGATTCCAGGCCTGTCGAAGGCGAGTTGGTGAGGCGCGCACAATGAGCATGACTGATCCGATTGCCGATCTCCTGACGCGAATTCGCAATGCGCAATCCGCGGGCAAGCCCACCGTCGGGCATGGGCGCGTCGAAGCTGAAGCTGGCGATCCTCAAGGTGCTGAAGGACGAGGGCTACATCGCGGGCTTCGGCGTCGATAGCGCCGGCGCCAAGAGCACCTTGTCGATCGAACTCAAGTATCACGACGGCCGTCCCGTCATCGACCGCATCGAGCGCATCAGCCGTCCGGGCCTGCGAATTTATCGCGGCAAGGATGAATTGCCCAAGGTGCTGGGCGGTTTGGGCGTCGCGGTGGTCTCGACGCCGCAGGGCATCATGTCCGACAAGCAAGCGCGCGCGGCCGGCACCGGCGGCGAAGTGCTGTTCGTCGTCCAATAGTACGACTTAGGTAAGGTTCAACTATGTCTCGAGTTGCAAAAATGCCGGTCGATCTTCCGCAGGGCGTCAGCGCCACGATCGGCGCGGACGCCGTGACGCTGAAGGGCGCCAAGGGCTCGCTGACGCTGGCGATCAAGAGCGGCATCAAGGTCGTGCAGCAGGACAAGCATCTGGAAGTGCAGGCCGACACCAGCGGCCGAGGGCATGAATGCCATCGCCGGCTCCACGCGCGCGCATCTGGCCAATATGGTCACGGGCGTGACCAAGGGCTACGAGAAGAAGCTCGAGCTGGTCGGCGTCGGCTATCGCGCCGCGGTTCAGGCGAAGAGCCTGACCCTGACCCTGGGCTATTCGCACTTGATCAATTTCGCGATTCCGGACGGCATCACCATCGAGACGCCGAGCCAGACCGAGATCATCGTCAAGGGCATCGACCGGCAGCGCGTCGGCCAGACCGCGGCGGAGATTCGCGGCTTCCGGCCGCCGGAACCTTACAAGGGCAAGGGCGTGAAGTACTCCGATGAAAAGATTTCGCTGAAAGAGGCGAAGAAGAAGTAATCATGAAATTGACCAAACAAGATACCCGCCTGCGCCGCGCGCTGCGCGGCCGCGTGAAGATCAAGGAACTGGCCGCGCTGCGCCTGTCGGTGCATCGCACGCCGCAGCACATCTATGCGCAGATCTTTGCGCCGCGAGGGCGACAAGGTTCTGGTCGCCGCCTCGACCTTGCAGAAGGACGTGCGCGGCGAATTGAAAACCACCGGCAACATCGAAGCCGCCAAGGCCGTCGGCCGCGCCATTGCGGAGCGCGCCAAGGCCAAGGGCATCGAGAAGGTCGCTTTCGACCGTTCCGGTTTCATGTACCACGGGCGCGTCAAAGCGCTGGCAGAGGCCGCTCGCGAAGCGGGTCTCGAGTTCTAACTGAAGAGGTCTATAAGGCACTATGGCGAGAGTAGAAAAACCAATGTCCGGCGATGACCTGCTCGAAAAGCTGGTCGCGGTAAACCGTGTCGCCAAGGTGGTCAAGGGCGGCAAGCAATTCGGCTTCACCGCGCTCACCGTGGTGGGCGACGGCGCCGGCCGCGTCGGTTTCGGCTACGGCAAGGCGCGCGAAGTGCCGGTCGCGATTTCCAAGGCCATGATGCAGGCGCGCAAGAGCCTGGTCACCGTGTCTTTGAAGAACGAAACCCTGTTCTACGCGGTCAAAGGACGGCATGGGACCACGCGGGTGTACATGCAGCCGGCCGCGGACGGTACCGGCGTGATCGCCGGCGGCGGCATGCGCGCGGTGTTCGAGTGCGCCGGCGTGCGCAACGTGTTGGCCAAGAGCTACGGCTCGCGCAATCCCATCAACGTGGTGCGCGCCACCATGGATGCGCTTGGGCAAGCTGCGCACGCCCGATGACATCGCGGCGAAGCGCGGCAAGAGCGTCGAAGAGATCGTGGGCTAAGATCATGACCGACAAGGCAAATTCAGAGAAAGGCGATCAAGGTCACCTTGATCAAGAGCGTATACGGGCAGCTCGCCAGCATCCGCAATTCGGTCAAGGGCTTGGGATTGCGCCGGATCGGCCACAGCGTGGTGGTGGCGGATACGCCGTCCAATCGCGGCATGGTCAATGCGGCCAGCCACATGCTCAAAGTCGAGCCGGCACTGGGGAAGGTCTAGATGAGATTAAATACGATCAAGCCGGGCGCCGGCTCCAAACGAACCCGCTTGCGGGTCGGCCGCGGCGCATCCGCCGGCCAGGGCAAGACCTGCGGCCGCGGCGTCAAGGGACAGCGCGCGCGCAAGGGCGGCTATCACAAGGTCGGATTCGAAGGCGGCCAGATGCCCCTGCAGCGGCGCTTGCCGAAGATCGGCTTCCGCTCGGCGATGAAGGCATCGCGCGCCGAACTGACGCTGTCGGATCTGATGCGCGTTGCGGGCGCCGAGGTGACGTTGGCCGGGCTGATCGAGGCGAATCTGGTGCCGGAGAGCACCAAAATCGTGAAGATCATTCTGTCCGGCAAGGTCACCAAGCCCTTCACCATCAAGGACAAGGTGATCACCGCGACCAAGGGCGCCAAGAGCGCCGTCGAGTCCGCCGGCGGACAGTTTCGTAGGCTAAGAGAAATCCGTGGCCACATCCAGCACCAATGCTGCCGCCGCTCTGGGGGACATCACCCGCTTCGCCGAAATGCGCAAGCGGCTGTTGTTCCTGCTGGGCGCGCTCGTGGTGTATCGGATCGGCACCTTCATTCCGGTCCCGGGCATCGATGCGGCCAAATTTGCGGCGTTCTTTTCCGACTCAGAACGGCACGCTGCTCGGCATGTTCAACATGTTTTCCGGCGGCGCGCTGCAGCGCTTCAGCATCTTCGCGCTGAACGTGATGCCCTACATCACCGCGTCCATCATCGTGCAGATGGCATCGATGGTGTATCCGCCTTGGAACCAGATCCGCAAGGACGGCGAGTCCGGCCGCCGCAAGCTGATGCAGTACACGCGCTACGGCACGGTGGGCCTGGCGGCCTTCCAGGGCTTCGGCGCGGCGCTGGCCATTCAGAATTCCGGCGGCAATCTGGTGCCGAACCCGGGCCCGCAGTTCTTGTTCGTCGCCACCATCTCGATCACCACCGGCACCTTGTTCGTCATGTGGCTGGGCGAGCAGATCACCGAGCGCGGCATCGGCAACGGCATCACCATGATCATCGTGGCGGGCATCATCGCCGGGCTGCCGCGCGCCATCGGCAATACGCTGGAAATGGTGCGTTCCGGTGAAATGAACCCGCTGATCGTGCTGCTGATCGTGGTGGTGGTGGTATTGGTGACCCTGTTCTGCGTGTTCGTGGAGCGCGCGCAACGCAAGATCCAGGTGAATTATGCCAAGCGCCAGGTGGGCCGGCGCATGATGCAGGGGCAAAGCACCCATCTGCCGTTCAAATTGAACATGGCGGGCGTCATTCCGCCGATTTTCGCCTCCAGCTTGCTGGTGTTTCCGGCGACGATCGCTCAGTTCTTCGGCAACAGCCCGAATCCGAATGTCATCCAGCGGACCTTGCAAAAGATCGCCGCCGTCCTCAATTATGGTCAGCCGCTGCACGTTTTGCTGTTCGGGCTGCTGGTCATCGGATTCGCGTTTTTCTACGTCGCATTGGTGTACGACGCGCGCGATACGGCCGAGAACCTCAAGAAGGCCGGCGCCTTCATTCCCGGCATCCGTCCCGGCCAGCAGACCGGCGAATACCTGGACAAGGTGCTGACGCGCCTGACGCTGTGGGGCGGCTTGTACATCATGGCGGTGTGCTTGCTGCCGGAAATCATTCGCATGGTGAATCCGGCCATTCCGTTTCAGTTCGGCGGCACCTCGCTGTTGATCATCGTCGTCGGCGTCATGGATTTCGTCGCGCAGCTGCAATCGCACATGATGTCGCAGCAATATGAGGGCCTGATGAAAAAGGCCAGCCTTCGAGGCATTGGAGCTAAGAAATGAAAGTTCGTCCTTCGGTCAAAAAGATCTGCAAGAACTGCAAAGTCGTGCGGCGCCGCGGCATCGTTTACATCATTTGTTCCTCGGATGCGCGGCACAAGCAGCGGCAGGGCTAGCGGCCGTCAAATGAGGCTAGTGAATTGATCTTTAGAGGGTTTTCTAATATACTAGCGCGCTTTTTTTCGAGGGCGCGGGTGGAGAAATAGATGGCGCGTATCGCCGGCATCAACATACCGATGAACAAGCATGTGGTCATCGGCTTGACTCACATTTTCGGCATCGGCAACAGCCGCGCCGCGCGCATTTGCGATGCCGCCGGTGTGAAGTACCACGTCAAAGTGAAGGATCTCACCGATGCCGAAGTGGCCTCGCTGCGCTCGCAGGTCGCGAAGTTCGCGGTCGAGGGCGATCTGCGCCGCGAAGTGTCGATGAACATCAAGCGCCTGATGGATTTGGGCTGCTATCGCGGCATCCGGCATCGCAAGGGCCTGCCGATGCGCGGCCAGCGCACGCGCACCAATGCGCGCACGCGCAAGGGTCCGCGCAAGCAAGCGGTGAAGATGAACGCGCCGCCGGGCAAGGTCTGATCAAGGCGCGAAGCGCAATAGGAAATCATGGCTGATCAGAAGACAGAACGCAGATCAGGGCAAGCGCGCCGCAGCGGCAGACACGCCGCCGGTGCCAAGCCCGCGCGCAAGAAGGTCCGCAAGAACGTGCTCGATGCGATCGCGCACGTGCACGCCTCGTTCAACAACACCATCATCACGATCACCGATCGGCAGGGCAACACGCTGTCGTGGGCGACCTCCGGCGGCTGCGGCTATCGCGGTTCGCGCAAGTCGACGCCGTTCGCGGCGCAGGTTGCCGCCGAGCGCGCCGGCACTGCGGCTCAGGAGCATGGCGTGAAGAACGTCGAAGTGCGCGTCATGGGCCCAGGTCCCGGCCGCGAATCCGCGGTGCGCGCCTTGAACGGCTGCGGATTGAAGATCACCAATATCGAAGACGTCACGCCGATTCCGCATAACGGCTGCCGTCCGCCCAAGAAGCGTCGCGTCTAATAAGGTTCGCAATGGCAAAATATACCGGTCCGAAGTGCAAGCTATCCCGTCGCGAGGGAACCGATCTGTTCCTGAAGAGCGGCGTGAAGCCTCTCGAGTCGAAGTGCAAGCTCGAAGTGCCGCCGGGCGGCGTGAAGAGCGAGCGCAAGCAGCGCTTGTCGGAATACGGTTTGCAGCTGCGCGAGAAGCAGAAGCTGCGCCGCATGTACGGCGTGCTGGAGCGCCAGTTCCGCAACTACTATCAGAAGGCCGCGGGCCGTCCCGGCGCCACCGGCGAGACCCTGCTGCAATTCCTGGAATGCCGCCTGGACAATGTGGTTTACCGCATGGGCTTCGCCGCGACGCGCGCCGAGGCGCGCCAGCTGGTGAGCCACAAGGGCGTGTCGGTGAACGACAAGCTCGTCAACATCGCTTCCTACCAGTGCAAGGCGGGCGATGTGATCAACCTGCGCGAACGCGCCAAGAAGCAGACCCGCGTGACTGCCGCGCTCACCATCGCCGACCCAGGTCGGCTTTCCCGACTGGGTCGAAGTCGACGACAAGAAGTTTTCGGGAATTTTGAAGTCGGTTCCCGATCGGCAGGAAATTCTGCCGGACATCAACGAGAGCCTGGTCGTCGAGTTGTATTCCAAGTAGCGCACCGGCAGCACTTATCGCGCGCTGCGCTTGCTGTCCCGGTTAGTCTAGCGAGGGTATTCCATGCAGGGATCGATCAATGAATTCTTGAAGCCGCGGGTCGTCAAAGTACAGCCCGTGTCGCCGCGCCATGCGCGCATCGTGATCGAACCGTTCGAACGCGGTTTCGGCCACACCCTGGGCAATGCGCTGCGCCGCGTGCTGCTGTCCTCGTTGCCGGGCGCGGCCATCACCGAGATCGAGATCGAGGGCGTGCTGCACGAGTACACCGCGATCGAAGGCGTGCAGGAGGACGTCGTCGACATCCTGCTGAATCTCGAAGGCGGTGGCGATCCGCATGCATACGCGCGATGTTGCCGAAGTGCGCCTGCACAAGAAGGGTCCCGGGCCCGTGACGGCCGGCGATATTGCCGGCGATCACGACATCGAGATTTTGAATCCGGATCTGGTCATCGCGAACCTGACCAAGGCCGGCGAATTGTCGATGTCGCTCAAGGTCGAGCGCGGACGCGGCTATCGTCCGGCGGCACAGCGCATGGCCTTCGAAGAACAGACCCGCGCCATCGGCCGTCTGCAGCTGGACGCATCGTTCAGCCCGGTGCGCAAGGTGACCTACAACGTCGAGAGCGCGCGCGTCGAACAGCGCACCGATCTGGACAAGCTGATTCTGGATATCGAAACCAACGGCACGATCGATCCGGAAGAGGCGATCCGCCGCGCCGGCGGCATCCTCAAGGATCAGCTGTCGGTATTCGTCGATCTGCAGGGTCAGGACGAGTCGACCACCAAGGCCACCGAAACGCAGTTCGATCCGATTCTGCTGCGCCCGGTCGATGAGCTGGAACTCACGGTGCGTTGCGCCAACTGCCTGAAGGCCGAGAACATCCATTACATCGGCGATCTCGTGCAGCGCACCGAAGTCGAATTGCTGCGCACGCCGAATCTGGGCAAGAAGTCCCTGACCGAGATCAAGGAGGTTCTGGAGAGCCATGGCCTGACGCTGGGAATGCGCATCGACAATTGGCCGCCGCCGGGATTGAAGCGCGACGATGAGCGCGACGGTATTTGAATCGCTAGCGATTACAAGGGTTAAGAGAAGACATGCGTCACAGAAACAGCGGGCGTCAGCTATCGCGAAATGCCTCCCATCGTCATGCGATGTTGCGCAACATGGCGACCTCGCTGCTGCAGCACGAGACCATTCGCACCACCGTGCCCAAGGCCAAGGAGCTGCGCCGCGTGGTCGAGCCGTCTGATCACGCTGGCCAAGGTGGATTCGATCGGCCATGCGCCGCCTGGCGTACTCGCGCTTGCGCGATGATGAACGTGGTGGAAAAGCTGTTCGAGGACCTGGGGCCGCGCTTCAAGGCGCGCGCCGGCGGCTATACGCGGATTCTCAAGATGGAACCGCGGCCGGGCGATTCGGCCGACATGGCGCTGATGCAGTTGGTGGATTCCGCGCCGGTCGGCGACCGAAAAGAAGGAAGAACCCGAAGGCTGCCAAGGCACCAAAGGCGCCCGAAGGCGCCCAAGGCCAAGCCAAGGCCGCGCCGAAGGAGCCGAAAGCGGCGGCAAGGCACCGAAGCAAGCCCAAGAAGGCCGCCGCGGCTGACGAGGAAAGCGGGCAAGGCTGGCGAGGCCGAAGCGCCGCAAGGCCAAGGCATAGCGACTACGCGGCGAACGCGTCGCGGGTCATATTTTCCGGCTTTGCCGCGGTCGTCGCGACATTGTCTTCGATGCGAACTCCGCCGTAGGGCTTCAGTTCCTCGACCACCGCCCAATCGATGTGGGCGCGCCGCTCGTCCGCGTGAGCCGCGGCGCAGCAGCGAATCGATCAGGTAGATGCCGGGCTCCACCGTCACCACCACGCCGGGCTCGAGCATGCGCGTGAGGCGCAGATAGGGATGGCCTTCGGGCCGCTCGCGTTCATGGCCCTTCGCATCGCCCATCACGCCGCCGACGTCGTGTACCTGAAGGCCGAGCAGATGCCCGATGCCGTGCGGAAAGAACACGCTGGTCACGCCGGCTTCCAGGGCCGCCTGCCCGGGTAGTTTGGTCAGGCCGATCTCGATGCATGACATCACCCAGGACGCGGTGCGCCGACAGGTGCACATCGCGATAATCGCGGCCGGCGACGATCTCGTCGCACAAGCGCTAGTTGCGCCCCGTCCATGGCCTTGCACGAGATCGGCAAAGCGGCCGGCGCCACGCGCGTAGGTGCGCGTGATATCGGCCGCATAACCGCGATATTGGGCGCCGGCGTCGATCAGGAAAGAGCGCAGCGGCGCCGGTGCGGCCGCGCTCCAGATGCTGGTAGTGCAGAACCGCCGCATTTTCGTTATAGGCCACGATATTGTTGTACGGCATCTCCTCTTCGCGCTGCGGCAGGCCTGCCAGATAGCTCATATGCGCATGCGTATTCGGAGCCGCCGCGGTGAAACGCCGCGAGCGCGGCCGATGGCCGCGCGCGCCCAGTCTCGCTGGCCTTGCGCATGCAGGCGAGCTCATAGGGCGTTTTGACGGCGCGGTCGTAGTGCAAGCAGCGCCAGCAGCTCCTTGGGATTGAGGCATTGCCGGGTCGATGCCGCGCGTGTGTTAAGACCTCGGGGCCGATGAAGGCCACGCGGCCAAATTTATCCCAGTGGGCGGCGGCCTTCGAATCATCCTCCATGGCGATCAAGTCGACGGCGGCGGTCCAAGGACGCCGTGGGCAGTCTGCGCCGGTTTGTGCCAAAAATCGTTGGGTTGATAGAACAGCACTGTGGGGCGCGCGCCGGGCGCGGTACACCAGGATGCAGCGCGGATTGTCCAGGATGGGCACCCACGCCTTGAATTGTGGATTGACCTTGTAGGGATAGTCTTGATCGTCGAGGAATTGAAGCGGCGGCCGGCCCGGCAGTGGACGACCAACGCATCGAAGCCGCTCGCCGCCAGCGCGCGGTCGGTGCGCTGCATCGAGCGTCGTCAAATGCGCTGCATATAGCTGATCGAGACTGGAATCGCTCACCTGTCCTCCGCGCTCAAAACATCGCTGAATTATGCGCCAGCGCGCACGCTATAGCTTTAACCCCGGCCGCGATATCCAGCGTTAAAGGGCGTGAGGTGTACGCGAAAGAGATATGAAATTGAGGCAAAACACTCTAAAATCGGTCGGGACATTTGGGTAAGGCCCAAAAACAACACGCTCGGCCTAAATATTTTATCCTTAAAATTTCTGGGGTATCGATAGATGAAGACCAAACTTGCTTTAAGCGCCTTTGTCGCTGCATTCATGCTGAGTGCCTGCGGCAGCAAGACCGAGGCTCCTGCCCCGGCCGCTGAACCTCCTCCTCCTGCCGCCGCGCCGGCTGCGGATGCCGCTGCCTCTGCCGCTGCTGATTCGGCTGCTGCTGCGAGCGCCGCCGCCGATGCAGCCGCCAGTGCAGCATCAGCTGCGAAGCCGTAATTCGCTTCGGAGTTAGCTGAACCCACATGCCCGGGCGGGCTGCCATCAGGCACGTTCGTCCGGGCTGTGTATTTTCAAGTACTGAGGATGCGGTTTCGTTGCTTGTCAGTATTCGCGATGTCAGACATTCGAAGCAGGATCGCCAGTGGATCCAGAGTGTCTACGGCGAATACATCGAATCCCTGGCCGATCTGAACACCGGTTTGTTTTCGGTCATCGGCGCGAACAATCCGCACGAGGACGAGATTTTCGCCAACTGGTTTTCCAACGATCAATCGCACCCGCTGCTGATTCTCAAGGGACGTGACTCCGTGGGATTTGCGCTGGTCACGCGTCCGCGCATTCCGACGGCGGGCGAGAAGAGCGGCGGACTACCGGATGTCGGAATTCTTCGTGCGCAATGCAGCATCGGCGAGCGGGCATCGGCCGCGACGCGGCGACCTTGATATTCGACCGCTTCGCGGGCGAATGGGAAATCGTCGAATACATGCGCCATCCCGGCTCAGTGGCGTTTTGGCGCCATGTGGTCGCCCGCTACAGCGGCGGCCACTTTACCGAGCGCTCGCAGCAACGGCGAAGTGCAGCAGCGATTCAAGAGCCGGCCGTCGCGCTAGCCAAAGTAGGGGTTGCCGGCTTAAAGCAATATGGCCCTAAGGATGAGCAATTGGTCGATATAGGTCCTGTGCAAGCCACATCGCAAGCGTGCATTTGATTTCGTACGCACCCTGGCCGCGGAATTGTCGGGCGGCCACGTTGATCTGCCGTCATTTCCCGAAATAGCCGTGCAAGTCAGGCGCGTCCTGGACGACACCGAAGTCCGCGACGTGATCAGGTCGTGCCGGGTGGTCGGATCGGAGCCGGCACTGGCGGCGCGGCTGCTGCGCATTGCGAATTCCGCCGCGATCAATCGCAGCGGCGAGCACGTCACCGATCTGCGCACGGCGATCAATCGCATCGGCTACAACATGGTGCGCAGCGCGGCGATGTCCTTCTCGATGAATCAGATCCGCAAGGGCAACAAGCTGGCGAGCCTGGCGCCGCATCTGAACGATCTGTGGGAGCGCAGCACCTATGTGGCCGCGTACGCCTATCGTACTCGCGCGGACCTGCACCAAGGTCAATCCGGACGAGGCGATGCTTACCGGGCATGATGCACGGCATCGGCAAGCTTTACATATTGACGCGCGCTGATCGGATCACCCGGAGCTGTTCACCAGCGAGACCGCGCTGAACGACATCATCGCCGAATGGTATCCCGTCGCATCGGCAAGGCGATTTTGGAGAATTGGAATTTCGCCGAATCAATGGCGCACGCGGTGGGACAGGAGGATTTCGCCCGAACCGACGGCGACCCGCCGGATTTGACCGACGTGGTCGGCGTCGCCGTTTTGATGGTGTCGTACGGCACCAACATCGCCGGCCTCGAACGGCGAATTGCAAGACCTTCCGGCCGCGAGGCGGCTCGGCTTGAACCGAATCGAAGACACTGGCGGTAATGCAGGATTCCGCCGCGGAAATCACCGCGCTCAGCCAGGCCCTGGGCAGCTAGTCCGCGCCGGCCACCGCTAGCGCGCGCTGCGCCGCGAACGCCTCGGCAACGTAATCCACGTTGTGCGGCATGATGCCGGCGAGATTCATGCGGCTGTCCGCGGTCATGTAGATGTGATGCTTCTCGCGCAGCCGCTCGACCGCCGGCGCGGACACTCCGAGCAGGGAAAACATGCCGCGCTGCGTTCGAATGAAATCGAACGAGCCGTCGCCCGTCAGCTTTTGCAGACGCTGCGCCAACAACACACGCATTTCCTGAATCCGCGTACGCATGGAGTCGAGTTCCCGGATCCAATCCCGCGTCAGTCCCGGGTCCGAGAAAATCCGCGCGGCAATCGCCGCACCATGGTCCGGCGGCATCGAATAAATGCTGCGCGCGATTTGCAGCGTATGGCTCAACACGGCCTCGGCGCGAGGTGCGCTTTCGCTGACCACGATCAGTGCGCCGACGCGCTCGCGATACAGCCCCAGGTTCTTGGAAAACGACACCGCGATCAGCGCTTCGGGCAGGCGCTGCGCAACCATGCGCACCGCGCGCGGCGTCGTCGTCGAGCGCTGCGGCAAACCCCAGATACGCAAGATCGAGGAACGGAACGAGTCTGCGACGCTGCAGCAGTTCTGCCACCGCGTCCCATTGCTCAGGTTGAAGATCAGCGCCGGTTGGATTGTGGCAGCAGGCATGAATCAGCACGACATCGCCGGCAGGCGCGCAGGTTGAGTTTCTGCAGCATTGCCTCGAAGCGCAGCGCATGAGCGCGCGGATCGTAGTAAGGATAGCGCTCGAGCCTGAGTCCGGTGCTGCCCAGCAGCGGCGAGTGGTTGCCCCAGGTCGGATCGCTCAGGTGCACCGCGGCGCCGGGGGCGGCTGCGCTTATCAGTTCCGCACCCAGCCGCAAGGCGCCGCATCCGCCCGGCGTCTGTACGGTAATCGCGCGCCGGTCGCGGCACGCGGCGTGCGCCGCGCCCAGCACCAATTCCTCGAACGGCGCTGTTGAATTCCTCGCGGCCCGCGGCACCCACGTAGGACTTGGTGGTTTGCGCCGCCAAAACCTCCTGTTCCGCCCGGCGCACGCAGTGCAGAACGGGGGTATTGCCCGTCAAGATCGCGATATACACCCACGCCAAGATCCACTTTTAGGGGCGTAAGGATCAGCCCGATATTTCGCCATCAGTCCCAGAATCGAATCGGCGCTCAAGCGGTCAAGTTGTTGAAACAAAAGTTAATGCCCCTGTAGTGGTTTGAGGGCCATTATAGACGACCGGCACATGGAGAGCCCCGGCTGGAGAGCCCCGGTCGTCTCCATTCGAAGACAGGTGTCCGATGACATATACCGGCGTTAGCGTGTACGCTTTAGCCACTTATTAGCGGGAGAATTATTTATGGCGCTATGGAAAGAAACCCCCACGCCCGCTCCGGCGGGTTCATCTGTTCCCTCATCGGCGACAGTGCTGGACCGAAGCGCGCCGGAACGCAGCCTCAGCGATCCGGGATTGGCCGTTTCGCCGCGCCGCCCGACCCCCAAAACCGCAGTCGAGGGCGGTGAATCCGTGATTGCCGCGGACTTTCGATCGAAGGGAAGATCGAGGGTTCGGGAAATGTGCGAATGGCCGGCCGCTTCAAAGGCGACGTACGCATCGACGGCAATTTCAGCATGGATGCGGGCGCGCATCTGACCGGCCAGGTGCTGGCGGGCATCGTCGTGGTCGGCGGTGAGCTGCAGGGCAACATCGAGTCCGCAAAACGGGTCGACGTGCTCGAGGGCGGTGTCATTGTCGGCGACGTGAAGGCAGGTTCGATCACCGTCGCAGCGGGTTCGCGCATGCGCGGCCACGTCGAGTTCGGCTGGGATGATGACAAAGGCAAGATCAAAACGGGCTCGATGAGCAACGGCAGCTAGGAGCCTCCCAATGAGCGTGGCTCGCCCGAGCAGCGTGGGAGCAACCCGGGTCTGTCCGCACTGCAAGGCAACGGTCTTGCAGAGCGCCAACATATGCCCGGGATGCCAACATCACCTGCGCTTCAATACCGTGAATGCCGAGCCGCAGACCCAGGCGATTCCGGCGATGCGCATCGAGGGCTCGATACATCATGCCGGGCGCGGCGAGCAGTGCGAATACTGCGTCGTGGTCTCGATTACCAACGCCCAGGGCGAGAAGATCGCGCGCAATGTCGTCGGCGTCGGTGCATTGCAGCCGGGCGAGAAGCACCAATACAGTTTTTCGGTGGAGTTGATGCCGGTTCGCACCACGCCGAAGGTCCCGCCGCCCAGCGCCCCGAAGGTGCCGCCCGGCACCCAGAGGGCCCCGCCCACCACCCAGAGACGAAACTGATCAGCGTTCCCCGCCCTCGATGGCGATGAAGCGCAGGAACTCCGCCCGGGTGCTGGCATTCGCACGGAAGGTACCGAGCATTTTACTGGTGACCATCGAGACCCCGCGTTTGTGCACTCCGCGGGTGGTCATGCACTGGTGAACCGCGTCGATCACGACGCCGACGCCGCGCGGTTTGAGGACATCATTGATGCAGCCGGCGATCTGCGCGGTGAGCTTTTCCTGCACTTGGAAGCGGCGGGCGAAACCATCGACCACGCGCGCCAGCTTGCTGATGCCCACCACGCGATCGCTGGGCAGATATCCAACGTGGGCGCGGCCGATGATCGGCGCCATGTGATGTTCGCAGAACGATTCGAACGCGATATCACGCAGCACCACCATTTCATCATAGCCCTCGACTTCTTCGAAGGTGCGGCGCAAATAGGCGCCCGGGATCCTCGGCATATCCTGAGAACCAATCGCTGGTAAGCATTGACGACCCGTCGGGGCGTTGCCGACAAACCCTCGCGCGCAGGGTCGTCGCCCGCCCAGCGCAGCAGAGTCTGTACCGCCGCTTCCGCGGCCGCGCGGCTCACCGCGCGCGACTTTTTCTTCGGCATTTTCACCCCCTCACATCGCGGGCACCATGCAGCCACATACGATAGCATGGCGAGGCGCTGACAGATTTCCAAAACAATGGGGAGACACGATGAACAAACAAGCCGCCGCAGGCTTGGCCGCCGCGCTGCTTTGCGCGCTGTTGCCGCAGGCTTCGCTGCCCGCACAGACCGATGCCGCCGCCGCCACGCGCAGCCTGGCGCACGATATCTTCAAACAGCTCATTGAGATAAACACCACCGACTCCGTCGGCAGCACCACGGTGGCGGCGCATGCCATGGCGCAGCGACTGCTGGATGCGGGGTTTGCCAAGGCCGACGTCGTCGTGCTTGGCCCCAATGATCGCAAGGGCAACATGGTGGCGCGTTATCGCGGCAAAGCCGGGTCGACACTCAAGCCGATATTGATCATCGCGCATCTGGACGTGGTGGAAGCGCGGCGCGAGGACTGGAGCACCGATCCCTTCCAGTTCGTCGAGAAGGACGGCTACTACTATGGCCGCGGCACGCAGGATATGAAGAACAGCGATGCCATCGCGGTCGCCGATTTCATCCGCATGCGCAAGGAAGGCTTTGTGCCCGACCGCGACATCATTCTCGCGCTCACCGCGGACGAAGAAGGCGGCAAATTCAACGGCGTCGATTGGCTGCTGAAGAATCATCGCGATTTGATCGATGCCGAATATGCGCTGAATCCGGACTCCGGAACGGTCAGAACCGACAAGCCGCCGGCGGTGGAATTCGAGGCGGCCGAGAAACTTTATGCCGACTACCAGGTGCTCGCCACCAATCCCGGCGGCCACAGTTCTTTGCCGACGCCGGACAATGCGATTTATCACGTCGCGGACGCGCTTGCGGTGCTGCAAAAGTCGCCATTCCCGTTCGAATTGAATGCGGTGACACGCGAGTACTTCAAACAAATGGCCACGATCGAGACCGGCCAGGTCGCCGCGGACATGCGCGCCATTCTGAATACGCCGCCCGACCCGGCGGCCATCGCGCGCTTGTCGAAGGATCCGGCCTGGAACTCGACCATGCGCACCACCTGCGTCGCGACGATGTTGAGCGCCGGTCATGCGCTCAACGCCCTGCCGCAGCGTGCCGACGCGAACGTCAATTGCCGCATCTTCCCGGGACATTCGCAGGAGCAAATTCGCCTGGAATTGGTCAAGCTGTTCAATGATCCAAAGCTCAGCGTGCGAACCCGAAACAGCGCCGGAGAAGTGGCCGCAGAGGGCACGGATCGCAAGCCGATGGCGCCGGCGCCGCTGAGCGACGCTGTCATGCACGCGCTGCGCAGCGTGTCGGCAAAGCTATGGCCGGGGGCCCCGGTGATACCGATCATGGAAGTGGGAGCATCCGACAGCGTTTACACATCGAATGCCGGGATTCCCAGCTATGGAATTTGCGGCGTCGCAATCGACCGCGACGACGAACGCGCGCACGGCAAGGATGAGCGCGTCGCAATCGACGCGTATTACAAGGGACTCGAGTTCTACTACCTGTTCCTCAAGGCGCTGACAACTTCGGTGGGTTAATTATGATTAACGTCACGAGATGAGTTCACATTACGCAAACGTAAGTGACTTGGAATGGGTGCGAAGCCAGTATGTCTGCAGGCAAAAACAGGAGAACTCTATGCGTTCCTCGATGCTGAAAATTGTCGCCGCGGCTGGCGTCACAATGTTTCTGGCGGCCCCCTCATGGGCGGACAATCCCGGCAAGCACCCCGCATATCTGCATGCGCTCAGCGATTTGCGCGATGCGCGCGCGCATCTCGAAACGGTGGGCGCCGGCGACGTGGTGGCTCAGGAAGCCATGCATGCGGTCGAGCATATCGACAAGGCGATCGGCGAAATCAAGAAAGCGGCGATCATGGACGGCAAGAGCATTCAGGACCATGTTCCGGTCGATGCTCACCTGGAGCGCACCGGCCGCTTTCACAAGTCCCTGGAATTGCTTGACAAGGCCAGACAAGATGTATCGGGCGAGGAAGATCAGCCCGACACGATGGGTCTGCAGCAGCGAGTGAAGCATGAGATCGAAGAAGCGCGGCACTCGGTGCAGCACGCGATCGACATCTTGAGCCACAGTTGAGACAGCGGGCGGCGCCGTAGCGGCGGCGCCGCCCGGGAATGCGCATGCAGGGCGTCAGGGCGTTGTTCTTCGATGTGTTCGGCACGCTGGTCGATTGGCGACGCGGGGTTGCGCGCGATGCGGAATCGGTGCTGAAGCCGCTCGAGGTTTCGCTGGATTGGATTGCCTTCGCGGATGCATGGCGTGATCAATACCAGCCGGCCATGGAACAAGTCCGATCCGGCCGCATCCCGTATACCAAGCTCGACGTGCTGCATCGGCGCACACTGGAGATTGTCCTGGCGAGCTTTGGAGTCGAAAACCTAAGCGACACGCACCTGGCGCGGTTGACGCTGGCATGGCATCGGCTCGATGCGTGGCAGGACGTGCCGGCGGGTCTTGCGGCGCTTCGGCAACGCTTTCTCATTGCTCCCGTGTCCAATGGGAACACCGCGATCATGTGCGATCTTGCGCGCAGGAATGATTTTCGCTGGGACGCGATACTGGGGGCCGATCTGGCGCGCGACTTCAAGCCGCAGCCTGTGGTTTATCTCGCGGCGGCCGATGCCTTCGACCTTCAGCCCCGCGAGTGCATGATGTGCGCCTCGCACAGCAGCGATCTCGAGGCTGCCGCCGCCAATGGTCTGCGAACCGCGTTTATCGCACGGCCAGAAGAGCGCCTTGGGCGAAGCGAAAGCGTTCCCGCGACGGCCGTCGATGTGATTGCGGATTCGACGCTGGACCTGGCGGCCAAATTGCACGTTTAGGTGAACGCTATGCGGACCATAGCGGCTCCCGGGTAGCGCGCCAGGCATCGAGCGTCTCGATCCGGCGGTACCAATCGTCGAAGGCCGGATATTTCTTGAACGGAAAACCCGCGGCGGCAAAATAGGTCGTCATCCCGGCGACGGCGAAGTCCGCCATCGAGAGCTCATCGCCAACCAAAAAAGGCGAAGCGCTCAAGCTCGCCTCCAGCATGTCCATCAGCGGTGCAAATGGGGCCGCGCTCCAATCCGGCTGCGTGGCGGGCGCAGCAACCAGGTTCGGCAGCAGGCGATGGCCGACGCAGGCGGACAACAGCGCCGCCAGCGCCGGCTGCCAGTGTGCGCTTTCCCAAAACAGCCAGCGCGCTATCCGGCCGCGCCGCTCAGGGTCGCGAGACCACAACCGGAAGTTTCCATGCGCCTCGCTCAAGTACAGCAATATCGCGTTTGACTCGTACAGGATGAAATCCCCGTCGACCAGTGTTGGAATCTTGCCGCTCGGATTTATCGCCAGATACGCGGCATGGCGTCCCTCGCCGCGATAGACGTTTACCAGGCGGACTTCGATGTCGAGTTCAAGATGCCGGCTGGCCGCCAGGACTTTCCGTCCGTTGGCGGACAGCGCAGTGCTGTACAGCGTCAGCATCGGCGCTCCTTGGCAAGATGTGCAAGTATGCCGTATGCGGAGCAGCGCTCGCGAACACATCTGCACGGGCTTGGGGGTCGCGGTGCTGGTTGCCGCTCTGGCACTGCCCGCAGCTGCGCAAGACGCGCAGTCGCTGGTCAGGGAAGCGAAGAATCCCCTCGCCAATCTCATCAATGTACAATTCTTCTACGATGCCCTGTTGAATGTGGGTCCGGACAAAAACGTCCAGGACACCCTGACCATTCAGCCGGTGATTCCCTTCGCCCTGGACGCCGACTGGAGCGTGATCACGCGCACCGTATTGCCGCTGATCTCACAGCCGGCGGCGGCTCCCCGCGGGAGCGCGACCAACGGTGTGGGCGACACCCAGTTTGCAGCGTTTTTATCGCCCGCCCGAACAGGAAAGATGGTGTGGGGCGTGGGGCCTGTTGTTCAGATCCCGAGCGCCACCAATGACGCGTTGGGCCAGGGCAAGTGGGGCTTAGGTCCGGCCGCAGCGGCGCAGTGGTCCGGCGATACATGGACCTTCGGTGCGTTGCTCGACAACATCTGGTCGTTTGCCGGCGGCAGCGGCCGACCCGCCGTGAACCAGATGCAGCTGCAGCCGGAGATCAATTACACATTCAAGGGTAATGCCAACCGCTACCTGAGTTTTTCTCCCACGATCACCGCCAACTGGGAAGCGAACGGCAGCAACCGTTGGACGGTGCCGATTTCGCTGGGGCTTGGCCAGCTCATCAAGGTTGGCAAGCAGTCGGTAAACCTGCAGGCGACCGCCTACTACAACGTGGTCGCGCCGCCCGGCGCCGGCAATTGGACCCTGGAATTGCTGGTGCAGCTGTTATTTCCGCAGTGACTGCGGCTACCATGGCAAAATGACGGTTCTACAATTGATCGATGCCCGGCAGCGCGACTTGGGCGGTTTTGTGGTGCGCCGGGTGCTGCCTTTCGCGGGGCGCCAGATGGTGGGTCCCTTCATCTTCTTCGATCACATGGGCCCAACCAGTTCGAACCGGATCATGGCGTCGATGTGCGGCCGCATCCGCATATCGCGCTCGCCACGGTGACGTATCTGTTCTCGGGTTCGCTCGAACATCGCGATAGTCTGGGCACGGTGCGCGAGATTCGTCCCGGGGATGTGAATTGGATGACCGCCGGCCGCGGTATTGCGCATTCGGAGCGAACACCGAAGCCGGCGCGCGCGCGGGGCGAGATGATACACGGCATCCAGAGCTGGGTGGCGCTGCCGGATGGTCAGGAAGAGGTCGAACCGAGTTTCGCGCATTACCCGGCGAGCGCTTTGCCGCAGCGCGCCTTCGACGGCATCGACCTGTCGATCATTGCCGGACACGCATTCGGGCTGCGTTCGCCGGTCGCCACGCTATGGCCGACGCTGTACGTGCATGCGCAGTTTGCGCCGGGAGCCACGCTCGAGGTGCCGCCCGAGCATGCCGAGCGTGCCGTGTATGTAGTGCGGGGCGAACTCACCGTTGGCGCGGTCAAGGTTACCGAAGGGCAGCTCGCGGTGCTCGAGCCGGGAACCCTGGCGCCGTTGCGGGCGGCCGGCGAAACTCGCGCGATGCTGCTGGGGGGCGAACGCTTTCCGACGCCGCGCTACATTTGGTGGAATTTCGTGGCGTCCACTCGAGAACGGATCGAACTTGCCAAAGATCGCTGGGTCAGTCGTCAATTTCCCCCGGTGCCCGGGGAGATCGAGTTCATTCCGCTGCCTTCGGCATGAAGAGACTTGGATCTTGTTGTCTGCTGGCCGGCGTTTGGCTGCTTGCACCAGCTTTGCCGGGCAAAGCCGGTCCGACCGATGAATCGCCGGCTGCGGTGGAGGAACTCGTCGTCACCGGCGAACGCGCCGGCCCTGGGCTCTGGCATGTGTACCGCGGCGCGGCGCAGCTGTGGATATTCGGCACCGTGTCACCGCTGCCCAAAGATATGACCTGGCGCTCAAAGCAGCTCGAAGCCCTGCTCGACCACACGGATCAACTGCTGGTCGCCAAGCCGTTCGAGATCGGCGTGGCCCGCGCTCTTTGGCTGTTTGTCACCCGGCGGGATTTGCTGATGGTCGGCCACGGCAAGAAGCTCAAGGACGTGCTGCCGGCGGATTTGTATACGCGCTTCGCCGCGCAACGCTCCCACTACACCAAGGATGCCGCCAAGTGGGAGAAATTCAGGCCGATTATTGCGGCCGCATTTCTCGAGGAAGACGCGCTGCATGGAGTGGGTTTGTCCACCCGGCTGGATCTTGCGGAGGAGGTGCGGACTCTTGCGCGCAAACATCACGTGCGCATCGAGGAGTTCAAGTTCGCGGGATTGCGCGATGTATTGGACGCGCTGAAGAGCTTGCCGCAGGCAACGGAAAACAAGTGCGTGGCTGCCAGCCTGGCGACCATCGAAACCGGACTGCCGCGCCTCATTGACCGGGCGCGGGCGTGGGCGACCGGCAACGTCGAGCGCATCCAGGGCCTGCCGGAAGCCGAGGAAGTCAGCGCCTGTCGTGCGGCAATCACCGTCGATGCGGGTTCCGGTGATCTGCTGGCGCAGCTCAAGCACACCTGGCTCGAGAACATGGAGCGCCACCTGCGCAGCGGCGGCGTCACCCTGGCGGTCGTGAACATGGATATGTTGATCGAGCCCGGCGGCTTTCTCGATGAGCTGCGCGCACGCGGCTATGCCATTGATGCGCCCTGAGAGCTAATCGCCGCGGGGCCGGCGAAAGACAATCAGCAGCGCGACGACCCATGCGCCGCTGATGAGACCAAACGCGAGCATGCCCGCATCGATGGATGTGTTGGACAGTTGCGGCGGCACTCGACGGTACGCGCCGAGCACCAGCCAATGCACGAAGCACACCATGGTCACGAGCAGCGACCCAAACCACACGCCGTGCACGACGAGCCGCGCGCGGGTCCGGGCGATGCGCTCCGGCGCCAGCCAATAGTCGCGGTTGGGAAGTTTCAGGTCGTTGGCACGCGAATAGACCAGGGTCAGCAATGCCACCAACGCCACCGGCGCCGCCAAGCCGAGACACAGCACGAATCCCGTGTAGCCGCCGCGAGTCATGAAGGCGTTGGGAAAGCCTGCGGCATCGAAATGCGAACCCACCAGCGGCGGCAGCGCCGGGCTGGTACGCGTCACGAACAGGAACGCGAAGATAAGCAGTAAAACAAAGATCGTCCACGCGGCTTTCTGCATCAGCGTGCCCGCCAAAGCAGCGGAAACAGGCCATGATCCATGCGGCGCGCCGGCGGCCAATTCATCCGTCAAACCCGGGAATTCCGGCGATGTCTTCCAGCGGCGCGGCGCATGCCTGATGTCGTCGCCGAGAAATCGCACGGAAAATACGCGGCGGCGGCGTTCGCCGACGCCGCGCGCGGCATGCAGCATCAGCATGTGAAAGCCGACGGCATCGCCCGGCTGCAATTCCCAGCCGAGAATGGGGTAGGCGTCGCGGCTGCCCTCGATATCGGGCAGATCCGCCAGCGTGCCTTCCGGAAACCACCTGGCCTGCGCATCCATGAAGGAGCGCGGCATCAGCCACGGTCCCAAGTGCGAGCCGGCGACGAATTCCAGCGTGGACTCGCGATTCACGGGATCGACCGGAATCCAGAAACTCACATTCTGGCGTCCTTCGATGTTGTAGTAGGGCTGATCCTGGTGCCAGGGCGTTGGCTGCCGCGTGCCCGGTTCCTTGGTGAGCATATGGTCGTGATACAGCCGCGCCGTTGAGCTTTGCATCAGCCGGCCGGCGGTTTCGGCCAGGGCGCGACTCGAAGATGAAACGCCGGTAGTGCGCATTATCCTGCCAGTTGCAGAAGTCCTCGACGAAGCGCCCCGGATCATCGGCGGCGCTCGCCACTTTGGCGCGCGGGCTCAAGGCGGCGAGATTCGCGTCGATGCCGCGACGCAGGGTTTGCATCTCCTCGGGGCCGAAACAGCTGGCGGATGCAGACCGCGCCGTCGCGCTGAAACTGCTGCGACTGAGCTCATCGTCGATCATGCCGGCAACGCCTGCAGAATTTCCTCGAGCAGCGCCGCGCCCCGGTACGCGAAGCCCGTATAGATCTGCAACAGATTCGCGCCCGCACGCAAGCTCGCGCGGGCGCATGTCCGCGCTCACGATGCCGCCGACGCCGATAATCGGAAAGCTCGGCGCCCAGTTCGGCGCGCAGCTGGGCGATGACCCTCACCGAGGCGGGATGCAGCGGCGCGCCGCTCAAGCCTCCGCGCTGCGCAGCCGCCGGCGGCGGCCGCAGGACGCTCAAATCAGTGGAGGTATTGGTGGCGATCACGCCGTCGAGCTGCCAGCGTGCGCAGATTCCTGCGCGAGCACGGAGAATCTGCTCCGCGTTCAGGTCGGGCGCGACCTTGACCAGCAGCGGCACGCGTCTGCGCAAAGCGCTGCCTGCAAGCGCGCGCCGCTCCTCGAGCAGGCGTGCCAAGAATGCGCTGCAGGCCGTCGCCGCGCCTGCAGTTCGCGCAGGCGCGCCGTATTGGGCGAGGAGACATTCACGGCGACGTAGTCCGCATGCGGGTAGACCTTGCGCAGGCAGGCGACATAGTCGTCCTGGGCATTCTCGATGCGGCGTATCGAAATTCTTGCCGATGCTGATGCCGCGAATTCCGCGGTAGCGGCTGCGCGCGAGCCGGGCGACCAGATGATCGACGCCCTTGTTGTTGAACCCCATGCGATTGATCAGCGCGCAGCTGCCCGGAATTCTGAACATGCGCGGCTTCGGATTGCCGGGCTGCGGACGCGGCGTCACGGTGCCGAGCTCGATGTGGCTGAAGCCCAGCGCGCCCGAGCGCATCCAGATAGTCGCCGTTCTTGTCGAAGCCCGCGGCCAATCCCAAGGGATGAGAAAACTGCAGCCCAAAACAGCGCACCGACGAGACGTCGGCGGAACCTTGCAGTGCCGGCCATAGCGGCTCGCACGCAGCGCAAGTCCCGCCAATCCCAAATCGTGCGCGAGTTTCCGGATCGAGGCGCGTGAGGATGCGGCAGTGCGGCCCGCGCCATGGCGCCATACGGCGCTCCGCCTCAAACGTAGCTCCAGGCCGCCAGCGCGCCCAAATAAAAGCAGGCCTCGGTGACCAGTTGCGTCGCATCCACAGCACTGCTCGAACCGGCCGCACTGCTTGAGCTTCAGCAAGGCGACGCAACCCAAGCCGACGACGACGGCGCCCGCCAGCCCGATCAGGCCGGGAATGCCCAGCAGCGCGGCTGGCGCGAAGCCGATCAGCAGCGCAAAGCCAGCTCCAGGAGCGATTTTCGGCTGCGGAATTTTCAGCGCGCGTCGCATGCCGACACCGCGCAGCGCGAAGCTGGCGGCGTAGGCCGCAGATCATGATCAAGCCCAGCGCAAAGTTCGGAGGTACCGCAAAGGGCAGCTTGGCGGCGGACAGCGCCATGAGCGCGTTGTACTTGATCAGCAGGCAAAACACGCGGCCCAAGAGATCAAGCGGGTCGCCGGCGAGTGGCGCTGAAACTCGGTGGTCAGCAGCGCGGTCGCGGCCATCGACAGGATCACCGCGACGCTCGCAGGCCAGATTTGCGCACGCCAACCAGTAGATGGCGCCGCCCAGGGCCCCGATCAGTGCGCCGACGAGGCGGCGCGAATTTGGCGGCCTCGCGCTGTCCGCATCGCGCGTAAGACTCGGGCGCTCGATGCGCTCACGCCCGTTTGCGCTCGAAACTACGCGGCGCCGCCAGGGTGGCCCGCAAATAACGCCCGGTGTAGGAGGCCTTGTTCGCCGCGATCTGTTCCGGCGTGCCGACGGCAATGATGCGGCCGCCGTCGTCGCCGCCCTCGGGCCCCAGATCCACGACCCAGTCCGCGGTCTTGATGACATCGAGATTGTGCTCGATCACGATGACCGTATTGCCCTCGTCGCGCAGACGCTGCAACACCACCAGCAGCTGGGCGATGTCCGCGAAATGCAGACCGGTGGTCGGCTCATCGAGAATATACAGGGTGCGCCCGGTGGCGCGCTTCGAGAGTTCCTTCGCCAACTTGACGCGCTGCGCCTCGCCGCCCGACAAGCGTGGTCGCGCTCTGGCCCAGGCGCACGTACGACAGGCCCACGTCGAGCAGGGTCTTGCAGCTTGGGCTGCACCGTCGGCACCGCGGAGAAGAACGGCAGCGCGTCCTCGACCGTCATGATCGAGAATCTCCTGAATGTTCTTGCCCTTGAAGCGGATTTCCAGGGTCTCGCGGTTGTAGCGTTTGCCCTTGCAGACATCGCAGGGCACGTAGACGTCCGCGAGAAAATGCATTTCGACCTTGATCACGCCGTCGCCCTGGCAGGCCTCGCAGCGCCCGCCCTTGACGTTGAAGCTGAAGCGGCCGGCTTCATAGCCGCGCGCGCGCGATTCCGGCACGGCGGCGAAAATCTCGCGGATCGGCGCGAACAGACCCGTGTAGGTGGCCGGGTTGGAGCGCGGGCGTGCGCCCAATCGGGCTCTGATCGATTTCGATCACCCGATCGATGTAATCCAGACCCTCGATGCGATCGAAGTGCGCGGTGCCGGCCGACGCATGGTTGAGCTGCGTGGCCACCGCACGAAACAGCGTGTCGTTGATCGAGCGTCGATTTGCCGGAACCGGATACGCCGGTGACGCAGGTCATCAGTCCCAGCGGAAATTCCGCCGTGACTTTCTTCAGATTGTTGGCGGTCGCGCCGATCACGCGCAGCATGCGCTTCGGATCCGGCGTGCGCCGCAGTGCCGGGAATCTCGATGCGGCGCCGGCCGCTCAAGTACTGTCCGGTGATCGAGTCGGGATGCGCGGCAACCTCGGCCGCCGTTCCCTGCGCCACGACCTTGCCGCCGTGCACGCCCGCGCCGGGGCCCAAATCGACCACATGATCGGCTTGGCGGATGGCATCCTCGTCGTGTTCGACCACGATCACCGTGTTGCCGAGATCGCGCAAATTGACCAGCGTGTCGAGCAGGCGCTGATTGTCGCGCTGATGCAGGCCGATCGACGGCTCATCCAGAATGTACATGACGCCGACCAATCCCGAGCCGATCTGGCTCGCGAGCCGGATGCGCTGCGCTTCGCCGCCGGACAAGGTGTCGGCGCTGCGGTTCAACGTGAGATATCCGAGTCCGACATTGCCGAGGAACCCCAGGCGATCGCCGATCTCCTTGACGATCTTGACCGCGATTTCGCCGCGCCAGCCCGGCGAGCTTGAGCTTGCCGAAGAACTCCAACGCGCGCTGCCACCGACAGCGCCGAGACATCGGGCACGCTCTTGCCGTCGACGAAGACGTTTCTCGCGGCGCGATTCAAGCGGCGTTCCCAGGCAATCGGGACAAGGCCTGCGAGGAGCGGTACTTGGCGAGCTCCTCGCGCACCGCCACCGATTCGGTCTCGTTGTAGCGCCGCTCGAGATTTCGGACGATGCCCTCGAAGGTGTGCCTGCGCGTTGACGGTGCCGCCCTTGCCATCCAGGTACTTGAATTCGATCTGCTCATCGGCGCTGCCGAACAGCACCAGGTCCTTGATTTTCTGCGGCAAGGTCTCGAACGGCGCTTCGATGTCGAACTTGGCGTGCCGCGCCAGCGATTGAATCAACTGAAAATAATAGGCATTGCGCCGGTCCCAGCCGCGCACCGCGCCGCCGGCCAGCGACAGATGCGGATTCGCGACGATTTTGTCAGGATCGAAGAACTCCTGTGTGCCCAGTCCGTCGCAGGTGGGACAGGCGCCGATCGGGCTGTTGAAGGAGAACAGCCGCGGTTCAAGTTCGCTCAAGGAATAATTGCAGATCGGGCAGGCGAATTTGTCGGAGAACACCAGTTCGGCACGCTCCGGATCGTCCATGTAGGCGATGCGTGCGACACCCTGACCCAGCCGCAGGGCGGTTTCGAAGGATTCGGCCAGGCGTTGTCCCAAATCCGGCCGCACTTTGAATCGATCGACGATGGCCTCGACGGTGTGTTTGCGGCGCACGTCGAGCTTGGGCGCCTGATCCAGTTCGACCACCTTGCCGTCGATGCGCGCGCGCACGAAGCCGCCGGCCTGCAGTTCCTCGATGAGTTCGGCGTGTTCGCCCTTGCGTTCGGCGATGGCCGGGCGCGAGCAGCATCAGGGCGGTGCCTTCCGGATGCTGCGAGCACGGCGTCCACCATTTGGCTTACCGTCTGCGCGGCGAGATCGATTTGGTGATCGGGGCAGCGCGGCGTGCCGGCGCGCGCGTACAGCAGGCGCAGATAATCGTAAATTTCCGTGACCGTGCCCACAGTGGAGCGCGGATTGTGCGAAGTCGATTTCTGCTCGATGGAAATGGCCGGCGACAGACCCTCGATGGTGTCGATGTCGGGCTTCTCCATCATCGACAGGAATTGCCGGGCATAAGTGGACAGCGATTCCACATAGCGGCGTTGGCCTTCGGCGTAGATGGTGTCGAAGGCCAGCGAGGACTTGCCGGAACCCGACAGGCCGGTCAATACGATCAATCGATCGCGCGGCAGGTCGAGATCGATATTCTTCAGGTTATGGGTCCGGGCACCCCGGATTCGGATATTTTGCATCTAACCGATTACTATACGCGCCGCGTCAAGTGCGGGTAAAACGCCCCCTGGGCCGCTGGCTTGGGCTGCGGCGCATATCTGCGCTATTGCGCGCCTCAAGCGCCGATATTGGGGCGGTGACTCGGCGTGTACAATAGTGCGGCACTGAATTGAGGCTTAGGGGAAGGACATGGCGCGCGGCGTAAACAAAGTCATTCTGGTCGGAAACCTGGGCGCCGACCCCGAAACCCGCTCCATGCCGAGCGGCATGACGGTCACCAATATCCGGATCGCCACCAGCGAATCTTGGAAGGACAAGGCTTCCGGGGCGCAACAGGAGCGCACCGAATGGCACAGCATTGCGCTATTCGGCCGCTTGGGCGAAATCGCCGCCGAATACCTGCGCAAGGGCTCGCAGGTGTTCGTCGAGGGCAAGCTGCGAACCCGCAAATGGCAGGACAAGCAGGGCAATGACCGATTTACCACGGAAATCATCGCCGACAATATGCAAATGCTGGGCGGCCGCGGCAGGCGGTGCGCGGCGGCGCAGGCGGCGGCTGAGCGCGGTGCCGCGGCGCGAGCGCTGCCGCCGCGCGATGACTATGATCAATCGCCGGCGCCGGCCGGGCGGCAAAGAGGAATTCGACGACGACATTCCGTTCTAAGCTTGAGGGCTAATTGGGCGCAAGAGCAGTGCGGATACCGGCGGCTGATGCGGGTAGCGCAAAACCACACTGTGCTCCTGGGTCAAGGCAATTTGCCGCGCTTTGGACGCCGCCGGATGCGACAGCGCGGCACTGCTCGCCGAAGCCGGCTTCGATGCCAAATGCGCTCGACGGCCCCACCGCCCGCTGCCCGTTAACCTACAGCCTGCGGCTGTGGAAGATCGCGCTGGCCGCGACCGGCGATCCCGGCTTTCGGGCTCAAGGTCGCGAGCCACATCAGGCCGACCAGTTTCCATGCCATGAGCTACGGGATGTCCGCAAGTTCCACCCTGAAGGAAGCCTTCGAGCGCGCGCAGCGCTATTGTCACATCGTCAGCGATGCGGTCGACTATCGAGTTCTTGCTGCGCGGTTCCGAGTATCACTTCATCATCTCGCCGACCACCGATCTGGGCGATGAGCCCATCGATGCGGTGGTGGGCAGCTCTATCTGCGAATGTGCCGCTCGCTGATCGGGCGCGAATATTCGCCGCTGCGCATCGAATTTCGCCGCTCGCGGCCCGCGAAGATCGATGACTTCTTGAAATTGCTGCGCGCGCCATTGGTGTTCGATGCGCCGCGAGACCCGCTTGGTGTTCGACCGCGAGAGCATCGAGCGGCCCCTGGACGGCGGCAATCCGGAACTGGCGCGGCACAATGACGCGATCGCACTTCAATACCTGTCGCAACTCGAGCGCGACAATATCGAAGTGCGGGTGCGCGAGGTGTTGACGCAGCGACTGGCGCAGCGGCGAGCCGTCGCAGGAGGACATCGCGGAAATTCTCAACATGAGCGCCCGCACTCTGCAGCGAAAATTGGGCGAAGGCGGCACAACCTACAAGGAAATACTCGACGATACGCGCACGCGAATTGGCGCTGGCGTACTTGAGCGCGCCGCGGCACAGCGTCAGCGACGTCACGTATTTGCTGGGATTCTCCGCCGGCAGCTGCTTCACGCGGGCGTTTCGCCGCTGGACCGGTCAATCGCCGTCCGATTGGCGCGCCGGCAGGGCCGTGCGGTCGACGCCGACGCAAAGATATTTGCCGAGCCCGAGAAATCTGTCGAGCCCCGATTTTGGCCTGCCCGATTTGACCCTGTCTCTTTAGGTTTGCGTCCCGAGCGAGGTTTCCAATTCATTGGCGAGCGCGATGAGCTGCGGGCGAACCTTTTCCAGCAAGAAGTCTTTCGACACCATGTAGGCGGGCGCGCCGCAATTGATCGACATGGGCGGCAGGCCGCCGCCCGGGCCGCACGGGCACGGCGATGCCGTTGACGTCCTTCTGCCATTCGCCAAATGAGCAACACACGCCGAGTTCGCGGATGTCGCGTCATCGCCCGGTCGACGCCCGCTTTGATTTCCGGCCAGCGATCGTCGGCGGCCAGCTCGCGCACCCGTTCCATGATTTCGCTTCGCTCGGTTTCCGATACCGCGGTCATGTAGGCGCGGCCCATCGCCGAGGTCGCGATTTGGATGCGCGCGCCCATGTCCAGGCTCAAGGTGACCGCGCCCGAGCCGCGCACCACATCGATGTACAGCATGGACAGCCGGTCGCGCGTGCCCAAGCTCACCATGCATTGGCCGAATTCGGCCAATTCCTGCATGCGAGGATGCGCGAGTTTGCGGATGTCCAGGCGCGCCAGCATGGCGCTGCCCAGGCTCAAGGTGGCGATGCCCAGGCTGTACTTGGCGCTGTCCTCGACATACACCAGGTAGCCGAGCTTGGTCAGCGTGTTGCGTCAGGCGCGAGACGGTGGACTTCGGCAGACCGCAGGCGCGTGCCAGATCCTGATTGCCGAGCATGCGATCGCCGTGGCGAAAGCAGGCCAGGACCTCCAGGCCGCGCGCCCAATGCATTCACGAAATGGCGGTCGGCTTTGGCGGCCGCCGTGACCGCGGAGATGTTCGGCTTCCTCGTCAGCATCATTGACAACCCCTGACCGGCATCCCCATAATTTTGCACTAATTCAGAATTAAATTCTGTTCTGCAGAACAGAATTTAAGCGGAAACTTCCCCTATGCGTCTAGAATTTACTGAGGAGGAACAGGCCTTCCGCGAGGAAGTTCGCGCCTTCCTGCGGGAAAAGCTGCCCGCGCAGATCCGCGACAAGGTCCTGAACGGCTACGAATTGAGCCGCGAGGATCATGTGCATGTGGCAGCGCACGCCTGCACGAGCGGGGCTGGGGCGGCATGGGCTGGCCCAAGCAGTTCGGCGGCCCGGGCTGGAATTCCGTGCAGCAATACATCTTCGAGGAGGAGTCGGCGCAGGCGGGCGCGCCGCGGCTGATTCCCTTCGGCACCAAGATGGTGGCGCCGGTGATCATGGCGTTCGGCAATGCCGCCCAGCAGCAGCGATTTCTGCCGCAGATCAGCTCCGGCGACGAATGGTGGTGCCAGGGGTACTCGGAACCGGGCGCCGGCTCGGATCTGGCATCGCTCAAGACCCGCGCGGTGCTGCGAGGGCGATCACTACATCGTCAACGGCCAGAAGACCTGGAACACGCTCGGCCAATATGCCGATTGGATTTTTTGCCTGGTGCGCACCGACACCGCAGGCCAAGCAGCAATCCGGCATCAGCTTTCTGTTGATCGACATGAAGAGTCCGGGCATCACGGTGCGGCCCATCACGCTGCTGGACGGCGGCCACGAGGTCAATGAGATCTGGTTCGAGGATGTGAAGGTGCCGGTCGAAAATCGCATCGGCGAGGAGAACAAGGGCTGGACCTATGCCAAGTTTCTGCTCGGCCACGAGCGCACCAATATCGCCGGCATCGGCGGCGCCAAGCGCGAGCTCGCGCGGCTGAAGCGCATCGCGGCGCAGCGAAGCGCAAGAATGGCCGGCCGCTGATCGAGGATCCGTTGTTCGCCGCGCATATCGCGCAGGTCGAAATCGACCTGTGGGCGCTGGAAATCACCAATCTGCGCGTGCTGTCCGCAGAGCGCGGCTCGCAGCGCGCCGGGCCCGGAGGCATCGATTCTCAAGATCAGCGGCACCGAGATCGCAGCAGCGCATCTCCGAACTCTTGATGCGCGCCGTCGGCCCTTACGCGCTGCCGTTTCGCCGCGAAGCCATGGAGGCGGGCTGGCAATGCGGATCCGACGCGCGAGCCGCCGGGACCGCGCTACGCCGCGACCCTGGCTGCGGCGTACATGAATCAGCGCAAGCTGTCGATTTTCGGCGGCACCAACGAAATTCAGAAAAACATCATCTCCAAGATGATCGTTGGCCTTTAAGAGCGAGCCGCACCATGAACTTCGAATTCAGCGACGAGCAGCGGCAGCTGCACGAGACGGTCGAGCGCTATCTGACCGAGCAATACACGTTCGAAAAATTTCGCGCCATCAACGCTTCCGCGGCGGGTTGGGACAAGGCGGTGTGGCGCGGATTGGCGGAGCTCGGCGTGCTGGCGCTCAACGTGCCGGCGGCGCAGGGCGGCCTGGGATTCGGCCCGCTGGAAACCCTGAGCCATGATGGGTGCCTGCGGCCGAAGCTTGCTGCTCGAGCCCTTCTTGAGCAGCGCGGTGATCGCGACCGCGGTGCTGCGCGCCTTCGCCGACGATGCGGCGGCCGCGGAGCTGTTGACGCGCATGGCGAGCGGCGAGGCGATCGCGGTGCTCGCGCATTTCGAGCCCGACTCGCGCTTCGAGACTCAGTGGGTGACCACGCGCGCGCGCGCAAGTCCGGCGATGGCTATCGGCTCGACGGCCACAAGGCCGTGGTCATGCACGCGGGCGCCGCCGACACGCTGCTCGTCTCGGCGCGCACCTCCGGCGAGCCTGGCGACGCGAAGGGCGTCTCGCTGTTTCGGGTGCCGCGCGACGCGCCAGGGGTTGAAGCTGGACTCGTATCCCACCATCGATGGTCAGCGCGCCGCGGATGTGTATCTGCAAGGCGTCGAAGTGCCGGCCGGCAGCCGGCTCGGCGCCGAGGGCGCGCGCGCTGCCGGCGATCGAAGCGGCGCTCGACATCGGGCTCGCGGCGCTGTGCGCCGAAGCCGTGGGCGTCATGCAGGCGCTGCGTCGATGCCACCGTCGAGTACGTGCAGTACGCGCCAGCAATTCGGCGTGCCCATCGGCCGATTCCAGGCGTTGCAGCATCGCATCGCCGACATGCTGATTCACCTGGAGCAGGCGCGATCGATGAGCTATCTGGCGGCGCTGCGCTGCGCCGACGACGAATGTGCCCGAGCGGCGCCGCGCGCTGTCGGCGGCCAAGGCGGTGATCGGCCAGGCCGCCGCTTCGTCGGCCAGCAGGCGGTGCAATTGCACGGCGGCATGGGCATGACCGATGAACTCATCGTCAGCCATTGGTTCAAGCGGCTTGACCGCGGCCGAATTGATGTTCGGCGACAGCGATACGCATTTGCAGCGCTATGCTGCGCTCACCCGCGAATAGGAAACACTCAATGGCTCAATTGGCGAAAGCAGTTCTGGCGCGCGAAGTCGGCAAGCCGGTCTTGGTTGAACAAATCGAAGTCGCAGCGCCGCGGCACGGCGAGGTGACCGTGCGCATCGCCGCCTGCGGCGTCTGCCACAGCGATTTGTCGGCGACCAATGGCACGCATTCAATTATCCGCTGCCGTTGGTGCTGGGCCACGAAGGCGCCGGAGTCATCGTCGCCGTCGGCGATGGCGTCGACAATTACGCGGTCGGCGATCATGTGGTCAGTTCCTTCGTGAGCATGTGCGGACATTGCCACTATTGCCAGACCGGCCGCCCGCAACTCTGCGTGCAATCGTTGAAGGCGTTGTTCACGCTGCCGGACGGCACAGTGCGTACCCGCGATTCCGCGGGCAAGGATCTCAACGTGTTCTGCGGCTGCGGCGTCATGGCTGAATATGCGACCGTGCACATGGACAATGTGGTCAAGATCGACCACAGCATGCCGCTCGACCGAGCGGCATTGATTGCCTGCGGGGTGATGACGGGCGTCGGCGCCGCGGTCAACACCGCCAAGGTCGAGGCGGGTTCGATCGCGGTCATTTTCGGCTGCGGCGGCGTCGGATTGAATGCCATCCAGGGCTGCGCCATCGCCGGCGCCGGCATGATCGTCGCGGTCGACACCAGCGATGAGAAACTCGAGATGGCGAAGCAATTCGGCGCGACGCATGGCTACAACATCACGCGGCAAGGACGATGCCGCCAAGGATCTGTACAAGCTGACCGGCGGCGGCGCGGACTACGCTTTCGATTGCGTGGGAACGGGCAAGAGTTCGGAAATGGCGTGGGGCGTACTGCGGCGCGGCGGCACTGCGGTGATCGTCGGCATCGCCGGCCCCAAGGAGCAGATCGCGCTGGGTGCGCAGCAGGTCGCGACGACCGAGAAGACCCTGACCGGCAGCATGTACGGATCGGCGCGCCCGCAGCTGGATTTTCCGCGGCTGATCGGCCTGTATCGCAGCGGGCGCCTGAAACTCGATGAACTGATCACGCGCACTTACTCGATCGATGAGGCGCCGCGCGCGTTTGCGGATCTGAATGCGGGCAAGCAAGGACGCGGCGTGATTATTTTCGATGCGGCGTGATTTTCGCGGCGGTGATGCCGAGTGCGCCCGCTACTCGTCGTCCAGGTCTTCGCCGGGAAACAGGGCATCATTGAAGCCGAACTGGCTCAGGTCGCGGATGCGGCGCGGATACAGAATTCCATCCAGGTGATCGACCTCGTGCTGCACGACGCGGGCGTGAAAGTCCTTCACCGTGCGATCGATGCGGCTTCCCGGCCGCATCGAATCCCGTGTAGCGCAATTCGCGGTAGCGCGGCACCAGACCGCGCATGCCGGGAACCGACAGGCATCCCTCCCAGCCCTCGTCCTGGATCATCGCCCAGCGGCGTCAGTTCGGGGTTGATGAGCACGGTGAAGGGCACCGGCATCCGCCTCCGGATAGCGTGGATTCTCCTCGAAACCGAAAATCACCACGCGCAGGCCAACGCCGATTTGCGGCGCAGCGAGCCCCGCGCCATTGAGATTGCGCATGGTGTCCCGCATATCGGTGAGCAGGTTTTCAAGCTCGGGCGTGCCGAATTCGCGCTACCGGCTGCGCGACCGCCAGCAGCCGGGGGTCGCCCATTTTGAGAACTTCGCGTATTGCCATGGTTCCTAGTATCTTAGCGGCCTTTTCCCCGCGAGCCCATGTCGCTAAATGCCCGGTCTTTTATACATAAAAACCTTCGGCTGTCAGATGAACGAGTACGATTCCGGCAAGATGCGGGATGTGCTCGAAGCCGCGCATGGCATGACGCGCACGGACGACCCGGCGCAAGCGGACGTGCTGCTGGTCAATACCTGTTCGGTGCGCGAAAAGGCGCAGGAAAAGGTGTTCTCGCTGCTTGGGCGAATGGCGGCTGCTCAAGCAACAGCGCCCGCATGTGGTGATCGGCGTCGGCGGCTGCGTGGCGAGCCAGGAAGGCGAGGGGATCACCGCGCGCGCGCCGTTCGTGGATCTGGTGTTTGGCCCGCAGACCCTGCACCGCTTGCCGGCGATGATCCAAGGACTGAAAGCACTCCGGCCGATCGCAAATCGACATCAGTTTTCCGGAAATTGAAAAATTCGATCGCCTGCCGGAGGCCCGCGTCGACCGGCGCCACCGCCTTCGTTTCCATCATGGAGGGCTGCAGCAAGTACTGCACGTTCTGCGTCGTGCCCTACACGCGCGGCGAGGAAATCAGCCGCCCATTCGAGCAGGTGCTGCGCCGAGGTTGAGCGCCTGGCGGCTCAGGGCGTGCGCGAGATCACGCTGCTGGGCCAGAACGTCAACGCCTACGCGGGGCCGATGGCGGACGGCACGCTCGCGGATCTGTCGACGCTGATTCATTTCGTCGCGGCGCATCGACGGCGTCGAGCGCATTCGCTTTACGACATCGCATCCGCTCGAATTCAACGACAGCTTGATCGAAGCCTATGCGAACGTCCCGCAGCTCAATAATTACCTGCATCTGCCGGTGCAAAGCGGCTCCGACCGCATTCTCGCCGCCATGAAGCGCGGGCACACCGTGCTCGAGTACAAGCAGAAGCTGCGCAAGCTGCGCGCGGTGCGGCCCGGACATCTGCATTTCGACCGACTTGATCGTCGGTTTTCCCGGCGAGACGGACGAGGATTTTCTGGCGACCATGAATCTGGTGGCGGAAGTGGGCTTCGATCAGTCGTTCAGCTTTCATCTACAGCCGCCGTCCCGGCACGCCGGCCGCGGCGCTGCCCGACGAGGTGCCGCATGAGGTCAAGCAGCAGCGGCTGGAACTGCTGCAGCAGCGGCTGAACGGCCAGGCGCGCGCCATTTCACAGCGCATGGTGGGCAGCCGGCAGCGCGTGCTGGTCGAGCGCCCGGCGAAGCGCAATCCGGCGCAGCTGGCCGGCCGCACCGACAACAATCGCTGGGTCAATTTCGACGGTCCCGCGCGACAATCCGAGGCTCGCTCATGAACAAATTTACCGACGTGATCATCACCGAGGCCATGCCCAATTCCCTGCGCGGCCGTCTTGCCGCGGACGGGCCGCCATGAGTTCGGTGCCGTTGACTCGCGCGACGTGCTGCTGGCTCCGGCGGACAACGTCCGTTTGGTCGAGCTTTGCGGTCCCCTGGACGAACATCTGCGCCTGATCGAGTCGCGGCTGGGCGTGGAAGTGAGGCGGCGCGGCAATCGCTTTCAACTGGTCGGCCTGGCGCCGGCGATCGAGCGCGCGGAATCCGTGCTGCAGGACCTGTATGCGCGCGCGCAGCGCGAGCCGGTGGATTCGGAGCGCGTGCACATTGCGCTGCAAGCGCTGGACATGGACGGCAACGACAGCCGACGGCAAGACGGAATCGGAGGAACTGAAGGTCCGCACGGCGCGCGGCGCGATACGCGCGCGCGGCGCCAATCAGACCGAATACCTCAACAATGTTCGCACGCACGACCTGACCTTCGGCATCGGTCCCGCGGGCACGGGCAAGACCTATCTTGCGGTGGCCTGCGCGGTCGAGGCGCTGCAATCGGAAAAGGTGCGGCGCATCGTGCTGGTTCGGCCGGCGGTCGAAGCGGGCGAGCGCCTGGGATTTCTTCCCGGCGACCTGTCGCAAAAGGTCGATCCCGTATTTGCGGCCCATGTATGACGCGCTGTACGAGATGCTGGGTTTCGAACGGGTGGCCAAGCTGATCGAGCGCAACGTCATCGAAGTCGCGCCGCTGGCCTTCATGCGCGGCCGATCGCTGAACGATTCTTTCGTGATCCTGGATGAAGCGCAGAACACCACCAACGAACAGATGAAAATGTTCCTGACCCGCATCGGCTTCGGCTCCAAGGCCGTGGTGACCGGCGACATCACGCAGGTCGACCTGCCGAATTCCAAGCAATCGGGTTTGCGCACCGTGATCGATATTTTGCGCGGCGTGCGCGGCATCGCCTTCACGATGTTCACCTCGCGCGACGTGGTGCGCCATCCGCTGGTGCAGCGAATCGTGCAAGCCTATGAGGCGAGCTCGCCCAGACGACGGCGCCTGAGGCAAGTGGCGCGGCGGCTCGAACTCGATGTGAGCTACGCGTCGCGCAGCCCCTGGGCGCCGAGCCGCGCGGCTCTGAGCCGCGTGGGCCGAGGCGGCGCTCGCGCCGCTCGCGCAGACCCTGGGTGCTGTCCGTGCGCATCGTCGGCCAGGCGCGCAGCCGCAGCTTGAACGCGCGCTATCGGCACAAGGACAAGCCCACCAACGTGCTGTCATTTGCCGGCGCCGGGAATCGCTCCCGATGGCCGATCTTTCCTGGGCGAACTGGTGATTTGCGCGCCCGCTCGTCGCGCTCGAGGCGCGCGCGCAGGACAAAACGCTCGAGGCGCATTGGGCGCATATGACGATCCACGGCGTGCTGCACCTGCTGGGTTTCGATCACGAGCGCCGCGGCGGAGGCCAGGAAAATGGCCGCCCGGGAGATTCAAATCCTTGATCGGCTTGGGTTTTCAGACCCGTACCGCTGATCCGGTATGCTCTAAGCCCCATGTCCGAACAGCCTCAAGGCGGCACCACCGGCCGCTGGTTAAAGCGCATTACCCAGTCGATGTCCGGCGAACCGCGGGATCTTGCGGAACTCGTCGAGAATCTGCGCGAGGCGAGCGAGCGCGGACTGTTCGACGGCGATGCGCTGGTCATGCTCGAAGGCGTGCTGGCGGTCGCGGACATGCAGGTGCGCGACATCATGGTGCCGCGCTCGCAAATGGTGTTCGTCGAGCGCGACGAGTCGCCCGAGAAGCTGGTCGAGCTGGTGGTCGAATCGGGGCACTCGCGCTTTCCCGGTGATCGGCGAAGACCGCGATCAAATTCTGGGAATATTGCTCGCCAAGGATTTGCTGCGCTTGCAGGCCGCGGCGGACGAGGATTTCGAGATCCGCGAATACATGCGCCCGGTGGTATTCGTTCCCGAAAGCAAGCGCCTCAATGTGCTGCTCAAGGAATTTCGCCGCAGCCACAATCACATTGCCATGGTGGTCGACGAATATGGCGGCGTGTGCGGCTTGGTCACCATCGAGGATGTCATCGAACAAATCGTCGGCGAGATCGATGATGAGCACGACGTCGAGGATGACCAGACCATTCGCAAGGAGCGTCCGCGCGAATTCACCGTGCGCGCGCTGACGCCGATCGCCGATTTCAATCAATATTTTTCCACGCGCGTTTTCCGATGAGGAATACGACACGATCGGCGGTTTGCTGATGCAGGAGTTCGGCCGGCTGCCGCGCCGCGGAGAAACCATCAAGATCGGCGAGCTGGAGTTTCGCATCCTGCGCGCCGATCGGCGCCGCATCGATCTGTTGCGCGTGATCGCTCCCATCGATATCGAGCCGCCCGCCGCCGACGAGTCGAGCGCTTGAACGTCGCCGTGCGCGGCCCGACGCCGCGCAGTGGAAACAGGCCGTGGCGCGCCTCATCGCCGCGTTTGCCGCCGGCGCAGCTTTCAATCTTGGTTTCGCGCCTTTTGGCTGGTGGCCGCTCGCCCTGTTGGCGCCCGCGGCGCTGTTCGCGCTGATCCGCGGACTGCCGCCGCGCCGCGCCGGCTGGACGGGCGCTGCATTCGGTCTGGGGCTGTTCGCCTTCGGCACCTATTGGCTCTACACCTGCCTGCACGTATTCGGCTTGGTGCCGGTGTGGCTGACGCTGCTGCTGCAGGCCGCGCTGATTGCGGCGATGTCGCTCTATCTGGCCGCGCTGTGCTACCTGGCGAATCGATTCTGGCTCAAAGCCCGGCGCGACGCGGGACTGGTTGGTGCTGCCGGCGCTGTGGGTGTTGCTCGAATGGCTGCGCGGATGGCTGCTCAGCGGCTTCCCGTGGCTGTCGCTCGGCTATGCAATGATCGACTCGCCCTTGGCGGGCTGGGCGCCGCTGTTCGGCGTCTACGGCGTGACCTGGGCGGCGGCGTTGATCGCGGTGGCGATCAACGTGGTGTTCATGCCGGCCGTGCCGCTGGCGCGGCGCGGCTTGGCGCTCGGCGCCGTCGCCTTGATTTGTTTCTCGTGCCGGCGCTGCTGGCGTGCCATGGACGCATCCGGCCGGAGCTCGCCAGTGCCGTCGCCGCCGTGCAAGGCGCCGTGTCGCAGGATCAGAAGTGGCAGGCGAAAAATCGCGAGCTCACCATGCAGCGCTATCTGAAGCTGACCGGCCAGGCTTGGGGTGCCCGGCTCATCATCTGGCCGGAAGCCTCGCTGCCCGTGTGCTGTCGACTGATATTCCGGACTATCTGCGGCGCTCAAGGAGCAGGGACGCGCGCACGACGCCGATTTTGCGATCGGGCTCGGTCGACTATCGGCCCGCAAACCAAACAGTATCTTCAATGGCATCTTGGTGCTGAGCGACGCGGGCGGCGGCTGGTACTACAAGCGGCATTTGGTGCCGTTCGGCGAATACTTCCCGGTGCCCGGCCGTTCGTGCGCCGTGGATGCGGCTGATGAGTCTGCCCTATGATGACTTCACGCCCGGTGCGCCGCGCCAGCCGATACTGAGCGCCGCGGGGCAGAAGCTCGGGCTTGACCATTTGCTACGAGGATGCCTTCGGCAGCCAGCAGCTGCAAGGTGCTGCGGGAAGCGACCTTGCTGATCAACGTGACCAACAATGCCTGGTACGGCGATTCGACCGCGCCGCATCAGCATCTGCAGATCGCGCGGATGCGCGCGCTCGAGGCAGGGCGCTTTCTGGTGCGCGCCGCGAATGACGGCATCACCGCGGCTATCGGTCCCGCAGGGCGAGATCGTCGCGCGCCTGCCGCAGTTCCAAGAGGCGGTGCTGCGCGCCAACGTGCAGCCCATGACGGGCCTGACTCCGTACGCGCGGCTCGGCAACTATCCGGTGGTCATCGGCGCCGGCGCGCTGTTGGCCTTGGCGGTTTGGCGTCGCCGCCGCGGCGTTTGAGCTTTACTCCACTAGCCGCCCAGCCAACGCTTCATCCACGCCTCGACCGTCGCATACCATTGAACGGAATTCTGCGGTTTGAGCACCCAGTGATTCTCGTCAGGAAAATATAGCAACTCGACTGGGAACGTGGCGCAGCTGAGCCGCACCGTAGGCACCCATCCCTTGATCCAGCGGCACGCGATCGTCGCGGCCGCCGTGCACCACCAATAAGGGCACGCTCCAGTCGGCGACATGATCGATGGGATTGAAGCGCTCCGCGGCCTCCGGGTTCTGACCCACGTCCAGGCTTCATTTTGCGCTTGTGAGAATCCGGGAATGTCGCTGGAGTAGGACATCAGCCGGATGTCGAACACGCCGTCATGGTCCACCAAACATTTCCACGGTTTCGCCCAGTTCCCGGCGATCCAAGCAATCATATATCCGCCGTAGGATCCTCCCAGCGCGCATGCTTGATCGGCGTTCAAGAAAGTCGTAGCGCGACAGTGCGTACGCCCAGCCCTTCTGCAGATCCGTCAGCGGCCGGTCGCCCCAGTGGCCGATGATGGACTTCGCGAAGGTTTCGCCGTAGCCGCTCGATCCGTGAAAATCGACCATGACGACGGCGTAGCCCATGCCGGCCCAAACCTGCGGGTTCCAGCGGTAGCTCCACGCATTGCCGAACGTTCCGTGCGGACCACCGTGAATGAGAAATGCCACCGGGTATTTTTGACCGGGCTGGTAGTCGGTGGGTTTAACCACAATCCCGTGCACCGCTTCGTCATTCCACCCTGGGAAGCTGAAAGCTTCGAAGCTCGACAAAGGCGTTTGCGCCAGCGCTTCCTCGCCCACATGGGTGAGGGGACGCGGCGAGCCGGCTGAGTTGAGTTCGTATACCTGGGCCGGTGAATCGAGTGCGTCGCGACTGTAGACGATCACGTCCTTTGCCAAGTCAACGCTGCCGACGTGGCCATTTGCCGTGAGCGGTTTGGCGGCGCCCGTCGCTACGCTGATGGCGTAAATGCGCCCCTGACCTGTGTCCTCGGCGAGGGCATACAGGGTTTTTGAATCAATCGACCATCTGATCGAATCGGGAGAACGATCGAAGCCCTGCGTAAGCGGGCGAGTTACGCCGGCTTGCATCTCGCGAATCATGATTTGCGCGCGAGGCGCGGTGAAGGTCGGAGGCTTTCGAGCGAGGTACGCCAGCCGCGATCCGTCCGGCGAGACGGCCGGCGAGCCGTCCGACGTGGTCGCCGCTGGGTCCAGCCTTTGAGGCGGCTTACTCCCGTCGAGCGGAACCGAATAGAGGCTGCTTGGGTCCCCGAGTCCCTGAGCGGATCCGGAGGGCCGGGCGGAAAATATAACCACACCGTCTACCGTGATCACGAATGAAGAGTCATCGCCATCGGGCTTTGCCACGATGTCGGCCTGATAGTTTCGAGTCAGCGGGACCGCATCGATCGGCTGCGCGTCGCCGCCCAAACGGACCGCAAACAGACCGATATAGCGGCCGTCGAGGTAGCTGTCCCAAAATCGCGGCGTCGCGCTGTCGTACACCGTGCCGGTGCTTCTCTGTTTTGCGATTGCTTCGTCTTTGCTTTTGCTGCAGGCCAGTGTGTCGCACTCCGGGTGCACGTTGATCGCCAACACCAATGCCCGGCCGTCCGGGGTGAGGCGATAAATGTCCACGTCAAGCGGCAATTTCGTAACCTGTGCGGCGGTCCCGCCATCAGCAGGAATACGCCAAACCTGGACGGAACCGGAGCGCGAAGAGAGGAAATAGAGCCATTTACCGTCGGCTGACCAACGCGGCGCTGTGGGTGATCTTTCCTGGTCTCTGATGAGACGCGGCGGTGAGTTTGCAGCATCCCGGTCCATCACCCAAAGCGCATTGAAACCCCGGTTGGCATCCCAGTCGGTTGAGCGCAGGTTGTACGCGACCAAGCGGCCGTCGGGCGAGACGCGGGGATCTGAGACTCGATCCAGGAGCGCCAGATCCTTGGCCGTGAACGGACGAGCCTGCGCAGGTCCTACCGTCAAGATTGCGAGGGCCGTGCAAGCCACGAATACTTTGAACATTCCGGTTTCCCATGTCAGTGCGGCGAGCAAGCCTAAACCGCCTGGTGCGCAAGTGACAAGCACGATTCCGCATGCAAACATTCATCCTCTTGCGAACATTCAAACCGTTTGACTCGGACGATGCAATCGCCGCCATCGGCAGCGGTCTCATCGATCTTACGTTGCCGAAGTCCGCATGGACACATGCGGCGCATTTTGCAGCCACCATTTGGGTGCTCTCCTGCCGAAAAGACCTGGATGCCGCAGGCGACATGCCGCAGCTCATTCGCCGCTACAACGAGGCCACCGGCACGGTGAATTCCGACACCGCGGGCTATCATGAAACGATCACGCAGGCTTCAATTCGCGCGGCCCGGGATTTTCTCGCGCGCAATGCGGGCAATGGCCTTTGCCGCTCCTGCAATGCACTGCTGGCTTCCCCATTGGGCGATCCCGACTGGCTGCTGGCCTACTGGTCCAGGGCGAGGCTGTTCTCGGTCGCAGCCCGCAGGACTTGGGTCGATCCCGATATCCGGCCATTGCCGTTCTAGGAGAAAGCCGGCAGTTCAGCGCCGCTCGAGCCAATCTTTGCCTGCGAGAATCGTTGCGCTAGTGCGGACAGCATCTTCGATCGCAATCGGTCGCGGCCGAGGGCGTCGGGTGCCTGGAGGCGCAGTTCCAGAGTGATAGCGGCCGCGTCAACCTTGGTGAGAAAACACCCGACCACGGCCTTGTCACCGACGTTCTCGGCGGCAACATTGAGCGCCAGCTGTCGGGCTGTCTCGGTGTCGGCGTCACGGCTCAAACGAATGGTTACATTGAACGGCCATGGCGCAAATGTCGTACTCAGATTGATGGTCACCTGACTGGCCGCAATCGCATTCGGCAGCACGATCAGATGACCGGCCGGCGCCCGCAACGTCGTGTATCCGAGGGAAATCAGTTCGACGACACCGACATCCGTGCCGGTGGGCGCGGTGACCTGCAGCGTGTCGCCCAAACGAAACGGCCGGTAGAGCGTGATCGATACGCCCGCGATCAAATTACCCAAAGTGGATTGCGCCGCCAGACCAATGACCACCGATGCCACGCTGGCACCCGCCAGCAGCGCGGTGCCCATGGAGCGCAGCACCGGGATGAGATGTGCGTACAAAATGAGCATGACCACCCAGATCAGCACCGACCCCAATTGTTGCAAGAAGCTGATCGCAGTCCGGTCGATGTGTCCACTGCGCAGCATTGACGCATGCAGTGCGGCGCGCAGGCCGCGTGACAACAGCAGCGCGACGATCACAAACAGGAACAAGTAGGCGAGCGCACCCCACATCGTGTCGGGCTTCAAAAATGCGAGCACGTCGTGCTCACCGACCTGCAGCTCCTTCATGCCAGAAATTCTGGCAGATGCCGATTGGTACGCGAAGTGCCTGCTTTCTGATGCGATGTTGCGCTGCCCGCCTACACGAAAAAGATCCTTGATCGAGATCTTGGCACAAAACCTGCTTACTACATTCGGTGGGCCGGATTTCGGCCGCACAGGCAGGTCAAGGGGTGGCGCGCGGCAACGCGATGCCGCCGGCGACGGTAGGCGGCAAATTGTTGCCGCTTTAGCGTGATTTAACTCAGGAGCAAACTTTCATGTCCCCGACCGCAATCGCATCTTCGGCAACAGCAGCTCTTCCCAGCATGAACATCCACCCGCATGGCCACGGCCACAAAAAGGGCATGGATTTGGATTCCACTTCAGATACCAGCAGCACCAGCAGCACCAGCAGCACCCCGGGCCAGCCCGCGAGCACACCGAACCTGTTCAGCACACTTTTTGATTCGCTGGCGCAGGTGCTGGGCGCGCCGCCGGCGCAAGCCGCGCAGGCCGCACGGGTCACTCAGCCGGCACAGCCGGTCCAATCCGCGCAGGCTGCGCAGCTAGCGATCGGGTCCAAGATCAACACGACGGCGTAGACGCCGGCGCAGGTTCGGAGCCAGCGCCAAGCCAACAGCGAGCAGCGTCGCGGCCAAGCAGAGATAGGCGAACAAATTTCCCACGGCCACGAATAGGGTGTGGCCCCCCGGACATGCCGGGCGCCGCTGACCACATGCCGTCGGCGGCGTCGCGGCTGGCGGTAGGGATCGTCGGCATAGGTCTTTTTGCAGCACGCGGCCGTTCGGGATCGATGAGCGCGGACACGCCGGAATTCACCGCGCGCACCAGGCTGACGCGCAGCTCGACGCTGGCGAACACCGGCGAGCGCCAGGTGTTCCCACGGCTCGCTGACGGCGCCAAACCATGAATCGATGGTCAGATTGACGAGCAGGTCTGGGTGCAGCTGCCCGACGCCGCGCAAATAATCCCTGCAGAATATCTTCGTAGCAAATCACCGGACCCAAGCGCCACGATCTCGCCGCTCGGGTGCCTGCAGCGAGAGCACGCCGGGACCCGCGCCCGCGGTAAATCGGCCGCGCGCCTGCCGGCATGAATTTGCGCAGCCAGGGAAAGGCGTCGATGCCGGGGATGTACTCGCCGAAGGCCAGCAGCCGCACTTTGTCGTAGCGGCCCGCGACCTTGCCGTTGCGATCGCAGCAGGATGGCCGAGTTGAAGGCATCCTCATGCGCCGCGTCGTACATATCGGCGCCGATCAGGGTGGGCGCGCTGAAGCCGCGGCGTATCATTGCCAGCCGAATCGTCCGGGAAATCGGCACTGAATTCGCGCGGCAGGGTCATCGGGATAACTGCCCTCGCTCCACACCAGCAGTTGTGCGCCGGCCTGCTCGCAGACGCCGCGATTGCTCTTGCAGGGCAGTCAACTGGCGCAGCGCCTCGTCGCGCGAGAATCCTCCGTCGATGCTGTATGCCAAGTTTGGCTGAACCAGGCCCGACACTTGAAGCGCGGCGCGCGCGCCACAGCGGCGTCGACTTGACGCATGCGCACGGCGCCGAAGATGAGCGCAGCCGCCGAGCAGCAGCGCCGCCGCGATGGCCGGATAGCGTGCGGCGCGCGGCATCGAGCGAGCAAATCATAAAGCGCGCCATTGACCAGCATCAGCAAGCGCGGTGACGCCCAGGGGTCCGGTCAATTCGCTGATCTGAATGACGAGCGGGTTCCAGGCCTGGCTGATCCATTGGCCGCAGGGGAATAATTGCGGCACCAGCAGCTCGCAGCTCACCATGGCGATGGGTGCGAGCAGGGTCATGGGAACTCGGGTTCGCCGGCGCATGGCGCAGCACGGCGCGCGGTGAACAGCAAGAAAATGACGGCGCGGGTTGCGCAAAAAAGCAGCAACACCGCCGCTCGCGCCGATCCAAGGGAAATCGGCGAAGCGGCGCATGACATCGATCAGCCAGTAAAATCCGCCGGCCGTTTCCACGAATCCGGCCCACCAGCCCAAGAAAAAGCGCGCGCCGAAAGCTCGAGCGTTCGATCCACGGCCATGAACATGGGGACCGCGGCGATCCAGGCGAGGCGCTGAAAAATCAAACGGCGTAACGGCCAGGAACCACAGGCAGCCGCTCAAGGTGCTCAAGGCCAACGCGCCGTAAAAATTCAGGTTTCGCATGCGGATCCTTTGGTAAAGGCAGTTCGCGGCCGTCGGGCATCTCGGGTATTCTGGGGCCCAATCATGCAAGAAAGATACGAACCTGCCGCTGTCGAAGCGGAGGCACAGCATTATTGGGACCAGCAGCGCAGCTTCGAGGCCAAGGAAGACGACAGCCGCGCAGAAGTATTATTGCTTGTGCATGTTTCCCTATCCAAGCGGCCGCTTGCATATGGGGCATGTGCGCAATTACACCATAGGCGACGTGTTGACGCGATTCATGCGCATGAACGGGCGCAATGTGCTGCAGCCGATGGGATGGGATGCGTTCGGCTTGCCGGCAGAAAACGCCGCCATCGCGAACGGCGTGCCGCCGGCGAAATGGACCTTCGACAACATCGCGCACATGAAAGCGCAGCTCAAATCCTTGGGCTATGGCCTGGATTGGAGCGCGCGAACTCACGACCTGCCGCCCCGAATACTACCGCTGGAATCAATGGCTGTTCCTGCGCATGCTGGAAAAGGGCGTCGCGTATCAGAAAACCGGCGTCGTCAATTGGGATCCGGTCGATAAGACCGTGCTGGCGAACGAGCAGGTCATCGACGGCAAGCGGTTGGCGCACCGGCGCGATCGTCGAAAAGCGCGAAATCCCGATGTACTACCTGAAGATCACGGCCTACGCCGAAGATCTGCTCGATGCATTGAATCGCATGCCGGATTGGCCGGAGCGCGTGCGCGCCATGCAGGCCAATTGGATCGGCCGCAGCGAAGGCGTGCGGCTGGGATTTCCGCACGACATCGGCGAGCGGCGGCGTGCTGTGGGTATTCACTACTCGCGCCGACACCATCATGGGCGTGACATTTTGCGCCGTGGCGGCGGAGCATCCGCTCGCTGACTTTCGCGCGCGCAGGACAACCCCAAGCTGGCGGCATTCATCGAGGAATGCAAGCGCGGCCCGGCGGTCGAAGCCGAACTTGCCACTCAAGAAAAAAAGGGCATGCCGACCGGCTTGCATCGTGCGCCATCCCATCAGCGGCGAACCCGTGCCGGTGTGGGTCGGCAACTATGTGCTGATGAGCTACGGCGACGGCGCGGTCATGGGTGTGCCGGCGCACGATGAGCGGGATTTCGAGTTCGCCAAAAAATATCATTTGCCGATCAAGCCGGTCATCGAGTGGCCAGGGCCGCGAGTATTCCCTGGCGGCATGGGAGCCTTGGTACTCCGAGCATGGCCGCTGCGTAAATTCCGGGCCGTATGACGGACTTGAACTATCCAAGCCGCGGTCGATGCCGTCGCGCCGAGATTTGCAGCGCCTAAGGGCTTGGGCGAGAAGCGAACGACCTGGCGCCTGCGCGACTGGGGGATTTCGCGGCAGCGATACTGGGGCTGCCCGATTCCGATCATTCATTGCAGAGAGCTGCGGCGCGGTGCCGGTGCCGGATGAGCAATTGCCCGTGGTCCTGCCCATCGACTTGGTGCCCGACGGCAGCGGCAATCCGCTGCTGAAGGACGAGCGCTTCCTGAACGTCAAGTGTCCGAAATGCGGCGCCGATGCGCGCCGCGAGACGGACACCATGGATACGTTCGTGGATTCGTCCTGGTATTTCCTGCGCTTCGCCTGCGCCGACAACGACCAGGCCATGCTGGACTATCGGGTTCAGTACTGGCTGCCGGTCGATCAGTACATCGGCGGCATCGAACACGCCATCCTGCACCTGCTGTACGCGCGCTTCTGGACCCGCTTCTTGAGAGAGATGGGCGCGGTGTCGTTCAAGGAACCGTTTGCGCGCCTGTTCACCCAAGGCATGGTGCTGAACGAGGTCTTCTTCCGCAAGACCGACTCTGGCCGGGTGCAATACTTCAATCCGGCCGATGTCGACGGTCACGGCGGACAAGAGCCGGGTACAGCGGCGCGTCGCCGTGCTGCAAGCGCCGACGGCAAGGCCAGTCGAATCGGGCGGCGTGGTGACCATGTCCAAGTCGAAGAACAACGGCGTGGACCCGCAGCTGCTGGTCGATGAATTCGGCGCCGACACCGCGCGGCTGTTCATGATGTTCGCCGCGCCGCCCGAACAGACATTGGAATGGTCCGATGAAGGCGTGCAGGGCGCATTTCGTTTCATCAAACGCTTGTGGAAGGCCGTGCACGAGCATGTGTCGCAGGGTCCCGCCGCCGCCGCTCGACAAGTCCGCGCTTGACCGAGCCGCAGCGAGCCATGCGGCGGCACTGCGCACCAGACCCTGGCCAAAGTCACGGACGATATCGGCCGCCGCCGCACTTTCAATACCGCGATTGCCGCGGTCATGGAGCTGTTGAATGCAGTGGCCAAGTTTCCGCAGGCTCGGCGCGCAGGATCGCAGCGTCGTGCAGGAGGCATTGGAGATTGCGGTGCTGGCGCTGTCGCCGATCATCCCGCATGTCACCCACGCGCTGTGGCGCGGGCTTGGGCACTGGCACCGCGCTGATCGACGAGCCTTGGCCGGAGGTCGATGCGCAGGCGTTGCAGTCGGCCACGGTGCAAATGGTCGTGCAGGTGAACGGCAAGCTGCGCGGCGCACATCTCGCGTTGCGGCGGACGCCGACGAGGCCGCGGTCCGCGCCGCGGCGCTGGCCGATCCCAATGTCCAGAAATTCATCGGCGACTGCGGCGGTACGCAAGGTGATCATCGTGCCGGGCAAGCTCGTGAACATCGTGGTGTAATGCTGCGTGGCCAGCTCGACAGTTATGCTCGTCGTTTGATCGGTGCGTCTGCGCGCTGTCCGCCTGCGGCTTTCGTCTGGCCGGCAGCGATCCGCTGCCGGCGGTCATGGCGCGGCCCTATCTGTCGTTGAAGGACCCGTACACCGATTTTTCGCGGGAATTCGAGCATCAGCTCAAGAGTTCCGGCGCCGACCCTGCAGGCGGCGCGCGAGGGCGCCACCGCGACCATCGATGTCACCAAGGACTTGGTCGAGCAGCGTACGCTGGCGGTGTCGGCGAACAATATTCCGACCGAATATGAACTCACCTACACCGTCACATTCAGCCGTGCAGGGCGTCGACAAGCAATTGCTCGCGCCGCAGACCATCAGCCTGTCGAAGGATTTCAGCTTCGACGAGACCCTGCAGCTGGCCAAGGAGCACGAAGCCGACATCCTGCGCCAGCAAATGGCGCGCGATCTGGTATCCATCGCCATGCGCCGGCTGACGAGTTTGAAGTAGCGCTGGCGTGCGGTCGCACGGTGCTTCTGCTCAACGCCATTGATCGCCTGTCCCTGCAAGTGCTGTTGGATCGCTACGGCTTGGCGCTGCAGCTGGTGGCGCCCGACGAAGTCATCCCCGGCTCCTATTGGGGTGAACGCGAGGCGGGACTTGATGGGATCCAAGATTTTCGCGCGCCTCGATACGCCGCTGCATTCCGTGCTGCACGAAAGCGCGCATTTCATCTGCATGACGCCGGAACGGCGCGCCGGCTTGCATACCGACGCGGGCGGCGATCATGCGGAAGAAAACGCCGTCTGCTATCTGCAGATCATCGTTGGCGCGAGTCGCTGCCCAATGTGGGCCGCGAGCGCATGTGCCGCGACATGGATGAGTGGGGCTACACGTTTCAGGCTGGGCAGCGCCGCGGCATGGTTCGAGCGCGATGCCGAGGATGCGCGCGACTGGTTGATTCGCGCACGGCGTGCTCGATGCCAGCGTGCAGCCCCACCTATGCCTGCCGATAGCGCAGTCGCATGTCGCGCCGAACCGCGCTCGCCGGCACTGGCCGCGCTTTTCTTGGCGGGATGCGAGCGGCTGGGATTTCTCGCGGCCAATGTGCCGGCGGTTTTCGGCGCGTATCAAGCGCCATGCGAATATCGCCTATGGGCCGGAGCCGCAGCAGCGTCTGGATGTGTATGTGCCGCGCGAACGCCGCCGTCGGAGCCGCGCCCGGTGATCGTCTTCTGGCATGGCGGGCGCTGGGAAATTCGGCGACAAGGCGGACTATCGGTTTGTCGGTGCGGCGCTCGGCGGAGCTCGGGCTATGTGTCGCTGGTATGGCGAATTATCGCCACTATCCGCAAGTCAAAATGCCGGGATTCATGCACGATGCGGCGCGGGCGGCGCTCTGTTCGCCGCGGCGCACGCGGCAGATTATGGCGGCGACCCGCGGAGCGTCTGTACCTGATGGGGCATTCGGCGGGCGCGCACATGGCCGCGCTGGTCACGCTGGATCCGCGCTATTTTGCCGCCGACCGGGCAGCGCCGCGCCGCACATTGCCGGCGTCATCGGCTTGTCCGGAGCCGTACGATTTTCTGCCGTTGCTCGAGGCCGGACGACCAGGACATGTTCGGGCCGCCGCAGAATTATCCTGCAATCGCAGCCCATCAATTTCGTGCGCGCCGGACGCGCCGCCCATGCTGTTGGTGCACGGGCTGAACGACGACGACGGTGAGGCCGAAGAATTCGCAGCAATCTCGCGGCTGCGCTGAGCGCGCTGCGGCGTGCCGGTGACCTTGAAGCTGTATCCCGAAGTGCTCGCATGCCGACACCGTGGCGGCGCTGACGCGCTGCTGGCGCGCGGCAGGGCGCCCACGCTCGCCGACATCACGGCCTTCGTCAGTCAGGCGTTCGAGCCATCAGGCTCGCAGTTGCGCGGCGCGCCGGCGCGCGCCGTCGCGTAGCACTTGGCCGAAGCGATTCGCGAGGAAGGCCTTGCAGGCCGATCTCTTCCTGGCGAATCAGTCCGGACTGCGGCAGCTCGCCGGCGCTCAGCATGTCGAGCACCGCGCAAATGCCGCCGGCCGTGGTGATTTGAATGGCGCTGCGCACCCGGCCGCCCAGCGGCGCCGCATAGATCTTGTTGGCGTAGGTCTCCTGCATGAGTTGACCGTCCGCGCATGCCGCTCACCGTGACGAATACGATCACGACATCCTGCAGCGTGATGGGTACGGCGTTCTCGAGAATGTCCTTCAGAAGTTCGCGCCGGTCGCGCAGCCGCAGATCATTCAACAGCGCCTTCATGATGGCCGCGTGGCCCGGATAGCGGATGGTGCGGTAGTTGAGATTGCGCACTTTGCCGGCCAGGGTTTCGCACAGCGTGCCGAGGCCGCCCGAGGTGTTGAATGCTTCGTACAAAATGCCGTCGAGCGAGAATTCCTCCAGTTCCTCCAGCGGCTGCGTCTCGCGCAGCTGGCCGTTGACGATGGCTTCGCACGGTTCGCAGTACTCGTTGATGACGCCGTCGGTGCTCCAGGTCAAATTGTAGTTGAGCGCGTTGGAGGGAAATTTCGGCAACGCGCCGACCCGCATGCGCACATCGTTGAGCTCATCGAAGCGCGACGCCAGATCGCTGGCGACGATGGTGATGAATCCCGGCGCCAGGCCGCATTGCGGAATGAAGGCGGTGCGCGCGCCGGCGCGCAAGCTGCTTGACCGCGCGCGTGCTGGCGACATCCTCGGTCAGATCCAGGTAGTGGGCGCCGGCCGCTCTTGGCCGCCTCGGCGATCAGCCGGGTGGCGTGGTAGGGGGCCGCGGACAGCACCGCGAATTTACCCGCCAGCAACTTGCGCAAGGCGTCGCCTTGCGTGATGTCGAGCGCGGTTTTTGTGATCGGCCGCCGAAGTCTCCAGCCGGTCCAACTGCGGCTGCGATCGATCGACCACGGTAACGGCGTAATCGCCGGAACTGCCCAGAAACTCCGCGATCATCGAGCCGATTTTGCCCGCGCCGACGATAACAATGTCTTTCATGCCGGCCTCCTAGGGACCTGCCATTTTTGTCCGACGGCCTGGCAAATGGTAGGGTCATTTCAGACGTTTTTAAGGTATATTTACGTACATTTACGAAGGGTAAAAACGACGAATTGCCATGGATTCCATCGACGAGAAGCTATTGTCGGCGTTGCGCGAGAACGGCCGTGCCTCGACCGCGCTGCTGGCCAGGCTGGTGGGACGTTCGCGCACCAGCGTGCAAAGCCGAATCGAGCGGCTGGAAAAGCAGGGCATCATCACGGGCTACGGCGTTCGCTTGGCGCCCGGAACATGGGGCCGGCGCGGTGCGCGCGCACGTCATGATCAAGGTGGGTCCGAAGGAGACCCGCGCGGTGACCGCGCGCGCTGCGCGCCATAGCCCAGGTGCGGCTGCTGCATTCGGTCAGCGGCGATGTGGACTTGATCGCGGTGGCCGCGACCGCATCGGTTGCCGAAATGGATCAGGTGATCGATCGGATCGGCGCGCTCGATGGCGTCGAACGCACCACCTCATCGATCATTCTGTCGACAAATTCGAACGGTGAATAACGCACCACGATGGCAATTCAAGGCTTCACGTGTTGCTGCCGACATGGGCAGCGCCGGCGATGTGCACCCTTTTATCGCGCTCGGCGCGGCGCTCAAAGCTCGCGGCCATCGAGCAACGATCCTGACCAATCCGATTTTTCAGCCGTTGATCGAAGCGCAAGGAATGCGGCTTTCTTGCCGTCGGCAGCGCCTGGAGCAGGGCAACGCGGCCATCGCCAATCCCGAGTTCTGGCATCTGCGCAAGGGCTTTAAAGTGATTGCGCAGGTGATCATGCCGGCGATCGAAGAGATTTACCGGTTGATCGAGCAGCACGCGGATTCGCGAATACCGTGGTGGCTTTCTCGAGGTTGGCATTCGGCGCCCGCGTCGCGCAGGAAAAGCTTGGCGTGCCGAGCGCTTCGGTGCATCTGCAACCCAGCGTCATCCGCTCCTTCGCCGACCAGGGCATGATGGGCAACGTCAGACTTTCGGCATCGCACCCGAAATGGTTCAAGCAGGGATTGTTTCGTTTGGTTGATGGCTGTGATCCTTGATCGCAGGCTCATAGGCGCCCGCTGAACGAATCTTCGCGCGAAGCTTGAGCCTCGCGCCCGTCGATCGGGTGATGCATCGCTGGATGCATTCGCCGCATTTGGTCATCGCGTTTTTCCCGGAGTGGTTCGCGCCGTCCAGCCGGATTGGCCGGCAAATACCCATGCGGTCGGATTTCCGCTTTGGGACTTAAGCGGCGAGGCGGCCGCGCTTCAGGAGGCCGACGAGTTCTTGAATGCGGGCGCGGCGCCATCGTGATTTTACGCCCGGCTCGGCCGGAGCGACGATGCAGCGTTTCTTCAGTGAGTCGATCGAGGCCGCGCGGCAACTCGGGCTGCGCGCCATGCTGGTGACCAATTATCCGGAGCAGGTTCCGCCAAGGCTTCCGGCGGGAATCAGGGTATTCGGCTATCTGCCCTTCAGTCAGGTGCTGCCGCGAGCCGCGCTGTTGGTGTATCACGGCGGGGTTGGCACCCTGGCGCAGGGCATCAAGGCGCGGAGTTCCGCATTTGGTCGTGCCCAACGGCTACGATCAGTTCGACAGCGGCTGGCGCATCGAGCAACTGGGCTTGGGCAGGAGTATTCCCCAGACCCGCTATCGCGCGCGGCGAGTGGCCGCGGCGATCAGCGGTATCCTGGCGGATGGCCCATCGGTGGAGCACCGCAGGGAATTGGCGTCGCGTGTCGACGGCGACCTCGCCATTGCGCGCGCCTGCGATTTGATCGAAGGATTGGGCCTTCACCGAAGGCGGCCGCAAGGCCAATAAAAACGGCGTGGACCTTGAGGGCCCACGCCGCGAGGATTCGCACCAGCGGGGGAGTTGGCTGGTTTGCCGGCGCGAGATCTCCTAAACCTGCAATTCCATCCTGCCAAAATTAGCCACGATGAGAAACGTACACTTTATATCCAATAGTTAAATTTTTTTCGCTTGACAGGCGCGAAATGGCCGGAATACCGACCTCTCGAGAGGACCCGCGCAGCGGGTTAGACGACGGGCGCCGGCGCGGCCCGCGGCTGCCGCAGACGCCGCACGATCCAGATAGGCGACACGGCCACCGACCAAGGTAATGCAGCTGACGTTGAAATCCTGCCGCTGGCCGGGCGTGAACGCCATCGCGATCAACACCGCGACCATGCAGGCGATTGTGGCGTAGCTCAAATAAGGGAACAGCCACATGCTGACGGCGGGTGCCGCCTCGCCGTTGCGTTCGCGGCGCCGGCGCAGCGCGATTTGCGCGGCGGCCGTGATCATATAAACGAACACCATGAGCGCACCCGAGGAACTCACCAGAAAATCGAAAACTTTTTGCGGCGCCTTCGGTTGCCGCGATGATGCCGAGAAATCCCGCCGCGGCGCCGATCAACACCGAGACCACGGGCACGCGGCGCTTATTCAATTTGACCAATGCCTGCGGCGCATCGCCCCGATCAGCCAGAATAAACAGCACCCGCGAACTGACATAGAAGGCCGAATTCAAGCAGGACAGCACCGCCGTGAGGATGATCGACGCTCATGATCGATGCCCGCCCCCGGCACATGCATCGTATTGAGCGCCAAGCGTAAATGGCGACTCGCCGGAGCGAACCGTATTCCAGGGAACCACCGACACGATCAAGAAAACGGACACGACGTAGAAAATCAAAATGCGCCATATCACCGTCGTGGTCATTTTGGCGATGGCGCGGCCCGGCTGCGCCGATTCCGCCGCCGCCACGGTCGTGATCTCGGCGCCGGTCATGGCGAAAGAACACCGTCGGTGCCGCCGCCGAGCACGGCAATCCAGCTGCTCGGCGTGAAGCCGCCGTAAGTTGACGAGATTGCCGAAGGTCGCGCCTGACGGCGAGGTCCAGCCGAATGCAAAGAGGCCGCAATGACGACGAATACCAGGATCGCCGCGACTTTGATCGAGGCGAACCAGAATTCAAACTCGGCATACGAACGCGCCGACATGAGATTGACGCCCGTCATGATGGTCATCAGGCCGAGGCCGATCTGCAGCTGCGAAAAAGAAGGCATCCAGATCTGCAGAATCTTCGCGCCGGCGATGGCCTCCACGGGCACCACCAGCACCCAGAAATACCAATACAGCCAGCCCACCACAAAGCCTGCGCCTTCGCCCAATCCGGCGCGCGCAAATTCGGTGAACGAACGCACGTTCGGCAGCGCGGTGGCCATCTCGCCCAACATGCGCATCACCATGAGAATCAGCATGCCCGTGATCGCGTAGCTGATGAAAACCGCGGGGCCCGCCGCTATGATGGCAGTGCTGCTGCCGACAAACAGCCCGGCGCCGATGATGCCGCCGATGGAGATCATCGCAAGATGGCGGCCCCTGCAGCGAGCGGCTGAGCTGGTGCGCGGGTCGGACTGATCGGGAATGAGCGGCTGAGTCATCAGCGGCCCCCGGGGAAAACCAGCCGTAATTACGCATCGGCGAAGATCTGCGCAAGCAATACTACAAGGCCGCGCAAGAAATCGATCATCGCCTTGTTGACTTCGTCGGCGCGCTCCTGCTGCGTCCAATGGCCGCAGCCCGGCAGCATGATGGTGCCGCTGCAGCTGCGGGATGTAGCGCGCCAGGTCGGCGATAACTTCCTTCATTCGCGGGAAGGAAACCACCAGATCCAGATCGCCCGCCATGTACAGCGCGGGCACGGTCACCGCATGCGCCGGCTATACGGCGCCATCAATTCCCAATTGCGATCGATGTTGCGGTACCAATTGAGGCCGCCGCGAAATCCGGAGTGCTGGAATTGCTGCACGTAGAAATCATGTCCGCATCGCTCAGCCACGCGGGCAGCGATTTCCGGGCTCGGCATCCGCGTGAGAAATCCGCCGGCGCGCGGCACCATGCCGACCCCGCGACGGCGGCTCGCCAGGAGGGTTGCGTCTCGGCACATCGCCCGATCCCGAATACAGAATCTTGCGCAGCGAGATCCGCGCATCCGTCTCGAGTTCCGCTTCGGCCACGCCGGGCGCTTGAAAGTACAGTTGATAAAAGCTCGCCTCAGCGTTCTGCGGCATGACCGTGGTCGGCGCGACGCTGCCGCGCGGCCGATAGGGAACGCTGAGTCCGATGACCGCGCGAAAACGATCCGGCCGCAGCAGCGCCGCATGCCATGCGACCGGCGCGCCCCAGTCGTGGCCCGACAATCACGGCGGTCTTTTCGCCCAGCGCATCGAGCACGCCGACCATGTCGCCCACGAGATGAAACAGCGTATAGCGCTCGATTTCGGCGGGGCGATCCGTTATAGCCGTAGCCGCGCATATCGGGCGCGACGGCGTGAAAACCCGCCTGCCGCCAGCGCCTGCAGTTGATGGCGCCATGAATACCAGGATTCCGGAAATCCATGGCACAGCAGCACCAACGGGCCGCTGCCCTGCTCCGCGATATGAATGCGAATGCCGTTGGCTTCGACGGTACGGTGCGTAGGTTCGTTCATGATCGGGTAGAGTATCAGGGTGCGGCGCATGGTCTTTCATCGAGGCGAGCTTGGCCTCCAATTCGGCGCCAAAATAGGCCTGCGGGCTGCGACGCATCGACGCGCTCGCTGCGCTCGCGCAGCGGCGATGGCCGCTTTGGCCGTGTCGAACGCGATCGCGCAGACGTGCGCGCCTCGGGCAAGCGCATCGCGATAGAACGCCTCGCCGAAGTAAGTCAGATCGCGATCGTTCGAACAGCCAAACGAGGTGCGATCGGCGGCGGCCGCGGCGATCACAATGGTCTGCGGATTCTTCAGCGCATCGATGAAGCCGCCCGCATAGCAGGCCGAAATGATGATCACCCGCCACTTGATTCCCGAGTCGTCCAGGGCCTCGGCGAGATCCTCGTCCGTCATGTCATTGAGCGGCAGATCCGAGTTCGACACCGCGATGGCCGGATCCTTGCGCGCCATGCGAGGAAATCGACAGGAACAAGCACGTCGCGATCGAGATTCATGCGCGCGCCGAGACCGCGCAGCGCGTACCTCAATCCCGACACGCTCGCGAGCGGCGCGCCGCTCCAAGTCGCGTTGATCGTTGATCAGCGACAGTGCCCGGCCATCCATGCCATAGCGCTCGGCGAGCACCCGCGATGCCAGGCCGATTTCCTGTGCGAACACCTTTTGTTCGCCGACCCCGGCGAATCCGAGAAAGAAGGCCTTGGGGGCGGCCGAAGCATCGCGGCTGAATGGCTGCAAGCGCCCGATCGATGCGGCCTGGTTGCTCGAACAGCAGGCTCTCCGCGTCGCGGGACATCGCTCATCCGTGGTGCTTGCCTGCGCTTCGCGGGGCGCCCAAACATCGGGAATCACATCCAGCGCATCGCTGAGCCAGAGGAAGCCTACGACGAAAGGCGATGCCGGCAACCGCGGCCATGCGCTGCGATTGGCCCGTGAAGGCGCGCAGGCCGCGCGCCAAGTAGAGCAGCGAGTAGCCGGCGGCGATGCAGCTGCAAGCCCAACAGCCAGACTGAATTCAAATGATCCGCGGCGATGGTTGCGAGCAGCAGCGGCAGCGGAACCAAGCCCAGTGACCAGTACCAGCACCGCGCCATAGGGCGGCTCCGGCTTCGATCGCCAGCGCAGCAACGCCGCCAATCCCAACACCGCCAGCGCATACCAAGCGAGCAGCGGCGCGTCATCGACCGCGAACTGCGGCGATCCGGTTGTGCATCCCACCAATCGATGGCCAGCCACAGCGGAAAGCCACAGCGCACTCAGGCAAACGACGATCGGGGTTGCCCGACCGGAAGGCGGCGACGCTACCTTTCTCAAAGTCCACAGGCGCAGCAAGCTCGCAAGATATGGCCGCGGCGCATCCGCCGGCACGTGCTCGTTCATAGATGAGCCCGATCATAACAGCCGCGCTGCAAGGTGTTGCATGCCACATGGCGGAGGCAGGATGATAGCGCATGGCTGTCTACAGACTTGGGGAAGCCTCGCCCACGGTGGCGGCGAGTGCTACATTGCGCCGAATGCCGTGGTGATCGGCAAAGTTATCCTCCTGGAGAACTGCCAGCGTTTGGTTTGGCGCTACCTTGAGGGGCGACAACGAGACCATCAGCATCGGCGCCGGCAGCAATGTGCAGGACGGCGCGGTGCTGCACACCGATCCCGGATTTCCCCTCACGCGTCGGCGCCCAGGTGTCGATCGGGCATCAGGCGATGCTGCATGGCTGCACCGTCGGCGACGGCACGTTGATCGGCATCCAGGCGATGGTGTTCAACGGCGCGGTCATCGGCAAAGGCTGTCTGGTCGGCGCGGGCGCCGTCATCACCGAGCGCAAGGTATTTGCCGAGGGCAGCCTGATCCTCGGCGCGCCGGCCAAGGTCGTGCGGGAACTCAAGCGCGGAGGAGCGGGAAATCTGCTCAAGGTTGCGGCAAATTACGCCGAGCGCGGTGCGCTACTACCGGAATCAACTGCAGGCGGTTAGCCGCGAAGTAGTATTCTAGTCGGCAATATACTCAAGATCAATTGAACGGAGAGGCGAATGGCGCAACGAAAAATATCCAGAGTTGAGCAGGCGTATTTTGTGCAAGGCGCAGTTTCCGGCGCGGCGCTCGCGGCGGTTCCCGCGCGGTGTTTGCCGCTGCCGCGGCCAAGGACGCGGACAAGGCCGCGGTACTGGCGCAAATTCCGCAAGATGCATGCCGCGAATATCAAGCGCTTGCAGGACTGGATCGCGCTGCCCTCGATCGCCGCGGAGAACAGGAATTTTCCCCAGGGTCCCGAGTACATGGCGAAGCTCGCGCAGGATGCCGGCTTCACCGGCGTCAAGTTGATACCGACTTCGGGCAAATCCGGCGTGTTCGGCAAGATCGATGCCGGCGCGAGCACGACCATGGCGCATTTACTTCATGTACGACGTGAAGCAATTCGTGCCGGAGGAGTGGAGTTCACCGCCGCTCGAAGCGCGGCTGGTGCAGAAGGAGGGATTGGGAACGGTTTGCATGGGACGCGGCGCGGTGAATCAAAAGGGTCCGGAGAATTCCTTTCTGAGCGCGTTGATGGCATTCAAGGCGGCGGGCAAGAAGCTGCCGGTGAATCATGGTGCTGGTGTGCGAGGGCGAGGAAGAGATCGCCTCTCCGCATTTTCAGGAAGTGGTCAAAAATCCCGAGGTCATGGCGGAGCTCAAGAAGTGCGTCGGCGTGTTCATGCCCGAAGCCGGCTCAGGATCGCGATGGCGGAGTGCGAAGTATCCCTGGGCGCGAAGGGCGTGGTCGAGCTGGAGTTGATTTCAAGCGGCGAGAAGTGGGGCCGCGGGCCCGCCAAGGATGTGCATTCGAGCCTCGAGGCGCAGGTGGATTCTCCGACCTGGCATCTGGTCCAGGCGCTGAACACGCTGGTGGAAAAAGACGGCCACACGCCCGCGGTGGAGGGATTCTTCGAGAAGGCGAAGCCCTTGAGCTGACTGCGCAGGAGCAATGATCAGCGAACACGCGGCCAAGACTGCGGAAAGCACCGTGAAGAAGACGCTCGGCGTGCAGCACTGGGTGCACGATAAGAGCTGGGTGGATTCGCTGATGCTGCTGGAGTCGAAGCCCGACCATCAACATCGAAGGCTTGGTGGCCGGATATACCGGTCCCGGCGGCAAGACCGTGCTCCCGCACAAGGCGGTGGCGAAAATCGACATGCGCCTGGTGCCGGACATGACCGCGGCCGACACGCTGGCGAAGCTGAAGGCGCACCTGGCAAAGCACGGATTCAGCCGACATCGAAGTGAACATGAGCGGCGGCTACAACCCGACGCAAACCGATCCAGACAGCAAACTGATCAAGACGCAGCTCGCGACCTATCGCAAGCTCGGACTCGATCCGCAGCTATGGCCGCGCTCCGCGGGATCATGGCCGGGATATGTGTTCACCGATCCACCCTTGAGTCTGGCGGCGGGCATTTCGGATCTGGGTCACGGAACCGGTGCGCATGCTCCCGACGAATACTATTTGATCGAGTCGACCAATCCGAAAGTTCAGGGCTTGGACGGGGCCGTCGCATCCTTCGTGGAGTATCTGTACGCGATGGGCTGATTGCCTAATGCGAGGGTGATGCTGAGGCCGGCGCCGCGTCGGGTTTTGCCGCAGGTTTTTCCGCATGCTCGCCATGCACGGCGGCTTTCGTTTTCTCGGCGCCTCGCTTGGCGGTTGCTGCTACCTCGTGCGCGCCTTCCTTGGCGGCAGCGGCCACTTGATGCGCCACCTGTTTGGCAGCCGCCGCTACGTGCTGCGCACCGTCCTTGGTCGCGTCGGCAACGACCTTGGCATCATGCTTGACGGCCTCAGACACGGTTTTGGCTGGCGGATCATCGGCGGCGCGCAGCTGCGTTGCGGGCGACAACAGCAAGCCCAACGCGACGACGCCAAAAAAATGGATTTTCATGATGAATCCGCTGACCTTAGTCGAAGATATTACCGTACTTTTCTCTCAGGGCCGCCTTCTGCACTTTACCGGTGCCGCCCAGCGGCAGCGACTCCAGGAATATCACTCCTTCCGGCACCCACCAGCGCGCCAGGCGCGCGCCGAGAAATGCGAGGATTTCCTCGGTATCAAGGTCGTGACCCGGCTTGCGTACCACGAACAGCAGGGGCCGTTCCTGCCATTTCGGATGCTTCACGCCGATGACGGCGGCCGCCGCCACCGCCGGGTGCGCAATTGCGGTGTTTTCCAGGTCGATCGAACTGATCCATTCGCCGCCGGTCTTGATGAGATCCTTGAGGCGGTCCCGAATCTGCATCAGTCCCTGCGAATCGATCGTTGCAATATCGCCGGTTGGAAACCATCCGTGCACCAATGGCGAGACGTCGCTTTTGTAATAGCCGTTGATGATCCACTGCCCGCGAACCAGCAGTTCGCCCTGCGATTTTCCATCGCGCGGCAAAGTCTCGCCGTCTTCATTCACGACCTTGATTTCGATGCCGAACAGCGATTTGCCGCCTTTTGCGACCACCGCATGCCGCTGCGCCGCGGGCCATTGCAGCTGTTCACGGTTCAAGCAGCCCATGGTCGTTGCGGCGACCGTTTCGGTCATTCCCCAGCCCTGCCGCAATTCGACGCCGAAGTGCTCGTCGAATTTCGCAATCAGCGCGCTCGGCACCGCCGAGCCGCCGGAAACCACGCGTTTCAGGCTTGAAAAAAGCAGCTGGTGCTGTTCGGCGTATTGCAGCAGCTGCAGCCAAACCGTGGGCACGCCGGCGCTCATGGTTACTTGTTCGGATTCCATCAGTTCGTATAGAGCCAGCGCCGTCCAAGCGCGGTCCGGGCAGCACCAGCTTTGCTCCGGCGAGCAGGCTGCCGTAGGGTATGCACCAGCCATTGATGTGGAACATGGGTACGACCGGCAGCACGGCGTCCCGGGGAGAGAGCCCCAGCACCCCGGGCATGCAGATCGTCATGGAGTTCAGCACGATCGATCGATGCGAATACAGCGCGCCCTTGGGATTGCCGGTGGTGCCGGAGGTGTAGCACAGGGCGGCGGCTGCGCGTTCATCGAACTGCGGCCACGCGTACTCCGAACTCTGTGAAGCGATCAAGTCCTCGTAACAATAAACGTTGCTGATCCCTGCCAGTGCCGGCAGGTGTTGTTGATCGCACATGCAGATCCACGCGCCGATGTGCGGGCAGCGCTCGGCCAGCCCGGCGACCAACGCCGCAAACGTTGCGTCGAAAAAAAGCACGCGGTCTTCGGCGTGATTGATGATGTAGGCCAGCTGATCCGCGTGCAGGCGCGGATTGCAGGTATGGATGACTCTGCCGCTGCCCGACACGGCATAGTAGATCTCGACGTGGCGATGATTGTTCCAAGCGAGCGTGCCCACTGCGCAACCGTCCGGCAATCCCAGATCGGCGAGCGCGTTGGCGAGCCTCCTGGCCCGCGCGGCGCATGCGGCGAAGCTGTGGCGAAACACGCCACCGTGCGTATCGCGCGATACGATCTCGGTCGCACCGTGCTGCGCCTCGGCATGCTCGATGATCGCGGAGATCAGCAATGGCCGATCCATCATGAGTCCCGGCTGAAGCATCATCAGGTCTCCCTCACTCGCGTGTTAACCAACCTTAGGTATTCTATAAGGACTTATCGAGCAGTTCGTAGCCGGCGCGGGCGAGGAAGCCACGCTGGAAATAAAATGCGCGGCCGCGGTGGTTTTCGACTCGCAGCTGCAGCTGCAGGCGGCGCAATCCGCGCGCCTGCATATCGCGCTCCGCGGCCGCGAGCAGCAGCGCGCCCATCCCGGACGAGCGCATTTCGGGGAGCACAAATATCTCGTCGATCTCCGCCATCAGTCCACCGTGCTCCAGGCTGAACATGAAAACCGCCAGCAGATATCCGCATGGCCCGGCGTCGCTGTCCGCCACCCAGATGGCGCCGCGATCGGGAGCCGACAGCAGCTGTTCAAGCAGCGCTTCAATGCGCGGCTTCTGGTAGCCGGCGATGCCTTCGAGTTCCCAATAGCGCTCAACCAGCGAGGCGATGCCGGTGACATCGGCGGGTGTCGCTGGGCGGATCACTTTATTTGGGCGCGGCCGCGCCCTGCTGCTCCCGGTATGCAATCCAACTCTGTTCGATCAGGTACGCATGGACGTCGTCGGCATCCTGTTCGCTCAGCAAATCATTGAAGCGTTCCATGCCCGCCGGCGCCAGCAATCCGTTCATGACGATGTCCTTGAATGCGACATGCAAGCCATCGTTGAGTCTGCGCAAATCCGGAGTGCTGCTCGGACCCAGCTGGTGACAGCGCATGCATTGCTCGATGAACTTCAGCTCTCCGCGGTCGATCTGCGCTTGTGTCGCGTTTTGTTTCGGCGGCGCGAGCAGCGGCGGTTCCTCGCGCGGCGGCGGCGTTGGCACCGCGCCGCCGCCCAGTTTGAAGGCGATGATGCGGTTGGAGTTCTGGTATTTGCGGGCGGCGCTGTTCGGCGGGATGGGCCCGACGGTAATCGCGGTGCCGCCGTAACCGACCTGCACCGCGACATACTGCTCGCCGTTGATCGCGTAGCTCATCGGCGCCGCCATGATGTGGCTGCCGGTCTTGATGACTTTCAATACCTTGCCGGTATCGGCCGCGTAAACCCAGAGCTCGCCGCTGCCGCGGCCTTGAAACACCAGATTCCCGCCGGTCGACATCACGCCGCCGTCGTAGCCGCGAATTCCGCTCGAGGTCTCGTGCTCCCATACCGCCTTCTGCGCGACGGGATCCCAGGCGCGGATCAGTTCGCGCACCGGTTTGACATGACGCATGGCTTTGATCGCCTCCGGTCCCGGCACCGGGCCGAACACTCGCTGCGCATCCTTCGCATCATAGGTGTCGTCGGGAATGATGCCCTGGGCGGTAAAAAATCCCTCGATATACTTTATCTTGCTGCCGTTGTGCAGCAGGTCGACCCAGATGGTCGGCACGTCGATGACCGGAATGTAGACCAGGTGCGTCTGTGCGCTGTACGACATCGGGTTCCAGGTGTGCGCGCCGAACCAGGAGGGATAAATGAGCTTCGCAGTGTCGTACCAATCGGCGTGCTTGGGTGGTCACCGGCCGTCCGGTTTTCATGTCGACATGAGTCGCCCAGTTGAGATAGGCAAAATTCTGGGCTGAGAGTAGCTTGCCGGATTTGCGGTCCAGCACGTAGAAGAATGCGTTCTTCGAGGCTTGCATGATGACCGGGCGTGGCGCGCCGTCGATCATAATGTCGGCCAGGATCAACTTCTGTACCGCGTCGTAATCCCAGCTGTCGTGCGGCGTCTCTTGGTAATACCACGCCATCCGGCCGGTGGCGGCGTCGAGCGCAATGATGCAGGTGGCGTAAAGGCTGTCGAGTTTTTCGCCACCCAGCTGCCTAAGATCATAGGGAGCCGCATTCGCCGTGCCGAAGTACACCAGGTTCAACTTCGCATCATAGGCGAATCCATCCCATACCGTCGCGCCGCCCTTGTACTGCGGTTTGCGGTGCGGATCCCAGGTCTTGTCCGCTGCGGCCAATTCCGGGTTTTCGTAGGGTTGTCCGGCCGCGGGTGGAACCGTGAAGAAGCGCCATTTGAGCGCGCCGCTGTCCAAGTCGTACGCCGACACATAACCGCGCACGGCGCCATGCCCCATATCGGCGCCGCTGTTGCCGATGACCACGACGCCGCCCGCGATCTGCGGAGCGCCGGTGCTCGAGTAGGGTAGCTTGTGATCGATGATGGTGTCGGCTTCCCACAGCTTGCGGCCGGTCGCAGCGTCCAGCGCATGCAGCCGGCCATCGACCGAGGCAACATAAACCCTGCCTTTCCAGACCGAAACGCCGCGGTTGACAAGGTCGCAACAGGGATTCCTGCCCATGAAATAATCGGCCTTGGGGTCATAGCGCCAGATCTGCTTGCCGCTTGCAGCATCGACTGCGTACACGTAGCCCCAGGTCCCCGATGTGTACATGACTCCATCGATCACGAGTGGCGTGGCTTCCTGGCCGCGCATCGGATCGCCCAGATCGTAGCTCCAGGCAAAACCCAACTGCTCGACATTCTTGGCGTCGATTTTCGCCAACGGAGAATAGTAGGTGCCGTCCTTGGTCGCGGCCGCCGGTAAACCAGTTCTGCGGCTCCGAGTCCGCGGCCGCAAGGCGAGCGGCATCGAGGTTCCCCGCGCCATCGGGCGCGGCCGTGGCCGGCGAACTTAAGGTAAGCGCCGCAGCGAGCGTCAGCGCCGCAATCGCGCCTAAGAAACCGGCGGCGCGCGGCAAATCATTGCTGTCGAATGCTCGAGCGAATGGCAACTTTAAGTCTCCTGAACGGAATCGAAAGCTTAGCCTGCCGATATAGTATCGTGTGCGCTTCTTTGGCAGCGTATGGCATCCTCATGATCCTGAGCGTCGAAGATCTACGCGAGCTCGCGAAACGCCGCATCCCACGCGCCATATTCGATTATGCCGACGGTGGAGCCTATGAGGAACGGACCATGCGCCGCAACACCGCAGATCTCGATGCCTTGAGCTTTCGGCAGAGAGTCATGGTCGATGTGTCGAACATTTCGCTGGCCACGACGTTTGTGGGACGCGCGGCGTCCATGCCCCTGGCATAGCGCCGACGGGACTTGCCGGCCTGTTCCACGCCGACGGGGAAATACTTGGCGCGAGAGCGGCGGCCGCATGCGGTATTCCTTTTTGTCTGAGCACCATGTCAATTTGCTCGATCGAGGATGTGCGAGCGGCGACACAGCAGCCGTTCTGGTTCCAGCAGTACCTCATGAAGGATCGCGGCTTCAATCAGGAACTCATCGATCGCGCCGCGGCCGCGCAGTGTTCGGCGCTGATGCTGACGCTCGATCTGCAGGTCATCGGCGAGCGGCGCCGCGATCCGCGCAACGGACTTACCATTCCGCCGCGCCTGACGCTGCGCAATGCCTCGATATGGCGACGCAGGCCCGCCTGGGCCTGCGGGTGCTGTTCGGCAAGCGGCGCACGTTCGGCAATCTGGTCGGCCGCATCGGCGGCACCAGCGGCATACGCACGCTGGCCGAATGGACCGCGACGCAGTTCGATGCGTCGGCCAACTGGCGCGATGTCGAGTGGGTGCGCAGCCGCTGGCCTGGAAAACTGATACTCAAAGGCGTGCTCGATGCCGAGGATGCCCGCTTGGGGTTGGCCGCCGGCGCAGACGCAATTGTCGTTTCCAATCACGGCGGCCGCCAGTTGGACGGCGCGCCCTCGACAATCTCGGTCCTGCAGGAGATCGTCGATGCCGTCGGCGGCGGCTGCGAGGTGCATGTTCGACGGCGGCATGCGTTCAGGACAAGACATTGCCAAGGCGTTGGCGCTTGGCGCGCGCGGCGCGCTGATCGGCAAGTCGTTTCTATTTGCGCTCGCGGCCGCGGGGGAGGCGGGCGTCCGCAAGGCGATCGAGATCATGCGCAGTGAACTGCGCGTGACTTTGGCGCTGACCGGAACAGCCAACGTCGGCGCGGTGGGGCTGCACATTTTACGCCGCCCATAGGCCGCCTTAGGTAGCGTAGGCAACGGCGCGAAACAGGCGCACAATCTTGTGGGAGCAGGGAGGTCTCAGAGGCTATGACGGCGGCCGCACCTGAAGAACACCGCGGGGCCATTATGCGACACGATATAATGAGCCTAGGACCTGCGCGGCGGGTCGTGCTGTTCTCCGCATCTGCCTTGGCCTATCTGCTGCTGGTGCTGGCGGGCTTGAGCCTGCGCGGGCAAGCCGAGAATCTGACCATCATCTGGCCCGCCGCGGGCCTGCTGTTCATGGCGCTGCTGACGACGCCGCGCCGCATCTGGATCTGGATTGTGGCGGTGCAGGTGGGCGTGGAGCTCACCGTCAGCGCGTTCCATTCCGATCATTTCACGATTCTCGAATACGCGCCCTATGCGCTGGCCAACTCGCTCGACGGCATCGTTGGCGCGTCGATCGCGTCGCGAATCATGGTCGACCCACAAATTCCGGGGATCAAAAATGTGCTGCGGTTCATCGCGGCGGTGGCGATCGGCGCGGCGGCGAGCGCGGTCCTGGGCGCCTTCGCGACCAGCCACACGCTGGGCGGCGCTCACTACTTGCGCGATTGGCAGCTATGGTGGGCGGGGAATTGGCTGGGATCGCTGTGCATTGCGCCGGTTTTGATGGGCTGGATCATACGGTTTCGTGCGCGCGAGTTTTCGGCGCCGGCCGCGCCGCCGGCGGAGCTGATGTTGCTTGGCGGCGCATTGCTCGCCATGACGATCTGGGTATTTTCGGCGCCGCCCAGCGGCATCACCACGATCCTCGACATGCCCTTCTCGATACTGGCCCTGATCGTCGTTGCCGCGTTTCGGTTTCCGCCGCGCTGGTCTACGCTCCTCGCCGCCGCGGTGGCATTATTGGCATCCTACTTCGCCAGCCGAAACCTCGGGCCCTTCGCCGGCGACCCAAACCCATTTGTGCGTGTCGGCGCGGCGCAGCTGAACATTGCGGCGATCGTCGTGCTCAATTTCATGCTGACCGTCGTGCTGCTCGAGATGCGCAACGCGTTCTCGCAGCTGCGCACCAGTGAAGAGCGCTATCGCAGCTTCATCGAACAGAGTTCCGAGGCCGTGTGGCGCATCGAACTGGACGTGCCGATGGATCCCGGCTTGGGGATAGCCGAGCAAATTGCCTGGCTGCAAGCGCACGCGCATGTCGCGGAAAGCAACCTGAGCTATCTGCGGTTGAATCGACAGCTCGGCCTGCCCGAAGGAGATGCGCGCCTGTGGCGCGCCGACGTGCCGTGGTCGGCGCCTTTCATCGAACATCTGGACGTTGCGTCGCGGCGCGGCTACTCGATGGACGGCCTGCAATTCAGCGTCTCCTCCGGTTCCCGTCAGATCACTTACATCACGGGATTCCGCGGCGTCATCGAGGCAGGCAAGCTGGTGCGTGTTTGGGGCGTGGCAAGAGAAGTCACGGAGCTCGTTGAACTCAGCGACCGTCTGCGCCAGCAGCAGGATCGATTGCGGCAATACGCGCGCGAGCTGGTCGGCGCGGAAGAGCGCGCGCGACGCGCGACGGCCGTCGACCTGCATGATGGAATTGGCCAGCAGTTGGTGGGACTGGCGATGACCCTGGATGCGGTCGCCGCGCGCGCGACGCCCGAGATGCGGCTGCTGCTCGGCGAGGCCACGCATACCGTGCGCGAGGTGCAGTCGATCGCGCAGCGGGTGATCGCCGACTTAAGTCCCCCCGGACTGTACGAACTTGGATTGGAGCCGGCACTCAAGTGGCTCATCGTCTACATGCGCAGCAAGGACAATTTTCAGGTTGAATTGTCCATCCCGGCGGATGATGCGGCCATCGATCTCGATCTGCGGGTTCTGGTGTTCAAAGTCATCAGAGAACTGCTGCGTAATGTCGTCAAGCACTCCGGCGTGAGAGCGGCAAAGGTCACGGTGTCGCACACACCCAAGGAATTGCGCGTGGTGGTGGAGGATCGGGGAGTGGGCTTCGAGTGGCAGCTCAGTCTTTTTGAGCCGCGCGCGCACGGCTTTGGCCTGTGGAGCGTCGCGGATCGGGTGCGCGAAGCCGCGGGTGAGATGACCGTTGATACCGGCCCGGGCCGGGGCTGCCGTGTAACGGTGGTATTCCCCTTGGGCGAGGCCAAGGCAGCAACTACGCCAACCAACCCGCAACGCGTCGCCAGCGGCTTAGGTAGCGGCCGATTCGGGACGCTTTAGCTTTAAGCCGAAGCTAGTTCAGTTCTTTGCCAGGCGCCGCGACATGCGCAGCGCCGCTTCGCGGCCCTGATAGTAGCCCTGAATGATTCCCAGCTGCGCGAAGCCCAATCTTTCGTAGAAAATTCGCGCCGCCTCATTGTGGGTGCGCAGTTCCAGATTGATGCGAAACACGCCGGCTTCTATCGCGGTCGTGGTCAGCCACTGCATCAGGCGCCGTCCGAGCCCCTGGCGCCGATGCTCCGGCGCCACGGCGAGCAGATTCAGGTGCGCCACATCGTCGCCGAAATGCATGATCGCAAACGCGGCAACACGCTGTTCGCGCCGCGCCACCACGACGGAGGATTCGGCTCCGGAAATAAAATGTTGTACCCGTGCCGGTGTCCACGACCAGGTCAGACCTTGTTCGATGAGATCCCGCGACATCTCGGCAATTTCGCGCGCGTCGGCGGCGCGCGCCAATCCTATGTGGGCGAGTTCCGACACGCCTCAGGGTGCCTCGGATTTGACGGGCGCGGCGGGCCGCTGCGGCAGGCCGCCGGGCGTCGCCGACAGAAGTCTCATCAATTCCTGTACTCCGCGCTCCAGTTGAGGATCAGACCCACGCAAAACCGCCAGCGGATTCTGTTCGACCACGATGTCGGGGTCCACGCCGTGACCCTCGATGATCCAGTTGCCGTTCTCATCCGCCGTACCGAACTCTGGCACAAATACCTTGCCGCCGTCGAGCAGAGTTCCGTGGTCGGTAATGCCGACCACGCCGCCCCAGGTGCGCTTGCCGATCAACGCTCCGATTTTCCATTGCCGAAATTCGTAAGCGAAAATGTCGCCGTCAGATGCGGTGTCCTCGTTGATCAATGCGACCTTGGGCCCAGGTTGTACGACACTGGGATAGGTGCCGGTGGCGGCGTGGTTGCGCGCAAAGCGAGTCCCGCGCAGCGCCCCGGCGAGCCGTTCGATCAGCAGTTGCGAAATGTTGCCGCCGCCGTTGTCCCGCACATCGACCACCAAGCCTTCCTTGCGGACCTGCGGATACCACCACTTGATGAATTCGCGAATGCCGGCTTCACCCATATCGGGAATATGAATGTATCCCAGGCGGCCCTGGCTCATGCGATCGACGCGCGCGCGATTTTCCGCGACCCAGGCGCGATACAACAGTGCGGTTTCGCTGCGCAGCGGTCGATAGCGGATGGTGCGCGCCGCGGTGCCCGCCGCGTCCGCCGCCACACGCCACTCCACCGGCTGATCCGCCGGCGCCTGCAGCAATTCGTAAGGGTCGGTGCCGGCCTTGAGTTCGCGTCCATTGATGGACAGCACATAGTCGCCCACATGCGCGTCGACGCCCACTTCAGTGAGCGGCGATCGATAGTGCTCCTCTTCGTTTTCGCCGGCGAAGATCCTGGCAATCCGGTAACGGCCGGACTTTGCGTCCAATTCAAAGCGCGCGCCCGGCAATGCCACGAACGGCCGCTGCGGCAGGCCAAAGTCGCCGCCCTCGATGTACGCATGCTGTACGGTGAGCTCGGCGATCATCTCGCCGATCACATAGTTGAGGTCGGCGCGATGGCCGACGTAGCCGAGCAGCGGTTCGTACTTCTTGCGCAGCTCGAGCCAGTCGAAGCCGTGCATGTTTTCGACGTAGAAGTAATCCCGGTAGCGACGCCACACCTCGGCGAAAATCTCGTGCCATTCCTCGGCGGGAACCCGCGTGGTCAAAAGACCGGCCAATGAGACCGTCTTGGCGTCCTCGCTCTTGCCAACTTCGAAGTACTTGAATTCCTTGGAGGCCATGCGTGCGAGCACGTGCTTGCCGTTGGCGGTTGCAGACCAGTCGGTTACGTCTTCAGCCACCGCCTTCGCTTCTCGATCCTTTATGGAGTAGGCCATCACGGTCGGCTTGATGGCGGGCTCGCGTCCGTAATAGGCGGGACCGCTGCGCAAGTACAGCAGGTCCTCATCGCCCGCCAGCAAGCCGCTCAGGTTATCGGCCTCGAGGGGCACGCGAATCGCGCGTTGCTCGATCCCGGGGAAGTCGATTTTCACCGCGACTTTGGCCTTCGTCTTGGCTTTTTCCCCGGGCCTGTTCTGGTCTTTGTCGGCAGCGGCATTTTTTTCATCGCCGGGCTCATCGTCGCGAATCCCAAACGGATTCTTGACGTCTTTGCGCAAGGCCAGCGCGAAAATTCCGGTCTGGCGATCGGTCGCAAAATCGAATTCAATGCTGCTCATCATCGGCTGGTATTCGCGATTGCTCAGGAAGTACAGCAATTCGCCGTTCGGTGACCATGCCGGCGACTGCGAGTTGAATGATCCGGGCGTGACGCGGTGCGAAATACCATCCGCGGCCGACCAGACGAAGACGCTGGAGAAGTTGTTGGCCTCGTTCAAGGTGTATGCCAGGAATTGGCCATCCGGCGACCATCGATAATCCTGTGCAATGTTGATCGGATCCGCGGCGATGGTAATGCGCTTTTTGCTCGCCACTTCCACGACCAAGATGCGATTGCGATTGTCGGCAAACGCAATTCGCTTATCGTCGCCCGACCAGACAGGGGTGTAGTAACGCGCCGTCGAGCCGGATGTCACCGCGATGGCAGGGCTGTTGCCGTCCTGGGCCTGCACGTAAATCTCTTCCTCGCCGCTGCGATCCGATACGTAGGCCAGTTGCTTGCCGTCGCTCGACCAGGCGGCTTCGCGATCATGGGCATTCGACGATTGCGTCAGATTTCGCGTCACGCCATGTTCGACCGGGACGCTGAACACATCGCCGCGCGCCACGATCGCCAATCGCTCCCCGCCGGGGCTCAAGGCGGAGCCTTCGATGAAATCTGCGGCGTTGACGGCATGAGGCCGCGTGGTCGTGATGTCGGCCGGCACCAGAATCGAGAGTGCGCGATCCTGGTTGCTGCGCGTATCGAAAATATGCAATTCCCCGTCTGATTCGTAGACTATTTGGCCGTCCGCGTCCGCGCTGGGCCAGCGCACATCCCAATCCTTGTAGTGAGTGAGTTGCTTGGTTTGCTTGGTCGCGAGCTCGTAGCGGTAGAGGTTGAAGGTTCCGCTGCGATCGGAATTGAAGTAAACGGCGCCGCCTATCCACATCGGGTCGCGGTCAGTGCGTGGATCGTTGGTGATCTGTTCGAGCGACGGGTTGGTCAGATCGAAAATATACAAATCGTTGGCCCAGCCGCCCTGGTAGCGCTTCTCACTGCGAAAATCCCGCCATAGCGGCGAGTAGACGATTTTCTTGCCGTCCGGGGAAAAGCAGCCGGCGCCCGACATGGGCATGGGCAAAGGCATCGCGGCTCCGCCTTTCACAGCGACGGTGTACAGTTTCGAGTCGGTCAGCGTGTAGCCGTCGCGCGCCGATCTGAACAGCACGGCAGTGCCGTCAGGCGTCCAACCATAGACTTGATTGTCGTACCCCCAGCGTTCGGCGAGGGGCCCGGGCGCGGGGTAAAAGGTCAGTTGCTTCGGCGCGCCGCCGCCCGACGGCATGACGTAAACTTGTTCGTCGCCGCCATACTCGGCCGGTAAAGGCGATCTGCGTCCGTCGGGCGAGAATTTTCCGAACAGTTTCAGGCCAGGGTTGGCTGTGAGACGGCTCGCGGTGCCGCCTTGGGTGCCGACGGTCCACAAGTCTCCGGCGTAGCTGAATACGATCCGCTCATGCCACACGTTCGGGAAACGCAGCAGTTTGGTGCCGGCGGCGTGCGCGGCGAGCGGTAAAACCTGTATGCACGCCAGCAGCGCGGCCGCAACGGCAAATCGCGCCAAGATCCCGCGTAGCCTTAACGGCTTCGGTATCGATCGGTGGCAAGCACGAGCTCGTGAGTATTGCCGGGCTCGAATGCCGAGTGGCCGGCGTCCGGCACGATGCGCAGCTCCGCCTCCGGCCAGGCGCGATGCAAATCCCAGGCGCTGGTTGCGGGGCAGACGACGTCGTAGCGGCCCTGCACGATGGTCGTCGGAATATGCCGAATGCGCGGCACATCGTCGATCAATTGGCTCTCGCTGCGCAGGAAGCCGCGATTCACGAAGTAGTGGCATTCGATTCGCGCCACCGCCAGCGCGAATTGATCTTCGCCCCATTTCTTGATGTTTTCGACATTGCTGTGCAAGAAGCTGGCTGAGGCCTCCCACATCGACCAGGCGCGCGCCGCCGCCAACGCGGCGCGCTGATCGGTGCCGGTGAGGCGCTTGTGGTAGGCGCTCAAGAAATCATCGCGCTCGTCGAGCGGGATTGCGTCGCGATAGGCTTCCCAGGCATCCGGGAAATATTTCCGAGGCGCCATGCTGATAGAACCAGCGGATTTCCGCATAGCGCAGCAGGAATATCCCGCGCAACACGATTTCACTGACGCGCTCCGGGTGCGCCTCCGCGTAGGCGAGCGCCAGGGTGCTGCCCCAGGATCCGCCGAACACCAGCCAGCGCTCGATATTCAGGTGTTTGCGCAAGCGCTCGATGTCGGCGACCAGGTGCCAGGTCGTATTCTCGATGAGGCTGGCGCTCGGCCGGCTGCGCCCGCAGCCGCGCTGATCGAACACCACGATGCGATAGTGGCGCGGGATCGAAGAATTGCCGCGCGCGCTTGTCCGAGCCGGCGCCGGGGCCGCCGTGCAGGAAAACCGCCGGCTTGCCGGCGGGGTTGCCGCTTTCCTCGTAATAAATTTCGTGAACATCCGAGACGCGCAAGTAGCCGTGCCGATACGGCTCGAGTGCGGGATACAGCTCGCGGCGCGGCGCGCTGCGCGGCCGCGGTGCGCGAAATCTCGCGCGCCTTGACGTGCGCGCGTGGATTTGGCGGCGCTGACCGATGGCTTTCGAGGGCCGGCTGCCGCGGCGCGGCGCGTGATTTGACGCGCGCGGCCTTTTTCTTCTTCATCATTGATCCTCTTTATTCTCGCTGTCTAGAGCTCGCGCCACCATCGGCCCAAGGGGCCGCCCGCCCAGCAGATGCACATGCAAGTGATACACCTCCTGGCCGCCATGCGCATTGCAATTGATGATCAGCCGATAGCCGCTCTTCGGCGATGCCTTGCTGGCGTGCAAGATCGCGCGCCACGATGAACATGTGGCCAATCAGCGATTCATCCTCGTCGGCAATATCATTGGCTGTGGGAATGGGTTTATTCGGGACAATCAGTATATGCACCGGCGCAGCCGGGCGAATGTCCAAAAAGGCGATCACTCGCGGGTCGCGGTAGAGCACGGTCGCCGGCAGGTCGCCGGCGATGATTTTCTCAAAAAGCGTAGGCATTTCATACGCCTCCGGTGTTTCCCTGGGACATCTAAGATTATCAGGAACCGCCGCGCTTCGGATCCGCTCTAATGTGACCCCGTAATAGTAATGGGAACGATTCTCATGTAGAATCGCGTTCATGATGGACCAGCGCCCCGACCCGATTCCCTCTGCGGCAGCCGCCGATATCCCGCTCGCGGACCTGGCGCCCGGGAGCCTCGGCGCGGGTGGTTTCCGTCGTCGGCGGCCGATTCCAAGGCACCCGCCGAACTGGGGCGGCGCCTGGCGGAGCTGGGCTTTCTGCCCGGCGAGGCCGTGCGCATCGTCGCCCGGGGCCTGTTGGCGCGGGCGCCGATCGCCGTGCGCATCGGCACAGGCACCTTTGCGCTGCGACTTTTCGAGGCTGCCTGTATCCGCGTTTGTCCGGAGCAGCCGCAGCTCCCCTAGAGCTCCCATGGACGCCGCGCCCAGCGCTCCGAGTCCCCTGATCGCCTTGGTTGGAAATCCCAACTGCGGCAAGACAGCCCTGTTCAACATTCTCACCGGCAGCCGCCAGAAAGTCGCCAATTACGCCGGCGTCACCGTCGAACGCAAAGAGGGCTCGCTGCTCACCCCGTCTGGGCTGCGCGGATTCGCATTCTGGATTTGCCGGGCGCTTACAGCCTCGACCCGCTGACTCCGGATGAGCAGGTCACCGCCGACGTGCTGTTGGGCCGGCGCGCCGGCGAGAGTCAGCCGGATTTCGTCGTCTGCGTGACCGATGCGACCAATCTGCGCCAGAACCTGCGACTGGTCTTGAGCTTGAAGCGCCTGGGGTTGCCCATGGTGGTGGCGCTCAACATGACCGACATCGCGCGCCGCAAGGGCATCGTGATCGATGCCGATCGCCTGGCCATAGAATTGGGCGTGCCGGTGGTGGAAACCGTCGGCGTCAAGACGACCGGCGTGCAATCGTTGATCAAGATGCTCGATCGCCACCGTGTGTCCGAACGCGCGGGACAAATGCCGCTGCCTGGCTGCCCTTGAGCGCATTGGATATCGAACACGATCAGGCGGAGGTGCGCAGGATTCTCGGGCAGGTCGGCGGCGATCGCCTCGAAGGCGTGACCTTGAGCGATCGGCTCGATGCGTGGTGCTGCATCCGGTGCTGGGGCCGGTGATTCTGGCGGTGATTCTGTTCCTGGTGTTTCAAGCGGTGTTTGCCTGGGCGCAGGTGCCCATGGACGAGATCAAAGCTCGGCGTCGCCGTACTTCGGCAATTGGCTGGGCGCGGCGCTGCCCGCAAGCCTGCTCAAGGATCTGCTGATCAACGGCGTACTGGCCGGGGTCGGCAGCGTGCTGGTGTTTTTGCCGCAAATCATCATTTTGTTCTTCTTCATTTTGGTGCTCGAGGATTCCGGCTACTTGCCGCGCGCCGCATTTCTTGCTCGACCGCGTCATGGGCAGTGTCGGCTTGTCGGGCCGCGCCTTCATTCCGCTGCTGTCGAGCTTCGCCTGCGCCATTCCCGGGATCATGGCAACGCGCACCATCCAGAATCCGCGCGATCGATTGGCGACCATCATGATTGCGCCGTTGATGACCTGTTCGGCGCGCCTGCCGGTGTACGCGTTGATCATCGGCGCGTTCATTCCGCGGCGCACGATCTGGGGCGGTCTGGAACTGCAGGGCGTGGTGTTGTTCGCGCTGTATGTCGTCGGCGTCGTCAGCGCCATGGCGGTGGCGTTCGTGCTCAAGCGTAGCGGCAAGAGCGCGGCGGCTTTCAGGCGCTGATGCTCGAGCTGCCGGCCTATCACTGGCCGAATCTGCGCAACTTGGCGATTGGCCTGTGGCAGCGCGTTGAAATATTCATGAGCCGCGTCGGCACCATCATTCTGGCGCTGATGGTCATTCTGTGGGCCTTGAGTTCATTTCCCGCGCCGCCGCCCGGCGCGACCGGGCCGGCGATTCAGTACAGCATCGCCGGACATCTGGGCGCATGGCTCGCGGTGCTGTTCAAGCCCATCGGATTCAATTGGCAGATATCCATCGCGCTGGTGCCGGGACTTGCGGCGCGCGAGGTCGCCGTCGGCGCGTTGGGCACCGTTTACGCGCTGTCCGCGACCGGCAATGACATGAGCGGCGCACTGACGCCGCTGATCACGCAGTCCTGGAGTCTGCCGACGGCGCTGTCGCTGCTTGCGTGGTACGTATTCGCGCCGCAGTGCCTGTCGACCCTGGCGACGGTCAAGCGCGAGACCAATTCCTGGCGCTACCCGATCATCATGGCGGCCTATTTATTTGCGATGGCGTACTTGGGATCGTGGATCACGTATCGCGTCGCGATGGCGCTGACGAGCTGACGGGCTTTACATGAACACCCTTCTCGATGGTTCTCTGGTGGGTCTGGCGCTGCTGGCGAGTGTTGCCTACGCCATCTCATCGCTGGGTCCTAGAGCATTGCGGGTTCGATTGCTCGCGGCTGCGAGCCGCTTAGCAGAGCGAGCGCCTTCGTACCTTGGGCTGGGTCGGGCCGCGCGGCGGCTGGCAGCAGCAGCGATCGTAAAGCCGCAGGGCGCGTGCGGCGGCTGCGACAATTGCGGTACCGAGTCAGCTGCCGCGCCGCATTCCGCTGCCGCCGAAATCAAAGTGCCGGTCGCGAATATTACGCGCCGCTGAACTTCGGCGCCCGCTTGTCGCGAAACGCCGTTACGCCTTCTGCAAAATCTTTGCTGTCACCGAGAGCAGCTTGGTGTTCTGCCTCGAGCGCCAACTGTTCCGCCAGCGTTGCAGGCGGCTCGATGTTGAATATGGTTTTGATGCGTTGATAGGCCTGCGTGGGGCCGGCCGCAAGGCGCTGCGCAATGGACTGCGCGCGTTCGAACAGCACGGCGTCATCGACGCAGGCCCAGATGAGCCCCCAGTCGGCGGCATCCGCCGCCGACAATTTGTCGCCGAGCAGTGTCAGCCCCTTGGCGCGCGCCGTGCCGACCAATCGCGGCAGAAAGAAGGTGCTGCCGAGATCCGGGATGAGGCCGAGTTTTGGCGCGAACAGCTCGATGAATGTGGCGGACTTTGCCGCCAACACGATGTCGCCCTGGAGCGCGAGACTCACGCCAGCGCCTGCCGCGACGCCATTGACGGCGACCACCACCGGCACGCGCAATTGATACCAGGCGGTGACCATCGGATTGAAGTGCTTCTGCATGGAGGCGCGAATACGTTCGCCGGTGCTGCCGGCGAGAGATTGCGGCGGGGCCGCTGCATTGTCGCCGCTGAGATCTGCGCCGGCGCAAAATGCGCGGCCGGCGCCGGTGAGCAATACCGCGCGGATATCCGCATTGGACTCGATGACGGCGGCGGCACGGCGCAGATCCTCGACCAGCGGATCGCTCAGCGCATTCAATCGGTCCGGCCGATTGAGCGTGACGTAGGCGATAGCTTCACGAGTCTCGAATATGAGGGTGTCAAATTGCATCGCGACCGCCATAATGCCAGAGCTTTCCTCTAACTTTAAGCCACCGGGTCCGATTAGATGCCCATCCCTGAAATTCTGCGCGATCACTTGCGCTTACCCGTCATCGGCGCGCCGATGTTCATCGTGTCGACGCCCGCGCCTGGTGCTTGGCGCAATGCAAGGCCGGCATCGTCGGGTTCATTTCCCGCGCTGAATGCGCGGCCGGCATCGCAGCTGGACGATTGGCTGGCGCAGATCACGCGAGGAACTGGCGGCATATCAGCGCGCGAACCCGCAGCTGAAGGTGGCGCCGTTCGCGGTGAATCAGATCGTGCACAGCAGCAACAATCGCCTGGAGCAGGATGTCGCGCTGTGCGTGAAACACAAAGTCCCCATCATCATTACCAGCTTGCGGCCGCCGGCGGAAGTGGTTGCCGCGGTGCATGGCTACGGCGGCATCGTGTTTCATGACGTCATCAATCTGCGCCATGCGGAGAAGGCGGCGGCGCAGGGCGTCGACGGCATCATCGCCGTGTGCGCGGGCGCGGGCGGCCATGCCGGACTTGCTGAGCCCGTTTGCCCTGGTCAAGCAGATTCGCGAGGTATATGCCGGCACCATCATTCTGTCGGGCGCCATGAGCAGCGGCGCCGATGTGTTGGCGACGCGCGCCCTGGGCGCGGATCTTGCCTATCTGGGTACGCGCTTCATTGCGACGGAGGAGGGCAACGCGCCGCCGAGTACAAGCAAATGCTCATCGACAGCGCGCGCCGAGGACATCGTCTACACATCGTTGTTCAGCGGCGTCAACGGCAACTATTTGCGCGGCAGCGTCGCGCGCGCCGGCCTCGATCCCGACCATCTGCCCGAAGCGGACAAGACCAAAATGAATTTCGGAACCGGCGGCAACACGGCGGCCAAAGCATGGCGCGATATTTGGAGCGCCGGCCAAAGCGTCAGCGGCATTCACGAGGTCGAGACCGTGGAGGCGCTGGTGGCGCGCATGGAGGGCGAGTATGCGGCGCGCGCGCCAGCTTCAACTTGCTAACGCGGGTGCGAAATTAATTGCGTATGCGCGCGAACAATTGCCGGCCGCGCTGGCCCGAGGCTTGGCCGGCGATCTACCTGGTCTCGGGCGATGAGCCGCTGCTGGTCGGCGAAGCCGCGGATGCCATTCGCGCCGCCGCGCGCGCCGCCGGATACGCGGATCGGCAAGTGTTTTTCATCGACCGCAGTTTCAATTGGGATGAGCTGCGTCACGCCAGCCAATCGCTGTCGTTGTTCGCGGAGCGGCGACTGTTTGAATTGCGCATGCCGAGCGGAAAACCGGACAAGGGCGCGGCGCTGCTGGCCGAACTCGCTGCGCAGCCCGCCGCCTGATGTGATCTGCCTGATCATCACCGACAAGCTCGACAAAAAGGCCGGCGATGCTCCCTGGGTGCAGGCCATCGAAAAGCACGGTGTGTGGGTGCCGATTTTGCCGGTCGAACCGCGGCGCTGCCGGCTGGCTGCGCGCCCGGGCAAAAGCGCTGCAGCGTGGATATCGACCCCGAGGCCGCGCAGCTGATCGTCGATCGCGTCGAGGGCAATCTTGCTGGCCGCGCAGCAGGAGCTCGAGAAACTGGGCTTGCTGGCCAATGGCGAGCCCATCGGCGCCGATCTGGTGCTGCGATCCGTCGGCGACAGCGCGCGCTACGACGTGTTCCAACTCGCGGAGGCCGCCGCCGCCGGCGATGCGGCGCGCGCCTTGCGGGTGCTGCTCGGCCTGAAGAGCGAGGGAGTGGAGCCGACGCTGATTCTGTGGGCGCTGCTGCGGGAATTGCGCGGGCATGTGGCAGGCGCGCGAGCGCGACCGGTTGCGCTCCTCCAGTCGCGCGGCAGCGGCTGGAACCTGGCGGCGCACGCCGTCGCCGCGCGCGCTGTCGCGGCTGAAGAAGCTGCCGCTTGGCGCCCTTGCTGCTGCAGGCGAGCCATACCGACCGCGTCATCAAGGGATTGGCGCCGGGCGATGCGTGGGGCGCGCTCACCGGCCTAACCGGCGCGCTCGCCGGCGCTTTGCAAGCCGAGCGCGGAATCAGGCAGGGTAACCCAATGAACCCAATGGGCATTTTTGGCGGCACGTTCGATCCGATTCACTACGCGCACCTGCGAACCGCATTCGAATTGCAGCAGGCGCTGCGCTTCAAGGAGATCCGCTTTCTCCCGGCCGGCAATCCGCCGCACCGCGATCAGCCCGTTCGCCGATGCGCAGCTGCGGCTGCAAATGGTGCAGTTGGCCGTGCGCGGGCCAGCCAGGATTCGTGGTCGACGATCGCGAGGTGCGCAAGGAAGGTCCCTCCTATTCGGTGGAAACCCTGGCCGAACTGCGGCACGAGTATCCGGACCGCAGCCTGTGCCTGATCGTCGGCATGGATGCGTTCTTGAGCCTGCCGAAGTGGCATCAGTGGCAGGAACTGCTGCAGTTGGCGCATCTGGTGGTGGCGCACCGTCCGGGCTGGCGCGCGCCGGGCATGGGGCCGCTTGGGCGAGCTTCTGGTGGATCGAGGCACGGGGCGCATCGGCGATCTGCATGAACGCGCGCGGGCTGCATTTATCATTCACGCCGTGACCCAGCTGGAGATTTCCTCCACCGAAGTCAGGCAGTTGATCGCCATGGGTCGCGATCCGCGCTTCCTCATGCCCGATCCAGTGCGTAAACTCATCTTCGACACCCATTGTTATTCCAAACACCGGACCACTTAGTGCCAGCAATACGAAAGACTCTCGACGCGCAAGCCATCGAGCCGCCAAAACAGCCGTCGACACCCAAGACGGCTCGCAAGGGCAAGCTGGCCCAGCGCGGCAAACTCAGCAGTGCAAATCCTTCCCTCAAAACCGTGATCACTCGACGCCCTGGCCGACATGAAGGCTCTGGAAGTGAAGCTTCTGGATGTCCGCGGCCTGACGGATATCGCGGATTTCATGGTGATCGCGAGCGGAACCTCCGATCGGCACGTACGCTCGGTCGCGCAGCGCGTGGTCGAAAAGGCCAAGGAGGCGGGTTTTCGGCCGCACGGCGTCGAAGGGCAGCAGGACGGCGATTGGGTGCTCATCGATTTGAATGAGATGATCGTGCACGTCATGTTGCCGCGCGTCCGCGAGTTCTATGGGCTCGAGAAGTTGTGGGACATGACCGTCACGAAGCGCGCCGCGCCGCGCGAGCTTAAGCCCGTCATGAAATGCCGGTTGATCGCCGCCGGTACCCGTCTGCCCGATTGGGTCAACAGCGGATTCCTCGAATACCAGAAGCGCCTGCGCACCCCGCTGGTACTGGAACTTCACGAGATTTCGGTGGCCACGCGCCGCGCCGGCGAGAATCCGCAGCGCGCGGTGCAGCGCGAGGGTGCGGACATGCTCGCCGCCATCGGCCGGGATGACTATGTCGTGGCGCTGGAGATTGCCGGCAAATCCATGAGCACCGAGCAACTGAGCGTCTGGCTGGCCGAGCGCATGCGGGACGCGCGACCGCTGGCGTTGCTGATCGGCGGCCCCGACGGGCTGGCGGCGCCGTGCCTCGAGCGGGCTGATCAAAGCTGGTCGCTGTCGCCGTTGACGCTGCCGCATGCGCTGGTCAGGGTGGTGGTTGCGGAGCAGATCTACCGCGCCATGAGTCTGCTCGCCGGCCACCCCTATCACCGCGCTTAAGCGCCGACAGCGCGAATCGGCGCCCTTCGGTATCCTGAAAGTCATGTTTCCAGAGTTCGTCTACCTGGCCTCAGGATCGCCGCGGCGGCGCGAATTGCTGCAGCAAATCGGCGTGTCATTCCGGGTCATTGGCGCCGCCGTGGACGAGACGCGTGCTCGAGCGCGAGGCGCCTGCGGCCTATGTCTCGCGTGCTGGCCGCGGCCAAGGCCAATGCGGGGTGGGAGCGCAGCCGCGATGCCGCTGACGCTCCGGTGCTGGCGGCCGATACCGCGGTGGTGCTCGACGGCAGAATTCTGGGGAAACCCGCAGGACCGGGACGATGCGCTGGAGCCATGCTGCAGCAGGTTATCCGGCCGCAGCCACGAAGTGCTGACCGCCGTCGCGTTGCGCATCGCCGCCGGCCCTGAACGTCAGGGTCAGCCACAGCGTGGTCACTTTTCGGCCGATCGATCCCGCCGAAGCCGGCGCCTACTGGGATACGGGAGAACCGCGCGACAAAGCCGGCGCCTACGCCATTCAAGGGCGTGCAGCGATTTTCGTCAGCGACCTCTGCGGCAGCTATTCCGGCGTGATGGGATTGCCGTTGTTCGAAACCGCGGAATTGCTTCGCTCAGGCCGCTAGCCGGGGCGAACGCGCTGTTGCAGCCATGAGCACTGAAATCCTGGTCAACGCCAGCACGCACGAAGCGCGCGCCGCGGTGGTGGAAAACGGCGTGCTGCAGGAAGTGTTCCTGGAGCGCGCCAGCCGCCGCGGATTGATCAGCAACATCTACAAAGGCCGCGTCTCGCGGGTCTTGCCGGGGATGCAGGCGGCGTTCATCGACATCGGCATGGAACGCACCGCGTTCCTGCACGCCTCGGACATATTCGATCCGCGTCACGCGGATACCGGCATCGAGCCGCCGCACACCGAAAACATCCGCTCGCTGGTCGCCGAAGGCAATGAAATTCTGGTGCAGGTCGTCAAGGACCCCTTGGGCACCAAGGGCGCGCGGCTGACCACCTACATTACCCTGCCGTCCCGATATCTGGTGTACATGCCCAAAGGCCACGGCGTCGGCGTTTCGGCGCGCATCGAGAACGAGACCGAGCGCGAGCGGCTGCGTGCCGCCGTGCGAGGCCGGCGTCGATGCCGCAGGAGAATGCCGGATTCATCGTGCGCACCGCCGCGGAGGACTGCTCGCCGCGGAAGCTTTGCGCGCCGACATGATGTATCTGCGCAAGCTATGGGAGTTCGTGCGCGAGAAGGGCTTGCGCACCCAGCCGGGCAACCTGGTGCATGCGGATCTGCCGCTGCATTTGCGGGTGCTGCGCGATTTGATGCGGCCGGATGTCGACAAGGTGCTGATCGATCAGCCCAGCGCGCATCGCGAGATGCGGGAATTCGCCGCCGCATTCATGCCCGATGCGCTGCCGCGCATCGATCTGTACGCCGAGCCGCGGCCGCTATTCGAGCTGCACCACGTCGAAGAGGAAATCCAAAAAGCGCTGGAGCGCAAAGTGCCGCTGAAATCCGGCGGCCACCTGATCATCGATCAAACCGAGGCGATGACCACCATCGACGTCAACACCGGCGCCTTCGTCGGCCATCGCAACCTCGAGGAAACCATCTTTCGCACCAATCTCGAGGCGGCGGTGACCATCGCGCGGCAACTGCGCCTGCGCAATCTGGGCGGCATCATCATCATCGATTTCATCGATATGGAGGAACCGGAACATCGCCGCCAGGTCATCCAAGCGCTGGAAAGAGCGTTGAGTGAGGATCACGTCAAGACCAACATCTCCTCGGTGTCGCCGCTGGGGCTGGTCGAAATGACGCGCAAGACGCACGCGCGAGAGCCTGGAACATCTCTTGTGCCACTCTTGTCCTACCTGCGAAGGGCGGGGATTTGTCAAAACGGCGGAAACGGTGTGCTACGAGGTATTTCGTGAAATTGTGCGCCAAGCGCGCCAATTCGAGTGCCAGCAGTTGATGGTGTTGGCGCATCAGGACGTCATCGAGCGCCTTCTCGACGAAGAGTCCTCCGCATTGGGCGAACTGGAATTGGTCACCGGCAAGCCGATACGCCTGCAGACCGAGGCGCTTTACACCGTCGAGCAATACGACGTCGTCCTGATGTAAATGAGCGTTCGCCAAGATCGGCAAAATCTTGGCTGTACTGTTTCGCGGGATTCCTGGTGCTGGTGCTGCTCGCCATGCTTGGCGGTCAAGCTCGCGCTCGATCGCGCGCGCCGCAGTACCAGGCCGAGATCAAGGAATGGGTGCATGCGCAGACCGGCTTACCACATCGGCTTCGCGCATGTCTCGCCGGCGTTTCGCTGGTACGGACCGGAGCTTTACTTCGAGCAGCTGGAGCTGCGCTCCAAGGATGATCAGCGCGTGCTGGCGCGCGCCGCCGGCGGCCGCGTCGCCGCCGACATCTGGCAGCTGATCCGCAGCGGCAAATTGCTGGCGGGCCGAATCGAAGTTGACTCGCCGAACATCGTCGGTCGTGCGCCTGGGTCCGACCCGCTTTGCCGTGGCCTCGGAGATTGAATTGGGCGGCGACGACGCATCGTCAGAGGTTCGCTGCGCTGAGTGATCTGCCGGCCGGCAAGCTGGTGATCCGGCACGCGCGTGCTCACGCATGCAAAATTGGAACGCTGCAGCTGCCGCAGCTGACCTTGCAAGGACGTCGATGTCGACGTGCGGCGCGACATGCAGGACCTCGCGCTGAGCTTCGACGCGCAGCTTGCCGCCGGCGCTCGGCGGAACGCGTGAGCTTCAGGGGCATGCGCACGGCCGCGGCGATTGTGCAGACGCTGGCCTGGAACGCGCAGGCAAGCGCGCAGCGATATTTCGTTTCCGGGATGGCGGCCGGCTGCTGCCGGAATACCTGGGCAACCTGGACGCGGGCAGCGGCGCCTTCGATCATCGCCGCAAGCGGCGCGGGCGCGGACGCTGGCACGCGCGGATCTCGATTTCGACGGCGACCAACGTGGTCACGCAGCTGCCCGATGGCCCGGTCGCGAAGTTCGATCAAATGAGCGCCGCATTGACGTTTGTCCACGGCGGCGATCGCTGGACCCTGAGCGGCAAGCATGTGCGCGTGGGCCGTCGCGATCCGGAATCCGCATTCGACGTCAGCTGGCGCGGCAGCGATGCCGGCTTGCTGGAACTGCGCGCGCAGCGCCACCTATCTGCGCGCCGAAACATTGCTGCCGCTCACCGGATTCCTGCCGCAAAAGGATGTTCGCAAGCGTCTGCGTGAGATTGCGCCGACGCGGCGAGTGGACCGATACGCTGTTCGCATTGTCGCGCGCGACGCTTAGCAGTCCTTGGCAGCTGCAAGTGCAGGCGAATTTTCAGCAGCGCCGGATTTGCGCCGGCGGACGGCGCGCCGGGACTTCGCGGCCTCAGCGGTTCGATTGCCGGCACCGAAAGCGGCGGCCACGTGTACATCGATACCAACACCGCGGTCTTCAATTGGCCAATTCAGTTTCCGCAGCCCGTCGAGCTGCAAGTACTTGAAGACAAATCTGTACTGGAAGCGGACGGCCGAGGAATTCCTGGTCGCCACGCCGAGCTGGGAGCTGAAAACCCACGATGGCGACATTCACGGGCAAGATGGCCTGGCAACAACCCGCCGACGGTTCGTCGCCGGTGCTGACGCTGGTCGGCGGCATACAGAACGGCAATGTGGCGCAATGCGCGCAATTATCTACCACGTGGACATGATCGCGCCTTCGGCGCTCGCGTGGCTGAATCGCGCCCTCGTGGCCGGTCGAATGCCGCAGGCGAGCGTGCTGTTTCAAGGGCCCGGTGCGCAATTTCCCGTTTCGCGACGGCGGCGGCATTATTCTTGGCGCGCTGCGCCATCGAGGGCATGACGCTCGACTACGCGAAGGCTGGCCGCCGGTGGAGAATCTCACGGTCGACCGCCGAATTTCGCAATGCAGGGCATGAGCGCGCGCATGTCGGGGGCGCCGCATCGGCGATCATGATCGTTGGAATCAGGCGAAGCGCATTTTCCGGATTTCGACAACGGCGAACTGAAAATTCAGCGGCGGCGCGCGCGGCGACGCCGCGGCTGCCCTGGAGTTCTTGCGCGCGACTCCGCTCGACGCGATCGCCGAACATGCATTTTCGAGCGTCGAGGCCACGGGCCCGATGCAGTCCAAGTTGGATTTATTTCTGCCGTTCAAGGATTTCGAGCATCGGCAAGTGCTGGTCCACGGCCACCTGGACGGCGCGACGCGTCAATAGACCGGGTTCGACGACCAAGGCCACCGATGTTACCGGCGATTTCGATATCGACGGCGGGCAGGTGGCCCACGCCGACGTTCACGGGCAACTGTTGGGCGGCGCCTTTCAAATGCAGGCGCGATCAGCCGCGCAATCGGCCGGTGACCCGCACGCAACTTGAATTCCGCGGCACAGCGACCGCGGATGCGGTGCGCACGGCGCTCGTCGATTCCGCCGGCCATGTCGATCAGCGGCCAAACGGATTGGCGCGCCGTGCTGAAAATAACTCCCGAGCCGGCGCGCGAGCGCAGCTTGCGCATCAGCAGCACGCTGGTGGGATTCGAGATGAAGCTGCCGGCGCCGTTGGACAAGGCGGCCGACACGCCGCTGCCTTCCTGGTTTGAGATCCAGTGGCCTGCCGTCGGCGGCCCGCAAGGGAAGTTTGGCGCTGGGCTCATTGGTGAGCAGCTCCTATGCTCTGGAGTCCGATTCCGACGGCATGCGGCTCGCGCATGCCTCGATGACTTTCGGCGGCGGTGAATCCGCCGCCGGCGATGCGCAGATCTTCAACGTCGGCGGATCTGTCGCAGCGCCTGGATCTGGCGGGCTGGCTGCGCTTGAGCACGCCCGACAAGAATGCCAAGCCGCTGTCCTATTACATGCGCACCGCCAGGCTCAATGTGGCCGAATTGGATTATCTGGGCCTGGCATTCCGCGATGTTTCGTTGGATCTGGCCGTGGCCGAGGGCAGCTGGCGCATCAGCGTCGGCGGTCCCAATGTGATCGGCACGATCACCGTGCCGAGCGCCCCGGGATCCGACCGAACCCTGGAATCTGCAGTTCGATCGTTTGCAGTTCGATGTGGAGGAGAACTCGCCGGCGGATGCTGCGGGACCAGGTGCGAACGCGGCGGCGCCCGAGGCGAAGCGGTTTCGCCGATCCGCGCGGCATACCGGCGATCAATTTTCACGCCACGGAATTGATCTGGGGCGAACGGCAATTCGGCGATGTGACGGCGACGCTGGCGAAATTGGACGACGGCATCGCCCTCAAACAGCTCGAACGTGACCGGCTCCCACTTTCAATGTCAGCGCGCACGGCGAGTGGCGCGGCAAGGACGCAGGGCTCCAGTCGCATCAAGGGAGCGCTTACCAGCACCGATGTGCAGGGCACCTTGAAGGATTTGGGCTACGCCGATGTGATTCAGGCCAAGAGCGGAAAGGTGGAATTTCGACCTAATTGGGTCGGAGCGCCCGACCGCCGAGTCGCTCGCCCAAGTGGCCGGCCACGTGCAGTTGTCGCTGGACAAGGGTCAAGTCACTCGGGCTCAAGCCCGGCGCCGGCCGGGTATTGGGCCTGGCCAGCATCGCCGCGCTGCCGCGCCGGCTGGCGCTGGATTTCAGCGATCTGACCGACAAGGGCCTGGCATTCGACACCGTTCAGGGCGACTTCGATTTGCGCGACGGCAACGCCTATACGGAAAACGTGCTGCTGAAGGGCCCGGCCGGCGGAAATCGGCCTGATCGGCCGCGTCGGCTTGAAAAACAAGGATTACGACCAAACTGCGGTGGTTACGGGCAACGTCGGAAACTCGCTTGTCCATCCCGGTCGCCAGTGCGCTGGTGGGCGGCCCGGTGGTGGGGCGCGGCCGTGCTGCTGTTCACGCAGGTGTTCAAACAGCCGCTGAAAGGTCTGGCGCGAGGGTATTATCGCATTACCGGCAGTTGGGATAATCCGACGGTCGAACGTATCAAGAGCGCAGACGCTGCCGCAGCGACTGCCGAGGCACCGAAATAATGGGCAAAGTCGCCGCAATTCAAATGACCTCGAGCCACTGTGGTTGCGGAGAATCTGGCCGTGGCCGGCGAACTGCTGCGCGAAGCCAAGGATCAGGGGGCGCAGATCGCCTGCCTGCCGGAGAACTTTTCGTTCATCGGCCTCAAGGACGCGGACAAGCTGCAGGTCGGCGGAGACCGATGGCAAGGGAGTCGTGCAGGCGTTCTTGAGCAACACCGCGCGGAAACTGAAGATGTGGATCCTGGGCGGCACGCATCGTCATCAAAGGCGATTCGCCGAAACGCGTCGCCAATGCATCGCTGCTGATCGATGCCGACGGCAAGCGGGTCGCGCGCTACGACAAAATTCATTTGTTTGACGTCACCATTCCCGGCCGCAACGAGCAGTATCGGGAATCCAGCCACGTCGCTTCCGGGACGCGAAGTGGTGGTTGCCGATACGCCGGTGGGGAGGCTCGGGCTCTCGGTCTGCTACGACATGCGCTTTCCCGGAACTGTACCGCGAACTGGTATCGCGCGGCGCCGAGTGGCTGGCGATGCCGGCGGCGTTCACCGTGCCGACCGGGCAGCGCGCACTGGGAGACGTTGCTGCGAGCGCGGGCCATCGAAAATCTGTGCTATGTGGTCGCGCCGGCGCAGACCGGCCTGCATAGCAGCGGCCGCGAGACCTACGGCGATTCGCTGATCGTCGACTATTGGGGCCAGGTGTTGTCGCGTTTGGCGCAAGGGTACCGGAGTGATCACAGCCGACATCGATCTTGCCGGCCAAGCGGAATCGCGCGCGCCGCTTTCCGGCGCTCGACAACCGGCAGCTGGGCCTCTCCAAAGCGGCTAGCGCGCGCGCGTCGAACGCCGCAACGGCTCTGGCATGAACGCGCGCAGCGCCGAATTGATCCCGCCCACCTTCGCGGTGGCCGAGAAGATGATCCTGGCGCCGTCGGGTCTCGATGAGCGGCGCTTGAGCCAGGTGCTCGACACCGTCATGAGCCGCGGCGTGGATTACGCCGATCTGTATTTTCAGCTGTCGCGCGAGGAATCCTGGTCGCTGGAAGACGGCATCGTCAAGGATGGCTCGCACAGCATCGAACAGGGCGTCGGCGTGCGCGCCATCAGCGGCGAGAAAACCGGCTTTGCGTACACCGACGAGGTGCTGTTGCCGGCCCTGCTCGAGGCTTCCGACGCGGCGCGCGCGATCGCCCGCAGCGGCGGCAGGAATGCCGTGAAAGCCTGGCAGCGACCCTGTGACGCATCGGCTGTATCTGCCGCTCGATCCGCTCGATGCCATCAACGACGAGGACAAGGTGGCGTGGCTGATGCGCATCGATGCCGATACCCGCCGCATCGACCCGCGGGTCAAGCAGGTGATGGCTTCATTGGCGGCGGTGCACGAGATCGTGCTGATCGCATCGAGCGACGGCACGATCGACGGCGGATGTGCGCCCGTTGGTGCGCCTCAACGTCTCGGTCATCGTCGAGCAGAACGGCCGCCGCGAACAGGGCTACAGCGGCGGCGGCGGCCGCTTCGGCCTCGATGAACTGCTGCATGGCGACGCGCCGTTCGCGCATGGTCGCGAGGCGGTGCGCCAGGCGCTGGTCAATCTGGAGGCGGTGGCGGCGCCGGCCGGTTCCATGACCGTGGTGCTTGGGTCCGGGCTGGCCGGGCATCCTGCTGCACGAGGCGATCGGTCATGGCTTGGAGGGCGACTTCAACCGCAAGGGCACCTCGGCCTTCTCGAATCGCATCGGCCAGAAAGTAGGCGACCGATGAGATCACGGTGGTCGATGACGGCACGCTCGATCGGCGCCGCGGATCTTTGAACGTCGACGATGAGGGCACGCCGACCCAGTGCACGACGCTGATCGAGAACGGCGTGCTGCGCGGCTACATCCAGGACAAGATGAACGCGAAACTCATGGGCATGCCGGCTACCGGGAACGGCCGGCGCGAATCCTTCGCGCACATGACGTTGCCGCGCATGACCAATACCTACATGCGCGCCGGTTCGCGCGCGCCGGAGGAGATCATCGCCTCGGTGGAAAAGGGCTTGTATGCCGTCAATTTCGGCGGCGGCCAGGTCGACATCACTTCCGGCAAATTCGTGTTTTCGGCGAGCGAGGCATACTTGATCGACAACGGCAAGATCGGCGCACCGGTCAAAGGCGCGACCCTGATCGGCAATGGACCCGATGTGCTGCACGCGTGTCAGCATGGTGGGCAATGATCTGAAGCTCGACGGCGGCGTCGGGACATGCGGCAAGGAAGGCCAATCGGTCCCGGTCGGAGTCGGCCAACCCACTCTGCGCATCGATGCGCTGACCGTGGGCGGCACCGGCTAACGCTCTAGATTCTGTACGATCCCGCGGCAAATGCCGATTCTGCGCGTGCTTGCTGCGTGGAAGAATGGCCCTGCGGACTTCCAAGGAGGAAACCCCGCCAATTCAAAGGGGATCGCAGGACGCGAGCCGCGCGTGGGCGGGACGATGGGCCGATCGTCTCGTCCGCGCTTCATCCTGGGGCAGACGCGGGCCAAGCAATCGTTGTAACAATTACTCTGTCATAAGCGGGTTGGCGGTGATTGCGTCACTTCCTGGCGACATGTGCAGCTGGGTAAATTCGGTGAGACGATCGTAGCGTGCGCCAAGTCGCATCCGCCCAGGCGAGGGACTGGGTACGCTGCTCGCCACCACACTTCACGGAGTTCTCATGGCTGACAACACAATGACCGGCACGTTCCAGATCAACCTGCCGAAGGATCTTTTGTCCGAGGCAAAGCGTGCTGCCAAGCCGAAGAGCGATCAGCTGCACGTCGAGGGCTGGCGCAGTTCGTGGTTGTCGCGGCTTGCGGAGTTGTTGGTCGGAAAGGACTGATCGGGGCCGCCGCGGGCCTTTGAATTTGGCATTTTAAGTTAAATTCACCGGATGCCACACGGCAACGGGATTAACATGGCGCTAGAAGGGGAAAACCCATGCGCTTGTCACGACCGGTGTATGAAAGCCTGCCGCTGATTTATCTGCTGATCGGCGGACTGGCGATATTTCTTTTCTATATCAATCCGCTGGGTATTGCCGGCAAGGCCGCGTTCCTGATCGGCTGCATTTGCTTGACGGCCGGCGTGACGTTATTTTTGCGGCGCAAGGATTACCGCGCGCTGAGCCGTGAATACACCGGCGAGACAATCGACCTGCCGTCCGATCTCAACGGCTAAGCAGTCTTCGGACTTTCCGCCAGTTCGCTCTCCGAAGCTTCCAGCGAGTTTCGCACGCGGGGAGCGCGCTCATCGATGTACATGATCTCGTGTTGGCCGACTTGCACCACATCGCCGTCATTCAAGTTATGGCGCCGCACGCGTTTGGACTGCACGTAGATGCCGTTGGTGCTGTTGAGATCTTCGATCAGGCAGGAGTCCGCCTGCGTCACGATTTGGCAGTGATGGCGGCTGATGAATTTGCTGTCGATCTGCAGATCATTGTCGGAGGTGCGCCCGATCACCAGACGGCCTGGCTTCAGTTCGCGTTCGCTCACGGTCTTGCCTTCGCTGGCGAGCAGAATTCGGCCGACCGTTGCGCCGGATTCGGACCGCCGGGCAGAGAAATGTGCTCCAAATTGGGAATGCGCATGCGGTTGGTGCCTGAGGCGAATTCGACCCACTGCAATTCGCGGATCGCGGCGTCGAGCTCCGTTGCAGTTACCAGTGTCCTTGTCCTGGCCGAATGCGGCCATGAGCAGGTATCGCACAGCGTGTTGATCAGGCGCGGTACGCCGCCGGTGTATTTGTAAATCGTGGCGTAGGTGTCTTCGGCAAATATGCGCCGCCCTTGTGATCCGGCCACCTCCAGACGATGGTCGATGTAGGCGTTGGTCTCAGCCTTGGTGAGCGCGGTCAGATGAAATCGCAGTCGCACGCGTTGCGTGAGCTGACTCAGCTCCGGCGAGTTGAGCTTGTCGTTCAGCTCGGGCTGTCCGGCAAGAATGATGCGCAACACCTTTTCCTTGGTGGTCTCCACTCCCGACAACATGCGCACTTCCTCGAGCACGCGGTTGCTCAGGTTTTGCGCTTCATCGATGATCAGCAGCACCTTGCGGCCGTTGCTGTGCTGCTCCACCAGGAATTGGTTCGAGCGTCGCCAGCACTTCCGGCTTCTTCATGTTGAACGGCGAGAAGCCGAATTGCACCAGGACGGTTTGCAGAAATGCCGTGGGCGACAATTGCGTTTGATTGATTTGCGCGACGACCACATCGGTTTGCAGTTCGCGCAAGAAGGTTTCGATCAGGGTGGTCTTGCCGGCGCCGATTTCGCCGGTGATCACGACGAAACCGTCGGTGAACCAGATCGTCGACTCCATGTACGCCTTGGCGCGCGCATGCTGTTTGCTCAAGTACAAAAACTGCGGGTCCGGGCTCAGGCGGAACGGCAGATCGTGCAGTTTGAAGAGTTCTAGATACATGCGCCGGGCAGTTTAAGGCGATTTGTACCGAACCGCGAACTGACGCCAGTTTAGGCCCATTCGATCAATTTTAGTGCATTCGCAGAGCGCCGTATTGCGGTCCTTTGGCAGGCGCTTGAGGATGGTGCAATGGCCCAGTTTGCGTCCCGGGCGCGGCTTGTTTTACCGTAGTCGTGAAAGGCCAATCCATCGATCGCCAGCAAGCGCTCGCGATCGGGCATTTGCCCGAGAAAATTGATCATGGCCGTGTGTCCCAGAGCGCCGGGTGCTGCCGAGCGGCAGATCGCAGATGGCGCGCAGATGATTTTCGAACTGACTGGTCACGCAACCCTCGATGGTCCAGTGTCCCGAGTTGTGGACTCGAGGCGCCATCTCATTGGCGATCAAGCGATCCCTTGCACCACAAAAAACTCGATGGTCAAGCACGCCGATGTAGTCGAGCGCGTTCATGACGCGTTTCAGATACAGTCCGCGCGCGCTGCTCGAGCCGCGCATTCGATAAAGCGGCGCAATGCTGTAGCGCAAAATGCCGCCCCCGTGCGTATTGGCAGGACAACGGATAGAACACCGTCTGTCCGGCGCGCCGAGCGCGCGCCCACGATGCGAAACCTCGCGCGAGAATTCTTGAAATTTCTCATAGATCAGGCCCGCTTCCGCCGATCGCCGCCCAAGCCTGCATCGATGTCGCGCCGCGCTGCGCAGCACGAATTGTCCTTTGCCGTCATAGCCCAAGCGCCGCGTCTTCAGCACGCCGGGAAGCCCGATGTTTCGGATCGCGCGGATCAGTTCCTCGCTGCTGTCGATCGCGGCATGCGCGGCGACCGGGATTTTGAGGCTTGGAAAACAGCGCTTTTTCCGCCAGCCGATCTTGCGACACTTCGAGCGCCGCTCGCGGCGGGCGGACTCTGCGTGATTTTCTCGAGAGGCTCGAGGGCGCTGCCCGGGAATGTTTTCCCAGTCGAAGGTCACGACATCGCTGCGCGCCGCCAATTCGGCGAGCAGCGCCGGGTCCTCAAGATCGCCGACCAGGATGGGCGCGACCTGCGCGCCCGGCGTGTCGGCGCTGCGATCGAGAAACAGGCAGCGCACGCCCAATGGGGTACCCGGCAAGCGCCAGCATGCGCCCCAACTGGCCGGCTCCGACGATGCCGACGTGCATCAATTTCAAGAGGGCGCGCGGATCCGGCTTGGCGAGCACCGCCGCGGTTTGCGCCTGCGCGAAATGCATCCAAGGCCGCGCGGATGTCGGCGTGCTTCATTGGCGAGAATCGCGGCGGCGAACAAGCGCCGCATTCTTCGCGCCGGCGATGCCGATGGCAAAGGTGGCGACCGGCACGCCGCTCGGCATCTGCGCGATCGACAGCAATGAATCGATGCCGTTCAACGCCTTGGATTGGATGGGAACGCCGAGCACGGGAAGCGAGGTTTTGGCTGCCGTCATTCCCGGCAGATGCGCGGCGCCGCCCGCGCCGGCAATGATGGCCTTGAGGCCGCGCTCGCGCGCCGCAGCCGCATATTCGAACAGCAGATCCGGCGTGCGATGCGCCGAGATCACGCGAACTTCATGCGCAATACCCTAAGTCGGGTCAAGATGTCGGCCGCAGCCTGCATCGTTTCCCAGTCGGAAGACGACCCCATAATGACTCCGACCACAGGCTTTCATCGCGCCAAGTTTACCAATCTATCCGAGCAACTGGCGCAGAAACGCGAAAAGTTCCCGTGCGCCGACCGGCGAGCGCTGTTCCGCGCGCTCTTTCTCGGCTTTTTCGAGCAGTTTTGCCAACGCTGCGCGGTCGGCGTTCGGATATTCCTTGAGCAGTTCGTCAATGGCCGCCTCTGGCTCCGAAAGCAGCCGATCGCGCCATCGCTCGATCTGCTGGAAACTGCCGAATTTCCAGATCATGGCGCTGCTTGCGCTCGGCCAGCTTGGCGAGCACGGGCTCCGGATCGATGTTGCGCATCAACTTGCCGATGTACTGCCGTTGCCGGATTTGCGCCCCATGGGAGGGCAGGCGGCGCAGGTCGCGCAGCGCGACAAACAGATTATCCGGCAAGTCCCAGCGCCTTGATCTCCTGATCCGGCAGGGCGGACAGTTTTACGCCCAGTTCCTGCAAAGAAGCCGCCTCCCGCTTGCGGGCGCTCTTGCTCAAGCGCTGCTCCTCGGATTCGCCGGCATCCTGCCGCTTTCGTTCTCGCTCGTCATATTCCCCATGCTATCACTCGGGCCGGTAGAATCACCCGTCGGATTCCTGGAAGCTGATCGTTGGAGATGTCGATGGCCGTGACCAATACCCCCGTGCGCCTTACCCAAGCTGATCTGGAGTCGATCATCGAGCGAGCTCTGGAGGAAGCCCGGCGCCCGAGGCGCTTCGCAGGCGGAAGCCGCCGTCAGCCAGGATACGGGTCTTTCGGTCGGCGTGCGACTCGGCGAGGTGGAGACTCTGGAACACCAGCGCGACCGCAGCATGGGAATCACGGTGTATTTCGGGCAGCGCAAGGGTTCGGCCAGCACGGCGGATTTCTCGCTGGATGCGGTTCGCGCGACGGTTGCCAAGGCCTGCAGCATCGCCCGATTCACGGCGGAGGACGCGAGCGCGGGGCTTGCGGATGCCGCCCTGATGGCGCGCGCGCCGCAGAATCTGGATCTCTCGCATCCGTGGAATGTCAGCGCGGACCGTGCCATCGAGATCGCCAAATCCTGCGAGGCCGCGGCGCTGGCATTCGACGCGCGCATCAACAATTCCGAGGGCGCATCGGTCGGCACCCATCAGGGGCTGCACGTCTATGGAAACACCCATGGCTTCGTCGGCGGCTATCCAACCACCTCGCACACCGTGAGCTGCGTGGTCCTCGCCGGAACCGGCGAGGATATGCAGCGCGACTATTGGTACACCAGTTCGCGCGATTGGCGCGAGCTGCAGGACGCCGAGGCCGTCGGCCGCGAAAGCGCGCGTCGCACCATAGCGCGGCTTGGACCGCGCAAAATCAGCACGCGTCGCGCGCCGGTGCTGTTCGTGCCGGAACTGGCGCGCGGCCTCATCGGCCATTTCGTCGCCGCGATTCGCGGCAGCAGCCAATACCGGCAGGCCTCGTTCCTGCTGAATTCGGCGGGACAGCAAGTGTTTCCCGCAGGATTCTCCATTGCCGAGCGGCCGCACATCCCCAAAGCCATGGGCAGCGCGCCGTTCGACGATGAGGGCGTTGCAACGCATGATCGCGAGCTGGTCGCCGACGGCGTGCTTACGCGGCTACATTCTTTCCAGCTATTCGGCGCGCAAGCTGGGATTGCAAGACCACCGGCAACGCCGGCGGCGCCCACAATCTCCTCGTCGCGCCGACGCTGGCCGGCGGCGTTCCGACGCGATGCTGGCGCGCCTCGGCACCGGGTCTGCTGCTGACTGAACTCATGGGGCAGGGGGTCAATACCGTGACCGGCGACTATTCGCGCGGCGCCGCCGGCTTCTGGGTCGAGAACGGCGCAATTCAATATCCCGGTGGCGGAGATCACCATCGCCGGCAACTTGCGCGCGATGTTCGCAGGAGTGGCGGCCGTGGGCGATGACATCGATATTCGCGGCGGCACTGCGGGTGGGGTCGATCTTGCTGCAGGAAATGACCATCGCGGGCGATTGATTTCGGTTCGAACCGCTCTTGCCCAGGAGATCCTGAAGCGATCGATTCCCCAAGTGTTCGCGCATGGCGGACTCGATCCCGTTCAGCAACTCAGGCAGCGGCCCAATGTTGCGCAGCGCAATTGCCGATCCGCCGTGATGCAACGCGCGCACGGCATCGAGAATCTCAGCCAGCCGAATCTTGTCGGGATCGCGGCCGGGAACGAATTGCTGTTGCACGGTCGTCGCTAGCAGCCCGGCTTGCTGCAGACAATGCAAGATGGGCTCGATAACCATGCTCGGGATGTCGAGCGCCGCGCCCAGGGCGCGCGCCGTCGGAGGGCTCTTGCCGGCTGCGTAATCGCGGCCAATGAGGTACATGACCGTCAGCGCCGCGAGCTCGCGATCCCGGCCCGCCAATTCGATGGATTCCTGGCCGTGGCGCAGATACTGGGGAAACTGCAGATAAAACGCGAGCTGCGCGCCGATCAGCAATATGAGCCAACTCAAGTAAACCCAAATGAGCGTCGTCAGCACGATGGCAAAGCCCGTGTACACCGCCACCAGCGACGACGAAAATACGATGAGCGCCGTAAACACTTTGCCGACCAGCGCCCAAATGATGCCGGAAGCAATGCCGCCGATGAGTGCCGCGCGAAACTGCACCTTGGTGTTGGGGATGAATGTGTACATGATCGTGAACACGGCGGTAACGATCAGGTACGGCAGGATCTGGCGCGCGGCCCGGAACGTCCACGCGAGCGGCGCAAACGCATCCAGCCACATTGCAAACGGGCTGTTCTGCGCGCTCGCCAGCAGTCCCAATGCGACGGCGAGCAGGATGGGACCGATGATCATCACGCCCAGATATTCGATGAAGCGGCGCACGAAACCTCGCGGGTGTTCGACACGCCACACGAAATTGAAACTCCTTTCGACCTTCTGAACGGTGGTGATCACGGTGTAGATGAGAAATCGCCAGCCCGATCGAGCCGTACAGAACGCCGCGCATGTTCGCGACGAATTGCATGACGCTCTCGGTCAATTCCGATGCCGCGCCGCCCAAAGGGCTGAAGAATTCATCCAGCAGGAATCGCAGATCGCCGCGCGCGCCCAGGCCTTTCAAAATCGAAAAACTGAAGACCATCAGCGGCACGATCGACAGCAGTGTCGTGTAGGCCAGGCTCATGGCGCGGACGCTGATTTCGCCGCTCAGCCAATCGCGGATCAGGGCCGCCGGATAGCGCGCCAGGCGCAACACCGCGCCCCACCGCGGACTTAAGGTCCGCGAGCCGATAAACAACGCATCTTCCAGGGATTCAACCCATTTGATCATGAAGGGCCTGTTCTCGCGCCTTAAGCCGTCAACAGCTTGAGCGCCTCGCGATAATTTTCGCTGGTGCGCGTCAGAATCTCCGGCGGCAGATGGGGTGCGGGCGGCTTTTTGTTCCAGTGCAGCGATTCCAAGTAGTCGCGCACGAATTGCTTGTCGAAACTCGGCGGACTGATGCCCGCTTTGTACGATGCCATCGGCCAGAATCGCGAAGAATCCGGCGTCAATGCCTCGTCGATGAGATACAGGCGACCGGCCTTGTCGATGCCGAATTCGAACTTGGTGTCGGCAATGATGATGTTGCGCGCGCGGGCGTGTTCCGACGCGAATCGATAGATGTCGAGCGCGATGCGCCGCATGCTGGTCGCGCATTCGAGCCCGACCAGTTTTACGACGGCATCGAAGTCGATGTTTTGATCGTGAGCGCCTGCCGGTGCTTTTGACGCCGGCGTAAATATGCGGCTCCGGCAGACGCTCCGCCATCTGCAGCCCGCGCGGCAAGTCAATGCCGCACACGGAACCGTGCTGTTGATAGTCCTTGTAGCCGGAGCCGATCAGATAGCCGCGCACCACGGCCTCCACCGGCAAAGCGCTTAGCTTCTTCACGATCATGGCCCGCCCTTCAAGCTGCGCGCGTTCCTGCGGATCGGCAATGACGTCCTCGATGCGCAGGCTGGTGAGATGGTTCGCCGTCATATGGCTGGTTTTCGCAAACCAGAACAGCGAGATCTGCGTCAGCACCCGTCCTTTGAAGGGAATCGGGTCGGGCAAAACAACGTCGAACGCCGACAAGCGGTCGGTGGCGACAATCAGCAGATGCTCGGCGTCCACATCGTAGATGTCACGCACTTTTCCTTGATGAATTTTTTTAAGGGAGCGTAGTTGCGATTCAAAAAGCGTTGCCGACTGCGAGAACTGTTCCATGTGTGTGCGGCCTGCGGACTGCTACCATTGAAGGTCGGCGATTGTGGCGGGACATTACGGATAGGTCAACGCGAATGGCGTGGAAAGGCATTTTTTTTGGGGCTTTGATCGGTCTATTGATCACCAAGAGCGCCTGGGGAGCGGCGCTGGGCGCCGTCATTGGGCACATGCTCGATCCAGGTGCAGGGATTCGGGTGGGCGGGGGTGGACCCAAGTCGATCTCCGGAGAATTCTTTCGCACCACGTTCGAGATCATGGGCTATGTGGCCAAATCCGACGGTCGCGTATCGGAGGCTGAGATCGACGCCGCCCGCGGGCTCATGCGGGAATTGAATCTGGGCGCCGCGGACAGCAGCGCGGCAATCGCCTGTTTCAGGACCGGAAAATCCCCCAATTATGATGCTGAACTTGGCATCGAACGGCTGCGCGAAGCCTGCGGACTGCGTTACGACCTATTGCGGGCGTTTGTAGAGCTGCAATTGCGCGCGGCGCTCGCCGGCAACGGTATATCGCCGCCGGCGCGGGCCATCCTGACGCGGATTGCCGAGCGCTTGGGACTGTCCGGCATCGAATTTGCGCACTTGGAGGCATCGGTGCGTGCCCGAGGAGCGCGCGGTAAGTCCGGGTCCCTGGCGGAGTGCTATGCGGAGCTCGAGGTGGACGCTAGTATCAGCGATCAAGAGGTAACCAAGGCCTATCGGCGCCAAATGAGCCGGCACCATCCTGATAAACTCGTGGCCAACGGGCTGCCGGAGTCGATGGCACAAATGGCGAAAGAAAAAACTCAGCGCATCCAAGAAGCCTATGAAGGTATTCGCGCGGCGCGTGGAATGCGTTGACCCATGGGCATCATAATTTCTCCTTCGATACTGTCGGCGGATTTTTCGCGTTTGGGTGAAGAAGTGAACGCGGTGCTTGCCGCTGGCGCCGATTGGATTCACTTCGACGTCATGGACAATCATTACGTCCCCAATCTCACCGTCGGCCCGTTGGTATGCGCCGCGCTACGCAAGGCTGGCGTGAAGGCGCCGATCGACGTGCATTTGATGGTGTCGCCGGTCGATTCCCTGGTGGCGGACTTTGCCAAGGCCGGTGCGAGCAACATCAGCTTTCATCCCGAGGCCACGCAGCACGTGGATCGCACCATTCAACTCATCCGTGAGTCGGGCTGCAAACCAGGATTGGTCTTCAACCCGGCGACCTCCTTGAGCTGGCTGGATTATGTAATCGATAAAATCGATATCATTTTATTGATGTCGGTGAATCCAGGATTCGGCGGGCAGGAGTTCATTCCCGAGGTCCTGCCAAAACTCACCGAGGCGCGGGCGCGAATCAATGCCGCCAAGCGCGACATACGGCTCGAGATCGATGGCGGCGTCAAGATCGAGAATGCCGCGAAAATCGCGCAGGCGGGGGCGGATACCTTTGTCGCCGGTTCGGCGATCTTTGGCAGTGCTGACTACGCGAGAACCATCAGGGCCATGCGCGCGCAAATAGCGATCGGCGGGGGCGCCTAGCCGCGAACACCTGGTCGCGGGCGCTTACCGCGGGGCAGGTTGTGCGACGCAGCGCTACAGTCAGGATTCAAGGCTGGCGACGCGCGAAACCGAAGGGTCAAATCGGCCGTTCGCCCCGGATCGTGGTGCGAATCAAATGTCGGCGCTCATTCGCGTAGTCGTGCACGCCGCAGTGCTGCAGGAAGCGATTGTCCCAGACGATCAGAGTGTTCGGCTGCCAGCGGATTCTGCATTGATATTGTAGCCGGTAGGGCAGGCCACCCAATTGTTCGAGGAGGCCGCGGCTGTCCTCGTCGCTCCAGCCTTCGAATCGCTTGAAATACGCCTGCGTGACGTACAGCGCCTTTCTACCGGTCTGCGGATGGCGGCGCACCGCGGGGTGGGTGCTCTCGAGCTGATCCTCGGTGTAATGATGGCTTTCGCGCAGGCGCAGCCGCTTGTCCGGATCGAGCTTGGCATTCTTCGCCCAAATATCTTTTCCGGAATACACCACTTTCATGCCGTCGACGATTTTCCTGAGGCCATCGGACAGCTCTTCGTAGGCGAGGTACATGTTCGCGAAGGCCGTGTCGCCGCCGTAACGTGGCACGTCGAGCGCGCGCATCACCATGCACAGGGGCGGCTGCGCGAGGAACGGGCTGTCCGTGTGGAAGCGGGTGAACGGCACCACCGAGACCGGCTCGTGTGCTTCGCGGCGCACCTCCTGCATGTCGTGGTGCTCGCCATAGGTCGGCGCCTGCGGCAATTCGATGATTTCCCCGAAGTGTCTGCTGAACGACTTGTGCTGTTCGGGGGTGAGATCCTGATCCCGCAGCATGATGACGAGGAAATGCTCGAACGCGCGCATGATCTCCTCGAGGACAGCCTCGGGCAGCGGTTTCGTCAAATCCACTCCCTTGATTTCGCAGCCGGCGGCGCCGGTCAAGGGCTCGATCTCGATCTGGTTGAATGCCGGCATCGGTCTGCCGGCGACGATGATCCCGCCGGTCTCGTCTGGTTTTCTGACTGTGACGTTCATTGCTCGATGCTCCCCGCTACTGCGATGCGTCGCCGCTACCTCGCGCCGCCTGGCAATTCCAGATCCCCGGCGGCCCGCCGAGTATCCGCCTCCAGAGTTCTTGCGGCAAACAAGAAGCACAGCGCGGCGCAGGCGACACAGACGGTGAGGACCAGCATCGAGTAGCGGATGGCGAACGGCCCGTACCACCGGGCGAGCCGGTCATTGAGCCAGCCGACCAGCAGGGGTCCGATGAATTGCCCGAGCAGGCTCGAGCACAGCAGCAACATGGCCGTCGCCGTTGCGCGCATGCGCACCCTGGCCACGTTCATCACGGCGGCGTAGATCGGACCCTGATGCAGGAGCAGGAGGAGGCTCGAGACGGCAAAGCCGGTCATCCACACGATGCGTGAGCCACCGAGCAGAAATGCCAAGTCCGAGGGTACGACCCCGAGGCAGGCAAGACCGGGAACGTACAGCCGCCAGCGCGGATTCCTGCGGCCCAGCCGATCGGTGAGGATGCCGCCGAGCATCACCCCCACCGCGACCAGCACGCCGCGAACCGGTCCGATGATAGCGGCGATCTCATGAATCTTGAGACCGTGCACCCTGACCAGCAGGGTCGAGTTCCAGGCTCCCGCGGCATAAACGTCGGCGCCCATGAAGGTGACGCCGGCGAGCAGCAGCAGATACGTGCGGGCGCCGCCCATGAAACGCAGGGTCGCGAGAAATGCGACATTCGCGGTATCGACTCTTCGCGCTTCGGAGGCGCCGCGCCCAGGCTCCTTGACAGTCGCGAAAAACAAGATCGCGAGGAGCGCGCCGGGAACTCCTGCCGCGACGAAGGCCGCGCGCCACCCGTAGGCCTCGGTGATCCATCCGGCGATCGGAAAATAAATGATCGACGAGATCGCAAAGGCCGTCCCGAATAGCGACAGCGCCAAGGGTCGGCGCGCCGGCCGGAACAGGTCGGCGATCAGCGAATTCGACGGGGCCAACCCGCAGGCTTCACCCGCCCCCATCAAGAAGCGGGTGATCGCCAATTGCCAGATATCGGCGACGAATCCGGTGAGCGCGGTCATGGCACTCCAGAACAGAAAACCGATGGCGATGATGTTGCGCCGGCTCCAGCGATCCGCGGCCCAGGCAATCGGAATCCCAAGCAGGGAATAAAAGAGCACGAATGCGAGCCCCGATACCAGACCGAGAATGGTATCGCTCACTTGCATTTCCGCCTTGATGAGCGGCAGTACCAATCCGAGCAGCGAGCGATCGAAGTAATTGAACGACGATATCAGCGTGAGGAAGCCAAGCGCGTAGACCGAGGCGACGGTCCAGTCCCGCGCTTCAACCGGCGCGCGCAAAATGATCCTCGTCCATGCGGCGTGCCCGTTCGGCAATCTCCGGATGCACCGGCCGGCCATCGGGCACGTTCAGCCACAGCCGCAGCAGCAATCGTTTGGCGCCCGGCGCATCGCGGAACGCAGCGCGCGCGTGAAGACAGGTCCAATTGTGCCAGAACAGCATCTCTCCGGGCTGCAGCACGAAGGTGGCACCGAGATCCGCGCGCATCGCCTGCACGTCGAACCAGTTCATGGCCGCGACCAGATCCGGCGGCAATTCCATGCCGAGCCGCTTCGCCGCCGCATACATAAAGAACTTGTTGTAATAACAGCTGACTTTGCCGTCGACGCAGCAGAAAATCGGGACCTTGTGATCACTGAGCGGTTTGCCGCCGCCGATGCTTTCGTTGATCCCCGCCCAGAATCCCTCATAGAGCGGCGCAAGGAATTCCGGATGCGTTGCGCGGATGGCGTTGTGCACGGCGAGGCTGCTGACCAGCGTGCTCGCGCCGCCTTCCGCGGCCCGACTGACGCAGGCCAAGGACATGACTTCGTGCATGTCCGTATGGGGCTTGAGCTCCACGTCCATGAGAGTGCCGCGGCCGGTTGGATTGCGCTCGATCTTCTCGACCCGCGCCACCCAATCGCCGAGAGGTCCTTGAATTGTGCCATTGCCCATATGAGTGCCGAGCCCCCAGTAGAGGCGTTCGAATCGCGCGGGCGTGTGCCGATCGGGGTCGATGCCGGAGAGCAAAATGGCGCCGCGGCCCTGCATGACCTGTTGCCGCACTTCGGCCATCAAGACATCGACCACAGGGTCGGCGAAATCCGATCGGCTGATCTCGTGCACCGCCTTGCGATGCAGACTCGCAGCCAGAGCATCGATGGCGTCGACCTCCGCCGCCGTCAATCGCCGGACCAGCCCATCGCGTCCCCCGACCTTCGCGCTTTCCCACGCCGCAGGATCCGTGATGACTTGGTTGAAGATCGGGGTCACTCAAACCGCTCCTAGACCTGGCTGGGTAAGTAGGCCGGGGGAATCGCGCCGCCAGTATGCCAATTTTCGGTGCCGTCATTCGATTCCGGGTCCGGAGGGTGATATTGCGGGGGCATTTCTGGGAGGGCGGATACCTTCGGGGACGAGAAAGGGTGATCTCGTCGAACCGCCCCGAACGCCGCTACATGGAAGTAGCGGCTGGGTAGAATAGCCTTAGGATGGCGTGACGCACCCAACACATAACGATATGAAAATCGCCAAATCTGAGTCCGTCCGGCGTGGTCGTCCAGCCCCACAACTTCACCGTCAGAGCACGGTGCAGGCGGACCAAATATGCCTGATTTACCGCTGACCTATCGAACGCAGCCTGCGAAGAAGGCGCTTCTCGCGCTTGGAGCCGCTGTCTTTGTCTTGCTTGGGGTGTGGCTTCTACCACGCGAACCGCGGGTTGCCCTCGCAGGCATCATTTTTTTCGGCCTGTGCGCTTTAGTCGGCTTGGTCAATTTACTTCCAAATAGCTCGTACCTGACGCTCACCGAAAAAGGTTTCCTATTCGTGAGTCTGTTTCGAAAGCACTTTGTAGAGTGGTCTGATGTTCAGTCATTCGTGCCGGTGAGGATTCAGCGCCGTAGCATGGTTGGGTGGAACTATTCGCCCGAGTTTCGAGGATCCAAGCGCCTCCGCAGTGTCAATAGCGCGATTGCGGGGGTGGAAGCGGCCTTGCCAGATACCTATGGGATGCCTGCTGAGCAACTTGCGGATTTGATGAATCAATTGCGCGACATACATGCAAGATCGGTGCTCTGAGAAACGGTTCGACCGTTAGCCATTAGTTAGGTCTCCCAATGCCGAATGCCGTGATTCGTGATGCCGAGCCAAGCGACTTTGAGACAATTTGTGAATTGAATCTAGCGGAAGTCGTCCATACAAGCTCAATGGACGTGGCGCGCTTGGCCGAATTAAACGCGATATCTTGCTACCACAAGGTGGCAAGTGTTGGTGGCATCGTTTCGGCCTTTCTCCTCGCGATGTGCAACGGCTCCCCCTATAAGAACGACAACTTTGAATGGTTCTCTAGAAAGTATGCGCGATTTATTTACGTTGACCGCGTTGTAGTTTCATCTGCTTCTCGAGGCCGGCGCTTGGGATCCCTCCTGTACGAAGATATGTTTCGCCACGCCAGATGCAACGCCATCCCGCTGGTAACCTGCGAGTACAATATTGATCTGCCAAATGAACCATCACGTTTGTTTCATGACAAGTTTGGTTTCAAGGAACAAGGGACTCAGTGGGTCGCAAATGGCACCAAGCGAGTTTCGCTTCAGGTCGCAGAGACCTAGTACGATATCGACTTTGGACCGGCGCCCGAATCAGGCGAGAGCCGCGATCCTAAGAACTGCAAACCGATTCTTCGCCCGGAGTCCTCATGTATCACTACCCCGCGGACATCTACACGGAACCTGAACCTGATACGGACACACTGGCCAACCTCGGGCCACTCACCGGCATGGCCGGCATCTGGACCAGCGCCGGCGGCATGGACGTCAATCCGAAGCCCGACGGTCCGGAGCATCAGCCCTTCATCGAGCGCTACGATCTCCAGCCGATCGACGCCCAGACCAACGGGCCGCAGCTTTTCTACGGGCTGCGCTATCACACGCGGATTGTGAAGCCTGATGATCCGGAGACTCTTCACGACCAGGTCGGCTACTGGTTGTGGGAACCAGCCACGCACGCGATACTGCTGACGCTGTCAATTCCCCGGGGCCAGACCGCAATGGCCGTCGGCGAAGCAACCCCCGATGCGAAGTCATTCACGCTCGAAGCCGTGCGTGGTTCGCTCACCAACGGAATCGTCTCCAATCCCTTTCTCGAGCAGGCGTTTCGCACCGATCGCTACACAATCACGGTCGACATCCGCGCGGATGGTACGTGGTCGTACGAGCAGGACACGGTGCTGATCATACCCGGCCAGACCGAGACATTTCACCACACAGATCGCAACCGGCTGCGCAAGATCGCTGAGCCCACACCCAATCCGACGGCGCTTGCGGCGCGACAGACGGCCAAGTAACAACTCGACCAAAATCTGACATCGTAACGCCCCAACCGCAGTCATCTATCTTCGCGTCTTGCCAAAGATAAAAGTGCTTGATGTATCCTAACCCCTCATTTGCTTTCCGCCTGCGGCGCGACCAATGAACGATGATGGCAAGTGAATAGCTGGATCCCAGGACGAACAGTGCGAAACCTCGATATTCTTTATCCCTCATTTGCGCTCGCCGCATGGACCTTTTTGGTCTTGTTGCTGATTCCATTCGTTCGAGTTCGCTCGGTTCGGCGTCGCGAGATTGCTCCCAATGACTTTAAGTACGGGGAGTCGCCGGCCGTCCCGCCGGCTGTCAGCATCCCGAACAGGAACTACATGAACCTGCTCGAGCTGCCGATGCTCTTCTATGTGGTGTGCGTGGTCCTATATGTCACGGCTGGAGCGACGCCCCTGGCTGTCGCTGTGGCCTGGGCCTATGTCGCGCTGCGCGTGGTTCATAGCATCATTCACCTTAGCTACAACCGTGTGCTGCACAGGCTTGCCGCGTTCACGCTGAGCAATGCCGCGCTCGTCTCGCTGTGGGTGATCGCAGGTGCGCACGTCGCGTCGAGTGGGAATCGGTGATGACAAGCGAGATGCAAGCCAATTCCGTAGGCGCAGATTCCTTGCTAGTTACTCGCTAGCGTTCCACTCTGTGCGAGCGCTTTCATCAGCCGGTAAGTGAATTCCAATTCTTCATTGAAGGCGACAACGCCTATTCGCTCGTCCCGCCCGTGTGCCCGAGCGTCATCCAAATTGTCAAACATTGCGTCAATGCCGTAGCTCGGAATGCCGCGCGCACGCGTGTAACGACTGTCGGTGGCTCCGGGTGACATTTCGGGCAAGACAATGACACCGGGCCAGATACTGTGTGTGACCTCTTCTACGGCGCGCACCAGCGACGGTGTCAGCGCGGACTCTGGGTTAGGAGTGGCAGGCGTAATAGTGCTGATCGCCACGAGCGGGTCGGCAAGGACGGTCTGCAGGGTCTCTTGTACCGAGTCCGGCGATTCCCCGGGATGACTCGACACTGAAGAATCGCTCGCGCACGCTGCGGTAACGCGTTTTCGGCGTGGCCGCCTTCAATCATGGTCGCCGTGCAGGTCGTGCGCAGCATAATGTTCGTCTCGACGACCGCGGACAACCGATCGATCACGGCCGGGTCGGTGGCTCCAAGGCTCATTGCCCGCATATCGGCCCGTACCTGTCCCTGCTCGAGCTCCGCGCGTCGCGCAAAATACTCCTTGGTCGTTGCCGTCAAGTGCACCGGAAAGCGATATTGCGACAGGCGCGTGAGTGCAGCGGACAGGCGATAGATCGGATTATCAGCGGTGGGCCGGGAACTATGTCCGCCCTTGTCGGTAACTTGTGCTGCGAAAGTCAGGAAGGTCTTCTCGCTGGTCTGCACGGCAACGTAGAGTTTGCGGCCGGATTTCATTCCGGCTTCGCCGCCATCAGGATTGACCACGAGCTGCGCGTCGATGAGATCTCGATGTGCGTCCATCAGCCATTCAACGCCATTGGCGTCCCCACCGGACTCCTCGTCAGCGGTAAATGCCACGATCACGTCGCGTGCGGGCTGAAAGCCTTCGTGCTTCAGACGCATGAGACTAACCGCCATGGCCACGTCTTGGCCCTTCATGTCGATAACGCCGCGCCCATACAGCCAACCGTCCTTTTCCGTCAAACGGAACGGATCGAAACTCCAGTCTTCGGGTTTTGCTTCCACAACATCCAAATGACCGATATATAGGATCGCTCGTCCATTTCCGCGACCGTGTAATCGCACCACGAGATTGCCCTTGGTGGGATGATCCGTAGGGGCGAGAAATGCAACATCCTGCGGGGAGAAGCCTGCTGCAAGAAACCGACCCGCGAGTGCCTTGGCCGCATCGGTGGAGCCATGCGCGTGCGTGGTATTGATCTCCACCAGCTGCTTCAGCAGGTCGCGCCCCAGCGTTTCTGTCGCCATGGAGTCAGCCGAGACGGCCGCGGCCGGAATCAGGCACACAAACGCAATTAGGACGGCGATGAGGGAGTTTTTCATCTGAAGGGTTCGCAATGAGCTGGTATGGGACGATGATGGTATCGAGGAAGTGACTCATGAATCGTATCATATGACTCAGCTGCGGCAGGTGGACTGCCGCAGGTCGCAGCGGCATAGTCACCGCGGACGGTACTCGAAAATCGGAGGTAACACGAATGGATACGCCTCAATCAACGCCGCCATCCCCCCTGTCGGGTCCACGGTCGTTGCCGTTTCGAGACGTGATTACTGATGCCATCAGGTATTGGGAACCCCGTCGTATTGGCTACAACTTCGTCCTCGCCGCGATTGTTTTGGGTTGGATCGTTTTGACTTGGCGGCACTTCCGCAGCGCATTTAATTGGCCCTCGGTTCTTGCAATATTCGTACTCGCGATATTGGCAAATGTTTGCTACTGCGCGGCCTACGTGGTCGATGTTCCGGTGCAATATTCCGCGTTTCGCGACCTCTGGCGCCGAGGGCGTTGGGCTCTTTGGTTGATTGGTGTGTTATTTGCCGGGGTGATTACGTTTTATTGGATCGCCGATGAGATCTATCCGTGAAGGAGGGTCGACTCCAAAAAAGGAGAATAACTAGTAGATTAAATCGGACGATGCATCAGGCCACTGGCTCACGCACAGTTGTTTCGATTGCGCTGGCTCTGTTGACCAGCGCGGTACTCAGTGACGCGGTCTCGCCGGAGCTCGTTCAGGTCGGGAATCTGCGTGTTGAAACCAAAGTAGAGGGAACGGGCGGGCCGCCCGTCATATTGGAGAGTGGATTTACCGGCGGCTTGTTTCCCTGGGGGCGCATTCAATCCGAAGTAGCGAAGCAGACTCTGGTGTTGAGCTACGAGCGAGCGGGCTTAGGGCGATCGGATCCGGGTCCGAACCCAAGAAGCGCGGAGCAGATTGCTCGGGAGTTGCACGCATTACTCTCGGCCACAGCTGTTGCGCCACCGTACATCCTCGTCGGGCATTCGGCGGGTGGCCTTTTTGTTCGAGTCTTTGCGCACATGTATCCGAAGGAGATTGCGGGGTTGGTGCTCGTCGATCCGGCGACGGAGGAGGATTATGAGCGCATCTTGAAGGACAAGACCGCCGAGGATCTTGAGAAGATGGGCATGCCTTCCGGTGGTGTCGAGCAGTGGCGTGCGCTCCCCGAATCGATCGAACAAGCGCGTCACTCACGGCCGCTTCCTAGAGTGCCCACGGTGGTATTTACCAGCGGAACCCCGTTACATGCTTGGCCGCTGGCGACAGATGAGGACATGCAGAAGTGGCTTAACTCGCACAACACATTAGTGGCGAGGATTCCCGGGAGTCAACACATCGTGATCCAAGCCGCCAACCATATGAGCATTCTGAAAGAGGATGTGGTTGTTGAGCAGATTCTTGAAATGGTGGCCGCGGTTAGAGCGAAGAAAAAATAGCTAGGATCAACGGCCGGTCGTCCTAGGAGCGATCTAGTCGGCGACCAACATCTCACCGCGATCGACCTCGGGACGCATCGCGAGCGCGGCGGCGGCGGATTCGGCTTGTTTTGGCGTGAGCATGCAAACGCCCGGGTTTGGTCGTAGGTTGTTCGACTCGGCGTTCAAAGCACTGTGTTCACCTTCCAAGAGGGCTGCCAATGGCCGTGGGGCCAAGCATGCTGAGCCATCCGCGCATAGAGAACGGAGGTTCCATTTGATTGTTTTTTAGCGAGGCCATCGCATCTTCGGTGATGCAATTGGCACCCTTACTGGTTCCAGCGTCACAGTACACGTACTGGCCGTTCAAGACATACGGCTGATAGCCGTAGTTGCGGGCCCACGCCGTCAGCGGAGCATCTGTAGGCACTCTGGGTGTTGCGCACGCGGTGAGCACCAAAGCGCTGAATGCCAGGAAGCAAATGAATCGGCTAATCATGGCAGATCTCCGTCGGAAACCCGTTCTTGATTATACGCCGAATTGAAATACCTGCTTTTTCCCCTTTGCTCCGCCAACATCTCTTTTGCAGTGCGAGTGTCGTCGTGCCAAAATCGCGGCTCCTCCGTGGCAGAAAGGCATGGAGTGATACTCCGATCGGGTTTTGGGGATTGCCCTGTTTTCGGGACTTGACCCAGCTTTAGTGGACAGCACTGTCGCGCAGCGAGGGGTTCCGTCGCTGCCCGCTCGTCAGTTCCGCTTTTCCGCCCTCGAACGTATCTTGTATATGGGTGTTATCCCCCAGGGGGTCACAATGACGCGCAAAAGTAAATCCGGAGTCCGGCAGGTCTGTCTCGCAGCCTTTGTGGTAACGATTGGGTGGCTTGCAACGGCGCGCGCATCGCCACAGATCCCCGATGTAACGGTGACGGCCCCGAACCCGCCCACCGTTGATGAATTGGCGGGAGATAGCCTGTATCAATTCATTGTGCATCACGCCACAGTGCACTACGTGAACACCGGCACAACGGGCAACCTTGCGCGCTGGCGCGGCGGCAGGCAGAGCATTTGTCCGGTAACTGTTGGGCTCGGCCCGGGATACAACGCCTTCGTAACGGCGCGACTTCGCGCGCTGGCGGCGTACGTTGGCGCGCCCGTACAGTCGGACCCGCAATGCAAAAACAACGTGCAGATACTTTTCACGAATAAACCCCAAGAAACAATGGATGACGTCATAAACTGGGCTTCGGTCTACTTTCGTAACAGGTATTCGGGGGGAATGAGGGACCTGATAACGTTCAAAGGCGACCACGCGATTCAGGGCTGGTACATGACAACAAACGGCGGCGCCATGGTCTTGAATACGGACGTGACATTGGTAGGAATTAGCCTTCTGCCCGTCTGGCCACAGATCACTCCGCTTTACAATGGAACTGGCACCTTGGGGACGCGTACGGGTGGTGGTGGCGGGAGTGGGATCGGCATCGTCATCCTGGTTGTCGACACAACAAAAGTCGTGGGCTCTACCATTGGGACGATCGCTGACTACTTGGCGATGTTGACCTTGTCGGTGGTGCAATCGCCGGATAATTGCGATCCACTGCCGAGCATTCTGGACCTAATGTCCTCGAGCTGCGGCGCACGAGAAAAACCTGTAGCAATAACAGCCGGCGATCTAGCCTTCTTGAAGGCGCTTTATTACCTCAACACAGGGTTGGGCCCATCGCTTTCAAGAAACCAAATCCACGACAATATGATGCGCCAGTTCAAGCTGCGTTAGCTGCCGCGCCAGCGATGGAGATCGCTGGCGAACTCACCCTTTCGACCCGGTGTCGTCATCGGCGACGGTCCGGTATCGGGAAGTCAACAATCAGACTGACTAAGGTCAATAGGACTTTGGTCACCGTTCCGAACTTCAAGGCGCTTGGTAGCGTTACTCGCCAAACCTAAATCGTCGGTCCTTTCTATAAGAGGTGTGACGATGGTCAAAGATCGACCCGCATCCGCAGAATCATTGCCCTTCCCGCCCACTCCCTCGGCCAGCACCGCCGGTCGCACCATGCAGGAATCAGTCTACAAGCGGCGTGTCGAGCCTCGTCGTCTGCCCGAGGATGCGCCGAACATTCTCATCGTCCTGATCGACGACGTTGGTCCAGGCCTGCCGTCTACCTTCGGTGGCGAAGTGACAACCCGCGCGATGGACCGCGTTGTCGGCGAGGGCATCGCCTACAACCGGTTCCACACCACCGCCATGTGCTCGCCGACACGCGCCTCGATGCTCACCGGGCGCAATCATCACCGCGTCGCCAGCGGGCAGATCGCGGAACTCGCCAACGATTGGGACGGCTACGCTGGCACGATCCCGAAGAGCAGTGCGCTTGCAGCCGAGGTTCTGAAGGACTACGGCTACAGTACTTGCGCCTTCGGTAAATGGCACAACACGCCGGCGATGGAGACGACTGCGGCCGGCCCGTTCGAGAACTGGCCAACGAACATGGGGTTCGAATATTTCTATGGATTCCTCGCCGGCGAGGCCTCGCAGTACGAGCCGAACCTCACGCGCAACACGACCAGCGTGCTCCCGCCTCGCTCGCCTGAGGAGGGCTATCACCTGAGCGAAGACCTGGCCGACGATGCCATCGGCTGGCTGCGCCGGCACAAGGCTTTCCAAGCCGAAAAGCCCTTCTATATGTACTGGGCAAGTGGTGCGCTCCATGGTCCACACCACATCATGAAAGAGTGGGCGAACAAATATAAGGGCAAGTTCGACGACGGCTGGGACAAGTATCGCGAGCGAGTATTCCACCGTGCCAGGGAGAAAGGATGGATTCCGGCCAACGCGCAGCTCACCCCGCGTGACCCGACCATGGCCGCTTGGGAGAGCATCCCGGAAGATGAGAAGCCCTTCCAGCGCCGACTAATGGAAGTCGCGGCAGGCTATGCTGAGCATGTTGATGTGCAAGTCGGCCGCCTGATCGACGAGGTCGAGGCGCTCGGCTACGGCGAGAACACACTAATCTTCTACGTCTGGGGCGACAACGGCTCTTCGGGCGAGGGGCAAAACGGTACCATCAGCGAGTTGTTGGCGCAGAATGGCATCCCGACGACGGTCAAGCAGCACATGGCGGCGCTCGATGCGTTGGGCGGCCTGGACGTGCTCGGAACACCGCTGACCGACAATCAGTATCACTGTGGCTGGGCCTGGGCCGGTAGCACCCCCTACAAGGGGACGAAGCTCCTCGCATCCCACTTCGGCGGCACGCGAAACCCGATGGCGATCCGTTGGCCGGCGAAGATCAAGCCGGACGCGACGCCGCGCGCGCAATTTCACCACTGCAACGATCTCGTCCCTACTATTTACGAGATTCTCGGCATCACTCCGCCACGGACGGTGAACGGCGTCCCGCAGGACCCGATCGACGGCGTGAGCTTCGCCTATACGTTTGGAGATTCCAAGGCGCAGGGCCGGCTGATCACTCAATACTTTGAGATCATGGGGAGCCGTGCGATCTATCATGATGGCTGGATGGCCTCCGCCTTCGGCCCGCGCACGCCGTGGGTTCCCGGTTTGCCTCCCGGCATTCACGAATGGACGCCGGATAACGATGTCTGGGAGCTCTACCGCCTTGATGAGGACTGGTCCCAAGCCGACAACTTAGCGGCCAAGATGCCCGAGAAACTCGCCCAGATGAAGGAGCTGTTCCTGATCGAGGCGACAAAGAACAAGGCCCTGCCGGTGGGCGGGGGTCTTTGGGTTCCGGTTTTGCACCCAGAATTGCGACTGAGCCCTCCTTATACCGAATGGAATTTCAGCGGTGACATCACCCGCATGCCGGAGGTCACCGCGCCGGCGCTCGGCAACAGGCCGAACCGCGTGACCATCGACGCTGATATTCCGGCCAACGCCAACGGCGTGCTCTACAAGCTGGGCGCAAACAGCGGTGGTCTCACCTTGTTCGTCGAGGACGGGATACTCTGCTATGAGTACAACTTGTTCATCATCATGCGCACCAAGATCCGCGCGACGCAAAAGCTCCCCATCGGCAAGGCGAAGATCGAGGTCGAGACTGTGTATGTCGAGCCCAAACCAGGTGGTCCGCTGAAAGTCAGCCTCAAAGTCAATGGCACACTCTTCGCCACCGGCGTGGTTCCGGTCAGCGCTCCACTGCTCTTCACTGCGAACGACTGCCTCGACATTGGCATCGCATTAGGTTCGCCCGTATCGCTCGACTACTACAAAAAGGTGCCGTTCAAGTTCAGCGGAACGATTAACAAGGTGAACGTGAAGTACATTCCGCAGCCAACGAAATAGGGAGCGACCAATCCCCGGGCCGGTGAGAGCCAAGTCGCCCTCAAGAGTAGGTTGGGCCAGCGCTATCATCGCGGTGCTCGAAGTTTTCGTTTAGCCCATTTTGATCGCGCGAATCTCTACGGCACGCGCATCGACCGGGACCGTCGGCAACTCACCTTTGCCCTTGGCGGGTAGCCTGTGGCGTCGTAACCCATTCTGGCCATCAGCTTCAACTCGCCGCCGAGCTCGCGAGTCGCCGCTCCATACGCGGTTCCCATGCTGTAATCGCCCGCGTCAAGCACCAATACCGGTCCCTGGTCTTTACGTGCTGCCCGCTTCATTTCGATCATGCTCGCTAAGCGCGCGTACCCGCCCCGGGTCTTGTCGCTATTGAGGATGGATGGTGAGTAGTCCGACGATGGGGCCATGCCGATGAAGGCCGAGTGCATGTCGTTCGTATGAAGGATGGTAAAAGTCCGCCTCGTCATCATGTCCCCTCGTGGTGCGGTAAGTCAGTCAAACTTTCGGGTGCGGCGTGCATAGTCGGGCCAACCTACTACAGCGGAGAATTAGACTTTGGACCAATCCAGCTGCCTGGATAAACGCGCATGAATTTCGGCGCGATCGAGCGACGGCTTTCAGGACAGCAATCCAAGCTGTCAAGTGCGCGACGACCCGCCGGCACCCGGGAAATCTTTGACCCGCAGCGGTAGCTCAGGCGTAGACTTTCTGGCAACTGCTTCGTTATAGACGGCGAGAAGATGATGGGCAGATCAGCTATGGCAGATTCCGAGTGGACGTTCAAGACCGCACGCGAGCTGTCGCAGGCGCTTTGGGCGAAGCAGGTTTCGGCGCTCGAGCTGACGCAGGATGCGATAGCCCGGATCGAGCGGCACGATACCAGGATCAACGCGATGTGCGTGCGCGATTTCTCGCGTGCGCTGGATGCGGCGCGCGCGGCGGACCAAGCGATCGCGAAGCGCGAAGTCCGCCCGCTGACCGGCATCCCGATGACGGTGAAGGAGTCCTACAACGTCGCCGGTTTGCCGACGACCTGGGGCTTCGTCGAGCAAAAGGCCTTTATAGCGAAGGAAGATGCATTGGCCGTTGCCAGAGTGAAGTCCGCCGGCGCCGTCGTTTTGGGCAAGACCAACGTTCCCGTCGCGCTCAGCGACTGGCAGAGCTACAACGACATCTACGGCACGACGAACAATCCGTTCGACCTCGGCCGAACCCCCGGCGGATCCTCGGGTGGCTCGGCGGCGGCGCTCGCCGTCGGTTATGGGCCGCTGTCGCTCGGCTCCGACATCGGCGGTTCGTTGCGTTCGCCCGCGCACTTCTGCGGCGTGTACGCCCATAAGCCGACCATCGCGCTAGTGCCGGGGCGCGGCCATACCCCGCCGCCATTCCCACCGCTGCCGCTCGACCGCGATCTCGCTGTCGTTGGCCCCATGAGCCGCTCGGCCAGCGATCTCTCCGATCTGCTCGACGTCATCGCCGGCCCCGACGAGCTCGAGGCTGGCCGTGGCTACCGGCTCGCCTTGCCTGCAGCGCGCCACACCGACATCAAGGCTTTCCGCATTCTCGTGGTCGACACGCATCCACTGATGCCGACTGCGGCGAGCATCCGCGCCGCGATCGAAAGACTCGCCGGGCAGCTCGCGAAATCCGGCGCGAAGCTCGCGCGCGAAAGCGTCCTGCTGCCGGACCTAATCGGCTCGTCGCGACTGTACATGCGCCTCCTGATGTCGTTTCTCGCTGCGACACTCCCGCCGGAAGTCTACGAGGGGATGAAGTTGGCGGCGGCGAACCTGAAGCCGGATGACATGAGTCTCGCCGCTGAACGGTTGCGCGGTTCCGTGCTAAGCCATCGCGACTGGGTAAATTGTGATGGAATGCGTGCCGGATTGCGCGAGCAGTGGCGCGCGTTGTTCCGGGAATTTGACGCAGTGATTTGCCCGATCATGCCAACACCAGCCTATCCGCACGATCATTCTCCGGATCAGAGAGCCCGCCGCATTGTGGTCGACAACCAGGACTTTCCCTACTCGGATCAGCTCGTCTGGCCGGGCGTTGCGACCTGTCCGGGCCTGCCGGCGACGTCGATCCCAATAGGCCTGTCGCCCGAGGGGCTACCGATCGGCGTTCAAATTGTCGGCCCGTGGCTGGAGGACCGGACACCGTTGAAGCTCGCGGAACTGATCGAGAAAGCCTGGGGCGGCTTTGTCCCACCACCTGGTTTGGCGTGATTTCGTCACGCCGCGGCCGCCGGATCGGCCGATAGCTCCACCGGCTGCGAAGTCGCATCCAGCGTCTTGAGCAGCACCGGACGGCGCCACACGCTCTTCACGTACTGCAATACCTTGCCGGCGCGCTCCACATCGAGACCGCGGCCGTCGAGTTTCGTATCGTGCTCGAGGATCAGCGTGCCGTCGCTGCGCATCTCGACGACCGACACACGCGGCGCGCCGAAATTGTATTTGTCCGACAGCAGGCCTTCCCGAAGCGCCTCGATCTCGCCGCCGACGACCTTGACCTGGCCATTCTGCTGCCGCTGATAGTTGAACAGGCCCATGTCGGTCGCAATTTCACGTGTCAGATGGTTGCGCAAGAAGCTGAAATCGTCGTCTTCGCGCCTGATCCGCAGCGCCTCATCGATACCCCAACGCTTGACGATTTCCTCCCACAGCGTGAAGCCCAGGTGGTAGGGATTGACGGCAAGTGCACTCTTTTCGCCGGCGGCAATCGGCCGCACCACATCCGAGTGGCACTTGATTGCGTCGACGTACGCCTCCTGCGGAATGAAATCCGACTCGCGCAGCAGGCGCGCATGCCAGTAGGAGGCCCAGCCCTCGTTCATGATCTGCGTGGCAAACACCGGGTAGAAATAAAATGACTCCTCGCGCACGGCGAGAAATATGTCGCGCTCCCAGCTTTCCAATTCGGGCGCATAGGTTGCGATGAACCAGAGCAGATCGCGCTCGGGGTGCGCCGGCACCGGCGCGCGCTTCTTGTGCGATTGCGGGGCGGCGGATATGCCGCTATCCAGCGACGCGAAGCGCGAGCGGAACTCATCGTCCACCCGCAGTTTCGGGGCGGCAACGAACTCCGGATAGCGTTCACGGCGCAGCGGCTGGTCGAGGTCGATGTATTGTTCAAGAGACAGCGCGGCGTCTAGTACCCGTTCCACCGCGGCCTGGCCGTAAGCTTCGATATGACGCTCGATTTGCCGTGCGTGGTTCGCGGCGTGTTCCACGATGTGATCGCTTATCTGCTCCTGGCAGCGGCGAAACAGCATATTGTTCTTCGAAAAATCGGCGTGACCCAAAACATGGGCCGTCACCAATATGTTATCCGCCAGCCCATTGCTGGAGGCGAGATAGGCGTGACCGGGATTCCCGGGAAACACGACCTCGAAAAGCCGCGAGAAACCCATATGCCGCTGCACCAATTGGTAGATGTAGCGTGCGCCAAACGACCAGTGCGGCATGCGGACCGGCAGGCCGTACACCGCAATCTCCGTCATGAAGCTGTCGGGAACCGCCTCGAAAATGACGGGCGACCAATCGAGCCCAAGCGTGCGCGCCAGATCCTCCAAGCGCGGTACGTGTCCACGCCAGTTCTCACTCATGGTGCAGCCCCCTGTCCATCGATTTGCGCGGCCTGTGATTCGGCCGCAAAGAAGTGGCGCACGGCCGCCGCGATGTCGTCGGGACCCGTGATGACGAATCGGCCGGTCGGCGCGCCGATTGCAGCTATCTCATCGAACAATTGGAACGTTTCAGTGGATGTGCTGCGCGCCGTGGCGGGCGAAACTTCGGCGTAGCCGCTATAGCGCGCCAGCTTGGCGATGGCTTCGAGTTCGCCGCGGGCCTGCGCCCGATCATCGCTCGCATTGTCGCCATCCGAGGCGTAGAAAAGATAGACATTGCAGCTCGAGGGATTGAAGCGCGTCTCCATGATTTCGCGCACCTTGGCAAATCCCACTGAGGCAACGGTGCCGCCGCTGCCCGTGACCTTGAAGAAATCCGCTTCGCTGAACTCCCAGGCCTCGGTGGTATGGGCGACGAACACGATGTCGAGAGCCTGATACTCACGCCGCAGGCCCGCGGCCGTCCAAAAGAAAAACGTCTTGGCCAACTGACGATCCCGGTCGGTCATGCTCGCCGAAACATCGATCAGGAAGAACACCGCAGCGCGCACCGCCGGCTGCTGACGACGCGTAAGTTGACGATAGCGCAAATCTTCGTCGGTGAAGGTGGGCGATGCCGCATCGAGCGAGCGGCGTTTGATGGATTCCTTCATGGAGCGGCGCCGATCGAGTCGCGAGCGCGCGCCGCGCCGATCCAGGCCCTCGCGCTTCCATTCCAACTCCTCCGATTTGCCCACCCGAGGCTGCAGATTGGGAAGCTGGAGATCCTCCCACAGCCAATCGATGACCTCATCGACCTTGAATTCGAGCAGCAGCTCGGTGCCGCCGCGCTCGCGGCTGCCGCTGCCCTTTTGGCCGGGTCCGCCGTCCGAGTTGGCTTGTCCGAGCACATCGCCCGGCTTGGCCTTTCCCTGCCCGACGCCGGTCTGCCCGCCGTCGTCGCGCAGCTGGAATCGGTAGTGCTCGAGCATGCGCACCGGGACGCGCACGGTGCGCGCGCCGCCTTTGATGATGTCAGACCCTGCGACGATTTGCGGCAGGTGCTCGCGTACCGCGGCCCGGATCTTCTCGCTGTGCCGCAGCCAGTCGCGGGCACCGCGTGAGAACAGCTTGTACCAGCCGTTGATCAGCGGACGCTCAGGCCCGTCAGTGTTCATGGTCGCACCTCAATTGGGTTGGCGCCATGGCCGCGGTCTACTCTTGCGACAACAGCGTGGTGACGTAACTCAGAGCCTCCTTGGCGCTGTGTTCGTCATAGCCATATTCCTTGACCAGTCTCTCTTGGACGACGGATATTTTTTGCCGCGCTTCATCGTCGGGTCGGGACGTGGAGGTCACCAATCGCAGCACGTCGCGCCGCTCTTCGAAAAGATACTGCTCGATCGCCTCGCGAACGCGCGCGTGGCTGCCGAGGTGAAATTTCTCGCCCGCCTTGAAGGCCACCATGGCCTTGCGGATGACTTCCTGGCGGAACGATTGCTTGCCCGAATCGGAAATCTTGATTTTCTCTTCGACCGACCGCAGGAAGCGTTCGTCCGGAGCGCGGTTCTCGCCGGTCATGGGATCGGTGACCTGTCGTTGATCGAGCGAGGCCTCGACCTCGTCCAGGTACTTCTCCAGGAGCTGCTGCGCCTCGTCTTGAAAGGATGCGAACAAGGCGCGATGCACGTCCTCCTTGACCCAGCGGTTATAAAATTCCTTGCGGGCGGTAACCAGATGATCAAACCAGAGCTTCTTCTGCTTGGCGTCCATGCGCGCGTCGCTTTCGATCGCGTCCTTGAGCGCCAGCAGCAGCTCCATGCTGGTGAGGCTCTGCGCATTGCCGCGAGTAATGGCGTTGGACAAGGCATTTATCACGAACCGCGGACTGACCCCGGTGAGGCCCTCATCGGGCGATTCTGACTTCAGCCGTACAACCTCGGTTTCGGAGAAACCTTCGACCGCTTCGCCGGCGAATAGCCGCACTTTTTTCGGCAGGTCCAGCCCTTCGCGCTCCGGCTTGCTGTGGCGCGTGAGAATGGCAAACACGGCCGCGAGATGCAGCACGTGGGGATCGAGGTGCGTGTTGCGAAACGCCGGCGCGCCATAAATGAGCTTTTTATAGATGCGCGACTCGTCCCGGTATGAAAGCGCGTAGGGGACCTTGATGATCACCATCCGATCGAGAAGCGCCTCGTTTTCCTTTTCCTGCAGAAAGTTGTTGAACTCGGCGAGATTGGTGTGCGCAAGAATCGTTTCGTCGAGATGGATCAAGGGAAAGCGTGCGACCTTGACGTTCTTCTCCTGCGTCATCGTCAGCAGCAGGTACAGAAACTCGCGTTTGACCTTCAGAATTTCGATCATCTCGAGCATGCCGCGGCTCGCGGCGTACACCGCCCCCGACCAGGACCACGCGCGCGGGTCGCCCTCGTCGCCAACCTGCGCGACCTTGGATAGATCAACGGATCCGACCAAATCGGCGATATCGGCAGTCGAGGGATCGTGCGGCGCGTACGTGCCGATGCCGCAACGGGCCGCCTCGGACAGGAATATCCGTTCGACGGGCACGCTCAGATAATCGCCTTCGGCTTTGCGATCCACATAGTCGCGTGCCCAGGGACTGAGCTCACCGTTGATTTCGACGCCGTAGGTTTCGCGAAATCCGGCACGCAAGCTGACCGGGATGAGATTCAGCGGCGACTCGCGCAGCGGCGAACCTTTGATTGCGTACAGCGCGCCTTCCTCCGTGCGGCTGTACTCCTCGAGCCCGCGCTTCAAGAGTATTGCCATGGTCGATTTTCCACCCGAGGGCGGACCGAGCAGCAATAGCAGGCGGCGTCCGACGTCGGATCCGGCCGCGGCGGCTTTGAAATAGTCCACCACTCGGCCCAGGGGCTCATCGACGCCGAAAAGCTCGCGTTTGAACAGGTCGCATGCTTTTTGTGTTTCGGTGCCCTGCGCTTCCCGACCATGCCAAAGAAGCATGTCCCATATGTACTCATGACTGGAGCGCGCGAATGCTGCCGGGTTGGGCGGCAAGATCTGGGTCAGGAAGTCTCCGAAACTGCCTTCCCAACGCTGCGCGCGATGCTGCTTGCTGTACGCGCTCAGCGAATCGAGAAAGTTATCGGGGTTGGAGTCTGCTCTAAGCGTCGATGCTCGCATGTCGATCCTCCGCTCGTTAGTTCACCCGGCTCATTCCGTCAAATCGGCAACCTTCGCCTTAAGTTAAGAACAAGTTGCCTGAGCAAAGCGTGATCGTGTTCAAGACTTGACGCCGCTTCATGTTGAGATCGGTCACGGCTCGAGATTGTTCTTTCCAGTACACGGCGGGAAAACCCTAGCGGCGTGCCAGGAAGCATTGCAACGGGGAGTCGTCAGGGATTTTGCGGCGATGATCTCGTGCGTCGCAGCAACGCGTTCTGCTACCAGGCTTTCCAGCAGCGAGACAGTAATTTCAAACGGGTGTGTTGCTTGGCGCTAGATATCGCGCTGAAGGCGCTGGGGATCAGGCGTCCGCCGGCTCGCGGCACGCAACTGGCCATCCCGACGCCGCCCGCAACTGGGCGGCCCCCCTTATTCGTCGTCTTCGTCATCCTCATCGTCATCGTCGTTTTGTTCGGTACGCGCGTTCTTGGCGGCTCCAGTGTTCGCGCCGGCCTTCACCGGCACGATCAGAGGACGCGTCTTGACCTTGGGGCGGGCATTGAACACCACGATGGTTTTGCCGGTGGCGCGCAACAGCCCTTGTTCTTCCAACACCTTGAGCACTCGTCCCGCCATCTCGCGCGAACAGCCAACCAACCGCGAGAGTTCCTGCCGGCTTACCTTGATCTGCATGCCCTCAGGATGCGTCATCGCATCCGGCTCACCGCACAAATCCATGATGGCATGCGCCACGCGGCCGGTGACGTCGACGAACGCCAGGTCGCCCAGCTTGCGGTTGGTGCGGTCGAGGCGGGTCGCCAACTGCGTTGCCAACTCGAAGATCAAGCCGGGACTTTCGGCGGCTATCTGGCGAAACCGTGGATAAGTCATTTCGGCGAGTTCGGACTGCTGGCGGGTTCGCACCCACGCGCTGCGCGTCGGCTGTTCGTAGAACAAACCCATCTCGCCGAAAAATTGTCCTTTGTTAAGATAGGCCAGCACCATTTCGTTGCCATCCTCGTCCTCGATCATGACTTCGACCGATCCGGAGATGATGTAGTACAAAATGTCCGGCAGATCGCCGGCGTGGATGATCACGGTCTTTGGAAGGGACTGTCCGGATTCGGCAGTAGCTCAAGAAACGATTGATCGCTGGGATATCGCTTAAGGCTTTTGCCCCTTCTTCCATGGTCACTCCCGCTGGTTTTGTCGCTGTTAAACGCCTGTGCTGGCGCACGTTTTATTACATAAGTCCCGGAATCGCAAGCACTAAGGGTCTTTAGCTAGATCCAATACGATCCGCGGGTCATCAGCCGGGACGTCGCGCGCATCGCCATGTTACTGGAAATGGCAATGGTTTACCTCCCATCGAAGCTGCTTTCGCGCCGTGCTGCATCTCATCGTGGCGTCATCTGTTCGAGGATGGCGCGGCTGCGCGGATCTTTGGGGCTCGAGACGCTCCAGGTGATCGCGCAAATGCGATTCAACCTGTTTTTCGGTCTCGGCGATGAACCCCAGGCTCGTCGCGATCGCCAAGCGCGCCCGCCAAGGCGCCGAGGGCAAAGGAGCCCAGGTACCACAGCGGGTTCAAGAGGCTGGTGCGGCCCTTCAATTCCTTCAGGCGCTGCTCGCACCAGGCCAAATGATCGACTTCCTCGGCGGCGGCTTCGTGCATGGCCGCTTGCACCGCCGCATCGCGTGCGGTAAGGGCTTGACCCTGGTACAGGGCCTGGGCGGCGACCTCTCCGGAATGGTTGACCCGCATCAGGCGCACCGATTCTGCGCGCTCGGCAGGCGCCAAGGTCTGTCGCAGGGGCGGCTTGCGGAATGTCGCGCCGCGGCCGCGCCGGCACGGTTAAGATCTTGATTATCTTGTCTATTTCGCCAATTAGGCGATCGGCTAGGACTCGAACCTGCGGGTATCCATCGACACATTATATTATAGGTGCGTACGGCGCGGATGCTGAGGCTGGCATCTGCCCGCGCTGTTCTGTACACTTTCGCGCCTTTCGTCAAGACCCTATTTGTTGAGCACTCCATGTATACCGTATTTTCAAAGCCTGAAGAAACTCGCGGCGACTGGTTCCTAGTCGACGCGGCAGGCAAAACCCTGGGCCGCCTGGCCTCGGAAATCGCGCATCGCTTGAAGGGCAAGCACAAGCCGAATTATGCGCCGCATCAAGACCTTGGCGATCACATCGTCGTCATCAACGCCGGCGCCGTGCGCGTCACCGGCGCCAAGCTCACGGACAAGTTCTATCACCAGCACACCGGCTACGTCGGCAACTTGAAGAGCATCTCGCTTGGGCAAGCTGCTGCAAGAGCACCCGGAGCGCGCGATTGAATTCGCCGTCAAGGGCATGCTGCCGAAGGGCCCGCTGGGCCGCCGCATGTACAAGAAGCTGCATGTATTCGGCGGCAAGGATCATCCCCATCAAGCACAGCAGCCCAAGGCGCTGGAAATTTAAAGTTCTCTAGGACAATCAATGGCAAATACAGCCGCCAATTCCTTTTACGGCACCGGCCGCCGCAAAACCTCCAGCGCGCGGGTTTACCTGCGCCAAGGCACCGGCAAGGTATCGATCAACGGCCGAACCTTGGATGAATTCTTTGGCCGCGAAACCGGCCGCATGATCGTGCAGCAGCCCTTCGGCGCCGTACAACTCGACGGCAAATTCGATGTCGACGCGCATGTCGAAGGCGGCGGAATCACCGGTCAAGCCGGTGCGATTCGCCACGGAATTACGCGCGCGCTCATGGCCTACGATGAGACGCTGCGCTCGCCGTTGCGCAAGGCGGGTTTCGTTACGCGCGATGCGCGCGAAGTGGAACGCAAGAAGGTCGGCCGTCGCAAAGCGCGCCGCGGCACGCAGTTCTCCAAACGCTAGTCACGAGAACGCCTTCCGCCTTCCGGTATACGATTCGATCGGTTTTGGGGGATCGTCTAGTGGTAGGACAACGGTCTCTGACACCGTTTACCTAGGTTCGAATCCTAGTCCCCCAGCCAAACAGGGCCCACCTTTGTGGGCCCTTTTCTTCAGGGTGCGCGGATAAAGATGTCGGGCGAACGCAATTCGAGTGGACGGCTCGCGCCCATGGCGCTTGCGGCGCTCGGCGTTGTGTTCGGCGACATCGGCACCAGCCCCTTGTACGCCGTGTCGGCCTGCTTCACCGGTCCCGGAATCGCCGTTACGCCGGAGCATGTTCTCGGCGTGCTGTCGCTGATTTTCTGGTCCCTGGTTCTCGTCATCCTGCTCAAGTACGTCACCGTCGTGCTCAACGCCGACAACAAGGGCGAGGGCGGCGTGCTGGCGCTGACCGCGCTGGTGATCAACACCGCGCGCGAGAGTCCGCGCCGCAAACTCTATGGCACCCTGGGCATTCTCGGCGCCTCGTTGTTTTTCGCCGATGGCGCCATCACGCCGGCGATATCGGTGTTGAGCGCCGTCGAAGGCCTGCATGTGGCGGCGCCGGATGCGCAGATTTCCGGTGCTGCCGATCACGCTGGTGGTGCTTGGTCGGACTGTTCGTCATTCAACGACACGGCACCGGCTCGGTCGGCAAGGTATTCGGCCCGGTGATGCTGGGTTGGTTCGCGGTATTGGCGGTGATGGGTGTTGCGTTGGATCGTGCGCGAGCCGGGCGTGCTGTTGGCGCTCGATCCGACGCGCGCGATTGGCCTGCTGGCCAGCATCAGATCAGCTCGCTCGCGGTGCTCGCCGGCGTTTTCTTGTGCGTCACCGGCGGCGAGGCGCTGTACGCCGACATGGGTCATTTCGGCAAGGCGCCGATTCGTCTGGGCTGGATATGCATCGTCATGCCGGCGCTGGTCATGCAATTATTTCGGCCAGGGCGCGATGCTGATCGAGAATCCGGCGGCCATCAGCAATCCCTTCTACTTGATGGCGCCCGCGTGGTCGCTGTGGCCGCTGGTGATGCTCGCAACCGCGGCCACCGTCATCGCCTCGCAGGCGGTCATCTCCGGGGTCTTCTCCGTGACCACGCAAGCGGTGAGCTTGGGGCTGTTGCCGCGCCTGCGCGTCGAGCATTCCTCCGCGGACATCGCCGGTCAGATTTATGTGCCGACCATGAATTGGATTCTCATGGTCGCGGCGCTGGCGTTGGTGGTGGGCTTCGGCAGCTCGGCGGCGCTGGGCGGAGCGTATGGCCTGGCCGTATCCGGCGCCATGACCATCGTGACGCCGCTGACCTTGAGTCTGATCAAATCGCGGACCGGCAAGGAGAGCCGCGCTGCTGCGCACCGGCTTGTCGTTGCTGTTCATCGTCGACATCGCTTTCCTGCTCGCGAATCTGACCAAGCTCGAGGACGGCGGCTGGCTGCCGCTGGTGTCCGGCCTCATCATCTTCTGGCTGATGCAAACCTGGCAGAGCGGGCGCGCCTCGGTGATGGCGCGGCTGCTGCGCGAACAAAAGCCGGTGCGCGATTTCATCGAGGACTTGAAGCGCGACCCGCCGGTGCGCGTGGCGGGCACGTCGATTTTCCTGGATCCGAAGGCATCGGGCATTCCGCGCGCCTTGCTCAACAACATCAAGTTCAATCGCGTGATGCACGAGCGGGTGGTGCTGCTTGACCGTGGTGACCCGCGAAGAGCCGCGCATCGCCGCGTCCAAGCGCTTGACTGTGACCCCGGTATGCGAGGGCATCGTCCGGGTCGTGGCGCAGGTCGGCTTCATGGAGAAGCCGAACATCACGGCGATCTTGCGCGAGGCGGAAAGTCACGGCGTGCCTTACGATCCGGAGCGCACCACCTATTTCCTGAGCCGCGAGGAATTGCTGCCGGGCCGGCGCTCCGATCTGCCGCCGCTGCGGCGCACGCGCATTCATGCAGATGGCGCGCAGCGCGCAGGTCATCGCCGACTATTACGGCCTGCCGCCCAACCGGGTGGTTGAGATCGGCACCCGCCTGGAGATCTAGGCGGCGCAGGATCCGGCAATCGAGGTCTTCACGCCGTCGTCGCCCGCCACGATCAGCACGTCGGCGCGGCGCCGGGCGAACAGCCCGACGGTCACCACGCCCGCGATTTGATTCACGGCGGATTCGAAGGCCTTGGGGTCGTCGAGCCTGCAGATCGTGCACATCCAAGATCGACATTGCCGTTGTCGGTGAGCACGCCTTCGCGCCACACCGGCTGCCCGCCGAGCTTCACGAGCTGGCGCGCGACGTAGGAGCGAGCCATCGGTATGACTTCGACGGGGAGCGGGAAGGCGCCCAGCACGTGCGACCAGCTTGGAGTCGTCGATGATGCAGACGAACGCTTCGAGGCGGCGGCGACCACTTTTTCGCGCGTGAGCGCGGCACCGCCGCCCTTGATCAGCGCGCCGTCGGCGGTGGCCTCATCGGCGCCGTCGATATAGAGAGTCAGGTCGCCCGCGGAATTGAGATCGAGCTCCGCGAATGCCTGCGGCGCGCAAGTTTTCGGAGGTTTGGCGCGAACTCGAGACTGCGCCGGAGAGCTGTATTTTACGGTCTTTCAGCACTTCGATGAGCTGGTTGACGGTGGAGCCGGTGCCTATACCCAACACCATGCCGCTTTCGATGTAGCGGAGCGCGGCTTCTGCGGCGCGGCGTTTTTTTTCCGTGACGGTCCGATGACACGTGCGATTTCCTACCTTCAGAAACAACTGTGCCCGCTTACGCGGGCACAGTTGATTACTTTCGAAGGCTTACTTTTTCTTAGCGGCCTTTTTCTTAGCTACCTTCTTCTTCGCCTTCTTTGCTTTCGCTGCCATGATAGAAACTCCGTTATCGGGTTAGTCCGGGGTCCGAGTATATACACGAATAATTAATTTACAAGCAATACGTCGCGCTTCTTGCACGACAATGTGCTAGCGATGTGAGCGGCGTCACTCAAGGGTGAGAACGAAATCCCAATCCTTCTTCGTCACCGGCATGACCGACAGACGATTCCCACGGCGCAGCAAAACAAAATCCTTGAGCTTCTTTTCGGCGTGCATGCCGCAACTCGTCGAGCGTGATGATGCGCTTGAACTTGCGCATCGAACTTCACATCCACGACGAACCAACGACGGCGCATCCTTTTTGGAATCGGCATCGTAGTGATGGTGCTTGGGGTCGAAGGCGGTGACATCCGGATAACCCTCGCGGGCGATGCTGACGATGCCGGCGATGCCGGGAACGTCGCAGCTGGAGTGATAGAAAAACGCCAAATCGCCCTTTTTTATGGAGTCGCGCAGCATGTTGCGCGCCTGGAAATTGCGCACGCCGTCCCATGCGGTGGTTTGTTTCGGCGCCTTGCCAAGGTCATCGATGCTGAAGCTGTCGGGTTCCGATTTGAGCAGCCAATAGTTCATGAGGTTGTTCCAAGAAATGCTGCAGTCCAGATTCCGTCGCCAGGGAATCCAATCGCACGTCCCAAGGGTCGGCGAACTCCAGGTCGGTGCGCTGGCAGTCAAAGGCGAGTCCGACCAGGTGCGGACCCTTCCAGTAGCGCCGCCGCCGGCGAAACTCCAGAGCTCGATCGTAGTATCCGCCCCCCATCCCCAAGCGCCGGCCCTCGGCATCGACCCCGACCAAGGGTATGACGATGAGATCCAGCCATTGCGGCGACTATGGGGCGCGCCATGCGGCGCGGCACCGCAATCCCGAATACGCCGCGCCGGGTCGTTGCGCCCTTGAGAGGATAGAAGCGTAAGCGACCATGGCGCCGATCGACTGATGACGGGCACGAACACGCGCACGCCGCGCGCCGCTGGCCGCGGCGATCAATGCGGCGGTATCGGTTTCCCCGTCGAAGGGTAAATACAGCGCGACCCGTTTGCCGGCAGCTGAACGTCGGCAAGCCGCATGATCGCCTTGGCGGCCAGGCCCGAGCGCGAGCGCGTGGTCGGCCGCGCTCAAGGCGCGGCGCTGCGCGCGCAATTGTTTACGTAAGGTTGCTTTCATCGAAATGGAGATGGCGCTACCCGCAGATGCCGTTTTGGACCGTTGCTCCCGACCTGAGCAACAGGTGGGGCTAACTGCGGCACTTAAGGCTTTCCGCTCGAGGCGGACTTGCACAATGTTGCCAGCAAGCAATGGCCCCTGGGGTTTACAAAATTAGGGTCGGGAGGTAACCCGATCCGCATCGAACACCGCAGGCAGCGCCAAATTTAATCGTCGAAGAGAAGGCCGGACGCTCCTTTCAAAGCTCGAGCTGTTGACCCTTCTCCAAGGCCGACTCTACGCGCTCGCGCAGGATACGCAAGCGTCCGCCGACGTCGGAATCGAGATTGGTGTCACGATTGCGGAATCGAATCAATTCATTCGCCATGTTGAGCGCCGCGATCACCGCAATGCGATCCAGACCGACGACTTTGCCGCTATCGCGGATCTCGCGCATTTTCATGTTCAGGAACTCGGCGGAATCGAGCAGGTCGGAGCGCTCTTCGATCGGGCAGGTGATGTGATACTCCTTTTCGAGTATTCGCACGCTCACTCGCGCTTGATTGTCGCTCATGCCTGCTCCATCGATTTCAGGCGGCCGATCATGGCTTCGACCCGCGCGCGCACTTGCTCGTTTTTTTGCAGCAGCGTCGGCGCGTTCGGAGGTCAAGGTGTCCTGACGCTGCCGCAATGCGCGATTCTCTTCCTTGATATGGCTGACGGTTACGATGAGGTCTTCAAGACGCTTTTCCAGGCGCTTCAGCTCGAGTTCGACCGCTGATTTCGGGTTGGCTTCGTTCATAGGCTGCCAATATAGAGCGGCCCATAGCGCAATGCAAAGGGCGGTTTATGCCCCCACTGCGGTATTATTCACCCAACCATGATGTCGGATATTCGATTCAAGGACTTCGAGGATGTGCTGGCCACCGCCGGCGGCCTGGCGGACGCCGCCGAGGCGCATGGTTCGTTGTGCGGCGCGCTGTGTTCGATGTCGCCCTACAAGATGCAGGACTGGATCAACGAAATCCTGCCCGACGGCGCCGCCGTCTCAGCGAGAGTCGTCGGCCATGATCGAAAGGGTGTTCACCGCCACCGCGACATCCTTCGGCGAGCAGGGCATGGAATTCGAGCCCCTGCTGCCCGACGACGAACAGCCGCTCAACGGCCGCGCCAATGCACTTGCATTATGGTGCACCGGATTTCTCTATGGACTGGGTACCGGACCATATCTCGGATCTGGAAGCCCTGGGCGGCGACGTCGGAGAAATCGTCCGCGACTTCACCGAAATCTCGCGCGCCACGCGGCGATGACGCGGAAGCGGACGAATCCAACGAGCAGGCCTATGCGGAACTGGTCGAGTTCATCCGGGTCGCAGCCCAGGTCGTGTTCGAAGAACTGCTGCCGCTTCGCAGGCAGGTCTATCCGGCGCAGCAGCGGCTGCATTGAGCTGGGAAGGCTCCGCATGGATCGCAAGGAGTTCGCGCGCCGGCGGCGCCAATTCATGCGCATGATCGGCAAGGACGCGATCGCGATTCTGCCGGCGGCCCCGGTGCGCCATCGCAACGGCGATATCGAGTACGCCTATCGGCAGGACAGCCATTTCTACTATTTGAGCGGGTTTCCGGAGCCGGATGCGGTCGCCGTGCTGGTGCCCGGCCGTCCGCAGGCGGAATATCTGCTGTTCGTGCGCGAGCACGATGCGCTGCGCGAGTCGTGGGACGGCGCGCGCGCCGGAACCGAAGGCGCGGTCGAGCGCTACGGGGCGGACGACGCCTTTCCAATCGAGGACATCGACGAAATTCTGCCGGGGCTGATGGAGCAGCGCTCGCAGATCTTCTACTCCATGGGCACGCATCCGGATTTCGATCCGCGGATCTTGAGCTGGGTCAACGGACTGCGGGTGCAGTCGCGCCAGGGCGCCGGCGGCCTCAGGAATTTGTCGCGCTGAGCCACGTGCTCGACGACATGCGTCTGTACAAGAGCCGCGCCGAACAGGCCAGTCTGCGGCGCGCGGCGCAGATCGCCGTGGGCGCGCATCGGCGGGCGATGCGCTTCGCGCGTCCCGGGCGCATGGAGTACGAAGTGATGGCGGAGGTGCTGCATGAATTCCGCTCGCACAACGCGGACATTTCGTATCAGCCCATCGTCGGCGGCGGCGCCAATGCCTGCGTCATGCACTATCGCGACAACGATCAGCCGCTGTGCGACGGCGATCTTGCTGCTGCTCGACGCCGGCTGCGAACACGACTACTACGCCTCGGATATCACGCGCACCTTTCCGGTCAGCGGCCGATTCACGCGCCGTGCAGCGCGCCGTCTACGAGGTGGTGCTGGAGGCGCAGTTGGCCGCCATCGACAAGGTGCGCTCCGGACAATCATTGGAATCAGCCGCACGAAGCGGCCGTGCGCGTGGTCACCCAGGGACTCGTCAAGCTGGGGTTGCTCAAGGGCACGGTCGCCAAGCTGATCAAGGACCAGGCCTACCTGCCGTTTTTCAACCATCGCACCGGCCACTGGCTTGGGCTGGACGTGCACGATGTGGGCGACTACAAAGTGGGCGGCGAGTGGCGCGTGCTGGAGCCGGGCATGGCGCTGACCGTCGAACCGGGAATTTACATTCGACCCTCGCCGCGCATCGCCGAAGGAATTCTGGAACATCGGTATTCGCATCGAGGATGAAGTGCTGGTGACCGCGGGCGCTCCCGAGGTGCTGACCGGCGCGCTGGAGAAAACCCCGGAAGCCATCGAGGCGCTGCGATGACGGAGCGCCTGATTCGACGTCGCCATCGTCGGCGGCGGCATGGTGGGCGCCAGCCTTGGGCGTGGCACTGGCGCCGCTCGGACTGCGCGTCGCCCTCATGGAAGCGGTTCCGCATAACGCAGCGGCGCAGCCGAGCTTCGATGAGCGCACCACGGCATTGTCGAACGGCAGCCGCCGGATCCTGGAGACCTTGGGCGTGTGGCCGGAGCTCGATCGCGTCGGCGACGCCGATCGCCAAGATTCACGTCTCGGATCAGGGGCGTTTCGGCTTTGCGCGCATCGACGCGGCCGAGCAGGGCCTCGCGGCGATGGGTTACGTGGTGCCCAACCGCGCGCTGGGCAGCGCCCTGTGGTCGCGCCTCTGACGAGCGCCGACATGCAGATATTTTGCCCCGCGCGAGGTGTCGCGGATCACGGCGGGCGAAGCAGGCGGTCGCGCTCGAGATCGCCGAGGGCGGGCGCCAAGACCGCGATCGATGCCAGGCTCGATCGTGGCCGCCGACGGCGCGCAATCGGCGGTGCGCAGCGCCTTCGGCGTCGATGCGCAAGTCCCGCGACTATGAGCAAACGGCGGTGATCACCACCGTGTTGCCGCAGCGCTTCCATGACAACGTGGCCTACGAGCGATTCACGCCGCAACGGGCCGCTGGCGCTGCTGCCGCTGGACGGAGGCCGCTGCGCGCTGGTGTTGACCCTGAGCCGAGCGACGCGCGCAGGCGGCCATGGCGTGGTCGGATGCAAGAATTTCTCGCCGAAGTGCAGCGCCGATTCGGATTTCGCCTCGGGCCGATTCCTCAAAGTCGGCCGCCGGGTGCCGTATCCGCTGTCGCTGACCCGCGCGATGCGCACCAGCGCGGGGCGTTGCGTCATCATCGGCAATGCCGCGCAGGGCCTGCATCCGGTGGCCGGCATGGGATTCAATTTGGGTTTGCGCGATGTGGCGAGCCTCGCCGAACTCATTGCCGAGAACGCCGCGCAGGCGGATGCCGATCCCGGCAGCGCCGCGCTGCTCGCGCGAGTACGATGCCTGGCGCGCTGCGGATCGCGGCGGCGTCATCGCTTTCACCGACGGGCTGGTCCGGCTATTTGCCAATCCACTGCGCGGCGGTGCGGCGGCTGCGCAACTTGGGGCTGCTGGCGTTCGATCTGCTGCCTCCCGCGAAGGCCGCGTTGTCGCGCTTGAGCACCGGCGGCGAGCGGCCGCGTGCCGAAGCTGGCGCGCGGCGTGGCGCTGCGATGAACGCGCCGACGATCCGCCGACTTCGACGTGATCATCGTCGGCGCCGGCGTGATCGGCGCGGTCGATGGCGAGCCTGCTGCTGGCGCGCAAATTGAGTACGCCGGGCAGGGTGGCGATCGTCGCCGATCAGTTTGCGGCGCGCCGCTGCCGGCGAGCGCCGATTGGGACTTGCGGGTATTCGCCTTGAGCCGCGCCTCGGAGCGGCTGCTCAAAGTCTGCGGCGTGTGGGATTCGCTGCCCGCGGCGCGGGTGTTTGCCTACGAGCGCATGTGCGTCTGGGATGCCGGCGGTACCCCGCAGGGCAAGGGCTCACTGAGCTTCGATTGCGCGGAAATCGGCGAACCCAATCTCGGCTACATCGTCGAGGGCCGCGCACTGCAATGGCAGTGCCTGCAAGTCCGCGCGGGCCGCGGGCGCGGTGCTGATCGAGGCTGCGGTCGCAGTCGATACCGTGCGGGCGATGACGGATGTCTGCTTGCGCTTGAGCGACGGCCGCGAACTGCGCGGCAGGCTGCTCGTCGGCAGCCGACGGACCGGAATCCAAGACCCGGGAACTGCTCGGCATCGATACCGCCGGCCATGCCTATCATCAAGACGCGCTGGTGGCGCATGTGCAAACCGCCAAGCCACATGACAACACGGCGTGGCAGCGGTTCCTGCGCCACCGGCCCTCTCGCCTTTCTGCCGCTCAATGACGGCCGCTGCTCCATCGTGTGGAGCGTCGCGCGCCCGAGGCGGATCGTCTTGCGCGCCATGGACCCGGCAGGCTTTCGGCGCGGCGCTGACCGCAGGCCAGCGGCGAGGCGCTGGGCGGCTGCACGCTCACGACGCAGCTGGCGCAGCTTTCCGCTCAAGCTGCAGTACGCCTTGCAATACGCGCGGCCGCGCGCCGTATTGCTCGGCGATGCCGCGCACGTGGTGCACCGCTCGCCGGGCAGGGATTGAATCTGGGATTGCTGGACTGCGCGGCGCTCGCGCAAGTCTCGGGCGAAGCCGGGGGCGCCGGCAACTTCGGCGACTACAGAGTACCTGCGCCGCTACGAGCGCTGGCGCCGCAGCGAGAATCTCATCGCGGCAGCGGCGCTGGATGGATTGGAGCGGCTGTTTTCCAGTACGCGATGCGCTCAGCGCCGGACTGCGCACCGCGGGCTTGAGCGCCGTCGGCAGGATGCCCTTCGTCAAGCGCCGCCTTGCGCAGCGCGCCTTGGGGTTGATCGGCGATGTGCCGGAGTTTCTAAAGGCGGTCTAGCTTCGCGGCGCAAATGAAATCATTGACCGACAGTCCGCCGATCGAATGCGTCGGAGAGGTGACGTGGCAGTAGTCGTAGCCCACCTCCAAGTCCGGATGATGGTCTTCGGTGTTCGCGATATGCGCCAGCGCATTGACGAAGCTCATGGTGCGGTAGAAATCCTTGAATTTCAGCGAGCGCTTCAGGCTCTTGGAGTCCTTGGCGATCTGCCAGTCCTTGTGCAGTTGCTTGGCGAGCAGTTTGACTTTGGCGGGCGTCAAAGGCGGCACGCCGCCCTCGCAGGGCGCGCATTTCTTTTCGGACAAATCCTTCACGACTGAGATTCTGGCGTAGGTGCGCTCGATGTAGCGCTCGACCAGATCCTGAAATTCCTCGGCGATTCGATCGCCCTTGAGCGTCACGGTCTTCGCGCCGTCCTCATACACCGGCGCCACCGGATGTTCGCCGGTGCCGGGCAGGCTGATGCCGATGTTCGCGTGCTTGCTCTCGCCGGGACCGTTGACCACGCAGCCCATGACCGCGACCGTCATGTCGGCCACGCCCGCGCGCTGCTTGCGCCACTCCGGCATGCGGTGGCGAATATGGCTTTGGATCTTCTGCGCCAGTTCCTGGAAATAGGTGCTGGTGGTGCGGCCGCAGCCGGGGCAGGCGATCACCATCGGCGTGAAGGCGCGCAAGCCCATGGTCTGAAGTATTTCCTGAGCGACGATCACTTCCTGGGTGCGATCGCCATTGGGCTCGGGAGTCAGGGAGACGCGAATGGTATCGCCGATGCCTTCCTGCAGCAGCACGCCCATGGCCGCGGTAGAGGCCACGATGCCCTTGCTGCCCATGCCGGCCTCGGTCAGCCCCAGGTGCAAGGGGTAGGCGCAGCGACCCGCCAGATTGCGGTATACGGCGATCAAGTCCTGCACGCCGCTGACTTTGGCGCTGATGACGATCATGTCGGAGCCCAAGCCCCAGCGCTTCGGCGCGCTTGGCGCTGTCCAATGCGGACACGACGATGGCTTCGCGCATCACGTCGATCGCCGCCAGGGGTTCCGCCAGCTTCGAGTTCTCATCCATCATGCGGGTCAGCAGGTCCTGATCGAGGCTGCCCCAATTCACGCCGATGCGCACCGGCTTCGTGAACTTGACGGCGGTCTCGATCATTTCCGCGAATTGCGGATCGCGCTTGCTGCCGCGGCCGACATTGCCCGGATTGATGCGCAGCTTGCCCAGCGCCTCCGCGCAGGCCGGATGCGCCTTGAGCAGCTTGTGGCCGTTGAAATGAAAATCGCCCACCAAGGGTGTGCTGATGCCCTGCGCATCCAGGCGCTCGCGGATGTGCGGCACGGCCGCGGCGGATTCGTCGTTATTGACCGTGACGCGCACCAATTCGGATCCGGCGCGCGCCAGCGCTTTGACCTGCGCCACCGTGCCGTCGATATCCGCCGTGTCGGTGTTGGTCATGGATTGCACGACGATCGGCGATGCGCCGCCGATGGTGACTGAGCCTACTTTTACGGTCAGTGGAATGTCGACGAGATCTCATGCCGAGCATTATACCGGGTGACCCGATCGCGGCAGCTGCGCATTCATTTGCGCACGGTCTTGCGCGGTTGAGTGAATCGGCATTGAGGAATTTGAATCAGTATTGTTACATGTGAGCGACTCATGAGCTCGAGAATCGTCTACTCGACCGGCATCGGCAGCCTGTGCCCCAACTGCCGCCGCGCGGTAGCGCGAATGCGTGTGCCCCAAAGGCGCTCCCGGCGCGGCGAAACCGGCTGCCGTGCGGGTTGCGCGCGAAACTCAAGGCAGGGCGGGCAAAGGAGTAACGACGATCACGGGTTGCCGCTGTCCTCGCCGATATCGAAGCATTGGCCACGAAGCTCAAAAAGCGCTGCGGATCCGGCGGCACGGTGCGCGGCGGCGTCATTGAAATCCAGGGCGATCATCGCGACACGATCGTCGCGGAGCTGATCAAACTGGGATGGGCGGCGAAGCGGTCGGGCGGCTAGCGCGCGCCACGGCGAGCCGGGCCGCGCATGCGCAAGATATATGAGGACTTCCCGCTTCAATCCCCCGAGGCTCTTCTGTATGATGCCGCCCCACTCGCGATAAGAGCTGTCTGGAGAGAGTCCTTTTACTAGGGCCGCCGAAGGCGCAACCGCCCGGAAACGCTCAGGCACATGAACGGCAGACTCTCGCGATCTCTGGAGAGCGGTCGCATCTGGCGGCCCACCGAAGGGGAGCAGCGCTTAGGACTAAGCGCGCAATCTCTCAGGTCTTAAGGACAGAGGGGCGAAGCACGAAGGTGCTTGCGTCTCTGTATTCGTTCGCAGCGAGGTTGCGATGGGCCTTAAGACTCCTCTATACGACACCCATGTCCAGCAAGGCGCCAAAATCGTCGACTTCGGCGGCTGGGACATGCCGCTGCACTATGGCTCGCAGATCGAGGAGCACCACGCGGTGCGCCGCGATGCGGGCATGTTCGATGTGTCGCACATGTGCATCGTCGACTTGACGCGGCGGGCGCGTGCGCGAATTTCTGCGGCGGCTGCTGGCCAACGATGTCGGCCGGCTCAAAACCTTCCGGCAAGGCGCTGTACTCCTGCATGCTGCTGCCGAACGGCGGCGTGATCGACGATCTGATCGTCTATTACCTGTCGGAGACCTGGTATCGCATGGTCGTCAATGCCGGCACCCGCGACAAGGATCTGGCCTGGATCCGCCGGCACGCGGCGGATTTCGAGGTCGACGGTCGTCGAGCGCAAGGAACTGGCGATGATCGCCGTGCAAGGTCCCGAATGCGCGGCGCAAGAGCGGCACTGCTGCTGCAGCCCGAACAGCAAGCGGCGGTGCTCGAATTGAAGCCTTTCTTCGGCGCGGCATTCGGCTCCTGGTTCGTGGCGCGCACCGGCTATACCGGCGAGGACGGCTTCGAAATCATGATGCCGGCCGCGGATGCTGCGGACGCCTGGAACCGGTTGCGCGAGCAAGGCGTCGCGCCGGCGGGCCTGGGCGCGCGCGACACGCTGCGCCTGGAAGCGGGCATGAACCTGTACGGCAACGACATGGATGAGAATCACCATCCGCTGGAGTCCGGCCTGGCCTGGACCGTCGCATTCGAACCCGCGGAGCGCGAATTCATCGGCCGCGAGGCGTTGGAGCGCGCGCGGCGCGAGGGCGGCCGCGAGCTGGTGGGGCTGTTGCTCGAGGATCGCGGCGTGCTGCGCAGTCATCAGAAAGTTCTGGTCGGCGGCGCCACCACTGCCGGCACGGGCGAAGTCACCAGCGGAACTTTCTCGCCCACTTTGAATCGTTCCATTGCGCTGGCGCGCGTGCCGAAGACATCGCAGCCGCAGCGTGCAGGTGGACATTCGCGGCAAATTGCACGCGGCGCGCATCGTCAAGCCGCCGTTCGTGCGCCATGGCAAGGCATTGATCGATACTAGATAGGGGGTTTCAAAGTGAGCAACACATACCGAGCGATCTGAAGTACACCAAGAGCCACGAATGGGTGCGCCAAGCGCAAAACGGCGCGGTCTGGAAATCGGCATTACCGATCACGCGCAAAGCGCGCTCGGCGATCTGGTGTTCGTCGAGGTTCCGGACGTCGGCCGCGCCTTGCAGCGCCGGCGAAGCCTGCGCCGTGGTCGAGTCGGTCAAGGCGGCATCGGACGTCTACAGTCCGTTGGCCGGCAAGGTCATCGCCAACAACGGCGCGCTGGCCAGCCAAACCCGAACTGCTCAACGAGGATCCCTACGGGGCCGGATGGCTGTTTCGCCTGGAGACCAGCAGTCCGGTCGAGTGCCGCGTCGCTCATGAGCGCCGGCGCCTACGCGAGTTTCCTGGCGGAAGAATCGAAGTAGGGGAAGCGCATGGCATTCATTCCTCACACGCCCGAGGACATCGCCCGCATGCTGGAGGTGATCGGCGTGCCGCTCGATCGACGATCTGTTCGATGAAATCCCCAAGGATCTGCGCGCCGGCGTCCTCGACGTGCCGCGCGCCGCTCTCGCGAGATGGAGGTCGCGCGGCTGATGACCGAGCGCGCCGCGATCGACGGCCGGCCGCTGAATTTCATCGGCGCCGGCGCCTACGAGCATCACATCCCGGCGCCGGTATGGGCCATCGCCACGCGCGGCGAATTCTATTCCGCCTACACGCCGTACCAGGCGGAGGCGAGCCAGGGCACGCTGCAGCTGATCTATGAATACCAATCCATGATGTGCGCGCTGACGGGCATGGAAGTGTCGAACGCCTCGTTTGTACGACGGCGCCTCGGCGCTGGCGGAAGCCTGTCTCATGGCGGTGCGCTCCAATCGCGCCTCGAATTCGCGGCGCATTCTGCTGCCGCGCGCCGTGAATCCCACCTACGCGCAAGTGGCGCACGCCATTGCCGGCAATCAGGACATCAGCTTCGAGCCGGTGGATTTCGACCGCTCGGCCGGCCGCACGCTGCTGGAAGCGCTGCAGCCCTACAGCGGCCAGGATTTCACCGCGCTGGTGCATGCAGCAGCCGAATTTCTTCGGCAGTTTGGAAGAGGTGGACGCGCTCACCGATTGGGCGCACGACAACAAGATCATGGTGATCGCCGTCGTCAATCCCACGTCGCTGGCGCTGCTCAAACCGCCGGGCGAATGGGGCGCAGCGGCTCGACGGCGCGCGCGGCGCCGACATCGTCTGCGGCGAGGGCCAGCCGCTCGGCGTGCCGCTGTCCTCGGGCGGCCCTTATTTCGGATTCATGGCGACTCGCATGCAGTATGTGCGTCAAATGCCGGGGCGCATCGTCGGGCGCACCGTGGATGTCGGAGGGCCGACCGGGATTCAGCCTGACGCTGCAGGCGCGCGAGCAGCACATTCGGCGCAGCAAAGCGACCTCGAACATCTGCACCAACCAGGGATTGATGGTGACGGCGGCGACCATTTACATGAGTCTCTTGGGGCCGCGCGGCTTGGAAGCGGTTGCGCAGGCCAGCATGCAGCGCACTGCCGATCTGGTCAGCCGCGTTGAGCCAAGTCCCGGTGTGAAGCGAGCGTTCACGCGCGCCGCACTTTCATGAGGCCGTACTGCTGCTGGATCGACCGCCGGCGGCGATTCTCGCGGCGCTGGCGCGGCGCGGGAATCTTCGGCGGGCTGGATCTTGGCGAGCGCTATCCGGAATTGGGCCACGCGATGCTGGTGTGCGCGACCGAAACCAAACTCGATGCCGACATCAAGGCGTATGCCGCGGCCTTGGCCGACGTGATGAGCGCATCGCGCGCGGCGGCCTAAGTGAGGCGGCCGAGGAGACGAGATGATGCAACTTAATCAGCGCGAACCGTTGATATTCGAATTGAGCAAGCCGGGCCGCGGGGCCGTCACGCAATTCCCGCCGCCGGTTGCGGGCACCGCACGCGTGCCCGCGCAATTTGCGCCGTGCAGCAGCCGCCGGCGCTGCCGGAAGTTTCGGAGTTGCAGGCGGTGCGCCATTTCACGCGCCTGTCGCAGATGAATTTTTCCATCGACACGCATTTCTATCCGCTTGGGCTCGTGCACCATGAAGTACAACCCGAAGGCCTGCAACAGCTTCGCGATGCTGCCGGAATTCTTGGGCAGGCATCCGCTCGGGCCGGAGCCGCAAGGCTTTCTGGCGTGCATGTACGAGCTGCAGGAGATGCTGCAGGAGATCACCGGCATGCAGGCCGTCAGCCTCACGCCGATGGCCGGCGCGCAGGGCGAGTTTGCCGGCGTCGCCATGATCCGCGCCTACCACCGGGCGCGCAATGATGCGGCGCGCACCGAAATCATCGTGCCGCAGGCGGCGCACGGCACCAATCCCGCCACGGCGACCATGTGCGGATTCATCGTCAAGGAAATTCCCTGCGACGCCAACGGCGACGTCGATATCGAGGCGCTGAAGGCGGCGGTGAGCCCGGCAACCGCGGGCATCATGCTGACGAATCCATCCACGCTCGGCGTGTTCGAACGCAAGATCGTCGAGATTGCGCACATCGTGCACGATGCCGGCGGCCTGCTGTATTACGACGGCGCAAATTTGAACGCCATTCTTCGGCAAGGTGCGGCCCGGGCGACATGGGCTTCGATGTGATCCACATGAATCTGCACAAAACCTTTTCGACGCCGCACGGCGGCGGCGGACCCGGATCGGGTGCGGTGGGCGTGAGCGCGCGCTTGAGGCCGTTCCTGCCGCTGCCCATCGTCGGCAAGGACGGCGCGCGCTATCGCTGGCTGACGGAGCGCGATCTGCCGCAATCCATCGGGCGCCTCTCGGGCTTCATGGGCAATGCCGGCGTGAATTTGCGCGCCTACATCTATATGCGGCTGCTGGGCCGCGAGGGCATGGTGCGCGTGGCGGAATTCGCGGCGCTCAATGCCAACTATTTGATGAAGCGGCTGCAGGCGCTCGGCTTCGAGGCGGCATATCCCGAAGCGGCGCGCCAGCCACGAATTCATCATCACCTTGAAGCAGGAGCAGAAGGCGTACCACGTCACCGCGATGGACGTGGCGAAGCGCTTGCTGGACTATGGATTTCACGCTCCGACGACCTATTTCCCGTTGCTGGTGCCCGAATGCCTGCTGATCGAACCCACCGAGACCGAGGCCAAGGAGGATCTGGACCGGTTTTGCGACGCGATGGCGGCGATCCGCGAGGAAATGGCACATGATCCCGAGAAACTCGACCTCCGCGCCGCATACAATGCCGGTGCGACGATTGGATGATGTGCGTGCGGCGAAGCAGCTCGACCTGATTTGGAAAGCGGTTGAATGACGGCTAGAGAGGAACCGGCCGGCGCTTGACGATGTCCGATCCGAAGGCTCCTGATCTTGTCCGACCCGGGCACTATCGAAATTTAACCCCTAGGATCGGCATGTCCCGTATCTCGCTGTTTCTGTCACTGCTCGCGCTTTTCGGCCACTCCCGCATTCACCGCCCCGCAGCTGCTCCGCCCGACTTCGCGCCCAAGGCACCGCCTGCGACATTCCCCGAATTCGCCCGCGAATTGGGCGCAGACGCTGGAGCGAATCGCCACCGGCGTGGTCACCATTCAAATCGACAGCACCCGCGCCTTCGACACCGAATGGAACACCACCGCCCAGGCGACCGGCTTCGTCATCGATGCCAAGCGCGGCTGATTCTGACGAATCGGCACGTGGTGACGCCCGGGCCTGTCACCGCGCAGGCGATCTTTCTGAACCGCGAAGAAGTGCAGCTCTATCCCGATCTATCGCGATCCGATCCACGACTTCGGCATCTATCGCTACGATCCGGCGAAGCTGCGATTTCATTCAGCCGGCGGAGCTGCCGCTGTATCCCGCAAGGCGCGCGTCATCGGCCGCGAAATCCGCGTGGTGGGCAATGATGCCGGCGAACAGTTGTCGATTCTCGCCGGCACTCTGGCGCGCCTGGATCGCGAGGCGCCGGAATACGGCTACGGCAAGTACAACGACTTCAATACCTTTTATTACCAAGCGGCCTCCAGCACCTCGGGCGGTTCCTCCGGTTCGCCGGTAATCGACATCGAGGGCCGGGTCGTGGCGCTCAATGCGGGCGGCGCCACCGGCGCCGCCTCGAGCTTCTACCTGCCGCTGACGGCGGTGGTGCGCGCGCTGAAGTACTCGAAGTCGGCAAGCCCGTGCCGCGCGGCACGCTGGAAACCGTTTTCAAGTACACCCCTTACGATGAGCTGAAGCGGCTCGGCCTCGACGCCGGCACCGAAGCCAGCATGCGCAAGCGCGTATCCGAAGTTGACCGGCATGCTGGTGGTCGACGACGTGCAGCCGGGATCGGGCGCCGATGGGGTATTGGCGCCCGGCGATATTCTCGTCGCGCATCGACGGCAAACCCATCCCAGAATTTTTCGCGCTCGAGGAAGTGCTGGACAATCACGTCGGCCAGCAAGTCAAGGTGGAAGTGCAGCGCGGCAGCGAAACGCTGCGGCACGATCTCGACGTGCAGTCCTTGAGTGCCATCACTCCGGACGAATTCATCGAATTCGGCGAGGCCGTGGTGCACACGCTGTCCTATCAGCAGGCGCGGCATTTCAACGTGCCGATCAAGGGCGTGTACGTCGCCAATCCCGGCTATGTGTTTGGCAGCGCCGGCATCCCGCGCGCCGCCCTGATCAGCTCGTTCAACGGCAAGAAGGTCGACAACCTCGCGGACTTTGCCGCGGCGCTCGCCGAGCTCGCGGATCGGGCCAGGGCGCCGGTGCGCTACGTCACCATCGAGGATCCCCGCGCCGCGCAGCTGAAGGTGATTCGCATGGATCGGCGCTGGTTCCCGGCGCGCGAATGCAAGCGCGACGACACCCTGGGAACCTGGCCGTGCATCAGCATCAGCGCCGGGACCCGCGCCTTCGCGTCGTCAAGCCCGCCTCGACGCAGTTCGCCAAGACCGGCGATGCGCGCATCGATCGCATTGGCGCCTTCCTTGGTGATGGTGAATTTCGACATGCCCTATTCGGTTTCCGGGCGTGACCGAGAAGAATTATCACGGCACCGGCGTGATCGTGGATGCGCAGCGCGGCCTGGTGGCGATCGACCGCAATACCGTGCCGGTCGCGATGGGCGATGTGCGCATCACGTTCGCCGGCACGGTCGAAGTGCCGGGCAAAGTCGTATTCATCCATCCTCTGCACAATCTTGCGGTCGTGTCCTACGATCCGAAGTCGATCGGCAACACGCCGGTGCGCGCCGCGACCTTGGTGACGCCGGCCGCTGAGTCCCGGCGACGATGTGTGGGTGGTGGGCCAGCGCGGCGGACTCGAAGATCCTATCGCAGAAAACGCAAATCTCCAGCGTCGATGTGGTGTCATTTCCGCTGTCGCGCACGCTGCGCTTCCGCGACAGCAACCTGGAGGCGGTAAGCCTCATCAATCCGCCGGGCGACTACGACGGCGTGCTGACGGATGAGAAGGGCGATGTGCTCGCGCTGTGGTCGAGCTTTGCGTTCGAATCGCAGCGCGAACTCGAGCAGATCAATCGCGGCATCCCGGCCGATCTGGTCTCGGAAATGATCGGCGTGGTCGCCGATGGCCGGCCGCTGTATTCCTTCGAAGCGGAATTCAATGTGCAGTCCCTGGCCGGCAGCGCGCGAACTGGGCCTGCCCGATGAATGGGTGCGGCGCTTCGAGGATCACAATCCGCAGCGCCGGCAGGTGCTCGGCATCGACCGGCTGGTCGCCGGTTCGCCGGCCGCCGCGCTGCTGGAGCCGGGCGACCTGCTGCTCGCCATCGACGGCAAGGTGGTGAATCGATTCCGCGAGGTTGAACGCGCGGTGCAGAATCCCCGCGGTCACGGTAACCGTGTGGCGGGACGGCGCCGAAAAGACTCTGCAGATGAAAACGGTGGCGCTGAACGGCCGCGACATCGATCGGGTGCTCATCTGGGCGGGCGCGACGCTGCAGGCGCCGCACCGCGCCATGGCGGCGCAGCGCGGCATCGCTCCCTATGGCGTATTCGTGTCGTTTTTCTTTTACGGCTCGCCGTCGACGCATTACGGACTATATGCCGGCCGGCGCATCACGGAAGTGGATGGCCAGCCGACGCCCGATCTCGACGCCTTCATCAGGGCGGTGAGCGGCAAGCCCGATCGCGCGTCGTTGCGGCTGAAAACCATCAGTTGGAACGGCCAGACGGACGTCATCACGCTGAAACTCGACAAGCACTACTGGCCGGCATACGAACTCGATCGGCAGGAGGATGGCAGCTGGATGCGAACGGCGCTGGATCCGCCGGAGGTCACGGCGGCTGCGAGCGCCAACTCGAGGCTGTCGAGGAGTTCAAGGTAGCGGACGCCTCAGGCAGGTTCGAGGTACGGTTCCAAGGCATCCACCGATACGGTGGAGCGCTGCGCCGAGTCATCGCCCCAGAATTCCCGCTCGTCGAACGCGATCGCATACAGCCATTGCGGGCACTCGCCCCGGCCGCTGGCATTGGTATCGGCGAACACATGTGCCCCATGCAACCGCGTCACATCGCCGATTTTGCCGCGTGCGTAGCCAGGCAAGCGGGTGTGATGCGCAGGTTGATCGGCGCGCATGCGCACCCGGTCGCCGACCGCAAATCGAGCGGCACGCGCCGGCGCGCGTTCAAACGGGGTGCCGCGCGCCAGCGTCGCGGCGACCAGCGCGGCGCGCAGCACCCGCGGCGGCGGGGTGGCGGATTCGTTGCAGCACGCCGCTGTCCGCCAGCAGCTTCTCCAAGCGCCGCCAGCCAGATCTCGTAGTAGCTGAGGTCGCGATAATTGGCCAGCGTTTCGCGTGCCGCGCGGTTCATGTCGAGGTTCCACAGACCGGTCGCGGTCCCATGGCCAACGTCAGCGCCATCACCCGCGGCTCCCAGGGCGCGTGAAACAATTCGCCTTCGGGCTCCTGGATGATGGCGCCGCGCTCGTCCTGCCGCCAAGATCTGCGTTCGAGCGATAACTCACGTCGGCGCTCGCGGCAAGCCGGTGCCGATCATCGAGTCGCGGGTCACCAGGGTCCGCAAGATCGCGTTCGCTCAAATGTTCTGTTCCCGCCGGCCGCCGCGGCAGCACGAGGTAGCGCACCTCGGCGGTCGAATCCCAAATGCGAATGCGCGCCGATTGCGGCAATTCGACGCCGAATTCTCGCAGCACGCCACGCGGATCCTTCACGGCGCGTGCGCGATAGGGCGCGCTTTTGTACCAGGTCGGCGGCAAGTCCGAGCACCGCCCACGGATAGCAACTGCACAGCGTGCACACCACCATGTTGTGCACATCCTGCGGTGTTCTCGACCGCCACCATGTGCTCGCCCTGCCGTCCCGAGAATCCCAGCGAGGCGATCGCCGCGGTTGCATCCTCGAGCAGCCAGCGGCGAAATTCTGGTCGCACCAGGCTCGCGCCACGACTTGCGCGCCATTGCGCGGCCCGATCTTCGTCTGATAGGCATCGATCAGCACATCGAGCGCCTTGGGATCGACATAGCCCTTTTGGGTGAGCACGGTTTCCAAAGCGCGCACCCGCAGTTCCAGCGGACTGACCGCGCTTGCCTGCGTGTTCCTGTGTGCGTGTTCGTGATCGCTCATGGCGCATTGGTCTAGTATATGGGACTTCAGGAGGGTCCAGTCGCATGAATCGACGCGTAAATCGAGGCTGCGAATATCGGCGCCGATGGCGCTACTGCTCATGAGTCTGTGGCTGATCGCATCGCGCTGTGTGGCCGGCGCAACCGACCTTAAGCTGTATGTGCTCGATTGCGGACATGCCACCTTCAAGGACATGGGCGGATTTCTCCGACACGGGCGAATATGACGGCAAGCCGGGAGAGATCGCCGTGCCGTGCTTCCTGATCCGCCATCCCAAGGGCGACTGTTGTGGGATGCCGGGCTCGGGCGACCATTGCAGCTATCCCAAGGAGGGCAGCGATGCGGCGCCGGGCGTGCACGTCACGGTGCCGGTCACGCTGCTGGCGCAATTGCAATCGCTGAAGTTGACGCCAAAGGACATCAATTTCATTGCCTTTTCGCACCTGCATTGGGATCACACCGGAAACGCCAACGAGTTTCCCGACTCGGTGTGGATCATGAATACGGCCGAGCTGGCGTGGGCGCTGGTCTTGCCGCCGCCGGGCGGGGTGCTGCCGGAGACCTGGAGCGCCTACAAGACCGCGAAAAACGAGACCATCGACGGCGACTATGACGTGTTCGGCGACGGCACGGTGATGATATTGCGCGACGCCGGGACACACGCCCGGGCATCAGGTGCTTGAAACTCAATTGCAAAAGAGCGGCACCGTGATTCTTTCCGGCGACCTTTATCATTTGCGCGCCAATCGGCAGTTCAAGCGCGTGCCGGTCTACAACACGAATCGCGCCGACACCCTGGCCTCGATGAGCCGCATCGAGACCATCATCAAGAACACCGACGGGCGCTTGATCGTGCAGCACGATCCCAAGGATTTTCAGGCCCTGCCCAAACCTCCGGGGTATCTCGATTGAGCGCCATGATCGATGATGCCGGCCCGCGCAAGATCTTCCGGAGATTCTAGCGATATACAACGAGGTCATTCGCAACTCGACCGCCGTGTACACGGAGGTGGAATTCACCGCGGAACGCGGCGCAAGCGTGGTTCGACGCCAAGGCGCCGGAGCGGCTTCCCGTTCATCGTCGCGCGGGATGCCTCGGGCATCACCGGCTTCGGGACTTTCGGCGAATTTCGCGCACCGCCGTGCTATCAGCACAGCGTCGAGCACAGCGTCCACGTCCGCGCCGACCGGCGCGGCCAGGGCATTGGCCGGCAGCTGGTGATCGAACTCCTGGCGCGGGCGGCCGCCATGCACAAGCACGTCATGATCGCCGGGATCGACGCCGACAATGCCGTCTCCATCGAGTCTGCACCTGAAGCCTGGGATTCATCAATGTCGGGCATTTTCATGAAGTGGGATTCAAATTCGGGCGCTGGCTCGATTTGGTGTTCCTGCAATGTAGCATTCCGGCGACAGCGGCCTCGTCGGCGGCACAGGCCGCGCCAATTGTTGCACCAAATGTAGCACCAAAGCCTAGTTTGCCTAAGAATAGGCGCGCGGCCTTTGCTGGCAGCGCAGTCTTGATATCATGCGCGCGTGGTAAGAGCTACACAGACAGAAATCGAAGCGGCCGTCGAAGCGTTGCGCGCCGGCGACTTGGTGGTGTTTCCCACCGAGACCGTCTATGGAGTTGGCGCGAATGCGCCAACCCTGTCTGCCGTGCGCAAGATTTTCGAGGTCAAGGGCCGGCCGCCCGATCATCCGGTCATCGTTCATCTGGACGATCCGCGCTACCTGCATCGCTGGGTTTCCGCAGATGCCGCCGGTCGCGGAGCAGCTGGCCGATCAAATTCTGGCCCGGTCCCTTGACCCTGATTCTGCCGAAGGCCGACAACGTCAATGACATCGTCACCGGCGGCCAGGACAGCATCGGCATTCGCGTGCCCTCGCACCCCATGGCGCAGCAGCTGCTGAACGCCTTCGGCGGCGGCATTGCGGCGCCGTCCGCCAATCGCTACGGGCGCTTGAGTCCGACCAAGCCGGAGCATGTGCGCGATGAGTTCGGCGATGCGGTCAGCGTGATTCTGGACGGCGGCGACTCGCCCATCGGACTCGAGTCGACCATCGTTTCCTGTCTCGACAATCAGGCGCGCCTGCTGCGTCCGGGATTCATCACCCGCTCGCAGCTCGAGCAGGTGGTCGGGGCGCTTGGCGGTCGGCGGAGTCGCTCCCGCGCGCTCCGGGCGACCGCGCTCTGCACTATGCGCCGTCGACGCCGCTCGAAATCGTGGCCTCGGACGACTTGGAGGTGCGGGCCGGCGAGATCGTGGCGCGCGAGGAAAAGGTGGCGGTGCTGGCGATGCGGCCGCCGCTGCACACCCAGCGGCACATGACTTGGATCAACGCCGGCAAGAAGCCCGACACCTATGCGCACAATCTGTACAACCATTTGCGCACACTGGATCGCGATCGGCTGCGTGAGGATATTCGTGCAAAGCCTGCCCGCAGGATGAGCGCTGGGCCGCGATTCTCGATCGCCTGCAGCGCGCCAGCGGCATGGGCGATGATTCCTTGGAGCTGAGCGTCAGCTAAGGCTCCTGACCCCCGATGGAACTCGATCCCACGCAAGATCCCTTCTCGCGAGAGGCGATCCAACATTTGGTGGCTCGCTACGGCTCGCCGCTTGCTCGTCATCGATGCCGAGCGCGTGCGTCGGCAATATCGCCGCCTCGCCGCGGCGCTGCCGGGCGTCGATCTGCACTACGCCTTAAAGCCGCTGCCGCACGCCTCGCTGATCACCACGCTGCATGCGCGAGGGCGCGTTCTTCGACCTGGCGACCAACGGCGAAGTCGAATTGGTGCGGCGCCTGGGAGTCGACGCCGGAGCGCTGCATTCACACCCATCCGATCAAGCGCGACAGCGACATTCGCACCGCGTTGAGCTTACGGCGTCGAATCGTTTCGTCATCGACAATCCCGACGAGCTGCGCAAATTCGTGCAAATTTCGCACCCGCGCGTCGCTGCTGATTCGCGTTTCGTTCCGCAGTCCCGACGCGCAGGTGCGATTTGTCGCGCAAATTCGGCTGCGACCCGGAAGCGGTCGCGGAACTGTTGCGGCTCGCGGCGGAACTGCGCATCAAGATCGACGGACTTGTCATTTCATGCCGGCTCGCAGACATGCCGACTCCGCAATGATGGTCAAGGCCATCGAGGTGTGCCGCGAGCTGCTGCAAGTCGCGGCGCGCGGCGGGTCATCTCGGTGCACATCCTCGATATCGGCGGCGGCTTTCCGGTGGATTATCTGAAGCCGCGCATGCCATCGAGGAATTTTGCGCGCCCGATCAACGCCGCGCTCAAAGCGTTGCCGCCCGATGTGCGCGTGATCGCCGAACCGGGCCGCTACATATCGGCGCCCGCGGCGATCTGCCGTGGCTTCGGTCATGGGCCGCGCGCTGCGTGACGGCCGCTGGTGGTACTACCTCGACGATGGCCTGTACGGCAGCTACAGCGGTCAGATGTACGACCACTCGATATTTCCGGTCGAGGCGCTGCTGCCGGGCGCGCCAGACCTTCCCGTCGGTGCTGGCCGGTCCGACCTGCGACAGCATCGATGTCATCCGCGAAAAACTCGACCTGCCCAAGCTCGACATCGGCGATTTGGTCGTCGGCCGCATGATGGGCGCCTACACCTGGGCCTCGGCATCGGAATTCAATTTCTTCCCGCGTGCCACGGTGCTGGCGCTGGATCGCGGGCGCGCTGCTCGAGGACCGATGCGCATGATCGCGCGCCGGACGCATGCTAGGCGGCGCATCGCTGCGCTTGAGCGGCATGCTGGCCGGCGTTATCGGCCGTCAGCACTCTGGCCGCGCAGCGTCGCAAGCGGCTCGAGGCCGCGCGGCCTAGACGATTGCGTTGACCAATCTGCATACCGGGGAGCGCTTGGATATCGAGTATTTTCGGGACGGTGCCTATGTGCCCGATGCGCTCGCCGCGCCTCGAGGTTCTGCTGCGAGATTTTCGCAACGGCGAGAAGCACGCCATCGATCCGAAGCTGATGGATTACTTGGTCGATGTGGCCGCCCTCGTCGGCGTGCCGCCGGCATACAGCGTGATCTCCGGCTATCGCTCGCCGGAGACCAACGAGCGTTTGCACGAGCGCAGCAGCGGGTGTCGCAAGCACAGTCTGCACATGCAGGGCCGGGCGATCGATGTGCGGATGAGCAGGCGTGGATTGCGCGGTTTTGGCGGCGCGCGCCGAATCCTTGAAGCGGGGAGGCGTTGGCTACTACCGCGCGTCGGATTTCGTGCATTTGGATACCGGCAGCGTTCCGCACTTGGCGCGGCTAGCGTTGGCGGAACCGCGGCCATGAGCCAACGCCTGGTGCTGCGGGATTTGTATGTGCTCCTCGCGGCCTGTCAGCCGTCGAGCCCGAACCCCACGGCGCGGTGCCGCCCGGCGGACAGCCGGCGCCGATCGCGGCGCGGCAGCTGTACGCGCAAAACTGCGTGCCCTGCCACCGCGAAAACGGCGAGGGTGTGCCCAAGGTTTTCCCAGCCTGTCCGGTTCGCCGGCCGTACTGGGCGATCCGGTCGAGCTCGCGCAGTGGGTCTTGAGCCAGAAGCGGCCGGCTAGCATTCCGGCGGGCCGCTATCCGACTCAAATGCTATTGTTCGGCTGGATGAGCGACGAGGACGCGGCGGCGCGTATTGACCTATATCCGTTCGCATTTTGGGAATTCCGCGCCGCCGGTTGACGCCGCGTTAATTGCGAAGTCGCGCGAGAAATAAATGTCGTGAGGATCAAGTGCCCGTAACAACCATCCATGCGCTGGTCGACCGCTGCCGCGCCGCGCAGCTGCCGGCCGCCATCGCCAAGATGCCCTCGGGCTGGGTGATCATGGGCGAACGCCAGGTGTTGCCCGGATATTGTCTGTTGCTGCCGGATCCGGTCGTGCCGCACTTGAATGCGCTCGACGCCGACGCGCGCGACGCAATTTTTGTTCGACATGGCGCTCATCGGCGACGTGCTGCTGGTCATCACCGCGGCCGCGCGCATCAACTACGCGATCTTCGGCAATGTGGATCCGGCGCTGCATGCGCACATCTTTCCGCGCGACAGCGCGGAACCGGAAAGCACACGCACCGCGCAGCCCTGGGCGCTCGATTGGAACGCCGCGCCGCTGTACTCCGATGCCCTGCACGGCGATTTCAAGCGCCGGGTCGGCATGGAGCTGCGCAGGCGCTACGCGGCACTAAATGACCCGCAGCTTGAGACGTGCGCGCGACGTCCTCGAGATTCGCCAGCGGCGCGGAGCAGGTCATGCCGGTGCACAGGTAAGCCACCGTGGTCGCACCCGCACGCTTCGCCGCCAGCGCGGGCGGCAGCAGGCTGCATCGCTAGGGATGGCGAAAATCATGCGCGTCGGCGCGTACAGTTCTTCCGCAGCTGCGGCCCAGTGCGCGGCGCTCGACGCCTCGCCGCGAATAACCAAGATTTGCATCGAGGACAGGAAATCCTCCAGGGCGTTCACCAGGCTCATATGCGCCTGCGGATAGTCTTGAATTGCCGTCCACGCGGCATCGCAGCGTGCGCTCCGCCGCATCCAGATACGGGTCTCGCCCAGCAGGAACCCTAAGCCGGCACAGCATGGAAGCGGCGACGCCGTTGCCCGACGGGACGGATTCGTCGGCGAAGGTCTTGCTGCGGTGAATGAGCTGCTCGTGATCCTTCGCAGTGAAGAAAAATCCGCCCGTCTTCCCGGTCTTCGAACTGGTCCAGCAGCACGTCGGCCAACTGGCGGGCAAATTCCAGATCGCTGCTGCGCCAGCGGGTCTGCAGCAGCTCGAGCAGGGCGTCGGCGAGGAAGGCGTAGTCATCGAGATAGGCCGGCAGGTGCGCGCGGCCGTCCTTGTAGGTCGCCAGCAAGCGGCCGTCGCGCCACAGATGGTGGCGCACAAAATCCACGGCCGTGCCGGCCGCTTCGGCCAAGTCGGGCCGCTTGAGCACGCGCGACGCGATGGCGAGACCCTTGATCATGAGCGCGTTCCATGAGGTGAGGATCTTCTCATCGCGCGCCGGCCACACGCGCAAGTTGCGCGGCCTGCAAGAGTTTCGAGCGCGCGGATTCGATGAGGCCGGCGACCGCCGCTGCGGATTCTTTGAGTGCGCCGGCAATGTCGTCGAGCGACGCAACGACGTGCAAATGCCATTCGCCCTCGAAATTGGCGGCGCGGTCCAAGCCGAAGCGGCGCGGCAAACGCCGCTGTATTCGCGCGGCGTCAGCAGCGACTGAACTTCGCCGCGGTTCCAGACGTAGAACTTCCCTCGTGACCTTCGGAGTCGGCGTCGAGGCTGGAGTAAAAGCTGCCCGCGGCGCGAACGCATGTCGCGCAGCACCCAGTCCGCGGTTTCATGCGCGATCTTCCGCAAACAGCGCCTCGCCGGTCGCGAGACGGGCGCGCGCAGTACTCGCAGAGCAGCTGCGCATTGTCGTACAGCATTTTTTCGAAATGCGGGATCATCCAGGCGCCGTCAACGGAATAGCGCGCGAATCCGCCGCCCAGTTGATCGTAGAGTCCGCCCTCCGCCATGCGCGTCAGCGTCAGGCTCGCCATGTACAAGCGCCTTGAGGTCGGGCTCGGCCCGGCCGCGGTTGCGTGCCACTGACGCAGACAGCGCTCAATGCTGGTCGGATGCGGAAATTTCGGCGCATCGGAAAAGCCGCCGAAGTCGCGAATCGAAGGATACTCCAAGCGCCGCGCGCGCCCGCAGCAACGGGCGAGGCGTCGAGCATGGCGCCTGGCGACGGGCTGCGGCGACAAGGGCGGCGAACGCGGCCTTGAGCTGCGCGGTCTGCGTCGCGATCTCCGCGCCGTGGTCGCGGTAGTATTCGGCCACGCGCTTGAGCAGATCTCGCTGAAATGCCGGCATGCCATAGCGGGATTCCTTGGGAAAATAGGTGCCGCCGAAAAAGGGCTGTTGATCCTGCGGGTGTCAGGAACATGGTCAGGGGCCAACCGCCGGACCCGTGGGTCATCATTTGCTGCGCGACTTGATAGATCTTGTCCAGGTCGGGACGCTCTTCGCGATCGACCTTGATGTTGACGAACAACTCGATTCATCAGCGCAGCGGTGCTGGTGTCTTCAAAGGATTCGTGCGCCATGACATGGCACCAGTGGCAGGCCGAATAGCCGATCGACAAGAGAATGGGTTTATTTTCGCTGCTTGGCGCGCGCCAGCGCCGCTCTCGCCCCACGGATACCAATCCACGGGATTGTCCGCGTGCTGCAGCAGATACGGGCTGGTCTCTTCGGCGAGACGATTGCGCTGCATCTTGGCAAGTCCGCAGTCGGTTAGAATGCCGCCCACTATAGCTTAAGTATCTCACATGTCTGATTCCCGTGAAGCGGCGCAATTGCCCGTCCTGCGCCTGAAGCGCAACGAAGATCGCCGTCTGCACGCCGGGACATCTTTGGATTTTCAGCAACGAGGTCGATATCGAGCAGACGCCGCTGGTCAAGTTCAAGGCGGGCGAGTTGGTGCGGGTGATGGCGCACAACGACCGCGCGTTGGGATTGGCCTATGTCAATCCGCAGCTCGCTGATCGCTGCGCGGCTGCTGCAAACATGGAAGATTCCGGACGCGGGCTGGTTCGAGGCGCGCATGCGCGCGGCGCTGCGCCTGCGCGAGCGGTTGTATCCCAAACCCTATTATCGCTTGGTATACGGCGAGTCCGACGGTTTGCCGGGTTTGGTGGTTGATCGCTATTGGCAGTGCTGCGTCGTGCAGATCGGAACTGCCGGCATGGAGCTGCTCAAACCCGAGATACAGGAGGCGCTGCGCCGGGTTTTGCGATGTGAAGTGCTGTTCTTCAAGAATGACAGCGCCGCTCGGGAGATGGAGGGCTTGCCCAGCTATGACGAAGCCGCGATGGGGGCGATTCGACGATCCCGCCGCAGTGTGGTGAGGACGGGCTCGAATTCCAGGCGCCGCTGGCGTCCGGCCAAAAGACCGGCTGGTTCTTCGATCAGGCCGGCAACCGTCGGGCGCTGCCGAAGTACATTCGCTTAGGTGCGCGCGTGCTCGGACGTGTTCAGCTATGTGGGCGCCTGGGGCGTGCGCGCGGCGAAGCAGCGGCGCGCGCGAAGTGATGTGTGTCGACAGCTCCGCGGCGGCGCTGGAACTGGCTGCGGCGAACGCCGCGCGCAACGGCGTCGAGATTGCCGCTCGCCGCGGCGATGCGTTCGATGTGCTCGAGGACTCTGGCAAAGGAGGATGCCCGTTTCGATGTGGTGGTCATCGATCCGCCGGCGTTCGCCAAGCGCAAGAAAGATCTGCCCAAGGCGCTGGCTGCCTACAAACGCCTGAACCAGCTGGCCATTTCTGCGCTTGCGGACGACGGCATCCTGGTGTCGTGCTCCTGCTCCTTTCACGTCAGCGCCGAGGATTTACAGGAGGCCATTGCCAAGGCGGCGCGTGGCGCGGACAAACAACTGCAAATCATCGAAATCGGCGGCCAGGCGCCGGATCACCCGGTGCATCCCGCGATTCCCGAAACGCAATATCTTAAGGCCTATTTCTGTCGGGTCGGCGACAGTTTAAAGTAGCGCGCATGCTGACCTATCCGCATATCAATCCCGTCGCCGTCTCCATCGGACCAGTGTTTGGCATTGGACCGCTGCGCGTGCATTGGTACGGGATCATGTACCTCATCGGATTCATGGGGGCTTGGTGGCTGGCAAGATATCGCGCCCGGAGCGCGCATTCGACCTGGACCGCGCTCGACATCGATGACCTCATTTTCTATTCCGCCATCGGCGTGATTGCCGGCGGCCGCATCGGCTGGTGCATTTTTTACGGACATGACGTGATCGCGGAAAACTGGCTGAATGTCTTCCATATCTGGGATGGGGGCATGTCGTTCCACGGCGGCATGCTCGGCGTCCTGGCAGCCGCCATCGTGTTCGCGCGCGTCAAGCACAAGCGCATTGCGGATGTATTGGATTTCCTCGCGCCGCTGCCGGGGATCGGCCTGCTCGCCGGCCGGATCGGCAATTTCATCAATGGCGAACTGTGGGGCAGGCCGACCAGTTTGCCGTGGGGATTTGGCGTGCCGGACGCCCAAGGCGTGTTGATCGCCCGACACCCCTCACAGCTCTATGAAGCGGGTCTCGAGGGACTACTGCTGTCGGTGATTTTGATTTGGTTTACCAGCCGTCCGCGGCCGCGCCTGGCGCCCATTGGTTTGTTCTTGCTGGTCTACGGCTGCTGCCGGTTCTTGGTGGAATGGGTGCGCCTGCCGGATGCCAATATCGGCTATTTGGTGGGGGATTGGCTGACCATGGGTATGCTGCTGACCACGCCCATGATTCTGGCGGGTGCCGTGGTATTGGTTTATGCCTACCGGCAGAGCATTCCGTCCGGCAACATCTCCACGGCGAACGCATAACGTGCGGCAGTATCTGGATTTCCTGCGCCACATCCGCGAGCGCGGCTTGCCTAAGGCCGACCGCACCGGCACCGGCACCTTGAGCGTATTCGGATACCAGATGCGCTTCGATCTGAATGACGGCTTCCCGCTCGTGACCACCAAAAAAATGCACCTGCGTTCCATCATCTACGAGCTTCTGTGGTTTCTCACCGGCGATACCAACATCAAGTATCTGCACGATCACGGCGTCAGCATTTGGGATGAGTGGGCGGACAAGAACGGGGAACTGGGACCGGTGTACGGCAAGCAATGGCGCAGCTGGCCAACGGCGGACGGAGGCCATATCGATCAGCTGGCGCAAGTGATCGAACAACTGCGCAGCAATCCCAACTCGCGCCGCATATTGGTCAGCGCGTGGAACGTGGGCGAATTGGATCGCATGGCGCTGTTGCCGTGCCACGCGCTTTTTCAATTCTACGTGGCCGACGGCCGATTATCCTGCCAGCTCTATCAGCGCAGTGCCGATGCGCTGCTGGGGGTTCCTTTCAACATCGCCTCGTACGCGCTGCTGACGCATATGCTCGCGCAGCAATGCAGCCTCGAGGTCGGCGATTTCGTGTGGACCGGCGGCGATTGCCATTTGTACTTGAATCACCTGGCGCAGACCGAACTGCAGCTGTCGCGCGCACCCTTTCCCTTGCCGCGCCTCAAGATTCGGCGTCAACCGGCGAGCCTGTTCGATTATGAGTTCGAGGATTTCGAAATTCTTGGCTATCGCTGCCACGATGCAATCAAAGCGCCGATTGCAGTATGAAGAAGGCCGCGCGGCGCGCGCGCACTGCGCTGTTTGAAGTGCGCTATTCGCCGATTCACGGCTACGGCGTGTTCGCGCGGCGGCGGATCCGCAAAGGCACCACGATCCTCGAGTATCTTGGCGATCGCCTGACCCACGGCCAAGCGGACGCCCGCTATGAGAAAAAGGACACCCGCGACGACCATACATTCTTGTTCACCGTCAACGCGAAGACGGTGATCGACGCGGGGGTCAACGGCAATGAAGCGCGCTACGTGAACCACGGCTGCGATCCCAATTGCGAAAGCGTCAATCGCGGCAAGCGGATTTTCATAGAGGCGTTGCGCACGATACGGCCCGGCGAGGAGCTTGCCTACGACTATCAGATCCAGCGCGACGCCGATGACCCCGTCGATATCGATGAGATTTTCGCCTGCCGCTGCGGAGCGCTGGGGTGCCGCGGCAGCATGCTGGAAGAGCGCGCAGTGAAGCCGCAGCTCAAGCACGCGAAACCGCCGCAGCGCTTGGTGCGCAAACGGCCGCGGTAAACCGCGCCTTGAGCCATGAGCGCGAGTGCGGACTTGAGCGCGGCGGGGATCTCGATTTGCGATCAGTTCATCGCACCCGGGCAGGTCCGTTCGCTGGTCGATTGCGCCCAAGCTCGTCAGGCACAGGGCGAATTTGCCGCGGCCCGAATCGGCAACGACGCGAGCCAGCAGCGCCGCACGGATATTCGTGGCGATTTCACTTGCTGGCTGAGCGAGCCGCTATACCCGGCGGAACGCCTGCTGCTTGAGGAACTGGAACAACTGCGCCAGGAATTGAACCGCGAGGCATACCTGGGGTTGTTCGAGCTGGAGCTGCACTATGCGTGGTATCCGCCCGGTTCGGGATATGCGCGTCATCTGGATCAACCGCGGAGCGGCACGCAGCGCAAGGTATCGCTGGCGCTGTACTTGAACGCCGACTGGCAGCCGCTTGCCGGAGGGGCGCTGCGGATGTTCGAGGCGGACGAGGGATTTCGCGATATCGAGCCGCTTGCCGGCAGGCTGGTGTGCTTTCTCACCGAGGGGCGCGAGCACGCGGTGCTGCCGGCGAGCCGCGATCGATGGAGCATCAGCGGCTGGTTCCGCGCGCGCGATTAGTCTGCCAACGCGCTACTAAGCGTCATGGAGCACCGGTATCGTGCGGTCGATGCGCGGCCCGCCCGCGAACAAGGCATTGGACGGCTTTTTTGTTTACCTAATGCTTGATATGCAAAGGGTTTGAGCGGCTGGCACGATTGTTGCTCCATGCTCATGATATATTGTGGGTTGCCGCCATGCGCTTGCCGTCGCTCAAATTTTTGAAGACCTTCCAGGTCGCGGCCAGGCTGCAAAGCTTCAAGGCCGCGGCCGAGGAATTGTTCGTCACCCCATCGGCCATCAGCCATCAAATCAAGGCGCTGGAGGAGCAGCTCGGCGTGAGCCTGTTCCAGCGCGGCGTGCGCACGCTGACATCTGACCGATGCCGGTGCGACATTATCTCGAGCACATCAACGACATTTTCTCCAAGCTCGAATCGGTCACCGAGCAGCTGCAGGTGCGCTACGGCCGCACCATCATCCGGCTGAATGTGCCGCCGTTCTTCGCCAACGAATTGCTGCTGCCGCGGCTCGCTTCGTTTTCCCAGGCGCGCGAAGAGACCGACATCCGCATCGAAACGCACATTTTCCGCGCCGAAGACGCATCCGCCGGAAGCAGATCTCTCGATCGTCGTGGGCGCGGGTCCCTGGGAAGGATTGACCGTGCACGAGTTGTTCGCGCAGAGCTTCATCGCAGCCTGTTCGCCGGCGTTTCTGCTTGAAAATCCCATCGACTCCTATGCCGATCTGAACGGCAAGACATTGCTGCTGCATGAAGAGCGCCGCGAGGCGTGGGAGACGATGGGCGCTGGGCTTGGGAATCGAGCCGATCAAGCCCAATCGGCTGGTGCGGCTCGACACCATGTCGGCGGTGGTGCGTGCTGCCGAGCAGGGCGTCGGCGTCGCTCTGGTGCCGTCGCGCTTGAGCGCCGATCGCTTCAGCGCCGGCGGCCTGGTGAAGCTGTTCGAAGCGGAACTGACCACCAATGAGAGCTACGTATCTGCTGCACGGACCCGAGGATCGCGCGCGCGAGGATTTGCAGGAACTGACGCGGTGGATCTTGAGCGAGTGCCGGGTTGCCTGAGTCGCAATGTCAATGGCCGCGTACACGTGAGCGAAATACACCTGGAGGGGGAAAATTTCTCGTTTGTCGCCGGCTTGAGCTGAGCCTTAAGGTGAGGCCGGGGTGTTGGTATTTTGAGCATCAAGGAATACCATCATGCAGATTCGCAATCTGACTCTCGCAGCCGCGGCAATTGCGGCAATCTCGCCTTCGATATCCCATGCAAATCCGCAAAGCGTCGCTGTGAACGCCTGCGCGCGCGCTTTTGCCTCGAGCCTCGCGGCGCCGGGATCCGCTTCGCCGTCGTACAAAGTGGACTATCGCGGCGGTGATTCCCAGAGTGCGTTGACGAGCTACTACGTCCGTGAATTCACGTTCTATTTGCAAGCCCACAGCCCGAAGTCCGGCCGGACGATCGCGCGTGCGACCTGTTCGACGGACATGAACGGCACGATCGTGTCGCTGCAACGCGAGCCCGCGAACGTCTCGCCGACGCTGGCCGCTCAATAGCGGGCCCTCGGGCTGGCGATGCGCGGCCGGCGAGCGTATAAGTCCGTTTTCAATTTTCAGGATTGAATGGATGAAGCACGCTGCAGTGGAGCTGGTGGTCGCGGCGTCGGAAAACGATGTCATCGGCCGCGCCACCGGCTGCCGTGGCATCTGCCGGCGGACTTCCGGCATTTCAAGAGCGCTGACCTTGGGCCGGCACGTGCTGATGGGCCGCAAGACCTATGAGTCGATCGGCAAGGCGCTGCCGGATCGAATCAATCTGGGTCTTGAGCCGCTCGCGCGATTTCGCGCCGGCGCGACTGCAAGGTGGTGGCGACACTCGACGCTGCGCGCGCGGTTGCGGGCGCGGAATCGCCGTCTGATGGTGATCGGCGGCGCGGAAATCTACGGCTGTGCCTGCCGCGTCGCGGGCCGCATCCATCTCACCCTGGTGCATGCGCGAATCGATGGACGGCGACACGTTTTTCGCCGAGTGGCGCGGTACGCGAATGGACGCGAATCCAGCCGCGAGCGCCACGAAGCGGACGACAAGAACGCCTACGCTTACAGCTTCATCACGCTGGAGCGCCGCGGCGCTCCGGCCGGGCCCTAGACCGGCGCAAGCCTGGCGCTGATCTCACGTTCGGCGCGCTCGAAATCGATCTCTGATAGCGCCGCGACCGAGCCTGCGGTCAATTCGGCCAGGATGGCAGCCTGCGTAGCGCCGCGCTGCTAGCGCGGTGAGATAAGGGATTTCATGGTGGAACATCACCATGGAGTAGCGCGGAATGAAGCGCCGCGGAAAGCGCCGTTCGAGTTCCAGCGACAGCGCCTGCTGCAGCTGGAATTTGGGATCCGCGACGCTTTCGCGCATTTCCATATAATTCTCCAGCGCCATGGCGGCGATCGCATCGGTATTGGGCTTGCGGGCGGCGCCGAACTCCGCAAATGCCGCTTCCCAGGACGCATGCCGCGCGACGCAGGCATCGAATTCGATGCAGTCCTCGAAGCAGCAATTCATTCCCTGGCCGTGAAAGGGCACCATGGCATGCGCCGAATCGCCGATCAGCGCCGCCAAGCCGCGCGCGTGCCAGGGGTCGCGGCTACCGTTCCCAGAAATCCGACCGGATGAGCCTTGAATTCCGCGAGTGCAGTCCGGCATGAGTGCGCGCGCATCGGGAAAATTGCGCGATAATAAACTCGATCGATGGCCGCCGGCATCGCGCAACGCTGCGAAGCTACGGCCCCGCGTTTCGGCAGAAACAACGTTGCGGTGAAGCTGCCGTCGTCGTTTGGCAGCGCGATCAGCATGAAGTTGCCGCGCGGCCAAATATGCAGCGCATCGCTGGCCATGCGAAAGCCGCCGTGCGCCCACTGCGGGAATGGACAATTCCTTGTAGCCGTGTTCGAGATCGGTTTCGCGCGCCTCGAATGAGACTTCTGCGCCGCTCATCTCGCGGCGCATGGCTGAGCCGGCGCCGTCGGCGGCGAGCAGCGGCTGCATCGGCACGGTGAGAACCTGGTCGCGCTGCAAGATCGCGAATCTGCGCGGTGCTCGCGGCGAAATCGGCCGCCTCGAAGCGATGCTGGAAATGCAGCTGCACGCCCGGCTTGGCGCGCCGCCGACTTCGAGCAGTACCTGGTTGAGCCGATGACGCGAAACCGAATAAGATCACTTCATTGGGCCGCTGCCCGTAGGGCTGAAACGAGGTTTCCCCGTTCTCGTATGGTGAATGAGCCGGCCGCGCATCGGCAGCATCGCCGACCCCAGGGCCTCGAATACGCCCGCCGACTTTGAGGGCGTGGATGCCGCGATCGGCGAGCGCCAAATTGATGGAGCGGCCGGATGCGGCGGTCGCGCTGCGCAAGTCGGGCCGGCTTTCGTACAATTCGACCTGCGCGGGCCGCGACGCTCGCAGCAGAATGGCCAGCAGCGCGCCGGTCGGGCCGGCGCCGACAATGCGGATCACGTCGCATCACGCGCGCAACGCCTGCGCCAGAGCGTCCACCGCGGCGAAGCACATCGCCGAATGAGTTGTAGAGCGGGATCGGCGCGAGCCGCAGCACGTCCGGTTCGCGCCAATCGCCGATCACGCCGCGCCGCGCGTCGAGCGCTCCTGGCAGCGTCTTGCTTGCGGCGGCAGGGCGCGCCACGCGCAAGCTCAATTGGCAGCCGCGCTGCTCCGGTGCGCCAGGGGTGATGATCTCGACCGGATCCGGCAGCAGCTCCTCGATGAGCCGCTGCATGAAGCCGGTGAGTGCGAGCGATTTTTCGCGCAAGCGCAGGCATGCCGGCGCGCTGAAAAATCTCCAGCGAGGCCAGCAGCGGCGCCGTGGACAGGATGGGCGGATTGCTGATTTGCCAGCCCTGCGCGCCGCGCGATCGGATCGAAGTTCGGCTCGTAAAGAAATCTCGAGTGCCTGGTTGTGTCCCCACCAGCCCGCGAAGCGCGGCAGCGTCGAAGCGGCGGCCATGCCGCTCGTGCACGAAGCAGCCGCCGACGGCGCCGGGGCCGGCATTGAGATATTTGTAGCTGCACCACACGGCGAAGTCGGCATTCCAGTCGTGCAGGTGCAACGGCATATTGCCGATCGCGTGCGCGAGATCGATGCCGACGGCGGCGCCGACGCGGCGCGCCGCCGCGATCAGGGGCGGCAAGATCCAGCGCCTGGCCGGTGAGATATTGAACGCCGGGCAGCAGCACCAGCGCCAGGCGGCGGCCCTCCCTGTTCGATGCGATCGATCAAATCCTCGGTTCTCAGGGTCCGCTCGCCGGCGCGCGGTTCGACTTCGATCAGATTGCGCGCGGCGTCAAGGCCGTGAAATTCGAGTTGCGAAACGACGGCGTAGCGATCCGAGGGAAATGCCGAACTCTCGATCAGCACGCAATTGCGCTGCGCATCGGGCCGAAAGAAACTCACCATCATCAGATGCAGATTCACCGTCAAGTGAGTTCATGGCGACGACTTCGCTCTGCATCGGCGCCCACCAGTTCGGCGAGCGCGGCCGCGGCACGTTCGTGATAGCGAATCCACGGACGCGCGGCGGCGATGTGGCCGAGAACTCCCAAACGCCGCCAGTCCTTGAGTTCCTGTTCGACGTAGTGCGCGGCGGACTTGGGCTGCAGCCCAAGCGAGTGGCCGCCGAAGTACGGCAGCTTGCGCCCTTCGCGCATCGTATGGATGGTGGAACTCCGCCGCGAAGCGCGCCAGCGGATCGGCCGCGTCCATGGCGCCGATGGCGAACGCGCATGGCGCGCCGCGTCGGTCAGGCGGGGGCCTGCATGACCGTGCCGCAAACACTGCAGGTGCGATGCTGCAGGCTCGAATAAAATCGCGCGAAGATCTCCGGCAGCTGGGTTTCGATATTGCGCACCGCGACCCGCTCCAGATAAAGGCGGATGCCCGCAGTTTTCGCAGTACCAGGAGAAGCCGTCCAGTTCCTGGGGACTGCGGCGCCGTTCGACGACGATCCCCACGCTGCCTGCGGGCCGCTGCGGCGAATGCGGCACTTCCGCCGGCAGCAGATACACCTCGCCTTCGCGGATGGGCACATCGGTCAGGCGGCCGTCCTGCAGCGTTTTCAGCAGCATGTTGCCTTCGCACCTGGAAGAAGAATTCCTCGCTTGGGTCGTGGTGAAAGTCCTTGCGCGAATTGGGTCCGCCGACCGCCATGATGATGAAGTTGCTGTCTTCGAAACAGCAATTTGTTGCCCACTGGCGGCTTGAGCAGATCGCGATTTTGCTCGATCCATCGATGCAGGTTGAAAGGCATGGCGGCTGGCATGCGATCATTATAGCGGGCTCGTGAAACTTCGCCGCGTTCGGCGCGGTCGAATCGCGCGGAGGATTTCGATATGCGAATGTTTGGGTGGTCGCGGGCGTCGGATTGCTGTGCGCATTGGCTTGCTGGCAGGCGCCGCCGCTGCGGCAGCGCCGCAGGCCGCGGGGAGCGCCAATACGCTGTCCGCGGTGTGGAAGGAGCAGCGCTTCGACTTCTTCTACATGGGCCGCACCGCGCGCTATTCCTGCGAGGGCTTGCGCGACAAGATGCGCGCGCTGCTCCTGGAACTCGGGCGCGCGCCGCGATCTCAAGGTGTCGCGCGCTCGGCTGCGACGAGACCGCGCCGCGCTTAGGGCTGCGGTTCACTTGGCCCAAGCTTGAGCATCCTGTTCTCTTCCCCGCATTGCCCGATGCCGAGCCGCCAACCGCCATTGCAGCCGGGCGACTTGAGGTTGGTGGAGGCTCGCTACGAGCCCTTTACCCTGACCAGCGATGCGTTTCGGAATCTCGGCATCGGCGATTGCGAGTTGGTCGAGGAGTTTGCGCGGCAGATCCTGCCCAAATTCGCCACCCGCAACGTGAAGCAGGACATTACCTGCGTCCCTTATCAAGTGAGCGGCAGCCGCTTTCTCATTCGCGGCGAGACACTGCGAGCGGTCGCCAAACCCTAACGGCAAGCCACCTGGACGGGATCGGCAGCCGCGACATCGAGGCGCAACGCGGTCAGGCGGTCTCCCCAGACGCAGCCCGTATCGAGGCCGGTGACATCGGCGTTCTGAAAGAACCCCAGCGTCGACCAATGACCGAAGACGATGCGCGAGCCGCGCCAGCGGGCGGCCGGCGCCTCGAACCAGGGGATGAGCGATTGCGTCTGCGTTTTCTTCGGCGATCCCTTGGCGCGCAAGCGCCAGGCGGCCCTCCGCATCGACGTAGCGCAGGCGGGTGAAGCAATTCGACGATGAAGCGCAGGCGCTGCTTCGCCTTCGAGGGCATCGTCCCAGCGATCCGGCTGATCGCCGTACAGCCGGTCGAACAGTAATTTGTCGGGGTCGCGCCGCAGGGATTGCTCGAATTCGCGCGCGCATTGGCGCGCCAGCTTCAAGTCCCATTGCGGCGCCAAGCCCGGCGTGCACCATGCAGACGTTCAACTTGCAATCCTCGTGCATCAGCGGCCGGTTCTGCAGCCACTCGAGCAGCGACGGCGCGATCGGGAGCGGCCAGAACTTCCGTCAAGCGTATCGTCGCTGCGCAGCCGCGCGGCGCCGCAGGCCACGGCCAGCAGGTGCAGATCGTGATTGCCGAGAATCACCGTCGCGGCATCGCCCAGAGCGCGAATTCTGCGCAGCACTTTGAGCGAATCGGGTCCGCGGTTGACCAGATCGCCGACGAACCAGAGAGAATCGCGGTCGGCGGAGAATTTCAATGTTGCCGAGCAGATGCGCCGAGCTCGGCGTCGCAGCCTTGCACGTCGCCGATCGCATACAGCGCCATCAGCATCCAGCGAGTCCTAGTGCAGTACCCCGGGCATCGCCAGCCTGAACGGCGCGATCGGCGCATCGAATTGCTGCGCCATCGTCGGCCACCATTTGATAGCTGCCCTGCATGGTGCCGACCGGGGTTTCGATCACGGCGCCGGTGGAGTAGCGAAATCCCTGGCCCGGCTTCAGGTACGGCTGCTCGCCGACCACGCCATCGCCGCGCGTTTCCTTCACATTGCCGTTGGCATCCGTGATGATCCAGTGGCGCGTGAGCAGGCGCGCCGGCACCTGGCCTTCGTTGCGAATCGTGATGGTGCAGGAGAACACAAAGCGCTTGTCGCGCGGATCGGATTGTTCCTCGATATAGGAGGTTTCCACCTCAACCCGGATTCTGGGATTTGCCGGCTCGGGTGTGCTGCTCTGCATGGAATTACGTCAGGCGCACCGCGAGCACGTCGCAATGCGCGGCATGCAGGACGGTGTCTTCGGTAAAATTCACCAGGATGGCCAGGCCGTGGCGCTCGCGGCTGCCGAGCACGATCAAATCGGCGGCTTCCTCGTCGGCAACGCGCAGAATTTCCGCCTTGGTGTTGCCGGCTTCGACCCTGGCCGGTTGCGTGCGCGAGGCCGGTCCGCGCGATGAGCTCCTGCAATTTCAGACGCGCGCGCGTCTATCAAGTCGTCCTCGATTTGTCACCGTCGGCATCAAGCGACTCCCCCATGGGTTCGACCGGCACGAATTCGACGACATGCAAGACCATCAACGCGGCATTCGAGTAGCGCCGCCAAATTCGCGTCCGGCGGCCGCGACCTGTTCGCTGGCGTCGGACAGATCCAGCAATACCAAGATTTTCTTATAGGCCGCCATTTGCGTTCGAGTATAACCGAGAGCGGTGCGCGGCGAGCAGGCCGAATTGCGCGGGCGCCAGCGCTTCCGGGCGCAGCTGCGGATCGATGCCGCAGGACTCGATTTCCTGCGGCGTGAGCAGCCCTTTCAGTCCATTGCGCAGGGTCTTGCGGCGATGCGAAAACGCCGCCGTCACCAGCGTGCGCAGCACGCCGTCATCGCCGACGTCGAAGCGCGGACTGAAGCGTGGGCTCGCAGGCGCACGATGGCGGACCAGACCTTGGGCCGCGGTTGAAATGCGCCGGGACCTACATCGAACAAATGTTCGACCTCGGCGACCGCCGCGAGCATGACCGTCAAGCCGGCCGTAGGTCTTGTTCGCAGGCTGCGCAGTCATGCGCTCCACCACTTCCTTCTGCAGCATGAAGTGCATGTCCGGCGATGCGCTGCGCGCTGCGACAGCAGACGAAACAGCAGCGGCGTCGAAATGTTGTAGGGAAGATTGCCGACGATGCGCAGCGGTGCGCCGCCGCCGCGCAAGCCGCTTAAAGTCGGTCTCGAGCGCGTTTTCGACATGCACACGCAGCCCGCCGGCGGCGCGCGTATCGAGCCTCAGCGATTGCGCCAGGTCGCGATCGATTTCGATGACGTCCAGGCTGTGCGCACGCGCTGCAGCAGGTCCCCAGGTCAACGCGCCGCGTCCGGGGCCGATCTCGACGATGCGTTCGCCGGCCGCGGGCGCCACGGCGTCGATGATTCGCCGGATGACGCCGGGATCATGCAGAAAGTGCTGACCGAAGCGCTTACGAACCGGCATTATCGATGCGCGCACTCGCCAGATCGATGGCAAGGGCGAGTGCGGCGCTGCAGGCTGCCGGTGTCGGCTTTGCCGGTACGCGCCAGCTCAAAGCGGTGCCATGATCGACGCTGGTGCGCAAAATCGGCAATCCCAAGGTCATATTCACGGCGTTGCCGAAGCCGACGTGCTTGATCACCGGCAACCCTTGGTCGTGGTACATGGCGACGATGACATCGGCGGTTTTGAGGAAGCGCGGCGTAAAGGCGGTGTCGGCCGGCACGGGGCCTTGCATGTGCAAGCCTTCGATCCTTAAGTTCCGCGATCACCGGCTGGATTATGTCCAATTCTTCGCGGCCCAGATGGCCGCGCTTCGCCGGCATGCGGGTTGAGTCCCAGCACCGCGATCCGCGGCGGTTGTCAACGAGAAATGCCGCTCCAAGTCCATGTTCACGATGCGCAAGCGTGGCGCGCAGCCGCTCGCGGGTGATGGCGCGCGGCACATCGGCAAGCGCCAGGTGCGTGGTGACCAGCGCGACCCGCAGCTGATCGTTGAGCAGCAGCATCACCGGCAGCGCCGCGCGGGTCCTGTCCGCGAGATATTCGGTGTGGCCGCTGAAGCGGTAGCCGGCATCCATGAGCGTGCTCTTTTGCACGGGCGCGGTCACCATGGCGGCAAATTCGCCGTTGCATGCAGCCGTCGCAGGCGCGGTCGAGCATCTCGATCACATAGGCGGCGTTGCGCGCGTCCGGCTGCCCGGCAATCACCTGCCGGCGCGTCGGGATATGCATGACCTTGAGGGTCCCGGCGCGATGCGATTTCGCAGGCGGCTGCGAGGACGTCGTAAGCGTTCGAGGGTCAGGGGCAAGCCCAAGGCTGGCCGCCGTGGCTGCCAGCAAGTCGACGTCGGCCGCCACCACCAGGTCAGCGTCCCAGTCTCGTTTGCGCCAAGCTGACGCAGGCATCCGGACCCGATACCGGCGGGTTCCCCCGACGTGATGACGATGCGCGGTATGTACACCGCTGCGCGCGCCTACATCTTGATTTCGACGAAGGCCTCGTCGCGTAAGCGCGCGCAACCACAACTCGGTTTCCTCGTCCGCCTTGCTCTCGCGGATGGCGGCAAACGCCTTCTGGCGCCGCACATCGTCGGTGCTGTCATAAGTTCGAGTGCCCAACATCTGCACGATGTGCCAGCCGTAGCGGGTCTTGAACGGCTCGCTGATCTCGTTGACCTTCAGGTCGGCGATCGCCTTGTCGAATTCAGGCACGAAGGTGCCGGGACCGCTCCAGCCCAGGTCGCCGCCGTCCGGCGCAGAGCCGGGATCCTCGGACGAGGTCGAGGCGATGCCGGCGAAATCCTCGCCCTTCAGGATGCGGTCGCGCAGCTTGCGCAAGCTTCTGCGCGCACGGTTTCATCGTCATCCAGCTCGTTCGGCTTCATCAGGATGTGCCGCACGTGGACTTGATTGATGATGACGGCGCTTCGCCGCTGCGCCGCTCGTTGAGCTTGACGATGTGGAAGCCGCTCGGCGTGCGCACCGGTTCGCTGACTTCGCCGGGCTTCATCTTGACGACCAGGTCCAGACATGAATTGCGGCAGCTGCGCGCCTTTGCGCCAGCCCAGTTGGCCGCCGTCCAAGGCCGTCTGGCTATTGGAGTTCGCGATCGCCAGCTGGCCGAAATCCTCGCCCTTCGCCGCCCGCGTCGCCAGATCCTGCGCCTTGTGGGAGATCTCCTCCAGCTGTTGCGGCGTGGCGGCGGCCGGCAGCGACAACAGGATGTGCGAGACGTTGAATTCATCGTTGGCGGCGGCGTTTTGCTGGCGCGCGAGATACTGCTCGAGTTCATGCGGCGTGACGTTGATGTGCGCAGATCACATCGCGTTGCCGCAACGTGCTCAGGGTCAATTCCTTGCGCATGGATTCGCGATATTGCTTGTAGTCGACGCCCTGTGCCGCAAGTGCCGTCGGCAATTGATCGAACGGAATCTTGTTGCGCGCCGCGATTTCCTGCAGTGCGCTGTTCAATTGCTCATCGGAGATGGTCAGTCCGACGTGCTTCGCGCGCTGCATCTGAATTTCCTGCACGACCAGGCGATCGAGCACTTGCTGCTTCAGCACGCTTTGCGAGGGCAGCTCGACTTTCTGTTCCTGCAGCCGCTTCGTGACCGAGTCCATTTGCGCGTCCAGCTCGCTTTTCAGCACCAGGCCGTCATTGACGATGGCCGCGATGCGGTCGAGCATCTCGCCGTGGACGCCGATATCGCGGGTCTGCGCGAAGGCAGCGCTGCAGCAACAGTATCTGCGCGGCAACGATGGCGCAGAATTGGCACAATTTTACGCATGAGTCAAATCCTGTCATCCGTGAGCCTGGTTACTGGGTGTTCGGGTCGCGGGTCGAGTACCCGCGGATCGATCGTTCGAGGAAGGAATCCTCACGCTTTCCGACCGAACTTAAGCCCGTCAGTTCCAATTGTAATGCAATCGAGGTGTCCAGTGTCCCCCGTGGTGGTGCTGCTGGATGCTCATAGCGGCGCTGCACCAGCTGGATGCTGATAGCAGCAGCTTTTATATTCAAATCCAGCCACTTGCTCGATGGTTTGGCGGTCCTGCAGCGAATACACCCAGCGGCCCACGGTGTTCCAGTGATCGGCGATCGGCCAGGCAAATGAGCCGTCCCATTGCTTCAGATATGCCCTGCCTGAAAGCGATAGCCGATATTCACCACCCGGTTGGGATCCGGGCGATATTGCACCGAAATCTCCGATTTCTCGGTTTGCGAGGTGTACGGGTTCCACTGGTAGTCCAAATTGACGCTCATAGTGCTTGTAGCCGGTCAGGGCCACGTCGGCGACGATGTCCGAGGCAGGGAAGCGTCGGGCTGGTCTGCCCCGGTTCCGAGGCGACGGGCTGCCGCGGAAAGCCGCCGTAGCGAATTGATCGGGCGTGAGGTATTGATACGAATATTGTCCCGGATATGGCGTAAATGACTGCCGCGCGCCACATCAGCGCTCCCCGGCAACGGCCAAGGGATTCACCGTCGGCATGACTTGGAACGTCTGCGCGGCCGCGGCAGGGCCGGTGTAGTCGGTGTCGGTCAGGCCCACCTGCGGGATCGTAAAATAGCGGATTTGTCCGATGGTCGCCGACAGGTACTGGGCGCCGGAGACTGTGGTCGAAGAGCCGCGTGGTCAAGGCCAGCGCCAGTTGGTTCGCATCGCCGATGCGATCCGACCCGACATAGCGGTTGGTGCGAAACAGTTCGGTCAGATTGAAGTCGGGCAATGCCGCTGTCGAAGATCGGCAGATTCGTCCTGATTGCGGTACGGCACGTAGCTGTAAACCATGCGCGGCTCCGAGAGTTTGGGTGCGCTGCCCCTGGAGCCCGCATCGCGTTCGAACACCAGGCCCGTGTCCAAGCGCGCATAGGGCAGCGCCCGCGTCGGCGTGCTCGGGAGAGCCGAAGGCCAGCATCCTTCAAATCGTACTGCGTGAAGTCGTAGCCGACCGCGGGCTCGAAGAAGTAGCCCGGGCCGCGGTTCGACCAGCGTATTTCGGGCGACAGGTTCAAGCGCACGACCGGTTGGGCCGACCTCGCGCACGAAATTGACGGCTTCGCTGTCGAACACGAATTCAAAATTACTGTGCGGCAATCGGATACAGCGCGTTTGCCTCGCACGCGCGGCACGCGCGAATACGGGCCGATCCGGCATCAGGCAACCAGGGTGTCGATGGTTTGAAAGTTTTGCAGCTGCCCGCGGATGCGCCAGGCATCGTCGTAATAGAGCACATCCGCGCGGCGCTCCAGGTAGGTCACGCTGGTCTGATCGGTTCCCACCGCGAAATCCTCGAAAGTAGTTGCTGTCGCTGACATTGGCGATGTCGGCGTCGAACCGCAGGCCGCGCTCGAAGTCGGTGATGTCGGTGTAGCGCACGTAGCTACGGCTGTCATTGTTGTCTCTGCTTGTCGTTGGGCAGAAACGTGGCGTCGATCTGGCCGTGGGAATTCGCGGTCAGATAGCGGAAATCCTCGGCCAATTGCACGCCGCGCGCGGTCAGCATCCCGGGCGTGAGCGTCAGGTCGTAGTTCGGCGCAAGATTGAAATAGTAGGGCACTTCCAGCTCGAAGCCGTTGCTGCCGGAATGGCCCAGACTCGGAAACAGCACGCCGCTCTTGCGTTCGTCGCCCAGCGGAAACGAGATATAGGGCGTGTAGAAAATCGGCACGTCCTTGAAGCGCATGATCGACATGGTGCGCGACGCCCTCCTGCAGCTTGGTATCGAGATTGATGTGCGGAGGCCTGCAGCATCCAATCCTCGTTTCCGACCGGGCAGCTGGTGTAGCGCACCTGATTCAGAGCGCACCTTGCCGTCCGGACTGACACGTCGATGTCCTTGGCGAAGCCGCGGCCGTTGCGGTCCATGAGCTGGAAGATGGCCTGGTTGAAATCGCCGCCGCCGGTCGGGATCGTAGCGGCCGGTCATCGCTGCGCACCCGCAATTTCGGATCCAGGAAATCGACCGTGCCTTTGACGTTCAGCTGATCCGGCGTTGTAGTCGTAGGTGACCGAATCGCCGTGACGCTGCGTTGCGTCCTGGCGTGACCGTGACGCGGCCGTTGAGCACGGCGTTGCCGTCGGCGCCGAGCAGGGCATCGTCGGTGTCGATGTGAATCCGATGATCGTCGGCGGCGATGTCGGCCGGACGGCGTGTACGTAAATTTCGGCGGGGCGGGGCAGACGTCTCGCGGCGTAGCCCGGCGGCGGCCGCGAGGCAGAAGAAGAAGAATGCGGCTCGAACCTGAGAAGCCATGGACAAAATGCATCGCCTTAGTCGGTATACTTAAATCGCCGCATTTGCGGTGTGCGAATGGTCAAGCATGGGTGTATCGGATGCAAGCGATTCCCGCCTGGCGGATTTGACGCAATGGGTGGTCGAGGATTTGGGATTCGCCGGCGCAACGATCGCACCTGCGTCGGCGGATGCGAGCTTTCGCCGATATTTTCGCGTGACGCGCGATGCCGACTCCTACATCGTGATGGATGCGCCGCCCGACAAGGAAGATTCGGGCCCGTTTCTCAAGGTGGCAAGAATCTTGGGCGGCCTCGATCTCAATGTGCCCGTCGATCCTGGCGCGGGACATGGAGCGCGGATTTCTGCTGCTGTCGGATTTGGGTTCGCGCCAATACCTCGATGCGCTTGAGCCTGCGACGGCGCCGCCGACGAGTTGTACGCCGATGCGCTCAAGAGCCTGCCGAATCATGCAAACCGCCGATGCCGGCATCGCGCGAGACTCTGCCGCGCTATGACCGCGCGCATGCTCGCTGCGCGAAATGGAGCTTATGCCGGAATGGTTCCTGCGCGCGCCACTTGGGGCTGAGCGTTGAGCCGCCGGAGCGCGCCATGCTCGACGCGGCTGTTCGAAAGCCTGGTGCAGGCCGCGGTTGCGCAGCCTGCCTGCTTCGTGCATCGCGATTATCATTCGCGCAATCTGCTGGTGCACCGCGAAGAACAATCCCGGCATATTGGATTTTCAAGATGCCGTATGGGGTCCGGTGACCTACGATCTGGCATCGCTGCTCAAGGACTGCTACATCGCCTGGCCGCCGCCGCGCGTGCGGCATGGGCGCTCGAGTATCGCGAGCAGTCTGCTCGAAGCCGGAGTTTCAAGTTGGCGGCGACGCGGCGCAGTTCATGCGCTGGTTCGATCTGATCGGTCTGCAGCGGCACATCAAGGTGCTGGGGATTTTCGCGCGCCTGTTCTATCGCGACGGCAAATCGCAATACCTGAAGGATCTGCCGCGCGTGCTCGCAATACGTGCGCGACGCGGCGGCCGCAGTACCCGGAGACCGCGGCCATTCGCCGAATTCATCGCCAGCGCGCATCGATGCCGCAATTTCCAGGCCGCGCAGCAGCGCGCTCGCGTGAGCAGTGAATTCACGTGAGCCAGAGCGAGCAGTCCGCGGGCGGCGATGATTCTGGCGGCGGGGCGCGGCGAGCGCATGCGGCCGCTGACCGATACGCACGCCGAAGCCGCTGCTGCGCGTGCACGGCAACCCCTGATCGAACGGCACGTGGAGCGCTTGGTGCGCGCCGGCATCGCAGCGCATCGTCATCAATCTGGCCTGGCTGGGCGCGCAGATCCGCGACTACTTGGGAGACGGCGCGCGCTATGGCGCCGCAATCACCTACAGCGAGGAAGCGCCGCGCGCACTGGATACCGGCGGCGGCATCTTTCGCGCGCTGCCGCTACCTTCGCCCGGACCCTTCGCGGTGGTCAACGGCGACATCTACACGGATTTTCCGTTCGCAGACGTTGGCGATGGCCGCCGATCGCGATGCGCATCTCGTGCTGGTGCCGAACCCGAGCCCATCACAGCCAGGGCGATTTCGGGTTGGAGCGGGGCCTGGCGCTGCCGGCGGCAGCCGTTCGTTACACGTTTGGCGGCATCGCCGTGTATCGCGCGCGTTTTTCGCGGATGCGCCGACGGCGTGTTTCCCTTGAAGCCGCTGTTGCTGCGCTCCATGGCGGCGGGGCGCTGTTCCGCGCAGCTGTACACCGGACTCTGGGAGGACGTCGGCACGCCGGAGCGGCTCGAGGAGCTGAACGCCACGCCCTAGGCCGCGGCGCACTGGACTTTGTGCCAATTGCCGCAGGCCCATTGGCGGTGCAAATCTGGCACCTTGAGTACTAACGTGGATGGGAGCTGCCGATGAAAATGCGGGTACCTGTATTGCTGCTGGCGCTGGGTGCGGCGGTTGCCGCGGCGGATGAGCCCATTTCAGATACGACGGGCAACAGACTGGCAACCAAGTACAACTGCCAGACTTGTCATTCGCTTTACGACTCCTCCATGCAGGGCCCTACCTACCGTGCTATCGCCAAGAAGTACGCCAGCGACAACAACGCCCGGGATGAGCTGTCGGCAAGCATTCTGAACGGCAGCAGCGGCACCTGGGGTTCGAATGTCATGCCGTCGAATGATGTTTCGGCGGGCGATCTGAGAAAGCTGGTGGAGTGGATTTTGGCGCAGTTCCCTTAAAGCATCAGGGCCCTTCGGGCCCGCCCCGGGGCACGCCGACGGCGCGCTTGACCAATCGGGTACAATTGGCGCATGTCCGAGTTCAAAGGCATCCCCATCGTGCCGCCGGCGGCGCTGGCGCGCAGCGGCGAAAAATACACGACCCCCCAGGGCTTTACCGCCATCAAGGACGGCATCAAGCACTCGCATGGCGGCCGCCGCGCAACGCCGCGCAAGCCCGCGTGGCTGCGCGCGCCGTTGGCCACGGGCGCCGAATTCGGCGCGGTCAAGCAAATCGTCCGCGAGCATCGCTTGAGCACGGTGTGCGAAGAGGCGAAGTGCCCGAACATCGGCGAATGCTGGAACGCGGGGACCGCGACCATCATGCTGATGGGCGCGGTGTGCACGCGCGCGTGCCGCTTTTGCGCCGTGGATACCGGCAATCCGCGCGGCTGGCTGGATGCGGAGGAGCCGGAAAATGTGGCGAAGTCGGTCGCAGCTGATGGGCCTCAAATACGTGGTGCTCACTTCGGTGAATCGCGACGACCTGCGCGGACGGCGGCGCGGCGCACTACGCGGCGGCGATTCGCGCCATCAAGCGCCGCAATCCGGACACCGCCGTCGAGGCGCTGACGCCGGATTTCCAGGGCGTCATGCGCGATGTGCGCACCGTGCTCGATTCGGGATTGGACGTGTTCGCGCAGAATGTGGAAACGGTGCGGCGCTTGACCCACCCGGTGCGCGATCCGCGCGCCGGGTACGAGCAGACCATCGAGGTGCTGCGCGCGGCGAAGGATCTATCGGCCCGCGCGTGCTCACCAAGACCAGCTTGATGCTGGGATTGGGCGAGACGCGATGCGGAAATTCGTCGAGACCCTGGTGGATCTGCGCGCGGCGCAGGTCGATATGCTGACCCTGGGGCAGTACCTGCGCCCCACGCCGAATCATTTGAACGTGGAGAGATTCGTCGCCCCGCAGCAGTTCGACCAATACCGCGAATGGGCGCTGGAGCTGGGATTTCTCGAGTGCGTGTCCGGTCCCTTGGTGCGCTCGAGCTATCGCGCGGAGCAGGCGCTGGCGCGCAACAACGCCGGGCCTGGACAACGCCAAGCTCGCGGTCAAGGCCGTCGGTGCTTGAGCTCGATGAACGAGTCGCCGCTGATTCGCCATCTGGGGTTGGCGCCGTACGAGCCGGCCTGGCGGGCGATGCAGAGGTTTACCGACGAGCGGCAGGATGCGACGCGCCGATGAGATCTGGTTCGTCGAACATCCGCCGGTATTCACCTTGGGGTTGAATGCGAGCCGCGAGCACTTGCTGGCGCCGGGCGATATTCCGGTGGTGCAAATCGATCGCGGCGGCCAGGTGACCTATCACGGTCCCGGGCAGCTGGTGATTTATCCGCTGTTGAATTTGCAGCGGCTGCAAGCTGGGCGTGCGCGAATTGGTGGTGGCGCTCGAGAATGCCGTCATCGCCTATGCGGCGGAGCTTCGGCATCGCTGCCAGCGGTTCGCGCCAGGCGCCCGGCGTCTATGTTGCAGGGCGCCAAGCTCGCCAGCGTCGGCCTGCGGATTCGCCGCGGCGCCAGCTATCACGGCATGGCGCTCAATGTATCGCTGGATCTGGCGCCCTTCGAACGCATCAATGTGTGCGGGCTACCGAGGACTCGCGCGTCACGCGGCTCGCGGATTTAGGTGTCGGCGCTCGATCGTCGGACGCGGTGGCGCGGGATTTGACGCCGCACTTGCTGCGGCATCTGGGGCTTGAGCGCGCGCCTCGATCTACAAGCGCCATCAACACCGATTTGCAGGCCGTCAATTCGCGATAGATCTGCGTCGAGCTGCTCGCGGCTGCGTGGCGTGCACGGTATAGGTCAACGCCAGGAAATTGCCGTCCGCGCTGGTGCGGGTGCTGCACCTGCGATTCGGCGATCGGCCCGGCATGGCGCTCGATGATGGCTTGGGTGAGCGCGCGCAGATCGCTGTCGTGCCGGCCCATGACCTTGATGGGAAAATCGCTGGGAAATTCCAGTGGGGTAGCGTGCCGCTCATAGCGCCGGCGTCCCGGCGAGCTCGCGGATGTAGTCGGTGAACGCCAGCGAACATGCGCTTGAACAGCGGGCCGGGGCCGCCGCTGCCGACGCGGCGCGCCGTCGAGCGTGGTCACCGGCAACACGCCGCGCGTGGAGAATGCCAGCCAGATCTCATCGGCGCCGCGCAGCGCGCGCTTCGGAGACGGCAGCTGCTTGCGTGGCAGCACCGACAAGCGATCGGCGAGTTCCGTGACCACATCGCGCGTGGTGCCCGGCAGGATGTGATGGCCGTTCGGCGGCGTGTGGATGGCGCCGTCCTTCACGACGTGAACCGTGGTCGAGGAGCCTTCGGTGAGTTGGCCGTTTTCCAGCATGATGGTTTCAAATGCGCCGGCATCGGCGCCGAGCTTCTTCAGCAGAATGTTGGCCAGCAGGGCCGTGGATTTGATGTCGCGCCGCGCCCAGCGGGTATCCGCCGCGGTCACCGCCGCGACGCCCTTCTCGAGCAGCGATGGCGGCAGCGGCTCCAAGCTCGGTGCAGTAGGCGAACACGGTCGGCTGCAGTCCTCGGGCCAGGCGTGATTGCGGCCGAACTCCGCGCCGCGGGTCACTTGAATATAAAGGTGGCCTCGCGCGCGCCGAGTTGCGGGAAATCAATTCCTGGCACAGCGTGCGCCCAGTCGCCGTGCGACAGCGGCGCCGGCATGCGGATCCCGCCGAGGCTGCGATTCAGCCGGTCCAGGTGCTGGCGCAGGCGAAACGGGCGCGACCGCGTACACCGGCACCACTTCGTATACCGCATCGCCAAAAAGAAAAGCGCGATCGAGAGGCGACACCCGCGCCTCCGCGAGCGGCAGGTACGTGCCGTTCAAGTAGCAGATGGGCAGCGGGCCGCTCATACGAACCACAGACGAATGGTGTCGATGAGGCGCCGCCACCAGCCGCCGGCGGCCACCGCCTTGAGAGGGTGCAGCGGCAGCGTCGCCAGTGTTTGGCTGCCGGCTGAACACGCGCACGGTGCCGACAGTCGCATCCGTTGGCCAGCGGCGCAATCGAGCTGCGGCTGAACGTCGACCGCAGTTTTCACGTCCGCGGCTGGCCGCGCGGCAGCGTCATGTACAGATCATCCTTGATGCCCCAATTCGGCGGGGGATTGAGCCGCCTTCCAGACGTGCGCGGTGGCCAGCGCCGTGCCGCCCTTGACTGCTGAGTTTGGTGTCGTAAAACGTAAAGCCGTAGCTCAACAGCGCGGCGCTGGCGTTTTCGCGCGCCTTCATGCTGGTCGATCCCAGTACCACCGACACCAGCCGCATGCCGTCGCGCAGCGCCGAGGTCACGAGACAGAAGCCCGCGGAATCGGTATGGCCGGTCTTCAGACCATCGACGGTCGGATCCTTTTCGAGCAGGCCGTTGCGGTTTTGCTGCTTGATGCCGTTATGCTCGAACTCGCGCACCGAATAATATTTGTAGTACTGCGGATAATCGCGAATCATGGCGATCGCCAGCAACGACATGTCGCGCGCGGTGGTGTAGTGCTGCGGCGAGGGCAGTCCCGAGCTGTTCTCGAAATGCGTACCCGCCATCCCCAAGCGATTGGCGTCCGCATTCATCAGCTGCGCGAAGGTCTCTTCGGTGCCGGCAATGCGTTCGGCCAACGCGATGGTGGCATCATTGCCCGACTGCACGATCATGCCCAGAATCAGATCTTGCACGGACACCGGTTTGCCCAATTCGATGAAGGTGCGCGAGCCCTCGGAGCGCCAGGCATGCTCGCTCACCGTCACCGCTGATCCTCGAGCTTGAGCTTGCCGGCCGCCAATTCCTGAAAAACGATGTAGGCCGTCATCAGCTTCGTGAGGCTGGCTGGCTCCATGCGCGCTGTCGGGCTCATACGCCGCCAGAATTTTGTCGGTGCGATAGTCAACCAGGATGTAGGAGCGCGCATCCACCTGGGGCGCGGTTGGTATATGCACCGTCGCGGCCGCAGCCGCGGCCGCGGCTGCGGCCGGAGCTGCGGCCGGCGCGGCGCGCGGCGCCGGCGATGCCGCCTCCGCAGGGCGCGGTGTTGAGCGCGGCGATGGATAAGACACGCAGAAGAGAACGAACCATAGTTGTGGAATACCTGTTGAAAAGCGCTGTAGTTTACTGTGAGTATCGCCGCGAGGCAATAGCGATTCAGTCGAGCGCAAGATGCGCATCGTTGATGCCGCCGCGCTCCAGCGCCGCGACGATGCGGTCGAATTCCGCGACATCTGGAACGGTCCGATGCGCACGCGAAACATCCTGCGGCCCGCAATTTGATTGTCGCGCACGAATACTTTGCCATAGCCGCCGCCGCGCAATTTTTCCGCCAGCCGGTCCGCGTTCTGCGGATCGCTGAAGGCGCCGGCTTGCACGAAAAACGCGCGCACCTCCGCCGCGCGCACAGGCGCTGCAGGCGGGACGTCGGTGGCGGCCGCGCGTGCAACTTCCGCCGGCGCGATCGCGGTTGGGTCGATGCTGCGCACCTCGACCATGGCGGTGCCGTTGCGCAACATGTCGAGTTTGGCTGCCGCCGTGTACGAGAGGTCGATGATGCGATTGCCGACGAACGGCCCGCGATCGTTGACGCGAACCACGATGCTGCGGCCATTCTGCAGATTGGTCACGCGCACATAGGCGGCAAGGGCAGCGTCTTGTGGGCCGCGGTCATGGCGTACATATCGTAGGGCTCGCCGGTCGAGGTTCGCACCTTGTGGAAGCCCGGCCCATACCACGACGCGACGCCGCGCTCCACGTAGCCCACGCTCGAGGACAGGACGAAGTAGCGTTTGCCGATCACATCGTAAAACGGCGGATTGCCGTTGCGCGAGCGCGGCTCGGCGCGCGGCACGGCAGTCGGGCACGGAGTCCGGCGGCGGCGGCGGCTTCGGCGCGGGCGGCGCGGGCACGGCGTGGCCGGCGTTGGCGGCTGCGCGCTGCGGCGGCGCGCTGAAACACGCGGCGAGTCCGACCGCGGCAATCGCGCAGCATGCGGCAGCCGGCGAGTACCGCGAGTCTCACGGCGGATTGTCGCGGCTGTACGCCCGGCGCGGGCGCTGTGGCCACGCTTCGCGGCTTCGCTGGCCGCCGCGTCGTTCAACATGATCGCTGCTTGACCGCGGCGGCGAGTTCATAGACCGCCATGGCATACAGCGCGCTGTGGTTGTAGCGGGTGATGACGAAGAAATTATTGTAGCCGACGCGCCAGTGAACGCCGTCCGTCTCGTCGGCGGCAATCAGGAGCGCCGGCGCGTCCGCGCGGCAGCGGGCTTTCGAAGCTGACGCCTTTCGCCGTGAGCGAGCCTACGGTCTCCGACAGGGCCAGTTTGCGGCCATCCAGATCGCCGGCCTTGTCCGGCAGCCACCGTGGCCTCGTCCAAGACGGGTTCGCCGGCATTCCAGCCGTGCTCCTTCGAGATAGTTGCCGACGCTCGCGCAGACATCCGGCCAGTTGTTCCATAGATCGATGCGGCCGTCCGCATCCGCGTCGACGGCATAGCGCCGGTAATTCGAAGGCATGAATTGCGGCGCGCCCATGGCGCCGGCATAGGATCCCTTCAAGCTCAGCGGATCGAGATGCGCGTCGCGCGTCAGCAGCAGAAACTGCTCGAGCTCGTCGCGAAAAAATTTCTCGCGCGCCGGATAATCGAAGGACAGCGTGACCAGGGCGTCGAGCACCCGATAGGTCCCGGTCAGGCGGCCATAGTAAGTTTCGACGCCGAGGATTGCCGCGAGATATTCCGGTGCGACGCCGCTGTGATGCTGGCTTGATCGAGCGCCTGGCGATGCGCGATCCAGAATTCCGTGCCCTCGCGGATGCGCCGTTCGGTGAGGAAGATCGGGCGATACTCGTACCAGAGCTTGGCTTTTTCGGCCGGTTTGCTCATGGCATCGATGATGGCCGGTTGGCTCTGCGCGGATTTCAGCAGCTTGCGCAACGCGCCGTTTCTTGAAGGCATAGGCGTCGGCCATGTGCGCGATGAATTCCTTGACGTCGCGCGCGCTTGATGTCGATGCGCGGCGGCGGGTTTGGACGCTCAAAGCAGAGCGCGCGCAACGCACATGAGAACCGCAGGTGAGATGGAGTGCGCATCGCTCAAGACCCAATCAGCTTGCGATGCGAATGCAGCGACATCAGTATGCCGAAGCCGGCCAACAGCGTGACCATGGAGGTGCCGCCGTAGCTGATCAGGGGCAGCGGCACGCCGACCACCGGCAAGTATGCCGCTCACCATGCCCGAATTGACGAACACATAGACGAAGAAGCTCAAGCGCGATGGCGCCGCCGGTCAAGCGCGCAAAGGTCCCTTGCGCCTGCATCGCCAGGTACAGCGCGCGGCCGATCACCACGCCGTACAGCGACAGAATCAGCAGCTGTCCCAGCAAGCCAAATTCCTCGCCGATGACGGCGAAGATGAAATCGGTGGAGCGCTCGGGCAGAAATTCGAGCTGCGCCTGACTGCCGTTCATATAGCCCTTGCCGAAAACGCCGCCCGAGCCGATGGCGATCTGCGACTGGATGATGTGATAGCCGGCGCCCAGCCGGTCGGTCTCCGGATTCAAGAAAGGTCAAAATGCGCTGGCGCTGATAGTCGTGGATGAAATGCCAGGCGCGCCCAAGCGGCGGCGCCCAGCAGCGGAATCGATGATCAAGATCAGCCGAATCTGCAATCCGGCCAGCAGCATGACGATGAGGCCGGACGCCGCAATCAGCAACGCCGTGCCCAAGTCCGGCTGCGTGACGATCATCGCCGTCGGAATGGCGATCAAGATTCCCATGACGATCAGATCCAGGAAGGTCGGCGGCAGCGGCCGCTCGTGCATGTACCAGGCGCAGCCATCGGCACCGCGAGCTTCATGATCTCGGAAGGCTGGAAGCGCATGAAGCCGATGTCGAGCCAGCGCTGCGCGCCCTTGCCGACGTGTCCGGTGACATCGACCACGATCAGCAGCAGCACACCGATCACATAGGCGATCGGCGCGAACAAGCGCAGGTATTGCGGCGTCGCGAACTTGGCGAGCGCCAGCATGGCCGCGACCGCGATGGCGATATTCACCAGATGATGCTCCACCATCTTCCAGTTCTGGCCGGAGGCGCTGTACACCACCAAAATGCCGATGCACGACGATGATGGCCAGCACGCCGGTCAGCGGACCGTCCAGTCCCAGCGCGCGCAAGGTGCGGCCGCCCGCGGTCAGGGTGCGGCGGGTTCGGGACGGCGAGAATTCATCGTATATCATGCGTCAGCGCTCATGCACGCTGCCCATGAGCACTGACGAGCAGCGGCCAGAGCAGCGCGCCGATGAACGGCGCGAGCCAGCGGCTGAAGGTCGTCACCGGATTGCCGGTGGCGCCGTCGACCCAGAACAGCACGAATTGATAGCCGGTCGAGCAGCGCGAAAAATCGTCAGGCACTGCGACAGAACCGAGAACACGCGGATGCGCAGGCGCAGATGCGTGGCCCAGGCGCCCATCAAGCGTGAGCGCCAGCGCGTGCTGCCCGAGCACCACGCCGTGGATCACATCGAGGGCCAAGCCCGGAGACGAAGGCCAGCGCGAGTCCGCCGGCGCGCGGCGACTCGATGCACCAATAAAACACCACCAGCACCAGAAAGTCCGGGCGAAACGCGTTCCAGCACCGCCGGCAGCGGCAAAACCGCCAGCGCCAGCGCGACCAGCGCCGACAGCGCCATGGGCAATCGCCGGATTCGAGTTGTCGCGCATCATGTCTTGGTTGCTGCCTGCTTGGGCGCGGCTGGTTTGGGCGCCGCCGGTTTAGGCGCGGCGGGTTGCGGCAGAACTTCCGCGGCCTGCGGTTTCAGCCAGACGAACATGCAGTTCCCGCGAGCGGTCGAGCGCCGCAGCCGGTTTGACGTCGACGTCGGCCAGGGACTGCGCCGGATCGCGCTTGACCTCCGCGACCGTGCCAACCGGATAGCCGGCGGGAAATCCGCCGCCCAGCCCGGAGGTCACCAATAGATCGCCGGCAACCACGTCGGCGCTGGTGGGCAGGTAGGGCAGCTTCAGCCGGCTCGGTATCGCCGGTGCCCACCGCAATGGTGCGCAAGCCCATTGCGATTGATCTGCACCGGGTATGGCATGCGCCGCGTCGCTGACCAGAATGACTTCGCTGGTAAGCTGCCCGACCCGCGCGACCTGGCCAAACACGCCGCCCGAGTCCAGCACCGCCTGGCCCACGATAGACGCCGTCGCTGCGCACCTTTGTCGACCAGCACCCGCTCGCGGAACGCATCCAGATCCACATCCATGACATCGCCGATGACGAAGCGGTCGGTGACCCCGGCGGTGTTGTCGCGCAACGCGCGCAACCTCTGCGTCTCGGCCTCCAGCGCCTCGTAGCGCTGCAGCCGGAACTGCGCGAGGCGCAGCTCCGCTTCGAGCTTGGCCTTGTCGGCGCGCAACGCATCGCGGGTCGTGACGCTGTCGCGAAACCAGTTCCAGCCTTCGAAGGGCGTGGCGACGGCAATCTGCACCGGATAGGCGACGACCGAGAGCAAGCCGGCGGATTTTGCCCAGGTGGTCGTAGCGCTTGTCGACGATGATCAGTCGCCAGGGCGAGCAGCGAGTACAGGACGCAGCGGAGCAGGAGTCCCGTCGTTCGACCGGATGCGTCGGTGTTACGAAAGGCGACCATGGGCGGATAGCTCCCTGTCGCTTGCATTACTCCAGTCCGAAAATGCCCGGTCCGTGTTCCTCGGTGAGTTCGAGGATCCGGCCGCCGCCGCGCGCAACGCAGGTGAGCGGGTCGTCCGCAACCACCACGGGCAGACCGGTTTCTTCCATGAGCAATTTATCGACGTCGCGCAGCAACGCGCCGCCACCGGTGAGCACGATGCCGCGCTCCGCGACGTCGGCGCCGAGTTCCGGCGGCGTTTGTTCCAGCGCCTGCTTGACCGCGCCGACGATGCCTTGCAGCGGTTCCTGCAGCGCTTCTAGAATTTCGTTGGAGTTCAGGGTGAAGCTGCGCGGCACGCCTTCCGACAGATTGCGGCCCTTGACGGAAATCTCGCGCACCGTTTGGCCGGGATAGGCCGAACCGATTTCCAGCTTGATGCGCTCCGCCGTGGCTTCGCCGATCAGGATGCCGTAGTTGCGGCGCACGTAGTTGGTGATGGCCTCGTCGAACTTGTCGCCGCCGATGCGCACGCTGGCCGCATACACGATGCCGTTCAAGGAGATGACCGCGACCTCGGAGGTGCCGCCGCCGATATCGAGCACCATGGAGCCGCGCGCCTCCTGAACCGGCAGGCCCGCGCCCACCGCCGCCGCCATCGGCTCCGGGACGATGTCCACGCTGCGCGCGCCCGCGCCCTCGGCCGATTCCTTGATGGCGCGCCGCTCGACCTGGGTGGAACCGAAGGGCACGCAGACCAGCACCCGCGGACTGGGGCTCAAGAAACCGGTTGCCGTGCACCTTCTTGATGAAGTACTGCAGCATTTTTTCCGTATAGGTGAAATCCGCAATGACCCCATCCTTCATCGGCCGAACCGCGGTGATATGGCCCGGGGTGCGGCCCAACATGTTCTTGGCCTCGACCCCGACGGCGACGATGATTTTGCCGCCGCGCGTGGGCTCATCCTGCACTGCGACGACCGAGGGTTCGTTCAGAACGATGCCGCGCTCGCGGACGTAAATCAGGGTATTGGCGGTGCCAAGATCGATTGAGAGGTCATTGGAGAAATAACCTCTAAGGCGTTTGAACATGGGGTATTTTTCGTAGACTAAATGGGGTTAAAAAAGATCGGCTAATGTAACAACCGACACGACATATCACAAGGCAACGTGTATCATCGCCAGAGCTTATTTTGCGTGAGTTGCTGCGCATTTTGAGCACCAACCCTATGAGCCTAACCCGTCAAGACGTCGAAAAAATCGCGCACCTTGCGCGGCTGTCCATCACAGAGCAAGAGATGCCGGTGTACGTGACCAGCTTGTCGAGCATCGTCAATTTCGTCGATGAGTTGTCGCGCGCGGACACCGAGCGGCGTGTCTGCCCATGGCGCATCCCCTCGATGGCCAGCATCAGCGTATGCGCGCCGACGTGGTCTCGGAGAGCGACCACCACGAGAAATACCAAGCCAACGCGCCGGCCGTGACGGCCGGCTTGTACGTCGTGCCGCGGGTGATCGAGTAAACGTAGGTGCTATTCTTGACGGATGCTGCATAACCTTTTTATCGGCGAACTCGCCGACCGCCTTGGCAAGCGACAGATTTCCAGCGTGGAGCTCACCCGGCACTTCCTCGGCCGGATCGAGCGCCTGAATCCTGCGCTCAACGCCATGATCACCCTGACGGCTGAGCAGGCGCTGGCCGATGCGGCGGCCGCGGATCGCCGGCTGGCGGCGGGCGAGCGGGGCCCCTTGCTCGGCATCCCCCTCATTCATAAAGATATTTTCTGCACCGACGGGGTGCAAGACCAGCTGCGGCTCGCGCATGCTGGACAACTTCGTCGCGCCCTACGATGCGACCGTGGTGGCGCGGCTCAAGGCGGCGGGCACGGTCATGCTGGGCAAGTCCAACATGGACGAGTTCGCCATGGGCTCCTCCAACGAGACCAGCTACTACGGGCCGGTCAAGAATCCCTGGGATATCGGCAAGGTCCCCGGCGGTTCCTCCGGCGGCTCGGCCGCCGCGACCGCCGCGCGGCTGGCGCCCCTCGCCACCGGCACCGATACCGGCGGTTCGATTCGCCAGCCGGCGGCCCTGACCGGCGTGACCGGCCTCAAACCCACCTACGGGCGCGTGTCGCGCTACGGCATGATTGCCTTTGCCTCCAGCCTCGACCAGGCCGGCGTGTTCGCGCGCAGCGCGGCGGATGCGGCGGCGGCACTGCAGGTCATGGCGGGGTTCGATCCGCGCGACTCGACCAGCGTCGATGCGCCGGTACCCGACTATTCGGCAGCCTTGGGCGCACCGCTCAAGGGCATGAAGATCGGTCTGCTGCGCGAATTCTTCGAGGGCTTGGAGCCGCGCAACGCGGCGCTGATTCGAGGACGCGCTGAAGATCTACACGCGGCTTGGGCGCCGAAACACTGCGAGGTCAGCCTGCCGCATCTGCCGCTGTCGGTGCCCACGTACTATGTGGTGGCGCCGGCCGAGTGCTCCTCGAATCTGTCGCGCTTCGACGGCGTGCGCTATCGGCTACCGCTGCGAGAATCCGAAGGATCTGATGGATCTTGTACAAGCGCTCGCGCGGCGAGGGCTTCGGCGCCGAAGTGAAGCGGCGCATCATGACCGGCACCTATGTGTTGTCCGCCGGATATTTCGACGCCTACTATTTGAAGGCGCAGAAGGTGCGCCGCCTGATCACCGATGATTTTCGCGCGGCATTCGAGAAGGTGGATCTGGTGATCGGCCCCACCACGCCGACGCCGGCCTTCGACATCGGCGCCAAGATGAATGATCCGGTCGCCATGTATCTGAACGACATCTACACCATCGGCGCGAATCTCGCGGGCCTTCCGGGCGTGTCGGTGCCCTGCGGGTTCGTCGATGGCCTGCCCATGGGCCTGCAGCTGATCGGGCCGCATTTCGCGGAGGCGAAACTGCTTGAACGCGGCGCATCAATATCCAGCAGGCCACCGATTGGCACACGGCATGCGCCGCGCGGGTACGAGTGATGAGCGACTGGGAAGTAGTCATCGGGCTGGAGATACACGCGCAGCTCGCCACGCAGTCGAAGATCTTCTCAGGATCGGCGACCGCGTATGGCGCGCCGCCGAACACCCAGGCCGATCTGGTCGACCTGGCGTATCCCGGCGTGCTGCCGGTGTTGAACGCCCAGCGCCGTGCAGATGGCGGTGAAGTTCGGGCTCGGCGATCGGCGCCACGGTGGCGCGCCGCTCCGTGTTCGCGCGCAAGAATTATTTCTATCCGGATTTGCCGAAGGGCTATCAAATCAGCCAGTACGAGCTGCCGGTGGTCGCGCGCGGCTCGCTCGCAAGTCATGCTCGACGACGGCGCCGTCAAGACCATCGGCATTACGCGCGCGCATCTGGAAGAGGATGCCGGCAAATCGCTGCACGAGGGCCTGGCGAATGCCTCCGGCATCGATTTGAATCGCGCCGGCACGCCGCTGCTCGAAATCGTCTCCGAACCCGACATGCGCTCCGCCAAGGAGGCGGTCGCGTACATGAAGAAGATCCACACGCTGGTGCGCTATCTGGAGATCTGCGACGGCAACATGCAGGAAGGCTCGTTCCGCTGCGACGCCAATGTGTCGGTGCGGCCCCGGGGCCGGGAAAAATTCGGCACCCGCGCCGAAATCAAGAACTTGAACTCGTTTCGCTTCGTCGAGAAGGCGATTCAATACGAAGTGGCGCGCCAGATCGAACTCATCGAAAGCGGCGGCACGGTGGTGCAGGAGACCCGGCTGTACGATTCCGACAAGGACGAGACCCGCTCGATGCGCTCCAAGGAGGAGGCCAACGATTATCGGTATTTCCCGGATCCGGATCTGTTGCCGGTCGAAATCGACGAGCGCATTCATCGAGGCGGTGCGCGCGACGCTGCCGGAGCTGCCGGACGAGAAGGCGGCGCGATTCGCGCGACGACTTCGGCCTGTCGGCCTACGACGCCGGCGTCTCTCAGCGCCAGCCGCGAACTCGGCGCCTATTTCGAAGCGGTGGTCGCGCGGCGCTGGGCGCGGGCCACGCGAAGCTGGCGGCGAATTGGGTCATGGGCGAATTGTCGAGCGCGCTCAATCGCGACGGTGTCGACATCGAGCGCTCCGCGTGTCGACCCGCAGCAGCTGACCGGGCTGCTGACGCGAATCGTCGATCAAGACGATCTCCGGCAAGATCGCCAAGGAAGTGTTCGAGGCGATGTGGTCCGAGGGCAAGCCGGCGGATGCCATCATCGAGGCGAAGGGCTTGCGGCAGATCACCGACTGCGGGCGCCATCGAGAGCGTGATCGATGCGGTCATCGCCGCGAACCCGAAGCAGCTCGCGGATTATCGGTCGGGCAAGGACAAGCTGTTCGGATTCTTCGTCGGTCAGGTGAGAAGGCGACGGGCGGCAAGGCCAATCCCGCGCAGCTCAACGATCTGCTCAAGATCGAAGTTGGGCGGCGCGAAATGCATGACCGCGACACGCTGCATCGCTTCTTGTTCGAACGATTCCCGATTCGCGGACATCTGGTGCACTTAGACGCCGCATGGCGCGCACTGATCGAGCATCGCCAATATCCGGACGCGATTCGCGACACTTTGGGCGAAGCGGTCGCGGCCTCGCTGCTGCTGGCGGCCACGATCAAGTTCGAGGGCGTGCTGTCGCTGCAGCTGCAGGGCGACGGACCGATGCATCTGCTGCTGGCGCAATGCACCAGCGGCTTAGGCGTGCGGGGTCTGGCGCGTTACCGCGAAGGCGCCGGAGACGCACTAGCAGGATCGGTGAACTGATCGGCAACGGCAATCTCACCGTGACCCTGGAGACCGACGAGGGCGCGCAACGCTATCAAGGCATCGTGCCCATTGAGGGCGAGCGCCTGGCGGATTCGTTGCAGGCCTACTTTCGAGAATTCCGAGCAATTGCCGACGCGGCTGTGGCTGCATGCGGACGCGCAGGGCGCGTCGGGCATGCTGCTGCAGAAGCTTCCCGGCGCAGGCTCGCTGCCGGCGGCCAGGATGCGGCGGCGATCGAGGATGCCTGGCGGCGCGTGCAGCTCATCGCCGATACGCTGACGCCGGAAGAATTGCGCACCCTGGCCGATGCGGAGATTCTGCACCGGCTGTTCAACGAGGATGATGTGCGCTTGTTCGAACCGTCGCCGGTTTATTTTCGCTGCCGCTGCTCGCGCGAGCGGGTCGCCGGCATGCTGCAGGGCCTGGGCGAGGTCGAAACCCGCTGCGGTGCTGGCCGAACGCGGCAAGGTCGAAGTGCACTGCGATTTCTGCAATCGCGCCTACGTATTCGACGCGGTGGATGTCGCGCAGTTGTTCAAGGCCGCCGGCTGGCCGCCGACAGCGGCAGTTGCGGTTCACTGATTAGAACGGCGAGTGCAGACCGGCGATCCGCGGTTCTTGCCGCCGCGGCGCTGGCGCTGGCGCTGGCGTTGGCGCTGGCGACTGGCGTCGCCGCAGCGGCGCCGACACCGGCCCGTTCTATGCGCAACTCGTTCGAGCCGATGCCCGCGCGCTGCGGCGCTGACCGCGCTCGGCCGCGCATTGTTCTTCGATCCCGCCCTGTCGGCTTCCGGCAAGATCTCCTGCGCGACCTGTCACGATCCGCAGCACGCTTTCGGGCCGCCGAATGATCAAGCCGGTGCAGCGCGGCGGCGCGGATGGGCGGCGCTTCGGCGTGCGCGCGGTACCCTCGCTCAAGTACAGCGCAGAACGTGCCGCCGTTTACCGAGCATTTGTCGACGATGAGGGAGATGACAGCGTCGATCAGGGACCGGCCGGCGGGCGCACCTGGGATGGGCGCTCTCAGTCGGTCCACGATCAGGCGCGCCTGCCCTTGTTCTCGCCCTTCGAGATGGCCAACCCGGACGTGGGCGCCGTGGTCGCCAAAGTGCGGCATGCCGGCTACGCCGCGCAAGTTTCGCGCAGCCTTCGGCGAGAAGATCTTTGGCGATGAGAGTGCTGGCGTTCAAGGGCGTGCTGATGGCGCTCGAGGCCTATCAACAAAGTCCCGCCGAGTTCTATCCCTACAGCAGCAAGTACGATGCCTGGCTGCGGCATGAGGCCACGTTGAGCCGCGCGGAATTGCGCGGCTTGGCGGCGTTCAACGATCCCGCAAAGGGCAACTGCGCGCGCTGCCATCCCGAGCGCGCATGCGCAACGGCGCGTTTCCGCAGTTCACGGATTTCGGGTATCGCCGGCGATCGGCGCGCCGCGCAATCTGAAGATTCCCGCCAATGCGGATCGCACGCTATTACGATCTGGGGTTGTGCGGGCCGCTGCGCACCGACTTGAAGGACAAAAGCGAATATTGCGGCCTGTTCCGTACCCCGTCATTGCGCAATGTCGCGCGGCGGCGCGTGTTCTTTCACAACGGCGTATTTCATGCCTTGAGCGAGGTGGTGCGTTTCTACGCCGAACGCGATACCCAGCCGCAGAAATGGTATCCGCGCGGGCCGGACGGCAGCACCGTGAAATTCGATGATCTGCCGGCGCAATATCGATCCAATATGGACATGCTGGCGCCCTTCGGCGGGCAGGTCGGGGGCGCTGCGGCGCTTAACGACCACGACATCAGCGACATCATCGCGTTTCTTGGGACCTTGAGCGACGGCTACGCGCACTAGCGATTCGCAGCCTGGGCTGCAACGCGCGCGATTGTGGCATGATCGTTGGCATTATGAGGCTCAAAGGCAAGTCCGGCATCGTGGTGGGCGCCGGTCAGACGCCGGGCGACACCATCGGCAACGGGCGCGCGGCGGCCATGCTGTTTGCCCGCGAAGGTGCCAACGTGATGCTGGTCGATCGGGATCTTGAGCGCGCCGAGGAAACGGCCGCTTTGATCGGCGCTGCGGGGGGCGTCGCCCGCTGTATCGCCGGCGATTGGACGCGCGCCGCCGATTGCAAGGCCTACGTCGAGGCTTGCATCGCGGCCTGGGGCCGGGTCGATTTCCTGCACAACAATGTCGGCATCGGCGCAGGCGATGGACCGCCCGAAGCGATCACCGAGGATGCGTACGATAGGATCATGCGGGTCAACTTGAAGGGCTGCTTGCTGTCCTGCCAGGCGGCGCTGCCCGCCATGCGTGCCAGCGGCTCGGGCAGCATCGTCAACATCTCATCGATCGCCGCGGTGTCATTCGCACCCGGGCTGACCGCCTACAAATTATCGAAGATCGGCATGAATATGCTGGGGACGCAGCTTGCTTTGACGAATGCGAAATACGGGATTCGAGTGAATACCATCATGCCCGGCCTGATGGACACGCCCATGGCGATCGAGGGTCAAGCGAGCGCGCGAAATGTCTCCAAGGCGGAACTGCGCGCCGCGCGCGACAAGCGGGTGCCGCTCGGAAAAATGGGCACCGCCTGGGACGTGGCCCACGCCGCGCTATTTCTGCATTCCGACGAGGCCGCTTTCATCACCGCGGTAGCGCTTGCCGTGGACGGCGGCCAGAGTGCCCGCAGCGGCTGATCCTTTGGCTTACAGCGCCGAAACGCCCGCCAGCTCCGTCAGGCTTTGCGTGCGGGTCAACGCGATGAACTCTCTTATATAGGCGGCTTCCGCGCCGGCGCGGGTGGTTGCGGCATAGAGTTCGCAGCGCAGTCCCGATTCGTCCGATGGGGCGGGAGACCACATAGCCGCGCTCGATATAGTTGCCCACGGTCCAGGAGGGCAGGGCCGCGATGCCGCGCCCGCTCGCGACCAGCTGCAGAATGGCCACCGTCAATTCCGCCGTGCGCCGCTTGGGATTGACCTTCGCGGGCGTCAGGCAGTGCTTCATCACATCCAGCATCTCGTCCGGCACGGGATAGGTGATGAGGGTTTCGGCTGCGAAATCCGCGGCCTGCGAGCCAGGGCTTGGCGGCCAACCGATGCCGCGGGCTCATCAGGGCGACGCTTTCATAGCGAAACAGCGGGCTGAAAACGACGTTGGGGTGGGCTTCCTGCGGGTCGTGGATGATGGCCAGTTCCGCCTCGCCCTGATCGAGCAGCGGCAGCGGATCGACCACGAAATCCGGAAATGATGTCGAGTTCCACTTCCGGCCACAGTGTCCGGTAGGCATCCATCGCCGGCATCAGCCAATCGAAGCAGTTGTGGCATTGCACCGCCACGCGCAGCGGACCGGCATGGCCTTGCGCCAGGCGCGCCACATCCCGTCCGGCTTCGGCCATTTGCGGCAGCACCGCGCGCGCCAGGGCCAATAATCGCTGGCCGATGGCCGTGAACCGCAGCGGCCGGACGTTTTTTTCCACCAGCGCGGCCCCATAGTGGCTTTCCAGGGTTTTCAGTTGGTGCGACAGGGCGGATTGGGTCAGAAACAGCCGCGCTGCCGCTTTTGACAGGCTGCCGCACTCGGCCAAGGCCAGCAGGGTCTCCAAATGCCGGATTTCCAGAGCGGTCGATGACATGAGCCTAATTCATTCCTGGTATTAAAATAATGAGATTGAATCAAATCCTAGGCTCTTGCATGCTTAATGTCGAGAAAGTCCCATTCAGGGTCTTGCGTATGTCCGATCCGGCGGTTTCATTCGAGTTCTTCCCGCCCGGCGATGAGGCCATGGCCCAGCAGCTGTGGCAATCCGTTCAGCGGCTTGCCCCTCTGCAGCCGAAGTTTCGTGTCGGTGACCTACGGCGCCGACGGATCGACCCGCACGCGCACCCACGAATTCGTGCAACGCGTGCTGCGCGAAACCGATCTGCGGGTGGCGCCGCATCTGACCTGCGTCGGCGCGCCCGCGCGAGGAGGTGCTGCGAAATTGCGCAGGACTATTGGCAGCTCGGGCGTGCGGCACCTGGTGGCGCTGCGCGGCGATGCGCCCGGCGGCGAATCTGTCCGCCGAAGGGCGCTATCGGCCTCATCCCGGCGGGTTCGCCTATGCCGTCGGATTTGGTGCGCGGGCTCAAGCGGAGTCGGGGATTTTGAAGTATCGGTGGCGGCCTATCCGGAAGGCCATCCCGAATCCGGCGGCGTCGAGGCGGATTTGGAGAATTTGAAGCGCAAGGTCGATGCGGGCGCGCGACCGCGCCATCACGCAGTTCTTCTTCGAGACCGATTTGTTCCTGCGCTATCGCGATCGCTGCGCCGGCGGCCGGCATCAGCGCCAGCATCGTGCCCGGCATCCTGCCGATCACGCGCTTCCCGCAAATGCTGCGCTTCGCCGCGCGCTGCGGCGCCATCGGTGCCCGATTGGCTGCGCCGCCGCTTCGACGGGCTTGGATGACGATCCCGAGACGCGCCGCATGATCGCCGCGAACGTGGCCATCGAACAGGTGCAGCGGCTGCGCGAGCACGGCGTCGATGAGTTTCACTTCTACACCTTGAACCGCGCCGAACTTAGCCTATGCGATCTGCCACGCCCTGGGGCTGCGGCCGCGCATCAGCGAAGCGCGGGTGGCTTGATGGCGCGTCACCGGCAGATCCGCGACACGATGCCTTTACCGCGCTGCTCAAGCAGCGCCTGGTGATATTCGACGGCGCCATGGGCACGATGATCCAGCGCCATCGCTTGAGCGAAGCAGCAATTTCGCGGCGAGCGATTCGCAGACTGGCGCAGCGATCTGCGCGGCAACAACGATTTGCTGAGCGCTCACGCAGCCGCAAATCATTGCCGACATTCATCGCGACTACCTGCGACGCGGGCGCGGATGTCATTTCCACCAATACCTTCAATTCCACCGCCGTCTCGCAGGCGGACTACGGCATGCAGGCGCTGGTCGGCGAGCTGAATCTGGAGGCCGCGCGCCTGGCGCGCCAGGTCGCGGACGAGGTAGCGGCGCAGACCGGCGTGCAGCGCTTCGTCGCCGGCGCGCTCGGTCCCACCAGCCGCACCGCCTCGCTGTCGCCCGACGTCAACGACCCCGGGTTTCGCAACATCAGTTTCGATGAACTGGTGGCCGGCGTATTCCGAGGTCACGCGCGCGCTGATCGAGGGCGGCGTCGACATGATTCTGATCGAGACCGTGTTCGATACCTTGAACGCCAAGGCGGCGCTGTTCGCGGTGCGCCAGGTGTTCGACGAGGTGGGCGAGCGAGCTGCCCATCATCGTCTCGGGCACGATCACCGATGCCTCGGGCCGCACGCTGTCGGGTCAGACCACCGAGGCGTTTTGGAATTCCATCCGCCACGCCAGCCCGCGGTGGTCGGACTCAATTGCGCGCTCGGCGGCAAGCAGCTGCGGCCCTATATCGAGGAGCTGTCGCGCATCGCCGACACTTATGTCTGCGCCTATCCGAATGCCGGGTCTGCCGAATGCCTTCGGCGAATACGACGAGACGCCGGAAGCAAACCGCGGAGACGTTGCGCGAGTTCGCGGCCAGCGGATTTCGTCAATATGGTGGGCGGCTGCTGCGGCACGACGCCCGAGCACATCCGGGCCATCAGTGCGCGCCGTCGCGGGACTGCCGCCGCGCATCGTGCCGCGGCATCGCACCGGCCTGCCGCTTGAGCGGCCTTGGAGCCGCTTGACCATCGATGCGCAGCAGCTTGTTCGTCAATGTCGGCGAGCGCACCAACGTCACCGGATCGGCCAAGTTTCGCAAACTGATCGAAGCGGGCGACTACGCGCGCCGCGGTCGACGTGGCCCGGCAGCAGGTGGCCAACGGCGCGCAGATCATCGATGTGAACATGGATGAGGGCATGCTCGATTCGCAGGCGGCCATGGTGAAGTTCTTGAGCCTGATCGCCGGCGAGCCGGACATCGCGCGCGTGCCCGGTCATGATCGACTCCTCGAAATGGTCGGTGATCGAAGCGGGCCTGAAGTGCGTGCAGGGCAAGGGCATCGTCAATTCGATCAGCCTGAAGGAAGGCGAGGAGGCATTTCTGACGCAGGCGCGCTTGTGCCTGCGCTACGGCGCCGCCGTGGTGGTCATGGCCTTCGACGAGACGGGCCAGGCCGACACCATCGAGCGCAAGGTGAGGATCTGCGAGCGCGCCTACCGCATTCTGACCGAGCGGCTGCGATTTCCCGCCCGAAGACATCATCTTCGATCCGAACATCTTCGCCGTGGCCACCGGCATCGAGGAGCACAACCGCTACAGCCTGGATTTCATCGAAGCGACCGCGGCCATCAAGGAGCGCATGCCCGCGGTGCATGTCAGCGGCGGCGTCAGCAATGTGTCGTTTTCGTTTCGCGGCAATCGACCGCGTGCGCGAAGCCATGCACTCGGTGTTTCTGTATCACGCGATTCGCGCCGGGCTTGACCATGGGCATCGTCAATGCCGGCCAGCTCGCGATCTACGAGGACATCGACGCAGAACTGCGCGAGCGCGTGGAGGACGTGATTCTGGCGCGCCGCGCGGACGCCACGGAGCGGCTGCTGGAGATCGCCGAGCGATTCAAAGGCGGCGGCTGCGACCAGAAGCGCGGCGATGATCTGGAATGGCGCAAGCTGCCCGTCGACGAGCGCCTGCAGCACGCGCTGATCAAGGGACTGGACGAATTCGTGTCTCGAGGACACCGAAGAGGCGCGCCTGCAGGCGAAGCGGCCGCTGGATGTGATCGAAGGCCCCTTGATGGACGGCATGAATGTGGTCGGCGATCTGTTCGGCGCGGGCAAGATGTTCCTGCCGCAGGTGGTCAAGTCGGCGCGCGTGATGAAAAAGGCCGTCTCGGTGCTGATTCCCTACATCGAGAAGGAAAAGTCCGGCGCCAGCCGCTCCAACGGCAAGGTCGTGATCGCCACCGTCAAGGGCGATGTGCACGACATCGGCAAGAACATCGTCGGCGTGGTGCTGCAATGTAATAACTTCGAAGTCGTGGATCTGGGCGTCATGGCGTCCTGCGAGAAAATCCTCGAGGCCGCGACCCGCGAAGGCGCGAATCTCATCGGCCTGTCGGGACTGATCACGCCCTCGCTGGACGAAATGGTGCACGTCGCCAAGGAGATGCAGCGCCTGGGATACAAGCAGCCGCTGCTGATCGGCGGCGCGACCACATCGCCGGCGCACACCGCGGTGAAGATCGATCCGCAGTACGCAGGGCGCGGTGATCTACGTCAAGGATGCGTCGCGCTCCGTCGGGGTCTGCCAGCAGCTGGTCACGGAGAGCTCGCGCGATGCCTATGTCGCGAACATCAAGGCGGAGCATGAGCGGCGGCGCGAGCAGCATCGCAACAAGAGCGCCAAGGCGCCGCAGTTGTCGCTGCCGCAGGCGCGCGCCAAGAAATTCAAGATCGATTGGGCCGGCGTATGCGCCGCCGGTGCCCGACCTTCCTCGGCACCCGCGCGTTCGATGACTATCCGCTGCAGGAACTGATGCCGTATATCGACTGGATGCCGTTTTTCAATGCCTGGGAATTCGCCGGCAAGTTTCCCGACATCCTGCAGGACAAGGTCGTGGGCGAAGCGGCGCGCAGCCTGTATGCGGATGCCACGCGCATGCTGCAGACACTTGATCGCGGAAAAATGGCTCAAGGCGCGCGCCGTGGTCGGATTCTTCCCGGCCAACAGCATCGGCGACGACGACATCAAGGTGTTCACCGACGAGGGCCGGCAGAGCGTCGCAGCTGCGCCTGCACCACTTGCGCCAGCAAAAGTCCAAGCCGCAGGATCAGGCGCAATTGTGTTTGAGCGGATTTCATCGCGCCGGCTGTCAGAGCGGCCGCGCCGACTACATCGGAGCGTTCGCCGTGACCGCAGGCATCGGCATCGACGAACATGTGGCGCGATTCGAGGCGCGCACGATGACTACAGCAGCATCATGCTCAAGGCGCTGGCGGATCGGCTGGCGGAGGCGCTGGCGGAACGCCTGCACGAGCGCGTGCGGCGCGAATTCTGGGCCTATGCGCCGCAACGAGCAGCTCGACGACGCGGGATTGATTCGCGAGGAGTATCAGGGAATCCGACCGGCGCCGGGGTATCCCGGCCTGCCCCGATCACACCGAGAAGGCGGCGCTGTGGCGTCTGCTCGACGCCGAGCGGCGGTGCGGATTCGTTTGACCGAATCGTTTGCGATGTTTCCGACCGCGGCCGTCAGCGGGTTTTATTTCTCGCACCCGAAGGCGCATTATTTCGGCGTCGGCAAGATCGACCGCGATCAGGTCGGCAGAGCTATGCGCAACGCAAGGGATTCACATTGAGCGAGGCAGAACGCTGGTTGGCGCCGCTCTTAGGCTACGAGCCCGACGCCGGAGGACGCGGCTGATGCCGCCTAGCGCGGGGCGTACGGCTTTCGTCACCGGCGGAACCGGATTTGTCGGCCTCAACCTGGTCAAGGAGTTGATGATCCGTGGTTGGGACGTCACTGCGCTGCATCGTGCGCATCTCGGACTTGAAGTATGCTCAAACGGTTTCGCCCGAACGCCTCGTGGTCGGAGCGATCACCGACACCGCGCTGGCGAGCGCCATCCCGCGAAGGAACCGACACGCGTTTTCCATGTCGCCGGCAATACCAACATGTGGCGCGGGGGCAATGCCGAGCAGACTCGCGACAATGTCGATGGCACGCGCAATGTGGTCGAGGCGGCGCTGGCCACGCGGCGTGCGGCGACTGGTGGTGACCTCATCGATTTCCGCCTATGGTCCGGTGGACGGGCGAGATCACCGAAGAGACGCCCAGCCTCGCCGCGAATTCGCGGGTCAACTATCAGAGCACCAAGTGGCAGGCGCAGGAGATCGCGCGCGCCGCCGTGGCGCAGCGGCCTCGAAGTCGTGATCATGCAGCCGGGTGCCATCATGGGACCCTACGACATCGGCACCTGGTCGCGGCTTGTTCGTGATGGTTCGCGACGGCAAACTGCCCGGGGTGCCGCCCTCGTTGCTGACCTTCACGCATGTGCGGGAAGTGCGTCGCGGCGCATATCGCCGCCGCCGACAAGGGCGCAGAATGGCGGCAGCGTACCTGCTCGGCGGCGAAAATAAAACCATGATGGATCTGGTGCCGCGAGGTCTCCGCGCTGCTGGGCAAGCCGGCGCCGGACAAGGAGACATCCCTCGCGCTGCTGCGCCTCATTGCCATCGGCGGCGATTTCGCGAGCCAATTTCACCGGCAAGCCGCCGCCGATAACTTCGGAAATGGCCGACTCCTGATCGGCCGGAAGCTCAGCGTCACTTCCGCCAAGGCGCAGCGCGAGCTGGGATACCGAATCGTCGCCCTGAAGGACATGGTGAAGGACTGCTACGACTGGATGGCGGCGGAAAAGCGGATCTAGGATGTCCATGCGCCCACGTTGGCAATTTATTGCTCTGCTGTTCGCGGCCATTCCGCTGGCCGGCGTCGCCCGCGCGCAAGCAGTGCCAACGGAGTCTGGCTTTATTTCCGGTGTTCGCGAAGGCGGCTTGAGCGTCTACAAGGGCGTCCCATTCGCCGCCCCGCCACTCGGCGAATTGCGTTGGCGGCCTCCCTCAGCCAGCAAGCATTGGACGGGCACGCGTAAGACAGAAGCGTTCGCCCCCGCATGCATGCAAGAGGGGGTGTCCATGCCGGGCGAGGCACCACCCGCGATGAGCGAGGATTGTCTTTATCTCAACATCTGGGCGCCGCCGCGTACGCGAAAGCCGGTTCCGGTGATCGCATGGATCTACGGCGGCGGCTACCGAAATGGCTCGGCTTCAATGCCGCTGTACTGGGGCGACCGGCTCGCGCACCAGCAAGTACTCGTGGTGACGATTGCGTACCGGCTCGGCCCGCTGGGTTTTCTGGCGCTTCCAGAACTGACACGCGAATCGGCGCACCGGTCGTCCGGAAACTATGGGCTCATGGATCAGATCGCGGCGCTCGAATGGATTCAACGCAACATCGCCGCTTTCGGGGGCGATCCCAAACGCGTCACGATCGCCGGTCAATCCTCGGGAGCAATATCGGTCAGCGTGCTGATGGCGTCGCCTAAAGCCAAGGGCTTGTTTCAGCGTGCCATCGGTGAAAGTGGTGGATTATTCGAGCCCCTGCAGCTCGCGCCCAACTACCTGCTGGTCAATGCGGAGCGTGACGGCGAGAAATATGCGGCGACGCTCGGAACGGGTTCACTGCAAAAGCTACGCGAACTGCCGGCCGCGGCCCTGCGCGGCGGCACGGATGCCGGCGGCGTCACGCATCCGGTGATTGAACCTTATGTGTTGCCTGTTGCACCTTACGAGGCCTTTGTTTCCGGGCGTCAAAATGACGTGCCACTGCTGATCGGTTCGAACGTCGAGGAAGCAAGAGCGTTGACCGACGTCAGCGGGGTGAAGGCCGCCACGTTCGACAAGGACGTCGAATCGAGTTTCGGCGCATTGCCCCCGCCAATAATGGCGGCCTATCCGCACGCGACGGATGAAGAGGCGAAACAAGCGCGGCTCGACTTGGAGCGCGATCTGCGCTTCGGCTGGGACATGTGGGCCTGGGCCAGGCTGCAGGCCACAACCGGTCACAGCCCTGTTTACTATTACTCGTTTCGACACAAGCCGCCGTTCCCGGTGGGCTCGGTCTATGAGGGTTGGGGCGCCAGCCACTTTGCCGAACTATGGTATGTATTCGACCATCTGAACCAGGCGCCCTGGCGCTGGACCGACGCGGATCGACATCTCGCGGAGCAAATGTCGGGCTATTGGACCAACTTCGCGAAGTCCGGCGATCCCAATGGTCCGGGGCTTACCTACTGGCCGGCGTTCGCGAACGCCGATGGCAGGGTTCTCTCGCTCGGCGATCCGATCGTTGTCGGTGGAGTGGCGAGTATCAGCAGTCTGAACAGTTTGGATGCTGTCTACACGGCCGTGCGCGGCAGGCCCTTTGGCGTGCCTTAAGCTGAGCGTCAATGTTTCGCCGCCGCCAGGATTTCGCGCGCGAGACCGGCATAATCGCCGTCGAAATGATGGCCGCCTTTGACCTTCACCACCTTGAATGCGGTGCGCGTCGAGTTTCGGACACAGGGAGTCCTTCTCGTCTTCGCCATAAATGCACAGCACCGGCACGCCGCTAATGCGGTTGACCTCGGGCAGGGTCGGCGGCCCGGAATTATCGTCCGAGATCCAGCTGCTGACGTGAAATTCAAATAGTGCGTGCTCGGACATTCCCAGGATTGCGGTCAAGGCCACGCGTGCGCGGGTTGCCGGCGGCAGGCGATTTACCGCGAAAGGCAGCACGTCGGCGCCCTGTGAATAGCCGATGAGCAGCACGTGTTTCTTGCCGAAGTGCGCCAGGTAGTAGCGAATCATCCGGTCAGTATCCGCCGCCAGGCCTATCCGGCGTGCGCGGGGTCCAGTAGTAGCGCAAAGAATCCAAGCCGACCACGGGAATGCCTTTCGCGCTTAAAGCGGCGGCGATGTCCTGATCCAATCCCGCCCAGCCGCCATCGCCGGACATGATGATGGCGAATGCATCGGAAGACTGCACCGCCGGGTTGTGCCGCGACCTCGATCACCGGCAGATCGCCCAACGCCGCGGGCGGCGGCGCAACCTGCAGGCTCGGGTTTGGCGTTGCGAGCTTGGCGAAGGCGGCGCTGAAGGCCGGCTCCCTTAAGTTTGGTGGAACCACAGCGCTAGCCGCACCGTGCACCTCGGCCACGAACTCGCGGACTTGGCTTATCGGGCAGCGTGCATCCTGCGGGCTCTCGATGCTGACCCATGGATTGCTCAAGGGATTTGATCGGCAGCAGATCCACGCCGAAGCCTGCGGCCTGCGTACCGATTCGAGTCCCGAACCTTTGCACAGCGGCTTGTCCCAATTGAAACGAGGACAGAAGCCCGAGGTCAGAGCGGCCGGCAAAAGTGTCCTTCGGCGCCTGCGCCAGCACTGCGTACGCCAAGGTGCCGCCGGATCGAAATCCCCGCCAGCAGTGGCGCAAGATAGCTGGGGTTGTGAAAGTAGGCCTGGACGAAGTGACTCAAGTTTTCCAGATCGCCGTCCGGGAACACGCAGTCCGCGCCGTCTGCTTCCAGCATCGCTTTGAACTTCGGCAGATCGATGCCGGCCACCATGGCGCCCTGCTGCACCAGTGCAAGTGCCATGGCCTGCGCCGCGGCGTTCCAGCCCTCATCGCCGGACAGGAACAGCACAAAGCTGGTTGCCGCGCCGTCGGCGCGTAAACCACGAAATCCTCGAAGCGCCCGTGATTCAGGCGCGTGGCATTGGCGGGCAAACTTGCGGGCGACTGCGCCAGCACGACGGCGTTCACCATGAGCGCCAGGGCGCTCATCGCTAAGCAGGAATTTCATCGGTTGGTCACACTCGCGCACTAAAATGAGGTCAGAATGACAACAATCGATCTCGTGTACATCAACGCGGGGGGAGGGCATCGCTCGGCCGCCGACTGCCCTCGAGGCGGCGATTCGCGAGCAGGCTAGAGACTGGCAGGTCAGACTGGTCAATCTGTTCGAAGTCCTCGATCCGCAGGATATGTTTCGCAGAACCACCGGCGTTAAGCCGGAAGACTACTATAACGTGCGCCTGGCGCGCGGCTGGACTTTGGGCTTGGCGCAGGAATTGCGCATACTGCAGATGCTGATTCGCTTGAGCCACAAATCCTTGATCAGTCAATTGCGCCGCCACTGGCAGGCGACGCAGCCGGATCTGGTGGTGTCGCTGGTGCCGAATTTCAACCGCGCCATGTATCAGGCCTCGAGGCTCGGCCCGGCCGCACGTGCCCTACGTGACCATACTCACGGATTTCGCGGATTTCCCGCCGCACTTTTGGATCGAGCCCCATCAGGCGCAGCATTTGATCTGCGGAACGCCGCGCGCGCTAGCGCAAGCGCGCGCCGCCGGCTACGACGATGCGCATATTCACGAGACCTCCGGCATGATCATCAGTCCGGATTTTTACCGCGACTTGAGCCTCGATCGGCGCGCCGAAATGCAGAAACTGCAGCTCGATCCGGATCGGCCCACGGGCATGGTGATGTTCGGCGGCCATGGATCGCGGGTCATGCGCGGAATCGCCAAGCGCCTCGATGACACGCAGCTGATTCTGGCGTGCGGCCACAATGCCGCTGCTCGCCGAGCAGCTGCGAGCCATGCGAATCGCCGCGGCGCCGCGCCTGGTGGTCGGTTTCACCTCGCAGATCCGCTACTACATGCAGCTCAGCGACTTCTTCGTCGGCAAGCCAGGTCCCGGCAGCATCAGCGAGGCGGTGCAGCAGGGCCTGCCGGTCATCGTGGTGCGCAATGCCTGGACCATGCCGCAGGAGCGCTACAACACCGAATGGGTCGAGGAGAACGGCGCCGGCGTGGTGCTGGATTCATTCAAGGCCATTCGCGGCGGCGTCGCGCAGGTCGCGGACCGACATCGAGGTGTATCGCGCGCGAGCGTCGCGGCGCATCCACAATCGCGCGGTGTTCGAAATTCCGGAAATCCTGGAGCGAATTCTAGCGGCGCCGGTTCGGGTAGGCGTCGATCTCGCCAAGCATTTCCGGGCCGCCGAGCGCCTGCATCTGTCCTAGAATCCAGTCGCGCCGCTGCTGCACGTAAGCCGACGGCGCGCGGCGGATAAGCCGCTTTGGATTCGGCAGCACCGCCGCGAGCAACGCCGCGTCGCTGCGCGTGAGCCGCGCGGCTGAGGTGTGGAAGAAGCGCTGCGCGGCGGCCTCCGCGCCGTAGATGCCGTAGCCGAATTCGGCGATGTTCAGGTAGATCTCCAAGATCCGCCGCTTGGGCCAGCAGGCCTCGATCAACACGGTGAAATAGGCCTCCAGCCCCTTGCGAAAATAGCTGCGCCCGGACCAGAGAAATAGATTCTTGGCGACTTGCTGGCTGATGGTGCTGGCGCCGTGCACGCGATGGCTGTGCTGATTCAGTTCGTAGGCTTTTTCGATGGCCTCCACATCGAAACCCCAGTGCTCGGGAAATTTCTGATCTTCCGAGGCGACCACGGCCAGGGGCAGGTTCGGCGAGATTTGATTCAAATCCACCCAGCGATGACGCAACACATAGGTGCGATCGTGCTTCGCCCAGGCGGCGATCTGCGTCTCCGCCATGAACGCGCTGAAGGGCGGATTGACCCAGCGCAGCAGCAGCCACGCAGAGACGCTGGCCGCGATGCAAAGATCACGGCCAGCCCCAGGATCGACCGTGCCAGCCGGCCGAAAGAATGATTTCTTTTGGGCCACGCCGCGTTAAGCATTTGACCCGGCGCACGCTCTTCATGATCACCGCTTCGACCGGGCACATCGTCGAAGCCGCGCTTGCGGCCGGTTTCCACCGCCGCGATCTTGTCGATGACATCCATGCCCTCGGTCACCTTGCGCGAACACCGCGTAGCCGAAATTGCCGCGCGAGTGGTCGAGAAAATCGTTGTCCTTCAGATTCACGAAGAACTGCGATGTGGCGCTGTTGATGTCATTGGTGCGCGCCATGGATAAGCGTGCCGCGCTTGTTCTTCAGGCCATTGTCGGCCTCGTTCTTGACCGGCGGCTTGGTTTTCTTCTGCGTCATGTCTTCCGTGAAGCCGCCGCCCTGGATGACGAAGCCCGGAACGATGCGATGAAAAATCGTGCCGTCGAAGAAGCCATCGTCGATGTAGCGCTTGAAATTGGCGACCGATTCGGGCGCCTCCTTCTCGAATAACTCAATGGTGAAGTCGCCCAAGCGTGGTTTCGAAGCGGATCATGGGAATTCCTAGTGTTGTGTGTGAACGGTTCCCAGCGTAACGCGGGGCCTGCCTGAAAAATCGGAGTAGGTGCGAATCGAAGCAAACCGCGCTGCTCGCAGCAGGCTGTGCGACATCGAGCGCTTGCGTCGCGCCATGTTCCAATGCCAGCCAGCCGCGTGCATGCAGATGCAGCGGCGCCTGCGCAATGATGGCGCGCCAGCGCCTCGAGCCCGGTAGGGCCCGGCGATCAGCGCGATGCGCCGGCTCCGCGGCACAGCGTCGCGAGCGCCGGGTCATGCGCGGCAAGGTAGGGCGGATTGGCGACGATCAGATCGAAATCGCTCGGCCGGGCACGGCGTCGAACCAGGTACCCAAGCGCCAGTCGAATGCGCGCGAGCTTCGAGGTCGCGGGCATTTTGCGCCGCGACTTCGAGCGCCGGCGGCGAGATGTCGACGCCCGTGATCTGCCCAGTGCGGACGCTCGTGCGGCGAGGCTCAAGCGCAATGGCGCCGCTGCCGGTGCCCAGATCCAAAACCGTGCATGACCTGCATCGCGCGGCATGCAAGCTGTAAGCGCATGCTCGACCAAGAGTTCGGTTTCCGGGCCGCGGCACCAGCACCGCGGGCGAGACGTTGAGCGGCAGCGACCAGAACTCGCGGCTGCCCGTGAGGTAGGCAACCGGTACTCCGCCGGCGCGCTTGGCGATCAGCACGGCGTAGGCGTGCTCATCATTCCGCGGCGACGGCTTCATCGCCGCGCGCGATCAATGCCGAGCGCGGCAGACCCAGCAGGTTGCCCAGCAGCAATTCCGCGTCGAGACGCGGCGATTCGCTGTGCGCGTGCCAAGCGCGCGCGCGGCGTTCTTCACGGCTTCGGCGATCGTGGCCACGGTGTTCATTCGACCTGGTTCGCCAGCTCTTCGGCCTGATGTTCCTGATTGAGCGCGCGCACCAATTCGTCGAGATTGCCGTTCATCACGTCGTCGAGCTTGTACAGCGTGAGATTGATGCGATGGTCCGTGACGCGGCCTTGCGGAAAATTGTAGGTGCGGATGCGCTCGGAGCGATCGCCGGAACCCACCTGCAGTTTGCGCGATTGCGCCTGCGCGCTCTGCTGCTTCTCGCGTTCCGCGGACAGCAGCTTGGCCTTGAGCAGCGACATGGCGCGCGAGCGATTCTTATGCTGCGAACGCTCGTCCTGGCATTCCACCACGATGCCGGTGGGCAAGTGGGTGATGCGAATGGCCGAGTCGGTTTTGTTGACGTGCTGGCCGCCGGCGCCGGAGGAGCGATAGGTATCGATGCGCAGATCCGCGGGATTCAAGTCCACCGCCTCGACTTCTTCCAGTTCCGGCAGGATCGCCACCGTGCACGCCGAGGTGTGAATGCGTCCCTGCGCTTCGGTCGCCGGCACGCGCTGCACCCGATGGGTGCCGGATTCGAATTTCAGCAACGAATACGCGCCGCGGCCGATGATGCGGCTGATGATTTCCTTGTAGCCGCCGTGTTCGCCGGGACTCTCGCTCAAGACCTCGACGCCCCAGCCCTTGGATTCGGCATAGCGGGCGTACATGCGAAACAGATCGCCGGCAAAGATGGCGGCCTCATCGCCGCCCGTGCCGGCGCGGACCTCCAGGAAGATATTGCTGTCATCGTGCGGATCCTTGGGCACCAGCAGGCGCTGCAACTCGAGTTCTTCGCCCAAGAGACGCGGATTCAAGTCGGCGAGTTCCTCCTCGCCCATGGCTCGGGTGGCAGGATCCTTGTCGGCCGCCAATTCCCGCGCCGTCGCCGCGTCGCCCTCAAGCGCCAAGAAGCGCCGATAGCGGCCGACCAGGTCCTCGAGCCGCGAGTACTCCATCGAGAGTTCGCGAAATTGATTTTGCTTGGAAATGACGCCGGCGTCGGACAACAGCCGGCTGATTTCCTCGAAGCGTTCGTCAAGTTTTTCCAGCTTGCGCCGGATGGAATCTTTCATGGCCGCGGATTATAGCGGCCTTGAGGCCTCAGGCCCTAGTGCCGGTCGCGTTCTTCGGTCAGAAGCCGGGTAACGGTCTCGGCGAGCGCCAAATCGGTCAGCTCGGCCGCCTGGCGCAGAGCCTGGGTCGGCGCATGCAACAGCCGGTTGGTCAGGGTGTTGGCGAGGTAATCGATGACCTCATCGGTGGATTTGCCGGCCGCCAGCATGCGCCGCGCCTGCTCCACGGTCTGCTGGCGAATCCCGTCCGCCTGCTGGCGCAGCGCACGAATGGCCGGCCCCGCGTCTTGCGCGCGCGATTCGGCGAGAAAACGCGCCACCTCTTCGTTGATGAGCAGGCGCGCACCGCCCGCCGCCACTTCGCGCTGCTGCATGATTCTCGTCCACCAGCTGCTGCAGGTCATCGATGGAGAACAGATAGACATCTTCCAGGTCGGCGACGTTCGGGATCGATATCGCGCGGCACCGCCATATCCACCATGAAAATCGGCCGCCGGCGCCGGGCGCGAATGGCCGCTTCGACCGCCGCGTTTGCTGATCAGAGGCTCGGGGCTCGCCGTGCAGCTGATGACGATGTCCGCCTCGGCCAGTTCACGCTCCAGATCCGTCAAGGCCACCGCGTGGGCATTGAGCTCGCCGCGCGAGCGTTTGCGCCCTTTCCAGGGTGCGGTTGGCGATCACCATGCGCTTGACGCCGGCGCTCATGAAATGCCGCGCCGTCAGCGCATTCATGTCGCCGGCACCGACCAGCAGGACGTTATGGGCGCTCAAATCTTCGTACACGCGCCGCGCCAGGCTGACCGTCGCGGAAGCGAGCGACACGGCGTTGGCGCCGATGCGAGTTTCGGTGCGCACGCGTTTGGCGGCCGAGAAAGCGGCCTGAAACAGCTTATTGAGGATCGGGCCGGTGCTGCCGCTTTCCTGCGCGATGCGGTAGGCGTCTTTCAATTGACCGAGGATTTGCACCTCGCCGAGCACCATGGAATCGAGCCCGGAGGCCACGCTGAAGGTGTGCTCAATCGCGCGCGATTCTTGATGCACATAGAGACTGGCGGCGAGGTCGAGGTTATTGCCGTGATGGCGTTCCAGCCATTGCGACAGCTCCGCGCCGCTGGCCGTGCCGGCCCAGTACACCTCGGTGCGATTGCACGTCGACAGAATCAACGCCTCGGCGACCCCCAACTCGCTACGCAAGCGTCAGCAATGCCGCGGCCAGCCGATCCTCGCTGAACGCCACCTTTTCGCGCAGCGCGACCGGTGCGGTTTTATGATTGATACCGAGGATATTGAATGCCATGGAAGCGCTTTGGCCCGAGTTTTAAGGGATTCTGGTGTATGACGCACCGCCAGATCAAGGATGAATCCGCGGCATCGGGTTATTCATTTCGCTATAGTGCGGCCGTGTTCTCGTTTTCAATCATTGCCAGGGCTGGTTTGGGCTTGAGCGTGCTCGTTTTGAGCGCCTGCGCGGCGACTCATGCCAAGTCCGAGACCGCGCGCCGCAGGCATTTTATACCGTCACGGGTGAGATAGCCCTAGCGCGTCAGCAGCCGCGCGTCGCCGCGATTCAATATGCGGCCGCAGCGGCGCATGAGACGGATCCCGCGCTCTTGCAGCGCGCCACCGAAGTCACGGCCGAGACGCTGCAGCCGTCGCTCATGGCCGAGCGTCGCGGCGCGCTGGCTCGAGGTCGATCCGAAATCGCTGCAGGCACAACGCGCCGCGGCCCGAGCCGCGTTGGCGCTCGACAAGGTCGACGAAGCCGCGGCTCATTATCGCGTCGTCTTGTTGAATTCTCCGGCGGGACTCGATGCCGAGTTCGCCGATGTGGAGACCGATCTGGGGTCCGATGAAAATGTCTTCGGCGCGCACCAGCTCGCCGATCGATTGGCGTCGTACTTTCCAGCCTCGCCGTCGGCACTGCGGATCCAAGGGATTGCGGCGATGCGCGCGGACGATCCGGCCGCCGCGGTGCACAGCTTGAGCGGCGCGCTGGCGATCGAGGCAGCGAGCGAGCAACGACGCGCAGACAGGCGGCGCACAGCGAATTGGCGCAGACGCTGGCTGCGCGCGCGGATCATGGCGGGCGATGTCGAGGAGCCGCTTGCGCGCCGCGCAGGCGCAGCTCGAGGCGCGATGCCTCGCCGACCAATCGCTTCGACTATGCGGTGCTGCTGATGACGGCGCAGCGATATGCCGGAGGCGACGCGAGCAACTGGAAATTCTGGCGCGCAATCCTGAATCGACCGCCGGTGGCGTTGCGCCTGCTGGGGCTGCTCGAATTTCAACAGGGGCATTTCGATGCGGCGGCGGCCAAATTCCGGCAGCTGCTGCAACACGGGCAAGTTTCTCGATGACGCATTCTACTATCTGGCGCTGATCGCGGATCGCAACGACGATCCGGAACGCGCGCTGCGCTTTTATCGCGCAGGTGCAGAGCGGCGAGAACGTGGTGCCGGCCTTGCTGCGAGCTGCCGCCTTGCTGCACAAGCACGGCGCGCCGAGCGCCGCCGACGAGTTGCTCGACCGGCTGATCGAGGATGAGCCGCAGCGCGCACCGGAGATTCTTGACGGCGCGCGCCCGCATGTACGTGCGATCCAGCGATGTACCCGAGGGCGTTCGAGGTGCTGGAAAAGGGCGATGATGGACTATCCGGACAGCGTGGAATTGCGCTATGCGACGGCGTCCGTCTATGAGGAACAGGGACTGGTTTCCGAGCCGCCTGCGTGAATTGACTGCAGGTCGTGAAGGCGCGGCCCAACGATCCGGCGGCCTTGAATGCGCTGGGATTCACGCTGGCCGATCACGACCAAGAACTCTCGCGGGCCCGCAAGCTGATCGAACGCGCGCATGCCGCGGCGCCAAAAAATGCGGCGATTCTCGACAGCTTGGGCTGGGTACTGTACCGCCAGGGCCGCACGGCCGAGGCGTTGCCGTATCTTGACGGCGGCCTATGCGGACGATCACGACGGCGACATCGCGGCGCATCTTGGGCGAAGTGCTGTGGCGGCTGGGCAAGCCGGACGAAGCGCAGCGAATCTGGTCCGAAGCCAGCGCCTTCGACGCCGACAATCAATTGCTCAAGTCGACGCGGCAGCGCCTGACATCCGCGAACTGACTAGCCATGCGGCGCGCATTGGCGTTGATTTTGCGTTGCTGCGCGCGTTGCCTGCGTGCGCGACGCACCGCGCACCGCGGCCGCCGTGCGACGCACTGGGACCAGCGGCGCGCCAGCGAATTGCAGACGCGCGATGCGTTGGCAACTCGATGGCCGCGCCGCCGTTGCCCTCGGCACACAGGGCTGGCAGGCCACGTTGAATTGGCGGCAGGCGGACAGGTACGCGGAAGTGCATCTGGCGGGGCCGTTCGGCATCGGCGCGCTGGTGCTCAAGCAGGACGCCCGAAGGGACTGTCGCTTGAACGGCGCGCCGCCGAGCGACGCGGTGTTGTCGCAGCTGCAGGACAAGTTGGGGTTCGAGTTGCCGCTCGACAATTTGCGCTACTGGCTGCTCGGCGTGCCCGATCCCGCGCCGCCTTTGACGGTGACGCGCAACGATCAGGACCGCGCCCAACAGTTGAGCCAGGCCGGCTGGAGCATCGATTACGATCGCTACATGCCGGTCGCCGGCGACTTGCTGCCCGCGCACCTGGTCTTGAGCCGCGACGACGTGCGGGTGCGCATCGTCATCGATCATTGGGACTGGTCACCAATGAGCGCTCTGAGCGCAGCCCGCGTGGCCGGCGCCGGCCAAGCTCAATCTGTTCCTGCATATCTTAGGAAGGCGGCCCGACGGCTATCACGAACTGCAAACCTGTTTTCAATTCGTCGATCTTGTGCGATGAAATCACGCATCGAGCGTGCGCGCCGACGGGGCGATTCGCCGCGCGGTGGAGATCGCCGGAATGTCCGCCGAGCGCAGATCTCTGCGTGCGCGCGGCCGAGGCGCTGCAAGGCAGCGTCGGCCTGTCGGCTGGGCGCCGACATCGGCTTGATCAAGCGCATCCCCATCGGCGGCGGTTTGGGAGGCGGGAGTTCCGATGCGGCCACCTGCCTGGTGGCGCTCAATCATCTGTGGGGACTCCATTGGCCGCCGGAAAAGCTGGCGGCGCTGGGTCTGAAATTGGGGGCGGACGTGCCGGTATTCGTCCACGGCCGCAGTCGCGTGGGCGGAAGGGGTCGGGGAACGCCTGACCCCTTGTATCCGCCGCTGGCGCCGCCGGAGACTAACTATTTGATTTTAAAGCCGAATGTGTCTGTCAGCACCGCCGAAGTATTTCAAGATCCTGAATTGACAAGGAATTCTGCGCCCATCACAATTCACGGTTTCCTGGCGTCCGGTGGAAGGAACGATTGCTTGGGCGTGGTGCGGCGCCGTTATCCTGAGGTCGCACATGCGCTCGATTGGCTGTCGGTCTTCGGTTCTGCGCGCCTGACTGGCACTGGGGCCTGTGTTTTTTTGGCCTGTGAGACTCATGGATCGCGGCCGCGAAATTATTGCGCAAGTTGCCGCCGGCGTTTGAGGGTTTTTTGGCTCGCGGACTGAATGACTCGCCCTTGCTTGAAGGATTGCGGACCTGAGCTGAATGCCGAGTTCGTCGATTGTAGTTTTCCAAGTTGGGGTGTCGCCAAGCGGTAAGGCAGCGGGTTTTGATCCCGCCATACGGAGGTTCGAATCCTTCCACCCCAGCCAATTTGAGCAAGGTCGATGTCGCAAAATAATGAATTCGGTTCATTGTCGATCGCCGTGTTCACCGGCAATGCGAATGCCCGCGCTCGCGCAGGAGATCACCCGGCATTTGCACGTGCCGTTGGGTCGCGCCGATGTGGATCGATTCAGCGACGGCGAGGTGAGCGTCGAGCTGAGGGAGAACGTGCGCGGACGCGACGTGTTCATCCTGCAGCCGACGCATCCGCCGGCCGAGAATTTGATGGAGCTTCTGATGATGGCCGACGCCTGCCGGCGCGCCTCGGCGAAGCGGGTCACGGCGGTGGTGCCGTATTTCGGCTACGCGCGCCAGGACCGGCGGCCGCGCGCCACGCGCGTGGCCATCACCGCCAAGCTGGTGGCGAACATGATTGCGCGCGCCGGGCGTCGATCGATTGCTGACGGTCGATCTGCACGCGGATCAGATCCAGGGTTTTTTCGACATCCCGGTGGACAACGTGTACGCATCGCCGGTGCTGCTCGGCGAGGTCTGGAAGCAGAAGTACCAGAACATGATCGTGGTGTCGCCGGATGTCGGCGGCGTGGTGCGCGCACGGGCGCTGGCGAAGCGCTTGGACGATGCGGACTTGGCCATCATCGACAAACGCCGGCCGCGGCCGAATGAATCGAAGGTGATGAACATCATCGGCGAGGTCGAGGGCAGGACCTGCGTGCTGGTCGATGACATGGTGGATACGGCCGGCACGCTGTGCCAGGCCGCGCAGGCGCTGAAAGACGAGGGCGCGCTCAAGGTGGTGGCCTACATCACGCATCCGGTGTTGTCGGGCGCGGCGATCGAGCGCATTTCGAAATCGGTATTGGATGAGTTGGTGGTCACCGACACCATTCCGCTGTCGGAGGCCGGGACGGCATGCAAGCGGATCCGCCAGCTGAGCGTTGCGGGATTGTTGGCTGAGACCATCCGCCGCATCAGCGACGAGGAGTCGGTGAGCTCGCTGTATATTGATTAGGTCGGTGCCCTCGCAATTGGTCGCGATGCGAGGGCGCCGTGTTTGTGATGTAACTGGAGAAGATTATGAAAACCTCTTTCGAACTCGTTGCCGAGTTCCGCGAGACGCAAGGCAAAGGTGCGAGCCGCCGCCTGCGTCACGACGGAAAAGTTCCGGCAATTCTCTATGGCGGGCATCTGGCCGCGCGTACCCTGACTTTGAGCCATCAGAAGCTGTTGATCATGCTCGAGAACGAGCGCTTTTATTCGACCATCCTCAATTTGAAGGTGGGCGATCAGACGCAGGCGGCCATTTTGAAGGACGTGCAGCGCCACCCGTTCAAGAATGCCATCGTGCACGTCGACTTTCAGCGCGTCGAAGAGAACGAGAAGATCCGCATCAGCATTCCGCTGCATTTCACCGGCGCGGCGATTTCGCCGGGCGTCAAGTCCCAGGGCGGCATCGTGTCGCATATGCGCAACGAGGTGGAGAGTGTCCTGCCTGCCGAAGGACTTGCCGGAATTCATCGAAGTCGACATTTCCGGGCTGTCGCTCAACGAGAGCATCCATCTTATCGCAGCTGAAGATTCCCGCAGGACGTGGTGCTGGTGGAACTGGCGAAGGAAGATGCGGCGGTGGTGGCGATTCACAGCCCGCGTGCCGAAGAGCCCGAACCGACGCAGCGGCAGCGGCGGCAGCGCCGGCAGCGGAGGGTGCGCAGCGGCGGCACCGGCGGCGGGAGCAGCGGCAGCAGCGGCTCCGGCGGCGGGTGCGGATGCGGCGAAGACGGCCGCGCCTGCGAAGAAGGAGGAAGCCAAGAAGGAACCGGCAAAGAAAGACGCCAAGAAGTAAGCTTCTCATCAGCGTTGTGTCAGCGGGGCCGTCGGTATGACGGCCCTTGTCTTTTATAAGGCTTGGGTGAGTGCGTCCGATGGCTGGTTTACCGTTGCGCATCATCGTCGGTCTGGGCAATCCAGGCCCGGAACATCAGGTGACCCGCCACAACGCGGGTTTCTGGTTCGTGGACCTGCTTGCGCGCCGTCATGGCGGAGAGTTTCGCGACTACCGGAAATATTCGGGCGAGACCGCGCGGATCAGCATCGAGCGGCAACGAGCTCGTGCTGTTGAAGCCGACGACCTACATGAATCGCAGCGGCCTATCGATCCGCCAGTTGAGCGAGTTCTACAAGATCCTCCCGAGGAGATCCTGGTGGCGCACGACGAACTCGATCTGCCGGTGGGCAGCGTGCGCTTGAAGCAGGGCGGCGGCCACGGCGGCCACAACGGTTTGCGCGATACCATCGCGCATATCGGCGAGAACGTTCTGGCGCATGCGCTTAGGCATCGGCCATCCCGGCAACAAGGCCGAAGTCATCGACTACGTGTTGACGCGCGCGCCGCGCGCCGAAGAGGATCTGATTTTGGAATGCGGTCGGCACGGCGGCGGATTGCATGCCGCTGCTGCTCGAACAGGGCGCGGAACGCGCCATGACCCGGCTGCACAGCCGTGCAGGGAAAGTCTGATGCCCATTCGCTGCGGAATCGTCGGGTTGCCGAATGTCGGCAAATCCACCCTGTTCAATGCGCTGACGCGCGCGCAGATCGCCGCGGAGAATTATCCCTTCTGCACCATTGATCCGAATGTGGGCGTGGTGCCGGTGCCGGATCCGCGGCTGGAGAAGCTTGCCGCCATCGTGCATCCGGAGAAGATTCTGCCGACCACGGTGGAGTTCGTGGATATCGCAGGACTGGTCGCCGGGGCCTCGAAGGGCGAGGGATTGGGTAACAAGTTTCTTGCGCACATTCGCGAAGTCGACGCTATTGCGCACGTGGTGCGGTGTTTCGAGAACGACGACATCATTCATGTGGCCGGCAAGATCGATCCGGCGAGCGACATCGAAGTCATCAATACCGAACTGGCGCTGGCGGATCTCGACAGCGTCGAGCGGGCGTACCAGAAGGCGCTGAAGGCGGCTAAGGCGGCGGACAAGGATGCCGTGAGATTGCGGGACCTGCTGGAGAAGGTGCGGGCCCAGCTTGAATCAAGCGAAGGCCGTTCGGCTGCTCAAGCTCGACGCGCACGATCATGCCTTGTTGCGCGATTTGCACCTGCTGACCGACAAGCCCGTGATGTATGTCGCCAACGTCGATGAGAGCGGATTCACCGATAACCCGCGACTCGACCGGGTGCGCGCGATCGCCGCGGCGGAGGGCGCCATCGTGGTGCCGATCTGCGCCGCCATCGAAGCCGAGATTGCGCAACTCGAAGAGGCCGACCGGGCGGAGTTCCTGGCGGAACTGAAACTGGACGAGCCGGGACTCAATCGCGTGATCCGCGGCGGGTATTCATTGCTCGGATTGCAGACTTATTTCACGGCCGGCCCGAAGGAGGTGCGCGCCTGGACGGTGCACGCGGGAGCCACCGCGCCGCAGGCCGCCGGGGTGATTCATACGGATTTCGAACGCGGCTTCATTCGCGCGGAAGTGATTGCCTACGAGGATTTCATCCGCTACAAGGGCGAGGCGGGCGCCAAGGAAGCGGGCAAGCTGCGATTGGAGGGCAAGGAGTACATCGTCAAGGAAGGCGATGTGATGCACTTTCGCTTCAACGTATAACTTGCGAAAAGCGCGAGATTCGCGTCTTGACGCGCATTGACGGGAAGGGGCATATATATAGCCAGACGCACCTGCATCCGGCGCCAAAGAAAATTACGACCACAAGGCGGTTTTAGGCGGGCACGAAGCGCAGCGGTAAGCGTTTCAAGCCACGCAGAGTATTGTTGAAGCGGCGTACCGGCTCGCCGGCGAGCTCGATCCGCCTGGCATGCTTCGCCAGCGCCTGTAGCACGACTTCTCCCTCCAATCGGGCCAGCAGTTGGCCGACGCAGACGTGGATACCGGCACCGAATCCGACATGACCCAAGACTTTGCGTTCGATGTTGTATTCGTCAGGATTTTGCCAATGACGAGGATCGCGATTGGCGGCCCCGAGGAATAGCAGGATCTTGCGCCCCTCCTCGAGTCTTACCCCGCCAAGCTCGGTGGCACAGGTTGTGGTGCGGAAAAAGGTCTGTACCGGGGATTCGAATCGTACCGCCTCTTCAAAGGCCGCTTTTGCGAGGCGCGCAGAATCAGCGCGCATCTTTTCCCATTGCTCAGGATAGCGGGCCAACGCGTATAGCACTGCGCCGATCCCATTCACTGTCGTGTCCACGCCTGCGGTCAGCATGGAACGGACCAGCTTATGTGCCTCGTCCTCCGTAATCTCACCGGCGTCCGCGCACTGATAGAGAATCATGCCAAACCCGCCAGCCTTGAGATGCGTGCGCAAAGCCTCCGCTTCCACCCACGGAAAAACTTCCTGGGCGCGCTTCGCCGCTGCTTGAAATAATTCATTCGGAGGCCCGAAGGAATTGAACACCATATCCCCGTAGGGCAGGAGATTGTGGCGGTTCTCAGGGCGCATGCCGATCGCATCCGGAAATACCTTCAGGGGATAGGCTTCCGCCAGCTCGGAGCAACCATCGATTTCGCCCTTCGCGACCAGTGCCGCGACCATTTCTTCGGCGGCCACCACAAAGTTCTCGCGCAAGGAGCGCATCACGGCGGGAGACAGCGCCTTCATGAGGGCCGCCCGCGAACGCGAATGCGTTGGTGGATCGACCTCCAGGATCAGGCTCGGCAGGCGAAATCGACCGTGACGGCTGAAGTCGGCAAGTCCGACGCCTCGCGCGGACGAGAACGTCTTGTGGTCGTTGAGCGCCTGCCGAACTTCTTGATACCGCGCGGTCGCGCCGATGTTGTATCGAGATAACCAGACGACCGGACCTAAGTCTCGCAGAGCCGCGTGGGCTGGATAGGGGTCTGCAAAGAATTCCACGCTGAACGGGTCGACGTCGATTGCCGCTGCACCCTCCGGTGCCGCATCACTGTAAAGCGCATAGGGCGAAGTTGGTGCGTTCATGCCGGCTATATTACGGCCCCGTGATCGTGCGAAGATGGATAACGCTCGGCGCGATCCTTGGATCTCTACGGTGGTAACTCTTTGATTTTACAAGTGCCCGCCCCAGATTCGGCTTGACAGCCGCCACGTAGCTCCACACAATCCGCGGCTCTTTGTGGTGAGGTAGCTCAGCTGGTTAGAGCGTGGCACTCATAATGCCGAGGTCGAGGGTTCGAGTCCCTCTCTCACCACCATGATTTATAAGGATTTTACGCCACTTTCCGCTTTTTTACAGCGCGCCCGGTATGCCTTTTTCCTGCAACTTTCTCGGCCGCTTTGGCCAAGTGATCGGGCGCCAGATGCCCGTATCGCAGCACCATTGCATAGGATTGCCAGCCGCCAAGCTGCATTAGTTCGTGCAGACTCACGCCGCTTTGTACGGCCCACGCGGCGAACGTGTGGCGCAGATCATGCCAACGAAGGGGCCCGACCCCGGCGCGTGCTACAGCTTTCTTAAACGCCGCCCCGTTGCAATCGTCGACAGGTGCGCCCTCGAATTGAAAAACTCGCTCGCCGGTGGGGTGCAATTTCCTGCAGCGCTTGAGCACCTCAACAGCCGCGCCCGACAGCGGCACGCCCAATGCCGCGCCGGCTTTCATGTCCTCGCCCGGAATCCACGCGCGGCGTTTGCGTAAGTCGACCCGGTCCCAGGTGAGCCCGAGCATTGAGCGCATCCTCAAGCCGGTGAGCACGGCGAATTGCGCGGCGAGCGAGAGGTGCGGCGGCAGCTCCTTCTGAAGGGTCTTGAATTGTGCTCGTGTAAGCCACCGAGGCTCTGCCGGCTTCGCGTGGTGCATCGGCACTTTGGGCGCGGCGTCGAGCAGCCCCCACTCATCCGCGCATTTCTTAAGGATCGCACGCAGGAGCGCCATGTACCGATCGACCGTCGCCGGGGCTTTGCCCTCATCGGCGAGAAGTTGCCGAAGCGTCTGGATCGCCTCTATATCGATCTCCGAGAGCGGCGCATCGCGAAGCTCCGGCTGACCACAAAACCACTCGAGAATTAGACGGTCTTTGTACTTCGTCCGCTTCTGTGTCTCGATCAGCCACTTGGCTGCAGCGTCTTTGAACGCAGTGGCACTACGGTCGCCGAGCTTTGCGAGTCGCCAGAGTCGATCCCGCTCGGCGTGTTCGAACTCCTCTGCCTCTGCGCGATCTGTCGTGCTCGTCGAGCGCCTAATCTTTGTGCCAGCGATTTGCAGGCGGATCCAATAGTAGGGACTCTTTGGCTGATGGTAGAGCGGCAAGTCAGATACTCCCGAAGCAGTGGACGCATGAAAACCCAAGAGCGCCCGACTTTGCAAGCCGGGATCTCTCCGGCACGCGCAAGTCCGGCGAGCGTGTCCTTATGTACCTTCAAGAAATCGGCAGCCTCGATGAGCCCCATTGTTTCGGATTCGCTCATGGGAGTGCCTCACCGCCGGTTTGGTCTAAGCCTCCGTGAATCAATCGCAAACGGGGCTGCGGCGCCCTGTCCCTGTCCATGCAGTCATCCTGACAAAGGCGACTGCCGTCGTGGATGAAATGGAATTCGAGCGGGTCGATCCGGCGCTCGCAATTGCAGCAGCGGCGAGCTCTGGTCGAGTGTGTGAGCTTGAACATCGGCAGCAAATCGAGAAGTTCGGGCGTTAGCCCGCAGTCTTCATATTGTTCGAACCGCCGACTGCGTTCTTTGTGGATCTCAGCCTGGGTAAATTCGACGATCGCATTTACAGATTCGGGAAATTTCATCGCAGCACCAATGCGCCCAATGAGCACGATCGCACCGATGAAGATTTGGACGCACGAAAGCCCAACGGTGTGGCGTCGAGCGAATTGAGAAGGGGAATAGCTCGGCGTCGTCCGGGCGGGGCGCAGCGCGGCGAGGCAGCTTTTTCTTGGCACCTTTACGGCGGGGAAGCCTAACCCTGAGCACTCCACATCGGGATTGACCGACTGGCACCCTGCTTCTTGAGCGGTACCGCCTAGGATACTCCAAACCTTGATTCCGGGCCAAGGTGAACGCGTTTTGGGGGTGGCGTATTATTGTTCAATGGAGCCGAAAAGCTTTCTGGCCTTCAGTATCGCAGCCGCGTTGGCGCCGGTCGTTTTGAGCTACTCAATCAGCGAACAGGAACTGTGCGTCATCACGCTCACAGCAACGGTCACCCCGTCTTGCCCTGTGAAGGCGCCGGCGCTGTGCCACATTGATCGTGTGGAGAAGATCTTCGAGCCGGTCTTGCCGGTGGCCGAAGAAATGCCTTTCTTGCTGCGAAACTCCGCGGCGAATTTCTTCGCCAACGAATATCAGCCGCGGCGCCGTGACGCCGTGCAAGTTGACCAACAACCGTGGAATCGCGCCTTGTACGATCTAAAGCCAAGCCACCCGACGGATCCAGATCGAGAGCCACCTCCCGAACACATCGAGCCGGAGAGTCCTGATGGCGCGATCGTCGATCCGGGAGCGATGACCGGGCAGTCAGGCGGAGTAAGTTCGGCATTCGGGGCGGCCAACGCGATCCGGCAGATAATGGCGACGTCGGCGCAATTCCCAGCCGCATACGAAGAAACGTTTATCCAGCCGTGGCGCGGCAACCTGCTCATCACGACGCCGGCTGCTAGGCCGGAACCATTGGAACCGCCTGATCCTCCTCATTACGAACAGCCGCAGGAGCTATTGCCGGCATCGGTCGCTGTAGATGGCGGCTCAAGGCTCTCTGATTGGTTCGGGCCATCGCTGTCCGGCCCAAGGCCAAACTTTCAAGCAGGGCCGTTAGGCCGCGTCTAAAGGTAGGCGCACCTGCCGACAGCATTTGGCAGCGACTGATCCCTTCAAAGACTGGAATAAAGACGCCGTCGCAAAGGCGCGTGAGCTGTTGCAAAGAGGCGTCGATTTAGCTGCTCAAACTGCGCTACTGGGCGACACTACTTGGGCGATTTTTTTCTCTCGAAACCAATGGATCGAACGGCGTCGCGTGCTTGAGGTAGCAAGAAAGCTGCGATCGGATCTAGCGTCAATCGAACTTGAAATTGTCGATTACTGGCGCGTCAACCCGACACCTAACCAAGGACTCGACCCGAACTGGTTCAACATCCAAATGTCCACACGGGCGATCGTTCGGGATATCGTTTTGCATTATGCGAATGACTCCATGCAGACGATTCACGACAACCAGCTTCGCGTAATCGCCCGCGCGACGCTTTGGGTTTCGCTCGTGATTCTGGTCGTATCCTTTGCTGGCGCAGTTGCCTCCTACATCCCGTTATTTTCCGACCGGGAGAGCGCCGCACCGGTTGCCCCTGCAGTAGCTGTGCCTGCTGAATTGCCAGCCGGCAAATGTTTCGGTCACCCGTCCAACGATCTGACGCGCAATGTTATCGTGACGTGCGATGACATTCCAAAGGCGTCGAAAGAGTGAATCCAACTCGCGTGCACCCAGAAGGAAGAATAAAATGAGAACAGCCCCGGCTGGGATTTTAGTGGTCGCGACCATCCTGGCTTCATCGGTCAGCGCTGCGCCACTCATGGTCGTCACTTGCGCCGCGCCAAAAGGCGTCAATCTGGCTTCCGCTACAGAAGGCGACAAGCCGAAAGAATCTAACCCAGACGCCTTTGATGCCGTAGCCGGAGGTTACCTCTCGCACCCGAGAGATACGCACGGGTCAATCATCACCGTCAATCGGGACGGGACAGCCACCGAGACGTCATTCCTAAGCGATGGCAAAGCAATGGTCAGCGATCTGCGCATCGTTGGGAAGGTCAACGAAACTGCAATCAGTTTCATCTCGGGAGCAGATGGTTCCGTGAATTTGATCACCCTGTACCCAAAGGAATCGGTCGTGATGTACGCGTCCACCGGCTATTTCGGGTGGCATAAAGGGATACCCATCGGCTCGGTGTACTTCTCGCATTGCGACTTCTCTAGGGTGCTCCAATAGAACGTCATCCGTGAGGATCTGCGGTATCACGAAGGAACCCATCGCTTGCAGTTCAGCATGTTAAATACCTTGCTTGCATCCTCAGCCATCTTGAGGCTGTTGTTGCTGGCGGATCTCGATCACGCCGCGCTTCGCCAGCAGTTCGGCGGCGCTCTTGAATTCCGGTAGCTTTCCAATATCGTGCCAGCCGTTCGGACGGTCGGAGACCCACTCCAGCATTGCCAGCATCGCCTCATCGACTGCGCGTTCGGATTTGGAAAGTCTTCGGACCATACCCCGACTCGACTGGTCGAGTCAGATTCTAGAATACAAAAACTTCGCCGCCCGTGATGCTATGGCGACGCACTTACCTAAGAACTTGCGAAGCCCCCAAGCCACAAGTATCGGAATCAGTTGAGTTGAAAACCACCAAAGGTTCGCTGGCTCTTCGGAATAGTGGTTCTCGGTCGCGATCTCTCTAATTAACCGATAGGCCGGCGAACCGTACCCCCAGGGATTGGTTTGCATACCGACCAACCTCAACTCTCTGTACTCGAAGCTGACGTGCCACAAAAGAAATATCGCGAGGAGCGAAAACGCAGCCATACCCACAAGCCTTTGACGCTTTTCTTCAGAATTCTGCATGGCCAACCCATCCCAAGCCCGTCGCACCGGCGAGACCAAGCTCAGTAAGTACTTTCTTTGTTTCCCCGTAAACGAAAGTCGTCCTCGAAGTCTTTGCCGTAGTGATCTATCAAAGCGCGGATCACCGTTTTAGGGTTGTCCTTGATCAGGTCGGGGCCTGCAGTAATCTTCCCTTGCCATACCTCGATAGGATCACCCCGAGTCACCGACTCCTTCGACAGCGACAAGACGATGGCCCCGAGTTTCTCGGTGTATTCATGCGTCGTGGTAGTTGAAACACCTACGAGGCCTCCACCGATCCCGACTGAGGTGGACGTGGCGCCTGTGACTATCGTTAGGTCATCTCTGCCAACAACCACCACCCATTTTGCATTATCGAAATTCGTGAGGTTGAAGCCTTCTGCTTGGAACTCTCGCATCACGAGCGGCAGCATTTGACGGTCTTGGATGCTGCTGTGGACTCCGACCGTGACAAATACGGGATCTGCTTTTGTCGGCGCATAAGTCGGGTCTTGGCGTGCAATGACAGAGACGCTAAAACATCCACCTAGGAAAATGCTTGCGACATAAACAGCTGTTGCCGCTGCGCACTTCGCGCGATATTCACTACTCACATTTTCCCTCCGTGATGCGACTTGGACAGCTTCCGTAGGTCGTTCAGATTTGGACAGCTTCCGGACCATGGCGTAATCGCTTCTTTCTCTTGCGTCGCTTCTTTCTTCTGATTGGCGCAATCGCGCGCTTCAGCGCTTCGTTGAACATGCTCGTATCGAGGTAATAGTTTGGGTATGCTGTTCTTAGCGCCTGCATTTTTTCGACCGACACTTGGACGATTTGAACGGCGGGATCCGAGGCAAACGTACGCTCCTCGTCGAATAAGAATAGTTGCGCATTGTCCTCCCGATCGAACTCGTTGATGTAGAATCTTCGGGCCCTTACGTCGAGTCGCAAAACGTAAGTGGACGCTCCGCGGCGAGTCCGGCCGCTCACGACAGTCTCGACGACGGTTTTTAGGCCGCTAAGTACATCTTCAACGTTGGTTTTTGAAGCCAAATCGCGAAGTTCACGTTTGCATTCTAAATACGATTGAGGCATGTCGGGCACTTGCGGCGACACCTCTTCTATCGCGAACATGTTGCTCGCTAGCGCGAAAAAGCGCCGCCAATCCCTATCGCCGATGTTTGTTTTCAATGCCGACTTGAGTGATTGACCCGTGAAGGTATCCACAATTTCGACCGCTGTTGCCCACGCGTGTTGCAGGTGCGTGCGAATCTGCACTTCGATCAAGTGTCCGGCGAAGTCCATCAAATGCGGGGAACTGGGCCGGTACTCCAAGACGTAGTGGAGGCTTCGATATCCATCCTGCTTAGGTTTCAAGATATAGTCGTCGGTATCCACCAATTCGTGACGCCGCAATTCCAATGTCTTTGGATTTTTCACGAAACTCTGATCGAATTTCGCGACTAGCTTTCTAACAGCGCCCATATCCTTGACAATTGCGCGGCAGCCGCCCAGATCCTGCATCTGTTGCAGCCGCATTGTCTCCCGCTTGAGTTTCGCGCGGATTGACGGCAACCGCTTCAGCCGTTGAGCAACAACAGCAGTGTTATCTACGCTCTTTGCGCGATTCTTGAGAAGCATCTTGATTGTCTGAAGGGGCAGAGCGTGAGAAGAGCGCCAGTTGTCAATCACCGAAAGGTCTTCCTCCGTCTCGCAATCATGCGCGAGAGCTACTCCGGCTTTAGTTCTGCGGGTGCCGCTGAATTGTGGTTTTGTCCACTCCATGGGGCCGCTATGATAGTCGTAGAACGGATGCGCGGCGAATTGATCTCCGCATGCGTTTGCGCTTGTGTCACTCATTGGCGCCCGCAATCACCCTCGGCCACTGACGCGCCCACCGCGGAGCGCGAGTGCTCTGGTGTCCAGGCTTGCCAAGACTGCCCGAGGATCGGGCCGTGGTTTTCGGGGTCTCGTACCGTCGTATTTAGCTCGCCGCGGCCCTGGGCGCTCTCGGCCTGCGGGCTTATCGGTCGCCGGCTGGGGCTTGCGGGGCTGCCAGAGATTCGCGCTCATGAGGCCGCCTTTGCGCGCTTGATCATCAGGCGAACGATCGCTTGTGCCAGCTCGGGATGAGCGTGTCGCCAAGCTTTTACCTTCGGGGCGAACCAATTTTTTAGCGACGCTCGATGCGGATTCGCTGTGTGCCGTGCGCGCCCCTCGATACGACCGCATTCCGCACATCGCTGGTTGCAGGTAAATCGCAAATCCACGTGTCCGTGGACACAAGGCTTGCCCGTAAAGAACTGTGTGAGGTCTCGCTGTCGCGCTTCGTCTCGGCTGATCCGCTTCATGGACGCACCAGCCACAGCATGACGAGCAGCATCGTGATATCGGGCGAGAATCTCAGCAGGTAGACGAGGTGTCTCATTGCGGGCCCCCCAGTGCTTCGAGCCGTGATCGGCATCTGTATCCCTTGTAACGCGTCTCTATGGCCCTCATGCCGGCCTCCCGGCGCAAGGCTGCGAGCGTTTCTTCAAATTCATCGCGGTAGTCGGCGGCAGATCGTTCCACGCATCGACCCCAACAACGGCCGTTGCCGCATCGCTAGTCGCCTTTCCCTCCATGACTTCCTCGAAGAGACTGTCCGGGGTGTCAGGTTTGCGAGCGGAGGCAGGTTCCTCGCTCGAAGCTTCAATCTCCTCTTCTTGGTCCCATTTTGAATCCGATAGAAAAAGCAGGCCACCGCGCTCACGCACGACGTCTTTAGAAATCATTCCATCGAGAGCCCTGCCCAGGTTCGTACCGCGCTTGTCCTTCTTCGTCGTGCCACGCTTGATGTGCTTCTTGGCTTCTTCAAGCAATTCGGCGCGGACCATTCCGGATGATTTGTTTCGCAACTCGGTCCAGATCGCCTTTTCATTCGCGCCGACGGGAGGTTTGGGCGCGACCTCGTGGGAGCCTTCCATAGAATCCAGCACAACGCTCGTGACGAGATCGCCGTCCTCATCGATGCGTCCGAGATCCACCACTCGCGGCCGATACTCAAGCGGCGGCAGCTCGGGGGCGTCCTTGAAGCGCTCGCGAGTCACGCGCACCGAGCTATCTTTGGAACGCGACACGACGTAGGCGCAGTCAGTGTCGGCTTCGAGTGCTGAGGCACCACGCGGGCGGCCTTTTTCCTGGTGTCCGGTGTGTGCAACAAAAAGAATTGTCGCCCCTGCGGAGGCTGCGAAAGCAGCCATGGTGCGCAGGAAATTCTTGACCTCCGTGTTGGAATCCTCATCGATCGACACATATTTGGAATACGTGTCAATCACAATCAGCGCGGGTCTCAGCTTGTGGCTCGCAAGGACTGCATGCACAGCCTTTCGGCTCTCGGCATTGTTCAAATCAAGCCGCTGTTCGATGGTAAAGAGCTTCAGTGCTGACACGTCGGTACCGGGAGCGTGCTCCTTAAGCCAGGCCTCTATGCGCCGATCCATGCCGGCGCCTTCGGCGCTGAGCAGCACCACAGTTTCGCCGGCCAGGGCTGCGCGCATTGCCCAGTCGAGCGCCACGAAACTCTTATATGTGCCCCGCGATCCCGACATCACGGCGAGGATCTCTCGCTCGATGATTTTCTTTAGCAGCCAGCGAACGAATGAGGGACGCGATAACACCTCGCCGATATGTCGAAGCTTCAATCCTTTCGTCGTCGGAGCCTCTTCACCGGCTGACGATGTTTTCTGCTCTTCGGCTGGCGGGGGCCCTTGATCTTCGAACTCCTCTTCGGCCTTTCTAGGGTCCTCTCGCAGATCAGGAAGCCGATCCAAAAACCATTGTGCGGCAGCTTTATCCGACGGACGCGATCCGAGAGGCGTGCCGGCCGGCATGTCTTTGTCGCGGTCTTTGAAGTGCGTGAGCCGGACAATGTCGAAAATCGTCTGTGGTTCTTGCGCACCCGGATCGCTCGCGCCGTGATGGCTGTACATGTGGCCATCATCGCCATACCAGATCGCGCCATCCGCGCCGCTTGAGCCGACGCGCCGGTATCGCGTCTCACCGATCGCACATGTCGGACCCTCGCTCGCCCGTTCATAAGGAATGTTCTCGAGCCCAAGCTCATCGATTGCCGCATCTAAGTCGCCTTCATAGCGCCGCGCGACCTTGCCGACGATGCCGGGCTTGTTCCAGGCCGGCGTTACTTTCTCCGCGCGATCCGGGTTAGCGGGTATTGCCCGCGGTTCTGCAAGCAAGGGGGCAGGGTCTAACGGCTCGCCGGGCAGCTCGAGGAAGAACTCCTCGCCGTCCGAACATCGCTGCGCGAAATACATGATTTGCGTTGGCTTCAACGACTCACTCGAAACTGCGCCCGTCGGCAGCCTGGTGCTTAAGCGCTCGATGAGATGCGGATAGTCATCGCGAGCGATATCGGCGCCCGAGAAAATGACGGCGCGAAGACGTGGTTTCTCTTGGGAGTGGCTTGCCGTTGAGTAGATCGCGGTGCGAGCCCCGAACGCTTTGAGCGCCTCAATCAATGCGGCAGCTCTTTCCGGAGTTAGGTCATCAAGGTCGAGTGTGGCGATGCTGGAGTGCTTCCATTCATCGCGCGTCTTGCGCCCTCCGCCATCACCTCCGATGAAGAACCCAGACTCCTTCTTGGCGATGGCCTTTTCTTTGACCGAAAGAGCCAGATAGTCGGCTCGCGTCATTTTCACGACGTGGAATTTGCGCAAATTGCTTATCAGTTTATCGGCAGTAACCTGCCGGACTTTCACGCTCTTGTTCAGATAGTCAGTGCCGGTCGAGATGATGTACTTGCGTGGCTGTGTGTCGCTCATGATTGGAACCTCCCCGGCGAGGGTGCGAGGAGCGCAAGGTCGGCCTTGTAGGCATCGTCTCTGATGCAAGCCCCCAGTTTGAGGAGCCGTGCGATCTCCAGACTGCGGTCAGAGAGGGCGGCGATTTCTACGCGCCAAGGGTCCGCGAAGCTGTTCGCCAGCTTTTCCACTGCAGCTTTGTATGGATGCAATGAGCCGCCCGGGAGCGGTTCGGGATACTCGGGATCCAGGGTGAGTGTCAGCACCCCTTTGCGTTCGCCAACGAACAAGGTTTGCGGGGGAAGAAGGCCGCTGTACCAAAGCGCGCGGATGGCAGGGAACACGCGCTCGTCACGATCGGCGTCCCAAGAGATGGCGAAATCCAGATCCATGAATTGCGCGGTGCGCGGCAGGAGCACCGGCACGCGAAGAACGGTGATGTTGAGTGCTGGTATGTCGGACAGAAGCTGAAAGGGAAAGAGACTGCGGTTCATGGTTGCCTCCTTGTCAGGGGCGTGGGCCGCGCTTCCGGCGCCGGCGGGTTCTTCAAATCAGGTAAGCGGGGATCGGGACGGGAGCGTGCTCACTTCTGAGGGTCCTTAGCGCCGTAAGCCGCACGAAGCCGACGCACCGCCTCGGCGCCCGCGGCCTTTTTCGCAAAGCGCCGATCAAGCCACGCCTTGGCTTCGGCCAGGGTCAAACCGTTTTTGGGTTTTGGTGCTCGTCCGCGCCGTGCTTGGGCGTAGTAGAACGTGGGCGTCACGTCAGCGATCTTGCACAGCTCGGCGACGGAAATTTTGAGAATCAAATCATCATCCGGGGGAGCCCCGGCGGGGGAGTCGACTGCCATAAAAACCTCCACGAAAAATTAAGAGACCCCGGGGGCGGGTCTCAAGAATTTGCTCGCGTGTGGAGGTGTCGATTCGGGCTCGACACATGGCAGCTATCGGGCGCCAGGAAAGGTAGGCGATAGCTGCGCAGCCTCTAGAGCAGTCTCATCAGGTGAAGCGCAAGCTAAGCTTCCTGCTCTAGATGGATGCCACTTTACATAAGCTTGCTGAATTATTGCCAGAACCAGTTCACGGTTTCGTAAACAAGGATTTCTGTGATGATGAATGAGCAGTCAACATCTGGGAGCCGACAGCGCGGGCAAAGGCAAGGTCGACTTGCTGGAGAAGAGGCCGCCACGTTTTTCTTGCCGTGAAGAGGTGTGCAACAAGACCTCACGGACCTCGCGGGCCTCACGAGGACCTTTTGAGGACATGAGGCCCATAAAGTAGGGACCTCACGGGCCTCACACACCTATAAGGTGTGAGGCCATGAGGCCCATGGGGGACGCTTTTGAAGGGGTCGACCTGGATTGAGGGAAGTCGATCAGACACACGGCAAGGGGAGCTAAGAAAGATCTCGCGCAGCGCCGGGCAATCGCGCCCGAATGTGGGCCCGCGATCCGGTAGAGGCGAGGGACTCCCCCTGGTTCACCTGGCGGGCCGCCTGGCGACGGGCTGTCAGGCCTGCTGGGTAGTGGCGTGCAGAACCGACTTGCCCAAAATACACCTGGCGGCCGGCTTGCTCCAGACGCAATCCGGCAATCTGGTCACAGCTCATAAAAATATTATACCCCTCTACCCTATATGATCAGGTGGCAAAACCATCCGGTTCTGCTAAGCGGCGTACGTGACGCGCGTGCGCGATCCCCCCGCAAGCCGAGCCTGCCGGCAAGCCGCCAGGACCATGGCGATCCGGCAAGGGGTCGTAACCATGGTGGGTCATGGCCACCCGCGGCAACACTGTGGTCGAGACCGGCACGGTGACGGGCGTCACAATGCTGCGGGACGGCACACGGCGGAATTGACACGCGTGTCAGCTCGGGGGAATATACGTAAACCCGTATATCGGAGTAGGTCGATGGAACAGCTCAAGTACGACAATATCTTCGATGCCATCGCGGACGATCCCAGCGAAGCGGCGGACCTCAAGTTCCGCTCCGACCTCATGCTGTTCATCCGCGAACGTGTGCGGGGGCGCTCGCAGAAGCAGATCGCCGAGGCGCTGGGCGTGGCGCAACCGCGGGTCAGCGAGCTGATGTCCGGTAAGATCCAGCTGTTCTCGGCGGATAAGCTGATCGGAATATTGGCTCAGTTGGGCGTGCGGTTCACGCCGGCAGTGTCCAGAACGAAGACCCGCACGCGATACGAGTGCGACGTGACAGTCTCCGCGGCGTACGGCTGAAGCGAGCCTCTACCTAACCGCTTTGAGTTTGGGTGCCTTTTGCGCCTTGCGATCGGCATCGACTCGCTTCTTCATCTCTTTGTAGCGAGTCTCAGCGGTGGCCATTTCTTTGTGGTCCACGCCGTTGGTGGTCTTCGTGAACGCATGTAGGACGAAGACCGTGTCCAGGTACTTGCAGCAATAAACGGCTCGGTATCCGGGGCTTCCGTTCTCGATCAACTCTATGGCGCCTGGGCCAACGCTCTCCGTCAGATGCTTGAATGTCGAGAACGGCTCCTTCCCCTGCTGTACGGCGTTTAGATCGTTTCCGAACTGGCGCTTGATGTCCCTCGGCAACGCCATGAACGCCCGCTTCGCTCCCTCATTTATGAACTCAAATTTCTTCGGATTTTGGCTATCGCTCACTTCGCTTCCCTGCCTTCACATCGGCGAGACACTTCTGGTGTATTTATATAGGGGGAGTCGCGGATCGTCTGTGCGCGAATCACTGATTTTCCGCCATGCCGCCGTAAGGGGTCGGTCGAGATCGCCGCTCTTGGACGATATGCGTAGGCCGAAAATCTTGGCCGAGAGCGAAAAACGCCCCCCGCGAGGGATTTCAGCCTTTCGCCAGCTGCTCCCAATTTTTGATTACAGAGTGCTCGTGCGCGTACTTCTCAAGTCGACATGATCCTTGGCGACGGTGCCGCGCTTGCCTTCACCGCGGGGAAGTCCAACGCGCGGGGCACCCTTTCTCTGCAGTGATTTCGGTGTCGCCGAAAATCAGCCGCACGGGTGCGCCGTCTTGTGTATACATGTTGCCCTCACCATCGCACAAGATTCGAGATGGCCGTTGCTGCCGCAGTGACTGTACTTGTTGGTAGTCTAGAAAATTTAGCACCGCTGCAAAGATGGCAATGGCGTTGATGGTTAGAGACAACACCAACAACAGTCGAAGTTTCCACGGTTTCATTTTGCATCCCTCACAAGCTGCGAAGCTGGGCTAACTCAGTCGCTGGCGGCGACCTCACTTGGCCGCCTTGTCAGGGTGTTCGCAGACGTACAGCACGGCCAGCTCCACGACCTTCGGCACGTTCTTCGAGACGACCCAGCGCCGCATGGAGCGGTCAGTCGTGCCGATGGCCTTGGCAGCCGCGACTTGGGATAGGCCGGCTTTATCCAACGCGGCTTGAAGCTGTTTGCCAGTCACTTTTTGATGATACCTCATTACCTAAAAACCTCCGTTGGCTAGTCCTTGAAAAACCCCTTGAATCGATCCGGTGAGAGTTCGGTGTATCGAACGGTGTGCGCGATGTTCTTGTGTCCGAGATAGAGCTGAATCGCCCTTGTGTCCTGGCCATCGTTTGCGAGCTTGTAGCCGGTGGCGTGGCGCAGCTGATGGGGATGGACCGGGAAACCGATCTTGGCATTGACGCCAGCGCGGGCGACAAGCTTGCGCACATTGCTCGAAGTCATCGGGCCGCCGCGTTCGGAGCAGAAGACATACGACGACTGCCCCCATTCGGCGAAGACAACGCGTAGGGCGCGCAGCTCCGGCCCGCGCAGTGGGTGCGTCGACGCCGTGCCATTCTTCAAGCGCGCGACGTGTAGCAGCCCTGCCTTAAGCTCGACTTCCTCCCAGCGCAGCCCGACGGCCTCAGAAACGCGCAGGCCGTGCCGGTACATGATCTCGATCAAGGCCGCATCGCGCTGCCCGTAGCGGCCGGATGCCCTGGCAGCCGCCACGAGCGCAGTGACTTCCAGCGGCGTGAGGTGCTCACGGCTGCGTGTTTCTTTGTTCTTGCGCCGGCGCGGCGGCCCAACTTTCCCATTATCGGGTGTTGGCACGGCCTGCCGGCGTATCGCTAACTGAATGATTTTGCCCATAGCTGGTGTTCCTGACTTGGCCAAGTTGGTGCATTAATGGGAAAGTTCCTGCCGGCCTCTACGCCGCGCTCCCGGCTTTGCTGGGCCTCACGACTATCTCAATGTTGCCGGAGTCGAGCCGCGTCTTACGCGCTCCGGTCGCCCCTGGCTTGTTGCGCATCGCTTTTGCGCCGAGCCGCGCGGCAATGGCGAGCGTGTCTACCCACACATCAACGGTGCGCGCGGCTCCGTCGAGTGTGACCAATTCAGTCCTGATTAGCTGTCGCATGTGTATCTCCAATGCTGCGAAGCTGCAGCCCAATGCGCACCGTTGTTGATGCGCATCAGGCTAGAGCCTTAAGCCGCTTCGGCGGTTTCCTCCTCGATCGTCTCTTCTGGCGCGATCTTCCCCAGCACGAAGTCAGCGGCGGCTTGAGCCTTAGAGGCCGCTGTAATCACGGCGCGCGAATCCGACTTGAGCAGCTTGCGCCAATGGTCCAGGTAGCTGGCATGGTGTTCGAGCGCCGCATTGATGCCGAGCGAAGCACACAGAAACGCGGAGCCCAGTTCCGCGACCAGTTCTTCTACCGCGTACGCCTGATCCCCGAAGCGCTTGCCGAATTCGCGCTTGCATCGCGACTCGTGGCCTGTCCAATGGGTGATCTCATGCAACGCTGTCGCGCTGTACGCATCCGGCTCCGTGAAGGCTTCCGGCTTCGGCATGTTGATGCGATCAAGCGAAGGGATATAGCAAGCGCGGTCGCCGCCGTGATCAACGCGCACATCGAGCGCGCCGTAGACTTCGTGAATCGTGGGCGGTACTGGGCGCGGCTCAACCTTGCTTCCCTTGGGCAGCTGTAGGTCACTGCACTGCGAGATATGGAACACGGTATAGAGCTTGAGCAAAAGGCCGCTGCGGGCTTCTTCCTCGCCGGTCTCGCCGCGTTTTGTGTACTGGTGTTTCTGCCAGAAGCAAATTTGCGTACCGTGTTCGCCCTGGCGCACGTGGCCGCCGTGCTGCCGTGCCTGATTGAATGTCAGGTAGCGCGCGTCGACGTCCTGTCGACTCCACAAGATGCACGTATTGAGCCCTCGATAGGTGTGACCGGTGATCGCATTGCGTGGCATGGTTGCCGCTCCGGACTCGCGAAGCGTGCGCCACGGCCTACGCCATGCTGGCACGTCGCCCTCTAACATTTGCTGAATAGCCGCTGTGAGGCGGTCATAGTTTTGGGTCAGCACATCTTTCTCCCGATTAGCTGGGAAGACCCCAGCCCATTTAGTAGGACACAGTATCCTATAGGAAGTAAAGTCCTATTTGACATACAAGGCGAGAAAATGCCTATTTTTCTAGGCTTTCAGAGCATCCGACGCTATGCCGCGCATTGATGGACGGCGCGCGGATGGGACCCGTGCGTGAAGGTGACAAGCATGCTTTAGGATTTTTACGGGTCCTGCCTTTCAGAGCCCCTCTGCCTCTTTGCCGGGGTTTACTGGGCGCGCCAGCGCCCAGGGTCTCTCAAAGCAAAACGGATTTGGCTCGCGGGTAACGGGTCCCCCGCAGGTCGATCCTCCGCAAATCAAGCCACCGCCATTTCCCTATTGATCTGAAATTTTTCGCAAAATGGGTCGCACACGCGATGAGCCGCGGTGTGCTTGATTCGAAATTTTTCGCGTGTGCCTCGCGTGCGGGTCACAGCCCTTGCGATATAGTGCGGCTGTGCGCGCAGCGATTGAATTCCGCAAGCCCGGTGATGACCGTTGGGATTTCTTGGGCGACTTCACCGCACCGCCAGAGGAGTTGGCCACGGCACGCGCATTGCTGGATGGGTGCGAGGATCCCTACGATGTGATCGACAGCTTGAGCGAGATTCTCTACGACACGCTAGACATTCTGCGCAAGGACGGCTTCCTGGCGAGAGTCACTTTCAAGGAGGAAAATCGAGTAACTGCTGGTCTGCAATATGCGAGCTGCCGCCGAACAGGGGCTACCGACCGCTTTGAGAAGTTCACGCGCCTAAAATGCTTGCCGTGAAGCGGCCACTCAGCCGGCTCTCAACATTTGAACTAGTCCTCGACAGCCGCCTTCACAAATACGAACGTAGAGTCTGCACATCTTTTGCCGTTATCGCCTCATTGATTGACGCGGCCAACTTCAATGCGTCATCGTATTGGCTCCCCCCAAGTTGCCTCTGCAGGACGTCAGCGTACGTACGTCCGTCTGCGCACTGGGGATTCCAGCTACATGCGGACATTATCCAATCCGAGTTTGGCCCACAGTCGTAGCCCTTCTGACAAGCAAGGATCTTCCAGGCGTTTATAAGTGTTGCCGTTTCATCGTCGGTGCGGTTGCCTGTACGGACCCAATCGCTCATCAGGAAAATGGCATCGGGGTCTCCCGACTCCGCAGCAGTCAACGCTAGTTCCTTCGCTTGCGCTTCCGCATCAACGCCTCGATCTTCGTGGGGTTGCGAGCTATGCGATTCCAGTGTTAGCTGAATTTCCAGGTTTGCGGCGCGCTGTGCTATTGCGGCCGGATAGCCGCCATCTGCCGCTTTATCCAGCCACTCGTTCCAGGAATTTGTACTTTTCCGAAGCTCAGGGTTATCCAAGAAACCTTGGCAGCGCGAGTAAATCGTTGCGACTTGTTCAGATATCCCAACAGGCCTTCCAGCAAACCTGGCTTGAACTTCTTCTAAAGTGTGAACCTCCCCATTCGGTTTGATGAAATACAAATTCATTGTTTGAGCACACCACTTGAGGGCTTTCGCAGTGAGGTACTCCGCTTCAGTGTTGCCCGCGCTTGCTATTGGTCGAATCTCCGCAACGAAACGAGCATAGTCCTTCGATTTTCTAAAGCGTTCGTCTAGCGTGGGCGGGGACTGTTGCGAGACGGATGATGTAGCGCTCGCGGATACCCTGGGTCTCGCGTCGGTGCGCTCGACGGTCGCAGGAGACCGTCGAGCGGGCGATGCCGAGTTCGAAAATGCCGAAATACCAGAAGTTTTCCAGGCGATAAATACGATCGCAGCGCTAACAGCCACGATTGCCAAGGACAACGAAGTATTTCGGTTCATTGCACACTAGCAAGGGATAAAGAAATCATAGACATAGATTGCCCCGGTGCCATCCTGGAATGTCTGTTCTCCTACGCAAGCCTTAGATCCCAAAAAGATTATAGTCCTCGGCGCAGGTACGCCGGGCACTGAGGCTCCACCACCGGTTCCACCGGGATTGGGATTTAGAATAGTGGTCCCAGACACGGGTGTTATCGGCTGGCCATTTTTATTCTTCATGCTACCCGGCACGTATACCCATTGTAGGGTTGGAACACTATTTGTCCTTACAAATTGCGCCGTCGTTCCGTCTTGCCATACCACCGATACTAATGTCCCCATCGGTAGATTCCCCTGATCTACACCCAGCGTCGTCCACAAGGCATTGCCTATTCCGTTACTTGAATCAACCTCCCAAGTTTCACTATTGATTGGCGTTGTACCGTAATTTGGGGGAATCTTGATGACACCATTAATTGCTCCTGATTTGCGAATATTCCCAAAGATCATTAGGTCGATCGCAGCGAAAGTGGCCTCGAGGGTAGCCTCTGACTGTCCCGCGAGTGAGCTACCTGAAGCATCCACCAAAGTAGTGGTGATGTTGAGCAAATAGAACTTCATTTGTGGCATGGGGCCTATAAAAAACGTGCCAGCCACATTCACATATGCTGTCGCCGGATAAGTGACGCTCGTCACAACATAAGTTCCGGGCCAAGCCCTCGCCTGTGCGGCGCTAACAGCGGCAGAAACAAAATCCGCTGACGTCTGACAGGCCGCGCAGTTAACGGTGAAGACAAAACCGTTCCCAGCATGTGCCGGATTGACCACAAAAACCGACGCAAGCAAAGCACAGCCCAGAGCGGCGCGGCCGGTCTTAATTGCCGTACCGCAATATCTTGATATGTTGAGGAATAACGTTCTTAGCATTGTGGAATCTCCCTATAGAATGAATGCTCCAAGCTTGCTAGCACGCCGAAGAACCATAGTGCCGCATATAGAGAAGCGACGTGTGTCGGAGATTCCCCTCACCGCTCCCTGAAATTTAATCGTCGAAGATCAATAGGGCGCGGCGAGCGGGGCCCAGTATCCCGGCTTGCGGAAGCTATTCCAGTTCTTCGGTGACGTTGTCCGGGCTTGCTGGTTGCTTCCTACCATTGGTCAGACCACCATAGTTCCGCAGGGCTAGGCGACTATGGCAGACGAATGATGGCGGATGGCGGCGGGGGCGCGCTCGCCGCTCGCTTCTTGGCGAACGACAGAAAGCGCCGCACGGCTACAAAGCAGCTCAAAACGAAGATTCCCGCGATGCTTGGATTGTAGCTCCAAAGAAGCGATGCGAACCCGAGGCAAAAGATCAGAAGGCCCGAGTAGATCGCAGCGTACATGTTAAGGGTCTGCTGGAACGTGGGAGGAGACTGCTTCGGGTCCATGTGGTGATTCACCGCATATCCGAGCACGGCCAGCCAGGGAATGATCAGAGCAAAGCATCCGCACGCCACCCAACGCGCCGGGCTGAAGTGCGGTAATTGAGTGACGATCTGAGTCAGGACGATTATGGCGACGCTGGCGACGCCCCACGTCAGAGCCTGCAACAACTTGCGGTGCGCATCACTCACCGCATCCAACTGTATGGGCGTATTTCGAGCTGTCTCAAGCCGGTCCAATGCCTGTGCGGCCTGCGGGCTCGCCGCAATCCTCAGTTTGCACGTCGAGCCGAAAAGCATCGTGAAGAGGCAGAACAAAACCCACACGTAAATGAAGGGCTTCATCACCAGCCGAAATGCCCGGCTGTTCGCGCAGCGCAGGAGCAGCTGAAGGGAGCCAATCAGCAGGCGAATCTGCGCGGGAGGGCGGCTTGGCACCGTAGACATGGAGCCATTATACGCTTGCGGCCAGATGAGATTGCCCGCCGCGGGCCTGACCCTTTTTCTGGCCGCCGGTCTGCCCGTTCGTTCAACATCCGCGCATGGGAGTCCTGGTCAGTGATTTGGAGGCGGCCTTGCCTGCTAAGCGGGCCGCCAGAATTCGCCAAGGCAAATCGCGGCAAGCCCCAACGGAGCCCGCAGCCCCGGGCAGCGCCCGCGATCGACTGTCTCGACGACCTCGACTATCGCCAGCGAAAGATCGCCGCTCCTGGACCGTTTACGGAGGTTTCTCAAAATAGCGGTATGCTCTTTTCATGCCCTACATACCTCTGAAATGGCCTACCTAGACCCTTGAAATAGGACAGCCGGGGCCCCGGATGCATTCAAATGGCACTCATAATGCCGAGGTCGAGGGTTCGAGTCCCTCTCTCACCACCAATAAAATCAGAATGTTACGAAGCGGCGCTCGACCTCGGCATTGGGTGGTAAGCGCATCGTAAGCGCAAGAATCGGTTTTTGATTGAGCTTCGCCGCCGCTTCGCGTCTTCGCGTCCCTAATCAGGCGCGAGATGAGCATAGCGGAGCGACATCGCGATCGAGCTGTGGCCCAGATAGTTCGCGCACCGTAACGCAGGACAACAAGTTTGTGACTGGCGAGCAGCGGGATATATTGCGCGCTCAGAAATCAGGAACCTAAGTCGATGAACTCACTGCGAGCGTCGCGCAATGCGCACAATCTAAGCGCGCCTCGGCGTGCGGCGGTATCTTTAAAGGAGATCGGCCGGCCACGGGACGCGCAAATTGACAAGGACGTTATTGCCGCGGTGTTGATCGGCTTGCAGAGCGGCGGCTACAGGGGTGTGACCATTGATGGGATAGCAAAGTCGATAGGGCGGGCGCGCAGCACCCTCTACCGACGCTGGCCCAACAAGCGACACCTGATTGCCTACGCTGTCGTTAACGAATTAGGAGAAAACCCCGCTGCCGATACGGGGACTCTTCGAGGCGACCTAATGTCCGCGGTTACCACGTTGTGGCGGGCATTTCGCGGACCGTTGGGGCAGGCATTGGCGGGCCTGGTGGCCGACATGGCACAAGACGCGGCTCTAGCATCGAGCATTCGCCAGGAAGTTCTCGCTCCGCGACGCCGATCCATGCGAAAGGCGATCGAACGTGCCCGCGCTCGAGGCGAGGCATGCGACGACATCGACGTGGAATTGCTTCTGGACATGCTCACCGGTCCCTTCTACTTTCGGACGCTTTTCGGTCACGCGTCCATGAGTCTCGAAAACGCCGCGCAGATCGTCAACCACGTATTGCGGCTGATTGAGCCGCAAAATCCGGCCAGGCATAACCTGGGACGCACGGCAAACCGAAAGACCGCACGCCGTCGAGGCCATTAGTCTTCGAGGTGAGCAGACTGCGGGGCGATCACTCTTTGAAGCAGATTTGTGTAAATGAACACTAACGCAAGCAGAATCAATCCGGAAATTGTTATCAACAGGTCAGATGCTGTTTAGTCATGATGTCTCTCCAGGGGCGCGATGCCTCCTTCTTGACGGGAATAGAGCCATTGGTGGAGTTCGGCAATGCGTGCCGAAACTCTCAATGCTTGGTGATGTCGACGTCGCGCGTTTCAGGAAGGAAAATCATACCTATCACAAGGCTACCCGCCGCAATCACGATCGGGTACCAGAGCCCAGAGTATATGTTCCCGGTCGAGGCTACGATGGCGAAGACGGTCGCGGGCAGGAAGCCGCCGAACCAGCCATTGCCGATGTGATAGGGAAGCGACACACCGCTGTAACGGATCCTTGTGGGGAACAGTTCGACCAGCCAGGCGGCGATCGGCGCATATACCAGCGTCACGTAGATGACAAGGAGCGTGAGCAGCAGTACCGTCATGACACTATTGATCTTGGCGGGATCCGCTCTCTCCGGGTAACCATGCTTGACAACGGCCGCCTTCAGGACCTTGGCGAAATCAGGCACATCGGCTGCGATTGTCTCGTCGCCGATCTGGACCGAGGCCGTGGTGCCCGTTGGCGCCATCACGTTCCGATAGTTGACCGACAGCCTGGCGAGGCCGGATTTCACGGTGTCGCAGGAGCTCTTGAATTTCGCCGTGCCGACCGGGTTGAATTGAAACGCGCATTCCCCTGGATCGGCCGTGACCGTGACCGGCGAGTTGGCAAGGGCCGCTTCCAGAGCGGGATTCGCGTAATGCGTGATGGCCTGGAAGATCGGAAAGTAGGTCACCGCCGCGAGTGCGAATCCGGCCATGATGATCGGCTTGCGGCCGATCTTGTCGGACAGCCAGCCGAACAGGATGAAGAACGGCGTGCCGAGCGCCAGCGCGATGGCGATCATGATCTGAGCGACCGTCGGCTTGATGCTTAGGGTAGTGGTCAGGAAGAAAAGCGCATAGAACTGGCCGCCGTACCAGACAACCGCTTCGCCGGCGGTCGCACCCAGGAGGGCCAGAATCGCAATCCGGGCGTAGCGCAAGGTGCCAAAGGCTTCCTTCAGCGGGGCTTTCGACCTTTTACCCTCTTCCTTCATCCGCAGGAACATCGGCGATTCGTTGAGCTGTAGGCGGATCCACAGCGACACCGCCAGCAGGACGATGGACACCAGGAATGGTACGCGCCAGCCCCAGGCGGCGAAGGCGTCCTCCCCCATGTAGGTGCGCACGCCAAGGACGAGCAGCAGCGCTACGAACAGACCCAAGCGTCGCCGTCGTCTGAATCCAGGACGTGTAGAACCCGCGTTTGCCGGCCGGCGCGTGTTCGGCGACATAGATCGCGGCGCCACCGTATTCGCCGCCGAGGGCCAGGCCCTGGAGCAGCCGCAGCGCAATCAGCAGGATCGGTGCGGTAATGCCCGCCGATGCAAATGACGGCAGCACGCCGATCAGGAAAGTCCCCATGCCCATGCAGGTGATCGTGACGATAAACGTGTATTTGCGGCCGACGAGATCACCGATGTGCCCGAAGAGGAGGGCGCCGAACGGACGAACCGCGAAGCCGGCGGCGAAGGCCAACAGGGTGAAGATGAAGGCGGCTGGAGGTTCCACGCCGGAGAAGAACTGCTTGGCGAGGATCGTGGCGAGAGTGCCGTAGATGTAGAAATCGTACCACTCGAATACGGTTCCCACCGATGAGGCCAGGATGACTTTTCGCTCTTCGCTCGTCATCCTATCGGCCTCGGAATCTGGGTGCGCCATTATCGTTGCCATACATTGTTCTCCCGTCGCCGATCGTGTCTTTCAATCAGCATACCCGCCGTGCGCGCGGACCGGTCAGATAGAGCCTCGAAAACGCTGCCGAGATCGTCAGCCACGTATCGCGGCCGTTCGGGCCGCAAAATCTGGCCAAGGCATAACCAAAGGCCCTCGCCAAGCCGAAACCTACACGCCGTCGAGGCCACCAATGCTCTGGAGATAAGCAGACTGTGCGGCGATTTCGCTCTTTTCTGTACGGTTTAAGGCAAATTCAGTTTTAAGGCCGCCGCAGTCGATCCAAGCTTGTCTTTAGCCTCTTTAGCCGCGGCTACTGCATCCGCCGCATTTCCCGATTTAAACGCTGCCTGGGCTTTGTCCCAGGCCGATGTGGCATCTGCGAGTCCAGACTTTGCCGTGCCGAGATCAACGTCTTTCGGTACATGCTTGGTTTTCGATAACGCAGCGATGCGTGTTTGGACCGCACTCAGGGATTGAGGTACGGACGCCGCAAGGCCTCTCCACTCGTTACCCAACGCTTTTGCAATTTCGTCCTTCTTGGCTGCTGCGGCGCCGGCCAATCCACTGACCTGAGCCAACACAGCAGGCGCCTCTGCTACCACCGCCGCGTAATCCTTCTTCTCGAAAGAGGCGGTTAGTTCGGCCACCTTGCCCTGGGCCTGGGCAAATTGGTCAGGTACGTACTTTTGCGCATCCGCGGATACGGAATCCAAAGTGGTACGGATGTTAGCGAGCGCGTTCTTGGCAGGCTCCATCTGGTTTGCGCAGGCAACAAAGAGGATTGCCACAGAGCACAAGGCCAGAAATCCTGTAGTTTTTTGATTTGACTTCACGGGATGTGTCTCCTTGCGAATGACACATACGCTACACTACGTCTCGAAAGGTTTGCAAGTTACGGCATCTTCACAATGCGAGCGGCGCTGATTCACCGGCCAATGTAACTCGTCTGAACTCGCGCGACCTGCCCACGCTCAATGATAGGCTGCGAGCGCCGAGGACTGATTGAATTAGGATTGCGGTGGTGGGTGATATCAAAATCAAAGCGTTGAGCGGCGCTCGTCCGCGGTTAATTGGCGCGATAGCTCGAACCTTCGGGGCGATCCAACGAGGAAACGGTGAGCTGAGCGCGTCAGTGAATGGCGACGCAGAGCCTAGGGCTGACTTTACTGTACAGGGCGACTTGCCAGCGATGCGAGGCATACCGTAATGGAAGCCGAGGAAAGCCACCAATTGCCTTTGGCGCAGCTATCTTTGCTCGCCCTTGGGCTTGGGGTCGTCACCGGCATCGGCGCGGTGTTGTTCCGCGATTTGATCGGCCTAATTCACAATCTATTCTTTACCGGCCACGCGCTGATTCACTACGATGCGAACGTGTTCACCGCTCCTGCGCCTTGGGGCGTGCTGGTCATTTTCGTGCCGGTGCTGGGCGGTATCGGGGTGACTTTCCTGGTCACCAATTTTGCGCCGGAGGCCAAGGGACATGGAGTTCCCGAGGTCATGGATGCGATCTACCACAAAGGCGGCGTCATCCGACCCGTGGTGGCGCTGGTGAAATCACTGGCGTCAGCCCTAGCGATCGGCAGCGGATCATCGGTCGGGCGCGAAGGACCGATCATCCAGATCGGATCCGCACTCGGCTCGACTTTGGGACAAATCGTTCGAATGCCCGCGGGCCAACGAATTGCTCTGGTCGCTGCGGGTGCGGGCGCGGGTATTGCCGCCACTTTCAATACACCCATTGGCGGCGTGATGTTTGCGATCGAACTGATGATGCCCGAGGTAAGCGTTGAGACGTTTCTTCCTGTCGCCATTGCGACGGGAACTGCAACCTTCGTCGGCCGGTGGTTCTTCGGCGACACGCCTGCATTCCATGTGCCGCCCCTTCAAGCTATGGCAGTCGATTCCAATGCGCTGATCGTGCTGGTTCTATTCGCCGTGCTGGGTGCGCTCAGCGGGTTTGCAGCGGCAGGTTTCATCCGGGGCCTACATCTTGCCGAGGATATATTCGACAGGATCAAGTCGCGCTATTGGCGACACATGTTGGGTATGCTCCTGGTGGGCGTTCTCATGTATGGGCTGTTGCGCGCCTTCGGCCAGTACTATGTCGACGGCGTCGGATACGCAACGGTTCAGGCGATATTGGCGGGACAGATTTCCGCATTTGGGCTGCTTGCGCTGCTAGGCATCTGCAAGGTATTGGCAACTTCGATCAGTCTCGGATCGGGTTCATCGGGCGGTATCTTTTCACCGTCATTATTCATGGGCGCTGCCCTCGGCGGCGCATTCGCGGCGCTTTGGAACGCCTTCGGCCTGCCGATTCAGCTGAGTATTCCGGCTTTTGCGATGGTTGGCATGGGTGCGATGGTGGGCGGCGGCACCGGAGCGGTGATGACGGCGGTCACGATGATTTTCGAGATGACGCTCGATTACAGCATCGTGATGCCGATGATCGTGGCCGTGGCAATGAGCATCGGGGCGCGACGACTGCTGTCTCGGGAGACCATCTACACCTTGAAACTCGTGCGCCGCGGACGAGCTATTCCAAAGGCGCGCCACGCCAACATGTTTCTGGTCCGCTCCGCGCGCGAAGTCATGGACGCCGACATCCAGGTTCTGCCGGCGCAAGCCAGTTTCGATGAGTATTTGCGTCAGCCTGAGCACGCGGGGCGCCTGCGCTACGTCGTCGTTACCGACAAAGGACACATCTATGGGGTAATCCGTGTCAACACGGGTCTGCGGCGCGGCCTGGAGAGTACACACACCGGCGTCAGTTTAGGGGAGGTTGCCAGTCGAAACTTCACCGTCGTGCGTGAAGATGAGACCGCTTTCGACGTTATCCGTCGCATGTGGCGGCGCAACGCCATCATGGCGGTGGTGGTGCGCGGGCGCGGAGTGCCACGCGCCAGCGATGTTGCCGGCGTGATCACCAAGGAACATGTCGCCGACTCAGTCGCGGACAGCGTAAAGGCGTATCCGCAATAAAGTCGCGATTGCCATTATTGCGAATTGGACTGCGTATTTTGTGGCGCCTTGGCCGTGTCAGACTGCGCTGGCGGGGGTTCGGCACCATTCGGACCTCGGGTAGGACCGTCTGCTGAAGGTGGCTTCTCAGGAGGACCTACGTCCGTTGAAAACGAGGTTGGCAAGTCCAGCAAGAACCAACAGTCGATCGAGGCGATCAACGAGAAGATCGATCGCTTGTTCAAGAAGTCGGTGTCCAAGTAAGTCCAAGCCCACCAAGTTAGTTCCGGCCAATCGGCGTTGCGCTCGTCGCGACGCCGATATTTTTCGACCCCGCATGGTCCATTAATCGACTTCGGCCCGAGTGCCCGCACCCCTTTGGGTCCCTCGCTCTGTCGAATACGGTCGCACAATCGCCATTACGTGGTCGACGATGGTGTTAACGAGGGCGGGTGTTGCCGGAAGATGACCGAACAGCGCCCTAAAATAAAAGGGTCCCGTAAGCATATCGATCAAGGCATCGATATCGAATCCGGGACCGCATTCACCGCGCGCCATGCCCCGCTCGAAAGCGGCCCGGATTGATCGCCGGCGGGGCGCCAACACCTTTTCCCGAATCAGTCGCGCAAGGACCGGATCGAGCGCCATATCGGCTACAAGTCCGGGGAGCGCTTTGCCGAGGGTTCCCGTAAAGGCGGTGAGCAGCGTTAGCACGGCCGCCTTCAGGTCTTTGCGTAGCGAACCTGTGTCGGGCGCCGGCTGCGCTCCCAGCTGTGCGACGACCGCATCCGCAATCAAATGGCGCTTACTCGGCCAACGGCGATATAGGCTGGTACGGGCACGCTTAACCTGGCGTGCCACACCCTCGATGGTGATCCCTCGATAGCCGCGTTCGCGCAGCCCTTCGAGGACTGCGGCTACCACCTCAATATCGATGCTTTCGTTCTTCGGCCGCCCGCGGCCTGGTGCAGCCGCTAGTGCCACCTTGCCCTTGGATCGCAGCCAAGTTCGATCTGGAAGCAATCGGCTTGCCTCATGCGACATGGGTGGAGCTGAAAATGCAGGGCGGACTGGGAACTTTTTCATACAGTATGTATCGTATATAAGAATTCAACCCCTGTGCAAGCCGGACGGCTCTTGCCGGATGGACCTACAAATGGGGAGGGCGCCGGCTTGCGGAAAAAGAAACTGACTGGAGGTCTACGCGATGAACAACCACCACAAGTTCTTACCGGTGCTGGCGCTGTGCGGTGCGCTGGCGGTAACGGCATGCAGTTCCGTGAATAAGGATTGGGCGGACGCGAGCGCCGCGAATACTGTTGCAGCCTATCAATCATTCGTGGACAAACATGCCGGCGACCCGCACGCCCAGGACGCCAAAGCTTACATCTTGGCGCTGCAAGATGACGCGGCATGGAAGACGGCACAGACCAACAATTCCCTCGACAGCTTGCGGCAGTATCTTCAATCCGAGCCGAATGGCAGTCATGCCCAAACCGCGCGCGATCAAATCGCGGTATTGGAACGGGGAAACGCGTGGAAGATTGCACAATCAGACGGTTCAGTAGCGGCGCTGCAGGCGTTCCAGAAGAGGTACCCGCAGGGGCCGGAAGCGGATCAGGCACGGCAAAAGCTAGCGGCCCTCCATTCCGATTATCGAGCGGAGTTGGGCGCATTTCACACTGAGCACGCAGCCGAACGCAAGCGCTCGCTGTTGCAATCCCGATTTAGCAGTATCCTCAAGGAAGTCGACGTCTTGTCACCCGATTCTTCGAACAAGCGATATCGGGTGATGTCCGGGCTGATGGATCGTCATGAGGCGGCGTCGACCTGCGCGTCGCTCAAGCGGGATCATCAGAACTGCGAAGTCGTAAAGGCCGATCAGCAGCAGGGTTGAACCACGAGCAACCGTGGCGGTTGGGCGCCTGCGAGGATTCCGCGGGCGCCTCCGCAGCTGATATTGCCGTGACGATATTTGGCGTCAAGGGCCATTTCGCTTGGGCATTCAAGCACCGCGATCGGTCGCGGTGCATGGAGAAGAGGTGTTCAAGATCGGCGTGAACAGTGAGGGGCCCACAGCCAATCGATATGAGCTAGGAAACGCGAAACCTCCTCCCCTGGGGATTGCCGTCCCAGCGCTCTTAACCCTGGGCCTGGCAATCGTTAGCTGCAGCTCGGCCAAATCCGATTGGACCAAGACGGCCAACGAGAATACCGTCTCGGCGTATCAGAACCTCTTCGCCGCGCACCCGAAAGATGAACACCCCTCGGAAGCACAGGCCATGATCCTTCAGCTTCAGGACGATGACGGTTGGGCGGAAGCAAAGTACACGGGAACCGCCGCCGCCTATCGGACGTACCTTGAGCAATACCCTCAGGGGACTCACTCGGGGGAGGCGCGAGACACGGTGACCTCTATTGATCGGGCAGCCGCCTGGAAGACTGCGCAAGGCGAAGGAGGTACTGCGGCGTTGGTACAGGAGTTCTTACGGAAATATCCGACCGGGCTGGAGGCCGATCTGGCCAAGGCAAACCTCAAAGACCTCGCGAGCTATCGAGTGCGGTTGGCGAGCGAGTCATCCGTTGTCAAAGCCGAACGAAAACTCATACGGCTGAAAGCACGATACGGCGATGCGTTACACGATCTTGTTGTCACGCCGGATCCGAGTGGGAAGTCCTTCTTCATTGATTCTCCCGGTATGACTGAGCAGGAGGCAAGGAGCGCATGTGATAGCATCGAGCACAAACACCACGCCTGCCAAGTTGTTCAACAAGTCGTTGAGCTGTAGCGCACACATGAAGAGTACTCGTCTCTAATCGCATGAGGGTGTATGTGCCGCAATTGATCAAATTTATCCAAGAGACCGCCCTGTGCGGAGTTGATCCTGCCGTGGACATCGACGAAAGTTCGTGTGCAGGTCATCTGCCGGTTTCGAATCTGTGCTGGACAATTGGCAACCTCGCGAAATCTTTTGCGTGCACCGAGCGTCTAATCGAGAGTGAATTCGCGTAGTTTTGGAGAAGTGCGTAATGCTAGCATTAACACGTGATTATGCCGCTGAAGCTCGCATCGCGAGCGGCATCAATATGCTGCTTGGCATCTGGCTGATTGTTTCTCCGTGGGTGTTTGATTACAGCGGGAGAGCCGCCGTCGTGAACAGTGTGAATGTCGGAGCACTGGTTGCATTACTCGCCGCTTTCCGCCTTGCCACGTTGCGCCGCAGCGCGAGTCTGAGTGTGATTAACATCATTCTGGGGGTGTGGACCATCTCCTCGCCGTGGGGGTGTGGATACTCTGCCAACGTCGGCGCTGTTATAGACAACGTGCTCCTTGGCATCGCGATAGTGACACTCGCGAGTTGGAGCGCGAGCGCAACATTGTTCGGGGGGAAGCACCCGCCCGGCACGCCTGCACGGTAGCCGCGGGAAGCAAATCAGAGAGCAGACTTGCCGAGGCTGTGCGATAGGCATGCCGCAGATAGGGTTAGAGTCCTCAGGGTCAATCATTTCGGCCGCGATTCGTAGATGAAGGAACCCTGCGCAGTTGCCCGGAAAAGACCCGCGACACACCTTTTGATGCCGCCAATGCGGATTCGGTGTCCGATCTGTCGCCGTACCATCATCTGGTCACGGATGCGGCAGCGCGCGCGGAGCAGCCGCGCGTGAATGAACCGGAGTTGGTATTCCGCTCGGTCCGATGAGTAGAACAAACTTTTTGGGTGTGTTGGTCATTGCGAGTTTTTTTGCACTAGCCACTGGCATTCTCCTTCTTGTGGGGACGGCACTATTGGCGCCCGGGTCAGTGTTTGAGGCGATTTGGGGCCTCTACCCAGCACGCCGCTCGTTGCTCATGCCTTACCGCACGTGGCTCGCGCCGGGATTTCTAATACTGGCGATTGCCATGGCATCGGCCAGCATTGGCTGCTATCGGCATCGCAAGTGGGGTTGGTGGCTGGCTGTCACTATTTTCACCGTGAACGGACTTAGCGATGCCGCACAGTTTCTGTTAGGTCATCTCCTGGAGGGCGGTATAGGGCTGACAGTTGCAGCTGCAATCCTCTTCTATTTGTCACGGCCCGAGGTCCGGGCGACCTTTAGCGAGTAGCACTCAGAACAAGGAAAGTGACATATCACAGGCAGCCGACACAGTGGATATGGTTTCAGTGGTAGCCATGCGTCATTGACTGACCGTGCGTCATTGGTGTAGGGTCTCATATGGTCTTCATTGAGACCCCAATTTTTACGGCCGACGTTTGCGCGTTGCTCAGCGATGAAGAATACGCAGGCCTGCAACAGCATCTAGTCGCGACGCCGAATGCTGGGGCCGTCATTGCTGGCACAGGCGGTTTGCGAAAGATTCGGTGGACGGTAGCGGGCAAAGGCAAACGCGGCGGGACACGAGTGATCTATTACCACGTCGTCGCCCAGGCTCAGATTCGGATGATTCTGATTTACCGGAAAGGAATCAAAGACGACCTGATACCCAAAGAGAAGACGGTATTGCGGAAAATCAACGCGGAGTGGTGACATTGGACAAGAAACTCTTCAAGCGACTGGTGGAAAGCATGGGACAGATGGACGAGATCGTGCGCGGAGTGCGGGCACCCTCGCGCGAGTTCTATGTTGATGCCGCAAAGGTTAAGGAGATTCGCGCCATCACGGGTTTGAGCCAGCCGAAATTCGCGAAACTTCTTCACGTCGATGTTGGCACGCTGCGCAACTGGGAGCAGGGGCGGCGAGAACCCACAGGGCCGGCGCAGGCGCTTTTGAGGGCAATTAAAAACAACCCCCAAGCAGTATTGAAAGCGTTGGCTGCGTAGACGCACACAAAATTTACTGTGCTGGTTTTTGTTCGGCAACCAGCGAAAACTAGGGGAAAATGCTGGACTGCAGCGTCCAATTAAAACAATCAGTTACAAAAATCGGCCACCCGAAAAAGCGGCAAAATAGCACTCATAAAGGAGGCTCTGTTTTACTGGAAGGACGGCGCTTGCGGATTCGCTGACTGTTTGATCAGCGCGGATAATCGACGACTTGGATGCCGAGCGACGGCTACATTTGATGCCAAGGCGGCCCGACTGCCCGGCACGTTGCCGCTTTTAAGCACGAGCGATCTCCGGAACGCTGCGCAACTTGGAGCAAGGTCCCAAAGGTCACGCGCAATAATTCCTGCGTGAGTTTTGCGTGACTAGCGCCAGTGCCCCGAACTGTGGCCCAGACCTGACGTCACTTCGCTGCGTGCGCGGCGCGAGCTTTATTCATCGTCGAATCCGAGCGCGAATGACACCGCAGCCGCTGCCTCTTTCATTCTCCGCGACGTTAATCGCGTAATGCGATCGCCGATGTTGCTCTTGGGTACGGTCTGCAGATTATCGAAGTTTGCTGCGCAGGTGTGAGGCACGCCATCCTGCTCCGTCAACAGCAGCTCGGTAGGAATGCTGCGGATCGTCGATGTGATCGGCGCGACGGTGACCGAATTCAGGACCGAAATTGCGGATTCGCGAGTGAGCACTAACACTGGTCGCTTCTTGTCCGGTGCGCTGAATGTGTACCAGCAGACGTCACCCCGATTCATGACCCGCCCCAGTCTTGCTGGTTTAGCCAGACGTCGAACTCGCCTGGCTCGACCGGCTTGCGCGTGTAGCCTTCGGTGTGACGAACTTCTTCCTCTCGAATTCGCTCTCGCCGGATCTTTGCCTCGAGTGCGTCGCGAATGAACGCCGAGCGGGTGGTCTTGCGCGCCTGGCTCATCTTGTCGACAAGCTTCAGCAGTCGCTCGTCGATAGTCATTTGAATGGTCTTCATGAATGTGGAGTGCGATGTGGATATATATACACATCATACACCACATTCCACGCTTGACCGACGCAATTGCACCGTGTCACTTTTCGTGCTGCCGAAACGGCAACCATCGGGATAATTACGGGCGAATATGGCCCTCATGACGAGAATCGGCGATCTATGTCATTGATTTAATTCGGGTACGTGGCTGCACTCCTACCTCATAATGTCGAAGTGAAGGGTTCGAGTCCCTCTCTCGCCACAAAACAGTTACCTCTAATCAATTAGGACTATGCGTCTGACCCGAGCGTGGCATTTTTGGTGCAGCGCTTGTTTTATCCTTATGCCGCGCTTCAAGTGAAGAAGTCGACACGCCCTCCGGCCAGGCGATACATCGAACCAGCGATCTTGATCTTGCCGTCCCTTTCCAAACCGGCAAGCACACTGCTGCGTTCACGTATTGCGCTCATGGTCAGGTGCACATTCGTCTTGGCCACCTCGTCGACAAATTCAGCGTTCTTGCTGGTACGCTCGCCCGCGTAGTGCGTTGCGTCCACCGCCGGCTTGATCTTGTTTAACAAGCCAGTGAGGTTTCCGAGCTGAGCACCATCAATCGCGCCCTTGATTGCCCCACATGAAGTATGTCCCATGACCAGGACGACTTTGGCGCCGGCCAGCGCGCAGGCGAACTCCAGACTGCCGAGTAAATCGTCATTGGCGATATTCCCGGCGATGCGCGCATTGAACGTGTCGCCGATTCCGGCGTCGAGAATGATCTCGGCAGGCGCGCGGGAGTCGATACAGCTCAAGATCACCGCAGCTGGATATTGGCCGGCAATGGTTGCCCGCTTCTGTGCAAGATAATCTTGCGTCGACATTTTGCCGGTGCGGAAACGCTCATTGCCCTGCTTCATCGTATCGATAATTTGATCGGGCGTAAGCTGGTCTCGCATCTCCTTGGTGAGCGCGGCTGCGTACGACAGTTCGGGTACGCCAAGCTGGGAAGCACCGACGACTCCTATGGTCACGATACCCACGGCCGATCTCAGCAGTGCTCGGCGGCCATCGCAGTGCCCCGGTTGAAGATCAATTTTGGTATTCATAGTCAGATCTCCGAAGTCAGGATAATGATTAAGCACCGTAGGGTTCCCCCATGCATGATCGGGCGGAACTGGCTGCCGGGTGTGTTTATTTGGCACGGGCCGCGTCTAACTCACGTTTCAATTGTTCGGCCCAATTCTTGAGCATCTGCTCGGCCGCCGCTCGATTGGAGACCGACGTGGTCCACCGCATAGTTGAAGGTCCGCTTCGCCGCTGGTCGAGAGCTACCGCCAGCAACGTGCCCGCTACGGCGTCGTTGACTCGCAGAGCAAGGGTAGCCGACCCCGCATCCATCGTGTAGGTCCTCGATCGACCTGCAGCCGGGACATCCGGGGCGTTGATAAAAACGTCAACGATGTTCGGCGTGATCTCGAGTACGCCGACGCCCGCGTCGGTGACAATTTCATATCCGCCGCCACTGAGGGTCTTCGCAAAAACGCTCTTGGCCATGGCCGCCAAATCGACCCGGATCTTCGTCAGCTGCGCGGCCGAGAGACCAAAGGTGCCATAGTTGCGCGGATTCCAGTTTTTGCTGAACTCCACCGCGGGTTGACCGATCAGTATTTTGTTGTAGGCAGTGAGATCCACGTCGGGACGTCGATACAGTACGCCAACATTCTTTGAAGGAACCAGTTCGAGTCCCTGAAAAGGCGAAGACGACGAATCGGCGAGCGCAAGAAATGGGGACAGGACAGCGACGACGAGTGCTGCAGCAACGGTCGTTCGTGCGCCTCGGTTGAGGCGGGGTGAATGCGAGGACATCGGAGGCCTCCCTATGATTATCCCATCGTGTTGAGGTGAACCGGCGCGCTAGCTGTACAAGTTTAATATTTAACGGTGTATTTCTTCGCCTCCAGACAGGCCGAGAAGGCCTTCTTGAAGTCATTCATTTTTGCGGCGGAGTAATGGGCGGCCGCCTGCGCTTGCTGAGCCGCCTGTTGGCTTGCCTGGTTAGCTTGACTCTGCGCCCGCACGCTATTACCAATCGCGCCCACGCCTGCGCCGATCGCCGCGCCCTTGCCAGCGTTGCCGGCAATCGCACCGATGATCGCGCCGCCAGCTGCGCCACCCACCGCGCCCTTCACGGCGGAACCGGACGTGGATTGCTGCGCTTGTTGCTGTTGTTGCGCGGCCTGCTGCTGCTGTTGCGCCGCTTGGTCGGCAATATGGAAAGGGTCGTTGCCCGTCTCCTTGACCCCCCAGTTGTAGCACTCCGTTTCGTCCTGCGATTGCTGTGCAGAACTCTGGCCGGCGCCTGGGAAAGCATACACTTTGAGTGTGGCCGCCAACGTTTTCGTTCCGGTCGGCGCGCTGATGAGCGGAGTCTGCGCCTGAACTTCGGAAAGAATGCCGGTCACAGCGAGCAAAACGGCAATAGTTGAGATACGCATAGTGAGTCCCTTACTTTGGAAACATGAACTGCAGCTGAGCACGGATCCGCGAATTATTCGAGAAATCGGGCCTGACTACAACTTTATCGAAGGAAAGAAGTTCGAAATCGCGGATGCTCACGGCCAGAAAATCCGCGAATGCAGTATCGATGATCTCGCTAGTAGCCCTCGCGTTCAATGCCCTTAAGTGCAATTTACTTTGCCTCGTAATATTGCAATGCTGGGCCGCCTGTTGCGTACGCAACACGTTCACTGTTTGTCATGGAGACCCTGACGCGACTCACATCAGCTCAGCGAATGAGCTTTCCGAGGTAATCCTCTACATCGGCACCCAGGGAGCTCGATAAGCGGACGATCCGCGGGCGGACTGGCGCGGCTCGGAACGGATCCAGCGAAGATTCTGCTTGGCCGATCGAAAGTATCGTAGTCTCGCGAATATGGAACACTTTCGTTCGCTCCTGCTCGTGGCGTCTCTCGCCGTCCCTTCCCTAACCGCGCTCGCCCAAACTCCGGAGCCGCGCGCACAAGTCATTGAGGCGTTGCGAGAACGTGTGGAAGCACTTTCCGCGGGAGGGCGGCTGAGCGTCGAAGGAACGCGCTTAAGCGCAACGCGATCGCTACCGGCAATCTACGAACTGCACGGATTTCAGCCATTTTGGGACGCTGCACGCGTAGTGAAGCTCATCGAGCTCGTGCGCGCCAGCGCGGTGGATGGTTTGACGCCCGCAGACTACCACCTTGCTGCGCTGGAGCGCCTGGCGGGTCGGATCGATCGCAGCCCACTGGACGCAGCACAGCTGGATGTCCTTGCCTCGGACGCCTACACCGAGCTTATCTACCACTTGTATTTCGGCAAAGTCGATCCCGTCTCGATCGATGACCGGTGGAATTTCGAACGGCGCGAGTTCAAGGACGGCGATGCGGTGCAATTTGTTCTCGCCGCCATGACAAACGCGGATGTCGCGAGCGCAATCGACGCGGTACGCCCGACTCACTGGATGTACCAAAGCTTGCTTGAGGCGCTTTCGAGTTACCGGCGCATTGCAGCGGCCGGCGGCTGGCCCACAATTTCCGACGGCCCCACCTTGCGCCGCGGAGTTACCGATGCCCGCGTCGCTAGCCTGCGCCGTCGCCTGTCCGCGAGCGGCGATGCGGACGTATCCACGGAGAGCGAGGTGTTTGACGAATCTCTCGAGGCCGGCTTGAAGCGCTTTCAAGCGCGGCACTTTCTGACACTGGACGGCGCGGTCGGCCCCGCAACGCGGCGCGAATTGAACATCAGCGTCGCGCAGCGCATCGATCAAATCCGGATCAACCTCGAGCGTGCACGCTGGGTTTTACACGAAAACAACAACGAGGATTTCGTAGTTGTCGATGTTGCGGGATTCGAAGTGCGATACGTGCGCAATCATGCCGTGATATGGAGAACCCGGGCGCAGGTCGGTCAGCCTTACCGGCAGACACCGATATTCAGATCCGTGATCGCCGAAGTCGTTCTTAATCCGACGTGGACGGTACCGCCTGGCATTCTCGGCAAAGACATCTTGCCGGCCCTGCGCAAAGATCCGGGTTATCTCAACAAGCGCGGGTTACGGGTGATTGATCGCGACGGGCGCCCGGTCGACCCGGCGAGCGTTGACTTCGCCCGGTACAGCGGCGCGACGTTTCCGTTCATGATCCGGCAGGATCCGGGACCGACCAACGCACTAGGGCGCGTTAAGATCATGTTCCCGAATCCGTACCTGGTGTATTTGCATGATACCCCGAGCCAGGCGCTTTTTGACCGCGAGCAGCGCGCTTTTAGCTCCGGCTGCATCCGCACCGAGCGGCCTTTCGAACTGGTCGAGTTGTTGCTCGCCAACCAGGATCTGTGGAGCCGCGCCGCGATCGATGCTGCAGTGGCGTCCGGTACCACCCGCACAATTCGACTGCCGATACCCGTTCCGGTGCTGATGCTCTACTGGACCGTCGACCGCAATGATCAGGGCGCGATTGTTTTCAAACCAGACCCGTATGGCCGAGATCCCAAGTTGCTCAAAGCGCTCGACCGCACCTTTTCGCGCACAGAAAACCACTAACGTTCGGCTCGACAGGCGGCACAGTTGTTGGCGCCTGTGACATGGATCACGTGCCGCTCATCGTTCGCGAACGGCCAGAAACTCATTCAGGCGCAATTCGATGTAGGCAAAGAACGGGTTGTAGCGCAGTCGTGCAAAGTCGCCAGCGGGCACGGCGAGAACGCCACGCTCGCCATACAGTTGAATTCTTCCGAGGAACATGAAGTCCCAGTGAGTCGGTGGGGTCGCGCCGTACACCGGATCGTCGGCGCGAAATGGCAGCGAGACGTGTGCCAGAGAATAGGTGTCGCGGGGCCAGCTCATTCCAGTCGATTGTGTGTCGACCGTCGTGCTGCCAGCCGCTCGATGGCGGGCGACAAGGTCCATATCCCGCCCACCTTCTACTGCCGCCCCAGCATTGCCGAGCACCGTCAGGTCGAATGGTAGCGGCGGACCCGAAAGCAGATTCCGGGCTACGGACCTCGCTGCCGGACTCAGCAGCGGCTCGAATTCGGGGTCGCGGTTGATGTCAAAGTCCACCAATGAGTGGCCTTCGGGTGCGAGCTTGGCGAACAACGCGTCCACCAACGCGGCCGTAGATACAGTCGCGTCGGCGACCGATTCGAAGGCGAGTACCTCCGGCAGGCCTTTAACGCCCCCGGGCTTGCCCAACGCGGTGATTTGCTCGCGGATGCGCCGGGTGAGTTGGTATATCTGGTCTCCGGCATTGGCTGTAAACCCGTTGTACTTGTAGGGATCGAATTCCGGCGGGGTCTCGGTCCACGCAAGCCTTTCCCAACCGGTCCAACGGGCAATTCGGGCCGGCCACGCGGCAAAGGCGGCCACGGGTGAGAGGCCGATCGCAGGCGACAGGAGCACTAGGCCCGAGGCGCGCGGCAGGGATTCGCCTTGCAGTGTCGCCAGCGCATACTCCACTGCCAGCGCAGCGCCCGTCGAGTAGCCGGCGATTACAAACGGTACAGCAGGGCCTGTCTTTGCACGCAGGTGTCTCGCCGCCAGTCGCGTGGCGCCAGCCCAGTCCTGCCAAGTGACTCGAGCGAGCGCTGCAGGCGCGGTGCCGTGACCGGGGAGTCGCAGGCCCACCACGTACCAGCCGCGCGCTGCGAAAATTTCTGCGAGTGCCCGCATGGAATAAGGCGAGTCGGTCAGCCCGTGCAGCAACAGCACGGCGCCCTTGGGCTGGGCTACCGGCATCTCAAATGTCAAATTCCAATTCGGTGTGCGCGTGCGCGCGTCGGCCAAGCTGCCGGCGAAGTAACGATTGACGGAGCGACGTTGATCCAGCGGCACCTTCGCATACACCTCCGTGTCCAGTTCCGTCATCAGCTTCGATTCAAGCTCCCGATAGTCGTCGAGCGAATGGAACCTTTGCGCATCGGCGGCGCGAAATTCCGCCTCGAGCGGCGCGACATGCCAGGGCATCAATGCGGGACCGTTGGCGATGTGTATGCCAAAACCTGCGACCAACGTCAGGACCACGCCGAGTGTCCCGTAGACAGCGAAGTAGGCGAGTTGGCGAAAGAACGTTTTCATCGTGGTTGCGCGGCCTTCCTAGTACCGGCGCGCCTGTTGTATCACCAAAATGCAAATCGAGCAGCTCTCGGGAAGGACTACGCGTTGACACCGAGCGTATGATTTATTGCCACGTGTCCGCGCAAAAAGATCATTTGATGGCGAAAGAGACTGGCGAGAGAGAAGATTTGATGAATAAGAAGCTGTTCAAGGATCTAGTGGAAAGCGTGACTTAAATGAATGAGATAGTGCGCGGCGAGCGTGCGCCGTCCCGTAACCTTTACATGGATGCAGATTGCATCAAAAAGCTTCGTTCGAAATTTGTCCGTTGGCCCTCCCTGGAACGAAATCGGGGTGCGGGAGGTTTGCGAAGGGGCATCTCGATTTATGTGCGCCGGCATCGATAGTTTCCGGGCTGAGATGAAGAGTCCACGCAGCCAGTCCGGGTCACACGATATGGAACTGGTACAGCCAGGTCTCGGAGAGAGTCCGCTCGCCGTCCTTGAGATACAGCCGCATGTCGACGACCTTGGGACCGGCTCCGGTGAAATCGAATTGGGCGCGCCAATGTCCCGGTACGCCATCGGGCACGGCTTCCGTGAAAACATAAGAGAAGGTGCCCGATGATGACCACAGAACCGGTTTTGGCTTTTCACCGAATGGCAGTGTTGCGAGCGGGCCTCCCAGGAACTCCACCATGAATTTGTGCACACCCTTGGGCCGTACCTTACCCGGCTCGCCGCCGCGGCCGAGACGCGTTGCTATGCAACTCGCGAGGGCTGTCTGGTGGGGCTCGGTCGCGCACCATTGCAGGCGATAGCGGAAGCGCAGGCTGGAGCCGGCCTTCACAGGCTGTTTGGGCACCCACATGGCGACGATGTTGTCTTCTGTCTCGTCGTTGGTTGGCAACTCGACGAGCTGGACCGCGCCTTCGCCCCAGTCGTCCAGCGGCTCGACCCATAGGCTCGGGCGGCGGTCGTAGCGCACGCCATCGAGGTAGTGATCGAAGACCCGGTCGCGTTGTAATAGGCCGAAGCCTCGCGGGGTGTTGTCGGCAAACGTGGAGACTGACGGGGAGTCGGGGTCATTCAGCGGCCGCCAGATGTACTCGCCGGCGCCCGTCCAGAGCGCCAGGCCATCCGAGTCATGCACTTCCGGCCGCCAGTCGATGGCGGTCGGCTTGATGGTCTCGGAGAACCAGAACATGGAGCTCATGGGTGCGATGCCGAGTTGATTGATGTCCCGGCGTGGAAACACGCGCGCCTCGACTTCCATCACGACGCCATTGTCCCGCTGCAGCACGAATCGATATGCGCCGGTCAGGCTGGGACCGTCCAGCGCCGCGTACAGCACCATTTGGTTGGCGCCATCCACCGGTGGCTCGAAGTAGAAGCGGGTGAAGTCGGGAAATTCTTCCGGCCGGCCCGGTGTGGATACATCCACCGCGATGCCGCGCGCGGACAGGCCATACTGGCCCAGCTCGCCGATGCCGCGGAAATAGGAGGCACCGAGGAAAGCCGCCCAGTCGTTGCTGTGCCAGTCGAGGTTCCGGACATCGCCCAGCCGGCTTTCCTGTAATCGGAAGCCCGAGAACGCCAGCGCCCTTCGGCAACTCCCGCGCGGGGCTGTTCGCGGGCATGCTGAAGTAGGCGGGGTCGTACAGGATCTCGCTGGCGTTCGCGGCTTCGCCGGCGGCCGAGAGGACGAACATGTGCACCGGGGTGCGGAAGTATTTGCCCAGTGCGAAGAAGGTGACCGGATATTGTCCGGGACCGTCGAGAAAGAGGGCGTCGCTCGGGATTGAACTTGAGCTTGCCGTGCTCATCGTAGCCGATTCGGTCGAGTACCCTCTGTGGCATCGATTTGTCGCGCACGTAGGCAGTCGTGGCCCGCTGCTGCATCTCTTTGACGAGCCCGTCGAATGAGAACGGCTGAGGCTTTCCCAGCTTCAGTCCCGAGACGGTGGCCAATGCGCGAAGCGGCAATCCCAGTGCCGACAGGGCTAGTGAGGAGGCTGCGGCGGTCAGCACGGAACGGCGGTCGATCATCTAAAGGTTCTTGCGCTCCCTCAGGTGGTGTAATTCCAACCCATTCTGACCATGGCTCTGACGCAGTCGGCTGCCAAATAACAATTCCACTGCAGGACATTTTTGACCGAGCGCATTGCGTCTGCCGCTAGCAGCGGTATCGATACGTTGTGCGGAGGACGCCAATGTTGCCATTTTGAATAAGCGCGGTTCTGAGGAGCGTCAGCGAACTTCCACTATTGATGGCGGAATATTCCGACGCCGCCACCTCGAGGCATCGAATCGCGGTTAGTCCGACGCAGCGGTCGTTGTTTGCCCCGCCAGGTGGGGGCTGCTGAACCTGAGCTTGCGCAATCCTGCCTGCACTTCCGGAACGCCCATGAAGAGTTTCCACAACAGGCCGGTTCGATGATTCTCCATCATGACGATGATGGGACCCTGATCGATGGCCAGGTAGACGTCACTGAACCAATTCCGCTGCTCACAAAATGCGTCGAAGAAGCCATAGGGCCCCCAGATCTTAGGTCCGTGCCGTCTCAGGAAATGACGCAGAGTACTCATCACGTAGCGAGGCGCATAAGGGAGGCTCGCCAGGGAGGCCGTGGGCGCGATAGTGCCGTTGTCGAGATCCGGCGCATGAGCTGCATATCCTTCCGGATCATTGCTTGCCGTGAGGCCCCAGCACGACTCGCCATAACCTTGAAAGTTGCCGGGATTCGCGACGCAGTGCGCGCGATTGATCGCGACATGACGCAGGTTCTGCTCCCAATAGTCGGCATATCGATCCTTCAGGCCGCGCGGATCGAGACCACAGAAAGAATAATGAGTGAAGAACAGCGGCCCGCCAAAGGGAGGGCCCAACGGCAATTCAATGCCGTAATAGGACTGGCCGTTGAGAAACCCTGGGCCCGACGCAAAGCCGTCGTGATAGACCATTGGATCGATGGGGTAGCGCGGCGCGGCCGCCGCTAGCACGTAGGTGATTAAACATTCGTTCCAGCCGCGGATCTTGTGATTCAGGGCCCAGTCGTTATTAGGGCTCCAATGCCAGTACAGCGCCTCACAGCCGCCGCGGGTGTACCAATCCCACTCGACCTCTTCCCATAGCCAGGTGATGCGCGCGCGCAGAGTCCTTTCGACCCGCAGGTCGCGCTGGAAGTATTGCCGCACACACAGCAATCCCATGCACAGAAACGAGGTTTCCACCAGATCCCCGCCATCATCCTTCCGAGAGAACGGAATCGTCGCGCCCGTGCGCCCATTCAGAAAGTGCGAAAATACGCCGTGATAGACCGTCGCGGCGGTGAGCACATCGAGTATTCGCCCCAGCCGGGCCAGCGCCGCTTCGCGGGTAATCCAGCCGCGTTCGACCGCTACGATGATCGCCATGATGCCAAAGCCTGAGCCCCCGACGGCTGTCTTGTGATTCGTCCGCTCCCTGCCGGCCGTACAGCGATCGAGCGCAAGCCCACTCTGCGGGTGTGCGCCCTCCCAGAAAAAATTGAAAGTCTGGCGCTGAACAGTCTCCAAAAGTTCGTCATCGGACAGGGTCGCCAACGCGACCGCATCCGCCGAGCTGACTACGGAGACAGTCGTGCGACTCCGTGAGGTGCGTTTGCGATTCTGCTTGGCGGCCATGGGGTTTCCGCGGTGTTGAGATCTTGACGGCAGTATATCGAGCGCCGCTATCCCTTCGTGTCCAGACAGCCGCTCTGGAGGCCGTCGCGCGAATTCGCTGTAAATTCTACGGCCGTGACCGTTAGCACTTGGGCTTCGCGAAAAAAATCGAAAATCACTGTGCCGGTTTTTGCGCGGCAACTAGGGAAACAGCGGAAAATGCCGGGCCACGTAACACGTGACGAGATACACGCTCGGTCCAAATATTCGCCGTAAGTTACCAGCGGCGCCGCTTACGAGTTCGTCGTCAAGGACCGTTAACTTCTCGCAGGGAACAATGAGTTCACCTAGTTCAGCCACTCATTGCAGCGTGACCTTGAAGAACGTGCCGTGGCCTCCAGGGCCGCCTGCGGCGGTCGATCCGTAGAGATTGCCATCGCTGCCCTGGACTAGGTTTGCCCCCGGATTGGCGCCGTCGCTGCTGCCTCCGGCGAAAGCGTGCAAAATGGTTTCGGTCCCGCTCGGCGTGAGCTTGAAGACAGTGCCTAAGTTGCTGGCGCTGCCTTGCAGGGTACTTCCATAGAAATTGCCATCGCTGCCCTGGATCAGACCGGCCTCAGGATATGCGCCGTCGCTGCTGCCTCCAGCGAAGGTGTACAAAACGGTCTCGGTCCCGCTCGGCGTGAGCTTGAATACCGTGCCGTAGCCGCTCGTGCCGCCTTGATAGGTCGTTCCATAGAAATTGCCATCGCTGCCCTGAGATCACACCGCCATAGGGATGTTCACCGTCGCTGCCGCCGGCGAAGGAGTACAGGACGGTCTCGGTCCCACTCGGCGTGAGCTTGAATACCGTGCCGAAGCCGTTGGCGCCGCCGAAATATGTCGTTCCGTAGAAGTTGCCATCGCTGCCTTGGATCAGACCGGCATAGGGAATTTGGCCGTCCGTGCCGCTCTTGGCGAAGGCGTGCAATACGGTCTCGGTCCCGCTCGGCGTGATCTTAAAAACCGTGCCGTCGTCGCTCGTGCCGTTGGCCCCGGTAGTTCCGTAGAAGTTGCCATCGCTGCCCTGGACCAGACCGGTATAGGGCTCGCTGCTGCCCGCGGGGAAGGAGTACAAAACCGTCTCGGTCCCGCTCGGCGTGATCTTAAAGACCGTGCCGCGGCCACTGCTGCCGCCGCTCGCAGTCGTTCCATAGATATTGCCATCGCTGCTCTGGAGCAGACCGGAATAGGGGATGCTGGAGAAGGAGTAAAAAACGCTCTCGGTTCCGCTCGGCGTGACCTGGAAAATCGCGCCGGCATTGCTGGTGCCGCCAGCCAGTGTCGTTCCATAGAAGTCGCCATCGCTGCCCTGGATCAAAGTATGGTAAGGATCTGTGCCGTCGCCGGCCCCGCCAAAGGAATACAGAAGGCTGAAGTTCGATCCGCAAGCGATGCTGACGCTCGCGACATCGGCTGCGCCCATGGTTCCTGTGCCATTGCTCACTAAGCACACGAGGCCCGCCGGTGGTGTCTGAACCGTGATGGCGTAAGCAGCCCCGTACGCAACGCCCGTGTTCATGGTGAACTGCGTGGCGTTGGCGCTGAGGGTAGTGGCATCGCCACCGTTGTCCAACAGCACGAGGCCGCTCGCCGTGAGCCCACTGATCGTGCCGCCCACGGTGTACGTGTTGGCTGAGCAGGTGACTGAAATATTGGCGACCGCCGCGCTACCCATCGCGCCCGTGCCATTGCTAACCGAGCAGGTAAGCCCCGTCGGCTGCGTCTGCACCGTTACGGCGTAGGCGCTGGTGTAGGCCACAGATGTGGGCATCGTGAAGCTCGACGCACCGGACTTCACCGCGAGCGTATCGGTGCCATTGACCAGCACCATGCCGCTACTGACGAGCCCGCTGATCGTGCCGCCCACGGTGTACGATTGATCCGAGCAGCTGATGACGACGCTGGCCACGTTGCTGGCCGGCATCATTCCGGAGGCGCTGCTCGCCGTGCAGGTGAGGCCCGCCGGCGCAGTCTGCACCGCAACTGAGTAGGGGCTGCCAAAGGCAACCCGTGTGGGCATCGTGAAGCTGGTGCTGCCGGCGGCAACCGCGAACGTATCGATGCCATTGGTGAGCGTGAGTCCCGCGTTGTTGCCGAGACCGCTGATCGTGCCGCCGACGCTGAAGGGTTGGTCGGTGCAGGTGATGGCAACGTTCGTCACCGCGCCGGCGGGCATGGTGCCCGTGCCGTTGCCAACCGCACAGGTCAAACCCGCAGGCTGCGTCTGCACAGTGATCACGTAACTGCTGGTGTAAGCAACCGGAGTGGGCATCGTAAAGCCCGTGGCTCCCGAGCTCACGGCAAGCGTATCGGTGCCGTCCGCCAGCAACAGGCCGGAGCCATTCAAGCCGCTGATCGAGCCCTCGAGGGAATAGGCCTGATCCGAGCAGGTCACCACCACATTGGCCACGTTCGCCGATTGGATCGTGCCGGTACCGCCCGCGACAGTGCACGTCTCGCCCGCGGGCTGCGTCTGGACCATCACGGAGTAGCCGGTGCCCGAAGGTAGCGAGTTGGCCAGCCCCTGCGTGGTCTGCCCCGCGGCCACGCTCACCGCGGTGCTGTTGACCATTAGCAATTGCACGGAGGAGTTGAGTTCGTTGACCATGTGGAATACATCTGTGCCGATAGCCTGGCGCCGGCCATTGACTGTCAGCACGAGCCCCGAGGAATTGAGCCCGCTGATCGTGGCGCCGAGAGAATAGGTCTGAGCCGACACGCTACTGTTGCTGCCGTCGCCGCTATTGCTGCCCCTGCAACCGCTTAGCGCTGCCAAGACGCAGAGGATCGCCGCGTTTGTAACGTGTCGTGTCCAAGAGCGCTGATGCGCAAATTGCAGCATTGATGACCCCGTGACAGCCAGCGATTTGGCTGATTACGCTAGGTACCCATTTAGGCCACAATTTAGGGCAAACCCTTAACGAACGACCGTGTGTACGACCCAGTTATTCGGTGTCCGACCGTGTGTACGATCGCAGTTATGCGTTGTTCGATGGCCTTCGAACAGGGCCTCAGTTCCGACCGCGATGTATTTCACGGATGCAGTTCACGTTCACGCAATTCGCCTGCGCGGCCATCATGTCAACGCCGGAGCGGAAACCGTTCTCCGCCGCTTCGCTGCTCGATACACAATCGCGCTTGTTGGCGAGATCCACATAGTCGCGGCATATCGCGAAATTAGGATAAGCTACCTTGGGGCGGTGCAGGAGGCTCGAATGGAATCGCGACAGGTTGTTGCCTTGATCGTCCTGAGCTTTACAACTCGAAGAGGCGCTACGGCAGCAGTCATCGAACAGCTTATTGAATAAATTGGGCAGCCGCGTGCTTCCTGAGTTCATCGATGTAGTGGACGACCCTACTGCAAGCACGAGAAGGGGAACCTGGTCTTCGGCGGCTACAAGGTCGACGAGGAGGGCGTTTCCGCGAAGCAGACTCTTGTGGTCCGCGGCGGGATATTGAAAACGGTGCTCACCTCGCGCGCTCCCGTGCGAGGCGTACTGGAAAGCACGGGCAACTTTCGGGAGAGGGGTGTCGCCGCGAGCAATTTGTACGTGCACGCGGATAAGACATTCACGCTGGCGGAGTTGCAGAAGCGGCTGGTCGATTCTGCTGTGCAACGAGGGGATCAATTCGGAATCGCTATCCGCAGACTCTCCGGCAGGGTGGTTACTCTTGCGTACCGTGTCTACGCCGATGGCCACGAAGTTCTGATCCGCAATACGGAACTTACCGGGATGACAGTGCAAATCGGTGCGCCGCCACTGGAATCCTATATCGTGCCCGCGATTCTCTTCGATGATGTGTCGATCGTGAAGCTTCCGGGAAACAGTGCGAAACCGCCCGTCACTAATAGTCCGTTGTTGGACAAGTGACATGTGCATTGGGCGCCCGGGCGACCTGCTCCCAGGTTTCCGTGCCTCGGGAAGGTAAGTAGAGTCCGATTTCCGGAGGGAAATGAGCATGCGCAAGATCGGTATCACGGAATGGCTCGCGACAGTTCTTGTCGGGCTCTCGCCGGCTCTCGGCGCCCCGATTGCCGCGGAGGACCCGGTCGGCGTCTGGCTCGGCGATCTCAAAATCCCTGGGGGCGAACTGCATGTCGCCGTCCACCTCAGGCGCGACGGCACGGGCGCGCTTACCGGATCCTTCGACAGCCTGGATCAGGGCGTGCGTGGACTATCTCTCGGAGAGGTTGCCGCCACTGTTGACAGCCTCACATTCACCGTGCCCAGCATCCGCGGCACCTTTACCGGCACGTGGCAGACCGGGACCAAGCACTGGTCGGGAACCTGGCGCCAGGGGTCGACCAACCTGCCGCTTGAGCTCGCTCGCGGCGAGGTTCCGCCCGCTCCGACGGTCGTCGGGCTCGACGGCGACTGGGATGGCGTGCTTGACATCAACGGCACACAGCTGCGTCTTGCCCTGCACGTGAAAACGACGCCGGCGGAAGGCACCACGGCGACACTGGATAGCATCGACCAGAACGCCCTGGGCGCACCGGTTTCTGCCATCAGCCGAGAGGGACCGCACGTGCGGTTGGAATTGAAGGCCCTCGCCGCGACCTTCGACGGCGCCCTCGAGCCCGGCAATCAGACGATAGCAGGCAGTTGGACGCAAGGTTCGCTCAGCTTGCCGCTTAAGTTGCAGCAACGCGCTGCGGGCGCCAAGCAGCCCACTCTGAACCGGCCGCAGACACCACAGAAACCCTACCCATATGCCGAGGAAGAGGTCGCATTCGAGAGTGCCGCCGGACATGCCCGGCTCGCCGGCTCACTTACCCGTCCGAAGGGAACGGGGCCGTTTCCTGCTGTCGTTATGATCGCCGGATCGGGCCCGAACACGCGCGATGAGCCGATCATGGGCCATCGCCTCTTCCTGGTGATTGCCGACTATTTGACGCGGCGGGGGATCGCGGTTCTTCGGTACGACAAGCGCGGGACCGGTAGCTCCACCGGCGACTACGTTAAGGCCACGACGGCGGATTTCGCCGACGACGCTGAAGCGGCAGTGGGCTATCTCGCGACCCGAACCGATATCGATCATCGCCGGATCGGCCTCATCGGTCACAGCGAGGGCGGATTGATCGCGCCGATCGTAGCGACGCGCGATTCAAACGTCGCCTTCATGGTGCTCATGGCCGGGCCCGGTGAAAACGGTGCAAAGATTCTCTCTGAACAAGGGCGCCTGCTCTCGAAGGCGATGGGCCTCAGCGACGCCCAAGTCGAGACTGCCGCCACGCTTCGCGACCAGTTGATCGCTATTGCCGAGACTGAGAAGGATCCCGCCGTAGCGAAAGCCAAGCTGCGCGCTCTGTTGGCGGACGCTGCTAAATCGCAAGGCCTCCCAGCGACTGCCGTCGAACAGCAGGCCGCTGTGCTTTCGAGCGACTGGTTTCGCTTCTTCTTTGGCTACGATCCGGTCCCGACCTTGCGTAACGTGCGCTGCCCGGTACTGGCGCTGGGCGGGAGCGACGATCTGCAGGTACCCGCGGAGAAGAACCTCGCGTTCATCAAGGCCGCACTGGCCGCCAACTCGGACGCACAGGTCTTGCAGTTGCCAAATTTAAACCATCTTTTCCAGACGGCCAGGACTGGCTCTGTGTTCGAATACGGGCAGATCGAAGAGACCATCGCCCCCTCGGCGCTCGACCTCATTACAACCTGGATCCAGAAGCACGTCGGCGTTTCACCGGACCAACGAGCCTCTACCGGCTAAGGTCAATTTACGTTTGTTGACTTGCCTGGTTCGCGCGTTATCACTCAAGGACCAATAAAATGAAAGTAGTTATCCTATTATTCCTCGGGTTAGCGCTCGCCGGCGGCATAGCGGTCTTCATGGTATGAAGGTCCAATTCGGGCGACTCGCGGAATGCTTTCGCGCGCAGCGTTGTTGATGCCTTGGCAGCCGACAATTGGGAGCGGTCCGCCATCAAGCCCTTCTTATGCGATGACAGGCCGAAGAACAGTGTTGATGCAGGAATATCCTTTGATCAATATCAGGAATTTGATGGCATAAAAGCCGTTGGGAAAATCAAGCTAATCCGCATGGCTTCGCGGCCCGCCATGGCAATGGATACCTTCATTCCTGTGTTGTTCAACAAGCAATTTGCGCCGTTCCCGGGAATGCCGGATCACGTCGCCTATCACGCAACCTATGTACAGTTGCAAACCCAAAAGACCGCTGATGGCAAGGCGTGCCTTGAAGGCTGGGGCCGCAATGACATCCCTGTCAACCCGGACCAGTCGAAGGATTTTCTAAATTACAAAGGTATTTTCAATCACGATTGATGGTCCGATTTTCAAAACGTGCTCTATACTTGCTGGCGGCGTATCGAAGGAGCACGCATGCGCATACGGCGATGACGCCGGATCCGAGCGGTTTGCTCAAAGCTCCCGACTGTGAGCGAATTCCGCAGCTTTGTTCGCGTGATGCAAACAGTAGCGAATGCAAGAGCGCCGGGAAAGTATTCGACTCAGTAGCAGGGCGCGTCGCTTGCGCCGGGGGCGAGTGCCGGGCCCGGTGCGCTGATTTTTCGGGAAACACCGTCCAGACGAAGAATAGTAGAATTCTCCTATGTGCTATTCCGCTCAAGTCATTCAAATGGCGCGCAAGTTGAGCCGTCAACTAGGGATTCGGCTCGGCTATGACGAAGTCGAGAAGCTTTTCTTCAGGAGGCTCGATGATCCGAGCCTCCTGATCTCGCGTGGTTTCGAGGCCAATTTCGATGACCCGGCGACGGATCAGGAACGACGCATCAAGGGAGCAATCGATGAGCACCGCTCAAGAGTAGCTTCAAAGATGGAGAAAGACCTTTTCACTCAAAAGACGCGACTCGTGAATGCGCAGCGGTCGCTGAATGAGAAGGAAACGAAGAGGGCGCGGGAGGATGTCCGGATCGCGACCAGCAAGATTGAAACTCTCACGGCTAAGTTGAGCCAACTGCGCGCTGCAGAACCGAACGAGGAAGACAATCGAATCTTCCCTTTTGTTTATGCCGGAGTCATCGTTATGAGGGACGGACAAAACCTGCTGACGCCGATGCGGTACCACTGTCGGCAGGCGGGGAAGCCCGCGTTTTATGATCGGAAATTCCCGGGCCTCTACAACGCCAGGCGCGACAATTTGGAGAAATTCTGGGGCGAGCAGTTCGGATCCAACCACGCCATCATGGTCGTGGAGAGCTTTTACGAAAACGTCAAGCGGCACACCATGGAGCATCGAGAACTCCACGCCGGCGAAGAGGAAGAGAATGTTGTTCTTCAGTTCAAGCCCGAGCCTGCGCAAACCATGTATATCGCCTGCCTCTGGTCTCATTGGACGGATCCCAAGGAGCCTGACGTGCGCGGCTTTGCCGCCATTACCGATGAGCCACCGGCGGACATCGCTGCGGCCGGTCATGATCGCTGCATCATTAATTTGAAACCTGAGCACGTGGAGGCGTGGCTCACGCCCGATGGCAGGTCGCGCGAGGAGCTGCAGGCAATATTGTCGGATCGTGCGGTACCAGTGTTTCAACATGCGATTCAGATAGCGGCATAACCAGAGATTCTAGCGTCGACGAATGGCTCGATTGCAAATTCGCTCCAATAGCTCAGGGAAGCTGATACCCGCGACCAATGCCGCCTGCGGCAGCAAGCTCGTTGCAGTCATGCCGGGCAACGAATTGGCCTCCAGACACCAGAACCCGCCATTGGCATCTCGACGAAAGTCCACCCGGCTGTACGCACCCAACTTCAATACGCGGTGAGCTCGAAGTGCGTATTCCTGTAATCGGGCGGATTCCGCCGCCGGCAAGTTCGCTGGAAAGACTTCGCGTGCGCCGCCCACTTGGTACTTGGCCTGGTAGTCAAATACCTCCCCCGGCGAGATGATTTCGCCTACGGGTAACGCCGCTCCATCCAGCACGCCGACGGTGAATTCGCGGCCGGCGATGAATTTCTCAATCATCACTTCGTCGTCGAACGACGCGGCAAGTGTTATGGCGGCGGCAAGATCGGCCGCCTGACGTACCACGGTCAATCCCACAGTGGATCCTTGCTTGCTTGGTTTCACGACGACAGGCCATCCCAAAGCGCTTTCGATGTCGGCAGCCGCGGCCGGCACCATCATCCAATCGGCGGTCGGGACACCGGCCGAGCGAAATAGCCTCTTCGAAAGGTCCTTATCCATCGCAGCTGCACTCGCAATGTGATTGCTCCCGGTGTAGGCCAGACCGGCGAGATCGAGCATCGCCTGCAAGCGACCGTCCTCGCCTGCGCCTCCATGTAGAGCCAGAAACACGACGTCCGCCGAACGAATATCGGACGCGCTGGGTGCGAAAGCGATTGCGCGCCCGCGTACCTGCTCCATTGCGGTAGTCGACGGCGGCTCAGGCGCCACTCCGCTGGCTAACAATTGCCTCTCATCTGCCGGCGGCAATCGCCCGGTTGCGGTATCGACAGCAAAGACTTCGTGCCCAAGACCACGTAACGCTGGAATGATCTGCGCGGCACTCGCGATCGATACGTCGCGTTCCTCGCTGGTGCCGCCAAATAAGACCGCAATCTTCATCGCTGGAATCTAAACGAGGCGGAATTTCCCCGCAATCGAATCTGAGCGCGGCGGCTCCTGACCAAAATCAATAACTTGCGAGTCATTCGCGGCAAACCCATCCGAGCGGCTCACTACTCGCTACACTCTTCGCCGAGCACTCGTGTTGCCGTACGCCGCGCCGTAAATTGCTGAAACAACTTAATCGCCATTTGCATCCGGGGCACCCGGAGGACCGTGAAACCATGAAGAAATTCGTCATACAACCCCACTTCCGATTGCAGGAATGGGTGGCCGAGGAGAAGGGGTACTTCACGGCCGAAGGCCTCGACTATGTGTTCAACGAAGAGGTGCAGTCGAGCGACGGCAAGGTGCATGACAAAGGACAGAAAGTCGGCGCCTATCAGTCGTTCGAGTCTGGCCGCGCCTCCGATGTGAGCTGCGCGTGTCACTGGACTGTGAACGTCGCCGCGTCCAGCGGGCTGGGCAAACTTTATCCGGAAGCCTATTCAGTGGCGCCGGCCGGAATATTCGTACCTGCGAATTCCGCGATCCGGCATCCTGCGGATTTGGCGGGCGTGGCGATTTCCGTGGGCTACCAGTCGGGCAGTCACTATTCGAGCCTCCAGTCTTTGGAGCAGTACCTGCCGGCGGACAAAATCAATTTGTCCTTCAACGACGGCATGCTCTTTAAGCGCATGCAGCTGCTGATCGATGGTGAGATTCCGGCGGCTGCCCTGTTCAGCGGTCCGTACTACTTCGCGGAGCAGCTCGGTTTCCGCAAGATCATCGACACTACGTTCATGATCGCGACCATGATCACGGGCAACACGGAACCTTCCGAGCTGCGCAAGTATTTCCGTGCGCTGCAACAGGCGCAACGCGACATCGATCTACGACCCGAAGCCTACACGCACTTCTATCAAAACGAATTTCCGCTGCGCTACCACGCGACGATGGACACGAAGCGATGGGGACCGGGCGAACGCATCGTGTTCGAGCCTTACACCAAGGAGGCCTTCAACCGCTCGCGTGAGTGGATTGCGCAGCACGAGATCTTCGCACCGGGTGGGCTCGGCACCGGCACTTACGAGCAGGTGATCGCCTGGGTGCAATCCCCGGCGCAGTAGCGATATGACGGCTAACGAGCGTACGACGTGCTTTCAGGCGGCTTAGGACAGCAATCGACGTGCAACGAATGAGGCCGCGTAGCTCCACCGACGCCGTAATTAGAAGTGTTGCCGACACTGCCCTATGGATGGCGGCGGTCAGGGCAGAGGAGGGGTTGAGAGCGGATGCGGTTTTTCACGATCCGTTGGGCTCGATGCTTGCTGAGGAACGTGGCCGCCGCATTGCGCGCTCCTTTTCGCGGCAGGCGATGCTGGCTTGGGGAGTGGTGGCGCGCACCTCGGCAATTGACAGGCTGATCGCCGAAGTACTGCAGAGCGGCGTCGATACCGTGGTGAATCTCGGCGCGGGATTGGATACTCGGCCTTACCGGATGGAATTGCCGCCGCACATACACTGGGTAGAAATTGATTTCCCGGATATCGTGGAACTCAAAAACGCCAAGCTTGCAGCGTACACGCCGGCGTGCCGGCTGGAGCGCCTCGGAATGGATCTTCTGGACCGTTCAGCTCGAAGCGAATTTTTCGCGCGCTATGCTGCGGGATCCAACCATGTATTGGTGATCACCGAAGGCGTTGTCGCATATTTTTGCAATGACGATGTTGCAATGCTGGCAAAGGAATTGTTCGCCATGCCGTCGATGGGAAATTGGATTCTGGATTTCGACAACGCAGGCAAGCGTCCCCAGCCCCGCGGTTGGGCGCAAAGACTCGAGGCAGCGCCGTTTCGGTTTCAAGTGACAGACTGGTTCGAGTTTTTCAAAACGTTCGGTTGGCGCCCGAACAGAATCATTACCAACCTGGAGGAGTCCGAGCGCAACAACAGACCCTATCCGATCGATTTTCCGTTCGGTCTCATCATGCGGGCGTTGCCTAGGGATATGATTCGAAAAATATTGAATTTGAGCGGCGTGATGTTGATGGATAAAGCAGCAGTGCCCATTTAGCCTGTGAATGGGACTTTGGGCATATAGACATGCCCCGATGGGCTGATCAACTGTGGCGGCGGAATTGATCGAAGTCGGACGAGGAATGCATGAGATCCAACCTGGAACATGACAGTACGCTTGAGCACCCCGACATGCTGTGGATTCCAGGAGGCACATTCCGCATGGGGTCGGAGGATTTCTACCCCGAAGAGTCCCCGGTCCGCGAAGTGAGCGTTGCAGGCTTGTGGATGGATCGCTACTTGGTGACCAACTCGCAGTTCGAGAAGTTCGTCGCGGCAACCGGATACGTGACGCTCGCAGAGCGCCCGCTGAATCCCGCCGATTTTCCCGGCGCGCCTGCCGAAAACCTGGTGCCCGGCTCGATGCTGTTTGGCAAAACCGGCCGCCCCGTGAACTTGAAGAATTACACCAACTGGTGGGTTTGGGCGCCGGGAACGAGCTGGCGGCACCCGCTCGGCCCGCGGTCCTCGCTCAAAGGATTGGAACTTCATCCGGTCGTTCACGTGGCTTACGAAGATGCCGAGGCGTACGCACGCTGGGCGGGCAAGGAACTGCCCAACGAGGCTGAGTGGGAATTTGCCTCGCGGGGCGGTCTGGATGGCAAGAAGTTCACCTGGGGCGATGAGGACTTTCCGGGTGGTCAGGCGATGGCCAACAGCTGGCAGGGCGAGTTCCCGTGGCAGAACCTGCTGCGCGACGGTTTCGAAGGCACCTCTCCGGTCGGAAGCTTCCCCGCCAACGGCTACGGACTGTTCGATATGGCCGGCAACGTTTGGGAGTGGACTTCGGACTGGTACGTTGCACGCCGCGCAGATGAGGTCGTCAGGGGTTGCTGTTCTCCTGAAACCAGTCCGCGCGCCGCCACGGCTGAGCAAAGCTATGACCCCGGGCAGCCGCAGTTCCGGATTCCGCGCAAGGTGGTCAAGGGCGGCTCGTTCCTCTGCGCCCCCAACTACTGTCTGCGCTATCGACCCGCTGCTCGCCAGCCGCAGATGGTCGACACCGGCATGAGTCACATTGGAATTCGCTGCATTTCGCGGCCCGTGCCGCATAACTTGGAATAAGCGGGCTAGACCAGACGAAAAAAGACCGCAAAGAAAGCAAACAGCCCGATCGCGATGACGGCCAGGATTACCAAAATCACCGGCGACTGCAAAACGATCAGCGGCATGCCGTGCATTCCAATACCTGAGATGGGCTTGAACTGATCGCTCCACAGGTATTGCACCAGGCGCCGGTACTGCCAGGCGGACACTAAAAGGCCCAGCACGCCGCAGGCGATCATCGCCAAACCCAAATGCCGCGGAGCTTGCGGGCGGACCGCCGGGGCGACGCCCTCCATTGAACCCAGCCGTTGAAAGAATTGTACGATGGTGAAGCCGAAGCCGATCAGCGACACGGATGTGCGCATCCATGCCATGATCGTGCGCTCCAGGGCCAAACGTGTGCGAATCCAGCCAAAATGGCTGTCCGACGTGACCCGCACCTCGAAACGATTTGACGGTTCTGCGGTTGTACTCATCATTGCCTCCGCTGTGTCACACACCGCCGGATCGGATGCAGCAACTTTAAAGTTCCGCCAGGAAGCAACCACTGGACCATGGTCCAATGACGGGCTAAGCGCCGCAGGTTCCCGGCATCGCGGCGATCCAGGCGCGAATCAGCTCGACCCCCTCGCGATGCACGATGTCCCGCCCCTGCTCGGGCATCATTACGCCGGTTTCCTTTGTGGCCATGCGAAACGGCAGTATCGAATCGTCGGGGTGACCCGGCACGATGTCGAACAGGTGATCACCCGTGCCACGGCCGGCCGCGACCGGCGGCTTGCATAGCCCCAGGTGCCGGTCAACCGGGGTCGCCAAGTCGAAGTTCAGCGCGGTCGTATCTGCGGGTCCCTTCGGGTTGTGACAGTGACTGCAGTTGACCTCGAGATAGGCGCGCGCCCGTGCCTCGAGCGGCTGCGAAGCATCCATCCAGTTGGCGGTACGCGGCACTTCGGGCAATTGCGGCAATCCGGTGAGGTAGCCTACGTTCTGCAGGTAAGCGAGCTGATTTTGCGCACCATCGGCGTAGGCGTAGTCGCGATTCAGATATCTGGCCTTGGGACCGAGCGGCGCGATGCTCTTGGTCCTAAGGTCCGTGACGTGGCAGCCCGCGCACTGATTCTGATTCGGCACTACATAGGTGAATGCCTCACGCTCGCCGCCCGCGCTGACGAGATCCAGCGCGACTTCATCCCCGGTACGTGCCAGCTCCGCGTCGGTCTGGTCGGCATTCCACACATAGGGAAGCGCCTCCCAGCCTTGCTCGCGCCGCACCAAGAGACGGGTCTCGATGAGCCGCACGTTGGCGAGGTCAAGCCCTTGGCCTGAGAAATCCCGAGAATGATCGTAGGTGCGAGACACCGCAGCCGCGCCGCCGCCGGCGCGCGGGTAGTAGAAAGTCTTGCTGAAAATGGTGCCGATGGGAAAGTCGAAGGACTCGGTTGCCGAGTATGTTGCCGCATGGGCCGCGGGCATCCACATGGTGCGCAGCTTGTGCGCGTAGTCGCTGAACAGCGGGGTATTCAGATCGTAGGGCACGACGCGCTCATTGAGCTTAAGAAGCCCGCCGTCGCGGAACACTACGTGCCAGTCGCTCAAATGTTCAGGCCGGCCCTCGGCGAAAAAATGCACGGGCGGCTGTGCGCGCGCGCAGCCCACAAGGGCCGACATGGCAAGGACTGCTGCGAACAGCGCCCAGCGGCGCGCTGCCTGGAGATACATCGTCGCCCCTCAAGTCCTGCCCGGCAGCTCTACCGGAGGCAGCTTCGCAAGCTCGCACTGAAACGGCGCCATGTCGGTGCTGGGATTCTTGTACTTGTGGGGCCCGTCGGCATTGAGCACGGTGGCGCTACCATTGCGGACACAGATTCGCTCCGGCGCGGGCGGCGCGCCGTTGACGAGATTTTTCTCGTCCCGGTAGCCGTCCCAGAGAACGTCCGGAATGTGGCCGTTCAGCCCAAACATTGCCACCTTCAGTGTCTTGAGATCGAGCCCATCGGGCGTGTCCCCGCCGCCGACGAAGCGATTGTCATACACATAGATCGAACGCGGATAGGGATCATAGTTCGGGTCGACCCCCTCCTTGTTGTAGTAGTTGGTGGAATAGTAGGCCGCGATGATGAGATTGGCCGTCTGATTGTCGGCGATGTCGTTATCGAATATCTCGACCTGGCTGTTGGAATTGACGACCACCCCGGCCCCGGCTGGCACACTCGCCACCGCCGCCCCTTTGGCGGCAAAATTGCCCAGATTGTTCTTGAACACCTTGTTCTTGAACACTCGCGTGGAGTGTCCGCGCTGCTTCAGATTCGGCATGTTGAACACCAGGATGCCGCCGGTATTGCCCGTCGCGACGTTGTCGTAGACATCGGCGCTGATGGTGTTCTCGATCTCGATGCCGGCAACGTTCTGTTCCGCATGGCAGCGCCGCACGATGACGCCGATGGACTGGCCCACGTAGATGCCGGCGTCCGAGGCGCCCCAGGAGGAGGAGTCCTCGATCAGGACATTGCGCGAGCTGACCGGGTAGATGCCGTAAGCGCCATTGGTCGTCTGCGATCCGCCGGTCCATGCGACGCGCACGCCGCGAATCGTGATGTTCTCGCCGTCGTTGATCTTGAGGCCGTCGCCCTTGGTGTCCTCGATCGACAAATTCTCGATGGTGAAATCATTGCCGTAGACCAAAATGCCCTCGGGTCCCGAGATCTCGTTCTTGAACGACAGGACGCTGCTATCGGTTCCTGCGCCGCGGATGGTCACGCCGTTCGCGCGCAGCGTGAGCACGCGGTCGAGCGCATGCTTTCCGGCCGGGATTTCGATTACCGTGCCGGGCTTGGCGTCGAGAAACTGCTCCTGCAGCTGCTTCTGGAAGGCAGCGTCGGCGGCGGCGAGGCCCTTGGGCTGCGATTGGCTGCTCTGCTGTCCGCAGGCTGCGGCGGCGAGACACAAAAATCCGATGGCGATCTGACGCATGATTTCCCCCTTAATTCTCTGGCCGGAGGCACCATCGCTCCGGACTTCCGACCCTCAACTCAGAACGATACCACGAAGCGTCAGGGACGACGCGGCCCAGCGGCGGCGGTTGCGTCGCGAAGTGAAGCAGAGTCGCGAGCAGCAAATTATATTCGCTCATGCCGCGCTCGTTCCCGCATGCATTTGGTATCGATTGTTGGAGGAACTAACCTTGAGCGCCGTACCCGAATTACAGTAGATTGCCCGAATGACAGTTTCGACGTGCATACGCACGCTGCGCCTGAAAATAAAGGCTGAGAGCTATCCCTGGCTCAATGCCGCCGCGGTCGAGGTCAATCAGGTCTGGAACTGGGGCAACTCGACCAATGCAAAGGCGGCGCGGCCGTTCGCGGGTCCTGCGAAGTGGCTGAGTGGATTTGACTTGGACAAGCTCAGTTCCGGCGCTGCGGAGTGCTTCGAGCACATCGGGGCAGACACGATTCAGCGGGTGAACGCGGAACTTGCCACCCGCCGCCGGCAGTTCAAGAAGGCCCAGCTGCGCTGGCGCGTCAGCCGGGGATCTAAGCGCTCGCTCGGCTGGGTCCCCTTCAAGGCTGCGCAGCTGATGCGCAGGGGCAAGTCGCTGCGCTTCGCGGGCAAAGCGTTTCGCGTGTTCGAGCAGAATTCCCTCGAGGGGGCGAAGTGGAGATGCGGGTGCTTCGCCCAGGATTCTGTCGGGGACTGGTGGCTGTGTGTTTCGATCGAGCAGTCGCTCGCACCCAGCGTGTCCAAGAACGAGGAAGTCGGTCTCGATCTGGGTTTGAAGGATACGGTCGCGACCAGCGACGGGGAGAAGCTCGAGGCGGGTCGATTCTATCGGGACATCGAGCAGAGGATCGCCCGGGCACAGCGCCGCGGCCACAAACAGCAGGCGAAGCGCCTGCACCGCACGGCAGCGCGACGCAGAAAACATGCTTTGCACAAGTTCTCTAGGAAAATTGTTGATCGCTATCAGAGGATCTTCGTCGGCGATGTGAGCAGTGCCAAGCTCATCAAGACACGGATGGCAAAATCCGTGCTTGATGCCGGCTGGGGTATGCTCAAGACGCAGTTGCAGTATAAGGGCCAGCAGGCCGGCAGAAGCGTTCTCATCGTCAACGAGCGATACACAACGCGAGCGTGCAGCAGCTGCGGATCCCTCACGGGACCTGCAGGCCTGGACATGCTTGATGTGAGGATATGGATGTGCAGCGGGTGCGGTGACACCCATGACCGGGACGTCAATGCTGCCAAGAACATCCTATCCGCGGGGAGGTGTCCCGCGTCCGTGAGCGGAAACGAGTCTTCGCCGTCAGTTGCGCCGCCGAGCCAGGCATCCAGCCGATTCGAGGCAGGAACCAGCGCGCTGGCGGCGGCGGCATGAGCACCGGGCCTGACGACTGGCTATTCGCTCCGTGCGTTGCAGCACCGGCAGGAGCAGAATTTGCCCGTGGGTTGCAATGATTTTTGCCACAATTCTCTGCAACCGGAGATATTCATGAAACGGGCATTTGCCTTGATCGCGGCGATCCTCATGTTTTCTGGTGCGGGCGCGCAAGCGCAAGGGAAATGTCCGGTGGAGGTCAAGTTTTTGCTGGCTTCGCCGGCAACCGGTACCGCCATTGAGTCCATGGGGTTCAAAAACAAGACCACTGGCAGGGTGGATTTTTTCGACACCGATTCGCTGGAGCTTCTGAAGCAGGGGGTGATTGTGCGGGTCCGTCAAGGAGCGAACAATGACCTCACGGTCAAAGTGCGGCGGCCCCAAGGCGACCGGGGTGTCGACGACTCCGGGCTTCGTGGGCGATTTCCCTGCGAGATCGATCGCACTCGGGCAGGAGCCCTGATCTCCTACGCAGTCCGGCGCCAGTACAAGACCAACAACTTGACGGTAAGCGGCGGCGACATTCGCGACCTGCTCAGCGCTTCGCAAAACGAGCTGCTGCACGATTCGCAAGTCTCCGTCGATTGGGCTCGGGTGAAGAGAATCGTCGACATCAGCCTGACGAAGTGGGAAACCCCGGCTGACTCGGCATCCGGCAAACTGGCGCTGGAGCTATGGGAATGGCCGGCCGGCAAGCTCCTCGAGGTCTCCGCGAAGGCCAGCCACGCGGCTAAGGACTCGAAGTATGCGGAGCTGGAACAATTGCTCATGGCAAAAGACCTGTCCTTGAGTGCCAACCAAGACGTGAAGACCAGCGTGGCGCTGCAGACACTGGCACACCAGCTGCCCCCGTCCGGCAACTCACGTTGAACGATTTTCGTATACGATCTACGATCCTGCGCATAATAAACGAGACCAACAAATGTCCGCATCGCTTCCGCACTGGCTGCGCGCCGTCATTCCCGGCTTGTTCGCGGCAGGATTGCTGTTTGGCATCATGGCGACTGCCGGACCGGGGCCTTCGCATCCCACGGCCGGCGCCATCGACATACTCGCGCAGTCCGCTGCATCCGACTGGCGACCCGTGGATCCAGAGAATACGCTCTACCTCGAACTTGGTTCGGGCCGAGTCGTCATCGAACTCGCGCCGGAATTCGCCCCGCTGCACGTGGCGAACCTCAAGACCCTCATTCGAGAGAAGTACTTCGATGGCCTGACCATCGTTCGCGTGGCCGATGACTATCTGACGGAATGGGAGGATTCGACGGGGAAACGGCCGACGCTGAGTGCGGCCACCACGTTGCCTCCGGAATTCTCTGGTCCTATCCGCGCCGCGCAGGCTTTTACCCGTCTTCCCGATGGAGACGTGTACGCACCGCAGGTGGGGTTTTCCGGCGGGTTCCCCGTCGCTCGCGATCCAAAGTCCGGTGAGCAATGGCTGGTCCACTGCTACGGCATGCTCGGGCTTGGCCGCGACGATGCGGCGACAAGCGGCTTCGGCGGATCCCCATTCGTCGTGATCGGCGATGCCCGCAACCTCGATCGCAACGACACGCTTCTCGGTCACGTCGTCGATGGCATTGAACTGCTCTCGACGCTGCCGCGGGGCCCAAGCCCGCGCGGATTCTTTGACAAACCGGCGGACCACATCCCCATTCGCGCCATGCGGGTCGCTGCCGATGTGCCAGCGCGCGAGCGCACCGAGGTCGAGGTGCTGCGCACCGATACAGCGACGTTCAAGGCGTATGTCGAAGCGCGGCGAAATCCGCCCAAAGGCTGGTACGTTCAGCCCGCGGGGCATGTGGATGTGTGCAGCGTGCGCGTTGCGTCGCGCCGGGTCGCGCCTGAAGTGGCGAAGTAACCAGCAACGCGACGACTGAGTTAGCTATTACAACCAACGGTCCGCTGCAGGGGGAAACCTAAGATGATGAACAGACGTGAATTGCTTTCAAACCTCGGCGCCGCGGGCGCTCTGCTTGCCGGCACAAGCGCCAGCGGTGACGCCCCGAAGCCGGCGTCTGCGGATGCGGCAATGGGTTCAGAATCGGCCAAACTGTTCCTGCCGCCGGATCGCCTGGTTGCCTCCACCGCGGATCGATTGCCCTTGAGCTGGAGCAAGGAACGGACACGGATCTTGCAGGCAAGAGTGGCGGCAGACGGCTACGACGGAATCTTCCTCACCGATCAGTGGAATATCATCTATTTCACCGGCCTTTTTCATACCACCACAGAACGCATGATGCATGCGTTCATTCCGACGGCTGGCGATCATCCGATTTGGTTTTATCCGGCGCTCGACCGCGACCTGGTGCGGTCCTGGTGGTACGAGGATGGGGACATGTACTTCGACTGGCTCAACGTCGCGGGCGCCGCCCCACAGGACGGCAGAGTCGTCAAGGGGCCGACTCAGGATCTGTGGCGCTGGGCGCTGCAAGGGCTGAAACGGCGCGGTTTCGCCGGCAAAAAACTCGCTGCGGATAAGGAACTGGTTCCCTCGGCACAGAGAACCGTCGTCGACGTGCTCGGCCGTCCGATGGCCTCGGCAGCGGCGCATTGCCTTTACTTGCGGGAACGCAAGACGCCGGAAGAGCTGGCGCTATGCCGCCGCGCCTATGGATATTTCGATCGCATCCACGCATTCGCGCGCGACTTGATTTTGAAGCACGGCACCGACCTCACCGACTTCGATGTCGGGGCTGCCGCGACCAAGTACGGCACCGACCTCGTCATGGCCGACATCAAGCATGACGGCGGTCCGCACACCGCGGTCGGCATTACGGTCGAAATCGACTGCCGCGCCGGACGGACCACCGGCTATCCGCATCCGAATCAGTTTCTGTACAACAAGATCGCGCGCGGCCTGGCCCTGCAGGTCGAAGGCAGCGTCAAGATTGGCGGCTGCGGCGGCGAACTCTACCGCCCGTACATGATCGCGCCGCGCACCGCGCACATGGAAAAAATCTGGAGCGTCAATCGCGACTGCTGCCTGATGCAGAAGGACCTGTCCCGCAAAGGCACCGAGTGTGCCGACGTCGCGTTCCCGATCCATGAGTACCAGGTCAAGCAGGGAGTGCAGAAGTACATCTACCACCGCCCGGCCCACGGCGAAGGCATGGAGGGGCACCAGCCGCCCTATCTGTCGCTCGGCGATCACACGGTGCTCGACACCGGTATGTGCTTCTCGGTCGAACCGGGGTTGTTCGATCCCGAGGGCGGCATCGGCTCGAACTTCTCAGATGTTTTCGTGGTGGAGCCGACCGGACCGTCGCTGCAGATGTCGCGCCTGCCGTGGAGCGAGGCATGGATGTGGATCGAGATCTGATTCGAACGCCGCGCCGGTGGAGCAGCGCGAGCTAGGTCCACTTAAACGAAGGGCCGCATAAGCGGCCCTTCGGGGACTCAAACCCTGGGAATTGATACTAGAACTTGTAGTTCAGGCCAACCCGGACCAGGCTCGCGGTAAATTTGTTGTGGAAGTTCTGAAGCTCAAAGTTCCCGAACTCGGTACAAGTGGCCGCGGTGCCGGTGCATTGCGTCACGGTGTTGGATCCCTTGCCAAGACTGATGTACGTGTAGTCCAGTCTGAGAAACAACGAATCGGCGATCATGACATCGGTGCCGACACCCCCCCCAAAGCCGTTGGCTTTGTAGTTTCTGCCGCCGCTGAAGCTCGCGGTTCCCGAGCTGTCGGTAAAAGTCGCCGTACTGTTGGATTGTCCGCTCGTGAAAACGCCACCCACCCGCAGGTACGGCAGCCAATTGTCAACCGCGTAGGCGATTCGTGGCCCTAAGATAAGCGCGCCGTTCGGGCTCGATTTTCCGCTGAAGGCATAGGTGCCGTCGGGCGGCGGTGGGGCCCCGGCATAGGTGTAGGAGCGGCTGCGATTCTTCGAGCTCCAAATTTCGTAGTCCAGGCCAAAGCCCCAGACCCACTCGTTGTATTGAAAGTTGTAGCCGATCTGCACGCCGCCTATGAACACGCTGTTGTTGGGGCAGTTTCGATTGTCGAACGTCGAAGTGGGGACAAGATTACCGTTCTGCGTCCAAGTGTTGCAGGTGGTATTCCACGCTCCGCCTATGTTGCCGCCGGCGTAAAAGCCCTCCCACTGGTTGGTAACTGTGGCAATGACGTCTTGCGCGGACGCCGCCCCTGCAATTGAGGCCAGAACAGCTAGCCCTGCCAAACGACTTATCAATTTCATCTTACGTACTCCAAGGTGTCCTAGGCCCGCACTGTATCTATAAAGACAATAAGCGAGGAATTGGACGAAGTACCTACTCGGCGTGGTAGCTAAAAAGAGACAGATCCGATACGCGACCGGGTCGCGCGCATCGTGCGCGCTGGTTTAAAGGACATTCCAGGCTAAAAACAGACTTTGCGATCTAAAGCCATGGCGCGGCCCGATCGACCCATCGACATGGAAGGTTCTGGACGGCGAAGGGCTCTATGGTCCTTTCGTCTAACTTGTGCCGGTATGTCTCCGGTGCAGCTACAGTGGCCCCGCACGGCCTCGCGTCGCGGAAACTTCGCGTTAGACTCTGGGAGCATCGGCAGTGAGCATTCATTTGAGTCCGCGCAGGGCAGATTCGCATGGGCAAGAGCAAGCGCAGTCGCAATAAATCTGTCGGCACGCCCGCCGCAATGCCGGCGACGCCGGCGGCTCCCGCTCATTCATCCGCGCTGCACCGTTACCGCTGGGTCGGGCTCGCTGCGGTGGCCGTGCTGGTGTTGGGAGCAAGCGCGTACGGCTGGTGGACGAATCACAGACCGCAGAGCCTTTCATCCGCCGCCGCACCGCCCGCGGCAACATCGGCGCCTGCGACCTTTGTCGGCGCCGGCGCTTGCGCCGGCTGCCATGGCAGGGAGACTGCCGCCTGGCAAAACTCGCAACACGCGAAAGCCATGCAGCATGCGACTGTAGATACCGTGCTCGGCGACTTTAACAACTCTCGTTTCAACTACGGCGGCATCGTATCGACTTTTTTCCGCCGCGACGGCAAGTTCCTCGTCAACACCGACGGCACGGATGGCGCGCTGGCCGATTTCGAAATCCTCTATACCTTCGGGCTCTATCCGCTGCAGCAATACCTGGTCGCCTTTCCCGATGGGCGCATGCAGGCGTTGTCGATTGCGTGGGATGCGCGGCCCAAAGACCAAGGCGGGGGGCGCTGGTATCACCTCTATCCCAACGATCGTATTACTTACAAAGATCCGCTGCACTGGACCGGGTTGAACCAAAATTGGAACTGGATGTGTGCCGATTGCCACACCACAAAGCTCGACCGCAATTACAACGTCGCAGCCAACACCTATGCAACAAATTGGAAGGAGATCAACGTGGCATGCGAGGCCTGCCATGGGCCGGGCTCGAATCATATGGCCTGGGCCAAACACGCACCGGGCAGCGAGAAACTCGCCGATCACGGGCTGATCGTGGCGCTCGATGAGCGCCGGGGCGTGACCTGGACCCGGGTCGCAGCGACTGGCAACGCGATTCGCAGTGCACCACTCGAGTCCGAGCGCGAGCTGGGTGTCTGCGCGCAGTGCCACTCGCGCCGCGCGGCCTTGGCTCCCGGAATGAATCATGACGGCCGCTTTTTCGATACCCACGAAATCGCTCTGCTGAGCGAACATTTGTACTTCGCCGACGGTCAGCAACGCGACGAGGTGTACGACGTAGGTTCGTTCCTGCAGAGCAAGATGCACGCCCACGGCGTGACCTGCAGCGACTGCCACGATCCCCATTCTGGGCAGCTGCGCGCGCCCGGCAACGCGGTGTGCGCGCAGTGTCACGCGACGGTCAAGTACGACGTGCCGGCGCATACCTTGCACATGGCCGGTTCAGCCGGCGCGCAATGCGCGGCGTGTCATATGCCCACGCGCAATTACATGTTGATAGATCCGCGGCACGATCATTCGATCCGCATACCGCGCCCGGATTTGAGTGCGAAGCTCGAGGCGCCCAATGCCTGTACCGATTGCCACAAAAATCGCGGCGCCACCTGGGCATCGGCTGTCATCGAGCAGGCTTTTGGGCCGGACCGCAAGGGTTTTCAGACATTCGGCACCGCCTTGCACGATGGCCGCGTCGGAGCCCCGGGCGCCGCTGCCGCGTTGATGAGCCTGGCGATGGATGCACAGACGCCGGCGATTGTGCGTGCGACGGCGATTGCGGATCTGCGCCCGTATTTGAACGCTGCTGCGATGACCGCGATTGCGGGTGGACTGGCAGATCCCGATGCCATGGTGCGCGGCGCGGCTCTGGATGTTCTGCTGGGCGCACCAGCGCAGGAGCGTATCCGGCTGGCGCTTGGGTTGATCGACGATCCATCCCCGATCGTACGTATCAAGGCCGCGCGCGTACTTGCAATCATGCCCGATCAAGGGGGTGACGCTGGTTTGCGCGCGCAACTCGAAAAATCGTTCGCCGAATATGTGGCTTCGCAGCGGGCCAACGCCGATCGCCCGGAAGCGCATCTGAACCTCGGTCTGTTCTATACCGAGCGTCGCGCTCCTGAGCAAGCGGAAGCCGAATACCGTGCTGCGCTCGTCCTGGAAGAAGATTTCGTGCCGGCCTACGCAAATCTGGCTGATCTGTACCGGGCGTACAACCGCGAGTCCGACGCGGAGACGGCGCTCGCAGCCGGCCTGCGGGCAGTTCCCGGTAACGCCGATCTTAGTCACGCGCTGGGTTTGCTGCGCGTGCGCCAGGGTCGCACGACCGAGGCTCTGCCACTATTCGAAGCGGCGATGCGCGCGGATCCGAACAACCCACGTTACGCCTACGTCTACGGCGTAGCACTGCACGACAGCAGTCAGGGCAAACAAGCAATGGCCGTGTTGGAGCGGGCGCTCGCGCGGTTCCCCCGCAATTCCGACTTGCTCGCGGCATTGGCGGCATACGCGCGCGATGCGGGCGACAGCAAACGTGCGCAAGCCTATGGCAAGCGACTGGAGGCTATCTCACCGTCGGCGCCGTAACTAAGGGTCGAAACTTCCAGCTCCGATGGTGCTGCAGCAGGGCGCGGAGACGTTATGGGGCCTTTGGCGTATCGGGCAGATTCGCCGGCTGGCAGATGGGCTAAAGGTCCAACTACCGACCGGCACTACAGAAGGTCAAACTCGTGGAGACGGGATCGATCGTCGTCCGGCGCGGTTCCTAGGGGGAGCAACCTTGAATTCCACAATCGTCAGTCTGCTGGCGTTCGCGTGCACATTCGGCGCGGCGCTCCTCGCCATATTCATCCGCGACCGACTGCCGGCGCATCATGTTGAGGGCGATTCCAAGGATGTTGTAAAGCTGGTGCTGGGGTTGATGGCCACCCTCACGGCGCTGGTGCTGGGTCTGTTGATTTCCTCGGCGCATTCGTCCTACGACGCGCAGGACGCCGAACTGCAGCAACTCAGCGTCCATCTCTACCAACTCGACCGCGTCCTTGCTCACTTTGGACCGGATGCAACCGAACAACGCGAGGAGCTGCACCGAATTCTCGCCAGTGACATTGAAAAGATTTGGCCCTCCGAGGGCGTTGTAAACGTGCCGCAAAATGCCGTAAGGGACCAAGAAGAATTCGAGGGGCTCTTTGAAGGCGTGGCGAAGCTAACGTCGAAAACCGATTTGCAGCGACTCGCTCAAAATCGCGCCTTGGAGTTGCTCGGCAGGATTGGCGATACGCGCCACCTGCTCATGGAACAATCGCGGGGGTCGCTCTCCTGGCCGTTCCTTGTGGTGCTGATATCGTGGGGAAGCGTTTTATTCTTCGGCTTCGGTCTGTTCGCGCGCTACAACGCAACAGTCGTAGCTGCGCTGTGCGTGGGGTCCCTGTCTGTCGCAGGCGCGATCGCTCTAATACTGCAGATGAATCAGCCCTACGGCGGGTGGATACAGGTCTCCAGCGCGCCGCTGCGCGCGGCGCTGGCGCAGATGGGCCATTAGCGCACCAGCTGCGCCGCGACAATCATGATCAAGGTATCATGCCGCAATCGAACATTTTATTGGCAATGGGCGGCGCAATCATGCTGATGAACGCGGCGCGCATCTGCGGATCGCCGCGTAGAACTCCGATGAGCCGCTGTTCTTCCATCGAAGGGGGAGCATGAGCGCTCTTCTGCACCCACAATTGCTCACAGCTTGAATTCTGATACTTCTGGATGATCTTATTGGCGATGTCATTCATGATTGGGTACTGGCCTTGCGCCTGCGCACCACCGGCGCGCAACAGCGCAACCCCTGCGAGAAGCAAAGAGAAAAGCCCGAGCGCGGCGATCCAGGAATAGTGAGGCTTGTTCATTACGACATCTCCGGTATGAATGGTGATTCCTGAAAAATTGCGGGTGCTCCTGGTAGAAGCGAGATTGCGGTCGCGCCGGCACAGGCACAATTGGCCTTTAGGTCCCATCAGAGGCCGGCCCCCCAGCGGTACTGCCAGCCGATGCCGTAGATTCGAAATTCCTCCCCAGTGCGCGCCACGACACCCGAACTAAAATACAGTTTGATCGAATTGTGTCGCGTCATCGAGTAGGCATAGGTTCCTCCCCAGCGCGAGTTGCTTTGCAGATCATTGTCCAGGTTGCCATTCACGGAGGTACGGCCGCCGGTGTAGTAGGTTCCGTCCAAGGCACACCACATCTTGCGATTGATGTTGTAGATCACGTGTCCCTGCACGGAAAATAGCGCGTCCTGGTGGCGCGTGTTGTCGCCAAAGTACGCATCGTTATCGGTAAAGAAAGTAACTCCCGCCTCGGCTTCGAAGGTCCAAGGTGCCACCGCCTTGGACACACCCACCTCGGGCTTCACGGACCAGCGGTTGGTGCCGATGTTTACCAACTTTGACTGGATGTACTGGCCGGAGGGCGCCGTCACCACCAGCGACACGCCGATGATCGTATCCTGGTGGTAATTGGCGAAATCCCTCAATGATAGTGCCGGCGCGCCAATCAGATTGACCGACAGGCGCAGAGTCAGATCGGCCAGGCCGGTGCGGTTGACGCTCCTCTGCTGCTCAAATACATCGCCGGTCGCGGATAACCACGCATAGGGCACAACCAGCGCAACACTTCCGGACTCGCCCCAGAAATCAAGCACGCGACTGTATGCCAGGAAGGCGTTGTCGACCGTTGCATGGACGTTTTTCACAGGCAACGAAGGGTCGACCAAGACATTGCCCGTTTGGTAACCGTAGCCCGCGATGAGAAAGTTGAGACCAATCGGCGAATTGGTGTACGACAGCGGCTCCATCGATTGCGAGTGAACGATGGCGCAGGGACTTGCAGCGAGCAGCGCGACGGCAACCGTCAGATATATGAAATTGAACTTCGGACGCATTTCGGAACGCCAAGTCCTCAGGCATCATCGTCAATTGCGGGATTGGGCTGACAGGTGCGAGCCTGACCACGCTAGTCCGACTTGTGTGCTGCATCCATGAGACCAAGTGCCGATGGTCCGGGCCTTTGGCAATGGCTACCCTGAGCCAATTTCGGATTCAAACTTCGCCTGGTGCCCCATGAGAACTTATCCTATGCGCGTCCCATCGGTACTTAGCGGCATTGCCGCAACGATCATGCTCTCGGGTGCGCAGGCGCAATCCATCGCACCGCCGACCGGCACGAAGACCTTGGCAGCTACCTTAAGCGTGTACGCGTTTCCCGGCGCGGGTCAGACCTCGACGCAGCAAGGGCAGGACGAGACCGAGTGCTATAAGTGGGCGGAGCAAGAGACGGGGCATGACCCGTTTCAACTCGATCGCCTGGCTGCCCAACAGCAGCAACAGGCGGCGCAGCAACAGCAGCAGGCCCAGCAGGCCAGTTCCGGTGCCGGCATCAAGGGCGCTTTGGGCGGAGCGGCCGGGGGCGCCGCAATCGGTGCCATCGCCGGCAATGCGGGCAAGGGCGCAGCCATCGGCGCGGGTGTGGGTGCAATTGCCAACAGCGCGAGAGGCGCGTCGAAGTCGCAGCAGGCAACGCAGCAGGCGCAGCAGAGTCAGGCGGCGGCAAAGATGACCGCCGCGCAGATCACCGAGTTCAAGAAGGCCTTCTCCGCCTGTCTGGAAGCGAAAAAGTACACCGTCAAATTCTGATTGCCTCAGAAAGCCTGCCTCTGCGTGTGAATGAGACCTTGGTCCAAGGAGTGGCCGAGAAGCCTCTAAGCTACCCTCGGCGGATCATTCACAGTCGATGAACGGCTCGTTCCTACCTGCGGCGCGTCCAGCGCGATCGCGGCAGCCGGCTGAATCAGTGGAGACCGCGATGCGTAAAGAGAGCTTCGGACTCAAGACGGTTGTTGCATTGGGCATGCTCCTCGCAGCGTCCGCTGTGATTGCGCAGCAGGCCCAGCCGACGCCGAAGGCGCCTGCGGCAAAATCCGCCAAGCAGAAGCAGGGGAGCGCAGTCGCGCCGTATGAGCCGGGGCTGCAACCGCAAGCCATCGAAATCCTCAAGGCGGCGTGCGCGCGTCTTGCCGCCGCAAAGTCGATGGCCTTTACGGCGGTGATTTCCTACGAGGGTCCGAGTCTCTTGGGTCCGCCGCTCATCTATTCGACGAAATCGGAAGTCACCATGCGACGGCCGGATAAACTCAAAGTCATCACCCTGGGCGATGGGCCTCCGTCGGAGTTCTATTACGACGGCAAACTCATGATGGCTTTCGCGCCGACCGAGAATCTAGTTGCGGTCGCGGACGCGCCCCCGACCATCGACGGCACGCTCGTAGCTGCCTATGAGACAGCCGAGATCTACTATCCATTCACGGACGTCATTGTCACCGATCCCTACAAGGACCTGGCCGATGGACTAACGACGGCGTTCTACATCGGCCGCTCGCAAGTTGTGGGCGGTACCGCCACCGACATGGTCGCAATGGCCAACAAGGATGTGTTCGCGCAGATCTGGATTGGCGTCGAAGACAAGCTGCCGCGCCGCCTCTACGCCGTTTACTTGAACGATCCCGCCAGGCTGCGACATGTCATGGAACTCTCCAATTGGGAATTGAACAAGCAAGTGCCGGAGGATGCATTTGGCTCGGCGAAAGCCAGCAGTGCGGCGCACATTGCGTTCAAGCGGCCGGATGTGAATACCGCGGCCAACAGCAAGCCCCCCAGCGCGCCGCCTGCCCACACGCCCTAAGGAGTCGATCATGAACATCATGAAATTCAACACCCACTGCGTGATCGGCCTGTTGCTGCCGCTGGCGGCCGGCGGTCCTGCTTTCGCCTACGTACATGCCAGCGGCGGCAGCGGCTATGGCAGCGCATCGGCAGGGCACTACGGCAATTCGAGTTATGCATCGGCATCGAGTTCCCACACCGGTGCCTACGGCGGAACAACGACAAGAACGGCTAGCGGTACCGCGACCACGAATCCGAACGGTACGACCTCGTATTCGGGCTCCCAGCACGCGACCTACACCGCGCCCGACGGCCAGTCGGTATCGGGAAGCAAATCAACTTACGGTACCGCCTACAACGGCTCGACATCGGCGTACCACACGACCACCGCAAGCACCAGCAATGGCGCCTACTACGGCAGCTCTCATACGACATACGCCACCGCCGGCGGCACGGCTTATCACAGCAACTACTACGGGACTACGGTGTATCCCGCCTACCATCCGCCGACCACCGTGAACTACTACGGTTCGAGTTGCTACAACTGCGGCGGCTGGTCCGCGGCGGGGGCCGCGGCAGCGGGACTTGCCGTCGGTGTGGTGGCCGGCGCCGCCGTGGCCTCAGCCAACACCGCAGCGGCGACAACGAACGCGTACAACGCGGGCGTCGTGGCGGGGGCGAGTTCGGTCTACGCGACAGGTGCCATATATGCGACGCTGCCGGCGGGAAGCATCACGACGACCGTTCAAGGGCAAACCTACTATTTAAACGGCAATACCTGGTTCTACCCGTCGTACGGCGCGAACGGCGTTTACTACCGCGTGGTGCCGGCGCCCTGAGGCCGCGGGAGCTGAAGTCCGGGTCCGCAGGCGCGAGTACCGATCAGCGGAGCGAAATGCTCAGCTGATCGATCGCGTACCAACTAGAGCGGATCAGGATCCCGGGCAAGCTGCCTTGATCTGGGCGATTTTGGTGTCGAGCGCCTTGTTGTACTCGCCCGTGCTGACCTCGTACTTGGTCTTTTCCGTACCCGTGACCAAGCCGGCGACCAAGCCTATGGGGGCAACCATCGAGATGCCGTTGCCAATCTTTGAAGCAGTGGAGGCCTTCTCCGAGTTGAGCACGCGCAGGTCGCCGGTGGCGGTGGCACAATTGACCGGCATCGCTTCGGCTGCCGCCATTTCCTTCTTTTCCTTCACTGCGCAGCCGCTCACCATCGCAAACATACCCAAGGCGCAAAGACTTGCCTTAATTGCCGTCGTGTTAATCATTTTCTCTCCCGAAAAGGTTGGAATCACGCGATACATGCAGCCAAAACCGCCGCGCGGTCTGCAACAATACGGTCGTAAAGCGCTCCCTGTGAATGAGACGTTGGTCCAACTCAACGCCGGCCGCAGCTTATGTACGCCAACGCCGCACGATGCCGCGATAGGTTAGCGCCACGCCGAGACTCCCCACCAGCAAAATGCCGATCAGCTGCGCGACGCGCCAGAAGGCGTGGTCGACTACCTCCTGCAGCTTCATGGTCGCCTCGCCGGCTGACCGCACCAGCGCCGGATTGGCTTGATCGATGCCGGCAATGAGTTGCTGAAGCTGGGCCGCCGCGCGCGTGATTTCGGCGGCCGCGGCCGTGTACTCGGTAATATCGAAGGGACGACCGGCCGATGGCGCGGGTCCGCCGGGCGGCGCCGGCTTCTGGAAACCCGCCACCATCTGATCGAGCGAACGGATGGTGGTGTTCAGCGAAGTGGATGTTGCAGTACCCGCCTCAAGTGTGGCGCGAACATCGATCGTGAGCTGGCGCAATTGGGTGGTCTCGACATTGATCGCGTCCATGAATTGCCGGACCGCGGCTTCACGCTCACCGGCCAATATGCCGGGAAACTCGCCGATCACACGTCCGGCAACGCTTGCAGCCCCGGAGACACTGTCGGCATCGGCGAGCAGGCGCTTGGTCTCCGGCATCGTTGCAAATTCGAACGTCAGCCGCTCGACCTGCATGTCCAGCAAGTTCGGCACCCGCTGCGCATAATAGATCGTGCGCTCCGCGAGCTCCCGTGACTGCGTAATCTCGCGCACCGCGGGGTCCAAGCTGCCGAAGGGATCAAGGCCCAGCATGGTGAAAAGGCCGGTGAAAGAATCGCTGCCACCGCTCACGGGACGCCGCATGGAGTCAGCGATATCGCGAAAGTGCACATACGATATCGCAGTCACATTCGGATTTTGCGCGCGCCATTGAACGATTGCGCGTTGCAGCGCCGCGATTTGGTCTGGTGGCAGCGCGCCCTTGGCATTCTCCAGCGCGACGGGTTCCAAACGGTGGTACGCGTCGCGCAACGGCGCGGTGCGGTCGCCAAAACGCTCGCCGACCCAGGCATCGTCAATCACCATGCGGCTCAATGTTGCCAGCACCACCATGTCAACCACGTTGACGTAAGGGCTTGGACCACTGGCAATGGTATAGGCTGCGGTGGCCTGGGACAGCATCCAGTTCTGGGCCTCGAGCCGCTCCACGGCATTCTCGGTCGACGTTTGAAATTGCCTTATCGGCGGAATGATGGAGCCCACATACTCATCGGCAAACCGCTGGTTCCTGAGCTGCAGGATCTGCAGCTGTTCGGCCTGTTTGTTGGCGTTGTCCCCGGTATGAAACACATGGCGGATAGTGGAGCAATCGCATAGGACCAATACCGCCGCGGCGGCGGCGAGTGCGCGGGAGAGCGAGCGCGCCAGCCGGGCAAACATACTAGGTGCCGTCACGCGGCGACGACAGTGCCTCGGCCAGCTTCATGCCGACGATGGTCGCGACCACCACCGCCATGTAGAACTGCCCGCACATCACTTCGAGCCAGACCAGTGTGTTTCCCGACGGTCCGATGGTCGTGATGGCGGCATAGCCGATGGTGGAAATCGTGGTAAAACTGTAGTAGTCGAAAAGCGCTTGCAGCGTATTCCAGTTATGCAGTTGCCATTCGATACTCGGGCTGATGCTGAAGTAAGTGGGCGCGAGCAACCAGGTAAGTGCATACAGCCGTCCCCAGACCAGCGCGATCAGCATGTAGCCCGAAAACGCTCCGACGACATCGTCGGTGCGCAGCACCCGCGTGTTGAAAACGTGGCTCACAATCACGGAAAGCACGAACACATAGAACGTGGCGGCGGAGACATTCAACAATATTCCCGTTTGCAGCCGCAGCTCCGCCGGCACGAATAGGCGCGCCAGATTGAGCGCCAGAGTGGTCCCGACCAGGATCGAACCGATCCATCGGCGGCGTCTGGTATGGAACAGCGCGCGGAACACCGCGACGCACACCAAGCTGAACAGCACTATGGAAACGACGCGTTCCACCAGCTTGGCCTCGGCCAGCAGCGGATTTAGCAATTCCGCCGCCACCAAGGCGGTGAGCAACTCGACGTGCCTCGTGATTTTAAAGGCCATGAGAGCAGTTCCAATGCTGTCAGGGCGCAACGCAGCCGTTGGCGAAGCAAACCGGTCCAAAGGCCGTCACCCTCAGAAGCCTCGAATCGCGTCCGCGATATCCGCACTCAAGCGGCTGAGGGCCCGGCTGTGGGCGGCGGCGAGGGCCTGGTAGCCCTTTTCCGTGGATGCCTCGCGAACGCTGGTGCGCCCGATCATCGTCTTGCCGTCTTTTACGTGACGCACATTCCACATTGCGCTCAAGGTCGCGGCATCGCCGGGTGACGACTCGAAGACTTGCACGTCGATCGCCACGCGAAAATCCGCGTCAGAAGTCAGGACCGACGACACATTGGGAGTTCCGAGCAGTACGACGAGGTTGGCGCCGACAACTTGCGCAATATTGTTTCTCAATGGCGATGCCCAGAGATTGAACTGATCGGGTGCCACTTGATTCGCGCCCTTGCTTACCACGATCTGCGGCATGTCGACGATGGCGGGTATGGATACCGGTCCAACCACGATGACGAGTTTGGAGGAAGCCGCATCGGCTTTGGAAGTGGCGGTAGCGTCGGGACTCAAAGTGAAGAATTTCGCAGGCGAACTCGCGCATCCGGCCATCAGGCCTGCGAGGGCCAACGCGGCGGCGATCGCAGCAATGCGGCGTGTCATGGACTTTCCTCTTTCTTTCCACGGATCAAAATTGACGGGTGCTGCTGCAGGTAGTTGACGAAAATGCGGACCGAGCGCGCCGTATCGGTCAGTTCCTGGAGCAGGTCATGCAGGTCCTGGGCGGTCGGGGAATCATTGCCAAGCAGCCTTTTATCGGCATCCGCGATGGTCTGATGCAGCGCTTCAAGAGTCTTGGTCCCCTCGGGCAACAATTCCGTGTCGACGCGGCTGATCAAGGTATCTGCCTGCTTGAGTGTCTGATTGAGCGTGCCGAGCACGTTCTTGACGCCGACACCCATGTCCGCCAAGGGCATGTTGTCGATTTTCGCCAGAATGCTGTTGAGTTTTGCCTCGAGGCTCGCCAGCCCACCCGAGGCGACGGGTAGCTCGAGCGGCTCGCGGCTCCAATCGATCTTCGGCTTCGGCGCGTTCGGCACGAATTCGAAGGCAACGTAAAGTTCGCCGGTGAGAAGGCTGCCGGTTTCCAGCTGCGCCCGCAGCCCCTTGTCCTCGACAAGATGTCGCAGCACGCGGCCGCTCGCTTCGGGGCTCATCTCCTGCTGGTCTTTGTTCAAGGCCGCCCGATCCTGCGACGACAGATTTGCCCTGAGCCTTTCCGGATAAAATGTGACCAGTACGCGCGGGCGAAGCGTCAGGGACTTGGAATCAAAGCTCAGCCCCACTTGTGCCACGCGGCCGACCGTCAATCCGAACAAAGTGACCGGTGCCCCGACGGATAAGCCGCGCAGTGATTCGTTGAAGTAGAGCACGAAATGCCTCTCAATCGGATCCGGCACCGTCATCGCAATGACGCGGCTCGCGATATAGCGGGAATTCAGTGTTTGTGGCAACCGGCTCACCCGGCGGAACAAAGTCCGGCACATCGAAGCCGATTCCGCCGACTAATACCGAAATGATCGACTCGGTGCGGATTTGAATGCCGTTCGCCCCCGCGGTGACGTCAATTCCGCTGGCGTTCCAAAAACGTGTCGCGCTGCTGACATATTTGTCGTACGGCGCGTTGACAAATATCGTGGCTTCTATGGACTTGCCATCGGCACTGAGTTTGTAGCTCTCGACCTCGCCGACCGACAGGCTTCGATAGTAAATCGGCGCGCCCACCCCGATGGATCCCAAGGAACTGGCGGTTAGCCGCAGTCGCTGGCCCGGTTGATCGGTGATGACCGGGGCCACATCGAGCACGGTGAAATCGCGCGCGCTCTTGAGCGAGGTTCCTTTCTGAAATCCGATGTATTGCCCTGACAGCAATGTGTTCAGTCCGGAAACGCCGCTCAGAGAGACGCGCGGTTCGACCACCCAGAACTTCGCGTCCTCGACGATCAGGCCTTCTGCATGCTTGTCGATTTCCGCGGTAACCATCACCTTGGTGTAGTCATCGGACAGTTGCACGGTGGTCACGTGGCCGATGGTCACGTCCTTGTACTTGATGAGGGTTTTGCCGGCCTCGATGCCCGAAGCGCTCTTGACGATAATGTGAATCGTCGGGCCTGCGTTGCGGATGCGCTGAATGGCGATTCCAAGGGCAACCACCGCCGCGAGGATCGGGATGATCCATACGACCGATAATCGGAAACCCTTCTGCCGTGCAACCGTTGCCAGCGGCAGATTATTGAGATCATTTTCGTTAGGCATCGCTAAGTTCGCCAGGGTTTGCGGAATCCCAGATAAGGCGCGGGTCGAAGGATTCGGCCGCGAGCATGGTCAGCACCACCACCGCGGCAAAGAACAGCACGCCGGGGCCCGGCTGTACCGACATCAGCGGCTGCAACTGCACCATCGCCACCGTGAAGGTGTCGACGAACACATCGAGCATCGACCAGCGGCCGATGATCACGACGATTCGATACAGCCGCGTGCGCTCGCGGCTGCTCTTGACCGAACCCCTCTGCACGCTGATCAGGAGATACGCGATGGAGATCAGCTTGCCGAGCGGTATCATCACGCTCGCGATCAGCACCATCAGTGCCAGCGGCCACGATCCCGACGTGTACAGATAGATGACGCCGCCCATGATGGTGTCGGCATCCGACCCCTGCGGCGTAATCGTGTTCAACACCGGCAAAAGGTTGGCCGGGATGTAACAGATGGCGGCGGCGCTGGCCAGCGCCCAGGTTGTTCCGATTGAACCGCGGCGGCGGAATTCGAGTTCTTCGCCACAGCGCCGGCAAAAGCCCGGCTCATCGGCGCCGGCCGGACGCGATACCAGATGGCAGGATTCGCAGGACACGAGCCCGGCTTGCGCGGCGGTGATAACGGGACCTGTCATCTCAAGGCACGCGCCCTATCGGCGGCAAGCGGTATCGGCGCTGGTAATTCGCCGCTGCTCCATATCACTCTCTGCCACACCTCGCGCTTGTCGAAGTTGGTCATGATCGCGGGAATCAATAAAATTGTTGCACCAAATGCATACATGCCGATTCCGGGGTTCACGCTGGCGAGCTGCGCGATCTTGGTCAACGCGACCAGAACTCCGAGCATGACCACTTCGAGCATTGACCAGATTTGAAGATGACCCACCCAGCGCAGCATCTCGGCGGCCCAGTGCGGCACCGGCGTGCGCCGCGCTGCCAGCAACAGCACCAACATGAAAAGGATATACCCGGCGGGGGCGATCACCGCGCAAAACAACACCAGCACGCTGACCAGCAGTTGGCCCTGCAGCCACATCTCGTAGGCGGCTCCGGGGATGGTGGTGCTGGCGGAGCGACCGACGACGTGCAGAGCCATTAACGGCAGCGTAAAAGCGATGATGAGCGCTATCGCAGCTGTGACAGTGAGCGCAAGCGGCAGATCGCGCGACGCAGTGGGCTGCTTCACCAGGGTCCGGCCGCAGCGCACGCAGGCCGCCTTGCGGCCCGGTTGCAGCGGGGGGATATGCTGCAGCAAATCGCAATCCGGACAGGCGACCGATTCCGAAAAATTCATCACGCGGCTCCGCTGCGAACTCCAAACGCGAATTGTCGCATTGACTGTTATAGCGCTGGTCGAAACCTACCTAGTCGCTGCGAGGCGATGAGATTCGAGTACGAGGAGGTCGCGTTACTTTAGATGGTATAGGCTGTGCGGATGCGCGATATTGGACTAAATACCAAGAGCTTCGCGCCGGTGGCTAAGCCTTCAGACAAACTTTGCGCGCGTGCGCTGATGCGAGTTCATGAAGCGCAGCTATCCGCGGCCAGTCCGGGCGATCATCGTGGGAGTTAAAAAACGGGACACAACCATGCGGCGTATGTGTGCCGCACAGTTGTGCCCCGTGTGACTAATTACGTGGGGGGAAGTACGGCCCACGAATTCGCTGTCGAACCAGGCAACTCCATGGCCGTCAGACGCTTTTCGGACACCCAGAAGGTCAGTTTTTCGCCGACTGCCATATCAGAAAACTTCTTCAATTGGCCGTTCACGTGCACGCCTTGAACAGTGCCGGCACCGGGCTTGAAGCTGAATGTCGTCACCGTGTTACCGCTGGCGTCAAGCAGCTCCACCGTCATGAACTGCGGGCTGGAGATGTACACCTTGGCTACAAATTTCGCGTAGCGATGGCCTTTGTATATCCGCGCGTCCTGACATGCGGCGGGCGCCTTAGGGTATTTCGCCAAAATTGCAGCGCCGAACTTAAGATCGGAGCACGAGACTTGAGGAAGTTTGTCGGGATCTACCACGGCAAATGCCGTGCTAATCATCAGCGGCAGCGCGAGTGCAGCGAGCAGCCATTTGGCTCTTATCATCATGACCGGAAACCTCCTAATTGATCGAAGCGCTGTTGCCTGTATGCCCCGTGCGCGTGGTTGCAACATTACGCAGGCAGAGTAGGCAGGGTGAAGGCCCGCGCCTATATGACCAAAGTCCAATTCCGAGGGGTTCGCTGCAATCAGCGCTCGGATCATCTCGGCGCTGCAATGCAAATGCTTCCCCTCTTAACGCGGTGATATACGTGGTATATCAACGGGATGGAAAATACCCGCCTATGTGTGGTAACGCACAGAAGACCCCCCCGCCGAAGTCGCATCGTCACAAGCACGGAGTATGCTATGGCCAGCAGAAACGGCGAATGCATGGAAACTAGAATCGCTGCTGCAAGGGCCCCTATGGATGTTGGTATAGCCGTCGCCATGTATTTTCGAACTTCAATGTTGCTTCCGTTGCTTTTCCGGCTTGGACGGCATTAGCGATGGAAGCTTTAGGTATTCGTGCGCTCGAGGACGTCGTCGCGCTCTCACTGGCGGTTATTTCGCTCGCTCTTGTCGCGGTCTGGCAACTGGAGAGACGCCGGCGCCGTAGAGCGGAGAATCTGCACGCCGCGAGTCAAGAACGTCTAGCGCTGATCTCGTCCATCGCCAGCCTTGGTTTTTGGAGCTGGGATGCCGCCACTGACGGGGTCTGGGCCAGCAAGCATGCGCGCGGCATTCTCGCGCTCGACGATGAGGCTGAGCTAACAGGCGCATCATTGATCGCTGCGATTCATCCCGAAGACCGCCCGAGCGTGTTGCGGATCATCAACTCGCCCGGACCTCGAATCGACTCGATGGAAATGGAGCTGCGCGCCGTGGGCGGCGGCAACGAGATTCGCTTCATCACTGCCAAGGCCTGCGCGTATCGCGATGCAAAAGGCGCCGTCAAGAGAGTGGTGGGCTACGTAGTCGATGATGGCCAGCGCAAACGATCAGCGGCGGAATTGCTAAAAATGCAACACAAGCTCAAGCATCTCGCGCGCGTGGCCATGCTGGGCGAGCTCTCCGGCGCGCTGGCGCATGAGCTGCAGCAGCCACTGACCGCGATATTGTGCAACGCCAATGCCGCGCAGCTGCTCAGCCAAAAAGACAACCTGGACGTCGCAGAACTGCAAGAGATACTGCAGGAGATAGTAAGCGACGACAAGAATGCCGGGCAGATCATTCATCGCCTGCGCGCGCTTTTGCTGCGCGGCGAAACGCAATTTCAGCACTTGGAGATCAACGATCTTTTGGGCGACGTTCTGGCCCTGGCGCGGGGTAAGCTCAGGGAACGCAACGTTCAGGTCAACACCCGGGTCGATCGTGAGCTTCCCGAAGTGCTGGGCGATCGCGTTGAACTGCAGCAGGTGTTGCTGAATCTCCTATTGAACGCTTCCGAATCGATGAGCGACAATCCCGCGCGCGATCGCCGTATCGAGGTCGTCGTGGCGCGCGTCGACGACGAAGGGGCCGTTCGCATTTCAGTTCTCGATTGCGGCAAGGGCATCGACGCCGATCAGCTCGAGCGAGTTTTTGATCCCTTCTTCTCGACCAAGGACGGCGGGTTGGGGCTCGGGCTCGCGATCAGCCATTCCATTGTCGCCGCACACGGTGGGCGCCTGTGGGCAATGAACAGGCCCGACCGCGGAGCAGCATTTCATTTCACATTACCAATAAAGATAGGGAAGGAAGGCCATGAACGGCACAACGAGTACAGTGTTTATAGTGGATGATGCCCGGGAAGTTCGCACCGGGCTTTCGCGCTTGCTGACGGCCGCGGGTTATCGGGTACGCGCATTCGAATCAGCCGCCTCTTTTTTGCATGAACATGATGCCGAGGCCCCTGGCTGCCTGTTGCTTGACGTGTGCATGCCAGGCTTGAGCGGCCTCGACCTGCAGCGCACGCTTGTCGGCTCGCCGGGCGCGCGCCCAATCGTGTTCCTGACAGGACGGGGCGACATCCAAACCAGCGTGCATGCCATGAAGAAAGGAGCTGTCGATTTTCTCACCAAACCGGTGGATGACACGCAGTTGTTCGCAGCGGTCGACCAGGCGCTCCAGCGCGACGCCGAGCAGCGTCTGGAACGTGCCATTCGCGATACCATCCAAAGGCGCCTGGCGATGCTTACACCAAGGGAGCGGCAGGTGATGGCGCATGTCATTCGTGGCCGCCTCAACAAACAGATTGCCGCCGACCTCGGCACCGGGGAAAAAACGGTGAAAGTGCACCGCGCGCGCGTTATGTCGAAGATGGTGGCACGCTCGGTTGCGGAACTCGTACAGCTCGCGGCGCGAGTCGGGGTTGGCGTCGAGCCGGCAGTGGGCGGTGCCGGCGCCAGCGGCATAAATTGGAAGCAGACCTAGCCTAATGTCCAACTTCCAGACGGTTCAATAGGGCGTACAAGGGGTCTTTATTTTGCGGTGGAAGGCCCGTGATCGCAGTTGTCGACGACGAAGAATCGGTTCGCAAAGCCGTGGTCCGCGTGCTGCGCGCCGCCGGGTTTTCTGCCAGCGGTTTTGCCTCGGGTGACGAATTCTTAAAGTCATGGCATTTTGACCGGCCGGATTGCCTGGTGCTTGATTTACAGATGCCGGACGTCTCGGGAACCGAGGTCCAGCGCGCGCTGCACACCGCGGGAGCGAATTTTCCCATCGTCATCATCACGGCACACGATGCGCCCAGCATGCGCGAGGAATGCTTGCGCCTGGGCGCGGTCGCCTATCTATGCAAACCGCTGGACATCCGCACCCTGCTGGATCAAGTGACGCTCGCGTTGGACTCGTCGGGCTGATGGATCAAAGTCCAATTGCAATATCAAACCGCGGCACCGAGTCTGTGGCGTCTACGCGTTAGCCTTGCTCGGAGGAAATAATTATGGTCCCTAGATCAGCCGGAATCCGCGTGCTCGCCGCGGTGCTCATCACCAGCGCTGGCGTTGCAGCAGCGCAAGCTCCGCAGCCCTCCCTTCAGGAGCGTGTGGCCGGTCTCAAAGCGACCTTTGCTGCGAGCCAAGCCGCCTTGCGGCAGTATGAATGGATTGAAACCACGGTCGTCAGCCTCAACGGCGAGGAGAAATCGAACAAGCAACAGCGCTGCTACTACGGTGCGGATGGCGCGCTGCAAAAGGTGCTGATCGATGCATCGCCGCCGCCCGCGACCAAGCCGGGGCTGCGCGGCAGGATCATCGCGAACAAGAAGGCCGAGCTGACTGCGTATATGCAAAACGCGGTAGGTCTGGTGAAATCCTATGTGCCCCCCGATCCGGCCAGGATTCAGGCCGCGAAAGATGCGGGTAAGGTGAGCATCCAAGTGCTGGAACCCGGCAAACGCGCGCAAATCAATTTTGCGGACTACCAGAAGCCGGGCGACAACTTGGCCATATCGATTGATATCGCGAATAACATCGTTTCAGGTATCGGAGTGTCGACGTATCTTGATAGTGCGACGGATGTCGTCACCCTGAATGCGGTCATGGGTCAATTGAACGACGGCACGATTTACACGTCCAGCGTTACGCTCAATGCTGCCGCGAAAAATCTCACCGTCACGGTGCAAAACTCGGGCTACCGCAAGACCGGTTGACGGGCAACATGCGGACACTGGTGATGTCGCGCGCTGGCCGACGATTTTTCCCTCTCGGTTCCCTGGGCTTTATGCCGCTGCTTCTCGGCTCGGTGATTTTAGCCGTGGCCGCGCTGCTGCGCGACCTGCGGGCTGCGATGACCAACCAATCCGCAGCGTCCAGGCGCCGGCCGCTCCCTAAATATTAGGACTTTGGTCGCATAGACTGAAGCGGCGCCCGCCGCTAATTTCACTCGCCCTAACTCTTAAATTGCAACAAGCGGTGGAAACGCACATGAAGAAAACCCAATTGTTTTGGATGTTGCCGGTCGCAGCGTTGGTGGGCATTTCGGGATGCAATACCACGCCGCTCACAACCACCATGCAGCCCGAGGCGACGCAATTCGCGCTCACGCGTGGCCGATTCGATTTGAACTGCCCGACCGCGACAGCCACGGTGCTGAGCAGCGAAGTTATCCAGCCTCCGGCCAGAGTGCTGCTGGCGAACGAAGGTCCGGAGCGCGCCCAGTACACCATCGGCATTACGGGTTGCGACAAGCGCGAGACGCTGCAGGTGCTGTGCGCACAAGGTGGCAATGGCTGCTTCGTAGCTCAGTAACGCCGCGCAGCCGGCTGTAGCGCGATAGTCGCGCACGCAACGGCAACGCCGTCACTGCGTTCGTATCGATTCGGACAGGGCGGTCAAGTCGCGCGGAGTCACGCGAATGATTCCGGATCGCGGGCTGTCGATGTCGGCGATGAGCAGGAAAGAGACGGATACCACGAGCGGCAGCACCATCATCAGAATGCTTTCCGATTTGGTGTTCTGCGCGCCATAACCGATCAGCATGTGAGAGATGACTGCAATTGCCGCCATCAGAGTCCATGCTGCGGTCGGTATCCGGTTCCACCAGGCTGACTGCGTGTATCCCTGCGAATTCAAGACGTCGTTCATGCCTGCGATCACCAGGCTGCCAATGGCGGTGGGCTGTGCAGAGGCCGTGCCGAGAACAGCTGCCCACAATTGCGTCTGCAACTCGGTGGTGCGGGATTGGATCTGACGTAACTCGGCCTCGCGGTTGGTTTTGTAGAACGCCAACCGCTGATCGACATATGCCAGCAACAACGCCCGCACCTTTGCGCCGTCCGCCGCAGCCAGCACGTCGGCACGCACGAACTCCGTACCGATCGCATTCGCCTCCGCTTCTTCGTAATTCTTGCGCTGCTCGTAGCGGCCGATGGCCATCGAAAAAGTGAAGCCGATGATCAGGCCATTGAGCGTGAGAGTGGTCGCGAGAATGGTGCCGAAATCCTTGAGGGCATCCTGGTCCATCCTGATCCATCGTCTGAGAACCGATGCGCCAAATCGGGTCGACAGCCACAGCATCACGAACGACAGCAGGAATAGCAGCAGCGGGTGGTCTAGTACGCCATTCATTTGGCCGACAGTTTACTCGACCTTCCGCCAGCCGGAGTCTGGATTGAATTGATTGATTTTGGCGGCAACGGCGGTCGTATCCGGGCCGAGATCCTTTTCGTAGACTACGCCGTTCTGGTTCACCATGAAACTCATGACTCCGCTGCTGCCGTATATTGCGGGAACGGCGAGCAGCGCATGGCCCCCGCGCATCTCGCCATCGACGATATAGCTGCCGCTCGTTGCCGAACCGCCCTCGCCGGTGAGAATGCGAAAATTGTATCCATGATATGCGGGCGGCTGTCCCTTGACGTGTCGATAGCCCTCGGCGGCGGCTTCCGCCGCAAGTTCACCCAGCGGACTCAACTGTTCCGGGTCGTCGGATTTCCAGTACAGACCGTCGTGCTTGCCGGGGGTGCTGGCAATTTTTTGTGCATAGATGCCGGCAGGCTTGCCGTCGTGAGCCTGGGAAGCATATTCCTGCTGCGCGACGACAAACGTTTGGCAGACCTGAATGGTGGTGAGCTCGTTGCGGCCAATGCGCCGGTAGAGGATTTCTTTAGCCCCTGCAGCAGTATCGAAACGCCATGCCTGGCCTTCCTTCACCAACGGAATGGGGAACGGCCACTCCTCGTTGCCCACATAAAGAATCTCGCGAGTCGGGCTGACGGTCATGAGCTCTGCCTTTTCCGAATAAGCCACCAGAAATACCTCGCGGCCCCTTTGATCTCTGACCGGGTCGCCGGAGTCCAGGAGCTTCTCGCCTTCGGGTCCAAACAGGGCGCGCAGCTCATTGAGGTCGCCCGACTTATTGCTGTCCACCAGCGCAACGACGGCATCTTCGGGAGTGGTGAAGGTCTTCTGCTGCACTTTCGGTGGTGGGTTCTGCGCCAGGGCGGAGCCGCAGCCAAGCAGTGTCGTTACCGCTAATCCAGTCATGACGGAGGATATTTTCATGATGCTATTTTCCTGGCGCGGCTAGCTATGGTTTGCGGCCCTGTGCACGGGGCGCGCTCTGCCCACGCGGTGCGCTACCCTGTGCGCGCGACGCGCTGCCCTGACCGCGTTGGCTCGCGGCGCGCTCAGCGTTGCCGTTCTGGTAGCCAGTAAAAGCGCTGGAGCTGGTTTGCGCGCGCTCCGTTGGCCTGACGTTGGGCGCGTTGTAGCCGCGCGATCCATAGTCGGGTTTTCCCATATTTGGCGCCGGGGCCGGGCGTTGCGTGGGTGTGCCTGGCTGCGTAGCTGGACGAGTGCCGGAACCCGTCGCGGGCCGCGTCGCCGGGGTGTTGCCTCCGGACGGCAATGTCGTCGGGCGCTGCCCGGCGTTGCCGGGGTTTGTGCCGGGGCGTGCTCCGGGTGATGCAGGAAGCGGGGTCGCGGGCCGCGCCACTGGTGTGTAGGGCGTGGGTCGAGGAGTAAAACCACCCCGGTATCCCGGATTGTTCACGGTGATTCTATTTATATTCACCGTGGTCGACGAGTACGCATACGGCCGCGGACGATAGTAGCCGCCATACGGCACCGGCACCGGTCGAACATAGGGATAGCGGCCATGCGGCGGCACCACCCACGCGCCGCCGCGAACGACCACGGTATGCGAGTGCCAACCCATGCCCCACGCCCCCCAACCCCAGGGGGAATAGTAGTAGGTGCTGTTGCTCATCGCAGCACCAATGGCTATTCCCAAACCAAAGCCGATGAGAACGGCGGCGGCATCCGGCGGGGGCGGATAGTAGACGACCGTCGGATTGTATACGGGCACGTAGACCACTTGCGGATTGGCAGGCTGAATGACGATGACCTGTTGACCGCCTTGATTCTCGGTGACAACCGATTGCTCACGCGAGGGCTTCAAGTTGCCGGCCGCTTGCGCCTGCGCGCGCAATTTCTGCACCGTATTCATCACGCCGGCGGGATCGCTCAGGTATGCCGTTCCAAGTTCGGTGGTCCAATCGATCTGACTGGCGAGCTGATTCAAGACATCCGGAAACAGCGCAAGCGCGACAAAGCTGGCATCGAAGCCTTGCTGTTGAGCAGCCTCCTGCAGCGCCGTGCCTTGCAGGTTCTTGTTCTGCTGCAGCCAGTTATTCATTTCCGTGACCTGGCCGGGACTTGTGGCGCTGGCCAAGACTTGCGCGAGTAGAGGATCGGGGTAGAGCGCGATCGGCGCCAGCAGCTGCTCCAGCGAGTTAAGCGGGGGATTCGCCGATGCCGGCGCATTCTGCGCGGACGCTGCTCCGAGAGCCGCACAGCAGGCAAAAACGACGCCGACCCAGGCTTGTTTCATCATCGGTGACTTACTCCGCATTCCGCCCCCTCAGTAGGTCGGCGCTTCGGGCGCGAGATCTGATGGTCCCCCGAACTTAGTCAGTGGCTTCCCGACCGTCCATATGCCTTTAGTCCCCTTGCGGTGCGGGTGAGGCCTACCGTGGATTAGACTAGGATGCTTGGACCAGGTTCTGGGCGGTCGATACACATAACGGAGCTAGGAAATGGCGGACGCATATATTGTCGAAGCGGTTCGCACCGCGGGAGGGCGGCGCGGCGGCAGACTCGCCGGATGGCATCCGGTGGATATGGGCGCGGAAGTGTTGAATGCCTTGGTCGAACGCACCGGCGTGGACCCGGCTGCGATCGAGGATGTCATCCTTGGCTGCGTCTGTCAGGGAGGTGAGCAAGCGTTTCAAATAGGACGCAACGCTGTGCTGGCATCCAGATTGCCGAACAGCGTTCCGGCTGTGACCATCGACCGCCAGTGCGGATCATCGCAACAGTCCATTCAATTTGCGGCGCAAGCGGTGATGTCCGGCACGCAGGACATGGTGATCGCCGCAGGCGTGGAAAGCATGACGCGCGTCCCGATGGGCTCGAACGTGGCGCTGTTCACCAAAAACGGCATCGGCACCGGACCCATCAGCCAGCGCATTCAGGACCGCTTTGGCGTTCATGGATTCAGCCAGTTCATCGGCGCGCAAATGATGGCTGACAAATATGGGCTGAGCCGCTCCCAGCTCGATACCTTTGCGCTCGAGAGCCATCGTCGCGCGGCAGCAGCCACGAACGCAGGGGCTTTCGATGCGGAAATCGTCCCCTTGACGGTTGATACTCCGCAGGGGCCGGCACTGCACACGAAGGACGAAGGCATTCGCTTCGATGCGACGTTGGAGGCGATCTCAGCGGTCAAATTGCTGCAAGAAAATGGCGTGATATCGGCCGCCAACGCCAGCCAGATTTGCGATGGTGCAAGCGGCGCGTTGATCGTGAATGAGCGCGCCTTGAAAACGCATAAGCTCACGCCGCTGGCGCGCATCGTCAATCTGACGGTCACGGCGGGCGATCCCGTGATCATGCTGGAGGAACCGATTTCGGCCACCCGCCGCGCCCTCAAGCGCGCCGGGATGTCGATTGACGACATCGATCTTTACGAGGTCAATGAGGCGTTTGCATCGGTGCCCTTGGCGTGGCTGAAAGAAACCGGAGCCAATCCGGCGAAACTCAACGTCAACGGCGGTGCCATAGCGCTTGGTCACCCGCTCGGCGCATCCGGTACCAAGCTCATGGCGACATTGACGCACGCTCTCCGCGCCCGCGGCAAACGCTATGGGCTGCAGACCATGTGCGAGGGGGGTGGCGTCGCCAATGTCACCATCGTCGAACGCATGTAGGATCGCCTGAACTCACTTTTTTCCGGGGCGAAAGCGCGCGACCTGCTGGCGCCGCGTGGCCAGCACCGTTCGGATCATGCCGTAGAGAAACGCCGTCGTCAGGCCGAACAGGATCATGCCGTTCAATGCCTCGAGCGCGCCCATGAGCCGCCAGTGCTCCGCCAGCCGAAAGGGCTCGTGACCGTAAGTTGTCATCGCGCTCAACGAATAGAGCAGCGCGGATTTACCGTCCGGAAGGGCGCCCAGGAAACGATAGACTGTCGCCCACATTCCGGCCTCGATGCCGTGAAGAATAATCGCGAACAGCGTACCGCAGCCCATGACCAGGGCGAACACAAAGAGAAACCTACGGGTTGTTCTCAAGAGGCGCATGGCCTGGATGACTTTTTCGTTGATGAATACCAGGCCGATAACGTGGAAGATCACTGTGACGACGATCAACGGCAGGCTCCAGGCCCAGTTGCCGTCCCAAACTGTTGCAGTGTCCATTGCCACCCCTGTCACGCAAGCGACCCGCCGGTACGCGAATTTTTACGCACCGGCGGGTCCATCGACACCATCAACACCTAAAACACCAACAACACCGTCAACACTTCAACCCCATCAACTCTTCACTTCGAGACACAACTAGCCCAAGTTCACGGGAACGAAAAGACGAACATCGCCGCGTTGAATGAGCAGCGCGATTTGCTTGTCGTGATCCTTGACCATCTTGCGCAATTGCTCGACGCTTTGCACCGGCGTGCCGTCGACCGACAGCACCACATCGCCCGGCTGAATGCCGGCCTCGGCCGCGCGGCCTTGCGCATCTTCGACCAGAAGACCGCCGGGAACGCCGGCCTGCCGACGTTCGTCCTGACTCAGGGGACGCAGCGCCAGGCCCAACCGGGCCGGTGCCGATGCACCATCCGAGTATTGTCATCGGCAGTCAATGCTTTCGCTGCGTTGCCGATGGTCGCGGTCAAGTCGATCGTTTTGCCGTCGCGCCAGATCTCGATCGATGGCCTTTTCGCCGGGAGTTGCCATGCCGACCCGCTGCGACAGTTGACCGGCATCGACTGATCGGGCTGCCGTTGAATTTCAGGATGACATCGCCCACCTTCATGCCCGCCTGCGCCGCTGCGCTGTCGGGAACGACTTTGGCCACGAGCGCACCGTTGGGCGAGGTCAGTTTGAAGGAGTCGGCCAGCGATTGATTCAGCGTTTGCACTTCGACGCCCAGGCGCGAATGCTCGACTTTGCCGGTCTTCACGATTTGGTCTTTGATCTGCACCGCCAGATTGATCGGAATGGCGAAGGAGACGCCCTGAAAGCCGCCGGAATTGCTGTAGATCTGCGCATTGATGCCGACCACTGCACCGCTGGCGTCAAACAGCGGGCCGCCGGAATTGCCGGGGTTGACCGCCGCATCCGTCTGAATGAAGGGCACGTAGCCGTCGCCCGGCAACGAGCGGCCTTTGGCGCTGACGATGCCGGCCGTGGCTGTCTCTTCCAGACCGAACGGTTCGCCGATGGCGAGCACATAATCGCCCACGCCCAACTTGTCTGAATCACCCAGCGTCACGGTCGGAAGATCATGAGCATCGATCTTCAGCACGGCGATGTCGCTGGTCTTGTCGGCGCCCAAACCTTGGCTTTGAATTCCCGATGATCGGAAAGTTTCACCGTAACTTCCTTTGCGCCGTCAACGACGTGCGCGTTGGTGAGTACCAGCCCGTCGGACGGAGATCAAGAAATCCGGAGCCCTGGGCGTGCTGGATACCGCCGTGGTGCCGCGGCATCTGGCAACCCGCGAAAAAATTGTCGCGAAGGGATTGTCGTCGCCGTTCGGATCGCCGGAACCGAAACCGAACTCCTGCGGCGCAGCGGTGTTTATCGGACCTGCGGTGGTGATGCCGACGACGGCAGCCTGATTGCGCGCCACGATCGCCCGATAGTTCGGCGCCGTCATCAGCGGAATCGCGGCCGGCGGCGCGTCGCGGATTGAATCAGTCGGCAGCGGCCGCGGTTTGCGGTCGGGGCCGCTGGCTGCAGCAGCGCGAGGGCGGATAGGCCCGTGGCGGTGCCGACAGCGAGCAGGCCGACCGCCGACCACACCAGCGTCGTGTTGCGAAGTTGCATGTGAGTTCCTACCAAGTGAAGCCAGTCGAGCGACTGCTCTTGGGTGGCAGCATCACATGTCTTCCTTAAGGCAATCTTAAGAGGCGCCCGGGAAAGCTCACGGCGACGTGCAGACCGCCGCCCGGCGCATCGTCGAGGTAGAATGTGCGCGCACGGTGGCGCTCGGCAATGGCTTTGACGATTGCCAAGCCCCAGCCCGGTGCCGCTTTCCTGTGCTGCCGCGCGTCGATAGAAGCGATCGAACACCCGCTCCCGATCCGCCGGCGGCGATGCCGGGGCCCGTGTCGGTGACTTCGAGGAGCGCGTCCTGTGCCGACGCGTCGGCAGCGCACCTGCACAGTTCCGTCGCGGCGGCGTATAGCGCACGGCATTGTCGACCAGATTGCGCACCAGCGTTCGCAGCGCTTCCCGATCTGCCCTGAACCTGAACCTGAGGCGCGGCGTCGAGACTTAAATCGATGTTGCGCGCGAGCGCCAGATCATGGGTATCCGTGATTCCTTCGGCGGCCGCGGCCGCTCAAATCCAGTGTCGCGAATTCGCACGGCGGCCTCCTGCGGCTCGCTGCGCGCCAGAGCCAGCAGCTGTTCGACCAGGTGAATCGCGCGTTCGACCGCCGCGCCGAGGCGCGTGCGCGCTTCGACGCGCGCCGGACTCATCCGGCGCGCGATCGAGCAATTGCAGCTGCAGCCGCAGGGCGGTCAGCGGCGATCGCAGCTCGTGCGCGGCATCGGAAATGAAGGCGCGCTGGGCATCGAAGGCTTCCTGCAGCCGCGCCAGCAGACGATTGAGTTCGCCGACCAGCGGCTGCGATCTCGCGCGGCAGATTGTCGCGCTGCCAGCGGCGCGCAGGCTGCGCACATCGCGCCGCTGCACCTCGGCGGCGACGATAGCGCAGCGGCAGCAAGCCGCGCCGCACGATCCATGCGACCGCGGCGATCATGATCGGCAGCAGCAGTATGAGCGGAATGACCACCCGCTCCGCCGCGGCGCGCGCCAGCTGCTTCGCGAACCCGCACCGGCTGCGCGATCTGAATCACGCCGTCCGCCGTTTGCAGGCCGTAGGCCCGCCACGGTTCGCCGCGCAGATGAAGATCCGCGTAGCCTAGAACCGTTTGGTTGATCATCGGCAGACCGGGCCGCGAAAATAGGTGCGCGCGCCGAACACGATCCCAGATTTGCACCACGAAATCCGTGTCGCCCTGATCCGGAGGCACTTCGATGCGCGGCGCCAGCGAAATCTGGCCGCGCAGCGACAGCGCCATTTGCCGCAGCTGGTAATCGAACAGCGTCGACGTTTCGTTCAACACGCGCCGATAGGTGACCCCGGCCGCGAGCAGCGAAATCAGGGCCACGAGAATGATCAATGCGACCAGCAGACGCGCGCGGATCGATCTCATACTTTGGGAACGAAGTAGCCGACGCCGCGCAACGTGCGAATGGCATCGCTTCCGAGCTTGCGCCGCAAGCCGTGAATGTACACTTCGACGGCGTTGCTGCCGATTTGCTCGTCCCAGCCGTACAGCCGATCTTCCAGTTGCGCGCGCGACAACACCGCTCCCGGCCGCTGCAACAGCGCTTCCAGCACCGCGTACTCATGCGCCGACAAACTCACCGGCAGTGCCGCCGCGCTCGAGGGTGCGCGCCACGGGATCCAGGCGCAGGTCGCCGTGCTGGATGCTGGGGTCGCCGCGTCCGGCGGCGCGGCGCAGCACCGAGCGCATGCGCGCCATCACTTCATCCAGATCAAAAGGTTTGACGATGTAGTCGTCGGCGCCGGCATCGAGGCCCGCAATGCGATGCTGGATCTCATCGCGTGCCGTGAGAATGATGACGGGCGTTGTATCGCCGCGTTTGCGCAGTTCGCGCAGCACATCGATGCCGTCGCGATGCGGGAGCCCGAGATCGAGCAACACCACATCGAAGGCGGATGTCTGCAATGCGGCGGCGGCGCTGCTTGCCGTCGCGCATCCAATCGACCGCGAACCCGCCTGGCGAAGCGCCGTTTGCAGGCCTTGCGCGATCATGCCATCGTCCTCGACGAGCAACACACGCATATTGAAGCCTTTTCAGAATAGCGCATTGTATGCGAGGAAAGCTCTAGTTTAAGATGCGCGCTCGCGCGTATCGATATCGACAGGTCGCAATGGCGATTTTTTTCACGCAGGGGAAGGGGGTAGACGATGAAAATCAAGACGGGCTTCGGCGCGTTGTTGGCGACGACCGCATTCGCGATCGTACAATCGGCAAGCGCCGCCGATGTGACGGGCACTTGGCTCATGGCGGTGGAAACCGGGGCCGGCAGCGGCACGCCGACTTTTGTGCTCGTGCAAAAGGGCGACGCGCTCACCGGCAGCTACAAGGGGCAGCTCGGCGAAGCGCAGGTGACCGGAACCGTCACGGGCAACGACGTCGTCATCGAATACAAGGTGGACGCGCAAGGCCAAACTCTCGCAGTGAAGTACTCGGGCAAGGTTGACGGCAATTCGATGAGTGGCAAGGTATCGCTTGGCCAGTTTGGCGAAGGCACCTTCAAGGGCACCAAGCAGTAAAACCCGCCCAGATTGCATAAGATCGGGGATTCAAGGGGCTAAGGCCTTGGCCCCTTGATGCCCGGTCGGTTCCTGGAATAGCCGCGACGCGGACGGCGAATCGTGACGCCGGTCTCAACCTGTGCGGCAGTTCTCATCTTTCATATTTGTTCTTATGACAGTGCCTCTTGGGGCGCTGCGGACGCATGCAAATGTGACTCAAAGCATGTCGGAAACCCTTCATTTGCCGGACCCTTATTGTGTTAAGCGACGCTCAAACATTCGTGGGCTGGCGAATGATGGTCGCAGCGCAACACAACTGGCATTATGGCGATCGCGATATGGGACTATAACGATGCCGAAAAGTCTGAGAAAACATGAGCTTGCCGCGCCGGAGCCGGCGGAGCGGCCCGTGCAATCCAATCGGTCAGGAAAAAGTCAAAACTCGCGGTGCTTCTTGTCACCGGGGACGATGCCCTGTGGCCGCAGATCGGCGCCGACGTTGAGCGCCGATTTGATTCTCAAGCAGCTCGATTCGATCGATGAGCTGGTCAGGTCCACGCCTTCGGGGCAAGCCGCCATCGTCCTCTGGGATGCCCGCAACCACCGGATCCCGCCAGCGTACTGTCGCGCCTGAATTTGCATTCTTCGCGTTTTGCCATCGTCGCACTGGATGATGCGGGCAGCGCCGATGCATGGACGCTTCCGATTCAACATCGGCAAGTCGTGGCGCACGTCGGCTTGCCGATCGTCGCCGATGAGTTTGGCGCACCGCGCTCGACGAGCGCGCACGAAGAAGTGAACTCGCGCCTGGCGCTGCTCGGCGACGGAACAACGCCATCCGCGACGTCCGCCAGCGCCAGCAGCGCTAAAAGACCGCCCTGGCTGGGACCCGCCATCATCGCGCGGCGTGCTGATCGTCGCTGTCGGCGGCCTATCATGCTCGTCGCGCAAGGCGCGTTCGCAGAGTCAAACCCGCAGCGGTGCGAGCGCGCCGAGCAAGGCTCCGCGACAACACCGCCGCGGCGCCTTCGCGCGCGTCAAATCGCGCGGCGGAAGCCGGATGAAAAAGTGGATGCGCTGATCGAGAAGGCCCAGCAAGCCATGCTGGATCGGCACTTCATAGATCCCGCGGCCGGCAGCGCGCTTATCTCTGTATCGGGAAGTACTGGTACATCGAGCCCGACAACGGCGAAGCGCGGCAGGGATTGCAGCGCCTGTCGGAAATATTGATTGCGCGCGTGCAGTCGGCGCTCGACGACCGCAAATTCGACGTCGCATTGCAGTTTTTGGAGAACGCACGAAGCATCGATGCCAATGATAGTCGTCTCGTCCGCGCTCGACGAGAAGATCGCGAGCCTGCGGGCCGAGCTCGGCCCGGCGCAGATTCTGGCGGCGATCAATGCGCAGAATTTTGATCGTGCGACGCAGCTCATCGACGAGGCGGCGCGCACCAAAGCCTTGCCGGCGGCAAAATTCGCGCAATTGCGCGAAGAAGCTGCATCGGCGCCGCGACGAATTCGACAGTCGCGCCGTCTGCTCAAGCTCGTCGAACGCGCCTGCAGCAGGATCATGTGATCGATCCGCGCAACGACAGCGCGGTCTACTATCTGGATCAGGCCAAAGCAGGCCGGCGCGGACGCGGCGGAGCTGCAGAGCGCAGACGCAGGAATTGCTCAAGCGGCTGACGCAGATGGCGCACGCCGGCAATAAGCAGCGCCACTTCAGCGATGCTGATCGGGTGCTCGCCGAGATGCGCGCCGTCGGCGCACCGCGGCGGCGCATTATCGGCCTGCAGCGCGAGCTCAGCTTCGGCGCGAGCCCAGCAGGCGGCGCAGAAAGCCCGAACAGCCGCAGTACCTGGAGCTGGCGCAGTCGCGTCTGGCTCAGGGAAAATTGACCGACCCGAACAATGACAGTGCGCTGTTCTATGTCAACTCAGCTGCGCGCCGCCGATCCGAAAAACAGCGGCCATTGCGCAGATCAGCAGCGCGCCGTGCAAGTCGCAGATTCTGGATCGCGCGCACGCGGCTCGCTGGACGCCGGCGACGTCGAAAAGGCCGAGGCGCTGGCGCAAATGGCGGCGAGTCTAGGCGCCTCGCCCGGACCTGGACGCGTTGAACGACAAAATTCGCCAGCGGCGGGCGGGCGGCGATCGTACTGCAGATGCCCGAGCAAACCTTGACGCGCATCAACAAGCTCGAAGTCGACTATCCGCCACGGGCACTGCAGGACAATGTCGAGGGATGGGTGGAACTTGCGTATACCGTCGGCCGCCAACGGCACGGTCACCAACGTCAAAGATACTTGAGCGCGCACGCCGCCGCGAACATTTCGAGTCCGCGGCGACGCAAGGCGGTTAGCCGCTTGCGCTACCAGCCGGTGATTCAGGGCGGCAAGGCGATCTCCGTCGGCACCAGGTGCGAATCGTTTTTCGTCGTTCCCAAATAGGCGATGCGATGAACAGCCATAACCGCCACCACGACGTCGACAACGATTACAACCACTGGCTGGCTCCGCCGAGCGGCCGGTGAACGCAGTCGCGGCACGGTTCTTTGCCTGATCGTGCACGATGAGTTGGAATTGCGATTGCGGCTGGCGGCACTGGTGCGCCGCGCGATGCCGAAAATCGATGCGGACACCGTCACCCGCGCGGGCTTCGACGCGATATCGATCGAGCGCCTGCGGGCCTATGTGGCTGTGATGTTCATCATCGAATTCAGCCCGCCCGAGGCTGCCGCCGCTTCTCTGGCATCCCTCAAGCGCCTGCACGAACAGGCGCCGCACCTGCCGATATTCGTGTTCGCGCGCGGCGGCAATGAGCGCAGCGCCGCGCGCGCAATGAAACTGGGCGCGAGCGACTATTGGCCGATTCATTCGGTGATCGTCGGCGAGCTGTGCAGCGCGCTTGCAGCCGCTGATCGAACCGCCGCAGCCGGCGACCGGCGCGACGGCGCCGCTGGCGGACCGATGGCGGCAGCCGGAGATCGCCGGCTACACGCATGATGAAGAAAATCGCGCAGTCGAGCGCGGCCAGCGTCTATCTCGCGCGCAACGACGAATTCCCGCAGCCGGTCGCCCTGAAGATCCAGGCGATCAAGGGACAGCACGTGGTTTCGGAGGCCGATCGCGAGCGATTCAGCCAAGGAATGCGAAATTCTGTCCAAGCTGAATCACCGCTCCATCGCCAACGTGCTGGATTTCGGCATCACCGATGACTATTTGTATCTGGCGCTGGAATATTTTCCCTGCGGCAGCTTGCGCGAGCGCCTGAAGCATCCGGTCAGCGAGGCCGATGCCGTCAACTACGCGCATCAGATCGGCGAGGCGCTGCAGATCGTGCATGCCGCGCGCGTCGTGCATCGCGACTTGAAGCCTTCGAATCTGATGCTGACCAACGAAAATCGCCTGGTACTGATCGACTTCGGCTCGGCCCGCACTCAGTTCGTGCCGAGCGACTTGACGCGATCCGAGCGATTGCACCGGAACGCCCTACTACGTGTGTCCCGAGCAGATCGACAACCGCGATCCGGATGCGCGCGGCGATCTGTACAGCCTCGGAGTCGTGCTGTTCGAAATGCTCATCGGGCACGCTGCCGTTCATGGGCAAGACGCTCGCGGACATCCTGGCGGCGCACCGCTCGGCGCCGATCCCGCGGCTGCCCGAACATCTCACGGCTTATCAGCCGATCATCGATCGGCTGTTGGCCAAAGACGCCGCAAGGATCGATATGCATCGGCCGCGGAATTTCTCGATGCCCTGGACGGCGTTGCGCGCGGAATTGGACAGCTCGGAAACCCAGCAAACTCATAGCGGAGCGCTTGATTCATGAACTCTCGTATTGCCAAAAGCCTTAATGCCGCGCCTGTCTGCCGGCGGTCTGATGGTGCTGGTCATCGTTCTCGCTTTCAGCTTCGTGGCAATCGTGCTGATACCGGGTCTGGAGCTTGGCCAGCGAATTGGCCGACAGCAGCCTGGCGCTGAAATTCGCCGGACAGCAACAGCGCAATCCCGCCCTGATCCGCGCCTCGCTCGAATCGATGCACGACCGCCTGACCAATCGCGGCTACATTCAAGAATCGTTGGATCAGCTGCGCGATGCCAGTGCCAAGCTCGATGCGGGCCTGCAAGGAAATGAACGCGCCGCGTCCGGCCAGCTGGTTTGCCTATCGCGGCGACACCGGCGCGAAGGGCGAGCCGATTTCCGGCAAGCATGCCGCACCGCTGCGCGATCTTATGGGCCACGGAGCAGGAAGTCGCTGCAACCCGCTGCTCAAATTCACACGGCGTGCCCTACCAGGACAACGAATCCACCGGCACCGTTCTCAACGAAAGCGGCAAGCAATTGGAGCGCGACGTCACCGCCGCGCTGCGCTGCGGCCGGCACGACGATGCCGCATGCTCGATGACGGAATTGACGGCGATCGTCACCGAGTCTGCAGACGCGGCAACGCGCGCTCCGCCACGCGAACTGCGGCTGGTCATGCTGACCGGCCTGCTGATCGCCATGGTGCTCGGTGGTGCTGGTGCAATGTTGCTGATCGCGCGCCAGCGCCAGGAGGCGGCGCTGCGCGAAGCGCGCCAGCAGACCGCGGATATTTTGCGCACGGTCAAGGACGGCTTGTTTTTGCTCGATGAGCATCTGGTCATCGGCGCGTCCTATTCCAGCGCCTTGGAATCGCTGTTCCAGCGCAAGGATTTCGCGGGTCTGCCGTTCGAGAGACTGCTCAAGGACATCGTGTCGGAAAAGACCCTGGCGACCGCGTTGAAATTCGTTGGCGGTCCTGTGGTCGGAACGCACCAAGGAAAATCTGGTCAAGACCATCAATCCTCTGGGCGAGGTTGAGGTCAACTTCGACGGCGGTCACGGCAAGACTCTCCACCCGCTATCTGCAGTTCGAATTCCATCGCGTGCGCGTGGACGGCAAAATCACGCACGTGCTGGTGTCGGTGTCGGATGTCAGCGCCCGCGTGGATCTCGCCCGGGAACTGCAGACCTCGCAAAATCCAGGCGCAGGCGCAAGTGGATACCTTGCTGGGCATATCTGCACGTCGATCCGACGCAGCTTGCCTCATTCTTGAACGATTCCAATGCGGCGATGAAAATGATCAATGCGGTGCTGCGCGAGCCGGCGCGCGAGGAAAGCGCGTTCCGCAAGAAGCTCGATACCCTTGTTCCGGCAGGTGCACTCGGTCAAGGGCGAGGCCGCGGCCCTGGGATTGTCCTCGATTGAGAGCCGCGCGCATTCCTTCGAAGACGATTTGAAGGGGCTGCGGGAGAAAGCGGATCTGTCGGGCAACGACTTTCTGCCGCTGGTCATCAAACTGGACGACTTGCTGACGCATCTGCAGTCCGTTGGCGACCTGGTGTCGCGCCTGGCGCGCCTGCACGTTGCCGCAACCGGCAGCAACGAGCGGTCGCACACGGCTACCGCGGTCATCGAGGATGCGCAGCGCCGAAATCCAGCGCCAAGCCCGAGAGCAGCGTGACCAGCCATGCTGCAGCAGCTCACCGCGCGGGTGGCGGCTGAAAATCACAAGGAAGCGGCTCTGCAATGCATGGGATTCGACACGGTGCCGGATGAGTACCGGCGCATCGTCAAGGACATCGCGGTGCAAGCGGTGCGAAACGCCATCGTGCACGGCATCGAGTCCACCGGCGGATCGGCTCGAACGCCGGCAAGCCGACGCAGGGCGCAGCTCAAGCTGATATTCCAGGATCTCGGCGATGCGGGCTACAAGCTCATCGCCGAAGACGACGGCCAGGGCTTGTCGACCGAGAGGATCAAGGAGGCCGCGCTCAAGAAGGGCTTCATCACGCCCGAAAAGGCGGCGACCTTGGATGCCAAGCAGGTATTCTCGCTGCTGTTTCAGCCGGGATTTTCCACGGTCGAGACCGCCACCAAGGATGCGGGCCGCGGCGTCGGCATGAATTTGATGGCCGGTCTCATGCAGCAGATCGGCGGCAAGGTCTCCGTCGGCCACGATGCCCGGAAAATTTACGCGCCTGACGTTGAGCCTGCCGCCGGTCGAAGCGCGCGGGGAAGACGGAAGCGGCGTAGATGGACAGTCGCGGTCGGCCGCAAAGCGTACTTTGAAGCTCATGATCGTCGATGATTCGAACATCATCCGGCGACGCATCGAGCGTTCGCAGCAGATCGCGCGCCTGGAGGTGGTCGGCGCCGCGAGCAACGGCCGCGCCGCCGTGGAGATGTTTCGCCGCACGCAGCCGGATGTCGTGACCATGGATTTGACCATGCCTGAGATGGACGGCATCGAATGCGTGGAGGAATTGGTCGCCATCAATTCCAACGTGCTGATCTTGGTGGTGTCCGCGCTTGCCGACAAGGCAACCGCGGTGGAAGCGATCGAAAAAGGCGCCAACGGATTTCTCTGCAAGCCATTCACCGATCGGCAGCTCAACGATGCGTTGGAAGAGCTGCTGTCGGAGGCTTGAGATGTTCAAGGAAGCCGAAATTCGCACATTTATCGAGGGAACGACGAATTATTTCGAGACCTCGGCGCAGCAGTCGGCGACCGTCGGCTCGCCTTATCTCGTGACCGACGGCAAGCCGGGCGCTTATGAGTACACCGGCGTCATCGGCATTACCGGCGCCCGCAAGGGCATCGTGTATTTCACCGCGCCGCGCGGCATGCTCACCGTATTGCTGATGCGCATGCAGGAAACCGATACCAGCGACGAAAACATCAAGGATCTGGTCGGCGAGGTGGCCAACACGATTTCCGGAAATGCGCGCCGCGACTTCGGCAAGAATTTCGTCATCTCGGTGCCGGTCATCATCGCGCACGATTTGGAAAAGGTGACGACGCCGCATGCGCGATCATTCGTGATTCCCATCAATTGGCGCACGCACTCCGCCAAGCTCGTGGTTTGCCTCGAGTAGCGCGTACGCCGCATGCAGCCTTATTTTCCGTCGACCGAGAACGCCAACAGCACATTGATCCCGTTGCTGCCGGTGCGCGCCGCGCCGTTGAATCCGGACATCGTGTACACCATGCCGCCGGCAATCGTCGGGTCCCATGCCGTCGATTCCGCCGCCGGGCTGCGCGGCGTTGCCGTTGACGGTGTCGTAGGTTTGCGCCGTGGTGCTGAATTCCCAAACGATCTTGCCGGTCGCCGCATCGTAGGCGCGAAACCAACCATCCATGGTGCCCGAGAAGACGATGCCCGGCATGACGCGCGGGTGCCGCCGACTGCGCGCGCACGCAGGCGCCCTTCGTATAGTCCTTTGACCGGTCTCCCGCGTAGTGGCAGGGCGCTTTCGGCGCCGGCGTATTCCAGACGATTTTGCCGGTGAACGGATCGAGCGCGAATAGTCCCGGCTTGCCCCGACGGCGTTTCTGGTGCCGGCGAGGGCGCGCCTGCCGCAACGGCGATTTCATTGAAGAGTCTCGCCGATGTCCGAGTTCGGAACGAACACGTAGTTGCTGTCCGCAGCCGATTCCCCATTCGATGCCGCCCAGCGGCGAGCCCGCGCCGACCGCGGTTTTCCACAGCGTGCGGCCCGTTGTCCGGATCGACGCCATAGACGATGCCCGACTTTTGCCCTGCGACCAGGACTTGCTTGTTGCCGTGCTTGAACAGAATCGGCGTCGCGCCGAAATCGAAGTCCGGTCCGGTCGGCGTCGGGCAATTGGCCACCTTGATCGGGCCGCTGCAGCCCACGATGAAGTTGTCGTTGGTGGTGACTTGATTTCTCCAGCGCACCTTGCCGGTTTTCATCTCCACCGCGACGATGGCATCATCGCCATCGGTGGTCGCATCGGTGTAGCTATCGCCGGTGACCACATAGACCAAGCCGCGCTTCGCATCGACCGTCGGCGAGGCCCAGACCGGCGCGCCGGCGGGACCTTGCATTTGAACGCCGTTGGCATTCTTGCGGGTCGGCCGCAGCGGCTCGGTAATCATATAAGTCTGCCACTGCTTCTGGCCGGTCTTGAGGTCGAGCGCCGCAAGGCTGCCGCGAAACGTGCAGCAGGAATAGTTCGGCTGCATGGCCGAACACTTCTTCGCCCGAGGAAATCGGCACGAAAATTTGATCGCCCGAGACCACCGGCGTGCCGGTGATGCTCGAGGCGATGTGATTCTCGAGCGATTCGCTGTGCCAAATTTCCTTGCCGGTCTGCGCATCGAATGCCCGCACAACGCGTTTGCCGACGCCGACGAAGGTCGCCCAGCCGCTCGGCGAGATCGACGATCGGATCACCATCGGCGTGGTGCGCGAGGAGGCATCCTCGACGCGCCCAATGCACGCATCCGGTCTTTGCGTCCAATGCGTAGAATTTGCCGTCGCGGTTGGTGATGAAGAGCCAATCGCCGACGACGACGGGTTGGCCGCCGCCGGCCATGGAAAAGGCCCATTTCACTTTGAGCCTTGCCGACATCGGCCGCGCGAAACCCGGGATTCGGCTGAAAGCGGCGTGGAATTTTCATCCGGTCCGAGTGCGCGGCCAATCGGAGGCACTCGCCTTGATGGGGCCGTTGGTGGCGCACATCTGGGTCGGTGCCCGCGGATCCCGACTGCTGCCCTGGCGCAAGGAACAGCGCAACCGCTTCGATCTCGGGCCGCGACAAACCCTTGGCCATGGGGGCCATGACTCCGGTCGTCAGCGCGGTCACGATGTCCGCGGGCGGGCGAAATGCCAACTCCGCCCGGGTCGGGCGCCCGTTCCACAGCCGGTTCATGACAGCTCTTGCAGCGTGCGTTGAACACCGCCTCGCCGCTTGGCGGCGTTGAGCTGCCGCCTGCTGTGCGAGGCCCAAGGCGGCCAGGCTCAAGCCGCCGCAGATCCAGATCCGATTGTTGCTCATGCGATCGAAACTCCCTCGACCTGAATCTCATTAAGAAAATCCGATCCACCGTCCCGCCATGGCCACCATCAGCCATGCCGCGATAGTCAGGACCGTTACGCTGCGCACACCTTAAGCCGATGCTGCCGCGCCTGACGAGAGGATTGAACGCGAAATAAGTGACCAGCAGCGCAACGCCCAAGGAAATCATTTTTACCCAGAAGGCCTGGCGTCCGTAAAGCTTCACCGGCTCGGAGACTCCCAAGAGCACGCCGGTGATGAGCAGCGCGATGACCGCGGCATTCAAATAGCGATGCGCGCTCTTGTAGAGTTCCGCCACCGGGGTTTTCAATCCCCAACCCAAAATCGACAAAGACATGATGAGGATGGAGCCGCCGAGCAACGCCAACGCCAGCAGGTGAGTCGACTCGATCGCGGGGAACAGCCAGGTTGATTCGCGAATGGTCTGGCCGAGCGCCGAGGCTTCGATCGTTTTGAGCGGTGTGGTACAGGGTCATGACTTAACCCGGATCCAGCGGGGCAGCCGGTGAGCTCAGCCATGGTGGGCGAGGTGATGCTGTCGCAGTCGAACCAGTTATAGGCGATCAGGCGGCCGAAGACGATGACGCACGCCCATGCGCTCAAGGAGATGACCGCGCAAATCTTGGATTTTCGCGGTACCGGACCCAAATCCCAGGCCGCCTTGTCGCGCTCCACCTTGAAGGTGAAAACCGCGATGTTGACCGCGGCGATGAGAATCATGAGGCATTTCAGCCTGAACCAAATGCTGTGATAGGTGCGGATCGGAATGGCGAGAAACAGCATCGAACCGGTGATCACCAACAGCGCAAAACCGGCCATCGTCCAGGGCAGAATCCTCGAGAGCATCTGCGAGACGGGCACTTTAGTATAGGAAATGCCTAGCAGCCGAAAGTCCACCATCGCGATGGTGCCGACGAATAACATGATGGACATGACATGCGTGGACTCGGTAATCGCATACATATACAGCGATTCGTGCAGTGCAATGCTCCAAGGCGTGTCGGCCAGTTTGGTGACGAGTCCCTCGAGCATCGATTCCCCGCGTGTTATATATCAGCCGTGCCTGCCCCTTTATAAAAGCCTGAATAATCAAGGGCGCAAAGGAAATTGTATTGCAAAAACAGCTATCTAAAGCGATTATAAGCGGTGATTATACGGGCCCGTTTGCGCGCCGTCCAGCAACGAGCGGCGTCGAAAGCATGATCAGACCAAGGAGATCTCGAATGAAAGTACGCACTGATAAGGCTGCGCAAATTGCAGCCGCCTTGATCGCCGCAGTGGCCGTCGGTGCGCCGGCATTGGCGCATCACGCATTTCAGGCCGAGTTCGACGGCAATCAACCCATCATGCTTCACGGCAAAGTGACCAAGGTCGAATGGATCAATCCGCACACCTGGGTGCACATGATCGTCGTGACCGACGGCGTGCCGCAAGAATGGATGGTCGAGGCGGGCACGCCCAATACGCTGCTGCGCGAGGGCCTGACACGCGATTCGCTGAAACCCGGCGAGGAAATCATCGTGCGCGGCTATCGCGCCAAGGATGCGCGCTGCCGGCCGGCCTGCAAGGCCAACGGGCGCGATGTCACGTTCACCGATGGGCGCAAGGTATTCATGGGATCGAGCGGCACGGGCGCGCCCAAAGATGGCGCGGATCCGAACGAAAAATAATCAATCAATGAGACGGCTGAACGGCTAAACGAGGGGGCGTTCTGAATAAGAAGACGAAAGTATGGGCTCTGGTGACTTTAACGGGCTCGGTGGCGGCACTGACCCAGAGCTATGCGGCGCCGACGGCCGCCGCGCACAAAACACGCGCCAACGGCGCGATCGAACGCGTCGGCGGACACCCCAACTTCAGCGGGGTCTGGTCGGTCATGAACACGGCCAACTGGAACATCGAGCCGCATCTGGCGAGCGCCGCGCTGGAGCTGCGCCCGGGGCCGGTGGTTCCCGTACCCGCCAAAGCGATCGTGGCGTTGGGCGCCGTGGGTTCCGTACCGGCGGGCATGGGCGTGGTCGAGGGCGGAAGCGATTCCTTACACGCCCGAGGCGCTGGCGCAAAGGCAGGAGAATCAAAAGCACTACCTGGAGCGGGATCCGGAGGTGAAATGCGACCTGCCCGGCGTGCCGCGCGCCAACTACATGCCCTTTCCGTTCCAGATCGTGCAGTCCGCAAAGACTTTGCTGATTTCGTACGAGTATGACGGTGCGGTGCGCGACATTCTCTTCAATGATCCGGGTCCGGCGCCGATCGACAGCTGGATGGGTCAGTCGGTCGGGAAATGGGACGGCGATACCTTGGTCATCACCGTTACGGGACAAAACGACAGCACATGGTTCGACCGCGCGGGAAACTTTCATTCCGGCGATATGAAGGTGGTCGAGCGCTGGAGCCTGATGAATGAGAACACCATTCGGTATGAAGCCGAGATCACGGATCCCGCGACCTTCACGCGGCCCTGGAAAATGAGCATGCTCATCTATCGGCGGCTTGGTGAAGATGCACGGCTGCAGCAATTCAAATGTGTCGAGTTCGTCGAAGAACTAATGTATGGCGAGTTGCGTAAGGAGCCCTTGAAATGAGCAAGAAATTGACTGCTTTGCTTCTGGGCGCGGCGATTTCGGCATTGGCGCATGCGGTCGGCGGGCGCCGCGGCGGCAGATGCGGCGTACAAGGCCCCGCTCAATGCGTATGGCCAGCCGGATCTGGAAGGAACCTGGACCAATGCGACCCTGACTACGCTCGAACGGCCGAAAGAATACGGCACCCGCAAGGTCATGACCGCGGAAGAGGTCAAAAAGATCGAGGGCGACGATGCAAAAATGTATGCGGCCGACGCCGCGCCGCGCGATCCCAAGCGTAAAGACCACGGATCTGCCGCACGAGTGCGGCAAAGGTTTCAGCGGTGCGGGCTGCGGCTACAACGCCGCGTGGATCGATCCGGGCAATACCATCATGCGGGTGAACGGCGAGCCGCGAACCTCGTTTATCACGGACCCCGCGGACGGGCGCCTGCCGCCCTATAAGCCGGGTGTCACCGTTCCCAACATGTATATGCGTGCGCACTATGGCGAGAACCCCGAAAATCAAACGCTGGCAGAACGCTGTCTGACCTCGTTTGGCTACAGCGCGGGTCCCGTGATGTTGCCGCTGCTTTACAACAATAACTATGAAATCGCGCAGAGCAAGGACACCGTCGCCATCGTGGTTGAAATGGTCCATGACGTGCGCATGATTCACATCGGCGGCAAGCATCGCACCGACGGCGAGCGGCCGTGGATGGGCGATTCCATCGGTTGGTATGAGGGCCCGACTCTCGTGGTGGAAACCACCAACTTCCCGGAAGCAACGGCGTTGCGCGGCGCGTGGAAGGAACTGAAGGTCACCGAGCGCTTCACGCGCGTCGCACCGAATCGCATTCTCTATCAATTCAAGGCGGAGGATCCGACCGTGTGGGATCGGCCTTGGAGCGGCGAATACGAATTTACGCCTTCGAAAGGGCGGATCTTCGAGTACGCCTGCCACGAAGGCAACTATGCGCTGGAGGGAATTCTCTCCGGGGCTCGCGCTGACGAAGCGGCTGCGGCCGAGAAAGCCAAGGCGGCGGCGGCGAACAAGACAGCGGCGGCACCGCCCGCGCCGAGCGGTCAAGAAGCAGTAATCATCGATACTCGGCGATTTGAAAATGCCGCGCACCGAAAGCGCGGCATTTTTTTAACTTTGATGGCGCGTGCTGACCACGGGGTGCGAGACTGGACAAGCCGCCATCCACCGCAATGGCTTGACCGTTGACATAAGAGGCCGCATCGGAGGCGAGAAACAATGCAGTTTGAGCAATTTCTTGCGGCATGCCGTAACGCTGCAAGGGATTGAGTTGCCCGATCTTGCGCTCGGTGCCGCGTTCGCGCGCGCGTTCGAACATCGGCCGCGTCATGCCGGTTTCGATCAGGCCCGGACAGATGGCATTGATGCGCACGCCCGTGCCCGTCAGTTGGTAGGCAACCGTCTGCACCAGGCTCACCACGCCGGCTTTGCTGGCGCTGTACGGAACTCCACCCGCGCCGGAGCGCAGGCCGGCGACGGATGCCGTGCAAATGATCGAGCCGCGTTTCTGTTTGACCATCTCCTTCGCCGCATACTTTGCCAGCAGAAACGTGCCGATCAGGTTGATCTTGAGGACTTCCATCCAATGATCCACGGTCTCTTCGAAAAAAGGCACCAAGCCGCCGCTGATGCCGGCATTCGCATAGCAGGCATCGAGGCTGCCGAATTCCTTCAGCGCCGTGGCCACAGCGCCGGCGACATCGGCCTCGGCGGAGGAATCCTTGATCAAGGCGATGGCGCGTCCGCCCGCGGCGCGAATCGCCGCCGCGGTCGCTTCAACTTCGGCGGCGCGGTCCAGCGCGACCACCGCCGCGCCTTCGGCGGCGAACAACATGGCGCTGGCGCGGCCAATGCCGCTTGCGGCGCCGGTGACGATGGCCGTTTTGTCCTTTCAGTATGTCCATGGATGCCAGTATCGCCGTATGTTCCGCCGCCGGCAACCAAGGCGGCAGCTGCAATGACGACGGCCGGTTTATCGGCACGCCGAACTCGATCGCGTTCTCAATCCTCGGAATGTTTGCATCGTCGGCGCCTCTCCCAAGGCCGGATCCTTCGGCGAAAGAGTGCTGACGAATCTTGCCGGATTCGGCGGCAACATTTACTTGGTGAATTCGAAGTACGACAAGATCGGCGATCGGCTCTGCTACCCGTCGATGGCGTCGCTGCCGGAGAATCCGGACTGCGTGGCGGTGGTCGCGCCGCGCGATGCCGTCGAGGAGATCGTGCGCGAAGCTGCGCATCTTGCCGTTGGCGGCGTCATTTTGTACGCGTCCGGCTACGCCGAGACCCAACTGCCCGAGCGGATCGAACTGCAGCGTCAGGCTCGGGACGATCGGCATCGAATCCGGTTTGAAGATCCTGGGCCCCAATTGCCTGGGGATCGCCAATTACTTGCGCCGCGCGCGCATTTCCTTTTCCGATTATCCCGACGCCGCGCGAGATGCCGCGGCAGGTGCATCGGCATTGCCAGTCAATCCGGCGCCCTGTCCCAATCCCTGGCGCAAGCCATCGAATGCGGCGTGTCGATCAGTCACGCCTTTTCCGCGGGCAACCAGGCCGATGTCGATGTCGCCGATCTGGTCGCCTATCTGGCGGACGAACCCTCCTGTCATTCCATTGCCTGTGTGTTCGAGGGAATGGCGCATCCGCAGCGCTTGCTCGAAGCCGCGCAGATCGCCTGGCGCAACGGCAAACCTCTGTTGATTCACAAAACCGCCACCGGCACGCTGGGCGCGGAAGCGGCGATTTCGCATACCGGCAGTCTCGCGGGGTCGGAGAGTGCGTATCGCGCCGCATTCGAACGCGGCGGCGCCATCGTGGTCGAAGAATTCGAGGGGTTGATGGAGGCGGCGCAGTTTTTTGCCAAAGCGCCGCACCCAAAGGCGCGCGGCGTCGCCGTACTTGCGGCTTCCGGCGGCGCCGCCATCATGGCGGCCGACAAGGCGGAAGCCTATGGCATTTCATTGCCGCAGCCAGAGCGCTGCGGTGCAAGCCATTCTCGAAGCGAACATTCCGGATTTCGGTTCGGCGCGCAATCCCTGCGATGTGACGGGACAGGTGGTGAACAATCCGCTGTCGATGCCGGCGTGCAGCGATGCTTTGCTGTCGGACGCCGCCTACGGCGCGCTGGTCGTGCCGCAGACCTTGGCGTTCGAAATGTACAAGGCGCGCCTGGAGTCATTGGGGATGCAATCCGAGCACTACGGCAAAATCACCTGTAGCGTATTGATCTCCAACTGGCTGCAGGGGCCGGGCACCTTGGAGGCGGAAAGAAATGCGCACGTGGCGCTGTTTCGATCCATGGATCGGTGTTTCCGCACCCTGGCCGCGTGGCATCATCGCGCGGACTTGAGGCAGCGTGGCGCGCGCACATGTGATGCGCGTGTCGGATTTAAGTGCGGCGCGGCAGGCGGCGCGATTGATCGCAGCTGCGCACCGACCGATCGGCTGACGGAGCGGGAATCGAAGGCGGTACTCAAGCTGTACGGAATTCCCACGGTGCCAGAACTCGGCGCCGACTCGCTGGGACCGCGCTTGCACGCGGCGACGCAGCTGGGATTTCCGCTGGCGCTGAAAGTAGAGTCGCGCGACCTATCGTGCACAAGACCGAGGCCGGCGGCGTCGCGCTGAATCTGCGCTCCATGCGACGAACTGCGCGCGGCTTATGAGCGCGTTCTTGCCAATGCCCGCAGCTTTGCGCCCGAGGCGAAAATCTCCGGCGTGCTGCTGCAGCCCATGGTGCCCGCCGGCATCGAGATGGTCGCGGGCGCGCGCATCGATCCCTTGCTCGGGCCTTTGATCGTGGTCGGGTTCGGCGGCGTGCTGGTGGAGCTGTTGCGCGATTCGGCGCTGGAACTGGCGCCGATCAATGCGCCGAGGCCACGCGCATGCTGGCCCGGCTGAAAGGTGCGGCGTTATTTGGCGGGTTTCGCGGCGCGGCCGGCGTGGACTCGCGATCTCGCCGACATACTCGTGCGGGTTTCGGAGTTTGCCGCAGACCAGGCGGCAATATCGCCGAATTGGATATCAACCCGATCATCTGCTCAGCCGAGCGACTGATCGCGGTGGATGCGCTGATCGTGCGCGCTAAGCCATAGCGCCGAATAATCGGCGCTCTGTGGTCGCTATCGCGTGCTTTTGCGGGCATTCGCGACCTTCAAACCCGACGGCCGGCTGTTACATTAGTCGGCCAAAACGACGGAACCCAGTTCTGCAGAGTGGAAAAAATGATGAGCACGAATAAGGCTGGCTTTGAGGTCAAAGACGGCATCGCGGTCCTGAAATTCGACAATCCGCCGGTCAACAGCCTAGGGCTCGAATTGCGTCAGGCGATCGTTGAGGGCATCGAGCGGGCGAACGCCGATCCCGAGGTCGACGCCATCGTATTGATCGGTGCCGGCGCGGGATTTTCCGGCGGCGCAGACATCCGCGAATTCGGTACGCCGAAGGCCGTCACGCAGCCGCATCTCATGACTGTCATCAGCACGGTCGAAGGCAGCGCCAAGCCGGTCATCGCCGCCATCGGCGGCGTGTGCATGGGCGGCGGCCTCGAACTCGCGCTCGGCTGTCACTATCGCGTGGCGCCGCCGGGGCAAAAATCGCGCTGCCGGAAGTGAAGCTGGGTCTTCTGCCGGGCGCCGGCGGCACGCAACGCCTGCCGCGAGTGATCGGTGCCGAAGCCGCGCTCAACATGATTGTTTCCGGATGCCACCGTGCCTTCCGAAAAGCTCCGCGGCACGCCGTTGTTCGACGCCTTTGCGGAGGGTGATTTGCTGGATGCGGCTTTGCGCTTTGCGCGCAGAGTCGTCAGCGAAAAACTGGGCGTGAGGCGCGTGCGTGATTTGAAGGTCAACATGCCGAATCATGAGGCCTTCTTTCAATTCGCGCGCAATACCGCCAAGGCCGTGGCCGGCCACTATCCCGCACCGGTGGCTTGCGTCGAAGCGGTCGCCGCGGCTTTCGACCGGCCCTTCGATGCCGGATCAAGCGGGAGCGCGAATTGTTCGCCGCGCTCATGCTGTCGCCGGAATCCGCGGCGCTGCGTCACGTGTTTCAAGCGGAGCGCGCGGCGTCGCACATCCTCGACGTGCCGAATGACACGCCGACCCGGCCCATCCGCAAAGTCGGCATCATCGGCGCGGGCACGATGGGCGGCGGCATCAGCATGAGTCTCATCAATGCGGGAATTCCGGTGGTGCTGTTGGAGATGAAGCAGGAAGCCCTCGACAAGGGACTCGCCACCATGCGCCGCAATTACGGCGGCGCGCTGAAGAAAGGCACTTTGACCGAGGCGGCGCTCGATCAGCGCATGGCACTGGTCACGCCGACCCTCGACTACGCGCAGTTGAAGGACGTCGATCTGGTCATCGAAGCGGTGTTCGAAAGCATGGAGGTCAAGAAGGAGGTGTTCGAGAAGCTCGATCAAGTCGTGCGGCAAGGCGCGATTCTTGCCTCCAATACCTCGGCGTTGAACCTGGATCAGATCGCGAAGTTCACCAAGCGCCCGCAGGATGTCATCGGCCTGCATTTTTTCAGTCCCGCCAACGTCATGCGCTTGCTGGAAATCGTGCGCGGCGCCAAGACGGCGAAAGACGTGCTGGCAACCGCGATGCAATTGGCCAAGAAGATCGGCAAGGTCGCGGTCGATTTCCGGCGTCTGCGATGGATTCATCGGCAATCGCATGGTGGCGCGCTACGGCGCCGCCGCCCACGATCTCATCATGGCCGGCGCGCTGCCGCAACCAGGTCGACAAGGCGCTGCGAGGAATTCGGCATGGCGATGGGGCCGTTCCGCATGAGCGATCTGGCCGGCCTCGACATCGGCTGGGCCGCGCGCAAACGCCGCCGCGCTGAATATCCGGACCGCGACTTGTCGAATGTCGCCGACGAGCTGTGCGAGGCGGGCAGGTTCGGCCAGAAAACCGGGGCCGGGTTCTACCGCTACGAAGCGGGTTCGCGCAACGCCATCCCCGATCCCAGCCGTCACCGCGATCATCGAGAAGTACCGGCAAGCAAAAGGGCATCACGCCGCGCAAGGTATCAACGAGGAGATCGTCGAGCGCTGCATCTACGCGCTGATCAACGAAGGTGCGCGCATCGTCGAGGATGGCATCGCGCAGCGCAGCTCGGACATCGATATCGTGTATCTCAATGGCTATGGCTTTCCGCCGTGGCGCGGCGGCCCCATGTTCTATGCCGATCAGGTGGGATTGAGCGAGGTGGCGCGCGCTCTGAAGGCCATCGCCGCGCAGCCGCACGCCGACAAGGCATTCTGGACTCCGGCGCCGCTGCTCGCGCGCCTTGCGCTAGGAAGGTAAGACATTCAGCGCATATAAAGGACTCAGACAAGTGACAGAAGCCGCCATCGTATCCACCGCGCGCACCGGGCTCGGCAAGAGCTGGAAGGGCGCATTCAACATGACCTATGGCGCCACCCTGGGCGCGCATTCGGTGCAGCATGCAGTGGCGCGCGCCGGCATCGACCCGGCGGAAGTCGAGGATGTGATCATGGGATCGACATTCGGCGAGGGCACCACCGGCGGCAACATCGCGCGCCAGATCGCGCTGCGCGCCGGTCTGCCGATCACCACCGCGGGCATGAGCATCAATCGATTTTGCAGTTCCGGATTGCAGTCGATCGCCCTGGCGGCGCAACGCGTCATGACGGAGGGCGCTGAGGTCATCGTCGCCGGCGGATCTGGAAAGCATTTCCTGCGTGCAGAACGAAACCAACACGCACATGCGCCGCGATCCCTGGATCGACGAGCACAAGCCGACCCTGTTTTGGAGCATGCTGCAAACCGCGGAAACCGTGGCCAAGCGCTACAACATTTCCAAGGAGGCGCAGGACGAATACGGCGTTCGCAGCCAGCTGCGCGCCGCGGCCGGCCAGGCGGCCGGAAAGTTCAAGGACGAAATCGTGCCGATGACCACCACCATGGGCGTGGTCGATAAGAATACCGGCGCCATCGGCATCGCGCGAAGTCACGATTTCCAGCGATGAGGGCATTCGGCCGGACACGACGCTGGAGGGCGTTGCGAAGATCCGCTCGGCCATGCCGGGCGGCGTCATCACCGCGGGCAATGCCAGCCAGTTCTCCGACGGCAGCAGCGCCTGCGTGGTCATGGACGCCAAGCTCGCGGAGCAGCGCGGCATCAAGCCCTTGGGAATTTTTCGCGGATTCGCGGTGGCCGGATGCGAGCCCGATGAAATGGGCATCGGTCCGGTGTTCGCCGTGCCGCGCCTGCTGAAGCGCGCCGGCGTCAAAGTCAGCGACATCGATCTATGGGAGCTGAACGAGGCCTTCGCCTGCCAGGTCATTTATTGCCGCGACAAACTGGGCATTCCGGACGATGCGCTGAACGTCAACGGCGGCGCCATCGCGGTGGGCCATCCCTACGGCGTGAGCGGCGCGCGCTTGACCGGTCACGCGCTCATCGAGGGCAAGCGCCGCGGCGCCAAGCTGGTGGTCGTCACCATGTGCATCGGCGGCGGCCAGGGCGCGGCGGGTTTGTTCGAGGTGGTCTAGATGGGAGTGCGCGATCTATTCGAGCTCGAGCGGCAGAGTGGCGCTGATCACCGGCGGGTCGCGCGGACTCGGACTGCAGATCGCCAAGGGCTTGGGCGAGATGGGCGCGAAGATCGCCATCAGCGCGCGCAAGGCCGGCGAGCTCGAGGAAGCCAAAGCCGATCTCAAGAAACAGGGCATCGACGCACTGACCGTCACGAATGATCTGTCGAAGCAGGAGCAGATTCCGGCGCTGGTCGATGCGGTGGTCAAGCACTACGGCGGGATCCATATTTTGGTCAACAACGCCGGCGCGACCTGGGGCGCGAAGGCCGAGGAGCATCCGCTCGAGGCGTGGAACAAGGTCATGACGTTGAATGCCACCAGCGTGTTCGCGCTGAGCCAGGCGGTGGCGAATCGCTGCTTCATTCCGCAGACGATCCGGAAACATCATCGTCATTGCCTCCACTGCGGCCTGCGCGCCGGCATGCGAAATGAAGGCGGTCGCCTACTACTCATCGAAGGCCGCGGCTCTGCATCTGACGCGCGCGCTCGCCGGCGAATGGGGCCGGTACAACATTCGCGTCAATGCCATATGTCCCGGCTTCTTCCCTTCGAAAATGGCCAGCGGCCTGCTCGAGTCCGATGCAGGCTGATGTGATCGCGCGCACGCCGCTGGGCAGGATCGGCGGCGACACCGATTTGCAGGGCGCGGCGGTTTATCTGGCGTCGGATGCGTCGCGGCACGTCACGGGGCAGTACATCGCCGTGGATGGCGGCGCATCGAGCACATGACGATGAACATCGCCCGCGGCGGGACTGCGCGCAGACCCCGGCGCAGCACAGCTTCGATACGCAGCGGCTCAGCTGCGTGGATGCAGACGCATATCGCCGGCTTCTCCGGCCCGATCGACGTGCAGCCAGTTTGCCGGCGGCCAATCGAATCCCACTTTCCTGGTGCAGTCGCCGGACCGCCGCTATGTTTTGCGGCGCAAGCCGCCGGGCAAGCTGCTGCCCTCGGCGCACGCGGTCGATCGCGAGTTTCGCGTGCTCGCGCGCACTTAAGGACAGCCCCGTGCCGGTGGCGCACGTGCACGCGCTTGTGCGAAGACCCGGAGGTGATCGGCAGCGCGTTCTACGTGATGGACTACGTCGAGGGCCGCATTTTTTGGGATGCACTGCTGCCGGAGGTCGCGGCGCCGGAGCGCCGCGCCGTTTACAGCGAAATGGTTCGGGTGCTGGCCGCATTGCATTCGGTGGACTATGCCGCGGTGGGTCTTGGCGATTTTGGCAAGCCCGGCCATTATGTCGAGCGCCAGGTCGCGCGCTGGACGCAGCAATATCGGGCTTCGGAAACCGAAAAGATCGAGTCGATGGAGCGGCTGATCGAATGGCTGCCGCAAGCACATTCCCGCCGACGAACAGACCTCCATCGTGCACGGCGACTTTCGTCTCGATAACACCATTTTTCATCCGACCGAGCCGCGCATCCTGGCGGTGCTGGACTGGGAACTGTCCACGCTCGGTCATCCGCTGGTCGATTTCGCGTATTTCTGCATGCGCTATCACATGCCAGTCGGTCGAGTTTCGCGGACTCGGGCGGCGTCGATACGAAGGCGCTGCTCGATTCCCAGCGAGGCGGAGTGCGTCGCGGAGTACTGCCGCCTGCGCGGCATTGCGCCGGTATCGGCAAAGGATTGGGCCTATTATCAGGCGTTCTGCATGTTCCGGCTGGCCGGAATTCTGCAGGGGGTGCTGGCGCGCGCCCTGCAGGGAAATGCCTCGAGCGCTACGGCGCTGCAGGCGGGCCGCAGGAGCGCGTCCGTTGGCCGAGATGGGCTGGCGCTGGTTCAAGAATCATTCGACGTTTGAATTCAAATTCAAAGGACTCCTACCATGGATTTTTCGCACAGTGAGAAGGTTCGCGAACTGCAGGAGCGGATCAACCAGTTCATGGATAAATACATGTCTATCCCGCCGAAGCCGCTTTATCACAAGGAGCTGGAGGAAAATCGGCGCGCCGGCAATCCCTGGCAGGTGACCAAAGTCATCGAGGACCTGAAGAACAAGGCCAAGGCGGAAGATCTCTGGAACCTGTTCCTGCCGCACTCCGAACACGGCGCGGGCCTCACCAATCTGGAATACGCGCCGTTGTGCGAGATCATGGGACGCTCGCACATCGCCCCCGAGGCGTTCAATTGCTCGGCGCCGGATACCGGCAACATGGAAGTGCTGGCCCGCTACGCCACCAAGGCGCAGCAGCAGCGCTGGCTCGCGCCGTTGCTCGAGGGCAAGATCCGCTCGGCCTTCGCCATGACCGAGCCCAATGTCGCATCGAGCGATGCCACCAATATCCAATCCGCCATCGTGCGCGACGGCGACAGCTACGTGATCAACGGCCGCAAATGGTGGACTTCCGGCGCCGGCGATCCGCGCTGCGAAATACTTGATTTTCATGGGCAAGACCAATCCGGAGGCCGGACCGGCACAGCCAGCAATCCATGATCCTGGTGCCGATGAAAACGCCGGGCGTCAAGGTGCTGCGCACGTTGACCGTGTTCGGCTACGATCACGCGCCGCACGGGCACGCCGAAGTCGATTTCGTGAATGTACGCGTGCCGGCCGAGAATCTGCTGCTCGGCGAGGGACGCGGTTTCGAAATCGCGCAGGGGCGTCTTGGGCCGGGCCGCATTCACCACTGCATGCGCACCATCGGCGTGGCCGAACGCGCGCTGGAACTGATGTGCAAGCGCGCGCAGATCGCGCGTCGCGTTCGGCAAGCGGCTGTCGGAGCAGGGCGTCACGCTGGAGCGCATCGCCGAGTCGCGCATCATGATCGACCAGGTGCGCTGGCTGGTGCTGAATGCGGCCTACATGATGGATACGGTCGGCAATCGCGCTGCGAAGGCGGAGATCGCGATGATCAAGGTCGCCGCGCCGACCATGACGCTGAAGGTGCTCGACTGGGCCATCCAAATGCACGGCGCCGGCGGCGTGAGCGACGACTTCCCGCTGGCGGCGCTTGTGGGCCGGCGCGCGTACTTTGCGGCTGGCGGATGGGCCGGACGAAGTGCATCGCGAACAGATCGGCAAGCTGGAGCTGTCGCGTTATCGGCCGAAGGAGGCCGAATGCCGTCAGACAGAGAAATCAAATTAGGATCAAGGCCTGGGCGACGCGCATTTCAAATTCTGGCCGCAGCCATGCGATGCACGAATCTGATCGCGCCTGCCACCAATTTGTTCTACAACGCCGAGGTGTCGGCGCGGCGCTATCCCGAACAAGCCGTACCTGGTGTTACTACGATACGCCGGTAAGCTTCCGCGAATTTCACGACGAGGCGCAGCGCGTGGCGGGATATCTTGAGCAGAAATGCGCGGTTCGCAAGGGCGATCGCGTGCTGTTGCTCATGCAGAACAGCCCGCAGTTCATGATCGGCTTACTACGGCATCCTGCGCGCCAACGCAGTTGTCGTGCCGTTGAATCCGATGAATTTGACGCAGGAAATCCAGCGCTACCTCAAGGATGCGGGCGCCGGAGTACGATGCTGGTGTCGCAGGAGCTGTATCCGCGCGTCGAGCCGCTGCTCAAGAGCGGTGAACTCAAGCACGTGATCGTGGCGGCGTATTCCGACTATCTCGAAAGCGCCGACGACCCTGGCGGTGCCGGAGTTCATCGCGGCGCCGCGCCTCGACTATGAAGGCGCCCGGGCTTTCGCTGTGGAAGGACGTGCTCGCGGCCGATCTTGCGCCCGGGCCGCTGACTGCCGGGCCGGATGATCTATGCGTCATGCCGTATACATCCGGCACTACCGGCAGCCCAAGGGATGCATGCACACGTCACCGCACCGTCATGCACACCACGGTGGGCAGCATGCAGTGGTTCGCCATGCAGCCGGAATGACGCTGCTGGCGGTGGCGCCGATGTTTCATGTGACCGGCATGCAGGGCGGAATGAATGGGCCGCTGTATCATCGGCAACACCATGGTGCTGCTGCCGCGCTGGGACCGCGAAGCCGCTGCGCAGTGCGTGGAGCGCTACAAGGTCACGAGCTGGACGGCGATCCCGACCATGATCCAGGATTTTTTCTTGAATCCGAATATCGATCGCTACGATTTGTCGTCCATTCGGCGCTTGAGCGGCGGTGGTGCCGCCATGCCGGCGGCGGTCGCGCAGCGGCTCGCGGACATCGGCGTCACTTACGTTGAGGGATATGGACTGTCGGAGACCATCGCGGCCACGCACATCAATCCCGCGAGCATCGTCCGAAGAAAGCAGTGCCTGGGCATTCCGATCTATGGCGTCGACTCGCGCATCATCGATCCTGCGACTTTGCGCGAATTGCCGCCGGGCGAGGTCGGCGAGATCATCATGTCACGGGCCGCAGGTATTCCTCGGCTATTGGCATAAGCCCGAGGATACTGCGCAGGTATTCATCGAACTCGATGGCAAGCGATTTTTTCGCAGCGGCGATCTGGGCAGGATGGATGAGGACGGCTATTTCTTCATGGTCGATCGGTTGAAGCGCATGATCAACGCGTCTGGCTTCAAGGTCTGGCCGACCGAGATCGAATCGCTGATGTATCAGCATCCGGCGGTTCAAGAGGCCTGCATCATTGGCGCCAAGGACGCGTATCGCGGCGAAACGGTCAAGGCGGTCATCGTGCTGCGCAGCGAATGGCGCGGCAAGATCGAAGCGCAGGCAATCATCGACTGGTGCCGGGAGAACATGGCGGCTTACAAGGTGCCGCGCATGATCGAGTTCGTCGACGCATTGCCGAAATCCGGCTCCGGCAAAATCATGTGGCGCGAGCTGCAGGAGCGCGAAAATGCAAAACCTATCCCTAAGGCGGTCGCACAATCATGAAAGCATTGCTCAGTCACCAGCCCGGCGGTCCTGAATCCTTGCGCTGGTCGAAGACATAGCTGATCCTGTAGTCCGGGCCGCGGACGAAGTCCGCATCAAGGTTCGTGCGGTGGGCGTGAATTTCCCGGATCTGCTGATCATCCAGGATCTATATCAGTTCAAGCCGCCGCGGCCATTTTCACCGGGCGGCGAGCTTGCCGGCGTGGTGGAAACCACTGGGCGAGGGCGTCGACTGACGTCAAACCGGCGATCGGGTGCTGGTCAGCCCGGTGCGCAGCGCAATGGCGGAGATGGCCATCGGCGCAAGCGAGCAATTGCTGGAAGATACCCGACGCCATGCCTTTTGATGCAGGCGGCCGCGCTGCTCATGACCTACGGCACGTCGCAGCATGCGCTCAAGGATCGGGCACAGCTGCGCGCGGGCGAAACCCTGCTGGTGCTGGGAGCGGGCGGCGGCGTGGGTCTCGCGGCGGTGGAGTTGGGCAAGCTGATGGGAGCGCGCGTCATCGCCGCTGCCTCGAGCCCGGAGAAACTGGCGTTGGCGCGCGAACATGGCGCGGACGACAGCGGTGCAATATCCGCTCGGGCCGCTCGACAAGACCGCGGCGCGGGCGCTGACCGAGGGCTTCAAGGCGGCCTGCGGTGCGACGGCGCGCAGGTGATCTACGATGCCATCGGCGGCGACTACAGCGAGGCCGCGCTGCGCGCGATCGCATGGGGCGGACGGCATTTGGTGATTGGATTCACCGCCGGCATTCCGAAGTTGCCGATGAATCTGCCGTTGCTCAAGGGATGCGAGATTGTCGGAGTGTTTTGGGGCGAATGGACCACCCGCTATCCGGCATTGCATGCTGCAAACGTTGCGGCGCTGATTTCGCTGTATTTGGAGGGAAAAATCAAGCCCGCCGTGACCGAGAGATTTCCGCTGGCCCGCGGCGCCGAGGCAATCGCCCGGTTGGGCGCACGGCAGGCGCGCGGTAAAATTGTCGTGACGGTCGATTGAGACGAGCGCGATTGCCGCGACCAACCAACATACTAGGAAACCATCATGGATCTCACATACATCCAAGCAAGAGGAAGCGTTTCGCGCCGAAGTACGCGCCTTTTTCGCTGCCGAGCTTCCCAAGGACATCCGCGACCAAGCTGGAGATGGGACGGCACATTTCCAAGGACGACATGGTGCGTTGGCAAAAGATCCTGTATCGAAAGGGCTGGGGCGCGCCCAATTGGCCCACCAAGTTCGGCGGCACCGGCTGGAACATGGTGCAGCAGCATATTTTCGAGGAGGAGCGCGCCGAGGCCTGCGCGCCGCCGCAGAACGTCTTCTCCCTGAAGATGCTTGCGCCGGTCATGCAGAATTTCGGCAACGCCGCGCAGCAGGAATATTTTCTGCCGCGCATTCTTTCCGGCGAGCATTGGTGGTGCCAGGGGTACTCGGAACCCGGATCGGGCTCCGACCTTGCTTCATTGCGGACCAGCGCGGTTCGCCAGGGCGATCACTACATCGTCAATGGCCAGAAGACCTGGAACACCATGGGCCAGTACGCGGATTGGATATTCTGCCCTGGTGCGCACCAGCACCGAGGGACGTCAGCAGCAGGGCATTTCGTTTCTGCTGATCGACATGAAGTCGCCAGGCATCACGCGTGCGGCCTATCATCATGCTGGACGGTGGACATGAGATCAACGACATTTTTTTCGACAACGTGAAGGTCCCGGTGCAGAACCTGATCGGCGAGGAAAACAAAGGCTGGACCTACGCGAAATTCTTGTTGACGCCATGAGCGCAGCGGCAATGCCGGCATCGGCATGTGCAAGCACGCGCTCAAGAAACTCAAGGAGATCGCCGCCGCGCAGCTGTCAACGGCCGCCCGCTCATCGAGGACTCGCGCTTCCGCGATCGCATCGCGCAGGTCGAGATGGAATTGATGGCGCTGGAAATCACCAAACTTGCGCGTGCTATCGGGCATACGCCAAGGACCAAAAGGCCCAATCCCTGGGGCCCGAGGTATCGGTGCTCAAGATCAAGGGATCGGAGATCATCCAGACGCTGGCCGAGCTCAAAATGCATGCGCTTGGGCCACGATGCGCTGCCCTATGTGCGCGAAGCGCTGGATATCGAGTGGGCCGGCAATCCGCTGCTCAACGCGCACTATCGCTGCTATGCGCCGCCGATCTCGGGGCAGTATTTCAATCAGCGCAAGACGACCATCTACGCAGGATCCACCGAGAGTTCAGAAAAACATCATTTCGCAGATGATTCTCGGCTTGTAAGAGAGAATCATGGAATTCAACTACACCGAAGAACAGCTTGCGTTGCAGGACACACTGCAGCGCTTCATTTCGCGCGATTACGATTTCGACAAGCGCAAGCGCGATCCTCAAGTCGGAACTTGGGCTATTCCGCCGAAGCCTGGAAGCAGTATGCAGAGCTCGGTCTGTTGTCGCTTGCCTTTTCCCGAAGACTTGGGCGGCTTGGGCGGCAAGCGCCGTCGATGTCATGTTGGTGATGGAGCAATTTGGGTCAGGGTTTGCTGCATGGAACCCTACTTGAGCACGGTGGTGATTAGCGGCGGCCTGCTGCGCGATGCGGCTTCCAAAGCATTGCAAGCAGAAACTGCTGCCGCAGATCTGCTGCGGGCAAGCTGCCAAACTGGCGCTGGCGGCCTACGAGGCGCAGGACGCTATGATCTGTCGCTATGTGGCCTGCGCGGCGACAGCCGAAGCGGCGGCAACTGGCGACTTTCCGGCCGGAAGACCGTGGTGCTGGACGGCGCCTCGGCCGACTATTTTCTGGTGTCGGCGCGCAGCAGCGGCAAGACCGGCGATCGCGACGGCATGTCGCTGTTTTTGGTGCCGCGCGATGCAAAAGGACTCGACGGTCGTCGCCTATCCCACGCAGATCAGGCGCGCGCGCGGCAGATCTTAAGTTGGAGAATGTCGCCGTGGGCGCCGATGCGCTGATCGGCGAGCGTGCGGCGCTGCGTTAGCCGTAGTCGAGCGGGCGGTCGATCGGGCGCATCGCCGCGCTGTGCGCCGAGGCCGTCGGCATCATCAATGCGCTGAATCAGGCCACCTTGAATTACTTGAAGACCCGCAAGCAATTTGGAGTTGCGATCGGAACGTTTCAGGCGCTGAAACACCGCATGGCGGACATGCTGATCGCGGCGGAGCAAGCGCGCTCAATGGCGATCATCGCCGCGGTCACGCGGATTCGGAGGACGCGGCGGAGCGGCAGCGCGCCATATCTGCAGCCAAAGCCTATATCGGACAGGCGGGCCGGTTGGTCGGGCAGCAAGCCGTGCAGATGCATGGCGGCATGGGTGTCGTGGACGAACTCATCGTGAGCCATTATTTCAAACGGCTGACCATGATCGATCTAACCTTCGGCGATGCTGATTACCATTTGGGCCGCTTCAGCGACATGCTGCGCCCGGCAAGCTCAGGATTTCCGGTGCTGTGAGCTCCTGCTTGCGCACATCCTTATCCATGGTCCGCGAGGCGGCGAACAGTACCAGAGCCGCCACCACCGCCAGCACCGGAATGGCATACATCGCGTTGTGCAGGCCGGTGGCCTTGAACGCCTCCGTCATGCTGCTGGCGCCTGCATCGGTCATGGCCTTGTGCGCGAAATGATCGCTCAACAGGCCGGTTCCGACCGGCCCCATGCTGGCGCCCAAGATGTACATGCAGCAAAAATATATTGCCACCGCGATGCCGCGCAGACGCGGCTCGATCACGTCCTGAATCGCCGTATACACCGTCGCGTAGTACACGTACATCGTGATGGTGCCCGATTGCCATCAGCAATGATGTAGGCGGTGATGGCGCCCTTGGGTTGATTGATCGCGAAGAAAATGCAGGGCGCTGCAATGCTCATGGCAGCAGGCGGACAGCACCAGCCGGCCATTGCGGCGTTTGACACTCATCTTGTCCGCGAGCCAGCCGCCCAGCATCAAGCCGATGGCGCCGACCGCGCCCACGGCAACGGAGGACACATATGCTCGCATCATGCACGCTCATTCCATGAAAACGCTGCAGGAACGCGGAGTTGAACGTGTTGATCGCATACATGTTGAAGTTGTGGAAAATGCCGGACATGATGATCCACCACATCGTCGGCAAGCCCGAGGACCGCAAGGTAAGGCGCGGTTACTGATCCGGTCGGTGGTGGTCACGACTCGGCCGGTATCGAGCCCACCCCGCTCGGGTTCGCGCATGACCAAAGCCAGGAGGGCGAACAGGAGCCCGGGAACGCAGGCAATATAAAAAGCGGCGCGCCAGCCTAGGTGCGCATAGATGATTCCGGAGCTGTAATACGCAAGAAAAATCCCCGCAGGCAGGCCCAGCATGAATACGCCCATCGCAAACGCGCGTTGATTTGGCGGGAAAAAATCGCCGATCAAGCGACTGGCCCGCGGGAGCACAGGTGGCCTCGCCCAAGCCCACGCCTAGACGGGCGACGAATATCTGAGCGTAGTTCTGCGCCATGCCGGTCGCGGCGGTGAGCAGACTCCACACCGCGGTGCCGATCGCAATCAGCTTGGTTCGATGCCACTTGTCGCTCAAGTGGCCCAAGGGCAGCCCGACGAGCGCGTACATCCGGTGAACATCGTACCCAAGAATCCCAGCGCCGTATCGCTCAACTGGAATTCCTTGCGGATCGGTTCGCCCAATGAACCCAGCAATTGGCGGTCGAAGAAATTCAGCAAGTTGATGGCGAACAGCAGGAACAGCGCGAATTTCGCACCGGTTGCTGCCTTGCTCAACGCGATGCCGGCACCCTGGCCGGCAGGCGGTACCCCTTCGAGCGTTTCCGGGCTAACAGACATTGACGAGTCTCCCCAAGAAGGCCGGCCTTACCGGCAACGTAGTTTGCCGCACATTGGCGGCGGTGGCTCAGGTTTCATCCGAGCGGCCCCGCCGGCGGCGGCATTTGCTCCCAGAAGCTGCGGATTTCGCCGCGCGGATCGTTTTCCATTTGAGTCGGTGTGCCGAACACCATCGTGGCACGGGTCTTGGCATCGAAGGTCGGCCATGGGGGGATGCGGGAATTGTTGGGATTGCCGGTTTTGGCGAACGCCACCCAGCTCGAGGAAAGCTGATCGGCCACGCGCGCCATGTCATTGCCGTCGCGCGCCTCGCGGAACGAGCCCGACACATCGAGTCCATGCACGGCGCCGTAGCGCCCGCCGAAGGACGGCGTCGGCCAATCCCATTGATACATGTAGATCGCGCCCTTGCCTTGCGCGGCCTTGAGCTCGGCCTGTTTGATGGCCGAGCGGCGGAATCCGGCATCGGTGAACAGCATCGCCTGAATCAGAGTACGGCGATTTCTCGGGGTAGTACTTGCGATACATCGCGAGAATCTCCGCGCCCTTGTCCTTGTACGCGCTTGTCGATGAGAGTCTTGAGCTCCGCTTCGCTGAGCGTGAAATTGGTGAGCCCCAGCGCGGCATCTTCCAGCGTGGTCGACACGATGAGCGGAATCTCCGCCGATTCGGGCGGTGCCGCCGGATCGAATGGATCGTGGGTCAGATACTTGCCGTCGAGAACCGGGTCCCGCTCCCGGCGCCCCGGCGCCGACCGCGACCTGTGCTTCCAGCAGCTGCTGCCAGGAAATCTTTTGCAGATCTGCGATGCGCGCTTTTGGAATCTCGAGCTGTTTGAGCAGCGCTTCGGCGCTGGTCGTCGCGCGGTCTCTGGGCACGAATTTCAGCATCGATCCGCTTTGCACGGCGGCGCGATGAAACAGGCCTTTGGCCGCGGGCGTTGCCAGTATGGTGCTGGTCTTGGCGCCGCCGCCGGATTGGCCGAAGATCATCACATTGTGGGGATCGCCGCCGAAGTTTTCGATGTTGTCGCGCACCCATTCGAGCGACGCGGTGAGATCCATGATGCCGGCGACGCCGGCATAGGCGAATTCCGCGGGCGCACCCAGATCGGCGAGTTGTGTGTAACCCAAGGCGGCGAGCCGATGATTGACGGTGACCACGACCACATCGCCGAAGCGCGCGAGCTGGGCGCCGTCGTAGCCGATCGCATTGCCGGATCCGGTGGTGAAGCCGCCGCCGTGAAAGGACACCAGCACGGGGCGTTTCGCGCCGTCCTTGAGGCCGGGTGTCCAGATATTCAGCGACAGGCAGTCCTCACCCATGCCGCCGGGCTGATAATCCCAGTGAATCATGATGCCGTAGTCGGAGCGCAGATCCGTCAACGCTTGTGGACTGATCTGGCCGTGCGCCAGGCACTCGCGCACGCCCTTCCAGGGGGCGGGTTTTTTCGGCGGCATGAAGCGGTTGCGACCGCCGGTCGAGGCGCCATAGGGGATGCCTTTGAATTCCTTGATTCCCGTGGTTTGAATGCCCTGCACCTTGCCGTAGGTAGTGTCGGTCTCGACGAATATTTTGCCCGTCGCGCCGCCGCCCAGCGGCCGCACCGGAGCCGCCTCTTGCGCCGCTGCCGCGCCGGACAGCAGCGTCGATGCGGCCGCCGATGCGACGGCCGCGGTCGCGGCGCCGGCGAGGAAGTCGCGGCGCGTCGTCAATTGTTCCGCTTGATTTGGCTGATCGGCTGCTGCTTTATTCATGGCAATTCTCCGCAATTTTTTAAAAAAACGCGGACGCTTTGGTCCGCCGCTGCATTCAGGTCAATCGTGTGGCGCATAAGGTACCAATGCCTTCAACAGGGGCTCAAGTTCGCGTGAATATCGAGCCCACCGTCCGACCGACGTTGAAAAGATGGGGCGACGCACTTGAGCGGCGCTGGCGGTGCGGACCGCACCCTGCGCCTCGTGAAAGCGCAGGCACGCCGGGTCGCATTCGAGCTTGCAGGCATCTCCGACAAGCCAGCGGATTTGCCCTTCGGGATCGGCCACCAGCTTTTCGTGTTCGATGCTGATCACCCGGCCCGGCAGCACACGGTCCCAATGCTCCATTACGCGACGATAGCGAACATAGGCTCGACCGATCTGCCCAAGGTCGTAAAGCGTCTCGTTGCCTTCCGTGAACAATTGACGATAACAGGACAGGCAGGTGTCAAGCGCGTCGCGCGTGCTGTCAAGGATCACCGAGTTCGGGAACATCAAGTGAATCATGCCGACGCGCAAATGATTCTCCAGGGTTTTATCGACGAAGCGATCAGCACCTTGCCAACCGCGTTGGCGCATCAAGCCAAGATAGTCTTCGGCCAGATCACCCCAGTTGGCCGCGCGCTGAAGTTCGGTGAAGCCCTGATCGACAACCATGGAGAGCGCCGCGTTTTCCCCCATGCTCTGCACCCGTGGATGGCTGGATAGGATTTGCTCGATGAGGCTGGATCCGCAGCGCGGCATGCCAATGACGAAGATCGGCGCCGCCGACGTGCTGCCGCGGTGCGGATTGACTCTGCAGAAACGCCTCGTCAAATCGCTCTATCACGAAGCGCGCCGCGATGTCATGCGCCCGTTCCAAGGCGTCCGGCCGTGCCGCAAGGACCGGCGCAGTCATCAGGGCGTCGTGCTTCAGCCGATTACCGGCCTTGAACGCGGCGAACGCGGCCTGATCGGCACGGCGCCGCTCCAACGCCTGACCAAGCGCGAAATAGGCTTCGATGCGCGTTGCCGGCAGCGTCGCGGGATCATCCGCCGCGCGCTGCAACGCCGCTCAGATCTTTTTCGTCGATTGCTGCCGGATCGAGCACCGCGAGGCGCGTCAGCGCTCGAAGCCGGACCGACGGATCAGCCGCCAGGGCGCGATAGCAGGCGCTCGATTCCCTAACTTGACCCAGCACGGTCAGAGCGCGGGCCAGGCTGAAATGAGTTTCAACGGCGGTGGGATTCAAGCGCAGCGCGGTCGCGTACGCGTCGGCCGCCTCCTGCCACAAGTTGAGATTCTGGCAGACCGCTCCCAGATTTTGCTGCGCGGGATAGAGATTCGGATCCTGGGCAGCCACGGCCCTCAACTGTTGCCGGGCGCTCTCCAAGCGGCCACGCCGGATATCGATGAGCGCCAGCGAATAGATCGGCCGCAGATCTTTGGGATCGGCGGCGGCGGCCAGTCCATAAAGACCGGCCGCGTCGTCAAGGCGGCCTTGCGCATAGCGGGCGGCGGCGGCGTTCAAAAGCGCCGTCACATCCCGCGCCTGCGTCGCTCTGCTCATACCCCCGATCAGTGGAAGCGGTATCGCAGCTCTATGCCGTAGACCCTGGGCGGGATGTAGCTAACCACGGGATCGATGACTTGCCCAGGCCCTGGGTTGTTGACCCCCAAGCCGAATGAAGCGTCCTGCGCGATCTTGTTGGTGACGTTGTTGCCATAAAGAATCACATTGTAGCGATTGGCGGCGTCGGTCCAGATCGCACGCAAGTTAACCTGGCCGTAGGACGGATCCAAGGTATACGAACGATTGAAGACATCGTCGTATGTCTTATCCCGCCAGATGTAGGTGGCGGACAGGGCGAGGGAACCCGGATCGAAGTGCAGAGTATAAATTGCGTTCAATGCGACCTTGTTGCGCGGCGACGCTGGCAGTGTCGCACCCACGAGGTTCTGCAACCCGGAACCGGCCGGGCAGCCACTGGTATTCGCGCCGGGCGCAAGCGCTTGCGGGTCCGCGGCATCCTGGTAGCAAATACCGTTCGTGCTGGAGATGGTCGAGTGCAGGTACGCGTAGTTCAGGAGGATATCGAGATCGGTGATCGGGTTCCAAAGGGTTTCCAGTTCTGCGCCGTAGGTGTGCACCTCGGGAATATTGACAATGATGGTGTTTATGACGTTGGTTGTCGGATCGAGTTCTCCAAGCGGCTGCTGGTCGTTTTTATAGTTGTAGTAAAACGTAGCCACATTCGCCTGGAAGGTCTTTCCGAAGGTCTCTTTGTAGCCGACTTCGAACGCGTCCACGGTCTCCATCGCCGTTTCTGGGTCGGGCGCATTGATGCCGGAGTTGAAGCCGCCGGCCTTGTAGCCGCGGCTGTATTTCGCGTAGGCGAGGATGTCGGTGGCCGGCGTCCAGGAGACGCCGGCGGTTCCAGTGACGGCATCCCAATGGTCGTCAAGCGACGTTTGCGCCGCACCCGCGGCATTGAAAAAGCAAGCGCCGGTACCGCGGTAACTCTGGCCATTGCAGGTCGTGGCAACGGGCGTGATATCGTACGCCGGCGTGGTGGCGCCGAACGAATTCACGCCCAAGCCCGACGCTCTCAAAGTTGAATGCCATGATCCGAAAGGATTGATCGCCGCTCTTTTTATCGTAGGAGTAGCGCAGGCCGGTGGTGAATTTGAATTGGCTGCTCGCCTGCCAATCAATCTGACCGAAGACGCCGTAGGAATCCTCAGCGAGTGCGGTGTATTCATTGTACGCCGAGCGCGACGGATTTGCAGGCGCCGGCACGAAGAACTGGCCAGCGAAGACGGGAAGAATCTGGAAGGGAGTCGCAAGCTGCGCCTGGTCCGGATTGTTCACATTGATGGGTTGCGTGTACTTCTCGTGAAATTGATACAGACCGCCGATCCACTGCAAAGGTCCCTGGCCGGTGGAGGCGATGTTCAGCTCGTTGCTGAAAAATTGTTCGAACTCATCGAACGTGAAGTTGTTGTGAGCCGAGTTGATCACCAGATTTCCAAGGCCGGGAGGTCCCTGCAGGGTGTATCCGAGGATTCCGCTGGAGACGCCCTGGCTGTTGGTCCACGGCGCGGTGAGGTCGTAGCTGAACTTTTGATAGCCGCCCAGGTATTTCACGTCGAAGCTATCGGCATGGAAAGTCAGATGAGTGGCAAAGATCCAATTGTCCTGTTGCTTGGACTGCGACTGGAAGCCCGAGTCGAAAGTGCCGGTCCCGAGCGCGCTGGGATTTCCGGCGATGGTGTTTTTGCCTGTAAGGACGCTGCCGGGGACGATGGTGTCCGGGCTACCGGCGCAACCGAGGCCGCCGGCGCCCCCGGGCAGCGCGCAAGTGCCGAAATTGGCGTTGGGAAACAGCGGCACGGGGAACTCCCGCGTATCCAAAGGTCCGATCAGCGTCTCCGTGTGATAGCTGACGTCGTAGTCGCTGGTGGCGAGCTTGGTCCACCACTCGAAAGCCGAACCGACATTGCCTTCGAGCTGGCCCTCGATGTGATAGCTGGTGCCGTTACCCCCCTGCGCGACGTCGCCGCCCTCGTCGACGCCGTTCAAGTTCGTGTAGAAGCCCTTGCCGTTCTGGTTGGTGTAGTTGGCTCCGAACCGATAGCGCACGGAATCATTGATCGGTCCGGAAAAAGCGCCTTCGACGAAGGCCTTGTGGTAATTGTCGTAGCCGGTGCGAACCTCGCCTTCGAAGTCGCTGGTGGGGCGCTTGGAGATATAGTCGATCATGCCGCCATCGGCGTTGCGGCCGAACAAGGTGTTTTGCGGACCGCGCAGAACCTGGATTTCGTCGACGAACAGCGAGGAGCTTTGCAGGATCGTCGAGGCGTTGGCGCCATTGTAAATACCGTCCACATACACGGCGACGCCGGACTCGACCGCCAGATTGTCGGTGTTGCGGCCGATGCCGCGAATGTACGGGCGATTATCGTAGGTGGTGTAATAGAGACCGGGCGCGTAATTGGTCAGGTCTTGAACCGACGCTATGCCCTGTTGATCGAGCATCTTGGAGTTGAATGCGGTGATCGAGGCCGGCACCACTTCCAGGTTCTCCGATCGCTTCTCCGCCGTGACCACGATCTCGGTCAGGGCGCCCGTGTCCTCCACCGCCGCATCGGCGGCCCTCGCCGGCGCACCGTGCAGGGTTGCCAGCACGGCTAGGGTGAGCGCGGATGCGCCGCTCAATGAACCTGACTTAATAAGCGCCTGTTGCGATCGAGTTCCACGCCTAGTGATTTTAGAAGACATGTTGTATCCCCCTTGCTCGCCTTATTCCGACGATTCCCGGCCGCGCTGTGGTCGTTTTTTCCGTATCTACCGCTGCCTGGCGACACGCGCGACCTATGGACGCAGTATCCTTACCATGCGTATCTTGAGCCTACGGAATTCGTGGCGCAAGCACCACGCCCGGGGCGACATTTCATTGACAAATGGCGCCACTCGCTTGATTTGTCCACTGGCGGAACGTTGCTGCTTTCGTGGTATATAAGATACAACTTCGATGAGAAATCCAGACAAATGGGATCCTGGGGAAGGGCAGCCGCCACCGGCGCCCAATCCGCGCCGTACCGCGTTGGTCGGATTGCTGCTGATCGTCCTGCTCATCGTCGGAGGTTTGATACTGGCGCACGTGCTGGGGGCGGCCGCCCGGCTGCAAGACTGTGCGATATCGGGCCGCTCGAACTGTTCGGCAGACCCATAAGCCTTGCCGCAACGCCAGGCCGCCGCCTTCACGCACAACGATTGAGCGTCAGGCGGCCAGGCCTCTTGCGGCGTCGCTGGGCGGCCCAGTTTAAGCTGCCAGCACGCCTTTCGCTTTCGCGGTGTGAGTGGCGATCAGGTCCATCAACGGCGGCGATAGACAATCATAAGGCTCGAGTTTCAGTTCCTTGAGACGCGCGCGTATCGCGCCCATCTGCTCCGGCTTGGTTCCCGACTCGATGACGGAGCTCACGAATGCGGCAAATTCCGGTGCGGCCCAGCCGCTCGCGTCGAGAAGCTCGGGATGAACGAAATCAAAGCCGTAGATCGGATGATTCTTGTTCTCGATGCGACCGTACATGTGTACGCCGCAACCGGTACAGGCGTGGCGTTGAATTGGCGCAGTCGCATCGACAATTTTCAATTTTTGCGCATTTGCCGTGACGCTCAAATTATCGCGCGGCATCACCGCGACCAGCGAGAATGTCGCGCCGCGCGGCTTCCAGCACTTGGTGCAGCCGCAGACGTGATTGAAGGCGACATCGCCCTTGATGGTCACGGTCACCGGCGCTTGCGCGCATTTGCATTTGAGGGTGCCGCCGCTGAATTTTGCAGTGCCAGCCTTGACGCCGCTATCGACGGCGGGATGAATCGCTACACTCATGATTGTTTGTCCTTTTCCGGGGTTGCGAAGCCGCCGAATTATACCCCTTCAAAAATGCCCGATCGAATATCGAGCAATGACGCCGGCGTGGCGGCCGATGTCATGTCTGGGTATACTGCCTGCTTCCCCTGTTAGCCGCTTGCCGTGAGCGTACTCAACTCCTTCCATCCCGCCGTTGCCGCGTGGTTTTCGCGGACCTTCGATGCGCCCACCGAGGCGCAGGTTGCGCGCCTGGCCGGCGCTGGCTGCCGGCGAGCACGTGTTGGTGGCGGCGCCGACGGGATCCGGCAAGACCTTTGCCGCGTTTCTCGCCGCCATCGATCAGCTGTCAAAGAGGGACTGCAGGGGCCGCTGCCGGATGAGACGCGCGTCGTGTACGTGTCGCCGCTGAAGGCCTTGTCGAACGACATCCAGCGCAATCTCGAGGCGCCGCTTGCACGGCATTCGCGAAGAGCTGGCGGCATTGGGTCTGCCGGACGTCGAGATTCGCGCGGTGGTGCGCACCGGCGACACGACGCAGGCCGAGCGCGCCGGCATGCGGCGCAGAGCGCCGCACATCGTCGTCACCACGCCGGAATCGCTGTACATCTTGCTGGGCTCGCAGTCCGGCCGCGACATGCTCGCGACCTGCCGCACCGTGATCATCGATGAAATTCACGCGATTGCCGGCAACAAGCGCGGCGCGCATCTGGCGCTCTCCTGGAGCGCTTGCAGGCATTGCCGGCGCGCTTCCCTGACGCGCGTCGGATTGTCGGCAACGCAAAAACCGATCGAAGAAGTCGCGCAGGTTCCTGACCGGCGCGACGCGAAGTGCGCTGCACCATCGTCGACAGCGGCCATGTTCGCTCGCCGCGATCTTGGCGCTGGAGATACCGCCGGCGCCGCTCGAGGCGGTCATGTCGGGCGAGGTGTGGACGCAGGTCTATGATCGACTGGCCGAGCTCGTTCTCGGAGCATCGCACCACGCTGGTGTTCGTCAACACGCGCAGGATGGTCGAGCGCATCGCGCGGCATCTGTCGGAGCGCCTGGGCGAGGAGAATGTCGCCGCGCATCACGGCAGCCTGTCCAAGGAGCGGCGCCTGAATGCCGAGCAGCGCTTGAAGCGCGGCGAACTGAAGGTGCTGGTGGCCACCGCCTCGTTGGAGCTGGGCATCGACATCGGCGATGTGGACCTGGTGTGCCAGATGGGCTCGACCCGCTCGATCAACGCATTCCTGCAGCGCGTGGGCCGCGCCGGGCATTCGGTCGGCGGCATCATCCAAGGGCAGGCTGTTTCCGCTGTCCCGCGACGAATTGGTGGAGTGCGCCGCGCTGCTGCGATGCGGTGCGCCGCGGCGAACTGGACCGGCTCGAAGATCCCCGAAAACGCCCTCGATGTGTTGGCGCAGCAGATTACCGCCGAAGTGTGCGGCGCGCGAATGGTCCGAGGACGGCTGTTCGCATTGATGCGCGGCGCCTATCCCTACCGCAATCTGCGACGCGACAGAATTCGACGAGTGCGTGCGAATGCTGGCGGAAGGATTCAGCACGCGCCGCGGCCGCCGCGGCGCGCTGCTGCATCACGATGCCATCAATAAGATGCTGCGGCCGCGCAAGGGCGCGCGGCTGACGGCGATCACCTCCGGCGGCGCCATTCCCGACAACGCCGACTACCGCGTGATGCTCGAGCCGGAATGCCATCTTGGTCGGCACGGTCAACGAGGACTTTGCCGTCGAAAGCCTGCAGGGCGATATATTCCAGCTCGGCAACACCTCGTATCGAATTTTGCGCGTCGAGCGCGGCACGGTGCGCGTCGAGGATGCGCACGGTCAGCCGCCCTCGATTCCATTCTGGCTGGGCGAGGCGCCGGGCCGCACGCATGGAACTGTCGTGCGGCGGTCTCGAGATCTGCGCAAGGAGATCGAGCGGCGGCTTGGGCGAAGCGAGCCGGCCGATCGGCGCTCGCGTGGCTTGATGCGAAACCGTCGGCCTCGATGAGGCCGTCCGCGTTTCAGATCGTGCAATACTTGAGTGCCGGCAAGGCGGCGCTCGGCTGCGCTGCCGACGCTTCGACACGGTGGTGTTCGAGCGCTTCTTCGATGAGTCCGGCGGCATGCAGCTCATCATTCATTCGCCGTTCGGCAGCCGCGTCAATCGCGCATGGGGACTGTCGCTGCGCAAGCGATTCTGCCGAACCTTCAATTTCGAACTGCAGGCCGCGGCCACCGAAGATCACATCGTGCTGTCGCTGACGCATGCGCATAGTTTCGAACTGGCCGAGGCCGCGCGCTATTTGAATTCCAATACGGTTCGCCACGTGCTGATCCAGGCCTTGTGCGCGGCGCCGATGTTTGAGGTTCGCTGGCGCTGGGACGCCGGCATCGCGCTTGCGCTGCCGCGCTTTCGCGGCGGCAAGAAAATTCCGCCGCAGATCGCGCGCATGAACGCCGAGGATCTGCTGGCGTCGGTGTTTCCGGACCAGGTTGCCTGCGCCGAGAATCTGCCGGGCGAGATCGAAGTGCCGGATCATCCCTTGGTGCGGCAAACCATCCGCGATTGCCTGGAAGACGCGATGGATATCGACGAGTTCGAGGCGATGCTGCGCCGGCTTGGAGAGCGGCGCAATCCGCGTAGTCGCGCGGGACCTCACGGAACCCTCGCCGCTCGGCGCTCGAGGCACTTGAGCGCGCGGCCTTATGCGTATCTGGATGACGCGCCGCTCGAGGAGCGGCGCACCCAAGCCGTCATGAGCCGCCGCTGGCTGGATCCCGCCGAAGCGGCCGATATCGGCAAGCTGGACCGCCGAGGCGATCGCGCGCGTGCGCGCCGAGGCGTGGCCGGATGCCGCCACGCCGGATGAACTGCACGACGCATTGCTGTGGCTGACCTTCATGACGGATGAGGAGAGCCGGCAGCAATGCGGCATGGCCCGCAGTTGATGGAAGATCTTGCCGCGCAGAGCAGGGTGGTGCGCATCGCCGCTCAAGGATCGCACGCGCTGTGGGTGGCGGCCGAGACGGCGCGCGCTGTTTGCAGCGCTCGAGCTGAAGTCTGGTCGCCGACATCGTGCGCGGCCGGCTCGAAGGCTTGGGTCCGATCACCGCTGCGCAGATCGCCGAGCTCGCTGGGCGTGACAGCGAGGCGCAGATCAACGGCGCGCTGATCGCGCTGGAGGCCGAAGGTTTCGCCATGCGCGGCCGCTTCAGCCGGCGAGTCCTTGCGCAGAGTGCAGTGGTGCGAGCGCCGGTTGCTGGCGCGAATTCATCGCTACACCGTGAAACGGCTGCGCGCGGAAATCGAGCCGGTCACGGCGCGGGATTTTCTGCGTTTCTTGGCGAATGGCAGCGCGTTCTGCCGGGTGCGCGGATGCAGGGCTCGGATGCGCTGGCGGCGGTGCTCGCGCAGCTCGAGGGGTTCGAATCGCCCGCGGGCGCCTGGGAAACCGAAGTGATCCCGGCGCGCGATCACCGAGTACGAGCCGCAGTGGCTGGATGAGCATTGCCGCGCCGGCCGATTCATTTGGACGCGCTTGGCGGCGCGCGGCGGCGCGCGCAACGATGAGGCGCCGGCGCGCGGCGCATCGCCGGTTCGTTCCACGCCCATCGTTCTTGCTGGCGCGGCGCAATGTGCCGCTCTGGTCGATGTTTGCCGATCAGTCCGATCCGGCTCTGCTGACCTCGAAAGCGCAGGCGGTGGCGGACTTCATCCGCGAGCACGGCGCGTCGTTCTTCGACGAGATCTCGGAAAATGTCGGCATGCTGCCCGCGGAGGTCGAAGAAGCGCTGTCTGAATTGGTGGCGGTGGGGCTGGTGAATTCCGACAGCTTCGCGGGCCTGCGGGTGCTGCTGATGCCGAGCGGCCGGCGCGGCGGCCGTGCAAACTCCTACTCAGGGCGGCACAAGCGCCGCCTGGCGTTGTTTGGGATGGCAGATGCGGGGCGTTGGGCGCTGGTGCGCCGCACACGCGCGCCGTCCGCGGAGCGCAAGGATGAGGCGGTCGAACAAATCGTGCGCACGCTGCTGCGCCGCTGGGGCGTGATTTTTTGGAAACTGCTCACGCGCGAAGCGGCGTGGTTGCCGCCGTGGCGCGAAATCTTGAGCTGCTGCCGCCGGCTGGAGGCGCGGGGAGAGATTCGCGGCGGGCGTTTTGTCGCGGGATTTTCCGGCGAGCAATTCGCGACGCCTGAAGCCATCGGATTGTTGCGCGATGTGCGCCGCAAGCCGCCTGGCGACAGCATATGTGTCGCTCTCGGCGGCCGATCCGCTCAATTTGATTGGGATATTGACGCCCGGGCCGAGACTGGCGTCGCTGGCCGGCAATCGACTGTTGTTCAAAGACGGATTGCCGGTGGCGACACTCGCCGCGGGCGAGATTCAGTTACCTGGAGGAGTTGCCGCCGAAAGAACAATGGGAGGCGCAGGTGGCGCTGCTGCGCCGTCACGTCCCGGTGGTTCTCGACGAGTTGGAGCTGCCGCCAGGCTGGCGCTGTGAAATTGACCGGCTCGGCGTATGGCCGACGCCACCCGTCAAATACTGCGGTTCATTTCGCCGTGGCCTGGAGGCATCCCAGCCGCCGCCCAGCGCTTCGATCAACGCCACGCTGGCCTGCAGCCGGCTAGACAGCACTGCAGCGCGGTTTCCTCGGCGCTCAACCGGGTGGTCTGCGCGGTAATGACGCTGCTGTAGGGAACGGTGCCGGCCTTGTATTGATTGAGCGTCAGCGTTTCGGCTTCGCGCGCCTGCTTTGACGGTCTCATCCTCGATCACGCCTTCTTGCTCGAGCACGCGCAGGGTGACGATTTCATCCTCGACCTGCTGAAAGCTGCTCAAGCACCGTTTGCCGATAGCTATCGACGGTTCCTTCATAGGCCGCGCGCGCACTGGCGTACCTGCGCGCGCACCAGACCGCCGTCGAACAGGGTTTCCGCGAGCGCCGGCCCGACCGCCCAGACGCGGTTGGAGTTTCGAATCAGTCGGCTGAAGCGTGCTGCTCGAATACTGATCCGACCCGCTCAAGGTCAGGTCTGGGAAAATATCCCGCCTTGGCGACGCCGATCTGCGCATTGGCCGCGGCCATCTTGCGTTCCGCTTCCGCCACATCGGGCCGCCGCTCCAGCAACGTGGAAGGCACGCCGGCGGGCACCGTCGGCACGTCGCTGCGCATGGCCGCAGGCGGCCAACGAGAACTCCGCCGGCTGCTTGCCGATCAGCACGGCCACCGCGTGTTCGAGGATGGCGCGCTGGATCTTGGCGTTGACCTGTTGCGCCTGGCTCGACGAGCAATTGCGTTTCGGCGCGTGACCACATCGGCGCGCGCGGCGACGCCGAATTTGTAGCGGCTTTCGGTGATCTTCAGCGACAGCGTCTCGGCCACCACCGTATCGTCCAGCAGCTTTTGCAATTGATCCTGCGCGCGCAATTCGAAATAATCGGTGGCGAGTTCGGCCTGTGCGGACAGCCGCGCGGCCGCGAGCGCCGCGGAACTCGACTTGCGCCGAGGCGACATTGCTCTCGGTGGTGCGGCGGATCTGGCCCCAGATGTCGAGGTCCCAGTTGGCCGAGACGCCCCGCCGTGGTAGGTGATTTTGCGGTGCCGCGTCGGCGAGCTGATCGGCAGGCGCCGGCCGTCATTGGTGGCACGCCGGCGCGCCGGCCTGTCCGCGCTGCGCCCGACAAAGTCGCCGCGATGGTGGGCCAGAAACCGGCGCGTGCCTGCGCCACCAGCGCCCGCGCCTGCTCGAAGGCGGCCTCGGCCGCCTTGACGTTTTGATTCGAAATGTCGATCTGCGCTTCGAGTTCGTCGAGCACATCGTCATTGAAGATCTTCCACCAGGGTCCGCGCGACAGCACATCGTTGGGTTCGCTCGGCTTCCAGTCGCCGGCTTCCTTGTAATTCGCGGCACGGTATCGAATGGCGGACGATGATAGTCGGGCCCGACCGCGCAGGCGGCGGCCGAGCGCGGCGCCGAGCCGCACACGCAACGCCGCGCGCGAGCGAGCCTGATCATGTCGCCGGCTCCCGACGGGACCGATGCCCCGATCGCCTGGATCTCATGGCGCGTGAGCTCGGCGGCGGCGAGTACTTGCCTTGCTTCAGGTGTTTCCAGTAGCGGTGCACATACAGATAGACCACCGGCGTGGTGTACACCGTGAGCAGCTGACTGACGATGAGGCCGCCGACGATGGCAATCCCCAACGGCCGGCGCATCTCGGTGCCGTCGCCGGTGGCAATGGCCAGCGGCAGCGCGCCGGCGATGGCGGCGCAGGTGGTCATCATGATGGGCCGGAAGCGCAGCGAGCAGGCGTGCGCGATCGCCTGCGCGGATCCATCCCCAGGGTGCGCTCGGCCTCGAGCGCGAAGTCCACCATCATGATGGCGTTCTTCTTGACGATGCCGATCAACAGCAGAATCCCCAGAAATGCAATCAGGCTGAATTCGGTGCCGGTGGCCATCAGCGCCAGCAGCGCGCCGAGTCCGGCGGAGGGCAGCGTCGAGAGAATGGTCAGCGGCTGGCTGTAGCTTTCATAGAGCATGCCCAGCACCACGTAGATCGCGAGCAGCGCCGCCAACAGCATCAGCGGCGTGATTGCTGATGCTTTGCTGGAACAGCCGCGCGGTTCCGTAGTCGCCGCCGCGGATGCTCACCGGCATGTGGATGTCGGCCATTTTCTTGGCGATCGCGTCGAGCGCCGTGCCGAGCGATACGCCCTCCGGCAGATTGAAGGCAATGGAGGTGGAGACGGAAGTGCCGGTGTGATTGACGCGACACCGGCGTGGTGCCGGTCGATGAAATGGCTGAATGCGGAAAACGGCACCACGGTTTCCTGCGACGACGCTGACGGCTGAGCCGGTGGAGGTGTTGCCGCGCCCGGAGTTCGCCAGCGAGTTGGCCGCCAGATTGCGCGCCACGTCCTGCGCCACGGCGCTGCTGGATGCCGCGCTCGACGCGTTGAGCACGGTCGTGCCGGCCACCGCCTGCGTCGCCTGCGTGCCGGATGGCGGCGCCGCCGGACGGTGCTGACATACAAGTTCTTGAGAATCTCCGGGTTCTGCCAGAACTCCGGCGCCACTTCCATGACGACATGATATTGCTGCGGACTGAAGGGATTGTAGATGGTGGAGACCTGCGCCTGGGCAAAGGCGTCGCCCAGCGCATTGTCGATTTGAATCTCCGACAAGCCCAGGCGCGAGGCGCTGTCGCGATCCACGATCAGGTCGGTCTCGAGACCGCCGGGCTGCAGATCGGTATCCACATCGGTGATCTCCGGCATGTCCTGCAGCGCTGTGCGCAGCTTCTGCGACCAGGTGCGCAGTTCGGTCAAATCATCGCCCAGCAAGGTGAACTGATATTGCGAGTTGGCCGATCGGCCGCCGCCGCCGCCGAAGTCCTGCACGGCCTGCAGGAAGGTCGATCACGCCCGCAACGCGTGCGAGCTTCGGCCGCAGCCGCGCGATGACGTGGTCGGCCGAAATGCGCCGCTCCGTCAGCGGTTTGAGCGCAACGGTGACATTGGCGCTGGCGCCGCCGCCGCCAGGGGCCGAAGCCGCCGGCGCCGACCGAACCGGTGACGGTGTCGACCGCCGGATCCGCCTGAATGATGGCGGCGACCTCCTGCAGCTTGCCCTTCATCAACTGAAAGGAGCTCGCCGCGTCGCCGCGGATGCCGCCCTGCAATTGACCGGTATCCTGCTGCGGAAAAAATCCCTTGGGGATCACGATGTACAGATAAACATTGAGGCCGATGGTCGCGACAGAACATGCAGCACCATGATGCGCCGGTGACGCAGCGCCCAGTCGAGCGTGCGCTGCATAATTGTCGCGCATGTGTTCGAAGCCGCGTTCGAAGGCGCTGCGCGAATCGCGAGGGCTTGCGGTTGCGCTCGGATCGCAGCAGCAGCGAGCACATCATCGGCGTGGTGGTGAGCGAAATCACCAGCGAGATCAGGATCGACACCGACAGGGTCATGGTGAATTCGCGTGAACATGCGCCCGACGAATGCCGCCGACGAACATGAACGGGATGAATACGGCGACCAGCGACAAGCTCATGGAGACCACGGTGAATCCCACTTCTCGGGCGCCCAGCAACGCCGCGCGCATGCGCGTCATGCCGGCCTCGATGTGCCGCGTGGTGTTTTCCATCACCACGATGGCATCGTCGACGACGAATCCGGTGGCAATGGTGAGCGCCATCAGCGAGAAATTGTCAAGCGTGTAGCCCAGCAGATACATGGCGCCGAAAGTGCCGATCAGCGACACCGGCACCACCAGCGCGGGAATCAGCGCGGCGCGATAGCTGTTCAAGAAAATGTAGACCACCAGGATCACCAAGGCCACCGCCAGCAACAGGGTCTGTTCGACCTGGCGCAGCGAGGCGCGAATGGTGACCGAGCGGTCGAAATTCACCACCAGATCGATCTTCGGATCGATCGAATTCTTGAGCACCGGCAGCTCGGCCTTCACCGCGTCGATCATTTCAATGATGTTGGCGCCGGGCTGCTGATATACCGTCACGAATACCGCGGGCTTGCCGTTGTACAGCCCGTAGGTGCGGATATTCTCGGTGGCGCCGTCCTGCATGTCCAGCACCGTCGCCACATCGCGCAGCCGCACCGTCGCGCCATTGCGATTGGCGATGATCAGGTCGCGATACGGGCCCGCATCGCGGGCATTGTCGTTGGTGTAGATCTGGTAGTGCAGCTCGTCCGATTCGATCGCGCCCTTCGGGCGCGTTGGCGTTGGCGTTGGAGATGGCGGCGCGCACATCCTGCAGGCCGATGCCGTACTTGGACAAGCGACAGCGGATTGATCTCGACCCGCACCGCCGGCAGTGCGCTGCCGTTGACATTGACGCCGCCGACGCCGGGAAGCTGCGACAGGCGCTGCGATATCACGGCGTCGGCCGCATCGTAAATCTGCCCCTGGGTGAGCACATCGGAAGTCATGGCGATGGACATCACCGGAAACGCGGAGGTGTTGAGCTTGCGGTAGGAGGGATTGCGGGTCAGCGAAGTGGGCAGGTCGGCATGCGCGGCGGCAATGGCGGCCTGCACGTCGCGCGCCGCGCCGTCGATATCCCGGTCGATGCCGAAGGTGAGCTGAATGTTCGTGGTGCCGACGCCGCTGGTGGAGGTCATGTCGTCGACATCGGCAATGGCGCCGAGGTGGCGCTCCAAGGGCGTGGCGACGGTGGCCGCCATGACCTCCGGGCTGGCGCCCGGCAGGCTGCGCGGAAACGAAGATGGCCGGAACATCGATGCGCGGCAGGGGCGCGACCGGCAGCAGCGTGAACGCCGACGCCGCCGCACAGCGCCACGCCGAGCGTCAGCAGCGTGGTTGCGACCGGCCGCTTGATGAAGGGCGCGGAAATGTTCACGCCGGACCCTCCGCCAACGGCGCCTCAGGCTCGGCCGGCGGCACGCGTGCCGCGCAGCCGCGCGGCGATGCGGTCGAACGCCAGATAGATCACCGGCGTGGTGAACAGCGTCAGCACCTGGCTGACCAACAGGCCGCCCACGATGCTGACGCCGAGCGGATGACGCAGCTCGGAGCCGGTGCCGGTGCCGAACATCAGCGGCAGCGCGCCGAAGATGGCCGCCACCGTCGTCATGAGAATCGGCCGGAAGCGCAGCAGGCAGGCCTTGTAGATCGCATCGCGCGGCGACAGTCCTTCATCGCGCTGCGCGACGATCGCGAAATCGATCATCAGGATGGCGTTCTTCTTCACGATGCCGATCAAGCAGAATGATGCCGATCAACGCGATGATGGTCAGATCGTCGCCGAACAGCATGAGCGCCAGCAGCGCGCCGATGCCCGCCGAGGGCAGCGTGGAAAGAATCGTGATCGGGTGAATGAAACTTTCGTACAGCACGCCCAGCACGATGTACATGACCAGCACCGCGGCGACCAGCAACAGCAGTTCATTGGTCAGGTTGCTGCGAAACGCCAGTGCGGCGCCTTGGAAGGTCGTGCGGATGCTGTCGGGCAGCCCAAGGTCGTGCTCGGCATTTTCGATGGCGGAGACGGCGGCGCCGAGCGATGCGCCGGCTGCGAGATTGAAGGAGACCGTGGTTGCGGGAAACTGCGCCAGATGATTGATGAGAATCGGCCGGGTCTGCACATCCACTTTGGCGATCGCCGACAGCGGCACCTGGCCGCCGCCCGCCGAAGGCACGTAGATGGACTGCCAGCGAGTCGACCGAGCGGTACGAGCTCGGGATCGGCCTCCATGATGACGCGGTACTGATTCGACTGGGTAAAGATGGTGGAGACGATGCGCTGGCCGAACGCATCGTATAGGGCGTTGTCGACCGTGCCCACGCTGATGCCGAGCCGCGCGGCGCTGTCGCGGTCGATGGTGACATAGGCCGCAAGCCCGTTGTCTTCCTGATTGCTGACCACATCGGCCAGCTGCGGGTTGCTGGCGCAGCGCCGCCACCAGCTTGGGCGTCCAGGTCGACAATGCCGTCGCGTCGGCGCTTTCCAAGCGTGAATTGGTATTGCGTGCGGCTGACCGTGTTGTCGAGCGTCAGATCCTGAACCGGCTGCATGTACAGCGTGATGCCCGCGACGTCGGCGGTCTCGCTGCTGCAGGCGGCGGATCACATCGGTCGACAGTCGCGGAGCGATCTGATCGCGCGGCTTCAAGTTGATCAGGAAGCGCCCGCTGTTCAAGGTCACGTTGTTGCCGTCGACGCCGATGAAAGATGAGAGGCTGACGACGTCCGGATCCTTGAGAATCGCCGCGGCCAGCGCCTGCTGGCGGTCCGCCATGGCGGCGTAGGAGATCGACTCCGTCGCCTCGGAGACGCCTTGAATCAGTCCCGTGTCCTGATCGGGAAAGAATCCCTTGGGGATGAGCACATAGAGCAGCGCCGGTCAGAACCAGCGTGCCGATCGCGACCCACAGCGTCAGTCGCTGATGGTCGAGCACCCAGGTGAGCCGTTTGCCGTACCAGTCGACAACGGCGGTGAACCACTTGCCCGAGTCGGTCTGCGCGTGTTCATTCGGTGGCCGATGCTTCAGCAGCTTCGCGCACATCATCGGCACCAGCGTCAGGGACACGACGGCGGAAATCAAAATCGTGACGGCCAGAGTGACGGCAAATTCCCGGAACAATCGTCCGACCACGTCCTGCATGAACAGCAGCGGAATGAGCACGGCGATCAGCGAGACGGTCAGCGAAATGATGGTGAAGCCGATTTGGCCGGCGCCTTTGAGAGCCGCCTCGAGCGGCGGCTCGCCCGCCTCGATATAGCGCGAAATGTTCTCGATCATCACGATGGCATCATCGACGACGAATCCCGTCGCGATGGTCAATGCCATCAGCGACAGATTGTTGAGGCTGAAATTCGCCAGATACATCACCGCGAAGGTGCCGATCAGCGACAGCGGCACCGACAGGCTCGGAATGATGGTGGCCGGAATGTTGCGCAAGAACAGCCAGATGACCAGCACCACCAGCACCACCGCGAGCACCAGTTCGAACTCGACATCCTTGACCGAGGCGCGGATGGTCGTGGTGCGGTCGGTGAGCAGCACCACATCCACGCCCGCGGGCATGTCGGCCTGCAGCGACGGCAGCAGGTCGTGAATTCGATCGACGACATCGACGACGTTCGCGCCCGGCTGGCGCTGCACGTTGAGGATCAGCGCCGGCGTCGAATTCATCCAGCCGCCGAGCTTGGAGTTCTCCGCGCCGGAAACCAGGGTGGCGACATCCTTGAGGCGCACCGGCGCGCCGTTCTTGTACGCCACCACGACATTGCCGTAATCGTCGGCGTTTCTGATCTGATCGTTGGTGTTGATCGTGTAGGCGTTGGCCGGGCCGTCGAGCGTGCCCTTCGGGCCGTTCTGATTGGCATTGCTGATCGTGGTGCGCAGGTCGTCGAGATTCAATCCGTAGGCGGCCATGGCGCGCGGATTGGCCACCACCCGCACCGCGGGCCGCTGGCCGCCGCTGATGCTGACGACGCCGACGCCCTTGATTTGCGAGATTTTCTGCGCGATGCGCGATGTCGACCAGATCCTCGACTTCGGTGAGCGGCATGGTTTTCGAGGTGATGCCGAGGATCAGCACCGGCGCGTCGGCCGGATTGACCTTGGCGTAAATCGGCGGCGCCGGCAGATCCTGCGGCAGCAGATTCTGCGCCGCGCTGATCGCCGCCTGCACTTCCTGCTCGGCCACATCGATGGCCAGCGCCAGGTTGAACTGCAAGGTGATGACCGAGGCGCCGGCGGAACTGGTCGAGGACATCTGGCTCAAGCCCGGCATCTGTCCGAATTGCTTTTCCAGCGGCGCGGTGATGGCCGAGGTGATCACCTCGGGGCTTGCTCCGGGGTAGAAGGTCTGCACCTGGATGGTCGGATAGGCGACTTCGGGCAGCGCCGATAGCGGCAGCTGCACGTAGGCCATCGCGCCGACGATCAGGATCGCGACCATCAGCAGAGTCGTGGCGACCGGCCGCAGGATGAATATGCGTGAAGGATTCATGCGATTGCAACCAAGGCCGACAGCGCGCCCTGCGCCGGCATCATTGCGCCGGTTGGGGGCGCGGCCGAGTGCGACCGGCGCCGGGCGCTCCCGGCTTGCCGGCGCCCGCTGTGCCGGCGCCCGGCTTGCCGGGCGGGCTGCGCGGCTCCCGCGGCGGGCGCGGCCGGCGCGCCGGGCAATATGACTTGCGCACCGTCGCGCAGACGATCGCCGCCTTCGGTGACCACGACTTCGCCGGCCTTGAGTCCGGCGGTGACCGCGACCCTTTCGCCATCGACCACACCCAAGGTCACGGGCCGAACCGATACGGTTTGATCGGCATTCACGACATAGACAAAGGTCGATGCCACGCCATTGGGCGCGCCGCGGCGCACCGCCGCGTTGGGCATGATGATTTGATTCGTGCAAGCACATCCTGCAGCAGCTGAATGTTGACGAACTGATTCGGAAACAGCGCATTGTCGGTGTTGTCGAATTGCGCGCGCAGCTTGACCGTGCCGGTCGTGACATCGATCGTATTGTCGACGGTGAGCAGTTTGCCGTCGGCGATCTTGGTGCTGTTGGTGCGATCGTAGGCTTCGACAGTCAGCTGCGCGCCCTCACGCAGGCGCTTCATGACCGCGGACACATAGTCCTCGGGAATCGGGAAAATGACGGTGATCGGCTGCAGTTGATTGATGAGAACGATGCCGTTCGTATCGCCCGGCGTCACATAGTTGCCTTGATCGACCTGGCGCAATCCGACGCGGCCGGTGACCGGAGCAACGATGTGCGTATAGATCAGATTGACCTGCGCGGTTTTGACCTGACCTTCGTCCGCCTCGATGGTGCCGATGTACTGATCGACCAGTGCGCGCTGCGTGTCGAGCTGCTGTTGCGCGATGGAATCTTCCTTGACCAGCCCTTCATAGCGTTTCAAATCCAACCTGGCGTCGGCCAGCAGCGCTTGGTCGCGCTTCAGGTTACCCTGCATTTGCTGCAGAGCGGCTTCGTAGGGGCGGGGATCGATCTGCGCCAACGGATCGCCCTTGATGCACCAATTGTCCCTCCGTGAAATAGATCTTTCTGCAGTGGGCCGCTGATCTGAGTTCTGACCGTGATGGTGGCCAGCGGCGTCACGGTTCCGAGAGCCGGAATCTTCACTTGGATGTCGCCCAACACGGCGGTTGCCACCGCCACCGCGACCGGACCGTTTTGCCCGATTGCGCCCGCCCGGCGGGCGGCGCAAGGGCTGCTTGTGGCGCAGGTACATCGTGAACCCAATCATCAGCAGCACGATGACCAGAACGACCAGCAGCCCTTTCCAATGTCTGACGATGAAATCCTTGAGTCCCCGAGCGGCGGGGGGGACTGCAGATCTTCCTGTTCGTTTATCACTAATTCACCAATACGCGAGCCCTGCCTTGGCACGCACTGCCAAACGATCGTCCGGGCGAGCCGCTAGACTATAACCAGAATCGACTGCGAACTACACATTCATCGCGGGCAGCACGCATGTAGAGCATGTCGAAACCTCAAAGTTCAGCGGCGAGTGCAAAGTATTGTGAATGCGGCCTTGGGATCGGGATCCTCCGGGGCGCGCGGATGGCGGAAACCTCAGCCGCATCAGAGTGCTAGAATTCAGCCTCCAAAAAAGACAGGAGCCGCGATGAAATCCAGTTTTTACCGTTTTCGCTGCGTGCCGTTAGCGCTGCTCATCTCTGCGTCGGCCCATGGCGCAGACGTGGACCGAAGGCGTGAACTATTTCCTGGTTGCAGCCGGCGCGCCCACCGTCGCTGCCGGCCGGCAAAGTCGAGGTGACCGAAGTATTTTCCTACGCCTGCCCGGCATGCAATATCTTCCAGCCTACCATGCACAAGTTGAAACAAAGCCTGCCGGCGAATGCGGTGCTCGACTACCTGCCGGCGGCATTCAACACTGTCGAAGACTGGCCCATGTTTCAGCTCGCGTATTGCACGGCTCAAGTTCTCGGCGTTGACCAGCAAACACACGATGCGATGTTCGATGCGGTATGGAAGGGCAGGTGACCTGAGCGTCACTGACCCTTCGACCAACGGTCTCAAGAGCCACATGCCGACCATCGAGGACGCCGCAAAGTTCTACAGCCAACATGCCGGCGTCTCGGTTGAAAAATTCGTCGCCACCTCGAAGTCCTTCTCGGTGGACCTGAAAGTCCGCACCGCCGAAGACCTGGTGATGGCGTACCGTGTCGACCGCACGCCCACCATCATCGTCAACGGCAAGTATCGAGTGTTCGTCGAGTCGGCGGGGGGCACCGATCAGCTGATCGAGCTGGTCAAATATCTGGTGGCCAAGGAAAGCAAGTAATCGCGAGATCCGGGCTATTGCGCCGACGGCCATAGATCTAGCGGCGCAGCCTGGCGAGCATGAGAAAGCTGTTTTTCGAACATCCGCGGCTATGGATCTCGTTAATCGCCGGGATCGCTGCATTTTTCTTGCTGCCCGGGCAATGGACGATTTTGAGCCGCGTGCTGGTGTGCTGGAATGCCGGCGTGATTTTGTTTTTAGCCCTGATCTTCCATTGGATGACGAGTCTCACGCGCCGCGCAGATTTGCTCGAAGTATGTCGAGGAGGACGAGTCGGGGCCCATCATCCTGGTGATCGTGACCATGGCCGCAATGCTCAGTCTGGTCGCCATCGTCGAGCCGTTGGCCACGATCAAGCAGGTGACAGGTTCGGTGCGCGCCGCGCATTTTGCGCTCGCCGCGCTGACGCTGATCAATTCCTGGATCCTGGTTCCCACCATGTTCACCACGCACTACGCCGACATGTTTTACAGCGTCAAGGATGACGCGCGTCCGCTGCATTTTCCGCAGTCGCCGCTGCCGGTTTTCTGGGATTTTGCCTATTTTTCATTCACCATTGCCGCGGCCTGCCAGACCGCGGATGTGGCGACGCTGGATGCGAAGATTCGCCGCACGGTGATTGTGCACACCCTGATCTCGTTTCTGTTCAACGCCTCGATTCTGGGGTTTGCGATCAATGTCACCGCCGGGCTCATCGGCGGAGGCTGAGGTTCGATGGCGCGAGCCCTACTTGGCGGGAAGCTTGACGACCTCGCCGCCCTTCATCACAAACGCGACTGACTGCAGTCGCGCCACGTCCGCCAGCGGATCGCCGGCAACCGCGACCAGGTCGCCGAATCGCCCGACGGCGATGGCGCCAACATCGCCGCTACGGCCGAGCGCCTCGGCGGCATTGGCGGTTGCGGCCTGGATGGCCTGCATCGGCGTCATTCCCCATTTGACCATGGTGACGAATTGGCGCGCGTTGTAGCCGTTGGGATATACGCCTGCATCGGTCCCGAAAATCATTTTTACGCCGGCCTTCACGGCCGCTTGAAATGTTTGGCGCTGCTGCAGTCCAATCATGCGCTCCTTCTCCAGCGATTCCTTGTATACGCCGTTCTTTTCGCCCTCGGCGAGAATGTAGTCGTCATCGTAAATGTCCATGGAGAACCAGGCACCATGTTGTTTGGCCAGTGCGAAGGCTTCTTCGTCGGCGAGGCTGGCATGTTCGATCGTGTCCACGCCGGCGCGCATCGCGTCTTTGATTCCCGCAGTTCCGTGCGCGTGCACCGCAACTTTCAGCCCCAGCATATGCGCCTCGTCCACCAATGCCTTCATCTCCGCGAGATCGTACTGCTGCGCCCCGACGGCGTCGGTCTTCGAAAGTACGCCGCCGGTGCCGCAAAATTTGATGACTTCAGCGCCGTACTTGCGCAATTTGCGCACCGTGGCGCGAATTTCCTCCGCACCATTGGCGACCGCCGGTCGCGGCGCCGTGAGCGATGGCGGCAACTCGGTGGAATCACAATGGCCGCCGGTTGCGCCGATCGCATAAGTCGCAGGAACGATCCGCGGACCTGTAACGATGCCTTGCTCGATGCCCTGTTTGATTGCGACGTCGTCGTAGTTCGCGGATCCCACATTGCGGACCGTGGTGAAGCCCGCCTCGAGAGTTTTCTTGGCGTTGGCCACGCCCACCACCGTCCAAAAATTATCGGTGAACTGCAGACGCCGATAGCCGCTGAAATGCGGGTCCGAAGTAAGGTGGGTATGCATGTCGATCAATCCCGGCAGCAGCGTCATGCCGGGCAGATCCACGCGGCGCGCGCCGGCCGGTATGGCAGAGCCTATGGTGGCCACGGCTGCAATGCGCCCGTCCGTGATGATTATCTGCGGATGCTCGACCGTGCGGCCCGTCAGCACGTCGATCATGCGGTCCGCCGTCACCGCGACGCTGTCCGCAAACGCGGTTACAGCAGTGCAGAGCAATATAATTCCGGCAAAAGCGCGGGCCGCGCGCATGCGCGCAGGAGCAAAACTGGTCGATTTCATTTACTCATCCCCTCCCGATGTACTTCAAAACTATCACAACAGCGGCGTTGCCGGTTCGATTGCCGGCAGCAACGTGTCGAGCCGCGGCGGTTCGGCGTCTCGTACCCACGCAAACGCGATGATGTGTTCCAGTATGTGCTGCACATAGCCGCGGGTTTCGTTGTAGGGAATGTTTTCGATCCAGACGTCGGCGTCCATCGCGGCGTGCGGCAGCCAGTGCGCAACCGCGGCCGGCCCGGCATTGTAGGCCGCGAGGCTCAAAGTCAGCTGACCGCTGTATCGATCCAACAAATCCCGCAAATGCGCCGCGCCCAGCGGTATGGCCACCGCTGGATTGAAGAGGTCGTCGCGCCCGGGTACGGCAATATGCCAGCGGCGCGCGACCGCCACGGCGGTACCCGGCTGCATTTGCATGATGCCGCGCGCGTCGGCGCGCGACACGGCGTCCTTGCGGAACAGGCTTTCTTGTCGCATGACCGCCAGTATCCAATCAGGCGGCAGGTGCGCGAGGCTGCTGGCTTCGTCCACGGTGTCCAAGAAGGGGCGCGGATAGCGCAGCTTCACATCGTCGAATTCACCGGTTTGAGCCAAGGTGGCGATGGCCTGCGCGTACCAACCCCAGCGCGCCGCCAGTAACGCAGCCTGAACTTTTAGCGCGGGTTCGGCGGTGCCCACAGCCGCGCTCCATTCCGCGTTGGCCTCGTCCAGCATGTCGCAGTCGAACAATTCGTGTGCGCGAATCAGCCTTGGGTCCACTGCCAGCGCCGACTGGGTGGCAGCGTCGTTCGGCGACGCCCGCGAGTTCAGGTTGTAGCCTTGATGCAGGCGATCCGCCGCAAGATAGCCGTAGAAGTCGCGCAGCCCCGCGATTTCTCGCAGCAGCGGCGCCGCGGCGGCTTCGCCCGTCGTCGCCAACACCGCTCGAGCGCGCCAATAGCGCCAGCGTGGCTGCTCGAACAGACTCGTGGGCATCTGCTCGATCCACAAAAGCGCTTTGGCGTAGTCGCCGCTCCAAACGGCGGCGCGCACACGCCATTCCTGCACCTGAGCGTCGATCGCCGCCGCTGGCAACTGATCCAATAGCGTCATCGCCTGCGGATCGTGATCGTAAGCGGCGCCGAGGGCCGCTATGCGCTGCAGGCGGGCTTGCAGCTCCGCTGTCATCTGATCGCGCCCCAGCAGCCAAGGCAAGAGATCCAAGGCAGCTGCGGGATCATTGTGCGTAAGTTTTTCAAACCCGGACGCCAGCGCCTCCGCTTCGACCGGCAATGTCTGATGTCTTGCCAGAATATTGAGCGCGGGCAGCGGTGATTCAAGCAGGTCGGACCATTGAATAAGTGCCGCCCTGCGCGGCACGGCAACATCAGCCGCGAATTCGCGCGCCAAACGCGGGTTGCCGGCAGCCAGCGCCGCGCGCGAACGGCTCTCCGCCAGGGACGGCGTCAGCAGCCCTTGCTGTCGCAGCCATGCAAACACTCCACTGCATTCGGGCAGCGGCTTCTGCGGCAGCATCCACTGCGCCAACGCGGCGTCAGCAAGCCCGGCCGTATCGCCGGTGGCCAGGCGTCCGCTGAGCCTGTCGCACAGCAACGAAGGATCAACGACATCCAGCGAGCGCGGCAGGAACCAATCCCAGCGCTGGCGCTGCGCGAGGTTTACCAGCCACTCGCGGCGCAAGCCGTGCGCGACGGGATGGCCCGCGTGCGCCCGCAAAAAGGCATCGATCGTCGCATCGAGACCGTCGCCCGCCCGCGGCGCCAGATCGCGCCGCAATCTTGCTGCAACAAGATAGTCATAGATCGCATAGGACTTGAGCGCCGGCGAATCCGCGGTATCGGGTTGGTGCTGGCGGACACGCTGCATGGCGGCTATGAATTCCTGGCGGACCGACTGGCCATCTGCAGGCAGTTGTGCGCTGGATCCGAGCAGCGGCAGCGCGACAATAAATGCGGCGCTCAAAATCGATTTGCGGGACGTCGACATGGCGACATTATGGTGGTTGAATGGCAATTGGATGAAGTCCAAAGTTATTCGAGGGGCAGAACATCATGGACAATCAAACAGCACAGCCGAAGCCGTTTTTGACGGACGTCAAGGAATTGCGCGAGCGGGCCCGCAAAAATATCGCCAGCGGCGGCGTGACATACACGTACCAAGGCGACGTGAAGAAAACCATAGAAATTCTTCAAACGGTTCTCGCGACTGAAATAGTTTGCGTGCTGCGATACACCATGCATGCCGTGGCCGCCACCGGCATTTCCAGCGAAGGCGTCAAGGCGGAGTTTGCGCAGCACGCCAAGGAAGAGCAGGGCCACATGAACGAGGTGGCGGAGCGCATCAATCAACTCGGCGGAAGACCCGATTTCAATCCCACCGGCCTCGCGACCCGAGCCGCGTCCGAGTATGGCAATGCGGGCAATTTGGTCGAAATGATCAAGGAGAATCTCATCGCCGAGCGCATTGCGGTGGATCACTACCGCGAGTTGATTCGCTATTTCGGAGACGATGACCCCGGGACACGCACCATGTTGGAAGGGATACTCAGGGTGGAAGAGGAGCATGCGAACGACATGCATGACTTGCTGGTTGCGCATGAGGGACGCCCGATGCTTCGCAGCTAGTCGATATTCATTTACGGGAACGCGAGGGGGGCGTCGATCGCAAGCAAGGTCAAATGGGGAATCCTCAGTACCGCTAACATCGGCGTCAAACGCGTCATTCCGGCGATCATCGCCGGTCAGAGCGGTGTTGTTTTAGGCCTGGCTTCGCGCGATGCCGAACGTGCGGCGAGCATCGCCGCGCGCTTCGGTATCGCCCGCAGCTATGGCAATTACCAGGCACTACTGGATGATCCTGAGATCGAAGCGGTCTACAACCCGCTGCCCAACCATCTGCACGTCGAATGGACGGTCAAGGCGCTCGACTCAGGCAAGCATGTGCTATGCGAAAAGCCGATCGGACTGAACGCCGCCGAGGCGCAAGCCATTGTGGCCGCGCGCGACCGCAGCGGCAGGCGCGTGATCGAGGCGTTCATGGTGCGCTTTCACCCGCAATGGCACCGGGTCCGCGCGCTGGTGCGCGCCGGCCGCATCGGTTCGGTCCGCACGATTCAGTCGGCATTCGTGTTCACGGTGCTCGACCCCAACAATGTGCGCAATCGCCCCGATATCGGCGGCGGTGCGCTGTACGACGTCGGCTGCTATCCCATCGTCACCGCCCGCTATGTGTTCGGCGCCGAACCTGATCGCGCCATCGCGCTAATCGATCGCGATCCGCAGCTTGGCGTCGATCGGGTGACCAGCGGCATGCTGGGATTTTCCGGCGGCGGCCAACTGGTGTTCAGTAGCGCGCTGCAGCTGGCACCGTACCAGCGCATGGTGATCCTGGGGTCTAAGGGGCGCATCGAGGTGTTGGTTCCATTCACTCCCGACAAGGACCACGCCTGCCGTTTGATCATCGATTCCGGAAAAAGTTTGGACGGCAGTTCCGCCGAGTTCGAGGATTTCGCGCCGGTTGATCAATATTCCATGCAATGCGATCTCGCTGCGGCCGTGTTTCGCAACGACGCGGCGCAGGAATTCCCGATCGAGGATGCGATTGCGAACATGCGCGTGATCGACGCGCTGTACCGCTCCGCCGCTTCGGGCCGGTGGGAGACTCCATGAGCGGCAGCTCGATGAATCGACGCCGCGCCCGAGTCCCTATTTGGATGATGGGTCTCAGCAATGCGCTGTTTGGCATGTATGGCGGCATTCTGGTGATCTCGGTGCCGCAGCTGTTGAGCGCGCGCCAGGTCCCCGAGGCCACGATAGCTGCGATGACGGCGGTGATGATCTCGCCCGGCTTCTGGACCTTTCTGGTCTGCCCGGTGCTGGACGTCCGCTTCAGCCGGCGCTGGTACGCAGTGGTGACTGCGGTTGTGGCCGCCGCGCTGCTGTCGCTGGCGCTGCTCAATCTCGAGCATCTGGCTTGGGTGGAAGGATTACTGGTGGTCGGGTTTTTCTTCGCCAACCTTTATCAGAGTGCCCTCGGCGGATGGCTCTCCAGCATTACCACGGCCGAAGAGAAAAATACGCTCAGTGTTTGGGTGACCATCGCCAACATCAGCGGCGGCGGCGCCATGGCCATGATCGCGGGCGAGGTAGTGCAGCGCGTTTCGCCGACCGCAGCCGCACTCTTGCTGGGCGCGGCGGTGCTGCTGCCTGTTGCGATTTTCCCATGGATGCAGGCGCCGGGGCCGGATCGGCGGCTGGCGCGCGAGAGTTTCTCGCAGTTTCTCGGCGAAGTGCTGTGCGTCCTCAAACGCCGCGAGGTGTTGATTGCGATCGTGCTGTTCATCGCGCCGGCGGCAACGTTTTCGTTGACGAATCTTCTCGGCGGTCTGGGCAGTGATTTTCGCGCATCGACCCGCTTCGTCGGATTGGTCGGCGGAGCGGGCGTGATGATGGGCGGGATTGCCGGATGCTTGATCTTTCCGCTGATCGATCGGCTGCTGCCGTTGCGCTACCTGTACCTGGCGATCGGCGTGGTCGGCTCGCTGTTCACGCTGGGCTTGATCCTGCTGCCGCACACGCCCACCACTTTCGCGCTGGCTCTCATCGGCGAGAATGTCTTCCAGGCGGTCGCCATCACCGCCTCCACAGCGATCGCATTTGAAACCATCGGGCCCAACAACCCGCTCGCCTCGACGAATTACTGCCTCATGCTGTCCGCATTCAATATTGCGAATACTTACATGCTGGTCGTGGACGGCTGGGGCTATTCCCGGCACGGGGTTGCCGGCGGCTATGCCGCCGATGCGACTCTGAGTTTGGTCGCCAGCCTGCTGCTCGCGGCACTGTTGATTTGGCTCTCGCGACGCAGAAAAGCCGCCTCGTTGCAGCGAGCGATTTTCTCCAGCTGATCGTCCAGACCGTTTACAAAGGCCATGACGCGGTCAATTGGCCTTGTGGGCAATTGTGAATCTTGCACTACGCAGCGCATATGCTTTCAGGGTCGGGCCTTAAGTTGATCCGGTGAATCATTGCGCTGGGCGGCATCAAGCTTAGGGACAACGAGCATAGGGAACAAGGAATCAACCATGAAACTCACGACATTATCGACGGGGCTGCTCGTACTGGTTTCCGTCGCAGGCGCGGCGTCCGCACAGAGCCCCTCGATTACCGATTGGCGCGGATTCTACGGCGGTCTGAACATCGGCGGGGCGTGGAATAGCACCTGCAACACCTGGAGCCTGAACAACGTCTCGAATCCCGTGATCGTCAACGCCTTCAACAATCGCGACTGTCCCAACAACGGCGTGTTCGTCGGCGGCGTGCAGATCGGCTACAACTTTCAGCACGAGGAATGGGTCTGGGGCTTCGGCCTGGATTACGATTACTGGAGCGCGAAGAATCGCAACCGTTCTTATACCTATGCCGGGGCCACGCCGCCCCCCGACGGCACCTACAGTTTCTACGGCAAGGTCAACCCGGATGGCTTCGCCATCTTGGGTCCGAGAATCGGCTACGCGATCGATAATTGGCTGCCATATCTCCGGGTCGGCGGCGTATTCACCGGCGGATCGCACAGCAGTACGACGAGTTTCACCGACGCCACGGGAACCGCCAGCTTCTCGGGGGGTAAGAATTTCAAATCCAATGGCTTTGGCGCCAGCGTCGGCAGCGATATCAAGATCGACAATGCCTGGTTCTTCAGAGCCGAGTACACCTATGTGAATCTCGGCAAGGGCACCAACACCGTAACGCAGTGCACCGGCACCGCGGCCACCTGTACCGAATTCGGCAATTTCGATCTGAACAACATCCATAACAGTTTCACCGCCAACGTCTTTAGGGTGAGCATCAATTACCGGTTCGGCGCGGAAGAGCCCGCGCCGGCGCCGGCACCGGTGGCTGCGCCGCCGCCGCCGCCGCCACGGCCACCCCCGCCACCGCCGCCGCCCCCACCGCCACCGCCGCCGAAGCCCGTGTCGCTGTGCCCGGATACGCCGAAGGGCGTTGCGGTGGACAAGTACGGCTGCCCATGCGACGTGTCCCAGGAAGTCCACTTCGCCACAAATTCGTCAGTGTTGACCGACCAGGACAAGGCGCTGCTCGATAGGATGATTGTGACCCTGAAGCGCCTGAATTTCGTCGACGGTGAGGTCGATGGCTACACCGATTCGACCGGCAGCGCCGCTTACAACATGGGTCTGTCGGAGCGGCGCGCAAAGGCCGTCGCCGACTACCTGACCGCTAATGGCATTGGAGAACACCGACTGGCGGTGAAAGGGTACGGTCAGGACAATCCCGTGGCAGACAACAAGACCGCCGAAGGCCGCGCGCACAACCGCCGGGTGGTCCTGCACCGCACTGAATGCAACAAGTAAGGGTCGATCTGGGCGACGCCGTTTGCGGCGTCGCCCGGATGCGCGCAGCCCACAAGGCCCGGGCCGGCAAAGGGTGTTAGCTGCTGCCACCGACCGAGGGTGAATCGCTCGCTGGAAACGACTCATCGAGCGCCTCGTCCAATAAATCTTCGATGTGTTTTTTGTCAGGCTCTTGCGCGCGCCTGCGCATGTACGCGGCGGCGTACGAGCACGCCGGGTTGATCGACCAGCCGGCGGTTTCGGCCACGCGCAGCGCCGCGCTCATCAGCTCTGCCGCAATGCCCCGTCCGCCGATGGCCTCCGGCACGCGCGTATGTGTGATCGTCATTACCGGGCCGGCCACCGTGTAGGTGAGCTCAGCGTGCTGACCGTCCACCTCGGTGGTGAATCGCATTGCGTTCTGATCATGGCTGATGGTGCTCATGGTCTTCTGGGTGCTCAGCAGGACGCGGTGGCGGTTGTGGGTGCGGTTGTGAATGCGGTTGCGGCTTTGGGGGCTGAGTTTGCTCCGGTTTTGGGTGCGACTCAACTGCGCCTGGTGGACGAGGTTGACTCACTTGCTCGCGGGGTGCGGCCGCCCGGGGTTCCACAGGTGGCCGGGACTGCATGGCTGGACGAGGCTCCGTCGCCGGGCGCGGCGCGGGCGCATGCGAGTCTGGATTCACGCGCGCCACATTCGTCGTTGCCGAATGCTGGGTTGGTACCACGCCAGGGCCGGAGAAATTAGCCGGCCGCGCGGTGGCGGCAACCGGCGGATTGCCTCGGTTGGTGCTGGCGCGCAGCTCGGGGTTGCTGCGTGCCGCCTGCACATGCTGCTGCTGCACCGACGTGGCCTCAATGTGGCGATCACGAGCCGCAGCCGATTCCTCTGCAGTGGCCTGGGCTCGAACTCCGCCGCTGCCGCCGGTGTAGCTGACGCGCGTAACGCTGACGTTGTTGATCACGGTTTTGTTATAAACGTTGGTGATGTGCACCGTGCCCACATTGACTACCGCGGTGTTGTAGAACAGGTGTCCGCCCTGCCAGTAACCGCCTTCGTAGCCGTGGCCGCCGTAGCCGTAGCCGTAATTGACGCCGCCGTAGAATCCGATGTGCGGGCCCCAGTAGCCCGCGTTAAAAATATATGCGCCATTTACCCAACCCCAGTAGCCGGGAGTCCACAGAAATCCGACCTGGGGCGGCTCGATCCAGGTGCCGGGAACCCAATAGTAGTCCTGGATGCCAGGGTCCCAGGCCCAATAGCCGGGCGTCCATATATAACCGTCCCCGGGAATCGGCGGCTGCACATAAACCGGCAATTCAGGAGGCGCGATATTGACCGATAAGCCGACTGAAATTTGTGCCAGCGACAGCATGGGCAGGAGCATCAAAACAGATGCCGCGGCTATGCAACGACTACAAATCTTCGAGTACATATATTTTCTCCGTACGAAGCGCAGCGCGCCGCCGCGCGAATGGTTGCGGTTAGGAGAAAGAATACAGACAGCTGCTTGCTGGATTAATCAGCGGCCTGCGGTCGTGCCTGTAGGATAACTCTTATACGGCGCGGCACTCGTCGCATTCCCGCTACCGGCGCACCGCCACCTGCGGTATGGTCCCTTTATGTCACGACAGCCGCCGGCGATCACCCAAAATGCGGATGTCCGATTCCTGGGACGGTTGCTGGGCGAAGTAATCCGCAGCCACGGCGGCGATGCGCTGTTGGATCGAATCGAAGCGATACGAGCCGCCTCCGTGGATCGCTACCGCGGCATCGCCAACCCGCGCGGGCTGGCGGCAGGTTGGGAGACATTGTCGCTCGATGAGACCGTCGCCTTTGTGCGCAGCTTCATGCTGTTTTCCATGCTGGCGAATCTTGCCGAGGACCGGCAGGGCTCGATAGCCGAGAAGGACAGTACGCTGGCTTCGGCCTTGAGCTTCTTGGGCGCACAAGGTGTAACGCCTGCACAGGCCGCCGCGCTGTTGGCTCGCGCGCAAATCACCCCGGTTCTGACGGCTCATCCCACCGAGGTGATGCGCAAGAGCATGCTGGATCATCGCAATCGCATCGCGGCGTTGATGCGCCAGCGCGACGCCGGGCTTGTGGAAACGGCGACCGGAGAAGTGATCGAGGAGGCGATCGCGGCTCAAATCGCTTTGCTGTGGCAAACTCGGGCGCTGCGGCATGAACGCCTGTATGTGGCCGACGAAGTCGACACCGCGCTTGCCTACTTGAGAGACATATTCTTGCCGGTCATGCCGGTGCTGTATGCGCGTTGGGAGCGCCTGCTCGGACAGCGGCCGCCGAGTTTCCTACGCCTTGGCAGTTGGATCGGCGGCGACCGCGACGGCAATCCGCATGTCACCGCGGACTCCCTGCGCCTGGCACTGGGCCGTGCCAGTCAGGCACTGTTGGCCGAATACTTGGAGCAGTTGAATGCGCTGGGCGCGGATCTGTCGCTGTCCAGCGAGCTGGTAGCCGTGTCAGACCCGGTCAAAGAGTTGGCCGGCACGAGCGGGGATATGAATCCGGCTCGCGCCGATGAACCGTACCGGCGTGCGATCACCGGCATGTACGCGCGGCTTGCCGCGACCTACCAAGATTTCACCGGTCGAACGCCGCCAAGGCCGGCGACCGTCGGCGCGCAAGCGTACCCGGATGCCATGAGCCTGCGCTCGGATCTTGAATTGCTGCAGCAATCGCTCAAAGCCGAGAGCAGGTTGGGGGGCGGCAGCGGCGGCGCGTTGGCCCGGCTCGATCGCGCCGTTGAAACCTTCGGATTTCACCTGGCAGCGCTGGATCTTCGGCAAAACTCCGACGTGCATGAACGCGTGGTTGCGGAACTGCTGAGGGTGGCGGGGGTCGCGACCGACTACCGGGCGCTTACCGAGCTCGCGCGCATCGCCTTATTGCGGGGCGAACTTCAGTCAGAGCGATTGCTGGCGAGTCCGTTTGCCGGCTATTCGGCGGAAACGTTGTCGGAATTGGCGATCGTGCGCGCGGCCGCCGCCGCCCACCAGCGTTATGGATGTTCGTGCATCAGTACCTACATCGTTTCCAAGTGCGAGAGCGTGTCGGATTTATTGGAGGTCAACATTCTGCTCAAGGAAGCGGGACTGTACCGCGGCCACGGGACGGCGCGCGCCGCAATCATGGCCGTGCCCCTGTTCGAAACCATCGCGGATCTGGAGAGATCGCCGCAAGTGATGCAAGCGTGGCTGGAATTGCCCGAAACCGCAGCGATCACCCGCGTCCTCGGGTTTCAGGAAGTCATGGTGGGCTATTCGGATTCCAACAAGGACGGCGGTTACCTCACCTCTGTTTGGAGCCTGCACCAGGCAACCCGCGGGCTCGCCGCCGTGTTTGAGAAAGCTGCAACGCCCATGCAGATATTCCACGGCCGCGGCGGCGCCGTGGGCCGCGGCGGCGGATCATCGTTTGCGGCCATTCGCGCGCAGCCGCATGGCACCGTGCGCGGGCGCATCCGCATCACCGAGCAGGGTGAAATCATCGCCGCCAAGTACGGCACCCGCGAAAGCGCGGCCGCGAACTTGGAATCCATATCGGCGGCAACGCTGTTGGCATCGCTCGAAACTGCATCGCTGTCCGGGATGAGCGCGCGGCGCTTTGCGGCGGCCATGGATAGTCTGTCGCGCGATGCTTTCCGTGCGTATCGCTCGTTGGTGTATGAGACGCCGGGATTTTCGACGTTTTTCAGACAGATGACTCCGTCGCTGGAAATCTCGGAACTGAAGATCGGTTCGCGGCCCGCTTCGCGGTCCAATTCCGAGCGAATCGAGGATTTGCGCGCGATTCCATGGGTGTTCAGCTGGGCGCAGGCGCGAGTGATGCTGCCGGGATGGTACGGCGTGGGCCAGGCGCTGCGCGCGTCGGATACAGGGCTGCTGCGCGAGATGCTCGAGGCGTGGCCGTTCTTTCGCGCCACCGTCGACAATTTGGAGATGGTGTTGTCCAAGTCGGATATGGGAATCGCCGCGCAATACCTCACCCTTGTGCAAGATCAGTCGTCCGGCGCAGCGCTGTTCGGCCGCATCCGCGATATGTGGCTGGCGACCCAGGAATGCCTGCTTGCCGTGACCGGCCAGGGGCGGCTGCTGGAAAAGCATCCCGCTTTGGATGCTTCCATTCGACTGCGGCTGCCCTATATCGAACCATTGAATCTACTGCAGGTGGAACTGCTCAGACGCCACCGAGCCGGCGAAAGCGATGCGCGCGTGCGCGAGGGAATACAGCTCTCGATCAATGCGATCGCAACTGCGTTGCGTAACAGCGGTTGACTGCAATGGCATCCCCGGGTGCAGGCACGACGCGAACCGATGAGGCCTACGGGCCTTGGAATCCCGGCATCGGCTCATCCGTGCCGAAAGAGTTGCGTCACCTGGCCACGATCTATCGCGCCGAAAACGTTTTTAACAGCCTCGCCGCAGCCACCGAGCTGCGCGGGCTTACCGGCTTCGGCTTGAGCGAATTGGCGGTGTTCCGCCCGCAAAGGCTGGCGCTTCACGAACTTCTGGTGCGCATCACCGCCGACTTTGCGGTGCCCGACGGTTCGCGAATCGAGGATCTGGGCTTGAACTTTCGCGAGATGGCGCGGCTTTTGCTCAGCAAGTATCTCGACCCGGAGATGGGCGCCATCATCGGCGCCTATGATCGCGCGCGGCAGGGTTTGCGACGCACCATCAACGCCGCGCTTGCTCGCCTGTCCCGCGAATGGGGTCCAGCCGAGATTGCAGAGTTCGAACGGCTCGCCGCCGCGGCGCACGAGCCGCTGCCAGCCACCGCGTACCGAGTGCTCGCGCGGGTGCTGTCGGCATTGTTCGCGACGCATGGATTTGCATGGGGAACCAAGGAGCTTATCGCGACGATCGCAACCGATATGGCCTGCAACGACCATGGCAGCGACTGCATCGGCGGCGCGATCGCCCCCTTGCTGCGGCGCGCAGCCGTCGAGGAGGGCTACAAGCATCTGCCCCGGCAAGAGCATCCCGTGGTAATCAATACCAAGGGGCCCTCGGCGTCGGGCAAGAGCACTCTGCGGCCGCTGCAGAAAAATCTCGCTGGCGTGATCGGAATTCAGTGGAGCGATTTCGCGCTCATCAGTCCCGATATCTGGCGCAAACAGCTGCTCGACTATGCGACGCTCGGCGCGGCTTACAAGTACGCAGGTGCCTTCACCTCGGATGAACTGCAAATCGTCGATCAGAAACTTGATCGGTATATGGCGGCCAAGTTCCAACGCGGCGAGATGTCGCATCTTCTGATCGACCGGTTTCGCTTTGATAGTTTTGCCGGCGGTTCCGAGGAAGAGGGCAGCAATCTGCTGACGCGATTTGGCCAGTCGGTCTACTTGTTCTTCTTGATTACGCCGCCGCAGCTGCTGGTCGAGCGTGCGTGGACACGCGGACTCGAAGTCGGCCGCTACAAGGCTGTCGACGACACCCTGGCGCACGCCGTCGAGGCGTACTCGGGAATCCCGCACGTGTTCTTCACTTGGGTGCATCGTACCGACAAACGCATCCAATTCGAATTTCTGGACAACACGGTGCGGCTCGGGGAGCGGCCCCGGACCGTCGCCTTTGGCGACAACGACACATTCAATGTATTGAACGTCAAAGGAACTCTGGACATCGAGCGATACTCCCGCTTGCATGTCGACGCCGCGAACGCGGAATCCTTGTACGTGGACCGCGCGCTGCTTCAACCTGAGCGAAATGTGGCCTTCTTGAAGCGCTGTGTCGCGAGTTTTCGCTGCGTGAACTTCGCCGACCAGGCGAGCGCGCGAATCTATCTGCGCATCGAGTCCGGAAAGCCGGTCGTGATCGATCAGGCGGCACTTGCTGCAGCAATCCTGGATGCGGACACGCTGGCCGGCATTCGGGCGGTGGCCGCCGACGCGCTTCGCGGCAGCGCGCCGGTTGCGGATCGGGTCGAGTACCTCGACGCCGCAGCAGGCCGCGGTTTATTGCCTACCCTGGGACAATGGGGCCGGCGCCAGGGCGTCCCGCTGCCGCACTCCTAGCCTAGAAAGCCGCAGTATCGATCGACGTGCGCGGCGAGGTCGAGCGTGTGCTGGCGGGTGAGCCGTTCCGCCAATTCGGTATCGCGCCGCTCGAGGGCCTCGATGATTTTCAAATGATCGATGATGGAGCGTGCCGCGCGATCGCTTTGCGTAATGGTCGCGCGGCGAATGGCGCGCACATGCAGCAGCAGATTCTTGGTCGCGTCAATGATGGTTTGTGAGCCGCCCACCGCGATCACCGCGGTGTGAAACGCGATATTGGCATCGGAGTATTCATTCAGATGTTCGGACGGCGGCGAACTCTGAAACTCATCGAACAAATGACGCAGCTTGGCGATTTCCGCGTCGCTGGCATTAAGAGTCGCAAGCCGGGCGGCCATCGATTCCAGCGCCGCCCACACTTGGATCATTTCAATCATTTCGCGCTTTGATTTGCGAATGATAAAAATGCCGCGACGCGGCACGGTGCGAATGAAGCCTTCCTGTTCCAGCAGCGATAGGGCCTCACGGATCGGTGTGCGGCTGACCCCGAGCGCCGTGGTCAGCTGCCGCTCATCGAGGCGCAGTTCCTGCGTCGGATCGTAGATGTCCGTGTCGGCGATGGCGTTCTTCAGCAGCGCATACGCCTGGTCGCGCAGGCTGGTGGCGTTCAACGGCGTCAACGCGAGCGGAGCGGCCGCGGATGTACGTTGAACCAGCGTCACAATTGAATTCATGAAGACTCTCGTCGTTCGCCGAAGTGGTTGGGTGCTTACGGTGTGCGGCGATTCGCACAGTTCGCGCGACTCCCAGGCAGATATATTACATGGCTGCGGGGTTTCTCCTAATCATTTCTATCAAGAGCGCGCCGTTACATCGTCCTATCGACCTTGCCCGGTGCCAACTCGTGTCCGACGGCGTCGTCAAATTCAAGAATTTCCCGATAATGCTCGGCCGCGGCGCAGTTTTCGCGCAGCGCTAATCGCGCTGTTTACAAGTCCACGTCGATTGCTTGACGTTGCTTGACACTCTGAAAGTCGTTCATATATGGTATACCACGAAAACCTAGTCTGGCTGGCATTGGTTCGAACTTTTTTGTTCGCTCTTTGCCTTTGGGGGTTTGAGGTGTGGACCACTCATAAGCGCTGCTCGATACGCGTGACTCGCACGCGATATTGAACGTCAAAGAGGCGCGATCACGGAGAACTATTATATGAATACGAATGAGTCTGCAAAATCACCGTTTGCGAATCCATGGCTGCAATTGATCATCGGGGTCATTTGCATGGCTTCGGTGGCGAATCTCCAGTATGGCTGGACGCTGTTCGTCAATCCGATCGATGCCAAGTATCACTGGGGCCGGGCGGCGATTCAGGTTGCCTTCACCCTGTTCGTGCTGGTGGAGACTTGGCTCATCCCGATCGAAGGATACATGGTCGATCGCTTCGGCCCGAAGTGGGTGGTCTTGAGCGGTGGAATAATGGTGGGTTGTGCGTGGGCGCTCAACTCGGTCGCGAGTTCCCTGCCGGTTCTGTACTTTGCGGCGGCACTCGGCGGTATTGGCACCGGTTGCGTATACGGCACCTGTGTCGGCAACGCGCTCAAATGGTTTCCAGGCCGGCGTGGCCTTGCGGCCGGCATCACCGCGTCGGGATTCGGCGCCGGTGCGGCGCTCACGATCGTGCCGATCAAGACCATGATCGAGGGATCGGGCTACGAACACGCCTTCATGGTTTTCGGCCTCATTCAGGGCGGCATCGTGTTCGTGCTGGCGTGGCTGCTGTTGGTTCCGCCGCCACAAGTCGCAAACGTCGTCGTGAAACCCAGTCAGACAGCGCATGGCTACACGCCCATGGAAGTCTTGAAAAGCCCCGTGTTTTACGTGATGTACCTGATGTTCTGGCTGATCGCCTCCGGCGGCCTCACCATGGCGGCATCCATGGCGCCGATCGCGGATGACCTGAAAATCAGCAAGATTCCGGTATCGCTATTTGGGATGATCATGCCGGCGCTGGGGTTCGCGCTGTTTTTGAATAGGATTTTCGACGGTATCGGGCGGCCCTTCTTTGGCTGGCTCTCCGATCATATCGGTCGTGAGCACACCATGGCGCTGGCTTTCCTTATAGGCGCCGCGGCGCTGTTCACCTTGAGCCGAACCGGGCCGAACCCGGTGGTGTTCGTGTTGGTGACCGCGCTGTATTTCGGCGTATACGGCGAGATTTTCAGCCTGTTTCCCGCAACCCAGGGCGATACCTTCGGCTCCAAGTTTGCGGCGGCCAATGCCGGCATGCTGTACACCGCCAAGGGTGCCGGCTCTTTGATGGTTCCGGTCGCCGCCCTCATCGCCAAAGCCAATGGCTGGGGCGCGGTATTTACTCTGGCGATGTGCTTCAACATCGCCGCGGCTCTGCTCGCGCTTTTTGTGTTGAAGCCGATGCGGGTGAAGCATTTTGCCAAGAGCCGCGCGGACTATCCGCAATCGATGACCTCGGCAGCCGCATCGGCGGCGCCTCGCCCGCGAGCCACCTGAGGGCTTCGCGGGATCCACTCTTTAATTTGGAGACAACATGGCAACCGTAAATCCCACGCCGATTCCGGCCAAGTCGAGCACGGCCGAAGATACCCTGCAGCGCAAGAGCCGCGATGCGAGTGTGATTTCCGGCGGCCATCTTGTCGCCAAAGCCCTCAAGAATGAGGGTGTGGACACCATTTTCACGCTCTGCGGCGGCCACATCATCGACATCTACGACGGCTGCGTGGACGAGGGGATCCGCATCATCGATGTGCGCCACGAACAGGTCGCGGCGCACGCCGCCGACGGCTATGCGCGCCAGACCGGCAAGCTCGGCTGCGTCGTGACCACCGCGGGCCCAGGGTTCACCAACGCGATCACCGGCATTGCCACCGCATTCCGCTCCGAAAGTCCGGTCCTGCACATCGGCGGTCAGGGTGCGCTGACGCAGCACAAGATGGGATCGCTTCAGGATTTGCCGCACGTCGACATCATTTCGCCGATCACCAAGTTTGCCGCCACGGTTCCCAGCACCGAGCGCGTTGCGGACATGATCTCGATGGCGGTGCGCGAAGCCTTCAATGGCGCTCCCGGCCCGTCGTACCTGGAAATCCCGCGCGATGTTCTGGATCGCGAGGTCGATGTCGCCAAAGCAGTCATTCCGCAGCCCGGCAGGTATCGTGCCTCGACGCACTCGGTCGGCGACCCGCGCGACATCGAGAAACTGGCCGACATTCTGGTCAATGCCGAGCGGCCGGCCATTCTCTACGGGCAGCAGGTGTGGACCGCACGCGGACAAAACGAGGCCATCGCGCTGCTGCGCGGACTCGACATCCCGGGTTACTTCAATGGCGCCAGCCGCGGCCTGTTGCCGCCGGGCGATCCGCATCATTTCGATCGCACCCGCACGCAGGCATTCGCGAACGCCGATGTGCTGGTGATCGTCGGCACGCCGTTCGACTTCCGCATGGGATACGGCAAACGCATCAGCAAGGACTTGAAACTGGTGCAAATCGACATGGACTATCGGACCGTCGGCAAGAACCGCGACATCAGTCTGGGTTTGGTCGGCGATCCCGGCGCAATTCTCGGCGCGGTGCTCGCGGCCGCCGGCGGCCGGATCAAGGGCGACAAGCGGCAGGCGCGCAAGGCATGGTTGAAGCAGCTCAGCGACGCGGAAGTACAGGCCGGTGAAAAACTCATGCCTCTGTTCAAGTCGAACAGTGTGCCGATCCATCCCTATCGGGTCGCCTGGGAACTGAACGAGTTTCTCGCCGACAACACTATTTATATTGGCGATGGCGGTGATGTGGTCACGATATCCGCGCAAGCGGTGCGGCCGCGCGGTCCGGGCCAATGGATGGACCCGGGCGCTTTGGGATCGCTCGGCGTGGGCACGGGATTCGCGATCGCCGCCGGACTTGCGCACCCGTCCAAGGAAGTCCTGTGCTATTACGGCGACGGCTCTTTCGGCATGACGGCCTTCGATATGGAGACGGCGAACCGGTTCGGCGTCCCGTATATCGCGGTGATCGGCAACAATTCGGCGATGAATCAGATTCGCTACGGACAACTTGCGAAGTATGGCGAGCAGCGCGGCAATGTCGGCAATCTCCTCGGCGACGTGCCGTTCGGGAAATTCGCCGAAATGCTCGGCGGCTACGGCGAGGAGGTTCGCGATCCGGCACAGATCGGGCCGGCACTGCAGCGCGCGCGCGAATCGGTGCGCAAACTGCGCAAGTCGGCGGTGATCAATATCTGGGTCGATCCGCGCGAATATGCGCCGGGCACCAAAAATCAGACCATGTACAAATGATGCGCGGCGGGAGTTTTCATGGGTAAGGCGTTAGACGGTGTCAAGATTCTCGATTTCACGCATGTGCAATCGGGACCTACCTGCACGCAACTGCTGGCGTGGTTTGGTGCCGATGTCATCAAGGTGGAAAAGGCCGGCGCCGGCGATATCACCCGCGAGCAGCTGCGCGATATCCCGGACGTGGACAGTCTGTATTTCACCATGCTCAACCACAACAAGCGCTCGGTGACGCTGGATACGAAGAGCGCACAGGGCAAGGCGGTTTTGGAAAGGCTGGTCAAGCACTGCGACGTGCTGGTGGAAAATTTTGCGCCGGGCGCCCTGGATCGCATGGGCTTCACCTGGGAGCGCATCCAGGAGCTCAATCCGCGCATGATCGTGGCATCGGTCAAGGGATTCGGTCCCGGCCCCTACGAGGAATGCAAGGTTTACGAGAATGTCGCGCAATGCGCGGGCGGCGCCGCCTCCACGACGGGATTCGACGATGGGCCGCCGTTGGTGACCGGCGCCCAGATCGGCGACAGCGGCACCGGATTGCATCTGGCGTTGGGCATAGTCGCGGCGCTGTATCAGCGCAAAACCACGGGACGCGGACAGAAGGTATTGGCGGCGATGCAGGACGGGGTCTTGAATCTGTGCCGCGTCAAACTTCGCGATCAGCAGCGCCTCGAGCGGACTCAGATAATGAAGGAGTATCCGCAGTACCCGAATGGCAAGTTTGGCAGCGCGGTGCCTCGCGCCGCGAATGCCTCCGGTGGCGGACAGCCGGGCACCATCGTCAAGTGCAAGGGCTGGGAGACCGATCCGAACGCCTACCTGTATTTCATCGCGCAGGCCCCGGTCTGGAAGGAGATCTGCCAGGTGATCGGCAAGGAGGCGTGGATCACCGATCCCGACTACGCGACGCCCGCAGCGCGGCTGCCGCGACTTAAGGAAGTGTTCGCGACTGTGGAAGCATGGACTTCCACCAAGACCAAATTCGAGGCAATGGACTTGCTCAATGAGCACGACATTCCCTGTGGTCCCATCTTGTCGATGGAGGAACTGGCCCATGAACCTTCGCTGCGCAAGACCGGCACCGTCGTCGAGGTGGACCATCCCAAGCGTGGCAAGTATTTGACGGTGGGTAACCCCATCAAGATGAGCGATAGCCCCACTCACGTCACGCGCTCGCCGCTGCTGGGCGAACACACCGATGAAGTGCTCGCCGAGCTGGGATTTAAGGCGGCGGAAGTCGCTGCGCTGCGATCGCAAAAAGTAATCTGAACCGCACCAGCGCGCCAGCGCGCCGGCCATGACTCGCGCGCATTCCTTGCGCGCACCGCTTTGAGGTATAGGTATGTCACACGATAAAAACGCCGTTCGCAAGATACTCGATCAAGCCAAAGCCGCCGGACGCGCGGCGCTGACGGCCCCCGAGGCGCGCGGCGTCTGCGAGGCCTATGGGATCAGCATTCCAAAGGAGGGGGTTGCGACCTCCGCGGATGCAGCCGCCAAGCTCGCAGCCTCGATTGGATTTCCGGTGGTCATGAAAATCGTCTCGCCGCAAATTCTGCACAAGACCGAAGCGGGCGGAGTCATTGTCGGCGTCAAGTCGGCCGAGGCCGCCAAGGACGCCTACACGACCATCGTCGGCAATGCCGGCAAATACGACGCCAAAGCGGAGATTCTCGGCGTGCAGGTGCAGCAGATGCTCAGCGGCGGCCAGGAAGTCATCATCGGCGCGGTGACCGATCCTGCGTTCGGCAAACTGGTGGCTTTCGGCCTTGGCGGCATCCTCGTCGAAGTGCTCAAGGACATCACCTTCCGTCTGGCTCCGGCCTCCCAGGAAGATGCGCTGTCGATGCTCGACGGCATCGCCGCGGCGGAGATTCTGCGCGGCGTGCGCGGCGCCAAGCCCGTGGATCGCGCGGCGCTGTCCGGCATGATCGAGCGGGTGTCGGCGCTGGTCGCAGATTTTCCCGAAATCTCGGAGATGGATTTAAATCCGGTATTTGCGACCGAGCGCGGCGCCACCGCCGCGGACGTGCGGATCGTGCTCAATTTCAATCCCGCGCCGGCGCGCGACCGGCCGAGCCAGGCCGCAATCGTCGAGAAGATGAACCGCATCATGAAGCCGAAGGCGGTGGCGGTGATCGGCGCATCGGCCGAGAACGGCAAAATCGGCAATTCGGTGATGAAGAATCTGATCAATGGCGGTTACAAGGGGGACATCTACCCGATCCATCCCAGCGCCGCCGAGATCATGGGCAAGAAAGCCTTCAAGAGCGTCAAGGATGTTCCGGGCGATATCGATGTGGCGGTGTTCGCCATTCCCGCCAAATTCGTGGCGCAGGCATTGATCGAAGTGGGCGAGAAGAAGATCGCCGGCGCAATCCTGATTCCTTCAGGTTTTGCCGAGACCGGCAATGTCGCCGGACAAAATGAATTGGTGGAGATCGGCCGCAAGTACGGCGTGCGCCTCATGGGCCCGAATATTTACGGGTTTTATTACACGCCCAGCAATCTGTGCGCGACCTTCTGCACCGCATACGATGTCAAAGGCCACGCGGCACTGTCGTCGCAGTCGGGCGGCATCGGCATGGCCATCATCGGCTTCTCGCGCTCCGCCAAGATGGGCGTATCGGCCATTGTCGGCCTCGGCAATAAATCCGACATCGATGAGGACGATTTGCTCACGTTCTTCGAGCAGGACGAAAACACGACCATCATTGCGCAGCACTGCGAGGACTTGAAGGACGGACGCGCTTTCGCCGAAGTGGCGAAGCGCGTGTCGAAGAAGAAACCCATCGTGATGCTGAAAGCCGGACGCACCAGCTTGGGTGCTCGAGCCGCCAGCTCGCACACCGGCGCGCTCGCCGGCAACGATAAGATATACGAAGATGTGCTCAAGCAGTCCGGAGTCATCCGTGCGCGCTCGCTGCGCGATCTGTTGGACTTCGCGCGCGGTATTCCGGTATTGCCGACCCCGAAGGGCAACAATGTCGTCATCATCACCGGCGCCGGCGGTTCCGGCGTACTGCTATCGGATGCATGCGTCGACAACGGCCTAACCTTGATGGCGATGCCGGCCGATCTCGATGCCGCATTCCGAAAATTCATACCGCCGTTCGGCGCGGCCGGCAATCCGGTCGATATCACCGGCGGCGAGCCGCCCAGCACTTATCAGAACACCGTGCGATTGGGGTTGCAGGACCCGCGCATTCACGCGCTGATCCTTGGCTATTGGCACACCATCATCACTCCGCCCATGGTATTTGCAAAACTGATGGTGGAGGTGGTGGCCGAAATGCGCGCGAAAGGCATCGAAAAGCCGGTGGTCGCATCGCTCGCAGGCGATATTGAAGTTGAGGAAGCGGCGGAGTATTTGTATCAGCACGGCATCCCGGCGTATGCCTACTCCACGGAAATCCCCGTGGCGGTTCTCGGCGCGAAATACCGGTGGGCGCGCGGGGCAGGACTGATACCGGCCGTGTGACCAATCCTGACGAGGCGGCGTAGCGAGCGCTGCCGCGGAATTAGCGGCGGCCCTGCACTGCACGGTTAAGCGCCAGCAACGGCGAAGCGGTGGCGGCATGAAAATAGCGATCGTGGGCGTCGGCGCAATCGGCGGTTATGTTGGGATCCGGCTGGCGCTGGCCGGCGAGCAAGTCACCTTCATCGCGCGCGGCGCAAATCTCGAGGCGTTGCGCAGCCGGGGCATCCGCCTGCAGAGTGCCAACGGCAGCGAAGAGAGCTGTCCGCAAATCATGGCCACGGACGACTATTTGGCCGCCGGCCCGCAAGACATCATCATCCTCGCCATGAAGGCGCACCAAGTTGAAGCGGTGGTCGGCGAGGTGCCGAAAATGTTCGCTGCCGACACCATCGTCGTTCCGATGCAAAACGGCATCCCCTACTGGTACTTTTACGGCCACGGCGGCGAACTGGCCGAAACTCGCGTGCGTAGTGTCGACCCGCACGGACGCATCTACGAGAAAATCCCGTGCGATCGGGTCATCGGCTGCGTGGTATACCCGGCAGCCGAACTGGTGGCGCCGGGCGTGATTAGACATGTCGAGGGGAACCGATTTCCGGTGGGTGAACCGGACGGCACCGAGAGCGCGCGGGTCGCGCGACTGGCGCAGTGTTTAGTCAATGCAGGAATGCAGGCACCCGTGCTCAAGGACATTCGCTCGGAGGTTTGGCTCAAACTTTGGGGCAACTTGACCTTCAACCCGATCAGCGCGTTATCGCGCGCGACGCTTGCCGGCATCTGCCAGTATCCGCCTAGCCGAGCCGTCGCGGTGGCTATGATGAACGAGGCGCAAAGTGTTGCAAATAAGCTCGGCATTTCCTTCCGAGTCTCCCTTGAGAAGCGCATCGCCGGCGCGGAGCGAGTCGGTCACCACAAAACCTCCATGCTGCAGGACGTTGAGAACGCGCGCACTTTGGAAATCGATGCCTTGCTTGGTTCCGTGGTGGAGCTCGCCAGGCTGACAAACACGCCAACTCCGCACATCGACACGGTATACGCGTTGACCAAGCTGCTGGCGAAGACCATTAGCTCATGAGTTTCGCGCCGCAAAAAGTTCTGTTGCGCAGGATGTTCGATGCCGCCATAGCATCCGCGCAGCCGGCCCTATGCATTCCGCCGCATCTTTCGGCCATGCCGCGCGGCAGGCTGATCGTCGTGGGCACGGGCAAGGCTGCCGCCGCAATGGCGCGCGCCGTGGAGGACAACTGGCCGGGGCCGCTCTCGGGGGTCGTGGTCACACGTTATGGTTACGCCGTAGCTTGCAAGCACATCGAGGTTCTCGAGGCTGCGCATCCGGTGCCCGATGCGGCCGGATTGCTTGGCGCGCAGCGCGTTCTCGAGGCAGTGCGGGGACTTGGCGCAGATGATTTGGTGCTGTGTCTGATATCCGGCGGTGGCTCGGCACTGCTGCCGCTGCCGGCGGCAGGGCTGACGCTCGAGCAGAAACAGAATGTGAATCGCGCGTTGCTCAAGTCGGGCGCCAGCATCAGCGAAATGAACTGCGTACGACGGCATTTGTCCGCCATCAAAGGCGGCCGGCTGGCCGCCGCATGCTATCCGGCACGCGTGCTGAGCTTGATGATCTCGGATGTGCCGGGGGACCGGCCCATCGATATAGCTTCCGGCCCCACGGTCGGGGATCCCACGACTTCAGCCGATGCTTTGAGCATTGTGCAGCGCTATGGCATAGATCTGCCGCCGCCGGTGCTCGATATATTGACGAGCGGTCGGGGGGAATCGGTGAAACCGGATGATCCCAGGCTCGCGCGCGCCGCCGCGCGCATCATCGCCACCCCGCAGCTCTCGCTCGAAGCAGCCGTCGCCGTGGCGCGCGAAGCAGGTATTCCAGCCTACATTCTGGGTGACGCCATCGAAGGCGAGGCGCGTGATGTGGGCAAGGTGCTGGCCGGCGTCGCGCTGCAGGTGGCCGAGCGGGATCAGCCGGTCAGCGCGCCCTGTGTGTTGCTTTCGGGCGGCGAAACCACGGTAACCGTACGCGGCAGCGGGCGCGGCGGACGCAACGTCGAATTCTTGCTGTCGCTCGCGATCGCGCTCGACGGTCACATGCGCATCTACGCGCTTGCCGCCGACACGGACGGCGTCGATGGTCAGGAGGAAATCGCCGGCGCCTGCCTCGGACCCGATTCGCTGGCACGCGCGAGAGCCCTTGGATTGAAGCCAGAGAACACGCTTCAGGACAACGACGCCCACAGTTTCTTCAGCGCGCTCGGCGATTCGGTGATCACCGGGCCCACGCTGACCAATGTCAATGACTTCCGCGCCATTCTGGTCGAGGCAGGCGGCGGCCGGATTGGCGAGCGAAAGCCTCCGTCTGGTACTCTTTAGCGCATGGAAACTCCGCTGACGCCTCTGGAATTTTTGCGCCGCGCGCGCAAGCTGTATGGCGGGCGCGAGGCGGTGATAGACGGCAATTTGCGACTCACTTACGCGCAATTCGCGCAGCGCTGCAACCTTTGGAGCGCGGCGCTGGCCAAGCTCGGCGTCGGCAAGGGCGATAGGGTCGCGACAATTGCGCCCAATACGCACCAGCATCTCGAGCAATTCTACGCGATACCGCAGCTGGCGGCGGTCATCGTGCCGATCAACTATCGGCTCTCAGCCGACGACTTTGTGTACGTCGCAACCCACAGCGGCGCGAAGGTCCTGTGCGTGCACGCCGACTACCTCGACACGATCGACGGCGTTCGCGACCGCATGCCTGCGGTCCGGCACTTCGTTGCCCTCGAAGGCAACAAGCCCGGTTGGCTCGAATATGAAGCGCTGCTTCAAGCCAGCGGCGAATCGTTCGACGTCGCGGAATTTGCCGAAACCGATCTGCTGGCGATCAACTACACCAGCGGCACGACCTCGCGCCCGAAGGGCGTGATGATCACGCATCGCAATGCGTGGATCAATTCGGTCGGCACGCTGGTGCATTGGCCGATGACCCCGGCTGATCGCTACCTGTGGACGCTGCCGATGTTTCATGCCAACGGCTGGACTTTCACATGGACGGTGACCGCGGCCGGTGCGGCGCACGTGTGCCTGCGCGCCGTGGAAGCCGCGGCAATTTACGAACTGGTGCGGCGCGAACGAGTGACGCATCTTTGCGCGGCGCCCACCGTCCTGATCGGCATCGCCAACGGACCTGAAGCGCAGCGTAAAGACTTGCCTCGCGGCGTACGGCTGTTCACCGCCGGGGCGCCTCCGGCGGCGGCGACGATTGAGCGCATGGAATCCGATCTGGGCTGGGAGGTAACGCACGTCTATGGCTTGACCGAGACGGCGCCGTTCATTTCAATTTGCGAACCCATGCCCGAACACGCGTCCCTTTCCAGCGCAGAACGCGCGATCGTCAAAGCCCGGCAGGGCGTTGAGCTCATCACCTCCGGCGAACTGCGCGTCGTGGACCACGATATGCAAGACGTGCCGCATGACGGAACCACCATGGGCGAAATAATCGCCCGCGGCAACGTGGTAATGCGCGGCTATTACAACGATGCGCAGGCCACCAATACGGCCTTCGCCGGCGGCTGGTTCCACTCGGGCGACGGCGCCGTGGTTCATGCTGATGGCTATGTCGAGATCCGCGACCGGTTCAAAGACGTGATCATCAGCGGCGGCGAAAATATTTCCTCGATCGAAGTTGAAGGCGCTCTGTTGCGGCACCCGTCGGTGCTCGAGGTTGCCGTGGTCGGAATGCCGCACGAGAAATGGGGCGAATCGCCCCACGCGTTCGTCGTGTTGCGCGCCGGAATGTCTGCAACTGCCGCTGAGCTGCGCGATTTCGCGCGCGGCGCATTGGCGCATTTCAAAGTGCCGAGCGCGTTTCATTTTGTGAAGGAATTGCCGAAGACGGCGACCGGAAAGATTCAGAAATTCGTGTTGCGCGGCAGGCGTGCTGCGATAATGCAGCAATGAGCGGATTGCGCGGAGTCTAGGGCTTGAGCACAGCGCATTTCACCGACGCCGAGCGCAGGATCACGCTCATTGGCGTGATGATCGTCTTCCTGCTGTCGGCTTTGGACCAGACCATCGTGTCCACGGCGATGCCGGTGATCATCAGTCAATTGCATGGCCTCGAGCTGTATGCCTGGGTGACCACGGCATATCTTTTGAGCTCCACGGTGATGGTGCCGATCTGGGGCAAGCTGGGCGATCTTTACGGCCGCAAGCCGATATTGCTTGCTGGAATAGGGTTGTTTCTGTTCGGCTCGTGGCTCGTCCGGGCTTGCCGGCGAGTTTGGCGACCTGCCGTTGTTGGGCGGCGGCATGGTGCAGCTCGTCGTGTTCCGCGCCGTGCAGGGATTGGGCGGCGGCGCGCTTTTTACAACCGCCTTCGCCATCATCGCGGATCTGTTTCCGCCGCGGGAACGCGGCAAATTCGCCGGCCTTGTTCGGCGGCGTTTTTGGCATTGCCAGCGCCATCGGCCCGCTGCTGGGCGGCTATTTCACCGATCACGGCACGGTAACCATCGGCGGCCATGTCATCGAAGGCTGGCGATGGGTGTTTTATCTGAATCTGCCCATGGGGCTGATAGCCCTGTTCATGGTGATCGCCAAGATGCCGAAGCTGTCGCATGCCGCAAAGGGCAGCATCGATTATCTGGGTGCGGTCCTGATCGTCGCGGCCTGCGTGCCGCTGCTGCTGGCGCTGACCTTCGGCGGTCAAAAGTATGCGTGGGATTCGCCCGTGGTGATCGGACTGCTGGCGATGTTCCTCGTCTGCACGGTTTTGTTCGTGATCGTGGAAAGAAGGCTCAAGGACCCGATCATCCACATGGAGCTGTTCGGCAACAGGGTGTTCACCTGGGCGAATATCGCCGGCTTCTTCTCGTCGATGTCGTTTTTGAGCGTCGTGGCGTTCCTGCCCTTGTTCATGCAGCTCGGACAGGGCGTGCAGGCCACGACCAGCGGCTTGTCGACGATGCCGCTGATGCTGGGCTTGATTGTCGCGGCCACCATCAGCGGCCGGCTGGTCACGCGCACCGGCCGCTACAAGCCCTTCATGTTGACCGGAATGTCGGTGCTGCTGATCGGCAACTTTTCTGATGAGCCAAATGAGCTACCACACCAGCAGGCTCGATCTCGGCTGGCGCATGGCGATTCTCGGCATGGGCTTGGGTCCCTTGCAGAGCTTGTATAGCGTGGCCATTCAGAATGCCGTGCCGATGAATCGAATCGGCGTCGTGACCAGCGCCAATCAGTTCTTCCGCCAGATCGGCTCGACCGTCGGCGTCGCCATTTTCGGCACGTTATTGACCAACAATCTCAATACCAAGCTTGCCGCCTGGGCCGCCTCCAAGGGATTGCCGCCGCATCGAACCTGTCAAAGCTTCGCGGCCTGTCCATCGATGCGCAGATTCACGCCGGCGTCATGAACATTCCCGAGGCGATACGAGTTCTGATCGCGGAGGCGGTGACGCACGTGTTTCTGCTGAGCATCATCGTGGTCGTGATCGCGCTGATCGCGACCTTGATGATTCCGGAACTGCCGATGCGCGAACGCCCCAAGGTCCCGCCCAAGGATGCGGTGCCCGCGGATGCGCACTATGTAGCGCTCGCGCGGCGGATCTCACGGCGCTGCGGCCATCATGTTCTGAAAGTTCCCGCTGTAGAATTTGTTCTTGGCCTCTTCCGAAATGTCCTTGAAGGTGCGCTCGAAGCGGCCGATGGGATCGTCGGTGCCCTCGGGATGCGGATAGTCGCTGGAGAACATGAATAATTCGGCGCCGGCGTCCCTGATCAGCCGCCCGACGTTCTCGCCCGGGAACGGCGTGAATTTCACGGCGCGGCGAATGTACTCGGAGGCCTTGATTGGCAAGCGCGCTCACCGAAGGATCGGTTTTCTTGAATATCTTCTGGCTGAGATCGAGCGTGCGTAAATATTCCGGGCACCCAGCCGGCGCCGAGCTCGATGACGCCGCCGCGCAATCTGGGGAAAGCGCTCGAACACTCCGTCGAAGACCAGCGCCGTAAGGAATTGCTGCGGTCCGATGGACAGCAGCATGAAATCCCGCACGCGCAGATTTTCGCCGCCTTCGGCGCCGGTGATGTCCTTCGGCCGCGGTTGGCCGTTGTTTTCGTAGCCGGCGATCTTGGTCGGGCTGTTGGGTCCGACATGCAGCATGAAGGGCACATTCAGGTCGCAGAACGCCTGCCACACGACGTCAAAATCCGGGTGGCCCGGCGATTTGTCGCCCACCGGCATGCCGGGAATCCAAAATGCGCCGCACCCCAGGCGTACGCCTTCCGTCATTTCCGCCACGCAGCGCGCCGGATCAACCAGGGACACTTGGCCGGCGGCGATGAGCCGCGGGTCTTGGTTGCAAAACGCCGCCATCGCACGGTTGTGCGCGCGGATGCCGCCGTAGCGCACATCCAGATCATCGTGATGCAGATATTGCGTGGCGGAGAAGGTCGAGAACACCAATTGTCGCTGGAAGCCCAGATCGTCCAGTGCGGCCTTTCTCTCGGTGGCGTCAAATGCGCCCGGCGCATTCCAACCCTTGATCCCCTTGACCACATCGATGGCCGCAGCTCCGCTGGCGGCGCGTTGCCGCTGTTTCGCAACCGCTTCGTTGATGACCTCGAAGCTCTTGGTGCCGGATTTCAGCAAGCTCATCTCCGGCAGTTTCGCAACAATGTCCGGGATCGGTGAATTTGGCAATCCAGTCCTTGGTTTCCAAGATGTGGCTGTCGGCGTCGCAGTAAGGCGCGATCGGTCGCATAGGTCATGTGGGCGTTCCTCGCGGGTGCTTTAGTAGACGCAAGTTATAATTACCGCGAGGTTAAGTCAAGAATGCAGCGTCATGACGGCAACCGGCGGCGCGGCCGCGCCTTGGCGGCGGGCCGCCTGGCCACAACCTTCTCGGGCTTGCCGAATTTGAGCTGTAAGGCGTTGTTGCCGCCGATGATGAATTCGCTCCAAATCTCCGCGGCTCGGTGCGCGGCAATGCCGCTGCGCCGCAGCGCGCGCGCCGACAGAATTGGCGCGTTGACGGTCATGATTGAGCAAACGCGCGCGACGTCCTCGCGGAAACCCGTAGACCTCCATGCAGCGTCTCGTGAAGTAGTCGATGATGATCGCCGCGTTCATCGTGGTCCTGGCGTTTCACCAGACCGGCAATGGAACGATCGCTGGCCAGCAGGCGCATGATCGGGCCGCGCTCATACAGATACTCCATGGCGCGCAGATTCGAGCGACGGATGATCTCTTCGATATGGCACATTCCAGCGGCAGCACATTGAGCCCGCGCCCGCGCAAATAGCGATATTCGCGCTCCACCAGCGCTTTGAACAGATCCTCGAGCCGCAGAAAGTATTTGTAGATGAGCGGCTTGCTGATGCGCGCCTGTACCGACACCGCTTCCAGCGTGCAGCTCGAAAGGCCGCGATCGATGATGAGCGCCACGGCGCTGTCCAAAATTTGTTCGCGCCGCTTATCCGGCGCCATGCGCTGTGCGCGCCTCTTCGCAGGCATAGACCACCCCCGGGGACAATCGCTCTTTGCAGCCATTCTACGCGAGACTTTCCTTCGGTGCGGGCAGCCGGCGGGTCCCATTGCCGCCGGACTTGGTATAGAGTTCGGCATCCGAAATAGGGGCCACTCGCCCAAAGGTACGGCATAAGTGAAGCATAGAAATCGATTGATGGTGGTCGGCGCGGTTGCGCAGGCATTCGGCGCGATAACCTGCGCCTTCGCCGCGGACTTTGGGCCGGCCAATCCTTTCTACGCGCCGAGCAAGCTGCCGTTCAACGCGCCGCCATTCGACCGCATCAAGGACCACGATTATCAACCGGCAATCGAGGCCGGAATGGCGCAGAACCTTACGGAGATGAAGCGCATAGCGGACGACCCGGCCCCGCCGACCTTCGAGAACACATTTGTGGCCATGGAGCGATCCGGGCGGCTTTTGAACCGCGCGCTGGCGGCGTTCAACTGCGTGAGCGAAGCGAATACCAACCCGGTTCTGCAGGCGGCCAAGACTGCACTGGCGCCGGCGCTGGCCGCGTACCGCGACTCGATCTATTTGAATGCCAAGCTGTTCGCACGCCTGTCCGCCGTCTATACAAAGCGCGCCGCGCTCAAGCTCGATGCGGAGTCACTGCGGCTGGTCGAGATAACTTACGACGAATTCGTGCATTCGGGTGCGAACCTCTCGGCCGCGAACAAGGAGCAGCTCAAAAAACTGAATAAGGAAGAGTCGGCTCTGGCGGATGAATTCTCCAAAAAATTGCTCGGTGCGGCCAAGGCTGGGCGCTACTTGACGGCCGATAGAGCCGAGCTCGCAGGCCTCGGTGAAGCGCAGCTTGCCGCCGCGGCGCAGGACGCCAAGAGCCGCAATGCCGAGGGGTACCTGATTCCGCTGCAGAACACCACACGACAGCCGGTACTTGCGGGCTTGAGCGTCCGCGCGACGCGCGAAAAGATTTTTCGCAATTCGTGGGAGCGCGCGGAGCGCGGCGATGAGAACGATACGCGCACTACGTTCGCGCGTTTGGCGCAGATCCGCGCGCAGCGCGCTCAGCTGCTCGGCTTCCCAAGCCATGCGGCGTGGAAACTGAAAGACCAGATGGCAAAAACACCGGAGGCCGCACTTGATTTCATGTATGCTCTGGTGCCGGTGGCGACCGCGACTGCGCTAGGCGAAGCGCAGGACATACAGGCGGTAATCGACGCGCAGCATGGCGGATTCACGCTTGAGGCCTGGGATTGGGCTTTCTACAGCGAGCAGGTGCGCAAAGCAAAATACGACCTCGATGAAGCCGAAGTCAAGCCCTACTTCGAACTCAATACCGTGCTGGAGGCGGGGGTGTTCTTTGCGGCCAATCAGCTGTACGGCATCACCTTCAAGGAACGCAAGGACATTCCCGTATACGAACCCGATGTGCGGGTTTTCGAAGTCTCCGACGCGGATGGCAAGGCGCTGGCGCTGTTCTATTGCGATTATTTCAAGCGCGATAACAAGAATGGCGGCGCTTGGATGTCGCAATTCGTCAATCAGTCCAAGCTGCTTGGCACCCTGCCGGTCGTCTACAACGTCGCGAATCTGCCGAAGCCGGCACCCGGCGAACCCGCGCTGATCAGTTTTGACGACGTCACCACGATGTTTCATGAGTTCGGTCACGGGCTTCATGGGATGTTTGCCAATACCCGCTACCCCAGCCTTTCGGGAACGGCCACCGCGCGCGACTTTGTCGAGTTTCCATCGCAGTTCAACGAGCACTGGGCGATGTATCCCGCCGTGTTCAATCACTATGCCAAGCATTACAAGACAGGCGCGCCGATGCCCGCGGCGCTGGTGGAAAAGATTAAAAAAGCCAAGAATTTCTCTGAAGGCTACGATCTGACCGAAGTGCTGGCGGCCGCCGAGCTCGACATGCAATGGCATGTGTTGCCGGCCAGCGCGCCGCTGCAGGATCCGGATGCCTTCGAAAAGTCGGCGCTGAGCAAAACGCATCTCGACATCCGGGCGGTGCCGCCGCGCTACCGATCCAGCTATTTCTGCCACATCTGGAGCGGCGGATATTCCGCCGGCTACTATGCGTATATCTGGACCCAGATGCTGAACGATGATGCGTATCAATGGTTCGATGAAAACGGCGGTTTGAGCCGCGCGAATGGCGAGCGTTTTCGCCGCATGATCCTGTCGCGGGGCAACACCGAGGATCTCGCGGCCATGTATCTTGCATGGCGCGGCAAGGCTCCGAGCATCGATGCCATGATGAAATATCGAGGCCTGAGCGGGGCTCGCTAGCCGCCCGCGCCCCGCGGCCTGCGTGCCTTAGTTGCCGAGGCTTGCAAACCCCTGGCCTTCGGCAACCAGCTGCTCGAGCAGCGGTGATACCTGCAGCCACTTGCCTGCCGGTTTGCGCGCTGTATTTCTTCAATTTCTCCAGCGCATTCTTCAAGCCGACTTCGTTTTCAGCCCAGAACATCGGGCCGCCGCGATACGCCGGGAAGCCATAGCCATACAGGTAAACCACATCGATGTCGCTGGAGCGATACGCCACACCTTCGCGCAGCACTTCGCAGCCCACATTCATCAGCGCCAGGAAGCAGCGCTCGACGATTTCCTCGTCGGTGAACTTGCGGCGCACGATGCCGTACTCCTTCGAAACCTTTTCGATGATTTCCGCAACCACCGGCGATGGCCGCGGCGTGCGATCGCCGGGCGCATAATCGTAGTAACCCGCCTGGGTCTTCTGACCCAGTCGCCCCATTTCCACCAGCAGGTCCGCGGAGCGCGTGACGCGGCCGTCAAAGCTTGCCGGGTCGCGGTCCTTGCGCGACTTGTAGCCGACATCCAGTCCGGCCAGATCGCTCATCTGCAGCACGCCCATGGGCATGCCGAAAGTTGCGCAGCGCGGCGTCGACCTGCTCCGGCATTGCGCCCTCGAGCACCATCAGCGACGCCTGATAGGCATAGCCGCCCAGCATGCGGTTGCCGATGAAGCCGTCGCGATTGCCGCACACCACGCCGACCTTGTTGATGCGCTTGGCGGCGTCGATGACGGTTACCAGGACGTCCTGCGCCGTTTTCGCGCCGCGCACGATTTCCAGCAATCTCATCACGTTGGCCGGGGAGAAAAAATGCATGCCGACGACATCGCTGGGCCGCGATGTCGCGTCGGCGATTTCGTCGATGGAGAGGTAGGAGGTATTGGATGCGAGTATCGCGCCCTTCTTGGCCGCCTTGTCGAGTTTGCCGAATACGTCCTTCTTGATCGCCATGGTCTCGAAGACGGCTTCGATGACGAGATCCGCATCACCGACATCGGCGTACGCCAATGTGGGTTTCAGCATGGCCATGCGCTGTTGAATCTGCTCCAGAGTCAGCTTGCCCTTGGACGCCGTGTTTTCGTAATTCTTGCGAATCACGCCCACGCCTCGATCGAGCGCGTCCTGCTGCATTTCCAGCACCGTGACCGGAATTCCGACGTTCAAGAAGTTCATCGCGATGCCGCCGCCCATGGTGCCGGCGCCGATGATGGCGACGCTCTTGATGTCGCGTTTCGTGACGCTCTTGTCGAGGTTGGGGACATTGGCGGCCTTGCGCTCGGCGAAAAACACGTGTTGCAGCGCCTTCGCCTGGCTGTTCTGCATGCACTGCATGGACCAATTCGCGCTCGCGCGCCATGCCCTGGTCGAAGGGCAGCGTGGCGGCTGCTTCCAGTGCATCGACGATGCGCTGCGGCGCGAAAAGATTTTTCTTTTCCTTGGCGATGCGTTTGCGGGCTGCATCGAAGAATCCGGCGGGGAGCTTGCCAGCGTCGATATTGATATCGCGGATCTTGCGCGGCGGCGCCTTTTGCGCAGCCAGTTCCTTGGCATAGCCTGACGGCGCCCTCGAGCAGATCGCCATCGATGATTTGTCGATGACACCGGCTTTGGCCGCTTGCGCCGGCGCGCAATCGGATCGCCCGAAATGATCATGTCGAGCGCGGCTTCAATGCCGATCAGCCGCGGCAGCCGTTGCGTGCCGCCGGCCCCCGGGAGAATGCCCGAGCTTGACTTCCGGCAATCCGACCTTGGCGGTCGCGACTGCGACCCGGTAGTGGCAGGCGAGCGCAACTTCCAAGCCGCCACCGAAGGCTGTGCCATAAATGGCGGCCACGATGGGTTTGGCGGAGTTTTCCAGCGAGCGTTAGCGCCTCATGCAGGCCGGGCGACAAAGGCGGCTTGCCAAATTCGGTGATATCGGCGCCCGCCATGAAGGTGCGGCCCTCGCAGGCGAGAACGCCGACCTTGATTTCCGCATCCTGGGCAAGCTTGGTGACGCCATCGATGATGGCGGTGCGCACGCCAACGCTGATCGCATTGACGGGCGGATTGTTGATCCAGATGATGCCGACATCGCCGCGCTTTTCAAATCTACCTTGCATGAGCTTCTCCAAAGGAAAGGAAGTTATCCGTTTTGCGCGCTACAGCCGCCCGAGTCGGCGACCTCCGTCGACGACATGCAGTTCGCCCGTCGTCCTCGAAGCCACGGCGCCCAGGTAATAAATGGTCTCGGCCACATCCTCGGGCAGACACCAATGTATCCAGCGCCGATGCGGACTCGTAGCTGTGCCGCATTGTCTCGAAGCGCTCCGGCCCCAAGCCTACTTTAAGCCAGGGTGAATCCACCATTCCGGGCGCGACCGCATTGACTCGCACCTGCGGCCCGAGAACGCGCGCCAGGCTCAGTGTCAGGGCGTTGAGCGCGCCTTTCGACGCGACGTAGGCGATGCTCGAGCCGGCGCCCAGCAGAGAGGCGATCGAGGATACATTGACGACCGCGGCGGCCGGACTCAACTTCAACAGCGCCGCAAATGCGCGGGTCATTTGAAACGGCGCCGATGACGTTTACCGCATAGATCTTGTGAAAATCGTTCGCGTCCAGGCCGTCGAGGTCCTTCAAATCGACGAATTTCGTCGTTCCCGCATTGTTGACGAGCGCGTCGCAGCGGCCGAAGTGATTCCCGATCCGCTGCGCCAGCTGCACGCATTGGGCGTCAACCGACACGTCGGCGCGCTCGACCAGCACATCGGCGCCATGAGCTCTGCAGGCTGCCGCCACTTTCTCCGCGGGATGGCGTCCCTGGAATAGTTCACGCACACATCCCAGCCGCGCTGCGAAAACAAAACCGCGCTCGCTGCTCCGATACCCGACGAGGAGCCGGTGATGACACAGACTTTCTTATCCACGATTGGCCCTTGCAGTAAATTTCAATTTGTCGGGCGCTCGCCCAATAACGGCATTCTCTCATGCGCCGGTACACCAAAGTCGTTTGACTCAGCAAAGCTCGGCGTCGCACACTTAGCCGTTGCGCAAGGCCACGCCACATTGGCCACCGCGGTTGGGAGAAATTATGCGATTGTCCGTCCGTTCGCTGCTCATCGCAGCAGCTGCTCTTGCGCCCCTGTCACCATCGAGCCTCGTGTACGCACAGGCGCAACCCGCCGCCCCCGCGGCCGCAGCCCCCAAGCCGACAACGCCCCGGCCGCGCTTCATGCCGCAGTTGACGCCCGAGCAGATCGCGGCATTGCCCAAGTGGACCGAAATGGCCATGACCACCCGCGATGGAGTAAAACTCGCGGCCAACGTCTTTTTGCCCACGGGCGCCGGCCCGTTTCCCGTAGTGCTATCGCGAACGCCATATCTTAAAGATGCGCTGGGCGAACTGTCGGGTTATACGGCCAAGAAGTATGTCGACGCCGGTTATGCCTTCGTCATGCAGGATGTGCGCGGCAAGGGCCATTCGGAAGGGTTCTATGAGGCCTTTGTTCCCGACATGGAGGATGGCTATGACACCGTCGAATGGGTCGCCAAGCAGCCGTGGTCGAACGGCAGAGTAGGCATGGTCGGCGCCTCGGCACTGGGAATCACCACCAATATGGCGGCAATGGCGGCGCCACCGCATCTGGTGGCTGCGTTTGTGATCGTCGCGCCCTACGACAATCTGCTCAACACGTTTCCCGGGGGTGTCCTGAAGGACGAGGACACGCTCGGCTGGTTGAAGGGCCAGGGCGAGAGCCAGGCGCAACTGGACATAGTGAGCGGCAGCGCCACCAATTCTGCATTCTGGAACGAGCATGCGATGACCACGCAGCGCAAGTTCATTCGCATCCCGATGTACAACCAGGGCGCGTTGGTACGACATCTTCAATGACGGCAACGTCGAGAATTTCCGCTGGCTGCAGAATTTCGGCTCCAAAGGCGCGCGCGGCAATCAGAAGCTGTACATGGTGCCGGCCGGCCACGGCGGCCTGGGCGGCGACAAAAGCGATATCGAATACAATCAGCCCGGCGCGACCATTCCTCCGACGGAGGAGATGCGCTGGTGGGAATACTGGTTGAAGGGCATCGACAACGGCATCATGAAAGAACCGCCCGTCACCCTGTTCATGATGGCATCGGGGCGCAAGGGTCATCCCTCGGCCTTAAGCCAGCGTGTTCAAGTCGCCCAACTGGCCGCCGGCCAATCATCCGACCCCGTACTACCTGACCGGCGACATGCATCTGTCGACAAAAGCGCCGACTGCATCGGACGCCAAGATCAGCTACAAGTTCGATCCGGCCAATCCCGGTCAAGACTTACGGCGGCTCGAATCTTTTGCAGACCGCCGGGCCGCTTGGATCAGCGGCCGATCGGTCAGCGCCAGGATTATTTGCGCTTCGAGACCAGAGTGCTCGACAAGAACCTCGCCATTGCCGGTCATGTCGATATGAAGCTGTGGGCGGCAACCGACGGTCTCGACACCGATTTCATGGTCAAGCTGGTTGATGTCTATCCCGACGGCTATGAGCAGATCATTCTCGATAACCCGATCCGGACCCGCTACCGCCACGGCCGCGATCCCGACGATGTGATGCTGATGACGCCGGGTAAGCCCGAGGAGCTGCACATCGACTTGTGGAACACCGCGTTTACCTTTGAGAAAGGCCACAAGATCCAGGTGACGGTCACCTCGTCCAATTCGACCAAATTCGAGATCAATCCGAACACCGGCGAGCCGTTCGGCGTGCCGACCACGACACCGCCGCGGGTGGCGACCAATACCGTGTACTTGGATCGGCGGCACCCTTCCGCAATGATCCTGCCGGTGCAGGACGCCGCGCCGCACTGAGGGGTTATTGATCGGTAGGCGGCAGGATGATGCGCGGGTCGAGAGGATCCGCGTACAGCAGCGCAACATCGCTCGCGCGGCGCTCCATCACCAGCCGCTGGTTGACCGAGCGCTTATCGGTGATTTCTCCGGCTTCCGCCGACGGCGGATCCTTCAAAATCAATAGCCTTGCAATGGTATCGGCGCTGCCTTGTCGAGACCCATTGAATGCGCCAAGCTTGGTGGCCAGAGCCGGCGCGCACTGCTGCATCTTCGGGCACCGCCAGCCACACCAGCGCCCCCAGCCAGGGGTGATCCGGCGCGCAGATGACAGCATCGCATGACATAGGGTTGCAGCGCTTCGACCAGGTCGCGGCGCACGATGCTGGCCTGTACCCACGTGGCCGGAGAGCAGCTTGAAGTCCTCGGCAATGCGGCCCGCGAACTCGAGACCCTCGATCGGCCGCTGCGGATCGACCCAACGAACCGCATCGCCGGTTTTGAAGTAGCCCTCGTCGTCGAAGGCCGCGGCATTCAGCGCCTCGTCTTTGTAGTAACCGCTCATGATCTGGGGACCCTTGATGCGCAGCTCCAGGCGATCGGCCGCCGGCACGAGCTTCAGCGTGACGCCGGGTTGCGGCAGCCCGAGCAGTCCGGTACGCGATGTGTTCCAGTACACCGCCACGCCGGTGGCAGTGGTCTCCGTCATTCCCCATCCCGTGCCGAAGGGCAAAAGCTCGCCGATTTCCTGCACCGCCAGTCTCTGCATGCGCTCCCAGGTTTGCTGCGGCAGCAAGGCACCGCCATATCCGAGGCCGCGCATATTCTTGAAGAAACTGCGTCGCAGGTCGGCGTCGCGCTCGAGCGCAGTGGCGAGCGCGCCAAACGCCGCCGGCACGCAGCCAAAGCTGGTGGGAGAGATTTCCCGTAAATTTTCGATGGTCGCATCGAACAGGCCGGGGACCGGGCGGCCGGTATCGATGTACAGCGTCCCGGCCACCGACAGTATCCCGTTGAACTGTGCGTTGCCGCCAAAGGTGTGGTGCCAGGGCAGCCAATCGACCACCGTGTGTGTGCGGTCGGGATCGAACGGCTCGCTGACCAAGCGAATCATTTGCACCGAGCCGGCAATATTGCCGTGAGTGTTGATGACGCCCTTGGGCCGGCCGGTTGAACCCGAGGTAAGCAGGATTTTTGCGATGGTGTCATCCTTGATCAGCAAGCGTCGCGCGGCAACGGCCGCTGCGTCCACCTCCTGCAGCAGCACCTCAAAATCGCCGCCGGATATAACTTGGCGTCCCTGGGCTTGCGCGTATCCAAGCGCAGCGGCGTAGCGAACAGCGTCACCCGCGTATACCAACGACGGCTCGGCCAGGTCCAAGGCATAAGCCAATCGCGACAAATCCCTGCCGAAGGAATACGTGGGCGACACCGGCACCACCGCGACGCCGGCCCGCATCGCACCCAAGGTGAGCACGGCATGCTCGATGCTGTTCTCCGACAGGATCATGATCGGCGCGCTGTCCGGTCCAAAGCCTTGGCGAATCAGCCAGGTGGCGACTGCCGCGGTGTCGCGCCAGGCGGCGGCGTAACTCAAGCGGCGCCATTGCTTGTTGGCGTCACGCTCGGCGAGGAATGTCGTGTCGGGACGCAACTCTGCGGCGCGGGCCAGGTAATCGATCAGCGACGGCAACCCCGGCTCGTACTTCAATCCACAGGCCACATAGACCACGCCATTGAGGCCGCGGCGCACCTCGACTTTGGGGGCCGGACGCTTGAGCTCGCGCATCGGAAATTCGTGCAAGGGACTGATTCTGCATCTCGGCAAGTTTCGGCCGAACCACCGCGGAATGCGAAGCGGATTGAGACCTTCGACAATGGTAGCGGCTGCCGTTAGGAATTCTAGGCGGGGGACGCTATGATCCACTTGCGCGGCCTTTAGGAGAACGGGATGAAGTGGACCAAAAGCCAGAAAAATGTCGTGCTCGCCGCATACCTCGGCTGGACGTTGGACGCCTTTGATTTCTTTCTGATGGTGTTCATGTTCAAGGATGTCGCGTCGACCTTTCATGTCGAAATCAAGCAGGTGGTGTTCGCGGTAACGCTCACCTTGGCGGCACGACCGATCGGCGCCTTTGTCTTTGGCCGGCTTGCGGATCGCTTCGGCCGTAAGCCAACGCTGATGTGGAACATTCTGGCGTTTTCGGTGCTCGAGGTGGGCTCGGGCTTTGCGCCGACGATCACGACATTTTTGGCGCTGCGATTTCTTTTCGGAATCGCGATGGGCGGCGAGTGGGGCATCGGTTCCGCGTTGACCTTCGAGACCATTCCGGCAAACGCGCGCGGCCCCGTTTCCGGTCTGTTGCAGGCGGGCTATCCCAGCGGTTACTTCATCGCCTCGATCGCGATGTACTTCCTGTATGACACCCTGGGCTGGCGCTACATGTTCGTGCTGGGAGCCATCCCCGCCATTCTGGTGTTCTTCATCCGCATGGGAGTCGATGAATCTCCGGCCTTTACCGAACAGCGGCTGACGAAGCAACGTCACAGCCTGCTCGAGGTCATGGGGCGGAATTGGAAGCTCGCCATCTATGCCATCGTGCTCATGACCGCATTCAATTTCTTCAGTCACGGCTCCCAGGACGCTTATCCGAATCTGTTCCTCAAGATTCAACATGGCTTCGACACGCACACCTCGTCGCTGATGACGGCGATTGCCAATATCGGCGCGATCATCGGCGGCATAGGATTCGGCTGGCTGTCGGAACGCATCGGCAGACGCCGGGCCATCATGGGCGCGGCATTGCTCGCCTTGCCGGTGATCCCATTCTGGGCATTTGGCAGCACGCCCCTGATCTTAGGGCTAGGCGCGTTTTTCATGCAGGTCGCGGTGCAGGGTGCGTGGGGCATCGTCCCGGTGCATCTGAACGAACTCTCGCCCTATGAGATTCGCGCCACCTTTCCGGGAGTGGTGTATCAGCTGGGCAATTTCATCGCGTCCGCGAATCTGAATATCCAGGTGATGATCGCCGAACATAACGCGAACAATTACGGCCTTGCCATGGCGCTCGTGGTCAGCATCGTCGCCGTGGTCATCTCGGTGTTGGTGGCCACCGGACCGGAGCGCCACGGCATCGCCATGGCCGACGCGCAGCGAACGCCAATCACCGCGATCATTTGATAAGCGGCGAGCGCGTGCAATGGCGTATGCTCGCGCGGCAGCGGCTCGCGTCCGTCGCGAGCCATCTCGAATAAAAGCAGGGTTCCACACCGGGGGTTGAATGGCAACGCAGTCCAGCGCGGCAGTGGCGGTCAGCAGCGATTCGTCTCCGTATCCATCTTCCTTGGCCGCGTGGTACAGCGTCGCCGTCCTGATGTTGATGTACATTTTCTCGTTCATCGACCGCACCACGATTTCATTGCTGGTCGAGCCGATGAAACGCGATCTGCAGATCAGCGATACCCAGATAGGCATGCTGCAGGGGCTGGCGTTTGCGCTGCTGTACACATTCCTCGGTCTGCCCATTGCCCGCCTGTCGGACCGCCATAGCCGGCGGGCCATCATTGCAGGGGGCGTATTCATCTGGTCCATCATGGCGACGCTGTGCGGACTGGCGCGCAGCGCGGTGCAGCTGTTCATAGCGCGCGTCGGTGTCGGTGTCGGCGAGGCCGCGCTGTCGCCCGCGGCTTATTCCATCATCACCGACAGTTTTCCGCGCTCCAAACTGGGCGGCGCCTTCAGCGTATACAACGTCGGCATCACGATTGGCGCAGGCACGGCATTGCTGGTTGGCGGCATCGTGGTCGGCGCGGTTTCCCGCGTGGGCGCAACCTATACGTTGCCGCTGTTCGGCCCGGTGCACGCATGGCAGATGGTTTTCATCCTGACCGGCGCCCCGGGCATTGTGTTGCCCCTGCTGCTGCTGACATTCCGCGAGCCGAAGCGCCGCGGGCTGTTGCCGACGCAGTCGGGCAATGCGCAGGCAGCTGCGCCCGGTAAACCGGCATTGCGGGAAGTCCTGAGCTATGCCTGGCAGAACAGAAAATTTTACGGCCTACATTTCGTCGCGATGGGGTTGCTGGCGATGGCCGGATATGCCACGGCCTCCTGGCTGCCGACCGCGTTGATCCGCTCCTATGGGGTCAGTGCGGGACAGGCGGGCAAGGTCATCGGCGTCTCGGCCATACTGATGAACTCATCGGGCATGCTGCTGGCGGGCGTGCTCTGCGACCGGCTGACGAAGCGCGGCTGGAAGGACGCGCCCATCGTGGTGGCCGCGATCTCGGCCTGCGGGATCGCAGTATTAAGTAGCTTCCCGCCCTTCATGCCCACCGTGCCCTTGGTATGGGTCGCGCTATTCGTTGCCGGCATCACCTTCAACGCCTACAACGGCGTGGGACCGATGGCCGTCAATCAAGTCACACCCAATCAATATCGTGCGCAGATCTCCGCGGTCTACTTGTTCGTGGTCAATGCCCTGGGGCTGGGGGTGGGCCCGACGTTGGTGCCGTTCGTCAATGAGCATGTGTTCCACGATCCGGTCAAGATCCGCTACAGCATGGTCTTGGTGGTGTGCTGCTCGGCGGCCGTTGCCCTGATCCTGCTGCTGAAGGTCCGTCCGATCTACCGGCAAAAGCAGATCGAAGCGGCCGCGTGGCAATAGTATAATCTCGTTATATTATCTATAATCTCGGCAAATCAATCAGCATGATGGGGAGCTACCGATGACACTGTTGCAGCGGCCGTTGCGGAAATTGACTCGTGGATTGACCATTCTGTGCGTATTCGGCGCAGGTCCGGCACTGGCGCAGCAGGCTCACACACTGCTCGGCGTGAATTGCGCCGCGCCGCCCAGCTACCACTGTCCCGACGCGGACTGTCCCGGACCCATGGTGACCCAGCCTGGCGATACCGTGGAGTCGAAATCGCGGCGCACGTTTTTTTTGGATTGTCCCGCGGACTACAAGCCCGGCGATAAGGTCAATATCGTGTTGAGCCTTCACGGCTACGGCTCCTACGCCAACTGGCAGCGCAATTACTTTCCGGCGATGGATGTCAAGGACAAGTACAAGCTCATCGTCATCACGCCGGGTTCGCCGGTTAGGTACTGGAGCGATGCCGACGATGAGTACTTGCACAACATCGTCGATCTCGTTGTTGCGACGGTGGGCAAGGAAAACGTGCAGCACTTCATCCTTGCGGGCCACAGCCAGGGCGGCTTGACCTCCAGCCGCCTGGTTTGCACCGATTACTTCAAGGACAAGGTGGATGTTCGCATCAGCTTGTCCGGCGGCCGGGTAGGGCCGGTGACGTATGCGAATCGCGGATTCTTCGGCGGCATCCCGGTGTACAAGAGCGGCGGCAACCCAACGCCACCGCCGCCGCCGCGCTTGCCGCCCACCCCGGCCGGCCCGCCCGGCGGCACCTGCGACTATTCATTCATCTTCTCCAACGGCGAGTACGAGTCGATACCCGGCGATACTTCACCGCTGGCCGACAAATACGCTTGCGGCAAGCGCGAGGAGCTGCCGGAAGTGCTCGATCCGAAGCCCGGGTATGTTTGGGACCCGACGCGCCAGGACCCGGGTGCCGACGGCTGGGGCCGATATCCGAAGTCGGGTCGTGCCCTGGTCTATGTGTTCCCCAATTGCAAGGATGGCCGGGTGGTCGCGGACATCGTCAAGATGCAAAAGGGCCACACGGAAGGCTATGAACCCAATGTGACCGACAAGATCATCGAATTGGCGGTGTCGGCCAAGGGCGGCAAGATCGCCACGGGTTCGTGGACACCGCCGCCACCGCCGCCGCCGCCACGCGGACCGTTCGGCTAGGCCGCGCTCAGGCTCTGGGGCTTGCGCAAGTCCGCGGGCATTCCTGCGCCCATGAGATCGACGAAATTATCGCAATAAAAGCGCTCCACGGCTTTGGCTGGCGTGTGCGCGAGCGAGTCGTTGAAGCGCTTCAACGGATTGCGTCCGCCCTCGACGTGCGGATAGTCGGAGGAAAACATGCATACCTCCGGGCCGGTGTTCGCGATGATCCAGCCGACGTCCTCATGCGGATACGGTGTGACGCGAAATTGGCGCTGCACGAATTCACTGGGCTTCAAAGACAACTTTTGCAGCCGCGGTTCATTCTTGATGAAGGCCGTTGCGGCCGAATCCATGAACCGCATCCAGCTCGGGACCCATGACGCACCCAGTTCGATGGCGCCGAACTTCAATTGCGGATAACGATCGAGCACGCCGTCGATGATCAGCGCCGCCAGGGTGAGCTGCACCGAATGCGGTATCGGCATGAAACTCAAGGAAGTGAAATTCTCCTCACCGCCATGAAAATCCTTGACCTTGGGCAGGCCGTTCTTGAAATAGTCGGGGATAAGTTTTTCCTCGCCGCCGACATGAAACACGATCGGCAATCCTGCTTCCTGCGCCAGCGCCCACAGCGGTTCGAACGCGACATGGCTCGGCGAATGTCCGGGTGGACAGCGCGATGGAATCAACAGCGCCTTGCAGCCCAGGTTGATCGCCTCCTGCGCCGTGGCCAAAGCGCGCTCGAAGTCGACGAGCGGCACGTAGCCGGTGGCGAGGAAACGCCGATCGACCGAACAGAAGTGGCCCATCATGCGGTTGTGGGCCCGCGCCATCGCGTAGCACAGCTCCGTATCCGGCGATTCGTCGAGGCCGAAGTTCCCCAGACACCAGGTGGTGAAAATCAGCTGGGTGCTGAATCCCAGTTGATTCAGCGCCCGCGGCCGGTCTTCGCGGCGAAATGAGCCCAGCGCCTCGTAATTCTTGCGCAGCAGGATGTTTTGGTCGGCGCCGGCGCGAAAATTCGGATCATCGTGCAGCGCGCGGGCGCGCGCCGCGTACTCCGCATTGCGCGGCTGGCTCAGAAATTTTGGCAGCGCATCATAGCGCTCGCGATATTTAGCCTCGAGATACTCATCGAGCGCATCCGGCAATTCCATCAGATGCGAGTCGGCGTCGTGCACGACGCGATTTTCAACGTACGGCACGGTTCTCCCCTCTGACGCAGCAATACTTGAGGCTACTCCTGAATGGCGGGCGGCGGAAGTTTGAGCTGCCGGTCGCTCAGGCGCTGAATGCGGCTTTCAGTCCCGGATACGGCCAGCGTACTCGGCCGATGCGGCTGGTCCCCGATAGCGTCACCCACACGTCCCGCATGTCCGGCCCGCCGAAAGCAAGATTGGTAGTCATGGGATCGGCGAACTCGATGAACTCCGTGTTGCCGGCAGTGTCGATGATGCTGATGCCGCCGGCCAGCAGGGTGCACACGCAGACCTTGCCGTCGGCCTGCACCTTCAGGCTATCGGCTATCGAGCGCTCGCGCAGCTTCGCATGATCGGCTTGCGTATACGAAGTGCTTGGGCCGAGCGTGCCCGGAGCGCTGATGTCATAAGTCCAGAGTTGGCGCGCTTCGCTCACGTGCAGCTGTTTGCCATCGGGCGAAAGTCCAATGCCATTGGGCGCGCTCATCCCATCCTTGACGCACTTGATGCTCTTGCCGTCGGGCAAGGCATAATAAATTCCGGCGTCTCCCTTGATCTTGCCAATGTCGCTGATCCACATACCGCCCTGATGATCGAACACCAGATCGTCGGGTGCGACCAAGCGCTTGCCATCGCAGCTCTCGTACAGCGTGGTCAGCGCGCCGCTTTTTAAATCAAGCCGCTGGATTGATCCGCCAACGTGGTCCGCAGGGGCCGCGCCCGGGAAATTGTATTCGCCCCGCTGCGCGAAGCTGAATCGGCCGCCGTCATTGGCAATGTAAAGCGCCTTATCCGGTCCGATGGCGAGGCCGTTGGGTCCGCCCTCCATTTGCTTTACCAGGATTACTCTACCGTCAGGCATCAAGCGGCTGACTTGCTTCGATTCGATCTGCACGAAAAGCACCGAACCATCCTGCATGGGCAGCGGAGCTTCTGGAAATTTCAGTCCCTCGGCGAGAACGGTGATGGGCAGCGTCGGTGGCGGATAGTTGAAGGCCGGCGCCGTGGCCGGCGAAGCCGCCGCAGGCGCCGCCGGTGCTTTGAGTGCCTGGCCCTGCTGGGCGCGGACGATTGCGGCGAGCCCGAGAAGTGGCAGGCCGGTGACAAAAGTACGGCGATCCATGGCAGCTCCCTCTAGTTACCGGCGGCGCCGCGGGCCGCCCCGGGGCGTATCGCCGGCTCCGGGCCATCGGCCGCCGCCGGCGCATTCAGGTATTTGACGAACCAATCGGCAGCGGCGTTGGCGCTGATCTCGAAGGGTTCGTGGGAATACATTTCGAAATGCGAGATACCGGGCACCACGATCAGATTGTGCGGGCCGCTCATTCGTTCCACCGCCGACTTGATGCCGTCCAAGGGAATGAGTTGATCATTCTCCGCGGCAATCGCCAGGTAGGGCACGTCGATCTTAGTGGACCAGAAGCCGACATAATTTTCCTGAAATGCCGCGTACTGCGCGTATTGGTCGACGGCGAAGTAGCGCGAGAAGCCGGTGACATATTCATGGCCCTGGCCTTCGCGGGCGCGCTTGATGGCATCCTCGCGCATGGGGTCGGAAAGATGGGCCCGACCTGGAATGGTGGAGGGACCGGCGATGGCGGGCACCTGCACCGACACCGCCTTTACCCGGGCGTCCTGCCCTGCCACAACCGTGGCGTTCCCGCCCGCGAGGCTCGAGCCCCAGACTCCGATCCGCTGATAGTCCACGCCGGCTTCGCCCTGGATGTAGGAGATGGCATTGCGATAATCCTGCTGCTGCTCCTGCGGTAGGAGCTTGGTGCGCTTGATGCGCACCTCGGTGGTCTTCAGCACGATTCGCGTGTTATCGCGTGTAATGCCGCCGCCGATCACCGGCTTCACCAACTCCGGGAATCCTTCGGAGAATCCCCAGCCGCGATAGTCGATCGCCATGGCTACCAGGCCTTTCTCGGCGAATCGATTGGCATACTTCTCGATCGAAACGTGCGATCCCGCGTATCCCTGGCCCAGCACCACCGCGGGAATCCCGGGCTTGAATTTGGGATCGAATCCTTTTGGAAAAAAAATCTTGGCGTAGCAGGCGATGCCCTCGCTGAAATACACCACGTCCTTGGACACGACCCCGTCGCCCAGCACATAGGTATAGTCGCTGGAGCGCAGTCCGTTCTGCACGCTCTTGCCGTCCTTGGTGTTGACGGTCGTGGGCGGCGTGCCGATCTCGATCGCAGGCCGCGGCGGACGCGGTTCGGCTTGCGCATCGTTTCCCGTCAGCTGGTCGGGATGGATCGCCTGTGCGGCGGCCATGGCCAATATTGTTTTCGCCAATAGCGTCGTCATTTCATCTCCCTCTTTTGTCGAACGCCCGCTCGCGCGCTGCTACCAGGCGTCAATCCACCGCAGCTTTTTCTCGACGCGCGGAGGCGGCGGCGGCAGCGAGCGCAGCGTCCCGACTATCCAGCGGCGCGTGTCCTTGGGATCGATGACTTCATCGATATGGTAGCTCGAGGCGTAGTTCAACGCCTTGCCCTGTTCGTAAGCCGCCGCAACCATCTCGTCGAATTTTGCTTTGCGCTCGTCAGGATCGGTGATGGCCGCGAGCTCGTTGCGGTAGCCGAGCTTGACCGCGCCCTCGAGCCCCATACCGCCAAATTCCCCGGTTGGCCAGGCGACGGCAAATACCGAAGCCGGATAGCTGCCGCCGGTCATCGCCAGCGCGCCCAATCCATAGCTCTTGCGCAGCACCACACTCAGCAGCGGCACGGTCAGATTTGCGCCGATGATAAACAGGCGCGAACAGTGTCGGACCAGCGCGGTTTTTTCAACTTCGGGACCCACCATCATGCCCGGCGTGTCGGAGAGCGACAGCACCGGAATGTCGAACGCCTCGCAGATCTGCAGGAAGCGCGCGGCTTTGTCGGAGCCGTCCGAATCGATGGCGCCGCCCAACACCTTGGGATTGTTGGCAATCACCCCCAAAGGCCTTCCTTCGATGCGGATCAATGCGGCGATCATGGTGGTTGCGAATTTCGGCCGCAATTCGAGCACCGAGCCGGTATCGGCCAGCGTCTCGATCAGCTGCCGGATGTCATAGACCCGCACGCGGTTTTCTGGAATAGCCCGGCGCAGCAGGCGCTGATCGGCGCAGGTCCAGCCGGCCAGCGTGCCCTGAAAATACGATAGATATTTTTTCGTGATGCGAACGGCATCGGCTTCATCCTCGGCGAGGATGTCGATGACGCCGTTGGGCTGCTGCACATCCACGGGGCCGATTTCCTCGGGACGAAAGATTCCCAGTCCGCCGCCCTCGATCATCGCCGGTCCGCCCATGCCGATGTTCGAACCCTTGGTGGCAATGATCACATCGCAGCATCCGAGCACCGAGGCATTGCCGGCGAAGCAGCGTCCGGAGGTGATTCCGACTAAGGGCGCGACCGCCGACATGCGCGCCCAGTACTCAAAGCCGCGGGTGAAGCCGCCGCCCTCGGTGTCGCCCGGGCGGCCGCCGCCACCCTCGCAGAAAAAAATCGTCGGCAGGCGGTATCGTTCTGCAACCTCGATCAGGCGGTCCATTTTTCTGTGGTTGTAAGCGCCTTGCGTGCCGGCGAGGACCGTGTAGTCGTAAGCCATGACGGCGCAGCGGGCCGCCTCATCGCCGAAATCCTTGCCATTCACGCGGCCCAGGCCCATCACCATGCCATCCGCCGGTGTTTGCTGGATCAGCTTCTCCAGCGAATGCCGCTTGCGCCGCGCTGCCACCACCAAGCTGCCGTATTCAATGAAGGAGCCGGAATCGAGCAAATCGTCGACATTTTCGCGCGCCGTGCGCTGACCGGTTTTGCGGCGACGTGCGACCGCCTGCGGACGGCCGGCATCCAAGGTGGCGTCGATGCGCTCGATCACGGCCTTAAGATCAGGCCGTATGAAATCAAGATCGATGTTTTCCCTGGACTCCGCGGCTGCGCCGGCGACATCCGATGCTTCGATGAAAGCGAGAGCATGGCCCTCGAACACCGTATCGCCTTCCGATACGGTCAGGGCGCGAACCAAGCCACTGATCGGCGCAGTGATCACGTGCTCCATTTTCATGGATTCCATGATCAGTACCGGTTCGCCGGCGCGCACCGTCCGGCCGATGGCGACGGCGATGCTGATAATGGTTCCCTGCAAGGGTGCGGGCAGGGCGGTCGTTCCGGCCTCCTGCGGAGCAGTTGCATTGGCCGGGACGCCGGCCTCCTTGCCGTGAATCAGCACCGCCAGCGGATCCGTCGTCTCGATCTTGGCGCCGGGGCGGCGGCCGCGGACCGCGGTTGCAGCCGGGTCAGCCTCGGCGGCGGCGCACAACGCTTTCGCGTGCTGCTCGACAAACTGCGTGTGGACCAGCGCGGCCGCAAAGTCGGGATGGCGGAGCAGCGCCCTGAGGAAGGGAATGTTGGTCGGCACGCCGGCGATGCGAAATTCCTTCAATGCGCGCTCCGCTTTGCGCGCAGCGGCGCCCAAGTCGCCGTCAACGGAGTGCACGATCAGTTTGGCCAGCAGCGAGTCAAATTTCACACTGGTGTGATAGCCGGAATAGCCGAAGCCATCGACGCGCACGCCGCGACCCGAAGCAGGTTCATACACCGACAATGTGCCGCCGGCCGGCTTCGCGCTGCCGTCGGCATTCATCGTCTCCATATTGATGCGCGACTCGATCGCTACGCCGTGCGCTGCGGGAACTAGCAGACTGACGCAATCCCAGCTTCGCCAAGGTGCCGCCGGCGGCGATCTGCAATTGAATGCGAACCAAATCGAGGCCGGTGATCTCTTCGGTAACGGTGTGCTCGACCTGAAGGCGCGGATTCGCCTCGATGAAGGCGAAGGGCATGGCGCTGTTCGCGTCCATATCGACCAGAAACTCAATGGTGCCCACGCCGCGATAATTCACCGTCTTTCCCAACGCCACGGACAGTTCCAGGAGTCTGGCGCGCAATTTCGCGGGCAAGCCGAACGCCGGCGCAGTTTCAATCAGCTTCTGCCGCTGACGCTGCGCGCTGCACTCCCGGTCCCAAATATGGACGACCTCGGAACCGTCGCCCACTATCTGCACGTCGATGTGACGGGCGCGCGGCAAAAACTGTTCCACATAGAGTTCGCCAATGCCAAACGCCTGCAATGCCTCCGAGCGGCACCGCTCGTAGGCGCCGGCCATATCCGCAGGATTGCGCACCTCGCGCATGCCGCGGCCACCGCCGCCGGCCAGGGCTTTCAGCATCACGGCGCCGCCCGGGCCCAACCCGGCCAGAAAATGCTCGGCTTGCGCAAGAGTGACCGCGCCGCTCGACCCCGGCAGCACCGGCGCGCCGATCTTGCGCGCCAAGGCTCGCGCCTGACTCTTGTCGCCTAACAACACCAGCGTCTCGGGCGCCGGTCCGACAAAGACGATGCCGGCATTGTTGCAAAGCCGCGCAAACGCGGCATTCTCGCTCAAGAAACCATAGCCTGGATGAATGGCATCGCAGCCCAACTCGAGCGCGAGACGCAGGATTTGCGGTCCATCGAGATATGCCGCCGGACCAGAACCGGCAAGCGCCAATGACGTGTCGGCGCTCTTCACATGTAAAGATGCGGAGTCGTCCTGCGGGTAGATCGCAACGGTCGCGATGCTCATTTCCGCCGCCGTGCGCGCAATGCGGATGGCGATTTCGCCGCGGTTGGCGATGAGCAATTTCCTGAACATGATTGCCGGTTGCGTCAAGTCTTATGCGTTTTGTGGCGCTCGTTCGAAGAATTGCGCGATGCGGCCGCCGTCGACGACCAGATCGTGTGCATTTACAAAGCTGCCTTCGTCGCTCGCCAGGAACACCGCCGCGTGAGCAATGTCATCGGCCACGCCGGAGCGGGGCAGCGGCGTAGCGCGTGCCAGGTTGCCCTCCAGTTTCGCAAGTTTGCGCGCGTTGTCCGCGGCGCTTAAGGTCTCCGCCCTTGCGGAGCCACCCCAGAAAATCGGCGTGGCGATCGCGCCCGGCGAGATCGAATTCACCCGAATTGCGCTGGGGCCGAACTTCGCCCCGGCAATGCGCGTGATATGGCTCACCGCGGCCTTCGCCGCGGAATACAAGGCTCCGCCCTGGCCCAAACGGTGCCCGGCAATGCTGGAATTGTTGATGATGGATCCGCCGCGGGATTTCATCACGCGAGCGCCGTGCTTGATGCCGAACATGACGCTGCCGAGCAACAGCTTCATGCCGTAATCAAATTGCTCTTCGCTGATGGTGTCGATTTCCCCCGGGGCCGAAGCACCGGCGTTGTTGAACAAGCAATCGAGCTGTCCGAAGCGCGCGACTGCCGCATCGATGACAGCGGCGATCTCGGATTCGTGCATCACGTCGGCTCGATGGAAGATCGCCTGCCTGCCGAGTTCGGCAGCAAGCGCGCTGCCGCGCTCCGTGGAGCGACCCGCGATGACCACGCGCGCACCCTCGGCAACGAAGCGGCGCGCCGTGGCCGCGCCGATGCCGCTGGTTGCGCCGGTAATGACTGCAACTTTTCCGTCCAATCTGCCTGGCATTGGCGCTCCCACATCAAGGCGATGCGCGCAGAATATCATTGTATGCGTTGAGCCACCCACCTTGACGGCGCAGTTGCAACGCTGTTTGATCGTCGCATCTTCAAGGGTGAGCGGCGGCTATGCATCGCGATCATTTTTTCGTCCCCGGGCCCGGGCCTTATTGCCTGACGCATTCGGTCGGATGCCTGCCGAAGCTGGGCGTCGACGCCGTCCACGCGAATTATCTGCAGCCCTGGCAGCTGTTGGGCGGCGATGCGTGGGAATCGTGGCTGTCAGTGATCGCGGCTTTCAAAGCGCAGCTGGCGCAGCTGCTCGGCGGCAATGCGGACGATTACTGTCCGCAATCAAACCTGTCGTCAGGTCTCGCGAAGCTGTTGCCCGCGATCCCGAAGGCGGGTCAGCGTACGCTGCTGCTGGCCGCGGAGGACTCGTTTCCCTCGCTGGCCTTTGTTCTGCAGCGAGCTTGCCAGATGGGCTTCAATTTACGATTGCTCGCCCGCAGCCATGATCCGTCCGATGCGGAGGTCTGGGCCGAGGCGTTGACCGCCGATGTCGCAGCGGTGCTGGTTACCCACGCGCATTCGAACACCGGAGTGGTAGCACCGGTCGCGGAGATTGCATCGTTGTGTCGGGAGCGGGGCATCCTGTGCATGGTCGACGTCGCGCAATCGGCGGGAATTTTGCCCTTGTCCGTGACTGACTTCGCCGCCGACATCGTGCTGGGCAGTTGCGTCAAATGGCTGTGCGGCGGACCTGGGGCGGGTTTCATGTGGATCAATCCGGCGCTGGTGCAGCATCTTGCGCCGCTGGACGTTGGCTGGTTTTCGCACGCCGATCCATTCGAGTTCGACGTACATTCGTTTAGGTTTGCAGCGGATGCAAGGCGCTTCTGGGGTGGGACGCCTTGCATTGCGCCGTATGCGATTGCTGCGCAGGGCATGCAAGTGCTGGCAAATATCGGCATTGCCGCGATACGCGCGCACAATAGCGAATTGATGAACATTTTTCGCGATGGGCTGCCCGCGGACTGGCGTGCCCGCATCGATCTCGGCAGGACCGGGGGCACCATCTGCTTGACCGTTGGCGACGCGCTGCCAGATGTCATGCGGGCGCTGCAAGATAATGCCGTGCGCCTCGACTGCCGCGGAACGGTGCTGCGGCTGTCGTTTCATATCTACAACACAGCGGCGGAGGCGGCGTGCGTCGCGCACTGTCTGTCCGGCGCATTAGCGTGAGCCAGTCTCCATGAACAGAGCCGAAGCATTCGAGCACTGGATACGCACATCCTTCGTGCAGATGAATACCGAGCTGGAGAATCTCTACTTCGCACAGGCCGATCGGGCTCAAGTGCTCGGTTGCGGCGATCCGATCAAAGCCAGCCTGCGCGACGAAGGCCACGCGTACGTCGTCGCACTGCTCGCAGAAGGCAACACCGGCGACGGATTCGAGAGCGCATTTGGCGTTCTCGGCAGCGTCGGCATGTACTTGGGAGCGCTGCGGCGCCACGAGCTCACCAATCCGATGCGCGAGGAGAAATCGCCGTTTCCGGAGGCGTCATCGCTGGCCATGCATGTGGGCGCCTCGCTCGGTATGGCGCCCAGGTTCTCCACCGGACATCTCGCGACCTACAACAAGGCGCACGCCGGGGTGCGCAAGAGCTTTACCACGCTCGCGGATGAGTTTCTTTTCATCGATGAGAACACGCGCGGAATTCTGTCGCTGCAGCGCGCGGCGGACGCGCTCACCAGCGTCGTGCATCTCGGCGTCTCGAGTCCGGTGGTTGACGTCGCGTTCGACGCTGCGAAGCAGGCGTTGCGCGATGTCATACGCTGCAATGACCGGCTGATACGCGATTTGGACGTGCAGCGGTTCTTCTACTCGGTGCGGCCGTACTACAAACCATACCGGGTCGGAAGACAGGAGTATCGGGGCGCCAATGCCGGGGATTTCTCCGGCATCAACGAGCTGGATCTGCTGTTGGGTCTGTGCCGCGCCAACGATCCGAATTACGCACAGCTGTTGGTCGACAAGATGCTGTTCATGCTGCCCGCCGATCAAGCCAGGTTGCGAAATTGCATGACGTTCACCAGCCTGCTGGATGAGTTTTTGCCGCTGATCGACGACTACGCCGGCACCGCGTGGTTTCAGGCCAATGCCGCGGCCTACCTCGAGGTTTGCGACCTGTTCGGGCATTCGGCGGCTCAGCATCATGACGCGCTGGTCAGGCGATTCATCGAAGCCCCGGCGGCGGATCTCAAAGAACAAGCGCTGCAGGGCGTGACCGCCAGCGGTCCGCCGTTGCCGGTGCTGCTGCGCTCGCTGGAAGTATTGCGCGACATGCGCCTCGCCGCGGACCGCAGCGACATCGTCACGCGCTACGCGGATCTAAACAGACTCCGCAATGCGGTTCAGGCCGATCGCGACTCCGGTGCGGCGAAATGAATCGACGATGTTGTTCCACATCGTTTGCCAGTTTTCGTTGAAGTGCTGGAAGAAATCGTGAACCTGCGGCAGGTGGGTGTAGGAGAACCAACAGACCAACGCCAGGACGCCGAGTGCCAGCAATCCATCCAACGCGGCGAACCAGGAATAGTTGTAGCCGCCGGTATTGAAGTAGATCGCGCGGCGCGCGTGACGCAGCGGCTGCGAGATCGCGCTGTAGATGAATATCAGAATGAGGATGGATACCCATAGCGGCAGAGATGCGGGAATTGTCCAGCCGAAGATCGTGCCGCTGCTGGCGAGTTGCACGACAGCCACGATCCACAGACAAAAAACCACGGCGCTCAAGATCGCGAGAAACGGAATCAGCAGGCCTGCGACCAGTTGCGCACCATAGGCGCGCTGGGTGCTGAACTGATGCACATTGCGCTGCAGATTGTGTGCCCACCAATAGGCCCCGTCGTGCCACCTGCGCCGCCACTCGCGGCGCTGCTGACGCCAGTGGCGGCGCCACTCTTTGCTGTCCTTGAACCCGCTGTAATGCTTCTTGGCCCGATCGATGACTTCCTGGGCGTTGAACGGCGCACCGGCAGCCGCGGCGTGTTCCTCGTCGGTGTTCGCGAACGGGATGACCAGCATCATTGCGATGTACACCAGAATCCAGATTCCGCCGCTCAATAACGCGAGCGCGACGAATAGAATGCGCACGATCGTGACGTCGATGTTGAAATATGCCGCGATCCCGCTACAGACGCCGCTGAGCATTGCGCCTTCGCGGATCTGATACAGCCGTTTGGGAGTGTCCCAGTGCGACGTCGTCGCGCGCGGCTGCTCTTGGGATGCGGAGTTTTGCGACGGTTGCGCGCCATCCGTCTCGACCGGCCCCATTTGCTTCAGGACATCTGCAATTTCGGCGGCGCTCAGCACATTTTTGTGCGGCTGCAAGAAATGGGCGCACTTGTCGGCGATCGCCTGCTCGAGGTCCGCCATGATCTCGATCTTGTCGGGATTGTCGTGTAGCTGCGCTTGAGCTCGCTCCAGATACGCGCGCAGGCTTTGATAGCCCGGTTCGTCGAGATGAAAGGCGTTGCCGTTGAGATTAATGATGATGACGGTGTTCATGATCAGCGACCTAACTGGTTGATTGTTGTGTTCAGATACGCCCAATAGTCTTTGAACTCGGCCAGCTGCAACTTTCCCTTGGCAGTCAATTTGTAGTACTTGCGGGGCGGCCCCGAGCCCGATTCCTGCCACTCATAGTCCACCAACTCTTCGCGGCGCATCTTGCTGAGCAAGGGATACAAGGTGCCCTCCTGGGTCGCGAAGTCGGTGTCCTGCAGCCGGCTCATCATGTCGGCCACATACACCTTGTCGGCGGAAATGATCTGCAGGATCAGGAACTCGAGCAGTCCTTTGCGGATGGGGTTGAATTTCGGGTCGTTCGTCATTGAAGCAAGCTACCTTTGTATAAAAAGGTACCAGGGTGATAAAAGGCTGTCAAGCTGAAATAGTCGCCAGGGGTTCAGTCCAGCTACAGATCCTCAGCCCACTCGGCCGCGCACTAATGCATACACGGCTTCACTGCGCCGTGTACCGGCCTCGAGCAGTTCAGCCATTTCAGAGGTCGCTTGTCGCGCAAATTCCTGATCTTTGAGCGAGGGCGCATTCATATAGACGTTCAGGGCGGCGCTGCGCAGCGCCGCGTGGGCAGCGAGGACTCCGACACCTGCATCGCTGATCACGCCCGAGTAGCCGGCCTCGCCAGCGCGCTGCGCAAGATCAATGACGTCTGAGCAGGCGCGCGCACAGTCCAGAGGCGTCTCGGTGGCCGCGCGCAAGCTGGTTTGAATTGCCTCGGTGCGCCGCAGCTTGTCGGTGTCGCTCAATTTGGGAAGCCGGTATGCAGCCATCAAGCCGTCGAACGCGGCGATATCTTCAGCCACCAGCGCGGCCAGTCGCGCGCGCAATTTCTCGGACTGCTCGCGCAACGATTTCATCTCGGGCTCGACGGCTTCCAGTCCCTTCTTGCCGACGGTGACGTTGCAGACCATGGAAATCAGCGCTGCGCCCATGGCGCCCATGATGGCTGCGGCGCTGCCGCCCCCCGGTGTCGGCGCACCGCTGGCCAAATCATCCAGAAATTTTTCGACAGAACTTTCCGTGATCATGTTGCGACCATGCTCTTGGCGATCTTGTAGATCTCATCGGTGTCGAGCAGCAGATCGTTTTGCTCGAACAGGCGCGCGACACACGCGCGATGCACTGCGAGCTTGAGCGCGCCGAAGCCCAAAGCTCCAAGCAGTATCTTGCCGTGACTGCGCACGCCTCGGTCCATGAGCCCAACACCGTCGATGCCCGCCGGCGGCGATGCGTTGGCATCGGCGATGATTTCCAGTGATGGATTCTCCTGCCACTGTTTCGCGTCGAGCAGCGTCACTCCCGCAGCTCCGGTGGCAAGCAGGATGTGCGCGCCCGCGGCGGCGGCTGCGCGTTCGACGTTGGTCGGCGCCTCGATGGCCTCGATTTCAATCCCGAAACGCGATTTGAGCGCATCGCAGGCCGCCTGAACCACCGCACGTTTACGCCCGGTGATCGCCACTGTGGCACCCTCGCGGGCCAGCAATACCGCAGCGCGTTGCCCGACGGGACCTGTACCTGCGAGAATCACCGCGCGCTTGCCGGAGAGCGTGCGGCCGAAGCCAACAGATGCAACCGCGGCCGCCGCCGTGGTGTTCGAGCCGTTGCAGTCGAACATCACGGAGACGCGGAATTTCGCGAAGAACTTGGCGCAAATCGCGGCCAGCAGCGCTTCTCCGGCCGGCATATTGGCGCCGCCGACAAAAATGGCGGTATTCTTTTTATCCTTCGGCGAGCGGGTGAAAATTGCGCCTTCGACGAGAGCGCCGACGTTGTCGGCATTCACTCCGCCGTAGGCCGAAATGTGGTCGGCGCCGCCGTCGTAGCCCACGACATTGTCAAATACTGAAGGCAATGGGTCCGTATCGAATTGGTAGAGAAGTTTTTTCATCGATTGCAGGTATCCTTGGAAATCCGCGCTGATACGCGGCCGATGATATATGAGATTGAGAGAGTCAATGCGCATCGCGATCGTGGGACAAAGGGACTTCGGCAAAGCGGTGCTCGAGGCGTTCGAGCGGCGGCGCGACACTGTTGCCGGAGTATTTTGCGCGCCTGAAAAACCGGGCGAGGCGCCGGACCCGCTGCGCCTCGCGGCAGAACAACGCGCAATTCCGGTGTATGCGCTGCCTTCACTCAGGGTAGAGGAAGCGCGTCAATCTCTGCGCGCCCTCGGCGTCGATCTCGCGGTGATGGCCTACGTGGTGCAGTTCGTGCCCCAGGATTTCACCGCCATTCCGCGCCACGGGACGATTCAATTCCATCCCTCGCTGTTGCCGCGCCATCGTGGGCCAAGCTCGATCAATTGGCCCATCATCTTGGGCGAGACTCGCACCGGCCTTAGTATATTTCGCCCCACCGACGGACTCGATGAAGGTCCAATCATCCTGCAGAAGGACACCCCGATCGGGCCGGATGAGACCCTGGGCAAGGTGTACTTCGAGCGGTTGTTTCCGCTCGGCGTGGCAGCGCTGCTGGAAGCGGCGGACCTGGTCGTGAACGGGCGCGCCGAAAGTACCCTGCAGGATGAGTCGCAGGCGACCTATGAGGGCTGGTGCAAGGATGCGGAAGCAGCGATCAATTGGCACACGCACGTCGATCAGATTTACAACCTCATTCGCGGCTGCGATCCGGCCCCCGGCGCGTGGACAGTGTTCGAGCAAAAGAAACTTCAGTTGTACGATGCGCGCAAACTCCCGGCGCGCACTTTCTCGGGGGTTGTCGGTACCATCGGCGCAGTCACCGGCATTGGAGATGAAAGCATGAGCGTCACAGCACAGGGCGGGCAGATCGAGGTGTTCAAGCTAAGGCTCGAGGGCGGCAAGAAGCTGTCAGCCGCGCGATTTTGCGCTGAGGCCGGCCTCTCTCTGGGAACAGTGCTCGGTGGACGACCCTAACAATGGCTGAATCCCGAATTCTGGGGCGGGGATTGGGAGCGCTGTTGGGCGCGGCTCCGACGGTGAGCGCGAGCCGCGGCGGCGGCAAGCTGCCGATTTCGCTCATGCGGCCCGGTGCGTTTCAGCCGCGCCGTGAAATCCATAAGGAGCCCCTCGAGGAACTTGCGGCTTCCATCAAGGCGAACGGGGTAATTCAACCCATCATAGTGCGCCCGCTGCCGGCAGCGAGTTCCGGTGCTGCCAAATACGAAATTGTCGCCGGCGAGCGCCGCTGGCAGGCCGCGCAGTTAGCGGGCCTTACGGACATACTGGTCATAGTTCGAGAGTTAACCGACAAAGAAGCGATGGCGGTTTCGCTCATCGAGAACATTCAGCGCGAGGAGCTGACTGCGGCGGAAGAGGCGAGGGCGCTCAAGCGCTTGACCGAGGAATTCTCGCTGACGCATGCCGAGGTTGCGGAGAGCGTGGGTCGCTCGCGTGCCGGAGTTTCCAATCTCATCCGGCTATTGGAGTTGCCCGAGTCGGTGGTGGACCTGATTGATTCCAAGAACATCAGCATGGGACATGCGCGTGCGCTGCTGGGACTCAAGGATGATGTCGAGCGGCAGCGGTTGGCGGCGCTCATCACGCAGCGCGGCTTGTCGGTGCGCGAGACGGAAAATCGGGTTCGCAACGCGCCAAACCGCGACGCAAGACAAGCGACGCCCCCGAAGCCGCCGCAGTCATCCGTGGTGAGCGAGGTGCTTCGGACCGATTTTGTGCACGTGCAATTGCATCAGAAGGTGAACGGCGCGGGCAAAATCATCATTGAATTCGAAAACCCGCATGCGCGCGATGCGATGTTGGAGCTGATCAAATCATTCGAGGAGTAGGCCTGCTCACTTTGATAAAGCGGGCCGCACGGTCCGCAACAAAAATCGCAAGCCCTGGCAATAACATCGGGAGAATACGCTTCATGCGATATCTGAAGATCGGCGCGGCTGCGCTGGCGGCACTGGTGCTTATCGGCCTGACGGCGGTAATCACTCAAGATCGGCTGAGCCAGCCGCCGGCGCCGGCGCGCGCGACCCTGATCGCTCAGGCGGCGCGCTATCATGCCCGCATCCAGCGCGACCACTACGGCGTGCCGCACATCAGCGGCCCCACCGATCCGGACGTGGCGTTCGGATTGGGCTTTGCACATTGCGAGGACGATTTCGCGACCATCCAGGGCGCGGCGCTGACCGCGCGCGGCCAGCTGGCGGGCGTCGAGGGCGCCAAGGGGGCGGTGACGGACTATCTGGTGCGGCTGCTGAAAGTGCACGAGACCGTGGCGTCGCAATACGACACCGCCCTGCCAGCCGATGATCGCGCGGTGCTGCAGGCCTATGCCGATGGGGTCAATTACTACGCCGCCCTGCACCCCGAGAAGGTCGAGCCGGGCCTGCTGCCGATGACCGGCCAGGACGTTGCCGCCGGGTTCGTGTTCCGCACCCCCTTCTTCTACGGCATTGATCATGTGTTCGGCAAAATCATGGCGCCCGCGCCGAAGGCGAGCCGAGTCGCGATGATCGCAACATCCCTGCCGGTCGGCTCAAACGGCATTGCCGTGGCGGCCTCGAAGTCGGCGGACGGCGCCACCCGCCTACTGGTCAATTCGCACCAGCCCTACGTGGGACCGGTCGCCTGGTACGAGGCGGTACTCGATTCCGGCGAGGGCTGGCACGTGGCCGGCGGCTTCTTTCCCGGCTCGCCCTTCATGCTGCACGGACACAACTCCCACCTGGGTTGGGCCAACACCGTCAACGATCCGAATCTGTCAACCGTCTATCAGCTGGTCATGAACCCGTCCAATCCGGATCAGTATCGGCTGGACGGCGAGTGGAAGAACTTCGAGAAAGGCGATGCGGCCATTCGCGTGAAGATCTGGGGGCCGCTGATCTGGACGGTGCACCGCCCGCTTTTGTGGTCGGTCCAGGGTCCGGTGTTCAAGACCGATCACGGCGTGTTCGCCGTGCGCTACGCCGGCATGGGTGAGGTGCGTCAGACGCTGCAATACTATCGGCTCAACAAGGCGACTAATCGCGACGAATGGTTGGCGGCCATGCGCCTGCAGGCACTGCCCAGCATCAACTACATCTACGCCGACGAGAAGGGAAACATCGGCTACGTCTACAACGGCCTGTTCCCGGTCCGCGCCGAAGGACGGGACTGGAGGCAGGTCCAGCCCGGCGATCGTTCCGATATGATCTGGCATGGCTATCTGCCGTTCGACCGCGTGCCGCAGATCTGGAATCCCAAGTCAGGCTATGTGTTCAACTCCAACAACACTCCGTTTGAGGCCACGGGTGCGCAGGATGCGCTGAAACCTGCCGACTTCAGCCCCACCATGGGCATCCAGACCGACATGACCAACAGGGCCTATCGCGCCCAGGAAACCTTCGGCGCCGACGCGGCCATCACCGCTGAGGCGTTCCGTGCGTACAAGTTCGACCTCGCCTTCAGCGAGCGCTCCGACGTGGCCCGGGAGATTGCCGAGGTGGTCAAGGTCGACCCGGGGTCAGACAGTGACCTCAATGCCGCTCAGGCGCTGCTCAAGGGCTGGGACCGGCGCACCAATGTCGGCAGCCGGGCGGCGGCGCTGGCGGTGCTGATGCGCACCGAAGCCGCGCATTCGGACAGCCATCCCGACGTGCCGCCCATCGACGCTCTGCGCCACGCCATCAACACCCTGAAGACCCACTTCGGCCGCATCGACCCGGAGTGGGGCCAGGTGAACCGCATGCGCCGGGGCCAGCTCGATTTGGCCATCGACGGCGGGCCGGACATCTATCGCGCCGTCTATGGCGTTGCGCAGAAGGACGGCACCCTGACCGCGGCGGCGGGCGACACCTTGATCATGTTCGTCACCTGGGACAAGGCGGGCGCGCTATCCTCGGACAGCATCAACCAGTTCGGCTCGGCCACCTTGGATTCGCATTCGCCCCACTACGCCGACCAGACACCGCTGTTCGTGGCCATGACACCTAAGCCGGTACTGTTCACCCAAAGCGACCTCGCTGGAAACATCGAGGCCGACTACTTGCCCGGCGATCGCGAGAATGCGGCGCACTGATTTATGAACCGCCATATCAAACTGCCGCTCGTATTGCTGTTGTCATTTTTCACGATGCATTCGCGCGCCGCAGACATTGCGGCGAATGCCAGCCGGGATGCAGCGCGGCTGGTCGCGTGCATGAGGGCGTTTGACGCAGCGTGTGTGAATTCTTTGACGTATACGAAGATGCTTGAAGACCACGGGATATCCCGCGATCAACTGGATCAGGGGCTGGTGAAGATGTACCAACAAATGAAATCGCTTCGCGCGCGGTATGCTGTATTCGAATTGAGCGCCCCTTGGCCGCCGTTTGTGTCCCGCGACAACACTTATGTCTTCATTCCCTATAGCATGGTGTTGACGGCTCGCGGCCAGGACACGATCGGAAAGGCGTTCTTTATAGGTATATCCGACGATTCCGGTGTCTCCTGGAAGTTCGTTGATGGACAAAAGATCACGCAGGATAACGTCAAGATGTTCATCCCTGGCTACGACGGCGCGACACTGCCGCCGACCTCATTGAGCCAAAGGTCTGCCGAATAGAAGGTTCTCAATACATGAATGGCTACCACGTTGACTGGGTTGGAGCGATCTCAGCCGCAGCAGCGGCAATTATCGTTTTCGCTTTTATCAAAACCGCCTTTCCGCGGCTAAGCGGCGCGCGTTTTTACCTGGTACTGGGTCTTTTGACGGCGGCGATTTCGTTGGCGCTTCGAGAGCTGCTGCGGCTAGTCGGAATCTGACAATCGTGTGCGCTTGTTGGCAGTGAAGCCAGACGGATCACCTAGACGGTGAGCACGATCTTGCCGATATGCTTCGAAGTCTCCATGAGCCGATGCGCTTCGCTCGCCTCGGCCAGCGGAAACGTGGCGTAAATCACCGGTCGCACCCGGCCCGCGGCCAGAAGCGGCCAGACATTGCGCCGCACTGCATCGGCAACCGCCGCCTTCTGCGCGATGGTTCGGGAGCGCAGTGTCGAACCGGTCAGCGTCAGCCGCTTGGTCAGAATCATCCCCATGTTGATCTCCGCCCGCGAACCGCCCAGCAGCGAAATGGTGACCACGCGCCCTTCGACGGCCGCGATATCCAGGTTGCGCTGTACGTAGCTGCCGGCGACCATGTCCAACGTGATGTCGATTCCATACCCTCCGGTTTGCGCACGGATCACTTCCACGAAATCCTGCGTGCGGTAGTCGATTCCCAGGACGGCGCCGAGCTTCTCGCAGGCACGCGCTTTTTCCTCCGAACCAGCGGTTGCGAAAACGCGGGCGCCCCACACGGCCGCAAGCTGGATGGCCGTGGTGCCAATGCCGCTCGTGCCGCCGTGAATGAGCACGACATCTCCCGCCTTGCAGCCGCCGCGCTCAAACAAATTGGTCCACACGGTCATGAAGGTTTCGGGTATGGCGGCTGCTTCCACCATGCTGAGGCCCTCGGGTATTGGCATGCACAGCGGCGCCGCAGCGATCGCGTACGCGGCGTAGCCGCCGCCGGGCAGCAACGAGGTAATCTTATCGCCGACCGACAAGCCAGAAACCTTGGGTCCCAGCGCGACGATTTGCCCGGAGATTTCCATACCCGGCAAATCGGAGGCACCGGGCGGCGGCGGATAACGACCTTGACGCTGCATGACGTCAGGCCTGTTGACGCCTGCGGCCGCAACCTGCACCAGCACTTCGCCCTCGCCGGGTTGGGGGATCGGCCGAACACTGCTCTTGAGCTGTTCCGGGCCGCCCGGCGCCGCGATTTCCACCACCGTCATGTCCCGAGGCAATGCCATTTGATCCTCTCCCAAGATTGCGCCATGCGAAAAGGCCGGCCCAACTTAAACGCTGCGCGGTAATTGGGCAAGAAACTGCCCCGAGGCCATTTCGTGCGGCGGCGCGCCGCTCTGCCGTGCTTTATGTTGCCGCTGAGGTAATATTGCCTGCGATGCTGACGGCCTACATCACCCATGCCGACTGCCTGCGCCACGAGATGGGCGCGGGTCATCCCGAAAATCCGGATCGCCTGAGCGCGATCAACGAGCACATGCGCCAATCCGGATTGCTCGATGAAGTGCGCAGTCTGGAGGCGCCGCTGGCCCATGCCGATGACCTGAAGCGGGTGCACCGTGCCGCGTATGTGGATCTGATATTCGAGAATGCGCCCGCCGAAGGCTATGTGCAGCTGGACCCTGATACTGCGATGAACCCGCACAGTCTCGCCGCTGCGCGCCGTGCGGCCGGTGCGGGTGTGCTTGCGGTGGATGAGGTGATGGCCGGACGAGCGAGCAATGCCTTTTGCGCAGTTCGGCCCTGCGGCCATCACGCAACACCGCTGCGGTCGATGGGCTTTTGCATTTTCAACAACGTCGGCGTCGCGGCAGCCTATGCGCTGGAAAAGAAAGGGCTCGAGCGCGTGGCAATCATCGATTTCGACGTGCACCACGGCAACGGCACGGAAGATATCTTTAGTCCCCCGCAGTGGCACAAGCGCGTGCTGATGACGAGTTTTTTTCAGCACCCCTTCTACCCCTACAGCGGCACCGCAAACCCCGCGCCCAATATGATCAATGTACCCCTCGCGGCGGGCAGCGACGGCGCTGCCGCAAAGCAAGCGCTGGAAACGCAATGGCTTCCGGCGCTCGAGAGCTTCAAGCCGCAGATGATTTTCATCTCGGCGGGATTTGACGCACATCGCGAGGATCTGCTGGGCGGCATGGCGCTGATCGAGGCCGATTACGCATGGATCACGCGCGAGCTGAAGGATCTGGCCTCGCGGCATTCCGAGGGGCGCATCGTTTCGATGCTCGAGGGCGGCTATAACCTATCCGCGCTGGGACGCAGCGTGGTGGCGCATGTCAAGGCATTGTCCGAACCTTAAGTCGGGCGGGTAGCCGCTTCGTAGTATCGGCCCACGGATTCAGCCACGCACACGGGCTTGGCGTGGCCCTCGCGCTCAACGGTCACTTCGGTGACGACTTGCACGCCGCCCTCAATCGGTTCGACCGACAAAAGTTTGTAATGAGCCCGTAGGCGGCTGCCGACCGGAACCGGCGCCGGGAATCGCACGCGATTCAACCCATAGTTGACCGTCATGCGCACACCGCTGACCCGGTACGAACTTCGGCCGAAGAAGGGCAGCAGACTCAAGGTCAAAAAACCGTGCGCCACCGTGCTGCCAAACATTCCGCCGGCGGCGCGCACCGGATCCACATGAATCCACTGATCATCGCCGGTGACAGCCGCAAACTGATCGATGCGCGCCTGATCGACCTGCAGCCAGTCGCTGATGCCAACAGTGGTGCCGACGAGCGGTTTTAGCTCTGCCAAACTTTGATAGGTCTTCACCATTTACCTCGCGGCGCCATGTTCGCATAAGTTACCGTGTTCCGATGCGCCTGGAAAAGCATATTTTCGCCCTTATTTATCTTGCTTCAGCCACGGATTATGGATGGTCATGAATAAAACGGTGCTTGGCGTTTACCCCCATCCTGAGGGGCATTGGGTGGGTGATGGGTTTCCGGTGCGGAGCCTGTTTTCCTATGACAAATTTGGACGGCACCTGAGTCCATTTCTGTTGCTGGATTACGCCGGGCCGGCGCTGTTTCCAGCCGCCGCGAACCCGCGTGGGGTGGGCGAACATCCGCATCGCGGTTTCGAGACCGTAACGATAGTTTTTCAGGGTGAAGTGGCGCACCGCGATTCGGCGGGCAACAGCGGGATCATTGGTCCCGGTGACGTGCAGTGGATGACCGCCGCTGCCGGCATTCTGCACGAGGAATTTCATTCGCCGGCGTTCACGCAACAGGGCGGCGCCTTGGAGATGGCGCAGTTGTGGGTCAACCTGCCGGCACGGCACAAAATGTCGCCCCCGCGCTACCAGACCATATTAAATGGGGACATACCGCAGGCGGCATTGGAGTCGGATGCCGGCAGCGTTCGGGTCATCGCAGGCCACTACAAAGGCGTTGCGGGACCAGCAGCCACTTTCAGCGCCATGAACGTCTGGGATGTGCGCCTTGAGGCCCAACGGCATGCGATCCTGTCGGTACCCGAAGGCCATACCGCGGCCATTGCGGTGTTGCGCGGCACTATCGTCGCCAACGGTTCGCGCCAGGCAAAGGACGCCGAATTGGTCGTTTTCGAGCGCAGCGGAACTGAAATAGAAATCGAGGCCGTGGCGGACAGCAGGTTGCTGTTTTTGAGCGGAGCGCCCATTCCGGAGCCCATTGTGGGCTATGGGCCGTTCGTCATGAACTCGCGGCAGGAGATCGAAACAGCCATGAGCGATTTCCGCCTCGGAAAATTCGGACGCATGCCCAGGCTCCAAGGAAACCTCGGCGGCGCCGCCGCCGGCAGCTAGCGAGGCTGCGGTGGAGGGCGGTTTTTGGTGAGCGCGAGGCGCAGTGCTATGATTTTGCTGTCGCACACTTTGGTTAAGTAAAGAAGTTTCACAATCTGCGCAGGCATAGCGGTAAAGTGCCCCTGCTAGAGGTGACGGAAGCGACGGCGAGAACGGTAACGTTGAGGCAGGGCACATGAACGAGTCCATACGCACCTTGTTTAGCCCACATAAACACCTCGCACGCTGGTGTGCTTTAGTGCCGTTGGTATGCGCGCTGACGACGCTCCCCGGCGCCATCCACGCAACGGCGCCCGAGATATCCCCGCCAGCGACCCATGTCGCCGACCCGATTGATGAGCTGACGGAAATCATGGTGGAGGCGCGCGAGCCGCGCTATGTGTCGCCCACGCGCCGCGACGAGATAGGCCGTATCTGGGCGCCGGTGATGATCAATGGACGTGGCCCGTTCCGATTGGTGCTCGATACCGGCGCCAGTCACAGCGCCATTACCGCGCTGGTCGCCCTGGCGCTCGGCATTCCGACTGATCGATCGCCGCCCATGATATTGCGCGGAGTTACCGGCTACGCCACCGTGCCGACGATACGCGTGGACACATTGAGCATCGGCGATCTGGCGGTCGACCAGCCGCTGCTGCCCATCGTACCGGATGCGTTGGGGGGAGCTGAAGGGATCCTGGGATCCGAGGGTCTGACAGGAAAGCGGGTGTTCATCGATTTTCGCCACGATAAAATCACGATCGCGTATTCGAAGAACGAGCGCTCAGGACCAGGCTTCGTGAACGTGCCGTTCCGTTCGCTGCGCGGCACCCTGGTGGTCGTCGATGCCTATATCGGCACGATACGCGCCAAGGCAGTCATCGATACCGGCGGCCAGGTAACCATCGCCAACCTGGCCCTCAGGGATGCGTTGGCGCAAAGGAATGGAACGCCGAAAGGCAAGGTTGACTTGATCCAGGGCGCCACCAAGGACATTCAAAAAGGCGAATTGCTGGACGACACTCCCGCCATTTCCATCGGCTCGATCCAAATTCACGATCCCAGCGTGACTTACGGCGACCTGTATATATTCAAGCAATGGAAGCTGTTGAACGAACCCGCGATATTGATTGGCATGGATTCGCTGGGACTGCTCGACACGCTGATCATCGACTACCGCCGGCACGAACTGCAACTGCGTATGCCCAATGCCGGGTAGGAGCGGGCGGCTATGGTGAACAAGCCGATCATCGCAGTAGCGGCCTTGGTGGTGGTGCTGGCCGCGGCAGGCGCGTACTTCCTCAGGCAGCGCGCGGCGCCGCTGCCCACGGAATCCGCGCCGGCGAGCAACGCTGCTCCTGCCGCGGAACCGTCAATCGCCCATCCCTTGCCCGCGGGCGCCGAGGCTGGTGCATCCGCGGCTGCCTTGCCGGAGTTGGCGGACAGCGATGCGCCGCTGCGCGATGCGCTCGGCCAAGTCGCGGGCGCGGATGCCGTCAAGAATTACCTGCTGCCGGAGAATGTGATCCGCCGATTGGTTGTGACGATCGATAATTTGCCGCGGCAAAAGGTCGCGGTCGAGAAACGTCCCACGCCCGCAGTTGCTGGGCCCTTCCTCGCCGCTGGCGATGAGTTGCATGCCACTTTGGAGGCCAACAATTTCGAACGCTACAGGCCCTTGGTGGCCGTGATCAGCAAACTCAACATGCAGCAGCTTGCTGCGGTTTATTTCCATTTCTATCCGCTGTTCCAGCAGTCCTATCAAAACTTAGGGTATCCGACCGGGTATTTCAACGATCGGCTGGTGCAGGTTATCGATGTCCTGTTGGCGACGCCGCAGGTGCTGGGGCCCATCGAGCTGGTGCGCCCGAACGTAATGTATACCTATGCAGATCCGGCGCTCGAGGCGCGTCCCGCAGGGCAAAAACTGTTGATTCGGATGGGGCCGGAGAATGCGGCGCTGATCAAGACCAAGCTCACAGAGCTGCGCGCCATCATCACCGCAACGCCTCCCAAACATTAAAAAGGCAGGGGAATAAAAAATGGCTACGACGTCCGCAGATACCGCGTTGCCCGAGGCGGCAAAGCAGAACAACTGGCTCATCATCGGCGCATCGTCGTTGGGGACGGTGTTCGAGTGGTATGACTTTTACTTGTACGGCCTGCTTGCATCGGTCATCAGTGCGCAGTTTTTTTCCGGCGTCAACGAGGTCACGAGCTACATATTCGCCCTGGCGGCGTTTGCCGCCGGCTTCGCGGTGCGGCCGTTCGGTGCGCTGGTATTCGGACGCTTGGGAGACCTGGTGGGGCGCAAACACACCTTCCTCATCACCATGGGCATCATGGGCGGCTCCACCTTTGCGGTGGGACTGCTGCCGAGCTACGCCACGGCCGGCGTGATCGCGCCGATTCTGCTGGTGGCCCTGCGCCTCCTGCAGGGGCTGGCATTGGGCGGCGAGTACGGCGGCGCAGCGACCTATGTTGCCGAACACGCGCCCAAAGGCAGGCGCGGACTGTTCACCAGTTTCATCCAGACGACTGCGACGCTGGGCCTGTTCGGCGCACTGATCATCGTCATCGTCACGCGCACCAGCTTGGGCGAGGACGCTTTCAAAACCTGGGGTTGGCGCATTCCGTTCCTGATCTCCGTCATTCTGCTCGGCGTTTCCCTGTGGATACGCATGCAGCTTGAAGAAAGTCCGGTGTTTCTCGACATGAAGAAGATGGGTACCACCTCGAAGACGCCGCTGAAGGAGGCTTTCGGCCGCTGGCCCAATCTTAAGATCGTGCTCATCGCCTTATTCGGCGCGGTCATGGGCCAGGCCGTGGTGTGGTATTGCGGCCAGTTCTATGCGCTGTTTTTTCTCGAGCGCACGCTGAAAGTCGACGGCGCGACCACCAATATATTGACGGCGCTCGCGCTGCTGCTGGCCACTCCGGGATTCATCTTGTTTGGCTGGCTGTCGGATAAAGTGGGCAGAAAACCCATCATCATGATCGGCTGTCTGCTCGCGGTCCTGACTTACTTTCCGCTGTTCGGCGCGTTGACTCGCTACGCCAATCCGGCCCTGTACGCGGCGCAATCCTCGGCGCCGGTGACGGTGATTGCGGATCCGAAGGATTGCTCTTTTCAATTCGATCCGATCGGGAAAAATGCGTTCGACTCAAAATCGTGCGATATCGCCAAAAGCTTTTTGGCGAAGGCCAGCGTGTCGTACAAGAGCGAGGATGCGCCGGCCGGAACGCTCGCCGTCATTCGCAGCGGCAGCAATTCCATTACGGCGCCGGATCCGAAAGTACTGAAGGGCGCCGACCGCAAGGCGGCAATCACGGCTTTCCAAAAACAAGTGAAGACGGAGCTGGCCGCGGCGGGATATCCGGATAAAGCCAATCCGGCGACCATCGATAAGCCGATGGTGGTTTTGATATTGTTCATCATGGTGCTGTACGTGACCATGGTGTACGGTCCGATCGCCGCGATGCTGGTGGAATTGTTTCCGGCGCGCATCCGCTACAGTTCGATGTCGCTGCCTTATCACATCGGTAACGGCTGGTTCGGCGGTTTTCTGCCGACCACCGCATTTGCCATGGTGGCGGCAACCGGCGATATCTACTACGGGCTTTGGTATCCCATCGTGGTAGCGGGTCTGACGTTGGTCGTGGGTGTGCTGTTCCTGCCCGAAACGTTCAAGCGCACCATCCACTGAGCCTTAAGTCAACAGACCGGCGTCGCCTCGGGTAGGCGACGCCGGCGGCTCCCCCGCGACCTGGACACCCGGCGGGCATCTCCGTTACGGCTCCCTCGTTACATTCCCTTCACGGGAGTAGCCCATATTGAAACTGTGACGTTATGCGTTCTATACGAAACGTGGTTTTACGTAACATGGGACACACACAGGAAAATGGCGGGCAAACTATGAATATTTCTAACAAAAGGTCAGTAAATTCAAGGCTCCCGACGGCAAGCGTGGCGCTGGCTCTGGCCGCGGTCGCGCTGCTCGGAGGCTGCGTCGTGAGGGTGGCTTCACCCCCGCCACCCCCGCCCCCGCGGGTCTATGTGCCACCGCCCGCGCCGGCGCCTGCCTATGCCGAACCGGCCGTGGATGTCGAGGTGCATGCCACCGAGGCCCCGCCGCCCTTGCCAGACTACGATCAACCGCCGCCTCCTGCCGACGGATACCTGTGGACGCCGGGCTATTGGGCCTGGGGCTTGGGTGGCTACTACTGGGTGCCGGGAACCTGGGCTGAGCCGCCGCGAGTCGGGTTGCTGTGGACGCCGGGCTATTGGGGCTTCGTGGGCGGCGTCTATGCCTTCCACGTCGGTTACTGGGGGCCGCACGTCGGATTCTATGGCGGCGTCAACTACGGTTTCGGTTATGTGGGCGTCGGCTTTGGCGGCGGTCGGTGGGTGGGAAATTCATTTGCCTACAATCGTTCGGTCACCAACGTGACGAACGTGACCGTCATTCACAACACTTACAACGAGACTGTCGTCAATAACAACGTCACCGTGAACAAGGTGAGCTTCAACGGCGGCGCCGGCGGAACCGCCGCGGTGCCGACGGCTCAGGAAAGAGCAGCTGCGGTGGAACCGCATGTACCGCCGACGGCGATACAGCACCAGCATGTGCAAGAGGCCGCGAAAAACCCGGCGCTCCAAGCCAGGGCCAATGGGGGTCATCCCGCCATTGCCGCCACGCCGAGGCCCGCAGCGTTCAACGCGCCGGGCGTGGTCGGTGCCCATGGTGCAGCCCCGGTAAACGCCGCTCATCCTCCGGGCCAACCCGGCGGCACTCAGCCGGTGGCGGGTACGAAACCCTCACCCCCGCCAGCCAAACAGGCTGCGGCGAAACCGCCGAAGCCAAAACCGAATCAGAAGCCGCCGGAAAAGAACGGCGAGAAGGAAAAATAGACTCTGGCATCGGCCGAGCCTTGCTCGGCCGATGCATTTAGTCAGTCGGCCGTCATCGGCCGGACCACCGGCAAGTCGATGAAACTCGCACTCGAGCCGCCATCGAATATCTTTATCGTTGCCTTCTTATAGTCGCCGGGTTTGGCAAAGAAGATGTTGTCGATGTAGGTTTGTGGGTTTCTGTCGTACAGCGGAAACCAGCTGGACTGAACCTGAACCATGATGCGGTGACCCGGCAGGAACACGTGGTTGGCGGTCGGCAGCGCAAAGCGAAATACCTGCTTGCGGTCCGGTGGAATCGGCTTGGGATTGCTGAAGGAATCCCGGTAGCGGCCGCGCAAAATGTCGGCTGAAACCATCAACTGATAGCCGCCCATCTTGGGTTCGCGCCCGACCTCGTCGGGATAGACATCGATCAATTTCACCACGAAGTCGCCGTCGGTTCCCGAAGTGGAGGCGATGAGGTTGGCGATGGGTTCGCCGCTGATCTTCAGCGGCTCGCGCAGCACCGGGGTGGCGAAGCTCAGCACGTCGGTGCGCGAAGCGACATCGCGTTGATCGCTGACCAGCCAGGTTTGCCAGCTCATCGCGCCTTCCTCACCGCCGATATGAATGGGCCGCGGCAGATAAGGCACCGGCTTTGCGGGATCCGCAACGTAGGATTCGAAGTCGTCGGCCCGCGCGCGATCGGTCGCGCCCAACTCCGCGGATGCGCTCAAGCGCAGTGCACCGCCGCTTTGCAAGTAAAGCTTTTGCGTGAGTGTAGCGCACCCGGACTCGCAGCCGCTCGGCCAGGTGGGCAGCGATTGCCAGCGATTCATGCCGGTCTCGAATGCGGTGACCGGCGCCAGTTTAAGCGGCGGTGCATCGTCTTTCAGGTAGTGATCGAAAAATGGCCGCAACAGAAACTTGCGAAAGTATTCGGCGGTGTCGCTGCCAAAGCGAATCTGCCCGATCGCACTGCCGTCGAGCCGTTCCTGATGGTGAAACCAGGGGCCGATCACCAGGTATATATTCGAAGTATCCGCTTGCCGCGCCTTGAGCGCCTTGTAGAGCGCGATGTTGCCGTAGATATCCTCCTGGTCCCAGAGACTGTGGACCAACATGACCGGCACGTTGACGCCTTGTTTGGCGAGAATTTTATCGAGCGCCTGGTCTTGCCAGAATTCATCGTACGCAGGATGGTTCATCACCTTGGACCAGAACCCCACTTGTTCGAGCCCGTGGCGTTGCGCCATGTCACCCGCAGAGCCCGCGCTGAGCCAGGTGTCGTAGTCGTCATAGTGGTCCGTCCACCAATCAATGTCGCTGCCGCGGCTCGCCTCCTGATCGTGGAAGTAGGTGAGGCTGTCCAGCCGGAACGCGCCCTTGTGAAACCAATCATCGCCCATCCAACCGTCGACCATCGCGTTGATCGGAATCGCCGCACGCAGCGCCGGATGCGGGTGTACCAACGCCATCAGCGAGGTAAATCCGTCGTACGAGATGCCGAGAATGCCGACCTTGCCGTTGGTCTCGGGGATGTTCTTGATGAGCCACTCGATGGTGTCGTAGGTATCGGTGGAATGATCGACGCTGGTGGGATTCAGCGGCCCTTGCAGCGGCCGGGTCATCATGTAATCGCCTTCCGAACCGTGTTTGCCGCGCACGTCCTGCACCACGCGGATGTAGCCGCCGCTCAATACGGCGTCCTCCGCCGCATCGGTGCTGTCGATCAGCGCCGCGAGGTGCGCGCTGGCGTGCTTGATGATGCGCTTGGAGGCGCCGTACGGCGTGCGAGTGAGCAGAATCGGCGCGCGCTGCGCCGCGCGCGGAATGAGGATCACGGTCTGCAGTTTGACGCCGTCGCGCATCGGAATCATGACTTCGCGCTGGGTATAGTCGAAACTCCCGACCCTTGGTGAGAACTGCGCCGGTGTTTCATTCGCCCGGGTCTGATCGGATATTGCCGGAACGGCGAGCGCAACCATCAGCAGTGCGGCGGCGCTTTGCCGCAGAAAGGGCGCAGGTTTGCTGCGGCGTAATCTCGACATATTCAGGGCTCCGGACGGGCGGGTGGCACAAGCGACGGCGAATATTGCGGTATCGAGCAGCGCTGCGCAACGGCAATGCGGCGGCGGCCTTGCAGCGCCGCTGCGCAGGGGGCATGATCTAGCCAGGACGGTCGATTAGGGATTCTTAACCAAATAAGTCAGAGGTGCGTCGAGGTTTAGCTGGCAAACGCGAGGGGGGCAGTCGAATGAGTTCTTTGTCGTTTACGGTGGCCGACGGAGTTGCGACATTGGCGCTACAGCGCACGGCGGTGAGCAACGCCATCGATATCACCGTTATTCGCGCGGTGCACCTGGCTCTGGATCAAATTCAAAAGGGCGAGAGCGGCGCAAAAGCGGTGATCATCACCGGCAGCAACGATGTATTTTGCAGCGGCCTCGATCTTCATTCGATCGATTTGAAAACCCAGGAAGCGCGGCAGCGGGCGCATTTCGAAATGCGCCGCTTCATGGATCCGCTGATTCTGCGCATGAGCGGCTTTCGCTTCCCCATCGTGGCTGCGGTCAATGGCGCCGCGGTGGGTGCCGGCATGAGCCTGGCCCTGGCCAGCGACATCATCATTGCGGCGGAAAATGCCTATTTCCTGCCGTCGTTCGCGCGTCTGGGTTTGGTACCCGATGCCGGAATCACCTTCCACCTGGCGCGGCGCATCGGTGCCGGCCGTTCGTTGTCGTCGCTGATGCTCGCGGAAAGAATCGACGCCAAGACTGCGCTTGATTGGGGACTCGCCTATGCGGTGGTGCCGGCCGACGAGCTTCAGGCGCGCGCACACGCGCTGGCTCACAGGCTTGCCACCGGACCCTGCGCGGTTCTCGGACAAATACGTTCTCTGCATACTTCGACCTTCGATAATTCGCTGCAGGAGCAATTGCGCGCCGAGCGCAGCGCCCAGGAGATGACGCTGGAGACTCAGGATTGCGTGGAGGGAGTGCGCGCCTTCTTCGAGAAGCGCGAACCCAATTTTTCCGAACATTGACGGTTCGGGATCGATGCCTTAAGGGGGCGGGGCGGTGATCGCGATGCGAATCGCCGCGAAGCGCGCGTGATCGTCGAAAGGTTGGGTTTTCGGATCATTCGGAACCCCAAGCTGCGTCCATAACAACTGGAGATCCGGCGCCTGCGGCGCCGCCTTCACCTGCTGGTACAAACCAGACAATACGTGCGTGCCGGTGGCTGCATCGCCGATGCGCAGCACATCGCCAATATCGCGTTCGAAGGCATAGCCACCGGTCTGCTTGAGAATGGCGCGCAATGCCGTTTGCAGACCCACTCGGTTGGCGGTCTGCTGGCGTATCGCGACGTCCGCCTGCAGGCAGTACAGTGCCCCGCCCCAATAAGTGCGGCCCCACGTCGGCGTTTGATCCATGCCGCCTTCTCCGGCGCGCGGCAGTCCCAGGGGCATGGAACGCCGATCTTCCGCCCAAACGTCGGCGATATCGCGATTTCCCGATTGAGCTCTCGCAACGCCTTCGACATAGGTGGCTAACCCTTCCGCCAGCCAGTTATGCGCGCGGCCCACCTCAGGCAGCGCAAGATGCACCATTTCGTGCACCAGAACCCAATCCGCTGCCAGCGATTCGGAGGTGGCTTCGCGACCGACGCGCACTTGAATCGCGAGGCCGCCATCGTTGGTGGTGCGGCCGCCGCCCACGCCGGCGCCGTCCATGCTGCCGAGCCTCAAGGTCACCGCGGGCGCGGGAAATTGGCCGTAATAGTCCGCGACTATCCGCGCCGAGCGCTCGACCCAGGCGCGCAGCAGCTGCTGCTGCGTGACCCAGGCCGCAGCGTCGACGAATACGCATAGGCTTGAGCCGCGAACCTCGATCTGCACGGTCACGTTCGAAGGGCAGGCACCCAGGGCGAGATTGCTCAAGCCCGCCAGGACCGCCCCCGCGCCCGCCATCAAAACGGCCCGCACTGCCGCACCCCAGATCATGTATTGAGCCTGCGCGGACCACTCACATGGCGGTTGCCTGCGATGAAGAACCGCAATCGCTCGTCGGCCGCCTTGCTGATCCCGATGCGCACGCTGCAACCCACGGGCCCCGAGACGCGATTATCGGCGCCGATCCATAGCTGTTTCGCGGCAAATAGGTTGAGGCCATCGTGCCTCAGGTCCACGCGCAGCGCGGCGGCCAATCTTCCGGGTCCTCGCGCCAGGTCCATCAACTTGATTGGCTTGGCATTTTTCTTCATATGTTCGGTACCGTACAGAGGCTCGAGCGCGCGCAGCAGCACGCCGGCGCCGATCCCGGCTGCTTCGCTCGATACGTTCAGCATGTACGAAGTCCCGTAACACAAGTAAACATAAGCGTGGCCCCATTCGAGAAACAGCGAGCGGTTGCGCGGCGTGATGCCGCGAAAGGCGTGGCAGGCGGGATCATGCGGCAGATACGCTTCGGTCTCGACGATCCGGCCTGCGGCGATGCCGCCGGAAAATTCGCGCACCAGCACTTTGCCCAGCAGGAAGCGAGCGAGCGAAACTGTGTCGGACGGCACATCAATGAGTGAAATCCGTTCGATTGGGCGCTCAATGTCGCGCGCAGCGTCGTCCACGATGGTAATCTCCGATCGTTCGCCAATGATTCTTAAGGGATAGCGCCATGCTTACCGCTCGGACCATCAAGAATCAACATTCGAATATCTTTGCATTTCTCCATGGCAACCTGGAAATTGCGGCCAGTCACTGCGACGTGCCGGACCAGGCCACGCCGCAAAGCTTGGTTTTCGTAAGCGATTCGGCGTTGCTTGCGCAAGCGCGGCTCCTCAAACCCGCCATTCTAATCGTACAGGCAAAGATGGCCGGCGAACTCGATCTCGTCGCGGACGGCGCCAGCTGCTGCTTCTCGGTAAAGAACGTCTCGATGGGTATGGCGATTCTACTCAAGTATTTCGATACCAAGTGCAATCGATTCAAACAGTGGGGCGAGCGCCATCCCACCGCCATCGTGCATGGCGACGCAATTCTTGGCATCGGCGTTTTTTTGGGACCCTACTGCGTGGTCGGGGCGGGGGCTGAAATCGGCGACGGCTGTCTGATTGGCGCGCACACCGTCATCGAGAACGCGGCACGGATCGGCGCGCGTACCATACTGCACCCGCATGTTTTTGTCGGCGCCGACTGCCGGATTGGCGAGGACTGCGAGATTCATCCGCACACCAGCATCGGCAGCGATGGGTTCGGCTACGCGGTTGATCCCGATGGCCGGCCGCGAAAGATCTCCCATCTCGGCAACGTAGTCATTGGCGATGCGGTGGAAATCGGCAGCAACTGTGCGATCGACCGCGCGAAGCTGACCTCGACCTTCATCAGGTCCGGGACCAAGCTGGATAACATCTGCCATATCGCGCACAACTGCGATCTCGGCGAGAATGGTTTCTACACGGCCGGCTTCATGATGGGTGGCTCGACCAAGATCGGGCGCCAGTTCATTACCGGTGGCAATTCAGTGGTCACGGAGCATGTCACGCTCGGCGATAACGTCGTGCTCTCCGGCCGATCCTCGGTCACCAACGACGTACCGCTGGCCGGGCATTACGCCGGCTACCCTTTGCAGCCCCTGAAGCAGGCAATGAAGACCGCGGTGAACATCGGCCATCTGAATGAGATTCACCGCAATCTCAAGCGTGTCATGAAGCACTTGAATCTCACGGAACAGCCGCGGGACGACGCTGCCAAAAGTTGACGGCCGGATCCAAAAATCGGCGCGCCACCGGTTCCATTGCGGTGTCGATCGCTGCGCTGACGGCGGCAATGGTGTGCTTTCAGTTGGGCGCGGTGCTGGCAAAGGGGCTGTTCCCGGTGGTGGGCGCCGTCGGCGCGGCCGCCATGCGCCTAGGAATTGCCTCGGTAATTCTTTTTATCGCGTGGCGTCCATGGCGCCTGCGCGTAACCCTGCGCGAGGCCCGCACGATCATCGTTTACGGCGTTGCGATGGGCTGCATGAATTTGTTTTTCTACCTGTCGCTGCGCTCCATACCGCTCGGCATTGCCATGGCGTTGGAATTCACGGGCCCGCTCGGCGTTGCGTTGGCGGCATCGCGCCGACCCGGTGATTTTTTGTGGGTTTTGATGGCGATACTCGGCGTACTGGTGCTGCTGCCGTTGGGATTTGGCAGCCAACCGCTGCCGCCCGTCGGCATCGCTTGCGCACTCGCCGCCGGCGTGTGTTGGGCGCTTTACATCGTCTTCGGGCGCAAGGCCGGTGCCGCGCACGGAGGTCAAACCACGGCGTGGGGTACCCTGATCGGCGCTGTATTCATCGTGCCCATCGGCGTGGCGCATAGTGGGGCGCTGCTGTTCTCGCCGGCGATCCTACCTGCCGCGGCCGGCGTCGCGTTGCTGTCGAGCGCGTTGCCCTATTCGCTGGAAATGTTCGCGATGCCGCGGCTGCCCACGCGCACCTTTGGCGTGTTGATGAGCCTGGACCCGGCGTTTGCGGCACTCGCAGGTCTCTATTTTCTGGGTGAAAGCTTGACCTGGATTCAGTGGGCGGCCATTGCCAGCATCATGGCGGCTTCCGCCGGGAGTGCGGCGATGAGCGATCTAACCCCCGATTAGCGCAATTGCCAGGTACAGCACGCCGGCGCCGGCCAGAGTGGTCGCCGTGGTGAGAAATTTCGGATGCGCGTGGTAGCTTTCCGGGATGAGATCGCTGGCGCCGATGTAGAGGAAGAAACCGGCAAATAGCGCCAGCACCGTGCCGAAGTCGCTGTCGGGAAGGGCAAAGAAACGCGTCGCTGCCATTCCCACGACCGGAGCCAGCGCATCCGCCAGCAGCCAGCGCAGCGCGAGCTTTCGATTGCCGCGATTCTTCATCACGATATTCATCGTGTTGATGCCGTCGGAGAAATCGTGCGTCAGCACGGCAATGGCTACCACGATTCCGACATCGCGGGATGCTTGAAAAGCCAGGCCGATGGCGATTCCATCCAGCAAGCTGTGGCCGCAGAGCACGCCGGCCGCGAAGCGGCCGCGCGGCGCCGGGTCGCCGTGAAGCTGCAGTATGCGGTCCATCACCAGATAGAACAAAAATCCCACCGCGGTCCACGACAAGATGCCGGCCGGGGAATGAAATTTCTCGCCGAATTCGATGGCTTCCGGCAACAAATCGAAAAATGCGACGCCGATGACGGCGCCGGCACTGAAGCCCAGGATCAAGTGCAGTTTGTCGCGCAGGTGCAGCGCCAGCAGCCCGCCGCACAGCGTGCTGAAGAAGGCCGCGACGGCGATGATTAGGAGTAGCACGGTGTTATATTGCGCTTCACGGCATTAACTTTTTGGGGGCAGCTTGAGTTACGACACGTATCATAAGCGCAAAATCGGCAAACACCTGCTCAAGCCTGAAACCCAAATGATGGGTTATGGGTTCGATCCGAGCTTGTCGGAAGGGTCGCTGAAGCCGCCGATCTTCCTGACCTCGACTTTCGTATTCAAGACGGCGCAGGACGGCAAGGATTTTTTCGACTACACCTCCGGCCGGCGCGAGCCTGTTGCCGGCCAATCATCGGGTCTCGTCTATTCGCGCTTCAATAATCCGAATCTGGAAGTTTTGGAAGACCGCCTGGCGTTGTGGGAGGAAGGTGAGACTGCCGCGGTGTTCTCCAGCGGCATGTCGGCGATATCCACCGTCATCTGGGCGCATGTGCGCCCGGGCGACGTGATACTCATGAGCCAGCCGTTGTACGGCGGAACCGAGACACTCATCGAAAAGACCCTGCCGGAGTTTGGTGTAAGCGCCGTCGGATTTACTCTGGGGCATGATCGGCAGGCCGTCATCGAAGCGGCGGCGCAGGCTTCGAAAAAGGCCGCCGACAGCAACGGCCGCGTTTGCCTGATCGTGGTCGAGACGCCGGCAAATCCAACCAATAGTCTGGTTGACCTGAAACTGATGCGCGAAGTTTCGGAGCAGATCGGCGCGCGCCAACGCGGTGGGCGTCCGCCGGTGGCGGTCGACAACACATTTCTGGGGCCGGTGTTCCAGCGCCCGCTCAACCTTGGCGTCGATCTTGTCATGTATTCGCTAACCAAGTACGTGGGTGGCCATTCGGATCTGGTCGCGGGCGGAGTGGTCGGCTCGCGCGATGCGGTCGGACCCGTGAAAAGACTGCGTGGTGCGCTAGGTACCCAGCTTGATCCGAATACCGCGTGGATGATCATGCGTTCGATGGAAACCCTGGCGCTGCGCATGACCAAGTCGGCGGAAAACGCGGCCGTGGTGGCGAAGTTTTTGCGCCAGCATCCTAAAATCGCGGCCGTGAACTATCTCGGCTTCTTAAGCCCTGATGACGCGCGCCATGCGCTGTTTCAGCGTCAGTGCGGGAGCGCGGGTTCGACCTTCGGTTTCGCAGTCAAGGGCGGAGAAGCGGAGGCCTTTCGGCTGCTCGACGCGCTGCAGGTGATCAAGCTCGCGGTGAGTCTCGGCGGCACTGAAACATTGATGTCGCACCCGGCCAGCACCACGCATTCCGGCGTTGCGAAGCAAACGCGCGACCGATTGGGAATAACCGATGCGTTGATTCGCATCTCGGTCGGCATCGAGGATGCGGATGATCTCATCGCGGATCTTGCGGCGGCGCTCGAGGCGGTGTGACCCAGATACTGCAAAATCCCTGGAGTTCTGCTATCGTTTGAAACCGTTTGTGGTACTCGACGGGCCGAATGAAACACGCATTTAAAGCGCTGAGCCTATTGCTCCTGCTGCTCGTGGCGCAGCAGGGCGCGGTTGTTCACGAGCTCAGCCATGTGTTCCATGCCGGCGACGTACAGCTCAAAGTCGAGTCGGGCAGCGGTGCGGATACGACCTGCGCGCTATGCCCCGCATTTGCGCAAGTCGCCACCCCTGCCGTTAGCCATGCTTTCCATGCCCCTCTGCTCAGCCGCGCCGCACTGCTGCGCGCCGCAGAGCTGCCGTCTTCCGCGATCGACGCCTCTTCACCTAAGCCGCGCAGCCGCGGCCCCCCCTCCCTGAGCTGAAGTTTGCCTTGCGTTGAGCCGCGCCGAGTCATCGGCCGAAGCTCATTGTCATTCAGCTTTTGCGGAGTCATTTTCATGTCCAGACTTTCAACTGTGCCTGCAGCCTCTGCTGCCGCAGCGTTCTTTTTTATCCTCACAGGTTCTGCGGTATTCGCCGCCGCGGCTGATTCGACGGCAGCAGCCGCTGATGCATCTGCGCCTGCGAACGCTGCGGCCGCTGCGAACACCTCGGCTCCAGCCCAAATCACGGAGATTCAGGTCACTGCGCAGCGCTTGAACGAGGCCCGCAATACCATCGAGACCCAGACCGGCGCGTCGACTTATATCATCGATAGCGATGCGATTGCCGCGATGCCCGGCGGTCAGAACCTCCCGCTCAATCAGGTCTTGCTGCAGGCCCCGGACGTGGTCCAGGACTCTTTCGGGCAGATCCATGTTCGTGCCGACCACAACGACCTGCAGTACCGATTGAACGGCATCATCCTGCCCGAGGGTATCAGCGTTTTCAGTCAGACCTTGAGTCCCTGGTTGATTTCCTCCTTGAAATTGATCACCGGCGCGCTGCCGGCGGAGTACGGCTTGCGTACCGCCGGCATTATCGATTTGACCACCAACAGCGGCTTGCTCACGCCCGGCGGTTCGGTGTCGGTCTACGGGGGCAGCCATTCGAGCTTCGAGCCGGCCGCCGAATACGGCGGCAGCGACGGCAAATACACCTACTATGTAACCGGCGACTACAAGCAGAACGATCTTGGCATCGAATCGCCCAACGGCAGTTCCAATCCGCTCCATGATCACACCACCCAAATTCAGGGATTCGGATATTTCGAGGACATCATAGATTCCAGCGACCGCCTGTCGCTGATCATGGGTGTATCGGATAATGAGTTCCAAATTCCGAATCAGGTGGGTCTGCAGCCTACGTTGGGGCTGGATGTCAACGGTCAAACCGCATTCTTAAGCAATGATCTGAACGAGACGCAGCACGAGCTCGCGGAGTACGCAATCGTCAGCTGGCAGCACTCCGAGGGTGCGCTCAACTGGCAGACCTCGCTTTCCGCCCGCTATACGAGTCTGCATTTCGTGCCGGATTTGGTCGGCGATTTGCTGTACAACGGCATCGCTCAGGATGCGTTCAAGGATGATACCGCGGTAGCGTCGCAAACTGATGCCGCGTACAAGCTTGGCGATACGCATACGGTGCGCGCCGGTCTCTATATTCAGCACGACAGCTCAAAGAGCGAGACGAGCTCGCAGGTTCTGCCCATCGACGACACGGGCGCGCAAACCAGCAATGTGCCGCTCACCATCATCGACAACGGCACCCAGGTCCAGCAAATTCAGAGCGTCTATCTGCAGGACGAATGGCAGCCCTTCAAACCCTTCACGGTGAATTACGGATTGCGCTTCGATCATTACAGCGCCTATTCCAGCGGCAGCCAGCTCAGCCCGCGCATCAATGCCGTGTGGCAGTTCGACACCGGCACCACGCTGCATGGCGGCTATTCGCGATATTTCACTCCTCCGCCGTTCGAGCTGATCGCCGCCGGAACCTTCTCGCAATTCGCTGGCACGACCGCGGTGCCGCCCGGCTCGAATACACAAGACACTGCCCCGATAGCCGAGCGCGCCAACTACTATGACCTTGGCGTGCAACAGAAGCTGCTCGACAACACGCTGACGCTCGGCGTCGATAGCTTTTACGAGCAGTCGCAACACCTGATCGACGAGGGACAGTTCGGCGCGCCCATCATTCTCACGCCGTTCAATTACCGCTACGGCCTGATCGGCGGAGTGGAATTCACCGCCAACTACACCGTGAGTAATTTTACCGCTTACTTCAATTCCTCGTGGCAGGCCGCTCACGGCAAGGACGTGGAGTCGGCGCAGTTCAACTTTTCCCAGGACGACCTCGCCTACATTGCTACCCACTACATCCACCTCGATCACGAGGGGCGGGTGGCCGCTTCGAGCGGCGTCTCCTATTTGTGGCTGGGAACTCGCTTCAGTGTCGATGCGATACTCGGTACCGGATTGCGCGACGATCTCAATCTTCCCGACGGCAGCGTGGTTCCGAACGGAGATCACACTCCGAGCTATACCCAGGTCAATCTTGGCTTGACTCATGATTTTCGATTCGCCGGTTCCGGGCCGCTGACGGTGCGCTTCGATGTCATCAACGTGGCCGACAAGATTTATCAGATTCGCAGCGGCACGGGCATTGGCGTCTTTGCGCCGCAATACGGACCGCGGCGCGGCTTCTACGGCGGTCTGGCGTGGAAGTTCTGATATTTTTCATGTATCATACCCCGGTATGGTATGGAGAAATCATGGGCCACACAATCCGCGAAAAGACCAAGCTTATCAACCGGTCGCGCAAGCTGCGCGGGCAGGTTGAGGCGGTGGAACGGGCTCTGGAGACGGAAGCCGAGTGCGCCGAGGTCATGCGGCTGCTCGCTGCTTGCCGCGGCGCCGTCAACAGTCTGTTTGCCGAGGTCGTCGAAGATCATATCCGCGAACACCTGGCCGCGCCCGGTGCGCGAATCGGCGGTCCCCGTGCCGAGGCAGCCGATGATCTCATTGAAGTGGTGCACAGCTATTTCAAATGAGCTGCAGCTTCAAATGAGCACAATCGTCTCAAGCGAGCGCCGACAATGAGCAGCGACGCGCAATTGCATGCCGGGGACGTGCATCAGCACGTGTTCTTAGGATCCGGGCATGCGGCGAACGAACGCAAGGCCTGGGCGGTGATCGGACTCTGCTCGGCGATGATGCTGATCGAGATCGGCGGCGGGATCGCCTTCGGTTCGCTGGCGTTAATCGCCGACGGTCTGCACATGTCCACGCACGCGATCGCCATGCTGATCGCGGCGCTCGCGTACACCTTTGCGCGCAAGCATGCCGCCGACGGCAGGTTCAGCTTTGGAACCGGCAAAGTCGGCGATCTTGCCGGATTTTCGAGCGCCATCGTACTGGCGCTGATTGCACTTCTGATCGGCTACGAGGCGGTGGTCCGGTTCCTGGCGCCGGTGCCGATCTCCTTCCGGGAGGCAATCCCGATCGCATGCCTCGGACTCATCGTCAACGTGGTCAGCGCCTGGCTCTTGAGCGGCGGCGATGATCATCATCATGGACATGCACACGGACACGGTCATGGACATGGCGCGGAGGGCGACAGCGACGGTCAAAACGTGCACAGCCGGTTCGGAACCGCGAGGGTTGAAATTGCAGAAGCCGAAGGGCCGCCACGCTTCCGGCTGCGGATCGCGGGAGTAGACAAACATGCCGCTCGCGCACTGCCGGTCGCGATCGAGACGCGACGGCCCGATGGCCGCAGCAGCCAATTCTCGCTCACTTGGCGCGGAGCGTATTTCGAGTCCGTGGATGTCATCCCGGAGCCGCACGAATTTGCTGCGCGCCTGACATTGGGTGCAGGTGCAGATGCCGAGACACACGAGTTCAAGTTCGAGGAGCCTGCCGAACATGGCGGTCACGGCGCTCACCGCGATCACAATTTGCGCGCAGCCTTCATTCACGTGGCAGCCGATGCCGCGGTATCGGTGCTCGCCATTCTTGGCCTCACGGCCGCTCGATTCCTGGGATGGGTTTGGATGGATCCTGTGATGGGCATCGTCGGCGCTCTGGTGATCTCCACCTGGGCCTACGCACTGGTGCGCGACACGGGTCGAATTCTCCTCGATATGACGCCCGACACGGCGCTCCTGGCCCGCATCCGGCGCCGCATCGAGGCGGATGGCGATCGCGTCGCCGACCTGCATCTGTGGCGCCTCGGTCCGGGACATCTGGGCGCCATCGTAACCGTCGTGACCCAACGGTCGCGCGATCCGTCGTTCTATCGATCGCAGCTCAAATGCTTCCCGACTCTCTCCCACGTCACGGTGGAAGTGGCCAACCGGTCGTCCCCCTAGCTTCGGCAAACTGCCCGTCAATTGCCCTTAAGTCCCGTCTTTTGAGACCCGGCCGATCAGTTCACATAAGAACCGCCAATCTCCCTTCTGATACTCTTCGCGCGCGATCGGCGCTGGCAGCCGCCCAAGCAAATTGAGATGGGGCCGGCAGATTGCCCCGAAACTTGAGCCCCAGCTGACCGATCTGCGAACGACATCACAACGGTATCGGTATATCCAGCAACAATAGCGCTACCTCGGGGATTCCCCGTGACGTCAATGACCGACAAATTTAGGAGCTTTCATGCGCAAGATTCTCACCGCAACCCTGGCTGCCGCCGTCATGGCCGCGGGCGTTGCGCAATCCGCGACCACCACCACGACTTTCGCGGTGACCGCGACGGTGCAGTCGACCTGTTCCGCGACCGCCGCTGCGTTGGCCTTCGGCAACTACACCCCGGGCACGGGCACGCTGACCGGCAATACCACCATCGCCGTCAAGTGCACCAAGACCACGCCGTTCACGGTCGCGCTCAATGTTGGCTCCACCGCGGGTGACACTTTCGTGCAGCGCTTGATGGGCTCGGGCGTCAACACCTTGCAGTACAACCTCTACACCACTGCCGCGCTCGGCACGGTCTTTGGTGACGGCACGGGCGCCACCGCGACGGTCCCCGGTGTCGGCGCAGGCATCGCGACGGCCAGCAACGTGATCGTTTACGGTCAGCTTCCCGACAACGCCACCAACCAAGCGTCGGTACCCGGCGCCTACACGGACACCATCACGGTCACAGTCACGTATTGATGCCCAAGGCTCTTGCGGCGGTTGGAATGGCCGCCGCAAGACATCTCGACTGTAATCTCCATTCCCAGAGGATTCGATGCGCAAGCTTCATGCAATGACATTGATCTTGGGTGCGATGACGGCCGGAATCGCCGGCGCCGCAACCACCACCACCACGTTCGCCGTCACTTCGTCGTTGCTTGCCACCTGTTCAGCGACCGCCACGCCACTGGCCTTCGCCGCCTATACGCCGGGCGGCGGCAACGTGACGAATAACAGCACCATCAGTGTCAAGTGCACCAAAAATTCTCCCTTCACGGTTGCGCTCAACCGCGGCACCACCGCCGGCGGCACCGTGGCGCAGCGCTTGATGGCCTTCGGCGCCAACACACTGCAGTACAACCTTTACACCACCGCGGCGTTCACCACGGTGTTCGGCGACGGCAGCGGCGCGAGTCAGACCGAAGCAGGCGCGGGAGCCGGCGTTGCCACAGCCGTAGCGTTCACTGTCTTCGGACAATTGCCGGATAACGCAACCAATCAAGCCGTCGTGCCCGGTGCCTACACCGATACGATCACCGTCACGGTCACCTATTAGGCCCATGCGCAAGGTTCTCTTCGCGCTGCTGGCCTGGGTGGCGATAGCCGCGCCCGCGACGGCCAGCACCTTCAATATTTCACCCATTCGCGCGCAGCTCGCAGGCGGCCACAAGACCGAGGCCCTCACGCTCATCAATGCGGACGACAGCCCGGTGGTCGTGCAGGTCCGCGTCGTCAGCTGGTCGCAAAAGGACGGCACGGAACAGCTCGAAGACACGCGCGAATTGCTGGCAACGCCGCCGGTGCTGCAGATTCCCGCCAACGGTCAGCAAATCGTTCGCGTGGCGCTCAGGCGCGATCCCGACCCCGCCCAGGAGCTGACCTATCGCGTGATCTTCGAGGAAGTGCCGCAGGCCGCAGCAAAGGATTTTACAGGTTTGCGTGTGGCGCTGCGCCTGAGCATTCCGGTGTTCGTCGCTCCCGCGCACGGCAAGGCGAGTCCTCAAGTGGCTTGGCAGTCGCACTGGCTACCCAACGGGCAGCTTGAAATCGCAGCCACCAACAGCGGCAGCGCGCATTTGCAAGTAACGGATTTCGAGGCGCAGTTTCCGGGATCGCTGATGCCGCTGCGCGGAATGACATCCAAGTACGTACTTCCGGGCAGCCGGATGAGCTGGGTTTTGACGCCGCCGGCCGACGCGACCAGGCAGGGAGCGATACCGATTCGTGGGCATAGCGACCAAGGCGATTTTTCCGCCGACGTTGCGCCCAGCGATCTTTAAAGAGCCGCGGATTGGCGCGTGTCCGCAGCAATGCGAAACCGGATTCCGCGCGCGCTGTCGACATATTCCGCCATTCTGGTGCTGGTGCTCTATCTTGTGGCGCGTGCAGCATGCGCCGCGGAACCGCCCGATCTGCAGGAAGCCGTGCTGGAAGTGACATTGAGCGCCAAGGAACCGGGCGAAATGATGATCGTACTGCGCGGTCGGGAGGGTCAGTTATATCTGGATCAGAACGACTTCGAGCGCTTACGCCTGCACCTTCCGCAGACCGCTCCCTACATGCATGACGGTCGCCGCTACTTCGATCCGACGGCCATCAAGGGCTGTACCGTGGTCATCGACGAGACCTCGCAACGGGCCATCATCAGCGCGCCCGCCGCGTCGCTCGACACGACGCGATTGAGCGCGGCGGCGCGCCAGTCTCCCCCGGTGACCCCGGCATCGCCGGGGGCGTTTCTCAACTACCAATTGTCGGCGCAGCGGATTGACAGCCAGGACACCGGCGGCGCCTTCACCGAGCTCGGGGTGTTCGCAGCTGCGGGCGTCGTGACCAGTACCGCGGTTGCCCGCTACGGCGGCGCAGATTACGGCTACGCCAATTCGCTGGTGCGGCTCGATACGACCTACACCCGGGATTTTCCCGACGTGCTCGAGACCTTGAATGTCGGCGACACCATCAGCGACACCGGCACCTGGGGTTATGCGCTGCGCTATGCGGGCGTGCGCTGGAGCAGGAACTTCTCCTTGCGTCCGGATCTTTTGACGACACCGCTGCTGACCACCGGCGGCACGGCCACGGTACCGTCGACCGTCGATGTTTTCGTCAACAATCAATTGGTGACCAGCAATCAGCTTCCGGCCGGTCCCTTCGTGATCGATCGTTTGCCGACGGTGTCGGGCACGGGCGATGTCAGCGTGGTGGTGCGCGATGCGCTCGGGCGCGAGCAGGTGCTCACCCAGACCTTCTATTCGAGCACCACGCTGCTGGCGCAGGGTCTGACGCAATTCTCGGTCAACCTGGGCACCGTGCGCGACAACTACGCGTTGGACAGCAATCAATATGGAGGGATGCTGGGTGAATACACCTATCGGCGCGGCATTACCAATACCTTCACGCTGGAAGGCCACGCGGAATATCTCTCGGGAGACCCCAACGCCGCGGATTTCACCGATGCACATGCGGCCGGCTTGAACGGCGCCTTCGGCATCGGAAAAATCGGCATCCTCAATGTCACCGCCGCGGCCGGTGGCGACTCGAGCGGCTCCGGCTGGCTGAGCGGCGCGGGTTTCGAACATCGCGGCACCAATACCAGTTTCGTCGTCAACGCCCTGTGGGCAAGTCCGGATTTCGCCCAGGTCGGCCAGGCGCTCGACGCGGCGATGCGGATGCGCGAGCGTGATCTGGTGCAGACCGGCATCGGACTGGGTCGTTATGGGTCGCTGTCGCTGGCCTACGTGCGCGAAACCTACCGGGATTCGCCGCTGCAGCAAACGCTGGGGTTGACGCAAACCATCAATTTCGGCCGGACCGGCACGCTGAACCTCACGGTCACGCGCACGCATACGGCGGCAGAACTGCCGACGCCGGCGCAAAATTCCACCAGCGCCTATCTGATTTTCGTGGTGCCCCTGAGCAACCGGCGTGCCGCCTCGCTGACGGGCGTGGGCGGCAGCGGCGCCGGCGCGCCAACCAACCAGGTCATTGCGTCCATGACCCAAAGCCCTCCGGTGGGTCCGGGTAGCGGCTATCGGCTGAATCTATCGACTGCCGGCAACTACGACGCCGACTGGCGCCAGCAGTTCCACAGTGCCGACCTGGAACTGGAGGCCGCGCGCAATATGGGTCTCAATGGTCAAAGCGCCACCTTAAGCGGTGCCATGACTTTCATCGATGGCCAATTGAACACCACCCGCTCCGTCAACGGCAGTTTTGCGATGGTCGATGTCGCGGGTCTCGCCGATGTTCCGGTGTACGTGGAGAACCAGCTGACCACGCACACCGACGACACCGGCAGGGCATTGCTCTACAACCTGCGGCCTTACGAGGCCAATCACATCAGCATCACGCCGGAAGATCTGCCCCTGGATACCACCATTGGCGCCAGCAGCACCATCATGGCGCCGCCGTATCGCAGCGGCGTGATCGCGCGTTTCCCGGTCGAGCGCGTGCGCGGCGGCACCTTTCGCTTGGTGACCGAGGACGGCAAGCCCGTGCCGGTGGGCGCGGTGGTGAAGCTCAGAGGCACGCTGTTTCCGGTGGTGCTGAACGGAATGGTGTATGTCACGGGCTACGATCACGGCATGCCCGCGGAGGCGAGCTGGACGGGCGGGCACTGCAGTTTCCGACTCGAGCCACCGCCGCCCGATGATCCGCTGCCCGACATGGGCACGATTCAATGCCGTGCCGTGAAGAGCGGCGATCCCGCCAAGGGCAGCGATCCCACGGTGCCGCGCCAATGAATCCCCGCTACATCGTCATCGCGTTGTGCCTGACGTTCAGCTTTGCGCCGCTCGCGCGAGCCGTCACCACGGTCAATTGCACCGTGAGCGCGGGTGGCATTGCATTTGGAATCTACAATCCCCTCAACGCCGTGGCCGATGCGTCCACCGGCACTTTGAGAGTCACCTGCAGCGGCAGCGGAACCGGGTCGGCCACCGTCACGGTGAATCTCACTCTCAGCACCGGCATGAGCGGCAAGTATTCGACCCGGGAAATGTTCTCGGGAGCCAACACCCTGAACTACAACATCTACTGGAGCACGGCGTACGCACAGATCATGGGCGATGGCACGGGCGGCTCCTTTGCCGGCACCGCCGGTCCTTTCGTCGTGCCCGCCGGCGGCAGCAACTTCGCGACCGGAACCATGTACGGACTCATACCGGCGTCGCAGGATGTGGTGCCCGGCGGTTACTCCGACGTGATCACCGTCACCGTCACTTATTAGATTGACTCGAGCGGCCGCACCGCGAGGCGCACCGGCCAAGGATAATCGCCGGCGCTCAAGCCCGGCGCGAGGGTAAAGCGAAACCTCAAACTTAAGCGGACCACTTGCGGCTTCTGCCAGCGCTGCACGATGGTGCCGCCGTCGGCGCCGAGCGAGAGGTCCGAGTCCAACCCTTGCACCAGCATGGATGAGAGCATCGGTGTGACCGTCAATACTTCGAGCGCGAAGCCGCTCTGACTGTTGCTGCGGACCACGACCTGGGTCGGCTGCGCGACGTCGATGAAGCCGCGCCTGACGTCGGCGGCGGAGATCTGCAAATCAATCGGTGCGGACTGCAGCTCGAGATTGGCGACGGCGAGTACCGTGGCGCTGACGGAAAAGTCAGTGCGCACGTCCTTGGCGCCGGCCGTGGCGACGCTTGCGGCAACTATGAGTGCGATGCGCGCCCCACTCAACCCGTGATTGTGCGAAGATTTGCTCAAGTCCCAAAGTAGCGGCAAAAAACCGCCGTACTTTAGTGATTGACTGCGATCGCGCCTGCTGACATAACGTGGCGGGCGCAGTTAAGAGAAATATAACTACCGGGGAAGGCTCTCATTGATCACGCGCCGGCAAATGGCGATACCGCTCGCTCTATTGACCTGGCTCATTGCGCTGCCGTTGAGCGCGCGGGGCGAGGGCACGGAGGAATTGTCGTCCGTGGTGGTCACCGCGACCCGCATCGCCGAGGACAGCCGCGATTTGCCGATATCGATCAATCGCGTCGACGCGCAGACCATTCAAAGCGGTCAGCTGCAAGTGAATCTGTCGGAATCGCTGGTGACGGTGCCCGGCGTGTCGGCGCAAAACCGGCAAAACTATGCGCAGGATTTGCAGCTGTCGGTACGCGGTTTCGGCGCACGCTCAAATTTCGGTGTTCGCGGCGTGCGCTTGTATTCAGACGGGATTCCGGGAACCATGCCCGACGGCCAAGGGCAGTTTTCGCAATTCGATTTGAGCTCCGCTGATCACATCGAAGTGCTGCGCGGACCGTTCTCGGCGTTGTACGGCAACTCCTCCGGCGGCGTAATTTCAATCTTCACGGAAGACGCCAAGCCCGGATACTCTTACGGCGCGCTGGCGGAGTACGGCACGTTCAACACTCAGCGCTACGACGTGAAGACCACGGGAGACAACGGCGCGGTCAACTATGTCGTGGACACCTCGCACTTTCAAACCAACGGCTATCGGGTTCACAGCGACGCGCAGCGCAATCTCTTCAATGCCAAGCTGAGTCTCGCCCCGAGCGACACATCGAAGCTGACGATAGTGGGCAACGCCATCGAAACCCCATTCACCCAGGATCCCTTGGGACTGACCCGCGCGCAATTCGAGGCCAATCCGACCCAGGCGGGCGTGAATGCGCTTGCCTACAACACCCGCAAGAATCTCGATCAGGAACAAATGGGCGTCGCCTACCAAAACAAACTCAGTGCGACCGATGAATTGTTCGCCACCACCTATACGGGACATCGCGGCACGGAACAGTTCCAGGCCATACCCATGGCGCAAGAGGTGAATCCGCTCTCTCCCGGCGGCGTCATCGATTTGGACCGCTCCTATTGGGGCGTCGACTTGCACGTGGCGGATCAGCGCAGCGTCGCAGGTACGCCATTGCTCCTTGTGGCCGGTCTCAACTACGACGATCTGGCGGAAACGCGCAAGGGCTATTTGAACTACGTCGGCACGGACACCGGCGTGCAAGGGGCGCTGCGCCGCTATGAAACCAACTACGTATACGACTTTGATCAATATCTACAGGCGCAGTGGGACCCGGCGGCTCGTTGGCGATTGATCGCCGGCGTGCGCAACAGTCTGGTGGACGTGACTTCTCATGGTCACTTGGCGGTGATCGACGGCGCGGACAGCGAAGTTCACTATTCGGCGGTGAATCCGGTCGCAGGGGTGACGTACCGCGCCACCGACGCGGTCAATGTTTACGGTTCGTACGGCAAGGGATTCGAAACGCCCACATTGAACGATCTGGCCTATCGTTCGGTCGACGGCAGTCTGCCGGGCTTGAATCTAGGATTGAAGCCGGCGCGCAGCGACAACTATGAAACGGGCATCAAGGCGGGCAACGACCGCGTGCGTGCGGATCTCGCTGCCTTCTACATCAGGACCAGGGATGAGTTGGCGGTGCTGCAAAATTCCGCCGGCCGGGCGGTGGATCAGAATATCGGCGAGACCACGCGCCGCGGGCTGGAACTCGACACCGAGGCGAATCTTGCGGGAGGATTCAGCGGCCGGTTGGTGTACACCTACATCCGCGCCGTCGTGCAGCAGCCCTACTACACGTGCGTTACAACGCCTTGTAACCCGCTGGCCCCAGGCCCGCCGCCGCCCAGCTACCAGCTGGTGCCAGCGGGCAGTTACCTGCCTGCGCTGGCGCGAAATGCCTTGTACGCGGGCGTGACTTGGCGCTATGCGCCGTTGGGATTTTCGACCACGCTCGACACTGTGGGGCGCTCGCGAATTTACGTAAATGACCGCAACTCGGACGCCGCCGACGGCTACTGGGTGGTGAATTTGCGCGCCGGGTTCGAACAGAACACCGCTCATTGGCGATTCAGCGAATTCGCTCGCCTTGATAACCTGGCTGATCGAACCTATGTAGGCACTGTGATAGTAAATGAGACCAATTCGAGGTTTTTCGAGCCGGCGCCTGGGCGAACTGCCTTGATAATGTTTAATGCGGCGTGGCGGAATTAAGGTGACGTTATGTGCACCAAATGCCTTGAACCGCGTTGTATGGGTAGGGTCTGATAGATCAGGTAGAGGCGAGGAGAGACACATGAGCATCAAGGGCAAGGGCGTTCTACTGGCGGTCGGCCTGCTGGGGTCAATTCTCGCAGCCGGGACGCCGGTATGGGCTCAATCGGGCCATGGCGGCGGCGGGCACGCTTCGGGCGGCGGCCACGCCTCTGCCGGGGGCCATTCTTTCGGTGGCTCGCACGGGGCTCCGGCGCATGCGGCCGGAGGCGCTCATTACGCGCCGAGCGCTCACTACGCCGCGGCGTCGGTCCATGGTTATCCCGCCGCCTATCACGGCGGGGCCTACGCGGGCCATGGCGGCTACGGATACGGTGGCTACGGAGGCCACAATTACGGTTGGCACGGCTACTCCACCGGCGCCTACTGGCGCGGCGGGTACTGGCATGGCGGCTACTGGCCGCGAGCGTACTATGGCCTCGGATTTGCCTGGTTCTTGCCGATACTGCCTTTGGCCTACGCGACCTACTGGTACGGCGGTATTCCTTACTACTACGCCAATGATGTGTACTACACGTACAACCCTTCCTATGACGGCTACGTGGCCACGGACCCACCGCCGGCGGCCGATTCTTCGGGCGCCGCTGCCGGGGCGGGTGCCGCGCCGGATGCGGGTGCCCCGCAGAATGCGAGCGCAGCGCCGAATGCGAACGGTCCGGCGCCCCTGTCAGCTCCGAGTGCCGGCGCGGGATTTGGTCCCGGTGTCGGTCAGATCTTCATGTACCCGAAGAACGGCCAGAGCCCTGAGCAGCAGGCCACCGACAAGGCCGAATGCCAGAAGTGGGCCACAGAACAGGCCGGACAAGTTGCTCAGAATGCCCCGGATTACCAACGCGCCATGGTGGCGTGTGTCGAGGGCCGCGGATACAGCGCGCGCTAAATCGACAAGAGGTTGCATCCCCGCCTGACGAGAGCGGGGAGTATTGTTATGTCTGCCAGCCATTGGCGATCCACCCTTCGGTCAGCATCGACATCGCGTAAAAGCCGGCTGGGTTTGCGAGCAATCCATTCATCAAAGTGCTCTGCACGTTGCAAACCACCGTCAGATCATCAGCTGGGACCGACGCAGTTTTAAGACCGGTCGGCGAATGCAGCCTGGATGGTGTCGTGCCGAAGCAGCAGTCGAGCGGCGGGAAGCCGAAGCTGCTCGGCATCAGTAGACGTGGGCGGCATGCCAACATGGCTGCGGTCGCGCTTAGAGCCGCGCCGCCGAGCCAAACATCCCTTCGATGCGAGGCCCGGACTGGCGCGCTGAAGGCAGCGGCGTGAGCACCGCCGGCGTGTTCCTCACTCCACCGTGGGTATTTCGCGCCAGTTCAATATCCGAGTTGCGAGCGTACCGGTCAGGTTCGCGGAGACCTTCTGAGGAGGCACCGTCGCGAATCCAACGATGATCTCGGGGACGCCATTGGCGCCGGTAAACCTGAGATTGATCGCCGAGTCCGCATACGCGTCATACGAAGGAACCGGACCCCCAACAACGCTCGGCTGCAATACCGATTGGGCGGTGCCATAGTCAACTGCATATACCCGGCTTGAACCCTTCGGGTTGCAGGGATCGGTGGCCGTCGTCAGCGAAGTAGCAAAGGTCACGATGCCATTGAACGCCTCGGGATCCAGCACCACGCGCCATCCGATGCCCGATGTTGCGTCTATACCCAAGTCGGTGTACCAGCCCATCGGGCCGGTAGCCAAAATCGGGTTGGGGGTGGTGGAGCTAAGTTGGGCGTTGGTTATCGGCGTGAGGTTGGCGCGCGTGATTGGCGTGCTTACGGCGTTGAAGCCGGCGGCTGTGCCGTCAATGATGGCGTAGAACGATTGCATCTGTGTGCTGGGCAGGTCGGTGATCGCCAGTAATTGGCCGGTGCCAAACAAGACGTACCGCTGGCGCGTGACCGGGTGGATCTCGATCAATGGCGCGGTGGTGATGGGTTGTGCCACACCGCTCGGGTCCGTCACGGTTGCCAGCAGTGTCGGTTGCGGATACGCACCGGTAGTCCCGGTCAGATCGAAGCGCCACATTTGGCCCTGCAAGTCGCCCACGTACACTGAATCGGCGGTTTCGTCGCTGTAATCCTTGACGAACGCGGATGCTTGCGTAAGTCCGATCGACTGGCTCGGCGTTTGAACTTTCTCGAGCAGTGCACCCGTAGCCGGATTCACGAAATAAAGATATCCATTGCCGTCGGCGTTGTCGTAGCCCGAGGTCAATATGGCGACCCAGCCATACTTGACGGTTTTGACGACCACCGGTACGCCGTAACTGTATCCCATGGTGGGGTCAGTGAATTCCCACAGAACTTTGCTCGCCACCGTAGCCTCGGTCGTCATGCTTGACGGATCGGTAACATCAAGGGCGTAAAAACTCTTGCCGCCCTTGCCGAGACCGCCAATCAACACGCTGCGCCATGGGGTTCCCGCGGCGGTGGCGTAGTTGACCGCTCCGGTGAAGCCCACCGTGTGGGACATATCGATATCGAAGGCGGCCGGCGTGGCATCGACGTAGTTGTGGTGCACGTAGTTCGGATTCCCAAGCTGCGCAAGGCCGTCCACCTGCGGTGTGCCGTTGGGTCCTTGGAATAGCGCGCTCGGCACGTAGGCAAACTGCTCAGTGCCCGTCGAACCGACGAAACCGTGCAGCATGCCGTCGTTGGCGCCGGCATAGACCATGGTGGGCCGCGGTGTGGTGGTCGTCCATAGGGTCTTGAAGAAGTTGTAGCCCGGATTGTTGGCATCCGAGAATGTCTGGAGCGGGGCCGATACCGGCGTCAAACCGGCATCGACGATATCGCCGAGCAGCAGCTTGCGGTTGCGTAGCGAGTGCGTGCTGGTAGGAGCGGTGGAGGCCACTTCGTTCGTTTGATCGCCGCGCAGATAATTGAGATATGGGCAGGAAGCCGAGCCGCAGGTGAGCGTGGGCGAGTAACTGCTGGGCGTGAGCGCAGCCTGCTGCGCCACGGTGAGATTAGCCGCCTCGAACGGCACGCCGCTGCTGCCATTCCACGTGGCGACGCGACGCGCAGTTTGCCAGCCGGTGCCCGCGAGCTGCGTCTGCAATGTGCTTGAGGTCGCCCACACCTGGGTCTGTATCGGATTGCCGAAGGTGTCGAATGTCAGCGTGAAGCCGGTCACCACGCCGGTCCAGTCGCCGGAGTCGAAATTCGCTCCGAAGGACTCCGTGCCGGTCGAGACATTGGGCAGGGAGAACGAGAACGAGGTGCTCAGTTGCGTAATGGAACTGGTGATGCTGACGAACGCGGATTTCAATCCGGCGACCATCGCATTGGCATTGCCTGCATTGTAGTAGTTATCCGGCAGCGGATGCAGATTGCCATTCATGTTGACGTTGAGGCCGGTCGAGTCGAATTGGCCCAAGGTAATGGGCGTGTTCAACATGTCGTACGCCGGGTTGGCGACGGTGTAAAAGGGAGCCGTGGCGTTTGCGGCGTTGATGGTCGGCGTGCTGAAGCCGCCGTACTTGGCGCCAAGGTAATACATATTCAGATTCTCAAGGTGCTGGCCTTCCGCGACATCCATCCAATAGGTGGAAATCGTCTGCGTATTCGGGAGGTCGGGTCGGATGTCATTGACGTGCACGCCGTAGGCCAAGCCCGCGAGGAAATACGTTGCATCCGTATCGAACGGCCACCTGGGAGTAGGGGCCATGCCCTCGAGCGTTTGCAGATCCAGGGTCCAGGTCGCGGCCAGATTGAAGGTGTCCGCCGCCACAAGGGGGGGGACCGGCCTCAAGATGCCGGTCGGAGTATAACTGCCGGCGCCGCTGTTGCCGCCCACGTTGTAGTCATACCAGGTGTGGTCGTCGCCGATACCCAAAATGAAGTTTTTCTGGCAGGAGTAAAGAATGGCGGCGCCCGGGTTCAGGTCCGTACTTGAAGGAAGGTCAGTGGGCCAAGTGGTCACCGCCGGAAATCCATCCAAGATGGCGGCAGTCGTGCTGTTGGTCCATTCGGGCACGTTGCCTAAGTTCTCAAAATACCGTACCGCCGCGTAGTAGAGCTCGGCGACGCTGTCGTAGGTCCTATAGGTGTGTGCGAACTCACCAAATTTGTTGAGATAATTGAGCACACCGCTTTGGGTCACGCCGCTGGCGGAAGCCGATGTGGTGTCGGGATTCACGCCCTGGATGCCGGTGGCTGAATTCCACTCGGGTTGGGGATTGGTGAGGAGCGTGGTGGTCAGCGGCTGCGGAATGTTGGGGCCAATGAAGCGCATGGGCGCGCGCATTACGCCGCCCTGGCGAACGTCCCCGTTCTGATTGAGGTATCCAAAAGCACTGAAGCGAATTTTGTTGGCATATTGCTGCATCAAGCCCTCGGGCTTGTAGTTGCTGCCGTACTGCACGCAGTTGGACTCCAAATATGCAGTACCAAGGGTGGCATCGCAGACATCCACACGGATATAGACGCGGTAGGGGTGGGCTGGATTCAAATTGGCGGTAACGAGGTTGCTCAAGTCTCCGGCCGAGGTGGCGAGCGTGTGGTAGGAGGCGGTGTTGCCGTCGCCCGAAAACACCATGGCATTGCCGTTATCCCAGATACCCAAGTCGAATTTGCTCCAGGAACTGAAGGGCGTGAGCTTGGGAATCAAGGCGGTGCTCAGGGTATTGCCGGCGGCCTGACTGCTTCCTCGATACGGAAAGTTTGCAGCCGCGGAGCCCTGGCCCGACCCCCATGCTTTTTCCAAGATGGTCTGCGTGGTGGTATCAACGCTGCGATAGCCGCCGGTCAAGGCCCAGCGGAAAGGATCGATCGTCTGCATTGACGCCCAGTTCATGAAATTGCCGCTCCACTGACCGGCCGTCCCGGAGCAGTCGTGCCCGGGAGCGCCGGCGGCGAAGCTGCTCGGATCGAAGTAGCTGCTGGCCGGGGTCACGGCATTGTATTGATAGGTGTAGCACTTCAGCGGGTCGAAATAACCCAGGTACTGTGTCGTGTCTACGTAGTTGCCGAGGTTCGCGATGCTGATGGCGGTCGGAAATTCCACGGAGAGGTCGAGCGCGAGGTTGCCGGGCACGTCCGCACCCGCGGCAATCGGCTTGTTCGCGAGATTGGTTTGCGCGCTCAAGGGCGCCATGCAAACGAGGCCGAGCAGCAGCGTGAAAGCGACTGCGAGACTTCGAGACAATGGGCTGTTCATGGGTTTAGTCCGGCTTGGTAAAGGTGGTTTGCAGGAACGTCTGGGTGTTGCGCGGTCCCGTGACGCGTACGCTGACGCGATAGATCGTCGCGGACGGGGGCGCGACTGCGGTGTTGTGGTTCGCTGTGCCGCCGGTGGGCAGGCCGGTCGACTGTACGCAATTGGGGCTGCTGGCGGTGCCGGTGAGCGTACACAGCCGGTCAATGACATAGCGGATCGTCACGTCCGGCGTCCTGCCGACTATGTCGTTGGCGGCGACACCGACGCTGAGAAAGCCGTTGGGTCCGGCGGTATTGTCAAGTAAAGCGAGGGGCACGCCCTGTGCATTCGTAGGCAGCACAGTGGATTTATAATTCGCGGCCGGCAGATCGGCGGTGGTTGGCGCGCCTGAAAGTGGCGGTCCATTGGTTTTGAACTCCGTCATGACGGTCGAGACCGCCTGCTCGCCTTGATTGACCAGATCGCGGTGAAAGGCGAGATTGCCGGCACTCAGCAGCGAGCTGTTCACCGAGCGCAGCAGGGCCACGGCGCCAATGGCCAAAATCAACAGCACTAGCAACGAGAAGATCAGAACCACGCCCTGCTGGCGCGCGCCTGCGGCGAACTGCAATCGATTCATCACGGTCCTCCCGCCAGCAACAGCATGTTGCGCAAGGGCACCGTGAATTCGAATATGCGATAGCGGAACTGCTGTTCGGTTGCGTTCAAGTTAATCTGCTGCGCGAGCGAAGTGCCGCCGCCATTGACCAGACCGTTGAAAATCGTGAGCTGCGCCGGGGAAACCGGCTTGGGGGCAGCCGCCGTGCCGCCATTCAAGTCGTAGTATTCGCCGCGCACCACCAGCGCGATCCGCACCGAGACGATCTGTCTCATGAGCGCGGGCGTGGTCATGACGGTGTTGATATCCCAGCCGGGGTCACCGGGCCCGGCCCATTGGTCCTGTATGCCATCGCCATTGATATCGATGCCGTACAACGCGTTCATTTGCACCACGCCATCGGCAATGGCCTGCGCCGAATCGACGCCGGCGCCGCCCACCAGATTCAGGTTCTGCAGTAGGTCGTAGCTAAAGAGTGTGCGGTTGTTGTCGACGCCAAACAGCATGAACTGGATATTGTTCGCCGCGGCGTTGCCGATGGGTGTGACATAGCTCGAGGTGCTGCCGGCAAGGGCCACCATGCTCGTGGTGGCCGCATTCGCCGTGTAGTAGATGCCCGCCAGGTTCAACGTCGGTGTGGCGATCGTGGCAACTTCTTCCATCAGGCAATCGGGCACGCCGCTTTGACTGACCAATAGCAAGTCGCTGTTGGCGAAGCCCACGGTATTGTCGAGAGTTGCCGTGATGGCGCTGCCGCCGCCGGTGATCTGACGCGACACGCCGCCGGCGGACCCGGAGCCGCTCATAACCATGATGACGTCCGAGCCACCCAGCGACTGATTCTTGCCGATGAGTACCGGGGCTACTCTCAAGTTACCGGCCGCGCCGCCGAGGAAGGCCGCGAAGGGTGCCGGAAATGCGCCGGCGCGGGGGAATATGGCGCCGGCGTTGAGGTGGCAGCCAAGCACTCCCACATCGGTCGGGAAGGCTGATTCCGCGATGCTCGAGCCTGCACTGCGCAGCGCCTTGTCGAGTGCATAGTAGCCATAGGAGCCGGTCTGCTGCGCGTCATTGGTCGAAGTCGTCGTGCGCTTGTGATTCTCGCTGCCGATCAGCACGCTGCTAATGGCGAGCGTGATTCCTAAACCGATGAGCATCGCTACCATCAGCTCCACCAGGGTCATACCATTTTGTTTCACGGCAGAACCACCCGGGTTGTGAGCGTGCTCGGACTCAGCGGCGCATCTGAAATTTCTTGCCAAGTGACCGTAATGTCGGCGGCGTTGGTGGTGCCCGCTACCGGCACTACCGTCACGACGCCACCTGGCAGCCCCCCTTGGGTCTGATTATTGACGGTCGCCAGCAACGCGGTGTAGTTAGCCGTGGCGGGCGTCACCGTGGCGTTCAGCCACATTTGGCTGGCAACTTCGCCGGCGAACAGTGCGGCGCGGCTGCGATTCTCGGAATCCACCGAGATATTCATGACGCGTGCCTCCAGGCCCAGGAGTCCCAGCAGTCCCACTGAAAAAATGAGCAGCGCCATCAGGCATTCGAGCAGCGCGACACCGCGCTCGGCGCGCGCAATGCGCGGACGTTGCAAGAATCGTTTCATGGGCATCCCTCAGGGTGCGCGTCGGAAATAGCCACATTGGGATCGCACATGTGGACTTGGCCGCCCAAGCCGAGATTGACCTGCAGAGGCCGATCGGCGCCGGGTGTAGTGATGTTGAATATCTGCACCGGCGGTGTGGGCGGGGCGGCCGGCTGGACGCAATTCGCGCCGCCGGTAACTGCGGTCACGTTGGCGCTGGCATTGGCTACCAGCCGGCCCATGGAATTGAAGCAGACGGCGGACACCCCATTGCTATTGACTGTGACGTTGGCGCTGGCGTTGGACAACACGCCGAACTGGACTAACGTGGGCACCTCGCTGCCGTCCGTCATCGAGGGTACGGTGTAGATGGCCCAAGAGGTGCCGTTGGCGACCGACGGCAGCGGAATCGCGTTGGGGGTCGTGCTGTTCGTCAGTGCAAACACGATTTGACGGCTGCGGCGCAGGGATTCAGTCTGTGCCAGGCGCAATCCGGTTTGCAGCGAGTCTGTCACGGTGCGGACCTTGTTGTTCCTGATCCAGGTGGTCATCGCGGGAACGCCCAGCACCACGAGAATGGCGAAAACCGTCAAGGTCACCGCCATTTCGATCATGGTGAAACCCGAAGCGCGCGGCGAGCGTTGCATCAGCATCCGCCGGTTTTCGTGATCCAAGCGGTCGCGCAGCCTTGAAACGTCGCAGGCGCCGGAGGAGCGACCACCGTCGCCTGATTGTCGGCTTGATCGACCGTGAACGTGAAGCCAGTCAGGGTACCGGCAGCGCCCACCGCCGTCGCGGTAAACGTGGTGGCGGTGCTGGCGCAGGTGATGTTGAATTTTCCGTACGCAACAACCGCAGCGGTGCAGGGAGGGGTGAACGGGCCGATCGCAACGTAAGTGCGGTTGTCCTGAAAATACCGTTCCATATTGGCGCGCACGGCGGCCAGGCCCTGCGTCGCATCCACCAGCTGCCCGCGAATGACGTAGTCGCGGTAATTGGGGTAGGCAATGGTGGTGAGGATCGCCACGATGGCGACCACAATCATGAGTTCGATGAGCGTAAAACCCTGAGCGCGGCGCTGATGCAACCCGGAATGAGCAGACGATTTGGTGTTCATGGCGCGCAGATTACGGCAGCAGCCTTGCTCGAAACTTGCGCCGCCGAGGTGCGCCGCCAAACTGAGAGCTGGTTCGCAGTTTTTTGGCGAAAGTCCCGCAGCGGGCGCCCTTTAAGGAAATTGCACGCTAATGCGAGCGCCGCCGTTGGCCGCTGTGCCGATCGACAGCGTCGCGCCATAGAGCCGGGCAATTTCATCCACGATAGCCAGCCCAAGCCCGCTGCCATGGCCGGGGGAATTCGCTAACCGATAGAAACGCTGGCGCACCCGATGCCGTTCGTTCTCCGGAATACCGGGTCCCGAATCCTCCACGGCAATCAGCGCCTTGTGATTCGGTGCCGCCACACTCACCGTCACCCGGCCGCCCGCGGGCGTATATTTCAAGGCATTGTCGAGCAAATTGCTGAGCAAATCGTCGATCAGCGACGGATCGGCGCTGATCGAGACGCTGGCCGCCTCCACCCCCAAATCGATATTCGCCAGCAGCGCGCGGTCGAAATAGCGCGCGGCGATATCGCCCACCAAGGCGCCGAGATCCACTGCTTGAGTTTTGGCGGCAAGGTTCGCGGAAGGATCGGCCCGCGCCAGGGTGAGCAGCTGGTTCGAGGTATGCGCCAGCTGTCTGATCCCCTCTTGCAGCATGCGCACCCGTTCGCGGATCGGCTGTGCCGCGGGCTCCACGGCCAGTACCTCAAGCTGCGCCTGCATCCCGGTGATCGGTGTGCGCAGTTGATGCGCGGTATTGGCGATGAATTGCTGTTGCGATTGCGCCCCGGCGCGCAATGCGGCGAACAATCGATTCAACGTGACCACCACCGGCGCGATTTCGCGCGGTGCCGTGCTATCGAGGATGGGACGCAAATCCAGCGGGGAGCGCTGCGCAATTTCGTCGCGCAGGCGCCTCACGGGCCGCAGCCCCAATTGGATGCCGATCCAGACCAGCACCAACGTCACATCGAGCTGCACAAAATCCCACAACAGCGTGCGGATGAAGCTGTAGCGGGCTTGGGAGCTTTGCCCAGAGTGCGTGTCTGCCACCGAAATGATCGCGACGCCGGCGCGCGAGTCGAAGCGCGTCGTCAGCATGCGAAAACTGCGATGCTCGATCTGCACCACGGAGAACAGCTGGCTGGCTTCACCATCCATCGGCGGGTTGGGAACGTCCGCATCGCCGCTCAGCAGCCGGCCTTGAGGGTCGCGAACGGCGAATTTGATATCAGCCCGCCCGGTCAGCTCGGCCTCATTCATAGTGACCGCGCCATCCTTGAAGACCAAGTGCGCGATGATCGAGTCGGTGGCCTCTTTGAGCCGCCGGTCACTGCTCAGGACACTGGGCGCAATGCTGCCAAAGTATTGCACCAGGGCGCCGCAAAGCGCCATCAACATCAGGGGGATGGCCAGCCAGAAAATCAGTTGCCGGCTAATCGAAGTCACGGCCGATTCCGCATGCTCACGAGATTTTCGCTTCTTCGAGCCGGTAGCCCAATCCCCGCAGGCTGCGAATGATGGCGGCGTTTCCGAGCTTGGCGCGCAGCCGTGAAATATGCACTTCCAGCGCGTTGGCACTGGTGTCCTGGTCGGGGCTGGCGACCGCCTGCTGCAGCTTTTCCTTGGGAACAATCAAGTTTATGCGCCGCACCAGGCATTCCAGCACCAGCCATTCGCGCGCAGTAAGCTCCACCTCGGCATCATCCACGCACAGCCGCTTGCCAAGCAGGTCGACGCTCATGCGCTGAAGTTTGATGATGCCGTTCAGCGCACCGCTGGCGCGGCGCATCAGGGCTCGGCATCGGGCCGCGAGCTCAGCGGCCTCAAAGGGCTTGCTCAGGAAATCATCCGCGCCAAGATCGAGCGCCTTGACCTTGTCGGCCAGGGTGCAGCGGGCCGTCAGGATGAGCGTCGGCAGTGTTTTGCCCGAGCTGCGCAGGCGCCGCACCAAACTCAAGCCATCGGTGCCGGGCAGCCCAACGTCTATGACCGCAAGGGCAAACTCCTCATCGGCCAATGCGGCTTGCGCGGATTCGGCGCTGGCAACGCGATGGACGGCGTAATTGGCAGCCGTTAAACCGCGCGTGATGGCGTCGGCGACGATGTCATCGTCTTCAACGACTAGTAGCCGCACCGGCCGCTCTCAAAGATCGCCGACGGCTTGACTGTCCGGATCGGCCGGTCGCGGCGGTTCAGCGCCGAAGCTTGTGCGCCTGGGCGGATTCAACGCGCGCACCTTGGCTTCAAATGCCTTGGCGAAGGCCTCCGTGAACAGATGTGGAAATCCATCCGCGGGCCGCTGCGCCAAACCTGCGAACAGCTCGGAATACGAGTCCCAGTACTTGGCCTTGTTTTGCCCGCCGAAAACGCCGCGCTTGCCCGCGCGCTCGAAGCGCTCCTCCAGTTCCTTCGGATCCACGCGGCTCAAGAAATCCTCGAAGGCGGCGCGCGTCGCGACCAGCGTCGCGGAATTCTGTGCCTTGAGCTCGCGAAAGTTGTCACGAATCGCCTCAACCGATCCCGCGCGCGTCGACAGGGTCGTCAGCAACCGCACCAACGCCTCATCGACGCCTTTGGAGAAATTCAGGGGTGACTCGGAGCCGTCCGCCGCCGGCGCGGCAATTCTGAATTTATTTCGAAATTCGTTGCGCCCCTGATTCAGATCCATGAGACCCAGCACTGCTTCGCGCAGCAATTGGCCCGCGAGTTGCAGCGCCGCGCCACGAGCTTCCGTGGAGATCGAGCGAGGTTCGATACCGGCGCCGCGGCAAAAGGCCGCCAGCCCGATATCGAAATCACCCTCGTACAGAGCGACCGCGGGAGTTTGCGAGCGCGACAGGGAGAGTTGCGAGACGCTTTCGAGCTTCTGCGCTTCGAGCTTTTGCGCCTCGACTTTCAGCGGCCGCGTCATCATGTGCCACGGGGTGGCGGAACCCTCCGAGTCGGCCTTCTTGTCTTCGCGCCGCGGCACGGGCTGTCCGTACGAATCGCGCGGCCGGTTGCCGGAGTCGGCGATCGACAGATCGCTGGGCTCCAAAAGCTGGCTCAAGTCGAGATCGGCGCCCAGGTCGTTGGCGGTGGATTTCTTGATTGCCGAGGACGCCGTCTGTCCGTCGTAGGCAACAATGGCGCCCTCTTCGGGAGGAAAGTCATTGCTTTTGTCGATACTTACCAACAGTTCGTATTCGCCCAAGCGGATGTAGTCGCCATCCTTGAGTGCGTAGTCGTGATACTTGCCCAAGGGTACCTGCGCGCCGTTGACGTAGGTCCCGTTGGAGCTGGTATCGACCAGCACGTAGACGCCTGCCCGGAAATCGATGCGTGCGTGTTTGCCCGAGAGGTAACGCTCCGGGTCGGGTAGAATCCACTCATTGTCAGTAGCGCGCCCAACGGTGCCGCCATGCACGCCGAATACTTTGGTGGATTGCGCACCTAAGCGGGTTGAGTGTTCGCTGACAACGCGTAAGCGCAAGGCCATGTTCAATCCCTCCGGCGGGTCTCCAGGTTTGCGCTAAGTGCCCGTATAATATGGTGAAATACTAGCAATGGTCGGAGCCTTCTAAATGGCAGCGAGTCACATTTTCAAAGTTCTGTTCGTGAATCAAGGCAAGGTCTACGAGATCTATGCCCGTAAAGTGAGTCACGGTAGCCTATTCGGCTTCATTGAGGTCGAGGAACTGGTATTCGGGGAACGATCAACCGTGGTCGTGGATCCCGCCGAGGAGAAGATAAAGGCGGAATTCAACGAAGTAAAGCGTACCTATCTTCCCATGCATTCGGTGCTGCGCATCGATGAGGTCAAGAAGCAGGGCGTCAGCAAGGTTGTCGCCCTGGAGGGCTCAAACGTCGCGCAATTCCCCGTCCCGATCTACACCCCTGGCGGGGATTCCAGCGCCCGCAAATAGCCTGCTTTCCTGTAGAATGGTGCATGTTTAGCCTTTTCGGCGCGCCGGCGCTGTCGCAATTTCGACTCGATCAGCTGCTGCGCACCCTCAAGACACAGGACCCCCGCGTCACTACGCTTGGTAGCCGCTGGATGCACTTCGTCGATGCGTCCAGGGACTTGAGCGACCCTGAACTCACGCTGCTCAAAACCCTGCTGACCTACGGCACGGCCGTTCCCGACGCGCCCGCCGTTCCTGGCGCGCCCGCCGCGCCTCCTCGCACCACGGGAATATTGGTCACGCCGCGCGTGGGTACCGAATCTCCCTGGTCCAGCAAGGCGACGGATATCTTGCACGTCTGTGGCTTGTCGGCGGTCGCTCGCGTCGAGCGCGGCACGATGTATTTCATTGGATCCGCGGCCACGCAGAGCGCTGCAGATCTGCAGAAGCTGGCGGTTCACCTGTACGATCGGATGACGGAATCGATTTGGGTAGATTCCCCCGAGCCGGCGGGCCTGTTTCATCGCGCCGCGCCGCGCGCACTGCGCCATGTGGTTTTGGGCAAACAGGGCCATGCAGCGCTGGCGCGTGCCAACCAAGAATGGGGCCTGGCGCTCTCGATTGACGAGATCGACTACCTGGTGAACGCGTTTCAGAGGCTGGGAAGGGACCCCACCGATGTCGAATTGATGATGTTCGCGCAAGCGAACTCAGAGCATTGCCGCCACAAGATCTTCAACGCGGAGTTCATCGTCGACGGCGAAGCGATGCCGTTGTCCATGTTCGGCATGATTCGCGCAACCCATGCGCGCAGTCCCGAGGGGGTGCTGTCCGCCTATCGGGACAACGCGGCCGTCATCGCCGGCGCCCGCGCCACACGATTCTTCGCGGATCCCAACACCCAGCGATATTCGGGAGTTCTCGAGCCGGTCGATATCTTGATGAAGGTGGAGACGCACAATCATCCCACCGCGATTTCCCCCTTTCCGGGAGCTGCCACTGGCGCGGGCGGCGAGATTCGCGATGAGGGTGCGACGGGCATCGGTGCCCAACCCAAAGCCGGGTTGACCGGCTTCTCGGTCTCCAACTTGAAAATCCCGGGAATGCCGCAGCCCTGGGAAGTCGACTTCGGCAAACCCGATCGGATTGCCTCCGCGCTCGACATCATGATCGCCGCGCCCCTGGGCGCCGCCGCTTTCAACAATGAATTTGGCCGGCCGAATACCTGCGGATATTTCCGGGTCTTCGAGCAGCGGGGGACCGTGAACGGTGGCGCGGTGATTCGCGGCTATCACAAGCCCATCATGATCGCCGGCGGACTCGGCAGCGTGCGCCGCAATGATGTGGAGAAAAAAACAGTCGTGGTGGGCGCGCCGCTCATCATTCTCGGCGGACCCTCCATGCTGATCGGCTTGGGCGGCGGCGCGGCCTCGTCGGTTGGCAGCGGCCAGAGTTCGTCCGATTTGGACTTCGCCTCCGTGCAGCGCGGCAATGCCGAAATCCAGCGTCGCGCCCAGGAGGTGATCAACCGCTGCGTGGCATTGGGCGAAGCGAATCCCATATTGTTGATTCATGATGTGGGCGCCGGTGGATTGTCGAATGCATTGCCCGAGGCAATCGCACACAGCCATCGCGGCGGCCGCATCGACTTGCGCAAGATTCCCAGCGCCGAGTCGGAACTCTCGCCAATGGAGATTTGGTGCAATGAGGCGCAGGAGCGCTATGTGCTGGCGCTTGCTCCCGAAAGCGTCGCGCAATTTGCGGCTCTGTGCGAGCGTGAGCGTTGTCCCTTTGCCGTGGTGGGCGAAATCACTGGCGACGGACTGCTCAAGGTCACCGACCCGCTGCTGCACGGCACGCCGGTCGATATGCCGATCGAGGTGCTGCTCGGCAAAGCGCCGCGCATGACGCGCGACGTAAAATCGCGATCTAAAACCACTTCGCTGTTGTCCACCGACGGCTCGACGCTAGCCGACTCGCTCGATCGTCTGTTGTGCCTGCCGACGATCGCCGATAAATCCTTCTTGATCACCATCGGCGATCGCACCGTGGGCGGACATGATCAGCCGCGATCAAATGGTGGGTCCGTGGCAGGTGCCCGTCGCGGACGTCGCCGTCTCCTTGAGCAGTTACGAAGAATACAGCGGCGAAGCCATGGCCATGGGCGAGCGCGCTCCGGTTGCGGTGCTGGATGCGCCCGCTTCGGGGCGCCTCGCCGTGGGCGAGGCGATTACCAATATTCTGGCGGCGGACATTCGCGCCTTGAGCGATATTCGCCTGTCGGCGAATTGGATGGCGGCGTGCGGCGAACCCGGCGAGGACGCTGATTTGTACGCCACGGTGCGCGCGGTCAGCGTCGAGCTGTGCGCGGCACTCGGTATCACGATTCCGGTGGGCAAGGACTCATTGTCCATGAAAACCGCATGGACCGATGCCGGCGGCGAGCATGCCGTGATCGCGCCGGTATCGCTGGTCATCTCGGCATTCGCTCCCGTGCAGGATGCGCGTGCGACTCTGACTCCGGAGCTGGATCTATCGCAGCCGACGCGCCTGCTGCTGATCGATTTGGGCGGCGGCAAGAATCGTTTGGGCGGTTCATGCTGGGCGCAGGTGCACGGCAAGGGCGGCGGAACGCCGGCGGATCTCGATAGCCCGAAACGCCTGATCTCATTGTTTGCGGCGCTGCGCGAGTTGAAGGATCGCGGCCTGTTGCTCGCCTATCACGACCGCTCAGACGGCGGGGCGCTCATTGCCGTGCTGGAGATGGCGTTCGCCGGTCACTGCGGCTTGGCGCTCGACTTGGGATCCGTCGCGGATGTCATCGCCGCCTGCTTCGCGGAGGAATTGGGGGCTGTCGTGCAGGTGCCGGCGTCGCGGATGGCCGAGACCGCGAGCATTCTCGAGCGCCACGGACCTCAACACCTGCACGCGCGAGATCGGCGCGCCGGTCGCAGGATCGCACGTGGAGCTCAAGGCCAATGGTCGGATGGTCTATAGCGGATCGCGGCCGGCGCTGCATCGCCGCTGGAGCGAGGTGTCGTATCGCATGCAGGAGCTGCGCGACAATCCGGACTGCGCGCGGCAGGAATATTCGCGCCTCGAGGATTCGGGCGATCCGGGTCTGCATGCGTCTTTGAGCTTCGATCCTTGCCAGGACGTTGCCGCGCCGTTCATCAATAGCGGCTTGCGGCCGGCGATCGGCGTGCTGCGCGAGCAAGGAGTCAACAGCCACACCGAGATGGCGGCGGTATTCACGCGCGCGGGCTTCGATGCATACGACGTGCACATGACTGATATTCTTGCCGGGCGCGTGCGGTTGTCGCGATTCCACGGCTTGGTCGCCTGCGGCGGATTCTCGTACGGCGATGTTCTGGGTGCCGGCGAGGGCTGGGCAAAGTCGATCCTGTTCAACACCCGCGCACGCGAGGAGTTCGCGGCCTTCTTCGAGCGCGACGCGACCTTCACATTGGGCGTGTGCAATGGCTGTCAAATGTTGTCGGCGCTGAAGGAGCTGATTCCCGGGGCCGAAGCATGGCCGCGTTTCGTACGCAACCGGTCCGAGCAATACGAGGCGCGTCTCTCCCTGGTGCGCGTCCCGCAGTCGAACTCGGTGCTGTTCGCCGGTATGCATGAATCGGTGCTGCCCATCGCCGTCGCACATGGCGAGGGCCAGGCCGAGTTCGAGTCGAACTCGAGCGCGGCGCGGCTGATCGCCGCAGGTTTGGTGACATTGCAATATGTGGACAGCCGCGATCAGCCGACGGAAAAATATCCCTGCAATCCGAACGGTTCGGCAATGGGTGTTGCGGGATTGTGCAGTGTCGACGGCCGCGTCACGTCGTTGATGCCGCATCCGGAGCGGGTGTTTCGCAGCGTGCAGAATTCCTGGGCGCCCAAGGAGTGGTCGGAAGACGGCGGCTGGATGCGGCTGTTCCGCAACGCGCGGGTATACTTGGCTTAAGAGCGTACCGACTGCAGGCTGGCGGCATCTGCTTCGGTCGGGGCCACGAACCTGCGAAAGGTCATGGCCTGCACCAACCGCGCCTTGCGCACGAACGTTTGGTACAGCAAGTCGCGCATCACTTCCAAAAGAATGCCGGCACGCTCCGCATTGAGGTTGGGTTGATGCGGCCAGGGATCGCTGTCGCTGCCGAACAGCACGGCGCGCAGGACTGCAAAGGTGTCATCGTCGAGATTCGCCAGGGCGCGAATTTCCTGCAGGGTATCGAACAGCTCCAGTTTGCCGCGTTCGCCGAGTTCGCGGAACAGCGATTGCGCGGTGCGCCGGCTCATTGCCCCAAACGCGTTGAAACAGGCCGCCGCGTAGCAATTGAGCGCTTCCTTGAACAGGCTCTCCGCCTCTTCGGGCAGATAGGTCAACGGGAAATTCTCGCGCGCGCGTTCGATTTCGATGTAGTTCGAGGCCAGCTCCACCCGCAGCGCGGTGTAGGCCCTGACCGACGAACTTGAGGAATACCGGCTCGCCGCAGGTGTCGCAGCGGAACACAATGCCGATGTGCTTCGGTTTGCGACGGCTGATGTCGTCGAATTTGGGCACCGCGACCGGGGTCAAATGGGTCAGCGTCTGGCAATGAGGGCAGGTGATTGCGATGCCTTGATATTCGACATGCAGTTCATCCTGCGGCGTGATGTACATGCTCATGTCTTAGCCTGCCAGTGGTTTGTAGCGAATTCGGTGGGGTTGGCCGGCATCCTCGCCTTTGCGCTTTTTATGGTCCTCGACGTACTCCTGGTAGTTCCCCTCGAACCAAAAGACTTGAGAATCGCCTTCGAAGGCGAGGATATGCGTGGCGATTCGATCGAGGAACCAGCGATCGTGCGAGATAACGACGGCGCATCCTGGAAAAGCTACCAATGCGTCTTCCAAAGCGCGCAGCGTTTCGATATCCAGGTCATTGGTCGGTTCGTCGAGCAGCAGGACATTGCCGCCGGCCTTCAATACTTTCGCGAGGTGCACGCGGTTGCGCTCGCCGCCCGATAGATCGCCGATCATCTGTCCCTGCTGCACACCCTTGAAGTTGAACCTGCCGACGTAGCCGCGGGAGGAGGTCTCGTAGTTGCCGACCTTGATCAGATCGAGACCCCCGGAAATCTCCTGCCACACGGTGTTCTTGTCGTTGAGAGCTTGCCGCGACTGATCGACATAGGCGAGTTTCACGCTCGGGCCAACGCGAATTTCGCCGCTGTCGGGCTTCTCGACGCCGGAGAGCATGCGAAACAGCGTGGTTTTGCCCGCGCCGTTGGGTCCGATGATGCCGACGATGCCTCCCGGAGGCAGGGTGAAGCTCAAGGTATCGATCAGTAATCGATCATCGTAGCCTTTGCGCAGGTTCTTGCATTCGATGACCAGATCGCCCAGTCGATCGCCCGGCGGGATATAGATTTCGTTGGTCTCGTTGCGCTTCTGAAATTCCTGCGATGCCAATTCTTCATAGCGCTGCAGACGCGCCTTGGATTTGGCCTGCCGTGCTTTCGGATTGGCGCGCACCCATTCGAGCTCGCGCTTCAAGGTTTTTGCCAGCGCGTCCTGTTGGCGCTCTTCCTGAGCAAGACGCTGGCCCTTCTGTTCCAGCCAGGACGAATAATTTCCCTGCCACGGGATGCCGTGGCCGCGATCCAACTCCAGTATCCACTCCGCGACGTTGTCGAGAAAGTAGCGGTCGTGGGTCACCGCAATCACGGTACTCGGGTATTCCTCCAAGAAATGCTCGAGCCACGCCACCGATTCGGCGTCGAGATGATTGGTCGGCTCATCGAGCAGCAGCATGTCGGGCTTGGACAGCAGCAGGCGGCACAGGGCGACGCGGCGCTTCTCGCCGCCGGAAAGCTTGTCCGACCACTGCCTCCCAGCGCGGCAGGCGCAACGAGTCAGCGGCGATCTCGAGTTTTCGCTCCAGCTCCCAACCGCCGACGGCATCGATTTTGTCCTGCAGTTTTGCCTGTTCTTCCATCAGCTTGTTCATTTCGTCGTCGGACAAGGGTTCGGCGAATTTGTCGCTGATCGCATTGAAACGATCGATCAGGCTTTGTACTTCGCCGACGCCTTCGCCTACCACTTCACGCACCCTCTTGGCGTCGTCGAGCACGGGTTCCTGCGGCAGGTAACCGACCTTGATCCGGTCTGCGCGCGCGCCTCGCCCTCGATGTCCTGGTCGACTCCGGCCATGATTTTCAGCAACGTCGATTTGCCTGAACCGTTCAGTCCCAACACGCCGATCTTGGCGCCGGGGAAAAAACTCAGGCTGATATCGCGCAAAATAATGCGCTTGGGCGACACGACTTTGCCAACCCGGTTCATGGTGTAGATGAACTGAGCCATCTGATGCCTGTATTGAAGTGATCGCGTGACTGCGCGCGGAAACGAAGTGCAATTATCCGCGTCTCACCTGTGCTTGTCACGGTGCGGATGCGTCGCGCTAGGGAACACTAGTCGGATGAGCTATAATTACCGGCTATCTTTGGAGACCACTTCATGTTTAGCGCCCAAATGGCCATTGCCGGCTTCGATCCTGAGCTCGCGCAAGCTATTGCGGGCGAACGCGCCCGTCAAGAGGATCACATCGAACTGATCGCTTCCGAGAATTATGCGAGTCCCCGGGTGCTCGAGGCGCAAGGGTCGGTGCTGACCAATAAGTATGCCGAAGGATATCCCGGTAAGCGCTATTACGGCGGTTGCGAGTACGTGGATATCGCCGAATCCCTGGCGATCGACCGCGCCAAGCAGTTATTCGGTGCAGCCTACGCCAACGTGCAGCCGCATTCCGGCTCGCAGGCGAACGCCGCGGTGTATTTCGCTCTGCTCAATCCCGGCGACACGATTTTGGGGATGAGTCTCGATCACGGCGGCCACCTGACGCATGGGGCGAAACCCAATTTTTCCGGCAAGCTCTTCAGAGCCGTCCAATACGGCATTGAGCCCGACACCGGCACATCGATTACGATCAGGTGGACGCTCTCGCGCGTGAGCACCGCCCGAAAATGATCGTGGCCGGATTTTCCGCCTATTCGCGCATCGTCGACTGGGCGCGGTTTCGCGCCATTGCCGATTCGGTCGGCGCCTATTTGTTTGTCGACATGGCGCATGTCGCCGGCCTGGTGGCTGCCGGGGCGTACCCGAATCCCGTGCCCATCGCCGACGTGGTCAGCACAACCACGCACAAGACCTTGCGCGGTCCTCGCGGCGGCTTGATTCTCGCGCGCCCGCATCCCGAGCTGCACAAGAAACTCAATTCAATGGTGTTTCCGGGAATTCAGGGCGGACCGCTGATGCATGTGATCGCAGCCAAAGCAGTGGCGTTTCTCGAAGCTCTGCAGCCTGAATTCAAGATCTATTCCGCGCAAGTGGTCGCCAACGCTCGCGCGATGACCCAGGTTCTACAGCAGCGCGGCTACAAGATCGTTTCCGGCGGCACCGACAATCATTTGTTTCTGCTCGATTTGATCGACAAGAACATCACCGGCAAGGATGCCGATGCAGCGCTGGGCCGGGCGCACATGACGGTCAATAAAAACGCGGTCCCCAACGATCCGCGGCCGCCGTCGGTGAGCAGCGGGCTACGGATCGGCACACCGGCGGTGACGACCCGAGGCTTCAAAGAACCCGAAGTGCGGCAAATGTCCAATTGGATCGCCGATGTGCTGGACGCCTTGGGCGATGAATCGGTCGTCGATCGCGCGCGAGCCGAGGTGGCGTCTTTATGCCGGCGATTCCCGGTATATGCGTGAGCACAGCGGCCCGCACCGAGTCGCCGTAAGTAGGCCGCATGCATTGTCCATTCTGCGCTCACACGGAGACTAAGGTCATCGATTCCCGTCTCGCCGGCGAAGGACGGCAGATTCGCAGGCGCCGCGAATGTCTGGCGTGCGCGGAACGTTTCACGACCTTTGAATCGGCCGAACTGCTGCTGCCGACGGTTATCAAGGGTGATCGCAGCCGCGAGGCTTTCGACGAGAGGAAATTGCTCAACGGCATGCACAAAGCGCTCGAAAAACGCCCGGTTGGGAGCGAGGCCATCGAAGCTGCGGCGGCGAGAATTTGCCACAAGCTACGCAGCCTCGGTGAGCGTGAAATCGCCTCGCGCAGTATCGGTGAAATGGTCATGGAGGAACTGCGGCACCTGGATGAAGTGGGCTATGTGCGTTTCGCCTCCGTGTACCGCAGCTTTCAAGATCTGGACGCCTTCCGCACGGAAATCGACCAACTGCGGCGTCATCGCCGCCGCCGCGAGCCCAATCAGGATCAATTGCCGCTGCTTCCTGGCGATGCCGCGGGCGACCAAGAGAAAAAATGAGCGAGGAATTCTCAGCGCAAGACCGGGCGCCCATGGTGCGGGCGCTGGAGTTGGCTGCGCTGGGTCTCTACACCACCGACCCGAATCCGCGGGTCGGATGCGTGCTGACCAATGCCGGGCGCGTCGTGGGGGAGGGTTGGCACCAGCGTGCGGGCGAGCCGCATGCGGAAATCCTGGCGCTGCGCGCGGCCGGGGTGCAGGCGCGGGGCGGCACGGTTTACGTCACTCTCGAGCCCTGCAGCCACACCGGCAGAACGCCGCCCTGCGCCGACGCGTTGGTGGCTGCCGGCGTGGAACGCGTGGTGTGCTGCTCGCGCGACCCCAACCCGAAGGTTGCCGGCAGCGGAATCGATCGCCTGAGGTCGGCGGGCATCGCGGTGTCGGTGGGTGGGCTTGCCGACGAGGCGCGGCAACTCAACGTCGGTTTTTTTTCGCGCTTTGAACGTGGCCGACCGTTCGTGCGACTGAAGCTGGCAATGAGCTTGGATGGGCGGACGGCGCCTGCATCAGGCGCAAAGTTGTGGATCAGCGGCGAGGCATCGCGCGCCGACGTGCAGGTTTGGCGGGCGCGCAGTTCCGCGGTGCTCACGGGATCTGGCACGGTGCGCGCCGATGATCCGCGCATGGATGTGCGCTTGGCGTATGGCCCGTGGGTGCGCCAGCCGCTGCGGGTGGTGCTCGACACCACGCTACGGAGCGCGCCCGACGCGAGGATTTTCAAAGGCGACGGCGCCCTGGTGTTTGCCGCTGCCGATGCACCGCAAAAATCGCTCGACAATTTGCAGATCGAACGGGTGCCGCGCGCCGCCGGCGGCCTCAATCTCAATGCGGTGATGCAGCGCCTGTGCGCATTGGAGATCAACGAGGTGCTGCTCGAATGCGGGCCCACGCTGGCGGGAGCGTTTTTCGCCAGCCGGCTGGTCGATGAGCTGGTGTTGTATGTCGCGCCTCAGCTGCTCGGCGCCGATGCGGCTCCGCTGCTGCGTATCGGCGCCGCGGCGCTGCCGGGTTTGCCCGCATGGAAATTTCGCGACCAGCAGCGAATTGGAGATGATATGCGCCTCATATTGAGCATCAAGAGCCCGTAAATCATGTTCACCGGAATCATCGCGGCAACCGGCCGCGTTACATCCATCGCGCCAACAAGCGGCGACTTGGAATTGGGCGTCGACGCTGCGGGCCTCGATGTCGCGCGAATTGCGATCGGCGACAGCGTCAGTGTGCAGGGCGTTTGTCTGACCGTGACCCGCAAAGAGAACAGCGGTTTTTATGCCGATGTTTCGCGCGAGACCTTGACGAAGACGACCTTGGGGCACTTGCGGGTCGGGTCCCGGGTCAATTTGGAGCCGAGTTTGCGCGCCGGCGATGCGCTCGGCGGCCACATGGTCAGCGGCCACGTCGATGCAGTCGGCACACTTAGGAAAGCCGCTCAAGACGCACGCTCCTGGCGCCTTGAATTTGAGCTGCCCGAAGGACTCGCGCGCTTCGTGGCGCCCAAGGGTTCGATCTGCGTCGACGGCGTGAGCCTGACCGTCAACAACGTCGACGGCTGTCGATTCGATGTCAATATCATTCCCCACACGCATGCGGTCACGACGCTGGGTGAGCTCGGTGTCGGGGATGAGGTCAATATCGAGATCGACGTGGTCGCGCGATATCTTGCAAGACTCATGACGAAACCAGAAGGTTGAAACGAAACATGGCTGCCTTCAATACGATCGATGAGATTCTCGAGGATCTGCGCCGCGGCAAAATGGCCGTGATCATGGACGACGAGGATCGGGAAAATGAGGGCGACCTGATCATGGCCGCCGAATGTGTCCGGCCCGAGGATGTGAATTTCATGGCGCGCTACGGGCGCGGTCTCATCTGCCTGACCCTGACTCGCGAGCGCTGCCGCCAGTTGCGTCTGCCGCTCATGGTGAGCGATACCGACACCACGCATCGCACCAACTTCACCTTGTCGATCGAGGCCGCCGAAGGCGTGACCACCGGCATCTCCGCCCACGACCGGGCGCACACCGTCAAAACCGCGGTCGCGCCGAATGCACGGCCGGAGGATTTGCGTCAGCCCGGCCACATATTCCCGCTGATGGCGCAGCCCGGCGGAGTCTTGACGCGTGCCGGGCACACGGAAGCCGGTTGCGATCTGGCGCGTTTGTCCGGATTTTCTCCCGCGGGCATGATCGTCGAAATCCTGAATGATGACGGCACCATGGCCCGAAGGCCGGATCTTGAACTATTTGCGAAAAGTCATGGACTGAAAATCGGCACGATCGCGGATCTGATCCGCTATCGGCTGAAGAACGAGCGATCCGTGGAGCGGATCTATGACGAGCCCGTCGAGACCGAGTACGGCCACTTCCGCCTGTGCTGCTACGAAGATCACGTCAACAAAACCGTGCACATTGCGCTGGTGAAAGGCGATTTGAACTCCACGGTGCCACCACTGGTGCGAGTACACATCGTGGACACGTTGCGGGATGTGGTGGGGGTCAGTAACGAGGCGCTCGGTTGGCCGCTGCGCGCGGCGATGCTGCGCGTGGCCAAGGAAGCCTCGGGGGTGGTCGTGATCCTGCGGCCGGAAGATTCCCCCCGCAATTTCATGGCCAGCGTAAGTCATCTGGACGCCAAACCGGCGCTGCACAGCAGCGGCGCCACCGTCGTTAGAACCTACGGAATCGGCGCGCAGATCCTCAAGGATCTGGGTTTGAAGCGCATGCGGGTATTGAGCGCGCCCAAGCAGTTGCAGGGCCTTGCCGCGTTCGACCTCGAGGTAACCAGTTATGTGGACGGCAATGATTGAACGCCGCTTCAGCTTATACTGGGAAACGACCATGCGAGGACTGACTTGTGCCCAATGATCAGCCGAAGATAATCGAGGGAGAGCTGCTGGCCCGGGATTTGCGCTTTGCGCTCATCGCGGCGCGGTTCAATGACTTCGTGGTGGACGCTCTGGTGCGCGGCGCGCTCGATGCACTCAGGCGTCACGGCGTCAGCGACAAGCAGATCGACATCGTGCGCGTTCCCGGGGCCTTTGACATGCCCATCGTAGCCCGCAAGCTTGCGCTGTCGCGTCGCTACGAAGCGCTGATTGCACTGGGTGCGGTGATCCGCGGTCAAACGCCGCATTTCGAGTATGTCGCCGGCGAGTGTGCCGGCGGCATCGCCCGAATCGCGCTGGAAACAGGAGTGCCGATCGCATTTGGCGTACTGACCACCGACACGGCGGAACAAGCCGTGGACCGGGCGGGGGGTAAGGCGGGCAACAAGGGAGCGGATGCCGCCCTGGTCGCGATCGAGATGGCGAATCTCATGCGCCGCCTGGACAGTTAAGTGACTGCGGGGGCCGCGGCGCACCGAGCCCGGAGCCTCGCGCGCCGGCTCGCATTGCAGGCGCTGTATCAGATTCAGATCAATCCGCATCCCTGGGCCGACATGCAGCAGCAGTTCGCCGCGGATCCGGAGGCGGAGCGCGTCGATCTTTCGTACTTTCGCGAATTGATCGAAGGGGTCGCGGCAAATCGCGAGGCGCTGGATTCGCGCCTGTCGCGCTTGAGCGAGATTCCGCCGCATGAACTGGATCCGATCGAACATGCGATTCTTTGGCTGGGGCTGCACGAGCTGGAGTACTGCGCGGAGTTGCCGTACCGTGTGGCGCTTGCCGAGGCGGTACAGCTGACCAAGCAATTTGGTGCGACCGACGGCCATAAATTCGTGAACGCAGTGCTGGATCGAGCCGCACAGGAATTGCGGCCGCAGGAGTATGGCCGCCCGGCGCAGTAGGAGGTAGTTTGCAGCCACCCGAGCTCGGCGAATTCGAATTGATAAGGCGCTTTTTCTCGCGGGCCGCGCCGCCGCGCAGCGAGTCGGGCGTCATTCTCGGAATCGGCGATGATGCGGCGCTGCTCGAGCTGCCACCGGGGATGGATTTGGTGGCCACCGTTGATACCGTGGTGGCCGGGCGGCATTTCCCTGACGGTACCGATGCGCGCTCGGTAGGCCATCGCGCGCTTGCCGTGAATTTGAGCGACCTCGCAGCCATGGGCGCGACACCGTCCTGGGCGACGCTCGCCTTGACGCTGCCCAGTGCCGATCGCCAGTGGCTGCAAAGGTTTGCCGCGGGGCTTTTTGATCTCGCGGACGCTCATGGGGTGGCGTTGGTGGGCGGTGATACGACGCGCGGGCCGCTCACCGTGACCATACAGCTACTCGGCCATGTGCCGCACGGCACGGCGCTGCGGCGCAGCGGCGCGCGGGCCGGAGACTTGTTGGCGGTCAGCGGCACCTTGGGAGACGCGGGCGCCGGCCTCAAGTTCTCCAGCATGCCGCCGGCGGCGGTGGCGCGCCGCGATGTCGAGGAACTCATTCGTCGCTTTGACTATCCCTGCGCGCGGGTGGAATTGGGCAAGTCCGCACGCTCCTTCGCGACCGCGGCGATGGACCTCTCCGATGGGCTGGTGGGGGACTTGCCGAAACTTGCGCAGGCCAGCGGTTTGCATGCACACGTGTCGGTCGAGCGGTTGCCGCTTTCCGCCGCCATGCGGGCGGCGGCAAATCCACTACAAGCGCGCGACTGGGCACTGGCCGCGGGCGACGATTACGAATTATTGTTCGCCGTGCCGCCGCAGCGCTATGCGGAACTGCAGGCGGCGGCGGATCGATTGAACTTAACGTTGACCGCAATCGGTGAACTGCGTTCAGGCGAGGGCGTTTCTTGGTCATTGAACGGCGAGCATTTTGCGCCAGGCACCCAAGGTTTCGACCACTTCGCCTAAGCCTCGACCCAAATCACAGTTTAGGCCCAGCCACCCCAGTATCCTTTGACGTCATTGAAGTCGAATGACGCCCGCAGCGCTGGTTACCCTTTGACCACTACTCGCTCCACCAATCAAGCAAGGGCCCAGACGGGCCGCGAGTCTTTGCCGGAGAAAATCGGCAAATACGTGATCATCAACGAGGTCGGACGCGGCAGCACCGGCGTCGTCTATCTGTCGCATGATCCCTATTACGGCCGCGATGTGGCCATCAAGGTCTACAACGTCGATGCCACCAGCGATGAAAATCGCAAACGGATCGCGCGCAAGATGTTCCTCTCCGAAGCGCACATGGTCGGCATGCTGCAGCACCCGAACATTCTGCCGATCTACGATGCCGGCGAAGAGAACGGCCATTGCTACATCGTCACCGAGCATGTGCACGGTGCACGTACGCTCGCGGCCTACTGCCGCCCCGACAACTTGCTGCGCATCGACGATGTCGTCGAGCTGGTGTACAAGGCAGCGCGCGCGCTGCACTATGCGCACAGCCGCGGCGTCATTCACCGCGACATCAAGCCCAGCAACATCATGCTCACCCTCGACAGCGATGTGCGCATCATCGACTTCGGCATTGCGCTGGTCGCCGATTCCGAGATCTCGAGAATCGAAGGCATCGCCGGCAGCCCTTCATATATGTCCCCCGAGCAGGTGCAGTCGATTGAGCTCACCAATCGTTCGGATTTGTATTCGCTGGGCGCTGTGATGTACGAACTATTGACCGGCACCCGGCCCTTCAGAGCCGGCAATCTGCAGAAGCTCCTACATCAGATCGTGTTTGCGACTCCGCCGCCGATCCACACGCTGCGCCCCGAGATCCCCGAGGAACTCGAGAACGTTACGGCGATGGCTCTGCAGAAGGATCCAGAAAAGCGCTACAAGACCGGTCTTGACTTCGCCGCTGAGCTGACGCGAGTGCATCAGAAGCTGCGCGCGCAGTACAACCGCATCGATCAGCAGGAACAGTTCAGCCTGCTGCGCAAGTTGAAATTCTTCCATGAATTCTCGCACGGCGAAATCTGGGAGGTTTTGCGCGCCAGCAGTTGGCAGGATTACGCGGATGCCGAGGAAATCGTCAAGGAAGGCGAGATGGATGACCGCTTTTACATCATCGTGCAGGGACGCGTCAGCGTACAACGGCTCGGCAGGGCTTTGGGCTATCTGGATAGCGGCGACTGCTTCGGCGAGACCAGCTATGTACGCGGCGCCAAACGCACCGCGACGATCATCGCGGCCAGCTCGGTAACGGTGATGAAGGTGAGTTCAACCCTGCTGGAACAGGTATCCACAGAGTGTCAGTTGCGCTTCAATCAGGTGTTCCTGCGCAGCATGATCGGACGGCTGCAGAGCGCCGAGCGCGGCACGGCTTAAGCGGCGGTTTCCTTGTCGTGCTCAATCATCGCATAGGCCGAATGATTGTGAATCGACTCGAAATTCTCTGACTCGACCACATAAGCGCGCACGCGCCGGTCGTTGTTGAGCGCCACCGCCACATCGCGCACCGTATCCTCAACGAACTTCGGATTATCGTAGGCGCGCTCGGTGACGAATTTTTCGTCGGGTCGCTTCAGTATTCCATAGACCTCGCACGAGGCCTCGCGCTCGGCAATGTCGATGAGTTCTTCCAGCCACATGTGCTCCGCGAGCCTCGCCGTCAAGGTTATGTGCGATCGCTGATTATGGGCGCCATAGTCGGAAATTTCCTTTGAACAGGGGCACAGGCTGGTGGTGGGTACCACCACCTTGAGCCAAACGTCAGTCTTGCCATCGTGGTGCTCGCCGAAAATCGTTGCCTGGTAATTCATCAGGCTTTCGACGCCGGACACCGGGGCCTTCTTCATGACGAAGTAGGGAAAAGTCATTTCGATATGACCGGAGGTAGCGGCCAGATGTTCGGTCATCTCCTGAAGCATCGCGCCGAATGACTCGACCGAGATTTCGCGCTCGTGGCGATGCAATATTTCCACGAATCGCGACATGTGGGTGCCTTTGAAATTATGCGGCAAATTCACATACATGTTGAAATTTGCGACCGTGTGCTGCTCGCCGCGCGACCGATCCTTCACTTTGACGGGATGATAGATGTCTTTGATGCCCACCCTGTTGATGGGGATTTGGCGCGTGTCGGCGTGGCCTTGCACGTCCGCCACGGGCTGGGTATGCGGCTTCTTCGAGGGGACGGCGACGTTCATATTCATTTCCTAAAGGAGCGATCCAGCGCGAATATGGTGCCGAAACCGCATATCTCAAGAATTTTAGACCATTCGGCCGGATTTGGCTGAAGCGCCTCGATGGCTCAAGACCGACAGGCGGAATTCACGCCTTCAATCGCGCGATTTCCCCTCTAATTGCGCGATATCGGCCATCAATCCCTCAAACCCGCCGCTGAATTACATAGGAGGCGAGCCATGCCAGTACCCGGGCCCCTTCGCCCAAGGGCGCCAACCTTTCGCAAGCGCGAGCTTTGAGCTCGCGCGCCCGGATTTTGGCCGCTTCGAGTCCGAGGACGCTGGGGTAGGTAGGTTTGGCCCGTGCGGCGTCCGCGCCGCTGGTTTTGCCGATTTCTTCCGTTTTGCCCTCGACGTCGAGAATATCGTCTTGGATTTGAAATGCGAGTCCGATGTCCTGCGAATACTGATCCAACGCGTCCCAAGCGGCGCTGCTCAAGCCCGGCGAGCACGCCGCCGCCATCAACACGCTTGCACGGATCAAGGCGCCGGTCTTGAGCCGATGCATGGCTTCGAGTTCCTCAAGATTCAGTGCTCGACCGACGGCGGCCAGATCGATCGCTTGGCCGCCCGCCATGCCCATCGTGCCGCTGGCATCCGCCAGGATTTGAATCATCTTCAATCTGGTTTCGGAACTCGTGCCTGACGTGCGGTCGCGAGACAGCAACGAGAAGGCCAATACCTGCAGTGCGTCGCCGGCCAGTATGGCAGTTGCCTCATCGAAGGCACGATGTGTCGTAGGTTGACCGCGGCGCAAGTCATCGTCGTCCATCGCCGGCAGATCATCGTGCACCAACGAGTAAGAATGAATGAGTTCCACCGCCGCGGCCGGTGCATCCAACGAAGCGACCGGGACATGCAGTGCTTCTCCCGTGCAATACACCAGCAATGGTCGCAAGCGCTTACCGCCGCTTAATACCGCATAGCGCTGCGCCGCATGCAAACGCTGTGGTATCAAGTCTGCGGCCGGCAGCGCGCCCTCGAGTACGGTTTGCACGCGCGTTTGATAGCCGCGCATGCGCGCCGCCATCGCGTCCGCGTCGAGGTCGTGCTCAGCCGCTTTTAGTTTCGTCGGGCGTGAAGTCTTCAACTGCGGGCTCACCGGCTTTCTTCAACAAGATCTCGACTTTCTGTTCGGCTTCCTTCAATGCGCTTTGGCAGGCGCGCGTCAACATCACACCGCGCTCGAACGCCGCCAGCGACTCCTCCAGAGGCAAATCGCCCTGCTCCAAACGTGCGACCAGTTCCTCAAGATCGCGCATGGCTGTCTCGAAGTCGGGCATCGGCTCATTTTTGGCTTTCGCGGTCGGCATGGCTAGAGAACGGTACACATGCGCTTCGGCGGGGTCAAACACGCCACTCGTGTAGGACTTAGCATAAGAACATTGTCAAGTCGTGAGACGCGTCACAACCACGGGGTCGCGTGGCGACAGGTTTTGGGTAACATTGCTGTTGGGAAGCTATATGCCAGTTTCAAACAAATCAATCATCGCCTGCGGGTGCCTGACCGCCATTACATTGTGTATGGCGGCCTGCGGTCCCAAGCGAATTCCGCCCATGACGGTATCCGATCTCATGGAAGATCGGGTCGCTCTCGACGGCGTGCTCATGAAGTGCAATCAAAATCCAGCGAAGGCCCGCACGGATTCGGATTGTCTGAATGCGCGTATCGCCATCGATCGCCTTGCAAGCAAGGACGCGCCTGCCGAGGAGGCAAAGCGTGCCGCTGAATTCGAGCGAAACCGCGAGCAACTGCGCTTGAGTCAGGATAAGCAGCGTCAGGAGCAGGAAGCCAAAAAACCCAAGGTCGATGTCTATAATATGCCGCTGGTGCCCGTCGAGCCGGCGCCGCCGCCAAAAGACCCGCAGCCGCCGATTGTCGGACAGGTAAACCATTAACTAGTGCGGTCGGCCGCTTTACGGTCGTCGCAGACGCGAACGGTGCATAGCCTGCCGCGTTGCGCCTGTAGAATCTCCTGATATGGTCGACAATGCCAAACCGCAGCTGCCGCCGGAGGCACAGTCAGGGATCGCAAGCGTCGAACACTACCTGCGGCAGGGCGAGCCGCTGCTTGCCTATAACGCCGTACAGGAAGGCTTGCGCATTTGTCCGGGAAATCTTCGTCTGCGGCAACTCCAAGGGCTGGCCCTCGCGCGCAGCGGCGATGTTGAACTGGCGAATCAGTTGCTCACCGATCTCGCCGCCGAGGGTACCTCCGACGCGGAGACGCTCGGCATGCTGGCGCGCACGCACAAGGATCTCGCGCTCAGGACCGCGAATGCCGCGGGTCGCACCGAACATCTGGCGTCGGCCTTCAGGATTTATTACCAGGCGTACGAAGTAGCCCGGCGGGGCGCCGTGGCCTCGGCTGCCGGCTACACCGGCATCAACGCCGCCACCATCGCGGTGCTGCAGGGCGACCTTGAATGCGCTCGCGGTATTGCGGCCGAAGTGCGGGATCTCTGCGGGCGCGCACCAGGCAACCCGTCCGCAGCGAGCGACTACTGGCTTCAGGCCACGCTCGGAGAAGCAGCCCTGATCCTCGGCGATGAGGCAGAGACGACCGCCTACTATGCGCGTGCGGCAAGTCTCGCCACCGGCAGTTTCGGAAATCTCGCGAGCACGCGCCGGCAGGTGGTGCTGCTCGCCACCTGCCTGCCCGGGCCCAGCGCGAGAATCCTTGAAATTCTGAAGATCCCGCCGGTTGTGATGTACACGGGACACATGATCGACCAATTGACGCGCAAAAAACCGCGGTTCCCGATCGCCATGGAGGGGGTCATGGCAGCGGCGATTCGCAAGAAGTTCGAGATTCTTCGGCCGCTGGCCGCGTATGGTTCGGCGGCCTGCGGTTCAGACATTCTGTGCCTCGAAGCGATGCGGGAAGTCGGCGGCGAAACCCACATCGTTCTGCCTTTCCCGGCGGACGAGTTTCACCGCGTCAGTGTCGATTTCGCATCGGGCGGCTGGGGCGAGCGCTTCGAACGTGCAATCGCTGCCGCGGACAGCGTGACGATTACCAGCGATCATCGCGCTCGCGGCAGTACCGCGACCTTTGAATACGCAAACCTGGTCCTGACCGGGATGGCGCGTTTGCGTGCCCAAGTGCTCAACACGCAGCTGCACGGCCTTGCGGTCTGGGATGGTAGGCCGTCCACAGGCGGAGCCGGCGCAGCTTCGCTGGTGCGGATTTGGCAGTCGCAGAATGTGACGCTGGAGCAAATTCGCATGCCGGAGATTCCCGACACTGCGTCGGTATCCGAGTCAATGCACGCAGCATCCGCGTCCGAACAGCAGCCGGTAGGATTCTCCCACGAAATTCGCGCCATGTTGTTTGCCGATGTAGTCGGCTACAGTGCGCTGAGCGAAGACCAGACGCCGAACTTCGTCAATCAGTTCCTGGGTGCGGTCGCGGACCTGAACTTGCGTACCGCGCAACGTCCGGAACACGTCGAGACCACCGGTGATGGGCTGTACATGGTGTTTGCCAGCGTGCGCGACGCGGGATACTACGCCCTGCAGCTCAACAAGCTGGTGACCCACACCGACTGGGCCGCGCGCGCGCTGCCCGGCGGCTTGAACATGAGAATCGCTTTGCATTGCGGGCCGGTCTACTGCGGGCGCAATCCGGTCACAGCCGCGCCATTGTACACCGGACCTCACACGAGCCGCACCGCGCGCATCGAGCCGATCACCCCGCCCGGGCAGGTCTACGCCAGCAGCGCATTCGCAGCCGTGGCTGCAGCCACCGGCGTCGACGGATTGACGATGCAGTACATTGGCCGCATGCCGCTGGCGAAGGGTTACGGGCTGCTCGCGCTATACCATGTGTACCTGGCTCCCGCCCCCGCTAGTGCGAGTTCGCCCGCCGCAGGCGTTCCGTAATCACTTGCATTACCTGCAGCGCGAATCTCGGCGTCTGTTCAACCAACCGCAGGAATCTTTTTTCGTCAATGGCGGCAAGGCTGCAATCAACAGCTGCCACCGCGGTCGCGCTGCGGGGCTGTTTATCGATAAGCGCCATTTCACCGAACACCCCGCCGGGTGCTATGCGTTCCGCGACGGTGTTGCCGAGGTGGATCTCGACGGCGCCTGTGACGACTGCGAACATGCACTCCCCGGGGTCTCCCTTCTTGAAGATCGTCTCGCCTTGTTTGAATGAACGAATGTCCGTCTCGCGACGCAAGATATCGAATGTCGGCATGACGCAACGATCCTCCCGAAACGAATCCAAATAGTCCCGCAAGATTATTGTAGCAGCGGCGTACAACCAGCGGTTGATGCAGGGCGGAGGCGTGGGATAATTGCCGGATGGCAGCGGAGCTTTGCTTATGAACGACACGACGACATACACAACCCCGAAAGTCTGGACATGGAACAAGGAGAATGGCGGCCGGTTCGCCAGCATCAATCGCCCGATTGCCGGACCTACGCATGACAAGGAACTGCCGATCGGCCGGCATCCGCTGCAGCTCTATTCGCTCGCGACGCCCAACGGTGTGAAGGTCACAGTGATGCTGGAAGAATTGCTGGCGCAGGGGTTTCGCGGCGCGGAGTACGACGCGTGGTTGATCCGCATCATTGAAGGCGATCAATTCAGCAGCGGCTTCGTAGCCGTGAACCCAAACTCCAAGATCCCCGCGCTCATGGACCGCAGCAAGGCAACGCCGATTCGGGTGTTCGAGTCGGGATCTATCTTGCTGTACCTGGCGGAGAAGTTCGGCGCGTTCCTGCCGACCGAAGCCGCTGCTCGCGCCGAATGCTTGTCCTGGCTGTTCTGGCAGATGGGCAGCGCGCCCTATCTTGGCGGTGGATTCGGCCACTTTTACGCCTACGCGCCGCTGAAGATCGAATACGCGATCGATCGGTTTGCGATGGAGGTGAAGCGCCAGCTCGATGTTCTCGATCGGCGGCTGGGACAAACCGCGTACTTGGCGGGTTCCGACTATACAATCGCCGATATGGCGGTTTGGCCCTGGTACGGCGGCCTGGCGAAGGGCCGGATTTACGGGGCGGGTGAATTTCTGCAAGTGCAGGAATACGCCAATGTCCAGCGCTGGACCGACGCCATCGCCGCGCGCCCGGCCGTGCAACGCGGGCGCAAGGTCAACTGTGCCTGGGGCGAGCTTTCGGACCAGCTGCACGAACGTCATGACGCCGGCGATTTCGACACCAAGACGCAGGATAAGATTGCCACGACCGCCAGCGGCGGATGATTTGGTGTCAGGTCACTACAGGAAATTGTGCGGCCAGATCATGGTGCGCCACATGTGTGCCACCGGTGAGTTGTCAAAGCCGAGGCCTTCTTCAGGCTGCTTGAAATGCCTGCCGATGATGTCGGTGAACTGATCGGGATCGACGTCCCAATCGTCCTGGAAGCTGTAGATGTCGTACATCGTGATCAGCCGCGAGGTCATGTACCAGCGGTGATTGCGCGCCTCTTCATGCGCCTGGCAGAGATACTCGAACGGCCGGTAGTCCGGCCCAAAAAACGCGGTGTAGGCATCCGGATACTTGAAGCCAACCGCTTCATCTGCGAAGTAACGCAGCGCCTGATGGTACTTCACAGCCCAGGCGATCTCCTCGCTGACGTACGGGGCGATCATTTGCGCGCCCCAATAGCCGTGATCGGTACGCAGCAGCGCGCCGTTGGCAACGTCGTGCAACAGGCAGGCAAGCACGACTTTTTCCTCGTGACCTGAGTCCAGCGCGAGCTTTGCACATTGCAGCAGGTGCATGAATGCAACGTCCGAGAAACGGTAGTGAAAAAAATCCAGCAGCGTGGGTCGCTCGGGCATGAGCGGCAACTCCGGGTTCTGTCCCATCATGAAAACCGCACCGGTGCGGCGCATGTGCTGCAGCATCGCCCGCTCGGTATCGTCCTTATTCATGGCTATCAGTGCGATCGGTTGCGGCAAGATCATGCGTTCCCGACCGGCTTGCGGGCATTGTGCGGGCGTCAAGTATTCGCCCGTCTTTTTGTGCTTCATGATTTCAATCCCGCCGCTTTCTTGAGAGTGTTCATTGTTCCATGTTGAGTGCCTTTGACTCGATCCGGCAAGTGCTCACGCGTAGCGCACTTGACATATTGCCTCGACCACGGCGGCGCTTCGACATTGTAAAAGTTGCATTGCGCAAAATACTGTCTTTTCCCGGCGAAAGGTTGTCCGCGCAGGCGGCAGCGAGAACAATTCTCGGTGCGCTGCACGGGCGATTGCATCGCCCTCGAGCGACACGCAACCAATAACGATTAGGGTTCCGACCCTGGATGCCAGCAATGGCAGTGCGATCCTGATGCTGACGCCATTGGGGATTGCTGCAGTCCAATACGCCAGCCACCTTCGCCACGACGCCCTTCACGGCGAATGGTACGCAGTACAACGGCCTGACGCTGATGCTGCAGGCGCTCGATGGTCAGCCGCCCTCGGCGTTCAATTTTGCGGGAACCGGCACCAGCACCGCGAATGATGCGAATCCGGCGGCGTACACGGTCGGCGTGCCCACTGCGCTCTCGATCACCAATCTGAACGGCGGTCCGGCACGCTTCTACGGCTTCGTGACGCCGTTCGGCACGGCCAAAATACCTGCGCCGCCGCCGGACTTCTCGGCCGTGACGCTCGTGACTGCAGAGCGCCGAGCATGACGTGATCAGGATCGGACCGCAGTCGATCAACCCGTCGACCTTAAGCACCGGTGTGACGCTGCAGGCCGATGCCTCGGCCACGCTGACGCAGTTTGCGATCGCCCATCGCAGCAGCTGGAAGTTCGAATCATTCAGCAGCTTTACGGATCTGGTGACGGCGCTGAATACTGATTTGAATGGCACCACCACGCTGCTCGATGTGTTCGCAAGCGGGCCGTTCAATTCGACTACCGGCACACTCTCAGTCGATCAGCTGCTGATCGCTCTCAGCGACTGAGCGGCCGCTGGAAGTCTCGCGCGGCGGGGTCGATCGCGATCCCGCCGCTGCCGGCGGCGGCAGGATTGAGTGTCCCCAAGACGATGACTGCCAAGAGGGCGGGTACGCGCATCAAACTTCCGCCGTTTCAGGCGGGTTTTCCCCGTTGACATGGGCCGACTTGCGCAAGAACACGAGTTGCAGCGCCGGGACCACGATGAGCAGCATGATAGGCCCGATGAGCATTCCGCCAACCACGACTGTTGCCAACGGGCGCTGTACTTGACTGCCGATGCCGGTCGAGACGGCGGCGGGCACAAGACCAATGCAGGCGGATAGTGCTGTCATCAGCATCGGCCGCATGCGCTTTTCAGCGGCGCGCTCCATGGCATCGAACGGCCCCATGCCTTGGGTCTTGAGTTCGTTGAAATAGGTGAGCACCAGAATTCCGTTCATGACCGACACGCCCATCAAGGATATGAATCCGATGGCAGCCGAAACGCTGAACGGCAGCCCCGTCACGAACAGCGCGAGCACGCCGCCCGCGGCGGCGAAGGGAATGCCGGCCAATGCGAGCAGGCTGTCGCGGATCGAACTGAACAGGCTGTAGAGCAGGATCATTATCAAACCGAGGCTCATTGGCACGAACACCGCCAGCCGCAATTTAGCGGTCTGCAAATCCTGGAACTCGCCCGCCCATATGATGCGGTAGCCACTCGGTAGATGGATATTCTTGGCAATTCGCGTCTGCGCCTCCGCCACCGTGCTGCCGAGATCGCGGCCCCGCACACTGAACTTGATCGGAATGTAGCGCTGCGTAGCCTCGTGATAGATGTAGGATGCGCCGGAATCCAAGCTGATGGCGGCGAGTTCGCGCAGCGGTATATAGGAGGTCGTGCCGCTGACAGCTTGGTATGCGACCGGAACGTTGCCGATTTTATCAATGCTGTCGCGGTATTTCTGTTCCAATCGTACCGCCAGATTGAATTGCCGATCGCTCTCCAGCACTGTGGTGGCGACGGCGCCGGCCATTGCCACCTGAACCACCGTGTTTACATCCCCGGTATTGAGCCCGTAGCGTGCCGCTTTGGCGCGATCGACCTTGATGTTGAGATTCGGCTGGCCGACGATGTGGAAAATTCCGAGATCCTCCATACCTTTGACCTGCTGCATTTCCTGCAATATCTGACCCGCAAACTTCTCCAAAACATTGAGATTGGGGCCGATGATCTTGACCGAATTCGCGCCCTTGACGCCGGAGAGCGCCTCTTCGACGTTGTCTTGGATGTATTGCGAGAAGTTGAACACCACTCCCGGCAGCGCCGCGTCGAACTCTGCTTGCAGTTGCGCTGTGAGTTTGTCCTTGCTCATGCCGGCGGGCCATTCATCGTAGGACTTGAGCGGCGCGAACAGCTCGACATTGGAAAAAGGCGATGCGTCGCTGCCATTGTCGGGACGACCGTGTTGCGACACCACGGTGATGATCTCGGGATGCTTGAGCAGAATCTCGCGCATCTTGCGCGTCGCCTCGGTCCCGGCGTCCAACGACATGGTTTGCGGCATTGCCGCGCGGATCCAGTAATTTCCTTCTTCCAACGCTGGTAGGAATTCACTGCCTAAAAAAGGCACCAGAATTGCCACCAGCGCCAAAAATCCGACGCCCAGCCCTACCACGAGCTTTTTTCTGCGCAGCGCGAAATCAAGAACCGGTCGATAAATTCGATGCAATCCCCGAACGATGATGGTCTCCGTTTCCTTGAGTCGTTGCGGCAACAGAAACGACGCCAGTACCGGCGACACCGTAAACGTTGCGATCAGCGCCCCGGCCAGAGCGTAACCGTAGGTCCGCGCCATCGGCGCGAAAATTTGTCCCTCGACGCCTTGCATGGTGAACAGCGGGCCGAACGCCGCGATGGTGATCGCCGTGGAGAACAGGATTGCTCTGTCGACCTGCAAGGCCGAAACGTAAATCATCCGCAGTCGTACGCTCCAATGCGAAGCGCTTCCGGCCGTCGGGTCATTCCCATAAGTCCCTTGGCGAAGGGCCTCCACCATCTGCGCCTGCAAATTCGGCATGGATTGCAGATTGCGAAAGATGTTTTCCACCAAGATGACGGCCGAATCGATGATGATGCCGAAATCAACCGCACCTATCGACAAGAGATTTGCATCCTGGCCCTGCAGCACCAAGATGATTATGGCGAAGAACAGTGCGAACGGAATGTTGGCGCCGACGATAATCGCGCTGCGCAGGTCGCCGAGAAAAATCCATTGGATCAAAAAGACCAGCAGGCAGCCAAAAATGAGATTGTGCAGAACGGTATGGGTTGTGACATTGACCAGCGTGGTGCGATCGTAATAGGGAACCAACTTCACTCCGTGTGGCAGGCTGCCATCGGTGTTCATTGTTGCAACGGCGGCTTTGATTCGCGGCACGACATCATTCGTATGTTGTGTCCGGCCCATCACCACGATCGAGGCCACGACGTCGTCCTCATGATCGCGGCCGGCGATGCCGAGTCTCGGCACGAAACCCACGTAGACCGTTGCCACGTCCTTGACGATTACCGGAACACCGTTGAACTGCCCAAGCACCACATTCTGAATGTCATCGACGCGATAGCCCTGAGTGAGATCATCGTCGCCGCCATCGTCGACCAATCCGACGCCGCGGATGTTCACTGATTGCTGTCCGACGGTGATCTCGCGGCCGCCGACATTGATGTTGGAATTGCCGAGCGCCGTGAGCAATTGAGGCACCGTGATGCCGTAGGCTTGCAGCTTGTTGAGATCAGCCGCGACCTCGAACTCCTTGGTGGTGCCGCCCCAGCTATTGATTGCGACCACGCCCGGAATGGTCGACAAGCGCCGCAGTGCGATCCAATCCTGAACGGTGCGCAGATTGGTGAGCCCGAAATGCGGCGGACCGACCACCTGGTAGCGATACACCTCGCCGACCAGGCTCGACTGCTGGATCTGTGCCACCTGGTTTCCAGGAAGCTGCACATTTTGCTGCAGGCTCAATGCCGCCTGGGTATAGGCAAAATAGTAGTCGACCCCGTATTTGAAAGTAACGCGGACGAACGACAAGCCGTAGAAAGATGTCGAGCGAATGTTGTCGATGCCAGGCGTGGAATACAGGCCGATTTCCATCGGTGTCGTATAGTATTTTTCCATTTCCTCGGCGGACAGCCCTGCGGCCTGCGCGGTGATTTCAAGAATGACCGGCGCGGGATTCGGATAGGCCTCGATATTGAGCTTCGAGTAGGCGATCAACCCGGCCGCGATGAATACGAACAAGCCCAACAGAATTATTGCGCGGCGGCTGAGCGCAAATTGAACAACGGCCCTTATCATCAGCCTTCTCTTTCAATGTGGCAGGAGCGCGGCCGACTCGGGAGTGCGTTCAGGAGGCTCCACCGTAAAGAATGTTGCTGAGGAATATCGCCCCGTTGACCGCGACGGTTTCTCCGGGCTTCAATCCCTCGAGAATCTCGTCGTAGCCGTCTTGCTGGCGGCCAATTTTGACGCTGCGGCGCGTAAAGCGATGCGGATCGTTGCCGACCACCCACACCGACATGGTGCCGTCGCCCTCGCGCACGACTCCATTCAGCGGCACGGCGGGAGCGCGCACCGGCGCACCCGTGAGAATGACGAACGTGGCGAACATTTGAGGCTTGAGCTCGTGGTTCGGGTCCTTGATCTCCGAGCGCACAGTGATGCGGCGCGAATTGGGATCCACCGTCGCGCCGATGGCGGTGATCTTGCCGCTGAAAGAACAATCGGGAAAGGCCATGACCGAGACCCTGACCGGTTGCCCAGGCTTGAACTGCGGGCTATCAGCCTCTGGCACATTCGCCAGCATCCACATGGTTGAAAGGTCTGCGACCGCATAGGGGGCGGGCGGATTGCCTGGTTGTGCAAGTAGGCCGGGCGCTGCATTTCGGGCGGTAATTCGGCCCGTGATCGGGCTCCTAACGATGAGCGCGGTTTCGATCATGCGCGACGCCACGATAAGATCGATCTCAGTCTCGGTCTTTCCGAAAATGGCAACTGCATGGCGGGCTGCCCGAAGTGCGCCCTCGGCACTCTGCTGGCTGGCGACCGCGGTCTCGTAGTCGTTCTGGTCAATGCCTTTCGACGCGTATAGTGTGCGGGCGCGCATCAGCGCGCTGCTGGTCTGGACAAGCGCCGCCGCCGCGGAGATGAGACTGGATTCTGCGGCGATGAAATCTGGACTTTCTATGGTGAACAGGACCTGGTCTTTCTTTACTTCATCGCCGAGATCCGCAAGGGCCTGAATGATCCGCCCCTGATAGGGCGCAAATACCTGGACACTCCTGTCCTGGTTGAAATCGATATTGCCGATCGCGTCCTTCTCGACGAGAAATCCACGATCCGCAACCGCCGCCACTTTGATCGAACTGAGCTGCGAGTCCGAGAGCTTTACCGTATCGGCGCCCGGCGCTGTTGCAGCGGCAGGCGGCGGAGCCTGGGCAGCGGTGTTGGCGTGCGATCCTGAGTAAACCGCTGCCGCGACGATTGCGAAGAAAAGCAGCGCGCTCGTAGCGACCAGCGTGCTTCGACCCTTGAATCGCGAATTGAAGTTCGGATGGTGCATGCGGACCTCGCTCATAATCAGCTCCGCATGATGTCGAGGTGCCTTACCTAAGGCTACTGTGAGTGTTCACTGTGAATGTTCACAGTGAAGATTCACAGTTACATCGCGGTAGCGGCGTAGCTCACAATGTGCTCGCTATCCTGTCGCCGCGAATCAGTAACTATGCCGAACGCCTTCCGCTCGCATGCAATTTGTACGGTTTGCATGGCCGTGGTGGCCGGTTGTGCGGTGGGACCGAATTTCCACAAGCCGCAAGCGCCGGACGGAGCGGGCTACACGACGACGCCGCTGCCGGATGCCACTGCCGCGGCGAACATACACGGGGGCGATGCGCAGCGGCTGGTGATCGGGCAGGAACTGCCTCATGCGTGGTGGCAAGCCTTTGGCTCGCCGGCGATCAACTCGCTGTTGCAGAGAGCTTTTATCGCCAACCCGACCGTCAAAGCCGCGCAAGCCGCGCTCCGGCAAGCGCAAGAGATGGTCTACGCGCAACAAGGATATTTCTATCCGACGATCAACGCCGACTACAATTTTCAGCGTCAAAAACTACCCGGCAACACGGCGACCTCATCGGCGCCGGGCGTGCAGGGCAGCGGACAGAACATCAGCCCCAGCGGGCCAGCCCAACCCGTCATATATAATTTCCAAACCGCGCAGCTGAACGTGGGATTCACGCCAGACGTTTTCGGCGGCAACCGCCGTAAAGTGGAATCGTTGGACGCCCAGGCCCAGATGCAACGCTTCGAGCTCGAGGCGACATATCTCACTCTCGCATCCAACGTCGTCGGCGCAGCCATCCAAGAGGCATCGACGCGAGCGCAGATCGCCGCAATCAAAGAAATCATTGCCGATAACGAGGAATCCTTGCGACTGCTGCGTGACAAATTCAAACAGGGCTATGCAATGGAGATCGACGTGGCTGCTCAGGAGCTGCAGCTGGCGCAGGCCAAGGCGCTGCTGCCGCCTCTGCAGAAGCAATTCGAGCAGACTCGGGATTTGATCCGCGCTTTGGTTGGCCATCTGCCCAACCAGGACGTGGAGGAAACCTTCGAGCTCGCGTCGCTTACTTTGCCTGCTGAGCTGCCGGTGAGCCTGCCTTCGAATATTATCGAGCAGCGTCCGGATATTCGCGCCGCCGAGGAACAACTGCGCTCGGCCAATGCCCAGGTCGGCGTTGCGATTGCGGCCATGCTGCCGCAGTTCACCATTAGCGGCGCGATTGGTGGAACCGCCGGCGAATTTCCGTGGCTGTTTCGCTCCGGTGGGCCGTTCTGGAGCCTGGTTGGCGATGTCACGCAGCCTGTGTTCGCCGGAGGCACCCTGCTGCACACGAAGCGCGCCGCCGATCAGGCGCTGCTGCAAGCCGCCGCTCAGTACCAAAGCACGGTTCTGACGGCGTACCAGAATGTCGCGGACTCGCTGCACGCGATCGTGGCTGACGCCGACTCTTTGGCCGCCGCAGTGGAGGCGGAACGCGCGGCCAAAGCGACGCTCGAACTGACGCAGCGGCGGATGCAGTATGGTTACGCCGACTACCTCACTGATCTTGCCGCCGACATGGCGTATCGACAAGCCGTCCTGAGCTTGGCGCAGGCTAAAGCGACTCGATTCGGCGATACCGCCGCGCTCTACCAGGCCCTCGGCGGCGGCTGGTGGAATCGTGAGACTGCGAAAATGGATGTCTTGCCGGCGGGCAAGCGCGATAATCCTCGCCACTTGATATCCTGCCTATATTTCGGAGTTCTCGACGATGGCCCTCGCGGGTAAACAGATACTCTGTATCGAGGATGACGCCGAGACGGCCGCGTTGATAGCGGAGGATCTAAAGGAGCGCGGCTACAGCGTCACAATTGCAGCCGATGGTAACGCGGGCTTGAGCGCGATCCTCAAAATTGGTCCGGATCTCGTGCTCTGCGACATCAATATGCCGGGTATGACCGGCTTTGAGGTTATGGAGCGCTTGATCGCTCTCGCGCCGCAGTTCGACGCCGTGCCTTTCATTTTTCTCACTGCGCGCACGGATCGCGACAGCGAACTGAAGGGTCGGCGTCTGGGTGCCGATGACTACGTCACAAAGCCGGTCGATTTTGAGATTCTGGCGGCCATAATTGATGCACGCTTGGGAAAGGGTGCGCGCAATGAAGTGTTGTCGCGCCACGTGGCTCTGAACGATCGAGAAGTGGAATGCCTGACTTGGTCGGCGCGCGGGAAAACTTCGCCCGAGATTGCTACCATCCTGAGCATTGCAAAGCGAACGGTAAATTTTCATATTGAAAACGCCTGCCGCAAATTAAATGTGGCCACGCGCACCGAGGCGGTAGTCAAGGCCGCTGCGGGGCGCCTAATCGAACCTCAGGGAAACCGATGGACCAAGTGATGAACGGCCGGATTGAACCCAGTACAGTGCGTCGCCATGTGTCGGGCGAGCAATGGCGGCGTGCGAGACGCTGGCTGCATTCGCATTCCATTCGTGTGCGGCTGTATTCGGTCTTTGCGCTGCTTTTCTTGCTGCTTCTGGGGCTGGGGGCCGTCGGCTTCGCCCGCCTCAGCGATGTTAACCACGTCTCCGAGGTTATCCGCAATCATTGGCTGCGCGACACCCGCATTCTCGGCGATTTGAGCAACTACATGTCCGACTACCGCGCCGCCGAGGCGAATCGCCTGTTGTCTTCGACGCCGCCGGAGTTTGCCGCCAGCGAGAAGGAAATTGCATCGCTGCACGACACGGTGTCCGCCAGTCAGCGTGCCTATGAGGAAATCGCTCAGGACCCCTCGGAAGCCTCGCTGTATGCGCAATTCTCCAAGCAATGGGCGGCATATCAGGCGGTCGCAGCTCAGGTGATCGCGCTGGCACGCGCCGGACAGAGCGCCAAAGCCGTCACTTTGTACAGCACCAATTCGCGCCGGGCGTTTGATGCGTCCAGCGACATATTGAGTCGCCTCACCGATCAAACCGTGCTCAAAGCGCGCCAGGATACGGATCGGGCCGCCGCCACTTACTCGCACGCCCGCAACATGATCATGGCAGCCATGTTGTTAGCTGCGCTCCTGTTGATTGGAGTGATTGCCTACATCACCCGCGGCATTTTGGCGCCATTGCTGCAGCTGGCGACCTGTATGCGCAGGCTCGCAGGCCAGAATACCGAAATTGCGATTCCCAGCATTCAGCGCGACGATGAAATCGGTGAAATGGCGCGGGCGGTATCGGTATTCCGGGACAATGCGGTTGCTCTGGCGACCAGTCAGCGCCGCTTGCTCGAGCAGGCTGCAGCCCTGGAGCAGGGCCTTGAGAACGAGCGGCAGCTGACGGCGCAGCAGCGAGATTTCGTCTCGATGACTTCTCATGAATTCCGAACTCCGCTCACCATCATCGACGGACATGCACAGCGCCTCATAAAAAAGAGCGACCGGCTCGACCCGATGGACGCCGCAGAACGCGGCGCGCGCATCCGCAGCGCCGTGCAACGAATCACCAATATCATGGACAGCTTGCTGGGGGCATCTCGCGTTCTGGACGGACATGCGGTATTTCATCCAAACGACGTCGATCCCGGTGCGCTGCTGCGCGATGCCTGCCAGGCGCATCGCGATGCAACTCGCGGCGCGGTCATTACCGAGGACTTTTCATCTTTGCCGGCGACCATCCACGGTGATCAAAAATTGTTGTTTCATGCGTTCAGCAATTTGATCTCCAATGCCATCAAGTATTCGCCGGCCGGGAGCCCGACCGAGGTTATTGCCCGGCAGGAGCCGGGTTGGCTGGTGGTGCAAGTGCGCGACCATGGCATCGGCATTCCCGCAAGAGATCGAGAGAGGCTTTTCGAGCGCTACTTCCGCGGCGGCAATGCGACCAGCATTGCTGGCACGGGGGTCGGATTGCATCTCGTTTCCCTGGTTGTAGCGCTGCATCAGGGAGAGGTATTCGTGGAGAGTCTAGAAGGGGTGGGTTCCAGATTCGTCGTGCGCCTCCCCGTCTCCGCATCAACGGCCAATGATCCCGTACGGTCATCTGATGGGCCGTTTAACGATCGATTCGAGTCCGCCGCAATGGATGCGCCCCGCTAATGGGTTTTTTGCGCAATCGCATGGTGATTCTCGCCGGGCTGGCATGCTGCACAACTGCGGTATTCGCGGCCGACATCGTCCCATCGCCAGGCAGCAATCTGAATTCCGTCGTGGTGACCGGCAAGCGAATCCCGGTGCCCGATGCGGAAGTAAAGGACCGGGTCGAGACGGCCATGCGCTCCGATCCATTTTTTCCCGATGAACATGTCACCGTCACCATCAAGGATGGTGTGGTTACCTTGCACGGCTTCATTTACGATGAATGGGATCTTCGTGTCGCGATGCGCATCGCCAGGAAAATCCCGGGGGTGAAGCGGGTGATCAACGATCTGGAAATCGAGCTCGGCGGCGAGTGAGGGCGGTTCGCTTCACCACGCCAGCTTGAAGCGGTAGCGCGCCGTCAGCTGAAACTGCGACTCGGAACTCCACGTGGTGGTCGCGCTGCGTTGATTCAGCGGCACCATTACACTTTATATATGACAGGTGTATTTCTCGCGGGCGCAACCACATTATGCAAAATGCGTCGCGCAGATTTTGGTGTTTCTCTGATGCACGTTTTGTTGACTTGAGAATTATTTTTGGACTAAGGTGGATTGAAGGGAATCCCTCTTAGTCGGGCACAGATCTGAAGCGTCTAGTGAGGCGCGTGCAGATCGCCTGTCTTGAAACGGACGCGTCAAGAATCACCAATAACAGTGGGGAATGTATGAAACTCTCGAAGCAATTTAGTGTTGTTGCGGCCGCGGCTGCGCTGCTGCTGGGTGCGGCAGCGCACGCCGGCCAGCAAAGGCCATTCGCAATTCCGGGTCCGAAGGCGACTATCAATCCCGCGGTGAAGGCGCGGTTCACCTGCGAGGACGCGCCGTTTGATCTAAGCCAAGGCCTTTATTGTTACGGACCGGCTGCGATCCGCGCTGCCTACGGAGTGGACGCGCTTCAGGCCGCTCATCTAACCGGCAAGGGTCAGACCATCGTCATCATCGATGCCTTTGGTAGCCCGGCCGCGTGGTCGGACCTGCAGCTGTTCGATAAGTTGTACGGACTCAAGGATCCCGATTTCATTCAGGATACTTCGCTGAATCCGCCACCCTTCGATCCCACCAATGCCGACATGGTCGGTTGGACCGGAGAGATCGCCCTCGACACGCAATGGTCGCACGTCATGGCGCCGGATGCGAAAATCGTCCTGATCGCCGCGAAGAGCGACCAGGATTCGGACCTCACCGCGGCGCTGATTTACGCGCTCGATACCTACCGCCCCACTGTGGTATCGATGAGCTTCGGCGAGAGCGAATGGGACCTCTCCAACCCATCAGGCTTGGACGACGTGAAAGCCTGGCAGGCCGCCTTCCAGCAGGCGCGTCATCAGCATGTCACCCTGTTCGTTTCCTCGGCCGACAACGGCGTTGACACCGCGTTCGTGGCCATCGGTCCGAACGTTTCGTTTCCCGCCTCCTCGCCGCTGGTGACCAGCGTGGGCGGCACCAACCTGCAGTTTGGCACCGCCACAAATGCGGCACCCCCGCCAGCCGGTACGTACCAGGCTGAAGAGGTGTGGAACGATGGCTTCGGTGCGGGCGGTGGCGGAATGAGCATCCTCATGTCCGAGCCGGACTATCAGAGCGACAACGTGCCGAAGTCGGTGAACCAGACGTTGCACGGCTTCCGCGGCGTGCCTGACATCGCGTACAACGCCGGTGTCGTCGGCGGCGTCATTGCTGCGTGGGGCATCCCAGATGGTCCTGGTGTCTTCTTTATCTTCGGTGGCACCAGCGCCGGCTCGCCGCAAATGTCGGGGATCATTGCCGACCTGGCTCAGGGGCTGGGCGGGAATTTAGGCTTCATCAATCCGCAGCTGTACAACCTGGGCGGCGCGGGATTCCTGAAGCATCTGACCCACGATGTCACCATCGGCAACAACACGGTTACCGAAAGCACAGTAAACGGTCCAGTAACAATCACGGGATATTCCGCAACGCCGGGGTACGACCTCGGCACCGGGTGGGGCACGCCCAACTTCGGCGGCATCCAAGGCTCGATGCTGAGCGACCAGGGCGGAAATTGGAATGGCTATTCGCACTGAGTGAGCGGCGGCTAGAGGAACGGCCCCCGGCGCGCCAGCTCCGGGGGCCGTTTCATTTTACGCCACCCTTAATGCGGGCAACCCTTTGATTGACGTCGGAACCCTTCCCTGGGCGCTGCGCCTGCTTCATATTTCATGAACAGACTGGCAAATAATTCATCGGCGCGTACTATCTGCGGCGGGGGATCTTGGCCTTGCCTTGTGTACGCCAAGATAGGGGGGCCCGGGGGCGGAGGTTCCGCGCTCAGCGATCCCGCTTAAAAGCTATAAAGAAGGAAGCAAAAATGCTGCGTCACGTGAACAATCTCCGCTTTGGCTGCGGCTTGTGGGTGCTGGTGTTGCTGAGCTCAGCGGCCGCGGCGCAAACCAGTGGCTCGACGGGCGGTCCCAACGTGGACTGGCCGACTTACGCGGGTAATTGGGATGCCAGCAAGTACAAGCCGCTGGATCAGATCAACGCATCCAACTTCAACAAGCTCGAGATCGTCTGGCGCTTCAAGACCGATCACATCGGCAATCGACCCGAGTTCAAACTGGAAGGCACGCCTTTGGAAATCGGCGGCGTGGTCTATACCACCGCCGGTTCGCGCCGTGGGGTGATTGCCCTGGACGCAGTAACCGGCGAGCTGCTCTGGGTCCATGGCGAACGCGAAGGCGCGCGCGGTGCCGCCGCGCCAAGGCAGTTGTCCGGGCGTGGCCTCAGTTATTGGAGCGACGGCAAGGAGGCGCGCATCCTCTACGTGACTCCGGGCTTCCGGCTCATCGCGCTGGACGCCAAGACCGGGCAGCGCATCAGTTCCTTCGGCGATAACGGCGTCGTTGATATGAAGGCGGACGATGATCAGAAAATCGAGCCCGACCTCATCACCGGCGAGATCGGCTGGCAATCAGCGCCCACCGTCACCGGAGATATGGTGCTGATCGGCACGGCCTTCCGCGAAGGCTTCACTCCGGCAAGCTATCGCAACAACAAAGGTTCGGCCCGTGCCTACGATGTGCGCAGCGGCAGGAAGCTCTGGGAATTCCACACCATCCCGCAGAAAGGCGAGCCTGGCTATGAAACCTGGCTCAATGGTTCGGCGGAGTACACCGGCAACACCGGCGTCTGGACTGAGATCACTGCCGATCCGGAAGCCGGCCTTGCCTATTTGCCGGTTGAGTCTCCGACCTCAGACTTCTACGGCGGTCATCGCCCCGGCAATGGGTTGTATGGCAATAGCTTGGTGGCGGTTGATCTCAAGACCGGCAAGATCAAATGGTACTACCAGATCATCCATCACGAGATCTGGGACTATGACCTCTCCGCGATGCCGCTGTTGATGGATATCACGGTCGCCGGCAAGCCGATCAAGGCCGTGGCGCTGCCGTCCAAGCAGGGCTATCTCTATGTGTTTGACCGGATTACGGGCAAGCCGGTTTGGCCGATCGTGGAGCGACCGGTGCCAAAGGGCGATGTACCGGGTGAATGGTACGCCCCGACCCAGCCCATCCCCACCAAGCCCCCCGCCTACGCGCGCACCGGCGTGACGCCCGACGTGCTGATCGACTTCACGCCGGCGATGCATCAACAGGCGCTGGATTTGGCGAAGAACTACAAGATGGGCCCGATCTACACCCCGCCGGTCGTGAGCCGGCTGCCGGGTCCGCTTGGAACGCTGATGCTGGGCCCGGCGAATGGCGGCACGAACTGGCCCGGCGGATCCTTTAATCCGGAAAACCATACCGTTTATGTGTATGCGTGCAATTCCTGTCTGGAGCCGCTCGGTCTGGTACCGCCGCCGCCGGACCTTTCCGTCGCGCGCTATGTGGTCGGCAAAGCAGGACAAAAGCCCACCATGATCAGCGCCGCGGGCACAAACTCATCATCGGACGCGCCCATGCCGAAGGTAAAGCCGCCGGCCGGCGGGGGCGGCGGCGACGACGGCTTCCGGCCCTTGACCGTGAACGGCCTGTCCATCATCAAGCCGCCGTATAGCACGATCAGCGCGATCAACCTGGACAGCGGCGAGATCAAATGGCAGATCGCGCACGGCGAGACTCCTGACTATGTCAGGAACAATCCGGCGCTGAAGGGTGTGGATGTTCCGCGCACCGGGCAGACCACTTTCAACATCGGAACGCTGGTTACCAAGAATCTGGTCATCGCCGGCGACGGCATGGTGACGACCACAGCGGATCACCCGCGCGGCGCCATGCTGCGCGCTTACGATCAGAACAGCGGCAAGGAAGTCGGCGCTGTTTGGATGCCGGCGCAGCAGAGCGGCTCGCCCATGACCTTCATGGTCAACGGCAAGCAATACATCATCATTGCGGTCAGCGGCGGCAATTATTCGGGTGAATACATCTGCTACTCACTGCCCGCCGACGAGTCGGCCGGGATGATAAATCCAAAATCGGCCGACACCTACTTGGGAGCGAACCGATGAAAATGGCTGCGCGATGGGTTTCGTTGTTAGGCGCTGTCGTGGCAGGCCTCTGCTGCGATGCCACCTGGGCCGATACCAACGCTGCGCCCAATTCGCAGCCTAATCCGTACCGCCGCATCGACAATTTCTTCAAGATGCCTCCCGGCCGAACCATGGGTTCGAGTAGCGCGGTGGCGGTGGATCATCGCGGCCATATCTGGGTCGCCGAACGCTGCGGCGCCAACAGCTGCGCGAACAGCAAGATCGATCCCATCATGGAATTCGATGCCGGCGGAAATTTCATCAAAGCGTTCGGCGGCGGCATGATGCTGTTCCCGCATGGCTTCTTCATCGACAAGGCCGATCATATCTGGGTGACCGATGCCCAGGTCGGCGGCGGCAAGGGAGCCGATGTCCTCGAATTCGACCAAAACGGCAAACTGCTACTCACTCTCGGGAAACCGGGGATTGCCGGCAGCGGGTCCGACACATTTACTGAACCCAGCGCAGTCCTGGTGGCTCCCAACGGCGATATCTTCGTGGGTGATGGCCACGAGGAGGGTAAGGGCAATGCGCGCATCGTGAAATTCGACAAGCACGGCGTGTTTCTCATGCAGTGGGGCGCACACGGCAGCGGTCCCGGCCAGATCGAAGTGCCGCACACGCTGGCGATGGATTCCCGGGGCCGGCTGTTCGAAGGCGATCGTGGCAACAGCCGCATTCAGATTTTCAGTCAGGACGGTAAGCTGCTGGACACATGGACCCAGTTCAGCCGGCCGAGCGGCCTATACATCGACCAGAACGACGTCCTCTACGTCACCGATTCGGAGTCGCGCAACGCCGACGGCTATGGGCACCATCCGGGCTGGACCCGGGGAATCCGCATCGGCAGCACCAAGGACGGCGTGGTCACGGCCTTCATCCCGGACCCCGATCGCGATGCGGAGACCAAAAGCACCACCGGCGCCGAAGGCATCGCAGCGGACGGCCACGGCGCCGTATATGGCGCGGAAGTGGGACCGAAGGATGTTGTAAAATACGCGAAGAAGTAGCTGAAGGAGAAATCCCGTGGAAACGACACGTAGAGAAGTAATCGGCATGATGGGCGCAACCGCAGCCGCGGCGATGATGGCCAAACTTGGGTCCGCGGTGGCGGCGCCGAATCTGGGGAGTTCGTCCAAAACCCTTTTCTGGGTCGCCAGCGTCACGCCCTGCGACAAGAATCTGAAATTCGATCCCGGTGCGTTCAAAGATGTGCTCGCCTGGTTCAAGCACAATGGTGCCGACGGTATCGTTGTGCTCGGCACGACCGGAGAGTTTCCGTCTTTCTCGGTCGCGGAGCGCAAACAAATCGCCGAGGTTGCCCTCAAGAACAAGCTGGGCATGAACATCATCGTGGGTCCCGGCACGTCGAATTTTCCCGAGACTCTGGAACTTTCCAAGCATGCCCAGGACAATGGCGCGGATGGACTGCTGGTGGTCCCGCCCTTCTATTACAAGAAACCGCCGACCGACGGATTGGTCCGCTATTATTCGATGCTGTTCGATCAAGTCCGGATTCCGATCAATCTGTATCACATCCCTGGGACCAGCGGCGTGCCGATCAGCCATGAATTGCTGAGCAGCCTGCAGCACTACCCCAATCTCGCGGGCATCAAGGATTCGAACGGCCCGGCGGACGAGTATGCCGAGTTCGTCAAGGCCTTCCCGGAACTCAACATGCGGACCGGCACGGAAAATAATCTCGTGTACGCGCTCGAGCACGGCATGGGCGCGATCTGCATGGACGGCAACGTCTATACGCGACCGATCGCCGATGTTTTCGCCGCCTTCCGCGCCGGCAAGGACTATCACGCCGCATACGCCAAGTATGTGGCGATGACCAAGGTGATGAAGGAGATGCAGACCGGCGTCAGCGGCTATGGCCCGATGAAGTACGCACTCAGCGTGCAGATGGGCAGCACGCAAACGTATCAGCGCCCGCCGTACAGCGACGTAACCGATGCGCAGAAGGTAGCCCTCAACAAGGCGCTCGTCGAAATCAAGGCGCTCGGCTGAGGCGGGAAATGGCATGGCCGCTGGCCGCGGCTGTCTTGGCCGCGGCCGCGTTGCTTAGCACCGCCGATCGCGAAGGTTGGGCGCAGGAGATCAGCAGCTCGGTGCTGGACGGCATCTACACCGATGTCCAGGCGGCGCGCGGCGCCGCCGCCTATGCGCAGAATTGCGCGGCATGTCACGGTGCATCGCTTGGCGGTCTTGGGGAAGCTCCGGCACTCAGCGGCGCGCAATTCATCTCGGATTTCAATGGACTGACAGTCGGCGATTTGTTCGACCGCATTCGCACCACGATGCCGCTCAACAATCCTGCGGCTTTAAGCCGCGACCAGTATGCCGACATCCTGTCCTTCATTCTGAAGTCCAACGGCTATCCTGCGGGACAGAAGGATCTGAATCGCCGCAGCGAATTTCTGAATACCATCCGCTTCGAAGCGCCGAAATAGCGCGGCTGCCGCTAAATTGCGGCTAACGCATACAGATGCATCACGTAGGAAAGCGTCGCGTCCGCCATCCCTTGTACCTTCGGATTGCTCGATTCGATGACGTAGTATTCATCGGGCGCATGCGCGCGGCTGCCGTGACCCGTGCCGAAATGTCCTGCGGGCAAGCTGACCGGAGGACCGGTAAAGATGAAGCCCGGCCAGGAACCGGCGAGCCGCGGCGACAAACTCACCGGCATGCCTTCATGCTTGTACACGGCGACCGATGCCTTGATTAAAGACGAATTCTCATCCGTCTGAGTGGGGTCGTAGCCCCCGGTGACCGTAACTTCGATGTCGCCATAACCGCGCTTGTCGAGATGCGCGCGCAGCTTGGCTTCGGCCTCGGCAGCTGTCTGGTCAGGCACCAGACGCAAATCGAGTTTGACGGTGGCCTTTGACGGCAGAATGGTCTTGCCGCCGGGGCCCGTGTAGCCCGCATACATGCCTTCAATATTCACCGTCGGCTGCGAGGCCAGGCGCTCGAGAGCCTCGCGGTAGGAAAGATCTTGCACCCAGTGCTGCACCCCGAGAAGCTTCTTGACGTCCGCCTCGTTGGTGCTGGCGACATGTTCGGCGATGAGTTGCTTTTGGCGCTCGGTGAGCGGTTTCACATGCTCGAACCAACCGTCGATCGCCGGATCATTGCCGTCCTCCGACACCAGCGTTGAGAGCGCCTTCACCATGCGCCACACCGCGCTGTCGAGCTCAGCCTTGTAGCTGGAATGAATGTCGTCCTTCGCGCCGCGACCCCACCTCGCCGTGGAGCACACCAATTCGACCTCGACCGCTCCCTTGGCGCCCAGCGCCACCTGCACGTCGCCCTGCGGCGACTGCGAGGCGAATGGCATGAAGACTTCATGGCATTTTGCCAGCTGTGCCAGGACCTCGGGCTGATGTACCACCTGCTTGAAATGCGGCGAGGCAATTTCCTCTTCGCCTTCGGCCACCAGCACGATATTCACCGGCGGCTTGCGCCCGGCCTCCTTGAGCGCATGCAGTGCTGCTAAAAAAGTGGCTTCCGGCCCTTTCTGATTTATTGCGCCGCGCCCGATCATCACCTTGCCGAACGGCGCCCTTTCGACGATGGCGCCCTCCAGCGGCGGCGAGCTCCACTCCTTGGGATCAAATTGCTTCACGTCATACATGAAGTACATGCCGACGGTGCGCTTTGCGCCGGCGTCCAGTGTGGCAAATACGCCTGGCTGCCCGTCCGTCGGCATCACTTTCGCAGTCTGAAAGCCGGCCTCCTTCAGCAGTTCGATCATCAATTGAACGCCTTCCTTCATGTTGCGATTCTCGGCGGCAATCGAGGGCAGGGCGATCCAATTCTGCAGGCGCTTGATGGCTTGCGGACGCTGCTTCTCGATCGCGGCTCTGACGGAGTTGAGATCGCCGCCGAACTCGCGATCTGAAGCCTTGCCTGCTGCCGAAACCCAGCGCGGCATCACCAGAGTAGCGCCGGCCGCCGCGGTCATCAGCAACAGGCCGCGGCGATTCATGTATTCGATCTTCCACTGGTTCATTCAAATCCCTCCCCCATCCAATAGTTTCGTTAATGTATCACCGCCTCGGGGTTGCGCGCAGCGACAACACTCGTATACAACGATGAGGCGAGTATGATTTAGTGGCGTGGATGCCAAGATCACTGCTGCGCTCCATTGTTAAGAGGTCGCTGCCGCGGCTGCGCCGCTACGGCAGCAGGCCGATTTTCTGCGTGCCCGGCGATCATATCGGCGATTCCATTTTCATCGATGGCTTGTACGAAGGCGCGCTGCTGCAGAGCGCGTTTTCCACCCTGTTGGCCGGACGGGCGCAGCATTTCGCCGAGTCGGCCTGCCTGGATATCGGTGCGAACATTGGTAATCACTCGGTTTTTTTCGCCGACCGCTTTGCGCGGGTGATTGCGGTGGAGCCCAATCCCATTTTCTGCATGGCGTTCCGCGCGACGATTGCGCTGAATGGATTGAGCAACGTTGCGCTATTTGAATGCGGCTTCGGATCCGAGGCAGGCAGGTTTGCCTATCGGCAGGCGAGTTATGCAAATTTAGGGGCATCCCAGTTCATTATCGCTGGGGAATCTGCATCTGCGAAGGATCGCCCGCAACTCGAGATCAGGATTGGCGATGACGTGGTCGACTCGCTCGATATTCCGCGCCTCGGCTTGATCAAGATCGACGTTGAGGGATTGGAATTGGCGGTGCTGACCGGGCTGCGACGAACCCTCCGCAGCCAGGATCCGGTCGTGATGTTCGAAGCGCACCCCGAGGTCGACCGTACCGGCGCCGAGGCCACTCTCGAGTTCCTGCGAACGCTTGGATTTGTCCATTTATATTCCTGCGAGCGACCGCGCATGCCGCGGCATGCGTCGAAGATTAAACGCGCGATCTTTCGCTTGCGGCATGGATCTAAACCGCGGCCGGTGCGAGTCGAAGTTCTTGATGATCGCCAGTATCTCATGCTGTTTGCGTCGCGCCGCCCGCTGATGTAATGGCTGCAGGACTCTTCGACCTGAACTTCGCGAACGGCCTTGAGCGCAAGGCCGACATCGCGGAGTATGTCGGGATGAGATTGCTTCGATGCCGATTGCGGGCCTGGGCGATACCCCTGGCCGTGGGCGCGGCGCTTGGCATGGTCGCCATGCCGGCGGCGGCCGCGGTGCAGCGGGTGGAAATTCTCGAGCGCGTGCCATTTGCGGACGGTATGCAGTTCGGCGACGCCGGTGCATACGAAAAGATCCGCGGCATCGCGCACTTCGCCCTCAACCCTGCCATTTCCGCCAACGCGAAGATCGTCGACCTGAAGTACGCGCCGCGCGATGCCAATGGCCGGGTGGTGTTTTCCAGCGAGTTCATCCTGCTGCGGCCCGTAAAGGCCCGCGCCGCCAGTCTCATCTACGACGTCAACAATCGTGGCGGAATCGCCATTCTCGGCCAGGTCAACGGCCGCAGTCCCGCGAACAACGATCCCACAACCGTCGCCGATGCGGGTGACGGTTTCTTGATGCGCCATGGCTTCATGTTGTTGTTTTCCGCCTGGACCTGGGATGTAGAGCCGCCGGCGCCCGGCGTGAAGCCGCTGATCTTTGCGCCTCCGCTTGCGACGGATGGCAAGAAATCCATCACCGGGCTGGTGGAGAACGAATTCACCGTGAGCGCCCCAGCGGCAGTAGCGACCTACGCGGGAATGCGCGGTCTCACTTACGAGCCCGCCATCGTCAACGATCCGCATGCCATGCTCACCGAGCGGGGTCGACCCGACGAGCCGCGCCGATCGATTGCGCGAAGCCACTGGCATTTTGTCGCGCCGGAACGAGCCGGAGGCCCCGGCCGCGTGCAGCTCGACGGCGGCTTCGAGCCCGGAAAAATCTACGAACTAACCTATCTGGCCAAGGACCCCTACGTCACCGGCGCAGGTCTCGCCGGCATCCGCGATCTGCTGGCCTTTTTCCGCGATCAGCCATTTGCAGGCGCGCCCGCGCCGCGCCAGATACTGATCTTCGGCATCAGCCAGTCCGGACGCCTGATCGGTCGAATGCTGCACGACGGGCTCGACGTGGATGAAACGGGCCGTTTGGCATTTGCCGGCGCCTACATGCAAGTTCCGGGCGGCGGCGGGGGCGCAGGCTTCAACAGCCGATTCGTGCAGCCTACGCGGCACCCCTCGATGCTCGAAGAACACGACTATCCCGCCGATGCCTTTCCTTTTACTTCCGCGCCGTCTCGCGATCCTGTCACCGGACATACTGCCTCATTGCTGGACAACGCCAGGGACGCGCACGGGCATCTGCCCAAGTTGATCGTAGCCAACACCTCGGCGGAGTATTGGAACCGGGATGCCTCGTTGATCACGACAACGCCCGACGGCGCCGAGGATGTGCCGCCCGCAGCCGACGTCCGTGTGTATGGGTTCATGGGCGCTCAGCACTACGTTGGCCGCTCGAGGACCCGCACGCCTTACCAGAACTGCGTTTCCACCACCGATCATTATCTGCCGATGCGTGCGCTGATATTGGCGCTCGATCGCTGGACTGCGGATGACGCGGCGCCGCCGCCCAGTGCCTATCCCCTATTAAGCGACGGGACTCTCGTTACGGTTGCCGATTACCGTGCCGCCTTTCCCGTGAGCACGGGCATTTCGCCGCCACAACAAAATCTGCGCGAGTCGAGGCTCGATTTCGGCCCTATGTTTGCGGAGCAGGGAATCGCGAGCCGCATTCCGCCGGCGCACGGCGCGGCCTATGAAACACGCGTGCCCAGTCCCGACGCCGACGGCAACGATCGCGGCGGCGTGCGTTTGATTGAGATGCAGGTTCCGCTCGGCACGCACACGGGCTGGAATCAGCGCGCGCCTGAAACCGGCTTCCCCTGGGCGACCGCGCGTTTTGACGGAAGCTTTGTGCCGTTCGCGCGCACCGAAGCGGAACGGCGCGCTGCCGGAGATTCGCGTCCAAGCCTGCAAGAGCGTTATCCATCGCGCGAGGACTACATCAACCAGTTGCGTCGTGCCGCGGACCAGCAGGTTGCGGCGGGGTTCCTGCTCGAAGAAGACGTCGAGCGCGCGATGGCGGAAAACGTCGGGCTGTATGAACGAATTCTGGCTCACGATCCGGCCGACAGAAGCTGCCGCTATCTGTTCGCCAGCGATTAGGACACTGTCACTGCGCGGCGGTGCGCCGTTTGGCCTTCAGCAGCACATCCACCGCCTCAGGCCGATCATCCCAATAATCCAGCCGCACCCTGCCATCCGGCAACTGACTCACGGTAGCCGGCGCCGCACTGAACGTGCAATACCAGCCCGTGGGCAGCACCACCGCATTTCGCGGCCTTCCAAAGCTGCGATCGAATACCAGTTCATCGCCATCGAAACGGTAGCTCGTCGGTGCCGTGTAGGTTTCCGCAATGCGCAGCCGCAAGCTCTGCCCGGCGAGTATCGGCGCGAACGAAATCACCACCACGCGCGCCTTCGGATCGACCGCTTCACCGACATTGATCTTCGAGGCGGTCATCTCAGCGCCGCTCATTTCCTGGGTTTTCAACTGCTCGCCGGTGTCCAGTACGATGGCCGAAGGATGGCTCGCGACGCTGCCCGTACGAACCACATTCGCATACCCATTGACGCCCGCGCGCGATTCCGTGTAGTCGTGATACAGGCTGAACGCATGCGTCTCCGGTTGCTGCAGGAAGTAGACGATGTCGCGGTCCTGATGGGCCCGCTCCGACAGACGGTCCTGCTCGGTCTCCCCCTGAAACGGCGATTCCCAGCTGCGCGCCGTGGTCAAAGCCTTGGGCAATGCCGCCGCCCCTGTCTGCGCATCCTTGGCTGCGCGCAGAACCAGCGGCGCCTCGCCGGCGCCCGCATGCAGAAAGCTAATCGCGATCCGGCCGTCTTTTTCAGACAGAATCTGCGACGGCACCGTCAAGCCGACCACTTCGTACCCGGACGGCAGCACCACTTTGTTGCGCGCAACGCCCAGCGGCCGATTGAAGACGATGGTTTTCCCATCCAGGTAGTAGCTCTTCGGGTCTTTGTAGGTCTTGAGGATGACTATGCGCCCCTGGCCGTGTTCCGGCACCGGCCGCGCCAAGGTTACCTTGATGTAGTTGGTGTCAAGATCGGCATCCGGCATCAGCGGGTCCTTGCGCGCGTCCGCACCGCTGACCACATCGAAACGCAACGGCGTCCCCAGCATCGCGTCATACACGCTTTCATCGCTTGCGACGCTGCCCTTGCGAATCGGGTTGTAGTAGAAATGCGCCCCTGCGGTGGTCGCGGTCACCTCATAGTAGATTTTGAAGCTGGCGGTCTCGGGCGCCAACAACTCATAGCGCGTGTAGGCGTCCGCTTCGGTCTGGCCGACCGCCGCCGGAAAATACAGGCCATCCTTGTCCGCCGCGGGCGGGCCGACATTTGCAACAGAAAAAACCGGCAGGACAAAACATAGCGCCGCCATATAAATCCACTGTTTCATTGGATCGCCTCGTCCGTACCGCTCAATCAGCCGGTTCGTCCCTCGGCCCGAATGTGAAGCGGGCGAGGATGAAGATCGCCGGAATCATAAACCAACAAAGATAAAATGAGCTGCGCGCAAATCCCAAAAGGCTGAGCGCCAGAAGAATCGTGAAAGTTAACGAAGGACTGCTCGAGCGCGTGAATCGATGCCAGAACCCTCGCCGGCTCACTCCGCCTACGAGACGACCAGCGTTACGATAGATCACAAGGAATAAGATCAGCTGCGCGATTCCTACCGCCATCAACGCTACACAATACAGCCGCCAGGCGTTGCCGAACACGCTGTATTCGCCGAGCAGGGTGGAGGCGAAGGGCGTCAATGTAACGGTAAACAGAAACAATAGATTGACCCAGGCCGCCGCCCAGTCGAACTCCAACAGTCGGCGCGTGAGGGTGACGTGGGCGATCCAGAATACCGAAACCAAGGCGAAAGTGGTCGCGAAGGCCACCAGCTTGGGCGCCATGGCGAGCACGCCGCGCAACAGATTCTCATCAGTGATGCCGGCCGGCAAGCGCAAGTCAAGCACCAGCAGCGTCAGCACAATGGCGAACACGGCATCGGAAAAGAACATCATCCGCTCCAAGAGGCGGTGCGTTCCCGGCTCGAGCGCGCGGTTCCCACCCTGTGCCATCGCTGACCTCGCTTTTGCTTAAGAACACGCCGTGCGTCTTTGCTCACTTCGTTGCACAACTGCCGCCGCTGGGTCGCGTCTTCCCGATGCTCCATCGCATAATACAGTGTCAATGACCGTGGGCTCCGCTAGACTTACGCGAATTTGCCGAAAAGATGATTTCCTTGGGAGGTATCATGAGTCGATTGAGTTTCGCGTCAGGTCTCGTGGCAGCGCTCGCAGTGGCCTTTTCCGCGGCCGTGATCGCCGCATCCGCTGCACCGAATACGCCGGACGCGAAGTCTGGCGACACGGCGCCCGACGGCAAATTCGAGCCCTTCAAAGCGGAGGCCGTGACCAGCACCAGTACCGTGACCATCGGCGGCCAGGTAATTTCTTACCAAGCCATCGCCGGCACCCTCATCGTGCATCCGAAGGATTGGGACGATGTTCCGCGCGATCCCAAAGCGGAGAAGGGCGGCCCCGGCGCCGCGGAGGATGGCGGCGATACCAAGAATCCGACCGCCGAAGCCTCGGTGTTCTATGTCGCCTATTTCAAATCCGGGGCAGGTTCGCGGCCGGTGACGTTCGTCTACAACGGCGGCCCGGGCTCCGCGAGCTTCTGGCTGCATATGGGGGCGTTCGGGCCGCGCCGGATCGTCACATCGACTGACGGACACACGCCGGCGGCGCCGTATTCGTTGATCAACAATGGTTCGAGCCTGCTCGATGTGACCGACCTGGTGTTCATCGACGCGCCCGGCACCGGTTTCAGCCGCATTGCCGGCAAGGACAAGGAGAAGGCATTTTACGGCGTCGATCAGGATGCGTACGCCTTCTCTGAATTCATTTCACAGTTTCTGTCGAAGTACGGCCGCTGGAATTCGCCCAAATATCTGTTCGGCGAAAGTTACGGCACGCCCCGCTCGGCGGTTCTCATCAATCAGCTCGAGGCGGATCGCTCGATCGATTTCAACGGCGTGATTCTGCTGTCGCAGATTCTCAACTTCGACCTGAGTCCGGATCGGCCGACGGGTAATCCCGGTGTCGATTTGCCCTACCAGACGGTGTTGCCCACCTATGCCGCGACCGCCTGGTACCACAAGAAACTGCCTGCTCAGCATGAGAATCTCGAAGCCTTCCTCGCCGAGGTCGAACAGTTCGCCATGGGGGACTATGGTCGTGCGCTGGCGGCGGGATCCGAGCTTGCCCCCGCGGAACGCTCCGCGATCGCCGAGAAGCTGCATCAGTACACCGGGCTTTCGGTCGAATACATCCTCAGGGCCGATCTGCGCATCGATGGCGGCGAATTTCGCCAGACACTACAAGGCGAAGCCGGGTTGGCAACCGGCAGGCTGGATACCCGGTTTTCAGGGCCGGATCTCGATCCTCTGGCGCAGCGCGCTGACTATGACCCGCAATCCTCCGCCTTGAGCTCGGCGTACGTGTCGGCGTTCAACGAGTATCTGCGCAAGGATCTGCGCTACGGTGAGGGCAAAACCTTCAAGCCCAGCATCCAGACCTTTGGAACCTGGAATTTTCAGCACCGGCAGCCGGGCCAGAATCAGCCGCCAACCTCGTCGCGCCAAGGTTCCAACGTGATGCCCGACCTTGCGAACGCAATGAAGATCAATCCGAATTTAAAGATTCAGTTGAATGCGGGGTATTACGATCTGGCGACGCCGTTCTACCAAGGCGTCTATGAGATGCATCACCTGCCGATTCCGGCGAACTTGCAGTCGAATATCGAGTACAAGTTCTACGACTCGGGCCACATGGTTTACGCCAAGGACGCATCGCTCAAGATGCTGCACGACAACGTCGCCGGTTTCATACGCAGAACCAGCAATCTCGCTAATTGAGATACGCAGCCAGCCACTTCTGAACTTCTTCATAGAAGTGGCGGCTGTCCTCGGGCTTCAAAATCCAATGCCAGGCGTCCGGCCATACCAACAGGCGGCTTGGCACATGCATGCGCTGCAGGGTGCTCCAATTTTCCAGCGTATTGTTGATCGGCACGCGAAAATCGCGCTCTCCGATGCTGAGCAGCATGGGGGTTTTCCAGTTGGCCGCGTAGGTTATCGGGCTCTGCTCGCGCCACACCGGGTTTCCCTCCCAGGGTGGGCCGCCGTTGGTAACTTCGCGGCCGTAGATTCCGTCGCTGGTGCCCCACTGAGTGGTGAGATCGACCTCGCCGGCGTGGCTCACGATGCACCGGTAGCGTGTGCTGGTCGCTTCGATCCAGTTGGCCAAGTGACCGCCGTAGCTCGCGCCTGCGGCGCACATGCGGGTCGCATCGATGTAAGGATAGCGCTTGATGGCCTCGTCCACCGCCTGATTGATCTCGTCGCCCGGTGTTTTCAAAGGGTCGAGCTTGATGGCCTGCGCAAACTTCTCGCCGAAACTGGTAGACCCAGTGTAGTCGGTCATCAGCACAACGTAGCCTGGCGCCGCGAGCAGGTGATAGTTCCAGCGCAATCCGATTTGATCCGGGTTGTTGCTCGCCGCACCGCCGTGGATTAGCACCAACAGCGGATATTTCTTGGCGGGATCGAATGCGGGCGGCAGCACGATCATGTTGTGTATGCTCCGGCCTTTGGCACTGGTGAAATAAAAATGCTGCGGCGGCTGCCAATCGATCGCCGCGGCTGCCGCGGTATCGACATGCGTGAGATTGACGTGCAGCCGTGCTGCGGGATCGATACGCACGATTTCCGCCGGACTCACCGAACTTCCGTAGCTCGCGATCAGCGCCGGCTTCGCGGCTTTGGTTGGAATTTGCAGCGCGGTGTAGCCGCCCGCGGCAGGCTCGAGCGCCAGCACCGGTTTACCGCCGGCGGCGGCAACTCGATAGAGATTCTCCTTGCCTGCATCCGGTACCAGCAGATATGCAAACTGGCCATCCGGCATCAGCGCATAACGCGCCGTTTCGCGATCGAAGTCGCGGGTCACCAGCGTCGGCTCTCCGCCCGCGGGCCACGCCACCTTGTAAAGCTGCGCCAGGTGGTAAACCTCTGAATCCTGTGGTGCGTACTTGAAATACAGCGCCTTGCCATCCGGGCTGAAGATCGCCTCCTCGTAGATGCCTGAAGCGGGACTGATGATGACAGGCTCACTGCCCGCCGCTGCCATGCGGTACAGGTGATGGCGCACGTGCGCGAACGCCGCGTTCCATCGTTCAGTGGTCGCGGTAAACACCACTTCTCGCCCATCCGGGCTCCACGCCGGTGCGAGGGTGACGCTGGTTTCGGTTTCCGTTCCGGAAAATCCCGCGGTGCGGCCTAAGGCAGTGGACGAGAGAATGTCTTTGGCCGCCGCGCCCTGCTCGATTGCTTGCACCATGATGGTCGGCTGGCGCTCGTCCAACCACTGATTCCAATAGCGCACCGGAAAGTGCTCGTATACCCGAACGTTGTATTTGCGCTCCTTGTGCTCCGCCGCGATTTTCTTGTTGGCCTCATCGTCCAGAGCGTTGGGATAGACGCGGGACTCGAACAAAATCGCCTTGCCGTCCGGGCGCCATTGCGGGCTGCTTGCGCCGGTTGAAATGTTGGTGAGCCGGCGCGCCTCGCCGCCCTCCGCAAGATTGAGAATGTAGATTTGCTCGACGTCGTCGTTTTCACGTTTGGTGCCAAATGCAATGCTGCTGCTGTCGGCAGACCATGCAACATCGCTTTCCGGAGCTTTGGTATTGGTGATGCGGCGCGGCGGCTTGCTTCCATCGACCGGCACCAGCCACAAGTCGCTTACGGCTTTGTCCGCTTCGTAGGAAGGCTCCAACACCGCGTACACCACCCATTTGCCGTCCGGACTTGCAACCGGAGCCCCAACGCGCTTCATCATCCACAGCGCTTCATGCGTGATCGGTTTGGTTGCTGCTGGCTCTGCCAGGGATTCGAGCGGCAGCGCCACACAGGCCGCGGTCACGATTGCGCAAGTCTTGAGCAGATGTCTCATCGGATATCCCGGTTTTGAGTTAAGTTCAAGCGGCCCGTTTCACGCCAGCGGCAGATGATGCGGCCGCACCAGCATGTGCCAATCTTGGTGCTCCTCCAGGATCAACTCGATGGCTGCCTGGATCGACTCCTTGATCGCCGCGGCACTGCGCAGCGGGTCTTGCGGGTCGAGCGTCGACTGAATGCGGCCGACGGCGCGCTGCAGTTCGACCGCCAGCCTCTCGGATGTCGTTTCCAGTCGATAGGCCTCGGACTGCGCGAGCGCGCCGTGCAGGGAGGCCCCGAGTGCCGGGAAAAAAGTGGTGATTATCGACAGCCAGAAGCTGTGCATCGCAAGATGCAGCAGCGCGCCCAGCGCGGTCAGCCCGAATAGTCCGCTGTTCACGGCATGGACGCGATGCAACAGCGCGTGCTGCTTGATGGCAACGCGACGATGGTAATGCGTCTGCCCCTCGAGAATGCCCACCGTCCAGAGCCCGTAACCCGATATGAACTGCGGATCCGACCAGGCCCGCTCGAGCAGTGTTCGCACCAAAGGTTCATGCTTCGAACAAATCGTCGCCACATCATCGCCGCTGCGCAGATGCTGGCCGGGATCGAAAACCCGCTCGTACCAGTTCAACGTGGTTTCCGGCCGTGTAAAGTCGAGCAGCGGCGCGATCAGCGGCAGATACCAGGTCAATTCGGCGGTCGTGCGGGCACGCAGCCATTGCCCCTGCCAGTCGTGCCGGTGACCCAGCCAATAGATGGCGCTCACCGTGCCTATGATGCCGACCTCTGCAACTGCCCACAGACCAAGATACGGGTGCAGTACGTGGCGGCGATCATCCCAGCCGAGCGCAAGCGGCAGGACGGCGAACAGCACCGCCATGGCGCTCAACAGATAAATCGCCCAGAAACCGCTGCGGTAGCGGTGACCAAACAGCACGGCGCGCTCATCGAACATTTGGTGTTCAGGAGCGATGGCTGCAATGAACGGCATCAGTCGCGCGGGGGGAATGGGCGTCGGGGCGGGCGGCGGATACTGCAATCGCACGCCGATCAGCAGCACGCGTTGAATTGTCTGATGCAGTGGCATGCGGCCTAGCTCAGAATCTCGTAGGTGGTTGCGAAAACGTTTTCCGCGACGATGCCAAGACTGCCATCGCCATAATCTACCAGCCAATCGCCGGGGTGGCCGGCAAGTTCCGAGATCCCGTCTGCGAGCAGCACGCCGAACTGTTCCTGCGATTGCAGCGCCAGGATCTGGTAGGGCCGGCTCATATAATGCCCCGACTCGCCCGTGGCGATTGGTGGTACCGGCCGGTACTTATTCGCGAATTTCGCGCGCGACACGCGCCAATTCTCGCCGCCGTTGCCCGTTAATATCGCGTCTCCGGCATGCGCATGCACGATGCCCTCCGGCGTGCGAACGATACAGTCGACCGGCGTGAAGCGAACCTCCACCTCGCGTTCCAGCTTGCGTGCCTTCACATGCCGCGGGTGGTTGCTCACTTCAGCCGAGAAGCCGTTTTGTCCGCTGCTGCGAAACAGCGGACGACGTTGTTGGTTCATCCCGTGTCGATTCTCAGTTCTTGCCGATCTCGATGGTCCAGTCCGGTCCGGATTCTACTTTGTGGGCTGCGGCATAGTTTTGCTGATTGAGCGCCACGGCCACGTTCAGAAGACTATTGATGTACACCAAAGGCTTGCCCACCGCCACTTCGCCGAACGTGCGCTGATAGGGGGCGCGAGCTTCGTCGACCAGTTTGCCATCGTGGTAAATGCGAACATGCAGCGCAGTGCCCGGCGCCACATGCAGCTCGTCGAACAACGACTTCGGGATATTCGTCCATACATTGCCGAATTGCACGTCCAGCACCGGAATGATCCCAGATACTTCGGATCCCGTCCGCACAGGTTTGCGGTAGGCAATGCTGATCAAGGACTGCGGCGGCAACGCCGGTCCCACCTGTTCGAAGCTGATCACGCCGGCGGCGAGACGCGCGCCGGTATAGGCGAAAACATCTCGGCCGTGAAATGTGTGGGAATCATCGGATCCCGGCCGTCGATTGACGCCTTCATCGATTTGGCGCAGTCCTTCGATCCCATCGCGCTCTGCGACCAACGACAACAGACCGTTGTCCGGGCCGACGAAGTAGCGGTTCGTGCGGGTCTTCAACACCACTGACAAGCGCTTGGTACCCACCCCGGGATCCACGACCGCGACGAATACCGTGCCTTCGGGCCAAAACTGTTCGGTTTGAAACAGCCGGTACGCGCCGTCGAATATGCTCGGATTTTCGTGACTCAAGTCGGATATCAGCAAATCCTGCGAGACGCTGTACGCAACGCCCTTCATGGCCGCGACCGCGCCGTCCTGAGTCCCAAAATCGGTCAATATCACCAGCGGCGCCCGTGCTGCTGCGAGCAGGGAAAAAAGCGTCAGCGAGGCGAGCAGCAAGCCGCCTCCGAGGCTGGCCCTGTGGTTGAGGCGACGGGCGAAATTCACTGGTTTTTCTGTTCTTCCAAGGGGAAGGTGCGAGCCGGCGCGGCGCTTGGCGGTACGGTGCCCGGAGGCTGGGCTGCCGATACTTCGGCCTGCGGCGCGGGCGAGGTGCGCACTGCGGTTCCGGTCGCTTTAGCCAATTCGTCAAGAAAACGCTGCGCGGCCTGCGGAGGCGCCGGAGCCTCTCCAGAAAAGATCTCAGACGCGGTTACGCCGCTCTTTTGGTAGAGCGAGGCATTCGCCGACCTATCGATCGAAATTACGCTGCCATCCAGGGCGATTCCGCCGAATAAGCCGCGCGTGCGCGCGTAGGCATAGATTTCCGCCAAATTCATATCGGTGGCGGCCGAACCTTGGCGTCCAACGGGTCCGGTCGCAACGGAGGCATCCGCGCCCAAGGTAAGCTTTCCACCCACTATCCCCTCAATGCCGCGCTTCGTGGTGAACACCAAAATGATGTCGGAATATTGCACGCCCCATTGAAAACCAAAGCTGCCGCCGGACAGCGAGACGCACGCCGGATTGCTCCAGGCGGACGTCAGTTTATCGCGCACCGCCAGCACCCCGGTGCCATGGCGGCCGCCGAACGAAGAAGGCGAATTTTCCCACGTCGGGTATCACCGCGATTCCGTAAGCATGAGCGAGCAGGGCATCAGGCACTCGCGCATCGGGCATCGCCTTGATTTGCTGCAGCACTTCGGTCGCGGTCAGCAGCCGGCTTTCTTCGCGAGCACCGGCGTGCGCAACATTTACAATCGCGACCGCCGCGAACAGCGCGGCAATGAGCGCGCTCGACGCCGAGGATTCTCTGTTTGGCATGGGGGACTCCCTCAAATGCAAACAGTTTACCGCAAGACGGGGCCGTCGGCTTCCCTCAGTGTATCTTCACTGGTGTTTGTCGGCCGCATGAAGTTGCGCAGCGTCAGCATCGCGGTGATGCGCGTGGTAGTAATCAATGAGGCGCAAGGTTGCCTGCACGGTTTCGGGATGTTGCGGGCCCAACATCGTCAAGAGTTTTCTCTGCGCCTCGAGCAGCAAGGGCTCGCCCTCCGATGCCTTGTCCTCCGCGATCAAGATCCAGCCCAAGCTCGCCTCGGTGCGAGCAGTGCGCCAATTTCCGGGTCCCGCCAATGCAAGGTCAATATCCAGCGCGGCGCGAACCTCCGCTTCAGCTTGGCTCAGTTGGCCGCGGCGCAATAGGACTTCTCCGAGCAGTTGTCGCGTCGCGGCTACAAATAAATGCCGCGCCGGCAGCGACTCCGCGTATATAGCGAGCGCTTGGCGCGCATGAATTTCTGCGTCGTCCAGATGATTGTTTTTGAGATCCAGATCGGCGACCGCATCCAGATAGTATCCGGTCATGTAGTGTTTGTTGCCCAAGCGGCTGGTCGTGATCCTCAAGGCGTCCTGCGTCGAGGCCATGGCGCGAAGCGGGTCCCCTTCGCGCTGATACAAGGCGCCAAGATCGGCCTCGATCGAGGCGATGCGCTGATTGTCCGGACCAAAAACGTTGCGTTCTATCTCCAAGGCCTCATTCAGCGTCTGATCGGCTTCGGCATATTTGCCGCGCTGGGTGAGAATGTTGCCCAAGCCCGCCAACGCCACGGCATGATCGGGATAATTGCGGCTGACGGTTGCACGAAACAGGTTGAGCGCTTCGCGTTGATACTGCTCGCCATGCACATAGTCGCCCGACCAAATCGCCGCGCCGGCAAGAGCACTCAAGGTCGAGGCAATCGACAAATGCTGATCGCCCGGAATATTGCGATAGATGGCGAGCGCCTGCGGTAAAAAGCTTCGTGGCCAGTTCCGGGTCACTCTTGGCGTTCTGGGCAAAATGCCCGTACTGCACCAGAATGTCGGCCGTTTCCGCCGATGGCGGCGTATCGCTGCCTTGCGATAGGGCGACCGCCTGCTGCATGTAGGCATCAGCACTCACCAGATGCCCCGCGCCGGTCAATGCCTGGGCCAAATTGGCCAAGGCCGCGGCGAGCGTTCGATTATCGAGCGGCTGTTCCTCGCGGCGGATGGCAACCGCCTGTTCGAACAAGGGTATGGCGCGTTCGTTCAATCCCTGCCGCCGGTACGCAAGACCGATGCTCTCGAGCAGCTGCGCGCGCACTTCAGGCTGGAGATTCGCATTGCTGGTGATCTTGTCGGCGCCTCGATCCAGCAAGTCCTTGGCAGTGACCTCCCGGCCTTGGGCATTGAAAGGATCCGCTTGCGAGAACACGTCGACCAGAAACGCGGATACCTGCTGCGCGCGGTCGCGTTCTTGGGCGGTGGCGTCGCGCGCAAGTCCGATGCGGTGATTTTGCCAGAGGGTCATGCCGGCGATCACGACCAACCCGACGAATACCGCCGCCGCCCCGAGGACCACGAAGACATTGCGCCGCAGGAACTTGGCGGAGTTGTAGCGCCAATCGCCCTGACGCGCACGCACCGGCTGTCCCAGCAGGTGTCTTTGCAGATCGTCGGCAAAGGCTTCGACGGATGGGTAGCGCCGATCTGGTTCCTTGCGCATCGCCATGGCGACGATGCCATCCAGATCGCCGCTCAAGCGGGCGCGCAGGCGTTGTGGTGAGAGGCCGCGGCGATCGGAAATGCGGCTGCGGTCCGCGTCGGTTTCGCCTTTTAGTTTGGACACCACCATTTGACTCGGGCGCACCGGATCGTCCATGCAGATGGCCCGCTCCAGTTGCAACTGGCTGTAGCTGAGCAGTCGATACGGGGATCGGCCCGTCAACAGCTGGTATAGCAGCACGCCGAGCGCGTAAATGTCCGTCGCGGTGGTAATGGGTCGCCCGAGTACTTGTTCCGGGGCAGCGTTTTCCGGCGTGAGAATCCGTTCCTGCAGACGTGTTACCGGAAGCGTGTGCGACAGACTCTCGGGCGCGAGCAACTTGGCAATGCCGAAATCCAGCAGCTTCGGCGTACCGTCGTGGGTGACGAAGATGTTTGACGCCTTGATATCCCGATGTACCACCAGGTTGCGGTGCGCATAGTGCACCGCAGCGCATACTGCGATGAACAATTCGATGCGTTCTCGAACGAACAAAGTACGGCTGTCGCAGTAGCTGTCGATGGATTCGCCGTCGACGTGCTCCATCACCAGGTAGGGGGTGCCGTCCTCGAGATCGCCGCTGTCGATCAGGCGCGCGATCGAGGTGTGATCGAGCGTCGCGAGGATATGCCTTTCGCTGTGCAATCGGCTGCGCAGCCGCGGATGCAATGCCGCATGCTGCAGTACCTTGATCGCCACGGTTTGCTGGTATTGCGAGTCATCGCGCTCGCCGCGATAAACCGTGCTCATACCGCCATGGCCGAGAATCGATACCACCCGGTACGGACCCACGCGCGTACCAATCAAGCGATCGCGGTGATCTTCCAATAGCGACTCGGCGGCCGTGCCGACGGCATCCAGAAGCGGGTCCTCGCGCCGGCGATCAAGATCGAGGAGGGACGTCACCGACAGGCGCAGTTCGGTGTCGTTACCGCAGCTCTTTTCCAAATGCGCGGCGCGTTCGGCGACTTCGACATCTGCCAACTGATCGAACAAGGCCTGAATCTGTTGCCAGCGCGCGCGCGGAATCATGTCGATCGGGTGCCGCCGATTTCATTGAGCAACCAAGCGCGGGACAGGCGGATATCCCGATGCACGGTGGCGGACGAGGTGCCCGTTGCGACGGCAATTTCGTCGTATGTCATTCCGCCGAAATAGTACAACTCGATTACTTGAGCCAGGCGCGGCTCCAGCTGCAGCAGATTCTCCAGCGCGTCATCAAGGGCGATCACGTCAACGTCGAGCGACGGCGAAACGTTGCCCATTTCTTCGCCGCTTAGAGTTCCCCTGATGCCGGCATTGCGCTTCAGCCGCGCACGCGACTTGGCATGATCGACCAGCACGCGGCGCATGAGGCGCGAAGCCAGGGCGAGAAAGTGATCGCGATCCTCAAGAGCCACATTCGCCTGGATCAACCGGAGAAATGCCTCGTGCACCACCGCAGTGGCTTGCAGCGTATGGCTGCCCCGCTCCGTGCGCATGTAAGCGTGCGCCAAGCGGCGAAGTTCGTCGTATACCAAAGGCGTCAAACGGTCCAGCGCTTGCGGATGACCTGCGCGCCACTCGGTCAATAGCTGCGTGAAATTGGCAGGGACTTGCATCGTCGATTACTCGGTAGAGTTCACGGCACTAGCGGGATTGAGGTTTTCCCCTAAGCATATATCGCAGCCCAATATGAGGGGAATCATCCATGGATGTCGCTTATACATATTAGGACATCGCGCAGGCATCCCCTGCCGGTGTCCCTTTAACAACTGAAATTCGGAGCATAAATCATGAAGGTAAGTCTAGTCGCTTTGATCGCCGGCTGCGCTATGGCCAGTTCCGCTTTGGCGATGTTCGATAATCCGCCGATAACCCCACCGCATGTCGCCTTGATGGACAACCCGCCCATCACCCCGCCGCATGTCGCCTTGATGGACAACCCGCCCATCACCCCGCCGCATGTTGCCATGATGGACAACCCCCCCATCACACCGCCGCATGCCGCCTTGATGGACAACCCCCCCATCACACCGCCGCACAGCGCATGAATCCGGGGATAGGCATGCATCATCGAAGGGTTACGGTGGCGGCTGCGGCAATATTCGCGATCGGCGCCGCTTTCGCGGCTCAACCGACGTCGCTGCGGGCGGATTGGGGTGGTGGATTCGGGCAACAGGAGTTGCCATGGAGTCCCGGCACGGCCAGTCTGATGTCAGCGCACGATCCGGATGAGTCGCTGCTGATCCCGCCCCGATAGGACGGGTGGGGGCTAAAGGATCGAGGCTCCGTGGCAACGCGGAGCCTCGGCCTGGCCGTGTGCGCTAAACTCAAGCGCTTTTAGCACGGGTGCCCGTTGAGCAAAATCATTGTAATTGCACATCGCGGCGCCAGCGGCGAAAGGCCGGAACACACCCTGGAATCGTACCGGCTGGCGATCGAGGAGGGCGCGGATTACATCGAACCCGACTTGGTCATGACTCGCGACGGGGTGCTGATCGCGCGGCACGAGAATGAAATTGGCGGCACGACGGATGTCGCGCAGCATCCGCAGTTTGCGATGCGCCGCCGCACGCAAATCATCGACGGCGAACCCACGGACGGGTGGTTCACCGAAGATTTCACACTATCGGAAATCAAGAGTCTGCGCGCGCGCGAACGGCTGGCGGATTTGCGGCCGCAAAATCGCGTTTTTGATGGCCGATTCAGCGTGCCAACCTTCGACGAAATCATGCAATTGGTGATCAGCGCAAACCGCCGCAGCGCCAATCGACCGATCGGCGTGTACCCGGAAACCAAGCACCCCGCCCATTTTGCAGGGCTTGGGCTGCCGCTCGAATCGGCCGTATTGAACGCGCTGCGCCGCTACGACTACGCGAAGCAGGGCGCGGCGGTATTCATTCAGTCCTTCGATCCGAATAACTTACGGCAATTGCGTGCCATGACCAAGCTGCCGCTCATTCAGCTGCTCGAACAGGAATTGGGCGATCTTGGAGAGATCGCAACCTATGCCGATGGGATCGGCATCGCGAAGCCGCTGGCCACCCTCGAGGCAGTGCGTGCGGCGCACGCCGTGAATCTGCAGGTGCACGTCTGGACGTTTCGCGCCGAAAACGAGTTTCTCCCGGATGACTTGAAGATCGGCGACGCGCCGGCCGCGCACGGCAACCTTGAAGCAGAAATCCGCCGATATCTACGGCGCGGTATCGATGGATTCTTCGTCGATTTTCCCGAGGTAGGCGTACGCGTGCGTGACGCCTATATTTCTGCCGTCCAGCCGCTGCACCAGCCGTGGACGGAGACCACCTTGCCGGGGAACAAATTGCAAGGGCGGTAATTCGGCCCGCTGGATCCTTGCAGGAGCAGACAGTTCTCGCAGGTTGAACCCTTCACGTAAGACGGATATTTTTTCGCGTCCACTTTTCCCGCGTTTTCGACATAGCCGACCGCCACGGCCGCGGGATCCTTGACGTCGAGTCGCGGCGTTGCGGCGGCGCTCGACGGCCGGCATGGCAGCGCGGCCGCGGCGCCTGCGCCGGCGGCCAACGCCAAGGTTTTCACGACGGACCTGCGGGTTATCGCGGCGGGATCCATTGGTCTGCTCATGCGCGGTTCCTTCGATTGAGAACGCTAATATGCAGAAAAATCGCGGCGCAGTCACCTGAGGAAATTCGTGGGAGTCGCTCGGGGAAATCGGACGGAGCCGCGATTTGCTATGCTGCGTGTTTTTGGAACGCCCGTGCTCAAAGTATCGGTATTGCTCAAGCTGGCACAGTTCGGATTCTTTGCCGCTCTCGTCTTTACGTTCTACAGCGCTGTCATACCGTCGCAGCTTGCGTTGCAATTGGCGCCATGGGACAAGGCTGAGCACTTCATGGCCTTCTATGCCTTGACCGGTCTTGCCGCCGCGGCTTTTCCGAAGCGCAACCTATTCGTAATCGCCGCCTTGCTGTCCGCTTTCGGCGCCCTGATCGAGGTGGTGCAGGGGCTTGCCTTCGTGCACAGAGATCGGGATTTTTGGGACTGGGTCGCGGATACGATTGCCATCATCAGCGCGCTGGCACCCATGCTGCTGGTGTGGTGGCGTGGGCTCGTCAGGTCCGGTCAGAAAAACATCGATATATAGACCTGGCTGACCGTGGCGTTGAAGAAGTACAAGGGTTCCGTGCCCGGCGGATATTGCGGCACGCCGTAATACTTGATGTTGCGAAAGTCGGTGTAGTTGAAGCGAATGCGGCTGATGTCGAGCGTGACCGTGGCGCGCTTGAAGAACTTCCATCCATCGGGCAAGAACGCGTAAGTGGCTTTGGCGCCGAGCGTATAATTATCCAAAGCGGCGAGATTCTGGTCGCGGGCCTCAAAATTCTGGGCGTTCGCGAAGGGAAATAAATCGCTGTAAAAAGTTGCCTGCCCCTGTTTGTAATACCGCGCCCGCCCCTCCAGTATCCAAAGATTGCGGATGGGATGGGTGTAGTCGAGTTCCACGGTGTTCCCGACCACTCCCCAGGTATCGGTGAAATACCGATACGAGGCGGTCACGGCTGCCCGATAGGGCAGGTAGTACTTGCCCTGCACTTGAATCGCCGTGCTGGTATGCGTGTCGGGATACACCTGGCTGGCCAGCGAGTAGCCCTTGGGATTGCTGGAGTCCAGGTACCGGACCGAGCGATAGGGGTTGGCGAGATAGCCACTGTCCGTGATGACCTGCAGATTCAGGCCTGCGATGAAATTCTTGGTGATGATCTGCGATATGCCGCCCGAGTAACTGCTGGTTTGCGCGTATCCCAGCCAATCGATGATCGGCACCCAGGCGGTGCCGTTGTTTTCACCGACCTTGTCGTTGGTCTTTGCGTAACCGAGAGTCACGGTGGTCAAATCGCCGAACATGTCCTGGCTCAAGGAAAAGCTCGCCGTGTTGGAAACGTAGTCGCGCTCCACGCTGTTGATGTACGACGCCGAGTAAGTGGTTTTATCGTGGAGATATTCGATCGTGCCGGTCTTTTGTTTGCGAGTGTCCTTGATGACGCTGGCCTGACTCAGCACGTCGATGGATGCGCCGCTGACCTTGTCGACGAAATAATTGGCCTCCACGGCGATGTTTTCCGTGAACTTCTTGCGCACCAGCGCGGATTCTCCGGTGATATCCATGCCGCCGCCGCTGTACTTGCTGTAGAAAAGATCGGCGCGATCGTCGGGCAGCACGTCCGCGCTCGTGCTGCGGACCAGCAGCAACGCAGCGATGACTGCTGCACGAGCGAAAATGCGTTGCCGTCGCGCCATACGTCAGTTGCAGCCGCAGCCGCCGCCCGCGCCGCCGGTGGCACCGCGTGATCCCTCTCTGGATTCGCGAATGTGATCCAAGTAGGCGCCGGAGATGGCGTCGCGGTCCCAGGCCATGATGGGATCGGCGAGGCGGTCGCGCTCATACGGTTTCACCCAGGGCTGGATGCTGCACGCGCCCAACAGCAGTAAGGAGGTCAACATCAAGACCGAAGGGACGCGCATGGCTTATTCCCGGATGAGCTTACGAATCAGATCTTGATAGTCGTTTTCGTCGCCGGGCTTGTAGCCACGGTGCACGTAGCGAATCTGACCCTTGCGATCGATGATGACCGAACTCGGCATCTCATCGACGTGGTAGGCCTTGCTCACCTGGTTGGCAGGATCCAGCAGCACCGGGAAGCTCACCGGTTTGCGCGCCAGCAGTTCCTTGACCGCGGGCGACTCCTTGTCGACGTTGACGCCGATCAGGGTAAATCCCGCCGGTTTGTACTTCTTGTACATTTGGTCCAACAGCGGCATTTCCTGCTGGCAGGGTCCGCACCAGGTCGCCCAGAAATTAACCATCACGACCTGACCCTTGTACTCGCCGAGGCCGCCGGGTTGGCCGGCCAGAGTGGTCAACGTGAAGGAAGGTGCGGGACCCGCGGCATCGCCGCCGGCCGCGAACGCGGACGAAGCGAGCACCAGCGCGGCCATCGCGCAGCGTTTCAATAGACTTGAGTTTGCAATATGCATTGATCATTACTCCTGATCAGAAGAAAAAGGTTAAGCCCAGTGTGGCTTCGATGTTGTCGACATTCTTGGTGCGGCCGGTCAAATCGGTTTCGAAAATGTGGTCTCTTACATCCAGATGAATCGCCATCCAATCGGTTACCAGCAGCCGCTCGCCCACTCCAAAGTTCAACGCGAACTGGTCTTTATCGGCAAATTTCACATCGCCCATGCCGACCGTCACGTACAGAGCCGAATTGAACGCGCGTCCGCGTCCCAGAAAGATCTCGCCCGGCAGTACGTTGTAGCCTACGTCCAGGTCGTAGTACGTGAAATACCTCCCAGAGTTGCTGACCACCGTGATATCCGGAAACACGTCCTCGAGACTGGTGGTTCCGGCTTTGGAGCGGCCCACATAGCCTTCGAGGAAAATATCCTCCGATACGTGGTACGCGCCGCGCACCCCGTAAACCGGATTGGTGCCGAAATCCTGAATGCTGAGCGCACCAAAATACGCGCCCACTTCGAAGTCCTTGGCTTTGATCTTGGGCGTCTTTACCACGCGGCGGGTCACCTGCGGCTCGACGATCGACGGCTCGCCCTGCGGCTCCTCCGCAACCACTTCGGGCGGACCCTTGTTGCCGCGGTGAAACCAGCTGCAGCCGGACAGCAGCGCCGCGACTAGAAGAATACTGCTAAGTCTAATTTCCATTCTTCTAGATCCTCATACACATTCTGATTGTTGAAGACGACATAGTGGCGCCAATCGGCGCGCCACATGAAGCGACGGGTGATGAAACCGCGGGCGCCCAGCGAGACGTAGGCCATCTCGTTATTGTTCTGCAGCGGCGCGGGCGGAACTACATCTTGGATAAATTGATAGCCGGTGCCTATTCCAGCCGTGGGTGAGAACCACTTCCATTCAGGTACAAAGGTGTGCCGCAATCCAATCGTCGCGATGTAGCGGTTGTCCAGGGTACCGAATGCTTGCTGCACGACAAACTCGACGTCGAGGCTGGAAGTAAGTCCGAAGTCGGCGTAAATCGTGACCAGATTCTCGCGGTTGTAAACGCCGTAGCCGGCGCCGACTTCCCAGCGATGACTGGCGAAATCGGGATATGGCGGTATCGGCGCCGGTTCGCCGCTGGCCAACAACGTGCGCGACAGGTCGGAGCGGCGCACCCAGCCTTCCTGTCCACGCGGTGCGCGAACCTTAAACCAGTCGGTGCGGCTGTACAGCACCGTCACGAGTTCATCGCGTCCAATCACGTACACGATCGGAAAGCCGCGCCCCGGCCCGGAGTGCATTTCCAGGTAAGGGTCGGTGACCACGAGTACCAGGTACTTGTCGGCGGCTTCCGCTAGTCCTACATGTAACGCCTGCAGCAGCAGCACCAGCGCGAGCAGACGACGCATCAGTTCAGTTCGCTACGGGCGCGACAAACGGATCGTTGTAGAACTGAGCACCAATGTCGAGCCATTCGGTTATCAAGCGCATTTCAGCGGGCGACAAATAGCCGGTGTGATCGAGTACAGGGTCATGAAAACTACCGTCAAACATCCTCAAGAAAGTTGTCGATCCCGCTGCGCTGCCGGCAGCCATCGGCGGCGCCAACGACACGGGCACCATGATCGTAGTCGGAAGTCCGGTCACGGGATCCGGAGGTCCCGGCGCCGGCACCAGCAAATCCTGCAGCACGCCCATATTAAGCGTCTGTTCGTTGTGAGGGAACAGCACTTCCTCATATGAGGTGACCACGGTCGGGTCCACACTCGATGCACCGCCCGTCAAGTCTAGCTGGCCCTGAGGCACCTGTACCATGGCCGTCGCGTTCACCGGATTGTGACAGGTCACGCAGACCGCCGGGGTGACGCCGTCAGGCGCCAAGCGAGTCGGCAGGCTCCACACCGCTTGCAGGAACGTTTGCTTCACGGGGTCGGTATCGTAGTGGATCGTGATTCGGCATTGCGCGGTCCACGGCACACAATTCGCATTGGTGGGCGGCGTTTCCGACAGTCCTGTGACCCCGGTATAGGTGTACGAGAAGCTGGCGTCCGTGTCTCCGGCCGGCGGGGTGATGCCCGTGGTCCACACATTGGTGTAGATCACATCCGAGGTCAGGAGCTGCGAGCAGGGCGTGGCGGCGCCGCTCGGAGTCTTGCCGTTCGCGCAAGTGATCCGCGCCAGGGTTTGCGCCATGGTTTCGCCGGCGTTGGCAAACAGCGCGGGACTGGTATTCGGGAACGGCTGGCCGGTGGTCGGCGCGCCCGGATTAACCGGGTTGGTCAATCCCGAGCGGCCATGTGAGGTCATATTGATGGTGGTGTGGCAGCCATTGCAGGTCTTGGTCTCTCCCGGCAGCAATTGCAGCCAGCTGGTGTGCTGCGACACGATGCGCCGTGTGTTTACATCGACGATGTCGATCGTGAAGGGGACATTGGCGGGCACTTGGATCTGCACCGATCCATCGGGCTGGATGGGCGCGTAGCCGAGAATCTCGCGCATGCCCATTCCCGCGGGTCCGAATGCGGAGTTGTTGATCTTGCGCACCGTCTTGTCGGGAATTTCCACCGACTTCTGAATTCTTACGAAACGGTACGGGCGCGTGTAGAAGGGCGCCTGGCTCGGGTCCGACACCCCTGGAATACTCGGCACCGCGGTATCAACGCCGTCCACATCGTAGACGCTGCTGATATCCAGCAGGCCGACACCCGCGGTGGCCATGTTCTGCTGCGCGCCGGGCGCGGGAGCGGCATCGACCAAGGTGGTCGGTACCGGCTTGCGCGCCTGCAAAATCACTGGTTCGACGACCATGGTGCCCACATCGGCGCTCAACACCGGACCCAAGGTTCCTTGATCCAAATCGTAAATCCACAATGTGTACTGCGGAGGCGCCAGGGTCACATTCGCGCCCGCGGTATTCGCGGCGGTGCAAAGATTGGTGGTATTGGGTGTCACGGTGGTGTCGAGAACCAGACAGGGCGACCAGCTCACCAGCATGCGATTGGTGCCGTCATAGAGAGGAAAAACCGAGGCAAATCGACCGCCCATGGAGGGCAGATTCGCATCCGTCGTGACCCCCAGGGTCGTGGTATCGACCTGCGCGGTGCCGGCGGTGCCCCCTGGCGTGGCCGGTTGATGAATTTCGACGAATTCGGGCGCGTTGATCGTGACGATATCGCCGCCAAGCTGCGTGCCCATGAACGGCCGAACGATGGCCACCAGCGCGCCGCTGGCAAGCTCGCGCGCATTGACGAACTGGATCACGTTGTTGTTGGTGCCGGCGATGTTGGCACCGGTGGCATGGCTGTTGGCGCCGTAGTAGAGCTGCAGCCCGGTGCCGTCCGGATTGGCGCGATACAAGCTGACCTGATCGGCACCGTTGGTGACTTCCCAGCGCGAGAAGATGATCTGACCGCTGGCCGAGACGGACGGCAAGAAATCGTGATTCGTGTTGAAACTGATTTGATGCATCTGGGTGCCGTCGCCATTCATCACATGCAGCAAGAATATTTCCTGCTGGCGATTGTCGGTTTCGGCCGAGTATTGCGGACGCCCCTCATCAAGCAGGATGGATTGCGTCGCGAGCTGCCGCGTCGAGGAGAATACGATTCTACCGTCCGGCAGATAGTGCCCGCCCACATCGTGGCCCGCGGTGATGTCATCGTTGGTCAGCTGGGTGACGGTCTTGGCCGTAGCGTCATACTGGTAGATGTGCCAATTCGGCTGCTTCAGGTCCGTATTCTTGAGCTTCGGGTTCAGCGGCAGGCGCAGCGAGAAAATCAATTTCGTGCCATCCGGCGACACATCAAGATCGCGGACATCGCCCTTGCCCGTGGTGAGCGATGCGGTGATGTTGGTTTCGGCGCCGCCGGCGCTGGCGGTATCGCGGATGAACACATCGCCGCCCGTCATCGAGGTGATCAGGTCGCGGACGTTGTCGAAATCCTTGGTGATCACCGGGCGCTTGATGTAGGCCAGCGGATAATTGGTGATGCCGGGAGTCAGATTTTGTCCGCCCGCGAGACCCGGTGCATGGCCGGTCGTGGCGCTCTCGCAGCCAAGCAGCGCGAGCAGGGGCAGAGCGAGCGCTGCGAGTTTCAGCAAACCGTGATGTCGTTCACGCGGACTGCAAGTGTTCATTTGTAGCTACCTATGCACAATGTTTCGGTTCAGCGATCGGCCGGCACGCGCGAAGACAGCATCATTGAACTTAATCGGTCCCATATGTGCATCTTCGTTCGACGCGCATACGCATACTGTTAACGCACTCACAGAAGAACTTGTCCATATCCGTTTCTCTGTGCACGCCGTGCCAGACCGTGCGGCAATCGAGGCTCAGGATATAGGTGCACTCTTGATGGTCGTACTGTCGCGAAACGCCGACGTCGTTCGGATGAGACATTACTGGAGGCCTTGCGGGCTGCGTATATTCGCACCCAGTCGAACCGAATAACTCACGCGAGTGGATGTGCATATGAACAACGGGATGGAGAAACCAATGAGGCAGATTGCACGCCGCGCGGCAGCCACGCCGCATCTTGTAACGCTTGCTGTGCGCGCAGCCGCGTGTGCAGGCGCCGTCGCACTACTTGTTGGCGGGCAGGCGCTCGCGCAAGCACCCAACGCCGACCAAGCGACGCGAATCTACAACCGCATCGCCGGTGTGCCGCCCAGCGCGGCGCAGCTTGGGCAGATGACGAGCGCGGCCAGCCCGGTAGCCGCCGCACTCATCGCCACCAACGACCCGGCGTTCTACAACAACACCATCCGCAACATGGCGGCGCCCTGGACCAACCGCGATCAATCGGTGTTCGTCTCGCTCAACGATTACACCGCGACCGTGATCGGCATGGTGCGCGACAACGTTCCTTTTAATACCTTGCTCAGCGCCGATTTGGTTTACATCGGCGACGGCAAGTCCGGCGAGGGAACGTATTCGCCGGCGAACAACGCCATGTACGACGCACTGGACGCCAACAATGTCGACCTCAGCGTCCACCTGGTAACGAGCACGCAATCGGCGCTGACCGGCATCCCTGCTGCAGCGACCGCCGGCGTCATGACCACGCGCGGCGCAGCCAGCGCGTTCTTCATCAACGGCACGAACCGGGCGATGTTCCGCTTCACGATGCTGAACCATCTGTGTAACGACCTGCCCACGGTGATGGACATCACGCGGCCACCGGATCGAATTCGCCAGGACGTGACGCGCAGCCCGGGCGGCGTCAGCACTCTGTTCCTGAACAACTGCATCGGCTGTCACAGCGGCATGGATCCGATGGCGCAGGCCTTTGCCTTCTACAACTTTACCGGCACCGACCCGACGATGACCGATACCGTGGGGCAGATCGTGTACACCGCCGGCCAAACACAGCCGAAGTACCATATTAACAACACCAATTTCCCGCAAGGGTTCAACACTCCGGACGACAGCTGGAACAACCACTGGCGCACCGGACCGAACTATGTGCTGGGTTGGAGCGCGACCCTCCCGGGCAGCGGCAACGGTGCCAAGACCATGGGCCAGGAACTGGAGAGCAGCGCGGCATTCACCAGCTGCCAGGTCACACGGGTGTTCAAGACCGTGTGCCTGCGCGCCCCGAATTCCGCCGCCGACTTCACTCAGATCAATTCGATGATCACTTCGTTCCAATCGCACAACTATTCGCTGCGGCAACCCTTCGCTGAAGGCGCCGCTTACTGCATGGGGACTTGAGTATGAACGCTACACGCATTACCGGCTTGATCGCTCTCGCAGCGTCATTCGCCTTAAGCGCATGCGGCGGCGGCGGCGCTCCGACCGTGGCCAATGTTGCACCGTCACAGGCGGCAACTGCAGCCACCTACACGGGACCTGCCCCGGCAACGGCGGACGTCCAGGCGTTCGAAGTCAATTTGTGGAACAACATCCGCGTGCAAAACCGCTGCGGTCAGTGCCACAACGCCACCACGCCGGCGCAGATGCCGAACTTCGCGCGCAGCGACGATGTGAATCTCGCGTACGTGCAGGCAAACACCGTCGTCAACCTGGCGCAACCCTCACAGTCGACCATGGTCATCAAGGTGAGCGGCGGTCATAACTGCTGGCTCGCCGACTCCAACGCCTGCGGCCAGATTCTGACCACCTGGATCACCAACTGGGCGAATGCCACCGGAGCCACGTCCTCCACCACGGTGCAATTGGTGGCGCCGCCGGTGCAAACCGTGGGACAGAGCCTGAACTTCCCGGCGTCCTACACCGACTACGAGAACACGGTGTACACGCTGACCAGCAAGTACTGCGTACGCTGCCATTCCACGACTGCGGATCCTTCCGTGGAGCAGCAGCCGTATCACGCCGATCCGAATCTCTTGATTGCGTATCCGGCCGCGATTCCGAAAATCGACTTCACCGGCTGCAGTCCGTTCGTCGCCGGCAACAGCAACGGCACCACGACTCCCTTGTCGTGCGGCGTGAATTCGCGCCTCTATCAGCGGCTGCTCACCGACAACCACAACTGTTGGGACAACTGCGCTTCCGATGCAGCGCAGATGCTGGCGCAAATCCAGGCATTCGCGCAAATGCTGACCCCTTCCAACATCGACCCTGCCCTGGTCGTCAGCAAGGCCATAACGCTCACGCAGGGCACCATCGCCAGCGGCGCGAGCCGCTACGATGCCGACACGATCGCCAAGTACGAGTTCCAGTCGATCGTCAACAACACCACGTTCGACACCAGCGGCATCGACCCGTCCGCGGATCTCACGATCTCGGGCAACGTCACCCTGGCCGGCGGTTGGGGTATCAATGTCGGTACCGGCGGTAAGGCGCAGGCTACGACCGCGTCGAGCTCGAAGCTCTACAATCTCATCCAGGCGACGGGCGAGTTCTCGATCGAGGCCTGGGTGGCACCCGCGGTGGTGGCGGTCGACAATTCCTACATGGTCAGTTATGAGGGCGGCGACACCACGCGTAACTTCACGCTCGGTCAGACCAACCAGGACTATGACTTCCTGATGCGCGCCTCGACCACGGCGCTGACCGGCATGCCGCAGCTGCAGACTCCGAATGCCGCCATGGCATTGCAGGCATCCTTGCAGCACGTGGTGCTGACGTACGATCCCGTCAACGGGCGTGAGATCTACGTCAATGGCGTGAATGTGGGCCCCGCCGATGCGCAGAAAGGCGGCACCATCTCCAACTGGGACAGCACCTTCGCGCTGGTGCTCGGCAATGGTGTGTCTGGCGATCGCTCCTGGACGGGACTCATCAAGTTCGTCGCCATCCACAGCCGCGCCATGTCGGCTGCGCAGGTGATGCAGAACTTCAACGCGGGCGTTGGCGAGCGCTACTACATGCTGTTCAATGTGGCGAGCGTGACCAATGTGTCGCAGTCCTATGTGATGTTCACGGTCAGCCAGTACGACAGCTACAGCTACCTGTTCTATCAGCCGACCTTCATCTCGCTGGATCCGACGGTTACTTCGGCCAACCTGCCCAGCATTCCGGTGCAGGGCATACGCATCGGCTTGAACGGCACGATCCCGTCAGTGGGCCAGGCCTACATACCGCTGAATACCACCGTAACGGCGGCTAACTACACCCCGACGGGCGAGGTGTTGTCGCCCATCGGCACCGTGATTGCACTGCAGAGCGGGCCTGCCACGGATCAGTTCTTCCTCACCTTCGACGTGCTGGGCAGCCAGACCGATGTGGTGGTCGAGCCGACACCGACCGCGCCGGCGCCTTCGCCGGGTCCGGTGGTCGCCGATATCGGCATCAAGACCTTTGCATCGGTCAACTCGACGCTGTCGGCGCTCACGGGAGTGGCGACATCGGATCCGAACGTCGTCGCGACTTACCAGGCGGTCCAGCAGCAGCTGCCGGCGATTCCCACGCTGGAGAGCTTCTCCTCGGCGCAACAAGTCGGCATCGCGCAGATCGCCATCCAGTACTGCAACGAAATGGTCAACAACCCGGCATTGGTCTCGGCCATGTTCCCGGGCGTGACCTTGAGCGCCGGGCTGTTCGGAACGCAGGCCGGTATCGACTCGGTTACCGGCCCGCTCGCGGCCCGCGTGCTCGGTAGCGGTCTGCAAAGCCAGCCGGCGGCCTCGACGATGACGGGAGCCGGCGGCGAGCTCGACAAGTTGATAACCAATCTTTGCACAAGCACCGCTTGCACGACCACCGCACGGGTACAGGCGGTCACCGCCGCGGCCTGCGCGACGGCCTTCGGCAGCGCCGACATGTTGATCTACTAAGCAAGACGGAAGAGGTCTTAAACTTATGAGCAAGAAATCAATTACGGCGGGTACCAACGAGCCGTTCCGTCACCAGGATCACCCACGGCCGCGCACGCGCCGCGAGTTCCTCGCGCAGGGCTTCATCACCGGGGCCGCGACGGTGGTCGCACCGACGCTGGCCGGCATGCTCGCCTATCCGCGATCAGCTCGCGCAACGCTGGCTGCGGATATCCAGGCCGCGGTGACCGCGTGCAATATCACCACCGGCGCCGGCAAGATCCCTTTCATCTGCTTCGACCTCGCCGGCGGCGGCAACATCGCCGGATCCAATGTGCTGGTCGGCGGTCCTGCCGGGCAGCTGGATTTCCTCTCGGTCGCGGGCTACAGCAAACTGGGACTGCCCGGGACCATGGTGCCGAATGCCAGCGCCTCGGGTAGTTTCGTCGACGCGAGCTTCGGCTTGCGCTATCACTCGGACAGCGCGCATTTGCGCGGCATGAAGCTGCGGGCCAGCGCCGCGGCCATGGCGGGCACGACCGGCACGATAATTCCGGCGCTGTCGCAAAACGATACCAATACCAATCCGCACAACCCGATGTACGGCATTTATCAAGCGGGCGCGCGCGGCGGGCTGCTAAATCTCATCGGCACGGATAGTTCCATCTCGGGTGGCAACTCCATGGCGCCGCCCACCATGGTCATCCCGGCGGCGACGCCGACCAAAATCTCCAGTTCGCAGGACAGCAAAGGTTTGGTCAGCACCGGACAGTTGAGCACGCTGCTGCCCAATTCCTCCGACGTCACCAATGTGCTGGAGTCCATGAAGCGCATCAGCGATGCCAAGTATGGCGTGGTGACGGCGTATCCGAATAACGCGGCATTGAATACCGCAGCAATCGGGTCGGCCGGAATCGAGGCCTGCGGCTATACGAAGTCGGCCTACATCGTGGACAAGTACAACAGTCCGTCCGCGGTGAATCCGGACGTGGATCCGAACATCGTGGGCGCCAGCGGCATCTTCCAAACGGCTGAATACCAGGCCAACTCGTCCTATCAAGCGACCGCGGCAGTCATGAAACTCGTGATCGACGGCAATGCCGCAGCCGGCACCATCGAAATGGGCGGCTTCGACTATCACAGCGGCAACCGCATGGACGGCGAGGCCAAGGATTTGAACCTGGGCAATTGCATCGGCGCAGTCCTGGAATATGCAAACCGCGTGGGCAAGCCGGTGATGATCTATGTATTCAGCGACGGCTCCCTCGCCAGCAACGGCATGATCGACAACTCGGTTGGCGGGCGCGGCAAGGGCGTCTGGACGGCCGACAACCAAAGCGTCGCGGCGACTTATTTCCTGGTCTTCAATCCCGCGGGAAGGGCGGTGTCCGCACAATCCAATCCGGAAATGAGCTTGCAGATCGGCAACTTCAATCCCGACGGTTCGCAGAACACCACCGGCAGCCCGGCTGGCAACAACGTACCCAACCTGGTGCAGATGGTGGTGCTCAACTACATGGCGCTGCACAGTGCCAACGCGATATCCGCGTGGCCGACACTGTGGCCCGCCCCGAACTTGAACAACACCCTTGGCAGCGGCACAGCGCTCGAACCGCTGGTTGCATGGCAACCGCTGGCCGGTCTCGTCAATGGGTTAGTTGCGTAGGAATGTGATCTACAACACAAGGGTCCGACTGACGTCGGACCCTTGGCTTTTAGAGCTGCGCCTTCCGCGCAGGTCTGTCTCAATCCAGAGACATATACACATCGATCAGTGGCTTGTCGGGTATCGAACCCCGTGCATTGTGCGCCTCGAGCGGTGCGTGGCATGTCACGAGAGCAGCAGCGCGATGAAATTCCATGAATGTGCGCCAAGTCATACAGAAATCCAATGAAGGCGCTGCCGCTGCGTTGACACTGCGGCTCGCATTGTGCGATTTTGCATAAGGTCTGATCAGGGCAAACTCGCTGAAAGGCGAGGGCGCAAAGCTTCCGGTCTACGGGGTGTTCCTAGGACAGCGGGGTTACCAGCGTGATTGATGAATCGCGGCGCTTCGGCGTCTGCTCAAATTTAGCACCGCATGCGTAGAGCATTCCTCCCCGGCTGCCTGATTCTGGGCGCCACACTGGCCGGCTCGTCGCTTGCGGCCGCGCCGACCATGGTGGGCAAGGAGGCGCCGGATTTTGTGCTGCGTGGCCTGGATGGCAGGAATTTGCGCTTGTCCGAGTATCGCGGCCAGGTGGTTCTGGTGAATTTTTGGGCGCGCTGGGCGGGCGATTCGCGCCAGGAGATGTCGGCCCTCGACCGCATCAACACCACCTACCAGCGCGCTGGACTCGTGGTGATCGGCGTGTCGGTCGACGAGGATCTGCGCCGTGCGCAGGAGTTCGCGGTCGCAATGGGAGTGTCGTATCCGATCCTGTTCGATACCGGATCAGAAATCGGCAAAGACTACTTGCTACAAAAAATGCCCATGACGATCCTGGTGGATCGCGCCGGCGTGGTGCGCTATTCGATCGTCGGCTTCAAGCGCGGCGATGAGCGCATTTTTCTTGATCAAATTCGCGAATTGCTGCGCGAGTAAACGATAGGCCAGTTATGAATCTTAAAGTTCGGGTTGTGTCGATCATGGTTTACGGCGCGTTGGCGGCCGCGTGGATGGCCGCGGGCGCATCGGCGGCGAATGCGGCGGCTCCCGCGGCTGCGGTGGCTCCGGCAAAGCCGCCGGCGGTTGCGCCGGGCGAGCAAAATCCGGCCGCTGCGACGCCAGCCCCAACGCCGGGGACCGATTCCGCGTCGCCGGCAGCTGCCGCAGCCCCGGATGCGCCGCCGGCCGAACTCAAGACTCTGGATCAGGAAGTGCAGAGTCTGAAAAAGGACGTCATTGACCTCAACAAGGACCTGTTCGTTCTGCAGGAAGAACTGCTGTTTCCGGCCAATACCCAGGTCGCACTCTACATATCGATGGACGTCGGCACGTTTTTCGCGCTGGATTCGGTGACCGTCAAGATCGACAACAAGGAAGTGAAGAATTACCTGTACACCGCGCGCGAAGCCGATGCACTGCTCAAGGGCGGAGTGCAGCAGATTTATTTGGGCAATTTGAAGGTCGGCAAACATGAACTGGTGGCGTTTTTCACCGGCAAGGGTCCGGTGGAGCGCGCCTACAAGCGCGGCGCCACCATCAGTTTCGACAAGGGCGTCGGTGCGAAATATCTAGAGCTTAAGATCACCGACCGCGTTCCCAAGCATCAACCTGAGTTCATGATCAAAGACTGGGAATGATGCGTGCAACGCGTGATTAATAGACGTTGGCCGCTGATCCTCGGCGGGTTGCTGCTGGCGCTGCCGCTTAGCGCAGTGCCGGCGAAAAACGTCAAGCCGGATCCCAATGGTTTGCCGCCGCATGTGGTGCAGGATCTGCAATACGGCGATGTGCTGTTTTATTTCTTTCAGGATGATTATTTCGATTCGATTACGCGTCTGCTCGCGGCGCGCGAGCTGAACCGGATTCCGCATACCGAAGGTGAAGCGGAACTGCTGCTGGGCGGTTTGTACCTATCGCTGGGCCAACACGTGGAGGCCGGCAGGATCTTCGAGGCCTTGCTGAAACAAAACACCTCTGAGGCAGTGCGCAATCGGGCCTGGTTTTATTTGGGAAAGGTCTGGTATCAACGCGGCTACCTGGAGGAATCGGAGCGCGCGCTGCGGCAGGTCTCCGACAAGATGGATCCTCGTATCAACGCCGAACGCTACATGCTCATCGCGCAATTGATGATGAAGCAGGGGCGTTACGACGACGCGATTGCTGCATTGAGCAATTGGCACGGCGCGCCGGACTGGACTGCGTATGCGCAGTTCAACCTGGGGATAGCTTTGGTGCGCAGGGAGCGCCTGGCCGAGGCCGCCAGGTATCTTGACCGGGTCGGCACCATGCAGACCCACAGCCCGGAATTATTGTCGCTGAAGGACAAGGCAAATCTCGCCCTCGGGTTTGCGCTGCTGCAGGCGCAGCGGGCGGCTGATGCCAAACCCATCCTGCAGCGAATCCGGCTCGAAGGTCCGTATTCAAGCAAGGCGCTGCTTGGCGTCGGCTGGGCGGATGCCGGCATGGGCGAATTCAAGCGCGCGCTGGTGCCGTGGCTCGCACTGCGCAAGCGCAGCTTGGTGGACTCGGCGGTTCAAGAGTCCTTTCTCACCGTGCCCTATGCATACCTGCAATTGTCGGCCACCGGGCAGGCCGCCGAATACTACAATTCGGCGATCGAATCTTTCGATTCCGAAATGAAGCTGATCGATGATTCGATCGAACAGATTCGCAGCGGCAAGATGCTCGACCGTCTCTTGAATGACGACAAGAAGGACACGCTCACCTGGTACTGGCAGCTGACCACCGTGCCCGATGCTCCCGAATCGCGCTACCTGTACGCACTCTTGGCGAGCAACGAATTTCAGGAAGGCTTGAGGAACTATCGCGAACTCAATTTCATGAGCCGCAATCTGGACGCCTGGCACGATGACATCGCAGCTTTTCACGACATGTTGGATACCCGCCAAGCCGCCTACACGCAGCGCGTTCCGAAGGCTGACGCGGTCTTGGCCGCTACCGATCTCGACGGCTTGACCCAGCAACGCGTGGATTTCGAATCACGGATCAACGATATCGAAAAATCCAATGACGTGGCGGCCTTGGGCACGCCCGAGGAGCAGCAAACTTGGGCGCGACTGAAGCGCATCGAGGATTATCTCGCGGCGCACCCAGACGACCCGGATTTGGCGGAGATGCGCGACAAGCATCGCCTGATGAAGGGAGTCATGTACTGGCGCCTGTCGGAGAGTTTCAAAGCAAGAGTATGGAACGAACGGCGCTCGGTCAAGGAACTCGAGGGCATACTCAAGGAGACCCAAAAGCGCGCCGTGCTGGTCAAGCAGGCTCGCGAGGGTACGCCGCTGACCACCGGAGAATACGGATCGCGTGTCGCGGATGTACGCGGCCGAATCGATGATCTGCAGCAGCGCCTGGCCGACGTGTCGGAGAAGCAGAACCAATTCCTGCAAGTGCTCGCCATACAAGAGCTCGAAGGCCAAAAACAGCGCATCGAGGCCTACCAAATCCAGGCGCGCTACGAATTGGCCGCGATCTATGACCGCGCGTCCAATGCGTCCCCGAAGGCCAAACCGTGACGGCGTCAGTCTCACAATTGACATGCGGGGCCGCGATACTGGCTGTGCTGGCTTTCGGACCGGCGTATTCGGGCGCGGCGACTCAGAAACCCCCCGCGACCATCAAGGACCTCGAAAATCAGCCCATCGACGTCAATACCGATCCGCCGAAGAACGTGGATGCCGCCAAGACCATGGAAAGCTATAAGCGCTTTCTCGATTTGAACGCGGGCGATGCCGCGCTGCGTTCCGAGGCGCTGCGCCGGCTCGGAGACTTGAACCTGGAAAGCTCGGAATCCGAGCGCATCGCGCAAGAACTCGCCACCAACGAAGGCCTGCGCGCAACCGAAGCCATTCATTTGTATACCGCCTTGTTGAAGGCGTATCCGAAATACGAGCGCAACGACTCGGTGCTGTACCAGCTGGCGCGGGCCTATGAACTGAATGCGCAACCCGACAAGGGGCTTGCCTCCTTGGACCGCTTGGTGGCGCAATATCCCAACAGCCGCTTCATCGACGAGGCGCAGTTTCGCCGCGGCGAGATTCTATTCACCGACAAGGCGTACCCGAAGGCGCAGGCCGCTTACGAGGCAGTGATCAAAGTCGGTTCCTCGTCCGCGTTCTATAACCAGAGTCTTTACAAGCATGGCTGGTCATTGTTCAAGCAAGGCGAGAACGAGCGCAGCCTGGATTCCTTTGCCGGCGTTCTCGATTCAGAACTGGTTGCCAAAAACGATCCAAACAAGCTGATCGAGATCGATACCTTGACCCGGGCCAATCGCGAATTGGTCGAAGATACCTTCAGAGTGATGTCGATCACCTACTCCTACCTTGATGGTCCCAAGACCATCGATGAGTTCATCAAGCGCCACAAGCCGCGCCCGTACTCGTACCTCATGTATGCGCGCTTGGGCGATCTGTACATGGAGAAGGAGCGCTGGACGGATGCCGCCGACAGCTACCGCGCCTTCGTCTCGCAGGACCGCAACAATGAAAAGGCGCCGCTGCTGGAAATGCAGGCGATCGAGGCGTACACCAAAGGCGGCTTCCCGCAGCTGGTTCTGCAGGGCAAGCGCGAATTCGTGCAGAACTACAGTTTCGGCACGCCGTATTGGCAGGGACGCGACCCCAAGAACGAACCGAAAGTCGTCGCGGTATTGCAGACCAATCTCAAGGACGTGGCGCAGTACTACCACGCCCAGGCGCAGCGCACCAAGGATGTTGCGGACTACCAGGAAGCCGCGAAATGGTATCGCAGCTATTTGCGATCATGGCCTGACGATCCGAATTCCGCGGCCACCAACTATCTGCTGGCCGACACGTTGTTCGAGAGCCGGCAATATCTGGATGCCGCCCAGGAATATGAAAGCACCGCCTACCACTACGGCAATAATGAAAAAGCCGCGGCGGCCGGATACGCGGCGATCGTCGCCTACGGCAAGCAGGAGGAGACGCTGTCGGGCGAGCCCAGGGCGGCGTTGCATCTCAAGGCTCTCGACAGTTCCTTGCGATTCGCCGCGGCATTTCCCGCGCACCCGGAAAGTGCGCAGGTGCTGACTCGCGCGGCCACCGAGCTATATGCCGCCAAGGACTATCTGCGCGCGACGTCTGCGGCGGAAGCATTGCTTGCAAAGCAGCCGCAAGTCGATGCGGGCAAACAACGCATCGCCTGGACGGTGATCGCCAACTCGAATTTCGACCAGGGCATATTCGACAAGGCCGAGGCGGGCTATACGCATGCGCAGGCCCTGATGGCGCCCAACGATCCGGAGCGATCGGTCATCGTGGAGCGGCTTGCAGCATCAATCTACAAGCAAGGAGAACAGAAGAGCAAGGCGGGCGACAGCGCGGCGGCCGTCGATGATTTCTTGCGCGTGGCCAGTTTGGCGCCTACATCGAAAGTCCGGGCGAATGCCGACTTCGATGCTGCGGCGCTGCTCATCAAAGAAAAACAATGGGACCGGGCCATCCCCGTGCTGGAGGGGTTTCGCCGCAACTTTCCCCAGAGCCCGCTGCAGGCGGATGTCACGAGGAATCTTGCGGTGGCTTATTCGGAATCGAATCACCCTGGACAAGCGGCCGCCGAATTCGAACAAATCGCGGCGTCGCCGCAGGAATCGGTTGACGTACAGCGCGAAGCGACGGTGCAGGCGGCGAGTCTTTACGACAAGGCCGGCAATTCGGCGAAGGCGCGCACCATGCTCGAGGCCTTCGTCAAGCATTTTCCTCAGCCCTTGAATCCTGCGATGGAGGCGCGCAGCAAATTGAGCGCCATGGCGGCAAAGGCGGGTGACTACAGCGGCCGCGACTATTGGCTGAGGGAGATCGTCGCCGCCGATCGCGCCGCGGGCGCGGCGCGCACCGACCGCAGCCGGGCCCTCGCGGCCAAGGCGACCCTGGCGTTCGCAGCCCCGGTTCGCGACGATTTCAGAAGCATCAAATTGGTGGCGCCGCTCAAAAAATCTCTCGCCGAGAAACGCAAGGCAATGGAGGCTGCGCTCAAGGCGTACGAGGCAGCCGCCGATTATCAGGTCGCCGAAGTCACCACGGCGGCGACCTTCGAGAGCGCGGAATTGTACCGCCAGCTGGGCAAGGATTTGATGAGTTCGGAGCGGCCAAAAAATCTCAACAAGGACGAATTGGAGCAATACGACGTGTTGCTGGAGGAGCAAGCTTTCCCGTTCGAGGAACAGGCAATCAAACTGCACGAAGTGAACGCCGCGCGCACCAAGGACGGCACCTATGATGAATGGGTGCAGAAGAGCTTTGCTGCGCTCGCGCAACTCAACCCAGGCCGCTACGGCAAGGTGGAAATCGGTGAACAGCTGGTCGAATCGATTCGTTAGTCTGGCTGCGCTTGCGATGCTGGCTGCATGCCACCACACGCCTGTTCAGCCAGCGCGCGCCGCCGCGCCCGCGGCGTCCGTCGGCCAACCAGCGAGCGGCGCGGGGAACGCTGCCAGCGCCGGAAATGCTGCCAGCGCGGGCAACGCTGCCAGTGCCGGCAACGTCGCCGGCAGTGGTACCGGCAATGCAACCGCCGCGACGCCGGGCGCCCCGATCAGCGTCCCTGCCGCGGAGCCCATACCGGTACCCGCGCGCGCGGCACAGCAGTATGACCAGGCGTTGCAGCTCATGAAAGCCGGTCGCAACGCCGATGCGGAACTCGAGTTCAAACAGCTAGCCGTCGGCTATCCGCAATTCGCAGGACCGCAATTGAATTTGGGCCTGCTCTACATGCGCGATTCGCGGCTTTCCGAAGCGGAAAAGGCATTCAAGGCGGCGGTTGAGCTCAGTCCCAACAACCCGGTTGCGGGCAACGAGCTCGGCATCACGCTGCGTAAACTCGGCAAATTTACGGAGGCAGAATCCGCCTATCAGCGTACGATTGCCGCTGAACCAAATTACGCTCCCGCGCATCTGAACCTGGGCGTGCTCTACGATTTATACCTGGCGGAGCCGCAGAAGGCTCTCGATCAGTTTGAACGCTATATCGAGATCGCCGGCGAGAACAAACAAGTCGCTGGCTGGGTGGTGGAACTTCGCAAGCGCGTCGGCGCGCCTGCGAAGTCGGCCAACAAGGAGCCGGCATGAACACGGCAATCAAAGCGATTGGTTTGACCATACTGTGTGGGGCAATGGCTGCGGTTCACGCCCAGTCGCCACCCGCCGCCGCGCCCAATGCACCGCCGCCGGGGGAGGCACCCGTGGAGCCGCCAGCGCCGGCACCCGCGCCGGCGAAATCGGCAAAACCTGCCAAGGCAACCGCCCAGGCGGAGGCCGGCGAGCCGCGCGCCGATACATCGGCCGCGGCTCCTGGAACTGGCTCAGCAGCCGGCCGGCTCGCTGCGCCCGGACAGAAAAAAGCCCAAAACACCACCGATAGGCTGGAATTGGGTACCGCGACCGTGACCGGCGACCGCGAACAGCCAAAGGTCATGTACATAGTCCCCTGGAAGAAATCGGATATTGGGGATTTAGCCGGCAAACCGATGAACAGCCTGGTTGATGAGATCCTGGCGCCGGTCGATCGGGACGTCTTTAAACGCGAAGTTCTCTATTACAAGGCTGTACAAGCCGATGCGTCCCAAAATGGTGCGCAGAACCGCCCGTCGCAGCAGGGTGAGAAGTAAGTCATAGCCGATTTTACGGAATCTGGTTGAATAATATGTTCGGATGGAATGAGTATATTTAGGAGCGCGCAAGAATGAATTTCATGAATTCGGTCGTCAATTTCTTCAAGGACGGCGGGGTGTTCCTCTACCCGCTGGCTTTGATATTCGTGGTCGGCGTATCGATCGCCATTGAGCGATACGTATACCTGACCCGCGAAACCATTCGCAATCGTAGTCTCTGGGATTCGCTTGTGCCTGCATTGAGCGCCGGAAACTTCAAACAGGTGGTGGGGCTCACGCACAACTCGAAGGCCTCAATCGCCACGATTCTCAACTACGGCGTGGCACGCGTGGCGAGCGCCCGCCGCCGCGACGACATCGAAAAGGCCATGGATGAGAGCCTGCTCGAAGTGATACCGCGGATCGAAAAGCGCACTCACTATCTGGCGTCGCTGGCCAACGTCGGCCTGTTGATTGGATTGCTCGGCACCATCATCGGCCTCATCAGCGCCTTCAGTGCGGTGGCGACCGCCAATCCGGCCGAGAAGGCCAGTTTGCTGGCCGCCGCGATCTCGGTGGCGATGAACAACACCGCCTCGGGTCTGGGAGTTGCCATCACGCTACTACTGTCGCACATGTTTCTCGAGTCCAAAACGACTTCGCTGATCGACAGTCTGGAGATTGCGTCGGTGAAGTTTCTGAACTCGATCACCGAACGGCAATCGGACAAAGGTCATGAACCGGCGGCGCCCACCGGTCCTTCGGTGCGAGCCCCGGCCGCGGCCCGCGGCACTATCTAGACCAGCGTCGATTCATAAGATGGTGCTCCGCTCATGAAGTCAAAAGCCGCACGCCTCGTCCGACGCAATCACGCCCGCTATCACCAGGGGCGCGATGATTTGAACATCGTGCCCATGATCGACATGATGGTGATCCTGGTGTTTTTCTTGATTTTCACAGCGGTGTTCTCCAAGACGAATATCCTGCAGCTGAATCTTCCGGCCAACAATCCCGCTCCTGTTGACCTGCCGAAGGGTCTGAAGCTCGAAGTGATCATTCGTCCCGACGACCTGGTGGTCAATGACCGCAACTCCGGCCCGCTCAAGGTGATCGCCAATACGGCGACTGGCTATGATTTGGATGCGCTGTCGGAATTCATGCGGCGGGTGAAATCGCAGTTTCCGGAGATGACCGACGCCACCATATTGCCCGCGCCCGCCGTGCAGTACGACACGCTGGTGCAGGTGATGGACACGGTGCGTGTGTATCAACTCCCGGTCGCGCCGTTTTCAAAAGCGGAACTGTTCCCTGACATCGCCATCGCGGATGCTCCGACATGACATCCTATCGCATCAAGCGGCATCGTCAGCGCAAGCACGGCGCCAACCATTTCGCGCTCATTCCTTTCATCGACATGATGACCATCCTGGTGGTTTTTCTGCTCGCGCATACCGCGGAAGTTGATATCCTGCCGAATACCAAGAGTATTGCCATTCCGCAATCCATTTCCGACCGCAAGCCGAGCGCCGCCGTGGTCGTCATGGTGACCAAGGACTCGGTATTCGTGGATGGCGTATTGGTCGGCTCGCTGCAAGATGTCATTGCCAACCAAGGCCCATTTTTCGCACCGCTGAAAACCGCGCTGATGGCGCAGAACGACCGCACTCTGCGCGGTGCGCAACAAGTCGACATCGCCAAACGCGAAGTCACCATCATGGGCGACAAGAGCACGCCCTATAGTGTGCTGAAGAAAATCATGATGACATGCAGCGAAGCCGAGTACGGCAAGGTGTCCTTTGCCGTGGTCGAACGCGAACGGGCGGCGACTTAAATGGCTACCGCAAATCCAGCCATGCGCGCGCCCACCGGACTGGTGCCGTATTACCGGCGTTATGACTTGCCGTGGTCGCCGTCCGAGGAGACCGAGCGCCGCTTCCGCGTAATTGTGCGCAATCTCGGCATAGCGGCCACGATTGTCGCGATAATCCTGTTTTTCCTGCCGCACACCGAGCGCGTGAGCAATACCGATTCGCTGCCGGAAAGAGTCGTGCAGCTGGTGATTCAGCCGCCGCCACCGCCGCCGCCACCGCCGCCGCCGAAACCGGAGAAGCCGCTCGAGAAGGTGCCGGTGACCAAAGCGCCTCCGGTGCCCGTGGATCCGCGCATCAAAGCTTCAAAGAGCGGACTGCTCGCGAGCATGGACGATCTCGCGGCGTTGCGCGATCAAATCGATCTGGATAAATTCGCCAAGAATCAAAAGAACACGACCGACCCTGGCGACGTCAGCACTGTGACGCGCTCCCTGATCACTTCCAAGGCGGGCGGTACCAGCGGCGGCATCAGTGCGCCGACCAGCAGCGGACTGGCGTCCGGGTCCGGCTCGCTGCGCGGCATCTACACCACGCAAGTGAAGGATCCAAACCTCGGCGCAGGCGGGCAGGCGGCCACGCGCGCAGGCGGCAGCGGCAAAGCTTCGCGCAGCGCGGATGAGATCGCGTTGGTGTTCACCAAAAATAAGGGCGCCATCGACGCGATGTATGCACGCGCTCTGCGTGATAACCCGGCGCTGCAAGGCAAGGTCGTCATCGAGCTGACCATTGCGCCTTCCGGCGACATCACCGCGGCGAAAGTTATTTCCACGGAACTCAACGATCCTGAATTTGAAAACAAACTGCTGGCGCGCATCCGCCTGTTCAAATTCGAGGCGAAAGACGTTGCCGCTCTGACTGCCACCAAACCCATTGATTTCTTCCCAGCCGGATGAACATTCAATCCGAAATCGAGTTTTTCAGCGACCTTGGATTAGTCGACAAGGCGCGATTCATCTCGCGCTTGATTTGCGAAATCTCCGAGGAAGCCAAGGTCGGCTCGGACGGCAATGACGCGCTGCGCTTCAAATTCGCCAACGAGATGAATCAGCGTTTGGCGCGCTTCATGTACCAGCTGCTGGGTGAAGATGCCGCGCGCCCGCAGGACGACGTCGTGATCCGCATGCTGCTGGGGGCGCGGGCCGACAAGACTGCGCAGCGCATCATGCAGAATGCGTACCGTCGCGTTCTTACGGGCTTCGAAAGCTTCGATACGACCGTACTTCTGAATCCTCATTGAGGATTCAAAATGGCGCGGCGCGGAGCCGCCGGCTGCGGCTGATCGGTGTCGGTCTCGAACAGATGATAAAGCTGCTCGGCCGATTCGCGGGTGGTAGCCAGGAACTTGCTCTCATCATCCTTCACGGCATGCTGCTTGGCCATGGTCGCCTCGTCGTGGACGCGAAATTGATGCACGGTTTCCAATGCCTTCGATTTCGACATACCGAGTGATTCGAGCACTTGTACCGTCATTTCGAGGCTTGAAACCAGAGTCTCGCGGATCGTGTAGCGCACCGCCAAATCCATCAATCGAAATGCATGCTGGCGATTGCGCGCCCGGGCGAAAATCCTCAGGTTGGGAAAATGCTTGCGGGCCAGTTCCGCGGTTTTCACCGATGTCTCGACGTCATCGATGGCGAGCACGAGAATCTCGGCATTTTCCGCATGGGCGGCACGCAGCAGTTCCAGCCGCGATGCGTCGCCGTAATAAATCTGGTTGCCGAAACGGCGGATGAAGTCAACCTGGGTCTGATTGACCTCGAGTGCGGTGAAGGTGATTTTCTTCGCCACCAGGATGCGGCCGACGATTTGTCCGAAGCGGCCGAAGCCTGCAATGATGACCTTGGGATAGAGCTCAACCGGAGTATCGAAGGGGCGGCTGTCGGATTCGGGCGCCTTGGACAGCGCCTCGTAGAGCGCCAGCAACATCGGACTCAAGATCATCGAGGCGGTCACCACCAGAACCAGCAGCTCGGCGTTCTGCGCAGTCATGATCCCCAAAGTGGCGGCAAGCCCGACCAAGACGAAGGCGAATTCGCCGCCCGAGGGCAGGCTGAATGCGAGGCCGCGGCTGGCCGCCGGCGAGAGTCCCGATAAGCGGCCGATTCCCCACAAAATGCCGACTTTCAGCGCCATGAACCCCAGCGTCAATTCAATTATCTCCACAGGGTTTTCGCGCACCAAGCTCAAGTTCGCCGACATGCCGACGCTGATGAAGAACAAGCCCAGCAATAGTCCCTTGAAGGGCTCGATGTCGGCCTCCAATTCGTGGCGAAATTCACTGTCGGCGAGCAGTACGCCGGCCAGGAACGCTCCCAGGGACAGCGACAAGCCGACTTGACTGACGAGTAGTGCGGTTCCCAGCACGATCAAAAGACCCGCAGCCGTGAATGCCTCCGCCACGCGCGTTGCCGCGATGATGCGCAGCAAGGGATTCAGAACGTAGCGGCCGCCGATGATGACGGCCGCGAGTACGCCGATGAGTTTCAGCACCAGCCAACCGCCGCCGCCGTTGGGTGCGGCCGCAGCTACGCCGAGCAACGGCAGCAACGCCAGCGCCGGCAGCACCGACACGTCCTGAAACAACAAGATGCTGAACGCGGAACGGCCAAATTGAGTATTGAGTTGACCGCGCTCAGCCAGCAATTGCAAGGCGAGCGCCGTGGACGACATGGACAAGGCAAAGCCAATCACCAGCGCCGCTTGCCAGGATCGATCGAAAATTAGGTACGCGCCCGCTGCAATGCACGCCGTCGTCAGCGCAACCTGCGCAAAGCCCAAGACGAAAATCGACTTGCGCAGCACCCACAGTCTGGATGGCTGCAATTCGAGGCCGATAACGAACATCAGGAGTACGATGCCGAACTGTGCAATATTCTGCGTGGTGTCGACGCTGCTGATCAGCCCCAGGCTGGCAGGGCCGATTATGATGCCGGCGGTGAGATAACCGAGCACCGATCCTAAATTGAAACGGCGGAAAATCGGTATTGCGACAACCGCGGCGGCGAGAAATATAGCGATCTGCGCCAACAAGCTCATAATATTTCTCCATGTTGTCCTCGAGAGCCTAGCATTATGTATCGCCAAAGCATTCAATTTCCGGCCAAGGACGCCGCGTTGCGCGACGATGTGCATGCGCTCGGCGAATTGATCGGCGAGACGCTTCGCGATCAGGGGGGCGATGAATTTTTCGAGCTGGTCGAGGGCGACCGGCAAGCCGCGATCCTGCGCCGCGAAGACGCGACGGCCGCAGCCGGCGCGGGCCAGCAGCCGTCTGAATTACAGGTTCGTACCGAGGGACGCTCGCCGTCGTCCGCGACGGACTTGACCCGCGCGTTTTCGCTATGGTTCATGGCGGTGAACACGGCCGAGAAGGCGCACCGGGTGCGCCGGCGGCGCGAATACTTGAGTAATTCCGGCAGCGCGCAGCCCGGTGGCATCGCGGATTGCATCGCGCGGTTGCGGCGCGACGGAGTGTCGCTGCAGCAGGCGCTGGAGCTCATCGGCGGGATGAGCATCGAGCCGGTATTCACCGCACATCCCACCGAGTCGACGCGCCGCACGATCCTGCGCAAGCAACAGCATATCGCCGATGATTTGCTGGACCGCCTGAACCCTACTTCAACCCAGGCGGAGCTCGATACGCGCTGGGCACGGGTGAGATTGGAGATCACCAGCATCTGGCAGACCGAGGAGCATCCGCGCGAAGGGCTGACCGTCGCCGACGAGCGCGAACATGTGCTGTTCTATTTGATCGACATACTGTACCGCGTCGTGCCGCTATTCTACGAAGAAATCGAGGCGGCACTCGCCAGCGCCTACGCGGTCCCGGTCGAAGAGCTCGACGTGCCGAACATCCTGCGCTTCGGTTCCTGGGTGGGCGGCGATATGGATGGCAATGAGGACGTGCATGGCAAAACCGTTCGCGAAACCTTGCGCCGGCATCAGCAATTGATCGTGTCAACTTATTTCAGTGAATGCGAACAGCTCGCGGAGTCATTGAGTCAGAGCGCCAATCGCGTCACCGTCAGCGCTCCGCTCGCCGCACGCATCGCATCCTACGGCGCGGTATTGCCCGGGGCGCAGGCGCTGGCGCCCGCCCGCCACGATCGCATGCCGTACCGGGTGTTTTTCGGCCAGATCAGCGATCGCTTGCAGGCCAGCTACGAAGGCCGACCCAATGCGTATCAGAATCCGGACGAATTTCTGTCCGACATCGAGCTTGCCGCCGGCAGTCTGCTCGAGAATCGGGGCCGCCACGCCGGATACTTTCTGGTGCGCCGCTTGCTGCGCCGGGTGCGTACCTTCGGATTCCATCTGGCGACGCTGGATGTGATTCAGCATGCAAAAGTTCATGACGAGGTCATCGCGCGGGGACTGGGAGTCCCTGAGTGGCCGGCTTTGCCGGCGGTGGAACGGCTGCAGCGGCTGCGCGAACTTCTGGCCCGCGATCAGGGCCCCACCGCCACTTTCGATGCTTTTGGCCGCCGCAGTCTTTGGGTGTTTCAGGCGATCGCCGAAGCACGCCATAAATTCGGCGGTCGCGCCGTGGGCGAGTACATCGTGAGCGGCGCCCGAGGACCGGAGGACATCCTCGCGGTATTGTTGTTGGCCAGGTGGGCCGATATTACCAATAAGCGCAGCGGCGAATGCCCGCTCGACGTGGCACCGCTGCTCGAGTCGATCGGCACGCTGGAAACGGCCGGGGAAATGTTGCTCGCCCTGCATGCCGAGCCCTCCTATCGCCGCCATCTTGAGTCGCGGGACAATCGGCAGATTGTGGTGCTTGGATATTCGGACACCAACAAGCAGGGCGGAATCGCCGCTTCGCGCTGGGCTCTGCAGTTGGCGCAAACCCGGCTGCTGGAGGCGGCGCGCGGCGCCGGCATCAGGTTGTTGATATTTCACGGACGCGGCGGCACGCCGGCTCGCGGCGGCGGGCGCACCGAGCACTTGGTCGAATCGATGCCGGGCGGCGCCGTCCGCGGCGTGCTGCGCTTGACCGAACAGGGCGAGGTGGTCAATCAGAGCTACGGTCTGCGTCCGATCGCGATGCGTACGCTCGAGCGCACCTTCGCGTCCGTGGCTTTGGCGACCGCTCATCGGTGCGGGGTCGCCCGATCGCGCCGGAACATTCCAAGGCCATGCAGTCGATCGCGGCGCACAGCTTCGCGGCTTATCGCAATCTGGTGTTCGGCAGCCGGGAGTTTCGCGAGTATTTTCGCGCGGCAACGCCACTGGATGTCATCGAGCGCATGCATATCGCGGCGCGTCCGGCGGCGCGTCCGGCGGCGCGTGCGGACGGCAGCGGAATCGAGGCGCTGCGGGCAATTCCCTGGGTATTTGCCTGGACCCAAAGCCGCCATATGTTGCCGGGCTGGTTCGGCTTCGGCAGCGGCCTGCAGGCAGCATTGGATCTGTGCGGCGAGGAAGTCATCGGCCGCATGATTGCGCAGTGGCCATTCTTCGGGCACTTGTTCGACGATGTGGAGGCCATGCTGGCGCGCACGGATTTGGAGATTGCCGGCCATTACGACGCACTGGCGGGCGATGCGCTGCGCGCTCCAGCCGAGCGCATCCGCAGGGAATACGCTTTGACGGTGCGTCATGTGCTGCGTCTGCGCGGTTCCGCCAATCTGCTCGACAGCGATCCGACGCTGCAGCGATCGATCAAGCTGCGCAATCCCTATGTGGATCCGATGCACCTCATGCAAGTCGATCTGCTGCAGCGTTGGCGGGCCACCGCGCGCCGGGACCAGGCACTATTCGCCGCGCTGCGCGCCACGATCAGCGGCATCGCGCAGGGCTTGCAGGCTACAGGCTAACTCAACATTCGGGCACATTGACGGCGAGGCCCCCTTGCGAGGTCTCCTTGTAGATCGTGGACATGTCACGTCCGGTTTGACGCATGGTCGTGATGACCTGGTCCAGCGACACCTTGTGCGAGCCGTCGCCGCGCAACGCCAGGCGAGCGGCGTTGATGGCCTTCACCGAGCCCATGGCATTGCGTTCGATGCACGGAATCTGCACCAGACCCGGCGACCGGATCGCAGGTCAGCCCCAGATTGTGCTCCATGCCGATCTCGGCCGCGTTTTCCATTTGTTCGTTGCTGCCGTTGAGCGCTGCCACCAGGCCGGCCGCGGCCATGGAACAGGCAACGCCGACCTCACCCTGGCATCCCATCTCTGCGCCGGAAATGGAAGCATTTTCCTTGTACAGCATGCCAATGGCGCCGGCGGTGAGCAAGAAACGTGCGACGCCATCATCGTCGGCACCGGCTTCGAAGCGGCGATAGTAGTGCAGCACGGCCGGTACGATGCCCGCGGCGCCGTTGGTCGGCGCCGTCACCACCTGGCCGCCCGCGGCGTTCTCTTCATTGACGGCGAGGGCATAGGCATTGACCCAATCGAGCGCGTGCATGGGGCTCAAGGGGTCGCCGCTCATCAGCTGGCGATACAGCTTCGGCGCCCGGCGCCTGACCCGCAGGACTCCCGGCAGCAGGCCCTGTGCATCGAAGCCGCGGCGCACGCAATCCTGCATCACCTGCCAAATGCGCATGAGGCCTGCGCGCACCTCGGGCTCGCTGCGCCAGGTGCGCTCGCGAGCGAGCATGAGTTCGTGAATCTCCAACCCCTGCGCTTTGCCGTGTTCGAGCAGCTGGTCACCGGAATCGAATCGGTACGGCGGCTCGGCCCGCACGGCGCCGACACTGGATTCCGCGCCTGCGCGCACCACAAATCCGCCACCGATGCTGTAATACTCCTCGCGCGCTAAAACCTGCAGCGCCGCATCATGCGCGGTGAAGCGCATGCCGTTGGAATGACCCGGCAACACCTGATCCGTGTGGAACAGAAGATTCAACGGCTCGTCGAAATCGATTTCCTTGACGCCCAGCAAGCGCAGGCGCTTGGCGGTCCGTATCCGCTGCAGGGCGGGTTCGACGGCCGCGGAATCGATCGTATCCGGGCTCATGCCCTCGAGCCCCAATAAAATCGCGCGGTCGGTGCAATGGCCGCGGCCGGTGAGCGCCAAAGAGCCATAGAGTTGCGCCGATACCTGGCAGGTGCGAGTCAACAAATCGCGCGCCGCGAGCAGTTCGGCGAAACCACGCGCAGCGTTCATCGGGCCCATGGTGTGCGAACTGGACGGACCGATGCCGACCTTGAATATATCGAAAACACTCAAACTCATGCGCGAGCACCTTAAAGTCAAAGCCCAAGCATGATACTCCGGCGCTGGTTGCGGCGCTGAAGCTGAGAACCTCTTTGGATCGCCGCTGATGTTAAACTATAGGCACAACAACGATTTTCGCTGGCTGACAAATTCAACGGAGTGCTCTATGAATCGCTACCCACTGATTTCCGCGGCGTCGCTACTGGCTGCGATGGCGCTTTCCACCGCATGCACACACGCGCCAAGCGCGCCGAGCACGCCGGACTCTATTACCGCGGCAGTCGCCGACACCAACAGACCGGCCGCCGACGCGCAGCGCGATGCAAATCGCAAACCGGCGGAGACCCTGGTGTTTGCGGGCGTGCACCCGGGCGAGCAGATTGGCGAGCTGGTGCCGGGCGGCGGCTACTTCACCCGCATTTTCAGCAAGGCCATCGGCCCAACGGGTCATGTTTATGCGTTGGTGCCGCCGCGTCCGGCAAACGCGCCGCCGAATGCGCCGGATCGTTCCGCGGCCATCAGGGCGCTGGCCGCGGATGCCAACTACCCGAATATCAGCGTGGTTGAATTGACAGCGGGCAAGGTTGCGCTGCCCGTGCCCGTGGATCTTATTTTCACCGGGCAGAACTATCATGACTTGCACAACATTCCGACGCTGGACATCGCGGCTTTCAACAAGTCGGTGTTCGATTCGTTGAAGCCCGGCGGTGTTTTTCTGGTCCTCGATCATTCGGCGCAAGCGGCATCGGGAGCACGGGATACCAATACCTTGCATAGAATCGACCTGGCTACCGTGAAAACGGAAGTCATGGCGGCCGGATTCGAGTTCGTCGCCAGCAGTGACATATTGGCGAATCCCGCCGATCCTCGTACTGCCAACGTGTTCGATCCCTCTATCCGCGGGAAGACCGATCAATTCATATTAAAATTCCGTAAGCCAAAAAAATAATCGCCGGTCCACGAAATAATGGCGCTGCGAGCCTGGGGGCCGGGATCCGTCCGGCTTCAGGCCGCAGCGCTTTGCTTTTCTTGGCGAACTCCGCCGCTGAATCGCTGTCAACTGAGAAGGGTGTTTTGCGTTGTTCCATATCGGCTAGAGGGCTTTAACGCATGAAATTTGTAACCTTTCCACGCCTTGCAAAAGCAGGGAGGTATTGCGCGGTTCCGCTGGCGGCCATGGTGCTGCTGTCGGCCTGTGTAACGCCGCCGCCGCCGCGGGTAATCAACGTGCCTGCCCCGCCGCCGATGCGAGTATTCGTCTATCCCGCGCATGGTCAGAGCCCTGATCAGACTGAGCGCGATCGCTACGAATGCCACACCTGGGCAGTACAACAGACCGGCGTGGATCCCAGCCGTCAGAGTGCCTATCAGCAGGTGATCGTGCAGCCCTCAGGTCCGCCTCCCGGTTCGGGAGCCGTGGGCGGTGCCGTGGCGGGCGCGATCATCGGTTCCATCATCGCCGGCCCCTGGCACTCGGGGGCGGGCGCCCTGGTCGGCGGTGCGACCGGGGCAATCGTGGGTTCTGCCGCCGAGGCGAACGCACAGAAACAGGCACAGATGTCGCAACAGCAGATCAATCAAGCCGCGGCCGAGGGGCGCGCGCAGGCCGATGCCTATCGACGTGCTATCGGCGCTTGTTTGACAGGGCGCGGCTATACGGTCACCTGAGGGCAATTGGTTCGGAATAACAATGAAAAAGACATTCAAAATTGTGCTTCTGTCCGCGGCGACACTGCTGTTCGGCGCGCTGACGATCCAGGTTGCACTGTCCGCCGATGAGCACGGACAAGAGCCGCACTCTCAAGGCAAAGCGCCGGCGCCGGCTAGTCACCCCGTGCCGAACAATCGGCCTGCGCCGGGCTACGGGCATGCGCCGCCGGCATATGACGCGCATGGCCAGGCGCTGGACGCTCGCTACAACCATGGCCGCTACTACCCGCCGGTGGGTACCGTGAGGCCGGCCTTGCCGCCTGAGTACCGGCCGTACTTCTACCGCGGATCGCCCTATTACTTCAGCGGCGGCGTCTGGTATGCGCCGCGCGGACCGGGCTTCGTGGTCGTGGGTCCGCCAGTGGGACTGATCATTGGCGCGCTGCCGCCTTACTACTCCACGGTGTGGATCGGCGGTGTGCCTTACTACTACGCCGACAGTGTTTACTACACCTGGCAGCCCCAGGACAACGGCTACGCCGTGGTCGATCCGCCGCAGGATGCGGATGCGCCATCCGATCCGCCCAACACCGCACAAATGGATCTGATCATTTATCCCAAGAATGGCCAGAGCAAGGAGCAGCAGGCGGCGGATCAATTTGAATGCCACAACTGGGCGAAAGGACAAACCGGATTCGATCCCACGCAGCCGGGAGGAGGTGCGCCGGGAGCGGATGTGAACCGCAGCAACTACAATCGCGCCATGTCCGCGTGCCTGCAGGCTCGCGGCTATCAAGTTAACTAGAGTTTAAGTGGAGCTAGACGTGCACGAATTTCCAACCCTGCCCATGAAGACCTTCGAAGAGATCAAGAGCAGGTTTTCCAATCAACGCCAGTGGCGCGATTTCGTGTCCGCGGTCCAATGTTCGGTCAACTATTCGACGCTACGGCACTTGCAGTTCGCGACGATCTTCTTCAACAGCGCATGGGCGCGCGCATCGGAGCATCTCAAGCACGCGTTAAACGCTCCGGGCGCGTACACGCGTTACGCCCGCAAGTCCAATCTCTAAGCCGCCGATCCGCTCCTCAATGGCGGTAGGTAATCGTCAGTCCGATGGTGCGCGGCCTGAACGTATATTGCCGCTCCAGCCGGCTGTTACCGTCGCCTGGATTGATGGTCCAGTTATAGGCGGTGACGGTGTGCGAGTCGGTAAGATTGTCGACGAACGCGGCGGCCTGCCAGTCGCCGAAATTCATGCCGGCGCGCATCGCTGCAATATTGGTCGCTGACAGCGTGTAATCCTGCGGGTCGAACTGTTGCGTCGTGGGGTCCTGGGAGGGCGACAACCACTTATTGCGGCCTTGATATTCGTCGTCGACGCGAACGAAGGACCGCCGGTTGAACAGCATGAATTTGTATTCGAGGCCGACAGTGGCGGTGAAGGGAGCGCCGGGTTGGCCCGGCGGCTCACCGCTGTTGCCGACGATGGCATCACCCGAAGAAACAATGGGCGTGGTCTGGGTTGGGCTCAGGACCGAGTTCTTGGTGTAGCGCGCGCTGGTGTAGCCGGTGGCGATTTCAGTGGTGAGACTGTCGGTTATCGCGATGTCGGCCTGAATGTCGCCGCCCTTCGCCACCGCGGTACCTAGATTGTCGATGAAGGAGATCTGGCATATGGGCGGCACCACGGTCTGCTGGATGTTGTTCCAGCGGATGTAGTAAATGCTGCTGGCGATCTTCACGCGGTTATCGATGTTGTTCTTGGCGCCCACCTCGAAGCTGTTTACCGTGTCGGAGTTGAATGTCGGCGGCGACTGGGTGATGCCGAAATTCGCGAAATCCGTTGCGCAGGCGGCCTGGGGAACCGGATTGTTGGCGCCGCCCGGCCGGAAGCCCTTGGCGTACGTGGCGTAGTACAGATTCCGCGGATCGTATTGATACGAGAAGCTGACCTTGGGCGTGAAGGAATTGTCTTTCTGGGCGACGTCGACCGTTTGCGGCTGCAGGAATAATTGTGGGCCGCCGGTGTAGGAGTCATTGGTGAACTTCGTCCATGAATAGCGCGCACCGACGGTGAGCTTGTATTGATCGGTAAAAGAATATGTCCCCTCGGCGAACAGCGCATATTGCTTGTCCACCGCCCGGGTCTGCAGAAAGTAGGAGTCATTGGGGAAGGCGGGGTTGTACAGAACCGGATTGCCGTTCGGATCCACGAACCAATCCGTGTAAGGTAGTCCGGTGGCCGCCAGCGACAATTCATTCAGCAGCGGATCGTGAATCTGCTCAAGATAGGTCTGCCGGTCCTCGCTGAAGAAAACGCCCGCCGTCCAGAACAGCTTCGAATCGGCATCCGTCGACTGCAGCCGGATCTCCTGCGTGATGTTCTGCTGATGGTTGTCGATGCTGTTCGGCGCGCGGTAATCGAGCGCCCCGGGCGGCAGATGCAAACCGTTGCCGTCCAAGAGAGGATAGGGCGTTGATGCCGAAGAGCCGTCCGAGTTTAGAAACACCGCGGATTGATAGAAGCCGAGGTTGTACAACGTGCCTTCGTAACCGGTCTCTTCCTTGCGATGGTAGTACGAGGTATTCGAGATGAGCTTGGCGAAGCCCAGATTCCCCTCGATCTTGATGGCGGCCAGGTAGAACCGATCCGGATCCGAGCGCAGATCCGGATCCCCGCTGACGAAGTTGTTGCTGCCCGGATTGGAATACAGCGGCCAGTAGTCTTCGACATTGTTTCGATACCGGTCTTGATAATAAATACTCGGCGTCACAGTCCATTGATCCATGGGCGCCCAGATGAAGGCGAGCCGGTACAACACGGTCTCGTCGTAGTTGGCGTTGCTCTGCACGGTGGCCAGCGTCACCGGATTGATGTGGTCGATGTAGCCGCCGTCGCGCCGGTACCATACCGTCAGGCGCGCGCCCAGCTTGTCATCGATCAGCGGGCCGCCCGCCGCGATACCGCCCTCGTAGCTGATCGCGCCGCCCTGCGTGGTAGACACCTCTTCACGGGCGTAAAAGCTGTTGGTGGTCAGACTGGGCTGGGTGGTGATGTAGCGGACGGTACCGCCCTCGGAGCCGGAGCCGAACAGCGTGCCCTGCGGGCCGCGCAGCACCTCGACGCGGTCGATATCGAAGGCCTTCGGCAGAGCGTCGTCGGGGTTGAAGGCGAGTGGCGCGAATCTGAATCGGCGTGTCGTCGATATAAATGCCGGTGGTGCCGGCGCCGCCGCTCGAGGCGATGCCGCGGATGGCGATGTTGTTGGTGCCCGAGTTGTCGATATTCACGCCGGGCGTGAAGTGCACGACGTCCTGAAAATCCTTGATGCCGCGGATATCCATCGCTTCCTGCGTCAACGCCGTGACGCTGATCGGAACCTTGCTGAGGCTTTCCTCGTGGCGGGTCGCCGTCACGGTGATTTCCTGCAAGGGTCCGGTGGCTTCGTCGGCCGGAGCCGTATCCGCGAGGGATGCCGCCGTCGCAAACAGTGCCGCGAATGCGCAAAAGCCGGCGCAAGCCCCTGTTTTTCCGACGTGGTCATTTTGCAACGCGCGATGAGTCGGCAATTTCAACATGATGAATCCTTGGTGCCGCCAGCGATGTGAGCTCGTTTTGCGCCAAATCCCTGGCACATTGCAACATATCCGCAGGCTGGTTGAAAGGCCAAACCAAAAACATTGCGTTGCTGACGCGCAACGAAGCAACCCGCCAGTTGGCAGCACCGATTGCGATTGACTTGTGGGATCATGGCCTAGGATGGAAACCTCAAGCGATCGCCCCAGCGCCAAGTCGCTTGAATCCGCTGCGCGCGCTGCTGCCGTTTCTGCGCCCCTATCGGGGGATGATGGCGGCTGCCGTCTGTGCCTTGCTGATCGCGAGCGGCGCCATGCTGGCACTGCCCGTGGCGCTTGCGCCAGCTCATCGATCATGGCCTGGCGCACAAGGATGCCGGCACCGTCAATCGGTATTTCATCGGTTTCCTGGCCGCGGCCGTGGTATTCGGCATATTCGCGGCGCTGCGTTTTTACCTGGTGACCTGGGTGGGCGAGCGGGTCGTGGCGGATCTGCGCGATCGCGATTTACCGGCGCGTAGTGCGCATGGATCCGATGTTCTACGAGACCACCCGCGTGGGCGAGGTGCTGTCGCGCCTGACCACCGATACCACCCTGGTGCAGGCCATTTCCGGCGTCAATTTATCGATCATGCTGCGATCGACCTTGAGCCTGATCGGCGGCCTGGTGCATGCTGGGATCACCAGCGCCAAGCTCATGGGCGTCATTTTGGTGTTGATTCCGGTGGTGGTGGTGCCGCTCATTGTCATCGGCACGGCGCGTGCGCGGCTTGTCGCGGGCCTCGCAGGACCGCATCGCCGACACCAGCGGCCTGGCCGGAGAGACCTTGAACGCCATTCAAACCGTGCAGGCGTTTACCCTGGAAGAGCTGCAAAGCCAGCGCTACGGCAAGGCCGTGGAAGACAGCTTCGCCACCGCGATGCGCCGCACCAGCGTGCGCGCGGCGCTCACGGCGATCGGCATCATGCTGGTATTCGCCGGCATCACTTTCGTGCTGTGGCTGGGTGCGCGCCAGGTGATCGCCGGCACGATGACGGGCGGGCAGCTGGCTGCAGTTTCTGCTGTACGCGGTGCTTCGTCGGCAGTTCCGCCGCCGCGCTGACCGAGATGTGGGGCGAGATGCAGCGCGCCGCCGGCGCCATGGAGCGTTTGACCGAGCTGCTGCAGGCGCGGCCCGTGCATCCGCGCGCCGGCGCGGCCCGTCGAGCTGCCGCCGCGGGTGCAGCGGCGCAATTCGCTTCGACAATGTCACTTTCCATTATCCGTCGCGGCCGCAGACAGCGCCGCGCTCGCGAATTTCAGCCTGGACGTGGCGCCGGGCGAAACCATTGCGTTCGTCGGACCATCGGGCGCGGGCAAGAGCACGACCTTCCAGCTGTTGCTGCGCTTCTACGATCCGGATTCCGGGCGGGTGCTGATCGATGAGCGGCGGCTTGCGGATTTGCGGCCCGAGGACATGCGTGCGCAGATCGGCTTGGTGCCGCAGGAAACGGTGCTGTTCGGCGCCAGCGCGCGCGAGAACATCCGCTACGGTCGGCCGACGGCCAGCGATGCGGAAATCGAGGCCGCCGCCGTCGCCGCGGCCGCCGACGAATTCCTGCGCAAGCTGCCGCAAGGGCTACGACACATTCCTCGGCGAGCGCGGCACGCGCCTATCGGGCGGCCAGCGCCAGCGCATCGCGCTGGCGCGCGCCATCCTCAAGGATCCGCCCATTCTGCTGCTGGATGAGGCGACCAGTTCCCTGGACGCGGAATCCGAGCGGCTGGTGCAAGAGGCGCTCGAGAAACTCATGCAGGGCCGCACCACCATCATCATCGCGCATCGGCTCGCGACCGTGCTGAAGGCGGACCGCATCGTGGTGATGGATCACGGCCGCAAAATCGCGGTCGGCACCCACGCCGAACTGCTGGTGCACAGCCCGTTGTACGCGCGGCTCGCGTCGCTGCAATTCGCCGCGGTGGCCAGCCGAGTCGCTGGAGCGCCGCGGAGGCGGCGCTGTAGACGAGCGCGCCCGCTACTTCAGCAAGCCTTCTTCTTTGAGCGCTTGCCTGCACCTTGGGTCGCTGCGCAATGCGTGCGTGATAGGCGGCAAGCGCCGGCCATTTGGCAAGATCGATTTTCACGATGTGCGGTCCAGCTCAATACCGTGAACAGATAGGCGTCCGCCACCGTGAAGGTATTTCCCAGCAGGAAGGTCTTGCTCGCCGAGGAAGCCGGCGAGCCAGTCGAATTTCTTGCTCAGTGCGCTCACGCTGGCCTGCTTTCGTCTCGGCCGAGCTTTCCGGATTGAACAGCGGGCAGAATCCCTTGTGCACTTCCGACGTGATGTAATTCAGCATTTCCATCAGCTGATAGCGCTCGAAGGTGCCCGGCGCGCGGCGCCAATCCCGAATCCGGCTTTTGATCGGCCAGGTATTGAACGATCGCCGGTCCTTCGGTGAGCACCCGGCCGTCATCGAGCTCCAGCGCCGGGACCGCGCCCTTGGAATTGATGCGTCAGATAGTCCGCGCCGCTCTCGGTTTTCTTGGTCTTGAGGTCGATTTTTTCCAGGGTGTACGGCAGCCCCGCCTCGAGCAGCACGATATGCGGCGATAGCGAGCAGGCGCCGGCAGAGTAATAAAGCTTCATGGGCGATGATCCTTGAGTGTGGGTGCGCGAGATTATACGCTCAGCTCAAGGTCAGGCGGATCATGCGCCGCGCGCTGAAGAAACCCTTGCGAGTAAGGCGGCGCGGCAAGCGAGTCGATGCGCACATGGCCGCCGCTGGAGGGCGCATGAATGAAGCGCTTGTCGTCGAGCGCAATGCCGACATGCAATTCCTTGTGCGCGAGATGCATGAAGATGAGATCGCCGACCTGCAGTTCGCGCGCGTCGGCCACGGCTCCGCTGCCCAGTTGTTCGGCGGCGGTGCGCGGCACGCGAACGCCTGCGCCGCCGGCCGCATAGACCACCAAGCCGCTGCAGTCGAAGCCGCCGGGCGCCGCGCCGCCGAATCGATACGGCTGGCCGAGCATGGACGGTCGCGCCGTCGACCATCGAGGCTGCGCGGATCGCGGCGCGGGCGCTGGCGCAGCCGCGGCGATTGGCTGCGGCCGAGTCGGTGCAGGCGGCGGCGGATTTTTGTGCGGCGTGCGTCGCGCATGCGCCGAGCATCGATCGATGCGCCGAGGCGGCGCGGCACCGCGCCTGGTCAAGTTCGCTTCGGCGAACCAGGGTCGTGGCCAATGCCGCGCCGACGATGCCGGCTTCCGAGCGCATGCGCACCGATGCATAGGCGCGCCTCGCAATGCAGTTTGTCCATGAATTTCTCGGGCTCCTCGGTAATGCCTCCGCACAGTACGATGAGATCGGGCCACAACAACGCATGCATTTCGTTCAACACCAAATTCAATTCGCCCGCCCAGGCGTCCCAGCTCAAATTGCTGGTCCACCTTGGCGCGCCCCGAGGCGCGTTTTTCCGCTTCGCTGCCCGCCACCTGCAGATGGCCGAATTCGGTATTCGGCACCAAGTTGCCCATCGACGAACAGCGCACTGCCGATGCCGGTGCCGAGCGTCAGCAACCAAAACCGTGCCGGGAACACCGCGCGCAGCACCGTAGCGCAACTCAGCGAGACCCGCGGCATCCGCATCGTTGATGGCGATCACGGGACGCCGCAGACGGCTCGCCCGCAAGTTCGGCCAGCGGCTTGACCGATCCAGGCCTTGTTAAGATTGGCGGCCGTGCGCACGATGCCGTGGCGTATGACGCTGGGAAACGCCAGGCCCACGGCATGATCGCCCGGCACATTGGACACCACGGACGTCAAGCGCGCTGAGCAGGGCGTCGGTCGAGTCTTGCGCCGGCGTCGGCGTGCTGAATCGCTCGCCGGCGAATGCGCCGGTGTTGAGATCGATCAATGCGCACTTGATGGACGAACCGCCGACGTCGATGCCTACCGCCAAAGGGGATGTGCTCAACTGGAATGCCGCATTGTGAGGTTCGCCCCGCCCGCCGAGAGCCTAGGACCCTATAATAACCCGTAACATGAACTCGATTGATACCCAGTTCGTGAACCGCCGAAACGTCGCCTTGCAGCCCGGCACGCTGCAGGCGGCGCTGCTGGACCGTCTCACCCGAACCCTCGGCAAGAATCCCGACACGGCGACGCCGCGCGACATCTACGATGCGCTGTCGCTTGCGGTGCGCGAAGAGCTGACGTTGCGCTGGCTGGCCACCCAGCGGCGGGTGGCGAACGCGCATGTGAAGCGGGTGTGCTATTTCTCGGTCGAATATCTGCCCGGCCGCTCGCTGCTGAACGCCTGTCCAGTCTGGAAGGCGATTTGGTGCAGGAGGCGCGCATCGCGCTTGCGCGCCATGGGTTACGAGTCGAGGACATCGCGGCTCAAGAGGTCGACCCGGGATTGGGGAACGGCGGTTTGGGCCGCCTCGCGGCGTGCTTCTTGGATTCGCTGGCGACATTGCATTACCCGGCGGTCGGTTACGGCATCCGCTACGACTACGGCATTTTTACCCAGGTCATCGGCGCCGACGGCGGCCAGCGCGAAGTCGCCAGCAGCTGGCTGCGTCTGCGCAATGTGTGGGAAACGCCGCGCGGCAATGTGCGCTACACGGTGCGATTCGGCGGCCGCAGCGAGGCCGCCGAGAATGCCGCCGTCGAGCGAGGCGCACCGCTGGGTGGAAACACAAGGACATCTACGCCATCGGATTCGATCAATTGATTCCCGGCAATGGCGGCCCCACCGTCAATCACCTGCGGCTGTGGTCCGGCCGCGCAATCACTCCGTTTCACATCGATGCATTCAATGCCGGCGACTATGCCGCCGCCGTGCACGATCAGGTGGAGGCAAAGAATTTGTCGCGCGTGCTGTATCCGGACGATTCCACGCCGCAGGGCAAGGAGCTGCGGCTCAAGCAGCAGTATTTTTTCGTCAGCGCCAGCCTGCAGGACATTCTGGCGACGCATTTGAGCGAAGGGCGGTCGCTGGCGTCGATGCCCGACGCCGATCGCGATTCAATTGAACGACACTCACCCGCGCCGTGGCGATCGCCGAGCTGATGCGGCTGCTCATCGACGAGCACGGTTTGACTTGGGCGGAGAGCTGGCGCATCACGACAAGACGTGTTTTCGTACACCAACCACACTTTGCTGCCGGAGGCGCTCGAGACCTGGCCGGTAGCGATGTTCGAACGCCTGCTGCCGCGGCATCTGGAGATCATCTATTTGATCAATCGCGATTTTCTGCAGGCGGTCGAGTCGCGCTATCCCGAGGATCCGCAGCGGCAGAGGGCCGTCTCGATCATCGATGATCGACGAGACCGGCGGGTACGCATGGCGCACCTCGCCATCATCGGCAGCCATCGAGTCAATGGCGTGGCGCAGCTGCACTCGGATCTCATGCGCAAGCATGTATTTCGCGGGTTTGCAGAGATGTATCCCGAACGATTCATCAACGTGACCAATGGAATCGCCGTGCGCCGCTGGCTCAAACAATCGAATCCCGGCCTGTCTGCGCTGCTGACCCAGCACCTGGGACAGATCCTGGGAGAACGATCTCGAAGAGCTCGCGCGCCTGACCGGCGCGGCCGAAGACGCGGAATTTCGCCGCCAATTCCGCGGCATCAAGCGCACCAACAAGCAAAGACTTGCCGATGAGGTGATGCGGCGTATGCGGCGTCGAGATCAGCGTCGACATCGCTGTTCGACGTGCAAGTGAAGAGAATCCACGAATACAAGCGCCAATTGTTGAATCTGCTGTACGTGGTGACGCGCTACCAACGAATTCTCGACAATCCGCGCGCCGAGCATCGTGCCGCGCAGCCGTGATTTTTGCCGGCAAGGCGGCGCCGGGCTACGCGATGGCCAAGGCCATCGTCAAGCTCATCAACAATGTGGCGCGCACAATCGATTCGGACGAGTCCGTGCGCGACAAGCTGCGCGTGGCGTTTCTGCCGGACTACGACATTTCGCTGGCGCAGAAGATCATGCCGGCAGCGGACTTGTCGCAGCAAATTTCGACTGCCGGGATGGAGGCATCGGGAACGGGTAATATGAAGCTGGCGCTGAATGGGGCGCTGACCATCGGCACGCTGGACGGCGCCAATATCGAGATTTGCGACCATGTGGGCGCCGAAAACATGTTCATCTTCGGCCTCACCGCGGACGAGGTCGCGGCACAGCGCGCCGCGGGTTACAGGCCGCGGACTCGAGCTCGAGCGGCAATGCCGGAACTGAAGCGCACCTTGGACCTGATCGGGTCGGGATTTTTTTCGCCGCGGCATCCCGAAGATGCCAAGCAGGTCGTGGACCGGTTGCAGAGCGACGGCGAGCCGTTCCTGGTGCTCGCGGATTTTGCCGCATACGCTCAAGCGCAGGATCAAGTGGATGCTCTGTACGCCGATTCGGATCAATGGAGCTCGCAAAGCAGTGATCAATTGCCTGAACATGGGTTACTTTTCGAGCGACCGCAGTATCCGCGAGTACGCGGATCGAATCTGGGCCGTCAAGCCGGTGATATAAGGTGCAATCGAATTGACCGAGCAGGCGATCACCGACTTCGATCTCCATTTATTCGGCGAGGGCAAACACGAGCGGATATACGAGAAGCTTGGCGCGCATGCGGATTCGCGCCGGCACCCGTTTTGCCGTTTGGGCGCCGAACGCCGAACGCGTCAGCGTCGTAGGTCTGTTCAACCAGTGGGATGGCCGCACCCATGTCATGCAGCCGCGGGGCTCCTCGGGTATCTGGGAGGTGACCATACCCGGCATCGGCGCCGGAGCGGCCTATAAATATGAAATCAGCGGCCGTGATGGCCGCCTGATCTTGAAGGCGGATCCTTACGGATTCGCGATGCAGCTGCGCCCGGACAATTGCTCCGTGGTGGCTGATCTCGACGGCTATCGCTGGCAGGACGCAGAGTGGTTGGCGCGCCGCGAGCGGCAGGATCCGCTGCGCCTGCCCTTCAATGCCTACGAAGTGCACTTGGGTTCCTGGCGGCGACCGTGGGAGTGGCGTACGCCGCCATTCATGGGCTGGCGCGAAGCCGTGGAGCAATTGATTCCCTATGCCAAGGATTTAGGCTATACCCACCTGGAACTCATGGGCGTCGCCGAGCATCCACTCGATGCGTCCTGGGGCTACCAAGTGGTCGGCTACTATGCGGCGACGTCGCGCTACGGATCGCCGCGGGACTTCATGTACTTCGTGGATTGCTGTCACCAGGCCGGAATCGGCGTGATTCTCGACTGGGTGCCGGCGCACTTTCCCCGCGACGATCATGGTTTGGTGCAGTTCGACGGCACCGCGCTGTACGAACATACGGATGCCCGGATCGGTGAACACCGCGAGTGGGGAACCAAGGTTTTCAATTATGGGCGCCACGAAGTGCGCAATTTCCTGGTCGCCAATGCGCTGTTTTGGGCGCACAAGTATCACGTGGACGGATTGCGCGTCGACGCCGTGGCCTCCATGCTGTATCTGGATTACAGCCGCAAGGCCGGGGAATGGCTGCCGAACCGCCACGGCGGCCGCGAAAATCTGGAGGCGATAGATTTCCTGCAGCAAATGAACAACGCGGTACACCGCGAATTCAAAGGCGTATTGACGATCGCCGAGGAGTCAACGTCATTCGCCGGCGTGACGCGGCCGCCCGAATTCGGCGGCCTCGGCTTCAATTTCAAGTGGAACATGGGTTGGATGAACGATACCTTGCGCTACATCGCCCTCGATCCCGTGCACCGGCGCTACAACCATCAGTTGATCACTTTCTCCTTCGTATACGCGTGGTCGGAAAATTTCATCCTGCCGATCTCGCACGACGAGGTGGTGCATGGCAAACGCTCGTTGCTCGGCAAGATGCCCGGCGACGACTGGCAAAAGCGCGCTAATTTTCGCCTGTTGCTTTCCTTGCTCTGTGCGCATCCCGGCAAGAAGCTGCTGTTCATGGGTTCGGAATTCGGACAATGGCATGAATGGCGCGACCATGGACAGCTGGAGTGGGCGTTATTGGCAACGGCGGAACATCAACAAATGCGCGACTGCGCGCGCCAGTTGAATCATTTGTATCTGGCGAGCCCGCAGTTCCATGGCAGCGATTGCGATCCTGAAGGTTTTCGCTGGCTGCAATTGCACAACGCCGCTGAGAGCGTCTGGGCCTACTCCCGCCGCTCGGTGCGCGAAGATCCCGGCAAACCCATCATTTGCATTTTCAATGCAACGCCGGTGCCGCGGGACGGGTACCAGATCGGCGTCGCCGAGCCCGGCGTGTATCGCAAATTGTTCGATTCGGATGACCTGCGTTTCGGCGGCTCGGGCTACAACGGGCAGAATGATGTCGCGGTCGTGCACGGCGGCGATGCGGCGCAGCCGCCGGCATTGCGCCTGAATCTGCCGCCGCTCGCAGCAATGTTCTTCGTGGGACCGACGCAGTGAAGCTCATTCACGCCGGATCGCCGCGTCCCCTGGGCGCGACTTGCGGCGAGCGCGGAGTCAATTTCGCCCTGTTTTCGAGTCATGCGACGCGGGTTGAGCTTTGCCTGTTCGACAGCGTCAGCGGCGCCGAAGTTGCGCGCCACGATATGCCGGCTCGAAGCGGGGAAATCTGGCATGGACTGCTGTCGGCGCGGCATGCGGCGCCAGGAACCCTCTACGCGTATTGCGTGCATGGACCCAATCAGCCGGAGAACGGCCAGCGTTTCGATGCAACGGTGCCGTTGATCGATCCCTATGCTTACGCGCTGTCGAAGCAGTGGCCGTTGCGTTCCCAGGTAATCGATCATGCCTTCGACTGGGGCGACGATCGGCCGCCGACGATTCCGTGGCGCGATTCCGTCATTTATGAGCTGCACGTCAAAGGCATTACGCGGCTGCACCCCGCGGTCGCCGAGCAGTGGCGCGGAAAATATCTGGGGCTGTCGGTGGGGCCCGTCATCCGGCACCTGAAATCCATCGGCGTGACCGCGGTCGAATTGCTGCCCTGTCAAGCCTTCGTCAGCGAACCGTTCCTGCGCGAGCGCCAGTTGAGCAACTACTGGGGCTACAACCAGGTCGCGTGGTTCGCACCCGCGAACGAGTATGCGGTGGCGGATGCGGTTGCCGAATTCAAGACCATGGTCAAAGCGCTGCATGCGGCAGGGATAGAAGTGATCATGGACGTGGTGTTCAACCACACCGCCGAGGGCGGCGCGGCGGGACCGCTGCTGTCCCTGCGCGGCATCGACAACCCGGTCTATTACCGTCTGACGCCGGGTGATTTGCGCGTCTACGAAAACCTGACCGGCACCGGCAACACGGTCAACTGCGAACATCCGCGCGTGCGCGCACTCATCATCGATTGCTTGAAGTACTGGGTCGAGGAAATGCATGTCGATGGATTTCGTTTCGATCTGGCGACCGTGCTGGCCCGCGACGCCAACGGCTTCAACGCGCATGCCGCTTTTTTCAAGGCGCTGCGCGCCGAACCTGCGCTTGCCTACGTCAAGCTGATCGCGGAGCCCTGGGATGTGGGTTGGGGCGGCTACCAGCTCGGACATTTTCCGCCGGGGTGGTCGGAGTGGAATGACCGCTATCGGAATGCCATGCGCTCCTTCTGGCGCGGCGACGCCGGCAAGGTCGGGGAATTCGCGGAGCGATTTGCCGGATCGAGCGACGTGTTCCGGCACGATGGGCGCAAGCCGAGCGCCGGCATCAATTTTGTTGCCGCGCATGACGGCATGACGCTGTCGGATCTGGTTTCTTACAACGAGCGGCACAATGAGGCCAATCTCGAAGACAATAGGGACGGTAACAGCGGCGAGTTGAGTTTTAATTGCGGGGTTGAAGGACCGACGGCGGACGCCGCGATAGTCAGCCTGCGCAAGCGCCAAATCCGCAATTTATTGGCTTCGCTGTTTTTGTCCCAGGGCGTTCCCATGCTGCAAGCCGGCGACGAATTCGGCCGCACCCAGCGCGGCAACAACAACGCCTATTGTCAGGACAATGAGATTTCGTGGGTGGATTGGCGCCTGCGCAGCGTCAATCACGATTTGCTCGAATTCGTGCAATTGCTGGCGCGGCTGCGCCGCATGCACGTCGAGTTTCGCCGCGAAACCTTTCTAAAAGGGGCTGCGTCGCGCGCCGCCGTCAAAGACGTGACCTGGCTTAGCGCACGCGGTTCGGAGATGGTTCAGGCCGATTGGCAGGATGCAAATCTGCGCGCGCTGGGAGTCTGGTTCGGGGAGCAGTCCGGTTCCGTGGAGCATCTGCTGCTGCTGGTGAATTCAGCGGACTCGCAATTGCAGTTCTCCTTGCCGGCCGCGCCAGCCGGCGGTCCTTGGATCCGCCTTTTCGATACCGCGCTCGCCGGCATCGGCGCCACCAGCCTGGGCACGGCACAAACCTACGCGATGGCCTCGCACAGCGCCGCGCTGCTGGAGTGCTGAGTCGTGGACACGGCATTGATCGAGAGAATGGCCGCACTACGCGGACTCGGCGATGCTTATCATGACTATCGCGGTGAGCTCAGGGTATTCAGCCTGGGAACCAAAATTGCCGTGCTGCGCGCCATGGGATGCGCGGTCGACGACGACGCCGCGCTTGCCGCGAATTTCAGCGAACTCGAGGTTGCACGCTGGCGCAATTTCCTGCCGCCGGTGGCCGCGGCCCGGGCCGCGAGAATCGGTATCGATATCAATGTCACGGCCGGCGAATCCGGAGCCGCGGTGGTGTGGTCCGTGATTTTGGAGGACGGCTCGCGGCGGGATGGCGCGACCGCGACGGCCGAGTGCCGCGAGATATGGCGCGGCGAGGTGCAAGGAACGTGGATCACGCGGCGGCGCTTCGAGCTGCCGGACGATTTGCCGCCCGGTTATCACGAGTTCGAGGCTCGGATCGCGAACGGCGCTGCGCATCGGTGTTTGCTGATCGTCGCGCCGCCGCGTTGCTATCAGCCCGCCGCGATTCTGGCGGGCCGGAGGCTGTGGGGAATTGCCGTGCAGCTGTATACGTTGCGCTCCCGGCAGAATTGGGGAGTCGGCGATTTCCTCGATCTTCAGCTGCTGATCCGTTGGGCGGCAGCATGCGGCGCGGGATTCATCGGATTGAATCCCCTGCACGCCCTGGCACCCGCCGATCCCGCAAGATCGAGTCCGTATAGCGCATCGAGCCGGCATTTTCTCAATGTTTTGTACATTGCGGTGCCGGCGGTACCCGAGTTCGAGGAATGTGCGGCGGTAAGCAATCGCTTGGCCGCGCCGCAGGTCGCCGCCAGGCTGCGGGAACTGCGCGCGCAGCAGCTCGTCGACTACCGTGGCGTTGCCGATCTCAAGTTTGAAATTCTCGCGCTGCTCTATCAGGATTTTCGCGCCCGACATTTGACGCAGCTCAGCAGGCGCGGGCTTCAGTTTCGAGCCTTCGTTGCCGCGCAAGGCGAGGCGCTGCAATTGCACGCCCGATTCGACGCGCTCGACCGGTATTTTCGCGCAACCATGGGAGTAGCCTCGGGCTGGTCGAACTGGCCGGAAGAGTTTCGCGACGTGAACGGCAGCGCGGCGCGCCGATTCGCGGTCGAGCATCCCGCGGACGTTGAGTTTTATGCCTACCTGCAATGGCTCGCCCACGAGCAGCTGAGCGGCGCGCAGCGCTTGACGCGCGATCTGGGCATGCCCATCGGGCTTTACGGGGACTACGCAGTGGGCGCCGACCCCTCGGGTTCGGAGACCTGGGTGGACCCGGCAAGCTACTCTCTCAAGGCTGAAATCGGCGCACCCCCCGACCCTTTGGCGCTCAAGGGGCAGGGCTGGGGCATTCCGCCGCAGGACCCGTCCGCGATGCGGGCGCAGCGGCTGCAAGGGTTCGTGCGCCTGATCCGCAGCAACATGCGCTACTACGGCGCGCTGCGTTTGGATCATGTGATGTCGCTGTTCCGATTATGGTGGGTACCCGACGGCTGCTCTGCGACCCAGGGCGCCTATGTGCACTATCCGCTGCAGGAGCTGCTCACGGTGCTGACACTGGAAAGCGCGCGCGGCCGCTGCTTGGTGGTCGGCGAGGACTTGGGAATAGTTCCCGACGAGATACGCCGGGCGATGCCGGAATTCGGGCTATTTCACTACAAGGTGCTGCTGTTCGAGAAAATCGATGGTCGATTCAGGCGCCCGGAAGAATATGTAAAGGACGCACTGGCGACCCCGGCCACGCACGATATGCCGACGCTGCGAAGCTACTGGGAAGGGCGGGACATTGATCTGCGCAGGCGCTTGAATCTTTATCCCAGCGCGGAAGTCGAAAACAGAGTCGTCGAGGAGCGCGCACGCGATCGCGAGCTGCTGCTGGCGGCCTTGCGGGAACAGGGCTTGAATCCCGCCCAGCCGTCGACGCCGCTCGAGCCGTACACGCCGGAACTTGCACATGCTCTGCAGCTGTACTTGGCGCGCTCCCCGACCCTGTTGGTGGCCCTGCAAATCGAAGATCTACTGGGCATGGTGGATCCGGTAAATGTGCCAGGAACGCATTACGAGTACCCGAATTGGCAGCGCAAGCTCAACGCGGATATCGAGGAAATCGCGACGCGCGGCGATCTTGCCGCGCAGCTTGCCGAGATCCACCGCGCCCGCGGCTAAGGTCTCCGGCAAATGACAGTTTGGTCATGTCGCGAACGTCCCGATGTTGCGGCGGTCCCAATTCAAGGGCGCAAACCTTGAAGCCCAGGGTGTCATGGTGCAAGTTGATCGCGCGTTTGGCTTTTATGCCCTGGGCCGGGCGGCATTCGGCGCATCCCCCGATTCTCTCGCGGAGCTCGAATCGAACGGCTTTCCCGCCTGGGTCGACGATCAACTGAAGACAAAATCCGGATTCGACGCTGCTGCAGATCCAAACTTGCGAATCGCGCGGCTGCACATAAAATATCCGGCGGGCGACGGTTGGGCCGCCGCGGATGAGATGCGGCCGCTCACATCACTGGATGCGCCCATCGCGACGCTTTGGCACTTGGCGGATCACAAAAATCCGATGCATGCGGCCGAACGCAGAAGGCCGCGAGACGAAGTGATCGCGGCGACGGTGCTGCGCGCCGTGCACAGCCGTTGGCAACTGCGCGAAGTCATGTGCGGCTTCTGGCACGATCATTTCAATGTGGATGCGGTCGGCAGCGAGGCCATTGGCGTGGCATTGCCCGCGTACGATCGCGACGTGATCAGAACCCATTGCTTCGGCAATTTCCGCGAATTTCTCGAAGCCGTCGCGAAGAGCGCGGCCATGCAATATTACTTGTCGAATCGCTCCTCGCGCGCCGGCTCCGCCAACGAAAATTACGCGCGCGAATTGTTCGAATTGCACAGCATGGGCCGCGATGCGTATCTCAACGATCAGTATGATCGGTGGCGCGAGGTTCCGGGTGCGCTGCAGGGCCGGCCGGCGGGATACATCGATCAGGATGTGTATGAGGCAGCGCGCGCCTTCACGGGATGGACCATCGAGGATGGCAGCAGCGTCGACGCACGCCGCAAGCTGCCGCTCACCGGACAATTCGTGTACGTGGAAAATTGGCATGACGGCTATCAAAAGCGCGTTCTGGCCACCGAGTTCGACGCGTTCGCGCCGCCGCTGGCTGACGGACGCCAGGTGCTCGATCTGGTTGCCGCGCATCCGGCCACCGCACATTTTCTTTGCGACAAGCTGTGTCGCAGGTTCATTGGCAGCGAGGTTCCGGAGCGCCTGCGTCAACACCTAGCGGAGGTCTGGCTGGACAATACGGAATCGCATGATCAGATTGCGCGCGTGCTGCGCGCGCTGCTGTTATCGCGGGAATTCCTGGGGCGTCGCGCGGCGCCGCATGGCGCAAAGATCCGCCGGCCGCTGGCGCTCGCCGCGGCGTTTGCGCGTGCGACGCAAATCGATCTCAAGTATTCCGAGCAACTGGCAGGCGAGATTGCGGCCGCCGGCCAAAATCTGTTCGGCTGGCCGACGCCGACCGGTTTGCCGGACACAGCGGCGCCATTTTTAAGTTCGCAGGCCATGCGCCATCGGTGGTCCTTGGTGCTGGGTCTTGCCGAAAACTACTGGAGCACCGGCGTGCTTGCGGATCCGCGCGCCCTAGGGTTGACGCAACCGACCACGCTCAGCGCGACGCTCGCTTTGCTCGATAGCCTGATCGGATCTGCGCCTGCGGCGACGGCCGCGGCCATCGTCGCGGGTTGCGGATGGCCCGCCGATCAGGCGCTGAACGCGGCCGGCGCGCAGGAAGCGGCGCATCGGTGGTCGCGTCTGGCTGCGTATTGCGCCATGGCGCCCGAATTCCAAGTCACCTAAAGGTATTCATGAGCATCTCGCGTCGCTCGCTGATACAAGCTGCCGCCGCCAGCGTCGCCGCCGGGCTGGTGCCGCTGCCAGGGATCAGGCGCCTGCTGTTTGCCGCCGAACCTGCCAGCGATCGAATCTTGGTGGTATTGCATTTGCGCGGCGGCTGCGACGGGCTCAACCTGCTGTCGCCGGCCAGCGATTCTGCGTTCATCGAGGCGCGCAATTCAGATTTGCGGGTGCTGTCCGAGGGCAGCGACGCCGGCCACGCGATCCTGCACTCGCAGGCAGCGGCAACGGAATTTCGGCTGCACGCGGCAGCCGGCGCCCTGGCGGAACTCGCGGAAGCCAAACATCTGGCGTTCATTCACGCAGCGGGATTGATCGACACCACCCGCAGCCATTTCGTGGCTACGGACATGATCGAGCATGGCGTCGCGGATGGTGCGGCGCTGAACCGCACCACCACCGGATGGCTGGCACGGGCAATGGCGAGCAGCAGCAGCGGGCGTTCCGTGGCCGGTGCCGTGCGTGGAGTGTCGACGTCGAACACGCCCAGCGGCGCTTGGAGCGGGGACTTGCGCACGATTTCCGTGACCGAGCTTGCGAATGGACAGGCTGCGCCCGGGGGCCCGGCCGCGGGCAATGTGCTCGAGCGGCTGTACGGTGCGAATGGCCCTGCAGCGGCTGATGTAACCGATGCTGGGCGGCTCACCCTCGAGTCCATGGCGGCGATTGATGCGCGGCTGGCGCGGGACGCGAACGGCAAGTATGCAGCCTACATCGCCGAATCCGGTGTCAACTATGAGGCGGCGTATGAACTCGGACGGCCTTTGAAGACCCTGGCGCAGCTCATCAAGATGGACGTAGGGGTGCGGGCGGCCACCGTGGATCTCGGCGGATGGGATACACACGAGTATCAGCCCGGTCGATTTCGCAATCAGGTCGAGCGGCTGTCGCAGGGATTGGGTGCTTTCTATAACGACATGGCGCGCTATCACGATCGATTGGTTGTCGTGGTAGTCACCGAGTTCGGACGCCGGCTAAGGTCGAATCGCAGCAACGGCACCGACCATGGTCGAGGCAGCGTCATGATGGTGCTTGGGGGCGGAGTAGCTGGCGGCAAGATATATGGACGCTGGCCGGGCCTCAAAGCGGACCAATTGGAGGAGGGTGTCGATCTGGCGGTGGTCAACGATTATCGGCAGAGCCTCACCGAGGTTCTCGGGCATTGGCACGGCCAGATCGATGCGGCCAATGTATTTCCCGGATTCAAGCCGACGCCGGCTTTGGGTTTGTTTGCTTGATGAAGTCCGTGCCCGCGTGGCCCTGGGCGCGCGCCGCCCAAATCCACACAAATCCGCCGATCAGCACGGCGACGGGGAGAATTCTCACGGCCTGTCCCAGGGTGAAGAGGTCGGACAATGCGCCGACCATGAATGGCGACAGCGCGTCGCCGAGCAGATGAATGGCGAAGACTGACAGTGCGATTGCCGTGGCGCGTTCGCTGGCGATGACGAGATTGACGATGGCCGCGTTGATTGGGCCGGTGGACAAGAACAGACACAGCTGCGCCGTCACCATGTAGAACTGATAAAGCGAATGCGAGGACGTCGTCAGCGCCATCCACACGAACGGTGCGGCGATGAGCGTGGCGACTGCCGACAAATAAAGGTGCGCCTGCCGCGAGCGCCTCGCGAAGTAATCGCCCATCCAGCCGCCGATGAAGGTGCCGACAAATCCCGTGACGACGACAATGGAGCCGAAGCTGACGGTGGCCTCGCTGCGCGAAATTCCGCGGACTCGCTCCAGAAACGCCGGCATCCAGTAGGCAAGACCGCCCACCGCGAAGGTGTAAGCGGCGTATCCCAAGACCGTGAGGGCGTAGGGTTTATTTCGCAGCAGACGCCCGTAAGTCAGCCAGGTTTCGCGGCTGATGCTGGAACGTGCGGCCGGCGCCGCCGCCGCTTCGGGCGCCGCGGCTGCCTGGCCATCCTGGGCCCCTCGCGGCGGGTCGCGCAAAAACAGGCACAGCGCCGCCAACACGAGACCCGGAACGCCGGCGACAAAAAACGCCGCGCGCCAACCGTAGCTCTTGTCGACCAATCCGCCGACCACGTAGCCCAATGCAGAGCCCACGGGGATCGCACAAAAGAATATCGCCATCACGCGGCCGCGCAGGCGAATCGGGAAATAATCGGAGAGCAGACTCGGAGCGATGGTGACGTAGGCGGCCTCGCCGACGCCTACGGCCGCGCGCGCGGCAAATAGCGTGAGGAAATTAACCGCAAATCCAGAAAGCGCGGTCGCGAAGCTCCAGCACGCGACTCCAACGGCAATCAACCGAGGCCGTGAGCGGCGGTCGCCCAGAGCGCCGAATACCGGCGCCAGCAACGTGTAGACCACGAGGAATCCGGACATCAACGACCCTAAGTTGGTGTCGGAAAGCCCGAGGCCGGCATTCTTAAGGCTCTCGAGCACCCCCGAAACCACATAGCGATCCAAGTAGCTGAACAGATTGATAAAGGCGAGAACGGCCAATACCCAATTTGGCGAACCTATCCAGGCGTTTTGTTTTTGTTCCAACGCTCCATCCCCCGGTTCCCACGTTATACACTCATGGTGCGCCCCCAAATTACTCGGTCGGAGACTTAGTGTCGATCCACGTTGCCCTGAACCATGTGACTCATTACCGCTACGACCGATTGGTGGGCTTGAGTCCTCAGGTCGTGCGGCTGCGACCGGCGCCGCATTGCCGCACTCGTATTTTGGCGTATTCGCTCAAAGTGACGCCGCCGGACCATTTCATCAATTGGCAGCAGGATCCGCAGGCGAATTATCTGGCCCGGCTGGTGTTTCCCGACGCTACCCGCGAGCTGAAGATCGAGGTTGATGTGGTCGCGGAGATGTCGGTCCTCAATCCCTTCGATTTCTTCCTGACGCCCCACGCCGAACAGTTCCCGTTCAAATACGACTCCGACGAACGCCGCGAACTGGTGCCATTCTTGGTGAAAGCGCCGGCGACGCCGCTCGTCGCGAACTATCTTGCCGGCATTTCTCGCCAGCGCCGCCGCACCATCGATTTCATCGTAGAACTGAATGGCCGTCTCGCCAACGACATTCAGTATTTGATTCGCCTCGAGCCCGGCGTGCAGCTACCCGAGGAAACGTTGGCGAAGCTTTCGGGATCTTGCCGGGATTCCGCAGCGCTCCTGGTGCAACTGATGCGCCATCTTGGATTGGCGGCGCGGTTCGTCTCCGGTTACCTCATACAGCTGGTGGCGGATGTGAAGTCGCTCGATGGCCCGTCCGGGCCGGCCCAGGATTTCACCGACCTGCACGCTTGGTGCGAAGTGTACTTGCCCGGCGCCGGCTGGATCGGACTCGATCCGACCTCCGGCCTGCTGGCCGGCGAAGGGCACATTCCGCTGGCCTGCACACCCGATCCCTTGGCCGCCGCTCCCATCAGCGGCGCGGTGGAAACATGCGAGACCAACTTCGAACATCGCATGAGCGTCAGGCGCATTTGGGAGGCGCCGCGCGTCACCAAGCCCTACAGCGATGCAGAGTGGTCAGCCATCGAAGCATTGGGCCGAGCCGTGGACGAGGATTTGAAGGTCTTGGATGTGCGCCTGACGATGGGCGGCGAGCCGACTTTTGTCTCTATCGATGATCCAGATGGCGCGGAATGGAATACGGCCGCGCTCGGCGCGAACAAACGCAAGTTGGCCGCGGATCTCTACCGGCGGCTGAAAAATAATTACGCGCCTTTTGGTCTCGCGCATTTCGGGCAGGGCAAATGGTATCCCGGCGAGCAGTTGCCGCGTTGGTCTCTCAATTGCTACTGGCGCAAGGACGGCGAGCCGCTGTGGCGGAACCCGAATTTGCTCGCCGACGAGCAAAACCCCCGGGCGGTGAGCGAAGAAACCGCGCTGCGCTTCTTGATTCGCGTCGCGGAAGAATTGCGGTTGGATCCGAAATTCGTGTTTGCGGCTTACGAAGATGCTTTCTATTACCTGTGGCGCGAGCGCCGGCTGCCGATGAATGTCGATCCGTTCGATTCGCGGCTCGAGGATCCGCTGGAACGCGAGCGTCTCGCAAGAATTTTCGAGCAGGGATTGGATCGGGTCATAGGCCACGTGCTACCCGTCGCCCGCGGCGCGGATGCCTCGCGCTGGCAGACAGGACCGTGGTTCTTGCGCAGCGAACGCTGTTATCTCATTCCCGGCGATTCGCCCATCGGCTACCGCCTGCCGCTCGACTCGCAGCCCTGGGCCGCCAAGGGCGACTACCCGTATATTCATCCACCCGATCCGTCGCGGAGTTTCTCCGCCCTGTTGCCGCATGCGGAAATTCGCCGCCAGCTCCGCGGCCCCGAGCGCGCGCGCGCATTGCCCGAAACACAGCCGCCGCTGCCGCAGGAATCCGCCGCCGATCTCACGCGCACATCCATGTGCGCCGAGACCCGCAATGGTGTGTTGCACGTGTTCATGCCGCCGGCGCGCGAACTCGAACACTACCTGGAATTGCTGGCGGCCGTGGAAGCCGCGGCGGAAGCGCACGCGCAGCCCATCATCCTCGAGGGCTACGAGCCGCCCGCCGATCCGCGGATCGGCCAGTTTCGCATAACACCCGATCCCGGCGTGATTGAGGTGAACATACATCCGTCCGCTGATTGGCACGGGCTCACCGATCGGACCACGTTCCTGTACCAGGCGGCGCGCGAGTGCCGTTTGACTGCCGAGAAATTCATGCTGGACGGCCGTCACACCGGTACCGGCGGCGGGAATCACATGGTGCTCGGCGGCGCGACGCCGGCGGATTCACCGTTCCTGCGCCGCCCCGACTTGCTGCGCAGCTTGCTGGGTTTTTGGCACAACCACCCGTCGTTGTCATATCTATTCTCCGGATTGTTCATCGGACCCACTTCGCAAGCGCCGCGCGTCGACGAAGCGCGCAACGATTCCCTGTATGAGCTGGAACTCGCGTTCCGCCAGTTTCCAAAACGCGGCGAGAACACGGCACCGTGGCTGGTTGATCGGTTGCTGCGAAATCTGCTGATCGACGTCTCGGGCAATACCCACCGCACGGAGTTTTGCATCGACAAATTGTTTTCTCCCGACGGCCCCACCGGACGCTTGGGATTGCTCGAAATGCGCGCGTTCGAGATGCCGCCGCACGCACGCATGAGCCTCACCCAACAGCTGTTGTTGCGCGCCCTGGTGGCGCGCTTCTGGCGCACGCCCTTTGAGCCCGCGAAGCTGGTGCGCTGGGGCACGGAACTTCACGATCGATTCATGCTGCCGTACTTCGTCGAAGATGATTTCGCCGACGTCATCGCCGAACTGCAGCAGCAGGGCTACGACCTCAAGTTGGATTGGTTCGCGCCGCATTTCGAGTTTCGCTTCCCGAAGTATGGCGACTTCGAGACGCGCGGCATGCGATTGGAACTGCGCCAGGCGCTGGAGCCCTGGCATGTGATGGGCGAGGAAGGCGCAGCGGGCGGCGCCGTGCGCTATGTCGATTCATCGGTGGAGCGTCTGCAGGTGCAGGTTAGCGGGCTGGCGCCGGGCCGGTACCTGGTTACCTGCAATGGCCGCGCGCTGCCGCTGCGGCCGACCGGAAAAGTCGGTGAGTTCATCGCCGCCGTTCGCTATCGCGCGTGGCAGCCACCCTCCGCGCTGCATCCAACCATCGGCGTAAATGCGCCTCTGACCTTCGATTTGTTCGACTCGTGGATGCAGCGTTCCGAGGGTGGCTGCCAGTATCATGTCACCCATCCCGGCGGCTTGAGTCACGAGCGATTTCCGGTCAATTCGTTCGAAGCCGAGAGCCGGCGATTGGCAAGGTTCTTTCGCATGGGCCATAGTCCCGGCGCCGTGGCGGTGCCGATTGCAGCGCCCGACGCGGAGTTTCCGTTCACGCTCGATTTGCGCATGAGTAATGGCTGAAGTTCCTCTCGAAACTTATTTGAGCGACGCGCGCCGTTACGACGAATTGCTCGACAGCTTCGGCAGCGTGCGGCCGCACTGGCGACCGCTGATTGATGCCTTGGCCGGCGACGGCGCAGACGAGGTGCGCCGCGGCGTCGACTTGGCGCGACGCCTGATCATTGAAAACGGCGTGACATACAACGTCTATGCCGATCCGCAGGGACGCGACCGCCCCTGGGTGCTCGATCCATTGCCGATTTTGCTTACCGCGGCAGAATGGCGCGAGATTGAAGCGGGCGTCGCGCAGCGTGCGCGGCTGTTCGACGCGCTGCTCGAGGATATTTACGGCCCGCAGCGGCTGCTGGCCGACGGCAGTGTGCCGCCGCAGCTGCCGTTTGGTCATCCGAATTTTCTGTGGCCCTGCCATGGCTTGAAACCGGTTGGCGGTAATTGGCTGCACGTCTACGCGGTCGATATATCGCGCTCCGCCGACGGACAATGGTGGGCACTGGCGGATCGAACGCAGACTCCATCCGGACCCGGCTACGCCTTGGAAAACCGGCACATCGTCTCGCGAGTATTTCCCGAGTTGCTCAACGATGTGGGCGTGCGCTCGCTCGGCGCCTTTTTCGTCGGATTGCGCGAAAATCTGTTGTCGGCCGCGCCCGAGGATGAAACGCCGCTCGCCGTGATCCTTACCCCGGGGGCGTTCAATGAAACCTATTTCGAGCACGCGTATCTCGCGCGGCAGCTGGGGCTGCCGCTGGTGGAGGGCCACGATCTAAGCGTGCGCGGCGACACGCTGTATCTGAAAACGCTGGGCGGCCTGCGGCGCGTGCACGCCATACTGCGCCGCCTCGACGACGATTTTTGCGATCCTGTGGAATTGCGCGCCGATTCGGCGCTCGGGGTGCCCGGCCTCATCGGTGTGGTGCGCGCAGGCCGCGTGGTGATGGCGAATGCATTGGGCAGCGGCGTTCTCGAATCCGCCGCGTGGATGGGCTTCATGCCCGCGGCAGCCGAGCGGCTGTTGGGAGAGAAGCTGCAGTTGCCGTCGGTCGCGACCTGGTGGTGCGGCGAACCGGCGGCTCTGCATTATGTGCTGGAAAACATCGATCGGCTGGTCATCAAGCCTACCTATCCAAATCAAAACTTTCAGCTGGTATTCGGCCGCGACCTCGCGCCGCAACAGCGCGCTGAGCTGATCCAGCGGCTCAACGCCCGGCCGCACGCCTACGTGGCCCAGGAGCGCCTGGCCTTTTCGCAGGCGCCGGTGTGGGGCAGCGCGGGCGGCGGCGGAGGAGGCGCGCAGGTGCATGGATTTTCCGCCCGCGCCTTGGGGATCCGCGTTTATGCCGTGGCGACGCCGTCGGGGTACCGCGTGATGCCCGGGGGGTTGGCGCGCATCGCTGCGGATAGCGCCGACGTCGTTTCCATGCAGCGCGGCGGAGGCAGCAAGGATGTCTGGGTGCTGGCGCCGGATCGCCGCCCGGTGGATGACGCGAACGTTGCCGGAAATTCGGGACGTGTTGCCGCACGCCACGATGATTTGCCGTCGAGTTTGGCGGAAAACCTGTTCTGGCTTGGCCGCTACAGCGAGCGCTGCGAGGACAAGGCGCGGCTGATGCGCGCAACCTTGAACGTGCGCGCCAATGCGCTGCTCTGGCCGCAGGCGCTCGAGACTTGCGCGCATTTCGTCGCGATCACCAAGCTCGCCGAGTCGGGTCTGCCGCTGTTCGACGACGCCAATGCGCTGGGCTTGAAGGCGGATTTGCTGCGCCTGGCCTGGTGCGCAGCGCGAACGCGCAGTCAACTTTCCACCGAGAATTGGCGCGCGATCAGCGTTCTGCAGCGAGAATTCGCAGACGGCGCGCATTTCAAACGTGATCCGCGCGACATACTGGATACCTTGCTGCTGTCGCTCGCGGGGCTGGCGGGCTTTGCGATGGACGATATGACTCAAGACGATGGTTGGCGATTGATGATGATTGGCCGCCGCTTGGAACGCCTGCAGTTTCTGGCCGAGCTGCTTTACCACCGCTTGAAATTGGGCGCGACTCCCACCCAGAGTGAACTGGAATGGCTGCTCGATATCGGCGACAGCACGATCACGTATCGCACGCGCTATCTGGCGTCGCCGTGCCTCGGCCAGACCCTCGATTTGCTGGTGTTCGACCACAGCAACCCGCGGGCGCTCGCGTTTCAATGGCATGAGATCGAGCATTACTTGGTGCGAGTGGCGGCTTCTTTGGGCGGCGCGCCGGATGACACTCTTGACGAAGCCGTGGCTGCGGTTGTGGAAATGCAATTGAGCGCTGTCGATGGCGACAGCGGGCGCGCCGAGCGCGCGCGGCAAAACCTGGCGGAACAGCTGAATGCCTTGAGCCAGGCCGCCGGCAGGCTTTCCGACCAGCTGTCGTTGAAGCATTTCTCCCTCATCGACGTCAGCATTCGCGCGGTGGCGGCGTGAGCGACACCATGAGATATCGCGTGCGTCATGAAACGGTCTATCACTACGGCGGCAATGTGGCGCACTCGCATCAACTGCTGCATTTGAGCCCGCGCGATTCCGCGACGCAGCGCTGCCACTCGCGCAGCATCACTCTGGAGCCGCAGCCCAGCAGCCTTGGCGAGGCTCTGGACGCTTTCGGCAATCTGGCGACCCGGCTGGAATATGATCTGCCGCACGATCGTCTCGAAGTGCTGGCCGAGCTTGGTGTCGAAGTCAGCAGCCCGCCGCAGGCGCCCGACATCGCGACGCAGCCCTGGGAGGAAGTGCGCGATGCATTGACCTATTGCGGAAGGCCGGTGAGCGCGGAGTACCTGGACGCATGTCGATTCCTGATGGAGTCGAGCTACGCGAAACTCAAGCAGGCATTCACCGACTACGGCGCCGATTGCTTCGCGGCGGGCAGTCCGTTGCTGGTGGGAGCCGAGATCCTGATGCACAAGCTGCATCGGGACTTCACTTACGCACCGGGCTCGACCGATATTCGGACGTCGGCAGTCGAAGCTTTTGAGGCGCGCCGCGGCGTCTGCCAGGATTTTGCGCACGTCATGATCGCCTGCCTGCGCTCGCGAGGGCTGGCCGCACGTTATGTCAGCGGCTACCTGCGCACCGCGGCGCCGCCCGGCGCGGACGCCGCGTGGGTGCGTGCCGATGCCTCGCACGCCTGGGTGTCGGTGTTTTGTCCGCCGCTTGGCTGGATCGACCTGGATCCGACCAATGACCTGCGTGTCGGCACCGATCACATCGTCATTGCTTGGGGCCGGGATTTTGGCGATGTTTCGCCGCTGCGAGGAGTGATCATCGGCGGTGGTCAGCATCGTTTATCTGTTCGCGTTTCCGTGCAGGCGGAGTAAGATCGAATTCAGCGAATCATTTCAGGAGAATCGAGGTGGCCAAGCCAAATTATCGTCACGCCAAGAAGCAAAAAGAGGCCGCGAGGAAAGCCCGCCAGGATGCGAAACAGCAGCGGCGCTCGAGTGTCCCCGAGGTGCCCGCCGAGCCATCGCCGCTCAAGCCTGGGGAATTTTGAACTTAACAGCCTTGTAACATGTCGCTGCCCGGCGACGAATCGGCCTTGATTACGTCGACTTCACAGATCTTTTCGCGTTTGCCGCTTTTCACGCACCCGGAATCGCTGAAGAATACTCTTCATGCGAAGGTTTTCAGCAGCCGTAAGAATGCGCAGTCCATGGCCGAAGCTGCTGGCTGTGCCGCTGGGATTGGCGCTGTTGGCGCTCGCCGCGTGCAATGGCACCGCGGTGGTGACAGTCACCGCCACGCCGTCCACCGACACCTTCATCGCCTACCGGGTCGGACTGGATTCGGTGCAGTTGCAGACGTCGGACGGCAAGAAGACATTGCAGGTCCTTCCCGCCGGCACGACGGTAGATTTCGTAAATCTGCTCAATCTCAGTGAAGTGTTGGGCATCCCGACGGCGGGCAAGGGCACTTACAGCAGCGCCGTAATTACGCTCGACTACAGCGCGGCGCAAATCGTCTATGACGATGGCAGCGTGGACGGCCTGCAGCTGTCGCCGGTGAACGCGAGCGGTCAGGCCGTCGGCCAGGTTGCGGTCACCGCGAATCTGGATCCCAGCAATCCGGTCAGGATCGCCGCCAAGCAATCCGCGCAGCTGGCGTTGAATTTCAATCTGGCGGCGACCAACAGCGTCAATGTCAGCGCGAAGACCGTGACCATCACACCCATGTTTGCGGCCAGCGCCCTGCCTATCGATACCAAGCAAGTTCTGATGCGCGGACCGCTCGTCGGGGTCAATTCCAGCAGCCTGTTGTTCACCACCGGCGTAATGCCGTTCGGCGGAACGGTTAGCGGCGTGGGGGAATTTACCGTATTGGCGAGCGATGTGACCACATACGAGATCAACGGCCTGGCTTCGACAGGCGCCACGGGATTGGTGCAAATCGGCGCGCTGAGCGCCGGCATGCCCATCGTTACTTACGGAACGCTCACTTCCAGTACCACGACAACCGACACCGCCGTGGCGACTACAACGCCGGCGACAACGGACACTGGGACAACAACCACCAGCACCGCAACGCCGCTGACGGGGACCACGGAAGTCTCCAGCACGACCTCGACGGTGTCGTTCACCGCGTCGCAGGTGCTTGCTGGCAGCAGCGTTCAAGGATCCGGCCTGGATCGGGTATCGGGCGTGGTGTCGGCGCGCAGCGGCAACACGCTGGCCATCGAAGACGGTACGCTGATCGCGAGCGACGGCAGCAATACATTCATACCGGCGACGAGCATCATCGCCATCGGCCCCAACACCGCAGTCACGATCCTGGGACAGGGTGTGGCCAATGCCAACAGCCCGCAGCAGATTTCGGTGGGATCCACCATCGACGCATTTGGCACAGCCACCACCACCAGTTCCGGCGTCAGCTTGGATGCCAGCGCCGGCCGGGTACGGCTCGATCCAACCACCGCGGCCGGTCTCGTCACCGTGCAAGGCACCGGCGGCTTGTCGCTCGATTTGGGATTGCTCGGCGGCCGCGCGGTGAATGTCTATGATTTCGTCGGCACCGGCGCCGATCCAAGTCAGTATACGGTGAATACCGGCGCGTTGGACTTGGCGAATTCGGTGGCGGGTGCGCCCGTCGTCGTATCTGGATTTCCCAACTCGTTCGGCGTTGCGTCCCCGGATTTCACCGCCGCGACCCTGCTCGACCCGACGACAATTTCGGCGGAACTGGTGGTCGACTGGGGCGCAGGGACCGCCGCGCCATTCACGACCTTCGATACCTCGGCCATTTCCATCGATGTTCTCAATACCAGCATCGGATTGCGCCATCAGATTCAGCTCGGTTCGCAGATCATCAATATCTTAGGCCTATCGTCAGATCCGCAGATCGCTTCCGCAACTGGCTCGACGACGATATTTTCCATCGGTCATTCGTCGAGCGGGACCACCGAGAGTTTCAATAGCTATGCAAGTTTCATCACCCAACTGCAAGCGGAGTTGAACGGCACCGTGTTGGTAACGGGGATCACGGCTGTCGGGCAGTACACGGCTTCGAGTTTTGCGTTTTCCGCGAACAGCATTACGCTCTTCTTGAATAACTGACCTCTATCGTCCTGCCAGCCTCTGCTGCGATACACTGGGGTTGGAGGCAAGCGTTGTCGAAATCAAGAATTATCCGGCGCGACCTACTTCGGGCAACCGCTCTACTGGCCTTGCCGGCCGCTGTTCCGCGCTTCCTGCAGGCGGCGGCAAGCGCCGTCCCCGTCGTCCCGGCCTACAGCTATGCCTATGTCGGCACGTATACGCCGAACGGCGGCGGCATCTACCTGTTTCGAATGGACCCGGTCACCGCGGCGCTTACGCAGTTGCAGGTGGTCGACGACATACGGAATCCTTCCTGGCTCGCAGTCAATCCGGCGCAGACGCGGCTGTATGCGGTGAGCGAAATCGACAATTACCAAGATACGCGCAGCGGCGCCGTGGTCTCGTACGCGATCGACACCGACACTCTGCAGATCAGGCGCCTGGGCGCGGTGAGTTCAGGCGGCAGCACTCCCGCGCACTTGAGCGTGCATCCGTCCGGTAAATTCGTATTCGTCGCCAACTACGGCGGCGGCAATGTCGCGGTTTTTCCGGTGGGACCGGAGGGCGCGCTGGGCGAAGCGACCGACGTGAGACCGAGCGTCGGGCCGCGGCACCATGCGCGCGCGGCCGACGATCCGCCCGGACAATTTGCATTCAGCGATCACGACGGCCCGCATCTGCACATGGTCGCGGCGGATCCAAGCGGGCAATTCGTCATCGCCAACGACGCGGGACTCGATCTGACGTTGGTTTGGCGCTTCGATGCGCAGGCCGGACGGCTGCTGCCCGCGGACGTGCCGGTGATCACCGCCCCGTCCGGCTCCGCGCCGCGGCATTTCGCCTTTCATCCCAACGGCCGCGTGTTCTACAACCTGTACGAACACGACGCGAAGGTGGCGGTATACGATTACGACGCAGCGCGCGGCGGATTGAAACTCAAGCAGGTCGTGTCGAGCCTGCCGCCGAAGTTCGCGGGCAGCAATCTGTCCTCGGAAATCATGATCACGGCCGACGGCCGCTATCTGTACGTCGCGAACCGTCTGCACAACGCCGTGGCGATTTTTGCCGTGGCCGCCGACGGTCAATTGCGCATCATTGCCGACGCCTGGGTGCACGCGGACTCGCCGCGCAGCATTTGCATCGATCCCAGCGGAGAATTTCTCTATTCATGCAATCAGACGCGGCGATTCGATCACCTCGTTTCATATCAATGCCGCTACCGGCGCGCTGCAGTTCACGGGCCGTTTCGAACCGGTGGGAAGTCCGGCGGTGATGACCATGCTCAGGCGATCTTGACGCGATATACTGGGCGCCGATGCGGTCGCGCGACGACGGTTGAAAACTATGGAAATCGCAATGATTGGTCTGGGCCGCATGGGCGCCAACATGGCGCAGCGCTTGATGCGCGGCGGCCATCGAGTGGTGGGCTTCGATCCCGCCGCTGCGGCGCGCGCATTGCTGGAAAAGAACGGCGCGCGAAACCGCAGCCTCGCTGCAATCACTGGTCGCGAAACTCAAGGCGCCGCGCGCGGTATGGCTGATGGTGCCGGCCGGCGAGATCACCGACAGCACGATCACGCAATCTGATGCCGCTGCTGGCGGCGGGCGATACCATCATCGACGGCGGCAATTCGAATTATCGCGATACCCAGCGGCGCGCGGCGGCGGCGGCGCAACGTCAAATCCACTACGTCGATTCCGGCACCAGCGGCGGAATCTGGGGCCTCGCGGAGGGGTACAGCCTGATGATCGGCGGCGATGAGGCCGTGGTGGAGCGACTGCGCCCGATTTTCGAAACTCTGGCGCCCGCACCGGATCAGGGCTGGGGCCGTGTCGGCCCGGTGGGCTCCGGCCATTACACCAAGATGATCCACAACGGCATCGAGTACGGACTGATGCAGGCTTACGCCGAAGGCTTTTCCATTCTGCAGCACAAGAGCGAGTTCAATCTCGACCTGCGCCAAATTGCGGAAATCTGGCGTTATGGCAGCGTCGTGCGTTCATGGCTGCTGGATCTTACCGCGAACGCGCTGGAGAAAAACCCGACGCTGAAAGGCATCGCGCCCTATGTCGCGGATTCCGGCGAGGGCCGCTGGACCGTGGCCGAGGCCATCGAATTGGGCGTTCCCGCGTCCGGTGATCACCCTATCGTTGCTCGAACGCCTGCGTTCGCGCGATGCCGATTCGTTTACCGACAAGCTGCTCGCCGCCATGCGCAATCAATTCGGCGGCCACGCCCGATCAAATCGGAGTGATGCTCAGCGCCGGAAGTTCGGCTTGTGACGGCTGACCGCGGCGCCGTCGCTGCGCCTGCAGATCGCCAAAATACGCTGGTGGAAACGATGGTCAGCATGCGCCGAGCCCGAGCAGCGCCAGATGGATCGCCGTGGATCATTTGCGGCGCGCGTGGCGTGCAGGCGATCCGGAATGAAGAGGGCGGCGGCCAGCGAAGCGGTGGCGACGCCGAAGCTCACCGCCATTTGCTGCACGGTGCTGGCGATGGTGCTGGCGCTGCTCGCTTCGCGCTCGCCGACATCGGCGTAGGCCAGCGTATTCATGCTGGTGTACTGCAGCGATGTGAGGAATCCATAGGTGAAGGCCATCATGACGATGAGCCAGACCGGCGTGCGACATCGATGGTCGCAGAACAGCATGATCATGAAGCCGAGCACGATGCGTGTTGGCGATCAGCACGCTGCGATAGCCGAATCTCTTCAGGATCAGCGGCATCGTGAGTTTCAGGCTCATCGCGGCGAGCGCCTGCGGCATGATGAGCAGTCCGGATTGGATCGGCGAGAATCCCGAGCCCGACCTGATACAGAAGCGGCAGCAGGAAGGGAATTCCGCCGATCCCCAGGCGCGTGAATAGATTGCCGCTGACCGCGACGCGAAAACGTGCGCATCCGCCAGCAAGCTTCAGGCGCAGCAGCGGATGCGGGGTGCGCTTGGTGTGCAGACCGTAAGCGGCCGAGCAGCGCGGCGGAGATCGCCAGCAATCCCAGCATCTCCCGTCCGCTCAAGGTGGTTTCGCCGAACACCTCGAGCACATAGGACAGCAGCGCGATTCCCGATCCGAACAGCACCAGCCCGACGATGTCCAGCCGGTAATTGCGCTTCTCGCGATAATTCGGCAGATGCCGATAGACCAAGTACCAAGCCGCACAGGCCGATCGGGATATTGACGAAGAAAATCACGCTCCAATGAAAATACCCGATGATCACGCCGCCGAGGACCGGCCCGAGCATGGGGCCGACCAGGCCGGGAATGGCGACGAAGCTCATGGCGCTGATGAGTTCGGATTTGGCAAAGGTGCGCACCATGGTGAGCCGGCCGACGGGCAGCATCATGGCGCCGCCGCAGCCTTGCAGAATGCGGCAGGCCACCAGCAAATGGATGTTGTTCGATATGCCGCAGAGAAACGAGCCGAGCGTGAAGATGCCGATCGCCGATGCGAACACGCGCCGCGTGCCGAAGCGATTGGCCATCCAGCCGCTGATCGGAATGAACACGGCCAGGCTCAGGGTGTAGCTCGCGAGCACCGCCTTCATGCTGAGCGGCGGCACCTCGAGCGCCTGCGCGATGGCGGGCACGGCGGTATTCAGGATCGTCGTGTCCAGCGATTCCATGAAAAAGCCCACCGCCACCAGCCAGGGCAGCAGCCGCTTGGCGGTCGGCGTCAGCGCGTTGTCATCGGTGCCTGCCAAGGCGGCGCCTTCAGGCGCCGGCCAGCGCCGCATCGACGATGCGTCTGCGCCTCGGCGATCAGCCGGCGCAAATGCGCATCGTCATGAAAGCTCTCGGCATAAATCTTGTAGATGTCCTCGGTTCCCGAAGGGCGCGCCGCGAACCAGCCGCCGCGCGAGGTGACCTTCACGCCGCCGATCGGCGCGTCGTTGCCGGGCGCCTGCGTCAGAATCTGATCGATCGGTTCGCCGGCGAGTTCCGTGATGCTGACCTGTTGCCGATCGAGCTTGCCGAGCTTCTGCTTTCTGCTCCGGCGTTGGCCGGCGCGTCGACGCGATCGGCAAACGAGGCGCCGAGATCCTGCGTCAGCGCGCGGTAGTGCTCGCCGGGATCCCGGCCGGTGCGCGCGGTGATCTCCGCCGACAGCAGCGCCGGCACGATGCCGTCCTTGTCGGTGGTCCAGACGCTGCCGTCGATGCGGCTGAACGAGGCGCCGGCGCTTTCCTCGCCGCCGAAGCCCAAGCTGCCGTCCACCAGCCCGTCGACGAACCATTTGAAGCCCACCGGCACCTCGTACACCTTGCGCTTGAGCCGGCGCGGCGACCCGATCGATCATCGCGCTGCTCACCACGGTCTTGCCGACCGCCGCATCCGCACGCCAGCGCGCTGCGATGGCGAAACAGATAATCGATCGCCACCGACAAGATAATGATTGGGCGGCATCAATCCGCTGCTGGCGGTGACGATTCCGTGCCGGTCGTGGTCGGTGTCGCAGGCAAAGGCGATGTCGATAGCGATCTTTGAGACCGATGAGCCGCTGCATCGCATACGGCGAGGAGGGATCCATGCGGATCTTCCCGTCCCAATCGAGCGTCATGAATCGAAACGTGGGATCGACTGCATCGTTGACCACGGTCAAGATCGAGGCCGGTACCGCTCGGCGATGCGCGGCCAATAATGCACGCCGGCGCCGCCCAGCGGGTCGACACCCATGCGAATCTTGCGAGTCGCGTGATGACATCCATATCCAAGACTGCTGCCGAGGTCCTGCACATAAGTCTGCAGGTAGTCGTGCGGGTGCGTGGTGGCGGCGCGCCGCGCCGCGCTGTACGCGCCATTCGCTTGACGCCGCCCGCGCCAGGCCCCAGCAAATCGTTCGCCCGCGTCTCGATCCAGCGGGTCGACGTCGGAGTCCGCGGGGCCGCCGTTCGGCGGGTTGTACTTGAAGCCGCCGCTGTCGGGCGGATTGTGCGAGGGCGTGATGACGATGCCGTCGGCCAGGCCGCTGCTGCGGCCGCGGTTGTAGGTGAGGATGGCGATGCGAGACGGCGGGCGTCGGCGTGTACTCATCTTCGCGCCGCGATCATGACTTCGACGCCGTTCGCGGCGAGCACTTCCAGCGCGCTGGCGAACGCCGGCGCCGACAGCGCGTGAGTATCGAAGCCCATGAACAGCGGTCCGTCGATGCCCTGCTGCTTGCGGTATTCGCAGATGGCCTGGCTGATGCGAAGCACATGAGCTTCGTTGAAGCCGATGTCGAAGGAGGAGCCGCGATGCCCGGACGTGCCGAAGGCGACCCGTTGCGCGGCGACCTGACGGATCCGGCCGCTCGCTGTAATAGGCGGTGATCAGCCGCGGGATATTGACCAGCGAGGCTGCCGGCGCGGGCTTGCCGGCGAGCGGATTGAGTCGCGAACTCAAGTGGTCGCCAGTGCGGCGCTCTTGTCCTTGATGCGCTGCATGAGTTCGGTCCACGACTTGACGAACGACGCGGCGCCCTCCACCTGCAGTTGCGCGGCGAGCGCGTCGACATCGATGCCGGCTTGCGCGAAGCGGCCGAGCACCTGCTTCGGCATCGCCGCCGTCCTTCGCCATGACCGCCTTGACGCTTGCCGCTCTGCGGCGAACGCCAGCAAGGTCTTCTCCGGCATGGTGTCGATGGTATCGGGCGCGGCCAGCGCCTCGACATACAGGCCGGGCGGGGCTTTCGGATCCTTCGTGCCGGTGCTGGCCCACAGCATGCGCTGTTTGCGCGCGCCCTTGGCCTCCAGATCCTTCCAGCGCTTGCCGGCAATCAATTCGCAGTGCGCCCGGTAGGTGCGCTGCATGATGGCGATGCCCAGACGGTTGCGCAATTCCTGCGGCACCTTGTCGGCGACGGCGCGGTCCCAGCGGCTGACGAACACGGAGGCGACCGAGTTGATGCGCGGATCGAGGCCGGCGGCGATGCGGCGCTCGATGCCGCGCATGTAGGCCTCGGCGACGCTCAGATATTGTTCGCGCGAGAACAGCAGCGTCACGTTGACCGGAACGCCGGCGAAGATCGCCGCTTCGATGGCGGGTACGCCGGCCGGCGTGCCCGGGATTTTCACGTAGAGGTTGGGGCGATTCGCCTGCTGGTGAATGCGCAGCGCCGCGTCGATCGTGCTCTTGGGTGTCGTTCGCCAGCAGCGGCGAGACTTCCATGGATACCCAGCCGTCGATTCCCTGCGTGCGGTCGAATTCCGGGCCGGAAAAGATCGGCGGCGCGGCGCAGATCCTCCAGCGCCAGTTCGACGAACAGGTTCTCGCCCGACAGGCCGGCCGGCGGCCTTCTGCCGAATGCCCTTGTCGTACGCCGCGGTCTTGCCGATGGCCTCGTCGAAAATCGTCGGGTTCGAGGTCAGGCCGGTGACCGAGAATTGCTCGATATAGCGGCGCAGCGTTCCGTTGTCGAGAATTTCCCGCGTGATGTTGTCGAGCCATAGGCTTTGACCCAGATCGTGCAGGTTTTTCGTGATGCTCATGGTCGCACCTTGAAATCGGTTAAGTTGTGATTGATAAGATCCCCGATGCGCTCGATCACCAGATCCGGCGCCGGGATCACCGAATTGGACTCCGCCGCCAGCGCGTAGTGCCCCTGACGCACGAACACGGTCGTCAGCTTGCGCGCCCAGCGTCGATTTCATCGCCGCCAAAAGATTGGCCTTGTCGTCGACCATAACATAGTGCTTGGCCGGATAAGCGCCGCTGCATATGGTCGAGCACTTTTTCCTTGTGCAGGTAGATCATGACGCGGCCTTCGACCGCATCCCAAATGCCCGAGCGCTGGATTTTGCGCGGTTGAAACACGATGTCGCCGTCCGACAGCACGACCGGCTGACCCGAGCTGCGCAAGTGCGCCACCGCCTCGAGTGCGCGCGGAAACAGCCGGCTCGCAGAAGGGATATTCGAGCAGGAACTCGCGACATGCGCGAGCAACTCCGGGTGGTCGTCGAGCCCGGCGCGAAACTCCTGCAGGCTTCCCAGGTAGTCGGCGAGCCCCAGCGCCGCGCGCCGCTGCGGCGAAAATGTCCCAGTAGCGCGCGCGCTGCGCGGCGCCGAAGCAGCGCTCCAGCCGATCGCCGAGATCCGCCGCGAAGCGATCGTTGTCCAACAGGGTATTGTCCACATCCAGCAGAAAAACCACTCGCCGGCTCGTTCAGCACGGCGCGGACTTCTCGACCTGCGGGGTCATGCCAGGTGTCACCGCCGTCGACGATCTCGTCGGCGGCCGGCGGGCCCCATGTGCCGGGTTCGTATTCGACGCACCGGCAGGCCGCATCGTCAGGACCGGATCGACCACCCGCCATGCCGCCTCCACGCTGTCATCCTGGGTGAACAGCGCGGTGTCGCCGCGCACGGCGTCGCCCAGCAGGCGCTCATAAGGGGATTTTTCGCTCTGCGTATTGTGGCGGGCGACCAGTTCGACCGGCTCGCCGCGCATTTCTTCGCCGTTGCGCTTCACCAGCGCGCCCTCGCCGATCACCACTTCGGGGCTCAGGCGCAGGCGGAAATAGTTCGCCGGCATGCTGTCGCTGGGATCGAAAATCGCCAGCGGCGGGCGCTTCAGAGTCACCCTGACTTCGGTGGCGGTGATCGGCAGGCATTTGCCGGCGCGAATGTAGAACGGCACGTCCGCCCAGCGCCAGGTATCGATGTGCAGGCGCAGCGCGGCGAAAGTCTCGACCTGGGAATCCTTGGCCACGCCGCTTCTCGTCGCGATAGCCGCGAAATTGTCCGCGCACGACCTCCTTCGGATCGAGCGGCCGCATCGCCCGGAAGATGCGCAGCTTCTCCGCCTGCATCGCCTCCGGTTCGTGGCCGACGGGCGCATCCATCGCCAGCAGCGCGATGACCTGCAGCAGATGGTTTTGCACCACGTCGCGGATCGCGCCGACTTCCTCGTAAAAGGCGCCGCGGCCTTGCACGCCGAAATTCTCGGCCATGGTGATCTGAATGTCGCGGATGTAGTCGCGATTCCAGATCGGCTCGAGAAAGGTATTGGCAAAGCGGAAGTACAGAATATTCTGCACCGCCTCCTTGCCGAGATAGTGATCGATGCGAAAAATCGAGGATTCGTCGAATACTTCATGCAGGGTCCGATCGAGCGCCTGCGCGCTCGCAAGATCGCGGCCGAAGGGCTTCTCCACGATGACCCGCGCGTTTTCGGCGCAGCCGCACTTTTGCAGCCCCTGCACCACGCTGGCAAACATGCTCGGCGGAATGGCCAGATAGTGAATCGGGCGCATTCGCCGGGCCCAACGCCTGCTCACAGCTTGGCAAAGGTCGTCGGGGTCCGCGTAATCGCCGTCCACATAGCGCAGCAGCGCCGCCAATTTCGCGAAGCAGTCGGTCATCGTAATCGCCGCTTTGCTTAATGCTGTCGCGCGCGCGCTCCTTGAGCTTGTCCAGGTTCCAGCCGGCGCGCGCCATGCCGATGATCGGGATGTGAAAGCCGCCCCGCTGCACCATGGCAGTACAGCGCGGGAAAGATCTTTTTGTACGCCAGATCGCCGGTGGCGCCGAAGAACACGAAGGCATCGGATTCGACTTTGCTCATTTAACGTCTCGCCTTGAGTTCGCGGCGCAGTTGTTCCAGTTCTTCCATCAATTCGAGCGCCAGCGCGACACCGGCAAGGTTCAGTTCCAGGTCCCGCTCCAAGCGCAGCGCAAGGCGCGCGCGGCGCAACGCGGCGCCGGTGAAATGCCACTCGCTGTGACGCCTGACGACATTGAGTACTCCTTCCTCGACGAATTCCACGATGTGCCGCTCATCGACCGCGCACATTCGGCTCAAGTCCTCGAGGCTTAAGACCGCGGATTCGTCGAATAGGGTGCCTTGCAAGGCATGATCTTTCGATGCAGACATTTCAGACTCCTAAGCCGGCGCGAGGATTGAACGGTAGCGCGGCTGCCATGGCCGCATAGGCGGCCTTGGCTTTGTCATCGTTGGCGGCAGGCAGTGCGATTTGCAGTACGACGTAAAAATCGCCCGGCTGCGCCGCGGGAATGCCGCGGCCTCTCAAGCGCAATTTGCTGCCGGCATGCGAGGCTGGCGGAATTTTCAAATCTACCATGCCGGTGGGCGTCGGAGTCTTCACCGTCGCGCCCAAGGCCGCCTCCCAGGGCGCCACCGGCAAGTCCAGCGACAAGTCGCGGCCGTCGACTCGGTAGAGTGCATGCGGCTGAAATTCGACTTCAATGAATAGATCGCCCGGCTTGCCGTCACCCGCAGCGCGCGCGCCCTGACCCGCGAGGCGGATGTGCTGGCCCTGCAATATGCCTTTGGGAACTTGCACATTGAGCGTGCGCTCCTTGGCGATGCAGTCTGCCCTGGTCGTCGATCTCCGGCATTCGCAAGGTGAAAGTTCGCGCTCCGCCGTGCAGCGACGCATCGAGATCGAGCATCACCTTGGCATGATGATCTTCGCCGCGGCCGGCTTGATGAGCGCCGCGCTGCGCCTGCGCGCGCGCCTGCGCACCGAACAGGGCATCGAAGAAATCGCTGTACGAAGAAGAATTGCCGGGACCTGCGCCGCTGAACTCGAAGCCCGAATCCCAATTTGGAGGCGGCCGAAACTCCTCGCCGGCGCGATGGTCTTTGCCCAAGTTGATCGTAGGCCGCGCGCTTTTCCGGGCTTTTGAGCACTTCGTAGGCTTCGCCAACCTCCTTGAAGCGCGCTTCCGCGTCCTTTTCCTTGCTTACATCCGGATGATATTTGCGAGCAAGCTTGCGATAGGCCTGCTTGATCTGCGCCTCGGTGGCATCGCGCGCCACACCCATCACCTTGTAGTAGTCCTTGAACTCCACTGCGCACCTGCTTGCTGGAGTTACGAAGCGTCAAGGATGACGCGACCCAGCCGCGGCGGTTGCGTCGCGAAGTGGAGCAGAGCCGCCAGCTGCAAATGATACTCGCTCATGCCGCACTCGTTCCCGCATACATTTCGTACCGATTGTAGGAGAATCTCACGTTGAGCGCGAGACACGAATTACAGTAGATTGCCCGTATGCCGGTGAAGCAGATGGTCATCAAAGGAACGATGTGCATACGCACGCTGCGCCTGAAAATAAAGGCTGAGAGCTATCCCTGGCTGAATGCCGCCGCGGTCGAGGTCAATCAGGTCTGGAACTGGGGCAACGCAACGAGTGCGAAGGCGGCGCGGCCGTTTGCAGGACCGGCTAAATGGCTGAGTGGATTCGACCTGGACAAGCTCAGTGCCGGCGCTTCGGAGTACTTTGAGCATATCGGCTCAGAGACGATTCAGCGCGTAAACGCGGAGCTTGCCACGCGGCGCCGTCAGTTCAAAAAAACTCAGCTGCGGTGGCGGGTCAGCCGGGGAGCGAAGCGCTCGCTGGGCTGGGTGCCCTTCAAGGCGGCACAGCTGAAGCGCAAGGGCAAGTCACTACGCATTGCGGGCAAAGCGTTTCGCGTTTTCGAGCGGGATTCCCTTGAGGGAGCAAAGTGGAAATGTGGGTGTTTCGCCCAGGATTCGGTCGGTGACTGGTGGCTGTGTGTTCCGGTAGAACGAGTGGTCGCGCCCCGCGTGCCTAAGAACGAGGAGGTCGGTCTTGATCTGGGTTTGAAGGATACGGCCGCGACGAGCGACGGGGAGAGGCTCGAGGCGGGTCGTTTCTATCGAGACATCGAACAGAAGATCGCCCGGGCACAGCGCCGCGGCCACAAACAGCAGGCGAAGCGCCTGCATCGCACGGCAGCGCGCCGGCGCAAGGATGCCTTGCATAAATTCTCAACAAAGATTGTCGATCGGTATCGGAGGGTTTTCGTAGGTGATGTGAGCAGCGCCAAGCTCGTCAAGACACGGCTGGCCAAATCCGTGCTGGATGCCGGCTGGGGCATGCTCAAGACGCAGTTGCATTACAAGGGCCAGCAGGCCGGCAGAAGCGTTCTCATCATCAGCGAGCGATACACAACGCGAGCGTGCAGCAGCTGTGGGTCCCTCACCGGACCCGCAGGTCTGGACATGCTTGATGTAAGGATTTGGATGTGCAGCGGGTGTGGTGACACCCATGACCGGGACGTCAATGCTGCGAAGAACATCCTATCCGCGGGGAGGTGTCCCCCGTCCATCAGTGGGAACGAGTCTTCGCCGTCAGTCGCGCCGCCGAGCCAGGCATCCAGCCTATGTGAGGCAGGGACCAGCGCGCTGGCGGAGGCGGCATGAGCACCGGTCTATAACTGATAAGCCACGGTCAGCAGCAGTCCCTCTGTGAGATCGCGCCACAGCGCGGGTGCGCGGCAGTCGAAAGTTTGCGTTCCCGGAATCAACGCTGCTATCCAATCGGCAAGCCATTTTATTTCAGTGGCGCCGTAAAACACGACGGCGCATTCGTAGTTGAGCAGCAGGCTGCGCGAATCGAGATTCACCGAACCGCAGAGGGCGAGTGATTGGTCGAATACCACCGCCTTCGCATGATTCATGTACGGCAGCAAATGAAAGCTGACTCCAGCCTGGCTCAAAGAGCGCAGCGCGCGGTTGCGCGCAAAGTCCGCCAGCCGGTGATTGGAGGCGGCAGGAATACAGAAATCGATTTGCACTCCGCGGCGCGCGGCCAGGCGCACCGCGGTTTCCAAACCGGCATCAGGTACGAAGTACGGAGTGACCGCGAGAATGCGTTCGCGGGCTTGAAAACATGCGTCGATCAGCAGCGCCTGTACCGTATCCTCCGTTTGGTCTGGACCACTGGGCAGAAACTGCGCGCGGCCGGAGCAGTGCGGCATTGCAACCAATGCAGCGACACCCGGCGCAGCCAAAATCGGCCACTCGCCGGACGCGGCTTTGCCGCCGGCGGCGACCCAGTCGGCTTCAAATTGGCACGCGGCGGCAGCGGCTACTGCGCCTTGCAGATCGAACGTCAAATCGAGCCAGGGTGGAGCACCGGCGGTGCCGGTGAAATATTCGGCGGCAAGATTGCGGCCGCCGGCCCACAGCAGTTGCGCGTCGGCAATGACCAATTTTCGATGGTTGCGCAGATTGCGCGGACCTTGAGTGCGGCGCGCGAACAACGGGCTGAATATCGCGGTCGCAACGCCCGCCGACTCCATGCGCTTGATGCTGGAGTTGGGCATTTGCATCGAGCCGACGCCGTCCAAGAGCAGCCGCACCTCCACGCCGGATCGCGCACGCTCGATTATGAGCTGCATTGCTTCATGGCCGAACGCATCGTTGCCCAGAATGAAGGTGCAGATATCCAAGCGCGAGACCGCGCTCGACATGGTCGAAAACAGAGCCTGCGCTGAGGCGCTCCCGTCCTGATGCATTCGCACGGCGGCCGGCGCCGCCGCTGCCAGCCCGAAACTCTGAATCAGATCTTCCGCCCAGTGCGCGGCGTGCGGCGCTGAATTCCTGCGCGGCGAAATTTTGCGCGGCAATTTCCGTTGACCGAAAAAAAGATACATGGGCAGGACGACATAGGGCAGGGCGATCAGCCCGAGGACCCAGGCAATGGCAATGGAAGGCGGGCGGCGCGCGCGCGTTACGCGCGTGGTCAGAATGTAGATGAGCACGCTGATCACGACGATGAGCGAGTGGGCGGTGACCCGCGGAAACCACGTGTTCATGGAGCTAAGTTGCGCGAGTCGCCGTAGCACCGCAGGCAGCAGGTCCGGCAAATCCTCGGCCAACAAGCCGGGACCAAAGTCGGCAGCCGCCGCACCGTGCATCCACACCCCGGCGGCGGCCGCGGCAAACGCATCCATGCCCTGTGCGAGCAGGCCCAGAATGATGCCGCCGAGAACATCTCCGGAGCCCGCAGTGGCCAAGGTCGGAGGGGCATTGCCGTTGATGATCGCGCGCCCGTCGGGTGCCGCGATCACCGTGTCGGCGCCTTTCAACACGATGACTGCGCCGCTGCAGCGCGCCGCGCGGCGAGCGCGCGTCAATTTGTCGCCCGCGGCATCGAAGATCCGCGCGAATTCGCCGTCATGCGGCGTCATGACGCAGGCTCCGCGAATGGCTTGAAAGAGTGCATCTGCGCCCTGTGCAAACGCGCTGATGGCATCGGCATCGAGCAAGACCGCGGATCCCGTTGCCAACATGGCCAACGCGCCGGCACGCGTCGTGGCATTGACGCCGGCGCCGGGACCGATTGAAAACGCCGTATAGCGGCGGTCAGACAACAGGCGCTTAAGATCGTCGGCATGCGCCAGCGGTTGGACCATGATGCTGGTAAGCGCCGCGGCATAGATCGCGAAGGCCACTTCCGGCACCGCGATCGTCGTGAGGCCCGCGCCGATGCGCGCCGCCGCGCGCGCCGCCATTCGCGCCGCACCCGTCAGGGGGTAACCCCCATACAGCAGCGCATGGCCGCGGGTGTACTTGTTGACCGATGCCTGCGGCCGCGGCAGCTTCTCAAGCCACAGCGCAGGATCGTTCTCCCATGTATTGATGGACAGCGATTCGAGCACGGTGGGCGGTATGCCGATATCCGCGACCACGAGGTCGCCGCACAGTTCGCGTCCCGGCAGTAACAGGTGGCCGGGTTTTTTTCTTGCAAAGGTTACCGTACAGACTCGCGGCGGCAGCGCCCTGCGATCTCGCCGCTGTCCCCCATGACGCCGCTGGGCACATCCACCGCGACCAGCGGGACTTTGCGCTGCGTCGCGAGCGCCAGAAGGCCTAGGACCTGCGGGTCGAGCGGACGGCTCAAGCCCGATCCAAACAGTGCATCGACGAGCGAGTTCGGCGCCATCAATCGCGTGCGGACTCAAGGGTTCGAGGGCGCCGGTCCAGCGCTGCGCGTGATGCTGCGCATCGCCGCGAAGCGCTTGCTTGGACCCAGCAACGCAACCCGCACCGGCCATCCGGACTGCGCCAATGCGATGGCGACAACGAAGCCATCGCCGCCATTGTTGCCCGGGCCGCACAGAACGTTGACGGGCCGTGGGGTCCAGCGGCGCGTAATTTCCCGCGCGACGGCCTCGCCCGCGTTCTGCATCAGCAGCGAACCCGGCGTACCTGCCGCCGTCGCCAACCGATCGGCCTCGTTCATCTGCGCGACGCTGAGAAGTTCGCAGTTCACAACGCGCCGACGGCCGCGCCGACCGCGGTGGTCACCGCCATCGCCAACGCGCTCCAGAAGGCGACACGCACAGCGGCGGCCACGACGGTCGCGCCGCCCACCTTGGCGGACCAGCCGCCGAGGAAGAGAAGACAGGCAAGGGACGCAGCACGGCGATGGTGAGATCATGGAGTGCTGCGCGGGAGCGAGGCGCAGCCGACGCCCAAGCGGCAGGGCCGCGCCGACGGAGAAGCTGGCGGCCGAAGCCATGGCGGCCTGACCAGCGGCCGGGCTCGCGTGTCCGGCGCCAGACCCAATTCGTCGCGGGCATGCGAGCCCAAAGCATCATGCGCCATGAGTTGGTCGGCGACCTGGCGCGCGAGGCGTGCATCGAGGCCGCGGCGCACGTAAATCTCGGTCAATTCGCGGCGTCTCGCCGGTAAAATCATTCGCGAGCTCGGCGCGCTCCTGCGCCAGCGCTGCGGCTTCAGTGTCGGCTTGCGAGTGCACCGAGACGTATTCACCGGCCGCCATGGACATCCCGCCGGCAACCAGCGCCGCGGTGCCGCTCAGCAGGAGATTCGCGTGCGAGGCGTGCGCTGCCGCGAGGCCCAGCAGCAGGCTGGAGGTCGAGACGATCCCGTCATTCGCACCCAGAACCGCGGCGCGCAGCCAACCGCTGCTGCCGAGTTTATGGCTGTCTATGATGGTGAGCGCGCATTGTTATCCTGTATGCAAAACAGGCGATTTGGCCGCGGGTTGGTCATTTGTTTTGAGTAAGTGGGTGTTTGGCGCGTCGCTTGAGCGAATGGTAGCGAGACCGGTCCAAGCCGGGTAGTCTTTGCTCAAATAATAAATCCATCGCCAACTGAAGGTTGGCAACCAAAACCTAGGGAAGTCACAAATGTACAGTTCACTTTTTTGGATCGAGTGGCTTGATCGTCTCGATCGCGTGCTGAGCAGCGCCCGCCACGACGTGGCATCGCTGATACGCGCGGTCAGCCCGCGCAGCCTCGAAGCGATCGAGCGCTCGAAGCGCCAGCTGTCGGCGCTCACCAATGATTTGCGATTGCTGGACACCGATGTGCTGGCGGCTGGTGCTGACAATCTGGCAGCGGACGCGCTGCAACGGCGCTCAGCGATTGCTCAATTGGGCCGCATTGCGGAGCTGCTGCCCGCGAGTGCACCGGCGGTTCGCGACCGCGTGCTCGTGGCAATTGATTCAGCCTTGCGCGATAGCTGCTACGAGGCGGCGATGCTGCTTGCGCCGAGCCGCCGCCGCAACCTGGCGGCCGCCCCCGGAGCTCGCGCCTAGGCGCCGAGGCGATCGCCTTAAGCTTTCGCGGTCTTCGGGCCCAAAAAGAACCAAAGTATGAATCCCAGAACGGGCAGTACGATCACCAACACCGTCCAAAGCACCTTCTTGCCCGTGTCCGCGCTGCTTTGAAAGATATTCACGATCGCCCAAACATCGGCGACCAAAACAATAAGACCGAACAAGCCGCCCTGAGTCCCCATGGCCTTCCTCCGATTGCGCTGAAAGTTTACAAAAACAAAAGAATTCCCCCGATCGCGCTCAATGCCAGGACGAGTTGCTCGAACAGGCTCTGATTGACGTGCATCAGCAGCCAGCGGCCCTGCCAGCGCTCCCAGCAGCACGGCCGGCGCCAGCATCAGATTAAAGCCGAAGCTTTGCGTGGTGATCAGCCCCAGATCCACCATGAAGGGTACTTTGAAAAGATTGAGCAGCATGAAGAACACCGCGGCGGTGCCGACGTATTCCATCTTGGGCAGTCGCATCGCCACCAGATAAATCGCCATCAACGGGCCCGGCTGCATTGGCGACAAGCGTGATAAAGCCCGCGAGTCACGCCGATGACTGCGGCGACCGACCAATGAAACGCTGCGGTGCGCTTGTCATTCGCGGACGCGATACGTACGTTCGCCAAAAACTCAATGCCGCCAGCGACACGATGATCCAGCCGATCAACGATCGCGTGGCGTGATCGGAAATGCGGCCGAGCGTGAAATAGCCGAGCACGACGCCGGCCGCGGTCCACGGAAACAATCGCCACAGATAATGCCACTGGGTGTGTTTGCGATAGGCGAATACCGCGACGAAGTCGCCGAATATCAGCAGCGGCAGCACCAAGCCGCTGGCTTGTTTGCTGCTGGGGAAGACGTGGTTGAACAGGGCGATCGAGAGAATGCTCAGTCCCGTGATGCCCGCTTTCGAAACGCCGACCATGAAGGCGCCAAGCGCCGCAAAAAACCACAGCAGCGGGCCAGCTGATCATGCCCAACCTATACCACGGCGCGTCAGCTGCTGCGCGAGGCGGCCCAAGGCTGCCGATCAGTTGTTTACGTAGAACTGGCGCAGGCGGTGCAGATCGATGATGACGTCGATAGCCTGATGCCGCCGGCAGCTTCGGTCCGGTCGCGAAGTCGTAGCGCGAGTCCAGATTGGCGACGCTCGGGATGCAAGTCGTGCATCGCGCGCTTGAACATTTCGCGCGGCACCCACTCGGAATTCGACGACAGCGAGCCGAATTCATCGTGGTAAATCGTCGCGGTGGAAATGTCCGCCGGTGTCGAGGCGATCGCAAAGATACGCGGGCGCGCGACCATCCAATCGAACATGCTTCGCGCCTGCCATGATCAGCTGCCATTCATTGCCCTGCGGCACGGCGATCAATGCGTAGACATGATGCTGCGCCGTGAAAAACGCAAGTGCGAAGACGACGAGCAGGCCAGTCATGCGGCGCGCATTGGCGCTCCAGCGCTCCGTCAGCGCGCTGACCGATGCCACCAGGAAACACAGCAGCACGCCGGTCATCGCGAGAATGGTGCGATAAGTGGCATAGCGCTCCGAGGCGATCATGCTGACCGCGAAGGCAAACACCGGCAGTCCCAGCAGTCCGCACATCCAAATGATGCCGCGGTGCTTGCCGTGGCGGCGCCACTCCAGACAGGCGCCCGCAGCCAGGATCGCGCCGACCAAGGCGGCGCAACGCGATGTACAGTGCATGGTCGCGATGATTGTTGTCGTTCAGCACGAACAGGCTCAGGGCATTCGGCAGGGGCTCCTGCAGGAACCAGGCGATCTTCTCGCCCCAATGAGCCTCGAACGCGACTCGGCCCGGATTTGACGAACACGTGCGTCGGCGTACAGCAGCTGACATCACGGCAATAAGCCAGACCCAGCGAGCCAGCCACGAATCCGAGATGGATCCCGGCCCAGCGCGCCGTTTGCGAAACGCTGCGATGGCGTTGCACGATCAGGGCGCCCGCCAGCGGCACCACGTAGAATAGCGCGCTTGGCTGATAGATCAGCGCGCTCACGACCATCAGACCTACGGCCACGGCCCATTGGCCCACGGCGCGGCCGACACCGGCGCGCAACCCGACGCCCAAGGCGCCTTCGACCGTAAAAAATCCACCGATCGCCAGCAGTGCCGTCGCCGCGTAAGGCCAGCCGACGGCCCAGCCTGCGATCACCTGGGCGGACGGCACCAAGGCGAGCAGCACCGCGAAAACACAGACTGTTGTTGAACGACCAGCCCAGAGCCGCGCAGGCCACGAAAACTCACCAAGGAGATGGCGCCCAGACAGCAGCGCGGCGACGAAGCGCATCCATTGCAAATTTTGCACCGAACTGGTCTGTCCAAAGGTGGCCTGCAGCAGCCAGCCATATATCGGCCGCGCATCCGAAGCGCAAAACTTCACCACTTTGCCGACTTCCTCGTGCGCTTCGCGCAGATTGGAATAGTCATCGCGCAGGCCGTAATCGTGGAAGGTCGCGGGCCAATAGGTGACGAGCGGCACCAAAAACAGCATGGCAGTCAGCATCCAAGCGCGCAGCCTTAAGCCTGTGCGCGGCTCGGCCAGCGCACCCGGATTCCCGATGGGAACCGCGATCGCCGCCTCACTCAGCCCTGATTCTGGAACGCTGCTCATGATCGCAAATGGCTTCCTGATGCTGCAATGCACTAACTTAACGTCGCCGACGATCGATTGCCTGCCGCAATATGTTGCTGAAGACAGGGAAAGGATTTCGGCTGGGAAATGATTCTAGCGACGATGCGCCGAAAATCAGCGCCGTAATTCGAGAAAATACGTTAAATATCTGTTAACTAGGGGAAGTTCTGTTAACTGGAGAATATTGCAGGGGGCTTACCCCTAAGCCGCGATGCACAGATTCTTGCCGCCGTTCTTGGCGCGATACAGGGCCGAATCGGCGCGGTCGAATGCCGCCTCCGCGGTATCGTGTAGCTGCAACTCGGTGACTCCGCACGACACGGTGACGCGCACCGGTGTCCCCCTGAAATGGAAGCGCAAAGCTTCCACCGCGGAGCGCACTTGATTGGCGATCTGCATCGCGTCGGCGAGTTTTCGGACCGCTCAACAATACGACGAATTCTTCGCCGCCGATACGCGCGACGAAGTCGCTGCCACGCACCGCCGCCATGAAACAGGCCGCGACGCTTTGCAAAACGCGGTCGCCGGCGCGGTGGCCATAGCTGTCGTTGATGAATTTGAAGTTATCGACATCCCACAACAGCATGGCGACCGGCTGCTCGGCGCGCGGCTTGCGGGCGATTTCCTGCGCGAATCGCTCGTCGAAGGATTTGCGATTTGCGACCCCGGTGAGTGGATCGAGCCGGGCGCCTTGTTTCTCGCTGTCCAGCCGCGAATGCAGTTCCTTGCTTTCGCGCTCCAAATTCTCGATGCGCGCCCGCATGCGTTCGGCGCGCCCGGTGAATTCCCGCGATCGCTGCTCTTCGCGGGTGCGAAATTCACCGACGTATTCTGCGACGCGCTCCAAGCGGGCGCGCACCAACGACTGCAATAGGCCCAATTCGGTGGCGTTGCCGACCTCGTCGGTGAGTTCGCGCACCTGCGACATGACGGTGTCGCTATGAGTTTGAGTATCGTCGAAGCGGCTGCGGCTCGCTTGATTCGATTCGGTCAGGTAACCTGCCATTTCCTCGAGACGCTTGGTGACCTCGGAAAGGATCGTCGCAGCCTGCTGGCGCTCGCGCGCCACGTGCTCGCCGTGCTCGTGAATCAAATCCGCGGCTCGCGTGACGACGGCGGCCAGTGCGGTGTCGTTTTTTGCGGTCGCCAACTCGGCTATCAACGTCTGGGTCGTTGACCTGTCGGCAGCGTTTACCGGAAGGCGCTCCAGCAGGGATTTAATTGCGATCCGCGTCTGGGTGTCAGTGGCCGGAAACGTTATCGTCGGTACGGGCGACACCGCGTCCACAGCCACCACGGCGGTAGTCAACGAGTCGGCCAGGCGCGCGAGCTCATCGGCATCCGCATTGCGGCGATTTGCGGCAGCGAGAGCGATCAATTCATCGTCGAGTTTCGGATTCACTCCCATGCCGGCGGCGCACAGACGCCCGATCAGTCGGCGCAACACCTGTTCAGCACGTCGCCAGCGGATCTCCTCGGCCTCCATCTCAACGAGGGAGTCGCGATATTTTTGCTTCCAATCCGCAGTTTCAGTCACTTTGGTAACCCTTCAGCCTCGAACCTGAGAGACGGGTAGAATCGCGACATGTGCCGGCGTTATGTCAGCCCCGATGCAGCCTCGATCGCACAAGAATTCAATCCGGCGCGCAGCGACTGGCGATTCCCCGCAAACTTCAATACGGCTCCATCGCAACAGGTTCCCGCGGTTCGAGCCATCAATGGCAAAACCGAGGGCGTCCTGCTGCGTTGGGGTATTGGCAAGTCCAGCACCTTCAATGCCCGAATAGAGACCCTCGCAACCGGCGGCCGCTTGCGCGCGTCCTGGAAACAAGGGCGGCGCTGCATCATCCCGGCGCTGGGCTTCTACGAATGGCATGTCGATCCGGACGGTATCAAGCGGCCATTTTATGTTCACGTCGACGATCAGGATGTGTTCGGTTTCGCTGGATTGTGGGAGCGATTCAGCACGGATGCGAACACCGTCACAGAGTGGTGCACCATAATCACCATGCCGGCGAATTCCCTGATGGCTGAAATTGACAATACCAAGGCGCGAATGCCCGCAATCTTGAGGCGCGAACAGCGCGAATTATGGTTACTCGGGGCGCAGGAATCCGCCGCTACCGCGCTGGCTGCCTATGCCAACGAGCGGATGATTGCGTACGCGACCAGCAGCCGGGTCGACGCGCCGCAAAACAATGACGAGTCTCTCCTCGAGCCGCTGCAAACCGACGTAGATTGAGTCCCAGGCGGCCGCCCGGCGCGCGATTTTGGCGCCGGCAAGCGGATGTTTGATACAGGTCCCATCGGCTATGAGCCTTTCCGGATAGGGTTTGGGCCAAGGACTAAACCCATGGCGCCGAAGCTCGCATTTCTCTTGGCAACGCTCATCGCCCAATCGGCCATCGCGGCGAACCCCAAGATTTACACTTATTTGGATTCCCAGGGGCAACGCCACTACACGGATATTCCGGACAACAATCGCTATCGATTGCTGGATCTCAAGCCGCGGGATCGCACCGAGAGCGGTGATCGCTATGATGCGCAACTGCTGGCCAGAGCCACGCAATTCGATTCCATCATCGAGCACGCCGCGGTCTCCTCGGCACTGGAGCCGAATCTGTTGCGGGCGGTTATCGTGGTGGAATCCGGATTCAATACCCATGCCGTATCGAAGCGCGGCGCCGTCGGGCTGATGCAGCTGATGCCGGCAACCGCCACGCGCTTCGGCGTCTCGAATCCCTATGATCCGCGGCAAAATATTCATGCCGGCGCTCGTTATTTGAAATTTCTCATCGACCACTTCGGCAAGGACATTACATTGGCACTGGCGGCGTACAATGCCGGCGAAGAGGCGGTCGAGCGCAATGGCGGACAGATACCGCCATTTACCGAAACCATGGCCTACGTCCCCAGAGTGCTCAAGATCTACAGGATGCTCACCGAGCAACCGCGCGCCACCTAAGCTGGGTAAAATGCCCGCGTGACCGGGAAGGAGCGCAGGATATGATCAGCTTAAGCAGACTATTAGCTGTCGCGGGACTGTTGGGGTTGTCGCAGTTCCCGGTCGACCGGGCAGCGGCCGAAGTGCTCGGCGCCGCAGCCAATGGTTTCGAGGTTCGCGACACGGTGCATGTTGCCGCGGCGCCCAACAAAGCCTATGCCGCGCTGTTGCTACCCGGGCGCTGGTGGAGCCCCGATCACTCGTTTTCTCATAACGCCGCGAACTTCGTGCTGGATGCGCGCGCCGGCGGCTGTTGGTGCGAGAATTTTCCCGACGGCGGTTCGGCCGAGTTCATGCGCGTTGTATATGCCGCGCCGGGCAAAGTCCTGAGGCTGCGCGGCGCATTGGGACCCCTGCAGGGCATGGGTGTCGAAGGCGCCATGACCTGGAGCCTGAAGAGCAGCGGCAATGGCACCGACATCTCCGTGAGCTACGCGGTCGGGGGCTTCGCGAAGGACGGCTTGGACGACTTATCGAAAGTCGTGGATCGCGTCCTTGGCGAGCAAATCGAGCGGCTGAAAAAATTTATCGACGGCTAGCCATTTTGCTGCCATCAAGCGGCTAGGGCTTGCGCGGCGCTTTCGATTTGACGGCGACCCCCGCGATTTCAAAGTGAGCGCCGCGCACGAGTTTCGCAACCCCGATGAAGGCGCGCGCGGGATAATGCTCGTGAAAATAACCGCGATAGACGGCGTTGAATTTGTCGTAAAGATCAAGATCGGTACAGTAAACGGTGACCGAGACGAGATCGTCCATCGTCAAACCTCCCTTCTCCAGGGTTTGCTTGACCGCGTCCATCACCAGCCGCGCTTCCGTTTCCGCGTCGGATCCGGCCTTGCCGGTGGCTGGGTCGAGGCCGAGATGTCCAGCCACATAAAACGTCCCGTCGACCATGACGGCATTGCTGAAGGGCGGTGATGTTTTTGGATCGGCACCGGGCGGTGCGAAGAAATGCGGTCCTGTATCGGCGGCCCGCGCTGCCATTACACCCAAGCCGAGGAGGGAAAAAAACACCGCTGTTTTGAACATGACCGATCTCCTTAAGATGCAATCGACGTGAACGCGATCAGGCCTTCGGAACTACGCCGGCGGGGGTTATCTTGTCAATTGCCTGCGGCAGAACCTGCGAAAGCTTGGCGGCCAACACATCGGGCGATAGGCCGACCTTGGCGGCCAATTCCTTGACCGTATCAGAACCGAACGCCTGATGTATTTGCTCGGCGGTGATGGGTTGGTTGGCGCCCGTCCCGACCCATGAGCGCACCGTGCCGCCCAGCCCTTGCTGCTCCAACTGCGCGACAATACCCTGTACGCCGCCGTGTTTTTCGATGAGGCCATTGACGACGGTGGCCATCTCGGCACCGACTACGCCACCCAAAATTCCATCGAACAATCCCATAAACCCTCCTTGAGCAAACTGCGTTTAGACTAGAAGCTGAAAACCAGGTTTACCGTGGTCACCGTGTCGACCTTCTTGAGCGGGGCAGGCGGTTTGGTGTTGTCGGAAACGCCATAGCCTACGCTCAAAGCCAATTTGGTGGACATCTTGACCGTGAGCGCAAGGGTATCGGTCAGCAGTGTATTGCTGGAACCTGCCTCCACCAGGAATTTGTTGGTGAGGGTCGTCGACTTGTTGAAGGCGTGCGAAAAGTCGGCTCCGGCCGTGCCGATCGCTTCTCCTGTGGCCTCCAGCGGAGTACGCGAGACCACTTCGCCGTTCGGATCCTTGATAATGATTTCCGGCCGCAGCCTTCTGTAGCCTGCGCCGGCTTGCACCGTAAATTTCGTGTCGTCGGTGTTGATGAGCTTGTAACCCAGGCCCCCGGTCAGACTCTCCTGATACTCGAAGCCATCGAACAAATCGTGTTCGTAGCGAAAAGCGCCGAACGCGAACAGATCACCGGAGAGGGTGTAGTTGGATTGACCGCGGGTTTCCCAGCGTTCCGCCGACACGATGCCGGAACTCTTACCGTATAGGCCGCCCAGAAAAAGTTCGCTTTTCCACGCCCCGTCATAGCGCAGCACGTCAATATTGCCGTTGATGGACTCGGCGTCGCTGTTGCCCTTCGAGTCCAGGAAGCCGAACTGTCCCTTGCCAATCCACACTCCCTGCGGCGGAGGCGCAGGCGCATCGTCGGCCCACACACTCGCCGCCGGTACCAATGCGAGCAGCAACGCTGCGATGACGCGATCAGCGTGCATCATTGCAACTCAGACGCGCTTGGCGAGCAAATCGCGAATTTCCTCGAGAAGCACTTCGGAGCGCGGCGGCGCCGCGGGCGCAGCGGCGGGCGCCGGCGGCGGCTTCTTCAGCTTGTTGATGCCCTTGATGCACATGAACAGGACGATCGCGATGATCACGAAATCAAACATGGTTTGCACGAACGCGCCGTACTTGATCAGTACCGCCTTGCCGGTTGGGTCCGCGCCGAGGCCGATCGCCAGATCCGAGAAGTTGATGCCGCCGATCGCTTTTCCGATCACCGGCATGAAGACATCGCCGACCAGCGAGGAGACAATCTTGCCGAATGCCGCGCCGATGATCACGCCCACCGCGAGGTCAACCACGTTGCCCTTCATTGCAAATTCTTTGAATTCTGATGCTAGTCCCACGGGATTCTCCTTATTCGCCAGTTTGGGTGTGCCGGCCGATGTTACTGAGCCGCCGCAGCAGCGGCAAGTGACGTTCGGCCGCTGCTAGAACTGCGCGTGCAGTCGCACGGCAACCACTGAAACCGGTCCGCGATCGCGGTTGTAGGCGGGATGATTGATGTATTGATAGTCCAGACTGAGATGCGCGAATTTAAACAGCGCGGCTGAATAGTAGGATTCAACGATTTGTTCCGGACCGGGATGCGGCAATTGGCCGTCGCCCACCAGAATGCCCAACCCGCCGGCGTTCAGATAAGCTTCGCGCGCGGCCGATATGCCATTGTTCATCGCGGCAACCGCAACGGTGTCGCCGCTGCGATGCCAGCGCGAACCTTGCAGCGACAACCCCGCGGCCAGCGAACGGTCAATGTCCGTAAATTCGTACGTCTCCACGTTGCCGCCTGCCTTGCCGGCGCGAACAAACGCGCCCAGATCCCCGGAGATCTGTTGTTCCAAATTCAGGCTGGCGCCGATGCGAGTGCGGTAAGCCCTGACCGCGGCGATGTCCACGGGCGAGCCAGAACTCTCCGCAGCCTGCACAGCCTCGTCGAGCAGACCCATGCGGCCGCGGCTGTCGAACACCGTCAGCAGCAAGCGGCCGGACCGGCCGGCGATTTCATGACGATGCTCGATCTCCAGATCCGCTTGAAATTCATGCAACCCCGGCTCCAGATGCACGCTGTTCGGCACATTGGACAAATCGAACAATCCGGCGCGATAGGTCCAGACGCCTTGGTACCACTCCACCGCGGCGCCCACCGTATAGCCCCAGGCATCCGCCGCATAGTCAAACGTGCCTGCGTCGAGGGCGCCCCAATTGAAGAAATCCGCGCGCGGATCGTGGGCGTATTGATTGATGTCGAACACATCGACCACGCTGAATTTTCCGAGCCAGACGACCACGCGATCGGCGCTCTGCTTGCCGCCCAACCTATTGGCCTGCGCCTCGACCGGCTGCTGCTCGCCGCCCAAGTCCACGGTCTGGCGGATGAATAAACGCGGCAGCCGGTAATACGGTTGATTACTGCCGACCTTGTAGGCTTCGCCGCTCGGGAACCCCGCGACGCCCAACGTGTCATCGAGTCCGAAGCCCTGGTCGACTTCGCCGTTGACCCATGCTTCGGCGCCGCGCCACAGCCGCGCTCCCAGGTACAGCGTCGCGTCGGTGGTTTCCGCGCCCTTGTCCGGGGAGAGGCTGTTGCGGCCCCTATAGGGCGCGTTGAAGTCCGACGTCGACTGTTCCACGTAGGTGAATTGGCCATGGGCGGCCCAGGTCTCATCCTCGGCCGCCGCAGACCATGACGAAAAAAATATGGCGGCCGGCAGCGCCAGGGCCGCGATGAATTGATCGCGCGTACGGCGGTGGGCGGGCGTGGTGATTGCCGGGGTCGGCGCGCGCATCATAGTGCGCTGCATAATATAGTATACCCCCCTATATGTCCACGCGCCTTCGCGCTGCGGGGGTCGCCGCTATTTCTTCAGGTAGGCATGGACGATTTCGACGAGATCCTCGGCGGCAACCACCCGCGGATCGTCGCGGCCCGCGCGCGGATCGATCATGTGCTCGCGAATGTGATCTTCGATTACCTCGGCGATGAAACCATCCAGGGCGCCGCGACAGGAAGTCGCCTGCTGCAGCACGCCGGCGCACTCGTGGTCGGCTTCGACGGCGCGCTCGATGGCATCGATCTGGCCGCGCAGGCGCTTGAGCCGATTCAGCAGCTTGGTTTTTTCGTTGGCTACGTGACCCATGCTTTTCGGTTCCTCGCGGCTCGGATGGCTATCCTAGCGCACCTCCCCTAGGTGTAATGCCAAAGCGCGCGCGCCAGGAACACGACCCCCAACACCATGAACAGGGCGGCAGCGCCCAGATGAATCGCTTGCAGCGGCAGGCGATCGGCAAACGCCTTTCCCAGGAACACCACAGGCACATTGGCCAGCAACATGCCGGCGGTGGTCCCGGTCACGACGGCCAGGAGATTCGGGTAGGCGGCGGCGAGCGCCAGCGTCGCAATTTGCGTCTTATCGCCGATCTCCGCGATGAAGAAGCTGGTCAATGTGGCGAGGAATGCGCCCAGGGCGCCGGTGGCGGCCGCGTTCTGCTGCAGTTTGTCGGGCTTCAAAGTCCAAAGCGACATCGCGATCATGCTGATGCCCACGACGACTTGCAGAGTGCGCGGTTTCAGCAGACTGCCGAACCACACCCCGACGAAACCCGCCACCCCATGATTGGCCAGCGTCGCGCACAAGATCCCGGCGATGATGGGCCAGGGCCGGCGAAAGCGCGCCGCTAGCAGCAGCGACAGCAGCTGGGTACGATCGCCGATTTCGGCGACCGAAATCGTCGTGATTGAAATCAAAAAAGCTTCCATCAGGCTGCTCCAAGACCTAGGTGGACAGAAAACACTCGATGCGGCAGGGTATCAAACGCCATGGCAGCGGGGTGTGGAATGAATACTGGTGATTCAGACAATGGGATTAGAACACTGGCCGCGTCACGCGGAGTCGATGACACGCTGGACCGGCTGGAGAGCGTGGCGAAGAGCCACGGCATGACCGTGTTCGCACGCATCAATTTCAGCAAAGATGCCGCGGCGGTCGGACTTACGCTTGCACCCACACAATTGTTGATTCTCGGCAATCCGACTGGCGGCACGCCGTTGATGGTGGCAGCGCCATCGCTCGCTCTCGATCTGCCGTTAAAGGTGCTCGCGTGGCAGGATGAATCGAATCGTTGCTGGGTGTCCTTCAATACGCCGGAGTATCTGCAGCAACGTCATGGATTTCCTGCTGCATTGATGGCCAACATTGCGGGCTTGAGCAAACTCATCGAGGCGGCGCTGCGCGGTCCCTAGTCGACGGTCACTGCATCCGCTCGAGCGCTGGAAAGTGCTTGCGCGCGTAGCTCAAGACTTGCGCATCGGTTGGATGATCGGCGTTCTCGACGGCAACGATCGACTTTGCCAGCTGCGGATGCTTGTCGCGCAAGTAGGCCGCAAACTCATGTTTTGTTTGCGCAGGACCAATCAGCAAGATCTCGTGCGCACCCGCGATCGCCTGCACGACTTCCTCGAAAAAATGATGGTCGGCGGGGGATTTGTGGCCCCCGTGGGTGCTCTTGCGGCTGTGGACGCGCAGCTGCTGGTCATGGGCGTGAATATGGGTGTTTTCCTGCGCCGTCGGCGTGAAGTGCCAGGCGGTCGCCTTTTGATGATCCATCCAAACAACCGCATGATAGTGTGGCATTCGTAACCTCGCTGACATCATATTCTGGTTGAACTGTGGCTGCTGCTCAAAGTTTTTTACGATGCAGATATTAGTTCCATGATCAACATTCTGACCATCAACGCCGGCTCGTCGAGCATTCGCTTTGCTCTGTTTGAGCGCGCCGGGCGGCCGATCCGTGTGCTGGACGGAAAAATGGAGCGGATCGGGAGCCCGGACGTTTTCCTGACGGTGCGTGCCAACGGCGGGGCGGCGACGCAAATCGACTTGGACGCAAGCCGCGGCCGCGGGGCCGTCGACTCGCTGGTGGAATGGCTGCAAAGATCGGTACTGCCGGCGCCGGATGCCGTCGGCCATCGGGTGGTGCATGGAATGCTGCGCGCCGTGCCCGAGCGCGTTACCGCGGAGCTGTTGGCCGAGCTTCGCCGCATCACGCCGTATGATCCGGAGCACTTGCCGCGGGAAATCGAACTCATCGAGGCGCTGCAACGCGTGTATTCCAAGGTGCCGCACGTCGCGTGTTTCGACACCGCGTTTCACCGCAGCATGCCCGGGGTTGCCACGCAATTGCCGATCCCGCGCCGCTACGCCCATAAGGGAGTTCAGCGCTATGGCTTCCACGGTTTGTCCTACACGTTCCTGATGCAGGAATTGACGCGCATCGCCGGGCCGGCCGCGGCTTGTGGCCGCGTCATCCTGGCGCACTTGGGCAGCGGCGCCAGTCTCGCCGCAGTGCAGGGCGGTCGCTGCATCGATACCAGCATGGGTTTTACGCCGGCGGCCGGTTTGGTCATGGGCACCCGCTCGGGCGATTTGGATCCCGGGCTGATGAGTTTCCTGGCGCTTACCGAATCCATGAATGCGGAACAATTTCAGACCATGGTCAATCACGAATCCGGACTCCTCGGAGTTTCGGAAACCAGCGCCGATGTCCGCGATTTGCTCGATCGCGAACTTAAGGACTCGCGCGCGCGCGAAGCGCTGGCGCTGTTCTGCTATCAGGCGAAGAAGTGGATTGGATCGTTCGCGACAGTGCTCGGCGGAGTGGATACGTTGGTGTTCGCCGGCGGCATCGGTGAGAATGCCGCGCCGCTGCGCCGGCGAATCTGCGATGGACTACAGTTTCTCGGCATAGAGATCGACGAGTTGAAAAACCAGCGGAATGCACCACAAATTTCGCCCGACACGGGAGCTGTCGCAGTCCGGGTGATACACACGGACGAGGAAATCATCATCGCCGATTTGACCGCCGCCTTGCTGGAGAATTCCCGCAATGAGTGACTTGGGAGCGATCATGCAAAAAGCAGCCCTGACGCCGGTGCTCGATGTGAATATGGCACAGAAAATCGACGCCTACTGGCGCGCCGCAAACTACTTGTCCGTCGGGCAGATTTATCTGTGCGATAACCCCCTGCTGAAGCAGCCGCTGAGAATTGAGCACGTGAAGCGCATGCTGCTGGGGCACTGGGGGACAACGCCGGGCCAGAATTTCATTTACACGCATTTGAACCGGGTCATCAAAAAATATGACCTGGACATGATCTACATCTCGGGACCCGGGCATGGCGGGCCGGCGGTCGTCAGCGGCACATATCTCGAGGGCACCTACAGCGAGGTGTATGCGAACGTGAGTCAGGATGAGGCCGGACTGAAGCGGCTGTTCACGCAGTTCTCTTTCCCCGGAGGAATTCCCAGCCACGCCTCGGCCGAGTGCCCCGGGTCGATTCACGAAGGAGGCGAACTCGGATATTCGCTGAGTCATGCATTCGGAGCGGTGTTCGACAATCCCGCGCTGATCGCCGCCTGCGTGGTCGGCGACGGCGAAGCGGAGACAGGTCCGCTTGCCACCTCGTGGCATTCCAATAAATTCCTGAATCCTGCTTACGACGGGGCGGTGCTGCCGATCCTGCATCTCAATGGCTGGAAGATCGCCAATCCCACCGTTTTGGCGCGTATTTCTCGCGACGAACTCCAGCAATTGCTGCGAGGGTTAGGATGGACGCCGCACTTCGTCGAAGGCCACGAACCGATGCCGATGCATGAGGCGATGGCCGCGACGCTGGACGCCGTGGTCGAGGAGATTCGCCGAATTCAGGCCGATGCGCGTGCATCCGCCGGCAGCGCCAGGGGTTCTGACCACATCGCGAAACGCCCGCGCTGGCCGATGATCGTGCTCATCTCGCCGAAGGGTTGGACCGGTCCGAAGATCGTCGACGGCAAACGCAATGAGGGCACTTTCCGGTCCCATCAGGTGCCGCTGACGGACCCCGCCAAGCATCCGGAGCATCTACGGCAGCTCGAGGAATGGCTGCGCAGCTATCGGCCGGCGGAACTTTTCGACGCGCGCGGCCGGCTGAGGGCGGAATTGGCTGAGCTGGCGCCGAGCGGCCAACGGCGCATGGGGGCAAATCCCAACGCCAATGGCGGAATGCTGCTGCGCGATTTGCGCATGCCGAATTTCCGCGACTACGCCGTCGATATTCCTCGGCCCGGGATTGCCGGCATCGGTGATACGCATGTGCTGGGGAAATTTCTTCGCGATGTGCTGAAGTTGAATGCGGAGCCGCGCAACTTCCGCATCTTCGGCCCCGACGAAACGCTATCGAACGGCCTGGAAGCGCTGTTCGAGGCCGGCAATCGTCAATGGCTGGCGGACACCACCAAGGACGATGAATTTCTTGCACCCTCAGGGCCCGTCATGGAGATGCTGAGCGAGCATCAATGTGAGGGTTGGCTCGAAGGCTACCTGCTCACCGGCAGACACGGGCTGTTCAACTGCTACGAGGCGTTCATTCACATCGTGGATTCGATGTTCAACCAGCACGCCAAGTGGTTGAAGGTTACGGCGGGGCTGCCCTGGCGGCGCAAGATCGCATCGCTCAATTACCTGCTGAGTTCGCATGTCTGGCGCCAGGATCACAATGGCTTCACGCACCAGGATCCCGGCTTCATCGATCACGTGGTGAACAAAAAGGCGGAGATCGTGCGTGTCTACCTGCCGCCGGACGCCAATTGTCTCTTGTCGGTGGTGGATCACTGTCTGCGCAGCCGCCACTACGTCAACGTGGTCGTGGCAGGCAAACATCCGGCGCCCCAGTGGCTGACGATGGATGGCGCCATCAATCATTGCAGCGAGGGCATCGGCATCTGGCAGTGGGCCAGCAACGATCAACGCAGCGAGCCCGACGTGGTCATGGCCTGTGCCGGCGACGTGCCGACGCTGGAGACGCTTGCCGCGGTTTCGATTCTGCGGCGCGAGCTGCCCGCATTGAAGGTACGCGTGGTCAATGTGGTCGATCTCATGAAACTGCAACCGCCGTCCGAGCATCCGCATGGCTTGAGCGATAGTGATTTCGACGCATTGTTCACCAAGAACAAGCACGTAATTTTCGCCTACCACGGCTATCCTTGGCTCATACACCGGCTCACCTACCGCCGCCACAATCACGAGAATCTGCATGTGCGCGGCTACAAAGAGGAAGGCACGATCACCACGGCATTCGACATGACCGTGCTCAATGACCTCGATCGGTTCCACCTGGTGATGGACGTGATCGACCGGCTGCCGCAGATCGGCAGCCGTGGCGATTACCTGCGCCAGCAATTGCAGGATAAGCTGATCGAGCACAAGCAATACATAGACCGGTATGGTGAAGACATGCCGGAAATCAAAAATTGGCTGTGGCCCGGAGCTGCCGGTGCCGCCAACGGGAGTTGAAGCGGATGAATTCATCAGGCTTGCGCCAATTCATTGAAAACGTCTGGCAATCCTCGATCGTCGAGCGGCTGCAGGCCTACATACGCATTCCGAACAAGTCCCCGGCGTTCGATCCCGACTGGGAGAGCCATGGGTACATGGACCAGGCGATCGAACTCATGGCGGCGTGGTGCCGGGCTCAACCGGTGCCGCGCATGATGGTCGAAGTGCGCCGTCTGCCCGGCATGACGCCCATACTGCTGGTTGATATTCCCGGCGAGCTGCCCGGGTGCGTACTTCTGTACGGGCACTTGGACAAACAGCCCGAATTTACCGGTTGGTTGCCGGGTCTTGGTCCCTGGGAGCCCGTGATTCGCGACGGCAAACTGTATGGCCGCGGTGGTGCGGATGACGGATATGCGGTGTTCAGTTCGCTGACCGCGATTGCGGCCCTCAAGGCGCAGACGGTTGCGCTGCCGCGCTGCGTGATCTTGATCGAGGCCACCGAAGAAAGCGGCAGCGTACACCTGCCGGCGCATCTCGATGCACTGGGTGAGAATCTCGGCGAGCCGTCGCTGGTCGTTTGTCTCGACGCGGAATGCGGCAACTACCAGCAACTCTGGACCACCACCTCACTGCGCGGCAACCTGGTGGGACGGCTCAAGGTGCGCGTCTTGAGCGAGGGCGCGCATTCCGGACTTGCATCGGGTATCGCACCAACGGCGTTTCGGCTTATCCAACAACTGCTGGAGCGCGTGGAAAACCCCCTGACGGGAGAGCTGCTGCTCGATGAGTTGCATACCGACATTCCAAAAGACCGGCGCGCCCAGATCGCGGTGGCGGCCGACGTGCTGGGCGCGCGCATTCTCGACAAGATCCCGTTCGTCGCCGGCGCCCAGCCCGTGACATCCGATCATCGGGAACTGTTGATCAACAATACCTGGCGGCCGTCGCTCGCGGTGACCGGCGCGGATGGCCTGCCGGCGGTGCACACGGCGGGCAATGTGCTGTTGCCGGAGATCACCTTGAAGGTTTCCTTGCGCCTGCCGCCCACGGTCGACCCAGACGTCGCGAGCCGCGCCGTGCGCGCGGCGTTCGAGCGCGAGCCGCCTTACGGCGCGCATGTCAGCTTCGAGCCCGAATCATCCTCGGGCGGCTGGAACGCGCCGGCATTTTCGCCCTGGTTCGAGGAGTCCATGCAGCGCGCCTCGCGGCAGGTGTTCGGGCGCGAACCGGTGAGTCTTGGCGGAGGAGGCACCATCCCTTTCTTAAGAATGCTGGGCGAGCGATTCCCGAAGACGCAGTTCTTCGTCACCGGCGTGCTGGGGCCGCTCTCCAATGCCCACGGACCCAACGAATTTCTGCACATCGCCTATGCAACACGGCTGACCGAGTGCGTCAGCCTGGTGCTCGCCGATTTCGCGGCGCTGCATCGTTCCTAGCGGGGAATCAGCGCAGGCGGCGCCGACGTAAGAGGGGCTGACCCATGAATTGCGCGACCCGTTCTTTCTGGCCCGCGGCTACGGCCCACCCTGTCCTCGAGACCACCGTCGGTTCGGTGTTGCGCGACGCCGCGGCTGCCGCGCCCGACTGCACTGCCGTCGTGGCCTGGACTCTTACGCCTGGACAGCGGCATACATGGACCTATGCAATGCTGTTGCACGCTGCGGAGCGCAGTGCGCGGGCATTGCTGACTCGCTTTGCCCCCGGGCGAACACGTCGCCGTGTACGCGCCAAACAGTGCCGAGTGGCTGCTGCTCGAATTGGGCGCCGGACTCGCGGGCATCGTCCTAATTACCGTCAATCCCGCATGCCGCGCGCGCGAACTCGACTATATATTGCGCCAGTCACGATCCGCTGGACTGTTCCACGTCATGGGTTTTCGTGGCAATCCGATGAGCGAATGGGTCGGGCAAGTGCGCCCGCAGCTGCCCGGGCTCCGCGACGTTATCAGGTTCGAGGACTGGGAGCAGTTCATCGACGTGCCGGGTTCCCCCAGCCTGCCCCACGTCAAGCCGGACGATGCCGCGCAGATCCAATATACGTCCGGCACCACCGGTTCGCCGAAGGGAGCGCTGCTGCATCATCGGGGATTGACCAACTACGCTCGATGTTATACCGAACTCATGGGGCTCGCGGAGCACAAGGTCTATGCGCACGCCATGCCGTTCTTTCACACCGCCGGCTGTGGGCTGGCGACGCTGGGCGCGTTGCAGCGACACGCGACGCACGCGTTTCTTCCGGCCTTCGACCCGGGGCGTCTCCTTGAACTCCTGGAACAGGAGCGCGCCACGCACATGCTCGGCGTACCAACCATGCTCATCGCCCTGCTGGAGCACCCGAATCTCGGACGACACGATCTGTCGGCGCTGCGCGTGGTTGCATCCGGCGGTGCGAGCGTCGCTCCCGAACTGGTACGCGCCATCGAGTCGCGGCTCGGCGTCAACTTCGTGGTGGTGTACGGACAGACGGAGTCGTCGCCGCTCATTACCCAGATCCGGCTCGACGATACTGCCGACGACAGAGCCAACACCATTGGCCGGCCCCTTCCGCAGGTCGAGGTGAAGATCATCAAGCCCGGCAGCGGCGACACCGTCCCGTTCGGCGACGTCGGCGAGCTCTGCACGCGCGGCTACCACGTCATGTGCGAGTATTTCGACAAGCCGGATGCCACCGCGGCGGCGATCGACAGCGACGGCTGGCTGCACACCGGCGACCTGGCGACCATGGATGCGCGCGGCTACTGCCGGATCGTCGGCCGGCTCAAGGACATGGTGATCCGCGGCGGCGAAAACCTGTATCCGGCCGAGATCGAGGCCGCATTGATCGAGCACGCTGCGGTAACCGACGCGGCCGTGGTCGGTGTGCCGGATCGGATCATGGGCGAGGAACTTGCCGCGTTCATCCGCACTAGCGGCGATCACCCAGGAGTCATCGAGCTGCGCGCGCACGTGCGTGCCCGGCTGGCCGGCCCGAAAGCGCCGCGCTATTGGGTGTTCCTGGACGAGTTCCCGCTGACCGGCTCCGGCAAAATTCAGAAATTTGTGTTGCGCGAGCGTTGGGGCCGAGGTGAGTTCCAGTTTGTGGATACTGCGGCCATTGCCCGGCCGCGTTAGATCGCGGACTTTTGGGCCGGACCGATGCCTGCCGTTCGCGTGTGTTCATAGGCTTGCAATGAACAATAGGCGGACTTCAGCAAATCGGAATCCACGCCGGCGGCTCGCGCCCGGCGCAGCATATCTCCCACCACGTGATCTGCTTCGGTGGCGTGGCCTTGTTCCATGTCGCGGCGCATGGAAGCTTCCAGCAATGAGTTTTTCTGCGTGAGCAATGCCTTGATCGGCGCCATGTAGTTGGCGCGCGGCGCATGGCCCGCCGCCGCCGCGACAGCCGCGCAATCGTCCAGCATACGCACCGTCAACGTCGCGCCGTCCTGGGTGGCGGCAATTTCGCCGACGTTGGTGCGCATCAAGCACGTCATGCCCGCGAGCGACGCCAGCAGGACGAACTTTTCCCACATCTCGAGCATGATATCGCGGCTCAATCTTGCTTCGAATTTTCCCATTTGCAGGACGCCGTCCAATGCGCCGGCTGCCGCTGCCTGCGCGGCGCTGCGTGCGCCGTAGACGAGCGCCTGAACATCGGTAAGCTGCTTGATGTCGCCGTTGGCATCCAAGGTCGCGGATACCTGAGCCAGGCCGCCCAGCACCCTTGATGCGCCGAAAGCGCGGTCCAAGACTTCAAGATGCTGCAATCCATTGAGCAGCGGCAATATGACGGTGTCCGTGCTTAAGTACGGACGCACGGAGTCCATGGCGCTCGACAAATCGTAGGCCTTGCAGCTCAATATCACGGCGTCGAATGTGCCACTGGCGGTAGCACCGGATTCCAACAGCCGCAATTGCTTCACGTGCAGCTCACCGCGCGGTCCATAAAGACGCAAGCCACGATCGCGCAATTGCGCTGCGCGTCTGGGGCGCACCAAAAACGTTACATCCGCGCCGCCTTCCTGCAGGCGAAGTCCGAAGAAACCGCCCACGCTGCCGGCGCCCAACATCAGTAATTTCATGTTATTTCGCATCCCAGCTTATAGTTAGCGCATTGTTGCGCGGATTTGCGCATTCGTCACGGGGATCCCGCATGAAGCCTTGGATTCGCATCCTTATCGTCGTCGCCAGCCTCCTGATCGTGGTGGCGGGGGCCGCCTATTACTGGCTGCTCGTCGAAAGCCACGTGCCGTCCGATGCGCAGTTCGCGCTGGATATCGGCGAGGTGCGCCGTTTGTCTGGCGCGATACCGGGCGATCCGCCGACGGCTATCGAGGTGGAGCGGGTTGGGGTGTTTAAAGCGCCCGCCACCGCGATTGTCGCCGGCGATGGATGGCAGACACGCGAACTGCCGGTGTTTTCCTATCGCATTCTATACCCGCAGACGTCCGTCATTATCGACACCGCGCTCAACAAGGAAATCGGCGGCGAAAGTCTGAATTCGTTCGACGCCGATGCATTCGCCCGCATGCAAAGCGCGATAGGCAAGGCCTCGCTGATCCTCATTACGCACGAACACTTGGATCACATCGGCGGTCTTACGGTTCATCCGGATCTGTCGAGCGTGCTGGTGGCAACGAGGCTTACCCGCGAGCAGCTCGCCAATCCGAAGCTCATGTTGCCGGCGAAGTTTCCGGATCACGCATTGGACGGCTATGCGCCGATTAGTTATCAGAAGTATCTTGCGGCGGCGCCGGGAATCGTGCTGATCAAGGCACCCGGTCATACACCCGGAAGCCAGATGATTTATGTGCGAACCGCGAACGGCGCGGAGTATCTTTTTCTCGGCGATGTAGCCTGGCTGTTCCGCAATATTGAACTACAACGCGAACGCGCCCGTCTCATCACGACGTTCATGATAACCAACGAGGATCGGCACGCGGTTTTCGGCGAACTTACCGCGCTGCAGCGGCTGCACGCGGCGCAACCGGGTATTCACATCGTGCCGGGTCATGACGGTGCAGCAGTTGCTACGCTGGTCGCCGCCGGTTTGATGAAATCTCGGTTTTCAGGTACTTAGGCGGCAGCGCTGGCGCGCGCCGATACCCGATCGTGCCACGCCCGCAAGTGCGGCAGTTCCGCAGGCATCTCGATACCGATGAATGTGGCGAAGTCGATGGTGGTCAGCGCCACTATGTCGGCCATCGAGTATTTTTCTACAGCGATGAATTCGCGCCTGCCAATTCGTCGTTCAGCCAGTGCAGGGCCTTGATCGTGCGTACGCGGCTGGCCTCACCGAAGTCCTTGTATTGCGTGCCCAGGTGCGCCGTGTATTTGTGCGTGTTGACCCACACCGCTCCGATCCGGCTCATCAGTACGAACTCGATGCGCCGGATCCACATTTCGACGTGTGCGCGCCGCCACGCATCGTCGCCGAAAAGCGCCGGTGTCGGGTGCAGTTCTTCCAGATAGCGGCAAATGGCAATGCTTTCCGACAGCGTTGATCCGTCGTCGAGCTCCAAAACCGGCAGTTGTCCCAGCGAATTTAAGCCCCGGAACTCCGGCGTCTTGTGCGCTCCTTCGCGTAGGGGTACGTGAACGCAGGGTATTGAAATCCCTTTCTCCGCGAGAAATATGCGCACGCGCCGCGGATTGGGCGCCGGATTATGTTCGTTGTATAGCTTCATGACATAGCCTGAATTTGCCGGCCATGCTCAACTATAATCGGGGCGCCGACAAGTCCCTTAGCTCCTCCCCCAGGATTCATTTTCATGACCGCATCTCCGCTTCCCGTGACGACGCCCGAAGACATTGGGCTCTCAAGCTCCGGTCTTTCCCGCTTGGGGAAGGTGCTCTCGGGCGAGGTCGCGAACGGGCGTTTGCCCGGCGCCGTGGCGCTGATCGCGCGCCGCGGTCGAGTCGCCTATTTCGAGAGTTTCGGCCGCCGCGATCCCGCCAACGGCGCGCCGATGGCAACGGATGCAATCTTTCGAATTTATTCGATGACCAAGCCCATCGTCTCGGTGGCCGCCATGATGCTGTGGGAGGAAGGGCGATTTCTGCTGAGCGATCCGATTGGCAAGTATTCTGCCCGAACTCGCCGACCTGAAAGTCGCGGTGCAGCGCGGGCGCGGAAATCGAGCTGGTGCCGGCAGCGCGGTCCATCACCATTCAGGATCTGCTGCGTCATACCTCGGGGCTCACTTATGAGTTCCGCGGCAGCGGGCCGGTGCACAAGATGTACATGGCCGCGAAGATCTACAGCCGCCATCAGAGCAACGCCGATCAGGTCGACTACCTTGAGCAAGATGCCGCTGCTGCATCAGCCCGGATCACAGTGGGAGTACAGCCGCTCGACCGACGTGGTCGGCCGCCTGATGGAAGTGTTGTCGGGCCTGAGTTTGGGGCAGTATCCTGCAGCGAAACATCCTCGCGCCGCTGGGCATGGTCGATACCGCGTTCCACGTGCCCATGTCCGATCACACGCGCCTTGCCGAGGCCTTCGCGAAGGACCCCGACACCGGCGCGGGGGTGCAGTTGATCAATGTGAAGGAGGCGCCGGGATTCGAATCGGGCGGCGGCGGCCTGGTGTCCACGGCCGCCGACTATGCGCGCTTCCTGCAGATGCTGCTCAGCCACGGCAGGCTCGATGGAGTTAGGCTCCTGAGCCGCAAGACCATCGAACTCATGACAGCGGATCATCTTGGGCCCATCACCGGAGCGCCGGATCTGCTGCTGCCCGGCTACGGATTCGGCCTGGGTTTCGCGGTGCGCCTGCAGGCTGGAATTTCTCCCGTTCCGGGCTCAGCGGGCAGTATTTTTGGGGCGGCCTCGCCGGCACCACCTTCTGGGTCGATCCAGCCGAGCAGCTGTTCGCGCTAATGCTGATTCAAGCGCCCGGCCAGCGCGACTACTACCGGAATCTGTTCCGCGACTTGTGTATGCGGCATTCGAGGATTAGTTGGTTAAGTGACTTGCGTCACATAATTGGGATGTCGTTGGCACTGACCGAAGCCTAAGCGCGGATCCTAATACACCTAAGTGAACTTGATACCTGCCAATCAGACCTTGATACCCGCGGGCGAGTCGGCGTGGCCGGCGCGTGCGCTGCCCGATGGCGCGGTGTTGAGACGTGTCATAGTGGTGCAGGCCGACTATGCCCCGAGCACTGATGTAATACCGGTCCCCGCGCGCGTGTCAGCGCCAAATCTTCTGTCATACGAGGCGGAGACTCGCTCCGGCGGCGGCCGATCCACCAGGACGTCGTCGTCCCGCAGCCCTGTCGAGCAATATGAGCGAATCCAGCGCGGCGATGCATCTGCCGCCGCGCTGATCGATGTTCATGCTTGATGCTAGGCTGCTGCCGCGGCTGTTATGACCGCCGCGTCCGGTATCCGCTCAGCCTGGGCGCGCCACCAGGCTGCGGTCAGCAAGCAGCCATGCTGGCGGACGAATACTTCGCTGAAGCGCGGGCGGTATCGAAAGAAACGGCAGCCATTGCTCCGGAAACACATCGCGCGGCCCGCAATAAAACCACGGCTCGGCGCTGGTCTCCTCCTCCTCGGTGCGCGCTCGCGGCAGGTCGCGAAATACACAATCCGACACCAGGCCGATTTCATCGTAGTCGTAGAAGATGACGCGGCCGTGGCTGGTCACGCCGAAATTCTTCAGCAGCAAGTCGCCGGGAAATACGTTGCTCGCCGCCAGGTCGCGCAGCGCGTTGCCGTAATCGATGATCGCCGATTCGGCGGCGGCAGGCTCGGCTTCGCGCAGAAATAAATTGAGCGGCCGCAAGCGCCGCTCGATGTAGCAGTGCTCGACGATCAGATCTTCGCCTTCGATCCGGCAGCTTTCGCTGGCTTCGCGCAGCAGCTCCTCGGCGAGATCCGGCATGAAGCGCGCCCGCGGCAGCCGCAGGCGCTTGAATTCCTGGGCATCGACCAGGCGTCCGGCGCGGTCGTGCCGGAACACGAATTGATAGCGTTCGATCACGTCCGCGCGGGTGGTGGTTTTCGGCGCGCCGAAGCTGTCGCGAATGACTTTGAACACCAGATCGTGCGAGGGCAGGGTGAAGACGATCATCACCAGGCCGCGCTCACCGGGCGCATGCACGAAACTGTCGATCGATTTATCCAGATGACGCTGCAGCGCGAAGTAGCGCTCCGTCTTGCCCTGCTTGGCGCGGCCGAGCACGGTGTAGAGCTCATCGACGGATTTGCGCGGCATGAAAGAGCGCAACAGCGTGATCGCGGCGCTGACCACCGGCAGGTCGACATGAAAATAGGAGCGCGCATAGCCAAACAGCGAGCCGACGTCGGCGCGCGACAGCATCACCGCGTCGACTTGTACCACCTTGCGAAGAATGGTGAAGGCGAGCACCAGCGGCGTGATCGACGCCGTCGCCGATCAGGCGGCCGACCGCGAAGCGCCTGCATGCCGCGATAGAACACCGGCTCGATCAATTCGATGGATTCGGGCGCGCCGCTGTGCCGGCCCGGTTGCGAAATATCGGCCGATCTCGGCGCTGATGCGATGCACGGCGGATTCGGTGTCGCCGATGGCGGCGCCGAACGGCAGGTCGGCGAGAATCTCGCGCACCGCGGTCGGCAAGGATCCGCCCACCCGATAGACGCGGATCGGCACCGAACCGGAGGCGCGGCCCACGCTGGTGGCGCAAAACTCGACTTCGCTGGTTGACGCCGACCGTGCCGAACAGATCGCGGGTGACGGAATTGAAAAACGTGTGGTAGAAATCGCTGTCGGGGCGCCGCGCCACCAGCGTCTCGAAGGCAAGCTTGATATCGACCCACAGCGCCACATCGGTGCGCCGCTGCCTGCAACTGGCTGCCGACGAGCCGCGACGCAGCGCGCCACTCTGCTGCTCATACAGCTCGATGCGCGCGACCGCATCGAGCTGCGCCGCATGCCAATCCTCGGCAAGAAAATTCCGCGCCGCGCGCCGCGTGATGCGGCCGAACTCCTCGTTGTAGAGGCGAAAGTGTTCGGCGATCGTGCGCCGCATAGTCCGTCGCCGCGTGACGACCTCCGAGTAGCGCGCAGCAGCGATCGGCTGCGCTTCATCGCGGCGAGACTGCGCTCATCGCGCCTATGCCACCACGCGTTGCGGCGCGCGATTCACTGGCGTCGTGAACTGCTCGGTCTCGGTGCTGCCCGCCATCGCGACGGTCGAGCTCTTGGCGCTGATCGCGGTCTGCACCGCATCGAAATAGCCGGTGCCGACGAATGCCTGGTGCTTGGTGGCGCGATAACCCGGCCGCTTCCTGGCCGAATTCGCGCTGCTGCAGCTGCGAGTAGCCGAGCATGCCGTCCGCGCTGTACGCCGAGGCCAATTCGAACATCGACAGGTTCAGCGCATGCCAACCGGCGAGCGTGATGAATTGGAAGCGATAGCCCAGGGCCGCCAGTTCTTCGCGCCACCTTTTCATCGCTGCGGCATTCAGTTTTGCCGCCCAGTTGAAGGACGGCGAGCAGTTATAGGCCAGCAACTTGCCCGGAAATTTGGCGTGAATTGCGGCGGCGAAGCGCTTCGCCTCGTTCATATCGGGCTTGGAGGTTTCGCACCAGATCAGATCGCAGTACGGCGCGTAGGCCAGGCCGCGGGCAATCGCTTGCTCGATGCCGGCCTTCACATAGAAAAATCCCTCGCTGGAGCGCTGCCCGGTCAGGAACGGCTGTATCGCGCGGATCATGATCGGTCAGCAGCAGGTCCGCCGCATCGGCGTCGGTGCGCGCGATGATCACCGTGGGCACGCCCATGACGTCGGCCGCCAGGCGCGCCGCCACCAGCTTGTTGATGGCTTCGGCGGTCGAGACCAACACCTTGCCGCCCAGATGGCCGCACTTTTTCGCGGACGATAATTGATCTTCGAAATGCACCGCCGCCGCGCCGGCGCGGATCAGCGCCTTGGTCAGTTCGAACGCGTTGAGGTTGCCGCCGAATCCCGCCTCCGCATCGGCGATGATGGGGGCCAGCCAGTCAATGTCGGAGTTGCCGTCCATGTGATGAATTTGATCGGTGCGCAGCAAGGCGTTGTTGATGCGCTCGACCATCTTCGGCACCGAATCGACCGGATAGAGACTCTGATCCGGATACACCTCGCCGGCGGAATTGGCATCGCCCGCCACCTGCCAACCGGAGCAATAAATGGCCTTCAGGCCCGCCTGCACGGTCTGAATGGCCTGGTTTCCGGTCATGCAGCCCAAGCCCGCCACCACCGGTTCGCTATGCAGCAGGCGCCAGAATTTCTCGGCACCCAAGCCGCGCCAGGGAATACTCGATGCTGCACAGAACCGCGCAGGCGGGCCACGTCTGCCTCGTTATAGGGGCGTTCCACGCCATGCCATCGGCTCATTCGTCTGCTGCGCTCAAGTCAGTTCTCCTCAAGGTTCATATGGGCCGAGCTTGCGTCCCGGGATGAGGTCAGCTTAAAGTGTTCAAGCGGCGGATTTACACATTAGAAATTTCACAGTGTGAATTTCACTAGGACAGACATGGCAGGCCTGATCCGGCAGGGGCATTTTCTAGGGGCGAAGCTGCGCTCGCTGCGCAAGCGCAATGGCCTGACTCTGGATGAGCTCTCGGCGCGCTGCGTGCAAATCGATGCCGGCGGCGCGCCCTCGGTGTCCTACCTCAGCATGGTGGAGAACCGGCAAGCGCATGCCCTCGGCGGAAATGCTGGACATGCTGGCGGGAATTTTCAGCAAGGATGCGCGCTGGTTCCTGGATGAGAACACTGAAGTCGAGGTCGCTCCCGCGCCGCGCGAGCGCGGCGGCCTGGAGGCCATGCCGCTGGAGCCGGCATTCCTGTTCTCGCACGAATTGCTGCAAAACGCATTGCCGGAACTGTTGTCGCAGACCGGCACCACCGGCCGGCAATTCGCGCAATTGCTGATTCGCGTCTGGCAGGAGACCCGGCACAACAATTTTCCCGATATCGAGCGCGCGGCGGAGGAGTGCGGCAATCGGCAGATGCCGCTGACCTTGGACGCCGTGATGGCGATCTGCAAGCGCCATGGCTTGGAGATCAAATGGTTCGACGGCGACGGCCGCAAGCCGAGCGGCGCACTGGTGCGTTCGCAGATTCGAGGCGCCGGCAACCGTGCTGATCAACAAACGCCTGCGCAGCCAGGAGGAGCGCCTGAAGTACGAACTGGCGTTTTTCATCGGCCACAAGATTCTGCACAACGGCGACGGCGTGATATCCCCGCACAGCGCCGCGCATATCGGCGATGGGGAATCGCGCGGGCTCGGCGGGCGGCATGGGCGCGCAGGACGTGCTGTATGCCTGGCGCGATTTCGAGTGCAGTTTTTTCGCCGGCGCGCTGCTCTGTCCGCGCATTCCGTTTCGGCGCTTCCTGATTCGCGAAGCCCACAGCGTGACCGCCTGCCACAAGGTCGGCGTGACGCCGGCGCTGGTCATGCGCCGCATGACGGCAGTGTCGCCGTATCGGCACTGGCATTTTTTCGATGCCTATCCGCCCGGCTACCTGCGCGCCGTGTACCGCGGCAACGGCATTCCGTTGCCCTGGGGCAACATGAGCCTGGTATCCGACCCGTGTCCGCGCTGGGCGGTATTTCGGCTGCTGCAATACGCCCGATGCGCCGTCGGTGCAGACGCCGAAATCGCAGATTTCGGTGATGCAGGACGGCAAGCGCGCGCGCCTGTATTGCTGCCACTCGTTGCTGACTCGCGATGCGCTCGGACGAGCTGCACGTCTTGTCCGTGGGCGTGGATCTGCTGCCGGCGCTGGACGCGCAGGGTTTCGACGGCGAGGAAATCGTCGCGGCGGTCGCCGAATCCTGCCGCCGCGGCGGCGGCGATGGCGTGATTCCGCCGCAGGCGCAGCGCGCGCCATTCGCGCCGCCTCGCAGGTGCTGAATATCTCCTGGATCGCCGATGCGCTCGGCGCCAAGGCGAGCGTCATTTGCCCGCGCAGCGGCGCCTGTCCGCAGGCAACCCCAGGCCTGCGCTTAAGCAAGCGCGAGGATGATTGCAATGGCTGCAGGGCAAATGGAAAATCACGATCAACACGCCGATGGGCGAGAAATCGGGCGTGCTCGAATTGCACGTCGAGGGCAAGACCTTGACCGGATCGCTGTCCGATGCCGATCACCACGTCGCCATCAGCGACGGCAAGGTCGAGGGCAACCGCTTAAGCTGGTCGGCAAAGATCACCAAGCCCATGCGCTTGAGCTTCAAATTCACCGCGATCGTCGATGAGGATCGCATCAGCGGCGCCGCCCGGCATATGCTCGGCAGCGCGACTTTTAGCGGCACGAGTGCTTAGCGGCGAGCGCCTAGCAGCGGCCGCGATCACCAGAACCACCAGGCCGGCGAGAATTTTTTTTATCACGTCCGTCGCTTCTCAGGCGGAATTGTTCTCCGCCAATTCGCCGGCTGCGCTCTGCACGTAGTTCGGCAATCCCATTTTGTCGATCAATCCGAGCTGCTCTTCGATAAAGTCGATGTGCTCTTCTTCGCTCTTTTGAATATGCACCAGCAAATCGCGGGTGACGAAGTCCTTGACGGTTTCGCAGTGCGCGATGGCGGCGGTGTACATGGGGTGCGCCTCCATTTCCCTGCGCAGGTCGCACTGCAGGATTTCCTTGCACATCCTCGCCGATGAACAGCTTTCCCAAATCCTGCAGGTTCGGCAGTCCATCCAGAAACAGGATGCGCTTGACCAAGCGGTCGGCATGCTTCATTTCATCGATGGATTCTTCGTACTCGAGTTTGCCGAGCCGCTTCATACCCCAGTTGTCGAGCATGCGCGCGTGCAGGAAATATTGATTGATCGAGGTGAGTTCGTTTTTCAGCGCTTGATTGAGGAATTCAAGTACTTTGGCGTCGCCTTGCACGATGGTCCCCTTATGGCGATAACGGTGACGCATGGAGTTGAGCTCGGTGCGGGATTGTAAGCCCGAACGCAAGACTCAAGGAATCAATTGCGGGCTTCAGACCGCGAATTCGGTGGCGGCGGGAGAGAAAAACCGGGCCGGTTACGGAATCGCATGCTTTGAGTGAAGCGGACAATGTTGATTTGGCTTCAGGCAGGCACTTGCCGCAGCAGGTGCCGACGCCAAGCTCGCGCGTCAGGTCGCGCAGCGAGGTCGCGCCACCCTTAACGGCGGTGCGGATCTGCCGGTCTGAAACCGCTTTGCATACACAAACGATCATGCGCGCTATTGTGAACGCGAATGCGAATGATTGTCAATACCGTATGGCCGATCACTCTGTAACGGCGACTTAATATTATTGATCTATGTCGAATCGCGCTCCGATGTGCTGAAATGACCCCGGGGCAGGCTCGGCTGCCGAATCGCCTGTCCTCAGGTGCAGTGGGAGTCTAGAATGATAAGAATCAATAACTTAAGTGTGTAGCGGCCTCGCAGCATGCGCCGCTCTGACTCTCGGCGGCTGCGGGAAGTCCGGTGGGCCCGGCGCCGCAGCGCCGCCCGCAGGTCAGCGTCGCGCAGGTGCTTGAGAAGCGGGTCAAGGACTGGGATGAATTCACCGGCAGGCTGCAGGCGGTGGAGACCGTCGAGATACGTCCGCGGGTATCGGGATACATCGACAAGGTCGCGTTCACCGAGGGCGGCCTGGTCAAACGCGGCGAGCTGTTGTTCGTCATCGATCCGCGGCCCTACCAGGCCGAATACGATCGCGCTGCCGCCGACGTGAAGCGCTTCAAGACCGCGCTGGATCTTGGCCGCATCGAATTGGTCCGAGTGCAGCGCTTGAAGGACAGCGGCGCCGTTTCGCAAGAGGAACTGGACGAGCGCAAGAGCACCGTGGCGCAGGCCGAGGCCAACGTCGCGGGCGCGGAAGCCGCCCTCGAAGCAGCCGCGCTCAACTTGAATTTCACGCGGGTCACCAGCCCCATCGATGGGCGCGTCAGCCGCGCCGAAGTGACTCGCGGCAACCTGGTCACGGGCGGCAGCAACGGCGGCACGTTGCTGTCATCCGTCGTATCGATGGATCCGATCTATCTGTATTTCGATGCCGATGAACAAAGCTACCTGCGCTACACGCAGATGGCGCGCGACGGCGAGCGCCCGAGTTCGCGCGATGCGCGGCAACCCGGTTCAAGTGGGCCTTGCCAACGAGGAAGGATTTCCGCACGCCGGTAGCGTGGATTTCGTCGACAATCAACTGAATCCGCAGACCGGCACCATCCGCGCGCGCGCGGTGCTGCAGAACAAGGACGGGCAGTTCACGCCCGGCTTGTTTGCGCGCGTGCAATTGCTCGGCAGCGGCGAGTATTCGGCGATCCTGATCGACGACCGCGCGGTCAACACCGATCAGAGTCAGAAATACGTGCTGCTGCTCGGCGCGAACAACAAAATCGAATACCGCAAGGTCAAGCTCGGCCGCGTGATCGACGGCCTGCGCGTCGTGCGCGAGGGACTGAAAGCCGGCGATGTGATCGTCGTGAACGGCGCGCAGCGCGTGCATCCCGGGCGTCACGGTGACGCCGCAGCGGGTGACAATGGGCGGGGACGGCGCGCATGCCGCGCCCTAATTAAGGACGCCTGCGATGAATATTTCTTCGTTCTTCATCGAGCGGCCGATATTTGCCACGGTGCTCGCGATACTGATCACCGTGGCCGGACTTGCTGGCAATGCCGCAGCTGCCGATCAGCGAATATCCGGAAATCGTGCCGCCTACGGTGGTCGTGAGCGGGCAATATCCCGGCGCCTCGCCGAAGACCATCGCCGAGACCGTGATCACGCCGCTCGAGCAGCAGATCAACGGCGTGGAAAACGCGATCTACACGAATTCCACGGCGACTCCCGACGGCACCTTCTCCATCACGGTGACCTTCAAGCTCGGCACCGATCTCGACATCGCGCAGGTACAGACGCAGAACCGGGTGGCGCAGGCCGAGACGCGCCTGCCGGATGTGGTGCGGCAGATCGGCCTGGTCACGCAAAAGCGCTCGCCCGATCTGACCATGGTGGTGTTCCTGAAATCCGCCGACGGCCGCTACGACTCGCTATATCTGCGCAACTACGCGGTCATTCAGATCAGGGACGTGCTGGCGCGGCTTCCCGGGCATGGGCGATGTGCGCGTCTTCGGCTCCGGCGACTATGCCATGCGCTTGTGGCTGGATCCCGGCAAGATCGCCGCGCGCAGCATGGACGTCGACGAAGTGCTGGCCGCGGTCCGCGAGCAGAACGTGCAGGTCGCGGCGGGGCAGATCGGCGGCCAGCCCTCGCTTCCCGGCACTCAGTTCGAATACATCGTCAACGCCCAAGGCCGGCTGCAGACCGAGCAGGAGTTCGGCAATATCGTCGTCAAGAGCGGCGCGAACGGCGAGACCACCTACTTGCGCGATATCGCGCGCCTCGAACTCGGCCCGGATAACTACGCGCTTGCGCAGCATGCTCGACGGCGGCCCGGCCGTTGCGATTCCCGTGTTCCAGTTGCCGGGCGCCAATGCGCTGCAGCTCTCCGACGCCGTGCGCGCCACCATGAAGGAACTTGCGAAGAGCTTCCCGGAGGGCGTGAGCTACGAAATCGACTACGACCCCACGGTATTCGTGCGCAGTTCGATCGAGTCGGTGGTCCACACCTTGTTCGAGGCGGTGCTGCTGGTCGTATTGGTCGTGGTGGTGTTTCTGCAGACCTGGCGCGCCAGCGTCATTCCCTTGGTGGCGGTGCCGGTCGCCATCGTCGGCACGCTGGCGGCGTTGCTGCTCGCGGGATTTACCATCAACTCGCTGACGCTGTTCGGCCTGGTGCTCGCCACCGGTATCGTCGTCGATGATGCCATCGTCGTGGTCGAGAACATCGAGCGCAAGATCGAGCAAGGCTTGAACCCGCACGCGGCGGCGCACGCCGCCATGGGCGAGGTAACCCGACCCATCATCTCCATCGCATTGGTGCTGTGCGCGGTGTTCGTTCCGGTCGCGTTCGTCTCCGGACTCACCGGGCAGTTCTACCGCCAGTTCGGCATCACCATTGCGGCGAGCACGATCATCTCGACCTTCAATTCACTGACCTTGTCGCCGGCGCTGGCCGCGCTCCTGCTCAAGCCGAGAAATGCGCAGCCCGATGTATTTCAGCGCGGCATCAATAAGGTGTTGGGCGGATTCTTCCGCCTGTTCAATCGCGGCTTCGAGCGCGCCTCGGAGCGCTACGGCCACGGCGTGCGGCGGCTGACGTCGATTCGCGCCGTGGTGCTCGGGCGTGTTCGCCTGTCCTGCTGGTCGGGCACCTGGGGAATGTTTCAGCTGGTGCCGGGCGGGTTCATTCCGGCGCAGGACAAGCAGTACCTGATCGGCATCGTGCAATTGCCGGATGCAGCCTCGCTGGATCGCACCGAGAACGTGGTGCGGCAGATTTCAGCGCTGGCCAAGGCGACCCCGGGCGTCGATCACGTCATCGGATTTTCCGGCCTGTCGGTGCAGGGCTTCGTCAATTTGAGCAATGCGGCGGTGCTGTTCTTTCCGCTGAAATCGTTCGACGAGCGCAAAACCAAGGATCTATCGGCGGGGGCCATCGCCCAGGCACTCAACAAGAAATTCAGCGCCATTCAGGACGCCGTCATATTCGCCGTGCCGCCGCCGCCGGTTCAGGGCCTGGGCACCACCGGCGGATTCAAGCTGTTCCTGCAGGACCGGGCGGCGCACGGCTACGATGAGCTGGCGCGGGTCACCGGCGAGGTGTTGAACAAAGCCCGGCAGCAGCGCGAGCTGAATCCCTACGCCACCTACACGACGTTTCAGAACAGCGTGCCGCAGCTGTTTGCGGATGTGGATCGCGTCAAGGCGAAGCGCCAGGGCGTGCCGCTGTCCGAGGTATTCGACACGCTGCAGGCTTACTTGGGCTCGGTGTACGTCAATGACTTCAATCGCTTCGGCCGCACCTATCGCGTGTATGCGCAGGCGGAGCCGCAGTTCCGCAACCAGCCCGAAGACATTGCCAACCTGAAGATGCGCAACTTGAGCGGCGACATGGTGCCCATGGGAGCGGTGGCGGACGTTCGATTCGAAGCCGGGACCCGATCGCGTCTCGCACTACAACGTGTATCTGGCCGCCGACATCAACGGCCAGGGCGCTCCGGGCATCTCCTCGAGCCAGGCCACCGCCGCCATGGAGCGCGTACTGCATGACACCCTGCCCAACGGCTTCGGCTACGAATGGACCGATCTGACGTTCCAGCAGAAGATCGGCCGGCAACACGGCGCTCTTGGTGTTTCCGATCTGCGTCATGCTGGTGTTCCTGATTCTCTCGGCACAGTACGAAAGTTGGGCATTGCCGCTGGCCGTGATCCTCATCGTGCCGATGTGCCTGCTGTCGGCGATGGCGGGCGTATGGCTCAAGGGATCGGACAACAATGTGCTGACGCAGATCGGCTTCATCGTGCTGGTGGGGCTGGCCTGCAAGAATGCGATTCTGATCGTGGAGTTTGCGCGCGAGCGCGTCGTGCACGGTTTGGCGCCGGTCGATGCGGCGATCGAGGCCTGCCGTCTGCGGCTGCGCCCGATTCTCATGACCTCGTTCGCTTTCATCATGGGCGTGATTCCGCTGGTGATCGCCAGCGGCGCCGGCAGCGAAATGCGCCAGGCCATCGGCATCGCGGTGTTTGCCGGCATGCTCGGCGTCACCTCCTTCGGCCTGTTCCTGACGCCGGTATTTTTCGTGACCATCGAAATGTGGCTGGCGCGGCACACGCCGCACCGTCAGGAATACGGTGTCGTTTGCGGCAAGCGAGGAGCACGCCAGTGGCTAAGCGCATAACGGCTGCGCGCGCCGACGGTGCGGTGGCGAGCATTGCGCTGCTGCTGCTCGCGGGCTGCGCCGTGGGTCCTGAACTATCATCGGCCCGAGACGCCGGTGGACTGCGCAGTTCGCGAACGCCGGCGAACCCGGGTTCGTGGCAGCCGATGCGGTGCGAGCAATATTGGACCGGATTCGAAGATCCCATGCTTGAACGGCTTGATCGAGGATGCGCTCGTCCACAACAAGGACTTGAGCGTTGCCGCAGCCAATCTGCAGGCCGCGCGGGCGCGCGAAGCGACTGGCCGGTTTCGATCAGTATCCGACCGTCAACATTTGCGGGCAGCTACACGCACAATCTGGATTCGCAGCAGCAATTGCCGGGCATCGATGAGCATCGACCGCGAATTCGATACAGCCCAGGCGGGGTTCGACGGGCTATGGGAGCTCGATCTGTTCGGTCGCGTCAGGCGCAATGTCGAGGCGGCGCGCGGCGATGTGGGCGCCGCCGCCGCTACACTGCAGGATGCGCGTGTCAGCGTGATCGCCGAGGTGGCGCGCAACTATTTCATCCTGCGCGGACTGCAGGATCAGCTGGCGCTCACGCAGCGCAATGCTGACAACCAGTTGAGCACCTTGAAACTCACGCGGACGCGGTTGGAGGCGGGCAGGGGCAATGAACTGGACACCTCGCGCGCCGAGGCGCAATGGCAGACCACACTGGCATCCATCCCGACGCTGCAGGCATCGATTGCCACGACCAGCTATCGCCTGAGCGTGCTCACCGGGCAGCAGCCGACGGCGCTCGATGCAATGCTTGTCCCGGCAGGCGCCGCTGCCGGCACTGCCGCGTCTTGAATGCCATCGGCACGCCGGAGCAATTGCTGCGCAGGCGGCCGGATGTACGCGTCGCGGAGCGACGGCTTGCGGCTGCCACCGCCCGCGTCGGCGTGGCGGTGGGAGATCTGTTCCCCAAGGTGACGCTGGTCGGCGCAGTGGGTTACTCGGCCCCGACCTTCGGCGATTTCGGACAGAGCGGAGCGCGGTTTTTTTCCGTCGGACCCGAGCATCACCTGGGCTGCGTTCGATCTCGGCCGCGTGCGCGCCAGAATCAGCTCGGCCAAGGCGCAAACCGATGCGGCGCTCGGCGCGCTACCAAGGCGCGGTGCTGGGCGCGCTCGAGGACACCGAGGGGGCGCTGCTCAGCTATGGCCATGCGCAAACGCGGCGCGAGGCGCTGCAGAGTCGCCGCCGCAGCGAGCGATAAGGCGGCGGATCTCGCGCGCAAGCGCTTCGAGGGGGGGCTCATCGATTTCCTCGAAGTGCTCGATGCCGAGCGCACCGCCTTGAGCGCCGAGTTGCTGCTGTCGCAAAGCCGCACCGACACCGCGACATCGCTGGTCGCGGTCTACAAGGCGCTGGGCGCCGGTTGGGATATCCCTGCCGTGCATGACGCCAGAACCGCGCAACGTTAAGCGCTAATATCTGACCGTGGAAAACCTAATGAAGATTTATTCCTGGAACGTGAATGGCATTCGCGCCGTCCACAAGAAGGGCTTGTTCCTCAAGTTCCTCGAAGCCTACAAACCCGACATACTGTGTCTGCAGGAAACCAAGGCCGAGCGCGGACAGATTGAAATCGAATTGCCGGATTACCGCGAGCACTGGAACTCGGCGCTGAAGAAGGGCTATTCGGGAACCGCGATATTTTCCAAGCAGGAGCCGCTCAAGGTCATCAACGGCTTTCCCAGCGCCTTCGCACAGCGGTTTTCATTCGCCGACGAACTGAAGCGCGACAGCGCCGAAGAAGGACGGGTGATCACCGCGGAATTCGCCAAGTTCCACGTGGTGACGGTTTACACGCCCAACGCCAAGGATGATCTGAGCCGGGTCGAGCTGCGCTTCAAACACTGGGATCCGGCCTTCCTGGCTTACTGCAAGGAGCTGGAAGCAACCAAGCCGGTGATATTTTGCGGCGACCTCAATGTCGCGCATACCGAGCTGGACCTGGCCAACCCAAAACCAAATCGCGGCAAAAAAGGCTTTACCGACGAGGAACGCGCGGGGTTCCAGGCTTTTGTCGACGCCGGATTCATCGACACCTTCCGGCTTTTCACCCAGGGCAATGGGCATTATTCGTGGTGGAGTCATTTCGCCAATTCGCGAGCGCGCAACATAGGATGGAGAATCGACTATGTACTGGTATCGCCGCAGCTGCGTGCCGCGGTCAAGAGCGCCGAGATTCATCCCACCGTCATGGGCAGCGATCACTGTCCGGTCAGCATCACCCTCGACGCGGCATTCTAAGAAAATGCGTTACAGCGATTGCAAGACCGTAGCGATGCCCTGACCGCCACCGATGCACTGCGTCGCAAGCGCATAGCGGCCCTTGGTGCGAGCCAGCAGCGAAGCCGCCTTGCCGGTAATGCGTGCGCCGGTCGCGCCCAAAGGATGTCCGAGCGCCATGCCGCCGCCATCGATGTTGATTTTGGCCGGATCCAAGCCCAGCTCGCGAATGCAGGCGAGCGCTTGCGAAGCGAACGCTTCGTTGATTTCGATCACATCGAGCGCGGCAACGCCGAATCCGGCGCGCGCCAGTGCCTTGCGAGTGGCGGGAATCGGACCGATACCCATCACTGCCGGATCGCAGCCCACGGTGGCCATTGCCCGAACGCGCGCCAGCGGGTGCAGGTCATGCCGCGCGGCAAATTCCTCGCTGGCGACCAGAACCACCGAGGCGCCGTCGGTCAGGGGCGAGGACGTGCCCGCTGTGACCACGCCATCCTCGGCAAAGGCGGGCTTGAGTGCCGCCAAAGCCTCGAGCGTGGTGCCGGCGCGGATGCAGCCGTCCTCGCTCACGAGTTCCCCTGATTCGAGGCGAATCGGCACGATCTCGTCGCGCAGCCGGCCCTGTTCGCGCGCCTGCGCCGCCTTGCGGTGCGAATCCATCGCCATGACTTCCTGATCGCGGCGCGAAATGTCGTAGCGCCGTGCGACGTTTTCGGCGGTCTGTCCCATGCTGATATAGATGTCCGCGTGGCGTGCGAGCAGCTCGGGATTTGGCGATCGATTGAAGCCGCCTTGCGGCACCATGCTCATCGATTCCACGCCGACGCTAAGATAAGCATCGCCGATACCGGCCTCGATTTGCGCAGCGGCAATCTGAATGGCCGACATGGATGAGCCGCAGAAGCGGTTCACCGTCATGCCGCCCACTTCCTGCGGCAGGCCGGCAAGCACGCCGACGATGCGTGCGATATTCGATCCCTGGACGCCTTCCGGGTAGGCGCAGCCGACGATGACGTCCTCGATGAGAGCAGGATCAAGCTTGGTGCGCTCGAGCAAACCGATAACTACCTGCGCCGCCATGGTATCGGGGCGCATTTGGGCGAGCGCGCCCTTGCGCGCAAAGTGTTGGGGCGAACGCGCATACGCGGCAATCACAGCTTTCATAACCTGCTCCTCAAGATCGATAGGCAATGAGTGGGGGACAAAATTGCAAAATAAAGTGTCGGCTTCACGGCGCTCCAGCCGCGTCAGCGCCAGGTGGAGGCAATGACGCGTTCGCGCGTGATGCTCGCCAGCGCCGGCGTACCGGCCTGGCGCATGATTTGCAGCAATTCGCGGTTGAGGATGTCGATCACAGCTTCGACGCCGGGCTGACCGAAGGCGGCGAGTCCCCAGACCTGCGGCCGGCCGATGCCGACCGCGGTCGCGCCGAGCGCCAGCGCCTTGAACACATCGGTACCGCGGCGCACGCCGCCGTCGAGCAGCACCGGTACGCGTCCGCCGACTGCGGCAGCGACCTCCGGGAGGCAGTCGAGCGTCGCGCGCAGCGTTTCCTCGTTGCGGCCGCCATGGTTCGAGACGATGACGCCGTCGACGCCATGGGCGACGGCAAGCGCAGCATCCTCGCCGGTCACGACGCCCTTGACCAGTAGCTTTACCGACACCAGCGCCCGCAACTGGTCGAGGAAGGCCGGCGTAATGTTTGGCGGCGAGATTGTCGTCGCGCGCGACACATCCAGGCCGGCGAACATCGGCGCCTTTTTTAGGCGGTCGTGCGAATTATTGATGTGGCAGGCGGTGCAGGTGCGGCGGTCGGCCTGCATCGCCCGCGTCAGCGTCTCATTGTTGCGATTCGGCATTGTGTCGACGGTGAGCACGATGGCTGGGGATCCAGCGCGCTCGGCGCGCCGTACGATTCCCTCGGTCACCGCCCAGTCGTCGGTCGGATACAGCTGCTGCCAGACCGGTGCGCCGCGTGCCTCGGTGACCGGCTCGACAGCCGTTGACGCGACAGTCGACAGCATCATCAGCATCGAACGCGTGCGCGCGGCACGCGCCGTGCCGAGTTCCGCATCCGGATGGAAAGCGCGCTGACTCGAGACCGCCGAAAGGTAGATTGGCGTCGGCCACGTTGTGCCAAAAATGCTCCGCGTGGCGTCAACCCGGCTCACATCGACGAAGCGCCGCGCGCGAATCTCGTAGTGCGAGAACGCATCGTGATTGCGAACCACGGTGAGGTCATCATCGGCGCCGGTCGCGATGTAGCCGAAGTGGGCGGGAGGCAGTATGTCCCTGGCGAGAGCCTCGAATTCCATGACGTTGAGCACCTGGTCGGCGCTGGTGACAGGCGGCGGCGTGCTCGGCGCCGCTTGCGAGGGCTGCAGGGTAGCGGCGAGCGCGCGAGCCGCCATCAGGGGAAGTATCGCGAGGCCACCCAGCACCGTGCGGCGCGTCACGCGTTGCAGTCGAGAACGGATCATGGAAACTCCCCGGCGGCGCTGTCTCGCGCTGCGCTTTTTTGCATGCGGAGAATTGTACACACATGCCATCTCGGCAGAAAATCCGGGTACGAATGCAATCATCGAGGATTCACATGACGGCACTGCTGTTGTTCTGCTCCAACGTTTTCATGACTTTCGCCTGGTACGGACACTTGAAATATGGCCATGCCTGGCCGTTGTGGAAAGCAATTCTGGTGTCCTGGGGAATTGCGCTGCTGGAGTACTGCCTGGCGGTACCCGCCAATCGCATCGGCTTCGGCGCGTATTCCGGTTTCCAGCTCAAGATTCTGCAAGAAGCGATAACGCTCACGGTTTTTCTGGTGTTTGCGGTGCTCTATCTGAAAGAGAAAATGGCCTGGAACTACGCGGTGTCCTTTGCCTTGCTGATGGCGGCGGTCGTGGTGGCGTTCGCGTTCAAGCCGACGCCGATGACTTGAACTGCGCGCCGGCCGCTCACCCGGCGCTGCGCGAGCCCCGCCGCAGCAACGCGAGGGCCAGCAGCGCCGATGCGATCATCAGAAACAAGCTGACAGCGTTCAACACGGGACTGGCTCCTTCGCGCATGCGCCCGTACATCATGACCGTGAGCGGCGAATCCGAACCGACCACCATCAGCGTGGTGTTGAAATCCGCAAACGACATCAGAAATGAGATGCCGGCCGAACCCAGCAGCGCCGGCCGCAAATACGGCAGCAGAATGGTGCGAAACACCGCCGCCTTCGATGCGCCGAGATTCAGCGCGGCTTCTTCCAGCGTGGTGTCGAAGCGGCGCAGGCGCGCGCTGATGGTCAGCGTCGCGATGGTTGCAATATAGGAAAACTGGCCCAACACCACCAACGGCAATCCCGGCCTCAAGAAATCCAACTCCAGTCCGAAAGTATCGTCGGCAAATTCCGCGATGCGGCTGGCAAAGGCCAGTATGGAAATTCCCAGGATGACTCCGGGAATCACCAGTGGCGCTAGCATCAACACCGACAGCGTTTGTTTGCCGCGGAACCGGCCGCGTTCGAGCAGGAAGGCGTTGCTGGTGCCGATCAGCGCCGACAATAATGTCACCCACGTCGCGACGATGCAGCTGGTCCACAAGCTGCCCAGCAATTCGCTGTCGGCGAACAGTCCCGTCCGCCCCGCCGCCGCATTGCCCACGAACCAATCCAGCGTAAAACCGCGCCACGGCGGAGCCGGGTAGGGCGCATCGTTGAACGCGAAAACACCAACCACGATCAGCGGCAGAAACAGGAACGCGAGAAACGCCAGCAGATACGCCGCGGTGCTCGCCCGCAGCCACAAGGGTCGGGGCAGGGATGGAATCATGTTCGCCGCATCACATCGCCGAATTGCTGTCCGCTGATCTTGAGGCCCGCCACGACCAGCGCCGTCGACAAGCCCAGCAGCAAGAATCCGAAAGCGGCTCCCTGCTCCCAATTAAAGCGTGTGATGAACTGCGTGTAGATCTGCTCGGTAAACCACTGCGAGTTCTTTCCGCCGAGCAATGTCGGCGTCAGATAGTTGCCCAGCGTCAGCATGAAAACCACGATGCAGCCGGCGGTGATGCCCGGTGCGGCATGCGGTATGACGATTTTTCGCAGAACGGTGAAGCCGCCTGCGCCGAGATCATAGGCCGCCTCGATCAGCGAATTGTCCAAACTCTCCAGAGCGGTCACCAGCGGCACCACCATGAAGAGCAGCGAGGTGTATATCAACCCCACCAAAATGGTCGCGTCTCGATACAGCAGTTCCGGCGGGACCGAGGCGAGCCCCAGTTTCACCAACAGCGCGGGCAACACTCCCGACTCGCGCAGCAGAATCATCCACCCCAGGGTCCGCACCGTTTCGCTGACCCAGAAGGGTATCAGGCACACGATGAACAGCAGCGAGCCGGCGCGGCCGCGCGCCAGTTTTGCAATTATCCAGGCGATTGGAAATGCGAGCAGTAGAGTGAGAAATGTCGCGATCACGGACATGACCGCCGTACGCAGGAATACATGCCAGTACAGCGGCTCCTCGAAGAAGGTTTTATATTGCGCGAGGCTGGCGGTGTACTGGCGCGGCCCGACCCGCTCGCGAAACGACAGAATCGCCAAATCGACGTGCGGCAATATCACCAGCGCGCCGAGCCACAACAGCGCGGGCGCGAGCAGTAAACCCAGTACCAATGGCGCCTGCCCGGAAGTTTTAGCCGGCGCGGCAGCCATTTAGACTGTCACGCCGGTGCGCGCCGCAAAGCACACCGCGCGCTGCGGGTCAAAGCTGAAGGCGATTTTCTCGTGCGGCCGCAAGTCGGAAAACTGTCCGGTTTGAGGCAGCGCGATGCGGAACTCGCGGCGCGTCTTGATCTCCTGCAGCAGCACCGCGGAATTCGCCCCATCGAAGAGCACGCTTTGCACTTCGCCCGAATGCGCGGGCTGCTGCGGCGGCAATTCCGCGGCGCTGCGCGCGAGAGTGGCAATTTCCGGACGCACGAACACTTCAACCGCGTCGCCGACGGCGCTATCGCCATGTTGAAGCGCGCGCATGCTCCAGCCGTCGGCCGTCGTCATTTCGGTCATTGCGCCGTCGCGCACGGTGGCGCGCCCGACGATGCGATTGTTCGCGCCGACGAAGCCCGCAACGAAGGGTGTCTGCGGCCAATAGTACAGATCCTGGGGTGTGCCGATTTGCTCGAAGCGTCCCTGATTCATCACGGCCACGTGATCGGACAATACCAAGGCCTCGGATTGATCGTGGGTGATATAGACAAACGTCGTGCCGAAAGCCGCCTGTAATTGCTTCAACTCGATTTTCATGTGCTCGCGAAGCTTCAAGTCAAGCGCGCCCAAGGGCTCGTCCAGCAGCAGCAGGGTCGGCTCGAGGACCAGGCTGCGCGCGATGGCTACCCGCTGGCGTTGCCCCCCCGACAGCTCGTCAACGCGCTTGGCGGAAGCTCCCGCAAGACCCACGCGCTCCAGCATGGCGTTGCTCCGCTGCAGCCTTTGCCGTCGATCCATGCCGCGGCGAGCCAGCCCGAAGGCGACATTCTCGCCCACCGACATCATGGGAAACAGTGCCAGCTGCTGAAACACCATATTGACCGGTCGGCGGTTCGGCGCCACTCCGTACATGCTCTTGCCGCCGATGGCGATGTCGCCTTCGTCCGGCGCGATGAATCCGGCAATCATGCGCAGCAGTGTCGTCTTGCCGCAGCCCGACGGGCCCAGGATCGAAAAGAAGCTGCCCCGTTGCACCGAAAAAGACAGTGAGTCCACGGCCAGGTGATCCGCAAATCTCTTCACCAGCCGCTCGGCGGCCAAATCCGGAGTGCTCAATTGGCTGCCTTGATACGGTCGAGGACCCGCCCTTCCAATTCTTCCAATCCGGAGGGGATCGCGGGATACCAATGAATGGCTTTCAGGTCGTTATTGGGAAAAGTAGCGGCATACTGCGCTTTGAGACGCGGATCCGCCAAAGCGGCGGTGTCCTTGGCGGCGGAGAAACTGCCTACCGACTTGATGACACGCGCTGCATTTTCCGGGCGCATGGTGAAATTGATCCATGCGTAGGCTGCGGCATCGTTCTTACCGCGCGCGGGCAGCACGAAGGTATCGAGCCAGCCAAGGGCACCGGAACGCGGTACCACGAACTGAATGTCAGGATTTTCGCGATTGAGCGTCCAGCCTCCCGTATCCCACATCATGGCGGCAATCACTTCGCCGGAGCGTATGCCGTTCAGAAGCTGATCCTTGTTGTCGTAGAAAAATTTGAACATGGGTTTGCACGCGATCAGCGCGGCACCGACTTGATCCATCAAGGCGGCATAGGCCTTCGGGTCGCCGTATAGGGCAAACGGATCCTTGCCCGCGGCGAATGCAAATGCCATCAAGGTGGGGCGCTTCAAGCGGACGGCGGTTTTACCCTTGAGATCCGCCCGGCACAGATCCGGATAGTCGGCGACCTTGGTGCGCTTGGTATTCACCACCAGCCCATCGGTCCCCCATAGATATGGCAGGCCATACAATTTTCCATCGATGGTCGTGTTCTTGCGGACGATGTCCAGAAACTCGGGCTGAAACTGCTCGAGCTTCACTTTGGTCAAATCCAAGGGTTTGTAAATGCCGAAGTCGCGCTGCGCGGCGGCGATGCGGTCTTGAGAAGGCTGCGCGAGATCGTAGCCGGCGCCGCCGGTGGCGCGAAGTTTCGAGATCATCTCTTCGTTGTTCGACAACGTCACTTCCACGTCGATGCCGGTCTCCTTCTTGAAAGCCGCGATCAGGTCAGCCGGTACGTAGTCCGCCCAGCTGATCACGCGCAGCTTCTGGCTATCCGCCGAGGCGTTTGCTGCGCTCAAGCTCAACGCCAGGCTCAAGCAGGCCGACAGGAAGTGCTTCATTGAATCTCCCCGAATTGGAAATTCCGCATCTTACCGACCTTTCGGACGCGCGCCAGCCGCTGTGTGGGATGCGCGCACCGTTTGACACTGCTGTCGCGGGACCCTACCGTGGCGCCATGCCCAATCTCAAGCGCCGCTACATCGTCCTCGGTACTGCCGGGGCAGTGGGCGCACTCATAGTCGGTTGGGCCGCGACGCCCCAGCGGCGCCGATTGATGACCGACAAGCCCCTGGCCGTGAGTCAGGGGCAAGTAGCCCTCAACGGCTGGGTAAAGGTCTCCTCCGACAACACGGTGACCGTCATGATGTCGCAGGCCGAGATGGGGCAGGGCGCACAGACCGGTCTTGCCATGCTCCTGGCCGAGGAGATGGATGCCGATTGGACTCAAGTGACATTGGAGCAGTCGACTCTCGATGCCATCTACAACAACCAGGCGGTCATCATCGATGGGCTGCCCTTCCAGCCGAACGATCATGGCCTGATGAAGCGAGCCACCGGTCATGTGCTCGGCAAGATCATTCGTGCGGTGCCCGGATTGCAGGGCACCGGCGGCTCATCCAGCGTGGCGGACCAATGGTTGCCTCTGCGTGAGGCGGGAGCCTCGGCCCGCGCGATGCTGATCGGCGCCGCTGCGGCGCTGTGGCGAGTGCCTGCCGGCGAATGCCGCGCGGAGAATGGACGGGTGCTGCATCCCTCCGGCAAGAGCGCTGCCTTCGGCGAGCTTGCGCAGCGCGCGGCGCAGTTGCCGCTGCCGAAGGACGTGACGTTGAAGACTTCGGCGCAGTTCAAGTTGATTGGACATCCCGTGCGCCGCATCGACAATGCCGCCAAACTCGATGGCTCCGCTACCTATGGCATCGATGTGCTGCTGCCGGGGTTGCTGTATGCCAGCATCTCGATGTGTCCGACCGTGGGTGGCAAAGTGGCAGGTTTCGACGCTGCCGCGGCGCAAGCCATGCCGGGCGTGCGTAAAGTGGTCAAGCTGGAGCCGGCCAAGGCCAGTTCCATCATGCCGGGCAGCACCTGCGGCGGCGTCGCGGTCATCGCAGACACGCCGTTTCGTGCCATGCGTGCGCTGACGCAGGTTGCGATCGAATGGGATCATGGCGCGGCAGCGGCGCTCTCGAGCGAAACCATCAGCAGTGATCTTAAGGCTGCGCTCGATGGCAAGGACGGCACGGTCCACTACCATACAGGCCGCGTCGCGGACGCATTGAAATCGGCGGCCAGGACCATCGAAGCGGAATACCGCGTGCCCTTTCTCGCGCACGCGACCATGGAGCCCATGAATTGCACGGCGCAATTCAAAGACGGCGCGGCAACGGTGTGGGCGCCCACTCAGGCGGCCGGATTCGCCAGCGGCGCCGTAGCCAAGGCGCTGGGCATTCCGGAGTCGAAAGTCGAGATCAAGGTTCCGTACCTCGGCGGCGGGTTCGGCCGGCGCTATCTCTCGGATTACGTCGTACAAGCGGCGCTGCTGGCGCGTGAAACACAGGGCGCGCCGGTGCAGCTGCTGTGGCCGCGCGAACAGGACATGGCGCATGACTACTACCGCCCGACCTACCTGTGCCGCTGCAAGGCGGGCTTCGATGCCAACGGCAGGCTCACCGCGTGGCAGACCACTTCCGCCGGCTCGAGCATGGGCGCGCCTTCGTTCATCGACATGTCCACGGATGGCGCTTCCAACACGGCCTACGCGTTTCCCAACACCCGAGTTGCCCATGTGACCGTGGAAACGGCAGTACCGGTCGGCATCTGGCGCTCGGTGGCGCATTCGCAGAACGCTTTTTTTATCGAGAGCTTCATCGATGAGTGCGCGGCGGCTTCGGGAAAGGACCCGGTCGCATTTCGGGCGGAGCTCCTGAGCGCGGATGAGCGGCACCGGCGGGTCTTGAGTCGCGCAGCCGAACTCGCCAATTGGCAGCAGCCGCTTGAGGTGGCGCCCGACGGTGCGAAGCAGGGGCGCGGCATCGCCATCCATCGCAGTTTCGGCAGCATCGTTGCACAGGTCGCCGAAGTGTCGCTGGGTGAGCAGCGACAGATCCGCGTGCATCGTGTCATCTGCGTCGTCGATTGCGGCGTCGCCGTGAATCCAAATCTGATTCGTCAACAAATGGAAGGCGGGATTGTGTTTGGATTGTCGGCAGCGCTGCGCGGCGAGATCACCATCGAGAAAGGCCAGGTGCAGCAGAGCAATTTCAACAACTATCCGCCGCTGCGCATCAACGAGTGCCCGGCGATTCAAGTGGATATCATGCAGAGCCTCGAAGCTCCAAGCGGCGTCGGTGAACCGGGTACGCCGCCGATTGCTCCGGCGGTTGCCAACGCGCTGTTCGCGCTCACCGGCGTGCGGCTGCGCAGCCTGCCGCTGAAGTTCGCTTAAAGTCCACCATGCCAATACTCAATATCAACGGCAAGAACACCACGGTCGAGGCGGAGCCCGACACCCCATTGCTATGGGTACTGCGCGGCGAACTCAAACTGGTCGGCACCAAGTACGGCTGCGGCAAGGGGCTATGTGGCGCCTGCACGGTGCACTTGGACGGCGAAGCCGTGCGTTCCTGTGTCACACCGCTCGAGGCAGTACAGGGCCGCGAGGTGAGGACCATCGAAGGCGTGCAGGGCCAGCAAATCGACGCCTTGCGCCAGGCGTGGACCCACGTCGAAGTCGTGCAGTGCGGGTATTGCCAGAGCGGGCAGTTGATGTCGGCTTGCGCGCTGCTCAAGCGCGTACCAAGGCCCAGCAATGAGGACATCGATGCCGCCATGAGCGGCAATCTTTGCCGCTGCGGCACGTATACGCGCATCCGCGAAGCCATACTGCTGGCCGCCGACTCGGCCCCGCGAACCTCTTAAGGCACGACGGTCGTAAAAAGATAGACCGCAAAAATAACCAGCAGCACCACGCCGTGCAGAATGTTGGTGCGCGCGGTACGCAGCGCCACCGCGGTGACGAACAGCGACAGGATCAGCAATACCGTGGACTCGGCGCTGATACCCAATGTCAATTGCGTATGCATATATAGCGACAAAAAGGCGACAGTCGGGATGGTCAACCCGATGCTGGCGATCGCCGAGCCCAGCGCCAGATTGAGACTGGTCTGCAGACGATTTGCCTGCGCAGCACGCACGGCGGCCAGGCCCTCCGGCAGCAAGACCACTGCGGCGACAATCACGCCCGCCAGTGCTTGTGGAGCGCCTAAATGCTCCACCCACGCCTCAAGATCGGGGGCAAGTTTCTCCGCCAGCAGCACCACGGCGGCGAGGCATGCCAGCAGCAACACCGCGCTCACAGCGGTGGTTCCATTGCCGGGCCGCTCGGCGTGCTGCGGCTCGTCTGCAACGTCGTCGAGAAAAAAATGCCGATGTCCGATGGTCTGCGTAAAGACGAACGCGCCATAGATCACCAGCGACACGATCGCGATGAACAGCAGCTGGCTGGGGGAGTAGTAGGGACCGGGCAGTGCGATGGTGTAGTTCGGAAAAACCAGGGTCATAATGACGATGGTGCTCAACGTCATGAGCAAGGCGCTGACGCCGTCGACGCTGAAGCGCTGCTCGCGATGCATGACGCTGCCGACGAGAAGACTGAGCCCGACGATGCCGTTGAGGATGATCATCACCGCCGCGAACACGGTATCGCGGGCCAATGCCGCCGTGGCGGAGCCGCCTGCAATCATCAGCGACACGATGAGTGCAACTTCGATGAGCGTGACCGCCAGCGCCAGCACCAGGGTGCCATAGGGTTGGCCCACGCGGTGCGCCACGACATCGGCATGGTGTACGGCGGCGAACACGGCGCCCCCAAGGCCCATTGCAATGACGGCTACGAAAAACCCGCCCATGCCGCGACCCAAACCGAAACCGGCCGCCAGCAGTACCACGCCGGCAAAGACCGGCGCGGCAACAGTCCATGCCGGCGGCAGTCGAAACTGGACAGCCGCTGAATTTTCATTGTTGGGATTCATAGGGTTTGGGGTATTCTCGTGAGCAGGCACAAGGCCGCGGGGCCATTTATAGCCTCTCGGGAGGAATAGTTGAAGCCGAACATCGATTGGCGCACCCAGGGTGTGCGGGTCATCAGAAGCAACACTCTGGATAGCAACACGCCGCAGACGCCGGGGATGTTGCGCGCGGCCGCTGTGAATTTTTCGCGGGTCGGCTCGCAGAAATTATGGGCCGGCACGGTGCTGATTCAGCCGAATGCGAAAACCGGCGCGCACCATCACGGCGCACTGGAAAGCGTCATCTACGTAGTGCGGGGTGCGGCGCGCATGCGCTGGGGCGAGCGCCTCGAATTCGTCGCGACCGCGGACGCCGGCGATTTCATTTTCGTGCCCCCGTATGTGCCGCACCAGGAAATCAACGCGTTGAGCGATGCGCCGCTGGAATGCGTATTGGTGCGCAGCGATAACGAATCCGTGGTGGTCAATCTCAACATCGACGCCGCGGAGCGGCTCGAAGAAGTGTATTGGATAGATCCCATCCACTCCGTGCCCAAATAATCGCCGCCGAAGAGCTAGAGCGTACGAAGATCTTGCGTCTCGCGCCGCAAATCCGCGAGGAATTTGTCGAGTTCGGCCTTGCGTTCGGGGACGCGCGCGCGGCCGGCCGGCGATAATACCCGCGAGGGCACCTTGTTAAGATTGTCCACCAGCATCGCCACTGCTTTGGCGCCGTCCGGTTTGCCGCCGTTCGGGTCGACGAGCGCGATGATGCGCGCCACACCAATCGCACCCAGCCAGTCCAAGGCGTCGGCGTCGTGCAAGTACAGCGCTTCGGGTCCCACCGGATCCCGATAGTACATATGCGTTCGGATTGCTCCGCGGACGCCGTCGATCTTCGCCATCGGAAATCCCGTGCCCTTCAAAATCGTGTCAACCACCCGGGCACCGACATCCGAGTGATCGACTTTGGTGTCTTCCCACGGCGCAAACGCTGCGATGTCATGAAGGTACGCGGCGGCATACAGCACGTCGTCGTCGAGCGCGACGTGATCAGCCGCCGCCAGCTCTTGTGCCAGCGCATAGTCACGCTGGCAGTGCGAGTAACCCCACGCCGGATTCTTGAAATGCTTGGCGGCGAATTCGCGCACAGTCACACGCCAATCCTGAGTTGGCGGTGCAATTGGCGGCGCGGTAGCGGTTGGCGCAGGCACGGTAGCGGGCGCGGTTGCCGGCGCAGCGACCGCCGCGGCCACGCTCAACTCCGCTACCGCGATCAGCCATGCAGCCGAAAAGGCGATGACGCGCATCCCATTCATCGACCCGATTCTACCCCAGAGCCTCGTGCACTAGGAGAATTTGCGTCTGCGCCTGCGCGAGAATGGCGGTGCAGTCGGCCGGCGTCACGCCGAGACTGAGAAAGGCATTGGTCCCTTCAGTCGCAATGACTCGCGGTTCGGGAGTTTGCAATTCGTCGGCCAGCACCATGCTGACGATCAACACATCGGTAAGCGTTGCTTGGTGCTTCCATTTGCGGTCCAGATCGCCTTGATCTCCAACCGCGTCGCACATCGGCTCGCCAAAGCCCCAACTTTGCAGAACTGCCTTGCCGATCGATGCATGCCAACCGCCGATGAGCCCCATCCAGGCCGAGTCGCCGCCGGGCACATTCGCGAGATTCGCCGCCCGCGCCATGATGTAGAGGTTTCCGATGCCGTGCAGCAATCCGGTCAAGAACGCCTCGTCGGCGTTTACTTTGGTGCGCATGGCGACGAGCTTGCTGATAGAGGCAACGGCAATGCTTCGGTTCCACAACTCCGCAAGCGGCTGTGCAATTGAGCGCAGCGACGCCTCGTGCTTCATATTCTGCATCGCATAGGACATTGCCGTGCCCTGTACCATTTGCTGTCCGAGCCGGGTGACGGCGGAGCGCAGGTCAGTCAAGGGTTTTCCGGAGTTCCTGAACGCAGCCGAATTGGCGGTTTGCAGCACGCGAGCCGCGAGACGCGGCTCGGCGCCGACAATGGTGACGAGGCGATCGGAGCTGGTGTTGGGGTCGGCCAATGCCTGACTGATCCTCACAACGACGCCGGGAAAGCACGGCAGATCGACCGTGCCCTGGGATACTTCCACGGCCAGGTTCCGTAAGAATTCGAGTGCAGCCGCGCGTTGGTCCGGCGTTGCGGCGATGCCGCTGGCAGGCACGGATTTCGTGCCGGAGCGGTAAGTGGGAACCGACGCCGCATTTGTCATATCAACGCACCCCATCCCAAGGGTTCATCAGGCCTAGATTGGTTTTACCCAAGCCCTTAGGAGTTCGGCCGCGCCGGCCAATCCTTTAGCGGGTCGCTTCTGCGGGTCAATCTAAACTGAAGCGGGTTCGCTGCTGGCGCGACCGGCGAGCCAAGCGTGAATCTGGCTCACGATCGACAGCGCGATCCCTTCCGGCGTCACCGCACCGATATCGATGCCGACGGGGCCGCGAATTCGCAAGCGCAGCTTTTCCGCGAGCGGTCCCAATTGCTTCGCGATGCGGTTGCGACGCGCTTCCGGACCCAACAATCCCACGTACGCAGGGACGCCGGCCTCGGCAAGTTCGCGCAAATAGGTTTCATCGGAAGCCAGATGGTGACTCATGACCACGGCTGCGTGGCAGCACGTGAGGTCGATCTCCGAGCGCAGTTGCGTAGGCTGAGCGACTCGCACATCGGCGCCGGGAAAGCGCGCCGCCACCGCATACGCTGGCCGATGATCGATGACGGAAACGCGCCACCCCAACCCGCGCGCAGCTCCTGCGACCGACTGCGCATCGGGTGCCGCGCCGCAAATCAGCAAATGCGGCGGTGGCGCGAGAAACTGCACGAACGCGCGGGTGCGCTCAGCTCCTGCTCCCCAATCCACGCCGCGCGATGCTGTGGCGGCCAACGATTCATTTCCCGCCGCCACCAACCTAGGATGCAGCGGCGGCTCGGCAACATAGGTGCCCAACCTCAAGGTCGCCGATTCGTGCACCATCACCAAGCAGTTCGCGTCGCCGGTCTGGGTGGCTCGACCGGCCGCGGCAAGCGCCGCTGCGGCAGGGCTGCCGGGATTTGCAGGTTCCAACAAGACGCGCATGGCGCCTTCGCATCCGGCGCCGATACCGAACAGCGTGTCGTCGGGTCCGCGCATATCGTATTCCACAGCGCGCGGCAGGCCGCTCTGCATCACCTCCTGGGCGTGCAGCTGCAAGTCTGATTCGAGACAGCCGCCGCTGAGCAAGCCTAAGTAGCTGCCGTCAGCCATGATCAGCATGCGCGCGCCGGGTTTGCGGTAAGTCGATCCCGCGGTCGCCACGACGGTCGCAAGCACTCGGGCGTCCCGGGTAAGCGGCGCCCGCTGCAGCAGCAACTCGAGGCTGGTATCCAGACGAACGCTGGGCTGCGTGGAACTTGCCGATCCTTCGCCGCGAATCGCCAGGTATCGGTCACTACGCTGAATCGTCATTTCTGGCCCGTCATATCAGTTGTCGCAAGCATACATTCGACCCGGAACTGTGCACCCCATATCGGATACTTCAGGCGGCGTCGCCGATACTTCGGCGACGTAACCATTGTGCTGCATTATTATGTCGTATTGTCACCGGATTGCGCCACGCATCCCTGCTTGGGTCCACGCCTCAGCATGACCAAGAAAGCTTGGCTGCGCGCGGCGTTGAAGGGACGATCGGCATGGCTGGCTGCCGGCGGGCTGCTGGCGATTGTGCTGCTCGGCCTGCTGATCGCAAGCCAGCGCGACTGGCACCGGCGGGCCGCGGTCCTCGAACGCGAAAACATGAGCTTACAGCTCACGCAGGTGGCCCAACAAATTGCCGATGAATTGCATCGGCTGGTCGAGCGCGCGCGCGAATTGGCGGAGTCCGAGGCGGCCGTCGGTCTGGTCCAGGATAGCCCCGATGCCTCAGCCGATCGCCTGGAACTGGCCGACATGGTTCGTCAGGGCGTCGACGCGGTATCGGTCCTTACGGCCTCCCGCGCATTGCGCTTCAGCGTCGCGATCGTGAAGGGTCAGATGAGCGAGCAGTCGCCGGATCCGCTATTGACGCGCCTCATCGAGCCGTTCGCCGCCTCAACGCAATCTGCCGATACGAGCAGCCGCCCGCCGCAGTTCGTAACCTTTACCGGTGACCGATGGGTGGTTGCGCGCGCCATTACTGCGCGCGCCGTTCCGGGCTCAATTTTGGGTTGGGTGATCGTGACGCGCACGCTCTCGCCGGCGAGATTCGCGCAGCTGGCGCGGTCGGTGAATGAAACCTTGGTGCTGCAGCCGCTGCAGAATTTCGACCCGAGCGCGTTTCCCAATAACACCAACGACGCTGACTCTGTGCGCTCCGCCGAGGAATTCAGCGTAACGACGCACTTGTCGCCCAACGATTCTTCCGGTTACGCCGCATTGCGCGATGCCAGCGGCCGACCGCTGCGTGTGCTGCACGTCATGCGGGCAGCCACGCCGGACGCCGCGTTCGTCGAGCCGCGCGCAGCCCATGGTGGCGGTGCGGTGGCGTATATTCTCGCCGCTTTGCTGGTGTTGCTGGCGCTGGGGGTGGTGCTGATTCTCGCGTTGAAAGGTTACTTTCGACATCAACGATCGGTCGACGCGCGCTACAAGGCCTTGATCGACCAGGCCAACGACGGCATCGTCATTGTGGACACCAGTTCGCAGCAAGTGCTGTACACCAATCCGGCATTTCTCGGCCGCTTGGGCTACACGGATGAGGAAGCACGGGCCCTGACGCTGGCCGATATTTTCGCCGACGGCACGGCGACGCCTGAAAACGTCCTGGCGCGGCTTCGAGATGCAAATTCGCACATGGCGATCAACTTACAGCAGCGCTGCAAGAGCGGCGCCTTGATCGACACCGAGGTGCGATGCAACGCGCTCGATGTGGATGGCCGCGACGTTCTGGCCTATGTGACGCATGATGTTTCACTGCGCCGCAAGGCAGAGCAGCAGATCATCGAGAATCAACAGCGGCTCGATCGCATGGCGCATCACGATCAATTGACAGGCCTGCCGAACCGGCACTACCTGACCGTCGTTCCTGCCGCAGGCCATCGAGGAAGCGAAAGCCGCCAACACCATGCTCGGCGTCGTGTTCCTTGACCTGGACCGATTCAAGCACATCAACGACACGCGCGGCCACGAAACCGGCGACAAGCTGCTGCAGGAGGTGGCGACAAAGGCTGCGCGGCGTGCGTGCGCGACAGCGATGTCGTCATTCGCATGGGCGGCGATGAGTTCGTCGTGGTATTTCGCAACGTCAAGACCTACGACGAGGTCACGATGGGTGCCGGCCGCATCATCGAGACATTGAACCGGCCGATCATCATCGATCGGCATCCGCTGCAGACCACGGGCAGCGTCGGCGTAAGTCTATATCCGCGCGACGGCGCCGACATGGTCGAATTGCTCAAGCATTCGGATACCGCCATGTATCAGGCGAAGGATCGCGGCCGCAACAACGTGCAGATGTTCAGTCACGCCATGAATCGCAAGCTCAAGCATCGTGTGGCCGTCGAGGCCAGCCTGCGCGAGGCGCTGCGCTTGAAGCAGTTCGACGTGCACTATCAGCCGTTCGTCAATCTGCTGACGCGAAAGATCGTCGGCCTCGAGGCCCTGATGCGCTGGTCGCATCCGGTGCATGGGATGATACCGGCCGACCAATTCATTCCGGTGGCCGAAGAAACCGGTTTGATCGTGCCCATGGGTAATTTCGTGCTGCATCGAACGCTGCAAACGATGAGCGCCTGGCGCAAGGCGGGCGTCCGTCTGGTGCCGGTGTCGCTGAATATCGCGCCCGCGCAGCTGCAAAACGGCGAGCTGCAGTCGACGATTGCGACGTTGCTGAAGACGCATGATCTTCAGCCGGAGATGGTGCAGCTGGAGATGACCGAGCGGGCGATGTTCGATTCGCACGCGCCGGCCGGGGAAAACCGCCAGGACACGATGGCGCGCCTGCGCGATCTCGGAATCAAGATCGCCATCGACGATTTCGGCACCGGTTATTCGAGTTTGAGCTACCTCAAGAACTGGCGCGTGGACGCGCTCAAGATCGATCGCAGTTTCGTTCGAGATCTGGTGACGGACTCCAGCGATCTGGCAATCGTGAGCGCGATCATCGCGATCGCCAGACACTTGCATATTCAGGTCATTGCCGAAGGCATCGAGGCTTACCAGCAGGCGGAGATTTTGCGCAGGCTGGGCTGTCTGACCGGGCAGGGATTCCTGTTCGCGCGGCCGATGCCGGCGGATGAATGCCTGGGGCTGCTGCGCGGCAATGCCGAAAAGCCTGCGGAAGAGGACGAAGATATGCTGGCGGTGTTGAGCGCGGGCCAGCGCTAGCGCAAACGCACGCCGCTATCGGGATCGAACAGCAAAAGGTCTCGGGATTGGACCGCAATATTCACCGCGTCTTTGGTGCTCGCCGCCAGCCGTTCGGTGGTAAATACCTTGATTCGCTGCCCCGCCAGGCGCAGATGCAAAACGGTTCCCAGTCCGGTCGGCTCCAGCAAATCAATTTGCGTCGCGAGTCCGGATGCCTTCTCCAAGGCAATGCGTTCCGGCCGGATGCCGACGGTGACGCGGCCGTCGTTGCGCGCGGCGCCGGCATGTTGAACGCTACCGAGCCGCAGAGTTCCAACCATCACGCTGCTGTGCGTGGCATTGTCCGCGGCCTCGCGCTCGTGAACCAGCGTTGCATTGATGAAATTCATTGCCGGTGAACCGATGAATCCGGCGACGAACAAGTTCGCCGGATTGTCATACAGGTCGGCCGGCGTGCCAATTTGCTGCGCAATCCCTGCGTGCATCGCGACTATCCGGTCGGCCATGGTCATGGCCTCGATCTGGTCGTGCGTCACATAGATCGATGTGGTGCCAAGATCGCGCTGCAATTTGCGAATTTCGTAGCGCATTTGTTCGCGCAATCGCGCGTCGAGGTTCGACAGTGGTTCGTCAAAGAGAAAAGCCTTCGGTTCGCGCACCATCGCGCGGCCCATGGCAACCGCTGCCGCTGTCCGCCCGACAAGGCTCGCGGCTTGCGATCCAGCAACTCTTGAATCTCGAGCTTTGCCGCGGCGGCGTCCACGGCGGCCGCGATGCGATCCCGCGATAGGCCCTTGAGTTTCAGGCTGAAGCTCATGTTTTCGCGCACCGTCATATGTGGATACAGGGCATATGACTGGAAAACCATCGCCACGTCCCGATCCTTCGGCGCCAGGTCGTTGATCACGCGCTCGCCGATGCGGATCTCGCCGCTGGTTATTGCTTCCAGACCGGCGATCAGGCGCAGCAGCGTCGATTTGCCGCATCCCGAAGGTCCGACCAGCACGACGAATTCTCCGTCATCGATGTCGAGATTTATGCTGCGCAGAACCTTGGCGTCGCCGTAGGACTTGCACAGGTCGCGAATGCGAATGGCGGCCACGTCAGCCCTTCACGGCGCCGGCGGTGAGGCCCTGCACCAGATAGCGTTGAATGAAAACGAAGAACATGCACACCGGCAGCAATGCCAGGACACCGGCGGCCATCATCTGGCCAAAGTCGACGGAGAATTTTGATACGAATGCCAACAAGCCGACCGGAAAGGTACTGGCGGCGCTCGACGAGTTGAGCATGAGCGCGAACAGCAATTCGCTCCAAGCGGCGGTGAATACGAATCCAAGGGTCGCCGCCAGCCCCGGCAGCGTCAGCGGCACGATGATTCTGCGGAAAGCCGCAAATCGATTGGCGCCGTCGAGCATCGCAGCCTCCTCGAGATCTTTGGGAATGGCGTCGAAGAATGACTGCATGAGAAAACTCGCGAACGGCACGTTGAATGCCGTGTACACGATTACCAGGCCGGTCAGAGAATTGGTGAGTCCCAGCGGTTTGAGCAGGCGAAAGATCGGCGCGATGATCATGACCAGGGGAAACATCTGCGTGATCAGCATCAGCCCCACGATCCAAGACTTGCCGCGGAATTGAAATCTGGAGAAACCGTAGCCGGCCGCCGCCGCGAACAAGGTCGAGAATAGCGCGGTCGTGGTTGCCACGATGACGCTGTTGCGGAAGAACAGCGGGAACTGGCTGTGCGCTATCACCGATGCATAGTGATCGGCGGTGGCACGCGACGGCCAAAGGCGGACTCCCTCGGAATACAAGAGATCGTTCGGCGTGATCGAAACCTTCAGCAGCCAGAACAGCGGGAACAGCGCGAAGCTGACGAATGCGGCGAGCAGCAGGTAATGAATCGCCCAGTAACCCTTGCCGTGCGGTTCCATGAGGATCAGGCGCGGCGCGTGAGGGCGGCGCGCAGCACCATCAGAGCCATGGCGTAAGCCAGCAGCAGCGCCAGAAGCACCGTAGCCACTGCCGAGGCATAGCCAAAATCGAGTCGCTGAAACGCCTGGGTGAAAATGTAACTGGCAAGAATTTGCGTGGAGTCGGCCGGGCCGCCTTTGGTCATGATCACGATCAGATCGGCAAAGTTGGCGATCCATACGGTGCGCAGCAGAATCGTGATGGCCATGGTGGGCGCGAGAAACGGCAGGGTGATGCGGCGAAATCTGATCCAGGGTCCCGCCCCATCGATGGCTGCAGCCTCGTAAATATCCGCGGGGATCGATTGCAGCGCGGCCAGCAGGGTTATCGCGAAAAAAGGAATGCCCCACCAGACATTGGCGATGATCGGGCCCCACAAAGCATGGCGCGGGTGAGACAGCAGATTGTCGGCGGCTGCCAGTACACCCAGAGCGTTGAGCCAGTACGGCAGTGGTCCTACCACCGGATTGAACAGCCATGCCCAATTCAATCCGGACAGAAAAGCTCGGGATCGCCCACGGCAGAAACACCAGCAGCTGAATCAGTGCGCGCCCGGCGAATAGCCGGTTGAGCAGCAGCGCAAGAACCAACCCCAATCCGAACTGCAAGCTCACCGAGGCGGCAGTCCAAGTCACGGTGTTGCGCAGCGCGTTCCAAAACGCCGGATCGGCGTAGAGTTCGCGAAAATGCTCGAGCCCGACGAAGTCGCCGCTCGCGGGATCCAGAAGTCGTACGTCATGAAATGCGTAGGTGAGACCGATCAGCAGCGGCACGAGCATGATGACGCAGATCAACAGCACCGACGGCAGGGTGTAGAGATACGGTTCAGCCGCCAGCAGCACGCGGCGCCAACTCATGCGGCGCCAATTCGCGCCACGCTCGAGCTGACGCGCTGCCGCGGTCATTTGCCGCTCAGCTGCTTCTGTTTGGCCCTGGTCAGGTAGGCGGCCCATTGCTTGTTCATGTCTTCGGGCGAAATCTGACCGAGCAGCGCCTGTTGGCCGGTTCGCACCACCAGCGAATCCGCGAAGTAGGCAAATCCGGGCAGGTTGGTTGGCATCAGCGTGGGCACCTCATCCGGGTCGGAGAGCTCCTGGAACCAGCCCTTGAGTTGCTCGCTCGAGTAAAACGGCGCCTGTTCTGCCGCCTTGTAAATGGGCAGCGCGCCCACCCGCTTATTCCAAATCAGATTTCCCGCGGGGTCATCCAGCGCCTTGATCAATTTCCAGCCCAGATCCTTGTGCAGGCTCGACTTGAAGATGGACCAGCCCACGTAGCCCACGGTCGGATACGCCTTGCCCAGAGGTCCCTTGGGCATCGGCGCCACGCCGTATTCATCGGGCTTCATGCGTTCGGCAATTGCAATGAGCGCGTCCGTATCCTGATCCACCATGGCGCAGGTGCCGGAGTAGAAGCCGGCCACGATCTCATTGAAACCCCAATTCACGCTGTCGCGCGGCGCAAGTCCATCCTTGTACAGATTCACGGTCCAGGCGGTGCCCTTGATCCAGCCGGGCTCGGTGAGCGTGGAACTGCCATCGGGTTTGAAGAATATGTTGTTGCCGGCCATGGCGGCGCCGAACATGATCCACGCATTGAGGCCGCCCGGACCGCCGCGCAGGCAATAGCCGGACTTGCCGGGAAACGCGGCTATTTTTTTAGCATCCTCGTGAAACTCGTCCATGGTCTTGGGCGGCGCGGCGATGCCGGCCTGCTTGAATAACATTTTGTTGTAGAACAACGCCCGCAAATACAAACCGTAGGGCAGAAGATAGGCGGTTTTATCGACGGCGCGGGCTATCTCCAGCGCTCGATCGTTCAGTCCTTTGGTCTCGCTCCATTGCGCAAGATAGGGTTCGAGATTTTCCAGATTGCCGTTCTTCGCATACAGCGAAAGCCAACGGTCGGGCATCTCCACGACATCCGGAGTATCACCGGCCGACACCATGGTGGCGAATTTCTCGAATGCCGAACTCCAAGCGAGCGAAGTGATTTCGACATGCGTGCCGGGATTTTGCTTCTCGAACGCGTTCACCAATCCTTGCAAGGTTTCGGTGCGTTCGGGGCTGGTGAGCACTTCGACCAGCTTCAGAGTGGTGTCGGCGCGGCTCGCTGCTGCTGTGAACAGGCAGGCGGCAAGCAGCGGACCTGCGGCAATTTTCAAAGTGTGCGCGCTCAATGCGTGCCCTTGGCAAGACCTTGATGCAAATCCGCCCACAGGGCCTCGGTGCCCTCGAGGCCGATGTTCAAGCGGATCATGTGGGCCGGCACCCCGAAATCCAGCGCGGAATTGGGACCGGCCGCTTGCGCGCGCGCGATCAGCGCCGGGATCACCAGGCTTTCGTGCCCACCCCAACTCACGCCCAATTGAAACAGCTCCAAAGCGTCGCACAACGCTGGAATGTCGATGCCGGCGTCGACCTCGAATGAAAACAGCCCGGTGGTGCCGGTGAGCCCGGGCGGCAGCGGACCCGCCAGCGCCGGGTGATGAACTGCCGTGACCGCCGGATGTGCCGCAAGCCGCCACGCCAGCTCGAGCGCTGATTCTTCGTGAGCCAGAATCCTCGCCGGCAAGGTTCGTAGTCCTCGAATCAGCAGCCAGGCTTCGAAGGGCGCCAGCTTGGCGCCGATGTACGGGCAAACGCTGCGGCGAATGTGGGTTACAAGATCGGCGCGGCCTGCCAGTACCCCCGCTACCGTGTCGCTGTGCCCGCCGATGTACTTCGACGCCGAGTGGATCACGAGATCCACTCCCAGGGTGATTGGCCGTTGGAATACCGGTGTGGCCCAAGAATTGTCGATGACCGAGAGCGACCCGTGGCGGCGCGCCAGGGCTGCCAAGGTGCCCACGTCGTGGGCTTGCATGGTCCAGCTGGTGGGGCTTTCGAGGTACAGCAGTTTTGCGCCGGGAAGAGCCGCCTCGACCGCCTTAAGATCGGAGCCGTCCACGTAATCCACTGCGACTTCCAGCTTCTTGAGCAGCGTTTCGAAAAAACGGTAAGCGTCGGGATACACGTGACGTACGCAGACCATCCGATCCTTTGGCTGGACAAAGGCCAGCACGGTGCCGGAGATGGCCGCCATGCCGCTGGGGAAGCCGATGGCGTCTTCGGTTTCCTCCAGCGCCGCCATCTTGCGTTCGAACATCGACACCGTCGGATTGGTGGTGCGCGAATAGACATTGCGCGTGCGTTTGCCCGCGAAGGTGTCCGACATTTCCGCGAAACTGTCGAAGGTAAATAGTGAGGTCTGCGCGATCGCAGGCACCACGGCTTCATCGGCGTGCGCATGAGGGTCATGGGCGAGCAGGCGCCGCGCTCGCGCGACGGCGCTCTGTCTTGCATCCAAACTCATGCAGCGCTCTCCCGTAATTGGCTGCTGCCAGATTAAACGAATATTCCACGGCGTGCACATGGGTCGTCTATGATACCGCTACTCTCGGCCAAGGCTTTATGAAGGCACGTAACCTGCAGCCGCAGTCCGCCGCATTGACGATGGCGTCGATTCGCGAAGCGCATGAGCGTATTCGCGACAAGATCCATCGCACGCCGGTGATGACCAGCGAAGTGCTCGATTCGCTGGCCGGAGCCCGGCTCTACTTCAAATGCGAGAATCTGCAGAAGGCCGGGGCGTTCAAGGCGCGCGGCGCCACCAATGCCGTGTTCCTGCTTAACGAAGCCGAGGCGGCGCGCGGCGTCGTCACGCACTCCTCGGGCAACCACGCCGCGGCGCTGGCGCGGGCTGCGCGATTGCGCGGCATTCCTGCATATATCGTGATGCCGAGCAACGCGCCCCTGGCCAAGCAGGCCGCCGTGCACCGTTACGGCGGCGACATCGTTCTGTGCGAACCGACCCTGGAGGCGCGCGAATCGACGGCCCGAGCGCTGATGGAGCGGACCGGTGCCGCGTTCATTCATCCCTACGATGATTTGCGCGTCATGGCGGGGCAGGGAACCACCGCAATCGAGTTGCTGGCAGACGTACCGGATCTGGATGTGATTCTTTGCCCGGTGGGGGGCGGCGGACAGCTCAGCGGCATCGCCGTGGCCGCGAAAAGCCTCAAGCCCGAGATCCGTGTCATCGGCGTCGAGCCCAAGGGCGCGGATGACGCGGCTCGCTCGTTCGAAGCGGGCCACATCGTTCCCATGGTCGAGCCGCGAACCATCGCCGACGGACTCAAAACGTCTTTGGGCGAAAGGCCGTTTGCGGAAATCATTCGCCTGGTCGATGACATCGTCACGGTGAGCGAGGAGTCGATCGTGCAGGCCATGCGGCAGATCTGGGAAGTCATGAAGATCATCGTCGAGCCTTCGGGCGCCGTGCCGCTATGCGGCGGTTACCGAGGGCCTTCTCACGTCTGCACGCTTGAGCGCCGGGGGCGCGCGCGCATCGGCATAATATTGAGCGGCGGCAATCTCGACCTCGACCGATTGCCGTGGCAGTCCGCGAGTTCCGTGGGCTTAGTCCAGTAGCAGCGGGCTCAAGACATGCTCTTCGGCGATGCTGCCGGCTAGCGATAACTCTTGCGTACGCGCCGGCGTGTCGCGCACCCATCGCGCCGGCGGCGGCAGCGGCTGGTCGGTGAGCAGCGCAAGCAGACTGGCGTTGGTGACTTCGACGGAATCGAAGGGTGTGCCGTGGCGCGAGCCGCGCACGACCACCATCTCGGCATTGAGCTTTTTGGCCAGCTCGCGCTTTTCCGCCAGCGGCGTGAAGTCGTTTTCTGCCGCGATGAGCAAGACGCGGCTCTTCAGTCGATCCAGCCGATCGAGGATCGCCCAGCGCGCCAGCGCCAAGCCGGTGCCCAGGTAGGACGCGGCGGACACCGCGCCAATGCACGCGCCGTATGCTCACGCATGGCGCGCTGCCACGGCTCGGGAAACAGGCGGGCCGCCATCAAGCATGCAGCGCGCGGCATGCCCAGCAGCCGCACCAGCGTGGCCGATACGTAAGTCTCCAGCCATTTGCGCATGTCGCGCGGCTCGATAGGTCGCGAGACTATTGATGAGTCCGATCCGCGGCACGCTCGACGGCCGTTGCGCCGCCATCTCGAGTGCGACCGCGCCGCCCAAGGAGAAGCCGACGATGTTCGGTCCGGCGATCTGCAGATGATCCATCAGTTTCCACAAGGCAGCGGCGAATCCCGCGATGGTGTATTCGTCGTGCGGCGGCGAGCTGTGTCCGCTGCCGGGCAGATCGGGAACAATGAGTCGAAATCGTTGCTCGAGAGCCGGCTACTTGAAAGGCCCAATCCGCTCCGCTGCAGCCCAGTCCATGAATGAGCAATAACGGCTCACCGCGCCCGCGCTCCAAGTAATGAATCGATAGACTCATCATTGCGAAAAAAAGGCATCGTCATCGCTCCTCGGCCGCTTCTCCTGCGGCCGCTGCCTACCCTGCGGCCTTAATTATCGGCGACGCAGCGTTCGTTGTCTGCGTTGACGTGCGCCGCATAGGCGGCGCTTTATCGCCGAACTTTGCTGTAGGCAAAATCCTGACGCGCGGCGATCCCTGCTAGCATGGTCATAATGCGTATGAATTCAGGAGTGATCGAGTTGACGCTGGAGAGCATGGATGGCCTTTGTGGCGCTCGGAATCATCTGGGGGCTGCCCTATTTTTTCATCAAGATAGCGGTGCAGGAAGTCGCGCCGCTGCTCATTGGCGTTCAGCCGGGTGACGATTGCCGCCGCTGATACTGCTGCCGATCGCGTGGCGGCGCGGTGCGCTGCGCGGCTTGGGCAAGCACAAAGCGGCGATCTGCGCATTTGCATTGGTGGAGTTTGCCATTCCGTTCTCGCCATCTCTTTCGGCGAGCGTTGGATCAGTTCCTCGGTCACCGGCATCCTGATCGCCATGGTGCCGCTGTCCATCGCGCTGATGCAGCGCTTTTTCGGTGTCCGCGAAACGTTGGGCGGCCCGGCGGATCATCGGACTCGCGACTCGGATTTATCGGGGTTGCGGCGCTGCTCGGGACCGGGCCCATTTCCTGGCCGCTGGGCTGGGCGGCGTTGGCTGCATGCTGCTGGCAACGCTTGGATATGCAATCGGACCCTTGATCATTCAGCGGCAACTGCAGGGCGTCGATTCAATCGGCCCGCTCGCCGCAAGTTTGCGGTGGCAAGCCTCATTCTATTGGTTCCGGCGGCGCTCGAAATTCCGGCGAGCCTGCCGTCGGCGCAGGCCATGGCGTCGATCGCGATCTTGAGCATCGTGTGCACCGCGGTAGCGATGCTGTTGATGTTTTATCTGGTGCGCCATGCCGGGCGCGTCGCGCGCAACGGTGATCACCTACATCAATCCGGTGGTGGCGACGTTGCTGGGTGTCGTGGTGCTGCGTGAGCATCTCGGTGTCGGCGGTTTCTCGCCTTCGCGCTCATTCTGCTCGGCTCGTGGCTGGCGACGCGCGGCGCCGCCCGCAGCGGCGCGGTAGGCGAGGCGCTGGGCAAACATGAATCCCAGCAGTTATGCGAACCTGCCGCCGCGCTTCTTTACGAAGCTTGCACCCCACGCCGGTCGCTCAGCCGCGTGTGATCAGATTCAATCGCGCGCTTGCGGGCGAATTGGATCCGGATCTGGCCGGGCTCGATGCCGGCGCCGCGGCGGAATTGTTTTCCGGCAACGCCGTGCCGGCAGGCATGGTGCCCATCGCCATGGCCTATGCGGGCCATCAGTTCGGGCATTTCGTGCCGCAGCTCGGCGATGGCCGCGCAATTCTGCTGGGAGAATCCTGTGATCGCGGCGGGCGGCGACGCGACATCCAATTGAAGGGCTGCGGACGCACTCCCTATTCGCGCGGTGGGGATGGGCGCGCCGCCTTGGGGCCGGTGTTGCGCGAATATCTGGTCAGCGAAGCGATGCATGCGCTGGGCATTCCCGCCACGCGAGCGCTCGCGGCAGTCAGCAGCGGCGAGTCCGTGCAGCGCGAACAGCTGCTGCCGGGCGCAATCTTGACCCGTGTCGCATCGAGTCACGTGCGGGTGGGCACCTTTGAATATTTCGCGGCGCGCGGCGACGTCGATGCCGTTCGGATACTCGCGGACTATGTGATCGAACGCCATTATCCGCACGTTTGCCCAGCCAAGACCGCTACATGAGCGCTGCTCGAGAACGTTACATCGCGTCAGGCCGCACTGATTGCGCGCTGGATGCACGTCGGCTTCATCCATGGCGTGATGAACACCGACAACATGGCTGTTTCGGGGGAGACCATCGATTTCGGACCCTGCGCCTTCATGGATGCTTTCGATCCCGCGGTGGTGTTCAGCTCCATCGACGCGCAGCGGCCGCTACGCCTACTGCAATCAACCGCACGCCGCGGCCTGGAATCTTGTCGCGGTTCGCGGAAACGCTGCTGCCGCTCATCGATGCCGAGCCGCAGCGCGCGGTGCAGCTGGCGACGGAAGTCGTTGCGACTTTCAGCAGCACTTTCCAGGATTACTGGCTCGCCGGATTGCGACGCAAGCTGGGAATGGCGCTGCACGAGGATGGCGATGCGGCGCTTGCCGAAGATCTGCTCGAGGTCATGCATCGCAATCAGGCGGATTTCACTCTGACTTTCCGCGGATTGTGCGACGCCGCCGATAACGAGGCCGGCGATCAAGAGGTACGGAGGCTGTTCGCCACGGCGCGCGACTACGATGAATGGGCGCTGCGATGGCGAGCTCGGCTGGCGCGAGAGACCGTAGCGCCGGCGCTGCGTGCCGAGGCCATGCGGCAGGTCAATCCCCGGTACATCCCGCGCAACCATCAAATCGAGCGAATTATCCAGGCTGCCGAACGAGATGATTTCGCACCCTTCGAGGAGCTGTCCCGGGTGCTGTCGCAGCCATACCTCACCCAGGCGGCTGACGCGTATGCCGATCCGCCGTTGCCCGCCGAGCGCGTACTGCAAACCTTTTGCGGAACCTGAGCGCGCCGGGCCGCGCGGCTCCGCGGCTGCTGGCGGTTAGGCGGTCTTGGGGCGCGGTTCGACGTTGCGCGCGTGCAGGGCCATGGCGGCAAGCGCAGACCCGCCGAAGATCAGATTGATCCCTACCAGCAGGCCAATCGCCCATGCAGCGGTCGCGGGAAGCCCGAGGAAGATCATTGCCGCCAGGATCAGATCCACGACGCCGCTCAGCAGCATCATGCCCCAGCGTCCTGACAGATCGCGCTTGTGTTCCAGCGCATACATGATCGAAAGGATCCCTTCGACGGTCAAGAATGCAGTCAGGATCACGGTGAGTGACAATGCGCCCGACACGGGCCACCACAACAGCACCACCCCCGCGGCGATACCTAGAATGGCCGACAACAGCGACCACAAGAATCCGGGCGCACGCCGCATCCAGATGCTGGTGACCAGACCCAGCATGCCGCTGACCAATAATAGCCAGCCGATGAGGATGGCGACCGCAAGGGTGGCGAGCATCGGCACAGCGACGGCCATCAAGCCGAGAACAATGAGGACGATTCCCTCGATCAGAAAAATCACCCAGTGCGCGTGCAGCGATTCGGTCACGGCGGTTTGGAGGCGTTCGATCTCGGATTTCTGAGTGGACATGGTTTTCCCCTTTTGTTTGCAATGTAACCGCCCGATCGCCGGTCCTATGTGACAGGAGTAAGATCATAAGACTATGACCCTTGGAATTTTGGTGTTTTTGGGCGGCGTGCTGACCATTTTGAGTCCCTGCATTTTGCCCGTGCTGCCCTTTGTGTTCGCCCGTTCCGAGCAGAGATTTCTGACCAATGGTCTGCCCATGCTGCTCGGATGGCCGTCACTTTCGCGGGCATCGCCACACTGGCCGCGGTCGGCGGTTCCTGGGCCGTCAGGGTCAATCAATATGGGCGCATCTTCGCCCTGGTGCTGCTGAGCGCATTTGCGGCCACGTTGTTGTCGCCGCGCTTGGCCGATTGGCTGGCGCGGCCGTTCGTCGCGCTGGGCAATCGAATGGCACAGCCGGTGCCCGGACAGCCCGCAAGCTCGGGCCCGTGAATTCCTTGCTGCTCGGCGTGGCCACCGGTCTCCTGTGGGCGCCGTGCGCCGGCCCGATTCTCGGGCTGATTCTGACCGGCGCGGCGATTTCGGGCCCCAATGCCCGCACCACGCTTGCTGCTGTTCGCCTATGCGGCCGGCGCGGCAACCTCGTTGGCGGTGGCGTTGCTTGCCGGCGGGCGGGTCTTCGCCTTCATGAAGAAATCTCTCGGCACCGGCGAATGGGTGCGGCGCGGCACTCGGCGTCGCGGTGCTGGTTGCGGTCGTGGCCATCGTATTCGGCTGGGATACCACCGTACTCACCCGTTTGTCGCTGAACGGTACGAACAGCATCGAACAGTCGCTGATCGATAGGATCAACCCGCAGGGCGCAGCGCGCGGGCGGCAGCATGACGATGGCGATGAGCAACTCGAACATGGCCATGAGCAATAAAAATGCGGATGGCCACGCGATGATGATGTCCTCCGCCAAGGCGGCCGGGGCTCTGCCGGTGGAGGGAGAAATCCCGTCGTTCGCCGGCGCGACGCTTTGGCTGAATTCGCCGCCGCTGACCCCCGAAGCCTTGCGCGGCAAAGTGGTGGTGGTCGATTTCTGGACCTATTCCTGCATCAATTGCCTGCGCGCGCTCCCCTACGTAAGGGGTGGTACGCGAAATACAAGGATCACGGATTGGTCGTGATCGGCGTGCACGCGCCGGAATTTGCATTCGAAAAGGATCCAGGCAATGTGCGGCGCGCCGTCGCCGATTTGCAAATCACCTATCCGGTGGCGCTCGACAATGACTATGCCATTTGGCAGGCATTCAACAACCAGTATTGGCCGGCGCATTACTTCATCGACGCGAGCGGCAGATCCGCGCTCATCATTTCGGCGAAGGCAACTACGATGAATCGGAACAGACCATTCGCACATTGCTGACCGAGGCGGGGAATACCGGCCTGCCGCCGCCCGGGATGGGCGCATTACCGGCCGTGGGTGTTCAGGCGCCGGCGGATGAAGCGCATGATCAATCTCCGGAAACCTATGTCGGCTATCGCCGTGCCGAGAATTTCGCCTCTCCCGGCGGATTCGCGCAGGATCAAGCGCGCGCTTACTCGGCGCCGGCCGCATTGAAACTGAATCAATGGGCGCTGAGCGGGTCTTGGAACGTGGACCCCGAGAAAGCGCTATTGGCAGCGGCGCCCGGGAAGATCACGTTTCGATTCTACGCCCGCGATCTGCATCTGGTGCTGGGGCCGGGCAGGGACGGCAAGCCGGTGCGCTTTCGTGTCACGCTGGATGGCGCGGCGCCGGCCGGCAATCACGGCGCCGATACGGACGTGAGCGGCGCCGGCGTCATCGACGGCCAGCGGCTGTACCAGCTGATTCGGCAGACCGGCGCCGTGGGCGAGCATGTGTTCACCATTGAATTCTTGGATTCCGGTGTTCAGGCGTATTCTTTTACATTTGGGTGAGGGTGGTAATCATGAGTGAAGTAGTGAGTCGTCGAATGTTCATGGCCGGCTTGAGCGTACTGTCGGTCGCGCCTCTCATCTACAGAGCCACGGCGGCGACCCTATCCGGGCCGATGATCGGCAAAGAAGTGTCGATCGAGAATTTCTCGGCTGCGGGGGTGAGCGAGGGCATCGTGCGCGTGGCGAAAATCGAGAAGAGTGAAGCGGAGTGGCGCGCTCAGCTGTCCGCACTCTCTTACCGCGTGACGCGCCAGGCGGGAACTGAAATGGCATTCAGCGGGGAATACGACGGCAAGGACTACGACGGCAATCGCGCCTCAGGGCTGTATCGCTGCATCTGCTGCGACACCGCACTGTACGACTCCAAGACCAAGTTCGATTCCCACACCGGCTGGCCCAGTTTCTGGCAGCCGATATCGGCAACGAATATCGTCAAAAAAAGCGACTTTAGTATTGGCATGCAGCGCGATGCGATCTCCTGCCGTCGCTGCGATGCTCACTTGGGACATGTGTTCGACGATGGGCCCAGGCCCACCGGCTTGCGTTATTGTATGAATTCAGTCGCGCTGCACTTCGTGGCTCGCGCGTAAAGGAGTAGTCATGTCATTTATGAAGTTTGCGACCCCGATGCGCATCACGGCCCTGCTCGGTGCGGCAGCGCTCGGCTTGAGTGTCTGGCACTCGCCGCTGCTCGGAGCCGAAGCGCCGGTGATCATCGCGCCGCCGCTGATCGACAACCCCAAAACCGCGGGGCCTGCGCAGATAGCGGTGCTCGCGGCCGGCTGCTTTTGGGGCGTGCAAGGCGTGTTCGAACACGTCCGAGGGGTAAAAAAAGTCTGGGCGGGATATGCCGGCGGTGAAAAGTCGACGGCTCAATACGAGACCGTGAGCGGCGGACGCACCGGTCATGCCGAATCGGTCAAGATCGTTTTTGATCCGGCGGCCATTTCCTACGGCCAGATCTTGCAAATCGCATTTTCGGTGGTACACGATCCCACGCAACTCAATCGACAGGGCCCCGACGTCGGTACTCAATACCGTTCGGCCATTTTTTATGTGGACGATGAGCAGAAGCGCATCGCATTGGCCTACATCGCCCAGTTGGATCAAGCGCACGCATTTGCCAGACCGATCGTGACCCGGGTCGATCCGCTGCTCGGTTTCTATACAGCGGAGGACTATCACCAGGACTATTTGATTCGCAATCCGAATCAACCCTATATTGCGATGTACGACGTGCCCAAGGTCGCGAATTTCAAGCGCACGTTTCCCGAACTTTATAGCGGACAACCGGTATTGGCGAACAACTAGCGGCCGTCATGAAGAAAATCGCTCGGGTCTCGAGCGTGCTGGCGCTCGGCGCGTTCATTTCCGCGCCGCAGGTGTTTGCCGCGAACGACGGCAAGACCCCGATCACCGTATTTGGCGCGGCTTCCCTCACCGAGGTGCTGCAGGATCTGGGGGATGCCTTTACCAAGGACACCTCGATCCCGGTGCGGTTTTCGTTCGCGTCGAGTTCGGCTCTGGCGCGGCAGATAGAAAACGGTGCGCCGGCTGACCTGTTCTTCTCGGCGGATCTCGAGTGGATGGACTATCTGCAAGCCCGGGCATTGATCCGGCCTGCGACCCGGGTCGACATGGTGGGCAATCAACTCATCCTGGTGGCTCCGGTGGATAGCAAAGTGACGCTCAAGATCGAGCCGCACTTCGCGCTCGCGGCAGCCTTGGGGAAGGGCCGCTTGGCGACCGGCGATCCGGATTCCGTGCCGGTGGGGCGCTACGCCAAAGAGGCGTTGATCGCTCTTGGCGTCTGGGACTCGGTGTCGGCGCGCTTGGTGCGCGCCGAGAGCGTGCACGCGGCGCTGGCGTTCGTGGACCGCGGTGAAGTGGCGCTCGGCATCGTCTATGCGACCGATGCCCTGGCCGATAAAAAAGTGCGCTTCGTCGACGCATTTCCGGCCGCAAGCCACGAACCCATCATCTATCCGGCCGCTTTGACCAATGTCGCCAACGCCGATGCCGCCAGGTTTCTGGCCTACATGCGCGGCCCGGCCGGCGACCTGGCGTTCAAGCGCTACGGCTTCGCGCCGCTGCACTAATCGGGCCTGACCGCCGGCAGGCTTGCGGGATCGATGGCGGGAATGCCGCGGCGTATATCTGCGGAAAATGTGCTGCTGCGATCCGATTTTCTCGCCCGATCGGTGATGTGTCCCAGAGCGCGAAGCTCTGCGAGCGAAAAGCGCTGGTCCAGTCCACCGACCCCGTAGACGTAGGCGGGAAAATAGCCGGTGAGCAGGATGCGATAGCTTAAGGGCAGGTAGCCGACGATTCGCGTCATCATGTGATAGACCAGCGTGGTGCAGTTGGCGGTAACGGTGTTGTAGAAGCGCGGCGTGCTGACGAGGCTGTTGGATTCGCCCAGGTAGCCGAGAAACAGGGAGCGCATCGCGAACAGCGGCATGCGAATCCGATAAAGATAAGCATCCTCGCCGCGCACGTTGGTGCGCACGCGGATCACATCGCGCTCGTCGGCCGCGATGATGCTGAGTCCGAACTCCTTGAAGAAGCCGCCGACCTCCGAATAGCCTTGGCGCTTGTCGCGGCGGATTTCCACCGAAAAGGCCACATGCTCGCCGGTCGCGAAACCGAACGAAACCAGCATGTGCGCGATGGCCGGTCCGCGCCAGTACGACATGATCATGTCGACTGAATTCAGCTGTTTAAGGTCGTAGACGCGGGTTTCCCAGCGCTGCGAGTAGTCGGTGTTGCTGCGCCAATCGAAATTGCGCACGTTCTGCAGCGTGACTTGGTCGCCATCGAACGTCGCAGCGGCTATTTGCGCCACGTCGTTTGCCCAGAGCCGCTGGTTCGAAGGCTTGATTCGCTGCCACCAGATCACAATGGCAGCGAAGGCCGCGGCGAACACCGACAGGCTGAGCGCAGCCCATCCCTGCCAGAGCGCCAGCAGCGCGCCAACGCTGCAGGCGATCCACACGGCGATGATTGCGAGCTTGACTGTCCGACCGCCCGCTGCTTGATACCAGAGCGCCAACACCACCCAGACCGCCGGCAATCCGACCAGCAGGGTCGCGAACAGCAGGACGATGATGCGCAAATTAGCCGCGGCACTGGCCGTCATGATTCGATGGATTGTGCCATTCATTGACACATACCGCCCGCGCAGGGTACGGTTTCATGTGACCCAAGCGAAATCATTTCGGCACAAGATCCCGTTCATTCAGGAACTTGGCGTCGAGTTCGTGAGTTCCGCAAACGGCCGCTCCGTCGTCGCTCTCGATCTGACTGATTGGCACATGAACAGCTGGGCGGTCGCACACGGCGGCGTGTTGCTGTCCTTGCTCGACGTGGCGATGGCGGTGGCGGCGTGGTCGCTCGATCCTGGCGCCGAAGGCGGCATTACGGTGGAAATGAAAACCAGTTTTTTGCAGCCCGCCAAAGCCGGATCGCGCCTGATCGCGTCGGGGCACGCGTTTCACAGCTCGCGCACGCTGGCGTTTTGCGAAGGCGAAATACGCAACAGCGATGATCGATTGATCGCCAAGGCGATGGGTACCTTCAAAAATCGAAAAAAATCGGAAAAGCATTCCGGCGCTTGAGCGACCGGATCGGGAGACATCAATGGCTGAATCTTATCGTCGAGTCGTGCTGGCCTCGCGCCCCCAGGGCTGGGCGCGAGAGGAAAATTTTCGCCTCGAGACGGTGCCGATGCCGGCACTTGCCGAAGGCGAGGTCCGCGTTCGCAATCGCTTCCTGTCGCTCGATCCCTACATGCGCGGACGCATGAATGACGTGAAGTCCTACGCCGCGCCGCAAGCGTTGAACGCGACGATGGGCGGCGCCACGGTGGGCGAAGTGGTCGAGTCGCGAAACCGCAATTTCGCCGTGGGCGACACGGTCCGCGGCATGTTGGGCTGGGCCGACTACGGTGTTGGCAACGCCGAGGGGCTGGCCAAGATCGACGTGCGGCAGATTCCAATGTCGGCCTATCTCGGTGCGGTGGGCATGCCCGGCATGACGGCGTGGTACGGTTTCAACAAGATCATGGAAGCCAAACCGGGTGAGACCGTGGTGGTCAGCGCGGCTGCCGGTGCCGTCGGCAGCGTGGTCGGTCAACTGGCGCGCATCGCCGGCGTCCGCGTGGTGGGTATCGCCGGAGGTGCCGATAAGTGCCGCTTCGTCACGGAGGAACTCAAGTTCGACGCCTGCATCGATTACAAGACGGCCGCGGACGCCAAATCCCTGGCGGCGATGATTGCCGCGGCCGCGCCCCAGGGTGTGGATGCGCACTTCGAAAATGTCGGCGGTGAGGTGTTGAATGCCGTCATGGCGCTGCTCAATCCGTTCGCGCGCGTGGCGATCTGCGGTCTGATCGCCGATTACAACTCCACGCCCGGCCAGATGCCGAAAAGCGCCATCATGAATCCGTTTGTGTTCCTCGTGGCGCGCATCAAGATGCAGGGTTTCATCATTTCCGATCACTTGAATCTCTGGCCGGAAGGCTTGACGGCGCTGGCGGGGCACGTGGCGGCGGGAAGGCTGAAATACCGCGAGACCATCGCCGAGGGGCTCGCGGCCGCGCCGGCGGCATTCATCGGCCTGCTCAAAGGCCAGAACTTCGGTAAACAGCTGGTGCGCCTATGAGCAACGCGCAACAACTGATCCTGCACCACTACCCGGGTTCACCCTTTGCCGAGAAGATCCGGCTGATCCTGGGATTCAAGGGAGTGCGTTGGTCCTCGGTGATCATCCCGAACGTCATGCCCAAGCCCGATGTGATCGCGCTCACCGGCGGCTATCGAAAGACCCCGATTTTGCAAATCGGCGCGGATATCTATTGCGATACCGCTCTCATCGCCGATGTGATCGAAGCGCAGGTGCCGCAGCCCACGCTGTATCCGAGCGCGGTTGCGGGCGCATCGCGCATCCTCGCGCAATGGGCCGACGCGACGCTATTTTGGACGATGATTCCGTTTACCCTGCAGCCGGCCGGACTTGCGTACATGTTCAGCGACGTGCCGCCCGAAGCCCAAAAGGCTTTCGCCGAAGACCGGAACGTGTTTCGCGCCAATATGCCGCGCATGCGGGTGCCTGAGGCCACAGCCGGATTTACTCTCTATCTCGAGCGCCTCGAGCAGATGCTCGGCAAGCAGAATTTCTTCTTCGGCAACTCAGCCAGCATTGCGGACTTCTCGATTTATCACAATCTCTGGTTCGTGGTACGCGGCGGTCCGGTCGCAAAAATTCTCGAATCCTACCCAGCGCTGAATGCATGGCGGGAACGCATGAGTGCATTTGGCCACGGCACTCACGCAAGCCTCGACAGCGGCGCCGCCATCAGCATTGCTCTCGATGCGACCGCCAAAGGGGTTCCGGGGCCCGGCGTCGACACCCACGGCATCGCGATCGGCGAGAAGGTCGTGGTAGCGGCAACCGACACCGGGACCGATCCCATCGAAGGCGCACTGTATGCGGCGACCCAGGATCAGGTCGCCATCGCCCGCGAAGATCCACGCGCCGGAAAGGTTGTGGTGCATTTCCCGCGCATCGGCTTCGAGATGCGCCGGGTCAAGTAACCGTAACCGGTCCGGGCAACCGGCAGCGCTGCTTCAGGCGCGCGGCACCTTGGTGCGCCAGATGCGAAAACCTCCGAGAAAGGCAAAATTATTGTTGCCGAGCCGCGCATTTCTCGGCATTTTTTTCAATCTTCGCGCATTGCCGCCGCCAAGTACCACGTAGTCGGGTTCCAAGGCCTTGCTCAGCTGCGACACCACGTCTGCGACATCACGCCGCCATTTCTTGGCGCCGCGCTTGAGCAGCGCGCGCTCACCCACGTAGTCCTCATAGCTGCGGCCGTTCTTGTACGGCAAGTGGGCAAGTTCCATCGGCGCGATGGCGCCGTCGACGATGAGCGCCGAGCCTAAGCCCGTGCCCAGTCCCAAAAACAGCATGCGCCCGCCTTCGTAGCTGCCGAGGGCCTGCATCGCGGCATCATTCATGAGCCGCGTCGGCCGACCAAATGCCTTGCGAAAATCAAAACCCACCCACCCGCGCCCAAGATTATGAGGCTCGGTGACGATCTTGCCGTGCACGACCACGCCGGGATAGCCAATGGATACTGCGTCGTATTTCAAATCGCCGGTGAGCTTGAGTACCCGTGCTACCATTTTGCGCGGCGTCATGGCCGGGCCGGATTCGAACTCGCGCGTATCCCGATGTCCCGATACGCGCGTCTTCACGTGAGTCCCGCCCACGTCGATGGCGAGCACGCGCCGTTGAGGCTTTCGCTGCATGCTGAGCACAATAGCGCACTCAGCTTGCGCGCCGCCACGATATTGTGGTCAAGTTGCGGCATGCCGAAGAGTCAGTTTTTGGCGAAGATATTGCCGGCGGCATTGAGCGCGGCAGTGGCGGGATGCTTAGGCGCAGCACCCCAGCGTCCCAACGACATTCCGGCGCCGTTGAACGTCGCGAGCGATCAAACTCTGACGCAGCAACTGCACGCCACGGGAGTGCAGGTCTACCGTTGCGAGGCGGCGAAGGGCGATCCTAAGCAGTTCGAATGGTCGTTCAAGCAGCCCGAGGCTACCTTGGCGACCCCAGCGGGCAGGACTGTCGGCAAACACTATGGCGGGCCCACCTGGGAGGCCAACGATGGCAGTAAGGTAACTGGCGAAGTTGTCGCACGCGCCGATAGTCCCGCACCCGGCGCAATTCCATGGCTGCTGCTGACCGCCAAAACCACTTCGGGAACGGGCATGTTCAGCGCCGTGAAATCGATCCAGCGGCTGCATACGGTGGGGGGTATCGCGCCGGCGGGCGGCTGCAGTCAGACCACGGCCGGCCAGGAGCTGCGAGTCACATACTCGGCCGATTATTTATTTTATGCCGCAAAACTTTGACGTGAAACACGACGCGTCTTTAGAGCAGGTGCAATCGAAAATAGCGTATCTCGAACATGCAGTTGCCGAGTTGAGCGATGTGGTGTTTCGCCAGCACAAGGAAATTGGGGCTCTGGACTTGCAACTCAAGGCCCTGAGAGAACGACTCGACAGCGTTCGCTCCAACGAGACGACGCGCACGGCGGAGCAGGAACGACCGCCTCATTACTGAACTCGCCAGGGGCCTTACCTGGTCGGCAGCAATGTGACCATGGCCAGCGCCTGCTCGCCGAGTTTTGCGTTTCCCTCCGGCACATCGATGACCACGTAGAAGCTCTTGGACTGCGCACGCGGCGATTCCAGCAACGGAATCATGAGCGCAACGCCGGTCTGTCGATCCCCCATGTGCGCCACCTGCGGCACGACCGGAGCGAAATCAGTCCCTGGCTTTGCAGTACCGGATTCAGTCCACCACGTAAAGCCTGTTTCACCGCGCAGATTGCCTTTGCGCCGTACCATGACACGGGCATTGACTTCGCCCGCGGGAACCTCGACGGTGGGGACGGTCATTTCAATCAAGGCGGGTCGTGCCGATTGGGCAGGAGCCGGCGATGCACTCGCCGCAGGTGCGGCAGGCTGCGGCGCAACCGCGAATTCGGCTGCGCCCGCCGGTTGCGAATCGGCAAGCGGCAACGGCGCCTCATGCGCGACTACCGGCGGCAAAGGGCGTTCGGCGCTGCGGGTGTGCGCAGCTGCGATGTTGTCGGTCGGCGCGCCGGCGATGGCGCGCGACGCTGTCTTGTGGGCTGTGGCGAACCAATAGCTGCCGGCCAATGCCAGGGCAACCACCAAACCCAGTGCGGCTGGCAGAACTTTCGCCTGCGGGATTGCGAAACCGCGATTCGCAGCCGGAGGTGGTTCGAGAAGATCGGTCAATGCCGGCAGGGATTTCGCAGCGCCGCGAAGGTTCAATCGCTCCATCCAATTCTGCACGTCGCCAGGACGCATCTCCCGATCCCAATGCAGGCCTTCCTGAAGAACCCGCCACTGCCGGTGAGTGAGCCCCTCGGGTTTACGCGCGCTTGAGCCGGCCGCCCGGCCCTCGAGCGCGCTGCTTTCCGAGAACGGATGCTCGCCGCAAAGTAGTCGGTAGGCGACGCAGGCCAGGGCGAATACATCGTCGCGCACATCGGCCCGCTTGCCTTCGAGCACCTGGCAACTCGCATAGCCCGGAGTGGCGAAACGGGCGGGCTTTATTTCATCATCCGGCGTCGAAGGTTCGACGAGCAGCCGGTTCGAGGCGCCAAAATCGAGGACTCTCAAGCCGCCGCGCGCCGTGATGAAAATATTTTGCGGATTGATGTCGCCGTGCACCACGCCGCGCGAATGCGCGTGCGCGATCGCCGCGCCGACATCGCGAATGACTGCCAGTGATTGTGCGTGTTCCAGATGCAGCGGTTTTCTCGACAGCAGCACGCGGCTGAGCAGCGCGCCGTTGAGCAGTTCCATCGTGAAAAATGCCAGCGGCCCGTCGCGGTCGAACTCATATACCCGCACGATGTTCGGATGCGACAGCAATTGCAGATTCTGAAATTCGCGGCGCAGTTCGGCGAACAGCTCCGCACGCTTGGTCACGGCCGTATGCAGCACCTTGATGGCCAAGCGCTGGCCGGATGGAGGTGCCGCCAGGCGAAAATCATCGATCGCCTCGAAGACGGTACCCATGCCGCCCTGTCCCAAAATGCCTTCAATCCGATAGCGGTCACGCAATTTATCGCCCGGCTTGAGTTGCGGCGCCGCCGCGGGCGCCGGCGCCTCCTTCGCTCTGCGACGCGCCTCGCCAAGCGCTGCCGGCGCCGTGACGCGTGCTGCCGGATTGCTGCCTTGCCCCAGGGCGGACTCCGCGAGCGCGGTTTTGATCGCCTGGAACACCTCGAGTTTGAATTTTCCGCGGCGGTAGTATTGATCCAGTTGCGAGAGCACTTCCCAGTTCGCGTCCGGCGCGAGTTGAAATCGCTGCTGCATGGACTGCAGGAAAGCCATTTGATCGCAGCCGCCGTTTGCCAGCAGGTCGAGCTCTACTCGAACAACGTCCTCATCCGCGGTTTGGGGCGGCTTCAAGCCAACCGGCTGTGTCATTGCGGTCACTTTTGGTCCCAATACCTTTTGAGCTTGATGGCGCCTTGATCGAGCATATCGTCGGAAATGAGCTTGGGTTTCACCTCGATCGCCAAGAGTCCGATATCGCGAACGGCCACATCCGTATTGAAGCGCGCAACCGGCTGTGGCTGACGGCAGTATACAAAGGCGGACGCGCAGTAGTCGTCGCTTTGTTCGACCAGGCCAAATCCCAGTATGCCGAACCCGAGGTCGGTCACCCATCCCCGGCCGGCCGCAGGATGATCGCTCTTGAAGGCTTCAAATGCGGCTTCCTGTCCCTTGGGGAAAAACACGCTGCCGATCTGCTGAATCGTGACCCGCAGCTCGTCCGAGAACATCACAGGATCGGGAAGGTGCCAGCGATAGAAGCTCGCAAAATCGGGGCCGGTCGCGGAATCGGCAGCGGCATTGGGCAACGGCGCAGGAATATAAATAGGAGAACCGGAGTAGATTCCATAGTGTCGGCCCAGACCGTAAGCGCTGCCGACATAGTCCTCGAGGCCGGTGCCGCAGTAGGTCGGAAATTCACCATCGCCGTCGCGGTAAATTTTCACCTCGCCCTCGCCGTACCAATGGCCCTTGTTGAGTACGCGGATACCCACGGAACAGCCGAGAAAACGCCCCGGCCCTTCAAGCCCCTCCGCAATGACAAAATCCCGGCCGATGGCGGTCGGATTCTGGCGTCTGAAGGTCACGTGCAGATAGCTGGGGCTCTGCGCAATCGACGGCTCCAATGTGTAGTCGATCTGGTAGTAGAGGGTGACATGCCGCGCCGACTCATTGGTAAATTCCACTCGAATAGCACGTCCAAACGGCATCGGGATGTGGCAGTTAAGACCCCGACCCTCGTTGGCGGAAATCAACGCCGAGTAGTACTCAGCGAGGCGGCCGTGAGGCAATCCAAAGAAATCCAGAACGGGTACCGAAATGCTGGGTTCCGACAGGCCGTCATAGAACACCTCGAGGCGCAGCGCCCGCATCACCTCCGGCGGCCACGACCCGAGCGTCATCCAGAAGTGGCGCAACGTGCCGCGCGCGGCGATATCCGCCAGCACCACCTTCTCTCCGGGATCGAGGATGTGAAACGGACGGCCCTTGCGACCGCGACTCGACTTGCCGCCGCCACCCCGCGCCCCCGTTGGATTCTCGAAACTCACCGAACGACAATCGAGGCGCTCGTCGATCAAGCTCGGATCGAGCACATCCGGCCTCGGCGCAAGGACCGGTCTGGGGCTTTTCGCCGTCGGCGTAGCGGGCGCCGCGGCTCCCAATGCACACAGCGCCGCGCTGGCGCCTGCGGAATTCAGCAAAAAGTCCCGTCGCTTTACCATAAAAGCCCCGCTTGCATGTGCGCGCGCAAACATCCAAATTACGCTGGCCCCCGCCGCGAAGGAAGCATAAGTGATCTCGCAGGACACCGAAACCGTCGCTTTCAGAATGTTGCTGCGTCCGGGCGCCGAGCGCGAGTATCGGCGGCGTCACGACGAGATATGGCCTGATCTGGAAGCGGAATTGCTGGCCGCCGGAATTCATGACTATAAAATTTTCGGCGACCCGGAAAACCACTGCTTGTTTGCCGTGATCACCCGCGCGCGTAGCCATCAAATGGATGAATTGCCGAACAAACCCGTGGTGCGCCGTTGGTGGGCGATGATGGCCGACCTCATGATCACCGAAGCGGATTTATCTCCGCAAGTGACCGATCTCGAGGAAATGTTTTGCCTGCGGCGCGGCGCGTTGAACCGCTAGGGGACAAAAAGCAAATGCTGCAGCCTGGTCTGATGATGGATCGACAACTGCTGATCTCGGATGTGATCGAGCATGGCGCCGCTCAATTCGGCGAGACACGGATCGTTGCGCGCGAGACGCACGGTGCGATGTTTGACTACAACTATGCTGCCTGCCGGACCAGAGCCAAGCGACTCGCCAATGCGCTTAGGTGGTTGGGCCTGAGAGCGGGGAATGCGGTCGGCTCGGTGGCCCTGAACAATCATCGGCATCTCGAGGCCTATTACGCCGTATCCGGCAGCGGCATGGTCCTGCACACCTGCAATCCGCGCCTGCACGCGCAACAGCTGATTTACATCATCAATCACGCTGAAGATCGCGCGCTGCTGTTCGATGCCACCTATGCCTCGCTCGTGGAAAATATAGCTCCCCATTGTCCGCAAGTGGAGTCTTTGATCTGCCTGAGCGATGCAATGAATATGCCCAGCATGTCGAGCATGGCCAACGTTTTGTGCTACGAAGAATTGATCGCGGCGCACCGCGATGAGTTCGATTGGCCGCAATTCGATGAACGCTCAGCAGCGGCGCTTTGCTACACCTCCGGAACGACGGGGAATCCGAAGGGTGCGCTGTACTCGCATCGGTCCATCGTGCTCAATGCCCTCTCGGCGTGCCTGCCGGGACTGGTGTCGCTGTCGCCCAGGGACACCGTCCTCCCGGCGGTACCCATGTTCCACGTCAATGGTTGGTGCATTCCGTATGCGGCGCCGATCGGGGGCGCGACTTTGGTACTGCCAGGGCAGCGCCTGGACGCCCCGAGTCTTTATGAATTGCTGGAAAGCGCGAAGGTCACTGTCACCGCGGGAGTGCCGACGATCTGGATCGCGCTGATGCGGCACATGGAGCAACACGGTCTGCGCTTATCGACCCTGAAGCGGATCCTGGTTGGCGGTTCGGCCATGCCGCCATCCCTCATCGCAAAATTCGACAACGAATTCGGCATCGAAGTGCGGCAGGCCTGGGGCATGACCGAGACTGTCGCCATCGCCACCATGACCTCGGTGGATTCGCGGCTCGCTGTCTTGCCCGCCGCTGCGCGCCATGCGGTGATGGCGAAGCAGGGCAAATCGGTTTTTGGCGTTGAGCTCAAAGTAGTGGACGAGTCCGGCCGCACCTTGCCTCGCGACGGGCAGTCGCAAGGCGAACTGATGGCGCGCGGACTGTGGACCATCTGTAGTTATTACAAGGCAGAGGACTCCGCGCAGGTCGATGGATGGCTGCCCACCGGCGACATCGCCACGATCGATGCGCAGGGCATCATGCAGATCCGGGATCGTGCCAAGGATTTGATCAAAACCGGCGGCGAGTGGATCAGCTCGATCGATCTGGAAAACGCCGCCATGAGCCACCCGTCGGTCGCCATGGCTGCAGTCATCGGCGTGAAGCATCCGCGCTGGGAAGAAAGGCCGCTGCTGTTCATCGTGCGCAAGGTCGATCAGACCCTCGAGCGCGAAGAGATTCTGACATTCCTCGCGGAGCGCGTGGCCAAATGGTGGCTGCCGGACGGGGTGATATTCCTCGAGTCGCTGCCGGTTGGAGGAACCGGCAAGGTGCAAAAAGCGAGTCTGCGCGAACAGTACGGGAGCGCGTTCGAAGCGGCCAGCGACGCTTGAGAGCCCCGAGACGACCATGCCATTAACGGTTTTTGCGGGCCTTCGGCCGATTCACCGCAGCGGGCTGGCCCGGGACATCCTGGCCGGCGTCAATCTTGCCTCGGTCAACATTCCCCAGGTTCTGGGCTATACCCGCATCGCCGCAACGCCCGTGGTCACTGGTCTTTACACGCTGTTGCTGCCGGTCATCGCATTTGCCATATTCGGATCGTCCCGGCATCTGGTGGTGGCCGCCGACTCGGCAACCGCCGCTATCTTCTCAAGCTCACTGTCGCGGATGGCGGTTCCTGCCAGCGCGCAGTACCTGGCGCTGGTCGGCATGGTGGCGCTGCTGACGGCGGGCGCGCTGCTGGCCGCGCGGATTTTCAAACTCGGATTTCTTGCGGATTTTCTCTCGCGTACCGTGCTGGTAGGATTTCTCGCCGGCGTCGGACTGCAGGTGAGCATCGCGATGCTGCGCGACATGACGGGCGTCGCGGTGGATTCGCGCTACACGCTGGTTCAGGCCTGGGGGGTTGTGCACGGCCTGTCGCAACCCAATGTTCCGACCATCGCACTGTCCGCCGCCGTTGCAGCCGGCATATTACTGGGGAATCGCTTCGCCCCGCGACTGCCGATTTCGCTGCTGATCGTGATTGGCGTGATAGCGGCAAGCGCCGCGTTTCACTTTGCCGAACGCGGCATCGCCGTCATCGGCATGGTGCCCGGCGGTTTGCCGCCCTTTGGGCTGCCCAAGGTCACCTGGAGCGAAATTCTGGCGCTGCTGCCAGTGGCCGCATCATGCTTCGTGATCATCATCGCTCAAAGTGCCGCGACCTCGTACGGTTTCGCGGCGCGCTTCCAGGAGAGCGTCGATGAAGATGCGGACATTTTGGGACTGTCGGCGGCGAACATCGGCGCTGCGATCAGCGGCACCTTCGTGGTCAACGGCAGCCCGACACAGACTGCGATGGCGGTACGCCTGGGTGCGCGCAGCCAGATTGCGCAACTCGCATTGGCCGCGACGGCGCTTTTGGTGCTGCTGGTGCTGACCGGCCCGTTGCAATACCTGCCGCGATGCGCATTGGCGGCGATCGTGTTCACCATCGCGGTGGGGATGATCGACGTGGCATGCCTGCGCGACATACGGCGCGAAAGTCCCGGTGAATTCTACCTCGCCGCGTTCACCGCGCTGACCGTCGTCGCGGTGGGCGTGGAGCAGGGCATTCTGCTGGCAATCGCGCTGTCGCTTTTCAGGCACGTGCGCCACAGCTATCGGCCGCACACGACCATGCTCGTGCCGGATCCAACCGGCCGCTGGATCCCGGCGCCCGCGGCGCCCGGCAAGGAGACCGCGCCGGGCCTCATTGTTTATCGCTTCGGCGCGGATGTTTTCTACGCAAACAAGGAGCGGTTTTGCGATGAAGTGCACGCCCTGGTGAAGCGCGCACCGACGCCCGTGCGCTGGTTCATAGTCGATGCCGGCGCGATCACTGACATAGACTATTCCGCCGCTCGGTCGGTTTGCGGATTGTTAGGCGAACTCAAGCAGCAAAATGTCACCGTGATTTTTGGCCGCGTCAGTCCTTACCTGCGCTCCGACATGGACCGGCATGGCATCAGCGCCGTGGTCGGCGCAGCGCGGATCTTCGCTACCTTGCACGAGGCCATCGCGTCGTCGCGCGAGGGGTAGTTAAATGTCGCCCGTCCAATGCATTGGCTTGCGTGTCTGGATTCTGTGCATCAGCCTGCCGGCCATGGCCGTGGGATTTGGCGCGGCGGATGATTCCGTGCGGATGAATCAGATACAGGTCATCGGCACGCACAACAGCTATCACGCGGGCCTGAGCCTTGGCGAGGCCGAGCTCATGAAGCAGAAGAATCCGAAGCTCTACCAAGCGCTCGACTACCGGCACCGCCCCCTGGATCTGCAGTTGAGCTCGGGCGTGCGGCAGATCGAGCTGGACATCTTTGCCGATTCCGAGGGCGGCCGCTACGCGCACCCTTCGGGACCCGATGCCATCGCTGCGGCAGGCCTTGCGAAGGATCCCGACTTTGATCCCCAAGGACTGATGCGCAAGCCGGGCTTCAAGGTAATGCACGTCCAGGACATCGACTACCGCAGTACCTGCCAGCCGCTGATTGCCTGCCTCAATATAGTTCGCAAATGGTCGCGGGCGCATCCGCGTCATCTGCCGATTTACATTCTTCTCGAGACCAAGCAGACCGATCTTCCGCCGCAATACCACGCGCAGACCACCGAGAGATTCACCAGTTCCACGTTCGATGCCCTGGACGCCGAGATTCGTGCGGTTTTTCCGCGGCGCGAGATGATTGCGCCCGACCAGGTACGCGGCAGATTTGAGACTCTGGAACAAGCCGTGCTGAGCAACAATTGGCCAACTTTGGCGACCGCGCGCGGTAAAGTCGTGTTCCTGATGGACCAGCGCGACGTCGGGCCGCTGTACCTTACGGGGCATCCTTCACTTGCCGGCCGGATCATCTTTACCAACGCCGAGCCGGGCCACCCCGACTGTGCGTTTACCGAGGAAAACGACGGCACCGAGGACGCCATCGCGGCGCTGGTGCGCAAAGGCTACCTGGTGCGCACGCGAACCGATGCAGACACCAAGCAAGGGCGGAGCAACGATACGGCGCGCCGTGACGAGGCTCTTGCCAGCGGCGCGCAAATTCTCAGCACCGATTATCCGGCATCGGAGCCTGCGCCATGGTCGGGTTATTCCGTGAGCCTGCCGCACGGTGCGGTCGCGCGCTGCAATCCGGTCAATTCGCCGCCCGCCTGCTCCACGTCACTGGGCATGGGTCATGGCCGCAACTAGCGATGCGCATGAGGCCGTCATTGTCGAGGCCCGCGGCGAACTGCTGGCTGCAAAGTTCACTGCGATGGCGAGTCCGTGTGAAGTGTTATGGTCTTCGGCCGAGCACGGTTCGGCATTGGCGCTGGGCACAATTGCGGCGACGGAAGCGTTGCGAATCGAGAAGAAATTCAGCCGCTACCGGGACGACAGCATCACCGCCTGGATTCATGGACATCGCGGCACAACGCTCGAGGTGGATGAGGAAACGGCAGCGCTGATCGATTTTGCCAGGCAATGCTACGATCTGAGCGAAGGCCTCTTCGATATCACATCAGGTGTACTACGCCGTGCCTGGAAGTTTGATGGATCGGATCGTGTTCCTGAACCTAAGCTGGTGGAAAGTTTGCTGCCACTGGTGGGTTTCGACAAAGTCCGCTGGCAATCGCCGCATCTTCTGTTGCCGGCCGGTATGGAATTGGACTTCGGGGGAATCGGCAAGGAGTATGCGGTAGACCGGGTTTACGAACTGCTCGCAACCCGCGTCTCGGCACCCTTCCTCATCAATTTTGGCGGCGATTTGCGCGCGAATCGTCCGCCGCCGCGTGGTCCGTGGCAAGTCGGAATCGAGCGGCCGGATGCGGTGCGGGAGGCGACGCTGCTGCTGGACCTTGAGCACGGTGCGCTCGCGACCAGCGGCGATTCGCGGCGCTATCTTCTTAGAGACGGCATTCGCTATGGCCACATTTTGGATCCCCGAACAGGATGGCCGGTGCCGGGATCGCCGCGCTCAGTGACGGTTGCGGCCAGCAGCTGTACGGAAGCGGGCGTGCTTGCGACATTGGCGTTGCTGCACGGCGCGCGGGCGGAACAGTACTTGGAGGATGAGGGCGTTCGATGCTGGGTCCTGCGATGACCGCCCTAATTCAGATCGCGTGACAATATGAGTTTCAGCACCATGTGATCGGTCGCATTGGTCAATCCGACGCCGACTCCCGCCTCGATCGTCCAAGGTTTGCCGCTGTAGTCGAGGACGCCGAAGAGTTGATGTTGCTGCTGTGACGCCGGATAAAATCCGCGGATCGGGCCAAAATCATCATATTCCTCCGCAGCCAGCGCCCACGTCTTGTTGAGGTTATAAGCGAGGCGTGTCGCCGGCGCGAAATCGAGGCGCGAAAATCCCTTGTAGGAATTGTCGAGAATCGGGTTGACGATGAGGTCGTAAGAGCCGAGGTGCCATCCGATGATGGGGCGGATTTCTCCGGTATTGCGGTTTTGATCCCAGTGCGCACTGTTCCAACTGAATTCAAAATTCACGCCGTAGAAGAAAGGTTGGTTGGCAGCATCGGGTTTCACGAACAGTGTCCGCAATTTGAAGCCGTTGTAGGTCCAGGCGCTGGTCCCGCTGATGCTGTACAGCGGCGTATAAAGACCGGCTTCAAACCAATCCGTGACCCCGTAGGCCCACTCCGAAACACCGTTGAGCGTGTGGTTGGGAGTGATGCCTCCCGGGAACGACGGACTGGTGCGTCCATCAGGCGTGTAGTTGTTGTGCCAGGTAAGGTTGAACACGCCGGGCGCGGCGATCTGCGCGTCGTAGACCTGGATCTCATCGGTTTGCGCCTGTGCCAATCGAGCCAAACCGACACACATCAATAGCACCAGCGGCGCGGCCGCGTGCCTTCGATGGTTCGTTTCGGGGGCTCTCATTAAAACATTCGCACAACGTCGCCAGGTCGCAGGATGCTTGCTGATTGAGCTAAAACCGCCACCCCACCTGAACCAGAATCGCATTGAGACCCGGATACAGATCGAGACCCTGCAGGCCGGGGGGCACCGGCACCCGCACATTGTATGTCTGCTGATAGTACTCCGCGCGGACACTGACTTCAGAGCCGCCGCTAGCGCCTGGCCCGGCAAATTTCTTCGCGAATTTCACGCCGTAGGTTAGCGCATGAAACGGACCGAGTCGCGAATCAGAGGACTGGTAGCCGGTGGTCGAGGTTTCGGCGCCTAGGATAAAAGGGGTATAAAAATTGGCCTCGGTTTGGCGATACCAGCGAATGGTGGGTTCGATATACCGATCGCGATCGGCCCAAACCCAGCGCAGATGCAGCTGCGCGGTGTCCGAGCGCACGCTCCAATCATCGCTCATATAGCGCAGCGACAGAGCCGTCGACAACTGCGAACTCCAGGCGACTCGATTTTCCCAATACGCGCTCTTGCGCACGCGTTGATCAGGGCGGCTCTCATACGCATACCCGGTGGTGTCGCCGGCGCTATCGATGATCGAGGTGATTTTGTACGGATCGTTCAAATACCCCGTGAATCGATCGACCGAGATGTTGAACTCAGTAAGCCAATCGCGAGTCATCACTTGGGTCACGCCGAGCAGCCCCGCAACCCCGTCCTTGGTCTTGCCTGCCGTTTTTTCGAACAACGTGTAATTGCTCCCCGGCAGCGGCGCACCGCCGATGGGGCTCAAGCGGTCATACTCATTGCTGACGCCGAACGACAGCGTCGTGTTTTTGTCGTTGAAGTCATGCGAGATCGAAGCATTTACCGTAGCGGAGAAAAAATCGTGCTCATCAGAGAATTTGCCGCCGATGCTCAGCTGGTCCGTTCGAGTGATGGGCACACTCCAGTTCCCGCCGACCGCGAGGCGCTGATCATGGTAATTCGGATCGACCGGCAATTGGCCGGGAGCGGTGGTGTAAGTGTGGGGACCGGTCAAGCTGGTGCCGGACGGCGATGCGAATGTCTGGGCCGTGCGGCTGGTCAATGCGCCGTTTGGGCTGGCGCCCGAAAGCGCATCGAAGGTCACATTGAAATTCAGCGCGCTGCCATCCGCGTAAATCCTCGATACATCAACGACGGGCTCAATTGCCTGGATGCGGCCATTCTCGTGGTAATACGCCAACGCGGAATCCACCGACCAATCCTTCAACAGTCCGTTGACAGTGTCTTCGATGCGACTTGCTTGGCTGCGCGCCGCCCCCGCGCTCAGCAGCGCGCAGCTCGCTGCCATCAAGCGCCGCCGCGCAACCGAAGCGTTGGGCGAGCGCGCCAGCGGCAACCGCGCCTTCGGCTTCAATTGCATCCGCACCCGCCGCCGGCGTATGAACGGCCACCCGAAGATGCTTCCTTGCTGAAATACATGTGATCGTCAATCGCCTGGTCGAGAGGATCGGAGTCAAGTTGCATTTCCTGGCGTGCCAGCACGTCCCGCTGCCAGGGTTTGACGCCGATTGAGCTGCATCCGGACACGAATACGGCGCCGGCTATGCAGCATAAGAAACTCAAGCGACCCAGGTTCATGGTTCCTCCAGCAGTTCACGGATTTGAGCTTCGTAGAGCGGTGCATCCACCGGTCGAAAGCCGACGTGGGTGAAGCGTGGCACGCCGTGCCGATCGATGAGTATGCTCGACGGCATGCCTTTGACTTTGTAGGTCTCGGCAAGTCCTCCCTTGGGATCGAAGCGCACATCGAACGTCGGTTTGAGTTGGGCCAGAAATCTATCGGCATCGGCGCGGTCGGCATCCAGATTCACGGTCACGATCGTGAGGCCGCGCTCTTCATAGGTATTTTTCATGGTCTGCATCCAGGGAAACGATTGTTTGCAGGGCGCGCACCATGAGGCCCAAAAATCCAAATACACCACCCGCCCGTGAAATTCTCCGAGATCGAATGGCGCGGTAGCCCCTGCCGGCTTGAGCCACAACAGACACAGGCTCAACAGAATCCATCTCGTCATCGAACAATTCCAGCAAGGTACTTGCGAATCAGGTGAACTTGCATGTACTTTGTACTGCAAAGTTCGCAGATGTCAAGCTACCGTTTCGCAGCATGAGGATCAGATGCGCATCGAATTTACTCGTAAGCTGCGGCTCTGGCTGCCCGTGCTGTTGCTCCCCCTGCTGGTGCTGACCTCGAGCAGGAGTTACGCCGGATTTGATCACGAATGGTCGCTCGATGAAAACGGCATCTGGGCGAGGAAGTATCAAACGGCGCTGCAGGACGGAGTCATCGCTCTCGAGGTGGCCGGGAGCTTGTGGTACGGGAATGACGATGAATTGGGCCACACTTACTGGCAAACGGTCGATTCGTCGGTGATTTCCGGCGTCGCCGCTCAGTTACTCAAGTACGGCTTCAGCCGCGCCCGCCCTTACCAGGGCGACAATCCCAATGCCTGGTTCAAGGGCAGCGGTTATGAGAGCTTTCCGAGCGGGGAAGTCACCCTGCAGGCGAGCTTCGTCACACCATTCATCGTGAACTACGGCCGGCAGGATCCTTGGGTGTGGGCGCTCGAGCTCCTGCCGGCGTACGACGCCATCGCGCGCTTGAAAAGTCAGGCGCATTGGCAGACCGACGTCATCGCCGGGTGGGCCCTGGGCACCGCGGTGGGGTATTGGAGCACCACTCGCGCCGTTCCCCTGTCGGTTCAGATCCTGCCGGGCGGCTTGTCGGTAGGATTTTCAAAGCGGTTCTGATACTTTGCTGCGCAGAGCATAGCGACATTGTGCAGGCAGAAAGGTTCCCGCCCCGGAAACCGCCATGGCCAAAAAGCGAATGTGCGGTGGCGTCAAATGCAGCGGATCGGGTAAAATTACCTCTTCATAATGGCAGCACCCTTGGAGCCGCCAATAGAATTGAGTTTTGAGGAAGTAATCCTATCGCCAGCACGTTGTTGACATGGTGCGGATATGCGCTTGGCGCTGCCGCGATGCTGTATGCCGTCATCGCTTGGCTGGCGGTTCGCGGGCGGCTTCGCGTATCGCACGCTCCCCGGCGCGACCTGCCGGCGGCGACAGTATTGAAGCCGCTATGCGGCGCAGAGACTGAAACTTACGAATGCTTGCGATCGTTTTGCAATCAAGAGTATCCGGTGTTTCAGGTGATCTTCGGCGTGGCCGACCCCAACGATCCCGTCATTGGCATTGCGCAGCGGCTGCAGCGCGAATTCCCGCAGCGCGATCTGCGGATCGTCATCGACAGCAGGCAACACGGCAGCAGCCGCAAGGTGAGCAACCTCGTCAATATGATGGCGTACGCCGACCACGACTACATTGTCGTCTCGGACAGCGACGTCCGGGTAGCGCGCAATTACCTCGCCAAAGTGGTGGCGCCGCTGCTCGAGCCGGACGTCGGCATCGTCACCTGTCCGTATCGAGGCGTCTCGCGAGGCGGCCTGTGGTCGCGTTTGGAATCGATGTTCATCAACGAATGGTTCATGCCGTCGGTCCGGGTCACCGCCATGGCCGGTTCGCGCGCGTTTGCGTTTGGCGCAAGTATTGCCCTGCGGCGCGATGCGCTTTCGCGCATCGGGGGTTTCATGTCGATTGTCGATCAATTGGCCGACGACTACCGCCTGGGGGAGTTGACCCGAGGAGTCGGCTTGCGCACCGTGCTGTCCGACGTAGTGGTCGAGATCGCCGTCGCGGAGCGCAGGTTCGCAGAGCTGGTCGGACACGAACTGCGCTGGCTGCGCACGATTCGCACGTTGCGGCCGGCCGGCTACAGTTTCAGCTTCGTCACGTTCACGATTCCGGTGGCTTTCATTGGCGCCTGTTTGTCCAGAGGCGCGCTGCCGGCATTGGCCATGTTCGCGGTCGCCGCGCTTGCCCGCTGTCTGCTGCATTTGCAAACGCGCCAAGCGAACGCGGGCGCGGCTCAGCTGTTTATAGTGCCCTTTAGGGATATGCTGAGCATGAGCCTTTGGGTCCTGAGTTTTCGCAATCGCCGCGTACGCTGGCGAGATGACCATTTCGAGGTGACTCCAGATGGTTCCGTCGAATTGGTTGTGAGGGTAACGCCATGAGAACATTGTTTTTGCATCCGCCATCATTCGATGGCTATGACGGCGGCGCCGGCGCCCGTTATCAAATGAAGCGCGAGGTGCGCTCCTTCTGGTATCCGACGTGGCTCGCGCAGCCCGCCGCGCTGGTCGAGGACTCAAAGCTGATCGATGCGCCGCCGCACCGCTTGAGCTTCGAGGACATCGCCGGGGAGTTCAAGAACCGCGATCTGGTGGTGATGCACACCTCGACTCCATCGTTCAAAGCGGACGTGAAGACGGCCGAGATGATCAAGGCGATCAATCCGGACATCAAGATCGGCTTCATCGGCGCCAAGGTCGCGGTCGAGCCCGAGAAGAGTCTCATCGCGGGACGCGCGGTGGACTTCGTGGCGCGCAACGAATTCGACTTCACCATCAAGGAAGTCGCCGACGGCAAGAATTGGAGCGACATCAAAGGGCTCTCATACCGCAATGCCGAGGGCGCCATCGTGCACAATGAGAACCGCGAGGTTCTCGAGAACATGGATGCGCTGCCCTGGGTAACGCCGGTGTACAAGCGCGATCTGAAAATCGAGAACTATTTCGGCGGCTATCTCAAGCATCCCTATATCTCGTTCTACACGGGTCGCGGCTGCAAATCGCGCTGCACCTTCTGCCTGTGGCCGCAAACCGTGGGCGGGCATAAATATCGGGTGCGCTCGGTCGAAGATGTCGTCGCTGAAATGAAATGGGCGAAGAGCGCTTTCCCGCAGGTGAAGGAGTTTTTCTTCGACGATGACACGTTGACCGACAACTTGCCGCGTGTCGAGGCGCTCGCCAGGGAGCTCGGCAAACTCGGCATCACCTGGTCGTGCAATGCGAAGGCCAATGTGCCGCGCAAGACGCTGGAAGTCATGAAGGCCAATGGCCTGCGGCTGCTGCTGGTCGGCTATGAATCTGGCAACCAGCAAATTCTGTTCAACATCAAGAAGGGCATGCGCGTGGAGTTTGCGCGCCGCTTCACCAAGGACTGCCACGAGTTGGGCATCGTCATCCACGGTACCTTCATTTTGGGTCTGCCCGGCGAGACCAAGGAAACCATCCAGCAGACCTTGGATTTTGCCAAGGAGATCAATCCGCACACGATTCAGGTGTCGCTGGCCGCCCCTTATCCCGGCACCTTCCTGTACCGGCAGGCGAAGGAAAACGGTTGGCTGTACAACGAGGAAATCGATCTGCTGACTCAGGAAGGCACGCAGATCGCGCCGCTGAACTATCCGCACTTGAGCCACACCGAGATATTCGATTCCGTCGAGGACTTCTACAAGAAATTCTATTTCCGCCCGTCCAAGATCGCAGCCATCGTGGCCGAAATGATCGCCAGTCCCGAAATGATGAAGCGCCGGCTGCGCGAGGGTGTGGAGTTCTTTCACTTCCTGCGGACGCGACAGGACACCGCTTGAAGCGATTGATCGTCACGGCGGACGACTTCGGCGCGGCACGCGAAGTCAACGAGGCCGTCGAAGCGGCCCACCGCGGCGGTGTTCTCACGGCTGCGAGCCTGATGGTCGCGGCGCCGGCGGCAGCGGACGCCGTTGCGCGCGCGCGGCGCATGCCTGCTTTGCGCATCGGCCTGCATGTGGTGCTGGTGGAAGGCCGGCCGTTGCTGCCCGCATCGAGGCTTAGCCATCTAGTCGACGTCAACGGCGCGTTTCGCTCCGATATGGCGGCGCTCGGGTTTGTTATCGCCATTCGCCGCGAGGCGCGCGCCCAGGTTGCGGCGGAAATCACCGCGCAGTTCGAGGCGTTTCGCGCCACCGGCTTGCCCCTCGACCATTGCAACGCGCACAAGCATTTCCATCTGCATCCGGTTGTCGGCGGCCTGATCGCCGCCATTGGCGCTCGATTCGGTCTGCGCGCGGCGCGCGTGCCCATCGAGCCTAAGCAGGTACTACGAAACGTGGAACGCGCGCGCGGGGGGTCGGCACTGCTGACGCAGCCTTTCGCGCATCTTCTGCGCCGCCGCTATCGCGCAGCCGGGTTGCTCGTGCCCGATCAGGTCTTCGGACTGCATTGGTCCGGACAGATGAGCAAAGAGCGTCTCAGCGGTTTGATCCGCAGCTTGCCGGAGGGCTTGAGCGAGATCTATCTGCATCCCGCCACCGGCCCTTACTCTGGGGCTGCGCCGGGTTATCGCTATCGCGAAGAATTCGAGGCGCTCAAGTCCGCGGAGGTTGTCGAGGCGAGTCGCGATACTTCGCTGCGGCTTGGCGGATTCAGCGATTTCCTGGCCTCGCAAGCGGCATTGCACCCGGGCGCAGTACGTGGTGCGATGAGCAACGGGGGTTTGCTGCCGTGAATGCGCCCATGTCGGCGATCTCCGAATCGAGCGCGCAGGAGTCCTTCCCCGTCGGACCCATTCGCCGCGGCAGCGAGGCGCATAAGAGTCTTTTTTGCCGGACGCTGTTGGATACATTCGATCCCTACAAACCGGCGGTCATCGATTGGCCGGCGCTCGACGAGGAGGCGCGTAATCGCCTGGTGAGCCTGCCCATCTGGGACATCGCCGTGCAGACCGAGGGGCGGGCACGTACCAACGTGGCCACGTATGCCGCGACCGCATCCGATCCTCTGCTGCGCAAGGCGATCGAGCTCAATGCGTTCGAGGAGGGCCGCCACAAACTGGTGCTCTCAAATCTGGTCGCCGCCTATGGAATTACCCTTGCCCCCGAACCGCCATATGCGGTGACGGGCGACCCGGAGTGGGCCTTCATGGTCACCGGGTACAGCGAGTGCATCGACAGCTTTTTCGCCTTCGGTCTTTTCGAATCGGCCAAGCGTTCCGGTTTCTTTCCTGAAGCGCTGGTCGATACCTTCGAGCCGGTCATTCATGAAGAAGCGCGCCACATACTATTTTTTGTCAATTGGGCTGCCTGGCATCGGCGCACCATGCCGTTCTGGCGGCGGCCCTGGTTCGAGCTGAAAGTCCTCGCAGTCTGGCTGTTTCTGATCTGGGAACGCATTGGCATCGCCCGCGATATGGGAAGCGGCGTACAAGACAACAATTTCACCGTGACCGGGGCAAAATCGGTCGGCGACGATATAAACGTGGCCACCCTGATCGACATCTGCTTGGCCGAAAACGATCGGCGGATGAGTGCTTATGACAAGCGTTTGCTGCGACCCGCCGTGGTTCCGGCTGTGGCGCGACTGGCACGCCGTTTCATGCGCTCATAGCGCCGAACGCCTCAGCGCACGATCGCTTACTGCGTGAAACTCCGCATCGCTATTATCGCGGCCTTCGGGCTCGCTCTTGCACTGTACCTCGTCACGTACGTCGGCTTTGCGGCGGTATTCTCCGCGGCGGTGGCGGTGGGGTGGGGCGGGTTTGCAATACTTTGCCTGTACGTCTTGGCTCCGTTTCTTATCCTGGGAGCCGCTTGGTACGTTTTGCTGCGCGACTCGCCCCTCAAGGACTTGAGGCTACTTGTCTGGGCGCGCATGGTTCGGGACGCCGCCACCGAAGTGCTGCCGTTCTCTCAGGTCGGTGGAATCGTGATCGGCGCGCGCGCGGCGATTCTGCATGGAATTTCCCAGCCCCTGGTGTTTGCCTCAATGATCGTCGATGTGACCACCGAGATGCTGGCGCAGATCGCATACATTGCTCTCGGCGTCGCCATTTTGAACGCCCGCGTCCCGCGTACCCCATTCACGCACTCGCTCACCACGGGCCTCATCGTCGGGCTGGCGCTTGCCGGCATCGCCGGCGCGGTGTTTCTCGCTTTGCAGCGCTCCAGCCAGAACATGACGGCGAGGTTGCTGTCGCGTATTTTCCCGGGTGCTGTGGCGGCCACCGCGGGGGTAACCGCCGCACTGCAAGCTATCTATCGCTCGCCGCTGCGCGTTGGCGTTTCCGTGGCGCTGCATTTTGCAGGATGGATCGCCAGCGCGATCGGAGTATGGATCGCGTTTCGGTTGATGGGGGCGCATCTCGACCTCGCGGCGGTGCTCGCCATCGAGAGCCTCATATGTGCGACACGCAGCATCGCGGCGCTCATCCCCAATGCGCTCGGCGTGCAGGAGGCGGCCTACGCAATTCTCGCGCCGCTGTTCGGAGTCGGAGCTGAAGTCGGGCTCGCCGTATCGCTGTTGAAAAGGGCGCGCGATATTTCGGTCGGGGTACCGATACTGCTGATCTGGCAGGCGGCGGAAGGCCAGCGCGCGTTTGGTCGAGCCCAACCGTAACTAAAGATTGCCGCACATCGGGCGATACACTCTGCGGGGTAAAGCTACTGGTGCCCCTCATGTTGCGTGCAAGCAACGAATGTTGTATCGCGTACCCGATTCATATATGGTATACCACCGAGAGAACACAAAGAGAGTAAGCGCGCGAATCGCTTGATTCGTGCGATGAAAACGGGGGGTACATGAGACCAGTGGCGACGCAACCGCGCTTTTTGCCTTGAATTACTCGATTGCTTACCCGATCGCGACCCGGGCTTCGCTCATCGCGATGGTGGCAACTGCCGCAAGCTTTGTCCCCGCGCTGCCTAAGGCAGGCCTCGGCAACGCGGTTGTGCGCTCAGCGCGACAACAAGAACCTCGCAGCGCTCGGCTACCCCTGACTCCGACGGTAAGAACAAATTTCTTGGCTGAATTGAACAAACGACCTTCAAGAGGAGCACACGATGCTTAATCTAAGACTGGCGAGGCCTATGCTGATTGCATTAGCAGCATGCGCCGCTAACTTTCTCGTCCAGGGCAGCGCCCTCGCGGATGACGCGCAGGAGAATAAAGCGCTCAAGGAACAAATGCGGCAGATGATGGAGCGCATGGATGCTTTGCAGAAGCAAGTCGAAGCATTGCAGAGGCAGCAAGCTGCACCACCGGTTGTGACCGCGCCGCCGGCTGCGCCCCCAGCTGCGCCGCCCGCAGGGCCGGCGCTCGCCAAGCAAGCGCCGCCCGAGCCGGCGTTTGAGAAATTCGCCAAGGGCTTTTACGGCACCTTGGATGTGTCGGCAGACTACGCAACCAAGGGCATGAGCGAGTTGGGCGCATATCACTTTTCTGCGTATGACCCGACCAACCCTGTGTATACACAGCTTGGCCAAAAGGTTGGCCCTGTCGGCCGCGTCGGTTGGCAGGCGGATCTATCGACCAACAAGTCGGTGCTTGGCTACCGCGGCTCGCACACCATCCCTGGCGGCGCCTTCGATTTCATCTACCAGATCGAAGTTCAACCATCAATTACTTCAGCCCCGGGGGCGAGTACTGGCTATACGGCTCAATCCAACGTCACCAAGGCCGGCATCGGCTACGGCAATTCCTTCGTCGGTATTTCCAACAGTGCCTGGGGTAAGTTCAAGGCTGGAACCACGTACACGCCGTACAAGACCTCCACGGATCGCATGAACCCCTTCTCCGGCATGCTCGGCGACTATGCTGCGGTCATGGGCAATACCGGCGGCGACAACCGGGTCGAGTTCGGCACCCGAATTGATCACTCGATATGGTACGAATCGCCGAAGTTCGGCGGTGTGTTCAGCTTCGATGCGTTGTTTTCGCCGGGCCAGAACCGCACCCCCTACAACGAGGTGACAATCCGCGGGCTCGCCCGATTGCGCCGGCGGCAACGTACCGGGCAGCGGCAATCTGCTGCTGGCCTGCGACTGACGGCGCCTTCGACAATGCGTACAGCGTCGACCTGAAATTCGAGGACGGACCGATTTACGTGACGGCGGCCTACGAACTGCACAAGAACGTCAACCGCAACAGCGACGGCATCGGCTCCAACAGTCCGTACTATGGCAACTCTCTGGACTCGCGACCGCCGCGGCGGTGGCGGTCCCGACGCGTCCGCTCGGGCCTGCTCATCGACTGCGACGGATTACAACACCTTCGCGGCCGAGTACCCGGCACAGCTCCGCCAGTACTACTGGTCAATGCGACCCCGGAGTTCTCAGCGACATCGGCGACGAGGCGGCATTCAAGGTCGGTGGGCAGTACGCGTTCGATTTCGGCCTGACGGTGAGCGCCATTTACGAACGACATGACGCGCAAGTTTCCGCGCCGCCCTGGAATTTCAGAACGAGCGGCAGACGAAATGGCTTCTGGTTTGCAGCTACCCAGGACTCTCACCGCAAGGACAACTTGAGCCTGGGCTGGGCACATGCCGGTAGAACGCCGGGCGATCCTGGCGGGCAGCATAACTACAACCCGAACAACACCGAGACTATGCCAACATGTATCACGGTCGGCGTAGAAGCACCGCTTGGACAAGAACCTGTACTGGTATGTCGATATTGCGGAAACCATCAATCACGGCAATGCGCACTATGATCTCGGCGCCGGTGGCCATGGCATCAAGACCGATTGCCATGATGGCACGACCCAGCCGATCATCGACTACACCAGCGCAGGAAATACGACCTGGGGCGGATGCCATCCGCTCGGCGTTTCGACCGGCGTAAACTACAACTTCTAGCCGAGCCGGAACGTCGGCCGGTGAGTTCGCCATGTGGCCAGGGACGAGACGTTCCTGGCCACAGGCTTGCGTTTCAATCAATGGTTTGAACGATGCTGCGAAAGCATTGTCGATCTATGGCAATCGGGAGATATCCATGGCTCACGTGACTCGAAGATCCTTCTTGCTTTCCACTGCCGCTTTTTCCGTTGGCTGCGCAACGCGCCGCGGGGGAGTGGCGGGGCAAGACGTATCCGCGCCGAGCGCTCGTCCGCCGGCGGTAGGTCAATCCTGGCGCTACGCCAAGCATGATTACTTCACCCGCGCGCTGATCGACGATCAAATCGATAGCGTCGCCGCGGTAGGCCGCACTATCGATATCGATTCGCGCAATGAGGCCACCAAGGTCGCCGCCCCGGACCCGACATGGGGCACCGCTTGGTTGCGCAAGTACATCCCGCGCCGCGAGCTGACCGCCGGACCCTTGCCAAGCGAGATCCAAGACCCATGGGGCGCGATATTGGTGGATCCGCATTGGAGTCAAGTACAAGTCTATGAGACTCCGATACCGCTGTGGCCCACACAATTGGTGCCTGGCTGGAAAACCCACGTCAATACCAGGTACAAAACCCCCAGCAATGAAGCGGGGTTGCCATGGGATCAGACCATGGCGGCGCACGGCTGGGAGATGATCAGTGTGCCGGCGGGGCAGTTCAGGGCTTTGAGGTTCACAAACCTGGTCAACTTCAGGTCGGTTGATTTTTCACGCAGCGCTTGCCAAAGACAGGAAACGGTTTGGTTCGCGCCCGAAGTGGGTCGCTGGGTTGCCCGCGAGAGCACCGGCGTCTACTATATCGACGATTCTTCCGTCGATACGCCCTATGACGAACCCGGCTATCGCTGGGAACTGCTCGAGTGGACCTAGCGAGAATCGGCCTACCAATCCGCGGAGTCAGCGGAGGCGATGCGTGAGCGATTTGCGCCAAGCCCTGGCAGAAATCAATGCCATTCGCACCCAAGTGGCGCGCGACACGCAATTTCGCGGTTACGGTCCCATATCCATAGCCGCCAGCGGCATACTCGCGTTGCTGGTTGCCGCAATTCAGAGCGGAATCACCAAGGATGGCAGGGATTTCTTCGCGTTCTTTTTGGTCTGGGCAACAACGGCGCTGATAGCGGTGGGGCTGACTGCCACGGAAATGATTCGCCGTACGCGGCGGGTTCATACCGGCTTGGCCAACGAGATGATTCAGGCGGCGGTGGAGCAGTTTTTGCCGGCGCTGGTCGTCGGATTGCTGCTGACCGCAGTGCTCGTATGGGCTGCACCCCAGGAACTGTGGATGCTGCCGGGATTATGGCAATTGTTGTTCAGCCTGGGCGTGTTCGCATCCTGCCGCTTTTTGCCCCGTCAAACCTTCGCGGTCGGCATTTGGTATCTGCTTGCCGGGTTGACCTGCCTCGCGCTGCAAAGCGGCCCAAAGACCTTTTCTCCGTGGAGTATGGGGATTCCATTCGGCGTGGGACAATTGATGGTAGCGGCTGTTTTGCATTACGGTTTCGAGAAATCAATTGAAGATACGTAACAAGAAATCAGGCGGGTCGTCGCGTTTCGCCTATGGCGGACTGAATCGGGTGATCCACGAGCGTGCTCGCGTGAGCGTACTGACATCGCTGATCACTCACTCGAAAGGGCTCGCATTCAGCGAACTGAAGGAATTGTGCGCATTGACAGATGGCAATTTGAACCGGCACTTGCTCGTGCTCGAAGAGGCAAAGCTGGTGAGCGTGTCGAAATCTTTCGACGGTGCCCGCACTCAAACCCGCTGCAAAATCACCGCTCTTGGGCGCAGACGCTACCTTGAATATCTCACTGTTCTCGAGCAGGTCGTGGCCGACGGCGCAGCCGCAGCCCGATGCGATTCAGCCGGATCGAGCGGACACGACCCTGCAAACGCTTGACTGAACCGGTTGCTCAAGCGCCCGGGTCACGCCAGGTCAATCTCTTGGTAACGGCATAATTCCATACAGCGCCCACGGCAATTCCCGCTATCGCGGAAAAATACCAAATGCCGCTCAATTGCCAGAGATATGTGGCAAGCCCGACGTTCATTGCGGCGCCAACGCTGCATGCAAGATTGAATGAAATCCAGCCGCGCAGCCACTGCAGGCCTCGCAGCCGTTCGTCGCGGTAGGTCAGCACATTGTTGAGCACGAAATTAAAGCTCATCGTCAGCACCGTTGCGATCGCCTGACTTTGAACGAACGGCGTCTTGGCAAACCTGAACAGCAGCGTGAGCACCGCAAAGTGCACCCCGACTCCCATCGCGCCCACCACGGAGAACGCGACGAAGCGCACCGGCACGATGTGGCCGATGGTTTTATCGACCAGCAGCATCGCATAAGCCCAAAGGGTCAAGGAATCGAGTTTGCTGTCGCCGGCGTGACGCGGGCGAAACTCATAGGGCAATTCCTTGAAGCGCAGCGGCGATTGCGAGGAGGCAAACAAATCGGCGAGTATTTTCCAACCGATTGCCGAGAGGTGTCGTAGCGCACCGTTGAATGCGGCCCGGCGCAACATGAAAAAGCCGCTCATTGGGTCCGTCAATCCCTCGGGCACCAGCGTGCGGCTAAGACGTCCCGCCACGCGACTCATGCGAGCGCGCCCGGCGGCCCATTCGCCGATGCCGCCGCCGTCCGAGTAGCGGCTGCCGACGACGACATCCAGGTTTTCCGCTTTGAGTTCGGCAAGCATTTGCGGCAGCAGCCGCTCATCGTGCTGTAGATCACCGTCGATAACCGCCATATACGGCGCGGAACTCGAGAGCATTCCTTCGATACAGGCGGACGACAACCCGCGACGTCCGATTCTCTGGATGCAGCGTATGCGGGCGTCCTTGGCCGCCAGTTCGCGCACCAGATCCGCCGTCCGGTCGGGCGAGTCATCATCTACGTAAATGATTTCCCATGAAATGTCGCGAAGCTGTTCCCGGACTCTATTCGTCAGCTCAACGACATTGTCGCGCTCGTTGAACGTGGGCACGATGATGGAAAGCTCGGGTCCGACACGAACCGCGGAATCGTTAGAATGGTTCATCATCGCGGCGCCGATGATAGCATCGGCGGGGATGCGCGTCCCGCTTCGGATCATCCGTACAAAAAGGTTGGCGGCAATCCGAGTCGAAGACATGATTGCGATGCGGGGCTCTCCGTCAAAACCACCCGATCCGCCACAGCACCGGCCAGTTTCACCGCCGATCGTTCCCATCGACGCAGTCCATACGAGGCGTCGAGTCCGAGACGTTCGCGTATCCATGCCGGAATCAATTCCACGGCGGCGCGTACCAGCGTGCGTTGCATCCATCGCAGTTGGATGGGGAAAATCGGGGCGTCGCGCATGATCTGCAGGAACTCGAATATGATCTCCGAGCGCTCCAAGCGGCCACGCGCAGAGTCGAACAGTTCGCGCATTTCATTCTCCGTGCCCGGCGCGTCGAGTGCGCCGTAGAGCCGCGAAACCGGCACTCCCTCCAGGTACCACGCGCTCATTTCAGCGCCGCTCAATGGTGCCACGTAGCGGCTATAAGCGTGAGCGAAGCTGAAGCTCGCCGTTGCGTGCACCCATTCCAGAAGCGCGCTGTCGTTTGCGCAGAACGGCACGCCCGCGGGAGTTTCACCGGTGATTTTTGCATGCCTGCGCACCACCGCGGCGATCATCGGCTCCGCAATACTGCGCGCTCCGTAGATCGTCACCATGGCCGCCAGTCCGGTGCGTCGCAGGCGGCCCATTGGATCGGTACGAAACGTTGAGTGATTCCACACACCGGAGCGGACTGCCGGGTCGGCCAACTCGAGTATCACGGCCGAAATCCCGCCAATGAACAGCGCGACGGGATTCTTGAAAATTCGCCACGATACCGAACTCGGCGCCAGCAGTGCCGGCTCGCCCAAGGGACGGGCGAAATCAATTTCCTGTCCTTTGTGAGCCATGAGTGCCGCGCCGGTGGCGGCATGCAGCCGGAGCTGCAGGCTCTTTGGAAGCCGGATGATCGGGAGCATGGGGGCAGTATACTACTTGCAAGTCATGTGCTCGCCGCGCAAATCAATGAGCTTCAGGATCGCCCTACTTTGGTATGCAAAGCGGCGATGGATTCCGAGGCAAAAGAGCAACGATGTTCTGCGGTAAGCGCCAATAACGATGGCCGCGCTCAACGACGGACGCCCGCGTAGCTCAGCGCTCGAGGTCTTGCGGGTGTTCCTCAAGCTGGGATTGATCTCATTCGGCGGACCGATTGCCCACATCGGTTATTTTCGCGAAGAATTCGTCGTGCGCCGGCGCTGGATTGGCGATGCGGCGTACTCCGATCTTGTCGCGCTCTGCCAATTTCTTCCCGGTCCGGCCAGCAGCCAAATCGGATTTTCCATCGGACTGATACGGGCCGGATATCCCGGCGCGCTGGCGGCCTGGAGCGGCTTCACATTGCCGTCGGCAATCGCCCTGGTGCTTTTTTCTTATGGCGCGGACGCGCTGCACGGTGCGCTCGGGGCGGGGATGTTGCATGGCTTGAGGCTGGTCGCCGTCGCGGTGGTGAGCCAGGCGGTATGGGGCATGGCGCGCACGCTGTGCCCCGACCGGCAGCGAGCATCCATTGCCGCGCTGGTAGCGCTGCTCTATCTGCTCAGTCCTTCATCGATCATCCAGATCTGGGCCATCGTCCTTGGCGGCATCGCCGGCCTCTGGTTGTGCCGCAGCGCAGTGCCCGCAGGCACGCAAACCATTGCGGCACCTGTTTCGCGCACGGCGGCCTGCGTGTCACTGGCGATCTTTACCGTCCTTCTTATCGGGCTGCCGCTGCTGCGAGGATTGCGACTGCCTGCAGGTGTGGCGCAGTTCGAAGCATTCTATCGCTCCGGTGCTTTGGTGTTCGGCGGCGGCCACGTCGTGCTGCCCTTGCTGCGGGATGCGTTTGTGACGCCCGGCTGGGTCAGCGACGACGCTTTTCTCGCAGGCTACGGCGCGGCGCAGGCGGTTCCAGGACCACTGTTCAGTTTTGCGGCCTATCTTGGCGCGGTGGTGCGACCGTCCTCGTTGGGTATACCGGGCGCAGCGCTTGGCCTCGTCGGCATCTTCCTTCCCGGCATGTTGGTCCTCATTGGGGCGCTGCCGTTCTGGGAAGCTTTTCGCAGCCGTGCCAATGCGCAAGCAGCCATGCGCGGCATCAACGCGGCGGTGGTCGGATTGCTGGGCGCCGCACTCTACAACCCCGTTTGGAGCAGTTCCGTGAGAACTCCAGGAGACCTCGGCGTGGCGCTCATTGGCTTCGTGCTTCTGACCGTGTGGCGCGCGCCGCCGCTGCTGGTGGTGATTGCCGGGGCTGTCGGCGGGATGGCACTGGCAAAATAGCGGGCAGGCAATTCAACGAGTTGGGCGCGCTGCGCTTGACAACCCATACTTTGCACCGCAAAGTAAATAGCCCACATGCACATAGCAATCATCATGGATGGAAACGGCCGCTGGGCGGCGCGACGCGGACTGCCGCGCAGCGCCGGTCACGTGCAGGGCGCAAAGGCGGTCAATGTCACGGTTGAGGCGGCTGCCCGCAGCGGCATTGATGTACTGACGCTCTACGCCTTCTCGGCAGACAACTGGAAACGCCCGCCCGCGGAAGTCAACGCACTGATGGATCTTCTTGGCCGCTACCTTTTTACGGAAACCCGCCGTTGCGTCGAGCGCTCCATTCGCGTCAATGTCATCGGCCGGCGCGATCGGCTCTCTGCCAGTCTGGTGCGGGCTATCGAGCAGAGCGAACGGTCGAGCGCAGCAGGGGAGGCCATGCTGCTGCGCATCGCGGTGGACTATTCCTCGCGATACGGCATCGTGCAAGCGGCAGGCCGGGCGCGTGACGGCGTGGGTATGCAGGAATTTGCCCGCTTGATGCAGCAGGCAAATCACTGCGTAGCGCCGACAGCTGAAGTAGATTTATTGGTACGCACCGGCTCCGAGCAGCGCTTGAGCGACTTCATGCTGTGGGAATGTGCGTATGCAGAGCTCTATTTCAGCGATTGCCTGTGGCCGGATTTCGATGAGCGGCAGTTTTCACTGGCTCTCGGCGCGTACGCCGGGCGGCATAGACGATTTGGCGGTCTGATCGCTCAGGAGGGATAGCTACGGCGATCTGCTAAGGCCGCGATCTGTTAGGCCACATTCTTCGAAGCACGCCATCATGCTTGATGAAATGATGCCACAGCGCCGCCAAGGCGTGAGCCGCGGCGAGTCCAAAGACACCGTATGCGAGGTAGCCGTGGATGTCCTCGGTTGGCTCAAAAATTGCCGGGTTTTTCGCCACGCCAAAATTCAGCTGCACCAGGCCCAAATCCAGCGACCTGCCGTGCCAGATGAAAGTGACGATGCCAAAAATCGGAATAATAAAAAGCAGCGCATACAATGTTAAGTGCACCGCGCGCGCCAGCTTGGCGCTGGCAACGCTCGAGTCCGCCGCCGGCGGCGGAGGCGGATTATTCAGCCTGCCCACGAATCGCAGAATGAGAATGATCCACAGAGATAGTCCAAACAATGCATGCACGTTGATCCAAAAGGCCTGGCTGTGTTTCGGCCACGAATCGTGAAGCAGTCCTAGAGTCCCGACAACGACAAGCAGCACGAACAGGGCCCAATGCGCGGTGATCGCCCAAGCCCCATAGCGCCCGGCACCGGCCGATGACGTCGGCAACACTTCGGAACTACTCACGCGATATCCTCGATTTGAATGATGAGCAAACACCGGACAAAGCACCCGCCCGGCAACGCGACTCTGTGGCGCAAAGTAATGGTATCGCGGATCTTGCGCCGCCGCAGCAAGGATACTTTAAAAAACCGTAAAGTAGCGATCGCCGGCGGCGTGCTATGTTGAGTCAGGCTTTGCGTTACGAGGCCGGCCGTGCGTTTGAACCTGAGTATTTGCTGCCTAGCGTGGGGTGCGCTCGCCGCCGGATGCGCCTCCGTCAACACGCAATCCCCGAACCGCGAGGTGCCCGCAGCATTCGACAATGCGCTAAGCGTGCAGCAGGCGCGGTGGCCCGCACAGGAGTGGTACCGGGATTTCTCCAGCGATGAGCTGAATACCTTCATCGATCTGGCCGTCAAGGACAATTCGGATCTGGCAGTCGCCCGCGCGCGGGTGGCGCAGGCCGACGCAAGGGCGCGCCAGGCCGGTGCCGCGCTCCTGCCGAGCATCGATGCTGCGGGCAATGCCAATTACCTGGCCGGTCATTCAGCGCAGGGTGGGGGCCATGAACTCGATTGGTCCGGGATGTTGACGGCCAGCTACGAAGTGGACTTCTGGGGGAAGAATCGCGCGACTGCCGAATCCGCGCGGTTTCTTGCCGGCGCATCCCGCGCCGAGCGCGATGCGGTTGCCCTGACCACTCTGGCGGGCGTTGCGGATGCGTATTTTCAAGTGCTGGCGTTGCGCGAGCGGATGACGGTGGCGCAATCCAACAGCGACGCCGCGAAGCAGTTGCTGGAGGTCGTGCAGTCCCGTTTCGATGCGGGTGTCGCGAGCCCGGTCGAGCTGGCGTCGGAGCAGACCGCGTATGATGCCGCACAGATCGCCACCGTGGATTTGCAGCAAGCCGAGGTCGAAGCGCGCGCCGCGCTGGCCCTGTTGCTGGGACGGGTTCCGGAGAACTTCAATGTGCAAGGCAAGCCTTTGGATTCGCTCAGCGAACCGCAAGTGGCCGCGGGCCTGCCCTCGGAATTGCTGACCCGACGTCCCGATATTGTCCTGGCCGAGGCGAACTTGCGCGCCGGTCACGCTGATCTCGTGGCTGCTCGCGCTGCAATGTTTCCCAGCTTGAGTCTGACCGCCGGGGCGGGCGTGCAAAATCCGGCGTTGCCCGCGACGGTACTGACCATTCCAGGGGTGGGACCGTCGTTTGCCTTGGGCGCGAGCCTGATTCAGCCGATCTTCGATCATGGACGATTGCAAGCTCAGCGTGATGAGGTGCAGGCAAAGGACACGGAACTGCTGTTGGCTTATCGCGCGGCGATTATCGCAGCGCTCATCGACGTTGAAAATGCGCTGAGCGCAATACAGCACCTGGACGCCGCGCGAGAATTTCAAGTCGCGAATGTTGCGCACAGCGAACGCGCGTTCGAAGGCGCAAAACTGCGTTACCAGGCGGGATCAGGGGACTTCCTGACGCTCCTCGAGGCGCAGCGCACGCTGTACGCGGCGCGCGATCAATTCATCCGCTACAAGCTTGCGCGGCTGCAATCGCTGGTCAGCCTGTGCAAGGCGCTCGGCGGAGGCTGGACACAACAAGTCCCGCAAGGCATGACGGCCAAATCAACCCAGCGGAATATAAATCAATGAATGCGATCACCCGATCGAAGCAGCGGCCATCCAACACCGCCGTGCGACTTGCAGTCTGCTGCTGGGCCGCGGCGCTGCTGCTTGGCTGTCACAAATCGCCGCCGGATGCCGACGCAGCGGCGCAAAACACCGAGGCCAAGGACAAGCCCGCCGCCGATGAGGAATCCGCGGAAGGCGTGGAGCTGAAGGCGGATGAAATCCAGAAAATGGGCATCCTCACGACCGCGGCGAAGCCGATGACGCACATTCCCGAAACGGCCGGCTTTGGTACGGTCATTGCTCACGAAACAATCGCGCAGGCGGTTGCAGATCTTGCCACTGCGCTGGCCATCGAACGCCAGAGCCGTTCCGCCTTGCTGCGCGCGCAGAAATTGGCGGGAACGCCCGGTGCCATGCCGGTGGAGGCCCAGGAAACCGCCGAACGTCAGGCGCAGGTCGATCAGGCCGCGCTGCTGTTGGCGCAACGGCGCCTGACCACGGCGCTGGGACAAAATCCGCCATGGCAAGAGCACGACAGCGGTCCTGTGCTTGCTGAACTGGCCGCGGGCCACACCAAACTCGTGCGCGTGACCTTTCCCTTCGGGGCGCTTGGTGGTTCCAATCCGGTCGCGCTGCGCCTGGCGCGATTCAACGCAACACCCGGCGCAAAGAGCTGGGAGTCGCACTCCGTGTGGAGCGCGCCGGCGGACTCCAACATCCCAGGCAAGAGTTTTTTCGCCTTACTCAAGGGCAACGATGTCGGTGAAGGCGAGCGGCTGCTCGCCTGGGCGCCGGTCGGCACCGCGGAATCCGGCGTGCAAGTGCCCGCCGCTGCGGCGGTGATCACTGGCGGCAAGTACTGGTGCTACGTCGAGGAAAAGCCGGGCGATTTCGTGCGCACGGAAATCGACACGAGCATGCCGACGGCGGAGGGTTACTTCGTGAAGGAAGGCGTGTCTGCCGGAGACAAGATTGTAATCAGCGCCGCCGGGCAGCTCCTGGCGCGTGAATTGAATCCCAGCACGACCGCAGACTAGTCATGATACGAGCACTGGTCGCACTTTCCGTGCGTCACTACGGCGCGATCACCGCGTTGACGCTGCTGGCGTTGATCTTCGGGTCATGGGGCGCGTTGCAGGCGCCCCTCGACGTCTTTCCGGAGTTCGTGCCTTCACAGGTCGACATTCAGACCGAAGCACCCGGATTTGCTCCGCAGCAAGTCGAAGAGCTGGTCACAAAACAAGTCGAGAACGCGGTCAACGGTTCGGCCGGTCTCGCTACCTTGCGCTCCGAGTCGATCCCCGGCCTCTCGGTGGTGAACATCACCTTCAGGGACGGCGTCGACGTGCACGTCGCGCGGCAAGGAGTTGCAGAGCGTTTGGCCGAACTCGGTAGCTCATTGCCCGCCGGCGTCGGTGCACCCAAGTTGTCGCCGCTGGTGTCGAGCACGATGGACCTGTTGAAGATCGGCCTGGTATCCGACAAGGTCGATGCCTATACGCTGCGCGACAACGCCGATTGGATCATCAAGCCGCGCTTGCTGGCAGTTCCCGGCGTCGCCCGGGTCATCGTATTCGGCGGCGACGTGCGCCAAATTCAAGTTTTGCCCGACACGCGGAAACTCTCCAGTTTCGGGCTGTCGTTTTCGGAAGTGGCCGATGCGGCGAAGGCTGCACTACCGCTACGAGGCGCCGGGTTCATCGATCTCGCCGCCCAGCGCATATTGCTGCAGTCTCCCACGCCCGAGCCCGACATCAATTCGCTGGGTCAGGCCGTGGTTAGCGTGCGTGGCGGCACGCCCATCCTGTTGCGAGATGTAGCCGCCATAAAGATGGCTCCCGCATTGCGGTCCGGCGATTCTCTCGTCATGGCCAGGCACGGCGTGATGCTCGCGACATCGAGCCAGTACGGCGCCAATACGCTGCAAGTTACGCTGGCCATCGAGAAAGTGCTGGCGGATTTGGAGCCGGCCCTCAAAAAGCAGGGACTTACCCTTTACTCCGCCCTGCACCGGCCGGCCAATTTTATCGAGCGCGCGCTGCAGAATCTGAAGGAATCCTTGGCCATTGCCGCGGTGCTGATACTGGCAGTGCTGTACATTTTCTTGCGCGATATGCGCGCCGCTTTGATCGCATTCACCGCGATTCCCCTGTCTCTCCTGGCGGCGGTGGCGGTGCTCCGCTATCTGGGATTGACGCTCAACACCATGACCCTCGGCGGCTTTGCCGTAGCCCTCGGCGTGCTGGTGGACGATGCGATCATCGGTATTGAAAACATTTTGCGCCGCTTACGCGAGAATGGGCAGCGGGCGGAGCCGCGGCCGCGCCTCGAGATCGTATTGGAAGCCTCGCTCGAAGTCAGGGGTCCCGTGATCTATGCAACTGCGGTGGTGATCGCGGTTTTCCTGCCCGAGCTGTTCACTTCCAGCGTCCAGGGGCGCTTTGTCGGTCCGTTGGCGCTCGCCTTTATATTTGCGGTTAGTGCCTCGCTCATCGTTGCGATGACGTCGACGCCCGCCCTGTGCGCGCTGTTTCTGCGCCAGCACGACGCGCGTCCCCAGGCGGGCTGGCTTGCGCGCCTCAAATCCTGGCAGGGCGCCGCGGTTCGGAAGGTCGGCGGACACATCAAGGCGACATTGATTGTTCTGCTGCTGCTGGTGGTTGCGGCCGCTGCAGCGCTGCCCTTCTTGGGCGGCACGTTCATGCCGGATTTTCGCGAGGGTCATTTCGTCATGCAGGTCACGAGTTCGGTGCCGGGTACGTCGCTCGATGAGATGCTGAGCGTGGGAAAACGCATTAGCGAGGATGTATTGGCGCTGCCGTACGTGCAGACCGTGGAACAGCAGGTAGGCCGCGCGGAGTCGGGCGAGGACACCTGGGGTCCGCATCGCAGCGAGTTTCACGTGGAGTTCAAAGCCGATGCCACCATCGATCAAGAGGCGGCTCAGGAGCAGTTGCGCGACATCTTGCGGCACTACCCGGGTCTGCAGAGTGAAGTGGTTACGTTCCTGGGCGATAGGATTAGCGAGAGCCTGAGCGGTCAGACCGCCCAGGTCGCGATCAAGATTTTCGGCGCAGATTTGGATGTTCTCGATCGAACCGCCGACAAGGTGGTCGCAACGCTGGGCAAGGTGAAAGGCATCGTCGATCTGCAATTCAAACGCCAAAGCGGTACGCCCGCCATTTCCATTCACCTCATGCCGCAGTCCCTGGCGGCGACCGGTCTCAAGGTCCAGGACGTTCTCGATACCATTGAGACGGCGTATGCGGGGGCGAAAGTCGGCCAGACGTTTCAGGGCACGCGTACGGTGGACGTTGTGGTGTTGTTGCCCGACGAGCAGAGGCATCAGCCGACGCAACTGCAGAACCTGATGATTGCAACTCCCTTGGGTCCGGTGCCGCTGGCTCAACTCGCGAATATTGAAGTGACGCAGAACCGCTACAGCATCGAACATGATGGCGGCCAGCGCCTGGTCGTCGTGACTTTCAACGTCGGTTCGGGCTCGTTGCAGAGCGTGGTAAATCAAGCGCGGCAAGCCATATCCCAGTCAGTGGCTCTGCCCCTCGGCGTGTTCATGGAGTTCACCGGTGCCGCCGATGCGGAGATAAAAACCCGCAACGAGCTGCTGCTTTATTCAGGACTGGCGCTGGCTCTGATCGTGATGATTCTTTTCATGTCGTTCCATTGGCGCGCCAATAGCTGGCTGGTATTGGCCAACATCCCTTTCAGCGTCATCGGCAGTGTGCTGGCGATCGCCGTGACCGGGCTGGGCATTTCACTGGGTACCGTCGTGGGTCTGGTAACGGTTTTCGGCGTCAGCGCGCGCAACGCAATCCTGCAATTGGCACACTATGAACATTTGGTTGAAGTCGAAGGCTGTACGTGGAACCTTGAGCTCGTGCTGCGCGGTGCGAATGAACGATTGGTGCCCATTTCGATGACCGCCGCCGTAACTGCGTTGGGCCTTGCGCCGCTCGCATTCGCGCTGCATCGTGCAGGCCTGGAAATCGAAGGTCCGATGGCGGTCACGGTGCTGGGAGGCTTATTGTCCTCGACTCTGCTCAACTTGTTGGTGCTGCCGGCACTGGCCATGCGCTACGTGCGGCTTTCGCAACCGGCGGCATAACTGTCTGACCCTATGAGAATTTTGTTGATCGAAGACGACCATGAGACGGCCCACTATATCTCGGTGGGCCTGAGCGGCGATGGACACGAGATCGCCATCGCGCGAAACGGCCGGGACGGGCTGAATCGGGCCAACTCGGAAAAGTGGGACCTGCTCATCGTCGACCGCATGTTGCCGGAAATTGACGGGCTGAGCGTCGTCAAGGAGTTACGCCATACGGGCGCGGTTATACCGGTATTGTTCTTGACGACGCTTGGCGGCGTGGATGATCGCGTGACGGGCTTGAATGCCGGTGCCGATGACTACCTCGTCAAGCCATTTTCGTTTTTGGAACTCTTGGCGCGTGTTGCTGCTTTGGGCCGCAGAAGTCCCCGCTTGGCTGTCGAAACGACCCTATCAATTGCGGATTTGGAGATTGATCTGCTGGGCAGAACCGTCACGCGAGGAGGTATCGCGGTTGATCTGCTGCCGCGTGAATTTAGGCTGCTGGAATATCTGGCGAAGCACGTGGACCAGACCGTGACGCGCGCGATGCTGCTTGAAAATGTCTGGGACGTTCATTTCGACCCGAACACAACGGTGGTCGAAACACATATCAGCCGATTGCGAAGCAAGATCGATCGCGGCCAGTCGATTCCACTGATCCACACGCTGCGCGGCGCAGGCTATACGTTACGTGTACCGGTTTAGAGTAGTTCGAACCTCCAGTTTTCGCCTCGCACTCATGTATGCGACGCTGACCGGGATATCCTTCCTGGTGTTGCTCAGCGTGATTTTCTTGTCCACGACCCGGTTCATGCGCCATCAGATAGATGACAGCGTCACGAGCGAGGTGGACGAGATCATTGCCGACGCGCCGGACCGAAGCCTCGATGCCATCCAGGGCGTGGTGCAGGCGCTTGCCAAACATCCGTCCGGGTTTTACTACCTGTTGCAGGATGCGAACGGCATCGTTCGAGCAGGCAATCTACCGGCCCTCGATCCGAAACAAGGCATCCGCGAATGGCCGCAAGCCTCGAGCGGCAATGGTTCGGCATTTTCCGCGGTTCGAGGTCGCGGTATCAGCCTGCCAGGCGCTTATCTATTTGTCGGTTGGAGTACGCACCAATTGCTCGAGATGGAGGAAATGGTGGTGAGAACGTTTGCCTGGGGCTTGGCGGCATCGATTGCGCTCGCGCTGGCGGGGGGGCTCGTCATGAGCGGGCGCCTCATGCACCGGATCGAAACCGTCAGCCAGACCAGCCGCGACATCATCGGCGGCGACTTGCAGAAACGCTTGCCGGTAACGCGGGCGGGCGATGAATTGGACCACTTGGCGGGCAGCATCAACGCAATGTTGGATCGAATCGAAGGGTTGATGAACGACCTGCGCCAGGTGACCACGGATATTGCCCATGATCTGCGTACGCCGTTGACACGCCTGCGGCAACGGTTGGAGTTGGCCAACCGGGCCGAGAACGACACCGAATTGGCGCGCACCACGCTCGCGAGCGCGGTGGCGGAGATCGATTCCATTCTGGCCATATTCAGTTCCTTGCTTCGCATCGCGCAAATGGAGAGCGGCGCACGTCGCCAAGGATTCAAACAGGTTCAATTGAGCGAGTTGCTGGGGACGATAGGCGAGCTGTACCGGCCCATGGCGGATGACAACGGGCAAGTATTGATAGAAACGATTGCACCATCGTTGTGGGTCATGGGTGAACGCGAATTGCTGATGCAGCTATTTGCGAATCTCATCGAGAACGCGCTGCGACATTCGCCGCGCGGATCGACGATCGAGATTCGCGCCTCCAGGCCCGAGCGTTTCACGAATGTGAGTGTCGTCGACAACGGTCCTGGAATTCCCGAGGCGCTGCGCGACAAGGTGCTGCAGCGTTTTTTTCGCCTGGAATCGAGCCGCACCACGGCCGGTAGCGGCTTGGGCCTGAGTCTCGCAAGCGCCATCGTCAAGGTTCACGGCGCGACGCTGGAATTGTCTGACGCCAACCCGGGCCTTTGCGCCACGGTGCGATTCGCATAGTATTGAGGGCGGCTGCGTGGGTTTCATAACTGGTTGGGGGAAAATATCATGGCTGAAAATGTGTACAAGGTCATCGAACTTGTTGGAACCAGTACAGAATCTTGGGAGAAAGCGACCGCGGCCGCGATCGTGCGCGCCAGCAAGACGCTGCGCGACCTGCGGGTCGCGGAAGTGATAAAGCTCGACGTGCAACTCAAGAATGGCAAGGTCGAAGCCTATCGATCGCGCATCAGCGTGTCGTTCAAGTACGAGAACAAGGGCTGATGCGCTGATGTGACGCGGGCTCCTCGAGGAACCCAATGATCTCCACGATCCTCATTGTGGGCGGTGGCCAAGCCGGCGCCGAGGCCACCGACACCCTGCGGCGCGCGGGATACGATGGCCGCCTCATCCTGGTGAGCGATGAGCCGCAATTGCCTTATCAGCGGCCGCCGTTGTCGAAGAAATTCCTGGCCGGGGAATTGGAATTCGAGCGCCTGTTGTTCCGGCATCGGTCCTTTTATGACGAGCATAAGGTCGAGCTCAAATTAGGCGTGCGTGCGACGCGCCTCGACGCCGCGGCGCGCCGCGTCTCGCTGTCGAACGGCGAGGAGATTGCGTACGACAAGGCGCTGCTATGTGTCGGCGCCGTCTCGCGGCAATTGACATGTGCCGGAGCCGATCTGGCAGGCGTGTGCTATCTGCGCACGGTTGGCGATGTGCCGCGTATTCAGGAAGGCCTGAAGCGGGGTGCGCGCGTGGTCATCATCGGCGGCGGCTACATCGGACTCGAAACAGCGGCGACGGCACGCACTATGGGTTGCAGCGTCACCGTTCTCGAAATGGCGGATCGCGTCATGAATCGCGTGGTTGCCTCGAACGTCTCCCAATATTTCGAGCAGGAGCATCGCGCTCAAGGCGTGAAGATCGAGTGCAATACGCGCGTGATGCGGTTGGAGGGACTCGGGCGGGTGGAGCGCGTCGTGTGTGCGGACGGTAGCGCCTATGAAGCCGACCTGTTGGTTGTCGGCGTCGGCGCGATCGCCAACACGGCGCTCGCCGGCGCGGCCGGATTGAAATGCGACAATGGCATCGTTGTTGATCAGTACTGCTGCACCAGTGATGCGGCCATTTACGCGGCTGGAGACTGCACCAATCACCCCTCTGCGCGCTTTGAAATGCGCGTGCGTCTCGAATCGGTCGACAATGCCTTCGAACAGGCCAAGGCGGCAGCGCTCAATCTGCTGGGACGGCCGACGCCCCATGACCGCGTACCTTGGTTCTGGTCGGATCAATTCGACAGCAAGCTGCTCATCGTGGGTCTGTCGCAGGGTCACGATCAACAGGTGACGCGCGGCGATCCCAAGTCCCGGCACTTCAGTGTCTGCTATCTCAAGGGCGGTGAACTGCTGGCCGTGGAGGCCATCAATCACGCCAAGGATTACATGGCGGCGCGCAAGCTGATTGCGGATCGGGCGCGCCCGAATCTCGACAAGCTCGCGGATCCTCAACTCGCATTGAAGGAAGCGGTATGAACAGCCGACATCTGGTCGATCCGCAACTCCTCGCGTTGCTCGAATTGATTCCCACCATGCAGTTCTCCGCCGAACTGCTGCCGGAGATTCGGGCGCGCACGTTTCCGGCCCCGGCGGATCCGCGCGCCGCAGCGGTCGCCATGGAAACCCGAAGAGTTTCCGGACCGCCCGGCGCCCCGGATGTTCCGGTGTTCATCTATCGGCCGCGCGAAAAGAGCGGCACCCTGCCTTGCATCTTCCATATACACGGCGGCGGCTACGTCATAGGATCGGCCGCCTCGATGGAGCCTTTTCATCGCCCGCTGGCGCTGGACGCGGATTGCGCCATCGTCTCCGTCGATTACCGGCTGGCGCCCGAGACGCGCTTTCCCGGCGCGATTGAGGATTGTTACGCGGCCCTCGCCTGGATTTACAAACAAGCGCCTGCCATCGGCGTCGATGCGCGCCACATCGGCGTTATGGGCGAAAGCGCCGGCGGCGGGTTGGCTGCCGCGCTCGCGTTGTTGGCGCGCGACCGGCGCGAGTACCAACTGGCTTTCCAGCACCTTATTTACCCCATGCTGGACGATCGCACCTGCGTGACGAAGAGTCCTCATCCCTACACCGGGGAATTCATCTGGACGCCGCACAACAACAACTTTGGATGGTCTTCGCTGCTCGGCGTCGCGCCGGGCTCGGCAGACGTATCGCCTTACGCCGCGCCGGCGCGCGCCGCGGATCTGGCTCGATTGCCGCCGACCTTCATATCGACCGGCGCCCTCGATCTGTTCCTCGAAGAAGACATCGATTATGCCAAGCGGCTGGCGTGGCAGGGCGTGCCTGCGGAACTACACGTCTACCCTGGCGCGTACCACGCTTTCGACATGGAGCCCACTGCGCAGGTTGCGGTGAATGCAAGGCGCGACAGCGTCGCCGCCCTACGGCGATTTCTGCATGGGACGCAGCTTTAAGTCGCGACCAACGGCTACGCCGGATCGGTGGCGGAGAACAGCCGCGGCGGTTGGGTGGTGCGCCACGCCAGCACCATTGCCACCAATACCAGCAGCGCTGAAGCGAGGAAGCAAGCACCCGGCCACAGCTTCCACTCGGCGTGAGTGCTGACGGAAGCGGCGAAGATCTGGGTGAACAGCGCCGGGCCAATCAGGCTTGCCATACCCTGAAGGCTGGCGAGCGCTCCTTGCAATCGTCCCTGCTCGGTGGGCTCCACCAAGCGCGTCATGATGGCCTGCAGGGAGGGCGTGGCGATACCCCACAGCGCCATGACCGGCACCCCGATCCAGAGTATCGGTCCGGTGGGTGCCAGGCCGTAGATGGCAAAGCCCGCAGCGCCAAATGTCAATCCAACCACAATCGCGCCGCGCTCCTTGAGGAACTTGACCGCCGGCTTTACCAGGAAACCCTGCACCAGGAGCGAGGAAATACCAACACCGGCCAGGAGCATGCCCACCGCGCGGGTATCCCAACCAAATCGGTAGTACATGTACAAAACGGCGGTGCTTGGAAGCACCACGTGCGCAAGACTCACGAGAAAGAAACTACGCGAAAGACCGGCGAGCATCGGATGCGAGCGCAGCAGCTTGAGGGCGCCCAAGGGATTGGCATTCTTCCACTGAAACGGCACGCGCTTGTCCTTGGACAGCGACTCCGGCAGCACGAACAGGCCCCAGCAAACATTGGCCAGCGCCAATCCAGCGGCGGCCCAGAACGGCAGGCGCGGCGAGATTGCGCCGAGAATACCGCCGAGCGCGGGCCCCAGTACGAAGCCGATGCCGAATGCCGCACCCAGCAGTCCAAAACTCGCGGCCCGCTTCTCCGCTGGCGTGACGTCGGAAATATACGCCCCCGCGGTGCTGAAGCTCGCGGCGCAAATCCCGGAGATCACCCGGCCGAGCAGCAGCCACCAGACATTGGGCGCCAGCGCCATGAGAATGAAATCCAACCCCAAACCCGTGCATGAAATCAGAATCACCGCGCGGCGTCCGAAGTGATCCGAGAGCGACCCCTGAACAGGAGAGAAAACGAGTTGCATCAATGCCCAGGCGGTGCCAAAGGCACCATAGATTTCCGCGCCGCGCGCCGCATTGCCGCCGGCGAAGTTCTGCACCAGCAGCGGCAGGACGGGAATGATCATGCCGAAGGCCAGCATGTCGATGAGCACAGTGACGAAGATGAAGGCCAGTGCGGCCTTGCGGGGCGGATGCGGGGGATTGCTCATACAGTCCCGCGTATCCTAGCGGCATCCGCAAACAGTGTCGATCAGCTCGAATTCAGAGCCTTGCGCACCGCCAGCGCGACTTCACTGGCTTCGTACACGGGAGTCGAGCAAGCGCCGTCGGCGCACGCAAACGCAGCCGCGCGTTTCAAATCCGGATATTGAATCTCCTTGTTGGGCAAATCTCCTTCGCTGCGATCCAGCCAGTCGATCTGCAGGTAGTCCGCGGGGTAACGCAGCGCCGAGCTGTGCAGCGCCTGGGCGACGGGATCCTGTTTGCTTCCCACCACCGCGATGTGGATGGGCGCAGTCGACAATTCCCGATCGGCAAGCAAAACCTCTGGCAGGAACCGCCCGGGGCTGGCCGCGGCAACCGCCGCCGCGTACTGCATCGCGCGCAATGCCATTGCGCGATAGCGCGCGTCGCCGCTGTAGCGATGGGCCATGTTGGCCGCGCGCGCCAGCGCGGCGTTTTGATCCGGCAAAAGCACCGGCTGGCTGAAAACCCCCCGATTGTCGGCAGGTGCTGGTGCGGCGATGTAGCCTGAGTCGGCGTGCCGCAAGTGCGCATCGATGAAGTTCAAAGTAGCGACCGCAAGCTTAAGCCAAATTCGGTCGCCGCTGGATCGATACAAGGCGAGAAAGGCCTGAGCCATGGCCAGGTTGTCGTCGAGAAACGGACCACCGCGAGCTTGCGAGTCGTGACGGAATCCGCCCTGCGGCAGGGCGCGGTTGGCGAGCGCCCAGCGGGCGCCATTCTCCGCCGACTGCAATGCCTGCCGGTTGCCGGTGACATCGTGGAATTTGGCCAGCGCGCGAATCGCCCATCCCGCCTCGCGCGCGTAACAATGCGTGTCGACCTTGGGCATGCCGGCTTTGCGTCTCGCGGCATCGTCATAGGCGTAAAAAGTGCGACCCGGTGTTGCCACGGAGAGGTCGGCGTCCTGACTGACATAAAAGCACCCTTCGGGAGCTTTGAGAAATTTGTCGATGTAGCCAAGAATGGCATCAGCGGCGTGCAAATAGCGCGGCTCCTGCCAGCGTGCGTAGGCTTCCGAGTACAAACGCAGGTCGTCCGCTTGATAGGACATCAATTTCTCGAAGTGCGGTGAGCGCCAATCGCGCGCGTCGGAGTATTGATACACGCCGCCCCACACCGGATCGATCAACAGCAGGTTGTTGTCCAAAGTCGTGCGCGCGCGGCGCGCCGCCACAGCTTTCCGCGAGGCACGGATCGAGTCCGCTTGGATGTAGGCCAACTCCAGTGAGTCAGCATCGATGAGCTTATGTTCGCGTCCCCAGCCACCATTTGTCCGGTCGTAAGAAGCGTCGTAGCTTTTCAACAGCGCGGATCGCAGCGCGCCGCTGAGGTGGGTCGCGCCGAAATCTCGGAGCGCCGGCGGGATCTCGACGGACGGCCCGGGACTGGGATCGTCGATTATGGCCTGCAGCAATGAAGCCATCTGCTGCGGCGGCAGGTAGCCGCGGCGCTTGACGATTTCCGTGCCATCCGGCGCCAGAACGATGGTCGCCGGCCAACCCCAATTGCCATAGCGACTGGCGAGGTCCGGATCGCTATCCGCATCGATGCTGACGGCAATGTAATGCGCGCCGATCAGCGCGCCCACCTGCGCATCGGAATACGTTGTTTCGTCCATGACGTGGCACCAGTGGCACCACACGGCGTGCAAGTCGAGCAAAACAAAACGATGTTCCCGCGCCGCCTGCGCGAACAAGGCATCGTTCCAGGTGTTGCGCCACGCGATTGGCGTCGCGGCAACGGCCGCGCCTGCAACAAGACTTGCCAACAAGGCAGTGCAGAATCGCGTTGCCGACAGTTTGAAAATGCGCACAGCTACTCCGGAACGGCGATGTTGCCAGCGAACTTCCATTTCATTGATTTCGAAGCCGCGAGATCATTGGATTCAGGCGCGGGCACGGCCGGTTGCGCTGGGCGACTGTGATTTTATACAGCTAACGCGCCAATTGCGCGCAAACGCACTGGCTAAGCCTTTCAGTGAAACGCGCATATGTGCGATATTGGGCTTGAAGGACACGCTGCGAGTCCTGGTTTTTGCTGCGAATTTGACGTGCTTCCTGCCATTTAACAGAAGAATTGGTTCTCATCGCATAGGCTTTTAGGGACGGTTTCAGTATGGCTACACCAGCTCGATCGATCGCTTCATTGACGATTTCTTTCGGCCTCGTCGCCATTCCGGTGAAGCTGTATTCCGCGACCATTTCCTCCGAGCGCATCTCCTTCAATTTGCTGCGCCAAAAGGATGGCTCGCGCGTCAAGCAGCAGTACGTCGCCGTCAATGACGGGAAAATCGTCGAGCGCTCCGAGATGGTCAAGGGCTACGAATTCGCCAAGGACCAATACGTCATGTTCAGTCCCGAGGAATTGAAGGCGCTCGAGGACACGACCACGCACGCCATCGACATCGGGCAATTCGTGCCGCTCGAATCCGTGGATCCCGCTGTATTTTGACGGCACCTACTATTTGGCGCCCGACAAGGGCGGCGCCAAGCCTTACACCCTGCTCGCCACCGCGCTGCGCAAGACGCATCAGGCGCCATCGGCCGCTGGATTTCGCGCGGCAAGGAACATATCATCATCGTGACGGGCACTCGGCGATGGTCTCGCCATGCATCAACTGCATTTCAAAGCTGAAGTGCGCGACCTCAAAGATCTGGGCATCGAACCGGCGCCGGTGTCGGAGCCGGAACTCAAGCTCGCGCAGCAGCTGATCGATCATTTGGCGGCGAAGCAATTCGATCCCAATGAATTCTCCGATGAGCACAAGGCGCGCGTCGAGGCGGCGATTCAGAAGAAAATCGAGGGCAAGGAGGTCTCGCTCGCTGAAGGGCCGGTCAGCGGCCAAGGGCGGCAATGTCATCGACTTGATGGAGGCCTTGAGAGCAAGCATCGATGCGCGAGGATCAAAGACCACAGATCTCAAGGAACGCAAGGCGCCGAAGCGGGCGGCGAGCCGAAGGATCCTCGCGCAAATCCGCTCGACGATGAGATGCATGCCTACGACACGAAGGATCTCGAACGGCTGTTCGGATTGCCGGCATCCGCGGTTCGTTCGCTGGCGCGCGCCGGCCACTTAACCCCGGTCAGGCGCGCCGGGCGACTGCACTACTCGTTTCAGGATCTCATCGTGTTGCGCACGGCCAGCGCGCTGCGCGCGGCGAACATTCCGGTCTCAGCGCATCAACCGCACGCTGCGAAGACTTCGCGCGGACACTTCCCGCCGGCGCCGCGTTGAACAAACTGTCCCTCACCGCGCTGGGCAATCGCATCGCCATTCGCGAGGGCAGGATGTTGTGGGAGTCGGACTCCGGCCAATATGTGCTCGCCCTCGATATCGACGAAGAGAAGGGCGGCTTGCATGTCATCAGCAGGCCGGCCTCATCAGCGGAAGCCGCGAATATCGCGGAGGCCACACAAGCCGCATACTCGGCGGACGAGTTCTATGCAAAGGCCTTTGCGCTGGAGGAGAGCGACCCGGGAGCAGCGCGGGCGGCCTACGAGGCATGTCTCGCGGCCGACCCGAAACATCTTGAAGCGCAGGATCAATTTGGGGAGGCTGCTGCATCTCGCCGGCCGCTTCAAGGAAGCGGAACGCGTGTATCGCGTCGTCCGATCGCCCGGAGCCGTTGCTGACCTTCAATCTCGCGGTGCTGCTCGAGGATTTGAATCGCGAGCCCGAGGCAATCCTCGCCTATCGCGAAGCCCTCGCGCTCGATCCGCAACTCGCCGATGCGCATTTCAATCTGGCGCGGCTCTATGAACGCGCACGCGATCCCAAAGCGTCACTGCGACACTTGCTGGCGTACCGGCGCATGATCGATCGCCAAGGCACCTGACGTTGGCAAAGCCGGCGCTCTCTGTAGTATCGCGCCAAGCGCGACTTCTCCAAGACCGCCGAGCCCTCCGGTGAGGCTGCAATCGTGCCCTCGGCGCACTTGCGGTTCGTGGTGCAAAAGCACGCTGCCCGCCAATTGCACTACGACCTGCGACTGGAATTGGACGGGGTGTTCAAGTCCTGGGCAGTCGCCCGCGGTCCGTCAATCGATCCCGCCGATCAAGCGCCTGGCGGTGGAAGTGGAGGATCATCCGCTGGACTATGGGGATTTCGAAGGCACGATCCCCAAGGGTGAGTACGGCGGCGGCACGGTACAGCTGTGGGACCGCGGCTACTGGATTCCGGAAGGCGGCAAAATCACCGCAGCAGGCACTTGAAAGCGGCGATCTCAAATTTACCCTGGAAGGCAGCCGACTGCACGGCAGCTGGGTTTTGGTGCGCATGCGCGGCGACCGATTCGGAGGCAAGCGAACCAATTGGCTGCTGATCAAACACCGGGACTCAAGCGCGAAGTCCGGCGATGGCGGCGCGTTGCTCGCGGAAGATCGCTCGGTGGCATCGGGTCGTACCATGAAGCAGATTGCCGATGGCGTGGGCAGACGCCCCAAACCCTTCATGCTCGCGAACACCACGCATACAAAAGCCGATGCGGTGTGGACCGGAAGGGCCACAGCCGAGCCGGCAAACGCGGCGACCGCCTTGAAGGCTACGCCGCTCGAGCAGCGCCGGCCGGTGACGGTGCGCCAGATTCCCGAATTCGTGGCTCCAGAGCTCTGCAAGTTGGTCGACCGCCCTCCTTCGGACCCAGGCTGGGCGCATGAAGTCAAACTCGATGGCTATCGCGCGCAGGTGCGGGTGTACAAGGGACAGGTCACGATCCGCACCCGAACGGGGCTTGATTGGACCGAGCGCTTCAAGGCAATCGCGCAAGACGCGAAGATCCTGCCGGACTGCCTGATCGACGGCGAAGTGGTGGCGCTCGATGAGCGGCAGCTGCCCAATTTCGCCGCGCTGCAGACAGCGTTGTCCGAAGAGAAATCCGACGACCTCGTTTTCTTCGCATTTGATCTGCTGTTTGCAGGACGCGAGGATCTGCGCCCGCTGCCGCTGGAGATGCGCAAGGCGCGGCTGGCCAAAATGTTGCAGATGCGAAAAAAGGATTTTCGGCTGCACTATGTGGCGCACTTGGTGGCGAACGCGCAGCAGACATTTGCCTCGGCATGCAAAATGGGACTCGAGGGCATCGTATCGAAAAAGTTGGATTCGCCTTACCGGTCGGGCCGCTCCGGAAGCTGGACCAAGGCCAAGTGCCGAGCGGGACAGGAGGTGGTGATCGGAGGCTGGACATCGGAAGGCGGCAGCGTACGATCCTTGCTGGCTGGGGTTTATCGCGGCGGCGAGTTCACCTACGTCGGCCGTGTCGGCACAGGATATGGGCACACGGTTGCAAAGACCTTGTCGCCGCGTCTTGAAAAGCTTACGCGCGAGGCCAGTCCGTTTAGCGGCCACAGCGCGCCTGCGAAGGAACGCAACGTGCGCTGGGTTAAACCGCAGCTGGTTGCTGAAATCGAGTTTGCGGGGTGGACACGCACGGGAATGATTCGCCAAGCTGCATTCAAAGCGCTGCGCGAGGATAAAAAGGCGCGCGACGTCGTTGCGGAAATTCCGGCGCCGGCAGCCGCCGCGCGATCCCAGCGCCAAAAAACCAGTCAAAGCGGCAGCCCGCAGAACGAAAACCACCCGTCATGCCACATCGAAAGCAAGTACCGATCCGCCCCCTGGGCCTTCGGTCGTGCTGGGCGTGACCATATCGAAACCGGATAAGGCGCTGTGGCCGAACGCCGGCGACGGCGTGCCCGTGACCAAGCTCGATCTCGCCAAATATTACGAGCTGGTGGGCGAATGGATGCTGCCGCACGTGATCGGCCGTCCCTGCTCTCTGGTTCGGGTACCCGAGCGGTTTGGGTAGCGGACAATTCTTTCAGCGCCATGCGATGGCCGGAATGTCCGAGTTCCTCTCGTCCGTGAAAGTCAAGGGCGACAAAGAGCCCTACGTGCAGATTGATCGCATCGAGGCCCTGGGCGCGGCCGCGCAAATCGGCAGCGCTGGAAATTCATCCCTGGAATTGCGCCCCGGGCGACCCGGAAGTCGCCGGCCGCCTGGTGTTCGACTTGGATCCTGCGCCGGATGTTGAATTCGCCGCGGTCATTGCGGCGGCTCTCGAAATCCGGGATCGCCTCAAGGCCGTGGGCCTGGAATCCTTTTGCAAGACCACCGGCGGCAAGGGTCTGCATGTCGTGATGCCGCTGACTCAGGCCAAGTCAGCGATCGAATGGCCGGTCGCCAAAAACTTCGCGCACATGATTTGCGCGCAGATGGCCGAGGACAGCCCCAGCCGCTATCTCGACAACATGTCGAAAGCTGAAGCGCACCGGCAAGATATTCCTCGACTACCTGCGCAACGACCGCACCGCCACCGCCGTGGCGGTGTTATCGCCGCGGGCTCGCGACGGCGCGCCGGTGTCGATGCCTATTCATTGGCAGGAGGCCCGGCCGGGCCTGGATCCCAAAAAGTTCACGCTGAGAAGCGCGCCCGCGCTGCTGCGAAAAGCAAAACCCTGGGAAGGCTATGCGAGGGCGGCACGATCTTTGTCAGCCGCCATTCGCGCCGCTACCCAAACGGGCAATCGGAAACGCCGCCGATAAACTTTCCGCCCAGGCAATAAACGCGGCGATCATTTCCCGCTTCACTTCCTCATCGGTTCGGCCGCTGCGCTTGAGCACATGAAACGAGTGATCCGCGCCTTCGAGCACTTTCAAGGTCGCGAGATTCTCTAGTCCATCGACCAGCGGTCTTAACAGACTGAGATCCGCCAGGTTATCGCGCGTTCCCTGCAGAAACAGCATGGCGATCTTGACCTTGGATAGATGCGCCGCCCTGTCGATCGAGGGTTTGTCCGGCGGGTGCAGCGGATATCCGAAGAACGCCAGTCCGCGAATGCCGGGCAGGGGATTGACCGCTTGAGCCTGAGAGGTCATCCGACCGCCAAAGGATTTGCCGCCGGCGATGAGCGGGACGTCGGGCATCAGTTGTGCTGCGGCGGCAACGGCGGCGCGCACGGTGGCATGGCAAAGGAGCGGGGCGTCCGTTCTTTTCTCGCCTCGCTCCATATAGGGGAATTGGTAACGCAGCGTGGCGATGTCGCGCGCCGCCAGCGCCTGCGCGATGGCCGCCATGAAGGGGTGCTCCATTCCCGCCCCGGCGCCGTGCGCGAGCACCATGCAGAGCTTCGAACTCTTTGGGATTTCAAGCAATCCAGACACTTGAGTGGTGTCGTTAACGTCGATCGTAAGACGCTTCGAGCCGGCCGCCATTGTGTGTCCAGATCGGGGTGGGCTGAGACTAATCGTTTGCGGTGCAGCGCTCAACAGGTCATTTGCATATCTTCACACTTCGCGATGCCGGGCCGTCGTTGCAATCGGTTTTGGATTGCTCAATACTTGATATGCCAAATATCAATATGCGATCGGCTTTGAGTTGGAGCCGAATCGTAGTCGACTCACGAGCAAAGCGAATCGGAGATGGTGCATGAATCGCACCGGACTGGCTGGCGCTCACTATTCTCTTCGCGGGTCCTCCGCACTCCGTAGTAATGACGCGCCCATCTCGCGGGACCGCTGTCCATGTCACGTTTGGTCCCGAGATTCCGATTCACATCACAGGGATCTTATAGCCGTTAAGGGGTAAAGCTCATGAACAATGAAGTGCATTGGACGCGAAGGCGCTGGAGCCGCATCGGGCGACCGGCAGGCCTGGCGCTCATCATCGCCGCGGGTAGCGCGTGGGCCGCAAACGATCTCGATACGCCGAATCCACGGGGCACCACCCATCCCGACGGCTCGAACACCTATAACACGGAATGGCTCGGCCACAACGATTTGCAGGGCCGCACGGTGTACCAAACAACCGTGCACAACCAAGGTCGTCGGGTGATCGCCTATGCCGGGCACTTCGCGGGAACAGATGTTGAATCCGATGACCGGCGTGGTGGAAGAGAATGGAACGTCCATCGTCGACGTCACCGATCCGCGCCATCCGGTGTATCTGAAGCATCTGATTGCCGATAAAGGTGGTGCACGCATGGTGAAGCTGTGCGACGGCAATGATCTGCCGCATGGGCTTCGCGGCCATACCTATATGCTGCGCGAGAACGGCGCGGTCTCCCACGAGGTATGGGACACCACCGATCCTGCCAATCCCACGCTGGTGTCTACTCCGGTGAGCGGCCTGGATGTCACGCATCGCAATTGGTGGGACTGCAAGACGGGCATTGCCTATATCGTCGGGGGGGCGACGAAGAAGACCGACGCCAGCTATGACGGCTGGAACAATGCCAGCAGTCCGAATCAGCACCTGAAGATCTACGATTTGAGCGATCCGGCGAACCCCAAGTACATCATGGACTTTGGCTACCCGGGGCAGAATCCCGGTTCGACCTTTGTCATGCCGGGCACCACCAACGTGGTGCCCCCCGGCGTACACGGCCCGATCGTGGCCACCACCTTGAACGGCCAACCGGTCAACCGGCTGTACATGCCGTACGGCGTTGGCTCCAACGGCATCATTCAGATCAATGACCTCACCAAGGTGCTGCCGCCGCCCTATGGGACCGGCGTGTACGCGAACCCGGCGCGTCCCACCGACGCCGAACTCTTGCAAGGACAGATTGGAGTCGTTTATATGCCTGGCGCAGAGGGCGGCCACTCGGCCATGCCCCTGTATGGGATCAAGTTGAAGCAGTACGTGAATTTCACCAACAACAATGTACGCGACATCCTGGCGGTGAGTTCGGAGGAGACCGATAACCGCTGCACCGGATCACCGCATCTGATGTATCTGCTGGATATCACTGGCACGATCGGGCAGGGCGGCAACACCAGCGCGGAACAGCACCCCTGGCCGATCTCCACCGTGACGGTCGATGACTTCTCCGGGCGCCCGAACTTCTGTTCACGTGGTACCCGCTTCGGCGTCCACTCGCCGGCGGAGAACTTCCAGGATCCGACCTACGCCCGGCTGCTCACCAGCGCCTGGTTCGACGCCGGAATACGCGTCACCGACATTCGTGATCCCTATCATCCCCGGGAAGTGGCGCACTTCATCGCGCCGGTCAATCAGTTCACGCAACCCAGCAGTGCGGTCATCAATGGCGTGACCTATACGGCGCTGGATGTGTCCTGCGACAACACCGATGTCGACAATCGTGGACTGCGATATTGCGGCGACCGCGTAGGCGGTGGCCTTGACATCGTGCGCTTGACGGGCGAAGCCGAGGATATTGCCAAGAACGATCACGACACAGACGATTGAAGCTGTCGACCTCACGGCACTCAAGCGGCGCCCGATGGCTGGGCGTCGCTCTGTTATGCGCCGCGCTTCCCGCGGCGGCTGGCGAGCTCACGGTGATCTCTTTCGGTCGGGCCGACCGTGCGGCGCTTGCCAAGGCGTACCTCGAGCCTTTCGCCAAGGCGACCGGCATTGCCGTGAAATCATTTTCCTACGACGGCCAGGTCACCGAGCTCACGCAGATGGTGCGCGCCGGCGCGCCGGTGTGGGATGTGATGCAGGTCGAGTCACGGACTCTGGAACAGGGGTGCCGACAGGGACTGTTCGAGAAGCTGGATGCGGCGCGGGTACCGGCCGCCGCGGATCTCATTCCGGGAGCGCTCTCGCAGTGTGGCGTGGGGATTTTTACCTGGGCGCAAGCGCTGGTCTATTCCGATCAACTCGGCGATGGGCCGCATTCTTGGGCCGACCTCTGGGATAGCCGCAAATACCCGGGCAAACGCGGTCTACGGCGCAGCGCAAAATATACCCTGGAGATTGCGCTGCTGGCCGACGGCGTCGCCGCCAAGGACGTGTACTCCACGCTTTCGACCGAAGCCGGGGTGCAGCGCGCTTTTCGGAAGCTGGATAAGATCCGCAACAACACCGTCTGGTGGGAAGCCGCCGCGCAGCCGGCGGCGCTGCTGGCGGCCGGCGTGGTGAGCATGAGTTCCGCCTATACTTTGTGGTTCGACCCCGCGGAGGAACGCAATCGCCACACGCGCATCGTCTGGCGCCAAAGCCTTTATGACATCGACAGTTGGGCGATTCCAAAGGGCTCCCCGAAGCTCGATGAGGCGTATCGCTTCATCGCGTTCGCAAGTTCAGCGGAGCGCCAAAAAGTGCTGTCCGAGCATTTGGCTTACGGGCCGACCAACCGCAACGCCGTGCAACTGCTGCCGGTCAATCTCGCCGGCAATCTTCCTGTCTCGACGCCCAACCTCGCCGACGCGCTGCGCATCGACACCGCATTCTGGATCGAGCACGGCGACGCGCTGGAACGGCGCTTCAATTCCTGGGCCCCCGCCATCTGCCGGCAGCAGGACGACGAAGACGATGACGATTATTTCGATCTGCCGGTATGTCAGGATGCCCAGGGCAGGATGCGGATCAGCAACGGAGCAGTCAGCGCCAGCCGCATTGGACAGCCGGGTAATCCGCGGGAGGTGTCACGAACCATCTCCATTGCCATGAGCGATAACATGCGCTTCACGCCTGACCGCATTGAGGTTCGCAGCGGCGAGACCATCCGCTTCGTGCTGCAAAACCAGGGGCAACTGCGCCACGAGCTCGTCCTGGGCGAGCCGGAGGCGCTGCGTCGCCACGCGGCCATGATGCAGATGATGCCCGACATGCAGCACAGCGGACCCAACATGGCGAGCCTTGCGCCCGGCGAGAGCGGCCAATTGATATGGAAATTCACGCGTACGGGTACAGTTACCTTCGCCTGCCTGCAGAGCGGGCACCTGGAGGCCGGGATGCGCGGTGCGGTCGCGGTTCAGTGAGGGTCGATTGTCTGGGCTGCAGCAGCAACGGGAACGGCCTGCTCGCCCCCCGAGCCGGCAACGGCAGCCACCGCGATCGTCATGGCGATCAGCAGAATGCCGCCAACAACCCATGGTAGGAGGTCGTCTTCTGGACCTTGACTCATGGAAAAATTATGCACGCGCGATGGGCCGGAAACGATGAACCGGATCACAGTGCGGCCACCAGAGCGGCAAATAATTCCTGGCCGACTCCACCGTTGAAAATCCTGCAAGGGTTGGCGCAGATCGCCATCGGGAGGGACAGCTTAGCGAGGCCGAGCGTCTCAATCGGCAAATTCTGCAGGCAGATCCGCAACATACGGCTGTGTAGCCTATTGACCGGCCGATCCGTTGGCGGCTCGGGACCACTGCAAGCTCCACGTCTGACTGGGGATGTCTTTACAACTCGAGAGAATCAGCGGCGTCAGATTTGCCGTGCCTCCTGCCATCGTATCGATGCATTTGCCGCCGATACCAACGATCCGATCTTTCGAAATGCGCCAATGCTGACTTGGAGTTCCGTTGCAAGTGACAAGAATGATGGGGGCGCCGTCCATTGCGGCACCGCCAAGAACATCAACGCAGCTGCCCACGTTGTCGGCGATCCGGCCGTCGCCGATGAACCATTCCTGGTTGGGGCTGCCCACGCACTGAAACAGGACTATCGGCGTGCCATCGGCAATGAGGCCGTCTTGCACATCGGCGCAGGCGCCGCTGATCCCGATGATTTCGTTACCGATGACGGGTATCGGATCCGCGGGAGGGGTGTACGTGGATGCGCACGCGCACAAACCCAGAACGAGTAGAAGCGCGGGGAACACTCTCATTCGGATGTCCGGACTTCCATATGCGGCACTGCGTGAGCAGTCTAACTTATTCTACAATTGTCGGATGTTGCGTCGCATTTGCATTTTTTGCGGCTCGAGTTCGGGCAGACGTTCAGTTCATGAGCAGGCCGCGCAACACGTCGGGCGGCTGCTTGCAGTGCGCGGCATCGCGCTGGTGTACGGCGGAGGAAATGTGGGTCTGATGGGTAGCTTGGCCAACGCCTGCTTGGAGTCGGGAGGACGTGTCATTGGAGTAATCCCGCAGTCTCTGGTGGACAAAGAAGTAGCACACACGGGATTGACGGAGCTGCGGGTGGTCAGGTCCATGCATGAACGCAAATTTCTCATGGCAGAGCTGTCCGATGCCTTCATGGCGTTACCCGGAGGGTACGGCACATGGGAGGAATTGTTCGAGATGCTGACCTGGCTGCAGCTCGGGATACATCGCAAAGCGTGCGCGATACTCAATGTGGAGGGCTATTACGATGCGTTGCTGAAAATGGCGGACAAAGCCGTCGATGAAGGATTTCTCCGTGGCGCCAACCGTGACTTGTTGCTGGCGGACGCCGATCCCGAGCGTCTCATGGATCGTATGATCAGCCTGTGGGCCGATTCAGCGCCGCGCTGACGCGCAGCATTAAAACTTTGGTATGTGAATGCGGCTGATCATCAATGAACCCGATAGGCCGAATAACAGTGTCAACGGGTGAAATGAGTGTCCTGAAAGGCTTAGCTTGCCAAACCACAGGTGCTCGCCTATTGCGCCGATAACGGCTGCGAAACACAGCACGCAAACCAGGACAAAGGACGTCGGTATTGGAGTGCCTTCGAAGTATTTCACTTTTCCGGTGCCGGCCGAAAGCGCGTCGGCGGTGATGTTGTAGCGAGCGAGTCGCGAGACTCCACAAGCAACGAAGAAAACCAGAACGATTCGATCAAATAAGCCTTGCATGCCCAGACCGTAGCCGATCATTGCGGGAGCAACTCCGAAGGATATGATGTCGGCGAGAGAATCGAGTTCCCGGCCCATGGCTGATGCTTTCTGCCGCCATCTTGCGATTCGGCCGTCGAGTACATCGAATACCAAGGCAAAGAAGATGAGCGCGCACGCGAAGTAAACATGCGCGACGACGTCGGTCTGAACGTAGGTTATCGTCGCGAACAAGGACGCCGTGCCGCAGACGGCGTTGCCCAGAGTAAACCAATCCGCCAGGTGGAACTCGCGGATCATTGCGAAGGGTTTGGGCGGCGTGCCGGTGCTCACTTGTTCCATTTTGACACAGATTGGATGATTGCCAGGCAACGCGAATACAATCTCGTGGTTTAATCGAGTCATCCTAGGAGAGCACAGTGGCCAACTTGACGGGCGGCGGACTGCTGGCGAAGACATTGCAGGCGGCGGGCGTCACCGAAGTGTTTTCGCTGCACGGTGGACACCTCGATTCATTCCTCATCGCGTGCAAGGACCACGGCATTCGATTGACTGACACGCGCCACGAAGCATCCGCCGGCCACGCCGCGGAAAGCTATGCCCGGGCCACCGGCAGGATTGGCGTCGCGGTGGTCACGGCCGGACCTGGTTTTGCCAACGCATTTACGGCCATGGCGAATGCGTTTGTTGATCGCATGCCGGTACTCTTTATCGTCGGCGCGCCCTCGTCGCGCGAAGCTGACCTCAACACTTTGCAGGGCGGCATCGACCAGATCGCCGCCGCCTGTCACGTGACCAAGTGGGCGTATCGAATCGCCAACGGCGCGCGCGTGCCGGAAGTCGTCGAGCAGGCCATTCGCCGCGCGATGAGCGGCGCGCCGGGTCCGGTGCTGCTCGAGATACCCATCGAGGTGATGTTCACGCCCGTCAAGGCGCCCGAACGCGCGGAGAAATTGGACAATTTTGGCGGCAACGCCGGCGCGGCACCGAGTTCCGCGCAAATCGCCGCGCTGCTGGATCTGCTGCAAGGGGCGGAGCGGCCGGTGATCATTGCGGGCGGCGGCGCCACTCTCTCGAGATGTGCAGAGGCATTGTCGGCATTCGCGGAACTGGCCCATGTTCCGGTCGTGACCGGCACCAGAGCCGAGGGGCTGATGCCGCAGGAAAGTGAATTCTACGGCGGCGGTTCCATGAGCGTGCCGGTAGCCGCCGCGATGGGCGCGCCCGCGGACGTGGTGCTGCTCCTGGGTGTGCGCATCGGCCTGTTCACGGGCGGGCGCTACGGTCTCATTTCGCCTGCCGCAAAAGTCGCGCAAATCGACATTGATGGCGCCGAGCCCGGGCGCGGCGGTCCCATCGACGTGGCGCTAACGGCGGATTGCCGTACTGCGCTGTTGGAAATGACACTTGCTGCCCGGCAACGACGCTGGCCCGATCGACGCAGCTGGGCTGCGAAGTTGAAATTGGCGCGGGAGATTCCGAACCAGCAAATGAGTTCGACTCCGATCTACAATGCGCAAGGAGTGCTGCACCCCTTCCACGCGGCAAAAGCCCTGGCAGCGGCAATTCCTGAGAACGCCGTGATCGTATGCGACGGCGGCGAATCCTCCATCTGGGTTCGCGACCACATTCGACCGCGCGGTATCGGGTCGTTTCATAGTACCGGCTATCTTGGGGCGCTCGGGGTTGGCCAGGGCTTCGCCATCGGCGCGGCGCGAGCATTTCCGGATCGGCCGGTGATTTTATTCGCGGGTGATGGCGCCGTCGGCTTCCACATTTCGGAATTTGACACCATGCTGCGCCATGGGCTCAACATCCACACCATCGTGCTCAACAATGCCTGTTGGGGCATGTCGCAAAACGGCCAGGACTTGATCTACGGCAAGGACAAGCGCGCCATCGTTACCTTGCGAGACACGGACTACGAAAAAGTTGCCGCGGCCTTCGGCGGATTTGGCGCGCGCGCTGCCAAGCTGGAGGAAATCGGCCCGGCGGTTCAGGCGGCCCTTGCAAGCGGCCGTCCCTCCTGCGTCAACGTGCGCATCGACGGCGACATCATCAATCCGGTCACGGCACGGATGGTGGGTGTGGCGCTGCCGCCGGCCGGCAAGGCGCCTGAGAAAGCCACGGCGGGGAGCGCCAAGTCGGACAAAGTGGTGATGCCGTACTACGAAAACGTGGAATAGGTCAATCCCCAGGGACGAACTTGCGCGCGATTTCACACCATTTCGTAACGTATCGGCAGCACCTTCGGACCGTTCACGAACCATGACTGGGACAGCAGCGGCTCGCCATCGAGCTGCAGTGATTTGATTCGCGGCAACAGTTCCTCGAACAGGATTCGCATCTCCAATTTGGCCAGATGCTGCCCCAGGCAAAAATGCGCGCCGGAACCGAACGAAATATGGCGCGCGGGCTTGCGTTCGGGCCGAAACTTAAACGGCTCATCGAACACCGTTTCATCGCGGTTGGCGGACGCGTAGCACAGCATCAGCCAGTCGTTCCTGGCGATGTTGCGCCCGCCGAGCCTGGCATCCGCGGTCGCCGACCGCATGAAAGTTTTCACCGGCGTCGTCCAGCGGATCGATTCTTCTACAAACCCTGGAATCAGCGCGGGATCCGACGCCACCCTGCGCAATAGTGCGGGATCCTGTGCCAGCGCCTGCAGACCGCCGATCGTTGAAGAAGAGGTGGTGTCGTGACCGGCTGTGGCGACAATGATGTAGTAACCGGTCGAGTCGATATCCGCTATCGGTTTGCCATCGACTTGGGCATTGGCGATCACGGTCGCCAAATCGTCGCGCGGATGCAGGCGTCGATCGGCGCTGATGGCGGCGAAGTAGGCGGTGAAATCGGCGACCGCGGGCTCGATGATTTTCGAGAATTGCTCCGCGGTCAGCAGGGCCGCCGCGCGCGCGCCGTCCGGGTCGGCCGCGCCAAATAATTTTTGCGTGAGCATCAGCATGCGCGCTTCGTCCTGTTCGGGTACGCCGAGGATGCTCATGATCACACGCAGCGGATAGCCGAATGCGAAATCAGCGCCGAAGTCGCAGCGTCCGCCGAGTGTGGCGAGGCGTTCGACCGCTGCACGCGCGATCGCACGGATCTGGCCTTCCAGTTTGCGGACGTTGCCAGGCGCAAACCAGCTCGCCGTCAGCGCGCGGTACTTTGCATGGCCCGGATCATCCATTTGCACCAGCGAGCGCACCAGATGCGGACTGCCGCCGGTGATCTGGCGCACGCGCGCATCGTCGGCCTGTGTGGTCAGCGTCGCCGGCCGATCACCGTTGTGGAACAGCGCATTCTGACAGCTGATCTCGAGAACATCCGCGTGGCGGGTGACCACCCAGAAGGGATCGAACCCTTCGGTCTCGGCAAATCCCAGTGGATTGTTGGCGCGCAACCAGCGATAAGTCTCGTGAATGCGATCGCCGCCATAGGCCGTGGGATCGACAAGCGTTTTGGCGAGTTCGGCTGGAATGCGGGCGTCAAGATGCTGCGACGTCATTTTTATTCACCTTCCATCATTGTGAGTGGGATAGCAAAGCCTTCCGCGGACCTGCGTAGCCGAAGAGAAACGCAGCAACTTTTCGCATCTGAATCTCCTCTGCGCCTTCGGTGATCCGGTAGCGGCGATGATGGCGATAGATGTGCTCGAACGGCTTGTGCCTCGAATAGCCGATGCCGCCGTGAACCTGCATCGCGCGGTCGGCGGCATCGCACACCAGGCGGTTCGACCAGTAGTTGCACATCGAGACCTTGTCGGAGAGCTCGCGCTCAATCATCTTGTGGTCCATCCGGTCCATTTCCCAGGCCGTCTTGCGTATCAGCAGGCGCAGCATTTCCACTTGCGTCGCAAGTTCGACGAGCGGCCACTGGATCGCTTGATTGTCCGCCAGCGGTTTGCCGAACGGTTTGCGTTCACGGGCATAGCGGACGCTTTCCTCGATGCAGTAGTGCGCTGCGCCCAGCGAGGAAGCCGCTTGTCTGATGCGGTTCTGATGCACGAAACTCTGACCCAGCCTGAGGCCGTGGTCTATTTGACCCCAGTAGCTGTCTTCAGGCACCCAGACGTCGGTGAAGCTCACGCGCGGATGGTCGGTCGGCATGTTGAAGGTCCACAGCCATTCCTCGATCTTGACTCCGGGCGTGCGCGCGGGAACGATGAAGCAGGTGATGCCGCGCGCGTCGCCGTCGTTACCGGAAGTGCGCGCAAACACCATCACATGGGTGGCGACATGCATGCCCGTGGTCCACATTTTCTCGCCGTTCAACAGCCAGCCGGGCTTGCCGTCCTGCGGCTTTCGCACCGCGCGGGTCTCCATGAATGTTGCGTCGGAACCATGGTTCGGCTCGGTGAGACCAAATGCCGTGCGCATGTCCCCCTTGAGCAGCTTGTCGCCGTCGCGCGCGTCCTGCTCCGGCGTCGCGAACGCTCGAAACATGATCACAAATGGATTGTTGCCCACGATGGAGTGCTCGTTTTGCAGATCGTTGTGCAGCCCCAGTCCCTTGGCAGCCAGATGCTCGCGGATCACGGCCATCCACAGGTTCGAGCCGTCGCGGCCGCCATATTGCTTCGGCCACGCAAAGCGCAAATGACCCGCCGCATCCGCACGGCGGTGTGCTTCCCCGAGCAACGCTTCCCATTCCGGCCGCGGCAGTCCGTTGTTGTCCCAATCGGTGCGGCTATGCTCGCGGCGATGATCGAAGAAGCGCTCGTTGTCGTCCTGCGCCTGCAGCGGCTTGATCTCAAGCTCGATGAAACTATCCAATTCGGCCAGATATTCGATGAGGTCGGCGGGCAGCGAAAAATCCATATCACGCATCCTTACTGTCGGCGGCCGCGAGCGCGGCTTGGTATCCAGAATAATTCGGTTGATCGACCCGCAGCTTCTCCAGTGTGGTCGCAAGCAGATGTGCGGACATCCCTGGTGTCGCCAGCCCACAGGCTCCGGAGGCAAGCGCATCGGCCAGCTCTGCATTCAGCGCGGGCAGAGTCCCGGAGTGGCCGAGCAACGCCTGCAGGCGCTCAAGTTCGGCATCCTCGCCAGGGGCACCGAGCTCGAGTTGGCGACGCACGAGATCGACGGCATTGGCCGCGACCCGTGCCTGAAAAGCGGTATGCGGATCGGTCTTCGCCATCACCGTATCGCGCAAAAATGCAGCAATGGCGGCAAGGATCTCATCGGGGCGCGGTTGGTCTTGCATCGGTTTGCGCACCAAGCTCAGTTCGCCATCAGGCGCAGCAGGTCGATTTCGGTTTCGGAGGTGCGCCGCGCGATCATGGCGCGCTCGACGGAAGTATCGGCGCCGCGAAAAGCGGCGAGTGAACCCGTGCACATGACGCCCCAGCGCAGCGTGCCGAACATTTCCCACCATTTGGCCATGGCGCGTTTCACCGGCGAGCCGCCGGCAGCCTCGTAACCGGCATACAGATCTGCGTATTCGCCGAACCCGCCCACCGGTTTTTCGATGCGGCCAAAGCGCCAGGAATTCACACACAGCCACCCCAGATCCTCCATGGGATCTCCGATGTGTGCGAGTTCCCAATCGAGCACCGCTCGCACGCCCTCGGGACCGATCATCAGATTGCCGGTACGAAAGTCGCCGTGCACCAGGCAAGCATTCGTTGACGCAGGCGGACAGCTTGCGGACAATTCATGAAAAGCCAGGTCGAATACCGGGCGACGGACGATGTCGCGGCGATAGGCGGCGTGCCACTGCTCGATGAGATCGGCAGGCGTCTGCTGCGCCAGAGTTGGAAATCGGCTGACATCGATGGCATGGATGCGCGCCAGGATCTGTCCGCATGAATGCGCCAGAGTGCCGCGAGCGCCCGCCAGCGACGGTTCTTTGACGATGCGTGCGCCGAGCGTTTCTCCCGCCACGAACTCCATGATGAATCCCTGACCTAAGCCATCTTCGGGTGTGAGTACGTGCAGCACCTCGGGTGCCGACACGCCACAAGCCCGTGCCGCTGCGATCAATTGCGCCTCGACATTCAGGCCGACCCCCAACAGGGATCTGCGATTGCCCTGCGGTGCGCGGCGCATGATCAGCGGCTGAGATCCGTCAGTCGTAACAAGATCGAAACGCCAGATCTCCTGCGTCGCACCGCCGGAGAGCCGCTTCAAACCGGAAATGCCGCGCGCCGCGGGACGAATGCGCGGCGCAAGCGCTGCGAGGGCCGAGCGTACCGCGTCCTCGCCCTGGATTGCGGAAGTCATCTGCGCGGAACACCCTTAAGCGCGGAATTTTCTTGGCGGGAGCGCCGCGGTCTCCCTTCCCAGTTCTCATATGAGACTATAATCATCCACTCATCGTGTCTATTATTAAATGACGCAGGCAGTGAGGGGGCGATCATGGCTGCTGAAGTGAAACTGGGGAATTCCCCGGCCGATGCACCTTTCAAGGATTGGCCTGTCAGAGGGCCGGAAATCACTGTGGAGTACCGCGATGACGGCTGCATTCTGCTGAGGTCGAAGCACGCCGTCGGCGCGGAGCCGCGTTCCATAGCACACCTGTTCGTGGACCAGGCTTCGACTTTTCCGCAGCGCCCTTTCATGCAGCAGCGGCTTGGCGGCCGCGGACCTTGGCGCGCCATCACCTACGGCGAAGCGCTGCGTGCGGCGCAAGCGGTCGCTCAACATCTGCTCGATTGCAATCTGTCGGCCAATGACGGCGTCATGGTGCTGTCGAGCAATTCCATCGAGCACGGGCTCATCAAGCTTGGGTGCTACCTGTCGGGCGTTCCCGTGATCCCGATCAGCCCAGCCTTCTCGCTGCTGTTGGGCGATCATGCCCGGTTGCGGCACTGCTTCAACGCTACGCGGCCGCGGATCATCTTTGCCCAATCAGGTAAGAGCTTCGCCGCGGCGTTTGCCACCTTGCGCGCGCTGGATTCGAATCTGAATTTCATCACCGCCGAGGATCACTCCGCGGACTGCATCGCGCTCGACCTGCTGTTAAAAACCAAATCGACCGGTGCCGTGGCGAATGCGATGGAGCGGGTAGGGCCGAACACGGTGGCCAAGTATCTGTTCACCTCCGGGTCGACGGGCATGCCGAAGGCCGTGCCGCAGACCCACGGCATGATGACGGCGCTGATCGCCGGCCTCGAGGGACTGAATCTGCCCGAGCACGTCGAGGAGCCCGACTTCGTGCCGCGAACTCTCGAATGGATGCCGTGGAGCCATATCTCCGCCGGCAATATTGGTTTCAATGGCGTGATCAAAAGCGGCGGAACGGTGTTTTTGGACGACGGCAAACCGATTCCCGGCCTGTTTGAAATCACCATGAGAAATCTGCGCGAAGTGCAGCCGGTGGTGTTCGGCTCTGCGCCGATTGCATTCGGTCAATTGGCTTCCGCGATGGAGAAGGACGTCGAGTTGCGGCAGGCCTTTTTCAAGAATCTGCGCTACATGGCCTATGGCGGCGCGACGCTCTCGAATGATATTTACGAGCGGTTGCAGGCCCTTGCCGTCATGGAGACCGGCCAGCGCATTCCATTGACCACCATGTATGGAGCTACCGAGACTCAGGGAATCTCCATGACTCATTGGGTGACGGAGCGGGTCGGTTTGATTGGCCTGCCGTTGCCGGGACTGACCATGAAGCTTGTTCCCAACGGGGCCAAGCTGGAAGTGCGCGTGAAAGGTGCGACGGTCGCTTCGGGGTATCACGGCGATCCTGCAAAAACTGCGGCGGCGTTCGATGAGGAAGGATTTTACAAACTCGGCGATGCGGTGCGGTTCGTCGATGAGAAGGACCCGTCCCAAGGGTTGGTATTCGACGGGCGCGTGACCGAAGACTTCAAGCTCGATAGCGGCACCTGGGTGTCGGTCGGCGTATTGCGGCCGGCGATCGTGGGCGCGTGCTCGCCTTATGTGCTCGATGCCGTCGTCACAGGGCAGGATCAGCCATTCGTCGGCGCGTTGTTGTGGCCGTCGGCGCCTGCGCTCGAACATTTTCGCAAGTCCGATGGCACTCCTGACCTCGAGGCCCTCAAGGAGGCGATCCGGACTACTCTTGCGCGGTTCAACGCAACCGCCGGCGGATCTTCGCGCCGCGTCGAGCGCTTTGCGATTTTGACAGAGCCACCTTCTCTGGCAACCGGGGAGATGACGGACAAGGGCTACGTCAATCAACGGCTGGCGCTGGAAACCAGGGCGGCCGCCGTTGCCGGTCTCTATCAGAACCCGTCGCCCAGCGGTGTGGTAACGGTACGATGAACATCGAGATTCAAAGAGCAGGGGAGCATTGCAATGGATATATCCAAACAGGTGGCCGTCGTTACCGGAGGGGCGAGTGGACTGGGGGAAGCGACGGCCCGGGCACTTACCGCAGCCGGGGTAAAGGTCGCGATCTTCGACCTCAATGAGGCCAAAGGCGCCGCCCTTGCAAGGGAAATTGGCGGTGTCTTTTGCAATGTGAACGTGACGGACGAGGCGAGCGTCGACGCGGGCTTCGCCGATGCGCGGGCCGCCCTCGGACAGGAGCGGATACTGGTCAACTGCGCCGGCACCGGCAATGCGATCAAGACGGCGAGCCGCGACAAGACCACCGGTGCCATCAAGCATTTTCCGCTGGATTCCTTCGAAGCCATCATTCGCATCAATCTGATCGGCACGTTCCGCTGCCTGGCCAAGTCGGCCGCCGGCATGATGACCCTGGCTCCGCTCAAGGACGGCGAGCGCGGCGCGATCGTCAACACCGCGAGCGTTGCCGCCGAGGACGGACAGATAGGACAGGCTTCCTACTCGGCGTCCAAAGGCGGTGTGGTGGCAATGACTCTGCCGGTGGCGCGTGATTTGTCGTCGGAAGGGATCCGCGTCAATACTATTCTGCCGGGAATCTTCGACACACCGCTGCTGGCGGCGGCACCGGAGAACGTGAAGGCTGCGCTCTCCGCATCCGTGCCCTTTCCCAAGAGGCTGGGGGCGCCTGCCGAGTTCGCGAGCCTGGCGCTTGAGCTGCTGCGCAATTCCTATTTCAACGGCGAGAGCATCCGCTTGGATGGCGCCATTCGCATGGCGCCGCGCTGAGGCGCTCGAGAGAACATGGCAGCGGCTGCGCAGCTCGGGGGGCGGCTCGATGGCAAGACCGCGATCGTCACGGGCGGCGCTTCAGGGATCGGATTGGCGACCCTCGAGCGCTTTGTTGCGGAAGGCGCCCGCGTCGTTTTCTGCGATCTTGCGCCCGCCCAAGGAAGGGAGATGCAAGCGCGTATTGGCGTCGCGGCGTCCCGTCTGCATCACAGCCGGAGATCGGAGGGCGGACCCAATGACGGCTACGCCATTGCGGCCCGGCTGGGCGCTGCTGCGCATTTCGTGCCCGCCGATGTGACCGATCCAAAATCGCTTGCCGCAGTCATCGACCACGCGCGGCAGCATTTTGGCGGCCTCGACATACTGGTCAACAACGCGGGCGTCGGCGGCGGCGAGGGCAGCGTCGAGGCCTGTTCCGAGGAAATCTTCGACCGCACCATAGCCGTCAACCTGCGCGCGCCGTGGATGGCCATGAAGCTGGTGTTTCCGCTGCTGCGCGAGCGCGGCGGCGGCTCGATCATTACGACATCCTCGATCTCTGCGCTGCTCGGAATGCCGGGCCAAGGTGCTTACGGTGCGTCCAAGGCCGCCGTTTTGCAACTGACGCGGGTGGCGGCCATGGAAGGCGCGAAGGATTTCATCCGCGTGAATGCGGTCTGTCCCGGCGGGATCTTGACGCCGATCATTTACGATACGCCGCTGCTCGATCGGCCCACCGATGTTGCGCTCATCGCCAACGCGCTCGCCAAAGCGCAGCCCATGCCGCGCGCCGGCCTACCCCAGGATATCGCCAACGCGATTCTTTGGCTGGCCTCCGATGAAAGCAGTTTTGTCACCGGCCAGGCAATCGCGATCGATGGCGGTTTAACCGCGGAGTTTGGCTCTGAATATCGGCTCAAGCCGGTGAAGAAAGAATAGCCAAAACATGCTGGCGCTCTCGTGAATCGACCCGACATGCGGCAGCTTCCCGGCGGACTCAACCTCGCGACCAAGCTCATGTACGGCTTCGGCACCGTCGCCTACGGCGTCAAGGACTACGGCTTCAATTACTTGCTGCTGCTTTTCTACAACCAGGTGCTGGGATTGCCCGCAAGAATGGTCGGATTGGCGATCATGATCGCCCTGGTCGTGGACGGTTTCGTAGACCCGCTGATCGGGCATGTATCCGATCGGCTGCACTCGCGTTTCGGGCGCCGCCACCCCTTCATGTACGCATCGGCATTGCCGGTGGCCTTGGTATATTATTTTTTGTGGAACCCGCCCGCGGCGCTCGGGCGCGGCGATTTGTTCGCCTACCTGCTGGTCACCGCCATCATCGTGCGCATGCTGATCGCCTGCTACGAAATTCCCAGCGCCGCGCTCATTTCGGAAATGACGCAGGACTACGATCAACGCACCTCGCTGGTCGCGTACCGATTCTTCTTCGGCGTCCTTGGCGCGGTATTCATCGGCGTGCTCGCATTCGCCGTGTATCTGCAGCCCTCGAAAACCGAGTCGGTCGGATTGCTGAATCGCGCCGGCTATCATGGATACTCGATTGCCGCCGCCTTCGTCATGTTCGCCGCCATACTGATTTCCACTGCCGGCACGCATCGCTTCATTCCCTACCTGCGCGCGGCGCCGCCGAAACGCAGATTCAATGTCTCCACCGAGATCAAGGAACTGCGCGCCGCGTTGTCGAATCGCGGCTTGCTGGCGATGCTGGGCACGGGCTGCTTCGGTTCGATGGCCGCCGGCATCGTGGCTACGTTGAGCATCTATTTCGCAACGTATTTCTGGCGCTTGTCGCCCGATCAACTGTCGGTGATCTCGCTCTCGGCCCTGCTGTCGGCGATGTTCGCCCTGCTGCTGGCTCGATTTCTATCGAGCCGTTTTGACAAGAAGCCCGCGGCCCTTGCAACCGCGATCGCGGCGCTGATTCTCGCGCCGCTCACCATTGCTTTGCGCTTGCTGCATCTTTTTCCCGACAATTCATCGCCGGCGCTGTTTCCGATCATTCTCGGTATTACGGTGATTCACACGACCTTGATGCTGTTATCGGCAACGCTGCTCACCGCGATGCTGGCCGACACCATCGAGGAAAATGAGATTCAAAATCGGCAGCGCTCCGACGGTCTGTATTTTGCAGCCGCGTTTTTCGTGCAAAAGTGCGTTTCCGGCCTCGGCATATTCGCCTCCGGTCTGGTGCTTTCCTGGGCGCAATTCCCGGACGGTGCGCGGCCGGACGCGGTTGCGCCTGCGGTGCTTACGAATCTAGCGTGGCGTTACATTCTGATCATCGTAGTGCTGTATGCAATTTCGATTTTCAGCATTACCTTCTACCGCATCGGCCGCGCCGACCACGCCGCGAATGTGTTGCGTCTGCAGCAAGAATCCACACAGGCCTGAAGAGGAGGGCGTCAAGGCGATGATCGACACCATGACGGAACCGAACGCCGGGGATCCGGCGGCGCTGACCTTCCGTGCCGCTGCACCGGCAGATGCCGTTGCTGCGGTGCCGCTGATCTACAGTTCGGGGCCGGCGGCTTTTGACTATGTCTTCGATATCGGCGGCGCGCGGCGCGCGGAGGATTTTCTGCGTTTTGCGTTCCTCAAGGGTGGCGGCGAGTTCGGCTGGCGGGTTCATCGCGTCGCCGAGTTTGGCGGGCGGGTTGCCGCTGCGGGCGCCGCGTTCGATGGCCGTGCCGTACTGCGCTTCACGGTTGCGAACGCGCTGCAGATATTGCGATTTTTCGGTCCAATCCGCGCGTGGGGCGTCATGCTGCGCGGATTGCGGGTCGAGGCGATCATCCGGCCGCCACATGCGAAAGAGTACTATCTGTGCCATGTCGGCGTCCGACAGGACTTGCGCGGGCACGGCATTGGCACGCGCTTCGTGCGAAATTTACTTCAGGGCGTCGCTGCGCATCGACATCGCTGCGCGGCGCTCGATGTCGCCGTGACGAATCCGCGTGCCCGGTCGCTGTACGAGAAACTCGGGTTCGCGGTCGATGCGTTGCGGACCTCATCGCTGCAGAGCCGGCTTGGCCGGGTCCCGGATCACTACCGGATGAGCCGCCCTGCCGGCGACTGAGTGAGCAAGAATTCGCCCCAGGATGGCGGTGCAAGTGTTACTTTTTCGCAATTGCGGTGTTCTAGGGCGATAAGGCCTTATCAAGGAGTGCTCCATGACGCTTGCTGACGAACTGAACAAACTGGCGGAGCTGCGCGCAAACGGTGGCTTGACGGAAGAGGAGTTCAAACGCGCAAAGGAACGCCTCCTGAACTCCGAACGAGCGCACGCCAACGACCCGCTGGTGTCGGCCGTAAATACCTTTCGGCGCAGCCGCACGGACCGCGTGTTCGGCGGCGTGTGCGGGGGAATTGCGCGATCGACGGGAATGGAATCCTGGGTTTGGCGGTTGCTATTTGTGGGGCTTTTGATCTGTGGCGGGGTCGGGTTCCTGCTGTACGTGCTGCTGTGGCTGTTTGTGCCAAGCGAATGATCATTACCTATCCCCGTTTACTTCATGCGCGTCCAATCCAATGGCACAATGCATGACACTTGCGCCGCTTGGGCTTGACACGCGATGAACAAGATCACGCCTAGAGACTTTCGAAATGCCTTCGTTGCCGTCATGCAAGCGGAGCGCGACAACTTTCGCACGGCGGTGGGTTTCGAGACCAAATCGTATAATTTTTACATGCGAACCAGCATCTATCCCAGAGTCGCCAGACAATTGGGGTTGCTGTCATGGAACAAGGAGTACTACACGCTTGACGGAATGCTGTACGAGGAACGCGGCGTGGACCAGACGGGAAAGTACGCCACTTATGCGAATTGGATTTCCGTGGCGATCGAGCACGAAAACGACAGTTCTCGTGCCCACGAAAAGATCAACAAGCTGCAGTCGTTCAACGCGCCGTTGAAGGTATTGATCACCTACACCGCCGAAGGGCCTGCAACCGAGGCGCTGCTGAGAAACTACGAACACCTCATCAAGATTTCGGACGTGTTCAATGATGTTGCGACGCTGCGGCAGCAACTCATCATCCTCGGAACACCGCGGACCGTCCTTGAATGGCGATTCTATGCCTACGAGAACGACGGATTTGTGCTGATGCTGCCCAATCAATCGGCTCCCGGGGAGGAGTGACAATCGTCTCGGGGTAATATTGTAGGCAGCGACCAACGTCAACTACCGTGCTTTGGAGAAGAAAATGCAGACATCGAGCTTAACAAAAATCATCGGCTGGTCGACGATTCCCGTGCTGGCGGTATTGTTGGCCGGCATGTGGCCGACGCATTCGAACTCAGCGCCAACAAAGGAGTCTGCGGCTCCGATCAGTAAACTAAGCGTGCTGCAGCGCTGGAAATTGGGCGGCCCCGGGGGCTGGGATTACCTCACACTGGATTCGACGGGCGCGCGGCTGTTTATCAGTCGCGGAGATCACGTCGACGTCGTGGCTACCGCCTCCGGCAAATTGCTGGGTACGATTCCGGATACGAAGGGCGTGCACGGGATTGCGCTCGCCGAAGATTTGCAGCGCGGCTTCACCAGCAATGGACGGGGGGATTCAATCACGGTGTTCGATTTGGCCACGCTCGCGGTCATAAAGGAAATCCCGGTGTCCGGCCACAATCCGGACGCGATTCTGTATGAACCCGTTCTCAAACATGTATTCACATTCAACGGCCGTAGCAAGGATGTGACTGTCGTTGATGCCTCGAGTTTCGCCGTGCTCGCGACCATACCGGTTCCCGATAAGCCCGAATTCGCCGTGCATGACGGAGAGGCACAAATTTTCCTCAACATCGAAAGTGAAGCTGGGCAGATGCTGGTCATCGATGGCCGCAAGCTGGTTGTGAAGGCAACGTGGCCGATGCCGGGCTGCGCCACGCCGAGCGGCCTCGCCATCGACAGACTGCACCATCGCCTGTTCTCGGTTTGCGATGCGAAAGTCATGGCCGTCACAGACGCCGTGACCGGCAAGCAGGTCGCCAAGGTGGAAATCGGCGAGGGGCCGGATGCAGCCGCCTATGACTCGAAACGCGCACTGGCATTCAGTTCGAACGGTGAGGGCACGCTGACGGTGATACACCAGGACTCGCCCGATAAGTACACGGTTGTGGACAGCGTCAAAACACAGCGCGGGGCGCGCACTATGGCTCTCGACCCGTCGAGCGGCCGCGTCTATCTGGTGACCGCCGATTTCGGCCCGCCACCGGCGGCTACCCCGGAGGTTCCGCGTCCGCGCCCTGCCATGGTCCCGGATACATTCACCGTGCTCGTGGTCGGAGCGCCCTAACCGGCGCTCACACCCGCTACCGGCGGGGTCCCGGCTATTTAGGCCCGACGCGGTAGGCGCACAGCTTGTTTCCATCGGGATCGCGAAAATAGGCCGCGTAGAAGGCCTGCGGACCTTCCTCTCCGCGCACACCCGGCGGACCCTCGTCGGATCCGCCCAGCTCTAGGGCCTTCTTATAAAGTGTGTCGACCTTTGCCCTTTCCTTGAGAACCAGAGCAAGCATGTTGCCGTTGCCGGGCCTTGCCTCCATGCCGTCGTAAGGCGGCGTGATTGCAAGCGCCGGCCGGTCCAATTTGGCCCCATACATGGTGAAGCCATGCGGCAATTCCATCAGCCGCTTGGCGCCAATCTCCGTCAGTAGCGCGTCATAAAATGCCTGCGCGCGCGCCAGATTATTTGTGCCAAGGGTTGCGTAGCCGATCATGGTCTGTCTCCTTTGCGGGTCACGTGGAAATAAGAATCCGGGCTTGGCTCCGTGTACTTTAACTCCGAACACCGGTGTCCTCTATTTCTTTGCCGCCTCTTTGGCAGCTGCGGCTCTGGCCGACTGTACCCTCAGATATTCAGCGTACGCTTTCGCTTCGACTGCCTGGCTGATGATACGCATCTGAATCTCATCGCCGACTTCGGGCACATATTTGCCCAGGCCGAAGTCCGAGCGCCTGAGCGAAGTCTTGGCGTCAAAGCCGATCGTCGGCAGATTGCTCCTCGGGTTTGTGCCGACCTTGACCACCATGACGTCAAGTATGACTGGCTTGGTCACTCCATGGAGGCTGAGATCGCCGGTAACCCTGAGCTGACCAGCCGCGAGCTTCTCGACTTTGGTGCTTTTGAATGTCGCGGTCGGAAATCTGGCTGTATCGAAGAAATCCGTCGATCGGAAATCGTCATCGAGAGCGGCAACGCCGGTGTATAGACTGGCCAGCGGAATCGCGACGCTGACAGAGGACTTGGTCGGATCGGCCTGGTCGAAGTCCAGCGTGCCTACACCTTGGGCGAACTGCGCTGCCGGACTCGAGAAGCCCAAGTGATTCCATCGAAATACGCCCTGCGTGTAGTCCGGTTCGAGCGTGTAGGTGGTGGCATAGAGCGGCGCTGATGCGAGAAGCAACGCGGCGGCAAAAGCGAATCGATTCATGGGGCGGACTCCTGATTGGTTGGGGCCGACGAAGGCCGATTAGGTGCGGAGCGAATATGCCCGCGCCGCATCAGGCAAGTCCTGAAACGCCCCTGAAATTCGCTGAAATCCTCTGAAGACAAGGGGGGTCCGTGACGACGTGCCAATTGCTATAGTGCGCACTCGCAATGAATATCTCCTCGAGATCGGGCCATACCCTAGTACGCATGGATCGCCCCACTGCATTACCGCTTCGCATCGGCGCCTGGTGCGTCAATCCGATATCCGGCCAAATCTCGCGTGCGGGAGAAACCGTCCGCATCGAAGCTCGGACCATGCGGCTGCTTTTGTGCCTGGCCGAGCGGGCCGGCGAGGTAGTGAGCATCGATGAGCTGCTCGACCAGGTTTGGTCCGGCGTCGTTGTTACTCCGGATTCCGTCTACCAAGCTGTCGCCTCGCTGCGCCGCCAATTGGGAGACGACGCCAAGGAGCCTGCATACATCGCCACTGTACCGCGGCTCGGATACCGGATGGTGGCGACCGTGACTCCCTGGACGGATGAGTCCGGTGCGCCAATGGCCTTCGCGGCCGCCGCCACTGGGGCCGCATCCACCGGGGCGGCATCCACCGGGGCGATCGCCGGTGAGTCGCCCGGTCCGGAGCGCCGGTCACGTGTGCTGGCCATCGGTGCCGCAGTTTGCCTTGCGCTCGCAATCGCTTTTCTGCTCTACGACAAGGTGCTTTACATCCCACGCGCCACTGCAACAGCCAGTGCACCGCAAAAATCGGTCGCGGTGCTGCCTTTTCTCGATCTGACCAGTCAGAAAATGGATGAGGAATATTTTGCCGATGGCATGACCGAGGAACTGATCGACAGGCTCAGCAAGATCCCTGGGCTGCGGGTGCCCGCGCCGACTTCCTCGTTCTATTTCAAGGGTAAGAAAACGACCATCGCCGACATCGCCAAGTCCCTTGGCGTAGCCTATGTACTCGATGGTAGCGTGCGCAAATCAAGCGCGACTCTACGCGTGGCAGCGCGGCTGATTCGCGCGAACGATGGCTACGTCGTGTGGACTGAAACCTATGATAGGCCGTACGACGACAAGTTGGCGGTACAGGACGAGATCGCGAGTGAAGTTGCGAAAGCGCTGAGCGCGTCGATTAAATAGGCGTGGTCGTTGAACGCAATCAACGGTGATTTTTTCGTCTCTTGCAACTTTTCGTGTCCTGGTGGGTTTTACCAAATCGGAGCCGGTAGCAGCAAGGAGAATTCGCAATGACCATGGTGTTCAAGCAACTCACCGCCGGACGTTTCACAAGTATCTGTATTGCCCTACTCAGCACAGCGGCCCTCGCCAATATGGTTCACGCCGGGGACTACAATCAGTCATTCGTCGTCTCGAATCGCGCCACTGTGCGTGTCGACACGAACGACGGCAGCGTGAGTATCACCACGGGCGATACCAAGCAAGTTGAATTTCATGTTGAATACCAGGGCTATGAGCTGAACAAGAATCTGACCATCGAATCCCACCAACAGGGCGACGAAATTGAGCTCAGCGCGCGAATTCCTCGGTGGCAGTTTTCTCTTGGCACGATCAGACGATTGCATATCGAAGTTCGCATGCCGAAGGACGGAGATTTGCACGTCAAAACCGGAGACGGTTCCATCAAGGCCGGCAGCCTGTCGGGGAACATCGATCTCAGTACTGGCGATGGCAACGTCGCGGTGAATGCGCTGATGGGCGACATACGGCTGCGCACCGGCGATGGGACGATCGAAGGCAGCGATCTCGATGGCAAATGCGACGCTGTCTCGGGCGACGGCCGCATCCGCCTGGCGGGGCGGTTTGACGTTCTGAGAGCCAAGAGCGGCGACGGCGGGATCGATGTGCGCGCTCTTCATGGCTCGAAGTTGGATGCAGGCTGGAGCATCGGCTCGGGCGACGGCAGCATCGACGTTGCGCTGGCGAATGATCTGCCGGCGGATCTCGAGGTGAGTACCGGCGACGGAAGCATCAGCTCGGACATTCCCATCACTGTCGAAGGCAGCATCAGCAAAACGCGAATCCGTGGAAAGATGAATGGTGGTGGACAGACGCTGACAATTCACACCGGAGATGGATCCATTCACCTCAGACAGGCATAAGAGCAGGTCGTTGACACCTGAAAGGTCTCGGGACTATGGTCGGAGCAGTCGATAACGGAAATACACCCATGACTACGACCCTCGATACCGGAACTTCCGATCTTTTGTCGGTTTTGGAGGATGGCGTCTTGACGCTGACTCTCAACCGCGCCGAGGCCCGCAATGCCATGAGCGAGGCGATGAATCAGGCATTGGCCGAGCAGCTTGCGTCGGCGGAGCTGGACCCGGCGATCAAATGCGTGGTGTTGACCGGCGCTGGGAAAGGCTTTTGCTCGGGGGGCGACGTCAAGGCCATGTCCAATCGCGGCGCTCGCGGCTCAATCACCGTCGACCAAGCCATCCATCGCCAGCGCGTCAATCAGCGCGAGACCGTGGGTCGACTCTTCAAGATGCCCAAGCCCACGCTGGCAGCACTGCCTGGCGCAGCGGCTGGCGCCGGCCTCGCTCTCGCGCTGGCCTGCGATCTGCGGATCATGGCAACCACCGCGTTCATGACAACCGCATTCGCGCGAGTGGGCTATTCCGGTGACTTCGGTGGGACTTACTTCCTCACGCAGCTCGTCGGATCCGCGAAAGCCCGCGAGCTCTACTACCTGTCCGATCGGGTCAGCGCCGAAGAGGCGTTGCGGCTTGGCTTGGCCAACTGGATTTGTGCGCCCGATGAACTCACTGCACGGACGCGCGAGATCGCTCGACGCCTCGCGTCGGGCCCGAGCGTGGCGTTTCGCTACATGAAGGAGAATCTCAACCGCGCCATGGGAGGGGAGGTCGATGATTGTCTCGACCTTGAAGTTACCCACCATACTCATTGCTCCTTGACCGAGGACCACCGCGAGGCGGTCAAGGCCTTCGTGGAAAAGCGCGAGCCGGTTTTTCACGGCCGCTAGGGCATCGCCCCGCTCAAATTCGGAGTAGCCATTGAGACTTCGGCAAATTGCCCTGGTGGCCCGCGATCTCGCCGCGGCACGCGCCGAAATCTCCGGCGTTCTCGGCCTGGACTATGCCTATGACGATCCGGGCGTCGGCAAGTACGGCTTGAGCAATGCCGTCTTTCCCGTGGGTACGACGTTTCTTGAAGTGGTCTCGCCAAAGGCGCCTGGGACCACGGCGGAGCGACTTCTCGGGAAACGCGGTGGCGATGGCGGCTACATGGTGATCCTGCAGGTCGATGATCTGGCCGCGGCCCGGGCTCGCGTGCACGACGCCGGCGCGCGCGTGGTGGATCAGATCGACAGGGACGGCGCCGCCTTTACTCACATCCATCCGAAGGACATTGGCGGCGCGATACTGTCCATCGATCGGATGATCCCGAAGGAACGCTGGGAGTGGGGCGGTCCGCACTGGACTGAACATGTCCGCACCGACGTCTCTGTCGCCATCGTCGGGGCCGAGCTGCAAGCCGAGGATCCGGGCCGGATGGCAAGCCGCTGGGCCGCCGTCCTCGGCCGATCCGCCGAGAAGACAAATGGCGGCTGGAAAATCCACTTGGATGAAGGTGAGATCCGCTTTGTCGCGGCTCTGGACGGCCGCGGCGAAGGGCTCGGCGGATTTGACGTTGCGGTTCGAAGTCCGAGCGACGTGCACAGGCGAGCGGAAGCGCTGAGGCTGACGGACCCCCATGGCCAGATCATTCTGTCGGGCGCGCGCCTTCGGCTGCTTGGTGCTTAGCCTTTGACGCCGCCCGGCGGAGTATTGCCGTCGGTGCCCGCCAACGGTTCGCTGTCGTCGCCAACTTCCAAGCCGTCCGCGTATAAACTGTCGTCCTCATCATCCAGGTGCAGTTCTCCATCCGGGTTACGGGACTTCTCATAATCGGCGTGATCAACAGCGGTCTTTTGGTCGGTTCCCTCCAGGGCTGCGCCCCGCAGGCGGGACTTCGGGGACTTGGTGGGCCCGTCACCGGCCGCAAGGTTGGATTCGTTCGATTTTGGATCGCTCATAGGAAAGCCTTTGACTTTGGTTGACGATGCAAAAAAACAATAGTCAGCTGTTAATCACGGCGCCATCAGGAGAATCCGCGATCGGCGGTAGGCAATCGCTGACGCGTTGCAGGGCAGTCATGGTCTGCGGGATGCTTGAAGTCGCTGTCTTAGGTGTGGTGAGTGCGGCGTCCAACCCAAGCGGCGTGCCCGCCGTTACCGGCAATGCCCGGGTTGATGCGCTGCTGAGTCAAATGACTTTGGCAGAGAAGCGCATGCTGCTTCACGACGCGCGCGAACAACGGCGTGTATCAAGGCCAGGCAGGCTATGTCGGCGGCGTTCCGCGTCTGGGCATCCCTGGATTGCGTCTTGCGGACGGGCCACCGGGGGTGCTGACCCGCCATCCCTCGCAAGCGGAGACGGCGACCATGGGCGTGGCCGCGAGTTTTGACGTCAGGCGGCCACGCTGAACGGAGTGGTGATCGGACGGGAAGCCAGGGCGCTCGGCATCGATGTTGCCCTGCAGCCCTACGTGAATATCGATCGCGATCTGACCTTCGGCGCGCTTACAACACCTTTGGCGAGGATCCGCTGCTGACGAGCCAGATTGGCGCGGCAGAGATCCGTGGCATTCAGTCGCAGCATGTGATGGCCGTGGCGAAGCACTTCATCGGCTTCGATACCGCTGCGACCGACGTATGGATTGCTGAGCAGGCGCTGCACGAGATCTATTTGCCCCCGTTCGAAGCGGCGATCGACGCTGGGGTGGCCGCAATCATGTGCTCATACAACCATATCAATGGGCCTTATGCCTGCGGCAGCAGCGCGATGCTGATCACCATCCTGCGTCAAGAACTGGGTTTCAAGGGCTTCGTCATTTCCGACTGGGGTGCAAACCATTCGGCGCTGTTCATGAATGCAGGTCTGGACATGGAAATGATCGACGGCCCGGATAGCACCGGGTATCAGGAGCCGGCCTTTATGGGCGCCGAGGCTGCCGCCGTCCCGCCGTTGCCGGAGCCCGGTGGAGAGAGTTTCGGCGACCTTTATGGCGGCCAGCTTCCCGAGGAGCAAGCCCCGGCTCCTGCTGACGGCGACGATCTGGGACTGAAGGTTGGCCCCACGACCCTGTCCGAAGCGCTCCAGCACGGCACAGTGAGCGAAGCTGCCGTAACGCGCGCCGCCGGTCGGGTACTGCTGACGATGGATCGATTCGGCCGGTTGTCCGGCGAATCGAAACACCGCGTCACGCGTCAATCAATCGAGGCCAATGCGCAGGTGATCGAGCGGACCGCAGAGGAGGCCGCGGTATTGCTCAAGAACGAGCATGGCGCTCTGCCGCTGAAGTCCTCCGACCTGGACTCGATCGTCTTGATTGGCCCAACGGCCGGGCAAGTAGACGCCATCGGTATCAGTGGCGAACGATCACTCGGCTTGACGGCGCGCCAGATCGGTCCGCTGGCGGCATTGAGATCACTCGCGCCGAACCGGCGCATCGAATACGCGGTCGACGACGACATGTCCGGGACGCCGATACCGCCTGAGCTCCTGACTCATGCGGGTCGGCCCGGCCTGGAGCGTGCCTCTGCCGCAGGCATTGGGGTTGATGCGACTCTGAACTTCACGGTGAAAGGGGGCAATGCACTGCCGCCCGACAGCACGGTAGCCTGGTCCGGAACATTGCACCTGCCGAGGGCGGGTTCCTATTGGATTTACCTGCAGGCCCTGGGCGCCGACGCCAGACTCTTCATCGACGGGCACCGGGTCGGCATCACCGGCGCCTATCAAGGAGACGTGCATGGCGATGTGCTGCAAGCCAAATCAGGACAACGTGGTACCCACGACCGATGGGCTCGACAATGTGCGTCACTCGGTCCAGTTGAGCGCGGGCGATCACGCCATCAATGTCCGTATCAGGCCCAGACACTTCCCACGCACCGACCCAGCTCCGGCTCAATTGGTATACACCCGAGCAACGGCAGCAGGATCACGCGGCCGCGATCGCTGCTGCCAGACGCGCCAGGACCGCCGTTGTATTTGTATGGTCGCGCCGCGCCCCCGCCTTCGCGTTGGCAGGGGATCAGGAACGCCTTGTCGAAGAAGTGCTAGCGGTCAACCCGAACACCATCGTGGTGCTCAACACCAGCCAGCCGGTCGCGCTACCGTGGGCGAAGCGCGTGAAGGCGATTCTCGAAATGTGGTGGCCCGGCGATGAAGGCGGCTGGGCCACGGCCAAGGTGTTGCTGGGATTGTCGAATCCTGCGGGTCGCCTTCCAGTCACGTGGGCGAGAGCGCTGACGGATTACCCGGCCAGCGATCCCCGATACCCGGAGCGGTCCGCAGTAGGCGTGAATGCCAAGACCACGTATAGCGAGGGCGTGAAGGTCGGCTATCGCTGGTTCGATCACAAGGCATCGAGCCACTGTTCCCGTTCGGACACGGGTTGAGCTATACCGCGTTCAGCTATTCTGAGCTCAAGGTTGCTAACGCCAGCGACGGCGGGCTCGAGGTGGCGGTGAAAATTAGCAATACCGGTCGCGTGCGCGGCGATGAGATTCCTCAGGTTTATCTGGGCGCTCCTGCTGACTACCCTCCCAATGTACAGTTTCCCGTCAGCGAAACTCGTCGCCTTCGATCGCGTCTCCCTCGGGGCCGGAGAGGTAAAGAGCGTCTACTTCCACGTGCCACTGCGACAGCTGCAATATTGGTCTGCCGAGCACCATCAGTGGATTACCGCATCGGCAAGCGCACCATCAGCGTCGGCGCCTCCTCCCGCGATCTTCGCTTGGAGCAAAACGTCGGATGCAGCGTGCAAAGGTGTTCGTGAGCGAAGGAGCTGGCAGAGATGACGATGCGGTGGCTGACGGGGCTGTTTTTGATTGGCGTTGCGGTGGAAACCACGATGCGATTTTGGCTGGCCTCGCGGCAAATCGACGCCGTGCGAGCTCATCGCGACCAGGTACCCGAATTATTCCGCGGCCAGATCGATGCCGCGGACCACCAGCGCGCCGCCGATTATACGGCAGCCCGAGTGAGGCTCGGGAAGTGGGCGCTGCCGTTCGAGGGGTTGATCAAGGTGCTGATGACCATCGGCGGCGGCCTTGCCGCATTCGATGCGCTACTGCGCCACGTGCATTGGCCTGAGCCCTGGCATGGAGCCTTGGTGCTGTTGGTGGTGATGCTGTTTCTGCAGCTGCTCGGAATGCCGTTCGAGCTGTGGCGCACTTTTCGCATCGAGGCGCAGTTCGGTTTCAACAAGACGACGCCGCGGCTCTTCGCCGTTGATCTTGGCAAACAACTGCTGCTGGGAGTGTTGCTGGGCGCGCCCCTTGCACTCGCGACCCTGGCGCTGATGGCGCGAGCTGGAGAATGGTGGTGGGTGTGGGCATGGCTGCTATGGTTGGGCGTGACGCTGGGACTGACATGGGCGGCTCCGCGCTTCATCGCGCCGCTGTTCAATCGATTTTCCCCGGTCAGCGACGCCACGCTCAAACAGCGCGTCGAGGCGCTGGTCGAGCGCTGCGGCTTCAAGGCCGAGGGCGGCGTTTTCGTCATGGACGGCTCGCGCCGCTCCACTCATGGAAATGCCTATTTCACCGGCATCGGACGCAACAAGCGCATTGTGTTCTTCGACACCCTGCTGGCGAGAATCGACCTGGAGGAAATCCTCGCGGTGCTGGCGCATGAACTCGGCCATTTCCGTCTGCATCATGTGCGCCAGCGTTTGGTGGTATCGACGCTGGGGGTGTTGCTGGGCCTTGCCTTGCTCGGCTGGTTGGCCCGGCAGCCCGGATTTTACAGCGCCTTGGGCGTCCCGGCGGCATCGCCATCGATGGCAATTCTGCTGTTCTTCCTGACCGTACCGGTATTTGCGTTCTTTGCAACGCCGATCGAATCGTGGTGGTCGCGCAGACACGAACGCGCTGCCGACGATTTTGCGATCGCACACGCCGATGCCCGCAGTCTCGCCGGGGCTCTGGTGAAGCTGTACCGCGAAAACGCCACCACGCTCACGCCCGATCCCGTCTATTCCGCGTTCTACGACTCCCACCCGCCCGCGCTCGAGCGCATCGCGAGTTTGAGCGCGCGCGCAGCGCGCTAGGCGTTGGAGCGCGTCGTCCGCACAGCCGTCCAAGCCGCGGCAGCGAACACCAATATATTGGCAAAGATCACCGGTGTGGCGTGTATGAGGATACCGTAGGTCATCCATAGCAGCGCGCCGATCATTTGCACCCGCCGCAACAGTGACTGGCCGTCGAAGAAGTAGGAGGCTACGAAAACGGCGGTGGCCGACCACCCGATGCACTCGATGGCGAAATGATTCATGCCGCGGTGACCGGCACAGGTGCGGAGAGGGATAATGTTTCGGAGATTTTCACGCGATCCGTTCGATCTTTCTCCCATTCGTTCAGGCTCAACCCGCAGGACTCGAACAAGTTCGCGAATGTCTCCGGCTCGCCAGTGAAGGAGTTGATCGAGAATGGGCACCATGATGCTGAAGGCGTTGTCGCTGAGCACGGTGCTGCGAGCAATTCGCGCGAGCTGTTTGTTCTCGGACACGGCAATCGTAAACCCATCGTGATTATTGACATGCAGCATCACGTGAACGTCGGAGCTGCCGTCGCCGACATAGATAATACGATCCGGCGCAATGTCCAATCGCAGTGCGAGTTCCTCGATAACCGCAACCTTGCCGTAGCCCGCCGGGACGCTTTTGATGGCGCGAACCTCCCCGGACCTTGCATCGAATTCCAGTTCGGTGCCATAGATGTGTTCGCGGCGGAATGACCCCATCGAGTGCCGAAATGACGATTTCGCGCGGCGCCGCTGATATCACGAAAAACGAGAATCGATAGCCGTCGCAGGCCGCGTTTCATGAAATCGACGAGTGCCGGAATCGCGCTCTTGAGGCGAACCCGGCGCCCGGCTTCAATCAGATGTTCGCGGCGCACACCACGAAATTCCGGATCGTGGCGGATCAGATACGCGAGTTCACCGCCTTGCTGCACGAGGTTGCTGTGCGCAAGGCCCGCAACGCGATCCTCAAATCCCGACACACCGAGCAATTCGCTCAAGACCAGTCCCGAGTCATTGAAACTCAAAGTCTGATCGAAGTCGGAGGCCAAAAGGTAGTGTTTGAATTGCGTATCAGCCATGTGCAGGTTCTCCCGGCCATTCCCGATCGGGCGGCCGCATACCATAATCTATCAGCCAAGGACAGATGTCAGGCGACAAAGATTCGTTTGAACGCCAATTCTTTTCATGCATGTTCACCAGGAACTGTGACGCAGGCGAGGGCCGCCGCCGCGGCTCGCGCGGCGGGATTGAAAGTGCTATACCCGTCGTGCTGGTATTGACGCGGGAGGGGACAACGTGAGCACGAAACCACCAATACTTGATGCCGCATACCTCGAGCGAAAAAGACGGCAGTTGACCAAGCTTCGAGACGAGCTGCGCAAGACTACGAATGCGGCCGAAGCGGAAGAAGGCAGCATCAAGAACGAATCGGCTCTGCAAGCGCACGAGTACGAAGATGACGCACAGAAGCTCGATATGCTCGAAAAAGAAGGCAGTCTGGTGAGCCGCGACGTCGCAAGGCTGGCACGCGTGGAGCGTGCGCTCGAGAAGATCGCAGAAGGCACCTACGGATACTCAGATGTCAGCGGTCAACGCATTCCGGATGATCGCCTCGAAGCTATGCCGGATGCTACAACCACGCTGGCGGAGCAAAAAGCGAGCGAACGATCCGGCGCCGACCGTCGCGGCTAGGCCGACGAGCCTCGTTACAGGTGAAGCTATGAAAGCAATCATAACCGGAGCAACCGGCATGGTCGGGGAAGGCGTCTTGCTCGAGTGCCTGAATAATCTGGATATGGAACAGATTTTGGTCATCAATCGAAAGCCCGGAGGCGTGTCGCACCCGAAACTGCGTGAAATCATTCACCAGAATTTTTTCGATCTGCAGCCGCTAGAGCCGCAAGTGAGTGGATTCAACGCGTGTTTTTTTTGCCTGGGAGTATCATCCGTCGGAATGCGCGAGGAGGAATATAAGCACATTACCTTCGAACTCACGCTGAACGTGGCACGGGTGTTGGTGAAGTTGAACCCGCAGATGACCTTTTGCTACGTCACGGGTGCCGGGACCGACAGCAGTGAACAAGGCCGCATTGCCTGGGCGCGCGTCAAAGGCATGACGGAAAATGCATTGCTGCGGCTGTTCAAACATGCCTACATGTTCCGCCCGGGTTTTATGAAAGCCACACCCGGCCAGAAAAATGTAAAAAGTTATTACAAGTACATCGCCTGGCTCTATCCCATCGGCAGAGCGCTTTACCCCGCGGGCTTTTGTACCTTGCAGGAAGTGGGTCTGGCCATGATCAAGGCTGCTGACAAGGGCTATGCAAAGCAAATTCTGGAAGTGAAAGACATCGTTGCCTTGGCCGCGCAATGATGCTTCGAATCGGCGGCGTGCTCGGCTCGTTGGTCTTGATGCTGGGATCGGCCCATGGCGCGGAGAGTGATCGAGTCTCGGTCGACGCCGGCGTGCTGCTCGGTTCGGGCGATGCCGATGTGAGAATCTTCAAGGACGTGCCGTATGCGGCCGCCCCGGTTGGCCCGCTGCGCTGGATGCCGCCGCAGCCGGCGGCGCACTGGACCGAGCCGCGTCCGGCAACCGAGTTCGGTCCCGCCTGTGTGCAATTCATTGCTGCCGCGCTGACCGACCCGCTTCGGTTCGGCGCCGCACCCGAACCTACGAGCGAAGACTGCCTGACGCTCAACGTGTGGGCCCCAAAGCATGCCGCAAATGCGCCGGTGATGGTATTTGTTCACGGCGGTTCCGCACGCATGGGGGCGGGCTCGCTGCCTTACTATGACGGCAGCAGTTTTGCGCGCGATGGCGTCGTATTGGTCACCATCAATTACCGGCTTGGCAATCTCGGCTCCTTTGCGCATCCCGAACTCACCCGTGCCGCGGCTGCCGATGAACCATTGGTCAATTACGGATTGATGGACCAGATCGGCGCGCTGCGCTGGGTACGGCGGAACATCGCGGCGTTCGGCGGCAATCCGCGCAACGTAACCTTGTTCGGCGAATCTGCGGGCGGCTTGATGACGCTGGTGCTCATGACCGCCCCGAGCGCGCGAGGTCTTTTTCACAAGGCGATCGTGGAGTCCGGAGGCGGGTGGTTTCCGACGTCCGACCGCAAGGATGCCGAGAAGTGCGGTGTCGAGGTGGCAACCACGCTGGGGCTGCCCGGCAGCAACGCCACGCCTGAGCAGTTGCGCGCTTTGCCGGTTGCGAAACTGCTCACGGTGGACCAGATCTGCAGCAGCATGTCCGATGGCCGCCTGATCCCCGAGGCCCCCACGGTGGCGCTTGCCGCTGGCCGGGCGATGGATATTCCGCTCATCATTGGCCTCAACAGCGGCGAGGATTCGCTCATTGATCACGGGGACGGGATCGAGCGCGCCAAGGTGACCATGAAATCGGCGCTGAAGGATGCCAGGCCAATCTACGCAAGCGACATGAGCGACGATGCCCTGGTGCGGCTTCTGTTCCGGGATTCTCTGTTCATGGCCCCGGCGCGTTGGGTTGCCGGCCGGTCGTGGCGCGCGCAGCCTGCGTATATTTACTATCTGGATTACATCGAGGAGGCGCGACGGCCGGTGCAGCGGACCGTGCCGCACGGCTCAGATCTTTTTTATGTATTCGGGACTTCTACAAGCCGTCCGGATGGCGGGCCTGCTGCGACTGCGGCCGATCTTGCCATGGGGACAACCATACACGGCTGCTGGGTCAGTTTTGCCAAGACCGGCAAACCCAGTTGCCCCGGCGCCGGCCCGTGGCCTGCATATACACAAGCAAACGATTCATGGATGGTGTTCTCGGATTCTGGCGGGCACATCGTTCCGGGACTCATGGCCAAGCAGCTCGACTGGCAGGAGGGCCGCGTGCGCTGGCTGATATGGCTGGCGCGGATTCAGTCCGCCTGGAAGCGGGCGTTTAGCTGGGGGAATTGATCGGGTGAAGTCAGTTGAACCTATTGCATAAAAAAGGAATCGCCATGCGTCAGATAAAAACCTCGGGGCCGATAAATGCGAGCTGCCCGGTAGTTGCAGTTGCGCTTTGCCTGCTGGCGGTGTCGCTCGCGTCGGCCGCCGGCGCGGCGTCCTGCGAGGATCTCGCCAAGTTTCCCGTGACCGATGGCAAGATCACCTCGGCGGTTGCCGTCGCCGAAAACGCTGCGATCCCGCTGCCCCCGTTTCCCATGTCGATGAGCGCTCCGGCCAGCTTTTGCCGCGTGGCCGTGACGCTCACGCCCACTTCTGATTCCGCGATCATGGCGGAGCTGTGGCTACCGGAACCTGCGAAGTGGAATGGAAACTATCTGGGTTCCGGTAATGGCGGTTTCGGCGGCACGGTTTCCGGACCAGCGCTCGAGATGCGCGGCGCGCTTGCACAAGGCTATGCGACAGCCGGCGATGATCTCGGCCACGAGGTGAAGTCAGTCGGCATCGACGGAACCTGGGTGCTCGGGCATCCGGAGAAAATCAAAGACTTCGCTTATCGAGCCGATCATGTAACCGCCGAATTCGCGAAGGCTTTGATAGCGGCCTACTACGGCCGGGCGCCGCAATTCTCCTATTTCCACGGCTGCTCAAATGGCGGCCACGAAGCCTTGATGGAGGCGCAGAAATATCCCGGGGACTATGACGGCATCGTCGCCGGCGCCCCCGCGAATGCGTGGACCCGCATAACGACGGGCTTCGTGTGGAACGAGGCTGCGCAGCTCGGTACGCCGCAAAGCGAAATTCCCAAGGCCAAGCTGGCGATGATCCAAAACGCGGTACTCGCGGAGTGCGACGCGCTCGATGGCGTGAAAGACGGCATCATCAATGATCCGGCCATGTGCCACTTCGATCCCAAGGTGCTGTTGTGCAAATCCGAGGATGCGCCGGACTGCCTGACGCAGCCGCAACTCAATGCGCTGCGCAAAATTTACAGCGGTCCGATCAATCCAAGCACCGGCAAAAGCATCTATCCGGGGTTCCCGCCGGGCTACGAGGGTTTGCCCGGAAATTGGGATACCTGGATCATCGGAGCAAAATCCTCGCAGAGTCAGTTCGCCAACCAATTCATGGGCAGCTTCGTACATGGCGATTCGAACTGGGATTTTCACAGCTTTGATTTTGCCAAGGACCTGGCGCGGATCGACGAGGCTCTCGGCCCGATCATGAACTCGGACAATCCTGATCTTCACGCCTTTGCCGCGCGCGGCGGCAAGCTCATTCTCTTTCAGGGCTGGGCCGATGCCGCGATCACGCCATTGGGCACCATCCAGTACTACCGCGACATACAGAAAAAAATGGGCACCGAACAGGCAGATCGATTCGTACGCTTATTCATGGCGCCGGGGATGATGCATTGTGGAGGTGGTCCCGGCCCCAACAATTTCGATGCCGTAAGCGCAATTGCGCAGTGGCGCGAGAAGAACCAGGCGCCCGAAACCATGATCGCCGCGCGCTATGCGAATCCAATGGCCGTCATGTTGGGGATGCCGAAGGGCGAACCTTTGTCGACGCGACCGCTGTGCGCCTATCCCAACGTCGCTCACTGGAACGGCAAGGGTTCGACCGACGAAGCGCAAAATTATGTCTGCGGCGCCGCGCGGAAGCACGCAGCGGCTGCAGCGCCGCCATGATCAATCGAACGCCGCTGCCTGCACTTCCATGATCATGATTTGGCGGCGGCGGGCGAACTCCTCGAGCACCTGGCGCAATGCTATGTCCGCCGCGACATGCCGGTACGCATATCCGTACGCTTGCGCGATGAGTGCGAAGTCGGGAGGCGCGATGTCGACCGCGGCGGGCGCGATTCCCGCCTCGATCATGAAGGATTTGATTTCACCGTAGCCGCGGTTGTTCCATACGACGATGAGAGTCCACGCATTTACGTCGCGAAGCACGCCGAGCTCGCCGAGCGTGAATTGCACTCCACCGTCACCGACTAAACATACCACCGGCCGATCCGGCGCGGCGAGTCCGGCACCGGTCGAGGCGGGCAGGGCGTAGCCGAGCGTGCCGAAGCCGGTCGCGGAGTTGAACCAGGAACCGGGCTCGGCGGCGGCGAACCCGAGATTGCCGGCATACACCGGCTGCGTCGAGTCCCCCACCATGATCGCTCGCGGCAAATGCTCGCGGATTGCCTCGAGCACCGCAATCTGTCGGCGCCTGACGGGCTTGAGCGCCGCTGCCGCAGCGCGCCGCACCGGCTCCGCTCGGTCGGGCGCCGACTGCATGCGCCTCGGGCCCAAATCACAGGCGAGCAGCGACTCGAGTATTACACGGACGTCGCCGAGCAGCGGCAGCTCCGGGCGCGCGTTGCGGACCATCTGCTCGGCATCGATGTCGATGCGAATGAGTCCCGGCGGCGGCGGCATCTCGCTCACGGCGTACATATCGTAGTCGGTCGGGCCGAGTTCGGTGCCCACTGCGAGCACGACGTCGCTTGCGGCAATGAGGTCTCGCACCGGCGCGAGCGAGGCGCTGTAGGAGATGCCGAGCGGATGAGCGGGAGGCAACAGCCCGCGTCCATTGATGGTCATGACGACTGGTGCGTTCAAGCGCTCCGCCAGCGCCGCCAGCGGAGCTGCGGCGCGCAGTGCGCCGCCTCCGGCGAGGATTAGAGGTGCGCGGGCAAGCGCAAGCCGCCGCGCGGCCTCATCGAGGGCGCTCTGGGACACCCCACCCGGACGAACCAAGGTCTTGGGAGTCGATGCGGGCAGGCCCGCGGCCGCGGATTGCAGCAGATCGATCGGCAGTTCGATGAAGGCTGGGCCGGGACGCGCCGCGGCGAATCGCGCGAAAATGCGCGCCAGGACTTCGGGCAGCTCAGCAGCCTCGAGGACCGTGTGAGCAAACGCGCACAACTGCGCGGCGAAGCCGCGTTGATCCGGCAGTTCGTGCAGGAAGCCGCGGCCGCTGCCGAACTGGCCGCGGCGATTGACACTCGCGATCACGAGCAACGGAATCGAATCCGCCCGCGCCTGTGCGAGCGCGGTGGCGATGTTGGTGACGCCGGGTCCGGTGATGGTGAAGCACACGCCCGGCTGGCCGCTGACTCGAGCGTAACCGTCGGCCATGAATCCAAGACCTTGTTCGTGCCGCGCCACGACGTGGCGGATCGCGCTCCGCTCGAGCCCGCGGTATAGCTCGACATTGTGCACGCCCGGTATGCCGAAGATGTGCCGCACCCCATAAGCCGCCAGGCTCTCGAGCAGGTACGTGCCAACACCGGTGCTCATGCCGCTGCCGCCAGCGCGCTGGTTCCTGCCTCGCATCGGCTGGATGACTTGGCCAGCCGTGTCTTGACGAGCTTGGCGCTGCTCACATCGCCGACGAAGATCCTTTGATACTGATCGACAATCTTTGTCGAGAATTTATGCAAGGCATCCTTGCGCCGGCGCGCTGCCGTGCGGTGCAGGCGCTTTGCCTGACGCTTGTGGCCGCGGCGCTGCGCCCGCGCGATCTTCTGCTCAATGTCTCGATAGAAACGACCCGCCTCGAGCTTCTCCCCGTCGCTGGTCGCGACCGTATCCTTCAAACCCAGATCAAGACCGACATCTTCGTTCTTGGACACGCGGGTTGCGACCGCTCGTTCTACCGGAACACATAGCCACCAGTCCCCTACCGAATCCTGGGCGAAACACCCGCATTTGTACTTCGCTCCCTCCAGTTGATCCTGCTCGAACACGCGAAACGCTTTACCCCCGAAGCGCAGCGACTTGCCGTTGCGCTTCAGCTGCGCCGCCTTGAAGGGCACCCAGCCCAGCGAGCGCTTCGCGCCCTGGCTGACGCGCCAGCGCAGCTGCGTCTTATTAAACTGCCGGCGACGGATGGCAAGCTCCGCGTTCACCCGCTGAATCGTCTCTGCGCCTATATGCTCGAAGTACTCCGAAGCGCCGGCACTGAGCTTGTCCAGGTCGAATCCACTCAGCCATTTAGCCGGTCCTGCAAACGGCCGCGCCGCTTTCGCACTCGTCGCGTTGCCCCAGTTCCAGACCTGATTCACTTCGATCGCGGCCGCATTGAGCCAGGAATAGCACTCAGCCTTTACCTTGAGGCGCAGTGTGCAAATGCTCGTCGTGCCTTCGATTACCATCGGCTTTATCGTCATTTGGGAAATCTACTGTAATTCGGGTATCGCGCTCAAGACTAGTTTCTCCAACAATCGGTACCAAATGCTTGCGGGAACGAGCGCAGCATGAGCAAACTTCATTGTAGCTGGTGGCTCTGCTTTAACCTCGTGGCGCCGGCCGCAGCTGTCAAAGCCGTTCAAAACTTGGCGCGCGCCAGGGTTGAGGTCAAACTATGGCGATGAAATCACACAACCTTTGGCTGTTGGCCCTGGCGTTATCGGCAGCCGCAGCGTCCGCTCTGGTTCATGCGGCGGAGGCGCTGGATCCCAGAGCGGTGCAGGAAGCAGCGGCGGTTGCCAAAGCCAAGGCAGATGAGGCGGCGGCGGACAGGCGCTACAAGGTCCCACGCACGCCCTACGGTCAACCCGATTTGGAGGGTGTCTGGAGCAACGTCAGCATTACTCCATTGGAACGTCCGAGCGAGTTTGGCGGCAGCGTCAATCTGACCAAAGAACAGGCGTCGCAACTCGAATCCGCCGCCATCGAACACTATATCGAGGGCAACGCGCCGACCGATCCCAATGCGCCCGCCACCGATACGACGCGCAAACACTGTCAAGGTCCCGGCGGTCTTGATTGCGGCTACAACAGCGCCTGGAAGGATACCGCCACGACGGTGGCGCGCATTGACGGTCAGCCGCACAGCTCGTTCATTACGAGCACGCCGAATGGCCGCATTCCCGCCTACAAGACCGGCTATGCGGGTCCTCGAGGCCGGATTGCCCGCGATGAGGGCGAAGGCTCCGTAACCGCGACCCGCAGTCCGATGGACAACCCCGAAGACCGCGCGCTTGGCGAACGCTGTCTGACTTCGTTCGGCTACAGTGCCGGTCCGGTGATGCTACCCCTGCTGTACAACAACAACTACGCCTTCGCGCAGTCGAAGGACCATGTTGCGATCCTGGTCGAGATGGTGCACGACGTGCGCATGATCCGTATCGGCGCGCAGCATCGCAGCGACGGATTGCGGCCTTGGTTCGGCGACTCGATTGGTCGCTACGAGGGCGACAGCTTGGTGGTGGAAACCACCAACTTTCCCAGGACCCAGGCATTCCGTGGTGCGTGGCAGGAGCTCAAGGTCACCGAGCGGTTCACCCGCAAGGGGCCACACCGCATGCTCTATCAATTCACGGTTGAGGATCCGACCGTGTGGGAGCAGCCCTGGGGCGGCGAGTATGAATTCACTGCGTCGAAAGGCCGGATCTACGAATACGCCTGCCACGAGGGCAACTATGCGCTGGCCGGCGTGCTCGCCGGCGCCCGGGCGGAAGAAGCGGCCGCGGCAAAAGCGAATCGCTAGGCACTGCGTACCATGAGGCAGCTGTTTTTGCTGACATGCCTGATCGCGGTTGCGGCAGGCGCAGCATTCCCCGCGTCCCCCGCAAAGATCGATCTGAACGCGTTTGATGCGCTCAAGAAAACCATCGCGTTGCCGAACGGGGAAGTTCTCGCGTATGTTGAGATGGGAAATCTGGCGGGCCGGCCCGTCGTCATGGTTCACGGCTATACGGATAGCGCTCGCGACTGGGTACCGATGTTGCCGTACGTGGCCGCGCGATTTCATCTCATCCTCATCGATATTCGCGGCCATGGGCAGTCCGGGAAACCCGAGTGTTGCTATAACCGGCTCGACTTCGCCTATGACATCAAGCTGCTGCTGGACGCCTTGCAACAGCCCAAGGCCGATTTCGTCGGCCATTCACTGGGCACCATCATCATTCAAACATTTGCCGAATACTGGCCCGAAAGAACCGGGCGCATCGTTTTGATATCCTCGACCGGCGGCATGCCGCCCGATGCCGCGAAAAAACCGCCGCAATTCGATTTTGCCGCGGCGATCCGCAATCTCAAAGAACCAATCGAAGCCGATTCGCCTTTTATGATCGCTTGGTGGGATTCGCCAACACCGGTGGATCCGGACTTCATCGCTCGAGAGCGCAAGGATGCCGCCGCCATACCGCTCCGGGTTTGGCTCGCCGTACTTGATCAAACACTCGCCGGGGACAATTACGCTGATCTGCAGCGTACGCTGCCCCGTCTCAGAGCGCCGACGTTACTCATTTGGGGGAGCAAGGATCCGATCATGGAAGAGCCGATGCGCAAGTCGCTACGAGATGCCCTGCCCAACGCGCAGGTCAAGATATTCGACGGTCTCGGCCACAATCCGTTTTGGGAAGATCCGGCCGGGGTGGCACAAGTCATCAATGCGTTTCTCGCTCAGTGAGTGTCCAACCCAGGGACGTTAGCGAGCACACGCAGACGGAATAGCAGATCGAACCACGGCACCCAGGAGACGCCGCCGTCAGTGGAACGCGCGGCAATTTCTCGCACGCCGTCTTTTTCCTGGCGCCACGATCCACGCACATACCGCGGCTTGCCATCGGGCAGATAATCAATTCCGGTCAACAGCATTTCTCGGCCCTGTAGATGACCTTCGATCGTCAGCAGTTGACCATTGTTGGTTACCCAACTTTGATGCCAGATCTGCCGCGACACATCGTAGACGCTGAAGCTCTCGCCTTTGTGGCCATCCATGGCCTCGTAGGTTTCATGCAGGACACAGCCGTCGAGTATCACCTCGACCCGCGCGTGCGCGACCGCAACCGCGGGCTGCTTCTCGTCAATGACGTCCCAATCGCCAACCCAGAAATCAAACTGCCGGTATGCAGGTGCGGCGCAGGGCCCTGCGAGGCTCAGTGCGGCGAATCCTGGAATTGACGCCACCAAGCCCAGTACCATTCGAGTAAGGCTCACCATCCAGCTGCCCAGATCGGCGTTGCCACAAAGGCCTGGCCGGTAGTCGTCGTTCCCGTGATCTGGCCACGATCATTGATATCGAAGGCCAGCTCGATGGGCCCCGTCAAACCTGACCCGGGCGCAACGAGGTCATTTAGATTCGTTGTGACGCCGTTAATCCAAATCCACGGATGAAAATTGCCGCTCGCGTCATTCGAATAGCCCACCACCTGGCGAAATTCGTTGATGCTGGTGGCGACGCCCGCGATATCTCCCGACAGTAGTGGTAACAACACCCATCCGCCATTTTTTGTCCACACGAACGGCGGAGTGAAATTGCCCGCGGCATCGCCCGGCACGCCGGCAAAACCGACGACGTCGCCCCGCTCGTTGATCATCATTGGCGTATTCCAGTACGGGGCTTTATTCGGATTCACGAGTTCCATCGCGACACCGTTATCCCAAAGCACGGCGTGCTTTGCAGTGGGTCCACCCACGGCAAAGCCGCAGTCTCCCGAAATTCCGACAACCTGTCCGCGGTCGTTCAGCGCGGTAGCCGCGCCGGAACCATCGCTGTCAATCAACGGCAGTGCATGGATCCGACCGGGTCCCGGACCCCACACAACCGGTTTGAACTGCAGCACCTGGGGCGCAACGCAGGTCACATCGTGCACAGTGGTCTCCGCCCATCCCACGGTCTCACCCAAGTTATTGGTTCCGGTGGCAAAGCCGTTGGTCCCGCCAAGCGTGGGCAGCGACCTCATCCTGCCCGTGGCAGCTTCCCAGACGAAGCCGAGACAAACATTGAAGTTCGGGTTCGGCAGAAAAAACCCGCAACTCCAGCCCTCCTGGTTTGGATCAAGTTGGTCGGTTTGAGAAATACCCGAAACCAGCCCCAGCACGTTCTTGACCGGCCATTGGACCGTGCTGTTCAGCCCGACACCATTTCCGAGAGTGCCGAGATCAAGCTGCGCTCCGAAGGCCCACTGGGTTGCGTGAATTGACTTGTTCGCCAGCGTGTAGCCGCCTGCGGATAGCCCTAAATCATTAATGGTATTGCCGGAAGCGCCCGCGCTGCTCAGGATGGTCACGCGGTACTGTATCTGAGGTTGCGACGCCGTCGCTGGGTGTGCGACGGCCGCACAGCCGGCAAAAGCCAGCATGAGAAGTGAATACTGACGCATTTGATTCTCCTCTGTTCGAACGCGAACGACGGGAGAAACTTACGCCTGGGCGTGCGCTGAAACCGGCTGTTTTAAGACGTCGCACGAAGGAATCCGGCGCGCGGTGTGCGAGCCCGATTCCCACAGGTGAAAAGCCGCGTAGCCGCGAAACGGGCGCCAGCTTTCGGCGCGTGCCTCAAGAGCCCGCGGCGTGAGCGGAGTGTCATCCGAAGACGCGCGCTGACGCAGCTTGAGGTCTCCGAATGGGAACGCGTCCGGCTCACCGAGTCCTTGCAGCGCCACATACCCAGCGGTCCACGGGCCGACGCCGGGCAGCGCGCAGAGTGCGCGTCCGACCTCATCACCCGGCTCATCTAATCGGATGACTCCGTCTCTCACGCTGCGCGCCAAACCAAGCAGGGCCTCGCGATGTACGCCGAGCACGCCAACTTCACCGGGGTCGGCCGCGGCAAGCGACGCGGGGCTGGGGAACAGATGAGTGATGCCGGGCGCGATCAGGTCGATCGGCTCGCCATAGCGCTCCACCATGCGCGCGAGCAGAGTTTGGGCTCCCGCGTCGCTGATTCGCTGTCCGAAGATGGCGCGCACGCTGCACTCGAATGGGTCCCAGGCACCGGGGATTCGCATCCCCGGGCGACGGGCGAGCAGAGGACGAAGTTGGCCATCGCCGCTCAGGGCAAGTGCGATGCGCGCCGGATCGGCGCTGAGGTCGAACATCCGTCGAACCGAGGAAAGCAGCGGCAGCAAATCAGACGGAACAGCACCCGTGACCGCAAGTTCCAAGGCATTGGCTCGCTGCAACGGCCGCACCCGCAGGATTGCATGACCTCCCGCGGTTCGCGCCGCGCGCACATATCCGCCTGCATCCACGACTTCCACGCCGCGAATCGCGCGCTTCGCCAGATATGCCTGCAGATGCGCCCAGTCGTACGGGGGGCGATAGGCCAGTCGCAGCACGATTTCAGCGGCGGCGCTCTTGCCGCCGCCGCTGCCCCGGCGTTTGCGAATTTCCCGGGGCGATTGCCGGTAGGTGGCGCGAAAGGCATCGTTGAAGCGCCGGATGCTGCCGAATCCGGATGCCAAGGCGATATCGGTGATCGGCAGCTGCGTGTCGTCCAACAGTCGTTTCGCAAAGTGCAGCCGGCGGGTATGCGCAACAGCCGCGGGCGAGGCACCGACATGCTGCGCGAAAAGCCGACACAGATGACGAACCCCGATGCCGACGCGATTGGCGAGGTCATCGAGACAGCCTTGATCCAGTGCACCGTCCTGAATGAGCCGCAGCGCGCGTTTCACCACCGCCGAGGTCCCCGCCCAAGCGGGCGATCCGGGCGCGGCTTCCGGGCGACAACGCAGACAAGGCCGGTATCCCGCTTCCGCGGCCTCTGCCGCGGTCGCGTAGTAGCGAACATTCGAGTCATTGGACAGACGTGACGGGCAAATCGGGCGGCAGTAAATTCGCGTGGATCGGACGGCGATGAAAAACTTGCCGTCAAAGCGCGCGTCGCGACTGTGGCGCGCCCGGTCGAGCACCTCGCGAGTCAGCCCGAACAGTGCGTCCATGGGGCAAAAAATACCCGCACGGATCGCAAAGTACTAGCCAAATCCGGCTATGGCCCGAAGGTCTCTAGTGTTCCCAGTGTCCCGCTACGAGATGCCACTGATCCCCCACCTGTTCCCAGCGATCGGCAACCCAATGTTGTCCGGTGCGGGCATCGCGCCAGGCACCGCGGCGCCACCAATAGGCGTGGCCGTTCCACTCCCAGTGTCCGGCATCCCAAACCTGGCCGAGTTTCGGCGCCGGGGTGTTTTCGGGCTGGTTGGGCGGCGGGGGTTGCGTGGGCCAATTCTCGCCCGCGGTACCCGCCAATGGCGCGAGCATTGTGCCGGCGCTTAGGATAAGCGTTGCCAGCAGTGAATTCCGAATGGCGTACATGCGTGTCTCCCTGTGATGACGAAGCAGCGGTGGTCAATGTGGAAATGCTGCCGCAGATCCTGTAGGCGCTCACGCGATATTCGGTGAATGATCCAAAATTCCCGGTGAACGACGGACGCTGTTCACCGGGTGTGTCTCGATTTTTACTATCGGCCCTCCGGCACGTTATGCTGCTTGCATGATCTGGCGACTTTCAGTGTTGGCCGTGCTCGCATTGGCCTCAGCGTGCGGGGGTAAAGCGGCCGGGCCGCCGGCCCCGCAGCCGGTGGCGACCGTGACGATGCGCCCGCAGCCCACGTCGCTGACCCAAGAGTATCCCGCGCAGCTCGAGGCCTCGAACACGGTGGAGATCCGTCCGCAGGTCGCGGGAATCTTGTTGAGGCAAATGGCGCTCGAGGGCGCGCCGGTCAAGCGCGGCCAGATGCTGTTCGAAATCGATCCGCAACCCTACATCGCGGCGCAGGCGCAGGCGCAGGCGGGGCTCGCGCAGGCGCACGCGGCGCTGGCACAGGCAGAACGGGACCTGGCCCGCGCGCGGCCGTTGACGGCGCAGGACGCCATCAGCCAGCGAGAACTTGATGCCACGATTGCCGCGCATGACTCGGCGCTGAGCCAGGTCAAGGCCGGGGAGGCGGCGGTGAAGACCGCTGAACTCAACCTGGGCTACACCCAGGTCCGATCGCCGATCGATGGAGTCATGAGCCGGGCGCTGGTGCGCATCGGCGGCGTGGTCACCGCTTATACGACACTGCTCACCACGGTCTATCAGACCGATCCCATGTACGTGAATTTCAGTGTCGGGGAGCAGCGCCTGCTGCAGGTGCAGCGTGAGCTGGGTCGCCCGCTCGACCAGCACAATCCCAGTCAGCGTCAGTTCCGGATCCTGCTCGCCGACGGCAGCGAGTATGAACTGCCGGGCAGCATGAACTTCGTCGATGCCGCAGTGGATCTTCGCACCGATACCTTGGCCATCCGCCTCACTGTGCCGAACCCAAAACAATTTCTTCACGCTGGGCAGTACATCAAGGTTGTCGTCGCGACGCGCGAGCGACCCAACGCACTGCTTCTGCCGCAGCGCGCCGTGCAGGTTCTGCAGGACAAGAACTTTGTCTGGATCGTGGACCACGCCGGCACGGCACAGCAGCGCGACGTCAAAATGGGCCAGCAGCAGGGCAACGACTGGATCGTCGAGGAAGGCCTCGCGCCGGGCGACGTGGTGGTGGTGGACGGCTCGCAGAAACTTAAACCCGGCACGCACGTGCTCGCGCAGCCCCTCGCCACGCCCGCGCCCGCGGCCGGACCAACGGCCGGTCCCACGGCCGCGCCGCCGAAGTCGTGAGCAATTTCTTCATCGACCGTCCGATTTTCGCGACGGTGCTCGCGATCGTCATCACGCTCGCCGGCCTGGTCGCGTTTCTGTTGCTGCCGGTCGCGCGCTTTCCGCAGATTACGCCCCCCTCGGTGGTGGTTTCAGCGACCTTTCCCGGCGCGGATGCCGCGACCATCGAGCAGTCGGTGGCAGCGCCGATCGAGGTGCAGGTGAACGGCGTGCCGAACATGATTTACATGGACTCGCGCAGTTCCAATGACGGGTCGTATACGCTCAACGTCACTTTCGAGGTCGGCACCGCCCAGGACATCGCCGCAGTCGATGTGCAGAATCAGGTCGCCATCGCGCAGCGGCAACTGCCGCCGGACGTGCTGCGGCAGGGCGTTTCCATCACCAAGCGTCAGCCGCAGCCGCTGATTTTCATCGCCATCGAGGCGACTGATCCCCGCTACGATTATTTGTTCCTGAGCAACTTCGCGACCCTGCAGGTTTTCGACTCGCTGGCGCGCGTGCAGGGCGTCGGCCAGGTGCAGCAGTTCGGCGCTCGCGATTACGGCATGCGAATCTGGCTCGACCCGGGCAAGATGGCGCGCTTGGGCATCACCACCGGCGACATCACGAATGTCATCGGCGAGCAAAACGTCGTGGCGCCGGCGGGCATCGTGGGCGCTGAACCGGCCCCGCCCGGACAAGCAGATGACCTACACGGTCACGGTGCACGGGCGGCTGCGCAGCGTGTCAGAGTTCGAGAACGTAGTGCTGAAGACCGGCCAGAATGGCTCAGTGGTGCGGCTGCGCGACGTGGCGCGCATCGAGCTTGCGGCCACCGACTACACGCGCTCGAGCAGATTGAACGGCCAGCCGGTCGCGCTGCTCGGCGTCTATCAGCTGCCGGACGCCAACGCGCTGGAGGTGAGCAAGAAGGTGCACGCCACGCTCGAGCAGCTGTCGCAGCGTTTCCCGCCGGGCATCCGCTATGTGATACCGCTCGACACGTCGGAGTTCGTGCGCGAGTCGATCAGGGAAGTCGAGATCACGCTGTTCATTGCCGCGGCGCTGGTGCTCCTGGTCGTGTTCATCTTCCTGGAGAGCTGGCGTGCCACTTTGATCCCGATGCTTGCGGTGCCGGTGTCGCTGCTCGGTACCTTCACCATCTTCATCGCGCTCGGCTTTTCGATCAACACACTGACATTGTTCGCGCTGGTGCTCGCGATCGGTTTGGTCGTCGACGACGCGATCGTGGTGGTCGAGGCGGTGACCGAAAACATGGAGGAGAAAGGCCTCGATCCGGTGGCGGCCACGCGCGCGGCAATGGCGAGCGTTTCGAGCCCCGTCATCGCAATCGCACTGGTGCTCACGGCGGTATTCGTGCCGGTGGCCTTCCTCGGCGGCCTTACCGGCCAATTTTATAAACAGTTCGCGCTGACGTTGTCGGTGTCGGTGCTGATTTCGGCGCTGATCGCGCTCACCTTCACGCCGGCTTTGTGCGCGATGCTTGCTGAAACCGCGCTCTGAGACCGAGCCCGCCGGGCTTCTTGGACGCGGCTTCGCTGCATTCAATCGCTCCTTTGCGCGCGCCACGAAGAAGTACACCGACACCGTGCGCCATGCCATCCGCCGTTCCGCCATTGCGCTCGGCGTGTTCGGCGTAATCGTCGTGGCGCTCGGATTCCTGGTTTGGCTGCGGCCCGGCGGGTTTCTGCCCGAGGATGACCAGGGGTACCTGCTGATGGTGGCGCAGCTGCCGCCCGGTGCATCGCTGCAGCGGACCGAGACAGGTACTCGAGCAGATCCGCGCCGTGGTCCAGCAGCAGCCTGAAGTGGAAAGCATGCTCGCCATCACGGGCCTGAACCTTCTTGCCCAGGTCAATACTCCGTACACCGGCTCCGGCTTCATCCCCTTGAAGCCTTGGTCGAAGCGGTCTGGCCAGGGCAGCTCGGTGCAGGCGCTGATCACCGGCTGTACAAACTGCTCGGGCCGCTCAAGGAAGCGAATGTGCTGTTCGTGGCGCCGCCGGCGATTCCCGGCATCGGTCAAGCCGGCGGCTTCGAGTTCATTCTCGCCGACACCTCCGGCGGCAGTCTCGAGATCCTTCACGACCGAGATCGACGACTTCATCGCGCAAGCCGAACAAGCGCAAGGAATTGTCGCGCGTTTCCACACAGTTCAACGATCATGTGCCGGAGATCGAGTACGTGGTCGATCGCGACCGGGCACGCGAACTTGGTATTCCGATCTCGGACATCTTCGGCGCGCTGCAGACCTTACTTGGGCGGCAACTACATCAACGACTTCAATCTGTTCGGGCGAACCTTCCGCGTCACCGCCGAGGCCGAACCTTCGGCGCGGACATTGCCCGATGCGGTGAATACACTGTACGTGCGCACCCAGGCGGGCGACATGGTGCCGCTGTCGTCGCTGGTGTCGATCAAGCCGACACGCGGCCCCGCCTACATCGAGCGCTACAACGTGTTCCGGGCCGTCACGATCAACGGTGCGCCGGCCGCTGGCTACAGCTCAGGGCGATGCCATCAACGCCATGCAGGATCTGGCCAAGGCGCTACCCGGCAACCTTACCTACTTCTGGACCGGCTCGGTGTTCCAGCAGCAGCGCGCCGGCAGCCAGGCGCCCTACATCTTCGCGATGGCGCTGGTGTTCGTATTTCTGGTGCTGGCCGCGCAGTACGAGAGTTGGATCGTGCCGTTCGCGGTTATCCTGTGCATTCCGTTCGCCGTATTCGGCGCATTTCTCGGCCTCTCGTTGCGCAGCATGGCCAACGATATCTATGCGCAGGTCGGTCTCGTGATGCTGATTGGCCTGGCGGCGAAGAACGCGATTCTCATCGTCGAGTTCGCGCGACTGTCGCATCAGCGCGGTATGCCGCTGATCGAGGCGGCGATCGAGGGCGCGCGGCTGCGCCTGCGGCCGATCCTCATGACCTCGTTCGCCTTCATTCTCGGCGCGCTGCCGCTGGCGATCGCAACCGGCGCCGGTGCCACCTCGCGGCAGGTGCTCGGCACGACGGTGGTGTTCGGCATGACGGCCGCGACCATGATCGGCATCTTCATCGTGCCGGTGTTCTACGTGATCCTGCAAGGGCTCGCCGACCGCTTTTCAAAGCCGGGCGGCAGCCCTTCGCCGGCGCGTGAGGCCGGGACGGAATCCGGTGCATGAACACGAGGCTGTGTGCATGCGTGGCATTACTGCTCGCCGGCTGCGCAGTCGGGCCGGATTACCATCGGCCGCCGCTCGACGTGCCGGGGCAGTACCGCGACGTCGCCGCCACCGAGGATGGTTCCGGCAATGCGTCTGTCGGCGACAGCGGCTGGTGGGAGGTGTATTCGGATCCTGATCTGCAGGCGCTGCTCGACACCGCGATCAAGAACAACTATGACGTCAAGATCGCGGTGGCGCGCATCGACCAAGCTCAAGCGCAGCTGGGCTCGACGCGCCTGAACTTCCTGCCGCAGCTGTCCGTCCAAGCCGGCGCGTCACGCGCGAAGACTTCCGACTACGCGCTCATACCCGGTGCGCCGCGGATCAACAACGAGGCTCAAGTGCAATTTCTGGCCTCGTACCAGCTCGATCTTTGGGGCGAGTTGCGACGCATGACCGAGGCGGCGCGCGCGAATCTGCTGCAGACGCAATTCGCCGCGCGCGCCGTGAACGTTACCCTGGTGGCGAGCGTCGCCAACGATTATTTCGCATCTGATCTCGCTCGACAGCCAGCTCGAGATCACGCGGCTCACGGTGGTGACGCGCGAGAAATTCCTGGACCTGACGCACGCCCAGCACGATCGCGGCTACGGGACCGGGCTCGATGTCGCCACCGCGGAAGCGGATCTCGCCGCCGCGCGCGCCACGGTGCCGGACCTGCAGCGCCAGATCGCGCAGACCGAGGATCAGATCAGCGTGTTGTTGGGGCTGAATCCGGGGCCGATCACGCGCGCGCACTACGGCGATGCGGTACCGGCAGCGCCGCCGCTGCCGCCGGCCGGTCTCCCGGCGCAACTTCTGGAGCGGCGGCCGGACATTGCCCAGGCTGAGCAGACACTGGTGGCGGCCAACGCCGAGATCGGTGTGGCAAAGGCAGCGCTGTTTCCCAACATCTCTCTCACCGGGAGCAATGGCTCCTTGTCGGTGCCGTTCAATAATCTGTTCACCGCGCCGGCGGCCGAATGGGGCGTTGGCGTGGGATTGATCCAGCCGTTGCTCAGCGTGCAGTCAAACCTTTACCAAGTGCAACTCGCCGACGCTCACAAGCGCGAGGCGCTGGCGCAGTATCAAAAGACCGTGCAGGGCGCTTTCCAGGATGTAGCCGATGCACTCATCGCTTACCGCAGGTACGGCGAGCAGGTGCGCGAGCAATCGGTGCAGGTCGACGCGCTGCGGCGCGCGCGCGCGATTGCACTGGCGCGCTACCGGATCGGATACGCTTCCTACTTCGATGTGATTCAAGCCGATCGTGATTTGTTCGCGGCCGAACTTGCGCAAGCTCAGGCCTATGGGAACAATCTGAGTGCCTTGGTGCATCTCTATTCCGCTCTCGGCGGAGGCTGGCAGCGGCGACCTGGCAGTTAGTTGGCCCAGTAAATGTATTCATCACCTGGCTGGCTGGGGAAGCCAAGTGGATGATCGATTCGAACCGGGCCTTCGAGCAAGGCCGGCCACAGCGGCTTGACTTGGTCAGCGTCGATGGCGGCGAGCGCCGCCTTGATCTTGAGCACCGTGTCCGGCATGGCACTGGCCAAGTTGTTTTTCTCGGTCGGGTCGATCTTCAGGTTGAACAGCCAGTCTTGCTTCGGCCGCTCGGATACCTGCAGTTTCCAGTAACCCTCCAGCAATACCTTGTAATCGCCGTCCCGCCAATAAAGCGTCTGATGCGGCCGCTCTTGGACCTGGCCGGTGAGATAGGGCAGCAGATTGACGCCATCGATGACACGGTCGTGAGGAACCGCGGCACCCGCTGCGGCGGCCACCGTGGAGAAAATATCGATATGCCCGATCGGCGGGTCGAATTTGATGCCTTTCGGCAGTTTGGCCGGCCAGCTCACGAAGAACGGCACATGAATTCCGCCTTCGAAAAAGGTCGCCTTCCAGCCGCGAAACGGCTTGTTGATCTCGGGAAGGCCGATATAGTGCGCGCCGCCGTTGTCGCTGGTGAAGATCACCACGGTATTGTCTGCGAGCCCGTTGTCCTTCAAGGCCGCGAGAACCTGGCCGACGTTGCGATCGAGGGCGCGAATCATGGCCGCATACACGCGCAGCCTATGATCTGCAATCTGCGAAAGCGCGTCGTAATCCGCCTTCGCGGCCTGCAGCGGAGTATGCGGCGCATTGAAAGCGAGGTAAATGAAGAACGGCCGGTTGCGATTGGCCGCAATGGCCCGCACCGCTTCTGCGCCGAGGTAATCGGTCATGTAACGCGACGGCGCGAATTGCTTGCTGCCGTTGTAGCGGATGCCGAATCCGAGGTTGGCCCACAGGAACTTATCGATGGGATCGAAGTCCTGATGCGACTCGGCCCCGGCGGCGTCACCGACAGGAAGATAGAGGGACGCTCCCGGGTAAAATGCCAGTGCCTCGTCGAAACCCCGGGCCTCCGGCCGCGTCGCCTTGGTGCCGCCAAGATGCCATTTCCCCAGCATGATGGTGTGATAGCCCCTCGATTTCATGGCCTGTGCGATGGTGATCTCCGAGGTCGGCACCGTTTCCTCGTCGATGGAACTCGGGATATCCTTCTCCCTGGCCTCGTAATAGAGCGGCTTCAAGTCGCCGTTCGAAAACGTACTGATCAGCTTTTCGAAAGCCACCGGCGCCGGAGTGAATTCGAAGCCAAAGCGCGTCGCGTAGCGCCCGGTCATGATGGCGGCGCGGGAGGGTGCGCAAGTGGCGTCACCCGCATAGGCCTGTGTGAACGTAACGCCGTCCGCGCCGATCGAATTGATGTTCGGTGTCGGTACCTGGCCGCCCGCCACTCCGCCGCCGTTGAAGGTCAGATCGTTCCAGCCGAGATCATCGGCCAAAATGACGAGGACATTGGGTGGGCGCGTGCCTACGCTGCGCGCCGCTGCGGGCCCTTGGTCCCAAGTCACCGGATGGTTCGGCCCGATGGGGTCTTTGATCGCAGCGATCAGGCCGGGAATGTAGTACCAGTAGTGCCGGTAGACCTGCCAGCCAGCCGCAGCGAGCACGACGAGGCTGGCAATGAGAAAACCGGCGCGCTTCATACTCGTTTGCAGTTCCTGCGTTGCTAGTGCGGCAAACTGTACCGGATCTTAGGGGGAATCGACAAAAGCGGGCGAATTCGGCTGCAGTCCGGTGCCAAGCAACCACTCCGGTGGCTACGAAACCAGGGCGCCCGAAGATCCGCTGTCCGCTTCCGACTGCTTCAACACCTCGTTGCAGTACTCGAGCTGGCGATACAACAGGCGTACCTCCAACATATTGTGGATGCGCGTCGTCACCTCAACGAGTTCGAACGGCTTGCTGATGAAATCCCTGGCGCCGGCCCGCAATGCGCGAATCTTGAGTGCTGGTTGGGCCGTAAGCACAATCACCGGAAGGTAGCTATTGGATTCGATTTCTTTGAGGGCATCCATGACCTCAAAACCGTCCATGCCCGGCATGTGAAGATCGAGCAGAATCAAGTCGTAGCGATTTTTCAGGTGCAGCGAGCAGACTTCCCGAGAATTCGTCGTTGTCGTAACGCGGGCAAATCCTTCCTCACGCAATATCTGTTCCAGCAAACTGACATTGGCCTCGCGATCGTCAACTACGAGGATTGACGCGTTCAAGATGTCAGGGATTCTTGTCATATACTCGTCCTTGTTATCTGCGCAGGCCCACTGCGCGAAGCTCGCGCAGTGGGCCATCAACGCCCTCGGTGCGACTCAATCGGTGTCAGTGTCGGCCCTCGCCGCCATCGTGATGCTCTGACCGGCCGTGATCATCGTGATGCCCACGCGCGTCGCGTTGATCGCCCCAGTGGCCGTGGCCGTAGTAGACCGCCGGAGGAGCATAGTATCGCGGCGGTGCATACACGACCGGAGGGGGCGGCCCCCAATAGCCGAATGGGTTAATGCTGACCTGGATGTCGGCGAAGGCGGCAGCGCTTGCCAGGGTGATCCCGGCAATGCCCAACAATAGAATGCGATTTTTCATGATGAGTACTCGTTTGCCATGCGGCAGTTATTTGCTTGAATCTCTGCGATCGCCGCTGGTCGATTATCGACTTGCAACTTTTCCGGCTTCATGGTCACGATGACTGAATACCACGTCCGCCTCTTTCTTCTGGGCGTCCGACATCACGGAATACAATCCAGAAAAAGCACTCGCAAGCTTCTTGACGCCGTTGGCATGAACCTGCGCAATTTCCGAATAGGAATTCAAATTGTCGATGGCCGTCGCGCTCGCAATGCTGGCATCACGCTTGTCAATTGCCCGATCAAGTTCGCGGGCGTTCTCGCGCATCGTTTCCGCCACCTGCTTCCATTGCGATTCTTCGGTGGAAGTGATCTTGAGCTGGGCGCGCAGCTCCGTGATGTGCTGCTCGACCGCACTATCGCGTTTCGCATCTGACTTCGACATTTCCGAGCGCGTAGCATTGGCCGCGGGAGGGCTGGCGGATTGATCTGTGGTTTGTGCCACGGCAGCGCCAAACACAAACGAGGACACAAGTACTGCAACTATCATTTTCATAGGGTTCTCCGTAGGGGGTGAGCAGGGCCGCTCGTCGATGCGTCGCCGCACTCGTAAATGGCTTGCAGCGACGGTAGCGCAAAATATCGAGGGATACAGTCAGACGCGGGCTTGATCCGCCATGCCGATTCGCCTACAAATAGTGAAGTACGCGCTTACACTGATTCCAAACGGATGGTTTTGTCAGCATCGATGCCCATCCACAGAACAGCCCCGAGCAAGGCGAGCACGGTGCCAATCACAAACGCAGCGGTCCAGTGTCCGCCGCCTGACAGGTAAGCAACGATCGGAATGCCGATCAGGCCGCCGATATTTCCGCCGGTGTTGAGCACGCCGGTTGCCGACATGGTGTCGCTTCGAGCAATGTACATCGTCGCGCCCCAGAACGCGCCTTCGTTGACTTCGAGCACCGCGTACGCCAGCGCCAGCGCGACGACAGCGCCGTAGGGATTGTTCAGATTGACCGCCACCAGAATCAAAGTTCCGGAGGTTGGAAGCGCCAGCATCGGCAGCAAGCGAAATCCCCAGCGAATCCCGAAGCGATCACACAGCACCGCGACGAGTTTGCCGCCGATGCCGCCGCCCAACCCCGCCGCCAGCGGCGGGATCATCGCCAGCCAGCCGCTTTCCAGAATGTTGAAATGGCGCTCTTGAACGAGATACAAAAAACACCAATTGCCAATCAGATAAAAAACATAGTTCATGCACACGTACGAGAAGGTCAGGAGCAGAATCGAGCGGTTCGCAAGCACCTGCATGATGCGGCGGCCGGAGAGCGTGCTGGGCGATTGCTGCAAAAATCTTGGCTCGAGCTCAGCCAGTTCTGCAGCGGTGACCGATGGATGTTCGTTGGGCGTATTGCGTCCATACCGTGCCCACAGGGCGATCACAACTATCGCCGGCAACGCCGGCCAAAAAAGCGCTTTTTGCCAGCCGACGGAACTCATCAGTAAGGCGACGATGGGCGGCGTCGCGGCGGCAGCGAATTGCATGCCCATGGTCTGCACGCCCTGGATGATCGCCCACTTCTCCGGGCGAAACCATGCCTCCATGACGCCCGATCCCACGGGAAAGATTCCTGCCTGCGCCAGACCCATCAGCAACTGCAGGGCAAACAGCATGAGGAACAAAGCACTGCCTTGCAGCAGCCGCGGCGCCAGCGGCGTCAACACGGTGGCCAGGAAGGCGAAGCTGCCAATCAAGGTAAATGTGAGCCGCGCGCCGAGGCGTTGACCGATCACGCCGCCTGGGAACTGGAAAGCGGCATAGCCCAGGACGAATGCCCACTCGAGCCAGCCAACCTGCACCTGGCTGATCCCCAAGTCCGGCATGATGCGTTCGGCGGCAACCGTCAGTCCCTTCTGCTGGAAATAAGCGATGAACGCAAACGCAAACAGGAATCCGAAGATCCGCCAGCGAACCCGATGAGTCAGCGCGTAGAAGGCCGTGACGCGCGCTGGGTTCACTCGCTGCCCAACCGCTCTCTGACGTAGCGGCGGATATCGAGACTGAAATCCTCCATCGGTGCGTAGTAACCGTGCGTGTGCACGCGGCTGTGCATGCCCCGTTGCACGGTTTCGCAGATCGACCAGTCCTGGCGGTTGGTGATGTCCCAAAACTCGACAGCATCGCTGGGATCAAAATTCGATTGCGTCATTTCGTGAGGTTCGAAAAGAAAATGACAGGTAATGTCGGTGCGCTCGGGACCGCGCGGCTGCAGGATGAAAACAGCGGCGTGGTCGCACGCCAGGCTTATGAACAGGTTCGGGTACAGGACTTCGCCTTTGTGGCGTGTGCGCTCGTCCGCGTTGAGATCCGGGAAGGCGCGCCGGGTCGTCCGGCCCGAGTAGGTAAAGGTATAGGCGCCGTCCCTGTGCGGAATGCCGCGCGACCAGTCGAGCGCGCCGCCGCCTGCTTCGCGGAACGCCGGCACCACGGCACACAGCTCAGGATGGACGCCGCCGCAGTGATAGCACTCATTGTAGTTCTCGCAGATTACCTTCCAGTTTGCCGCGATCTCGTATTGAAGTGTTTTCCCGATGCGCAGCTGCGCCAATGGGTAGCGCTCGATCCGCGCGGGAATGGGCCCAAGCTGCTCGCTGAGAGGCCGCGCCTCGGCGGGTGTGAGATGCAGAAATATGAAGCCGCCCCAGCACGCCACGCCCACCGGGTACAAATTGATCGAACTCTTGTCGAATCCCGGAAGGCCGCTCATGTGCGGGGCGGCGATCAAGTGTCCGTCGAGATCGTACGACCATTGATGATAGGGGCAGATGATGGAGCGGCCGGCGATCACTCCGCCGCGAACCGCCATGCCGGGAGTCGGCGCATCGTCGGTGCGGCACAGGCGCGCGCCGCGGTGCCGGCACACGTTGTAAAACGCGCGCAGCTGTGTGTCGCGATTGCGCACCACTATTATGCTTTCACCGGCGACGTCGATGACCCGGTGATCCCCCGGCGCCGGCAATTCCTCCTCGCGCCCGGCGCAAAACCATTCGCGGTAGAAAATCCGCTCTCTTTCCCGGCGATAGATTGCTTCATCGTAGTACCAGCTCGACGGCAGCGTCGGTTCGAGTCCCTTGATCAGCGCGGCTGCTTGTGAATTCATGGTGCGGGTACCCCTTGGCTGCCTTCGTCGTAGAGCAGAGGCGCGCTCTCCAGGATCGGCGAGTCGCGCCGGTAGATTTCGCAGCCCGCCGGTTGGTCGAGTTCGCGAGCATAACGGTGCGCACTGTGCACGGCATGCGCGATCGCCCCCGGAGCCAGCGCATCGCCGATGCAATCGACCGAGGCGATGCCTGCGGCATCCCAGTCCGCGCGGCGCGCAATCAGCGAGCGCTGCAGCTCGTCCCGGGCGGTGCGCGCGCCGACAATGACGAGAGATTTGCAGGGCAGCGATTGTTCCTCGCCGGTGAATACATTGGCAACCACTATTGCATCGTCCTTGATACGCGCGACCAGGGTAAGGGTCTTGAGCACCACCCCCGCATTTGCAAGCGCCCGGTGCACCTGCGGCTGTTCGTTGGTCATGATGGTCCACGCGGAGGCGTGGCCCGCCGGGGTTACGTAGGTGACGCGGTTGCCCGCTCGCGCCAGCGATTCAGCCAAGGCACCGCCCATGTAGTAGTTGTCGTAATCAAAGACGACGATCGGGCCGTCGACGGCTGCTCCCGCGGCGACATCGTCCGGAGTGAAAACATTGGGTGCGTCGAGCGACCGGACCGGAAGTTCGAGGCTCGAATACAGCCGCCGGGTCCAATGTGCACCCGTGGCGATGACGATGCGTTGATGTTCGAGGCCGAGAATGTCGTCGACCGACAGCGTGTTTGCCGCGTACAAAGTGACGTTGTCGAGCCGCCGCAATTGACCCAGACGCCAATCGAGTACGCGGCCCCAGGTCGCAAGCCCCGGCAGAGTGGTTTCAAAGCGCAAGCGGCCGCCGAAGCGTTCGCCGGCTTCCGCCAAGGAGACTCGATAGCCGCGTCTGCCCAAGGTCAACGCGCACTCCAGCCCCGCCGGACCACCGCCGACGACCAGTACGGCGGTCTGCGCGCCCGCCGCTGCAAAGCGCTCCGGGTGCCAGCCGCGGCGCCATTCCTCGCCGATGGTTGGATTCTGAGTGCAGCGCACCGGCACGCCGTCATGCCAGCTGGAAATGCAGATGTTGCAGCCTATGCATTCGCGGATGTCTTGCTCGCGGCCTTCGTTGATCTTGCGCGGCAGAAAGGGATCGGCAATCGACGGACGCGCCGCGCCGATCAAGTCGAGAACGCCGCGCTTGATTTGCGACACCATGGTGTCGGGTGACGTGAAGCGTCCGACGCCCACCACGGGCTTTTTCGTCATGCGTTTGACGAATTCGATCACCGGCTCGTGGCTGCCTTCCGCGGTAAAGCGCGACGCTGCGCAATCGGTGGGGCTGGAGTCCATTTTGACATCCCAGAGATCCGGGACATCCGCGAGCAACTCCACCACCTCATGAGCTTCGGACGCGGCGCGCTCGCTGGGGCGGGCGCGCAGTTCCTCGAGACTGATTCGCAGTGCCACGGCGCAAGTGCCGCCCACGGCGTCGCGCGTTGTCTCCAAAAGTTCTCGCACGATGCGCACCCGATTGGCCACGCCGCCGCCGTATTCATCGCTGCGGTTATTCCATTCGGGAAGCAAGAATTCATAGGGTAGATAACCCATGCCGGCGTACACGTACACAATGTCGAAACCAGCGCGCTTGGCCTTGCGTGCGGCTTCCGCCTGCCAGCGCAAAAGATTGCGAATGTCGGTTTTGTCCATGGCTTTGGAACGCTGATTGCCCATGAACCCCACATGTGTCGCCATCCACGAGATGCCTGACGGGGACAGCGGCGGCAGGCGGCTGGTTTTGTTGGACACCGATCCGCCGCCGTGCCACAGCTCGATTCCCGCGAGCGCGCCATGTGCGTGCACGGCGTCGGTCATCATGGCGTGAGAGCGGATGTCATTGTCGTCCCACAGGGTCGCATACGGCAGGGGCGAATCGTCCGCCGACGGATGCACCGACACATAGCCGGTGCAAACCACACCCCAGCCGCCTTCAGCTTTCATGCCGCGAAGCGCCGCGCGCATGCGCGGCATGGTGTTGGTCATGCCGCTCGCGTGCGGCACGCAATAAAAACGATTGGGAGCGGTGACGGGACCGATTTTCACCGGCTCGAACAGCACATCGAACCGCGGCAAGCGCGCCATTTATTGATGGTCTCGCGGTATGGGTTCTTTCCAGGTCTTGGTTCTGATGATGACGCCATCCTTGAGCAAGGTTCTGGTGTATTCGTAGAAAAAAGTGTGTGCATCACTCAAGACATCGAGGCGTCCGCGCCAGGTCAGAACATGATCCTTCACGGCTTGGATGTATTCCGAGTCGCCTTGCACGCGGGCGAGCTCCGGATGGGCGTCGTCAATGTCGTAGATCAGCCGCTCCGAATGATCGAATCGCCCCCAGGGATACGCCGTTGCGGCGGTGCCTGTCCAAGTCACCGTGCTGCGCTGGTTGACTTGATCGCGCAGCACGGTCCACGAACCGGGCCACGCGGAGCCGCCGCCGATGTGTTTGATAGCGGCGGGCTCCTCGACGGTATCGGGCGGCGCCAGCGGCGGCGCTGCCGGCCCGTGAACCGGCACGCGCGGCAGGATCACACGCGATGCCGCACTGCCGCCCAGCATCACCGAGGTGCTCATGGGAAAAGGCGTCGGCCAGTTCATGGGCCATAGCGCATTGGAGACGGCGACGCGGATGCGGTGGCCCTTGGGGAATACCCACGATGCAAGATGCAGGTCCATCGACAGCCTGTACTGTTTGCCGGGAATCAAATCTTTTGGCTCGGCCATGGAATCGCGTTGCGCACCGTTGATGCCTGCACCCGTGACCATGGTTACGCCGCCGTCCGGCGCCACATCCGACAGCCGCACGAACCAGTCAGCCAACGGCGCATCTGCCGAGACTTGCAAGATCACGCGCGGCAGGCCGAGGATCGCAATATCGTCGGCCAGGACCGCGGAGTCATAGGTCAGACTGTAGGCATCCACGGGACGTTGGTCGGTCAATAGTTCTCCCCACCAAAAGCCGGCCTCGACACCGGTGGAGGGAACGTTTCGCAGTTCATCCCGTCCGCTGCCGGTGTGTTCCCAGGAGAGGCGGTGCTCGGGCTGCAGATACAGAGTCGCTTCGGCAGCTCCGGCCGGCGGCCAGGTTTCCGCGCGCCAGTCTCCGGGCAGATCCCGCGGTTGCGATCCCGGCGGCCGCCAATGCTGCTGAAAGACGATGAGTTTGGGATCGGACAGCACGCCTGTGTCACGGCCTTTGAGCCAGTAGTCAAACCAACGCACCGCTTGATCGCGCCACTCATACAGCGGCCCGTAGTCGCTGTCGTTCGGGAAACCGTGGTTCCAGGGACCGATCCAGGCCTTGAGCGGCGCCTTCACTTTCTCGAGCATTCGCGGAATGCTGTCGCGGTATCCGTCCTGCAGGCCGCCGATCAAAAAAGCAGGCACTTGGAGAGTGTCGATCGGCTGCAGCGGTGCACGCCAGAAGGCGCCGTCGCGCTGATGCTTCAAGTAAGTGAGCGACCAGGGCTCGGAGTCCATGCGCGGGCCGATCGCTGCCTCCTCGAGGCTGAAATCCGGCGCCCCCGTGCGTCCTTGATCCAGATCCATGGTCAGTTCGAATTCATCGACGTGGAACACTCCATCGATGTAGTGCACGTCCTCCTTGAACAACTCCTCCGTGGCGGCCGCGGCCAGAATGGCCTTGAGCGCGGGCGGCCTTCTCAAGGCCATCTGAATCGCATTGAAGCCGCCCCACGATATTCCCAACATGCCGACGTTGCCATTCGACCACGGTTGATCGGCGAGCCATGCAATGACCTGCTCCGCATCCTGCTGCTCCTGCTGCGAGTATTCCCGGCCGGGAGGCGCCCCCTCGCTCGCACCGAAGCCGCGAATGTCGACGCGCGCACCGACATAGCCGCGCTTTGCGAAATACGTATGCGTGCCGAAATCGCGGACCGCCTCGTCGTCATCCTTGCGATACGGTAAATATTCCAGCAGCGCGGGAAAGCGCTCGCTGGCTTTGGCGCCGGTCGGCACATACAGGGTGGCGGCGAGGCGAATCCCATCCTTCATGGGTATCCAGACATTTTCCAGGTGTACGCCGTAGACCGGTGGCGACGCGGGCACCGCGGCATGGGCTGCCGCCAGCGCCGCGCTCAAGATCAGAATGCCCATGACACCGCTACCACGGCTGCGTTTTGCTGTTTGTTTTAACATACGATGGTGGTTGCGATCCGATCCTCAAGTTTTCTTGCAATATACATCATTAAAAAATTGAACATGCGTTCAGTAACTGCGGCCGGCATGCCGGCAACTAGCCGAACCTGGTAGGCTCGGCATCATGCAAGACCAGCAGCGCGGGGTTGAATTTCATCGAGCCTACGCTCAGGCGGTGGCGCTGCTCGAACGCGGCGATGCTGTGGCGGCCGAACGTGAGCTGCGCGAGATGCAAAGGCGTTGGCCGGGCGAGGTCAACAGTCGGCGGGTATTGGCCTTGGCGTTGCTGGCCCAGGGCAACAACGCAGACGGCATAGGCTTGCTCGAAGCGGTCCTTGCCGCCGCCCCCGACTTTGCAAATGCCATGGTGGATTTGGCGAAGGCCTACAGGGCCCAGGGCCGTGTGCAGGCGGCAGCGGAGTTGCTGCGCAAGGCGCTCGAGCAGGATGGCACGCTGCTTGACGGCTGGCGGCTGTTCGGTGATCTGTTGGTAAATCTCGGGGATTTCGCGGCCGCGAGACGCGCCTTCCAGAAGTTCATCGACACCGATGCCTATGGGCGGATTCTCGAGGAGGCGGCGCAATGCATGGGCCGGGAGGAAGGCGCCAAGGCGGAGATGATATTCCGTCGGGTTCTGCATGAGAATCCCAATCATATCGGGGCTCTGTGCGGCCTCGCTGCCGTCTCAATGGCCGCGGGTTTTCCGCAAGACGCCGAACGGCTCTTGAGACATGCCATGAAGCAGTCCGCCCATATGCCGTTGATCCGGCGCGGCTTGGCGCAGGCGCTCCTGGATGCCGGTGACCTCCCTGGTTCGGAAGCGGCCATACGTCACTCGTTGCTGATCGACCCCAGTTCATCGGCCAGTTGGGTGCAGCTTGGTTCGGTGTTGGCGCACAGCATGCGCCAGACCGCCGCTCTCGATGCCTACGATCATGCGCTCTCGATCGACCCGAATCAGATTCGCGTGATCCTATCGCGGGGGCACGTGCTGAAGACGCTGGGCCGGCGCGTGGAAGCCGAGGCCGCTTACTTGCGCTGCATCGAGTTGCAGCCGGATTTCGGCGAGGCCTACTACAGTCTTGCGGATTTCAAGAATTACACTTTTTCCGATGACGAAGTTGGCGCCATGCAGCAGGTTTTGCAGCGTTCCGAGACAGCCGACAAAACCCGGGTTCAGATGAACTTTGCCGTGGGCCGCGCTCTCGAGCAGCGCCAGCAATACAGTGAGGCGTTTGCCCACTATGCCGCCGGGAATGTCACGCGCCGGCGCACCGCCCCTTTCGATGCGGCCGCTTTCGAGCAGAAGTGCCGGCGGGTCGCGGCCACCTTCAATGCCGAGTTCCTGAGCGCGCGCGCCGGCTTCGGGTACGCCGACGCCTCGCCGATTTTCGTGGTCGGCCTGCCGCGATCCGGATCGACCCTGGTGGAACAGGTATTGGCCAGCCACTCGTGCGTCGAGGGCACCATGGAACTGCCACACATCTTGCGCTTTGTGCGCGAGCTGGATCACTGGCAAGGCCGCTCGGATACTTATCCGGAATGCGTCATCGGCATCACCCGCGAGCATCTTGCGCTTCTGGGGACCCGCTTCATCGATGAAACCCGCATATACCGCAGCGGCCGTCCGCACTTCATTGACAAGATGCCCAATAATTTCAGTCACATAGGTCTGATACAGCTCATCCTGCCGAACGCGACCATCATCGACGTGCGCCGCCATCCGATGGATGCCTGCTTCAGCGCCTATAAGCAGCATTTCGCGCAAGGCCAGAGCTTTACCTATGATCTGGAGGATCTGGGCCGGTACTACCGCAGCTATCTGGAACTCATGGACCATTGGGACCGGGTGCTGCCGGGCAAGGTTTTCCATTTGGCCTACGAGGATCTGGTGCGCGATACCGAAACTTCGGTGCGCAAGCTGATTGCGCACTGCGGGCTCGAGTTTGAGCCGGCGTGTTTGCGATTCCATGAGACCAAGCGCTCGGTACGGACCGCCAGCTCCGAGCAGGTCAGGGTGCCTATTTACGATTCAGGCATCGGCTACTGGCGGAATTTCGAGCCGCAACTCGAACCTCTACGCCGCAGTCTGGGCAGCAGCTTGGCGCGTTTTTCCTGACCCAGGGGTTGTTATACAGTCATATAATCCCGCTGGCATGCCTTGCGGGATCAATCGACAATTCACTACATCCTCGGTCATGGGCGGATGATAACTATACCAGCACCGCCCGCAACGCAACATTCGCCGCAGCATCAGCACATGACAAGTGTATCGTCCAAGCAACGGTTGTTATACGGCCATATAATTTAGATTGACGGGTGAGGCAAACGCAAGTAATGATGGCGCCGACGTTCGGCCATGGGAGATGGGGATGAAAGCACGCGCTGCAATCTGTGCCACGCCGGTGAAGCCGCCCAAGCACATGGCGCTGCGCATGGCCATCGCCTCGGTTCTGTCCGGCGCCGCCGCCGTCAGCAGCATGCCCGCTCGGGCCGCCGACACGGATGTGCTGGCGGAGATCACGGTCACCGCCCGCAAACAAACCGAGAATCTGCAGGACGTCCCGCAGAGCATCGATGTGTTCACGCGGAAGGATATCGAGGATCTGAATATCAGCCAGTTCGAAGATTACGCCACGCGCTCGCCTTCCGTTTCCTTTATCAGCATCGGGCCAGGCTATCAGCAATTCTTCATGCGCGGCGTCTCGGATGGCAGCAGTCCGAATGTAGCCAACACCTCGACCACCGGCATGTTTATCGATGAAGTGAGCATGAGCTGGTACGGCGGCATTCCCGACCTGCACCTGTATGACATCGAGCGCATCGAGGTGTTGAACGGACCGCAGGGTACGCTGTACGGCGCCAGTTCGATGTCGGGCGCCATCAGGATCGTCACCAACAAACCGGATGCGACGGCATTTGCCGCGGGAATCGACGTCGATGCCGGCCAGATCGACGGCGGGGAGCAGAACAAAATCTTCGAGGGCTATGTCAACGTTCCGCTAATTGACGATGTCCTCGCGCTGCGGGTGTCGGGCTTCTATGACTATCAGGGCGGCTTCATCGACAACCTGTTGACGACGCGCAACTGGATCAACGGCACCACCAGCGACAATTCCCAATGGGCGGGCAATAACTACAACCACGAAACCATGTACGGCGGCCGGTTGGCGTTGAACTACAAACTCAACGATTCCTGGTCGGCGCTTCTGTCGGGAGACTTTCAGAGCCAGTCCACTCACGGCGCCTGGGATCAGGACCCGACGCGGTATGGCGCGCGAAATGTGTCGCGCTTCGGTCCGGAGAGCGGCCAGCGCATCAACCGCCTGATGTCCCTCACCGTCAAGGGCGATGTGGGGATCGGCGATCTGATCTACGCGGGCGGCTATTGGAACAGATACAACCACACCATCAACGAATACTCGGAGTACGTGCAGTACGCCAATATCCAGCCGAACACCACCGGATATCAAACCTATGCCGGCTACGTGCAGAGCTTCGCGTGTCAGACCTCCGCGCCGTCCGGCGTGCCCGGCGTCCCCGATTCCTTCGGCGGCTGCAACGTGCCGACGATGTTCACCGACTACCACGATAATACGGACCAGTGGTCGCATGAGCTGCGATTGTCATCGAAGCCCGGCGGCTCCACGCATTGGACGGTGGGTTTCTATTTCCAGCAGACCAAGGATGTGTACTCGGATTTGTACGATTACCCCGGGATCAATTTCCAAGGACAGGCGGCGCAGTTAGCCTACAGCTACTACACCGGTGCCGCGGCGCTGCCCGGCGAGTGGTACAGCTATAGCAACCAGCGCACGGACAATCATCAGGTCGCGGGCTTCGGCGAGATCACTCAAGACATCACCAGCCGATGGAGCGTGATTTTCGGCTTCCGCGAGTTCAAATCACGCGACTCGAGTTCCGACCAGTGGTCCGGCTACTTCTATCAGCCCAAATTGCCCACGCCGACCGAATCGGTGTCGTTCAACAAGCAAGACTACAAGGCCGGTATCAACTTCAAATACAGCGATAACACCTTGTTCTACGCTTCTTTCGCGCAGGGCTTCCGCGACGGCGGCTTCAATACCAGCGCCGCCGCCAATCCAGGGGTGCCGGCCACCTACCAGCCCGACACCTTGAACAGCTACGAACTGGGTTGGAAGACCGTGACCTGGGAGGGGCGGCTGTTGTGGAACGGCGCCGTCTACTACATGCCCTGGAAAGATTTTCAAACGGCGGTGTTCGATCTGGCCATTTCGCCGGTGACCTTCAATGCCAATATCGGCGATGCCCGGATTTACGGCATGGAGAGCAACATCGAAGTCAAGCCCGTGCATGGTCTGACGTTATCGTTGTCGGTCAGCTACAACGATTCGGAATTGACCAGCACTTCGTTCACGAATCCGAATTACATCACCAGCAGTGGTCAACGGCTGCCCTTCGTGCCCTACTACAAGGGCAATGCCACTGCCCGCTACGAATGGAACGTCGGCCCCAACTTCAAAGCCTACAGTCAGTTCGATGTCTCGCGCACGGGCGATATGTGGAGCGACTTGAACACCAGTCCCTTGAGCACAACCACCCGTTCACTGCAGCCGGCCTACGACATCAGCAACGTGCGCTGGGGATTTACCAACGCACAGGACAATTGGGGCGCCGAGCTATACGTGACCAATCTCGACAACACCCGCGCGGTGATCTACACCAATAAATACAACTATGATGGGCGCGAGACCACCAATCAGCCGCGCGTCCTGGGGTTGAGATTCAAATATCGCTGGGGCGGCAAGAACGGCAAGGGCTAAACTCTGCGGATGAGATTCAGCCGACGCAAGGCGGCCGGGACGCTGCTTTTGATTCTAGCTGCGGCGGTCGGCGGGAATGTCGCGAGCGGTGCAGCCGAAGAAAAGCGGCTCTATATCTACAACTGGTCGGATTTCATCGGCACCGACACCATCGCCAAGTTCGAAAAGCTCACCGGCATCAAGGTGACCTACGACGTCTATGATGCCGAGGAGACCATGGAGGCGCGGCTGCTGGCCGGCAGCTCCGGCTATGACGTGGTCAGCGCCTCGACGGATTTTTTCAGCCGCGAGATCAAAGCCGGCGTGTACCAGCGGCTTGATAAATCCAAACTGCCGAATTGGACACAATCTGGATCCGCGCATCCTGGCGATCCAGGCGGAATACGATCCGGGAAACCAACATGCCGTCCCCTACCTGCATTCGATAAACGGATTTGCATACAACGTCGACATGATACGTGCGCGCATGCCGGACGCGCCGGTGGACAGCCTCGACATGATTTTCAAACCGCAAGTCGTGGCCAAATTCGCCGATTGCGGCGTTACTTTTCTGGATTCGGCCGAGGACGTGCTGCAGCTTGCCTTGAAGTACTTGGGGTTGGATCCGAATACCACGAAGCGCGAAGACTTCAAGGCTGCGGAGGCGCTGCTGGTGGCGGTGCGCCCTTATGTCCGCTCCTTCGATTCGGCCGAATACATGAATGGCTTGGCGAACAAGGAAGTCTGCATCGCGATGTCATGGTCGAGCGACTACGCGCAATCGCGCGCCCGCGCCAAGGCCGTCGGGCTCAACGTCAATCTTGCCTTCACGGTGCCCAAGGAGGGGGCGAATCAGACCTTCTCTTCCTTGTTGATCGCGGAAGGTGCGCCGCACCCGCAAGCCGCGTACGCCTTCATCAACTACATTCTGCGCCCCGACGTTATCGCCGAGATCACCAATCAGATCTTTTATGGCAATGACAACAGCGCGTCGCGCGCCCTGGTGGACCCGCGCATTCTCGCGGATGTTACCCTGTACCCCACGCCGGAAATTGAGGCGCGGCTGTACAGATCGGCGGAAGTAAGTGCGGCCACCGAACGGATTCGAACGCGCACCTGGACCCGCATAAAGACCGCGGAGTAAACGCCGGCGCTAGTGTTCCGCCATCTGCGCATCGAGCACGCGGTGCCGCTCGCTGCGGCGCATGAGATAGCCGGCAAACAGCACGCACGCGCCGACCAGGCAGATTATCAAACTGGCCAGCGCATTGACGTCGGGGCTGACTCCCAGCTTCACCTTCGAGAAAATCACCATTGGCAGCGTGCTGGCGCCGGGTCCCGACACGAAACTCGAGATCACCAAGTCATCGAGCGACAACGTGAAGCTCAGCAGCCAACCCGATACCAGGGCGGGTGCGATCGCGGGCAGCGTGGTGTCGATGAAGGCGCGGACCGGGCCTGCGCCCAAATCCATCGCCGCCTCTTCCAGGGACCGGTCGGCGCCGTACAAACGCGATTGCACGGTAATCGTCACATAGGCGGTGCAAAAAGCAACGTGCGCTATCACGATGGTCGTGAAGCCGCGATGCGGCCAGCCGAGAAGCTGCAGCATCGATATGAACAACAACAGCTGCGTGATACCGGTGACTATTTCCGGCATCACCAATGGCGCATTGACCATTCCGGTGAGCAGCAGCCGGCCACGAAACGCCGTGAACCTCACCAGGGCGATGGCGGCGAGAGTGCCGAGAATTACCGCGCCGCTGGACACCACGACGCCGATTTTGAGCGACAACCACGCCGCATCGAGGATCTGGTCGTTGTGGACCAGTTGAGTGTACCAACTGGTCGAGAAACCGCCCCAGACGCTGACCAGTGGCGAGGCATTGAATGAGTAACCGATCAAAACCAGCATGGGAATGTACAAAACCGCGATGCCGATGCACAACACTGAAATCAGAAACGGCGAGATGCGATTCTGCACGTCAAGACTCGAGCTGCTTGGTGCTGTAGTGCTGATACAGCGCAATCGGGCCCGACCAACAGCACCAGAAAAGCGATTGCGACTGCGGAGGCCACCGGCCAATCGCGGTTGCCGAAGAATTCGTCCCATAAAACCCTGCCGATCATGAGATTGTTGGGACCGCCGAGCAGCGTCGGGATGACGAATTCGCCGATGGCGGGAATGAACACCAGCATCGAGCCCGCGATGATCCCCGGCATCGACAGCGGCAGGGTCACATCCAGGAAGGCCCGCCACGGCGGGCTTCCCAAATCGCCTGCCGCCTCGAGCAGCGAATGGTCCAACTTCTCCAGCGTCGCAAACAACGGCAGCACCATGAACGGCAGGTAGGAATAAACGATGCCGATGTAGACGGCCAACGTCGTGCGCATGATCTGCAGAGGATGGTCGATGACACCCAGCCACAGCAGCGCCGAATTCAACAGGCCGGTTTCGCGGAGGATGCCCTCGAGCGCATAAACACGCAGCAGAAACGAAGTCCAGAAAGGCAAAATGATGATGAGCAGCAGGATGCTCTGAGTGCTCTTGGAGGTCCGCGCAATGCCATACGCCATTGGATACCCCAAAGCGAGGCAGATGAGCGTGGAGAAAAAGGCGGTCTTGAGCGAATAGAAGTATGAGAGGCCATACACTTCATCGGCAAACAAATACTTGAAATTACCGAGATTCAGCGTGATATGGATGTGCCAATCGGGGCTGACGGATAGAATGTCCGTGAACGGCGGTACTCTGACGGCCGTGTCGGCGAAACTGATCAGCAATGCGAAGCCAAACGGGATGAGAAAGAAAATCATCAGGAATAGCAGCGGCGGTAAAATGATGAGCCACTTGCCGCGGCGCTTCAGCCAATCGCCGCCGATCGCGCGCGCGGCGATCGGCGCGGGCATGTCATCGGCAATGCCTTGTGTCATGAAACCTTAAGCCGCAGCATGGCCAGCCTCAAGAAAAAGTCCGCGACGCGCCCGCAATTGCCCCGTGCGCGCACTGCCCATAGCCGGCAGCGGCAACGCTTGATCGACGCATGCATCTCGGCTCTGCATGTCTACGGTCCGTCGCGTACCACGGTGGAAAAAGTGGTCGCCATCGCCAAAATGTCGCCCGGCATCGTCAGATTCTACTTCGCTTCCAAGGCCGCAATGCTGGTTGCCTCGCTGCAATTCCTCGCAGCCGAATTCGAGGAACAATTGATGGTGCCCGTTGCGCGTCTCAAATCCAGGCCGGTGGCGGCACTCGAACTGCTGGTCGACTTGTACCTCGACCCGGAAATCGCCAGTCCCAGGAAAGTCTCCGTTTGGTATGCGTTTTGGGGCGAGGCGAGTTCACGTCAGGAATATTACGATATTTGCGGGCAGAAAGATGAGGGCTTTGCCGCGCTGGTGCGCGAGCTCATCGAGCGGTTGATCGTCGAGACTTCGCAGCCGCAGCTCGATGCGGACGGGATCGCGCTGGGGCTCATAGGCGTACTGGAAATGCTATGGCAGGACTTCGCGTTCCGCAGCGAGGCCGATATCGATCGGGCGGCGGCAAAGCGACGTTGCATGGCGTATCTTCGCTCGATTTTCCCCGGGCAATTCGCGGCTCCAGCAAACCCAGTTGGCGGCCAAGGGCTGGGCGTGACGCGCCTCGCCGGTTGGGTCTACGAGAACGCTCGTCTGGCGTCCATGGAGCGGGAGCGCTTGTTTCTGGATTCTTGGCAATTCATCGGTCACCGCGGACAAATCCTCGAATCCGGGGACTTTCTGGCGCCGGACCTTGGGATCGAGCGGCCGCTGATTTTGCGCGACGCTTCAGGTGAGCTGCGCGCCTTTCGCAATAGCTGCACCGCGGCGCCCCATACCCTGACCGCGGCCGCGGCCGGGCATCTGACCACGATCAAGTGCGCGGTTCACGGGCTGCAATTCGGACTCGACGGCAGGCACCGCGGCGAGCGCGGCACTGCAGATTTAACCCATTTGGATTTGCGCATGATCGGCGACTTCATCCTGGTGCGCTCCGCGGTTCGCGCAGCACCGAGTCTTGGGCCCGAAGAGCCTTGGGCGGACCTGAAGTTGCCGAGCGGTTCGAGGCTCTCACAGCCGCCGACCCAAGTCCTCATTTCAGCGGATTGGAAGCTGCTCGTTGAACAGTGGCTTGAATCCACTGCAGCGGCGCGCGGCAGCGCAAGACGCGGCTGGAGCGCCGCTGAATACGAGCGCCTGATGGGGCTCGGCGGTGGATTTCGGTTGGCGAGCGCAATTTATTGCGCCCAATCATCTGGTCGAATCGAGGCCGGACGGCTTCACGATTCTTCAAGCGTTGCCGAGCGTGCCGGGTCGCTGCTTGCTGCGCACGCATCACTACACCCTTTGCGCGGCAACCCGGCCTGCGACCGCCATGCAGTACCTGGCGTCGCGATTGCGTCAGCAGACGGCCGCGTTCGATGATCGCGATCGCGGAATCCACGCAAAAAGGGCTCGCTGTTTTCGGCTACCAGGCGGCACAGGCTGCAGTCGGCGCCCCGGAAACAGCCGCATTCCGGCAGTACTTGATCGCGCGGATTCCGGCGCTGGCGCGTGACCGGCCGCCGGCCGAGCCTTAAGGACCGGGCGCTCCCCTTCAATTCATCTTGAACTGTTCGGGCGGGTTTGCGAGCCGGAATTCGGGAATGCGCTCGCGCAGCAGGTCATGAAATTCCAGCATCCAGCGCTCCAGCTGCGACAGAGGTCCCGGCCGGTAGCTGCCGGATGCCAGCCCGCGCTGCACGCGGCTGCATAGCCAGTGGTCTTCGTTGTTGACCTGCGTGTTGATGCGCGAACTTAAGTAGCGGACCGCGCGCATTTCGCGCCGTTCATCGGGCAGTCCAAACACCGCGCCACGAATGATGCAGCGGCCTGGGCCATCGGGCAGCACCTGGAAAAAGTCCATTTGATCCGGAAACACATCGATACCCAAATTCGGCAGCGCGCTGTAGAAACGCCAGCAGCGGCGCAGGTCTTGCGGGCAAATGTGTGGCGGCTCTGCCGATCAGCCGCTGATACAGCCCTTCGGACCAGCGCGGCGAATCCTTATCGCGCATCCAGCTCAACCCGCGCGCCACGCCCGGCACCGCCTTTTGATCTTCGTAGTCCGGAGTGAACATGCGATACAGTCCGGGATGGCCGATCGGGACGTGGTAGGACTCCAGATAATTGTCCATCGCGATTTTCCAGTCGACCGGCCAGCTTTCCTCGGTGATGGGACCCAAGGGCACCATGTCCTGCAGGCGATAGGGCAGTAGTTCATCAGCCAGTTGACCCCAAACTTTCGCCACCGGCGGCGGGTCGCCGGCCAGGCATACCCACACGAAACTCATGGCGATGTCGACGCGCACGGGCTTGAGTCCAAGCTCGGCTGCGGTCCAGGCCCGGAAAGCTTTCGCGGACCGGCATGCCGATCAAACCGCCGTCGTGCCGGTAGGTCCAGCCGTGATAGGGACAGGTGATGGTCGCCGGACAGTTGCCCGAGCCGTCGAGCAGGCGGGCGCCGCGATGACGGCAGACGTTGTGAAATCCGCGAATCGAGCCGTCGCGATCGCGCAGCACCAGCACACTTTCTCCCCCCAAGTCGAAGGTTTCATAGTCGCCGGCCTTGGGGATGGAATTGACGTGGCATACGATCTGCCAGCTGGGCTTGAGCACGCGCTCGAGTTCCAGCCGCGTCAATTCCGCATTGTTGTAAACCCAGGCGGGCAGGGCATGCGCCAGTGCCAGCAGACTCTGAGGGTTTCGATGCTTGCGACGGCACGCTGTTCATGGATATTTGCCCAGGGATTATATGGTTATTTAATGTACTCCGAACGGCTCTCTGGTGGCAAGAAAGCGCAGTGCAGCAAGTGATTTCCCGGATAAATCACGTCAGCGCCGCTGGCGGCGCAGGCGCTCCAGGACTCGCGTTGCGATAGAAACTATATGATCATATAATAAATCTGAGCTTAGGCGCTCAGGCGTTATCAATCCATCCGGGGGAAATCTCATGGCCAGAAAACTGACCAAGAACAACGCGCACTTCCAACGTGCCGTGAAGCGCCTGCCGCTCGGTGTCGCCTCCAACTTTCGCTACTGGGGAGAGGACCGCACCATCTATGTGAAGCACGGGCTGGGCGCGCGCATCACCGATCTCGACGACAATGTCTACGTCGATTATCGGATGGGATATGGGCCGGCGATCCTCGGATATGCGCACCCGGAAGTCGACGAAGCAGCACGTCAGGGGATGGAAATCGGCGGCGTCTTCGCTTTGTCGACCGAACGTGAACTTGAGGTCGCCGCGCGTATTTCAAAAATGGTGCCCGCGGCGGAGCTGGTGCGCTTCTCCAATTCCGGTACCGAAGCGGTGATGGCCGGGCTGCGCTTGGCGCGCGGCTATACCGGTAAAGACGACTATGTGATTCTCGAGGGCAGCTATCACGGGCTGTTCGATGCCGCGATGTGGTTCACGCCCATGGACAAGTGGTCGCAGGTCGGCGATCCGGAGGTGAAACCCTACAGCGAAGGCATACCGATCAGCATCCGAAGTTTTGCGCACTTCGTTCAGGCCAACGATGCCAACCAGCTGGAAGATGTGTTCAAGCGCCATGGGGATCGGATCGCGTGCATGTTGATCGAACCGATCATGGGCAACTGTCTCGGTATTGCGGCCGACCCCGAGTATTTGCGCGCGGCGCGATACCTGTGCGACAAGCACGGCGTGGTGATGCTCATCGACGAAGTGAAGACTGGATTTCGAGTGGCCCGAGGCGGCGTGCAAGAGCTCTATGGAATCAAGGCGGACTTGTGCACTTTTGCCAAGGCCTTGGGCAACGGCTATCCCATTTCGGTGCTGGCGGGGCGCGAAGAGATCATGCGCAAAATCGGCCGCGGCGTGGCTCACGGCGGCACCTACACGGCGCACTCGGTGTCGCTGGCGGCCGCGGCGAAGACCCTGCAAATCCTCGATGAGACCGATGCGCTCGAGCGGGTTGCCGACTTCGGCACGAAATTGCGCAATGGTATGCGCGCGGTGCTCAGCGCACGCGGCATAGCGCATAGCTTCGTCGGCCATCCCTCCATGAGCGGTTTGTATTTCGCGCATGAACCACCGCGTAATTACCGCGCTTGGAAGAGCAGCGATTATTCGTTTTACGACGCAATGGCGCGTGTGCTGCATGATGAGAAGGTGTTGTGTGAGCCGGACTCGCGGGAGCCATGGTTCATCTCTGCGGCGCATGATGCCGGGTGCCTGACCGACACGCTGCGAGCGTTTGAAATCGCCGTCGATGTGACGCTGAAATCGAGTGGTGCCGCGCACAAAGTGCCGGCTTGAGTGGCGCTGCGGTGCGCTCCGCGCAGGACTGGGATGCCATCGTTGTCGGTGCCGGCCACAACGGCCTGGTTGCCGCGTGTTATCTGGCGCGCGCCGGGCTCAAGGTGTTGGTGCTCGAGCGCCAGCCCTACATCGGCGGCGCGGCGGTAAGCCGTCGATTGTATAAAGACTTCACCTACTCGAATTGTTCCTACGTCTGCAGCCTGCTGCGTCCCGAGATCATGCGCACGCTGGAGCTGCCGAAGCATGGCCTGCAAATCATTCCCTACGAGGGCGGCTGCACCATGATGCAGGGCGGCGGTCATCTGGCGCTGTATGACAATCACGATGCGCTGCGCCGGGAAATTGCGCGCCACTCGAAGCGCGATGCCGAGGCCTACGACCGGTATTCCCGCGATGTCATGCGCCAGTGCAAATTCATCAAGCCGCTGCTGATGCGCGAGCCGCCCGATCCCACTTCGTTCAAGCCGCGCGACCTGCAGGAATTGCTGTACCTGGGCAAGCGCTTTCACGGACTCGGGGAGGCGCGCATGTACGATACGCTGCGCTTCTGGACCATGAGCGCGGCGGATTTTCTCGACGAATATTTTGAAAGTGAGATCGTGAAAGCGCATTTCGCCGGCAGCTCCATCATCGGCACGGCGCTGGGGCCGCGTTCGCCGGGCACGGCCTATGTGTTGCTGCATCACTACATGGGCGATATCGACGATACCGTCGGCGCCTGGGGCTTTGCGCGCGGCGGGATGGGCGCCGTCAGCAACGCGCTCGGCGCGTCTTTTGCCGCCAGCGGCGGCACCATCCGCAGTGCCGCTCCGGTGGCGCAAATTCAAGTGAAACACGGCCGCGCCTCCGCAGTGGTGCTCGAGGATGGCGAGCAGATAAAGGCGAAGCTCGTGATATCCAATCTCGACGTGCGCCGCACCTTCCTTGAGACCATGGATGCGAAGGACCTGCCCGGCGAATTCCTACGCCAGGTGAAGAACTTCAAGATTCGCGGCTCTTCCGGAAAATTGAACATTGCCCTGGACGGACTGCCGCGATTCCCGGCGATACCGGAAGGCTCGCCGTCGACCCGCGGCGATATGCACGTCACCGATACCATCGAGATGATGGAACGAGCCTACGACGACTGGAAGGACGGACGCTGGTCGCGCGCGCCGTATATCGACATGCTGATTCCCTCGCAGATCGATCCGACCATGGTGCCGGACGGCAAGCACTACATGTCCGTGTTCGTTCAATACTGCCCCTACCGGTTGGCCGACGGCGAATGGACATCGGCCAAGCGGCAGGCCTTCGGCGACACCGTGATCAACACGATTGCCAGGCACAGCCCCAACTTCAAAGAACTGATACTGCACGCCGAGATTCGCACGCCCTGGGACATCGAGAACGAAGTCGGTCTTACGGAAGGCAATATTTTTCAAGGCGAACTGACCATGGATCAGTTGCTGTTCAATCGTCCGGTGCCGGGCTATGCGCAGTATCGCGGGCCCGTGAAGGGCATGTACATGTGCGGTTCGAGCACGCATCCCGGCGGCGGCGTCATGGGTGCGCCGGGCGCGAACGCCGCGCGCGCCGTGCTGCGCGACCTCAAGTTGGCGCATTGAATATGCCGAATCATGGCGCGGCGCCGGCGCACTACGATTGCGTCGTGATTGGCGCGGGTCACAATGGACTCATCTGTGCGGCCAGCTTGGCTCGCAACGGCCGATCCGTATTGGTGCTCGAGGCCGCCTCCCACGTGGGCGGCGCAGCGTCGACGCGCGAATTCGCTCCCGGCTTCAAGGTCTCGGCGGCCGCGCACCTCTTGCATCTGATGCCCGCGGATCTGCTCCGGGATCTTAAGCTCGAGTCCCACGGTCTGGATTGGGCGGCGCAGCAGATGCCGACGACGGCATTGCTGCCCGACGCAACTGCGCTCGCCTTAACTCCGGGCGCTGCCGATCAAGCGGGATGGTCCGCTGCGGATGCCGCGGCCTATGCGGCCTATAGCGCGCGCATGCGGCGCTTTGCCGCGGCGCTAGCGCCGGTATTCTCGAGAGTAGCGCCGCGCCTGGGGTTAGCGGCATGGTCGGATCGATTGGCATTGCTGCGCATCGGTTGGCAAATACGCAAGCTGGGGCGTCGCGAGATGCGCGAGCTGTTGCGCATCGGCGGCATGAATGTTTACGATTTGCTGGAAGAGAACTTCGATTCCGCGGCGCTCAAAGGCGCGTTGGGGTTCGATGCGGTCCTCGGCGCGAACTTCGGTCCGCGCTCGCCGGGCACGGTGCTGACATTGCTGTATCGCCTGGCGGCGGAGTCGGCGGCCGGTGACCCGGGGTTGTCGCAGCCCAAAGGTGGCATGGGCGCGCTGTGCGACGCGCTGGCGAAGGCGGCTGTTGCCGCCGGCGCCATCATTCGCACCGCAGCGCCGGTGGCCCAGATTCTCGTCGAAGCCGATCGAGCCAGCGGCGTGCTGCTGGAGTCGGGCGAGCGCATCGTGGCAGCCCATGTAATTTCAAGCGCCGACCCGAAAACGACCTTCCTCAAGCTCTTGGGTGCTGCGCACCTCGACACCGGCTTCGCGCGCCGCGTGAATCATATTCGCTGCCGCGGCCTCGCCGCCAAACTGCACATCGCTTTGAATCGTGCGCCGCCGTTTCGGGGAATCTCCGAGGCAGCGCTGCGCGGCCGATTGCTGATTGCGCCCTCGCTCGAGTACATCGAGCACGCCTACAACCATGCGAAGTACGGCGAATTCTCGGCGTCGCCGGTCATGGAAATCACGGTTCCCAGTATCAATGACCCGAGCCTGGCGCCGGCCGGCCAACATGTGCTGTCGGCCATCGTGCAATATGCCCCGTATGCGCTCAAAGGGGGTTGGGGAAAAGGTCGACAGCGTTTTTTGGACAAAGCGCTCGATACCCTGGAGCGCTTCGCTCCCGGCCTGCGCAGTTGCATTGTCGCCGCCGAAGTGGTGACGCCTGCAGATATGGAGCAGGAATTCCGCTCGAGCGGCGGCCATTGGCATCACGGCGATTTGGCTTTCGATCAGATCTTGATGCTGCGTCCGGTGCCGGGTGCCGCGCAATATCGCACACCCGTCGAGGGTTTATTCCTGTGCGGGGCCGGTTGCCATCCGGGCGGCGGGGTGATGGGCGTCGCCGGCCGCAACGCCGCACAACAGGTTCTCACCGGGGGCCGTTGGTCATGACAGAAACCGTTTCATCGCACTTCAAACAGCCGCTGCTGCGGACGCCGTTTCATCAGCGCGCCTGCGATTTGAGCCAGGTGGACAGTTTCATTCCGTGGGCCGGCTACACAACGGTCGATGTGTTCACCACGGTGGAACAGGAATACTTTGCCATTCGCAATGCGGCCACGCTGTACGACTTGACGCCGATGGTCAAATACCGCGTTGTCGGCCGCGACGCTCTCGGCTACTTGAACCGCTTGGTTACCCGGGATGTCGCGAGGCTGAAGGCGGACAGGGTTGCCTACTGCGTCTGGTGCAATGACGAAGGACATTTGATCGATGATGGCACGATTTTTCGTCTGGGCGATTCCGAGTACCGCATTTGCACGGCGGAACGGCAGATCGACTGGCTGCTGGACTCGGCGCTGGGGTTCGACGTGCAAATCAGCGAAGTTACCGAGCAAATCGCTGCCCTGGCCGTACAGGGGCCGACTTCATGCGCCGTGCTCAAGGCGGCCGGCCTTCAGGATGTGGAAAAGCTCAAGCCGTTCGAGATCGGCTATTTCACGCTGCACAAGTACCGGGTGACGGTGTCGCGCACCGGCTTCACCGGCGACCTGGGTTACGAGCTTTGGATGGATCCCGGTCAGGCTGTCGAGATCTGGGACCTGCTGATGGCGGCAGGGCGTTCGCGAGGCATTCGCGCGATCGGCTCGCAGGCGCTCAACATTGCGCGCATCGAAGCAGGTTTTTTAGCCCCGAATGTCGACTTCGTATCGGCGGAACACACGATTCGCGTGGGCACCAACCGCTCGCCTCTGGAGTTGGGGTTAAGCTGGCTGGTGGACTTCAACAAGGGGCATTTCACCGGACGGCGCGCGCTGCTCACCGAGCGGCAACGCGGCGCGCAGCGCCAGCTCGTCGGCCTCGACATCGCCGGCAACAAACCTGCGCACCATGCGCTGCTATACGGCGATAACAGCGGTAAGCGGGAAATCGGCAGCATCAGCTCGGCGATTTGGTCGCCGACTTGCAAGCGCAACATCGCCCTTGCTATGGTCAATGCGCCGCATTTTAAGGTCGGCTCGAGCGTGTGGGCGGAAATCTACTTGAGCCGGGAACTTGTTTGGGAGCGTCGGATGTCGCGTGCGCAGGTGGTCGAGCGTCCTTTCTTTGCGCCGGAGCGCAGACGCGCGACGCCACCGGCGGAGTTCTAGCGGGTGAACCCGGCGCCTAAATCGCTCGCCGACCGGCCGTGGCTCGATCCCGATGCCAAGCCGCAAATCGTCATCGAAAGCGTCACCAAGACTTTTGGCGCATTTACCGCCGTGGACAGCGTCAACCTGCGGATCTTCAAGGGCGAGATGTTCGCGCTGGTCGGCGCGTCCGGCTGCGGCAAGACCACGCTGCTGCGAATGCTCGCAGGATTCGAAACGCCGAGCACGGGACGGATCCTGATCGAAGATGTCGACCAGACCCACGTGCCCCCGCACGAGCGCCCGGTCAACATGATGTTTCAGTCCTATGCACTTTTCCCGCACATGACGGTGGAGGACAACATCGGCTACGGGCTGCGCCGCATGGCGCTGGACGGCAGCGCCAGATCGAAGCGCATTCAGGATGCGCTGGAGATGGTGCAGCTCGGGCCGCTCAAAAAACGCAAGCCCCATCAGCTTTCGGGCGGTCAGCGCCAGCGGGTGGCGCTGGCGCGCGCGCTCATACGCAGGCCCAAGGTTTTGCTGCTCGACGAGCCGTTGAGCGCTCTGGACAAGAAGCTGCGCGAACAGACGCAATTCGAATTGATGAACATCCAGTCCCAGGTGGGAATCACCTTCGTGTTCGTTACCCATGATCAGGACGAGGCCATGGCGCTGTCGACCCGCATTGCGGTGATGAATCGCGGGCGGGCGGTGCAGGTGGGAACGCCGGCGGAGATTTACGAATTTCCGCAGGATCGATTCGTTGCGGACTTCATCGGCACCACCAATCTATTCGAAGGTACCGTGAGCGGCGCTGAACCGGGTCGATTCGTCGTGCACAGCAGCGAGGCGGGCTGCGATCTCATCGTCGATGATCTGGGCCGTTGCGTCGGCGGTCAGCGCGTCTGGGTGGCGCTGCGCCCCGAGAAAATCCGCTTGAGCAAGCAGCCCTTGGGCGGCGAGCGGGTCAATCAGATCAAGGGCGTCGTGTGGGAATTGGGCTACCTCGGCAATCGCTCGACCTATCGCATAAAAACCGCAACCGGAAAGCTGGTGACGGTATTTGCGCAGAATGAACGCCGTTCGTCCGAATGGTCCATCGATTGGAGCGACGAGGTGTACTTGAGCTGGACCGCCAATTGCGCGGTGCTGCTGCAGCAGTAGTCCTCGACGCGGTATCCCATGCAACGAATCAAGCACAATTTCCGTCGCGTGGTCGTGAGCGCGATGCTGCTTGTTGGTTGCAGCCCGGTGTTGGCCGGCAAGACCGAGAACGTGGTGCTCATCGTGAGCGATGGATTGCGATGGCAGGAAGTGTTCAGCGGTGCGGACGAACTCTTGATCACCGACAAGTCGGGCAATAACTGGGTGTCGGAGGCGGACCTGCGCAAGCGCTATTGGCGAGCAGATGCCGCCGCACGGCGCGAGCTGCTGTTTCCATTCTTGTGGGGCACGGTGGCCAAGCAAGGGCAGATTTTCGGTAATCGCCGCAAGGGCAGCGACGCACACGTGACCAACGGCAAGGCGTTCTCATACCCGGGATACAACGAGATGTCGACCGGCTTTCCTAATGACGCCATCGACAGCAATGAATATGGCCCCAACCCCACGATGAGCGTCTTCGAATGGCTGAATAAGTTCGAGGAGTTTCGCGGGCGCGTCGCCGTCTACGGGACGTGGAATGTCTACGATGCCATCTTCAACAAGTCGCGCAGCGGCCTCATCATGCAGACCGGTTGGGACCTGCCGCCCAAATTGCACGAGACGCAGCGCGACGCCCTGCTGCGTGAACTGTATGCGACGACGACGCAATTCGATGAAGAAGATGTGCCGAATTCTTTTCTGCAGATCTCGCTGTTGGATTACGTACGGGCCGGACAGCCGCGGGTGCTATTCGTCGGCTACGGCGAGACCGATAATTGGGCGCATCAGGGACGCTACGATCTGGTGCTCGACAGCGCACATCGCTTTGATTATTTCGTGAAGCAACTATGGGACACCATGCAGACCATGCCCCGCTATCACGGCACTACCACGTTCATCATCACCACGGACCATGGCCGCGGCAGCGGCCTCACTCAATGGAAGGAACACGGCGTCGAGCAGAAGGGCTCGGAGAATATCTGGATTGCGGTGATCGGACCCGACACGGCCGCTCGCGGCGAGCGGGCGCACGTCGCGCCGGTGACCCAGGCACAAATTGCGGCCACGGTGGCGGCCTTGGTCGGCAAGGACTATCGCGCGGCGGTACCGCAAGCGGCGCCGTCCATCAGCGCCGTATTGGCAGCAGCCGCGGCTGCAAGCAGCAATTAGGCGCGACTTGCCGAGTCCCTCGGCCGGCGGCGCCCGGCAGGAGCGCGCCGCGGCATGTATTTTTATATTATACTCGTGACATTACAAAAAGCAGTGCAGCTTTCAAGGTATGGCAATGCGCAATGTTAAAACCCTCGGACTTCTCGGCACCGGCGTCATCGGCGGCGGATGGGCGGCGCGCGCATTGCACTTGGGTCTCGACGTCATTGCCGCGGACGTAAAGCCCGAGATGGAAGAATGGATACGCGGCGCGGTGGCTAACGCCGAACCTGCGCTGGCGCGCCTCACGTTTGCGCCGCTGCCGCCCAAAGGCACGCTTTTCTTTACCACCGATCTCAAGGTTATGGCGCAGCGAGCCGATTTCATCCAAGAGAACATTCCCGAGCAATTGCCCTTGAAACAACGCATGCTGGCGGAGGTGAGCTGCCACGCGGCGGCGGATGTGGTGATCGCATCCAGCACCTCAGGTCTTACCCCGACCGATCTGCAGCGCGACATGCTGGCGCCGGAACGCTTCTGCGTCGCGCATCCGTTCAACCCGGTGTACCTGCTGCCGTTGGTCGAGCTGGTGGGCGGCGCAAAAACCGCGCCGGCGACGATCGAGGCGGCGGCGAAATTCTTCACCTATATCGGAATGCACCCGCTGCGGGTGCGGCACGAGGTGCCAGGTCACCTGACCGATCGCCTGCAGGAGGCGCTGTGGCGCGAGATCCTGCATCTCGTGAATGACGGCATTGCCACTACCGGCGAACTCGACGAGTCCATCGTTTACGGGCCGGGCTTGCGGTGGGCGGCCATGGGCACCAATCTCATCTACCACCTAGCAGGCGGCGAAAGCGGCATGCGGCATATGCTGGCGCAGTTCGGTCCCTGCCTGAAGTGGCCATGGACCAAACTCGAAGCCCCGGAGCTTACCGAGACCTTGATCGACCGCATGGTCGAGGGCACCCACGCCCAAGCCGCCGGGCGTTCGATTCGCGAACTCGAGCGGCTGCGGGATGATTCTCTGGTCGCGGTTCAACAAGTCCTACGTCAGTACAACATCGGCGCCGGCGCAACATTGCGCGCGCTCGAGGAGCGTCTCTATCAGGATGCCGCGGCTGTCAGCCCGGTCAGCGCGATGGAGCGCGGCAAGCCGCTGCGCCTGGTGGACGCGGTGGTGAGGCCCGAGTGGATAGACTACAACCGCCATATGTCGGACTTTCGCTACGGCCAGGTGTTCGGCGATGCCATGGATTCTTTGTATCGGCGGGTTGGGGTCGACGAGGCGTACCGCGCTACCGGCCGCATGTACTACTCGGTGGAAACACACGTCATGTACCTGGGCGAAGCCAAGGTGGGGGAGGCGCTGTATGTCACCACGCAACTACTTGCCGTCGATGACAAGCGCCTGCACGTGTTTCATCGCCTGTTTCGCGGCCGGGATGACGCACTCATCGCCACGGACGAACAGATGCATCTACATGTCGATACCGCCGCCGCCAAGGCGACGGCGGTCGATCCCGCCGTCCGCCGCAAGCTGGAGGCGATTCGCAGCGATCAGGCGGGGTTGCCGAGGCCACATGAGGCGGGGCGCTCGACCGGCCAGCGGCGCTAAATCGCCATGCCCAAAGTCGTCGATCATGCCCAGCGCCGCGATGAGATCGCCCTGGTTGCCTGTCAGATCGTCGCAAAATACGGCTTCCAACAGGCCACGGTGGCGCGTATCGCGCGGGCCGCAGGCTATACCACCGGCATGGTTGCGCACTATTTCGAGTCGAAGCAGGAAATCATACTCGCCGCGCTGCGCCTGATGCTGCTGCGCATCGAGCAAAGGCTCATGCGCGAGCGGCAGCGCGGCGAGGCAAATCTGCTGGAGGTGCTGTCCGAAGCGTTGGCGCTCGACGAGCAGCGATTTACCGAATGTGCTTTCTGGATGGCGTTTTGGGGGCAGGTGTCCGCCGACAAGAAGCTCAGACGCCTCAACATTTGGGTACACCGCGAGTATCAACGGCTTTTTGCGCGCTGTTTTGCAGAACACTGGCCCGAATGGGCCGCCTGGCCGCCGTCGTTGCGCGATCAAGTCCTGCGCTCGGTGGTGACCTTCATCAACGGCCTGACCGCAAGTTCCGTGACCAGTCCGCGCGATTGGCCGGCGGCCGCGCAGGTCGAGCAGCTGCGCTTGCAGTTGGATCTGCTGCGGCACTGGGCAACACTGAAGCGCAAGAACCGAAGCGGCTAAATCGGGAGTCATCATGGATTTCTCTCTCAGTGAAGAACAGCAACTGGTGATCAAGACCACGCGGGACTTCGTGCACAACGAACTCTATCCTCACGAAAAGGAGGTGGAGGAGACCGGCGTACTGCGTGCCGAACTCCACAGGGAACTGAAGGCCAAAGCCATCGGCGCCGGCTTGTATGCGGCGAACATGCCGGTCGAGGTGGGCGGCGCGGGTTTGGACACGGTTACCTGGGTGCTCTACGAAAAAGAACTGGGCCGCGCCAATTACGCGCTGCACTACTCCTGCGTGGGCCGTCCCTCCAATATTCTGTTGGCCTGCGAAGGCGAACAACGACAGCGATACCTATTGCCCACGGTGCGCGGCGATCGAACCGAATGCTTGGCGATGACCGAACCGGGCGCAGGTTCGGATCTACGCGGCATGAAGACCAGCGCGCAGCGGCGCGGCGATGATTTCGTCATCAACGGCACCAAGCATTTCATCAGTCATGCCGATCATTCGGATTTTGTGATTCTGTTTGCGGCCACCGGCGAAGAGACGACCGTCCAAGGCAGCCGCAAAAAAATGACGGCTTTCCTGATCGACATGGGACATCCGGGTTTCGAGGTCAGGCCCGGCTACAAGAACGTTTCGCATCGCGGCTATACCAATAGCATTCTCGAGTTCAATAATTGCCGTGTGCCGAAAGCGGCGATCCTGGGTGAAATCGACCGCGGCTTCGAGGTCGCGAATATGTGGCTCGGCGCAACCCGGCTGCAGGTCGCGGCCACCTGCTTAGGGCGAGCTGAGCGTGCACTGGAGCTGTCCAAGCAATGGGCGGTGGATCGCGTTCAGTTCGGACAGCAAATCGGCAAATTCCAGGGAGTCAGCTTCAAGCTGGCCGACATGGCGGTGGAGCTGCGTGCCGCGGAGCTGCTGGTGTTGGAAGCGGCCTGGAAGCGCGATCAGAACATCGACACCGATATGGATATGGCGATTGCCAAGGTCAAAGCCACTGAAATGCTGGCCATGGTTTCCGATGAAGCGCTGCAGATTCACGGCGGCATGGGGTTGATGAGCGACCTGCCGCTGGAAAGGATTTGGCGCGACGCGCGAATCGAACGAATTTGGGACGGTACCAGTGAAGTGCAGAGGCATATCATTTCCCGCAGCCTGCTGCGCCCATTGGGCGGATAGGAGCTCTCGGTCCGCTAGCGGCCGCTCCAACGCGGACTGCGCTTCTCCGTGAATGCCCGGGTTCCTTCCTTGAGGTCATCGGAGCGGATCACGCGCTGCACCGCGTCCAATGCATCGTGCAATTCGAAGGCTTCGTGTTCCGGAACCATCTCGGTATGACGCAGCAGCTGCTTGATCGCCGGGAACAACAGGGGCGGTCCGGCCGCCAACTGCCTGGCAATCTCGCGCGCTTTTTTCAAGCCTTCGCCTTTGGCAACGACATGGTTCGCAAGTCCCCAGTGCTTGGCTTCTGCGGCATCCATCCAGCGGCCCGTCAATAGGAATTCCACGGCCACGTGGTAGGGAATGCGGCGCCGCAGTTTGACCGTGCCGGCGTCGGCCAGCACCCCGACATTGATTTCCGGCAAGGCGAACTTCGCGTGCTCCTCCATCACAATGATGTCGGTGCCCAGCACCATTTCGAAGCCGCCGCCGCAGGCGATCCCATTGACCGCGGCGATGATCGGCTTGTTGAGGTTTCTGGGATAATTCAAGCCGCCGAAGCCGCCGACACCCCAGTCTTCATCGGACTTCTCGCCCGCCGTCGCTGCCTTCAAGTCCCATCCGGGAGAGAAGAACCGCTCACCGGCGCCGGTGATGATGGCGATGCGCAACGCCGGATCGTCGCGAAAAGAGGTGAATACGTCGTTCAAGCGACGACTGGCCTTAAGATCGATCGCGTTGGCCTTTGGCCGATCGATGGTGACTTCAAGAATGGCGCCGTCTTGGGCTGTGCGGATTCCATCGGACATTTCAGGGCCCCCCAATCAATTGCGGTTTCTGCAAGCGCATCATCGTATCAACCGCGACCGCGCCCTTGCCGCGGGGGCGCACGATCACGGGATTCACATCGACCTCGACCAACCTCGAGACGTTTGCGGCCGCGTAGTGCGCGACACTCAAGGCCGCCTCGATCAATGCCTCGAAGTCGCCGGCCTGCTTGCCGCGGAAACCCGCAAGCAGTTTAGCGATCCTAAGCCGTCTCAGCCCGGCCGCAATCGAGTCGTGCGACCACGGCGGCAGCAGGCTGACGCTGTCCGCCATGAATTCTGTGAGCACGCCGCCCGCCCCGAGGACCAGCACCTGGCCGAATTGAGGATCGACGATGATACCGACAAGAACTTCGGCCACGCCGTCGGTGATCATTTCCTCCACCAAAAGAGTGGGCGATAGCTTTGAGAGCCGCGCGGCGGCCTGGCCTGCCTCGCCTGCGTTTTGAATGTTGAGCGCCACGCCGCCCACCTCGGTCTTGTGCTCCAAATCCGCGGCCGCGGCCTTGATGACCACCGGAAATCCCAATTCAGCGGCTGCGGCGGCGGCGCCGCTGGCGGCGACGATTTTGCCGCGCGGAATCCTCAAGCCAAACTCAGCCAGCGCGATCTTGCCTTCGCGCTCGCCAAGTGCGTAAACGGCGCTTGGAGCGCAAGGCGTGGCGGCAGGCAGATTCAAAGCCACCCGCGGATTGGCGCGCCAGGTGGCGCCCACCGCGCCGGCCAGCGCCAGGGCTTCCAGCGCCTCGCGCTGTCCTTGCAGGGGGATGACGCCGTTATCAAAACAGCGCTGGCGCACGCGCAAACTCAAAGTTTCGGGCAGCGAGGCAATCAGCGCCGCTCGCGTGGGCGCGCCGCGCGCAGCCTCGATGAACACATCGATGACCGCGTCGAATGCGGCAGTATCGGCCTTCTGCTCAGGCGGGCAATCGAGCATGAAACCGGCCGCGTCGAAGCCTGCGCGCAGAACCTCGGAAAATACCTTCTTGAGCGCCGGTGGATCGAACCACAGATAGGTATGGATATCGAAGGGATTGGCGATGGTGACGCGGTCGGTCAACAGCGTGCGTAAACTGGCGGCCGGCGCCGTGGGAATGGTGGAGAAATCCAACTCCAGGTCGCGCGCCACGTCGGCGGTCATCGCCATGTCGCCCCCCGAAGCTCCCATGACCAGCACTTTGTTTCCGCGCAGCGGCCCTCCCGCATGGAAGACCTTGAGCGTTTCGCACAGCGTCCCCAAGGTATCGCAGCGGGCAATGCCCGACTGGTGGCAGAAGGCCTCGAAAATCTGGTCCGCCCCCGCCAGCGCTCCGGTATGACTGTGAGCGGTGCGCGCCGCCGCCGCCGTACGGCCGGACTTGATGACGGCGATGGGTTTGCCGGCCGCGCGCGCCGAATCGGCGGCGCGCGCAAATCGCGCCGCATCCTTGATGCCTTCAAGATAAAGACCAAATGCAGTGACACGCGGGTCATCGCACAGAATCTCGATTAGATCTTCGACCGCAAGCCGCGCCTGATTGCCGACACTGAACAAGTAGCCGATCGGCAGCGACCGATCGTTGAAGGTCAGCGTGAGCGCAATGGTGCCGCTCTGGCAGATCAGGGCCACGCCGCGCTCGGGGCTTTCGCCGACGATTTGATCGGGCATCATCGCGACGCGATCGAAGAAATTGACGAAGCCGTAGCAATTGGGTCCCAGATAAGGCAGGGCGCCGGCACTCTGCGCTAACTCGTGGTTAAGACGGCGGCCGGCTTCGGTGCCGGTTTCCGCGAAGCCTGCGCTGAAGCATACGAAGCCGCCGGCGCCGCGCGCTGCGAGGGCGCCCGCCACCGCAGGGGCTTCGTGATTCGGAACGGCGACAAAAGCCGCGTCGGGCGTACCCGGCAGATCGGCGACCGATCGATAGTAGGTCGCCGCCGCGGTCGATGCGCGGCTCGGGTGCACCCGCCAAATCACGCCGGAATAGCCGATGGCGGCGTTGCCGGCGGCAACCGCGTCGGTCCATGCGCCGGCGCCCACGAGCGCAATGCTGCGCGGCGCAATCAATCGACGAATGTCCATCGCCGGCATGTTTCAGCGCGGCTTTAATGCGATCTGGCGCGACAGCGGAGCAAATGCGTCGCGTGCCGCCGGGGACAATTTGAGGGCGTTCAATTTTGCGGTGACAGCTTCCGGAAAGGTCGCACCCGCAGGCGTTGCTCCCTGACGGACGTGCATCAGCATCATATCGACCGACGCGGCCGGATTGGGGAGCCGGCTACAGACGAAGGTACAGCCGGCGTGAATTCGTTTGCGGTCGAAATCCAAGATCGAGGTGATGACCTTGAGATCATCCGCGGCCTTGACCTCGTTCAGGAAGTGAACATGCATTTCGAGCGAGTACAGCGTGCAATGGGTGGCCGCTCGGTAGGCAGCATCCAAACCCAGGTAATCCATCAGCTCGTCGATGGCGTAGCTGGCCACGAGCAGATAATAGGCATCGCGCAGGTGTCCGTTGTAGTCGATCCAATCCGCTTGGATCCTGGCGCGATAGATCGGAAGTTGCGCCGCTTCGGCGCCGCTCATGTCGGCGCTACTCAGTGCAGCTGCAGGCGCTCGCGCGCTTGAGCCGCGGTCAGCACCCGGGCGCCGATGGCCTCGATGATGGTGCGGGCCCTTTCCACCAATTGCGCATTGCTCGCGTACACCCCCTTGCTCAAGTACAGATTGTCCTCGAGTCCGACGCGCACGTTGCCCCCCAGCAGCACGGCCTGCGCCACCCAGGGCATCTGCATGCGGCTGATGGCGAAGCTGCCCCAGTTGCAATTCTCCGGCAGGGCATTGACCATCGCCAGCAGATGGCCCACGTCGGCCGGCACACCGTAGGGAATGCCCATGCACAGTTGAATCATCGATGGTGCGACGAGAAGCCCTTCCTTGATCATCTGTTTGACGAACGACAGATTGCCGGTATCGAACACCTCGAGCTCCGGCTTGACGCCGAGCTCCTTGCAAATGGCAGCGCCTTTGCGCAGGTAGTTGGGCGTCGAAACATAGGCGCGATTGTCGTCGCCAAAATTCAGGCTGCCGCAGTCCAGAGTCGCGATGTCGGGCCGGTACAAGCCTTCATGGCACAAGTCGATGACATGGCGCATGCGGTCTTCCTGGCTGACGAAGTCGCTGCCGGGGCCAGGGGTGTCCTTGAGGCCGCCGTCTCCCACGACGATGTATCCGCCCATGCCGCAGGTCAGGTTTACGATCACATCGACTTTGCTGTCGCGGATGCGCTTCACGACTTCGCGGTAGTGGCGGGTCTCCATGCTGAATTCGCCGGTTTCCGGCTCGCGAACGTGAATGTGAACGATCGCGGCGCCGGCCTGCGCGGCCGCTATGGCGGTGGCGGCGATCTGTTCCGGTGTTATCGCGCAATGCGGGCTCTTGGTCACCTTGGTGTCGTCGCCGGTAACGGCGCAGGAAATAATGACATCGTGATTCATGGGGTCGTCCTCCACCAGCGGCCAATGACAAACGTGGTTTTATTATACTCATAATAATATTTAAGCGGAGCGCGAGCAACTACGGGCGCGGGATTGCGCAGCGAAACAATGCCCTGAAGTGATATAAGGTCGGCACGGGCATAACCGGCCAGGGAGAACGCAGTGTCCAAAAGCCCGCTGCTCGAGCAGCGATCGATCGGCTATGTCCCGCTCAGGGAGCGCCACGGCAAGCTGTGGCACCTGTGGCCTGTTTGGTTCACCGGCGACGCGCACCTCGCAACCATTGCCACCGGCTTCGTCGGCGTGGCACTCGGGGGCAATCTCGTCTGGATGACGATTGCGGTTCTGCTCGGCTGCGCGTTCGGCACGTTTTTCATGGCTTTTCATTCGGCTCAGGGACCGCAGCTCGGCTTGCCGCAGATGATCCAGTCGCGACCCCAATTCGGTTATTTGGGAGCGCTGCTCGTCTGGTGCGTGGCGCTGATCACTTTCGTCGGCTACAACGCATTCAATCAGGTGCTCGCGGCGGACACGGTCGTCACGCTGGTTGGCTGGAACCGGCCGCTGACGATGGTGAGCATCGGCGCGATCGCGACCGCGCTGGCAATCCTGGGCTACGACCTGATTCACAAGGCGCAGCGACTGCTGGCCTTTGCGCTGCTCATGGTGTTCGCCACAATGACGGTCGCCGTCAGCCGCGTGCATTTCGCCGCGGAACAGCTCGACCTACACGATTTCAAGATGATCCCGTTCCTGACGCAGCTGCTTGCGGCGGCCGCGTACCAAGTGTCCTGGTCGATCTACGTCTCCGACTACTCGCGCTACCTGCCGCCGAACGTGGGCGTGCGTGCGTCTTTCTGGTGGACCTACATCGGGGCCTTCATCGGCGGGGCATGGGCGATGCTGATCGGCACGGTCGCCGCTGCGATGTTTCCGGCGCTGGAGCTGTCGGCGGCGCTCAAATCCGCCGCCGATGCCATGTTACCGGGGTCTGGCAGTCCGTTCCTGGTGGCATCGCTGCTCGGTCTCGTGACGATCACGACGCTCAATTTCTACAGTGCGTCGCTGACGCTCCTCAGCGTGGCAGACTCGATCAGACCGCTGAAGCCGACGGTCGCGCAGCGCCTGCTGACGCTGGTCGGCCTGCTGGCCGCCTCGTCCATGATCGCGCTCGCCTCTTCGCCGCACTTTGCCGCGCAGTTCGGCGAGTTTCTCGCAATTCTGCTGTACCTGTTCGCGCCCTGGACAACGATCAATCTGGTGGATTACTACTACGTGCGCCGCGGCCACTACTCAGTCCGGGAGATTTTCAATCCCCATGGCATGTACGGGCGCTGGAACTGGCGCGGACTGGTGGCCTACTTCGGCGGCTTCGCCGCCATGATTCCGTTCTTCAGCACCGGCCTGTATCGCGGTCCGGTGGCCGAAGCGCTCGGCGGCGCCGATATCGCCATCTTGGTGGGACTGCCGGTATCGACGCTGATTTACCTGATCGCCTGCGGCTCCTTCAACCTTGAGGAGGAAATTCGGCTGGTCGGCATTGCCGATCGCGGTCTCGATCAGGACGCTTGAGACAGGCTAGGCGCTGACGTTCACGCCATTGCCGAGGGGGCTCAACGAGTTGCCGGCACCGCTTTGCAGGTCTTGCAAAAGACTGCTCAGGAACGCCTGTAGCGAGGCGGTGCCCGACTGGGGGCTGCTGTTTGCAGCGGAGCTGCTCGATGCGTTCGAAGATGCGGCGCCGGTTGCCGCAGTGGACGCGGTCGAAGTCGTTCCACCCAGGTCGGTGATCAATTTAGTGAATGCCGAGTTCAAATTCGCCAAAGCGCTCGAAGAGAGATTCGCCGGCGCGCCCGCGGCGGTGGATGTCGCGCTGACGACCTGGCTGTTGCTCAAATCCTTGATCAGCGCGTTGAGCTCCGCAACGATACCGAATCGACCGTAGGCGGCGGTTGAACTTGCGCTGGACGTGGCAACCGGAGCAGCCGGCGGGGTCGCGGGCGTGCTCACGGCGGCAGGCGTCGCGGCAGCCGAAGTAGTGCTGGTATTCGTGGCGGCAGGCGGCGCGGCGTTCAACGCGGCTGAACTTCCGGTAGATGCGCCAGTGCTCGCGCTCTGCTGGGTGTTGCTGACTGGGACTGCCGGCGTTGCCGCCGCTCGCCAATCATCTCGGGCACGCCCAGACCCATGTCCGGTGTGCTCGCGCGCACCGCCAGATTGGCGCAATGCCGAGAACAGATCGTGCAAAAATGCCTGTAAATCCGCCCCGAGCGAGCTCGCTGGCGTGCCGCTCGAGCCGGATGAGTTCGTCGAGCTGGTTGCGGCCGGGCTGGGTGTGCTTGTGGCTGTGCTGGGCGTCGCCGCCGGTGCTGTTGCCGCGGACGAGGCGGTTCCGGTTCCTGCAGCCGCTGTCGTCACTGTTGCCGTGGAAGCCGGGCTTGCCGCGCCCGTGGTCGCCGCCGGAGCGGCCTGATGCTCGGCGACGAATTGAGTGAGTGCATCAAACAGCGCCGTGAAAAGCCGGCCACCTTGTACAGGTGCGCTTCCTGAATTCGAATCGCCGTCCCCGGAGGGCTGTCTGGTGAGCGGTCGCACGACGCCAATGACGGAAGAGACGATGTTCGATGAGGATGCAGCGATTGCGCTAGTTGACATAATGTGTGCCTGGTGGAAACGACGGGCACACCAGGAGTCGGCGCCATTCGCCAATTCTTGAGCGAAAATCGGCGCCGATTTTGCAGTTAGTTTATTCGGCGTTCGTCAGCGTGAAGTAACCGACCTTGTCATTCGACGGGGACCCGTACCACATCCTTCCTTGCGCGTCGCGAATAAATTCTCGAATGGTGTTTTCAGAGTGTGGGAACGGATATTCAACGGTCTTGCCGGTTTTGGGATCAAAGCGGCCCAGGACGTCCATATTGTAGGACGAATACCAAATCTGATGATCCGCGTCGATGCCGAGACCATACGGAGTAGGCTCCGGACCCGGCAATGAATATTCCGTAAACACCTGTGTCTTCGGATCGAAGCGGCCGATTTTTCCCGCGTTGTACTCGCCGAACCAAACGATACCGTCGCTATCGATCTCCATGCGCCTTGGGAAGCATCCCGGGGTTGGCGGAGTCCATAAGGACACCTTCAGCGTTTTCCAATCCACCATACCGATCTGATTGGTGTCGGGACGCGTGAACCAAATGTTGCCGTCGTTATCTTCCTTTACGTCGTAAGTTGAACGAATGTCGTCAAAGCGAGTAATTTTTTTGGTTTTTCGGTCGAGGCGGGTGAGCGGCCAGCCCGAGGCCCAGACATTGCCATCGTGGTCGAAGCGCACCGTGTGCTTGGACCCCGCGCTGTAGCCGAGTCGGCCGGGAAGATACGCATCTTGAAACTCGGTTATTTTCCTGGTGTGCGGATCCCATTCCCCGATCTTGTTCGAGCCCTGCTCGCTGAGCCACACCGATCCATCGGTTGCAGGCACCGCTGAGTGAACCGCGGCAGTACCAATATTCGGAACCGTATAATCCTGCATTTCGCCGGTTTTCGGATCGAGCCGGCTGATTCTGTTGGCGACGCCAAAATTGGGGATCCAGAAGTAGCCGTCCTTGTCCGGAGCGGCGCTGAAGGGCATGCGGCTCGCCGCGGGCATGTCGTATTCGACGTAACTAATATTCATGGCCCTGCCGCTGATCGGCCGCACAGTGTCCTTGTATTCCGGCATTTGCTCGGGCGATTTCGGCAGCACGGAAGTCTCGCCGAACAAGCGGTTCAAATAAGCGGAAACTTCGTCCACTTGCTGATCGTTGAGCCGATCGCCCAGGCCAAATTTCATCGAGACTTGCATGAACACGACCCGACCTCGCCAGCTCTCGGCATCGCGCGGCACGGTTGCGATCCGGGTCTGAAATCCGTGGCAGGTAAAACAAGTTGAAAACAGCTTGTCCTTCGCCGGCGACGCCGGCCACAGCTTGCCGGCCTGGTAAATCGATATTTCGTTCCAGCGCACCGGACTCTTCTGCAGAGTCATGTCGAAGGACGCCTTTTGCTCGGCCGTCAGCGTCACCCCGGAGCGGGGATCGCCTTGGTAGCCCGTCATCTTGGTGGATAATTTATAATTGCCGGATGGCAGATTCTGCAGGCGGTAATGTCCCTGGCTGTCCGACAACACCATGTAAGTCATGTGGGTTTTATTGTTTTGTGCCTGCACGAAGACACCTTCCAGAGGCGCCCCCTCCGGACTTTTCACGTTCCCGGTGACCGTTGCTGCGAAGCCAACCGTACTGCTGCATGCAGCCAAGGCCATAAAGGTCAATAATGCATTCGAAGCGTTCATGAGTGCTTTCTCAATTCGAGGAGAACTCTGGCTTCCCAATGATGAGCATAGGGAAACGCGAACGCAATGGGGCGGAGGTCGAGAATTCTCATGCAACGTCCTGAAGTCGATCGAACGAAACTGATGCTCCCGCGGCGGGATTTTCTGAAGCTCTCGAGCATCGCCGCCTTGGCCATGAGCGGTGCACCATTCGCCCGCGGCCTTGCCCAAACTGCGGCGTCCCGCGAAGCGCAGGCGGATATCGCGCTGCGAATCGCCCCCGGTTTGGTGGAACTTTCGCCCGAACACATCGTTTCGACGACTCTGTACAACGGGCAGTTTCCAGGTCCCTTGCTGCGATTCAAGGAGGGTCAGCGCGTCATTGTTGATGTTCATAACGATACCGACACGCCCGAGCTGGTTCATTGGCACGGTCAGACGGTTTCCAGCGACGTCGACGGAGCTTCGGAAGAAGGAACGCCGTTCGTTCCGGCGCGCGGCATGCGCCGTATTTCCTTTGTGCCCAAGCCTGCGGGTTTTCGCTTCTATCACACGCACATTTCCGCCGCGGGCGACTTGAATCGCGGCACCTACACCGGCCAGGCGGGAGCGGTTTATATCGAGCCGCAGAACGATCCCGGCGCCTATGATCGCGAGGTGTTTCTGGTGCTGAAGGAGTTCGAACCCTCCTTCAGCCGCGGCGGCGACATGGCCATGGACTTTCTCGAGGGTCTTCCGCTCAAGGATTTGCAAGAGATCGGCAGGCGCGCCGACGCTGCTGCCAAGGACAAGTCAAAAGGCTTCGAGGTCGGCTACGAACGATTTGCAATCAACGGCAAAATGCTGGGTTTTGGTGATCCGCTGCGGGTGAAGCACGGCGAGCGTGTCCTGTTCCACGTACTGAATGCCAGTGCCGGCGAAATAAGAAGCCTGGCTCTTCCAGGGCACATCTTTCGGGTGGTTGCGCTCGATGGCAACGCGGTGCCGACCCCGGCCGATGTGCCGGTGCTGTGGTTGGGAACCGCGGAGCGCATCTCCGCAATCGTCCATATGAATAGTCCCGGCGTCTGGGTGATGGGCGATCTTGACGATGACGACCGCAGACATGGCCTAGGGATCGTGGTCGAGTACGCACGGCAGGGGGGCAAGCCGCAATGGATCAAACCCAGGGCGGTTCAATGGGACTATGCGCGTTTCGGAAAGTCCGGTGTCGCCCCGACCGCACCGGACGAAACCATTGAGATGACCATCGTCAAGAACAATGCTGCGCTCGACGGATTCAATCAATGGACGCTGAACGGCGAAGCCTTTTCGATGCGGAGCATGAAACCGGCATATGTCCTGCACCAAGGGCGGCGCTATCGCCTCAAATTCCGCAACGCCAGCGATGACATCCATCCGCTTCACCTGCACCGGCACAGCTTTGAATTGACGCACATCGCCGGCAAGGCCACTGCCGGCCTCATCAAAGACGTGGTGATGCTCGGCGGATTTCAGGAACTCACATTTGATTTTGTTGCCGACAATCCGGGTCTTACCCTGTTCCACTGCCACCAGCAATTGCACATGGATTTCGGATTCATGGCGCTGTTTCAGTATGCGTAAGGCAACAAGTTCGGCGCTGTTTTGAGCCGGGGAGAGCGCATGCCGATCTCGAAACTTGTCCTGCCGTGCTTGTTACTATTTGGACTCAGCGCATCAGCGGCCGGCGCGGATGCAGATTCGACTCCGGCTCCGCCGGGCTGGCGAACATTGGCGCGCTGCGCCGCCGCCTATCGCGCGAATTCGGAGATTGTCGATCCGGCACGACCCAAGGCAATGAAAATGATGATTGCAGATACAGCCCAGGACTACCAAACTGCGGCGGAGGCCGCGTACCAGCGAGCGGTAACGGCCTCGGCTGAGCGCGGTCGAAAAGTCGTCGGTGAATATGTCGCGCGGCAGACTCGGAAATTCAGCATGCAGCCGCGAAAGGATATTGAGCGGTTCATCGATGCCTGCCCGCAGCCCTGAGAGATACCTGGCGAACGCCCAAAATCTTTAGTTCGCGCAGCGGCGCCGTGACAGGTAAGCTGCGCAAACCTCGCGCCCGACAATCCGGTATCTGCTAGCGCTGGGTCCATTTAGAGGAAATTTTCGATGAAGTCAGCAATCTGCGAAAGACTCGGCGTTGAATTTCCGCTGTTTGCCTTCAGCCATTGCCGCGATGTAGTCGCTGCAGTAAGCCGCGCCGGCGGGTTCGGCGTGCTGGGCGCCACCCGCCATACTCCCGCGAGCATAGAGATCGAGCTCAACTGGATCGACGAGCACGTCGATGGCAAACCCTACGGGCTCGATGTGCTGATCCCGGAGAATCTGGCAACACGCGGCGAGAAGGGCGTAACCGCCCGCTCGCTGGCGGCCCGCATACCGCAAGAGCACCGCGATTTCGTAGCGGATCTCTTGATGCGCAACAATGTCCCGCCGCCCGCCGAGCAGGTTCGCGAAGGCGCAGCGCCTTATGATCCCGATGAAGCGCTCGAGGTGCTTGCTGCTGCCTTTCGCCACCCGATCAAGCTCATCGCCAATGCACTGGGCGTACCGCCGCCATCGATGATCGAGCTTGGCAAGCGGCATGGCGTGCCGGTCGCGGCCTTGGTCGGCGCAAAAGAACATGCGATCCGTCAGGTCAAGGCCGGCGTCGATGTTCTGGTCGTGCAGGGCGGTGAGGCCGGTGGCCATTGCGGCGAGGTTTCCACGCTGGTGCTGGTGCCCGAAGTGCTGAAGGCAATCAAACCTCTGGGCGATATTTCCGTGCTCGCGGCCGGCGGCATCATGACCGGCCGTCAAATGGCCGCCTGCATGGCGTTGGGAGCCGCCGGAGCCTGGACCGGTTCGGTGTGGCTGGCCACCACGGAATCGGAAACCTCGGAAATCTTCAGGGAGAAAATGATTGCCGCCACCTCGCGTGACACGGTGCGTTCGCGAGGCCGAACCGGCAAGCCGTCGCGGCAGTTGCGCTCGAGCTGGACCGACGCGTGGGAGAAGCCCGGCAGTCCCAGTCCCCTGCCGATGCCCTACCAGTCGCTCATCAGCGAGGGGGCTCTGCGTGCGGTGGAGCGATCGGCCGCCGCCGGCAATCCCGCGGCGCGCGATCTGGTGACGTACTTTGTCGGGCAGGGTGTGGGCCTCATCGACAGCGTCAAATCGGCGCGCCAGGTCGTCGAGGAATTCAAGCTCGATTTCGCCGAGGCATTGGATGACCTGCAAAATCTCGTGCGGGAGTGAGCCGCCTTAAGAATGTCCGATGATCGCATCCCCGTCATTGTCGGCATCGGGGAAATTACCGACCGGCCAGCTGATCTCATGCAAGGTCTGGAGCCGCTCGCGCTGATGGCGGCGGCGCTCAAGCGGGCGGACGAGGATGCCGGCCACGATTTGCTCCGCAGCGTCGACTCGCTGGACGTCGTCAATCTGGTGAGCTGGCGCTACGCCGACGCAGCACATCAACTGTCGGAGCGGCTCGGGATCGCGCCGCGCCGTGCGGTCTATGGGCCCGTTGGCGGCGAAAGTCCGGTGCGCTATCTGCACGAGGCGGCACTGCGCATCGCGCGCGGCGAAAGCGGGGTTGCCGCCATCGCCGGCGCGGAGGCGCAGAGCACGGTTAGCAAGGCGATGAAGGCGGGGTGCGAGTTGCCCTGGACACCACCCGATGGGCCGCGCTCACTGCGCGGGCCGGACTATTTGCATCCCTTGGCGGTCAAGCTGGGCGTGGCAATGCCGGTCAGCGTGTATCCCTTCTACGACGCGGCGACCGCCCAACATTGGGGCCAGACGCCGCGCGCAGCGCTGGCCGAGTCCGGAGACTTATGGGCGAAGTATGCCGCGGTCGCGGCATCGAATCCCGCCGCCTGGATCAAGCAGCGTTTTTCCGCGGCCGAAATCATCGCGCCGTCCGCCGACAATCGGCTCATTGCCTGGCCCTACACCAAGCTGATGGTCGCCAACCCGATGGTGAATCAAGGCGCGGCGATTCTGATGACCAGCCTCGCCCGCGCCAGGGAAGCGGGGATTGCTGATGAGCGCATCATCCACATCTGGGGCGGTGCGGCCGCCAATGAGCCGCGCGACTACCTGCAGCGCGATCACTACTACGAAAGTCACGCACAAAATGCAGTGCTGGAGACTGCGCTTACGATCGCGCAAGGGCAGCCATTCGATGCGCTGGAGCTGTACAGCTGCTTTCCTTGCGTGCCCAAGATGGCGCGGCGAACCCTTGGGTTGGGCGCGGATGTAGAGCCGTCGGTGACGGGCGGCCTGACATTCTTCGGTGCTCCTCTGAACGACTATATGAACCATGCGGCCTGCGCCATGGTCCGCCGGCTTCGCGAGCGCGCCGGCCTGGGCCTGCTGTACGGTCAGGGAGAGTTCGTGACCAAGCACCATGGGCTGGTCTTGGCCTCCAGGCCGCCGCCGCGGCCGCTGCAATCCTGGAGTGCGTCGGTTCAAGCGCAGGCCGAAAGGCGGCGCGGCGCGGTTCCGCCATTCCATGTGGAAGCCACCGGCCCGGCTTCGTTGGAGACGTTCACCGTCATTTTTGATCGCGACGGCGCAGTGAATCACGGCGTCGTCATCCTGCGAACCACGGAGGGCGCCCGCGCGCTGGCACGCGTGCCGGCCGCCGACGGCGATACGCTACGCCTGCTGACCGACCTCGACCATACGCCGCTTGGGATCGACGGTGTGCTCATATCGAATGCGGATGGAATTTCGGATTGGCGAGCGCGCTCGTGACGCGGCGCTATATCGGCGCAAAGGGCGTCGAACTCGCCGCCGATGTCGGAGGCGATCCTCGAGCGCCAAGCATCCTACTGTTGCATGGCGGCGGACAAACACGCCACTCGTGGGGCGGCGCGATGCGACAGTTGGTGCTGCGCGGCTACCACGTGATCAACCTCGATGCGCGCGGCCACGGCGACAGTCAATGGGCTGCGGACGGCGACTATACCCTGGAAGTCCTGGCCAAGGATTTGGAGTGCGTCATCGGAACCTTGAAGTCGCGACCGGCGCTGGTGGGTGCATCCATGGGCGGCGCCACGGCGTTGTTGGTGGCCGGCGCGCACGTTGAGCCGTTGGCCGCGGCGTTGATCCTTGTGGACATTGTGCCGCGCATCGATACCGCCGGCGCCGCCAAGATTCGCAGCTTCATGAGCAGCGGTGCGCAAGGATTCCGCACTCTCGAAGAAGCGTCCGAGGCGGTCGCGGCCTACAACCCGCATCGTCCGCGACCGAAGAGCAATGCGGGGCTCATGAAAAATCTGCGGTTGCGCATCGATGGTCGCCTGCATTGGCATTGGGATCCGCGCGTGCTGCAGCAAGTGCGGCACGCGGAGCCGCCGCTGTTCGCCGACCGGCTGAATAGTGCAGCCGAGCAAGTGCGCATTCCTACGCTGCTTGTCAGAGGCCTACAGAGCGACATCGTCACGGAAGCGGCGGTAGCGGATTTCCGCGCCCACTTGCCGCAGTTGGAAGTCTTCGATGTGAGCGGCGCCGGTCACATGGTCGCCGGCGACAAGAACGATGTGTTCAATCAAGGCGTATTCGAATTCATGCAGCGTCACCTGCCGCCGGATGCGCCGGCACCTTAGCCTGGCATAGGAACCCTGGCGAGCAAAATTGGTCCATCTTGTCAGGACCTACAGGGGCTGTGGCTAGGCTGAACATGAATGAGTCGAAGCACTGGACAGTTTCGCGCTACGTGGCCTTGGCCGTGGTGCTGGTTGTGCATACGGCCCTGTTTGCGGCGCTTTTGTTGACGCCGCGAATTCGCGGTCTCCGTGCCTCGCAGGCGGGTGCAGTCGAACTGGTGTTGCTCACGCCTGTAAATCCACCCAAAGCCCGCGCCACGCCCGCAGCGTTGCGGCGCTTGGGCGGCGATGCTGCCATAACGATTGCCGTACCCGTTCCCGATTCACCCTCATTACCGGCGTCTTCGGCGGCCGCCTCATCCTCCATGGGCAATGGGAGTGGCGTAGACTGGTCCGCGGAAGCCCGCCGTGCCCTGCAGGCATTCGAGATTCGAACGAATCAGCTCTCGAGCAACAAATCGGTCTCAGGCAGGCCGGAAGACGACAACTGGCTGCCGAATGCACAGCATCGCCCCGGCGAATTATTGAAGACAGCCAGCGGCGACTGGATCGTTTGGATCGATGCAAACTGCTACGAGATCGCGACTGCGGGACCGCATGAAGTTGGTGCGGCGCTGCCCGAGAGGATCTGCCGCCGTCATTCCGGCAGCGCTGCGCAGTGACCTGATTCTCGGGATTTTTATTACGAGCGTGCGATTCGCACAAAGGGATGTTCGATGTCGGTTTCTGATGCTCTTTTGAAGCGCCGCTCGGTGCGCGGCTTTCTCGATCGTCCGGTGTCCGCCGCGACGATCCGCCGCCTGGTGGCAGCCGCGGCTCGGGCTCCTTCGGGGGGCAACCTTCAGCCATGGAAAATTTACGTGCTTTCCGGCTCTCCGCTGGATGCGCTCAAGACCGAGATGGGGCGGCGCATTGTCGAATTGCCGCGCGGCGAGACAACCGAATACGACATCTATCCCCCCAATCTTCACTCGCCCTACAAGGAGCGGCGCTTCGAAATCGGCGAAGCTCTGTATCGCACCATCGGCATCCCGCGCGAGGACAAGGCCGCGCGCTGGCAGCAGTTCAATAAAAATTTCCGCTTCTTCGATGCGCCGGTGGGCCTTTTTTGCTTCGTGGATCGGCTCATGGGCCGACCGCAATGGTCTGATCTGGGTATGTATCTTCAAAGCCTGATGCTGCTCGCCGTCGAGGAGGGATTGGCCACCTGCCCGCAGGAATGCTGGTCGGTCTATCCGCAGACCATCGCCCGGTTCGTCTCCGCGCCGCCGGAACTCATGCTGTTTTGCGGGATGGCCATCGGCTACGAAGATACCGAAGTGAAGGCCAATCAACTCAGGTCGGTTCGCGCACCCGCCGAAGAGTTTGCGACCTTCATCGGCCTTTGATGCAAAGCCCAGGATTCGCTCACTTTGCCATCGCAGCCAAGCGGTCCGCCGCGGATTTAAGATTTCCCTTGGCCTGATGCAGAGTACCGGCGCCGCCGAGGCCGAATGTCGGCATGTTCACGTACACGTTTTCATAGCCGCCGGGAGAAACTTGATAGGTTTCGTGCCAGATGCCGACGGCGCCATTTGCTCCGATCGCCTTGTTGAATGCCTGCCAAGCAGGCAGATGCGCCGCTTCCTTCGCCTTGGCGTAATTCATCAAATGTTCCATCGAGCGCCAGTACTGCAGAAGAATGAGGGTCCGTGAAAACCACATCTCGGAATGCAGGAAACCGCGTTCGGGCTGGCGATGGAGCTCCTTCAACATACGGGGCATGGCGGTGGCGACCGGCCACCATTTGTGAATCAGCAATGGATTATTGATCCTCATGCCGATCAGGAAGACGACGAATCCCCCTTCAAGTCGTGCGGTCAGTCGATCCCGATGAATCATGGCTACCCCCTATGCGGCCGCCGTTGCGAATCCGCTGACGCGGCACAGCGGGTAGCGTACGCTATTTCATCGCGGCGATTGGCAATCGAAAAAACTGGAGCATGCAGTGAAGCTATTACGCACCGGCGAGGCCGGCAAAGAACGCCCCGCATTGTTGGACAGCCAGGGTCAATTGCGGGATTTATCGGCGATCGTTTCCGACATCGGCGGCGACGCATTATTGCCCGAGAGTCTGGCGAAGGTAAGTTCACTGGATGCGCCAAAGCTGCCGAAAATCGCCGGATCGCCGCGCATTGGGCCGTGCGTGGCGAACGTCGGCAAAATCGTCTGCGTGGGGCTGAACTATAAGGATCATGCCGCCGAGGCCAACATGCCGATTCCGGCGGAACCAATCTTGTTCATGAAGCCGACCAGCGCAATCATCGGACCGAACGATGAGGTGGAGATTCCCTTGGGTGCGGAGAAGGTGGATTGGGAGGTCGAGCTCGGCATCGTCATCGGCAAACCGGGCAAGTACGTGCCGCTCGAACGAGCGTTCGATCACGTTGCGGGATATTGCGTATTCAACGATGTATCCGAGCGCGCTTATCAGCTCGAGCGGGGCGGTCAGTGGGATAAGGGCAAGGGCTGCGACACTTTCGCGCCGCTTGGTCCCTGGCTGGTAACGAAGGACGAAGTACCGGATCCGCAATTCTTGGATTTGTGGCTGGAAGTCGATGGCCACCGCTTCCAGAACGGCAATACGCGAACCATGATATTCGGCGTCGCGCATCTGGTCTCGTACATCAGCCAGTTCATGAGCCTGCGTTCGGGAGATCTGATTGCCACCGGCACTCCACCCGGCGTGGGAATGGGGCGGCGGCCTCCGCAGTTTCTCAAGCTGGGGCAGAGTATGCGCGTCGGCATTTCGGGGCTTGGTATCCAAACCCAGCATGCGGTGCCGGCAACCTTCATAGGCAGCCGATGAACCAGTTGGATCTCAAAGGCAGGGTCGCAGTCGTTACCGGCGGTGCCCGCGGTATCGGCTACGCGGTGGCCGAGCGGCTGCTGCGCTCCGGCGGAACGGTGTCGCTATGGGATATGGACGCCGCAAAACTCAACGATGCCTGCGCGCAGTTAGCGGCGTTCGGCACGGTAGCCGCTTGTTGCTTGGACCTCACCGAAGACGCCGCGGTGCAGGCGGCCGCGGAGGAATCCGTTGCACGGTTCGGCAAGATCGACATCCTGATCAACAATGCAGGCATCACGGGCGGCAATGCTCCGACTTGGGAACTCGATCCTTTGGCGTGGCGCCGCGTCATCGAAGTCAATCTCGTGGCCCCGTACCTGACCTCGAGGTCCATTGTTCCCCTGATGCGGGAACGAGGCTATGGAAGGATCGTCAACGTGGCTTCCGTCGCCGGCAAGGAAGGCAATCCTAACGCCTCGCATTACAGCGCCTCCAAGGCGGGACTGATTGGGCTCACGAAGTCGCTTGCCAAGGAATTGGCCACCCAGGGGATCCTGGTCAACTGCGTCACACCCGCCGTGGCCAAAACCGACCTGTTTGCGCAAATGACCCAGCAGCACATCGATTACATGCTCGCCAAGATTCCGATGAATCGATTCGTCGAGCCGTATGAAATTGCAGCGACCGTCTGCTGGCTCGCGAGCGAGGAATGTTCCTTTGCCACCGGAGCGGTGTTCGATATTTCCGGCGGCCGAGCCACTTATTGACAGGTACGTGCGTGGGAGTGCGCGATGACTGTAGCTCTTAGCCGATTGGAAAACATTGCGGTTGTAACCATTGACCGGGCGCCGCAACGAAACGCCGTGGATTTCGCGACTGCCCGAGAGCTTGCGAACGTCTTCCGCAGCTTTGATGTCGACAGCGCACTCGATGTGGCGATATTGACCGGGGCGGGCGGTCAGTTTTGTGCTGGGGCGGACTTGAAGGCTTTTGCGGCCGGCGAACGCCGGCCGGTGGGCACCGACGGCGATGGGCCCATGGGCCCCACGCGCATGCTTCTCAGGAAACCCGTGATCGCGGCCGTTGAAGGATTTGCCGTGGCCGGCGGCTGCGAGCTGGCATTGTGGTGCGACCTGCGGGTGATTTCCGCGACCGCGGTCTTCGGCATTTTTTGTCGTCGCTTCGGTGTGCCGTTGATCGATCTCGGCACCATTCGCCTGCCGCGCCTGATCGGGCATAGCCGGGCGATGGATTTGATTCTCACCGGCCGCGAAGTGCGTGCGCAGGAAGCGCTCGACATCGGACTCGCGAATCGATTGGTGCCTGCCGGCCAGGCGCTGGCCGCCGCCATCGAAATTGCGCGCCAGATTGCGTCGTTCCCGCAATCCTGCCTGAGGAACGATCGGCTATCTGCGATCGAACAATGGGGCATGGATGAAGCGCGGGCCATGCAGAATGAAATCAAGCATGGACTGAACACGCTGGCCTCGGGCGAGGCGCAGGCCGGTGCCGCCGCGTTCTCCAGGGGCTCCGGCCGGCACGGCAGCGCGAACGTTTAATTCGCTACGACTGAAGGCCGAGCGCGTCGCGGGCGGGTTTAACACCGCTGAATCCGGAACTCGGCGCGCGGTCGCCGTGGCAGAAGCGAAATTTCCTGCCGCTGCCGCAGGGGCACGACTGATAGGGTCCCTGCCTCGCGTCCTCGGCGGCCGTCAGTCTCATGATGTCGGCTGGTGCCTGTCCCCTTTGCAGCAGGCTCGCCATGGTTTGCATGGCCGGACGCGTGTGCTTGAAAAACAATTCCAGTCCGGCGCACAGATAGTTGTGTCCGGAATCTCCGTCGCGCGAGACCGCAAACCGATCCTTCGGACAGCCGCCATGACACAAGGACTTGACCTCGCAGCGCTGACACTGCGGCGTTAGCGTATCGCGCTTGTCCTGCCCGAATTTGCGCATCTGCGGCGAGGCCATGAGCTCGAGCATGTGGACTTTGTGAATGTTGCCCAGCTTGAATTTGGGTTCGACGAAGTGATCGCAGGCATAAAGATCGCCGTTGTGCTCGAGCGCCGGACCGTAACCGCAGGTCGGCGCGTGGATGCACAGCAGATGGCGGCCGAAGTAGGCTTCGAGCGTGACATCGAAAAGCTGCACATAAACCCGACCCACATCGTGGCGCAGCCACTCTTCGAAAATATCAACGAGGAAACGGCCGTATTGCTCGGCGCCGACCGTACGCTGCGTCACCAGATTGCCGGTCTGCGTGTACAGCAGGCGCTTGCGGCCGGCCTGTTCGCTCCAGCCCTGATTGGCGATTGCCAGCGTTTCCTCGCTCGCACGCTCGACAATGGGGATGAACTGCACCCACTTCGCGCCCAAGTCGTCGCGGAAGAACCGATAGACCTCGCGGCCGTACTTCTCGTTTGCCGCGTTGACGGTGCACAGGATGTTAAACTCGACCTGATGCTTGCGCAGGCAGCGCCAACCTTCCATAACCCGATCAAAGGTGCCCATCTTGCGGCGGTCGACCCGATACGTGTCGTGCAACTCGCGCGGGCCGTCGACGCTCAAGCCGACCAGGAATTTGTGCTCCACGAAGAATTCACACCACTCGTCGTCCAGCAGCATGCCGTTGGTCTGAAAGGTATGCAGAACGACTTGGCCGGGCCGGCGAAACCGTTCGACCAGCTCGATGGAGCGCCGAAAGAACTCGACTTTCATCAGCGTGGGCTCTCCACCCTGCCATGCCACGGTCACCTGTGGATCGCGGTGCGATTCCAGCAACTGGCGGATGTAGGCCTCGAGCGTCGCCGGCGACATCCGGCTTTTCTCGTTCGGATACAGCGCTTCCTTGGATAGAAAAAAGCAATACGTGCAATCGATATTGCAGGTGGAGCCGCTGGGCTTCGCCAGCAAGTGAAAGCCCGGCGGCGCGTAGGCCGGGTCAACGCTTGGTGATAGCTCATTCATTCTTTACGCGCGCCCTGAACGCCGGTCAATCCCGCGACTATACCAACATAATCAACATCCTGGGCCACTGATATAGGTACAAGGCCTAATTACAAAGGAGCCCGATCGCATGCAAGGATTGCCTGCGGCGCTTGGTGCGGACGCCGAGCATGGCGCGGGCGCATCTTCCAGCGCCGCTGCGGGACCTAGACTCGCGTTTCAAAAAAACTCACCGCAACTCGACAATCCCCGGGAGAAGCACGTGACTGGCGCGAACGCAATGTATCAAAAATGGATTGGAATCGGCGCGGATACGATCGATGTCATTGCGGTCATACTCATCCTCGGCTACATCGTGTTCGCCACCCTCAATTGGCTGCGGCACTCAATCGTGCGGCGTCGATTCGGGATCGAGCACTATGATGCCTTTCGCGTAGCACTGGGCCGCGCCCTGTTGCTCGGGTTGGAAATCCTGGTTGCCGCCGACATCGTACGCACGGCTGCGCTGGACCCCGATTTGAGGAATTTCGAGGCGCTGGGGATGCTGGTCGTCGTGCGCACCTTTCTCAGCTGGTCGATCGTCGTGGAAGTCGAAGGGCGCTGGCCGTGGCAGCGGCGTGCACAGAGCGCGGGCAGAACGCCGCTGGAATGAGGCCGTCAGTCTTCGCCGCGCACATTGATCAATTGCGCTTCACGCAGATCCAGCTCCCGTTCGATCCGGCGCCGCGCTTCATCTTTTAGCTTGCCAAGTCGGTACAGGTCATTGATCTGTTTTCGTTCGGCCTCGATCAACTGAAATGCGATCTCATCGTGCTGTTCAACGAGCCGTTTCTGCTTGGGGTCGCCGTCGTTGCGGCGCTCGACATGTCGCATGCGGTCCCGTTGCCGTGCGCGCAACGGCTGCACGATATCCTCCGGTGGTTCGCGCTCCGCGATCAGTTGATCGAGACGTCGACTTGCCGCCTCGATGGCCTGCCGGCGCGCCGCCAATTCCTCGGTTCTTTCGGTCTGGCGCTCGCGGCGGCCGGCATTGGCCAGCCCCAGCGCGCGGATCACGGCTGGCAGCAGCAAACCCTGGCCGACGAGGGTTACGAGAATTACCGCAAAGGTCAGGAAGAGTATTCGATCGCGGTCGGGGAAGAGCGCGCCGCTATTCGTCGTGAGAGGAATGGCGAGCGCCGCCGCGAGCGACACGATGCCGCGCACGCCGGTGAATGCGAGGATGAAAGGCCATTGCCAGGGAGGCGCGGGGTCGTCGCGCGCCACCGCAGGGATCAGCCAGCGCGGCAGATAGGTAGCGGGAAACATCCAGATGAATCGGGCCATGATGATGACGGCGCAGACCACCGCAGCGGAGCCGGCGAGATCAGCCAGCGAATCACCACGCATGCCGGCAATCAGCGTTCGCGCCTGCAGGCCGGTGATGAGGAACACGAAGCCTTCGGTCAAGTAAATCATGAAACCCCAGAAGAAAATGCCCTGCAGCCGCGTCTCCGCACTGATCAGCCGCAGACCATTCCAGCTGATATAGAGCCCGGCGGTCACGGTGGCGAGCACGCCGGAGCCGCCCAGGTGCTGGGGCGGCAGGTACGCCAGGAACGGGGTGAGAACCGAGAGCATCACCTCGATGCGCGGGTCGTGCACCCAGCGCCGCAACCGCAGCATCAGCCACCCGACGCCGATGCCCCAAAGGATTTCGCCGCCGATGATGGCGGCAAACATGCCGGCGGCTTGGCTCAACGAATATGCGCTGACGCCGACCGCGGCCACCGCGAAGCGATAGAGAATGAGTGCGCTTGCGTCATTCGCGAGCCCTTCGCCCTCGAGGATCACCAGCAGCCTTCTTGGCAGGTTCATTCTGCGCGCAATGGACAGCGGCGCCACGGCGTCCGGCGGCGAAACAATGGCTCCCAATACGAAACCCACGGGCCAGGAGAAACCCAACAGCCAATGCGTAACCGCGGCAGTTGCGATTGTCGTGAATAGCACGCAGCCCACCGCCAGCATCGAAATGGGGCGCAGATTGAATCGGAACTCCCGCCAGCTCATCGCCACTGCGGAGGAATAAATGAGCGGCGGCAATATGAACAGCAATACGAATTCCGGCGCCAGAGTCACGGGCGGTAGTCCGGGGATAAGCGCCAGCAGGACGCCGGTCAGCACCAGGAGTATCGCCGGGGGAATCTTGAGGCGTGCCGCCACCACCGAAACGGCGGCAATAACAATCAGCAGCAGAACCAAAATCTGAATCGTTGGAATCATGAGCGCCCGAACTCGTCCCGTAAGGCCGACACTTTGCCACGGGAATCGATTTGGCGCTCAGCGCTTTAGATTCGATCGCGCCTTGCCTGGTGCGAGCGCAGAAAATCCGTTGCTCGATTTGCCTCCAACCGCAACTGCTCCTCCAGCAGCGCGAGCTCATTGGCATTGCCGGCGCGGGCGGCCTCCTCCAGCCGTGCGGCTGCCGTGCTGGCGGGTTGCGCAAATATATTCGCGCTCGAACCCTTGAATGAGTGCGCGACTCGCCCGACGGTCGCCAAATCGCCGCACCGTAAAGCGACGGTGATATCGCGCAATGCCGCATCGCCGGATTCGATGAAAAGTTGCACCAAATCCTGTGCAAAGTCCTCATCGCCATCCGATACTTTCATCAGCCGCTCCCAGTCCACGGGCGCATCACCCGTGTAAGGCGGCGGGATGCTGCGTCCATTGCCGGCGTCTGGCTGCTCCGACATCGAAGCCGGCAACAGCCGCTCGATGGTCTCGCGCAGCTGCTTACGATCAAACGGCTTGGTCAAATACTCATCCATACCGGCCTCCCGGCAATTCTGTGCAGCGTCCTTCATCGCATCTGCCGTAAGCGCAACGATCGGAATGTGCCTTAAGCCCTGTTCGAGACGACGGATTTCCCGCGCTGCCTGGTATCCGTCCATTACCGGCATCTGGCAGTCCAAAAAGATGATGTGGTAGCGATCGGTTTTCCAGGCGGCGATCGCATCGGCGCCATTGTTCACAATGTCGACTTTGAATCCCATCTTTTCCAGTGCGCCGCGCGCCACTTTTTGATTTACCAAGTTGTCCTCGGCCAGCAGGATTCGCAGATTGGGCACGTCGCGCGCGCGTTCTGCGACGAGAATCGGCTGCGTACGTTCGTGCAGCCTTGGCAGCTCCATGGACATGATGCGGCCCAAGCATTCGCGCAAGTCGCGGTGCGACACCGGCTTCAATATGTAGGCCGCAAACCCGAGCTGCGCGAAGTCCTGTGCGCCGCGCATGCCGTGCGCGGAGGTCAGCAGCACGAGACGCACTTCCGCAAACCGGGGGTCGCTGGTAATCCTCTGGCCGAGTTCAAATCCGTCGCAAACCGGCATCATGTAATCGAGCACCGCCAGATCGAAGGGTGCTGCACCCAAGGTGTCCTGCAAAACCTGCATCGCGGCATCGGCGCTGTCGACACTGGTGGAGATCATTCCCAGCTGCGCGAGCTGTTGGCTCAAGACCTTACGGTTTGTCGCGTTGTCATCGACGATCAGCACGCGCTTGTTTTCCAGGACTTTGACATTCAGGCGCTGCACGTCCGACTTCCTGGCACAGGCGCCATAGCGGGCTGTAAACCAGAAGGTCGAGCCTGCTCCCAACTTGCTTTCCACGCCGGTTTCGCCGTGCATCAGGGTCACCAATCGACTCACGATGGACAGTCCGAGGCCGGTGCCGCCATAGTGACGAGTTGTCGATGCATCGATTTGTGAGAATGGCTGGAAAAGAGATTCGATGCGTTCTGCCGGAATGCCCATGCCGGTATCGCGCACACTGCAGCGGATCTTCGTGCCGTCCGCATCGGCGGAGATCATCACCAGCTCGATCGAAACTTCGCCGTGACGTGTGAACTTGATTGCGTTGCTGCCCAGATTCAGCAAGATCTGGCGGGTGCGCCCCGGATCGCCGAGCACCCAGTCGGGCAGGAATGGGTCGACGCTGGTTATCAATTCCAGCCCCTTGGCATGCGCCTGGATCGCCAGCAGATGTGCGACATCATCCATGATGCTGCGCAGATCCATTTCAATCAGTTCGATGTCCAGCTTGCCGGCTTCGATCTTCGAGAAATCGAGGATGTCATTGATGATCGTGAGCAGCGCACTCGCACTATCGCGAATCGTCTCGGTATGATCGCGCTGCGTTCGATCGAGCTTGGTATCGAGCAGCAATTCCGTCATGCCGATCACGCCATTCATCGGCGTTCGAATCTCATGACTCATATTGGCCAGGAACTGCGACTTAGCCTGTCCGGCAAGCTCGGCCCGTTCCTTGGCCTGCAGCAGCGCCGCATTGGCGGACTCAAGATCCTTGGTGCGCAGCGCCACTTGTTGCGTAAGCGCATGGGCAAGCCGGCGCAAACGTCGTACCCGTAAGCGGTACCAGGTGGCGACGGCGGCGATCAGACCGATGATGCAGAGGAGCGCGAACCACAGGGTCTGGTAGAAATGCGGCTTGAGCGTGAAGCGAAAGGAAGCGCCGCTGTCGTTCCACACGCCGTCATTGTTGCTGCCAATTACGTGAAAGCTATAAGTACCCGGCGGCAGTTGGGTGTAGTAGGCGGTGCGGCGCGTACCGGCGTCGATCCAATCATTGTCGAATCCTTCCATGCGATACTTGAAATGCACACCATGCGGCACCAGCAGGCTCAAACCTGTGTAATGAAATTCCCATTGCCGAGCCCCGGGGGCAATGTTGGCCGCATCAGCGAGGCTTAAAGGCGCGCCGTCCACCAGCACCTCCTCGATGTGCACGGGCGGGGGCAAGGTATTGGTCTTGAAGTGGCGCGGATTTACTATGACGATGCCGCGAATGCTGGGGAACCAGAGCAGCCCGTCCGGCGAGCGGCAGCCGGGCGAGGTGTTCCCGCCCGCAAATTCGAGGGTGCGCAAGCCATCGGCCAGTGCGTAAATACGGAAGTCGGGTGAACGAGTTCCGCCGTCTGCCAGCTCGTCGAGCTCACTGCGCGCAACCGATACCACCCCCTTGTTGGTCGTCAGCCAGAACTGATGCGCATCGTCCTCGAAAATTCCGAGGATGGTTTCATGCAGAGGTCCCCCTCGATTCCCCAGCGAGATCACCTTGCCACCGCGCCACACGGCGAGGCCCTCGGTAGTCCCCACCCACATTTCTCCGCGATCATCCTCATGGATGGCAATGACATAGTCGCTCGGCAGACCATCGGCGACGGTGAAATGGCTGGTGGTTGCTGCGTCGATGGCGAACAGGCCCTGGGTCTCCGTGCCAACCCAGAGTTTCCCGGCGAGGTCTTCATAGACAAAATGAACGGCACTGCGGCTCGAGCCGCCTAGCAAAGATTGCATGGAGGTCACATGGCCGTCCTCGATGACGTCGAGGCCCTGATTGGTGCCGATCCAAATTCGGTTGCTGCGATCCTCAAACAGGGCAAGCACGGTGTCGCCCGATAACCCGTTATCGTGATTGAAGACGCTCATGCCACTCTTATCGATGCGAAAGGCTCCCGCCCCCTGAGTGCCGGCCCAGAGCGCGTTCTGCCGGTCCTCCAGCACCGCTCGCACGCGAATATTCTCGTGACCATGCGGACCGGCAATGTGCTGAAACTTGTCATCGACATAGCTGCTCAAGCCGCCGTCGGAGCCCACCCAGACGCCGCCGTTCTTGCGCGGCGTGATGCTCCACGCGACTTTGCCCTGCAGTCCCTCGGACTCGCCGGCGGTGGTAAATTTCCCGTCCCGCAACCGCAGCAGACCCACGCCATGGGTGCCGACCCATAGACTTCCTTCGTCATCCTCCAGCAGCGAAAGGACATCGCTCGTGGCAAACAGATTGTCATTCAGGGAATCGAATTTTCCATTGAGCCATCGGACCAGACCGCCCCCGGTAGTGCCTATCCACAGATTGTCGTCGTGATCCTGGGTAATGATGCGCACGGCTGAGCCAAGCTGTCCCGGTTTGGCCACCTGGACGAAGCTCTCCGCGGTTCGTCGATACAAACCGCCCGTGGCGGTACCGATCCACAGCGTGCCTTTGGGATCCTCGTACAAGGCAGTAACTGCGGGTGCCGCGCTTCCGGCGACGAGCGATATCGTGGTAAAGCGCTTGCCGTCGAAGCGTTGCAGTCCGCCGGTGGTGCCGATCCACAGAATGCCATTCCGGTCATCCAGTAACGCCTGCACAGGACCGTCGAGTAGCCCGCTGGAGGAGTCGTAGGGATGCGCACTTTCGCCATTGATTTCAATGAGGCCGGTCTCGGTGCCGACCCATAGGTGCCCGTCACGGTCCTGCGCAATCTTGTGAACGTTAGCGTGAGCAAGCGACGCAACTTTGCCGAACGATCTGAAGTGACCCTGTTCGAGTACGGCGATTCCGGATCCCGTGCCCACCCACAGCCGTCCGCCGGCATCGACGAATAGCGCTGAGATATACTTACTTGGGATATCGACGTCTTTGCCGCCGACAAACACCGTGAACCGGACACCATCGAAGCGCGCCAGTCCTTCCTGGGTGCCGATCCACAAGTAGCCGTCGGGTGTACGCGCGATGGCTTGGGCGGAACTCTGAGGCATTCCATCTTGGACCTGCCAATTATCGAGCTGGTACTGGCTCAGGCGGAGCGACGGATCGAGCGCAAATGAGGCGGGGCTTACAATAAAAGCCAGGATCGCGAGCACGCAAATGCTGCACCAACGCCTGTAACCTCTGATCATCGATACCCCGCAATTGGGGCGCGACGGCATCGGCGCAGCACCCGGTTCGAACCAATCAAGCTAGATGTATCGGCCGCCGGCGAAGAAAATTTGCACTCTGTGGGGCTTTTTTTTGCCCTTGACCTCGTAGTCCTTTCCGAGTGTGATGTATGTCGCGCGGGCGCTTAAGGCAGCGCCTGCGCTCGCTAGGGGACTTGAGTTATTTGCTTACAAAACAATAGGCTAGCACCGGCGAGGCGTCCCGAAATGCACGGGTTCCCTTAAGTTTCATACGTCGCTCGGTCTGCTTCAGAGGGTAAATGCCGGGCATGCAACAAAACAGCGCATCGGTCGCGGTTATCGGTGCCGGCGACTACATTGGTGCTGCCATCGCCAGGAAGTTCGCGTCCGAGGGATTTGCGGTATTCGCCGGACGGCGCAATGGCGAAAAACTTGCGCCCCTCATCGCCGAGATCAATGCGGCCGGCGGCAGTGCCTTCGGGCGCACGCTCGATGCGCGAATTTCGGACGACGTCACGGCGTTCTTGAAGGAGGCGGAAAATTACGCGCCGCTCGAGATTTGCATCTGTAATATCGGGGCCAACGTCAACTTTCCGATTCTGGAGACGACCGACCGGGTATTTCGCAAGGTGTGGGAAATGGCCTGTTGGTCGGGATTTCTCGCCGGGCGCGAAGCGGCCCGGATCATGGTGCCACGCGAAAAAGGCGCGATCTTCTTTACTGGAGCCACCGCCGGATTGCGCGGCGGTATCGGCTACGCCGCGTTCGCCAGCGCCAAATTCGCATTGCGCGGACTCGCGCAAGCGATGGCGCGTGAGTTGGGACCGAAGCATATTCATGTCGCCCATTTGGTGATCGATGCCGGAGTCGATACGGAGTTCGTGCGCGCGCGCATTGCCGCGCGCGAAGGCCCGGCGGCGCTCGATAATCTGGATCCCGGGCGCTTGATGAATCCCAAGTCGGTGGCCGATGCTTATTGGGCGCTGTACCGCCAATCGCCGGACGCCTGGACCTTCGAGCAGGAAATCCGCCCATTCGGAGAAAAATGGTGAGCGAGCGTCCGCGGGTCGAGTTTCTGTTTGATTTCGGAAGTCCGAACGCCTTTTTGAGCCATCGAGTGATTCCCGCGATCGAGGCGCGCACCGGCGTGCCCTTCGACTACGTGCCGGTGCTGTTGGGCGGAATCTTCAAGGCCACCGGCAATCAGTCGCCCGCGGCTGCCTTCGCTCACATTCGCAACAAACCTGAATACGAACGCTTGGAAGTTGAGCGCTTCGTGCGCAAGCACGGCATTCAAGGGTTTGGGTATTCGCCGTTTTTTCCGGTCAATACCCTGACGCTGATGCGCGGCGCGATCGCGGCACGCACGCTGGGCGTGTTCGAGCGTTACGTGGATGAGATATACCGCCACATGTGGGTGGATCACAAGAAGATGGACGATCCGGCGGTGCTTGCCGCTGCGTTGACGGAATCAGGATTCGATGCGCCACAACTCATTGCGGCAGCCAGCGCGCCGGCCGTGAAGTCACAGCTGATCGCCAATACCGAGCGCGCGGTGGAACGTGGAGCATTCGGTTCGCCGACTTTCTTCGTCGATGGCGAAATGTGGTTCGGCAAGGATCGACTGGATGAGGTAGAGAAGGCGATTTTGAGGAACAAGCGGGGCTGAACCGTGTCGACAGCGCGATTGCCGGCCGTGTTTTTCGGGCACGGAAGTCCGATGAATACATTGCTACGAAACCGCTATACGCTGGCATGGGAGCAATTTGGTGTACGCACCCCGCGCCCGCGCAGCATCCTGTGCATCTCGGCGCACTGGTACACCCGCGGCACGGCGGTGACTTCGATGGCGACGCCCAAAACCATTCACGATTTCGGAGGATTTCCGCAAGAGCTGTATGAGGTCGAGTATCCGGCGCCGGGTGATCCGCCGCTGGCAGCTCGCATCATCGAGTTGCTTTCGGGCATTCGAGTTGCCGCCGATGCGTCCGAGTGGGGACTCGACCATGGCACGTGGTCGGTACTCAAGCACGTCTACAGCCGAGCGGACATCCCGGTGGTACAGCTCAGCATCGACGGCACCCAGCCGCTCGCCTACCACTATGAGTTGGCAAAATCGCTGGCGCCGTTGCGGGACGAGGGCGTGCTGGTGGTGGGCAGCGGCAATGTGGTGCACAATCTGAGCGTGATGCGCGCGCCGGGAGCAGCGCCGTATACATGGGCCACTCGCTTCAATGAAACCGTGCGCTCGCGGCTCTTGGCTCATGATCATACGGCGCTCGCGAATATGGCGGCATTGGGCGAGGATGCTGCGATGAGCATTCCAACACCGGAACATTATCTGCCGCTTTTGTATGTGATTGCGCTGCAGCGTGCCGACGACGCGCTGCAATTCTTGGTTGATGGCATCGAGTTGGGCTCCGTCGGCATGTTGAGTATTGCGCTGGCGGTGAAATGAGTGCGCGCAACATCCACTCCAGTGGTTATGCGCGGAGGAGGGTCTCATGGAAGATAAGCAAGTCCGCGAAGTATTCGACACGGGCCTTGGCAAGATCCGGCATGAAATAAAAAGCAGGCTGGTACCACATGGTTTTTTCGGCAGCGTCAGGAATATCGACATTGAGACCGAAGATCACGTGCCGAGCGGTTCGATGATCGAAATCGCCGTCAACGGAAGAACCGTTACGCGGTCATTTGGGCGCGAGGATATTGAAGGCTGCCATCTTAGGGTAAGCGGTGTGGTGCTGCTTGGCATCATTTCCATGGTTGATGAGCTATCGATCGGCTAACATTCAATGTCCACAAGGTAAGACGAAGAAAAAATGAAACTCCGCATCGCCGCACTGGGCGCATTTGTCGCGCTCGGCCTCACTGCCAATATCGCAAACGCAAAAGACTCCAAGCTGCTGTCGCTGACGATGGAGCACTTCAGGGATACCGCGACAGTTAAGGATGACTTTGCAGCCGGCACCACCACGATTACCACAGAGAAGGGTTTCGTGGTGCGTACGGGGCCAATGAGAATGGTATGGAACGATGAATATCTCAAGGGTGTGATTGACAGGACCACGGGTGAGAAGTCCTTTCAGGTGGTTGTGATGTCCATTTACAGTGGTAACCGCCGCTCCTACGAGATCGCAAATTATCAGTGGGCGACCGGACCGAAGTCGACCCCGGTGACTCAAATTCGCACGCAAAGGGAGGCCTGCGCGGTCGGGGACTGTGTGTACACCGACTACATTGCATTTAGCGTGGACGAGGCGGGCCTGCGTCAGCTCGCTGCAGGGTATGTGGCAGGCAAACCGAGCATTTGGGCATTCAAGATCACCACGAAGCCGGGCCCCGATTACAACGGCGGACTTTCGGACGCGGAGATCGCCGGTTTCCTCGCCAAAATGGACCAATCCGCGAATGCGCCCCAGCCAAAGGCAAACGCCGCGATCGCTAAAAATAACGCTGCCGCCAAGGAAGGCGACGCAATAGCCAAGGAAAACGCCGCGCTCGCTAAAGAGAACGCGGCACTCGCCAAACAAAACGCTGAACTCGCCAAAGAAAATGCCGCGCTCGCCAAAGCCAACCCCGCGCTCGCCGCAGCAAGCCCCGCCGCCGCGTTGCCGAAGCTTGATCTTGGCATCGGCGGCATTGCGGTGGCGGCAACGGCGGGCCAGCCGAATCGCGCCGGTATCCTGGTCAGCGCGGTCGATGGCGGTTCGGTGGCGCAAAAGGCCGGAATCATCATCGGCGACATCGTCTACGAGTTTGACGGCCATCCGATCAAGCAGCTGCCGGAACTCGAAGCGGCCGTAGCCGCGTGCGCGGCCAATTCGTCGGTTGCCATCAAGCTGTACCGCGGTACCAAGAAGATTTCGCTGGCCGCGCGATTTTAATGAGGTGGAAAACTTGCGATTGGCAGTGTGTGGGCCATGAGTAGCCGCGAAATGCGCCGAGCAGAATATTGCAGGCGGGCGCTTGCGACCGGCTGCCTGGGATTGGCGTTGTGCGTGTCAACGGCTCGAGCGCAGCAGGCATCGAACACGCAATGGCTGGATCTGTCCACCAGCAAGCAGCTGATGCTGCCGGCGCTGGGCAATCCGCAGCGCGTCAACAGCCTGCCGATGTCGCTCACGGTGTCACCGGATCGGCGCTGGGTCGTGTCGCTGAACGCGGGCTATGGCACTTTCGAATCCGGATACATGCAGTCGCTCGCAGTCCTCGACGCCCATACGGGAGCCGTGAGAGATTTTCCCGAGCCGCGCACGCTGCCGGATACCAGTCAGGCATTCTTCGCAGGCATCACTTTCAGCAGCGACGGGACCAAGGTTTACGCAAGCCTTGCGTCGTCAACCGATCTTAAGGGCGACGGGCACAAAAAGACCGGCAATGGGATCGCCGTCTACGCATTTTCGCAAGGCGTGCTGACGCCAGAGAAGTTCTTGAGCTTGCCGCCGGTGGTGCTTGCCCCGGGCCGTCACAGCAGCTTGCTGAGCAGCGATGGTCATACAATAGCTCCCTATCCGGCGGCGATCGCCGTGGTGCGCGGTGCGCGCGAATCAATTTTGGTGGCGGAAAACCTTGCCGACAGCGTCGCGTTGGTCGACGCGCAAACCGGGCTCATCACGCGCAGCTTCGATTTGTCTGTCGAGGAGAACGTTCCTGCAACTTACCCGATTGCCGTGGCTGCAACGCAGGATGGCAAGCGGGCATTCGTCGCCCTGTGGAATGCCAGTGAGGTGGTCGAACTGGACCTGGTAAAGGGTACCGTAAACCGCCGACTCTCCCTGATGAAGCCAAGCGCGGTAGCGGCGCCAGGATCGCACCCCTGTGCACTGCTGCTGGATGAGCATGCGGGCTTGCTGTATGTGGCGCTATCGAATCGGGATGCGGTAGCGGCGATCAGCGTTGGGACTTTCAAGGTTCGAGGCTATTTCGATACGCGCTTACCGGGTCAGAGCTATTTCGGCGCCGAGCCCAGCGCGCTTGCACAGAATAACGGCGGCACGCGGATTTACGCGGCAAATTTAGGGTCGGATGCGGTGGCGATTCTCGATCCGCGCCGACTAGGGCAGGCACACGGTTCCGCCATGGTGGAACCGATCGGTTTCGTACCGACCGAGTTGATGCCGATGGCTTTGGCATCGGATGGCCGCAATCTCTACATTGCGAGCGCCAAGGGGACTGGCACCGGTGCCAACAACAGGGCGCAGCGGCCAACTGAGGCCACCCAACACCTGCCGATGGCGAAGCTCAAATTTACCTATGGGCCAACCTTGCTGTACGGCACGCTGGCGCAGCTCAACGAGGCGCGGATCGAGTCCGATCTCAAGGCCGCGACGGACGTGGTATTGCAGTCGAACCGCATGAAGGCGGCGCAGGAGACGATTCAGTTTGCCGGCGGCGCCAACCCGATTCAGCACGTGATCTATATATTGAAAGAGAACCGCACGTACGATCAGGTGTTCGGCGACCTTGCCAAAGACGGCAAGCCCGTCGGCAATGGTGATGCAACGCTGGCGATGTACGGCGCCGAGGTAACGCCGAACCAGCATCGGCTGGCGCTGCAGTTTGGCGTACTGGACAATTTTTTTGATTCCGGCGAAGTGTCGGGCGATGGCCATGTGTGGTCGAACGCCGCCATCACCACTGACTACGTGCAAAAGACCTGGCAGCAATATTATCGCAATGAGCAGCGCACCTACGATTACGAGGGCGTGGTTGCCGACGGCTACCCGTTAGTGCAGCGCATTCCCGATGTGGCGGAACCCTCGAGCGGCTATCTGTGGACCAACTTCGCGGCTCACGGAAAGACGATCTATCACTTTGCCGAATTCATCTCATCGGTCTTCTGCGACGATCCGCAAGGCCTCAAACGCGTGACGGACCCGAAGCTCGGCGCGATGTCACCCAGAGTCGCGCATTGTGCCAACCCCACGATCAAGCCGGGCGAGGCAGTACCGGAGGAGTGGGGCGGAGGCACGAACCTCTGGCCCTGGGCCATTCCCCGCTTGGCTTATAACGTTGCGACCAAGCCGGAACTGGTGGGCCATTTTGCGCCTGAAGCGCCGGATTTCAACGTTCGCGTGCCGGATCAAATTCGGGTCAACATCTTTCTGCGACATTTTGCGCAGTGGACGCTCGACCGCGCCGGCGGCCGCGACACCATGCCGAACTTTGTGCTGTTGCGGCTGCCGGATGATCATACCGGCGGCACCACGATCGGCGGCCCGACGCCCAAATCTTCGGTTGCGGACAATGATCTCGCGGTTGGCCGCGTCGTGGAAGCAATCTCGCACTCGCCGTACTGGAACGACACGGCGATCTTCATAATGGAAGATGATGCGCAGGCCGGCGCGGATCACGTGGATTCGCATCGTTCGCTCGGCATCGTTGTCAGCAAGTACGCGCCATACCCGAAGGACGGGCTGAGTGCGGTGATTGACAGCCGCTTCTATTCGACGGTGAGCATGTTGCGGACCATGGAAACATTGCTACAAGTTCCGCCGATGAACAACAACGACGCATTTGCTTCGCTGATCGGAAGTCCCTTCGCCGGGCCGGGCGATCAGCCCGCGTTCGATGCTGACGCATCCAACCGCGAAAATGGACTCATCTACCGTGCGAATGGCGCCACTGCTCCCGGTGCGAGCCTGTCGGGAAAGATGGATTTTCGCCATGCCGACAGAGCGGATAGCAATGTGCTCAATCTGATTCTGTGGCGCGACGCGATGGGCTCGCGGCCGCCGCCGGCGATGCTTTACATGAAGCATCCGAAGAAGGACAGCGACGAGTAGATGCTACAGGGCTTGGTGCGCGGAATCGGCGACCGTGCACATGCCGCTGTACAGCACTTGGTCCTTGATGGCGATTGTGCCCAATCCGGACGTTCGATCGATTACGTACTGGAACACCGAGCCGCTCAAGTTGACCGAGAACGAGATTTGGGTCTGGGAGATTGTCGCAGGCAATGAGTAGTTGCCGCTGATCTGGGCCCTCTGCGCCTGCTGATCGATGGTGATATCGAAGCTGCGCTTTTCATGGCCCGAGCCGTGGGACTGCAGCACACAGGAAAGCAGGACTTCGGCTGATTTCACCGGCTGGGCAAGCAGCAGGCCGGCGCCAGCGGCGAACACCAGCATCCGAAGTGTGGACATCGCCATTCCCGGGGCAAAAACGTCAGGAACAAGCTGGCGGTTCGGCGCAGCGCGCACAAACATTATCGCCAACTGGTTCATTGTGCTTCTTCCGTGTAGAGCGGGCTCCCGGACGTCCCACTAACCCTAGCCGATTGGGTCGCAGGGCTCTGCGACGTTGGTCAACAAAACAGCTTGGAAAATGCCAAATGGTGCACGTCGCGGCAGCCTGTCACGCCCGGCCCGCGCCGGCTGCCCAATTTGGGTCCTGATGGACGCATGGCGGGGACGCGCCCGGTACGACACGCCCCCGCCGCCCTCAAGCATTCAGATGCTCATGCAGATCGACTTGGTTTCGAGATAATTCTTGAGAACCTCGCCACCCATCTCGCGGCCCCAGCCCGACTGTTTGTAGCCGCCAAAGGGCAGCGCAGCGTCGAAGATATTGTAGCAATTGACCCAGACAGTGCCGGCCCGCAGTTGATTGGCGATGCGATGAGCACGCTTGATATTGCTGGTCCACAGGCCCGCCGCCAACCCATAGACCGTATCATTGGCGCGGCGAATGAGTTCGTCGTCGACCTCTTTGAATGGCATCACGGTCACTACCGGGCCAAAGATCTCCTCTTGATAAACACGCATCTTGTCGCTGGTGCCGTCGAGCACCGTCGGCTCGACGAAAAAGCCGGTATCGCCATGGCGCTTGCCGCCGCACACCGTGCGCGCCCCTTCCTCCTTACCAGAGCGCAGAAACCCAGTCACCCGATCGAACTGGGTCTTCGATACCAGCGGTCCCATCTCGCTCTGTGGATTTAACCCGGGACCCAGGCGTATGGAACGCGCCGCTTTGCTGACGCCCTCCAACACGCGATCGTAGTTCTTCTCCTGCACGAACAGCCGCGAACCCGCGCAGCAGCACTGCCCGTGATTGAAGAATATCGCGCTCGCTGCACCTGGAATCGCCACATCGAGATCCGCATCGTCAAGCACGATGTTGGGCGATTTGCCGCCCAGTTCCAGCGTGACTTTCTTCAGATCATTCGCAGCCGCCTTGACGATCAACTTGCCAACTTCGGTCGAACCGGTGAACGCGACTTTGTCCACGTGGCTGTGCGCGGCCAGCGGGGCACCGCAAGTCTCGCCGAATCCCGTGATCACATTGAGCACGCCGGGCGGCAAGCCCGCGTCCATACAGAGCTGCGCGAGCCGCAGCGCCGATAGCGGTGTTTCCTCCGCCGGCTTCAACACGACGGTGCAGCCGGCCGTCAGCACCGGGCCCAACTTCCAGGCGGCCATCAGCAGCGGAAAATTCCACGGAATGATCTGCGCTACCACGCCGATGGGCTCCTTGCGTGTATAGGCGTGATATTGAGCGTCGGGCGTATAGGGAACGGACAGGGAAATCGTGCTGCCCTCGATCTTGGTCGCCCAGCCCGCCATGTAGTGGAACAGATCCGCGGCCAGAGGAACGTCCGCTGCGCGCGCGATCCCAATGGGCTTGCCGTTGTCGAGCGCTTCCAGCTGTGCCAGTTCCTCGAGATTTTCGAGAATCAGATCGCCGATTTTCCACAGGATTCTGCCGCGCGCCGACGGCGACATGCGCGGCCAGGGCCCATGATCGAACGCCCGGCGCGCCGCGGCCACCGCCAGATCGACATCGGCGCGCCTGCAATCGGCCACGCGCGCGATCACGGCTTCATTGGATGGATTGAATACTTCGAAGGTTTCGCCCGACTGGGCGTCCTGCCAGCGGCCGTCGATCAATGCCTGACGGGCCTGGCTCACGAAGCGCTTGACCGGTGCGGTCAGCGACACCATATCAACGGCAGTGTTCATGTAAACATCTCCTATGTTGATATTCACCACGGAAAAATTCTCTGTGATCGCTCGGGCGTTTTACGCCTTCGTCAAAGGGTTGTCACAGGGCAGCGCAGCATCGGCAACACGGCAAGCATTGGCGCCCGTCAGCCCGCTTCCAGCGCCAGCGTCTTGATGTCGTTGAACATGACTTGCGGTTGTAAGAAGGCCAGCGAGTAAATTTCCCGTACTTCGCCGCGGGCGTCGATCAGAAACATTTTCAACATGTGGTGCAAGGTGCGCGTTGCACGCCCGGACTCGTCCATTTCCACGCTGACATCCTGGCCAAAATCATCGAGCACGGGCAAGAGTTCCGGCACGCGGCGCGCCGTCAGGAAACGCCAGTCGAATTTTGGGTTAACCGCAAATTCCTTGCTGTAACTCGCGATGACGGCGGGGGTGTCGTGAGTCGGATCCAAGCTGACGCTGACGAAACGCACCCTTCCGGCGAGCGCCCGGTCGCCGCGCACGCGATCACGCAACTCGGCAAGCGTCGTGTGCGCGAACGGACAACCCAAGGGATCGGCGCAGTACGTGTAAAAGAAGGTCAGCAGGGTGATCTTGCGCTGCGTGAGTGCCGCAAGCCTGACGGGATGACCCGAACTATCGAGCAAATCAGCATCGGCGACGCGCTGGATCCTTTGCAGCTGGTAGCTACCCGGCGGCGGCGGCACGAATTCCATGCGCGGCGCCGTCGCCTTGCCGGGGTCCACTGCGGCGCCCGCCACCCCAATGATGGCGGCGAGAGTCAGTCCAAACAAGACGCCCGCCAGCACCTCGATCCGACTCATCAGTTTACCGATGCAACCGTGAGCGATGCCGTGCGCGGCGGGTTGGCGGTGAACTTCATGTGATGCGGACGGCCGAGCTGTTCCTTGGTGAAGTCGATCTCGAACGCGGGTGTGAGTTCACGGCCATCCCAATGAAATGCGCGCAGGAACTGCTCGTTGTCCTTGCCCTTTTTGTCCCACTTCGACAGCAGGCTGGAAGTGACGTAGACGCGTTGGCCATCCCAGCTTTGCGACACCATGTTCACCTGGGTGCCGGTGTGTTTGCTGTAGGTCTCGCGCGGATGCGCAGGGTCCGTCAGATCGAAGTAGTGCGTCGTGCCGTCCATGAAGGTGTTTACCCACAGACCCTTGGCGTCTGCGGTGATTGAAATATCCACCGGCAGCGGGATCTTGCTCGGATCGCCGATTGCGGCGACGTCCTTCGCCTGCCAGACTCCTTGAGCATCGCGGTTGACCAGCCACAGTTGCGAGGTCAGGGCGGTGGCCGTGATCGCCCAGTTCTGGCCCGCCGCCAAAGCCCAGCGAATCTCCAAGGGTGCTCCCGGCACGGCGAGAATCTGCTCCGGTTGCATGGTCTTGAGGTTCCACATCACCATGGTATTGCCGAAGTGCTTCATGGCCTCGGCATCCTTCATGAGCTCGCCAAGATCGCGCATGTAGTTGTTCGAGCCGGCGAAGCTCGAGGTCAACAGGGCGTTCTTCGCCGGATTCACCGCAATGTCGTATCCGTAGCCATCGCCTTTGACCAGTTTGATCGTGGATGTGGGCATAGCGTACTTGGCGATGAATTCGCCCTTGTTGTTATACACCGCCATGCCGGTCACGCCGCTCTGGTCCGCGGCGTTCGATAAATCGCCGATCAACATTCGTCCGGGCAGCGCGTAAAAGGTATGCGGTCCCGCGTAGCCGGTCTTCGCCGACAAATCATCGATGGTCTTGACGAGCTTTGGATGTGATGGATTGGTTCCCACATCGAAGACATAGATCTTGCTGTCATCCAAACCGCCGGCCCAGAGATATTTGCGGTCGTCCGTGAACCCCATGTGATGCGCTTCACCCCGGCCGCCGACGGAAATTTTGTGGATCACTTTTCCGTAGGACTTCGATGCGGGATTTGCGTCGACGGTCACCAGCTTGTCGTATCCGTCGCCCAAGCCGGGTACGCCGAGCGTCCACACGTGCACGAAATCCTCCTGACCCTTGATCAGGCCTGACATGTAGGGCGAATTGCAAGTCTCGTCGGCATGCGACGGAATGGCGCAGACGCCCAAATTTACGCCAATGCAGAAGCTCAAGAGCAGCCGGTGATCGATTCGCATAATTGTTCTCCCCCAAGATCGTTACTGCGTAGGCGCAAATTGCGACCATCCGGCGTGAAAAGCAAGACCTTGTAGATCCCGGTGCCGGGGGGTGAATCGTGACGCGCTGCGCCGCGATTGAACTAAGATCTTGAGGTGACGACGTATCCGCTGACGCCGTCGCGCGCGAACTCGAATCGCAATAGCCAGTTCCGAGAGTCCTGATCGGCCGGGACAAACTTCCATTTTTTGGCGGCTTCCGTTGCCAGGCGGGCAAAGTAGTAGCTTGGGCCGCGGGTTTCGAGGACTTCGTTGACGACATTGCCTGAGCTATCCACCGTCACGCGCACGGCGATCTTGATGTGGCCGCGGATCGAGTCGCGTGCGTGGCGCGAAATCTCGGGAATTTCCTCATGGATCACGAACGGCGATCCTTCCACCGGCGGCGGCGCAGTGGGAGGAGTGGGCGAAGATGGTTCTGGATTCTGCGCAGCGGCCGTGGGCGGAGCCGACGAAGTTTTGGAACTCAGCAGGCGCGATCCACCCCACAGAGCGAGCGCTAGAACCAAGATTGCTGCCATCGCCAGCACCCAATAGCGCTTTATCGGCGATTCCTCTGGCGCTGCGGCTGTCTTCGGCGTCTCGCGTACGCGAGGCTTGGGAATCAAGTCGAGTTGCTCGGGCGCAGAAATGGCGGGTTGCGGCACCGATACCGGAGACGTAGGCACCGATACAAGAGACTCTGCTCGTGAAGCTTGCGGCTGTGGTGCCGCCGGATTGATCTCGGCTTCGAGCTCCGCGGCCGTGGGCCGATTGGCGGGGTTTTGGTTCAAGCATCGGCGGACGATATTTGCAAGCGCCCGAGGAATGGCAGCGGCAACGAAGGCAGACGTGAGTCCATCCGGCGACGAAGCGGGGTGCTGCGTGAGTGCCTCCGCCAAGGTTATGCCGAGGCTCCAGATGTCGCCCGCTGCGGCAGAACTGCCGCCATTGGCTTCCGGAGGATCGTAAGCAGAAGCCGCGGTGATAGTCGCCGTGGACTCGCCGGCGGGCCGGATCGTATCGCTCGCCAACTTCAGTTGATCGTCGACGACCAGAAAGTTCGATGGCTTGAGTTGGCCGTGCACCAAGTTCTTGCTGTGCAGAAATGCCAAGGCGCTCAAGGTAGGAGGCAGCATCTCCTGCACTTCGTCCGCAGTGAGGGGGCGTTGGGGAAGAATTTGTGCGAGCGTCTGTTCAGCGTATTCCATGACCACGAAGATGAACTCGAGATTTTCGATCTGGCAGCGGCCGCTCTCGAGAAGCCGAATCAGATGAGGATGGGCGAGGGCGGCCACCGTCGACCAGCGCGAGAGCTGTGCCTGCGCCAGCTTTGGCACGGCGGGAACCAACTTGAGCGCGGCGCTGGGCAGGTTTTGCGCGGCGTGTTCGGTGAGGAATATCGCGCTGTGGTCCGAGGCGCGGACAAAGCGACGCAGCGGAAAGACTCCGTTGATGACCTGGCCTTCCCACTTCGTCCAGACCTCAGTCATCGTTGATCTAGCCTCCACTTGCGAAGGACGGCACGTTTGCCGGGTATTGGCAGGACCAGCTCGCTAGGCTATCGCTGTAATGAAGGACATCGCTCCGCGATGACAGAAATTGAATGCGACTTCTACGTCCGCAGAGCTTTGATTGTAAAGCATAATAAAACAAATACTCATCCCTTCGACACCTGTCGCATTGCGGTGACAGGAGGCACCCTAGACCCATGAGCGGCGGCCGGGTGCCTGGCTCCGGAGTGTTGGCCGAGGATGCGCGCCTTGGCCTTCTCGTACTCCCCTGCGGATAACACCCCGGTTTCCTTGAGGCGGAGATGCTCGCGCATTTCGTCGCGAAGGTGCTCGGCCTTGGAGTGTCGGCGCGCCCCCGCAGCCAGCCGAATGTGCGCCGCAAGCGGTGCCATGAACGGCCGAAACACGCGGAAGGTTCCAAGGCCGCCGGTGCATTCCAGCAATCTCGCGGCGCCATGCATGCTGAGCAGACTAAACGTCTCCGAGGTTCTGTATACCGCCACGCACGTAGCGAATGCCCAGACACCGATTAGGGTGCCACTCACCGGAAGCCAGTTGTGCTGCCACCAGCGCATTGTTGAGAGGTCGATTCTGGCAGCGATCCCTACCGCGAGGACTGCAAATACCGAGGAAAAGGTGATCCAGCGCCATGAGATATGCCGGCATCGCCGCGGCGCATCGACAAACCGCAAATCGAGGACGTACTCGATCATTCCAGTGCGCGAACGGGAGCGTACGGAAAGGTAGTAGTAGTCGATGATCTCAAGCTGCAGAACGCGTCTGCGAAGCCGACTGCGAAACTCGATGCGTGAGTGGACGGTCCGCGCGTCCCGAAGGTCGGGCACTTGTCGTGTATCTGACTCGAGCAGAATGTGTTCAGTCTTCGGCATTCGAGCGACGCTCGCGTACACCCATCTTGTTGGAACTTAACCATGCATTGCTGCTGAATTCCGAGAACTGCGTCCGCTCGCATGAACAAGCGGCCGCGCAAACGGGCGATGGACGCGGTCGTGATGCTATGCAGCAACGAAACTCGGCGGCGCCCGGTGTCCGAAAAACCTGAGCCATGTCTCAGTCCTAGGGCGGTGTTCAGCGATAGATTGCCGACGCAGCGCCTGCGCCCAGCACTTAAGGGGTCCCCCTGAATATATTCGACCTCGACGACAAAGTGACCGCAGCGGCGGTTGCCGCCGCGGGAACCGTGATCGGTAGCTTGATCCAATTGCGTGTCCTGTGGCGCAAGGAGACATCGGAGCGCTCACGCGGTGTACCCACCACAAAGAAATCGCGCCGCGGCCCAGTGCTCGCAATATGTCTGCTGCTCGTCGGCGCCGCGGTAGGCGGCTTCGCTGTCTCACAATACCTGGTGCGGCAGTCGGACCTCGCGTCGGCCGCGCTGCGTGGCCAGCTGCAGACGCAGCTCGCGCAGATCAATGCAACTGCGGAGCGCCTGGAGCGGGCAGCTCTCAATGAGCATGGTTCGAGCGCGCGAGCGGTCGATGATCGCCGTGGCGCCGAGGCCCTGACCGTGACGACAACGATCGGGCCGTGCCGTGCCGGCGCGGTCGCCGTGGCCGATGCGCCGCCGGCTTGTAACGAACAGGACGCACAACCGGTCACGGTGTGCGCAAGCGTGCCTTCGTCGGCAGCAGTAACGGTCATGGACTTGTACGCCCGGCCAGAGGACTCGACACAGCCCTGGAGCGAAAGTCGAGTCGCCGCCGGCCAGGACATTGGTCGGGCGCGCTTCGCGGACAAGGTATTCGAGCGGGCTGAATCCGACCAGACCAAGCAGGTTTGCACTGGGTTTACCTCCTGGGACGGCGACAAACGCTACAGTGCGCGCTTGGTCGTGAAGTACGTCATTGCAACTGCGGCAAGCGAGGCCGCAAACGCGCAGCTCGTGCCGATTTCCGCAGCAGCGAAGTAAGGTACTTCTACTTGCTGAGGTGCAGGATGAGCGACTTCGCCGCAGCCGGATTGCGTACCTTATAGCCGCTTATCACGTAGAGATAGACGTCGCGGGGCTTGCCGTGCGTACGTTGTTGCTCGACGTAGTCGAGTCCGTCCGGCGCGGCGCCCGCGGCCCAGGCGCGCGCTCGCACGGCCCAAAGATCTAGTGCCGCATCCGAATAACCCAATTCGTTCTTCGCCTGCGTTCCCATGATGCGGGCGTAGACGAAGGGTGCTGTCGCGTCGGCGATTTGCGGGTAGGCCGAATCCGCCGCGATCACGACCGCAACGCCATGTTCGCGCGCCAACTCGGTGAAGGCGGGGGAGCGGAAGCTCTCGTGTCGCACTTCAACGGCGTGCCGCAGCGGGCGGCTTGCCACTTCAATCGGCAGAAGTCCCAGGAACGCCTTGAAATCGGCGGGGTTGAATTCCTTCGTGGGCAGGAACTGCCAATTGATTGGACCGAGCTTATCCTTGAGCTCCATGACGCCGCTCGCGAAGAATCGCGTGATGGTGCTGGCGGCGCTGGCGAGAATCTCACGATTCATTACAAATCGCGGAGCCTTCACGGCAAAGACGAAATCGTCCGGCGTTTCATCACGCCATCTGGCGAAGCTCGCGGGTTTCTGCGAACCGTAGTAAGTCCCATTGATCTCAATCGAGGTGAGTTGGCGGCTGACGTATTCAAGCTCGCGTTTCTGCGGGAGTGCGTCGGGGTAGAACGTGCCCCGCCAGGGCTCGTAAGTCCAACCGCCAACGCCGATGCGAATTGCTCCGGGTACCGTGTTGCCCATATGCATTGCAATCAATTACTCGATCCCTCAAAAGGTTAGCACAAGAGAGGGCAGGCGGCGCTTGCACGGCGTTTGGGATTTCACCGCGGCGTTGACAAATAAATCGCACTGCCACACTCCGCCATAGTTGCCCCACGGCCTCGCCACAAAGGATTGCGAGACTCATCCGGTCGGGCCGGTCCGAGTGCAACGGGAGTGTGGCAAAAATGTCTGGTCGCGTGGATGCCTTCTTCGAGTTCGTGCGGCGGGGGCTCGTCGAACCTCTGAGCCGGCTGGGCGGGTTACTTACCTCAACCCTGCGCTCCCTCACCACGGGCCTCTGGCGCTTTCGTTGGCGCGTGCTGATTGCCGCCGTCATGGTCTTGATCGTTTATGGGTTGTGCACCCATCCGCCATTTGATTCCGTTCGCCGCGGCGAGGTTCTGGCGCGCATCGACTCGTTCGACGGATCGGTGAGCGTCTACACCTCAGGCACGGTTCTCGTACTGCCCGGAATCCATCAGGTGCGGCGCTACTCAATTCGCGATCAGGTGTATCGACCGACCGAAAGCGCGAGCGCGACCGGCCCGGCCCCTTTCCAGTCGGTCGAGGGTCTGTCGATCGGCGTCGATCTTACGGTTCGCTGGGCCGTGGACCTTGCTCGCCTCAATCAGATGACAAAGGAATTTCCGGACGACATCAGCGCGGATCTGGTCGCGCCTGCCGTTCAGGGGATCGCCTATCCCATCTTTGCCCGCTACTCCGTGCGGGAAATCTTTTCGCAACGGCGGACGGAGATAAAACAGGAGCTCCTCGCGGAGCTCAAGCCGAAATTCACCGCCATGGGCCTCGTGCTGCGGGAAGTCGACATAGGGAAGGTTGATCTGCCTGCCGATTATCGAGCCGGAATGGAGAAGCTCCTGTCCGAGGAACTGGAGACCGAGAAAGTTCATTACACGCTGCAGCTCAAGGAGGCGCAGGTCAAACAGCAGCAGCTCGAAGCTGAGGCCGACAAGGCGCGGCGGCAAACGGCGGCGGAAGCCGCCGGCCAAGAGCAAGTCATCGCAGCGCGGGCGCAGGAGGAGACCATGAAGCATATCCTGCCCTTCAAGCAGAAGCAGATCGAGCAACGGCAGCTCGAGGCTGAAGCCGACAAAGTCGCGCGAATTCGCACCGCGGAGGGTGCCGCAGAGGCGCGTCGCATCGAGGCGAAGGGCGAAGCCGATTCGCGGCAAAAACTCGCGGATGCGGAGGCTTATCGACTTGATCTTGTGGGCAAGGCGAATGCGGGCCAGATGGAGCGCGAGGGCGTGCTGGTGGCGCGATATCCGCTTCTCATCCAGAAGTCCTTGGCGGACAAGCTTTCCGACAAGGTGCAGGTCATCATTGCACCGCTTCCCGCGGCGGGGAAATTCATCGGCTCGAGCCTCATCGGCGACCAAAGCTCGGTGAACCCCGACGATGCCGCAGCGACCGTGATCTCCAAGGCGGCAGCAGTCACGTCCAAGGCGGGAGCATCCCGGTGATTCTCGCCCTGGCGGCGACGCTCGCCATCGTTGTCCAGGACCACGCCGCGCTGCGCGCCGCGCCGCGCTCGAGCGCCACCGAGCTCACGCGGCTATGGCAAGGAGATGTGCTCGAGGTCCGCGGCGAACATGCCGGATACCTGAAGGTTTACGACTATCGACGCGAGCGCGGCGGATACTTGCGAAGCGACGCGGCCCGGCCGGTCGAACTCTCCGAGACCGCCGCCCCCGACCTGCTGGCGGTGCTGCGCTTTCTGCGCGAGACCCCGGGTTCCGAGGCGCTCGGCATCAGTTACGGCGCGGCGTATCTGAAGGCCGAACCCCCGCAAGCCACGACCGCCGAGCCATTTGATGCCATGGCCCAAATGGCCGAGCGGCTCGCCGATCAGGCCTCAGGCAGCACGAACCATCTCGCCGATTTCGCCGCACACTTGGAAGTTGTCGAACAGTTCGGCGTTCGCATGCGCAGTTTCGAGCGCAGCGGTCGGATGCGAGTCTGCTACGACGGCGAATTGTTCCGCCGCGTTCTGACGCTGCCCGCGGCGCAACCGGAGGAGCGCGCGCGCGCAGCCCTCGGCCTCACGCGGCCCGATTGCATCGATCCGGATTTGGGCCCTGTCCCGCGGGCAGTCATCGACAGTGAACGCTCGCGACTGCTCGAGCAGGTCAAGGACGGCGAATTGAACGCGATGACGCGTAGCCGCCTGCATGCACGGCGCGCCGGGGTTTGGGCCGCGCTTGCCTATGAACAAGACCGCCGCCGCGAACCCGCCGGCGCTGCGGCGGAGCGTGCGCTCGCCGAGCTTCTCTCCGTGCGTGCAGATGATCTGGGTGAAACCCTTCGGCCGGAGTATGTGGACGCGGTGCTGCGGGTCAGTGCCATCCGCTGGGCCGGAGCGTTGCCCGCGCCGCAGCCGGGACCCTTGACCTTAAGCGCCACGCCAGGGAGTCCAGGCCAAACGTGTATTGCGCTCGAGGATACGCGCCGCCCGCGCGCCGCCGCAATCATCCAGCGCTGTACATACGGGTTGGTAAGAATGGCCTCATTACACGCCATCCCTCAAGCTCCGGCATTGGTGCTCGCGGTGCAACCGCTCGAGAGCTGAGAACTTTGGGTATTTCATGAAAGGGCTGGAAGCTGGACGATCGATGTGCTCTCGCCCGGGCTCGACAATCCCGAAGAAGGCTACGTAGATTTTGCCGGCTACGCGCCGGGTACCAGGCGCCTGCTCATCGCAAGGGAGGTTAAGGATCGCGGGCGATTCCGGCGGAGCTTCGAGGAGCTGCGGCTCGATGACCTCGCCTTGGTTCGGCAGGCGAGCAGCCCCGAGTTGTTGCGGGATTTCGGCCGATGGCAGGACGTTGCGTGGCGAAGGGACACGCTGGCGCTGCATTGACGCTTACGTCGAGCGACCTCTTATGAATTCGTCGTGTCAGACGATTCCCACACGTATTGAAGATAGTTTTGACTCGCGTGATGTCGCAGACTCGCAGTCGCGTGAAAATACCTTGGAATCTGTACAGTAATCCTGGGTTCAAGAACATGAACATTTTCCAACGTGATGGATGGTGCGGAAAACTTCGGCTCAGCAGGCTGATTTTGACGTCTCTGGCCGTATTGTTCGCGATTTGCCCGCAGGATCTTCTGGCGTACCAAGATGCACCACAGCCGGCGGCGACTGCAACGCCCCCGGCGCTTCATGCGCCACAGACACCCGAGCAGTTGCAACAACTGGTCGCACCGATTGCACTGTACCCGGATTCGCTGGTAGCGCAGATTCTGGCGGCGTCCACGTTTCCCGAGCAAGTCGTCGAGGCCGAACGATGGCTGCAAGCGCACCCCGATTTGCAGGGAGCCGCTTTGGGCCAAGCCGTGGACCAGCAACCTTGGGACTCGAGTGTCAAGGCGCTCACTGCATTTCCATCCGTCCTTGGAAACATGGACAAGAACCTTCCCTGGACCTCATCACTGGGCGACGCCTACTACAATCAGCAACAGGACGTAATGAATGCTGTTCAAGCGATGCGGCAGCGGGCGCAGGCAGCGGGCAATCTGCAGACCACGCCCCAGCAAACGGTGGAGACGCAGGGCTCGACGATTGACATTCAGCCCGCCAGCCCCGATGTGGTTTACGTTCCTGCATATAATCCGTGGCTGGTCTACGGAATTCCGATCGTGGCATGGCCCGGTTGGTACCCATATCCCGGAATTTGGTTCGGCGGTCCCTATCTCTCCTTCGGAGTCGGCTTCGGCATCGGCTTCTTTGCTGGTTTTGGATGGGGTTGGGGTCATTGGGGATTCGATTGGCATCACGGATACTCTACTTATAACCATGCAAGGTACTACTCACGGAGCAATACGTTTTATAACCGCAACAGTTACTACCGGGGAGGAGGCGCGCGGGGCGTGGCGACGAACGTCGAGCATGGCGTGAACGCCAACCGCGCTGGCTATGGCGGACGCCCTACCGGCGTTTACAACAACCCTGGCGCAACGGTTCGCCCGTTCAGCGGAAATGCCCAGGCTGCGCGAGGATACGCTCAACCGCGCGGCGAGAGCGGCGTCCACTCGAGCGCTTTCAGCAACTACGATCATGGCGGTGAGGCAAGAAGCTTCTCGTCACGCGGCAGCGCCAGCGTCGCCGGAGGCCATGGTGGCGGTGGCGCTCACGGCGGCGGTGGGGCTCACGGCAGACCGCGGTAAGCGAAGTCTCATGATATCCATGGCCTGCAGAAAACCTCGAAACGGAGAGACGCCTCATGCGGCGAACAACGCTGACTATCGATAGATTGCATTGGGTCAATCTCCCTAAAATAGCCACATTCGTTATCGTCTTGATGGGTTGCGTTTGCCTCCGTTCCATGGCGCAGCAACCAGGTCAAAGAACGTTTTCATCGGCCGAGGAAGCGAGCCGCGCTCTGGTCGCGGCAGTGCAGAGCGACGACGAAAAGGCCATGCTCAATTTGCTCGGCCCGGACGGAAAGCAGCTCATCTCGTCAGGAGACGAAGCTGAGGATGCCCAGAGCCGCGCTAATTTCGTTCTGAAATATCAGGAAATGCACCGCTTGGTGAATGAACCGGATGGAACCACCACCTTGTATATCGGCGCGAGGAACTGGCCCACGCCCATACCGCTCGTGAACAAAGGTAGCTCGTGGTATTTCGACACCGAGGTGGCCAAGAAGGAAATTTTGTACAGACGAATTGGCCGGAACGAACTATCGGCAATTCGAGTTTGCCAGGAACTCGCAGCGGCGGAAAACGAATACCGCCGCACACAGCACGACGAATATACCAAGAGAATCGTTAGCGATACCGGGCAGCACAATGGACTGTATTGGAAAGCGGCGGTGGGTGAACCCGAAAGTCCCATCGGGCCATTGGTGGCATCGGCAGTCGCCGAGGGCTATGCCGACGGAGAAACGCGCTGACCCCTTACCGAGGCTATTACTTCCATATCTTGTCGCTGCAGGGGAAAAATGGCCCGGGCGGAGCGAAGAGCTACATCATAAACGGTAAGATGACCGAAGGATTTGCTTTCGTGGCTTTTCCGGCGCAGTACCGAGTATCCGGCGTAATGACCTTTATTGTCGGCAGTGACGCAGTTATCTATGAGAAGGATCTCGGAACGAAGACCCGCGTTGTCGCTGACGGCATGAAAAAATATGATCCCGATGCCACGTGGCACAAGGCTGAAGAGGCGCAAGCGAGCGTCAGTGAATCGGAAACCAAGTAAGCCCTCCCCAAGGTGCACTGGCCACAAAACGTTGCACACATAGCACGGCATCTTGAGGCGGTATGAGCCAAACACAGGACCCACAGGCAGCCACGGGCCGGAAGAGCCACCGTACGCGTTGGATTTTAGGATTGGTGGCGGCGGTCCTGATTGTTGTTGTCCTCGTACGTATATTTGAACGAAAGCCAGCCGCGCAAGGTGCTGCGGGGCAATCGGTCAAAGTTGCAGCCGCGATCCATGGTGACATGCCGGAAACGCTCTCAGAGCTGGGCACGGTCGCGCCAATCGCCACCGTGACTGTGCTGCCGCAGTTGAGCGGCTATCTGACCGAGGTCGGCTACAAGGAAGGCCAAGATGTGGCGAAGGGGCAGTTCCTCGCGCAAATCGACCCGCGACAGTATGAGCTCGACCTGCAGCAGGCGCAGGCGGCGCTTCTCAAGGATCAGGCGTCGCTAGACCAGGCCCGCTCCGACCTCAAGCGCTATCAGGAGTTGCGCGCGCAGAAGGCCATCGCCGAGCAGACCGTCGCCGACCAGGAATTCCTGGTCAAGCAGGACGAAGCCCAGGTCAAGTTGGATGAGGCCAATATTGCGCAGTACAAGCTTGATCTTGTGTATTGCCACATTACAGCGCCGGTCGCCGGCCGCGTTGGCCTGCGGTTAATCGATCCTGGCAATTACGTCACGGCCTCAAGCTCGCCCGGCATCGTTGTCATCACCACCCTGAAGCCCACGACCGTGGAATTCACCGTTGCCCAGAACGACCTCGGCAAGGTGATCGAACGCGTCAATTCGGGCGCGAAGTTGCCGGTCACCGTGTTTACGAGCGACAACGCGCGCGCGATCGCCACCGGCACGCTGTACGCGATCAGCAACCAGATGGCCACGAGCACCGGCACGGTCACGCTGCGCGCGACCTTTGCCAACGATGACGAGGCGCTGTTCCCGAACGAATTTGTCAACGTCAAGATACTCGTCGATACCTTGAGTCAGGCCGTGCTCGTGCCAACCGCGGCCGTGCTCAGCGGCGCGCCCGGCAACTACGTCTACTTGGCCAACTCCAGTAACACCGTATCCGTGCACAAGGTCACCCCGGGTCCGAGCGACGGAATCAACACCGCCATTTTATCCGGCCTCTCCGTCGGCGACACGGTCGTCATCGACGGCACCGACCGGCTTACCGATGGCGCCAAGATCAGCATTGCCGCGGCACCCACTGCATCCGGAACCGCGCCCTCGACGCCAGCGACGCAGCCGGCCGCGATCAAAAAGAAAAAGTCCGGCGCGCCGGCGCAAGGCGCAAGCGCGCCCAGCAGCGGCTGAGTGAAACTCAACAGTCGATGTGCGCCCCATGAACATCTCCCGACTTTTTGTATTAAGGCCGGTGGCCACCTCGCTGCTCATGATTGCGCTCGTGCTGGTCGGTGCGGTTGCCGTTCGGTTCCTGCCGGTGTCCTCGCTGCCGGACGTCGATTATCCGACCATCCAGGTGCAGACTTTCTACCCCGGCGCCAGCCCTCAGGTAATGGCGACGACCGTGACGGCCCCGCTGGAGGTACAGTTGGGCGAGATTCCGAGCCTCGCGCAGATGACCTCTGCCAGTTCCGCCGGCGCCTCGATCATCACCTTGCAGTTCAATCTCGAACTCAACCTCGACGTCGCCGAACAGAACGTTCAACAGGCCATCAATGCGGCAAACAGCTTGCTGCCGAGCGGGCTGCCTGCGCCGCCGGTATATGCGAAGGTCAACCCCGCCGATCAGCCGATCCTGACGCTGGCCGTCATGTCCGAGTCCTTGTCGCTCACCCAACTACAAGACATAGCCAATAATCGGCTCGCTTCAAAGATTTCTGAGGTGCCGGGGGTGGGGCTCGTCACGCCATCCGGAGGCAACATACCTGCGGTCCGAGTAGAGGCGGACCCGCAAAAATTGGCGGGTTATGGGCTCAATATCGACGATCTGCGCACCTTGCTCGCGAATATCAATGTCAGCCAGCCCAAAGGCAATTTTGACGGCCCGGAATTGGATTACACCATCAATGACAATGACCAGATCCAGGACCCCAAGGACTATCTGAATACTGTCATCGCCTACCAGAGCGGCGCCCCGGTGTTTCTGCGAGATGTCGCCAGGGTCACCCAGGCCGCGCAGGACATCGAACAAGGTGCCTGGTATGACCGCATGCCTGCGATTGTACTCAATGTAATGCGCCAGCCGGGGGCGAACGTCATCGCTACCGTCAACCAGATCAAAAAACAGCTTCCGCAACTCTTGGCAAGCCTGCCTCAGTCGATGCATGTTCAGATCGTCGCCGACAGCACCAGCGTGATCCGTGCCTCGGTGTCGGATGCCGCGATTGAGCTGCTGCTTGCGATCGCGCTGGTAGTGCTCGTTATCTTCGTTTTCCTGCGCAACGTACCAGCGACCATCATCCCGAGCATTTCCGTACCGGTCTCCCTCATCGGCACGCTGGCGGTCATGTACGAGTTGAACTACTCGATCGACAACCTCTCCCTCATGGCGCTGATTGTCGCCACCGGCTTCGTGGTGGACGACTCGATTGTGATGATCGAGAACATCGTGCGCTATCTGGAGGCAGGCAAAACCCCGCTGGAAGCAGCCCTCGAAGGCTCGGGGCAGATCGGCTTCACCATCATGTCGCTGACCATCTCGCTGATCGCGGTGCTCATTCCGCTGTTGTTCATGGGCGGCGTGATCGGCCGTCTGTTCAGCGAATTCGCGGTGACGCTTGCCATCACCATCATTTTTTCTGCCGTGGTTTCCTTGACTCTCGTGCCGATGATGTGCGCGCGCATCCTGCGGCGCAAGGCCGACAGGCGGCCAAGCCGCTTCGAGCAAATCAGCGAGCACGTCTTTGACAAGACGCTTGCGACCTATGAGCGCGGCCTGCGCTGGGTGCTGGGTCACCAGACACTGACGTTGGTAGTCGCCACGGTGACCTTGGTCTTGACCGCGCTCTTGTACATCGCAATTCCCAAAGGACTGTTTCCGGTGCAGGACGTGGGCGTGATCCAGGCCATCAGCGTGGCCGATAACTCGGTGTCGTACACAGCGATGGCGGCTCGCCAAGGAGCTCTCGCCGATGTGATCCTCAAGGATCCCGACGTGGTGTCGCTCACTTCGTATGTCGGCATCGACGGCACCAATACGACGCTCAACAATGGCCGTTTCCTGATTATTCTGCGGCCTCACAGCGATCGCTCGCTGAACGCCACTCAGATCGCCCGGCGCCTGCAGGATGAAGTCGCCGGCGTGTCCGGCATCAAGCTGTACATGCAGCCCGAGCAGGCTCTCACGCTCGACACGGTGATTTCGCCGAACCAGTATCAGTTCGTGCTCAGAGGGCCGAGCCAAGAAGCCTTCGGCAAATACGTGCCCGAACTGATCGGGCGGATGAAGCAGATCAAATCGATTAGCGACGTCACCAGCGATCTGAACACCGATGGCTTGAGCGTCAACGTCGAAGTTAACCGGCAATTGGCCGCGCGCTATGGCATTACTCCAGCGACCATCGACAATGCACTCTACGATGCGCTCGGCCAGCGCATCGTCTCCACCATTTTCAACCAGTCCAGTCAGTATCGGGTGGTGTTGGTCGCCAAGCCCGAGAGCCTGCCGAATCTGCAGGCTCTCGGCAAACTGTATTTGCCGACCCAGACCGGCAGCACCGGCCAGGTACCCTTGAGCGGAATCGCCGACATCAAGATTACCAAGTCCCCGCTGGTGATCAGCCACCTGGCGCAGTTTCCGGCCGTCACCATATCGTTCAATCTGACCCAGGATGCCTCGCTGAGCACGGCAGTTAATGAGATCCAACAGGCGGAAAAAGCGGTGCGGCTGCCACCGTCGATTACCACCTCGTTTCAAGGCGCTGCTCAGGCCTTCCAGGACTCGCTATCGAGCGAAGTGTTCCTGTTGATGGCGGCACTCGCCACGGTATACATCGTTCTGGGCGTGCTTTACGAAAGCTATATCCATCCCGTGACGATTCTATCCACGTTGCCTTCTGCCGGGATCGGCGCGCTGCTCGCACTGATGATGGCCGGCAGCGACCTCGATGTGATCGGCATCATCGGTATCGTGCTGCTGATCGGCATCGTCAAGAAGAACGGCATCATGATCGTGGACTTTGCGCTCGAAGCGGAGCGTCACCACGGCAAGACGCCGGAAGAGGCGATCTTTCAGGCATCGCTGTTGCGGTTCCGGCCGATCCTGATGACAACCATGGCGGCGATACTCGGCGCGCTGCCGCTGATGGTCGGCACCGGCACGGGCTCGGAGCTTCGCCGGCCGTTGGGCCTCGCGATAATCGGCGGCTTGATCGTGAGTCAGATGCTGACTTTGTTCACCACGCCGGTGATTTATCTGTTGTTCGATCGGCTGTCGCGGCGTTTCAGCCCCAAGCCACCTGAAGCCCCGGCCGAGGCCGCCGTGTGAACATTCCAGCGCTGTTCATCAAACGCCCGGTGGCGACCACACTGCTCGCGATCGCCATCGCCTTGTCCGGCTTGTTGGCGTATTTCCATATGCCGGTGGCACCGCTGCCGAATGTTACCTTTCCCGTGATCGCGGTGCAGGCGTCGATGGCGGGCGCGAGTCCGGACATCATGGCCTCGACCGTGGCCGAGCCGCTTGAGCGGCGCCTGGCGACGATCGCCGGCGTGACCGAGTTGACCTCGACCAACACGGTCGGAGTGTCGATGATCGTCGTGCAGTTCGCGTTGAATCGCGACATCAACGGAGCGGCACGCGATGTGGAAGCAGCCATCCAGGCGGCGCGCGCCGACCTTCCCTCGACACTGCGCAATAATCCCACTTACCGCGAATACAACCCCGCGGATTCTCCGATCATCATCCTGGGGTTGACTTCGAGCACTATGACGACGGCGCAGCTCTATGATTCCGCCGATACGATCATCCAGCAGCAAATTTCACAGATCCCTGGCGTCGGCCAGATCACGCTCGGCGGCGGCGCATTGCCCTCGGTGCGGGTCGAGCTCGAGCCCGACAAACTCGCGAGCTACGGCGTCGGGCTCGAGGATGTGCGCGCCGCAATCGGTGCGGCCAACGCCGACAGCGCCAAGGGCCATATCGACCAGGGCGATCAGCGCTACGAGGTCATTTCCAATGATCAGGCGAGCAAGGCCGCGGACTATCGGAGCCTGGTGATCGCCTACCGCAACGGCGCTGCCGTGCTGCTGCAAGATGTCGCCGCGGTCGAGGATTCCAACGAGAATATCCGCAACGCAGGTCTGTACAACGGCATGCCGACCGTGGGTGTGGTGATCTTTCCGCTGCCGGGCGCCAATATCATCAAGACGGTCGCGCAGATCAAAAAGGTACTACCCTCGATCACCGCGACTCTGCCGCCCAACATCGACGTGCACATCGCATCCGACCGCTCGCAATCGGTATCCGCCGCAGTGGGCGACACGGAGCGCACATTATTTTTAGCCGTGTTGCTGGTGATCGGCGTCGTGTTCGTGTTTCTGCAATCGCCGCGCGCCACGCTGATACCGGCGGCGGTCCTGCCACTGTCCATCCTGGGCACGTTTGGGCCGATGTACTTGCTCGGCTACAGCATCGACAATCTCTCGCTCATGGCCTTGACCATCTCCACCGGTTTCGTGGTCGACGATGCCGTGGTGGTGCTGGAAAACGTCGTCCGGCACGTCGAGGCCGGCATGGAGGTGCGCGAAGCCGCGCTGCGCGGCAGCGCCGAGGTCAGTTTCACGGTGATCTCGATGAGCCTATCGCTGATCGCGGTGTTCATACCAATCTTGCTGATGCCGGGCATCGTCGGCTTGCTGTTTCACGAGTTCGCAGTGACGCTCTCGATCGCGATCCTCTTGTCGCTGCTGATATCGCTCACCGTCACACCAACGATGTGTGCTTATCTGCTCGCCCGCGGCGACGCGCTGCGCTCCCAGGCTAGGTGGGCGAGGTGGGCCGAGGCGCTGTTCGAGCGCTTCAAGAACGCCTATTCGCGGTCCTTGAGCGCGGTGCTCGATCATGCGCTGTTGGTCGGTGTGCTGCTGATCGCCATGATCGTACTGAATGTCTATTTGTTCAGGCTGGTGCCCTCGACATTTTTCCCGGAACAGGACAACGGGCTGCTGATCGGCCAGATCAACGCGGATCAGAGCATTTCCTTCCAGGCGATGAAGCAAAAGCTGCAGCAGCTGCAGCAGATCGTGGAGACGGATCCGGCGGTCGCTACGGTGATCGGCTTTACCGGTACCCGCGCCCTCAACAACGCCAACGTGTATGTGGGGCTCAAACCCCTTGCACAGCGGCATCTGTCAGCCGACCAGGTGGTGCAGCGCCTGCGGCCAAAGCTCAACCAGGTGTCCGGCGCCCGATTGTTTCTACAAGCGGTCCAGGACCTGCATATCGGCGGCCGGCAATCGGCAGCCGAATATCAATATACGTTGACCAGTGAGGATACCGCCGCGTTGAATTCATGGACGCCCAGGCTGTTGACGGAACTCTCCAAGTACCGCGACGAGATTGTGGACGTCAATTCGGATATGCAGCAGAACGGGCTGCAGACCTACCTCACCATTAACCGCGCAACCGCAATGCGCTACGGCTTTGCGCCGAACCAGATCGACAATGTGCTCTACGATGCGTTCGGCCAGCGCACCGTCTCCACCATCTTCAATCCTTTCAACCAATACTTCGTGGTGATGGAGGTGGCGCCGAAGTATTGGCAGTATCCGCAGATGCTCGACCGCATGTACTTCAGTACCGCAGCCGGCAATCCAAGCGGCACCCAGCAAACTCAAGCGCCGGGAGGTACCGTCAGCAGCGTGACGCCTTACACCGCGATCTCCAGCACGCAAAGCTCGACGTCAAGCACCAATTCGCTGAATGCCAGTGCGCAGGCCAATTCAGTGACAAATAGCATTTCCAATAGCAGGGGTGGAAGCTCCACCGGCAGTGCAGATAGCACCGCAGCAGAGACGATGGTGCCGCTGCCTGCTCTTGCCACGTACCTCAATAATCACACGGCGACTCAGGTCAACCATCAGAGCGGGCTCGTGGCCGCGACCATTTCCTTCAACCTGCCGCCCGGCGGCTCCTTGAGCAAGGCCGCTGCGGCCATCGACAAGGCAATGCAGGAACTCGGAGTGCCGGCCTCGATTCACGGCAGCTTTGCCGGGGCCGGACAGGTCTACGCGCAATCGATGTCGACGATGCCGCTGTTGATTCTGGCGGCGTTCGCAGCCGTCTATATCGTGCTCGGCATTCTCTACGAAAACACCATTCATCCGGTAACCATCCTCTCCACACTGCCGTCTGCCGGCATCGGCGCGACATTGGCCTTGCTGATCTTCGGTACGCCCTTTTCTGTGATTGCGCTGATCGGCATTATCCTGCTGATCGGCATCGTCAAAAAGAACGCGATCATGATGATTGACGTCGCCATACATATGCAGCGCGAGCAGAAGGTCGAGGCGCAGGTCGCGATCCACGAGGCCGCGGTGATTCGCCTGCGGCCCATCATGATGACCACTGCGGCGGCCGTGCTCGGCGCATTGCCGCTGGCCATCGGCATCGGCCAGGGCGCGTCGCTGCGCCAGCCGCTGGGCATTACGGTAATGGGCGGGCTGATTTTGAGCCAGGTTTTCACTTTGTACACAACGCCCGTGATCTATCTCTCTCTTGACCGTCTGCGCGTGCGGCTGCGCAGATCGGCAGCTGGATTGCCATGGCGCAGAGATCTGAGCGCGGACGCATGAACACTAATTGCGCCAAATTGAGTTTGATCGGTTTGATGGGAGGATTGCTTGGCGGCTGCCTGGTCGGTCCCAACTACCACCGCCCAGCGGTGCCGGTGGCGGGACAATACAAGGAGCTGCCCGGCTGGACGACCGCTACACCGGCGGACGCCGCGCCCAAGGGCGACTGGTGGACCGATTTTCACGATCCCTCGCTGGATGAGCTCGAGCCGATGGTCGCCGTGTCGAACCAGAACGTGCGCCAGACCTACGCGAACTACCAGCAGGCATTGGCCGAGGTGAGAGTCGCGCGCGCCCAATTGTTTCCGACCATCGGCATAGCAGGATCGGCGACCCGGTCGGGCGGTCCCGGCTATGCGGGTAGCAGTGGCACTACCACGGGCGCCAGCACCGTCACAGCCACGCGCACCGGCAGCGCAATCAATTCGGCTACGCTCGAGGGCACGGCCAGTTGGACCCCCGACCTGTGGGGAAAGGTGCGCCGCTTGATCGAGCAGAATGCCGCGATCGCGCAGTCCGACGAAGCCGTACTGGCCAACGCCACGTTGTCTGAACAGACGTTGCTCGCCACCACCGTCATAGAACTGCGGATTGCCGACGCCAACATTGATTTGGCGCAGAAGACGGTCGACGCGTATCGCGACGCGCTACGTATAACGAAGGCCCAGGCAACCGCCGGTATCACGGCGGCCCCACCTTCAGCCGTAATCACAGCCCAGGTCGCGCTGGAAACTGCACAGTCCACGCTCATCGGTCTCGGCGTCGCTCGCGCGCAATATGCCCATGCCATCGCGGTACTCGTCGGCAAGAACCCGGAGGATCTCGACATCCCACACAGCGAGAATGTGCCGACGCTGCCGACGATTCCAGTCGGCGTGCCCTCGACACTGATGCAGCGCCGGCCCGACATCGCCGCCGCCGAACGCACGATGAAGGCGCAGAACGCCGCCGTTGGCATAGCGGTCGCGGCGTATTATCCGACGCTGTCTTTATCCGGGGCCGCGGGGTTTTCGCAGTCACCCCTGCAGGGCCTACTGCACACCGCTAATCATGTCTGGTCGATCGGCGCGACCGGCACCGAGACGGTGTTCGATTTCGGAGAGCGTCATGCTGAAGTCCAGGCCGCAAAGGCCGCCTACGAGGCTGCAGTCGCGACCTATCGCAACACGGTGCTCACCGCATTTGAGGATGTCGAGAACGATCTTTCCGCGCTGCGCATTCTTGCCGACCAGGCGAAGGCGCTCGATGCCGCCGTGCACGATGCCATCCGCGGAACGGAAATCGCGCTCGCCGAATTTCAGGCTGGCACGGTGGATTACACCACCGTGGCCGCGGCCCAGCAGACTCAGCTGAGCAATCAGCAAAATGCGCTGAGCATTGAGGGGAGCCGTCTGATCGATACTGTTGCGTTGATCGGCGACTTGGGCGGCGGCTGGTCCGAAAGCCGGCTGCATGATCCATGACCGTCACGGACTGCTGGCTATCCACGGGAGCACCCTGCGCTACGCAGAGATTCCAGTTTCCCGTAAGCGGGCGATCTCGGTCCGCGGTGGGGCACCGAACAGGCGCCGGTATTCGCGGCTGAACTGCGAAGCACTCTCGTAGCCCACACGATGACCCGCGGCGGCGCTTTCGATGCCGTCGGCGAACATCAGCCGTCGCGCCTCGTGCAGCCTCAAGTGCTTCTGGTACTGCAGCGGCGACATGGCGGTGACCGATTTGAAACGGTGATGAAGCGCCGACGGGCTCAGATGCACCGCATCGGCGAGGTCCTCGATGCGCAGCGGCGCAGCATAATGCTGTTTGAGCCACTCGATGGCGCGGACGACGCGATGATTGCCGCCCTCGCTCTGGGCGAAGTCGACCAGGCGAGACCCGAGATCGCCGCGCAACACCCGATAATAGATTTCACGCAGTACCACTGGCCCGAGCACTTCGATGTCCTCCGGCGAGTCGAGCAGCTTCACCATCCTCAATACGGCGTCGAGTAGTGGCTCGTCCAAACGCGCGACGAAAAGGCCGCGATCGGCGCTAGTGGGGGACGGCCCTCGGTCACCCAGTTGCAGCACCAAACGCGCAATTTCCTCCAGGTCGAGATTCAGGCGTAAGGACAGGTACGGATGCTCGGGACTGGCTTCGAGCACATGGCCCATGCCAGGCAAGGTCACCGATACCACCAGGTAGTTCAGCGCGTCGTAGTGGAACACCTCGTCGTTGAGTACCGCGCGCTTGCGACCCTGTACGACGATAGCCAGGCAGGGCTGAAAGACCACCGGCATGCACGCTGTCGGTACGCTGCCACGGTTCAATGCGAGCGACGGCAGTGCTGATTGATGGCTGCCGTCGAAGGGCGTCAATCGGGCAACCCGCGCCGCCAGCTCCTGCTGCCGCTCGGCAATCCCCGTCATCTCGCGAACTCTCTGCAAACTGCTGTCAAACATGATTGTTTCTCAATCCTGAAGTGGTTGACGGATGGTAATCGGCCGCCGCGCATTGCGATACCCTTGGATCACGCCGATTGCAGGATTAGGCAAGAAGTGGGCAGTAATGATCTAACGTCCCAGCGGCGCCGGTGTCTAGCATATATGCCACACACACCCCGCCTGGGAGCGCACAGTATGATGATTCCGCGTCGCAAACTCGGCCCACAAGGCCTTGAGGTCTCGGCCATCGGCCTGGGCTGCATGGGAATGTCGGACTTCTATGGTCCGTCTGATGAGTCCACCAATCTGCGAGTGCTCAATGCCGCGCTCGATATTGGCATCAACTTTCTCGACACCGCCGATATGTACGGCGTTGGTGCCAACGAACGCTTGCTGGCGAAAGTTTTAAAAACGCGCCGCGAGGAGGTCGTGCTCGCCACCAAGTTCGGCAGTGTGCGCAGTCCCAATGGGGCGTTTCTCGGGATCAATGGAACACCCGAGTACGTGCATGCCGCGTGCGATGCCAGTCTCGCGCGGCTCGGCATCGATCATATCGATCTGTACTACCAACACCGCGTCGACCCGAAGGTCGCCATCGAGGAAACCGTGGGCGCGATGGCGGATCTGGTCAGAGCAGGTAAGGTGCGCCACCTCGGCCTGTCGGAGGCCTCGGCAAATACCATTCGACGCGCCGCCCAGGTGCACCCTATCACCGCGCTGCAAAGCGAATTCTCGCTTTGGACGCGCGACCTGGTGGCCACCATCCTGCCGGCCTGCGAAGAACTCGATATCGGGGTCGTCGCCTACAGCCCGCTCGGCCGCGGCTTTCTGACCGGCGTGTTCAAGAATCCGGAGGACTTCGACGCCGGCGACTACCGGCGCAACAACCCGCGCTTTTCGAGCGAGAATTTCGCCGGCAATCTACAACTGGTGGAACTTGTATCGCAAATTGCACGCGAGGAAGGGTACACACCGGCTCAGGTCGCCCTTGCCTGGCTGCTCGACTGCGCGCCTTACATCGTGCCGATTCCGGGCACGCGCAGCATCAAGCGCCTCAAAGAAAATGCGCTGTCGGTCATGGTGCGGCTCGGCGATGCACAACTCGAGCGGCTGTACGGAATTTTGCGTGAACGGCCGGTGATCGGAGCGCGTTTGGCGGCGGCATCGATGGTGACAATCGACGCCTGAGCGCCCGCGATCAAGACTGCGGCGTTGCAGCATGAATCCAAAGGAGTGGGATCCAAGAGAATTGAATCACGGATCCGGCTCATCGGATAATGTCACGCATTATCAATGAGTTATGTGTCCAGTATTTTTTGCGATAGATCCCTAATGTAGCTACAATGTGTTCCATGAAACAAAGCGTTGTCAGAGCTCGAATTGATAACGACCTCAAGGCCGAAGCCTCTGCGGTATTGGCATCGTGCGGCCTTGGGTTGAGCGATGCAGTACGTATTTTTCTCGGACAGGTCGTTAAGCAAGGGGGTTTGCCGTTTCCGGTTCGTGCGAGGCACGTAGTTTCCGGCGATCAACTCTGGAAGATGAAGCGTGCATCCCAGCAGCGCGATAGAAAACTTGCAGCCAACGAGGACGTATCCGCTGGTGAAATGATGCTCATCTCTCCAAACCGAATGCGCAATGCTCAAATAGCGTGGCCTGTAATTGAGTGAACAGATCCAAGAAGTCGCATTAACAGAAGAAGAAAAAGATACCATCCTCTCCAACTGCGGGCCTGAACCGCTACTTGTCGGCGGCCAGGCGCTCGCCTTTTGGGCCGTTTGGTTCAAAATTGAGAGCCCTGCGGAATTGGGCGATAAAATCACGACGGATGCCGACTTTATTGGAAGTAGCACGAATGCGCGTGCTCTGAACAAACAATTGCACTGGACGATGTGGACGCCATCCTTGGACGACTCAACTCCGCAAACAGCGAAGCTAACCAAGAGGGTGGATAACAACGGCGTAAAGCAAATCGACTATCTACATTCCATTGTCGGCCTGGATACAAAAGAAATACGAAAGCGAGCTGTTGCGATCAATCTGCCGCCGTCATCCAAGATTAGCATTTTGCACCCCATAGATGTGCTCACCAGTCGACTGAAAAATCTCCAACATTTACCCGAAAAGCAAAACGAAATTGGCGTAGCTCAGGCGCATCTTGCAATTAAGATCACATCAGCATTTCTCAGGTCTCTGTTTGCCGCACCTCATCGTCGCGAGTTGCTAATGTGGGTCGAACATATTGCTAGCATCGCGCTGGATAAAGCTCTCGGCAACACACTAGATCGGTACGGGCTTGATCCGCTTAAATCAATTCCGGCCGGGGAGATTGAAGTACCAGAATTCAAAGCGAAACGCTGGCCTCAACTAATTGAAACTGCCCGAGTCGCTCGTGAATCGCGCGCAATCAAAGCAGCCCAACTGAAGTCGCGGAGGCGATTGAGCGGAACGACAAAAATTTCCTAGCTCGCTAGCCACGCCCAAGCGCATCCGATAAGGTTGGTTTTGATGTTTAAAGTACATTGGGCGCCGCGCCAGCAGCAGTCGGTGCTGGATCGGCCGCATCGAGTTCACCACTGCTTACCCATTGTGGCGCTGCTCTTGGTGCCGCTGCGGGTCGAATCTGCGCAGCCGGGAACGACGGCGGCCGGTTATCCGGACCCGCCGCAGGTGCTGTTCAACGATCTGTTCGTCGCGGTGCAAACCCAAGCGATCTATCCTGATGGCAAGGCGTTTGCAGATGCGGTACCGACTGCCGCTCCCGACGAGATCTTGACGCAGTATCGCGCTTCTAACCCGGAGTCGACGCAGGCGCTCAAGCGCTTCGTCGAGGCGCACTTCACTCTCCCTCCCGAGGTAATTGCGGTTCCCTCAGCACCGGAGCGAGTCGCGATCACCGAACACATCGATCGATTGTGGGGTCCGCTCACCCGCCAAACCACCTCAGCGCCGCCATATTCCTCGCTGCTGCCCTTGCCGCGGCCGTATGTGGTCCCGGGCGGCCGCTTTCGCGAGGTCTACTACTGGGATTCGTATTTCACGATGTTGGGTTTAGTTGAAAGCAATCGTCGCGACTTGGCGGAAGACATGGTGGATGATTTTGCGTACCTGATCGATACTTACGGACACGTGCCAAACGGTGCGCGCACTTATTATTTGAGCCGGTCGCAGCCGCCGTTTTTTTTCGAAATGCTGGCTCTGCTGGCAAGCAACGATCCCGCGGCAGCGTTCGTTCGGTACTTGCCGCAACTCAAAGCCGAGTACGCATTCTGGATGCAAGGAGCGGAGGGCCTGGGCCGCGGCACCGCGCACCGACGTGTCGTGGCGCTCGAGGATGGTTCGATCCTCAACCGATATTGGGACGATCGCGATACGCCGCGCGATGAGTCATATCGTGACGACACCGCAATCGCAACTGCGAGTGGGCGCGCGGCCGCGGAGGTGTACCGAGATATCCGCGCCGCGGCGGAAAGCGGCTGGGATTTCAGTTCGCGCTGGTTTGCCGACGCGCGCACTCGGGCGACGATCGATACGACTGAGATCGTGCCGATTGATCTGAATAGTTTGATGTTCGGCCTCGAAAACGCGATCCGCGCAGGGTGTGAACGCGGTGCCGATGAAGCCTGCGTGAGGATATTTGCGCGCCGTGCCGCGATGCGACGCACCGCCATCGATCGATATCTATGGGACGCCAAGCGCGGTGCTTATTTGGATTATCGATCGACGCACCACGAGCGCATTCAGCGCGTGTCGGCTGCAACGCTCTATCCTCTCTTTGTGGGGCTCGCATCGGAGTCCCAGGCAACAGCCGTTGTCAACGTTGCGACGCATCAGCTGCTTCGGGCCGGCGGCATTGTGACGACGCCGCTGCAGACTGGCGAGCAATGGGACGCGCCCAATGGCTGGGCGCCCTTGCAATGGATCGCGGTCGATGGCTTGCGCCGCTATCATCGTGAAGCGCTGGCGGAAATGATCGCCTGCCGTTGGATGAGCGGCGTCAACGACGTTTATCGCGATGACGGCAGACTGGTCGAAAAGTACGATGTGGAGACCTCGGGTCGCAGCGGCGGCGGTGGTGAGTATCCATTGCAAGATGGATTTGGCTGGACCAATGGCGTGATGCGCAAATTCATCGCGCTCTATCCGGCAGACGCTGCTACGTTGGTGGCGAGCAGATGTCTGAAAACGACGAAAAGCAATCGGAAGCATTAGCTGTGAAGATTGATTAAAGTAAACGTCGGCTTTTGAAGACAAAGCCAGAGGCGTATGCCATAAATAGTTCACATGAAGATTGCGGCTTAGCGCTGCATCGCTCCAACATTCGTTGGCATACAGCAACGATGCGTGCTTTGACCACCTGCATGGCGCGCGTTTGGGTCTCGCGGCAGCAACGGTGGTCGCTGAAACCTTCGTGGTAAACAACTCTGGAGGGCACCGGTCGGCGCAATGATCAATTTCGCATGGAACCTTTGCCGCGAAAGCTTGGTCGTTATTCAAACGGACTCGAACCAGGAGCAGCAGTGCATATTCGGGTATTCATCGTGAGTAATGTGCGCCTGCATCGGGAAGGTTTGGCTGCGTTGTTGCGCGAGTGTCCATCGATCGAGGTTCTGGGTGCCATCAGCGTGCAAGAGACGCAGAGCGCGCCGCCCGCGGCGGCTAGCGACGTCGCTCTGGTTGATTTGCTGTCGCCCGGCGATACGGGAATCGTCAGGGCACTTCGAAAAATCCGCGGCGGGCTGCGAATTGTGGCATTGGGGGTTCGTGAAACTGCCAGTGAAGTGCTCGCCTGCGCGGCCGCGGGCATGGACGGTTACGTGCCGATGGATGCCGCGGTCGGCGACATGGTCACCGCCATCGAGAACGCCGTGCGAGGTGAGTTGGTTTGCTCGCCCAAGCTAGCCGCATCGCTCTACCACGGCGTCGCCTCCAGGGACCTCTCAAGGACGGTCACCGCCAATCCTTTGACCCAGCGTGAACTTCAGGTCGCGGATTTGATCAACCGCGGCTGCCCGACGAAGGAAATTGCCTGGCGCTTGGGAGTGCAGCCGTGTACCGCCAAGAACCACGTCAGAAACATTCTGCAAAAACTTCAAGTACGTCGCCGCGGCCAGGCGGTCGCGAAACTGCGAACGTTGATCGGCGAGCGATTTGGCACCGGCTGAGAGGAGCCCGGCCTCCGCTCACCCCCACAGTCCCGCCGCACGCAACTGCAGCAGAGTGTTCATGGTCATTGGGCCGCCCGGATAGGCATCCAGCGGGACAAACGGCGGTTGCGGTGCGCCGAGGCCGGCACCTGTGCCAATCCCAATCGGGCCGGCATAGAACTGCTGTTGACCCGTGGGCAGCAAGCCCGGCACTTGCTGAAGGTCCGGAAGGCCTGCGCCCACGCGGTTTGGGTCGACCTGCGCATAGGGTATTGACGCGGCGCGAAGAATGTCGAACAGGGTCGAGACCCGTTGGTCGGCGCGCGCTCCAAAGTTGATGCTCTGTAACATCGGGTGGTGAGAGAGCAGCAGTGCTGAAATACCAACGACGTGGGACGCCGCCATCGAAGTGCCGTCCCAAGCGGCATAGCCGCCGCCCGGGACGCTCGACACCACGGCAACGCCGGGCGCGCACACGCCAACTTGCGGCCCCCACGCGCTGAAATTCGTAGCATAGATGCCCGAAAACGCGATCAGTTGTGGCAGCGCCCGCTGCGCGTGCCGGGTATCCTGTGGATACTCGCCGAGTTTTCCGACGGCAGACACCGTCAATACGCCGGGTACATTGCCCGGAAATTGCACGGCTCCGCCGGAGTTGCCGGCGCCGGTAATACAGGCGATTCCATTCAAGCGCGCTTCCGTGATCTTCTGCGCGACGATTTCGGAGAATTGCTCGGCGCTGACGCTGATCTGCACGATGTCCAGGCGTCGTTCGATGCACTGACTCAAAGCATCAATGAGATCGCTGAGATGACCGCCCGGTACCACTTTGAATATGTGCAGTTCGGAGTCCGGCGCGCAGCCGACGATTTCCGATGATACGGCCCCAGAGGCTGGTGTACCCGCAGCCGCTGCCGAAGCAGCAATGATGCCCGCGCAGTGCGTACCATGTCCTAGTTCATCTGAGATCCAGCTCTGTGGGTCCTTGTCCCGCGTGAGATCCACGCCCCGTACGATGTGATGAAGCAGTGGGTGCGAGCTGTCGCAGCCCGAATCGATCAGGCCGATTTTGGTACCGGCGCCCTTCCAGTCGGAAGATACTCGATCGAATTTCATGATGCGCTGTCCCCAGCTATAGCAGCGTTCGCCTGGGAAGCTTCGAGATGTGCGGGCCAGCGGGCTCAACCGAATGACGTTGACTTGTTCGGATTCGAGTGTCGGACTTCGGATATACCGTTCCCAATGATCTGCCGCAGGACGCACGTAGAGCGCATGAATGCCGGCGCCGTCCACTGCGTTGGTCTGCAAACTCGCCTGGCCCGAGGAGTCCGTAACGGCCTGTGCCGGAAAGCCCGGTCCGTACATATTGATTACCGCGTTCGCAAGCGGCCGCTCTGCCTCGCCGAGAATGCGGAAGCGCAGTTCACGGCGTCGCCGAGGAAAGGGCATAACCTGCACGGCGTGCTGCCAGCTCAACGGCTCAGGGATCAGCATGTCCGAATAGCCCAGCGGCGCGTCACGTTCGACAATTACATGCGGTGGCGCGTTCTGGCGTAAGGCTTCGCCGCGCTGCTCGTCCATCCGAACGACCATGATCTCCGATGTCATCACGGTGGGCGCCGCGGCGTTCGAAGCCAGTGGGGAAGTCTGGGCAGCGATGCCCGGCAGCCGACGAATAATTTCCACGTTATCCATCTGCGCGAGCCTTTCGAAAAAGGGATCGCTCGGCAATGACATGATGCTCGGCAGCGATCTGAAGCCGATCAGGTATCGCTGCTTGCGGCGCACAACCGTGGCAGAGGTCTTGTCGTCAGCACTGGTGCCGGCGCCAGTCGCTGAATCAAGTCTGTCGTCTCCGGCAAGGTGATCCGACGCGGCGAACGCCTCCGGCACGCCGCTTGTTTGAGCCGTTTGATTCGATCTCTTGGATTGCGCTGATTTTGCCGTCTGACCAGAATTGTCTTTTTGCTCAGCCATAACACTCTGCCTCGCTTGTGTAAATGCCCACCGCCAATGAATCAATGCATGGTGTGAATCAATGCATCGTGATGCCAGGTACGAAGTTCGCTCCTAACGGGCTCGGGATGTATTGGCCGCTACTCTGCACAAATTGGCCCGGTATGAACTGGCCGGTATAAGGAGTGCCTGCACCTTGAGTTGCCTGTTGCGCCGCCAATTGCGCCAGCTGCTGCGCCACCAAGCGGTGATATTGCGCGAGCCGCTGCAGTAATTGCAGTTGTGATTGCTGTAACAGCGCCGGATTGAATTGCTCCGGATTGGGCTGGGGTTGTTGCCAGACACTCGTGGGTTGGGTAGCGCCGTTTGTCGAACCGGCGAACGCATTGGTACCCTGCAGATGTTGCTGTGTGAAAGGCGGCACCAATTGGGTCGCCAGAAGATGCAGCATCGCTTGCTGCTGTAGAGCAGCTTGCTGTTGAGCCTGTTGTTGGGCGGGGTGTTGCCAGTTCGACATTTGCGGGAGGCCTTGCGCGAAGCTGGGTGTTAGCTGCGGATAGCCGTACAAAGTATTTGCGAAAGGAATGTTATTCGAAGTTCCCGGGAAACCCTGCTGGCCAAGACTTCCCTGCGGATACCCGAAAACTTGGGGATAGCCCACACCCTGGGGATAGGCCAAACCTTGGGGAAAGCCGATACTTCCTTGAGAATAGAAGTTACTTTGCGGATAAAACATGCGACCTCCGTCTTCACTGGTTGAACAACTTGTCTTGCACCGCACGACCTATCGCATCGGCGGCGACCGCCACGCTCGATGGCTGCTGTGACGTGACTTGAGCTTAGGGCCCGCCAATGCACGGGTGTATGCCCCGATGGTGCCAGTGCAGGAGTGATGCTTTTGGCTCATTGCATCGAAAGTCGGTTGGTATTAAAAGCATCCGCAGCAGCGCGCGAGCAGACGCGTTCTAGCGCCGGTTGAAGAGGAACAGTTCGTGGCGCAAGCGCGTAGCGCTCGCACCAAAATGGTCAACCGCCCGTTAGGGCTAGCATTGCTTCCTTGACCTTCGCCAAAGCAACGCGCCCGGCCAATTCAATGTCGAGATGCGGCAAGTTAGGCAGCTCGTTGGAAACCACTACGGCATCGATAATCGCGGGGCCATCGACCGCCAAGGCGTCTTTGATCGCAGCTTTCAACTCATGCGGCTTCTTGGCGGTAAATCCGTGACCGCCGCAGGCACGGGCGAGAGCCGCGTAGTCAGGATTGGTAAACTCGATGCCTTCTCGAAAGGGAGCTAAGCCGACGCTCTCGGCTTCCAGCGTAATCAGTCCAAACGCAGAATTGTTGAAGATCACCACCTTGACCGGCAGTTTGTGATGCACGGCGGTGAGAAATTCGCACATCAACATGTTGAAGCCGCCATCACCGCACAGCGCAATCACCTGGCGCGAGCGATCCAGCGCTTGCACACCATTCGCCTGACCCAGCGCCGTTCCCACAGCGGCGTTGTTGAAGGAACCGATAATTCGCTGCGATCCGCTTTGCCGGATCCAGTTCGCTGACCACAGCGTGTTGAGACCCGTGTCCAGCGCAAAAACTGCGTCGGGCTTCGCCAGATCGCTGACCGCCCGAGCAACCGCCTGCGGATGGATACGATCTGCGCTTCGTTCGAGACTGGCCTGCTGGTCCAACTGGGCATCCCACTTCCGACGCTCCTGGCCGACTTTGTCCCAAAAGCGGGTGTCGCTCTTGGACGCGACCCGGTCGAGAATCAGCTTCAGGGTCGGGCGCGCCGACCCGGCGACGCCGAGTACGGTGGGCGTGCGGCGCCCGAGCACCTGCGGGCGTTCGTCGATTTGAATCACGGTTCCCGCGCGCGGCAGGAAGTTGGAATAGGGATAGTCCGTGCCGATCATCAAAAACAGGTCACATTGCATAACCGCGTTGTACACAGGCTTGGTGCCGATCATGCCAATGCCGCCCATCCATCGCGGCTCATCGTACGGCATGATGTCCTTGCCCTTGACCGAATGGATCAGCGGAGCCTTGAGCCGGTCCGACAGGGAGCGCAGTAGATCGGCGCTGCCGCGGCAGCCGCCGCCGCACATGATCAGCACGCTATTTGCTGAGTCAACCCGGCGGACTATTTCCGCGACATCCTCGGGGCTCGCCGCAAACTCCTGACGGGGTCGCAACGTCGCGGTGCTTGTAAGAGCACCTTCTGCCGTGGCCCCGATCACGTCTTGCGGCAGTGTCAGATGGGCAACGCCCCGGCCTGCATAGGCGGCCGCAATCGCCTGGTGAATGACGCTCGGCGCCTGCTCGGGCGAAGAAATAGTTTCCGTGTAGAGAGAGACATCGCGGAAAAGAAGATCCGGCTTGGTGGTCTGGATGTAGTCGGTCCCTTGGAACTTGCGCGGCATGTCACCGGACAGAGCGAGGACCGGCGCGTGGTCGCGGCTAGCCTCATAAAGACCTGCAACCAAGTGCGTGCTGCCGGGGCCGGTGGTGCCGGCGCATACCGCAAGCTTGCCGGTGAGCTTGGCTTGGCCGGCGGCCGCCAACGCCGCTCCTTCCTCGTGGCGGACGCCGATCCATTTGATTTCGCTGCGCCTAACGGCATCGGCGAGGGGGTTCAAAGAATCGCCGATCAGTCCGAATATGTGCTTGACCCCTATTTGTTCAAGCACGCCGACCAAGACTTGAGCAACTGTTTGGGACATTTGCAGCTCCTTCCGTTGTCATGGCGCAATTCTAGAAGCGTTCACGCGAGATTTCATTGCGCGGATTTTATTATTTGTCTGATCAGATTGGCGCGATTAATTTTGGAAACATTTACATATCTGGTGGGCGATTTTGCGAATTGGGTGAAGCGGGTAGGTCGAAGGTCGGAGGGTTCCACTAAGGTCCAATAGGCGCGCCAGGTTTCGAGGTATCAACTGATCGGTGCGGGGATGGGCGCGGTTTTGCAGGGCTGGATTTAGCGGTACTTCTTAAGCGCTATTGCGGACGTTTCTTGCTTGGGTCATCGGCCGGGTTGACGTAGGTGATCGCGAACGGGCCTTGCATGTGCACCTGAATCGTCGCGCCGGTCGTGGTGTACGCATAGTGATGCATGTTCGCCACGGCAACGCCATATCCTCCCGCCGACAGGGTGAGAGCGTGCGTCTTGTCGATGGAATCGCCCATGCCGAGCGAGAAGGAGCCCTTTAAAACAGTTACGTGCTCATCCGTGGGGTGGAAATGAGGCGGGATCGTATAGCCTGCGGGCATTTCAAGCCGTACCGTAACCAGACCCGTAGCCGCGGGATCACCCGCCATTACTGCGAACTTCGCACCGGGCGGCAAAACCGGTGGCGGCGCGCCCCATTTGACGTCCTTTGCGGATGGAACCACGGGCGTGTCCGCAGCGACCGCCAGCGATTGCGCGAGGAACATTGCCGTAACGATTAGAATTGTGTTTCGCCGGTTTATAAACATGACGTGATCTCCTTGCAAGTAGTTGTCGTGCCTCTCTATGCCTGTGGATGCGCCGCGCACGCCACACTTCCGTATCAAAATTAATTAATGATCTCGCCTCGGTGCAGCTGCTGCTGCGATGACAAATTCGCCTGGAATCCTGAAGCTCTTGCCGAACCGCCACTTCTCGATCGAGTTGATATAGGCGGCGCGGACTCGCGCCCGAACCTCTTCACTGAATCGGGACCAGGCGAGTGCGACGGGGCCGCCCAAAAACGCTGCGTTGCAGGCAGCGCTTGCGTCGGCGAAGGTGAGCGTTGTCGAGATGCGACGGTGTTCGATGGCCTCGAACTCTGCCTCAGCGCATAGACGTACGAGGGCGTCTTGCTGTCCGAGTTGGAAGAACAATGGGCACACCTCGCTCATTACCTCGGCATCGATGATCGAAAAAAGCGCTGACCATCCGCACTTCGATCGTTCGCCCCAAACGGCAAGCGAGATGCGACCTGCTGGCCTCAATACCCTGCGCATTTCTCTTAGGGCCTGTTCCGGGTGGGGCATGTACATGAGTCCGAGGGCGCACACCACGACGTCGAAGCTGGCATCCGGCAGATGCAGGGTTTCGGCATCCATGCGGGCAAAGCTGCAGTTCGAGAGGTTCATTTCCCTGGCATGCCGCTGGGCGGAACTGACCATCCGTCCGGACAGATCCACGCCCCGCACTTGGCCGCCCGGACCGACTGCCTGGGCCGCGGCGAATGAGACCAGCCCCGTGCCGCAGGCGATGTCAAGCACGCGCTGGCCCGGCGCAAGAGATGCCCAAGCCGTCATTGCGGCTTGAGCCTCGGCCAGCTGTGTACGCCAAAGGGGTTGATAGTCATCTGCCGCCAAATCCCATCCATATCGCTGGATACGGCGTTGAAGTCTCGCATCCATTGTTTTACTTGCCCGAAGGTCGATCCAGATAACAAATCTGACGCGCAAGTATCGCTGGTCGGAGCAGCGGTGACCTATCCGGTAGTCGCCCGTTCCTAGCCATTCGTCCTGGTTCGACCATCGACACACCTCGCAGCTGACCGATCGTCCGGAATTGCTGTTCATTCGTCCCGCGAGCCGCCTTCCGGCCAACGGAGCACTAGCCATTGCGCGCCGATCCGCAGACAATCCGCAGCATCAGGGTCAATGCGCGTGGTAGCCATGACATCACAAAAGATTGCGGCCGCGATGCAACGCGTTGAGGCGGTTTTGAGGCGTCGTCCCGAAGTCGGGCTACACGAGGACCCACCGGCCACTGCCCGCTGGGAGCGTGGTACGCGAGTCGTGTCGAGCCACGCGAACGGCGCACAGCTGGTTACCGACCTACCGACCGAACTCGGTGGTGGTGGCGATCAAGTCACGCCAGGCTGGCTATTACGCGCAGGTCTCGCCTCCTGTTTCGCCACGCGGATCGCGATGGAGGCGGCTGCCGCGGGGATCGACCTTACGGCGTTGGAAGTGGTAGCCAGCAGCCGTTCAGACACGCGCGGCGTGTTCCGCATGGCCGAGGTCTCGGGCGAACCGGTGGGCGCAGGGCCTCGCGATGTGCAATTGTTTGTCAAAATCTCGGCACCCGGAGTCGCCGCCGGGCGATTGCAATCCTTGGTTGAGGATTGCAATTCCTGTTCGCCTGTTTCCGCAGCCGTACGCGACGCCGTGCCAGTCACCTTGCGGATCGAAGTGCACGCGTAATGGATGCACTGTCTGAAACCCTTCGCGTCGTACGATTGATCGGCGCCATCTTCATCAACGGGCGGTTTACGGCTCCGTGGTGCTACCAGTCCCCTAGCGCAGATGCGGCTGCGCCGCTGCTCGAGCCCGGTGCCGAGCGTGTGGTGATCTTCCATCTGATCACCGAAGGCGATTGTTTCGTTGAGCTTGGTGATAAACCGCCTGTACGTCTGACGGCGGGTGACGCCGTCATATTTCCGAAAGGCGATGCCCATCGCATGACATCTCAGCCGGGACTTGCCCCGGCGACCGGTGCGCGCCTCGATCAGGTACTGGCGCGTCGTCCGCGACAGCTGGTTTTCGGCGGTGGGGGCCCGACGACACGTCTTGTTTGCGGATACCTGGCCTGCGACGCGCGCCTCGCCGGGATGCTGCTTGCCGGGTTACCCACGCTGCTCAAGGTCAATGTACGTGGATCAAACGCTGGTATCTGGCTCGAAGCCTCGGTTCGATACGCCTTGGCCGAAGCTCGATCGCCGCGGCCCGGGGGTGCCGGCGTCCTGGCCAAGCTCGCCGAAGTACTGTTCATCGAGGTGCTGCGACTGTACATGAACGAACAAAGTGAAGGTCGAATCGGATGGCTGGCTGGTGTCGGCGATCGCATCGTCGGTCCCGCATTGACCGCTCTCCACGCGCGTCCGGCGCATGCCTGGACGTTGGAGGAGTTGGCGCACAATGCGAACACGTCGAGGTCCGTGCTCGCAGAACGGTTCCAGGATTTGGTGGGTAGTTCGCCGATGCAGTACCTGACACAGTGGCGCATGCTGCTTGCCGCCAATCTTCTCTGCCGCAGCAACGCGCCGTTGGCTCGGATCGCCGAAGATGTGGGCTACCAAACCGACACGGCCTTCATTCGCGCATTTAGGCGCGAGTTTGGTTCACCGCCGGCAACCTGGCGCCGAAGCCAATCGATACGCGACCATATTTGTTGATTTCAAAACTTGTACCGGACTCCGACGGTAGGATTGATGTTGGTCGTGTAGATGTAGCCGCTCGCCACGCCGTCGTGCACGCCGCTGTACATGGCGCCGAGGTATGCGTCGAAGTGCACGTTGAATCGGTAGTCGGCATCGAAAGAAAAGGCTTCGAAGTTGCCGCTGCAAGTGCTGTGCGCGGACGTCGAGCAGCCCGCTTGCGTCCCCGTGCCGTAGGCGTTCTGATTGATAGCCGTAGTAAGCCACAGATCAGGTCGAGGTGGGGAATGACGGTGTAGCGAACGCCGGTCCAATACACCTGCACTGTCTTCGAATTGTTGTAGGCATTGTTGGTGACGAACGCCAGAACGTAATCGCCGATGTCATTAAACCCGGCGCTCAGCGGAGTCGATGGATTGGCATACTTGATGTGCATGTAGCCGGCAAAGAATTTGAACGGCTCGAAGTTGTACCGGGCCATGAAGGAATAGGTCGTATTGTCCGAGATGGTCGCCGCCAGAGAATTCGATGCCGAATACCCCAATGCCGGAAGTGCAGCGACTTGCGCGGCGGTCAAGGAGCTCGCCGTGATGGCGCTGTTGACCTTCGAATAATAGGCATCGACCGATGCGCCTGCGTATACACCGCCAATGTCTGCCTGGACGGCGGTGTTGGCCGACCCATTGGATCCGTTGAACTTGTACAAGGCGGCGAGATGCACCAGATCGTTGAAGCTCACATAGTACTTCGCCGTCGAATCGAGCCGATTATCTTCGCTGCTGCCGCCACCGGAATACGTGTTTGATGCACCGAGCAAGCCGAATGCCGTGGCGTTGTAATTGGGGTCGTACTTGATGGTGCCTTCCGACAGCAGTGTTACCTGACGACCGAAAGTGAGGGTACCGAATCGCGCCGATTTTAAGCCCACATAAGCGGTCTGGAAGGCCTGACCTGCCGAGCTGCCGTCGACGCCGACGCTCTGGGAGGTCAAGGTTCGACCGTTGTTCACCGCCAGGGATTTCAGAGAATCGGCGATTTCGCCGGACTGCGGGTTGAAAAAGGTCTCTACCTGGAATACGGCCGACCAATCCTCGTTCAGTGCCTCGATGCCCTGCAGTCCGACTCTCGACTGGCCCATGTTGCTGGGCGTGAGACCGGTCGCCGAATGGCTGCTGTTCTGTCGCACGATGTTGCCACTGGCGGCCGGACGATAGGGAGTGAACGGTGCACTGTGCGTGTCGTATTGGACGCCGATATCGATGACGCCGTACAGCGTAATGCCGTGCCATGTCAGGCTGTCATCGCCGGTGATGCCCGGTCCGGTCTTCTGCTGTGCGCGCGCGGGAACCGCAGTCGCGAGGGCGCTCAACAACAATAGCCATCCGCACTTCATCGTTTTCCTGCTGCGCTCGCTTTTGTATCGATTGATAAACCGCGAGAGGAATACTATGAATTCTGAATAAGCCGTCCAATGCTCGAACTGCATAAGACCATAGCCATTGCAACCTGCGGCGCCGCGGTTATGGGCTAATGCAATTTTGAGCTAAGCGCCTGTGAGTCTGAACGTTAGAATCGGCGTAGATCGAGGTGTCTGCGGGCGCCATAACAATGACTAGGCATGGACATGAAAGCACTGCTCTCGCGATTGTGGGCAACTGAGTTTGGCCCCGGGATTGCACCGGAGCTCGCTGAACTCAATCGTGCCATCGAGCATCTGCCGGCAGACCAGCGTATCGAGCGCGCCATTGAGCTTCTCCCGGGCGAGCATGTAATGACCTCGAGCTTCGGCGCACAGTCGGCGGTCATGTTGCATCTCGTGAATACGGTCACTCCGGGAGTGCCGGTCGTGTTGCTCGACACGGGGTATCTCTTTCCGGAGACCTATTCCTTCATCGATGAGTTGACCGAAAGGCTGAAACTCAACCTCAGGGTGTTTCGCGCCGAGTCCTCGCCGGCCTGGCAAGAGACCAGATTCGGAAAGTTGTGGGATCAGGGCCTCTCAGGTATTGAGCGCTACAACCGCATCAACAAGCAGGAACCTCTGGACCGCGCGCTGAATGAACTCCGCGCCAGCACTTGGTTTGCTGGGCTGCGTCGCACGCAGGCCACGACCCGTTCACGAATTTTCCCGATTGAATTTAGGCGCGGACGTTACAAAGTGCATCCGCTTTTTGATTGGAGCGACCGAGACATCGGCCGTTATCTTGAAAAACACCACTTACCGTATCACCCCTTGTGGAAACAAGGTTATGTGTCGATCGGTGACTGGCACACGACCCGTTCGCTCGCCGAAGTGGAAAGCCCCGACGAACTACGTTTCTTTGGGTTGAAGCGCGAGTGCGGCCTGCACGAATAAAGCGCCATACTGTTTCACTAGCCAAACAGCATGCGCTCGCTGACGGTGCCCAGCATCAGCGCGATAAGAATGCGGGTCATTCTGGCGGGCAAGCGGAGCGTGATGCGAGAGGCAATCAATACGCCAGGAATCGACCCAAGCAGGAGAGCGGCCAACACGTTGAAGCTCACGTGACCCAAAAATGCATGCCCGAGGCCCGCGATCAGCGTGATCGGCAGTGCATGGGCGACATCCGTTGCGACCAGTCGGTCCGGGGTTAGCCTCAAGGGATAGAGCGCCAGCAGCAGCACGACGCCGAGCGCCCCTGCGCCTACCGAAGTTAAGGTGACTGCGACACCTAGAGTTAACCCCGCAAGTGCGGTGAGCAGGATTTTGTGGCGCTCCACGTGCACGAGCGCGCGTGCCGTGATCTTAAGGCCGACGCGCTGGAGCTGCATTTGAAAAATTAGCGCTACAGCGGTCACCAGAAGAATTATCGCAATGGAGCGCGACGTGATCGCATCGGCGGCACTCGGCGTGTGGCGCGCAAGCCAGAGACCGATGACCACCGCCGCCGCTCCTGGGACACTTCCGAGCAGAAGTCGTCCAACGATTGGCCAGTCCACACGCCGACTAAATCCGAAGGAGGCGGTCGCCACCAGCTTCGTGGTTGCGGAGAACAGGAGGTCCGTCCCCACCGCAACCGACGGTGATTGCCCAAACAGGAGCATCAATATCGGCGTCATCATCGATCCGCCGCCGACGCCGGTAAGGCCGACCATCGTGCCGACCAGAAGTCCCGCACCTGCATAGAGAAGAGTGTCGGTCATTGCTGTCTCGATCAGAGGCCACGCGAGTCCTACCAAGACCCCGAATAGAGTATCAGCCGATCCGCAGATCGCTTAGATCGGGTTGCTATGAGCGTATACCCGGCGGCGCAGCGTGTCGCGGGGCGAGCGATTGATCACCCGAAACGCGTGAGCCCAAAAAAATAGCGCCCGATGAACAAAGGTCGGATCACCAGGATCTCGCAGCGCAGCAATAGCGTTCAGTAGCCCCAAGTCGCCCGGCATACCCAATTTCTTCGGGAAAGCGCTCTAATGCCCAAGGAAGGACTCGACCAAAAGGGTTGGACGGGCGTGGCTGTACCAGATAATCGTAGCTTCGTCGCAAACATCGCGGCCCGGTATGGACCGCGGCTGCGTCGCTTTCTGTCCGTGCGGCTGCGCAATGCCGCCGACGTTCCCGATTTGGCCCAAGAAGTGTTCTTGCGCTTATTGCGCGTCGAGGGTTGCGAGAGCATCCGCAGTCCGGAGGCGTATCTTTTTACCATAGCGAGCCACGTGATCCATCAGCACGCAGTGCGCCGCTCGAGCGAGCCGGTTTCGGTAGATATTGCGGAGGTGTTTTCGGAGCTGCGGACCACCTCGAGCGATGATCCGCCTGATCAGGTCGCCCAGGCGCAGCGGCTTGAAGAACTCGAGCGATGCTCGCGCGCTTACCCGCGCGCGTCGCGACCGCGCTGGTGCTGCACCGAATTGCAGGCTATTCAGTCCAGGAGGTCGGTGATGAGTTGGGCGTGTCGCGAGAAACCGCCAAGAAATACCTGGCGCGCGCGGTCGAGCATTGTCGAAATCTTACGGGCAACGGAAGGCGCCATGAAACTATGAGAATCGGAATCTCGAACGGAAAAACTCATCCGGCGATCGTCGCCGAAGCGGCGTCGTGGTTCATTGAATTCCGAGCCGGTGATGTACACGGTGAGGCGCGCTTGCGATTCATCGAGTGGCTGCGCCGCTCGCCGGAACACATCCAGGCCTATCTCGAGGTATCGGGCGTGTGGGCCGAGCTTCCCAGCTCCGACCCCGAGGGCAGAATCGACATCGCGTCACTGATCGCCCGGGCGCGCAGCGAGCCCGATGTGATCGCGCTATCCCCAGGCACTTGCTGCCTCGCATGCCCCAGCCCCGGTCGAGGCGGCTTTGCCGCCGCGTTGGCGGCGCGGCGCGCGTCTGGCCATGGCGGCTGTCGCGCTGCTCGCCGCCGTCACCGTGCTGCTCTTGCGTCGGCGGCAATCACTGGCGGCTCCTACTCCACCGGGATCGGCGAGCAGCGAACCGTGCAGCTCGTGGATGGCTCGACCGTTGAACTCAACGCGCGATCGACGATTCAGGTTCGACTCACGGAACATGAGCGCGACGCTGACGCTGGTCGAAGGCCAGGCATTCTTTCGCGTCGCGAAGGATAAGCAACGGCCATTCGTGGTGCGCGCGGGCGACGCTCAAGTGCGCGCGGTAGGAACCGAATTCGACGTCTACAAGAAGCAGGCCGCGACGGTCGTGACCGTCGTCGAAGGCCGCGTCGAAACCTTCGACGCGTCCGACAGTCCCGGGTCGGCCGGGGTCGTGCTATCGGCGGGCGAACAGCTCACGGTCCTGCCGCATACCGTGACAAAGCCGACGCGCACCGACACCGCGGTCGCGACGGCCTGGGTGCAGAAGCGTCTGATATTCGAAGAAACGCCGCTGAGCGATGTTGCCGAGGAATTCAATCGCTACAACCGGCGGCCGCTGACCATCGATGATCATGAGTTGGAGATGCTCAGGATCAGCGGCGTCTACTCGTCGACCGATCCTGCGTCGCTCATCAATTTCTTGCGCAGCCAGAACTCGATTCAGGTGATCGAAACGGAGAAGCAAGTGCGCGTCCTTCGCCGCGAAGCGCACTGACCATACCCATTTTTTATGTGACAACGCTCTACTGCAATAGGGATCGGCGGCCATGTTGGCCGGCCGGCATCGATAACCTCGCAAGAGGCGCGGGAGCGTTAATGCGTATTGCAGTTGTCGCGGCAGCCGTTTGCCTTTCCATCGTCGGTCTTTCCGTAGCCGATAGTGCCAGCGCGTCCATGCGCGAACCCACGCATATCGCCGCGCAAGGTCTTGGGCCCGCGCTCAAGCAGCTTGCGCAGAGCCGCGGATTGCAGGTGCTGTACTTGTCCAACACTGTTCGAGACATACGCACGAACGGTGCGAACGGAGATATGACCACTAACGAGGCGTTGGAACAGCTGCTCTCCGGCACCGGCCTGACTTACCGCTATCTGGATGAAAATACGGTGACCGTGGTCCCCGTGACGACCTCCTCACTCTCGGAAGGGGCCGGAGTATCGCTGCAACTGGGAGCGAGCGGCGGGGCTTCGTCCGCGCAGGAAACCAAAAGCGCCGCATCGGATCGGTACTTGTTGGCGCAGACGCCGCCGATGCCGGTACAGCAGCCGCTCGCAGCGCCCGCCGAGCCTCAACCCCTGCAAGAAATCATCGTAACCGGGTCGCGCATTGCCGCGCCAAATGAAGTGAGCACGAGCCCGATCGTGTCATTGGATTCGAAGTCCATCCAGGTCTCCGGCAAGACCGATATCAGCGACGTCATCACCCAGCTGCCGCAGAACTTCAATAATGCATTGGGCCAGGACTTGGGTAACGGCACGCCCGGTTTATCCACTCCTGGGGGCGTCGCCACCGCGGACTTGCGCGGCTTGGGTCCGAACCGCACGTTGGTGCTGGTGGACGGCCGCCGTCTCGGACAGGGTTCTCCCAATACCGCAATCGCGTCGCCCGCGCCCGACCTCGACCAAATCCCGGCGGGCCTGGTCGAACGCGTCGAAGTAGTCACTGGCGGCGCATCTGCAGCGTACGGCTCCGATGCCATCGCGGGCGTTGTCAACTTCATCATGAAGAAGAACTTCGAAGGCGTGCAGATCGATGGGCAGTACGACGAGTACCAGCACGACAACAACAACACATACATCCAAAACTTGGTGAGCCAGTTCAATGGCTCCGTACCAGCGACTGGGTCGGTGACCGACGGACGCCAGCGCGCCTTCGATGCGTTGGTGGGCAGGAATTTCGACGAGGGCAAAGGCAATATCACGGCCTTCTTAAGCTACCGGCACGCCGATCCTGTGCCCAGCAGCGACCGTGACTACGGCGGCTGCCAGTTGGAGCCAACCACCGATCCTAAAACCGGGTTTGTCACGGGCATCACTTGCGGCGGCTCGTCGAATTCGAATTTCTTTCGCCCGACGAGCACACTCAACCCCAACTCGCTCACGGTGTACAGCGTCTTCGGGACGAACTTAGTGCCGAACGGCTCGGTCTTGACGACGCCGCCGGCCGCCTTCAACTCCCAGCCCTATATCTATATGACGCGCGAAGACGACCGATATAACGCCGCGTTCATGGCGCACGAAGCGATCAGCGATGCGCTTCAACCGTACTTCGAGTTCTTTTTCATGGATGACAAGACCCACCAGCAGATTGCGCCGGCGGCCTTGTTCAGGAGCCTCAATCCGCTCGACACCGTGTCCAACAATTACAACATCAATTGCAACAATCCTTTACTGAGCGGCCAAGAACAGGCAATCCTGTGTACGCCGGCCCAGATTGCTGCGGCAACCACTGCCCCCAATGCTGGATGCACAGTCACGGGTAGTGCACTGTCGCCCAACTGTACCAATGTTGAGATCGGTCGGCGCAACGTCGAGGGCGGCGGGCGCTTTTCGGATTTCGAGCATGAGAACTACCGAGCGGTGATCGGTACCAGGGGTGATTTTTTGGATGCGTGGAGCTATGACGCCTATGGCCAGTATTACTACACGACGTTCTTCAACTCTAACGACAAATACTTGAATTTCCAGGGCATCGTCAATGCTCTGCAGGTGACGGGCACCGCGGCCAACCCGGTGTGCGTCGTCGGGGGTACATGCGTGCCGTACAACATCTTCGCAGACGGCGGCGTCACGCAGAACGCACTCAAATACCTGTACCTATCCGGTACCAGCGAGGGAACCTCGACTCTGCGCACGCTGCACGGGGAAATTACCGGGCAGCTCGGCAAGTACGGCATCACCTCGCCGTTGGCGACGGACGGGGTGGCCGTGAACATCGGCTGGGAGCATCGCAACGATCACGAGTATTTCCAGCCGGACTACGCCGAAGAGAGCGGCTTGCTGTCAGGATTCGGCCAGGCGGCGGTATCAATCGACAACAGCGTATCGGTCGACGAGGCGTTCGCCGAGTTGCGCGCGCCTCTCGTGCAGGACAAGCCATTTGCAAAGGATCTGTTGTTCGATACCGGCTTCCGGCACTCGGATTATTCGTACGCCGGTGCTCCTTCCACGATCACCAACACCTACAAGTTCGAACTGCAGTACGCGCCGATCGCCGATTACAGGTTCAGGGCCTCTTATAACACTGCAATCCGCGCGCCGACCGTCATCGAGTTGTACAACCCACAGAGCGTTGCCGGTTTCCAGTACGGCAACGACCCGTGTGCCCCGGTAGGGACGACGCCAGCCACCTATACTCTGGCTCAATGCGAGAACACCGGAGTGACGGCTGCGCAGTACGGCAACGGCGGCTCCACCAATCGTGTGCCGCAGGGTGCCGCCGGGCAACTCTCGGAATTGACGGGCGGCAACCCGCTCTTGCAACCCGAAAAAGCCGAGACCTACACCGTTGGCTTGAACTTCGCGCCGAGCCAGATCCCGCACCTGACCGGCAGCCTCGACTACTATCACATCAAGCTTAAGGATGAAGTCACCACCATTCCCGCGTCGGTCATCGTCAGCACCTGCGCGACCACCGGCAACCCCGTCTACTGCAGCCAGATCGTGCGCAACCCGAATACCGGCTGCCTGACCGGCATCTCGATCGCGGGCGGCGGCTATATCGTACAGACCAATATCAACGCCGGCGCCGCGCTGGTCAGCGGCATCGATGCGCAGTTGAACTACAAGCTCGAACTGCCGGCGGGTTTTGGCGACCTGGTGTGGACGTTGAACGGCGCGTACTTGCAGCACTCCGAGTCGACCCCGATCCCGGGGGCCCATACGTATGATTGCGCCGGGCTCTTCGGCTTCACCTGCCAGACAATAATCCGCGCTGGCACCACATCTTCCGTACGACCTGGGAGACGCCTTGGAGCGCCTCGTTCTCAGCGACATGGCGCTATATCGGAAGGGTTTCGGAAGACAACAACACCGGCGATCCGACGCTGCACTACTCCACGTGGGGTACGTACGACGCCTTCAATGCGACGATCCCGTCTTACAGTTACCTGGACCTGCAGGCGACCTGGAACGTCAACAGGATTTTGCAGATACGAGCCGGTGCCAATAACGTCCTCGATACGGCCCCGCCGGTCATCCTCAATCCGATCGTAGCTGGCGGCGCGGCAAATACCTACGATATTTACGACATCTTCGGCCGCCAGCTTTTTGTCGCCTTCACGGCCAAGTTTTAGGCGGCGAGCGTACAGGCCATGAAGGGTGGCGCCATCGAGTTCCTCACCAAGCCGTTCCGTGACCATGTCCTTCTCGACGTCGTCAATCTCGGGCTCGCTCGCGATCGTCTCCGACGCGCTCGGCTCCGGCGACCTCTCGTTCCCACAAGTACCTCGACTAACCGGCGCTCAAACGGGGAGTGGTGCGCTTCGCATTAGTACGATTATCGTCGTGGACACGATGCGAAGCTGATTCATGCGACGTTTCCAACGAGTGAATCGACCTGTTGACGGCGGTGGGTTTTAATTGCATGGGGCCTCCTTGAGGTATCGCAATCGTCGTCAAAGACCTACCGACTCGCCTGGTTGATTCGTACGTCAACTTGTGCAAACCCGCGGTGCGATGCTTGCATGATTGCTCTTACCGTTCGGCGTGTTTGGTTTTCGAGCCGTTCCAATGAGATGTTCCCCGCCTGATCTGTAGAAATCTGCGGACGCTGGCAAACACCCAATGCATACAGACCACGCATTACGCTCAATATGCCAAGCATCAATACGAAGCCATCGAAGAAAACTACAACGAAAACTTGAAGGATCATAGATTCGAGCCCAACCGTACTCACTTTTTAAGGTCCGAGTTCAAAGAAGAACCCAAACTCCTGCTCGTAGTTGCGAAGTCGCGGATTGCGAGAGCCGCCGCAATCCCATTTCGAGATGCGACTCCAGTCTATTTAGTCCCGGGTGGACGCGGATAGAACGATCCTGATGAGAATTGTTTATAGCTGCGCCTGATACAGGCCGCAGACTGAAGCGCCTTTGAGCGACCTAGTGCCGCGGTGCGGATTACCGACAGGCCCGGTTACGCATCTCAGGAGTTCGGTCGATGAGGCACCGCGGATTTAATCCACTCACGGGTGGATGCGCAGAAGATTCGATCACTGACCGGCGCCTGACGATCGAAACACCGTACGCGCCTAATTCGAACGGGTGGCCTCCGCCACATTTGAGAAGTTTTGCGGCTCCACCACGGTTTCCGCCTCGGCGCTGACCGCAGCCACCTGGGTTGGCCGCTCCTTGTGCACTGTCGATTCCGTCCGTACCAGCGCCTCGGCCGTTTTAATCTGCTGATCAATATCGGGCAGTTCGGGTTCCAAGGCCTTCGCCTGCCGCAGTGGCGCCAGCGCCTCGCGAGAGCGGCCCAATGTGACCAAGGATGAACCTCGCGCCGCCAGCGCAATCGCGTCCTTGCGCTGGGTGCTCTGGAGCAGTGCCAGAATTGCGAGCGCAACCCCCTTGTCGCCGTGGCGCAGGGAATCGGCCGCGATGTATGAATCGAGCGCCTGCGAGGCCTGATTGGCGCGCTGCTGCAGCAGCGCCATGCGCACTGTAGTCTCGAACTCATTGGGCGCGCCCTTCACCAGCACGGATTTACACGCCTGCAGCGCCGCATCGCCGTCGCCGTCGGTGCAGCGTTTCAATAAGGCTTGGCGCTGCGACCGCAGGGCTTGCAGCTTGGCGGTGAGGGCGGTGTCATTGGGCGCGAGTTCGCTCGCTCGGATGTAGGCTCTCCAGGCCTCTGCGGGCCGATGTGCCTTCATCAGGGCGTCACCCTTCGCGATGAGTATTGTCGTGTTGTTCGGCTGTTGGCTCAAAACCTCGTCGCAAGCGGCAACTTCGGCCTCGCGCGTACAGCGCTCCATTTTCCGATTCAGTCGCGCGCTGGCTTCGGCTTGATCAATGCCCTCGAGGTAGTGTTCTTCTTTAACCAGATTGCGGGCGCGTCGCAGACTAAACTGCAAACTCGGATTGTAGGGATTGTACTTTTGCCCCTCCTCCAGCAAGTGAACCGCCTCATCGTAACAGCCGGCTTTTTCGAGTAAGTTGGCCAGTTCGATGCGCTTTCCGACCTGGCTGGGCCATCGCTGTAGCGCCGTCTTTCCGGCGGCGATGTCCGGATTCTGCTCTTCGCCGTTCACGCAGGTGCGCTCCGAGGCGGCAGCCGCAACGCGGCTCGAGGCCAGCAGTGTCAGCAGCAACAGGGCCGCTACGCTCGGCACGATTTGCGCGAGTCGCCTCATTGCCGTATCTCGCGAATCAATCGGAAACCAATGCTGGTGCTGCGGTAGTTGCCGTCGAAGCGATTCCGATAAGAAGTCCGGACGAAGTCGGGTTGCGTGAACCAGGAACCGCCGCGCAATTCGTGCTGGGTGCAGTCGCCCGCGGATTGTGCCGATCCGTCAATTGGTGCGCCCTGGTAGTCATCGGTCCAGCAATCCTCGGTCCACTGGAAAACGTTGCCGAGCATGTCGTACAAGCCGAATGCGTTTTCTTTAAACGATCCCACCGGCGCCGACTGCACGAATTCGTCTGCACAGGGCAACACCTTCCAACCTCGGTAATGCCGCGCGGCCGTCTGGTCGGCGACGTTGGCGTAGGAGCAGGCCTCGGCCGGCGTGCTCCAGGGAACTTGCGCGGCAGATCCGGCGCGGGCGGCATATTCCCATTCCGAGGCGCTCGGCAATCGATACGTCTGGTGCGTGGTGTGAGACAACCACGCGGCATAGTCCTTGGCGTCGTGCCAGGACACGCAACTGACCGGGTGCGACGGGGTTTGCGACTCGATCGCGTTCCTCCAGGTCACGGATGGATTAACTCGCCACGCGCCGTCGTACGTTGCGCAACTATTCGTGCCAACGCCCGTTGCGGCCACGAACTCCGAGTATTCACCCACCGTCACGTCGTAGACGCCGGCGGCAAAGGCATGGGCAATCGTGACTTTGTGCTGCGGCATTTCAAACGCCAAGGCGTCGGCGCCAGCTGGCGTGCCCTGCTGGAAGTCGCCCGCAGCCAAAACCTTCATCAGTGGGCATGTCGGACAATCCCGAAATACCTGTCCCGGTGCGGGCGCGAACGGCGCAGTCGCGACCGCGGGTGCCACGGGTGTTGCCGGTGTTTTCCGAGTGACCGGGTGCCGGGCGAAGAAGGCAGCCGCCGCAATCAGGGCCGTCATCGAGACGGCAATGCCCGCCGTCACGGGCCATGAGACTTTGCTGCCGGCACCGCTGAACTCGAGGAGAAACTGCCGCGCCGAGGGCGTGCGCTTCTCGCGCTCGAATTGCAAGGCGTGGCACAGGGCGCGAAACTCGCGCCGTGAGAGTTCACGCGGACACGCCAATTGAGCCACGTTGCGTGCTGCGGACGGGTCCTTCGCCTTGAAGGGAAGATTGCCCGTCATTAGCTTCCAGGCGACACAGGCCAATGCGTACACATCGTCGCGCGGGTCAGGCTCCTCGTTCTCCAGCATCTCGGGGCTGGCGTAGGCGGGCGTCAGGGCGCGCATTCGGTCCGCCGCATTCGCGACGGCTTTCGGCTGCACCTCTCCGGGCTGAACCATGAGGCGCGCCAGACCAAAGTCGATGACCTTGATCTCACCCGAATGAGTGATGAAGACATTCCCCGGTTTCAAATCGCCATGCAGGATGTTCTTGCCGTGCGCAAATTCCAGCGCATGGGCAATACTCTTGATCAGCCGCCGCGCAGTGTCGCGCGACAGGCCGCCTTCGCTCTTGGCGGCGCGCAGTTTGTCGAACAGCGACTGGCCGCTGAGCAGCTCCATGGTCATGAACACGATGTCGTTGTCGCGATCGCAATCGAATACGCGAACGATGTTGGGGTGCGTCAGGCTCTGCAGGCTGTGGGCCTCGCGGGACAGCACCGCCATGGCGTCCGAGGGGTTTGCAAAAGGAACCGTGAGAACCTTGATTGCGATGTGTGGATCGGCGGCGCCGGCTTCGACCTTGCGCAGATCGACCGCCTTGTAGACGCGGCTCATGCCACCCTCGCCAATCATCTCCAGCAGCTTGAAGCGGTTGAGCAGCATGCTGCCGCTGCCCAAACGGGCGGCACCCGACGCCGCGTCGACCCCCATTTTCGCGGGGTCCAGCAGGATGGTCGGCGCATGCGCGACCTGCGGCTCGAAGAACGGGTCGAACTCCGCCAGACTGGTCCGGGTCATCGAAAGCTCGTGTTAAATGACTTAGCCATGTCCTTGATGCTTACAAGTATCCCGCGCCCGTTCGTGACGAGACTGCGCATCACCTTATGGCAACTGGGCGGTTGCCCACTGTAGAGTCCGTCACTAAATTAGCCGTGGGCAGTGGGGGCTCTGTCGCAAAGACAGTCGCTGGGGCACCTAAATGCCGTCCGCGGCCGCGCCAGAATCGAGCAACCCCGGTTGCGTCAATTGCAATCAATGATTAATATGCAATCATTGATGTATGGAGGAGCGTATGGCGAGTATAACAATCCGGGACATAGATGAGCGCTTCAAGGCTCGACTTCGGGTGCAGGCAGCCCACCATGGCCGCTCAATGGAGGAGGAAGCGCGCGATATTCTTCGGACGGCACTGTCAACCGGACGTTCGCGGAAGGGATCTCTCGTGGATTCCATTCGTGCACGTATTGAGCCGCTGGGAGGGGTGGAGTTGGAGACTGCGCCTCGCGAGGCCATACGTGAGCCGGTGAACTTGGATACATGATCGTCCTTGATACCAATGTGCTTTCTGAGGCCCTACGACCGGTGCCTGAACCGTCGGTCCTGGATTGGCTGGCGAATCAGCCGCGCGCGTCGTTATTTGTTACCACCATATCTCGCGGCGAAATTCTCTACGGCATTCGATTGCTCGCCGATGGCAAGCGTCGTCGAGGACTGTGGGATGCCGCGAGGAAAATTTTTGATGCAGATTTCGCCGATCAAGTCTTAAGTTTCGACAGCGATGCTGCGGACATGTACGCGGAGATTGCCGCCTCGCGACGAACGGCGGGTAAACCTATCAGCCAGTTCGACGCCATAATTGTCGCAATCGCTCGTTCGCGAGGAGCAAGCCTCGCTACGCGCAACGTGAAGGACTTTGAGGACTGCGGCGTTGATGTCATCAATCCCTGGATGGCGTAGACCAAATACAGCGGAGTCCCTCGCGGAGCTGAGCGTCACTCGACAATGCGGACTTCGCATGCTAATTCGGTGCCTTGAGCGTGCGAAAATGCAGCTCGGTCTTCTGTGCGTAGGTCTCGCCCGGCCGCAGGATGGTGCTCGGGAAGGCCGGCTGATTTGGGGAGTCGGGAAAGTGCTGCGTTTCCAGGCACAAGCCGGTTCGATAACGGTAAACGCTTCCCTGGCCGGCCTGCTTGCCGTCCATGAAATTGCCGGAGTAAAACTGCAGGCCCGGTTGCGTGGTGCGCACTTCCAGTACTCGGCCGCTAACCGGGTCGGCGAGCAACGCCGCGAATCGAAGCGCATTGCCGTGTGCGGCATTCAGCACCCAATTATGGTCGTAGCCGCGCCCGACATTTAGTTGCGCATCGTCCGCATCGATGCGGCTGCCGATGACGGCCTCGCTGCGGAAATCGAACGGCGTGCCGGCGACGGCGCGCAGCTCGCCGGTGGGAATGAGCGTGGCGTCAACCGGCGTGAACTTGTCGGCATTGATTGTAAGTTTATGTTGCAGAATGCTGCGGGTCGGATCGCCGCTCAAGTTGAAATACGCGTGATTGGTAAGATTCACCGGCGTCGGAGCGGTGGTTGTGGCCTCATACTCGATGCTGAGGGAGTCATCCTCGAGCAAGCGATAGGTCACATGCGCAGTCAATTGCCCGGGGTAGCCTTCCTCTCCGGCAGCGCTCACGTAGGTGAGCTTGAGGCTGTTGCGGGAGGCAGTCGCATCGGCCTTCCAGACGCGTTTGTCGAAGCCGCGCAAGCCGCCGTGCAAACTGTTCGGCCCGTCGTTTGCCACAAGATTGTAGGTAGCACCGTCTAGCGTGAAACGCGCCTGGGCGATACGGTTGGCATAGCGGCCTACCGTGGCGCCGTAGTAGGGTACGCCGGCGAGGTAGGGATCGAGAGTGTCAAAACCCAATACGATGTTCTGAAGGTGGCCGCCACGATCCGGAGTTTTGAGCGACACGATACTCGCTCCATAGGTCATGATCCGAGCCTCGATGCCATGGACGTTGCTGAGCGTATAGATCTCCACGGTATCTTCTCCGACATGGCCGAATACGGCGGCGCGCGCGGGCCGCGCAGGAGCGGCGGACACAGAATGTACAATAAGGAATGCCCCTACCAAGGCAGACAGCAGAGTCGTGACACCGGCGTTTTGCATAGAAGTCATCCACAATCACAGTCAGACTCGATACTCACCCATCCACGGGCCGCTCTATACCCAACGTCCTCCCGATTATTCACCATCCTGCCAAGGTCGAAGGGTTGTAGCAATTTATAAAGAGAGTTTCCGATGAGCGCACACACACTCGGCGGCTATGATTGGCTGGCAATTGCCCTGTACTTCTCGATCCTGCTGGGCGTCGCCGCGTGGGTTGTGCGTAAACGCCAGGACACTGCCGCGGACTACTTTCTGGCCGGGCGCAATTTGCCTTGGTGGATCATAGGCGCTTCGATATTCGCCTCGAATATCGGCTCGGAGCACATCGTGGGCTTGGCGGGTTCCGGCGCGCAGGACGGCGTCGCGCTCGCGCATTATGAGTTGCACGCCTGGTGCCTGTTGGTGCTGGCCTGGGTGTTCGTGCCGTTTTACGCGCGCTCGCTCGTGTACACCATGCCGGAGTTTCTCGAACGGCGGTTCTCGGTGCGCTCCCGCTACGTGCTGTCGGTCGTTTCGCTCGTCACGTTTGTGGTCTCGAAGATCGCGGTGGGCGTGTTTGCGGGAGGGGTTGTCTTTTCATCCTTGCTGCCCGAGATGAAATTGACCGTGGCCGGACACGTCATTGACAGTTTTTGGATTGGTTCGATCGGCACCATCGGGCTCACGGGCCTGTACACGGGGCTCGGCGGGATGCGCGCGGTTGCCTACAACGATGCCGTACAGGTGATCGTCCTAATCGGCGGTTCCGCATTGCTCACCTTCTATGGTCTTCACGTGATTGGAGGCTGGTCGGAAGTGCGGCGGCTTTGCGGCTCCGAGATGCTGAATTTATGGAAACCGATCAGCCCGCCCGGCGTAGTCTCGACCTGGGCGCCAGTGATGGAAACCAATGCCTCGGGCATGTTGACGCGACAAGCATGGTATTTCAACGGCAACTTCCCCTGGCCGGGTATGTTGATCTGCGCGCCGATCATCGGCCTGTGGTACTGGTGTACGGATCAGTACATTGTGCAGCGGGTGTTGGGCGCCCCGAACGAACGCGCGGGGCGCCGCGGCAGTATCTTCGCGGCATTTCTGAAACTGTTTCCGGTGTACCTGTTCATCGTTCCGGGATTGATTTGTTTCGCTCTGGCGAAAAGCGGCAAGATCCCGGAACTCGCCTCGATGGTGTCGGCGGATGGCAAGCCCGTGGCGGCGGCGACCCAGTCCGCATTCCCTCTCATGGTGAAATATCTCCTGCCCGAAGGATTGCGCGGCATCGTGGTGGCGGGACTGCTCTCGGCATTGATGGGCTCGCTGGCGGGCGTATTCAATGCTTGTTCGACGCTGTTTACGGTGGATCTCTACCAGAAATGGCGGCCGAAGGCCTCGCAAAAGGAGCTGGTCCACACAGGCAGGCTGGCAACCATCGCCTGTGTCGTGCTAGGACTCGCCTGGATCCCGGTGATCCGCGGCGCGCACGGACTGTACGGCTATCTGCAAGCGGTACAAAGCTACTTGGCCCCGCCGATCTTCGTCGTGTTCTTTCTCGGCGTGTTTTGGCGGCGTGCCAATGCGCAGGGTTGTTTCTGGGCGCTGGTCGCTGGCTTTGCGCTCGGCGCCATGCGCATGCTCATCGATACGCCGGTCTCTCTGCAGATGCAGAGTGTTGCCGGCGGCTATGCGCATGGATCGTTGCTCTGGGTGATCAACAACATCAATTTTCAGTACTTCAGCGTGCTGATTACGGCGGTCTCGGCGCTGGTCCTCATCGGCGTGAGTCTCGCGAGCGCGGCGCCCGATGCGGCGCAAATTCAAGGTCTCACTTTCGCCACGCTCAGCGGTTCGGATCGAGACAAGAGCCGCGCCAGTTGGAGCTGGCGCGAGGTCGCCGCATCGGCATTCATATTGGCGTGCATTTTGGCCGCTTACATTTACTTCACGGGTTGATTCAATGTTCTAGCGACCGTTGAGCAATGAACAGTCAGAGGTTACGTCGAAACCCGTTCTCCGGACTGCGCAGCCCAGTAGATCTGCGACTGACCAGCGCGACCCCGTTCGGCTCAGGTGTCGTGGCAGCAGTCTACAAGGCGGCATAAGTCTTCTCCGACACAGCGACCTGCCGACCACATCGAGCCTGCGCCTCAGGGCCGCTGCAAAGCGATTGCCTTCTTAACCTTTGCAGCATGAATGAACAAGTCATGTCAGCGAGGTGCAATCCTTTTCATCCGCGGCTGCAATAGAGTGGGCCGGCAGGCCTGGCCTTCTGACGGCCCGCGACTATTAAGGTGGTTGCTCGAGCGCCCGACTTTTCCCACGTCACTCTAGCGCTAGCAAACATCGTCGCGGGCCTCTTTTCTAGGGGACCGTGTTTGGGATGCTGCGTGGGCGACAGGGTGCAACCATGATCTCCCTGGGACCGCCTATGGCTGCGGTGAATGCCGGTGTCAGAATTTTCCGACACCCGAGTAGGCGCCAGCATCGATATTACAGAGCGTAGGTCTGGAAGAGAATCATGAGGGATAGAGCACAGAGACGGGTACACGAACTGGAAGAAGTAGCTGAATTGATGACTTCCAAGTTGTGCTCCTTGTGACCGGCGGTCGCCTCGCCGCAGGGGTGGCCGTGCACCTCGTAGTCTTGGGCGCGGTGCTGCTCACCGGCTGTGGGCATAAGCCTCCGCCGCCGGCCCCGCCACCGCCGAAAGTCTCGGTCGTCACCGTACAAGCTCAGGCGGTGCCGATTACCACTGAGCTTCCCGGACGCGTGACGGGCTACCGTACCGCCGACGTGCGACCGCAGGTCAACGGCATCATTCTGAAGCGGCTGTTCGTCGAGGGCAGCGACGTCAAGGCAGGGCAGCAGCTCTACCAGATCGATCCGGCGCCCTATCAGGCCAGTTACGACAGCGCCGTTGCGGCGGATGCGTCCGCCCGGGCACTTGCGGAGCGCTACAAGCCGCTGGCCGAAGCGAATGCAGTCAGCAAGCAGGATTACGACAATGCCGTGGCCTCGCACCTGCAGGCACAGGCGGCGGTGGAAACGGCGCGCATCAATCTGATCTACACCCGAGTGCTGTCTCCGATCACGGGCCGCATCGGCCGCTCGTTGATCACGGAAGGAGCGCTGGTCACCGCCAATCAAGCCACCGCGCTCGCCACCGTCCAACAGCTCGACCCGGTGTACGTGGATGTGACCCAACCAACCACGACCCTGCTGCGCTTGAAAAGGGAGGCCGCCGCGGGACTGCTCAAGCAAAACGAGGCGGGAAAGGCTCAGGTGCGGGTACGGCTGGAAGATGGCAGCGACTACGCCCGCCCCGGCACGTTGGAGTTTTCCGAGGTGACGGTGGATCAGGGCACAGGCTCGGTCACGCTGCGTGCGCTGATGCCCAATCCCGAGCGACTCCTGCTGCCGGGCATGTTCGTGCGCGAAGAGATCCAGGAAGGCGTGCGTCAGGGCGCCGTGCTGGCGCCGCAGCAGGGCATCAGCCACGATCAGAAGGGTGCGCCCAATGCACTCGTGGTGGGTGCGGACAATACCGTCGAACTGCGGAGCCTCGTGACCGATCGCGCCATCGGCGATCAATGGTTGGTGACGTCGGGGCTCGAACCGGGGGACCGCGTCATCGTCGAGGGGATCCAGTCGGCGAAGCCCGGCGCCAAGGTGGCGCCCGAGGAGTACCGGCCTCCGGATGAGAAGACGGCGCAGCCGCGAGCCGCGTCCGCTGCAGGTCCCGCTAAGTAGGCGCCGGCCATGGTCAACTTCTTCATCGACCGCCCTGTCTTTGCCTGGGTACTCGCCATCGTCGTCATGCTGATGGGCGCACTCGCCATCACGACGTTGCCCATCGCGCAGTATCCGAGCATCGCCCCGCCTGCCATCTCCATCCAGGTCACCTATCCCGGCGCCTCGTCCGACACCGTGCAAAGCACCGTCACGCAGGTTATCGAGCAGCAGTTGAGCGGCATCGATCATCTGCTTTATTTCGGGTCCGAAAGCGATGCCACCGGCAACATGACCATCACGCTCTACTTCGAGCAGGGCACCAATCCCGACATCGCCCAGGTGCAAGTGCAGAACAAGCTGCAGCTCGCCACCCCGCTGCTGCCGCTCGAAGTGCAGCAGGAGGGGTTGCGGGTCGTCAAGGCCACCCGCAATTTCCTGCTCGTGATCGGCTTCTACTCGAGCGATGGTTCGATGATCAGCTAGGACGTGAGCGACTACATCGCCTCTTACGTACAGGATCCGATCAGCCGCACACCCGGGGTCGGTGACTATCAGCTGTTCGGCGCCCAGTACGCGATGCGCATCTGGCTGGATCCCGCGAAGCTCAATAATTATGGGCTGACACCGACGGACGTGAATGACGGCGCTGCAGGTGCAGAACCTGCAGGTTCCTTCCGGGGAGCTGGGAGGGCTTCCCTCGATGAGGGGGCAGCGCCTGCACGCCACCATCATCGGCCCAGAGCGGCTCACCAATGCGGAGGCGTTCGGCCGCGTGCTGCTCAAGGTGAACACCGACGGCTCGCAGGTGCGGCTTCGGGACGTCGCCCGCATCGGCCTCGGCGCCGAGAGCTACGCGGTCTACACCGAGTACAACGGCAAGCCGGCGGCGGGTCTGGCGGTGAAGCTCGCCCCAGGCGCGAACGCTCTGGATACCGCCAACGCGGTGCGCGCGACCATGGACAAGCTGGCGCCGTTCTTCCCACCCGGCCTCAAGCTCGTGTATCCCTATGACACGACGCCATTCGTGCGCGTCTCCATCGATGAGGTCGTGAAGACGCTTTTCGAGGCGATCGTGCTGGTGTTTCTGGTGATGTACCTGTTCCTGCAGAACTTCCGGGCCACGCTGATTCCAACCATCGCCGTCCCGGTGGTGCTGTTGGGCACCTTCGCCATACTTGCCGCCGCGGGATACTCGATCAACACGCTGACCATGTTCGGCATGGTGCTCGCCATCGGCCTGTTGGTGGACGATGCGATCGTCGTCGTGGAGAACGTCGAGCGCGTGATGGAGGAGGAGAAACTCTCGCCGAAGGATGCGACACGACGCTCGATGAGCGAGATCACGGGCGCCCTGGTCGGCATCGCCCTGGTGTTATCGGCGGTGTTCCTGCCCATGGCCTTCTTCGGCGGCTCTACGGGTGTCATCTATCGTCAGTTCTCCATCACCATCGTCTCGGCCATGGCTCTGTCGGTGATGGTGGCGCTGATCTTCACGCCTTCATTGTGCGCGACGCTTCTCAAGCCGCGGGTCGCGGCGGCCCACGAGCGCGAGCGAGGGTTCTTCGGCTGGTTCAATCGCGGCTTCAACCGGATGAATCGCGGCTACGAGCGCGGGGTCACTCATGTCACGGGTCGCACCCGGCGCTACTTCCTGGTGTACGGGGTCATCGTGGTGGCGATGGGCGCTTTGTTCGTGCGCGTGCCGAAATCCTTCCTGCCGGATGAGGATCAGGGCATTTTGTTCGGCCAGGTGTCGGCGCCGCCGGGCGCAGCGAGTGAGCTCACGCAGCGGGCGCTCAATGAGGCGCGCGACTACTTCCTCAACGATGAGAAAGATCTCGTGAGCGGCGTGTTTACCGTCAACGGCTTCAGCTTCGGCGGTCAGGGGCAGAACGCCGGCCTCTTATTCGTCCGCCTGAAGGACTGGTCGGAGCGTCCGGGGAAAAAGAACTCCGTGTTTGCCCTGGCGGAGCGCGCCAACCGGCGCTTCCACCAGATCCGGGGAGCGTTCGTGGTCGCGTTCGCACCGCCCGCCGCGCTCGAGCTCGGCAACGCCACGGGATTTGACTTCGAGCTGGAGGACCGCGGCAATGTCGGCCATGCGGCGCTGATGCAGGCGCGCGGTCAACTCACTGGGATTGGCGAGCAAGGACCCGGCGATCGGCTTGATACGACCGAACGGCCTCGATGATGAGCCGCAGTACAAGCTCGACATCGACTGGGAAAAGGCGAGCGCGCTCGGTCTTGCGATCGGCAACATCAACGACGCGCTCGGCGCCGGCTGGGGCTCGGCCTATGTCAATCAGTTCGTCGATCGCAACCGCGTCAAGCGGGTGTTCCTGCAGGGCGATGCCGACTCGCGCATGCTGCCGCAGGACTTGGGTCTCTGGTACGTGCGCAACGGCGCCGGTCAAATGGTGCCCTTCTCGACCTTCGCCTCGGCGCACTGGATCCAGGGCTCGCCCAAGTTGGAGCGCTATAACGGCATACCCGCGCTGGAATTCCTCGGCGCCCCGGCACCGGGCAAGAGCACCGGGGATGCGCTCGCCGCGATGGAAGCGGCGGTGACGAAGCTGCCCAAGGGCGTGAGCTACGAGTGGACCGGCCTCTCCTTCGAGGAGGTACGCTCGGGCTCGCAGGCGCCGGCGCTGTACGCCATCTCGCTCACGATCGTGTTTCTGTGCCTCGCGGCGCTCTACGAGAGCTGGTCGATCCCTTTCTCGGTGATGCTGGTGGTGCCGCTCGGCATCATCGGCACCATCACCGCCACGCTCTGGCGCGGACTCGGCTAACGACGTCTTCTTTCAGGTGGGCCTGCTCACCACCGTGGGACTCTCGGCCAAGAACGCGATCCTGATCGTGGAGTTCGCGTTGGAAAACCACGCAGCGCGGCATGCATCTGATCGAGGCGACGGTCGCGGCGGCCCGCCAGCGCCTGCGGCCGATCCTCATGACCTCGATGGCCTTCATCTTGGGCGTGCTGCCGCTGGCGATCGCTACCGGGGCGGGCGCCGGCGGGCGCATCGCCATCGGCACCGGCGTGATCGGCGGCATGCTGACGGCCACGGTGCTCGCCGTGTTCCTCGTACCGGTGTTCTTCGTGAGCGTCCGCTCGGTGTTCGGCGATCGCCAAAGACACGAGGAGTCCGCGCCGCCAGCACAGCCGCGCTACCACCCCAGTCCCCGCCACCGGCTTCGGAGAGCTGAGGATGGCTTGCAGACGCATCTGTTTCCTGGCCGCGGCAGTGGCCGCACTCCTCGGCGCCTGTACCTTGGAGCCGCACTATCATCGCCCGCCCGCGCCGGTGCCGGCGCTCCCAGGCGGCACCGCGGGTGACACGCGCCGCCGCCGACATCGGCTGGCGCGAGTTCTTTCCCGATCCGCAGCTTCAGCAGCTGATCGCGCTCGCGCTTACCAACAATCGCGACCTGCGCGTCGCGGTTCTGAATGTGCAAAGCGCTCAGGCGCAATATCGCATCCAGCGCGCCCAGCTGTTTCCGACCATCGATGCCAGCGCTGTCGAGCAGGCGGAAAGGATTCCCATCGGTGTGTTGGAGGCTGAGGTTCCTTCCGGTGTCGGAGCGGGGGGCGGCGGCGGGACGGCAAGCGCTCCGCCGAGCGGGATTACCGTGCACACCTATAACGTCGGAGTCGGCTTCACGAATTACGAGCTGGACCTTTTCGGTCGCATCCGCAGCTTGAGCCACGCAGCCCTGCAGCAGTACTTCAGCTCGGGCGAAACGAGGCGCAGTGTGCAGCTCACCCTGGTGGCGGAAGTCGCCACCGCCTACATCACGGTGCTCACCGATCAGACCCTGCTCGACATCACCCGTGACACGTTGAAGAGCCAGGAGGACGTCCTACGCGCTCACGCAGAAGCTGTTCAACGGCGGCACGAGCACGGAGCTCGCGCTGCGCCAGGCCGAGACCACGGTCGATACGGCACGCGCGAACCTCGCTCAGTACAACCGGCAGCTGGCGTCAGGACCGCGATGCGCTGCAGCTCTTGCTCGGCGCGCCGATTCCGGACGGTATCGATTTTTCCCGCGGCCTGGACCGCCCAAATATGGTAACCGAGCTCGAGGAGGGCATTCCGTCGGACGTGCTGGTGCGCCGGCCCGATGTACTCGCCGCCGAGCATCAGCTCATGGCCGCCAACGCACAGATCGGCGCGGCACGTGCGGCGTTCCTGCCCGCCATCTCGCTCACCGGCAATTTCGGTACCGAAAGCGCGCAGCTCTCGGGCCTCTTCAAGGGCGGTTCGCAGGCCTGGACTTTCTCCCCGCAGATCAGCGTCCCGATCTTCGCCGGCGGTGCCAACGTCGCCAACCTCCAGGCGACCAAGCTCGCTCGCGATACCGCGGTCGCGCAGTATGAGAAGGCGATTCAGACCGCCTTCCGCGAGGTCGCCGATGCGCTCGTCGCCCGCGGCACGCTCGATGACCAGCTCGCAGCTCAGCAAGCTCTCGTGACCGCCTCGGAGAAGGCATATCGGCTGGCCGACATGCGCTACCGGGGCGGCGTTGACAGCTACCTGAGCGCGCTCGTTGCGCAGGTCCAGCTCTATAGCGCCCAGCAGCAGTTGCAAACGGTGCGGCTCACGCGTCTGCAAAACCTCGTGACGCTGTACAAGGCCCTGGGTGGAGGACTGCGGGAGCACGATGCGCCAGCCCAGACGACCCATGAGCCTTCGCGTTCTGAAAGCTTACCCGCGCATTCGGGCCCATCCACTTCGAAGTAGGCCCGCGTGGGTGTAATGTTTAGCTGCGGCAAGAGGGGAACTGGCATGGCGGAGACTGCAGCAGCCGGGGCCGAGTGCTCCACGACCGCTGCGCATTCGTGGATCGGAGAGCTGTTGCTACGTCTTCTGGGCGCGGCGCTCCAGATCCTGGCGACTTGGGCGGTGGTACATGCTCTGACTCCGGAGGAGGCGGGGGTCTACTTTCGCGGGTTCGTCATCGCCTTAGGCTTAAGCACGCTCTTACGGGGCAAGTACGAGATCCACATGGCGCAGCACATCATCGGGCGGCGCGCCACGAGCACCGGTATTCCCAATGGAGTACTACTGATGCAGCTCGCGCGGCGGATGTTGCTGCGATCCAGCCTCCTGTGTGCAGTTCTCTTGGTCGTGACGGCAGACCTCGACATCCAGGCCCCGCAGCTGCAAACCATATTGCAGACCTATCTGCCCTTCGTGCTCGCCGTCCCCTGCGTCAGCCTGTCGAGCCTGTTGGGCGAGGCGCTGCGCGCGGCCAATCGGACGCTCGGCATCGTCGTGGCCGCCTATGCCGTGAACCTCTCCATGCTTCTTGCGGTGGTGCTCGCACCTTCCGACGCGTCGCTCGCGCTTTACTCCTGGGCGTTCCTCCTGGGGAGCCTCGTTTCTGCGGGAGTGGCGGCGGCGCTCGCCTGGCGTGTCTTCCCCGTCGCGCGAGGCGAGGGCTCCCGGCCGATTTGTCGTGAAGCACTGCAAGGGGTGGACTCGCGGGAATTGATCGGCCTTGCGCGCGGGTTGCTGCTGTGGGGACCCCTGTGCGTCCTCGCCGTCTGGGCGCCGCCGATGCAGATGGCGCAGTACGCCGTGGCCGCGCGCACGGCACTGATCGTCGATATCTTTCTGCCGGCATTGAACCTGACAGGCTGCCGCGAAACTTTGATGGCTACGCAGCCGGTCCAGGCGCCGCGCCTGCTGCTCCGGCAGCTCGCGGCGGCGTTGGTCTACAGCTCAGCGTTCGTGGTGCCGCTCTTGGTGTTGGCGCCGGTAACTCTGGCGCTCTACGGGAAGCCTTACGATTCGCAGTTGACGGTGTATGCGCTTCTTCTCGGCGTGCAGTGGGCAAATGGCGTCGGTCGTCCAGCGGTTCGACAGGCTGTGGTGGAGTGGAATGCGCGGCGGATCGGCGTCGCTGTCGGATCCGGTGCCGTCGCGGTCGTGCTGATTTGCGCGCTCGGCGTCGCGACCTACGGTGCCCTGGCGGCCGCCGCGGCCTCGTTGATCGGCGCCTTGATCTTCAACGGACGGGCGATCGGCATGACCCTTTCGAGAGCGGCGTGAGGCGTCGGATTCGCCGCCCAGCGCAGTGAGTCTTGTCCATCGCTCCAGTCAATGAAAGCGCAAGTCGATTTCCCGGTTTCTACGGAGGTCATCATGGCCGTTCCGCTGCTTGTTTTCGATGTTAACGAAACTCTGCTGGATCTTGAGGCATTGGGCCCGCATTTTGAACGCATGTTCGGCGAACGTAGCAGTCTTCGAGAGTGGTTTGCCCAAGTGATTCTGTACTCTGAGGCGATTACACTCAGCGATGATTACGTTCCCTTTGGCGAGTTGGGCGGTGCGGTGCTGCGCATGCTCGCTCGCGCTCGCGGAGTTAAGATCCAAGACACGGACCTGCAAGAACTGAAAGAGGCGGTTGCAACAATGCCGCCCCATCCCGAAGTGCATGGGGCCCTCGTCAAACTGCGTGAGGCGGGATTTCGTCTCTACACTTTGACGAATAATCCCAAAGCGACCTGCGCACGGCAGCTCGAGGAGGCCGGAATCAGCAGTTTGTTTGAACGGCAGTTTAGCGTCGACGACACGGTGCATCGCTACAAACCGGCCCGCGAGGTATATCGGGACGTTGAGGTCTTTTTCGGCCTGGCGTCCTCGGATTTATGCCTTATCGCCTGTCATACGTGGGATATTTTAGGAGCCGGGGCGGCAGGGTGGAAGACGGCGTTCATAGCCCGCTTTGGCAACGCGCCACTGGCAGTCGGTGCTCAACCACTCATACAGGGACCCGACTTGGACATCGTGGCCCAAGAACTCATACAGCGGTTTGCCGCTTAAAGCGGAGGAACTGAGCAAGCATTTCTAAGGACCTGAATCATGCGATCGATACCTGCCGACGAATCTCGCAAGGTTTTTTTCGAAGCGGGGGAGGGAGCGACGATGCAGAGAATCCCGATGTTGAGAGATGACGCTGGCAAGGGCGGCGGCGGCCGGCGCAACGAGCCCAAGAACGTACTCGGCGATCGACTCGAAGTCTGCTCCTTGAGCCCGATGACGGGTTTCTTTCGCGACGGCTGCTGCGACACCAGCCGCGAGGACAGCGGCAGCCACACCGTGTGCGCCGTCATGACCGCGGGATTTCTGGAGTATTCGAAGTCCTGCGGCAATGATCTCTCGACGCCGGTCCCGGAATTCGGCTTTCCGGGACTGAAGCCCGGTGATCGCTGGTGTCTGTGCGCACCTCGGTGGCAGGAAGCGCTGCAAGCGGGGCGTGCGCCGCGCGCAGTCTTGCGCGCCACGCATGAAGGTGCCTTGAGCTTCTGCTCGCTCGCGGACCTCAAGCGCTTAGCAGTCGACCTCGATTGACTCGCCGCACCCGCCGTCGCATTCATGGGTTGAATTACAGGTGTACTTGGACGACTTTGACGCTCTAGAATCCTTAACGCGCAAGCGCCCTGGATAAGTCAAGAAAATAGATGCAAAGGTGATACGACACATAGGGTCGCCGCAGTAGGAGCATAGATGTCGCGCGTAATTGATATGGAAGTGAATGCACCCCATTGCTTACAGTCGCCGCATAGCGAGCAAGTCGACCATGGGCGACCTGGTACGCCGTTTTCTGAATCTCTGCCGCGCCCAGCAGGTTATGGGTTCGACAACTATGACCATGTCTTTCAAGGTTCAGATCGATCTGCGAGTCCTGACCAAGACGATGGCGGAATGCAGCAACTGGTCGCCGACATGGATCGGGCTGGTATCGCTGTCGGATATCTTGTCGGCGCTCGCAACGCGGATCTCGGCACGATCAAACGCCAATATTCGGACCGATTTATCTGTTTCGCCACGCTCAACCCGATGGATGGGATGCGCGCCGTACGCGAACTGGAAAGGCTGGTGAAGGAAGACGGGGTGGGTGGCCTGAGGGTCAACGCGCTATACAACTGCCTGCTGGCCAATGACCGCCGATATTATGCTCTCTATGCCAAGTGCGTCGAACTCGACGTCCCGGTTCGTATCTACACGGCGATGAATTATGCCAACGATCGGCCCTACGATCTTGGACATCCAAGGTACATCGATGATGTAGCGGTCGACTTTCCGGAGCTGCGGATCATCGCCGGCCTGGGCGGCTGGCCCTGGGTGAATGAGATGGTCGGATTGCTGCGCCGCCATCCGAACCTCTATTGCGACACCTCCGCGCACCGGCCCCGTTATCTTGCCCAGAAGGGATCCGGCTGGGAGCAGTTCCTGCAGTTCGGCAATACCCTGCTCCAAAACAAGATCATGACGGGGTTGTCGCGCTATCTGTTCGCTACCTCCTTCGAAGATCTGATTGCGGAATATAGGAATCTGCCGCTGAAGGATTCGGTCGTCGAGAAGTGGCTCTACGGCAACGCCGCCCGCTTCTTCAGGCTCGCCTGAAGAAGCGGGCATGCTCCGCTTCATTCTTTTCAGGCTGCTGCACGCGATCCCCTTGTTGGTCGCGGTGATCTTTGTGATTCTGCTGATGCTGCAGTTGATCCCGGGCGATCCGGTCCAGGCCATGGTCGGCGACTTTCCGGTGTCACCGGAATTCAGGGCGGCGATCACCAAACAATATCATCTGGACGATTCGTTTCCCGTGCGGGTTCTTAGCTATTTCGTGAATCTGCTGCATGGGGACTTCGGTTATTCGTATCAGCTTCAAAAACCGGTCCTGGACCTGATCGTCGAGACTGCTCCGCGCACGATCCTGCTGACCATGGTCGGCTTCCTGATAGCCATCCCGGTTGGCGTATTGACCGGCATTATCACGGGAACGACTCGTAACAAGCATGTCGATCACTTTTGGACATCCTTCGCACTGGTTGCATATGGGATCCCCACCTTCTGGTTTGGTCAGTTGCTGGTGCTGGTGCTGGCGGTGCATCTTGGCTGGTTTCCCACGCAGGGAATGGGTCCGATCGTCTCGCGCGCCCATGGTTTCTCGTGGCTTCTGGAGAGGGCGCACTATATCGCGCTACCGGCCCTTGCTTTCGCCGTCCATGAGGGCACACGGTTCGCGCGCATCATGCGTGCCAGTGTCGCCGATACGCTCGGCCAGGGTTACATCATCACGGCTCGTGCAAAAGGCCTGACCCGCTGGGCCATCATCCGCGGACACGTGCTGAGGAATTCTTCCTTACCGCTGATTACGGTGGCCGGATACGTTTTGGGCTCGGCCCTTGGCGGTGCGGTGCTGCTCGAGACCGTATTCACCTGGCCGGGGCTGGGTTTGCTCCTCGTTCAGGCCGTGCGCATGCGCGACAACATGACGGTCGTGGGTATCGCCATCTTCGCGGCGCTGGCGGTCATCGTCATCAATCTACTGGTGGATTTGCTGTATGCCGCGATCGATCCGCGCATTCGCAGCGGCTCATGAGCGGGGCGGCTGCCATCGAGCCACCCTCCGCCGAACCGGGGCCGCTCGCCCGAGCATGGCGCAGCTTCAGGACTATCGCTGGAAATATAGCCAGAACACGCCATGGTGCCGCAGGCTGCGCCATTCTACTGATGCTGGCTCTGGTGGCGGCATTCGCGCCGTTGATCGCACCTTACGGGCCGCTCCAGCAGGCGCGGGCAAGCCTCGCTTCGCCAACCCTGGAGAATCTTTTCGGAACGGACAACACAGGTCGCGATATTTTCTCGCTTGTCATCTACGGGACGCGCACATCGCTCGCGATCGGGTTGGGCGCGGCCTTGGGAGCACTCATCGTCGGCGGTGCTGTCGGCATGCTCGCCGGCTATTTCCGCGGGGTTGTCGAATCCGTATTGATGCGTGTGGTGGAACTCTTCCAGACATTGCCGGTGATCGTGCTGGTGCTGTTCACGGTAGCGTTGTTCGGCAGCAGCTTCTGGCTGCTTCTGGTTGCAGTCATTCTGGCGATCTGGCCCCTCCAGGCTCGGCTTGTCTACGGTCAATACATCAGGCTGCGCGGCATGGACTTCGTGGCCGCCGCCAAAGTCGCCGACCTCTCGACGGCGCACATCATGCTCCGCGAGATCCTGCCGAGCGCCATCCAGCCCGTGATCGTTCAGGTGGCGCTCGACGCCAGTGTCGCCATCCTCATCGAAGCGGGCTTGGGGTTCCTTGGGCTTTCCGATCCAAACATGGTGAGTTGGGGCCAAATTCTTCACGTGGCCCAGGACTATATGACGGTCGCCTGGTGGACCAGCCTGTTTCCAGGCGCTGCCATCTGCCTTGCCGTGGTCGGGCTCAACCTGTTCGCCGACGGGCTGAACGAAGTTGTCGATCCGCGTATGCGCGGTCGACTCTTAGGGCTCCAGTCATGAGCGCCGCGAGTGTTGAAGTCGCCCCGCTCCTCAGCGTTCGAAATCTTAAGGTACATCTGCGCGTGGGCGAAGCGGTCGTGCGCGCCGTCGATGGGGTCGACCTTTCGGTCGATCAGGGCGAGAGCATCGGTATTGTTGGCGAGTCCGGATCGGGCAAGAGCACGCTTGCGCGCGCCGTACTCAAGCTGCTTCCCAATGTCGAAATCGCGGCTTGCCAGGGCGAGGTCAATTTCCGTGGAGTGGATCTGGCCCGCATATCCGACCCGGCGCTCCGCGACCTCCGACGTCATCACGGCTTCTCAATGATTTTTCAGGATCCGCTTGGCTACCTCAATCCGACGAAGCGGGTGGGAGCCCAGGTAGCCGAGGCGATAGGCGGAAAATCTTCAGGCTCGATTGGAGAGAGGGTTCAGCAGCTGCTCGCCGAGGCTGGTCTTCCGTCCCCCTTGCAACTGGCGCGGCGCTTTCCGCATGAACTTTCCGGCGGTATGCGGCAGCGGGTCATGATCGCGATAGCGCTGGCCAGCGAGCCCGCGCTGTTGTTCGCCGACGAGCCGACCACGGCGCTCGACGCAACGGTACAGCTCCAAGTTTTGGAAACACTGCGTCGACTGCATCGCGACCGCAAGATGGCGATGGCCATTATCTCGCACGATCTGGGCGTCGTCGCAGAACTGTGTGACCGCGTCTATGTCATGCGCGACGGCAAGGTGCTCGAAAGCGGTGACACCGTGGAGGTGTTTGAGAACCCGAAGCATCCCTATGCCGCGCAGCTCATCGAGCTGAGCACGCGCCATCGCCGCCATGCGGCACCCGTCGGATCGAAGGTGGCGCCATGAGCGAACCCATCCTGCAATGCCGCGGGGTCACGCGTCGCTATCTGAGCCAGATCCCTTCCAGTTGGCGCCGTCGGGTCGTGAACGCGATCGACGGGGTCGATCTCGAGGTCAACGAGGGCGAGACGCTGGCCATCGTCGGCGAGTCGGGATCGGGCAAGAGCACGCTCGCCAGGCTAATGCTGCGTCTCGAGCAGCCTTCCGACGGCGTTGTGCTGTATCGAGGCGTTTCTTTGACTGACCTGAATCGCAAGCAATGGCGCGCTTACCGGCGCGACATTCAGGCGATCTTTCAGGACCCGTCTTCTTCGCTCAATCCGCGTATGCGCGTGGAGCAATCGCTCGGCCACGTAGCTCGTCGCCACGAGCTTGCTGAGCCTGCCAAGCTGCGCGCCTTCCTTGCCCATCATCTCGCTTCCGTCGGTCTCGATCCGCCGGAGCAGTATCTGCCACGCTATCCGCACCAACTTTCGGGCGGGCAACAGCAGAGGATCGCGATTGCCCGGGCCATGATGCTGGAACCCAGGGTGATTGTGGCGGACGAGCCGCTCTCCAGTCTCGACATTTCGATCCAGGCGCAGGTGTTGGATCTCATGCGCGAGTTGAGCTGCCGCAGGAGCATCGGCTTCGTGCTCATCAGCCATGATCTCAATGCCGTGCAGTCGATCGCCGATCGGATCGCGGTGATGCAACGCGGCCGGATCGTTGAGATCGGCCGAGATATCTTCGACGCACCCGCCCATCCCTATACGCAGCTGCTGCTGCAGGCTCGTCTTTCAACAAATCCGAGGGAAATACGTGCTCGCTTGGCTAATTTATCAGCGGCCCAGGTTAGTAGCCGGACGACCGCACCGCCCGGTCTTCAGGTGTAGTTTGCGACTCCGAGATTTAAGGGAGGAGAAATAAGATGCTCGCAAGAGCGACAAATCAAGAAGACAGGGAAAAGACCGGTACTCTTGATCGGCCGAAATATTATCGTGGCCTTCTTGGAGCTGCATGCGCAGCGGGACTGTCAGCGCTGCTCGCCACGGGAACCGTCTGTTACGCCGCTGCAGCAGATGGCGGCCCCGTAACCGGTGGGACGGTAGTGGCGGGAATTGACCCGGGCCAGCTCAGTACCTTCAACACACAACTCACTTCTGTAACATCATCACTTGTCGTCGCCGATGTCTGGGCCGACGGGCTCATGACCTATGACCGGAATGGCTCCCGTATCCCGCGCTTGGCGGAATCTTGGGAGGTTTCGCCGAACGGCCTGACATATACGTTCAAAATCCGCAGCGGGGTGAAATGGTCCGACGGTCAACCGTTCAGTGCCGAGGACGTGGTCTTCACGCTAATGAATTTCGGCAAGTACAATACCTACCTTACGAAGCTGATGCCGCTCATCGCCGAGGCGGGCGCGCCCGATGCGACGACCTTCGTGCTAAAGCTGAAGCAGCCGCTGACGGCGACCCTGGACCTCTTTGATAAGGAGGTCTTCCCGCTCTTGCCCAAGCACGTCTATGAGCGATCTGATTTACTAACCAATCCGGCTAACCGTGCGCCGGTAGGGCTTGGGCCATTCAAATTCGTTTCCTGGGAGACGGGCCGGGCAATTACCTTTAATCGCAATCCGAACTATTGGGAGAAAGGCAAGCCGCACGTCGATTCAGTGGTGTTCGCGTTGATCCCAGACCCGCAACAACGGCGCAATGCGCTTGCTAGGGGCGAAATCGATTGGATGTGGCTTGAGCCAGCTCAGGTTGCAGCTGCAGAGGCTGCGGCCAAGGGAGGGGGTTTTCGGGTAATCGAGATCAAGATCAATGCGCCCGAACGGGCCGTTGTCGATTTTAATCTGCGGCGCGAACCCATGAAGAACCTGCAGGTTCGCCAGGCGCTGTTTCAAGCGATCGACCGCGACCGCGTCGTCCAAGATGTTTATCAAGGTATGGCCAACAAGGAGCTCAACGCCATCCCGGTTCAGTTCCGGAGCCTGCATGACCCATCGATCGACTACAACAAAATCTATCCTTACGACCCCAAGAAGGCCGGTGCTCTTCTGGACGCCGCTGGTTATCCGCTAAAGAACGGCACGCGCTTCAGCATCGAGCTTACCTACCCTGCGGTACCGCCATTTGAGTGGATCGCCAGGGTCGTCCAGTCGGAGTGGACCGCGATAGGCCTCAGCGTCAAGATGGCCGGGCTTGACGGACAGATCTGGACGGACAAGGTCTACAAGCGACATGATTTCGATGCCTCCATCATATCGCTGACTGCCAGGACCAATCCGGTGCTCGGCATTGACAGAAGCTACCTGTGCAATCAAGGCAGCGTCCCTTACGCCAACCCGACCGGCTACTGCAACGCGGATCTCGACAAGCTTATCTCCGAAGCCGCCGCAACTCCGCTCGACAAGCAGCAGGCGGTCTATTCCAAATATGCTGAAATTGTCGCGCGCGATATCAATGAAATCACGCTCACCAACGCGCGCTCCTTCGAGGCTGTCTCCACCAAACTGAAAAATATCGACGCCCAGTTCAATGTAGCGTTCAACACACATCCGAACTGGCAGGAGGTTTGGATTCCCAAAGACCAGCAGAACTAGCAGGTAAACTGCGACGATTTCTCGCATTGCCAGCGTGCGCATGAGCGCGCCCGCTCGATTATCCGTTAGCAAATAAAGGTGCCAAATTGATCCGCGACGTCTCTCCTCTTGTTCGGCCGAAAACGGTTGCTGTTGTCGGCGCATCTGCGAAGCGCATGTCACAAGGCAATGTCGTCATCGAAAATCTGTATAAATGGAAGTTTCCGGGTACAGTCATACCTGTTCACCCTTCGGCTGACACGATCGAGGGCCTGCCCGCTCTGCGCGCCATTGGTGATCTTCCTCCCAATGTGGACACGGCCGTCGTGGCGATCCCGGCCGCAAGCGTACTGGAAAGCCTGATCGCGCTGGAGCAAGCCCATGTGCGCTCCGCAATAGTATTCGCGAATGGCTTCACCGCCGAAGAGGAAGCAAGGTTTCGCGCCTTCGGCGCTGCGAGTAAAATTGCAATTCACGGCCCTAATTGTATGGGGTTGGTCAATTTCCCGGACTCAGTTCCACTCTATCCGGCCCGTCCTTCGCTGCGCATTCGCTCTGGACGCTGTTCGCTCATCGCCCAATCCGGTTCGGCGGCTATCTCTGTGATGAATTCGATTTCGGTTGGGCTTTCGAAAGTCGTTACCGTCGGCAGTGAATTCCAGCTTGCAGCATCCGATTACCTTGCCTGGCTCGCCTCCGACGAGGCGACGGACACGGTAGGCATCGTCGCCGAATCCATTAAGGATCCCGTGGATTTTGCCGAGGCCGTGGAGCGCATCCGCGTCGCAGGTAAAGGGCTCATCGTCCTCAAGGTTGGCATTTCCGAACTTGGCTCGGCCGCAGCGAAGGCCCATACCGGCGCGCTTATAACCAGTAGCGATGCCTACAACCGTTTCTTCGCCGAATGCGGCATCGCTGTTGTGCATGACTATGACGAACTCGTCGCATCCATGGAATGTTTCAGCCAAGCAAGACTGCGCGCAGGGAAAGGAGGCGTGGCAATCGTTGGCATTTCCGGAGGCCAGACCGCGCTCGCTTGCGATATCGCAAATCAGGCTGGTGTGAAGCTGGCACGTTTTGAAACTCAAACCAGCGAGGCTGTTCGGTCGTTCCTGCCTGGTAACAGCGGCGAGAATCCCGTCGACCTCGGTGCCTCACCCCAGCCCGAGCTACGAAAAATTCCCGAAGGGCTTCGCGCCGTGCTTGCTGACAGCTCCGTTGGCGCTCTCGCAATTCTCCAGGATGCGCAAGCCAGTCTCAATCCGTATGGGCTTCAAAGTTACACAGAAGTTATCGGGATATATAGCGAGGTCGGCAAGCAGGCGTCAAAGCCCGTGGTGGTCGTGTCGCCAACCTCCGAGTCCGTTCATGAACGCATCGTCACAGTTTTGTCAGAAGGCGGCGTCCCTTTACTGCGAGGACTGCGTGCCGGTTTAATAGCGATCGGGAATCTCGGCATCGGGCAAATTGGCAACGCCGGGCGGTGGGCGCGAGTGCATAGCCGAAACCGCCCCTTTTACAACTCCGCCGCGGACGAGTTGCGACAGGAACTTTCCCGCGTCTCAGGAACAGTGCCGCCGGAACTGTGCGTTCGCGTTCTTAAAGCCTACGGCCTACCTTTCGTGCGCTCTGTGGTGGTCGAGGACGCCGGGGAAGCGATGGAGCGGGCGCATGAAGTGGGCTTTCCGATGGCGGTGAAGATCGCTTCGCCGGATATCCTGCATCGTTCCGATGTCGGTGGCGTAATGCTCAGCATCGGCAGCCGTCCGGAGTTGGAAAATGCCACAGCTCGAATTTCAGCGAATGTGGCCGCCGCCTCGCCGCAGGCACGGATCGACGGATTTGAACTTCAGGAACAATTCCAAGCAGATGCAGAAGCAATGATCGGCTTCGCGGCCACGCCTCCGTTCGGTTCCCTCGTGGTTGTCGGCACCGGCGGCACCATGGTGGAGCTGCAGGCCGATAGAGCGGTCAGGTTGGCGCCGATAGAGATCGACGACGCGGCAGGGATGATCGAAGCGACTCGTCTCGGCAAGCTGCTGGCCGGCTATCGCAACCTGATGCCCGAAACCGACACGAGCAAGCTAGCGGATCTGGTGGTCCGCACGTCCAGGCTTGCGGCAGATCTCGGGGACCTGGTGACCGTGTGCGATCTCAATCCCGTATTGGTGCGCAAAGGATCGGGCGCGGTGTGCCTGGTAGACGCTCTGATGCTGTCGGCGCGAGGTTAACGCCAGATTTGGATGCAAACCGAATTTGCCCCTAAATGGCCCTGAGTAGAATCGAAGCTGCAACCTACCAGTGGGGCGTTTCCAAAATATTGAATAGGCGAAGTCCCAAGACTTAGGTGACATTCTGGGTTGCGCTTGAGAACAATAGAGTTCGACGGATTGGGAGAATCACATGGAAACAACTCGCAGAGAAGCTCTAGAAATGATGAGCGCCGCCGCCTTGACCATGGCCGGCATGACGGCAGCCAACGCCCAAGATAAGCCCAAGCCGCGTTCGCGGGACAAGTCGATCATGTGGGTGGCGAGCCCGACGCCCTGCGACAAGAATCTGAAAGTCGATATGGGCGCGATGAGGGCGCAGATGCAATGGTTCGAGCATAACGGCGCCGACGGCATCACGGTTCTGGGCTCGGGCGGGGAATATCCGTCATTCTCGATGGCCGAGCGTAAATCGATCATGGAGGTGGCCGGCAAGAACAAGGGGAAGATGAACATCATGTGCAGCGCCGGCACATGCAATTTCCCCGAGACGATCGAGCTTTCGAAACATGCCGCCGATCACGGTGCCGATTGCACCCTGGTGGTGCCGCCTTTCTATTACAAGAACGTGTCCGACGAGGGCCTGCGCAATTACTTTTCTCTCGTGCTGGAGGCGTCGCCGCAAATGTTGGGCGTTCATCTCTATCATGTGCCGGGTTATAGTGCGGTGCCGCTCTCCAATGGCCTGATCGCCTCGCTGAAGCATTATCCCAATTTGGCGGGGGTCAAGGATTCCGGCGACGACATGGCGGGCTATGTCGACCGGGTGAAGAATTTTCCCGACCTCAATATCAGCAGCGGCACTTTTCCCAAGCTGGAATATGGGCTGCAGCACGGCATGAGCGGGGTTCTGTCGGAAGGCGTGCTCTTGTGCCGTCCCATCGCCGACATGTTCGCCGCGTCCCGCGCGGGCAAGGACATCCATGCTGAGTTCGCCAAAGTGACGGCGCAGATGGACGTGCTGTAGAAAGAGTGCCCGAAGATGGAAGCCTATGGGCCGATGAAATACGCCTTGAGCGTACTGATGGGCACGCCCCAGACCTATCCGCGTCCGCCGGCCGTGGATGTAACCGAGGAGCAGAAGGCCGCGATCCGCAAAGGCCTCGAACAGATCAAGAAAATGGGTTGAAGATTCGCCAACAGCGAGTGACCTTTTACTTGATCGAGCGAAACAAGACAGATCGCATCCATGTAATACCGCTCGTGCCAGAGGCCGTGGCGATTCTCAAGAACGTGCCTAAGGGTCGCAATGGCGAGTACATCTTATCGAGCACGGAAGGAGCCAAACCGATCCGTGGCATCGGCAAGTTTTATAGGACGAGATTGCCGCGCGAAATTATCGCGTGCACCGGGTCGGAGTTCTCAATGCCTTTAACGTCGCATGATCTGCGGCGCACGGTGGCGACGCGACTCGGTGAATCATTGGGTGTGGGAGGGGAGCAATTGATCAAGAAAGTGCTGGGACATTCCGATGGCAGCGTGACCGCGATCTACAATCGCTATGGCTATGTAAAGGAAATGCGGGCGGGGTTGGAAGCGTGGGCGCGAGAGCTGACCAAGTAGGCAGATATCCGGAATATTTTACTTTAGATCTCGTAAAATGGACTTTAAGCCTTATTAGGTCTATTGTATGAGACCTTATGAAAGCGACGAAAAACAAGTCAATCCTGCCCCTACGCCTGCGGCAGGCGATTGCCAAGCTTGGCGCCGACATTGCCGTAGCGCGGCGTAAGCGCTCTTTGACCATTGGCATGATGGCCGAGCGGATAGGCGTTCATAAAAATACTTATCTGAAAGTCGAGAAAGGCGACCCGAGTGTCGCTTTCGGAATTTACGCCATGGCTCTCTTCGTTCTGGGGCTATCCGACGCTCTCACCGCCCTAGCCGATCCTGGCGGGGACGACACCGGTCTTTTGCTCGACGCAGACCACCTCCCGAAACGGGTCCGTGCGCGTAAGGAACCTCAAGCATTATGAAGCGCACGCTTGGTGTCTTTCTCGGCGACGCCAATCGTCGCGTCGGTACGCTTCGATTTGACAGCCAAGGCGCGCGTCAAAGTGCGGCTTTCGAATATGACCGGGAATGGCTTGCCGCTCCGGATCGTTTCGCACTCGCACCCGATCTACCTCTAGTGACGGGCGCACAATTTCACAAGCCACCCAGCCGTGAAGCTTCAATATTTCACGGCGCCATAGCCGATACCGAACCGGACGGGTGGGCGCGTCGCGTCATCCTTCGTGATCACGCCAAGCGCCGCGCATTAACTCGGGCGGCTGGACAAGCGCGGGACCACCAGCCGCTCACGCCTGTCGACTTTCTCCTAGCGGTCGATGATGTCAATCGCGTAGGCGCGCTTCGATTTCAGGATGAGGACGGTGTTTTCCAGCGTGCGAGTGGAGAGGGACGGCGAAGCGCACCTCCGTTGATCGAGCTGTCTATGCTGATGGCTGCTAGTCGGGCGGTCGAGACCAACACTGAAACGGCGGAAAACCTTGCTTACCTTCGCGGCCGCGGAACTTCGCTGGGGGGGCTGCGACCCAAATGCTCTGTCATCGACGATGATGGTGCTCTTAGCATCGGTAAGTTTCCGAGCGTCGAGGATCAGCGGGCTGTCACCAAGGGCGAGGTCCTGGCGATGCAACTGGCCAAGGCTGCAGGGATCAATGCCCCCCAGGCGCGGCTCATTGACAGCGACGGTGTCCCCGTCACTCTCATTCGTCGATTCGATCGAACTGCCAAGGGGAGACTCATGTACATCTCCGCCGCAACACTTCTCGGCGTGGACGTCGGTGGGCCCGCAGAACATACCTACACCGAAATTGTCGATGCGATACGACAACATGGCGCAGACGCGCAAGCCGATATCGAGGAGCTTTGGTGCCGAATCGCCTTCTCCATCCTTATTAACAACGTTGACGATCACTTGCACAATCATGGCTTTCTTCATGTCGCAAGGGACCAATGGCGACTATCGCCGGCTTTCGATATCAATCCCTTCCCCGATCGTCAGCGTGAGTTGAAAACATGGATCTCCGAAGAAGCAGGTCCAGCCGCTTCGATCGATGCGCTGATGGCGGTTGCGGCCTATTTCAAGATGGATAAGGAAGCTGCAGTCAAAATACTTGCCGAGGTCGAACGGACAGTTTCAACTTGGCGCGTGCGTGGCCGAGAGCTGGGAATGAGCGCGGGAGAACTCGAGCAATTCGCCGATGCTTTTGAGCATCGTGAGCGAGAGGTCGCGCAGTCAATCGTGCGGGAAAGGAGGGGATAGAGACAGGACCCCGCAAGCAGGTCGCGCGGCGCGCGTGGTCTTGCGCCTGAACGCGGTACCGCACGCACAACATGTACGCGGACTCCACCAACCGTGATGGCGGTGTTGTGTCGAGAGTTCGATATCTCGCGCAAGACCGGCTACAAGCTCTTTAATCGGTATAAGAACTCAGGGATTGAAGGCCTGACCGATCGGAGCCGCCGCCCGTATCGGCATGCCAATCGGTTGCCCATGCAGATCGAGAACTTGATCCTGCAGCTCAAGGAGAAGCACTCGAGCCGGGAGCGCAGAAGATCCGGGACAAGATCAAGCTGCTGCACAGTGCGATCCAGCTTCCCGCCATCAGCACCGTCCATGCGGCATTGGATCGACACCGTCGAGTGTGCCCCAAACCCGTTCGGTGCCAGACTGTTACCCCTGTCTCCGGAAAAAAATGGGTACCGATCGCCCGGTTAGGACCTGAAATCAATGGTCGGGGTGACAGGATTTGAACCTGCGACTCCTACGTCCCGAAGGTTTTTGGCGCGCGAAACAATCGTTCATGGCGACCACAGCTTGGTGGCGCGCGAACGCCGAATCGCTCGATCACGTGTCGCTAGCGGTACACCGTGTGTACGGGCCGTAGCCACTATCAGTCGATCGGCGGGATCGCCGTGAAATCGTGCGGGCAAGCTGTCTACCGCGATGACGACGTCTCGATCGAGGGGCAGAACCGTCAGAACTCGCGATTCCGTCGCGCGTGTCAGCCAGTCAGAAAACGGTACTGGTAGTTGCAAGCGCTGCTTGGAGTGCAGAAGCTGCGCCTCCCACAAACTGATGGCAGCTAGGCACACGCCCCCAGCCTCTGCTGCGGCATCGAGTGCATTTCTTTCCGCGGGCTTGAGAGGTGATCTTGGTGTAAGCCACCAAATCCAAAAATGCGTGTCGAGGAGCAAGATCAACGCAGGGCCTCAAAGTCCTCCTCGCGCACAACCGATTCATTTGGCTCCGCAAGCAATTTGCCCCCGAGGGCCCGTAGCTGCTGCCAAGGCTTAGCGTCCACACTTTGCGTGACTTGAAATGACGGCGCGAGGCGGGCCACAACCTTGCCACGCCGCGTGATTGACACGGATTGCCCCGTTGCCTCTACGCGGCGAATTACGTCGAGGCAGGAGTTCTTGAACTTGGAAACCGAAATGGCCATTTGCGAATTATAAATGGCCATTTCAGTCGACGCAAGTCACTGGTCTGGACAACCACTGATAATTACAGTTATCGCAAGTGGAACTTTCCGCATGTTATGATGCTCTAGTGGAAATGACCCAGCGGACCTCTGAATTCAAGCCCATGCCGATTGCGCCGCAACCGGTGCTTCAAGGCCCGTTGGCGGCTTTGCTCGAATGGCAGGCGATGGCGCAGGGCGCTTACTCGGCCAATACGCTGCGTGCGCAGAAAGCGGATGGCGCGATATTCCAGGCGTTTTGCGAGTCCGTGGGCGAGGCGTATCTGCCGGCGAATCCCCACACCGTGCGCGCATTTATCGCTTCGCAAGTGAAGGCCGGCAAGAAGCCCGCGACCATACAGCGCTATGTCGCGACGATCTCGCGCGTGCATACGGCCGCCCATCTACACAATCCCTGCTCCAGCGAAGCCGTCCGGTTGGGATTGAAGAAAATGGGACGAGAAACCTCCGCTCGCCAGGATCAGGCGCATCCGTTGAACTGGAAGGACATCAAGGAATTTATCGAGAGCGCCGGCGACGGGCTTCGAGCCGATCGCGAGCGCGCGATGCTCTGTGTCGCCTACGAAACCCTTGCCCGTCGCGGCGAGCTCGTGGCGCTCGAGGTTCGGGACATTGATTTCCATCCGAACGGAACCGGGCAGGCGTTGATCCGGCGCGGCAAGACAGATGCGATAGGGCAGGGGAGAGTCGCCTATTTGTCGCGCACGACGGTGCGATGGTTAAAGGTGTGGCTGGAGCATGCGGGAGTGGAGGAGGGGGCGGTATTTCGCCGATTGATCGGCCGTGCTCAGATCGGCGGGCCCTTAAATTCGGGTAGCGTCGCGTTGATTTTCAAACGCGTGGCGCAGTGGATCGGGATGCCGGCGCGATACGTTGCCGGCGTGAGTGGGCACTCGACCCGCGTCGGCGCGACTCAGGATCTCGCGGCCCTCGACATTGATCTTGCGGCAATTACACAGGCCGGCGGGTGGAAATCGCCGCGCATGCCTTTGCAGTATGCGGAGAAGATCAACGTGGGAAGATCAGGCATGGCGCGGGCGGCGGAGAAGACGGGGAGGGATTCGATCGAAAACTGAAATACCGAATTCTCGTCGGAGAACCTCTCTCTGTGTTGCTGGATCGCTCGTTTCCCCACGTGGTCATCACAAGCAAACTCGGGCACCAATCCCTCACGAATGCACCTGTGGTTTTTGGGCACCGAGAGGCTCCGAAGATAAGTGATAGCTGCCGCCGACCCCCGAAGGTATGATCGGCTCCGTCTTGGGGGAAGCAAAAAAAGGCCACGGAGGGTCCATCTGCATGAGCCTACGGATGCCAAGTTACTCATCGACATGGGCTGTCCCGGCGAAACCATGGCTTCTCCGTAATCCCAATATCCCGTCAGAGGAGCCCCGCAAACGCCGAATTGGCGAATTAGGGCCCCAGTTGTCCATATTTATCTGCAACAAATAGAATGCCGAAGGGCGCGTCCCCTTGAAGTCGTCCACAAAATCGCCATTCACATTTGACTCGCCGAGGGTATCCTAACCATAATGGTTACCCTAGATGACGAGAAGCGACATGGTGTGTCATGCAATCTAGACGTTGTGAAGGCATTGGCTGCGCAAGGCTGCATCATCTACTTCAGCTCTCAGGTTCAAAAAGATGTCGACGCCCTCGGATTCGAGGACGATGACGTTTGCGCACGCCTAGGCATGTTGCAGCCATCGAACTACGCGCACAGCGTAAAGTATGCGGGCTTAGACCTCTGGCTCGATGTCTATCTAATTGCCGGACTGTATGTGAAGTTTAAACTTGATCGGAAGTGCTTAAACGTCGTGCTGCACTCATTTCATCCGGAAAGAAACTCATGAATACTGCCGACATTGAATGCCCAGCCTGTGAGCAGGGCAAGTTGACCCCCGAAACTTACGATGACGTATTCCAGAACAATGGTGCGCCGATTCAGGTGCACGGCTTGGAGCGATACCGGTGTAGCGTTTGCAGCGCTCAACCCATATTCAAGGATCAGATCAAGCGCAACCAGCTACGCATTGCGGACGCCAAGCGTGAAAGTGACGGCCTCCTGACTGCAGAGGAGATCCGGCGCGTCCGAGAATTTGCACACATCTCCCAGTCCGAAGCGGCGCTAATATTCGGTGGGGGAGCAAACGCCTTCTCGAAATACGAAAGGGGCGAAGTGGCGCAAAGCGTTGCCATGGATAGATTGCTTCGACTTATCCGAGATGTTCCTGGGGCTGTGCAGCTCGTAGCGTCATATGCGGGAGTTTCGCTAGGGCATTCCCCGCCTTTCGATTGTCCATATGTCGCAATGAAACGGACAGTCGCACCCATGGGACGACCGCGCTCGCGTGATGCGACAGCGGTTGTGGTTCGGTCTTCGAGATACGAGGCCGCTTAATGGCTATCGGTTCTCAAAAGGCTCTCAAATCCGCGGTTGGTGCCCTGAAGTTAAAGGACATCGTGTTGCATGAAGCACGATTCCGCCGGCCGAATGAGGTCGACAGCGAAACTCCGGCGCAGGAGCTCGTGAAGCGCGCCGTGGCATTTAAGCGTGTCGCTGCAACTGATGATGCGGGCGAATGCCTTAGGATCTTAGTGGGGTTAGGCATACGCTTCGCTGCCGTCTCAGAAAGCTTTGATGGGCCGATATATCTCGAGATCGAAGCAGATTTCGTTGCCGAGTACGAGGTGAAATCAGAGCTGACGGAGGAAGCAATAACCGCTTTCGCCGGCTTTAACGCGGTACACAACGTATGGCCATTCTGGCGCCAACATGTTTATGACATTGTTAATCGCGGCAGATTGAAACACATAGATATCCCGCTTTACTCGGGTAATCCAATCGGCGGAGTGTCGGTCTCTGAGGTAGTGGACAAATTAAAAGCCAAGGCGAAACTCAGCAAGAATTCAAAAGCGCAAAAGTTGCTCAATCGTGGACGCCGAAGCGTTCGCTCGCATTAAGGGAGACTCGAGGGGAATTGACAGTCGAGGACTATTCCACGGAAGTCGAGATTGACAACTATAAGACGCCCGAAGGATATCAAGTAAAATGGCTTGACGATTGGGGTATCGCCACACACTTACTGGATGCTCGGCGAGAGGTGTCGAGCAAGTTAAAGCGCGCGCAAGCGTCAGGATTGTCTCTAAAGCCTGACAGAGAAATTCGAGCCATTAAAGCTCTCGGTCTCACCGATTTAAAGTCGGGCTCACTATCGCGAGTGATCGAGATCGACCTAACGCATGCGAGAACCTCACGGCGGTAGATAATGAAAATAGACATCCACACCCACACCAAAAAATGTAAGTCAGGGGACGCGCACACGAGAGAGATCACGGCGAAACAATTCTGCGAAGCAGTGTTGGCGACGGACGTTGGAGTTATAGCTATCACCAATCACAACGCTTTTGACCTCGTGCAATTCCGGCAGATTCAAGCGAGCATCGGTGGGGTTCAGGTCTGGCCCGGCGTGGAACTCGATATCGTGGAGAATGGCGTCAGGGGGCATCTCTTGGTGATAGTTTCTCCGACAGTCGTCGAACAATTCTCCGATGCAGTGCAGTTGATTACGAAAGCCACGACCCCAGACGCATTCACGATGGCAGTCGAGAAGGTCCTCTCCTGCTTCGACGCGTTGAAGCCTCTTTATGTGGCCCACTACAAGCAGAAGCAGCCGAGCCTGCCGGACGCGGCGCTTGCGAAACTAGAAGCAGGAACGAAGCACCCGAACTTCGTCCTAAAAGAAGTCACCAATGCGATATCGGCGGGCATATACATCTCACACGGCAATAGTTCTATATACGGTTCCGATCTTCAAGACTGGGCGAAATACACAGAATGCGCTGCCGAACTCCCGGATCTCAGACTGCCAGTCGACTCCTTCGAGCACTTTTGTCTGTTATTGGACAAGGACCCTACCACTATCAATACTGCCCTCGATAGGAAGACGACCGAGCAACTTATGCTTCGGCCTTTCGATGATGGACTGGTGCTCGCAATACGGGCCTACAACGATATCAACATCGTATTTGGCCCCAAAGGCACAGGAAAATCCTGCATCCTCAAGGCGATCGCGAGACACTACTCGGAGAATGGGATTGAGGCCAGTGTTTACGAATCAGGGAGTGATCGCCTAGACGAAATTTGCGACATCGGTGGTGACGAGCTGAATGTCAATTTGAATGACCACGGTATCAGTTACTGTCAGAACGAGATCAGTGCGCTGCGCAGAGCGTCCGAAGTCGATGTGACAAGCCTCGCGAAGTACAAGGCTTACTTCCAATCCGACATCAGTAGTGTCCGGACGTTAATTGAATAGATTCAGCTGGTTAGGAAAATCGGTGTCATTTTGGTCGGTACCAACGGTTGAAAGCAGCATGTTTAGCGAGGTTTTCTCAAACATGGTCAAGCTCAATATCTGTAGCATTTCGTAGAGGCTGGCCGAGATGTTCAATCGCTTTTTCACGATGGCCACCAACACGTATACCGACACAGCGATCCAGATCTGCGTCTTTACCGCATTCTCTGAAGTCCCGTAGAACTGTTTGATACGAAGATGCTGCTTGATCCACTTGAAGAAGAGCTCGACCTGCCAACGGCATCGATACAGATCGGTGATCGTCAAAGCGGGCAGCGCGAAGTTGTTGGTCAGAAAGATCAGCCGCTTGCCAGTCTTCGGATCTTTGAAACGGATTCGCCGCAGCGGCGTTTGGAAACCTTTGTGCGAGTAAAAACCCGTGAGCACGATCGTCTGATCGCAGATCAACCCCGTGCTGCGGTCTACCGGATGCGAGTAGCGACGCTCGGCTTTCAGGTTCGCCTTTCCTCGCGTGACAAAAAAGCTGCCCGCCTGGTGGAAGCGAAACAACCGTTCGAAATCCAAGAAGCCGCGATCCACGATGTAGAAGGCTCCCGGCTCGGGCATCAACTGATCGAGGATGTTGACCTCGTGCATCTTGCCGTCGCTGATGTGAATAAAGACCGGGATATTGCCGCGCAAGTCGAGCAGCGTATGCAGTTTGACCGCTGCTTTGGCACGCCGAAACGGCGCCCAGGGAAAGACCGACAGACACAAGTCGATCGTCGTGGTGTCGAGCGCGTACACCGTCTCTTTCAGATCGACACCAAAGGAATCGTTGGCGTAGAGCTTGCGAGCCATGCCGATCAATCGTTGGGCAAACTCCGCATAAATACGCCAATCCCGAACTTCATTCGCATCCGCCAACGTGCTGCGCGAGATGCGGCTGCGAATCCCCATGTGATAAAGCTTCTCGCGATGCGCCCGCAGGCATGCTTCGATATCGCGAAGACTTTCTCGATACGTCAGCTGCGCAAACGCCAGGCACAGAAATTGCTCGAGGCACGTGAAGCGCTTGATCTTGTGCTCCCCGTCGTAGCGGGCCACGCAGCGACGAAACGTCGTCAGCGGCAGGAACTCGGTCAACTGAGCGAAAATCAACTTCCCTGCGTGCATGATCGTGACCTACGAGAAATAACTTCGCAGGCGCACAGATCGCGTTTTTTGAGTTGAAATCGAGACCAGAAAAAATCATGGTTTATACCATCATTTTCAGCAAGTTATGCCGCTTCGGCGGATCAACGTCCGGACAGTACTGATCCGACATAACAAACAAAAACGCAAGGAAGATGCTGATAAAGGACATTGAACCCGAGGAGGCCGGCCAGGCCAAGAGAAGTTTCACTGGTTTCGATGAGGCTTTGCGAAAGACGCTGGACTTCCAACAACTTCTTTCAAACAATGCCGCAGTAAAAGAGGTGTTATCTGCTGAGGAACATAGTCGGGTTCACGCCCTTATATCCATCCTCGCGACTCGTCTGAGCGGCCGGCGATGGTCCCATTTCTCCGAGTGGAAACAGATCCAACTGCTCAATTCGGCAATTAAGCTATTCCGTAAGGAAGTGGAGCGAAAGACCGGCAAGCCTGCCAAGCCGATGACAACTGGATTCCGTACGTACGCTAAGAATCGGATAGCTATCGAACGAAGCGCGTCGGCAATTCTTAAAAGCGTGGAAACGGTTATCACGACAATAAGGGAGACTATCGGAAGTCTCGGAACTGCGAAGGGCGAGCTGGAACTGCAGACTGAGCTCCGATTTCACGACGGAACTGTGGCGGATGGCGCGCTGCGGCCGATTAGCAGCACAAAAAAGTCGGTCATGAAGCAATTCATCAATGCGGTTCGTGCGATTGGAAAAAATGTTTATTCCGATGAGCTATTCCAGTGCATCTCCGATCTCAAGGAGATCGAGGACGTCGAATCTGTCAAGACGGTGCTCGAACTGCTGCTGTTCAGACGGCATTTCGCGGTGGGTGGCGAGCAATATATGCCTTCCAGCGGCGAAGCGTCGATGGTGATGCTGCAGAAAGAGCTGGGTGCAGACAAGGATGTCTATATCCTTGATGAGCCGGAAAGGAGCCTCGGTAATGAATACATCAACGACGTAATCGTCCCACTTCTTAAGGAGCGTGCGAGGGAAAACAAGCGGATTTTTATATCGACTCACGATGCCAACATCGCAGTGCGGACGCTACCCTACTGCTCTATTTACCGGAGCCATGGAAAGGATGGGTATTCGACGTATGTTGGCAATCCCTTCAGCAATAACCTCGTAAATTCTGAGGACGCCACTGACAGGCTGGACTGGAAGAAGGTGAGCATGCGTACTCTGGAAGGAGGCGAGGAGGCTTTTGGAGAGCGGGGGAATATATATGGTAGCGGTTAAGGCCACGGTCACGCAGAAGGACAAGAAGCACTTCATTAAGATTGACCTTGAGGATGGCGCTGTCCAAATCCCGATGTCCGACGACAAGGCGGATGACGTGAAGAGCGCGTTCAACAAGCTGATCATCCAGATAAAGAAGGGCGAATTCCAAATCAAGATGGAGAGTACGGGTGAAGACCTGTTTCTTCAGGTAGCGAATGAATACATCAAGCAGTTGAACCGCGAGATAAAGGAGGTACACGCGGAAATGCAGCAGCTCGGATTGACTACGTAGCGATTGGGTCCGCGCTGCCGCTCTGAGGCTGGGCGACGTTTGTGTTCGCGGGCCCACAACTTACAATGGAGCAAGCTGACGATATTCCAGGAGTGACCCTCGACCAGCTCATGGGCTTCCTTGAGCTCGCGATCCAGAGCAGCGAGCAGGCGTGCTCTGCATTTCGCTGTGACGTGGCCGATCCACGGCACCGGTATGCCATCCTTTTGCTATACGCGTTGACAGATCATGCGCGTGTGGCTCTAGGCCTCGCGAGAGTAGCGGCCTTCGCCGGAATCGGGCCGACTACCCGTTGCGCGATCGATGCGTACGCCGATCTCTGCAACGTCTGTGAATGCCCACAGTATTTCAAACACCTCGATGCTGCCAGCGCTTTCCACTGGAAGAAGCTGCTGGAGCGCGCGAGTGCCGGGCGCATCGCGGCTCTCAAAGCGTTGACCGACAGCCCGCTCCTCGCGGTGGGGCGGGAGAGATTCTCAGCGGAATTGAAAGCGCTGAAGGCGCAGGGCATTGCGCCCCTAGATATCGACGAACGCTTCAAGCGGGCGAAGCTAACTGACGAATATCATTCCCTCTACGCCATCCTCAGCGCTGAGGTCCACAACAATATTGCTGAACTCCAGAGTCGATACATTGACGCGGACGACGATAGCGCCTGGCTCGTGCGCCCCGGACAATTCAGTAAGCACGATCACAACTACGGCCGCCCCTGCACGTTCACTATGGGCGAGATGATCGTCAAGGGGACAGAGAAGGTTCTGCGTCTGTTCGGACACGGGATAGCCGTCATATCCAACGCTGGCCGAGACCTGGATCGTATTTCGGCTCTTGCCGAAGCCGAAGAGAGACGTCAGGGGCAACGGGATGTCAGTGTTTGACCGCCTCCTTTCCTGTACTTGCAGGCGATTCCTTCCCCAGGCTATTATTAGTTCGCCCTCCGCTTACGCGGTGAGGCTTGTCCAGTTATCAAACGAGGCTCTACATCATGAATGACAAAGACAATGCGCCGGCGAGGGCGAACATTGGCTACACCCGCGATTCCCGCGACAGTGATCGGCTGCGTGAACTCATCGGCAACGCAGGCTTGAGCCAGCGTGCTGCTGCTCGAGAGCTTGGCGTGGATGAGCGCACTATGCGGTATTGGTGCTCAGGCGATCAAATCCCTCCGGCGATGGCATTTCGTGGATTGGATCCGCTCGTCCGCCACCGGGAAAATCTTGTGCTGATGATTGAAAGCAACGAGAAGCAGATTGCGGCGATTGAGTCCGGCAAGATAACCGGCATGGGATACGGTAATGCGGTAGCAGATCCTCGGTCGGCCGCCATAGAGGTTGCACGACTGCGAAGGAAAGACCGGGAGCTGCGCCTTCTGCAGCGGCAAGATGCCGCTTGGGAGCGAAGACAAGCGGCGTTTGCGGCGTTGGTTCAACAGTCCACACCCAACGACACCGGGCAGGTAAGCGCAGAGGCCATTGCCGAACTCGATGCGAGCTGGGAAGAGCTCCGCGCTGTGGAAGCCGAAGTGGCGAAACTTACCGCGGAAATACGGTCAGGCTTGCGTTAGCTCGCCCGCTTGGCTGGAGCAGTCTGGATGACGGTGTAAAGTATTATTCTTAGGCGGCACTCCTGCTCGGCCAAATGTATCTGTTGGTCGCCCAGAAACTTTTCCGCGTTTTCTCGTCGGATCACGCCATTTGCTGCACGGCAAGTTCCCACAATGCTTCGGCTAGATGCACAGCACCAGTAAGAAACCATCGCTCAGTAAGGTCCCGCGCGGAATGCCCTGCATGCGTGGCTATGGCCGCTATAGCGGCTACAGCAGTTACGGGGCGTACTCGTCCGCGTCCTACCGCAGAACAATGGTCTGAGAATTCGTTTGCAAACATTGGGCTAAGCCCTCAGGCCTAGCGGGTACCGGGCTCACTTGATTTTCCCGTCGGGCGTGCTATTTTCATCGTCAGGAGTCGTACGCCTAGGTTGTGAGCGGCCTAAATGACGACATGATTGCCTCGCTATCTGCCTGTTAGCTGTTCTCATAATCGCTGGCGCCAGTAGCACTTAAACGCCCATTGCTGCTGACAAAGTCCAGCGTTATGGAGAATGAGCTATGTCTCTCGATATTTCCAAAACTTGTTCTGACTACCTTCGTTCAATCGTCTTGGCCGATGCTGGAGCCAAGCTGCAGGCTTCGCACGCGCGCGAACTTATCGCTGCGTATTTTGGCTACAAAAGCCATGCCGCGTTGCTAGCGGAGAAGGCGTATCCCGTTGATGCGCTCGGTCAAGCCAGTCTGTTGGTCCCCGATATCCCTCTGATTGAACACCGACGCGGCAAACTTGGGGGGCTTCCCGCGGGTATCTATCTGTCGTTCGGTATCGCGTCGAAAATAAGCGACTTTCTGGTCGCGCAGCAGTATTTCAAAGGCAAGGTCCAGTTGAGTGATTCTCTGGAGAACTACGTCGTCGAGGACCTACTGCGCGAGGAGGACGCCCAGATCATGGACTTGCTATCAGGTGTCATGGCGGAAACGAACGCTGAATTCGGCTTGGAGTTCGGCCAGTATGAGGTCACCGAGACCGACGTGGGCGAAGACATTGTTACGGTGACCATTCGGGGCGAATATTGCGGTTCTGCCGACACCGAGCGACCGTTCTGTGGCGACCAGATCGACGTTATGGGCACGGTCGAGCTGCCGCGCATAGCGGGCCGCGTTGCATTCGCGGTGCCTGACATCTCCATGACCGGCGAGGTGAATCAGGACTGGGTAGACCCGGAGCTGAGGTTCGGAACGCCCGAAGTTCAGTCTGGCCAGCAGCAGTAACTGCGCATCATGAGCCCGGCTGAAATGCAGCAACGCCTCGAAGAAATCTCCCGTTACCGTGGCATTGCATACGGTCGGGTTCATGATCTATTTGATTCAGAGAACAAGTTCGGACTAGAGATTGCTTCTCGATATCATGGCTATCTCGCGTTGTCGGACGCCTTCAAATCGTTCTTCCTTGAGACGACCGAGCTCTTGAATTCGACGATAAGACCGCGCGTCACGACGCCGCTGTCCGAATTCCACGCCATATTCATGCCGCGCCTGGTCCATGCGTGGCAATCACTGTGCGGACTCGAGCGGCTGGCGCTGCACGGATATCCGCTGCAAGGCTATGCAGGGCTGCGCAACATCTTTGACAACCTCCAAACAGCATCCGCGGCCCTACAGGGCATGGTCGATTTCTACGCGACCGAGGGCATTGTCCCAGGCCAGCCCCTCGACATTGCGAAGATCAGGAAGCTCCGAAAGAAGACCGAACAGGATATCAGTCAGCTTATGGTGGGAGCAAAAAGCGGCCTCACCCAAGCCACGATTGACGAGCTGGCGCATTGGGACCGCATGTTTGATTTTGAGACGCACGGAGCACGGCTGTCCTTCGCCAACGCTCAGGACTTCCTGAAAGGCCAGGGGCCGCTGCCCGTAAAGCCGCAGTTCAACGAGAGAAACTTCGCGATGTTCATGAACCGCTATTGCGAAATCGCATGGATGACACACCGGCTCATTCCGCTGATCCAGCCGCCAGGTGTTCCGTTCGACGGGCAGTGGAAAGACAAGTGGCGGCTGATCGATGAGAGCTTCTCGCTGATTTCCAACGCCCTGACGAAAGACCTTGGCAAACCCATTGGCGCGGCTATCGCCGAGTACGTGACGAGTAAGTTTCCCTTCAACGCCGATTCAGAGTTCCCGTGGAAATAGCGGAGAGAAAGCGAGAGCAAAGATGGCGAGCAAAAGGCCAATCGATAGCAAACGAGATGCAGCGATAACCCTTCAGGTTGGCGGTGACGACAAGTCCGCGGCGAAGGAGTTTTTGTCCACGCGCGATGCTCTGTATGTCATCAAGGAATCGGGCGTATTTAAAATCCGACTGGCAGATGATATCGATCCGGGCCGCACCAATCCCGATATTCCGAACCTCAGCCAGCAGGTTTTGACTGAAGGGTATGACAACGAAATCGTCGCGCGCATTTTGCTGACGGCGAAGACGCTTTTCGACGAGAGGAATGCCACTGTCAATCCGTTCGTTGCTGACCTCCTTGAGCACGGCATTGTTCTAACCCGCCAGGTTCTTGAGCTCGACGCGATGACGCAGGCGCTGTCGAAAGAGATTAACGAAAAAATAGCAGTACTTGAAGCCAAGGCACCTGCTCGTAACGCGTTCGCTCTCCCGTCTGTGCCTGATCTCGAAACCAAGTTGCACGGAATATTGTTTAAGGCCGACAAGGCGAAGGATGCGATAATCGGACTCGCACGGCTTCATTTCATGCCGGAGGCGACCGGGAAGGTAGCACTTGATGAATTGGAACGCGCTATCGAGGGCACGTTGGCTGCGCAGCCGCAGATGGTTGCCGCATGGAAAGAGGAATGGAATTACTTCGGGCTGGTTCGCAACATGAGAAATGTCTGTGAGCACCCGAAAAACAATTATAAGCTTTCGCTTTCGGATTTTTCGATGTTACCGACGGGCGAGATCAATCCTCCTCTGGTCGAGATTCAGCATCCGGCCACCCCGATCAGAGCCTTGCCGGCGACTGAGTTCCTCGCTTTCGTAAGAAATTCTGCGCTTGAGCACGCGGAAGCTATCATCGTCTTTCTCCGGCTCGCGTATCTGTTGAAAGCCAATCCTTTCGCAGAACGTGTCGGAGAGTTCCAGGAAGATCAACGCCGTCATCGTCACGTGCGCTATTACCGGGCCATCGAGCACAACGGCGAATGGAGAATTCTCGGTTAGGCTGGCATCTTTCGATGCGCAGGAATCCTTGGCTACCTGACGGGTTGGTTTTCGAGCCACAAGTCGGGCACCAGCTGCTTAAGGGCCGAATCCGCACGCCCGACCGCCATGACGCATGATAAGGCGGGCGTTATCATTCTCAGCGATTTCGGCCGGAGGCGGCCAACCTGAGACGGTGGACCCGATGAATTGCCCTTTATGAAGCCGCCGTTGACTTGGTAACATTGCAATGTCCCAAGGGTTCCTTTGGCTAGTTGCATCCGAATTGTCAGTTTGGCCACCGTACTAGCTGCCAGTGTGTCGACAGCGCGGCTGCTTGCCAGTCTTTCGGGCGCCGTCGCTATTCGCGATTATACACAAGGATGCTCTGAGGCTTGCTTTGACCCACAAGGCGCACGGTCACCGTCAAGGTCCTTAGATCTGTGGAAAGCTCGATTTGCCGGGTGCCCGTGATTTTTCCTTTGAATTTCTCTGTGATTTCCAGACTGCGCTCGTTCACGCGGCGGCCCGAATATGCAGTGCCTTTATCTCCCCCCTTCGGATCAAGCTCCGGATGATCGTTTCCATCTAACTTGATCATTTTAATTTCTTCATCGGATCGTTTAAACGACAGACCGTCACCCTCGTAGGGCTGGATCTGGAGTTCGATCCCGGCCTTTACCTTAGCGCTCTCGCTGTCCCATGTGCCTAGAAAACCTGAATTTCCCGCTGTCCGCTCGTACAAATAAGGCAAGAATAATGTCGAACCGTTGGGTAAAGGTTGTGAGAACAACGTCGCGCCGTCGGGCAAATATTGCGTGAAGGCGTCGTCAAGCGTTTTGCCGTCTTCGGAAAGCGTCCAATGCGCAGTCAGGAGCGTGCGGCCGCTCATCTTGCGGATGATCTCCCAGCTGTTGGGGCCTTTCACTGTGATGGACAGTGTGGTTCCGCTCAGAGCTGATTGGTCACTCCCATCGGCCACGACCGTGTCCGTTTGGTCAGGGCCAAAGGTGAGCGCGTATCTGTTTGCTCCTGCGACCTCAATCTTCATTTCGTCGATGAGAATGCTTTTGGCCGGGTTCACCTTCCATTTTCCTACGAAGGGATTGTCGGCTGCCGACAGTGTGCCTGTCATCAGGCAGCCAACCAGCAGCAACTGAAGCGCACGATTTAACATTTAATCTCCCTGTAATGCGTGTTCGGCTCTGGCGTTGAATCTGAACCACGCACGCTATTCTTTGAATTCTCCCAGTTACGATTGAGCCCGGCGTCGCTTCCACCGGTACCCTCCCAAATTGGCGCGAACCTATATTGAGTTCCCGTTAATGGGATAGAACGCCCGGCAATGCCATCTCCACTATAGCTTTTCGTAGGTCGGAATATCGTCTGCAAGAAGTCGAGTTCGTCCCTAGCTGCGACGCGACTGTCCCCGGCAGACTGAAGGTCTCAAATCACCGCATCATCAATGACCGACACGTGGAGAGTTCGAAGAGTCCCTAAGAAAGGATGGGCCTTGCCAATAGTGGGCCGCTCAGGCCAATTTACCGTTGCAGCTGTTGTTGTAGTCGATGTCGTCAGCACACCAACCCCGGCGGCCGTGGGTTAGGTCGTAAGCGCCGTGTGTTCATCTATGACGCGCGCGCGGAAAACACTTCTTAGGTTTAGTAGGTCTATGTGCGTGAAATCCCCAATATTTCAATCAACCAGATTCCTTTCGCTTTGCGCGTGGCCCAACAGGCGGTCTTCTCAAAACGCCCCCTTTCAGCGACTTGGACTGCGCGCCACAAGGAGTCTTGGCGGCCATTAACCTTTCACAGTCTTCCAACTCGCGGCATTCACAATGAAAACTGGCGGTAAGGATCGATCGCATCTCGCCCAGGCGTTTGGCCTGCTCATCCAACTCCGCAATCTTTCGCTCAGCCATTTCGCGCCATCGCAGGGCCGGCCGCGTGCCGACTGGGAAGCCGCTCAAGAACATGCGCGTCTCGCTAATTGAAAAGCCAGCGGTGCGAGCCAGAAGAATGATCCGCATCCGACCCAGCACAGCTTGATCGTACTGTCGACGTCTGGAGGCGCGCGCAGGCGGCGCCAGCAACCCTGCCCTTTCGTAATAGCGCAGCGCAGAAGGGGCAACTCCGCAGTGGCGCGCCAGTTCACCGATCATCAGGCCGGCCATCGTATTCTCCTATGCAGCATTTAATTCAAGAAAGGCTTGACTTAAACCGCACTTTAGCTCGTATCGTACGTTCCAGCCAATCCTTGAAGACACGGAAATCCTGCGAGAGTTGCGTATGGCAAGTCGTTCAATATTCAGAATCATGGGCCTGTCGACTCTTTTGGCATCCGAAATCATTCGGGCGCAGACCGTGATTCCAAACACCGTGCTCGAAGCCGTATCCGACCCACATCGACCACTGGAACAGCGCAATCTTGATACAGCCCGAAAACCCGCGTTAGCCGTTTCGTTTGCAGACGTGAAGGAGGGTGATCGGGTAGCTGACTTTATGCCAGGGAATGCCTATTTCACGCGGATACTGAGTGACGTAGTAGGGCCGCGCGGACGCATCTACGCTTTTGTACCCGCGGAGGAGGTCGCCCACTGCCCGACGGGTGAAATCGCCGGCATACGTGCCGTAGGCCACGATCCTGGCTACGCCAATGTCACAGTGATAATCCGACCCCTCAAGAGCTTTACCATGCCTGAAAAGCTTGACGTCATATGGACGGCGCAAAACTATCATGACTTGCATGACTCATTTCTCGGACCCGCAGATGTTTCGGCCCTGAACAAGGCCTTTTACCGAGCATTGAAGCCCGGCGGAGTTTTTCTCGTGATTGATCATGTCGCAGAGACCGGTTCGGGACTCCGGCCAACCACCAGCACTCCCGGAAGCGGGACGCTCTGGCCATTTTGGTAGAGCGTACCGATGATGGGCTCATGGACCATCAGGTTGCGCACGCCGACTGAGGCGTAGCGCCGCTCGATCGATGCCGCAACGGTCGCACCGTTAGTGCCCGTGACTTCGATTGAAGTTATGACGGGTTTGGAAAAATCCTCGATTGCAAAGGAGAGGTGATCGGCGGTCTTCGGCTCCTTGTCGGGACGCATAGACCAGAACAATCCCATACCATCTATTCCGCCGTAAGACCCCGATTGAGGCGCCTGATGATCAAGGTCAACTTGGCCACGCTCGTCCACTGTGAATAGAGCCTCGCTTCGCCACCAAAGAGAGTCTTGCGCCTTCGACTTTGCGCTCACTCTCACAGTAGTCTTGGGATTTAGTCCGTATATTCGAATGGTAAGGCGCTGATCCAGCATCGCCGACTCCGGGGTTGCCGTGATCGAAACCGCGGCCGAAACTGGAGTCGCGACGGAAAGGCAAGCGAGTGTCAATGTAAATAAATCCCGGTGTCGGAAAACGCCCAACGGTCTATGCTTGTGACGAGGTGGAATGGCCTGCACTGGAGTATTGCGAGAAGAAAGTCCGCATCCCTGAAATATGTCTCGCGTAGAGTATCCTTTTCTACCTAAGTTCATCACGAACTGTGCGTTGGACACAGAGCATTCATTCTCCGCGCCGCGGTCACACAGTGGGTGATTTCGAAGCCCCCCTGTCCTGACGCCTCACCGGCGCACGCGCGATGATTGGCGGTTATCATTCACGACTTTTGCCGGTACAAACGAGGCGGTCGGGCGCCTTACTCCGACTCAAAGCGGCCATGAGCCGTCACGGATGGTCTTGGATTGGCTGCCACTTAGCCGCCATTCGTTGGTCGCGGTACACTTTAATCCGAGGAGTGATGAAGATAGCTGCATTCACGTCTATCGGGAACGGCATCAAAAATGAAACACACGGCGTTGTTGCTGTTATTGGGACTGGCATTGCTCCCGCATGCGGTTGTTGCCGATCAAACGCCTGTCTCTGTGTGCGTGAATGCGCTTGAACAGTTAGAAGCGCTCCAGACGGTCGCTCCCGTATACAAGCTTACGGGAGGTCAGCAACGTCAATATATAGCTGACGCCGACCGTCCGGCAGAGGTAGCTCGTCTAAAGACGATCGTCGCTGATTCGTGCAGCGCGAAGCCCAAACATAGGCAGCGCGAGGAGTCCGAAGCGGAGCAACTGCACCTCGTGCGCTCCCCAGGGTGCATGCAAGATCGCGACAGGCTTTCGATGATGGAAAAGAAAGATGCACGCACGCCGGAAGATGATCTCGCAAGGACGCGCAAACGAGTCCTAGCGCAATGTCCCGACGCCGACCTTACCAATATATGGCTCGTAGAATGGATCCCAATCCCCGTGTCCCCCAATGGGTGAGGTGATAGGCACGAATTGACAGCGGGCTTGCCGTTAAGCCGCCGTTCGCCGCTGACAGGGACGGCACTTTCCTTACATTGGCCGAGGCGTGTTTTAATCTATGTCATCCGCGGCCGCGATTCGCGTGTTAGCTTTAATGGGTAATGCTGAATAAAAAGTGCAGCAGCGCAACCTGCGCATAAGATAGATTGAGTTGAATCTCGAGCGCGACGGCTTGGGAAAAGGAAGAAAGAGCGATGCACATTAATGCGCTTCTTGAGTCGATTCGATCATCACTCGAGTCACGACAGTACGAAACGTTTGTCGAACTATTCGCCGAAGACGGCGTCTACGAGTTGCCTTTTGCGTTGCATGGTGTGAAGGCTATCTATGCGGGAAGAGATTCCATAAGGGAGCGATTTTTGGAGATCGCGAACGGCCGGCTAAATCGACTCTATGATCTTCAAAAGGTTTACCTGAAGAGCACTATTGTCGTGGGTGGATGTGGGGCTGTCGCGGAGCTTTCGATGGAAGGTAATTTGCGCAGCACCGGAGTAAGGGTAGCGGTATCTTCTTCGGTAGCAATTGTTGAGGTAGTCGATGGAAAGATCGGCAGATATCGTGACTATCCAAATTCGATAGGAATCGCCCAAGCGTTGGACGTCCTGCCACAATTCGTTGCGTCGCTGAAGTAGCGGATCGACGTTATCATGGATATCTGCCGGCATCTATAAGAGGGTGGCGCGCTACGTTGGGATGCCCGGGAAGCGAAGCGTGTCGTACCTCGTCATCTAGCTGACGCGTTGTGGCGAGGGCGTGACTCCCCCCGAACGGCGCGACCCATCGGAGAACACCCGAGACCGAATTTCAGTGCGCCTGCGGATTAACGCACGTGAAACTACCGTGTACAGAGGGATCTCCCTTTCTGTCCCACTGAGCGAGTTTCGGATATACGCATAGGGGACGCGTCATGACAGGAGGCTTTGCTGGATCGTCGTCAGTGTACTTGGTCGCGACGAGCAAGTTCGGTGCTTTGCCGTGCTCAACCCAGTTGACCACCGCAGTCATGATGTCCTCATTGGGGCCCACGCTCCGCCGCTCCGGCTGCAGGCTTGCGGAAATGTTGTTCGGACCCGGCCCTCCCATGCAGTGCTCCATGCCAGGCAACTCAAAGGCTCTGTAAAAGCGGCTGACTTGCTCTTCGGCCCTCTCGTGCGATGATCCACTCTGTTGATAGTGGGCAACGAGAGCCTCCTGGTACTTCTCAAACCCGGGTGCCGACACATCGACAGTGCCGATATAGGCGATCATCTTGTGACCGTTGGCGGAGAAGCTCTGAAGCAATGTCTCGTCGGGCGGCGGGAGAAGCACGATGTACTTGTAGGCTTCAGCCGGAAAATTCGCCCCGAGATTCTCTATGAATCTCCAGTAGTACTCAGTTCCGGGTGACATCCCCAGCTCATAGCCCCGTTTGACCGCCGCGACTTCTAACGCTGTCAGACAATTCGGTCCGCTGCCCTCCTTGCAAGCCAGCTTGCCGGGGTCGAATTCGCATTGTTTCGGATAGGAAATCACGCCGTCCTTGACCCCATCGACCTGATCGCAGGCAGCGACTGCTGCGCGAGAGATAATTTTGAGTTTTTCTGCCGCAAGACCATTGGATTGGGCGAGTATTGTCGGCAATTCAGCGATCGACGGCAGGTGAAGATTGTTGGCGGGCGGAGCAGCGCCGCCGATGGCGATGCCATCGAAATCATCAGGGTTGTGCATCGCCGACTCATATCCTTGCACCGCCCCTCCAGAACATCCCGAGAAATAGATGTGACGGGCCGGCGATCCATAGAACTTCGTCGAAAGCGCTTTTGTTACAACGAGAGTGACATGCGTGGCCCGATAGTGATGGTCGATCACCTTTTCCGGTTGGCCGACGGCCCACTGCCAATCCATCGATTCGCCCCTATGACCTTTATCGCTCCCCATGACTACAAAGCCACGGTTGATCAGCTTCGACATCAGGGTGTAGGGAATGGCCCCCAGAAGTCCGCCATCGCCTTCCTGTACGAGGCGGCCGTTGTAACCCTGCTCGGGAAGCCAGGCTTCGAAGTTGATCTCTGATGTCGGTGTCGGAGTCAAAATCCCGACGACTCTGCAGAAAGGCACCCTGACGGTACCGTGAGCCATCTGCTCTGCCATGGGTGCGCTGAGTTTCTCGGCCAGTTGCGCAATCGACTCGCTCGACATCGAGGCCGGTACTTGAAAGGGTGGCGCGATGTGCTTCGCTGAAACGATCCGTCCGTCCGCGATCTTCATTGACAGGAGCGCCGAGCATCGTTCGCTGGGGCTTGCCGCGGCCCACGCCGCAACCGGCAGCGAAACCAAGAGGAATAATGCCGGGAAGCCTTTCACGAATACTCGGGAACCTTTTCGAATTCGATATTGCATAGACGACCTCTCACTCCACTCTTCAGTCGACGCAGGAATTAAATCCTAAGACTTAGCGCCCGCGGCTCACTCTCACCACCTTTGGAACCGCGGTGGGCAAAGACGAATAGGCGCTCCAAACATCGCCATTGTTGGGATCGATCGCAATGTGGCGCATGTAAGCGGGCTCCGTGGGCAACGGATAGCGCTCGATGGCGTGGGTCTTGGGATCGAAGCGAATCAGCGCGGAGGCCAGCGCTCCTGTTATCCAGATACCGCCATCCCTAGGATCGATGGCCAGATCATAGGCGCCGAGCGCGCTCTCTCCAACGCGGAAGCGCTCGAACTTCTCGGTGCGGGGATCGAAGTGCGCGATATAGCCGGTATTGAATTCCGGGATCCACACTGTGCCATCGCGCGCAACCGCATGACGGCGCGGCCCACTCAACGACACCGGCATTTGATAGAGTTTCGCCTCACGGTTTCGAGTATCGAAGCGCACCAAGGTGTTGCCCACCAGCTGAGTGCTCCACAGCCGATCCTGGGCATCGATCTGCAGGCCATAGGGCAGAGGTTGACCCTCCCGTTCCGGCAAGTGCGCGCTCGGGAGCAGCAGGTGGGTTACCTTCCCCGTGGCCACCTCGAGCTTGGCGATGGCTTCAGGATTTGAGAAATAATCGTTCAGCCAGACGTCACCCTTGGAATCGAGCACGATGTCGTGCGCATAAATGCCTACCGGATAGGTGCGAATCTCCCGCGTCTTAGGATCAAGACGAATGACTGACTTGGTGCCGCCGAGCACGATCCACAACTTGCCGGATCGGTCGAACTGCAAAGCGCGCACCTGCGCTGGTGTTGACTTGTCTTGCGCGACATTGAAAGAATCAATCTTGCCTGTCGCGGGGTCGAGGGCCCACATGAACCCGGTCCAAAACGCCGTAATCCATACGCGGTGATCCGGCCCGATGGCGACATCGTGCGGCAGCTCGGTGGCGGTTGGCACTGCGTACTCGGTGATCACGGCATGGCCGACTGTTGCAACATCTGGCGCAGGCTGCAGCTTGAGCGCGGATATTGCCTTCGGGGAGAGATGCTCGGCAAGCCACGGCGCGTAGATCTTTGCATCAAGCGAGGGTGATACCAATTTGTAGGCGTCGATGCTTTTCATCAACGCAATGGCTTCCGACCATTTGGCTTCATCCCGGATCGCACCGTCTTTGTAGATGCGAGAATGCGCGATCTCATGGCAGGCCGCACAATTGACGATGAAACGGCGCTTCATCTCGCCGTCGGGCAGCAACGACAACCACGTCGAGCTCGGCGTCATTGACAGTCGGTCCGCCGCCGGCTTGAGGGCGACATCAATTTTTCCGGAGCCGGCCGCATCAACGCTACCATCCTCGAGCCCCGGGTAGCGCACGCGCACGGTGTACTTTTGCGTACCGATGTCGCGGATCCGAAAGCTGCCGTCCGCTGCCGAATAAACCGTGGTGGCAACGCCGTTCGCACCTTGAGCAGTCACGCTGGCCCCCGCCAGGGGACCACCGGGGCCCGACACTCGCCCCACAAGCTCGCCGGCCGCGGCACTCATGGCGAGCGTAAGCAGCAACGCGGTTGAACCCACGAACCTGCGACCGTTGGGTATTTTCATGCCCGATATCCTACTTTGCCGCCGGCTGTCGAACGGCGTCGAGCCCATCGCGTATCCGTAGCAACATACCGTGGTCGCGTCCGGTCTGCACGTTGGGGTAGCTCGAGAGCGCCGTCCAAACGTCGCCGGTCGCATAGTCGATGGAAATCATCCGGGGATATGAGACATGCGACGGAAGTCGGAAGGTCCGGGTTTGCCCGGTGTCCGGGTCGAGGGCGTAGATCGAATTGGCGCCGTTGCCGGCAATCCACACCCGGTGCGAGCGCCGATCGAAGCGCAAAGCGTACGGGAAGGTGTCCGGATCCGGCAGAGTAAATTCCTTCTCGCTGCCGTCACGCGTGTTGTGTCGCAGAATTAGGCCGTAACCCGACAGCGGTATCCACAGATTGTCCTCATCATCGATGTGCATCCGATGCGGCCCGCTGTCCGGGTGCTTCATCGACAAACGCTGACCCTGCCCATTCTTAGGGTCGACAAACCCAATCTCATTATCGTAGTAGTTCGAGAACCATACCCGCCCCTGGCTGTCCAGTGCCGCGCCGTACGGCCGACCCGGATTGGCGCCGGGAAGCGGAATGGACATGACTTGTCCGCTGTCGGGACTCAGTCCGCCCATGGCACGCGCTCCGAACTCCGAGAACCAGATTCGTCCGGCAGAGTCATGCTTGACAAAGCCGTCGCTGTCGAGCGCGAAAGAGTGTGGCAAGGATGATGGCTCCAAACCTCCATACAGCCGCCACTGCCCGTTCTTCGGATCGAAGCGGCCAATCATTCCGGCTAGCTGGAACGTGATCCACATGGTCCCGTCTCGATCGAAGTTGAGGGTATGCATGCCCGCGCCCTTCACCGGACACTCAAAGACTTGCTGCCTTCCGGAACGCGGGTCGACCTTCGTCAATTGATCCTTGACATAATCGACCACCCAGGCATCCCCGGTGTAAGGATCGATCGCCATATCGTGCGCCCAGGTTTCCAGACTCCCCACTTCGTATTCGCTGATCGCCGCGTTCTCGACAACTCCAGCCTTCGAGGAAAATAAATCAAGGGGCGCCGCATGCTCGCCGAAATGCGTATCCGCCAGCCATTTAGCGGCCGCCGCGTCATCGAGTTTGAAAAGACCTCCATACACGCTGGTGATGCCACGCATCTGCTGTATGACGGCGGTCCATCCACTTGCATCGCGGGGACCGCGAACCATGGCAGATCCTGGGTCATGGCAGATCGTGCAGGAGGTGATGAACGAGGTCTTCATGGGGCCTTCGGGAGCCGCCGCCAGCCACGCGCTGCCCGGTCTCATCGGATTTGCCGGATCCGCTTTCTGAAGCTTAAGGTCGATTGTTTGCGTCAGAGCGTTGACGGACACACTGGCAACGATGCCATCGGTGAATCCGTCCTTGCGTACTCGCAGCTGATATTCGCCGGGATACAGATTGACGATGGCATAGTGCCCCGCATGGTCCGACAACACTGTCTCGGACGCGCGACGTGCCGTGGAATGCGCTGTCACGAAAGCTTCGGCGATCGGCCGCCCGTTAGGGTCGCGCGCCGTTCCATTCAGCGTGAGCGCGTAGGCTTGTGCCGTGAATCCAAAGGTGACGATCAGTGACCAAAGGATACATTCGCCCAATTTCCTCATATGCATCCTCGAAGTTTACTCGCCATATCGTCAGTCACCGGTACGCAGGCGTCGCACCCGGTTTTCAGGTCATATCAAAACGTGTAGGAGAAAATCATCGCGATTTCCCGCGGCGGCGCCCGCAGCCCGCTATAGCTGCGCCCGGGTGTGCCGTTGATATTGAACATGCCATCGTAAATAACCTGATTCGTGAGGTTGGTTCCGCTTAGAGCGAGTTGCCAGCCCTTCATTGGACTGAAGAGCCGAAGATTTGCATTGAGGAGGTAGTACCCCGGTTGTTCGCCGTAAGCCGCCAGTCCGTATGCCCGGGTGAAACTGCCTGTGTAATTCAGGTCGGTATCGAATCCCATTTGGAGCCCATCGAATAAATTGTGCGTGTAACTGCCGCCACCGCCCGCGAAATATTTGGGCGCGAGTTCGATTTGCATACCTGTGAGGTTCACGGTGCCCACGCCGTTTGTCACCACGCAACCTGTGGCATAGCCGAGGGTCTGGTCTGTCGTGCAGGGTGCGTTCGCGTAATTGGTATAGGTGGCCTTGTTGTAGTCGAGATGACCTCGGAACGATAAGTCCCTCGTCAGGTGATAATTGGTCTGAAACTCGGCCCCTTTGGTGTTGGCGCCTGCCGCATTGCTGATCAGGAACAGGAGCGGCTCATTGGGCACAATTCTTAGCGAGGTCACCTGCAGATTGTGGAAGTTATAGGTATATACATCAAATGTGGCGCTTAGAGCCCGGTCGAGCCATTGACCTTTCAAACCTAGCTCACCACCGATCGCCGTTTCCGGTTGGAATTGCAGATTGGCGGCGGTCGTGATGTTGAGAACTTCAGCAGTGGAGGTCCCGCCGGATTTGTACCCGGTCTTAAAGGCGCCATAGACGTTCACATCAGGTTGTACGTGCCACGTGATGGTCGCCTCGGGTGACCAATTACTGCCCGAAGTTGGAGAGTAGATAGGATCACCCACCGGCTGAAAGAATGGAAAGCCGAATTGCAATTCGGGCTGATCGTTTAAGTACAGACTCTGCAGCGTCGCATCCTTGATCTCATGGGTCCAGCGCACACCGGCGCTGAGCTCCAGATTGGCGGGCAGTTTTAGGTCGCCCGAACCAAAGAGCGCGTAGGTTCGGTCCGTCGACACATCCGAATAGGTCTGCGAATCGATTCGTCCTGTCACGGTGTCGGGACCTAAGGGCAAGACATAATTATTGCCCTGCCAGAGATAACGGCTGTCCTCGTAATAGCCGCCGAACATGAAATTCAACGGTCCCGTCAGCTTGGTCGTCGCGCGCAATTCCTCGCTGGCTTGTCGATACGTCAGCGATTGCGCACCCTCGTAGAAGGGAATTGATGACTCGATGCCCACGAATTCGTTCGACTCCATCTTGTAGTAGCCCGAGATCGAGGTGATCGTCACGGGGTCGAATTTGTATTCTAAGTTCGCGCTGGTCAACTTAGTCGTGACCTTGGCATAGGGGACGCCGCCGTTGGATCCCGGATAATGGCTGGCCAGTTCCGCATTGAGCCCGCCTTCCCTGGCTACGGCTTGCCCCGAGCAGTTTGAGCTGGCGGGATCAGTGGCAACGAAACCGAAGTTTGCACTGACCACCAGATTGTTAACTCCGGGGGCGCAGGTCACTATCTGATTGGCGCCGTCGCTGTTGGCGTTGTACACGCCATCGACGAACTTGACCAAGGCCGTGAAACGATCCGTCGGCGTGTACTTGACCGATATGCGACCGAGCACTTGATCGGATCCGTCGATGTACTTGTTAACCGCGCCTGGATCAATGAGCGGGGCGTATCCATATGGATCAACCAATGGCACTGCCGTGTTCTTAAGATACCCCCGCTGCTCCTGTCCAAAGATGGCGAGGCGTACCGACAACTCATCGTTGACGGGCAGGGTTACTGCCGCATTTACTTGCGGCGCTTCCAGATAATATTCATAGCCGGTGCGTATGTAGCCATTCAACGTGTTGCTGGGATCGACGCTGGTGATCGACACAACGCCGCCGGGGTTGTTTTTGCCGAAATACAGCGCCTGAGGTCCCTCGAGAACCTCGACGCGGTCCGTGTCGAACAGTGCGAGGGTCGAAGTCCTTCCCTGGGTGATGTTGATGCCATCAATGTTGAACGCAACCTCCGGCGAGACGCCGGGGTCGGAATTGGCGGCGACGGAGGCGATGCCGCGAATGGCAATGGTCCCTCCGGTTCCCGCGTAGCTCGAAAGAATCAGCAGGTTGGGTACATTTTCGGTGAGATCCTTGGTGTCGGTGATGTTGTAGCGCTGGATTTCTTCCGCGCTGACAACCTGGATGGCCGCGGGCACGTCGATCAGCCGCTCTTCGCGCTTTCGCGCCGTGACGATGACTTCCACGAGATCCGGTGCAGCGTTGTTGGCGGCCGCCCCGGACGGGGTATCCGAGACCGATTGCGCCTGGCTCACCCCGGCAATCAACAAGGCGGATAGAACTGTACCGCTGAGTCGCCGCGCTGGCTTACTCAACAACGCGGCGGCATAGAATGTGTCGGTCATAGCAAGCTCCAGTGAACTATCTGCCGGGACAGGACCGCGAGCCGGATCTTCAGCGCTTGGCCTTGTCGAATTGCTCTTCGAAGAAATTAGTCATGATCTGATACGCCCCGCGGGATTCAGGGAAATCAGGATCGTTGATGAAGCAGTGATCCATGCCGTCCCAGCTGAAAAAACGCGCATCGACGCCCGCCATCGCCAATTGGATTTGAGTGCGGCTGGCGCCGCTCGCCATGATGTCGCGGGAGCCGACAATTAATAGCGTCGGAGGAAACTTGGCCAGCACTGCAGGCGAGGCGGACGGGATCACGAGCGGATCGTTGTGGTCAGTACCTGCGAAATACGCCAGGTTCTTTGGAAATTCAAAATACGGATCGCTCGGCGCCGGCCATTTAGGTGGAGGCGTAGGAAAGACCTCGACGACACTGCCAAAACGGCCGGCGGTATATTGGGAATCGCCACTGCGGCTCTGGGTATGAGCACCGAAAATGCCGATGCCTGCCGGATTGGGCAGGCCGACCTTTTGGAACCAGGCCATCGCTTCGCCCGTCAGGACGCCGCCGGCTGAACAGCCATAGATGCCGATCTCGGTTGGTTTGTAGGTTTTGATCAGCTCCCGATAGACCGCCGCGATGTCTTCGCTCGCCGCCGGGAAGCGATACTCCGGCCCCTGGCGGTAGTCGACGCTGATCACCTTGATTTGCGCCGTGCCGGCCAGCGGGATCGATTCAATCTGGCTTTCCGTGTGAGCGCCAAGAGAGAAGGCGCCGCCGTGCATATTGATCAGCACGCGATGCGCGTTGCGCTGCGATATGCCTTGCTTGGGTGTATAGATTTCAACCGGCACGCCACCGATGGTCGACTGCTGCATCGACACTTGAAAAGCGGCGCGCTGCTTCGCTACCAAGGGGTTGAAGTATTGTTCATCCATGAGCCGGCGCATCTCCGCAATCGGCGTGTTGGGCGCCAAGTTGAACAACGCCTGCGGAGTTTTTTGCGCACGGAGGAAGCCGGCCAGCGCCTCAGGGCTCGCGAGATCCGAAAACGGCATTTCAAAAGCCGGCACGTGGACGGTGCCCTCGCTATCGACGTTGGGGGGTCCGGCAGCAGCGAGTCCGGCGAGAGCGATGCCGGCGGACAGGGCCAGCAATTCCCGTTGCCGATTCAAGGTTGCCATTGTGCGCAGCCAAGAACTGCTGTGGCGCAGAAAGCGGACAAGTAATTCACTTCGCATTGGGAAACGGTCCCCCTCTGGTGCGCGATCAATGCAACGAACATCGAGGCAACACGCAGCGTGGCTCCAATGTTCTCCGTCAATATGCTTCTTGCGCTCCCGGCTTCATTTCAATCATTCGATTTGTATTGACCAAAAAGATAGCACGTTGGCATTATACAAAGCAAGCGCTTGGTGGGTGTGTATGGGACCCTCTTCCGAAGGGAGTCGCACATGCAGGATTCGCAACACTTTCTCGATGTCTGGTATTGTTGGTGCATGGAGTAAGCGCGACAGCGTGGCTGTATAATTTCATAATTGGCCGGCGAACAACGGACGTCGAAACAAACAAGCCTTAAGCTATGCGCCAAAAAACCAAGCCCCGAAAAGTAATCACGGTTGCCGATGAGCCAGCGAGTGCGCGCCTGAACCGTCGACAAGAACTGATCGATGAGGCCGCGCGTTTATTCGCGCGCGACGGTTTCGCGGGAACGTCGACCCGAGATATTGCTGCCGCGGTCGGAATGCTGCCCGGTTCGCTTTACTATCATTTCAAATCCAAAGAAGAACTTGCGCTGGCTGCCCACGAGTATCGCGTGTCGGCCGTTCGGGCTCGCGTCGAAGCAGCAATGGCCGCGGCGGGTGCCGAGCCTTGGGATCGCCTGGAAGCCGCATGCATAGCGCACGTTGAGTGCCTGCTCGATGGCAGTGGCTACCCGGCCATCGTGACACCGCAGTTCGCGGCGTCGCTGCCGCCGGCGGTTCGCAAGCGCTTCATGGAACAACGGCGCGAGTACGAAGAGATATTCCGCGCTTTGATCGAGGCCCTGCCTTTGGGTAAGTCGATCGACCGGCGATATCTGAGATTGGCGCTTTTTGGAAGCATCAACTGGACGCTCAGCTGGTACCATCCAGGCGGCGATTCCCCAACTGTCGTGGCGCGACGAATATTTGCCGTATACCGCGGCTCGCACGAGGGTCTCACCTGACTTGAGCGCGCGTCGCGGCGGGGTCAGTGAATTGAGGTTCAAAAACCCTCGAGTTTCCGTGAACAAATTGAGTGTTCGCGGTAGGTCGAAACCAGCTCGTGCTACCTAGGCAAGCGCTTGCTTGCTATACTGATTGCGAACGGACACCGCTGGCAATCGCTGTCGGAAGGGTCAGTCACCGGCAGGCGGCGATGGCGCGAAGCACTCCACTCAAATTGACAGAGTCAGGTTGGCAGCGGCACCACACGGTAATTGCACTGTGTTTGCTCGCGGTGTTCATCGGCTATACGGACCGAGTGAACATCTCGGTGGCGGCCGTGGCCATGCGCAAGCAGTTCGGCTGGAGCCAGACCACCAAGGGTTTGGTGCTCGCCGCATTCGCCATCGGCTACTTTCTGTGCTTGGCGCTGAGTGGCTGGCTCGCGCAGCGCTTTGGCGGTCGCAAGGTAATGCTGGCAGCCGTGCTGTGGTGGTCGCTGTTCACGCTGCTCACCCCTTCGAGCGCCTATCAGTCCTTGGGGCTATTGATCGCTGCGCGCATTGGTCTTGGCATGGGTGAGTCCGCCGTGTTTCCTTCCAGTTATGAATTATTCGGCCGCTGGGTACCGCTGCGAAGCCGCGCACGTGCCATCGCGATTCTCTATAGCGGCGTTCCTTTGGGGCAGGTCGTGGGACTGCTCGGCACCGGTTGGCTCACCTCGCGGTATGGATGGCCCTGGGCGTTTTATCTCTTCGGTGCCTGCGGGACGCTCTGGGCGCTGCTCTGGATCACGCGCCTGCCCAGGTCGGATCCGCGCAGCGATCTTGCTGGAAGCAGTGAATCCGCGCCGACCCCATGGCGGGCCCTGCTGGCTCATCCCCCGGTATGGGCCATTGTCATCGGCAACTTCAGCAGTAACTGGTGCCTGTACTTCTTTCTCGCCTGGCTGCCCAGCTATTTCGCCGAATATCTACATCTGGATCTCGCCAACGCGGGACTCTTCTCAGCATTACCGTGGCTCACCGCGATGCTCAGCACGAATCTATCGGCGATTGTGTCCGACCGCATGGCACCCGTGCTTGGCGCGACGATCGTGCGGAAAGCCGCGCTGGGCGGCGGACTTCTCCTGTGCTCACTCTTTTTGCTGCTCGCCCGTCAGGTGCATTCGGCGAACTCGGCCCTGGCCTGCATTTGTGCTTCGGCCGGTGCGCTCGGTTTCACGTGGACCGGATATGGTCCCAACGTGCTCGATGTCGCGCCCCGGCATGCCTCGGTTGTCGCGGGGATCAGCAATACAATTGCCACGTTGCCGGGGATCCTCGGTGTAGCGCTCGTTGGTTGGTTGGTCGACACGACGGGCACTTATTCGTCCGCGTTTGTTCTTACGGCAGCCGTAGGAGTCGGTGGCGCGCTATTTTGCCTGGCATTCGGCAGCGCCCACCCCGTGGAGTTGAAACCACGGACATAGCAAGCGATTGCTTGGTACAGTAAGATGTCTGACGAGAGAAGGACGGTGGCCGCGTGACATTAGATGATCCGCAGGTGTTCATGCCAGAGCTGTGGGCGACGCATGCCCGCTATCAGCCTGAACGGACGGCGCTTGCCTGCGGTACTGAGCGGCGCACTTGGCACGACTTCAACCGGAACCTCAATCGGGTAGCGAATGCACTGTTGGAGCGCGGCGTGCAGCGCGGCGACCGTGTCGCCGTGCTGATGAGCAATTCGATCGAAATGGTCGAAGCCATGTTTGGAGTCGTCAAGGCCGGTGCGTGTGTGGTACCGCTAAGCACCCTGCTGCTGCCAGAACAAATAGCGGCGCTGTCGAACGACGCTGGAGCCATTGGTCTTTTCGCTTCGTTCCAAACGAAACGGGCATCCGACGCTGCTTGGGTGCAGTGCTGCTCGATGCGACAAGAATTGCGTGTGATGTTCGGACCTTCCGCGCCGGATTGGATCGCACTCGAGGTTTGGCTAAGCTCGAATGACGCCGAGCCGGACGTGGCCTACCGAATGGAGGATGACTTCAACATCATCTACTCATCCGGTACCACGGGTATACCGAAGGGCATCGTGCAGACCCATCGCGCGCGTCAGCACTTCGCCTACTCGAACGCCCTCGAACTGCGCTTTGACAATACGTCGATCGCTCTCGCAACCACCGCCCTATACTCCAACGGTTCTTGGTTCATGCTGTTGGCGCCGTTCTTCGTGGGCGCCACCGCGATCGTGCTCGATTCCTTCGATGCCGAGAAATTCTTCTCAACGGTCGAACGCGAGCGCATCACGCACACTTTCATGGTGCCCACACAGTTCATCGCACTGTTGGAATCACCGCTGCTGCAGCGGGCCGATTTGTCCAGCCTAAAGATGGTGCTATCAGCCGGCTCGCCCTTGCGCGAAGACATAAAAACTCGGGTGTTGCGTGACATCACGCCCAGTCTTTTTGAACTTTACGGATTTGCAGAAGGACTCGCGACCCTCATCAGGCCCGAAGAAATCTGGCGCAAGCCGCGATCCGTGGGCAAACCGCTCGTCGGTTTTGACCTGCGCATCGTAGACGAGGACGGCCAGGTCGTTCCTGCGGGAGAGCTAGGCGAGATCGTCGGTTACGGGGCCGGTCTCATGCGCGAGTACTACCGAAGGCCGGACGCGACCGCCGAAAGCATCTGGCGTGACGAGCGCGGAAGAACCTTCCTGCGAAGCGGTGACATCGGTTATCTGGATAAGGAAGGTTTTCTTTACATCGTTGACCGCAAGAAGGACATGATTCTCTCCGGCGGACTGAATGTTTTCCCGGCCGACATTGAAGCGATTGTCGCGCAACACGCAGACATCGCCGATGTGTGTGTCATCGGCATACCGCACGCCAAGTGGGGTGAAGTTCCGCTCGCACTCGTCGTCCTTCATCGCGGACGGAATCCCAACCTGACCGCTGTGCGCGACTGGGCTAACGAGCGACTGAGCAAACCCCAACGTCTCTTAAGGATCGAGGTGCGAACGGAGTTTCCGCGCAATGCGCTCGGCAAGGTGCTGAAGCGCCAGCTACGCGAGCCATACTGGAGAGAGTCGCGTGGGTAATGCCTGGATCATCGGTGCGTATTCGACTTCGTTCGGACGCAAACCGCAGCAGACCGTCAAACATCTGACGGCGGAAGTCGTCGCAGGCGTGCTCAAGGATGCCGGCTTGGACGATGGACTCGCGATCGAAGCGAGCTGGTTCGGCAACTGCGGTATGTGGGTGGATCGTCAGGGTGGAATCCGCGGCCAAGTGTGTCTCGCGCCACTTGTTCGACAAGGCCTGTTCTCCGAGCGCACGCCTACCATCAACGTCGAAGCCGGTTGCGCCACGGGAGCGCTCGCGTTGCACGGTGCGTCGCTCGCGGTTCGCAGTGGCGACTACAATTTAACCCTCGCCTTAGGGGTAGAAAAGACGTATTACCCCAATAGTCCCGCAAGCTCGGTGGCGCTCTACGAGGGCGGCATAGATCAATACGATCCGGAAGAATGGCGCTCGGTTTATCGCGATGCCGAGCCGCTGACGGGCAAGCGTTTCGAACTGGGCCCCGATCGCACCGTCTTCATGGACACCTATGCGATGCAGGCATGCTGGCACATGCGCCACTACGGCACGACGCAGCGGCAGTTGGCTGCTGCGGCTGCGAAGAATCACAACCACGCTGCTTTGAACTCGCGGGCTCACTATCGATTCAAGACGACAGTCGATGCCGTACTTGCCGATCGCGCCGTCACGTGGCCGTTGACCCGGGCCATGTGCGCTCCAATCACAGATGGTGCTGCGGCTGCAATTGTTGTTTCAGAGTCGTACCTGGCTCATCTTCCGCCATGGGTTCGCGAACGTGCGATCCGGATCGCGGGCATTGGTGCTTCCGGAGGCAAGTATCGCAGACTGGACGAGGAGGGCTTGAGTGCCGTCGCCGCGCGGCGCGCGTATTCCGCCGCGGGAGTCGGTCCGCAAGATGTTCACGTGGCCGAAGTGCACGATGCCACTTCTTTCTGCGAACTCTACCAAACCGAAATGCTCGGGTTTTGTGCGCCGGGCCAAGCCGGTGCTTTTGTCGAGAGCGGCGCAACCAGTTTGGGCGGAAGGCTGCCGATCAATACATCCGGAGGACTCGTTGCCAAAGGGCATCCTGTGGGTGCCACCGGTTTATCGATGGTCGCGGAGCTCGTGGAGCAGCTGCGCGGCGAGGCTGGCGAACGTCAGGTTCCAAATGCGAGCCGGGCGCTCGCGGAGTGCGGAGGTGGCGTCATCGGATTCGATGAAGCCGCATGTGTGGTGTCGATTCTCGACCGTGGACACAGTTAGCGCTGCGTTTACAGACTCATTCCGCCGCCGACCAGAAGCACCTCACCGCTGATGTAGTCACTCTCTGGAATGCACATCAAGTAGACGCTGCCGGCGGCTTCGGTCGTCGTGCCGGCGCGCCCGAGGGGCACCAGCCTGCTCAGAGCATCGATCGCTCCGGGAGGTACGCCCATCTGAATGACCCGCCCCTCGATCTCAATGCGGGATTCGGGAGTATCGTTGGCTCGGGTGAGCCGCGTTTCGATAAAGCCAAATGCGACGCAATTCACGCATACCTTGTAGCGACCCCACTCCTTCGACAGCGTCTTGGTCATCCCCACCAGCGCTGCCTTTGCCGATGAATAGTTCACCTGTCCTGCACTGCCATGGGTGCCCGACATCGAGGAGATATTGACGACCTTGCGGATTACCTCGCGACCATCCGCAGCCTCTCTTTTGTGAAACACACGGATGGGCTCCGCCGCCGCGCGCAGGATTCGAAAGGGCGCAGTGACGTGCACGTCGAGCATCGCCTGGAATTGCTCGTCGGATTGCTTTTGGATCACGCCATCGCGGGTGTACCCCGCATTGTTGATGATGATGTCGAGACCGCCGAAGGTCTCGAGAGCAGCATTCACGAAGCGCTCGCCGAAATCTGGCGCGGTCACGTTTCCGACGCAGGCAATGGCTCTGCCGCCTGCAGCCTCGATTTCTCCAAGAACCTCATGAGCTGGAGCTTCATCAAGATCATTAACGACGATGCGAGCACCCTCGGCGGCCAGCTTCAGAGCAATGGCGCGTCCGATACCTCGACCCGATCCGGAAATTATCGCGACCTTGCCTGCTAGCTTGCTCACCCGGACACCTCTTATCTAAGCCGCGATCGCCATTGCAGCCTCACAGCTATTGTTTTGCAAGCCGTTGGGTGCGCTCGTCTACCCTGATGTCATGACTACAAACTGGAAATCGTGCCTCCTAAATGCAACGTACACGCTCTGGGTCCGCGAGGCGACTATCGGAACGTGGGCCGCTGCCACTTGCTTCCAAAGTCCCATTGCGTTCGGGCGGCCACGCCGTAACGGGTACTGCCAGCGCCGCACAACTGGGGAAGACTGAAAATCGTGACCCGAATGAAGAAGCAGCAGAGGCGAGTTTCAGGGACGGGCGACACGTGTAAAAGTCAAATCATCGTCATTTAACTTAATAAGTATTACGCGCCGCAAGTGCGTGGTACTGAGGTTGGCCGAGGTTGGCAGTCAGGGTTTTCTGCCCCTCTAGATAGGGGCCTTGGCGGCGACCTTGCAGTTGGTTACACGGCCTATCGATTCGGCAACGCCGCGAAATTTTCGCAACTACTCGCCGAACTCCTTCTCAAGCTGCTGCCGCGCTCCATGATCGACTCGGCATCGAGGTTTTTATAGGTCCAGCCCAAGAACGCCTTCATAGCTGGCGATTCCTCACCAGTTAGTGTCTTGTAGTCAGCGATAGCCTTCAGGATTGCGCCAATTGCACACTCCTCAGCGTCAAACTCGATAAATTCGTCGTTTCGGTCATCAAAATGCTTCACCTCGTTGATAAAGAGCGTGGCGTTGATGTGCTTGATGATTTTTGACCGACTTGGTGTCTGGCTTGGATTGTGTTTCTGCTCGATCTTAGCGATGTTGTCCACGAATGGTGTCTTCCCAGCGCGAACAACGAGATGGTGAAATATTTCACCGGCAGAGCCAGCCAACGTGATTGCCGAAAACATATCGCAGCCATCAGTGATGAACAGCCTGATCGCAGTCTCTATCTGGCCGACACCCACGTCGAATTTGTTATAGCGCGCAGTCCCGGAGAACATTCTGGGGTTCTTAGACTTCATGGAATTGCCTGACCGTACCAGGATGGATGAGAAATCATCGCAGATTTGATGCCCAATGATTCTTTGCAGTGGGCTCGTCCGCAGGCATCCAAGGACAGCCGAAATTTCGTGTGATTTTTTCGCGCCGAAACTGGAACCGTTTTTGGAACCGTGAGCCTCTGGGGCCTGGAACCGTAGGCGGAAGATGGTCAAAAAATTCTAATGAAATCAATGGTCGGGGTGACAGGATTTGAACCTGCGACTCCTACGTCCCGAATTCAAAGGTCCGCTTCCTGAGACATCCATAGAACCCTATAAAAAAAGGGAAATAAGCTAGATATCGTCCAGGTGCTGCCAGCGATATTCGTTGACTTCCGCTCGAAATTGGCCCCTAATTTGGACCCTATTGTTTGAGAGTGGACCCTATGACGCGGCTCACGGATACGGCCCTCAAGGCCGCCTTGAGGAAACCAAGGTCTAAACAGGTAGACCTCATAGACGGCACTGTCCCAGGCCTCTTCGTCCGCTTGGGAAATGGCGATACCGCGACCTGGTCCTTAAGATTGAGGGTATCGGGGGAAGCCGGGACATCGACTCGGGGTCTTAAGCTCAAGGGAAGAAAGTATCGGCTTACCCTAGGTACGTATCCTGCGATCGGTATTGAGCTCGCCCGCGCGCGTGCGAACGCGTATCGAGACCAAGCCAAGAAGGGAGAAAGCCCCGCGATCTCTCTGGAACACGCCGCCACGGCCGGCGGTCTCACCGTCGAGGCGCTGGGTAAACGATTTCTTGAAGACTATGCGCGCTCGAAAGAACTGCGGTCGGCTCGAAAATACGAGCAAGCAATGATCACGCACATCAACCCGAATATTGGACCAGTGCTCGTCGATATATTGGACCGGGAGCAGGTTCGCAATTTGATCCGCAAGGTGCGAATACGTCAACCGCGTCCCGACAATGAGAAAGGGCGAGCTCGCGGCGGTAGCGAGGCGGCACGCACTGTCATTGCCGTGCTGCGACTACTCATTTCGTGGGCAATCCGTGAGAACCTGATCAAGCGCGCCGATAATCCGGCCAGCGACATGGAGAAAAATCTTCCCAAGAAGCGCAAGAAGGATCGTGTACTGTCGCTCGATGAGGCTCGAATTGTCTGGCGTGCGGCAGTTTCGGCGGGTTACGCATTTGGCACCCATGTGCAGTTGATGCTGTTGACCGGCTGCCGAGCCGGTGAGTGGGCACATGCAGTTTGGTCGTGGGTCGATTTGAAGCAAAAACTTTTGATCATTCCGGCGGAGGCCTACAAGACCGATCACATCCATGTAATACCGCTCGTTCCAGAGGCGGTGGCGATTCTCAAGAGCATACTTAAGGGCTCCAAAGGGGAGTACATCCTGTCGAGTACGGAGGGAGCTAAGCCTATCCGGGGTATCGGCAAGTTTTATAGGACGCGATTGCCGCGCGAGATCATCGCGCACACCGGATCGGAGTTCTCAATGCCGTTTACGTCGCACGATCTGCGGCGCACGGTGGCGACGCGACTCGGTGAATCGCTAGGTGTGGGAGGCGAGCAATTGATCAAGAAGGTGCTGGGACATTCCGATGGCAGCGTGACCGCGATCTACAATCGCTATGGCTATGTAAAAGAGATGCGAGCGGGCTTAGAAGCGTGGGCGCGAGAGCTGACGACGTAGCACATATTCCAACCGATCGCCCGGGACGGTGCCGTAGCGATGCAGAAAAGGACCTCCAAGCAGTGGGTGTCGAGAGCTTAGATTCGGTCCATCCAATTCGATGGCTCTGGCGACTGGCTTGTTTGCCCGTCCTTATGTTGCTCGTGATTCTGGAGCCCCTGGTCACTTTTGCGTTTGGCGCACTCGCGTTGTTTGGGCTGTTGACGACGCTATTCTTCTATCTTGTTGGGCCGCCAGACTTCCCTCTTTGGACGATGCTCGCGTTGTCGTTAGGCTTTGCGATCGTGTTGGTGCCTTACCATGCATTGATTCGATTGTTGTCGAATGCCTCGGAGTGCCGGATGTCTATAGTCTGGGGCCAACCGCCATCAGTCATCGTCCTCGAATCGCTGCCCCAGACGGTGCGGGTTCTGTCGCGGGCCGGGCAGCGCTAAGATAGCGTAGTCAAGCTTCGGAACCCGACACTTGGTATGACCTACGCGACCCATCTGATCCGTATCCTTTCCGTGGACGGCCATTCATTGGTGCGCTCCGCGATCGGGGCCCTGATTGCCACGCAACCCGACATGCAGTTGGCCAGGGAGGCGTCGACCGGTAATGAAGCTGTGCAACTTCACCGTGAGCTCAAGCCCGACGCCGAATAAGAAGCGTTGGCCGCACGCGGACAGCGCGCCGTGTCCGTCCGAAAAGTTTGTCCTGGCAACTTCGCAGGAAAATCGGTTGGCGAGCCACCGTCGCGATTTGACTCGCTTTTCGAGTCAGTGTCTGGTCAATCAGTTAATGAATCAAGAAGTTCCTTCGCCGTTTTGAAGTCCTTGGAGTCAAATCCTTCGGAAAATCGATCGCATACCGTAGACAAGGCCGCTCTTGCGTCGTCGCGGTGGCCATGCTCGCGATGCAAGCGCGCCAGACTTGTTGCGGTTCGAAGTTCCCAGGTGAGCGCGCCCTGACGATGAGCTAAAGCCAGGGATCGACGAAACAGTTCCTCGGCGTTAGCGGTGTCCGGTTTGCGCGACCGAAGCACCAGCTCCCCCTTAATTCGCAGCGCTTCTGGCATCCACCACAATGCTTCATTCCGCTCCGTCCGCTGAAGCGCCTCGTCGGCTGCGACCAGAGCTTCGTCAAGATGACCCGCTGCAGCCAGCATTTCCGCCAAGCTGTCGAGAAATACCGAATACAAAATTTCAAATTGCGTCTCTCGCAATCCCGCAAGACAGGCGCGCAGCTGCTTCAGTGCGGTCTTTATCTCCCCCCGACTCGCGGCCAGCTGGCCTTCAAATCCGAGAGCACAGGCATATTGGCTCTTGACATCGTGCTTTTGGCAGTGCCGTTTAAGGAGTGCAGTCCATTGCTGTGCCGCTTCGAAGTCTCCAAGCGCAAGCGTAATGGGGCATGCCGACCAGGTTAGGGCCAAACATAACGAGTATGGATGGTCGACCGCTCTCGCGTAGTCCACGATATCCCGCGTGGCCTCGGCCGCCTGATCGAGAAGGCCACGAACGAATAGTACTAATACTGTAATGCAGCCCGCTTCGGCCGCGTAGTCCAATCCCATTCGCACGATGTGCGCTCGACGAACTTCTGGGGCAGTGACGCGATGCACCTTTTGCGCATTGGACCATGCTTCAGCATATTCACCCAGAAAGAAATATGAAGTGCCGAGCAAGCATTGCGCTGTCCAACTCGGAAGCGGGTCCGCAACTTCCTTCGCGATAGCTTCAGCTCTTCGGCTAAGGGATAAAGCTTCGTGAAACTGCTCGAGGCGGTGGCAGAAAGTGGCAACACCTACCAGAGCCAACATCTGGTGGTCGATGTCGTGAAACATTTCGGCGAGTTCCCCGGCTCTCGTCAGGGCTGCACGCGCAGTGTTGCTTAACCCTCTCGTGAAAATATCGGAAAAACACAGTGCGTTCTGCAGCACCATTTCGTGACGCGTCGATCTCGCGCCGGCCTCGTCGAGCTTATTCAGACCTGCCTCAGTCCATTTTTTGCACTCAGTCAGCAGGGACATCTCGAGCCAGAACGGGGCAGATGCGGCAGCGAGTGCGACCCCGGACGTTGCATCTCCTCCGTCACCGAGGGCCCACTTGAGTGCGGCACGAATGTTATCGACTTCGGGAGCGCATGCCGCGAAGAGCTTGCCGGGGACCGACGCAGCCCGCTCCGAACTCGATGCTTCGAGTAGCTGGCGATAATAATTTGCATGAAGACGCCCGATTCGTGAGGTTTCCCCAGCACTCTTCAGCTTTTCAGCGGCGTAGGTTCGCGTCGTATCAAGTAAACGATACCGCGCCTGTTTCTCGCCGGATTCCGCGGTTACGAGCGACTTGGCGACGAGGCTGGCGATGGCCTCGATGGTGGCTGCGCCATCTTGGTCATCGCCAGCAGCCACGAAGCGGGCCGCTTCGAGGGTAAAGTTTCCGGCGAACAAGGACAGGCGCCGAAATATTATCCGCTCGAATTCGGACAATAAATCATAACTCCAGTCCAACGTGGCGCTTAGCGTCTGATGGCGAGGCAGCGCTGTACGTCGTCCAGACCAGAAGAGTCGAAAGCGATCGTCGAGAAGCGTGGAGGTCCCGCCAATCCCATAGGCGTCTATCCTTGCCGCTGCCAGTTCGATTGCAAGCGGTATGCCGTCCAGTTTGCGGCAGATGTTGGCGACTGCCGGCGCATCCGTGTCGCTGAGGTTGAATCCGTTGGTGGCCATGCTGACGCGTTCGACAAAAAGCTGTGCTGCGGGAAAGCTCAAGGCCGCTGCGGCAGTTAGGGCTACATCGTCGGGTGGACTGGCCAACGGAAACAGGCGATGGATTTGTTCGCCATCCACCCGTAGGGATTCCCGGCTCGTCGCTAGAATATGGACATGAGGTGTACCGTGTATGAGTTGTTGCGCCAATTCCGCGGCCGTCTCGATCACATGTTCGCAACTATCGAAGACCAACAAGATCCGCTTCTGTCCGAGAACCTTGACCAGACTGGAGGAAGAGTAGGTCGATTGCGCGGAAAGTCCTAACAGCGAGGCCAGCGTGCTGGGAACGAGCTGAGGATCGGTGAGAGGGCCGAGATCCACGAAACGGATCGCGCCCTCAAAGGCCGCAAGCAGCGCGGAAGCCACCGATATGGCAACGGATGTCTTGCCTATGCCGCCCGGTCCGACAATGGTGACAAAGCGCCGGTTCAGCAACTGTGCAGATATCGTCTCAATAGTCTCATCCCGCCCCACCAACCGCGTCAGATGGTGAGGTAAGTTATGGGACTTATCCGCGGGGTAACTCTGTTCGGTTGGCGGACCGACCGAATCGGATTGCAGGATCGGCGCCACGAAACAGTAGCCGCGGCCAGGGACATTGGTGACATAGCGAGCACCTGTCTGTCCGTCACCCAGAGCTTTTCTTAGCACGCCCACATGGAATCGGAGGCTGCCCTCCGTGACGACTACATCGGGCCAAACACGCGCAGTGAGCTCTTTCTTGCTGACAACTTCGCCCGCCCGTTCGGTGAGAAGGATCAAGATGTCCAAGGCACGGCCGCTCAGGCCGATTGGAACGCCATCTCTCTCGACCAGTCGTCTTTTCGGGAACAAACGGAACGGACCGAAAGCGGCCACATCGTTGCTTCGACTTAATTCCTCATCCAGCACGTGGATTGGCACAATCGACCCCTAACACATTCCCAGCGCATCGCGGATGCATCTCGATAGGCGGTAAATGTACGCTTTTGCCGCCTCCAGGAGAAATGGATCAGGTACCTCTGACCGCGCAGCCGTTGTGGCAAACTCGATCTCGAGGTCTAAGCACGCTACGATGGGCGCATCGATAGCGTAGCGCGGTTCAATGTATTTGTGGAAGTTTCGCCCGGTAATTCAGCGTCCTTGCCACAGCCTGCTGCGGGTCGCTGGTACGTGTTGATCTTACTCGCCACGATCTACGCACTGAACATAGCCGACCGCTTCGTCATCTCAACCTTGATTGAGCCTATAAAGGCAGACCTTCATCTATCGGACTCCGCGGTCGGCTTTCTTACGGGAGTGGCGCTGGCACTGACTTTTGTAACTGTGGGCGTGCCGCTGGCCGTGCTCGCCGATCGCGTCAATCGCAGGAATCTGATTGCGCTCTCCCTTGGCGTTTGGTCGTTGATGACCGCGGTGTGTGGCTTGACACGCACCTTCTGGCAACTCGCGGTCGCGCGCATTCTCGTTGGGGTTGGTGCCGCTGGTAGCACCCCTCCATCCCAATCGCTCGTATCTGATTACTTCTCCTGGAGACAGCGCGCAATCGCGCTGTCGGTTTTCTCAGTTGGTGCGTCCATTGGTTCCATGCTCGGGTCGAGTGCCGGCTACATGAGCGAGCAGTGGGGCTGGCGAAGCGCGTTTCTCGTCCTGGGTATCCCGGGCGTGGCATTGGCAGTTGTATTCCGAGCGACGGTGCAAGAGCCGGGCCGAGGCCGACTCGATTCTCATTTATTGGCCCGCGACGCGCCGAATTTCGCGGCTGTGTTGAAGTTCATGTGGCGCCAGCCCGCGCTGCTGCATGTTTTGGCGGGAGGAACGCTGTTTACGCTGTGGGCATGGGGCTTGCTATGGTGGACGCCGTCCTATCTAGTCCGCTCGCATCATCTTAGCCTGCGCGAAGCGGGTGGCGCGCTGGCACTCATGCATGGGGTGGGGGGCACTGCCGTGATGTTGGCGACCAGCCTATTGATGAGCAAGCTGGCCGGGCGCGATCCACGTGCCGTGCCGCGGTTTCTAGCTTTTGCAGCTGCGCTGGGGTTATTGCCCTCATTTTTTGCCTTCGCAGTTGAGTCGCGCGGAATCGCGCTTGCAATGCTGTGGATTTTCATACCAATGTCCTATGCGCTGTTTGGACCGGCATTTGCTCTCGTTCAAAATCTCGTTCCCGCCTCGATGCGCTCTCAGGCCGTGGCGGTGCTTTTTTTGCTCGCCAACGTGGCGAATCTGGTGATTGTGCCCGTGGCTGTTGGGATGGCAAGCGACCTGCTTGCGCCACGGTACGGGTCCGAATCGCTGCGCATTGCGCTTCTTCCGCTTACGCTATTCGGGCCATGGGCGGCGCTGCATTTCTGGATGTGCAGCCGACGGCTCGATGTTGGCCTCGCTCGCGCTGGCACGGCGGCGCAATCCGGCACGGCAAGACTAGAGAATCTCAGTACTCGGTCGGCCGAAACATGAGCTTCAAATCTCCAAGCGCGCATCACTCGAAGATCGCGTCAAAAATCTCGACGATCAATAGCGGGCGCTTTGAGTAGAGTCCTCCGTCGGGCCACAGTCTCAACGACTCCCAAAGTGTCGGAATTACAATACGCGAGAAACACTGGTGCGCCCGTAAACAAAGAGCGATCGCGGTGCCTACGTTGTGAGCCATTTCAACATCTACGCGTCGGCGCAGCCCGCTTCGATCGAAGTAGATTATCTGATCGTTAAAAGGAGCAACATACGGGAAAGGAAAGTTCGCCCGCAGCCTGCGCCAAGATTCCGCGCCTTCCTGCCATGAGGAGAGTTCATTCAACTGAAACGCAGGACCCGCTAGCAGAAACGGGGCGGCTATGTTGTGCCAGATTAAAGACCCGCAAAAATAGGCGATGGTTAAATCATCCCAGGGTGCCAGCAACGTCAGTCCAAGCAATTCTTTGTGAGGGTCGTGGCGCTCCTGAAGGATGTGACCGTGGCGATCCTCAACTGCAACGCGGCTCGGCCGATAAACAGCACGTTTGTCGGGAGCCGTGAATCCTTCGATCCGCAGCAACGGTTCTCGAGTGCTTCCTTCGACGACGATCTCCTTGAGCACCTCCGCCTTGCCATTGCGTGCCAGAAGCGTGCCGGTTATCGATAGGTGAAGAGTAAAAGTCTCAAGTTCCTGCCACCGATCCAGCCCTCCGCAGGCGGCCAGCGCATCATCGAGCAACGCCATGACCAAACTCCTAGCAAGAGACGCCCTTTATCGTGCGCGCCGGGTGACACCACGGTGTGAGCAGGATGGTCGAACAGGCGATCTCAGAGACACTGAGACTAAGCCCCAGTCAACCTGAATTCTTGGATATTTCTGATGTGGGCTGGTCGGTAGTTAGCAACGCATGCGCCGGTCTAACAACTTCTAACAACGTCTAGCGCGCGCGCCGTCATCGGACAGCGCATTCTGGCAGCGCGGTTTCGATCGGAAGTTGTGGAAGTCAAGACAATGCTGAGAGGAGTGGCGATGGATTCGATCTTGGCAGCGGCGGGGACTGGCGCTACGTCGCCGATGCAGCCCAAAATCGTCCCGCGAGAGTCGGGTTTATACCGCCTAGGTACGCGGTGCAGCCTGCTTGAATGGCAGATTTGTCGCGTGCGCGAATACATCGACGCGCACATTGGTAGCCGGATTCTAGTATCGGATCTCAGCCACATCGCGCAACGTAGTGAGGCGCATTTCACCCGAGCATTCAAGGGAACTTTCGGAGCAACACCGCACGCTTATCTCACGCGACTACGGCTGGAATTGGCCAGTCGCGCCATGCTCGTTAGCAATTCGCCTCTCACCGATATCGCATTGACGTGTGGCTTTACCGATCAGGCACATCTGTGCAGATTGTTTCGGCGATGGACCGGGCGGACACCCGCCGCGTTTCGGCGCGACCCATGCCAACCCTGGGGCGTCGGCATATGAGTCCTACGGCTGCGGCAATTTCTTTCAGCCGCCGGCTTGACGAACAATCCATGTCTTCGGGAGGCTCAATTCAAGCTGTCCATCGGTCATCTCTCGCAGTTGTCCGGCAGCACGATTTCGCTGCCCTAAGCCGCGACTCTCGCCCGCAGCGTACCGCGCTTCGTGGTCCGCACGGCAGCGCTCCGACCGGGAATCCGAATTCCAGACTACGCCCGGAGCCCAGCGCGCTGGAATCGCGAATCGCTAGGCTTTCCCCAAGCACTCTGCTCGTGCGAGCTTGGCGGAGCCTCATCCAGCTACGTATCGACGAGGCCTTGGCAACCGTCGCGAAGTTCGAAGATGAGGTCGCGCGTGCCGATGCGCCGGTTGCGCCCCGATCGCGGGAGTTTGCCGAGGTCTTAAGGGCCGTGCTGCTGGTGCTGAAGAGCCAGGATGGCGCCACGGTGCGCGCGTCGCTTGCCGTACTCGAACGCCGTCAACAGTCGGGTGGGAAGAGTCCCGCGCTGGCGGCAGCGCTGCGCGTAGGCTACTGGAAGGTGCGAGACTTTGACCGATACTACGCGGTACCTCGTCTCAAACACGCGGTGCCAACTTATCGTGGCACGCACGGACTTGCGACGATCATCGGCCCGACGTTTGAAGCGGTGGTGGAGGCTGAACAGCTGCGACTGATCGTGGCGAGGAGACTCGCAAGGAGCGCACACGAACGCGCCGTGAGTCGTTTCGGGAAGCGATCACCTGCGACAGCCCGCGCGGCCGTCGTGCTCGCAGAGTTGCTCTACGAAGAAGGGCACCACGCCGGTCTAGACGCTATGGTCATGGAGAGCCTCACGGCGGTCCGAACGTCAGGGGACTACGACTGCGCCTTGCGAGGATATAGGGTTCTGGCTCGTCTCGCCGCCCGTCGAGGAGACACTGAGTTCGCCTTCCTCGTCCTGAAAGAGGCGGAGGTTCTGGCGGCGGCGCGCCACTGGACCGGGATGATGGCGGAAAGCCTGATGCTGCGCACTCAGTTGCACCTCAAGGAAGGTCGCACGCGCGACGCGGCAATCTGTACTGAGCGCATCGAGGCGCTAGCGCGCGACCTGTCCTCGGACGATACGTTGCAGGCCAGCCTTGGCTTGGCACGTGCACAGGTACTGGTCGCCACCGGGGACGCGCGCCGAGGAGTGACGATACTCCGGGAGCTTCAAGCGTTGATCGGCGGCAAGCGAAACAACTACTGGGCACTGCAATTGTCGGTTCAGCTGGCCGACGCTCTGCTCGGGTGCGGAGACCAAGCCGAAGGCCGTGCAATGCTCGTTCAAGCGCTTCAGGTTGGCGCCCGCGCCGGGGTGTATCAGACATTCGTCGACGCCGGAGCGCACGTGGCCGAGCTCCTGTTATCCCTACACTACGCCACCCCGGAGGACAGCCGCCTGCCCCCGGAGCTCAGACCATACATCGGAAGCATTCTCGCGGATCGCGCTCAGCAGCGTGCATACACGTTGCCGACTCGTGCCTCGCGCGTCACGGAGTCGCTGAGTCCTCGCGAACACAGCGTCCTGCGCTCGATGAGCTATGGACTTTCCAACAAACGCATCGCTCAAGAGCTGCGGATTGCACCCGAGACAGTGAAGTCCCACGTCAAAGGCATCTTCATCAAGCTCTCCGTTCAGACACGCGCGCACGCTGTATCGACGGCCGGCGCTCTGGGCCTGCTCTGAGGCACGCTGCCGCGCGCGAGCGCGTGAAGCCCCTTTTTCCCCTGAGATAGCGAATCGGCTAGTTCGACGAGGGCATGGAGTGGTCGGTGGGGGAGCGCAACGCAGCGACCTTCGGCGCTTCGATGGGTTTGGTGTCGTCACCCCAGCTGATTCGAATGAAGCTGATGATATCTGCCGCATCTAGATCCGTCAGACGCCATGCAAATGCAGGTATTGCGCGCGCATTGAAGTTTCTGCGCACGCCAATAGCCAACCCACCACCGCGCCACGACACTCTGGTAAGCCCCCCATTGGGGGGATTGGGAAGGGCGTGGGATTTCCACAGAATTCCTCGCCATGTCTAACCGCGCTAGTGGATACCGATGGAGTCCGTGATGCACGCCGCCAGCCCCGATCGGATGTCCCCGGAGGTCACTAGAACACCAAGCGCATCCGCAATGTGGCTGCGAGCAATTTCGATGACGAGTGCCGCGATGTTGATGGCGTCATGTAACGAGGGTGTGCTCGACCCGCACGGTCCGGTGGGCAAGGCAGAGCGAGTCATTCTCTACGATTCGACCGCGATCATGCTCGCCGTCATCATTCCGGTGATCGTGCTCACGCTGGTATTCGCATGGTGGTTTCGAGCCAGAAACAGCCAAGCGCGTTACCGGCCAGACTGGGAATATTCCGGTCGGATCGAGATGATTATCTGGTCCATTCCAGCCCTCGTTATCCTATTTCTCGGCGGCATCGCGTGGACGGGGTCACATGACCTCGATCCCCCGGCGCCGCTAGCAGAATCTACGGCACCGCTCGATATCGAAGTCATCTCCCTCGACTGGCGCTGGCTTTTTATCTATCCGCATGAGGGGATCGCGAGCTTGAACCGTTTGGTTGTCCCAGCGGGAGTGCCGCTTCGATTTCGCCTGACCTCGACGACGGTCATGAACAGCTTCTTCGTGCCTCAATTGGGCAGTCAGATCTATGCGATGCCGAACATGGTCACTCGGCTCAATTTGCAGGCCGACCAACCCGGCACTTTCGAGGGTCTCTCAGCGCAGTTCAGCGGCGATGGCTTCTCCGACATGCGCTTTGATCTTGTGTCGATGAAGCCTGAGGCCTTCAAGGACTGGGTTAACACGACGAAGACGCAGGGCGGCGTCCTTGATGCGAGCACATTTGAGGAGCTGGTAAGGCCCGCCAAGGCCGACGGGGCGCAGACCTACGCGCAGGTGAGCGAGGGTCTGTTCGATAGCATTTCATCGGGTCATATGGCGGCCGTCTCGCCGCAACGAGGGCAGTAATATGCTGGGCAGGCTCAGCTGGGCGGCAATTCCTTTCGATGTACCGGTCGTGATGATCGCCGCCGGCAGTGTCGGTTTCGTCATCTTTTGCGTGTTGGCGCTGGTGACGGTCAAAGGCTGGTGGCCCTACTTGTGGCGCGAATGGATCACCAGCGTCGATCACAAGCGCATCGGCGTGATGTACATAGTCTTGGCGCTCCTCATGCTGGTGCGCGGTTTCTCGGACGCCATGTTGATGCGCAGCCAACTAGCCCTTGCCGCCGGTCACGCACAGGGGTATCTGCCGCCCGAACATTACGATCAGATCTTCTCGGCGCACGGCACCATCATGATCTTTTTCGTGGCCATGCCGTTCGTCGTCGGGCTCATGAACTTCGTCCTGCCGCTACAGCTCGGCGTGCGCGATGTCGCCTTTCCGGTGCTTAACTCCGTCAGCTTCTGGCTGACTGCGGCGGGAGTGCTATTGGTCAACGTGTCGCTCGTGGTCGGCGAGTTTGCCCGCACCGGCTGGCTTGCCTATCCGCCGTTGAGCGAAGTCGCGTACTCCCCGGGAGTCGGCGTCGACTATTACCTGTGGTCCTTGCAGATTTCGGGTTTAGGAACGTTGTTATCAGGCATCAATCTCACGACCACCATCTTGAAGTTGCGGGCGCCGGGCATGGGATACCGTCAAATGCCGATCTTTTGTTGGACCGCGCTCGCCTCGAATCTCCTGATCGTCGCGTCTTTTCCGATCTTGACGGCGACGTTTGCGATGCTGCTGCTCGATCGTTATTGCGGTTTTCATTTCTTTACCAACGATCTCGGCGGCAATCCGATGATGTACATCAACCTTATCTGGAGCTGGGGACACCCGGAGGTGTACATCTTGATACTGCCCGCGTTCGGGGTGTTCTCGGAGGTGGTCGCGACATTTTCGGGTAAGCCGTTGTTCGGCCGCCGCTCGATGGTGATGGCAACGATGGTGATCTGCGTGCTGTCCTTCCTGGTATGGCTGCATCATTTTTTCACCATGGGCGCCGGCGCGGACGTGAACGCCTTTTTCGGCATCATGACGATGATCATCGCAGTGCCGACGGGCGTGAAGATTTTCAATTGGCTGTTCACTCTCTACGGTGGCCGCATCCGTTTCACGGTGCCCGTTTATTGGGCGATCGGGTTCATGGTGACCTTCGTCATCGGGGGTATGACGGGAGTCCTGATGGCGATCCCACCGGCCGACTTTGTTCTACACAACAGTCTGTTTTTGATCGCGCATTTTCATAATGTGGCGATTGGTGGAGTTGTCTTCGGGGTCATGGCGGGAATCAGTTATTGGTTTCCCAAGGCCTTTGGTTTCACGCTGAATGAGCGGCTTGGTAAGGCGGTGTTCTGGTGCTGGTTCTTCGGCTTCTACCTCGCCTTCATGCCGCTCTACGTGCTGGGACTCATGGGTGCGACGCGGCGCATGCAGCACTATTCGAACATGCATTGGCAGCCGCTCATGCTCGTCGCCCTCGCGGGCGCTTTGCTGATCCTCTTAGGGATCGCACTGACTGGCGTGCAGCTCGCCGTGAGTATTCGCCAGCGCGAACGTAATCGCGATGTGACGGGGGATCCGTGGAACGGTCGTACGCTCGAGTGGTCGACACCGTCCCCGCCGCCGGCGTGGAACTTCTCGCATCTGCCGCAAGTGGACCGCGCCGACGCATTCTGGGCCATGAAGCAGCAGCGCGGGACTGCGCAGGATCGCAACGCCAAGCGGACCTATGAAACGATCCAGGTCCCTCGGAATAATCCGACGGGCTTCTTTCTCGCGTTCTTTGCGGTATTGCTGGGATTCTCCCTCATCTGGCGCATCTGGTGGGGCGCCGGATTAGGACTTCTGGGGGCGATTGTGGTTTGTCTCATGCAGGCGTGGCGCACCGATGGCGAGATCGAGGTGCCCGCCGAGAAGGTCGCCGCCTTTGAGCGGCTCCATGGGCTGAAGGAGAGGCACGGTATGAGCGCTGCGGAGCAAGCAGTTCGCGAGCGCCGATGCGGTGCCGCTTTCGCTTCGGGGTCCTGCGCCGAACGCGCGTGGTCGCAGGTTACGGTTTTTGGTTGTTCTTGCTATCCGACATCGTGATATTCGCCGCGCTCTTTGCCGCGTATGCGGTGCTTTCAGGCGAAACCGCCGGCGGCCCAACGGCCGCCGACCTATTCGATAAGGAGCACGTGCTGATCGAGACCGCCTGCTTGCTTGGCCTCGAGCGTCACCTGCGGTTTTGGCTCGCTCGCGGTGCAGAGCGGGGACAGAAACTCGACTTATTTTTGGATGGCGATCACCTTCATATTAGGTGATCGCGTTTCTGAGCCTCGAAGTGAGCGAGTTCAGTCACATGCTTAGCATAGGCGCGGGGCCGTCCCGCAGTGCCTTTCTCTCGGCCTTCTTTACCTTGGTGGGTACCCATGGACTGCATGTGACCATCGGCCTGTGCTGGCTGATCGTCATGCTATTGCAGGTGGCAACGCTCGGATTCCAGCCGATGGTAAGCCGCCGCTTCTTCTGCTTTGGCCTGTTCTGGCACGCGCTCGACATCGTTTGGATCGGCGTATTTACCATCGTGTACTTGGGAGCTCACTTATGAGTATTGAAATCGAAGCTCAAGGCGTGGCTCCGGGAGCCCACGTGCACACGCACGGCACGCGCCGAAGTTACCTGATTGGCTTAGGTTATGCGGTCGTTTTGACACTGGCCTCCTTTTGGGCTTCGTCAACCGATGTGATCTATCCGCCTGGCGTCCCCATTCTGTTGGGGGTCCTCGCGATTGCTCAGATGGGGATTCACTTGGTGTTCTTTCTGCACATCTCGAGCGCGCCGGACCAGACCAACAATATTCTCGCGCTCGCCTTTGGCATTTTCGTTGTGGGTCTCCTGGTATTCGGATCGATGATCATCATGGCTCATTTGAACCACAACATGATGCCCATGGATCGACTGATGCAGCTGCAGATGCAGCGGTAGCATCGCTGTCAAAAGCAATCACCCACTTCCCATGGCGATCGCCCCCCATGATTCGCTGATAACCGCACTGTCCCGACCACGGTGGCGCGAATATCTTTCGCTCACGAAACCCAAAGTGAGCTTGTTGATCGTGTTCACTGCGATCGTCGGGATGGTTCTGGCCTCACCCGGTATGGTACCGCTGCCGGCGTTAGTGTTCGGCACGCTAGGCATCGCCATGGCATCAGGCTCCGCGGCGACACTCAATCACATCCTCGACCGGCGCATCGATAGAGCAGATGGCGCGCACCCGGCGGCGACCTCTGGCGACGGGGAGTCTGCGGACGAGTCAGGCGCTTGTTTTCGCGGGTGTCCTGTGTGTGGGCTCAATGATGGTGCTATGGCTCTCGGCCGGAGGTCTTTGCGCGCTACTGACGTTCGGCTCAGTCATCGGCTATGCGGTCATCTATACCGTCTGGCTCAAACACGCGACGCCTCAAAACATCGTGATCGGCGGCGCCGCCGGCGCAGCGCCCCCGGTGCTCGGGTGGGTGGCCGTGACTCACTCCATCGATGCGCAGGCATTGGTGTTGTTCATGATCATCTTTACGTGGACACCGCCGCATTTCTGGTCGCTCGCGATTGCGCGGCGCGAGGAGTACGCGAAGGTGGGCATACCCATGCTGCCGGTGACCCACGGCATTCCGTACACGCGCCGGCAGATTCTGCTCTACACGGTCTTGCTCATTCTATGCACGCTGATTCCAGCAGTCATTGGCATGAGTGGATTGATCTATCTGGCGGCCGCGCTCGTGCTCGATGCGCGCTTTCTTTACCTGGCCTTGGTTCTTCACCGAGGCGTTCGGCCCGACCTTCCCATTCGAACCTTTCGTTTCTCCATCACCTACCTGATGGCTCTGTTCGGTGCATTCATCGCCGATCACTATTGCAGGTTGCTCTTGTAAGGATGTGGATTGCCAACGGTCAGCCTTGTCGTTCACCCATTGGGGGGATAGGACTGCCTCAAATCCCTGCGTCAATCTCAGCTGTTGCGGGCCATCAAGCAGCCCTTCCTAACGTGTCGGAGATCTCAATGAGTAAGAAAGTAGCGCAAGTCATTGTCGAGACCTTGCAATCAGCCGGTGTCAAGCATTGCTACGGCATCGTCGGCGACACGCTGAACACGTTTGCCACCAGTCTGAGTCGCAGTGACATTAAGTTCGTTCACATGCGCCATGAGGAGGCGGGTGCCTATGCGGCACAGGGCGAAGCGCTTTTGATGGACCGCCTGACTGCCATGGCCGGTAGCTGTGGACCGGGCAGCTTGCATTTCATCAACGGGTTATATGAGGCGAACCGCAATCGCGCGCCGGTGATCCTCATCGCGAGCCAAGTAGTGCGACGCGAGCTTGGGTTCAATTTCATTCAAGAAGTGAATTTCGAGGACGTCTATCGGGGCTGCAGCGTATTTTGCGAAATGATCTTGACGCCGGAGCAAGCGCTGCGCAAGACAGTCATGGCGTGTCAGGCGGCGATCTCCAAGCGGGGGGTGGCAGTTCTCATTCTCCCCGTCGACATCGCGGATTCGGACGCGGTCAGCGAGCCCCCGTTTCGCATCCATGTCAACAAGCCCGTCATACGGCCGAGTGAAGAGGATTTGGATCGGATCGCCGCAATGCTGGCGGAAGGCACGAACATCACGATTTACGCGGGCTCCGGTTGTGTGGACGCCCACGACGAGGTCGTCGAGCTTGCCGAGCGCCTCAAAGCGCCGGTCGCGCATACCTCGCGCGGCAAGGACCAGATCGAATACGACAATCCGAACAATGTGGGCATGACGGGCGTGATTGGGACGGAGTCCGGATATCACGCCATCTTAAACTGCGACACCTTGCTGCTTCTCGGTACCGATTTTGCGTGGCGGCAATTCTATCCGGACCACGCCAAGATCATCCAAGTCGATATCGACTCGACCCATATCGGCCGGCGCCATCCGGTCGACCTCGGCGTGGTCGGAAATATCAAGGACACGCTTCAGGCGCTGCTGCCGCGCGTTGTGCAGCGCGAAGATGCCACATTCCTCAATACGTATGTGGAACGTCACAAGAAGGCGCTCAAAGCGCAGGCGGGAAGAGCCACGCCTGGCCCTCGCGGCAAAATACCCGGCCAATATTTGACGTCGATTATCAATCGGCTCGCCAATCAAGATGCTTTGTTTACGGCCGATGACGGCACGCCGCTCGTGTGGATGTTGCGAATGGTGGAGGCGAACGGTAAACGGCGCATGTTCGGCAGCCTGCTGCATGGGACCATGGCGACCTCGATCGGGAATGCCATCGGTTTGCAGAGTGCCCAGCCAGGCCGCCAAGTCATCGCCTTGGCCGGCGACGGCGGTTTCACTATGTTGCTCGGCGACGTGCTCACCACGATTCAAGAGAATCTGCCGATCAAGATTGCGGTTTACGACAATGGCAAGTTGGGATTCGTGGAGCTCGAGCAGAAGGGCGAAGGGTATGTTGCCGGTCTATACGGATCTTATGAATCCGGATTTCGGCAAAGTTGCGGAAGCCATGGGGCTTTGGGGCAGGACCGTCAGCAAGGCAGAAGAACTCGAAGGCGCCGTGGCCGAGTGGCTCGGGCAGCCCGGGCCCGCGTTACTCAATGTCAAGGTGGAGCCGATGGAACTCGTGATGCCGCCTCACGCGGCACCCGAGAACGTTTATGGGATGGCCATGTATTCAATCAAGGCCGTTATGCACGGAAAGGCGGGTGAGGTTTTCGAAATGATCGGCGAGAATCTTTAACGAATGGGGCCCGACACCCTGACTCCGCCGCCCGACAAGACCTTGTCAGCGTCGGAGACTTCGCACAGGCCCGGCTCAAGTGACGCTTCTCGAGAACGAGCGATGGGCATCGTCCGTGAACGACGAATTCAAAAATGCGGTGCGCCTCGAGCCCCAGCGCCGGCTCGGCCACATGACCGGATTGCGCCCCGCGTTTCAGAAAAGAAGGGGTACCAACGAGCGATCGCGGCGCTTGCAGGTGCCAGGTAGCCGCATTGACCAGCCCCGCGAGCGGCCATGAGGTGCTTCGTGCCAAAAATCGATGGAAGGTTCGGCCGGCTGATGCGGCTCGTAAGATCACTAGATTCACCAATGCGGAGTTAAACATGTTTCGCCGAGTTCATCGAGCCAAGTCAATTGTTCGGTTTCTGCGTGAGCGGGCACCGCACTACGGTCCGCTCGCCAGAGATGATCTGCACAAGTTTCGCGACGAGATCGTCAAGGCGTCCGTGGGTGCGAGCATCTCTGCAGCGGCAGGCCTCATCTTTGCATGCTTCCTGTCGGTCGCGGTGATTGTCTCGGCATGGGACGGCCTGCATCGGACCGCGGTGGCATGGGCGGTTTGTTGCGGCTGGGGCGTACTCGCGCTCGGCGGTTTATGGTATGCGCGAAAGGCCATTTCGGGTCCGCCGCCATTTCAGCTCATGGCGGCTGCGCTCGCGCGCGATTATACGAGCCTTCTCGCGGTCGCGGATCGACAAGAGTCGTAGATGCGATGATCGTATCGATCAGGGCTCGACTCCCGCGATGTCAATCGCTCCCATGGAAAGCGCCAGCGCGGCCGCAGCCGTGTGCGCATTCGCACGCGCATCTTCAACCTGCGTGTCGCCTTGGACGACGGCGTTCTCTTCGGTGGCAAGATCCGTATAGGTCCCGACCCCTTGGCGGTACGAACGCAACGCCGCCTCGTAGGCCGTGTGCGCGGCCTGACTTAAGACCGTGGCGGCATCATACTCGGCCAGGCTCGTCAACAATCCATTATAGGCGCGCACCACTTGTTGCGAGGCGGAGTCGCGCGCGGCCGCCAGTTGTTCTTGTGCCTCCCGCGCTTTGGCATCGGCCATGGAGATGCGATTTCGTCGCATGCCACCGTCAAAGAGGGGCACGCTAAACGACAGGAAAATGCTTTGTCCGGGCCGATTAATATTCGAATAAGGGCCGCCGTCGGAGTTCAACGAACCAATATTCTGAAATGCCTGCCCCGAGAGTTCAATCGTGGGATAGTAGGATCGCCGCTCGCCCTTGAGAGCCGCCTCGGCCGCATCCACTTTGCCGAGCGCCGCGATGACATCCGGCCGGTGAGCGAGAGCTTGATCGACCGCCTTGGACACGCTGTCGGCCGGAGCGGGCGGTAGCGGCAACTCTGCGCTATCCACCACATCGATTTCCGTAGCAGCAGGCACGCCGAGGGCCGCAATGAGATTTGCGCGCGCGGTTCTCTCGGCGCCTTCGGCCGCTGCCAGCGTATAGCGTGCTTGAGCCGTTTGTCGCTGCGCCTGCGCGACCGCAACCACGGTGGCGAGGCCGTTATTCTGCTTGGCAACGGCGGCATCCTGAGTGGTAAGAGCGGTACTCAAGGCCTTCTGCGCGGCATGGAGCTTCCCCCGCGCAGCGCCCAAGTCAAAATACGCTTGCGATACGTCGAAGATGAGTTTCTGATGGGCACCGGTGAAGGCCACGTTGGCGACAAAAGAGTCTGCGCGCGCGGCTTGCAATTGGGCATCGCGGCGGCCGAAATCGAAAAGCAACCATTTCAGAGCCAGCGCGGGAATGACTTCCCGCGTATCGGAGACGAAATAGCCTGCCGGCACCAGGTTTCTTGGCATCGGCAACGGCGTGTGCTGAAAGCCGCCGATCGCTTGCAAAGAAAGCTGCGGAAGATACGCGCTTTCTGCGAGGCCGATACCCGCGGCCGCTTCACGCGCGGCTTCCCAAGCCTCCCGCGTTTTTGGATTTTCTCGTTCTGCCAGGTCAACCAGCGCGGCCAGATCGTACTGCTTATGCGGAACCGCAAAACCGGTATCGCCCAGGGCTGCGGCGCGGCGGATGGCCGATTCTGGAATCGCCCAGGGTTGCTCGGGGCTTGGCGGCGCTTGCGCGAGCGCCAGATGAGCGCTGAGCAGGCTGGCAATAAAAGCCAATCCGACCGTCGAGCGTTCAATGCACTGCCGAAGCAACATGCTGAACCTCCGACTCGAGTTGTTCGATGGCGTGCAGGCTCAAGCGTGCGTCGGGTTCTATCCGCAGTTGCCGGCGAGGAAGCGGCAGGCACAGGACTCGGAGGCAGCGGCCGCCTTTCGAGAGGTTGTCTGCGGCAGACTCAGCCCATTCGGCCAACCGGGCAGTGGATCCCGGTTCGGCATAGCGGGAAATCGCATCCGTCGACACGACGAACGCCGCCCCCGCGAGCCGTTCGATACTCGCGACAGCGGGAACACTGTAGGCTCTCCCGCGCATGGCTCGGCAGCATTCGCAGCTCGAAGAGGCTCAAGGTGCGCAAGTGATCGGCCCGCACCAGTGCTTGAACGGTGCGCATGCGGGCCTCCTCGGCATTACGTGGCCGACGGATCACTTCCCCAATCGCGCGCAGCGCCTCGGCAAGCGCCGCACGAACGCCGGACCTGGCTGATTGAGGCCAAAACGAACTGAATACAATCGTGATCACGATATTCCCGAGCAGAATGCCGGCGATTCGGTCGCGAAGGACGGTGAGATCCGTCGCGGGCGCGTAACCTTGCAGAATCCCCAAGAAAAAGGCGAATGCGATCTGCAGGCCGGCGTAGGAGAGCAGTTCACTGCTCGTCGCTACCCAGGCGGCGCCCACCGACACGGCGGCAATCAGTAGACATAGCTGGCCGATATCCGTGAGGTGCGGGAGGACAAAGACGATGCACAGGCCGGCGATAAGTCCGCCAATGACGGCGCCGGAGAGCCTGAGCAGCAACTTGTGCACGGTCTCGCCCAGGCTCGAGAGCGCGACAAAAAAGCACGTGACGACGGCGGTGCGCATCCCGGGCCAGTCGAGAAGCGTGTAGATGGCGTACGAAATCATGACCGCCATCGTGGTCTTCAGGGCAAATTGCCAATGCGCTGGATTACTGAACGCGTCGGCGACGAAGAGTCGTCGAGGCGGGTGATGCGCTTCAGGTTTGTCAGGCGGGGCGCCGGGGCGGCTAATCGCACTCAAGAGGACGGACAGCGTGCTGCACACGGCAATCACCGCCGGGGATTGTTCGTATGCTCGCGTCGACGAATTGCGAGAGCGGCGCTGAGGGATTCATGCATCGCTGGGGCGGCGTCCGACTCGATGGCGCTGTCTGCAGGCTCGCAACCGGCTTGCCAGCTCTTCTTGAAGATCATCCGGCAGATCGTCGGGAAGGGCCTCCAGGATCACCAGCGCATCGAGAAGTGCACGTATCACAGGCACCGTGATTCGGCCGGTTCGCGCGCCTTTTCGGCGCTGTGTTGCGCGGTCTCGAGCAATGGTAGGAGACGCGCGCGCCATTCAGGAAGGGATTTGCGGTAGTCGCCGTTCGCAAGCGAGGTCTCCAACTCCTTCAGGACCTTCCGGACGGTGCGGTCCATGAATGCCACAGCGCCCTGACCAAACAGCAAATTGACGATGACCGTCACGGCTACCGGCACGAATATCACCACCCATGCCCACAAGGTCAGCACGTGTCAGGGCCTCCGGGCTGGGTACGTCATCGACCAGCGTCTGCAGCAACACGATGACAAAGCCAGCCAGGTAGGAGATGGGACCTAGCGCAAACGTGCGCGCGGTAAACATGGCAGCAAAGGTCGCCATCGCCATGAGGGGCAATCGCAGTGCCGGTTCGGCAGTGTCGATGAGCTCCAGGCCCAGGGTCAGGAGAATCGCGAGGGTGACGGCGATCAAGGCGCCGAGAGCCGACGTCACGGTCGCATTCTTCTCATCTTTGCTGATCAGAAAAACGATATAGGCCATGTAGGTCGGCTCGGGGTATCTGAAAGACCATCGCGATGGCCACGGTGATGGCACATCCCGTCGCGATGCGCGCGACAGCCGCCCATCGACCCTCTCGCGGCGCCAGCTCGACGGCGAGCAGTTCAAGGAGCGGGCGGCGGGATCGTTGGGACTCAGCGAGCGCCGTCATGATGCACTTTGACGGATGCGGTTAGTCCCACGTGCATGGCAAAAGGGGGCGGGTTATCGAGCCGAACCCAGACAGGAAATCGCTGCGCGACCACCACCCAGTTGAGGTCGCGGCCGACGACGGGAAGACCGGGTCCGTCTTGATCGGTCGATTGCACGCCCGCGCCCAAGCTTTCCACCCGCCCTGCAAAGGCACTGTTGCTCTCGGACATGGTCCACACCGTCGCTCGATCGCCGACGGCGATTCGCGGCAATTCGGTTTCTCGAAAGTCGGCGATGGCATACCACGCATCGGACTTGATGAGACTGAAGAGCGGATGGCCGGCGACGGCAAAGGTGCCTTCCGCAATTTGCAATCCGACTACCTTTCCCGCAAACGGGGCGCGCAGGGTCGTCAAATCGTAGTTGCGCGCGGCATTGGCCTCCGCCGCTTCCGCGCCTTCCAATTGAGCTTCGAGGCTCAAGGTGTCGCCCACCGCTTGGCGGGCCTGGGTGGCGCTTCGGGTGAGCGCTTGGAGGGATGCTTCGGCAGCGGCTTCGTTCGTCTTGGCTTCATCCAACTGCTGTTGAGTAACGAAGCCGGGTTTCACCAACGGCTCAAGGCGCTTGCGCGTGTCCTGGGCGTACCTCAGTTGGTCGCGCGCCTTCTGTACTTGGCTCATCCGCCGCTTGGACGCCAGAACCCTGGGAGGTGACTTGACGTCCCGTCAGAGCGATCTGTGCCTTGAGAGCGGCCACCTGAGCGCGCGCTTGGCGCAGTTGCAATTCATATGGCACTGGATCAATGACGAGGAGCGGCGCACCCTTCGCAACATCTTGATCATTGGTCACGAGGATCTGGACAATACGTCCACTGATCTCCGACGCCATCGCTGCGCTGTAGGCAAAGATGCGCGCATCGTGCGTGCGAGGGCGCCGATCGATCGCGAAGACGACGAGAACGCCCAGAACGATGGCCAGTCCGATCGCCATCGTGGCAATCACTTTTCCGCGAAGCGACTTGCCTTCACTCATAGGCATTCTTCAAGACAGCCAGATCAGCCACATCGCGAAGGTGCCTGCACAGGCAATCGCCAGCATGACGACGAAGGGGACGGGTAGTTCCTCGAGCAGTCCCAAGGCCTTGAAAATTGCGCGGGCTGCGAGTGCCAACGCAATACCCACCAGCGCGCAAACCATCCAAGACGGAAAATACGAGCCTAAAATATTGCGCGAGGGCGCGCCGTCGCAGCCACCCAGTAAACCCAGCATCGGCGCCGCGAAGCCACAACCGAGCCGCCGGCGGAAAGCGGTAGAACGCGCCCTCGTTCCGCAGAACTTATCGCGATATTCATAAGAAGGCAGTGTCATCGGTTTATCCATCGCCAGCAGTCCCCCCTTTGGGGGAAGAGCGACTTCGGCAAGGGATAGGTTCGCTAGCGTGGATTGTCAAAAAATGCCCGAATGCGATGGAGTAGTGATTGGCCGGCGCTGTCATCGCCAGCACTGCTCTGCCTATCTCCCCCGAAAGGGGGGAGCACTCCACACTTCAGACTGCTGTTGGTTTCCGGCCAACTGGGTCATGAAGCTTCGGGTGCTTGAGCAATGGAAAGACTATCTGTCAATTCAGATTTCTCGCTTCGGTGCCGTGAGCGCCCCGTGAGTCCGTGAGCCATAGTCTGCCGAGTATCGGATCTAGGGGTCTGACGTAATCTGGCGAAGGAGAAATTTCGAATGTCGATTGTGACCGAAAGTGTCAAGCAGCTGAAGCCGCTGCGAGAACCAACCCGCAGACAGGTCTTGGTAGGCAGCGCCGCTGGCTTGCTCCTCGCGAGCATCCAGCCTGATGCTTTCGCTGCGCAACCTAAACGGGGAGAATCTCGCTCTATAAACTCTGGAGGACTTCAAATGGATACGATCACTACCAAAGACGGCATCAAGATCTTCTATAAGGACTGGGGCAGTGGGCAGCCGATCGTGTTTCACCACGGATGGCCTCTTACCGGCGGACGACTGGGACGCTCAGATGATGTATTTCGTTCTGCGTGGCTATCGCGTCATTGCCCATGACCGGCGCGGCCACGGACGCTCCACACAGACGGCGGGCGGCAACGACATGGACACGTATGCAGCTGACGTGGCTCAGCTGGCCGCTCATCTTGACCTGCGTAATGCCATACACGTGGGACATTCAACCGGAGGCGGGGAAGTAGCCCGCTACGTGGCTCGCCACGGTCAGACCCAAGGGCGCGTGGCGAAGGCGGTTCTGATTGGGGCTGTTCCGCCGATCATGGTCAAGTCAGACAAGAATCCTGGGGGCTTGGCGCTCGAGGTCTTTGACGGCTTCAGAAAAGCACTCGTCGAGAATCGTGCACAGTTCTTCCGCGATGTTCCCGCTGGCCCGTTTTATGGGTTCAATCGCCAGGGGGCCACGGTCTCTCAGGGCGTCATCGATAACTGGTGGCGTCAGGGAATGTCGGGTGGGGCGAAGGCGCACTACGACTGTATCAAGGCATTCTCCGAAACCGACTTCACGGAGGATCTCAAGGCGCTCAGCGTTCCGGTCCTCATCATGCATGGAGACGACGATCAGATCGTACCCATAGCAGACTCCGCGCTTCTGTCGGCGAAGCTGGTAAAGAACTGCGCGCTGAAGGTCTACAAAGGCTATCCTCACGGCATGTGCACCACACACTCAGATGTGATTAATCCGGACCTGCTCGCATTCTTTAGGGGCGCGTAGGCCACGCTGCAGCACGTGCATCGCGATGCGTGCGTCGACAAGGCTATTTTTGGCGCAGTAACGAACGTCAACAATACTGTGCTTACGGCCATGTACAGCGAAAAAACGGGAAAGGAAATGCCGTCCCAGGTGGCCTCACTTCAGCACTAGGAGCAATCGCATACTGCACCAGTGGCCGCTCGCTCGTTTTTTGAGTTTCGCTGAAAAAACGTGAAATGCCGTGAAACGATGGGTTGGGAAATCGGCCGCTCTTGTCACACAAATCGCTCTTCACCGCGCCGAATTCTAGCGGAAAGAGCAAGCACGCGGCGCTGGCTGGATATCGGTGGAATCAATAGGCCATTCGGGAACCAGTCCCCGGTTTCGTGAATGCACTCTCGACACCTGTTCAAGGATCTCGCCGCTCCGACATCATCGTTGAGCCTTGTTTGAGTTTCGCTGAAAAAACCGCAAAACGCAGGATTGCCTTACGGCTGCTATTTGCTACAACTATCGCTCACGATGAGCGATGGAACACATCTCACAACTTGGGTGACGCGAGAGACAAAGGATCGTTTCGCGGCGGTTGCGCGTCACCAAGGGTTGTCCGACTCGGCGCTGCTGAAGCGCCTGGTCGATCTCATGCTGCAGGGCGCCAGTGCCGCAGAAGTGGGGACACCAGGGGGCGCAGACCGGGCCTCTCGGGACTCGCGCTTGACGGTGCGAATCCGCCCCGACGATCAGCTGTTACTGCGTGAACGTGCGGCGGCGCGGGGGATGGCGGCGGCAACCTACGTGTCGGTCCTGACCCGCTCCCACCTGAGATCTCTTGCGCCGCTACCGAAGGCGGAGTGGCTGATTCTGGAGAGAATCGTGACGGAGCTCAGCAAGCTGGGCAGAAATATCAACCAGATCGCTCGGGCTGCCAACCGGGGAGAGCGGGTAAGCGACCCGGGGTCGACCCAGTTTCGAGCCATGCTAACGATCTGCGAGGCACTGCGCGTCAATACCAAGGAGATTGCTCCTGGCGAATGCCAAGAGTTGGCAACAAGGGTATGAGGATCAAAAAGTGATGACGACGAACTCGAACCGTTTTTCGACCCTGTCAGCTATGGACGCGCCGTTCCTGAGCCGCGGGCGCCCGCTGTCGATAAGCCAAATCAAACTCATTACCCGCACCGTGGGGCGCACCCCCGAAGTCATGGTCAAGGTAATCAATAAAGGCTCAAGCAGCCTGGCCGGGGTCGAGCGGGCACGTTGGCTATATCGGTCGGCAGGGTGAGGTGGAGCTTGAAACCGATGAGGGAGAGATCTTGCAAGGCCCAGAGGTCGGGAACGCCCTACTGGAGGATTGGAATCTTGATCTGATTCAGCAACGCGGCAAGATCAATCTGACCCCCAATAAGCCAAAGCAGCCGCCAAGACTCGTCTACAAACTCATATTCTCCATGCCCGCCGGGACGCCGCCCGAGAAGGTCCAGGCGGCGGTGCGGAATTTCGCCCGGGAGGAGTTCGCACTCAAGCATCGCTATGTGATGGCTCTGCATACCGATGAGCCTCATCCGCATGTCCACCTGGTTCTCAAGGCCAGAAGCGATGACGGCCAGCGGTTGTACCTTCGCAAAGCCACGCTCCGGCAATGGCGAGAGGGGTTCGCACAGCCATCTTCGGGCATTGGGAGTAGCCGCAAACGCAACGCCGCGGCTACGTCCGGGGCGAAACGAGACCCCGCAAGTCAGATGGCATCTATCGCGCAATGTCACGAGGCGAGTCGACCCATTTCCGAAAGCGCGTCGAAGCCGTGCACGGTGAGTTAGTGAAAGGCAAACTGCAAGTCGAATCGGGCAAGGCGAAACTGATCCGCACGCGCCAGGAAGTCCGTCGTGGATGGCTGGCTGTGAGCGATGAGCTTACTCGCCAAGGGCACCCCGAGATCGCGGCGCAGGTCAGGCGATATGTGGAGCAGATGCCGAAGACCGCTAACAGAGAAGGAATATATCGCCACGAAACTGTTAGAGCGCGCTCGCGAACCGCGGGTTCGTGAAATCGAAATGGCGCGCTAAGAATTCCTGTCATGGGCAGCCGTGCTCTTTCGATGTCGCGCTGCGAAAGCCTGCGATGGGTGCGGCGGGCGCGGCGCGATTCGATTGGCGGCGACTGCTGGTGCTGAGGGCGTTGTTGTGATGCGGCTGCTATGCGTGGGAAACTACTTAATTCGCACAGCATGAAGGCTCGATGTAGGTGCCAAGCTTACTTCACAATTTACTCGCGGAAGTTCACTCAGTCGACGAGTCGTTCCGCAAGCGCGCCGGCATCGCTTGGTACCGCGGGCATTGTTCGGCAGACTGGGAACTCACCTCGACCCTTCATCGGCACATCGAGTGGCTGACCGGGCGGTTACGTGACCCACCGAATCACAGATCGTTGCTTCGCGATGAATACAAGACCCTGTACAGGCAGTTTAAGAGTGAAGCGTGGCCGTTGCTCGGTCCATCGGAACGCACCGAGTGGGGCATTATCTTCGCGATGCAGCACTACGGGTTTCCGACTAGGTTGCTCGATTGGACCGAGAGCTTTGGTTGCGCGCTCTATTTCGCGCAACACGGCCGCGAGCGTGGCAGGGCTGCCGCGATTTGGGCAGTGAACCCCGAGCACTTAAACCAATTGAGCATCCACCAAAATGGAATTGTGGGCCTCGACGAAATCACAACACTTTCCGACGTTCCCACGAACGGCTGGCACCCTCGTTACAAGGCTCCGAAAACCGATTTGCCAACTATCGCCGTCAGCCCGGTCTTTTCAAATGCACGCATGACTGCTCAGAGATCGAAATTCACTTTGAGCGGAGACTCTTTTAAGCCGCTGAACAAACAACTCCAAGGTCTGTTGGTTAGAGAAGGTGCGCTTGTCAAACTTGAAGTGCCGGCTGAGTGCTTCGATGAGGTGCAGGATTTTCTAAGGGTAACCGGCTTAAGGGCGTTTTCATTTATGCCGGACATGGAGGGTCTCCTGCGCGAGCACAAAGCACGGATCGCAAAATCGTTGGCGGACAGCGAGAAATACTTTCCTGATGAGTTCAAAACGAGGCCCGGCTAGAGCTATACCGATCCCGTCGCGACGTTAATCAGCGACATTTAAGGGATAGTCAACATGTTGAATCATAACAATAAAGTGCGTTGTAACGATGGCAAAACTATTACATGCGACTGGGTTAGACTTGTACACAAATGAGTAGCAAACATGGACGCTCAAAATCGTCGGTAGCAGTTCCGAGGCTTCGACAGGGCGAGGGTGTGACGATTGACGTGTCCGTATCGGCAATCCCCGGACTCGATGGCAATCCGGCCATGTCAGTTTTGATGGATTTGACCAAAGCAAAAGTGCCGGACCGGCGATATGCAGCAGATGTTTGTGCCATCCGCAGAATTCACGGAACCGTCAAAGTCATGTTTGGCCAGGAGCGCGTCGACGGACAAGGCTGGCGCACATTGTTAGTTATTGAGATGAGCGAGCTAGCTGTGAGTCGATTTGTTGATTCCTTTGAGCAGATGAAAAATCCCACTATGGATGAGATTATCGGGCATTCAAAATATCAAGCGGACGCGCTCTCGACGAATGTGTCTGAACCATCACAGCCGAATCAGGCGGCATCGCTGTTTGCCAATCTCGGACTTGTTGCGATATCGGACAATGAAGCATGTATAGACTTCTACCACGCGTCCGCGTTCTCTCTGGGCGCAGTCCAACATTCCCAAAAGATGGCAGTCGATCCAGTCGTGAGAATCGATCTTCGATCTTCGCTGCTGTTTGGTCTAATCGCAGGTCTGCGCGGCTTAGCCATACCAAGTATGTTGGCTATGCCTAGTGAAAATTTACAAAGGAGTCCCACATCATGAAAGGATTCGAACGGTACGACGTGCAGGGGTGGCTGGAAAACGGTCTATCCTTCCATCCGGAGATTCCGACGCCGGTGCAGACCCAGAGGCGGCACATTCATGGGTACATCGCTAGAATGATGGTTCCCCTAATAGCCATGACGACCTTTGGCGCGTCGGTCGCGCGAGCTGAAGGCGCCTGGCCTGCTCTACAAGCTAGTAATGCTTTTGCCCAGCGCCAGTTCGTCATTGCAGCACGGTCGCCGCCTATTGTCTGGGATACCGATAGTGGCCTGGTTCCCCACGCATTGGCAGTTGACGCTTTTGAGGCTTATGCGGATTCTCTTATTGCAGAAGTTCGCGCGGGCACCCTCACGAACGTACCTTCGCATACGTTGATGCTCGCGACAAAGGCAGTCGGTCGTTACGCGGACACCGATCCGGCCGGCCGCCCCGACTGGGTCGACAAAGTCGCGAGTGAAGTCGCAAAGCTGACAGATTAGAGTTTGTGCCGCCGGTATTGTGCCCGGAATGGCAGTACGGCAGTCATCCCGACCGCGCGCGCCTGCTACCCGCCTCCGCGGCAACAGTGCTTACGGGGATTCAAGCCGGCAAATACCCAGTAAATCAATATGCACCGGACACGAGACCGATCCACCTTACACTCTTCACTGGACTCGCCCCGCACGGATTTCAATACTATGCGGGCAATTACCGAGGTTCTCACCACAGATGTCTAAAAAACTATGAGGTCAAAATAGACGGCGACCCGCTGGTAGGCACAAAGGCGGTGAAGGTGAAGAATGAGATAGAACGGCTCGGGAAACTAATCGTAGCGTCGGTGGAGAAAATTGATCAGGCACTTGGGGAACTTCGGCGTCCCATGACGCCTGCGCAACGTGCAACCGCGGTAGTTAAACTAGCCTGCAGCGCTTTCGTTACCTATCTGACAGTGCATCCGTATGCAGATGGCAATGGGCATACTGCGCGGGCGCTTCTCTGGGTGTTGTTGTTCCGATTTGGATACCTCCCGAACGAATGGACGATAGAACCTCGACCAGCCATTCCCGACTACGGCACGATGATCTCACAGCATCGACGCGGCGTCCGCGACCCACTCGAGCAATACGTTTTGCAACGAATCAGTTTGGCGCGACCGTTGTCCCGATAACTAAACACTCCCTCACGTGGCTAGCTGCTCATCGCCGCTAGCGTCCCCGGTGAATTCTCTCAAAGTCCCGACCTCCTAGTTTTGTCTAGGTGGTTGGCAGACCAGGTGGTTGCGGGACTTTTGCGTGAATCAGTGGTGCTTTGTCGTGCTCTCGGGTGAATTTGCAACGGACATCACGCGAGCGTGGTTGTTAAAAATCAACTACTTGTAACTATCAAAATTTCCCACTTTTCTGTCCCTTCGAGCTTTGGCTATGTGGTTGACCCGGCCAGGTGGTTGCGTGACTTTTGCGTGACTCGGTAGTGCTTTGTCGTGCTTTTGGATGAATTTGCAACGGACATCCCGCGAGCGTGGTTGTTAAAAATCAACGATTTGCGATCAACAAAAATTCCAACTTTTCTGTCCCTTCGAGCTTCGAATCAGAAGCCCTGGGTCCAGCCCCTCCGTGCGCCCAATATTTTCACCCCCACGATGTCGATGTCCCAATCGAGCGCCAACACCACGGTCATGGAGTTCGCCCGCGATTGGTTCCTTCGGTAGGATTGTCGAATCGTAGACTTCCAGTACGGGTTTCGAAGTGAATGCCAATTGAATTCTTCGACTCACCGGAGGGGCGCAGCGTGAGGGAGTCATTCGACTCGCCGACCGTCTATCTGGATCACTGGGCGATGCGGATGTTCTCCGATGATTGCGCGCTGCAGGACCGCTTTGTCGCGGCGGTATCGAGCAAACGTGGCACGCTCCTCGTATCGACTTTCTCCATGGCAGAGTTGGGCGCGGCCTCCGATTCGCGGCACATCACCGATGCCGAGTCGTTTCTCGAGCGCTGCTTGCCGAATCTGTTCCTGACGGACTTTCGCTTGGATGAGGTGATGGCCCGCGAGCGCAAGGAGCCCAGTAACGCGACGCGGTTTTGGCCGACCGCGAACCTTGCGCAGTTGAAGCTATTCGGCGAACGATCCCAAGCGGCGGGGTAAGCCTTCACGATTAGAGGCTTCGCGCAAATGGCTTATGAACATCGAACACCGATCAACGAGCTGATGCGCAGCAACGCCCGACAGATTGTCGAGGCTATTGAGAAGGCGAGGGGCGATCCGGACTATGTCCGAAAAGCTCGTGACGCACCGCTCGACGACCGCCGCCCACGGACGACTCTGATAATGGGAGAATTGCTGCGCGGATTTGTTCTCGATTCTAATTCGCCCGTTACGGAAAACGATGCCGTCGACCTCGTGCACGCGGCGATGCCTCTAAATTGTTGCGACTACGTGCTGCTGGATGGCGCGTGGGCCGAGCGAGTCGCAAAAATGAAGTTGCGCTTGGGCAAGTCGCCGATGGTAATGCCGATCGCCAAATGCTTTTCCCGCAGAAATGACGGCATCAGCGCCTTTCTCATGGACCTAGAGAGCTTCGATCCGCAGTCACAACGGCCGCCTCCGCGCCGCTAGTGAGAATACTCGACAGATCAAATTTGCCCCTAATTGGCCCCTAATAAGAAATTTAGGTGGACCCTGAGGGTACCGGAGACGGAAAATATGCTTGTAAATCAATGGTCGGGGTGACAGGATTTGAACCTGCGACTCCTACGTCCCGAACGTAGTGCTCTACCAGGCTGAGCTACACCCCGAAATCGGCGCCGAAATCAGTTCTTGCGTGCCACGGCGAACTTCGCCAGTTCGCTCAAACCTTCTTTGAATGCACTCTCGGGAAGGGGCGCCAGCGCCGCAAGCGCCTGATCTGCCTCGCATTGAGCGAGGCGCGCAGTGTACGCAAGCCCCCCGAGGCTTGCAACGGCGCGGGTGATTTCGTCCAGATGATCCAGTCCGCCGTTCTCGATGGCGTGGCGGATCATGGTCCGCTGGGTCTCGCTGCCGTGCTGCATTGCATAAATCAGCGGGAGAGTGGGTTTGCCCTCCGCCAGGTCGTCGCCCAGGTGTTTCCCGAGACTGGCTTCGTCGGCCTGATAGTCCAGCGCATCGTCGACCAGCTGAAAAGCGGTGCCGATATGCCGGCCATACCGGGCCAGGGATTCCTCCATTGCAGGCGGCGCGTCGCTCAACACGGCGGCGATCTGCGCGCCGGCCTCGAACAGCCGCGCGGTCTTGCGGCGAATCACGTCGATGTAGCGCGCCTCGGTGGTATTCGGATCGCGCGCATTCATCAGCTGCAGCACTTCGCCCTCGGCGATGGCATTGGTGGCATCGGCGAGGATCTGCATGATGCGCATGCGATCCAGCGCCACCATCATCTGAAAGGCGCGCGAGTACAGGAAATCGCCCACCAGACACGCTGGTGGCATTGCCGAATACCTCGTTGGCGGTATCGCGGCCGCGGCGCAGGGACGATTCGTCGACCACATCGTCGTGCAGCAACGTGGCGGTGTGGATGAACTCGATGATGGCGGCGGCATCGATGTGCCGCTCGCCCGGAATGGCCGCAGGCGCGGGCCGCCAGCAGCACCAAAAGGGGGCGCAGGCGCTTGCCGCCGGCATAGATGATGTAAGTGGCGACCTGGTCGACCAGCGCCACTTTGCTGTGCAAACGCTGTTTGACGACCCTGATCGACGGCCTCAAAATCAGCGGTTACCAACCCACGAATCTGTTCTAGTGTCATGAAGCGCTCAAACGAATGCGCCATGGTACCTAAGATCGGTCCTGCGCTGGCGCGGCGCCCTGGCGGCGCACGCCATAGGGTTGGATGGCTGGCAAGCCTATCACCCGTGCGATGGCTGGTTTGACCTGCCGGCCTCCGCCCGATACAATTCGCGGCTCTTTTGCGGCCCCATTGGCCGCCCTCGGAGTTGCAACAATGTATGCCGTGATCGCCACGGGCGGTAAACAATACCGCGTCCAAGAAGGTGCCGTGGTGCGTATCGAGAAGCTCGACGCAGACCAAGGTGCCAGCGTCGAATTCAATCAGGTTCTGCTGGTCGGCGCCGGGTCTTCGGTGACCATCGGTGCGCCCTATGTCGGCACCGCCAAGGTGGTCGCAACCGTCGAAAGTCACGGCAAGGGCGACAAGGTGCGCATCGTCAAATTCCGCCGCCGCAAGCATTACAAGCGCGAGAAGACTCATCGGCAGCCTTATACCGATGTGAAGATCACGTCGATCGTCGCTTAAAGGTCCGGAGACTACTCACATGGCACACAAAAAAGCTGGCGGCAGTACTCGCAACGGCCGCGATTCGCATTCCAAGCGATTGGGCGTCAAGAAGTTCGGCGGTGAGGATGTGCTCGCGGGCAACATTCTGATCCGTCAGCGCGGCACGCCGTATCGCCCCGGCGTGAACGTCGGCATCGGCACCGATCACACCTTGTTCGCCAAGGCCCACGGCGTGGTGGAATTTCGCGTCAAGGGCGCTGAGCAGCACACCTACGTCAACGTCATTCCGAAAGTAGCGCATTCGGGCGAGCCCTTAAGGCTCGCCGATAGATTCATCGAAGGGGGCAGGGCAACCGCGCCCCCTTTTTGTTTGCTGCGCGCGCCGATTGTCCTCCATGAAATTCGTCGACGAAGCCAAACTCAAGGTGCAGGCCGGCAACGGCGGCCGCGGCTGCGTGAGTTTCCGGCGCGAAAAATTCGTGCCCTTCGGCGGCCCCGACGGCGGCGACGGCGGCCTCGGCGGCAGCGTTTACTTGAAAGCCGTCGAGGGCATGAACACGCTGGCGGACTTTCGTATTTCCCGCACCTACAGGGGTCAGAACGGCGAGAGCGGCAGCGGCAACGATTGCACCGGTCATGGCGGCGATGACACCTACGTCTCCATTCCCGATCGGCACCGTGGTTACCGATAAGGACACCGGCGAGACCCTGGGCGATCTGACCGTCGAAGGTCAGACCTTGCTGGTCGCCAAAGGCGGCAAGGGCGGATGGGGCAACACCCGCTTCAAGTCCAGCACCAATCGCACGCCGCGCAAATCCGGTCTCGGGCTTGCCGGGCGAGAAGCGCGAGCTGCTGCTCGAGCTGAAATTGATCGCCGATGTGGGCTTGCTGGGCCTGCCCAACGCCGGCAAATCCACCTTGATCCGCGCCGTGTCGGCGGCGCGGCCCAAGGTCGCGGATTATCCTTTCACGACGTTGCATCCGAACCTGGGCGTGGTGTCCGTGGGCCTGGGGCGCAGTTTCGTGATGGCGGATATCCCGGGCTTGATCGAGGGCGCCGCGGACGGCGCGGGCTTGGGCATTCGCTTCTTGAAGCATCTGCAGCGCACCCGCGTGTTGCTGCACCTGATCGATATCGCGCCGCCGGATCCGGCTGCGGATCCGGTCAAGGATGCGCGCACCATCGTCGCGGAACTGAAGAAGTTCGCCGCCGATCTTGGCGAAGAAAGAGCGCTGGCTGCTCATCAACAAGATCGATCTTCTGGAGCCGAAGGAAGCCGAGCGGCGCGCCAAGGAAATCGTGCGGCGCTTGCGCTGGAAGGGGCCGGTCTTGCTCATCTCCGGCGCCACCGGCGCGGGCACCGAGGAACTCAAGCAGGCGGTGATGCGCTATCTCGAAGAGCACCCGCGGACGCCGTCGCCAGCGGCCGCATCGGCTTGAGGCCAATAAAAAAGCCGGCATCGCCGGCTTTTCTGTCGCAAACCGAACGGCCTATTTCGCGAGCGCGCGAACCTGCTTGGTGAGGCGGCTCTTGTGCCGCGCGGCCTTATTGCGGTGAATGATGCCCTTGTTGACCATGCTGTCGATGACCGGGGTTGCTTCGGCGAGCGCGGTGGCGGCTTCGGCATGCTTGCCGGCTTTGAGCGCCAGGGTCGCCTTGCGGATGGCGCTGCGCAGCTGCGAGGTGAGCGCGTCGTTGCGGGCGCGATGCACGCGTCGACTGTCGGGCAGCTTTTTCAGCAGATTTCGTATTCGCCAAGCGAGACACTCCTTTAAAAGAGCCGCGTAGCTTGCCGATTGGCCTCGCGCTTGTCAATTCGTCAGCCCGGACGCCCCTGGCAGGCTTGCTATAGTGGGGCCACTGAAAAGCGGGAAACCTGAGTATAATCACAGCTTTCGCCATGGAACTAGTTCGCGGTCTGCATAATATCTCGCAGCGCCACAGAGGCTGCGTGCTGACCGTGGGCAATTACGATGGCGTGCATTTGGGCCACCAACAGATGATCGGCGTGCTGAAAGCGCGCGCCGCGGAATTGCGCTCGGCGGCCACGGTCCTGGTGTTTGAGCCGAGCTCCAAGGAGTTCATCGATCCCGAGGGCGCGCCGCCGCGCCTCACCCGTTGGCGGGAGAAATTCTTGCGCTGGCGGCGCAGGGCGTCGATCGTCTGGTGACTTTGCGATTCGATGAGTACATGCGCGCGATGACGCCCGCAGATGCTTCGTCGATGAACTGATCGTCGAGGGCTTGGGCACGCGGCACATGGTGGTCGGAAATGATTTTCGCTATGGGTGCAATGCCGGCGGCACCATCGAAAGCCTGCGGGCGGCCGGCGCGGCGCGCGGATTTGGCGTCGAGCAGATTGCGCCGTTCGTCTTCGACGGCGTGCGCGTCAGCAGTACGGCCGTGCGCGAGCGATTGGCGCAAAGCGATTTCGCCGGCGCGCAGCGGCTTGTTGGGGCGCCCCTATCGAATGCTCGGCCGGGTGGTGCACGGGCAGCGAATTGGGCCGCACGCTGGGTTTTCCGACGGCAAATCTGCGGCTCATGCGGCGCAAGCCGCCGGTGCGAGGCGTCTTGGCGGTGCGCGTTTATGGCATCGCGCCGCAGCCGCTGATGCGCGGTGGCGAGTCTGGGAACGCGGCCCACGGTCGATGGCACCGACATGCTGCTCGAGGTGCATGTGTTTGATTTCGCCGGCGATCTATATGGGCGAGAGATCGAAGTGGAGTTCGTCGCCAAGCTGCGCGATGAGGTCAAGTTCGATTCCTTGGATGCGCTGATCGTGCAAATGAAGATCGATGCCGCGCAGGCGCGCGATTTGTTGTCGAAGGTGAGCTAGTGGCTGATTACAAAAGTACGATAAATTTGCCGAACACGGGCTTTCCCGATGAAGGCCGATCTTGCCAACCGCGAGCCGCGAAATGCTGGCGGCGTGGGAGCGCGACGGCCTGTACGGCAAGATCCGCAAGACCGCCAAAGGGCCGGCCGACGTTCATTCTCACCGACGGGCCGCCGTACGCGAACGGCGCGATGCATTTGGGTCATGCGGTCAACAAGATTCTCAAGGACATCATCGTCAAGTCGCGCACCTTGGATGGCTACGATGCGCCCTATGTGCCGGGCTGGGACTGCCACGGCCTGCCGATCGAGATGCAGGTCGAGAAAACGCATGGCCGCGTCGGACAGAAAATCGACGCCAAAGCGTTTCGCGCGGCCTGCCGCGAATATGCGCACAAGCAGGTCGATGTGCAGCGCACCGAATTCAAGCGCTTAGGGCGTGCTCGGCGATTGGGAGCATCCGTACCTGACCATGATGCCGCGCTTCGAGGCCGAACAGCTGCGCGCCTTCTCCCTGATCATCAAGAATGGCCACGTGTACAAGGGTTTCAAGCCGGTGCACTGGTGCCTGAACTGCCGCTCGGCCCTGGCCGAGGCGGAGGTGGAGTACGAGGACAAGACCTCGCCGAGCGTCTATGTGCGCTTCGAAGTGCTCGATCGCGCGGATCTGGCGCGGCGCATGGCGGATCTCAGGCGCGAGCAGCAGCATGCGCTGTCGGATGATGCCGACATCGATTGCCATCTGGACCACGACGCCCTGGACCCTGCCGGCGAATCGCGCGGTGGCCGTGCATCCGCAGTTCGACTACTCGCTGGTGGAATTTGATTTAGGCGGCAGGCGCGAGCGGCTGCTGTTGGCGGCCGAACTGGTCAACTCCGTGATGCAGGCGCTGGGGGTGACCATTGGGTCGTCGATCGCGCACGGCCAAGGGCGAGGCGCTCGAGCATCTGGCGCTGCAGCATCCCTTTTATGATCGCCAGGTGCCGGTGATCCTCGGCGATCACGTCACTCTCGATACCGGAACCGGCGCCGTGCACACCGCGCCGGGCCACGGCCTCGAGGATTACATCGTCGGCCGGCGCTACAACTTGGAAATCGACAATCCCGGTCGGCGGCGACGGGCGATTTCTGCCCGGTACGCCGCTGTTCGCAGGCGAACAGGTGTTCGACGCCAATGCGCACGTCATCAAGGTGCTGATTGAGAATGGCCGTCTGCTGAAGGATGAGCCGTACCATCATTCCTATCCGCATTGCTGGCGCCACAAGACGCCGGTGATTTTTCGCGCGACGCCGCAGTGGTTCATCAGCATGGAGCAAGCGGGATTGCGCAAGGCGGCGCTCGAGGCGATTTCACATGTCGACTGGATGCCGGCCTGGGGCGAGCAGCGCATCACCAGCATGATCGCGGCGCGCCCGGATTGGTGCGTGTCGCGGCAGCGGACCTGGGGAGTTCCGATTCCGTTGTTCGTCGACAAGGTGTCCGGCGAATTGCACCCGCAGCACGCATGAGTTGATCGAGGAGGTTGCCAAGCTGGTGGAGCGCGATGGCATCGATGCGTGGTTCGATCTGGATGCATCCGCCCTGCTGGGCGCCGACTTGAATCAGATACGACAAGGCCACCGATGTCATGGACGTGTGGTTCGATTCCGGCGTGGTGCATCACTGTCGTCTCCGAGATTCGCCCGGAAATCACTTCACCGAGCGGATCTGTATTTGGAGGGATCGGACCAGCATCGCGGCTGGTTCCACAGCTCGCTGCTGACCTCGGTGGCCATGCACGGCCGCGCGCCGTATCGCGGCGTGCTCACGCATGGCTTCACGGTGGATGAGAACGGCCGCAAGATGTCCAAGTCGCTCGGCAACATTCTCGCGCCGCAGAAGCTGACCAGCACCTTGGGCGCGGACGTGATGCGGCTCTGGGTTGCCGCGACCGACTACGCCAACGAGATGAGCGTCTCGGAGGAGATCTTCAAGCGAATCGGCGGATTCCTATCGGCGCATGCGCAATACGCTGCGGTTTCTCTTGGGGAATCTGCACGGTTTCGATCCGCAAGCAGCACGCGGTGGCGTTCGATGACTTGGTGGCCATCGATCAATGGGTGATCGCGAAGACCTTTCACCTGCAAAACGACGTCGTGACGGCGTATCGAAACTACGAGTTTCACGAGATTTATCAGGAGATCCATAATTTCTGCGTGGTGGAGCTCGGCGGCTTCTATCTGGACATCATCAAGGATCGGCTCTACACCACGGGCGCCGAAAGCGCGCCGCGGCGCTCGGCGCAGACGGCGCTGAATCACTTGGCGCAGGCGATGGTGCGCTGGCTCGCGCCCATCTTGAGCTTCACGGCCGAAGAGGCCTGGGGCCATCTGCCGGGGATCCCCAATGAATCGGTGTTCTTGAATGCCTGGCATCAATTTCCCGCCGGAGCCGAGCGCAAATCCGCGATCGATTGGCCGGCGCTGATTGCGCTCAAGGCCGATGTGGCGCGCGAGCTCGAGCGATTGCGGACCTTGGGCTCGTTGGGCTCGTCGATGGAAGCCGACGTGACGGTATTCGTGCCCGATGCGCTGGCCGCGCAATTCGCGGCGATGCACGACGAGCTGCGATTCTTGTTGATCACCGGAGATGCGCAAGGTCGTGAACTTGAGCGCGCTGCCGGCGACCGCGGTCAAGGCGTACTCAAGAAGACGTCTGGATCGAGGTCAAGCCCAGCACCAGTCCCAAGTGCGTGCGCTGTTATCAGTTGCGCGCGGATGTCGGCAGCAATCCGCGTCACCCGGAGATTTGCGCGCGCTGCGTGATCAACGTCGAGGGTCCGGGCGAGGAGCGGCGCTTCGCATGATCACGCAGGCGCAACGCGGCCGGGCGGCGCGATGGCTGTTCTTGTCGGCCTGCATGGTTCTGGCGGATCAGATCAGCAAGAGCTACATCGCGCAGCACTTCGGCGAATTCGAGCTCATCAGCGTGCTGCCGATCCTCGACATCACCCGCATGCACAATGTGGGCGCGGCGTTCAGCTTTCTTGGCCTCCGCATCCGGCTGGCAGCGCTGGGTGTTCATCGGCCTTGCAGGTGGTCGTGAGCATCGGCATCATCGTGTGGCTGCTGCGATTGAAGAGCGGCGCGCATGGCTTGCTGGCCTGCGGGCTGGCGCTCGTGCTCGGCGGGCGCGCTCGGCAACCTCATTGATCGCATGCGCCTGGGGTATGTCATCGATTTCATTCACTTTCACTGGAATCGAGCGTATTTTCCGGCATTCAACGTGGCGGATTCGGCCATCACGGTCGGCGCCGCGTGTCTTCTGTTGGATGCCTTGCTTGAAGGACGGCGAAAAACCTGATGCAAATCCTATTAGCTAATCCACGCGGATTCTGCGCCGGCGTGGACCGCGCCATCGATATCGTCGAGCGGGCGGTCACGTTGTTTGGCGCGCCCATCTATGTGCGCCACGAAGTGGTGCACAACAAATATGTGGTCGATCGCTTGCGCACCATCGGCGCGGTATTCGTCGAGGAATTGAACGAAGTGCCGGACAATGCCACGGTGATTTTCAGCGCCCATGGCGTGCCGCGCGTCGGTGCAGCAGGAAGCCAAGCGCCGCTCGCTCAATGTGTTCGATGCCACCTGTCCCTTGGTGACGAAAGTGCACATGGAAATCACGCGCTATGCGCGCGAGGCGCGCGAAGTGTTCTTGATCGGCCACGCAGGGCATCCGGAAGTGGAGGGCACGATCGGCCAGTTCGACGCCTCTCTCGGCGGCTCGATTTATCTGGTGCAAACCGTCGAAGACGTCGCGGCCTTGCAGGTGCGAAATCCGCGAGCACGTGGCCTTCGTCACGCAGACGACGTTGTCGGTGGACGACACGGCTTCCATCGTTGCGGCACTGCGGGCCCGTTTCCCGGGCCTCAAGGCGCCGGTGAAAGAGGACATTTGTTATGCAACGCAAAATCGCCAGGACGCGGTGAAGGACCTGATCGGCCGCTGCGAGGTCCTGGTGGTGGTCGGCTCGAAGTCCAGCTCCAATTCCAATCGACTGCGCGAAATGGCGGACAAAAACATCAAGCCCGGCTACCTGGTCGACGGGCCTGAGGATCTGCGCCGCGAGTGGTTTGAGGGCATCAAGACAGTCGGCGTGACGGCCGGCGCTTCGGCGCCCGAGGTTTTGGTGCAGGGCGTGATCGCCCAGCTGCGCGAGTGGGGCGGGGAAGTGGCGGCGGAATTGGACGGCCGCAAGGAACACGTGATATTCGCCCTGCCCGAAGGCGCTGCGCGACGTCGCAAAGCACGGCGTCAGTCTGTCGTCGATCGAACCCGCGGGTTAGCCGCGGCACGGTGCGTACGCGGTCCCATGTGTCCGCGGACTCCGTCCCACCAGCCCTGCGCGACGGCGGCCATCTTTCGGGTTTTCATCTGCTCGTACAGGGCGATCCGCTTGCACAGACGGACACAGCGACTCAAGCTTTTCAAGGCCCAAAGCCCCAAAACATAGTGCCCGTATTCACGCAGCAGCACGGTGTCGTTCCGCGCAATGTAGTAGCGGCGATCGGGAGAATGGTTGTAGGTCCACTTTTTGAGCCACAACAAATTGTGCCGCGTGATCGCCCCGATCGCGTGCGACATCAGGGTCGCTCGCGTTTTGATCACCCGATAGCCCTTGGCCCGCGCTCGGTAGCAATATTCGATATCGACATAATCGATGAAGAATTCCTCCCTGAAGGCTCCGATCGCGGCATGCAACGCCAACGGGATCAAGGAGCCCGATGTGATGACGCATTCGACTTCGATCCAGCCATCGGCGACATTGATGGGCTTTGGTTCCTTGGCGTCGACGTCCCTGAAGCCGGATCCAACCACCGCCAAGCGCTCGCGGTCGGGGAAGGCAGCGTGGACCGCCAGCAAGGTCTGCACCATGTGAGCGTCGACGGCGCTGTCTTGATCGAGCAGCAGCGCCCAAGCGAATCCGAGTGCGACCGCGCGCTCAATGCCGATATTCAGCGCACTCGCAATGCCGAGATTATCTGCATTTAACACCAGTGTAATCAGGGAATTAGCCGCCAACTGGCGCAGCATCTCAACCTCGGCTGCGGCCGAACCATTGTCCACGATCACCAGTGCGCCGACCTGCGGCAGAACGCGGCTGATTTGCGCCACAAAGCCGGAATCCGGATGATAAGTTACGGCTATGGCGCATACATCTTTGGGATTCGGTTCGGCGGTTATTCTGTCCATGTCGACGCTGGCGGTTTACAAGGTGGAATCAAATATATCAGTACGTCGGCAGGGGAGTGGCCGGTTCTCGATGCCTCAATTGAGGCCAGTGTGGACCTCTCCGCGACCAAGACTCACAATGCCCCCTAGCGGCACTAATGGACTATCAGCTAGGCGATCTTGGTAATGTCGGAAATATTCATCTATCAGATTCTTCCTCACTACGCCAAGAGTGAAGATTTAGACCCTGGCTTTCTGGTGCTCGATAATTCGGCGAACGAAAGACTCGATTGGTACGAATATTGGCCCATCAGGAAGTTCTTGCTCGGCGAGCCGCTGGATGAGGAAGCTTTCTACGGGTTTCTTTCGCCGCGATTCAATCAGAAAACCAATCTGAGTGCCGCGGCGGTCCGCAACATCGTCAGCCGTGAGAGCAACACGGCCGATGTCGTGCTGTTCAGTCACAGTCTTGAAAAGACCGCCTATCATTGGAACGTGTTTGAATACGGCGAATTTTGCCACCCGCGTCTATTGGATGTCGCTGCGCGGTTTTTCACGCGCATTGGCCAGCCCACAGATCTCAAAGAGCTGGTGACCCATTCGCGCAACGAGGTGTATTCCAACTATATGATCGCCAAGCCGCGATTCTGGAAGGCATGGCTTGGCATCACCGAACAGCTGATCGCGATTGCCGAATCGCCCACGGATCCCTTGGGCGCCGAGCTGCGGCAGCCGACGACGTATCGGGGTCATCACGACGTGCAGATGAAGATATTCATCATGGAGCGGATTGCGACCTGGATACTTGCCCGTGACCCTGAATTCGTGGCGCGCGTACGCGATCCGTTCGTCTCGCATTCCCGCATCTACAAGCTGCCGGGGGCGATTGTTTGCGATGCGCTGAAGATCGCCTACGTTGCCGACAACCGCCAGGACAAGTACAAGGTCATATTCAATTTGTTCAGCAGATTGGGCAAATTATTCAGTTTGCAGATCAGGGTCGGAAATATCCTCGGCTTCAAGAACGTGCGTTCATGCCTCGAAACCCTTTCAGCCCCGCGGACCAAGCCGGGCGGGCATGATGGGTCCGTTGAATCAGCCACTGATCGGAATTAGATGATCGCGGCAGCCGGCCGGCAGCAGCCCGGCGAGGAATTCGCTCTTTGATGCGGGTGCCGCGCATTGGCCGTTCGCGCCGCGCAAATATCAATTCACCGCTTGCAAATAGTTTAGCTAATCTCGTCGGCGAATGTCAGTCTGCCTTTTTTTCGACCTGGCACATAGAATGCGCGCCCCCGTCGTTGGGGACAGGCGAATTGACACACATTTCCTGGAGCTTCAATGAAAGACTTCAAAGATAAAGTGGCCGTCGTCACTGGTGCGGCAAGCGGCATCGGCCGCGGCATGGCCGAGACCTTCGTCGCGGCAGGCATGAAAGTAGTGTTGAGTGACATCGAGACGGAGGCGCTCGAGAAGACGACGGGCTCCTTGCGCGACGCCGGCGCCGACGTGCATGCGGTGCGTACCGATGTGTCGAAGCCTGAGCAGGTGGATGAGTTGGCGAAGCAGACCCTTAAAAAATACGGCGCAGTGCACGTGCTTTGCAACAACGCCGGCATCGCCACCGGCGTTGGCGGCGGCGAGAGCTGGAAGAGTCCGCTCAACGACTGGCAGTGGATACTGGGCGTCAATCTCATGGGCGTGGTGCACGGAATTCGCGCGTTCCTGCCTCTCATGATCGAACAGGACACCGAAGCTCACATCGTGAATACCGCCTCATTGGCCGGGCTCATCCCAGGCGGCGCCTTGTACGGTGCAACGAAATTTGCCGTGGTCGCCCTGTCAGAAAACACCTATCTGGAACTGCAGCGCGGCGGCTACAAGCCGAAGATGTCGGTGTTGTGCCCCGGATTTGTCGACACCAATATTGTTGATTCGGAGCGCAACAGGCCGGCGGAATTCGCGCACCAAACCCCGCGGCAAACGGGGCCGGATGCGGAAGCCTTCCGCAAATGGTTTTCGGAGCTACTCAAGGACTCCTTGAGTCCGCGCGAAGTGGGCAATCAAGTGCTCAGCGCAATTCGCGAGGAGCGCTTCTATATTCTCACGCATCCGGAGTGGAATCCGCTCATCGAAGAACGCATGAAAGACATACTGAACGAGCGCAATCCTACTCCGCGCCCACCCCCTGGCATCGAGTTGTTGAGGCGGAATCCGGCGCCGTAACAGCCTCCTGCGCTCAAGTTTCGCCGCCGATCAGGCGCACTTCCCGTTGCGGATAAGGAATGCTGATGCCGCGCCGGCGCAATTCCTCGACCAGCGATACGTGAAGCTCGCCGGCCACGGCGCCGTAGTCGGTCACCGCAACCCACGGCTGCACCGCAATTTGCACGTCGGACTCGCCAAGCCGCACCACCTGAATCACGGGTGCCGGATCACTGAGCACGCGCGGATTGGCACGAACCAGGTCGCGGATGATGCCGAGGGCGGTGCCGAGATCCGACTCGTAGGCGACGCCTACCCGCACATCCGATTGGCGTATGCTGCCGTAATTGTGAAGAATTTCGCCGACGATCTTGCGATTGGGCACGATGATGCGCGACCGGTCCGGATGCCTGAGCGCCGTATTGAACAATGCGATCGCTTCCACCTGGCCCTCGACCCCGACCACGGCGATGTATTCGCCGACCCGGTAGGGCTTGGTAAAGATGATGGTGAGGCCCGCAACCATATTGCTCAACACGCCTTGAGTCGCGAGGGCAATACCAGCGCCCGCGACACCCAGTCCGGCGATCAGCGGCAGCAGTTCGACCCCGAGATTCTGCAACGCCATCAGCAGGAACAATCCCAGCACCAGTACGCGCGTTACCCGGGTCAGGAGCTGTCGCACGGGCGGTTCAAGATCGATGCGGGAGAGGCCCCGGCTTGCCGCGCGGGCGACCCAGGTGGCCACAAACGCCCCGGCGGTGAGGATCAGGATCGCCGTCAGCAGCTTTGGCCCGAATCGGATCGCCAAATCGATCAACGAGTCTTTCGCGTGTCCCAAAGGAGTGAGTTCCTGGTTCATCGGCTTCCCCTTGTGCGCAGCTTACGTTCGCGCGCTAATCATGTTCGCAATTTATTGGCGACGGCCCATGAAAAGCAACACCACGCCGATCATGACGACGCCTGCCGCCGCCCATTCCCCCACCGAAATCGCTTCTTTGCCGAGAGTGGCGCCTAAAATTAGACCAACCAGCGGATTCACCAATGAGTAGCTCGCCGCAAGTGTTGCCGAAGTCCGGGAGAGCAGCAGCATATAGGCGTTGAAAGCGATCAACGATCCGAATGTCACCAGATACAGCCACGCCAGCCATGCACTCATTTGCGTGGTGAAGTGCCAGGATTCGCCGCTCACGGCGGACATTGCCAGCAGCGCAAATCCCCCGCCCAGCAGCTCGGTCGCAAAGCCGGTGGCGCCCGGGGCGAGGGTGAAGCCTCGCTGACTCAATACGCTGCCGAGCGCCCAGCCGCTGCTCCCCAGGCAAACGGCAAGCAGACCGGCTGGCGACGCGTGCATTCCCGCACCGCGAGTCAACATCAGAACACCGGCGAACCCGATCAAGACCGCGAGCAGTTCACTGCGGCTGGGATAAATGCGAAAGGCGAGATTGATCACGACCAGGAGCAAAGGAAGTATGGCAACGAATGCAACCACCAGACCCGATGCGATGGTTTGTTCGGCGTAGGCGGTGCCGCCCATGCCGGCGCCGAGCATCAATGTGCCGACCAGCAGCGCGTTGCGCCACTGCTTCAAGCTGGGCAGCTTGGTGCCGCGGATGAGCTGCCAGGCCATCAGCAACGCGCCCGCGCACAGGAAACGCGTCGCCATCAAAAAGAATGGCGCGAATCCCACCAGCGCAAATCGAATCACCAGATACGTCGAGCCCCAGACCAGCCACGTGGCCGCCAGGCAGCTGACTACCAAAAACGATAGCCGGCGGGGCGGGTCTATCGTGCCCGCTGTGCTGTCAGGCGCCAAGAGCCAGTTCGACAGCCTTTGCAAAAGCTGTCTCACTCAATACGACATCTCGTTCCCACCGCAACTCGATCATTTCCGCTTGATCGATGGTGATGGGCACGACCTTGAAGCACATGACTGTTTTGCCGTCGCTCTCCACAAACCGGGCCGTCCAAGTCTCATCTTCGTACGCCCGCGTGGATATCGGCTTTCCGGACTCGAGTACCCTCGCGAGCCCCTCGGCATCGGGAATCCGCGCCAGGAATCGGGCCATCTCCGCATCGTCATCGAGCCGCGCGATGGTCGTCGAAATTTGCGCATCCATTGATTGTGAACCCTCCCTGGCAGCGCCCGCAACCGAGCTACTCGTATACCAGCGCGCCGTCGTCCAGGTCAGCCGTCGGTATCTGATCCTTTTCAGCCCAATAGTCTTGCGAGTGTTGCCATTCCGGCATGTCGAGTCGTTTCGGCAGCAGGTGCATGCCGCGCATGACATAGCCCGGATTGAAATTCTGTGGATCGATCCAGGACTGCAGCGGCAGATTCTCTTCCTCGGGCCGCAGTCGCGGCGTGACCTTGCGCGCGCCAATTTTGCGCATGTGATTCAGCAGCCGGCAGGTGAAATCGGCAACCAGGTCGGTGCGCAACGTCCAGCTGGCGCGGAAATATCCGAACACCCACGCCATGTTGGGAATGCCGGTGAACATCATGCCGCGATAGGTCACCGTCTCGGAAAATACCAGCGGCTTCGCGTCGATGCTGAATTGGATATCGCCGAGGACATTGAGCTCGAAACCGGTGGCCGTCACGATGATGTCGGCGGCGAGCAGCTTGCCGGATTTCAGCAAGATACCGGTCTCTGCAAATCGCTCGATTTCATCGGTGACCACCGATGCCTTGCCGGAGCGGATTGCCGCGAACAGGTCGGCGTCCGGCACGAACGCGATGCGCTGGCGCCAGGGCAGGTACTTCGGCGTGAAGTGCCTGTCGATGTCGCAGTCGGGGCCGGCGGCAGCGCGGACGCCTTCCAGCAGCTCCTTTTTCACCACCTCGGGCTCGGTGAAGGATCGGTGAGTAAACGCATCCTGCTCGCGCAGGATCTTGCGGCGCACGATCTCGTGGATCCAGGTTTCGTCCACACCCAGGTCCCGCAGTTCGTCGGCAATGACGATGGCATTGCGGCCGGTGATGAAATAAGTCGGAGAGCGTTGCAGCATCGTGACGTGGCTGACTTCGGCCGCAATCGCCGGGATCAACGTCGCCGCCGTAGCGCCGGAACCGATGACGACAACATTCTTATCCTTGTAGTCGAGGTCCTGCGGCCAAGTTTGTGGATGAACGATGCGGCCTTTGAAGTTCTCGACGCCGTGCCAATGCGGCATGTATCCCTGGGAGTGCCGGTAGTAACCCTGGCACATCCACAGGAAGTTCGCAGCGACTCGAACTTTCTCGCCGCTATCCGTGCGGATCGCCTCGATGGTCCAAAGATTCTCCTTGCTCGACCAGCTCGCGGTTAGAATCCGGTGCCGATAGCGGATGTGCGGCGTGAGTTTGTTCTCCTCGATGACCTCGCCCATGTATTTCAAGATCTCTGCAGCGGAAGCAATCGGCGCGCTGGTCCATGGCTTGAACCGATAACCGAACGTGTAGAGGTCGCTGTCGGAGCGGATGCCCGGATAGCGGTGGGTGAGCCAGGTGCCACCGAAACTCGCCTGGGTTTCGAGCGCGACGAAACTCATTGCCGGGCACTGCTGGGTCAGGTGGAAGGCTGCGCCGATGCCGGAGATTCCTGCCCCAACGATAAGGACGTCGAAGCGCTCGATCGCCTGCAACTCATCACTTACCGCGCTCATTCAACGCTCCGCAAATATCGTTTTTCTCAACCCATGTTGGTCTACGCGACCGGCGTTGGCAACTGAGGCTATGCGGAACGATGCGCGAAGTATTGACTAGCAGGCTGTTGAAAAAGTATGCGCATCATGCGAAGTTCGGTTAACGCACCGAAAGAGGCTGATGTGATGCGCGGAACCGATATTCATCAGAGCGGAATGTTCAGCTACGTATCGTTGGAGTCGCGGGTGCCGCAAGAGCATCCGCTGCGTGGCATCAAGGAGCTGCTGGACGAGGCGCTCGGAGGCATGAGCCGCGACTTTGACCGGGTGTATGCCTCGGAGGGACGTCCCTCGATCCCGCCGGAGCGACTGGTGCGAGCCTCGACGCTGCAGATTTTGTACTCGATCCGCAGTGAACGGCTCTTGTGCGAGCAACTGGACTACAACCTGCTGTTTCGCTGGTTCGTGGGGCTGTCGATCGATGAGCCGATCTGGGATCACTCGAGCTTCACGAAGAACCGTGACCGGCTGATCGAAGCGAAGGTGGCGCGCAAGCTGCTGCGCCGGATCGTGCGCAAGGCGCGGGTAGCGCACCTGCTCTCCAACGAGCACTTCAGCGTGGACGGGACGTTGATCGAGTCCTGGGCGGCGGTGAAGAGCATGCGCCGGCGCGACGGGCAAGGATGAGCCGCCGGGACCGGGGCGCAACCCCACGGTGAACTGGCACGGGGAGAAGCGCAGCAACGAGACGCACGTAGCGCCGAAGGACCCGGAGGCGAAGCTGTTTTGCAAAGGCCGCGGACAAGCGGCGAAGCTGTGTTACATGGGGCACACGCTGATGGATCACCGGCACGGGCTGATCGTGGATGTGGAGGTGACGCAAGCGGACGGCTATGCAGAGCGCGCAGCGGCGATAAAGCTTCTGGACCGCAACGACTCGCGCGAGCGGCGCACGGTGTCGGCGGACAAGGCCTATGACACGGCGCAATTTGTGGCTGAGTGCCGCGAGCGCGGCATCACCCCGCAAGTGGCGATGAACATCAGCGGCACGCGCGGTTCGGCGATCGATGCGCGGACCACGCGCCACGCCGGCTACATGGCCAGTCAGCGGCTGCGCAAGCGGATCGAGGAGTGCTTTGGCTGGAGTAAGGACGGCCGGCCGCTGCGCAAGATGAAGCTGTACGGCAAACGCAAAGTGGAGTTCCTGACCACCCTCACGGTCGGGATCTACACGTTGCTGCGGGTCACCAATCTGCTGGGACCGCCGGCGCTCGCCCCTGCGTAGCGCTCGTGCGCCTGCAGGCCCGCGCAAACGGACGAAAAGCTCGAAGAGCATAGCCAATAGAATCCAAACGAACCGATCCAGCCCGGCCAACATGCGAGAAAACGATGAAAGATAAGATCATGATCGTCAAATCCGCCTGTTCTTCAACAGCCTGCTAGTCGATCGGCCAGGGCATGGCGGCCGGCAGCGTCTCCGGCGCAGGCATTTCAGTGGGCTCGGGTGGCTGCGCGATTGTATCGACAGCCCGCCACCAGGGCTCGATGCCTCGGAAATGCGTGGGCTCGGCCGGTTCGCCGAGGCGCGGCATGAGAAGCTGCGCACCCGCTTTCGCGCCCAATTCCAGCAACGCCTCGGCGGGCTGGTCCCAGGCATGCATCGCAAGGCTGAACGTGCCCCAGTGCACGGGCAAGAAAGCGCCGCCGCCGAGCAATCCCAAAGCTTCGAGCGCGTTGTGCGGTCCGAGGTGAATGTCGCCCCAGGCCGGATGAAATGCGCCCACCTCCAACATCACCAGATCAAAAGGCCCAAGCCGATCGCGGATGGTTCGATATTCCGTCGTCAGGCCGGTATCGCCGCTGAAGAACACGGCATGGCGCTCGCCGCGGATGATGAATGAGGACCACAATGTTCGATTGCGGTCCTTCAGCCCGCGCCCGGAAAAGTGCTGGGAGGGCGCGGCAGTCACAGTGAGGCCGGTGTTCGGCACCCGGTGCGATTCCCACCAATCGAGTTCGGCGATGCGCTCGGGGTTTACGCCCCAGGCTTCAAGATGGGCGCCGACGCCGAGCGAGGTCACGAGCGGCACGTCAAGCTTGGCGAGTTCGCGGATGGTGAGGTAGTCGAGGTGATCGTAGTGATCGTGCGACACGATCACGAGATCCAGCGGCGGCATGGCATGCAACGGAACCGGCACGGGCTGGAAACGCTTGGGGCCGGCGAGAGTCGACGGTGAGGCGCGCGGACCCCACACAGGATCCGTGAGCACGCGCAGTCCATCGATCTCGATCAACACCGTGGAATGGCCGAGCCAGGTCGCGCGCAGCCCGCTGGCGGGCGGCTTGGTCCAGTCTGCAAGCGGGTTCATCGAAGGCAGGGGCCCACGTGGCACGCGCCGCTCGCCGCCGCACAGGAATTCGCTCAAGGTCGGCATCGATGCGTTGGGGTCGCGCAGTCCCGGGGCGATTGGATGTATGTTCCGAAACCGGTCGCCTGCCCAACGCACCGATGCCTTGATGCGTTCGAGCCGCGCGCCCTGCGGTTTTCTGCCGAGCGATCTCATTGCTGCCTCCGGGAATTTGGCCTCGAAGCTTACCAAGTGTGCGCCGGATGACGCTAGACTTGTAATTCCATGATCAAGCTTTTATCGCGCATTCCCTTTGCTGCGCTCTACGCGTTTGCCGGCTTTCTTTACTTCCTGGCTTACTATGTGGTCCGTCACCGCCGCCGTGTAATCGTCGAGCAGCTCGAGAAGGTGTATCCGGACGCCAGCACTGCGCAGCGCGTAGCCATCCACAAACAATTCCTGAGGAATTACTGCGATGTCCTGATCGAGGTGCTGAAATCGGTGTCGATGAGCGAAGCCGACATGCGCCGCCGCATGCACGTCACGAATGTGGAAGTGGCGCGCCAGTATCTGGATGCCGGCCAATCCATCATGTTCGTCACATCGCACCTCGGCAACTGGGAATGGCTGCTGCACGGCGTGACCCTGCAATTGGGTTACCCCGTGGACGCCGCCTACAAGCCTCTCCATGATGCGTGGGCCGAGCGCTTGATGCTCGGAGTGCGCTCGCGGTTTGGCGCACGGCTGGTGCCCGCCAAGGAGCTGCTGGCAGACATTCTGCGCCGGCGCGGTGTGACACGTGCGTTGGGCGTGAACGCCGATCAGGCGCCGATCTCGAGCGACCAGCGCTATTGGACGAAATTCCTCGGTCAGGACACGGCGTTCTACGTCGGCGCGGAACAGATCGCGCGCGCGACACGCCTACCGATGATGTATGCGCGCGTGCGCCGCGTGCGGCGCAGCTGCTACGAAGTTGAGTTTCGGCAGTTATGGGACGGCCGCGAAGCGCTCGAACCCAACCAGATCACGGAACGATATGCGCGCGCCTGCGAGGCTGATGTGCTCGCAAATCCTGCCGACTGGCTGTGGTCCTACCGGCGCTGGCGCTTGAAAAAGCCGCTCTATGCCGGTGATTGAGGTCCCGGCGTTCCCAATTTGGATTGCAGATGCCCCGCCAGCTGCGCGATGGTCGGATGATCGAACAGCTCGGTCAAATCGATGAGGCCGGGGAAATCGCGGTCGACGCTTTCATGAATTTCGATCAGTTTCAGCGAGCTCGCGCCGATCTCGAATAAGTTGTCGTTTACGTCGATTCTCTTGCCGGGCAGCGCCGCTTCACAAATCGATTGCAGCCGCGCTTCCAAACCGCACCGCGGCGCGCAGCGAACCGCCGTGAGAGTCGTGCAGCGCTTTGAGTTCCGCGAGTTCCGCGTCGAACTCGCCCTCGATATAGGCCTGCTCCAATAGATGCCGCTGCACTTTGCCGCTGGTGGTCTTGGGGATGCGCTTGGTCGGAATGACCTGCGCGACTTCGAGGCCGGTGTGTTCGTTGACGAGCCGGCTGACCGCTGCCGCGGTCGGCAGGAAGTCCGCCATGGTGCCGCGATGGAGCACGAACACGACCAGTTCCTCGCCCTGCGAACCCGGCTTCGCGACGCCGGCGGCGACCACCTTGTTGAGTTCGAGGCCGGGTGCGCGCTGCGCGATGTTCTCCAAATCGTACGGATAGTAGTTCTGACCGTTGACGAAGATGATTTCCTTGGTGCGGCCGGCGATGTACAGCGCCGGCTTCGTGGATCACGCCCAAGATCGCCGGTGTCGACCCAGCCGTTCGCATCGATTGCCGCTGCCGTGGCTGCCGGGATCGCGCAAAGTAGCCGCGGGTGACGCTGGCGCCGCGAATCAGGATATGTCCCACCGTGTCGTCCGGCAGCGCGGCGCGCGAATCGTCCGCGATGAGCAATTCAGTGTTCGGCACCACATGGCCGACGCACATGAGTTCAAGCGCATCGCGCGCTTCTGCGGGATTGAGTTCGATCTGCGCGCCGACATTCAGGCGGTGCCGATTCACGCGAATCCAACGGTAGTCCGACCCTGAGGGCGGCAAGGTGACGGCCAGCGATGCCTCCGCCAGTCCGTATACCGGATACATGGCCTGGCGCTTCAAGCCGGTGTAGGCCAGCGCACTCATGAATTCATTGCACAGTGGCACGGAAATCGGTTCGGCGCCGTTGTAGATCAATCGAATCGCGGACAAATCCAGTGTTCTCCAGGCGCCGATCGCCCAGCACCTTGAGAAAATGCCGATAGCCGAAGTTCGGTGAGCAGGTGATGCGTGACGCGTTTTTTTGCCGCAGTCTGCAGCCACAACAGCGGCCGCCGCACGAACAGCTCGGTTGGCATGAGATTGACGTGCACGCGATTCGCGAACTGCATCAAGTAGAACCCGATCAAGCCCATGTCGTGCGTCAGCGGCATCCAGCTCAAGGAAACATCCCGATCGTTGAACTTGCCGACGACGGTCGCGCCCTGCGTATTGGCGATCAGGTTTGCGTGGCTGAGCATCACGCCTTTGGGTTCGCTGGTCGATCCGGAGGAGAATTGGATGAAGGCCAGATCCTCAGGTTGCGGGCCGGTGCAATTTGCCGGTCTTGGAGATATCCGTGATCGATTCGACCAGGAAGGCGCGCGCTTTGAGTTGCTGGAACAGCTGCGACTCGCCCACCTGCTGCGGCGAGGTCTCCCAGGCGCTCCAGACTCTTGGCGTCGGTGTACAGCAGCGGATTGCCGAGCTTGCGCGCCACTCGCAGCAGCTTGTGGCGGTGCTCATCGCTGATGCCGACCGCGAGCGGCACCGGCACGATGCCGCCGCACACGGCGGCCCAAAAGCCGTCGAGAAATTGCTCGTTGTTGCTCAGGAAAATGATCATTTTGTCGCCGCGGCTTGGCGCCGGCGCTTGCAGGAGATACAAGAATGCCCAGCGCGCGTGCGTACACATCTTGGTAACGGCACGCGCCGTTCGGTGTTCTCGCCTTCGACATAGGTGACGCTGCGGTCCACGTCCCGATTGCTCTCGAGAACCTCGACAAAGGTCGTGTAGCTCGACGAGCCTGTCGTGCATCATTCATCGCGTTTCTACCGTCATCATGAGGTTGGATCGAGGCCGCAGATTGATTTGCGCCTCGAATTCAATGGGTTCGTTGGTTGCGCGCGTCAGGCGAAAGCGTCGCATCATGGTGCGCATGTGCACCAGCATTTCGAACATGGCGATATTCTCGCCGATGCAGTGGCGCGGTCCCACCGCGAAGGGAATATAGGCGAATCGGTGGCGCTCCTCGGCATCGGCGCCGGCAAAGCGCTCCGGCTTGAATTCTTCCGGTTCGCTCCAAAACTGCGGGTGCCGATGCAGCATGTAGGGGCTGATGAACACATCGGTGCGCGGCGCGATGGCGAAACCGCCGAGTTCGTCGGCCTCGATTGAGCGGCGCGTGATCAGCCAGCCGGGCGGATAAAGCCGCAGCGATTCCTGCAACACCTGGTGGGTGAAGGACAGGGCTTCGGCGGCGCCGAGTCCCAAGACGCATCGCGCGATTCAGTGCGATCGGCTTCCGCCTGCAGCTGCTCCGCGGCCTCGCGGGTGACGGCTGACCAAGTACCAGGTCCAGGTAAGCGCCGCCGCGGTGGTTTCGTGGCCCGCGACGATCAGCGTCAGCACCTCGTCGATCAGTTCCTTGTCGGGCATGGGTTCGTCGCTTTCGCGGTCGCGGCGTCAGCATGAACATGCTCAAGAAATCGAAATGCTGTTCCTGGGTCTGCCGCCGCCTGTGAATCAATTCGCCCACCAATCGCGCCAAGCGAGCGAAACTGAAACGCGAATTTCAAATCGCGGTTCGATTGTTTGGCGACCACCTCGAAGGGATTGGCGCCCATTTGCTGCTCCAAGCGTTCCAAGTCGGTGCCGAAAATGGACTTGAGCACGATTTCCAGTGTCAATTCGCTGGTGTCGCTCGATACATTGACCGCTTCGCCGCGCGCCGCCATCGCCGCCCAGCGCTGCGGCGTATTTGTCGTTGACTTCGCTGATCAGCTGGCTGAATTGATCGATCACGCGGCGGTGAAAGGACGGCTGCATCATGCGCCGCTGCCGGCGCCAGAAAGCGCCTTCGCTGGTCATGATGCCGTTGCCAAGCAGGATCTTGACCCGATCAATGCCCTCGCCCTTGGTGTAATTGCGGTGATTGGTCAGCAGCACCCGTTTGATGTCGTCGGGATGATTGATGACGTAGTTGAATACTCCGCGGCTGGGCGCGAATACCCGGTAGATATCGCCGAATCGGGCAAAGTAGTCCTGCAGTCGCGCCAGCGATTCATCGCTGCCGCCGAGATCGAAGCCTTCGGCCGGCCCCGGCGGAATTGCTATGGTTTGCATGCCGGCATTGTAACTTAGGCGATTGCGCCCCACGGAGCGCTTCCCGACAATACCAGCCGTGCAAAAGAAACGAGAAGACGGCGGCCTTCGCAACACCATTTACGATCAGCAGACGCGCTCCGGCCGTCGTCTGACGACAGGGCGGCAGTGGCTCTATAAAATCGCGGCGCCGCATCGCGCTGGCGCTGATGCGCCTGGTGGTGGGACTGGTGCCGGTCGGTGCGGGTCCTCGGCGCCGAGCACATCACGGCGACCCTCGCGCGCGCGCCTTCGTTCATTCCCGTGTATTGGCATCAGCATCAATTGTTCTGCGCCAAATATCTGTTCGAACAGCGCGATGCCGGCGTGAAATCGGCGTCTTGATCAGTCCCTCGGTGGATGGCGAGTTCGGCGCGATTGATCGTGCGCAGTCTGGGCGGCGAGGTGATTCGCGGCTCCTCGACGCACACCGGTGCGCGCGCCTTGCGCGATTTTTATCAGGCGCTGGTGCATGAGGGCATCTCGCCGGTGATTGCGCCGGATGGTCCGCGCGGACCGCCTTGGAAGTTCAAGCCCGGCGCATTGCTGCTCGCGCAACTCTCGCAACGGCCGATAGTGCCGTTGAGCTATTGCGCATCGCGCGCCTGGAAAATCAGTTGGGATCGATTCGTGATCCCAAAAATCGGCGCGCGCATCGTGATCGCCGTCGGCGAGCCGGTCTATGTCGCAAAGGGTCTCGATGCGGCTGCGCTGGAGCGGCTGCAAGCCGATATGGAACAGAGGCTTACGAGGCTGTTGACGCGAGATCGCGTCGCGAATGCGACGGCAGTTTGCTGCACTCGTGCGCCTTGGAATTCTCACCCGAGTTCGGTCAGGTTTTTTGCCTGAAGCCCTATTAATACAATCGCTTAGCTTGTATTCCTGACAACTTATGCGAGAATCCGATCGTAGCTGTGAGATTGCGCAACCCATAGGAACTGTGTGACGCATTCGCGTTTCGTGCGTGGATTGAGTGGCAAACTATTGATCTACAACCGTTACTTCACCTCTGGGACCTGTGAAGGCGCATGGCAATAGCTCCAAACGATCCCCGCCACCCAGACCTGACCGCCTCGGACATATTGTCCCCGCAAACGTGGCCGCGGCGCGGCCGCAACCCAACGTCGGCCTTGACGTAATTTGCACCAAGATCGCGGTCGATTTTCAAACGATGACCGCCGCTACCGCGCTCGACACCATCATCGTCAATTTGGAACTGCTGCGCGAAGCGACTCGCGTCGACACGGCATTTCACATCGCGCTGGACACGCGAGTTGGGCGTGATCGGCGAAGTCCAAGTTGCGCGCGGCATGTTGGCCACGGGCAATCCGGAACAGTTGCGCGGCCAGTCCGCTGGATGATCTGCCGTGGCTGCAATCGCGGTTGGCGCCGTTGCGCGTGTCCGAGTTGCGCGATACCAGCGCGCCGCGCGAAGATCAGGCCGACGATGCGGCGGTGTGGAGTCACCTCGGCATCGGATCGGTGCTGATGATCGGCTACTTCATCAAAGGGCGAGCCGCCGGTTTGCTCGGCATCGCCAATGCGCGGCCGCGCGACAATTGGGACGTGCAGCTGCATCTGCTCATGAAGCTGGTGGGCTCGAGTCTCGCCACCGGACTCGAGCGCATCGAGATCCAGCGTCATCTGGAGGACTTGGAAGAGCGCAACGAACTCGCCATCTATAGCGCCAACGACGGCCTGTGGGACTTCGACACGCTCGAACAATCGGGTCTATCTGTCGCCGCGCTGGAAGGCGATGCTCGGCTACGATGAGAGCGATGTCGGGTCAGGCGCCCGACTGGCGCACACTGGTGCACTCGGACGACATGTCGCGGGTGCAGGCCGCGATCCGCGATCACGTCGCCGGCAAGACGCCGATTTTCGAGAGCCTGCATCGCATGCGTCACGCCACCGGCGAATGGCGCTGGGTCATCAGCCGCGCCAAGGCCAAGGTCGACGACAAGGGCCGCTTGCTGCGCCTGGTCGGCGTCGAGCTGGACATCACCGAGCGCAAGCTCTACGAAGAGGCGCTGTTTCGCGAAAAGGAAAGCGCGCAAATCACCCTGCAAAGCATCGGCGACGGCGTCATCACCACCGACGCCAAAGGCGTCATCGATTACGTCAACCCGGTGGCCGAGGCGCTGACGGGATGGCGGCTCGAGGACAGCCAGGGCCGCGCCATCGAGGAGATTTTCCGCGCCTTCCACGAGGAAACCTGCGAGCCGCTGGAGAATCCGCTGGCGGTCGCGATTCGCCGCACGCGTTCGATCAAATCGGTGCGCCCGATGCTGCTCATCCGCCGCGACGGCAATGAAATCTACGTCGAGAGCACCGCATCGCCGATCCGCGACGGCAGCGGCGCGGTCTCGGGCGGCGTGCTGGTGTTCCACGATGTCAGCGAGGCGCGCGAACTCAACCGGCGCTTGAGCTATCACGCCAGCCATGACGTGCTCACCGGCCTGGTGAACCGGCGCGAATTCGAAAATCGCATGGAGCGGGCGTTGAAGAGCGCCAAAGCGCGCGAAACCTCCTACGCGCTGTGCGTCCTCGATCTGGATCAATTCAAGATCGTCAACGATACCTGCGGCCACAGCGCCGGCGATGCGCTGCTCGGCCAGGTCGGCGCGCTGCTCAAATCCAAAGTCCGCTGGCGCGACACGCTGGCGCGCCTGGGCGGCGATGAGTTCGGCATTTTGCTCGAGAGCTGCTCGCTGGATGAAGCCATGCGCACCGCGGAGGCGCTGCGCGAGGCGGTGCGCAATTTCAAGTTCACCTGGGAAGAGCGCACCTTCCGCCTGGGCGCCAGCATCGGCGTCGTGCCGATCTCCGCGGACAATGCCGATGTCGCCGCGGTGTTGAGCGCCGCCGACAGCGCCTGCCAGGCCGCCAAGGAAGCCGGCCGCAATCGCGTGCATAGCTTCGAGGAAAATGACATCGATCTGATGCGCCGCCGGCGCGAGATGCAATGGGCGGCGCGCATCAACAATGCGCTGGAGGAGGGCCGCTTCGAGCTGTTCCGGCAAACCATCATGCCGCTGCAAAAGACCGAGGCGGGCGCGCACTACGAGCTGCTGCTGCGCATGCGCGATGAGGCGGGCAAGATCGTCGGGCCGGACAATTTCATGACCGCCGCGGAGCGCTACGGCATCACGCCGAGCATCGATCGCTGGGTGATCGAAAACGCGTTCCGCTGGCTGGTCTCCGAGGCGGACGAGCGCGAAAAACTCACCATGTGCTCGATCAATCTGTCCGGGCAGAGCCTGGGCGACGACAAATTCCTGCCCTACGTCATCGATCAGTTTCATCGCAGCGGCTTGGATGCCACGAAGATCTGCTTCGAAATCACCGAGACCGCGGCGATCGCCAGCTTCTCGCAGGCGAACCGCTTCATCCAGGCGCTGAAGGAACTGGGCTGCAAGTTCGCGCTGGATGATTTCGGCACCGGCTTGTCATCGTTCGGATACTTGAAGCATTTCCCGGTCGATTACCTGAAGATCGACGGCAGCTTCGTCAAGGAGATCCTGCACGATCCCATCGATCGCGAAATGGTGCGTTCGATCAACGAGATCGGCCACCTGACCGGCAAACAGACCATCGCCGAATTTGCCGAGAATCAGGAAATCATCAATATGCTGCAGAGCCTGGGCGTCGACTACGCGCAGGGCTACGGCGTCTCGCAGCCGCAGCGCGTGCTGAAGGCCGCCAACAGCGCTCTGATCGCGGCCTGAGTTGAGCCAGGCCGTGCCTGGCTCACTCCGACGGCGCCACTCGAACCGCATCGACAAGATCCACGGCGTGCACATGCTTGGTGATGCTGCCGACGGAAATGAAGTCGACGCCGGTCTCGGCGATGGCGCGAATCGTGGCTGCTGGTGATTCCGCCGGAGGCCTCGATTTTCAACGGTTTGTTCGTGCCTGGCGTTGAGCGCCACGCCTCGCGCATGGCCTGGCAGCGAGAAATTGTCGAGCATGGCGATGTCGGCGCCCGGCGTCGATCGCTGCCTGCAATTGCGCCAGATCCTCGACCTCGACTTCGACCGGCACTTTGCCGCTGTTGCGCTTCGCCGCGGCGACCGCCATCGCGATCGACCCGGCCGCCGCGATGTGATTTTCCTTGATGAGAATTCCGTCGAACAGTCCCATGCGATGGTTGTGTCCGCCGCCGACGCGCACCGCGTACTTTTGCGCCGGTTCGCAAGTCCCGGAATGGTCTTGCGCGTATCAAGCAGCCGGCAGCGCGTGCCTTCGAGCAGCATGCGCATAAGCGATGCGCCGCGGTGGCGGTGCCGCTCAGAGCAGCTGCAAAAAATTGAGCGCGGTGCGCTCGCCGGTCAGCAGCGCGCGGCCGGGTCCGTCGACCGCTGAACAAAATCCTGATTCGCGCTGACCGCGTCGCCTTCGGCGACCACGCCAGTCGAAGTTCACCCGCGAATCTACCTGCCTGAAGGCTCGCCTCGACGTAGGGAATGCCGCAGACGATCGCCGCCTCGCGGGTAATGACCGTGGCACGGCCGTTTCTCTCAGGCGGAATCAGCGCGGCGGTGAGATCACCGCCGCCGATATCTTCCGCCAGGGCCGCGGCGACCTGCTGCGGCAAATCGGCAGGCACCGGCACCGATCGGCGCACTGGGCCCGGCATCGGCCGACGCTGCCAGCTTCAGAAGGGCAGACCGTGCATCGGTCCGACCATGCACATCAACATCGGAACGGACAGCAAAAAGTTGATGCGCGAGGCGTACAGCGCGACTTTGCGCGCCTTCGCCTTCTGTTCATCGGTGGCCGGCACGATCCCCAAGATCTTCTTCTGGTTGGGCCAAATCAGTCCCCACACATTGAACAGCATGATGGTGCCGAGCCACGCGCCGATGCCAATGATGAGATTCGGGCGCGAAGACTGGGTGATCGAGCAGGCTCAAGGTAAAGGCACTGACGAAGCGGCCGGGCGTCTGCGACAGCAAATAGGCGCCCAACAGCCAGGTGGCGAGCGCCGACCAGCGAAACCACAGCAGCGCGCGCGGCGCGATGTATTTGTTGACGCCGGCGCCGCCCGGGCCGCCCTTGTCGGCGGCCGCCACGGCCATGCCGGGAGTTTGCACCGCGTTGAAGTAGTACAGCAGGCCGATCCAGAAGATCCCGGCGATGATGTGCAGCCAGCGCGTCAGGGCGGCCAGGGTGATTGATTAAAGGTCAGGCCGCCTTCCACCAGAGCATGCGATCACGACAGCGAGCACGAATCCTATGATTAGAGGCCATTTGACGGTATGTTAATGGGTTCATGCGATTCCCCTCCATAAAGTTTTTTGCGTCGGATCCCACCACGGCGCGGATCGTGCGTTGCGGCAACCTGGAAGAATAGGGGACTGACCCCAATAATTCAACGATGCCAGGCGGTACCGTCCGGCCTGTTATCGTACAATTGGGGCATGCCCCCGGGTTGCCTCGCCTGAACCACGTGGAGAATGTCGACTATGGACGCGATTGAACGAATCAAAAGCCAGCTGTCTGCCGCCCCGGTGGTGCTTTACATGAAGGGCACGCCCGGATTTCCCGCAATGCGGGTTTTCCGCCCAGACCGTGGGCGCACTGCAGCGCCTGCAAGGCCCAGTTTGCGCACATCAATATTTTCGAAGACCCGGAAGTGCGCGAAGCGCTGAAGACCTATTCGAAGTGGCCCACCTTCCCGCAGCTGTATGTCAACGGCGAACTGATCGGCGGCTGCGACATCACGCTGGAGATGTACAAGAGCGGCGAGCTGAAGCAGTTGCTGGCTGAGGCCGGCGCCGTCGCAGCCTAAACGTCGGCGTCTTGGCCTAGGTCCATCGAGTCGCTCGACGGCTCGACTTCGAGCGGTCCCATCGGCCGCCAGGCGCCGGCGGCTGCGCATCGAATACGCCTTGAAACTGATTGCACACGATGCAAAAAAGATCGGCGGTGCGCTCGGCGTCGTAGGCCGCGGAATGCGCTGAAGAGGTATCCCACTCCAGGCCGGCAGCCAGCGTCGCGCGCATCAGCACCGTCTGGCCGAAGGCGATGCCGCCGAGCGTGGCGGTATCGAAGCTCGAGAAAGGGATGGAACGGGATTGCGCTTGACCTGGGTGCGCGCCACCGCCGCATTCAAGAAATTCAGATCAAAAAATGCAGTTGTGTCCGACCAGCACCGCGCGGCGTGCAATCCGCGGCGCGAATGGCGGTTCTGACTTCGCTGAAGATGCGCTGCAGCGCATCTTCCTCGGGGATGGCCGGGCCGCAGCGGATGATGCGGGTCGATGCCGGTCACGGCCATGCGATGCGGGCTCCATATTGGCGCCCGGAAACGGAATGACGTGGTAGCGATGAGTCTCGCCGCGCGCCAGCGTGCCGTCGCTGCGCATCTCGATGAGCACCGCGGCTATTTCCAGCAGCGCGTCGGTCTGCGAGTTGAAGCCGCCGGTCTCAACGTCGATGACCACCGGCAAGAAATCCGCGGAAGCGCGTTGCAAAAGTAATCGGAGGAAGCTGCGTCATGATGGGCGTAGGTCCGCCAGCCGCCAGCCAATCGGCTCGCCCGCGCGATAGGGCATCAGAGTGCCGCTGCCGAACTCGCAACTGTTGCCGGCGCCACCCAGGGTTCCTTGACCAGGGTAATGGTGTCCGAGTGGCGCGGCAGCCCGTAAAAATCGGCGCCGAAATGACTGGCAAACGCCTTCCAGCCGGTCGAGCCGGCCCACGGATTCAAACGCTTCGGCATATAACTCGATGGCGGCATGCGCCGTGAACATGCCCGCGCAGCCGCAGGCAGTCTCCTTGGTGGTGCGCTCGTGCGGCGCGCTGTCCGTGCCCAGGAAATAGCGCGGATTGCCGCTGGTCGCGGCCGCCAAGCAGCGCTTGCCGATCGCGTTCGCGCTTCAAGATCGGCAGGCAATAATAGTGCGGCCGTGATGCCGCCGAGAAAAATCGCGTTGCGATTGTGCAGCAGATGCTGCGGCGTGATGGTGGCGGCGACGCCGGCGCGTGGCGCCGGCGACGAATTCGACCGCGCGCGCCGTGGTGATGTGTTCGAACACCACGGGCAGGGCGGGAAAGCGCTCGAGCAGCGGCGCGAGCACCGTGTCGATGAAATGAGTTTCGCGATCGAACACGTCGACGTCGGCCTGCGGCGATTCGCCGTGCACCAGCAGCGCGCATGCCGATTTTCTCCATGCGCGCGAGTACGCCGTAGACGCTGCTTGATGTCGGTGACGCCGGCCTCCGAATGCGTCGTCGCGCCGGCGGGGTAGAGCTTGACGCCGTGGATGAATCCGGAATGTCTTGGCGCGATCGATCTCATCGGCGGCGGTGTCGTTCGTCAAGTACAGCGTCATCAACGGCTCGAATCGGCTGCCCGGCGGGCAGCGCCGCCAGGATGCGCTGCCGATAGGCGCCGGCCAGGGCGGCGGTGGTGATCGGCGGCTTGAAGATTCGGCATCACGATGGCGCGCCCGAATCGCTCGGCGGTGAAGCGCGCGACCGCCTTCGAGCGCATGCGCCGTCGCGCAAATGCACATGCCAGTCATCCGGCCGTTGAATCGGTCAGGCGAGTTCATGCGGCGCGTCGCCGTGCGCGCGGCCAGCCGCGGCGCAGCAGATCGAGCGTGTAGCGCACGCCGAATCCGGTGATCTCCGTGGCGATGTGCGCAAGGCCGCCATGGCGGGTGCCGGCCGCCAGATCCAGGTGCAGCCAGGCAATGTCGTTCGGCACGAATCGGCTCAAAAATCGCGCCGCCAAAATGTGATCGCCCTTGGCGTCGGCAGCACACTGCAGCACATCGGCGACGCTGCTCTCCAAATCCGTGTCGTAATCGGCGTCCATCGGGAAGCACCAGACGCGCTCGCCGCTGCTGGCGCCCGCGGACTCGATCAGGTCGCGGGCCTCGGGGCGGTTGGTGAACGCGCCGCTGTAGCGCTCGGTCAGCGCATAGACGCAGGCGCCGGTGAGCGTTGCGTAGTCGATGATGGCGCGCGGCTTCTTGGCCGACGCAAGGCTCAGCGCGTCCGCCAGCACCATGCGGCCCTCGGCATCGGTATGAATGACCTGAATGGTCGTGCCATTGCGCGGCGCGCACCACATCTTGCGGCTTGTAGGCGAACGGACCGATGCGGTTTTCCGTGATCGCCAGCCAGCAATCGACCGCCAGCGGCGAGCGCAGCGTCTTGCAGCGCATAAAGGCTGCCCAGCGCCACGGCGCTGCCTTCCATGTCGGTGTGCATGTCCAGCATGCTCTTGTGCGCCTTCAAATTCGTGCCGCCGGTGTCGAAGCAGATGCCTTTGCCGACCAGGCTGACGGCGGGTGCTGCGGCGCCGCGCGGGCGATACGACAGAAAAGCGATGCCGGCATCGCGCAGTGGCATTGCCGCGCGCCACCGCGAGGAATGCGCCGCACCCCAGGCGCTTGAGCTGCGTCTCGCCATAGAATTTGAAGTTCAATTTCAAGCGCTGCGCAAATTGTTTCAGCAGCCGGCGATAGGCCGGCGGCATCCAGTGTGTTGGGCGGCAAAGCGGTCAGCCAGCGAGCCAGATTGTTGCCGGCCGCCGTCGCCAGGGTCAGATCCAGCTCGTGCAACTTTCCGCGCCGCGCGAGGTCGATGCTGAGCGAGCGGCGCTCGTGATTTGGGCTTGCTTTTGAAGGTCGCGAAGCGAAAGGCGGCCGCTTCGAGCGCTGCGATGATTGCGTGGAAGGTCGCATCGGCGGCATCCGTGCGTACAGCCCTGCTGCCATACCAGCAACCGTTTTCGGATCGCCCTCCAGCGCGCTGCGCGCCAGTTTGCCGGCGGCTTGCAAGCGCTCGAAGGTACTGGCCTCGGTCGGCCACGCAGGCGACCACCAACAAGCGTTTGCGCTTGCGGCGCCGACCCGCAGGTGGAAGGTATCGCCGGCTTTGCGAACTTTGCGCTCATGCAGCGCGCGCAGCATCGCGGCGTGCGGCAGCGCCTGCCAATCCGCCGCGGATGGCGCGAGCGGCAAAAACAGCACGGCGCTCGCGTAGCGCGCGAGACTTGATGCGCTGATCCGCGCGCCGATTTGGCGCACCGGCACGAGAAGACGGTCTAAGGGCAAGCGAGTCGGCATATCTTAAAACCGCAAAGGTATCGCGACTAATCCCTTGCTTGACCGTGAAAAACCAAACCCCGAAGATAGCGCGGGTAAACAACGTAGTGGCAGTTGGCGCAGGGGCGCTGTAACGTGCCTGCCATCTTAACAGGACACGTGGGTGAGTGTGCATTTCTATGACGCAACAATCGCCGTTCGAAGACATCGATCCCGACCGAAACTCAGGAGTGGCTGGAGTCGATCGATTCGGTCATGCGTGCGCAGGGTCCGCAGCGCGCGCATTTTTTGCTGGAAAAACTGGTGGATTTCACGCGCCGGTCGGGCGCGTATCTGCCGTTCAAGCCGAACACCGCGTACCTCAATACGATTTCCAAGGCGCAGGAGCCGGAATATCCCGGCGATCGATCGCTGGAGCGGCGCAACGAAGCCTACATACGCTGGAACGCGCTCGCCATGGTCGTGCAGGCGAATCGCACGAATTCCGAGTACGGCGGCCACATCGCGACTTACGCCTCGGCGGCGACGCTGTACGAGGTGGGATTCAATCATTTCTGGCGCGCGCGCAGCGCGGCGCATCCCGGCGACATGATTTACATGCAGGGGCATTCCAGCCCCGGCATTTATGCGCGCGCTTACCTGGAAGGCCGCTTGGATGAGAGCCAGCTGCAGCGCTTTCGCCAGGAGGTGCGCGGCGGCGGCTTGTCGTCCTATCCGCATCCCTGGTTGATGCCGGATTTCTGGCAATACCCCACCGTGTCGATGGGCTTGGGTCCGATGATGGCGATTTTTCAGGCGCGCTTTCGTGCGCTACCTGGAGCATCGCGGCATCGTCCCGCCGTCCGACCGCAAGGTCTGGGCATTTTTGGGCGACGGCGAAATGGATGAGCCGGAGTCGATGGGCGCGCTCACCATGCCGGTGCGCGAGAAACTCGACAATCTCATTTTCGTCATCAATTGCAATCTGCAGCGGCTCGACGGTCCGGTGCGCGGCAATGGCAAGATCATTCAAGAACTCGAAGCGGCCTTCCTGGGCGCGGGCTGGAACGTCATCAAGGTTCTGTGGGGCGGCGCGTTGGGACCCGCTGCTGGCGCGCGATCAGAAGGGCTTCTTGAAGCGCGTGATGGAAGAGTGCGTGGACGGCGAATATCAGAATTTCAAATCCAAGGGCGGCGCCTACACGCGCGAGCATTTCTTCGGCAAGTACCCCGAACTCAAGGAAATGGTCGCCAATATGTCGGATGAGGAGATTTGGCACCTCAATCGCGGCGGCCATGATCCGGAAAAGGTCTACGCGGCCTATGCATCCGCCGTCGCGCACGTGGGCGCGCCCACCGTGATTTTGGCGAAAACCGTCAAGGGCTTCGGCATGGGCAAGGCGGGCGAGGGCCTGAACTCGACCCATCAACAGAAAAAACTGACCGACGAGAATCTCAAGGAAGTGCGCGATCGCTTCAATATTCAGATCACCGACGAAGAAATCGCCGGGCTGATCGTTCAGAAAGCCGGCCGAGGACAGCGAAGAGATGCGCTACCTGCAGGAGCGCCGCGCCGCGCTCGGCGGCTATCTGCCGGCGCGCAGCTCTCTGGCGCCGCCCTTGGCGGTTCCGCCGCTCGAAGCATTCAGCACGCTGCTCGAGGGCACCGGGGATCGGGAAATTTCCACGACCATGGCCTTGGTGCGAATGATGACCACCTTGGTCAAGGACAAGAACATCGGCAAGCACGTCGTGCCGATCGTGCCCGACGAGGCGCGAACCTTCGGCATGGAAGGAATGTTCCGGCAAGTCGGCATTTATTCCTCGGTGGGACAGCTGTACACGCCGCAGGACGCCGATCAGCTCATGTTCTATCGCGAGGACAAGCAGGGACAGATTCTGGAAGAGGGCATCAACGAGGCGGGAAGCCTGTGCTCGTGGATCGCCGCGGCGACCGCATATTCGAACCACGGCGTGAGCATGGTCCCGTTCTATATCTATTATTCCATGTTCGGCTTCCAGCGCGTCGGCGATTTCATCTGGGCCGCGGGCGACAGCCAGGCTCGCGCGGATTTCTGGTGGGCGGCACGGCCGGGCGCACCACGCTCGCGGGCGAGGGACTGCAGCATCAGGATGGGCACAGCCAGCTGGTGGCGACCACGGTGCCGAACTGCGTGGCCTACGATCCGACCTATGCGTATGAATTGGCGGTGATCGTGCAGGACGGTCTGCGCCGCATGTATCAGGAGCAGGAAAGCGTCTTCTATTACATCACCTGATGAACGAGAACTACGCGCATCCGGCGATGCCGGCCGGCGTCGACGCAGGGCATTTTGAGCGGCATGTATCTGCTGCAAACCGGCGGCCGCGGCAAGGTGCGCGTGACGCTGTTTGGTTCGGGCACGATTTTGCGCGAAGTGCTGGCGGCCGCGGAGCTGCTGGAAAAGAACTACGGCGTGCCGGCCGATGTCTATTCGGTGACGAGCTTCAGTGAGCTGCGCAAAAACGCGCTCGCGGTGGAGCGCTGGAACATGCTGCATGCCGAGCGAAGCCGCGCAAGCAGAACTACATCGAGCAAGTGTCTGGCGGATCGCGAAGGCCCGTTCATTGCCGCGACCGATTACATGAAGACGGTGGCGGATCAGATTCGCCAATGGGTGCCGGGGCCATACACGGTGCTCGGAACCGATGGCTTCGGCCGCAGCGACTCGCGCGCGGAGCTGCGGCGGTTTTTCGAGGTGGACCGGCACTACGTGGTGGTCGCCGCGCTCAAGGCGCTGGCCGATGAGGGTAAAATCGACACGCAAACGGTGAACTATGGCCATGCAGACTTTCGGCATCGATCCGGAAAAATCCAATCCCGTGTCGGTCTAGCCGAACATGGCTACTCCAATCGAAGTTCTGGTCCCGGACATCGGCGGCTTTCAAGGACGTCGATGTCATCGACGTGCTGGTGAAGGACGGCCAGCAGATCGACAAGGAAACGCCCTTGGTCACCATCGAAACAGAAAAGGCTGCAATGGACGTGCCGGCTCCCGCGGCCGGCAAAATCGCCCAGGTCAAATCAAGACAGGCGATAAGGTCTCCGAAGGGTCCGTTGATCCTGCTGCTCGAGTCGGCCGCGGCGGGCGCGCCGGCTGAGTCTGCGAAGGCTGCCGCCGCGGCGGCGCCGGCCGATGCGACATAAATCAACGTCGCCGCCGCTGCGCCGCCCGCGGACCAGGCGGCCGGCGCCGGCTGCCGCCGCCGTGCAGACCTCGGCCACAGCCGAAACGATCGCCATAGCGGCGCGCCGCGCGCCGCGCGCCGGTCGCGATCGACGAACAGGCCTTTTCCAAGGCGCACGCCAGTCCATCGGTGCGCAAATTTGCGCGCGAGCTGGGCGCAGACTTGGGCAAGGTCAAAGGAACCGGCGTCAAGGGCCGCATCACGCAGGATGACGTCAAGGCTTACGTCAAAGGATCTGCTGACCGCGGCCGCGCACCGCGCGCACCGGCTACGGCACTGCCGCGAGTGCCGGTGGTGGATTTCGCGCATTTCGGAGCCGGTCGAAGTCAAACCGCTGTCGCGCATCCAGAGGATTTCCGGCGCGCGGCTGCAGGCAAGCTGGATCAATTTGCCGCACGTGACGCAGCATGAAGATGCGGATATCACCGACCTGGAGGCGGCGCGCGGCGGCACTGAAGAACAAGGCGGCCGAAGAGGGAGTGCGCTTGACGCCGCTGGTCTTCATCATCAAGGCCTGCATTTTGGCGCTGCAGCGAATTTCCGCGATTCAACGCCTCGCTGGATGCGAGCGGTGAAAATCTGGTCTTCAAGAAGTACTTCAACATCGGTTTTGCGGCCGACACGCCGAATGGTCTGGTGGTCCCGGTGATCGCCAATGCGGATCAGCTGAGTCATCTACGACATTGCGCGCGCGCTGGCGTCCATGTCGGAAAAGGCCCGCGCCGGGAAACTCAAGGCCACCGAAATGCAGGGCGGCACGTTTTACGATTTCGAGCCTGGGCGGCATCGGCGGCACCTACTTCACGCCCATCATCAATGCGCCGGAAGTGGCCATCCTCGGGGTATCGCGATCCAGCCAGAAGCCGGTTTACGAGCGCGGCGCATTCGTGCCGCGGCTGATGTTGCCGCTGTCGCTGTCCTATGATCATCGCGTGATCGACGGCGCCGAAGCGGCTCGCTTCGTGGTGTTTCTCGCCAAGATGCTTGGCGATGTGAAGGCGTTGCTATGAGCACGGTCGAGGTGCGCGTTCCTGATCTTGGCGACGCCAAGGGCGTCAGCTGTTCTCGACGTGCTGGTCAAGAAGGGCGAGCAAAGTCGCCGTCGAGGATCCGCTGATTTCGCTCGAGTCCGAAAAGGCCGCGATGGATGTGCCATCGCCGGTCAGCGGCGTGATCAATTCCATCGAAATCAAGAAGGGCGATGCAGTGTCGTCGGGCGCGTTGATCGCCACGGTGCAAGTCGCGGACGAGGCCGCAGCGCCGCCGCCGAAGCCCGGCGCCGGCACGGCGGCGGCCGACGCCCGCCGCCGACGCAACGGCGGCGCCCGCCGCACGCTCCGCTCGCGGCGACGCTGCCGCTTCCGTGCAACCGCGCCAACGACGCAGCATCCCAGAGCCGCGGGCAGCGTCGCCACCGCGGCGCCGCCGGGCGCCGTCGATTTGGTGGTGCTCGGCGCCGGTGTCGGCGGCTACACCGCGGCATTTCGCGCCGCAGACCTGGGCCTGAAGGTGACCTTGATCGAACGCTGGCCGGTGCTGGGCGGCGTGTGCTTGAACGTCGGCTGCATTCCTTCCAAAGCCTTGTTGCACGCGGCCAAGGTGATCGAAGATGCCGCCGATATGGCGGCCAACGGAATCGTATTCGGCGCCGCCGCAGATCGACCGTGATCGCCTGCGCGCGTGGAAAAACAAAGTGGTCACGAGATTGACCAACGGGCTGACGCTGCTGGCGAAGCAGCGCAAGGTCGAGGTGATCCAAGGCGAAGCCAAATTCGTCGGGCCGCATTCCTTCGAAGTGAAGGGCGCCGACGGCACGCGCCGCGTGGATTTCAAGCAATGCATCATCGCGGCGGGATCCGAATCGGCGCGGCTGCCGGGATTGCCCGATGATCCGCGGGTCATCGATTCGAGCGGCGCGTTGGAATTGCCGCTCGGATTGCAAGCGCCTGCTGGTCGATCGGCGGCGGCATCATCGGCCTGGAAATGGCCTGCGTCTACGACGCGCTCGGCGTGCGAGGTCACGGTGGTGGAACTGACCGACGGCCTGATGCCGGGCACCGATCGCGATCTGGTGCGGCCGCTGCAAAAGCGCATCGAAAAGCGCTACAAAAAGATTTTGCTGAAGACCAAGGTGGCGAAGCTCGAGGCGCTGCCGGAGGGTTTGCGGGCGAGCTATGAGGGCCCGATGCGCCCGAGCCGCAGACTGTTCGATCGTGTGTTGGTGGCGGTGGGCCGCAGCGCCAATGGCAATGCCATCAATGCCGCCGCAGCGGGCGTCGCGGTGAGCGCGCGCGGCATCATCGACGGTCGATAAGCAAATGCGCACCAACGTGCCGCATATTTTCGCGATCGGCGATATGGTGGGTGCGCCCATGCTGGCGCACAAGGCCAGCCATCAGGGCAAGGTCGCCGCGGAAGTCGCGGCCGGACACAAGGCCGCGTTCGACGCGCGCTGCATTCCGTCGGTGGCCTATACCGATCCGGAAATTGCGTGGGTGGGCCTAACCGAGACCGAAGCGAAGGCGCGCGGCATCGAGTACGGCAAGGGAATGTTTCCCTGGGCCGCGAGCGGGCGCGTCGCTGGCGCTCAACCGCGATGAAGGCTTCACCAAGATGCTGTTCGACAAGGAGACTCACCGGCTCATCGGCGCGGGCATCGTCGGCACCAACGCCGGCGACTTGATCGCCGAAGTGGCGCTGGCGATCGAAATGGGCGCCGACGCCGCCGATATCGGCTTGACGATTCATGCCCATCCGACCTTGTCGGAAACCGTCGCGTTCGCCGCGGAAGCCTTCGAGGGCACGCTGACCGATCTTTACATTCCCAAACGCTAGGATCGACTCACGTGACCGGTACCACAGCTGCTTCGATGCTTCTCGCCAGCGCATTCTGCTGCAGCGCGCAGGCGCTCAGCGCGGATGACTGCGTGGACTTCAAATGGGACGTGAGCAAGGAGCGCGCGCTGTTCGCGGGGCCGGCGGCCGTGCTGCCGGCGGGAGCGGACGCCAAATCGGCGCCCGCCATCCTGCCCGAATCGGCTCTACACGGCTGCAGCTCGCGCCGCAGGAGCAGGTGAGCTTTGCGGCCGCCCCCGGAAAAACGACGCCCGCGCGCCGGCGACTTACGCGGGTCTGGCGAAGTTTGAAGATCGCCGGCAATGCGGCAGCTATCGGGTCGCGATCGACGCCCAGTTCTGGATCGATGTGGTGTCAAACGGCGCGCTGGTGGCCGCAACGGATTTTCAAGGTCAACATGGCTGCAGCGCGCCGCACAAAATCGTCCAGTTCGATTTGCACCGGCATGCGGCCCCTGATCCTGCAATTGAGCAGTGCGAGTGTCGGATCACATCCTGCTGACCATCACGCCCGACGCCGGCGAAGGGCTCTGCTGAATCGCGCGCTACGGCGCCGCGATGCAGTCCTTCAGAAACGCCGTCTTCTCGGCGCCCACCAGCTTCTTGGTCTTGGCGTCCTTCAGGCAGGCGGTACGTTTGGCATGTTTTGCGGCTGCATCGTGCGCGGGTGAGGCGCCGGCGGCGGCTTGCGAAGGCGTCGACGGCCGGTGGCCGGTGCGGTGGCTGCCGCGGGCGTTGTCTTTGGGTTATCGCCCGCTGAACGGTGATTGCACACAGGCAAAGACACAGGGCGCTCGCCGCAAATGCAAGACGCATGGCTGATTCCTCGAAAAACAGGCCGACGGACGTGCCAGCTTCAAGGATAGCGTCCGCGATCATCCGCCCCGATGAAGCGCGCATGAAGCTTCGTTAACCTTGCCTGACGGTCGGCGCTACTTCAAGCGGTTGCGTGCCAGCGCCAGATATTGCGCTTCGTCCGGCGGCAGCCCGTCGCGTTGGGCTTGCCACAATGCCTCGCCGAGGGCCTCCATGAGGGCGTGTTCCGCGCCGTGCGAGTCTCCATGCCGAGCCTGCAGTTGACGGTGCAAGTCGCGGACTCCCGGCGGCCGGTCGATAGACAGCTGCTCGCGAACCGCAAGATGCAACCCCATATGTAAAAACGGATTCTCCGCGCCCCGGCGCTGCCTGGCTCGAAGGACAGCTGCGGTGTCGGCATCGCTTACGATGCCCTGATATTCGGGGTGCGCGCCGATGACATCGATGATCTGCGCCTCGAGCGGCAGTAAGCGGGAACGCCCGCCAGATGCTTGGCCCAGGCCTCTGCATAGGCAGCCTCAGTTGCTCGCGGGAGTAGCCGTCAAACACGAGCTCAGCGCCTGGTCTTGTGGCGATATTCGCATAAGTCCGCGATCGCAGCATGTCGGGCACGCGGGACTACGGGCTTTGCAGACATAGCGGCCGTGCAAGATCAGCCAGTGGTGGGCGTCGCGGAGGAATTCCGGCGGCACAAATTTCAGCAGCTTCTCCTCCACTTCGCGCACGGTCTTGCCGCGGCGCAAGTCCGGTGCGATTGGCGACTCGAAATATGTGGGTGTCCACGGCAATAGTGGCCTGCGCCGAAGGCGGTGTTCAAAATCACATTGGCGGTCTTGCGTCCGACGCCCGGCAGCTGCTCCAAGGCTTCGCGCGTCTTGGGCACCTCGCCGCCGTGCCGCTCGAGCAGCAAGCGGCAGGTTGCAATGATGTTCTTGGCCTTGCGCGTTGTAGAGTCCGATGGACTTGATGTATGCCGAGAGTCCCGCGACTCCCAAAGCCAATATCGCGGCCGGCGTGTTGGCGACGCGGAACAATTCTGCCGTCGCCTTGTTCACGCTCTTGTCGGTTGCCTGCGCCGAAAGGATCACCGCGACCAGAAGCTCGAAAGGGGATTTATAAGTCAATTCGGTGCGCGGCTGCGGATTCAGCTGCGCGAAGCCGCGCAGAAAATCTCGCGTCGCTTTTGCGCGTTCACGGCATTGCCTGGCGGCGCGCCGCGGTCGCTTTTTTCGCGTCGAGCTCCCGCTGCCGCTCGACGGCTCGATTCAACAAGCGCGCGCTGTGCGCCGCAAATCGCTGGCGATTCAGCGCTGCTTGTCCTGCGGCGGGCGGCGCGGCCGGGCGCATCTCGATGCAGTCAACGGGGCAAGGCGGCAGGCACAGCTCGCACCCGGTGCAGCGCTCGATGAGCACCGTATGCATGTACTTTTGCGCGCCGACGATGGCGTCGACCGGGCAGGGCGCAAGGCACCGAGCGCAGCCGATGCAGCGCGCTTCGTCGATCCAGGCGACGCGTGGCGGTGATTCGACGCCGTGGACAGGGTTCAGCGGCAGCACCGGCCGATTCAGCAGCTGCGCCAATGCCTGAATGGTTGCCGCGCCGCCCGGCGGGCATTGATTGATGTCCGCTTCTCCGCCTGCGATCGCAGCGGCGTAGGGAGCACAGCCGGGATAACCGCAGCGCGTGCATTGGGTTTGCGGAAGCAACGCGTCGATGCGCGCCACGATGTCAGGCGCGGTATCGTTGCTCATGTCATTTGATGCGCATCCCGGGCGCAGCTCCCGAGTCCGGCGAAAGCACGAAGATGTCCTTGCCGCCCGGCCCAGCGGCCAACATCATTCCCTCCGAAGTGCCGAAGCGCATTTTGCGCGGCTCGAGATTCGCGACCACGACGATGAGCCTGCCGACCAAAGATGCCGGGATCGTACGCGGCGCGGATGCCGGCAAGGATTTCGCGACTTGCCCAGTTCGCCCACATCGACTTGCAGCTTCAACAGTTTGTCGGCGCCGGGAACCAGTTCGGCGCGCAGGACCTTGGCCACACGCAGATCGACGCGCAGAAAATCATCGATCGAAATCAGATTGCCTTCGACCGGCGGCCGCCGCCGCCAATGGTCGCCGCATCCGAGGCGCCGCCCGAGCGCCGCGGTCGGTGCCGCAGGCGTCGCGGCTTCCGGTTCGACCAGGCGCGCCACGGCCTTTGGGTCGAGTCGCACCGCCAGCGGCTCATAGGGAATGATTGCCGTGGCCAGCAGCGGTGCTGCCGCGTGCGCCCAGGTCCACGCCGGTTCCTGAAAGAATCGACGCGCCTTGGCCGCCATATCCGGCAATACCGGCTGCAAATAGATCATCAAAACTCTGAAAAGATTCAAGCCTTGTGTGCAAACGCTCTGTACTTCGGCGGCTGTTGCGCGGATCCTTGGCGAGCAACCAGGGCTTGCGCGAATCGACGTATTGATTGGCGCGATCGGCAAGCGCCATGATGTCGCGTATCGCGCTTGCCGTATCGCGGCGTCTCGTACGCCTTCGCAATGCCATCGCCGGCGGCCACAAACGCCGCATACAGCTCGCGATCGGCCAGAGCTGTACGCCAGCTTGCCGCCGGAGGTCTTGGTGATGAAACCGGCGCAGCGGCTGGCAATATTCACCAGCTTGCCGACGATCTCCGAATTCAGGCGAGTGGCGAACTCATCCAGGTTCATGTCGATGTCATCGATGCCCGGACCCAATTTGGCGGCGAAATAGTAGCGCAGGTACTCCGGCCGGATAAATGCTCCAGGTAGCGGCGCGCGGTGATGAAGGTGCCGCGCGACTTCGACATCTTCTGGCCGTTGATGGTGAGGAATCCATGCGCGTGTACGGCGGTCGGGCGGCGCATTGCCGAGGCCTGCAGCACCGCCGGCCAGAAAAGCGTGTGAAAATACAAAATGTCCTTGCCGATGAAGTGATGCAGTTCGGCGCTCGAGTCGGCGTCGAGGAAATCGTCGAACTTAAGACCGGTGCGGGCGCACAACTGCGTGAAGCTCGCCAGATATCCGATCGGCGCGTCGAACCAGACGTAGAAGTACTTGCCCGGCGCGTCCGGAATCTCGAAGCCAAAGTACGGCGCGTCGCGCGAGATGTCCCAGTCCCGCAGCCCCTGTGAAAACCATTCATCGAGCTTGCGCACGACGCTTTCCTGCACCGCGCCGCTGCGCACCCAGGTGTGCAACGACTGCTCGAATGCGCTCGAGCTTGAAGAAATAGTGTTCGGACTCGCGCCAAACAGGGGCGGTGCCGCTCACCACCGAAATCGGATTTTTCAGATCCGCCGGCGTATAGGTGGAGCCGCAGTTTTCGCAGGAATCCCCGTATTGATCGGCCGTGCCGCAAACCGGGCAGATGCCTTTGACGTAGCGGTCCGGCAAAAACATTTTGGCGGAATCATCATAGGCTTGGCGGACGCTGCGCCTCTCGATGTATCCGGCCTGGCGCTGCGTCAAATACATGCGCTCGCACAGCGCCTTGTTCTCCGCCGAGTGTGTCGAACCGAAGTTATCCATCCCGATCAACATGTCGGCCAAATCGCGCTGATGTTCGATTTTCACCTGCGCGATCAGTTGCTCCGGGGTTACTCCCTCGGATTGCGCCTTGAGCATGATCGGCGTGCCGTGCGTGTCATCGGCGCAGACGTAGTAGCACTCATGGCCGCGAAGTTTCTGAAATCGGACCCAGATGTCGGTTTGTACGGTTTCCAGGATATGGCCCAGATGCAATGGGCCATTGGCATAAGACAGTGCGCTGGTGACGAGGATTCGGCGTGCGTTGAGGCATACTAAATTATGCCACGACTTGACCACGCCATTGGCTTGTTGCGCGATTAGATTGCCGCTGCGACGAGCTTAGGAAGCTTCCTTGTATTGTTCGAACTTGGACTTGTTGATGGCCTTTTTATAGGCCTCATTGCCGCTGATTTGCTTCGAATCGAAAAGCGCCTGAATGGCCATGTCCATGAGCAGCATGCCGGTGGCCGAGCCGCTTTGCATGGCGTTTTCCAACTGATCCATCTTGCCCTGGCGAATCAGATTCGAGACCGCCGGGGTGTTGATCAGAATCTCCAGGGCCGCAACGCGACCCTGTCTTGTCGGCCTTAGGAATGAGCTGCTGCGAGACGACTCCGCGCAGGCTGGTCGACAGCATGGTGCGTACATGCGGTTGTTTGTCGGCAGGGAATGCATTCACCAATCGATCGACGGTCGCCGCGGCGCCGTTGGTATGCAACGTCGCCATCACCAGAATACCCATTTCCGCGGCTGTCACCGCGATGCTCATGGTTTCCAGATCGCGCAACTCGCCTACCAGAATCACGTCCGGATCCTCGCGCAGGGCCGACAGCAATGCGCTGGAGAAGGATCGCCGCATGCACGCCGATCTCGCGTTGGCTGATCAGGCAGTTTTTGCGCAGATGCACGAATTCGATGGGGTCCTCGATTGTGAGGATATGGCCCTTTTCGCGCGAATTGATGTCATCGATCATGGCGGCCAGCGTGGTTGACTTGCCGGAGCCGGTCTTGCCGGTCACCAGAATCAGACCGCTGTTGATCTTGCACAGATCCATCACCGCCTTCGGCAATTTGAGTTCCTCCGCGGTGCTGCGCCTTCGAGGGGATGGCCCGGAACACGGCGCCCATGCCATTCAGCTGCCGCATGACGTTGACGCGAAATCGCGCGACACCCGGTATGGCGTAGGCGAAATCGGTGCCGTCCTTGGCCTCGAATCGTTCAACCGCCAACCTCGGCATGATCTCGTACAGCGTGGTCTTCACGGTCTCGGCGGCAAGAGGTTCCGGCGCCAGCGCTCGCAGCGTCGCCGTATTGCCTGACGCGTGCCGGATCGCCGGCCAGAAAATGCAGATCCGAGCCATCGCGCTCGAGAACCTGGGTCAAGTATTTATCGATGGCCGGCACGACTTCAGGTCCGCCGTGGATTCCTGCGACCGGCGCGCCGGTCATGTCGGTGACGAAGCGCTGGAACTGGCGTTTGTCGGAAGCATAACTGTAGGCGTGTTCCGGATCGACTTCCTTGGCGTTGATGGCGGCCAGCAGCGCCTGATCCAAGAGCTGCATGCCATATTCCTTGCCCATTTGCAGCTGGCTGGGAATCTGGTGCGTCTGATCGGTCATGATGAGTTTGCCGATGGCCTTGGTCAGCACCATGATTTCGCATACGGCGCGCCGCGCACGCAGGTCTGGAGTCTTCAGCAGCATCTGCGTGATGACCGCGATCAGGCTCGAGGCCAGAAAGCTCTTGGTCTGCTCGCGCTCCTCGGTTGGCAGCGCGTCGATCATGCGGTCAATGGTCTTGGTGGCGCTGGTGGTATGCAGGGTTCCGAGCACCAAATGGCCGGTTTCGGCGGCCGTCATCGCCATGGAAATGGTTTCCGCATCGCGCAATTCGCCGACCAGAATCACGTCCGGGTCTTCGCGCATGGCGGCGCGCACGCCCTCCGCGAACGTCGGCAAGTGAGTGCCGAGTTCACGCTGGATAACCTGGCTGGTCTTGCTCCGATGAACGAATTCGATGGGGTCCTCCAAGCTGATGATGTTGAGCGACCGGGTCGAATTCAAATAGTCGATCATCGCGGCCAAAGTGGTGGTCTTGCCGGTGCCCGTCGAACCGGTCACCAATATCATTCCTTGATGGTAGTCGCACAGCTTGCGCACGATGGGCGGCAAGTTGAGCTGCTCCATGGTGGGTATTGCGGTCGGAATGGCTCGAAACGCGGCGCCGATGCCGGTCTCCTTGCGAAACACATTGACGCGGAAGCGGCCGCCTTCGGTCGATACGTAGGAGAAATCCAGATCATTGCCCTCGCGCAGTACCTTGATCTGCGACTGGGTCAGTACTTCGGTGATGTAGGCTTCGAGTTCCGCGTCGCCCAAATTGCGGAATTTGATCGGCATCAAATCCCCGTGCATGCGCAGCATAGGCGGCACGCCTACCGCCAGATGCAGATCCGAGCATCCTTGGGCCACGCCTAACTTGAGGAACGCGTCTATTCTTGCCATAACGCGTAAGGCTACCCGTAAGCGATTGGTTTTTCGAGTGTTTAGGGCCTGATTAGCCCATAAACGTGAGGTCCGTCAACCGCTACAGGAATTTCTCCAGCGACAAGCGCAGTTCGTCCATGCTTTGCGCGCGTTTTGCCTTGTCCAGCGACATGCATCTCATGACCAGGTTGTTCAATTCCATGGGCAAATCTTTGTTGATTTCGATCGGCGGGCGCGCCTTTCCCTGCACGTGCTGGTACATGACGGACATGTGATCGCCGCGCGAGTAAGGCGGCACGCCCGCTGAACATTTCATACATGATCACGCCCAAACTGTAGATATCAGCCCGCTCGTCGACTTTTTTGCCCAGAATTTGCTCCGGCGCCATGTATTTCGGCGAGCCGATGACATAGCCGGTCTTGGTCAATTGCGTATCGCCCTGGCTCTGGGCGGCGGCGACACCGAAGTCGACGATCTTGAGCAGCAGTCATTGTCGATCAGCACGTTTGCCGGTTTCAAGTCGCGGTGCACGATGCCGGCTTGATGCGCTACGGCCATGCCGGTCGCGATGTCGACGCGCAAATTTAACGGCACGCTTGAGCGCCACGGGCTTTTCATTGACGATTTCCCCGCCCAAAGTGTGGGACGGAAAATACTCCATCGAGATCGCGTAATTGCCGCGGATGTACAAGAAGTCGTAAATGCGGATGACGTTCTTGTGGGTGATCTTGCGGCTGTAGCGCAATTCATGCACGAAGCGCTTCATCATCTCTTCGTCGGAGGAGACATTGGGGTTCAAGAACTTGAGGATCAGCCGCTCCTCGACCACCGTGTCTTCCATGAGCAGCACGGTGCCGAAGGCACCCTTGCCGATCTTTTCGATGAACTTGTAGCGACCCTCGATAACGTCTCCCGGTTTCAAGGTCGCGATATCCAGCTTGGCCGACGCCGCCGTTTCTTCGTTCTGCTTGACCACCTTCGCCAGCTCCACATTGTCGATGAGCAGCGTCTTGGCGGGCTCCTGCATCTTTTCCGCGCGCTTGATTCGCCGCGATTTGCTGCGTCGAAAAGCGATTATCGAATTCTTGCATGGCGCGCGCGACCGCCTGGCTGATGGTGCCATCGGTGTTGGTCGATACGGCCTGCAAGCGCACGCGTATGGTGTCGGCGCGCCGTTCATCCGCGAGTTTTGCGAGGGCTGAGATGGCCTCGACTTTGATTTCGTTTTCCGGCCGCGACAGCATCGGCAGCAGGTGCTTCAGGCTGCTTTTGATCGCCGATTTTGCCGATCGCGCGGATGACGGTGGGCAGGGACTTGGCTTCGCCCTGCAACATCTCGACGAAGCGCGGCAGAGCCTTGGTGCTGCCGATTTCCGCGAGCGCGTCGACCGCGCGTTCGCTGACCCACCAATCCGCATCGCGGGTGGCTTCGATGCAGCTGCGCGACGGCGCGCTCATCCTTGGTTTGATTCAGGATCTCGATGGCGGCGCGGCGAATATCCTGATTTTCATCCTTGATCAGGGCGAGCACGGCGTCGACCACGCGCGGGCCGCCGATCTTGCCGAGCGCATCGGCGGCCCGCGTGCGAACCCACCAATCGCTGTCGGCAATCACTTCCAGCAGATACTTGACGGATTTCGAGGTGCCGACGACGTTCAGTACTTCTACCGCCGCGCGCCGAGCGTATTCGTTTTCGTCCTTGAGCACGTCCACCAGATACTTGATGGTTTCCGGATGGTTGGCCTTGACGACCACATCCACCGCTTTGTTCTGCACCTCGATTTCACGGATCGCGCAGCATGCCGACGATCAGCGGCATATCGAACGGGCCATCCATCTTGGCAAGTGCCGACAGGGCGGCGGAGCGAATGAATTTGTTGTTGTCCTTGAGTTGCTTCTGCATCGCCTGCTGCACATTGGGCAGGTTGAAGCGTCCCAATACATTGATGATGTGCAGCCGCGCGACCGGATCCTTGCCTTCGATTCTGGCGATCAAATCATCGACCGAGGATTCATCGGCGATCTCGCCGATGATTTTGAACAGCCCGGTGCGTTCGCGGGCTCTTGAGCATAGGCGGCGTTCAAGAGTTCGCGCACGGTGAAGCGGCTCTTCTGCGCGGCGATCACGTCAAGCAGGCCATGCTTGGGCATGCCCTGCTTGGCTAACGCGTCGAGCAGGGCGCTGCGCGGGATAGTTACTTGCTGGACGACAGCGCCCACGCGATTCCCGACATGGCGCGGCCGTTGGCTTCGGACATGCGTTTTCAGCAAGGTGTGGCAGGGTTTTGGAGTCGATCAGCTGCGACAGCACTTCGACATACGCCGTCGTTTCGCTTTTTTCGGACGTGGCAGCGCGTCGACAATGGGGTCGATGGCGTCGGACCCCAGCGCGACCAATTTTTCCAATGCCTTTTGCGCCAGCGGACTGGCTGGATTGCCGCTGGATTTGACTTCGGCAATCAGCCGATCGGCACGATAGTTGGCGAATAAACTCATTCGGCGCCTAAGTAGCACATTCCCCGGGAGCCACCCATTCTTACCTTATGTCAGGCGCCTTCCGTGGTCATGATTCTCAATTCCAGATTATGCCATACGTCACGGTTTTAGCCGCCTGCGCTACAATCACGCTTCTTATGAATCAACCCGCCCGCCGCGGAAAGCGTCATCCGCGAGAAACTGAGCACCTATATGGATCCCTACCTCGGGCAAACCCTGGGCGAGGCGAAGGCGGTCGTGGCGGTGGCCTCCGCCAATGGGTTGGTGACCGTCGAACTGGTCCTGGGGTTCCCCTGCGCCGATTACGTGCCCGAATTGGAGTGCAGCTCTCGAAACCTACCTCAAACCCATGATTGGCGAGACCCGCTTGGCACTTACGCTGCGTACGCAAATCACCTCGCATGCGGTGCAGCGAACGCTCAAACCTTTGGCCAATGTGAAGAACGTGGTGGCGGTGGCCTCGGGCAAGGGCGGCGTCGGAAAATCCACGACCGCGGCGAATCTGGCGCTCGCCTGGGCAGCGCAGGGCGCCAAGGTGGGCTTGCTGGATGCGGATATTTACGGTCCCAGTCAGCCGCTGATGATGGGATTGAGCGGTGCGAAGCCGGTCAGCACGGACGGCAAGCACTGACGCCGCTGCGCGTCTCATGGCGTCGAAGTGATGTCCATCGGTTTCATGATCGATCAAGAGCAGCCCATGGCGTGGCGCGGACCGATGGTGACCCACGCGTTAACGCAGCTGCTTGGCGACACCAATTGGGGCGATCTGGATTATCTGGTGGTCGACATGCCGCCCGGTACCGGCGACATCCAGCTCACGCTGGCGCAGCGCGTTCCGGTGAGCGGCGCCGTCATCGTGACCACGCCGCAGGATATCGCCCTCCTGGATGCTCGTAAGGGCCTGAAGATGTTCGAAAAGGTCGAAGTAAGGGTGCTCGGCGTCGTGGAGAACATGAGCATGCACGTCTGCAGTCAGTGCGGTCATGTGGAACATGTGTTTGGCAGCGGCGGCGGCGCGCGCATGGCGGCGCAGTACGGGGTGCAGCTGCTGGGCGAATTGCCGCTCGATATCCGCATTCGCGAGGATGCCGACGGCGGCTCGCCGACGGTGGTTGCGGAGCCGAATAGCGAGCGCGCGCGCGCGTATTTCTTGATGGCGCGCCGCACGGCAGCGCGCTTGTCGACCTTGAACAAGGACTACAGCCGCGCTTTCCCCAAGATAACGATCGAAGCAACCTAATGAGCATCAAAAGCGATCGTTGGATCCGGCGCATGGCCGCCGAACACGGCATGATCGAGCCGTTTTCCTCGCAACAGGTACGTGTCGCGGACGGTCACAAGATCGTCTCGTATGGCACTTCGAGCTACGGCTACGACGTGCGTTGCGCTGATGACTTCAAGATATTCACCAACATCAATTCCACCATCGTCGATCCAAAGAAATTCGACGAAAAATCGTTCGTCGATTTCAAGGGACCGGTGTGCATCATTCCGCCGAATTCCTTCGCGCTCGCGAGTACCGTGGAATATTTCCGCATTCCGCGCAGCGTTTTAACGATTTGTCTCGGAAAATCGACGTACGCACGTTGCTTTGCTGGCGACACCCGTGTTGCATTGGTTGATGGCACGTCGCCAACGCTGGAGGAAATGGCCAAGCGGCACGATCCGGCGAGATTTTTTGGGGCTACAGTATCGGAGAGAACGGACGGCTGATAGTTAGTCTGCTTGATGCTCCGCGTTTCATCGGCCGTGATTCGCTCTTTGAGATTGAATTGGACAGCGGTGAATGCATACGCGCCACCCCCGACCATATTTTCATGCGTCGCGACGGGCGCATGGTGGAAGCGCACGCATTAAGGCCGCAAGATGCGTTGATGCCGCTGTACCGAGAGTTATTTCGAGGCTATGAGGGCGTTTATCAGCCGATCGATGGGTATCTCTACGCGACGCATCGACTAGCAGACGAATGGAATATTAGAAACGGAATTTATGAGGAAATTCCGGGGACAGCACCGTCACCATCTGGATTTCAATCGCCGCAACAACAAGCCCACCAATATCACCCGGATGGAGGCGTCAACGCACATACGCCTGCATAATGAAGCGAGCTACGGTGAGGATTTCGATCGTGTGGAACATGGTCTAGCCATTAGCGCCTCCCTGCAGCGGCGCGCTACCGACTCACTCTGGCGCGAGGAATTCAGTCGCGCCCAATCCGCCAGAGCAAACCAATTCTGGCATTCTGATCGATATCGACAAATTCGCGAGCGCATCATTGCGCAGCGCAGAAACCCGACTGATGCAACACGCGAAGCACATCGACGCGCCACAATTCGACGATATGCGGACCCCGCGGAAAGGGCCCGTCACGCTGAACTCATGATGAGAGCGTGGGCTAAAGATACCGGCGTGCGCCGCAGCACGCAGGCCGACATTGCACGACGTATCAGGTTGAGGCCAGAAATTACCGAGGAAACTGTTCGCCGTGCGCTGCACGTGACAGGCTCTATTCGCGGCGCTGCTGAGGTGCTCAATTGCGATCGGTCGGTGTTCCGGCGTTTCTCTGGCGCACTCACCGACTACAGAGGCACGCGTCAATATCGCAACCACAAAGTCACGTCAGTTCGTGAGATTGCCGGCGACCACGATGTCTATTGTCTGACCGTTCCCGAAGCGGGCAATTTTGCCTTGGAAAGCGGCGTTTTCGTCCGCAACTGCGGGATTATAGTGAACGTAACGCCTTTGGAGCCCGAGTGGGAGGGACACGTGACGCTGGAATTCTCCAACACCACGCCGCTGCCGGCGAAAATCTACGCCAACGAGGGCGTGGCGCAAATGCTGTTCTTCGAATCCGATGAGGTCTGCGAGACCTCGTACAAGGATCGCGGCGGCAAGTATCAAGGCCAGCGCGGCGTCACGTTGCCGAAGACCTGAGCTCAGCCTAGGGATCAGTCGGCGGCTCGAGCGGGATCAGATGATCGACGCTCTTGACTCGCATGGCGAACTCAATTTGCCGTCGCGGCTGCGCTCCGCCTGCACCGGCACGAATCCCAATGACGGCGCAAACCACATGCGTAAGATGCGATTGTTGCCGGGCGCTGACTGGTCACGATGACGGTGTCGAGTTCGCCGATGGCCGTTTTGATTTTGGCGGTGCCTTCGCTGCCGTGTAGTTGAAATCCTTCAACTGGTCCTTGTCGATGATGTGGGAAGTTCTCCGGCAGGTTGCCGTTTTTCAGATCGAGCATGACTTCGACCTGGATGGACATGACGTCCTGGGTCCCGTCCTTGAGCTTGATATCGACCGGTTTAGCTTCCGATACGCCGGTGGCGCGTTTGTCATGCCAGTCGAAATTCAGTTCCACCGTTTGTGAGCCCTGGCTGCCGAAGTACTTCTCCGGGCGGGCGTGCTCGCCGATGATGTTCAGCCAGCTCGTCTGCACGAGATCGTCGCTGATAGGCGAGGCGAAAGATTCCGCGCGCGGTGATGGTCCAGGTGTAGAGATAGTGGCCGGGCTCGGCTGCCGTGCTTGAGCTCGATATCGCTGGTGCCACGCTGATGCCATTCCAGCGAGCCTGATAGTGCGCGATGAATGGCGCAATGCGCGGCGTCGCCGGCCGCGGCCGCATCCGCATGCGCCGATCGCAGGTTGAGCGGTCGCATGCGCCGCCAGCAGCGCGAGCAGCGCCGTCACAACATCTTATGTTGGTTTCATGGCGAGGCGTCCGGATCGACGACGTTTATGCACCGGCTCGCTCAATGGCCGGCCGTCCAGCCGCGCCTTGCCGGCTTCGCAGCGCAATCGTCCCTGGCAGAACCAATTACGGCCAGAGGATAAATACGATGTTCCTGAGCCAGCACGCGTTGCGCTCAATGAGTCGCTTCCGTATCGCCGCGGCAAACGGCACGCGCGCCTGGAAGAAGCGGCGGGCCGCCGTCGAGTTGCTCGGTGACAAAGTGCACCGTGACGCCATGCTCGGCTTCGTGCGCTTCCAGAGGCGCGCCGATGCGTATGCAGGCCTGGGTACTTGGGCAGCAGCGAGGGATGAATGTTCAAAATTTTTCCGGCAAATCGTTGCACGAATGGTGCGGTCAGGATGCGCATGAATCCCGCCAGCACGATCAGCGACGGCGGAGACTGCGTCGATCGCCGCGGCCAAAGCGCGATCGTAGTCGGCGCGCTCAATGCCTGCCGGCCGCGGCAGCGCTCGTGCTCGACACCCAGCTGTCGCGCGATCTACGAGGCCTCCGGCATCGGCTCGGTCGGAGAATCACCTGGGACGACCGTATACGCCGCGTCGCGCTGCCGGCTGCGCTCGATGAGTGCACGCATGTTGCTGCCGCGTCCCGATATCAGGATGACGATCGGCTGCCGCGGCGGCGCCGTGTTCAAGCGATGACGACGCCGCGTGTTCCTGCGCGCACCTCGCCGATCATGAGCGCCTCCTGGCCCGCCGCCTGCAATATGCCGATGGCGCGGTTGCGCATCGCTCGCCGACACTTGGACGGTCATGCCGATACCGCAATTGAACACGCGATACATTTCGGCATCGGCGACTTTGCCCTCGCGCTGCAGCCAGTCGAATACCGCTTCGCGGCGCCAGGAACTGCGCTCCAGCACGACTTCCAATCCGTCCGGCAACACCCGCGGAATGTTGTCGACCAGGCCGCCGCCGGTGATGTGCGACAGGCCATGCAGCGGCACCTCGCGCATCAACTGCAGCAGCGGCTTGACGTAGATTCGCGTCGGCGCCATGAGCCGATCGATGAGGCTGACGCCTTGCAAATCGGCTTCAAGGTCCGCCGTCGGCGAGCTGCAGAATTTTGCGAATCAAGGAAAAGCCGTTGGAATGAGGGCCGGAGGAGGGCAGACCCAACACCACGTCGCCGGCGCGCGTCTTGGAGCCGTCGATGATGGCGTCTTTCTCGACGACGCCGACGCAGAAACCCGCGAGATCGTAGTCGGCGCCGTGATACATGCCGGGCATCTCGGCGGTTTCTCCGCCGACCAGCGCGCAGCCGGCCTGCACGCACCCTTCGACGATGCCGGCAATGACGCGTTCGCCGACACCGACATCGAGTTTGCCGCTGGCGAAGTAATCCAAAAAGAACAAGCGGTTCCGCGCCTTGCACGATCACGTCGTTGACGCACATGGCAACCAGATCGATGCCCACGCCGTCATGCCGCGGGTGTCGATGGCCAGGCGCAGTTTAGTGCCGACGCCATCGGTTCCCGATACCAGCACCGGTTTGCGATAGCGATCCAACGGCACCTCGACCAAGGCGCCGAAACCGCCGATGCCGCCGAGCACTTCAGGGCGCATCGAGCGCTTTACCCGCGGCTTGATTCGCTCCACAAGTTCGTCGCCGGCGTCGATATCCACCCCGGCGTCGCGATAGGTGACGGGCGCTCGCTCAGTCATTAAAGGATCCTTGGCACGTACGGCTTGGGCCAAAGCGGCTGGCGGTTCAGCTGTGGTATTTTACGACAAACCATGGCACAGAACTTACGGCGCTTTTCAATCTCGTACTTGCGCGGCGCGGCGATTCTGTGCTTGTGTCTCGCGGCGCTTGCCGCAGGTGAGCCGGCCATTGCCGTGACGCGCGCCGAGATGTATCAGGCGACGGCACCGGCATCGCCGACCGCTCCGACAGCGGCGACAGCGCCGCCTTTCAAGCCGCGATGAAGACCGTGCTGATTCGGGTCACGGGCCGTCGCTACGCCGATGAGGATCCCGCCTTGGCGCCGTTGGTCAGCAATGCGCGCCGCTACGTTCAGCAGTATCGGGCGGCGCCCGACGGCCAAGTGTGGGTGGCTTTCGACGGTCCGGCCATCGAGCGGTGGCTGACGCAGAACGGCCAGCCCTTGTGGGGTCACGAGCGGCCGACGACCTTGGTACTGCTGGCGGTGCAAACCGGCGCGCAATGCGGGCAGTGGTCATGACCGCCGACGACACGTCCGAGCTGAAAGCGGCGATCGACGCGGCGGCGCTGCGCGCGGGGTTTGCCGCTGATCTGGCCGAGCGCCGGCGAACTGCAGAAGAAATCCATCTGGATTATCGCGGCCGTGAGCGGCGGCGCTCCCGTCCACTTTGGCGGAGATTGGCCGGCGCATGGGCGGCGAGGGGGTGCTCGATCGGCCGCGCCAGCGGCGCTAGCGCGACTGCGAATGTGCGTTGGACGCATTTGTTTCAGGATCGAAGCAGCGAATACTCCGGTACGTTGGAAGGCGTGAATCGCGCCGCCGATATATACGCCGGGCATGTTCGCCGCCAGCGGCAAGCCGTGCCGGTGGACATCGAGGTCAGCGGGCTCAACGATCTGCGCGACTACGCGAGTCTCGAGAGCTATCTCGAATCGCTGACTTTCATCTCGCACGTGAGCGTGGAGTCCTTGTCGGGCGATACAGTCAGATTCCGGCTGGCGACACGCGGCGGCGCCTGATTCATTGCAGCGCGCGCTGTCGCTTAAATGGGCGGTTGCAGCCGGTTGCCGCCGGCGAGAACGGGATTCAGCGCTTCCAACTGCATCATTATCGCGTGCCTGCTGACGGTCCGTGCGCCACATTCCGAACATCATCAGTGTCATCAGGATTTTGCTGGTCGTGCCCATTGCAATGGCGCTGGCCCATCAGCGACTGGCACTCTCCATCCTGTTGTTCGCGGTCGCGGCTCTATCGGATGCCGCCGATGGCTTTCTCGCCAAGCGATTTCGGCTGGCAGAGCGAACTCGGCGCGGTGCTGGACCCAATCGCGGACAAGGTGCTCCTGGTCACGGTGTTCGTCACCTTGAGTCTGATGAAGCTCGTGCCGCTGTGGCTGATGGTGGCGGCGGTCGCGCGCGATGTCGATCATCGTGTCGGGCGCCGCCGCGTATCGCATTGTCATCGGGCCACTGACGGCGCATCCGTCCCTCATCAGCAAGATCAACACGCTGTGTCAGGCAGCATTTATATTGGCATTGTCGTGCGCGCGCAAAATTTTCGGTGCCTCCCGCATGGGTGACGCTCTGGCTCGGCGCTCTGGTGTTCGCAACCGTCGCCGTGAGCGGCATCGACTATGTCCTGGTTTATGGCACGGCGGGCGGCGGCGGCATGAAGCAACTCGCCCTGGGTGTGCGGCTGCGCGCCGGACGCGGTGTTTGAGAGTTTTGCGCCGGGTCGGAACTCGGAGGTCGTGGACGGCGCTGCGATCGGCGCAAGCGCGCGCCGCATCTGGCTGTGGGGTGCACACGGCTCCGGCAAAACCCATTTGCTGCAGGCCGTTTGCGCGAGCGGCGGGCGAAGCGGCCGCCTATTTTCCGCTGCACCGTTCGTTGGCGTTGCCGCCCGAGGCATTGGCTGGCTTCGAACGCAACTGCCGTGCTGTGCATCGATGACGTCGATGCGGTTGCGGGCGATCGGGACTGGGAACAGGCGTTGTTTCGTCTTTTCAATGACGCCGCGGAGCTGCGCACTCGCTTGATTTTTGCCGCCGCCGTGCGCGCCGCGCCAGGCTGCATGGTTCCTGGAGGACTGGCGTTCGCGGGCCGCGGCGTGCGTCGTGTACCAGCTGCACGAGCTCGACGACGAGGGACGCATCGAGGCGCTGCGGCTGCGCGCGGCGCAGCGTGGGCTGCAACTGCCCCACGAGACTTCCGAGTATTTGTTGAAGCGCATGCCGCGGGACCTGCCGTCGCTGTTCGAAGTTCTCGATGCGCTGGACGAGGCGTCGATGGTGGAGCAGCGCCGGCTGACGATTCCGTTCATTCGCGATGAACTCGAGAAGCACGCAAAAACAAAATCATAGTGCAGAACCAGGCGAACACCAGCAGCAGGCTCAGCGCCGCGACCCAGCGGCCTGCGGATTGACCAAAAGTTCCGTGACGGCAAACGCCAAATAGGGAATCGCGAACAATGTCGCCCAGGCATACGTGTAGCGGCGGCCGCGCACCAGTCCATTCAACGGTGCGAGCAAGGGCAATACGGCAAGTGACGCAGAGCGGCCAGGAATAGCCGACCAGGGTCCACGCCAGCAGACTTGCGGCGACGCGCCCCAAAGCCAAATGGTCAGCGAGCGCGTGACGGATTGGGTGCTCAAGTCGCGCTCTGCAGCCGATCGGCGAGGGCGGCCACGCGTTTTCCTAAAGCGCGCGCCAACGCGCTCTCTGCTTCCGATAGTTCTCCGTGTTGCTGAGCTCGGCGACATGACTGGCGCCATAGGGCGTGCCGCCGCCGCGGGTGTCGGTGAGCCCGCGCTCGGTGAACGGCAGACCCACCAAGATACATGCCGTGATGAAGCAGCGGCACCATCATGGACAGCAGGGTCGATTCCTGGCCGCCATGCAGCGTCTGTGTGGAGGTAAAGACGGCGGCGGGTTTGCCCGCCAGGGCCCCGGAAATCCACAGGGCGCTGGTGCCGTCCAAAAAGAATTTTACGGGCGCCGCCATATTTCCAAAGCGGGTGGGACTGCCGAGAATCAGAGCGCAGCATTGCACGAGATCATCATGCGTGGCATAAGGCGGTCCCTCGTCCGGAACCGGCGGGTCGAGCCTTTGGGTCGTGGCCGCAACAGGCGGAACCGTGCGCAGCCGCGCCTGCATGCCCGGGATCGCTTCGACGCCGCGGCAAATTTGTCGCGCCAGTGCGGCGGTGCTTCCTTGGCGCGAATAATACAGAACCAGTATTTCATTCATCGATAGTCTTCCGTGGAATCAGGCATGATTTCCGCGCGCATGCTGCGTGGGCGCAACGGCCGCGTTAAGCAGTTGGCGGAGGATTGTATAACGGCGACTAAGGTTTGACGGCTTTGGTCGCTGTTGCTAGTGTCGCGGCAACCCTATGTCCGGTTCATTGTTGTCTTGGGTTGTGTCGCCTGCCTGCCGGTTGCGAGAGTGGGTCCGCCCGTGCAAGAGATGAGCGACGCTCGCCAGGCCATTGCCGCGGCCCAAACCGCGGGTGCGACCAGCGCAACTCGCCGGAATACGCGGCTGCGCAGGCGGCGATTGCGCGAGCGGAACAACACTTGCAGGCTCAAGAATACGTGCGTGCCCGATACGCGGCGGTGCAGGCCAAGCGTCATGCCGCCGCCGCCCTTGCCGATGCCCAGCACTCCGAAACACCCGCCACCGTCCCCCACTGACCGTCACTCGCCACTTCCGGGTGTCCGGTAAGGTGCAGGGCGTGTATTTCCGACACTCCACGCGGGTTGAGGCCAAGCGCTTAAGTTTGCGCGGTACAGTCCGTAATCTACCGGATGGCAGCGTTGCAGTGCTGGCGCAGGGCACACCGGCCGCGATCGAGGCGTTGCGACTGTGGCTGCATCGCGGGCCCGCGCTGGCGCGCGTCGACAAGGTCGCCGAGATCACATTGGGCGAGGAGGCAAACTTAGGAATTCCAGAGGACTTCGAGATTCTCTAAAAGCGCCAGATCCGCTGCCAGCGCTGCATTACCAATGCCGGGTAGGTATTTCGTCCGGTGCTACCGTTATAGCGGGCCAGGGCGCGCGTCCAATTTCGATGCTCGGCGCGCAGGTAGTAGCGAAGAATCTCGCAGCCCATGCGGATATTGGGCGCGACTTTCACGAGTTGATTCTGCACGCCCAATTCGCGCGGCCAAAAGGGCATCACCTGCATGAGACCGACAGCGCCGGCCGGTGAGACCGCCCAACGATCGAAACGACTCTCTACCTCCATCATGGCGAGAACCAGGTCCGGCGGGATCTGCAGCGTGGGATCCCGCTTGGCCTCGCAGTACACATGATCCAGGATCTCGACGCGCGCTTCGTGCGTCGGCACGAACTGCGCCAGCCGTGGCTCCATCGTTTTGTACCAAACTTCGGATTCGTACTTGTCGGCAAAGCAATCGGTGCTGGCGATGATCCTTTGCAATAGAGATTTGAGCTCCGGATCGCGTTGTTGATCGGCGCGGGCGGAGTTGGGTACGCCCACGACAAAGATCAGCGTAGCCAACGCTGCCAAGCCGCCGTGGAAACTCGCGCGCAACGAGCGCCGCATGGGCAACCTCAAGCTATTTAACTTATGCCGAATATAGCCTACCGGATCCACAGCGGAAATTTCCGTCGACTCGGTCTCGCGCCGCTGACGATATTCGAGTTTTCCGGCCATCAAACTGCGCTCGCCGATCACAATGCGGTGCGGTATCCCCAACAGCTCGGAATCGGCGAATTTGACGCCGGGGCGGGCGTCGCGATCGTCGAGCAACACATCGATGCCCGCGGCATTGAATTCCTGGTACAGCGCGTCGGCCTTTTCCTGCACGAGCGTCGATTTTTGGTAGTTGATCGGCACCAACACCACCTGGAACGGAGCGATTGCCGCGGGCCAGAGAATGCCGTTGGCATCATGATTCTGTTCGATTGCGGCGGCGACCACACGGGTCACGCCGATGCCATAGCAGCCCATGAACATGGGTAGCGCCTTGCCCTGTTCATCCAGCACGCTGGCATTCATCGCTTCGCTATACAGCTGACCAAGCTGAAAAATATGGCCCACCTCGATGCCGCGGGCTACCTTAAGGGTTCCGCGCCCCGTCGGGCTGATGTCGCCGGTCTGAACATTGCGGATGTCCACCGAGTTAGGATCAGGCAGATCGCGGCCCCAATTCACGCCGCGGTAGTGCATGTCGTTCTGGTTGGCGCCGCAGACGAAATCCGACAAATGAGCAGCGGCATGATCGACGTAAAGCAAGCCTTTGAAGCCGATCGGTCCGAGCGAGCCCGGGTCGGCGCCGGTGGCAGTCCGGACCCGCTCGGCACCCGCCATCCGCAATGGACTGGCAACGCCCGGTAATTTCTGGGATTTCACCGCGTTCAGTTCATGGTCGCCGCGGATCACCAGCGCGACCACATCGCCGGCGCTGCCCTCCACCAGCAGGGTCTTCACGCATTGCGCCGGAGTCACTCCGAGCAGGGCGCTCAATTCCGCAATCGTGCGCGTGTTCGGCGTGGGTACCCGGCTCAAGGGCTGCTTAGCTAAGGCACGAGGCGCGGCTGGCCGCACGGTTGCGGCCAGTTCCAGATTTGCCGCGTAGTCGTCGGAGTCGGAAAACACGATGGCGTCCTCGCCCGACTCCGCCAAAACATGAAATTCCTGCGAGGTGCTGCCACCGATGCGGCCGCTATCGGCCTGGACGGCGCGAAAATTCAAGCCCATTCTCGTAAAGATGCGCGAATACGCCTCGTACATGAGCCGATAACCCTCGGCCAGGCTCGCTTCATCGGTGTGAAAGGAGTAGGCATCTTTCATCACGAACTCGCGCGCGCGCATGACGCCGAAGCGCGGGCGAATTTCATCGCGGAATTTGAACTGAATTTGATAAAAATTGACCGGCAATTGCTTGTAGCTGCGCAGTTCGCGCCGCGCTATGTCCGTGATGACTTCCTCGTGCGTCGGCCCGTAGGCGAATTCGCGTTCATGGCGATCCTTGAAGCGCAGCAGTTCCGGTCCGTACTTGCTCCAGCGGCCGGATTCTTTCCACAACTCGGCCGGTTGAATGGTCGGCATGCATAATTCCAAAGCGCCGGCGCGGTTCATCTCTTCGCGCACGATTTGCTCCACCTTTCTCAAGGTTCGCAGACCCATCGGCAACCATACGTACAGTCCCGCCGCCAGCCGGCGAATCAGGCCGGCCCGCAGCATGAGCTGATGGCTGATGACCTCGGCGTCGGCAGGCACTTCTTTGAGTGTCGAAATCGGGTATTGGGATAAGCGCATACCCACATATCTTACATGAGCCCCCCTGGTATTATGGCGGCCAATGAGCGATGACGATGATTCACAAGCGCGCCGCCGCGGTGTTTACTGGCTGCCAAACCTGCTCACCACGGGAGCGCTGTTTGCCGGCTTCTACGCCGTCGTGGCGGCCGTCGACTTGAGGTTCGAATACGCGGGCATCGCGGTGTTCGTCGCCATGTGCTTCGACAGTTTGGATGGACGCGTCGCGCGCTGGACCAACACGGCCAGCCCTTTCGGCAAAGAATACGATAGCCTCTCCGACATGGTGTCATTCGGCGTTGCCCCCGCCATCGTCACTTACCAATGGGGGGTGGCGCGCATCGCCGAGTACGGACCGCTGTGGCGTCGCATCGGTTGGCTGGTGTGTTTTTTTTATGCCGCCGCAGCGGCGTTGCGCCTGGCGCGCTTTAATTCACGATCAGCCACTCAGGATAAGACATTATTTCGAAGGCCTGCCGAGCCCCGCGGCCGCGGCCATTGTCGCGGCTCTGGTTTGGCTCGCCAGCGATCAGACCAATGTCGGACTTGCCGGGATTGGTACTGGCATTCGTGGTCACTGCCTCCGCCGGCGCGCTGATGATCAGCCGCTTCGCGTTCAACAGCTTCAAGCAGGTGAATGCTGGCGCAAAGGTGCGCTTTACGTACATCGTGTTCGTGCCGCTGGCTTTTGTGTTCATTTTTTTGCATCCGCCGATCAGCTTGCTGCTGATGTTCGGGTTGTATGCCTTGTCGGCGCCCTCGGTGTGGGTGTTCCGCAAAATGCGGCGCCGAAATCGCGCCGCGGTCACACACATGAATAGCGCATTGCGCCGCGAATATCTTGCCGCGTTGGGGCTGACTACGTGGGTGGCGCGGGGTAAAGTCGTGCCCGTTATGCTGAAGGCCGCGAATAAGTCGTGGGTCGCGGTTGAGTCTGCTGCGCTTGGGCCTCCGGCCGCGAGCGGCCCGCCGGCGGCGCGCGAGGCGGGAGTCGATTGGCCGGAACTGCGCGCGCGCGTGGCCGCCTGCACGCGCTGCTCCCTGAGCGCCACACGAACGCAGACGGTATTTGGCGTGGGCAACCAACAGGCGGAATGGCTCATGGTCGGCGAAGCGCCGGGCGCCGAGGAGGACCGTCAGGGCGAGCCCTTTGTGGGCCGCGCCGGCCAATTGTTGAATTCCATGCTGCGTGCGGTGGGACTGGCGCGCGAGCAGGTTTACATTGCCAATGTGCTTGAAATGCCGGCCTCCCGGCAATCGCGACCCGTCCGCCGGCGAGGCCACCGAGTGTTTACCCTATCTGGAACAGCAGATTGCGCTCATTGAAACCGAAGATCATGTTAGCCGTGGGGCGCATCGCCGCACAGAACTTGCTACGGACCGATAAGACATTGGGCAGCTTGCGCCAGCAGGTGCACCGATTCGGAATTTCGCAGGTGCCGTTGATCGTCACCTATCACCCCGCCTACCTGCTGCGCACGCCGACCGATAAGCGCAAAAGCCTGGGAGGATTTGAAATTCGCGCGCGACGTGTGTGCGCGTGTCTAGCGTCAAACGCGAACAGGAATTCGCGGCGGTCGAGATTCGGCCCAATGCACGAACTCGACCTACCCGTGGTGGCGGCCATCGAGAGAGCCGCCTATCAATTTCCGTGGAGCGAAGGCATTTTTCGCGATTGCTTGCGCGTCGGCTATGTTTGCCGCGTGGTCGATGTTGCCGGCGACATGGGAGGCTACGGCATCATGTCGGTCGGCGCCGGCGAGGCGCATATCCTGAACGTGTGCATCCGCGAAGAATATCGTTCGCGGGGCTTCGCCCGCAGAATACTGCTGTACTTGCTGGACTGCGCGCGTGCCGCCGGTATGCACGAAGCGTTTCTCGAAGTCAGACCTTCGAACCTGGCGGCGACTCGCCTGTACCAGTCCTTGGGCTTCGAACAGGTTGGCGTGCGACGCGGATACTACCAAGCGACGGTCGGCCGCGAAGATGCCGCGGTGCTGCGCCTGATGCTGGGCAAGGACGCCAAATAATGTCCGGCCCCGCGAGCGAATGCGTTTGTGCTGATAAATATCAACAAAATCAATAAATAACAACTAAATATTAATCCAATTAAACATCCGCGGCTTTCCTCTACAATGCCGGGCCTCGTGAAGGGCAGTGCCGTAGAGGAATTCTCAGATCATGCCGACTGGCTCATTAGCCGAGGAAATCCGCAGAAGACGAACTTTTGCCATCATCTCCCACCCCGACGCCGGCAAAACCACGCTGACCGAAAAACTGCTGCTGTTCGGCGGCGCCATCCAGATGGCCGGCACCGTCAAGGGCCGCAAGGCGACGCGTCACGCGACCTCCGATTGGATGCGCCTGGAGCAGCAGCGCGGCATCTCGGTGACCTCCTCGGTGATGCAGTTCCCATTCGATGATTGCATCGTCAATTTGCTGGATACGCCGGGCCACGAGGATTTCTCCGAGGACACCTACCGCACTTTGACGGCGGTGGACTCCGCGCTGATGGTCATCGACTGCGCCAAAGGCGTCGAAGAGCGCACCATCAAACTCATGGAAGTGTGCCGCTTGCGCGACACGCCCATCATGACTTTCGTCAACAAACTGGATCGCGACGGCCGGGCGCCGATCGAATTGCTGGACGAGATCGAAAGCGTGTTGAAGATTCAATGCGCGCCGATCACCTGGCCGATCGGCATGGGCCGCGATCTGCTCGGCGTCTATCACTTGATCGAAGACAAGATCTACGTGTACGTTGCCGGTGGAAAAGGGCCGGGTCGGCACGCACGAGACCATCGCCGGCATCGCGAGCGACGAGGCGCGCGAGTTTCTCGGCGACTGGATACCAGGCAATTTCTCGAGGAGGTGGAACTGGTGCGCGGCGCCAGCCCGCAGTTCGATCTGCAGCGCTATCTCGCGGCGAAGCAGACGCCGGTGTTTTTCGGTTCGGCCGTCAACAATTTCGGCGTCCGGGAACTGCTGTCCGCGTTCGTCGCGCACTCGCCGCCGCCGCAGCCGCGGCCGACGCTGCAGCGTCCCGTCAATGCGGATGAAGCCAAGCTCACGCGGTTTCGTCTTCAAGATTCAGGCCAATATGGATCCCGGGCACCGCGACCGCATCGCGTTCATGCGCCTGTGTTCGGGACGCTACGCGCGCGGCATGCGCTTGCATCACGTGCGCCTCGACAAGGATATCCGCATTGCGGATGCGCTGACTTTCCTCGCCGCCGACCGCAGCCAGGCCGAGGAGGCCTACGCCGGCGACATCATCGGTCTGCACAATCACGGCACCATCAATATCGGCGACACGCTTCAGCGAGGGCGAGGACCTCACCTTCACGGGCGTGCCGAATTTTGCGCCGGAAATATTCCGGCGCGCGGTGCTCAAGGATCCGCTGCGCATGAAGGCCCTGCAGAAAGGGCTTATCGCAGCTGTGCGAGGAGGGCGCCACGCAGCTGTTCAAGCCGTTGCGCAACAACGATTTGATTCTCGGCGCCATCGGCCAGCTGCAGTTCGAAGTCGTGGCATTTCGCCTGCAGGACGAATACGGCGTGCAATGCGTGTTTGAACCGATCAACGTGGCCGTGGCGCGCTGGGTGAGCACTGCAGGACGAGAAAAGCGCCTGGCCGAGTTTCGCGAACCAAGGCCTATGACAATCTCGCCGTCGATCACGCCGGACGAACTGGTGTATCTCGCGCCGACGCGCGTGAATCTGGGATTGACCGAGGAGCGCTGGCCGGAAATCAAATTCTTGAAGACGCGCGAAAATCTCGCGGCTTGAGCGGCCGGGTACCTGCCAAGAGCCTTGAGCTAGGGCAACTTCCCCGAGGGCCGCGGCCGGAATGCGCGCACCGCCGCCTCGAACTGACCGAGCGTGACGCGCGGTCGACGGCGCGGCGTAGCGCAGGGACGAATACTGCCGGCACAGCGCGGTGACGGCGGCAGCCAAGATCGGGGCGCTGCCGCGCCACGCGGGCCGCGTAGGCTTCGGCGCCTTCGTGCGGCAGGCGCGGCAATCCCGCGGCGGCAAGTTTTGCGCACAGCCGGCGAATAGGCTCGGGCGGTCGCAGTCCTTCGGCTGTGGATCGAGTTCGCGCCGCACCTGCCAGGTCAGCCAGCACAGCACCAGCGTCATGGCGGCGGCCAGCACCATCACGAGTTTCTGGCCGTCGGGCTCGGGAATCTGCAGCAACTCGAGCAGTTTGCGCTGCGAGTCCTGGTCGAAATCCAAGATTCGTTCGCGCCAGATTTCGCGCAGCGCATCGAGGCGCAGCCGCGCGCCCGCGAACCAGCGCGATCTGCGTTGCCAGCGGCTGGCCGAGCGCCTCGTCGGCGTTTGCGGCGTCGGTCAAGCCGCGCTCCACGCGCTGCGGAGCGATCGCCGAGGTGGGATCGACGCGCACCCAGCCGCGTCCCTCGATCCAGACTTCATCCCAGGCATGCGCATCGCTTTGCCGCACAATCCAATAATCCGCCGTACGGATTGAGCGTTCCGCCCTGATATCCGGTCACGACGCGCGCCGGTATGCCGGCCGCGCGCGCCAGGGCGGCAAATGCCGAGGCGTAGTGTTCGCAGAAGCCGCGCTTGCGTGTCGAACAGAAATTCATCCACAGAATCGTCGGCCAGCTTCGGCGGCGTCAGGGTGTAGTAGAACGGTTGCTGCGTGAACATGGCGAGCACCGCGCGCACGAACTCCATGTCGTCCGGGTGCGCGCTGCGCAGCTGTTGCGCCAGTTGCATGGTGCGCGGATTGCGATCGTCCGCGGCAGCCTGGATCGCGGCTGCGCGCATTGTCGCTCAAGCGGCTCCGGGGATTGCACCTGGGTATACGAAGTGGCCACCACGTCGACGGGACGCGACAGCGGAATCGTCCTGCATCAGGGTGTAGTCGCTGTTCAGGCCGGCGTGCGCCAAGATCCCAGGTGCGCGGCCAATCGAGCATGAAAATCCAATTGTGCTGATGCGGCTCCATCATCACGGTGTACTGGTAGGCGGGTCCTTGCGGCTGCAAGGCGGCGGCGCACTCGCGCAGGTGGTGTCGGTGCGCTGCCAGGTGCGGCCGTCGAAGATCATGCAGCACCGGGCCGCGCCAGTAGCGCTCCTGCGGCGGCGGCGTGGCCGCCGCAAAGCGCACGCGGAACGCCACCTCATCCGATAGCGCCAACTGGGTGATGTCGCCGGGACTCATGGTGTCGCTCAAGCCCGACGCGGCGACGCTGCGAATCGTTCGGGATATGCCACAGCGGCCCGGCGAATCGCGGGAACAGCAGCCAAAACACCAGCGCCAGCGGCAGAGCTTGGCCCAAGATCCGTCCGCCGTAGCGCAGGCTGCGCGCGCCAATCGGGCGCGGGTCCGCTGCTGGTGAGACGCAGCAAGGTCGCGGTCGTCAGCCAGCAAACGCCGATGAGGTAGGCGAGCAGCCAGAAGGAATCGCCCTCCAGTAGCGCCGCCAGGCTGACGAAATAGATGATCAGGGTGATGATGTAGATGTCGCGCTGGGTTTTGGTCTCCAGCAGTTTCAGGCCCGCCATCAAGGCCAGCAGCGCGGTCCCGGCGGCCAGGCCGTTGAAGGTATGGAAGCGCACGAACAACAGCGGCGATCGACGAGCACGGCGAGCGATCAGCAGCACTCCGCCGGGCGGCGCGCCGCGGCCGCGGCGCGCCAGCCCCAAGCGAATCAGGCCGCAGGCGATCACGACGATCGCGGGTACCCACAGCGGCAGAGAGGTCAGGTGCGCGAGCAGCGCCAGCGCCAGGCAGGCGGAGATCCCCAGGAGCTGTTCGTAGGAGACGCGTTCGGTGATCACTGCGGTTCCGCGACGCCGTAGAGCGGCGAGCGCCCGCAGACAGGCGAATCGATGGGCGGCGCCGCCCGACGGCGCGATCTCCTTGCCCGGAATCCGCAGCCCATAGGCGCGCTGCGCGGCATCGCTTTCCAACACCCACAGGCACAGCTGCGAGAGCCGCGCCTCGGTTTCCAGGCCCTCCAGCGAGCGACCAGTCCAGCCACTCGGGCTGCGCGGCCAGACTCGAATAACTGCGCACCGCCGCTTCGCCGCCGCGCGCCAGCACCTTCCACGCCATGTGCTTCAGCGGCACGCCGGGCTGGTAGGCGCGCAGGCCGGAGAAATCCTCATCGCCGCGCGCCTCCGAGTGCGACGCCGTTACCCTGCGCGCCCTCCGACGGCAGGGTTCGCTTGCCGCGCGGGCGCCGGCGCGACGTAAACCGTGAGCGAGCCCTGCACATAGGTCCAGGAGTAAAACCAGCCGAAGGGATAGCGGGTGCGCAGCTCGAACTGGTTGATGCGCGTCACGCCGCGCTGCGCGACCGGGGACGACGACGTCGATCGGATTCGCTCTCGTCTGGCCGCGACGCTGCCCATGCCGGTGGCCGCTCATGCAGCGAACCTCGACGTCGCGCCGATCCACACTCGAATCGTTGCTGCAGCACGAATTCGAACACGGCCTCGCGCCCGGCAAAGGCATCGACCTCGGTGGTCACATCCACCGACAGCCGCAGCAAGTTGCGGTTGCAGTGATGCATGGTGACGAGCGCCATGCTGGCCATCAGAAACGCAAAGGCCAGGCCAAGATTGCTGTTGTAGTTGAGGCCGGCGATCAGCATCGCGGCGAGAATCGCCGCCAGCATGAAGCCGAAGCGCGTCGGCAGAATATAGATGCGGCGCCGATTGATGTTGATCGGCAGGCGAATCGCGGCCGTGGCGGCGCGCGGCCCAGGCGCGCAGTTGATCGATCGCTGCCTGGCGCAAAGTGGCCAAGGCTTCGATCCTTACAGCTTAAGGAACCGGGACGGCCTCGAGCAGGCGGGTGACCGCGACGGCGTCGCTGCTCGCGCTGCCGCACGCGATGTTCGACCACCGCCGGCAAATATTGCCTGCACGTGCTCGGGGATCACGGCATTGCGGCCGGCGATCAAGGCCCAGGCGCGCGCCGCGCGCAGCAGGCCAATGGCCGCGCGCGGCGACAGCCCGGCGTTCAATCCCGGCGCGCGGCGGGTGTGCGCCACGAGCGCCTGCACATAGTCGAGCAGCGCCGGCGCGACATGGATCTCGAGAACGCTCTGCTGCAGCTGCCGCAGGCTGCTCCGGCGTCGTGAATGGTGGTGCAGCGAGTTCACCAGATCGCGCCGATCGACGCCGCTCAACAGCTCGCGCTCCGCCGCGGCCGCGGGATATCCCAAATGCACGCGCATCAAAAATCGATCCAATTGCGATTCGGGCAGCGGAAAGGTGCCGACCTGATCCTGCGGATTTTGCGTGGCGATGACGAAGAAGGGTTCCGGCAACGCCATCGATTGGCCGTCGAGCGTGACCTGGTGCTCCTCCATCGCCTCGAGCAGCGCGCTCTGCGCTTTGGGCGAGGCGCGATTGATTTCGTCCGCGAGCACCAGCTGCGCAAAAATCGGGCCGCGCTGAAAGCGGAATTTGCCGGTTTCGCGGTCGAAGATCGACACGCCGAGCACGTCGGCGGGCAACAGGTCGCTGGTGAATTGCACGCGCTGGAAGGACAGGCCCAGGGTCTTGGCGATGCGCATGCGCCAGCGTGGTCTTGCCCACGCCGGGAATGTCCTCGATCAGCAAGATGGCCGCGCGCCAGCAGGCAGGCGACGCACAGGCGGATCTGCGCATCCTTGCCGAGGATGACCCGGTTGAGTTGCGGCGAGCACTGCTTCGATCTGCGAATGCAGCACGTTCATTGGTTTTTGAGCTTGGTCACCCGGGCAGTCTGGGCCGACAGTTGGCCAATTTCCGTGCGCAATTCCGCAAGCCGCTGCTGGTCCTTGGCGACGATATCGGGCGGCGCGTTGCTTGGCAAACTGGCTGTTGCCCAGTTTGGCCTCCAATTTGCTGCAAGTCGACTTCGGCTTTGCGCAGCCGCTTGGCCAGCCGCTCGAGTTCGGCCGCCGGGTCGATCAGCCCCGCCATGGGCACCAGAATTTCCAAGATTGCCCAGCAATGCGACGGCGGAAATCGGCGCGGTTTGCGCCCGCTGCCAGCACGCGCGGCGGCTCGATACCGCGCAAGGCGCACCAAGTAGTGCAGATTGCGGTCCGAGATATTCGACATCGCGTGCCGCCTGCGTTCTGCAGCAGCACCTCGAGCTTGCGGCTGGGCGCAATATCCATTTCGCCGCGGATTTGCCGCACGCCGAGATGAAGTCCATGACCCAGCGCATTTCCGGCTCGGCCTGCGAATCCGCTTGGCATCGATCGGCGCGTGGGAAATGCCGCGCGCATGATGGTGTCGCCCGCTGACGCCCGCGCTAACGCGCACGCGCTGCCAGATTTCCTCGGTGATGAAGGGCGCGAGCGGATGCAGCGCGCGCAGCAGAGCTTCCAGGGTGTTGATCAAGCGTGAAGCGCGTGCCGCGCTTCGCGGCGGCGCTGGCCGATTCGGACTGCAGCACCGCTTTGGACAGCTCCACATACCAATCGCAGAATTCATGCCAGGTGAATTCGTACAGCGCATTGGCGACGACGTCGAGCCGATAGTCGGCGAATCCGGATTCGATGCGCGCCGAGCATGCCGCGAGCCGCGATTGGATCCAACGATCCGCCAGGCTGAATTCGCGCTCCCGCTGCCGCGAGATCCTGATTCTCGACATTCATCAGCACGTAGCGCGCCGCATTCCACAGCTTGTTGCAGAAATTGCGATACTCCTCGACCCTGGCCATGTCGAAGCGCAGGTCGCGGCTTTGCGTGGCGAGCCGCGCGAAGCACAGGCGCAGCGCATCGGTGCCAGAAGCGGCGATGCCTTGCGGAAATTGCTTGCGCGTCGCCTTCTCGATGGCCGCGCTTCATCTGCGGCTGCATCAGCCCGGTGGTGCGCTTGGCGAGCAGCGCATCCAGCGAGATGCCATCGACAATGTCGAGCGGATCGATGACGTTGCCCTTGGACTTGGACATCTTCTGGCCGTCTTGATCGCGAATCAGGCCGTGGATGTAGACCTCGCGAAACGGCACGTCGCCGGTGAATTTCAGGCCCATCATGATCATGCGGGCGACCCAGAAGAAAATGATGTCGAAACCCGTCACCAGCACCGAGGTCGGGTAGTAGGTTTGCAGCGCGCGGGTTTTTTCCGGCCAGCCCTGGGTGGAGAACGGCCACAGCGCCGAAGAGAACCAGGTATCCAGCACGTCATCGTCCTGGCGCAAGGGCATCGCAGGGTCGATGCCGTGCAGCGGCGCGCGCTTCCGCCTCGCTGCGCGCGACATACCAGCGGCCATCCGGCGTCGTACCAGGCCGGAATGCGATGTCCCCACCAGAGTTGGCGGCTGATGCACCAATCCTTGATCTTGTGCATCCATTCGAAATACACGCCGGTCCAGTTCTCCGGGCACGAAGCGCACCCGTCCTTCCTCAACCGCGCGGATGGCGGGCGCCGCCAGCGGCTTGATGTCGACGAACCATTGATCGGTCAGCAGCGGTTCGAGCACCGCGTTGCTGCGATCGCCGCGCGGCACCGTGAGCTTGTGCGGCTCGATGCGCTCGATGAGTCCGAGCGCGTCCAAGATCGGCGAGTATTCTTGTCCTCGCGGCGATTCGATCGAGACCGCGGTAGGCAAGCGGCACGCTGTCATTGAGCGACTGCGTCCAGGGTCATGATGTTGATCAACGGCAGCTCGTGCCGCTGACCCAACCTCGTAGTCATTGAAGTCATGAGCCGGCGTGATCTTGACGCAGCCGCTGCCGAACGTCGGATCGACATAGGTGTCGGCGATGATGGGCAGCTCGCGCTCGGTGAGCGGCAGCCGCACTTTGCGGCCGATCAAATGCCGGTAGCGTTCATCGTCGGGATGCACGGCGACGGCGGCATCGCCCAGCATGGTCTCCGGCCGCGTGGTCGCGACCACCAGGATACCCGCTCGCCGTCGCTCAAGGGATAGCGCAAATGCCAGAGGCTGCCCTGTTCCTCTTCCGCGACCACCTCCAGGTCCGACAGCGCCGTCTTTGAGCACCGGATCCCAATTCACCAGGCGCTTGCCGCGATAGATCAGACCTTCCTCGTAGAGCCGGACGAACACCTCGGTGACCGTCTGTGAGAGACGCGGGGTCCATGGTGAATACGATCGCGCTGCCAATCGACCGAGGCGCCCAGACGGCGCATTTGTTTGGCGATCATGCCGCCGGAGGTTTCCTTCCATTGCCAGACTCGCGCGACGAACGCCTCGCGTCCCAGATCGACGCGGCTTTGGCCCGCGGCATTGAGCTGGCGCTCGACCACCATCTGCGTGGCGATGCCGGCATGATCGGTGCCCGGCTGCCACAGCGTGTCGAAGCCGCGCATGCGATGAAAGCGGATCAGGGCGTCCATGATGGTGTCTTGGAACGCGTGCCCCATGTGCAACGTGCCGGTGACATTCGGCGGCGGTATGACGATCGAATAGGCAGGCCCATGCCCGCTCGGCGCGAAATACCCTGAAGCTTCCCAGTGCGCGTAGATGCGCGACTCGATATCGGCGGGGGAGAAGGCTTTATCCATGAACGCCGGCGAGCTCTGCGTTCTCGATCTGATGCGTTTCCAGAGTGAGCTTGAGATCGCGGTAGGCCTTGAAGCGCTCGCGGCCCAGGCGCCGGCGCTCCTCGTCCGCGTCGATGATTTCGGCGATGCGTGCGTAGTGCTGACAGGTGCGCGGGCAGGCGCATTCGCCAGATTCACCAGCAGGTCCGCCGCCGGCGTTGCCGTGGATCGGAGCACGAGGTGAACCGGCGTCGCGGGATCCACGGACTGCTCATCGAGGCAGATCTTGTGCGGAATGAAAGAGCGCTCATTGAAAGTCCAGAGCAACTCATCCAGCGCTTTCGCATCGGCCAGGGTGTCGTTGACGATGACAATGCGCAAATCGCGCAGATAGGCTTTCTCGGTCAGTCGGCAGGCAAAGGTCCAGCGCTGTTTGGCGGCGGCACTTTTCAAAACGTAGAAATCGACGCGCTCGGTCATGTTGCCTTGGCGCGATGGATCAGGAAGTCGACCAGCAGGGGCACGGGCCGCCCGGTGCTGCCTTTCTGCGCGCCGCCGAGCCAGGCAGTTCCCGCCACATCGAGGTGGGCCCATTCAGATCCTTGGCGAACTTCCAGAGAAACGATGCGGCGGTACAGGCGCCGCCTTCGCGGCCGCCGACATTGGCGATGTCCGCGAAGTTGCTCTTCAGTTGATCGACGTATTCTTCGCCGATCGGCATGCGCCAGGCGCGATCGTCGGCGCGAATGCCGGCGGACTCCAACTCCTGGGCCAGCGGCCGTGTATTGCTCATCAAGCCGCTGATGTGATTGCCGAGCGCGACGATGCAGGCGCCGGTCAGCGTGGCGACATCGATCACGGCGGCCGGCTTGTAGCGGCGGCTGTAGGTGATGGCATCGCACAGCACCAGCCGGCCTTCGGCGTCGGTGTTGAGGATTTCGACCGTTTGTCCGGACATGGTGGTGACGATGTCGGCGGGCTTGACGGCGCTGCCGCTCGGCATGTTTTCCGCTGCGGCGACGATCACCACGACATTGATCGGCAATTTCAGCTCAGCGATCGCGCGCAGCGCGCCGAGCACGGTCGGCGCCGCCGCTCATGTCGAATTTCATTTCGTCCATGGCGGGCGGGTCTTTGAGAGAAATGCCGCCGGAATCGAAGGTGATGCCCTTGCCGATCAGACAGATCGGCGCCACGTCCTTTCTGGCGCCGCGATATTCGCAGACGATGAGGCGCGGCGGCTGCTCCGACCCTTGGGTCACCGCCAGGAAGGCGCCCATTTTGAGCGCCTTGATGCCGCTTTCGTCCAAGACCTTGGTTTTGATGCTGGAGAAATCCTTGGCCAGCTGCAGCGCGCGGGTTCCCAGGTACGTCGGCGTGCATACATTGGGCGGCAGATTGGCAAGATCGCGCGCCAGCCTCAGGCCGCTGCCGATCGCGGCGCCGATACGCAGGCCCTGCTGCGGCCGCTTTCGCGGCGCGCGCATCGGCTGCCGCCACAGTGACGGTTGCCAGCGGCCGCGGCTTCGGGTTTGGCGTGGTCTTCAGATCCGGAATCTTGTACGCCTGCGAGCAGAATACTTCCGCGACGATGCGCGCCCGGTATTGCATGTCGAGTTCGGCCACCGTGTTCCAGGGCGAGGTAAACCAGCCGCGTCGCTGGCGCCGGTCTTGGCGAGGGCCTGAGCGGCGGACTGCAACGCTTTGCGGTATTGCTTGCGGCCGAATCCTGCGCGGGTGCCCAGACCGATCAGCAGCAGGCGGGACGCGGCCGACCCTGCAGGCAGCGGCAGCATCAGAGAGTCGCCGAGCTTCGCGGCGAAATCGCCGCTGCCGTGCAGTCTTGCGATCATGCCGTCCAGTTGCTTGTCGATCTGGCGGGCTGCGACGCCCAGGTCGCCGTTCTCATAGACGCCGACCACGGCGCAACCGGCCGGGTGGCGCGCTTTGGCATCAACAATGGCCATGAATTCCATATCGTCAGCTCCGTTTTTATTCGATCGTGTGGCACGGGGGGTTGAGCAAATAGTTTACTAGATTATTGCGAAGGCTCTAAGCTCGACGGCTATGAAATGGACAGTGCAAAGATATGTGCTGCGCGAAGTCGTGCAGACATGGCTTGCCGTGACCGGCGTTCTGGTCGCGATCCTGGTGTCGAATCAGCTATCGCGGGTGCTCGGCCAGGCCGCCGACAATCAGTACGGCCGGCGGCGTCGTGTTCGATCTGATCGCGCTGGGCGCGATCATGAATCTGTCGGTCATCGTGCCCGTCGGTTTGTTGCTGGCGGTGGTGCTGACCCTGGGCCGCATGTACCACGACAGCGAAATGGCCGCGCTGCAGGCTTGCGGCTTCGGCCCGTCGCGGCTGCTGGCGCCCCTGTTCTGTTTCGCCGTGCTCATCGCCGTGGGCTTGGGCTGGCTGACGTTCGTTCAGGTGCCGCGCGCCGACAGCCAAGTGCAGCTGCTGCGCCAATCCGCGATCAAGGAGGCGCAATTCGGCCAACTCGACGCCGGCAGGTTCCGCGCCTTCAGCGGCGGCGACGCGGTGTTTTATGCGGAACGCGTCGATCAGGAAGGCGTGCTGCACAACGTATTCGTGCAGCGCGAGTCGGCAGGGGCGAATCGAAGTGGCGCTGGCCGATACCGCGACCTATTCCAAAGCCGAATGCCAGCGGCATGCACCTGGTGACGCTGTTCAACGGCCGGCGCTATGAAGGCGTGCCCGGGCAGCGATGATTTTCGCGTCATTGAATTTCGCGAGCACGGCATTCCCATCGCCACGCCCGAGGACGTTCGCGGCTCCCCGGACCCCGACACCAAGCCGACACCCGGGCTGCTCGGCTCGCACGACCCGTCCGATATCGCGCAATTGCAATTCAGGGCATCTACGCCGCTTATGGCGCTGGTGCTCACCCTGGTCGCCGTGCCTTTGAGCAAACTGCGGCCGCGGCAGGGCCGCTACGCGCGAGTCGGCTTCGCCATCGTCGTGTACTTCGTCTATTCGAATTTGCTGTCCGCCGTCGAAGATATGGCTGGAGAAGAGCGACTTGCCGCCCGCCATCGGCGTGTGGTGGGTGCATGCCGCGGCCTTGGCGCTCGGCTTGTACTTGGTGATGCGCGACGCGAGGAAGGCATGAACACCCTCGACCGGTATCTGTATCGCACCGTGCTTGCTCTACACGCTCATGGCGATGGCGGTGCTGTTGGCGCTTGGGCGCTTGGTCCTGTTCATCAGCGAGCAAAGCGACATCGGTGTCGGCAGCTACAGCGCGGGCGATGCATTCCTGTTCACCCTGCTTGAATCTGCCGCAAACACGCATTCGAGCTGCTGCCCATCGGCGCAATGATCGGCGCGCTGATGGGGCTCGGCAATCTGGCCGCGGGCAGCGAGCTGGTGGTCACGCGAGCTCGGGCGTGTCGGTTTGGCGCATCGCGTGGCCGGTGGGTCTGGCCGGCCTGACTCTCGCCGTGCATCATGTTCGGCATCGGCGAATATGCCGCGCCGCCGATGGCGCAATTCGCGAAGCGCGAAAAGACCACCCTCAAATTGGCGGATGTCAGTTTCGCGGGTACCAGCAGCGCCTGGGTCAAGGACGGCAATCGCATCTTGCGGGTGCAGACCGGCGAAGTGGATCGAGCATTCGGCGGCGTGTCGGTGTTCGAATTGGATGGGCCGACGCGCCTGCGCTCGATTCAGCGAGCCGCCGCATTTCGGTCGCCGATCCCGGCCGTTGGAGCTTGCACAATGTGGCGACTTCGCGCTTCGACGAAGGACCAGAGTCGAAGGCGACACGGTCGGCGAGCTGACGATGCGTTCGACCGTGAATCCGGAGTTTTTGGGCCTGGCGGCCACCGATCCGCAAATGCTGACGCTGCACGGACTCGCCTCTTACATCGATCATCTTGCGGCGCAACAATCTGGAGACCGCATCCTACGAGATCGGCTATTGGTCGCGCATTGCCAGGCTTTTTGCCGTGATCATCGTGACGCTGCTGGCGCTGCCCTTTGTGTTCGGCCCGCTGCGCACCACCGGAGCCGGAACCCGCACGGTGGTCGGCGTGCATGCTTGGGCGTGGTGTTTTTCCTCATCACGCGCACCATCGAGAACGGCGGGCAGCTTTTCGATCTCAATCCGGCGCTGGTCGGTTGGCTGCCGCACCGGCCGTCGTCGGCTGTGCTGCACGTTTGATCGCGATATCAAGAACGCGCTAGAGCGTACAGCGACCCGCGTTTTCGACAGCCGATCATGCAGCGCCAGGTGCTCGGGATCGAGGTACAGCCACAGCACGCCCAGTGCCGCCGGCGCCCAGGCAAGCAGTCCGAAGCATCACGCGCAAGATCGCGGCCTTCGAGCCTCAGCGGCTTGCCCGAGTCGCTGACCGCGCGAAGATGCCAGGCGCGCATGCCCAGGGTCTGGCCGCTGCGCAGCCAATTGAGCAGGTAGTAGCCTGCAATCACGAGCGACTGAGCCCGAGCGATAGAGATAGACCCAGGCACCCGCTGTCGCGGGCACCACCGCGGCGCCATGCGTGAAGAAAAGCGCGCCGCCGGTAAATATCATGAGCAGAGCGGCCAGCAGAACGGCGTCGTACACCAGCGCCGCCAGCCGGCGCCCGAAGCCGGCACTGGTGCCGCTGATCACGATGCCGGCGCGGGCGCCGGTTTCTTCGCGCGACGATGGCCTTGTTGTGCTTTGCGGGCAGCTTTTGCCTCGGCGCAGGTTCGCCGTTTCGGCTTGCACCGGCGCCGGCTTCGGCACCAACAATTGTTCCAGCGGCTTGAAAACTGGCCTCGTAGCGGTAGCTGGCAATTTCGAAGGCGCGGCCGCTGGTCTTTGCAGTCAAGGCAGCGTCCTTCGGTGCGGCTACTTGGATCCAGTGCTTGTCGCCGACTGCCGCGCCGGTGAAGGTGATCGATGCTGCCGTCGGACAGCGTCAGCGTCACGATCGATGGTTTGCTGAAATCGATGTCGCCGAGCTGCGCGCCACATCATCCGCCGTCAGGTTGCCGAAAGTGGTGGGCGAGGGCGCCAGCTGCGTTGAATCCGGCCGCCTTGCGGCCGCTCGGCACGCCGTCCAACACGAAATTGCTCGCCGGCGCAGCGCTAGTCGCGGTAGCGGCGCTGCCGGCAGCTGGCGGGCGCATTCGCGCGGAGCAGTGGCCGGCGCAGCGGCTGGCGCGGGCTCGGTCACGCGGCGCACGGTATAGCCGGGTCCGCCGGCCGGCTTGAATTCGATGCTTTGAATCTTGTCGGCCGGCAAGGTCGAGCAGCCGCGTATCGATCCAATAGCGCGGCTCCGCTTCGAAGGAAATCGCCGGCTCGACGATGTAGCTGCGTCTTTTCGCCGACGCGCCTGACGAAGCTGCCTTCTGCCGACCGGCTTGCCGACGATCACGGCCTGCTTGCCGTCGTTGCGCAATCAACTCGATTTGCGCGCCGGTCGCGCCCGGAATGGTCGGGTCCTCGACGCCGATGATCGAGTAACTGGCCGGATTGGAGGTCTTCTCTTCGAGAATCTTGGCGTCGCTCAAGGCCAACAGCAATTTGCGCAGCTTCGACACGTCGGCAGGGTAGTTGGCCCGCTCGGCGACCGTCCACTGCTCGCCCTGCTTGTGAACCGTGACCGGCGGCGTCGGCGCTGCCCTTGCGCACGCTCAACGCGGTCACGCGTATTCAATTCGCTCGCCAGCGACGGCAGCAGCGGCAGGCCATGGACGTCGCGCGGCGAGATTGCGCTGGCGTGCTCGAGATACAGCGCCGCGGAGATCGCCACGAGCGCGGCAATCAGCAGCGCGATGAATCGCTGCCGGCTCATGTCGAACTCGCTGCGACGCGCCGGCGATGGCGGTGCGCCGGCGCCGGCGCAGCGATCAGAATGACGACGCCGGCGACGGCCACCAGCAGCGGCGCGATGGCGATGTTGATGACCTTCAACCAGGAATCCAGTCGATTGATGTCGACGTCCAGGCCGCGCTGCGTTTCGCGCAATTCCTTGCGCACGCGGGTCTTTTCCGCGGTGAAGCGCTTGAGCTCCGCCTCCTGTTCGGGCGACAGCATGATGGAGGATCTGATCGTTGCGCTTGCTTTGCAGCTCGGTCAATTTGCTTTCGGTTTGCTGCAGCTCCGACTGCAGTTCCAACGCCTTGCGCGCAGGCGATCGTCGGCCTGGCGCTTGAGCGCATCGACGCGCTCGAAGGGCCGCGAGAAGGATGCGCGTCCGCGAATGCTGATCAGGGCGCTGCTGCCGCTCAAATTGTCGAGAATGTTGGCGATCAAATCGCCGTTGTTGGCAAACGCCTGCGCAATGCGCTGGCCGAACAATTCGCGGTGCTGCACCCACAGGTAATCCATCAAGAAATCGGTGTCGGCGATCACGACGATGTTGGCGGGCGCGCTCGACTTGGCCAGGTGCGCGATCGGCGGGCCGGCAGACGGGCTTCTGATCCGGCGGCGGCCCGTTGGGAAAGGCCGAATCCACCGGGCCCGTGATGCGCGCGGCGAGGGCGTAGCGCACGCCCGTCGATTTGAATCCGTCGCGCAGGGTCGACGGATCGACCAAGGCGTTGAATCGCTGCGCGGGAATCGGCTCCGCGCTCGTGGAACTCAACAGCAACGGCTCGAAGGTGGTTTTCGCGCCGGCGCGCTGCGTCGAGCGAGCCGACGGTCGCCAGTTGATGGACTCCAGCGAAGCCGTGACCACATCCTTCGGATTCATGTCGGCGTGGCGCAGCCCGAGAATGCCGATGTGGCGAACGGGCGGCGATGGCATGCGTTGGTGCGAACCTCCAGCCCGAGACTCAAGTCGCCGATGACCTTGGTGGGGTCGTAGTCGACGCCCCAGGTCGCCGAGCAGCGGCTCCAGATCCGACGAGTGATTGGCCATCGCGCCGGCCATCGGATTGGACGGGTCCTGGCCGCTCAGATCCGCGCCTGCATTCGGGATCGACCAGCAACAGCACTCTGCCGCCGCGCATGACGAATTGATCGATGGCGTAAAGCGTCTTGGGCGGCAGTTGCTTCGGATGCACCAGCATCAGGACGTCGACGTCCTTGTCGATGTGATCGAGATCCGAGCGTCAAGCGTGCGCATGTTGAACAATTGCTGCAGCTGGGTGTAGATCGGCCAGGGCTCACCCATTTGTCCGGTCTGCGGGATTGAATTGTCCCTGCAGGCCGATCGAACTCATGAGGCCGATCACCGGCTTCTTCGGCGTGCCCAGATCTTGGATGAGCTTGGCCACGTCGTATTCCAGGAATTCCTCGCGATCGGGGTGAAAGCTCGGGATCGGCTGAGCGGCCATCGGTCGAGTTGGTGCCCGCCAAGCCAAAGTACAACGACTCGCCGGCGTTGCCCGCCGTGCAGCGCCTGCAGGCCGAATTCCGCGGCGCGGTCCTCATCGTCGGAGAAAGGCTGCGGATCGATCACGTGCAGATGAATCTTGCCGCCGGCGCGCGCCGCGATTTCCTCCAGAAACTCGCGCACGCGCGTGGCATAGGGCATGAATCAGCGGCGACTGTTTGGCGGCGGCGTCGCGCGAGAAATAAAAATACAGGTTGACCGGCTCCTTGAGCTCCCGCAGCACCTGCTGCGTGCCGCGTGCTCAAGCGTGTAGAGCTTGTTCTGCGTCAAGATCCAGGCGCATGCCGCGCAGGCCCACGTTCGACAGCATCACGACGCCCAAAAACAGCACGGCGAGCGCGACCAGGCCGCCGACGCCCATACCCAGCTCTTCGCCAACGATTGCCGTTCACTTATTCCGCCTTCTTCATGTCGAGTACCAGGGCCGTGGCGGCCAACCAAAAGCCGATCAGCGCGGCGAAATACACCAGATCGCGCAAATCGATCACGCCCTTGGAGATCGCGTCGAAGTGCGTGAAGAAGCTCAATGATGCGATCGCATCGACGATCGGCTTGCGGCAGCACCCCGCGCACGAAATCCAGCACCAGCGGAAATCCCGCCAGCAGGAACACGAATCCGACCAAGGCCGCGGTGATGAATGCGACCACCTGATTGCGCGTGGCCGCGGACAGGCACATGCCGATGGACAAAAATCCGCCCGCCATGAGGAAGCTGCCGATGTAGGCGGCGACGATCGCGCCGTTGTCGGGAGACCCAAGATAGTTGACGGTGATCCAGACCGGAAAGGTCAGCAGCAGCGCAATCCCCGCGAAGCACCAGGCGGCGAGGAATTTGCCGACCACCGCCTGCCACAGGGTGATCGGAAAGGTCATCAGCAATTCGATGCTGCCGCTGTTGCGCTCTTCGGCCCACAGCCGCATGGAGATCGCGGGGATCAGCACCAGATACAGCCACGGATGCCAGCGGAAGAATGACTGCAGATCGGCCTGGTTGCGCTCCAAGAAGCCGCCGACTTGAAAGGTAAACACCGCCGCCAGCACCAAGAAGATGACGATGAACACATAGGCCAACGGCGTTGCGAAATAGCTGCGCAATTCGCGCCGGAAAACCACCAGACACCTTGTTCATGCGCGATAGCTCCGCCGCGCGGATCGACACGTCGATGCCCTTCGGGATCGCGTCAACGTGCGGAACACCTCATCGAGGCGCCCCGATTCCAGATGCAGTTCCGGCACATCCCAATCGTGCTTGTCGATGATGCGCGCTGACCGCGGCCAAGACATTGGCCCCGGGCTTCGGCAAGGCCGTGAGCCGGCAGCTCGCGCGCATCGGATTCGACCGCCGCGACCTCCGGCAGCAGCGCGATTTCCCGCGTCGCCGCGGCCAGCTCGGCGTCCTTTTCGAAGCGCAGGCTCACCGCGTGGTGATAGCGCGAGCGCGCCTCGAGCGCGGTCGGGGTTTCATCGGCGACGATGCGGCCATTCGCGATGATGATGGCGCGCGTGCACACCTCGTGCACTTCTTCCAAAATGTGGGTGGAGACGATCACCAGTTTGTCCTTGCTCAATTCGTTGATGAGGCGCCGCACTTCGTGCTTTTGATTGGGGTCGAGTCCATCGGTGGGTTCGTCCAGGATCAGGACTTGCGGATCGTGGATCAATGCCTGCGCCAAGCCGACGCGGCGCCGAAAGCCCTTGGAGAGGGTTTCGACCACCTGGTCGATGACCGGCGCGAGGCCAAGGCGGTCGATCACGACGCTGCGTCGCTCGCGCCGCCGCTCGCCGCGTCAAGCCGCGGATATCCGCGACGAAGTCGAGAAATTCGCTCACCGTCATTTCGCCGTAGCTCGGCGCGCCTTCCGGCAAATATCCCATGCAGGATTTGGCCTGCCACCGGTGCTTTTTCGATATCGTGGCCGCAGACCGACACTTGCCCGGCCGTGGGCGAGATGAAGCCGGCGATCATGCGCATGGTCGTGGACTTGCCGGCGCCATTGGCGCCCAGGAAGCCCAGCACCTCGCCGGGCGCCACCGAAAATGTCAGATCATCGACGGCCAGCTTGTCGCCGTACCGCTTGGATAGATTTTTTATTGTAATCATGCGCGCCTTTGAGCGTAAATCGTCGCAGGAGGTTCCCTAAAATTTATTTCATGTAGCGGAGCGGCTGTGCGTCATCGCAGCCGCGGGAATCTGCGCAGGCTCCTAAGGGTTGCCGGCCTTCTTTTCGATCGCCACTTTATTTTCCTTCAAAATACGCCGCACATCGGGCAGGCTCGGACGGTCCGCCATGCGGGCGATCAGTTCCGGCAGCTCAAACCATTTCCGGCCCCATTGTACCAAGCGCGCCGCATCGGCGATCACCTGATCGCGGGCCGCCTCGGAGGGCCCGGCGCGTTCGGCTTGCGCGGCCGGCTTCTTCGGCGGCAATTTGGCGGGCGCTCTTCGGCGCGGGTTTGACCGACGGCCGCGGGCTTGCGTTCGTTGCGCGCGACCTGGGCGGTCCCGGCCGGCGGCGGTGCGCGTTTGGTACCCAGGAATTTGGGCATTTCCCGCGTGGCGGTGATGGTTGCCGTCGCGTTGCTGAATCGTGCTGTCGGCGCCGCGGTCAGCGGGTTTTGGCGACAGGTCACGCTCGTTGCTGAGCGTCCGCGACGGGAATGAATCGTTCGATGTGCTCGGCGCCCACCAGATTGGCGAGGAATGCCATCAGCTCCAGCGCGTCCGAGAACTGCGTATCGCCCGCTTTGGCGCGCTGCTCGACTTGGGCGCGCAAAGCCAGGGTCTTTTGCTTGGCCAGATTGACGATCCATCGGGTCGGCCGCTGATGTTCGGACCAAGGCTGGACTTTCCAATAGCTGTCGTCATCCAGCGACGAATATTTGCTGTGCAGCTCGAGACTCTCGAGCCATCTTCCAAGCAGTTCCAGCAATCGTTGATCGGCGGGTGTTGCCATGTACTCGCAGCTCCAAGCGCGCACCCTAAACGAACCGTTGCCCATGGCTAGCGGTAAGCATCGCGTATGCTCAGCGGTACATCATGACGCGGCCGCGCTAGACTGCCGCGCATGTGTGGCATCGCCGGAATTATTGGCTCGCAAGCGAGCGCCGAGCTGGCGCTGATCATGGCGCAGCGCATTGAGCACCGCGGTCCGGACGGCGAAGGCGTATGGAGTCGAGCCGGGCGTTGCCCTGTCTCATCGCAGGCTGGCGATTCAGGATCTGACGGACGCCGGTCGGCAACCCATGGTATTCGGCTCCCATGTGCTGACCTACAACGGCGAGCTCTACAATCACGAGCGTCTGCGCGCCGGTTTGCCGGGGCCGTGGGCTTCGAGCGGCGACACCGAGGTGCTGCTGCGGCTTCTCGCGACCGAGGGAGCCCCGTGCCTTTCGACGATTGGTCGGCATGTTCGCCTTCGCGTGTTGGGACAGCCGATACGCAAAAGCCTGTTGCTGGTTCGGGATCGGCTCGGGATCAAGCCGCTGTACTACCGCCTGCTGCCGGACGGCATTGCGTTCGCCTCGGAACTCAAAGCGCTCATGCTGCTGGGCACGCCGGAGATCGATCAGAGCGCGGTGCGCGACTTTTTATTCCATGGCTACATTCCCGCGCCGAAATCGATCTATCGCGGCATCTGCAAATTGCCGGCGGCGCACACGCTGACCTGGCAGGCAGGGCAGGGTGAGCATCGAGCGCTATTGGAATCCGTCGACCGGCGATCGTCGCGCGCAGCGCCGAGCGACACCGTTGCGGAACTCGATGCGTTGCTGCGCGAGGTGATTCCGGAGCACACGGTGTCGGATGTGCCGGTCGGCGTTTTCTTGAGCGGCGGCATCGATTCCGCGCTCACCGCCTACTACTTGGACGCGCCGCGCACCTATACGCTGGGATTCGAACAGGGTGGCCGCTCGGAGGCGGATGCGGCGCGGCAGGTCGCGGCACACTTGCGACACGGAGCATTTGGAAATGACGGCGCCGCAGGCGGATTTCGCCGGAGCGCTGGATCGAATGCCGGCGCATGTTCGATGAGCCATTCGGCGATAGCGCGGCTTGGTCGAACTATTTGATGGCGCAATTCGCGCGCCGCGAAGTCACCGTGCGCTTTGAGCGGCGAGGGCGGCGATGAGATTTTTTGCGGCTATCCGCGTTATTGGTCGACGAGTCGGCGCGCCGATCGAATTTTCTTGAATCAGATCATTGGCCCGATACTTGCCGCCGCTGTCGCGCCTGGCCTCGTCCATGCAGCGCCGCGGGCTACGAGGGTTTGCCGGCCTATGCCGCGGCCTTGGGCGGGATGACGGCGCTCGACAGATCGATTCTCTGCTGGCGCCGGCCTGGCGCGAGCCCGGAATACGATTACCTGTGGTTCTACCGCCAATATCTGGCGCGAGGATCTCGAGCCGCTGGCGCAACTGCGCTGGCTGGATCTGAATACGGACCTGGCGGAGGGTCTGCTGACCAAGGTCGATCGAACCAGCATGGCGCATTCGCTGGAGGTGCGGCCGCCGCTGCTGGATCATCGCCTGGTCGAATTCATGCTGAGCGTCGATCCGCAGCTGCTGGTCGATGAACGGCGGCGACGCGGCAAACTGCTGGTGCGCCGTCTCATGGAGCCGCGATTGCCGCCCAATCATTTGAATCGGCCCAAATCAGGCTTTGGACTGCCGGTGCATCGATGGCTCAAGCGCATCCGAAGCTGATGCAGGACGCGGTGCGGCGCCTGATGGAGCGCGGCGTTTTGCGGCGGGCGGTGGGCTCCGAATTTCGCCGAGCCTGGTACCTGTTGATATTGGATCGCTGGTTCACGGCCTTTGATTGATCTGCCGCATCGCATTCGCGCCGCAACCCCCCGCGCCGCGAATCCTGTTCGTGCCGGTTTCCGGGCGCCTTCGGCACGGGCGAATACGCGCGCAGTGTGGCGATCGCGCATGCCGCGAGACGGCGCTGGCCGGGCGCCGAGATACATTTCATCTTGAGCCGACAGGCGCCTATGCGGCCACGATGCCGTTTCCGGCGACCCTGCTGGCTTCATCGCCCACATTTCATTCTGCGGAGCGTCTCGCGGTTAATCGAAGAGTTCCGGCCCGACGTCGTGATCTTCGACAATGCGGGTCGCACGGCGCAGCTGCGCGCCGGCACGGCGAGTCGGTGCGCGGATCGTATACATCAGCTCGCGATCGCGGCAGAGGCGCAAGGCGTTTCGTTGGCGCTGGATGCGGCTGATCGATGAACACTGGATCGCCTATCCGGAATTCATCGCCGGTGGCTTGAATTTTCTGGAACGCTTCAAGCTGAAATGCTGGGCAGGCCGCTGATTCGCTATCTGGATGTCATTCTGTCGCGCAACCCAAGGGTCATTGCCGGATTCGATTTTGGCGCGCATCGGCTGCCATGCCGGCGGCTACGTGCTGGTCGTGCCGGGAGGCGGCACCGGCCATCCGCGGGCCAGGGATGCGATAGCCACGTTTTTGGCCGCGGCAACCGCACTGGCGGACAGCGGCGTTGCCACGGTTTTCGTGGGTCCGTGCGCCGCGCCGCCAAGTCTACGCCGCCAGCTCGCCGTTGCGGTGCGTCGATTCCCTGCCGCAGGCGGACTTGGCGGACTTGATGCGCGGTGCGCGGCTCATAGTCGTCAACGGCGGCTCGACCCTAGTGCAGGCCATCGCCTGCGGCGGCGCATGCATCGCGATACCGATTGCAGAGGACCAGGGCGAGCGGATCCGACGCTGCGTGGACGCACGGGTTGCGATAGCAGCAACGCTTGAGACTGCGAACATCCTGAATACCGCGACCAGCCTGCTGCAAAATGAGGGATTGCGCGCGGCCTTGGCACAGCGCGCCGCAGCTCTCAAGCTTGCCGACGGCGTCGAGGTCGCCAGCGAAGCGTTGAGTCGGCTGGTCGAAAGGAATTAATCGGGGCAGCCATGTCGAACGCCGTACTGCTGGGTTATGATCTGAAGCAGCCGTCATTTCGCCATCGTATGCGAACTCTGGTCGAGCCTCTGGAAGAGGCGGGGTGGCAGGTGCGCGCCGAGCAGTTCCCCAGCGGACGCTATGGTATTCGCACTTGGGAGCGGCGCGATTTGCTGCGCTGGGCGGACGTCGCCGTGCTGCATCAGATCAAATTGAGTTCCATCGAGGCGCGATTGTTTGCCTCGTTCAGCCGGCGTCGGATTTTCGACGTGGATGACGCCATCTATGTGCGCAAGCCCCGCCGGCTGGGCGAGCCTCCGGACGAATCGCCGTGGCGCAAGAAGAAATTCGCCGCCACTTGCCGCTGGGTCGATGCGGTAGTCGCCGGCAACGATGTTTTGGCGCAAGTGGCGCGGATCTCGGCGCGGCGACATTGCGGTATTGCCCACCTCGATCGATACTGCGTGTTACCGGCTCACCACCGCAGGTCCCAATGATCCTCCGACGATCGCGTGGATAGGCAGTCCGGAAAATCTGATTTATTTGGAGATGATTCGCCCGGCGCTGGCGCGCCTCTCACGGCGCCATCCCACCTTGAGGATGCGCGTGATCTGCTCGCAGTTCCCGGAGTGGAGCGACGTGGCGGTGGAGCGGGTGCCGTGGAGTTCCGCAACCGAGGCGGAATCTCTGGCGGGCGCGCATATCGGCGTCATGCCCCTCACCGACGATGCTTGGTCGCGCGGCAAGTGCGCATTCAAACTGCTGCAGTACATGGCCGCCGGGCTTCCCTGCGTTGCCTCGCCGGTGGGCGCCAATACCGAAGCGGTGCTGGATGGGGTCAACGGTTTCCACGCCAAGGACGTCGGGGAGTGGGAACGGAGCTTGGAAAGGCTCATCGAATCACCGGAGCTGCGTGCAGGATTTGGCGCGAAGGGCCGGCAGCACGTCGCGGAGCGTTATGCGTTGCGCACTTACCGCAGCAACTATCTGAGGCTGTTGTCGCGCCTCGCTGCCGCGTAACGCGCGTGGTATCGCAGCCGTATCTACCCTTCATAGACGGCCTGCGCGGCCTGGCGGTATTGGGAGTCATTTTTTTCCATTTCCACGTGGCGCACCTCAGCGGCGGCTACGTCGGCGTCGACGTGTTCTTCGTTTTGTCGGGTTATCTGATCACGAATCTGATCGATTTGCGGCTGCGCGGGCAGGAATTTTCGTTTGCACATTTCTATGAGCGCCGCGCGCGTCGAATCCTCCCGGCCCTGATCATTACCTGCACGCTTTGCGCCATCAGCGCGCTGTGGCTGTTTGTGCCGCATGACTTGCGAGAATTCGGCAAGTCGCTCAAAGCGGCGGCGTTCTTCTATTCGAACGTCGTGTTCGCGCAAGCAACGGGATATTTCGCGGACGCGCAGTCGGTGCGACCGCTTTTGCATACGTGGTCGCTGGCGGTCGAAGAGCAATTCTACTTGCTGTTTCCGCCGCTGCTGTACGCCATGCACTGGGCGACCGGCAAGAGCCGGCCGCGGCTCTGGGGGCTCATGAGTGCGCTCGCCGCCATCGCGCTGACGTTGAGCATCCTCTGGGTGAAGGCGGACGCCGACACGGCTTTCTATCTCCTACCCCCGCGTGCTTGGGAACTCCTGGTAGGCGCGCTCATTGCGCTCGCCCCATGGCAATGGCGGCTGCCGCGGGCAGCGGCGGAGACGCTGGCGGTGCTGGGGGTGCTGTTCATTGCAATCAGCTATGCGATATACGATCGCAGCACGCCATTTCCGGGCACCGCCGCCTTGCTGCCTTGCATCGGCACGATGCTGCTCATCATCCCGAATCTGCATGGCCCAACCGGCGTCGGTCGAATACTCGGACACCGCTCGCTGGTCTACGTTGGGCTGATATCTTACGGGCTGTATCTGTATCACTGGCCGATTCTCGCCTTCGGCCGCTATTTTCTGGACCATGAATTGAGCGGCGCGGAATCGTGCGCGGCGCTGGCCGCGACCTTGGGACTATCGCTCGCTTCTTATCATTGGGTCGAGGTGCCAGTGCGCTCTGGAATCTTGCTGCGCTCGAGAAAAAGGCTGTTCCAAGCCGCTGCGGCCGGTCTTTTGATCGTGGGCGCGATGGGCATCGCGTTGGTCAATGGCAATGGCTTCCCAGCCCGCTTTTCCGGCGCCGCCCTGCAATACGCGGCGGCTGCTCACGATAATCCCGATTGGGATAGGTGCATGCCGGCGCCGCGGCGATTGGACAGTAACGGAATTTGCAAGTTTGGCGCTGCGACCGCCGAGCCCTCGTTCTTGGTGTGGGGCGACAGCCACGCGGCTGCGTTGGCGCCGGGAGTGGACGCGCGCGCGAGCACCCTCGGCATCTCAGGATGGGTGGTTGGCTACAATCGCTGCGCCTCGCTGATCGGCGCCGCGCCGATGCAGCGCAACCGCGACGACTATCCGTGCGTGCTGATCGCAGAGAAAGTCTTGAACCTGATTCGCGACGAGCACATCAAACACGTGCTGCTGGCGAGCCGCTGGGACACGTACATTTCCGGCTGGGAACGCGGCGGCAGCGAGACGCTGCAGGATCTCACGATTTCCTTCACCGCCGCCGACGGCCATCGCGCCACGGGGCTCGAGGCATTTCGCCTGTCCTTCGTGGAAACCGTTCGCCGGCTGCGCACACTGGGCGTCGATGTGTGGGTTCTCGAGCAAGTGCCTCCACAACTCGTCGATATACCCTCGGCGCTGGCAAAGGCGGTGTATTTCGGCCGAAATCCCGATGCCCTGCGCCGTCCCTATGGCGACATCGAGAAGCGCCGCGCCGCGGCCGAGTCGGTATTCGCGCATTTTCGCGATTCGCCGCAAGTCTCCTTCATCGATCCCGCGGAGCAATTCTGTCCGGCCAAATCACCTTGCGTGATTGCCGCCGCAGGCCACGCCTTGTATTCGGACGGCAATCATCTCTCGGAATTCGGTTCCCTGTGGAGCCAGGCCATGCTGGATCCTTTTTTCAGTTCCATAGTTCGGTGAGCTTTTCGCCTTTGAGCAATCTCTTGATGGCGCGAAAGGATTTGCGAAATATGGGCGGAATCAGATCAAGAATGAAGCCGCGAACGATGCGCGAAACCCGCAACCGCACCTTGTGAGGGCGGGAAATATAGTAAAGCGTGGTATGTGACTGGACTGCCGGATCCCAGGTGTTGGTGTAGTAGTACAGAGCCAGCGATCGCCGGGCTATGCCGGGCGGCGTCGCCAGCGGCGCCGGGTGGCCGTGCAATGATTCTTTGGTGGTGGAAAAGACCACGCAGCGATTGAAAATCGGCGAGACCGACTTCGCCTTGGTCATGGATTTTCGATCCCACAGCTCCAATTGGCCGTTGTACTCGTCCTTCCAATTCTCGTTCAAATACAACAGCAGGTTGATGCGCCGTTCGAGGTTGTACTTCTTCAAGTGATTGAAATCGGCATGCACCTCGAGAAAGCCGCCGTTTTCGATCCAATGCAAGCCGCCGCCAAAGCAGGAGGGATCGGCGATCAAATTGTCGATGCCGGTCAAGTTCTCCATATAACTCAGGAACGGCCCGGAATTAAGAAAATTGACCAACCGCGAGGTTTCGGGTCCGACCACCTCGGGAAAGTACGCGAACTTGTTATGGTCGGTCTTGCGGTCCAGGAACTTGGCGTAGCGCTGCGATCGGTCAAGCGCATTCACCTCGCAGAGAACGCCGCCCAGGGTGCGCGAGTCAAAAAAGTCGTCGATGACGATGTGCGGAAACGGCACATTGCTGGAATAAGCCTGCTGCCACTGCTCACCCAATTCTCGCAATGCTGCAGGATCAGATTGGTAGCTGATCATGACGACCACTCACCTGTTGCGCAGTGCAGTTAGCGTTGAAACCACCACAGTATACAGGCGCGGGGCAAGTATGGGCGCGCTCACCCGCACTCAAGACATCGCTACGAAATGCAATCGCCGTGCGGCCACTGCAGGCGCCGCACGGCGATTTAGCTTCCTCTTGCCGTTATTGTGCGGGCATATCGCCGGTGAAATACGTCAGCACATACGCCTGCAGCGATCCATCCGCCTGCGGCACACCGTACACCTTCACAGGTGCACCCATTGCGAGGCCGCTGGTCAGGCTCGCGAGTCCGCTCGCTGTGGTGATATCGATGGGGCTCACGGTCACGACACCATTGGTGCGATCCACTTGATAGACCAACGTGGCGCTGCCGCCGGTTGAGCTGACAGCCACCGTGGCCGCGTTTGCGCCGCCCACGACCGTCATCGTGAAGCTGTCATTCGCGAACGGGCTTGCCACGAAGCCGAGGGGCAGGAGCGATGGCATGAGCACGGTGGCGGCGGCAGCCCAACCATCGGGGTTGGCCATGTCGTTCCAAACCGCGAAACTCGCGCCGTAAGAGGGCACCGCGCCCACCGCGCCGCCGAAGTTGACGCTGCCACTGGTGGCGGCGGCGAAATCGGTGACCGCGTTCGCGCCGCTGTCCAATACGGTCGGATAGGCAAAGTTCCACCACTTGTAGCCCGCAATCGGATTGCCCATGTCATCCATGCCGTTTGCGGTCGAACTGTCGATATAGTTCATGACGTACGTGTAGTCGTCGCTCGCCGTTCTGAACATCCGCGTATAGGTGAAGGAACTCGCGCCCGGCACGGATATCTTGCCGTCGTATTTCGCCGTTTCTATATCGATGCTCTGCGCGACCAGTGGATTTGCAAGGACATCGACCACACTGGCGTGCACCTTGAAGCCGCGCACCAGATCGTGGCTCGTGAGAAATCCGGTGCCGGTGCCGATCGGAGTCGCGTCGGCGGCGCCATTTTGCGGTTGCCGAAAGAAGAATTGCGTGTTGGCGTCCACGACCAGGTCCACCGCCGCACCGGACTCGTCCTCGATCGCCACCACGTCGTTGGTGGTGTCGACATGCAGCACGTGGCCCTCGGGGCTCAGCCAGACATTACTGAACTGCGTGCTTGCCCAGACACGCGTCGCCACCAGCGTGCCATCCTCTTGATAGCGCGCCGCGACACGCACGAATTTCCCAACCAGCGAGGACTCGCCGGAGAAATTATTGATCACCGTCTTGGTCTTCGCGTCGAGGTCGTAAAGTATCGTGCCGTTGGTCGCATCAGCCAGGATATTCAACGACTGAGCGCTGCTGATGGCTGTTTCCGGGTTGACTGCCGGCTCCGTTGGAAACTCCTTGGTTACGGTGATGCTGGCGCTATCGGTGGCAGTCACATCGCCGTACATGTGGCGCAACACCAGGCGCGTCAAGTCATGCAGCGGATGATGACGCAGCGGCCCGTCGAAGTTGACGGCCCACAGGGTTGTGCCTGCGGCCGGGGGCACGTGGCCAACGATGAAGGCCGGATGCGCCAAATCGAATTCAAGATCCAACGCGTTGCTCTGATTTGCAGTCACCACCAGCGCTGAATCGAAAGTGACGCCAATCGGCACCGTAAGATTGGGCGCCGAGCCTTGCGCGTGCTGTATTTGAATCTGCGCACCAGGAATGACTGCGCCCGGTGTGCCGGCGAATCCCACTTCAGGATCCGCGGCAACGGTCAAGCCAACATCGCCGGGATTTGCGCTGACGGTCAGCACGGCCCCGGTGTAGGTGCCCACCGGCACCGTGACATTGCCGAGAATTTCGGCGATTTGGTCGAGTTCCGCCAGGTTGACGGACGGGACCTGCATCGGTGCGGTGTATACCGTGACGTTGGCGCCGCCGCCCTGAGGTACCAGCGCAATGGAAAGAATTTTTACGTCGATTGCGGCCCAATCTTCGGTGGACGCGTCGCTGATCAACATCGATACGCTCGAGGTTTGCGGCGCCATCGGAGCCGGATCCGCTGCGCTGCCGTTCGAGCTGCCGCCGCCGCAAGCGGCGAGTACTGTACTGGCAACGCCGAGCGCCAGCATTCGCGAAGTGTTCGAGACCATGACCAGTTCTCCTCTAATTTGACCATAAGCATTCATTGTTCAATCGCCGTGCGCATCGGGCGCTCAATGCATGCACCAACGGCGCAGGCACTGGCGGGTTGACAACGGCGGGTCGATTGGCGGCGTGAAATATGTCTGGTTCTGGAGACAGCGATGCGCAATGCACTCGCAGAAACTGTGCGCCGCATCGCGTTTACGGGGGCGCCGCGCGCGCTATCGTGAACTCGTCAAGGAGTCCGTTATGCGTCGCGATAAAAGTAATAGAGTGCTGGCATTAGCAATTGCCGCATTGGCAGGGCTCGCCGGTTGCGCATCGGCGCCGCCCAGTGTCGTTCCCGCCGGAAACGATGCCTACCAATTGAGAGTCTTGGGCGCGAGATATGAATCCCAAGCGGATACCAACATCAAGGCACTTGCCGTCGCGAGTGATTACTGCGCCAAACTGGATAAACATTTGCTGTTCCGGCAATCCACCGAGTCAGGGGAGCATAGCTGGGCGCCGAAACAGGAAGATCTGACGTTTGTCTGCAGCGACGCGAATGACCCGGAATTGGTGCGCGCCAGCGCACAGAGTGATGCGGGGATAGTCGCGCAGCAGTAGCCGCGGCACCGGTTCTTGGTTCCTCTGCCGAGCGAATTCTGCATTAGTATATGCAGACGCGTGGTGGTGGAGATGCGGTAATGGGTAGCGCTACTCGAATCTATTCGGTCATGGCACAAATCGACAACGCGGAGGCGCTGAGTTCGGTGTTGGCGCTGATACGCGATCGCGACAAGTTGGCGGAGCGATTGAGAAATGGCGAAACCGGATTTGCGTTCGAGTACAACGAGGAAGTCAGGACCGGTCGCTATGTGGTCAGCGATGCGAGCATCGTCATGTGTTTCAGCGTGACCGATCTTACGCCGCACGAAGCGCATGCGATCGCAGCCGAATGCCGCAAGTTGTCCGAGTGGGGGCACATCGAGTTTCAGACGGCGGCCGGCCGTGCTTTGGGCGGTTCTTTCGAACGCCTGCAATGACTCGAGTTGGTCGGCGATAGAAACCAGCGCCGCCGTGAACGCGTCGATGTGTTACGCTCGGGCTGCGATTGCCACGGTGTAGCAGGAATTCTCGTCCTCGCTGAGTGTTGCCGGGAGCGACTGTCCGATCGCAGGACACGACTACTCGAATTTAGTCGTGCTTGCAGAGGCAAAACAGCCCTTCAACGGCAAGCGAGATACCGTGTCGCGTCCAAGTTCGATTGGGGCGGTGAACAATCGCCTGCTCGACCGCTTACCCCGTCGCGATCGTGATCATCTGTTCGAGCGCTGTGAGCCGATCGAAATCAAGGTTGGCGAGGTGCTCTGTGAGCCTGAGCGGCCGGTTCGTTACGCTTACTTTCCCACCAGCAGCTTCATATCTCTCATTGCCCCGATCAATGGCAAGGCCAGTCTCGAAGTCGGGATCGTCGGCTCCGAAGGCATGCTGGGGACCTCGCTGGTACTCGGCGTTCATGTCTCGCCGCAGCGGGCACTGGTGCAGGGGCCTGGCAGCGCGTTGCGAATCAAGGCGGGGTCATTTTGCCGCGAATTGGACCGCAGCCCGCTGCTGCGTCGTGAGTTGAACCGCTATCTGTATGTAACCTTGTGCCAGGTGGCGCTGGCAGCGGTGTGCACGCGCTTCCATGTGGTGGAGGCGCGGCTTGCGCGCTGGCTGCTGATGACCGGCGATCGGGCGCAATCCGACCGGTTCTACATCACTCAGGAATTCATGTCCTACATGCTGGGCGTGCGTCGCGTGGGGGTGACCGAAGCCGCCGGCGTGCTGCGCGGGCGCAAACTGATTCGTTATCAACGCGGCCAAATTACCATTCTCGATCGCCGCGGCCTCAGAGCGGCCGCATGCACTTGTTACGCCGAGGCAATAGACGTCTACAACCGCTTCCTTGGTTGAGGCAAACATCGGCGCTACGATCATCATTTAGGGGTCGGATTAGTGCCGATTCGTGCCGGCACAGCCCGACCACCAACAGTTATTGTTGGAGATGAAATTCTGTATCGCTTGCCATTTGGGGGGCGCGCTGTTGAGCGGGCTCACGGTATCCAGTACAGATGTTGCAACTTGCCGCGCGAGGGGGACTTGAAGCGGCGCGCCGGTATTGAGGAGATGCGTCAGCGAGCAAGACAGGTTTTCTAGCCTGTGCTGATCTAACGGGCGGCGGGCGCGAGGCTCGCCGCTCTCCCATTACTGTGTCAGCGTTCGCCCGCTCAACGCTGGATTCCTAGATTTGACATAGCGTGATGAGGAACGCGATGGACGCGACGCTTTCGTATGCGCGCCGTTGCCCTCAATCGGAGGGCGCACGAACATCCCTCAATGAGTTCCAATCCCTCGACTGAGGCCACGGTCTACCGATTTACGTGGTGGGACCGACATGATGCAAGAGAGGTGGTTTCGCCACGATTTGCCACTTCAGAGGCGATTGCGCGGTGCGAGGGAAAGCCCATTGAATATACACGGCTACTCGTGAACTCCAGCGAAGTAGATTACATGGGCTTTTGGCGTCCGCGCCGATCAACGAACCCAAGAATGTCAGCCTCGCGGCAGCAGCAATATCGCCGTGCGTGCGACGCGACCTAGAGTGGCGCCATTGCCAGGATCGCCGATGACAACGTAAAACACCGCTGAATGCTTGCGGGCATTTGGAACAATTCTGACGAACAAACTGACCGTGTGCGTTCCCTTGGATACGAATTGAGATGTCCGGGCTTGAGGAACATAGTCACTGCCGGGTTTTGCTGACCAAGGTTCGGTCCACCATACAAAGCTGGTATCGCTGTCAGATTCAGTGGAGCGACGGACATGGATTTCCGCGAAATGTTCGCGCGAGCGAATTCTATAGGTATTGGCGGAAATGCTGATCTTATTTGGATCCTCGTCACGCAGCGCTGAGCGCCCGGTGCCGCGCCTATCAGTTCCTGACAGCGGTATTGTTCGCAAAGTTTGTGTCGGCTTTTCTGCCGACGGAACACCTTGCAAGGTAGCTTCAATTGAAGTCGTTTCCGTCAGAGGATTTCCAGGTGCAAACACAATTTGATTCCAATCAACGTGTTCCGTATTGGCTGGGGTGTTCATCACGGTGTTCGGAGCCCCAGCATCGACACTGATCTTTCTTTCGATCGTCGGCCGACTGAATGACATCCATATAATCAGACTAGCCAATAGGGCCACTAGCAGAACGGCTGCGCCTGCCGAAAATGCTTTGCGCTTAGGGTCGATTTTGGGGTCGATTAGGCTCGCCAATCGCGGTACCGCCGCCTGCTTCGGCGTCAATTTCCCAATCCAATCGCTAACCGATATCGACCGATCTTCCCGACACCAACAAAGACCCATTGCCAAAGTTTGCCATTGTCGCCGGGTAAGCCCAGGCGGCCGACGCGCGATCAGTCTAAGATCTCGCGCCTCGGTCGATTTTCGACGTTGAAAAGGATGCTCACCCGCAAGCAATTCGTACGATACGCATGCCAGGGCATATAGATCATCGCGGGGATCGGCTTGTTGCCCATCTAAGAGTTCGCAGCAAGCATAAGCCGGCGTCAATTCCGTTGAATGACATTGATTGCCATCGGCGCTCGATCTTAGACCCGTACCCTCACGAGAGGAACCAAAGTCGAGTATGCGCACTTCGCCGGATTTGGTAATCATTATATTTTGCGGCTTGAGATCCGCGTGGACCACATTGCTGGCATGCGCGTGCGCCAGGCCGGCCGCTAGTTCGAGTATGATTTTCCACGCCCATGATCTGGATATCGGAGGAGCATTTGACCGCTCGAGCAGGCCGCTTAAGAGTTCTCCCTCTAGTAGCTCCATCGTAAAAAACGCGACGTCTTCATCCCGATCCAGCTCGAATACTTTGACAATATTGCGATGCGCAAGCGCCTGCGCACAATAAAATTCGCGTCGCAGATTCGATAAGACGTCCGGACGACTGTCAATTAGCTTATGCAGAACTTTTATCGCCACATGGCGACGGCCTTCGGGCAGATCGCAGCGGTATAGGTCCATCGCTTTGAATACCGTACCCATGCCGCCGCTGCCCAACCGACTCTCAAGAACGTAGCGATTTCGTAATACGCGCCCGATTTCGACGCTAGGCGGTACCATTCGATCAGCCATTCGCAGGGGGGGTGCTTCAAACGACTTCGCTTGAGTTGCGAAGGCAGCTGTTTGCACATGATCGCGGTGCCCGCGTGTTGTCGGAATGCAGGTTCTCTCGGTTGTGCCGATACTCTGTGTTATCACCCTCGGCGCTGCATGAATAGGATGAAGACTGATTGTCGTACCAACATCAAACATTTCACATTCGCGCTGCGCGATCTTTGACTCAATAGACCGAAAGAGGTCAACGGGTATTTGTCCGCGCCGATATCGTTGATCGAGTAATGCCACAACGTCCCATGCTGAATCGGGAACCGCTTCGCGAAGATTCGATAATTCGCCCATAAATTCGTCTTCGCTGCACTCGCCGCGTACAAGGACATCTAGCCGCTGCTCCAAATGCAAATCAATTAGAGACGAGGTTACGTTTATTTCCGGGGCAGTAATTTCGTTCATATGCGACAGCATGCAAACTGGATCGATTGGGCCGCTCACTACGACAAATCAAGGACTATAGACAAATCCTATGTCATGTCAGCTATTCACGCGTCTACTAGCGAATTATGTAAAATGTCTGCGACCTGCAAGGCGAGGGCGCCCTCTGGCCCGGTTTGAGTTGCTGATTTCCGCAACGCGCAAATCGCAGGCGGCCTGAAGACTCAGCCGCGAAGGCGCATCACGGTCATCATGCCGATGCAGAGCTAACGAATGCGTTTCCGTATCGTATCGACTGCTCGCATTGGAGCAGTCTCATATCGGAATCGAACGTAGTAGACATGCTGTCCCGTGCCATGTTTTGCAGTTCTCATCATGTCGACCAAGTTCTTAAACCCGGCGTTGCGGGCGAGTTTGTCTGACAGATCCTCCGATGAAATCTCTCGAATGGACGTGACTTCGATATGGCCTTCGTCGAGGCCGTAGTGGCCACCACTTTGACATGCGGCGTTTTCCAGATGCGAACACTGGCAGTGACTTCGCCGCTCTTTACCTGGCCAAGTTCTGCTCCAATTTCGTTGCGCTGAATCCCCCCCCCAATTCGGCAAGCCGTTCAGGGGCGGCCGAAAACGGGGGGTCTGCGGTGGATGCTCCCTAAAATCTCCCTAAATCCGCCCTTGGTAGCCGCTTTCGGTGATCGTTCGCCAGTAAATTGTTGTATTTACTATATTTCTCTGGCGCTCCCTACGGGATTCGAACCCGTGTTACAGCCTTGAGAGGGCGAGTAACAGACAACAGCGTACAACAGCGCATGATAGAAAACACCTAGAAAATAGCCTGTTTTTGTATAGCTGTCCAATGCCGTCTGCTATGATCCGGGTACGCTTAGTGGACATAGTGGACACGACCATATCACGCGTTCAGTAAGAGGCGGAGTTCTAGAAACCCGATCGGCAAGACTGCGATTGGACGTGCGACCGCGCCCCTATTGGTCTCCCTGCGGTTTGCCGGGTCTGCACTTGGGCTACCGGCGCCTCGTGAAAAGAAACGGCTCCTGGATCGTCAGGCGCTACCAGGGGCAGTCCGGCGAGTACGACACGAAGTCATTCGCGCAGGCCGACGATTTCTCTGAGGCCGACAACACCGAGGTGCTCACTTACCATCAGGCGATTGCCCGCCTCACCGGCGAGGCGCCGCCGGTGCGTCACGGCGGCGAGCCCTACACCGTGCGGGCGTGCGTTGCCGATTATGTGGCGTGGCTCAACACTTACAAGAAGACAGCGCGCGATGCCGAGCTGAAACTCAACTCGTACTTGGTCCCGCGACTCGGCGACAAACTTCTCGCGGATCTTAAGCCGGAGGACTTCGATCGGTGGCTTTCCTGGGCAGTGGACCACAAACCCAAGGGGCGGCGCGGCAACCGTCCGCCACTGCTGGGGAAAAAGCGCAAAAGCATCGAGCCGGCAAAAACTTGGCTGATGAAGCCGGTCATTGACGCCGCGGAGCGAAAGCGCCGCAAGAAATCCACGCTGAACCGCGTCATCAACAACGTCAAGGCCTGCCTCAATCGCGCATTCCAAAACGGGCACGTCTCAAGCGATGCTGCATGGCGACGGCTCAGGAAATTCAGAGGGGCCGATGGTGCGCGCACCCAATGGTTGACGGTCGACCAATGCAGGCGGCTGATCAACGCGGCGGCTCCAGACTTTCGGCCGCTCGTGCATACCGCGATGCTGACAGGGGCACGCTGGGGCGAGTTGCGCGCCTTGAGATGTCGTGACTACGACCCGGTATCCGGCACCGTCATCATTGCCGAGTCCAAATCCGGCAAGCCACGTCGGGTGTACCTGACCGATGATGGTAAAGCCGCGTTCGAAAGTTGGACGGCGGGGCGAGGCGAGTCCGAAGTGATATTCAAGGATCGATTTGGCAACCCCTGGGGATCACATGACCAGCACCGGCCCATGGTGGCAGCGTGCATAGCGGCCGCGATCGAACCGCCGGTCGGCATGCACACGTTGCGACATTCCTACGCGTCCTCCCTGGTGCAGGCCGGCGTGAGTTTGGCCATCGTCGCTGAGGCGCTGGGGCATGCCGACACGCGCATGGTGAGTAGGCACTATGGGCACCTGGCGCCAAGTTATATAGCAGATGCAATTCGCGCGCATCTGCCAGCACTCGGAATTGAGATCGGCAGCAGGGTCACGAGGCTCCGACCGTGATTACCACGCGAGCACCGATGCCTGGTGTGGACCTCGCAGACGGTCCTCGTGAGGGTCCGGTATCGGGATGAGTATCGGGGCGCATCCCGGCCAATTTCCGCCGGTGACGGTTCGGAAATGGTTGCTCCGAAGCGCTCGTTGCGGCCGACGGCCAAAACCGCATGTGCTAAGGCCGCCGGACTCCAGTCCACGCTGCCGGGGCAGTCTATCGCGTAATTCTGGACTGCGACTCTTTCACTTAAGTCCCCCTTGCAGGGCATTCGACGGCGAGACAAAGCGATTTCCCGCGAGGGCTTCGTGTATGGCTGTGATGAGGTCTGAGGCCATGCGCGCTTTAATAACGAAGGCTGAGCCGCCGGATTGCATTGCGGCTCGCAGGTAATCCGAATCTTCATGAATGGTCAGAAAAACAATCTTCGCACGGCAGCCGGAGCGGTTCAGCCGCCGGGCTACTTCAATGCCATCCAATTCCGGCATCGCGATATCGAGCACCACCACATCGGGGTCGAGCTGCACGGTTGCCTTGATCACGTCCCTGCCGTTGGCGATCCTGCCAACAATCTCGAACTCGCTGGCCAGCATATTGCCCGTCTGGTTGAGGATCTCAGCATGATCGTCTGCCAGCAGGACACGCGCGAGTTTGGCCTCAGTATTCATAAATGTGGATAGGGTTGTAGGCCGGATCGCAAGAAGTAACTACTGTCAGTATTGACAGGTGGGAAGGCCGGTTTTCGCAACCCTGGAAGCGAATTAACCATTCTATGCGCCCAGGGGAACATGCACCGTGATCCGCGTGCCCTCACCCTTGTGGGACTCAACGGAAATCTGTCCCTGCACCAACCTCACGCGCTCGTGCATGCTGATGAGTCCCAGTGAATTGCCAATTGCCGACGATGGTGAATCGAAGCCGCAACCTTGATCTGAAACGACGAGGCAAACTTCATTTTCAATGGCCGTCAATTCCACCTTCGCACCGGCAGCGCCGCTGTGCTTGGCCACGTTTTGAAGTCCCTCTTGGACGATACGGTAGAGGCACAGCGCAATGTCATCCGGCAACCCGAGCGGCACTGCGCCGAGTTCAAATTCAACAGCGATTTTGTGCGCCTCGCCGAATTCCCTGCAGAAGCCGCGCACCGACGCTGCCAGACCCAGCTGTTCCAGTTTCGCGGGGTGCAGCTCGTGGGAAAGTCGATGCACGTTGGACGACAGGTTCTTCAACTGAACCGATAACGCCTGCAGCGGACCGCTGAACTCCCTGCTGGCAGCAGGTTGCTTCTGGCGTAGCAAGTCCAACTCGATGGAGAGCAGTGCGAGGCTCTGGTTGAAATCATCGTGCAGCTCGCGCGCGAGCCGCCTCCTCTCGTCTTCCTGCGCATGGATCAACCGTCCGCTCAAGATTTGCGCGGCTTCCTCGGCCTGCTTGCGTGCCGTGATGTCAAGCGAGGCGCCGCGTATACGAAACGGCTGGTCGCTGCCGTTCACCTCGACACGGCCCCGAGACGCGATCCACCGTATCTGGCCATCGGGGAGTACCACACGGTATTCCTCTTCATAGCGACCTTTATTCTCTATGGCGCTCGTCAACGCATGGCGGATTGGTTCGCGATCATCGGGATGCAAGCGCTGCATAAATCGTTCGAAATCCAGCGGCTCGGACTTCGTGAAGCCAAACAACTCGCGCCATTTGTCGCTCGCCCAGAATGCACTTGGCGCGAACTCACGAAACCAGATGCCTAAATTCGCGGCGTCGACGGCCAACGCGAACCGCTGTTCGCTTTCAACCAATTCGTGGTTCAGTTGCGCCGCGCGCATCACATCGGCGCTCATTTCATAGCCCATCACCAGCAGCACGCCGAGGAAGGGAACGCTCGCGACGTAGGGCATTCGCAGCACACCAGCCACGACCAGTCCGGCATTCGCCAACGCGAAAATGACGAAGAACGAGAGCGGCCCACCGATCAGCACCGCGCGGCGCCGCGCGGCGCGCGTCCCTGTGCGCCACAGGCGGATGGAGGCATCCACGACATAGATGAAGTGCGCCAGCGACGCTATCCATCCGAGGCGCTGCCAAGGATTCATTACCCACTCTCCGAGAATGGAGATTTGCTCGCCGAGGAAGCTGATGTGCTTGAGACTGTAGACCGCGCTCAGATTCAGATTGAGTCCTGTAGTAAAGTTCGCCACCACAGCGAACGCCCGCAGCCCCAGCGCCAGCACAAGTAGCCAGCGTCTGTCGGTGCCAAAATAGAAGTGCACAAATCCTACGCTGCCCACTACCCCAATGCCGTAACACAGATGCGTCAGCCGCAGCAGTCGCACGAATGCCTCCGGGGAGCTGGCGCTCATCATGCTCATTTCTGCGATCGCCATTTCGATCACGCTGAGCACCATGATGGCGAAGCACAAGTTTGCCCAGGAACGCCGATCCAGCCACCAGACGCGCGCCTGCATCAGTGCCAACATCAATCCCGCGCCCGATACCGTTGACCAGATGACAGTAATCCAACTCATATTGCGGTAAGGCTAACAACCCGCTGGCAGCGCAGCCAGTTCGTTCTTAGACTTGTTGACGGCGCTGGTGGTTCCGAGCCTATCTTTCTACGCAACATCGATTGGCGTGGGCATTCGAGCGCGGGCTTGCGAAGCTTGCGACGCGCGAAAGCTGAAAGCAGGCCTAAGGTCCAATATGCAAATGATTCGAATCAGGCCACAAGACATCCTGCCCGTGTGGCAGATCGACCGTGATTGCCGTAATCGAGGAGGAGAAATCGATTCGCAACGCCGTGGTTCGCCGACTATCAACACACCAATGAATCATCGCCCCCGAGTCCTGCTGGCCGACGACCACACGATGGTGTTGGACGCCTTCCAGCGGCTATTGGAACCGCAGTGCGAGATCGTCGGTAAGGCGTCCGACGGCCGCGAATTGATCAAGCTGGCCTTGATGACCCATCCGGAAATCATTGTCCTGGACATCGCCATGCCTCGCTTAAATGGCATGGACGCCTGCGCTCAACTCCGAGGTAAGTTGCCCGTTGTTAAGTTCGTTTTCCTGACCGTTAGCGAAGATCCGGATGTTGCCGCCGAAGCCATCGGCTTGGGTGCGTCGGCGTTTCTGTTGAAAAGCTGCGCTTCCGCCGAGCTGATTTTGGCAATTGAATGCGCGCTGTCACACCGCACCTACATTACGCCCCTGATCACCAAGGGTAAATCGCTGCGCATGTTCCTCGATGGCGCCGTCCCACCAGCCGCCGCGAAACTCACTACCCGTCAGCGTGAGGTTCTGCAGTTGCTTGCGGAGGGAAAGCTGATGAAGGAGGCGGCCGACATTTTGAATCTCACGCCGCGCACTATTGCCTTTCATAAGTACGCCATCATGGAGCAACTCGGCCTCAAGAGCAGCGCGGCATTGGTTCAATACGCTGTCGAATGCCATCTCGTAACTCCGCGTGGATAGTCTCGCGCTTACGAATGCGACCACCTGTCAAATCTGACAGTAGTTACTTCTTCCGCTGCGGCCTATAACTTCCTCCACTTCGCGACTGTTGACTGTCGCGGCGTCGATGTATGACATCAGATGGGATAATCAATATGAAACGCGTGATCAAGCCTCTGTTCCCGTTGTCCTTGCTCGTTTGCACGCTGGCCACGACTACTCGGGTTGGAGCGCAGGAACCGGTGGGCGGACAGCCAGCCCCTGGCGCCAAGCAATCGGTCGCCAACCTGGATGAGCAAGTCGCCTATCAGCGCGCATTCGAGGCGGTGTTGTGGGCAATGCCCGCCTCCGCAATCTACCGGTTTCGCGTTGGCTTGTTGGCGCAACCTGGAATGGCTGACAACGTGATCACCGCCTATTCCGGGCCCTTGCACACCTTTCACGAGCTGATCACGCCAAATCAAGTAACCCCTTACATCGGTGCTCTCGCCGACCTTCGCAACGGCCCGGTGGTGTTGGAGGTTCCCGCCAAGACCGCCAAGGGGGTTCTCTATGGCCAGGTCGTGGATGCGTGGCAGGCGACCATCGCCGACATCGGACCGTCGGGACTGGACAAAGGCGCGGGTGGTAAATACTTATTTCTCCCACCCGGCTATAAGGCGGAGATTCCGACCGGTTACTTCCCGATTCAGTCGAGCAACTATCAGATCATGGTCGCACTGCGCTCGATTCCTCTAGAGGGCGCAACCGATGCCGACGCCCTCGCCTATAGCAAAACATTGAAGATGTATCCGCTGTCCGAGGCGGCCCATCCGAGTCCGACCAAATTTGTCGATGGTCGGCCATACCCGCTGCATACGCTGCCCTTCTATGACATCCGCGCGCTACAGGACATCCACGACATCATCAGCGTCGAACCGGTGCAGCCACAGGACAAAGTGATGATGGGCATGCTGGCGACCATCGGGATCGAGCCCGGCAAGCCGTTCGATCCGCCGGAGAAGCTCAAGTCGGCCATGGAGAAGGGTGTCGTTGACGCCTACTACTACATGCAGAAACTGGACACTAAGCTGTTTGCCGCAAATCTCTATTGGCCGGATCGGCATTGGAACTTTGCGATGGTTCCCGATGCTAAGCACGGTTTTGACTTCGTCAGCAAGGATGCTGTCGAGATCGACAAGCGCGCCGCCGCTTGGTTCTACTTTACGTTTTATCCGAAGGTGCTGACCGACCACGCCGGAACCGTGTATTTAGCGCCGATCGCGGACAGCGACGGGCAGCCACTCCAAGCGGGCAAGACCTACAGGCTCCGCGTTCCAAAAGACGTTCCTGCCAGACAGTTCTGGTCGCTAACGATGTACGACCGCGCAACCTGGGCGTTCGTCAACAACCCCCTGGACCGGGCGGGCTTGGGCTCGTTGAACTTGAAGCAGATGAAGATGAACGCTGATGGCGGCGTCGATCTTTACGTCGGCCCGAACGCCCCTGCTGGGCTGGAATCCAATTGGATTCCCACCATGGGCAAGGAGCCCTATCTCTGGTTCCGGCTCTACGCTCCTGAGGAGGCGTTCTGGAACAAATCGTTCAAGATGCCTGATGTGGAGCTTGTGAGGTGAAGCAACGAATTTGTATTGGCAACCGCCGCAGCGATAGTTCGATAAGCACACAGCGAACACCTGCACTCACCAAGGAAGATCAGCATGGCACTTAAAGAGTACAAACCTGGAACCGCGTTCACCGGGATCGTCGGACGCACATTCGATGTCTCGAGCCCGGCGTGGCCGGAGCCGCTGCGCGCGAAAGAAGGCGCGCCCAATGTGTTGTTCATCGTGCAGGACGACACGGGTTTTGGCCAGATGGGTTGCTACGGCAGTCCCATCAAAACGCCGAACATCGATGCCCTCGCCGCGAATGGACTGCGCTTTAACAGCATGCACACTACGGCGCTGTGTTCGCCGACGCGCTCGTGCGTCATCACTGGGCGCAATCACCATTCAAACGCCATGTCGTGTATCACTGAGGGTTCTACCGGCTATCCAGGTGGAAACGGCAACATCCCCTTCGAGAACGGGATGCTCTCCGAGATGCTGCTCCAGCAGGGCTACAACACTTTTGCCCTCGGCAAGTGGCACCTGACGCCGGCAGACCAGGCCTCTGCTGCGGGTCCGTATAGTCGCTGGCCATTGGGGCGAGGCTTCGAGCGCTACTATGGATTCCTGGGCGGGGATACAAGCCAGTACTACCCGGAATTGGTTTACGACAACCACAGCATTGAACCCGAGAAAACGCCCGGGGAGGGCTACCATCTAACTCCAGACCTCGTGGACAAGGCCATCAGCTTCATCGCTGATTCCAAGCAGGTTGCGCCCAACAAGCCCTTCTTCATGTACTTCTGCCCCGGCGCGGGGCATGCCCCGCATCATGTTCCGAAGGAGTGGGCGGATCAGTACAAGGGCGCGTTCGATGCCGGCTGGGATGCCTATCGCGAGAAGACTTTTGCGCGGCAAAAAGAATTGGGCCTCATACCGCAAGATGCTGAACTGTCGCGCCATGATCCTGACGTTCAGGACTGGAACACGCTTACGGCCGACGAGAAGAAGCTCTATGCCCGCATGATGGAAGTCTTCGCGGGGTTCCTCTCCCACACCGATTACCACTATGGCCGCCTGTTTGAGTTCCTGAAGACGATCGGCGAGTGGGAAAACACGGTCGTCATGTTCATCTCCGATAACGGTGCCAGTTCCGAAGGTGGGCCGACCGGGTCGGTGAACGAGAACAAGTTTTTCAACAACGTACCGGATTCGTTGCAAGAGAACCTCAAAAAGATCGATGAATTGGGAGGCCCAACGACGTTCAATCACTATCCCTGGGGCTGGACCTTCGCGGGCAATACGCCGTTCCGCCGCTGGAAGCGCGAGACCTATCGCGGCGGCATCAGCGATCCGTTCATCGTCCACTGGCCCAAGGGAATCAAAGCGAAGGGCGAAATCCGCAGCCAGTATGCACACGCCATTGACATGGTTCCGACGGTGCTCGAGATGCTGGGAATCGAAGCCCCGACCTCCATCAAAGGAGTGACCCAATCGCCGATTCAAGGCTTAAGTTTTGCCCACGCGCTCGATGATGCGAAGGCCCCCACCAGGCACCTCACTCAGTACTTCGAAATGTTCGGACACCGCTCCATCTATCACGACGGTTGGCGGGCGGTGTGTCCGTGGCCGGGGACGTCCTTTAAAGAAGCGGGCCTGCCGTTTGGCGCGCCGATCGACAAGGACAAGCTGACGGACCTCGATGCCAAGGGCTGGGAGCTCTATCACATCGACAAGGACTTCGCCGAGAATCATAACCTCGCGGCTGAGAACCGCGCCAAGCTGATCGAGATGATCGCCACTTGGTACGTCGAGGCGGGCAAGTACAACGTCCTGCCCATCGACTCGCGGGGCCAACTGCGAGCGGCTGATCCGCGACCCCAGATTGCGGCCGCCCGCACTCGCTACACCTACTATCCCGGTACACAGATGGTGCCGGGAAACGCCGGCCCTAACATGATGAACCGACCGTTCAGCATCACCGCGGACGTGGAGATTCCCAAGGGCGGCGCCGAGGGGGTGCTGCTCTGTACCGGCGACGGCCAGGGCGGTTTTTCCTTCTATATGCAAAACGGAAATCTGCACTACGTCTACAGCTTTGTCGGCAGCCAGTTCTTCCACATTGAATCGAGTGTTCCGGTTGCCTTAGGGCGCCATAAGCTGAGCTATGAGTTCGAGGTGACCGGCAAAGCCGACTATAAGAGCGGCAAGGGCGCGCCGGGCCGTGGCAAGCTTTATATCGACGACAAGCCCGTTGGACAGGGTGATATTCCTCTCACGATGGCCGTCCTAATCGGTCTCGCAGCGGGTACGGTGTGCGGCGCCAATACCGGCTCGCCGGTTTGGGACAAATATAAGCCGCCGTTCACCTTCACCGGCATGCTTCACAGCGTGACTGTCGATGTGAGCGGAGAGTCGATCAAGAACCATGAAGCCGAGATGCGCGTGCATTTAGCGCGGCAATAGCCTCAAGTGCGACACCGCGCACTTTGCGGCGCATGTTGCGCTCAGTCGGGCGTGCCTACGTTTCGTGCCGGCCGTCGAAAACGAACGCTAGGAGAAGCAGGTGATCAACAAGAAGAAGAGGATCCTAGTCATCATAGGCGCGATCGCTGCGGTTGGCGTAGTGATCGCGGGAGTTCTGTACCTCGCTTACCCTGTACAAGTGACTACAGTCGGCGGTCTGGCGCGCAACTATTTTTTGACATTATCGACGACGCCGGGCACGGTGAGCACAGAAGTGAATCCGGCTTACAAAGGCGATGTGGCTGTTGCGCCCTCGGTTCCCGCAGAGACGCCTTCGCCGACCGCCGCCGCGGACTGGCCGAGCTACAACAGAACTCTGAGCTCGCAGCGTTATTCGCCGTTGAGCCAAATCAATACGAAGAATGTCGGCAAGCTGAAAGTTTTGTGCACTTACGACATCCATCAGTTCGCTTCCTTCGAGTCCGGCCTGATCATGGTGGGTGACGCTCTGATCGGCACCACCGAATTCGATATTTTCTCCTTGAATCCGACTACCTGCGCCGAGAATTGGCGTACGCATGAGGACTACCAACCCAACCTATTGCCGTCCAACCGAGGCCCCGCTTACTGGGACGGGATGCTGTTTCGAGGCACACAGGACGGGCGAGTGCTGGCCTATGACTTCAGGACCGGTAAACGACTCTGGGCAGCGAGAATTGCGGACGAGAAAATTGGCGAATCGGTGCCGTCGGCCCCAATTGCTTCGGACGGTCTTGTCTTCATCGGCAATGCGGGCGGGGACTTCAAAGGCGGTAAGGGGCACGTGTTCGCGCTGGAGGCGAAGACAGGCAAGATCGTCTGGGAGTTCTTTCTGGCGCCCAAAGTTGACGGTGACGTGGCCCTTGGACCCTTAGGAGCGACGCCCCTCGACGCATCGACATGGAAAACTCTGCCCGGAATCGGTATCGATGGCGCCGGGACTTGGACCTCTTACACCCTCGATACGAAGGCTGGGCTGTTGTACGTCCCCGTGGGCGATCCAGCTCCCGCCTTTTCTATAAGCGTGCGCGAGGGCGCGAATCTGTATTCCGACTCGGTCGTCGTACTCGACGCCAAGACCGGGGACTACAAGAGCCATTTCCAGATTGTGTCGCCGGACTGGCATGATTGGGATGTCTCCAGCCCGCCCATCCTGATTCAAACGAAAGGCGGCAAGCAGCTCATGGCGCTGGCGCCGAAAGATGGCCACCTGTATGGCTACGATTTGGACACCAATGCTCGGCTGTACCGCGTACCGGTGACTCGGGTCGAAAATGCCGATGAACCATTCTCGCCAGACAAGGCTGTCCATTTCTGTCCGGGCTCGGTAGGAGGAGATGAATGGAACAGTCCGGGCTACGATCCGACGACGAACCTTATCCTCAGCGGTACCGTCGAGTGGTGCTCGACAGTGACGGTGCAAAGTAACAAAAAACTTGAGGCGGCACCGGTCGGACAGCCATGGTCCGGAATGTCGACACTCAACCCGATCAACATGTTCGGCAAAAACACCAAGACCGATGGAACCTGGGCAGGTTGGGTTTACGCCACCGACGCTGACACGGGTGTCTGGAAATGGCGCGTGAAGTCCAACTTCCCGATCGTCGCGGCCATCACGCCAACCGCCGGAGGCGTCGTGTTCTTTGCCGATGTGGGCGGAAACTTCTATGCGCTCGATTCTTCGAATGGCGAGAAGCTTTTTGGCCAGGTGCTCGGCGGCGGCGGCGGGATTGGCGGCGGCATCATTACCTATGACGCGAACGGTGCACAGAAAATTGCCGTGGCTGCCGGATTTTCAATGGTTGCGTGGCCAACGAAACCTGTTACCGCCAAGGTCATAGTACTGGGCCTGGACAGCGGCCCGCCGGACCAATGAGACGCGGGCTTTGATGAACCGGGTGCGCCCGAAACGTGGATTGGCGATGCGATAGCTGCGGCTTTGCAGCCCCAAGCAGTCATTCTTTGACAAGACCTGGAAGCCGGATGATGTGGTCAAACGGAATTAATTGCAGAGGCATCCATCATGAGAATTCAAAAACTTAAGCCAATCATCGCCGCACTCGCAAGCGTGCTGATGCTCGCAACTCTGCCGGCCGCAGCTCAGGAGCCCCTGGGTGGACAACCGGCGCTCGGATCAAAACCCTCCGTGCCCGATCTTGACTTGCAAGTCGCCTATCAGCGCGCATTCGAAGCGGTGGTGTGGGCCATGCCGGCATCGGCCATTTACCGCTTTCGGGTCGGCTCACTGGAGATCCCAGGCGCGGCTGATAATGTCGTCCTTGCCTATTCGGGACCGCTCACACAATTGACCGAGGCGATCACGGGGAACACCGTTACGCCTTATATCGCCGCGAACACCGACCTGCGCAACGGGCCGACGGTGGTCGAGGTTCCGGCCAAGAACGACAAGGCGAGTCTGTACGGTCAGATTGTCGATGCCTGGCAGGTAACGCTTGCCGATGTGGGACCGGCAGGCGCTGACAAGGGCGCGGGTGGCAAGTACTTACTGATTCCGCCGGGCTATAACAAACCCATTCCGAGCGGCTACTTCCCGATTCAGTCCGGCTCTTATCGCATCCTGATGGCGTTTCGTTCAGTGCCGGCACCGGGCGCGACCGATGCGGAGGCCTACGCTTACAGTAAAACGCTCAAAATTTACCCATTGGCGCAGGCCGCCGCTCCGCCGCCGACCAGGTTTGTCGACCCTATTAGCGTTCCGGTGCATACGCTGCCTTTTTACGACATCCGTGCGCTGCAGGACATTCATGACTTCATCAGCGTGGAGCCGGTCAGGCCGCGCGATATGGTGATGATGGGAATGCTCGCCACGATCGGCATCGAACCCGGCAAGCCCTTCAATCCGCAGGGCAAGATCAAGGCGGCGATGGAACGGGGCGTCAAGGATGCCTACTTTTACATGCAGCAACTCGATACGAAGCTCTTCGCTTCGAACCTATACTGGCCGGACCGTCACTGGAGTTTCGTGATGGTTCCCGATGAGAAGCGCGGCTTCGAGTTCGTGACAGACACTGCAGTCCAGATCGATAAGCGCGCCGCGGCGTGGTTCTTCTTCACCTATTATCCCAAGATCTTAAGCGATCATGTGGGAACGGTGTATCTCGCCCCGACCGCTGATCAGGCGGGGCAGCCGCTCGAAGCGGGCAAGACGTATCGGCTGCGAGTGCCAAAGGATGTACCGGTGAGGCAGTTCTGGTCGCTCACTCTCTATGACAACGCGACCTGGAATTTCGTCATCAATCCACTGAAACGCAATGGCCTCTCCTCGCTGCAAAAGGACTCCATGAAGATGAACGCCGACGGCAGCGTCGATTTATATGTCGGCCCAGCGGCGCCGGCTGGATTTGAAAAGAACTGGTTGCCGACGACGGGTAAAAAACCCTACTTGTGGTTCCGCCTGTACGCGCCGGCGGAAGAATTCTGGAACAAGACGTTTAAATTGCCAGACGTTGAGTTGGTGAAATGACGACTTTGGAAATCGCTACATCCCTCGGAGTTCTCCCCTCATAAACGAGGCTACTTCATGCAGCACGTCAAATTGCCCAAGCGCGGAGCTATGATGCGGCTGTACTCACCCAGATAAACGCTGCAGTCGATTCTGCCGACCGGCGACGCTACCTGGAAGCCCCCGGGTGTTCGGGTGTGTTCTTATTGCACGTGCTTCATCGGCGGTGCAGTCCACTTGCCCTCGACCGCTTCGGCTTTGGGCCAGTACAGGCGCAGATACATGATCATTGGCCCCTTCGGCGCAGGCAGCCAATTGGCTTCCTTTTCCTTGCCGGGCGATTCGTTCTGGATAATCAAGGTTAATCCCCCGTCAGCATCGCGCTTCAGTTGCGGCAGCATCGGTGAGTTGATGAGGTAACGATTTATGGGATTTGCCACAAGCAAGCTCGCCGGCAAGTCGTACATCGTCAGCGACCAGAATGCGTTAACGGGGGGCAATTCGCCCGGTGCGAACCGCAACGCGTAATGGTGCACTCCATTGAGTGGCTGCTTCGCCTCATCGATGAGGTAAACCGGATACATCGCTTCCAGCTTGGAATTGCCATAGATACCCATCACGGCGCCGGCCATGCGATAGAGATAATTGTTCTTCAAATATTCCCGCGTGCCAAAGACGTCGCCCGCAGTCACCTTCCCCAGCTCCACTTGTTTCCGCAAACCCCCGAAGTCAGCCCAGGCGTCGGCAATCCCGCCCTCAATTGCTTTCGCGATTTCGGGCGAGAGTTTACTGGCATCGAAATTCTTGCCGCCGCCGACGCCGATCTTGGCGAATCGAGCCATGAGTTCCGTCTCGGAAGGGTCGGTCGGGCAGAACTGCAGAGTGAAGTTCAAAATGCCGTAGAACTGCGGCGAGCTCTTTTCGGCTTCCGGTGTGAGCGGCTTGAGGAAATCAATGGCGGGTGCCGCCTTCGGTGCTGGGGCCCCGAGGAAAGCGGACAGGGTTTGTGCCTTGTATCCGGCTTGCACCTTTTTCACATTGTCGATATCGCTCGGGTTGAAGAGCTGAGTGCGATAGAGGGCGAAGACGAAGTCGGTCTCCGAGCGAATGACCTTAGTCACACCTTTAGGCGCCTCTCCCTTCCAATGAGGTCCAGCAATGAGAAAGACCCCGCCATTGTTACCGGTGGCGCGACTGCCGATATAGGCAAAGTTGAAGGTGTAGGCGTCGATGAGCTGGATGCTGAAATAGCGATCCTTTTGGATCACCGGCACGGTGAGAACCATTGGTTCCGCGCGCAGATCCATGCCGACGAAGGAATAGGGCGTATCCGAGTTCGGCGTCTGGATCGCTGTATCCGCCGGCGTGTAAACACGAGGGGTATTGACGAGATGGTTCCATGTCGCTTTGTACTGGGACCCCTTGGCGTTCACGAAGTAGTCGTATTGGATACGGTAGTTATCCACCATCGGGAAGCCGTAGATATAGGCCTCCTTCGCAATGGCACGGGCCTCGGCTGGCGTCAGTTCCGCGCTGCGTGCGTCACCCGCGAGCGATGCGCCCAACAATATCGCCACAATACCGGCACTGGTCATTGCTCTCGTGATGTTGATTTGCATTTTCAGTTCCCTTTTTCGTTGCCGCTACTTCGAGGCGTTGGTTACGCCGGGTGGCTGCCAGCTGCCTTCACCAGGCGGCAAAATTGACGGTGGCGAAGTCTTAGGCCAGTACAGGCGCAGCAACAGGTAGATGGGTCCATCTGGCGCCGGGAGCCAGTTGGCTTCCGTGGCCTTTCCCGGGGATTTGTTCTGGATATAGATCGTCATCGATCCGTCAGGATTTTTCTTCATCTCCGGCAGCATCGGTGAGTTGATCAAATAACGGCCGATCGGGTTTTCAATGAGTAACTGGCTCTTGCCGTCATACATCGTCACCGACCAGAAGGCGTTCACCGGAGGGAATTGTCCTTTGGCGAAGGTCAGCGTGTAGTTGTGCTTGCTGCAATCGAGCTCGTCGCCGTGAATATCCTTTCGGGTGTAGGGATACATCGCTTCAGCTGGGTCATTCGCGTAGATGCCGGCCTTCGCGAGGGCGGCGCGTCTGAGCCAATCGCCGGCGAAGTAGGCGCGATCGCCCCCGGACAGTCCGCCCACCCGCCACCCGTTTTGTTCCTTGCCGGCACTGGCAACTGTGGCATCCACTTTAGCGTCGCCGTCTTTCATGCCCAGACCTACCGCGATCTTGTGTTCGGCCGAAAGGTCCTTGAAGCTAAATTTCTTGCCGGGGCCGATGCCGATGCTGGCGAGCTTCGCCCGAATGGCCTTTTCCTCCGGTACGGAGGGGAGAACTGCAAGCGCGAAGTCGAGATAATCAAAGAAACCGGTCTTCACCATTTCCTTGTCGATCTTCGGGAAAATCGATCGCGGGCGCGGCAACCGGTGCGGGCTGGTGAAGATACGCCGAGAGCGGTTGCGCCTTGTAGCCCGATTGCACCTTGACCACGTTCGGCATGTCCGCCGAATTGAAGAGCTGAGTGCGAAAGGCGGCCAATGAGAATTGTGTACCCGAACGGAATACTTTTTTGATGCCGGGTGGAGTCTCGCCCTTCCAGTCGGGCCCTGCCACCAAGTAGTCGCCGGCCTCGTTGCCGGTTGCGCGGCTTCCGATGTAGCCATAGTTATAGGTGCTGCCGTCGGCGAGCATCACGGAGTAGTAGCGCTTCTTCTCAACGGCGGGTACGGACACCACCATGGGTTCAGCGCGCAGGTCAAGCCACAGGGAGGAATATGGCGTGTCGCTGTTCGGCGTGACAATTGCTGTGTCTTTGTAGGTGAAGACGCGCGCTTCATTGAGGATCTGGTTGAAAGGCGCCTTGTACTGGCCGGAGTCCCGATCCACGGAAAATGCATACATGACCGCATAGTTCATCACGATGGGCAGGCCGTAGATGAAACCTTCCTCGGCAATCGCCTTGGTTTCAGCGATGCTCGGCGCGGGCACGCCCTGAGCTGCGTCTTTCTTTTCAGCCTGCGAGATTGCATCGTTCTTATTGCCGCAACCAGCCAACATAGTCACCGCGACGGCGAAAACTGCGCATTTCAGACGTTTAGAAGCTGCCATTTCCATGTTCTCAATCTCCAATCGGTGATCCGTGGATCGATGTAGCCAGCTGCGACTTATGCCACGGATGCGAACATGCTTATATTGGACGAAAGGTGATCGTTTCTCCGGGGGCAAACGGCATTTGAGCGTCGCTATATGACGCAAAGTCAGGGCAGTCGGGCGACGGGTTTTGGCCGGTATGGCGCCTGACTGTCGTCGCGACACCGGACATTCAGCGCGAAGTACCCGCTCATAGATCGTCTGGGGCTGATAATTGGAATGCCTTGCTTGAGTTTCACTTAAAAAGGAGTGAAACCCTAACCAGATCTCCCACGCAACTCGGGGATAATTCCTGCCGCGTGACACTACAGCCAGACTCTGTAGCTCGCACGAATCGTGACCTTTACCGGTCGCTCATAGTACTCCTTGACTCAAATCTGAGGTCGTTATGAATCGCGCGCTGTATTCAATCGAAGAGACCAGAGCCCGTCTCGGTGGCATTTCGCGCAGCAGCCTTTACGCTATGTTGCGGGCCGGTGACCTTCCGAGCGTGGTCATCGGGTGTCGCCGCTTCGTCTCGGCGGAGGCGATCGCTGAGCTGATCAGTCATTCCACTACCTCCAAAAGCCCATCGCAGGATGCGGCACGTTCGCGACGGCCGTTGGTTCATACACACCAAGCTCTTACTTCGACTGCTCGCGTCAGCATTCGCTCGCGCAAGTCTTATATCGAGTAGGTAGCTAGGGACGCGCGGATGAACTCGTGGAGGCAAGTACGCCGCTGTTGCCGCTTACAGCGAGGAGGTTTGTTAGATGTTTTTTGGAGTGATGGCGGGATAGCGAAGTGTCCGCGTTCTGCTGCAACTCAAGGTGGCGCGCAGTGAACAGCGTCGCCTCGAAATCCAATGTACCAACGATCACGGCGCGTCCGACGCTTGAGGAGAAGCGCTGGTTCACCGCGGCTGCCGCGCAGCGGCAAATGTCGGAGTCGAGGCTGGCACTGATTGCCATTCGTGCATGGCTCGAATCGCAATCGCCCGACTCGCTGCCCAACCCATCGAGCAGCGCTCCCGCCCTGGACCGGATCACGATCCGTCTGCGGCCGGGAGATCGACTTGCGATCCGGCACCGGGCGGCGGAACGGCGCATGAAGGACTCAGGCTATATCGCCGCCCTGGTGCGGGGTCATGTGGCCGCCAATCCGCCGCTCACAACCCATGAGCTTGCGGAGTTCAAGGCGGGTGTGTCGGTCCTGGCTGCTTTCGCTCGAGTCTTGGCACGGACCGCCCGGGAGGCCGCGCGGACGGATGACCTGAGGCCTGATTTGGGGCAAGAGCTCAGCCGCTGCCGAGCTCTCGTATCGGAAGTGGAGCGGCGCATGCACCAATTCGCGCAAGCGGCGCTCATTACCTGGGAGAGCCGCGTTGACTAGACGAGTCTTTCGCGTGCCGCGGGATGGACCGGCACTCTTCGAGGTCGCGAGTTACGGGCGCGGCGGTCCGCAGATGCCCGCTCGATTCAGCCTCGCGCAAATTGCCCACATCACGCGCACCGTGAGCCGTACCCCGGAGGTCATGGTGAAGGTCACCGGCGGAGGTACGAGGAGGGGCGCGGTTGCGGCTCACTTCGGGTACATCGGCCGCCGGGGCGACTTGGAGATCGAGACCGACCAGGGCGAGCGCATCAGACGCCCTGATCAGCACAAGCATCTGCTCGATTCTTGGCACTTGGAACTCATCGCCGGCCAATACCGCCGGCAGGGGGAAGACGGTCCGGCGCGGCGGCCGACGAAACTCGTTCACAACATCGTGCTCTCCATGCCGGTGCCGACACCTGCCGACAAGGTCTTGGCTGCGGCCCGGAAATTCGCCCGCGAGAAATTCGCAGAGCACCGCTATGCCATGGTCTTGCATACCGACCAGAAGCACCCGCACGTGCATCTAGTCGTGAAGGCCGAGAACGAGCTCGGCCGGCGGCTGCACATCGACAAGCGGCGCCTGCGCGAATGGCGCGAGGACTTTGCGCGGTTGATGCGCGATCAGGGTATTGCCGCCAACGCCACGCAGCGGGCCATTCGCGGCGAAAACAAGAAATTCCCTGGGGAGAAGCGCTTCAAAGCGCAGCGATACGGGAAGCCCACTGCGTTGCTGGATCGGGTAACCGGGATCGCGAAAGAGCTGTCGCTTTCCGGAACCATCGTGGATCCAGCGCGCGAAAGGTTGATTAAGACTCGCAAATCGCTGGTATCAACCTGGATGAAGGCCGCAGAGGTACTGGATGCGCAGGGGGAGATCATTCTCGCAGGCGACGTCCGATACTTTGCCAGCCATTTGCCGCCCGTCCTCACGGACAGGCAGCAATTGGCGAAGCAATTCATTGGTTTTATCGAAAAGGAGCGTGGGATTGAACGGGATGCACCCGGGCGCGGCAAACCCAAGGACAATGATCTGACTCGGTAGATTGGCTGGGCTCGCCCGCGCTGGACCGATGTACCGAAGCCGCCTGCTCTCGAACTCAATCCAGATCGACAGTGGGGAGTCCGATTTTCATGCAAATCTCGAAAAATCGTGGATATATGTGGATATTTCCGGGTCACTTCGCTGTAAGCCATTGATTGTTGGGGTCAACGCAGCCGGTCGCCCAGTCTCGCCCATTGATTAGTCCACAATGATTAGCTAACCTAAGCGGATGTCAGACAAACTTGTAAACGTCCACGCGGCAAAAACTCGTCTGTCCCAATTGGTGGCGCGCGCGGAGCGGGGCGAGCGCATCATTATCGCGAGGAACGGGAAACCCGTTGCGCAACTCGGTCCCGCGCCACAGGTAAAGCGCGCCGCACTGCCGCCCGATGATCCGCTATTAGACCTCGATAATTTTGCGATCGACGGTGCGGGCGGCGCTTTAACCAATACTGACATTGACACCATTTTGTATGGCAAGCCGTGAGATTTTCGTCGACACCTCGGGATTGTATGCATTGGTGGATAGAAAGGACGCGCATCATCCGGCTGCTCGCAGTGTGGTCGAGCGACTGGTACGCTCGGGTCGACGACTTCTGGCCACGGATTACGTGGTTGCTGAAACAGTAAATCTCGCCAACGCACGCAGCGGTGCGGGCGTCGCAATCCGAGTACTTGAGTTACTCGAGCAAAGTGCCGGAATTCGAATCGAATGGATTGGCTCGGCGCGCTTTGACGCGACGAAGACCTTTTTTCGCAAGCATGCAGATCATGCCTACTCATTTACGGATTGCACCAGTTTCGTCGTGATGCGCGAGCTAAAGCTTACACAAGCGTTGACCTCGGACCGGCACTTCACTCAGGCAGGGTTCGAGGCTTTGCTGCCCGCCATATAGCAATCGCTGATGAACTGTCCCGCCAAGGTGATTCTATGGAATCCGCATTTGTTCTGGCTGAAAGGCCCCCTTTGGAGATCCTCATTCTGGTTCGCAACGGATTGCCGGCCGCTATGTTTGAGCAGGTCGCCTCGACGTTGGGACTTTCTGCCAGTGTGTTGGCGGCGAAATTGGGTATTGCCCGACGCATGGTGACCCGCAAACGCGGCGACCGTGCACCGCTATCCAGTGAAACTTCTGAGAAGATTTTGCGGGTGGCGCGTGTGCGCAATCTCGGCCGCAGGCTCTTTGCCACAGACGCAGCGGTGTCAGAATGGTTATCGAAGCCCGATGCGAGTTTGGGCAATATGGCGCCCTTGGACCTATTGGATACCGACCTTGGCGCGCGCGAAGTGGAGAATCTGCTGGGCGCGCTGGCTTACGGCCACTTCGTCTGAAGAGCGCGGGCTATTCCGCCTCGGGGCAGCGCTCTTCACACTTACCCGGAAAGAAGGGTCTCGGAGAACGCGTTTCGGCCTTCGACACGGCCGCTGCATCGCTCGAAAATAGTGGACAAAAAGTGGACATGGAGGCATCCTCTTTCTGTAAGTCATTGATTATTGGCGCTCCCTACGGGATTCGAACCCGTGTTACAGCCTTGAGAGGGCCGTGTCCTAGGCCTCTAGACGAAGGGAGCGGACTTGCGGATCTTTGGGCGCTTGAACCCAAGAGGGCTGGTAGTATACGGGCCAATTTTTTGGACTCAAGCGGAACCCCCCTTTTTGAACTCATCGCTCGACGCCATTCCCCCCGTTGGTGGTCCCACGCTCCGAGCATTCGATATCGCGTGCAGCGATCTCGCCGAACGCCTTGAAAGTGCTGTACCGCCTCAAGGAAGCGGGCTATCAGGGGTTCCTGGTCGGCGGGGCGGTGCGCGATCTGCTGCTGGGCATCAGGCCGAAGGATTTCGACGTCGCGACCAATGCGCTGCCCGAAGAGGTGCGGCGTCTGTTTCGCAATTGCCGCCTGATCGGCCGGCGGTTTCGCCTGGCGCATGTGCATTTCGGCAACGAAATCATCGAGGTGGCGACTTTTCGGGCGGCGGCGGCTCCGGAGCGCGAGGACGCGGAAGATCTGGACGCCGACGGCGGACGCGGCGAGACGCGCGGGCGAGTCCGGCCGACGTTCACGCGCCGCCGATTCCGAGCACCGGGCGTTCGATCACGCGGGCCGCATTCTGCGCGACAACATCTACGGCACCATCGAAGAAGACGTGTGGCGGCGCGATTTCGCGGCGAACGGTCTGTACTACAACATCGAGGATTTCTCGATTTGGGATTTCGTCGATGGCGTTAGCGATGTCAGGGCGCGGCGCCTCAAGTTGATCGGCGATCCGGAAACCCGCTACCGCGAGGATCCGGTGCGCATGCTGCGCGCAGTGCGGTTTGCGGCGAAACTCGATTTCTCCATTGAGCCGAAGGAACCGAGCGGCCGATCAGAGCGCTTGCGTACTTGCTGGACGGCGTGCCGCCGGCGCGGCTGTTCGATGAGTGCTTGAAATTATTTCTCTCCGGATTCGGTGCGAAGGCGTATCGAACTGCTGCAAGCAGTACGGGCTGTTCGAGCATTTGTTTCCGCAGTCCGCCGCCGCCTTCGCGTTGCCGCCGTACGCCTACGCGCAGGAAATGCTGGAACTCGGGCTTGCCAATACCGATGAGCGCATCGCTGCCGATAAACCGGTCACCCCGACCTTCCTGTTCGCGGTACTGCTGTGGGGTGCGGTGCTGCGCGAGATGAATGAGCGGCAGGCAGGGCCGGCGCCGGATCTGCGCAGCTGATGCAGGCCTGCGACACCGTGCTCAAAGCGCAGCAATCGCGCGTGGCGATACCGCGGCGCTTCGCCATGCCGATGCGCGAACTGTTGATGCTGCAGCCGCGGTTCAATCGCCGCAGCGGCGTGAAATCATTGAGCCTGCTGCAGCATCCGCGCTTTCGCGCCGCCTATCGACTTTTCTGTTGCTGCGTGCGCAAGTCGGCGTGGCGGATCCGGAATTGGCGAAGTGGTGGACCGACATTCAGGTGCTGCCGCAAGAAGAGCGGGTGGCGCTGGTTCAGGCGCGCCCGGCGGAGCCCGCCGCGGAGGGAGCGCCGGCGCCGGGCCGTCGCCGGCGCCGCCGGCGACGCGGCGGAGCGGCGCGCAGTTAACAATGGATTCGCTCTGGCGCCCCGCGTACGTGGCGATCGGCAGCAATCTGGATTCTCCGCGCGATCGTGTGCTCGAAGCATTCGAGCGCCTGGGTAAACTGCATGCGGCGCGCTCGTGCATTGCGCTCGCGTCTTTATCTCAGCCGCCCGCTAGGTCCTCAGGATCAACCGGAGTTCGTCAACGCCGCGGTGGGACTGCTGACACAACTCGCCCCCCAGGATTTATTGGCGGAATTGCTCGCCATCGAGCGCGTCATGGGCCGCGAGCGAAAGGAACGCTGGGGGCCGCGCGTGATCGACCTGGATCTTGCTGTGGATGGTCGATTCGGCGGTCGATCTGCCGGCATTGACGCTGCCGCACCCCGGAGTGTCGACACGCAACTTCGTCCTGTATCCTCTGGCGGACATCGCCCCGACGCTCAAGATTCCCGGGACTGGGCCGGTGCTCGATCTTAAGTCGCAGCGTGGGTGATGAGGGAATTTCGGTCTTGGAGTAGCACAAGAGTTGCAAATGACAGTGGCAGTACCGCATCGATTTATCGTCGTCGAAGGTCCGATCGGGGTCGGCAAGACCAGTCTTGCGCGCCGCTTGAGCCAATCCTTGGGCGGCCAGCTGGTGCTGGAGCAGGCCGAGCAGAATCCGTTTCTCGAGCGCTTCTACAAGAATCCGCGCGCCGCCGCGTTTCAGACGCAACTGTTCTTTCTGTTTCAGCGCGCGCGCCAATTGGAAGAAGTGCGCCAAGAGGATTTGTTCGGCGCGGTGCGCGTGGCGGATTATCTGCTGGAGAAGGACCGGCTGTTCGCGCGCGTCACTCTCGACGATGCGGAATACGCACTGTATGAACGGGTGTACGAACGCGTGGTGGTTGATGCGCCGAAGCCCGATCTGGTCGTCTATCTGCAGGCGCCCGTCGATGTGCTGGTCGACCGCATCGCCAGGCGCGGTATCCGCTACGAGCAGCACATCGAACGCGCCTATCTTGACAAACTCACCCAGGCCTACGCGCGCTTCTTTCACAGCTATGACGCATCACCGCTGCTGATCGTCAATTCCGCGGCCATCGATACCGTGAATAGCGACAGCGACTATCAGCAACTGTTTGCCGAGATCGCCAAGCCGCGCCGCGGCCGGCATTTTTTCAATCCCACCGGCAGCAGCTTGCTGCCGGCCGGTTAATCGCGATCGTCAGGGTGTTGTGTGCTGGGCGAGCGCCCATTGCACGTGCTCGCGCACCAGTTGCGAAGGATGGCGCGCACGGCGGGTAAGGGCGGTTACCAGCTCGTGCGAGGTAGGTGCGTTGCCGAGAGCGACGGCGATATTGCGCAGCCAGCGTTCATAGCCGATGCGCCGGATGGCGCTGCCGCGAGTCTTCTCCAAAAACTCGGCCTCGCTCCACGCAAACAGATCGGTGAGCTGCGCGTGATCGAGTCCGTGCCGAACCGCGAAATCTTTTTCCGCTGTGGGGCGTGCAAACTTGTTCCAGGGACATACCAGCTGGCAATCATCGCAGCCGTAGATGCGATTGCCGATGGCGCGGCGAAACTCAACGGGGATCGCGCCGCTGAGCTCAATGGTCAGATAGGAAATGCAGCGTCGGGCGTCAAGACGATAAGGCGCGACGATGGCGCCGGTAGGGCACGCGGGCATGCACGCGCTGCACGAGCCGCAGTGCGCGCTGCCTTGGCCATCGACGGGCAATTCCAGGTCGAGGTAGATCTCGCCCAGAAAAAAATAGGATCCGGCGTTGCGATCGATCAAGTTCGTATGCTTGCCGATCCACCCCAACCCGGCGTTGCGCGCCAAGGCCTTCTCCAAAACCGGTGCGCTGTCGGTGAACACTCGGTGGCCGAAATGGCCTACCGCCTCCTGGATGCGATCGCAAAGTTTCTGCAGCCGCGCGCGCAGCACCTTGTGGTAGTCGCGTCCCAGGGCATAGCGCGAGACATAGGCGACGCTGCCGTCGGCCAGCGCGGCGGTCGCATCGGCCGATTCGGCGGGCCAGTAGTTCATGCGCACGCTGATGCAACTCACCGTACCCGGGACCAGCTCCGCGGGGCGGCTGCGCTTGATCCCATGGCGCGACATGTATCGCATCTCGCCGTTGAATCCGGCGCGCAGCCAGTCGAGAAAAAAGGCTTCGTCGGCGGATAGCTCGATATTGGCACGCCCAGGCCGGTAAACCCAAGCTCCGCGGCCCAGCGCCGCAAGGAATGGGACAGGGTCATCGGATCGAGGCCGGCGATGGGCGGTGGTGCGGAAGCGTTCATGAGTTAGGCGTCCGTATAATGGCCAAAAACCCAAGCAAGCGCAGCATGTCAAGGCCAATGCCCCAAGACTCGATCAATCTGGACCTTCCTGACAGCCGCATCACCGAGGCTTTGGGTGCGGCGCTCGCGCGTGCAATGCCTGCCTTGAGTGCCGGCGCAGTGCTGTACCTGCAGGGCGAACTGGGCGCCGGCAAGACGAGCTGCGCGCGCAGCTTGCTGCGCGCGCTCGGCGTCACTGCGCAGGTGCGCAGCCCGACTTACACCCTGGTTGACAACTACCGCGTTGCGAACCTCGACTGCGTGCATGTCGACCTGTATCGCTTGAGCTCCGCCGCCGAGGTCGAGGAGCTGGGCTTGCGCGACTTGATCGGTCCCGGATCGCTCATGTTGATCGAGTGGCCGGAGAATGGCGGCGCTGCCGTTCCGGCCGCGGATGTGAATTTGCGGCTGTTCTATGCCGGCGACGGGCGCTCGGCATCCTTGGCCGCCTTGAGTCCTGAGGGAAGGCAATGGCTGCATAACTTAGTAACCGACACTAGCTTAGCGCCCTATGTATCTAATTTAACTTGAAAAATACCTCGGTTCGGCGTTAACTTAATGCCATGAACCGTCTGCTCTGGCAGTGCGCCGCAGGATTGTTGCTCGCGACTCTCGGGACACGGCCCGCGTTTTCGGTCGATGTGCGTGATGTCCGCCTCTGGGCGGGCCCGGATAGCACCCGTGTCGTATTGGATCTGTCCGGCAATGCGCCAGCACAGCTTGCAGGTGCTGCGAAATCCCGATCGCGTGGTTCTGGATGTCTCGGGCGCGCGCCTCGCGAGAACGGCGCACACCCCATCGGCCGGTGCCGGCGACGTAAAACAAGTGCGCATGGCGCATCGTCCGTCGGGGGAGCTGCGCATCGTGCTCGATTTGACGCAGCCCATCCAAGCCAAGAGTTTTCTCACGGCGCCCAATAAACGGTACGGCTATCGGCTGGTCGTCGATTTGGGTGTCGGCCGCCCGCGCCGACCGGCCGATCAAGGTGCAGCACGCGCCGGCGGATGCTCGCGATCTCATCATCGCCATCGATGCCGGCCATGGCGGCGAGGATCCCGGCGCCATCGGCAAGTACGGGACGCGCGAAAAGGACGTGGTGCTCGCGATTGCCCGGGAACTGGCGGTCAAGATCAATGCGGAGGCGGGCATGAAGGCCGTTCTCACCCGCAGCGGCGACTACTTCGTACCGCTGCGCGATCGGATGCGCCGCGCGCGCGCGCAGCAAGCGGATCTGTTCGTCTCCATTCATGCCGATTCGATTCGCGACCGCAGCATCGACGGCTCGTCGGTATACATCCTGTCGCAGCGGGGCGCGACCGACGAAGCTTCGCGGTGGCTTGCCGAGCGTGAAAACGCCTCCGACTTGATCGGCGGGGTCTCCCTGGACGACAAGGACGATGTGCTGGCCTCGGTGCTGCTGGATCTGTCGCAATCCGCGTCGTTGAACGCCAGCCAGGTGGCCGCGACCGCGTGCTGCGCGAATTGGCGCAGGCGGGCGAGGTTCGCAAGCACCAGGTACAGCAGGCGCGATTCATGGTGTTGAAGTCGCCCGATATACCCTCGATGCTGGTTGAAACGGCCTATATCTCGAATCCGCAGGAGGAGCAGCGGCTGCGCACCGCGGCGCACCAGGCCAAGCTTGCCGCGGCGATTCACCAAGGCGTGCATGATTATTTCTATGCCAATCCGCCGTCGGGCACGCGCATCGCGCAGCTTGCCGCCGCGGGCCCGCCGCGGCCTGCGTCGGCCAACGGTCGGCTTCTGCCGCCGGCGCCGGCGAGTAGTGAAATCCGCCGCGCGATTCAGCGCGCGCCCTTAACCTGCGGGCTTGTGCGAAAATGCGCGACGCCCGAGGTCGCCATTGCCCATCCAATTACTGCCCGATTCCCTCATCAGTCAAATCGCCGCCGGCGAGGTGATCGAACGTCCGGCCTCCGTGGTCAAGGAGCTGGTGGAAAACGCACTGGATGCCGGCGCGCGGCGCATCGAGGTTGAACTGGAGCGCGGCGGCTGTGGATTGATCCGCGTTCGCGACGATGGCATCGGCATCGAAGCTCGCGAAATGGCGCTGGCGCTTGGCACGGCACGCCACCAGCAAGATTGCCTCGCTCGAGGATCTTGAAAACGTCGCGACCCTGGGGTTTCGCGGCGAAGCGCTGCCCAGCATCGCCTCAGTTTCCGCGTTGTCGCTGATGTCGCGCACCGCGCAGGCGGCGCATGCCTGGGCGTGGATGCGCGCGATGGGGTGGTCAGCGCGCCGGCGCCGGCGTCGCATGCCTCAGGAACCAGCGTCGAGGTCCGCGACCTCTTCTTCAACGTGCCTGCGCAGGCGCAAATTCTTGCGCACCGAGAACACCGAGTACCAGCACATCGTGCGCATGCTGGAGCGCTTGGCGCTGTCGCGCTTCGATGTGGCCTTTACCTTGATCCACAACGGCAAGAAGATTTGGACGCTGGCGGCCGCGCCGAGCAGCAGCTGCAGCGCCTGGAGCGCGTGGCGAGGATTTGCGGCGAGGAGTTCGCCGCCCATGTCATCGAACTGCACCATGACACCGAGACTTTGCAGCTTGTCAGGGTGGGCTGGCCCTGCCGACATTTTCGCGCAGCCAGTCGGATCTGCAATTCGCCTATCTGAACGGCCGCTTCGTGCGCGACAAGCTGATTGCGGGCGCGGCGCGCCTCGCCTATCAAGACGTGCTGTTTCACGGCCGCTTTTGCGCCTATGTGCTGTATTTGGACTCTGGATCCTGCCCAGGTGGATGTCAATGCGCATCCGCAGAAGCTGGAGGTGCGATTTCGCGATTCGCGCCGCATCCATGACTTCGTGTTTCGCACCCTGGAAAAGGTGCTTGGCCGACACCCGTCCCAGCAGCGAATCTGCCGGCAGTGCACCGCCGGACTGGCTCGCGGGCAGTGCGCGCTTTGCAGGCGTGGCGCGTCCAAACCAGGCGCGCTTCACCTTGCCGGAAGCAGCGCGGCGCGTTCCGCAGCCGATGCCTACCGAAGTTATGTGGGTACGGCGCGCCGCGCTCGTGCAGGACGAGGCGCAGGCCCGCGACCGGCTGCAGCCCAACGGCCCGCGCCCTTGGGTTATGCGATCGCGCAGCTGCATGGCGTCTACATCCTGGCGCAATCCGCCGACGGCATGGTGCTGGTCGATATGCACGCGGCCCATGAGCGAATCATGTACGAGAGCATGAAGAAGCTGTTGGCGGGCCACACGGCGCAGCAGCAACTGTTGATGCCCGAGATCATCAACGTGACGCCCGCACAGGCCGACATGGCCGAAGGCCACAGCCAGGAATTTGCCGCGCTCGGGTTTGGCGTTGCGCGTTTGGCGCCGGATCAATTGGCCTTGCGGGCCATTCCGATTCTGCTGGCAGGGCGCGACCCTGCGGGCATCGTGCGCGACGTGTTGTCGGATCTTGCTGGAGCAGGGCCATTCGCGGCGCGTCGAGGAGTCGATCAATCACTTGCTCGCCACCATGGCCTGCCACGCCGCGGTGCGTGCGCAGCGCTCCTTGAGCCTGCCGGAGATGAACGCGCTGCTGCGCGAAATGGAGGGAACCGAGCGCGCCGATCAATGCAATCATGGCCGCCCGACCTGGGTGCGTTTGTCGCTGGACGACCTGGATCGGCTATTTCTGCGCGGACGCTGATGCGCCGGGCGTCTCAACGCCGGGCAACCGAGCGCCGTCGGCGGTGCTGTTGATGGGCCCGACCGGCGCCGGCAAGTCCGACTCTGGCGGTGACGCCTGGCGGAACAGCTGCCGCTGGAAATCATCAGCGTCGATTCCGCGCTGGTGTATCGCGGCATGGACATCGGCACCGCCAAGCCCGGTCCGAGCACGCTGCGCGCGCGCATTCCCCATCATTTGATCGACATCCGCGATCCCACGGCGAGCTACTCGGCCGGCGAATTTGTGCGCGACGCGCAGCTGGCGCATGCAGGAGATCTGGCGGCGCGGGCGGCAACCCCTGCTGGTCGGCGGCACCATGCTGTACTTCCATGCATTGAGCGCCGGAATTGCGGCACTGCCGGAGGCGGACCTTGAAGGTGCGTGCAGAGATCGACGCGCAGGCGGCGGAGGTGGGTTGGGCCGCGCGTGCATCGAGGAACTGGCCAGGGTGGATCCGCAGGCGGCGGCGCGTATTCATGTCAACGATCCGCAGCGCATCCAGCGGGCGCTGGAGGTGTATCGGCTCACCGGCGAGACCATCACAAAACTGCAACAGCAGCGGCGTGTCGGTGTTTGCCGACGTAAATGTCATGGAATTTGCGCATTGCCCCCCTTGAACGCGCCGAGTTACACACCAAGATCGAATTGCGGTTCAAGGCGATGCTCGACGCCGGCTTCGTGGCCGAAGTGAGGAGCTTGTACGAAAGAGGCGATTTGAGCGCGGAACATCCATCCATGCGTGCGGTCGGATATCGACAGGTATGGCGACATTTGGCGGGACAATGTGCGTTGAAGGAGGCCGAAGAATCAGGCGATTGCGGCGACGCGACAACTCGCGAAGCGGCAGTTGACCTGGCTGCGGCGGCGCGCGCACGCACAGTGGTTGGATTCCATGCATCCGGAGGTTGCACGCGCGATTATTTGATGCACTGTCCAAGGGCGGATTTGCGTAGTGGTCTTCCATATAACGCGAGCCATGCGCTGTGCTAGCATTAATCAGGTATGTGCCTCGTGCCGCATGGAAGTGATACGGCAGTACAAACGACACTAAAAACAAGGAGCTTTACCCATGGCCCGTGGCCAGTCTCTGCAGGATCCATTTTTGAATGCCCTGCGCAAAGAAAGGGTGCCCGTTTCAATTTATCTCGTGAACGGCATCAAATTACAAGGACAGATCGATTCATTCGACCAGTTCGTCGTGTTGCTGAGAAATAGCGTGAGTCAGATGGTTTACAAACATGCCATTTCCACGGTCGTGCCCGCGCGCAATGTGCGATTGCCGACCGGCGAGGATGGCGAAGTGACGGAACCGGCTATCGTCGAATGAGTGGGTGGCGCTCTGCAATTGTTTGAACGCCCGCAGGGCGGTGAGCGCGCTGTTCTAGTCGGCGTCGGCATCGGTCATCCGGTGGATCCGAACGATATCGCTGAATTTGCGGCGTTGGCCGCCTCCGCGGGTACCGTTCGAGTGGGTACTGTGCTGGCCGCGCGCGCGCGCCCGGATCCGAAGTACTTCGTCGGCTCCGGCAAGGCCGAGGAGATCCGCGCCTTCGCCGAAGCGCAGCAGCGCCGATCTGGTGCTGGTCGATCAGACCCTTACCCCCAGCCAGGAGCGCAATCTGGAGAAACTGACTGGACGTCGAGTATTGGATCGTAACGGCTTGATTTTAGACATTTTTGCGCAACGTGCGCGCAGTTTTGAGGGCAAGCTGCAAGTTGAACTTGCGCAGCTTTCGCACCTGGCCACGCGCCTGGTCCGAGGCTGGACTCACCTTGAGCGCCAGAAAGGCGGCATCGGACTGCGCGGTCCCGGCGAAACCCAGTTGGAGACCGACCGGCGCTTGATCGCCAAGCGCATTCGCACGCTTGCGGTCGCGCTTGGAGAAGCTGGATCGGCAGCGCGACACCGGACGCCATGTGCGGCGCGAGGTGCCGGTGCCGACGGTCGCGCTGGTCGGCTACACCAATGCCGGCAAATCGACACTGTTCAATGCGCTGACCGGAGTCGGACACCTATGTCGCCGATCAGCTGTTCGCGACGCTCGATCCCACCGTGCGCCGGGTCAAATTGGCGGGCGTCGGCGAGGTGGTGCTGGCCGACACCGTGGGCTTCGTGCGCGCTCTGCCGCACGAACTGGTGGCCGCGTTTCGCTCCACGCTGCAGGAGGCCCGCGATGCGGATCTGCTGCTGCACGTCGTGGATGCCAGCGATCCTAAGCGCGATGAGCGCATGGAGCAGGTGCGCGAGGTGCTGCGCGGCATCGGCGCGGGCGAGATCCGCGAACTGCGTGGTATTCAACAAGATCGACTTGAGTCGGCGATGCACCGCGAATCATTCTCGGGGCCGACGGCGTCGCCGACTGCAGGCCTGGGTGTCTGCGGTAACCGGTGCTGGGCTTGCAGAGCTTGCGCGAATCGCTGGCGCAGCGCGGTGCGTCCCAATCAGGTGCGCCGTACGTTGCATCTGGAACTGCAAGCTGCCGCCGTCCGATCCGAACTGTACAAGCGCAACGCCGTGCGCGCCGAGCGGCAATGCGAGGATGGCAGCTGGGAGCTGGATGTCGAGCTCGATTTGACCGAAGTTGCCAAATTGCTGGGCGCCAAGGGCGTCAACTCTAGGTAGCACGCGCTCGAGCCCGCGAACAGCGCGTCGCTTGAGCTCTCTATGTGGGCGGCGAGTCGCCTGTTAGAATGCTCGGCTCGGCATCCATGAACCCAATACTCCGCAACTTATAACTAGGCATAACTCATGGCTTGGAACGAACCTGGCGGGGAAAAACGCAATCCCTGGAACCGCCCGCAACAATCGCAGAACGATTTGGACGATGTGCTGCGCAATTTCCAGCGCCGCTTGAGCGTCGCTGTTCGGGCGCGGCGGCGGCGGCGGGATCGGCGGCGGGCAGGGTTCTCCCGGCTTCGGCAAGGGCCTGGGCAGCATTCTGGTCCTGATCGGTGCGGTGTGGATCGGCAGCGGCCTGTACCGCGTCGATGCGCAGGAGCGCGCCGTCATCCTGCGCTTCGGCAAGTATGTGCAGACCACGGGTCCCGGCTACAACTGGCATCTGCCCTGGCCGATCGAGCAGAAAGATCATCGTCAATGTCTCGCAGCAGTACAGCGTCACCGACGATGCCAGAATGCTCACCGCCGACACCAATTTGGTCGAGGTCAAATCGGCCGTGCAGTACACCAAGCCCGATCCGCTCAAGTATCTGTTCAAGGTCAACGACGTCGAAGAGACGCTGGTGCAGGTCAGCGAAAGCGCCATGCGCGAGGCGGTCGGCCAGGCCTCGCTCGACAAGGCGCTGGCGTTCGATCCGTCGATCACGGACCGCGCCGAGTGCTGCTGCAGCGGACCCTCGACAATTACGACATGGGCGTCCGCATCATCAGCGTGAAATTGGGCGACGTCGATCGTGCCCGAACCCGTGCAGGATGCGCAGCGCGACGCCATCAAGGCGGGCAAGGACCGCCAGCGCTATCAGCAGGAAGCGGAAACCTATCGCAACGATGTGGTGCCGCGCGCGCGCGGCGCAGGCCGCCAAGAATCTGCTCGATGCCGAGGCCTATCGCCTGCAGGTGCTGGCCCTGGCGCAGGGCGAAACCTCGCGCTTCGATCAGGTCTTGAGCCAGTACGAACACGCGCCCGCCGTCACGCGCGAGCGCATGTATCTCGAGACCATGGAAAATGTCTACAAGAATTCGCGCAAGGTCATCGTCGATACCAAGACCGGCAACAGCATGATGTACTTGCCGCTCGATAAATTGATCGCGCCGGGACCGCAGTCCATCTCCAATGCCCAACGACACGATGACCGTGGCGCCGGCGCGGCTGCCGGAGATCCAGGTCACGCCGGCCGAGGATCCGGCGCGCGCGCGTGGGGTGACGCTGATGCAAAACCGACTGCTGTATATGTTGCTGGGGCTGGTGGCCGTCATTTTGGTGGTGCGCGCCAGCGTGTTCACGGTGAGCGAGGGGCAGCTCGCCATCAAGTCGATCGGCGGCGAAATCGTCGAATCGAATTATCGAGCCCGGGCTGCATTTCAAGATTCCCCTGGTCAACGAAGTCAGCCGCTTCGACAAGCGCATCCTCACGCAGATGTATCCGGCCGAGCATTTCTTGACGCGCGAGCAGGAACAGCTGAATGTGGATTTCTACGTCAAGTGGCGCATCCAGAATTTGCGCCGCTACTACGAAGCGACCGGCGGCACGCGAAGAGGTCGCCAACGCGCGCCTCGGCGAGACCGTCAAGGACAGCATCAAGAGCGTGGTCACGCAGCGCACGCTGCAGCAGGTGATCACCGCCGAGCGCGCGGAATTCACCGACGCCATGATGAAAACGGCGCGGCCGCTCGCCGAGCAGCTCGGCATCGAACTGGTCGATGTGCGCATCACCAAGATCGATCTGCCGCAGCAGGTGCAGGACTCGGTGTTCGATCGCATGCGAGCCTCATTCAAGGCGCAGGCCGCCAAACTGCGCGCCGAGGGCGTGGAGGCCGCGGAGCGCATCCGCGCCGAGGCGAACAAGGAGCAGACGCGAAATTCTGGCCGATGCGGCGCGGCAGGCCGCGCAGACTCGCGGACAGGGCGATGCGTCCGCGAGCGAGGTATATGCCAAGTCGTATTCGAAGAACGCCGAGTTCTACAGCTTCTATCGCAGCATGCAGTCCTATCGCGAGGCGATCGGCACGCAGGGCGACATGCTGGTGATCGCGCCGGACAATGCCTACTTCAAGTATTTCAATAAGCCGCAGCCGCAGCCGCCGCAGCGCTAGACCTACACGATGATGGACATTGGTTGGACCGAACTCGCGCGCTATTTGGGCGGCGCCTTCGCCTTGTACTTGGTGCTCGAAGGCATACTGCCCTTCGTCAATCCGGCCGCCGCGCAGCGGCTGATGGCGAAGCTCGCGAAAACCGAGCCGTCGCAGCTGCGCTGGGGTGGACTGATCAGCATGGTGGCGGGACTGGCATTGCTGTGGATGGCGCGCAATGGGTAAAAACCTGGTTGTGATCGGTCTGCAGTGGGGCGACGAGGGCAAGGGCAAGGTCGTCGATCTGCTGACCGATCAAGTGCAGGCAGTGGTGCGCTTCCAGGGCGGCCACAACGCCGGACACACGCTTGGTCATCGGCGGCAAGAAGACCGTTCTGTCGCTGATCCCCTCCGGAATTCTGCACGCGCACGTGCAATGTTTGATCGGCAACGGCGTGGTGCTGTCGCTCGAGGCGTTTTTCAAGGAAGCCGAAATGCTGATCGGGCAGGGCGTGCCGGTGTTCGAGCGCCTGCGCGTGAGCCCGGCCTGCCCGCTGATTCTCTCCTCGCACGTCGCCCTCGATCGCGCGCGCGAGAAGGCGCAGGGCGCCAATGCCATCGGCACTACCGGCCGCGGCATCGGCCCTGCCTACGAGGACAAGGTGGCGCGCCGCGCGCTGCGCGTCGCGGATCTGTTCCATCGCGAGCGCTTCGCGGCGAAGCTGGGCGAGATCCTCGACTACCACAACTTCATTTTGCAGCGCTATTTCCAAACGGCGCCGGTCGATTTCCAGCAAGTGTTGGAATCGAACTTGGAACTGGGCGAGCGCCTGAAGCCGCTGGTGGCGGACGTTACCGGCATCCTCGAGCAATTGAGCGTCGACGGCCGCAATGTGCTGTTCGAAGGCGCGCAGGGGGCCATGCTGGACGTGGACCTCGGCACCTATCCGTACGTGACCTCTTCGACCACCACCGCGGGCGGCGCCGCGGCCGGCACCGGTTTAGGACCGCGGCGGCTGCACGAGGTGCTCGGCATCGTCAAAGCCTATGCCACGCGCGTCGGCGCGGGTCCGTTTCCGACCGAGCTGTTCGACGAGTACGGCGAGTATCTATCCCGCGTCGGCCATGAATTTGGTCGGTTACCGGGCGGCGGCGGCGCTGCGGCTGGTTCGATGCGGTGGCCTTGCGGCGATCCATCGTGCACAGCAGTTGCTCGTTGCTGTGCGTGACCAAACTCGACGTGCTCGATGGCCTGGACACGATTCGCGTTTGCGTGGGCTACAAAACCGACGCCGGCATCGCACCTACGCCGCCGCTGCTGTCGGAGAACTTCGGCGACTGCGAAGCCGGTGTACGAAGAGTGGCCGGGCTGGAAGGAGAGCACGGTCGGCATTACGCGCTACGAGGACTTGCCGGCCAACGCCCGGAGATACTGGAGCGACTGCAGTCTCTGGTCGGCGTGCCGATCACCATCATTTCCACCGGTCCGGATCGCGACCAAACCATCATTCGCCAAAATCCCTTCGATTGAAGCGACGCCCGGTCGGCGCGGTCTAATTCACACGAAGTGTAATTCACCGCCGGCGCCGAACAAGCCGATCAGCCCGATGGCGATCAAGTACAGGGCGACAATGTAGTTCAGCAGTTTCGGCATCACCAGAATGAGGATGCCGGCGATGAGCGAAACCAGCGGCGCGAGACCCAAGTGGATGTGCATGGATGACTCCGTTTGAAGCGGCGTTTGCCGCGTGTGGCTACTGAAACAACTTCATCGCATTCTGCAGCGTTTTAAAAACTCCCCACGCGAGCGGGATTCCAACCGCGATCCACAGCACGGCGAGTCGAAGTTTCATGATGGGTGTCTCTCGGGCGTCATTGGAGCTTGGTAATAGTATTTAGCATCGACCGCGCGCATCGCGAAATTGCACAAGAATCCGATCAGCAACAATCCGCACATGATGTACATGGTGACCGAGTAGGCCTGCGCCTTGGGCACGCCATTGTCGATCTGGTACTGGCGAATGTAATTCACCAGCACCGGACCCAGCACGCCGGCCACCGACCACGCGGTGAGCAGCCGGCCGTGAATGGCGCCGACCTGGTACGTGCCGAACATATCGCGCAGATAGGCCGGAATGGTGGCAAAGCCGCCGCCGTACATGGAAAGAATGACGCAGAAGGCCGCAACGAACAAAGCGGATCGAGCCGATATGGCCGAGCGTCGGTACCGCGGAGTACAGCACGATGCCGAGCAGGAAGAACACCATGTAGGTGTTGCGCCGGCCGATGTAGTCGGAGGTGCGAGGCCCAGAAGAATCGGCCGATCATGTTGAACAGACTGATCAAGCCGACGAAGCCCGCAGCGGCGGCGGCGGTCACCCGGCCGGGGAACATTTCCTGGATCATCGGTGACGCCTGGCCGAGCACGCCGATGCCGGCGGTGACGTTCATGCACAGCACCACCCACAGCAGCCAGAATTGCGGCGTGCGCCAGGCCACGTCGACCGACACATTGGCCGAGGTCACCAGCTTCTTGGGCTGCGCGGGCGGCACTCCAGCCGGCCGGCTTCCAGTCGGCGGCGGGAACGCGCACGCGTAAACACGCCGATCATCATGAACATGAAATAAATCACGCCCATGGTGACGAAGGTTTCGAGCACGCCATTGGACGTCGCGGTCTTGAAATGCTCCATCAGCAGCACCGACAGCGGCGCGGCAATGAGCGCGCCGCCGCCGAAACCCATGATGGCCATGCCGGTGGCCATGCCGGGGCGGTCGGGAAACCATTTGATCAGGGTCGAAACCGGCGAGATGTAGCCGATGCCGAGTCCGCAGCCGCCCAGCACGCCGTAGCCCAGGTAAATGATCCACAGCTGGTGCAGCTGGATGCCCACCGCGGACACCAGGAATCCGCCGCCGAAACACAGCGCCGCGACGAACATGGACTTGCGGGGCCCGACGCGTTCCACCCAGCGCCCGAACACGGCGGCCGAGGATCCCAGAAACACGATGGCAATGGAGAAAATCCAGCCGACGTTCCTTCAGATTCCAGTCGCCCGGGGCCGATTGCGGTCAGGCCGATGAGCTTGGTCAGCGGCAGATTAAAGGTCGAAAAGGCATAGACCTGGCCGATGCAGAGGTGCACCGCGAGGGCGGCGGGCGGGACCAGGAAGCGGTTGAAACCAGGACCGGCAATCGTGCTTTCGCGATCAAAAAACGTGGATGACATAGATGGCCCTATCCTTTTTGTTGTTGTTGCGGGGCAAGATATATGTTACGCGCTGTCCAATATGCCCCATTTGCGGCGATTTTGTCACCCTTCTCGTTCGCAGGGCGGCCGGCCGGCCTGCGACTTGGGTCACAGTCGGCCTGCACTGAGCAACGCGTTCGCGCGCATGCTCTGCAGAAGTTGAAAACCGTGACATTCGGTAACGTACCGATATCGGGGAAACCCGTAATTTCCCGTCGATCATGTGTAAGTCCAGTTATGCGGGCCGGCGCGCTTCCCGAGCGGGAATAGGGCGGCATTTGCGCCGTGCTGCTGGCTGCATGGACGCTTGCGTTCCCGACCGGCGCCGGCCGCCTGTCTGCCCAATGCGGACCCGGCAATACGGGCATTGCAGACGCTGGTCGACCAGGACGCACAATGCCGCGCTGAAGAAAGGTCGGGCGCTGCTGGATGCGGAGCTGCAGGCTCGCGCACCCCGACCCGCAGCGGCTGGCCTCACTGTACAGCGTGCAGGCGCAGGCCTTCAGCATCCTCGAGCTGGAGTCCAAGGCACGGGACGCCGTCTTCAAGGGACTCAAATTCGCCACCGACAACACCGATCCGGTGCGCATCGACTTGCTGTCGACGTATGCGGAGAATGTGTACGACCAGGCGGGCATCGCCGCGGCCGTCAAAGCGACCGAAGAGGCGCAAGCGGCGCAAAACCGCGGATCCCTTGCGGACATTTGCCTGCTCATCGGCCGCGGCCTGTTGCAGTACCGCGAGGATCGCGAGGATCTGGCGATCGGCAGCCTGACGCAGGCCTACGACTCCAGCACCACGCCCGCGTTCGCCGAGCCGCGGGTGCTGGCCGCCGAGCGTGCTTGTCCACCGTGCTGCGCGGCATGGGAGATTACCCGCAGGCCCTGGCCCTGAATCAGGAAGCAATCGATTGGGATACCGCCCAGCACGCGCCGCTCGCGCTGTCGGTCGACCGATTTCTGCGCGGCCGAATTCTGATCTTGATGCGAAAGTATGCCGAGGCCATCGATGAATTCGACGAGGCTCGCAAGCTTAGCGCGCAATTGGACGATACGCAGGGCGTCGCGTTTGCCGATGTGCGCATGTGCGATGCGCGCGTCGAATTGGGCCAGCTCATCAAGGCGCGGGCAGCGTGCGAGAACGCCTTGTTCACGTTCATCGCGTCGCAAGTTCTCGGACGAGATGAAGGAAACCGAGGCGCTGCTGGCGCGCATCGATCTGGCGGAAGGCCATCCTGAGAAGGCGCTGGCGACCTTGAACGAAGTGCTCGATCACAGCGGCACCGATGTGCTGCCGCGTCGTGTGGCCGTCGCTGTATCAATGGCGCGCGCGCACCAACGCCGCGCTGCATAATTACCGCGACGCCTACAACGATCTGGCCGAATACATGCGCCGCTACACCGCGACCAACGACGCCGATCGCACCAAGCAAGCTGCGGCGCTGCGCGCGCGCTTCGAGACGGACCGCGAGATCGAGCGCAACGCGTCTGTTGAAGCGCGAACTGGACCTGTCCCAGGAGCAATCTCAGCGCCAAGCGCAGCAATTGCGCTGGAACGCGATCGCCGCCGTATCGGCGCGTGCTGGTGATCGCGCTGCTCATTTATTTCCTGGTCACCAACCTGCGCTTCCGTCAGCAGCTGGTGCGCTTGGCGAGCCTGGACGGATTGACCGGATTGCCGAACCGGCGCCGCACCGCGGAACTGGCGAGCGACGCGCTCGACGACGGCCGACAGCAACACAGAAGCCGCTGACCATCGCGATCATCGACATGGATCACTTCAAATTCATCAATGATCGCTGCGGGCATGCGACGGGCGACTATGTGTTGCAAGGAGTTCGCCCGCATGGGGCGCGAGTCGACTGCGCGCCGGCGATGTGCTGGGACGGTGGGGCGGCGAGGAGTTCCTGCTGATCATGCCCGATGCGACCGCCGATGTGGCGATGGCGACTCTCGAGCGCCTGCGCACCCTGGTGTTTGGCATTAATGTTGCCGCCGTCCGGCGCCGGACTGCGCGTCAGCTTGAGCGCGGGTCTGGCAATGCGTGAAAAGCACGATGCGCTCGCTGGATGAGCTCATCGCGCGCGCGGATGCCGCACTGTATGTGGCGAAGAACGAAGGGCGCGATCTGGTGCGCGTCGCCGAAGAGAGGTTCCTGACCACATCCGGGATTCGCCGCGCCACGCGCCAGTGAACGCGGGCTGATTGTGTTGGTGCCCAGGAGAGGACTCGAACCTCCACGAATTGCTTCACTGGTACCTGAAACCAGCGCGTCTACCAGTTCCGCCACCTGGGCAAGATGGGTCCGCCGTACGCGAGGCGCAGGAATGTACGCACTGATTTGGGGCTTGTCAATCTGCTCCGCTCCTGGCTTTCGCGCATGACATGCTAAACTTAAAACACGCAGGTCGCCGCCCGAAATTTCGATTGGGATGGGTCGCTTCAATTCGTCAGGAAAGCCGCCGATTGGTTGATCGCATGGCCGGCGACATCGCCCTCGGCCAGTGGTTCGCTGCGCAATCGAGCGTGCGCAGGCCGCCAGGCACTGCCGACGCTACCGCTTAATGAGCGACTCGCAAGCCAGCGCGCAGCCCGCCGCTTCGGATCATGCGCTGCGTCAGCGGTTCCTGCTGGGGATGAGCCACGCCGCCTGTACTGTAAATGTGGTCACCACCGATGGGGCCGCCGGGCGGCACGGAATCACGGTGTCCGCCATGGTGTCGGTGTCGGCCGATACGCCACAGCCCACCTTGCTGGTCTGCATCCATCATAAGAGCTCGGTCGCCACGGCATTGCTGGAGAACGGCGTTTTCTGCGTGAATGTCTTGCGCGACGACCAATCCCACATTTCCGACAGCTTCGCGGGCCGGCGCGGCGCGCGCGGTGTCGCGAGATTCAACTGCACCGAGTGGACCACACAAGTCACCGGAGCGCCGCGCGTAGCCGATGCCTTGGTTGCGTTCGACTGTCGCGTGACTGCCAGCGAGCGCGTCGGATCGCACTTTGTGGTGTTTGGCTCGGTGCAGGATATTTTCGTGGCCGGCGGCGGGGCGCCGTTGATTTATGCCAATCGTGCGTACGGAGTGCCGCGGCGATTCCACAAGCGGCGACACCCGCGCGGATCTGCAGCGGGGCAGCAGCTGTCCATCGGCTGCCACCAAATGTTCGCACCGTATGTGATGCCGGCGCTGGTCGCGCGCCTCACCAAATTACATCCCGGCGTCGCGCTCACGCTGCTGGAGGCGGATCAGGATCATCTGATTGCAAGTCTCAAGCGCAGCGATATGGAGGTCGCACTGCTTTACGAAATTGGTCTCAGTGATGGCCTGCGCGTCTCGCCATTGGCCGAATTGACGCCGTACGTGCTGCTGCCCGACGGCCATCCGCTGGGTCAGAAGCCGTGCATCGCATTGCGTGATCTGCAGCGTGAACCCTTGGTGCTTCTCGATCTGGAGCCCGGCCGCAGTTATTTCCTGTCGTTGTTCAAGGAGCTGGGTCTCGAGCCGCAGGTGGGCTTTCACACCCGGTCCCTCGAAATGGTTCGCGGCTTCGTCGGTCATGGATTGGGCTACAGCATTTTGGCGACCAAGCCTGCCAATAACATGACCTATGACGGCCGCGCGCTGCTGGCCCGGCCCTTGAGCGATGCTGTGAAGAACAGCCGTCTGGTTCTCGCGACCCTGGCCGGCCGCAACTTAGGCCCGATGGCGCTCGAGTTTGCCGCGCATTGCCGCTCTTTTTTCGGAGTAACCCAACGACTTGTGCCGGACTGAATGAAGCCAGCAAACACGACGAATCGCGAACACGCAACGCAGTTGGAGATCAGCACGATCCAACCCATTGGATTGGATCAGCGTCACGGCACGGCGCGCGATCTGTTTACCGTGTGGTTCGGGTCGAACATCATGCTGCTGACGGTGGTTACGGGCGGACTGGCGGTGACGACATTCGCGCTGCCGTTCGCCTCCGCCGTACTGGCTCTCGTGATCGGCAACATGGTCGGCGCGATTTTCATGGCCTTGCATGCGGCGCAGGGTCCCACGCTGGGCGTGCCGCAAATGGTGCAAACCCGCGGCCAATTCGGATCCTTGGGATCGCTGCTGGTGGTGGGCATCGTCATCGTCATGTACGTCGGATTTCTCGCATCGAACCTGGTGCTATGCGGCGAGTCCCTCGCCGGCGTGCCGCCCGGCGTCACCGAAACTCCCGGCATCATCGTGGTCGGCATCCTCAGCGTGCTTGCCGCGATCTATGGCTACGACCTCATCCATGCCTACACGCGCCTCATGTCCTATGTCGCGGGCGCCGTCTTGTTCCTTGCCATCGGATGGATCATCTGGGTGCACGGACTGCCGGCGAATTTCCTGAGTCGCAATGCATTCAATTGGTCCGGATTTCTCGGCACCATATCAGCGGCCGCCGTATGGCAGATCGCCTACGCGCCCTATGTGTCCGACTACACGCGCTACATGCCGCCGGACACCGGCGTGCGTCCGGCATTCTGGGCCAGCTACTGGGGCTGTACCTTGGGATCGCTGCTGCCGATGATACTGGGGGCGATGGTGGGCCTGGCTGCGCCCAAGGGCAGCCTGGTGGCGGGATTCGCCACTCTGACGCACGGCATCACGCCACTGGTGCTGATCGTGTTCGCGGTGAGCATCGCGTCCGCCAATGCCATTAATCTTTACTGTGGCGCGCTCTCGACTCTCACCTTCGGGCAGACACTGATTCCATCCTGGTCGCCCGGCCGCAGGTCTCGCGTGGTGGTGTCGATCGTTCTGTTCGGATTCTCGGTTGCCGGCGCGCTGCTCAGCAAGGAATCGTTTCTGGCCAACTACGAGAGCTTCATCCTGGCCCTGCTGTACGTGCTGGTCCCTTGGACTGCGATCAATTTGGTGGATTACTACCTGTTGCGCCACGGTCGCTACGACGTAGCTGCGTTTTTTCGGCAGGATGGCGGGATCTATGGCCGCGTCAATGGCCCTGCCGTCACCTGCTACGCGGTGGGAATATTGGTGCAGTTGCCCTTTATCCACTCGCAGCTCTATACGGGTCCCGTGGCGAAAGCGATCGGCGGCATCGATTTATCGTGGATCGTAGGTCTCGTGGTTACCTCGCCCGCGTATTATTGGTTGGCCAAGCGCTCGCGAGCCCACGCCAAGGGGTCGCTGGCCCAATATGCGCCCGGCGACTCGCAAAGCTGATAATCTGCTGCCGTAAATCACCGTCGCGCGCCGCGCAACCCTTGAGATTTACGCACCCACTTCACAGGTTTTCTGATCCATGCATCGTATTTCCAATACACCTAAATCCCCATGACGCGACGTGGACCGGGCTCACGGCGCAACAGCGGCCTCACGGCAAAACGCAGCAACGATTGGCGCGGCGAGGATCCGAATCTAGAACTGGAGAAATTGCGCTACGCGGATCCGATCGCAAGCCGCGAACTGCTGCTGAAGCATTTGAGCGAAGCGCCGGAGCCTTTGACTGCGGCGCGTCTCGCCAAACAGCTGGGACTGAATACCGATGCGCAGCGCGAAGCGCTCGCCAAGCGCTTGGCGGCGATGGTGCGCGAGGGCCAGGCGATCGAGGGGCCAAACGGTTTTGCGAGCGGCGGGCGAGGGTGAGCGCGTCGCAGGGCGAATCCGCGGCCGCGCCAACGGCGAGGTGCTGGTGATGCCGGATGACGGCTCGGCACCCTTGGTTCTGGCGCGAGCCGACACCGCGACGCTGATGCACAACGATCGGGTCGAGGTGCTCGCCGTCGGCATGAACGAACGCGGACGACGTATCGCGCGATTGATTCGACGCATCGGCGATGCGCCGAAACGCATCGGCGGCGTTTGGCATGCCGGCCAGAATCATGGCCGCGTGCGAGCCGGAGGATCCCGGCCATTGGTACTCGATTGAAGTGACCGCGCGCGACCGGCACGGTGCGAAAGAAGGCGACAACGTCATCGTCGAAGTGACCAAGCGTCCGCAAGGGGACGCCCCGGCGCACGGTCGCATCGTCGAGAGTGCTCGACAATCTCGCGGCCGTCGGACCTGGCGGCGCGCTTTGCGATCTTGAGGCATGACCTGCCGCAGGAATTCCCGCCCGAAGTCTTGCGCGACGCCAATCTTTTTGCCCCGGATGTTCCGGCGGCTGACCTTGAGGGCCGCGAGGATTTGCGTGACCTGCCGCTTGGTGACCATCGATGGCGAGGATGCCAAGGATTTCGACGATGCCGTGTACGCCGAAGCCACGCCGGCGGCGGCTGGCGGCTGGTCGTCGCCATCGCCGATGTCAGCCACTACGTGCGCTACGGCAGCGCGCTGGATATCGAAGCCCGGGCGCGCGCCACGTCCGTGTACTTTCCGGATCGCGTCATTCCGATGCTGCCGGAACATCTATCCAATCATCTTGTGCTCGCTGATGCCGCGGGTCGAACGCTTGGCATTCGTCTGCGACATGCACGTCAGCAAGACCGGCAAGCCCGGCAAGGCTCGATTCTACGAGGCGGTGATTCGTCTCGCATGCACGGCTCACCTACGATCAGGCGTGGAGCTACTTGCAGAATCCTCAAGCGCCCGCTGCCGCGCGATGTGACGGCGCCGGTGCGCGCCTCGCTGCAAACTGTTGTATGCGGTGTACGGCGCGCTGAAGTCGGCGCGCGATGCGCGCGGCGCGCTGGATTTTCGCGGCGGCGAAGTCAAGGCGCGCATCGGCGCGAACGGCACCATCGAGGGCTTCTATGCGGTGACGCGCAACGACGCGCATCGCCTGATCGAGGAGTGCATGATCGCCGCCAATGTCGAGGCGGCGGTGGCGCTGCGTCTCGCGAAAGGCGGGCAGCCTGTACCGCGTTCACGGCCAGCCTGAGGACAAGCGCGTCACCGAGCTGCAGAAGGTCTTGAACGCATTGCAGGTGGGCGCGGCAGTTCTCGGAGAAGCCGACGCCGCGCGAATTTCGTCAGTTGGTGGAACGCTTGGCCGCGCGGCCCGACGGGCTGCTGCTCGAGGGCTTGGTGATCCGTTCGCTCGCGCAGGCCGTGTACCAGCAAACCAACATCGGTCATTTCGGCCTCGCGCTCGAGGAGTACGCGCACTTCACCTCGCCCATTCGCCGCTATCCCGACCTGCTGGTGCATCGCGCGATCAAGGCTGCGGTGCTGCCGACATTCAGCCATCGGGACATCGCTACACCACGGCGGAGCTGCAGACCCTGGGCGCGGAGAGTTCGCAGCGCGAGCGGCGCGCCGATGATGCGTCGCGCGACGTCATGGGATATCTCAAGTGTCTGTATCTGCAGCCGCGCATCGGCGAGACCTTCGATGCGACGATCTCGAGCGCGCTCGAATTCGGCTTATTCGTGCAATTGAAGGAAATGCCCATCGACGGCTTGGTGCACATCTCCGCGATTCCCGGCGATTACTGGGAGCTTGAAGACGGCGGCATGGGGTTGGTGGGGCAACGCACCGGCCGGCGCTGGCAAATGGGCGACTCGGTGCGGGTGCGATTGACCCGGGTCGACCTGACGCAGCGCCAGATCGACTTCGAATTGGTGGATGCCGAATGCCTCGGCAAGCCGCGGCACGGTGCGCGCGCCGCGGCAGCGGCGCGGCACCGCGCGACGCAGTGCGCGGCGCGGCGGCGCGAGCCAGCGCCGGCGAGGCGAGGCGGGGCAAAACGCGGCGGACGCGGCGGTCGTGGCTGATTCGAAGCGCAACTTTGTCTATGGTTTGCATGCCGTCAACGCGGCGCTGGAGCGGGCGCCGGAACGGTGTGCTGGAACTTTGGATTGCGCAGCCGCGCGACGATGCGCGCGCTCGCGAGCTCAAGGAGCGGGCGCAGCCGGCGGGCGTGCATGTGCATGCAGTCAGCGCCGGATGCGCTGGCCAAACTGGTGGGCGACGTGGTGCACCAGGGCGCAGTGGCGGCGATGCGGCCGTTGAAGGCCTGGGACGAGCACGATCTGGTCGAGGCATTGAGTCGAGTCGGACTCAGTCGATCCCTTGCTGCTGGTCCTGGATGGGGTAACCGACCCGCACAACCTCGGCGCCTGCCTGCGCACCGCCGATGCCGCGGGCGCCCACGCCGTGATGATCCCCAAGGATCGAGCCGCGACGGTGGACGGGGTCGTGCGCAAAGTGGCGGCGGGCGCCGCCGAATTCGTTCCCGTCGCCAGCGTGACCAATCTCGCGCGCACCTTGGAGCGCGCTCAAGGAACGCGGCATTTGGGTGGTCGGGACCGACGGGGAGGCGCTGCAATCCCTGTATGCGGCGGACCTCAAGCGCCCGCTGGCCCTGGTGCTGGGGGCCGAGGGCAGCGGTATGCGGCGCTTGACCCGGGAGAGGTGCGACTTTCTGGTGCGAATACCCATGGCCGGCCATATGGAGTCGCTGAATGTATCGGTGGCTGCAGGGATGGCGCTGTTCGAGGTATGCCGCGCAACGCTCCGGTTGACCAAAACTCCCTTTAAACGTATCCTTCGCGCTCTTTTTTGCCGGGTGACCGGCTTTACTCCTTGCCTCACCGCTCGCAACGGGAGGCTTAAACCATAGGGAGACTACAATGCGACATTATGAAATCGTGCTTCTGGTCCATCCGGACCAGAGCGAGCAAGTCCCTGCGATGGTCGATCGCTACAAAGGCATGATCGCTGCCGGCGGCGGCGCGGTGCATCGATTCGAGGATTGGGGCCGGCGCCAGCTGACCTTCCCGATCTCCAAAGTGCACAAAGCGCACTACATCCTCCTGAACATCGAATGCGATCAAAAGACCCTCGCCGAGCTGACCGGCTCGTTCCGCTTCAGCGATGCGGTGCTGCGCAGCCTGGTGGTCAAGATGGACGAGGCGGTCACCGAGGCCTCGCCGATGGCGCGCGCGCCGGATGAAAATGCCCGCCGTCACGATGACTTCGGCGACGAAGGCGATGACGACGACATGCCCATGGGCATGCGGTAAAGGAGAGCACACATGGCACGTTTTTTTCGTCGCAAGAAGTTCTGCCGATTCACGGCCGATGACGTCAAGCAGATCGACTACAAGGATCTCGCCACGCTCAAGAGCTACATCACCGAAACCGGCAAGATCGTTCCGAGCCGCATCACGGGCACGCGCGCGCACTATCAGCGCCAGCTGCAGCTCGCGATTCGCCGCGCGCGCTTTCTTGCCTTGCTGCCCTACACAGATCAGCACTAAATCGGCGAACGCACATGGACATCATATTGTTGCAGAAGGTCGCGAACCTCGGTCAGATCGGCGATCGCGTCAAGGTCAAGTCGGGCTACGCGCGCAATTTCCTGGTGCCCACCGGCCGCGCCACCATGGCGACGGCGGCGAATATCGCCAAGTTCGAAGCGCAGCGGCATGAACTCGAAGCCAAGGCGGGCCAGGAACTGGCCGCGGCGCAGGCGCGCGCGCTCGAAGTTCGAGAACTTCAAGCTCGAGCTGAAGGCCAAGGCGGGCGCGGAAGGCAAGCTGTTCGGTTCCATCGGCACCGCCGATATCGCCGAGGCCGCCGTCAAAGCGGGCCAGCCGATCAGCCGCAGCGAAGTGCGCATGCCGACGGGACCGATTCGCGTCACCGGCGATCATCAGGTGCAGTTGCACTTGCACACTGACGTTGATGTGACCTTGACAGGTCACAATCGTCGCCGAAGAGTAGCGGCCGGCAATCGCGTCCCTTCAGGGTTGCGCATGGCCGCTCGCGTCAGCAATCGATCCTTGGGTGCCGGCGACGGCCTGCGCCTGCCGCCGCATTCCATCGAGGCCGAGCAATCCGTGCTCGGCGGATTGATGCTGGATGCCGCCGCCTGGGATCAGATCGCCGATCGCGTCACCGCCGAGGATTTCTACCGCAACGATCACCGGCTGATTTTCGAGGCCGTCGCCGGTTCTGATCGAGCGCAGCCAGCCCTGCGATGCCGTCACTCTGTCCGGTCATCTGGAGAGCCAGGGGCTGCTGGATCAGGTCGGCGGGCTGTCCTACTTGGGGTCGCCTGGCGCGCGACACGCCCACCACCGCCAATATTCGAGCCTATGCGGACATCGTGCGCGAGCGCTCGGTGCTGCGCCAGCTGATCACGGCGGGCAATCAGATCGTCAGCACGGCCCTGGAACCCGAAGGCCGCGAAGCGCGCGAAATCGTCGATGAGGCCGAGCGTGCGGTGTTCGAGATCGCCGAGCGCGGCTCGCGCGGCAAGGTCGGATTCAGAGCCGTCAAGAGCATTCTGCCGGACGTGGTCAACCGCATCGACGAGCTGTATCACTCCGACGGCACGATGACCGGCATTGCGACCGGATTCAAAAAGCTCGATGAAATGACATCGGGCCTGCAGCCCGGCGACTTGATCATCATTGCCGGCCGGCCGTCGATGGGCAAGACCACGCTGGCGGTGAACATCGCGGAAAACGCGGCGCTGGGCTCGAACAAGTCGGCCGCGATATTCAGCATGGAAATGTCGGCGGAATCGCTGACCTTGCGCATGATTTCCTCGCTGGGCCGGATCAATCAAAGCAATCTGCGCTCCGGGACGTCTGCGAGGAGCAGGACTGGCCGCGAATCGATTCGGCGATGACGCAGCTGGGCAACGCCAAGATTTTCATCGACGAGACGCCGGGGCTCACGCCCACGGAAATTCGCGCGCGCTCGCGCCGCCTGAAGCGCGAGCGCGGGCTCGATCTCATCGTCGTGGATTATCTGCAGCTCATGCAGGTGGCCGGCACCAAGGAAAATCGCGCGACGGAGATTTCCGAGATCTCGCGCTCGCTCAAGGCGCTCGCCAAGGAATTGAAAGTGCCGGTCATTGCGCTTGTCGCAGCTGAATCGCGGCGTCGAACAGCGCGTCGAGAAGAAGCCGGTGATGTCGGATCTTCGCGAAAGCGGATGCGCTCGAACAGGATGCGACTTGATTCTGCTGATTTACCGCGAAGAAGTGTACGACCAGAACACCACGCGCAAAGGCATCGCCGACATCATCATCGCCAAGCAGCGCAATGGCCCGACCGGCGATGTGCAGCTCACCTTCCTGGGCCAGTACACCAAGTTCGAGAACTACGCGCCGGAGTCCTACGCCGAGGGCGTGTTTCGGTGATACCGCTGCGTGATGTGATCTCGGTGAACTCGCGTGACCCCGATGGTGAGCGCGACGATCGACATCGGCGCGCTCCGCCACAATCTGCAACGTGGTGCGCGAATGGCGCGCCGAAGTCGCGCGTCATGGCGGTCATCAAGGCCAATGCCTATGGACATGGACTCGTCGCGGTGGCGCGCGCGCTCGAGTCGGCCGATGCATTTGCCGTGGCGCGGGTCGATGAAGGCCTGACGCTGCGCGCCGCCGGAATCAAAACGCCCATGGTGCTGCTCGAAGGCGTATTCGATCGCGAGCAACTCGATGCGGCGGCGGCCGCCGGTTTTGAACTCGTGGTGCACTGCGCCGAACAGATCGAGCTGTTGCGCAGCCGCGCCGGCCGGCGTGCGCTTCAAGGTGTGGCTCAAGCTCGACAGCGGCATGAATCGTCTGGGATTCAAGGGCGCGGCATTTCGGCGCCGCGCACGCGGCCTTGAGCGCACTCGCGGCGCGTGCAGGCTCCCGTGAATCTATGCACGCATCTGGCCTCCGCCGATTCGCCCGAGCTGACCCACGACGGCGGAGCAATTGGCGCGTGTTCGCGGCGGCGACGCGCTCGCTTCCGGGCGAGCGCAGCATGGCGAACTCGGCGGCGCATGCTGAGCTTCCCGGAATCGCAGGCCGATTGGGTGCGGACCCGGGCTTGCTGTTGTACGGCGTCTCGCCATTCGCGGGCTCGATCGGCGCGGATCATGGATTGCGGCCGGTCATGACGCTGCAGTCGCAGGTGATCGCCGTCAAGGATCTCGCGCGTGGGAGAGCAGGTGGGCTATGGCGGCGATTGGACCGCGAGCGCGGCCGACGCGTCTGGCGGTCGCGGCGGTGGGCTACGGCGATGGCTATCCGCGCAGTCTGGCGTCGGGAACGCCGGTGCTGGTCAACGGCGAGCGCGCGGGCCTCGGCGGGACGCGTATCGATGGACATGATCGGCCATCGATGTCACGGATCTTCCGCGCGCGCCGCAGTTGGGCGACCCGGTCGTGCTGTGGGGTGAGGGATTGCCGGTGGAGGAAATCGCGCTATGGGCGGAGACGATTCCCTACGCGCTGACTGTGCGGAATCAGCCAGCGCGTCGCGACGAAACTTTGCTAAGGTTTTTGCTCCGAGGCCTTTGACGCTTCCCAGCGCATTGATGCAGACTCGATCACTGGTGTGGCCTGCAGGGAAGTCGTTTGGTTCTCAGCATCTCGATGCGGTTTGTCGTTAACTGTACGCAACACTTCGTTGATGCAATTCTGTGCGATGGCGCTTGCATCATTGACCTTGTGGGCGATGCCGGATCTCGGCTTTGCCAAGTGCCAAGTTCGGCAAGGTCGCGGAACTGCCGATCACTATGGCTGGACTGGTTCCTCTCGTTCCGGCGAAGATCAATGGCAAGGATGCGAAGTTCGTCTTGGACAGCGGCGCGTTCTACAGCATGATGAGTGCGGCGACAGCCGCCGAATACGATTTGAGATTAAAGGCCGCTCCCTGATCGGTCTCTCGGTTCATGGGATCGGCGGCATCATCTCTACGTCGGTCGCCAACGTCAAGGAATTCACCGTGGCGGGCATCACGATTCACGATGTTGAATTTCTGGTGGGCGGCAGCGAGGTTGGAGATCGGGCAGGTGGCTGCTTGGCCAAAATTTCTTTCGAGAAATGGGATGTTGAATACGACTTCGCCAAGGGCATCGTTACGGCTGATTCAAACGGACGGATTGTAAGCAACGCCGTCCTGGCGTATTGGGTCACGCCACGGCCAGAGCTTATTCGGCGATGGATCTAATCGACGGATGCGACTACGGCGATTCGCACACCATTGGCGACGGCATACATCAATGGCATGAAGATCAGGGTCGATATTCGACACTGGCGCGGGAGCCTCGGTGCTGTCCCTCAAAGCCGCGGAACGCGCGGGAGTAAAACCCGATTCGCCCGGCGTGGTTGACGCGGGCTACGGCCAGGGGATCGGCGGGCATTGGTCAAAGCAATACATCGCGCCGTTTGCGAGCTTCAAGATCGGCGATGGCGAAGAGATCAAGAATGCACGATTGCGGATCTCGGACGTCGATCTAGGGGATGCCGATATGTTGATCGGCGCGGATTTTTTCGTGTCGCATCATGATTTACGTCGCCAACAGCCAGCACAAGGACTATTTTAACCTACAACGGCGGCCCGGTCTTCAATCTGTCCAAGTCGTCGCCGGACGCCAGCGAGCCGCAGCGGTTTCATCCGCGGCGATCGCGAGCCACTGCTCAGCCGATGGACGCCAGAAAAGCAGACGACGAGCCCGCAACGGCGGAGGCGCTACGGCACGGCGCGGCGCCGCTTTCGCCGCGCGCCGCGACTTCGAACACGCGCTTGCGGATCTAACGCGCGCCTGCGAGTTGGATCCCAATAACGCCGAGTACCTGTTATCAGCGCGGTGTTGTTCTCTGGCGGAACAGCGAAGCCGACTTGGCGCTGGCGGATTTCAATCGAGTGCTCGAGCTCAAATCGGACTACGTGCCCGCGTTGATGAATCGCGCCGAGTTACGCATTCGAAGCAAGGAGATCTCCGGCTGCAAAAGCCGACCTCGATTCGGTCGATCGGGCCGCAGCCAAAGAGGCGGATATCCGATATGAACTGGCGATCGAGTACCAGCGCGCCGACATCATGAATTGCGGCGATCAGCGCAGTTCGAAATCTGTGGATGCTGTCGCACGCCGTGGATTCGAAATTGCCCTGCCGCTCTGAATAATCTGCTGTTTGGTCGCGGGCGGTGGTCAGGGCAAAGATCTTGACAAAGGCTCTGAGCAATTGCAACCAAGCACTCAAATTGGCTGCCAAGGGCAGCCCTTTCAACGCCAGTGTGCTGAACAATCGCGGCCTGGTTCGGTTGCGGCTCGGCGATTACGATAAGTCGATCGCGGACTTCGACGCCTCGTCTGAAGTTGTCTCCCAAGATTTGCGTGGTCGCTCTACGGACGCGGCGTCGCGAAAAATCGCGAGAAGAACACGGCAGTGAGGGCGAGGCGGACATTGCGGACGCCGTCAAGCTTGCGCCCGGCATCGAAGAACAATTCAAGAAGCTACGGGATCACTCCCTAGGTTCGGGCCATATCAGCTCTCGAAGAACCCCATCTTCACGCCGGCGAGCTGCACGACGTCGTTGTCGTTCAGGCGCCGCGCTTGCGGTCCGATCGGCACGCCGTTGACCTGCGGATAGTCGTTTTCTTTGCCGCTATCCACGTGCACGATGAAATAGCCTTCGGAGCGGCGCGTGATGGCGGCGACCTGCACGCCCGGGACGGCCCAAGCGTGGTGAGCGCCTTGGTCAGTTCGAGTTCGCGGCCGGCGAAAGCGCCGCTGAGCACCTGCAGCTTGGCCTTCGGCAGCGCCGTCGCATTGTCCGGCACGCTGGGCCGCTTGGACAGCGACCGCCTTGGCGGCCTGATCCACCGCGGCGCTGACCCGGCGGATGCGGTCCTCGCCCTGCGAGCTGGGCGTGATGACCATGGTCTTTTCGAATTCGTCCTGCTCGGCCTCGCCATCCTGGCTGTCGACGAAGCGCAATTGGTGATGCCCGACGGTGATCACATCGCCATGCTGCATCGCATGCTTCTTGATCAGCTTGCCATTGACGTAGGTGCCATTGGTGCTGTTCAAGTCCTCCAGGAAGGAGTCGTTCAGAATGTTGATGATGAGCGAGTGGTGACCGCTCACCGCCGGATTGTCGATACGAATATCGTTGTCCGGTAGGCGCCCGATCGTGTAGCGCTCTTTGTTCATGTTGTATTCCGCGAGGACTTGACCGTCCAAGCTGAGCATCAGGCGTGCCATTCAGACTCCATTTCGCTAGCCGAACCATCCCAAGATTTTGTCAAATATACGCCGGTGCGCCGGGAACGGCTCCTCGACGTGCGCCATGATCACCGAGACATTATCCCGGCCGCCGTTATCGTTCGACAGCTGTATCAATTGCTTAGCAACAGTATCAAGATTAGCACTAAAGGTGCTGATTGTTAAGTGAATGTCCTCGTCCTCGATCATGTCAGAAAGGCCATCCGAACACAGTACGTAGTAGTCACTTTTCTGCGCCGGCTGCTCGTGGATCTCGACTTCGACATTCTGCTCCACCCCGAGGGCCCGTGTAACATAATTCTTGTTGGTCGCCCGCTGCGCTTCTTGCTGGGAGTAGAAGCCCCGATCGACCAGCTCCTGCAGCAGCGAATGATCCAGGGTCATCTGCTCGAAGCGGTTGTCCCGCAGGCGGTAAGCCCGGGAATCGCCCGACGTGGGCGATCGAGACCTTGTTGTCGTGGAACAGGCAGGCCACCACCGTCGTGCCCATGCCCTCACATTGCGGCTGGGTCTTGGAGGTGTGGTAGATGATTTTGTTGGCTCTGTGAATCGCGTCACGCAGGATGATGCTGGGGCGCGTCAGTCCGGACTCCGGGTCGCGGACGCTCAGGTCCTCGCGCACGAAGGCATCGCGGACCAGGTTGATGATGGTCTTGACGGCGATGCCGCTGGCGACCTCGCCGGCGTTGTAGCCGCCCATGCCGTCGGCGAGCACGAACAGGCCGATGTCGGCCTCGCTGCCGATCATGTCCTCGTTGTGCTCGCGGACCTTGCCGGTGTCGGTCAGCGCCACGCTGGCGATTTTCCCCTTCAAACTCATGGGCCTTTTGTCGCTTTTCGTATCATGCAGTTAATCCACTCATGGCGATCCGCTGGCCATCCGCGCTCGACAGTCATCCAGGGCTGCCGCCATTTGCGCGCCTGAGTCGTACCGTGCTTCGGGATTCTTGGCCAGTGCCCGATCGATCACGCTCTCGACGCAGGCGGGCAAGTCCGGTCGGAATGCTCGCAGCGGCGGATGCGGCGCTTCGGCGATCTGCTGCATCAGCCCGGTCATCGAATCAGCGGTGAACGGAAGCTGGCCGGTCAACAATTGAAATAGGCTAACACCCAGGGAAAACAAGTCCGAGTGACCTGTCACAGTTCGTCCCTCGAGCTGTTCGGGCGACATAAAGGAGGGCGTTCCGAGCACGATTCCCGTTCTGCGTGCTGCCGGCGCCGCTCAGGCGCGCGATGCCGAAATCGGTGATTTTCAACATGTCGGTGCTCGGGTCGTACATGAGATTTGCGGGCTTGATATCGCGGTGGACCACTTGCTGTTTGTGCGCAAATCCCAGTGCTTCGGCGGTGCGGGCGATGATCTCCAGCACTTTGCGCGGCTCCAGCAAATTATTGGACTTCGCATAGTCGCTCAAATGGCGGCCCTTCAAATATTCCATGGCGATATAGGCCAAGCCGCGCTCCTCGCCCACATCGTAGATCGTCACGATATTCGGATGATTGAGCCGGCCTGCGGTTTCCGCTTCGCGAAAGAAGCGCGATCGCGCCTCGACGAGTTCGGCATCGCTGAATTCGCTGGCAAGCGGAATGGCTTTGATCGCCACCATGCGATTGATCGCGGTATCGCGTCCGAGGTAAACGACGCCCATGGCGCCGCGGCCGATTTCGCGCTCGAGTTGGTAGCGGCCGAGCCGCTCGGCGTCGGGCACGCCGCGGCCACGGCGGCCGCAGCCGCGGCGGCGCATCTCGTCCGGCGGCGCGCGCAGATTCGGGCGTCGTCGCGCCCGTGGCAGCCTGGCGAGGCACGGCGGTTGCCGGTGGTCGGCCGCCTTGGGCTTGCTGCGCTCGGCGTCCATCAGGCGGCGCAGGCGCGCGGCGACATCGCTGTAGGTGTTGTCGAAGCGTCGCCAGGTGCCGGTAGACCGCGGTGGCCTGCGGCGATGCGCCCGCGCTGTTCCAGCTGGTTGCCGAGGGTGTAGAGATCGCCCAGGACGGTGGCATTGGGCTTGCGGCCCTTGAGCTCGGCGAAGCGCTGTTCGAAGTTGTCGAGCAGCCGCGCGGTATCGGTGCCCAACGGCCGTCGGCATTGGGCATGGGCACGACCGGCGGCAGGCTTGCCCAGCGGGACCAGAAGAAAAGGGCGCTGCCGGCCGCGAACAGAGCGACGCCGGGCATCCAGAGCCAGGTATACAGGACTATTGGCAAGCAATCGGAGCAAAAGGCCGGCTGCCAGGATCCCAAAGCCCACAATCGCTGCGATCAGCCCAAATTTGCGCATGCAATAGACATAATCCGAGACAACGAAGCCCGGCAGTATAGGTGATCGGGCGACAATACCAGCAATGCTAAATTCACAAATCGACGCTAAGGAAGCCCATGGCGAAGTCGAAAGAGGTATTTGTCTGCCAGAACTGCGGCAGCCTCTTCGCCAAAATGGCAGGGGCAATGCGCCGCCTGCGGCGAGTGGAACACCCTGGTCGCGGAGATTCTGACGGCAAATCCCCGCAAAGCGAGCTCAGGCCAAGCGCGCGCAAGCGACGCGTCCTCGTCGCTGGCCGCCGAGGCCATCGTCGAAGTCGCCGCGGCTGTCCACCGGCTCCGGCGGAACTCGATCGCGTGCTGGGCGGCGGTCTCGTGCCCGGCTCGGTGACTTTGATCGGCGGGGACCCCGGCATCGGCAAATCCACGCTGATGCTGCAGGCGGCCGCGGCGCTCAATGCGCTCGGGCGCGGTGCTGTACGCCACCGGCGAGGAGTCGGTGAAGCAGGTCGCACTGCGGGCGCGGCGCCTGGGACTTGGAAGCGGCGACCGCACGGCTGATCGCCGAGACCTGCGTGGAGGACATCGTCGGCGCCGCGTCGACGTCTGACGGCGCACGTGCTGATCGTCGATTCCATCCAGACCATGCATTCCGATCGCGTCGAGGCGGCGCCCGGCGCCGTGTCGCAATTGCGCGAGTGCACCGCGGAACTGGTGCGGTTCGCCAAGTCGAGCGGCACCGCGGTGCTGCTGGTGGGCCACGTCACCAAGGAAGGGCAGATCGCCGGACCGCGCGTGCTCGAACACATGGTCGACACCGTGCTGTACTTCGAAAGCGATACCGGGCAGCCGCTATCGCGTGCTGCGCTCGGTGAAGAATCGATTCGGCGCCGCCAACGAAATCGGCGTATTCGCCATGCTGGAGCAGGGCCTGCGCGAGGTGACAAATCCGTCGGCGATTTTTCTGTCGCGGCATGCGGAGCCGGTTCCCGGCAGCGTCATCACGGTGATGCGCGAGGGAACGCGTTCGCTGCTGATCGAGGTGCAGGTGCTGGCCGACGAAGCCTTGAGCGCCAATCCGCGGCGCGTGGCGGTCGGCATCGATGGCAATCGTCTGACCATGCTGCTGGCCGTCGCGCATCGCCACTGGCGGACTGCATGCTGCAGGGCCAGGATGTGTTTGCCAATGTGGTGGGCGGCGTGCGCCTCGCGGAGACGGCGGGCGATCTGGCGATCGTGCATGGCCGCGCGTTCCAGCCTCAACGATTCGCCGGTGCCGAATTCGCTGATCGTCTTCGGCGAGCTGGGGCTCGCGGGCGAGATTCGTCCGGTGCCGTTCGGCGAGGAGCGGCTGCGCGAGGCGGCAAAACATGGCTTCAAGCTGGCGCTGGTTCCCGAGGCGAACGTGCCGAAGCGACCTCCCGAAGGGATGAGCGTGCGCGGCGTGACGCGCTTGAATCAGGCGCTGGAGGCCTTCTAGCGCGCGCTCCGGCGCTTAAGGCGGCGCGGGTTCCGGCGGCCGGATGCGGACGGTCTTGATGGCGTTATCGCCGGTCTGCAGCACTTCGAGCATGTAGTCGGCCATTTTCAAGGTCGTGCCCGGCTCGGGAATGGTCTCGAGGAACTCCACGATCAATCCGTTCAAGGTCTTCGGTCCGTCGGTCGGCAGGTTCCAGCGCATCGAGCGATTGAGCGCGCGGATGGTGGCCGAGGCGTTGGCGACGAAACTGCCGTCGGCTTCCGCATGCACATCCTTGTGCATCATGGTGGCGGGATCGGTGGTGAATTCGCCGACGATTTCTTCGAGGATGTCCTCGATCGTCACCAGTCCTTGAATATCGCCGTACTCATCGACCACGAACGCCATGCGGCGCTTGTTGCGCTGGAAATTCAGCAGTTGCGTGTTGAGGGTCGTTCCCGACGGAACGAAGTACGGCTCGCGCGCCTGCGGCCGCGGCCGTCAACGTGTCGCGATCCAGGTGTCCGCGCGCCAATTCATGCACCACCTGCTTCATGTGCAGCACGCCGATGATGCGGTCGATTTCGCCCTGATACACCGGCAGGCGCGTGTGCTGGCTCTGGCGCAGCTGCTCGATGATCCGATCCCAATCATCGTCGACGTCGATGCCGACGATTTCATTTCGCGGCACCATGATGTCCTCGACGGTGGCGTTCTCCAGATCCAGAATGCTGACGAGCATCTGCTGGTGGCGCCGCGGAATCATCGCGCCGGCCTCGGCCACCACGGTGCGCAACTCTTCGCTGCTCAGGGAGTTCGCGGCTACCTGCCTCGAGACGCCGAACATGCGCAGCACGCCGTTGGCCAGCAGATTCGTGGCCCAGACGAAGGGATACAGCACAAACAGCAGCGGCGTGTAGATGTAGGCGGCCGGCAGCGCCAGACTCTCCGGATGCAGGGCGCCGAAGGTCTTCGGCGCCACCTCGCAAAAGATCAGCAGCACAAATGCCAGCAGCGCCGCGCCGAAGGCCACCAGGAATTCGCCGCCCAATGCGCAGGGCGATGAATCCCACCAGCATCGGCGCCGCCACATTGACGAGCGTGCTGAGCAACAGGATCAAGCCGATCAGCCGGTCGGGACGTGCGAGCAGAGCTTCCGCCAGGCGCGCGCCGCGGCTGCCTTCGCTGGCGCGGTGCCGCAGGCGATAGCGGTTCAAGCTCATGAGCGCGGTTTCGCTGCCGGCAAAAAACGCGGCGAGAATCAGCAATCCCGCCAGCGCTGCCGAACAAGAGTCCTAGGGACGGATGTTCCATGTCGCCGACAGATCAGCCCCAGTGCCGCCCGAACAAATCCTCGAGGACGAACTTCACGCCGAAATACGCGACCGCCAGAATGCCGAAACCGCTCAAGGTCCAGCGCACCGCCGAGCGGCCGCGCCAGCCGAAGCGCAACGCGCCCGATGAGCAGCACGCCGAACATCAGCCAGGCGATCAGCGACAGCACGGTCTTTTGCACCAGGTTCTGCGTGAACAGATTGGTGACGAAGACGAAGCCGGTGAGCAGCGCCAGGGTCAGCAATCCGAAGCCCGCCGCGATCAGCCGGAACATGATTTTTTCCAGCGCATCGAGCGGCGGCAGCGCGCTCGGCAAATCGACGATGCGCCGCATGCGCAGGCGGCGATCGAGAAACACCAGCAACAGCGCCGTGACCGCCGCGGCAAACAGCAGGGCGGCGGCGCCCATGGACAGCAAGATGTGCGCCGTCAGTTCCCAACCCGGCCGTGGCTTCGGCGTAGCTGTGCCGCCCGGCGCCGGTGCGAGCGCAGCGCCGACCGCCGCGCTCAACATCAGGATGGCGCCGAGCACGCGATTTTGTTTGTCGATGGAAATCAAGCAGGCCAGCACCGCAAGCGTCCAGCCGAGCAGCGACATCGCCTCGAGCAGGCCGATGGAGAAGCGCGCCATTCGACGCGCATCATGTGCATGATGGCGTCGCTGTGGCCGATGATGGCGATGAGGATCAGGACCCAGGCGAAGCGGCTCCAAGCCGCGGCTGCTTCACACTGCGCAGCATGGCCCAAGCGCTCAGCGGCGTACAGCACGAACAAAATGATGGCGAGAATCACGGCTGGCCTTGAATGGATGACGTTTCCGATAATGACACAAGTATGAATAACCGCACTATGTTTGACCGACTAACCACCAGTCTGTCCGCCGCGCTCAAGTCGCTTTCCGGCCGCGGCCGACTCACCGACGACAATATTTCCGACACGGTGCGCGAAGTTCGCCTCGCGCTGCTCGACGCCGACGTCGCGCTGCCGGTGGTCAAGAGCTTCACCGACGCCGTCAAGGCGCGCGCGGTCGGCGTGGAGGTGACGAAGAGCCTCACCCCGGGACAGGCATTCATCAAGGTCGTGCATGAGGAACTGACGCGGCTCATGGGCGAGCCGAGCACCGGCCTCAACCTGCGCGCGCAGCGTCCGGTCGTGGTGATGCTCGCCGGTCTGCAGGGCGCCGGCAAGACCACCAGCGCCGGCAAACTCGCGCGTTGGCTGATCGAGAAACAAAACAAAAAAGTCTTGATGGTCAGCACCGACGTGTATCGGCCGGCGGCCATTCTGCAATTGCAGACCCTGGCCGCGCAGGTGGGCGCGGGTTTCGCAGCGGCGCTTGCGAGCGAGGCGCCGGTGGCCATCGCCAAGCGCGCGCTGACCGAGGCGACGCTGCAGGCCTACGACGTGCTGCTGCTCGATACCGCCGGCCGGCTGCATGTCGATGCCGAGATGATGGCGGAGGTCAAGCGAACTCGAGGCGGCGATCCAGCCGCACGAGCGCCTGTTCGTGGTGGACAGCATGGCCGGCCAGGACGCCGTCAACGCCGCCAAGGCATTCAACGAGGCCTTGAGTCTCACCGGCGTGATCCTCACCAAGGCGGATGGCGATGCGCGCGGCGGTGCGGCGCTGTCGGTGCGCCATGTGACCGGCAAGCCCATTCTGTTCGTCGGCACGGGCGAGAAGTCCGAGGCCTTGGAGCTGTTTCAGCCGGAGCGCATTGCCTCGCGCATCCTCGGCATGGGCGATGTGCTGTCGCTGGTCGAGCAGGTTCAGGGCCAGGTCGACCAGGAAAAAGCCGAAAAGCTCGCCAAGAAAATCACCAAGGGAAAGTCTTTCGATCTGACCGACCTGCGCGACCAGCTGAGTCAGCTGCAGAACATGGGCGGCATGGCGGCCCTGCTCGACAAGCTGCCGGCCCAAATGCAGGCCAACGCCGCGGCCGCCGCCGGCGCCGTCAACCCCAAGAACCTCAAGCGCCAGATGGGGATCATCGATTCGATGACGCCGCGCGGAGCGCCGGCGCCCGGAAATGATCGACAACTCCCGCAAACGGCGCATTGCCAGCCGGGGCCGGGGTGCCGCTGCCGGAGGTCAATCGGCTGCTGAAGCAGTTTGACCAAATGCAGAAGACCATGAAAAAGCTCGCCAAAGGCGGGATGTTGAAGAACATGATGCGCGGGATGGCGGGGCGGCTGCCCCCGGGCGGCTTCGGTCCGCTGGCGGATTCGGACGCTAAACCTTAGCTCAACCCAAGATTGTTGCTCTTAAGCCCTGATTGTCATTACAATTAGCGGCTAGGCTTCGCAAGGTGAATTTACGATGGTGACGATTCGTTTGACTCGACGCGGCGGCAAGAAGACGCCCTTTTATCACGTTGTGGTGACCGACAGCCGCAAGCGCCAGGGCGGCACCAGCCTTGAAAGCGTGGTTTGTTCAATCCCGTCGCGCGCGGCGGGGAAGTCAAGCTGCGCATGGACGTCGCGCGGATCGAGCATTGGGTGAGCAAGGGCGCCCACATGTCGGATCGCGTCAAGTTTCTTCTCACCAGCTTCCGCAAGCAGGCCGCGTAAAGGCTACAGGCGTACGATGAGCGACGATGCATCGGCGCTCATCCAACTGGGTTTGGTAGGCGCACCGTTTGGCGTCCGAGGTTGGGTCAAGCTACGTTCACATACTGATCCTCCCGAACGCCTGCTGGAACACCGCAATCTGCAGATCGGGCGCGAGGGATGCCTGGCGGACCTATCGCATCGAGGCGAGCGGCCGCAGCGGCGGGGCGCTGACGGTCAAATTGACGGGGGTCGAGGATCGGGATCAAGCCGCGGCCTTGCGGGGCGCGCAGGTCTGCGTGCCGCGCAGCGAGTTGCCGCAGCGGGACGACGAAGGACTTCTACCGCGCGGACTTGATCGGCTGCGAGGTGGTGAATCTCGCCGGCGTCGGCTTGGGGGTCGTGCAGCATTTTGTCGAGACGCCGGCGCAGGCCCTGATGGTGGTGCGCGGCGAGCAGGAATATTGGGTGCCGGCCGGTGCCGCAGCATTTGCGGCGGGTGGATTTGCAGGCGCGGCGCGTGGTGGTGGATTGGGACGCCGGGGGCGTCGGCGCAGCGGACTAGGCTATGCGTATTGCGGTGGTGTCGCTGTTTCCGCAGATGATCCGCGAGGCGCTGGGTCATCGGCGTGGTCGGCCGGGCGCTGGAGCGCGGGGTGTTTGCAGGTCGAGTGCTTCGACCCGCGCGATTACACCAGCGATGCGCACCGCACGGTCGATGACCGCCCTTACGGCGGCGGTCCGGGAATGGTGCTGAAGGTCGAGCCGGTGCGCAGCGCCATGCGCGCCGCGCTGGCGGCTGCTGCCGCCGGGCAGCCGGCGCGTGTATTTGGGCGCGGACGGGCGCAGGTTCGAGCAAAGCATGGCGCGCGAGGCGTGCGGCTGGCCGGGTCTGGTGTTGGTGGCGGGACGCTACGAAGGGCTCGACGAGCGCTTCATCGAGCAGGAAATCGATGAGCAGTGGTCGATCGGCGACTACGTCTTGTCGGGCGGCGAACTGCCGGCGCTGGTGGTCATCGATGCGATCGCGCGGCTTGATGCCGGGAACGCTGGGCAGTTCGGAATCGGCGCTGCAGGAGTCGTTCAGCGACGGATTGGTGGATTGGCCGCATTACACGCGGCCGCAGGCGTTGGATGGGCACGCGGTGCCCGCGGTGTTGGCGTCCGGCGATCACGCGGCGATCCATCGCTGGCGGTTGCAGCAGGCGCTGGGCCGCACCTGGCTGCGCCGGCCGGAGCTGCTCGAGCGGCGCGGCATGAGCGATGAAGAGCGGGAATTGTTGGAAGAATTCAAGATTGAACGTGCGAGGCAATAGTTATGAACAAGATCATCCAAGAACTGAACGGCGAGCGCGCGACGCGCAAGCTTCCGGACTTCAATCCCGGCGATACCATCGTCGTGCAAGTCAAAGTGGTGGAAGGTGATCGCGAGCGCGTTCAGGCCTACGAGGGCGTGGTGATCGCCAAGAAGAACCGCGGCCTCAATTCCTCGTTCACCGTGCGCAAGATTTCGCACGGCGAGGGCGTCGAGCGCGTGTTCCAGACCTTCAGCCCCTCGATCAGCGAAGTCAGCGTCAAGCGCCGCGGCGCGGTGCGGCGCGCCAAGCTGTACTACCTGCGCGATTTGTCGGGCAAGGCAGCGCGCATCGACGAGAAGATCTGAGCATTGAATGAGCGCCGGATCCGCTCTCAAGGGATTCTTCGGGCTGGTCTGGCGAATCCTCGATGGGATCCGCAAGGTCCTGCACCTGGCGCTGTTGCTGGTGATTTTCGGGTTCATTCTCGCGGCGCTGCATACCTCCATTCCGATCGTGCCGCACAGCGCGGCGCTGGTGATCGCGCCGCAAGGCGAATTGGTCGAGCAGCTGTCGGGAGATCCGCGTGCGGCGCGCCTTCGGCGAGGCCTCGGGTGGTCCGGCTCCCGAGACTCTGCTCGGGACGTGACCGAAGCGATCGCCGCCGCCAAGTCCGATTCGCGAATCAAGCTCATCGTCCTCGATCTCGACGAGCTCGAAATCCGGCGGCTTGTCGAAACTGCAGGAGATCGGCGCCGCGCTGCGCGATTTTCGCGCCTCCGGCAAGCGCGTGGTCGCGGCGGGCGACTCCTTCGATCAAGCCCAGTACTACCTGGCGGCGCAGGCCGGCGAGGTGTACCTCGATCCCATGGGGATGGTTACCTGGACGGCTTCAGCTACTACCGCATGTATTACAAGGACGCCATCGACAAACTGGGCGTCGATTTCAACGTGTTCCGCGCCGGCACCTTCAAGAGCTACACCGATCAATTTTCGCGCAGCGACATGGCGCCGAGCGAACGCGAAGAGACTTCCGTGTGGCTCGAGACCTTGTGGAACGCGTACAGCCAGGATGTCACGCGGGCCCGCTCGCTGCCCGCCAGCGCGCTCAAGGACTTCGTCGCCGACGCAGCCGGCAGCGCTGCAGGCCGTCAACGGCGACATGGCGAAAATGGCGCTGCAGCGCGGTCTGGTGACTGCGCTGAAGAGCCGCCGGCAGGTTGCCGACGATCTGAAAGGGCTGGTGGGCGAGGATGAAGACAGCCATTCCTTCAACTGCGATCGGAATGAATCAGTATCTCGCCGCGGTGCGCTCCAAGCGCGTTCTGAAATCAAAATCCGACGCCAAGATCGGCATCGTCGTGGCATCGGGCGAGATCTTCGACGGTCGTCAGCCGCCGGGCACGATCGGCGGCGAGAGCACCTCCGATCTGCTTGCGCCAGGCGCGCTACGACAACGCCGTGAAGGCGGTGGTGCTGCGCGTCGACAGCCCGGGCGGCAGCGAATTCGCTTCCGAAGAAATCCTGCGCGAAGTGCAGGCATTGCGCAAAGCCGGCAAGCCGGTGGTCGTATCCATGAGCAGCTATGCGGCTTCGGGCGGCTATTACATTGCCGCCGCAGCCAACCAAATATTCGCCAGCCCGACCACGCTGACAGGATCGATCGGCGTGTTTTCCTACATCCCGACGTTTCAGCGCAGCCTGGAGAAGATCGGCGTCAAGGTCGATGGCATCGGCACCACGCCGCTGGCCGGCGAGCATGCGGCTGGATCGCGCGCTCGGCCCGGCTACCAAGCAGATCCTGCAGGCGTCGGTGGATCATGCCTACGCGCAATTCCTGCGGCGCGTCGCCGACGGCAGGAAGAAAACCGTCGAAGAGGTGGACAAGATTGCGCAGGGCCGAGTGTGGGCGGGCCTCGACGCGCAGCGCATCGGCTTGGTGGATCATCTCGGCGGCCTCAAGGACGCGACCGATGCGGCGGCGAAAATGGCCGAATTGGGCGCAGACTTACGACGTCGAGTACATCGAACCCGAATTGAGCTTGCGGGAACAACTGATGATGCAGATGCGCTCGCGGGCCGCGCAGCTCGGCCAATTGGCAGGGCTTGATTCCGCCGCGCAGCGACGTCGAGCGGCTACTCGATCCGCTGCTCGAACAGGCCGCGTTCGATCGCCAGGCTCAACGACCCGCGCGGGCTGTATGCATACTGCTGGTGCCGCGAGCCGCAAACTGACCCTGAAAGCGCAATTCAACCGTTGATCACAGGCTTGACCAGTCGAGCGTGACTTTCCCGGATTTGCCGGAATTCATGATATTGAAACCCTTCGAGATAGTCGTTGATTCCCAATCGATGGGTGATCACCGGCCGCACGTCGAGCCCGCTTTGCAGCATGCTCGACATTTTGTACCAGGTCTCGAACATCTCTCGGCCGTAGATACCCTTGATCGTCAAGCCTTTGAAAATAACTTGATTCCAATCGATTGCGGTCTCGCCCGGGCGGAATGCCGAGCATGGAGACGCTGCCGCCGTTGTTCATGGTTCGCAGCAGCTCGCGCAGCGCGGCGGGATTGCCCGACATCTCGAAGCCCACGTCGAAGCCTTCTTCCATGCCTAAATCGCGCATGGCGTCGTCCAGCGACTCGCGCGAGACATTCAGCGCTCGCGAGGCGCCCATTCTTGGCCGCGAGTCCCAAGCGATAGTCGTTGACGTCGGTAATGACGATATGCCGGGCACCGCAATGCCGCGCGATGGCCACCGCCATGACGCCGATTGGCCCCGCGCCGGTGATGAGCACGTCCTCGCCGACCACGTTGAATGCCAGCGCGGTGTGCGTGGCGTTGCCGAGAGGATCCAGGATCGAGGCGATCTCATCGTCGATGGCGGCCGGCAGCTTGAATACATTGGTTGCCGGAATGGTCAGGTACTCGGCGAAAGCGCCCGGCCGATTCACGCCCACGCCGGAGGTATTGCGGCACAGGTGCCGGCGTCCGGCGCGGCAATTGCGGCAATGGCCGCAGGTGATATGGCCTTCGCCCGACACCCGGTCGCCGGTGTTGAAGCCGCGCACTTCACTGCCGATTTCGACGATTTCACCGGAATATTCGTGGCCGACCGCCATCGGCACCGGCACCGTCTTTCTGCGCCCACGCATCCCAGTTGTAGATATGCATGTCGGTGCCGCAGATGGCGGAGCGATGCACCTTGATGAGTACATCGTTGTGGCCGACCGCGGGTTCCGGAACGTCCTGCATCCAGATGCCGGGTTCCGCGCGCGCCTTGACCAATGCTTTCATAGCTTGCCTCTAGTGAATGATGCCGAGATCGCGTGCCGAACGAGCGAACGCCGAAATCACTTGATCGAGTTGCTGCAGTGCTGTGCGCAGCATTCATTTGGGTACGAATTCGCGCTTTTCCATGGGGCACGACCGGAAAAGAGAACGCCACCACGTAAATCCCCTCAGCCTGCATGCGCTCCGCGAGACGCACGGCCAATGGCGCATCTCCCAGCATCACCGGGATGATGGGATGTTCGCCGGGGATCAGATTGAAGCCCAGCGCCTGCATGCGCTCCGCGAAAGTAGCGGGCGTTGGCGTGCAGCCGATCGCGCAAGCTGCGATGAGCTCTTCCAGCAGGTCGAGCACACGGATGCGTGGCGGCGGCCACCGTCGGAGCGATGCTGTTCGAAAACAAGTACGGCCGCGAACGCTGGCGCAGCCAGGCGACGATCTCCTTGCGCGCGGCCACAAAGCCGCCGCTGGCGCCGCCCAGTGCCTTGCCCAGAGTGCCGGTCAAGATGTCGATGCGGCCGATGACGCCGCGCAGTTCGTGCGAGCCGCGGCCGCGCGCGCCGATGAAGCCGGTCGCATGCGAATCATCGACCATGACCAGCGCACCGTAGCGAATCGGCCAGATCGCAGATTTCGTTCAGCCGCGCGATCGATCCGTCCATGGAAAACACGCCGTCGGTCGCGATCAGGCGCACGCGCGCAGTCCTGCGAGTCCTTCAGGGCCTGCTCGAGTTCATTCATGTCATTGTTGGCATAGCGCAGGCGCCGCGCTTTGCACAGCCGAATGCCGTCGATGATGCTGGCATGATTCAAGCGCATCGCTGATGACCGCATCCTTCTCGTCGAGCAGGGTCTCGAACAGGCCGCCGTTCGCATCGAAGCAGGAGGAATACAGAATCGTATCCTCCATCGACAGATACGCGCTCAAGCGCTCCTCCAAGCTCGCGATGCACGGTTTGCGTGCCGCAGATGAAGCGCACCGAGGCGACGCCGTAGCCATAGCGGGTGAGGCCCTCGTGTGCCGCTTCGACAACGGCCGGATGGTTGGCCAATCCCAGGTAGTTGTTGGCGCAGAGATTGATCATCTCGCGTCCGTCGGCAAGCGTGATCACCGGGCCTTGCGCCGAGCCGATGATGCGCTCGCGCTTCAGCAGTCCTGCGGCGTCGAGCGCCTCGGTATCTCGCGCGCAGCCGCTCGCGAAATTCATTGCCATGCATGGCGCTATTATAGCGACTTCGCCAGGCGGCTCTTTTGGGTATAGGCGCGTATCGATTATGTCAAGCGAGAAAAGCGATGGCCATCGTTTGGACAAATGGCTGTGGCACGCCCGGTTCTTCAAAACGCGCAGTCTCGCGACCGCGGCCATCAACGGCGGCAAGGTCCATCTGAATGCGGAGCGGGTAAAGCCCGCGCACCGCGTGCGCATCGGCGATCGTTTGAGTCTGTCGCTGCAGGGGATCGTCGCGGAGTTCGAGGTCTCGGGACCTTCCAGAGCGGCGTGGGCCCGCCGCCGAGGCGATTGTCGCATTATCGCGAGACTGCCGCGAGCGCGCAGCGCCGCGTAAAGCTGCGCGAACAGCAGCGGCTGGCGAACATCTCGCGGCCGCGGCCCGACGCCCGGCCGGACAAGCGCGAGCGGCGCCGTCTCATGCGGCTGCACCGGGATCAAACCTAAGTAAAACCGTCATTGTAAAAAAGTGCTTGCCTGCATCAGGGTAGTGTGTGTTACAGTCTGTAACACTATGACGAGTAACACTACGCTGAGTCACGATCCTGCCGAATTGGGCGAGCTGGAGCGAGCCGTCCTGGAGCTCATCTGGGAGCACGGCGTGCAAAACGCGGAGCAAGTGCGCGAACAGCTGGCGCGGCAAAATCGCCCGCTCAAGGAATCCACGATACGCACGGTGCTGCGCCGTCTCGAGGCGAAGGGCTATGTCACACACGCCATTGAGAACCGCACCTTCCTGTATCGGCCGGCTACGTCGCGGCAGGCGGTGGCTGGGCGTGCCGTGCAACGGATCGTGGATTGGTTCTGCGCTGGCTCCGTCGAGACACTGCTCGCGGGGATGGTGGATTCAGCCGTTCTCGATCGCAAAGAACTGCAGCGCCTGGCGCAGCGTATCGCCGCTGCGAAAAAGGGGAAGAAATCATGAGCACACAAATACTGGCCGAGGCAGCACTGCGCTCCCTGATCATGGGCGCGATTATTTTGGCCGCATTGCGCCTGCTGCGCGTCCATCAGTTACGAGCGCAGCGGACCGCATGGCTCATTGCCCTCGCCGGGGCGCTGCTTATGCCGGCGCTGGTCAGCTGGCAGATTGGGCCGCGGCTCCTGCCGCAATTTCCCGCCGCAGCGCTGGTGCGGCCGTTCCCGACCCACGAGGCGCAGAACTCCGATAGCACGGCATCGCCAACAGCCACCGCGAAGTTGCGCGATCGCGAAGCCGCCGCTGGCTCTCTGCAAACCGCGCGCCCGCTGCAGACTGCGCGCCCCATCGTTGCGCTCGCAGCATCGTACGCAGCAATCGCCGTCTACTGCATAGTCGCTGCAGTGTTGTTGATCCGGCTTTGTTTCGGCGTCGGCTTCGCATTGCGCTTGCGCGAGCAGGCGCGGCGCATCACACTTCGATTCGCCCCGCAGACGGATATTCGCGTCAGTCCGCGAATTGCCTCCCCGGTCACAATTGCATCGACCGTGCTGCTTCCGACGACTTACTCAGCCTGGGATGAGCCGACCTTGCGCGTCGTCCTCACGCACGAATGCGCGCACGTGCGGCAGCGAGATTTTTACGTGCATGTAATCGCTGGATTGCATTGCGCGCTGTTCTGGTTCAATCCATTCAGCTGGTGGCTGAAGCGGCAACTCTCAGAGCTCGGCGAAGCATTGAGCGACGGCGCAGCGGTCGAGCAAGCGCAGAGTCGTGCGTCCTACGCCGAAATCCTGCTGGCGTTCGCCACGCGTGGGCCATGGCCTGTTGCCGCGGTCGCGATGGCGCGCACCAACAGCCTCACTCCTCGCATCGAGCGGCTATTGGACGATCGAGGATTCGAGAAATCCTTCAGCGCCAAGCCGCGCCAAGCCTTCGTAGCCGCCGGCGCGGTATTGCTTGCCATGATGGCGTCTACCTCGACGGTGAGAGTGAGCGCGGCGTCGCCCGATGCGGTTTCCGCAGCCGGTACCCCCACGGCCCCTTCGGCACCCTCGGTTCCCACGGCGCCACCGGCTGCCGCTGGTCCGCTCGCTCCCGCAGCACCCACTGCGCCGCCGCGGGTACGCATCGATGCCAAGACAGCCACCGATGTCTCAAGCGGTGGTGTGTCTGTCCGGCCACACGACGATGAGATTCTGGCCATTCGCGTCGGCGATTCGCGGGTCACATTCGACTCGGACCGTGGGCTGCCGCAGATCGCCGGTGACTACATCTACTACCAGCATGACGGCAAGACCTACATCATCCAGGACCCCGAAACAATCGCGAATGCACGAAGATTGCTCGCGCCGATGGAGGAGCTAGGTCGAATGCAACAAGAGCTGGGCAGACAGCAGGCTGCAATGGGGAAACAGCAAAAAGCGCTACGCGCCGAGCAGTTGGTGGCCAAGGTGGAAACGCCCGACTTCAAGCGCGACTTGGCGGAGCTGGAGCGCGAGATGCGGCAGATGGACCTTGAGCATTTGGCCCCGCAGATCGATCAGAAAGCGCTGGCGGAGTTGCAGTCCCGACTGGGGGAGATTCAGGGCCGGGTTGGGGCGCTCATGGCCGAACTGGGCATGCAGCAAGCCAAGCTCGGCGAGCGGCAGGGCGCGCTGGGCGAGCAGCAGGGCAAGCTCGGCGAGGCGCAGGGCCGCCTGGGCGAGCAGCAGCGAAAGATTGCCGAGGAGGCGCGGCGTCAGTTGCGGCCACTGATTGAACAAGCGATTCGCGACGGAGTGGCCAAACCAATCGATTAGCGCGCCGGCCCGTCCGCCTGCGCGCGCAGCAGACCCTTATGCTTGCAGCAAGACGATGTCCCACTCGAATTTCAAGATTCCCTCGTGCTGCGAGTCGATTGCCTTGCAAATTGTCAAAGCAGGATTGCGATGCCGCGCCGGCATGGTCGACATCAGAATGTCTTTGTCATTGAGCGCTTCGCCCGGAAAGTACATCTGGGCCACCAGACGATAGTCTTCGGAAGTGACGTCGAAATGGATGTGAGGCGTGCGCATGCCGCCAGTCGGATCCGGGTATGCGCCGGGCTTTACCGTCACGATGCGATATTGGCCCTGCGCCGTCGTGCGCAGCAGCGCGACCCCCTCAAAGTTTGGATCGAGCGGCGCCGGATTCTTATCGATCGGATTTGAATAGCGGCCCGCGGCATTTGCCTGCCAGATTTCCAATGCGGCGCCCTTTACCGGTGAACCATCCACCCTGAGCACGCGCCCGGAAACCTCAATGACCTGGCCCAAGGCGCGACCGGCACGTCCGGGGATTCGCGCGAGATCAAAATCATGGTGCCGGGGCGTACGCACTGGAAAGTACGGCCCAAAGGTTTCTTGCGGCGTAGGCGGCAACAGCTCGGCAGCGTCAGTCGCGCGAACCGCGATCGCTGCCGCGCCCATACCAATGACAAGATTTCTTCGTGAGATGGTCATACGTATCCCTTATAGTCTGATCTCATTCTTCAGCAAATCCCTACCAGAGGGCGATGTGGCGACACTCTACGATAACATCGGGTGTACCTACTCAGGCCGCCGGCAAAGCGACCCGCGGATCGCGGCCGCGATCGAAAGCGCCATTCACGGCTGCGGTCCAATCCTAAACGTCGGCGCGGGTGCGGGTTCGTACGAGCCGAATTCTCAACTCGTAGTAGCAGTGGAGCCGTCTCGCACCATGATCGCGCAGCGCCCGGCAGGCAGTGCTCCGGTTGTTCAGGCCCGTGCCGAAGCGCTACCGTTCCGCGATGCCAGCTTTGATGCAGTTGTCGGCATCCTGACCGTGCATCATTGGGAGGGCCAACAGCAAGGCTTTGCGGAATGCGCCCGGGTTGCACGGTCTCGCGTTGTATTCCTGACAATCGACATTGACGTCCTTGCCCGATTCTGGCTGTTCGACTATTTGCCGGATCTGCTCCGAATTGACCGGCCAATCTTTCCCAGCCGCGAACAATTCGAGGCAGCTCTCGGACCGATTGAGCTAACGGCGGTGCCGATTCCAGCGGATTGTCGCGACGGATTCTTGGGGGCCTATTGGAAACGGCCGCGCGCTTATCTTGATCCAGCTGTCCGCGCCGGTATCTCTACTTTTTCAAAGATCGGCGACGTTACCCTGCGGCTTGCACGACTTGAGAATCACATCGATTCAGGCGAGTGGCGGCAACGCTATTCGAGCCTGCAGAATATCAACGAGCTTGACCTCGGATATCGCCTCTTTGCAGCGCGCATTTCACATGAATGAACTAACGGCCTAATCTATATGGCATCTGGAGGAATCATGCTGAAGCGGAAGTTGGGAAACAGTAATTTGGAAGTGTCGGCACTCGGCCTCGGTTGCATGAGCATGAGCCATGGCTACGGACCGCCCGGCGACAAGCAGAAGATGATCGAAGTCATCCGCGCGGCCGTTGCGCGCGGCGTTACTTTGTTCGATACCGCGGAGGTGTACGGCCCGTTCACGAACGAAGAGCTGGTGGGCGAGGCACTTGCCCCGTTCCGCGGGCAGGTCGTCATCGCCACCAAGTTCGGCTTTCGGCTTGTCGATGGCAAGCAGTCCGGTCTCGACAGCCGGCCCGAGCACATCAGGGAGGTCGCGGAAGCCTCGCTGAAGCGCCTCAAGATCGATGCAATCGACCTGTTCTACCAGCACCGCGTCGACCCCAACGTGCCGATCGAGGATGTGGCGGGGGCGGTGAAGGATCTGATCCGCGCGGGCAAGGTTAGGCACTTCGGACTTTCCGAGGCCGGAGTGCAGACGATTCGTCGCGCGCACGCGGTTCAGCCGGTCACCGCCCTGCAGAGCGAGTACTCGTTGTGGTGGCGAGAACCGGAAACAGAGGTGCTGCCGACGCTCCAGGAACTTAAAATAGGCTTCGTCCCATTCAGCCCGCTGGGCAGAGGTTTTCTCACCGGGAAGATCGACGAGAACACCAGGATCGACGCTAAGGATTTCCGATTTGCCCTGCCTCGCTTCTCGTCTGAGGCGAGGAAAGCCAATAAAGCGCTGGTCGATGCGCTGGCGGCAATAGCAGCACGCAAGAAGGCGACCCCGGCTCAGCTTGCGCTCGCATGGCTGCTTGCCCAAAAACCGTGGATCGTTCCGATCCCGGGCACGACGAAGCTGCAGCGCATCGAGGAGAACATCGGCGCGGCGGTGCTGGAGCTATCGGCGGAAGACTTGCGCGACATCGACAGTGCTGCGTCAAAGATCACGGTACAAGGGGACCGCTACCCGGAGCACCTGAATCGCATGGTCGGACGCTGAGCCGGGGCCGCTGACGGCCGCTGCGCTCGCAGAGCGTTAATTATGAAAGCGGCGGTTGTCACTCGCTACGGATCACCGGATGTCATAAAAATACTCGACGCCCCGAAACCGACTCCGGCGGCGGACGAGATCCTGGTCCGGGTCCATGCGGCAACAGTCACGCGGACCGATTGCGGCGAGCTTCGAGCGCACCCCTACTTTTCGCGTTTGTTCTACGGGCTGCGCCGGCCGAAGCGTGCCATCTTCGGTTTGGATTTCGCCGGGGAAGTGGAAGCGGTGGGCGCTAAAACCCTGGCGTTCAGGCCCGGCGACCGCGTTTTTGGCATGTGCCCGTCCAAGAAAAATGGCGCTCATGCGGAATATGCCGCAGTTCCTGAGAGACTGGTCGCGACAATGCCGGCGGGCGCCAGATTTGACGAGGCCGTGGTCTGCGAGGGCGCCTTCTATGCGAGTGCAGTTTTGAAGAGCACCGATCTTAAGCCGGGCCAGAGAATTCTGATCTACGGCGCCTCCGGCGCCATCGGCACGGCGCTGGTGCAGCTCGCGAAAGCAGTTGGCGCCGCGGTGACGGCGGTGGTTGCAACTCAGCATCTCGAGCTTGTCAAAACCCTCGGTGCGGATCGTGCCGTCGACTACACCTGCGAGGATTTCACGCATATCGGCGAGCGCTTCGATTGCGTGGTGGATGCGGTGGGGAAGACTTCATTTTTCCGATGCCGCCGGCTGCTGAAGCCCGACGGCATCTTTGCCGCGACGGATCTCGGAGCATATTGGCAAAACGTGGTGCTCACATTGTGGTCGTCGATTGCGCGGCGCAACCGCGTCGTCATTGTCGTGCCGGGGCGCATCGACGGATTTGTCGGCTTCTTGAAAGGTCGCATGGAAGCAGGACAATTCAGAGCGATCATCGATCGAAAATACCCGCTCGCCGCAATCGCGGACGCGTATCGCTATGTTGAGACCGGGCAAAAGGTCGGCATCGTGGTGGTCAATGTCGCGGCCGGTGATGAGGTAGCACCGCCAGCGTAGACCGCAACGCAGCCAGACCTACATTTTGTGAGTGGAAAGCAGCAGGCTGGTTTCTGTATTGGAAATCCCATTGATCAGCCGTATGCGTCCCAACACGCGGTCCACCGCTTCCAAGCTGTCGCTTTGCAGCTCGGCGACGATGTCCCAGCGTCCGTTGGTCGTGTGCAGCGCGCGCACTGCTGGATCTCCGCGCAGTGCCTTGAGCACTTCGTCGGTGCGATTACCATCAACCGACACCGTCATCAATGCGCGAATTCGGTGGCTCTCCGCCTGAGGGCGCAGCCGTACGGTGTAGCCGACAATGGTGCCGTCGGCCTCCATTCGCTTGAGTCGATTCTGGACAGTACCGCGCGCCACACGCAGCTTCTTGGCCAGTGTTGCCACGGAAACACGCGCATTTTCGCGCAGCATTGAAAGCAATTGGTGGTCGGTTGCGTCCATGGGTCCCTCTTGGCGAAAAGTGGATTTTCGCACAGAACGTCAATTTATTCTGACGATCTGTTCAATTGTTAGGACTTTCTGCTCAATTTATTGGCTGTTCGTTAGCATCCCGGCCGTTGGAAAATGCGCTCAGGCGCTCACGCGCGAGTCATTTTTCAAATAAAGCGAGAAAGCCATGGTGGATTACATCGGATGTGCTCGAGTACAGGAATTGGTGTCAGTGAGGGGCACCGCGCGGTTCATTCAGGAACTCGCCGCTGAAATCCAGGCGGACTATGGCCGCTGGAGCGACTTCGACAAATCGCCGCGGCACGCAAGCCACTCCAGCGACGGTGTCATCGAGTTGATGCCGACCAGCGACGGGGAGCGCTATTCCTTCAAATACGTCAACGGTCACCCGAAGAACACGGCGGCGGGACTGCTGACGGTCACGGCGTTCGGTGTGCTCGCCGACGTGGCGACGGGTTACCCGTTATTGCTCTCTGAAATGACCTACGTAACAGCGCTGCGAACCGCGGCGATGTCGGTTGCCGCGGCGCAGCGGATGGCGCGCCCGTCCAGCCGCGTGATGGCGCTGATCGGCAACGGCGCACAGAGTGAATTCCAGGCGATCGCGTTTCATGCGCTGCTCGGCATTCGGGAATTGCGCCTCCATGACACCGACCCCGCAGCGACCGCGAAGCTGCTGCGAAATCTGGCGAATCTGCGGCTGACCGATCTTAAAGTCATTCCCTGCGCTTGCACGGCGGAGGCGGTGCGCGGCGCGGACGTCGTTACCACGGTGACCGCCGACAAGTGCAATGCGCTGATTCTCACGCCGGACATGATTCGGCCCGGGATGCACTTGAACGCGGTCGGTGGCGACTGCCCCGGCAAGACTGAGCTGCACGTCGATATCCTGCGCCGGCAGGATTTGCGCATCGTGGTCGAATTCGAACCGCAGGCGCGGATCGAAGGGGAGATACAGCAACTCGATCCGTCGGTCCCCGTCATCGAGTTCGCCGATGTGGTGCGCGGCAAACAAGCCGGCCGCATGGGCGAGCACGAGGTGACCCTGTTCGATTCGGTGGGATTTGCGCTCAATGACTTCGCCTCTTTGAGGTATTTGCACCGTTTGAACCGCGCGCAACGCAGCGCCGAGAAAATCGATCTGGTGCCGAGTCTCGAGGACCCCAAGGACCTGTTCGGCAGCCTGATCGGGAACTCTTCGCGTGCGCAACTGCGCACGGAACCGCGCAGCGCGCGCGATAGGAGCGTGGCGTGAGCAATTCAGAATCCCGCATTGCGAGTTTGATTGGTGCTCCCACCGATGTCGGGGCGAGTGATCGCGGCGCTTCGATGGGGCCCGAGGCATTGCGGGTGGCGGGACTGCACGACGCACTCACCCGCCGCGGTCTGCAGGTGGTGGACTGCGGCAATCTCGGCGGCCCCGCGAATCCCGGGCTACACGTGGTCGGCGGCTACCGAAATCTGCCTGAAGTCACCGCCTGGAACCAAGCGGTACACAATGCCGTCTACCGAGAGCTCGGCAGGGGCCGGCTGCCGATTTTGCTCGGCGGCGATCATAGCCTGAGTGTCGGCTCCATTGCCGCGGTCGCTCGCCGCTGCCGCGAACTCGGCAAGTCCCTGCGGGTGCTTTGGCTCGACGCTCATGCCGACTTCAATACCCGCGAACTCAGTCCCAGCGGCAGTCTGCACGGCATGCCGGTGGCATGTTTGTGTGGATTCGGCCCGCGGGAGCTGCTGCAGATCGGCGCCGCGATCCCGGCCATCAGCCCGCAATGGGTGCGGCAAATCGGCATCCGCAGTGTTGATGCGGGCGAACGCCGCTTCGTGCACGAGCAGGCGCTGGAAGTGTTCGATATGCGCTGTATCGATGAGATGGGCGTGCGCACGACCATGGAGATGGCCCTGCAGGACATGGATGCCAATACCCACTTGCACGTCAGCTTTGACGTGGATTGTCTCGACCCGGAGATTGCCCCCGGGGTCGGTACCACGGTGGCAGGAGGCTTATCCTACCGAGAAGCGCAGCTGTGCATGGAGATGATCGCCGACTCCGGCCAAGTCGCATCGCTGGATATCATGGAATTGAATCCCGCGCTGGATGTGCGCAACAAGACCGCGGTACTCGCCGTGGATCTCGTTGAATCGCTATTCGGCAAAAGCACCCTGCTGCGGGAACGCTTCGCGTCCGTTCCCTCGGCGAAACGCCGATCGGGCGCCGAAACATCCGTCCGGCATCCGTCGGTTGAGTTGAACTAGGGAACTCTAAGGACGCGGCGCCTAGCGTCAAGGTGACCAAGGGCCAATGACCAGGATCGAAAGCTCGACGCCAGTATGACGCGTGTTTGAGCCCCTTGGATCAGCGAGGATGAAATTCTGTGGCCAACCAATCCGATTCGGTATCGCGCACGATCCTGCCCATTCCCGATCGCGAGCACGTGGGTCTGACGACCTACGACGCCAAGGACCCGGATACCAAGTTCCCGCCCATCGAGCCGCTGCGGCCGCCGAAGGGTGCGCCCAATGTGCTGATCGTGCTGCTGGACGACGTGGGTTTCGCAGCTTCCAGCGCTTTCGGTGGCGTCATCAACACGCCGACCGCCGAACGGCTGGCCAAGGGCGGGTTGAAGTTCAACCGTTTCCACACCACAGCGCTCTGCTCGCCGACCCGTCAAGCGATGCTGACCGGGCGCAATCACCACTCGGTAAATATGGGCGCCATCTGCGAGACTAGCCACCTCGGCCCCTGGCTACTCCTCGGTACTGCCGAAGGACAAGGCGACGTTGGCGATGACGCTCAAGCTCAATGGCTACTCGACCGCGCAATTCGGCAAGTGCCACGAGGTCCCGGTGTGGGAAACCAGCCCGATGGGGCCCTACGATCAATGGCCGTCCGGCGGCGGCGGATTTGAATATTTCTACGGCTTCATCGGCGGGGAGACCAACCAGTATTACCCCGCTATTTACGAGGGCACGACCCCCATGGAGCCGGAGAAGGCGCCCGAGGAGGGCTATCACTTCACCGAGGACATGACCAACAAGGCGATCAAGTGGGTGCGCCAGCAAAAGGCGCTGATGCCGGACAAGCCGTTCTTCATGTATTTTGCGCCGGGAGCGTGTCATGCCCCGCACCACGTGCCCAAGGAATGGGCTGACAAGTACAAGGGCAAGTTCGATCAGGGCTGGGACAAGCTGCGTGAGCAGATTTTCGCCCGCCAGAAGGAACTCGGAGTCATCCCGGGCAACGCCGAACTCACCAAGCGGCCTGAGGAGATTCCGGCCTGGGACAAGATGCCCAAAGCGCTGCAACCGGTCCTTGCCCGGCAAATGGAGATTTATGCCGGATTCCTCGAACACACAGACCATCATGTCGGACGGCTGGTCGATGGGTTGAAGGATCTGGAAGTCCTCGATGACACGCTGGTGTTCTACATCATCGGCGACAACGGCGCCTCGGCCGAGGGAACGCTGAACGGCAGCTTCAACGAAATGGCGATGCTGAACGGCATGTCCGCGGTCGAGACTCCCGAGTTCATGGCGAGCAAGATCGACCTGTTCGGTGGACCGCACGCCTACAACCACTACGCCGTGGGCTGGGCCCATGCCATGGACACTCCTTATCAGTGGACCAAGCAGGTCGCCTCGCACTGGGGCGGCACGCGCAACGGCACGATCGTACATTGGCCGAAGGGATTCAAGGCGAAAGGGGAGATCCGATCGCAATTCCATCACGTCATCGATGTTGCGCCGACGATTCTGGAAGCCGCGGGGTTGCCTGCACCCACCATCGTCAACAGCGTGCAGCAAGCACCCCTGGAGGGCTTCAGCATGCTGTATGCCTTCGATAATGCCAAGGCCGCGGAGGCTCACGAGACCCAGTATTTCGAGATGTTCTGCAACCGCGGCATCTTTCACAAAGGCTGGACGGCCGTGACCCGGCACAGCACGCCCTGGGATACCAGCAAACCGCTGCCCGCATTCGATGATGATGTCTGGGAGCTGTACGACACCAACAAGGATTGGACGCAGTCGCGAAACATCGCCAAAGACAATCCGCAAAAACTGCGCGAATTGCAGAGGCTGTGGATGATCGAAGCGACCAAGTACAGCGTGCTGCCGCTCGACGATCGGAGAGTTGAGCGCTTCAACCCGGATCTTGCGGGCCGGCCGCAGCTGGTCAAGGGCAAGACCCAGATCCTCTTCGGTGGCATGGGCCGACTGAGCGAAAACTCCGTCGTCAACATCAAGAACAAGTCCTACTCGGTTACCGCCGAGGTGATCGTGCCGAAGTCCGGTGCCAATGGGGTCATCATCGCGCAGGGCGGTGCCTTCAACGGCTGGAGCCTGTACGCGAAGGAGGGCAAACTGAAATATTGCTACAACCTTCTCGGCATCAAGCTGTTCTACGTAGACTCAAACAAAGCGATTCCAGCGGGCCAGCACCAGGTTCGCATGGAGTTCAAATATGATGGCGGCGGCTTAGCCAAGGGAGGGAATGCATCACTGTACCTGGATGGCGCGAAGGTGGGCGAAGGCCGCGTGGACACCACGGTGCCGATGGCGTTCTCGGCCGACGAAACCTGCGATGTCGGCAGGGGAACCGGCTCGGCGGTTACACCGGACTATGACCCGAAAGACAACGAGTTCAGCGGCGAGGTGAACTGGGTGCAGATCGATCTGGAGAAGGACGATCACGATCACCTGATCTCCCCGGAGGAGCGATTCAAGGTCGCGATGGCGCGCCAGTAGACCTTTTAATCCGGCGCGGGCTCAGTGCTGCGCAATGATGCCGCGCCCCTCGCGGGGCGCGACAATTCAACTACTTGACGTAGACGAATACCGGATCCGATGTAATCCCGTTCGCGACCACCTGCAGTAGGCTGAACCCCGATTCCTGCGCTCGCGGCACGTCGAAGTGCGTGGACACGAGAGCGTCTGATGCAACCGCCATGCTGCTGTGATCGTGCGTGCGGCTGTAGAAAACATGGTTGGTTTTCAAGTTGGTGATGCGCACCAAGGGAAAGTTGGTCGCGGCCTGCACATCATCGCCGAAGGCAGCGCCCTGAGTGACTCCGTTGAACCTGATGCCGGAGACCTGATAGGAACCTCCTCCTTTGATCTGTTGGGGTGCGCTGAAAATCACCGGCGCGATATCGCGCTCATGCTCTTGATCGAGTGACGTGATGGTCGGCGTATACAGTTCGATGTCGTCCGTGCCGTCCGTGAGCAGGATTTGTCCGGTCGGCAGCAGCAGCATGTCCCCGACGTAAGAGCCGTCGATCGCCGCATTCGGCGGTCCCGCGACCTGCGTCATATTCTGCCCATCCCATTCGAAAAACACGGAAGGCGGATTGCCGAAGCCGGGGCTCGCCATCACCAGCACTTTATCGTTGGGTTCCCATGACGCGGGGGCATCCGCAACGTTGATGTCGGTGAGGCCGTCGACGTCAGGAAAGTCCGGTCCTTTCGTCCATGTGCCGGTGTAAGAGTTGTAGATTGCCGTCTTGCCCTTGCCGTGCGGACAGGTATCCGAGCCGGTGTAAAAAACCGTTCCATCGGAACGCAGCACGGCGGGACCGACCTCGAAGGTGCCCACATTCTCGCCGCCGCACTTCGCCGCCGAATCCCAGAGTTGCACGATCGTGCTGCCGGCGGAAGTCCAATGCCCCGTGTTGGGGTCGAAGAGTTCTGAGTTCGTACCCTTGGGCAGGTAGGTTGTTAAGGGAGCGATGGGGACATAGGCATCGACCGTGAGTACCTTGCCGTTCGGCAGCAGCGTCCAGCCCTCTTCGTTATTACTGTCGAACTTTCCCGTTCCGATCGGCGTCCAGGTCAAGTTCTTGGGATTGAGCAATGCGGCCTGGGCCGTACAACAATCGGCCTGCATGTAGGTACCATCCGCAAGCACTACGCTCGAGGCATCGCCGATGGTCTGCCCGTAAACGCCCGGAACGATTTCAATGACGCTGAAAAACAGGGGAGGCGCCACCGGCGTCCAGGCATTGGCGACGGGATCATAGATCGCACCCTGGGCGCTCCATACCGCATTCACCGGGTCGACATAACAATTGTATTCGCCGCCCTCGATGATGAGCCGGCCATCGCGCAAAACGGCAGAGGAATTGCTGTACGGCGCGTAGTCTGCCGGCAGCGACGCGACTTGCGTCCAGGTGCCGTTGACGTAGCTGCCGTTTTGGTCCGGAGTCAATTTCCACCAATCCGTAGCGCAGGTGTCCTGCACGAGAACGCTGCCATCGGTGAGCAGCATCGGCGTGCTCGCGCCAAACGGCAGGAAGTTTGGTTGATTATTCAGCGGCGTCCAGGGCGAGGACTGCGCCGCAGTGGTGGCGCTGATGTCAACTTGCGCGCCGGACTGTCGCGCGGCGCCCAATGCGGGCGGCAGCGGCCGATGACGCGCCTCGGCGGCAGGCTGCCACGCCAGTGATGCGATCAGCGTCATGGCCATGATCTGCCAGATCTTCAGATTATTGTTGTGCATGATTCCCCCGGAAATTGTTTGTTGAAAGGCTGTGCGTGGCGGCGGCCCGGCATCGTCGGCGCTGGAACTATACTGGAACTCGCAGCGACGCTTAAGCTTAGAGTTCGTCCGTGCTGTCCGGATCCTCCATCTCGCAGCTATCCGCCGTCTCCGGCTGCAGCGTCTGCCATTCGCCGCTGTGCCAGACCGCGGTGGCGATGCCGGCGGTTGCCAGTTCGCGTCGCTGCGGCTTCGGCCCGAAGCGGCTGGCGATGTGACTTAACGCCGGGTTGTGCCCGCAGATCATGATGTGGCGCAGCGAGGCGGCACGATGCGCGAGCAGCCGCCAGGTGGTCTCCGGCGAACGCCAAATACAATTCGCGCGCGCATTGGATTTGTTTCGCATCGAGCTCGCAGGTAGCGGCGATGATTTCCGCGGTCGCCCACGCGCGTTCCGCGGGGCTCACCAGCAACAAGATCGGGAATGAGATATGCGGCTGCACCAGGCGCGAGGCCATCTTCTGCGCCTCGATGCAGCCGCGGTGCGTGAGCGGGCGCTCGTAATCCTCCGGATAGGCGTCGACGGCTCTCCGCTTTCCCGTGCCGCAGCAGCGTCAGTCTGCGCGTACCCACAGATGCCATTCTCGATTTTGGTTTCGAACACGCGCACCGGTTCATAGGCGGGCGGCGTCAGCGCTTCGCCCGTCCGCAGGCAAAAACGCGCGCCATGGCGTGGGCAGATAATTTCATTGCCCTCGATTTCGCCACCCGTCAATGCCGCGCCATCATGAGTGCAGATATCCTCGATGGCGAAAAAAGTTCTCGCCGCTGCGCACCACGGCGATCATGCGCCGACCTACGGCAATCGACTTGGCCTGCCCGTCCGGCAAATTCACTGTGAGGCCCGCATCGATCCAAGTCACCATCATACGCCTCGCGGCCAGCTCACATCATGCCGGTCTGCAGGCGGGCTTCATCCGACATCATGGTCTGATTCCACGGCGGATCAAATACCAGTTCCACATTCGCATGCGCCACCGTCGGGATGATCTGCACCTTCTCGCGCACGTCTTGCACCAACACTTCGCCCATGCCGCAGCCCGGCGCCGTCAAGGTCATCTTGATGTCGACCGTGCGCGTCGCGTCTTCGTTCTTGCTGACATCGCACTCGTAAACCAGCCCCAGGTCGACGATGTTGACCGGTATTTCCGGGTCATAGCAAGTCTTCAGCTGCTGCCAGATGATGTTCTTGATGTCTTCCTCAGAGGCGCCCGGCGGCACTTCGGGTGCCTTCGCCGCGGTCTTGCCGATGGCATCGGCATCATGGCCGGCAATGCGAAACAGATTGCCGTCGATGTAGACGGTGAAGCTGCCGCCCAGTGCCTGGGTGATGTAGCCGACCTGATCCCAGCTTGAGAGTTGACCTCGGCGCCCGCGGGTATGGCCACCGCCTTGACGTCGCGCTGCACGACGATGGGTTCATTTTCGTAGCAGTGCATCTTCAGCTGCTCATTCGGTGGACACCGCGGGCACGGACTTCAGGTCCGCGCTGATTGCAGCGCCGCGATGCAGCGTGTGCCAGCACAGGACTCGCGCATTTGACGCGCGCGGGGTATTCGCCGCACGCCGGACAGGGCCGCGAGTTTGCCCAGTTCTCGGCGGCGCGGCGCCGCATCGTCGGTGAGCAACTGATGCACGCGATCGAACAGCTGCAAGCGCTTCGCCGCGCGTTTTGCCCTTGACCGCCTCGGTCATCAAGCGAGGCGGAGGCGGTCGAGATCGCGCAGCCCTGACCTTCGAAGCGGATATCGCTGATGGTGTCGTCGGCCAGCTTCAGGCGCAGCGTCAGATGATCGCCGCACATGGGATTGAACCCCTCGACACTGGCGTCGGCGGAATCCAGGCCGCCAAAGTTACGCGGCCGGCGGTTGTGGTCGAGGATCACGTCGCGGTAAAGATCATTGAGTTCCATGGGCGACTCAGGCGAACATCTTGCGCGCGCGTTCGATGCCCGCGGCAAGCCGGTCGATTTCATCGAAGGTGTTGTAGAAGCGCGAACGACGCGCGCGCCGTTGCCGGCAACTTGAAGAAGTCCATCACCGGCATGGCGCAGTGATGGCCGGTGCGCACCGCGATGCCGTCCTCATCCAGGATGGTGCCCAGATCGTGCGGATGCACGCCGGCGACCACGAACGAGACCAGGCTGGCCTTATCGCGCGGCCGTACCGACGATGCGCAGTCCGGGGATCTTGCCGAGCGCCGCCGTGGCATGATGCGAGCAGGCGCATCTTCGTGCGCATGCGCGGCATCGCCGATCCAGACCCGACAGAAAATCCACCGCGGCGCCCAAGCCGACCCGGCGCCGGAAATATTGGGCGTGCCGGCCTCGAACTTGTTCGGCAGGGCGTTGTAGGTGGTCTTGGCGAAGGTCACTGCAAGAATCATTTCGCCGCCGCCCTGCCACGGCGGCATGCGATCGAGCAGTTGCTCGCGCCCGTAGAGCACGCCGACGCCCGGTGGGGCCGTACATCTTGTGGCCGGAGAAGGCGTAGAAATCGCAGCCCAACTCCTGCACATCCACCGGCATGTGCGAGATGGCCTGTGCGCCGTCGATCAAGGTGACGATGCCGCGAGCTTTGGCCGCGGCGATCAAGCGCCGCACCGGCAACACGTGCCCAAGGCATTCGAGACATGCGCGCAGGCAAGAATCTTGGTGCGAGGCATTCATCAAGGACACCACCGCTTCCAAATGAACTTCGCCGTGAGAGTCGATCGGGCGCAACCACCAGCTTGGCGCCCGTCTGCTCGCAGACCATTTGCCAAGGCACGATGTTGGCGTGGTGCTCCAGATGCGTGATGAGCACTTCGTCGCCGGTTTTTAGAGATCGGGCCTGCGCATAGCTTTGCGCCACGAGATTGATGGCCTCGGTGGTGCCGCGCACGAAAATGATTTCGTTGCGCGAGCGCGCATTGATGAAGCGCTGACCAGCCGATCGCGCGCGCCCTCGTACATCGCCGTCGCTTCCTGGCTCAAGGTATGCACGCCGCGATGGATGTTGGCGTGGTGATGGCGCTCGTAATCGTCCACCGCATCGATCACGCATTGCGGCGCGCTGCGCCGAGGCGCCGTTGTCCAAATAGGCCAGCGGCTTGCCGTGGATCATGCGCGCCAGGATCGGGAATTGCGCGGCGCACGGCGTCGACGTCGAAGATCCGGTCGGTCGCGAGCCAGGGCGATATTGTTCATCGGAATTTCCGCAGGATTTGCGCATCGGGTAGTTGGCTGATCAATGCGTTCTCGATCGCGGCACGCGCCGAGCTCACCGACATGCCGGTGAGCACATCGGCGAGAAAGGCGTACACCAGCAGGCTTTGCGCGGTTTCGCGGTCCAGGCCGCGCGACAGCATGTAGAACAGCATGTCGGGATCGAGCCGTGCCGGTGGTTGCGCCGTGCGCGCACTTGACCTCGTCGGCATGGATCTCGAGCTGCGGCCGCGTGTCGATCTCGGCGTTGGGCGACAGCAGCAGGCCGCGGCAGGACTGCTGCGAATCGGCATCGATTGCGCCGGCGTTGACGATCACCTTGCTGTTGAAGATCACGCGGCTGTGATCGCTGGCAATGGCGCGCGCCGTTTGCCGGCTGCGCGTATCGGGCGCGCGCATGGGTGACGATGTTGACGCAGTCGACGTGCCGCTCTTCGTGTCCGACCAGCAGCGAGTAGCTCTCGAGCGACGCGCCGGGTTGGTTCAAGCGTGCTTCGAGCGACGAGCGCACCAAGCCGCCGCCGAGCACAATCGTGAATTGCTTGCACTGGCTGTCTTGGATCCTGATGAATATCGAGCGAATCGAAGTGGGTGGCGCCGGCGCCCGTCGCATAGACGCGGTAGTGCTCGAGCTGCGCATCCCGCGCCGAGCGCGATGTGGGTGTTGGAATTGTTGAGCGGCGCGTGCATCGCCTTGCGAAACATGATGCTCGATGATGGTGGCGCTCGATCCCGCGGCCGGCATCGATGATGACCCGCGGGTGCGCGAGCCTGTTGGCGCTGTCGCCCGTGGCAACATGCAGAATCACCAGCGGCGTCGTCAGCGGCCGGGTGATTTTCAGATACAGGCCGTCGAGGAACAGCGCCGTGTTGAGCAACACCCAGCGGCGCTGATCGGCATCCGAGGCGGGCTCGAAGAAGCGCCGCAGCAGTCTCGGATCGTGATTAGTAAATTTCTCTTATGCTATTGATTTCAATACCGTTAATGGCAGGTATGCTCGGCATGCAATGACGGAAGCCATTGACCATGGTGCAGCGTTGCCGCCGCTGCGCGGCGCTCCATCGAGCAGCGACTGCGACCGCGTCCGCGCTGCATCGTCAGCCGCGCGGCGCTTAGCCTGCGCGTCTACGAAACTCTGCGCGGCGAGGCTGCGCAGATCGGTGTAGCGCCAGGTCTCATCGCGCGGCGACGGCAGGCCGAGCTTCAAAAAGCGCTGCATGGCCTGTTCGCGTACGGCTGCAACGCATCGGCGGCGCGCGCGCGCCATTGCGCTTCGAAGGAGCGCACTGCAGGAGAGGCGGAAGATGTCTGTCGCGCGGCGCTCATGCGACCTGGGCTCTCCATGCACCCAGTCGTAGCCGCGGCGCTCGAGTTCTTGGGCGAGCGATTTGTCGCCGGATTTCACGATGCGGCCGCCGGATAACACATGTACCTGATCCGGAATGACATAGTCCGAGCAGCCGCTGGTAGTGCGTCACCAGCACGACCGCGCGCTTCGGGTCGCGCAAGCTGTTCACGCCCTTGGAGACCACCTTGAGCGCATCGATATCGAGGCCCGAATCCGTTTCATCCAGAATCGCGAGCTTCGGTTCCAGGACCAGCATCTGCAGAACTTCATTGCGCTTCTTCTCGCCGCCGGAGAAGCCTTCGTTCACGCCGCGCGTCAGAAACGATTCGCTCATCTGCATGAATTTCATTTTCTGCGGATCAGCGCCAGGAATTCGTAGGCATCCACCTCCGGTTCGCCGGCGGCTTTGCGCTTGGCGTTGAGCGCGGCCTTCAGCAGGTAGACATTGTTGACGCCGGGAATTTCCACCGGGTATTGGAAGCCGAGAAACAAGCCGGCGCGGGCGCGCTCTTCGGCAGGCAGCGCCAGCAGATCGCGGCCCTCGAAGGTCACCGAGCCGCCGGTGACTTCGTAGTCCTCGCGTCCCGGCCAGCACTTGGGCCAGCGTGCTCTTGCCCGAGCCGTTCGGTCCCATGATGGCATGCACCTCGCCGGCCTTGACCTTGAGGTTGACGCCATTCAGTATTTCTTTGCCCGCGACGCGGGCAGCTCAAATCTGATGATTTCAAGCAAGATCGTTCTCTCTATGAGCCAGCTTAGCCGACGGCGCCTTCCAAGCTCACGCTGAGCAGATTCTGCGCCTCGACGGCGAACTCCATCGGCAATTCCTTGAACACCACTTTGCAGAAGCCGCTGACGATCATGTTGACCGCGTCCTCCGCCGAGATGCCGCGCTGCAGGCAATAGAACAACTGATCCTCGCCGATTTTGGAGGTGCTGGCCTCGTGCTCGACCGTCGCGGTCGGATTCTTGACTTCCATGTACGGAAAGGTGTGCGCCGCGCATTTGCGGCCCATCAGCAGCGAGTCGCATTGCGTGAAATTGCGCGCGCCGCGCGGCGCTCGGCAGGATTTTCACCAGGCCGCGATAGGTATTCTCGGCATGCCCGGCCGAGATGCCTTTGGAGACGATCGTGCTCTTGGTATTGCGGCCGATGTGAATCATCTTGGTGCCGGTGTCGGCTTGCTGATAGTTGTTGGCCACGGCCACCGAATAGAATTCGCCGATCGAGTTCTCGCCCTTGAGAATGCAGCTCGGATATTTCCAGGTGATCGCGGAGCCGGTCTCCACCTGCGTCCAGGAGATCTTGGAATTGCGGCCGCGGCACTCGCCGCGCTTGGTGACGAAGTTGTAGATGCCGCCGCAAGCCGTTCTCATCGCCCGGGATACCAATTCTGCACGGTCGAATACTTGATCTGCGCATCGTCCAGTGCGACCAGTTCCACCACCGCGGCATGCAGCTGATTCTCATCGCGCATGGGCGCCGTGCAGCCTTCCAGATAGCTCACCGACGCGCCCTCGGCGGCGATGATCAGGGTGCGCTCGAATTGGCCGGTCTTGGCGGCGTTGATGCGAAAGTAAGTCGACAGTTCCATCGGGCAGCGCACGCCGGGCGGCACATAGACGAAAGAGCCGTCCGAGAACACCGCCGAATTCAGCGCCGCGAAAAAATTATCGCCCGTGCGGCACGACGCTGCCGAGATAGCGTTCGACCAGCTCGCGGATGATCGCGCACCGCGTCGGAGAACGAACAAAAAATCACCCCGGCCTTGCCGAGCTTTTCCTTGAATGTGGTCGCGACCGAGACGCTGTCGAACACCGCGTCGACCGCGACGCCGGCCAAGCGCGCGCGCTCGTGCAGCGGGATGCCCAATTTCTCGTAGGTGGCGAGCAGCTTCGGGTCCACCTCATCGAGGCTCTTCGGCGCGTTGGCCGGGCGCTCGCGGCGCCGAGTAATACGAGATGTCCTGGTAGTCGATGGGCTTGTAATGCACATGCGCCCAGGTGGGCTCTTGCATGGTCTGCCAGTGCCTGAAATGCCTTCAGCCGCCACTCCAGCAAGAACTGCGGCTCGTGTTTCTTTTTTGAGATGGCCGCCACCACATCCTCATCGAGGCCGGGCGGCAAGCTGTCGGACTCGATATCGGTGATGAACCCGTGACGGTATTTTTGTCCGACCAGGGCTTCGACATCTTGGGATTTGCTAGACACGGGGGATTCCAGGTGTGAACGCAGTACGTTAATGGGGCCGCTTTTCAAGTATTCACGCGAATTTCCGACGCCAGATCGGCGACCCGCAGGCCGGTCGAATCCAAGTCCGCCAATTGATGCAGCGTCACGTCTTCCAGTGCGCGGCGAATCGCCGCATTGACCCGCTGCCAAGCGCCGCCGACCCGGCACAGCCGCTCGATGCCGCATTGACTGGAGGCGCCGCTGCATTCGGTGATTGCGATCGGCCCTTCGAACACATCGAGAATTTGCGCCGCAGTAATCTGATCGGGACTGCGCGCCAGCCGATAACCGCCTTGCGCGCCGCGCGAGGAAATCACCATGCCCGCGCGCTGCAAGCCTTTGAGCACCTTGCTCACCGTGGGCCGGCTCAAGCGCGTGCGCTCCGCCAATTCGGCGGCGGCGCGGTGTTGCGTCGGGCTCTTGCGCTAGACTTGCGAGCACGACGGTCGCGTAGTCGGTCATTTTTCCCATTCGCAGCATAAAACGGGTCCTCCAAGCGGAGATCTTTATGTGGGACTATTTTAGTCCTATTTGACTTGGAGTTCCACCCGGAGCGCGGATTCAGGCTGATTTTGTTATCCTTGAGCTGAAGTTACCCAACGAATATCAGCGAGACGCGATCAACCATGAATACCGCAGAGCTAAACGCCACGGCGCGTGCGTTGGTTGCGAAAAACCGGGGAATTCTGGCAGCCGACGAGAGCACCAGCACCATCAAAAAGCGCTTTGACACCATCAAATTCGAGTCCACCGAGGAGAATCGGCGCGCGTACCGCGAAATGCTGTTCACCGCCCCGGGCGCGCAGGAGTACATCAGCGGCGTCATCATGTACGACGAAACGCTGCGCCAAAAGACCAAGGACGGCGTGCCGTTTCCCGCGTATCTGGCCAAGGCCGGAATGATTCCCGGCATCAAAGTCGACCTGGGAGCGAAGCCGTTGCCGGGTTTTCCCGGTGAGACCATCACCGAAGGTCTGGATGGATTGCGCGAGCGCTTGGCCGATTATTACAAACTGGGTGCAAGATTTGCCAAATGGCGCGCGGTGATCGATATCGGTCTCGGCAATTCCAAGCCGCTACGCCATCGACGCCAATGCCGAAGGCTTGGCGCGATATGCCGCTTTGTGCCAGGAGGCCGGGATTGTGCCCATCGTCGAGCCCGAAGTGCTCATGGACGGCGCGCCATCCGTTGGAGCGCTGCGAGGAAGTCACCAACGTCGGTGCTGGATAGCGTGTTCAGCCATCTGTTCGCCGCCCGTGTGTTCCTTGGAAGGCATGGTGCTGAAACCGAACATGGTGATTCCGGGCAAGAAAGTGCGCGGATCAGGCGAGCCCGAGCGCGGATCGCCGAAGCCACCGTGCGCACCCTGAAGCGGCAGGTCCCCTCTGCGGTTCCCGGTATTGCATTCTTGTCGGGCGGCCAGAGTCCGACCGACGCCACGCTGCATTTGAATCTGATGCATGCGGCGGGACCTTTGCCGTGGGCCCTGACATTCAGCTATGGGCGTGCGCTGCAGGAAGATGCGCTGAGCGCCTGGGCGCGGCAAAGTCCAGCGGCTTTGCCGGCGGCCAGAAGGCGCTGGCCACGCGGGCGAAGCTCAACGGCTTGGCGGCGGTGGGTGAGTACAGCGCCGCGATGGAAGCTTCCGCGGCTTAAGCAGTGCGCCGCGACGGGCCGCGTCCTACACGGGCGCGCCTGCAGCCACAAACCATTGAACCAATCCGCCCCCATCGTCGAAATTCGCAACCTTGACTACGCAGTCAGCGGCCGCCCTGTGTTTGCCGGCCTCGATATCCAGATTCCGCGCGGCAAAATCACCGCGGTCATGGGACCGAGCGGCACCGGGAAAGACCACGCTGCTGCGCCTGATCACCGGCCAAGTGCTGGCCGATAGCGGTTCGATCGAAGTGGCGGGCGAGAATTTGCGGGCGCATGTCGCGCGCCAAACTTTACGTACTGCGCCGCCGCATGGGCATGCTGTTTCAGAACGGCGCGCTGCTCACCGATCTTGAGCGTGTTCGAAAACGTCGCCTTCCCGTTGCGCGAGCACACGAATTTGCCGGAACGGCTCATTCGCCAATTGGTGCTCACGAAACTGCAGGCCGTGGGACTGCGCGGCGCCGCGGAAATGATGCCGGCAGAACTCTCCGGCGGAATGAGCCGGCGCGTGGCGCTGGCGCGCGCCATCGTCATGGATCCGGAACTGTTGATCTACGACGAGCCCTTCGTCGGCCTCGATCCGATCTCCCTGGGAGTCATTTTGCGTTTGATTCGGCGCTTGAACGACACTCTCGGCATCACCAGCATCGTGGTCTCGCACGATGTGCAGGAAATTTCCACGGTCGCGGACCAGGTTTTCCTGCTGTCGGGCGGCAAGGTGGTGGCGCACGGCACGCCGCAGGAACTGAAATCCAATCCATCCGAGATCGGTGAAGCAATTCATGGGCGGTCTGGCCGACGGTCCCGTGCCGTTTCATTTTCCCGCGCCTGATTATTTCGGCGAGCTGCTCTCGCGCAGCGAGGAACCGTGAACGCGCTTCGACGAACTGTGGGAGAGCTTGACCGATTCCCTGGAGAGGCTCGGTTCAGTCGTTCATTTCCTGTTGCGGTCTGTGCGTGAATTCACCGCGCGCCTTGATGCGGTTCAATTTGATCTCCCAGCAGATCTTCAACTCCGGCGCATTGTCGCTGGTCATCATCATGCTCTCGGGGCTGTTCGTCGGCATGGTGCTCGGCCTGCAAGGCTATCGACTTGCTGCAGCGCTTCGGCTCCGAAGAAGCGTTGGGCAAGGCGGCGGCCATCGGGCTGGTCAAGGAGCTGGGCCCCGTGGTCACCGCGCTGCTGTTTGCCGGCCGCGCCGGCACCGCGTTGGCGTCGGAATTGGGATTGATGCGCGCGACGGATCAGATATCGGCGATGGAAATGATGGCGGTCGACCCCATCCAGCGCGTGGTGGTGCCGCGATTCTTGGGCGGCGTGATTGCCATGCCGCTGCTCGCCGCCATATTCAGCGTGATCGGCATCTACGGCGCGCAGCTGGTGGGCGTGCAGATCATGGGCGTCGACGCAGGCAGCTTCTGGTCGCAGATGCGCGCCTCGGTCAGCCTAGTCGGACATCAACGAGGGCATCGTCAAGAGCCTGATATTCGGCGTCGCGTGCAGCCTCATCGCGGTGTATCAAGGATATTATGCGACGCCCGACCGCGGAGGGCGTCGGACGCGCCACTACGCGCACGGTCGTTACCTCGGCCGTCGTGATATTGTTCCTGGATTATTTGATTACTGCAGCGTTTTTGTAAGGAGGTATCGTAATGGGCAAGTCACGCACGTTGAATCTTGGCACCGGTACGTTCGTGCTGCTGGGCTTTGCGGCGCTGTTTTTTCTCACGACTCAGACCACCAGCCGCGGATTGCCCTTCATGAGTCCGCCGCACTACGAACTCATGGCGAAGTTCGACAACATGGGCGATCTGAAGGTCGGCTCGCCGGTGTCGATGTCCGGCGTTGAAATTGGCCGCGTGACAAAGATCGATTTCGATTCGAATCGAATTCAAAGCGGTGGTTGTCGCTGCGCATCAACGCGAAGTACAACAAGATCCCCACCGACAGCGATGCCAGCATTTATACTCAAGGCTTGTTGGGAGGAAAGTTCATCGGACTGACTGCCGGCGGAGCCGATAAGTATTTGAAGGACAAGGATCAGATTGATTTCACGCAGTCGGCCTTCGTGCTGGAAAACCTGATCGGCCAGGTCCTGGCGAACTTCACCAAATCCAAGGCGGACGCGCCGGCGGCGGATGCCGCACCGGCACCTGCGCCTGCGGACTCAAAAGCCGCCGGCAAACCGAAAGCTGCGGAGAAAACGAAATGATCAAAATTACAATGGCAGCGATGCTGATGTCATGCTGGGCGATAAGCGCGCACGCGCGACGTTCCCGCGCCGGCGCCCGAACGCGAAGACGCTTGAGCCCACGGCGAGCTTGTGGAGCAGTCCGCCAAACGCATGCTGCAGGAGTTGGACGCGAATCGCGCGATGTACAGAAGCGATCCAGCAAAACTTGATGCGCTGGTGGGCAACGTACTGCTGCCGAATTTCGATACCGAATACTCGGCCCGGCTGGTCCTGGGACAAACGCTGGCGCACGGCAAGCGAAGACCAGCGCAAGCGATTCGTCGACGCCTTTTATCATTCGCTGCTGCGAAACTACGGTGCCGCGCTGATCGACTTTACGGCCGATCGATTCGTGATACTGCCGTACAAAGGCGATCCGGGCGATACCACCGCTACGGTGCGCACCGAAGTGAAGCGCGAGTCCGGCGCCAAGGTACCGGTGAATTTCAGCTTGCGCAAAACCGCTGAGGGATGGAAGGCCTGGGACGTCGTGATCGACGGCATTTCCTACGTCAAGAGCTTTCCGCACCGATTTTGCCGCCGAGATCCAGCAGAAAGGCTTGGACGACGTGATCAACCGATTGGAAACCGAGGGCAGGGTCGGACCCAATGGCGCCGCGGTGGGCAGCCATTGAAGACCAGCGCGGGCCTCACCGCCAATTCGAGGCTCAGCAAGACGAGCGGTCACGCGTCAACGGCGTCCTGCACTTCGCGACGGTCACTGCACTGCTGCAGCCGGGCACTGAGGCAATCGGCAGCGGCCATGCCGCGGTCATTGATTTGGCCGGGGATCAGCGACAGCGATAGCGCCGGTCTTGCATTGCTGATCGAATGGCTGAGCGTTGCCAAGGCCGCGAGCCGCGGCTTAAGTATGAAAACATACCGGCTCAATTGCATCAGCTCGCGCGCTTGAGCGAGGTCGAAGAGCTGCTGACGGCGGGCTAGGATCGCATAAGAAAAACTTCGCCTGCGGAGGCAACCAGGGATGGGGATGCTAAGAACAAGAATTGGATTGCAGCCTGGCGTGCGCAGCGTTGTGTTGAGCGCGGCGTGCATCGGCACTCTTATCGGCGCGTCGCAGGCCGCCATGGCGGCGGAGGCGTCCACCCCGCTGGAGGTATTTGGACGCCTGCCGACGCTGGAGGACGTGGTCATTTCGCCCGACGGCTCGAAGCTCGCGTTTGTCAGGACGCGCGAGGATAAGCGAACGCTATTGGTGGGTCTGCTGAAGGGTACCGAGACTTTGGGAGGAGTGCGAGTCGGCGATACCAAGCTGCGGGACGTGGAGTGGATCGATGATGATAACCTCCTTGCAACCATTTCCAGCACCAGCCTGCCGCCATTCGGTTATTTAGGCGACAAGCACGAGTGGTATCAACTGGTTGCGTACAACGTCAGCCAGAGCCATGTGGGACCTCTGTCTTTCGAAGTGGACAACGAGAAAACTTTTAATGTCGTTGTCGGCGATACCGAGGTGCGTGATGTTGGAGGACACCCGGTGTTATATGCGCCGGGCTACTATGTCACCGATAGGACGCTGCCTGGTTTGTTCACGTTTTCCATCCCCGAGCGGCGGGCGCGGCTCATCGCAAAAGGCCCGGAGCCGTTCACCGACTGGTTGATCGATGAGTCCGGCCGCATCGCGGCTCAATTCGTGTACCACGACAACAGCAAACTATGGGAAATCAAAGCCCGCAAGGACGATCATCTGACGCTGGTGGCGTCGGGAACCGCGGCAATCGATGTGCCGAATGTTCTGGGATTCAGCGCCGATGGTAGCGGCCATCATTGTGCGCTTCATCGAAAACGGCGACTCGGTATGGAAGCCGCTATACATCAAGGACAACACTTGGGGGCCGGCGCTCGAAAAAGGCGCGTCATTTGCAAGCGTGATCGAAGATCGCAAGAGCGGGCGAATCATCGGCGGTGTTCGCGAGGTCGGCAACAGTCAATATGTTTTTTTCGACAATGAACTGCAGGCGCATTGGAACGCCGTCTTGCGCGCTTTCCCCAATGAACGCGTGCATCTGGAGTCGCATTCGGATGATTACTCGAAAATGGTCGTCCAGGTATTTGGCGCCACCGACGGCTATGTCTACGCGCTGTACAATTGGTATGGCCATCACGCGACGATCTTGGGTCCCGTCTATGCTGGCGTTGACCGTGCCGGCGCCGGTCAAAGCAATCAGCTATGCTGCCGCCGACGGCCTGACCATTCCCGGGTTTTTGACTTTACCTCCGGGTGGTGTGGAAAAAAATCTGCCGCTGATCGTCATGCCGCATGGCGGACCTGCCGCGGCAGATACCCTGGATTTCGATTGGTGGGCGCAGGCCTTGGCCTCACAAGGCTATGCGGTGCTGCAGCCCAATTTCCGCGGGTCAGCGCTGAGTCTCAAATTCATCGAGGCGGGCTTCGGCGAGTGGGGCCGCAAAATGCAAACCGATTTATCCGATGGTGTGCGCTACCTCGCGCAAGCAGGGATGATCGACCCTGAACGCGTATGCATCGTCGGCGCGAGCTATGGCGGTTATGCGGCGCTTGCCGGCGTAACTCTCGACCCGGGCGTGTATCGCTGCGCAGTATCGGTCGCGGGCATTTCGGATCTGCGGCGCTTTCGCCGCTGGTCGGCGATTCTCACCTGAGCTGGAATCAGCGCTATTGGGATCGATTCATGGGCACTGCCGATCAGAACGATCCCGCGCTGATCGCCGATCTCGCCGATCGAGCATGTGGGCGCCGTGACCGTCCCGGTGCTGCTGATCCATGGCCGCGATGACACCGTCGTGCCCTTCGAACAGAGTGATGTCATGCTGAGCGCTCTGAAGCGCGCAGGAAAGTCCGTGGAACTGGTGACGATGAAGCACGAGGATCACTGGCTGTCGCGCAGCGAGACCAGACTGCAGATGCTGCAGGCCACGGTGGATTTTCTCAAGGCGAACAATCCGCCGAATTAGCCGCTGCTGTCCAATAGTTCGAGGCCGAAACTCTCCCCGAGAATAGCGGCGGGCAAGGTCTCGGGTTGCAGCGGTGCGGGCGGCTGGCGAGCCGATTGCTCGGGCTGCTTGGCGGGCGGTGCGGCTGTCGGCTCAGCCGGCGGCTTGGCCGAATGCGGCTCGTCCTCGCCAGGGTCTTCCAGCGGTTCTTCCTTGAGTTTCCCGTCGGAGATCAAGTAGGCGCGCCGCTGCAGATAGGCGTCGCGAACGAAGGCATAAGGGTCGAATACATTTTTCAAGGTGTCGTCGAACGACAGCAATCCCGCGCGCGTATCGACCAGGCTGACCGCATACAAGGAATATTCGATAGGCATTGTTCTGCACGTAATGAGTCGGGCCGGTATAGATATCCACGACCCGGCCCGGCCCGTCACGCACATCAGAGGGACCTAAAAGGGGTATCTCGACGAATGGGCCCGGATGGAGGCCCCAATGGCCCAGGGTTTGCCCGAAATCTTCGTTGTTTTGTCCAGTCCCGCCTGCGTTGCCGGATCCAGCAGGCCGCCGACGCCAACGGTCAAATTGACGAACAAAGCGCGCGAGATCATTGGCCGCCGCGTTTGAATTTTCCCTGCAAGGCGTCATTGATCATGACGGTCGTGGTTGACGCAGATTCGAAAAAATTGCTGACGCCGGTGCGCGCCGGCGCCGGCACCGCGCGCACGTAGGTGCGCGCTACCGGCTTGGCCACGGCGCGGTCGAGCTTGTCATTGACCTTGTACACGCCCCGATTCCAAGATTCCCACGGATCCTGGGGAGCAGGCTTGCTATTGGGCGGCAAAGTTACGCAGCCGCTCAGCGCTACTGCAAATACGATGCCGAGCAGCGCGCGCGTCGTGCTTGACTCTCAGCATGCAGAATTTCTCCCTGGGCAATGACCAGGAGCTAAAGATACAGGCTATGCTGCGAAAGATGCAGCGGGAGATTGCCGACGAATCAGTTTCGGCCGCTGCCATTGCCATTGCCATCGGCGACGGTGTTGTTGTGGTTTTTCGGCATGGCGGCGCGCACTTCTTCAAGGCGCGCGCTGCAGGCGCGCGCGCTGCACCGCGTCGAGTGCCAGGCAGCGTCAACGCCAGCTGTAGTTGGCCGGCGCCATCTCTGCAGATCGCCGGTCATGAAATAAAACTCCGCCATGTAGCTGTAGGAGTCGGCAAAGTCCCCGGCGTGATTCGCGGCCTTCGCGATGAGCCGGGTCTGATCCGGCGTGGGCTCGACATTATTGAACAGATCCAGCAACACGACATGCGCGCGCTTGTTGTCGCCGGAATGCATCAGCGTCTCCGCCAATCGGATCGTGATGGGCACATTGCGCGGGAACAAGATCCATCGCTCGTTCAAGAACGGCGTGCGATTCTTTGAACTGATTATTGGCCAGGTATGCCTGGCCGAGCGCGCCGTAGAACTGCGTCACCTTGGGATATTCGCGCACCAGCTCCTGCAAATCCGGCAATGGCGGCGGCGGGATTTTGCGTCGCGATTTGCGCCACGTCTTTGCCATAGCGCTCTTGAATGGTCTTGCCGCCGCCGTTCTTGAGCAGGCTGCGCATAGTAGTTGGCGCGCGACTTGCGGATCGCCCGCCACTGAGTTCGCAATCGCTCGCGGATGAGCAGGTAGCTCAACGAATCTTCGTGCCGTGGATCCGGCCGATCTGATCGGCGCGATTGCTGCGCCTCCGCGACACGATCCGAAAATATCGGGTGATCGATCAGGAACTGCACCGCATTGACGCGGCTCGGTTCCGGGCCGCTGCAGGCCCATGTAATCGAAGAAGCTGGCCATGCCCAACGGATCGTAGCCCGCGTTCGCCATGGTGCTGATGCCGATTCGATCGGCTTCGAACTCGCTGGCTGCGGGTGTAGTTGATCTGATGCTGAATCATGGCGCTCTGGCCCGCCAGAATGGCAGCCTCGATCGCATCGGGCGAGCCGCGGCCCGCCGTTGCTCCCAGCAGTATCGCCGCCAACATCGCGGCCGTGGCCATCAGTCCCTCGTGGCTTTGGTCGATGAGCTGGCGGACGATATGCCGCTGCGTGACGTGCGCGGTTTCGTGCGCCAGCACGCCCGCCAATTCATTTTCGTTGCGCGTCGCCAGGATCAGACCGCTGTTGATGAGCACGAAGCCGCCGGGGATTGCGAAGGCATTGATCTCCGGGTCGCGCATGCACGAAGTAATAGAACTGATGCTGGCCTTCCTCCGCCTGGCTCGAGAGGCTGTGGCCGATTTCCTGGGCGTATTGCTGGACTTCAGGGTCGGTGAGGATCAGGCCCTTCCTTGCGGATCTCGTTAACGATACCCAAACCCGCGTGATACTCATCCTCGATCGAAATCGCCGCATTTGCCGGACTGCCCAAGTCGGGAAGATCCTGCTCGCCGCCGTTGGTCGCCTGGGCACGCCCTGCGCATAGCCCACGCTCACGCTCGCGCGACCGCGGCGGCGGCAAGGAATGCGGATATGGATTTGAGCACTGACATTAAAGCTTCCTTAAGCGCGTTGGAGTGTGGCCGCATTCCAAAGTTCGCTCAAAACAGCAGCAAAATCAAAGAACTTCGGAGGCGTAGTCCGCCAGACGCGAGCGTTCGCCCCGCACCAGCGTGATATGTCCCGAAAACGTCCAGCCGTGAAATCGGTTTACCACATAGGTCAGCCCGAGTCGTGGTTTCCGTCAGGTAGGGCGTGTCAATCTGCGCAATATTGCCCAAACACACCATTTTGGTGCCGGGTCCCGCGCGGGTGACCAAGGCCTTCATTTGCTTCGGGGTCAGGTTTTGGGCCTCATCGAGGATGATGAAGCGGTTCAAAAAGGTGCGGCCGCGCATGAAATTCAACGAGCGAATCTTGATGCGGTGCCGTAGTAAATCGTTGGTGGCGCCCCGACCCCAGGTGCCGCCGGGCTGGCTCTGCGTAAGAACCTCCAAATTGTCCATCAGCGCCCCCATCCAGGGCTCCATCTTTTCTTCCTCCGTGCCGGGCAGAAAGCCGATGTCCTCGCCCAGGGGAATGGTGACGCGGGTCATGATGATTTCGCTGAAGCGATTGTGATCCAGCGTTTGCGCGAGGCCCGCGGCGAGAGTCAGCAGCGTCTTGCCGGTGCCGGCGGGGCCCAACACGGTCACGAAGTCGATTTCCGGATCCATCAACAGATTCAATGCGAGATTTTGTTCGCGGTTGCGTGCAGTGACGCCCCACACATTGTTGCGTTCGGTTGCGGTAATCGATGGTGAGCTCGAGGATCGCCGAATCGCCCTCGAGCTTGCGCACGATGGCTTCCACGCCGTTCTCGCCGGGGTCGTACACGAATTGATTGGTCTTCCAATCGCGCACCAGCGGGCCGCGAACCCGATAATAGGTGCGGCTCTGCTGCTGCCAGGATTCCATGCCCTTGCCATGCTTGGTCCCAGAAATTCTGCGGCAGCTGCTGCACGCCGCTGACGAGCAGATCCGCATCCTCGATGGTCTTGTCGCTGGAATAATCCTCGGCATGCACGCCCGAGAATTGCCGCTTTGATGCGCAGATTGATGTCTTTCGAGACCAACGTGACGCGCGCGTTGCGGAAATTTCTGCTGCAATGCCAGGGTATTGGCGAGAATGGCATTGTCGGCGCCGTGCCCAGGCAGACTGTCCGGCAGCACCGATTCGAGCAATTGAGTCTGAAAGAACAGCCTGCCGCCCGGCGGCCGCTTGCCATGATTGATGGGGATGGCCGTCGGCAAGGACAGTCCGCGGTCGATCTGTTTCTTGGTGGCGCCCTTGCATCAGTTCGTCGAGAAAGCGGCTGACCTGGCGCACGTTGCGCGCCGGTTCCGACAAGCCCTTTCTTGCCCGCGTCGAGTTCCTCGAGCACGGTCATCGGGATGTAAATGTCGTGCTCTTCGAAGCGAAAGATTGCCGTCGGATCGTGCATCAATACATTCGTGTCGAGCACGAAAATGCGACGCTCGGCCTTGCCTTGGCGGCTCTTCAGTACCGCGGCCCCCAGCGGCCGCACGTTGCCGGTCACAGTGCCTTCACCGCCGCCAATACAGCCTCGGCATGATCCTTGACCTTGACCTTGCGCCACTCGTGCCGCAGCACGCCTTTGGCGTCGATGAGAAAAGTGCTGCGCTCGACCCCCATGTATTTCCTGCCATACATGCTTTTTTCCTTGATACACCCCGTACAGTTTGCACACCTTCTGCTCCGGATCGCTCAGCAAGTTCGAACGGGAAACGACATTTTTTTCTTGAATTTCTCATGCGAAGCCACGCTGTCAGGCGAAATGCCGAATACCAGCGCCTTGGCTTTCTTGAACTGAGCGTTCAGCGCGGCAAAGTCCAAGCCCTTCCTGGGTGCAGCCCGAGGTGTTGTCGCGCGGATAAAAATAAATGACCACGCGCGCCGCCCTTGCCATCCTCGAGCGACCAGGTGCCGCCGGTGCCCTCGAGGGTGAACGGCGGCGCCTTCTTGCCGATTTCAATCTTGCTCATGGCTTTGCTAACTCTTCACGGGTTCAAAAATGGCGTCCAAATTCAGATGATCGCAGAAGTCCATGAATTCCTCGCGCAGCACGCCGATATGCAGACGGCTCGGGACATTGACGATCATCTGCACGGAGAACATCGGCGCGCCGGTATGCGCGGCGGCATACGAGCGCGTCGAAAGCTCGGCGATGTCGACGCCGCGCTGCGCGAAAAATCCGGACAGTCCGGCGACGATGCCGGTCTGATCGAGGCATACGACATCGATGGAATAGGGCAGCATGTCGTTGCGCGCGGAGCCGTTCTTCGGTGCGCCGCAACTGGATATTCATGCCGGTGGCATCGGCAAGCTTCTTGAACTCGCCTTCGAGTTTGGCGAGGGTGTGCCAGTTGCCGTTGACCAAAAGCAGCATGGCAAACTCGTTGCCGAGCGAGGTCATGCGGCTTTCGCTGATGCTGCCGCCACAATCGGCGATTGCTTTGGACAGCTCATGGACCATGCCGACGCGGTCGCTGCCGACCGCGGAAATCACGATATGTTGTTTCATCGGGGCAAATTCTACCGGATGGGCGCTTGCCTTAGGTGCTGTCTAGGCACTTAAGGTAGCGATATTTCCCGCGGAGTTCTCTTGATGTTTTCCGGAAGCATGGTAGCAATCGTCACGCCAATGACGGCCGACGGGGCTTGGACTGGTCGGCGTGGGACCGGCTGCTGGATTTTCACATGCGTGAGGGCAGCGACGGAATTGTCGTGGCCGGCACCACCGGGAGAATCGCCGGTGCTTTCCGCGGCGGAGGTCGAGGAGTTGACGCGCCGCGCAGTGGCGCGCTGCCGCGACAAGTCAAGGTAATCGTCGGCGCGGGCACCAACGCGACCGAGTCGACCGTGGCGCGAACCCGCAGCCTTGTCGCGATTGGGCGTCGATGCGGTGATGCTGGTGACGCCGTACTACAACAAGCCGCCGCAGGAAGGCCTTTTCAGGCATTTCTCGGCCGCCGCCGATGCGTCCGCGGCCCCGATAATTCTGTATAATGTTCCGAGCCGAACGGCGGTGGATCTTTTGCCGAGTACCATCGCCCGTCTAGCGCGGCACCCTCGCATCGTGGCGATCAAAGAAGCGACGGCGTCGTTGAGCCGGGCGCGCGAGATCGTGGGCACCTGTCCGCCGGAGTTCATGGTGTTTGTCGGGCGATGATGCGACCGCCATGGAATTGATGGGCGTCGGTGCGCGCGGCGTGATTTCCGTGACGGCAAATGTCGCGCCGCGCCGCATGCACGAGGCCTGCAAGCTGCGGCGCTGTCGGGCGATTGGGCGGGCGCGCGGCCATCGACGCGAGTTTGCAGCCTTTACATAAGGATTTGTTTGTTGAAGCGAGACCCATACCCGTCAAGTGGGCGGTGGCAAGAATGGGGATTATCGGGAACGCAATCCGCCTGCCGTTGGTCGAACTGGCATCGGCGCACCATGAAACGGTGCTGCGCGCGATGCGGGCCGCCGGAGTTACCCTTGAGGACCAAGCTGCATGAGTCTTGATCGAATTTTATTGTTGTGGTTGCGAGCAGGTGCTTTGATGAGCGGCTGTCACATTTTCAGCAAACTGAATCCCGACTGCCATACCGCGCAGGAATATCAGCACGCGTGTCGGCGCCGCCGCTGAAAGTGCCCGCCGGACTGGATACGCCGAATACCCAGGGCGCCCTGGTGATTCCGACGGTGGCGATGTGCCGCCGCCGCCGGGTCCTAAGGATAGCTGCTATGGATCTTCCGCCGCGCTACAAGCCGGCGCCCACCGAACAAAGCGCCAGCGCAGCAGCAGCTCAGATTTGATCGCCTGAGACGGCTCCGGTACCCTTGCGGCCGCGAGGAGAGGTGGCCGAGTGGTCGAAGGCGCACGCCTGGAAAGTGAGTAACACCAAAAGGTGTTCGTGGGTTCGAATCCCACCCTCTCCGCCAAAATGCCAGCTACCGTTTATGGTGGCTCGCGTTTGCATCTTCGCGACGACTGGTCACGAACCCCGTCAGGCCCGGAAGGGAGCAGCGGTAGAGGCTTTAAGTCGGGCGCCGAAGTCCTGCTGGCGCGGGCCGCCTCCCTACGCGGCGCACGTGCGACGGGGGCCTAAGCGAGGCTGCCGGCGGCGGGACTTCCAAAAAGGCACGCGGTCGCTGTTTCCGCAGCTAAACTTGAATTCCCTTATGAGCTACATCGTATTAGCGCGCAAATGGCGCCCCAAGCGATTCGCCGAAATGGTAGGGCAGGAGCACGTGCTGCGCGCGCTTAGCAATGCGCTCGACAGCGGCAAGGTGCATCACGCCTTTCTGTTTACCGGAACTCGCGGCGTCGGTAAAACAACGGTCGCGCGCATCTTGGCGAAATCGCTGAATTGCGAAACGGCCGGCGTGAGTTCCAATCCCTGCGGCGTCTGTGCCGCATGCAGGGAAATCGACGAGGGGCGATTCGTGGATCTCATCGAGGTCGACGCAGCCTCGCGCACCAAGGTCGATGATACGCGCGATATGCTCGACAACGTGCAGTACGCGCCGACCCGCGGCCGCTACAAGGTTTACCTCATCGACGAAGTGCACATGCTGTCGAATCATTCGTTCAATGCGCTGCTCAAAACGCTGGAAGAGCCGCCGCCGCATGTCAAATTCCTGCTGGCGACCACCGATCCGCAAAAACTGCCGGTGACCGTTCTATCGCGCTGCTTGCAGTTCAGCCTCAAGCGCTTGCCTGCGGCGTTGATCGGCGAGCGCTTGAAATTGATCGCCGCCGCGGAGAAACTGTCGTTCGAGCCTGCGGCCGTGGCGCTGCTGGCGCGCGCTGCGGAAGGCAGCATGCGCGATGCCTTGAGCCTGATGGATCAACTGATCGCTTTCGGCGGCGGCGCCGTCAGCGAGGCGAATGCCCGATCGATGCTCGGCACCATTGATCGCGGCCATGTCGGCCGGCTCGTCGAGGCGCTGTCGCGCGGCGACGGCGCGCGCTTGCTGGCCGAGGTGCGAGAACCTTGATCGCGATGCGCCGGACTATGATCGCGCGCTGGTTGAGTTGGCGACATTCCTGCAGCGCATCGCCATCGTGCAAATCGTTCCCGAAGCAGCCGCGCAGGACGAGGAGTTCGATGCCGCGCATGCTGACGCGGCTCGCGCAGGCGATTTCGCCTGAAGATGCGCAGCTTTATTATCAGATCGCGCTCGCGGGCCGCCGCGATCTCTGAACATGGCACCGGAGCCGCGGATGGGCTTCGAAATGACCTTGCTGCGAATGCTGGCGTTTCGCCCGGATGACCGCGGCCGCAACCCGTCGAGCGCCGGGACGCGCGCTCACTGCAGCCGCAGCGCCGGGTCATGCGCCCGCAGCCGGCGCCGCAGCCGGCGCCGCGGCCGGTCCGCCGGGCGTCATCGCGACAGCGAACACGGTCGCACTGCGGCTGACGAGCGTTGATGCCGCGAATTGGCCGGCCGTGGTCGAGGCGGCGGCATTGAGCGGCATGGTGCGCCAGCTGGCGTTGAATTGCGTGCCGGCCGCGTTTCGAGCACAACCTGTTGACGTTGAAGCTCGATCAAGCGGCAACGGATCGGCGCACGCGTCCCATCGAAGAGAAGCTCGTGCAAGGCTTGTCGAAGTATTTGGGCCGGGAAATTCGCGTGCTGTTCGAAACCGCTGAAACGGACTTGAATTCGCCGGCGCGGCAGCGCGTCCAGGCGGAACAGGAGCAAGTTGCGCGCGCGGCCAGCGCGTTCGAGACAGATACGGCCGTGAAGGGACTGCGCGAGCGCTTCGGTGCCGACGTGGATCTGACTTCGGTCAAACCGATCGAACTTAGACCTAGGGAGGCAACGCATGATGAAAGGTGGATTGGGAAATCTGATGCGCCAAGCACAGCAAATGCAGGAGACCATGCAGAAGGCGCAGGCCGAATTGGCTGAAATCGAAGTCACCGGTGAATCGGGCGCCGGGCATGGTCAAGGTGACGATGAATGGTCGGCACGAGGCAAAAAAAGTCCTGATCGAGCCGAAATTGCTCGGCTGAGGACAAGGACATGCTCGAGGACTCTGTTGACTGCCGCCATCAACGATGCGGTCCGCAAGGTCGCCGCGCGCACGCAGGAGAAGTACTGCCGGCCTCATGTCGGGCATGAACTTGCCGCCCGGAATGAAGCTGCCGTTTTGAGACGATGCACTAGATGAAGTACACACCGACGCTCGCGCGTCTGATTGATTCGCTGCGCTGCTTGCCCGGCGTCGGCCCGAAGTCCGCGCAGCGCATGGCGTTCTACCTGCTGGAGCGCGATCGCGATGGCGGCAGAGACCTTGAGCCAGGCATTGGCCGAGGCGCTGCAACAGGTCGGCCACTGCAAACGCTGCCGCATGCTGACGGAGAGCGAGCTGTGCGCGATTTGCGCCTCCACCCAGCGCGATGCGGCGCAGCTCTGCGTGGTCGAATCGCCGGCTGATGTGGTCGCCATCGAGCAGTCCGGCGGTTTCCGCGGGCGCTACTTCGTGCTGATGGGACATTTGTCGCCGCTCGATGGCATCGGGCCTGCCGAGCTGGGTCTGGACGAATTCGAGCAGTTGCTCAAGGCGGGCGAGGTTCGCGAAGTGATTCTTGGCGACGAACCCACCGCCGAGGGCGAGGCCACCGCCCACTACCTGGGCGAACTGGCGCTGCGCGTTGGGGCTCAAGGCGTCGCGCATCGCGCATGGCGTGCCGGTGGGCGGGGAGCTGGAATATGTCGATGGCGGCACGCTGGCGCATGCGCTGGCCGGACGCACGAGCGTTTCGTGAGTAAGCGCCGTTAAGAGGCCAGCTTTTCGTATAGCCGAAACAAGCCGCCGATAGCTTTCGTAGCGGCGCGCCGAAATTTGTTGGTTGATCACGGCGCTGCGCACCGCGCAGCCCGGCTCCTCCATATGCCGGCAATCCTTGAATCGGCATTGCGCGCTGCGCGCATGAATTTCGACAAAGCCGCGCTCGGCGGCGCGCACCAAGTGCGCCGGCGGCGCGAAGTCGCGCACCCCGGGTGCATCGACGATGGCGGAAGCTGGCGTCAAGCTGGTACCAGCGCGCGGTGGTGGTGGTATGCCGTCCCTCGGCATCGCGGGTCAGCTCGGCGGTCTGCGCCGCGGCTGCCGGCGCAAGGGCGTTTACCAGCGAGGATTTGCCGACGCCGGACTGACCCACCAACAGAGTTCACGCGGCCGCTCAACGGCTTGCTTGAGTTCGGCAATGCCCGTCTCCGGATTGGCAGCTGACCTCGATGCAGCTCAAGTTGCAAGTTGCGATATTCCTCGAGCTGCGCCTCGATGCGCCGGTGCCGAGGTCTTTCTTGTTCACGATGATCAGGGCCTCCAGATCCTTGAGCGCTGCGCCCGCCCAGTAACGGTCCACGAGAAACCAGTCGGGTTCCGGTTGCGGAGCCGCCACGATGGCCAGTCGGTCGATATTGGCCGCCACAGGCTCGGCGCGCCCGCGCGCGTCGATTCGTTCGATCAGATTGCGGCGCGGCTCGACGGACTCGACCGAGGCGCCGTCGGCCGACGGCGGGTATCCCCAGACGACCCGATCCCCGCACACGACGCGCAATTTGCGGCCCTTGAGTCCGCAGCGCACGAGGCCCTCGCTCGCCTGCACCAAAACGCTTCGGCCGAAACTCGCGAGCACGATGCCGGTTGCCGCCTGCTACCATGCCGACTAACTCTTTAGAAACACCATGAAATCTCCCGAAAATCTCATTTGGATCGATTTGGAAATGACGGGCCTGAAGCCCGATTCGGATCTCATCATCGAGATCGCGACGATCGTAACCGACAAACACCTCACCGTGCTCGCCGAAGGGCCGGTGCTTCGCCGTGCACCAGAGCGAATCGGTTCTGAACGCCATGGACGATTGGAACAGAAATCAGCATGGGCGTTCGGGCTGGCCGCCCGGGTGCTCGGCAAGCGACATCGATGCTGCAACCGCCGAGCGGCGCACCTTGGATTTTCTCGACCGCGTGGGTCGAGCCCAAACGCTCGCCGATGTGCGGCAATAGCATTTGCCAGGATCGGCGCTTTCTGGCGCGCTACATGCCGTCATTGGAGGACTTTCTTCCATTACCGCAATCTCGATGTGAGCACGCTCAAAGAGCTGGCGCTAGCGCTGGGCGCCGAATGTCGCGGAGGGGTTTCGCAAGACCTCGACCCATCTTGGCGCTGGACGACGTGCGCGAGTCGATCCGCGAGCTGCAGTATTACCGCGAGCGGTTGCTGCGCCCGTTCTAGGCCCGGCCGTTACTTCAGGGCTACGTCGTCCTTCGCCAGGAACATCCAGGTCTCGACCACGGTATCCGGATTCAATGACAGGCTGTCGATGCCTTGTTCAACCAGCCAGCGCGCGAGTTCCGGATGATCGGAGGGGCCCTGGCCGCAGATGCCGACATACTTTCCCTGCGCCTTGCAGGCTTTGATGGCCATGGACATCAGAGCCTTCACCGCCTCGTCGCGCTCGTCGAAGGATTTGGCGACGACGCTGGAGTCGCGGTCCAAGCCCAGCGCCAGCTGCGTCATGTCGTTGGAGCCGATCGAGAAGCCGTCGAAGTACTCGAGGTACTTGTCCGCCAGCAGCGCGTTGGTCGGCAGTTCGCACATCATGATGTGCTTCAGGCCGTTGTCGCCGCGCTTCAGGCCATTCTCGGCCAGCAACTGCGTGACTGCCTTGGCCTCGCTCACGGTGCGCACGAACGGCACCATGACCTGCACATTGGTGAGCCCCATTTCATCGCGCACGCGCTTCAGCGCGCGGCATTCGAGCTCGAAGCAGGGCCGAAACACCTTGTCGATGTAGCGCGACGCGCCGCGAAATCCCAGCATCGGATTCTCTTCGTGCGGTTCGTAATTCTTGCCGCCGATCAGATTCGCATATTCGTTCGATTTGAAATCCGACAGACGCACGATCACCGGCTCCGGCGCGAACGCGGCCGCGATCTGCGCGATGCCTTCGCTCAGCTTGTCGACATAAAAATTCACCGGTCCGTCATAGCCGGCGATCTGCTTTGCTGATGGTGTCCTTGAGTTCGGCGCTCTGCTTGTCGAATTCCAGCAGCGCGCGCGGATGCACGCCGATCATGCGATTGATGATGAACTCGAGACGCGCGAGGCCGACGCCGCGATGCGGAATGCCCGCGAAATCGAAGGCGCGGTCCGGATTGCCGACATTCATGGTGATCTTGACGGGAATCGCCGGCATGGCATCCATTTCGATGCTGCGCTGATCGAATTCCAGCATGCCATCGTATACATAGCCGGTATCGCCCTCGGCGCAGGAAATCGTGACCGGCTGGTCTTCCTTGATGTGCGCTCGTGGCCGTGCCGCAGCCGACCACCGCCGGTATGCCAAGCTCGCGGGCGATGATGGCCGCATGGCAGGTGCGCCCGCCGCGATTGGTGACGATGGCGGAGGCGCGCTTCATCACCGGCTCCCAATCCGGATCGGTCATGTCGGCAACCAGGACGTCGCCGGCCCGCACCCGCGACATTTCCTTCACGTCCTTGATGATCCGCGCGTGGCCCGCGCCAATGCGCTGTCCGATGCTGCGGCCGCTGATCAGCACCTTGGAGCGAGATTTCAGCGTGTAGCGCAATATCGTGCGCCCGGCGCGGCTTTGCACGGTTTCCGGGCGCGCTTGCAGGATGTAGATCTTGCCGGTTGCGCCGTCCTTGCCCCACTCGATGTCCATCGGCGCGCCGTAATGTTCCTCGATGATGAGCGCCTGCTTCGCAAGATTCGCGATGTCGGCCTCGTCCAGCGAGAAGCGATTGCCGGTCGGCAGGCGCGACCTCGACGGTGCGCACGCGTTCCTTGGCGCCCGCATCGGCATAGACCATCTTGATCGCCTTGCCGCCGAGATTCTTGCGCAGGATCGAGCGCTCGGCCGGCGCGCAGCGCCGGCTTGTAGACGTAGAATTCATCGGGGTTGACGGCGCCTTGCACCACCGTTTCGCCCAAACCATAGGCGGCAGTGATGAACACCACGTCGCGAAATCCGGATTCCGTGTCGAGCGTGAACATGACGCCGGCTGCGCCCAAATCGCTGCGCACCATGTGCTGCATGCCGACCGACAGCGCCACCGCGCTGTGATCGAATTTGTTGTGCACCCGATAGGATATCGCGCGATCGTTGAACAGCGAGGCGTACACTTCGTGCATGGCCTTGAGCACCTGCTCCTCGCCGCGCACGTTGAGGAAAGTTTCCTGCTGGCCGGCGAAAGAGGCTTCTGGCAGATCTTCCGCCGTCGCCGAGGAGCGCACCGCGACCGCGAACTCGGCGCTGTCGCTCGCTGCCTTGCATCTTGCGCCAGGCGTCCAGTGCTTCAGTCTTGCAGCCTGGCGGGAAATGGCGTGGCAAGCATCCAACCGCGAATTTCCGCGCCCACTGCCGCTCAAGCGCTCGACATCATCCACATCGAGCGTCGCGAGCATCGCGCGAATGCGTTCGTCGAGGCCGCCTTGCGCCAGAAAGTCGCGATAGGCGTGCGCGGTGGTGGCGAATCCGCCGGGCACCGAAACCCCCAGGGCGGCCAAGCCGGAGATCATCTCGCCGATGGACGCGTTCTTGCCGCCGACGAGTTCCACGTCTTTGTTCTTCAGTTTTTCAAACGGAATGATGTAGGGCTTCATGGTGCCTGCTTGTCCGACGCTAGCTTTAAGTGAAACACTTTACGGCGAAAGCGCCGACTACGGTGAGGTTACCGTGATCAAACGAACCGTATTCTTCGTTTCCGACCAAACGGGTATTACTGCAGAAACAATGGGTCACAGCCTCATGACGCAGTTCGACGGCATCGAATTTCGCCAAGTGACTGTGCCATTTATCTCCACCGTTGACAAGGCAATTGAAGCCGTTCGAAAGATCGATTTGGTGGCCGCGCAGGAGGGCATGCGCCCGGTGGTGTTCAGCACATTGGTGCAAGAAGATGTGCGCAATGTGGTCCGCGGCAGCACCGGATTTTTTCTGGATTTCTTCGATCCGTTCCTAGCACCTCTGGCCGGCGAACTCAAGACGCAATCCACCCATACCGCGGGTAGGACCATCGCATGGCCGACACGCACGCCTATGCCACGCGCATCGATGCCACGAATTTCGCGCTGGCAAACGATGACGGCTCGGTGGTGCGCGATTACGAGCGCGCCGATGTTATTTTGGTGGGTGTGTCGCGTTCCGGCAAGACGCCGACATGTTTGTATTTGGCCATGCAGTATGGAGTTTTCGCCGCGAATTATCCGCTCACCGAGGATGATCTGGAATCGCGGAAATTGCCGCGCGCGCTCGACGGCGTACACGCGAAAATTATTCGGCTTGACGATCAAGCCGGATCGATTGCAGCAAATTCGCAACGAGCGCCGTCCCGACAGCCGCTATTCGTCGGCGGCACAAGTGGCATTCGAAGTGCGCGCCGCGGAGTCCTTGTTCGAGCGGCACGGCAGTTCCCGCGCTCGATGCCACCGAAGTCTCGATCGAAGAAATATCCAGCAGAATTCTGGATCGCATGGGCATCGAGCGTCGACTGCGCCCCTGAAATCTCGAGCTGCGTGGTATAGTTCGAGCATGATAGCGGATCAATGGTGCGAGACATCGTGGCGGGCGCGGCCCGGCAGCTTTGTCAGTCTGATGACGCTGTACGAGAGCAATTTCGTGCGCTCTGGGCTGGATTGTGGAGGAGCTGCGCGATGTCACAACTGCGCGCGTCTCGAAGGTCGCCTCGGACTGTGATCTGTATCTCACCCCGCTGGAACTGTGCCGCTATACCAGCGTGTTTCGGCTCACATACGAGTTCGATTTCGAGGCATCGCGCGCTCCGCGACCCGGATTTGGAGGTGTGCGTCTACCACGATGCCCGCCTGGCCGAAGTGCGCAGCTTCCGCGGCTTTCAACGCCACCCGCAACTCGCCAAGTTGCAGTCGGGACTCAAGCGTGAACTGGATCAGCGCTGGGCGCGGAACATGATGCTAAATAAATGGCTGGAATATTGTGCCGAGCGGGGACATCACTTCTAGCCGCGAAGATTGGCTTGCGTATCGGGTGACCTGCGGTTTGTCATGGGATGAGGCGGGACTTTGATCGATAAGCTGACGTTTTCTAAAAGGCGGTGCGGAAGGAGGCGCGGCGAGTGCCGATGAAGAGCGGCTCATGCAGCTGTTCCAGAATCGTGCGGGCCTGAAGAAAGCCTACGCCGACCTCAAGGACGAATTTCACCTGTTGCGCGACCGGCTCAAACAGCAGGAAGGCGCGACCATCCGCATCCAGGAACAGATGGATGCGCTCGGCGATTTGCTGGGCGATCCGAAGACCGGGTTTCGGCGCATTGGTGTTCTTTCAGCTGCGCGCGCTGTGGAAGGCCTGCCATCAGCAGCTCTCGACATTCGCCGCGCGATTTGACGCGCCAGCAGGAAGCGCGCGAGATGGCGAAGCACAAGGCCGATGTCGACGCGGAAAAGAACGCGCGGCTCGCCGATGCGGATCAGCGGCTGCGCGCGGCCGGCGCCGAAGCCGACAGCGCAGCGCCGGCATCTCGCCGAAGACGCAGCAAGAGATCGGCACGGCTGACCGCGTTCTGGCATTACTTCAAGCGCCGCCGCCGTCAGAAGTCGCTTGGAACTGTTGCGCAACCAAGTCGTGATGGCGGACGCGGCGGTCGGCGATCTGCATTCGGAGCGCAGCGCCATCGAGCATGAGGCCGCGCCGGAATTTCCCGGCCTGTCGCTGGCCGCGCGCCGCAACATCAATCTCGCCATCATCAGCTACGCTGAATTGCTGTGCGAGAACGCGGACGCTTACGGGCTGGCGGCGCGCGCCAAGGAGGCCGTGGCGCGCCGCGTTCACGAGATGAATTTCGGCACGCGCGCGGAGTGCGAGGGCTACATGCAGCGCGTGCAGAAAGCGCAAGCGGCGGTGGCCAATCAGAAGCAGATTCGGCAGTCTGATCAAGGCCAAATTGGAGCGCCTGCGCGCCAATCTGCGATTACCGCAACGCCGCCGATACGGTGCCGACGGCGGACTCGCTCTCGCCGCCGCGTGACCGAATTGGATTTCGACAAGCCCAAGCCGCCGCCCGCCGACACCTGGAATGTGCTGGCGGAGGACTACTGGGATCTGTACACGCTACTGCTGCGCTAGCGGCTGCCGGTGGCCCGGGCTGGTGTCCGTATCGTTGCGGCGCGCCTGCGTCGGCGCAGCCGCGCTTGGCGCGACGACCACGACCATGTCCGCCGCGATCTGCGAGGCCTCATCCAGCAGGATACCCGCGGTGGCATCGTCCTTGATCTCCTCCAGCGACTTGGCCGGCTTGACGTCGTGCGCCGCGCGCCAGGCGTTCTCGCGCTCGAGCCGCTCGTCGTCCAGGCGCTTGCGTTCCGCTTCGCGCGTCTTGAGATTCAACGACAGCGTCTTCTGGCTGCGCATGGCATCCAGCGCCGCAATGTCGTCGCGCAGGTACTTGAAGTCGGCGCTGCCCGCGGTGCGCTCCTCGTGCAGTTTTTCCAGGGCTGGCGGCGAGCGGCTTCAGATCGCCTTCGACCCGAAAGCGGCCGGTTCGATGTGATCCCAGGGCAGGGCGCGATCGCGGGTGCTCTCGCCGACTTCATTGGCATCGATCAGCGACGGCAGCGCGATGTCCGGTGTCACGCCGCGATCCTGGGTGCTCTCGCCGGTGATCCGGTAGTACTTGCCGATCGTCACGTTGAGCTGGCCCAATTCGGGCTTGCGCCCGAAGATCGTGTAGTTCAGCGGGTGCGCATTCTGCACCGTGCCCTTGCCGTAGGTTTGCTGCCCGACGATCAGCCCGCGCCCGTAATCCTGGATGGCGCCGGCAAAAATCTCCGAGGCCGAGGCGCTGAATCGATCCACCAGCACGATCATCGGGCCGCTGTAGAAGATCGCCGGGTTCGGATCATCATCGACTTCGATGTGCCCGGTGGTGTCGCGCAGCTGCACCACCGGTCCACGGTCGATGAACAAGCCGGTAAGCGACTCGGCTTCCGGCAGATAGCCGCCGCCGTTGGCGCGCAGATCCATGATCAACACATCGGCGCCGTCCTTGCGCAGCTCGCCGATCAGGCGCTGCACGTCGCGCGTGGTGCTGCGATAATCCTTCGCGCCCGCGCGGCTGGCATCGTAGTCCTGGTAAAAGCTCGGCACGGTGATGATGCCGACTTTGACTTCCTGGCCGTTGCGCGTCACCGTGCGCATCGCCTTGTGCGATGCCTGGTTTTCGAGCGACACGCGGTTGCGGGTGAACTCGACCACTTTTTGTGCCGAACCCGGGGCCGCGCCCGCCGGCAGCAACTGCAGCCGCACCAGTCGAGCCGCCGGGACCGCGGATTTTCTGCACGACATCATCCAGGCGCCAGCCGATCACATCGGCCAATTCGCCGGTCTTGCCCTCGCCGACCGCGGTGATGCGATCATTGGCGGCAAGTTTGCCGCTGATCGCGGCGGGGCCGCCGGCGATGACGTCGATCACCGTGACGTAGTCGTCGGTCAACTGCAGCGATGCGCCGATGCCCTCGTAGCTCAAGCTCATTTGAATGTTGTATTCCTCGGAATTGCGCGCCGAGAAATAGTTTGAATGCGGATCGAGCGACAGTACGAAGGCATTCATGAATGCTTCGAACACGTCGTCGGGTTTGCTCTGATCCATGCGCTTCGCCACATGCTCGTAGCGCTTGCGCAAAATGTCGACCACCTCGGGCCATTGTTTGCCCGCGGTGACGAGCGATAGCGCATCGTTCTTCACGCGCTTGCGCCACAGTTCGTTCATCTCCGCGGCATTCGCGGGCCAGGGTTCTTTTTCGCGGTCGAAATTGAACGATTCGTCGATCTCGAAATCCGGTTTCTTGTTCAGCAAGCTCGATGGCATAGGCCATGCGCTCGCGGCTGCGCTGCTGATAGCGGCGGAAAATCACGAATGCCGGTTCGACATCGCCGCGTCTTGATGGCATCGTCGAGTTCGTAGCGATAGCGCTCGAACTCCGCGATATCGCTGGCGTAGAAATAGCTGCTGCCGCCGTCGATGGCATCGAGATAGCGGTCGAGGATCAAGCTGGACAGATGATCATCGAGCGGCGCGCGGCGATAGTGCTCGTGGGCGATGATGTCGGCCACGCGCCGCGCGACGTAATTTTCCTGCTCGGTGGGGGCGAGCGACCGCGGCCGCGGCGGGTACCGCGGCCGGGGGCGTCATGGCGGCGCCCTAAGAGGGCGGCAAGCCCGACTGCGCTCGCGCAGATTGCAATGCCGGTAATCCATCGCGAACGAGTGGCCATGGGCCGATTGAGTCATCACCGTCGCCGTTCTCCTGTAAACTTGCAATCCCCACTCCCTTCAAGGCTAGAGAAGCCCGTGCTTCCTAGCAAGTGTATATGAGCCGAAGGATATGCGTCCGTTCACGGTTTTGATCGGCATCATCCTCGGGTCGCGCGGCGTCGATCACTTTTGGCCTGGGTGCCGTCCTGATCGTATTCTTCGTGTTGAGGGCCCGAACACCCTGAATTGCCGCGCGAAATGCCTCGGCTGGCCGGCAGCCTGGCTGCCTTCGCGATTTTGACCGCCGCCAGCGCGGGGAGTTTCCTTGGGCAAGTGCAAGGCTTCGGCCATGGCGCGGCTGGGCGCACCTCGGCCACGGGAGTTTGCCTATGCGGCGTGGTTTTGCTGTATTGGCCGCGCCGCAACTGATCACAGGTCAGAGCGAGTTAACCTATGCGAATCAGAGCGACTTGGGATTGTTTTGGCTTCGGCTGTGGGCGTTGCCGGCGTGCACCGTGCCGCCCAAGGAACAGCCCTCCACCGACATCGACGATACGGCCTATGCGGATCATGTCCGCGTGCTGGCTTCCGATGAGTTCCTGGGTCGCAAACCCGGCACGCCCGGGGAGGACAAGACGGTCAGCCTACCTCGATCGAAAGATTTCGCAAACTGGGCTTAAAACCCGGCAATGGCACAAGTTACGTGCAGCAGGTGCCGTTGGTGGAGATCGCCGCGGCTGCCGACGCGACGCTGGCCATGGCTGGGCGCGGCGGCCCGCGCAGCTTAGGTTACGGGAAGGACATGGTGATTTGGACCAAGCGCGCCCTGCCTGGAACAACTTGCGCGCAGCGAGTTGATTTTCGTCGGCTTCGGCATCGTCGCCCCGGAATACGCGTGGAACGACTACGCCGAGCATCGACGTTCACGGCAAAACCGTCGTGGTGCTGGCCGACGATCCGGGCTATGCCTCCAAGGATCCCACGGTGTTCAAGGGCAACGCCATGAGCGGCTACGGCCGCTGGGCCTACAAGGTCGAGGAGGCCGCGCGGCAGGGCGCGGAAGGCGTGTTGCTGGTCCACGATGCGCAAACCGTGGGCTATGGCTGGGATGCGGTTCAGGCTGCCTGGAGCGGCGCGCAATTCGAACTGCCGACGCCGACGCGATACGCCGGACGCGCGGCGATCGAGGGCTGGATTGCAGCAACGACTGCGGCGCGAGCGCTATTCAGCGGCAGCGGGCCTCGACTTCGACGTACAGAGCGGCGGCGGCGGCCCACCCGGGCTTCAAAGCGGTGCCCTTGGGGATCACGCGTCGATGCGACGATTCATAACGCGATTCGCCAATTCAATTCGGCAAACATCATCGCGCTCTGGCCGGGACGCAAGTCGGCATGAAATACGTGCTGTATACCGCGCACTGGGACAGCCTGGGCGTCGACTCGGCTCGCACCGGCCACGGCATATTCAATGGCGCGGTCGACAACGCGACGGGCGTCGCCGGTTTACTGGCGCTCGCGCAATCCTTCGCGCGCACCAACGCCGGCCGCCGATCGCTCGATTGTATTTCTGGCCACGACCGCGGCGGAGCCCGATCTGCTCGGGCTCGCAGTACTACGTTGAGAACCCGGTTTTCCCATTGCGAGAAACCGCGGCCGTCATCAATGTCGAGACGTTGATCGATGGCGGCCCGACCCGCGATGTCAGCATTGTCGGTTTCGGCAACACCGATCTGGAAGACACCGCGCGTGCCGACGCGCTGCTGCAGGGACGCGAAACGCGTCCCGAGCCGAATCCCCAATCGGGCGGTATTTCAGCTCGGACAGCTATAGCTTTGCTCATCACGGCGTGCCGGTGATCTGTTCCTGCAGGCGGGCATCGACAGCGCGGCGCGCGGTCCCGTATGGGGCAAGGCGCAAATTGAAGATTATTTCGCGCACCGCTTTCGCCAGCCCAGCGATCAATATTACCGCCGACTGGAATGTGCGACGGCGCGGTCACCGACTTGACGCTTGACTACCGATCTGGGCAATCGCATCGCGCAGCAGCCGGCGCTTTCCGCGATGGTATCCGAACAGCGAGTTTCGCGCGCTCCCGCCAACCGCGCCTCTGAGCGACCCGGAGCAACCTAGCGCTTACCGACTCGCGTCCAGTTTTTCTTGCGATCGAAGCTGCCGGAAGAATTGTAAGGGTCGGAGCCCTGCTCTTTGTACGAAGGCCTTTGGGGACTGGACGATCCAAGGACAGGGTCCGAATGATTCTTGCAACGTCTTCGGCCTGCCGCAGTTCGCGCCGCGCCGAAACTGAAGTCGCTGACTTCGTTGGTCCCCGCGGACATTTTCGATCACTCGCCATCGTCAGTGCCTCGTCCAAGAAAATTCGCACCGCGGCTGCCCATCTTCTAGTTCTGATTTGGCCACAGCGCCAATGTTCCCAAATTGCGACAGCAGAGATTCAGCAAAATCGCGAAACTGTGACGCAGTTCAAGTCGATGCAGACATAAGGACGGCGCGATGACGACTTAAATCAGCGCGGGCTCGCAGTGATGCGCATCGCGAAAAATTGGGCTGTGAATCGGCGCTTCAACCGCTGCTTGGCCAGCGGCGCGGACAAGTTGCCGGTCAAAGGGCACGGAGCGGTTGCGGCCGCGAGTTTTGGCCGTGTACAGAGCCTGGTCGGCCGCCTTGATGAAGTCGGCGACAGTTGGTGAATTGGATCTGAGTGCCATGGGTTGCGCAGCCGATCGACGCCGTCGACCTTGGCAGTGATCCGAACCGACCACGTGGCCGGTATTGCGAAACGCCATGACGATGCGTTCGCAAATGTTGTGCGCCGTATCGGCATCGGTCGCCGGCAACACCACCACGAATTCTTCGCCGCCGTAGCGCGCGATCATGTCGGTCTCGCGCGTGTTGCCGCGCAGAATGCGCGCAGTCGCCTGCAGAATCGATCGCCCGCCTGGTGATCCGAAGTTTTCGTTGAGTAGTTTGAAGTTGTCGAGATCGACGAAGGCGACGCTCAATGGCCATTTGTGGCGCGTCGAGTTCTCGAATTCCCGCGCAAGGAATTGTTCCAGATAGCCGCGGTTATACACGCCGGTCAACGCATCGCGCCGCGTCTCTTCCTCAAGTTCGAGCGACTGCGGCGACGCGGCCTCGGCCGAGGCGCGCAGCGTATTTATTTCCCGCAGAGCATGCAGGCTGCGCAGCATCAACACCTCGCGCGCCTGCTCGAGAATCAGTTCTGGGTGCTGCTTGGAAAGAATGTCGGACTCGAAAATCGCTTCGGTCTCCGGAATCATGGCGCCGATCGTTCCCAATACCTGCCCGAACGCCATCTTGATCGAGCCCCAGGGCTGCGCTCGGCGCACAGCGCAGTTTCGGCGAATTGCCGCTGTTCCGGGTCCAGCAGGAACAGATCGGCGACCGGACCGGATAGCGCAACGCAGCGATCAAAGACCTTGGCTGCATCGGCGCTGAAGTCCATCTCCAAATGATGGCTTTGCGCAATCGCGCGATACAAGCGCTCGGGTAGGTTCCAGGTTTTCATCAGCCAGCCGCCGACGTGAGCATGATCGGCTTGCAGGCGCTTGTTCTCGTGCTCCGCAAGCGCCGCGTGATCGCGCTGCAGTTTCTCTGCTTCCCGGTACAAATCCGGCACGGCCTGATCGAGCGCCAGCATGCCGACATCCTGCAGCAGCGCCGCCAGGAAGATTTCCTCGGCCAGCGCGTGATGCATTACATCGCCGAGTGCGCGTGCCGCGGTGGCCGCGAGGAGCGCGCGGCGCCAGTACAGCTTGTAGTCCAGTCCATTGGATTTGCCGCCACGCAAGGATTTCACCAATGAGAAACTCAAGGCCAGCGTCAGAGTGGCATTAAGTCCGAGCACCACCAGCGCCTGCCTTAAGTTTTCGCTCTTGCGCCGCTGCGCATACAGCGGCGAATTGGCGATGCGCAGACACCTTGCTCGACAGCGCCGAGTCCATGCTCAAGCGCCTTGGCGACCTTGCCCATCTCGATTTCAGGATCCTGCGCCAATTCGATGATGTGCGTCGCCACTCCCGGCGGCGACGGGAAATTCACTGACAGGCGAAGAAGGGCTTCAATCTCGGCGTTCAAGCGCTGCACTCCAGAGGCAAAACCGGAACGGCGAGGAGCCGGATCCGCTTATGTCATGTTAGCGTCCGCGCGCGATAAAACTTGAATTGCGCTAATTGAGTCTGGCGCTGGCGCGCCACCAGCCGCGCAGGGCCTTGGCCAAGACATACAGGCCATAGGGGCCCAGAAACACCACCCACGAGGCGGTGGACGCCTCTGCGCGAGGCCCTCGTACAGGCTGGCAAAGATCTGCCTGAGGCTGGCCCCTTCGTATCGGCCCAGAGTCGCCACGCCGGTGTAAAAAATCAGCACCGGCATCAGGATGCAGCCCCGAACAGCAGTCCTACCGCGGCGGCAATCAGTTCCGCGGCCCAAGGCCGGTTCTTCGCCAGTTGCCTGACTGCGGTAGCTCAAAGCCATGGATGCGATTGTAAACGAATCCCGCCGCGTCGCCCGCCGCTGTAGAATCGGCAACATGCGCTCCTGGACACCTCAGGCCCTGTACGACGCCAAACCTTGGGTCCTCATCGTGCGTGGGCGCCATTTTGGCCGTGGGCATGATGCTCTGGTCGCTGTCGGCGGGTCTGTGGACGGTATGGCGCGGCCTGCTTGTGTTTTGCCGGCGCCGGCTTTGCGATCGTCGGCGGAGCCACGTTGCAGATGCGCCAGGACTATCGCGCCAAGAGCAAGTGGCGGCGAGACGCTCCCCCTTGATTCGCACCGCGGTGATCGGCGTCGGCTACCTGGGCCGATTCCATGCGCAGAAATACGCCAGCTTGCCCAATTGCCGCTTGCTGGGCATTGCCGATCCTTCGGAAGTCGCGCGCTCCGCGGTGGCCGCGGAACTCAAGGTAGCGGCATACGCCGACTATCGCGATTTATTGGGATCGGTCGATGCGGTGAGTATCGTGACGCCGACCCCCACACATTACGAAGTCGCACAGGCGTTTCTCGAGGCAGGCGCCAGCGTGCTGGTGGAGAAGCCGATGACGGTGACGGTGGCCGAAGGGCAAAGCCTCATCGAAATTGCGCGCAAGGCCGGGCGCATTTTGCAGGTGGGCCACCTGGAGCGCTTCAACGCCGCAGTACGGGCGGTACAGCCGACGCTCGGCATTCCTCGTTTCATCGAGTCGGCGCGGCTCGCGCCGTTCAAATATCGCGGCACGGATGTCGACGTGGTGCTCGACTTGATGATCCACGACATCGATCTGATCTTAAGTATCGTGCGCGCGCCGGTGGTGGCGGTGGATGCGATTGGAACCAGCGTATTTTCCAACGAGGTCGACATTGCCAACGCGCGCCTGCGCTTTGCAAACGGCTGCGTCGCCAATGCAACAGCAAGCCGCGTGAGCCTCAAAACCGAACGCAAGCTGCGTCTGTTTCAAGACGATGCGTATATTTCGGTCGATCTGCAGCAAAAAATCTTGACCGTGATCCGCAAGGGAACCGGGGTCGGCGCGGACGGCATGCCCCAGGTCGCCATCGACGAGAACACTTACGAACAGGGCGATGCGTTGAAAGAGGAGATTCAGGCGTTCCTGGAGGCGGTCGCCACGGGCCGGCCGCCGCCGGTCACCGGCGAGGATGGCCTCGCCGCACTGCGCACCGCGGTGACCATCACCGAGCAGGTCGCAAGCTCGCGGCGGCAGTTTTCTTGAGGCGTGCGCTCACCCGAGCTTACTGCGCGCCAGGCACCTCGCCGACCACGGTGACGCGATCGACGAAGTAGCGCGTGTCGGCAAAACACGAAGTCGGTAACCCAGCGTGCTCGGTATAGTGCAGCTGCACCTTGTGTCCAACGGCTTTGGTGAGCTGGGCGCCGATCGTGGGGTCGCGCGCGCTGAACTCCCAGATCTGCGGCGAGACACCGGCAATGACGAACTGCGCCAATTCGCCTTCATAGGTTTTGCAGATCCACCCACGGCGCGAGAATTTTTGCAGCACCCCCGCCCGTTCGCCGTCCGAGTAGGCCCAGGAGAGCGTCAACCAGGTCCACAATCCAACGCCGACCACGATTAGCAGCAGCAATATCATCAGCCATCGGCCGAAGCGGCCGGACTTGCGTCTGCCATCCGAGTTCGGAACCTCGATACGCGTCATGGTGATGCCCTAAAGGTCCGGCTCTTCAAGCACTGCCGTTAAATTGGCGGGCCGGGGACTAACCCGAAAATCCCCGGAACCCGTTGACAGCAATATGGTATCCGAAATCGAAGGTTAGCAGATGCCCCCGGAGTTGCGCGCAAGAGGCCGGGTCCGTCAACAAACAGCGGAAAGGCCGCGCCTTTCTCAACGAATACGTCGGTTTGATTGCTTGACCGAGCGGCGGGCGAGGGCAATATATAAAGCTTATTGGTTCCTGCTCCCAGCCCGACATGGGTGTAAGCGGACGTCACCGGACCTAAGTCAGCCTGACCGACGAGTTTCCCCAAGGCGTGAGACCTGGCAGTTGCCCGCAGGCCCCTCGCGGCCCTCGAGCCGTAACAGTGGTATTTGCAGCACGATCCCGGGTGACGGTGCACTCGTGTCGCTCGAAGTTCACCGTCATTCACTACCTGTCGCCGCTCGGATCGTCTCGAACTGTCGCTTCGCGGCCCGAGGCCGGCGGTCGCGAACATGCTTCCAGGAATCCAATCCTGCGGCGCGGTACCGCGCGGTCAACGGCTGCCGTGCGGTGTGATATCGCGCAGAGCGATTCCGGCCCAACTCGCAACGCATAAGGGCCGCTATAGATAGTAGGCGATCTCAACTTGTAGCCCCGCGCGTCAGCGCTTTTCGGGCGATCGTGAGCGGCAGCAGGCAACACCCGGCACGCAAAACGCGTGGACCCATTTTTGTCTCCCGGAAGAAAGAGATTCGCAGCGGCTAATCGTGTGCTGACGCCAACGCTCGCTCCATGACCGCTCGATCGTCCGCGGTCAACTGTTCCGGCCCGAGCTTGAAGGTCAGCTTGTCGATGGTGCCGGTGAACCTGAACGGCAACTGGTAACTATCGTCCACGCCCGTGCGGGTGTCGCTGCCGATGTCAAAGCTCTCATCGATGGACATCAGGAACGGAATCGTGTGTTCGATTTTCTTCCGCGACAGCTCCTTGCCATCGACCGTCAGTACGCCGGTGCCGCCCTTGGCCGGACCAGGTCCGTCGTACTTGAAGTCAAATACGATGGTGTGCTTGCCGGGCGCGAGTGAATCGCCCAACCAGTCCGCACCTCCCACGCCTCCCTCCCAGCGGAAGCGCTCGAGATCGAGAAGGTTGTAGACGAAGACCGGCTTGCCCTTGAGCAGGTAAAGGGCATAGCCGCCGAAGCGCCCGCCCATGGTCGCGATCATTCCCTCGGCGCCGCGCTTTGGGACATTGACCTCGGCGGTAATCGTGTAGTCCTTGTTCAAAATGCTGGGAGCATTGCTCACGGGAATACCGGCATTCGGACCTGTGTAGGTAAATAGAGTTCGTCCTGCGGTCGCGCTCGGCCGCGGCGTAATGATGCGGGGTAGGACCGAGTTGTCCAGCGGAAACACGTTGTATTTGGCGGCCTCGCTCAAGAAGAGGGCCTGCAGCTCCTTGAGCTTGTCGGGATTCTGGGCGGCGAGATCGTTGTATTCCGAAAAGTCCTCTGTGATGTTATAGAGTTCCCACTTGTAGTCGTTGACGGCGGGCAACTTGACGGTTCCCAGCTCCCAAGGGGGTGCTGGCGGTGTCGTTGCCGCGATCCAACCGTTGTGATAAATCGCGCGGTTGGCGAACATCTCGAAATACTGCGTCTCGCGTTTCGACGGCGCATTGGCATTGGCCTTATCGAACGTATACGCCAGGCTCACGCCCTCGATCGGCCTTTGCGCAATGCCATTGACGCTGGTCGGAGCCTGGATGCCGGTGGCTTCGAGAATCGTCGGCACGATGTCAATCATGTGATGGAACTGGGAGCGGATGCCGCCAACATCCTTGATGTGGCCGGGCCACGAGATGGCCATGCCTTGCCGCGTGCCGCCAAAATGGGATGCTACCTGCTTGGTCCACTTGAACGGTGTATCGAATGCCCACGACCACGCCACCGACATGTGCGGGTACGTATTCTCAGAGCCCCAGGATTCGTAATGCAACATCTGTACGGCCTCGGGGAGCTTGAGAATCCCGTTATAGGCGGTCATCTGGTTGAAGGTACCCTCGAGGGTGCCCTCGGCGCTGGTGCCGTTGTCGCCGCTGATATAGATGATCAGCGTGTTGTCGAGTTTGCCCATGTCCTTGACTTGCTGTACCACGCGGCCGATCTCATGGTCGGTATAGGCGACGTAGGCGGCAAACACCTCGGCCTCATGCGCATAGAGTTTCTTTTGGATCAGCGAAAGCGAGTCCCACTTCGGCAAAACATCCGGCCATGGCGTGAGCTTGGTACTCGCCGGGATGACGCCGAGCCGCTTCTGGTTGGCAAAGATCTGCTCGCGCAGTTTCTCCCAGCCCATGTCGAACTTGCCCTTGAATTTTTCGATCCATTCCTTGGTCGGCTGGTGCGGCGAGTGAGTGCCGCCGGGCACGTAGTAGAGAAAGAACGGCTTCTCGGGTGCTGCCGCATTCAGAGCGCTTAAGTACTTGATGGCCTCGTCCGCCAGGTCGGTGGTGAGGTTATAACCGGGCTTGCCGATCCACGGGGAAATCGGCGTGTGGTCGCGATACAGGTAAGGCGTCCACTGATCGGTCTCGCCGCCCATGAACCCGTAGAAATATTCGAAGCCCATCCCGCTCGGCCATTGATCGAACGGCCCCGCCACGCTGTAGAGATACGTGGGGGTGTTGTGGTTCTTGCCGAACCAAGACGTGGCAAATCCGTTCTCTTTCAAAATCTCACCGACCGTAGCGCTTTCCTGACCGATGATCGAGTCATAGCCCGGGAAGCCGGTAGACATTTCGCCGATCACGCCGAAACCCACCGAATGATGATTGCGCCCCGTGATGAGCGCAGCGCGCGTCGGCGAGCACAGAGCGGTGGAGTGGAACTGCGTGTATCGCAACCCCGCGTTAGCGATGCGATCCATGGAGGGTGTTGGGACGACACCGCCGAAGGTTCCCGAGACTCCGTAGCCCTGGTCGTCGGTCATGATGAGTAAGACGTTGGGTGCACCCTTCGGGGGTACCACTGACGGCGGCCAGTAAGGCTTCGAGTCCTTGGCATCCTCCTTGATCACGCCGCCAAATTTCGATGGCGGCGGCGGCAGCTGCTTACCGTCAATCGTCGTCGTGGCACTCGGCGAACCGGGAACGCCGGTTATCTGCTGAGCCGAGGCAAGTCCGCAACACGCCATTACGATGAGCGATGTCGCCAGCCGAGAAATATGACGTGCCTTCATGTCGGTGTCTCCAGCTATGTTAGGAAGTGCCTTTATTTCGGCAATCGAATTTGTGGGATTCTTTGTATCGGGCTGTTAGCGAGCGGGAGCTGATGTCCCGTGACTGTGTCACCGCAGGGGGGCAGTCGCTATTGGCCGAAAGGACAATGCGGGACGTTCATGTGAAACAGCAGGTGCGTTGTCCTTGTTGGTCATGAGTGTTTTCTTAGGTTGTGCCTTTGTGCAAGCCCGATGTAGAACCGGCCCCCCGGGGTCAAATGAGCAGGAATGCCGTCCGATCAAAGCCATGCTGATTTACGCGATGGCCGCTTATGTCGCCGACATGGTGTCAAGCGCGCGCTGTGGGCAGCCCTGTACTGCCGATAAGGAACTGCTCAAGAACCATGCAGGCCGGTAGGAAAGGAGTTCTATTGGACCAAGGTCCCAACGCGGGTCACCACGTATTTTGATTCACTTCCGTCACGCGCACTTCACGGCTCGCGCGGGCAACTGTTGTTGCAACTTCAATGTGCCGAGGAGGCAGGTTGTGACGACGTTGTGACCCCGCCGGGCGGGATCCGACCGTTCAGCATAGGAGAAGCGCATGTATTACACAGACGACTCACTTCTGCCGGAGAATCAGGACCCGCTGATGATCACGGCAGCTCCGTACGGGCCGTTCTTCATGCCGGATGATTACCCCGGACAGGTCCCGGTCACTTGGGATGAACAGGTTCAGGCCGCAAAGGATTGCTACAACGCAGGCGCAAGCATCCTGCACATCCACGTGCGCGATCCCAAGACCGGCCACATTTCGAAAAACTTCAAAGAGTATAGCGACCAGATCGGGCGCCTGCGCCAGGCCGTGCCCAAGATGGTTCTGCAGATTGGCGGCTCGATCTCATTGTCGCCCCCGCCCGGTGCGACTGCCGCGAAATGGGACGGCTATGACACTCGCCACATGCTGACCGAAATCGATCCCAAGCCGGATCAGGTCACGATGACATGCTGCTCCTCGTCTGCGGACATGACCTGTTTGGTGCCTGAAGCCGATCTTGAGGGAACACATCTCGCGGATCCGAAGGTGCGGTGGCAGTACGCGAACATGGTGACCGATGCTACTCCGGAGTTTTACATCGAACACTTGAAGCGCCTGAAGCAGCATGGGATCCAGCCCTACTTTGCTCTCACTGGAATTTCTCAACTCGAACAAGTGGAGCGCCTTATCCGCTTTGGAATTTACAAAGGCCCGCTGAACGGCTTCTTTAGTATGGCAGGCGGGGGCGTGACAGGGGCAAACCCCTTCGACTGGATGGAGCTGGTCCGTCGCACACCGCACGGCTCAAAGTGGACCTACCAGAGCATGTTTAGGCTTAGCTGGCCCCTCGCCGCCTTCATGATCTCGTTGGGTCAGCATACCCGGACGGGCATCGAGGAGAATCTGTGGGATTCAAAGCAGGGCAAACATCTGACCTCGGTGCAAATGGTCGAAAAGCACGTGCAGATGGCGCGGTGGCTGGGCCGCGAGATCGCAACGGGCGAGGATGCGCACCGGCTGATGAAGGTCGGAGTCTGGTACGACACGGTTGAAGAGACGCTGTTCAATCTCGGACTGCCGCCGAATCGTGCCGCGGGCCAGACGGGCTCAGTCCTCTATCCAACCGATGGCAAGCTTCCTGCGCAAAAACCACTGGGCTCGGACGGACACCCTTTGGCCGGACATATGTCGGCGGCTGCAGGTGCGAAAGGGTAGTCGAGATAGTCACAGGAAGTAACCGTGGCAGAATTTGTCGAGGTCGCTCAACTGGAGCAGATAGCGCCGGGCAGCAGCAAGCTTGTCTACGTTGGCGAGAAAAGCATCGCCCTTTTCAACGTTGACGGAACGATTTACGCCATCGACGATTCTTGTCTTCACCAAGGGTCATCACTGGCGCAAGGAAGGCTCAACGGCAAAATCCTCACGTGTCGCGCACACGGCTGGAAGTATGATGTAACGACGGGTTCTTTAACTCTTAATCCCGAGAGTCGCGTCGCGTCGTACGCGGTGAAAATCGTCGATGGCAAGATCATGGTGGACGCCGGCAAGAAAGCGTGAGCGGCGGGCGGCCGAGTCGGGAGGAGCGCGAACCCCGTTTACCGCCTCAGAAACAGCAGGGGGAGTTATGCCGTGGTTAACGTTTGTCGCTTACTTCTTCGGCGGCGTCTTTCTCGTGAACGCCGTTCCGCACTTCACCAACGGCGTGTCCGGGCGTAGGTTCCCGACGCCATTCGCAGTGCCGCTCGGCAAGGGAGAATCTTCGCCCACTGTCAACGTGCTGTGGGGCAGTTTTAATCTGCTAATCGGGTGTCTGCTCGTGGGTCGGGTGGGAGAGTTCTACCTGAATCGCACATCTGGAATACTCGCTGTTGGCGTGGGCTTGTGGACAAACCGCTCGTCCAACGCCGAAATGACCAGTGGCGTCCCAGGGAAGAGCTTCTCCCGATTTTGCAAATAGAAAGCGGCGGCGGGCGGGCCAATTGTCACCACCACATCCGGCGGCGCGCTGCCAAAGCGATGGCGCAGCAGTCCAAGGAGGGGTTGCGGGTCTTCGGACTCGGACACCTGCTCGGCGTCCAATGTAGCGTCATAGACCGCCAGGCGATCGCGCGAACCCTTGGCCAGTTCTGTACGAAACGCGGCCACGATCGCGTCGTACGGTGCGAAATCCCGCCCAAAGGAATGCAACAGCAGCACCCGCTTGGGCTCCGTCGCTGTTGCGCCCAGCGCTGTAGAGAAAGCGACATTGGCCAATAACAGGGCAGCGGTCCAAAGTCTGAGATCGCGCAGCGACAATCGTCCTCGGGGGTCGGGTAGACGAGGTATAGCGGAAGGGGCGCTCGGATGCCTAGTAGACCTTCGCCCCATATCGGGCTGTGGGATGGCTGGAGAGCGAAGTGCGAGACTGGTTGGCGAATCGCATGAAGTCAGCCGTTGCAAACAGCGTGGCGTTAATTGAAGTTGATGGTTGCCGATAGCCGACTTCCACCGGCGCGAATGGCGTCCGCCGCCGGTCAACCGCACGTCAACGCTGATCAGCGGTCGCTAACTGCCGATCTCAATGATCTGGTTAAGGCTTTCGCAAGCGCGGAGGTACGAACTCTCGGGAACTTTCTTGAGTGGATGGGCTTTCGCATTTCTGGCTCGCCAATCGAATGACTTGGGCTGATGGCTGAGGATATAACTGGCCACACCCTTAGGGCCGATGAACTTCACCGCAAAAGGATTGGTTTCGTTATACGACGCCGTGGTCATCGGCAGACCTATGACTATCCCGGTTCTCTCATTGAACTCTCGCGGCGACAGAACGACCAAGGGATGTACGTCCTTCATTTCGCGGCCGGCTTGAGGATTGCAATCAATCCAGATCATGTCGCGCCGGTCTGGACACCATGATTTCCGGGCCGCCACTAGAGCGCCTCATTTCCGATTGGACGAGTGGGCATGATCTCGCCACCATGCAGCGCCGGTTCAAATGCAGCCAGCTTCTGCGCGAGAGTCAGCTTGGGCTCACCGATCGCCTTGACCAGAACGTTCGAGTCCTGGGCGGATACCTCGACCGGTTGTCCGACTCTAAAACGAGCCGACCGCGCCACTGCCGCAGGAATCCGCACAGCGAGGCTGTTTCCCCACTGCTGCACGGTTAGCGTTGCACTTTTGGACATGTTGATCTCCGATGTATAAACAAGTTTATACATGGGGGTTTAAATGTCAATTGGACCCACAAGCGCAGGGCACAGCGAACCGTCAGCCGTCCTTCGTAACCGCGGGTTTTGCAGCGGGCTTGGCGTTTCGCGCCATGCCATCGCTGAGCGGCATCTGGGGGCAACTCCAATTCGGGATTCGCCAGTTGCCCCCGGAAGTCAATGGCAGGTTGCGCCGCTCCCAGCACCCCCAAAAGCCTAAAAAAACCCGCGTTTTAGCGGGTTTAGTGGAAGTCCCAGGATGTTTTCGGATGTTATCGGATCAGGTCAAATGGTGGAGCCGACATCAATCGAAGCTGATTTATCCCAATCATCGACTCCCTCCTTGGCTCAACGGAGATGATACTCCCGCGATCGCTCGAACCGATTGTTAGGTTGCATCACGGCGACTCACCCGTGATCAGCATGGCTCCAGCAAAACCGGTCCACAGGAGACACGCTAGATTGGGAACTTGGAGCCAATGTACAGCCTTTGGGCCCTTGTACACGAAGAATGAAGCCGCAATCAGCACGCAAGGGAGCAGAAGGGATATGGCGAAAGGCAAAAGCAGGGACGGCCGCGAGATCCCGACGACGATGAATAGCCAGGCCAATGCGTAAAGCATGACGATTACAACGCCGTGCGCTGAGGCCAGCAGCCGTTGGCGCATGGGCTGGCTCTTTGGACATGTCATGAAGTAGACAGCGCTCACCAATCCGGCGAGAAGGGGCGCCGCTAGTACCTCAGAGAGCCAGACCAACCACCTTTCCATGTGCGGAGGATTTCCCAGATTCAACTTAACAATCAATTGGACGCCAATACTGGGGTATAACTCTGCGCATTCTCTTCACGTTCTGGCCTGACATTTATCAACATAGTAATGCAGGCGGCGAACGTCGGCTAACCGGAGCGCAATTTGGACACGTAGGTGCCCGGTATTGGCCGTTATGTGGAGATCCACATAACGGCCATTATGTGCATCGATCGATTATGTGTAGCTGAAGAGATTCTTACCCGGAAAACCGCTACAAACACAGAGCGAGCGTCGATTGCGGCGACATCAATCATGCACATAATTTCGGCGTCCGCGGTAGCTGAACGATGTGGCGGCAACGTGCTTACCGTCGATCTTCAATCCTTATGATCGGGGCGGTTAATTGGGGCCAATGTACGCCGCATCGTCGAGAAATCCAGCTTAAATGCACCTCTAAATATCCCTCAGAGCGTTGACCCTGGAGGCCCGGCAACAGGCTGTTAGGCCGTGCCGGCAGCGAAAGTATCACCGCTCAGACTGCCAGAATTATGTGTAGCATGAATCGCGTTCGCGGCTAGTTTGCAGGGTCGCCGACGTTTTCATGCACATAATCAATCGATGCACATAATGGCCGGCTACTGCCGACGCGAATACGATGGCCGCCCATCGACTTGTGGCGAGCCGTGCCCCCTTGGTTAACTGCGACCACTCCAGCTGGGAATTGTATGTTGAGCGACGCCTTCCGACACTTTGACCAGCTCCGGATATACGACGAAGGCAGCGATGAGGATAACGACGAGGGCGGTCACAGCGACAATCAGGTTCACGATCTCCATGATCTTCATAGCTCCTTTCTTTGGATCGGAAACGAAAAAATGTCGTATCGGTAAAATAACCACCCGTAGCGTGCCCCCCTGGGGGCGCTTGCATTTAAATATACGCAAGTTCCCGCTCGACCTTCATTCGGGAATCTACCTAAACCGAGTGGCGCCGTACTTACGTGATTCTCGACTGCGCTACGCAGCGATGGACCGCGATTGGCACGGGATCTGTTACGGTCGAAAGGCTGCAAGTGGTCCGGCCACCGACCGACGCCAACACGATGGCCACCCATCTCTTTCGTGCGAGACACCGCGCGGATCACCGCCTATAGGGCGTAAAGGTTTTTGGCAAAGCAGGCTCGCCAATCATCCGGAAGATACTGCGTGCCTCACACGAACAGCGCTTTCTTCATACGCAATTCTTGGATAACCTTTTGGGCCTCGTCACTCAGGTTGGTCTTTCCGACTTGGACGGTCACTTTATGAATCTTCCCGGTGAACCTGTTCGCACCTTGTTTGTAGTCATCGCTCACACACGTATACAGGTTCTCGCCGACATCCGTCGTTTCCGCGCCAAATGCGAAGGGCTGAGTGTGCTCGATCCGCCCTGCGCCAACCTTTTCACCGTTGACGAAGATCACCCCGTCACCCCCCGCGCCCAAACCACCATCGTAAGCAAACTCGAAGCGGAGCGTCACCCGCCCGGCCGGCAGACGAGCGGGGCCAGCGATCTTGTAGATCTCGCGACCGAGAAAGTTCCAGGCAAACCGGGATGCGCCGTTCTTGACGTAGAGGCTCCAGCCGCCCATTTCTCCACCTTGGGCGATGACCACCCCCTCTGCGCCAGCCTTCGGGACCTCAATGTCGGCCGTGACCACGAAGGAGCGGTTTTTGATGTTGATGAAGGCATTTTCTGGAATTCCCTTCATTCCCTCATAGACCGTTATCTCGCTGCGACCCTCCATCAGATCCGGACGACCCGCGAGAGCTGCGTTGAAACGCTCCCAAGCGCGGTCATCAAGAGGAAGAACGTTGTACTTGACCGCCTCTTCCAGGAAGACGGCCTTTAGCTTCTCAAGTTTGTCGGGATACTTCGCAGCAAGATCGTGCGCACAACTGAAATCTTCCTCGACGTTGTAAAGCTCCCACTTGTCATTCTCAAATGTCGCCCGCGGCTTCGGCTCCCACGGCGGGCGGTGCACCGTGGTGGCGAACCAGCCGTCCTGGTAGATGCCCCGGTTGCCCGCCATCTCGAAGTATTGCGTGGTGTGCCGCGACTTTGCCTCGGGGTTATTCAAGGTGTCGAGCAGGCTCACGCCCTCGAGGGGTTTCTGCTTGACGCCATAAACAACAGTGGGTTCGGGCACACCCACTGCCTCCAACACCGTCGGAGCGATATCCGTCATGTGCGTCCATTGCGTACGCAGGCCGCCCTTCTCCGCGATGCCCTTCGGCCAGTGGACTGCCATGGATTGGCAAACCCCGCCGTAGGAGGCTACCTGGTGGCCCCACCCAAAGGGCGTGGCACCGGCGAAAGCCCAACCATTGTTGTACAAAATATGGGATTTGGGGCCGCCGATTTCATCGAAGTGCTTCAGCGGAATATCCAGGGGCTCCGGTATCCCGTTAAACACTGACAACTCATTGAAGGCGCCGTTGAGACCGCCTTGGAAGACCGAACCGTTGTCGCCGGTGATATAGAAGATCAGCGTGTTGTCCATTTGGCCCAAGGTCTCGATCTCGTCGAGAAACCGCCCGATTTCGTAGTCCGTCACCTCGGCAAAAGCCGCGTAAATCTCCATGTACCTGGCAAAGACCTTCTTCTCATCCGCCGTCAAGTCGTCCCATTCCTGGATTCCCGGCGGCTTGGGCGCGAGATCCGTGCCCGGGGGCACGACCCCCAGCGCGAGCTGCCTCGCCAACGTTTCCTTACGCACCTGGTCCCAGCCCTGATCGAACTTGCCCTTGTACCGGTCGCGCCACGTCTCGGGCACGTGGAATGGGCCGTGAGTACCAATTGCCGAGTAGTAGACGAAAAATGGTTTTTGGGGGGCGAGCGAACGCTGCGAACGCAGCCAGAGGATCGCCTTATCGGTGATGTCAGTACTGCCGTAGTAATCGGCATCGGGGTGTATATCCACCCGGGTCATGTTGTCGTAAATGACAGGATGAAAGAGATCCGCTTCGCCGGACATGAAGCCGTAGAACCTCTCAAAACCACTATGCACCGGCCAGCGGTCGAACGGCCCGACATCACTGCCTTCCCACGGCGCCAACTCGTGACACTTGCCGAACATGGCGGTGCTGTAGCCATTGAGTCGTAAGATCTCGGGCAGATTCGTGACGCTACTGGGGCGCACGGCAGTGTAGCCCGGGAAACCGGTGGCAATCTCCGAGATCACGCCGAAGTTCGCGCTATGGCTATTGCGACCTGTTATGCAGGCCACGCGGCTGGGCGAACACAACGGGGGGACTTTGAAATTGTTATAGCGCAGCCCGGTCTTGGCCAAACGATCGAGCGTCGGCATTTGGATCGGCCCTCCGAACGTCGATAGATCGCCGAAACCCAAATTGTCGAGAAGGATGACCACCACGTTGGGCGCGCCTTTAGGCGCCTTCACTTCGAACCGCGGGGGGGCCTGGGCTTTACGGGCATCGAGTTCAGTAATGGGCGGATAGAAGGGTTCGGCAACCGGCAATACTGTCCGGTCGATCTCATCTTGCCCCACAGAGGGGCGTGACGGGTCGCGCTTTGAGGAATTGCGTGGAGCGTCACTCATGCGTCATCTCGCTTTCCGGTGGTCAATTGGATTCTCGATAAGGTGCTCGGAAAGCTGCCACGGTCGCATACGAGCAGTCTATTGGCCCAAAGTACCTTCCCACGCATCAGGCACTGGACGCGTACGCCAAGAGTGCACAACGGGATCATGTCGGGCTGGAGCGGCCGCTCCAGAGCGGCGATTCAATGAGACCAACGACCGTTCATGGATACGCGGAGGCATCGCTCCACCTGGGCGTATCCGGGCAGTTGTGCTGAAGATGGCGGAACGAGAGGAGATCTCCCGCGGTTTGGGCTCAGGGGAGTCGGTTCGCTCGATTGCCAGACGCTTAGCTCGCGCGCCCTCGACGGTGAGCCGGGAGGCCGCCCGGCACGGCGGCCGCACCCGCTATCGGGCCAATCACGCTGACTATGAGGCCGCACGATCGGCCCTTCGGCCCAAGCCCTGCCGCCTCGCTCTGAACGGTAGGCTGCGCAACGCGGTGGCGAGTAAACTGGCGCTCGAGTGGTCGCCCGAGCAGGTTTCGGGATGGCTGAAGATCCGATACCCCGACGATGAGAGCATGCGAAGTGCGAGACTGGTTGGCAACTCGCATTGAAACCAGCCGTGGTAAGCAGTGTGCTGCGAATTGAAGATCGTATTTCCTCATATTCACGCGACTCCAAAAAAAACTGCCAACGCTCGATCGACCGCGACAAGAGTGTCCTCATGCAATCTGCCGATGGTCGTGCCAACTTTGTCACGGGGGACCGTCTGCGCCTTGTCTACCATGACCTGAGATTTCTTTCGAAGGCCATTGTTGGTATTTGGCTCAATCGGAATTCTAAGCAGTGGGGCGGTGCGTAGCTCGCTCGTGACTGGCAAGACAGTCACTGACGCAAGGGTATCAAACAGGTCCGACTGAACAACGAGCGCTGGCCGCGGCTTCCCATAGGCACGTGGCAGAACGATCGTGACCAGGTCGCCACGCCTCACTTCCAACCTTCCGTATCAGCAACCTTTGAAAGCCACTTCAGGGTCTTGCTTTCGGCTCGATCCTTCCGCAAGGCCAAGCACTGACGCCGACATTCCGCTGCGAAACCTGCCCGCCGCGTATCTGGTACCCAGATCTGCACCGGCCGCAATCCGGCAGCCCGAAGTGCAAGCCGATGTTTTTGGACGCGCTGAGCAACACCAGGTCGTGATGCCATGGGGAAACTCTCCATATAAATGTTACATGTAACAATACATCAAACAGATGTTACATGCAACAAATCGCAGTTCCGTTCCCGGCGACGCTCACAACCGGCGGCGAATGTCGCGAACTGCGTCCGCCGCCGGTCGGCCACGATGCTTGTCAACCGTGTATGCGTTGAGACGGCGGTCGAGTTCGGTCTTCTGATCGGCGGTGATCGGAAGTGCGCCCTGGTCGGCCGCAATGCTGTCTTGAGGCGCCACCACTTGCCGCCGCGGGGCGAGACCTCAAGATACAGGCCATCGCGGTCGAACATCCGCACGGCTTTGGCAGCGGGTCTGGCGTTTCGCGCGATGCTGTCGGTGAGCAGCATCTGGGGGCAACTCCAATTCGGGTTTGGCCAGTTGCCCCAGTTGCCCCCGGAAGTCAATGGCAGGTTGCGCCGCTCCCAGGACCCCTAAAAGCCTAATAAAACCCGCGTTTTAGCGGGTTTTGTGGACGTCCCAGGATGCTTTCGGATGTTATCGGATCAGGTCAAATGGTGGGCCGGGGACTAACCAAAAATCCCCGGAACCCGTTGATGCTAATATGGTTTCCGGAATCGAGGCGTGGCAGTTGCCCCCGGAGTTGCCCCTGAGGTTAGGGTCAGTAAAAACATGGCGGAAAGGCCGCGTGTTTCTCAACGAATACGTCGGTTTGATTGCTTGACCTTAGCCGCCGCGCGGAAATTCGCCCGCGAGAAATTCGCAGAGCACCGCTATGCCATGGTCTTGCATACCGACCAGAAGCACCCGCACGTGCATCTGGTCGTGAAGGCCGAGAACGAGCTCGGCCGGCGGCTGCACATCGACAAGCAGCGCCTGCGCGAATGGCGCGAGGACTTTGCGCGGTTGATGCGCGAACAGGGTATTGCCGCCAACGCCACGCAGCGAGCCATTCGCGGCGAAAACAAAAAATTCCCTGGGGAGAAGCGCTTCAAAGCGCAGCGATACGGGAAGCCCACTGCGTTGCTGGATCGGGTAACCGGGATCGCGCAAGAGCTGTCGCTTTCCGGAACCATCGTGGATCCAGCGCGCGACAGGTTGATCGAAACCCGCAAGTCTCTCGTATCAACCTGGATGAAGGCCGCAGAGGTACTGGATGCGCAGGGGGAGATCATTCTCGCAGGCGACGTCCGATACTTTGCCATCCATTTGCCGCCCGTCCTCACGGACAGGCAGCAATTGGCGGTGCAATTAGTCGGATTTGTCAAAAAGCAGCGTGAGACTCAACGGGACGGTCCCGAACGCCGGCGTCCCGCGGACCCGGAGATGACGCGTTAAGGATTCGAGGTTGTGCCATGAAAAGCGAAACCAACAAACAATTTGCATTCAATCTGGAGTCTCCAGCAAAGCCGCCGCGTGACCCCAATGAACGGGCGCTGAGGCTGAGACAGGTATCCCAGCTCACTGGGCTCGGTCGCTCAATGATCTACCAGATGCAGGCGGAGGGACGGTTCCCGCAACGCATCAAGCTGGGCGAGCGGGCGGTGGGATGGCTGGAGAGCGAAGTGCGAGGCTGGTTGGCGAGTCGCATTGACGCGAGCCGTGGTAGCCAGCGTGGTGCGAATTGAAGTTCTTGGGGCGCTACGACTGAGGACGGGCGTGCCAGCTGACCGGACTAGAACAGCATCCACTTGCGTATATGTCATTTATGACATATATTTCGTTGCGTGAGTCCGAAAGATAAGCCGCTCGCCTGGCTTCACGGCGAGGTCAAGACTCCACCGTTTTCCAAGGAGGCGCGCCTTGAGGCTGGCTTTCTGCTGCGGCGATTGCAGCGCGGTGAATCGCTGTCAATGCCCCAATCGCGCCCGATGCCAAGCATTGCCGCGCGATGCCACGAGTTGCGAATCGTTGACGCCGGCAGTAACTGGCGTGTGGTCTACCGGATTGATGCCGACGCCATTGTAATTTTGGAGGTCTTTGCGAAGAGGACCGGAGCTACGCCCAAGGCCGTGATTGCAACGTGCCGCAAGCGTCTGAAGGAGTACGACAGTGCGGGAAAGTAAGCGCAAGAAGCTCGAATCCAAGGGCTGGAGAATCGGGACTCCAAAGGAATTCCTCGGGATGACCGACGAGGAGGAAGCTTACGTCAATCTTCGACTGAAGCTTGCAGAGGGTCTGAAGACGCGCCGGCACGCCCGCGGCGTCACGCAAGTGGGGCTGGCACGGGCCATCAAGTCCAGCCAGTCGCGCGTTGCCAAGATGGAAGCCGGCGATCCGACGGTGTCACTCGACCTACTGGTCAAATCGCTGTTGGCACTCGGCACGTCCAACCGTGAGTTGGCCACTATCATTGCCCGATCGTGAACGCCGCCCCTATCCACGAAACTAGCCAGAACTTAGGACGGAGCCGGACCTCCAGGGTTACAACTGGCGGCGAATGTCGCGAACGGCGTCCGCCGCCGGTGGTCCGCGGTTCTTGTCAACCGAGTATGCGTTGAGACGGCAGTCGAGTTCCGTTCTCTGATCGGCGGTAGTCGGGAGTGCGCCTTGGCCAGCCGCAATGCTGTCCCAGAGATCCTCGACCAGCTTGATGCGCTCGTCCACGGTCAATTGCCGCAACTTTGTTTCCATGATCAGAGCCTCGTTTTCAGCCAGCCTTGAGAATCGGAATCACGTCGGCGCCGTTCTTTAGCCTGTCCAAGTAATCCGCCCAGGCCTGCATCATTTTCCGGCGCTCCTCCAAATGCGCCGTGCGGTTGTAAGCTCGTCCATTCGGATCGCGCACCGCATGCGCCAACTGGTGCTCGATGAAATCCGACCTGAAGCCCAACACTTCGTCCAGGATGGTGCGTGCCATCGCGCGAAATCCGTGGCCGCTCATCTCCTCCTTCGCAATTCCCATGCGGCGCATGGCAGCAAGAATCGCGTTGTCGCTCATCGGCCGCTGACTGCTGCGGCCGCTCCAGAAGACGTATCTCCCGCGGCCGGTGACAGGCTTGAGTTCGCGTAAGATCGCAACCGCTTGCGAGCAGAGCGGCACGATGTGCGGCGTGTTCGTCTTGGTGACCGTGTAGCGCCATTCGCTGACATCCAAGTCCATTGCCGTCCACTCGGCCTTCCGCAACTCGCCGGGGCGCACGAAGACCAGCGGCGCGAGCCGCAGGGCAGAGCGCACTGTCAACGATCCTTCATAACCGTCGATGGCGCGCATCAGCGCACCCACACGCTTAGGCTCGGTTATGGCGGCAAAGTGCGTAGGTCTCACAGCAGGGAGGGCGCCGCGCAGATCGACGCTGGGATCGCGTCTGGCGCGGCCGGTCGCGATCGCATAGCGGAACACCTGGCCGCAGTTGCCGAGCGCCCGATGCGCAGTCTCCAGCGCGCCGCGTTTTTCGATGCGCCTCACGGTCGTCAGCAGTTCCGGCGCGGTCAAGTCCGCAATCGGTCGGGCGCCGATCCATGGAAATATGTCGCGTTCGAACCGGGTCAGTATTCGCTCGCCATGTCCCCGCACCCAGATTTTCATCTGCTGCTCGATCCACTCACGCGTAACCACCTCGAAGCTGTTCGCCGCGCCGTCCATCTGCGCGGCTTTGGCGGCGCGGCGGTTCTCACTGGGATCGACGCCGGCTTCGAGCAACTGGCGCGCCTCGATAGTGCGCGCGCGTGCTATCTTCAAATTGACCTCCGGGTAGACGCCCAACGACACGCGCTTTTCCTTTCCCGCGTAGCGATATTTGAGGCGCCACCACTTGCCGCCGCGCGGCGAGACCTCGAGATACAGGCCATCGTGGTCGAAGATCCGGATGGTTTTGGCAGCGGGCTTGGCGTTTCGCGCGATGCTGTCGGTGAGCGGCATTTGGGGGCAACTCCAGTTCGGGTTTGGCCGGTTGCCCCCAAAGTTGCCCCCAAGTTGCCCGGAAGTCAATGGCAAATTCCGGCGCTCCCAGGAGCTCAAAAAACATAAAAAAACCCGCTTTTTAGCGGGTTTTGTGGACGTCATCGGAAGCTTTCGGATGTTATCGGATCAGGTCAAATGGTGGAGCCGGGGGGAATCGAACCCCCGTCCATAAGTCCTACGCTACAAGATCTACGTACGTAGCCACGTCTATTGTTCTCACCACACACTACCCAACGGGCAGGGAAAGCGCGCAGCCAGCCCGGTAATTTTTCGTTTAACACACCCCAGGCACGTGTGTTCCACTATCTGATGAGCGCTACACCCAAACGTTCGCATCAGCACGAGCCGTCTGGGTTTCAACCGCGATTAGGCGGCTAGAGCGTAGTTGTCTTGATTGGCAACTATAAGTTTGCAAATAGTTTAACGAGGAACCTGCACCTCGGTACGCACCTGCAGTTTCGCTACCCATGTCGAAACCGGTCGGCCCCAATCGAACCGCTAGTTTACGCTGTTTGGCGTACGCCGACCAATTAGCTTCAGCGGCGCATCGCCTTCATGATCCGGCCCTTGTCGCGCTGCCAATCGCGGTCCTTTTCCGAATGGCGCTTGTCATGCTGCTTCTTACCCTTGGCCAGGCCGATCTCGAGCTTGGCGCGCCCGACCTTCCAGTACAGCTGCAGCGGCACGATGGTGTAACCGCGGCGCTCGACCGCCCCGATCAAGTGATCGAGCTGCCGGCGATTCAGCAGCAGTTTGCGGGTCCGCGTCGGGTCGGTATCGACATGGGTGGACGCTGAATTCAGGGCGTTGATGTGGGCGCCGAACAGGAACGCTTCGCCGTTCTTGACGTACACATAAGCCTCGGCAATTTGCGCCTTGCCGGCGCGCATGCTCTTGACCTCCCAACCCATGAGGGAAATGCCGGCCTCGAAGCGTTCTTCGATGAAATAATCGAAGCGCGCCTTGCGATTGACGGCGATCGGCGGCAGTTTGTCGGTGGTTTGCATCGCGACGTCAGTCTACCGATTCGCCGATGGCGGCGCCCGCGCTTTTGCCGGAGAATGGCCGCATGCAGGTCGTCGAGCGCAGCGCCCTGGTCGTCTATACACCGGCACAAATGTTTGCCTTGGTAAATGATGTGGCGCGTTACCCGGACTTCTTGCCATGGTGCGTCGGCGTCAAGGTGGAGGAGGTTTCCGCCACCGAGCGCATTGCCGCGCTGAAAATTGCGCGCGGCGTGCTGCAGACCGAATTCACCACCCGCAACACCTTGCTTCCCGATGCACAAATTCACATGCAGCTGATGCATGGTCCGTTTCGCGACCTGACAGGTCTGTGGCGCTTCGAGGCGATCGGCGCTCGCGGTTCGCGCGTGGAATTCCGCGTGCAGTTCGAATTCAAGAACCGCTTGACCGCCGCTGCTTTCGACGCCGTGTTTGAGACGCTGTGCGGCAGCATCGTTGACGCCTTCGCGCAGCGGGCGCAACGGGTTTATGGCTGATCGGATCCACATCGAAATCGTGTATGCGCAGGAACAGCAGGCCATCGTCAAGGTGCTGCCAATGGCGCCGGGTTCACGGCTCGGCGATGCACTGGCAGCCGCGGCCGGCGCGGCGGAGTTTTCCGGCGTGGACCTGGCGAATGCACCCGTCGGCATCTTCGGCAGGCTGGCGCGCAAAGATCAAGAGCTCAAAGACGGCGACCGCATCGAGATTTATCGGCAGCTGGTGCTCGAGCCCAAAGCCGCCCGACGAGCGCGGTCGCGCACGACCCGTCAGTAAATCCTTCCGTACTTGACCTTCGCCGCAGTGGCATCCTGGGCAGCAGCTTCCGCGGCGCTCGGCTTGTCGAGTTTCGCTACCTTGTCGCCCTCGAAATAGACGGTAACGCGCCGCGAGTCGACATGCCGCGAGCGGCCGATCTTGAGATAATAGATGTAGTCCCAACGTTCCTTGTTGAAAGTGTCGGCGACCATGGGCGTCCCGAGCAGATAGCGCACTTGGCTGCGCGTCATGCCGGGTTTGATCGTGTCAACCGCGCTTTGATTGAGGAAATTGCCCTGCTGTATGTTGATGCGGTAGACGCATCCGGAGGCCAGCAGGCAGAAAACCGATCCTAAAACAGCGCATTGAATGAATTTCATGAAAGTGGTGATCAGCCGTCAAATGATTGATAATTGGGCCCGCATCATAACCGAAGGCACAGCATGCCGCAGCGCCTGAAACCCGATTCGACCAGCGAAAGCAATGACCTGCGCAATGCGGGCCTCAAAGTGACGCTGCCGCGCCTGAAAATCCTCGATATCCTCGCCGACGGGTCCGCACGCCACATGAGCGCGGAGGATATTTACAAGAAGCTTCTGGTCTCCAATGAGGATATCGGCCTCGCCACGGTGTATCGCGTATTGACCCAGTTCGAGGCAGCGGGCCTGGTCACACGCCATCATTTTGAAGGCGGCATGGCGGTGTTCGAACTCAATCAGGGCCCGCATCACGATCACATTGTGTGTGTTGACTGCGGCAAGGTCGAAGAGTTCATGGACATCGGCATCGAGGAGCGCCAGAACGCAGTGGCGAAACGTTTGGGGTTTGAGATCAGCGATCATGCGCTGATTCTGTATGGGCACTGCCGCAAGGCCAATTGCCCGAACCAGAAGCGCTCCAAGGTAAGCTCCTAGCTCGGCCCAACCCGCCCTTTCTTTTTTTTGAGTTCCGCGGGGACGGCGCGCGCCAGCATATCGCGCGCATGCGCACGCGCCTGTTCGGTGATATCGATGCCGCCCAACATGCGGGCAATTTCGTCGACCCGCTCCTGAGGTCCCAAGTTCTTGACGGCCGTGCGGGTGATTTTACCGTCAGTGAGTTTCGTGACCCGGAACTGCTGGTGCGCCTGCGATGCGACCTGTGCCAGATGCGTCACGCACAGCACCTGAGCGCGTTCGCCCAATTCGCGCAGTTGCTTGCCGACGATTTCCGCCACCGCGCCGCCGATGCCGGCGTCGACCTCGTCGAATACCATACACAGCGCCGAACTCGCCGCGCGTCCGGCCACTTGAACCGCGAGACTGATGCGCGACAGCTCGCCGCCGGAAGCGACTTTGCCCAGACTTTTCGTCGGCTGTCCTGGATTCGCGCTGACCAGGAACTCGACATCATCGCTACCGGTGGCCGCAAATTCGCTGTCGCTTGGGCTGACAGTCACCGCGAATCGGCCGCCGGCCATGCCGAGAGCCTGCATCAGTTGCGTCACCTGCCGTTCCAGTTCCTGTGCGGCGGCGGTTCGCGCTGCGCTCAAGGCGCGTGCTGCGGCTCGATAGTCGCGCGTCAACTCGGCCAGTTGTTTTTCGATAGCCGCCAAACTGAGCTGCAGGTTGTCGAGCTTGAGCAGCTCCTGTTCCACCAGCGCGCGCTGCGCCGGCAGCTCCAGCACGGCGACTCGGTGCTTGCGCGCCAGCGCTTCGAGCGCCGCGGCCCGACGCTCGATCTCATCCTGGCGGGCAGGATCGATGTCAAGATCGTCCAAGTAGCGGCGCAGCATATCTGCGGCCTCTTGCGTCAGGATGGATGCCTCGCCGAGCAGCTTGCCGGCGTCGCCAAGCTGCGCATCGAGGTCGGACACGCCGCGCAGCGCCGACTGCGCCCTGCCCAGTAAATCATGCGCGCTGTCGCCATCCGATTCGTAAGTGGCGCTCAGGGCGGCACGGGCTGCTTCGCCCAAGCGGCTACGCCCGGCGATGCGCTTCTGATCGGCGAACAGTGCCTCGATGGCGGCCGCCGTGCTGACCTCGGCGTTGAGCTCGCGCAGCTGGTAGCGCAGCAGCTCAAGCCGGGCGTCGCGGTCTTCGGCGGCCGCTTTCAGCGCCTCGAATTCGCGCTGGCAGGCGTGGTACCGGCCGTACAGATCGGCGACGGTGCTTTTCACCGCGGGATTGCCCAAGCGTTCGTCGAGAAGTTCGCGTTGTGCGCCGCGGCTCACCAGGTGCTGGAATTCCTGTTGGCCGTGAATCTCGATGAGAAACTCTGCCAGTTCCCGCAAAGCCTGTACGGACACCAGTTGGCCGTTCACGTAGGCACGCGAGCGGCCGTCCCCGCCCATCACGCGGCGCACCACCACCTCGCCGTCGAATTCAATCGACTGCGCGTTGAGCCATTCGATCGCGGCGCCAGGCAGCGCGGCAAAACTTGCGCTCACCTCGGCACGCTCGGCACCCTGGCGTACCACATCGGCTCCAGCCCTGCCGCCGGCGATCAGCAGCAGTGCATCGACGACAATGGATTTGCCGGCGCCGGTTTCGCCGGTCAGCGCGGTAAGGCCGCCATTGAGCCCGAGTTCCGCCTGATCGACGAGGACCAAATCGCGCAGCTGCAGGTGCGTCAGCATGGATTAGATGTCGGACTGGCCGCCGTATGCGCCGCGGCCCCAGTGCAGCTTCGAACGCAGCAGCCGGTAGTAGTCGAAGCCCGGCGGATGCAACAAGGTGATCTGGGCGTCCGCGCCCTCGACGTACAGATTATCGCCCTGCGCGAGGTCGCCGATGGAGGTGCCGTCGCAGGTCACCTGGCCACGGGATTCGAAGCGATCCGACACGCGCAGCTGTATTTTGCTGCCGGCGCGTACCACGATCGGCCGATCGCTCAAAGTGTGCGGACAAATGGGGGCCAGCACCCACACATCGAGGTCCGGCTCGACGATCGGACCGCCGCAGGACAGGGCATAGGCCGTCGACCCGGTGGCGGTGGCGATCACCATGCCGTCGCCGCTATGCGAGTTCACGAAGCGACCATTGATCGAGGTTTCAAAATCCATGGTATGGCCGGTATCCCATTTGTTCACCACGACATCATTGAGCGCCAGCGCGCGCACGGTTTGCCCGCCATGGCGCTCCAGGCTGGCAGCCAAAAGCGAGCGGTGGTCTTCGCTGTAGCGTCCAGCCAATACCGTATCCACATCGTCCAGCATGGATTGGGGGCTGACGTCGGTGAGGAATCCGAGGCGTCCGCGATTGATGCCGAGCAACGGCACCGAATGGCCGGCAACCAGCCGCGCCGCGTACAGTAGGGTGCCGTCGCCGCCAATCGCAATGATGAGATTGGCGCAGGTCACGAATTCCTGTTCGGGGCAGGGCACCACCGTATCCTGCGGGAACTTGAGGCCGATGCCGGGATCGACCATGGCGCGCACGCCGCGCACATGGAAGTGCGCCGCCAGGCTCAGCATGCATTCGGCAACCCGCAAATCCTTGGTGTTGCCGATCAGCGCGATGGAATTGAAGGGGTGGGGCATACCTAAATCCTTGTAGCATGACCGCGATCCGACGGTCACCTGTTGAAATCCCAGCATTGACCTTGAGCGCCGGACTTGACTTCGGCCCGACGCGCTAGGTAGCTTCAAACATGTTATATGGACCTACTATGACAGATGGTTCAGACGAGGGACTCAACGAGCGGGCGCAACAGCTGCTCAAGGCCCTGATTGAGAGCTACATTCGCGACGGCCAACCCGTCGGATCTCGAACCCTGTCGCGGGATTCGGGCCTCAGCCTGTCGTCGGCGACCATACGCAACGTAATGGCGGATTTGGAGGACCTGGGTTTCGTCGCCTCGCCACACACCTCTGCCGGCCGCATACCCACCGACAAGGGCTATCGGTTCTTCGTCGACACCCTGCTCAAGCTCAAGCCATTGCATCACGAGGAGATCGAGGACATCGAGCGGCGCTTAGGTATCGATGCCACCGACGGCCGCTCCTTGGTGCAGACAGTGTCGCAGATGCTGTCGAGCGTATCGCATATGGCCGGCCTCGTGACCTTGCCGAACCCGCACTACATCGCGCTCACGCAGATCGAATTCATCGCGCTGTCCGAGAATCGAACGCTGGCCATCATGGTGATGAGCAACCGCGAGGTACAGAACCGGGTGGTGCAGCTGGATCGCTACTATGCGCCGGAGGAGCTGCGCCGCGCCGCCAATTATCTCAATGAAGCCTTTGCCGGCCGGTCGCTGCCCGACGTGCGCGCGCAGCTGCTGGCCCAGCTGCAGGAAACGCGTCAGCACATGGACCAGCTGATGCGCGACGCCATCCAAATGGCGCAGAAGGTCTTCGACGCCCCGCCCGACGAGCGGGTGGAATATGTGATCGCGGGTGAAACCAACCTCATGGGATTTGCCGAACTTTCGAACGTCGATCGGCTGCGGCGGCTTTTCGAAGCCTTCAACGAAAAGCACGATATCCTGCGGCTTTTGGACAATTGTCTGCGCGCCGATGGCATTCAAATCTTCATCGGCCAGGAATCCGGCTACCGGATCCTGGACGACATCAGCGTGGTAACCGCGCCCTACATGGTGGACAACCAGGTGGTGGGGGTCTTGGGGATCATAGGGCCGACCCGGATGGCCTACGAGCGTGTCATTCCCATCGTCGATGTCACGGCAAAACTGCTCGGCTCGGCCTTGAACGCCCGCAAATAGGCCCCAATAATGCCGTTCGATCGGCCTCTAAAAAGCCGCCATTCTTTGAGGGCAAAGGCGTGAACGAATCCATCAGCTCCGAGGGGGCCGACGCTGCGGATATGGGTCCCGGAGAGTCCGGCGACGCACCCACGGCATTGGCCGCGGCCGAAGCCAAGGCGGCGGAAAACTGGAACAGCTATCTGCGTGCCGTGGCGGAATTCGAAAATTTCCGCAAACGCACCGAGCGCGAATTGGACAATGCGCGCAAGTTTGCCATCGAACGCTTCGCGCAGGAGTTGGTGGGCGTCGGGGATTCGCTGGAGGCGGGCATCAATGCCGCAGCGGCGAACCCGGGGCCGGCACTGCTCGAGGGCGCGCAGGCCACTTTGAAGCAGCTGTACCGTGCTTTCGACAAGGCAGGCATCAAGCTCATCGACCCCTTGGGTCAGCCCTTCGATCCGGCTTGGCATGAGGCGATGGCAGTCCAGGAAAGCCACGAGGTACCGCCCAATACCGTATTGTCGGTGATCCAGAAGGGCTATTCCTTGAACGGCCGCTTGCTGCGGCCGGCCCGGGTTATCGTGAGCAAAGCGCCCGGGAACGGCAATTGAAAAAACATAGCAAAGACCCCATAGCGGTCACATATCGAATTCTTTAGAGGGTTTTCACAATGGGTAAAATGATAGGCATCGATCTTGGCACGACCAATTCCTGTGTCGCGATCATGGAGGGCGGCAAGCCCAAGGTCATAGAGAACAGCGAGGGCGATCGCACCACGCCGTCGATCGTAGCCTTTACCAAGGACGGGGAGGTGCTGGTCGGACAATCCGCCAAGCGCCAGGCCGTCACCAACCCAGCAAACACCGTCGCTGCCGTCAAGCGCCTCATCGGCCGCAAGTTCGTCGACGATGTGGTCAAGAAAGACATGGGCATGGTCTCCTACAAGATCGTGAAGGCCGACAATGGCGACGCCTGGGTCGAAGTGCAGGGTAAAAAGATGGCGCCACCGGAGGTCTCCGCACGCGTCCTCATGAAAATGAAGAAAACCGCCGAGGACTATCTTGGCGAGACCGTCACCGAGGCGGTCATCACCGTGCCGGCGTATTTCAACGATTCACAGCGCCAGGCGACCAAGGACGCCGGGCGCATCGCCGGCTTGAACGTCAAGCGCATCATCAACGAGCCGACGGCCGCGGCGCTGGCATACGGCCTCGACAAGGACGCCGGCGATCGCAAGATCGCCGTGTACGACCTGGGCGGCGGCACCTTCGACATCTCCGTGATCGAAATCGCCGAGGTGGACGGTGAGCGCCAATTCGAAGTGCTGTCGACCAATGGCGATACATTCCTCGGCGGCGAGGACTTCGACCTGCGCGTCGTCAACTATCTTGCGGACGAATTCAAGAAGGAAAGCGGCATCGATGTGCGCAAGGACCCGCTTGCCATGCAGCGCCTGAAAGAAACCGCGGAGAAGGCGAAAATCGAGCTGTCCTCGAGTCAACAGACCGAGATCAATCTGCCCTACATCACCGCGGATGCGGCCGGACCCAAGCACCTGAACATGAAGCTCACTCGCGCCAAGCTCGAGTCCTTGGTCGAGGATTTGGTGCAAAAAACCATGGAGCCTTGCCGCATTGCGCTGAAGGATGCGGGACTCTCGATGAAGGATGTGGGCGAGGTGATCCTGGTGGGCGGCCAGACCCGCATGCCGATGGTGCAAAAGGCGGTCAAGGATCTGTTCGGCAAGGAGCCGCGCAAGGACGTGAACCCCGATGAAGCAGTGGCGGTGGGCGCCGCTATTCAGGGCGGTGTTCTCTCCGGCGATGTCAAGGATGTGCTGCTGCTGGACGTGACGCCGCTGTCGTTGGGTATCGAAACCCTGGGCGGCATCATGACCAAGGTGATCGAGAAGAACACCACCATACCGACCAAGGCGGCGCAGACCTTCTCGACCGCGGACGACAACCAGACCGGTGTCACCATCCATGTGCTGCAGGGCGAGCGCGATCGCTCCTCGGACAACAAGTCCCTGGGGCGCTTCGACCTGACGGACATTCCGCCGGCGCCGCGCGGCATGCCGCAAATCGAGGTGGCATTCGACATCGACGCCAACGGAATTTTGAACGTCTCGGCAAAGGATGTGAAAACCGGCAAGGAACAGCGCATCGTCATCAAGGCATCGAGCGGACTCTCCGAGGCGGAGATCAAGCGCATGGTCTCGGATGCCGAGGCGCATGCCGAGGAAGACAAGAAGTTTCGTGAACTCGTCGGCGCGCGCAACAAGGCGGACGCGACCATTCATACCGTGGAGAAGGCCCTCAAGGATCTCGGCGAGAAGATTTCCGAGGACGAGAAGAAGGCCGCCACCGAAGCGGTGGCTGCGGTCAAGACCGCGATGAGCGGCGATGATCGCGACGACATCGAGCGCAAGACGGCGGCGCTGGAGCAGGCTTCGAGCGCGATCATGCAGAAGATGTACCAGCAGTCGGCGGGCGGCGGCGCAGGTCCCGCAGGCGACGCCGGCAGCGCCAGCGGCGGCAGCGAACAGCCCAAGGATGATGTGCTGGATGCCGAGTTCGAAGAGGTCAAGGACGGCGATCGTAAGAAGGCCTAAGGACGCGTCGCTTAAGTGGACGATAGGTGTTGTTGAACCGCCGGTATTGAAGATACCGGCGGTTCATTTTTATGGGCCTTTAGTTGGGTGAGCAATGGCGAAACAGGATTACTACAAGCTCCTCGAGTTGCCGCGAAACGCAACGGAAGCCGAAATCAAGAAGTCCTACCGGCGCTTCGCCATGAAATATCATCCGGATCGCAATCCTGACGACCCGGAAGCCGAGCATCGATTCAAAGAGTGCAAGGAAGCCTACGAGGTCCTCTGCGACCCGAAGAAGCGCGCCGTCTACGATCAGTTCGGCCATGCGGGCCTGGAGGGCAGCCGGGGTGGAGGATTCAGTGCGGGCGATGCCTTCGGCGACATTTTCGGCGAGATGTTCGGCGATATCTTCTCCGGCGGGCAGCGCAGTCGAACCCAGGTATTTCGCGGCGCGGACCTGCGCTACGAACTCGAATTGGATCTGGAGAAAGCGGTGTTCGGCACCGACACCGAAATTCAAATTCCGTCGCTGATGGAATGCAAGACCTGCAAGGGCACGGGCGCCGCCAAGGGCTCGAGCCCCAAGACCTGCGATACCTGCGGCGGTCAGGGCCAGGTGCGGGTCCAGCAGTCGATATTCACCATTCAGCAACCCTGCCCGCGCTGCAAGGGCCGTGGCAAAATCATTTCCAATCCCTGCGACACTTGTTATGGACAGGGTCGCGTTCGCCAGGAGAAGACGCTCGCGGTGCAGGTTCCCGCGGGCGTCGACAGCGGCGATCGCATTCGTTTAACCGGCGAGGGCGAGGCGGGCCGCAACGGCGGCCCCGCCGGCGATCTGTACGTTGAGATTCGGGTGCGCGAACACGCCATATTCGAGCGTGATGGCAGTCATTTGTCCTGCGAGGTACCCATCAGTTTTGCCACCGCGGCATTGGGCGGCAGCGTCGAGGTGCCGACGCTCGATGGCGAGGTCATCCTCAAAATCCCCAGCGAAACCCAATCGGGACGGGTGTTTCGCGTGCGCGAAAAAGGCGTCCACCCGGTTCGCGGCGGCGCCGCCGGCGATTTGTTCTGCCGCGTCGTGGTGGAGACTCCCGTGAGCCTTGGGGCCGAGCAAAAGGAGTTGTTGAGAAAATTTCAGGCCTCACTGCAGGCCGGCAGCCATCAGCCTCGAGAGCGCTCCTTTTTCGAGGGCGTCAAGAAATTCTTCACGGGCGCGGTCGACTAGTGGCGGCCCTGACACTGGTGGTATTCGGCGTCACCGGCCGCATGGGCCAATGCTTGGTACGGGCGATCCAGGAAGGGTCGCAGTTTCGCTTGAGCGGTGCGATAGCCTCGCCCGGGAGCAGCCGCTCGGGCAGCTCGCGGACGCTGAAGGGGCGTCCAGCGGGGTGCGCATCACGGCGGATTGCGCCGCAGCGCTCAATGAAGCCTCGGTGGCGGTCGATTTCAGCAGCGGCCACGCCGTTGCCACTCATGCCCAGGCTTGCGCCCAAGCGCGGGTGCCGCTGCTGGTCGGCGCCACCGGAATCGACGCACCCAGCCACGCAGCGCTTCAGAGTGCGGCGCAAGAGATTGCGCTGCTGATCGCCCCGAATACCAGCGTTGGGGTCGCGGTACTGCACAAACTGGTCGCGGCTGCCACGGTCGAGTTAGGATCAGCCTACGAGGTGGAAATTGCCGAGGCGCACCATCATATGAAGCGCGATGCACCATCGGGCACGGCCTTGAGCCTGGGTGAGTTGGTGGCCGGGATGCGCGGCCAGCGCTTGAGCGATGTCGGGATCTTTGGCCGCCATGGCACCGGCGCGCCCCGTGATCCCTCCGGCATTGGTTTTTCGGTGCTGCGGGCAGGCGACATCGTGGGGCGAACACACCGTGACGTTTGCTGGCGCCGGCGAGCGGCTGGAAATCAGCCACCGGGCCACTGACCGCATGATCTTTGCACGCGGCGCATTACAGGCGGCCGCGTGGCTGGTAGGCCGGCCGCCGGGCCTGTACGGCATGCAGGATGTACTTAAGGATTGAAGAAGCATGGACAGTCATCGCCCGCATCGTTAATATTCGCGCCCGGAAACTGATCGCGTACTTTATCTATAAAGCGGGAGGACGTTCTAAGGAGCGCCTCCCGCTTTGCGCATCTGCGCCAAACGCCATAGGGCAAAGCGAGGAACCGGAGTGTCGACACCTGCAGTGCTAGCTCTCGAAGATGGCACCGTGTTCCGAGGCGTCTCAGTAGGCGCAAAAGGCAACACGACAGGTGAAGTAGTTTTCAATACTGCGATGACCGGCTATCAGGAGATCCTGACCGACCCCTCGTACTGCCGCCAGATCGTCACGCTGACCTACCCCCATATCGGCAACACCGGCGCGACCCCGGAAGATCTGGAATCCGGCGCCGTTTATGCCGCGGGCCTGGTGATCCGGGATTTGCCGGTGCTGTATTCCAACTGGCGTGCCACAGAGTCTCTGCAGAGCTTCTTGCTCCGCTGCAAGGTCGTGGCAATCGCCGATATCGATACCCGCAAGTTAACCCGGCTGCTGCGCGAGAAGGGCGCCCAATCGGGCTGCATCATGACCGGCGACAGCATCGAGGAAACGGCGGCGGTGCGCGCCGCGAAGAAATTCCCGGGCTTGAAGGGCATGGACCTGGCCAAAGCGGTCTCCACCAAGAAAATCTACCAATGGAATGATGGGTTGATTTGGAAAACCGCAGCCAAACCGCCGCGCCCGCAGAGCCGTTTGCACGTGGTTGCGTACGACTATGGCATGAAGCGCAGTATTCTGCGGATTCTCGCGGAGCACGGCTGTCGGATGACCGTGGTACCAGCACAAATACCAGCAGATCAAGTGCTTGCAATGAATCCTGATGGTATTTTCTTAAGCAATGGTCCGGGCGACCCGGAACCGTGCGACTACGCGATCAAAGCGATCGCGCGATTTCTCGAGACCGATATCCCGGTGTTTGGAATTTGCCTGGGGCATCAATTGCTCGGGATTGGCGAGCGGCGCCAAGACCGTGAAAATGAAGTTCGGCCACCACGGGGCCAACCATCCTGTTTTGGAGATCGATTCCGGCCGCGTGCTGATTTCCAGCCAGAACCATGGATTCGCCGTGGACGAGACGACGCTGCCGGAGACCTTGCGAGCAACCCATCGTTCGCTCTTCGACGGCTCCTTGCAGGGGCTGGCGCGCACCGACCGGCCCGCCTTCAGCTTCCAGGGGCATCCCGAGGCGAGTCCGGGCCCGCACGATTTGCGTCTGCTATTCGAACATTTCATGTATTTGATGGTGAAGCGCGTGCAAGCCAATTCGCGCGGCCGCACTCCGATCAAACAAAAATCGGCGGAAGGCTAGATGCCAAAGAGAACCGATCTCGAAAGCGTTCTCATCATCGGCGCCGGCCCCATCGTCATTGGTCAGGCTTGTGAGTTCGACTATTCCGGCGCTCAGGCGTGCAAGGCACTGAAGGAGGAGGGTTACCGGGTCATTCTGGTGAACTCCAATCCGGCCACGATCATGACCGACCCGGAAACCGCCGACGCCATTTATATAGAGCCCATCAATTGGCGCACGCTGGCGCGCATCATCGAAAAGGAACGCCCCACGGCGCTGCTGCCCACCATGGGCGGCCAGACGGCGCTCAACACCGCGCTCGATCTGGTGCGCGAGGGCATACTCGATAAGTTCAACGTCGAGATGATCGGCGCCTCGCAGCGGGCCATCGACATGGCCGAGGACCGCGAGCTGTTCCGCCGCGCCATGGCCGACATCGGCCTCGAGACCGCGCGCGCGCGCATCGCGCACAGCATGGAAGAAGCGCTCGCGGTGCAGTCGGAGATCGGCTTCCCAACCGTCATCCGGCCGTCGTTTACCCTGGGGGGCAGCGGCGGGGGCATCGCCTACAACCGCGAAGAATTCGAGAGCACGGTCGCGCGCGGCCTGGACGCTTCACCCACCAACGAAGTGCTGCTCGAAGAATCCGTGCTCGGCTGGAAAGAGTACGAGATGGAGGTGGTCCGCGACCACGACGACAACTGCATCATCGTCTGCTCGATCGAAAACATCGATCCCATGGGTGTACACACCGGTGACTCGATTACCGTGGCGCCGGCGCAAACCCTCACCGATCGGGAATACCAGCGGCTGCGGGACGCCTCCATCGCCGTGTTGCGCAAGATCGGCGTCGACACCGGCGGATCCAACGTGCAGTTCGCGATCAATCCCGACGACGGACGCGTTCTAGTGATCGAAATGAACCCTCGGGTATCGCGATCCTCGGCGCTGGCATCCAAGGCGACCGGATTTCCGATTGCGAAGATCGCCGCCAAGTTGGCGGTGGGCTACACGCTCAATGAGCTCAAGAACGAGATCACCGGCGGCGCGACGCCGGCCTCATTCGAGCCGACCATCGATTATGTGGTCACCAAGATCCCGCGTTTCACATTCGAGAAATTTCCCGGCGCCAACACCCGCTTGACCACGCAGATGAAATCGGTGGGCGAGGCGATGGCCATCGGCCGCACCTTTCAGGAATCGATGCAGAAGGCGCTGCGCAGTTTGGAGACCGGACTCGACGGATTCGACCCACAGTTGAGCTTGCCGCTGACCGAGGAAGCCGCCGAGAAACTGTCGTACGAACTGCGCTGGCCTGGGCCCAACCGGATCCTGTACGTTGCCGACGCGTTTCGCGCCGGTTGGACCCTGCAACAGATTTTCGAGGCCACCAAGATCGATCCATGGTTCCTGGCGCAGATCGAGGATTTGCTGCGCGAAGAAGCGGCGTTGATCAAAGACGGCTACGAAGGCCTCAACCTCGTGCGTCTCAGGACCTTGAAGCGCAAGGGCTTCTCCGATGCGCGGCTTGCCAAATTGGTGGGGCGCGACGAGCCGGCCATCCGCCGGGAGCGCCGCCGCTTGGGCCTGCACCCGGTTTACAAGCGCGTCGATACCTGCGCCGCGGAATTCGCCACTTCGACCGCGTACCTGTATTCGACCTATGAAGAAGAATGCGAGGCAAATCCCACGGAGCGCCGCAAGATCATGATTCTGGGCGGCGGCCCGAATCGCATCGGACAGGGCATAGAGTTCGATTACTGCTGCGTGCACGCCGCCATGGCGCTGCGCGAGGATGGTTTTGAAACGCTGATGGTGAACTGCAATCCGGAGACGGTCTCGACGGATTACGACACATCGGATCGGTTGTATTTCGAACCGCTGACCTTTGAAGACGTCATGGAAATCATCGAGAAGGAGAAACCCGAAGGCGTCATCGTGCAGTACGGCGGCCAGACGCCGTTGAAATTATCCCGCGCGCTGGCCGCGGCCGGGGCTCCCATCATCGGCACCACGCCTGACAGCATCGATGTCGCCGAGGATCGCGAGCGCTTCCAGAAGCTCGTAACCAGCCTGAAGCTCAAACAGCCGGCCAATGCCTCGGCGCGCACCGAAGAGCAGGCGATTTTGCTGGCGCGCGATGTCGGCTTCCCGCTGGTCGTACGCCCGAGCTATGTGCTCGGCGGCCGGGCGATGGAAGTGGTGTTCAACGAGGATGACCTGCGCCAGTACATGATCGATGCCGTGAAGGTGTCGAATGACAGTCCGGTGCTGCTCGACCGGTTTCTGGACCTTGCGATCGAGGTGGACGTGGACGCGGTGAGCGACGGCCAGGACGTGCTGATCGGCGGCATCATGGAGCACATCGAACAGGCCGGCGTGCATTCGGGGGATTCGGGGTGTTCGCTGCCGCCGAACGGCCTGTCGCGCGAGATTCAAGATGAGCTGCGGGCACAGACGCGCAAACTGGCCAAGGCGCTCAACGTCATCGGCCTGATGAACATCCAGTTCGCCATCCAAAGCGGCGTCATCTACATTCTGGAAGTCAATCCGCGCGCCTCGCGCACCGTGCCGTTCGTCTCCAAAGCCACGGGTATAGCGCTCGCGAAGGTGGCCGCACGAGTCATGACGGGCAAGACGCTCGCCATGCAAGGCCGCACCGTGGAGCGCATACCTGCCTATTTTTCGGTGAAAGAAGCGGTGTTCCCCTTCATCAAGTTCCCCGAAGCCGATCCCATCCTGGGTCCGGAGATGAAGTCCACCGGCGAAGTCATGGGAACCGGGGACACCTTCGGCGAGGCGTACGCCAAGGCGCAGGCGGCCTCCGGGGTGATCTTGCCGACGCGCGGCCTATGCTTCATCAGCGTGCGTGATCGTGATAAGCCCGCCGCCGCACTGCTGGCGCAGATGCTGATCTCGCGCGGCTTTGAAATTGCCGCGACCGGCGGCACGGCGATCGTGCTGGAGGAGGCCGGCGTCACATGCCGTCGCGTCAACAAAGTCCGCGAAGGTCGTCCACACGTCGTCGATATGATAAAAAACGATGAAGTGGCATTGATCGTCAATACCACCGAGGGCAAGCAAGCGGTGCGCGAATCGCGCTCGATTCGCCGCGAGGCGGTGGCGAGGCGAGTAACCTACTACACTACGGTCGCCGGCGCGCGTGCGACTTGCGACGCGCTTGATCACCTGGGTGATATCGAAGTGAATCGACTGCAGGACTTGCACAAGGAATTGCCGGCGTGACGCGAACTCCCATGACGTTGCGCGGCGCCGAGCGGCTGCGCGCCGAACTGAAGACCCTGAAGAGCGAAGCCCGGCCCAACATCATCAAGGCGATTGCCGAGGCGCGGGCGCATGGCGATTTGAGCGAGAACGCGGAATACCACGCGGCGCGCGAGCAGCAAAGCTTCATCGAAGGCCGCATCAATCAGATCGAGCAGCGCCTGGGCAATGCCGAAGTCATCGATGTCACCAAGTTGAGCGCCAACGGCCGGGTGGTCTTTGGATCGACGCTCGAACTCGAGGATCAGGATGGCGGCAACAAAGTCGTTTATCAGCTGGTCGGCGACGACGAGGCCGATATCAAGTCCGGCCTGCTGTCGGTGTCCTCGCCGATCGCACGCGCGCTCATCGGCAAGTCCGAAGGCGATGTCGTCGATGTGACCACTCCGGGCGGCATGCGCACCTATGAAATAGTCTCCGTGCGCTACGTGTAACCTGCCGCGCGAGTCAAGTAGGGTAGTGCGCAAAGTTTTCAAACTGCTGTTCGTATTGTGGGCGGGCAGCCTCTGGTCGGTCGCCATTTGGGTCGCGCCCACGCTTTTCTATGCGCAAAAAGATCGGCAACTGGCAGGTATCTTGGCGGCGCGGCTTTTCAGCATCGAAACCTATGTCGGAATCGCCGCCGCGGTCCTGGCCGTGGCCCTGCCCGCGCGACGTCGATTCCTCTGGGGTTATTTCGCGGTTGCGTTGCTGTGCGTGAACGAGTGGATGTTGAAGCCGGCCATGAACGCCGCGCACGCGCATGGCGCGGCGCTGCACTTGAGCTTCGGCGCCTGGCACGGGGTTGCCGCGCTGCTGTACCTGGCGGCTTGCATCGCAGTCATAGTATTAGTCTGGAATGAGGATTTTCGGTAGCGCGGCACGGCGGCGGTAGAAGACGCCGACGTGACCGATGCGCTGCACGATCTCGCTCGATGTTCGTACCGCCAAATCGCTCAATGCCGTATCGCGTGACACGCGGTCGCCGACTCGAGCCGCCACCTTGACCAGCTCATGATCGCTCAGTGCGCGATCCAGTTCGTTGATGACCCCCTCGGTGAGCCCGGCGTTGCCCAGCATGACGATGGGGCTCATGGGATGCGCCAGCCGGCGCAAATGTTTCTTCTGTTTCTCGGACAATGCCACCGCGCGATTATAGTCGGAACTTAAGATGCCCAAGCGTTCAAAAAGCAGCACCCGTTGGCTCGCCGAACATGCCAACGACGAGTTTGTGAAGCGCGCCGTTGCAGAAGGATGGCGCTCGCGCGCCGTGTTCAAGCTGGCGCAGATCCAGGAGAGCGAACGTTTGTTGCGCCCCGGGACCCGGCTGGTCGACTTGGGGGCCGCACCCGGCGGATGGAGCCAGTACGCCGCGCGCATCGTCGGCGGCAAAAGCCGCATCGTCGCCACGGACATATTGCCGATGGACGCCATCCCCGGGGTCGAATTCGTGCAGGGGGACTTTCGGGAAGAGGCTGTTGTTACGCAGGTTCTGCAATGCTTGCGCGCCGATAAAGTCGACCTTGTATTGTCGGATATGGCCCCCAACATGTCAGGCATAGACGCGGTGGACCAGCCTCGAAGTATGCATTTGGCGGAGCTGGCCCTGGAGTTCGCGGACCAGGTTTTGGCGCCAGGAGGCGATTTGCTGGTGAAGTTGTTTCAAGGCGCGGGATTCGAGCAGATCATCAAGGATGCGCGCCGTCGTTATGGTCGCGTGGTGACCAAAAAGCCGAAAGCATCACGAACCCGCAGTCCTGAGATCTATCTGTTGGCGCGGCAGTTTGGGATGGTGTAACTTCGGGGTAGCCCGCCTCAAAGGGAACGCCCGATTGGATTCGATGTCGTAATGTGACAGGGCTGCAGGTGAAACTTGAACGATTTGACAAAGCAAATTCTATTGTGGGTGGCGCTGGCAGTCATTTTGCTCGCGATTTTCAGCCAATTCGGCATGCGCACCGGCCAGCCGGCCACCATCGATTACTCGCAGTTTCTCTCTGAAGTAAAGAGCAACAATGTCGATTCGGTGACGCTCAAGGGTGAAATCATCGAGGGCAAGCGTCGCTCCGGCGATCAATTCGTGACCTACAACCCCGAGACCAGCAACAGCGCCTTGATAGGTACGTTGCAGTCGCAGGGGGTCAAATTCCGCGGTGAGCCGCCGAAGCAGCAGTCGGTGTTTCTGCAGTTGCTGATCTCGGCCTTCCCGATATTGATTCTCATTGGCTTCTGGGCCTATTTCATGCGTCAGATGCAGGGTGCGTCCGGCGGCAGGGGGGCCATGTCCTTCGGCAAGAGCCGCGCGCGGCTCCTGGGCGAGGACCAGGTCAGCATTACTTTCGCCGATGTGGCGGGGGTGGAAGAGGCCAAGCAAGAAGTTGTGGAAATCGTCGACTTCTTGAAAGATCCCGGCAAGTTCCAGAAACTTGGCGGCAAGATCCCGAAAGGTGTGCTGATGGTGGGCTCGCCCGGCACCGGCAAGACCCTGCTCGCCAGGGCCATCGCCGGCGAAGCCAAGGTACCGTTTTTCACCATTTCCGGCTCGGATTTCGTCGAAATGTTCGTCGGCGTCGGCGCGTCCCGCGTTCGCGATATGTTCGAGCAGGCCAAGAAACATGCCCCCTGCATTATCTTCATTGATGAAATCGATGCCGTGGGCCGGCACCGTGGCGCCGGCTTGGGCGGCGGACACGATGAGCGTGAACAGACCTTGAACCAGTTGCTGGTCGAGATGGATGGCTTTGAGGGCAACGAAGGCATCATCGTCATTGCCGCCACCAACCGGCCGGATGTGCTGGATCCGGCGCTGCTGCGTCCGGGCCGCTTCGATCGGCAGGTCGTCGTGCCGCTGCCGGACGTTCGCGGCCGCGAACAGATCCTGAAGGTGCACATGCGCAAGGTGCCGCTCGGCGACAACGTCAAGCCTTCCGTCATTGCGCGCGGCACGCCGGGATTCTCCGGCGCGGATCTTGCCAATCTGGTAAACGAAGCGGCATTGTTCGCGGCACGCGGCAACAAACGCTCGGTCACGATGGAAGAATTCGAGCGCGCCAAGGACAAGATCATGATGGGCGCCGAGCGCCGCTCCATGGTCATGACCGAGGAAGAGAAGCGCAATACCGCCTACCATGAATCGGGACACGCCATCGTGGGCCTGAGCGTCCCGGAGCACGATCCGGTGTACAAGGTGACCATCATCCCGCGCGGCCGCGCGCTGGGCGTCACCATGTTCCTGCCGGAAGCCGACCGCTACAGCACCAGCAAGCGGCAGCTGGAGAGCCGCATCGCGACCTTGTTCGGCGGGCGCATCGCCGAAGAATTGGTGTTCGGCCCCGACGCCGTCACCACCGGGGCATCCAACGACATCGAACGCGCTACCGAACTTGCGCGCAACATGGTCACGCGTTGGGGCCTGTCGGATCGCCTGGGGCCGCAGACCTACAGCGAGGAGTCAGGTGAGGTGTTCCTCGGCCGCAGCGTCACGCAGCACAAGCAGGTATCCGACGTGACTGCGCACGTGATCGACGAAGAAGTCCGCCGCGTGATCGACAGCAACTATCAGCGAGCCTATAAGATTCTGCAGACCAATATGGACAAGCTGCAATCCATGTCGGAAGCCTTGATCAAGTACGAGACCATCGATGAGGAAATGATCAAGGACATCATGGAAGGCCGCACTCCGCGCCCGCCGCGCGATTGGGACGATACGCCGACGCCGACGCCGCGAGGTCCTACCGCTGAGAAGCCGACAACGCCATTGGTAAACCCGGCCGGTCAACATTAGAGGGCGGTGTCGGGGGGTCTTTCCCGAACCGCCGTGAACCCATCCCTGGGGGCTGCGGGAAAAACGTCCCTGTTTTTCGCGCTTCGGGAAAGGCCCCCCGATACCGCCCTTGAGAGTTACCAACAAGACCATGCAGTGGCGTTGTCGACATCGCACCATTGATCTTTCCCGGCCCGTCGTCATGGGAGTCCTGAACGTAACGCCGGACTCGTTTTCCGATGGCGGCAAGCATGCCGCGCTGGACTTGGCGCTCGAGCATGCGGCGCGCATGGTCGCGGAAGGCGCCACCATTATCGATGTGGGAGGGGAGTCGAGCCGCCCCGGATCGCTTCCCGTCGAGGAGTCGCTGGAACTCGCACGAGTTGTGCCGGTCATCGAGGGCATCGCTGCGGCTTCCAGCATCGCCATTTCGATCGATACGGCGAAACCTGCGGTGATGGCTGCGGCGGTCGCGGCCGGCGCGTGCATCATCAACGACATCCATGCGTTGCGCCACCCTAAGGCGCGCTCCATAGCGGCCGCGACTCAAGCCGGGGTGTGCTTGATGCACATGCAAGGCGAGCCGCGTACGATGCAAGACGGCCCGCACTATAATGATGTGGTGGCTGAGGTGATTGCCTTTCTGCTGCATCAACGGCAAGCATGCGTCGCTGCCGGTGTCGCATCCGATGCAATCGCGGTCGATCCCGGGATTGGATTTGGCAAGCAACTGGAGCACAACTTGGCGCTGTTGAAAGAGTTGCCGCGGTTCGCGGCGCTGGATGCGCCTTTACTGATAGGCGTATCGCGCAAAAAGATGATTGGCGAGATTCTCGGCAAACCAACGGCGGAGCGGCTCCATGGCGGCTTGGGGTTGGCGGCGCTGGCTGTAATCCACGGCGCGCGCATCATTCGCACCCACGATGTGGGCCCCACTCTGGATGCCATCCGCAGCGTCACCGCGGTTCTACAGGGAATGGCAAGTTGACCAAGTACTTTGGCACCGATGGCGTGCGCGGCCGCGTCGGTGCTGCGCCGATGACGGTGGACTTCGCGTTGCGTCTTGCCAGCGCGGCTGCACGAGTGTTGGCGCCGGGCGGCGGCCGCGTGCTCATCGGCAAGGACACGCGAGTGTCGGGCTATATGTTCGAGTCGGCGTTGGAGGCTGGATTTGTCGCAGCCGGCGTCGATGTGATGCTGATCGGACCGTTGCCCACTCCCGGCATTGCCTATATGACCCAGCGCCTGGGCTGCAGCTTCGGCGTCGTGATCAGCGCCTCGCACAATCTCTATGAGGACAACGGCATCAAGTTCTTCGACGCAACCGGCAGCAAATTGTCGGACCGCATAGAACACGAAATCGAGGCTCTGCTCGACCTGCCTGTGATCACGCAGGAATCCCAGCATCTGGGCAGAGCCATCCGTATCGACCGCAGCCGTACGCAGTATCAGGACTTCTGCGCTGCGAGCATCCCGTCCGGCGTGAGTCTCAAGGGCTTCAAAATCGTCATCGATTGCGCAAACGGCGCAGGCTACAAGGTGGCGCCTCGAGTGCTCGCGGATTTGGGCGCCGAAATCGTACCCATCGGTTGCTCACCGAACGGCCGCAACATCAACGATGGCTGCGGGTCGACCTCACCGGAACTGCTGCAGCTGACGGTTCCCGGAGTGCGCGCGCAGCTGGGACTGGCGCTCGACGGCGATGGCGACCGGCTCGTGATGGTGGACGAACTTGGGCGCTGTGTGGACGGCGACCAGTTGCTTTTCATTCTTGCCACGGCGCGACGCCAGGCCGGCGAATTGCAAGGTCCGGTGGTGGGAACCGTGATGAGCAATCTCGGCTTGGAACACGCGTTGGCGGAGCGCGGCATTGAGTTCTTGCGCGCCCAGGTCGGCGATCGCAATGTGCTTGCCATGCTGAATGAGGCGGGCGGGACCTTGGGCGGAGAGACCTCGGGCCATATACTTTGTTTGGACAAAACCACGACCGGTGATGGCTTGATCAGCGCGCTTCAGGTGCTTGCCATCATGAAGCAGACCGGCGCCGGGCTGGCCGAACTCGCCGCCGCCATGCGCAAGTATCCGCAGGTACTGTTGAATGTACAGGTGGCAACGCGTTTCGACCCATTGGCGGAACCGCAAGTGCTGCGAGTCGTTGCGGAGGTCGAGCGCCGTTTCGGCGGCCACGGACGCATCGTGCTGCGCGCCTCGGGCACCGAACCCGTCATTCGGGTCATGGTGGAGGGGTCCGATGCCGGCCTGGTCAAGCAGGGGGCCCGGGAGATCGCCGCGATCGTGGCAGCCGTATCGTCCAGCGCTGCCTGAAACGAATTCCCAGGGTAGTAGTGGGCAGGTTTCCAGCGGGGCTTGCAGTTATGAGGCAGCGCGGCTAATCTTCCGCGCCTTTCCCGCAGGGCAAATGCCCAAAGGTTGGCTATGCGTCGTCCGATGGTCGCGGGCAATTGGAAAATGCACGGGTCACAGGCCGCCAATCAGGCACTGCTCGCCGAGTTGGAGGGCTACGTCAAACCTGACTGGCCGATCGACATCGTGGTATTTCCGCCCTATGTTTACATTGCTGACGCCGTGCGCGTGTTGGAAGGCGGACGCATCTTAGTCGGCGCGCAGGACGTTTGCGCCGAATCCGGAGGCGCGTTCACCGGCCAAGTGGGTGCAACGATGCTCAAGGATGTCGGCTGCAGCTATTGCATCGTGGGACATTCGGAACGGCGCCGCTGGTATCACGAGGACGACGCATTGGTGGCGCGCAAATTTGCCGCCGCGTTGGCGGGAGGTCTGACGCCGGTTCTGTGCGTCGGGGAAACCCTGGAGGAACGCGAGGCGCATCACACCGAAGCGGTGGTCGGGCGACAGGTTGATGCGGTGGTCGCGATGCATGGAATCGGCGGATTTGCCGCTGCCGTTCTCGCTTACGAGCCGGTGTGGGCGATTGGCACGGGGCGTACCGCCTCGCCGGAACAGGCGCAAGCGGTGCACGCGTTCTTGCGCAGCCGGATTTCAGCGCATGATGCTAAGATAGGCGGCCGTCTGCGGATTCTTTACGGCGGCAGCGTAAAAGCCGGCAATGCGGCAGAACTTTTTGCCATGCCTGACGTGGACGGTGGATTGGTGGGTGGCGCTTCCTTGAGCGCCGATGAGTTTCGGCAGATTTGCGCGGCTGCGGCCGTTCGCCACTGAGAGATTTCCTATGTTGCGTGGTTTCATATTGGCAGTGCACGTATTACTGGCACTGATGATCATCGGACTGGTGCTCCTGCAGCGCGGTAAGGGCGCGGAAGCGGGCGCCGGATTTGGTTCCGGTGCTTCGGGCACGGTGTTCGGCGCTCGCGGTACCAGCACGTTATTTTCGAAACTGACGGCGGTGTTTGCGGCGCTGTTCTTTGTCACCAGTTTAAGCCTGGCTTACCTGGGCACGCGCGGCGGCACTGCGCCGACTTCGGTGTTGGAACGTGCTGCTCAAGCCGCGACCAGCGCGCCGCCCGCAACCACCGCACCGCAGCCAGCCGCACCGGCACCTGCCGCGCCGACGCCCGCGCCCGCGCCAGCCGCACCTGTAAACAAGTGATAAAAGCCGACGTGGCGAAATTGGTAGACGCGCTAGTTTGAGGGGCTAGTGGGGCAACCTGTGCCGGTTCGAGTCCGGCCGTCGGCACCAAATTCTCGAAACAATCAAATCGTTGCCGCGACGCGGACGGCGCGTGCCTGATACAATTGCGACATCCGTGTAGTCAACGGCCCTGATAATGCTGCGACAGTATTTACCGATATTGATCTTCTTGGGATTGGCCGCGGTACTGGGCTTTGCGCTGTTCGCCGCCGGTTGGATATTGGGGCCGCGTCGCCCGGATGCTGAGAAACTTTCGCCCTATGAATGCGGCTTCGAGGCCTTCGAAGATTCGCGCATGCGCTTTGATGTGCGCTACTACTTGGTCGCCATCATCTTCATCGTCTTTGACCTGGAAATCGCGTTCTTCTTTCCCTGGGCGGTATCGCTTAAAGCGACCGGCACCTTTGGCCTGCTGTCGATGTTCGTTTTTGCGCTGCTGCTCATCGTCGCGCTGGCGTATGACTACAAGAAAGGGGCTTTGGAATGGGATTAGAGGCCGTGTCCGCCGATACCAGCACCGTGCGCGGCTTCGAAGTGACCACCGTTGATAAGCTGATCAATTGGGCCCGCACCGGCTCGCTGTGGCCGGTAACCTTTGGCCTGGCCTGCTGCGCCGTGGAGATGATGCATGCCGGCGCGGCGCGCTACGACCAGGATCGCTTCGGCATACTTTTCCGCGGCAGCCCGCGCCAGTCTGACGTCATGATCGTTGCCGGCACTCTGGTGAATAAAATGGCGCCGGCGCTGCGCAAAGTGTACGACCAGATGACGGAGCCGCGCTGGGTGATCTCGATGGGCTCGTGCGCCAACGGCGGCGGCTATTATCATTACTCGTACGCCGTGGTTCGCGGCTGCGATCGCATCGTGCCGGTGGATGTGTACGTCCCGGGTTGCCCGCCCACCGCAGAGGCGTTGCTCTACGGCATCATTCAGCTGCAAAACAAGATCAAGCGCAACAAGGCGATTATCCGATGAGCTCGGATGCAGGAACTTCCGCGGCGGTTGCAACACCGACCCGCATCCAGGCCTTGCGAGAGGCAATTGCACTTGCATTGCCGAACAAGCTGGTCGAAGTTGCCAACCACACCGGCGAATTGACCTACGAGGTTAAAGCCGATGACCTGCTGGCGGTTGCCGTGGTGCTGCGCGATACCGCGCTGCTGAAATTCGAGATGTGCATGGATGTGTGCGGCGTGGATTACCTTGCGCATGGCCGCGACGAATGGAACACGCAGAACGCGACATCCTCGGGTTTCAGCCGCGGGGTGGCGCGCGGCGCGCCGCCGGCGCGCGATCTTGCGCCAGGCCGGCGCTTTACCGCGGTCTACCACCTGCAGTCCATTTCGCTCAATCAGCGGCTGCGCTTGAAAGTGTTCTGCGCCGACGACGATGCGCCCATGGTCGACTCGGTGACCGACGTCTGGGCGGGCGCCAATTGGTTCGAACGCGAGGCATTCGACCTGTTCGGGATTTTGTTCAAGGGGCATCCGGACCTGCGCCGGCTGCTGACCGATTACGGTTTCATCGGCCATCCGTTTCGCAAGGACTTCCCGCTGTCGGGCCATGTCGAAGTGCGCTACGACCCCGAAAAGGCGCGCGTTGTGTATCAGCCGGTGACCATCGATCCTCGCGTTCTGGTGCCGAAAGTAATTCGTCACGACAATCGCTATGACCCGCAACTGACCAACGCGCCGGTGCATACCACCAGCATTGCGAAACAGGATGGGACTTAAGCGTGGCTGAGATCCGCAACTACACCATGAACTTCGGGCCGCAGCACCCGGCGGCGCATGGAGTGCTGCGCCTGGTTCTGGAGATGGACGGCGAAGTCATACAGAAGGCCGATCCGCATGTCGGTCTGTTGCATCGGGGCACCGAGAAGCTTGCCGAGAGCAAGCCGTTCAATCAGTCGATCGGCTACATGGATCGACTGGATTACGTCTCCATGATGTGCAACGAGCACGCCTACGTCTTGGCGATCGAGAAGCTGTTGGGCCTGGAGCCGCCGCTGCGGGCGCAATACATTCGCGTGATGTTCGACGAAATCACCCGGATCTTGAATCACCTCTTGTGGCTGGGTGCGCATGGCATCGACATCGGCGCCATGACGGTTTTCCTGTATTGCTTCCGCGAGCGCGAAGATCTCATGGATTGCTACGAAGCCGTCTCCGGCACCCGCATGCATGCAACCTACTACCGCCCCGGCGGGGTGTACCGCGATTTGCCGGAATCGATGCCGCAGTATCAGTATTCAGAGTGGCGCAGCAAAAAAGATGTAGACCGATTGAACAGCCGGCGCTCGGGCGGCCTGCTCGATTTCATTGCGGATTTCGTCAAGCGCTTTCCGGCGTGCGTCGATCAGTACGAAACTCTGCTCACCGACAATCGCATCTGGAAACAGCGCACTGTGAATATCGGCGTGGTCAGCCCACAGCGAGCCATGCAGCTGGGATTCTCAGGGCCGATGTTGCGCGGCTCCGGCGTCGAGTGGGATCTGCGAAAAAAACAGCCCTACGAAGTGTACGATCAAGTCGACTTCGACATTCCGGTGGGAGTCAACGGCGATTGCTACGACCGCTACCTGGTGCGCATCGAGGAGATGCGCCAGTCGAATCGCATCATCGAGCAATGCATCGCGTGGCTGAAGGCCAATCCCGGCGCGGTGATAATCGATGATCGCAAAGTGCGGCCACCGCGCCGCGAACAGATGAAGGGCGACATGGAGTCGCTGATCCATCATTTCAAACTCATGACCGAAGGCTACTGCGTGCCGGAGGGCGAGGTGTACGCCGCGGTCGAGGCGCCGAAGGGCGAGCTTGGCGTGTACCTGGTGTCCGACGGAGCCAACAAGCCCTATCGATTGAAGGTACGGGCGCCGGGATTTGCGCATATTTCGGCGCTCGATGAAATGGTCAGGGGGCATATGTTGGCGGATGTGGTGGCCGTCATCGGCACCCAGGACATCGTCTTCGGCGAGATCGACCGATGAGCGCGCAGCTGTCCGCGCACGTGCGCGAAGAAATCGATCGTTGGGTGGCGAAATTTCCTCCCGACCGCAAGCGCTCCGCGGTGCTGTCCGCCTTGCATGCCGCGCAACACGAGAACCAGGGCTTTTTGACCGCCGACATCATGGATGCCGTGGCCGCTTATCTGGAGTTGCCGAACATCCTGGTGTATGAGGTGGCCTCGTTCTATTCCATGTTCGAAACCAAACCCGTCGGCCGGCACCACATTTCGGTGTGCACCAATATTTCCTGCATGCTGCGCGGCTCGCAGGAAGTGGTCGAACACATCGAGAACAAGCTCGGCATCAAGACGGGCGAAAGCACGCCGGATGGGCGGATTTACTTGAAGCGCGAAGAGGAATGCCTGGCCGCGTGCTGCGGCGCCCCCATGATGATGGTAGACCACGTGTACCACGAAAATCTCACGCCGCAGACCATCGATAAGATTTTGGACGAGTTGACCTAACGCTTGAAGGGCCGCTGATGTCTTACGAACAGAATCTGGTGTTATTCGAGGCGCTCAAGCATGAGCGCCCCTGGACGCTCGAGGGCTACCGTCAGTTCGGCGGCTACCAGGCCTGGGAGAAAATTCTGCGCGAGCAGACGCCGCGCGAAAAAATCATCGACGAGGTCAAGGCGTCGGGGCTGCGCGGCCGTGGCGGCGCGGCGTTTCCGATGGGAGTGAAGTGGAGTTTCATGCCGCGCAGCTCGCCGCTGCAGAAATACGCGGTGTGCAATTCGGACGAATCGGAACCCGGCACCTGTCATGATCGCGAGATCCTGCGCTACAACCCGCATTCGGTCATCGAGGGCATGGCGATCGGCGGCTACGCAATGACGGCGACCGTCGGCTACAACTATATTCGCGGTGAGTTCTTGGCAGAGCCCATCCCGCGCTTCGAGGCTGCCCTGGCCGAGGCCTACGCAGCCGGCTTGCTGGGAAAGAATATTCTCGGCTCCGGCGTCGACTTCGATTTGCACACCTTCATCGGTGCGGGCGCTTATATCTGCGGCGAGGAAACCGCGCTGTTGGAATCGCTCGAGGGCAAGCCCGGCAAGCCGCGCTTCAAGCCGCCGTTTCCGGCAAGTTTCGGTTTGTTCGGCAAGCCGACGACCATCAACAACACTCAGAGTTTTGCATCGGTGCCCACCATCATGCGCAAGGGCGCTGCGTGGTTTGCAGGGTTGGGCCCGGTGAATTCAGGCGGCACCATCATATTCTCGGTTTCCGGCCATGTGGAGAAGCCCGGCAATTTTGAATTGCCCATGGGCGTGCCGTTCAAGGAATTGATGGCGCTGGCCGGCGGCATCTGGAAAGGACGCAAGCTCAAGGCCGTGATTCCCGGCGGCTCATCCTGTCCGGTCGTACCCGCTGATGTCATTTGGGAAACCAACATGGACTACGACTCCATGAAGAAAGCCGGTTCCTCGATCGGCACCGGCGCAGTCATCGTCATGGACGAGACCACGTGCATGGTGCGGGCGCTTGAGCGGCTGGCGCGTTTTTACATGTCGGAATCCTGCGGACAGTGCACCCCCTGCCGGGAAGGCACGGGCTGGCTGGATCGAATGCTGAGGCGAATCATCGCGGGCGAGGGGCGCAGCGAGGATCTGGGACTGCTGCTCGATGTGGCGAATCGCATCGAGGGGCATACCATCTGCGCGCTGGGTGATGCGGCCGCGTGGCCGGTGCAGAGTTTCCTCAAGCATTTCCGGCACGAATTTCAATACATGATCGAACACAAGGGGCGCTCCATCATCGGGCAAGCGACCACCATGGATGGCCAACCGGCCGTGGCGGCATAAGGGCTATGAGCGACGATACGGTCAATATCGAAGTCAACGGCGTTGCCCTGAAAGCCCGCAAGGGTCAGATGATCATGCAGGTGACGGATCCGGCGCAGATCTATATTCCCCGCTTCTGCTACCACGACAAACTCACCGTCGCCGCGAATTGCCGCATGTGCTTGGTTGAAGTGGAGAAGGCGCCGAAACCGCTGCCGGCCTGCGCGACGCCGGTGACGGAAGGCATGAAGGTGTTCACCAAATCGCCGAAGGCCGTCGCCGCGCAGCGCGCGACCATGGAATTCCTGCTGATCAATCATCCTCTCGACTGCCCGATCTGCGATCAGGGCGGGGAGTGCGAGCTGCAGGATCTGGCCTTGGGATTCGGGCGCGACATTTCCCGCTTCAACGAACGCAAGCGGGTGGTGAAGGACAAGAATTTGGGTTCTCTGGTCTCGACCGACATGACGCGCTGCATTCACTGCACCCGCTGCGTGCGCTTCGGCGCGGAGATTCAAGGCTATCCGCAAATGGGTACCACCGGCCGCGGCGAGCATATGGAGGTGGGCACATACATCGAGCACAGCGTCGATCACGAGTTATCAGCCAACATCATCGATTTGTGCCCGGTCGGGGCGCTCAACAACAAACCGTTCCGCTATCATGCGCGCGCCTGGGAAATGACGCAGTCGGCGCTGGTGTCGCCGCACGATGCATTCGGCACCAATCTGTATGCCCATGTGCTGCGCGGCAAACTGATGCGCATGGTGCCGCGCGAGAACGAGGCTATCAACGAAACCTGGATCGCGGATCGCGACCGCTTCGGATTCGAGGGCATGTATTCGTCCGATCGCGTCGCGCAGCCGATGGTGCGCATTGACGGCGCACTCACAGTGGTGGATTGGGAAGTGGCTCTGACCGCGGCGGCCGAGGGGTTGCAGAGCGCGACCAAAGCGCACGGCGCAGCCGCGACCGGCTTCCTGACTTCGCCGCTGGCCACCGTCGAGGAGCTGTACCTGCTCGCGCAAATCGCGCGCGGCTTGAAATGTCCCAATATCGATCATCGATTGCGCCAGCTGGATTTTCGCGCTCAGGAAAATGAGGCGGGATTCCCCAATCTCGGCGTGGCGATCGCCGATATCGAACGCTTGGAGGGCGTGCTGATCGTGGGCTCGAATCTGCGTCATGAGATGCCGATGCTGGCGCACCGCATTCGCAAGGCGGCCGTGAAGGGCGCCGCGAAGGTGGGGTTTTTAAATCCGCGCCGCTTCGAGTACATGTTCCCGGTCGCGGGCTATATTGTTTCTGAAACCGACATGGTCAAGGAATTGACTGCGCTGGTGCACGCGGCGGCGGGGCTTGCCGGCAAGCCCGTGCCGCAAGGCGTGGCGGGCGCCAGCATCACGGAGTCGCACCGATCGTTGGTCGGCGCGCTGTGCAGCGGCACGCGACGTGCCGTAATCCTCGGCACGCTGGCGCAGCGGCATCCGGCGTACTCGGTGCTCAAGGCGCTGAGCGCAGCGCTTGCCGACCTGTGCAGCGCCAGCATTGGATTGATTACCGAGGGCGCCAACGCCGCGGGGGCATACCTCGCGGGCGCGGTGCCGCACCGCGAACCGGGCGGCGCGCCTGCTGCGGCCGTTGGCCTGTCGGCCCGCGCCATGATGGAATCGGCGCTTAAGGCCTATGTGCTGTTCGGCGGCATCGATCCTGCAAACGATCTCGCGGCCGAGTCGGCGGCGCTCGACAAGGCGGATCTCGTCGTCGCCATCAGCACGCATCTACCGGAATCCTTACGTGCCGCGGCACATGTGGTGCTACCGATTGGCTCGTTTGCCGAGACCTCGGGTACTTATGTGAGCAGCGAAGGCCGCTGGCAGAGCTGGGTCGGCGCGGCCAAGCTACCGGGCGAGAGCCGCCCGGGCTGGAAGGTGTTGCGGGTGCTGGCAAATCTGTTGAATATGCACGGCGTCGACTACGACAGTTCCGAGCAAATTCGTGATGCGCTTAAAGTCCTGTGCGGCAAGCGCGTCGAGGCGGAGCGCAGCGCGCTGCGTGGCGCAATACCCGATGGCCAGACTCCGCAGGGCGCGTGGGTGGATATTCCGCCGTACCAAAGCGATGTGCTGGTGCGCGGCTCCGATGCGCTCGCTAAAACCAAGGACGGGCGCCTGACCCGTTCGGTGCTGTAGATCATGTGGGATTGGAGCCCCATACGCGATTGGCTGTCCGGCCAGATCACGCCGTATTGGAGCACTCCGCTGCTCACCGCCGTGCAGGCGTTGATCGTCATGATTTGCCTCATTCTGACCATGGCCGTCTACACCCTGGCGGAGCGCAAGGTGATCGGCTACATGCAGGCGCGGCGCGGACCGAACCGCGTCAACCTGTTTTGGATACCCGGTCTGGGCCAACCGTTCGCGGACGTGCTCAAGCTGATCTTCAAGGAAATCATGATTCCGGCGGATGCGAACGGGCTGCTGTTTCGTCTCGCGCCTTTCCTGTCATTGATTCCCTCGCTCGCCCTGTGGGCGGTCATACCGTTCCGCCCTGAACACGCTTTCGCGAATATCGATGCGGGGCTGCTGTACATCTTGGCGCTGACGTCCACGGGTGTGTACGGCATCATCCTCGCCGGCTGGGCAGCGAATTCGAAATACGGGTTTCTGGGCGCGATGCGCTCCGCGGCACAAATCGTCGCCTATGAGATCGCCATGGGTTTCGCCATGGTCGGCGTGCTGATGGCCTCGGGCAGCCTCAATATCGGCGAGATCATTCATAGACAGCAAGGATTGTTCGGCTGGAATTGGACCTGGCTGTTCCCGCTGATGGTGGTGTACTTCATCTCGGGTGTCGCCGAGACCAACCGCGCGCCGTTCGATGTCGCCGAGGGCGAGTCGGAAATTGTCGCGGGTTTCCATGTGGACTATTCGGGCATGGCCTTCGCGCTGTTCTTCGTCGCCGAATACGTCAACATGATTTTGATTTCCGCGTTGACCGTCATTTTTTTCTTCGGCGGATGGCTGTCGCCGTTCGACGGCTGGCTGCCCGATGATTGGTGGTTGAGCGCTCCCAGCTTCTTCTGGTTTGGCCTGAAGACCTTGGTTCCGATGTTCGCTTTCCTGTGGTTCAGAGCGACCTTCCCGCGCTACCGCTACGATCAGATCATGCGCCTCGGCTGGAAGGCGCTGATTCCGGTGACGCTGGTATGGCTGACGGTCGAGGGGCTCATGGTCTATTTCCAGGTGGGTCCCTGGAAGGGGCATCTGTAATGGCAAGCATTCGCAGCTTCTTCAAGACCTTTCTGCTGTGGGAGCTGCTGCTCGGCCTGGCGGTCACATTCAAGACGATGTTCAAGCCGAAAATCACGCTCAACTATCCCGAGGAGAAGGCGCCGCAGAGCAATCGCTTCCGCGGCTTGCATGCGTTGCGCCGCTACCCCAATGGCGAAGAGCGCTGCATTGCCTGCAAATTGTGCGAGGCAGTGTGCCCGGCGCTTGCCATCACCATCGAATCGGACGTCAGCAGTGACGGCACGCGCCGCACCACCCGCTACGACATCGATCTTTTCAAGTGCATCTACTGCGGCTTCTGCGAAGAGGCCTGTCCCGTGGATGCGATCGTCGAAACGCGGCTGCACGAATACCACATGGAGAATCGCGGCGAGAACATCATGAGCAAGGATAAATTGCTCGGCATCGGCGAACGTTACGAAGCCATGATTGCGGCGGATCGCGCCGCCGACGCGCGGTACCGCTGATGTTTCCACTGATACTTTTCTTTTTATTCGCCGCGGTGCTGGTCGCTGCGGCGCTGGGAGTGATCCTGTCGCGCAACCCGGTGTACTCGGCGCTGCTGCTGGTGCTGTGCTTTTTCAATAGCGCCGTCATCTGGGTGCTGTTGGATGCGGAATTCCTGGGGATAGTGCTGGTGTTGGTGTATGTCGGCGCCGTCATGGTGCTGTTCCTGTTCGTGGTCATGATGCTCGACATCAAAATAGACACGTTGCGCAAGGAATTCGTCGGCTACTGGCCATTGGCGGTTGCGGTGGCGGGCTTCGTCATGTTCGCGATGATCAATGTCATCGTGGTGCGGCACCTGGGCGGCATCGGGCTCGCCGCCGCGCCGGCGCTCGCGCAGAATTATTCGAATACGCGTTCCCTTGGCGTGGAATTGTTCACCCGCTACGCCTATCCGGCGCAGGTGGCGGCGATCATTCTGCTGGTGGCGAGCATCGCCGCCATCGTATTGACTTTGCGGCAGCGCTCCGGCCACAAGCCGCAGGACATCGCCAAACAGGTTGCCGTCAGGGCGAAGGACCGCGTTCGCATCGTCAAAATGGCCGCCGAGAAGAAACCATGATTACGCTCACTTATGTGCTGGCATTGTCGGGAATCCTATTCTCCATCGCGGTTGCCGGCGTGTTCTTGAATCGCAAGAACATCATCATCCTGCTGATGTGCATCGAGCTCATGCTGCTCGCCGTGAATTTCAATTTCGTGGCGTTTTCCCGGTTTCGCGGCGACATCGCCGGTCAGATATTCGTATTTTTCATTTTAACGGTGGCGGCCGCCGAGGCTGCGATCGGCCTGGCGATTCTGGTGGTGCTGTTCCGCGAACGCCGCAGCATCGACGTCGAAGATCTCGACACCTTGCAGGGCTGACGCGATGCAGTCGACTTATCTCACGATCGTGCTCGCGCCCCTGGTGGCGTGCATCATCGCCGGCTTGTTCGGCAAATCCATCGGCAAGGTCGGAGCCCACAGCATCACCATACTGGGGGTGGCAATCTCCTGTGCCCTGTCGTTCGAGGTGCTGTACAAGATTTTGTTCGCGGGCATGGCGCCGTTCAATGGCACGGTTTATACGTGGATGCTCTCCGATGGGTTGCACATGGAGGTGGGATTTCTTATCGATCGGCTCTCCGCCCTGATGATGGCGGTGGTGACCTTTGTGTCGCTGATGGTGCACATCTACACCATCGGCTACATGCATGATGACGACGGCTATCAGCGCTTCTTCAGCTACATCTCGCTATTTACCTTTTCGATGCTGATGCTGGTGATGTCGAACAATTTCATGCAGCTGTTTTTCGGTTGGGAGGCGGTCGGCGTCGTCTCCTATCTGTTGATCGGTTTTTGGTATACGCGGCCCACCGCAATTTTCGCCAGTCTCAAAGCGTTTCTGGTCAATCGGGTCGGAGACTTCGGCTTCGTGCTCGGCATCGCGGCGGTGCTGCGCTACACGGGATCACTGGATTATGCCACCGTGTTTGCGCACAGCGGCCAGATCGCGGCGGCGCAGATTCACATCACCGGCACGGTCGCGTGGCCGGCGATCACCTTCACCTGCATTTGCTTATTTATAGGCGCCATGGGCAAATCCGCCCAGGTGCCGTTGCACGTGTGGCTGCCGGATTCGATGGAAGGCCCGACGCCCATTTCGGCGCTGATCCACGCCGCCACCATGGTGACGGCGGGCATCTTCATGGTGGCACGCATGTCGCCGCTGTTCGAGCTGTCGGAAACCGCGCTGTCGTTCGTGCTCATCATCGGTGCGACCACCGCGTTCTTCATGGGATTGATTGGCATCGTCAGCAACGACATCAAACGCGTGATCGCCTACTCCACTTTGTCGCAGCTCGGCTATATGACCGTGGCCCTCGGGGTGTCGGCCTACAGCGCCGGAATCTTCCATCTCATGACCCATGCCTTCTTCAAGGCGCTGCTGTTTCTGGCGGCCGGCTCGGTGATCATCGCCATGCATCATGAGCAGGACATGCGCAAGATGGGCGGTTTGAAAAAATACATGCCAATCACGTACTGGACATTTTTAGTGGGCTGCCTGGCGCTGATCGGCTTTCCAGGTAGTTCGGGATTCTTCTCCAAGGATTCGCTGATCGATGCCGTGGCGGCCTCGCATCGCGTGGGCGCCGGCTACGCATATTTTTGTGTGCTCACCGGGGTGTTCATCACCGCGCTGTACACCTTCCGCATGTTCATCATGACCTTCTTGGGCAAGGGGCGCATGGATCACCATACTGAGGAGCATCTTCACGAGAGTCCCTGGGTGGTGTGGCTGCCGTTGGTTCTGCTGGCAGTCCCATCGGCCTTGATCGGCTGGTTCACCGTCAAACCCGTGCTGTACGGCAACTTCTTCCAGGGCGCAATTCTCGTCCTGCCTGCGAACAATGTGCTGGAACGCATCGGCGAGGAATTTCATGGCCCCGGGGCTTTTGTCTGGTCGGCGCTGTTCGCGCCGCCGATATGGATTGCCGGATTGGGCGTGCTGGTTGCATATATTTTCTATCTTTGGAGGCCAGCGCTTGCCGACTCGGCGCAGCGCTCGTTCAAGTGGCTGTACAGCATATTGGCCGACAAATACGGATTCGATTGGTTCAATGAACACGTGATCATGGTCGCCGCCCGGATGCTGGGAGGAGGGCTATGGCGATTTGGCGATCAGATCGCAATCGATGACGGTTTGGTGAACGGCAGCGCCCGCACCGTAGGCTGGTTGGGCTCGGTGATGCGCTACGCGCAGTCGGGATACCTGTATCACTACGCGTTCGCGATGATCCTGGGTTTGGCCTCGCTGCTGCTGTGGCTGATCTGGCGAACTTGATGTTCGGCGGCCACCTATTGTCGGTGTTGATTTGGCTGCCGGTGATAGGCGGGGCGGCAGTGCTGGGCCTGGGCGACCGCCCGGCACTCGCCAAGTGGGTGTCGTTGACGGTCAGCGGCCTGGCGCTGCTCTTGAGCGTCCCGCTTTGGAGCCAATTCGCAACCGGTACCCCGGCCATGCAATTCGTCGAGCGCGCGCCCTGGATTGCGACCATACATGCGGAGTACTACATCGGCGTCGACGGCATTTCGATGCCGCTGATTCTTTTGACCACGTTCACCACGGTGCTCATCGTCATCGCCGGCTGGGAGAGTATCGAGAAGCGCGTGGCGCAGTATTTCGCCGCCTTTCTCATCTTGGAAGGCCTGATGACCGGCGTCTTTGCGTCGCTCGACGGCGCGCTGTTCTACGTGTTTTGGGAAGCCATGTTGATTCCGATGTTCATCATCATCGGCATCTGGGGCGGACCGCGCCGGGTGTACGCGACCATCAAATTCTTTCTGTATACGTTCGTGGGATCGCTGCTGATGCTGGTCGCCCTGATTTACCTGTACTTGAAGTCGGGCAGCTATGAACTGGCGGCGTTTCAGCGCCTGCCGCTGTCGCTGGCCGCGCAGACCTTCATTTTTCTGGCCTTCTTCGCGGCATTTGCAGTGAAGGTGCCGATGTTTCCGGTGCACACGTGGCTGCCCGACGCGCACGTCGAGGCGCCGACCGGAGGCTCGGTGGTGCTGGCGGCTATCATGCTGAAGATGGGTGGCTATGGCTTTCTGCGTTTTTCGCTGCCCATCGCCCCGGATGCGAGCCGCACACTCGATTGGCTGATCATTGCGCTGTCGTTGATCGCCGTGGTGTATATCGGCTTCGTCGCGCTGGCGCAGACCGACATGAAGAAGCTGATCGCCTATTCCTCGATTGCGCATATGGGCTTCGTCACCCTGGGGATGTTCATTGGATTTCAAATCGTCGCGCATACGGGAAAAACCAGCGGCATCGAAATGGGCCTGGATGGCGCCGTCGTGCAGATGCTGTCGCACGGGTTGGTGTCCGGCGCGCTGTTCCTATGCGTCGGCGTTATGTACGACCGGGTCCACAGCCGCGAAATTTCCGCTTACGGCGGCGTCATCAATACCATGCCGAAGTTTGCGGCTTTCATGGTGCTGTTTGCGCTGGCGAATTCCGGATTACCGGGGACCTCGGGGTTTGTCGGGGAATTTCTGGTGATACTGGCGTCATTCAAAGCCAACGTCTGGTATGCGTTTCTGGCGGGCACGACCTTGGTGCTGGGGGCCGCATACACGCTGTGGCTGGTCAAGCGGGTGATTTTCGGCGAGGTTGCCAACGCCAAGGTGGCGGCGCTCACCGATCTCAACGGCCGCGAATTCTTGGTTCTCGGGGTGCTTGCAATTGCCGTGCTGACCGTCGGTGTATGGCCGGCGCCGCTGCTCGATGTGATGCGAGCATCGACGCAGCATTTAGCCGAGCAACTGCTGTTCTCGAAGATTGCTCCTTAAGGTACGCATGAACGTTCCATTCAATGCCAGTTTCTTCAATGCGGGCCTGGTGTACGCGCGGCCGGAGATTTTTCTCACCATCGCTGCTTGCGCGATTTTGATGCTGGATCTGCTGCTGACCGACGCACAGCGGCGCTGGACCGCAATATTGGCGGTGATCAGCTTGTGCGTGACCGCGGTACTGGTGGTTGCGCAACCACTATCAACGAAGGTCGTCGCGCTGGGCGGACTGTTCGAATTGGATCGGATGGCGCAGGTGCTCAAAGTCGTCACCCTGCTCACCGTGGCGGTCGTGTTCGTCTATTCCACCGACTATCTGCGGCGCCGCGCAATTTTCAAGGGCGAGTACTTCGTACTCGGGCTGTTCGCCACCTTGGGCGCCATGGTGCTCATCTCCGCGGGCAGCTTGATTACTCTGTACTTGGGATTGGAACTGATGTCGCTGTGCCTGTATGCCATGGTGGCATTCGATCGGGATTCAGGTATTGCAGCAGAATCGGCCATCAAGTACTTCGTGCTCGGCTCCATGGCATCCGGCACGTTGTTGTACGGGATGTCCATCATCTATGGCATGACCGGCAGTTTGGAACTTGACGGTATCGCGAATGCCGTGCGCAGCGGCTTCAGCGCCAACCTGGGCCTGGTATTCGGCATCGCATTTCTCATCGTGGGAGTGGGTTTCAAGTTCGGCGCCGTGCCGTTTCACATGTGGATACCCGATGTGTACGAGGGATCGCCGACCTGCGTGACGGTGTTCATCGGCACGGCCTCGAAGCTCGCCGCATTCGGGCTGGCCATGCGTTTGTTGCCGGAAGCGCTGGGCGCCTCGCAGGCCGACTGGAGCCAAATGCTGGTGGTGCTGTCGGTGCTGTCGATGGCGATCGGCAATATCGTCGCGATCGCCCAATTCAATCTCAAGCGCATGCTGGCGTATTCGACGATCTCGCATGTGGGATACGTACTGCTCGGAATCCTCTCCGGCACCGCGCAGGGATACCAGGCTGCGATGTTCTACATGATCAGTTACGTCGTCGTCGCGGCCGGCGCATTCGGCATGATCCTGCTGCTGGCGCGGCAGGGCTTTGAAGCCGACAAATTGGAGGACTTCAAAGGTTTGAATGCCAGAAGCCCGTGGTTCGCCGGCATGATGGCCATCCTCATGTTCAGTTTGGCCGGGGTACCGCCATTCATCGGATTCTGGGCCAAGCTCGGAGTCATTCAAGCGGTCCTCGGCGTACAGCTTACTTGGCTAGCGGTGGTCGCCGTTTTATTCTCGGTCGTGGGCGCTTATTACTATCTGCGCGTCGTCAAGCTGATGTATTTCGACGAGCCCGGCGACGCTACGGCAATCGGCGGATCGGTGCTCATGCGCACGGTGTTGAGCGCCAACGCGCTGCTGGTACTTGGGCTCGGCATCATTCCTGGGAGCCTGCTGCTGCTTTGTCAGCGAGCTTTGCAATAGGTCCGCGCGGGCGATTTGTCGCGAGTTCGCATCGGGAGTTAGCGATGATCACACTTTATCATTCGCCGCAGTCTCGCTCGGCGAGCATTTTATGGCTCCTCGAGGAGCTGGATGTTCCGTATCGAACCCAGATCGTCGGCTTTCGCCGCGCCGATGGCACCGGTTCGAAAGATCCTGCCAATCCGCACCCGCATGGCAAAGTGCCTGCCATCAAGGACGGGGAGGAGTTGATATTCGAAAGCAGTGCCATCGCACTGTTTCTCACCGACAAATATCCGGCGAAGAAGATGGGCCCGCGCGCCGGCGAGCCCGGGCGGGGCGAGTACCTCTCCTGGCTTGCCTACCGGCCCGGCGTCATGGAACCCGCCCTTATTGCGCGCCGTTTCGAGATCAAACATGTGTACGGTGCGATGGGATGGGCTCCCGCGGACGAGGTGGAGGAGGTGCTGAACAAGCACCTCGAGTCGCGGAAGTACTTCCTAGGGGACGCCTTTTCGGCGGTGGATGTTTTGCTGGGTGGCGGGCTGCATTTCATGCTGATGGCGAAGATGGTGAAGGAAACGCCGGTACTGAAGTCTTATGCCGCCCGAATCACCGATCGGGCCGCCTTTCGCAAGATGATGGAGTCGGACAAGCGCTGATTGGCCCAACCTTGCCTCGAGGTCAGGCCACTTGCTTTGACCCAATGGCCGGGTACAATGGGCGGCTCTTCCGGTGCGGGGTGGAGCAGTCTGGCAGCTCGTCGGGCTCATAACCCGAAGGTCGTAGGTTCAAATCCTACCCCCGCTACCAATTTTCCCCTTCTAGATCAGCGAGTTGGCCTCTATTTGCGCTCCGACGGTTCCGTTGCATTAGCGGGCGATAACGTGTAATCGCGGCGTCCAGGGACGCCAAATGACGAAGGGGCGATATCGTACAATTCCAGCGTCCACGAGACGCCTCATGACCAAGCCAATTGACCGAGATTCCATTTATCGACGTCGCCGTTTCGATGCCGAGATCATCGAGCTGTGCGTCCGCTGGTACATCACTTACCGATTAAGCTATCGGGATCTCGTGGCGATGATGGCCGAGCGCGGCATTGTCGTGTCGCACACGACGATTCATCGTTGGGTAATTCGCTACGTGCCGGAGTTCGAGAAGCGATGGAATCGCTTCGCACGGCCAGCGAATACCTCTTGGCGCGTGGACGAAACTTATATAAACATTCGAGGCAAGTTTGGTTATCTATATCGTGCTGTCGACAAGCACGGCAAGACGGTGGATTTTCTGCTTCGTCCGGATCGCGGCATCGCCGCTGCACAGGCATTCTTTCGCAAAGCTCTATCGACGAATTTGCCGAGGTGGCCGCGCAAGATCACGCTCGATGGCCACTTGCAGAGCCACCTGGCCCTTCGGCTTCTGCGGCGGGAGGATCCGAAATGGAAGTATGTTGAGGTGAGAAGTAACCTGTACCTCAACAATATCATTGAGCAGGATCATCGAGCGATCAAACGCCGATGCGCCGCGATGGTGGGAGGCTTCAAGTCTTTCGGGAGTGCCGCCATTACCTTGGCCGGCATCGAACTTGCCCATCGGATACGCAAGAGACAATTCTCGTTCAGGCGCGGTCGATATCATAACTTCGGATCGCTTAAGCAAATCTGGGAACGAGCACTCGCCTAATACTTCGCCAGCGAGCGAATCTCAAATGTTGTCGCGTCGATGCCGCCATGAAGGCGCCCCCGGACTACGATTTGAGCACCCCCAATGCACCAGTTCCCTTGAAACTAAGTCTGCCGCGCATGCTCGGTCGCGTATGCTAGGCGTAGTTCGCGTTTCAGCACTTTGCCGGCGGCACTCCGGGGCAGGGGTTCAGGTCGTATCTGCAGACTCGTGGGACACTTGTAGCCCGCGATGGATTCGCGGCAGTGGGCCCGCACTGATTCCAGATCCAGTTCCCGGTCAGGCCGCAATACGACAACCGCGTGGACGCACTCGCCCCAGTGCTCGTCAGGAACGCCGATTACCGCACATTCGTTTACGGCGGGATGTCGAGAGATCGCGTTTTCTACCTCAATCGAGTACACGTTTTCGCCCCCGGTGATGATCATGTCTTTCATGCGATCCGTTATGTACACAAAGCCGTCCTGGTCCATGTATCCGAGGTCTTGGGTGTGCATCCATCCATCCCTCAACGCCCGAGCGGTTTCTTCCGGCCTCCTCCAATATCCAAGCATGACATTGTCTCCGCGTCCGACAATCTCTCCCACCTGTCGCGGGGACGCCGCATTTCCGTTAGCGTCGATAATGCGGATTTCATATCCAAAACATACCTGGCCTACTGACTTCAGCTTCTCAGGGTCAGCACCGCCGCGGTGGTACGCTGACCCCAAAAAAGTGTGAGCACCCATTTCGGTGGCACCGAATCCTTGTACGAAATCGGTGATTGGAAAGCGCGCCCGCGCCGACTCATACGTTCCCGTTGGCATGGGAGAACCGCCGTAGCCGAGCATTTTGAGCGACGAGAGATCAGCGCTCCGCGCTCGCGGATGTTTCGCCATGCGATCGATTACCGCGGGCACCGTGAAGACGTGGGTAATTCTGTGTTGCTCGACCAGCTGCAAAATGACTTCCTCATCCAACCGCCGCGCGAACACGTGAGTCCCGCCAACCATTGTGGTCATAAACGTCCCGATGTCGGCAAGGTGAAACATTGGTGCCGCGTGTAAATTGACACAAGACTCGTCGATCTTGGTCGCCATGATGAGATTCATCGCCATCGCGGAAAGGTTGTGATGCGTGAGCATCACGCCCTTGGGTACCCCGGTAGTGCCACCCGTGTAGAATATTCCAGCAACGTCGCTATTGCTGCGTTGGACTTCCTGACTCGGTGCGTTGGCCGCAATCACGCCCTCGACATCGAAATCCCCCGGCGGTCCCTTGTCATCCATCGCGATACACACGCGCTCGCCGGCGAGCGACCCACGCAGTGCGGTGACGAGCGCCGAAAACTCCCTGCCAAAAAGAATAATGCCCACCCCCGCATCCTCGAGTTGGAACTTGAGTTCCGGCAAGGCAAGGCGGGTGTTCAGGGGAACGATGACACCGCCCCCCCAGAAAATCGCAAAATAAGTGTCGTAATAAAAATCGCAGTTGTGCGCTAGTACGGCCACATGATCGCCCGTGCGCATGCCCACCTTCCGCAGGCCGGAAGCAAGACGGGTAACCCGATCGAACACTTCGGTCCAGACACGGGTCCGCTCACCGTCAATCGTCGCCAATCCGCCTGGCCTGACCTGCAACGCTCGACAAAGTCCTTGTGTAAGGCGCATCTCAGTTCATCCGTACAGAACTACGCAGCATCGATGATGAGCTTCGGATCGATGTGCGGGAATGTCAACAATAGACTGTATTTCGTAGCTTGTGGCTGCAACACCTTCTGCAATCGCCATCACGGTATGATGTCAATAATCTTGACATACGAGATCGCATGTAGTTAATTAATAGTCAAATGAACTAATCGCGCATGTTTGGGTGCAACATCGACAGTATTGTAACAATGGTTCCAACCTCACAAGAACTGGTGGAACGTGCGCGCAAGATCGCGCCGCTCTTGAAGAGCAGGGCGTTCGACGCGGACAAAGCCCGGCGCGTCCCGGATGAGAGCATTCGTGAACTTCTTGACGCACAGTTGTTCCAGATCCTGGTGCCGCGCCGCTTTGGGGGCTTCGAGCTGAGGTTTACAACCGTCCTCGACGTTGGGCTTGAGCTTGCGCGCGGCTGCGGTTCCACCGCATGGCTCTACTGCCTGCTATGCAACCACCATTGGATCCTTGCACAGTATCCGCCTGAAGCTCAGGAAGAAGTCTATGGAGGAAAACACCACGCGTTCTTTCCGCAGACCGTGTCGGGAAAGGGTGGTACGGCCAGGCCTACAGATGGCGGTTATGTCATCAGCGGCCAGTGGTCTTTTGCCACCGGTGTCGATTTCTCGGATTGGGTGAGTGGCACGGTTTCGTTGGCCAAGGAGAACCCCCATCCGCTGCATGATCGGTTGAATTTCATCGCCCGCACTTCCGAGGTCGAAGTGATCGACACTTGGTTCACTTCGGGTATGCGCGCTACCGGCAGTCGCGATTTCATTCTCAAGGAAGTCTTTGTTCCGAGCCGTCGTGTGGTGTCTCAGGCGGACATGCTGGCAGGAAAAACTCCCGGCCGAAAGGCAATGCCCGAGTACGTGATGCTAGGTGCTCCCTATTTTAGCGTCCTGCTATCCGCGGTATTAGGGCCTCTACTTGGCTTGACGCTGAGGACAATAGAGGAATTCGTCACCTACACGATGTCGCGTATCGGGATAGGGGGGATAAATCACGCCAACCGCTCGAGTACTCAAATGAAACTCGGCTACGCACAAGCGCGCTATGACGCAATGTATCGTGTGGCCCGGGCAATCTTCGCGGAAATGGAAGATTCGCTGCTCAAGGGCCAGAAAATCAGCGCCGAACAGAAGATCCGCAACCGGCGCGACGCGGCATTTGTTGGCGATGAATGCACAAAAATCGTCGACTATCTGGTCTCATCCGCGGGATCCCGGGGTCAAACCGATAATTCGCCGTTTCAAATGATCCAACGCGATGTGCATACGATACGCACACACATCGTTTTCGATCTGGAGGATGCCACGGAGGCGTATGGCCGTCAGATGCTCGGACTGCCCATAGACGTCCTGCGCTTCTGAACAGTACATCTCCCATGCATACAGCAGTCGTTGTGGGAGCAGGACCAGGACTTGGCCTCAGCATCGGGCGCAAGTTTGGTCTAAGCGGCATGAAAGTGGCGCTGATCTCGCGCAAGCGTCAGAAGCTCGAGGCCCTAGTCAAGATACTAAAAGACGAAAAGATCGACGCCCGGGCCTTTGTCGGCGACGTCGACGACCAGGAATCGATTGCGCGCGCGCTGGATCAAGTGGAAACCCAGTTCGGGCCAATCGAGGTCCTGGAATACAGCCCGCTGCCGGGCATGGGGCGCGATCAGAATCTCATGAGCGCTTTGGGCACGACCGTTGAGACGGTGGAGCGGCAATATCGGCGGCTTGCGCTGGGTGCTGTCGCCTGTGTGAGGCAGGTCATTCCAGGAATGTTGCAGCGCAAGCGCGGAGCGATCCTCATTACTACCAGTGGATCCGGCTACTTCCCCATCGAAATCCTAACGCCCATCGGGATGGCTATGGCGGGGCTGCGGCAATATGCTTATTGCCTCAATCAGGCACTATCCGGCACCGGTGTTTACGCGGGCACCGTCTGCATCGCGATTGTGATCCGCAAGGGCGATACGCAAGGCGATCCGGATAAGATCGCGCAGATATACCAAGACCTCTATGAGCAACGGGATCGGACGGAAGTGATTTTAGCCGGCGACGGCGACGCTCAGAAAGCCCACCATGATGACCTGCTGGCCCGGGGAATCACACCTGTATTCGGTACGCAGGCAAATATACGTTGAACATCTAGTCGCGCACGCCTTCGGCTTCAATTCCAGTTGAACCTGAGCGGCCCTGACGGTAGCGCTGGCGCTACAGGATTAGTCGTCATGTCAAGCTTCTTGACATACCTTTGGGTGTTAGCACGTTGACTTACGTCAATTAAATTGACAATATGAATCCATAGGAAGCAGGCGCGGACCAAAAACAACAAACGCGCTCGTGGTTAGAAAAATATCTGGCTACCGGGGGCAAAATGAACAAGTCAATTCTGAAAAGACTATTGCTTGGCGCCGCCTTAATGAGCACGAGTGGTGTCGGTAATGCGGTCTTCGCGGCCAGTGATGATCAAGCCCAGCTCGAGGAGGTCATCGTCGTTGCGCAAAAGCGTCCGGAGAATTTGCAGGACGTGGCGATCTCAATGACGGTTCTCAACACGCAAAAGCTTGAGAGCCTCGACCTGAATACTATTCAGGAATTGCAAAACTACGTCCCCAATCTCTTGGTGCAGTCTGCGACCGTCCCCAACCAGTATTTCATCCGTGGCTTTGGCTCCCAAGCCGCCAATGACGCATTCGAACAATCCGTGAGCGTTTATGTTGACGGCATCTATGGCGGTAGAAATCGCCAGTTCATGGTGCCATTCTTCGACGTCGATCAGGTCGAAGTGCTGCGAGGACCGCAAGGGGCGCTGCTCGGAAAGAACACGGCGGCAGGCGCGATCGTCATTACGGACGCCAAACCGACCGACACCTTTCAAGCCGGCGAGATTTTGTCCTACAACTTCAGCTTTGGTGGCCCCGATTTCTTCGGCTTTGTGTCCGGGCCCCTGACCGATTCACTCAATGGCCGGCTGGCTGTTCATTACGATGACATCCCTGGATGGGTTCATAACACCGGCACTGGAACCTACGATCCTGACAACACTACCAAACAGGTACGACCTTCTCTGGAATTCAAGCCCAGTGATGGCATCGACATCATTGCGAAGTTCGATTATAGCCAAATCTACAACACGGGTAACAATCTGGTGCAGACCTCGACCACCACCGTTACGCTTACTACAACCAAGAATGAACCCACGCCCTTCGGAATTCCCGAGGTGGACAGAACCAATTCGCAGAACGCATCCATCCTAGGGCGATTCGCCTTAGGGGGGATTGGTACCCTGGAGTCCATTAGTGGCTACTCGGCATACAGCAATACCTACAACCTTGGCGCTTTAGCAGGTGCGCCCGAAGCGTTCGTGGTGGGTTTCATCTCTGACTTTAGCCAATACTCCCAGGAAGTTCGGTTGCTGTCGCCGACCAATCAGACCATCGAATATATTGTCGGCGCTTACTTCGATACCGCTAATTTCTCTACTAAAAATGCATCGACCTACAATTTCGGCGGCGGCTTTGCCGGCGCGGTGCAGACGGCATACTCGCAAAATGCAAAAACCTGGTCCGGATTTGCGCAGGCCACCTGGCACGTAGTGGACAATTTGCGCGTACTGGGCAGCGTCAGATATACCCACGAACCCAAGGACGCATATTTCGACGAAGTCACGCTTAACGGCATTCCGATAGCTACCGCAGCTCCGCTTACCGGGTCGGAATCGGAGGATCACACAGACCCCTCGGTCACTATCCAATACGATCTGATGCCGAATGTCATGCTGTATGCCCTCTTTGCCCAGGGATCAAAGGGCGGTGGTTTTGTCAGTAACACACGTACCGTGACTGCGGCTGATTTTCAGTATGCCCCAGAGAAATCCCAATCCTACGAAGTCGGGGTGAAGAGCACTTTCCTCGATAAGCGGCTGTTGGTGGACGTTGATCTCTATGACACTAAGTTCACCAACTTGCAGGTCACGACATTCGACCCCACCTTGCTGACCTACATCACGGGCAACGCCGCCTCGGCTACTTCGAAAGGCGTGGAATGGTCGACGGCCTATATCATCTCGCCGAACTGGAAGTTCTCCACCGCAGGCGCGTATCTGGACGCAACGTACAACAATTTCCCAGGAGCGCAATGCCTCGCGACGACTCCTCCGGCGGACTGCAGCGCGGCCGGGACTACGAATCTTGAGGGAACGACTTTGCTGGGCGCTTCGAAGTGGACTGGCAATGGGGAATTAGATTTCAATCACCCGCTTACCAGCGAGTGGAATTTAACGGCAGCGGCAATCGCCACCCATCGCAGCGGCTATTTCGTATCGGCAGACCAAAGCCCGATTTATGGCTACCAGTCCAGCTTCACCAAGTATGACGCGAATATTTCCGTGATAAGGGGCGCATGGACGATTTCAGTCATTGGAAAGAATCTGAGCAATAAGCTCACGAAATCCTTCGCCTATGATTTTTCAGGGGTCGGAGTGGCCGATGTTGATCCCACTCGACAATTCATACTGCAGGCACGCGCTCGATTCTAGATCGTTGGGGACTTAGCGCTCACAGTTGCCGTTCAGCCAGTCTGCGCGCTGTTGAGCCAGGCGCGCAAACATTGAATTCGCCCTTAAAATCGAGCGGGGCCAAATTCCCAGTGGCTATTGTTCAGGCGTCATCCAGCGAGCGCCCGATGATTTCCTTCATGATTTCCGAGGTACCTCCATATATTCGCGCCACGCGTGCGTCGACATACATCTTTGAGATTGGATACTCCAGGATATATCCGTACCCACCGAAGAACTGCACGCACGTGTCGATCACTCGACCCTGAAGTTCGCTGGTCCAAAGCTTCGCCATCGCAACTTCGGGGACTGTCAGCTCGCCGCCGCAGTGTGCAGCGATGCATTTATCCAAAAAAGCCCAGGCTACCTCGAGTTCGGCGCGAATTTCGGCAAGTTTGAACCGAGTGTTCTGGAATTCAATTATCGGCTTTCGGAACGCTGTACGTTCTCTGGTATAAGCCAGCGTCAGATCGAAGGCTCGCTGCGCCACAGTCACCGCGCTCACCGCGATGCCTAAGCGTTCCTGGGGTAGTTCGTTCATCAGGTACGCGAAACCGTGGCCCTCACTGCCGAGCAGACAAGAATGTGGTAAGCGCACATCATTGAAGAACAGCTCGGCCGTATCCTGCGCTCGCAGCCCGAGCTTGTTTAACTTGCGGCCACGCTCGAACCCCTGCAGGTCCCTAGGCACCAAAAATAGGCTAATGCCCTTGCTCCCCAGTTCCGGATTGGTCTTGGCAACTACGATGTAGACGCCGGCCTGATCTCCATTGGTAATGAATGTCTTGGTGCCGTTCAGCACAAAATAATCGCCGTCCCGTATCGCGCTCGTGCGTATGGCCTGAAGATCGCTTCCGGTATTTGGCTCTGACATGGCGATCGCCCCGCGGACGTCCCCGGAAACCATCTTGGGGAGCCAATGGAGCTTCTGCTCTTCCGAGCCGTAATTCAGAACATACTGCGACACAATGTCCGAGTGCACTTGAAGATTGGGCGCCATGATTCCAAGTGCGGCCATTTCCTCAGACACGATGCACAGGTTGCGATAGTCGCCACCTGGGCCGCCGTAAGTCTCGGGAATTTGGGGGGACAATAACCCATGAGCCCCGGCGCTTTTCCAGAATTCGTCGGGGTACCACCGGCTTGCTCCCACGATTCGTAGTGAGGCACAGCCTGCGACTCAAGGAATCTCCTGACCGACAGTCTGAAGATCTCATGCTCTCCGCTATATACCGTACGTTTCACGTGAGACTCCCATTTATGTCGGTGGTGTCAAGGCTGTGAACAGTTCGCTTTTAACGAATGTTCTCGTGCGATCCAAATCGGATTTGTCGGCAGGGCCTCTCCGTGGCACGCTTACCTCCCTACGTTGCTACGCCCACCAGCATATCCAGAGGCTCGAACATTTGAAAGCAATCGTCTGCGAGTCGTTCGGTCCGCCAGAATCACTCGTACTCAGAGACGCGGCCCCTCCTGCAACTAAACCCCAGCACATACGGGTAGGAGTCCAATACTGCAGTGTGAATTTCCCAGATGCACTGATGATCCAGGGTCAGCATCAATACAAACATGAGCCGCCGTTCATTCCCGGCGGCGAGATTTCCGGGATCGTGAAAGAGTTGGGATCCGATACGGAAGGATTTTCCATCGGCGATCAAGTCGCCGCTCTTACATACTATGGAGGTTTCGCTGAGGAGGCTGTCGTTCCAATGGAACGAGTTTGCAAATTACCCCCCGGACTCGACATGGCCGAGGCGTGTTGCTTGGTCGGCACCTATGGAACAGCGATTCACGCATTGACGCAACGCGCGCAGCTGTGCGCGGGCGAATCCCTGCTCGTTCTCGGCGCGGCCGGTGGCAGTGGCGCAGCCGCCGTACAAGTCGGAAAACTGATGGGCGCACATGTCATTGCGGCGGTCGGCAATGACGCGAAGTTGGAATTTTCGCTGAAGTGCGGGGCGGATAAGGCTTTCAATTATTCAACGACTCCCATCAAAGACGCACTGCGTTCGCTGATCGGACCGCGCGGCGTCGACGTCATCTATGATCCGGTTGGCGGTGAGTATTCCGAATCTGCCCTGCGCAGCATGGCCTGGAATGGTCGGTACCTCGTGGTTGGTTTTGCGGCTGGCACAATCCCTGCGTTCCGGGCCAATCTGCCGCTCTTGAAGGGCTGTGCCATCATCGGTGTCTTTGCAGGTGAGTTCATGACGCGGGAACCGGTGAAGGCTAGTGCCAATACCGTGCAACTGCTCGAGTGGGTTGCCAGTGGGCAACTGCATCCAGCAGTCCGGGAGATTGTTCCGATCGAACAAACGCCAGCGGCGCTTCGTAAGCTGCTCGATCGCGAGGCCATGGGCAAGATTGTGGTGTCACTTGATCCCGCTAAATGATTTTTCGCTTCTTCAAGTCCTGATACCGAGCCGGCTCCAGTCCGAGCACGTTGAGATACACCTCATCATTGTGCTGGCCCAGCGTAGGACTGGGCGTGTGCACGCCGCCCGGGGTCGCCGATAATTTCGGCGCCACATTTTGCATCTTCAATTCGCCAAAATCCGGGTGCGGTGTTGACACAATCGCCTCACGCGCTATGAAGTGAGGATCGACCAGCATCTCAGGCGCGCGATAAATCAGGCCGGCGGGCACGCCGAAGTCTCGCATTTTCTGCAGTAATTCATCTCGGGTGAGCATTCGCGTCCAGTGCGAAATAAGTTCATCCAGTTGCGGCTGATGCTCGCCGCGGTCCTTGTGGGTGCGATATTCAGGCTGTGCCGCGAGCGTCGGTTCTCCCATCGCCTCGGCAAGTCGTCGAAAAACGGTATCTTGATTCGCAGCAATGACCACCAAGCTGCCGTCCCGAGTGGGATACACGTTCGACGGGGCTATTTGTGGCAAGATCGCGCCACTGCGTTCGCGGATGTAGCCCACCTGATCGTATTCGGTGATGAGAGATTCCATCATGTTCAGTACGGCTTCATAGATCGCCGAGTCGACGACTTGGCCGCGGCCGCTGATGTGACGATAGTGCAGGGCGGACAGGGCACCGAGGGCTGCAAAAGTCGCCGCCAGCGAGTCGCCGATGCTGATACCGACCCGCGACGGCGGCGTGCTGGGGTCGCCGACGATATACCGAAGGCCACCCATCGCTTCTCCAATGGCGCCAAATCCGGCCTGTGTTGCATAGGGACCGGTCTGACCATAACCAGACACGCGGATCATGATGAGGCGTGGATTGATGCGTGCGAGCTCAGGATAACCGCAGCCCCATTTTTCCAGAGTGCCTGGGCGGAAATTTTCCACCAGAAAGTCAGTCTTGCTCGCGAGCTCTCGCAGCAGCTCCTGCCCCTCAGGCTGGCGAAGATCGAGCGTGATGGACATTTTGTTTCGCGCGAGTACCGGCCACCACAGCGATTTTCCTTCAGCTTTCTTGCGGCCCCAGGTTCGCATAGGATCCCCGACCCCCGGTGCCTCGATCTTTATGATTTGTGCACCCATATCGCCCAGGATCTGACCGCAGAACGGACCCGCAATCAGAGTGCCAACCTCGATGAGCCGCAAATCCGCAAGCGGGCCTCGGGAAAAGTCAGCGTTGTGGTCAGTAGGCATGCAAAATCCCATCAAGAGCTCGCCGTGAACTGCGGGCACAGACCGCTGGCAAAATAGGCACAGCAACGTTCAGCACAGCGGTTGTTCCAATCAACCGCGCTGCTTCGATCGTCAATCACAATGATATGCCGCTCTTGGCAATGAGAACAGGAGCGATTATTATTGTCAATATTATTGACAATTAAATCCCCCGCTGGTTGAATGTATCCGGACTCAAGGTTACGACATGAGATTACCGATGATCCCGTACATTGTAGGATTGGGCGGCAGCCTACGCGGTGGCTCCACCACGGACAATGTGCTGCGCTTGGCGCTGAAAGTCGCCGCTGCGGCCGGGGCGCGCACGCTACACCTGGGCGGACTGGAACTTAACTTGCCGATGTATTCACCGGATATCCCGGAGCGAACACCGGCTGCCAGGCGTCTGCTCGAGGAGCTGCGCAAAGCCGACGGAATCATCATAGGATCGCCCAGCTATCACGGTAGCATTTCTGGATACGTGAAAAATGCGCTTGATTACGTTGAAGATCTGCGTAACGAACCAGCCCCGTATTTTGACGGACGTGCCGTAGGTTGCATCTCAATCGCCAGCGGCTGGCATGGTGCTGTGTCGACGCTGGATGCGTTGCGCAGTGTCGTTCATGCACTGCGTGGCTGGCCGACGCCCTTGGGAGTACCAATTGTCGCCTCGCCGCCTCTTTTCGACTCGTCCGGCACCTGCCTGGTCACCAGGGTGCAGGATCAGATCGAAATCATGGCACGTCAGGTTGTGGACTTCGCTTCGCGTGTGGGGACTCATAGAACATTGCCAGCCGCAGCACGGTCCGCTAGGATCGGTACTGCCACGCAGGGGGCATCTCACCCTCCAGGGGTGAATCGTCAAGATGGCAGCACAACATCCACTGTTCATGGATCTACTGAAGAGCCTGTATTGGTTCGATAATGCTCTTCAAAGCGGGCTGAAAAAAAGCGGATTTGAAGCGGTTACCAGAGCGCAATCCCTGATCCTCCTTAATATCATGGTGGGCGAACGGCGCGCGGCGCGCATTGCTACCAATCTTGGCGTTAGTCGCCAGGCGATGAGCCAAATGCTTGCCGAGATGGGAAAACGTGGGCTGATCATCTTCACCGCCGACCATGACGATAAGCGCGCGCAGATTGTATTGTTCAGCCCGGAATCGCGTGATATCCGCAACGCTGCTCTGCGGATCCTCGCGCGCCTCGAACGTGAGTTGGAAAAACGGATCGGCGCCAAAAACGTAGACGCGCTGCGAAAAGCCCTAGGGACCGACTGGGGACCCTATGTTGTCGATCGCTAAATCCTTGGTCCGAACGAAAATCAGTCCTTTCTTGCCACGGCCGCCTGCATAGCCTTCTTATAGGCGTCCTTAGCCGGCCGCGTTTCTACTTCCCACGCAGCCATGGTCTTCTCAATGATCGATTGTTCGTGCGCCATGATGGCATCGTAGTCCTTTGCCTTTACGGTGATCTCCACTTGAATTCCATTCGGATCATACGTGTAGATCGACTTCACAAAGTGATGGTCAAGGGGACCATCGACAACATAACCATGCGCTTCCCAACGCTGCTTGAAAATCAGCATCTCCTCTTCTGTTGCCACGGTCATCGCAATGTGGTGTTTGAAGCCGCTGGTGCGCTTGAAGTCATTTGGGCGCAGTTTATTGGGCAGGTCGAAGAACGCGACGCAGTTGCCGTCCGCCATCTCGAAGAAGATATGCATATAGCGTACCTTCACCGGCGTGTCGACAATACCGTCAAATGTAAACGCGGCGACGGTCTTGAGGCCGCAGACCTTCTCGTAGAATTCTCGGGTCTCGCCCGCGTCAAAACATAAGAATGCCGCGTGATGCACGCCGAGGATCGGGGGCAGTTTCTCTGGGTCGTTGACAGTGGCCACACTCTGGGCTGCGGCAGCGCTCGTGGATGTCATGACATTACTCCTTTGCTGATGAGGTGCGGTTCAATAGTCCGTTGAAGATGACGTCGACAACCATATCGGCCTGGTCAGCAATGACATCCTCTTCCAACGGCGAACGCCCGTAGACAGTCTCTACCAGAGGCTTAAGGTTGAAAAGCATCGAGGCCGCGGCATGCACAAGAATGGTCAGAGGCAGGGTCGGGTATTTGCGAATCGCGCCGTCCTCCATCGCTTTGCGGAAGTGCAACTCGTAGAGTTCGTAGTCCTTACCCAGATGCCGGCTGATGAGCCATTTGAGTCTTGGGCCACCCGCGGTGCCTTCGCTCATGATTACGCGCCCGAGTTCCGGATGCGCTGCCGAGGTGAATACAAATTGCCGGATCCACACTTTGAGACGATCGATGCTGCTGAGGTCCTGAAGTACGTTTCGATCCCGACGGAACTCGGAGTGTACGCGCGTGAATAGCCGGTCCATGGCCGCTCGCCAAAGTTCGTCCTTGGTGGCGAAGTGGTAGAGCACGACGGACTGCGCCACCCCGGCGCCGAGGCCGATCTCGGTAGTGGAAGTGCCATCGAAACCATTGCGGGAAAACAGCGAAATCGCCACTTCCAGTATCCGATCGACGCTCGCTGCCTTCTTGGCGATCGGACGCTTGAGAGTCTGCTCGCTGGCGATACGAGGGGTCACGACCTCACCTAGCTTAAATCCGCAGTACACCTGCCTAGATATTCTAATCTATAGATTGGATAAATCGCAAGATGATTCTGAACGATGTAACAAGCAAATGGGCCCAAAAGTCCGTGCTTTTAAGCGAAATCGCGGATAGATTGACTTGGCACGGCAATTCGATAAAACTATCTGGGCAGAATGAAAATTACAAACTAAATCTTTTTTCGCCGTACCGACGCAGGCATTGAATAAGCAGGGGGCCGCATTCATGGCTAGTGATCCGGTTACATATAAATACGACCGAATTCCTTATCTGGTGGCATTCGACGAGAAGGCCGGATTTAAGGATACCTACGGTGGACAAATCGATCGGGTGGTCCTCGAGGCTCATCTCCTCGTTCCAAAGGCCCGACCTTCCAAGACCGTCATCATCATTACGCACCCGATTGGCGGTGGCCAATATCTACCCATGCCCTCGACGCTCGCAAAGCACGGCATGCATGTCATCTACTGCAACACCCGTTACCGAGGCGCCGATTATGCGTTGATCATGGAAAAGGTGGTTGTCGACCTGGGCGCCTGCGTCAAGGATGCGAAGCAGCGGCTCGGCTACGAGCGCGTCATTCTGGGCGGGTGGAGTGGTGGTGGATCGATGTGTCTGTTCTACCAGGCCGAGGCCGAAAATCCTACGGTAACCGCGACACCCGCGGGCGACCCGCCCGACCTGACGGCGGCGGGGCTGATTGGCGCTGATGGGGTAATCCTGCTCGCGGCGCACATGAGCCGCAATCGCACACTCACGGAATGGCTCGACGCGTCAATCCTCAATGAACTTGATCCGTCGCAACGTGATCCGGAATTGGATCTATACGATCCGTCGAACAAGAACCAGCCGCCGTACAGCCCGGCCTTTCTGGAACGTTATCGGGCGGCCCAGGTTGCGCGCAATCGGCGCATCACGGCTTGGGCCAAGAATAAACTGGCCGAGCTCAAGCAGCAGGGTCGCACGAACGAGGAATTCAATTTCGTCGTTCACGGCACGATGGCCGATCCGCGCTGGATTGATCCGGCGGTTGATCCGAGCGACAGAAGGCCGCGCTGGTGCATGTTGGGCGATCCGAAGATCGTCAACATGAGTCCGGTGGGACTTGCGCGATTCTGTTCACTGCGCAGCTGGGTGTCGCAATGGAGCTACGACGATTCCAACGCCGATGGACTCAAGTGTGCCGCCCGCGTCGGTGTTCCGGTTTTGTCGATCACGAATACGGCCGACGACGCAGTCCCACCGAGTCACAGCGTGCGCATGTTCGCGGCAATCAAGCACGACCGAAAGGAGACCGTGTCGATTAAAGGCGCAAATCATTATTACTTCGGTCAGCCCGAGAAGTCTGCGGAGGCCGCACGGATTTGCGCCGATTGGCTGCGGCGACAGGAATTCGATTTCGGCTGAGATTGAAACGAGATGGCGACGGCGTATATCTATGATCACGTGCGCAGCGGGGTCTAGAGTCAGCCACTATGGCCGCCTTGTTAAGGTCCATGAATACTCTAATAGTTTCCCAGCGACAAGCCGCCGTCGACGGCTATGGTCGTTCCGGTCATGTAGGAAGAGGCATCGCTGGCAAGCAGCAGCATTGGAGCGGTCAAATCATCAACGGTGCCGGCGCGACGCTGGGGAATCAGCTGAATGACTTTTTCACCACGAGGCGTCGCAAGGAATGCTTCCGCCATCTCGGTGGCAATGTATCCCGGCGCCAGCGCGTTTACCCGGATACCGTGGCGCACCCATTCGGACGCAAGGATGCGCGTTAGATGAATGAGCCCAGCCTTCGCGGTGCCGTAGGGCACAGTGCCTTTCTGCGTCACGAGACCCAGGATGGAGGCAACATTGATGATACTGCCGTGTTTTTTTGTGCGATCAGTTTGCCCGCGATCTGCTTGGCGCAGAGCCAGCATCCTTTCAGATTAGTTGCAATGACGGCATCCCACTCTTGCTCCGTCGTATCGAGCGCGGATTTGGTCCCAACGATACCCGCATTATTGATGAGGACGTCGATGGTTCCGGCGGTTTTTTCCGCTTCGTCAATCGCGGCCGCTATACTAGGCGCTCTACCCACATCCATCTCGACGATAAAAGCCTTGCCGCCCTGAGCGCGGATTCCTGCCGCGGTGGCGTCGAGCTTCTCACGGCGGCGGCCTGCGACTACCGCTGTTGCGCCATGGCGGGCCAGCACCTGCGCAAAATGCTTGCCGATTCCGGAGCCTCCGCCCGTGATAAGTGCCGTGTGACCGGTGAGATCGAACATGAGTTGGCTCCGCTGAGTGAATTTGGAAATCTTACACCTACCACACGCCGCAAGCCCAAGAGCCGCTGATCATGACCACCAGAAATACTTTGCTGGAAATTCGCGAGAAGGTTCGCCACTTTATCGAAGAGCGCATCTATCCGCTCGAAGCGGAGCTGGATAAGCCCGATCGGAGCGCTCGCAGACTGCTGATGACACAGTTGACCGATGAAGCAAAGAACGCGGGCCTATGGGCTTTGGGCCATCCGCGCGAGATCGGCGGACAAGGCATGGCCTTCATGGACTATGTCTACATCAACGAGGTCATAGGACGATCGGCGTATGCGATGCCGGCGCTCGGCACTCAGTCGCTGCAGGACAGCTTGATGCTGCATCGTCACGCCAATCCAACCTGGCGCGATAAATATCTCCGACCTCTAGTTGCCGGGGAGATCGTCCCCAGCTTCGCGATGACAGAGCCAGACGTTGCAAGTTCCGACCCGACGCAAATAAAGACATCCGCGGTGCTTAAAAATGGTCACTGGACCATCAGCGGACGAAAATGGTTTACGACCGGCGCAAATGAAGCGGCATACACAACGGTCATGTGCCGGACCGAAGTCGATGCGCCGCCGCATGAGGCATTCAGCATGATCGTCGTGCCGACCGACGCGCCCGGTTACCGGCTGATACGCGAAACCCCGGTGCTCGGAATCTTGGGGGGACACTGTGAAGTGGTCTACGACAACGTGGTCGTGCCGGGGCAGAATCTGGTCGGACCTCGAGGGCAGGGCTTTCGCATTGCGCAGCAGCGACTCGGTCCGGGGCGCATCTTTCATGCAATGCGATGGCTCGGTCAGGCGCAGCGTGCTTTCGATTTGATGTGCCGCCGCATGCATGAGCGCACGGCATTCGGGAGCAAACTTGCGGATAAACAGATGCTGCAGCGATATGTGTTTGAGAGCGCAGCGGAGATCCAGGCCAGCCGCCTGCTGACATTGGATGCGGCGCGCAAAATGGACCAGGGCCGCGAAGCGCGGCACGAGATTGCCCTCATCAAAGTCGTCGGTGCCAAGATGCTCAACAATGTGATCGATCGCTCAATACAGGTGCATGGGGCGAAAGGCCTGACGCCGGACACGCCGCTCGACATGATGTATCGCCACGCGCGCGAGGCCCGCATCTACGACGGTCCTGACGAAGTGCACATGGAATCCGTCGCAAAAAAGTTGTTGCGGTACTATCGCGACGGCGGATCTGGTCACGATTTCGGACTTCAGGATTTGCAGGGAAGTGGATCCGCCGCGATGGTAGAGGCACCGTCAACTTCGTCGCCGACACCGCAACGGCGAATCGTTCCCTAAATGTCCGAGGATCTGGCGAACACTCTAGAGAGGGCCATTCGACGCCGCTTCGGCGATACCGTGCGAATTGACGACCTCAAAGCATTATCCGGCGGAGCCTCCGCAGAGACCTGGAAATTCGACGTCGTAAATTCCGAATCGCGGCTACCGCTGATCCTGCAGCGAATGGCCGGCGCACAGCAATTCGAGGCCAGTCTCGATCGGGTCCTGCAATCACGAGTACAGTCGGCGGCCTTTGAGGGTGGTGTACCGGTGGCGCAAGTGCAGTTTGCGTTTGACGATGCGGATAATCTTGGCAATGGTTTCGTGATGCGCCGAGTCGAGGGCGAAACACTCGGTCCACGCATCCTGAAACTCGATGAGTTTGCGGCCGCCCGGGCCGGGATGACGCGCCAGTGCGCCGAGATTCTCGTGCGCATCCATGCTCTGGATACGAAAACTCTGCCGGCGTTGCCGGTAAGGGGCGCTCGCGACAGTCTCGATTCCCTTGCTGCGATTTATCGGCGCTTCGGCGAAGAGCTGCCGGTGTTTGAACTGGCCCTGCAGTGGCTTGAGGACCACCTGCCGGCGCAGGGCGCCACCACGCTGGTGCACGGCGATTTCCGCCTTGGCAATTTCATCGTGGGGACGGAGGGTATCCGAGCCGTTCTGGATTGGGAGATGGCGCATATCGGAGATCCGACCGAGGATTTTGGATGGATATGCGTGCCTTCGTGGCGATTCGGGCAACTCGAGCACGACATGGGTGGTTTCGGCAAACTGTGCGACCTGATTAGCTGTTATGAGGCCGCTGGCGGACGCGCCGTGGATGCGCAGCGAGTGTGAGGTTCTGGACAGTGCTGGGCTGTCTTAAGTGGGGGCTGATCTGTTTGTTTTTCGCATTTCAATATTTGAACGGCGAGGTGCCCTGCCATCGAACGCGCCGTGATCGGCCGCCGCACTTCGGAGACCGAATTGGATCTTCTGCAACTGATGCGTGGAGCGTGAATCATGCCAACCAATCGACCGACGAATGTTGAGCTTCTCGATGCCGTGCGAGATTTCCTGAAGGCGGAGGTGTTGCCGCGCTTGGACGGAACAGGGAAGTATCACCTACAGGTCGCCGTGAATGCCTTAAGCATTCTCGGACGCGAACTGAGCAGCGGGGTGCAATTCGACGCGGCAGAGCAGGAGCGCCTCGGCGCGCTGTTGGGAGCAACCGGCGCGCGCGAGGAATTGAACCGGCTTCTGTGCACAAGGATTCGCGAGCGCCAGTTCACGTATCGCGATCCGACACTGCTCGATCATCTAATGAGGACCGCAATGGCTAAGATGTCGATCGACAATCCGAAATACGCCACGTATGTGAGCACATTGGCGAAGTCCGGCGCCGATGAGTCGCGCGCCGACCAATAGCAGAAAGCTTGCGATATGTACGGCATCATCGTGACAATGACAGTACGTGACGAGCAGAGGGAGGCGTTCGAAGGTTTGGTGCAAGCACTCGCCGCGGCAGTGAAGAGCCACGAACCCGGCAATCTCGAGTACCGCATTTTGCGCAATCGCGCCGCGCCGGGAAGCTACCGGATAGTGGAAATCTACGCATCAAAAGAGGCCTTCAAACTGCATCTGGCTGCGGACTACGTGCGCAACACCAATCCGCTGGTGCAGAACACGCTGAGCGGTCCTCCAGAAGTCGAAGTAGTCGAAGTCGTTGCCTGATGCTGCGGTGCAGTAAAGCTGACACGCGGCAATTCTTTATTCGGCACTAAGTAAAGAATATTGACAAAGATAGCTTGCGTGCCTGATGCTGCTTTGACGAGGGGAGTTCCCGATCATGAATACTAATTCCACTGATGCACAAGCATCGACGGCGGCGCGCGCAAGCGGCGAATTCGCAGGGCGAGTGGCAGTCGTTACGGGAGGATCACGGGGAATTGGTCTGGCTTGCGCCACCGAACTGGTGCGTTCAGGGGCAAGCGTCATGATTACCGGACGCAACCGCAAATCGCTCGAGGCGGCGCGGGCGACACTCGGTTCGCGCTGCTTCATTTTCGAGGGCGATGCCTCCAAAGAAGACGCCATCAACACCTGCTTGCAGCAGGCAATGAACCTGCAGGGTCGCATCGACATCTTGGTGAATAATGCCGGCGGACCACTGCAGTTTGGCGCCATGCTCGATCTGCCGGTCGCGAATCTGGATGCGACCTGGGAGTTGAATCTGCGCGGACCCTACCTATGGATACAGGCGGCATGGCGGCTGTGGATGCGCGAGCATGGAGGCGTGGTATTGAATATCGCCTCGTTGGGGGGAATTTCCCTGCAGCCGGGAATGGGGGCATACAGCGTATCGAAGGCTGCGCTGCTGCACATGACGAGAATTTTGGCGGCAGAGCTTTCGCCCAAGGTTCGTGTCAATGCGATCGCGCCGGGCATTGTTACGACCCATGCGACCGCCGATTTCGTCGCCGCAGGCGGCCCGGCGATGGCGTCGCGTCTGCCGCTGCAGCGTTTTGGCAATCCAAAAGAAATCGCCGATGCGTGCTGTTTCCTGGTGAGCGATAAATCGTCCTGGATTACCGGTGAGACGTTAGTCATCGACGGCGGGTCGTTGGTCCAGTGGGGACGAATTCGCGGCGCATCGCCGGCAAGAAAAGGAGGCGGGGAATAATGAGCTATCGAGTTATTCAATGGGCAACGGGCGCGATCGGGAAAACCTGCCTGCGTGCGGTGATCGATCATCCTGACTTGGAGTTGGTTGGCCTTTACGTTCATTCGGATCGCAAAGTCGGTCTGGATGCCGGCGACATCGCGCGCCGTCCCAAGACTGGAGTGATTGCGACCAAATCGGAAGATGAAATCGTCGCCTTGAAGGCCGACTGCGTTCTGTACATTCCTCTCAATGCGGGTGACGTGAAGTCGCACGATAAGACGATCAAGAGGCTTTTACGATCGGGCAAGAACGTAATTACGACCGTGGCCCACATATATCCTAAGGCGATTGGCGAAGGATACGCGGCAGGCTTTGAGGCCGCCTGCAAAGAAGGCGGATCTACGCTGTTTGGAACCGGCATTAATCCCGGTTTCATCACCGAGCGCATCGCTGTGGCGATGACGGGAACGTGCACGCACGTCGATGATGTCACGGTTACCGAGGTTTACAACTTGGCGGATATAAAGTCCGTCCCATTTATTTTCGATTTGGTGGGTGCCGGCAAACCCATCGAGTACTTCAAGGCCGGAGGCACCCCGCTGCATGGTGTCTTCGAGCATATTTTCGGCGAGGTCATCGGGTACACCGGCTTGGCACTGCAGACAAAATACGATCGAATCGTCGCAGATCATGAGTTCGGCGTCGCGCAATACGATGTGGAACTGGCCGCCGGCACAGTCGCCGCGGGCGGCGTGATTAATTTCCGTTGGCGTTGGCGCGGTATGGCGGGAAATAAGCCATTTTTTACGATTCAGATGCTGTGGATCGGCGATCGCACGATTGCCGGCTGGGACAAAAATGACGGCTGGGAAATCGACATCAGGGGCGCCCCGGGCATTCACATGAGGATCGATTTGGTTGAACCGGAAGGCCTGCCGGACCGCTCCAAAGCGATGCAATACTGTGTTTCGGGCCCGGTGATCCGCTCGATTCCGACTGTCTGCAAGGCACCGCCCGGGATTCTGGTACTGCCGGCCTTCGCTCCGTTTACTCCACGGATGTAGCGATGAGTGACGCTAACGGTGTCGACGCCGCGGTCAGATCGCATGCCGTCACGATGCCCAACGAAATCGCAGTGCTGTCCGATCAGGGCATCCTGACGTGGGCGGAACTTAATCACCGCGCCGACTGGCTTGCCAACGGGTTTCGGCGCGCAGGAGTCAACCCGGGCGACTATGTGGCGTGGCTCGGTCGGAATCGATACGAGTTTCCCATCTTTGTCGTCGCCGCGCGCAGGGCCCGGGCGGTCGTTGTCGGCTTGAATTGGCGGCTGACGCCGGCCGAACTGGCGGCGATCATCACGGACTGCACCCCGAAACTGATCGTGACCGAATCCGAACTGGCACCATCGATCGCCGCATGCGCTGGCGAGGGCAAGGTCACCCGGCTGGTATATCTGGAAAACGCTGGCGAGCACACATCGTTCGCGCAATTGTTGGCCTCGGGGCACGAACCGATGCCGGCACTGGTCCCAGATCCGCTCGATCCGGTGTTTCTGTACTACACCTCGGGAACAACCGGGAAGCCGAAGGGCGTGCTGCACGGACTCGCGCGCACTGATGCCGCGGTTGCAGCCGAGACACCGTTTGGCTGGGGGCCTGACTCCATCACCTTGATCGTGGCGCCGGTATTTCACTTGACGGGGTCGGTATGGACTCAATCAAGCCTGGTTATCGGCGCCCAACAGGTGGTGAGCGCCAGCACCTCGGCCGCGCTCATTCTGTCGGCTATCGACCGCTGGCAGGTGACGCATGCCGTGCTGGTGCCGACCATGATCCGGATGGTACTCAACGAAATGCAGAACGCCAATGTACGCGTAGACAGCCTGGAGATTGTGACCTATGGCGGAGCGCCGATGACGCAGCCTCTGCTGCGCGAGGCGATGACGCATTTGAAGTGTCGTTTCGCGCAGGGTTATGGCTTGACGGAAACGAATTGCCCGGCGACCTTTCTTAATCCGGAGGATCACGCGCTCGAGGGGCCACGCACCCGCCTGTTGGGGTCGGTAGGTCGCGGATATGCAGGCATAGAGATCCGCGTGTCAGATCCGGCCACGGGAAAGATTCTCGTCTCCGGGGAAGTCGGGGAAGTACAGATTCGCACACCCTGGCGCATGCTCGGCTATCGCAATGAGCCCGCCATGACCGCTGCCGTGTTGGACGATCAGGGATGGTTTCGCAGCGGCGATGGTGGTTATCTGGACGAAGAGGGCTATCTTTTCCTGACCGACCGCATCCACGACATGATCATAACCGGCGGTGAGAATGTCATGCCGTCGGAAGTTGAAAACGTGCTCGCCAGCCATGCGGCGGTGGCCGAGGCTGCGGTATTCGGTGTGAGTGATCCGGTCTGGGGCGAAATGATTGTTGCCGCCGTCGTTAATCGCGCGGGCCAGCAAATTTCAAAAGACCAGTTGATTCAGTTCAGCCGCGCCCGGCTGGCGCACTACAAATGTCCAAAGGAAATTGTGGTGCTCGAGGAACTGCCTCGCGGCGCCACCGGCAAGGTGCTGCGCCGTGAGCTGCGGGTGCGTTATAAAAGACCTGAGCAGCTGCGAAGCTAGCCGAACACTCTGCTCATGACATCGGCAGAAAACTATCCGAGTCTGAGGCGCGCCTGGTGGGCCGTCATCGTGCTGTTTCTCGCCTACACGGTTTCGTTTGTGGATCGAACTATCCTTTCCCTGCTGGTCGAACCCCTGCGGCGCGATTTGCATATCTCGGACACCCAGATCAGCCTTCTGCAGGGACTGGCCTTCGCCATCTTCTACACCACCATGGGCATCCCGATCGCAATCTGGGCTGACCGCGGGTCGCGGCGGGTAATCACAGCAACCGGAATCTTCTTCTGGAGCCTGATGACCGCGGCCTGCGGGCTGGCGAGCACGTTCTGGCAATTGTTCGCGGCAAGATTGGGGGTGGGGGTTGGCGAGGCTGCGTTGAGCCCCGCGACCTATTCGTTGATCGCCGATTTATTTCCTGAGAACAAGCGAGGGCGGGCCCTGGGTGTATTCGCGTCGGGCGTCAATGTTGGCGCAGGCCTCGCGTTATTGATCGGCGGTACTGTGGTCAGCATGGCGACAAAGTTGGGGACGATCGAGACCTCGTTCGGGTCATTTCGCAGCTGGCAGATGGTGTTTGTGCTCGTCGGGCTGCCGGGACTGCTGGTCGCCCTGCTGGCGCTGACCATCCACGAGCCTCGACGCAGCCATCTTGCGCCAGCCGCGCCAGCCGACCCGGGCGCATTCGGACATTTCCTCGCGAAACACAAGGCTGCCATCGCTGCGCATTTCGCCGGTTTTTCCATTTGCGGGTTGGCGTTCACTGGCGTCAGCGCATGGGCGCCGACGTTTTTGATTCGCCACCATGGCTTCACGGCGGCGCAGGCCGGGCAGAGTCTCGGGCTCGCCGTATTGATTGTCGGGACCCTGGGCGCATTGACCGGCGGTGCGTTGTCCGATCGTTGGGTGCACCTTAAGGATGGTACGCTGCGCATCGGCTTGATCGCGGCGCTGATGCAAATGGTTGCCGGAGTCGCCGGTCCTTTGGTAAATACGCCGGCGATCGCTATCCTTTGCTTCTCGGTGGTGTTTTTCTTCGGGGGCTTTGCCTACACCGCAGGGGCGGCCGCCATTCAGAAGCTCACCCCTGCGAGGCTGCGCGCCAGGATGTCGGCGCTTTATCTTTTCATCGTCACCATCATCGCCACGGCGTTGGGACCAACGTCGATTGCACTGGTGACGGACCGCATATTCAAAAGTCCCGCGGAGGTGGGCCACTCGATGGCCATCGTCGCAGGAATCATTGGACCGGTGGGAGCCGTCGCCTTCATGCTGGGTCTACGGCCGTTTGCAAAGGCCATCGCTGCTCAAATGCAGACCTCGTCTTAAATTGAGAGACTCAATGTCAGTTAAAATGAATGATGCAGTTTTGGATCAACTCTTTAGGGTTTCGCGAACGCGCAACGGTTGGACCGATAGGCCAGTATCCGATGAGCAGATTCGCGAGCTTTACGATCTTCCGAAACTGGGACCGACATCCGCCAACAGTTGCCCCGGTCGCTTCGTTTGGGTTAGAACCCCCGAGGGCAAAGCGCGGCTCGCTGCGATCGCCTCGCAAACCAATCGGCCAAAGATCCTCGCCGCGCCAGTTACCGTCATCATAGGCTTCGACTTGGATTTTGCGGACCAGATGCCGAAACTGTTTCCCGCACGCGGGGATAAAATGAGGGAAATCTTCCAGGATGCACAGCTTGCGCACACGACGGCGTTTCGCAACGGCAGCCTTCAGGGCGGATACTTGATTCTGGCCGCACGCGCACTGGGTTTGGACACAGGGCCGATGTCGGGCTTCGACAACAAGGCGGTGGACGCTGAGTTCTTCGCCGGGACCCGCATCAAGTCCAACTTTCTATGCAGTATTGGCTACGGCTCAGATGAGAATCTGTTTCCCCGCAATCCACGATTGACATTCGAGGAAGCCGGAAGCTTCGCCTAGTGGCCAGACCGGCGAAGGCAACTATGATCGAAACATCGTGCATTGGCATGGAAACGCCGGAATTCCCCATCGAAATTGAGAGGGGAATGATCCAGCGATTCGCCGCGGCCATCTCGGAAGCCAACCCTGTGTATTTTGACGTTGCCGCGGCGCGCGCCGCGGGTCACCCGACCATTCTGGCCCCTCCTACATTTGGTTTTACGCTCAATAATTTGCATCCTCATGGGTTCAACTTTGAAAAGCTGGGGCTAAAGCTTGAACACGTACTGCATGCGGAGCAGAAATTCGTCTATTCCGCTCCGATGTATGCGGGAGACACGATTCGCGTGCGCGGACGCATCACCGACGTCTACGAGAAGAAGGGCGGACTGCTGGGTTTTGTATGCATGAGCACCTTCGCCAGAAACCAGCATGATCAGGGCGTATTTGAGATGGCTACGCTCATCGTTTGTAAACGGCCAGCATAGGTATGGAGATCCCCCATTTCGACAGGATTTCCATTGGCGATGAGCTTCCTCGCGTCGAGAAAGGTCCTCTCACCCGCACGACGCTGGCCTTGTTCGCGGGCGCCTCGGGAGATCACAATCCCGTGCATATTGACATCGATGCCGCCCGGGCCGCCGGCCTGCCCGATGTCATCGGCCACGGCATGTTGAGCATGGCCTATCTTGCCCAGGTGCTCACTGAGTGGGTCCCGCAATCCGCCATTCGCGCATATTCGGCGAGGTTTGCGGCGCCGACTCATGTCGGCAACGCGCTGACGTGCACCGGCAAAGTGGTGGACAAGCACTACAGCGGCGAACAACGGGTTGTCAGACTTGAGCTCCAGGTCATCGATCAATTCGGTGAAATCAAGATACGCGGAGAAGCAGAAGTCGCGCTACCGATATAGATGCACTGCCGAATCGGAGCGGTGGCCGTCTATCTGGGCCCAACCCGTTAATGCTCGCAGTCAGGAAGCGATATCGGATCCGAGCCTAAGACCTGTTAAACGATCTCGGGTAAGCCCCGTCGTCTTGGTGGTTGCGGCGAAAGCCCTCCGGGCAAGCCGCAAGACTCTTGGCACCTCGGGCGAATTCAATGGCAGCCACTAAGGTCGGCAACTAATGTCGGCTTGCCAAATCTTAAGTATGTATATACTATGGCTATACGTCGTATTAACTCTTATGAGGCCATTATGTCCGGACAATCCGTTTTGAAATGGGGCAACAGCCTTGCATTTCGGATTCCTTCCGCGATTGCGAAGCAGATGGATTTGAGCGAAGGCGAGCACGTCGAATTTCATTTTGACGGTGCAAAGCTCATCATCGAAAAGGCCGAAGAAGTCACTCCCTTTACTCATCGCGATCTGGTCACGGCATTGAAGCGGGCGAAGCGACAGCACTTGGGCGACATCGATTTCGGTGCGCCGCGCGGCAAGGAAATTTTCTAAGGCGAACCGATGGCCATCGCCCCGGGGGACATTCTGGAGATCGATGCGGAGGCCGCAGTTGGTCATGAGCAACAAGGGCGACGTCCCGCGCTGGTGGTGTCGGTCGAACCGCTGCAAAGCACCTTAGGCCTTGCCATGGTCTGCGCCATCACGACCCATGGGGGCCGCGCTCAAGGCGCGCGCAATGACCTCGAAGTTCTGATTCTACCGGGGATTGCCGTCCAAGGCGTCGTGCTGCCTCACCAAATGCGCACCATCGATTGCAAGGCGCGTAACGCCAAGAAACTTTGCAGTGTGCCGCGGGCCACGCTTCAAGCAACGCGCTCACGCTTGAAGACCCTCCTGGGGCTTTAGCGCGTGGCCCGGGGGAAACTGACTCGCTATGAAAAAAATCGACATTTCCATCGTGCCGTAGGAGTCAGGGGGCACCTATCCGCGTCCCTTTGATGAACCGTGCATCGCTCAGTCTTGTAAACGGCTGGTGCGACATGCGGGACTGACTCGATTCGGTATGAACGTGACAGTCATTGAGGCGGGCGCTTGGTCCTGTTTATAGACAGTCAATCCGACGCTGACGCGGTCTCTATGGTCCCGACCTCCTGGTATTTAACCACCCGATCGATTTCTAAAAAGACCCCCAAAAGGTCAAAATGGGGCACCAGGAGATTGCGGGAGTTTTGTGGGAGTTAGTAGTGCCTTGTGGTGCTCTTGGGTAAGCGCTCGATCTTCCACCCCCTGCCCTGAGTGCGGATAGCCTGATACAGATGGAGCCGGTGTACAACGGAGGACGGCGGCATGGTGAGCGGCGAGGATCGGGGTGCGAAAGGGGCGGAGTGGCTGCGTAGATTGCAGGAGGCGGCGGATTTAAAAGAGTCGCTGGTGGATTATTGCCGGCGGCGTGGGTTCAAGCCCGGCGAAGCGTATCAGTGGAAGAGGAACCTGCGCAGCGCCGGACGATGGCCGGGGCTTCCGTCAGAAGCGGAGCAGACGAGTCGATCAACGGTGCTAGCGAGGACAACGCCGCCGGGATTTGCGCGTGTGCGCATTCTGCCGGAGCAAGGCACGGTGCCGGCGCCTCTACATCTGCAGCTGCATCTGGCGAATGGCCGTCGAGCCGATCTTCTGTTGAGCGATGAGCGGCAGCTACCAAGAGTGCTCGAACTGCTGGAGCAGCCCGCATGATGCGCCCCGAGGAGCACGCTGCGGTGTACGTGTGCGTAGCACCGGTGGACATGCGCAAGCAGGCCGCGACTCTAGCGCTGATCGTCGAGCAGACACTGAAGCGCAATATCTTCGAGCCCGCGCTGTACGTATTTAGCAATGCGCAACGCGACCGGATCAAGATCGTTTATTGGCAGAGGAACGGCTTGTGCTTGTGGAGCAAGCGGCTCGAAGGCCGCGATCGGTTCATCTTCCCGCGACACATCGAGGGCGAGACGGTGACGATCCGCGGCGAGCAGCTAGAGGAATTACTCGAAGGCTTTGATCTGTGGAGGCAGGGTCACCGAGAGATGTTGATGCGCCGTGTCGGGTGATTAAAAGCCTATAAATATAGGCATTTACTCGTGCATCGAAAATCAGATCATGCGATACTTATCGCATGTTGGAAAGCAAAGCGGATGCGCTCACCGAGGCCATGGATGGTGCGGTGCGCATCGCCTTGCTGGAAAGTGAAGTCGATCAGTTAAGGCGCCGCGATGCTGAGCGCACTGCCGAGTTGGCAGCTCGCGAACGGCGCATCCGGCTCTTGGAAGAGGCGCTTCGGATCCTGCAAGCCGATCGCTACGGGGCGAGCCGCGAGAAGCTGCACGTCGCCCCCGGCCAAAGCGAGCTCTTCAACGAAGCGGAAACGATCGCCGAGTTGAATGAAGTCCTTGGCGCCGAAGTCAACCTCAAAGCCACGCCGCAGCGCGAGGACAAACCCAGCACGGGCGCCAAAGCTGGCCGCAAGCCGATCGCCGCCCATCTGCCTCGAGTGCAGATCTTCCACGACATCGCCGAGAGTGAGCGCCAGTGTGCATGCGGCGGCACTCTCATCGAGATCGGCAGCGAAGTCTCGGAGCAACTCGACTACGTGCCGCCGAAAATCCAGGTGCTGCAGCAGGTGCGCAAGAAGTATGCCTGCCCGGGGTGCGAGCAGTGCCTCAAAACCTCGCCCTTGCCCGAGCAGATCCTGCCTCGCACGAACGCGGCTCCCGGGTTACTCGCCCATCTCGTCACGAGTAAATATGTCGATGCACTGCCGCTGTATCGCCAGGAAGCGATCTTCGCACGCTACGGGGTCGCGCTGCCGCGGGCCACTCAGGCCGCCTGGATCATCGCCTTGGCGCAGCGGGTTCAACCGCTCATCAACCTCATGGATGAGCGGCTGCGCAGCAGCGGCTACATCCGCATCGATGAGACGCCGGTACAAGTAATCAATAGCGAGAAGGCGGCGCCCTCGCAGCACTGGATGTGGGTGCGGGTCGCCGGTCCCCCGCGCCAGAGGACCATCCTCTTTGACTACGATGCGAGTCGCGGCAGCGAGGTGGCCGCTCGGCTCCTCGAGGGAGCGCACGGGGTGATCCAAAGCGATGGCTATAGCGCCTACGATCAGGTCGCGAAGCACCACGGCCTGGTGCATTGCGGTTGTATCGCGCATGCCCGTCGCAAGTTCTTCGAGGCCATTAAAGCGCTGCCGAAGAAGGAGCAGAAGAGCGCGACCGCCTCTCACGAGGCGGTACGGCGGATCGATGAGCTGTACAAAATCGAACGTGAATCGAGCGCCTTGAGTGACGCGGAACGCGCGGCAGTGCGCCGAGAAAAAGCCATCCCCCTACTCGAATCACTTTATGCGTGGGCAACCGAGCTCGAGCTGCAGACGCTGCCCTCGGGAAGACTCGGCGCAGCGCTCGCCTATCTGCTCAAACAGTGGCCCAAGCTCATCCGCTACACAGAAGATGGCAAGCTCGCCATCGACACCAATCTCGCCGAGAATGCGATCCGCCCCTTCGCCTTGGGGCGACGTAACTGGCTGTTCGCCGATACGGTGAGCGGCGCCAAGGCGAGTGCCCATATTTACAGCCTGGTTCAGACCGCGCGGGCCAACGAACTCGAGCCGTATGCGTACCTGCGGCGCTTGTTCACCGAGTTGCCGGCGGCGCAGAGCGTCGCGCACATCGAGGCGTTGCTGCCGTTCAGATCCGTGAGCTAAAGACTAGCGTGGGCGGTAAGAAAACAGAGCCGAAGCGCGAGGCGCGGATCATCGATGAGATCATCGTTGATGCCTACACCGACGAAGAGCGCGCGATGAGCTGGTACTATTACCTCGAAAGCGAACTGCGCTTCCCGTTCGAGGCCGAGTGCATCAAACAGTGGCCCATCTCCCCGCTGCGCAAGGGTGAGAAGATCCGAGTTACCGGCCTTGCATCCACCGAGCACTGTGTCCATCAGATCGTGGTCCGGGGAAGATGGGGACGTCGCTCACTGGGCGTACCGCTCGCACAACTGAAGCTCGTCGGCACCGATAAAGCCACCGCCCAGGCAATCGCCGACTGGCATTACTGGGTGGCTCACGAGAATGACTTCTGACCGGACATCAATATCCGCTCCGAAGTCAACGTGTGGTACTTCGAGCGCTTACGGACGCTTACGCTGGAATAAGCGATGTCCGGTGACTACCTGGGCGGTCGCGCCGCCCGCCGATTCGCGGGCATACCCCTGCGGTGCCTCGTCACGGGCTTCCTTGTGTCGGCGGCCTCAAACAATTGCCGAAATCCGTGTGCCAACAGTTCGACGGCCTTCCCCAAGGCGCCGAGTTGCCCAACCCGGACTATCGCGACGGATCGGTGCAGGTCAAACGATCGGGGACGCAATACTTTCACGGGATCGATAGAACGATGCCTGGCAATAAAGCGAGCGGGTAGCAGACCGACACCATAACCGGACTGAACGAACGCCAGCTGCATATGCATGTTGTGGATTTCAGCCGCAATCATGGGGGTGAAGCCGGCACGCTCCATCCGATCGATGAGGCTCGCCCGAAGAAAGCACCCGGGCGGATTGAGCACCCAGGGTGCTCGGCCCAAGCTTTTCCAATCACCGTCAACGTTGCCTGCGGCGCCTTGAACGATTTCCATGCGGTCGCTAGCGATGATATTCGTCAGAAGAGGTGGAGGCGCGGTTTTACCTTCGGGCAATAGCACGGCAGCAACGTCGAGTTCACCCGCGAGCAGCCGGTGAATTAATTCACCGGTCAGTTCGCTCGACAGCCGCAGTCGGACCTTGGGGTATTTCTCAGTCAGCGCCTGAATAGGTCCGATAAGCGACCCCTCGGCCAGGGCATGCGCGAGCCCGATGCGCAAGAGGCCGTGAGGTTCAGCGTCGCTCGACGTAAGAGCTTTCAGCGCCTCGGTCCGCTGCAGCAGATCTCGCGCTTGTTCGAGTACCCGGGAGCCCAGCGAGTTCAGGCGCGGCGGCTTTACCGAGCGGTCGAGCAACTCGGCACCCAATGCAGCCTCCAACCTTTGCACTTGCCGGGTAATCGCAGAGGGCGTCCGGAATAGACGATCGGCTGCACCGGCAATGGACCCGGCATGGGCGAACTCTACGAGGGCGCGTAAATCTTCGAGCAAGCGGGTCTCCTAAAGCGTTTTCCCGACGAATAACATAATCGTGCTCCAATGGCATTATAATCGTGATAATAATGAAGTTGTAGAATTTTGATTTTGCATCAAAATATCGGGAAGTACATCTTTTTGCGGAAATCTGTATGCCTTATGCGATTCAGATTCGGCAGACGGGCGGTCCCGAGGTTCTGAACTGGACACTGATCGAGGTCGGTGAGCCCGGGTCGGGTCAGGTGGGCCTGCGCCAGGCAGCGGCGGGCCTCAACTACATCGATGTTTATCACCGCACGGGATACTACTCGCAGCCGCTTCCGCTAACGAGCTGTTCGAGGTCGTGGCTTCGGGAAAGTTGCGCATTAACGTCAATCAGCGCCTTGCGCTCAAGGACGCTGCAGACGCCCACGAGGCATTGGAAGCGCCCGCAACCTCCGGCTCCACCATTCTGACCATCTAAGCCAGTGTCCAGAGGAGTTTTCCATGAGCAAGACCGCAATTACCTCGCCCGAACTTGCGCCGCCGGTCGGCCCGTTTTCCCAGGCGATCGAAGTCGGTGGTTTCCTCTACTTCAGCGGTCAGGTCGGCCAAGACCCGGCCACTGGCAAGGTCGTGGCGGGAGGTATTGCGGCCGAGACAGAGCGCGTCTTTCAGAATCTCGCGGCGGTTCTCAAGGCGGCCGGCAAGAGTTTCGATGATGTCGCGCGCGCCGGTGTGTATCTCACGAGCATGAGTGATTTCGTGGCACTGAATGGCGTATACGCCAAGCACTTCAGTCAGCCCTTCCCCGCCCGCACGACAATCGCGGTGGCCGCGCTGCCGCTGGGGGCCTGCGTTGAGATCGACCTCGTCGTCAAGGCTTGAGGCGACGCACGGAGGGTGATCTCATGAAGTACACATTTCACATCGTCGATGTTTTCAGTTCAACGCCGTTCGGCGGAAACCAACTCGCGATTCTGCCGGACGCCACCGGGATTTCTACCGAGGGTATGCAGAAGATCGCTCGCGAGTTCAACTTTCCTGAATCGACCTTCGTCCTGCCGAAGAACGATCCCAATACCTATCGCGTGCGCATCTTCACGCCTCGGGCAGAGCTTGACTTCGCGGGACATCCCACGATCGGGACCGCCTGTGCGCTGGTGATGAAACAGCGTGACCAGACTGCTGATCCGATCCGACTGATTCTGGAGGAGAATGTCGGTCCCGTGACGGTCGACGTCGCTCGGCGAAACGGGCGTTTCCACGGCACGTTGACGTTGTCGGGGAAGATCGATGCACCGACCGGCGCACCTTCTCCGACTGATCTCGCCGCCGTCCTATCCATCGAGCCCGCCGGGGTGAACCGAGTCTTTTTCGCGGGCGTCGGTGTTCCATTCTGTTTTGCGCAACTGAAATCGAACGAAGTCGTCGATCGGGCGGCAATCAATCGGGCCGCCTGGGCGGCAACGCTCTCGCGCGCGTGGGGTCCCCACATCTTCTTCTTCGCAGGAAATCTAGGGGATGGCGGCAAACTCTATGCTCGCATGTGGGCACCCGCGCTGGGCGTCGAAGAAGACCCCGCGACAGGCAGCGCTTGTGCAGCCCTCGTCGGCGCCATGGCATCGAAGTCCGATTTTGGCGGGACAGCCTATCGCCTTTCGATCCAGCAAGGCGTCTCGATGGGGCGGCGGAGTGATATCGAAGCGCAAGCGCGCAAGCGCGATGGCGTCGTGACCTCTGTCAGCGTTAGTGGTGGCACGGCCTACATCGCAAGCGGCGAAATCGAGGTGCCGCCGTCCGCGCTTGTGTCTTAGACCGTCGAGTGTGCCCCCATGCGCAAACCGCAGGTACCGGTAATTTGAGAGTTCGCCAAACGCTTGCATCATCAGGAGATTGGAACCATGAGAATAATTAGTGGCGTCATCAACACGAGGTTCACCCACCGTACGAAGGAGCGGAGTCTTCAGAGACCCCCCATGCAAATCATGGCTGTCGCCTTCGCGGCCTGCGCTTTTGCTTTTGGGGTTATCGCCTTTGCTGCGGGGGGTCCCTTGCCCGATGTATCGGCAGCACTTGCCGCGGCAGTTGCCGACTCCTCGCGCTCGGACTCTGACACCACACGGGATGCTGACCGAAAACCGGAGCAAACTCTAGCCTTCAGCGGCATCAAACCGGGTGACAAGGTTGCCGACTACGTCGCCGACGCAGGCTATTTCACGCGTCTCTTCTCCAGCGTCGTCGGCTCCAAGGGTCACGTTTACGCCGTGGAGCCCACCGCATTCTTCAAGTACAAGAGTTTCCCTAGCGCCGTCGCGGAGCTTCAGGGCTATGCCGTCGCTCACCCAAACGTTACCGTTACGACGGCCGCGGCGCTCGATGGAGTGAAGTTCCCCGAGAAGCTCGACCTGTTCTGGATTTCCCAAAATTACCACGACCTACACGACGAGTTCATGGGCCCGGTCGACACCGCCGCATTTAACAAGGCCGTCTACAATGCGCTGAAGCCCGGTGGCGTGTATGTGATTCTCGATCATTCCGCCGCTCTGGGTGCTCCCGCAAATGTAACCGAGACCTTGCATCGCATCCAGTCCTCGACCGTGCGCCGAGAGGTCGAAGCCACGGGATTCAAGTTCGACTCGGAGAGTTCGATTCTCGCCAATCCGGCGGACCCCCGCACGGCCAAAGTGTTCGACCCGACGATTCGCGGACACACGGACCAGTTCATCCTGAAGTTCCGCAAGCCGAAGTAATGAGGATGGCTGCCTCCCGGGGACTCCCACTCAAGCGCGTTCGAGATACATCACAACAGGAGAAGAGAAAATGATTAGGACTATTGTCTTATCCATGTGTCTCGCAGCTTCTTCACTTTCGCTTAATGCACGTGCCAAGGATGAGCGCGCGTATACGGAGGGCCCGGTCACTCTCGTGCAAGAAATACGAATTGAGTACGGGCATTTTGAAGAGTACATCGATTGGCTAAATGCGACATGGAAGCCGACCATGGAAGCCACGAAGAAAGCTGGGATAATCATCGATTACAAGGTCTTCAGCGCCACTCCACAATCACCGGATCACCCCAACATAATTCTGTGGATCACTTATAAAAACATGGCGGCTTTAGATAGAGGTGTCGAGGAAGAAGCGGTGGCCAAGAAAGTAATCGGTAGCACCGAGGTTCAGAACAAGGCCAGAGTGGGCCGGAATGAATACAGAAAAGTTCTGCGCAGAGAATATATTCGTGAACTTATTTTAAAATGAAATTGTTATACGTGTTCAATATGCCAAGTGAATAAATGAGACGTGGGCTAGGAATCGCCGACCGGACCGGCTTATCCGCCTTGCGGCGCTACCGGCCGCCGCCATATGGGTCTGGGTGAAATCTGGCTGCGAATGTGCCTAGAATGGGCTACTAGGAGTTAGCGCTAAGAACAAAAGTACGCATACACGGGCTCTATGCGCCAGGAACCAGCTGCGCCATTTGCGGATCTGTCGCCCGATACCGGCGCGGGTTCCGTTGCATTAAGGGACGACATCGTACTATTTCGGCGTCCACGACACGCCTAATGACTGACCCGTCACCGCCAGGGCCAATTTCCTTGGCGTGGTGACGTGGCCGAATTGAATTCACGCCGCCGGCTTGATGTTTTGATTGACGCGGAAAAGGTTCTTCGGATCGTATTTCTCTTTCACAACTGCAAGGCGTGAGTAGTTCTCGCCGAAGCTTGCCTCGAGTCTCGCAGTACCCTCATCGTCCATCATGAAGTTCGGATAAGCGCCGCCGAGATTGAAGGGGTGCACCGCCTCCCAATAGGCTTTGGTCCATCGTGTCACGGTGCCCGCCTTTTGCGGGTCTGGATCGATGCCGGCAATGACCATCGACCAAGTCGCGTCGCGGCAGCTCCACGCCGTGTCACCCCCAGCCCTGCGATGTACGGCACCGTCGATGGGATAGAGATGCATGAGGGAGAGCTCGGTCGGCGTCTGCGCCGCTTGGGCGAGGTGGGTGTCGATCGCGGCGTCGGTCAGGGTCTTGACGAAGTCGCCGCGCCAATACCACTGCATGCCCTTTGGGTAGAGCCCGTCGAACATGCTCTGCACCGCCGGGTATGGCATCGTGCCCGTCCAGTCGAACCAGGGCTCGGGCAACTTGCCGAGCAACGGTGCCAGGGCCTTTTTTCCTTCGACCTCGGAGCCGTCGTAGCAGCACATCAGCAGGCACATGCGCTTGCCCCAATGCTCTTGCGGGAACGGCGCACAGGAGAGGACCGACTTCAGGCCGAGAAAAATGCCGAGCTCCTCCGGCGCGGATCCCAAGAACTCACGATACTGTTGCATGATGGTGCGGGCGTGCTTCTGGTCGAAGGCGATCGGGCCGGCGAATACGGTGCTTACGGGATGCAGCTGGAACAGGAAGCTGGTGACGACGCCGAAGTTGCCGCCACCGCCGCGCAGCGCCCACAGGAGATCGGCGTTGTTGTCTCGGCCGGCGGTTACGAAGCTACCGTCGGCGAGCACGACGTCGGCCTCGATCAGGTTATCAATGGTGAGACCATACTTGCGCGTCAGGTATCCGTGGCCGCCGCTAAGAGTCAGGCCGGCAATGCCCGTCGTCGAGATGATACCTGCCGGCACAGCCAGCCCAAAAGCGTGGGTGGCATGATCAACGTCGCCCTGGGTGCATCCGGGCTCGACTCTGGCGGTGCGGCTGGTGGGATCGACGCGCACGCCCCTCATCTGAGACAGGTCGATCACGAGGCCGTCGTTCACGCTGCCGAGACCTGGCCCGTTGTGTCCGCCGCCCCTGATGGCGATGGTGATTCCGCTGTCGCGCCCGAAGTTCACCGCCGTGATCACGTCGGCGACGTTGGCGCACCGCACAATAGCCAGCGGCCGCTTGTCGATCATGCCGTTGTAGAGGGCGCGCGCGTCGTTGAACTTCGCGTCATTGCGCTCGATGATTTGACCGCGGATGTTTCCCTTCAGCTCGGTGAGGTTCAGAGTCTTGTTCACGGTGCTCCCCCTGTTTACAAGTGGTGTTGGATCGTTGCCGGTATGCCAATATTATCGCGGGTGGCCTCATGCCGGGATGACCGAGCGTCTGACGTCGTTATCTGCTAGTCCAAAGTATTGATCGCTTGTACAAATGAATTTGCAATCAGTCCTCGAGGAGGATTGTATGGACGTGTTGTCAGATGTCTTGAAAGCGGTTCGACTGACCGGCGCGATCTTCTTCGATGTGGATGTCGATGCGAAGGCGCCGTGGGTAGCAGCGACCCCGGCCGCACAAAAGATCGCCGGCTCGGTCATGCCGGAAGCCGAGCATGTGATCATGTTCCACGCCCTGACGGCAGGCGATTGCTGGGCAGAGCTGGAGGACGGCTCGAAGCCGCCGCTTCACCTTGAGGCCGGCGATATCATCGTCCTACCTATGGGAGATGCGCATGTCTTTTGTTCCGCCCCTGGCATGCGGGCGCCGCCCGATCTTGGACTCTACTATCGACCGAAAGACCGGCCGTTGCCTTTTGTGATCGGTCAAGGCCAGGACGGCGGCGATCGCACCCGCTTCGTGTGCGGCTACCTCGGATGCGATGCCAGACCATTCAATCCTGTGCTTGCCGCTCTACCGCAAGTTCTCCACGCACGCACAATCGACGGCACCGGCTACTTGACGCAGCTGATCCGGTTGGCGGTCGACGAAACGGCAACGCGGCGTTCCGGCGGCGAGACGGTTCTGTCCAAGGTGGCTGAACTTATGTTCGTAGAGGTCGTGCGGCGCTACATTGATACTCTGCCTGCGGATGCATTGAGTTGGCTCGCTGGTCTGCGAGATCCGCATGTGAGCGCAGCGCTACACCTCATGCACGCGCGACCTGCCGAGAACTGGACCTTGGAGCGCCTGGCACAAGAGGTCGGCCAATCCCGCTCAGCCTTCGCTGAGCATTTCATGCGCTTCGTGCATGACTCGCCCATGCAGTATTTGACCCGTTGGCGCATGCAATTGGCAACGCGCTTGCTAGAGCGTCCCGGGACCGGGCTCGCACAGGTGGCGGCAGATGTAGGCTACGAATCCGAAGCAGCCTTTAATCGCACGTTCAAGAAATACGTTGGGGTCCCACCCGGCGCCTGGCGTCGCGGCCATGCTCGAGCACATTGATGCCGGCTGGCAGCTCGGGGAATTCTGGTTCGCGCGGCGGGACGTTTTTCTGAACTCGCGGCATTGCGTCACGCGTGATATCGATTACGCCAAGCGCACCGGGGAGGCAGCACAAGTACGGCGCGGCGCACTTGAGCGAAAGTCCCGGAGCGGCTGAAGGCGAAGCAGAAGGCCTGATCTCGGCTGCCGGATAGCCGCCGGTCGCGACCGGCGGGAGTGGGTTCGAGACCGGATGTTACCAATGAACACTTCGCAGACATTTTAACTGCGCAGGTCATGCTGGCCTGTGAGTGCCGGGAAAGCAAGGAGTCACGTTGAATCCCACTGACAAAAAGCGTGATCATTAGCCGAGATCTGCCCTGGACTCACGCGAGTCTAGTATCCGATGGTTTAACCGAATCAACGAGTTCGGCGACGCTGCCCCTTAGATCGAGCCGATCTCCTAGATCAAGCGTACTCTAGTGCTCAGAGTTCCAACTGCAGCGAACCACCGACTGCGATAGTTTGCCAACGACGGGTGAGGTCCGCCATCGCATCCTTAACTGCTTCGACTGCCGACTCGTCGATAGGAAGTGCTGGGCACCGTCGAGCCATGCAGGTCAACTGGTACATTTGGATGATCTCGCAGGCCGAACTATTTCCACCCGACCACTCATCGCCTTGAAATACCTCGACGAGCCGTTCAACCGAGTCACTCTCGGATTCCGCGGGCATCTGAAGTGATGACGCCTGACCGTTTTTGACCCTGCCCAGAAAGCCGCGCGCCTGCAAGGTGTGTTCGATCGCATAGTGAACCATGTCGTGGGGAATGATTCGTTGCTTGGGGCAGTTCACCCGTTCCGGCGGCTTATCGGGCCTCAATATTTCCATCACGTCGTGCTTAGCCGAACCCTTTGTAAATGCGATTTTCATCGAGACCTTGACCGCTTTCGCTAAGCCTAATGCCAATTGGATGCGACAATTTCGCGCATTTGTGCCGCCAAATCAATCTGCTCCATCTGGCTGCTCGAAAGCTGACAGCGCGGCCTCATTTCCGTGACGGTCGCTAACCGGCCAACCGAGGAGGCTCGCCGGATTGGAAGCCCTGGCGCCGCCACGAATTTGTGCATCCGAAGCAAAGCGACTACCGTACGGCAATGGGCAGTCTCTATCTCTGCTCCGATGGAACCTTAGATTCCAAACTAGAATGCCGGCCGGAGAATTCCATGACACGTCGCATATTGACCATGGCCGCAATTGCAATTACAACTTCATACATGACAGCAGCCGCGGACGCTTCCTCCAGTCGCTCGACCGCAGCTTCCGCTGCGAAAGCGGTCGCTGTGGCATTTGTCGATGATTGGAACCGTCATGACATGAAGAGCTTTGCCAACTTGTTTGCCGAGGACGCGGATTTTGTCAACGTGATCGGCATGTGGTGGCATGGCCGGCCCGAGATTCAGAAGGCGCACGAGGCGATACACGCGACCCGCATGAAAAACAGCAACCTCGTCGCGACCGAGACGGCCGTGCGCGTGCTGCGTCCGGACGTGGCTGTCGTTCACATGCGCTGGCAATTGTCAGGGGATACGGGAATCGACGGGGTGCCGCTTCCCACGCGACAGGGAATTCTTTCATTTGTCACTGTCAGCGCTCAAGGCCAATGGCTGGTCTCCTCGGCACAAAACACCGATATCCCTCCCGTACCGAATGTTCCACCGAAGTGATCAGCAAAAGTTCTGGTCCGAGTGACGCGATTTCTTACTGAAAGAGCGCTGAGAGGCGGATCTCGTTTGCACGGTCGGGTTCTTCGCCCCGCGAGATCAGGTCCCATGACCTTGGGGGACGTGCCGGTTTTCTCGTGAAGTACCAACTCGGACCGTTCGGCACCGCTGCAAAAAAACTCAAGGCATGGAATGTGAAGTCCTGAGAGCTAGGCCAGGTTCGCCCATAAATCGGAGACAATCCTAAATTGGTACAAAAAGTGACGGCTCGGACAGGACATCCTCTCGTTACTGGCACCTTCAGTCGGCCGACACCGTGCGGCTGCCGGCCCACTCGCGAAGCGCCGCTACTTTTTCAGCCATCACCACCGCCAACGGCCGGGTGCTCTGCATTTCATGCGCGATCATGGCGGCGCTGACCGGTTGATTGGCCGCATGGGCGCTATACAGCGCGGCGACAATCGCCTGTTCGATCTCAGCTCCTGAGAAATTCGCGCAGCGGCTTGACAGTGCGGCCATCTCCTGCGGGCTCAACGTAAGCCCCCGCTTGCGCGAGTGGATGGCGATGACCTCGGCGCGCGCATCTTTGCCCGGCAGGTCGACGAAGAAGATTTCATCGAACCGGCCCTTGCGGATCAGTTCCGGCGGCAGCGCCGTAATATCGTTTGCGGTGGCGACCACGAAAATGCGCGCACGCTGTTCGGCCAGCCAGGTTAGAAAGGTTCCGAGCACGCGCCGCGACACGCCGCTGTCGCCTTCGCCTTCCGCGAGCGCCTTCTCGATCTCATCGACCCATAGCACGCATGGCGCGATGCCCTCGGCGGAATGCAGCGATTCGCGCAGGTTCTTCTCCGCTTCGCCCTGCCATTTGGTGTAAAGCGCGCCGAAATCCAGGCGCACCAGCGGCACGCCGAAGATGCCCGCCGCGGCGCGCGCCGCCAGGCTCTTGCCGCAACCCTGCACGCCCAGTAGCAACACGCCCTTCGGTGGATCGAGTTCCGGAGCGCTGCCATCGAAAGCCGGCTTGCGGCTGGTGAGCCAATGCCGCAAGATTCTGCATGCCGCCGACATCGGTGAATTTGGCCGTTGCCGGCTCATACGCCAGCGAGCCGCCGCGATTCAGAAGCTCGTATTTCTCGGCGAGCACCGCCGACGAGGTCCGCCAGGGTGATGGCGCCATGATCGAAAATCGCGTGCCGCACCAGGCGCTCCGCGTCCGATGCCGTGAGGCCGTTCAGATTGTCCACCAGCTTGGTCAGCACTTCGCGGTCCAGTGCCAGCGGCTTGCCGGGATTCGCCGTGTTCCATTCGCGCGCGACGCGCGTGATGATCATCAGCCGTTCATTGGTCGTGGGCAGCGCCAGATGCAGCCGCGCCGCAAATTGCTCCAGCTCCTCGGGCAAGGTCACTTCGTAGCTCATCAGCACGACCGTGCGCGCCACATGGTCGTAGCTTTGCGCAATGTCCTTCAGCAGCCGCACATTCACCGGTTCCTTGAGATACGGATGAAAGTCGAGCAGCACATAGATACCCGGCATCGGCGTGGCTTTAAGATGCTTCAGCAGCTGTTCCGGATCCGCCAGCATGCGCTGCGGACCGCCGATATCGATGTCGATGCGCTGCAGTCCCTCGGTGACCGTCCATTGAAACACGCCCCAGCCGCGGCCTTCCTTCACCTTGAGGCTCACCTCGCGCACGAGCGAAAGCACGCGCGACTCTTCGCGGGACTCGACCACGATGAGCGCCAGGCGCGACGCCAGCATCGACTGCAGCTCGCGGCGCGGATCTTGCGGTTGCGCATCATTCATCCGGCAGAATGTAGCAGACTTGGGGCGCCGGGGCGGCCGCGCGGAGCTCATTTCGGGCCCTTACGAACTAAGGGTATATGACTGGCGTGCGGCCCCCGCTACCAATTTCCAAATTTTTCGTGCCATTCCGCGGGTGGCTCAACAGGCAGCCCAAACGCCTTGATGAGCGCCAGGTCTACGTCCTCCTCACGTTCGTATCTCCGGGCGGCTTCGATTCGCAACGCCATGTCGTGGTTCATGTGGAACAGCCGCATTCGGCTAGATTCAGACATGACGTAGTCAAGACGCCGGCGCTTAGCGGTGACCACGGCGCGCTCGGGGCTTCCCGCAGGCCACCATCGCTCCTGAATGCTTAGGGCAACCATTTGGCCGATGATGCTGCTCGATTGCTCCAAGCGGGACATGAGGGCCGCACAAGCGGCACGGCGCCCTTGTTGGGGGAGTTGCTCGACGCGGCACGCTTTCGATAAAGGTTGTAGCGGCGGGATGATTGTTCCGGCCAGCACCCCCGCAGCGGTAACGCCCCGCTCCGACAGTCCCAGCTTGGGATCCCCGACAGCCAAGGCATCGACCGTCATGACCATGAGGGGATTCCAATAGAAGGTGATCTTGGAACTCGCACCGATTCGATTAACAAGTCCCGTCACCGCAGATTCAGACCCGGCGGCGATGCTGCGATCGAGATCCGCGACCCACAAGAAGCCATTATCGGGATCCAGTCCTTGGGTTCGTCTCTCGATCTGATACGTTGCATCACACTCGACCCGTCGGCAAATGGAAAGCTCGAGCCAAGCCAACTCAGGACTGTTGGGAGCGAGCAAGGTTGCGCGATGAATCATTTCCAAGGGACGGTCAGGGCTAAAATCCTTCAACGGAACTCGCGCGAACAGGGCGGCAGTTGCGAGGTGTTCCGCTGTTGGGTGAGCCAAGAGAGTTGAGACAATCCGAGCATCTTTCGCCACAGCAGCCTCGTATGCCTTGTCGGACATAAGGTCCGGCAATGGCGACTTGAGCGTTGGCCCGGATGCAGACTCAATCTTGGTGAGGGAGTTCGGGACGACGAGCGATTCGTTTTGAGCAGCAAACGCAACACAACTCATTGAAAGCCCAAAGAGACCAGCGACCGCCGCCCATTTACGCTGCTGTAACCGCGGCTGCGCCATGATCATTTACGCGCCGTTCAAGCTGCAACACGCATGATGGATTAAAGGATAGGCTGGAACCCAAGCGACGGCAAATTTCCGATATTCTCCCCCGGTCGGAACTGGTTAGCAGTGGGCCGTCACATCACTGCAAGCCGCTACACCAATCAGAAACCCGTGTCGAATGCGTTGGGCCCGTTCCCAGTCGCCGCCGTACCGGTGAAAGTGAGCAGCCCGCCCGCGCCAACTGTGTACTCAGAAACAGTGCTGTCATTGAAGTTCGCCACGTACACATAGCGGCCCGAGGCATCGATGGTGATGAACCAGGGGCCGCTTCCGGCCGCAATCGTGCCAATGGCAGTGAGTGCGCCACCCAGGCCAATCTGATACTCCGATACCGTGTTGTCTCCGTGATTCGCCGCGTAGAGAAACCGGCCGTTGGGGGCGACCGTGAGGGATTCTGGAGAATTCCCAGCAGTCACCGTACCGATAACCGTGAGCATGCCGCCCATGCCGATTGTGTACTGCGAGATGGTGCCGTCACTGTAGTTCGCCACATAAGCGTATCGGCCACTGGGGTCGACCGCGACCGATTGGGGATAGTTTCCAGCCGCTACCGTCGCGCTGAAACTGAGCACACCGCCCGCGCCGATCGTGTATTGCGACACGTTGTTGCTGTTTTGGTTGGCGACGTAAACATAGGGGCCGGTGGGATCGACGGTGAGACATGCGGGACCATTTCCGCTCGCCAGTGTGCCGATTGGGGTCAGCGCGCCGGCCGCCCCAATTGTGTACTGCGAGACCGTGCTCGCGGCCAGATTCGCGACGTAGACGTAGCTGCTCGTGGGGTCCACGGCGATGGATGCGGGGTTCGCCCCTGTCGCGACCGTGCCGATGGCAGTGAGCGAGCCGCCTGTGCCAATCGTATATTCTGAAAGCGTATTGTCGATCCAGTTTGCCACATAGACGTAGCGGCCCGCGGGGTCCTCGACGACGGCGTTGGGCTCCTGTCCGGTCGGCACCGTGCCGTTCGCGGTGAGCACTCCGCCGACACCAATCGTGTACGTCGACAAAGTGTTGGCGTTTTGGTTTGCCGCGTAGGCATACTGAGGCGCTGCCGTTACGGTTAATGTCGCGGATGGGGACGTCACGGTTCCCACCGCTGCGCTGATCGATGTCACGCCGACACCGGCGGCAGTCGCAAGACCGCTTGATCCCGCAGCATTGCTGACGGCAGCGATCGTGGTCGCGGAGGACGCCCACGTTGCAGACGCGGTGAGATTCTGCATCGAGTTGTCCGTGTAGGTCCCCGTTGCGGTGAACTGCTGTGTGGTGCCGTTGATAATGCTTGGAGCAGCCGGCGTTACGGCAATGGAAACCAGCGTGGCCGGGGTGACGGTCAAGCCGGTCGAGCCGGAGATTGCGCCCAGTGTTGCCGTGATCGTAGCCGATCCCTGACTTGTCGAGGTTGCCAAGCCATTTGAGCCGGTTGCATTGCTGATAGACGCGATCGTCGTAACGGAGGAACTCCAGGTTACGGACGTCGTCAGTGGTTGTGTTGAGTTGTCCGTATAGGTTCCGATCGCCGCGAACTGTTGGCTGGTACCGTTCGCAATGCTTAAGTTCGCCGGGATTACGGCGATCGACACCAGGGTCGCCGGCGTCACGGTCAAGCTGGTCGAACCGTTCGCGCTCCCGAGAGCCGCCGTGATCGTCACCGATCCCTGGCTCAAGGCGGTGGCGAGGCCGTTGGAATTCGATGCGTTGCTGATCGAGGCGACGCTTGTGTCGGAGGAGCTCCAAGTCACCAAGCTCGTCAAGATCTGCGTCGAGTTGTCGGTGTAGGTGCCGGTGGCGTTGAACTGCTGGTTCGTGCCGCTGACGATGCACGGGTTCGCGGGAGTCACGCTGATCGAGACGAGTGTTGCCGGCGTGACGGTCAATCCGGTCGAGCCGGATACATTGCCGGTCGCTGCTGTGATGGTGACCGATCCAGCGCTTACGCCCATCGCGAGGCCGTGGGAAAGCGGGGCATTGCTCACCGACGCAACGGCCGTATTGGAGGAGGTCCACGCCACAGAAGCGGTGAGATTCTGCGTCGAGTTGTCCGTATATACACCCGTTGCGATGAATTGATTCGTCAGACCATTGGCGATACTTGCGTTTGCGGGTGTCACGCCGATCGAGACAAGCGTTGCCGGAGTGACGGTCAAACTAGTCGATCCGGACACGGCGCCCAGTGTTGCAGTAACTGTGGCCGATCCGGGAGCCAGTGCAGTGGCGAGCCCGTCGTAACCGGACGCATTGCTCACAGCCGCCACACTCGGATCCGAGGAGTTCCATACGACTTGTGCAGTGAGTATCTGCGTGGAACTGTCAGTGTAGGTTCCGATGGCAATGAACTGGGATTTGAGTCCATTAGCGATACTGGAATTTGCCGGGGTGACGCCAAGGGACACGAGGGTCGCGACGGTCACTGTCAGGGTCGTCGATCCGGAAACGCCGCCCAGAGTTGCCGAGATGGTCGTAGAACCAGGGCTTGTTGCCGTGGTCACTCCGTTCGATCCGGAAATATTGCTGACCGAGGCGACCGTCGAATCCGCAGAGCTCCACGTTACTGAACTCGTGAGGTCATGCGTCGAATGATCGGTGTAGACACCGGTGGCTTGCAGTGGATCGGCAAGACCGCTGGCTATGGTTGGGTTCGCCGGCGTTACGCCTATTGACACGAGGGTCGCAGAGGTCACGGTCAGGACGGTGGATGCTGAGACGCCGCCAAGAGTCGCCGTGATCGTCGTCGCGCCCGGGCTCGCGGTGGTGGCCATTCCATTGAAGCCCGGCATATTGCTGATCGACGCGACGCTCGTGATGGAGGAACTCCAAATTACCGAAGCCGTCAGGTCGTGTACCGAATTGTCCGTGTAGACCCCGCTCGCTGTGAAACCAGTGGTCTGACCACTGGCAAGACTTGCGATCGTCGGCGTCACGTCGATCGCCACCAAAGTCGCGGCGGTAACGTTGAAGGTAGTTGAGCCGGTCATTCTTCGCAGGGAGGCGCTGATGGTAGTAGAGCCGGGGCCGACAGCTGTCGCGAGACCCGTGTTGGTGATCGAGGCCGCGCCTGAATTCGCAGATCTCCAGATCACCTGAGACGACAGGTCCCGCTTCGACCCGTCGGTGAACACGCCGGTCGCCTTGAACTGACTCGACAAGCCCATTGCGGCGCTGCTATCGGGCGGCCCTACAGCGATGGCGGTGAGCTCAGCGGGCAGCGGCATGCTGGCTGAGGAGGACTCGGACGACCAACCACACGCCGAAAGCACGCTGATGATGCCCAACAGAGTCAGCGCACACACCGACTTGCCTGTAATAAGGTAAGCGCCGGCAGAGCGCCTTGCACGTAGGAGGATCATTCATTGACTCCACGGTTGACTGCGGCCTGCTAGTTCATTGCAGGCGTACAAAGTTTAGGGAAAACCCCTACGGCCAATCCGTGATCTGCCCGGCAACCCCGCGGGCGTGTACCGAGCGGTGGTTCACTGTGAGGAGAGCTGCGAAAGTATTATGTCGCCAAGCAAAAAGTCTTCCTCGGGCCGACCAGTCGCTCGGGGCCCCGGGGCTAAAGGCAGGTTTAGGCCCGCTATCACCACGTCGGCGATCGCATCTCGGTTTTTGAGTATGTGACTCGGTAGCATTTGCCGAACCCGACTGAATAGGCCATTGGGAGAGCGGTATTAGTCCCCGGTTGCGCGCGCTGTCATTGAATTTGCGTTGGGGCATCGGCGCACGCCTGAGCGTTGCCTTTGTGGCGGTGGCGGGTCTCGCGGTGGCTGCAAATCTGCTGATCGAACACGAGATTTTGGTCATTCGCACGCGTGTGGTGCGGATTGCTGTGCCTACACCATCATCTCGGGCGCTGGAGGAGCAAGAAGCCGGCAGCGCCAGGTCGCTGATCGCCGCAATCGGACGTTATAAAGGCGCAGTACTCGGTCGCTTGGATATCCAGAATGACGCAAGCGATACGCAGTTGTCGACCGCGGTCAGAGACTTCGAGCGGGAGACGCGGGCCTATACCTCGCAACGCGGCTCGGTGGCGGCGGGCGCCTCCCTGGAGAAACTGCTCGCGCGACTCATGGCGTATCGCTCCTTCGGTGATGAACTGGTGCGTGCCGCCGAGAGTCGGGAGCAGGTTCTCAAGGAATTCTGGGAACGCTTCGAAGTACTGGATGCACGCACCAAGTCTTCGCTCGGCAGGTCCTGGAAAATTTTTGGCCGTGTGGTCTTTGCTCGCCAGTCGCTGGTTGATCTGAACTCGAGACTCGACGAAATCCGTCGAGGTTTTGCCAGCTTGCCGAGTACCGGTCCTTATGATCAAGGTGCCCTGGATGCGGTAAGCGTGAGCGAGGCGGCTCTCGGCGCCGGCCTGCAGAAAAACGAAGTGGCTTTGACGCGTTCTCAGGGCAGGACATGGTTCACGCAGACCCAGGCCGATTTGGCGCAGATTAACGCGTTGCAGGACTTGCTGATTTTAATAGATTCGCAGCGCCGCGCCGCAGTCGAAAGTTTTGCTATCGAGTCGCTCGGCTTAACGGCGTCGGTTGGAGCCACGAAGGCGAACCTTAAACAAGGATCGAACGCCAGTGCGCCGGCCGACCCGCTCAGTGTGACCGAAACCACTTCAACTGCTGCAGCCAAGCCAGAGGACGTGACGCTGATCTTCTGGGTCAGCGCGGGGGTGTTGGTGTTGCTGCTGTGGATATCGATTCACACTGTGATGAGCGTGCTTGTGCCGGTGCGCCGAATCAGAGCTGCGACGCGCCGGCTCGCTGCCGGCGCCGCCAGCGTGCAAATTGAGCGCGGCGGCATCCGCGAGCTGGATGACCTTGCGGTTTCCTTCAATCAGATGGCTGAGCGGCTGACCCTCGCCCAGGCGGTGACACGAAGCAATCAGGAGCAGCTGGAAGCGAAGGTGGACTTGCGCACCCGCGAGCTGCAGCATCTCGCAGAGCATGATCCGCTCACCCAGTTGCCGAACCGGCGCCAGTTGTTCACGTATCTGAACGCCGCAATCGCGCGGGCCGGGGCGAGTGGTTCCAGTGTCGTTGTATTCTTCGTCGACCTCGATAACTTCAAAAACATCAACGATAGCGTGGGGCATGCTTTCGGTGATCGCGTGCTTGGCGCAATCGCGGAGCGATTGCGGACGAGGGCGGGTCCCGCTGGCTTTGCGGCGCGTCTGGGCGGCGATGAATTCACCATCGTGTGCGAGGGCGCGGTCAACCTGGATGGGGTGAGTAGAATCGGGTGGGATCTGGTACATGCATTTCAGCAACCGGTCGCCGTCGACGGCCGCGATCTTATGATCAGCATCAGCGTGGGCGCCGGACTGTATCCCGATCACGGACGAGACGCCGAGTCGCTTCTGCGCGCGGCGGACGCCGCACTGTTTCGTGCCAAGGCCCTGGGACGCAGCCAACTTAGCGTGTTTAGCCCAGCCCTTTTAGAGGCGGCCTCGGCCAAGTTCACCACCGAACAAGGCCTGCGCTACGCCTTGGAACGGGGTGAATTCGAACTGGTGTTCCAACCAGAGGTCAATGCCAGAACCCTGAGCGCGGGCGTCGTCGAGGCATTGGTACGATGGCGTCTGCCTGATGGACGCCTAGCATCGCCTGCTGAGTTTCTGGCGATTGCGGAGGAATCCGGACTCATCTTGGAAATCAGCGACTGGGTGCTGCGCTCTGCCATCGAAACGGCTTCAGATTGGCACCATGGAGCCTGGCCGGAGGCCCGTGTTGCCATCAACCTATCCTCGCGCCAGCTGCTTGATACGCGCTTTGTCGGTCACGTGATGGGACTGTTGCTCGAACATCGTTTGCCAGCGCAGTGTATCGAGATTGAACTGACGGAAAACGTGCTGCAGACCGGTGCGACTACCATTGATGTACTGCGACAATTGCGAAGCCACGGCGTCGCCATCGCGCTCGACGATTTCGGTACTGGATACTCCACGCTTGCTTCGCTCGAGCAATTGCCGCTGAGCCGGGTGAAGCTCGATCGCACGCTGATCGCCAGCATTCATACCAGCGCCCGGTCGGCGGCGATCGCCAAGGCTCTTGTAGGGCTCTGCCACAGCATTGGTCTTGAAGTGACGGCTGAAGGCATCGAATGCCCCGAACAGCTTGCCTTGCTGAGAGATCTAATTCCCATTCATCTACAGGGATATCTGCTCGCACGACCGGTGTCCGCAGAAAAACTTTTGCCGGCCATTGCAGCGCTGCCAAATCATGTGGCCTCGCTCCTTCGTAGCTCATCGTCGCGCACGGGCACCACCCTTGAGGCGCCGCCCGGCGAGCATACGGTGACACAGCTGCGGGCGCGCATGGGAAAATAGTTGCCGACTTACCCGCTTTGGGTCCGATAGAATCGTCCGGGCAGCGCGCCGATTTTAGGCGACAATCACCGCTAGCGTAGGGGTTACATGGCCTGGCTTCGAAAGTATGGTTATTGGGTTTTCGCGCTTGCGCTGCTCGGGTTGGTTGCATTCTTGGTGCGGACCGCGACGCTGCCATAAACAATTGACGACAGTGGCATTGCCTATCGGTGTCAATGGAGCAATCGTGAAGTTGATGATTCTCACCATTTTTCTTGTAGCGTCCGGAATGACGCAGGCCGCAGACTGGTTCTCCTTGGGGAAATCGGCCGACGGCGATTCTGAAACCTACGTGGATCGCGAAACCATCACAGTAGTTGGCAACGTCAGAAGCGCCTTATTCAGATATGTTCCGAAGCACCACCTTGAAATGTACAAGAAGGAATGGATCGAAAGGTCTGAGCAGTTCAGCGAGTACGATTGCAAGAAAAGCTTCGTGCACGCCATGACACTCGACATCTACCTCGAAGGTGGGCACCAGCATACGGTGGTTCTACCGGAAGCGTGGGGGTCGGTGATGGCGCCGTGGGACCAGGTGGCGCTAACCTATCTATGTGGCTGGCAGGGGGATTTCGACTCGAAGGGGTAGTCGGAGATGAGGCCCTAAATAAAAAAGGGCCCTCACACGCCCGGGCCCTCAGGAGTTACGCGGCGGCCTATTGAAGTTGAACCAATTGGGCCTTGCGCCTGTTAAGGAAACATTGCGTCTCGCCTAGAACTTGGCCTGGATGTGCGCGTAAAGGTAACGGCCCATGGTGTCGTAGGTTCCGACCCAGGTGTTGTCGTTGCAGGAGGTATTCGGGCAGTCCGAATAGTTGCCGTTCGCGACCACCGGCGGCGCCTTGTCGGCGATGTTGTTCACGCCCACCCGGAAGTTGACGGCGCTGCCGATCGGGATCGACGCCGAGAAATCCAGGTAGGTGTAGCCGCCGATGTGCGAGTCGGACGCCAGATATGTCTGCGACAGCTGCGGATCCGAACTGCTGCGGTCTGTGTTCGTAGGCCCGATGTAACGCCACCGGAAGGTCATATCGAGACCCCACCACGGCGTGGCCCACGTTGTTCCGAACACATGGCGCCACTTCGGGATAGGTGCACCGCACGTCGTTCCATAGTACCCCACGCAATCATAGGATGCGCTGGTCGGCAGCGGCTGAGTATCGAAGCTATTGGTGTAGGTCCCGGCCAGGTTGAATGTCAGCTTGCCCATGGCACCGATGTCGTACAGGTAATGGGATTCAACATCGACACCTTTCGTGGACACCGTACCGATGTTAACCGTGTCCGCATTCACGAAATCGGTATTGTTGAACCACAATGAGCCGGTGCCCGCGCCGCGGTGAATCAGAGCGCACAGCGACGCCAATCCCGTAAAGCCGCAATTATTAACGATCGTGTTCGAAGTCAACGATGTGATCGTGTTCTGGATCTTGATGTCGTAGTAGTCGACGGATGCCACGAAATTCGGCAGGAAACTCGGCTGCAGCACGAAGCCTGCCGTGTAGGTGTCGGCCTTTTCCGGGGTGAGGTTCGGATTGCCGCCCACCGACGTGTTGATCTGCGCGGCCGGGTTCGCCAGGATGTGGCCGAACTCCGCTGCCGTCACACCGGTGTTTGCGCAGAATGCAAACGTGTGGCCGTTCACCAAACCTCCGACTGCCGCTCCCCAGCAAGGATCCGCCGTACCGCCGGCGCCGATGGTAGCAGGGGCGTAAAGCTCTTCGATGCTGGGCGCGCGAATCGCGCGGTTGTAGCCGCCGCGGAATCGTATGTCTCTAATCGGCGCCCACTCGAGGCCAAACTTGTAGGTGTTGGTATCGAAGCCGTCGGTGTAACTCGAATAGCGGTAGCCGGCATTCGCCGATAGCGCATAGGCAAACGGCTTGTCATCCATGATGGGAAGGGTCATTTCAGTAAACGCTTCCCCGACACGGAATTGGCCGTCGATAGGCCTTATCGCGCCAGCGCCGCCGGAATTCAAACCGTTTTCGAAAATGTAATCGGGAGTTAAGAATGTATTTCTCTTCCCGCCACTCGGCGCCGAGGTTGACGATCAGGCCGCTGGCGGCGGTCGGGATCTGGATGCCGTACTTGCCGAGATCACCGGTGACGTCCACGTGTGCGATATATTCCGTGTCCGTAATCGCGTAGGTCGAGGGAACCTGCAGGTAAGCGAGCTGTGCCGCGGTTACGCCGCCCGGCTGATAGATGTTCCACGGGACGCACTTGGTGTCCGAACCATTGAGGACCGAGGCGCAGACCGGTGCGCCGGCCGGAAGACTCGCAACGCCGCCCACCGCCGGGTTGGGGAGCACGTTGAGCGCATTGTTGATCTGGGTGGTACCAAGGTAGTCGCCTTGATCGTCAGCCACCTGCGTAATAGTGACCTGAGCATACGCATCGTAGCTCCAAGGCTCGGCAATCTTGCCCTTGACTCCGAGCACCTCGCGGAAATTGTTCGAGGAGTAGTTGTCGAGGCGTGGACCGCTCTCGACGCTGCGGCGGGCCAGGTACAACAAGATGTTATTGCCCGTCACGCCCGCGTTCGGGGAGACCCCACCCGGTCCGTAAGTCGCCTGGTTGGCCGCGATGTTGCCCGGCGTGCACAGGACGCCCATTTCTTGCGCGCTGAGCAAGGGATTTGCGCAGCTGATCACCGGTGTCAGGAACGCAAAGGCACCGCTGGGACCGTACGCGGCCTGCGAGGTATTGCGCGCGAACATGAACTCCGAGTACACGTTGGAATAATCCGACACGTCGTAGTTCAAGAATGCGCCGGCCGTGTAGCGATCTGCCTGGCGCTGCAGATAGCTCAAGGCGCCGTAGTTGTAAGAATCCGCGGCGGTGTAAGGAGCGAACGCTCCGCCGGGAACATTTTTGGCCACTGTCACATCGGCCAGGGTGGAGAAATTGCTGGCGCCGACTTTGCCCAATTCCAGGAAGCGACCGGTGGCGCTCGAGCTTGAGCCGCCGCACTGTAGGCCCCCGGGTCCGGGCAGCTTGCTCGGAGTATTGAGCGTGCAACCCGCGTAGTCGTACTGGTAACCGACCGCAGGCGAGCTGTTCAAGTAGGTGAAATACACCGTGGCATTGCCCTTGCCGTCGGCGAAGTTCGAGCCGGCGAGGAAGGAGGCGCTGCGGTTGGCGCCGGCGTTGGTGGTGCTCGGCGGTATCTCATCACCTGCTGCCGCCAGCAGGCCAAGATATTGCTGGTTGCTGTTTTTGTAACTGTTGTAGCCGTAGTCGGCATCCAGTCTTACGCCCTGGAAATGCGTATCCATGACGAAGTTCACCACGCCGGCGACGGCATCCGCACCGTACACGGCGGATGCGCCGCCGGTCAGCACGTCGACGCGCTGAATCATGGCCGCGGGAATCTGATTGATGTCGGCGCTTGCAGAAGTGCCCAAGCCGGCGCCTGGCGCCATGCGCCTGCCGTCGATGAGCACCAGGGTGCGCTGCGAGCCCAAGCCGCGCAAGCTGACCGTGGCGGTGCCGTTCGAACTGATCGATTGACCGGAGCCGAATTCCGCGACCACCTGCGGCAGGTTGTTCAGCAAGTCCTCAGTGCGTACCAGGCCGGTTTGCGCGATCTCGAGGGCCGTGACACTGACGATCGGGCTGATCGATACGTCGTTCGGATTTTGCTGAATGCGCGATCCGGTTACCACGACTTCTTGCAATTCCGGTGCGGGCTCGGTGGTGGCCGCTGCGGTCTGTGAAAATGCGGCCGGTACCGCTGCAGTCGCGCCCGCCATTGCGATAGCGGCGCGGATTGCATACTGCAATTTGCGATTATTCCCCATTTGCTGCTCCCATAAGTTCAAAGTGGTTACATGTCGCACCCTAAAAGCTGGATATTTCGCGAATGCGCGTGCGACATGCGGCCTTCAGATCGAACGGCTGCAGTTAGAATATGCGCGCCAATTCCCATAACGTGAAAATGTGACGAGACTATGAGGTATGGTGATGAACGGTGTTTTTGCGGGACGAACCGACTCGCGCGGATTAGGAATCATTCTCGTGCATCCTAGCGAGCGCTTCATTCCGACGCGCCGACGCGACTGGGCTAGTTACATGATGAAGCGCGGGTTTTCTGTGACGATATCCGCAGTGCGCCTAGCGTCGTATCGCAAAATCATGGGGATATTATTGTGGTACCGCCGAATGGTCACAAAGCGGATCTGGAGGATACCAAGGGATGTGCCTAGACTCCGAATTGCGTGGCATGAACAATACGGGTTTTGCTTGGGCGCCACACGCAGCAAATTAGAGTACCAAGCAGAAAGTGGAAGGGGGTCACCCAGCGCGGTGGCCTGCGGGACAAAATGCCGAGTTGGTTACAACAACATGTTTCGGCGTCCGATGTAGGCGGCGCCAAGAATTACCTGCGCCCGGCGAGAATGCCGCCATGAGAGCGCTCATTGTGGACGACGAAGCGTACAGCCGCGAGGCGCTTCGGGACCTGTGCGAAGCGGATGAAAGCCTCAATGAGGTCGCTGTGGCTGGATGCGGCGCGACAGCCATTAAAATGATCCGCGCCGCGCGACCCGATCTGCTGTTACTCGATGTCGAGCTAAGTGATATGACCGGATTCGATGTCTTACGGTCTCTGAACCTTGCGGGGCGGCCTCAGGTCATCATGGTCAGCGCACACGAGGAGTACGCCGTTGAAGCGCTGCGTGTCGGTGCAGTTGATTACCTAATGAAGCCTGTTACCGCGGATCGGTTCGCCACTGCGATCGAGAGGGTTCGTGAGAGGCGCAAATCAGCGTACACCGCGCCAGGAGGCGACAACTTTGCCGCTTCGACCCAAAATTTAATCTCTACGTATAACGCGCGCCGCAGATCGCCAACGCGCTTGATCGGTGAAAACGCTTGCCGGGACCGGCTGTACTTTATTGCAGTCGACGATGTGGACTACATCGAAGCCTACGGTAACTACGTACTGATTCATGTTGGAAATCAGAAATATGTTCGCCGCGACACACTGAAGCGCGTGGCCTTCGAACTGCGAGACCAGGAGTTTGAATGGATTCGGAGATCAACGTTGATCAATCTTGCGCGAGTCGTGTTTGCTGAGAAACTCAGCCACGGTGCGCTGGCGTTCACGCTGGCCTCTGGTGCCCGGCTGGTGTCGAGAACCGGGATTAGGCTCGGGGTGGCGCTCGGACGCCGCCGCGTAAAGAACGTAGTGTAAGTGGCGGGTTGACGCTCCGGGACGTTGAAGCTATCGTAAAAACGACTCATGTAACGGTTCCAATTACGTGTCTAAGTCAATGATTTTAAATCGATCTAGCGCCGCCGGGATTCATCCATTCGCGCAAGATAGTGTCCCCATGCCCGTTACGCTTTCCGCGCGGCTGCAATTTCGATCGCCAGCGCAATCTTCACGGCGGTTTCAGCGATCTCCGTGATTCTGGCCGCAACCAGCCCGCTGAACTTGTCGTAATGAGCCGCTGCCATTCCACCGGCGATGCTGGCGGCTGCCTGAATGAGCTGTGCTTGTTCCATTTTGTCCTCTTCGCTTGATTGATTGACGCCTTCTGCCTTACACCGTACAGCGTTGCCGCCCGTGAGCCCCGTGACATAACGCCATTCAGCCTGCGACGGGCGGCTTGATTTCGCCGTGTTGCTGTTGCCCCGAACCAAGGATCGCACGAATATCTTCGTGGGGACTAGATGAGAGACACGCTCAAAATCTTTCTGGCGAAGTGGCGCCTTGATGATACGGGGGCGGTGAAGGCATTCCTACTGCCACCCCAAGACAGCGGCAATCTCGCCAAAATGCTCAGCGAGCGTCAAGCCGGTTTTTCCTACGTATATGAAGAAGAATCTCGCATTGGCCGATTCATCGCGAGCGATGGCGCCACCGTGATGGGTTTTAAAGTCATCGGCGTATCGCGCCAGGAAGCTGCATCGATCGCTTCGGAGTGCAAACATATTGAGATTTGGGACATGTACGAATTTCGCAAGGCGGCAGACCGGGCACTGGGGGCGCCGAGCAACCTCTAACGCGATCGCCGGCTCCTTTCTGTTGCGAACAATCTCAGCCCGCCCAGACCACGCCGTGCTTTCCCGCCCATAATGCAATCAGAAGCGGGGCAGGGCGCTGATGTGCTGTCGCGATGCGCGCTGCTCCGATGCTATGATTCGATCCGCATAGCCCCCTCGCGAAATAACGAAAGGGAGACGTCATGGAGATCGCCCACAAGTCTATGCTGACGCTCGCGGCCGCGGTCAGTATGTTTTCCATGCCGGTGCTCGCGCATCATTCTTTCGCGGCGGAATTTGACCACAACAAGCCCGTTACGCTGGAAGGCGTCGTGACCAAAGTCGAATGGTATAACCCGCATACGCGGTTATACCTGGACGTGACGGATGCATCGGGCAATGTAGTCAAATGGGAACTGGAGATGGCCAGCCCCAATAGCCTGATGCGCCTTGGCTGGTCGCGGCACACGCTGCAAGGTGGTGAGAAGGTCACAATAAAGGGTTTTTTGGCGAAGGACGGTTCCAATCTGGCAAACGCTGCCAGCGTCATGATGGCAGACGGTAAATTGGTTCTTTCAGCAGGTTCCTCCGCCGGTGACAACCCGACCTATTAGTTTTCGGGCAGCCTACTTCCGGACCGCTTTGAAATTGCCCTCGACGGACTGGAGAGCGACGCTGGTGGCCGCTCCAGAATCGTTTTTTTCGAATACAAAATTGAAGCCGGCGGGTGCGGAGAACTCCGTTTCGGATATGGATTTCAGCGGCGTGGAGGGAAACACCCCGCCCAGGACCAATTGATCCCCGTTCACGCTGAAGATCCAGTTTTCAATTTTGCCGCTGGTTGGACTCTTAAATTCATAGGTACCGACGTAGTTGGCGAGAACCTCGGGGGCGACTTTGACGCTCTTGACATCGGAAGCCTTACCCACGAGGTGCACGCGATCTTTTTCGTTTTCATTGCAAACATATTCGAGCAGCTCATGGTCGGGGTCCAGTTCAAGCTTCACAGGCACGGTCCATGGCTCGAGGAACGCACCTGGATCGAAAAATGTTCTCGTAATCTGCATATGGCCGTAGTCGCTACGGCGCAAACGCTCCGTGACGCGCAGCGCCTCGGTATGGGGTCGGCCGTCATCATCGAGCCAGGTCCGGTCATTGAATCCGGTGGTGACGATCACCAGGGTGTCCCCCTCCCAGTGGCCCACTGAATAGCCCATCCAGTCCGGGTTGGGGTCCACGGGGAGGTCCCTGCCATCCAAAAATATTTCGCGATACAGCGTTCCCTCCCATAGCATCAACAAAAGATCGCGGGTCTGAACCACTTTACCGACCCCCATATCGACTACCGGCCCCGGTGGCAGACACAGCGTGCTGGGGGAATCCTTGCCGAGATTTTCCTTGCGCTGTTCGGTCAATGCCGCCGCCCACGGCTGAAGCTTCACGGTATCTTGAGCGCGGCTGGTCTCGGCAAATCCGGCAGCGTCGGCTCGCCAGACGCCGGACAGGTCCGGTTTGCCGTCAGCCATTCGCGGGGCGCGCGCAGTGAGATCGGGTTTACCGTCTGCGGTGCGCGGGATGCCGGGGGTTTTATAGTTCAGCCACTGCGCTGCGGCGGGCGTCGCGCCGAATGTAATAAGGAAAGCGGCGGTAATGGCAAGGCGCCGGGGTAATTTGGTTGTCCGCGGGATTCCAGGGCTCATGTAACTGTCCTGTTTCCGGTTTTGATTGGGACGAGGCCGATCCCGCCGGCGGGAACGAACGTACTATTATAGTATTTCGGCAGCTATCGCACAGCAGCCCTGACCAATGCGATACTCGGGTAAATCTGCATAAGGTTCTGTATGGTCAAAGTCACTTTCATTGACTTCGCAGGGGGAACCCACCCGGTCGAAGTGCCCTCGGGCACAACGCTCATGCGAGCCGCAACCGACAACCGAGTGCCGGGAATCGACGGCGACTGCGGGGGCAACTGTGCCTGTGCCACCTGCCATGTGTATGTCGATCCGGATTGGTCCGACCGTGCCGGAGCACGTACTGCGATGGAAGAAGAGATGCTCAACCTGGTGGCCGAGCCACGCGAAAACTCGCGCCTCGCCTGCCAGATCACGCTGACTGACGCTCTGCATGGTCTTGTCGTCAGGACGCCTGAAGCTCAGCATTGAGCGGTCCGCGCCGATTAGGAGGTACATCGTGAATGCCATTGTCTCGCATGAATCAGCCGACATCCGCGCGGCAGCACGCGCCCGAGTCGCGGCGCTGCCGCTCGAACAACTGAATCCGGCCGATGCGCAAGAGTTCGTCGATGATACCGTCGGCTACATCTTCGAGCGTCTGCGCCGCGAGGATCCCGTTCACCGCTCGCACAGCCCGATACCGGGCATGGATACTTACTGGTCCGTAACGCGCTATCAAGACATCATGAAGGTCGATACCAACCATGCCATCTATTCGTCCGAAAACGGCATCACTCTCATGGATTTCCCGCCTGACGATGAACAGAAGCTGCGGATGTTCATTGCCATGGACCCGCCCAAGCATGACGAGCAGCGCAAGACGGTAAACTCGATCGTCGCGCCTGCAAATCTCAGCAATTGGCAGGATCTGATCCGCGAGCGCACCGTCACGGTGCTCGACAGCCTGCCGCGCAATAAAACCTTCAACTGGGTGGACTTGGTCTCGATCGAGCTCACTACTTACATGCTCGCGACCCTGTTCGATTTCCCACTTGAGGACCGCCGTCTGTTGACGCACTGGTCCGACATGGCCACGGCCAACAAACTCACCAATCCGGACGCGCCCGAACCCGAAGTGCGTATGGCCGAGTTGCGCAAGATGCTGGAGTATTTCACGCGGCTGTGGAACGAGCGCATCAACGCGCCGCCGCGTACCGACTTGGTGTCCATGCTAGCCCATGGCCCCGCGACCCGAAACATGGGCCCCATGGAGTTCATGGGCAACCTGGTGTTGTTGATCGTGGGCGGCAATGACACCACGCGCAATTCAATGACCGGCGGACTATTGGCATTGCACGACAATCCGCAGGAGATGGCCAAGTTGCGCGCCAATCCTGCACTCATCGACAGCCTGGTACCCGAAATCATCCGTTGGCAGACACCGTTGGCCTACATGCGGCGAACGGCGCTGGCCGATACGGAATTGGCTGGTAAGCAGATCAAGAAGGGCGACAAGCTGGCGATGTGGTACCTGTCGGGCAACCGCGACGAAACGGCAATACGTGAGCCGCACCGCTTCATCATTGATCGCGAGCGACCGCGCCAGCACCTGTCCTTTGGTTTCGGCATCCACCGCTGCGTCGGCAACCGGCTGGCCGAACTGCAACTGAAAATTCTCTGGGAGGAAATCCTGCGCCGATTCAAGGTCATCGAGGTCGTGGCCGAACCCACGCGCATTCGATCCTCCTTTGTGCGCGGGTTCAGCCATCTTCCGGTACGGATTCCTGCCTGACTCAGAGTTCTATCGAGTCGAGGAGACACATGAGAACTATCTCATCGCGATTCCAGGAACCGTGCCAAGCAAGTGAGGGATTCTCGACGCGCGCCGCGCGACTATCGTCACAAATGTGCGAGGTTCGATAACAGGGTAGGGATGGCCCGCCAGTGTGCGCGATTGATCGACAGGTTCGACAGAGATGCTATGGCCTCCCAGCCGGCCGTTCCGCCCTCTGAATTGAGCCATTTTTGGCCGATCTTCACCTGGTCAAGAAATTCATACCGCAGAAAAGTCTGATCATAGATCCAGAACTCGTCGCGGTCATCGGCGTAGAAGCCGCGCACCTGCTGGAATCGTTGTAGGGGGCCCATGACGGTGAAAGCAATGCCGACTTCCTCGGACCATTCACGCTTTATTGCCTGATCGAGCGTCTCGCCCGCTTCGATGCCACCGCCCGGAAGTTCCGGCACATCGGGAGCGCAGGCCTCGGCTGCCAGCATGATTGCGTTTTCATTGATGGCGGCCACCAGCGCAAAAACGCCGCGGCGCGGTTTTATGATTGATCGCGCATCGGGCACCACAACAGTGCCGCGCCGATCAAAGAAAACTGTCGGCCGGGTATTCATGCAATCTGATTCAGGCAGCATGCGCAAATTCAGTTTGACGGATTCAATCCGAGCCGGACTAGCGTATCAATTCCAGTGCTCGATCCCGTAATCGCTCGACGGCTGATCGTTGGCCGCTTTCCGGCAGATCGCTGTCGGTGTTGAACGCCGCCACTATGCCGACTCCGGTGGCAGGATTGAGGTAGAGAAATGCCTGGAACCCTGCCTGCCATCCAGTGTGTCCGACGAGCGTGGAATTGCCACGGCGCACGCTGAAGAACGACAAGCCCATCGACTCATCGCCTTTGACCGGGTAGAGCGGTTGCCACATCTCCGTCAATGTTTTGTGCTCGAGCACCGTGTCGTAGAGCTTTGCGGTCTCGGGATTGCCGTGTGTCGCCTTGGTCAGGTATGCCAGATATGTCACAAAATCGCTGAGCGGCGCGTTCCAGCCGCCGTTCGGTATGGTGATGCCCGGATCGAAATCGGCACCGTTGTCCGCGACCAGTTCCAGGCCGGCGGCATCTTTGCGCAGGGTGTAGTTGTGCGAGCGCTCTGCCGCGAGATAGTAGGGAGTCACTCCGAAATAACTTCGAGTCAGGCCAAGTGGATTGAAGATGTTCTTCTGAATGTAGGTTTCCCACGGGTCGCCGCTCAGCTGCTCGATGACACGCGCAAGATAGATGAACGCCGGATTGGAATAGCTGAAGCGCGAACCCGGCTCGAAAGCCACCTCCTGGTAAGGCATCATCGCCACCAGTTGATTCCAGGTTGTCGGTTCAAAGGGTTCCCACGGCTTGCCTTGCTTATAAGGCCAAGTGGGATCCTGAAAGCCTGCCGAATGCGATAGCAGCATCCGCAGCGTAATGTTATCCATGGATCCAAACGGATCGTGGACCAGGCGCAGCTCAGGAATGTAGCTGGTGATGCGATCGTCGAGGGATAACCGGCCGCGATCACGGAGCTGCATGATCGCAATCGCAGTCAGCGTCTTGGTGATTGACCCATAGTGATAGATGCTTTGCTGAGTGATGGGCACGCCGTGCTCACGATCGGCATAGCCGTGCTCATGATGCGCGACCAAGCGCCCGTCCCTGACGAGCACGACACCCGCCCCGACGATACGGTCGCTGTCGGTCGCTGCATCGAACATCTTGGTGAACGCAGTCCACTGCGCCTCCTGGTTTGGCGCCTGCGCAACTACCACTGGCGCCCACAGCACGGCAGCCGCGAGTAGCGACATTGACAGCTTGACGAGCGGACGTAGATCAAACTTCATGATTTCTCCTCAGCCCCGGTCCGCGGTCATCGCTTCGCGCGCAGAATCTCTCCCGGCTCGAGGCTCAATGTCAACGGATGAAGCGCGGTGTATTTGCCGAACTGCTTCGAGACTGCAGAGAACGTGAGGCGAGGCGCCATGTCAGCCAGAGGGTAAACGAAAGAAGAGATCAGGAACCATCCCTGATCTCTTCTCTTTAAGGCCGAACTGTTCTACTTAACCCTGAGGAAAACGATCACGAACGTGAACAGGGAGAGTGACTCCATGAACGCCAGGCCGAGGACGAGCAGCAGCAGGATGCCGGCCCGCGCTCCAGGATTGCGAGCCACAGCCTCGTTGCGAACCAGTGCCCGGCCCTGGCCGAGACCGCAAAGCCCCGCGGCAAGGCCCATGCCGAGGCCGGCTGCGATGGAGTTGAGCCCCCACCCCGTCGATAACTCGCCCATTGGTCTGGGCGAAGGCTGGTACCGCCATGAACAGGACGGACAGCGTCATGAATAGATATTGCAGTTTGCGCATTCTTTCTCCTTGCTTCCGTGGCAATTTGCCGCCAGTGGGTGGTTGAGGCTCACCGTGCTGGCCCCCTCACGCTTGCGGCGATCGAACCGGAGTGGAAGCGGCGCTCCGGCTGGAAAACAAACTCTAGTGGTCGTGCGCTACCGCCTGCGAAACATAAATCATGGTCAGCAGCATAAAAATGTAGGCCTGGATCACCGCCACCCCCAGGTGCAATGCCATGAAAACCAGCGGGATGCCGATGGGGATCAGGGAGAAGAAGACCAGCGTCACCATTTCCCCGGCAAACATGTTGGCAAACAGACGAACGGTGAGGGGAGAGATACGGGCCAAATGAGAGATGATCTCGATCGGCAGCATCATCGGGGAGATCCACCAGACCGGCCCGAGAAAATGTTTAAAGTAGTTGACGAGACCCTGCTCCCGCAGCCCATGGTAGTGGTAATAAAACCAACACAACAGCGCCACCCCAAGCGGTACCGTCGCGACCGAGGTAGGCGCGAGGAATCCCGGCACCATGCCCAGAAGGTTCGCGGTCAGCACGAACAGCAGCACACAAGTCGCGAACATAACGTAGCGTTGGGAGCCGTGCCCAATGATGGAATCGGCCTGATCGGAAACGAAGCCGTAGATCATCTCCGCAATCTGCTGGATGGGACCTGGATTCTCGACGCTCAGCGAAAAGCGCACCAGCAGGAAAAATGCCAGCAGCAGGCCGAGCACCAGGATCTCCATGGCAAACGTCTCAGTAATCGGAGCCTGCGGATTGTAGGGCTGGACATGCACAGCGTGAAGAACCTGTGTCGCCAAATTCCCAAAGTACTTGTTCAACGCAGCAGTGATGGGGTTTAGTTCATGCATACCGGTAGATCGGGCCTCAAGCGGTCCAGCCGCGGAATAGTCGAATTGCCTCAACGACGAGGGCGACGAGCGCCAGGGCTATGCCCAGCAAAAGGGCCGCCACCTTGCCGTCCAAACTCCTCAGGCTAACATAAAGCACGGCGGCGGCGGCTCCAGGCGGATAAAAAACCAGAACAAAACCGGCCCCAAAGGCCGCTGTTTGGCAGAGCGTGTGCCTTCCGGCTCTATACTGGCCGCATCCAGGCGCACCAAGACAGCAGCCATGAGCTGGCGCCACTCCAGGATTCCCGTGGCCGCGATGCCGCCCCCCACCAGGAACATCACCATGGACTTCCATCCCCAGGCGACCCAAATAATGGGAATCCCCACCACGATGGCGATCACCACGCTGCGCAGCGCCCGGTTCAACACCACTTCGCAGGTCCTGATCAGTGAATTCCATTCATTCCTTGTTGTGCGACATTGCCACGCGAACCGTCTGGATAAAGCCCGCAATCGCGCCGGCGATCAGGCCCGCAATATTGATCCAGTGCCGATTTAACCAATGATCCAGGGCCAGACCGATGGCCCATCCAATCACCACACAAGCCGGCAACAAAAGACCCAGCTGAAGGATGCTTTCCACGCGCACCAGCGACTGAAGCGCTCCGTCTTTCGACGAGGACTTGGTCTCAGGCGCTTGGCTATCCGGCAGATAGGAAATACCCATGGCAACCATCTCTGTGCTTGTCCTCGGCAGTTATACACCATGACCAACGAACGAAGGCCAAGGCTTCCTCCGTGCCCCATCGAGGCGGACCTGATGAGGCCCGGCGATGCAAGAAGCCCTTGACGCTTTGTATCAGGGCACGACTTTAGTCGGGCCGAAAATGGCGGGGTTGATGAGGGCCTTAGAGGATGTGTTAGAACCGCGATTTACGAATTTAGTCCCGTAGGGACGGCTGAACCAGCCCAGGACGCCAGTCCTGGGTTGGATTTCGAAAGGACGACCCAGTCCCGCAGGGACGGCTGAAAATCGACGACGGCGGAGATGACCTTCAGCATCCTGCGGGACTCAGTCATGTTGCATGATCGACCCAGGACTGGCGTCCTGGGCTAAGTTGAGCCGTCCCTACGGGACTAAATTCGTAAATCGCGAGTTCTCACACACGCTCTCTAGCCCCTGGGGCGTGCTTTTCTTGCCCGATCAGACTTCTTCCGCAGCCTGATGAAGCCGTCCCCCTCGTACAGATCTTCTGTAAGCCCCGCCCGCTTCAATACCACGAGGCGGACCGTAGCAGAATCCAGCGATGCAAACGTTATACTGACCTTTCCCTTCGAGGCGTTCCATTGTTTGAGTCAGAATTCGAAAGCAATCTCTTTGCACTCCGCCAGGACAAGCTGCGCCAGATTGCCGCCCTTGGCCAGCAAACATACCCCAACCAGTTTGTCGCTACGCACACCCTGTCTGAAGTGCGCCAACAATTCGGAGAGATCCCGGCTGAAGTCTTAGACGCACAGCGGACCATGGTCACGGTCGCAGGGCGCATCATGGCTATTCGCGCTCAAGGCAAGGCCGGCTTTGCCCAGCTGCAACAGGGCGGTGAACGGTTACAAATCTACGTTCGCCTGGATGCAGTAGGAGAGCAGGGCTTTCAGCTCTACAAGCTGCTCGACCTGGGCGACCACATCGGTGTTACCGGCTATCGTCTTCCGCACTCGCACTGGCGAGCTCACCGTGCATGTCGAAACCATCACCTTCCTGGCCAAGGCCATGCTGGCATTGCCGGAGAAATTTCATGGGCTGGCCGACGTAGAACTTCGCTACCGGCAGCGCTACGTCGATCTGTTCATGAACACCGATGTGCGCGCGGTGTTCATCAAACGGGCAAAGGTGCTCAAGGCAATTCGATCGTTCTTCGATCAGCGCGGATACATCGAAGTAGAGACGCCCATGATGCAGCCGGTCGCTGGGGGCGCTGCTGCCAGGCCTTCGCACCCACCATAATGCGCTGGATATGTACCTCTATCTGCGGGTCGCGCCGGAGCTCTATCTCAAGCGCCTGTCGTCGGCGGCCTGGACAGGGTCTTCGAGATAAATCGCAACTTCCGCAATGAGGGGGTTTCGACCCAGCACAATCCCGAGTTCACCATGATGGAGTTCTACCAGGCCTACGCTAACTACCACGACCTGATGCAGCTGACCCAGGAGCTCATCGAGCAGGTGGCACTGGAGGTGAACGGTTCCACGGTGACCAACTTCGGCGGCCAGGAAATCGACCTGTCCAAGTGGCAGCGCTTCTCCATGCGCGAGGCCATTCTCGAGTTTTGGCCGGAAGCCGCGGGAGTCAAGCCGGCGCTTGAGGATTTCAGAGCAGCGACTGCAGTGGAACAGATCGCCGAAAGAGTTCGAGACGCCAGAATCTCCCTCGAGTTCAAGCCTGGACAACCTACAGGAAAGACCATCGCCGGCATCTTCGAGGCAGTTGCCGAGGACCACCTGATTCAGCCAACGATCATCTACGACTTCCCCGTTGCGGTCTCTCCGCTTTCCAAAAACAAGCCGGACGAGCCGGACTGGGTGGAGCGGTTTGAGTTCTATATCGGTGGCTTTGAACTGGGGAATGCTTTCAGTGAATTGAATGATCCGGAAGAGCAGCGCAAGCGCTTCGAGCAACAGCTGACGGAGCGGGAGTGGGGCGATGCGGAAGCCCATGTGATGGATGAAGACTACGTACGCGCCCTGGCTTACGGACTGCCACCGACGGCCGGCGAAGGCATCGGCATCGACCGGCTGACCATGGTGTTAACCGGTCGATGCCGATGCCTTCCCCGGCCGTCAAGCCAGCCCGTAAGCCGGCGCGTACGTAGTCTTCATCCATCACGTGGGCTTCCGCGTCGCCCCGCTCCCGCTCGGTGAGCTGTTGCTCGAACCGTTTGCGCTGTCTTCCGGATCGTTCAATTCACTGAAGGCATTTCCAGCTGAGCCACCGATATAGAACTCAAAGCGCTCCACCGATTCCGGCTCGTCCGGCTTGTTTTTGGAAAGCGGGGAACCGCAACGGGGAAGTCGTAGATGATCGTGGGCTGAATCAAATGGTCCTCGGCAACTGCCTCGAAGATGCCGGCGATGGTCTTTCCTGTCGGTTGTCCCGGTTTGAACTCGAGAGAGATTCTGGCGTCTCGAACTCGTTCCGCCATCTGTTCCACTGCCTGGCCGCTCTCAAAATCTCCAGCGCCGGTTTGGCGCCCGCGGCCTCCGGCCAAAACTCAAGGATGGCTTCGCGCATGGAGAAGCGCTGCCAGCTGGACAGGTCGATTTCGTGCCCGTCGAAGTTGGTCAGGGTGGGCCGTTCACCTCAAGTGCGACCTGCGCGATGAGCTCCTGGGTCAGTTGCATCAGGTCGTGATAGTTGGCGAGGCCTGATAAAGTCGAGCATGGTGAACGGGATTGTGTGGGTCGAAACACCTTCATTACGAAAGTTGCGGTTGATTTCGTAGACCCGGTCCATCCGCCTACCACCAGCACGGGAGGTAGAGTTCCGGCGCGATTCGCGAAGAGGGAAAGATCGAGCGCATTGTGGTGGGTGCGAAAGGGCCTGGGGCGCTCCCCGGCCATGGGTTGCATCATGGGGGTCTCTACTCGATGTATCCTCGTTGATCGAAGAACGATCGGATTGCCTTGAGCACCTGAGCGCGTTGATGAACACCGCGCGCACATCGGTGTTCATGAACAGATCGACATAACGCTGCCGGTAGCGAAGTTCTGCGTCGGCTAAGCCATGAAATTTCTCCGGCAGTGCCACTGGCCTTGGCCAGGAAGGTAATTTTTTCGACATGCACGGTGAGCTCGCCAGTGCGGGTGCGGAAGACGTAGCCGGAGACACCGATGTGATCCCCCAGGTCGAGCAGCTTATAGAGCTGAAAACCCGGTTCTCCTCGGCCGTCCAGACGAAACTAGATTTGTAGCCGTTCACCACCCTGTTGCAACTGGGCAAAACCGGCTTTGCCTTGAGCGCGAATGGCCATGATCGGCCCTGCGACGGTAAACGTCCGTCGCGGTCTAAGACTTCCGCCGGGATCTCTCCGAATTTTTGGCGACTTCGGCAGGGTGTGCGTCGCGACAAACTGGTTGGGGTAAGTTGCTCGCCAAGGGCGGAAATCTGGCGTAGCTTGTCCTGGCGGAGTGCAAAGAGATTGCGTTCGAATTCTGACTGGAACAGTCGAGGGCCTCGAAGGGAAAGGTCAGTATAACGTTTGCATCGCTGGATTCTGCTACGGGCCCGCCTCGTGGTATTGAAGCGGGCGGGGCTCCGCGGAAGATCTGTACGAGGGGGACGCTTCATCAGGCTGCGGAAGAAGTCTGATCGGGCAAGAAAGCACGCCCCAGGGGCTAGAGAGCGTGTGTGAGAACTCGCGATTTACGAATTTAGTCCCGTAGGGACGGCTGAACTTAGCCCAGGACGCCAGTCCTGGGTCGATCATGCAACATGACTGAGTCCCGCAGGGACGGCTGAAGGAGGATTTCGCCGCGGCCGATTTTCAGCCGTCCCTGCGAGATACGGTAGTCCTTTCAAATCCAACCCAGGACTGGCGTCCTGGGCTAAGTGAGCCGTCCCTACGGGACTAAATTCGTAAATCGCGGTTCTAACACATCCTCTAAGGCCCTCATCGAACCCCGCCATTTTCGGCCCGACTAAAGTCGTGCCCTGATACAAAGCGTCAAGGGCTTCTTCATCGCCGGGCCTCATCAGGTCCGCCTCGATGAGGACAGGAGGAAGCCTTGGCCTTCGTTCGTTGGTCATGGTGTATAACTGCCGAGGATAAGCACAGAGATGTACCGTGGGTATTACCGATCCGCCGGATGGCCAAGCGCCTGAGACCAAGTCCTCGTCGAAAGACGGAGCGCTGAAGTCCCTGGTGCGCGTGAAAGCATGATCCAGCTGGGTCTGTTGCTGCCGGCCTGCGTGGTGATCGGGTGGGCCATCGGTCTGGCCCTCGATCACTGGCTAAATCGGCACTGGATGAACATTGCGGGCCTGATCGCGGGCGCGATTGCGGGCTTTATCCAGACGGTGCGCGTCGCGATGTCACACAACAAGGAATGAATGGAATTCACCGATCAGGACCTGCGGGCGGTTTTGAACCGGGCGCTGCGCAGCGTGGTGATCGCCATCCTGGTGGGGATCCCTATCATTTGGGTCGCCTGGGGTTGGCAGTCCATGTTGCTGTTCCTGGTGGGGGGCGCCATTGCGGCCACGGGAATCCTCGAGTGGCGCCAGCTGATGGCGCGGTCCTGGTGCGCCTGGATGTGGCCAGCCTAGACCAGAGGCACACGGCAAACCCCGGCCTTTGGGGCCGGTTTTGTTCTGGTTTTTTCTCCGCCTGGCAGCCGCCGCCGGCGTGCTTTATGTTAGCCTGAGGAGTTTGGACGGCAAGGTGGCGGCGCTTTTCTTGGGCATCGCCCTGGCGTTTGTCGCCCTTTTATTGAGGCAATTCGGCTATTCCGCGGCTGGTCCGCATGAGGCACGATCCACCGTATGCATGAACAAGACCCCATCACTGATCCATTGAACAAGTACTTTGGGAATCTGGCGACGCAGGTGCTGCACGCTCTGCATGTCCAGCCTTACAATCCGCAGGCTCCCATCACCGAGACCTTCGCCATGGAGCTCCTGGTGTTCGGCCTGCTGTTGGTTTTTTTCCTGCTGGTGCGCATTTCGCTGACGTGGAGAATCCAGGCCCGATTCAGCAGATTGCGGAGATGATCCACGGCTTTGTCTCCGGCCAGGCCGATTCGATCATTGGGCGCGGCGCGCAGCGCTACGTGATGTTCGCCACCAGCGTGCTGCTCTTCGTGCTGACCTCGAACCTTCTGGGCATGGTGCCGGGACTGCTCGCGCCTACCTCGATAGCGACGGTTCCGCTTGGAGTCGCGCTGTTGTGTTGGATTTATTACCACTACTATGGGATCCGCGAGCATGGTCTCGTCGGCTACATTAAGCAATTTCTGGGGCCCGTCTGGTGGATTTCCTGGATGATGTTTCCCATTGAGATCATCTCTCATTTCGCCCGCATCCTCTCGCTCACCGTTCGTCTTTATGCCAACATGTTTGCCGGGGAGATGGTGACGCTGGTGTTCTTCTCCCTGATCCCCATCGCTATCCCGGTGGTCTTTATGTCCCTTCACCTGGGGGTGGCTTTGATCCAGGCGTACATTTTTATGCTGCTGACGATGATTTACGTGTCGCAGGCGGTAGCGCACGACCACTAGAGTTTGATGTTTTCGTGCCGGAGCCTGCTTCCACTCCGGTGCGATCGCCGCAAGCGTGAGGGGGCCAGCACGGTGAGCCTCAACCACCCACTGGCGGCAATTCTTACGGAAGCAAGGAGAAAGAATGCGCAAACTGCAATATCTATTCATGACGCTGTCAGTCTTGTTCCTGGCGACTCCAGCCTTCGCCCAAGCTGCGGGTGGGGATCGGGGTCCGGGCTCGTCGCCATCGCAGCCGGCCTTGGTATGGGCCTCGCCGCCGGGCTTTGCGGCCTTGGCCAGGGCCGGGCAACCGCTTCCGCTACGGAGGCGCTGGCTCGCAATCCCGGAGCACGCGCCGGCATCCTGTTGCTGCTCACCCTTGGCCTGGCCTTTATGGAGTCGCTCTCGCTGTTCACGCTCGTGATCATCTTCGTCAAGGTCAATTACTGATCAACGGCATTAAGCAGAAGAGATCAGGCGAGAGGTTCCTGATCTCTTTCTGTTTCGCTTCTATCCCTCTGGTCTTGGCATGGCTCCTCGCCTGACGTTCTCGGCAATTTCCAAGCAGTTCGGCAACCAGACCGCGCTCCACCCGCTGACTCTGAGCATCGAGCCGGGAGAGATTCTCGGCTTTCTAGGCCCGAATGGGGCGGGGAAGACGACGGCCATCCATTTAGCGCTCGGGTTTCTGCGGCCATCTTCGGGAAGTGGATTGCTGCTGGGCAAGCCTTTCGGGGATGCGCAGGCGCGGGCCCGGCTGGGCTTTGTGCCGGACGTCCCCGTATTTTTTTCCGAGAGCGGTTTTCGCAGTGTGGAGTTGGCCGCGCGCCTGAACGGCGTCGATAGATCCGCGGCTGGCCAAGGACATTCGCGATCTCTGGGCGCGGTCGGCTTGCCCGAGGAGCGAAAGAATGCTCCCCAGTATTCCCGCGGCATGCAGCAGCGGCTGGCACTCGCCCAGGCATTGATCAACGACCCGGAGTTGTTGATTCTCGATGAGCCGGCGGCCGCCCTTGATCCGGCGGGGGTGCAGCAGGTGAGGGAATTGCTGCGCAACGCGCGTCATGCGGGAAAGAGTATTTTCTTTAGCTCCCACCAGCTGACCGAGGTGGAGCATATCTGCGACCGAATTGCTTTTCTCCACCAGGGCCGCCTGGTGCGCTGCGGCACGCTGAGGGAGTTTCAGAGTGAGTCGGATCGGGTAGAGATTGAGTTGCGCGGTATTTCGCTTGCCGAAGTAAGCCAGATTTATCCCGCGGCTGCGAGCGCCGGGCCCGATTCGATACGCATCTCGGTGCCTGCGCAGGAGCAGCGCCGGGTGATCGAGGCGGTGTGGCATGCGGGCGGCGAGATCGTGAGCCTGGCCCCGCTACGGCGGCGGCTGGAGGATTTGTTTCTCGAGTGGAGCGGCTCATGAAGATTACGTGAAGATTTGGGAGATCACGCGCCGGCTGCTCTACCAGAATCGCTGGATTTATTTGTTTCTGATGTTGTGGCCTTTTGGCATGGCGGCCATTCTCCTGGTGCCGGCGGCCAAGCCGGAGACCGACGATGTGCTCTCCATCCTGCATCAGGAGTGCCTCTACGGGCTGGGGCTGGTGGCTTTTACCGGGAGCGCGCTGCTGGGCAATGAGCAGCGTTCCCGCCGCATCGCCACGGTGATGTCGCGTGCGGTCAGCCGCCGCCAGTATTTCTTTGCGTTGCTCAGCGCAGCGTGGCTGCCGCTGGCTCTCTACGTAGTCAGTTTTGTGGTGAGTGGAGCCGTCCTGTTTGCGGCCGTCCACAGGCCGCCGGCTTTTCTCTTTGCCCTGGCTCTGGCGCAACTTGTGCTGGGAATGTGGACGGCGGCGGGCGCTCTTTTCTTCGCCACCTGGCTCCCCATGATGCTGGCATCCACCGCATCGTTGGGGTTGCTCGCGCTGCTGGGATTTGCGGGCTATGCGTGGCCGGGCTTTGCGCCGGCGCGGCTGCTCTTCACTTTGACCCAGGGAGACCTGGGGCGGCGGCGCGCTTGCTGCAGCACCCGGGCGGCTTTCTGCTGATCATCCGCGGGTGCGGCGGTTCTTTTTGCTGCGGGCACTGCGATCTTTGAGCGCCGGGATTTGCCTTGAAGAGCGACTAACACGAAGGGACGGTGTTTTTTTTTTTTTTTTTTTTTTTTTTTTTTTTTTTTTTTTTTTTTTTTTTTTTTTTTTTTTTTTTTTTTTTTTTTTTTTTTTTTTTTTTTTTTTTTTTTTAAAAAAAAAAAAAAAAAAAAAAAAAAAAAAATTAAAAATAAATTTAAAGGCTTTCTATTCTGCCCTTAGGGTGATCGAGGGATCGACCTGCGCGGCCCGCCGCGGCCGGGACCCAGCAGGCAATTCCCGACACGCCCGTGAGCAGCGCGATCACAAAGAGATAGGTGATCGGGTCAGACCGGGATACGCCGTACAGCAAGCGAAACGACGACCCGGCTTGCAGCCAGCGCTGCCAACAGTCCCAGTATGACCCCGATCCCGGTGAGCGCCATTCCTTGACGAATGACCAGCATCAGTACGCTGCGGCGAGAAGCACCCAGCGCAGCCCCACGCCAATCTCACGCATGCGCTCGGTGACACCACCGGATAGGACGCCGTAAATGCCGACCGCGGCGAGCAAAAGCGCCACGATGCCAAACGGGTCGAACAGAGTCAGCGCAAAACGCCGCTGGGCCTCTGAGGACTCCAGCAGCGACCCCATGGTCGCCACCCGCACGATCGGTTGGTCCTTGTCCACCGACCAGATCGCGTTTTGATAGCAGGAGCGAGTTTTGCGGATCGCCGTGCGGCCACCACCAGCGATTGCGGCGTCCACCCAGGGCCACTGTGTCGTCGGAGTATAGAACGCATCCGATTGGCTCACCGCCAGGGACGCCTGCTTCACGTTTCCCACTACGCCGACGATGGTGGCCCAGGGGAGGTCATCGTGCAAAGCATTTGGGCCAAGGCGGACCCGCTGACCGATTGGATCCTGACCTGGGAATTTGCGTTTGGCGAGTGATTCGCTGATAGGGCCACACCGGGAGTGTCCGCAGTGTCGTGTTCGTCGAGCAGCCGGCCGCGCCGCAGTGGGATGCGCATGGTTCGAAGTACCCCGGGCTGACTGCATATGGAGGGCACCTTCCGCAGTGGCGGTATGCGACTCGAACTGCGCCCCATATACGTCGAAATCGCCACTCAGCGGCAATTGGTTGGTGAACGCTGCGGACGTGACGCCGCCCACCTGGCGCACTGCTTCCAGGGCCTGTGTAAGGAACCGGGCGCGAGCGCTGTCGCTGTCGAATCGGTGACCGGACTGTTGCACCTGCATGGTGAGCAGGTGGGACGCATCGAAACCCGGATCGATCGCAAACAGACGTTCAAGACTGCGCAACACCAATCCCGCGGTTACCAGCAACACCAGGGCGAGCGCCACCTGCGAGACCGCCAGCGTGCGGCGCATGGTTGGCGCCCACCGGCCGTCGTCCGTGAGCTTCGTTGTAGCCCACTCTGTGGGTCGCTACGCGACGCTTGAAGAGCCGGCAGCAGCCCACGATCAGGCCGATCACCGTGGTTATGGCCAGTCCGAAGGCGAAGACTGCGCCATCGACGTGAATAGCTCCGACACGGGGCAGATCAGGCGGACTGAGTGCCACCAACCCCCGTACGCCAACTTCCCAACCCCCATCCCAAGAACGCCGCCGATTGCGGCAAGCAGCAGACTTTCGGTGAGCACTTGCCGAATCATGCGCATTCGTCCGGCGCCAAGGGCGGCGCGCATACCAAATTCATTGCGCCGCCGGGCCCCCTGGGCGAGCAAAAGATTGGTCACATTCACACACACGATCAGGAGCACCAGTCCGACGGCGCCCAGAATCGCCAGTAGAGCCGGCTTGACGCCGAGAGTGAGGTCGTCCTGAAGTCGATTGACCAACATCCCATCGGGGGGACCACCAGAGCTTTCATATCCTTTCGCATACATCTGAGTGAGAGGGTGCAAGATCACATTCAGTTCATTCGTGGCTTGATTCCGGCTGACACCCTGACGGAGCCGGCCCACCATCTTCAAGTGATGACCCCAGTCCCTGCTGTCTGCCGGAAGTGTGGGATCACACCGCAATGGCGCCCAGAGTTCCGCCCCGGAAGCCAGTACATTCTCGAATGAACCGGGCATCACACCGATAACGGTGAAAAGGTTGTCATCCAGTTTGATCTGTTGGCCGACAATAGCGCGGTTCGCGGCGAAGCGCAGCCGCCATAACCGGTCGCTGAGGACCACCACGTTCGGACCCGGAATTGGTCGTCGGACACCTGGAAGTCTCGTCCCAACACGGGCGATATACCCAAGGCGCGGAAGTAGTCCGCGCTGACACGCTGACCTTCGAATCGTTCGGGCAGGCCGGTCCCGACCATCGCCGGTTGCCACGGCTTCATCACTGCCATGGCGTCGAAGGAGCGAGTTCGCTCCTGCAGCCCGTGAAAAGTACCGAAGGTCACCGGTTGGGGAGAGCCATCGCTGCGCATCTCCCAGATCATCATCAGCCGGTTGGCATGTGGATACGGAAGTGGCTCAACAAGATAGGGTTCACCGCGCTGAAGATCGCCGTGCTGGCGCCAATTCCCATCGCTAGCGTAAGTGTGGTAACCAGCGCAAAGCCGCGATTGTGGAGCAGTTGACGCGCAGCAAAATGCAGGTCGTTGAACAATGTTTGGACCGGGTGCTCCCATCCGTAAGAGCGCACTTGTTCGCGAACGGCGTTCGAGCTACCCAACTCCAAGCGTGCGGCTCTCCTCGCATCTCGGGGAGAGAGTCCGCTGGCCACAAGTGCGGCGGTAGCCTGTTCCAGGTAGTGCTCCACCTCGTCGGCGACATCCTGATTGGCGGCCTGTCCATGGATGAGTACAGCGGAGACCGTGGGTGAGCTGCCGCCAGAGAGAATGAGGCTAGCCCTCCGCCTTCAAGAGCCGGGCAATGGCAGATGCTCGACGCGTCCAGTCGGCTGTCTCGACCTCCAGCTGCTTTTTCCCGGCGCGGGTGAGAGTATAGAACTTCGCGCGGCGGGAATTCTCCGTCTGCCGCCACTCGGCATCGAGCCATCCGGCGCGCTTCGGCCGCTCCAATGCGGTGAGAAGAGATCCCGGATTCACCTTGAACACGCCACGCGAGATCTGTTCCACCCGGCGGGCGATGCCGAAACCGTGCATAGGCTCGATGCTCAGTGTCTTGAGAATGAGCATGTCGAGCGTACCCTGGATAACGTCGGTATTCGTTCTTGCTCCATGAACCAACGGTAGTACGCCGACATCTTGATTGTCAAGATGTGATGGTCAAATCTAGTGATCAGGCGATCGTCAGATCACTGTTGGCGGTGGCGGCGATCTGCGCGCACACGGCCTCGGTTACCTGGGCCGTGGTAGCGGTGCCCCCAAGATCACGGGTGTGCAGCGAGGGGTTTGCTGTGACGTGTTCGATGGCCTTCATCACCCGCGCCGCAGCGTCGGTTTCACCCAGGTGCTCCAGCAGCATCACGACCGACCAGAAAGTCCCACCGGGTTCGCCCAGCCCTTGCCCATGATGTCGAACGCAGATCCATGGATAGGTTCGAACATCGACGGGTAGTGCCGTTCGGGATTTATGTTGGCCGTGGGCGCAATGCCCAGGCTACCGGCCAGCGCAGCGGCGAGATCGCTCAAGATGTCGGCATGCAAATTCGTGGCAACAATCGTATCCAGGGATGCCGGACGATTGACCATGCGGGCGGTTGCCGCGTCGACCAGCTCCGGTCCCAGGTCACATCGGAAATTCTTCGGAAATTTGAGCTGCGATCTCGTCCCACATCACCATCGCGTGGCGCTGCGCATTGCTCTTGGTAATCACGGTCAGCAGCTTGCGCGGACGGGACTGTGCCAGCCGGAAGGCAAAGCGGTGATGCGCTCGACGCCTGCGCGGGTCATCAACGAAAAGTCCGTGGCCACTTCGATCGGGTGGCCCTGATGGCCGTCCGCCTACGCCGGAGTATTCGCCTCGAGTTCTCGCGAACGATCACCCAGTCCAGATCTTCCGGCCCACAGCGCTTGAGCGGTGCATCGATACCGGGAAAAATGCGGGTGGGGCGCACGTTCGCATATTGATCGAGGCCCTGGCAAATTTTCAGCCGAACCCCAGAGCGTTACGTGTCGGGAATATGCGGGTCGCCCGCCGAGCCAAACAGAATGGCGTCTTTGCTGCGCAGGCATCGAGTCCGTCTCCGGCATCATCGCGCCATGTTCGCGGAAAAATCGCCGCCCCAATCGAAATTCTCGAACTGGAAGTGAAGGCGCCGCCGCCGATCGCTTCCAAACCGTTGGCCCGCGGGAACAACTTCCTTGCCGATTCCGTCGCCGGGGATGGTTGCGATGCGATAGGTCTTCATGTCTGCTCCTGATTAGCCGCGATAGCTGACGGGTGCGGGAGTGACGCTTGAAAGCTCCTTGAAGGCGGCATCGGGAAGCTCCAATCCGGCTGCAGCAACATTTTCCTCCACATGAGCAGGCGAAGAAGTTCCCGGTATGGGCAGGATAATTTTCTGACTGCTTGAGCAACCAGGCCAGCCCTGTCTGCAGCGTGGTTGTGCCCAGCTCCCTGGCAATCTTCTCTAAAATCTCAAGCGCCTTCCGGTTCTGTCCCAGCGGAGCCCAGGGCAGGAAGGCGATGCCATGCTGCTCGCAGTAATTGACCAGGTAGTCCCACTCCCGGTCAGCAAAACTGTAGCGATTTTGCACCGAGACAATGGGGACGATTTTGCGCCCGCGCTCGACGTGTTCCTGGGTCACGTTGGAAAGGCCCACATGGCGAATCTTACCCTGCTCGCGCAGCTTGGCCAGTGTTTCCATGGAGGCATCGTAGGAGACGGCCGGGTCGGGAACATGAAGCTGGTAAACATCGATGCGATCCAGGCGCAAGCGTTGGAGACTGCCTTCCACTGCTGCGGTAAGGTGCTTGGGGCTGGCATTGTGAATCCACTGCGCGGGCCCACAACGCTCCCACCCGCCCTTGGTGGCCACCACTACTCCTGCCGCATAAGGGTAGAGGGCCTCAGCGATCAGCTCTTCGGAGATGTAAGGGCCGTAGGAGTCCGCGGTATCGATGAAGTTGACGCCCAGTTCCACGGCACGGCGCAGAGTGGCGAGCGCCGTGGCCTTGTCTTCGGGAGGGCCCCAGATTCCTTTGCCGGTAATGCGCATGGCTCCATAGCCCAGGCGGTTGACAGTGAGGTCGCCACCCAGAGTGATGGTTCCGGCGGCTGCAGCAGCAATGGCTTGGGTTTGGCTCATGGGCATGCTCCTATTCTAGTTGATGCGAGCAGTGGGACCACCGGTCCGGCGGTGTTTCCCTAAGATGTTCTCGGCCCCGGGGAAAGACCGTGGCAGGTCCGCCAGGTGCGGGCTTCGGTGGTTGAAAGGGTCGGCCGGCATGAGTAAGATAAGCACCGCTCGTGGGTCTCTTCGACTCCGCGCCATAAAGCGTGGTGTCACGCGATAAACCTGTGAAGCGCTCCGCTCAGAGGCTGTGACTTTTTTGGTGCATCCCCCGAACAAAATTGATTGGTTGTGGGGATGAAGTTGTATGAAGAGACATGGGCAACAGTGGAGAAGCAGGTGTTCAGGAGAAGAGAGCGGTGCGTCTGCGCAAGGCAGAACGTCTTCAGCTGTCGATGGAACCGCATTGCATTGATGATCTGGTGAGAGCGCTTCATCCGGTGCGCACGGTGATGGCGGTAGTGGAAAAGCTGGAGGTGAGTGGTTTTTTGTGAGCCGATTCGTGCCCGAGAGGGGCAAGCGGGACGTGATGCGACCGATCCGCGTTTGCTGGTGGGTTTATGGCTGTATGGGTGTACGCGAGGGATTGGATCTGCGCGAGAGTTAGCGCGTCGCTGCACAGAGAGCGCGCCATTCCGCTGGTTGTGCGGCGGAGTGACAGTGAATCATCGTTTGCTTTCCGACTTTCGCATCGATCACGCCGACGCATTGGACGAGCTGTTTACGCAGGTGATAGTGACGTTGGTGGACAAGAAGCTAGTGCGAGTGAGCCGAATCAGCCAAGATGGAGTTCGGGTGCGTGTGAGCGCGGGCAGCAGCAGTTTTCGTCGGGAAGAGCGTTTGCAGCAAGCTGTTGGGACGGCAAGCCCCGGAGCAAGTGATGGAGTTGCGTAAGCAGCTGGACTCTCCTGCAGCGTCGGGGGCTGTGATGGCGCGTCAGAAGGCGGCGCGTAAGCGAGCGGCGGAGTCGCGGCAGCAGCGCTTAGAGCAGGCCATTGCGCAGTTGCCGGAGTGAAGCAGAAGCAGGCGGAAGCGGCCCAGAGGGCTGGCCAAGGCAAGTGCGGAGATCAGATCCGGGCCAAGCAGCCGCGGGTAAGCACCACCGATGCGGCCACGCGGGTGATGAAGATGGCCAACGGCGGTTACAGCCCGGGGGTCAACGTGCAGTTGGCCACCGATAAACAAAGCCGTGCCATTTTGGGGGTGGAAGTCAGCAACGAGGGTTCCGATTCGGCGGGGTTGAGTGAACCGATACGCCAGCAAGTGGAACAACGCACTGGGGGCAAGGTGGAGCAACACTTGGTGGACGGCGGCTATTTGCGAACAGAGGATATCGTGCAGGCCGCACCAGCAAGGGGGTAGAGTTGTTCGTGCCCTCCAAGCCGGCAAGGAATCCACTGAACCGGGGGCGGGAGTCGGAACCCAAGCCGAGCGACTCCGAAGCGGTACAAGCATGGAAGCGACGCATGGCCAGCAAAGAGGGGCAAGAAATCTACAAACAAAGAGCAGCCACCAGCGAAACGGTGAATGCTGACTTACGAACCTATCGTGGGCTGGCGCCGTTCACGGTGCGCAGCCTGAACAAAATCAAATGCGTGACGCTGTGGTGCGCCTTGGCTTACAACCTGATGCACTTCAGCAAAGCGTTGCTGAGCTAAAACCCGGCTGCAGGGAGCCAACGCAGAGCAAAACCGGGCAAAACGGAGAGGATTTGACACTACATGGCAAGCTGTACCCTGTGACACTGTACCTCGCCCTGATGGCTCTGCTTAGCAGTCCGGGCTACTGAAAAATATGCCTTTATCCTCTTTGCCTCAAAAAACCTGAATTAAGTCACAGGCTCTCAGGATGACGATTTTGTGGGAGTTTTGAAGAAAAACATTCCAAATTAAATTGACGCTTATGGGACGGCGCGGACGGGTTAGCATAGAAAAGCGAAAACACCTGACGTTGAGCTGGAAACCGGAGATTGCGATGAGCGGGAACCACGCCCGGACGGGCATGGCGGTCAACAGGCCGCGCCAGGTGCTGTTCGCCAGCCTGATCGGCACGACCATTGAGTTCTTCGATTTCTATATTTACGCAACCGCGGCGGTGCTGGTTTTCCCAAGCTTGTTTTTCCCGGCGTCCGATCCGGCCTCGGCCACGCTGGCTTCGCTGGCGACGTTTGGGATTGCGTTCCTGGCGCGGCCCGTGGGCTCGGCGCTGTTCGGTCATTTCGGCGATCGCATCGGCCGCAAGACGACGTTGGTTGCTCGCGCTGCTCACCATGGGGGTCTCCACGGTCGCCATCGGCGCGTTGCCGACCTACCGCACGATCGGCGTTGCCGCGCCGGTGCTGCTGGCGCTGTGCCGCTTTGGCCAGGGCCTCGGCCTCGGCGGGGAGTGGGGCGGCGCGGTGCTGCTGGCGATCGAGAACGCGCCGCCGGGCAAGCGCGCCTGGTACGGCATGTTTCCGCAGCTCGGCGCGCCGCTCGGATTCTTTCTCTCCGGCGGCGTGTTCCTGTTGCTCTCGAGGTGGCTCACCGACAAACAATTTTTCGCCTTCGGCTGGCGCCTTCCGTTTCTGGCCAGCGCCGTGCTGGTGTTCGTCGGCCTCTACGTGCGGCTGACGATCACTGAGACTCCCGTGTTCCGGGAAGCCCTGCATCGGCGGGAGCAGGTGAAGGTGCCGATGCTGGTGGTTTTTCGCGACCATACCAAGAAGCTCGCTGGCGGGCATGCTGGCGTGCCTGGCGACCTTCGTTCTCTTCTATCTGATGACGGTCTTCGCGCTGGCGTGGGGCACCAGGGCCCTCGGCTTCAGCCGCGAGAAGTTTCTGCTGATGCAGTTGTTCGACATTCTTTTCTTCGCGCTGACCATTCCGCTCGGCGCGATTCTGGCGGAACGCGGGCGGCGCCGCACGCTGCTCTGGGTGACCGCGGCGATCGGCGCTGTTCGGCCTGGTGATGGCGCCGATGTTCGTCGCCGGCACCACGGGAGCGTTGGTGATGATGGCGCTGGGCCTGTCCTTGATGGGCCTGACCTACGGCCCGCTGGGCACGGTGCTCTCCGAACTGTTTCCGACGTCGGTGCGTTACACGGGCAGCTCGCTGGCGTTCAACTTCGCCGGAATCTTGGCGCCTCGCTCGCGCCGTACTGGCCACATGGCTGGCCAAGAACTACGGCCTGCAGTACGTCGGCTACTACCTCTCCGCGGCGGCGGCACTGACACTCTTGGGCTGTTAATCCGGGAGACGAAAGACGAGGACCTCGCAAAGTCGAAAGTCTAATATCCCCCACGCTCCGTCTTGGTAAGCAGTGGGAAGCCACAAACAGGTGCCGCATCCTGCGGTCCTACACTTCTGTAGAGCACTACAATCAGGACGGAGTAGCACAATGACAGAATTGGCCAGGACCGGCGTCTCGCTCGAAGAAGATCTCTTGCACGAGTTTGATCGCTTGATTGCCAAACGTGGTTACAAAAACCGCTCCGAGGCGTTCCGCGATCTCATCCGTGAGGCGCTGCTGTCCGAGTCCGTCGACTCCAACAAACCTGTCGTCGGCACGCTAACGCTGGTATACGACCACCACGTTCCGAATCTCTCCGAGAAGCTGACCGCGGCGCAGCATTCCGCCGGCGCTATGGTTCTTGCCGCCACTCACGTTCATCTCGATCACCACTACTGTCTGGAAGTGGTCATCATGAAGGGCAAGAGCAGGGAGCTGCAAGGAGCTCGCGGACCGGATGTTGGCCTCTGCGCGGTGTCGAGCTGGGCAAGCTCGTGCTGACCAACTCCGGCAAAGAACTCAAGCACACTAAGCATTAGCGCGCCGGCTACCTAACGGAATTGAATCTTCCAGGGAACCAACCGCCCAGCAGTACCGAAGCCATGCGTATCCCCACGTTTCGCTCGACGGTTCCGCAATCGAAGTCACGCGGCAGCGCGCTCGGTCCGGACCCTGGCGCGCAGTAGGGCAGCACAGTCGCGTGCGTGGCCACGCTCCAGTTGGGATCGAAGGTCTCCGGCGTCTGGCCTGTATAACCGCGAGCCACCAGGCCGTCCAGCCCTGTCTGCAATCGGCCTTCCAGAAAGGGCCGCGCCACGGCCAGCCGGGTTTCCCCTACGGGAATCGCCTCATGCTGCCCAGGGTGAAGCGAGTTCACGATGATTTTCCTGCTGCTTCGTTTCAGTTCGGTCTTGCTAACTCGCTTCACCCTCGGCAGTGTCGGGCGATTCCCGTAGGGGAAACCCGGCTGGCCGTGGTGCGGCCCTTCTGGAAGGCCGACTGCAGCTAGGGCCGAACGGCGCTGGTGGCTCCGCGGTTATGCAGGCCAGACGACGGAGACCTTCGATCCCAACTGGAGCGTGGCCACGCACGCGACTGTGCTGCCCTACTGCGCGCCAGGGTCCGGACTCGAGCGCACTGCCGAGCGACTTCGATTGCGGAACCGTCAGGCGAAACGTGGGGATACGCATGGCTTCGCTATGCGGGTGGGTCGGTTTCCTGGAGATTCAATTCCGTCAGGTAGCCGGCGCGCTAATGCTTGAGCGTGCTTGAGTTCCTTGCCGGAGTTGGTCAGCACCGGCTTTCCCAGGTCGACGCCGCGCAGAGGCCAACATCCGGTCCGCGAGCTCCTTGCAGCTCCCTGCTCTTGCCCTTCATGATGACCACTTCCAGACAGTAGTGGTGATCGAGATGAACGTGGGTGGCGGCAAGAACCATAGCGCCGGCGGAGTGCTGGGCTCGCGGTCAGCTTCTCGGAGAGATTGGGAACGTGGTGGTCGTACACCAGCGTCAGCGTGCCGACGACGGGTTTGTTGGAGTCGACGGTCTCGGTCAGCAGCGCCTCGCGGATGAGATCGCGGAACGCCTCGGAGCGGTTCTTGTAACCTCGCTTGGCGATCAAGCGGTCAAACTCGTGCAAGAGAGTCTTCCTCATCGATTGCGAGACGCCGGTCCGGGCCAATTCTGTCATTGTGCTACTCCGTCCTGATTGTAGTGCTCCACAGAAGTGTAGGACAGCAGGATGCGCACCTGGATTTGTGGTCTTCCCACTGCTTACCAAGACGGAGGGTGGGGGATATTAGACTTTCGACTTTGCGAGGTCGTCGTCTTTCGTTTCGCGCGTCGCGAGCAGGCCGATGAAGCGTCAGGACCGCTGCCGCGGAGAGGTAGTAGCCGACGTACTGCAAGCCGTAGGTCTTGGCGAGCCACGTGGCGATGTACGGCGCGAGCGAAGCGCCGAAAATGCCGGCGAAGTTGAACGTCAGCGAGCTGCCCGTGTAACGCACCGGCGTCGGAAAAAGCTCGGACAGCACCGTGCCGAGCGGGCCGTAGGTCAGGCCCATCAAGGACAGGCCCAGCGCCATCATCACCACCGCGCCGGCCGTCCCGGCGACAAACATCGGCGCCATGACCAGGCCGAACGCGCCGATCGCCGCGGTCACCCAGAGCAGCGTGCGGCGGCGGCCCCGCTCGGCCAGAACGCGCCGATCGGAATGCGTCAGCGCGAAGAACACGATGCCGAACAACTGCATCACCAGGAATTTCTCGCGGCTGTAGCCGAGCGCGGTGGTGCCCCAGGACAGCGCGAAGACCGTCATCAGGTAGAACAGCACGAATGTCGCGAGCGACGACCAGCGTGCCCGACCAGCAGCGTCCTGGGGTGGTCGCGGAACACCACCAGCATCGGCACCTTCACGGGCTCTCGCCGGCTGAGGGCGTCGCGGAACACGGGAGTCTCGGTAATCGTCAGCCGCACGTAGAGGCCGACGAGCACCAGCACGGCGCTCGCCAGAAACGGAATGCGCCAGCCGAAGGCGAAGAACTGCTCGTCGGTGAGCCACCTGGAGAGCACCAGGAATACGCCGCCGGAGAAAAGGAATCCGATCGGCGCGCCGAGTTGCGGAAACATGCCGTACCAGGCGCGCTTGCCCGGGCGGCGCATTCTCGATCGCGAGCAGCACCGCGCCGCCCCACTCGCCGCCGAGACCCAGGCCCTGGCCGAAGCGGCAGAGCGCGAGCAGCAGCGGCGCGGCCACGCCGATGGTGCCGTAGGTCGGCAGCGCGCCGATCGCGACCGTCGAGAGCCCCATGGTGAGCAGCGCCGCAACCAGCGTCGTCTTGCGGCCGACGCGATCGCCGAAGTGACCGAAGAGCGCCGAGCCGACCGGCCGCGCGAAGAACGCGATCGCAAACGTCGCCAGCGAGGCGAGCGTGGCCGAGGCCGGGTCGGACGCGGGAAAGAACAACTTGGGAAAGACCAGCACCGCCGCGGTCGCGTAGATGTAGAAGTCGAAGAACTCGATCGTCGTGCCGATCAGGCTGGCAAACAGCACCTGGCGCGGGCTGTTGACAGCCATGCCTGTCCTGGGGTGGGTGGTGCTCATCCAATCTCCGGTTTCCAGCTCAACGTCAGGTGTTTTCGCTTTTCTATGCTAACCCGTCCGCGCCGTCCCATAAGCGCTAACTTATTTGGATGTTTTTCTTCAAAACTCCCACAAAATCGTCATCCTGAGAGCCTGTGACTTAATTCAGCTTTTTTGAGGCAAAGAGGATTAAGGCATATTTTCCAGTAGCCCGGACTGCTAAGGGCGGCCATCAGGGCGAGGTGCAGTGTCACAGGGTACTGCTTGCCATGCAGTGTCAAATCCTCTCCGTTTTGCCCGGTTTTGCTCTGCGTTGGCTCAATGCAGCCGGGTTTTAGCTCAGCAACGCTTTGCTGAAGTGCATCAGGTTGTAAGCCAAGGCACACCACAGCGTCACGCATTTGATTTTGTTCAGGCTGCGCACGGTGAACGGCGCCAGCCCACGATAGGTTCGTAAGTCAGCATTCACCGTTTCGCTGGTGGCTGCTCTTTGTTTGTAGATTTCTTGGCCCTCTTTGCTGGCCATGCGTCGCTTCCACGCTTGTACCGCTTCGGAGTCGCTCGGCTTGGGTTCCAACTCCCGCCCCCGGTTCTGTGGATTCCTTGCCGGCTTGGAGGGCACGAACAACTCTACCCCTTGCTGGTGCAGCCTGCACGATATCCTCTGTTCGCAAGTAGCCGCCGTCCACCAGGTGTTGCTCCACCTTGCCCCCAGTGCGTTGTTCCACTTGCTGGCGCATCGGTTCACTCAACCCCGCCGAATCGGAACCCTCGTTGCTGACTTCCACCCCCAAAATGGCACGGCTTTGGGTATCGGTGGCCAACTGCACGTTAACCCCAGGGCTGTAACCGCCGTTGGCCATCTTCATCACCCGCGTGGCCGCATCGGTGGTGCTCACCCGCGGCTGCCTGGCCCGGATCTGATCCCCGCACTTGCCTTGGCCAGCCCTCTGGGCCGCTTCCGCCTGCTTCTGCTTCAGCTCCGGCAACTGCGCAATGGCCTGCTCCAAGCGCTGCTGCCGCGACTCCGCCGCTCGCTTACGCGCCGCCTTCTGACGCGCCGTCACAGCCCCCGACGCTGCAGGCGAGTCCAGCTGCTTACGCAACTCCATCACTTGCTGCCGGGCTTGCTCCAACAGCTAGCTGCAAACGCTCTTCCCGACGAAAACTGCTGCTGCCCGCGCTCACACGCACCCGCACTCCGTCCTGGCTGATGCGGCTCACACGCACCAGCTTCTTGTCCACCAACGTCGCTAGCACCTGCGTAAACAGCTCGTCCAATGCGGCGGCGTGATCGATGCGAAAGTCGGAAAGCAAACGATGATTCACCGTCACTCCGCCGCACAACCAGCGGAATGGCGCGCTCTCTGCGCAGCGACGCGCTAACTCTCGCGCGGATCCTATCCCTCGGCGTACACCCATACAGCCATAAACCCACCAGCAAACGCGGATCGGTCGCATCACGTCCCGCTTGCCCCTCTCGGGCACGAATCGGCTCGCAAAAACCACTCACCTCCAGCGTTTCCACTACCGCCATCACCGTGCGCACCGGATGAAGCGCTCTCACCAGATCATCTATGCAATGCGGTTCCATCGACAGCTGAAGACGTTCTGCCTTGCGCAGACGCACCGCTCTCTTCTCCTCAACACCGGCTTCTCCACTGTTGCCCATGTCTCTTCATACAACTTCATCCCCACAACCAATCATTTTTGTTCGCGAGATGCACCAAAAAAGTCACAGGCTCTGAGCGGAGCGCCTCACAGATTTATCGCGTGACACAGCGCTTGATGGCGCGGAGTCGAAGAGCCTGTCCTGAGCGTAGCCGAAGGAACCCCGAGGCGCTTATCCTACTCATGCCGTTCGTACCCTTTCAACCACCGAAGCCCGCACCTGGCGGACCGCCACGGTCTTTCCCCGGGGCCGAGAACATCTTAGGGAAACACCGCCGGACCGGTGGTCCCACTGCTCGCATCAACTAGAATAGGATCATTCCCATGAGCCAGACCCAAGCCGTCTCTGCTGCAGCCGCCGGAACCGTCACCCTGGGTGGCGACCTCACCGTCAACCGCCTGGGCTATGGAGCCATGCGCATTACCGGCAAAGGAATCTGGGGCCCTCCCGACGACAAGGCCGCGGCACTTGCCACTCTGCGCCGCGCCGTTGAACTGGGCGTCAACTTCATCGATACCGCCGATTCCTACGGCCCGAATGTCTCCGAAGAACTGATCGCTGAGGCACTCTACCCCTATCCAGCAGGAGTGGTGGTTGCCACCAAGGGCGGGTGGGAGCGCTGCGGACCTGCGCAGTGGCTCCACAATGCCAGCCCCAAGCACCTTACCGAAGCCGTGGAAGGCAGTCTCAAGCGGTTGCGCCTGGATCGCATCGATGTCTACCAGCTTCATGTTCCCGATCCGGCCGTCTCCTACGATGCCTCTATGGAAACGCTGGCCAGGCTGCGCGAGCAGGGTAAGATTCGCCACGTCGGCCTCTCCAACGTAACCCAGGAACACGTCGAGCGCGGGCGCAAAATTGTCCCCATTGTCTCGGTGCAAAATCGCTATAGTTTTGCCGACCGTGAGTGGGACTACCTGGTCAATTACTGCGAGCAGCATGGTATCGCGTTCCTGCCCTGGGCTCCGCTGGGGCAGAACAGGAAGGCGCTCGAGATCCTGGAAAAGGTCGCCAGGGAGCTGGGCGCGACCACATTGCAGACCGGGCTTGCCTGGTTGCTCAAGCGGTCCAAAGATTATCCTGCCCATACCGGGAACCTCTTCGCCTGCTCATGTGGAGGAGAACATTGCCGCGGCCGCATTGGAGCTTCCCGAGCGCTGCCTTCAAGGAGCTCTCAAGCGTCACTCCACCGCCCGTCAGCTACCGCGGCTGATCAGGACCAGACATGAAGACTTATCGCATCGCCACCGTACCGGGAGATGGAATTGGTAAGGAAGTTGTGCCCGCCGGACGGCAGGTTCTGGAAGCGCTTGGCGGCGGTTCCTTTACCTTCCAATTCGAGAATTTCGACTGGGGTGGAGACTATTACCGCCAGCATGGCGTGATGATGCCGGAGAGCGGACTCGACAGCCTGCGCGGCAAAGACGCCATTCTGTTTGGATCTGCCGGCGACCCGCACATTCCCGACCACATCACCCTGTGGGGTTTGCGGCTCAAGATTTGCCAGGGCCTCGATCAATACGCGAACGTACGCCCCACACGCATTCTTCCAGGTATCGATGGACCGCTGAAGCGCTGCAAAACGGAAGACCTGAACTGGGTAATCGTGCGCGAGAACACCGAGGGCGAATATTCCGGTGTAGGTGGCCGGGCACATCAGGGCCACCCTATTGAGGTAGCGACGGACTTATCTTTGATGACGCGCGCGGGGGTCGAGCGTATCCACCGCTTTGCTTTCCGGCTGGCTCAATCCCGTCCGCGCAAGCTGCTGACCGTGATTACCAAGAGCAATGCGCAGCGCCACGCCATGGTGATGTGGGACGAGATCGCGACCCAAATCGCCGCGGAATTCCCTGATGTCACCTGGGACCGGGAGCTGGTCGATGCGGCCACCGCGCGCATGGTCAATCGCCCCGCGTCGCTGGATACGATTGTTGCCACCAATCTGCACGCCGACATATTGAGCGATCTCGCGGCCGCGCTGGCCGGCAGCCTGGGCATTGCGCCCACCGCCAACATCAACCCCGAACGGATCTATCCATCGATGTTTGAACCCATCCATGGATCGGCCTTCGACATCATGGGCAAGGGCTGGGCAAACCCGGTGGGCACTTTCTGGTCGGCAGTCATGATGCTGGAACACCTGGGTGAAATCGACGCTGCGGCCCGGGTCATGAAAGCCATCGAGCACGTCACCGCGAACCCTTCTCTGCACACCCGTGATCTTGGCGGTACCGCTTCCACGGCCCAGGTAACCGAAGCAGTCTGCGCCCAGATTGCCGCCACTGCCAACAGCGACCTGACGACGGCCTGATCCATAGGTTTGACCGTCACATCTTGACAATCAAGATGAACGGATACTATCGTTGCGTTCATGGATCAGAGAATACCGACGTTATCCAAAATACCGACGTTATCCAGGGGACGCTTGACATGCTCATCCTGAAGACGCTGAGCCTCGAGCCGATGCACGGTTTCGGCATCGCCCGCCGGGTGGAACAGATCTCGCGCGGCGTATTCAAGGTGAACCCCGGATCCCTTCTTACCGCGTTGGAGCGGCTCAAGCGGGCCGGATGGCTGGATGCGGAATGGCGGCAGACGGAGAACTCCCGCCGGGCGAAGTTTTATACCCTCACGCGCGCGGGAAAAAACAGCTCGAGATCGAAACCGCGGACTGGACGCGTCGCGCCTCCGCGATTGCCCGGCTCTTGAAAGCCGAGGGCTAGGCCGCATGTCTCTCTGGCGCCACGTCACGCGCGGTCTCGACGTACTCCTCCATCGACAAGCCGCCGATCAGGAGGTTGCCGACGAGGTGGAGCACTACCTGGACCAGGCTACTGCCTCGCTTGATGGCCAGCGGACTGCTCTCGCTGAAGATGCGCGGAGAGCTGCACGCCTGGAGTTGGGCAGCGCGAGCGGCGCTCGCGAACAGGTGCGCTCTTACGGGTGGGAGCATACCATCCAAACACTGTTCAGCGACCTGCACTATGCGGCCCGGCAACTGCTCCACAATCCCGGCTTTGCGCTGGTGACCACACTCACATTAGCGCTGGGAATCGGCGCCGGCACAGCGATCTTCAGCGCCGTGAACCCGATCTTGTTCGAGCCACTCCCGTATCCCCATGCCGGTCAGCTCATGATGCTCTGGGAGATGCGCAAAGATGGCTCTTCCGCAGGGGTGACCTTCGGTACTTTTCACGGGCTGCAGGAGCGAACTCGCTCCTTCGACGCGATGGCAGTTATGAAGCCGTGGGAACCGGCGATGGTCGGGAGCGGCCAGCCCGAACGATTCGAGGGTCAGCGAGTCAGCGCGGACTACTTCCGTGCGTTGGGTATATCGCCCGCGCTGGGACGAGACTTCCAGGCTTCCGACGACCAATTCCAAGGTCCCAACGTGGTTGTGCTCAGCGACCGGTTATGGCGGCAGCGCTTCGCTGCGGACCGCACCATTGTCGGCCAGCAGGTCAAGCTGGATGACAACCCTTTCACGGTTATCGGTGTGATGCCGAACTCGTTCGAGAATGTCCTGGCTCCTGGGGCGAAGCTGTGGGCGCCATTGCAGTACGACCCCACGCTTCCCGCGGACAGCCGGGACTGGGGCCATCACCTGCAGATGGTCGGCCGATTGCGCGAGGGTGTCGGCAGGAATCAAGCCAGAAATGAACTGAATGTGATCATGGGCCCGCTGACGCAGATGTATGCCAAGGGGTATGAAAGCTCTGGTGGTCCCCCCTACGGCGTGGTTGTCAATCAACTGCAGGACGACCTCACCCTCGGCGTCAAGCCGGCCCTGCTGGCGATTCTTGGCGCCGTCGGACTGGTGCTGCTGATCGTGTGTGTGAATGTGACCAATCTGTTGCTCGCGCTTGGCGCCCGGCGGCGCAATGAATTTGGCATGCGCGCCGCCCTTGGCGCTGGACGAATGCGCATGATTCGGCAAGTGCTCACGGAAAGTTTGCTTCTCGCCACAATCGGCGGCGTTCTCGGGATGGCGGTTGCGGAAGTTGGCATACAGGCATTGGTGGCACTCAGTCCGCCCGATCTGCCCCGTGTCACAGCGATTCACGTCGACGGTGCAGTCTTTGCCTTCGGCTTGGCCATAACCACGGTGATTGGCCTGGTCGTGGGGCTGCTGCCGGCCCTGCAAGCGTCGCACAGGCGACCCACAGAGCGGCTTGCAACAAAGCTCTCGGATGACTGCCGGTGGGCGGCAATCTATGCGCCGCACGCTGGCGATCACGCAGGTCGCGCTCGCCCTGATGTTGCTGGTGACCGCGGGATTGGTGCTACGCAGCCTCGACCGTCTGTTTGCGATCGATCCGGGCTTCGATGCCTCCCACCTGCTCACCATGCAGGTGCAACAGACAGGTCACCGGCTCGACACCGACAGCGCTCGTGCCCGGTTCCTTACCCAGGCCTTGGAAGCGGTGCGCGGCGTTCCCGGGCGTCACCTCCGCAGCATTCACCAGCCAGTTGCCGTTGAGTGGCGATTTCGCACGTATATGCGGTGCAGTTCGAGTCGCGCACTGTCACCGCCGAAGGTGCCCTCAGCTACGCGGTGAGCCCGGACTACTTTGACACCATGCGCATTCCGTTGCGCCGCGGCCGCCTGCTCAACGAACGCGACCGCGCAGACACTCCCGGAGTGGTTCTCATCAGCGAATCTCTTGCTAAAAGTAAATTCCCCGATCAGGATCCAATCGGCCAGCGGGTCCGCGTTGGCCCCTACGCATTGCACGCTGAGCTGCCCTGGGCCACGATCGTCGGCGTGGTGGGCGACGTGAAGCAGGCGTCCCTGGCGGTGAGCCGATCGGATGCGTTCTACACTCCGACGACCACAGTGGCCCTGGATAGACCGCACGCAGTCGCTGGTGGTGCGCACGCATGGGGATGCAGGCACCCTGGCCGCCGCCATCAAGAACGCGATCTGGTCGGTGGACAAAGACCAACCGATCGTGCGGGTGGCGACCATGGGAACGCTGCTGGAGTCCTCGGAGTGCCCAGCGGCGGTTTGCGTTAACGGTGTTCGAAGCCTTTGGGATCGTGGCGCTGGTGCTCGCCGCAGTCGGTATCTACGGTGTCCTCTCCGGCGGAGTCACCGAACGGATGCGTGAGATCGGCGTGCGGGCTGCGCTGGGCGCGTCTCGCCGCAGCATACTAATGCTCGTGCTTCGCCAGGGAATGCTGCTCACCGGGATCGGGGTCATGATCGGGCTATTGGGAGCCTTGGCTGCGAGCCAGATCATCGTCTCACTCCTGTATGGAGTTTCGCGGTTCGACCCCATCACCTATCTCCTGGTAATCGCACTGCTCACGAGCGTGTCAGCGATGGCCTGCTGGGTACCAGCCTGGCGCGCGGCGCAAGTGGATCCGTCAATCACCTTGAGAGCGGAATAGAAACTCTGCAACCAAGGCCGGGTGCCCCATATCTCGCTCGTTTTTCGCGAGATGTGGGATTCCACAAATCCCAACCTTCTTTTGTTCATGCCGAAAGAATGTAAATCGAGCGCAGTGGTATCCCACATCTCGCGAAAAACGGGCGAGAGATGCCCCGAATTTCCTGCTCGCAGAACTGGACAAGATTGCGTGTGCGCCTTTCTTTAAGGAAAGGCGCATGAACGTTCGCGGGACCCAGTAAGCTTCACAGGAAATCGGGGATGTGGGGCACCCGGCCTTTGTTGCGGATTCAACTAAATAAGGTTGAGATTCGTGTTGTGAAGGAAGCAGCCTAATCGCTCTTCAGGCCCAGGTCGCGGTGTTCGAAAACAGCAGTTCCCGCGGCAAAGAGCAATCGCCGCTCCGAGGACGATCAGGATGAACCCGCTGGGGTGCTCCAACATGCGCGCGGCTGCCTCCAGGTCTCCCTGGGTCAAGACAAACAGTAGCCGCGCCGGAGCAAAGCCGGGCCACTCATAGCCCGCGAGCCCCAGCAGACGCAAGCAGCCCCAGTGAAGCGGTGGACGCCAGCATCATGGGAAGCCAGGTGGCAAAAAAGAGAGCCGCAGCCGCTGTCCACATACCCAGCACAAGTTGTGCCAGGGCCAGGGCGAATAACAGAGCCAACGGTCGGTCAATAGCAGCAAAGAGCGCGGTTCCGCTCACCACAAAACTGACCACGTAGAGCGCCAGCGGCAGCCAGGCTGCGCTGACCAGTGCGAAGAAATACTGCCGCCGGCTCACCGCCCGCGAGAGCACCGTGGCGATGCGGCGGGAGCGCTGCTCATTGCCCAGCAAGGCGCTCCCGGTAAAGGCCACCAGTCCCAATCCATAGAGGCACTCCTGGTGAAGGATCGAGAGCACATCGTCGGTCTCCGGCTTACCCGCAGGCACCAGCAGAATGGCCGCCATCCCAAAGGGCCACAGCATCAGAAACAAATAAATCCATCGGTTCTGCATAGAGCAGGCGGCGGGTGATCAGCCAGATCTTCGACATCGTCGCGGCGTTCATGAACTCTGCCTCTCACTCTCGGCCGCAGTGTCACCGCTCCACTCCAGAAACAGGTCCTCCAGCCGGCGCCGTTGCGGCGAAAGGCTCACGATCTCGCCTCCCGCACTCCATACCGCCTCGATCACGCGGCGCTGTTGCTGCGCCGGCACTAATATGCGGATCGAATCATGATTGGCCACGGTGTTCGCCGCCGCGGGGTCGATGCGGCTCAACTCGGCCAGGGAAATACCGCGCAGCTCTATCTCCACCCGATCCGACTCGCTCTGAAATTCCTTCAGCGAACCGCTGCGCACCAGGCGGCCCTGGTTGAGAAAGGCGATGCGGTCGCAGATATGCTCCACCTCGGTCAGTTGATGGGAACTGAAGAAAATGCTCTTGCCCGCGTGGCGCGCGTTGCGTAGCAATTCCCGCACCTGCTGCACCCCTGCCGGATCAAGAGCCGCAGCCGGCTCATCCAGGATCAACAACTCGGGATCGTTGATCAGCGCCTGGGCAAGAGCAAGCCGCTGCTGCATGCCCCGCGAATATTGCCGCGCATCTTTTCGGTCATCGGGCAAGCCCACGGCCCCGAGTAGATCGCGAATGTCTTTTGCCAGCCGCGCATCCTTGACTCCGTTCAGGGGCACGCCGTTCAGGCGCGCGGCAAACTCCACGCTGCGGTACCCGTTCTCGGCAAAAAATACCGGGACATCCGGCACAAAGCCCGAGCCGGGCCCGCGCCTCCGCATCGCCAAAGGGCTTGCCTAGCAGCGATCCGCTTCCGGAGGAGGGGCGAAGAAAGCCAAGCGCGAGGTGGATAGCCGTAGTCTTCCCCGCCCCATTCGGGCCCACACTAGACGATCTGTTGATGCACTTTCCCGGGCGCCCCGACCGGCGTCGCAGGACTTTTGGCGGGCTATCAATCGTTCGCAGTCCTCCAATCGGCGGCACTCGCAATGGAAGCTCGCTTCTAGAAGCGCTTTCATTTCATTTACCCGCGACGCGAGCACCTCCAGTTCACCGAGCTTTTTCCTGGCCATTGCTCGCCATCGCGCAGCGGGTGTTGTCCCGAAAGGAAACCCTTCAAAGAACGTCCGTGTTTCGCTCACCGTAAAACCGGCGTCGCGAGCAATCAGGATGATGCGTATTCGACCCAGGATTTGCCGATCATAGTGGCGCCGCTTGGATATTCTTGCAGGCGCCGGCAGCAAGCCCGCCTTCTCATAGTAGCGCAGCGTCGATGCCGCCACCCCCGCCTGCCGAGCCACCTCGCCAATCTTCAGACCCAGCATGACCATCTCCTCGATCCTCGCTGCCTTGCAGTGAGCTTGACTTAAAGAGCACTTTAACTTGTACGCTCGCATCGCGGAAGTACGGTTCCATGGGCAAGGCAAGGCAGGGTATATAAATGATTCATGAATTGATTTGTCCCATCGTTGGCCTCTTGGGCCTCACCACGACTTCGGTCGCTTTTCCCGCCGATGCATCCACCACCATTCCAACCGGGATTTCGTCTGCGATAGCCGATCCTCGACGGCCGGCCGATCAGGTGAGGCTCGACTCAGTGCGAAAACCCGCGTTGGTCGTGGCCTTTTCAGGCGTGAAAGCTGGTGATCACGTCGCGGACTTCATGCCGGGTAATGGGTATTTCACCCGAATCTTGAGCGATGTGGTCGGGCCTGCAGGCCGCGTCTACGCGTTCATCCCCCAGGAACAAATTGCCAATTGTCCGCCAGGTGAAATTGCAGGCACGCAAGCAGTCGCTCACGACCCCGGTTTTGCAAACGTTACTCTGCTGAGTAGCTCGCTCGATCAGTTTCGCATGCCGGAAAAGCTCGATCTTATCTGGACGGCGCAGAATTACCATGACTTGCATGACGCCTTCCTTGGACCCGCGAATGTTACGGCGCTCAATAGAGCACTTTTCAGTTCCTTAAAACCCGGAGGTGTGCTGCTGGTAATCGATCATGTGGCCGCACCCGGATCCGGCTTGCGGGACACCGAAACACTGCATCGGATCGATCCCGTGCAGTTGCGCAGGGAGATCGAAGCAGCGGGTTTCGTGTTTGAAGCGCAAAGCGATGCTCTGCGCAATGCCGGCGATGATCACCAGCGCCTGGTGTTCGACCCGGCGATTCGCGGCCGGACAGATCAGGTGGTGTTCCGCTTTCGCAGACCTTGATGAATCACTGGAATCCTCGTGACCCCGGCAGAATGCGGGTCAGGGGGTATGCCCTTCCGTATGCGGTGCCGTTGTTTTCGCCGGCGTCGGGGTTGGTTTAGGGTGGGGCTGTTGATTTTCTTTGGGCGCAGGTGGGAGTTCCGCGGTCGCCTGAACGGCGCGCTCCTGCGGTTGCGGCGTGCGCGCTTGATTCAACGGATGAGCGGGCGCGGATCCAGCGGCTGCGCCAGCTTCGTGGCGCGAGGTCTCGGCCGCTACATCTTTTGCCGGGCGCGGCGGCGGTGCCGAGTGGGTGAAACTCAAGGTTCCCGCGTGTTGAGTCTGAGGCAGGGCAGGATTCGGGATCACGCTGCGCAGTGGTGTCGAAGCATACGAGGGATGACCGCCGTTGGAACTGGCGCGCAGGGCGGGATTGTCGCCGGCTGCGTGAAGTCGCTGAAGCTGCGCAGAGGTTGGTGGAATGTGATATTCGCCAGCCGCAGCGACTTCTGCGGCGTTGGGTTGGACGTTGTCGCCGCTATAGCTCGCCCGTAGGCTCGAGGCGCCACTGGCCACCGGTTGGCTGTACGTGTGGTTGGAATGGAAATTGCCCAAATTGATCACCGCGCTGTTGTACAGCATGTGGCCGTCGCGCCATGAGCCGCCCACATATCCTCGGCCGAAATAGCCACAACCGTAATTGATTCCTCCATAAAAGCCGACGTGCGGACCCCAATATCCCGCCCGCCACGCGAACCCTCCGCGCCGTCCCACCCAATAGCCCGGCGTCCAGAGATATCCCACGATCGGCGCAGCCTCCCAGGTGCCGGGCACCCAATAGTAGCCGCTGACGTCCTCACTCCAGGCCCAAAACCCCGGGGTCCACACGAGATCCTCTTCCGGGGGCGAGGGTTGCTCGTATGTCGGCAGTTCCGGAGGCGCAACGGCCACTGATCCAACGTCGACGATCGACTGCGGCACTGTCTCGAATATCCCAATACATTGTTCGCTGGATGAGGTAACGAGCCAGTTGTGGCCGACGTATGTCTGCTGCACAAGCTGGGCGCCCGCAGGCAGCGATTTGTAGAGGATTCGTTCGCCGCGAAAGTTCAGCCAGTAGACCTTGACAGGCTTGTCGCTGCGATTGACAAAGGTGATGCCCGTGGATTCTCTGGACGGTTGCGACGCGTAGTTCGCTTCCACATCGCAGGTGTGTCCTGGGGGCGGCTCGCCGCAGTTCTGGAATCCTGATGCAGCTTGAATTGAGCATGCAATGTTGTATCCAGCAGCGCCATCCATCCGTGCCGCAGTCTGCTGCGCGTGCAAGCGCGTTACAGGTACGATAAGCCCGGCGGCCGCGATCATGCATGCCGTCGCCGTTGCCGAAAACCTGCTGATGTTTGTAGTTTGCAAACGGGCTCCATCCTGGGGTGCCGAGGTCCATTAACCACCCTACGCCAATCCCCGGAAACTCGTATAGATCCGCTCGGAATTTGCCAATCAGTACACAGATTTTCGTCGTACCGGGAGCACTGGCATCGGGATTCGAGGATCCGCGCTATGGTAGCCTTGGGTATTCCTAAGAAATTCAAAAGGAATTGAGTCCATGGAAAACGCCACGCACAGCGCATCGCCGCCGCAGGCTCCGCCTCACGCGCCGCAACCACTGCATTTCGACGGTAACGGCGCCGAATATTTCGGCATCTGGATTGTCAATCTGCTGTTGACCATCGTGACACTTGGCATCTATTCGGCGTGGGCCAAGGTTCGCCGGCTCCAGTACTTTTATCGGCATACCGAACTGGCGGGATCGAGCTTCGATTTTCACGGCAGTCCAATCAGGATCTTGATCGGCCGGCTGATAGCACTGGCAATGCTGATCGCTTATAACGTCTCGGTGCGCCTGCAATCGCGCATGACAATTGCCGTGGTGCTGGCGCTGGCGATAGTCATGCCGTGGCTGCTGCGCAACTCATTGCGCTTTCGGCTCTACAACACGAGTTGGCGCGGAACACGATTTCATTTTCGCGGCAGTGTGGGCGGCTCCTATCGTGTGATTCTGCTGAACGGATTTCTGACCCTGATCACGCTTTACGTGATGGCGCCATTCTTCCATCAGCGCCTGAAGCAGTATCAGCACGAAAACAGCTGGCTCGGACGCACCCAGTGCTCATTTCATGCCCGGGTCGGCCAGTTCTATGCGATCTATCTGCTGTTGCTGGTGGCGATGGTGGGCTTCTTTTTCCTGATAAGTGTTGCCGGGATCGGCCATGCATTTATTACCATCGCGCAAATGCAGAAGCAGGGCGGGCATGTTGATCCGAGCCTGCTGTTCAGAACTTTGCTGATTCTCTACGGCGCCTTGATACTGATCGGCTTGGTGGTCGGGCCGATATTCCACGCTCTTGTTACCAACCTGATTTGGAGCAACACGCGCGTCGGCGAGCATCGCATCGAATGCCGGATGCCACCGCTTGTGCTGATTTGGATTACCGTAAGCAACTTCATATTGGTGGTATGCACCCTGGGGCTGTACATTCCGTGGGCCGCGGTGCGTCTGGCCAGATTTCAGTTGCAGTCCATGCGGTTGCTGCCGGCCAGCGATTTGCAGGAATTCGAGGCTGCGGAGCCGGAAAACATCGGTGCGGTTGGCGAAGAGGCGGCGACGGTTTTCGACTTCGATATTTCACTATAGCCTTCAGGACCGGCTGAGCATGCTGCAGGCGCACTATTTCGACGGGCGCTCGACGCGCCTTCGCGTCGTCAGTTTGTCAACTGACGGCGCGGACCTCATCGTCGCCGGCGAGGACCTCGACATTCGCATCCCGTTCGCCGACGTCAAAGTCGACGAGCGCTTGGGGCGCGCGCCGCGCAGACTGCGCTTCAACGACGGCACATTTTGCGAAGTGCGGGACTTGGATGCCCTCGATGCCCTGCTGTCGTCGGTCGGGCATCGCGACCGATGGGTCGATCGGCTGCAGCGCGGCGTGCAGTTTGTTTTATTCGCATGCCTTGCGGTTATGTTGCTCGCGGCGGCAGGCTACCGATGGATGCTGCCGTGGGCCGCCGCGAAAGCCGCGCATCACTTGCCGCCCGCCATGGTTGGCGAATTATCCGTGCACACGCTGAATTTATTGGATGGCGCGATTCTCAAGCCGACCGAGATCGCCGCGGAGCGCCAGCGGGCGCTAAGCACAAAATTTCATGCCCTGCGCCTGCCGCAGGGCGGCAATCCCGATTCGTTGCTGCTGTTTCGACTGTCGCCCCAACTTGGAGCCAATGCCTTCACTTTGCCCGATGGCGAGATTATTTTGCTCGATGACCTGATCACGCTGCTTGGTGACGATGAACAGATTTTGGCGGTATTGGCCCACGAGTTGGCGCACGTACGCGGGCGCGACGGTTTACAGTTGTTGTTGAGGAGTTCTGCGCTGGGGGCATTTTTGACTTTTTATGTGGGCGACATCAGCACCCTGCTAGCGGCTGCGCCCGCCGCCGTCGTGCAGGCAAAGTATTCGCAGGATCTCGAGCAGCAGGCGGATGATTATGCCGCGGCGCTGCTGCGATACAACGGCATGTCACCGGCGCTACTTGCCGAGGCCCTCGAGAAGTTCGCTCAATCCAAGCCCGGCTCCGCGAACAGCGGGTATTTGTCGAGCCATCCTTCGACGGATGAGCGTATGCGGCACTTGCGGCAGCTTGCTGCGCATTAGACGGCCAAATCAATATCGTCATGAATACCGGCCGGCGTCGCGCACGAAGCCGTGGGGCGTAGTTGCGCGACGAATTAATTGGCAAATGTATTGCCAATGGAATAGGTTTGCGATTGCACGTCTGCGCCTGGAAGGCGCCTGCACGGATGGACGGCACCATGGACGAATTCAAAATCACGGTGATCGACGACGACGCATTCCTCCGTGTTACGTTGGCCGGAAGAGCGTCTCGCACCAATCTCCTCGCCGCACTGCAGCGAATTGTTGCCGAGACGCAGTCTCGCGATGTCTGGCTCGTGCTTGTCGATGCAACGCAGGTACCGCCGCCGTTTGGCACGTTCGAAAAATATGATCTCGCCCTTGAATTCGCGCGCAGGGTGAATCCGCGCACGAAAACGGCGGTGATTGCCAGACCCGAGATGGTGGATCACTTCTTTGAAACGGTGGCTCGGAACCGCGGTGTGGGCGTCATGGTATTTACGAACGAGACCCCGGCGCTCGAGTGGCTGCTCGACGCAGCGGCCCGTTGAGCGTAGCCCATGGGGTGTACCAGCTCAAAATCCTGCCGAACTTGAAAAAACCTATGTGATTTCTTGCCGCCATGGTATTTTTTGACCGACGGCCGACCGCGGGATCGCTTGAACGGAGTTCTAATAAAATGAATAAACCTCCTGGGAATGTTCGGTATTGTTTTGTTGATTGGTGCCGGTGCAGCCGCGCTGGCTGCGAGGGTCGCGAATGCGGACGCGCCGCCGCCGCAGATCCCCACCTGCGATAAGAAAATCGGCACGCTGGCGGTGACGGAGCCACAGAATCAATGGTGGGTTGCGCTGAATTTGGAATCGCCTGCAGCGCTGATCAAAGTGTTCGTGTCCGAGTCCAAGTGCTTCACTCTGGTGGACCGTGGAAAGGGTTTGCAGGCAGCCCAGGCCGAGCGCGCACTGGCGGCCAGCGGCGAGGAGCGCCAAGGATCGAATATTGGTAAGGGGCAGATGAAAGCCGCCGACTACGTACTCGTACCCGACGTCGTCAATCAAAACCGCAACGCCAGCGGCACCAATGTTGGGGGCATCCTCGGTGGTTTGCTGCCGCACGGGGTCGGGGCGCTGGTCGGTGGCGTTAGCCTTAAGAGCAAGACCGCGGATGTGGTGTTGACCCTGACGGACGTGCGCTCCACGGAACAGGTCGCGCTGGAGCAGGGCCACGCCAAGAAAACCGACTTGGGCTGGATGGGTGGCGGCGGTGCGGGATTCTTCGGCGGATTTGCGGCGGGCGGCGCCAGCGGCTACGCCAATACCGAAATCGGCCAAGTCGTCACCATGACCTACCTCGACGCGTATACCAAAATGGTTGCCGAATTGAAAACTGCCGCTCCCGATGCCAAGGCCGACAATGTGCAGCAGGCGGTGAGGATGGCCAAGCCCGGCAAACTGTATACGGAGTCGAACTTGAAATCCGCCGTGGTTCGGGACCTGGATCCCGGCATAATGCTCTATCCGACCGGCGACAAGATGGGCGTATGGTGGAAAGTCACCGACGAACTCGGCAACGAAGGATGGGCTGTATCCACGAATTTCCAGCTGGCCCACTAGCACATAGGCAAATTGAAACGACTGTTACTGCCGAAGCTCCGCAAGGCTTTACGACGAGCGGCCGATCCGCAAAAGGCGCCGGCCATGCAGGCGTACATGAAGTCTGTGATGCCGTACCACGGCGTGTCGGCGCCGCTGCTTCGACAAGTATGCAAGGCGGCGTTTGCCGACGAACGGTTTGCCTCGGCGTCGCAATGGCAGGCACAGGTGCTGGAATTGTGGCGCAACGCGCGTTTCCGCGAAGAGCGCTACGCAGCCCTGAATTTGGCGGGCGATAAGCGCGCACGGCCTTTTCAGTCACCCTCCGCAATGCCAATGTACGAGGAGCTGATAGTCACCGGCGCCTGGTGGGACTACGTGGACGACGTCGCATCGCATCGTGTCGGGCCGATCTTAAGGGACTATCCCGCACCGCTGCGCGCCAAGATGCTGTCCTGGAGCAAATCGAAGGATCTTTGGAAACGGCGCAGTGCCATCATTTGCCAGCTCGGATTCAAGTCCGAAACGGATCTTGAGTTGCTGTACGCCTGCATTGAACCATCGATCGAATCGCGGGAATTTTTTTTGCAGAAGGCGATAGGTTGGGCGCTGCGCCAGTACGCTTGGACCGACGCCACAGAAATTCGCAAATATGTGCGGCGTAATCGCCGCCGCCTGAGTGCGCTAAGTTATCGGGAGGCCGTCAAGAATATCGGAGCAGGCTGAGCCGGCGTAGGTAAAAAGCAGCATGGGCTCGCTCAATCTTGTTTATAGATCACGCCTTGCTTCATGACGAAGCGGACATCCTCGAGCAGGCGCACGTCGACCACCGGGTTGCCGCGCACCGCAATCAAGTCGGCGAGCTTTCCTAGTCTGATCGAGCCTACTTTGTCCGCAATGCCGAGCAGGTCGGCAGCGGCGATCGTGGCGGACTGGATGGCCTGCATCGGGGTCATGCCGTTCTGTACCATGAGGTTGAACTCGCGGGCGTTCCGGCCGAAAGGGCAAACGCCGATGTCAGTGCCGAACGCGATCTTAACGCCGGCATTGACCGCCTTGCGGAAGTTTTGCAGCTGGACAGTCATGATCTGATTGGCTTTCGCGACGAACTCCGGCGGGTAATTGCCGCCGACGCATTCGCGCACCTCCAGTGTCGGTACGAGATAGGTGCCGTGCTGTTTCATCAACATGCGCCCCTCATCGTCCATGAGCGTGCCGTGCTCGATGGAGGCCGCACCCGCGCGCACGGCGGCCTTGATGCCGTCGGGGCCATGGGCATGCACCGCAACCTTGAGGCCGAAATTGCGAGCCTCGTCGACGGCCGCCTGGAGTTCCTCGGGCGTCGCTTCACGCCCTGCAGGGTTGCTGTTGTGAGTCAGCACTGCACCGGTGGCAAATAGCTTGATCACATCGACACGCTGTCCTGCCAGAGTCCGGATTCGCTCGCGCACCTCGCTCGGCGAATTGGCATTGCCGTAGCGCAGGTCCCAGGGCAGCGTGACGTCCGGTGCGAAGCCGGTAACCGCGCCGGCTCCCCCCGTTATGGTCACGTACGCGCCTGCGACATACATGCGGGGTCCGACAACATCGCCGCGATTGATGGCATCCCGCAGCGCCACGTCGACCAGCGCGCGATACGTGCCGAGGTCCCTCACGGTGGTGAATCCGGCGAGCAGCACCGCACGCGCGTTCGGCAGCGAGCCAAAGGCACGTTCGGCGGCGGTATGCTCGAGCTCGGCGAGCGGATCCTGATTCTTCGAGTCAATCGTCAAATGTGTATGCGCGTCGATCAGCCCGGGCAGCACGGTGTAGCCGCTCAGGTCCACGACGCGTGCGCCTGCAGGTACCTCGATCGCCGCGCCCATCTCGGCGATGACCCCGTCCCTTACCAGCAGCATCCGCGAATCGAGCACGCAGCCGGATTCCGTATCGATGAGGTGTCCGGCCCGAATCACCGTAACTACGCCCGCGGCGCGCGCGCCAGCATGGCTGAACACAGCAACGATGAGACTGGCAACGACTATGCATATTTTCATTCTTCCCCCAGGCAAACGGATGACCACTCAGCGGATTGCGGCTTTGAACCTTCGGGGTCCGGAGGCAACCATTTGCCGCACGACCGGTACTTACGGTAAGCGCATTCGATGAGGCTGCGCAAGACAACGCCAATCGAAACGACCGATAGGACCAATCACATGAACAACCAACCATTCCGCTATGTGCTGCGGGGAACACTTCTGGCGGCGGGCTTGGGCTTGTGTGCTCCGCTGCTGCAAGCCTCCGAATCCCACGAAGCGTTCATACCCCGAGTCACCAATTCCTCGACGATACCGGCAAACGGCGACGTCAATCCGTACGGAGTCGCTTTCGTGCCTGCTTCCTTTCCGGGCGGCGGTACCATTGCCGCGGGTGACGTCCTGGTAAGCAATTTCAACAACAGTGCCAATCTTCAAGGCGCCGGAACGACGATCATCGCACTCACCCCAACCGGGCCGATTGCGCCTCCGGGAACGGCCGGCACATTCTTCACCAGCAGCCTGCCCGGGCTAAGCACGGCCCTCGGGGTCCTGCGCGGTGGGTTCGTCGTGGTCGGTAACGTACCGACCGTCGACGGCACGTTCGCCACGATCGGGCAGGGCGCGCTTCAGGTGATCGACCACGCGGGGCACCTGCTGCAAACCTGGACCGACGCTAAATTCTTGGACGGCCCCTGGGACTTGGCCGTCGATGATCGCGGCGCCTATGCGACGATTTTTGTCTCCAACGTGTTGAACGGCACAGTCGCAAGGCTCGACGTGGCGGTTGGCGCGAAGGATCTAACCCTATTACACAAGACGCTGATCGCGAGTGGCTACACCCATGTACCGAATGCCGCTGCCCTGGTGCTCGGGCCGACCGGTCTGGCGTACGATCAAGAGACGGATACGTTATACGTGGCGTCGACCGCCGACAATGTTGTGTATGCAGTTGCCGATGCGCGCGCCAGAACGCACGCCGTCACCCGCGGCGTGGCCGTGTTCGCCGATGAGCATTTGCGCGGCCCGCTTGCATTGCGGTTTGCCCCCAATGGGCATCTGCTGGCGGCAAACGGTGACGCGGTGAACGCGGATGTGCTGCATCCCAGCGAGATCGTCGAATTCACGATCTGGGGAACGTTCGTACGCGAGTACAACGTGGATTCGAGCCAGGGCGGTGCGTTTGGGCTGGATACCAAAAGCGAGGGTCCGTTCAATTATGCGGTCATCGATGATGTGACCAACAGCCTGTCGGTGTCGAAGTCAGACGATCATTAGGCCGCCGCGACGGCGCCGGCCATGACGGCGCCGTCCCTGAGCAGGCCGGGTAGCGCTAAGATGCCTTCGCCCATACCGAAGGAGAAGCGTTATGTCGTCTGGCCCCATCGCAATCTGGCATCGACTGGTTAAGGAGCGCGACGTCCAGGGGCTTGATGGGCTGCTCGCCGCGGATGCGGTCTTTTATTCGCCGGTGGTGCATACGCCCCAAGTGGGTAAGGCCATCACCAAGAAGTATCTCACCGCCGCGTTTCACGTTTTTTTCAATGAATCGTTTCACTATGTCCGTGAACTGTCCGATGAACGAGATGCCGTACTTGAATTCGAGCTTGAATTGGACGGAATCACCATCAACGGCGTCGACATGATCAGGTGGAATGACGCCGGAAAGATCACCGAATTCAAGGTGATGCTTCGGCCGTTGAAGGCGGTCAACCTGATTCATCAAAAGATGGCGGCGATGCTCAACGCCGGCTAGCCACGCGCCGATGCCAACGGCAGTGCAATCATTCGCTGGGGATCGGAATCGAGAGGCCCGTTTTTACGCGATCGAGCACTACATGGGTGTCGAAGCGCGCCACGGATTTGTCGGATTCGAAGCAGCGCCTTGCAAAGGATGCGTAGTCCTCCATGGTCGGCACCGTGAGGATGACGACGAAATCCATGGTTCCGGTCACGTGATAGCACTGCTGGACCTGCGGCGCAGCAGCCATGCTGCGCTTGAAGCGGTCGAGTTGTCGGTGCGACGCGGCGCTCGGCGCCATGGACACGGTTACGATGCACGTGATCCGCAGGCCCAGAATGTCGGGGTCCAACTGGGCAATTTCCGCCCGAATCGCGCCCGAGGCGCGCAAGCTCTTCAGGCGCCGCTGAATGGCCGCCGCCGACAGACCAACTTCCGTACCGATCGATGCGGCGATCCGGCGCGTATCGTGCTGGTAAAGTGCGAGGATTTTGCGGTCAAGCTTGTCCATATTCACAGGTTGAACAGATATTGCGGCTAAACCGCGCTAGGTTGCCGGAAAACGCGGCCGGACTGCAAACGGCCGCGGGTAAGCTTACCTCCGTCCAGTGTTGCCGCTATGGGAGTGAACATCATGCGTAGGCGCGGAAAGGCCCTGGGAGTCGGTGTTTTTGTTGTTTGCACGGTTTTCGCTTTCACTGTCGTGCGAGCGAGCGAGTGGCAAACGGCAACTCCGCAAAGCGTGGGCGTCGATCCGCAGCCGTTGCAGCGGTTGGGCGAGGCAATCGGCCGCGGCGAGTTTCCAAGGACCACAAGCGTACTCATCGTCTATCGGGACCGCCTCATTTATGAAGGCTATTTTGCGGATGGCGGCGCCGAGGTGCTCAACGACACACGCTCCGCCACCAAATCGATCACATCACTCGCGGTCGGCGCTGCCATCCGCGACGGCAAGATCAGTGCCGTGCGCGCTCCTGCCATGCAATTTTTGGCCGATCTGGCGCCGTTGCGCAACGACACGCCGCTGAAGCGTGAAATCACGGTGGAGGATTTGCTCACCATGTCCTCGGCGCTGGACTGCAACGACGACGTCGATGCAAGCCCGGGAAACGAGGAAAGGATGTACGAACAGCAGCGTTGGACACGCTGGACCGTCGATCTGCCGACCAAGCAGGACTATCAGAGGGACGCTGCCGGCCGCGGGCCATTCTCCTATTGCACGGCGGGGGCGTTTCTACTGGGCCAGATCATTGAGCGCGCCGCGCGCAAGCCTGTCGATCGGTATATTGAGCAGAGTATTTTCAAGCCGCTGGGAATCTCAAAATGGGAGTGGCCGCGCTCGCCGTCGGGAGAGGTCATGACCGGCGGCGGGTTGCGGCTGCGCTCGCGCGACCTGGCCAAGATCGCGTGGATGCTGATCAACGACGGACGCTGGGCCGGGCAAAGCGTCGTGCCGGCCGCATGGGTAAGGGCGGCGACCACCGCGCATCGCAGGGCCAACGCCGAACAAGACTACGGATACCTGTTCTGGCAGCGAACCTATGCGACAAAGTGCGGCGCAATTTCCGGTTGGTACATGGCGGGCAACGGTGGCAACGCCATACTCGTGCTGAAGAATCCCGGCGCCGCCGTCGTCGTCTCGCGGAAAAACTACAACACTCACGGAATGCATCAACAGACTGTCAGTTTGCTGGAGCAGTATGTGCTTCCCGCGCTGCCGTGCGCCGGCCGAGGTGCGTGATGACTCCAAAGGAACTGGTGACCATATGGGTTGATTTGTTCAACCAAGGCAACCTCGAGGGTTTGTTGAACCTATACGCCGCCGACGCCGTCAACCATCAAGTCGTAACCGACCCGCTGCGTGGGCGCGCCGAGATCCAGCATATGTTTGAAGTCGAGTTCGGCCGCGCGAAAATGACGTGCATCATGGAAAATCTTTTCCAGGATGGGGAATGGGCAATACTTGAGTGGCGCGATCCCAATGGGCTGCGAGGGTGCGGCTTTTTTTGCGTGCGCAATGATCAAATCGTTTTTCAGCGCGGCTATTTCGATCAACTTTCGTTCTTTCGCAGCCAGGGGATTGCGGTTCCCGCCGAGTATCTTGGCGCATAAGTGAAATTTCCTATTGCAAACGACGGCGGCGCGCGATACTAACTCGGAGCAAAGCGTTTCTCAGCGGGAGTGGCCCATGTCGACACCGAGGTTGATACTCGACTACGTCTATGAGCATCAGACGGCACAACCTGATCGTGTCTGGCTTACCCAGCCCATCGGCGCTGGGCGGGTGCTGGAGTACACCTGGGGTCAAACCATGGACCAAGCTCGGCGTATGGCGGCGCATTTACAGAGCTTCGAGTTTGCACCGGGGTACCGCGTCGCGCTCCTCTCGAGTAACTGTGCTCACTTCATCATGGCCGAGTTGGCGGTATGGATGGCGGGCGGGACTACGGTTTCGATATATCCGACCGAAACCGCCGAGACCGTGCGCTACGTTCTCGAGCACAGCGAGGCCAGTCTGTTATTCGTCGGCAAGCTCGATAGCTGGGCGTCGCAGGCCGCGGCCGTACCTGACAACCTGCCGTGCATCGCGCTGCCGCTGGCTCCGCCCACCAAGTTTGAATCTTGGGATGCCATCATCGAGCGCACTGCAGCGTTGGCCGGCTGGCCGGCGCGGGCGGCGTCGGAATTGGCGATGCTGCTATATACCTCCGGCTCTACCGGGCAACCCAAAGGCGTGATGCAGACCTTCGGCGCCATTACCCAGGCAACCGAATGCGGGCTGAGCGACACGGTTTGGCAGCTGCCGGCAGGGGTGGAGCAGCGCGTATTGTCATATCTGCCCGTGGCTCACTGCTACGACCGGGCCATGATTTGCAGAGGGTTGGTCGAAGGCAAGACGCAATTCTTCTTCACCGAATCGCGTGCTACGTTCTTGCCGGACATCCAAAGAGCCCGGCCGACGATGTTCTGTTCGGTGCCGCGCCTGTGGCTCAAATTCCAGCAAAGCGTACTTGCGAATATTCCGGCTGCGCAGCTCGATGCGATGCTCGAGGATCCCAAGACCGCCCCGGCGGCAAGACGCAAGGTTCTGTCGGGTCTTGGGCTCGACGAAGTTCGAGTCGCCGTGAGCGGCTCGGCACCGATTCCGCCTGCGCTGTTGGAGTGGTACCGCCGCCTGGGTTTGAACATGGTTGAAGGGTACGGCATGACCGAGGACTTCGCCCTTTCACACCGGACCACGCCCGATTTGAACGCGCCGGGGTTTGTCGGCGTTCCGGTTCCGGGCGTGCAGATTCGTATCGCCGAAGACGGCGAGATTCTCATCAAATCGCCGGGGCAGCTGGCCGGCTACTACAAGCGGCCGGATTTGGATGCAGAATCCTTTACCAGCGATGGTTTTTTTCGCACCGGCGACCTTGGCGAGCGGCGAGCCGATGGTCAGCTGCGAATCATCGGCCGCAAAAAAGAGATATTCAAGACTGCCAAGGGCAAGTACGTCGCGCCGGCGCCGATCGAGAATTGCTTGAGCTCGCACCCCATGGTGGAGCTCGCCATGGTATCGGGCGTGGGGCAGCCTGCCCCCTATGCAGTATTGGTGATTGCCGAGCAGTTGCGTCCCAGCCTCAAGGACCCTGCGGTGCGAGCGCAAGTCGATACCGAACTAAACAACCTGCTGCGTGATGTGAACCGGGATCTGGCGAAGTACGAGCAGCTGCAGTTCCTCGTGGTGGCGCGCGAACCATGGTCGATCGAGAACGGTTGTCTGACGCCCACAATGAAAATCAAGCGCAGCCGCATCGAGGCCTCCTTTGTCGAGCAGGTGGGCAGTTGGTACCAGCGTGAACGTCCGGTGCTGTGGGCCTAGTTAAAAATCACGTCCGCAGCGGGCGTCGCCTCGAGCTTTGAACCAAAGCTTAGATTCGGCAACGTTGCATTGTGATGCGCCCGGATTTCGGCCCCCGATGCGTGCGCCTTATCATGCGTGGTGTGTGCGTCCGCGACCAGGATCACGGAATAGCCGAGAGCCGCGGCGCGCCGCGTCGTGGTATCCACGCAGAATTCCGACGCATAGCCGCAGATCACCAGTTGCTCGATGTTCCACTGGGCGAGTAGCTCGCCGAGGTTGGTGCGCAGGAAGGAGTCAGGCGTGCTCTTCCGCACCAAAGCGTCGCGTTCTGCAAACACGAGACGCTCTTCAAGCTGCCAATTCTCCGCGCCGAATTCCAGCGGACTGCCCGGATGTTCATGCTGGATGAATATCACAGGAACACCCTGGGCACGCGCTCGTGCAGTCAACGAATTGATGCGATCAACTACCGCGTCGGCGTCAAAAGGTCGGCGGCGCTCGCTAAACAGGCCGCGTTGCACATCGATAACCAGCAGGGCTTGCTTCATGCGGGCCTACCGGCGCTGGCGCCATTCGGCGTCGACTGCAGGGGGCAGGGCGTCGATGCGGCTCACAAACATGGCGACCTTGCGCCGTCACGGAAGACTTTCAATCCCGCGTCTAGATTCTCTATTGAAACGGCAAATGGGTTGGCCACGCGCGGCGCCTGCCGGCGCACGGCCCTATCGAACAATTGCCGCATCAGCCAGGGCTCTACCTTGCCGCCTCGGCCTGTCGCTTCGATCTGCCAGGGCCACAGATATCCCGCGTGCGCGGCGCCACAGATGCCGATCGCAGCTCCGGTCACGGCTCCTGCCACAAATCCACGCATCTAGCTTACCGACAGTGCAGTACGGGTCGCAGATAGACCGGTGCGTCGTTCGCCGATCGTGATTCGCCAAAGTAGCCGGCGGTGGCCCTGATAGCCGCCGGTCGCGGCATGCAGCAAACAGCGGTTGTCCCACAGCGTCAACAGGCCCGTCGACCAGGGGTGCCGGTAGATGAACTCCGGCTTGCTCTGGTGCGTGAACAGTTCCATCAAGAGCGCCGTCGCTTCACTCTCGGCCATTCCTTCGATGCCGATGGTATAGCCCATGTTGACAAACAGGACAGGCCTGCCGGTCTCGGGATGGTGCCTGACCAGAGGATGCAGCTGCGTCGCCATCGCGCTTTCCGAATAGCGGATCGCCATCGAGCGGCCCCGGTCGCGCTCGCCGTACATTCCGCTGGGCGCGTAGCCGCGGCGAGCCGAATGGATGCCGCGCAGGTTCGCAATCCTCGTCTTCATCGCGCCTGAAAGTGCCTCGTAGGCAGCGTATTGATTCGCAAACAGGGTATCGCCGCCCACCGGCGGAATGACATGGCCGTACAGCAGTGTGCCTGCGGGCGGCGGGTCGAGAAAACTCCAGTCCGAATGCCACGTCTCCGCAAACACCGGCGTGGTTTCGTCGGCCTCGCGGCGCACCTCGACTACGCGCGGATGCCCGGGGATCGGCGCAATATAGGGATCATCACCATCCGGCCCCAGGGTCGCGGCGAAGCGCTCCAGATCGGCGATTTCGAGATTTTGGTCGCAAATACCGATGACCTGGTGTTCGAGCCAAGCAGCGCGAATTGCCTCGATGTCGGCGCTCGACAGCGGCCGGCACAAGTCGACGTTGTGTATCAGCGCGCCGCAGCTTGCTCCAGAAGGCTCCACGCGCATGGTCATAGCGGCAGGGCCTGCGCATGCGCGCTTTGCAGCAGCGATTCTCCTTTGGCGCTCACGGCTACGGTGCGACCGCCGGGTGCGATTTCGATCAGACCATCGATACAGGCATCCTCCCAAATCGACAGGCGCGGGCAGCTGGTGCGCCACGCTTCAAGGGTTTCAGCGTATGTTCTGGGACTTCGCTGGATCCATTCCAGTAATTGCAAAGTCAGGGCACGCGTCGTGGGATTCACGGTTTCCATATCGAAGATTTTGTGTGCGCGCCAGTGTCTTGTAAAGTGAATCTGCCTTTTCTGGAGACTGCGATCCAGAAACCTTCACAGGGTCAATTCTAGATAAACCGTTCCGGGCACCGGATTGAATCGATACGCCGCGGTGGGCTTGAACCCCAGCGATGCATACAAGGACTGCGCCTGCGTCATCGAAGGCAGCGTATCCAATAGCAGGCGGGTGTAGCCGCGCTGTCTGGCGATTTCCACAATGGCTTCGGCCAGGCGCCGTCCGATGTGTTGCCCACGCGCCGCCGGCAGTGCATACAGGCGTTTGATTTCGCCGACCCCCGCCGCGAATTGACGCAGACCGACGCAGCCGAGATACGTCGACTCATTGCCGGCAAGCAGGAAAGCGCCTGTCGGCGGCGAATACTCGCTGACGAGATGCTCCAGTTCGTGCTGCAAGTTCTGAAAAGATAAGTCGAGAGCCAATGACGCCGCGTACTGTTCGATGAGCCTGCGGGCCTGGCGCCACTCTTCGTCCGACTGCGGTTGCACCATCCATATCGCCATCGTTACCGCGCACTCAGTGATTTTCTGCATCGCCCGGGGGTCGTTGAGGGTCTATAAGGCCAAAGTCCCATATACACGCTGTTGCGCATTAACAGATTCTAAGGCGTGCCAGCGTAATCGACCCAGCGTAATCGACCCAGCGTAATCGACGCTGGTCTATGGGCGTTTGTTTCACGAGAGAAGGCCAGTTCATGCAGCACATCAAATTCATCAGATTCGCGGTGGCCGCGTCTATATTGAGTCTTGGTGCGCTCGCGTCGGCGAGAGTATCGGCTCAAGACGTCATCGCCATCGGTGATAGTAACAAGTGGGACGGCCAGTGGCACTTCGACGCGACTCTATACGGCTGGGTACCGTTTATGTATACGACGGTGAACGTGCCTGCGATTGCCGGCGGCGGCACGCAAACCGTTGAGACCCAGCCCAGCCAATATCTCAAGTATGTGAAGATGGGCGCGCTATTTGACGGCGCCATACAGAAGGGCGACTGGGGTCTCTGGACGGACTTCGTATATCTGAACTTGGGGACCACCGAAACGCACACCCGGCAGATTGGCCTACCCGGCGGCCTCGATCCGGGGCTGGCAGTAGATCGCACAATTGACGGTGCAGTCCGGATGGCTATTTGGACACTGGCTCCTTCGTACACGGTGGTGCATAACGACATCGGTTCTCTAGATGTGCTGGCCGGACTGCGCTACACGAGCGTCAGATTATCGTTCGCCTATAATTTTGACCTGGTCTCGCCGCCCGTGCCGAATGTGGCAGGCGGCGGTTTCTGGCCGACTCGCGATTCGACGATTGGCCTTATCGGGGCGAAGGGCCACCTGAACCTGGGCAGCGACGGCAAGTGGTTCATCCCCTACCTGTTGGATGTTGGCGAAGGCAACAAGAACTGGCAATGGGAGGCGTTTGCCGGCGCCGGCTACCACTTTCACTGGGGCGATGTCACGCTCGGACTGCGAAACCTGGAGTACCGAACAACCGACAATCAGGTGTTGATCAACAAGGTGCGGATGACCGGCGTCACCTTCGGCGCCACATTCCATTTCTAACTCGTTGCTACCCGCGTTTGTTGAGACGCAACGACGTGGAGGTCGCGATATCGCCCCTGCGCTTACTTGGCTGAAACCAGAAACGCGAGTGTCAGCAAGCCCGACGCGGTGAGCAGTACGTTGTGGGTCCAACGGGCAATTAATCCAAGCATGTTCGTCTCCTGTAACGCGAAGTACGTTTAACGCGCGGCGTGTGAACGCGGTTTCGCTGCACCCAACATGGGTGCAGTTTCCTGAAATTCAATGCTGTTTGGGCCTCAAAAGCGCTACAGAAAACCCGCTAAATCAATCATATGCAACTCAAAGCGGAACCAGGATAGCCAGAGCACAAATCTTGCCGTATCATCTGTTACCGTGGTACACTGGTACCAGTTTAGGGTGTACGGAGACTTCATGACCGGTCCGATCAAGCAAATCGAAATTGAACGCGTTCAGACCGGCGTACGCATGGAGCGGCGGATCCTGAAAGTGCTCAAGGCGCTCGCCGAATACAAGAACCTGACGCTCGGCGACTTGCTCGAGGGCATTGTTCTGCACGCATTTGACGGCAAGGTGCCATTCAGCGGGGAAACGCTGCGCAAGGTTGCAGAACTCAAAGCCATCTACGAACTGGATCTGGACGCGCACGCGAGTCATCGCCTCAAGGAGAAATAGTGACCGATCAGGAATTTCTTCGAGCGCTGGAGAACTGCGAGTTGCCGGAGAGGGATTTCGGGCATGCCGCACATGTGCGTGCAGCGTACCTATATCTGCAAGATTCGGACTTTGCCGGGGCGCTCGAGCGCATTCGCCGCGCAATCCGCAATTACGCAAAGCATTTGGGAAAGCCTGATCGCTACCACGAGACCATCACCGTTGCTTACGTGGCGCTCATTCAACAACACATCTGCGAGCGCGGCAGTGCCGGCGGGTGGTTGGCATTCGCGCGTGACAATGTAGAGCTGTTCGAGCCCGATTTGCTGCAGCGATTCTATTCGCGCGCGCAACTCGATTCGGAAATGGCGCGACGAATTTTCGTGCTTCCAGCGCGTGCGGGCGCGACCGTCTGACGTCAAGCGGCGAGAATGATCTCGGCAACCTCGCGCAGGTCTGCATTTGGCTTGTGCAACTCATGGCTGATCTCGGTTGGCAGTTGTGCACCGACAAATACGGGGTGACCGGCTTTCGCAAGCATGGGAACGTCGCCGTAGGAATCGCCCACTGCCGCGACTTCTGCCAGCTCGATACCTAAATCGCTGGCGTATCCAGATAACCACACGGGTTTGTCATGTGGCCAGAAGTGTCTTATGGTGCCCGCGGTCGTCACGCTCGTCCCCACCCAGGCCACGGCGCCGAAATGGCGCGCGAACCACTCCACGGCGAACGACCACGTCACCGAGACGATCACCGTCGGTACCTCGCGCGTCGCAAGCATTCTGAATGCTTCAGCCGCACCCGGCGCAATCTCAACACGCGTCAGTTCAGCGCAAAGAACTGCCAGCGGCGCATTGCCGTACCAGTTCAGCATCTCCCGGCGCGCGGCGCTGATGTCGGCAATGTCGCGCAGCCGCTCGATGGCACGCATGCGATCCAGCATGCCAAATTTCTCGGCGAGCACTTCGCAAATCGTCGCACCGCGAAGCAGGGTGCCGTCAAGGTCGAAGGCCACCAGCCGAACCCGCCGTCGCGCCACCTCAAGGCTCGCGCGCGCTGCTTGAAATCATCTCCGTCTCCATCAATGGCACGGGTATCATGCCCTCGCGATTAAAGCGATCGAGAAAGTCGCGAAGCGTGAATGCCTCGCCGTTCAAGTCCTGCTGATGTGCATACTCTGTCAGCAGCCGATCCAGCAGCAGCTTGCCGGTGATGTAGCTGGTGCCATATCCGGGCTGGCGTAGATATAGGAGTTGCTCGAAGGCGGTGAGCTGATCCTGCGCTTTTGCCCAGCCGCGCGGCGTCCACTCTGCATGAAACTGGCCAGCTTGCTCCAAAGTAAAAACATTGGCCTGAACGTACAACGAGGCAAGACCGCGGGCGGCGCGATTCGCCAGCATGATCCAAACCAACTCCTTGGCGCGCGGATTATCATCGTACAGACCGGCGTGCATCATCAGCTCTTCGAATGCCGTCGCGAATCCTTCGGCGCGACCGTCCCAGATATTCGATAGCGATGCGAGGCGGCGGATCGGACTCGGATTGGGCTCATCCCTCATCCGTGACAGATCCAGCCAGTGATAGTCATGCGACAACAGCAGCATCGGCTCGCGGTGCGTCACGCGCGTGAAGAACACTCTTTGCTCTTCCGGCACGAAATGTCCAAGCCGCGGCTCCAGTGCCGCGTGGATGTAGGGCTTGTCGGGGATGACCTCCTGTCGAACCAGGAAATCGACGAACTTGTCGAGCCTGGCGCGCGCGAGTTTGTCGAAGGCAGCGGCGTCGGCCGCGGGTTGCAGCTGCGGCAGCATGCGATTGTTGTGCTCCTCGAGTCTCAAAGATGCCTGGGCGCGCTCCAATTCGCGCCGCAGAAGCACGACTTCCCCATCCCAATCAAAGGGGACGAAGTGCACGTTCTGCTGATACCAGGTGTAGTTGGCCTTACCTACCCCTGAGGGTCCGGTCTTGTTGGGCGCCCGCAGCTGAAGCCACGCGATGAATTCGTCGCTGGCTTTGATTGCAGCGCCAACTGCTGCCTGCAGCGCCGGTGAAACTCCCGTGAAATCGGCATGCTGGCTGCCCTCCAGGGTACTCACCGTCAGAGTCCCGGACTGCAGGGAGGCGAGGGCGCGCGATTGATTTTGCAATTCCTGCACACCAAAGGTCCACAGATCGCGAGCATTGCTCTCCTTGAGGTTCTCCCTGGCTTGCGCGAGAAGCTCAGGGATGGCGCCAATCCTTGCTGTCAGTTGGCGCTGCGCATCCGGCGACAGTGGAAAGCGATACTTGTAGAGTTCAATCTCCGGATAGGCCACCGGTCCTTCGCGCGATGGGACGTCGGATCGCGAGGGCCATACGCTCACGTAGAAGGCTGGATCGCGCGCCCACGGCCTCAAGATGCGGAGATTGAAATCCAGGCCGCTCATTTCCGCCGCCACCAGCTTGTAGTCATTGCGCTGATCGATCGGCCAATCCTTGGGGTCGATGGCACGGAGCCGCTTACGCCATGTCGGTAAGGCGGCCGCTTTCGCGGCCATGGCGGCGGCGCCATAATCGGCAACCTCGCCATGCATGATGGGGTGTTCGAATTCGCGCCATTGTTCGAACAGTGTGACCAGGGAAGCGTAGCTGTCCGCCGCGGGTGAGACGGGGGCGGTCAATCCGGACTGCGCCGCGAGCAACAGTGCGGCGGCGGCGAAAAGGCGGCGCGCGCAGGCGCGCGCCGTGGCATGGGTATTCATGTCTGCTTGTTCACGTCTATGTAGTACAGGTCTGTCGCCACCTCGAATTCGTCCATCGCGATCGGCGAGTCCAGCGTTTTCCATTCAGTGGTGGGAAAAATGAGCTGCCAATCATCCCTGCGGCCGACACGGACCGGCATGTTGAATGCCGCTTCCTCCGCCCGCCAGCGGTAATCGACGGTATGAAGGCCGGTATTGAATTTGAGCTGCAGCACGGGAATCGCGGCATGCCGCAGATATTGATCGAACAGCGGTGTCAAATCCTTGCCCGTGTGCTGGTTGAAATAGGCGAGCAGGTCGGTCGTCATGATCGTCTGATACTTGAAATGCTGGTAGTAATCATGCAGCAGAGAAAACCACTCGGCATCATCGTCGATCACGCTGCGCAGAGTATTGAGGAACAGAGCGCCCTTTTTGTACTGATCCGCGGGCGGCGTGCTGAAGACTCCTTCCGTCGAGATCACCGGCAACTGATTTTTGACGTTCTCCTTGCCGGTGTTAAGGTAAGTAATTGCATCCAGCTTGCCCCACATGTACTCGACGAACAACGACTCTGCAATAGTTCGCCCAACCTTCATGGATCCACATGTCCGAGCGATCACGCGCGGTGATGCTGTTGCCGAACCACTCGTGCGCGCTTTCGTGCACGATGATGAAATCAAAACACGCGCCGATGCCGGACGCGGGCCTTCCCAAGTAGCCGTTTTCGAAATGATTGCCGTAGGTGATGGCGGTCTGGTTCTCGACACCTGAATACAGGGCCTGGACGAGCTTGTAACCGTCCTTCGGGAACGGATACTCGCCGAAGAAATGGGTGAAGGCATTGAGCATGTCCTTGACCTGGGCGAACTGCCGCTTTGCCTTTTCGAGGTCCTCGGGAAAAACATAGTAGTCGAGCGTGAGGTCGCCGTAGGAATCAGCGAACTGCACGTATTTGCCGATGTTGAGCGAAACATCGTAGTTGTTGATGGGATACTGCACTTTCCAATTCCAGCGGGTGTAGCCATCGCGCAGGTCCTGCTTGCCCTGGAACCTGCCGCCGGAAACCTCGACGAAATCGCTGGGCGCCTCGACGCTGATGTCCATGTTCTCGACCTCATCGCGCCACTGATCCTTGTTCGGCCACCAAACGCTGGCGCCTTCTTCTTCGCAAGCCGTGTTGACCAGGGGCCGGCCCATCGGATCCTTGCGGAATACGAATCCGCCGAAGCGGCCCATTTCGACCGGATGGCCCGAGTAGTAAAAATCGATGGTGTAGATGCGCCCGCGGCGCAGCGTTTCGGGAAAATCTACATACACCGTGCGTCCGGCGGCACGCTCGAAGTGAAGCACGCGCGGCGCCCGTGTTTCGCGCAGCAAAAGAATTTTATCGATCTGAAACACGTGGACAAGATCAAGCTGAATGCGTTTGCCGGATTCAAGCATCTTGAAGCGAATCGAATTCCTGCCGCTCAAGGTTCGCTTGTCGGGGTCGACGCGCACGTCGAGGTGATAGTACAGAAGATCATTGTTGGCCCGATAAGGCCCATAGCCGCCGCGCAGCCGATCGGCTTCAGAGAAGGCAACTTGTGGCGGCGCCGAGCTTGCCGGCAGCGATACCGATTGCGCCAATAGTAAGCCGGGAGCGCCGGCCAGGATAAGCGCTGTGGCCAGCCATGCTGCGGCGATTAAAAAAGTCACGGCGAGAGATCGGAGTTGTATCGCTCGACAACATCAACAAAATCCGCAACTTCCGGCATATCGCGACCGACGAAACGAATCGTATGAGAGTCCACCCGTTCGACCGACCGCAGATAGCTGAGCACCTCCGCCGGCATGTAGTTCTTGAATGACAGTTCGAGCGTGACCGGTTTTGTAACAAGGGTGGCATGGCGCTGTGCCCGATGCGCCATCGCATGGAGCACGCCATCGAAGATCAAATCGCAGGACGCAGCCGGCGTCAGTGTCTCAGCCGAGTGAAATCCAAGGTTGTTCTTGGTAATGACGGTATCCATCTCGCCAAGATGCGCCTTGATCTCGGCGATCGCAGCATCGTCGCCGGAGGCGAATATGATTGGCACGCCAAATTCTCCCGCGTAGGCAGCATTGAACTCCGCTTCGGTGACGGCGCTGCCGTTGAGTGCAACCCGCGTAAGGTGGGCGCTGGAAAAAGTATGCGCGCGGACGCCTTTGGCGTTGCTCGTTGAGGCGTGATAGCCGACGAAGATCGCGCCGGCGAAACTCCTGTCCAGCCCCGCCATCATGGCGCCGTGACGCGGCCAAGATCGCACCAGCCGCACATCCTTGGGGAAAGCCTCGACCAACAAATTTTCGCCGTTGCCGTGAGAATCGCTCACGACAATCTGTGTGGCGCCGGCCTGCTTTGCCGCTCGAACTGCGGCGAGCGTCTCATCGGTCATGAAATGCCGAAAGCGTTCATATTCGAAGCCGCCCGGCAACAGCTGGTCCCCCGTGACCACACCGGCGACGCCCTCCATGTCGACCGATATATAGATCTTTAGGTTGGTAATCGGCGGTGGCGCCGACGCTGGATTACCCGCCGCCGCCGCAGTGACGGCGGCGGTGAACAGCAGTCCCGCGATTGCGAGCAACTTCATCCGCGGCAAGCGGCGCAGAGGATATGAATGGTTGGTTTGGGTTGACGATCTGGCTTCGAGGCGGCTGTGTACGATCATGTTTTGATTATACTCGTGCAGATCCGCAGCAAGCAGACCTTTAAATTGCTGCGTCAATGATTCTCCTTCGCCACCAACCATTTCACCAGTTCGACGAGTTCCTCGGGGCCGCCGGCGGAGGGTACATCGAGTCGATACTTGCCGTTGATGATCATGGTCGGCGTAGCGCTGACGCCATACCTGGCAAGCATGCTATCCGCCTGGCCTATTTGGGTATCGGCACCCATGGACTTGGCAGCGGCGACGAAATCAGCGGCCGACACACCGGTGGTGCGGTTATAAAATCGCGCCGCATCCTCGAGCGTCGGCAGACGTGCCTTGAGCTGTCCGGTAGCTTGATCAATGATCGCCAATTCGCCGGTCTTCCACACCGCATCGAACATGGCCTCATGCGTTTTGTCGGCGATCCCCAGCATTTGCGCCGTCACGTAAGCCCGCTGAAACATCGGCCAGGCCTCGGCGGGGTTGAATCCCGCCGGCAGGAAGTTGACAACCGTGTTCGGCGGCAAACTTTGCTTCAGCTTGCGCATTACCGGAACAAAATGATTGCACGCAGGACAGCCATAGGAAAATACCTCCCTCACTTCCACCTTGCCTTGGGGTACCGCAGTCGGCTGCGCCGGCACGATCAAGAAATAATGCTGGCCCTCCGTCCACGGCGCCGAACCCTTGGGGGTCGTGGCAGCCGCACCCAGCGCGGTGCTACCTGCCAACAGCCATGCGGCCGCGACGGCAGAAGTCAGTGGCTTCAGCATGCGTGTTTCCTATTCCGGTGCTGCGTACATTAGCATTTGCCCCCGCGGCCCACACCATATACGCTTTTTGCATGCGCGCTTCACTCACCGCCGATGTCGACATGGCCATCGTCCTTCCTCTCGATGTCGTAGCCAGCAAGCTCAAGAGACTCGAGGAGGAATTGCGGCAACTCAACAGGAAGGCGCTGACCTTCGATCAAGAGCGCGAGAGCGGTGACCTTAAGGATTTGATCGAGCCGCGACTCGAACGTATCCGCGACACGATAAGGTCGATCAGATCGTCCCTTTTGGATTTAAGCACCGATATTGAGCCGACGCGCGACGATATCTCCGGTCCGCCACCCGACCAGCCGCACGCGATTGCAAGGTACTTTACAGACGAGGATACGGAGACTCGCTTCGAGCGAGAGAACTCCAATACGCCGCGCAAACCACAGCCGGATCGGGAGGACTGACGCGCTACCGGCGCTCGGGGTTGACACGACACGTCGCGATCAGCATAGTGCACCATATGGTGAACTATAACGAACGGCAACTCGACCGTACATTCGCGGCGCTGGTGGATCGGACGCGCCGGGAGATTCTGGCGCGCCTTGAACGCGAACAGAGCGCGTCGGTGTCCGAGCTCGCCAAGCCGTTTGCGATCAAGCTGCCCGCGGTGATGAAGCATTTGGATGTTCTCGACGATGCCGGTCTCATCACGCGTTCGAAGGCGGGGCGTATCGTCACGGTGCGGCTGAGGCCGGAACCCATGCGTGAAGCGCTGGACTGGCTCCGACGCTACGAACGCTTCTGGTCCAAGAGTCTGGATCGGCTCGCCGCATATGCTGAAAACAAGGAAGCCGACGCGAGGAAGAAAGGACGATGACCAGTCTTACTCTGGTACGGCGAATCTGTGCGCGGCCATCGATCGTCTTCGAGGCGCTGACCACGCCGCATGGCATCGCGCAGTGGTGGGGGCCGGATGCCGGTCCGGTACTCCTTGCCGAGACGGATGTGCGCAGCGGGGGTCGATTCCGGGTGCGCTTCCGCTTGCTCGACGGTACCGAACATGAGAGCACCGGCGAGTATCTCGATGTCGTCGAGCCCAAACGCCTGGTTATGAGCTGGCAATGGACCAGTGGCGGCGAGCCCGACGAGGGCGGCGAGGTCTCCCGCATTGAGATTGACCTCAAACGCATCGATTCCGGGACCGAGATCACCTTCACCCATGCGCGCCTCAAGACGGACGTTTCACGGGCAAGCCACGAGCGGGGCTGGGCCGGTGCGCTCGATAAGCTCGTGCGCCATTTCCCGGCAGAGGGCATCGTTGACACTCAAATACTCGGTTGCACCGAGGAGTATGCAAAATGATCACGATCTCGGCGTTCAAATGGGTCCCCGACTTTGCCCGGGGTCAAGTGCGCGATCTGCGCGTTCGCTGGGCGCTGGAGGAAGCCGGCCAGACGTACCAGACCCGCCTGCTTGAGCAGGGAGATCAGGACAAAGCGGATTACCGTGCCATGCAACCCTTTGGTCAGGTGCCAATCTTCGAGGAGGACGGGCTCGTGCTCTTCGAGTCAGGAGCGATCGTGCTGCATATCGGCGAGCGCAGCGAGACCCTGCTGCCGAAAGAAGCCGGCGGGCGCGCACGCGCAACGCAATGGCTGATTGCAGCGCTCAATTCGATCGAGCCCTTCGTGATGAATGTCGCGGTGATCGACCTCTTTTATGCGAAGGAGGAGTGGGCGAAGCTGCGACGCCCAAGTGCCGTGGAGTTCGTTCAGAAGCGCCTGTCCGCGCTCTCCAAGTCGCTTGCTGACAAACCCTTTCTTGACGGCGAGCGATTTACCGCCGGCGATCTAATGATGACGACGGTGCTGCGCATCCTTGAGAACACCGACATCGTCGCTGGTGACAAGCGTCTGGCGGCTTACGTCGAGCGCTGTACCGCGCGGCTTGCTTTCAAACGCGCTCTCGAGGCACAGATGGGAGACTTCAGGAAAGCTGCGTGACCGGCGCTTGGGCGCCGGACATCCAGGTGCGATCAGGGGTTTGGCCTTAGTTGCCGGCGACAAAGCGGCGCGCAGCCTGCATCTCCGGGCGGACCGTACCGGCGCCGGCCATGTCGATCAACTTTGTGAAATAGTAGCGCGCCCGCTCGCGATTGCCGGACTGGGCGGCCGCCTGTCCCGCTCCATAAAGACTTCGGAAGCGGTTTGGGTCGCGCAGTTGCGAGCGTTCGTATTCCGCCAGCGCGGCGGCGGGCTTGCCGCTTTCGAGCAGCATGTCGCCGAGAAGTTCGTGGGCAGGCGTTAGGCGGCCGGGACTGATCGCGCTCTTTTCGCTTTTGTCCTCGAGGTTGGCGGCGGCGGTCATGAGATCGAGCGCCGCATTCCGATCACCCCTGGCGAATGCAACCCATGCGGCGCCGCCCATGCGTTGCACCTCGACTTCGGTTGTCCAGTAATCATCCTTTTCAACCTTCAGGGCATCAACGATGCGTGCAAGCTCCTCAACGTTATGCGCCGCGGCCGCGGTGTCGCCGCTGCGTGCGGCGCCGATCGCGCGAGCAAAATACGTGAGTGCGGCCGCGGCAGCAAAGCGCGTGGCCTGCGGCCGCAACCGCGCAGCTTCAGTCCATGCGCCGCGCTCGAGCGCGTAACGCGCCGGAATTGCGGCGAGCGCATACGGCGCGGCCCGAATTTGTTCGTCATCCTGAACGCCGGGCGCTTCCTCCACCACACGTCGCGCATCGAGGTCGCGTGCTAACTGCAGGTCCGCGTACACCAAGTAGTCCATGGCGTGCAATTGATCGACCGATGCGTTCTGGGCCTTGGCGGCGCTTGCGGAGCGCAAATTGCTCGCTACGGAATCCGGCCACGCACCGACGCGTGTAAAAATGTGCGAGGGCATGTGCAGTGCGTGGGGTGCCGAGGGCGCAATTTCGGAGTAACGCCTCGCGGCGCTCAGCCCTTGCGCCGCGATGCCAGGAAAGTCGTAGCTGTGAATGAGGTAGTGGGCCACGCCGGGATGGTCGGGATGTTTCTTGAACTGGACTTCGAGAATCGCCGCGGCCTGCAGCGCGGTGGCAAACGTTTGCTCGGAGGGCTCCTGCGTCGCCGTCAAATAGAGGGCCGAGAAAATCTGCGCCTCGTCGTCCCCGGGGAAGCGCGCCGCCAGTGTCTCGAATGCCTCCGAGAGCGAGTGCAGGCGAGCACCATGCGCACGGCCAGAGAGGCCTTCGTAGTATTGCGCCACTGCTTCGATGTAAAAGCGCTCGCGCTCGGTGTTCGCACCGATGGCACGTCCGCGCGCGATAGCTGCCTCAGCCTGCTGCGCTTGCGCGGGAGTCGGACCGGCAGCGAAGGGATTACCAATGAGGATGGCCGCGATGCCCCAGGTGGCGATGGCGCATTTCGGGTCGCGCCGCAGCACTTCGCGAAACATCCGCTCGCCTTCCTGCCACCAGAAAGAGTGCAGCAGCGCGACAGCGCGTTCGAAACTCGCTTGCACGGCCGGCGTGCATGAATTGGCGAATGAGACCCGGCCGAGCTGCTCTGGCGGGGTCCCTGTAGCTGTGTCCGAGTGATGATGCGAGTCGCTGATCTGGGTGCTGCCGATGATCGGGAAACCAAGCGCAAGGACCAGCAATGACGCGGCGATCTTGAAGAAAGGTTTCATCGCCGGCCATTTTGGGCTGCCGGCCGGCAAAGGGCCATAGAAAGCGACGGAGTTCGCGTAGTGACCTGAAGGGAACTGCGTCTCATGTGGGGGCGGCCCGGGACGCCCGAGCCGCGGAAACTGATAGGAAAGTCACACTGCCAGGGGGCCGCGCTTGCGATTGTGGGGACTTCAATTGACACTCGGCGGAGCGAATCTGCCCTGTGTTTACCGGAGTCGTCCCATGATCGCATTGTTGGTCGTGCTTTTCCTGTTCGTTGCCCTGCTGGGCTATCTGATTGGGATCTACAACGGTCTGGTGCGCGTCAGCGCGGCAGTCAAGCTTGCATGGTCCAACATCGATGTGCTTCTGGCTCAGCGGCATGACGAAATACCCAAGCTCGTGGAAGTCTGCAAGCAATACATGCAGTACGAGGCGAGTACGCTCGAGCGCGTCATGAAGGCGCGTACCGGAGTCGATGCGGCGCGCAGTTCCGGCGACGTGAGCTCGGTGGGTGTGGCGGAGCGCGAGCTGCGTACCGGGCTGAACGGACTGTACGCGGTGGCTGAGCGCTATCCCGACCTGAAGGCGAACGACGCGTTCAAGCAATTGCAAGCACGCGTCAGCAGTCTTGAGACGGCGATTGCGGACCGCCGCGAGGTCTACAACGACGCGGTCACGGCCAACAACATTCGGATCCAGGCTTTTCCCGACGTGCTGGTCGCGAGTTTCGGTAATTTCCCGCCCGCGCATCTGCTGCAATTCCAGAGTGATGAGAAAGCCGACGTCGATATGAAAGCAATGTTCGCGCGCTGATACAGAGTTGCGCAGATGCGCGCCGGCGATTTGCAGACAGTGCATTATTATTGGATGGGCGCCGCCGCTTGCGGCGCCGTGGCGCTGTGGGCGCTATACCGATTCTTTGCGAGCATGCGCCGTGACCGGCTGCTGGCAGACACGCCGCTGGCCAGAATTCGCTCGGCAGCGCAGGGGTACGTAAAGCTTTTTGGCCGCACTGCTCCTGCGAACGGCACGGCACTGGCCGCGCCCTTGAGTTCCCGACCCTGCGTCTGGTGGCGCTACAACGTCGAGCAGAAGTTTCGCAATGCTAAAGGCGAGACGCGCTGGGAATCGATCGACAGCGGCAGCAGCGTGGATCTGTTCGTGCTCGCCGAATCCGATGCGCAATGCATGGTAGGACCGGTGAACGCCGAAATTACTCCAACCCTGCACGACGTCTGGTATGGCGTCGACCCGCGACCCTGTGGACCGCCTCAACCCAGCGGTTTGCTTCATTCCGGCGACTATCGATATACCGAGAGCCTCTTGAATGCGGGCGTGCAAGTTTCGGTGTGCGGCGAGCTGCGCTCGCATTCCGAGGGCAGCAGCGCCGATGCGACCGCAGCAGCATTACTGAGGCAGTGGAAGCAGGACCAGCAGGGGCTCCTGGCCCGCTTTGATGCCGATCACGATGGCCGGATCGACGCGACCGAATGGGAAGCCGTGCGACAGGCCGCGATCAAAGAGGCGCAGTCGCAGAATCTGAACACACCTATCACCCGCATGAGCGTGATCAGCCAACCTACAAATGGCGAGCCTTTTTTGATTGCCGCCATGGACGATGCGCACCTGGTACGCCGCGAAAAGGTGCATGCGGCGCTGTACCTCGGCCTGGGTCTGCTGTGCGTGGTGTTGTGTGCCTTGGCAATCGAACATGCGCATGTGCTGGGCGCGGCGACTGGCGCCAATACCGGCAGGGGCGCGCCGGCAGTGTTGGTGCTGTGGGCGTTGGCCGTGACATTCGGGGGCATGCTTCCGCGTCTACTGAGGAAGTTCGCCTCGAAATAGCAGCGTCTCACTCTTGCGCCCGCGCCAGGCCCTGCGTTCCCAGTCGCCGGCCCGGTGCGCGCGCCAGATCCACTAAAAATGCCTTGCGGGCCTCCTCCGGCCGGCGCATTTGCAGATACATCTCCCCGAGAAGTTCCTCGGTCGGCTTGTAGACGGCGGGAGGGCCAAATTCCAGGGGCAGCGCACTCTCCTTCGCTGCAACCATTTGCAGAGCGGCCAGGGCTGCTCGAGCGTCCGCTTTCGAGGACACGTGCAATGCGCGCAATTGATCTGCCATCAGCGCGATATCGCCGCGTCTTTCGGGATCGCCTTCCGTGTTTTGCTCGAGCCAAGCGGCTGCGAGCTTAGCGTCCGCTTGCGCACGCCGCAGCATTTGCTTTGCGCGGTCGAACCGAGAAGTTTCGTATGCAGCCAGCGTATCCGTGTAGTCGAAGGCAAATCGCGCCAACGGAAACCCGCCGGCGGGAAGTGACCAGCGCGCGACTTCGTCGTCCCAGAGTTCGGACGAGATCAGGAAATGAGCGCGCATCACGGAATAAGAATCAATGGCTGCAGTATTGTGGTTGCCGTTGGTGTCGGACTTCAAGGCCAGGTTCTCCGCCTGGCGCTCGGCCTGCCGGCGGCAGCCTTCGAGGACACGCCGCGCGTCTGCAATGCGGTCCAGCTGCAAATAGCCGTACAGCAGCCATTCATTGTAATGCCCGCACAGGCCGGGCGGCTTGCCGGCCAGTTCCCGGTGGTGACTGACCACGACGGCTGCCGTTTCGTTTGCGCGTACCACCTCATCCCACATTCCCAAGGCAAGAAAAATATGCGACGTCATGTGCTGCGCGTGCCCGGCGTCGGGTGCGATCTGCGCGTAGATTCGCGCCGGCCGCAGTCCCAGCGGCGCGTGAATGGGATCGTCATAGCAGTGAATGAGGTAATGCACCACGCCGGGATGGCGCGGGTGCAGCGGGAAAACTTCCTCGAGTACCGCCGCAGCCCGCATGTAAATGGTGAAATCGCGGCCCTGCTCCGCGCTGCTCAAGATGGCCAACGCATAAAACGCGGCTGCATCGACGTCGGCGGGATAACGCTGGTGTAGGCGCGCCATGTCGCCCAGGTATTTCTGGTCGCGCTGTTCCTTGGCCCCATCGCCGTATAGAGTCTCAACGGCGCCGAGGTAGAGTTTCTCCCGCTCGGTAGGCGCCTTCGCCTGTCGGGCGGCGGGCGTGGCGCCAAGCCGGGACAATACTTGCAGAGCCGTGCGCTGGTCCTGCTCATGCCAAATGCCATGATTCTTGGTCATGGCCTCGCCCCAATATGCCAAGGCAAAGTCCGGATCGATTTTTTGCGCCTCGAGAAAATGCAGCGCTGCATCGTCGTATTCAAAGTTGTGAAGTTGCGCAAGTCCGCGGAGGAATTCTGCCTGGGCTGCTGCCGCGCCGGAGTTTTCGAAACTCACTTCACCAACCGGTTGCGACGAGCCGGACTGCGCCGCCGATACGCCCGCCCACACAAGGAGCAATACGCCGATGATTTTCATGAGTAAGCCATGGTTCGCAGCGCTATCCTACTGCAATGATGACTGCACACCCTAGCCGGGTCCTCATCGTGCTACCGAATCGCGACTTCGACCCGAGTGAAGCAGCCGTGACGTGGTTGATCCTTGCTGGCTTAGGCTTGAGGGTCGCCTTCGCGACTGCCGACGGCCAGCCGGCGGCTGCGGATCCATTGATGCTGAGCGGCGAGGGACTCGATCTGTGGGGTCGAGTTCCGGTATTGCGCAAGCTCAAGTTGCTTGGCTTGCTGCTGCGTGCCAACGCCAGTGCGCGGCGCGCCTATGCGCAAATGCGGAATTCCGCGGCATTCCTGCAGCCAGCGGAATACTCCGGTCTGAAAGTGTCGGATTACGACGGTTTGGTGCTGCCCGGCGGCCATTGGTCGCGCGGCATGCGGCAATATCTCGAAGATCCCGTTCTGCAGCGTTTCGTCGGTGATTTTTTCGAAGCTGACAAACCGGTCGCGGCAATCTGCCACGGCGTCGTGCTCGCAGCACGCAGCATCTCCACTCGGACCGGCCGGTCCGTGCTACATGGCCGAAAGACCACCGCCCTGACCTGGAAACTTGAAAAAGCTGCGTGGTCGGCCATGAGATTCCTAGGTCGCGTCTGGGATCCCGCTTACTACCGCACCTACCAGGAACTCGCCGGGGAACCGGAAGGATTCCGCAGTGTGCAGGCCGAGGTGACGCGCGCGCTGGCATCCCCCGCGGATTTTTGCGACGTTCCGAGCGGCAGCGCCGATCATTTTAGAAAGGCGAGCGGCATGTTTCGGGATGGCCCCGAGGATGCCAGACCTGCGTGGGTGGTACGCGATGGTCGGTACGTATCGGCGCGCTGGCCCGGAGACGTGCACAGCTTCGCCGCAACATTCGCCGCAGTGCTCGCAGAAAGCTGCGCCAGTCAATTGCCCAGTCGATAGCGCTGGCGGCGTGGATCGCAAACGATATCAATTGCCGCGCTTGCGGGTCGCGATTTGCCAATCGTTGCCGCAAGGATCTTTCACCATGGCGCGGCGGTCCCCATACGGGACGTCTTGCGGTTCCTCAATGGAGGCGGCACCTGCCTGCAGTGCGCACCGGTACGTTGCGTCAACATCATCGACATAGACATAAAGAAACGACGGATGGGCGTCGCGCGCGCCGACGGCGCTCACCATGACGATGGAGTCGCCTATTTTCATCTGCGACGGTGCCTGCGCTGCATATTCCCCCACCGCATCGAACGTGTCCTTGAGGAAGCGGACGAGCAGCGCGGGGTCATGAACCACCAGTCGGGGTGTTACGCTATGCCAGCCGTCGGGAGTAGATTTGGCTCTGCGCATTTGCACCTCCATTTGAGAGACGGTGCCGATGAGATGAGCTTAGCGCATTCTATGGGCAGCCGCCCGCTCAAGGTTGCGAGAAGCCAGCGCGGTCTTTGCGGACACCTTTCAATTTTGGCTGCGGTTTAAATCGGGAGAAATCATGCGAATGTTGAGCCGACTGAGGTTTCGCGGTGCCTGGAGACTTCTTTTGAATCGCGTGAGGCGTCAATGAAACTGTTTTATTCTGACACATCTCCCTTCGTCCGCAAGTGTCTGGTGAGTGCTCACGAGTTGGGCTTGCGCGAGCGGCTGGAGCTCCTGCCAGCCGCGGCGCATCCGGTCAACCGCGACCGGGCGGTCGTCGCGCACAATCCGCTGGGTAAAATTCCGACGTTGATTACGGACGACGGCACAGCGCTGTACGACAGCCGCGTGATTTGTGAGTATCTCAACGCGCTGGGCGACGGGCATCTGATACCCGAGACAGGGCCGCGGCGCTGGGCAGCGCTGGTCGACCAGGCTCTGGCCGACGGCCTCATGGATGCCGCGGTGCTGACGCGCTACGAGAACGCCGCGCGCCCCGAAGCATTGCGCTGGGCCGATTGGATCACGGGACAGCTCGATAAGGTGGGTTGTGGAATGGCGGCGATCGAACATCGCGGCGGTCCCGCTGCCGGCCGCGTCGATCTCGGAACGATAGCCATCGGATGCGCGCTGGGATATCTCGACTTCCGATTTGCATCGCTCGGGTGGCGAGAAAAATTCCCGAAAACGGCGCTGTGGTTCGAGATCTTTGCCAAACGCGAGTCGATGCTGGCAACTCGACCGCCGGCGGCGTAGTGCTCTAGCGAAGCGCTGACCGTCACAACTCGTCGTAGCGGAGGGGCTCCTGCGCCAGTACCGCGACTTGCGGCTGTGAGCCGAATCGGACACGCGCGCAGAATCCGAGCAGCAGCAGGCCGAGGCTGACGAGGCCGAATAGCAGCGGTGTGCGCTGATCTTTGATGAAGGCCATTGCCACCACAATGGCGAGCATGCCGGCGATAGCCAGCACGGTGAAGTACGGATATACCCACATGCGAATTTTTAGCCGTGCCGGCTCTTCGCGTTCCAATCTAGCCCGCAGGCGCAGTTGCGAAATGGCGATGGATACGTAGACGAATATGGCCACTGTCCCATACGAATTGACGAGAAACGCGAACACGGTATCGGGTGAGACGAATGACATGATGACCGCGGCATAGCCGAACAGCGTTCCGAGCAGTATCGCGCGGTAGGGCACGCCGCTGCGGCTGAGCTTGGAGAGACCCTGGGGCGCATCCCCGCGGCCGGTCAAGGCGAATAACATTCGCGAGGATGCGTACAACCCGGAATTCAGCGCCGATAGCACGGCGGTAAGAACCACCGCGTTCATGATGTGCGCCGCCCCGGGAATGTGCATGGCATTCAGGGCGCTGACATAGGGTGTGGATATTCCCGCCGAATTCCAAGGTACCAGACATACGACCAGCAGGATCGAACCCACGTAGAAGAGGAGGGCGCGCGTAATCACCGAGTTGGTCGCTCGCGCGACCGCTTTTGCAGGTTCGGCCGACTCTGCCGCTGCGATCGTGACGATCTCAGCGCCGAAGTAGAAGCCGGTGGCGGCTACTGCGCCGGTCAGAATGGGCAGTGGTCCGTTCGGAGCGAAGCCCCCGTGCGTGGTGAGATTCGCCACGCTGGCTGTGATTCCAGGCCACAAGCCGAGGACAAACACGCCTGCAACCGCCAAGAAAGCCACGATGGCCGCAACTTTGATCGACGCGAACCAAAACTCGAACTCGCCGAACGATCTCACCGAGATGAGATTCGTACCGGTCAGCAGCAGCAGCAAAACCAAACTGATCAGCCACGTTGGTTGATTTGGCATCCAGAAGCGAATCAGGCCGGCGCCGGCCACCGCCTCGAGCGCCACCACGATCACCCAGAAATACCAGTACATCCAGCCCGTCAAAAATCCGGCCAATGCGCTGGTCCTGGGGCGATCGCTCCACGCCAGGCGCGCGTATTCGTAAAAAGATCCCACCGCCGGGAGCGCGGCCGCCATTTCGGCAAGCATCCGCATCACCAACACCACGAGGAGCCCGGTGATCACGAAGGACAGCACGGCCGCGGGTCCTGCGGCTTTGATGACCACGCCGCTGCCGACGAACAGGCCCGCGCCGATGACGCCGCCGAAGGCAATCATCGTCATGTGCCGCTGCCGTAAGCTGTGCCGCAGCCTGCCTGATGGCAACGGATTGCCCGCAGCTAAAATGGGCGGTCGCCGATGACGGTCGCGCGGTGCATGATCCGCCGCTCCGGCAGATAGTCTGCAACCGCATAGTGCTGAGTGATCCGGTTGTCCCAGAACGCAACGTCATCCACGCTCCAGCGCCAGCGAATCGTGAATTCAGGCCGTCCCGTCTGCGCAAACAAGAAGGCCAGCAGCGCATCGCTCTCGCGGATCCCAAGCTCGTTGATATGGGTCGTGAAGCCATTGTTCACGAACAGACTCTTGCGTCCCGAAACAGGATGCGTCCGCACCACCGGATGCGTCACGGGCGGATGCTTCACCACCGCGCGCTCGTAGCGCTCCTTTGAGGCAGGATCCGCGCCCCACCGGCCTGCCGGGAAGGACTTGACCACCGAGTGCTCTGCTGTCAATCCTTCCAGCATCTTCTTTTGCGGAGCGGACAGAGCTTCATACGCCGCGAGGTTGCTCGACCAAAGCGTGTCCCCGCCGACGCTGGGTAACTGCTTGGCCGCCAGAATACCGGCCAGCGGTGGTGTCGCGCTGAAGGTGACATCGGTATGCCAGTTGTCGTTGTCGGGCAGAAACCCTTCATGCGTATCGATGACCATGATCTCGGGCAGTTCCGGCAGCACCGGATAGATCGGATGGATGTGCAGCTCGCCAAAGCGCTTGGCAAATCGGCACTGCTGCTGCGGAGTGACCGGCTGATTGCGAAAAAATAAAATCTGGTGCTCGACCAGCAGCTCGCCAAGTCGGTCAATTGACCCTTGCGGCAGCTCATCCGAGATCCTGACGCCCTCGACAATGGCGCCGAGGGCCGGGGTGAGGCGGGTCACAGTGATGCTCATGCCGCCATCATGCCACTTGACCCCGCCGCGGCGCGAGTGTGTGTCGGACATTCGCGCCTATTTTCGGGGGCTTCATGCCGCTAAAACGCTGGTTTATCGGAATCGTATGGGCCCGATGTCCGCCGGATCCGATACTCAAGCAGCAGGCAAGCGCCGCGCATTGGCAATCGTGCCCTCATCAAACAACATAGAACAGGAGTAAGGATCATGACGACGAAAGCAGAATCCAATCCATCGAGGAAAATTGCGATTCAAGGCGTCGGGGCGATTTTGTGTACGGGAGTACTCGGAGCGCTGTTCTCGGCCCAGGCGAGTGCGTCCTGCGTGGACCCGAAGGCGGGACAGGGCAGCTCGCACCAGTCGCCCAGCCTGGCTCTCAACGCACCAGGGGCCTGGAGCGGCTCAGAGGACGCCGCCCATCAAATCGTGGGCACCTGGCAGGTCAGTTACGCGGCCGGAGGAACCGTGTATGGCGAGGCCTTCATTCAGTGGCATAGCGACGGAACTGAATGGGAGAACATCGATTTCCCCATCCTCGGTGGCAATATCTGCATGGGTTCCTGGAAAGTTGTAGGTGTGAACAAAGTGTCCCGATACCACGTCGGCTGGCTGTACTCGGACGGAACTCTCGCTGGGCATTTTGTAGAGACCGAGACCGATACACTGTCCCGCGACGGCAACTCGTATTCCGGCTACAACGACACAAAAATGTACAACCTTGACGGCACGATGTTCAATGAGGTAGTCGGCACCTCGGCGGCGACGCGCATCTCGCCTTAAGATCATCCGATGGCGTCCGGGCGCGTTCCCGTGATCCTCGATGACTGGATCACGGGAACGCGCCGTCGCCGGATCGGAGAGTCCTGCGGTGTCTGCGCGCAAATGCGCGATTGCGGCGCAGCGAGTTGCGCTAGTATCTGGTTCGTTAAGCTTCGCGGAGCGGCGGCGCATAGTGCGGGAGTTGCCGCTGCAAGCGGCTAAACGCGAGGTCCAGCATCGATGATGTTCGCGAGCGAAGACCCCCTGGGTAAGGCCCGTCTGTTCTGGAGCGGCCGACTGCGCGGGCTATTCTCCGGACTCGGCTATGCGGTGGCTCTGACTTTATTTTTGGCCATTTCCTGGTCGCTCGAGACGCACGTCAACGATTTGCCGAATATCAATGCGCTCGAGGGGCTGCGACGCATTGCGGTGACCGCCGTGCAGCAGGCGGCAGCAACCCTGCCAATGCTACCGCTATTGATATTGGTTTTGAATATCGCGCCGCGCGGCGCCATAAAGCGCGCCGCATGGCTGGTGGTGGCGATCGTATTGATGGCGCTATGGAGCGCACTTTATATGTTGGACGGCGTGCATGATCCGCGCTGGCCGGGATATTTCAGCGAGCGACTTTTGGCTGCGGCGCTGGTGGCCGCCGCATGCCTGTATCGGGGCTCGATGCGCGGCGCCGCCGGGACACTGCTGCGCACTCAGATAGAAAGCGCGACGCTCAGTGCCGAACTCGAGCGTGCGCGTCTGCAGATGCTGCGCTCGCAAATCGAGCCGCATTTTCTGTTCAACACGCTCGCCAACGTTCGCAGGCTCGCGCGCATCGACCGCAGCGCCGCCGTGGAGATGCTTGATAATCTGATGCGCTATCTGGCCGCCGCGCTACCCAAACTGCGCCAGGACGATTCGCCCCTTGCCGAAGAGATGCAGCTCGTCGATGCTTACTTGAGCATCTTCCGGGTGCGCATGGGTGCGAGGCTCTCCTACGCTGTCGCCTTGCCGCCCGATCTCGCAGCAATGCGCGTGCCCACGATGATGCTTCTGACGCTGGTCGAGAATGCGCTGAAGCACGGCATCAATCCGGTGGTCGAGGGCGGCTTTATCCGCGTGAGCGCCGTGCGCACCGGTTCCGAGCTGATTTTGAAAGTCGCCGATTCAGGTTCCGGCATCACCACTCAGCAGGATCATGGCACCGGAGCCGGTCTTGCGAATGTGCGCCTGCGTCTGAAAATGCAATACGGCGAGGCGGCCGCTCTTTCCCTCGCGCACGCCGAGCCGCGCGGAGTGGTGGCGGCGATCTCCCTGCCTATCGGGCACGCGTTGTGACCCGCGTATGGGGTCCGGTGCCGGCGGTACTGAAACCGATCGCCGCGGCCGCGGGATTCGTAAGGGCCGTCATGGCCGCGATGACATGGCGGGCGTTCCTTTTCGCGGCCTTGCTGGGTCTGTGCGTTGAAGCCTCGCGGTATATAAAATTTATCAATAACGCGCCGCCCAATTACCTTTTGTCGGGCCTGGTGATCACTCAATTGGGGACGCTGTGCGTGCTGTTGGCGGTGCTTGCCGGCGATGAAGCGGTGCGCCGGGGAACGAGCGCATGGTTCGCCTACACGGCGTCGCTGCTGATCGCAAGCATCGTTACCGCATTCGGCCAGTGGTACGTTCGCGGTTGGTTTCACCTTTTCACTGTCATAAATCGGCCGGGCGTGCCGGTGCGTGTGCAATACACGATGATCATCTTCGTCGCCTGCGATGTCTTGATGTTTGGCGGATTCGCGATGCTGGCGTACGTGAATCGCCGCAGCGCGCAGCGCATTCTGGAGGGCGTGCGCAGCGCCGAACTCAAGCGCGTGCAGATCGAAGGGCGGCTCACCGAATCGCGCCTCGCCACGGCGCAGGCTCACATCGATCCGCACGTATTGACCAGGTCGCTCACCGCTGTCAGGGATTTGTATAAGCAAGGCTCGCCCGCTGCGGACCTCGAACTCGACGCGCTCATACAGCGCCTGCAGGCTACGGTGACAGGAGGCGTCGGCGCAGACCTGCCTGGAGGCGCCGCGCCGTGAAGCCGGTCAGCGCAATCATCGCCGAGGATGAACCGCTGTTGCGGACGGAAATTCGCGACGCGCTGCGCAGCCTATGGCCGGATCTGGTCATTGCCGCGGAGGCGGCCGATGGGTTCGAGGCGATCCAGGCTGCGGATCGCTTCGCTCCCGATATCGTATTCCTCGATATTCAAATGCCTGGCGTCAGCGGTCTCGATGTGGCGGCACATGTCAGCGGCAGGGCACATGTTGTGTTCATCAGCGCCTTCGATCAGCACGCGCTCGCGGCTTTTGAGCGCGGCGCGATCGACTACATTCTCAAACCGATTTCCGGCGCGCGCATGAAGCTTACCGTCGAACGCTTGCAGGCGCGGCTGCGCGACGCGCCGATTGATCTACAGTCGCTGGTGGCGCTGCTGCGCGGGGCGGGCAGCGTCGAGCCGCAGTACCTCAAGTGGCTGTCCGTGCCGCATGGTTCCGAGCTGCGGATCGTCACGGCGGCCGAGGTCTGCTATCTGCGCGCCGATAACAAGTACACGACCGTCGCTACCCGCAATGCGACCTTTCTGCTGAACTCGACGCTCAAGCAGATGAAGGAGCGGCTCGATCCGGCCATGTTCTGGCAGATTCACCGCAGCATCATCGTCAATGTGAGTGCAATCGATACCCTGTACCGGTCCTTTCGGGGCAGCCTTGAAGTGAAGCTGAAGGAGCGCAGCGAAATTCTGCCGGTGAGCGCCGCGCACGCCCATCATTTCAAGCCGCCCTGATCTTAAGTTATCCTCGCGAACATGACCGCGCCACGAGACACGATGCTGCATCCCCAAGCCCGCGCCCTTCTCGATCTCATCGAGGAGCGCGGCGTCCCGCCGACCCACACCTTGAGCCCAAGCGATGCGCGGATGTTTTACCGCGAGCGACGCTTTGCGACTCAGCCGGCGGCGCCGCAGGTCGGCAAGGTGCAGGACCTGATGGCCGCCGGGCCCAACGGGCCAATACCGCTGCGCTTGTACCGGCCGCTCGGACGGTCGGACACGGTGAGCATGCCGGTGCTCGTCTACTATCATGGCGGCGGTTTCGTGATTGGCGATCTCGACACCCACGATACGTTGTGCCGTGAACTTGCGAATCTCACCGATTGCGCGGTAGTTGCTGTCGACTACCGCATGGGTCCCGAACACCGTTTTCCGGCGGCGGTGATTGATTGCGTCGCCGCGACGCGCTGGGTGCGCGAGCGCGCAGCAACCCTCAATCTCGATGCCTCGCGGCTCGCGGTGGGTGGCGATAGCGCCGGTGGCAATCTTGCAGCCGTCGTCTGCATCGATGCCCGCGACAAGGGCGATTTGCCGATCAAGTTCCAGCTGCTGATATATCCCGCCACGGACATGCGCCGCACCACGCCCTCGCATGCCGAAAACGCGCAGGGTTACCTACTGACGCGCGAGACCATGGATTATTTCACCGCTCACTATATTCCCGATCCTATGCAGTTGAGCGACTGGCGTGCTTCGCCGCTGTTGCATCCGGATTTGTCGAAACTGCCGCCGGCACTGGTGCTGACCGCCGGCTTCGACCCGCTGCGCGACGAAGGCGCCGACTACGCGCGGCGTCTCACCGCCGCCGGTAATCGGGCCGGCTATGTGCATTTCCCTCGGCAGATTCATGGCTTCGTGACCATGGGCAAGGTTATCGATGAGGCCAACACCGCGGTCGCGCTGTGCGCCGCGGAGCTGAAGCGTATGTTGAAGCCGGCGTGACTATCTGGGTCTCTCGAGTTGAAAGGACAGATGCGCTTTGATCGTCGGCCATTCGCCATCGACGATGCTGTAAACGCACGTGTCGCGCAGCGTGCCGTTGCGCGCCAGTTGATGCTGGCGCAGAACGCCATCCAGCTTGGCGCCCAACCGCTCGATGCCGGCGCGGCTTTGCCGATTGAAAAAATGCGTGCGAAACTCCACCGCGATACATTTTAACTGCTCGAATGCGTAACTCAGCAGCAGAAACTTGCATTCGGTATTCACGGCCGTGCGCTGCACGCGATTTCGGTACCAGGTGGCGCCGATTTCCAGCCGCCGATTCGCCGCATCGAGGTTCATGAACGTCGTCATGCCTACGGCTTGGTTGGAAGATTCCTCGACGACCGCGAATGGCACCATCGCGCCTTGCTGATGCAATCCCAGGCGCCTGCGGATTTCGGCGTCCAATTGATCGGGCGCGGGAATATTGGTGTACCACAGTTTCCACAACTCACCGTCGCTCAGCGCTTCAATGAGATCGGCGTGATGGGCTTGCGACAGCGGCAGCAGTGACACCCCGCGGCCACGCAACGTCACGGCGTCTGCGAATGCCATGATTAACTTCGCAGCGTCGCGTCGAACAACGCGAGCATGGTCTGCCAGTGGCGCTCGCTGGCGGCGGCATCATAGGCCGGCGTATCGCGAAACACCCAGCCGTGTTTGGCTGGGTAAGTCTCGATCTCGTGGTCGATGTTGGCCTTGGTCAGGGCTTCCTCCAGGCGTTTTTTCATATCGTCGGGGAACGACTGATCCTCGATCGCGCCGGCAACATAGACCCGTGATTTGATGCGCGGCGCAAGCAGGTGCGGACTTTCGGCGGCATCGGTCGCGAGCCGGCCGCCGTGATACGACGCGGTGGCCGCAATTCGATCCGGATAGGTTCCAGCGGCGGTCAGCGACATGAATCCGCCCAGGCAATAGCCGGTTGTGCCGATGGCGCCGCGCTGCACGTCGGGCTGTGCGGCGAGGTAATCGAGAAATGCACGCGTGTCGGACATGATGTTGGCCTGGGTGGCAAGCGCGAAGTACTTGTCCATCAGGACCTTGCGCTGCGTGGGGTCGCCGAATATCGCGTGCGGATCCATGGGCGCATATGGCCCGGAACGGTAAAATAAATCAGGCAGCAGCGCATAGTAGCCATGAGCAGAGAGCCGCTCGCCGATCTCGAGCACTGCGGGACGAATGCCCAGCCCGTCCATGAAAATCAAAACGGCGGGCCACGGACCGCTGCCTGCCGGCCGAAACACGAAGCTTGGGCAGTGTCCATCGCGGGTCTTGATCTCAATCTTGTGCATCATCGATATCCTATACTAGTCGGCGAATGGCTCCTCTCGGGAGAATAATAATGGGCAACATACGCATGCTCGTAAGTTTGCGCGGCTCCGTTCTGTTGGCGGCGCTCGTAACGTCTTGGCCGGCCGCGATGGCACAGCAAGCAGCAATGCGGCCAATTGTCCTGCATGCCGCGCACTTGCTCGAGGTCGACTCCGGCCGGGTGCTGACACCGGGCGAAATCCTTGTCGAAGGCGAACGCATGACGGCGGTCGGCTCTGCGGTGCACCATCCAGCTGGGGCTGAGTTGATCGACCTCGGCGATACCACGCTGCTGCCGGGACTCATCGATGTACACGTGCATCTGTTCCTGCACCCTGGTGCGGAAGACCTGCAGACGGTTGAAGAATCCGTGCCGCAGCGGACCATTACGGCGGTGCTTAGCGCCAGGGACGATCTGATGGCCGGCTTCACGGCGGAGCGCGACATGGGCACGGAAGGCGCGGGATCCGCCGACACCGCGGTGCGCGACGCCATCAACCAAGGCTCGATTGCGGGCCCGCGGCTGCGAATCTGCGGCAACGCCATCGACATCCTCGGCGGGCACGAGGATGCCAGTCGTTTCAATCCCGCGCAGCATGTCCTGTCGAATGCTACCTATGCGAATACCGCGGATGAGATCATTGCCGCGATCCGCGAGCAGCACAAGGAGGGCGCGGATTTCGTAAAAATCTATGAGACCGGCCGGGATGCAAAGCGCGATGGTGTGCTGCATACGCCGTATCAGTACACGCTCGCCCAGCTCAAAGCCGCGGTCGATGAGGCTGCCCGCGTGGGCGGCAGCGTCGCGGTGCATGCAATGGGGGAACCCGGCACGCTGTATGCGGCGCAGGCGGGGGTGGCTTCGATCGATCACGCCACACAATTGAGCGATGAGACCATGCGCATCATGAAGGAGAAGGGCATTCCGGCCGTGCCAACCTTCGCCATTTTCGAGCATTTCTTGCATTTGTCGGCGGCAGGCGCGATCCGCGAGGGGCCGCTTTACGACTACAAGGTCAAGGAATTCAAAAAACAGCTCGCGGCGGGCATTCCCTTTGCCGTGGGCTCGGACGTGGGTCCATTCCCTCATGGCACTCAGGCGCGCGAACTTGAATTGATGGTGAAGTACGGCATGAAGCCACTCGCGGTTCTGCAGGCCGACATGATCAACGGCGCGAAGCTGCTCGGGTGGAGCGGCCAGATCGGTGAATTGAAGCCCGGCTTTTATGCCGACATCGTCGCGGTTCCCGGCTCTCCGCTCGAGGACATCACCGCTGTTGAGCGTGTCACATTCGTCATGAAAGGCGGTGTGGTCGAAAAAAGGCCCGCACCCGCACGCTAGTACCCCGCGTCGGCCCGATCACGATGTCAGGGTTCGGTACACCTTGCTCAGCTCGCGCGGCAGCGCCGTCACATCGTCGATGATCAGATATCGGCTCGCCGCGCACATGCGCCGCAAATAGTCCTGGCCGGCCGGGTCGATGGTGATGCAGAAATCCACGATGCCGGCACGTTGCGCTTCTTGCAGGGCGCGCGCCGTATCCTGTATGCCGTATTCCCGGTCAGTCCGATCCGCGCCGTAGTCGTGGTCCTCAGGGTAGCCATCGGAGACGATGATCAGCACCTTCATGCCGGCCGGCTCTCGGGCAAGCTTGGCAACCGCATGCCGAATGGCCGCACCCATCCGCGTGGAGCGTCGCGGCTGCATTGCGCCCAATGCGGCCCAGGTGCGCGCGTTAAGCTTATCGGCGAAATCCTTGGCCACATGGAACTCGACGTTATGGCGGCCGTCGCCGGAAAAGCCGTAGATCGCGTAGTTGTCGCCCAGCGTCTGCAGCGCCTCGCACATCAATGCCAGCGCATCCTTGGCCACGTCGATGACCCGCCGCTTCGGCGCTGGCCGCGCGGCGGAATACTCCTCCTGGCCGCCGTACAGATACAAGCCGCTGTCAGGCGGCTGCCCGCTGGGCACCTCCGCCGGTGCAACTTTGGTCGCCGCCGGATCGGGCAACGGAAAATCGGTCGAGGCGCTCATGTCAACGAGAAAGGCCGCCGATACGTCCCGTCGGGCGCGATCGCGCCGAATGTACAAATGCGAATCGGCATCGTGACCAGTCCTGCGATCGATCACGCTCTCGATCACGCCGTCCAGATCGAGTTCATCGCCGTCGCTGGTGCGTCGAACGCGCTGCCAGGACAGCGGCTTGATGGAGCCGAAGCGCCGCCGCACCTCCTTTTCGAGGGCAGAGTGGCGGCTGCGGACGCCGCCGATGAATCCGAAATCATCGCCGCGCAGCCGCTGCTCGTAAACCCGGCACCAGGCTGCAAGATAGGATTGCTGGTGAAAATTCCATTCGTCGTATAGAAAACTGCGCGGCCCGGCGCTCACCGCTGGACGAACCATCGTCGGGGCCGAGCGCGGAATTTCGCCGGCATTTTCTGCAGCGTTCGAACTGCCCGCCACCGTTCCTTTTGTCGTCGCTTCGGCGTCCTGTCCCCCTGCCGCAATCTGTCCGCCTGTAAGTCGCTTGGCGGAGGCGACCGTCATCAATTCGCCGCGATATTCGACCGATAGCCCGGCAACCATGCTTTCGGAAAATTCCTCATCGTCCAGGGATTCAAGGGACTCGCTGGGCCGAACGATATCTTGATGTGCCATCGGCGCCAGCTGTCGCGGCGGCCGGCGGAAGAGCTTCTCGAGTTCCTCACAAATGCGAAGCGCCGCGCGTGCACTGTCTTCGACGTGGGCGTCTTGCCGTTGCACTACGGCAGCCGTGGCGATCAATCTACCCAGTAAATCGCTGCAACCGCGATCCTGCACAGCGGCGGGTGCCGCCCCGAGCGAATACTGCAGCAGAGCTTCTACGAGTGCCGGCACCTGTTGCATCGTGCTGGTTTGCGGGCGCCGCGCGAGAGCGTGAGCCAGTACCCGATCGAGATCGCCTCGCGCCCCCGGATAGCGGCGCCGGATCGCCGCATCGATGCGCATGTCCTCGATGGTACCGAACACTCGACGCAGCAGGGCGGGTCTAGAGTGAGTTTGCAAAAGGCCGGCAAGATCGAAGTCCAGCGTACCTTCGACAAGAAAGCCGATCTGATGCAGCACCGCGATCCGGTAAGCGCCGAGATTGTGTGCACGCGCCGCAAAGTCCGCGATGTCCGCCGGCAGATGAATGCTCTCGCCATCAATGATTCGTTTTGTGCCGCTGCCTGTTGCCGACGTTTCAATGACTTTCACGTGCAGGAATGTTCCGGCCAGTCCTTGCGCGAATAGCGACAGAAAGCGCTGAATGTCGGTGAAACAGACGCGGCTCGCGAGCTCTCGCGCGGCGGCGCTGGTCATGGCAATACGACGTCGACGATGGCGCCGATCGCCTGCTGCACCTCGACATCGTCCGTGACGGCACGCGCAATGGCGACATCGCAGGCGCGGCGCGGCCCGATGCCGCCGGCGGCCAGTTGCGCGGCGTAAATCAACAGCCGGGTGCCTACACCTTCTTCGAAACCATGTTCGCGCAGATTGCGGACTTTGTCACCGACCAGCGCCAAGCGCTGCGCGAACGCGGCGTCGACCCCGCTTTCATGCGCGATGATGGTCGCTTCGACATCGATCGCCGGATAGTCGAACGCCAGGCTGACGAAGCGTTGCCGCGTGGAGGGCTTGAGATCCTTCAGTACGCTCTGGTACCCGGGATTGTAGGAAATCACCAGCAGAAAATCCGGATGCGCATCGAGCAGTTCGCCGGTTTTCTCAATGGGCAGTACCCGCCGGTGGTCGGTCAGCGAGTGGATGACCACGGTGGTGTCCTTGCGCGCCTCGACCACTTCATCGAGATAGCAAATTGCCCCGCTGCGCACGGCGCGAGTCAGCGGCCCATCCATCCAGACGGTCGCGTCGCCCGAGAGCAGATAACGGCCGACCAGATCGGTGGCGGTAAGGTCTTCGTGGCATGCGACGGTGAGCAGCGGCAGCTCGAGGCTGCGCCGCGCGCTGTCGTCCTGCCGGTACAGGCGCCATGCCATATGCTCGACGAAGCGGGTCTTGCCGCAGCCGGTGGGCCCTTTCAATAGAACCGGCAGACGGGCTCGATAGGCCGCTTCAAAAATCTGCACCTCGTCGGCCAGGGGCAGATACCAGGGTTCGTCAATGAGCCGACTCGCGGCGCCGTGGGAATCCATGCGGGAATCTTACCTTTGCCGGCAATCGGGCGGTTGATTCTTGCTCTAAAAGTTGCGGTTTCCGCGCTGCTCCGCCACGATCGGGTGATGACGTCGCCTAATTGTATGAATTGGCTGCCCCTGCCTGTGTTTCTTGCCGCCGCACTGATCGCGGTGCCGGGCATTGCGGCGCGCGGCGCTGCACCCTATCAGGTCTTTGTGACCAACGAGAAATCGGGGGACGTGACGGTGATCAATGGCGGGGATTTTAGCGTCGCGGCGACGATTTCGGTGGGAAAGCGGCCACGCGGAATTCACGTGAGCCCCGACCGCAAAACCGTGTACGTCGCGTTGAGCGGCACACCGATCGAAGCGCCGCCGCAGATCGATGCGCATGGCAATCCGGTATTCGCCAAAAAGAAGGGCGCCGACAACGATGACGATGACGCCACTGCGGACAAGGCGGCGGATGGAATCGGCGTGGTGGACGTCGCCACCGGGAAACTGAAGACCAAGCTCAACGCGGGCTCGGATCCGGAGGAATTCGACCTGAGCAAGGATGGAAGGAGCATCTACATCTCGAATGAAGACATCAAGACAGCCAGTGTGATCAACATTGCCTCCGGCCAACTAGAGCACATCATCCCCGTGGGCCAAGAACCCGAGGGCGTAACCACGACCCCCGACGGCAAGCAGTTTTACGTTACCTGTGAAGCCGGAGGCGACATTTACGTCATTGAAACCGTGGGTTTTACCGCCGCAGCGCATTTCAAAGTGAACGGGCGGCCGCGCAGCGTGGCTTTTTTATCCGGCCGCGCAATAGGATTCATTCCGTCGGAATCGGCGGGCGAGTTGAATATCATCGATTCCGCGAACGCAAAAGTGTTGAACACCATTGCGCTGCCTGCAGGATCCCGGCCGATGCGGGCGAGACTCTCAATCGATGAAAAGAAACTGTATGTCAGCAACGGACGCGCGGGCACGATTTCCGTGTTTGATACAAGCAGCTACGAACTGCTCGCTACCATCAAGGTGGGTACGCGTCCTTGGGGCATCGGGATCTCGCCCGATGGAAAATTGCTGTACGCCGCAAATGGCCCCTCCAACGATGTGTCGGTTGTCGATCTGGCGCTGAATCAGGAAGTGGCACGGGTCAAAGCGGGCTCGAGTCCTTGGGGTATCGCCATCGTGGCAGGTGCGCCGACGGGGCCGGGGGTGCATTGACCACCGCATGCCTCACTGCCCGACGATGAATATTTGTTGCTCGGTGATGCTGCGCGTGAATCCTTCCTTGAAGGCGCGCGCGCGAATCACAGCGGTCTGCGTTAGTTTTATTGGCTTCTCGTAGCGTAGGTCCGACTTGTCCGGCGCGCTGCCGTCCAAGGTATAGCGGATGTCGGCGCCTGGTTCACTCTGCGTCAATACAATCTCGACAGGTAAATGATAGATGCCGCCGGGCGGCGAGATCAGCGGCGGCGCCAGTACGGAACGGCCGGGCATGCTGGTAATCCATTCATTCAGGAGTTGCACGCCTTGCTGGTCAATGGTTTCGCGCGCCAACGGCGGCATCTTGATGTCACCCGACGTGTTCACCCGCATGTAGGCGATCGAGCGCCAAATATCATGTGGCGAAATCACTCGCGGCCGGTCGATCCCCTCATCGATGAGTACGGGTACGTCAATGAGTCCCTGGCGCTCGAGCGGCGTGTCGTAGCGCGCATCGAAATCAGCGACCGTGCCCCCGGGGCGGTGACATTGAGAGCAATTTGCGTCGAGATAGGATCGCGCGCGGTCGTCCAAAGTGCGTGAGGCATCATCAGGCGCCGCCAGTATCGCTGAATTCACCAGATCCCCTTCTTTGAGCCCCGGCGCAAACAGACCGATGTGATTCCATGCGCGCAATTCGTTATCGGTAACGCCGGAGGGATATGTGAACGGGCGGTTCATTTGTCGCGTTTTCACGCCCAGAACGCCCCCAGCCCGCGCGGTGTGACAAGTCAGGCAGTCCTTGCGGCTCGGGTAGTACCAAGTTTGCTGACGGACTTCGCCATTGATACGCCTGATGGGAATATCTTCGGTCTGGCTGTCGCTGAGTAGATCCGCATCGCTGCCATCCGGCCGCCATTTGTACACCGCGCCATAAACACCGCCCGCGCTGTCGCGCACCAATACGCGCGTCTCGAGCCGGCGTCTGATGCGCGGGTCCGACTCGTCTGTCGGCAAATCAAAGGTCTTCACGAACACGGTACCCGCGGGAAAACTCCATTCACCCGTCGGCGCAAATGCAATTTTTCCGCGCGGCACGGCCACCCAGCGTGTCTTTTCGGCACCGTCCGACCAGAAGGAGACGATCAATGCGTAGGGAACGAGGCCGGCCTTCGGAATCAATTTCGCCGTGTCGCTAAAGGCGCCGGTTGCGGATAACAGCAGCGGGAGTTTGCCGTCCGCCAGCGGCGGCATTTGCAAGTAAGCCTTGGTCTCGATACGAGAACTGAGGCCGTAAGGCGCAGGATGGGCAAAGCAGAGCGAGGCTGCAGCAAGTGCGAGTGCAAATCCAGTGGTCAGCGCAGCCTGTGATCGATACCCATTCATGAATGTCAATATATAGTACCGAAACGACCCGCCATAGTTCCACGAGTTGCCCATGAAACCCTCATTACCGGTATTGCTGAGCGCCAACGGTGGATATGTCGACACTGCCGGTTTCCTGGCGCTACACGGTCTGTTCACTACTCATGTGACCGGCAACTTTGTGACCCTCGGCGCGGCATTGGTGCTCGGGACCAGCGGCGCGGTGGCAAAACTCCTGGCGCTGCCGATGTTCTGCATCGTGGTGATCGCGACCCGGCTTCTCAGCGGCGTGCTCGCGGCGCGGAACTTAAGGTCGGGCGTGCCGGTGCTGCGTGCCTTGGTGGGGTTCAAGGTAGCGCTGCTGATTTTAGGCGCGGCGCTGGCGATTGGCTTGGGGCCATTCGCAAGCGGTGACGGCTGGGCTGCGCTGCTCACCGGAATGACTCTGGTTGCCGCGATGGCAATTCAGAATGCGATTCACCGTATCCACATGAGTGCGGCGCCGCCGACCACGATCATGACGGGAAACACCACGCAGATCATGATTGATCTCGCCGACCTGATGCGCGGTGTTCCCGCGGATGCGCGCGATGCAATCCGCTCGCGAATGTCGCGAATGTCGGGCAGCGTGGCAGCTTTCGCGGCTGGCTGCGCGGCCGCGGCGCTGATTTATGCCAAGCAGGATGTATGGTGTTTTCTGCTCCCGCCGATCGTCGGCGCATGCTCGCTGTGGCTGCGCGAGTTGCGCCAAACGGCTTAAACAACGCCTTGCCCTAAACTACGCGTGCGGGCAATCCGCACTGCGGAACTTAAGGCAAGTCCGCGATCGCAGCAATTTCCTGCGTTATACTGGTTGCCTAGAACAACGGTGCTACGGGGAGCTTTATGTCTGCACGGATTTTCGCGTCCATCACGATGCTGGCGCTGGGTCTGGTATCGCTAAACTCTGCACACGCCCAGGCAACCACGGCAAGTCAGACAACACCCGCTGCTGCCGCCGGCAGCGCCGATGATTACGCCAATCCCGACATCTGGCTGTGCCGACCGGGCCGCCAGGATGCGTGCACGGTTCCGCAAGAGGCGACTGTCATTGCAGCTGATGGAAAACTGAGCTACGAAAAATTCGCTGCCGCCAAGAATCCGCCGATCGATTGCTTCTATGTCTACCCCACGGTCTCGAACGAGACCACCGGCAATTCGGATCTGACCATCAATGGGCCGGAAAAACGCGTGGTGAACGCGCAATTTGCGCGCTTTGCCACCAAATGCCGCCTGTTTGCGCCGATGTATCGGCAGGTCACACTGACGGCATTGCGCGCCATGATCGCGGGTAAGCCGATTCCAGTGGACCGCGAATTGGGCTACAACGATGTGGTCGCGGCATGGAACTACTATCTCGCGCATGACAACAACGGCCGCGGCTTCGTGCTCGTCGGCCACAGCCAAGGTTCCGGCGTGCTGACGCAGTTGATCAAAAACGAAATCGATGGCAAGCCGGTGCAAGCCCGGCTCATTTCGGCCATCTTGATGGGCACCAGCCTGCCCGTGCCGAAGGGCGCCGATATCGGCGGGGCGTTCAAGCACATACCGGCGTGCCGTTCGAACCGTCAAATCGGGTGCGTCATTGCATTCGCGAGTTTCCGCGTGACCGTACCGCCGCCGGGCAACTCCCGTTTTGGTAAAGCACCGGAGGGTATGCAGGCGGTTTGCACTAATCCGGCTGCGCTTGGCGGCGGTTCCGGCATGCTTGACGCCTATCTCTCGCCCGGACGCATTGCCACCGGATCCGATGATGTGCCTGTGCCCTTCGCGTGGACCACGCCCGAAAAGCCGGTTACCACGCCCTTCGTCAAGGTGCCTGGGCTTTTGAGTGCGGCCTGCGTGGTGGACGAGCATGGCTCGTATCTCGCGGTGACCCTGCATCCGACCGCAGGTGGCGCGCGCACCAACGACATTTCCGGCGACGTGGTGGTGAATGGACAGGTGCTCGAGGATTGGGGTCTGCACCTGATCGATGCCAACCTCACGATGGGGAATCTATTGTCCGTCGTGGGCGATGAGACCAAGGCGTATTTGGCCAGCGTAAAGAAATAAATCGATGCGCAATCGACGCGCGCTCGCTTGCGTGGCCGGCGCATTTATTTCCAGCCTTGCATACGCGCAGTCATTGGCGCCATCCAACGAGGCGCTGGTCATTCGGGCGGCGCGAGTTCTCGACGTGCGCAAGGGCGCGTACATCAATGGCGCGGCCGTGTACGTGGTGGGTGAACGCATCAAGGCGGTGGGCACCGCAGCCGACGTTCTCAAAGGCGCGCCAACGGCGACCGTGGTGATCGATCTGGGTGATGCGACCTTGCTGCCCGGACTGATTGACTGTCATACGCACCTCATGGCGCGCACCGCCGATGACCCTAATGGTTATGCGTTGAATCTGCTGACCAAATCGCAGGCCTACCGGGCGCTGGAAGGCGCGGCCAATGCGCGAGCCACGATCGCGGCCGGATTCACGACGGTACGGGATGTCGAAAGCGAGGGATCCATGTACGCCGATGTCGCGCTGCGCGACGCGATCAATGCGGGGCTTGTCGAAGGACCCCGCATGCGCGTGGCAACGCGCGGCATTGCGGCTGTCGGCCAGTACTATCCGTTTGGGATCTCGCCGGATCTCACCGACTTTCCCACCGGCGCGCAGATGGTGAGCGGGCCCGAAGAAGCGCGGCGCGCGGTACGCGAGCAGATCGGCCATGGGGCCGACTTGATCAAGGTTTACGCGGACTGGCGTTACCCAACCCTCACCATTACCGAGATGCAAGTCATTGTCGAGGAGGCCCACAAGGCCAAACGCAAGGTCGCTGCCCATGCAACCACCCCCGAGGGCATACGCAACGCGGTACTGGCGGGGGTTGATTCGATCGAACACGGCCACGGCGCCGACCGGGCCGACCTCGAGTTGATGAAATCGAAGGGAGTGTACCTGGTACCAACGCTGTCAGGGATCGACGCGTCGGTGGCGAAGTCGCCGAACAATTGGACTTCCGCCAAGGCACAGGCATTTTTGGAGACCATGCGTCAGTCGGTCGCGATGGCAAAAGCGCTGGGGGTGAAGATCGCTGACGGCTCGGATCCTGCAAGCGCCGCTGGCCACGGCAGGAATGCAAAAGAACTCGAGGCCATGACGAGGCGCGGCCTGACGCCGTTGGAGGCAGTGCGCGCGGCAACCAGCTCAGCCGCTGATCTGCTCGATTGGTCCGATGATATCGGCGCAGTGGAGGCCGGAAAATTTGCCGATTTGATCGCGGTGCAGGGCGACCCGATCACGGACATCACCATCTTGCAGCAGGTGAAATTCGTAATGAAAGGTGGACGGGTGGTCAAGAATGAACTGGCGCATTAGCGCGCGGCGCACTTCGATGGAATCGACGGATTATTGGATTTAGGCGCGGCGGCGTTCATCGCGCCCTCTGCCGCCAGCTGGTCGAAGGCCACCTGCTGCAAAGCGCCCACCTGCGCGGCGGATAGGCCCAACTCGAATCCCGAGCACTCCGTGGGCCCCAAAGATCGCGGATCCTTGCCGGTAATGCTGCCGAATATCACCAAAGCCTGCAGGTAGTAACCGTAGGTGCTGGCGTGGTAGCCATCGTAGGTCCATAAGTTGACCTTACCGGCCTCGATCCCATCGTATGGATTGGCATCGGCGATCCCAGTGTGCATGGCTCGCACCCAAGCATCGCCCACAGGTACCACGCCTTTGATGCCGGGCGCCTCCGCCGCGCGGTTGTATCCGTCGCGCACGTCCCGGGCCATCGCTTCGATCGGCTTGCCGTACCAGGCACCCTTGGGCTCGTAGGTTTGATCGGCGCGCGGCCAGGTGGCCATGACGACGAATTTCCGCTGCGGAATTCTTGGCGTGCAGAAACTCCGCCATCTGCCGCACGCTCGCGATCAAAACCGTCGGGTCGCCGGGTTTTTTCGGATCCAGGGTACTGAAGCCGTGCATTACCACCGCGTCCCACGAGCGCTGGCCCAGCACATCGAGCTTGTGATTCAAGTGCCAGTCGATGCCGACACCGGGTTCGGTTTCCATGAAAACATCGTAAGACAAGCCGGCTTGCGCGGTGAAGGATTTGAACAAGGCCGGCACGCCGCCTTGCCCGCTGCCATTCAGATCGGTAACCGTATCGGGGCGGTAGTAGCGCACCGGCGAGCCGTATGCGAAGGTGAAGCTGTTGCCGATGAACAGGATGCTGCCGGCCAGAGCCTGGGCCGAGAGAGCGTGGGCCGCGAAGAGCCACAGCCCGAGCGCGAATGCCCGCTGCGCACGCCGGCGCCCAAGATGTAATATCGACACGATGTCAGTCCCCATGTTGCGCATGTTGCCATTAAGTATTACCCGGTGCCAGATAGCATGAGCCGAGACGACGAAGATCGCATCTTGCACGGCCTGTACTACTATCGCGAGAACATCGACGAGGATGTGCAGGTTTCCAGCGATGAACTTTTGTGGCTGGCGATGCATCCGCTGCGGGACGGCGACGCCTGGCACAAAAACGGCGAGCTTCAGGCTCTCAAAGCCAGCGAATTTCCCGAGGATATTCGCGCCAAGCTCCTCACTGCAAAACTCGAACTGCCGCTGCGGTATTTGCAATACCGCCGCCTGATCAAGTATGCGCGGCGCAGCGATGGAATGCTGTACGCGGCGGTCACGTTTGCCGGCGCCGATCGGGCCATACGCCTGCACACGCGGCGCGGCCGTTTGGATTTGTGGTATCGCGAGAACAAGGACGGCATCGTCGGCGTGAGCATTACCATATTGATCTCCCTGGTGACCGCGCTGCTCACGATTCTGGTGGTGATCAAGCTGCTGAAATGACCTCGCGGCGCGCTGCGGCGCAAGTGATGAACGCCGCATAGCTCCAAGCGAGCTGCTGAGCGGATTTTTGTTCGCCGGTCCGCTGGTCGAATTGTTCCGACAACTCGCCGCTCGGCGGTGTAAAAGCGCGCACGGTTTCCAGAAACGCATCGCCGTGTTCGAACAGGGCTTGCGTTTCCGGCAGGCCCGTTGCCGACGGAGCGCACGCCGCGGCGCGGAAACAAAACTCCGCCGCTGCCAGGGTCGAAAAATAATAAGCGCCGCCCGAAAAGTAGACATCCTGCGCGTAACGTCCCATGGCCGGCGCCCGGTTCGCGGCTCGGCTTTGGTTGATGGCGTACTCCGCATCGAACAACGTCTCGAGGCGCGCCAGCGTGGCATGCATGCGAGGATCGCGCACGGAGTGGGTCTCGCCGCTTGCAGCGCTGTGCAGTGCCGCCATGATGACGGAGATATCGAGCTCCTTGGCGGAGATTGCGTTTCCGTCCAGCACCCGCGACCGGTAGAACTGCAGATCTTCTCGCCAGTAGCCATCGAGCGTGCAAAGGATCTGGATCGCGTCGGCGCGGCAGGCAGCGGCGGCGGGGCCATCGCCATGCTGCGCAAACCACCCCGCACCGCCTTCCAGCGCCGCGGCCGCCACCCGCAGCGTGTAGTAGTGCAGGCCTTTTTCCTCCTCCCAAATGTCGAAACACGATTCGCGCCAATGCGCGCGGGTAAAGCGAAGATCGGCTTGAAGCAGGGCGCCCACCGCCAGGCTGAGTTCGGTATCCGAACGGACGTGCTGCAGCCAACGCAGCAGTGTCAGTGCCCGCATCGCCGGGCCATCGTTCTGCGGACGCGGCCAGCTGGAAATGTCCAGCGTGCCGTCGGGATTGACGCGCGTCTCGCCCCACACGGCCTCGCCGTGAGCCGAGGCGAGATCTTCGTTGCTGCGCAAGAATTGCGAAAGTCGGGCGCAACCGCGCTCGCGCCAGTTGCTCGATTGGCTCAAGCGGACGCCCATCGAGTTCTTGCAGCGACAGGCTGAAGCGCACGAAGTCCGCAAAATGCGCGAGGAACTCGGCGCGGCATCGGCGTCTTCGAACAAGCATGCGCAGGGCATCGATGACGACGGCCGCATCGCGGTACCAATGGAAGAAATAGTCCGGTTCCGGATCATACGACGCCGAGCACCGGCGAGGCGACGATGGAGCCTTTGTGCGGCCGATCGGTCTGCGCGAATCCCGGCCGGTTCTTGACGATGTTGACCGGCGAGACGCTGCGCATCAGGGCGACTCGCGCTATGCCGGTATTGACGCTCAATCCAGCCGATCGAGCGGCTCCATCAGCGGTGGGGTCCGGCTGAATGGGACTCAAAGGAGATACGCGCAGGCCCGCTTGGATTTCCGGCGCCTTCATGAATAGATTCCACAACAGGCCGGTGCGGTGATTTTCGATCATGACGATAATCGGTCCCTGATCGATGGCGAGATAGGTGTCGGCATACCAATCCTTGGCCTCGCAAAATGCGTCGACGAATCCAAACCGGCCCCAGATCTTGTCGCCGTAGACTGCTGAGGAAATGGCGCAGCGCCTGCATGGCCTCCTTCGGCGCGTACGGCATGCTCGACAGGGCGGCGGTGGGCGAAATCGTGCCGTCATCGTTGTCGGGCGAGTGTGTGGCATAGCCGTCGGCGCCATCGCTCGAAGTCAAGACCCCAGCAGGACGGGCCCGTAGCCCGGTAATGCAGCGGATTTTTTTCGCAGTGCGCGTGATTGATGCGGACATGGTGAACGTTTTGTTCCCAGTAGTCGGCATAGCGATCCTTCAATCCCCGCGGGTCGATGGCGCAGAAGGAATAATGTGCATAGAACAGCGGGCCGCCAAAGGCGGCCCCAAGCGGCAACGGAATGTCGTAGTAGGGTTTGCCGTTGACGAAATTGCGGCCTTCCGCGAAGCCTTGGTGATAGACGCCGGGATCGATGGGGTAGCGCGGCGCGGAGGCTGCGAGCACATAGGTGATCAGGCACTCGTTCCAGCCGCGGATGTCCAGATCCAGCGCCCAGCCGTTGTTGGGGCTCCAATGCCAATTGAGCACCGGCCGGCCGCGCGTGTACCAATCCCATTCCACGTCGTTCCACAGGTAATTGACCAGACCTCTGATCTTGGCTTCCTCGGGGGTGTCGCGATCGAAATATTCGCGAGCACACAACAGTCCCATGATCAAAAAGGAGGTCTCGACCAGATCGCCGCCATCGTCCTTGCGGGTGAAGGGAATGGTGGCGCCGGTGCGGCCATTCATGAAATGCGGAAAGACGCCGTGATAGCAGGTCGCGCGGCTCAACAAGATCGAGCATGCGTCCGAGGCGCTCCAGCGCCGCGGCGCGCGTGATCCAGCCGCGCTCGACGGCGACGATGAGCGCCATCACGCCGAATCCCGAGCCGCCGGTCGCCACCAGATCATCTGCGGGTACGGCACCGGTCTTGCAGCGATCCGGCGCGAGACCGCTGACCGGATGCGACGCCTCCCAAAAAAAGCCGAAAGGTCTGCCGCTGCACGGCTTCCAGCAATTCCTCGTCGGGCAGTGCGGCCAGATCGGCGGGGCTTTGACACGCTTGGTCATGTTACTTAGCCGTCGCGAGGTTCAGCTGCGGCGGGCGCCGCAGGCGCGGCGGCGTGCGAGTTTGCTTCTTTGCGTGGGATCCATGATCAGGTGCAGAACCCGCGAAAAGAAATGGTGCGCGTCGCTGCGGCCGATGTGGATGACCGCCGATTGTGCAAGATCCTTGGTGAAAATGTCGATCACGCGTTCGAGCGCATGCATCGTCCAGTGAATCGAGTACCTCATCGATCAGCACCCACGGCGCGCTTGTGAAGTATCACGCGCGCAAAGGCCAGCGCTTGCTGCTCATCCTCGCTCAATTCCCGATCCCAGCGTTGCGGCTGAATCGAGCATGCGGCACCAAGCCGGTCCAAGCCGAGCGCGCGTCAGTGCGTTGCGCAAACGCATCGGCGTCGAACGTGCTCGGTCGGTTTGAGGGTAGGCGAGCACTTCGCGCAGCGTGCCGGGCGGAAGATAAGGCGTGCGCGGCATGTACAGTATCTTCCTCGCTCGGCCGGATGAATGACGGTTCCCGAGCCCCAGGGCCACAAGCCCCGCGAGGGCGCGAAACAGCAGGGTCTTTGCCGGTTCCGGATTCGCCCGACGATCAGCACGCCGCTCGCCGCGTCTTGATTTGCACGTTCTTTTCCTGGAGCATGGTGCAGCCGCTCGGCGAAGCAATCTGCAAGATCGTTCGATTCGAACTCTCCGGCGTCGGACCGGCTTGAGTACGACAATGCGGCTTTCCACGTCATGCATGACATCGGTCTCGATCACGGCGCGCCGGAAGCCCGCCACGCGCAGCAGTGTCGCGCGCCAATCGGCAATGGTGCTGAAATTGTCGACGAACCAGCGCAGCGAGGACTGCACCTGCATGAAGGCGCCGGAGGCCAGCATCAGGCCGCCGAAGGTGAGATTGCCGGCGAAATACAGCGGTGCGGCCACCAGAATCGGCGCGACCAAGCGTAAACCAGCCATAGCCCGCCGTGACCCAGGTGAGATTGGTCAGCCCGGTGACCAGCCGGGCGGTTGCGGCGAGCACGGCCTTCAGGTCCATGTCGATGCGCCGCTGCTTCGTCGGCTTCGCCGGCGGCTGAGCGCAATGGCGTCGATATGTTCATTGACCCGCACCAGCGAGAAGCGCAGATCCGCCTCGCGTGCATAGCGCTCCGCATTGCGGTCGACCAGGCTGCGGCCCACCCAATAGCTCAAGCAGCGATGCCGATCCCGAATACACGCACCGCCGCCCACACCATGTATCCCGGTATCGCAATTTGCCGGCCATCGAAGTGAAAGACAAAATTGTTCGACAGACTCCACAGCACTTTCACGAAGCTGCCGAGCAGAATCGATGATTGCAGCAGTCCGATGCCAAGATCGGCGGACAGCTCGGTCAGGTGGCGCGCATCCTCATGCATGCGCTGGTCGGGATTCACGCCCATCGGGCCGGCGTTGGTCAGACGGAAGGCGCGGCCGGGCACCAGCCAATTCTGGATCAGGTCGAGCACCAGCCCCTGGCGCAGCTTGATCTTCAAGGTTTCGCCGAGCCAGCTCTGGCCCACATTGAGAACCAGCAGCGTTCCGGCAATGAATGCAAAAACGCCCAGTTGATGGAGGAATTGCGCAAAATCCCGATGCGACAGGGCATCATAGAAGGGCTGGTTCCAGGTATTGAGGCGAATTTGGCCGTAGGCAGTTGCAGCGATGACGACAAACAAGGCTCCCGACAACAGAAACAGCGATATTGCGCACCGGCGAGGCCCACAGCGCCCGACGCCATCATGCTCGAGTTGCGGCATGCAGGCGCGAATTCTGCGCTCTCCTCGGCATCAGCTTTTGGGTTCGCAGCGTCGTCCGCCCGGTCATTATTCATGCTTCTCTCTCAAGCGTTGTGGTGAGCTCCATTATCAGTCACGTTGCGATTCTAAGGGGAGCTAAAGTTCAATGAGCCGCGTCGAAAGCTTGATCAGCCGCATGACGTTGGCCGAAAAACTGGGTCAGCTGACCATGACGGCCTGCGGGTTGCGCGGTGACCGGGCCCGTCATCGCCGGCGATTCAACCGAGGCGATCAAGAGCGGCGCGCATCGGCAATTTGCTCAATCTTGTTGGCGACGGAAAACGTGCGTGAAATGCAGCGTCTGGCGGTCAAGGAGTCGCGCCTTGGCGATTCCGCTTGCTCATCGGCTAGGACATCATTCACGGACACCGAATTCTGTTTCCGATTCCCCTGGGCGAGGCGTCGTTGTTCGATCCTGAAGCCTGGGCCTCGACGCGCGCGAATCGGCGAAGGAGGCCGCTGCCGATGGGCTGGCCATGACGTTTGCACCGATGCTGGATGTTGCGCGCGATCCGCGCTGGGGCCGCATCGCCGAAGGCCCGGGCGAGGACCCGCTCGTGGTCGCCAGCGCATCGCCGAGGCGAAGGTGCGCGGCTTTCAGGGCGCCGATCTGACGCCAAGCCGATGCGCTCGCGGCGTGCGCCAAGCACTATTGCGCCTATGGCGCGGTGCACGGCGGGCCGCGACTACGCCTCGGTCGACATCTCGGAGCGGACGCTGCACGAGGTGCACCTGCCGCCGTTTGCCGCCGCGGTGGCCGCGGGCGTCGCCGCCGATCATGCCGGCTTTCACCGATCTTGCGGGTATACCCATGACGGCGAACGAGGCCATGCTGCGCGGCTGGTTGCGCGGGCGCTTGGGCTTCGACGGCGTCATCATCAGCGACTACAACGCCATCGCCGAGCTGATCCGTCACGGCATTGCCGCCGATCTGCCCGAGGCCGCGGCGCTGGCGCTCAAAGCCGGGGTGGATATCGACATGATGTCCGACGCCTATCGGGGCGGATTGCCGGTCGCATTGAAGCGCGGCCTCGTGACCATGGCGGAAATCGAGCGTCGCGTGCGCCGCGTGCTTAACCTGAAGGAGCGGCTGGGATTATTCGATGATCCTTATCGCCGCGGTTCGGCGCGCGAATCCGCGGCAGTCCTCGCGCAGCGGCGGCAGCTGGCGCGCGCGATCGCGGCGCGTGCGGTTGTAATGCTGAAGAACGAAGCGGAGACTTTGCCGCTCTTAAGTTCGGTGCGGCGCCTCGCCGTGATCGGGCCCTTGGCCGATGCGCCGGCCGAGATGCGCGGCTATGGTGCGGCGCTGCCACGCCGGAGAGGTCAGGTGAGCGTGCTTGCAGGGTCTGCGCAGCGCGTTTCCGCAGGCCGCGATTTTGCACGCTGCAGGCGTGGCGATCGAGGCCGGCGATGATCCGCGGCATTGCCGGCGGCGCTCGATCTTTGCGACGCGGCGGATTGCGATCATTCTGTGCCTTGGCGAAGCCGCAGCCATGAGCGGCGAAGCCGCCAGCCGTGCGCATCTTGGATTGCCGGGAATGCAACGGCAATTTTGCCGAGGCCGTATTCGAGCGAGCGCAGCGAACGCGAAGGTCCCGGTCATCGTCATTTTGTTCTCGGGTCGGGCGCTGATCGTGCCGTGGCTGATCGAGAAGGCAGATGCCGTCCTGGCGGCCTGGTTTCCCGGCAGCGAAGCGGGTAATGCGATCGCCGATCTTCTGACCGGGCGCTTGAGCCCCAGCGGCCGCACGCCGGTGACCTGGCCGCGAGCTGCAGGCCAAGTACCGATTTTTTTCAGCGAGCGCCCGAGCGGCAGACCCTTCAGTGCCGAGGACCAATTCACCAGCAAGTATCTCGATGTACCCAACGAACCCCTGTTTCCATTTGGGTTCGGGCTTACTTACGGACGATTCGTGCTGTCGAATCTGCGCCTGTCATCCCAAACGCTCGCGGCGAATGACGCTCTCGAGGTTCGCGTCGATGTCAGCAACTTAGGATCGAGGCAGGCGCAGGAAACCGTTTTTCTGTTTACGCACGACAAGGTTGCCAGCGTCTCGCGGCCGGAGCTCGAACTCAAGGGCTTTGGCAAGATCAGCTTGTCGCCCGGCGAGTCGGGCACCGTGGCCATATCCTTGCAATGCTCCGAACTGCGCTTTCTTGGGGTGGATCTTGAGCCGGTATTCGAGCCGGGCGAAGTCGAGATTCTGGTGGGCCCCTGCGCGGACCGCGCGCAGCTGCTGGCCGCGACCATCGAATTGCGACGCGCGCAATAGTTGCGCCGGGATTTGAGGGTATTCTTACCCGTGCCGATCACAGGCCCATTGATAGATGAATTCGCTTTGGGTTCCCGGGACGATGGGATCCCAGGCCGCCTGTTTGATGTCGGTGGCTTCGCTGGTCTGGCTGCCGGCAATATTGTTTTCCGCGTAGTAAATGATCAACAACGCGCGGCCCCGCTCGTTGGAGCAGTCGTACTGGATTTTCTCGACATTGCTCAAATAAATTTCGCCGCCCGCGCTTCGTTGCGGCTCCGGGTACTCCTGCCTCAGCCACACGGTCACGAGGTGGCCCGAGCGCTTCATTTGGTGGTCGGTGCTATACGCCGCCCATGAACCGTCCGGCGCGACCGCCCTGAATTGCCAGCCGCCGGCGGACAGGGGATTGAGCGTGCGTACCCAGGCCATCGGATCGGCCTTGCGCGCCGCGCGCTGCTGCGCCAGTTGCTCCCCCTTGGCCTTCTGGTCGGCCAGCGATTGGGCGCGCTGCGCATCCCAGATTTTCTGCTGTTCCGGGGTTTGGGCGGCGACGATGTGGCTGTGGATCAGGAAGGCGCCTGCCAGCGCGGCCGAGGGCAACCAGAGGTAGGATTTGCGTGCCGTCCAGCAGCCTCGCGTCATCGTTTCATTTCGCGTCATTGTTTCATTTTAGGGCATTTGTGCGTTCGCCCGCGACGCTTTGGTAGTCGTAGGCCAGTCGATGGTAGTAATGACGGATCACGCTGCCGTCCTGCATCAGCACCACGTCCTCGATGGGTCCCAAGCGCTTCACATGCGACTCGATCTCAGGTCCTTGAAGCTCGCCCGCGGAAAACGCGACCAGCAGCAGATCTCGGTGTTGCTGCGATTCAGGCTGCGTCCAACGCCCATACATCAGACTCATGCCATCGAAAAGATAACTGTTCATGGTTTCAACGGTGGAATGCAGCTGCCGGCGTCCATAGAATGCCACCTCGCTGGCGATGGCGTATCGATCCATTCCGACGATCAGCGCATCGCGGCCGGTTTCCTGTCGATAGTCATCGGCGGCGCGGAGTACATGGCGCGTAACATCGCGCCAGCCGACGGGGACCAACTCGATGTGTTTGCCGTAGCCGACGCCGGGCAGCCCGAGCACGAGGTAGTGAAGGAGCGCACCGTAGATCAAAAGCGTCGTCATGATGGTCGGCGCCCAGGCGGAACGAATCCAGGCGCCAAGCCCGCCTACGTTCAATCCCGCAGCGATCATGGAGCAGCCGAGGGCGGGAAGCGCCGCGGTCCACATTGCGCCGGTCCAGTCCAGCTTCACCTCATGGCGCAGGCTGAAAGCGACGAAAACCGACAACGGAACGAGAATGGCGAGATTCATGAACAGCCGCCGGCGCGTTGCCTGCGGATCGTCATTGACGCCTTTGACGGCGTGACTGCCGCGCAGCAGCGCGGCAGCCACCGCGACGACACCCGTCGGGGTGATCAATACCAGCGCCGCCGCGATGAGCTTATGCAGCGCGAATTGCGGTGCCTCCGCCAATCGCCGCGACGTTTGAAAGGCGAATGACGCCCAATCGTGCTGCGCGTTCCACACGATGACCGGAGAGAAGACTGCCAGAGCGAGCAGCGCCGCCATATACGGCTCAAAATGCCGCCACCAACGCCGCGATTTCGGATCCCATAACATGAATGCCAGCGTCACCGGCGCCAGCAGCGCAATCGAATACTTGGAGATCATGCCCAGACCTAAGCAGATGCCGGCGCGCCACCAGGCGCCCGGACGCTCGGCAATCAAGGCCCGTTCGAGATAGTAGAGTGAGGCGGCCCATGCCGCCGTCAGCGGCGCGTCGGGAGTCATGAGGAATCCCGACAGGAAGAAGAACGGCAGCGTTTGCGCCAACACCACGGCGGCGAGCGCGCTGGCTTCCCCGAAAAGGTTGCGCGCCAGTCGATAGACGAACACCAAGGTGATGGCCCCGCAGCACAGCGCGCCTGCGCGCACGCCGAATTCTGTCTGGCCGAAAACCAGCGTGCCCAAGCGAATCAGCCATGCGACCAGCGGCGGATGGTCGAGATATCCAATGTCCAGATGCTGCGAATAGTTCCAGTAATAGGTTTCCTCCGGCAGCAGTTCCACCGACCCGGCGTACAGCAATCGCAACACGACGGAGTAGACGATGAGCGCAATCGCGAAGGATTGCGAGGCTGCCCGGCTTTGCGCCGAGGATAGTGCGTACGAGTATCCTGGCGCAGTGACAGCGAGACCGAGCGCGACTGCAAAAAAAATCGCAATCTGCGGCGGCCAATGCCAGCGTTGCGTGAGCAGCGCCAGCGCGCCGCCGCGCAAAAACAGCGCCAGCAGCGTTACCAGCAATAATCCCAGATGCGCCCGCCATGGCGTTGCTGTGGCCGCTGCGCGCACGCGAAGTGTCAGCAGCCAATTCAGCCCGACGCCGATCGCAAAGGCGATGATCTGACTCGAGCGCAGTGATGTAGCGGCGCCGATAAGCGCGCAGAAAACCAGTACATCAACCAGCGGCGCGACCGCTTTAAGGATGCGCGGCAACAAAGGATTACTCGGTTAGGGCGAAGACGCGAGAGTCGTGGCCGCAAGGGTAGCAGAGGCCGGTTCGTGCGACTCGGCCGCGGCTGCCGCCGTACTCACTTCCTGGGCAGGGAATGTCAGCACCACGCGCAGTCCCGGAGCTTGATCGTAGAGTTCGAGCGGGCTGCCATGGAGTTTCGCCACCGCTTGCACCAGGCTGAGTCCGAGACCTACGCCGGGCGTTCCACGGCTGGCATCGCCGCGATAGAACCGCTCCACGACTTTGCTTTTTTCCGCGTCGTCGATTCCCGGACCATTGTCGGCCACTGAAATCTCCGCGCTGGCCGATATCGCGTTTTCGCACCGCAACCTCGATGGCGCCGTTTTGCGGCGCATACTTGAGCGCGTTGTCGATCAAGTTGCTCAACGCCTGAGCGAGCAGCACGGGGTCGCCGGAAATCCACAAACGGCCGTCGAGTTCGAAACTTGAGATCGATGCTCTTCAGTTCGGCGGCCGGTTCGTAGAATTCCACGGCGTTGGCGGCAAGGTCGGATACATCGAGCGACACGAAGCCCGAGCGGCGCATGCCCGCATCGATTTCCGCCAGCCTCAGCAATGCGTCGAAAATTCGGATCACGCGGTCGACATCGGCCACCGCGCCATCGATTTCGCGCATAGGTCTCTTCACTGGACGGGCGTATCAGCGACAGCTCTTCGAGGCGCGAGCGCAGTTCCGCCAGCGGCGTCCGCAGGTCGTGTGCGATGGAGTTCGAAACGTTGCGCACGCCGTGCACCAACAGCTCGATCTGATCCAGCATGCCGTTGATGGTGCGCGACAAGCGTGTTGAGCTCATCATCATTCAAATGGGTCGGCAAGCGATGCTTCAGATCGCCGTGGATGATGGCCGATACGGTCTGGCGGATGCTGTGAATCCGCGACATCAACGCGCGGCGCGTGATGAGTCCGACGAACAATCCGGCAATGCACAGCACGGCGACGGCCGCGCTCAGGCCGTACCAGAAAAGGGTTTGCAGCGGCTTGAACAGCAGCATTGTCCCGCCCGACCAGCAGATTATAAGCTGCCCAGCAGGGCGACGTGCACCAGTGCGGTTTGCGTCGCCGTGAGTGCCCATGTTGACGTGGATGGTGTAGTTGCCGGGCGCCGCCGGCACGCTGGCGGGCCAGCCGTGCAGGTTGCCGGCGAGCGGATGCATCGAGCGCATCGGTCAGCAGCAGGATCCGCTCGCCCGCGATCTGCATGCGGACGCGGGCATCGATGAAATTCTTCAGCCCATCGGCGCCGTCGCGCCTGATATACATCGGTCGAGGCGTTGCGCATCGGCCTGCAGGATTTCGGTCGCGGCCTTCTTGAATCGTAACCTGCCATGCGTACCACAGCGGTGCTGCGAACAGCACCAGCGCCGCCAATCCCAAGCCGACATAGCTCGAGCGCCAGGGACAGCGCCGACGAGCGCATCATGCTAGTCATCCGCAGTCACCGTGTAGCCGGCATTGCGCACGGTGCGCAGCAGCGGGCGCTCGAACTCGGCGTCGATTTTCTGCCGCAGTTTGCTGATATGCACATCGACCACATTGGTCTGCGGATCGAAATGATAGTCCCAGACGTTCTCCAGCAGCATGGTGCGCGTGACCACTTGGCCGGCATGGCGCATCAGGTATTCGAGCAGCTTGAATTCGCGCGGCTGCAGCGAAATCGAGCGTGTCGCCGCGCGTCACCTTGCGCGTCAGCGGGTCCATATGCAGGTCGCCGACCGTCAGCGGCATTTCGTGATTGATGCCCTGCGCGCGCCGATGCAATGCGTCAATGCGCGCCAGCAGCTCGCCGAATGCGAAAGGTTTGGTCAAATAGTCATCGCCGCCGCTGCGCAGCCGCGGATGCGATCGTCGACTTCCGACAGCGCGCTCAAAATCAGGATCGGCGTGCGCTTGCCGGCCTTGCGCAGCACCTCGATGATGGCGAGTCCATCGATATCGCCCGGCAGCATGCGGTCCATGATGATGACATCATACGGCTCGCTGGCAGCCAGGAACATGCCGTCGCGGCCATTGCCGGCATGATCCGTGGTGTGTCCGGCTTCCTGCAGGCCTTTGACGACGAATTGCGTCGACGCGCTCGTTGTCTTCGACCAGCAGGATTTTCATGAGTGGTCCCCGAGCGGCGATGCTGCAGTCCGTGCCGGCTGATCCGCCAGCGCGCTTGCCGCGTGCTTCTTTCTGGCGCCGGCCGCGCATCTCGGCGCTGAATTCGTCCAGGTACAGGTAGATCACCGGCGTCGTGAACAGCGTCAGCGCCTGGCTCAGGATCAGGCCGCCGACCATGGTGTAGCCCAGGGGCTGGCGCAGCTCCGAGCCCGTGCCGCGCCCCAGCGCCAGCGGCAATGCGCCGAGCAATGCCGCCATGGTGGTCATCATGATGGGTCGAAAGCGCAGCAGGCAGGCCTGGCGGATGGAGTCATGCGGCGAGAGATGCTGTTCGCGCTCGGCCTGCAGCGCGAAGTCCACCATCATGATGCCGTTCTTCTTGACGATGCCGATCAGCAGAATGATGCCGATCAGCGCGATGACCGACAGATCGATGTGAAACATCAGCAGCACCAGCAGCGCGCCGACGCCCGCCGACGGCAGCGTCGAGAGAATCGTCAGGGGATGAATATAGCTCTCGTACAGCATGCCGAGAATGATGTAGACCGCCACCAATGCCGCCAGGATCAGATACGGCTGGCTCTTCAGGGAGCTCTGGAAGGCTTGCGCCGTGCCCTGGAAGTTGCCGGTGATGGTCGCCGGCAGGTGCATCTGCACGGAGGCGCGGTTGATGGCGTCGACGGCATCGCCGAGCGCCGCGCCCGGCGCGAGATTGAACGACAGCGTCACGGCCGGAAACTGCCCCTGATGGTTGATCGACAGGTAGGTCACGTGCTGCGTGTCGAACTTGGTCATGGCGGACAGCGGCACCATCTGACCGGTGAGCGGCGATTTGAGGTACAGCTTCTTGAGCGAGTCGGGATCGCCCTGCAGCGACGGGGTGATCTCCAGAACCACGTGGTAGCTGTTGGCCTGCGTGAAGAACTGCGCCGCCTGGCGCTGGCCGAAGGCGTCGTACAGGGTCTGATCGACGGCGGCCGGCTGGATGCCGAAGCGCGCCGCCTGATCGCGATCGATGGTCAGCGACAGCATGCCGCTGCTGGTCTGCTGATCGGAGGCGACGTCGCGCAGCATGGGCAGCTTCTGCAGCGACGGCGAGCAGCTTCGGCGCCCAGTCGTTGAGTTCGTTGATATCCGAATCCTGCAGCGTGTATTGATACTGCGTGCGCGAGGTGCGGCCGCCGACATTGAGATCCTGCGCGGCCTGCAGGAACAGCGTGGATGCCCGGCACCTTCGCGAGCTGCGGCCGCAGGCGATTGATGATCTGATCGGCGCTGGCGCTGCGCTCGCTGCGCGGCTTCAGGCCCAGCATCACGAAGCCGTTGTTGATCGGCCGGTTGCCGCCGATGCCGGTGCCGATAGCTGGCGACATCCGGATCGCGCTGCCACGACATCGCGTGATCAGCATGCTGCCGGCGCACCATCTCGTCGAAGGAGATGTCCTGCGGCGCATCGGTGAGCCCCGCGATGATGCCGGTGTCCTGCTGCGGAAAGAAGCCCTTGGGTATGTAGATGTACAGCAGCCACGGTCGCCGCCAGGGTGAGCAGAAACGTGATCAGCGTCGCGCGCTTGTGGTCCAGCACGAAATCCAGGCCGCGCGTATAGCCCGCCAGCAGCTGATCGAAGCCGCGCTCGATGACCATGTAAAGCTTGCCGTGCTTGCGCATGCTTCTCATCGCGCAAGAACAGCGCGCACATGGTCGGCGACAGCGTCAGCGCGACAAACGCCGATACCGCGATGGTCATCGTCATGGTGATGGCGAATTCGCGGAACAGCCGGCCGATGATGCCGCCCATCAGCAGCAGCGGAATGAACACCGCCACCAGCGAGATGCTGATCGACAGGATGGTGAAGCCGATCTCGCCGGCGCCTTTGAGCGTCGCCTGCAGCGGCGATAAGCCCGGCCTCGATGTGCCGGTAGATGTTCTCCAGCATGACGATGGCATCATCCACGACGAAGCCGACCGCGATGGTCAGCGCCATCAGCGACAGATTGTCCAGGCTGAAGTCGAGCACGTACATCATGGCGACGGTGCCGAGCAGCGCCAGCGGCACCGTGACGCCCGGAATGATGGTCGCCCAGGCGTTGCGCAGGAACAGGAAGATCACCAGCACCACCAGCACGATGGTGATCCCCAGCGTGAATTCCACATCCTCGCACCGAGGCCTTGATGGTCGTGGTGCGGTTGGCGACCGTGTCGACCTTGATCGACGGCGGCACGGAGGCGAGCGCGTGCGGCAGCAGCGCTTGGACGCGCTTCACGGCGTCGATGACATTGGCGCCGGGCTGCTTGTAGATCAGCAGCAGGATGCCGTTGCGGCCGTTCTGCCAGGCGGTCACCAGGCGATTCTCCGGGCCGTCGACCGCAACGCCGATGTCGCGGATGCGCACCGCGGCGCCGTTCTTGTAGGCCACGACCACATCGTTCCAGGGCGCGGCCTTCAGCAACTGATCGTTGTCGTAAATCGTCATGCTGCGCGTCGGGCCGTTGATCGAGCCCTTGGGCGCATCGACCGTGGCCGCGGAGATGACATTGGCGATGTCTTCCAGCTGCAGGCCCAGCGCGGCGAGCTTGGTGGGATCGATCTGCACGCGCACCGCCGGCTTCTGCTGGCCGCCGATGCTGACCTGCGCGATGCCGGGAATCTGCGAAATCTGCTGCGCGAGAATGTTCTCGGCGTAGTCGTCCACCGTCGTGACCGGCAGCACATCCGAATGCACGGCGAGGATCAGGATGGCGCGAGTCGGCCGGATTGACCTTTCGATAGTTGGGCGGCGTCGGCAGATTCTTCGGCAACTGGCCGCCGGCGGCATCGATGCCCGATCTGCACGTCCTGCGCCGCGGCATCGATGTTGCGGTTCAGGTCGAACTGCAGGGTGATTTGCGTGGTTCCCGAGCGCATTGCGTCGAGGTCATCTGCGACAGGCCGGGGATCTGCGCAAACTGAGTCTCGAGCGGCGTCGCCACGGAGGAGGCCATGGTTTCCGGACTCGCGCCCGGCAAGGATGCCGAGACCTGAGATGGTCGGAAAGTCGACCTGCGGCAGCGGCGCCACCGGCAGCAGCGGAAAGACCACCAGGCCCACCAGAAAAATGCCGCCCATCAGCAGCGAGGTGGCGATCGGCCGGCGGACGAACGGTTCTGAGATGCTCATGATGCTTTCGGCGCCGGCGGCGTTGAGGCGCGCACGTCGCGACGCCCGGCCTGCAGCCGGTATTGATTGCTGGTCACCACGCGCTCATTCAAGGCGAGGCCCTTGGTGATCACCGTCAAGCCGCCGCTTTCCGCGCCGAGCTTCAAGGGCCGCACTTCCACGGTGGAATCGCCCTTGACCACGTAGGTGAAGGGTCCATTCGGGCCCGAGCTGCACCGCGGCCGTCGGCACGGTGAGCACGTTGCGCTCGGTGCGCACCAGCACGCGTGCATTGACGTACTGGCCGGGCCAGAGCGTGTTGTGCGCGTTGCTGAAGGTGGCCTTGAGCCTTGCGGTGCCGGTGGCCTGATCGATTTCATTGTCGATCAGCGAGAGCGTGCCTTGATCGAGCACGGTGTTGCCGTCGCGCGACAGGGTCGTGACCTGCACTGGGCCCGCGGCGAGCGCCGCGCCGACCGCGGCTCAAATCCTCTTCGGGCAGGGTGAACACCACCGAGATGGGCTGCACCTGCGTGACCACGACGATGCCCGCTGTGCCGGCCGCGTGCACGATATTGCCCGGATCGATCAGCCGAATTCCGGTGCGGCCGTCGATCGGCGAGGTGATGCGCGTGTAGTCGAGCTGCGTGCGCGCATTGTCGATCGACGGCCTGATCGACCTGCAGCTGCGCGGTGAGCTGATCGACCAGCGCGCGCGCCGTATCGACGGTTTGCTTGCTGGCCAGATCCTGCGGTTGCAGCAGCGATGTAGCGATCGAGATCGCGCTTGGCGTTCGCCAGCATGCGCCGCATCCTTCGCCTTGGTGGCGACCGCCTGATCGTAGGCCGCCTGATTCGGCCGCGGATCGATCTGCGCGAGCAGATCGCCCTTGTGCACGGTCTGGCCTTCGGTGAACGCCGATTTTCTGCAGCTCGCCATCGACGCGCGCGGTCACCGTCACCGTGTAGAAGGCCTGGACGGTGCCGAGTCCCTGAAGATAGATCGGCACATCGGCGTGACTCACGGCGGCCGTGTCCACGGCAATCGGCGGGCGGCGCGGTTGCGCGTCGCCGCATCGGCCGGCTGTGTGCACGATCACGCGCCACGCAAACAGCAGCAGCGACCGCCAGCGCCGAGGCCGACCAGCAGACGCGCGTTTTTGGAGTTTTCGAGAATTCGTTCATCTGAGCTTATCCTTGTTGCCATCCGCCGCCGAGCGCGGTGAATAAATCCACCAGTCGACTGCAGATGCAGATATTGAACCTGCACCAGCTCATCCTGTGCGCTGAACAGCGCGTTTTCCGTGTTGAGCACGGTCAGAATGTTCACGATGCCGGCCGACATCTGCGTCTGCGCGAATTGAAAAGCGCGCGCGCGCTTTGTTCACCGCTTCCTGCTGGCGCGCTTGCTGCTCCTGGGTCTGCTGCGCCGCCACCAACGCGCCCTCGACATTGCTGAATGCCGACATCACGGTCTTGTGGTAGGTGCTCAGCAGTTCGGGATAGCGGGCGTTGCTGAACGCAACCTGTCCGCGCAGTGCGCCGCCATGGAATATCGGCTGCGTCAGGCCGGCGCTGATGCGTACAAACGCGATTGGCGGGATTGATGAGCGATGCCAGCGCCGAACTCTCATAGCCGCCGCTGGCGGTCAGCTGAATGCTGGGAAACAGGGCCGCACGCGCGACCGTGATATTGGCGTTGGCGGCAATCAGCTGTTGCTCCGCTTCGGCCACGTCCGGCCGGCGCGCCAGCAGTTGCGATGGCAGGCCCTCGACGACCTGCGGGCTCGGGTCAATGCAGTGAGCGTGCCGGTGTCCACATCGATCGACTCCGGCGTCTTGCCGATCAGCACGGCGAGCGCATTCACCGTCTGGCGGAACTGCTGCAGCAACGGCGGAATCGCGGCATCTCAGCAGCGCCACCGCGGTTTCCTGCTGGGCGACGTCGAGTCCGGTGGCGATGCCGGCCGTCTGCTCCAGACTGCAGGCCGTGCAAGCATCTTCTGGCCGTTGTGCAAGATTCTCCCGCGCCACCTGCGATGCCGATCGCGAAATTCGAGCGCCTGGAAATAGGTGGTTGCGACGCTGCTGATCACCGTGAGCGCGACGGTCTGCTGGTCGTAGCGGCTGGCAACGGCGGTGGCGCGTGCCGCCGCGGCGCAGCGCGCGGTTCTTGCCCCAAAAATCCAGCTCATAGCTGGCGCTGAGTTCGGGATTGAAGACGTTGTAGACCTGCGGGCCCAGCCCCGTCACCTGCGCGCGCTGGCGCGTGGCGTTGGCACCCAGATCGAGCGACGGCAGCAGCGCGTGCGCCGGCAATGCGCGCCTGCGCATCCGCCTCTTGAACGCGGGCGATGGCGGCGGCCAGGTCGTCGTTACTGCGCTCGCGCCTCGGCGATCAATTCATCCAGCGTCTGCGAGCCGAATCCATGCCACCAATCCGGGCGTCGGCCATACGGCAGAATCCTCCTGGGCTGGCGGGTCGTGCCATTGCGCGGGAGCAGGGATGTCGGGCCGCTTGTAGGCGGGACCCACGCTGCAGGCAGCCAGCGCGGCCATGGCGCAGCCGCAAGCTGCCGTCGCATATCGGCTCATCATGGCCGCCACGCTGTGCTTTTGGCGATTAAACGCGAATGGTCAATTTGTTAAGATCTGTTAATGTGATCGGTCACGGAGCGATTTCAATACGTCGCGCCAGCTGACCACGCCCACCGGTTTGAATTCACGATTGACGATGGGTATGCATGAAATTCGCTGCCCGAGGAACAACTGCACGCATTCCTCGATCTTAGCCTCTGGATGCAATGTGATCGGGTTTCTGCTCATAATCTGATGAACCCGCTTGTTCAGAGTGGCGATGTCCCGGGTGGTTTCCGCGGCGCTGCCGACATAGGGGCTCAATGCCTTGAGCAGGTCGCGATCCGAGACGATGCCGGTCAATTTCTTGCGGTCATCGACCACGAGCAGGTGATGAAATTTAAGCGTATCGAATATTTGTTTGACGACCTCGAGTCGATCGTCCATTTCGACCGTGACGACTCGTGCGGTCATGATGCTGCGCACGTCCATGGCGCGGAACTATACCCCGGATTCGTTCGGCGTTGACCCACGCAACCGGCCGCTTTGCTGCGCGCGGTTCGATGAGGCGCCTGCCTCGGTGGTCGCGTACCGCGACACTGATACTGGCATTCGCGTTGCCGGCGCTCATATCCCCGGCCCACGCCGCTGATCCTCAAGGGTACCGGGTCGATCTCGGCTCGGCCGGCAGTGCAGAGATCGATGCAATCGTTAAATCCACGTCCGATTTGTTGGCGCTGCGCTCAACGGCGCCCGTCAGCCCGTTTGGATTGATCGCGCGCGCGCGCAACGATGTGGATCGCCTGACGACCGTGCTCGAGAGCTTCGGCTACTACGAGTGCCGTGTGGTCATCAAGATCAACGGCATGTCGCTTACTGATCCGGGTCTCGGCGATGCGCTGGCCGCACTGCCGCAGGGCGGCGACGCACAGGTAGCCGTGAGCTTCACGTTGGGGACGCTCTACACCTTGCGGCACATCGACATACAGGGTGAGATGGCCGGATTCGATGAACGCGCGCGAGATTTTGGGATTGCAAACCGGACAAGCTGCGGTTGCATCCTCGGTGCTGGCCGCCGGCGCCCATCTGCTCGCGGTGCTGCAAGAGGCCGGATACGCCTTCGCGACAGTGCCTCCGCCGGTGGCGACCCAAGCGGCGGATGCCCCCGTCCTCGATCTCGTCTTTCAGGTGGATAGCGGGAAAAAGGCGACCATCGGCGTCATACACTTCGAAGGGTTGCAGCGAGTCCATGAGTCGCTCGCTCGCCGCCGGCTGCTGCTGCGCAGTGGCGATCAATACAAACCCAGCGCGATCGAGCGGGCGCGCCGAGATCTTCTGGCGCTGAACGTATTTGCGCAGGTGAGCGTGCGGATCGGCACGCAGCCCGATGAGTCAGGAGGGGTGCCGATCACGTTCGACATCCGCGAGCGGCTGCGTCATGCGGTGAGCTTCACTTCTGCCTATTCGAGCGATCTCGGCGGCAGCGGCGGCGCCGCGTGGACCGACCGCAACGTTTTTGGCAATGGCGAGCAGTTGCAGATTCGCTGCATCCGTGATCGACCTGGGCGGCAGCAGCACCACCGGCGCCGGCTACGACACCAGCGTTAAGTACCTCCTGCCGGAATTTCGGGCGTCGCGATCAATCGCTGCAATTCTCCATAGGCGCCATCAAGCAGTCGCTGCAGGCCTACGATCAAACCTCCAAATCCACGGGCGTCACCTTGAGTCGAAAACTGTCCAGCATTTGGACGGTGAGCGCGGCTGACTATACATTCTCCGATGAGGCACATCATTCGAGGATTTGCGGTACATCGACTACACGTTGATCGCGTTGCCGCTGAATGTCGGCTACGACACGACCAATCTAAGCTCGCCGCTCGAAGATCCTTTACATGGAATTCGCGGATCCGTGAGCGTGACGCCGACTTTGGCGATCGGCAAGCCCAACGCGGTATTCACCATCACGCAGCTGAAAATCGCGACGTTCCTGGATCTCAGTAACTATGTGTCCGAGTCTCCGGGACGCAGCGTTCTCGCGGCTCGCGCACTCGCTGGTCTAGCGCAGGGTGCCAGCGAATTCGGTTTGCCGCCGGACCAGCGATTTTATGCCGGCGGCAGCGCCACGATACGCGGATACGCGTATCAATCGGTCGGGCCGTTGTTTCCTGCCGGCACCCCGGCGGCGGGCGCGCCGATCGGAGGCACCGCGATTACCGCCGGCGGCTTGGAATTGCGGCAGCGCTTCGGCACCAATTGGGGCGCCGCGGCATTCGTGGACGGCGGACAGGTGAGCGCCAGCCTGAAGGCGGTGCCCGATGAATTTCGGATTGGGGTCGGCGCGGGGTTACGCTACTACACACCCATCGGGCCGATCAGGCTCGATGTTGCGGTGCCGACCAAGGTGCAGCCTTCGCCGAACAACGACCATTTCGAGATCTACATCGGACTGGGACAGGCATTTTGATGCGTCGATCCATGAAAATTTCGGCCTGGGTTCTCGGCGCACTGGCCCTGCTGATTGTGTCGCTGGGCGGCGCGTTGTTGATGCTTGGCAACACGCAAAGCGGCCGCGCCGCCATCGAAAAGCTGACTAATCGATTGACCGACGGCCAGGTCACGATAGCGGGGTTGACGGGATCTAACTTAAGTCACTTGCGCATCGAGAAGCTGGAACTGCGCGATGCACTCGGCTTGTGGCTGAGCGCAGAACGGATCGTCGTGGACTGGTCGCCGATGGCTTTGATCGAGGGACGGCTGCGAGTCGACAACCTACAAGTCGCCACGGTGGACATGCAGCGCCTTCCGCAACGTTCTGCCACTGTCCCGAGTACCGAAAGATCCATTCCGCAAATCGATGTCGGCCGCGGGTCGATTGATCGCTTGCTGCTCGGCGAGCAACTGGCGGGCGCGCCGGCGACGCTCGCCGCACGCGGCAGCGCGCATTTACGTTCGTTGCACGACATGGCGATAGATGCCGTGGCGCACCGCATCGACGGCGACGGCGATTATGAACTGCATTTGCGCTTCGATGCGCAGCGCATGGATGCCTCGCTGCAACTCCACGAGCCGGCGAGCGGTCCTCTGGAGAATATTTTCTCCGTGCCGGGATTAGGCGCGCTCACGGCCAGCCTGAATTTGAGCGGACCGCGGTCCAAAGAGCAGCTCGAGGCGGCGGTCCAGGCGGGGGCCTTGTCGGGTCGCGCGCAAGGCACCTTGAACTTGAGCGAATTGTCGGCGGATGTGAATTTCGCGCTCGACGCAGCGGCGATGAATCCGCGGCCGGATTTGGGCTGGGAGCGCGCCACTCTGCACGGCAGCTGGCATGGCAGCGTGAAATCGCCCGCGGCGGAAGGTCATCTGCAAGTCAGCGGCTTGCGGATGCCGGGCGGCACACAAATTGAAACCTTGAATGCGGACAGCGACGCTGACCGTGGGCTTGTCGCGCTGCATGCTGTGATCGGCGGCCTGCAAATCCCCGGCCCGCAGCCGCGGCTGCTGGCGGACGACTCGATCAAGGTGGACGCGTCGCTGCGCCTCGACGATCCTGCGCGACGACTCGATTTGGCGGCCACGCACAGATTGTTCGCGCTGCGTGCACAGGCACTGCTCGGCGGCAAACCCAGCGCAACCGCCGACCTTAAGCTCTTGAACCTGACGCCGCTTGCCGCAGTTGCGGGATTGGACCTTCACGGCAGCGCGGTCCTCAACGCACAGTTGGACGGGTTTCCGGCGCTGCCGCATTTGAAACTCGATGCCGCCGCCGCGCTCAATCGCGGGACGCAGGTTTGGGCGGCGGCGGTGGGCGATCGCGCCCGGCTGCAACTGTCGGCCACGCTCAAGGACCAGGTATTGGCGGTCGACAGCTTGAAATTTTCCGGGCACGCGGTTGCGGCGTCGGCCAACGGCGCGGTTGATCGCCGCTCCGTCAAAGGCCGATGGGACATCGCTGTGTCGGAACTCGGCACGATAGCGCCCATGCTTGCGGGCACTCTCAAGGCGTCGGGCTCGATCGAAGGCCCAATCACCGCGCTGACCGCGGATGCGCTCATGAGTGCAACGGTTTCGGTGCGAGGCTCGCCGAGCGGAATTGTCTCCGCCGAGGCGAAACTTTCGGGCTTTCCATCCAACCCCGCGGGCAGTTTTGCAGCACAAGGCTCGTTCAACGACTCGCCGCTGCAAGTCCAGGTGGCGCTCGCGGGTGGTCCGGAAGGGTCGCTGCGCGCAAAAATCAATCACGCGAGTTGGAAAAGCGTGCAGCTCGACGGCGATCTCACGATTGCGGCCAATCAGCCGGCGCACGGCAGGTTGGGCGTGGCCGTGTCGAATCTCACGGACCTGCAGAATCTGTTGGGGCTGAGCATCGCAGGCAGTCTGCAAGCAAGCGTCGCATTGCAGCTCGATGCCGCGCGCGTCCGCATTGCTTTGCAGCTCGACGCGCCGGATTTGGTGCTGGCACAGCTCGCCGGCAGCGTTCATGTGAGCGGCGATGGTTTCACCGATGCCTTCGGATTCGATACCAGTGCTTACATCAAGGATTTGCATGGTGCCGCGGCGCAATTGGCGGCGAAGGGGAATTTGAACCTTGACGCCAGCCTGCTTTCAGTCTCGAGCGCGCAGCTCGATTATCAAGGCCAGAAAATTCGCTTGTTGTCCCCGGCGCGAATCGATTGGGCGACCGGCGTAGGCATCGATGAGCTCAAGCTGGGCGCGCACAAGGCCGAATTCATCCTACGCGGCCGGATTACGCCGGCACTGGCCATACGCGCGTCACTTCATGGCGTAGATCCGCCATTGGTGAACGCGTTCGTGCCTGATTTTTTGGCGAGCGGATTGATCGAGGCGCACGCCGAACTTGCGGGAAGCGTGAGTTCACCCACGGGCGACATCGAACTGACGGCTACGGGCCTGCGCAGGGCCGATGATGCGGCGCTCGGGTTGCCTCTGGCCAACCTGCGTGCCACCGCACGGCTGCGAGGGCATACCGCTGACATCGATGCGCGTTTGGACGCGGGCTCAGCATCGCAGTTGCATGCCGCGGGCGCGCTACCTATCGCCCGCGACGGCACGGTCGATATGAAAATAGACGGTAAGCTCGATATCGGGATGTTCAATCCTTCTCTCGAAGCGCGCGGATGGCATGTGACGGGTGACCTCGCTGTTGATGCCGGTGTCGCGGGCAGTGTGGCGGAGCCGCAGATCGGCGGTACGCTGATTCTGACGCGAGGGAGTCTGCGCGACTATGTGCGCGGCATTAGCCTGTCCGACATCGAGGCGCAAATCGGCGGGCAGCCAAGGGACGCTGCAGATCAAGAGCTTTACCGCTTCCGCGGCGCCCGGACACTGTGTCGATGAGCGGCAGCGTCGGGATCCTGCAGCCAGGCATTGCCGGTAGAGCTTGAAGATCACGGCGAGCAATGCGCAGCCGATGGTGAGCAAGCTGGTCACGGCGAATTTAAATGCCGACCTGCGCGTCAGCGGGCACGGCGCGCGAACGCGCTCGAACTCGCCGGAACGGTGCATCTGAATCGCACCGTGATAGGAATACCAAGCGGTTTGCCGCCCAACGTCGCCGTGCTCGACGTGCGTCGGCGCGGCAAGACAGAAGTGCGCATACCCGAACAACCGCTGATCATCGGTCTCGAATGTCGACTGTGCAAGCCCCGCAGGAAATTCTTGTGCAAGGACGCGGCCTGGATGCGGAAATGGGCGGCGAAATGCACATCGGCGGCACGATCGATGCGCCGCTGGTGAGCGGCGGATTCGATCTTCAGCGCGGCAGCTTTTCGTTGGGCAGCAGCCGCTTGAATTTCACCGCGGGGCGCGTCGAGCTTCAACGGCCGGGGCTGCACAACAAGATCGACCCGACCTTGGATTTCACCGCGCAGGCTGCGGTAGCGGACAACACCACCGCCATCATGCACATCACCGGACTTGCCGACGCGCCGGTATTCGAATTCAGCAGCATCCCGGCGATGCCGCAGGACGAAATCATGGCGATATCTGTTGTTCGGCGTGCCCGTGTCGCAGCTCAGCGCGATTCAGATGGCGCAAATCGGCTGCGCGCTCGCGTCTTTGAGCGGAGTGGGGGGCGATGGCAGCCTCAATCCCTTGGTCAAGCTGCAGAAGAGCCTGGGGCTCGACCGCCTGAGCAATCGGCGCCGGCACCACCACGACCACCCCCACGGGTACCGATAGTTCCGGCGCCAGCATCGAGGCCGGCCGATATATTTCCAAGCGCGTTTACATCGAGGCAAAGCAAACCACCGCCGGCACCAGCCAGGTTGACGCGGATGTGGATCTGACCAAGCACTTGAAGCTGCAGACCCGCTTGGGAAACGGCACCGCTTCGGTTCAGGGAACCACGCCGGAGAATGATCCGGGCAGCAGCGTCGGCTTGCTATATCAATTCGAATATTAAGAACCGAATGTGCGAACGCATACAATGATCGTTTCGTAACGCAACGGGAGATTAAGAAGAATGAATTCGACTTACGCAGGATTCTTGGCGCAACATTGTTCAGCGCGGCGCTGGCAGCATCGCTTGGCCTGTGCGCAACTCTTAGCCTCGGCGCCGAGCGCGCGCCGCCGGGCGATGCGCCGGACACGAAAATTGCCGTGGTGCCCGAGCCGACCGAATCGCCGCGATATTTGAAGGATGAGCATCAAGATCACGTCGGGCACGGTGACTGATCGCCGGACGCGCCATCGGTTATCAGGCCGAAGCCGGCATTTTGGTGGTGCATGTCAAGGACCCCCTGGACGATGATCCGCCGCCGCCGCGCGAGGAGAAGGGCGGTCCGCCGCCGCCGCAGCCGCCCGAAGCGGGCATGTCCTATGTCGCCTATTTCCGCGGCGACAAGGAAGATGGCCACCGGCCCATCACGTTTTTGTACAACGGCGGGCCCGGGCTCATCGACTGTTTGGCTGCACATGGGCGCCTTCGGACCGAAGCGGGTGGTCACGGCCGATGATACGCACAGTCCGGCTGCCCCTTATCGGATCATCGACAACGAATACACGCTGCTGGATGCCAGCGACCTGGTGTTCATCGACGCGCCCGGCACGGGCTTTGGCCATTTGCGCGGAACGGACAAGGAAAAGGCGTTTTTCGGCGTCGATCAGGATGCGCACGCCTTTGCGAATTTCATCGTCGAGTTCTTGTCGCGGCACAACCGCTGGAATTCGCCGAAGTATCTGTTCGGCGAAAGCTATGGCACCACCCGCTCGGCCGCGCTGGCCGAGCATTCTGGAAAACGAAAAATCACTGGATTTGAACGGCGTCATTCTGCTGTCGCAGATCTTGAACTTCGACAACAGCGTCGGATGGGCCGCAGTTCAATCCGGGCGTGGATCTGCCCTATGCGCTGGCGTTGCCGACCTATACCGCAACCGCGTGGTATCACCACAAGCTGCCGAATCAGCCGGCCGCGCTGGAACCGCTGCTGCAGGAAGTGGAGAATTTCGCCATGACCGATTACATGCAGGCGCTTGCCGCCGGCTCGACCTTGAGCGCCGAGCGCAAGGCGGCGATCGCCGCGCAAGCTGCACAATTACACCGGTCTGCCGGCCGATTACATCGAGCGCGCCAATCTGCGCGTCAACGGCGGCGAGTTCGAGAAGACGCTGCTGGGCGCGGAAATCACCACCGGCCGGCTGGACACCCGATTTGCCGGGCCGACCATCGATCCGATGAGCAAGGAGGCCGAATACGATCCGCAGTCGGCCGCAATTTCCTCGGCTTATGTGTCGGCCTTCAACGATTACGTGCGCAGCGTCGCTGAAATTCGGCGAGAAGAAAACCTACAAGGCGGAGACTCGATGCTGGACAAGTATTGGGATGTTCTGCACCAGCCGCCGGGCTCGCCGAGCAAGGTACCCGGGCCGGTCAATGTCATGCCGGATCTGGCCGTCGCCATGAAGCAAAATCCCAATCTCAAGGTGCAACTCAACGGCGGCTACTACGATCTGGCGACGCCGTATTTCGCGGCCGAGTATGAGTTGCGTCAGCTGCCGATCCAGAGCGCGCTGCAGGGAAATATCGAGATGCATTTCTACACCTCGGGCCATATGGTGTACGCGCATGAGCCGGACTTGAAGGCGCTGCACGCCAACGTGTCGGCATTCATCGACAAGACCAAGAACGCGGGAGGCAAATAGCATGCGGTGCAAATTTCTCGTCTCTGCAATCGCCGCGCTCATCATCGCGGCGCCGGCAGCCTTTGCGGGCGCGAAGGACTGGCCCGCTTACAACCGCACGTTGACGTCAGATCGGTACGCCACGATAGAGACGATCGACAATACCAATGTCGCCGGTCTGAAAGTGCTGTGCAGTTTCGATACCGGCGAACAAATGGCGTTTCAATCCGGGTTGGTGCAGGTGGATGGGGCGCTGTTCGCGACCACGGACCGCGACACCATCTCCATCGACCCGAATAACTGCAAACAGAACTGGCGCAGCCACGAGGATATGCCTGAGGGGGATCTGAAGGTCAACCGCGGACTCGCTTGGTTCGAGCATCGCGTCTTCAGAGGAACCGCTGATGGCAGGGTGATCGCCTACGATGCAAAGAACGGCAAGCGCTTGTGGGCGACGGTGATCGCGGATGCCTCCAAGGGCGAGTCGGTGCCCGCGGCGCCCATCGCCTGGGAGGGTTTGGTTTTCATCGGCAATGCCGGCGGCGACAACAAGGGCGTCAAGGGCCGGATGTATGCGCTCGATGCCAAGGATGGGCACATCGTGTGGGAGTTCTACCTGGTGCCAAAGTCGCCGGGCGATGCCGCCCGCGGGCCGGCAGGCTCCGATCCCGGATCGCGTACCGTTTCCTCGTGGCGGAACGCCAAGGGCTTTCCAATCACCGGCGGCGCCACCTGGACATCTTATTCGTTGGATCCGACGACGGGACTTTTGTTCGTTCCCGCCGGCAATCCGGCGCCGGATTTCATCAAGGAAACCCGGCCGGGCGAAAATTTATTCGCCAGCTCGGTGGTAATCCTCGATGCCAAAACCGGTGCGTACCGGCGCCACTTTCAACTGGTCAAGGGCGACTTCCATGATTGGGACGTGTCCAGTGCGCCGGCGCTGTTTTTGAATAGAAAAGGCCACCGCATGCTGGCCGAGGCGCCGAAGGACGGCCATTTGTATCTGATCGATCTCAATGTCGGCAGGCTGGTTTATCGACAGCCGGTGACCACAGTGTCGAATGTGGATGCGCCGCTCAGCGTATCGGGAACGCGGTTTTGCCCAGGCTCGCAAGGCGGAGCGGAGTGGAATGGAGCGGCATTTGATCCGGCGGAGAATCTCATTTTCACAGGCGAGGTGGACTGGTGCACGACGGTGCATGCGGTGCCAGCGAATTCGCTGAAAAGCGCGCCGCTCGCCAAGCCGTGGAGCGGGGCGACGCAGGGCTTCGGTACCCAGGACGATCCGAAGCTGTGGTCCGGATGGCTGACCGCCACCGATGCCGACTCAGGCGAGCGCAAATGGCAGTTCCACGCGCCGTATCCCGTGATGAGCGGCGTGACGCCGACCACCGGACGATTGGTTCTATTCGGCGATATGGGCGGCAACTTTTATGCGCTCGATGCGGGCAACGGCAAGAAGCTCTGGTCAATCGATCTTGGCGGTGCGCTGGCAGGAGGAGTCATCACCTACGATACCGGCGTCGGTCAAAAGATCGCCGTCGCTGCCGGTATGACTTCGCCAATCTGGCCTACGGTTAAGGTGAACGGCAAGATTGTGATTCTGGGGCTTTGACACCGGCGCATAGCATGCGCAACGAACTCATCTGTTCGCCCCACCACATCCCGATCATCCGGCTGAATTCCGCTCCCTGCAATCCGTGCCGGGCAGGATGATCCGCGCGCAGCGCAGCGAGGCCGCTATGAATGACGGTCACCAGGGTTCCGGACGCCGTGGCTGCGAACTCCACTTGTACTTCGGTGTGTTCGTGCGCCGCGTAGTTCGCGTTCCGCCAAGTAAAATTCAGGCATCGCGGCGGGTCCCAGACCTGGACACGGCCGACTTCGATGACGCTTGGGGTTCCATCGCTCTCGAATGACTCGAACAGGCGACCGCCCACCAGCGGTTCGATGCACAACAGGCCGCTGCGGCTACCCGAGTGGCGAAATTTGGCGCCTCGCCGCCACCAGCGGTCGATGTCGGCCGTGAAAATCTCGAACGCCCGCGAGGGAGGAACTGCGACCGCCACGCTGATGCGCGCGCTATCGCCCGTCATGATCTATTCCTTGCGGCACGACGCGGGTTTTCCGCATAGGCTTTGAAGGATTGCAGCTGCCGGCGCCACAGATCCTCCACCTGCGCCATCCACTGCTGCACCGGCTGAAAAGCGGCCGGATGCACGCTGTACACGCGCACACGCGCGTCGTCTTCAATACCCTGTTCGGACACCAAGCCTGCTTTGCGCAACACGCGCAGGTGCCGGCTCAAGGCCTGCGGGCTCATGTCGACGCAGGCCGCCAGTTCGCCGGCGCGCCGCGGCTTCTGCAGCAGCATGCGCAGCATCTCGCGCCGCGATGGGTCGGAGAGGGCGGCGAACGCCGCATTCAATTGAAGATTCGGGGCACGCTGATCCACAGCAGACCTTAAGCCGGGCGTGCCGGTGGGTTGCGCAGCCGCTGCGTGATCCACCACATGTGGCCTTCCGGATCGAGGGCGCCGTAACTGCGATCCGACCAATGATCCGCGCCATAGTCGTGGGTGGCGGGCTCCTCGACGATGCGCGCGCCGTGCCGGCGTGCGCGTGCGCAGTGCGCGTCGGCGTCGTCGACGAAAAACATGATGCTTTGAGTGGTTTCGCCATTGAGGGATTTCGGGCTGCGCATGGCATTTTTCCAGGGCCGCCCGGACTGTGCAGCCTCTTGGGCGACCATGATCAATCCTTCCCCGTAGGTCAACTCGCTGTGCTCGATCCGACCGTTGTCGCCTTCGACTTTCAAACGCACTTCGAAGCCAAATGCGTTGCACAGCCAATCGATGGCAGCCGCGGCGTCCTGGTAGAACACCGAGCTGGAGAGACGCGGCCAATCGGCGGGAGCTGGTTTCATGACGACCTCCGGGGAAATTATATAAACAGATGTAGATAATATTAACGGATGGGTTAACTAATTGCAAGGCGCACACCGCGGCCGATGCTAGAATTTTAGGATGCAGTCTTTCCCCCTGGCGCTCATCGTCACGAGTTTTCCGTTCTTGATCTCCATGGGTTTTACGCCCGGACCAAACAACATCCTGGTGGCGAGTTCCGGCGTGAATTTTGGCTTTCGCGCGACCATCCCGCACATGCTCGGCATCACCTTGGGTTTTCCGCTGATGCTACTGATCGTGGGTCTTGGTCTTGCGAGGATATTCATCGCGTTGCCGGCGTTGCATGCGCTGCTGAAGTACCTCTGCATCGCCTACATGCTGTATCTGGCGTGGCGGATTGCCGCCGCTTCCGCCATTGATGAGGCGCGCCGAACCTCAAAGCCTTTGACCTTCATCCAGGGAGCCGCGGTGCAGTGGCTGAACGGCAAGGGCTGGGTGGTGGCCTTGAGTGTGGCGACCACCTACACGGTGGTTGACCAGACCCTGCCGCTGCAAATTGCCGCACTGGCGGCGATTTGCTTGCTTATAACGATGGCCAGCGTGTGCTGCTGGACATTGTTCGGCTCCTTGTTGCGAAACTTCCTGCAAACGGACGTAAGGCGCCGATGGTTCAACTATGCGATGGCGGCGCTTTTGGTGGCGTCGATCATTCCCGTCGTCCGGGAATAGCCAGATCGCACCTCTTTGGGGCATCGAGATTTTTTCGCTGCACCGTGTCGACCCGCTACCCACCAGAAGGTCGACCGCTGTAGCAGGAACACCACAAGAATCATTCTTTGGGGGAACCCGAGATTCATATTTCAATTTGATGAAATATATGGATTTATTGGGGAGAAAGTGCCTTCCGGTGCCCGGGAAACTGCGGCGCGAGTTTCACCTGTTGTGTTTTGTTGTATCTTGGCCTACAAATTGCACCTACACTACCGCCCTGGCGCGATGCATTATGGCAATCGCGCGGGCGAGTAATTATTACAAGGGGTGCCCAAAAATGCGGATTTTCAAAAATCAGGGAGATCGTTACATGTCGTCGTATCGAATCAGGACGCCGTTAGCTACATTCTGGACGGTCATCGCCATGCTCTGTGCGGCGGCCTTGCCGACGTCACATTCGCGTGCGGCCGAGGCGGCCGCAGATACAGACACGGCTCTCAATGAGATCATTGTGACGGGCTCGCGTGTAACGGGCATCAAGGCTGCGGACAGCCCGGCCCCGATTCAGATCGTGAGTGCGCAGGCGCTGGTCAACTCCGGTGCTCCGGACCTGATGTCGGCCCTGGCAGCCCTGGTGCCGTCGCTGCAGATGCAGGCCTTCGGCTTTGACATGGCCGGCCAGACGCTGACAGCCAGATTGCGCGGCGTCAGCCCCAACGATGTGCTGGTGTTGGTCGACGGCAAGCGCCGCCACACCACCGCCAATCTGCCGGTGGATACCGGCTCGCCCTTCCAGGGCGGCAGCCGGCGTCGACCTCAATTTCATTCCTTTGGATGCGATCGATCACGTCGAAGTGTTGACCGACGGCGCGGCGGCGCAGTACGGCTCCGATGCCATCGCCGGTGTCGTCAATATCATCCTGAAGAACAGCAATTCCGGCGGCACCGTCGCCGGCACCTATGGCCAATATGGCAACAACGGCGGCGGCCGCACCGAGGATGTCAGCGGCAATGCCGGCTTCGAGGCCGGCAGCGGCGGGTTTTTCAACATCACCGGCGATTTCCGCGATCACGGCCACAGCAACGTGGGTGCAATCGATCCGCGCTTGCTACCGCAAAATCTATCGACCACTTACCCGGACAATAACGCCGTGAATGCGCCGGGGTTTCCTTACTTGAACCGCATCTCCGGTGATGCGGCGGTTCAACAGAAGATCGCGCTGCTGAACTCGGGCTTTAATTTCGACAGACGGCATGGAACTCTATGTATTCGGCACATATGGCCACAAGGATGCGGCGTCCTATGAGAATTGGCGCGTGCCGTCGAAGGCTGCCTATACGAATCCATCGCTTATCGAGAACCCGGGTCAAGTCACGACCTATCCCTTCCCCTATGGATTCAATCCGCAGGAATCCAGCGATGAGGATGATTACCAGGGCAACATAGGCCTCAAGGGCACGCTCGCAACATGGGACTGGGATCTATCCACGGGCTACGGCGGCGACAAGGTGAACATCTCCACCATCAGCACGATCAATGCCGGCGTGTACGCACTGAACGGCATACCGCAAACCAGCAACCTGTATGACGGTTATCTGCAAGCCACCCAATGGGTGTCAACCCTGGATTTCAAGCGCGACTTCAACGTGGGTTTGGCGGGACCCTTGAACATCGCCTTCGGCGGCGAATATCGACGCGAGACTTATGCGATCGGTGCCGGCGTTCCGCTGTCGTGGATGAACGGCGGCGCGCAATCCTACCCGGGCTTCACGCCGGCCGATGCCTCATCGCACGACCGCAAGAACTACGCCGGCTACATCGATTTCAACGCCAAGGTCATCGAAAATCTGCGCATCGATGCCGCGGCGCGCTACGAGCACTACAGCGACTTTGGCAACGCCACCGTCGGCAAGCTGACGGGGCGCTACGATTTCTCGCCGGAGTTCGCGCTGCGCGGCACGGTGAGCAACGGCTTCCGCGCCCCGACCCTGGCCGAAGAATACTATTCTTCGACGAACGTCGGACCCACGACGGCCTACATTCAGTTGCCGCCCAACTCGGCCGCCGCGGTACCGCTGGGCTTGGGCAACGGGCTGCAGCCTGAGAAATCGGTCAACTTGAGCGCAGGCCTCGTATGGCGCCCGATTCAGCACATGAACACGACCTTGGATCTGTACCAGATCACCATCACCAATCGCATCGTGGGCAGCGGCAACATCGCCGGCGCCATCAACGGCGTGCCGACCCCGCTGCCGGGCTCGGCCTCGATCAATCAAGCGATTGCCATCTACGGCGCAGGCACGGACGTCATCGATCCGGATGTGCTGAAGACCGGCTCCTACGGCATCAACATCTTCGCGAATGGCATCGATACGCAGACGCGCGGCGCCGACCTGGTGTTCGACTTCCCGTTCGAATACAGCTTCGGCAAGATCGACTGGTCGATCGGCGCGACCTACAACGACACCACGATCACCAAGTACGCGACGACACCGCCGCAATTGCAGCCGAACGTACTGTATGACCAGGAGGCATACTCGGAACTGACCACGGCAACGCCGAAGTATGTGATCAATCTTGGCGCCCTGTGGACCTACGAGAAGCTGCAGGTCAACCTGGTCGAGAATATCTGGGGCCCGTCGTCGGATTACGAGAATGACGACGGTGACAACCCGACGGGTAACTTCCAGTATTTCGAGGACAAGATCAATCTCACCGCCACCACCAACCTCGATATCAGCTACCTGATTCACCGACAAACTCAAGCTGGCCGTCGGCGCGGTGAACTTGTTGAATCGCTTCCCGAACAAGCTCAACAGCAATATCTTGGATCGTGAAGCTGCGGCATCTGACAATGCCGGCGTGACGCAGTATCCGCTGTTCTCGCCCTTCGGCATCAACGGCGGCTTCTACTATGTCAAGGCGGTGTATAGATTCTAAGACAACAACAATAATTATTTGATCGCAACTTGAGGGCGGCCGCGAGCAATCGTTGCCGCCCTTTTTAATGTGCGCCCGGCAGGGCGCCTACCTAATTCTTCAGCCGGTAGCCGGTCTTGAATATCCAGGCCACCACGCCCAGGCAAATCACGAAGAACCCCACCGTCATCATCATGCTCACGCCGACGCTGACATCGGCGCTGCCGTAAAAACTCCAGCGAAAACCGCTGATCAAGTACACGATGGGATTGAACAGGCTGAAGGTGCGCCATGCCGGCGGCAGCATGTCGATGGAATAAAAGGCGCCCCCCAGGAAAGTGAGCGGCGTGATGACGAGCATCGGGATGAATTGCAGATGCTCGAATCTCTTGGCCCAGATGCCGATGATGAATCCGAACAAGCTGAATGTGGCCGCGGTCATCAGCAGGAATGCGATCATCCACGCCGGGTGCAGGATCTTGATCGGCACGAACAGCGATGCGGTCGCCAGGATGATCAAGCCCCAGCACCACGGACTTGGTGGCCGCCGCGCCCACATAGGCGATGACGATTTCCAGGTAGGACACCGGCGCGGACAGCAGTTCGTAGATCGTGCCGGTCAATTTGGGAAAATAAATACCGAATGAGGCATTGGACAGGCTCTCCGTGAACAGTGCCAGCATGATGAGCCCCGGCACGATGAATGCGCCGTAGCTGACGCCGCCGGTGCCGGACAGGCGTGAGCCAATGGCCGCGCCGAACACCACGAAGTACAGCGAGGTGGTGATGACCGGCGTCACCAGACTCTGTACCAGGGTGCGCAGCGCCCGCGCGATCTCGAATTTGTAGATCGCCCAGACGCCATGGCGATTGAACGCGAGGCGCGCCAGGCGGTCGGTTCATGCGCGCTCGCTCACGAGCTTGACGAAGATGTCCTCCAGCGAGCTTTGCTGCGTTTGCAGGTCCTTGATCACGATCGACAGCTCGCTCAGGCGCTTGAGCAGCGTGGAGATATCGACACCGTCGGCGCTATCCGCGGTGTAAACCAGATCCATGCCCTCGGCTTTGAGTTCGAGATCCCAGGATGCGCAATTCGCCCGGAATCCGCTGCAGCGGCGTCTGCAGATGCAGGGTCAGTTGCTTCTTGCCGAGTTTTTTCATCAGCTACTTCTTGTCCTCGACCAGCATCAAGGAGCCCTTGTTGATCACACCGATCCGGTCGGCCATCTCCTCGGCCTCCTCGATGTAGTGCGTGGTCAAAATGATGGTGACGCCCTTTGTCGCGCAGGCCGCGCACCAGTGCCCACATATCGCGGCGCAATTCGACATCCACGCCCGCGGTCGGTTCATCCAGGAACAGTATCTGCGGCTCGTGGGACAGCGCCTTGGCAATCATCACGCGGCGCTTCATGCCGCCGGACAAGGTCATGATCGTGTCTGTTGCGTTTGTCCAGCAGCGACAGATCGCGCAGCAGCCGCTCGATGAATGCGGGATTCGGCGCCCGGCCAAACAGGCCGCGGCTGAAGGTTACGGTCGCCCAGACGGTTTCGAACGCGTCGGTGCTGCAGTTCCTGCGGCACCAGGCCGATCATGGAGCGGGCGGCGCGATAGTCGCGCACGATGTCGTGGCCGTCCGCGGTCACAGTGCCGCTGCTGGCCGTGACGATGCCGCAAATGATGTTGATCAGCGTGGTCTTGCCGGCGCCGTTGGGTCCGAGCAGCGCGAAGATCTCGCCCGCGTTCGATGTCGAGATTGATGAGCTTCAAGGCTTGAAAGCCCGAGGCGTAGGATTTGGTGACGTTGTTGATCGAGATGATGGGCCGCATGCGTCAAATACCTTTGGCCTCTAGGATTTGCCGAGGCGCTTGACCAGCGCGCGGGTGAATTCCGCCGTGCTGGCCTTGCCGCCCAGGTCGCCGGTGCGCACTTGGTCGACATTCAGGGTTTGATCGATGCCGGTTCGCAGGCGCGCGGCCATGTGCGGCAGGTGGCAGTGCTCGAGCATCATCGCGGCGGCGAGCAGCAGAGCGATGGGATTCGCGATGCCTTTGCCGGCGATGTCGGGCGCGGAGCCGTGCACCGCTTCGAATATGGCGGCGTCGGCGCCGATATTGGCGCCCGGCGTCATTCCCAGACCCCCGACCAGGCCCGGCAACCAGATCGGAGAGAATGTCGCCGAACAGATTGGTGGTCACCAGCACGTCGAATTGCCAGGGATTCAGCACCAGCTTCATCGCGCAGGCGTCGATGATGACGGTTTCCAGGATGAAACCGCCCTTGTACTTGCGTTCGTACAGCTCCAGGCCGGTCTCCAGAAAAATACCGGTCAGGGCCTTCATGATGTTGGCTTTGTGCACGATCGCGACTTTTTTGCGGCCCGTCGCAACGGCGTGCTCAAACGCAAATTCCAGCAGGCGGCGGCTGCCTTGCCGCGTGTTGACGCCCGTCGCCATGGCCACGGCATGCGGGTCGTCGTCGATTTGGATGTAGTGCTCGTGCCCGATGTACAAGCCCTCGAGATTTTCGCGCACCACCACCAGATCGATGTTGTCGAATCGGCCGCCCGGGATCAGCGTTCGCGCCGGGCGCAGATTGGCATACAGCTTGAACTGTTCGCGCAGACGGACATTCGAAGATCGATAGCCGCCACCCGACGGAGTTTCGAGCGGACCTTTCAGCGCCAGTCGCGTGCGCGTGATGCTGTCGATGGTCTTGGGCGGCAGGGGATCACCCGCCGTTTTCACGCCTTCCAGGCCCGCAGGTCTGCCTATCCCATTGAAATGGCGCGCCCAGAGCCTGCCAACACGGCGAGCGTGGCGTCCATGATTTCGGGGCCGATCCCGTCTCCGGGGATCAGGGTGGCAGGAATCGTTTGCGGCATCGTTGTGCTCTCGGTGTTAAAAGCGGTGATTAGGATACTCGAAGCACTCTCAAGACTGCTGCGGTAGCGGACATCGGGAGAATTGCCCATCAACAGCGACGAAATCGTTTCGCGCACGCGTCGCTGGCTGGAAAAATCCGTCATTGGCCTCAACCTGTGTCCGTTTGCGGAAGCCGCGTACCGGGCCGATCGCGTGCGCTTTTACGTCAGCGAGCAGCGCTCCGCCATCGGGATTGCTTCGAGGAGCTGCGCGCAGAATTGCTGGGCCTGCATGCAGCGGATCCATTGCGCTGTGAAACGACGCTGCTGATTCATCCTTGGGTGCTCGACGGATTTCCTCGAATACAACGATTTTCTCGAAGTCTGCGACGCGGCCGTCAGCCGACCTGGAACTGGAAGGCGAGCTGCAGGTGGCAAGCTTTCATCCCCAGTATCAGTTCGCGGCAGCGCATCCGAGGACATCGAGAACTACACCAACCGCTCTCCTTATCCGATGCTGCATCTGCTGCGCGAGGCGAGCGTCGAGCGGGCCGATCGCCGCGGTGGGCGACACGGACGAGATATACCGCAGAAACATCCGCACCCTGCGCGAAGCTGGGACATGCCGGTTGGCAGCGGCTTATTGGCGAACCTGAGTCTTAAGCCTAGGTCAACGTCTTGCGCATGGGGATGAATTCGATGGTCTCGCCGGACCCGACATCGAAATGCAACCGCGGCTGCGCCGGTGTAGCCGCGCGCGGCGTACAGCTTGACGCCGGGCAGCGTCGCCATGAGCTCGACCTGCGCGAATCCGTGTGCGCGCGCCTCGTTCTCGCAGTGATCGAGCAGCAGCGAGCCGATGCCGCGGCGGGCATGGCTCGGATCGACGAAGAAGGCGCGGATTTTCGCGGCCTGAGTTTTAGGATCGAGGGTCGATGCAATCGCGATCCTGTGCGGGCATCGCCGCCGAACAGCGTCGAGCGAAAGCTCCAACCGCCGCAGCCGACGAATTGTCCGGCCTCTTCGACCACGAAGTAGGTCTCGTCGGCCAGCAATTGGGTATCGACGCCGAATGCGCCGCGCAGCGCGCCTTCGATCTGCGAGGGCCGATAGTCCTGCGTGCTCAAGGCCGCGCGCCGAGCGGGCAATCAGCGCCTGGAGCGCAGGAACATCGGCGAGCGTGGCCTTGCGCAGGTTAAGGCTAATGCGGATTACTCGGGGCGTCGGGCGCCGATGAGCGGTTCGGAGGGCTTAGGATTGCGGGAATCGCGGCCGTAGTAATCGGGATAGTCGCTGCTCAGTCCCTTGAAGCGGCGGTGCACCCAGAAGTACTGATCCGGCACCAAGCGAATCTGCTGCCTCCAACAAGCGATTGTAGCGTTCGACATCGTCAACCGGATCGGGGCCGGGGAAATTCTCGAATGCAGGTCCGATCACCACGCGGTACCCGGCATTGCCCGGCAGCCGCTCGGCAAAATAGGTCATGACGGCGGCGCCGGAGATGCGCGCCAAGCGCGAGGTGGCCGGTATTGCTGGCCGCCGGAATGCCGAAGAAATTGACCATCGCCGCGCCCTTGTTGCGGTAGCTCTGGTCCGGCGCGATACCACACCGCTTCATTCTTTTTCAGCGCCCGCATCATGGCTGCGAATATCATCCTTCGGAATGGGATTCCCGTGGCGGCAGAAGCTGTTGAACATGATGTGCGACAGCAGCGCGTTTTTCAGTGGGCCGAAACACGACATTGAGCGGCACGACCGTGCCCAATATGCGCGTGGAGATTTCGATGGTCGTGAAGTGGCGCTCCGACCAGAATGGCGCCGCGGCCCTTGGCCAGCGCCGCCTGCAAGATGATGCAGGCCTTGCACGTCGGCGAGCTTGTTGACGCGCTTATCGCTGCTCCACCAGGTATTGGCGGTTTCGCACAGGGCCATCCCGAGGCTGCGGCAATGCCGGTCGACCAGGGCGGCGCGCTCTGCTGCCGATAAGTTCCGGCAGGCACAGGTCGATATTGCGTCGCGCGATCCGCAGATAGCTGCAGCGGCAAGATGCCGCAGCAGGCAGCCGATGGCGCTGCCCACCCGTCGTTGGCGCGGGGAAGGGCAGCAATTCCACGGCAGCGCATGACCGCCAAGACCCACCCAGGTGATCCAAAACTTGGGATGTAGAAAGTCGAGCCGCATCCTGATGGTTCCAGCCGAAGCAGGCCGTTAGAATAGCTGCGTTGTCCGCAACATGGCCAGGCGCAATTCATCGCGCTTACGCCCTCCCGACCGTTTTTGCTGCGGCGCAGTATGAGCCAAGCGGCATGGCAGCTCAACCCAAGGACGACCATACGGGCGAGCGCCGGACCTACTACTTAAGCCCATGAGGCCGAATATTCGTACTTATCAGTAAATTGCTGTAGTATTCGCGCCGGTTCGTGATTTCTACTTGGTCCGTTTCTGGTCAGCGCGCCGCTCCGGCGTCACCTTGGCCACAACCCACAAAGCAGGTTTCTTCGATCCAGGTGGCTGGCATTCCGCTTAAGGTTGTACTCGAGGCACGCGTGACCGGCCGATAGTTTCTTTTGTAGTAGGTATTCTTCACATGACGAAAATGTATGTTGGCAATCTCCCGTTCTCAATGGACGAGTCCGCAGTGCGCGCGCTGTTCGAAAAGCATGGCGCGGTACAGTCGGTGGCGTTGATCAATGATCGCGACACCGGTCGGCCCCGCGGCTTCGGCTTCGTTGAAATGGCCAGCGCAGACGCTGCGCGCGCTATGCAGGCCTTGAATGGCCACGATGTCGACGGGCGAGCGCTAAAGGTGAACGAGGCTCAGGAGCGCACCGGCGGCGGTGGCGGTGGTGGTGGTGGTGGCGGATCGCGCGGTCCGAAGCGCTGGTAACAGCGATTAAGATTTGAGCGATAACTGGGGCCGCAGCGATGCGGCCCTTAGTCGTTTTGAGTCGAGCGGCAATTGCTCGAACAGGGTTTACGCCCGAAGCGGCTTTGCCTATAATCGCGGCCCTCGGCGGGGCTGGTAGGCTGCGCATTGCGTTGGGGACGATCCAGCTGACTTCGCGGCACGCGCGTTGTTTTAGGTTTGGCCCCTTTTAGGGGCTTTTTCTTATGCGGATGAAGGGGGCCGATGGTCCCCTTTTTTGTTTTTAGGAGAGTGGGCTTGGGAAAATGCGTGACGCCTTGATGCGCCTGCTGGAGCCGCCGATCGAGGCGTTGGGATATGAATTGGTCGACATCGAGTATGCGCGCGAAGGGCGCGGCGGTGTGTTGCGGATATTCATCGATCGCCGAGCGGAGGACTCCGGCGGCCGGAGTCACGGTGGATGATTGCGCACGCGTAAGTCAGGCAGTGAGCCAGGTGCTCGAGACTCCAGGATCCGATCAAGGGGCATTACACGCTGGAAGTCTCTTCGCCGGGCTTCGATCGGATATTGCGCACGCGCGCGCATTTCGAGCGATTCGTCGGCGAGCGGATATTCGCCGAGTTGAAGCTGCCGATGGAAGGTCGGCGGCGGTTTGTCGGGGTATTGAAGTCGGTTGCAGGCCGACACGATTGTAGTGGAAGTCGACGGCAAGGCGCACGAGCCTGCCGCTCGATCGAATTCAGAAGGCGAGATTGCGGCCGGAGTGAGCGAGGAGTCTGAAAGGTCTATGAACAAAGAAATTTTGATGGCCGTCGATGCGGTCTCCAACGAGAAAGGCGTCGACAAGGAAATTATATTCGACGCGCTCGAAGCCGCGCTGGCATCCGCGACCCGCAAAAAGCACGGCGAGGAGCTGGACGTGCGCGTCTCGATCAACCGCAAGACCGGCGGCTACGACACTTTTCGCCGCTGGAAGGTGTTCGCCGACGACTCCACCGAACTCGAGGTGCCGGAGCGCGAGCTGCGCTTGGACGACGCGCGCGACATCGACAAGGACGTGGAGCCGGGCGGCTATCGTCGAGGAGCCGATGGAATCGGTGCCGTTCGGGCGCATTCTGGCGCAGACCGCCAAGCAGGTCATCGTGCAAAAGGTTCGCGAGGCCGAGCGCGCGCAGGTCGTCGATGCCTACAAGGATCGGGCGGGAACGCTGGTCAGCGGCATCGTCAAGCGCGTCGATCGCAACGGCGTGTATGTGGATCTCGGCGCCAACGCCGAAGGCTTCATCGCGCGCGAGGAGATGATCCCGCGCGAGCCGGTGCGCTCCCAGGACCGCATCAAGGCCTATTTGAAAGAGGTGCGCACCGAGCCGCGCGGCCCGCAATTGTTCCTGTCGCGCACCGCCCCGGAATTCCTGATCGAACTGTTCAAGCTGGAAGTTCCGGAAGTGGGCCAGGGCCTGATCAACATCCTGGCGGCCGCCCGCGATGCCGGCGTGCGCGCCAAGATCGCCGTGCGCAGCAACGATCCGCGCGTCGATCCGGTCGGCGCCTGCGTCGGCATGCGCGGCTCGCGCGTGCAGGCGGTTTCCAATGAAATCGCCGGCGAGCGCGTCGACATCATTCCGTTCGACGACAACAACGCGCAGTTCGTCATCAATGCCATGGCGCCCGCGGAGGTCACCTCCATCGTCGTCGACGAGGATTCGCACTCGATGGACATCGCGGTATCCGAGGACAAGCTCTCGCAGGCCATCGGCCGGGGCGGCCAAAACATTCGTTTGGCGAGCGAACTGACCGGCTGGGAATTGAACGTCATGAGCGAATCGCAGGCGGAGGCGAAGAGCGAGACCGAGTCCCTGGCGTTGCGCGAGACCTTCATGAAGCAGCTCGACGTCGATGCCGACGTCGCGAGCATCCTGGTGCAGGAAGGCTTTTCGACCATCGAGGAGATCGCCTACGTGCCCGCCAGCGAATTGAACGGCATCGAAGAATTCGACGAGGAAATCGTCAAGGAGCTGCGCACCCGGGCGCGCGACGTGCTGTTGACCCAGGCAATCGCCAGCGAGGAATCGATGGATGGCGCCGAGCCCGGAGCGGATCTGATCGAAATCACCGGCGAAGCCTTGGGCAAGACGCTGGCGCGCAAGGGCGTTCGCACGCGCGATGATTTGGCGGATCTGGCCGTCGATGAACTGGTCGAGATGGGCAGCATCGATGAGAAGAAGGCCGCCGAACTGATCATGGACGCCCGCAAGCATTGGTTCGCGGAAGAAGCTAAGGTTTAGGAGCAAGTATGGCAGATGTAACCGTCGCTCAATTCGCCGAGGTGCTGAAGGTTCCGGTCGATCGGCTGCTGCAGCAGCTCGATCAGGCCGGGCATCAAAGTCGACGGCGCCGAAGACATGATCAGCGAAGACGCCAAGCACGAGCTGTTGACGCATCTGCGCCGCAGCCACGGCCATGACGAGTCTCAAGCCGATGCGGCTCCGCGCAAGATCACGCTGCGGCGCAAATCGCAATCGGAGCTGAAGCTGGCGAGCCCGCAAGGGCGCGCACGCACGGTGAACGTCGAAGTGCGCAGCAAGCGCACCTACGTCAAGCGCGAGGTGCTCGAGGACCAGGCGCGCCATCAGCAGGAAGAGATCGACAAGCTGCGCGAGACCGAGGAGCAGGCCAAGGCCGCGCTGGAGCGCGCGGAACACGAGCGCCTCGAGAAAGAGCGCCTGGATCGCGAGCGTCTCGAGGAAGAAAGCCGGCGCCGCAGCGACGAGGAAAATCGCAAGCGCACCGCCGAGGAAGAGGCGCGCCGCGTCGGCGGAAGTTCAGGCGCGCGAAGTCGCGGAGCGCGAGCGCAAGAGCCGCTGCCGCGAAGCCCGGCAAGGCATCGCGCGAGGTCGGTGGACGACAAGGCGACCCGCTATGGCCGGCAGGAACTGCACATCGTCGGCGATGTCAGTTCGCGGCATAAGAAGAAGAAATCGCGCGACGGACGGCGGCGCTCGCGTGGGCGGCGAGACGGATGCCAAGCATGGCTTTGAGATGCCGACCGCGCGCGTGGTGCGCGAAGTGGCGATCGGCGAGGCCATGACGGTCGGCGAGCTCGCGCAAAAGATGGCGGTCAAGGCGACCGAAGTCATCAAAGTCATGATGAACATGGGCGTGATGGCGACGATCAACCAGATGATCGAGCAGGATACCGCGGTGCTGGTGGTCGAGGAAATGGGCCACACGGCGGTGCTGCGCAAGGAAAACATCATCGAGGATGATCTGCAGGGCGAAGCGGATTCTTCGCTCGAGGTGCTGCCGCGGCCGCCGGTCGTGACGGTCATGGGACACGTCGATCACGGCAAGACCTCGTTGCTCGACTATATCCGGCGCAGCAAGGTGGCGGCGGGCGAGGCGGGCGGCATCACGCAGCACATCGGCGCATATCACGTCGAGACCGCCAAGGGCATGGTGACCTTTCTCGATACCCCGGGCCACGCGGCGTTTACCTCGATGCGCGCGCGCGGCGCGCAGGTCACGGACATCGTGATCCTGGTGGTGGGCGCGGACGACGGCGTCATGCCGCAGACCGTCGAGGCCATTCAGCACGCGCAGGCCGCGAAAGTTCCCATCGTCGTGGCGCTCAACAAGATCGACAAGCCGGAGGCGGATGCCGGAAAAGGTCAAGCAGGAACTCACCAAGTACGGCGTCATTCCCGAAGAGTGGGGCGGCGAGAACATCTTCGTTGCCGGTTTCGGCGCGCACCGGCCAAGGCGTCGATCAACTGCTCGACAGTCATGTTGTTGCAGGCCGAAGTGCTCGAGTTGAAGGCGCCGACCGCCGGCCTTGCGGCCGGCTACGTCATCGAATCGAGCCTGGAGAAGGGCCGCGGCGCCGTCGCCACGGTATTGGTGCTGCGCGGCACGCTGAAGCTCGGCGATCCCATCTGCTGATCGGCCAGGAATTCGGCCGCGTGCGCGCGCTTGTTCGACGAGGCCGGGCATCCGGTCGACGCGGCGGGTCCCTCGATTCCGGTGGTGGTGCTGGGCTTGTCCGGCGCGCCGAATGCCGGGCGACGAGCTGCTGGTGGTGGAGAGCGAGCGCAAGGCCCGCGAAGTGGCCATGCATCGGCAGTCGAAGTCGCGCGACGTCAAGCTGGCGCAGAAAGCCACCAACATGCAGGACGTGTTCTCGACCATGGGCGAGAGCAAGGCCGACCTCGTGCAGATCTTGGTCAAGGCGGATGTTCAGGGCAGCGCCGAAGCGTTGCGCGATTCATTGAATGGCTTGTCGACCGCCCGAAGTCGCGGTGAACATCGTGGCCTCCGGGGTCGGCGGGCTCACCGAGTCGGACGTGACCCTGGCCGCTGCGTCAAAGGCGCGCATCATCGCCTTCAACGTGCGCGGCGATGCGGCGGCGCGCGCCGCCATCAAGGAACATGGCGTCGATGTGCGCTACTACAGCATCATTTACGAAGCCATCGATGACATCAAAGCCGTGCTGACCGGCATGTTGTCGCCGGAGGTCAAGGAATCGATCGTCGGGCTGGCCGAGGTACGCAGCGTGTTCCGCTCGAGCAAATTCGGCACGGTCGCCGGCTGCATGGTGATCGACGGCTATGTGCGCCGCAATTTTCCGATCCGCGTGCTGCGCAACAACGTGGTGATCTTCGAGGGCGCGCTCGGAATCCTTGAAGCGCTTCAAGGACGATGTCACCGAAGTGCGCGCCGGCACCGAGTGCGGCATCGGCGTGAAGAATTACAACGACGTCCAGGAAAACGATCAGATCGAGTGCTATTCACGGGTGGAAGTTGCGCGAACTCTTTACTGAGTCGCGCGGGGTCGCTGCGACCCCGTTAATAGGGGCGCATGCGCCTAACAAGACAACCCGCGGGCGAGGCGCCTGGGCGAACAGATCCAGCGCGAGCTCACCGATCTGTTGCGGCGCGACGTCAAGGACGAGCGCATCGGCAACGTGACGATAACCGCGGTCGAATGTCACCGGGGATTTGCGCACCGCGCGCGTTTACTACCTGGTGTTCGGCAAGGAAGGGCCTGATCCGAAGGTGCAGCAGGGCCTGAAAAGCGCCGCGGGCTTTCTGCGCAACGCCTTATCGCAAGGCGTTGATGATTCGCTACACCCCACCTTGACGTTCGAACTCGATACCTCGATCGAGCATGGCGTGCGCTTGACGCAGTTGATCGACTCGCTGAAGAAACCCGACGACCAGCGGCTCGGCTACGCCCGCACAGCGAGCGCACGCGGACCGATGAGCACGACCATGTGATCGACGAGGGATAGTCCGGTGCCCGTCGACATTCATGGCATTCTGTTGCTCGATAAGCCGCTTGAATTTGAGTTCTGCCGGCGCCGTGGCGCGCGTCAAGCGGCTATTCAACGCCCGCAAGGCGGGGCACACCGGATCGCTCGACCCGCTGGCTTCGGGTTTGCTGCCGATCTGTTTTGGCGAAGCCACCAAGTTCGGCACACAACTGCTGGAGGCCGAAAAAACCTATCGCGTGACGGTGCGGCTCGGCGAGCGCACGCCGAGTGCGGACCGCGAGTCCGACGGTCATCGAGACGCGCGCGCTGCCGGAGTTCACGCTGCGAACACTGCAGCGGCGCTGGCCGGCTTTCCGCGCAATTACCAGCAGATTCCGCCCATGCATTCCGCGCTCAAGCAGGACGGCAAACCCCTGTATGAATATGCGCGTGCCGGCATCACCCGGGAGCGCGCGGCGCGCGCCATCACCATTCGCGAACTGCGGCTGCTCGACTGGCAGACGCCGGATCTGTCATTCGAAGTGCGCTGCACGAAAGGCGCCTACATTCGCGTTCTGGCCGAGGATCTGGCCGCGCAGCTGGGGACCATTGGCGCATTTGGCGGCCTTGCGCCGGCTTGCCGTGGCGCCGTTTGTCGCCGAACCCCAATGTTCTCATTCGAGACATTGGAGGCCATGAGCCTCGCGCAGCGCGCCACGAGGTGCTGCTGCCCGTGGACGCGGCCTTGAGCGCCTGGCGGCGTTTTGACCTGCCTGCCGGGCGGCGTCAGCTGCGCTGCGGCAGGGCCAGATCGCTCAATGTGGCCGTGGAACTCCCCGGAATGGTGCGTATCTATGCGGCAGGACCTAGGATTTTTGGGCTTGGGTGAAATTGAGGCGGCGGGCCGTCTTGGTGCCGCTGCGCCTTATTTCGTCGGCGACGAATCGTGCTTGAGAGCGGGTGCCGCGACGCGTACAATGCGCGGCTTCTTAAAAGGTCCTAAGTTATTGATTGAGGGTTCGATTTCAATGCCACTTACTCGTGAAGAAAAGTCGGGCGTCGTCGGTAAATTTCAGCGCAGCGCGCAAGATACCGGATCTCCCGAAGTTCAAATTGCCTTGTTGTCCGAGCGCATTAACGGCTTGAGCCAGCATTTCACCACGCACAAAGCCGACCATGCATCGCGTCGCGGACTGCTCAAGATGGTCAATCAGCGCCGCAAGCTGCTCGATTACCTGAAGAGCAGAACTCCGGACAAGTACACGCAATTGGTCGAACGCTTAGGGTTACGCCGCTAACAGGCGCCGCTGCAGGTGCGCACTTAGCGCCTGCGTCTTTCAATTCGGATTACGCAAAGGGGCTCTAAGTGAGCGCTATCAAAAAAAGTTTTAAATATGGGGATCACACGGTAACCCTCGAGACCGGCGAGCTCGCCCGCCAGGCCGATGGTGCAGTGCTCGTGTCCATGAGCGAGACGGTGGTTCTGGTGACCGCGGTCGGCCTGAAGAAGGCGACGCCGGGCCGCGATTTCTTTCCTCTGACCGTCAATTACAGGAAAAAACCTACGCAGCGGGACGCATTCCCGGCGGGTTTTTCAAGCGCGAGGGACGTCCGACGGAAAAGGAAACGCTGACCTCGCGTCTGATCGACCGGCCGATCCGCCCGCTGTTTCCCGAAGGATTCATCAATGACGTTCAAGTCGTCGCTCCGTCATTTCCGTGAACAGCGAAGTGGATCCGGATATTGCCTCGTTGCTCGGCGCCTCCGCGGCGCTGGCGATTTCCGGCATGCCGTTCATGGGTCCGATCGGCGGCGCCCGCGTCGGCTATATCGACGGCAAGTACATTCTGAATCCGACGACCACGCAGCTGGCCACATCGCAAGCTCGACCTGGTGGTGGCCGGCACCGCGAAGGCGTGCTGATGGTGGAGTCGGAGGCCGAGCGGCCTCAATGAAGAAGTCATGCTCGGTGCGGTAACGTTCGGCCACGAGCAGATGCAGATCGCCATCAAGGCCATCAAGGAACTGGCGGCGGAAGCCGGCAAGCCGAAGTGGGCATGGGTCGCGCCCGGAGACCGAACAAGGAACTGCAGAACAGCCGTCAGCGCATTTGCCGAGACGGACCTGTTGCCGCGGCCTACACGCTCACCGAAAAGATGAAGCGCTACGCCAAGATCAAGGAGATCAAGAGCGCGCAGCGGTCGAAGCGTTGAGCAAGGGCGAACGCCGAAATTTACCGCCGAAGCAAGTCGGCACCGAGTTCTCCAATCTGGAATATCGGTTGGTGCGCGAGCAAGATTCTCGAAGGTCAGCCGCGCATCGATGGGCGCGACACCAAGACGGTGCGCGCCATCAATATTCGTACCGGCGTGCTGGCGCGAACTCACGGTTCGGCATTGTTCACCCGCGGCGAGACCCAGGCGCTGGTGGTGACCACCTTGGGGACCGGGCGCGATGCGCAGATCATCGACGGCCTGACGGGCGAGCGGAAAGAGCCGTTCATGCTGCACTATAATTTCCCGCCCTTCAGCGTCGGCGAGACCGGCATGATGGGCTCGCCGAAGCGCCGCGAAATCGGCCACGGCAACCTGGCCAAGCGCGGCGTGAAAGCGGTCATGCCGGGCGTCGATAAATTTCCCTACGTGATTCGCGTCGTCTCCGAGATTCTCGAGTCGAATGGTTCGAGTTCCATGGCTTCGGTGTGCGGCACCAGTCTTGGCGCTGATGGATGCCGGCGTGCCGATCAAGGCGCCGGTGGCCGGCGTGGCGATGGGCTTGGTCAAGGAAGGCGCGCGCTTCCAAGGTGCTGACCGATATATTGGGCGACGAGGATCACCTCGGCGACATGGATTTCAAGGTGGCCGGCACCAAAGACGGCATCACCGCGCTGCAGATGGACATCAAGATCACGAGCATCACGCGCGAGATCATGAAGGTGGCGCTGGATCAGGCGCGCGACGGCCGCTTGCACATCTTGGGTGAAATGAACAAGGTGCTCTCCAAGCCGCGCGAGAACATGTCCGAGTGGGCTCCGACCATCATCACCTTGAAGATCGATCCGGAGAAGATCCGCGATGTGATCGGCAAGGGCGGCGCGGTCATCCGTCAAATCACCGAAGAGACCGGCACCTCGATCGATATCGAGAACGACGGCACCGTGAAAATTGCCTCGGTGCAGGGTGCCGCGGGACGCGAGGCCCAGCGCCGCATCGAGTTGATCACCGCGGATGTCGAAGTCGGCCGGATCTACGAAGGCAAGGTTGCGCGGTTGATGGATTTCGGCGCCTTCGTGACGATTCTTCCCGGCCGCGACGGCCTGGTGCACATTTCGCAGATTTCCGAGGAGCGCGTCGAGCGCGTGGGCGACAAGCTCAAGGAAGGCGACGTGGTGCGCGTCAAGGTGCTCGAAGTGGACCGGCAGGGGCGCGTGCGGCTATCCATGCGCAACGTCGACGCAGCGTAAGCGCACGGCGCGGCCTAAGCACTGACAGCGCGCGGCCGCGCCATGAAGTACTGCACCGCGCCGTCGGCGAGTCGGTCTTGCGGCTAGCCGTCGCGTACCAAATTCGACGTGACTCGCGGACGCGGCGCTTCGCCGCCGGCCACAGTCTTTACGCGATCGCGAAGCTGCGGCTGCTGGCTGCTGGTTCATGAGCTGCTTCAGGCTCTGTTCCAAGTGCGGGCTCACCTGGCCTTGCAGACTGGTGCCGTAAGAGCGGATCACGCTGACCATGAACTCCTGGCTCAGGATGGGCTCAGCCAAATGTTCCTGTTCGGCAATGACTTGCAGCAGAATGCTGCGCGTAATGTCGGCATTGTTTTTCTTGTCGACAACGACGAAATCTATCCTCTCGACCACCAGGCGCCTGACATCGGCCAGCGTGATGTACCGGCTTTCGACCGTGTCATAGAGGCGACGATTCGGATATTTCTTAATCACTCGCGGTTCGCTCATGGGGCTCCTCGCTCGTGTTGGCCGACGCGCCACCGGAGGATGCCGGTTCGTGCCAGTCCACGTCTGATCTATCCTTAAGGACTACCAGAGTCAAAGAATAGCGCAATGCAGCGCTAAGGCAAATCGGCATTTTTTCTTAAATTATTAGCCGCTTACGCGCAAATCGAGACGTTTTGGGACGTATGTTGAGGTCCCATTGACGCGATCGCCCAGCGCCATGCTTCCGCAGATTGGGCCGAGGCGCAGCGAAGCGGGCGGCGCCAGTCCGAGCAGCGAAAAGACCGACAGCACAGCTGCGGCAGCGGAGAATCTGCGCTCAGCTGCACGCTGCGGCGCGACTTCGCAAGTTTGCCGCCGTCGGCTTCCGTCAGCACCGGCACATGCGCATAGCTGGGTTCAGGCAGTCCGAGCAGCCGCTGCAAATAGATTTGACGGGGCGTGTTGTCCAAAAGATCGGCGCCGCGCACGATGTGCGTGACTCCCTGCGCCGCATCGTCGACGATCACCGCCAGCACGTAGGCAAAGATCTGATCGCGGCGCTTGAGAATGAAGTCGCCGACGGCGTCGGCCACGTTCTGGCGATACGTGCCTTGGATGCGATCCGTGAACTGGACATGCCCGGCTCGACCCGCAGGCGTGATCGCGGCAGGCGTTCCGGCTACAGGATGCTGACGAGCTGCGGCAAGTGCCGGGATAGCGCAGCTCATCTTCCAATTGCGCGCGGCTGCAGGAGCAGGCGAAGGTTCAGATTGCGTGCGCGCAGGCTGCGCAGCGCCTCTTCGTAGTGTTCGGCGCGGTCATATTGACGAGTCACAGCTCCGTCCCATTCGAAGCCGAATTGCTCCAGCGTGCGCAGGATCCCTTCGGCCGCGCCCGCGACCTCTCTGCGGCCGATCGAGATCCTCGATGCGCAGCAGCCAGCGGCCGCCATGCGCACGGGCATCCAGGTAGCTGGCCGCCGCCGTATAAAGAGAGCCCAAGTGCAGGTCGCCCGACGGCGTCGGGCGCAAACCGGCCTACGTAAGGCGGCGCGTGCTAGCGGTACCGGTCGTCGCGGTCGCCGTATTGCTTTTCGCGGCGCTCGCGCCGCTCCTGGGCTTCGACCGAGAGAGTGGCGACCGGACGGGCTTCCAGGCGTTTGATGCCTATCTCTTCGCCGGTTTCCAAGCAGTAGCCGTACGAGCCGTCTTCGATGCGCTTCAGCGCCTCGTCGATTTTGCGAATCAACTTGCGCTCTCGGTCGCGCGTCCGAAGTTCGAGGCTGAACTCTTCCTCTTGCGTCGCCCGGTCATTGGGATCGGGAAAGTTGGCCGCCTCGTCCTTCATATGCAGCACGGTGCGATCCACCTCCACCATGAGGTCTCGTTTCCAGGTCTGCAGAATGCGAGCGAAGTGCTCCAACTGCTCCTTGTTCATGTACTGCTCGCCGCGGCGGGCAATATACGGCTTCACATTGCGCGGACCCGCCAGCAAGCTGGCGGATGCCGGTCCCTCGCCATCGCCGTCGTCGTCGTTGGCGCGCGCGCGGCGGCATCACCAGCGGGCGAGGATCGAATTTGATCGGGCGCAATTCTTTCGGCGGCGGACTTTCGGCGACCGGATGTGCCGTGGCGGGCACGGGCTTCGAGCGCCGCAGGATTTGCGTGCGGTGCTTTTGTGATCGCAGGCTTTGCGCTCACGGGCTTTGACTCTGGCTGCGGATTTGCCGGGTTTAGGTTTCGGATGGATTTGCTCGGTTTCACTGTTACCTTCGATGTGGCGATTGGCTTTGCTTTCGTCGGCGGCCGCGCCGCCTTCTTCGGAGCGGCTGCTTTATGAGTCGCTTTTTTGGGTGTCGCCTTACCTGGCCGCTTAGCCGCTTTATTCGGTTTCTTCGAGGGCATTTGGATTTTCCGCCTCCTAACGAAAGAGCGCGCGATTATACCGACGCATTCAGGCGTGTACAGAGCGCGCGGCACAACATATTTTCGTAACTTAAGCCTATGATTGGAAAGCAAAACTTCCCGGTACCGAGGCGGCGGCGGCCCGACTGCGGCCCGTCGGATTCGCAGGTCCTTAGGGCAGGTGAACTGGGGCGGCGGCGGACCCAGCCGGCGGCTCGGTGTTCCGCCACGACGGTGGTGTAAATGCCTCCGCGCACGTTGAATTTGGCCAAAATGCCGCATGAATCGGGGTGCCGTCGCCGCCACCAGATCCCGCAGGATTTCGTTGGTCACCGCTTCATGGAACGCGCCGCGGCTGCGGAACGACCAGATGTAGAGTTTCAAGGATTTCAATTCGACGCAGCGCTCGTTGCGGCACGTACTCGAGCTTCGAGCGTGGCAAAGTCGGGCTGGCCGGTTTTCGGGCACAGGCAGCTGAACTCCGGGATGCTCATGCGGATCGTGTAGTCCCGCTCGGGTGCGGGATTGTCGAAGATTTCAAGACGCGAGGTGGGATCGGTCATCGGAATCGGGTCGCTCTTAAGGGGTTTACCAATGTGACGTTTACTTTACACTACGCGCCACAAGTGGCCCACGACACCGCGTGAACAATGCGCTTAACGAAACTCAAAATTGCCGGCTTCAAATCGTTCGTCGATCCGACGACCGTCACCTTTCCCAGCAGCCTGACGGGCGTGGTCGGTCCGAACGGTTGCGGCAAATCCAACATCATCGATGCGGTGCGCTGGGTGATGGGGGAAATCTCGGCGAAGCATTTGCGCGGCGAATCGATGGCCGACGTGATTTTCAACGGCTCCGTCATCGCGCAAGCCCCTGGGTGCAAGCGTCGGTGGAATTGGTGTTCGACAATTCGGATGGCAAGATCGGCGGGCCCTTACGCGAGCTACAACGAGGTCGCGCTCAAGCGCGCCGTGAGCCGCGACGGCACCTCCGATTATTTCATCAATGGCCTCAAGGTGCGCCGCAAGGACATCACGCAGCTGTTTCTCGGCACCGGATTGGGCACGCGCAGCTACGCCATCATCGAGCAGGGCATGATCTCGCGCGTGATCGAGGCGCGGCCCGGACGACCTGCGCGCTTTCCTGGAAGAGGCCGCGGGCATTTCCCGCTACAAGGAACGGCGCCGCGAGACCGAAAGCCGCATCGGCCATACGCGCGAGAATCTGGATCGGCTGAACGACTTGCGCGAAGAGGTGGAAAAGCAGATCCGCCACCTGCAGCGCCAAGCCGCCACGGCGCGCCGCTATCAAACGCTCAAAGAAGAGGAGCGCAAGCTGTCAGCGGAATTGCTGGCTTTGCGGCTGCAGAGTCTCGATGTCGGAGGCCGGGCGTTCGCGATGCCGCGGCATCGGCCTGCGAGACCGCGATGCAGGCGGTGCTCGCGGATTTGCGCGAAGCCGAAGCGCAGATCGAGCGCATTCGCGCCGACCAATCCGCGAAAGCCGACGCGTTGAGTGCCATTCAGGGCCGCTTTTACGAGGCCGGCGCCGAGGTGACGCGGATCGAACAGGGCATCGAATACGCGCGCGAACTGCGCGCAGCGGCAGCGCGTCGGACCTGGAACAGATCGATTCGCAGAGCTGCTGAACTCGACCGCGTCGTGCAGCTTGACCGCGTGCAACTCGAATCGCTGTCGCATGGAGCTGTCGACCATGGTGCCCGGACTGGATGCCGCGCACGAGCGCGGAACGAGTGGCCATCGCAGGCGCTCGCAGCGCTGCGAGCAGGCGCTGACATCGTGGCAGCTCTCCTGGGATAACCACGCTCAGGCGGTGGCGCTGGGCCAGCGCGAGACGCAGGTGGAACGCGCGCGCATCGAGCAATTGGAAAGTCAGCAGCGGCGGCTGCTGCAGCAGCAGGAACGCCAGGAAGCGGAACGCGAGTCGTTTGCGCAGCTGCAGCCGCCGGCGGCTTTGGAAGCTCTGGCGCGAGCGCGCCGAGATCGCGCGCGCGTGCGGGCGAGAGCGCCGCGGCCGAGCTGCAAGACTATTGTCGGCGAGATCTCGGCAACGCGCGAGCGCGAACGAGAACAGAGCCAGTCGCTCAATGCGCTGCGTGCGCGATTGCAACAGGCGCAGGGAGAGCAGGTCTCGACCGAAGCACTGCAGCAGGCGGCGCTCGGCAAAGCCTCCGGCCGAGTCACGCAATGGCTCAAGTCGCAATCCCTCGATCGCCAGCCGCGGGTCGCGCAGCAGTTGCGGGTCGACAAGGGTTGGGAACGCGCCGTCGAGACCGTGCTGGGATCCTATCTCGAGGCGGTTTGCGTCGACGGTTTGGACAGCGTCACGGATCTTCTGGCGAGCTTCGACGGCGGCTATCTGGCGGTGGTGAGCACCGGGCGAGGGCGCCGGCAGCTGCGCACGACGCCGCCTCGCTGCAGGCCAAGGTGCAGGGCGCGACCGTGCTCGGTTCCGTGCTGTCGGCGGTATATACGGCGGAGACGCTGGCCGAGGCGCTCGAGACTGCGGCGGCAGCTCAAGCCCGGCGAGTCGGTGGTGACTCGCGACGGAATCTGGCTGGGCAACGACTGGCTGCGCGTGTCGCGCGACGCGGATCCGCACACCGGCGTGATCGAGCGCGAAGAAATCTTGCGCGAAATCGGCGCGCAGGTCGAACGCGCTCGACGGGGAAGTCAAGGAACTGGAAAGCCGCCTGGAAGCGACGCGTGAGCGGGTCCGTGAGCACGAGGACCGGCGCGAGCGCTGCCAAACGGAAGTAAATCGGCTGCACCGCGAACATGTCGATCGCCGCGCCGAACTCGAGCTCCGCGCAAGTCGCGCACCGACGATGCGGCGCGGCGCTTGGAGCAGCTGGAGACGGAACTTGCCGACGTGCGCGTCGAGCTGGCGCGCAGCGAAACGGAACTGCGCGCCTCGCGCGGGCCGGATGGAGACCGCCATCGACGCTCTGGCGGCGCTCGAGCCGCAGCGCATGGAGCTGGAGCAGGAGCGCGAGCGCATGCGCGCGGAGTTGGGCGAGGCGCGGAACGCGGCGACGGCGGCGCAGCAGCACGCGCGCGAATTGGCGGTCCAAGTGGAATCGCGGCGCTCTTCGCACACGGCGCTGATCACGACAGTGGGCAGGCTGGAGAAGCAGCTGGAGGATTTGCATGCGCGGCGCCTGGAGTCTGGCGGGCAGATCGCCGGAGGGCGAGGCGCCGATTGGCGAGGCGCCAGGCTCAGCTGGAACGCGGCATTGCAGCAGCGCGCGGAAATCGAGGCGGAACTGCGGGCGGCGCAGTATCGCCTGCGACGAGCTTGGACGGCCTGCTGCGCGAGCACGATGCCGCACGCTATGCGGTGGATCAGCGCCTGGAAGCGGCGCGCTCGAGCCTCGATGAGGCGCGCTTGGCTGCGCAGCAGGTGCGGGTGCGCCGCGAGGGCGTGGCGGAACAGCTCGACAGCGACGAATTTCGAATTCGCGGCGCTGGTCGCGCAAATCGCCGCGGATGCCACGGTGGCGAGCTGGGAGTCGCAGCTCGAGGAAACCAAGGGCAAGATCGAGCGATTGGGCCAGGTCAATCTGGCCGCGATCGGCGAATTCAAGGAGCAATCCGAGCGCAAGGAGTATCTGGATCGGCAGTGCAAGGACTTGACCGATGCCTTGGAGACGCTCGAGTCGGCGATGCGCAAAATCGATCGCGAAACCCGCACGCGATTTCAGGATACCTTCGATCGCGTCAACGCCGGTTTGAAGGAAAAATTTCCGCGCCTGTTCGGCGGCGGCCATGCGTATCTGGAATTGACCGGCGAGGAGTCCGCAATTCCGCCGGCGTCTCCGTCATGGCGCGTCCGCCCGGCAAACGCAACAGCACCATCAGCCAATTGTCGGGCGGCGAGAAGGCGTTGACCGCCGTTGCGCTGGTGTTCGCCATTTTTGACTTGAACCCGGCGCCATTCTGTCTGCTGGACGAAGTCGATGCGCCGCTGGATGAGAACAATGTCGGACGCTTCTGCGACATCGTGCGCGACATGTCGCGCAGCGTGCAGTTCATTTTCATCACCCACAACAAGAGCACCATGGAGATGGCGTCGCAACTGGTCGGCGTCACCATGAACGAGCCCGGCGTCTCGCGCCTGGTGTCGGTGGATGTCGATGAGGCCGTGCGCATGGCAGCGATGTAGCGCGCGATTTTCATGGCTGCCGAGCTGCGTTGGATATTGTTGGGGTTGAGCTTGGTGTTGCTCGCCGGCATTTGGTGGTGGGGCAGCGCGCCGCTCGTCGCAGGCTCCGGGCAATGCGCAGATGCGCGAGACAACGTCCGACGCCTGAGCCGCAACGCCGCGAGGAGCCGCGCCGCGAAGAGTCGCGCCGCGAGGAGCCGGGCCGCGAAATGGCCACCGAGGACGAGGCACGCGAGCGCGAGGGTGCTGCCCCGCAAGCCCGCGAATGGGTCTCGCCGTTCGAGCCGCTCAGCATCCGCACCGCGGATTACGAGCGCGTGCCGGTGTTGGACGGCCCCATGATGGTGAGCGCCGATGCTGTGCCGCATGCCGGCGGCCGCTGCTGCGGTGTCACCCAAGGTTGCGCCGCTCTGGCGAGGCCGCACCGCGCTGTGCCAACACTCGTGCCCGAGCCGATCGACCGAAGCACGCGCGCCGCCCGCGCAGGCTGCCGAATGCCAGCGAGCAGCAGAAGATCGTGACGCGTGCGCGTATGCGCCGCCGGGGAAACGCGCTGGTCGGGCGCCGCGCTTGCTGTCGGCCCTCGAGATGCATGGCCTTGCCTATGGCCGCTACCAGGTATTTCATCGCCGGCATGTCGATGGCCGCAGTTTGTTCTGCGTCGCCAGCTTGGTCGAACCAGGGACATTCGATGTTGCGCGGATGGCGACGGAAGAGTTTCGCGGCGTCACGCTGTTTGCGGTACTGCCTGGGCCGGTGGAGCCGCTGCTGACGTTTGATGAGCTGCTGGGGCGGCGCGCGGCCTGGCGCAGGAGCTGTCGGGCATGGTGCAGGACTCGAAGGGGATAGCCGCTGTCGCCGCAGCGCGCGGCGGCGATGCGCGACGATGTTGCGCGCTTCCAGGCGGCGCTGCCTGAGCCTTGCTCTCGTGTGCTGCGCAGAAGACAGCCGGCTGAACCCAAGAAGGCGGCAGCACGCGCAGCCAATGCTGCGGGAAGTTGCTGGACCGCTACAACTACCGCTATCACGCGCTCGATGACCCCGAGGTGCCGGATGCCGAGTACGATCGGCTCATGCTGGAACTGCGGGCGCTCGAGACGCAGTATCCACAGCTGCTGAGCGCCGATTCGCCGACCAGCGCGTGGGTGCCGCGCCGGTTTCCGCCTTCGGCGCCGTGAAGCACCGCGTGGCGATGCTGTCCTTGGACAATGCCTTCACCGATCAGGAAGTGCGCGACTTCGATCGCCGCATTCATGAACGGCTCGCGCGAGCCGGACCCATCCGTTATTCGGCGGAACCGAAACTGGATGGCTTGGCGATCAGCGCGCGCTACGAAAATGGCGTGTTCGTGCAAGGGCGCGACCCGCGGCGACGGCGAAACCGGCGAGGACATCACTCAGAACTTGAGAGACCATCAAGGCGCTGCCGCTGAAGATTGCGTGCACGGTAAAGTGCCGCGCGCACTCGAGGTGCGCGGCGAGGTATTCATGCCGCTCGCCGGATTTCAAGCGCTTCAACGAGGAGGCCATGGCGCGCGGCGAAAAAAGCTTTGTCAATCCACGCAACGCCGCCGCGGGCAGCCTGCGGCAGCTCGATCCGCGCATGACGGCGGCGCGTCCGCTCGACCTGTTCATCTATGGGGTCGGTGTGGTCGAGGGCGCCGAAGCTGCCGCCGCTGTCACAGCGAAACGCTGAAGGAGCTGCGGCGAATGGGCTTCAAGATCTGTCCGCAGTCCCGGGTCGTCGAATCGATCGAGGGGTGCCTTGAATACTATCGGCGAGATGGGCGCGATGCGCGCGCGACGCTGCCGTATCAAATCGACGGCGTGGTGTACAAGGTGGATGATGTGGACCTGCAGCGGCAACTGGGCTTCATTTCGCGGGCGCCGCGCTGGGCCATAGCGCATAAATTCCCCGCCGAAGAGGCGTTGACGCGTGGTGCGCGGCATCGAGTTTCAGGTCGGCCGCACCGGTGCGTTGACCCCGGTGGCGCGCCTGGAGCCGGTGTTCGTCGGCGGCGTTACCGTGAGCAACGCCACCTTGCACAACATGGATGAATTGACCCGCAAGGATGTGCGCGTGGGCGATACGGTTGTGATCCGCCGTGCCGGCGATGTGATTCCGGAGGTGGCACGGGTGCTGCCGGAGCGCCGAGTCGCAGGGAGCGGAGCTGGTGACGTTTGCCGGCCTTTTGTCCGGTGTGCGGTTCGCCGGTGGTGCGCGAGGCTGATCAGGCCGTGGCGCGCTGCACCGGCGGCCGCATCTGCGCGGCGCAGCGCAAGGGAGAAATCAAGCACTTCGCCTCGCGCCGTGCCATGGACATCCAGGGCCTCGGCGACAAGCTCGTGGAGCAGCTCGTCGACGCGATTGGGTCAATACGCCGGCGGACTGTTTTCGCGTTGCAAGCCGCGCAATTGGCGACACTGGAGCGCATGGGCGAGAAATCCGCGCAGAAATTGCAGTCGGCGATCGATTCTGCCAAGACGCACGACGTTGCCGCGCTTCCTGTACGCGCTTGGCATACGCGATGTGGGTGAGGCCACCGCGCTGGCGCTTGCGCAATATTTTCCGGATCTTGCGCAATTGCGCCGCGCCGGCGAGGAGGAGATCCAGCGCGTGCCGGATGTGGGTCCGGTGGTCGCCAAACAGGTGGCGGCTTATTTCAAGCGATGCCGACAATGCGGCGGTTGTCGATCGATTGCTGGCCGCCGGAATCCGCTGGCCGCGCGGTCAGCGCCGCCAGCGCAAAAGGCGCGCAGTCGGCGACAAAACCTTCGTGTCTGACCGGGACGCTCGAATCGCTGACCGCGATGCGGCGGCGGAGGCCATCGCGCAGCGCGGCGGAAAAGTAACCGGCAGCGTCTCGAAAAAAACCGACTATGTGGTGGCGGGGGCGGAGGCGGGCTCGAAGCTGAAAAAGGCCGCAGAGCTCGGCGTTGCGGTTCTCGATGAGGCGGCGTTTCTTGAAGCTATTGAAGACGTAGCGGATTCATTGAATCCGCTACGTCTTCCGCCTCGGACTACAGCGTTTTGTCGATCTTGGCGGTCTTCTTCATGCCTTCCACATAGGCTTGAAGTTTCTTCTGCATGACGCCGATTGTGACCTGCTGCTTGACCTGGTCGAACGGCGGCGGCGCCATTTCGCGGGTGTCTTCGAGCTTGATCACATGCCAGCCGAATTGCGTTTGTACGGGTGTGGAGGTCATTTCGCCTTTCTTCAGTGCCTTCACCGCCTCGGCGAACGGCTTTGCCATGCGCGAAAGCGTGAACCAGCCAAGATCTCCGCCATTGGCTTTGGAGCCGTCGGTGGATTCGGCCTTGGCGACGTCTTCAAACTTGGCGCCGCCCTTGATCTTCTTGATGGCAGCTTCGGCCAGCTTCCTTGGTCGCAACCAGAATGTGCCGTGCGTGATACTCGGTCTTGTCCATCGCGGCGATGGCGGTATCGTATTCGGCCTGCAATTCCGTTTCCGTCGGTTCCTTGTCCTTCAGATAATTCTGCGACTCGCATCCGCCAGCACGCGCATGCGCAGCACGCTGAGCCGTGCAGCGACATCCGGATCCTTGTCCACGACCATCTTTCACGGCCTGGCCGGCCAGCAGTTGCATGTTGATCATCTCGTCCAGGACCTGGTTTCTCTGCTCCGCGGTGAGTTCGGTGGTCGGCCGGCCGCGCAGCAGGCTCTTCAGGTAGATGTCGTACTCGGTCCGCGAAATGGGTGTGCCGTCAACGGTGGCGACGGGCGGGGCCGGCGCCGCGCTTATCCGGCAGCCGCGGGCGCCGCGGCCTGTTGCTGGCCTTTTCCGCACGCCGCCATCAATACGGCAATGGCTGTCACGGTGGACGACGCGGGTCCACGGTGTACTCAAAAATTGGGTCATTTGTTTCCTCTACGCAAAAAAAAAGCGACTACGGCCGATAGGCCCAGCGCGCCCGGGGGCGGCAGTTTAGCCTTAAACCGCGCTATCTCACCAATTTTTGTTGTGGTTGCCTCAGGATCGGGACACATATTGCACTGCAGCAACATGATCCTCTGTCGCATCACTCGACCGGGGGCAGCGCTTCGATCGCCAGCGCATGAATGTCGGTTTTCATCAGATCATCGACCGCGGCGTACACCAGTCGATGGCGCGCAACGGCGGGATATTCCGCGAAACGCCTCGGCCACGATCCGAACGCGAAAGTGGCTATGCCCATCCGCCGCGCCTGCATGGCCTGCATGCAAATGGCTTTCGTCTTCGATGGTGAGCTGCGCCGGCGCGAACCGGGCTTCCAGCCGCTCGCGCAGGCGTTGCGCACGGTTGCCGGCAGTCGGGGCCGCAGCCTTGGCTGGCCAGCCAGAAGACCTGCGGAATCATGAACACGCATGGTCGCCGCAGTGAATGCCGAATACTTTGAACTTCACCCAAACGCCTTCTGCGAAATTGCGTGCTACGTACAGATTGGCGGCGGCCAAGCAGCGCAAACCACGCAGCCCAGAGACTAGTTGAACAGCAGCCAGGTGCGCGTCGAGATCTGCCAGCGGTTCTCGAAGCGCGGCCTCGAGCATGCGCCGCACCAGCGGTTGCTTGCCGACAGCCATGCTGCCGAGGAACGCTGCCGCGGTCAGCCCCAAGCAGCACCGTGGGTTTCCATTGAATGAAGCGCTGATCGTGCAGCAGCAGCGTCGCTGCGCCCAGGATGACAGCACCACCGCCAGGCGGTGACGATGTGCATGGTCTTGAAGCTGCCGGTGCGCACACGATGGACCACCAGCACCAGCACGCAGGCGAGCATCAGTGCCGCCGTGGCCCAGTAAATGTCCAGAAATTCGAACGTGACAAAAAAAACGATCAGCGGCGAGCAATTCGAGGAGTTGATTCATCCGCGTATCATAGCCGACGCAATGAGCATCTATCTGCAACTGCATCCGGTCTCGCCGCAACGGCGCTATGTGCGCCAGGCGGTGGAGGCGCTGCGGCGGCGGCGGGGTGATCGTCTATCCGACCGATTCTTGCTATGCGCTCGGCTGTCATATCGGCGACAAGGCCGCGCTCGAGCGGATTCGCGAGATCCGGCAAACGGACCGCAATCATCATTTCACGCTGGTGTGCCGCGATCTCGCCGACGTCGGCAAGTACGCGCTGGTCGACAACTGGCAGTATCGGTTGCTGCGCGCGCATACGCCCGGGCCCTATACATTTCTGCTCAAGGCCTCGCGCGAGACGCCGCGGCGTCTTGAAGCACGAACGGCGCGGCACCATCGGCTTGCGGGTTCCCGATCATCCGGTCACCGCGATGCTGCTGAGCGAACTCGGTGAGCCGGTGATGAGTTCAACTCTGCTCTTGCCCGGCGAGGAACATGCCGCGCACCGATGCCAAGGAAATCTACGAGAAGCTCGAACACAGCGTCGATCTGGTTTTGGATGGCGGCAATTGCGGCCTGACTCCGACCTCGGTCATCGATCTGTCCACGGATCGTGCCGTCGTGGTTCGCGAAGGGCGCGGCGACGTCAGCCCCTTTGCGGCGACGGCCACCGTATAATGCGCCGGCGAGCGGGCGAATGAAGCTCGCAATTTATTTAAATAACGAGTGTAACCATTGGATTTATATGCGTTTCTTGATAACGATTTCGATGCGCTTGCCGCCATCCCGGTCTGGGCCTCCGTTTCGCCATTACCCTGCACGAGGTCGCGCACGGCTGGACGGCGCAGATATTTCGGCGATCGCACCGCCGAGATGCTCGGGCGCCTGAGCTTGAACCCCTGCGCCATATCGATCCGCTCGGCACCGTGCTGGTTCCCGGCCTGCTGCTGGCGTTCGGATTGCCGCTATTCGGTTGGGCGAGACCCGTGCCGGTGGCAACCAGCGGTGCTGCGCCATCCGCGCCGCGCGGCGATCGTGGTGGCGCTTGCCGGTCCCGACCGCGAATATTTTCATGGCGCTCTGTGGTGCGCGCGTGTTGGCCGCGGTGCTGCAGATCAGCGGCGGCGGATCAAGCGGGTGACCTTGGATAGTTGGGTGCTGCTCATGGCCCAGGCCGGTATCTAGGTCAATGCAGTTCTCGCCGTGTTCAATCTGCTGCCGATTCCGCCGCTTGGACGGCGGCCGGGTGCTGGTCGGGCTTCTGCCGGCTGCGCTTGGGCGCGGGGCTCGAAAAGATCGCGCCGGTGGGCATGTTCATCGTGCTGGGGTTAGCCGTGCTGCGGCTGTTCGGATGGCTGTTTCGATCCCGCCTATCGCGCCATCGGCCAGCTCATCAATGTCTTGGGGATCGGGCTTTCGGCATGAGCGGCCCGATACAAAATCGCCGCGTGCTGTCGGGCATGCGTCCCACCGGGCAAGCTGCATTTGGGCAATTATCACGGTGCACTGAAGAATTGGATCGAACTGCAATATCAGTACGAATGCTATTTCTTCATTGCCGATTGGCATGCGCTTGACCACCGGCTATGAGGACACCTCGAAGCTCGAGGAGAACACCTGGAGCATGGCGATCGACTGGTTGGCGGCGGGCTTGAATCCCGGCGTCGCGACGCTCTTCATCCAGTCGAAAGTGCCGGAGCACGCGGAACTGCATTTGTTGCTGTCGATGATCACGCCCTTGGGCTGGCTGGAGCGCGTTCCGTCCTACAAGGATCAGCAGGCGCAGCTCGCCGATCACGACTTGAGCACCTATGGATTTCTCGGCTACCGCTTGCTGCAAAGCGCGGACATCTTGCTGTATCGCTCGCAATACGTGCCGGTCGGCGAAGATCAGGTTGCGCACGTCGAAATCACGCGCGAGGTGGCGCGGCGCTTCAATCACATCTACGGCCGCGAGCCGGAATTCGAGCAGAAGGTGGAAAAAGCCATCAAGAGCCTGGGCTCGCGAAACTCCGCCATGTACCGCTCGCTGCGCAAGGAGTTCCAGGAAAAAGGCGATGCGGACGCGCTCGCCAAGGCCAGGCCCTGGTCGAGGCGAATGCGCGGCTCACCGTGGCGGATCGCGATCGCTTGCTCGGATTTCTCGAAGGCGCGGGAATCTCGATTTTGCCGGAGCCCGAAGTGTTGCTGACCGCGACGCCCAAAGGTGCCGGGTCTCGACGGACGCAAAATGTCCAAGTCCTACGGCAACACCATCGGTCTGCGCGAGGATACGGACTCGATCGTCAAGAAGCTCAAAGCCATGCAGACCGATCCGGCGCGCGTGCGCCGCACCGATCCCGGCGATCCGGACAAGTGTCCGGTGTGGGATTTGCACAAAATCTATTCGACGCGCCGACACTCAAGAGTGGGTGCAGAAGGGGTGCCGCTCCGCGGGAATCGGCTGTTTGGAATGCAAGGCGCCGCTGATCGAGAAAATCGTCGAGGAGGTGTCGGGCATCGCCAAACGGGCGCAGGAGTTCGAGGAGAATCCCGAGCTGGTACGCGGTATCATCGCCGAAGGGTGCGAGCGGGCGCGGACCGTGGCGCGCGACACCATGGATGCTGTCCGACAAGCTATGGCCATGAATTACCGATGAAACCTGAATTGACGCTGGTTCAAAACGCGGCGCCGCCGCCGCCAGTGCCGGCACCGCGCAGAGCTGCGCCGGCACAAGGTGAAATGCCGTTTGCGGTCGTGGAGGGCCAGCCCATTATCGAGATGCCGCGAGATTTGTACATTCCGCCGCAGGCGCTCGAGGTGTTTCTCGAGGCGTTCGAGGGACCGCTCGACATGCTGCTGTATCTCATTCGGCGGCAGAATCTGGATATTCTCGACATTCCGATCGCGGAAATCACCCGCCAATACATGCGCTACATCGAGCTGATGCAGGTGCTGCAGCTCGAATTGGCGGGCGAGTATTTGCTGATGGCGGCGACGCTGGCCGAAGTGAAGTCGCGCATGCTGCTGCCGCGCGTCGGCAGCGGATGATGCGTCCGAGGAGGCCGATCCGCGCGCGGAACTGGTGCGCCGCCTGCAGGAGTACGAACGCTTCAAGCGCGCTGCCGAGGGCATCGATCGGATGCCGCGGCTGGATCGCGATACCTGGGTCGCGTCGGCCGATTTGGTCGATCGCAAGGTGGTGCGCATGCCGCCGCAGCGTGACACTGCAGGAAATGCTGATCGCTTTTCAAGACGTGTTGTCGCGCAGCGACATGTTTGCCCACCATCACGTGCAGCGTGAGCCCTTGTCGGTGCGCCAGCGGATGGCGGATGTCTTGTCGTCGCTGACAGACCAACGCCTTCGTCGATTTCGTGCGCTTGTTCACCCCGGAAGAGGGCCGCCGCGGGGTCACGGTGACCTTCGTGGCCATCCTGGAACTGTTGCGCGAAGGGTTGATCGAAATAGTGCAATCGGAAGCATACGCGCCGCTGCATGTGCGCCTGGGCAATCCGGCCCGGCACCTGAAACTGGTCGCCGACGACGGCGCCGCCAACGATGACCCAAGCGAGTACCTCAATGAACGATCAATACGTGAAGAATGTGGTTGAAGCTGCGCTGCTGGCCGCCGGCCGGCCTCTGACGCATGGACGAGCTGGTGAGCGTCTTCGACGAGCGCGATGGATCAAATGCCGAGGAAGTCAGAGCCGCGATCGCCGCGCTTACGGCGGAGTACGAAACGCGCGGACTGGAACTGCTCGAAGTCGCGAGCGGCTATCGAATTCAAATCAGAGCTGCGGTGGCTCAGCCGGTAGCGCGGCTGTGGCAGGAGCGGCCGGCCAAATATTCGCGCGCGCTGCTCGAGACCTTGGCGCTGGTGGCCTATCGACAGCCGATCACTCGCGGCGAAATCGAGCAGATTCGCGGCGTGGCGGTCAATCCGCAACATCATCAAGACCCTGCATCGAGCGAAGCTGGATCCGGGTGGTCGGTCACCGCGACGTGCCCGGCAAGCCCGAACTGCTGGGCACCACGCGCGAGTTTCTCGATTATTTCAGCTTGAAGAAACTGGATGACTTGCCGACTCTGGCGCAGCTCAAGGAGCTCGAGGATCTGCGCGTGCAGTTGACCTTGCCGGGGGCCGAGGCGCAGGTATTGACCGAAGGCCGGAGCCTCCGCTCGATGCTGCCGCGGATCTCGAGCACGGGCTGATGACGATGAAGAGCCGCGCGCGGAGAACGCGGCGCCGCGGACGCAAGGTCTGGTTGCAAGCGGATGCGCAAGACGATCCGAATTGATGGGCCGCGCGAGCCCCGCGCAAGGCATCACCGTCCCGCAAGTCGGCGCCGCCGCGCAAAGATCAGCCGGCGACGAACGCGTGCAGAAGCTGCTGTCGGCGGCGGGCATCGGTTCGCGCCGCGAAGTGGAGCGCTGGATTCGCGAGGCACGACTGCAAGTCAACGGCGAAGTGCCGGCGCTGGGCGCGAAGCTCACCGCGCGCGATCGCATTACTCTGGACGGCCGGCCGGTGCGATTGCATGCCCCGGCCGTCAAGGAATTGCGGGTCCTGCTGTTTCATCGCTCGCCGGGCGAGAGCCTCGACCTCAAGGCGGCGACCTCGCGTGCCGCCGAGCATCTGAATCTGCCGCGCTCTTCGGGCCGGTGGCTGGCAATTCAGCCCATGCCGCCCGGTCGACGGAGGCTTGGAAATTCTCACCGATGATGGATCGTGGGCGCACCGCGTGTCCCGCGGCGTGCACGCGCTGACTGTCGATTACGTGCTGCGAATGCGCGGTCCGCTCAACGAGACCTTGGTCGAGGAATTTCGCGCGGCCACGGACTGCGAGGGCGAGGCGATGAGCATTCTTCAGCGCCGAGGCGAAATATGGCGAAGGATTCAATCATTGGCTCAACGTCACGGTGCGCGCGACGCGCTCGGCACAGGTGCGGCACTGGTGGGCGGCGCGCGGCATCATCGTCAGCCGCTTGATGCGCGTGCGCTTCGGTCCTGTGCATCTGGCGCGCGAATTGCCGCGCGGGCACTCCCGCGCGATGCTGCGTGAGCGAACGCAATGCGCTGATCAATGAAATCGACGCCGCCTTGCCCTCTCCGGCAGATCCGGATCCCGCGTAATCGACATCGGCCCTGACGGTCGCCTCTAGGATCGCTACTTTGCGGCCGGCGCCTTCGCGGCGGCCGATGCGTCCAGCAGTTGCGCCAGATACTGCTGCCATACCGCGGCCCAGGTGTGCGTTCCGTGGCCGTGAGTCTGATCGGAGGCGGGCAGCAGTACGAAGCGCCCGTTGGTGACGCGCTTGATTTCGCGTTCGGCGATGCCCAGTTCCGGAGGGTTGATGAAATCATCGCCCGAGTTGATCTGCAGCAGCGGCGCCTTGATTTTCTCCAGATCCGGCTGACGGGTCGTAGTCGCGCGAGGCGTTGACCGGGTACAAAGATCGTTGGCGTCCAAGTCATCCAGCTCCCGCGCCATGAATTTCTGCAGAAATTCGTCCGCGGCGTCCCGGGTCGGCAGCGGTGATCTGCATTTGAATGGGTGCGCTGCCGGCGATCAGCAGCAGGCCTGCGGCCGTGCGCAGTGCGGCCACGGGTTCGCTGCGTGTAGTCGCCGTTCATCCACTGCGGATCGTTGCGAATGGCATCAATGAGTCAGATCGCGCCACAGCCGATTGCGGCCGGCAATTTGCACCGGCAGGCAGGCGAGCGGCATCAGCGCATCCATGAAGTCGGGATATGCCTCGCCCCACATGAATGTGTGCATGCATCCCATGGAGGTGCCCATGACCAGCCGCAGATGGTCCACTTCCAGACCCTTGGTGATCAATGCGTATTGCGCGGCCACCATATCCTGGTAGGTATATTGCGGAAAGTGGGCGTGCAGTCCGTCGCTCGGTTTGCTGGAATTGCCATGTCCGATATCGTCCGGAAGGACGATGAAATACTTATCGGCGTCCAGAAGTTGACCTTTCTGAAACAGCACGCCGGAGAACCTGTCGTTGACCAGACTGCGGCCGGAACCGCCGGTGCCGTGCAGAACCAGCACTGCGTTGGCGACGTGGCCTGAGGCATCCTTGTGCGGTTTGCCAAAAAACGTGTAGTGCATGCGCAGCTTCCGGCAGCGTCTCGCCCGAAGCGAAATGGAAATCATGGAGGACATAGTCGCCTTCGAGCGGCCGGGTTAATTCCGGCGCAGGCGCGGCCCTGGCGCTTCGCCGCCACGAAGCAGAACGCAGCCGCTATTGCGCAAGCTGAAATGAGTGTCCGTAAGTGCACTGTTGAGTCCTCAGTTGTTATTGCGCGTCAATGAACTGCCCATCAATACCGCGGCCTCGCTCGCTCAGCAAGTACAGAAAAGCGCCGCTGACCGACGCGGGCGTGGGCAGCGTGTTCGGATCTTCGGCCGGGTAGGCTGCCGCGCGCATCGCGGTGCGCATACGGCCCGGGATTCACGCTATTCACGCGGATATTCGGCTCGCCTCGCAGTTCCTCCGACGAACATGCTGCGCACCGACTCCAAGCCGCTCTTGGCCACGGCGTAAGCGCCCCAGAACGGCCGCGATTGCTTCACCACACCGCTGCTGACGAATATGACGGAGGCGTCCGCGGATTTGCGCAGGTACGGGCAGCAACACCTGCGTCAAGATGAACGGCGCGGTTAGATTCACGTGTAACACCCTGCACCATGTGGGTACATCATATTGCTCGAGCGGCGAACGATCGCCGAGCAGTGCCGCGGCGTGCACCACGCCGTCGAGCTTGCCGAATTCGGTGCCGATGATCCGCGCCAGCGCGTCGTAATCCACGGCGGTCGCGAGCGCGAGATCGAGCACCGCGATGGCCGGCTTGCGGGGCGCCCAGTGCCTCGATTTCATCGTAGACCCGCTCGAGCTTGGCGCAGATTGCGGCCCGACAGGATGACGGTGGCGCCGGCGCGCGCGCATTCGATCGCGAGCGCGCGGCCGAGTCCGCTGCTGGCGCCGGTGATCAGAATCACGCGGCCGGCAAGCAAGTCGGGATCGGCGATGAATTGCTTGGGGACCATGGGCGGACTTCAGTTCAATCGATCGGCGCGGCGCGCCGTCGTCCACGCCAGCAGCATATCCTGTGGACCTCGCGGTTTCCGGGCTTGGCGAGCGTTGCCGCAAATGTTTGAGCCCGAGCGCCGCCAGTACCAGCAAATGGCGCTGCTGGCTCGCTCTGGGCGCGCGGCAGCGCAAGCGCGGCGAGCTTCATATCGATGCGCGGCGCGTTCGCGCAGATGTCCAAGGTAGTTTCCGAGGCGTGCCGGCGGTTGATCGGCTGCAAAGATCGGCGTTATCGATTCCGGCCGCCAGCAGCTCATCCACCGCGAATGGCACGCGGCCGGCGCGAGCTTGCGCGCCGATAGTCGGCCACCAACCTTGACAAATAGTTCGGCTTCCGCCAGTGCCTCGGTACATTGACTCAAGCCCGCCTCATCGAAGCCCTCGCCGGCGAGCCGCGACGCCAGCTGCGAGGGGACCGGCGCGCAGCGCGTGGGCGTGCGGCTCGAGGTCGGCGCCGCGTTCCAGCGGCACGCCGCTCCACTTCGGCGGCGGCGGCATCGATCGCTCCGCTGCAACGGCGCGAAATCCACCTGCGCGGCGCGCGGCAGCGCAGTCAAGATACGCGCCAGATGGGATGAACCGGCACCCGGGCGGTCAAGCGGCTGCATCTCCTCCTGCCACCACGCCAGCTTGATGCGCGCCGCGCTCGATTTCAGTCGCAGGATCCATCAGTGCGCTCCACTCCGCGAGCAGTGCGTAGACGCCGAGCAGCGGCGCGCGCGGACTCGGAGCTTGCGAACAGCCAGCTCCAATAGCGCGCCGAGCCCACGGTATGGCGCGCGCTCGATAAGTCGCATCAAGATGTCGTCGTCAGCCTGGTTCATCGGCGGAGCCGCTCTCGGTTGCCGGCGGCGCGCGGCATGCGCGGCAAGGTTCGCGACCGGCTCGATCGGCTCGATCTCGCGATTCACGCGCAGCCCAAGTTCGGGAAAACGGCGTGCCGCGGGCAGTACTTGCTGCTCCAACGACCCCACTGCCGCGATTGAAGGACTCGACGCTGCTGCCGAGGGATTTGCCCAATTTGCCGAGATGCTCGCCGAATACCGCCAAGCGCTTGTACAGCTCCTCGCCGAGGCGCCGAACCTCCTCGGCATTCGTCGGCAAGAACCGTTTGCTTCCATCCGTAGGAGACGGCTTTCAATAGCGCAACCAAACTGGTCGGCGTCGCCAGCATGACGTTCTGGCGCATCGAATCGTCGATCAGGCCCGGATTTTCCTGCAGCGCCGCGCGAAGAAACTGATCTCCCGGCAGGAACAAGACGACGAAATCCGGACTGCGTTCGAACTGCGACCAATACTGCTTCGAGGACAGCTCGCGCACCCGTGCGCCGACGATTTGCGCATGACGGCGCAGCTGCGCGCTGCGCTCCTCGTCGATCCTGCGCCTCGACCGCCGCAAGATAGGCATCCAGCGGCGTCTTGACGTCGACCACGATGTCGCGCTGCTCCGGCATGTGCACGATCATGTCGGGTCGAATGGCGCCGGAGTCGGTGTTGCGATGCTGCTGTTCGGTGAAATCGACATGCGACAGTCATGCCGGACAATTCGACCAGCCGGCGCAGTGTGATTTCGCCCCATTGTCCGCGCACATCGGGGCGGCGCAGCGCGGTGACCAGGTTGCGCGTCTCGCGCGACAGCAGATGCTCTGGCCACTGGCCAGCACCTCCATCTGCGTTTTGATGGTCGCGAATGAATCGATGCGGTCGCGCTCGATCGCTTGAATCTGCGCTTCGGTTTTGGCCAGGGCGTCGCGGATGGGTTTTACCAGGGATTCGATCGCGGATTCGCGTTCCTTCAGCGCCTGCGAGGCGTCCAGTTGCTGGCGAGTCAGTCGTTCGCGCGCCAGTTGCAGGAACACCTCGCTGTTGCTCTGCAGGCTGTCGCGCGCGAGTTCGCCGAATACCGCCTGCAGTTGTTCGCGCGCGCGTGCCAGTGCCTGCTCGCGTTCCGCGCTCAAGGTCTCCTCGCTCTTGAGACGGCGCGCGCAGCAGTTCGGCATCGATGCGCAACGCCTGTTCGCGCCGCGCGCGCCATAAGAGCGCCGCCAGGGCGCCGAGCACGGCGCCTAAACCTACGCCCAAGACCCACGCCAGCCAAACACTGTCAGTCATGCAATCTCGCCGCCGCGCTTCGCATGGTCGTCAGCCAGTCCAGAAGATCCAGCGGCGTATTCAAATAGGCGTCGCCGCCCCAGGCGGCTCGTGTCCTCGCCGGCGCAGCAAGTAGCCATAGTTTGCGACCAAGGCGGGCATGCCGGCCGCGTGCGCGGCCTGCACGTCGCGCTCGGCATCGCCCACATAAATGCAATCGCCGGGAGCCACGCCGGCGAGCGTAGCCGCGTGCAGCAAGGGCAGGGGATGGGGCTTGTGTTCCGCGAGCGTATCGCCGCTGACCACGCAGGCGAAGCGCGCGCGCAGTCCCAGCTCCTCGAGCAGAGGGCTCCGTGAGCCATGCCGCCTTGTTGGTGACGATGCCGGCCTTGATGCGCCAGGCCGCGAGAGTCTCCAATACTTGCTCCATGCCGGGAAACAGCCGCGTTCCGCGGCTCAGCGCGCCGCGGTAAATCTCCAGGAAGCGCCGCTGCAGCGGACGCGAAACTCTGCGGATCTGCGTCCGGAAATCCGGTTCTGACGACGCGCGCAGCGCCATGACTCACCCGCCGCGGACTGTCTCGTAGGGCATCGAGGCGAGCGCTTGCTCGCGGCGCAGCGCATTCAGCGCGCCGACCATGTCCGGCGCGGTATCGAGCAGCGTGCCGTCCAGATCGAACAACACCGCCCGCACCGTGGGCGCCATGTCAGTGCGGGACGCTTGAAGTGTGCAAGGTAATTGATGTCGGTGTTCGGTGAAAGGCGAAATGATCGCGTCAGTGGATTGTAGGTGATGCCCGGTCAGGTCGATGCAGCTCAAGGCCGGCCTCGCGCCCCCATCGGGCCAGCTCCGAGGGGCGGATGAATTTCAAATATTCATGCGTGCCCCGCGGCAATATCCGCGTGCGATGTATTCCGCGCCGATGATGGCCACGGCAAATGCCAGCGGATTGCGATTCAGCGTGGAAACGATGACATCGCCGCCGGGCTTGACCAGCGCCGCCAGCGCTGCCACGCGTCGCCGCCGGATCCGGAACGTGTTCGAGCATCTCCATGCAAGTCACCAGATCGAACGCGGCAGGCTGCTCGATCGCCAACTCCTCTGCGGCTATCGGCTCGATACTCAACTGCGATCTTGCCCTCGAGCGCATGCAGTTCCGCCACATCGAGCACCGCTTGCGATAGATCAATCCCGAGCACCCGCGCGCCGGCGCGCGCCATCGCCTCGCTCAGGATGCCGCCGCCGCAGCCCACATCGAGAACGCGCGGCGCCCTTGAGCTCAACGGCGCGCTGCGATGTAGCGCAGACGCAGCGGATTGAGCTCGTGCAATGGCTTGGACGGGCCGGCGGGATCCCACCAGCTCTGCGCCAGCGCCGAGAATTTCGCAAGTTCAGCCGGATCGGCATTTCGGTCGAAGCATGCATGTGTCACCGTCCCGTATTCATTCGTGCAGCCCAGTGCTTGGGACCGCGCGGCGACTCCGGACCAATCCAGGCGCGTCAGATTCCCCATCCGAGAAGCAGTTGCCGGCCCGCCACCCAGACATCGCTCACGATGTCACGGCCGCCGCTGAAAACCAATTGCGTCGAGCGGCATCGCGCAGCGGTTGAGTACCCGGACCGGAAAGATCGACGCAGCACAGGTCCGCCCATTTGCCCGGCTTCGAGCGTGCCGATCTCGCCGTCCAAGCCCGAGAACTGCGGCGCCGCCGCGGGTCGCCATGTGCAGCACATCCCACGCGTTCAAGCTGGCACCGCCGCTGCCGGCGGCGTGCGCCAACAACGCAATCAGTTTCATTTCTCCCCAAATGTCCTGACTCAACGATTGCAGCGCCCGCGCTGCCCAGCGCCGAGGCGAATGCCCGCGGCGGCAAATGCGCGCGGCCGGGGGCAATGCCATTGCCGCGATTTCAGATCGCCTGCGGGCACAGGCTGATGGCAATGCCGGTGCGCTGCGCCAGATCGATATCCGCCGCGGTGGCGTGCGTCATATGCACGGCGTTGAGCGCCGGGGTGAGCAGACCCAGATTCCACAGGCGCTCGATCGGCCGTACCCCAAATGTGGCGATGCAGGCGCGGATTTCGCCGTCCGATTGGTGCAGTTCGATCATGATGCCGGCATCCAGTTCATCGGCCAGTGTGGCGAGGTGCGAGAAAGCCGCGTCGCTCAAGCCGTTAGCGTCGTGCAGCGGCGCAAACGCGGTCGAAATCAGTGGATGTCCTCGATATTCATCGCGCAGCTGCAGCGAGCGGGTCAATGATTGCGCCGCGGTCTTTCGCCCAGGGCGTTGCTGCTCGGCCACCGGCATGCCGACCATCGCGCGCATGCCCTGCTCGACCGGCCGCGCGCGCCGTCTCCTCGGGATAATAAGTAGCGATCCGCAGAAACACGTGATCCCGGAGCGCAGCATTTCGGCGATGGCCGCCAAAGTGCCATCGCGCGCTTGAAATCGGCGCCGGCAGCTCGATGCGAGCGCCGTATGTGAATCGAGGCCGCGAAATAGCAGCATGGCGGCGTCCGCGTGCGACATTGACCATGCCGGGCATGAGCAGGTGCGAAGGCCGCTGCAGCACTACGGCGGCGAGGTAGCGCTGGGCGGCGATAGGGGTCGGCAAAATGTCGAGGATTCGACCGTCGCGAACCAGCAGCGAATGATCCTCAAGCACCTCGTTTCGCGCCGTCATGGGTGCAATCCAGCGGACCTCGATGCGTAAATCGGCGGGCATATCGGCATGCCGCAAGTATATCGGCAAATCCCGCGCGGTAGGCTTAAGACCCCAGCGGATATGTGCTAGAATTCCGCCATGTTGAGACCATGTCTCGCCTCCTTTAAACCCGCTTAAATTGAAGCCCGAGGGCTCACCGGACTCTCGCAAATGGCCGAGATCGCACGCGAAATATTGCCCGTAAATCTCGAAGACGAGATGCGCAAATCCTACCTGGATTACGCCATGAGCGTGATCGTCGGCCGCGCATTGCCGGACGTCCGCGATGGCCTGAAGCCCGTGCATCGGCGCGTGCTGTACGCCATGCGCGAGCTGGCAATGACTGGAACAGGGCCTATAAAAAATCCGCGCGCGTCGTCGGCGACGTCATCGGCAAGTATCACCCTCACGGCGATGCATCGGTGTACGACGCGATCGTGCGCATGGCGCAGGATTTCTCGATGCGCTACCTGCTGGTCGACGGCCAGGGTAATTTCGGTTCGGTGGACGGCGATCCGCCGGCGGCGATGCGCTATACGGAAGTGCGCATGTCGAGACTCGCCGGCGAGCTGCTGGCCGATATCGACAAGGAAACGGTCGATTTCAATCCAAACTACGATGAATCCGAAAGCGAACCCGCGGTACTGCCGGCGCGCATCCCGAATCTGCTGATCAATGGTTCTTCGGGAATCGCCGTGGGCATGGCGACCAATATTCCGCCGCACAATCTGACCGAAATCATCACCGCATGCATCGCGCTCATCGAAAATCCGGAGATCACCCTCGGGCAGCTGATGCAGATCGTTCCAGGTCCGGACTTTCCGACGGCGGGATTCATCAACGGCGCCCAGGAAATCGTCGCAGCCTACAAGACCGGCCGCGGCCGGCTGCATGTGCGCGCGCGCACTCACTTCGAGGATGTCGGCAAGGGCGAGCGGCAGGCCATCATCATCACCGAGCTGCCGTATCAGGTGAACAAGGCGCGCTTGATCGAACGCATCGCCGACCTGGTGCGCGACAAGCTGATCGACGGCATCGCTTCGGACGGGTTGCGCGACGAGTCGGACAAGGACGGCATGCGCGTCGTGATCGAACTGAAGCGCGGCGAAGTGCCTGAGATTCTGCTGAACAATCTCTATGCGCAGACCCCCATGGAGCAGGTGTTCGGCATCAACATGGTGGCGTTGGTCGATGGCCAGCCGCGCCTGCTCAGTCTGAAGGAAATGCTGGATGCGTTCCTGCGCCATCGCCGCGAAGTGGTCACCCGGCGCACCGTGTACGAGCTGCGCAAGGCGCGCGAACGCGGCCACATCTTGGAAGGCCTGGCCATTGCGCTGGCCAACATCGACGAGATCATCGCCGCCATCAAGGCCTCGCCGTCGCCGGCCGAGGCCAAAGTGGCATTGATGTCGCGGCCTGGGAGTCGGGCGCCGTGCCGCGAAATGCTGGAGCGCGCCGGCGCCATCAGCACCCGGCCCGACGGCGAAATCGCCGCGCTTGGGGCATCGTCGAGGGCGGCTATCGGCTGACCGAAACGCAGGCGCAGGCGATTCTGGAAATGCGCCTCAACCGGCTCACGGGACTTGAACAGGACAAGATCATCGGCGAATTCCAGGAACTGTTGGAGCAGATTCGCGATCTGTCGGACATTCTGGCGCGGCCGGAGCGGCTGCTGCAAGTGATCCGCAGGAGCTGGAATACATCCGCGACACCTTCGGCGACAAGCGCCGCACCGAAATCCTCGTCAATCATGAAGATCTCACTACCGAAGATCTCATTTCTCCCGAGGATGTCGTGGTGACGCTGTCGCACGGCGGCTACGCCAAGGCGCAGCCGGTATCCGACTATCAGGCGCAGCGCCGCGGCGGCCGCGGCAAGGCCGCCACCAGCGTCAAGGACGAGGACTTCGTCGACAAGCTGTTCGTCGCCAACACTCACGACACGCTGCTGTGTTTCTCGGATCGGGGCAAGCTGTACTGGCTCAAGGTTTATCAGCTGCCGCAGGCGAGCCGCGGATCGCGCGGCAAGCCCATCGTGAATCTGCTGCCGCTCCAGGAAGGCGAGCGCATCAGCGCCATGCTGTCGATCAAGGAATTCGAAGAAGGCAAGTTCGTCTTCATGGCGACCAGTCTCGGCACGGTGAAGAAGACCTCGCTGGCGCTGTTCTCGCGGCCGCGCGCCAGCGGCATCATCGCGGTGGCGCTGGATCCGGGCGATAAGCTGGTCGGCGTCGCGATTACCGACGGCACCAAGGATATTCTGCTGTTCACCACCGGCGGGCAAGGCGATACGCTTCGTCGAGGAGGAGGTGCGTGCGATGGGCCGCGAGGCGGCGGGCGTGCGCGGCGTGAAACTGAGCGACGAGCAGCGCGTCAATGCGCTGATCGTCGCCGAGAACGGCTTCATTCTCACGGCATCGCAGAACGGTTTCGGCAAGCTGACGCCGCTCGAGGATTTCCCGAAGCATGGCCGCGGCGGCCAGGGCGTCATCGCTCTGCAGATCACCGACCGCAACGGAATCATGGTCGGCGCACTGCAGGTGAGCCTGGACGATGAGATCATGCTCATGAGCCAGAACGGCGTGCTGGTGCGCACGCCGGTGAAGGACATTTCCGTGGTCGGGACGCAACACCCAGGGCGTGCGATTGATCGGCTGGAAGAGGGCGATCAGCTCTCCGGGCTCGAGCGCATCGAGGGCCTGGCGGGCGATGGCGACGGCGATGAGGACGGAGAATCCGAACTTGCCGATCCCGCGAGCCGTGTCGGCGACTCATAAGATTTCCGAACGTGCGCGCCTTCAATTTCTCGCCGGGACCTGCCGTGCTGCCGCTCGAGGTTTTGGAGCAAGGCGCGCGACGAACTGCTCGATTGGCAGGGCAGCGGCATGTCGGTCATGGAAATCAGCCATCGCAGCAAGCCTTTCGTCGATGTGGCAGCGCAGGCCGAGGCGGATCTGCGCGGACTGATGTCGATACCGCGCAACTTCAAGGTGCTGTTCATGCAGGGCGGCGCCTCGGCGCAGTTTTCCTTGGTGCCGATGAATCTCACGCCGCCGCAAGTCCACCGTCGATTACGTGAATACCGGGCACTGGTCGCAGCAGAGGCATCACGGAAGCGGCAGCGATACTGCAAGGTCCACGTTGCGGGCGATGCCGGCGGCGACTACACGCCGCGTGCCGCCGCAAGCCGAGTTGCGATTCAGCGGCGCCGCGGCGTACGCGCATTACACGCCGAATGAAACCATCAGCGGCGTCGAATTCGGCTATGTCCCCGATGCCGGCGGCGTGCCGCTGGTGGCGGACATGTCTTCCAGCATTCTGTCGCGGCCCGTCGACGTGGCCAAGTTCGGACTGATTTATGCGGGTGCGCAGAAGAACATCGGACCGTCCGGCCTGACGGTCGTCATCGTGCGCGAGGATCTCATCGGGCGCGCGCGCGCGCGACACGCCGCACGTGTTTGATTACCAGGCGGTCGCCGACAATCAATCGATGCTGAATACGCCGCCGACCTTCGCCTGGTACATGGCCGGGCCTGGTGTTCAAATGGCTGCAAGCGCGCGGGAGGCGTGAGCGCGATGGGCGAACGCAATCAGGCGAAGGCGCAGATGCTGTATGCCGCGATCGACGCGTCGCTGCTGTACCGCAATTCGGTCGCCGCGGATGCGCGTTCCTGGATGAACGTCACATTCACCATTCGTAAGCCGGATCTGGATGCGGCATTTCTCGCGGCAGCGGCCGATGCAGGGCTGCATGGACTCAAGGGTCACCGCGCGGTCGGCGGCATGCGCGCCAGCATCTACAATGCCATGCCGCTCGAAGGCGTGGACCGGCTGATCGCGTTCATGCGCGAGTTCGAGCGCCGACACGAGAGACGCTGATGGCCAAAGGCAAAGTGAGCAACGCCAAACCGGGACGCAAACCCAAGATCAAGCCAGCGCGAAGTCCCGGCGGCGCAGCCGCGGCGCAGGCTGCGCCCGGTGCGACCCCGGCTGCTGCCGGTCTTGCGGAATATTCGCGACAGCATCGATGCCATCGATGCGCGCATTCACTGCCCTGCTCAACGAGCGCGCGCGCTTCGCTCAGTTGGTCGGCATTTCCAAATCGGCTTCCGGTAAGGCGGTGGATTTCTATCGGCCGGAACGCGAAGCGGAAGTGCTGCGCTTGGCGCTCAAGCGCAATCAGGGGCCGCTGCGCGACGAAGAGATCGTGCGGCTGTTTCGCGAAATCATGTCCGCCTGCCTCGCGCAGCAGGAACCGCTGAAGGTGGCTTTCTTGGGTCCGGAAGGCACCTTCACCCAAGCCGCCGTGCTCAAGCACTTCGGCTCTTCGGTGCGTGCGCTGCCGTTGCCGGCGATCGATGAAGTATTTCACGAGGTCGAAGGCGGCGTCGCAGACTTCGGCGTGGTGCCGATCGAGAACTCGAGCGAGGGCACCGTCAATCACACCTTGGACATGTTTTTGACGTCAGGCTTGAAAATCTGCGGTGAAGTGGAACTGCGCATCAGTCACTTTCTGATGGGGAAGATGAGCGGCCTGGGAGCCGTCAAGCGCGTGTGCGCGCATCCGCAGGCCCTGGCGCAATGCCGCGGTTGGCTCGATGATCAGCTGCCGGAAGCGGAGCGCGTCGGCGTATCCAGCAATGCCGAAGGCGCGCGGCGCGCGCGTGATGAGCGCGGCACGGCGGCGATAGCCGGCCGTGCGGCCGCCGAAATCTACGGCCTGATGCTGCTCGCCAATGAGATCGAGGACCGGCCGGACAACACCACACGCTTCCTGGTCGTAGGCCGAAAGCTGTTCAGCGCCAGCGGCGCCGATCGCACCACACTGCTGGTCTCCACCAGCGACACCGACGATGCCGGGGCGCTGTTCCGACTGCTCGAGCCGTTTGCGCAGCACCGGGTCAACATGACGCGCATCGAGTCGCGCCCGTCGCGCAAGCGCAAATGGGACTATGTGTTCTTCATCGACGTCGAAGGACATGTCAGCGATGCGCCGGTGGCGCAAGGCGTTGGCTGCAATGGAAATCGCGAGCGTCGCTGTTCAAGGTGCTGGGTTCGTATCCGCGGGCCGTGCTTTGACGCGGGATTTCGTAGCGCATCCGGCGATGCGCGTCTTCGGCACGATGGCGGTGCCCGGCGATAAATCCATCTCGCATCGCGCGCTGATGCTCTCCGGAATTGCCGAGGGTACGAGCGAGGTGAGCGGGTTTCTGGCCAGCGAGGATTGCCTGGCGAGCTTGGCCGCCATGCGCGCATTGGGGGTGCGCATCGAGCAGCCCGGCGCACACCCATGTGTTGATTCACGGCGTCGGCATGCACGGATTGCGCGATGCCGGCCGAGCGCTCGATATGGGCAACGCGGGCACTGCCATGCGCCTGTTCACCGGTCTTGTTGTCGGCGCAGAAATTCGACTTCGCAGCTGATCGGCGACGCGTCGCTCATGAAGCGGCCCATGGAGCGCGTGGCCAAGCCATTGCGCGAAATGGGAGCCGATGTGCGCACCTCACAATGGTACGCCGCCGGTCGATATCGGCGGCGGGCACCGCCTGCACGGAATCGACTATCGCATGCCGATGGCGAGCGCCCAGGTCAAATCGGCAATTCTGCTGGCGGCGCTCTATGCCGATACGGCCACCACGATCAGTGCGCCGGCAGTCAGCCGCGATCACAGCGAGCGCATGCTCAAGAGTTGCGGGGTGCGCGTTGACATCGAGGGGTTGCGCATCACTCTGCATCCTCCGCAGCGCTTGCTGAATCAGAAACTCACGGTACCCGGCGACTTTTCTTCCGCCGCGTTCTTCATCGTCGCGGGCTGTTTGGGCGCGCCGGCACGAGGGCCTGCTGATTCAAAACGTGGGAATGAATCCAACCCGCACCGGACTGCTCGACATCTTGCGCAGCATGGGCGCCGACATCGAGATATTGAATGCTGCGCGATGAGCGGGGCCGAGCCGGTCGCGGATTTGCGGGTCCTTGCGTCGCGGCTGCGACGGCGTCACGGTGCCCGAGGAATCTGGTTCCCCTGGCCATCGATGAACTTCCGGTTTTGTTCATCGCGGCGGCGTGCGCGCAAGGTGAGACGTCGGTGACCGGCGCCGAAGAACTGCGGGTGAAGGAGAGCGATCGCATCGCCGCGATGAGCGCCGGTTTGACGGCGCTGGGCGTGGCGCATACGGCGTTGCCGGACGGCATGCGGATCGAGGGCCGCGGCGCAGGGACCGGCGTTTCCGGCGGAGAGGTGGACAGCTTCGGCGATCATCGCATCGCCATGTCTTTGCAGCATCGCGAGCCTGCGTGCCGCAGGCGCCGATCGAGATCCGCGATGTGGCCAATGTCGCCACCTCGTTTCCCGGGTTCGTGCCATTGGCGCGATCGGTGGGATTGGCAATTCAGCGAGTCTACGGTCTAAGGGACCCCAGTTGAGCCGAGTGCCCGTCATTACCATCGATGGACCCTCGGGATCGGGCAAAGGGACCATCAGCCGCGCCGTCGCCAGGGCCTTGGGATGGGCTCTGCTCGATAGCGGTGCGCTGTATCGGCTTGGTGGCCTTGGCGGGCCGCCGCGCCTCTCTGCGCCTCGACGACGAGCCGGCGCTTGCGCGCTTGGCGGGCGATTTGACATACGGTTCGGCTCCGACTGAGTCCGGCGAGGAAGTCGTATGGCTCGACGGCCAGGAGGTGACCCGGGCGATTCGGACCGAGGGGGCGGGAAATGACGCCTCCAAGGTCGCGGCGCTGGCCCGGGGTCCGCGCGGCGCTCCTGGAGCGCCAGCGGCGCTTTGCGGTCCCCCCCGGTTTGGTGGCCGACGGGCGCGATATGGGCACCGTGGTATTCCCCGGGGCCGAGGTGAAGATTTTTCTCACCGCCAGCCCCGCCGAAAGGGCCCTCAGACGCTATAAGCAGTTGAAAGAAAAGGGGGTTACTGCTAACCTTGCCGCCCTTTCGCTGGAGATAGCGGAGCGTGATCGAGCGCGATATCGACCGCGCCGATTTCGCCTCTTGTCGCAAGCGCCGACGCCACCATGTTGGATACGACGGGTATGTCCGTCGATGACGGTGATCGAGCGCGTGCTACGGAATAGCCCGCGGGCATCTGTCGATTTAGGTTGCGGCTATTCAAGGATCGATCGCCGTTTTTAGTGGTAACCCCTTGGGCACACGGGATCGGTGTCCAGGGATTCAGTAAGAGAGAACATGACAGAAAGTTTTGCGGAACTGTTTGAACAAAGCATTGCGAGCCAGCGCATTCGTCCTGGCACCATCCTCAATGGATTGATCGTCGAAGTCGGCCAGGACTACGTCATCGTCAATGTCGGATTGAAATCCGAAGCGGTCATCCCCTCCGATCAATTCAAGAATGAAAAAGGTGAAATCGAGGTCGCCGTCGGCGAAACCGTCGAAGTCGCCCTGGACAGCGTCGAGGACGGTTCAGGCGAGACGCGGCTTTCGCGCGAGAAGGCGAAGCGCGCGCAGAACCTGGACGCGGCTGGAAACCGCTTTCGAGAAGCAAGAGGTCGTCATCGGCATCATTACCGGCCGGGTCAAGGGCGGATTTACCGTCGAGATCGACAATGTGCGCGCATTCCTGCCCGGCTCGCTTGGTCGATGTTCGTCCGGTGCGCGATCCCTCGTACCTGGAGAACAAGCCGCTCGAATTCAAAGTCATCAAGCTCGATCAGAAGCGCAACAACGTGGTGGTATCGCGCCGCGCGGTCGTCGAGCAGGAATACAGCGCCGAGCGCTCGGCGCTGCTGGATAATCTGCAGGAGGGCGCTGCGGTCAAGGGCGTGGTGAAGAATCTCACCGACTACGGCGCATTCGTCGATCTGGGCGGCATCGATGGACTGCTGCACATCACCGACATGGCCTGGAAGCGCGTGAAGCATCCGTCCGAGGTGGTCAAGGTCGGCGAAGAAATCGATGTGCGGATTTTGAAGTTCGACCGCGAACGGCAGCGTGTGTCGTTGGGTTTGAAGCAGCTGGGTGCCGATCCCTGGCAGAACATCGCGCGGCGCTATCCGGCCAATACCCGCCTGTTCGGCAAGGTCACGAACATCGCGGACTACGGCTGCTTCGTGGAGATCGAAGAGGGCGTCGAGGGTCTGGTGCACGTCTCTGAAATGGATTGGACCAACAAGAACGTCAATCCAGCCAAGGTCGTGCATGTCGGCCAGGAAGTCGAAGTCATGGTGCTCGACATCGACGAGGAGCGTCGCCGCATCAGCTTGGGCGTCAAGCAGTGCAAGGCCAATCCCTGGAAGGAATTCGCGGATAACTACAACCGCGGCGACAAGGTCAGCGGTCAGATCAAATCGATCACGGATTTCGGCATCTTCATCGGATTGGCCGGCGGCATCGACGGACTGGTGCATCTGTCGGACATCTCATGGGACATGCCGGGCGAAGAGGCGGTGCGCAGCTATCAAAAGGCGCAGCAGGTCGACGCCATGGTGCTGTCGATCGATCCGGAGCGCGAGCGCATCAGCTTAGGGATCAAGCAGCTCGCCAAGGATCCGTTCTCGGCCTACATCGCCGAACATCCGAAGGGCAGCGTCGTCAAAGGCGTGGTGCGCGAAGTGGATGCGAAGGGCGCGATCATCGATCTCGGCAACGGAGTCGACGGCCAGCTGCGAGCCTCCGAATTTCGCGCGATCGCGTGGAAGATGCCCGCTTGCTGCTGAAAGTCGGCGACGAGGTCGAGGCCAGATTTACCGGCGTGGATCGCAAGGGCCGCAGCATTTCGCTGTCGATCAAGGCGAAGGACATCCACGAGGAGCAGGAGGCGATGCAGAATTATCGGACCGATTCACCGACCGGAACCAGCCTGGGAGATCTTCTGAAAGAGCAAATCTCCGGCCAGGATTGAAGGACAAAGGCGGGCGCCGCGGCCTCGCTGCGGCTACCGCTCTTTAGTAAAGTATGTCTAGTGATGCCCACGGATCGATAATGACGAAATCGGAACTCATTGAGATCATTTCGGCGAAGCAAAAGCATTTGCCGGCGAAGGATGTCGAACTGGCCGTCAAGCAGCTTCTGGAAATCATGAGCGATGCGTTGGCGACCGGCGAGCGCATCGAGATACGCGGTTTCGGCAGCTTCTCGCTGCATTTTCGGCCGCCGCGGCAGGGCCGAAATCCGAAAACCGGCGAGGCGGTTGCGCTTGGCCGGCAAGCATGTGCCGCATTTCAAGCCGGGCAAAGACCTGCGCGAACGCGTCAACGACGGTGCGGATCAGCCGATCCGCGACTAGGCCTGCAGTCTTTAGGCCGCGGGCACGTGTCCGACCTACCGCTGCTGAGCATGGGCTTTGGTGCTGGCGGCGCTGGTGATCGGAATTCTGGCCGGGCACTTCGGCTGGGGCAAGCGCTGGCCGGCATCCTTGAGCAATCTGCATCCTGACTATCTGACCGGGCTCGATTACCTGGTGACCGAGCAGCCCGATCGGGCGCTCGACATGTTCCTCAAGCTGATGGACGCCAACGCCGACACCATCGAGACGCATTTCGCGCTGGGTGCGCTGTATCGGCGGCGCGGCGAGGTGGAGCGCGCCATCCGCATTCACCAGAATCTGCTGGCGCGCGAAGAATTGGCCTCAGAACATCGCGAACAGGCGCTGCTCGCGCTGGCGCAGGACTATTTGCGCGCCGGCGTGCTCGATCGGGCTGAAGGGCTGTTTCAGCAGGTGAGCGAAGTGCCGCGGCTGCGCGCTAGCGCGCTCGATGCGCTGCGCGGCGTCTACGAGCGGCAGCACGACTGGCAGCAGGCGCTCGGCACGTATCGGCAATTGGCGCGCATCAAGGCCGCGCCGGCGCGCACGGTCGCCGCGCACTATCTGTGCGAACTGGCCAGCCTCGCCATCGAGCGCGGCGACATTGACAATGCGCGAGCGCTGGCTGCGCGATGCTCGCAGACGGAAGCCGCGCCGTTTCCGCGCGCCGCGCTGTTGAGCGCGCAGATCGCGGAGCAGCGAAGCGCAGCCCGAACTCGCCGTGCAACTTATCAGACAGGCGCTCGCCGATTCGCCCGACTCTGCTGCAGGAGGAATTGCCGCACTCTGCTCAAGCTGGTCGGGATCGCCGAGCGCGACGCGATACTCGCCGAACTGGTGGCGCAGGCGGAATCGCGCGACTTTGGCGAGCTCAAGCGCTTGGTATTTGCCGCGATCGCCGCCGACTTGGGCGCGGCAGCGCCGCTGCGGAGCTCGATAGAAAAAGTGTTTTCGCAGGATCGCGACGCTGCAGGCCGTGTGGCAGGAAGGGCCGGCGCAGCTCGAGCGCGCATCGCGCAGGAAATTGGCGCGCTGCTGGCGCAGGCGGAGAAATATCGCTGCAATGAATGCGGATTTTCGGGGCGGAGTTTTTATTGGCATTGTCCCGGCGTGCCATTCCTGGGACAGCTTCGAGGCGTACGCAATCGTCAAGCTGCGCTAGGCGTACTGCTCGGACGGACCTGTGAGAAATGTCCGACGGCGTTGTCAGCGCGAAATCCGTTATGCTTTCGCCATGACACACCCAGTAAAAGCAGTCGTATTTCCGGTCGCCGGGCGCGGCACGAGATTTCTTCCCGTCACCAAGGCAAGCCCCAAGGAAATGCTGCCGATCGTCGACAAGCCGCTGATTCAATATGCGGTCGATGAAGCGCTTTCCGCCGGCGCCGACACCTTGGTGTTCATCACCGGCAGCTCCAAGCGCGCGATCGAGGATCATTTCGACTCCAATCCGGAACTCGAGGCGGTGCTGCAGGCGCAGGGCAAGCAGGAGCTGCTCGATACCCTGCGCGGAATTCTGCCGAGCTGGGCTTCGTGCGTATACATCCGCCAGCCGGCGCCGCTGGGGTCTGGGCCATGCGGTGCTGTGCGCGCGGCCGGTGGTCGGCGATGCGCCATTCATGGTGCATCTCGCGGACGATTTGATCGATGCGAAAGTGCCCTGCCTCAAGCAGATGGTCGAGGTATTCGATGAGCATCAGGGCAGCGTGCTCGGCGTGCAGAACGTTCCCAGGCAGGACACCGACAAATATGGAATCGTGACTTTGGAGGCGTCGATCGCGCCGCGCGTCGGCAAGATGTCGCACATCGTCGAGAAGCCAAAGCCGGACAAGGCGGCTTCGACATTGGCCGTGGTGGGCCGCTACTTGCTGACCGGCGCGATCTTCGACGATCTGGCGAAAATCGGCAAGGGCGCCGGCGGCGAGATTCAACTCACCGACGGCATCGCGCGCCTCATGCAGCGCGAAGCCGGTGTATTGCCTTCGAATTCGAGGGCAAGCGCTACGATTGCGGCAGCAAGCTCGGATACCTGCAGGCGACCGTGGAGTACGGCCTGAAGCATCCGAGCTTGGGCGCCGAGTTCGCCAAATATCTGCGCGACATGGTTCCGCAAGCTGTCCTAGCGAACCGGCTCGCGCTGCGAGCTGTGCCGAAGCTTCGCGTCCCGCGAATCTCGCGCGGCCGGCGCCGAGTCGCTGGCGCTCCGAGCCGCCGTTCGATCTTGCGGGCGGCGCGAATCGCGGCGCTCGTGATTTCCGTCCCGGCGACCGCCGCCGTGGTGATTCTGGCCGCCGTGCCGGTGCTGCGCGTGCTGCGGCCGGCTATCGCGCGCCGGCGCAGGCGACGCGGACTCGACGATCTTGAATACCGGGGTCGGCAGGGTCGGAATGCTGCGGCGTAGAACCCGCTCGATATCGCGCAACAAGCCGGATTCATCGGAAGACACCAGCGAAATCAGCTTCGCCCGCGGAGCCGGCGCGGCCGGTGCGGCCGATGCGATGCACATAGTCCTCCGGCACGTTGGGCAATTCGTAGTTGACGACTTGCGGCAGCTCCTTGATGTCGAGACCGCGCGCCGCGACTTCAGTGGCCACCAGGCAGGTGACCTGACCGCGCTTGAACATGTCGAGCGCCTTGACGCGCGCCGCCTGGCTCTTGTTTCCGTGGATGGCGGCGGCTTGGATGCCGGCGCCCTCCAATTGCTGCGTCGAGACGATTGGCGCCGTGCTTGGTGCGCGTGAAGATCAGAACCTGGCGCCACTGGCCTTCCTGAATCAGGTGCACCAGCAAATGCCGCTTCTGTTCCTTCTGCACGCGATACGCGCGCTGTTCGACCAGCTCGATCGGGCGCATTGCGCGGCGCAACCTGGACCGACAGCGGGTTGTGCAGCAGCCGTTCCGCCAGACCGCGGATATCGTCCGAGTAGGTGGCGGAGAACAGCAGGTTTTGGCGCTTCTGCGGCAGCAATTTGATGATGCGGCGAATGTCGTGGATGAAACCCATGTCGAGCATGCGGTCGGCTTCATCGAGCACCAGTACCTGAATCTTGGAAAGATCCACCGCGCGCTGCTGCGCAAGATCGAGCAGCCGGCCGGGAGTCGCGACCAGGATGTCGCAGCCGCTGCGCAAGCGCGCTGATCTGCGGATTGATGCTGACGCCGCCGAACACCTGGTAGGTGCGCAGCGGCATGTGCTTGCCGTAGTCGCGCGCGCTTTGCGCAACCTGTGCGGCGAGTTCGCGGGTCGGCGTCAGCACCAGCGCACGCGGTGCCCGGCTGGTGCCGTGTCGCACGTCCGCAGTGAGGCGCTGCAGAATGGGCAGCACGAAGCCGGCGGTTTTGCCGGTGCCGGTTTGCGCACCGGCGAGACACGTCGCGGCCGGCGAGTACCGCAGGAATCGCTTGAATTTGAATGGGGGAGGGCGTGTCGTAGCCCTTATCGGCAACAGCACGCAGCAATTCGGGCAATAGCCCGAGATCGGAAAATGACATTATTAAACCTTATGAAAATTTGGACTCGCACGACGGAGCATATTAAGCTTCCGCAGCGGTCAGCAGCGAGGAGGGTAGAAAAAACGAAGTGCGCCTGAGACGGACCGCGAGCTCAAGGTGGCACTGACCGAGCACCAACCTCATTTAAGCTGCAAGGCACTATACACGGTATGCTGCGCCGCGTCCATTTTGCGCGCTGCTTGCGGTGTTTAGGGGAGATCTTGCAGCGCTGCAAAGGCCCCCGTGGTGGTCTGCAGCAGGACACCGGGATTATTCGTCACCACGCCGCCTTGGATCGAGTGAGTCACGCCGCTGCTGGTCACAATGTCGGGCTTGCCGTCGCCGTTGATGTCCGCCACGGCGACCTCGTTTGCGCCTGATGCAGCATAAAAGCTCGCCGGCAGGAACTTGCCCAGATTGGCCGGATCGTGCAGCAGCACGGTGACAGTTTTTTGTCCGCCGATGACGATGTCGAGCGCGCCCGCCGCTCCCGTGAGATTGGTGACGATGATGGACTGGGGCAGATCCTGCGCGGCAATGGCATAAGCGACGGCAGGCAGGAAGCTGCCGGGGTGTGTGGAGTCCTGCAGCAGTATGTTCACGGTCGGAGACATTCCGCCGGTCGGGCCCGGGTCCGTGATCACCAGATCGTTGTATCCATCGCCATTGACGTCGGCGATGGCGACGATGTTTGCCCCGACCACATTCTGATTCGCAGTCTGGGTAAAGACGCTGACTGGGGCGGCGAACACCGGCACTGCCGCAGCGCCGACTTGAAACAGTACCTTCACGCCGACAGCGTCCGTTACTGCGACGTCCATCGCGCCATCGTGATTCAGATCCCCGAGCGCGACCCAATTTGCGCCGCCGCTGTAGAGGTTGATCGGCGCGGCGAAAGTCCCGGGCGAGGATTGCAAAAACAAAGAGACGTTGAAATCGGCGGACACCAAGTCGGGCAAGCCGTCGCCGTTCATGTCAGCGATCGCAACCTGAGATGCACCCGGACTGTTCAGAAAGACCGCGGGGTTGAAGGTTCCGGGTGTCGCCTTGTTGTTGAAGAAGATAGCCAGCGCACCGTCGAAGTAGCTCGCGGAAACCACATCCATGAAACCGTCGCCATTCAAGTCCGCACTCGCCAGGTATAGGGGATTGTTGCCGGCCGGTGTCAGGGTCGGCGCCGCGAACATGCCGGCGCCCGTCGATAGGTACGTCTTCAGATTCGACGGTGTGTTGCTTGCGGGTGGCTGAACCGTGCTGAGCGCAACGACATCGGCGGGACCGGCTCCATTGGCAGCGGTGAGGTTAGCGCTGACGACGCCGAAGGAATACTCGGTGGGTACGCCGCTGCAGGTGTATCCGAAGCAGGCGGAGCTGTAGTTGTTGTTGCAGCCGGCAATCAGGGCCGACATCGCGACTGCAATTACAATGCGACTCGACAACGTGGATGGCAATCGCGGCGTAATCCCGCGAAGAATGGCGTACAACATGTTGTATATTTTACTCCTTTTGAGTGCCTTGCAAAGCTTGCCAATGAGATGCGTTTTGCATCGCGTCCGCCAAGCGCTCAACGCGGGGCACCAGGGTTCGTTGACAGCGCTCGTCGCTTAGTAGCGACATGAATCGCGTCCGTGACCCCGTTTATCGCTTCGGATAGGGCGCGCCGTTCTTATGCGAAAACGCTGAATCGCTGCGCCTCGTGAAGCGCATATCGATGTCCGAATACTCGCCCTCATCATCGGGATTGCGCGTTCCAATCTCGAGAATGACGGCATCGCGCTGCGATCGATTCTGCAAGTGGTGCCCATCCTTGACGCCCGCCTTGAATCCGGCGCTATCGCCGGTACGCAGTGTCTCCTCACCCGAATCCGTCACCAGCACCACTTCTCCCTCCACGATAAACACAAACTCATCTTCCGCGCTGTGCCAATGCCGCTGGCTCGACCAACCACCGGGTTGTAGGCGCATCAAGTTCACCCCGAAGTCGGTTAAACCTGCAGCTTCACCCAACCGTTGCCGTGCACGAGTCGCGCATGGTAGGTCAAAAGGCACGGGATATAGGCTTCCCCTGTGTACAGGCACCGTTTCCAAATCGATTCGCTTCGGCATGTTCCTTTCCTGCTTCTGCTGTGAGTGGGGTTAGACTGATCCTATACCCGGATTCCGCTTTTTTGCCATGCCCAATCGCGCCGCTAAATGCTGCGCTTTGGGTCCTGCGGCGCGGGCCAGGGGCGCTCGGACCTGCCGCTGAAGATCGCGTCTGCCGCGGCGCGTTTGAGCGTCCAGTCGCGCCGATCAATCTCGGCCTCGAGCTGACCCGGTGCCCAGCCGGCATGGCCGACGAAGATCCGCAGGCCGTCCATGGGCTTGTCGCGGCCGAGCAGCTTAAGCAGCAGCTGCTGGTCTGCGCTCAGGTAGACGTTGTCAAGAATCTGGATCGCATGCTCGGGCGGCGCGACGGCGCGAAATACAAACCATACCGACCCGAAGTCGACCGGTCCGCCGAAGTACACCTTGTCGCGCACCTGTGCGAGGCGCTTGAGATCGGGAAACAGACCCGGCACAGATATCGGCGTCGGCCTGTTGATGATGATGCCGACCGGGGCGGGACCAAGATTGTTCATCACGAGCACAATCGAGTCCGCGAACATGGAATCGGGTAAGGCGTTTCGCGCGATGATCAGGATCGCGGTTAGTGGCTTATCCTCCGGGGTGGATGCCGGCCGCGACGACCCGGACAGGAGAAAAAGAGCGCAGAGTGCTCCTGCCACGCAGCGCTGAAGGCAGAAACCCGTTTCCGCTGGCGACATTCGCCTTAGTGTCATCGCACGTACCAACCGCTCCGAGGGAATTTTACGCCGCCGAGGGTCCGGTGTCTTGCCCAGGCTTGCGCTTAGAAGGACCAATCTTTGCTAAAATCGGCCTGTATGATCAAGTATAGCTACGACCAATCAACGCTCGCCTCCGAGGGGCAAAAACTCAGCGACAGCTACGCGCAGAACAAGCCGTGGCCTCACATCGTTCTCGATGACTTCATCGATCCGGAAATATTGGAACAGGTGCGCCAAGAAGCGTCTGCCGTGCGGCGCTCCGAATACTACGAGAAATTCGTCGATCGCAAGACCGATCACAATAAATATGCCTTCAAGCCGGATGCCGTAGGTCCGGAGACTGCGCGACTCATCAATTTCCTCAACTCCGGCGCATTTGTCAGCTACCTTGAAAAACTTACGGGTATCGGGGGATTGCTCACGGACCCGTCGTATTTTGGCGGCGGTTTGCACAAGATTCAGTCGGGTGGTTATCTTGAGATTCACACCGATTTCAATCATCTGAGGCGCTACAACCTCGAGCGGCGCCTGAATCTACTTTTGTATCTCAACAAGGACTGGCAGCCCTCCTACAACGGCAGTCTGGAATTGTGGGAGCGCTCATCCATGTCGCGGGTAACTGCGGTCCCGCCCATATTCAATCGCTGCGTGGTGTTCTCCACGACCAATGAATCCCTGCACGGCCACCCACTGCCGCTTGCGACACCCCCAGGCATTGAGCGCATGTCGATCGCTCTTTATTACTACACGAACACCTGGGATAAGGCGGCGGAAGAGGTGCACTCGACTCTTTTTCACATCTCTCAGGACAACAAAGTCCGAATCAGACCCTCGCGCATTTATCGCTCGCTGGTGCGGACTTTGCTGCCGCCGATTTTCAGGAACTCGTATCGTGCGGTCAAGCAGCTCGCCAGAGGCGAAAAAGTTTCCAGCATTTGGGAATGACAGTCGCTGCAGAGATCCCAAGTCAATGCGGCGCGGAGTTTGCGCTCAGATTTTGCAAAAACCGCAGCACGGCCGCGGCGCACTCCTGAGGGCGTGTCTGCAGCAACAAGTGCGGCGCAGCGATTTCAAGGAATTGAGCCTGCGGAAGGATCTTTCTTATCCGGCGCGCCGCCGCTGCCGGTATCACGCGGTCGCGTGTCGCCCGCAGCACCATCGTCGGAATCCTGACGCGCTCAAGGGCGCTGGTCTCGTCAACCGTGAGCACGGCCGCGATGCGCTGCCGGATCACGGCGGCAGAGACTCCCGACATCGCGCGTTCCATTTGCGATGGCGCGCGCTCCGGAGAGAGTGACCCCCACATCAACGGCGCGCGCACCCATCGGGGCAGTGATTTTACGGGCAGGTAGGCGGCAAGCGGCCGCGTCCAGCCCAGCCATGGGAACGGGTTCTTCGCGAAGGATGCGCTGAGGATGAGACCCACGAGACCTGCCGGAGCTCGCGCGGCGATACGTATTGCGAGCGGACCGGAGAAGGATTCGCCCAACAAAACATAGCGCTGATCTGGGGGCAGTTTGTTCAATACACTCATGACCAGCGTGTCGAGTTCCTCATAACCCATAGGCTGATCTCGCGGATATGCCACGACGATGGCGCTGACGCCGGGGTCCAGTGACTTGACCAATTCAGCGAACAATTTTCCGGTCCCATCCAGGCCCGGAAGCAGCACCACGGCGGGTAAGCGAGTCGCGTCGGCGACGCGCACGGCGCGCTCGTTCATCGATGCGCGAGCGTGTAGGTCATGTGTTCCTCGATTGTTTGCAGCTGCACGACGCTTCTCCACGCCGTGCCAATTCAATCACGAGTAAGACGAGTGATCCACACCTTGCGGAACCGCGCCTGGGTGGCGGAGGCGCATTCATGAGAAGGGCGTACTCCACTTTGGGGGATGTGAAGTACGCCGTTCTCGCATCGCAAATCAACCAAAATCAATGCAACGAATCACTGCCTGCAGCAGCGACTGAGTTTGATCCCTTCGAATGCTCGGCATCAACCGAGCCGCTGCCGGCAACGCTATGGCCGCCAGCGTTGACTGTTTGGTTGGTGCTGCCCATGAGGCTCGCCGATGGGCTGGGTTGGGCGGACGTTGCGGGCTTGGACGTTGTGGGCTTGGACGATCCCACGGCCGGTGAAGGTTTGGACGGCGTTGCGGCAGCGGCTGTCGCCGGCGCCGACTTGGCGATGCTGGTCATTGCAGAGGCGTTGGTGGATGCGTCCTTGGTTGCGGTCGCTTCTGCGCCGGCGCTCACAGCGCTGGTGGATCGGACTTCCGACTTGGCCGCGTTGTCCGCCTTGTGATCGACCTCCTTGGCAGCATTCGCAGCCGGCTTCGCGTTCACAGCCTTGGCCGACCCGTCCAATTGACCCTGTGCGCCAAAGTGGCCGGCGCCGCCAAGGTCCCGGCCGCCAAAACCGCCTAAATTTCCACGTAACCCGCCGCCGAGACTGCCGGCTGCGCCGCCGGCCCCAAGACCTGCATAGGCCGGAGAGGTCAAAGCCAGCACTACGGCTGCGGTCACGCCGGCAAGAAATTGTTTGCTATTCATGTCGCACTCCTGTGTGGCCGCGGACATCCCGCTGCCTTCACCATTGATACGACGCAGCCCGCCGATTTCTTCCGTCCGGTTTATCGATGCAGCAAGAGTGCAGGATCTATGCGGTACTCGGCTCCGACCAAACCCAAGCCATATGTCAAATCCCGGCCCGGTGCGCCTAGGTGGATTGCGCTTTTTGCGAGCGCGGCAATGGCGGCGTCGGCATTGTCCGTACCGCGTGTGCTGATGTGCGCCGCCAACAATCCGGCGACAATCGGCGCGGCAAATGATGTTCCGCGTACCGCGGCGTAGCCGTGAGCCATGCTGGCGGCCGCCAGATCGGCGCCTGGAGATGCGAACATGACCTGTGGGCCGCGTGCTGCTTCGAGCAGTACATGACGATGCGCATCCACGGCAGTCACTCCCACCACGTTTGGGTAGGATGCCGGATACAGCGGCGGCGCTGCCGGCCCGTCGTTGCCGACGGCCGCGACGATGATGAAGCCACGAGCGATGGTGCGCGAAACCGCTTGCTCCAATATTGAGTTTCTCGCGCCGACCAAACTGATGTTGATGACGGGAACCTGCTCTTGCACCAGCCACGCAACAGCCGCAACCAACGCATCAACGGCACCGCCCGTGGGCTCCCCGCAGTACACGTCCGCCGCATATAACGCGGCATCGGGTTGCACTCCGTGAAAGCCTTGCGCGCGCCCAATCATCAGAGATGCGACGGCAGTCCCGTGTGCAGCCGGAATCAACTTGTCGCCGCAGCCCCAGGTGCGGATGGCGGATTCCTGAAAGGCTGAGTGACTGGTATCGACACCCGTGTCCACCAGACCCACCCGCATTTTGGGCGCCTGTGGACTTGCGGCAGAGCTCCCTCGCAATGGCGCATTCTGTGCCGTCGGGTTCACGAAAGCACCGGACTGCGTGCCGCTGCCCAAATAAATGTGATTGTAATCGTAGACTCCAGCGGGATCGGATGCGCGCAATTCGCGCAGCGCTTTGTTGGTCGACATGGAGTCAGGCGCGCGCAACACCACCAGATGAATACTCATGGAGTCGATGATTTGGTCGCGCGCGACGATGAGGTGCAAGGAGCGAGCGAGGTCCGCTGCCGTTTCGCTGGGGGAGAGCGCGAGTATCTCGTTGCGGACGATGGGCTCGCCATTGGGGTCTCGATCCAAGACGCTGCGGTTCCTGCGAATCAAACGATCGACTTCAAGATGGCGCACAGCGCTCAGCCGCGCCAGCGATCGCGGATCGGTTTGATCGAGATTTTGAACCGCGCTCTGCAACGGAGCAGGCAGCGGCAATGGCTGCACCGGCAGGCGTATTTGCGCGTCGGCGGTCGCGGCCAACAACGCCAGCGCCAACGCGCCGCAGCTGAAATCTCGCATAAGCTATTCTCGCGTACAATGCCTGGAAGAAACATCATCTCTCGAACGTCTAATGTATGAATACGAGCGAGGCATCACAAACCATCCATGAACAGATCGTCACTTTACTGCCCCGATTGCGGCGCTTTGCGCGCAATCTGACCCGCAATCCGCATGATGCGGACGACGTGGTACAAATCGCGGTCGAGCGGGCGCTGCTGCGATTGGACCAATGGCGCCGCGACGCGCGCCTGGATAGCTGGATGTTCAAGATCGTCAGAAATGCGTGGATCGACGAGCTACGTTCGCGAGGACGCCGGGACAAGGTATTTCTCACCGAGGAGGCGGGGGCCAACGTAGGCATAGAGTCAATCGAGAACGAAGCCACGCGTATGTCCGTGCAGGCAGCGATGGCACGACTGCCCGAAGATCAACGGGTCGCGGTCAGTCTGGTGCTGGTTGAGGGGCTGCCCTATAAGGAGGCTGCGGAGGTGCTCGAAATACCCATCGGTACGCTGACAAGCCGCCTCGCGCGCGGACGCGAGGCATTGCAAGCGCTTCTGGGCGAAGAAGGTTAGACCGATGGCGATTTCCGATGAAACATTGATGGCGTTCGCGGATGGCGAGTTGGATGATGCCGCGCGTGCGGCGGTGGAAATGGCTTTGCGCACCGACCCGCAACTTGAAAAACGCGTCGCACAGCATCGCGCCCTTCGGCAACGGATTCAAGCGGCCTATTCGGCGGAATTGTCCGAGCCGGTACCCGAGCGGTTGCTGTCGGCAGCTGAACCCCGGGCGGATGTGTCCGGTACAAACGTCGTGAATCTGCAAGACGCGCGCGATGCAATGGCGCGCGACGCAATTGCGCGCGACGCGGCACGAGCGCGGCCGCCGAGTACATGGTGGCGACCGGTGGGATCGATCGCAGCCAGCCTGGTCATCGGCTTTGGTCTTGGTTATGCACGCTGGCACCCAACATCGCCGTTCGCGCGCGACGCCGGCGGTGCATTGGTGGCAAGCGGTCAACTCGCGCAAGTATTGTCCCAACAGCTCGCGGCCGATGAATCGCCGGCGTCAGCCGTGCAAATCGGCATTAGTTTCCTGGCGAAGTCCGGCGACTACTGCCGCACCTTCGTCTTATCAGGCGCGACTTCGCCGGCGGGTCTTGCATGCCATCATGGCCAGGAATGGCAGATTCTGACCCTGGCCCAATCTGCTGCCGCCGGCAGCGCGTCTCCCGCATACCGCACTGCCGCCTCGGAAATGTCCCCGTCGATTCTCAAGGCAGTCGAGGAGCAGATTTCCGGCGAGCCGCTCGATTCAACCGCCGAAGCGGCGGCGCTGAGCAAACACTGGAATTCGGCCCGATAATGTCCGCGGTTGTTGCACATGCAGCCCGATGAATACACTGAATTTGATGCCACCGGATTGGCAGACTTGGTTCACCGCGGGGAAATCACACCGCTGGAGCTTGCCGAAGCCGCCATCGAGCGGATCGAATCATTGAACGGACAACTCAACGCGGTGGTCGAGCGCGCCGATACAGCCGCGCGCGATGCGGCACGAAGCGTTGATCGCAGTTTGCCGTTGGCGGGTGTGCCGTTTCTCGCCAAGGACGTGAACATCGAGGTCGCGGGTCTGCACCTCACCGCATCCTGCCGCTGGTTGGCGCAGTTGCCCGCGGCCACGGCCGATGCGCCCTTGGCGGCGCGCTGGCGAGCTGCGGGTTTGTCGATACTTGGGCGGACCAACACCCCCGAGTTTGCGGGCGAGTTCGTAACGGAACCGACCTGGCGGGGAGCCACGTGCAATCCCTGGGACCTTAAGCGCAGCCCCGGAGGCTCGAGCGGCGGCGCTGCCGCGGCGGTGGCGTCGGGAATGGTGCCCATCGCACATGGCACGGATTCCGGAGGCTCGATCCGGGTTCCCGCGGCGGCTTGCGGCTTGGTGGGCCTCAAGCCGAGCCGCGGTTGGGTGCCGGTAGGGCCGCAACACGATGAACTGGCGGGCGGATTGGACTGCGAGCATGTCTTGACGCGCAGCGTTCGAGACACCGCTTTGATGCTGGACCTGACCTGCGGTGCGGAACCGGGGTCCCGGTATCCTTGCAATTTTGCAAAAAATGCATTCGCGAGCGCGACTCGAGAATCGCTGCCTGCTTTGCGCATCGGCATCGCGCTGCGTGCGCCTGGCGGCATTCTGCCGGCCGACGAAATCGGGGCAGCCGTCGATGATGCCGCGGCGCTGCTTGCAAGAGCAGGTCACACGGTGACGCAATTTCAGTATCCTGAATCGGTCATGGATATTGGCGGGGCTGCGGGCATTGTTTGGATGAGCGCAATTGCCGAGGACATTGATTTTTTCCGCGGGCGAATCGGCCGCCCACCTGAGCCACAGGAACTCGAGGCGTTCAGCTGGGCCTGCGTTGCGCTCGCAGAACGCTGGACTGCCGTCGATTATGTGCGGGCGCGGCGCACGCTTACGGCGGCGACGCGCGACATGGCTCAGGCGTTCGAGGAAATTGACGTGCTGCTGACGCCGACCACGGCTCAATGCGCAGTTGCTACGGGCAGCATCGATGGCCGCACGGCGCAATTCGACTTCAAGCGCTGGAACGAGGCGTCGTATGGCTGGGCCCCGTATACCGAGCTTTTCAATGTCGCCGGGCAGCCGGCGATCTCCTTACCGCTGGCACACTCGCGCGCAGGATTGCCCATCGGCGTGCAGTTGGCGGCGCCGCTGGGCGAGGACGCCCGCTTGCTGACTGTCGCGGCCTGGCTCGAGCGTGAGCGACCCTGGGGGCAGCGGCTGGCGCAGCTACGCAGACGCTTCTGACAGTGCCTTTCTCTCGATTCTGCGGGCGGTCAGGATGCCCTCGGTGTAGCCATTGGGCTGCTCGCGACCCTTGAACACCAGATCGCACGCCGCTTTGAACGCCACATTGTGGACCGGGATCATCTGCGAGCCGCTGATAGTTTGGATCGCCGGCGTTCTGCTGATCCACCACGCGAGCCATCTCTTTGAGCGCACGCATGACCTGTCGCAGTCGTGCAAATGCCGTGGCGCAGCCAATTTGCGGCGTGCTGACTCGAGATGCGCAACGTCGCGCGATCTTCCATGAGTGCCACATTGAAGTAGTCCGGCACTTTCGAGCAACCGATGCCGGAGTCGATCCAGCGGACCACGTAGCCCAAAATGCTCTGCGCATTGTTGTTGAGTTCCTCCTCGATATCCGCTGTTGCTCCAGGCCGGCGTCGGCCACCAGCGGCGGCGTCAAAATTTCATCGAATGAGGCACGCGCGACGTTTTGCCAGCTGTACTTGCACCTCGGCGACATCCACCACGTGATAGTGCAGGGCATGCAGGGTGGCGGCCGTGGGCGAGGGCACCCAGGCGGTGTTGGCGCCGGCCAGAGGATGGGCGATTTTTGCCTTCAGCATGTCTGCCATCAGATCCGGCATGGCCCACATCCCCTTGCCGATCTGCGCGATGCCCCGCAGGCCGCAGGCCAAGCCGATATCCACGTTCTGCCGTTCATAGGCGTCAAGCCATCCGGCCTTCTTGATGTCGCTCTTGCGCGGCACGGCGCCCGCTTCCATCGAGGTGTGAATATCATCGCCGGTGCGATCGAGAAAACCGGTATTGATGAAGGCCACCCGCTGACGCGCCGCCCGTATGCATTCCATGAGATTGACGCTGGTGCGCCGCTCCTCATCCATGATGCCGATTTTCACGGTGTTTTGCGGCAGGCCGAGCAAGTCCTCGACGGCGCCGAATAGTTCATCCGCGAAAGCAACTTCGTCCGGCCCATGCATTTTGGGTTTGACGACATACACCGAGCCGGAGCGCGAATTGCGGCGCGCGCCCACGCCGCGCAGATCGTGCAACGGCGATGAGCACGGTGATCGCCGCATCGATGAAGGTTTCCGGGATGGGCGCTGCCGTCCAGAGTCACGATGTTGCAGAGCATGTGGTGGCCGACATTGCGAACCAGCATGAGGCTGCGTCCCGGCAGCACGAATCGTTTGCCGTCTGGCGTCTGGTACTGGCGATCTGCATTCAAGCGGCGAATCACGCGGCTTGTCGCCCTTCTCGACGCGCGCCTCGAGGCCGCCCTTCATCAGGCCCAGCCAGTTTCGATACACGTGGATCTTATCGTCGGCATCGACCGCGGCGACCGAATCCTCGCAATCCTGAATGGTCGTGATCGCGGATTCGAGCACCACATCGCTGATTCCGGCCGGGATCGTCGCGGCCGATGTAGTGCGTGCGATCGATGTGCAGTTCCACGTGCAAGCCGTGATGCTCGAGCAAGAGCGACGCTGGGCGAATCGGCTGCGCCCTGCAAGCCGCTGTAGTGCGGCGGCGTTCTTGAGGCGCGTGGTCTCGCCGCTTTTGAGCTGAACCTCGAGTCCACTGGCTGTCGGACGGTACTGCACCGCATCGCGATGCGAACCATCGGCGAGCGCAAAGTGCTGATCCAGGAAATCCCGCGCGAAGGCGATGACCTTGGCGCCGCGTTGCGGATTGTACTTAGCTGCCGCGCGGGGCGCCGTCCTCAGGGATGGCGTCGGTGCCGTAGAGCGCATCGTACAAGGCTGCCCCAGCGAGCATTGGCCGCATTCAGCGCATAGCGCGCATTGCTGACCGGCACCACCAATTGCGGGCCGGCGATGTGGGCGATTTCCGCGTCGACGTTTGCGGTGCTGACCGCGAACGGTTCCTTCTCGCCGACCAGGTAGCCGATCTCGCTCAGGAAGGCCTTGTACTTTGCCGCGATCGAATCCCGGCCCGGGATTCTGGCGATGCCAGGCATCGATTTTTGCCTGCAGCTCATCGCGCCTGAGCAGCAGTGCGGCATTGCGCGGCGCCATTCCCCGGACCAGCGCTGCAAAACCGTTCCAAAACTTAAGGGGCTCAACGCCGCTGCCCGGTATGGCCTCGTCATTGACGAAATCGTACAGGGCCTTATCGATTTTGAGTTGATCTACGGTGACGGTCGGTCTCATGTCGATTCCTGGAATTTCCGTGGAATATCAATGCTGCGGGCATTGCCCCGCCAAATCAATGGCCATCGGGAAGGCGGCTCAAAATGCGCCTGCCATGCGCCTTTGGTCCTAGGGGCAGGCGCCCCGTCTTGCCATACACTCAGAGCGGTTTTGAGGGTACGGCGTGACCTGGCTCAAGGATCCACCATTTGGCGACCAATCCCACGATTGATACTCCTGCGGCAGCGGCAACCGGAAAAAAGGCGAAGCCCCTGATCGGGGCTGCGGTTCCGGACATCGGGTCGCGCGAAATGTTCTCACTGATAAGGGAACTGGTGCGGCCCTATACGGGGTGGCTCATCATCGTCTTCGTTGCGATGCTCATCGAAACTGCCATGAGCCTCGCTGCTCCATGGCCGCTCAAAGTGGTTATCGACAGCGTGCTTGGCTCGCACCCGCTGCCGGACATGCTACGCGGTTTGAAGGATTTTTCGGTCGGCGACAGCAAATTGGGATTGGCGCTGCTGGCCGGTATCGGCGTGGTGTTGATTGCGGTGGTTGGCGCGATTGCGACCTATATCGATAATTATTACACCGAGAGCGTGGGACAGTGGGTCGCGAACGACCTGCGCATTCGTATCTACGATCACCTGCACCGCCTGTCGCTGTCGTATTTCGACAAACAACAGACCGGAACCTTGTTATCCACCATCACCAGCGACGTGGCGACGATCCAGAATTTCGCCTCCTCGAATACCTTAAGTTTACTGGTCGACGTACTCACCATCATTGGCGTCCTCGGCCTCATGTTCTGGCTCAACTGGGATTTTGCGCTGATTGCCGTGGCGGTGACTCCGTTCTTGCTGATGTTCGTCAGCCGCTTCAAGAAAGCGGTAAAAAAAGCAACTCACGAAGTTCGTCTTCATCAAGCCGATATCGTAAGCGTGGTCCAAGAGGGTCTTGAATCAGTGCGGGTCGTCAAAGCCTACGGCCGTGAAACTCTTGAAGACTCCCGCCTTAGCCAAGTCAGCCACGAAGCGGTCGATGCCGCGCTCGCTGCGCGCCGCGTCAAATCCTTACTCTCGCCCATAGTGTCCGTGGTCGTGGCGCTTTGTACGGCGCTGGTGTTGTGGCGCGGCGCGGCGCTGAACCTCAAGGATGTCATGACGGTGGGGGCATTGACTGTGTTTCTGGCGTATCTCAACAAATTTTTCAAGCCAGTCCAGGATCTGGCGAAAAACACCAATGCGATCGCGCAGGCCACCGTTGCACTGGAGCGCATCCAGCGCATTCTGGACACGGACACCGCCATCAAGGACCGCGCCGGCGCGAAAACTCTCGAGACTGCGAAGGGCACCATCAGTTTCGAGAACGTCGCGTTTGGCTATGACCCGACGGCGCCGGTGCTCAAGGACGTATGTTTCGCCGTCGAAGCCGGTCAAAAACTCGGCGTGGTCGGCACCACCGGCGGCGGCAAGTCGACCGTGGTGGGCCTGATTCCGCGCTTTTACGATGCCGATGGAGGTCGCGTAAAGATCGACGGCGTCGATGTGACGGAATACACCAAGGAATCATTGCGCAAACAGATCGGCTTTGTCTTGCAAGATACCGTGCTGTTCCACGGCACTATAAAGTCCAACATCGCCTACGGCCGAACCGGGGCTACGGATGCGGAAATCATCGAAGCGGCGAAGCTCGCCAACGCACACGACTTCATCAGTGCCATGCCGCATGGATACGACACGCTGGTCGGCGAGCGCGGCTTGACCGTCTCGGGCGGCCAGCGGCAGCGCATCGGAATTGCGCGCGCGATCATTCGCAATTCCCCGATCTTGATCCTGGATGAACCGACGGCGGCCCTGGACACGGAATCCGAGCGCTTGGTCATGGAAGGTCTTTCCAAGCTGATGAAGGGCCGAACCGTGATCACCATTGCGCACCGGCTCAGCACTATCCGGGATTCCAACAAAATCATCGTGCTGGACCGCGGTGTCGTGGCGGAGCAGGGCACGCACGACGAATTGCTGGAGCTTAAAGGCATCTACAGCGAATTGCATCGAATCCAGTATGAAAACACGCCGTCAGGCGCGCCTCCCTAGGAACCGAGCAACCAAAGTACCGCACCATCCAACATCGAGGCACCATGAGCCATTCCTTAATCGTACTTCCCGACGACACGGCCCAGCCGATTCTCGACGCGCTGGCGGCGGCAAAAAAATCGCTGCAAATCCGCATGTTTCTGTTTACCGACCCGGCTCTCAGCAAGGCCGTGATTGCGGCTAAACGCCGCGGGGTCAAAGTGCGCGTGATGCTGAATCCCGCGCGGCGCGGCGGCGAAAGCGAAAACGACGACACCAAAAAGAAATTGGCGCACGAGGGCATCGAGGTCATCGACAGCAGCCCGGCGTTCGATCTGACCCATCAGAAATCAATGGTCATCGACGAATCGATCGGCTTCGTCGAGTCGTTCAATTGGGAAACCAAGGACCTGACCATCACGCGCGACTACGCGGTGGTCACCACGCACAAGGTCGAAGTCGAAGAAATGGATCACGTGTTTCCAGGCGGACTGGGACCGCAAGAATTTCAATCCCGGACAGCATTCGCAACTCATTTGGTGCCCGAACAATGGTCGCGAACGCATTGCGAATTTCATCGATTCGGCAAAACACACGCTGTGGCTGCAGAACGAGCGCTACCAGGACACGGTGATCATCGAACGCCTGGTCCAAGCCCTCCGGCGCGGGGTTAAATTGCAGATTCTGGCCCGTCCGCCGCATACCCTGAAAAAGGACAAACTGGTGGAGGGAGTCGGGGGTTTGCGCATCATGCACGATGTGGGCGCGAAAGTTCATACGCTCAAGGGCCTGAAGCTGCATGCCAAGATGATTTTGGCCGACGATGTGCGTGCCATCGTCGGCTCGATCAATCTCTCGCCCGGCAGTTTCGACGGACGGCGCGAACTTGCCATAGAAACGGATGCGCATCACGTCGTGAAGCGGTTGGCCAAGGCGGCGGCAACGGATTGGGAGAATTCCCACAAACTCGATTTGACCGACGAGGGACTTCTCAAAGATCTGAGCAAGCGTGAGTCGACCGCGGGGGGCGCGGAGCTCTTGGTGATCAAGGCGGGCGGCAAGGACAAGCACAAGCCCGATGCCAAGCACGACGGGACGGACTAACCGGGTCCCGTGGCCGCGCGTGGCACGGCCGTTGCTCCCGGCTTCGTGGTTGCTCCGCTGCGGGTCATTTCCACAGTGATTTCGGTGCGCAGGTGCAGGTCGACCGGCTCTCCGAACACCGCGTCGAGCAAGTCATTCATGCGGCCCACTTCTTCGCTCGAGAATTGGATGAGATGATTTTAGCGCCACGAGCACGGCAGGCTGGCCGAATCGACCTTGGACTGAGATGTCACTGATGCTCGAGCCCGGGAAACGCAGCAGTTCCTGCCCGACGATCTGACGGACCTTGGAGTCCAGCGTCGCCTCGCCGAAGGTCTTCTGAAACACGTTGAACAGATGAAATCCGAGAATCACCAGGATTGCAAGGCAGACGAGCCGTGGAATCAGCACAGTGGTTTTGCCGGTGACCGACGGCCCTATGATCGTGGCGCGATGACCGAGAATCATGAACACGATCATGGCCGAGAAGGTGATGGCCACGAAGTTGGCCAGGAAAAGGAGAAAGGCGCCGGCGGCCAAAGCGGGCAGACCGCGCGCAATGAGAATGCCGCAGGTCGTCAAAGGCGGAACGAGTGCCGTTGCTATGGCCACACCCACGGCCATGGATCCCAAGCTCGGCGTCGCGGTGGCAAAGCTTGCGGCCGCTCCGCCCACCAGCCCGATCAGCAGGTCGAGAATATTCGGAGCGGTGCGCGCCAGGATCTCGTGACCCAGGGGCGAAACGCGATCGATGGTTCCTAGAGCGATGCCGAGTGCCAGCACCAAGGCGGCGCCGAGGACCTCGGCGGTCAGGGAGATGCGCAACAGTTTCAGGTTCGATTCCGCCAGCGCCATGGCCATGCCTTGAATCGGTCCGAGCAGCGCCGCAATCAGCATCGCGCCGATGATGACGGCGGGGGAGTCCTCGAAAAGACCGAAACCGGCGATCAGTGTCGCCGCGGCGTTCATCAAGAAAAAGGCGCCACCGCTCGCGGCAGCCTCCTCAACCGCGCGAAATGTGTGCGCGCGACGCGTACCGTGCCGGGTGTCGATTCAGGGTCGAATCCATCGGAATCACTGCTGCTCTGGGCGATCTTGATGCATCGAGAAGTTGGCTCCCAGCGATTCGTAGATCGGCGCATTGCGCAGCAGCGTCGGCACCAGCATGGCCGCGAAGCATGCGCCCAGCATCGGCAGCAGCATGTTGACGCTGGCAGTCATCTCGACCACCAGCACGATACCGGTGAGCGGGGCACGTACGACGCCGGTGAAAAATGCCGCCATTCCGACCACCGCGAACGCCTGCGGTTGGATATCCAGATCAGGGAATGCCAGCCGGCACAGGATGCCGAACAGCAGTCCGATTTGCGCGCCGAGCACTAACATCGGAGCGAACAAGCCTCCGGGTGTGCCTGCGGCATAGGACACCGAGCCCAGTGCAAAGCGCAGCAGGAAAATCAGCGGCACCAGCGCCAGTGCATCGGTACCTTGAAGCGTGCGCTGCGTGATCTCATCGCCGCCGCCCACCAGCCCGGGAGCAAACCATGCCAGCATACCGACCGCGCCGCCGATCAACGCCGCGCGCAGCGGCACCGGCCAGCGTTCGAGGCGGTTCGCGGCCGCGATGGTGCCGAGCAGCGCGCGGTTGTAGAGGATCGCAAATAAACCGGCGATCGCGCCGAGCAAAAAGTACAGCGGCCTCGTGCCGGCGTGAAAGTCGCTCAATTGCCCGACATGGAAGTCCGGTGCATCACCGAGGAATATGCGCGCCACCGCAATGGCGGTCGAGGAGACACCGAGCGCCACGACGGCGATGCGTGTGTCGAAGCGCTGCAGCAATTCCTCCAGCACAAAAATAGCGCCGGCAATCGGCGCATTGAAGGCCGTGGCCAAGCCGGCGCCGGCGCCGCCAGCCAGCAGCACCAGACGGTCCGGCAAATTGCGCCGAAACAAGCGTCCCACGAGATCACCGATGCTCGCCCCCATTTGGACACTGGGTCCCTCGCGGCCGAGCGCGAGTCCCGAGCCGATCGCGAGCAAGCCGCCGACGAACTTGATCGGAATCAGGCGAAAGGGCACCTCGGGCAGTTCGCCGCGCAGCACCGCCTCGACGTGGGGGATGCCGCTCCCCGATGCCTCCGGCGAGAATCGCCGCACCATCCATGCGGCAATTGCAACCGCGACAGCACAGGTGGCCGTGACCAGCATGAGACCCACGAGTTGCTGGCCCCGCGACCAGAGGATAATCGCGTTTCGCAAGTCGTCGGCCTGCTTAAGCGCAAGCCGGAAAACCGCGCCGATGAGTCCGGCGCCGATGCCGGCGATGGGTGCCAGCAGTGCAAGCACGAGCAGACTGCCGGGGCCATCTGCGCCTTTGATCTCGGGCTTAGCGTCGGTCGGCACTGTCAGGCGCGATCTATGGCCGGGCTTTTAGCCGATTAGCGATACGCGTGACTATTCCGCGCAAAATCAAATAGGGCAGTATCGCCAGAACGATGGCGACAATGAGAGCCGCCCGCAAATGAAAGGAATGCTGGACAAAAATCTGATAAACGATATCGAGAACCATTGCCAAGAAGAACAGCCTCGCGATGCTCTTCCATCCTTCTTTGAGCATCTCAGCGCGGCGGCCTGGGGTGGTTACGAGCGACCAGAAATAAGGCCGAGCACCGGATTGGGCGTCTCTTAATCCCGACCTGATGGCGAGAAACGTTGCCATCAGCGGCTGCAGGACAATCCGAAATTTCATCGGCCCGCTGACCCGATCGGAAACCTGGTCCGCAATCAGTTGCCATAAATCCATTGGAGGCACTCCGTATATGCGTGTCGACAGAATGAGAAGCAGGGTACCTGTGTGGAATGAGACCTTGGTCTAAGGGTTTCCAAGTAGCTTTTCAGGGTACATTCCGCCAGCCAATGCGGCTGGTCCGTACACATAGCGCGCAAAATTTGGCGAATATCGATTCGTCTCGGGGCGCCGCCGCTCATGGTCGGATTGAGTTCAGAGCTGTGAGAAGTGAACGCCAAAGGCTAATTCATGAACAAAAAAATCTGGCTTATCCTCGGTGGGCTCTTTGTCGCGGGCGTAGCCATAGCAGGAATTCTGTATCTCGCCTTTCCGGTGGCGATGACCACCTACGGCGGCATGGGGCTCAACTATCTCAAGAGCATGGGTGCGCCGGCCGGCACGGTGACCACGGAGACGAATCCGGCCTACCAAGCTCCCGTCGCAGCGGTCCCTGCGGCCGCGCTGGTCGACGCGACGTGGCCGAATGCTGCGGCTGGAGACTGGCCGAGCTACAACAGAACCCCGACATCGCAACGCTACTCGCCGCTCGATCAGATCAATACCAAGAATGCCGGACATCTGAAGGTTTTGTGTACTTACGATCTACATGAGTTCACTTCCTTCGAGTCCTCGCTGATCATGGTGAACGGTGCTCTAATCGGCACCGCCGAGTACGACATTTTCTCCTTGAACCCGGCGACCTGCGCCGAGAACTGGCGCACGCATCTGAGTTACCCCGGCAGCCTTCTGCCGTCCAACCGCGGCGCCGCTTACATGGACGGCATGTTGTTTCGCGGTACTCAGGACGCCCGGGTGCTGGCCTTCGACTTCAAGACCGGCAAACAACTTTGGGAGACCCGAATCGCCGACCCGAAACACGGCGAGTCGGTGCCCTCGGCCCCGATTGCGTATGACGGCCTGGTTTACATCGGCAATTCCGGCGGTGACTACAAGGGCGGCAAGGGCCATATGTATGCGCTCGATGGCAAGACCGGCAAAATCGTCTGGGAATTCTTTCTCGCCCCTCATGTTCCGGGCGACGAGGTGCTCGGACCCTTGAGCAAAACGCCGCTGGACGGATCGACCTGGAAAATGGCACCCGGCTTGCCCATCAGCGGCGCTGGCACCTGGACTTCGTACACGCTCGACATCAAGAATGGACTGTTGTATGTCCCCGGAGGCAATCCAGCGCCCGACTTCGCTTCGGGAGCCCGCGAGGGAATCAACCTGTTTAGCGATTCTGTCGTCGTGCTCGACGCCAAGACCGGGGACTACAAGAACAATTTCAAGGTCGTGAAAGTGGACTGGCACGATTTTGACGTTTCCAACCCGCCCATCCTGCTTCAGACCATGGGGGGCAAGCAGATCATGGCCGTCGCGCCGAAGGACGGGCACTTGTACGCCTACGATCTCGGCGACAACGACAAGCTGCTCTATCGCGTGCCGATAACCACGATCGAGAACGACGCTCAAGCGTTCGAGATCGGCAAGGATGTGCATTTCTGTCCGGGCCCCGTGGGAGGCGATGAATGGAGCACGCCGGGCTACGATCCCACCACCAACTTGATCATCAGCGGCACGGTGGATTGGTGCGACACCGTCACCATCCAGACTGACAGAAAACTCCAGAAGGTGGCGGTCGGGCAGCCGTGGACCGGCATGGCGACATTGAACCCCATCAACATGTTCGGCAAGGAATCCAAGACGGACGGATATTGGGCCGGATGGGTTTATGCGAGCGACGCCGATACCGGCGTGTGGAAGTGGCGGGTGAAATCCAACTACCCCATCCTCAGTGCCATCACGCCGACGGCCGGAGGCGTGGTTTTCTTCGGCGATCTGGGCGGCAACTTCTACGCCCTCGATTCCTCCAACGGCCAGAAACTTTGGGGCCAGATGCTCGGGGTCGGCGGTGGGATCGGCGGCGGGATCATCACTTACAGCGTGGATGGCGTCCAAAAGATCGCCGTAGCCGACGGCTTTACCATGGTCGCATGGCCGACGAAGCCCGGGCCCGCCAAAGTAATCATCCTCGGACTGGATAGCGCTGCGGCGACCCCATGACATCTGACATCTAGCCGGGGTGCGCATCCATGGAACTAGATCCGGTATTCCTGTCGCGGATCCAGTTTGGATTCGTCATCAGCTTCCACATCATCTTTCCGGCATTCACGCTGGGATTGGCGGCGTGGCTGGCGACGATCGAAGGTGCGCGCCTGGTCACCGGCAACGAACTGTACCGTCGCGTCTTTGATTTCTGGCTGAAGATCTTTGCGTTGTCGTTCGGCATGGGGGTCGTCACCGGCATCGTGATGGCGTTCCAGTTCGGCACCAACTGGGGCGTACTGGCCGAGAAGACCGGCCCCATCCAAGGACCGCTGCTGGGCTACGAGGCCTTCACCGCTTTCATGCTGGAGTCGACATTTTTCGGCGTCATGCTGCTCGGCCGCGACCGTGTGTCGCCGCGCTTTTATTTCTTCGCCTGTTGCATGGTCTCGCTGGGGACGATGTTCTCCTCGTTCTGGATTCTCGCCAATAACAGCTGGATGCAAGTGCCGCTCGGCCACAGTATCGTCAACGGCAAGATACTGCCGGCCAACTGGTGGGCGATAGTCACCGGCCCCGTCATGATGGTGCGCTGGCCGCATATGTTGTTCGCCGCCTTCCTCACGACGGGGATGTGCGTAGCTGGCATGCGGTGCGTGGTACATACTGCGCGGCATCCATCGCGCCGAAGCGCGCGTGATGCTGCACTGGGGCTACGGATTGGTTGCGGTGATCATCCCCGTGCAGCTTTTTTTCGGCCATCTGACCGGCGAGTACGTGCTCAAGTACCAGCCGGCGAAATTTGCCGCGATCGAGGCGCGCTGGAAGAACGAGCAGCCGGCCTCCGAAACGCTGATCGCCATTCCCGATCCGGCACATGAGCGCAACCTGTTTGCAATCTCGGTACCGAAGCTTGGCAGCATGATCGCTTCGGGGAGCTGGACCGCACCCGAGGTCGGGTCTGGAATCGTTCCCGAAGGAAGACCGGCCACCGGTCGTCATTCCATTCTTCGGCTTTCGCATCATGGCGGGCATAGGACTGCTGATGCTGGCGGTGTCCTGGCTCGGGAATCTGCTGCGAGTCCTGGGTCGGCTCGAAACCACGCGCTTGTATCTGTGGGGTACGTTCCTGTCGTTTCCCGCCGGGTTCATCGCTATTTTAACCGGCTGGTTTACGGCCGAAGTCGGACGCCAGCCTTGGGTGGTCTATGGAATTCTGCGCACCAAGGATGCGATAACGCCGTCGCTGGTTTCCGGCGACGTGCTGTTCTCGCTGTTGGGCTACATCGTGGTGTACGGTTTGTTCGTATCCTTTGGTCTTTACTATATTTACAAGCTGCTGCGAGCCGGGCCCACGGTGCCCGCGATAGCGATCCCGGGCGCGACTCCCCACCGGCCCATGGCCTTTGCCGACGACGCCGTGACCGCCACAGGCAACCAACCTGCGGCGAAAGGTTGAGCCATGGAACCGACCAACCTCACGATCTTCTGGGCCGGCGTCATCGCCTTCTCGATCCTCATGTATGTCATTTTGGATGGATTTGATCTCGGTGTTGGCATCCTCTTCGGGACCACGCCGGCCGAGGAGCATCGCCAAGCAATGCTCAACACCATCGCGCCATTTTGGGATGGCAACGAGACCTGGCTGGTGGTGATCGGCGCGAGTCTGTTCGCGGCGTTCCCGATGGTGTATGCGGTGTTTCTCGGCGCGTTTTACATTCCCGTGCTGCTGCTGCTGATCGGCTTGATTTTTCGCGGCATCGCCTTCGAGTTTCGCGGTCGCGCCAAGCAAATGCTGTGGGTGTGGGACTTGGGGTTCTGCGCTGGGATCCATCGTGGTCGCCTTCGTCCAGGGCGCCGCGGTGGGCGCAATGTTGAAGGGTATTCCCGTCATCAACGGGCAGTTCGCGGGCCATGCATTCGACTGGCTACGCCCGTTTCCGGTCCTGACGGGGATCGGCATGGTGTTCGGTTATGGATTGCTCGGCGCGTGCTGGCTGGTCTTCAAGAGCGAGGGCGTAATCCGGGAGTGGGCATTTTCCCGCATTACCTGGCTCGCGATCGCCGTCTTCGTCGTGCTGGGTCTGGCATTCATCGTATCGGTGACGGTCGATCAGGGGGCCCTGGCGCAGAGCAATCTGCGCGAGCGCAGCTGGGGGCTTATCTTCCCCGTCCTTGGTTTCGCCGCGCTGCTCGGTGTCCTCATCGCTTCACGGCGGCAGCGGCGCGACCATGTGCCTTTCGCGCTTGCCCTGTTGTTCTTCATCTGCTCCTATCTCACGCTCGGCGTGATGCTATGGCCCTATATGATTCCGTATTCAGTCACGGTGGGAAATGCCTCCGCACCGGATGCGTCTCTCGGGTTTTTGTTTTACGGCGGAATCATCGTCCTGCCCGTGATCGCCGTTTATACACTGGGTGTCTACTGGGTGTTCCGCGGCAAGACGCAGCGCGGCGATAGCAAGTACGGCTGAGTGATCGAGCTCCGAAAAAAAAGGGCGCGCTCGGCGCGCGCCCCTAACTTCGATGGCTTAAGTGTCGCGCCTTCAGGCGTGGGGTTTCGTCACCGATGCCATCACCTCGTCCAGGTTGAACGATGCCGGTTTCTGGCGTGGCGGGAACTTGATGAATCCTTGGATCTGCTGAGCCACCAAGGCTTGCACTGCATAAAGCTGCGGCACGTGATCCACCATCCAGTCCCAGTACGTATTCGAGTTGAAGTCGGCCCTTTCGAATGGGTCGCGCCTCACGTTGAATATGTGCGGCACGCGCAGCTTGACCAGCGGCTCTGCCCATACATTCATCTGATTGGCACGTTGCATCGCGAACACCAGTTTCCAATCGCCGTGCCGAACCGCCATGAGTTCGCCGTCGTCGCTGAAGTAGAAGATGGCGTTTCTTGGGCTCTCTTTCACCTGGCCGGTGAGATAAGGAATCATGTTATAGCCGTCAAGATGCACCTTGTAGGTCTTGCCGCCAACCGTGTAGCCGTTGAGGAGTTTTTCCTTGACGTCCGCGTCACCCGCTGCGGCCAACAGAGTCGGCAACATATCAACGTGCGAGACGATGCCGTTCAGCACCGAGCCGGCCTTGATCTTACCCGGCCACCGCATGAAGGATGGGACGCGCCAGCCGCCTTCCCAGTTGGTGTCCTTCTGGCTGCGAAACGGTGTGTTGGCGCCATCCGGCCAGGTGTCATTCTCCGGACCATTGTCGGTGGAATACATGACGATGGTGTTGTCGGTGATCCCCAGCTCGTCCAGCTTGTCGAGCATTTGGCCAATCTGTTCGTCGTGGACGACCATTCGATCGCTGTACGGATCCTGGCCGCTCTTGCCGAGATTTTTTTCCGCGACATGGGTTCTGAAATGCATGGCTGTCGAGTTGTACCAGAGGAAGAACGGCTTATCCGCTTTGACCTGCTTCTCCATCCACTTGAGCGCGCCGTCAGTGATTTCCTCATCGATGGTTTCCATGCGCTTCTTGGTCAAGGGCCCGGTATCGACGATGGTTTGACCGCCTTTACCGTCCGCCACACAATGAAGTACGCCGCGGGGTCCGAACATCTTCTTGAAAGCCGGATCCTTGGGGTAGTCCGGCAACTCCGGTTCTTCCTCGGCATTCAGGTGATAGAGATTGCCGAAGAACTCGTCGAAACCATGCACGGTCGGGAGGAATTTGTCCTTATCGCCCAGGTGGTTCTTGCCGAACTGTCCGGTTGCATAGCCCAACGGCTTGAGCAACTCCGCGATCGTCGGATCTTCCGCTTGCAGTCCGACGTCGGCTCCGGGCATACCCACCTTGGTCAGTCCGGTACGAATCGGGTTTTGGCCGGTGATGAAGCTCGCGCGTCCGGCGGTGCAACTTTGCTGGGCGTAGTAGTCGGTGAAAACCACGCCTTCATTGCCGACGCGGTCGATATTCGGCGTGCGGTAGCCCATCTGGCCCCGGCTATTGAAGCTGATGTTCCACCAACCGATGTCATCGCCCCAGAGAATCAAGATGTTGGGTTTCTTCGCAGCCATAAGTCGTTCCTTTCAGTTGTTGACGTCCACACGTGTGAGATGCGTTCGAGCGTACCGGTGTGCCAGGCTCCTCACGCGCACCTTGGCAAAAGCGAAACCTGGCAACGCAGGCAGTGATGCCGTACGAGAGTATCAATCGCTAGGGGCAGGCGAAATTGGGCTAAGGTCCATCAACGAGGGTTTGCGTCCGGCCGACGCGGTGGGCGTGGCAGATGCAGGTGCCACGAAGTAACATAACACCGGCTGCGGCCGCGAGCGACGGGCTCGCGAGCCTCCGGCCATGATCTATTTGTTATCGATCAGTTTGGCGTTGCCGCAGCAGGGGTCGGCGCTATGATAAACGCTGCTGCTGAAATGACAGTGACAGGTACATACGCCATACCGAATCAGCTGGCTCAGCGCCATCAGGCGCTGGACTTCCGCAAAATCGGATTTTTGCAGCCGGTCTTTGGCAACCTCTTCCAAATACGAGATGCCCTTTATCGAGTAGCGCACGTGTTCCTCCCGTCACCGAGGTGACTTGCTACTAATACCTATGCCTATTCTCAATTTGCGGCAATGTGCGTTTGCAAAATCGTGTCGTCTATCACGATGTGAGCGCGCGCAAATAGAATTAGGTCACAAGCCGCGCCAAACGCCGTCAACCGGGTGAGCGGGTCCAGCGTGAGCGCTCCTTCCCCCGTTTCGCCACCTCACGCGGCAGCCTCCGCGTGGGCCCCGTTTCATCACCGGGTATTCGCATTGATTTGGATTGCGACGGTTGTTTCCAACATTGGCGGCTGGATGTACAGCGTTGCGTCGGCCTGGCTCATGACCAGCCTGGATCCGGATCCGTTCATCGTCTCCATGGTGCAGGTTGCCAACAGTTTGCCGATGTTCTTGTTTGCGATTCCTGCCGGCGCGCTGACGGACATCGTCAATCAGCGCCGCTTCTTGATCTTTGGCGAGACTTCGATCCTCATCACTTCGACCGTGTTTGCCGCGCTGGTTTGGATGCATCTGATCACGCCGGTCAGCCTGCTGTTGCTCAGCTTCATTGTGACCGTGGGTTCGGCCATTACGGCGCCTGCCTGGCAGGCTGTGGTGCCGCAGCTGGTACCGAGATCGGATTTGTCCCCGGCAGTCGCGGCCAATAGCGTGGGCGTCAATGTAAGTCGTGCTATTGGTCCTGCGCTCGGCGGCATTCTCGTGGGTGCCTTCGGAATTGCGGCACCGTTCTGGCTCAACGCGTTCAGCAACGCGGGGGTCATTGCAGCGCTGGTGTGGTGGCGGGTGCCGAGAAAAAGTGCGGCTCGGCTGCCTCCCGAAGGCCTCGGCAGTGCCATGCGTGCGGGAATTCGCTACGCGCGATACAACCCGCATCTCGGTGCCACATTGATTCGTACGACCGGATTCTTCGTATTTGCCAGTGCTTACTGGGCGCTGCTGCCGCTGGTTGCGCGCAGCCGGATTGCCGGTGGCGCCGAACTGTACGGGATATTGCTCGGCGCCATCGGCGCCTCGGCGGTCGGCGGTGCATTCTTGTTGCGTCGGCTGAAGGCGAAGTTGGGCGCAGACCGGCTGGTCAGGGCCGCCACCTTAGCCACTGTGGCGGCCACGGTGTTGTTCGCGTTCGCGCGCGAACCCTGGACGGCGGTCGCAGCGAGCCTCATCGCCGGTGCATCGTGGATCGCCGCGGTATCCAGTCTCAATGTGTCGGCGCAGGTTGCATTACCTGACTGGGTGCGGGGGCGCGGACTGGCGATGTATGTGACCGTGATGTTCGGCGCACTGACCATCGGCAGCGCGATTTGGGGTGGGCTTGCGTCCATAATCGGCGTGCCCGCCGCGCTGCTGCTGGCCGCCGCCGGCGGGATGGTCGTGATTCCACTGACCTGGCGCTGGAAGCTGCAGACCGGCGCAGACGTCGATTTCTCGCCGTCGATGCAGTGGCCGGAGCCGGTCACCGTGCACGCGATAGAGCCGGACTTAGGACCGGTTCTGGTGACGATCGAATACCACATCGATCCCAAGAACCGCGAGCCATTTCTCCACGCCATCGGCCGCTATGCACGCGAGCGGCTTCGCGACGGCGCCTACGACTGGGGCATTTACGAGGACACCGCCAAAGAGGGCAGATTCCTCGAAACCTTTCTTTCGGACTCCTGGCTCGATCATATGCGCCAGCACCAGCGTGTGACGAAGGCGGACGACGCGCTCGAACAGGCCGTGCGCCGCTTTCAAATCGGCGACGCACCGCGGACGACGCATATGATCAGTGCCCGACGGGCGTAAACGGCGTGGCTGGCGCGGGCGGATCGGCTTAGCGTCTTTTGAGCGCTTCAAGCTCGTCCAAGGTTCGCGGCCAATCGGCCTTGAGCAGGCGCGAAAGCGCGCGGTCGGCGAGCAATCTGCCCCCGGTCTGGCATCGAGCGCAGTAGTTCGTCTCGTTGTCGGCATAGCGGATGCGTTGAATCGCATCACCGCATGTTGGACATGGTTGTCCGAAGCGCCCATGTACCGCCATCTCCGGCCGAAACGCCGTAACCTTTTCCGGAAATTCGCGTTCCGCCTCCGCGCGCAGACGATGAATCCACTTTTCAAGCGTGGCCCGCGTGGCCGAATACAGGCGCAGCATTTCTTCTGCAGTGAGTTTGTGGGTAAGTGCAATCGGTGAAAGTCGTGCCGCGTGCAGAATTTCATCCGAATATGCGTTGCCGATGCCGCTTAAGATGCGCGGATCGGTCAGTGCGCGCTTCAGAGTTCGATTCTCAGCGGTCAAAGCCACGCGGAATTCCTCGGCATTGCTCGAGAAAATCTCGATGCCCCCGGGATCCAGCGCGCGCAATGCCGATTCGCCGCTAACCACGTGCAGCGATGCGCGGCGTTTGCTGCCCGCTTCGGTGAGCACCAAGGATCCGCCGGGAAAATCGAGCGCTGCAAGGCTGTTGCGGCCGGATAGTTTCGCGCCCGGCGGCCGCCAATGCAGCCTCCCGGCAATCATCAGGTGGAAGACCAACCACAGATCATTGTCGAGTCCAATGGCGACACGCTTGCCGATTCTCCTAAGTTCGCGTACGGCATGTCCTTGAACATCGCTGATGGGCGGCTGCGCGGTGCGCAACACAAAGGCGTTCCACAGGCGGACCCGCTCAAGAGTCTGACCCACAATGCGCGCTTCCAGCGCGCACAAGTAGGCATTGATATCCGGCAGTTCGGGCATTTCAGGAAGCGCGCACTGGATTTATCGAAGGCCGTCAACAGGCGTACACCCAACAGGGAATGCGCGGAAAATCGACCTTACCGATGAGTTGCGTAAAACATGAATAAGTACACTCAAGCCATTGTTTAATAAATGTTTATTACGCACGAAATCTCCGTGTGACCCCTTTGACTTGAGTTGCAGCAGATGTCTCGCCCAGCGACGGCGCTGCCCGCCCACTTATGGTAGCAAAGCGCTTGTCCGTGAGAATCCTACGTGATGTATTCCGGCTCGCTGACGGGGCGGGGTTCTCGACCCCATTTGCATTCATTGCCTGTTTCGTTAACCTGTACGAAAGTGCCGTACGGAGAACTAATAATATGAGCGCTAATGTCGGATCTGCGGATTCTCAAGCTCTGACGACTGCCGGCAAGAATGCCCCCACAATGTCGCAGGAGTTTGCGAGTCCTTCGGTCCCTGCAGCCGTGCATGCCCGCGCGGGCGACTCCCTCGATGCGCGTCTGTTACGCCGATTGCTGAGCAGTCTGGGAAATCCGCCCATCGAGTTCCACTTTCTCTGGAGCGGTGAGCGCGTAGCGCCGCTTGGCGTTCAGCCGGTCGGCCATGTGCGTATGGCGGACCGCCGTACGCTGCTCGGAGTGGTACTGGACCCGCAGGTTCGCTTTCCGGACTCCTACTGTGCCGGCCGGATCGAGGTCGAGGACGATCTGGTCGACTTCCTGGTCATATTGTACAAAATCTTCGAGGCGTCGGAGACCGGCGACTCGATGGCAGGCCGGGTCATCCGCAAGCTGCAGCGACCACGGCGCAACACGCTGGCGGGCTCGCGCGAGAATATCCACCGGCACTACGATCTCGGAAACGAGTTCTACTCGCTGTGGCTGGGCGAGACGATGGCATATACCTGCGCCTACTACCCGACTGCGCAGGCAACGCTCGAGCAGGCGCAGGTCGCGAAGATGGACCATGTGTGCCGCAAGCTGCGGATCACGAGCGCAGATTCGGTGGTGGAGGCCGGATGTGGCTGGGGCAGCCTGGCGTTGCACATCGCCAGCCGCTACGGTGCCAAGGTGCGCGCGTTCAATATCTCCAAGGAGCAGATTGCCTATGCGCGCGACCGGGCGCGGCAACAGGGGCTGCAGAATCGAGTCGAGTTCATCGAGGATGACTACCGCAACATCAGCGGCAGCTGCGAGGTTTTCGTGTCGGTTGGCATGCTCGAACACGTGGGGCTTGAAAATTATCCGCAACTGGGGCGGCTGGTGCAGCGTTTGCTGACTGCCGCAGGCCGCGGACTGATTCATTCAATTGGCCGCAATCAGCCAGGATCGCTGCATCCCTGGATCGAGCGTCGGATCTTCCCGGGAGCTCAGCCGCCCTCGATCGGGCAAATGATGCAGATATTTGAGCCGGCTAACCTGTCGGTGCTCGATGTGGAAAACATCCGGCAGCACTATGCAATGACGCTGCGCCACTGGCTCGAAAACTATGAACATGCGATCGAGTCGGTACGCAAAGTGTTTGCCGACGAATTCTTCGTGCGCATGTGGCGCTGGTATCTTGCGGGCTCGATCGCGGCGTTCGAGACCGGGACGCTGCAACTGTTTCAGGTGCTGTTCACCAAAGCGAAGAATAATGCGCTCCCGCTCACCCGCGATTTCATGTATCCAAAGTAGCGTGCAATGCGTAGTGTCGAAGTCATCGTTGTCGGCGGCGGCCCCGCCGGCTCCGCTGCTGCCCATCACCTGAAAGCCGCCGGCGCCGACGTCCTGGTGCTCGACAAGGAGCGCTTCCCGCGGCACAAGCTGTGCGCCGGTTGGATCACACCGCAAGTGGTCAGCGATTTGCAGCTGGAGATCAGCGCCTATCCGCACAGCTTTCTCAGCTTCAGGCGCCTGCAGTGGCACTTGCGGGGGCTGAAGCTGCCCGTGCCCTGTGTGCAGCACTCGATCCGGCGCTTCGAATTCGACGCCTGGCTGCTCGAACGTTCCGGCGCGGAGGTCGTGCAGCACAGCGCCAAAGAAATTCATCGTGACGACAAGGATTTTGTGATCGATGGAGCTTTCCGCTGCCGCTACCTGGTCGGCGCCGGCGGCACCTCCTGTCCGGTGCGCCGGTCGCTGTTCGACGGCGTCGTGCCCCGGGCTCGCGCCCTGCAGACCGTGACGCTGGAACTCGAATTTCCCCATGACTGGCAGGATCCGGATTGCCACTTGTGGTTTTTCGAGCACGGACTACCGGGATACAGTTGGTACGTACCCAAGGCTTGCGGCTGGCTGAACGTTGGGGTGGGCGCCATGGCCACGCGTCTCAAGCAGCGCGGCGAGAACATAAGGGAACACTGGCAGCATCTTGCGTCCAAATTGGAGCGTCAGTTTGGGATCCGAATGCCGAGCGATCCCACCGGGTATAGCTACTATGTTCGGGGACCGCTCGAAGTCGCGCGTATCGACAACGCGTTCCTGACCGGCGATGCGGCCGGCTTGGCCACGCGTGATATGTGCGAGGGCATTGGGCCCGCAATCCGCAGCGGCCAGCTCGCCTCCGAGGCCATCGTGAAGGGTACTGACTTCGGCCTCGATGGCGTCACCGGCGCCAGTCTCGGAGGCGGATTGATCAGCCGGGCATTCGATTGGGCTTTCACACACGGGGCAAGTCCCGTCACTCATTGAATCAAATGGCTGCTGCGGACGTGAGCGTATGCGGATAGAGCACGTGGCCCTGTGGACGACTGATCTGCAACGCTGTAAGCGGTTCTATAGCGCGTATTTCGGCGCCGTCGCCGGAGCCGAGTACGTGAATCCGGCGAAAGGTTTTACGTCGTGCTTTCTGAGCTTCTCGGAGGGTGCGCGCATCGAGGTGATGATGACCTCGACGCTGTTGCCGGTGGCGATTGAGCCCGGCGCGCAGCGCATGGGCCTCACGCACGTCGCCATTTCGGTGGGTTCGATGCAACGTGTTGACGATTTGACGAGCAAGCTTGGTAACGACGGGTTCGCCATCGTTGACGGGCCCCGCCGCACGGGGGACGGGTATTACGAGAGTGTGGTGCTCGACCCGGATGGAAATCGTGTTGAGATCACGGCATAGGATGGTCAGAAGGGCAGAACAGCGCAGCGCAACATGCCACCTGATGTCCGCGGGCTGGAGACCGTGATTCCAACCTTGCGCTACAATTGCCCCAGTGCCGCGCGCAATGCGATGAATCACTCGAACCCAAAACCTCTTCTGGCCTTGGCGAGTGTGCTGGCTGTTATATCCAACAGCGCGAGCGGTCAGAGGATGAGGGAATTCCCAAATCCGCAACCCGATATGAACTCGCGCGACCTGATGGTCACCGAGGACCACTGGATCAGCTCGATCGTGGATCGCTGGACTTCACCACAGCGCAAATCCTGGCAATCGCTGGACGCGCGCTTCCGGAGTTGGGCGGCGCATCTCGTCTGGGTGCGCAAGACCATAGGCCATCTGTCAGACATTTCCGACCTGCAAGCATCCCACTTTCAAGTACCCGCGGCGTGTCCAGTGGCGATAGTTGCGTCGCCTGGACATTCTGTCGCAGAGTCGATGGGTTATTTTCGGGAAGTGATGCCCGATATCAATTGGCAAGCGTGGAATAACATTGAGCCGAAGTTTCGTGAGATGGCGGAATGGGAAATGGCCGTGGCGCATGCAAGAGCGCAGCTGTCCAAGGCAGAAAGGAATTGGTGGGAACTCAACGGTGAAAAGGTCCAATCCTGCCTGTACTCGGCAGAACCGACTAACACCCGAACTTCGTCGGCGATTGGGGCGGCAGCCACGGGACCCGCGTCGCTGCCGCATCCGAACGCACGCGATGAAGAGATTGATCGTCGTGCGAAAGCCGAGCTACGGATGCTGGATCGCATGATCGCGCCGGATCCGGTAAAACAGGAAGCTCAAGAGCAGATAAGCGACGCGGCGGCCGTCGACAAATTCATTGCGGACGTGGATCGCCGAAAGCCATAAGAAAACGGGACCAATCTCCGGCGGTTCAGTTATTGTTGAGGGAATGACACAAGAAAACTCTGCGGATCCCGCAACACAAGTTCTTCATCGCAGCATCAACAACCGCCAGCTGAGCATGATCGCGATCGGCGGAGCCATAGGCACAGGCCTATTCTTCGCAAGCGGCGGAGCAATTGCGCAGGCGGGACCAGGAGGCGCGCTGCTGGCCTACGCAACCATGGGATTGGCCGTGTTCTGCATGATGCAGTCGCTGGGCGAGATGGCGACGCAGCTGCCTATTCGCGGTTCATTCGAAGCATATGCGGAGCGATTTATCGACCCGTCACTGGCATTTGCCGTGGGCTGGAATTACTGGATCAGTTGGGCTGTAACGTTGGCAGCGGAATTGGTGGCCGGGGCACTCATCGTTCAATTCTGGTTTCCACATTCCAACCCGTCGTTTTGCGCGATGGGTTTTTTCGCCCTGGTCATGGCCTTGAACCTCTTGTCGGTCAAGGCCTATGCCGAAGCGGAGTACTGGTTTGCCGGCATCAAGGTCGTGACAGTGATCATCTTCATCGGTGTGGGCGTATTGATGATTGCCGGCATGCTGGGTGGCGAGCATACGGGATTTCGCAACTGGACCCTGGCGGATCCCGGTGCCCACACCCACGCACCCTTTGTGGGGGGATGGACGGCCGCGCTGGCTGTTTTTCTGATCGCCGGTTTTGCGTTTCAGGGTACTGAAGGTGTGGGCATCGCCGCGGCTGAAACCACAGATCCTCGAAAAAATGTACCCAAGGCGATTCGTTCCGTGTTCTGGCGAATTCTGTTGTTTTACATAGGATCCATTTTTGTTGTCGGCACGTTGATCGGATACACGGATCCGAATTTGCTCCGCGGCGATGAAGCGCATGTGGCATATTCGCCGTTTACCATGGTGTTCCAGCGCCTGCCATGGGGCTATTACGCCGCCAACCTCATCAATGCAGTCATTCTTTCCTCCGTGCTCTCATGCGGCAATTCATCGTTATATGTTGCGTCGCGAATGCTGCATGCCATGTCCCATGCCAACAAAGCGCCGCGGCTCTTCGGGATATTGAACCGGCGGGGAGTTCCAGTGGCTGCCCTGTGGGGCACGGGTTTGGTGAGCGGGTTCGCGTTCCTCTCGAACTACGTGGGTGGCCAGAAAATCTATCAGCTGCTCTACAACGCCTCGAGTTTGAGCGGATTTATGATTTGGCTGGGTATCGCCGTGTGCCATCTGCGGTTCCGCAAGGCGTGGGTCGCGCAAGGCCGCAGCCTGGCGGATCTCAAGTTCCGCTCCAAGTTCTTTCCTTACGGGCCGTGGTTTGCAGTCGTATTGTTTACGATCGTTTTATTCGGCGCCAACATTGGAGTGTTTCAAGCCCCGGTCTTTTCCTGGTTCGATTTCATCAGCGGCTATCTTTTATTGCCGGTATTTTTGGCCTTGTATCTCTGGCACAAGTTTCGCTACCAGACGCGAATTGTGCCGCTGAGTGAATGCAATTTCGAATTCGATTCTTAGCGGACGCAGTTCTGCCCATTTTAAACATGAAGAAAATCTTGTAAACTATTGATTATACCAATAATAATAGACGCTATATAACGACTGCGTAAGATGCAACCCGTGTCCGAACTCGTTACTGTTTAAGCGAGTGAACATAGCTGGGTATCCCCAGCAAGCCAACCCATAGCGGGCACGCTTTACATCCAATTTGGGTAAGGCGGCCGCCCAATTTGGGTAGTTCTGCCGATTCGATTTTATCTCCTGCCCTGCACGATTCCACGTGCCCGAGGTTCCCGCATACAGCGATTCCATATGTCCCGTTACTTGATTGAAAGAGACTTTCCGGACGGCCTCAGCATTCCACAGGGTGAGGGCGGCGCGAATATTTGCCGTAAGGTCATCGACAACAACGCCGAGGACGGCGTTACGTGGGTTCATTCCTACGTCACGCCCGACCGCAAACGTACTTTCTGCATTTACGACGGGCCCACGCCCGAGGCCGTGCGTCGTGCCGCGGCCCGCAACAACCTGCCCATCTCACAAATTACCGAGGTTCGCGTCCTCGATCCGTACTTCTACAAGTAGCCAACCGGCACACCAACAAAGTCGAAGGAGACAACCGATGACCACTTTTCGCCGCCTGACGTATTTCTTGCTAGCGCTGACAATGCCGCTCCTCGCCATCGGCGGGGCGCCTGCCTATGCTGGGTCGAGTTCGCAAAATGCCACGGAGTGGAACGCGGACACTTCGCCACTCATTGCCAAGGTCCGCGCAGCGACAGCACGATTCAAGGACATTAACGTCGCGATCTCCGAAGGCTGGGTTCAGGGCACGCCGTGTGTCAGCGGTCCCGATGCCGGGGCCATGGGCGTGCACTTCGTCATGCCGAGCCGCATTGGAAACTTCGTACTGCAAGCAGACCAGCCGCAAGCCTTGATCTACGAGCCGCTCCCGGGAGGAGCGTTCCGACTCGTCGGGGTGGAGTTCATCGTGCTTGCCAGCGTTTGGCTAGGCCAGCCGAATGGCGCCACGAGCACCCCGGCACTGGAGGGGGATCTGATGAACTACATCAGCGCACCCAACCGCTACGGTCTACCCGCGTTTTACGAATTGCATGTCTGGGCGTGGGAGAACAACCCGAAAGGCAGCTTCGCCGATTGGAACACGCATGTGACCTGCGAGAAACAGGCGGCCAATTGAAATGAAAACGCTCATTGCATTATTAGCGACCTTGCTTCTCGCCCCCGTGTTCGCTGCGGACGAACCGGCGCAGCCCGCGGCCTCTCCGACGAAGAGCCCGGTACACCGCTACCTCGTGGAGCGTACCTTCCCGCCCGGCGCGCTCGACGGCCTCAACGCTGCCACCAAGAAAAAGGTGAACGCGAACAATGCGACCGTCGGCGTACGCTGGATTGAGTCCTATGCGAATGCCGACAAGACGAAGACTTTCTGCGTTTACGAGGGGCCGAGCGAGGCGGCTATCCGCAAGGCCGCAGCGCTCAATGCACTGCCCGTAGACAGCGTTACGGAAGTGCCCGTAACGTTGTCACCGAAGTAGGAAAACGAGGGTGGCGTTGCAGTGACGCCACCCTCCCTCGAGTCAGCCGGCCTCGCCGGATTGCCGGCTCATCAGCGCGACTGCCTCAGCGCGCGACGGTACGCCGAGCTTCGTCAGGATCGCCGAGACGTGGTGATCAACCGTTTTGGTGGAAACAAACAGGCGCTTCGCGATCGACCGAATTGCGCAGACCTGCTGACAACAGGGCGAGAATCTCGGCCTCGCGTCTGCGTGAGGCCGAGCGGATTGGTCCGCGTCGACATCCGGGAGCCGCGCGGAACACCTCGCGCGCCCTGGGCGCGCATGTCGCTTGCGCAGGGCCCGCGCCGCCGGGGCGGCGCCGAGCTGTTCGAAGATCGCGAGTGCCTCGCGCTGTTCGGCTTCTGCGCCGTACAATGCGAGCACGGTAGGCGTGCTCATAGGGACAACCCAGAGCTCTTCCAAGCGCGTGCCGCTCCACGCCAATCTCCCGAGATCTCTTGTGCGTAAGGATCTGCGATCTCCGTCGGTTGATTTTCAAGAGCGCCAACCCGCCACAGCCAGCTTGCGAGCTCGCCCTTCATCCGCGGATCGCGCCGCTGACTCACCATTTCATACGCGGGCCCAACCGCCTTCTGAACGCCTTCGCGATCGCCGGCGAGCCACGCAGCCTCAGCGCGGATCGCGGCAAGTGTGCCGATACGCTGCAGCTCCTGTGCGGCGCCGCCGAGCGCCCACGCCTCTTCTAGTGCCGCGTCTGCCTGCGGGTCGCCGCGGCGAATTCGGATATGGCCCAGCGTGCGCAGCGCGGGAATGCGCATGATCGGAGTGGCCAGCGGATGGCGCAGCACGGCCTCCGCATCCTCGCTCGCGGCCGGCCAGTCGCCTTGCTCGAAATTTTTACGTGCGCGATACGCGAGCATGTAAAGCCGCAGGGCATCCAGATCGCGCTTTTCGCAATAGGCCAGTCCCTCGCTGAGCCAACGAGATGCTTTGTCGTATTGCCGGCCGGAAACGGCCATCGCAGACAGATCATTATAGGCACTTGCCACCTGCTCCTGTAGCGCGCCGTCGAGCGCGATGCGCAGAGCTCGCTCGAGATCGGCCCATCCCGAAGGATCGCCGGCAATGAGCCGGGTTATCCCTAGCACACCCAATGCATCGCAGAGAATTTCGTTCGCCGCGCGCGGTTCTGCCAGTGCGATGGCGCGCTGCGCCAAGCTGATGGCCGATTCCAATTCGTGAGACTCCATGTCAAGTCCGCGCATAATTGGTGTATGCCCTCGCCAATTCGGGACTGGGCGGCAGCGATTCGAGCGTCAATACCGCCTCGGCGGCATAGCGGTTAGCGTCATCGCGCCGCCCGATAAACCAACTCAAGCGGGACAGCCACTGCAGCGCATCTCCCTCGCGCATGCGCGCGCCCGACGCTCGCCAAACTTCGAGCGCTGCGCGGCGCGCTTCGATAGCGCGCTCGTGCTGACCGGTCAAATAGCATTCGTATGACAATCGTTCATACAGGCATGCGCGCTCATCAGCGCGCGATTTCTTGCGCATAAAGGAGTGCGACGTGATACAGCGAGGCGGCCTCCCGATGTGAACCAACCGACGCCGCCTGCCTGGCCGCCAGCGGCGCGAATTGCAAAACTGCTGCTGCATTGCGCGCTCCGGCAGCATGGTGTGCGAGTCGTGCCGCGGAAATATGGGGCCGCGCGGCGAGAGCTGCGAAAACCTTCGCGTGCAACAGTTGCCGCTGAGACTGCGACAACGAGTCTTCGAACGCGCGCCGCGCTAGTTCGTGCCGAAAGCTAAGCGCGCCGTCATCTGTTCGCACCATGCCGATGCTCAAACAACCTTCGATCGCGGCTTCATCGACTGGAACGGCCTGCTCCAGCAACCAGGACTCCGTCCTGCCGGGGACAACACACGCAAGTTCCGCGATTTTGCGCGCGTCCGGGGTCAGTCTCATGAGCACGCGCCAGAACTGCGTCGCGCACGCTGGCCGGTACCGAGTCCGCCACGGCGGCCAGCGCTTCGGTGACGAAGAATGGATTGCCGGCCGTTATGCGATGCAGACCCGTCGACGGTTGGCCGGCCTGCTGTGCAAGCTGAGCCACTGCCGTCTCCGACAGAGGTAAAAGCGACATTCTGTGCGTGGTGGCCCGTGGCAGATCGCCAATGACGAATCTCAGCGGATGTCGCGAGCCGACCTCATCTTCGCGATATGTGACCACGAGCATCGCGTGTGTGCGGTGAATGCGCCGACCCAGATACTTGAGCAGATCGAGCGTTGCTTCATCCGCCCAATGCATGTCTTCAAAGACGACCAGCGCGGGCACGCTCTCGAGCTCGTCGAGCGCCCCGGTGAAAATCTCTTCGCGGTTCGCGCCGGAGTTAAGGGCCGCCAACAGTTCGCCCTGCGTCTGGCGCGCGATATCGTGCAGCGGAGCCAGAGGTCGAGGTGTAAAGAGCGCATCGCATGCCCCCCAAAGTACACGCGCCTCGCGCTGCCGCCTCGAGAACTCTTGCAGCAGCGAGGTTTTACCGATGCCTGCTTCGCCGCGCACCAGCGCGATACAGCCCTCGCGTTGTGTCGCAGCGCCAAACCACGCTGTCAGATCGGCGAGGCATCGTTCACGCTCGAGAAGTTCCATCGAATGCGCACCAGCCGGAAGTTTTGCTGCGCCAAGTTGTAACCTATCCGGAGCTGTCGCGCAAAGATCGACAGGGCGGCGAAAGATCTTCGCGGGACCCGTCTCATTGAGATTATGATCGCGCGACCAGCCAAGCGAGCGGTGGTGGCTGCTACTGCACGGAAGGAGAGGTTCATGCGAGCAGTGGTACGACGGGGCACCAGATTGGTGTGCGAAGAGATCGACGAACTGACACCGGGTCCCGGCCAGACGCTGGTAAAGACCCTGTGCTGCGGCATTTGTGGCTCGGACCTTCACGCTCTCCATCACTTTGAACATATGGTGGAGCTCTCAAAGCGCGCCGGAGGCGGCTGGACCGGCGTTGATCCCGCGCAAGATGTGGTGTTCGGTCACGAATTCTGCGCTGAAATCCTCGACCATGGGCCGGGAACCGCAGGTCGCTTCAAGCCGGGAACGCAAGTCGTATCCATCCCGATTGTCCTTCAGCAACAGGGAGCCGAGGTGATCGGCTATTCCCATCGCCTGCCGGGCGGTTTCGCCGAGCGCATGGTGCTCTCGGAGATGTTGCTGCTCGAGGTCCCGAACGGCCTTTCGAATCAGCAGGCTGCGATGACGGAGCCCTTTAGCGTCGGTGCGCACGCAGTTGCCGTGGCCGCCATGGACGGGGATTCCGTCGCCCTCGTGGTGGGTTGCGGTCCTGTGGGGCTTGCGGTAATCGCTGCGCTTAAGTCCAGGGGATTCGGTCCGGTGATTGCCGCCGACTTCTCGCCCGCGCGGCGCAAAATGGCGGAGCGTTTGGGCGCCGACATCGTGGTCGATCCCGCGGCGGAGAGCCCGCACACGCGGTGGGGAGATCTCGGAGTGCCGGCCACGGGACTGGAGCGCCAGCTCGCGATGATGGGCGGTGGTTCCACCAAAAGGGCGGTGATATTCGAATGTGTGGGCGTTCGGGGGATACTGCAGAGCTTGATCGAAGCAGCACCGCCGACGGCCCGGATCATCGTGGCCGGCGTGTGCATGCAGCGCGATGAGATCGAGCCCTTCTTAGCCATCGTCAAACAGCTCGAACTCAAGTTCGTCTATGGGTACACGCCGGATGAGTTCGCCACGACGTTGCATGATATCGGAGAGGGCCGGATTGACGTCCAGCCTTTGATAACCGCGGTGGTGGGATTGAGCGGGGTCGCGCACGCTTTCGAAACCCTGGCGAATCCTGAAAGCGAGATCAAGATCGTCGTGGATCCGAGCCTTGGGTAACTCGAGCGACGAAGGGGTAAGCATGGAACACTCTGGTGATATGGATCTGAAAGCCGGTCTTCCCATTGGCGAACTCGCGGAAGGCGGGATCATAGGCGGACGCGTCGACGGTGAGGAGGCGATCCTGGTACGACGTGGCAAGGACTACTTTGCCGTCGGGGCGGCTTGCACGCACTACCACGGGCCGCTCGCCAAAGGCCTGATCATTGGAAATACGATCCGCTGCCCTTTGCATCACGCCTGCTTTAGCCTGCGCACCGGCGAAGCCTTGTATGCGCCGGCCCTTGATCCCATTGCATGTTGGCGCGTCGAGGTAACGCCCAGCAAGGTGTTTGTTCGCGAGAAACTTGGTTCCCCCAAAGGGGGCATCGAGTCGACGGTTGCACCGACTGCAAAGACCCCGACCTCCGTGGTCATCGTTGGAGGCGGCGCAGCAGCGCTCGCCGCAGCGGACATGCTGCGGCGCTGCGGCTATTCCGGTCCGGTGACAATGGTGAGCGCGGACGATGCGCCGCCGTACGATCGCCCGAATCTCTCCAAGGATTTTCTGGCAGGGACCGCGCCCGAGGAATGGATGCCGCTGCGCAGCGCGCAATACTATGTCGATCGGAAAATTGAGCTCGTGCTCAATCAGCGCGTAACCGCAATCGATGCGGCGCGCTGCGTCGTAAGTTTGGACGACGGCCGGCAGATCGCTTACGGCGCCTTATTGCTCGCGACGGGTGCAGATCCTATCCGCTTGCAGATTCCCATCTCCGGTGCAGCGCGCATATTTTATCTGCGCAGCTTTGCCGATAGTCGTGCAATCGTTGCTGCCGCCGAATCTGCCAGAGCGGCGGTTGTCGTCGGCGCCAGTTTCATTGGGCTCGAGGTTGCCGCATCGCTGCGCGCGCGTGGCATTGACGTGCACGTGGTGGGACTCGAACATGTGCCACTGGAACGCGTGATGGGCCGCGATATCGGAGTGTTCTTGCGCAATCTGCACGAGTCGCACGGCGTGACCTTCCATCTCGGCCAATCGCTGAGTCGCGTGGATGGCAATCAAGTCACACTGACCGGTGGCACGACCCTGCAGGCTGACATCGTGGTACTCGGAGTCGGCGTGAGGCCGGCCATTGCTCTTGCCGAGCAGGCCGGATTGGCGATAGATCGCGGCATCTCGGTCAACGAATATCTCGAAACCAGCGCGCCGGGAGTATTTGCCGCCGGGGATATTGCGCGCTGGCCGGATCCGCACTGCGGCGATCGGATTCGCGTCGAGCATTGGGTGGTCGCACAGCGCCAGGGTCAGGCGGCGGCACGCAACATGCTTGGATTGCGTGAACCATTCGCCGCGGTGCCATTCTTTTGGAGCCAGCACTACGATCTCGTGATCAATTACGTTGGGCACGCGGAGAAGTACGACAGGGCGACGATCGATGGCACACTGGAATCCCATGATTGCGCGGTAATCTACCGCCGCGCTGAACGCACGCTAGCCGTGGCGACGATCTCTCGGGACTTGCAAAGCCTGCAAGCGGAACACGCGATGGAGACTGTATGTCAGACAAAATGAATGCTGTCGATTTGGATCAACTCTTCAGAGTTGCGCGCACGCGCAACGGCTGGACCGACAGGCCGGTATCCGATCAGCAGATTCGCGAGCTTTACGACCTTCTGAAACTTGGACCGACATCAGCCAACAGCTGCCCCGGTCGCTTTGTTTGGGTCAGAACTCCCGAGGGCAAGGCGCGGCTGGCAGCGCTCGCCTCGCAAACCAATGGGCCAAAAATACTCGCCGCGCCGGTTACCGCGATCGTCGGTTTTGATTTAAATTTTGCGGAACAGCTGCCGAAGCTGTTTCCCGCGCGCGGGCAGAAGATGAAAGAATTATTCCAAGATGCCGACCTCGCCCAGACGACGGCGTTTCGCAACGGCAGCCTTCAGGGCGGCTACCTGATACTGGCCGCGCGTGCGCTGGGTTTGGACACAGGACCGATGTCGGGCTTCGACAACAAGGCCGTGGACGCTGAATTCTTTGCCGGCACTCCAATCAAGTCCAATTTCCTGTGCAGTATTGGCTACGGCTCAGATGAGAACCTGTTTCCCCGCAATCCACGATTGACATTCGAGGAAGCCGGACGCTTCGAGTAATTACGTCGGCCGGTGCAGCATCGCGCTTAAGAGCCGCGCTTGGGGCGGCGCACGGCTCTTACCTTGCCGCTCCGTCCACCTCCGCAGAAGAACCGATCGCCACCATCGGACTCGAGTCCCGAGACGCCCATTCCGGACGGCATTTCGAGCCTCTCCAAGACCTCTCCCGTTTTGGGATCGATTCGCCTCACATCGCTTTCGTCACCTTCCCAGGTGCCATGCCAGAGCTCGCCATCGACCCAGGTGACCCCGGTAACCACGCGGTTGGAATCAATGGTGCGAAGAACTGCCCCCGTTTGCGGATCGATTTGATGAATCTTCCGGCCTCGATACTGCCCCACCCAGAGAGTCCCTTCGGCCCATGCGAGCCCCGAGTCAGTGCCGCCGCCAGGCGCCGGGATCGTCGCGAGCACACGGCCGCTCTTCGGATCGATCTTCTGGATCCGATCCTCGGCGATCTGAAACAAATGTTGACCGTCGAAGGCCGTTCCTGCATGAGCGGCGACATCAATCGAGCGCACCGTCGTGCCACTCACGGGATCCAACGCGTTCAGCGTATCGCCTGCGGCAAACCAGACGCACTGACCATCAAAGGTCACGCCGCCCACGTTGTCGACTCCCGGAAAGGGTCCGTATTCGCGGAGGATTTCGGCTGCAGATCGTTTCATGCTTCCATCCTAATCACTCGGCAGGGGACCGGGGAGTAACAAGATTGTCGGGAATCCCGGCACGGGCGGAGTCATCCAACGGCGCGCCCGCCCGCGGCCGAACGATTGCGCCTTGCTTGCCGCCGCAAGCGAATCGAGCGCCCGCTGCACGGTGCGCGGGCTCGTCCCAAGCGCAATCGCCAGGGCCGAGCTAGACCACGACTCGCCGTCGGCAAGAAAGGCGAGCACCGCCGCATGTGGCTCATCGACGGGCGGCGCCAGCACAACCACTTCGCGCGCGCGGCGCGGCGCCAGCGCAAAGCCTCGTGGCGTCGCGCTCACGTCCACCAGCGTTCGAAGCTCGGCGCGAAGCCGCCCGACCTCGACTCGCAGCCGGGCGCGATGCGATTCATCGGCATGCTTGGTGCGAAACACGCGTGCGATGAGCGTGCTCCTTGGCACGTCTCCCGGCCAGGCTTCAGCCAGCACCCGTGCAAGTGCGAATAACACAGGGCGCGTCGCGAGCGACACCACCAGCGCCGGGCCCCGCACCACATGACGGCATGCGTCGACCACGATCGCCCCTGACGCCAGGAGCGCCTCGACCTCCTCAAGTAGGAGAAGTCGTTCCTTGCCGCGCGCGATCAGGCGCGCCGCGGGCGTGTTCAGGACCAGGCATGCACTTTCGACCTCCGCCGTCAGCGCCGGAATGTCTGCATCGCGCGCGGCGTGCGCGGCCCGAGCAAGCGCAGAGCGCGCTACCTTGATCTGCAGGCGTCGAATTGCGATACCCGCCACCACCAGCTGTTGGGCGGCCCTCGACGACGCTGGGAGCGGTGCGGGGTCGAACTCGGCGAGGCTGCGCTCGGCCTCGTCGATGCGGCCGATCAGGAGCAGGCGCCGGATCGCGAGATTACGCGCGTGGGCGGCATTTGCGCGATCGCCATGTGCTTCGAGCGTCGCCCGCGCGCTGTCAAGCGCCCTCGCAGGCCAGCTGAGCTCGCGCGAGACGAGTGCGATCTCGGCCTCGGCGACGACACACCGCGCGCGCGCCAGCGTCTCCTTGGGACCGAAAGCGCGCGCCGCACTTCGCAGCAGGGCCTTTGCTCGAACGAGATCGCCGAGCTGCGCCATCACGATGCCTCGCAGCGCGAGCGCAGGCGCGTCGTTGCGCAGGGCGACCCGCTTCAATGCGCCGAGCAGATCACCCGCTGCGAGTGCGCGCGCCGCGGCGGTGATCAGCGAGTCCATTGGAATCGCGTCACACTTGTCACTCCCATCGTTTGATATCCGGCGCTTAGTCTATCTCATGACCCACAACCACCGGAGAGGAGCGATGGGACTGCATATGACCGGGACACGTAAGGATTGGCTCGCGGCGCGGCTCGAGTTGCTCGAGGCCGAGAAGGAACTCACGCGGCGCAGCGACGAACTCGCGCGAAGGCGGCAGCAACTGCCGTGGGTGCGGATCGAGAAGGAGTATCGGTTCGAAACCGATAGCGGGAGTACCTCGTTGGCGGGCCTGTTCAATGGCCGCTCGCAACTTCTCGTCTATCATTTCATGTTCGGGCCCGACTGGACAGCGGGTTGTCCCTCGTGTTCGATGATCGCGGATGGTTTCAACGGTTTCGTGACTCATCTGGCCAATCACGACGTGATGCTGTGGGCGGTATCGCGGGCGCCGCTGGCGAAGTTGCAGGCCTACAAACGGCGTATGGGCTGGAGCTTCCCTTGGGCGTCATCGCAAGCCAGTGACTTTAACTTCGACTTTTCGGTTTCCTACACCAGGGAGCAACAGCACGAGGGCGTCGAATACAACTTCTACCGCGATCCGGATTCGCAGCCGCGCACGAACGAGGAGGGCGGCGAGGGGGCGGAGGCCCAGTTTGCGGCCACGTGCGGGGTCGACGTGTCCACCTTCAGGCGCGATCGGCCGGGCATGAGCGCTTTCGCACTCGAGGACGGCGTCCTCTGCCACGCCTATTCGACCTATGCGCGCGGACTGGACGGACTCTGGGGTGCGTACCAGTGGCTCGACCGGGCCCCCAAGGGGCGCAACGAGAAGGGGGTCTGGTGGCACCGCCACGATGAATACGACCAGCGCTGAAGCTAGCGCGGATGAACGAGTGTGCTTTCATGAGAAATTCATTACGATTGGCCATTTCCGCGCGCATACGCCCGCCGTAACATAGCGCTGAAGTTTTCGAGGACGAGAACATGAAAAAGTCAGGCGCGATCCAAGGCCAGCCGGCATCCGAGCTCATCTCGAAAAGGATCGCCGAACTCGAGGACTGGCGCGGCGCAACCCTCGGCAGAATGCGCAAGCTCATCAAAGAAGCAGTCCCGGACGTCATCGAGGAGTGGAAGTGGATGGGCACTCCGGTTTGGTCGCACGCGGGCATCATCTGCACTGGCGAATCCTACAAGAAGGTGGTGAAGCTTACCTTCGCCAAGGGCGCGCAGCTTATGGATCCGGCCCGTCTTTTCAACTCGAGCCTCGACGGCAACGTGCGCCGCGCGATCGACATCCACGAAGGAGAAGAAGTTGACGAGTCCTCTTTCAAGACGCTGGTTCGCCAAGCTGTCGCCCTCAATGGTTCTGGCAAGTCGAAACCTGCGAAGAAAGCGAAGTCCTAGGATTTGCGCCCGGCAATAATGCGCGCTGCGGTCTATCACGGTCCGCGCGATTTGCGACTGGAATCGGTCCCCGAACCGGAGCCGGGTCCGGGCGATGTCAAGCTGCGAGTGCTCTATAACGGGATTTGCGGCAGCGACCTGCACGAATACTACAACGGACCGATAACAACGCGTCTCACACCGCACCCGCTGACCGGTGTCAAAAACCCCGTAATTCTAGGCCATGAGCTGTGCGGCGAAGTGGTCGCCTGTGGCGCCGCGGTTGCGGATCTTGCGCCGGGCGATCTGGTCGCGGTCGAACCCTCGGAAACCTGCGGCGCTTGCCTTTGGTGCGCCATCGGCCAATACAATCATTGCCCGACGCTCGCGATTCACGGCTATAACCGCAATGGGGGGCTGGCCGAGTACACGGTCGTGCGCCGCTCGATGGCGCACCGCCTGCCGCACGGTGTTACGCCGCTGCAAGGGGCGCTCATCGAGCCGCTCGCGATCGCATGGCACACGGCGAACCGCTGCCGGCTCGAGGCCGGCCAGACGGCCGCAATTCATGGTGCGGGTCCGATCGGAATCGGCGTATGCCTCACGCTGCAGAAGCGCGGGTGTCGAGGTCATCGCCGTGGACCCATCGCCGCAGCGCCGTCTGGTGCTCGCGCGTCTCGGCGTGCGCGTAACAATCGATCCGACCGCCTGCGATCCCATCGAAGCGATTCGCGACATAACCGGCGGCCGCGGCGCGCATGCATCGGTGGACGCGGCCGGCGTGCCGGCCTCATTTCACGCCATGCTACATGGCACGCGCGTCGATGGTACGGCGGTGGTCGTGGCGATCCACCACGTTCCCGTGGTGGTGCCGCCCTTCGATTTACTGATGCCCGAGGTCAAGCTCACAGGAGTTGCGCTATCGGCCCACGCGTTCCCGAGCGTCATCGCCGCGATGGCGGCCGGCAACTACCCACTGGATGGCTGGGTTGAAACGATTCCCTTCGAGGATGTCGTAGAGCGCGGCTTCGAACGGCTGCGACGCCAGGAGGGTCTTAAAATTCTCGTCGACGTGGGATCCGTCATTTGACGCGGACTTCGAGCAGCATGGGAGCCCTGGCCGCAGAACACCTCAGCAGCGCGGCGTCGAGATCCTCGCAGCGTTCACCCGCATGGCTTGACGCCCTGACTTTGGCGAGCGCACAGAAATCGAGATGCGGCAGCTGCACGCCGGGAAGGGCATCGATACCGAAGTGCCGGCCGAATTCCTCGAGCGCGCGATAGCTTGAGTTGTTGACGATGATGAACGCCACGGGCAGTTCGAACTCCGCCGCGGTCCAAAGCCCTTGAATGGAATACATGGCGGAGCCGTCGCCGAGCAGTCCGATGACCTTGGCGCCGGGCCGCGCCAGCGCGACACCAACGGCTGCGGGAAGTCCATGGCCTAAACCGCCGCTCGCGCAGGTGTGGAAGGTGTCGCGCTCGAGCATGGGCAGGTGATCGTGCATCGCGCCGCGGCTGCTCGGCGCCTCCTCGACGATGATGCTGTCTGCGCGGGCGCAGAGCGGCGATCTGCTGCATGAGATAAGCGATCGCTCAGAGAATCCGTGGCAGCCGAGGCGCGCGCGCGGCGTCGGTCGCCGGCGTGCGCGGCACGGCGGGTGCAGCGCCGAGCAGCGCGGCCACGCCCAAGTTTCAGATTGGTGACGATGGAGGTGCCGATGGGACACCACGCCGCGGCGCCTGGATCGTCGGTCAGTTGCACCAAGCGGCGCGCCGGGCGGAATGTGCGGCCCGCTGCCTTCGACGTGATAGGTGAATACCGGCGCGCCGAGCACCAGGATCAAATCGGCTCCGTCGAGGCGCTCGACGATCGCGGCGCGATCGGCAGGCAGGAAGCCGGCGAACAAGCGGATGGCGCTCGGGAAAGCTGTTGCGTGCCGACATCGGGCTCACCCACACGGCGGCTTGATGCTCCTCGGCGAGCGCGATGGTCTCATCCCAGGCATCATCGCGCGCCACCGATGCGCCGACCACGATGACCGGTCGGCGAGCGGCGCGTAGCGCGGCCGCGGCGCGCGGCAAGGAGCTGCGGGTCGCCCGCGCTGCGGCGGCTGACCGGTCGCGCGCGCGACTGTGGCACAAGGCCGATCCCAGTCATCCACCGGAATCGATACGAAGGTCGGGCCGCGCGGCGGTTGCATGGCGGTGTAGTAGGCGCGCGCGATCGCCGCGGGCACATCCGCGGCCCGCGCCGGCTCGCAGCTCCATTTGACGTACGGCTTCGGCAGCTGCGCCGCCTGTTCGGAATAGAGAAACGGTTCGAAGGGCAGGATGGAGCGCGCCTGCTGGCCGGCGGTGATCACCAGCGGCGTTTGGTTTCGAAAGGCGGTGAATATGCTGCCCATGGCATGGCCGACGCCGATGGCGGAGTGCAGGTTGACCAGCGCGGCGTCGCCGCGGGCCTGGGCGAAGCCATCGGCCATCGCGACCACCACCGATTCCTGCAGGCCGAGCACGTAGCGGAAGTCGGCCGGGAAATCGCGGAACATCGGCAGCTCGGTGGATCCGGGATTGCCGAATACCGTGGTCAGCCCGAATTCGCGCAGCAGCGCATAGACTGCATCGCGTACCGTGAGTCTCGGCGCTCAAATGCGCAGCACCACTTTGCCGAAGTGCGTTGCCGCTCTCGAGATGACGATAGGCCGCGGCGGCCTCGTCGAAGGCGAATGCGCGATCGACGATCGGTTCGAGGCGATTTGCGGCGATCGCCGCGTTCATGCGTTCGAAATGCCCGCGCGAGCCGACGAAAACGCCGTGCACGCTGGCTTGTTTGCCGAGCAGCCCGTAGGGACTGCCCGCGGCGCCGATCCCGGTCAGCACGCCGATCAAGGCAATTCGCCCGCCGACCGCCACCGAGGCGATGGAGCGGCTCAACGTGCCGGCGCCGCCGACCTCGAGCACGTGGTCGACGCCGCGCCCTTCGGTGAGCTTCAGCACTTCACGTTCCCACTCGGGGTTGGTCCGATAATTGATGCACGTGGTCGGCGCCGAGCGCGCGTGCGCGGGCTCGAGCTTCTCATCGCTGGATGAGATGATGAGCACGCGCGCTCCGGCAAGCTTGCGCGAATTGCAGCGCAAATATGGAGACACCGCCGGTCCCTATCAGCAGCACCGTTTCGCCGGGCGCCAGTGCGACCAATGTCGATCAGCGAGCGCCACGCCGTCACCGCCGCGCAGGGCAGCGTCGCGGCGGCCTGCGCCGACAAATGTGCGGGAACCGCCACTGCATCTTGTTCGGCAAACATCGCATATTCGGCGAGCACGCCGTCGGCGGGCGGTGCGCCGAGCGCCACCAGGGCCCGTGAGGCGGCGGGCCGTCGATCCAATTGCGAAAGAACGTGCCCGCGACGCGCTCGCCGACGCGAAAACGGCTGACCGCCGAGCCGACCGCGACGACCTCGCCCGCGCCATCGGACAGCGGAATGACGTTTGTGTTAAGCGGACCGCCCGTAATGGCCGCGCGCGATCATCAGGTCGCGGTAATTCAGCGACGCCGCCTGGATGCGAACCAGGATTTGCGTCGGCAGGGGTTCGGGCTCGGGGCGATCGCAGCGGCGCAGGCCATCGATGGATTGGCTTCCGGCGACGAGTTCATAGGCGCGCATCGCATGTCCTCCAATGAAATCCGACCTCTATGCTAGCCTCTTGCGCCGCTGGCGGGCGTTCGCTCTGGATCGATTCGAAGCTCTTTATCCGTCGAGTAGCCATGCAGGCAGTGGCGCCTCATTCGGCTTGTATGCTTTTACAAAGGCGCGGAGAACTTGTTTTGAATACTACCCTGATACGCCGGCTCTGCGCTTTGGCCGCCCTGAATTTCGCGCTTGCCGCGTGCAATCAGCCGCCGCCCCCCGCCGCAAAGTCCTCGCCGAGCCCGAGATCTGCGGCCGCGGTGGACGAAGCGCGCCTGCTCGGGGCGAACAACGAACCCGGGAATTGGATGAGCCCGGGGCGCACGTTTGATGAACAGCGTTTCAGTCCCTTGCAGAAAATCAACGTCGATACGGTCAAGCAATTGGGGCTTGCCTGGTTCTACGATCTGGATACCGCACACCGCGGCCAGGAATCGACGCCGTTGGTCATCGATGGCGTCATGTACGTGACCAGCGCGTGGAGCAAGGTGTTCGCGCTGGATGCCAAGACCGGCGCGCCCCTGTGGACTTATGATCCAAAGGTTCCGGGCCAGGCAGGCATCAATGCCTGCTGCGATGTCGTGAATCGCGGCGTCGCGGCGTGGCGCGGCCGCCTCTACCTGGGAACTCTCGATGGGCGGCTGATTGCGCTGGACGCGGCATCCGGCAAACCTGTCTGGGAGGTCAAGACCGTCCCCGAGGGCGGGCGCTACACCATCACGGGAGCGCCGCGCATCGTCAACGGCATGGTGCTCATTGGCAACGGCGGCGGCGAGATGGGCGTGCGCGGCTACGTCACCGCCTACGATGCCAACGATGGTAAACAAGTGTGGCGGTTTTTCACGGTTCCGGGAGATCCGTCGAAGCCGTTCGAAAGTCCCGCCTTGCAAAGCGCGGCAAAAACCTGGAGCGGCGAGTGGTGGAAACTCGGCGGCGGCGGCCCGGTATGGGACTCGATCGTGTACGACCCGCAGTTGAACCTCGTCTACATCGGCGTGGGAAATGGCGTGTGGAACCGCGGCAAGATGCATGGCGATGCGTTGTATTTGTCGTCGATCGTGGCGTTGACGGCCGATAGCGGAGAGTACGTATGGCACTATCAAACCACGCCAGGTGATGAGTGGGACTTCGATGCCTGCTCGCCGATGATACTCGCGGATCTGAACATCGGCGGCGCGAATCGAGCGGTTCTCATGCAGGCGCCGAAGAACGGCTTTTTCTACGTGCTGGACCGCGCAACCGGGCAGCTGATATCCGCCGACGCCTTCGCCACCACCACCTGGGCCAAGGGGGTTGATCCGAAAACCGGGCGCCCCATCGAAGTTCACCTGGCCCGCTATGGTGAGAGCGGCAAGCTGTTCGTGTCGATGCCCGGCCCTGGCGGCGCGCACAGCTGGCAGCCGATGTCGTTCAGCCCCACAACCAAGCTGGTGTACCTCCCGGTCACGGAGGCGGCATTCCCATTTTCCCCTGAGCGCGATTCACCGCAGCGCGAACTGGGTTGGAATACCGGCGATGAATTCACATCCGGGAGTCTGCCGCAGGATTCCAAGATCAAACTGGCGATCGAGGCGGGCCTGAAGGGCCATCTCGCGGCCTGGGATCCCGTCGCACGCAAAGAGGTCTGGCGGGTTGAGCTCGGACATCCGTGGAACGGCGGCGTCGTGTCGACCGCGGGCAACCTCGTGTTTCAGGGCACGGGAATGGGCGAATTCGTCGCCTATCGAGCCGACACCGGCGAGCGCCTGTGGTCCGCCGAAACACAGGCGGGCGTACTCGCCGGACCCATATCCTATGAGGTCGACGGCGAACAATACGTTGCAGTAGAAGTCGGCTGGGGCGGCGCCTTTGGACTGGCTGCGGGCGAGCTGGCGCTCGTTTCGCACATTGCCTCGAACCTGCCGCGAGTGCTCGTGTTCAAGCTGGGTGCAACCCAGACGTTGCCGCCGCTTGCGGCAGCGGCCCCCGCGGTTCTCGACCCGCCGCCCGACAATGCGCCTGCGGCCAGCGTCGATGCCGGCAAGGCGCTCTATCACACTTACTGTTCAACCTGTCACGGCGATGCCGCGACCGGATCGGGGGTACTGCCGGACCTGCGCTATTCGACTTACATCAAGGATGCCGCGGCGATGGATTTGGTGGTTCGTCAAGGCAGCCTCGCGGACCGCGGCATGGTCGCGTTCAAGACCGAGATCACGCCGCAGGATTTGCAGAGCATCCGCGCCTATATCATTCACCGTGCAAATCAGGACAAGGACGCGGGCGGCCGGCGTTAGCGTGCGCTGCCATTGTCGCGACGATATTCGCGCGGCGTCGCGTTATATTTCGCGCGAAATACCCGGCCGAAGTGAGTCGGACTGTTGAATCCATAGTCGAACGCAATGGCGGTCACGGTGCGGCCTCGTTGCGCGGTTGATTGCAGCGCGCGTGAGCACGCCTCCAGCCGGCGCCGCAGAATATAGCGCGCCACGGTCTCATCGTGATCCGAAAAGAGGTGATGCAGGTAGCGCGTGGTCATCTTGCAGGCCTCGGCGATACGTGTCGGCGTCAAATCAGGATCGCTTAAGTGCGCCTCAATGTAATTGATGATGCGGATCCGATGTGCCGTTCCCAGGGAGGAGCGGTCGGCGAGGGTCTGGGGAAGTTCCGCGTAGGCGGCGCCGATGAGGTCGAGGATCGCAACCGCGACGCGCGCACAGGTTTGCTCATCGAGCCCCTGGTGGTATTCGCGCCAATACCTGCGCAGCAGCTGCGACAATAGCCCGCTGGCGCCGCGCCCGCCGGGCATCGAGATGGCGGCGAGGCTCTCGGGACATCCTACCTGACGACGCAGGATGGTGTTCGGTATGCCGAGGACCAGCATGCGGTTGGCGCCGGTGAAAACGATATCGTAGCGGCGCGTGCTGTCGCACAGATTGAAATCGCCTGCTTGCAGAAAAGACTCACGCCCGTCCTGGCGACTGATGCTTTCGCCCTCCAACTGCAGCTGCAGAAAGAACAACGCATTCTTGGTGCGTGCCACATGCGAGCGCGAATGCCGGACGATCTGCGCATCGGAATACACTTCGGCGACGCTCAAATCGCCGAGCGAGCCGCGCACGATGGAGCCGTTGAATACCCGAATATCCTCGGGCTCGGATACCAGTGGCGAGAAACTCTCGCTCGCCCGGTCATTCCAGAACGTGAGCTTGTGGCGTGGGTCGAGGCCAGCCGTTGAAAACGACTCGATGTGGGCCATTGAATTACTCCCCCCCGTCGCGGACTCGCCCTTGCCGACAGGAATAAACCTTATTTATGAGTTCCAGCCCTGCAGATAGTTATACCAAATAATTATCGCGTGCAACTAGTCCCCCGGCGCAAAGCACGATATATGCCAACTCGGGCCTTAGGTGCGGTGTTCACTGCTCGATGCAGCCAATCCCATGTCGCTCTTCGTCGAGTTTTTTTCGCGCCGTGGGGCAAAATTGGCGGAAAACGGGCAAGCGACCCGATGCGACCCCAAAAAGGGAGGCAGCGACTTGAAAATGACACCCCTTGCCGGCTACGTCGGCTACGCGCTGCGCCGGGCACAGAGCGTCATTTTCGCGGATTTAAGCCAAGTGCTCGCGCCGCTGATGCTGCGGCCGGTGCAGTTCACGGTGCTGCTCTTGATCGATCAGAACCCGGGCAGCAGTCAGTCCTGCGTGTCCGAGGCGCTCGGAATTCAAAAAGCCAACTTTGTCGCAACCGTCGCCGATCTTGAGGGCCGCGCGTTGATCCGGCGCCGTAAATCCGAGTCCGATGCTCGCAGCTACTCGCTGCATCTCACCGCGCGCGGCCGGGCATTGCTGGAACGTGCCGCGGAACTGCAAGCGCAACATGAGGCGCGCGTCATCGCGCAAATCGGCTTGGAGGAGCGGGTGCACCTGCTCGACCTGCTGCATCGCCTCGCGCAACTGCCCTCGACGGAGCCGCTCAAGATTGCGGCGAGGCCACACTCAGCGCTGCCCGACAGCGAGCAGCCCGTAGCCTAGGAACCGAAATGAAGGTCAATGATTTGATTGCGATCGACGTGCATACGCACGCGGAGGTGTCCTGTCGGCAGCCGGCGGACGAGGTTTGGCAGGAATACGAGGATGCGGCATCGAGATATTTCAAGGCCGGCAAGCGTCCCACCATCGCCGAAACCGTCGCCTACTACCGCGAACTCAAAATCGGCCTGGTGATGTTCACCGTGGACTCGGAGCACGAGCTCGGCGCGAAGCGCATTCCGAACTCCGAGGTGTGCGACGCGGCGCGCGAAAACAGCGACATCATGGTGGCGTTCGCCAGCATCGATCCGCACAAGGGCAAGATGGGCGTGCGCGAGGCCCGCCAGCTGATCAAGGAATACGCCGTCAAAGGATTCAAGTTCCACCCGACGGTGCAGGGATTCTTCCCGAACGACCGGATGGCGTACGGGCTCTACGAGGTGATCGCGGAACACAAACTGCCGGCTATTTTCCATAGCGGCCATTCAGGGATCGGCACGGGCATGCGCGGCGGCGGCGGAATGCGCCTGAAGTATTCGAATCCCATGCATGTCGACGATGTGGCGGCAGATTTTCCGGACATGACCATCATCATCGCGCATCCGTCCTGGCCGTGGCAGGACGAGGCTCTGTCGGTGTGCTTGCACAAACCCAATGTGTACATCGATCTGTCCGGCTGGTCGCCGAAGTATTTTCCGCCGCAGTTGGTGCAATACGCGAATACTCAGCTGAAGCGCAAAATGCTGTTCGGATCGGACTTCCCATTGATCAAGCCCGATCGCTGGATCAAGGACTTCCGTGAAGCAGGCTTCAAACCCGAGGTTCACGATCTCATTTTGAAAGACAACGCGATAGCGGCCCTCGGGCTCGCGAGCTAGAAATAGAGTGGCCGGAATGCTAACAATTGTTTCAGTCTTGCGTTCGCGAAATTTGTTTGTTTTACTTACAAAAAATCGAAACAAAAAAAGAACGCGTCGAAACCGATTCTGTGTCGGCACTACAGAAGGAGGGGAGTAACATGGTGGCTACTACACGAAGAATTTCAATGCTTTGCGCGGCGGCGGCGGGTTCCATGGTGGTCGCGATGGCAATGGCCGCGCCGGCCACCACAGACCAGTCAGCGCAGGGGGGCGATCAATCAGTACCGCTGACCGAGATCATCGTCACGGCGCAGTTTCGCAAGGAAAACATACAGGATGTGCCGATCGCAATGACGGCGGTCTCCAGCGCCATGATGGAGGCGCGATCCCAGACTTCCCTGGCTGACATCGCTCAGCAGGCGCCCAACGTCCAGCTGGTGCAAACCGGCGGCGCATTTGGTCCGGGCATGACCGCGTACATTCGCGGCATCGGCCAGGCCGACTTCGATCCGGCATTCGCGCCCGGCGTCGGCATCTACATCGACGATGTGTATTACACCAGCCTCACGGGCTCCGATTTCGCGCTGCTCGATCTCAACCGGGTGGAAATTCTGCGCGGTCCGCAGGGCACACTGTCCGGCGCCAATTCCGAAGGCGGATCCATCAAGCTCTACACCGAGAAACCGAAGGGCGACGATTCGGGCTACGTGAAAGTGCAATACGGGCAAAGGAATCTCATCGACATCGGGGCCGTGGGGGATTGGGCCCTCATCCCGGGCAATTTGTTCCTGCGCGTTTCCGGGGTGTCGCGTAACCAGGACGGATATGTCACGCGCTACGACTATGGTTGCCTGGCTCCTGCGTCCGGCATTCCGTCCAGCGGCGGTTACGATCAGAACTGCGTGGCCGGCAAGGAAGGCGGCACGGATTACCACGCGGGCCGTCTCGCGCTGCGCTGGCTGGCGAGCGATAACTTCGAGGTGAATTTGACCGGTGATGTGAGCATCGACAACTCCGAGGTGGCGGGGACCACGCTGCTGGCGGTCAATCCCAGCGTCGGTTGGCCCAGCGGGCTAATCAATTCGAAACTGCCGCCCACCACCAACGTTGCCCAATTTATTCCATCCAGCCCGTATGTCAGTTATGCGAATTTCTGCGCGACGGGCATCGCCGCCAACACCTATTGCTGGGCGCCGTACACCTACACCAAGGTATGGGGAACCAACCTCACCATGGATTGGAAACTTAGCGATACTCTCGCGGTGAAGTCGATCACGGCATATCGCGAGTTCAATAGTCAGTGGGTGAATGACGACGATACGTCGCCGGTCGGATCCTCCTTGGGCTGGTCCGAATTGGACAACCACACGTTAACGCAGGAATTGCGATTGACCGGCACCGTGAGCACCCTGATCGATTACACGGTCGGCGGATTCCTGCTCGATCAGGTCACCAACTATCCCACCCATCAGGTGCTGGACTACATATTCCCCGGGTCCTTCGATTTCCTGGGCGACGATCCGATTTCCGAAAAAGACTACGCGGCCTTCGCCAACGCCACGTGGCACGTCGTCGACAAGCTCGACCTCAACTTGGGCGTGCGCTACACGAATCAGAAGAAGGACTACACCTACAATCGCTACAACCCCTCCAGCATCGGCGGCGGCCAGAGCGTGTTCTTCCCGCCACCCTTTGAGAACGGTGAGGTTGGCAGTTACTCGGGTTCCCATGTCGATTATCGAGCGAACCTCGATTACCATTGGACCCCCGATTTGATGACCTATGCGAGTGTATCGACGGGATTCAAGGGTGGTGGCACCAATCCGCGGCCGTTCATCCCCCAACAGATTCAGCCGTTCGGGAATGAAACCTTGACCGCCTACGAAGTCGGCATGAAGTCGGATTGGTTCGACCATTCACTGCGCGCCAATGTCGCGGCGTTCTACAATAAGTACAAGCAAATGCAGGTCGTTCTGCTCACGTGCCCGCAATTCGGCGGACCTGCGGGGGAACCCTGCGCGGCGCCCATCAACGGCGGAAACTCCAATATCTACGGCGGCGAGCTCGAGCTTAATTATAATATCGGCGGCTTCAGCCTGGATGGCAGCTACAGCCACCAGCATTTCGAGTTCACCTACGTCGACCCGAACACCGGAATCACGCTGGGAGATCTCTACCCCGGCTTCCAGGACTCGAAGTGGAGCCTGGGCGCGCAGTACCAGCTGCGCTTGCCCAACGCCGCCTCGATTACGCCGCGTCTCGATTACAGTTATTCGTCCGGCTACTTCACCAATGCGAATAACGATCCGGAGAGCTGGCTCCCGGGTTATCACCTGCTGAACGGCCGCGTCACGTACAAACCCGACGATGGGAATTGGAGTGTCTCCGTGGTGGGCTACAATCTGGCGAATGGCATCTGGTACACGCAGCTCTTCGACCTGACGACGCTCGAGGGGATGAAGTACGGCATTCCCTCGGTGCCGCGCACCGTGTCGATCGAGTTCAGGAAGAGCTTCGGGCCGCGAACCTGATGACCACAAAGGGTTTCGGCGAAAGGAGGTTCTGATTGCGCTCCCCCTCGCGTCAATGGACGCGAGGGGTCGGCCGCATCTCGCCAATTTAAGGGTGTGGCTAAATGTCCGATGTAACGCTTTACCACTGGGAGCCGAACGCCAATTCCGGCAAACCCATGCTGGCCCTGATGGAAAAGGGCGTGGCCTTCAACAGCCACTATCTAGACCTGCTCAATTTTGATCAGCACAAGCCCGAGTACCTCGCGATCAATCCTCAGGGGACGATTCCGGCGATGCAGCATGGGAATCTCGTGCTCACTGAATCCACCGCGATCATGGAATACGTCGATGAGACTTTCCCGGGTCCAAAATTGATGCCGGACGACCCGCTTGACCGCTGGCGCATTCGCTGGTGGATGAAATTCATGGATCAATGGCTGGCGCCGAGCTTTTCGATGATCGGGTGGAGCGTATTCGTGGGTCCCGCGGTGAGGTCGAAGGATCCGGAGGAACTCAAGGCCGCGATCGAGCGCATTCCCCTGCCTGAACGCCGCGTTGCCTGGCGCAAGGCGATTTACGGGCAGTTTGGCGACGATGAGATGAATGAGTCGCGGCGCCGGGTGGCCGTCGGCATCCGCATGCTGGAGGAGGCGCTCACCAAGCGCTCGTGGCTCGCGAGCAACCAGTACAGCCTCGCAGATGCCAATGGATTCAACCTCGCCTACGCACTGCCGCTGTCGCAACCATCGTTGTCCAATGATGAGCAGACGCCCAACATCCTGCGCTGGCTGCGCGCCATTTATGCGCGACCGGCCACCAAGGCTTGCTGGGCGCTGGGCAGGACCAGCATGGTCAAGCGCGTCACCATACTCGAGCAGCCGCACATCGGCCGGGAACCTGCGACATGAGCGTGACCCTGTATCACGGCGAGCCCAACGGTCCGTCTTTTACGGTGCTTGCCGCCTTGTTCGAAAAGGGTGTTCACGCTGATCTCATTCGCATCGGTCTTGCAGAGGGCGCTCGGCACGCGCTGGCGTGTGCGCAGCAGCCCGAGGTTGGCATGAGCGTCGAGGGCGAAGGCCCGGTGCTCGTGGTGGACGGTGAAGCCATGGCCGATTCGGTCTTCATTGCCTGCTATCTGGATGATGTGGGGCCCGGAGCGCCGCTGCGGCCAACCAACCCGTATGGCCGCTGGGAAACCATGACCTGGTGTCGTCAGATGATCGAGCGCACCGCGCCTGCCGCCGCCTTCCTTGGGTGCAAGGCGCATCCGCCGCAGGTCAATCCTGCGATGCTGGAAAAGATCGGCAGTGCCGATTTACGCATGCGTTGGGAGATGATCGGCGCCGGTGTGTTTGCGGATGACAAATTTGCCGACAGCAGGGCCAAGATAACCGCGGCGGTCGAGAAGACCGAGGCAAGACTCGCCGGGCGCGACTGGCTGATGGGGAATTTCACGATTGCCGATCTGGAAAGCTATGCCTGGCTTGCCGGCATGGTGAAGCTGGTGCCGGAAGGCTTCGCCGGCAAAAAGCTCACCATGGCGTGGATGGAACGCGTCAAGGGAAGGCCGTCAGTGCGGAAGGCGCTGGCGCTGGCGCGGGTTGCCGATCCCAGTGCCTACTGGGCGCCGGGTCCGGAAATCAACCGCTGGGGCTGAAAGGGAATTGTCATTTCGCGCCACCTAAAGTATCAGGCGCTTGGGGTCCGATTATGTCGATCACGCTCTACACTGCGCCCACACCGAACGGCTGGAAGATTTCGATCGCGCTGGAAGAAATGGGCCTGCCGTATGAGGTGAAGGTCATCGATTTTGCAACGAACGAACAGAAGTCCGATTGGTATGTGAAGCTCAATCCCAACGGACGCATTCCGGCGTTGCTCGACGATGGGTTTGCGCTGTTTGAATCGGGCGCCATTCTGATCTACTTGGCCGAGAAGACCGGCAAGTTCTTGCCCCGCGATGTTCAAGGCCGCAGCCAGGTGATCCAATGGTTGATGTTCCAGATGTCGGGCGTGGGTCCTATGATGGGCCAGGCAAATGTGTTCCTGCGCTACTTCCCCGAGAAAATCCAGGCCGCGATCGATCGCTATCAACGTGAAGTGACGCGCTTGTTCGGCGTCCTGGACAAGCAACTCGCAGCCCACGAGTACATTGCCGGGGCCTATTCGATCGCCGACATGGCGCTTTGGCCCTGGGTCTCCGGATACGAATGGTCGGGGGTGAGCGTCGATGAGTTCGCGCATCTTAAGCGCTGGCTTACCCTGGTGGGCGATCGCCCCGCCGTGCAGGCCGGGCGCGACGTGCCGATCAAGCGCGATCGCGCGGCGGAGATCGAGGCGGCGAAGAAAACAGGTCCCAAAATGCTGTCATGACCGCCGTGAGCGAGTTTGGCGGCCGCCATATTCTCGTCACCGGAGGGTCCACCGGCATTGGGCTTGCCACAGCGGCGATGCTGGCGCGCCGGGGTGCGCAGGTATTCCTGATCGCGCGCAGCGCGGCTAAGCTCGAAGCAGCAGCCGATTCGATCGAGCGCGCCGGCGGCACGGCGGCGCATGGCGTCGCCGACGTGTCGGATCGAAAAGCACTGCTCGCAATCATCGGCAAGGCCGAAGACAGGTTCGGTCCCGTGGAAGGGCTGTTCGCCAATGCCGGTACCGGCGGTAAATTTTCCCCGCTCGGCGGCTACGACGAGGACACATTCGAAACGGTGATCCGCACCAACCTGACCAGCGTATTCTGGGCAATCAAGCGCGTGCTTCCGGGCATGATCGGGCGCAGGCGCGGCAGCATCGTCGTCACCGGCAGCCTCGCGAGCGAGCGCGGCATGGCTAACAACGCCGCTTACGTGGCCTCCAAACATGGCGTATTGGGGCTGGCACGCGCCGCCGCCATCGAGGCCGCGCCGCACAACGTGCGCGTCAACTGTGTGCTGCCGGGTCTGATCGAAACGCCGATGCTGATGCAACTCGATCCCAACGCGAGTCCCGACGCGATCCGGGCCCTGCTTGGCAAGGGAGTGCCGATGGGCCGCATCGGGACCGCCGAGGAGCTTGCGGAACTGGCCTGTTTCCTGCTCTCCGACCGCGCCAGCCATATCACCGCGCAATCCATCGCCGTCGACGGCGGTATTCTTGGTACCCACACCACACGATAGGACGCCCCCCGTGACACTCAAGTATTATCACGCCGAACCTGCAGCGAACTCGCTCAAGTCGATGATCCCGTTGCTCGAGAAGGGCCTTGTCTTCGAGAGCATGTACGTGGATTTGCACAAGTTCGAGCAGCACTCCGAGTGGTTCGTAGCGATCAATCCCGAGGGCCAGGTCCCGGTGCTTGATCATGACGGCAACATCATCACTCACACGACCGTGATCAACGAGTATCTCGAGGATGTATTTCCCGATGTGCCGCTGCGGCCGCGCAACCCCGTCGGCGCGGCGCGCATGCGCTACTGGAACAAGTTCGTCGATGAGCACGTGATGAATCATGTCTCGATGCACGGCTGGCATCGCATGGTCGGCATCATCGCGCGCAAGATCGAGAGCGGCGAGTTCGAGAAATTGATGGAGCGCATTCCGCTGCCGGATCAGCGCAAGAAATGGCAGACGGCGCGCTCGGGCTTCAGCGAGGCCGACCTCGCCAATGCCACGGAGAAGATCATCTACGCTATCGACAAGGTGGAGGCGCAGCTCGCCAGCACCAAGTGGCTGGCGGGCGATGAGTACACGCTCGCCGACATCAACTTCTATTCGATGTGCGGCATGATGGTTGAGCGGATGTTTCCGGAACTTGAGGTCGCGAAGCGCTGTCCGCGTCTGGTTGTCTGGCGCGAGAAAATGACGGCGCGACCCGCGGTGGCCAGGGCGCTAGCCGGTGAGGACCGCACCGCGCCGGGGCTGCGCACCTGGACCGGCCACGCCCGCTGACAGCGCCGCGCCAGGTAAATTCACGGGTCTAGGTCGACTTCAGGCCCTTGCGTTGCTGCGCGTAGCTTTCGCGGCGCATCTTCTCAAAGCCGATGCGCTGGTCGTGTCCGGCATCCGGCGGATAGTCGCGAAAATCCTGCAAAACCTCATCGAACACCGTTCGCAGCTCTTCTTTGAACTCCGGATGCGTGAATATATGGAAGCGGTTTTCGCGCATGGCTTCGAGCACGCGCTCAGCGATCACGTCGGGCTCCATGCCGAATTCGTGGATTTCGGCCAGCCGCTTCACGCCCTCAGCGTCCACCGGTTTGGCCCCAGCTTTGAGATCCGCGGGCCGGATGTCGTTGCTGGCGTAGATGTATGACTTGACCAGTCCCGGGCACAGCACCGACACTCCGATGCCATGCGGCGCAAGGCTGGCCCGCAGCGATTCGGACATGCCGCGCACGGCGAACTTGGTCAGTGTTGTAGATGCCGGGTCTACCAGCCGCCAAAAAGGCCGCCATCGAAGCGGTATTGACGATATAGCCACCCTTGCCGGCGGCAATCATGCGCGGCGCAAACGTCATGACGCCGTTGATCGGACCGTGCAGGTTCACGCCCATGACCCAGTCCCAGTCGTCGGAGCTCGATTCCTCGATGGTCTGAAACAGGTTGATGCCGGCGTTGTTGAACAGCAGGCTGACGGGTCCGAACCTTGCCTCGACCGCGTCCGCAGCCTTCGCCATGGCTTCGCGCGAGGACACGTCGAGCTGCACGCCCATGACATGTTCGTGATGCAGTGATTGTAGCGCGGCGTCTATGGATTCCTGACGAATGTCGGCGATGGCGACCTTGCAGCCTTGCCTAAGCAGCGCGCGCACCAGGCCGATGCCGATGCCGTTCGCGCCGCCGGTGACGAATGCCGTGCGGCCCGCGAAGTCTTTCATGATTTCAATCCTCTTTGCCGCGCGGTCTCCGCCGCGTGGATCGGGTTGCGAAACAATCGGCTGAATGTACTCTTGTATTCGAGGTTCTCCGGCAGGTCGGGCACCGCTGCGCACATGGCTTGCGCGCGGTCCTCGACGCCTTGACGGAATTCGCTGTGGGTCAAGATGTATAGCTCATCATTGAGGATGCCCTGCAGCACCCGCTGGCCCACCGCTTCCTTGGTCATGTACAGATGAAAAAAATTGCCGCCCTGTTGACGCCGCTTGTCGGCCTCGGCATAACCGGTGTCCGTTAAGCTCCGCGGGGCGCGTCTTGGCCGCTTCGGCAATGTTCGATTGCACGGCGCCGGGACAGAAGGCGGAGCAGATGATGCCCTGCGGTTCGAGTTCGGCGCGCATGCATTCCATCATGTGCACCGCGGCACCCTTGGAAGTGCCGTAGATGGTGGCGCCGGGGTGCGGCATCAGACCCGACATGGACGCGGTATTGACGATATGCCCGCCTTCGCCGTGCCTCATGATGCGCGGCAGGATCGTGACGATGCCGTTGATCGTGCCGCCAAGGTTGACGCCCATCACCCAATCCCAGTCGGCGAAGGTCGCCAGTTCCGTCGGCCCGACGACCGCGACGCCGGCGTTGTTGCAGAGCACGTGAATCTTGCCAAAGCGCGCCTCGGCCGCGTCGGCGGCGCGCGCATAGTCGGCCCGGTCGGTCACGTCGAGCTTGAGCGCCAGCACCTGCTGCGGCGAGCCCAGCTCGGCCTCGGCGGCCTTAAGATGATCGTCGCGCACATCCGCGATGACTACATTCATGCCCGCACCGAGCAGCGCCTTGGCAATGCCGAGTCCGATGCCGCTGGCGCCGCCGGTTACAAACGCGGTTTTGCCTGACAGGTTTTGCATGCGATCCGATACTCCCCGTCGCTACGCCCGCGCTTCGGGCGCTAACAAAAGTCTGGACAACCAGCAATAATTCCTATTGTATCTAACACATACAATCCGTGGTCTAAAAATCGGATTGGTAGGAGCAGTATAATGACGGGGGAGGTTCCGGCGGTCGCCGCGACGGTCGTCGCGGCGGTGGACGCGAGTCCGGGCGCACAGCCGTGGCCGGCGCGAGGTGCTGCTTATTACGCGCTGTTCGTGATAATTCTCGCGACCATGCTGAATTTTTTCGATGCCTCAGTGTTCGCCATGATGGCACAGCGCATCAAGGTCGATTTCCATCTGAGCGATGAACAGCTGGGCTTTTTGATCGGGCCGGCCAACGTCATATTTTACGTGCTGGTCGGGATCCCGATGGCGCGGCTGGTGGACATATACTCGCGCAAGATCGTGCTCGCCTGCGGCATCGCCGCGATCGGCGGCATCACCGCGCATTGGGCGGCCTGGCGCAGAGCTTCGGACAGATCTTTTCGAGTCGAATGCTGGTGGGTGCCGGCGGCTCGGCGCATGCGCCGGGAGCATACTCGATGCTCGCCGACCTGTTCCCGCCGGCGAAGTTGCCGCGCGCCATCGGCTTTCTGCAGCTGGGCTTCATCGGCGGCAATGCGCTCGGCATTTTTCTGGGCGGCCTGCTCATCACCGCGGCTGTCACCTGGCCCGTAAGCCACTGGCATGGGGCTGACGATCCACGGCTGGCAATGGATTTTGATGATGGTGGGCGCGCCCGGATTGGTGATTTCCGGCCTGCTGCTGCTGGCGAGGGAGCCTGCGCGGCGCGGCGCCGCCGCGTATCGCGAGCGCTTGCCGGTGTTCGCGGTACTGCGCGAAATCAAGGCGCGCGGGGCGATTTACCTGCCGCTGTTCATCGGCCTTGCGTTCAGCGCCACCGAGTCGATTGGCGTGCAGGCCTGGCGCGCGCCATTCCTGATCAGGACCTACGGCTGGAACGAGGCCAGGATCGGCCACTGGATGGGTCTCATGTTTCTCGTCTCATCGCTGCTCGGCGCTGCGTTCGGCACGCTGTTCGTCGAGTGGCTCTCCAAACGCTACAAGGACGCCAACGTGCGCGCCTCGACGATCCTGTTTGCCCTCGCTGCGCCGTTTTCGATTATTGCCCCGCTGATGCCCACCGGAGTGCTGTCGCTGCTCTGTCTTGGGCTTGTCGGGAATGTGTGGGCTTGCATCGGCGGTGCCGCAAAACGCCGCGATCCAGCGCATCACGCCGAATGAGATGCGCGGCCAGGTCACCGCCATCTACCTGTTCATGTTCATCGTATTCGGCGCGCTTGGCAGCCAGCTGATCGGCAGCGTAACCCAACGCGTGTTTCACTCCGATGCGGATTTGTGGAAGAGCATCGTATTGACGGCATCGATACTCATGCCGCTCGCCGCGTTTGCGATTTCGCGCGGCATCAAACCCTATGGCCGTGAGGTGGAACGGCTCGAACGCGAGGCAGCGCCATGACCTATCCACAACTGCATATGATCATCGACGGGGAGAAGATCCCGGTCGGCCATCGCCGCACGCACACGGTGGTGAACCCTGCCACGGGCGCGGCCCTCGGTGCGCTGCCGTTGGCTGATGGCGCGGATCTGGATCGCGCGCTGCAGACGGCGCAGCGGGGCTTTCGATTGTGGCGCGTGGCGCCCGCGCAGCAGCGTGCCGCCGTCTTGTCGGGCGCTGCCCGGCTGATGCAGGAACGGCAGGAGGACATTGCCCGCATCGCCACCCTCGAGGAAGGCAAGACGCTTGCCGAAACTCGCGTCGAAGTGATGATGAATGTTGGGCTGTTCAATTTTTACGCCGGCGAGTGCCAGCGGCTCTACGGACGGCAGCTGGTGCGTCCGGCCGGGATGCAGTCGGACGTGACTTACGAACCGGTCGGCCCGGTCGCGGCGTTTGCGCCTTGGAACTTTCCGATAGGCAATCCCGGGCGCAAGCTCGGCGCGCCGATCGCAGCGGGCTGCTCGGTGATCCTGAAGTCGGCCGAGGAGGCACCGGCATCGGCGCTCGCGGTGCTGCAGTGTCTGCTGGATGCTGGATTGCCGAAGGAAGTCGGACAGGCGGTATTCGGCGTTCCCGACGAGGTGTCCCGGCATCTGCTCGCGTCGCCCATCATCCGCTGCTTAAGCTTCACCGGTTCAACCGCGGTCGGCAAACACCTGTTGAAACTCGCGGCGGATGATTGCAAGCGCACCACGATGGAACTCGGCGGGCACGGCGCCGTGCTGGTCTTCGATGACGTCGATGTCGATCAGGTCCTGAATACGATGACCGCATCGAAGTTCCGCAACGCCGGTCAGGTGTGCGTCTCGCCCACGCGCTTCATCGTTCAGGAAGGCGTGTTCAGCCGTTTTCGCGACGGCTTCGTCGAGCGCGCCAGAAGCTTGCGTGTCGGAAACGGACTCGAGCAGGGCGTGCAGATGGGGCCGATGGCGAACGCGCGCCGCCCGGATGCGATGGATCGGCTGATCGGCAGTGCGGCGGAAGCAGGGGCAAAGCTTCACTGCGGCGCTAAGCGTATTGGCAATCAAGGGTTTTTCTACGCGCCGTCGGTGCTCTCCGAAATCCCGATTGACGCCGGCATCATGAACGAAGAGCCGTTTGGACCGGTTGCCCTGATAAATCCATACCGACGCGAAGAGGACATGATCGCAGAGGCCAATCGCCTTCCCTACGGTCTTTCCGCCTACAGTTGGACCAACGATGCGAAGCGTCAAAAGCGCCTCGCGCGCGAGGTGGAGACTGGAATGTTCTGCATCAACACCACGATGCTCGGCGGCCCTGACGCGCCGTTCGGCGGCGTCAAATGGTCCGGCCACGGGCACGAGGATGGGCCCGAGGGCGTCATGGCCTGTATGGTTCTGAAGACCGTTCATCAAGGATAGCAATGACTCACGAACTGAAGACCGGCGGTGACCGCGGCTACCTGCGGATCGCCACCGAAGAAGCCTTTGCTACGCGCGAGCAGATCGATGTCTATATGCGGATGGTGAAGAACGGCACCGCGGACTTGGGGTTGGCTTCGTTGTGGGGTTTCTACGCAACCAGTACTTCCGAACGTGCAACCCAGATCATCGAGCGGCTTCTTGACCTTGGCGAGCAGCGCATTCGGCACATGGACGAGACCGGCATCGACAAGGCGGTTCTCGCGCTGACCGCGCCCGGTGCGCAGGCCATCCTGGATCTGCGCGAGGCCAAGCAGATCGCGCAACGCGCCAACGATTTTCTCGCCGAGCACGTCGCCGCGAGGCCGGATCGCTATGTGGGCATGACCACGGTTGCGCCGCAGGATCCGGAATGGTCGGCGTCCGAGATCGCTCGCGGCGCCAAGCAACTGGGATTCAAGGGCGTGCAGATCAACAGCCATACCCAGGGCGAGTATCTCGACCATCCGCGCTTCGATCCGATTTTCCGCGCGCTGGCCGACACCGGCCAGCCACTCTACATCCACCCGTCGCCGCCCCCGGATTCGATGATCGGGCCGATGCTCGAGGCGGGCCTCGACGGCGCGATCTTCGGCTTCGGCGTGGAAACCGGCCTGCATCTCCTGCGCCTGATCACCATCGGCATTTTCGATCGTTACCCACAGTTGCAGATCATGGTCGGGCACATGGGCGAGGCGCTGCCATTCTGGGTTTATCGTCTCGATTACATGCACCAGGCGGGCGTCCGTGCGAAGCGTCATGAGCGAAATAAGCCTTTGCGGAAAACCATCCTCGAGTACTTACGCTCCAATGTGCTGATCACCACCAGTGGGATGGCGTGGGCACCGGCGATCAAGTTCACCCAATCGGTGATGGGCGAGGACCGCGTGATGTACGCGATGGATTATCCCTACCAGTTCGTTGCCGATGAAGTTCGCACGCATGACTTGCTGGACGTCCCGCCGGCGATCAAGAAGAAGCTGATGCAGACCAACGCGGAGCGATGGTTCAAGCTGTGAGCGCACCACGCGTGTCGCGGGCCGCGAAGTATGCCCTGGCGCTGGTCGCGCTGGCCAATGGGATCAGCTTGCTCGACCGCAATATCCTCGCGATCCTCGCACCGCGCATCAAGAAGGATCTTGCCGTTGGGGACGCCGAGATGGGCCTGCTGTACGGCACGGTATTCGCGCTGTTTTACGCATTGTTCTCCCTGCCGATCGGGCGGTTGGCGGATGGCTGGATACGCACGCGGCTGCTTGGCATCGCCCTGGCGTTCTGGTCGCTGGCCACCGGGCTTGCCGCCGGTGCCCAGGGATTTGCGTTGCTGGCCGTTTCGCGCTTAGGGGTCGGCATCGGCGAGGGCGCCGCCGGTCCGGCAGGTTACTCGCTGATCTTTGATCATTACCCTAAATCGCGGCGCGGCTTCGCGACGGCCGTGATCGCGGCTTCGATCGCCCTGGGTCTCGGCGGATCTTTGGTGCTGGGCGGAGTGGCGGCCGACTGGTGGGATGGGCTGTTCCTGGGCGTGCGCGCACCCTTAAGCTTGAAAGGATGGCAATTCGCTTTCCTGGTAGCGGCGCTTCCCGGCTTCGTGCTGGCGGTCATGCTGTGGCGCATGCCCGAACCGAAACGCGGCCAGCTGGATGGGATCGAGTCGCCGCCAGATCCGCATCCGTTTCTTGCGAGCCTCGCGGTGCTCGCTGCCGTCACCCCGGTGTGCAACTGGTTTTCGCTCGCGGCACGCAAAGCAGGAGCGCGGTACTGGGTCGTGAACGTGTTGGTCCTGGCGGCGCTCATCCCGGCGATGATGGCTCTCACGCGGCTCACCAGCGCATTCGCACCGCGGCCACTGCTGCATATCGGCGCGCTGTCGGTAAACCCGCATGCGCTGCAATGGTCGGTGGTGGGCTTCGGTATATTCGTGATATTGAATCTGCTGCAAAGCCTGAGATTGTCGGACAAGCCCGCTTTCGCGGTGATCGCGCATTCGCCCTCGCTGCTGCTGTGCATGGCCGTGGGTTCGCTGCAGATGATGATCAATTACGGCGTCATGGGATTCACCCCCTCGTTTCTGATGAAGCATTACGGTCTGTCGGCGACCAAGACCGGTTTGCAGTTTGGCCTGCTGGCAGCCGCAATGGGCGTGATCGGTCCGCTCATCGCCGGCCCCGTGTCGGATCGGGTCAATGGGAGATTTCCCGGCGCGGGCAGAGCGTACATAGCCCTTGTTTCCCTGGGGTTGTCGCCGTTGATCGCCATGTGGGTCTACCACTCGAGCGACGTTCCAAGCTTCTATGCAAGGTTCGTTCTTTATAGTGCGGTCCTCACGGGCTGGCTGCCGCCGCTGTATACCATCATGTTTGAGCAGGTGCTGCCGCGTATGCGCGGCATCACCTCGAGCATCTACGTCATCGCTTCGACGATTTTTGGGTTGGGCATGGGCCCCTACCTGGTTGGAATGATGTCCGATGCCAACGGCGGGGATCTGGGCGCCGCGATTCTCGGCATCAACTGGGTGGCGCCGGCAATCGTACTGATGTTGTTGGTGCTCGCACGGCGCGCGCAGCGCGACGAGGATTCGATTCTGCGGCGTGCGGGGAGCGCCGGCGAACCGGTTTAGCAGAGCCCGCGCGTTACAGTAACAATTATATCAAGGTCGCCAAGATGCCGAGACGCACAGAAATTATCGCCATCACCACTCCGCACGTGGAGGGCGACGAGGATATCGGTGAGATCCGCAACATCGTGGGGTTCCATATCCGATTGGCGCATGGGGCCGTGTACCGGCAGTTCACCGAGAGCTTCGCGCACCTCGAACTGACCCAAAAACAAGTCTCGGTGCTGTGGCTGGTGGATGATCACCCCGGCATTGCCCAGACGGATCTTGCGCGGCGCATAAGAATGGACCGCGCCACGACCATGGGTATCATCAACCGGCTGCAGTCCAGAGGGTATCTGGTCCGCGGCAAGTGCCGGAGCGACGGGCGCAAGCAAACGCTGAATCTCACGGACGCCGGGCGCAAGACACTGAAAATCGCCAAGAGCGCCATCCGTCAGAATGAGCAATGGCTGAAGGCGCGCTTTAACAAACGGGAAACTGCCAAACTGATCGAATTATTGACGCGCATCCACGAATAAAATCCAGCGGAGGTACAGATATGAACGTGCGGGCAGCGATCGCGTACGTCGGCCGCGACATTGCGCGGCCGCGCTATCACGCGAATGATTCGAGCCGCGACCTGCTGGACGTCGTACCGGTCGTCATGGACATTGCCGATGCCCGCGGTAGCGGCACGACGCTCGATCAAGAAGGCTTTCGACTTGTTTCGCATCGCAGCGCGGTGGCCGACTTCGGCGACCGCGAAGCCGTGAGCGTGCTGCATCGGCAGGAAATCGTCGAACTGATCAGTGCGCTCTCGGGAGCTGATCTGGTGGTGGTCAACAGCCCCGGCGTGCTGCGCTTTAGTGAAAAGTCGCCGCGCTGTGGCGCATTGGACAATTCCAGGCCCGCTCGTTTTGCGCATGTGGATATCAGCGATGCAACTGCCGCCGCCTTCGCGCGCCGCGCCGCGCCCGCAGATCAGATGCTCGCGCGCTTCGTCCACTACAACGTCTGGCGGGCCATCTCGGCCCCGCCTCAGGATGTGCCGCTGGCAGTATGCGATGCCCGCAGCCTCACTGCGAATGATCTGATCAAGGCTGATGCCGTATTCGACTCGCCGGCCCAGCCGGAATGGTCCTTCGAGGGAATCGTCGTCGCCCATGACAGCGCGCATCGTTGGCATTGGTTCCCCGACATGACGCGCGACGAAGCGCTGATCTTCAAGACCAACGACAGCGATCTCAACCGCGCGCATTGCGTGCCGCACGTGGCTTTCAACGACCCCGGTTGCGGGCCGCAAACCCCAGCGCGCGCCAGCATCGAAATGCGCGCCATCGCCCTGTGGTTTGCCTGAGGCCTGGCTTGCCAAAAGCAACCGCCGCGGGCAATATCATGCTAACAATTGTTAGGATGACGGGCCCACATGAGAGGCTTTCCGGACACGCTCGAGTACACGGGCCTGAATTCTCCGATCGGCGAGGAATATGAACTCGAAGGTCTCGCGATCGAGGGCAGTATTCCCGGCGATGTCGAGGGGACGTTCTTCCGCGCGGTGCCCGATCCTGGCGTTCCCGCCGTTCATGGAGGATGGCGGCGCGGTGCTGTCCGGTGACGGCATGGTTTCCGCGCTGCGCATCGGCGGCGGCAAGGCGAGTTTCGCGATCCGTTACGTTCAAACCGAGCGGCACGGTGCCGAGGCGGCCGCGGGGCGCGCGCTGTTCGGCAAGTATCGCAATCCCTTCACCGACCAGCCGGCGGCAAGAGGTCTCGACCGCACCGTCGCCAACACGACGCCCGTCTGGCACGCCGGCCGGCTGCTGATGACCAAGGAGGACGGCCGCCCCTATCGGGTTGATCCGCACACGCTCGGCAACGGCCGGCCGCTATGACTTCGGCGGCAAACTCAAATCCGCAGACGGTGACGGCGCATGTGCGCATCGATCCGCAAAGCGGCGAAATGTTTCTATTCGGCTATGAAGCCGATGGCCTGGCATCAACCAAGGTCGCCTACTGCATCGTCGACAATGAGGGCGATCTGCACCCGCGAGCAATGGTTCGATGCGCCCTACTGCGCGATGATGCACGATTTTGCGATCACCGAACATTACGCGCTGTTCCCGGTCTATCCGACGACCTGCGATCTTGCGCGCCTGAAGGCAGGCGGCGATCACTGGGTGCACGAGATGCAGCGCGACAGCTGGGTCGGAGTGATGCCGCGCTATGGCGATGTCGCGCAGATGCGCTGGTTCCGCGGACCTAAGGGCGTGTCCTGCTATCACATGATGAATGCGTTCGAGGATGCGCAGGGCCGGATCCAGTTCGATCAGTGCCTGTCGAGCGTCAATGCATTTCCGTTCATCCAGCGCGCCTCGGGGCTCAATGTAGCGCCCGGAAAACTCGGCGGACGCCTGGCGCGCTGGAGCATCGATCTGAAGACAGCGCCGCCTGCGTGACCGAGAAGCCACCATCGGACCGCCGGGCGATCTTCCGGTGATCCCCGCCGCCTCGCAGGGGCGGCCCTACACGCACGGCTGGATGCTGACGATGAACCGCAGACATGCAGGGACCGCCGGTCGCCGGCGGCCCGGTGGGCGCGATGTTCAACATGCTGTTGCGGCTGGATTTCACCGGCAAGCCGCCGCAGGCGCTGGCGCTGCCCCCGGGGCATTGCTTCAACGAGCCCGTGCACGTGCCGTCGTCGGCGCCGGCGGCATGAGGGCTGGCTGCTGACCATCGTAGACCAGCAAACGGGACCGTCGGAATTCAAGCACGCGCTGTGGGTCCTCGACGCCGGCAAATCCCGGCGCGGGTCCGGTCGCCAAGGTCGCACATTCCGCATCGACTGCGCCCGCAGGTGCATGGATGGTGGGTGGGCGCCGGCTGAGCTGGCGGCCGCGTCAACTGACGCATGCGCGACTCAGCTCTTCGAAAATAGGCGATCGCCGCGAAACTCGATCGAGCGGCGCTCGCTGCGCATCCGGGCGGCTCGAATCGCGAAACGCGGTGTGCGGGCAGCGCCACGCGAGTGCGGTGATCGGAATCGTAGAACTTGATGAAGATCACCTCGTCCGGCGTCATGTCCGGGAAATACCACCAGCGATGATCGCGGCGAATGGTGAAAAATCGTGGCTGCGGCCATGTTCTCCTCGCCCTCGATCGGCGCGAACAGGGCATCGCCCGTGGGAATTTCATCGACGTCGACCTTGGTGTTGTGCGTGCCTTCATCATCGCGCACCGAGCGGCCCTCGCACAGCGCCAACGGCATGTCCTGCGGCGGCGGCGACAGCGCGCGCCACAGGCTGAATGCAATGAAGCGGCGATAGCCCGGCCCGTCGCGGATGAGCCTTGTGTACAGAGTCTGCCGGCAATGCGCTCGGCGCAGCGCTGCGTGAAGTCCACGTGCGCTTCGGCGGCCGGCGGCTGCACGGTCGCGCTGGTTTCGCCCGAGCTGCGCAGCATGCCGCCCATCGGTATGACGAAATCCGCGCCCGATCAGACGCTTGGCGACCTCGCAAACCTGCGCGGCATAGGGCGTGTCCGGGCCGTAGTTGCGCTCCCAATCGGTGATATCGGTGCGGTGCGTTCCCAAGGCAGAAGCCATGCTCATCGAGCGTGAACGGGCCGGCCAGCCGCGCGTTGCGGATCGATGACCTCATGCGGCGCGTAGATGCCGGTATTGAATTCCTTGCCCGGCGCCCAGAAGCGCCGATTGATGCGCGAGGTCGGAACCAGATAGTCGATCGTCGATTGCACTTCGGCGCTGGCGGTGCTCATGGCTCATCCCGTCCTTGAATCCCTCGCGCGCCCGGCTGTTGTCGAGGAGATCGGCCGGCCGGTCACCGGATGCGGATAGTGGAAGGGAACGGTGTCGGTGGCCGGCCACAGCCGCGGCGCCGGTTGAATCAGCGCATCGGGACCCAGCGGATCTTGCGGGATACAGCGTCTTGGCCATCGGGATGAAGTCGATCGGCGTCTTCGGCCAGCCTTCGGCGAAGCTGCCATGCCAGAACGGAAAATAGCGCAGCGCCTTGATCTTCCAGTACGCCGTTCTCGCGCACGTAGTCGTTCTCGTAGATGCCGCCCTCCCACCAGGCGCGCTGTTGCCCTTGCGCCGTTTCGTGCAGTCCTGCCTGCATCATCGAGCGGCCGCGCACCTGGCGGTGCTTGCGGTCCGGCGCGACGTCGATGACCATCTGCAGCTGCGGATGATCGAGCAGCCAGCCATAGCGCGGGCCGTTGTGGCCTTGCGTGAAATTGCGTCTGAAAGCGCTCGATATACAGCCGCCGCACGCCGGCTTTGCCCTTGTAGATGCCGCCAAGGAACCAGACGTCGCCGTCAGTCGGCGAACAGGTCGACCACCTCGTTGTACTGCGACTTGTCGATGAAGTAGCCGTAGGTGTATTGAATGCGGCGGATCTGGTGGATGTCTTGCTGGATCGCGAGCTCGTGTTCGAGCTTGTCGATCCGCGCGGTCAAGTGCGGCAATATCGGTCATTCGGCAATGTCTCCGCCGTTCTGGCTTGTGCGGTCTGAGGACGGTGTGCTCCCCGCAACATTGCCCGAAGTTGATTGCACTGTCCAATCGTATAACATAACAATTGTTAGAGTAAACCATCAATCCCAACGGCATGTTCTGAACAGGAGATACCCATGCGCACTTTGCTTTCCCTGCTGGCCGTGTTCGCTGGCGCTCGGCGGCGAATGCGGAGGCGGCCGCGCTGCCGCTTGAAGCCAAAGCAGGTGGTCACCCGTTTCATGACCCAGTTCTATGTCGACAAGAAGGTGCGGGAGGCGTTCGAGACCTGGGTCGATCCCGGCTATATCCAGCACAATCCCCTGGCGGCGACCGGACGCGATGCCGCGGTCAAATTCCTCGAGCCGTTCTTCGCGCAGCACCCGGACATCCATTATTCGATCGCGCGGATCATCGCCGACGGCAACCTGGTCGCCGTGCATTCGCACGGCAAGTTCACGTGCGGACGATCGCGGCATCGCCGTGGTCGACATTCTGCGGGTCGAGGGCTGCAAGGTGATGGAGCATTGGGACGTGGTGCAGCCGGTGCCCGAGAAGTCGGCCAACTCCAACGGCATGTTCTGAGGCTGCGCGCGTTACGGCGTCACGTCAGGTCGCGTCGAGGTCCGAGATTATCGCTTGCCGGCTGCCGCCGCGCGATTAGCCGCGCGGCGCAGCCGCTCGATCTGCAGACGGCCTTCGGGGACCGGTTCCTGGGGCAGCGCCGCAGTCGAGGCGCGGTAGATTTCCGCGAAATCGTCCGCGAATTCCGGGTGCGTGAAAATGATCGCACGGTTCTCAATCATGCCGGCCAGCGTCTTTTCGCCGACTTCCAGAGGATCCATGCCGGCATCGAATGCAGTGCCAAATTGGGCGAGCATCCGCTCGATCGGGCGGGGCAAAGCCCGACTCTGCGAAATCTGGCGGGGCGCTTCAGCGCGCTGTCCCAGGCGTGGGTCTTGGTCAAGCCCGGGCACATCAGCGATACGCCGATGCCGTAGGGCGCCAGGTTGAAGCGCAGGCATCTCGGTCAGGCCGCGAACGGCAAATTTGCTGGCGGTGTAAATTCCCGCCTGCGGCCCCGACAGGTAGGCAGCCATCGAGGCGACGTTCACGATATGCCCGCCAGCTCCCTGCGCTTTCATGCTGGGGATGAAGGTCACCAGCCCGTTGACCACGCCGCCGAAATTGACGCCCATGATCCAGTCATAGTCGGCGTAGCTTGCCTCGTCGGTCGGGCCGAACACGCTCACCCCGGCGTTATTGACCAGGATATGGACGGGACCGACTTCATCGGCGATCTCCGCCCAGCGGCGGCGGTCGGTGACGTCCAGAGAGACAAAACGCGGGCAGGGCGCGGCCGTGTTGCTTGAACCACGCGCTCCGCCCGCTGCCGATAGTCATCGTTGCGGTAGGTCAGAATCAGTTCGATGCCCGCGGCGCTGAAGGCGCGGGCGATGCCAAAGCCGATGCCGGACACGCCGCCGGTGATCAGCGCAGTCTTGCCCTTGCATTTCATAATTCCCCCTCGCTTCCCTTCCTAACATTTGTTAGCGTTACCTGCAAATCAAACTTCAGGAGGGGTCGGCTATGTCTGATCTCGCAGTACGGCTGTCAGCCCTGGAGCATCGCGTCGGCGAACTCGAGGACATCAATGCCATTCGGCGACTGCACTGGGCCTATGGGTATTACATCGATTTCAATCGTGCCGAGGACGTGGTGCAGTTGTTCGCCGAGGACGGCGCGGTGGTGTTCCTGTCGGGCGAATATCGCGGCCATGACGGCGTGCGCCGGCTCTACGGCACCTGGTTTCAGAATTTCTTCACCCGCGGAGTGAATGGCCCGGTGGACGGATTTCTGCTGGATCATTTCCAGATGCAGGACATCATCACGGTGGCGCCGGACCGGCAAACCGCGAAGGGCCGCTTTCGCGGCCTGCTGATGGGCGGCTGCCACGAAAGCCGCGACTACAAGCCCGAAGGACTGCCGCTGCAGTTCTACGAAGCCGGGCTTTATGAGAACGACTATGTCCGTGAAGGCGGCAGTATGGAAGATCAAGCGGCTCGACTACATGATGCAATGGCAGGCGGATTATGAAAAAGGCTGGTCGAAGACCGTCGCGCACCTGCAGCCGGCGACGCGAAACGTATCCTGCAGAATCCGCTTGGACCGGACGTGCTTCTGCCGGCAGGCCAGGTGCGCAAGACCTGGCCGCATCGGCAGGACGTGCCGATGCATTTCGCGCATCCGCGCTTCGGTGCGGTTCTGGCCGGACAGGCCTGAACGAAACCGCTGCTTAGGTTAGCCTGCGGGTCGGGCGGCGGATTGCGTCAGGCTCGCGGGACATGCGTGTGCCGCTCGGTTGGCTGCCACGCTCGTACCCGACGGTCAAGCTTCGAAAGAATCTTCTTCAGGGCCCGGCGTTCATCGGGCGTCAGTGCGCCGAACAGATAGCGCGCGACCTTGGCAATATAAGGCTCCAAAGCGGCGCGGGCGGTTGCGCCTCGGGCACTGATCCGATACGGCTTGCGCCGCCGGTTCTTGGTGTTTTTGACCGGCTCAACGTGTCCCATTTCACGGAGCGACGCCAGAGCCCGACTGACATTCATCGCGTGCATCCCCATCAATTCGGCCAAATCATGGCCCGCCGACTCACCCTCGCCGGATAGCGCCATCAGGATTTTCAGCTCGTTGTTGGAAAAGCCGGTCGGGTCGGCGACACCGTCGCGCATCGGGCGGCTGATCAGCGAGGCGAATCGCAGCGTCGCCACCAACAAGTTGATATCCCTGTTTTTTGAATATTGTTTTTGACGCTCAGTCATGTTCTTCGTGGGCCCCGATGTCAGCGCTGCTACCCGATTATCGCGCACTTACCGCGCCTTCGAAAAAATCGTAGGAAAAATAACGCTGGGCGCGATGGACGCGCCCGGCCGGCGGATCGGGAAAATGCGCGGGATACAGCACGGCGCCGTTGTCCGCGCACTGCGCGAGTAGGCGCTGTCGCGTGGCGCAGGCCAAGGCGGGATTCTGGTCGGCGAAAAACGGGAGGTCCGGCCGAACGAGCTGGATCGGGTGGTGAACGATGTCGCCCATGAACACCAGCACGCGATCCACCGCGTTGGGCATTCACGACGACGCTGCCCGGCGAGTGGCCGGCGGCATCCTCGAGCCAAATGCCATCCTCGATCTCCCGATGCACGCAGGCGCTGCTGTCGACGATGTCGGCCAGGCCGGCCTCGACCACCGGCAGCACCGAATCGGCGTAGGCCTCGCGATTGTGAGCTTCATGCGTCTGCCGGCCAAAGAATTCGAAGTCCTTGCGGCTGAACACGTAGCGGGCGTTCGGAAACGTCGGGACCCAGCGCCCATTCTCGAGACGCGTATTCCACCCAACATGATCGGCGTGCAGATGCGTACACAGCACGAGATGCATGTCGGCGGGATCGCAGCCGCGCCAGCTTAAGGTTTTGCAGCCATTGGGTCTGCAGTCGATGCGCCCAGGGAACACTGCGCTCCTTGTCATTGCCGCAACACGTGTCGATGAGCACGTTGAGGCCGTCGACGTTCAGCAGGTAGCTGCGCACCTCGATGCGAAAAATCGCGGCCTGAGGAGTCCAACGAGAGTTCATCGCTCCAGTACCAGCCTTGAGCGCCGCCAGGTCTTCGCCGGCCACACCCGGAACGGCGAACTGCATGGGCATGCTGCCTTCGCCCTCGCGAACGCTCTTGACCTCAAGCTTGCCCAGGAATTGCTTCATGATCTCTCTCGCAATTGTATCCCCCGCGCGTATCATCATCGCGCACGCGAACTGCCGCGTCACGGGGATCAGAAGATGGCAGATGTCGCACAGGAGTTCGACTACATCGTGGTGGGCGGCGGCACCGCCGGCTGCGCGCTGGCCGCCCGTTTGTCGGAGGATGCCGCTCGGACGGTCTGTCTGCTCGAGGCGGGCGGTTCCGTCAAGAGCTGGTTTATCAATGTACCCGGCGCCATCGTGATGGCGCAGCGGTCGACCCCGCTGAACTGGCGCTTTCAGACCGTGCCGCAGCTGAGCTTAACGGTCGCTGCATATCGGTGCCTCGCGGACGCGGCTTGGGCGGGTCTGCGCTCATCAATGGCATGGTTTATTTCAGGGGCAACCCGCGGGACTATGACGCGTGGGCTGCCGCCGGGGCCACCGGCTGGAGCTACCGGGAGATCCTGCCGTACTTTCGAAAAAGCGAACACAACGAAAATTTTGGCGCCAGCGCATACCACGGCCGCGGTGGCCCGATGAACGTGCGCAGCGTCACGCGTCCGAATCCTCTTAACTTCGCTTTTTTTGACGCGCTTGCCAGTCTGGGCTTTTCATACCGTGAGGACTTGAATGGCGCGGATAGCGAGGGGATGGGGCTACGCCAGCTCTCGATCCGGGGCGGGACGCGCGAGACCACGGCAAACGCCTTTTTGCAGCCGGCACTCGGACGCGCCAATCTTTGCGTGCTGACTGAGCACACAGGCCACCCGCATCGTGCTGCATGGTCGGCGCGCTGTTGCGGTCGAGGCCCGCTCCATGGGCAACACCATTACTGTGAAGGCGCTTCGGGAAATCGTGCTCACGGCCGGCGCATTCCAATCGCCACAGCTTCTCATGCTCTCCGGAATCGGCGACGGCGAACACCTCCAAGCTCTGGGCATTGCGGTGCTGCATGAACTTCCGGGCGTCGGGCGCGATCTTCACGATCACCTTGCAAGTCCGGTGCACATGCGCACGCAGAATCCCGCTTCCTACGGCGTGTCGCTGCGCGCGATGCCGCGAAATCTCTGGAATGTCACCGAGTATCTGTTATTCCGTCGCGGCCCATTGGCCAACAACATATTCGAGTCGGCGGCGTTCGTGAAGTCGACGCCGGGACTCGACAAGCCCGATCTGCAACTCGTGTTCCAGCCGGCCAAGCGACCGGGTGCAACGTTCCCGTATCCGCTGGGTCATGGCTTTGCGATCAGTCCTGTCGGCCTCTATCCACGCAGTCGCGGTCGCGTGACTTTGGCGAGCTGCGACCCATTCGATGCGCCGCTGATCGACCCGAATTTGCTTTCGGCGCCGGAAGATCTGCCGCCGTTGATCAACGGCATGCGCCTGATACGCAAGATATTCGCGTCGGCCGCCTTCGCGAAGTACCGGGCCCACGAGACCGCTCCCGGTGGCGCCGCCGCAAGCGACGCCGAACTTGCCGCCTATGTTCGCGCGCAGGCCTATACCGTCCATCATCCGGTTGGAACCTGCCGCATGGGCAACGATGCTGTCGCGGTGGTCGACCCGCGATTGCAGGTTATCGGCCTGGAAAACCTGCGCGTCGCGGACGCCTCCGTTTTTCCGTCCAGCATTGGCGGCAACACCAATGCGGCGGTCGTCATGATTGCAGAGAAAGCCTGCGACCTGATCCTCGGTCGCCCACCGCCAGCGCCGGAGCCGCCATGACCAAAGTACTCAGTATCTCGGAACGCATCGAAATCGAACGTGCCTGTGAGCGCATCGTACATGCCTATTCACGCGCCCTTGATTTGGGAGACATGAGCGCCGCCGCGGACTTCTTTGCTGAGAACGGCTCAATGGCCCGGCCCATGGCACCCGACCAGGTCATTCAGGGTCGGGAGAGTATACGTGCTGCCCTATTGACCCGACCCAAGACATTGCTGACCAAGCACCTGGCCACCAACGTGATGATCGACGTCGTCAGCCGCGACGAGGCCCACGGGCTCTCCTACCTCACCATGATCTCCACGACGCCGGGCGATAACGTTGCACCGTTTATTTCAGCGGGGCCGGTTTACTTCGGCGAATTTAAGGATCGCTTCGTGCGCGAGTGTGGCGAGTGGAAGTTCCTCGAGCGGCGCGGCTCGATCCAGATGAAATTTCATCAAGCTTAGCGAAGAAGGACCAATGGCTGCGGCAGTTTGGCCAGCAGATCCTCGCTGAAGCGCGCATCGATGTGGATGAACGCCGCGCGGGCAGTCGTGCCCGAGCGATTTTCCCAGGCGTGATAGGTACCGCGCTGCACGACCACATCCCCCGGCTTCAAGGTCACTTCCCTGTCATCGAGTATCAGGATTAGTTCGCCCTCGATCAATACCATATAGTCCAGCGTCCGCGTCCGATGCATCGCCGTGCGTTTGCCGCCGTCCTTGAGCGGATAGACGTCCAGGATCCGCAGCAGGTGGCCGGATGTGGGCATGATGGTGAACGGACGCTCATTCGGTTCCCGAGCTACCCTTGAGGTCAATTCAGGAATCGTATCGGCATCGTTCCACATTTCGTGGAAATCGGCGCCTACGCCTAAGCCGTGCATCGGGTGATGCTGCGGCGGCGGACCATCCGACACGACCACTGATTTGCCGCCGGCGTCATGGCCGGTGACCACGCGTCTTGTTGCTCTTGGCATCAGCTCTCTCCGTACACGTTAGCCTAGATTCAGGAGCTCGCGCAGTGCGTTTGCCGCGGCATCCGGTTGTTCGATGGGCGCCATGTGTCCTGCAGCCGCAACCTCGACCAGGATAGATCCGGGAATCATTCGTTGCATGTGCGCGTGTTGCGAGACCGGGGACCACGTATCCTCCGAACCGCTCAGCAGCAGCGTGGGGACGCGAATGGTCGGCAGCAGAGGTTCGGCATCCGGTCGATTGAGCAGCGCCTGAACTTGGGCCGCAAAGCTTGCCGGAGTTTGGCTTTCGATCATGCTCGTCAGGCGCCGCATGATCAATCGCCGTTCGACCGTGGCCGCTCGCGCCATCATGGGCGGCAGCCATTCAGCGGCGAGGGCCGCCATGCCTAGCTTCTGGGCAATCTCGACCAATCGGCCGCGGCTCGCAACCTCTTCGGGACGGCATGGAAAGGCGCCGCTGTTCAGCAATCCAAGCGCGGTGATCCGCTGCGGCGCGTGCCGCCACAACTCCAGCGCGACCCGCCCGCCCATGGAGTGTCCGGCAAGCGCGAATCGCGCGGGAGCCTCGAGTAGAACCCGTTCCGCCATCTCGCCGAGTGAGCTGCAATTGGGGAACGAGATGATGCGGACAGGGCAGGTGGCCGATAAGCGAGTAGCAACATCAAACCAAGGGGTAGAGTCGCAGAGCAGTCCCGATAGCAATAGAAGTTCGTTCATGATCGGCCGTATTCCCCAAGAAGCGCGGCGCACTTCGCTTATGAGCGAGCAGGCCGCCGGCGCACTCGCTAGTTTAGTAGCGAAACCTGTTCGCGGGATGCCATGAACCGCCGAAAATTCTGCTTATCGAGCCTAGCCACGGCGATTTCAGGCGCGGCGGTCGGTGCGGGCTGTCTGCGCGCCGGGGAAACGGCCGCTTCGCCTGCGGCTGCTTCTACCCTAAGCGTGCCACTTTACAAATTTGTCTGTGACAGTCGCTATCCGGCCGCCCGGGCCTTTGGCATTGCCGCTGCGCACACCCGTTCAACCGCAGGGACAGTTGCCATCGCCGGAGACGTCACTGCACTTTGGTCGCGCGATCTTAGGGCGGTGTGGTGCGCCGGCGACGGCGCGATTGCCGGCATGACCACGGCTCGAACCTTGTTGTGCCTGGAACAACTCGCGCATGATCATTGGATGCGGGTGGCGATCCGGGTCGAACATCTTAGCCCTGAGGGGCGTGAGGCTACGCATCGCATGAGCGCCGCGGAACCGATGCTTGCACGAATCAGACCGGCGCTGGCCGGCGCGGATTGGGCCGCGCAAATGCCGGCAGCTCTCGCAACCTGCGAGGAACTTTACGGTGCCTGTGTGACTTCAGTGATTGGATCGACGCGCCCATTGGCGCGGGTGGACGAGAAGCTCGTGTCTTTCGTCATTGCGGCGCGCGGACGGATCGCGATGAGATTGCCGCCAGGAGTGAGTTCGAGCGACTTCGCGCGGGTTGTCGCGGAGTTTGAACGAGCCGTGGGCAAGCAGTGGGTATTTACCCGCGATGAGGACGTGGATCTTTACCGGGACGCGTTCTCGCCCTTCCTTCATGAAGCGGAGGAGTTGGTGGCATCGGCTGCAGTGGCTCCAGCCACAACCCTAGAAGTGCAAGAGATTGTACGGATCGCCAATCGCCACAAGGTGCCGCTGTATCCCATCTCCACCGGCAAGAATTTGGGCTACGGCGGCTCGGCGCCGGCATATTCCGGCAGCGTGGTGGTCGATTTGAAGCGCATGAATCGGATCATCGAGGTCAACGAGGCCAATGCCTTTGCTCTGGTGGAGCCCGGTGTCAGCTACTTCGACCTATATCATCATATTCAGGAGCGTAAGCTCAAAGTGTGGATCGATTGTCCGGATCCAGGTTGGGGCAGCGTCATCGGCAATGCGCTGGATCGCGGCGGCGGCTACACCACGGCCAATTACCGCAACCATTTTGATTCGCACTGCGGCATGGAAATAGTACTGCCGAACGGCGAATTGCTGCGCACCGGCATGGGGGCCATTCCCAATGCCAAGACCTGGCAACAATACAAGTCGGGATGCGGGCCGTGGATTGACGGCATTTTTTCACAGTCGAATTTCGGCATCGTGACCAAGATGGGTTTCTGGCTCATGCCCGAGCCGGAAGCGTATCTGCGCGGCACCGTTTCCCTGTCTCGTTACGCCGATCTCGGGGCCATGGTGGAGACGCTGAATTATCTGGAAAACGCGCGCATCACCGCGGGATTTCCCGATATTGGCTCGCCGCTCAACGGCTACCCGCCTATCGGGCAATTGCAGTTGTGGAACGAAACCGGCCCACCCAGCATCAGCGATGAGCATCGCAAACTTCTAGCGTCCGCCAAGCTCGGATATTCGGCGGAGCTCGAGGCCTACGGGATCAAATCGGGCATACCCTACTGGCAGCTGTGGCTCAGTTTCCACGGGCCTGCAGAGGTCATCGAGGCGCAGTGGCAGGCGGCACAACGGCATTTTGCGAAGTTCGAGGGCGCTAAATTTCGTGTCATCGACCGCGTCAAATTGCCGATCGATCCGGCGAAGGCGGATCAGTATCACGAACCGGAGCTGGGAGTGCCGTCCTTGCGGGCATTTTCAATCGGTGCGCGCACGCCGTGGAATCCGACTCCCTCGAAGGGTCACATGTGGTTCTCGCCGATTGTTCCGCGCACCGGCGAGGCCATCATCGAGGCGAACCGCGTGTTCAGCGAAGCAGCGCGCGAACTGGACATGCCGTTGTTTCGCTCGTTCAGCTTGCCGGCCTGTTTCTGGGAGCGGTGCTTCATTTTCATATTGGCGACGCCGGTGACCGAGGATCCGGCGACCAACAAGCGCTACCGCGAGGGATTCAAGAAATTGATCGCAATTGGCGGCCAGCACGGCTGGGGTGAATATCGCACGGCACCGGTGTTTCAAAAATCCGTGATGGATGTGTATTCCTTCAATGATCATGCGCTGCAGCGCTTTCACGAAACGCTGAAGGATGCCATTGATCCCAACGGCATCATGTCGCCGGGCCGCTACGCGATATGGCCCAGGCATTTGCGCGAGCCGCGATCATGAGCCGCCGCGGCGAAGCACGGATGCTGCGCAAATCCGTCTTGGCCGGGTTGGCGTTGGCAGGATTGATCATCTGCGGGTCCGTTTTGGCCGCGGAGCCCTCCGACCCGTACGCGGCAGGACGCGCCGTGTACACGAAATGGTGCGCGCCCTGCCACGATCCCGGAGTGATCCACCCGGGCACCAACGCCCTGACCGCGAAATACCAGGGAGTCAAGTCCGGCGTACTGCTCGAATGGAAGGATTTGCCGCCGGAATTAGTCCGTCACCTGGTTCGCAATGGGATTTCAGTGATGCCGCAATTTCGCAAGACCGAGATCAGCGATGCTGATCTTGATGCGCTCGCGAAATTCTTGGCGCGCAATACGCCGGCGCGTGAGCCTGCCGCGGCAACTAAATAACCAACAGGGGGTCAGCCATGGGTCTCGTGGGATTTGGTCAGCCGGACGATGGAATCATTCAGATGTGCTACTTGGTGCCCGACATTCGCGCGGCCATGAAGCTATGGATCGATAAGCTGAAAGTGGGTCCTTGGTTTCTGCTCGATCACTTCAGCGGCACCAACCCCAAGTATCGCGGCCGCGACTCCAAGGCCGATGTGTCGCTTGCCATGAGCTTCGCGGGGCACATGAATATCGAGCTCATTCAGCCCAACGATGCGGAGCCGTCGGTGTATCGCGAGTGGATCGAGAAGCGCGGTTATGGATTTCATCACTGGGGCCGCGCCACGACAAATTTCGATCGCGACGTCGCGCACTATCAGGCGCAGGGCCATGATCTTGTGTTTCTCGCCGGCGTGCCGAGCGGCGGCAGCGTGGCCTACATGGACACGACGGCGCAGCTGCCCGGCTACGTGGAACTCATCGAGCTAGGTGCGGGCTTCGAGACAGTGTTCAGCAAGTTCTATCGCGCCAGTATCGGCTGGGATGGAGCGGATCCGGTGCGCTCCTTCATCTAACGTTGATCTCGATCTTGACCCCATTGGGATCCTTCAGGAACAACTGGATCAATCCGGCCTTTGGCACCTCATTCACCGAATATTCGACTTTATGTGCGGCGAGCCGCGCCTTCACGCCCGCCAAGTCGACTGCATTGAATGCAATATGATCGAGCGGCCCGGTGCCCGGCGCCGGCGCGGTAACGCTGATGCCGGCAGCGATGGAATGCGAGCGGTAGGTATTCCACTCGGCGATATGAATGCAAGGGACATCGCCCACGTACAGCCAGTAGCCGGGAAAACCCAGTGGAGGTCGCGCGCCCTCGCGCAGTCCGAGAGCGTCACGATAGAAATCGCGCGTCCCGTCGAGATCGTCGGTAAGGACCAGGTAATGTTCCAGTTGAGTCAAGGGCATTGCATCACCCGGAGGCGGCGGGGGCAGGTTCGGGGGCGGCGGAGCGGCGGATGGGCGCAGTCTCGCGCAGAAACAGCGCCAGCACGGTGCCGACGATCGCGCACACCGTCATGATCACGAGCGGCGCCTGCAGACCATAGTGATCGGCAGCGCGGCCGGCAATTGCGGGCGCGCTGACGCCGCCCAATATCTCGCCCAGGCCCACCACCATGCCGAGGGAAGTCGCCACGTAGCGAGCCGGAATGGTTTCCGATGGCACCGTGCCCATGAACAACGGGAAGGTCCCACTCGCGGACCAGCCGATGAAGATCAGCGCGCCCAGCATCAACAGAGATCCTTGGAAATACAGCGCTGCGAGCGGCACCAGCAATCCGATGAAATTGAAAATCACGATGATGGGGCGGCGTCCGAAGCGGTCGGAGAGTGCCGGCACCACGAAGCTGAAGAAGGCAGCCGACAGGCCCAGCACGCTCATCAGTACGCTCATCTGGCCGTTGCCGATCTGCCGGACCTTGGTATAGAACAGCGGCAGAAAGGCCCAACCCAGGACCATCCACGCCACCATGAAGATGGCGATCAGCATGCACAGCCACATGTTTCGATGCTGCAGCATTTCTCCATAGCCCATGCTCGGCTCGGCGAGCGGCGCCGGCGCGCGCCCAGCTGCGCCTACAGGCATGATCGACGCGGCGGGCTGGCGTACATATTTGGCGATCAGCACCGCCATGATGAGACCGGGCACACCGGCAAGATAGAAAGCCCAGCGCCAGTTGAAGGTCGAAGCGACGGCTACCAGAACGAGTGGGGCCGCAAACGAGCCCAGCAGATTGCTGCCGAAATTCTGCATCACCCCCATGTTGTTGCCGCGCCTGGCGGCCGTGGATTCGATTGCCACCAGCGACTGCGCGATCGGCAGTATCGGTCCTTCGGCCAGGCCCATCAGCAGACGGGTCGAAAACAGGGACATGAATGAAACCGCAAGTCCGGAGGCGAACGAGCACAGCGAAAATGCCACGACGGTGATCAGCAGGAAGGTTTTGCGATTGCCGGTGCGATCGGAGTAGGCGCCACCCAGAAATGCGGCGACCGCCCAGGTAAAGGACAGCGCGGAGGCCACAAGTCCCACCTGGCTGTTGTTGAAATGCAGGTCATTGGCAATGAAGGGCATCAGGAAGTTGGCGGCGTTGCGGTCGAAGAACACAAAGCCGAAGGTGATGGTCAGCACCCAGATCAGCCTGGTTTCGTATTTCATGCTATGCGTACGGCGATTGCAAGGGCGTACGCGGGACAGCAGGTTCTTGTTCACTATCGGTAGAGTCTAGCAGCTCCCTCATGGCCGAGCCTTGCGGTACGTGAACACAAGGCGCCACGCACTACCGGTTCGCTGCAGAGCGCCGAACGCCGCGTCGTTCGTGCGCGGCGTGGGCGTGCTGACCGGGGTGATTGCCCTGGGCAGTCCGCTTGCTGCGCTGCTGCCCAGCCGCGCCTGGGCGGTGGAGCTGCAGCGTGCTGTCATCCGCCGAAGCCGCTGCGCTGCTGGCCATGATCCGCACGATTGCGCCGCACGACACGCTGGATGATGCCGCCTACGCCCTGGTGGTCAATGCCATCGATGCCGACGCGGCGGGTTCGACGCCGGCGCGCACCGATCTCAAAGCCGGCATCGCGAGTCTCGGGCGACGGATTTGCCGTCATGCCGGAAGAGGCACGTGTCGAACGCCTCACGGCACATCGAATCCGGCGCATTCTTCCAGTCGGTGCGGTTGAAAACGTTGCTGGTGCTGTACAGCAACCCGATCGCTTGGGCGCACTTTGGCTTCCAGGGCGAGGCGTTCTCCAAGGGTGGCTACCTGCTGCGCGGCTTCAACGATCTGAAGTGGCTTCCCGAAGTGCCGCTGGCCGACAGCGGCCCGATGCCGATCGGGTAAGGCAACGATTCATGCCGCGATTCGAACTCAACGATTCGGACGTCGTCGTCATCGTCGGTTCCGGTGCCGGCGGCGGCACGATGGCAAATGAACTGACGCGTCGCGGCCTCAAGGTTGTGCTGTTCGAAGCGGGCAAGCGTCAATCGCTCGCGAGTTTTTCGCAGAACCCCGGCGAAGCCTTCGCGCAGCTCACCTGGCTCGAGCCGCGCTCGCAGAGCGGCACCTGGGACCCGGTAAAAACCTCGCCGACGCTTCCCGCCTGGCATTGCCGCACGGTGGGCGGCACTACGGTGCACTGGACCGCCGCAACACCGCGCCTGCAGCCCTACGAGATTCGCGCGCGCAGTACCTACGGCGATATAGCCGGGGCCTCGCTCGCCGACTGGCCGATCGACTACGCCGAACTCAAACGCTGGTACCAGGTGGCCGAGAAGCGGCTCGGGGTCACGCGCCGCAACGGCAATCCGGGTATGCCCGCATCGAACAATTTCAAGGTGATGTATGCCGGCGCGCGGCGCCTCGGCTACAAACGCGTGCACACCAACTATCTGGCGATCAATTCGCGCGCGCGCGACGGCCGCGGATTCTGCATTCAGCAGGGCTTCTGCGTGCAGGGCTGCAAGACCGGCGCCAAGTGGAGCACGCTGTACACCGAGATCCCGCAGCGCCGAGGCGAGCGGCAAGCTCGATCTGCGCAGTGAATGCTTCGTTACCCGAATCGAGCATGACGATGCGGGCCGCGCCACCGGCGTTGTGTATCGAGACTCCGCCGGGAGTGGAGCAGCGTCAGCGCGCGCGCATCGTGTGCGTTGCCGGCAACGCCATCGAGACCGCGCGTCTGCTGCTGCTTTCGGAGTCCGGGCGCTTCACGCACGGGCTCGCCAACGGTTCCGACCAGGTGGGCCGCAACTACTGCCATCACGTTTTGAGTTTTGTTTTTGGCATTTTCGATCAACCGGTGAGTTTCTGGCGCGGCGCGGTGCTGGCGGGCGTCGTCGAGGACGAGAATGTCCACGATCCGCGCCGCGGCTTCGTGGGCGGCTATCACCTGGAACTCGCGATGCTCGACCTGCCGACACTGCCGCTCATCGGCTTGCCCTACGGCTGGGGGCGCGATTTCGCCTCGGTCATCGACAACTATCGCAACATGGCCGGCATGCTCGTCAACGGCGAAGATCTGCCGCGCGCCCGACAATCGCATCACGCTGTCGACGACGCTGAAGGACCGCTACGGCTTGCCGGTGGCGCACATTCATTGCGATCCGCATCCGAACGATGTGGCCATGCGCGCTCACGCCGCCGGCGCAGGGGACGGAAGATCTACGAAGCAGTGGGCGCGAAGCGCACTGTGGTGAGCACCATACCGCCCGCAACGCACCAGATGGGCACCGCGCGCATGAGTCACGACCCGGGGCAGGGCGTCACCAATGCGTACGGGCGCACCCACGAGGTGCCGAATCTGTTCATTTCAGATGGCAGCGTGCAGACCACGGCCGGCGCTGCGAATCCCACGCTGACAATCGTCGCCCTGGCGCTGCGCCAGGCGGAGCACATCGGGCGCGAGGTTGCAGCGCAGGCGGCTGTAAATTGTATACAATTCGGGATAACGTATACATTGGATTCTGCTCCAGCCATGACTCGATTGATGCGCAACGGCGATCCACGCGCCGCCCAGACGCTCAAGGCGCAGTTGCGCCTGCGTCAGATGATTCTCGACGGCGAGTTGAGCGCAGGCGAACGCGTGCCGGAACTGATGCTGGTCGAGCGCACCGGTGTGTCGCGCACGCCGATCCGAGCCGCGTTGTTGCGCCTCGCGGAGGAAGGGCTGCTGGAACCCTCCAGCTCCGGCGGCTTTGTAGTGCGTGCTTTCGACGAAGCCGATGTGTATGACGCCATTGATGTGCGCGGCATGCTCGAAGGCGCAGCGGCGCGACGCGCCGCCCAGCGGCGTCCATCACACGCGGAACTCAGTGATCTGCGCGACTGCGTCGGCGCCATGGACGCCATCGTCAAGCGCCGCACACTGGGGGTGGAGCAGTTTTCGGATTTTGTGCGTTTGAATGAACGCTACCATTCTCTGCTCGTGGGATTGGCGCACAGCCCGGTTTTGACGCGCGCCGTGGAGCGCATCGTGGCCCTGCCATTTGCCTCGCCCAGCGCCTTCGTGATGGCGCAAGCGGCCCTTGCCGATGCGCATCAAACATTGATCATCTCGCAACAGCAGCATCGCGCGATCCTGGAAGCTGTGGCGGCGGGCGCAAGCGCCCGCGCCGAAAGTGTGGCGCGCGAGCATTCGCATCTGGCCAAGCGCAATCTGCATGCGGCCGCGAAGCGTGCAGCGCCGCTGCGCAAGGTCGCCGGCGGCAGTCTGATTCGACTGCGGCTGGCGGCGGTGTAGCCGCGCATGCGATCGAATTGCAATAAATCGGATCAAACCAGAGGACATCACCGTCATGAGTCAGCAAAATCTCGAGAGTCTGTTGAAGAGCGCCGGCAACACGGTGGACATGCTGCGCAATTCACAAATCGGGGCCTACGTGTATCCCGTGGTGCCCAGCGAGTTCTACAACTGGCGCGATGAGCAGCGCGCCTGGCGCGAGACTGCCGTGCTGTTCGACCAGACGCACCATATGGCGGAGCTGACGGTCAAGGGCCCGGATGCACTGAAGCTCATTTCGCTATACCACCATCAACAGCTTCAATAACTTCGCTGTCAACAAGGCCAAGCAGATGGTGCCGGTCAGCTACGACGGTTATGTCATCGGCGACGGCATCCTGTTCTATCTCGACAAGGACGAGCTGCTGTTTGTCGGCCGCGCGCCGTCGGTGAACTGGATTCAATTTCACGGCGAGACCGGCGGCTTCAAAGTGGATATGATCCGTGACGATCGCTCGCCCTCGCATCCGCGCGGCAAGGCGGTTACGCGACGCCACTATCGCTATCAGGTGCAGGGGCCGAATGCCGCCAAAGTGCTGGAAAAGCTCAACGGCGGACCGATCCCCGACGTCAAATTCTTCACCATGGATGCCATCAACATCAAGGGTCGCAAGGTGCGCGCCTTGCGTCACGGCATGGCGGGTGCTCCGGGACTCGAGGTTTGGGGTCCCTATGCCGAGGGCGATGAGATACGCGAGGCGATACTGGAAGCCGGACGCGAGTTTGATCTGGTGCCGGTGGGTTCGCGCGCCTACGCCAGCAATACGCTGGAATCCGGATGGATTCCTTCACCCCTGCCGGCGGTATATACCGGCGAGAAGATGAAGAAATATCGCGAGTGGCTGCCGGCCGGCGGTTACGAAGGTACCGGTTCGATCGGCGGAAGCTTCGTCTCCAAGAACATCGAAGACTATTACATGACGCCGTACGAATTGGGCTACGGCCCGTTCGTAAAGTTCGATCATGATTTCATCGGGCGCGAGGCGCTGGAAAAGAAATCCAAGGAGCCGCATCGCAAGAAGGTCACCTTTGCCTGGAACGGCGAAGACTGCGCCAAGATTTACGCGTCGTTGTTCATGCCGGGCACCGAGCATTACAAGTTTCTCGATATACCCATCGCCAACTATGCGTCGTCCTCGTATGACAAGGTCATGATGGGCGGCAAGGTGGTCGGTTTCTCGATGTTTGGCGGCTACAGCTACAACGAACGCTCGGCGCTGTCGCTGGGCGTTGTCGATCCCAACATCAATGTGGGCGACGTGCTCACGCTGGTGTGGGGCGAGGAGGGCGGCGGCACGAAGAAAACCACGGTCGAACGGCACAAACAGCTCGATGTACGGGTGAAAGTGTCGCCGGTGCCCTATGCTCGTGATGCGCGCGAGGGATATCACGAAGGCTGGCGTACGCGGCAGTCCTGATCAGCATCAATCATGGCGCTGCAGCAAGCAGCACCGCGGTCTCGGTCGCGAAGGAGCTGCCGGCAACCATCGCTCAACTGGCGCGGGAAGCCTCGATTGAGATCAATGTGCACGACATTGTGCACTTGGAGGAGAGCCGCAGTGTGTTACCGCCGGGCAAGGCCGTGTTTGTCAGTCACTTGCCGAAGCAGCAATGGCAGCGAGACCGAAACGGCCTGTCGCACGGTGCGCGCTGCGGGCTTCAGGCCGGTTCCGCACGTACCGGTGCGACTGCTGCCTGATGCGGCGACGGCTGATCGCGTGCTCGGCGGTTTCGTGGATGCCGCGCAAGTCGATGAGGTGCTGCTGATCTCGGGCGACTACCGCCAAGCGCTGGGGCCTTACTCTGAGGTCCTGCAGGTGATTGCGCAGTGGCGTGCTGCAGCGGCATGGCATGAGACGTGTCACAGTCGCGGGCCACCCCGAGGGGCACCCCAAGCGTGCAACGCGCGGACATCCGGCGCGCGGAACTGGACAAGGCGAGGATGGCGCAGCAGGCGGGTTTGGAGACTGACGTTGTTGACGCAGTTTTTCTTTGAGCAGGGACCTTTCCTCGATTGGGTGCGCGAGTTGCGATCAGCGGGGGTGCAGGCGCGGTTGGTGGGTGGCTTGGCGGGACCCACCAAGCTCAGCACTCTCATCAAGTTTGCCCTGCGCTGCGGCGCCGGTGCCTCGATGCGCGTGCTGACCGCGCGGCCTGCCGCGTTCACGAAACTGCTGGGCGATCATGGCCCCGAGAGCGTGCTTCGTGCGGCTCGCGCAGGCACGATGCGAAAAGTCCAGCGATTTCGCGGGTGTGCACCTGTTTTGCTTTGGCGGCTTTGTGCGCACGTGCCGATGGTTGCAGGCCATCGCCGACGGCCGCTTCATTCTGGATGACGCCGGAAGGTTTTAGGGTTTAGGGTACGGCATTGCGTCTCAAAACATGCCGCATCGGGAGTGAACTATGAATGCGAAGCTTAAGCCCCGGGAGTTCCCGCTGCCGAGCTCGGTGAAGGTCATAGCGGGAACCGAAAAGGCGCAGGCGGCCTATCCTTACCATATTCAGTTCTCGAAAGCCGACGACCAGAAGTTCTGGTTCTACAATTCCATGCACTTTCCCGAGCCCATGTCGGCATTCGACATGGTGACGGCGGAAGCGGCCTACTGCGCGCTGGGTGCGGCCAATACCCGGGTGCATTGCCTGCCGACCACGCTGGGTATCGATCATCGAATCATCAATGGCCGGGTATACATCGGCGGTAACGCGGTTACCGATCCCAAGGAGATCGCCCGCCGCACCGCGGAGTTCCAGAAGCGCGCCTTCTATTACTACGAGAATTGGGAATCGCTGTACGCGCAGTGGAAGCAGAAGATGCTGAAGCTGATCGAGGACGCGAAGGCGATGCCGGATCCCGCATTGCCCGAGTTCGAGCCGCTCGAACATGTGCACGCGGGCCGCGGTATTGCCTCGAACCACGACCTGCTGGTGACCTACCAGAAGACGCTCGAGGGCTACTTCCGGATGTGGCACCATCACTTCGAGTTTCTGCTGCTTGGGCTACGGCGCTTACCTGACCTTTTTCGGCTTCTGCAAAAAGGCGTTTCCGGAGATTACGGACCAGACCATCGCGCGCATGGTGGCGGGAATCGATGCGGAGATATTCCGGCCCGACGATGAACTGCGGCGCCTCGCGCGCCGTGCTGTCGAACTTGATGTCGATGCGCACTTCCGTGAAGGTGCCTCGGTCGACGACGTTCTGCGATCGCTGCGCGCCGCGGGCGAGCCCGGCCGCCGCTGGCTCGAGGAACTGCAGACCTCGCGCGATCCCTGGTTCAACATCAACGTCGGCGATGGCTTCTATCACTATCACCGCAGTTGGAATGACGATATGTCCATGCCGTTCTCCGCGCTGCACGGGTTACGCGCGCAGCGTGCGCGCCGGCGAGTCGCTGGATCGCCAGGTTGGCCGGCTGCTCGCGATGAGCGCGGCCGGCTGATCGCTGATTATCGCGAGCTGCTTGCAAACGATGAGGAGCGCGCCGCCTACGATCAGATGATCGCTCTGGCGCACCGCGTGTTCCCCTACGTCGAGGGACACAAGTTCTACTGCGAACATTGGTACACCAACCTGTTCTTCAACAAGATCCGCAGCTTCGGGGCACTGCTGGCGGCGCACGGCTTCTTCGCGAGCGCCGAGGACGTGTTTCATCTCACGCACTACGAGCTCGAGGCGGCGATCATCGACCTGATGAACGCTTGGTCGAGCGGCTCCGAACCGCGCGGCCCAGCCCACTGGCCGCCGATCGTCGCCGAGCGCAAGGCCGCCATCAGCGAGTGGGCCCGGCACGAAACGCCGCCGGCGCTCGGGCCCATACCGGACGTCATCGATGATCCGGCCATCGTGATGCTGTGGGGAATAACGCGCGAGAGCCTCGACAATTGGCTGTCGGCCGGCACAGCGACGGACAGCAACGAGGTGCGCGGTTTCGCCGCTTCGTCAGGGGTGGTGGAAGGCATCGCCCGCATCGTGAAGTCGGTCGAAGAGATCTCGCGCCTGCAGCAGGGGGATATTCTGGTCTGCCAGGTGACGAATCCAACCTGGACACCGATCTTTCAGAAGATTCGCGCCGCGGTGTCCGACATCGGCGGCTCCATGAGCCACGCCGCCATCGTCGCGCGCGAGTACGGATTGCCGGCCGTAGTGGGCACCGGCAATGCCACCTCGAAGATCAAGGATGGCCAGCGGATTCGCGTCGACGGCGGACGGGGCATCGTCACTTTGTTGCAGTGATTGGATATCAATCCCTTGCTTGTGCCGAAGTACATCAGTTGGTTTTCTGACATCGGTCTCGGCGACCGTCTCAAGGTGGGCGGCAAGGGTGGCAGCCTGGGCGAGCTGCAGCGAGCCGGCATCAGCGTGCCGCCGGGCTTTGTGGTGCGCACCGAGGCATTCGAGGGTTTGATCGATGAGTTGGAACAGCTCTCGCCGCTGCGGGCGCGCATCGAGTCGCTTGCGGCGGATGACTTGCAGGAGATCGCGGCCGTGTCGCGCGAGCTGCGGGCGCGCATCGAGGAAGCGCCTCTGCCGGCCGACCTGCGGCAGGAGATCGGCCATGCTTATGGACGCTTGGGTGGTTCGGCGCCCGCGCCGGCCGTCGCGGTGCGATCGTCGGCGACGACTGAAGATGCTGCGGATGCGAGCTTTGCCGGACTTCAGGATACCTACCTATGGGTCATGCAGGCCGATTCAGTGATGCGCAAGATCCAGCAGCTGCTGGGCCAGCCTGTATTCTCTTGAGTCGCTGAGCTATCGGCTGCGGCATGGGATTGCAGAATCGACGGTGGCCATGGCGGTGGTTGTGCAGACCATGGTTGATGCGCGCACCGCCGGCGTGATGTTCACGCGCAGCCCGATCAGCGGGGATCGGTCGGTGATCACCATCGAGGGCGCCTGGGGACTCGGCTCGGCGCTGGTTAGCGGCGAAGTGACGCCGGACCACTGGGTAGTGGCAAAGATCACCGGCGAAATCTCGGTGCGCGATATCTCGGACAAGGCGATCCGTCATGCACAGGCGGCGGCTGGCGGTGTCGAGGTGCTTGCCGTCGAGGAGTCTCTGCGCCGCGAACCCTGCCTCTCCGACCAGGAACTGGACTCGCTGCGCACCGTGGGCAGACAAATAGAGCGCCACTACGGCCGGCCACAGGATATCGAGTGGGCGATCGACCGGCACTCGCAGCAGATCTTGCTGCTGCAGAGCCGGCCCGAGACCGTTTGGTCGAACAAGGATAGTCAGGTGGCTGCGGACATGCGCGTTTCCGACCCTTTGCAGCATGTCATGAAGATTTTCGGAGGACGAACGGTGACCCTGACCGCCGCAGATGTCGCAGAAATCATGCGGATGGTTGAACAGTCGAAGTTTGACGAACTGAACCTCGAGATCGACGGCATCAGGCTGACGCTGCGCCGCGCCGGCGCATCCGCCGAATTTTGTCCCGAGCATGACGACGCAATCCGGTCGCGTGGATGCCGCGGCAGACGGTGCCGGCGCGGCAGCCGGGACAGGCGCGTCGGCTGCGCATTGCGAAACTGCGGTGCCGGTCGATGCGAATCTCAAGGACATCACATCGCCGATGCTCGGCACATTTTACCGAGCGCCGAAGCCTGGATCCGCGCCATTCGTCGAGATCGGTTCGGTGGTGCGACGAGGACAGCGTCATCGCCATCATCGAAGTCATGAAGCTCATGAATACGGTGCGCGCCGGCGTCAAGGGCGTGATCACGCAGATTCTGCCGGCCGACGAGACGCTGGTGGAGTTTGGCGAAGTCCTGATGCGGATGCGCAAGGACCCCTGAATCATGGCCATTCGCAGAATCCTGATCGCCAATCGCGGAGAAATCGCCGCGCGCATCATCACGAACCTGCCGCGTGCTGGATATCGAGGTGGTGCTGGCGGTCTCTTCGGCCGACCGCGATGGCGAACCGGCACGGCAGGCGGATCGTGTGGTATGCATCGGCCCGGCAAAGTCCGCCGATAGCTATCTGAATGCCGCGGCCATCGTGCACGCCGCCGTCGCCACCGGTGCGGATGCGATTCATCCGGGATACGGCTTTCTGTCCGAGCGCGCGGTTCTGCCGCAGTTGTGCGCACGCGCGGGCATCGTTTTCATCGGACCGACGGCGGATCAAATCGTCGCGGTTGGCGACAAGCTGCGGGCGCGCGCCGAGGCCGAAACGGCCAACGTGCCGGTGGTGCCCGGCGGCGCGGCGAATTCGCCTGCGGAGGCAGAGACTCTGGCGCGGAAGATTTCGACGCCGCTGCTCGTCAAGGCGGTGGGCGGGGGCGGAGGCCGCGGCCTGAAGCGGGTCGAGCGGCTCGAAGACCTTCCCGAGATGCTGGACTTGGCCGCCGCCGAGGCGGGCGCGGCGTTCGGCGACGCGCGCGTCTATCTGGAGCATTACATTGACTGCGGCCGGCATGTCGAAGTGCAGGTGTTGGGCGACGGCGCAGGGGCGAGTGATTCATCTGGGTGAGCGCGATTGCTCCGTGCAGCGCCGCTACCAGAAGCTCATCGAGGAGACGCCGGCGCCGGGTCTTTCCGCGGCGCTGCGCGATTCGCTGCAGCAAGCGGCCGTGCGCTTCGCGGAACGGCTCGGGTATCGCGGCGCCGGCACGGTCGAATTCATCGTCGATACGCAGCGCGAGGCTTTCTATTTTCTGGAGATGAACGCGCGCATCCAGGTTGAGCATCCGGTGACCGAGGCCGTCACCGGCATCGACCTGATCGCCGAGCAGATCGCAATCGCGGACGGCAGCGGCCTGCGGCTGCTGCAATCCGAGGTTCGAACGCATGGGTTGTGCCATCGAATGCCGGGTCAATGCCGAGGACCATCGCAACGATTTCCGCCCGAGTCCTGGACGTGTGCAGCGACGTGTCATGGCCCTGCGGCGAAGGTATTCGCGTGGATACTCACATCGTGGCGGGCTCCAGCATTCCGCCTTTCTATGATTCGCTGATGGCCAAGATCATCGCGCTCGGGTCCGGATCGCGGCAGCGCGTTGGCGCGCCTGCGCGGCGCAATCGCCGCGACGCGCATCAGCGGGGTCCAGACCAATCTCGGCTTCCACACGCGCCGCGCTGGACGATCCGGAATTTCAAGCCGGGCGGTGTCGACACGGGCTTCGTGGACGAGGTTGTATGCGCGCCGGCCGGACCTCAGCGAGCAGCGACGCCGGTGCCGCACATGGCTGACGTTCAATTGGTCGAGACCTCGCTGCGCGATGGCAACCAGTGCCTGTGGGCGGCGTTGGGTATCGATACGGCGAGAACGCTGGCCATCGCCGAAGTGATGGACCGCGTCGGCTTCCGCGCCATCGACTTCACGACCTCGACGCACATGGGTGTGGCGGTGCGATACAAGAAGGAAGACCCGTGGGAGCGGATTCGACTCATGGCGGCCGCGACGCCGCATACGCCGCTGCAGTTCATGTCGACCGGGTTTCGGTTCATTTCCTGGGAGACCGCCAGCCCGGATTTCATGGCGCTCGCATTCCGGACGCTGGCGCGCAACGGCATCCGGCGCTTCTGCCTCGCGGACCCCATGAACGATGCGGAATCGAACATGGCCTGCGCGCGCATGGTGAAGGAGGGCGGCGGCGAATACGTCATCGTGGCGCTGGTGTTCACCTTGAGCCCCATCCATGACGATGCCCACTACATCGAGCGGGCGCGCAAGCTCGCAGCGTGTCCGTTCATCGATGCACTCTATATCAAGGACCCGGGCGGGCTGCTCAAGCCCTCGCGGGCGCAAACCCTGATTCCGGCCGATCAAGGCAGTGATGGGCGGGAAGCCGCTGGAGCTGCATTCCCATTGCACCATCGGGCTCGCCGAACACACCTATATGGACGCACCCAACCACGGCGTGTCGGCGCTGCAGTGCGCCTCGGGCGCCGCCGCGGACGGGACCTCGAACCCACATTCCGCGCGCGTGGTCGCGAATCTTCGGGCGCTGGGACATCGCGTGGCCGTCGATGACGAAGCGCTGGACCGAGGTCAACCGGTACTTCACTCAGCTGGCCGAGGCGGAGGGTTTGCCCGTCGGCACGCCCCAGGCTTTCGATGCCCGCTATCTTCAGCATCAGCTGCCGGGCGGCATGGTCGGCACCACGCGCCGCCAGCTCGCCGAGGCCCGACTGTCGCACCTCGAGGGAGCCGTGATCGAAGAGTTGGGCCGGGTCCGCGAAGAGCTCGGGTGGCCCATCGTCATGACGCCCTTCGCGCAGATTCTCATGACGTTGGCGGTCATGAATGTAACGAACAAGGAGCGCTACAAAGTCATTCCGGACGAGGCGATCCGTTACGCGATCGGCCGATTCGGCCGGCCGACGGTGCCCATCGCCGCGCAGGTGATGGAGCGCATCGAAGTCGCTGCCGCGCACGCGGGAGTTGCGCGCCGAGCCTGAAATGGCGAGCCTCGAGGAGTTGCGACGGCGCATTGGCCGGCACTTGAGCGATGAGGAGTTTCTGCTGCGCGCCACGATGCCCGGCGGGCCAGGTCGATGCGATGGTGGCGGCCGGCCCCGCCCGGCGACACTACAATCCGGCGTTAAGTCCGGTCCTCGATCTCATCCGAAAACTCTGGCGCGCGCAGCGACCTCGACTACGTCGGCGATCGACAAGGCGGGAATGAAGCTGGAACTTCGCCGCCACGTGGCGCGCGCCGCGGCGCGACACCGAAGCAAGGGCTGCGTAGTGGAGCGGACTGCGCAAGCCGCCGCGCCGCCGCGCCTCAAGGGGCTGATGTTCGATCTGGACGGCACGCTGCTGCTGAGCGACCGATCCTTGGGCAGCTATGAAATTCTGCCGGGCGCGGCCGAGCTGCTGACCGAACTTGCGCGGCGGGCCGTTCCCTTTCGTCGGTGCTGACCAATGGCAGCGCTTATCCGCCGGCGGAGCAGGCCGCGAAATTGCGCAGCGCTGGTCTGCCGGTGCGCGACGAGTGCATGCTCACGCCGTCCAGCGTCGCGGCCGACCTCATGGTGCGCGCCGGCGTACGCCGCGCCTTGGTTCTCGGCAGCTCCGGAGTCGGTCAGGCGCTGCGCGATGCGGGAATCGAAACGCGTGCAGGTGGGCGAGCCCGGCGAACGCGATGTGCAGGCCGTGTACGTGGGCTGGTATCCGGAGTGCACGATGAAGGCCATCGAAGCCGCCTGTCATGCGATCTGGGCCGGAGCGCGGCTGTACGTGGCATCCGATGTGCCATTCTTCGCGACCAAGCAGGGCCGGACCATGGGCTACTCGTATGCGATCGTCGGCGCCATCCGGCGCGTGACCCGGGCGCCGATGATACTGACGGGCAAGCCCTCGCTGCACGCGCTGCGATTCGTGGCGCGTCGACTGGGGTTGCGGCGCCGCGACTTAGGCATCGTCGGCGACGACCCATCGGTGGAGATCATCATGGCGCGACGCGGCGGCGCGAAGGCCTTCGCCGTGACGACGGGAGTCACCGCGCGCGAGGAGTGGGAGCGTCAGACCGGCCTGCGGCGCCCCGAACGGGTGCTGCGGCGCCTCGGCGATCTTCTCGAACAGTTTGCCTGCAGTGCCGTCCGAAATTCGGCAAGGTGTCACGCCGTGACGACGATGCGCGAAGGTGAGCTGTTGTGGACGCCGAGCCCGGCCCGGCGGAATCGCTCGCAAGTGCTGCGTTACATGCAGTGGCTCGAAGGAGCATCGCGGACTCAGCCTGGAAAGCTACGATGCGCTGTGGCGCTGGTCCATCACTGATCTGGAATCGTTCTGGCGCTCGATCTGGGATTATTTCGGCGTTCAGGCCTCGGCGCCCTTCGACCAGAGTGCTTGGGCGGCGGAGCATGCCGGGCGCGGAGTGGTTCCCGGGCGCGCGGCTCAACTATGCGGGCTACATTCTGGCGCGCGAGCGTCCCGAGGCGACGGCCCTCATCAGCGTGCGCGAGGGCGGGCCGCTGCAGCGGATGAGCTGGGCGACGCTGGGCGACCAGGTGCGCATCCTGGCGACGCAGCTGCGCCGAATGGGCGTGCGGCCCGGCGATCGCGTCGCGGCGGTGTTGCCCAATGCGCCGCAAGCGGCGATCGCAATGCTGGCAACCACCAGCATCGGCGCCATCTGGAGCTGTTGCGGCCCGGACTTCGGCACCAAGGGCGTGTTGGAGCGCTTCAGGCAACTGGCGCCCAAGGTCTTTTTTTACGTCGATGCTTATCAGTATGGCGGCAAGCACTACGACCGCAGCGCCGAACTGCGCGACGTCCTACAAGGGGCTGGACACCGTCGAGCACGCGATTCATGTGCCTTACGACGCGCAAACGCAAGCAGACGATGCCCGCCGGCACGTTCGGCGCTGGGACGAGCTGATGGATCAACCGCGCGTTGCGCGCTGCGGATTTTGCATGCGAGCAGGTGGCGTTCGACCATCCGCTGTGGATCCTGTTTTCCTCCGGAACGACGGGACTCCCCAAGCCGATTGTTCATGGCCATGGCGGCATCCTGCTCGAACACCTGAAGCATCTGCACTTCAACTACGAGGCAACGCGCGGCGAGCCGCTGTTCTTCTTCACCACCACGTCGTGGATGATCTGGAATTTTCTCTTGAGCTCACTCGCCGCGGATGTCATCCCCGTGCTCTATGACGGCAACCCGGCATATCCGGGACCGGATGCACTGTGGAAGGTCATCGAGGAATCGGGCGCGACGCTGTTCGGCACCAGCCCCACCTACATCGATCTGCAGCGCAAAGCCGGCGTCGTTCCCAAAGAGAGCTTCAACTTGGATCGGCTCGAAGCGATGACTCTGGCCGGCTCGCCGGTGAGCGCCGAGTGCATGCAATGGATATACGAGAACGTCAAGTCGGATCTATGGGTGGCTTCCGGAAGCGGCGGCACCGACTGCTGCACGGGGTTCGTGGGCGGAGTATCGATCCTGCCCGTGTACGCGGGCGAGATCCAAGCGCGTGCGCTGGGATGCGCCGCCTTTGCATTCGATGAGCAGGGGCGGGAGATCGTCGATGAGGTGGGCGAGCTGGTCATCACACAGCCGATGCCGTCGATGCCGGTGAAATTCTGGAACGATCCCGACGACCAGCGCTACCGCGAGAGTTACTTCGACGTCTATCCCGGCATCTGGCGCCACGGAGATTTCGTCCGCTTCAATCAGCGCGGCGGTGTGTATGTGCTCGGCCGCTCGGATTCCACGCTCAACCGGCATGGCATTCGCATCGGCACTGCGGAGATCTACCGCTCGCTCGCGCATGCTTGAGGAGGTCGACGATGCGCTGATCGTCAATCTGGATCTGCCGGGCGGCAAATTTTTCATGCCGCTGTTCGTCAAGTTGCGCGGCGAGGCGGCTGCTCGATGAGCCGCTCAACCGGCGCATCGCTAACAACTGCGCCGCGATTATTCTCCGCGCCATGTGCCGGACAAAATTTACCAGGTGCTGGACATACCTTACACGCTCACCGGCAAGAAGCTCGAGGTGCCGATCCGGCGAATACTCATGGGCGTGGATCCGACAAGGCGGCGAACCGCTGCCGCGCTGCGCAACCCGGCGGCGCTCGACTACTTCATCGACTATGCGAAGAATCAACGCGACTTTGCGCGATGACAAAAATACATAAAAAAATACATATAAATGAATAGCATGCAAGATAAAGCTCCAAAATCGATCATCGATCACGGCGCCATGAGCGCAGGCCAATGGCTGGCGGTTCTCGTCACCGTGGGCCTCAACGCCATGGACGGATTCGATGTCCTGTCGATCAGCTTCGCTTCGCCCGGGATTGCGAAGGACTGGGGAGTGGACAAGGCCACGCTCGGCTGGGTTCTGTCGATGGAGTTGGTGGGCATGGGCTTGGGCTCCGTGCTGCTCGGCGGTGTCGCCGACAAGATCGGGCGGCGCCCGACCATCCTCGGTTGTCTGCTTGCCATGATCAGTCGGCATGTTCGGCGCGAGTCTCGCCGACGGCGTTCCGACGTTGCTGGTCTGGCGGTTGCTGACCGGTTTTGGGATCGGCGGCATGCTGGCGTCGATCAATGCAGCCGCCGCGGAATTATCCAGCCAGCGCTGGCGGAGCCTGGCCGTGTCCTGATGGTGATCGGCTATCCGGTCGGCGGAGTGATCGGCGGCACCATCGTGCAGAAATTGCTGGCCGGCGGCACCTGGCATGAGTCTTTGTCTTTGGCGGCTGGGTCACCGCGGCCTTCATTCCCATCGTCTGGTTGCTGCTGCCCGAGTCCGTGGCATTCCTGGATCGCCGGCGCAAGCCGGGCGCATTGGAGGCCATCAACCGGATCCTGACGCGCTTTGGCCACGAGTCGATTACTGCGTTGACTCCGGACACGGTGGAATCGGCGCAGCGCTCGGTGATGGATATCTTCAAACCGGGCTTGATCGTCTCGACGGTGCTCATCACTCTGGGCTATTTCGCGCATGTCGTGAGCTTCTACTTCATCATCAAGTGGGTGCCGAAATTGGTTGTCGATATGGGCTTCGCGCCCAAAGCGGCGGCCGGCGTGTTGACCTGGGCCAATGTGGGGGGTGCGGCGGGAGTGGTGCTGTTCGGCCTGATCGCAACGCGCGTGAGCTTAAAGGCGCTGACCCTCGTCGCGCTGCTCGGCTCATCGGCCATGGTCATCTGGTTCGGGCGCGGATCGCACGATCTTGCGTCGCTCGTCGAGCACCGTGGCAATCGCCGGCGTGTTCACCAACTCGGCGATCGGAGGGTATTACTTGCTGTTCGCCAGGGTTTTTCCGACGCATGTGCGCGCGACGGGCACCGGCTTCGCGATCGGCGTCGGCCGCGGCGGCGCGCTGCTGGCGCCGGTCATTGCCGGGTATCTGTTCCAGGCGGGATTCGGATTGCAGGCCGTCGCCACGATGATGGCCATGGGCTCGCTGTTGTCGGCGGCGGCGCTGCTCGTGCTCAAGGTGCGCGCGACCGACCGCGAGTGAACGGACCGCGGCGGGCGCTCGCGGTGAATCAGGCTGACTTGTTGCGCCAGCTATCGGCGTAGGCGGTGCGGGCTACATTCGAGTACGGCACCGGCGACACCACGGCCTTGATCTCCACCTGCTTGTGGCGCTCGACCGCCGGTTTGCGGGTACCGCCGCCGGGCTCGCCCCACACGAAAATCACTTCGGTGCCCGGCGCCGCATGGCGCTCATCGAGCATGGCCAACGTCAGCATCTTGCCTTCATTGGCGCTGTAGCCGATCCACGTGGATACGACCGGCGAGTTTGCCGTCCACCGTCACCCGATCGAACGGATGCATTGAATATACGGCGCTCGGGAACTCGATGAACTTGGCGCGCAGACCCTGATCGAACATCGTAAACAGCGCGTCGGTCACCGACACATTATCGAGGGCCAGCGTGACCTTCTTGCGATGCGGTCCTGCGGCCATTTTTTCCAGCGCTGCGCGGCCGATGAACTCGTGGTCGAATTTGGCGAACTGTCCGTAACCCAGCTCCCAGGGCGTGAGGTAGTAGTCCTCGATGTTGGCGGAGACGAAGCTCCCGCCGATGGAGGCCTTGGCCTCGTAGTGATTCACCGTCAGCCATTCGCGGTAGGGTTTCATTTTCTCGCCGGTGTAGATGGCGGGAAGCGGCGAGGGTATCCAGCCCGATTCCAGCGTATTCGACGAATAGCAGCGCCCGCCGACCAGCCTCAAGCCATGCGCCTTGCCCGCCTCGACCAGGGCCGCGTGAATCGCGGGGCCGTCGGCCCACGGGCCCATCAATTCGAATCCCGGCTGCCCGGCCATTCCGTGCCGCAACGCGCGCACTGCGCGGCCGGCGATCTGCATGCCGCACATGTTGAAGAATTTGAGATCCGGTGCGGGTCGGCCGGTCGCCGACTGCGATCACCTTCGAGGCGTTCGGTCCCTGCAATTGATAGCGGTAGTGGCGCCGGTTCTGCGGATCCGGACGCGCCACCGTGCGTTCATCATAGCTGCACGTCACGCGCTTACCGCTGATCTCGGCGTTGAACAGCACCCAGTTGAGCGCCGGCGCACGGCCGACCAGATTGAACTGGTTTTCCGCCAGGTAGAACAGGATCACATCGCCGATCACGTAGCCATCATGGCTGCAGGGCACGAACTGCTTGGCCTTGTCGGGCGCAAAGCCCTTGAAACTGTTGATGCCGAGCCCGTTGAGAAACGCGAGTGCGTCCGGGCCTTCCACCATCAGTTCGGCCATGTGGTAGGACTGGTTGAACAGCACGCAGCTTTCCGCCCACGCGCGCTGTTCATCCCGCCAGTTCGTGTATTCGGCGGGCACGCCCGGATACACGTTCGGCCCCGCCTGTTGATTGCGCAGGAATTCAACGATGTTGCCGGCGCCGTTAAGCAGCGATTCGAGCGACGAGCGGCGCCTCGTGATGGTGCAGACATTCTTTTATAGGTTACCTAGAGCTGAATGATGACGGTCTTTACTTCCGTGTAAGCCTCGACGCCTTGCCGCCCTTGTTCGCGCCCTATACCCGACTGCTTGTAGCCGCCGAAGGGCAGTGCAGGATCGATGACGGCATGGCAGTTGCCCCATACCGTGCCGGCCTTGATCTTGGCGGCGAGCCGGTGCATGGCGGACAGGTCCTTGGTCCAGACGCCGGCCCCCAGGCCGTAGCAAGTGTCGTTGGCTGCTTTCGCGACCTCGTCAAGGTCATCGAATCGCTGCGCCACCACGACCGGTCCAAAAATTTCTTCGCGGACCACGCTCATGTTCGGCTTCACATTGACCAGCACTGTCGGATTGACGTAGTAGCCATTGGCCGCAGCGCTGTCGCCCCCGATCGCGACCGAAGCGCCGTCGCGTTTGCCTGCCTCGATGTAACCCATCACCCGATCCATCTGCTCTTTCGAAACCAGCGGGCCCATGTGCGCCTGCGGATCGAGCGAGGGGCGCGGTTTCCAAAACGCCGATGCGCCCGCGACGCCTTCGATCACGCGATCGAAAATGGAGCGGTGCGCAAACAGGCGCGAACCGGCGATACAGACCTGACCCGAATTGAAGAAGATGGCGCCGGCGGCGGCGGCGGCCACTTCGTCGACGTTGACATCGGGCATCACCACCACCGGCGACTTGCCGCCGAGCTCGAGCGTGACGCGCTTCATGCGTATCGGTGGCATTGCGTGTTGATGAGCTTGCCCACCTCCGTGGATCCGGTGAAGGCGATCTTGTCGACGTCCGGGTGCTTCACCAGGCGATCGCCGGCCGTATGGCCGTTGCCGGTGATCACATTGACGACGCCCGGCGGAAAACCGGCTTCGGCCACGAAATCGGCGAGGCGCAGCGCCGTCAGCGATGTCTGTTCGGCGGGCTTGAGAATCACCGTGCAACCGGCCGTGAGCGCCGGCGCGATCTTGAGCGCGGCCATCAGCAGCGGAAAATTCCAGGGAATGATCTGCGCCGCGACGCCGACGGGCTCGCGAGTCACGTAGCTGAAGAACTTGCCGCGCGGTACGCCCTGCGGTTCGAGTCAGCTCGCCGCCGAGTTTCGACGCCCAGCCCGCCATGTAGCGCAGCATGTCGACCGCACCGGGAACGTCGATCACGCCTGCCATGCCCACCGGCTTGCCGTTGTCGATGGCCTCGAGCTCGGCGAATTCCGCGGCATGCGCTTCGATCAGGTCGGCAAGCTTGTTGATGATGCGCTCGCGCCTGTTTGGCGGAAGATTCGACCAGCGGCCATCATCGAAGGCTGCGCGGGCCGCGCCAACGGCACGGTCGACGTCGGCATCGGAGGCGTCCACGATGCGCGCGATCTCCCGCCCCACCGACGGGTCTTCCACCGCCAGGGTTGCGCCGTGCGTCGAGCGCACCCACTCGTTGTTGATGAACAGCGCCGGAGCGCGCGCCAGGGCACGCTTCGCCGCCGCCGAATAGTCGAGCTGAACGAAATGAATCGTGCCGGTTGAACGATTGTCGTTTGTACCGTTGCCATGGTGATCTCCTCGTTACGGCATCTTGGCGTTGATCGTGAAGTACCACATCCGCGGCGGGTTGTAGGAACCGACGACCTCGCCGGCCGCGTAATTCGTCGAACCACGGTCAGAGGTATCGGTCGTCGGTTAGGTTGGTTCCCCCGACGATGAACTCGTAGCGTTCGCTCGGCGGAATGTAGTGGATTGACGCGTTGACCGTATGCGTCGAGTCCCTCTCCAGAAGAACTGTGTTAGGACCATCGTTGAACAAGTGCGCCACGTAGGTGTAGTCGGCCATGAAGCGCATCGTGCCGCCGTTGGGAAAGATGGAAGTCATAGGTCGGGCTGAAGGTGACCTTGGTCTTCGGCGTCTTCGGCAATTCGCTGCTGTAGGAGAAGCCGCCAACACCCGGGACGTATTGCGACCCGTGCCGATGCGCACGCACTGGCCGGCCGTATTGGTGAAGTACAGCAAGCAGGGATTCAGGGAGGTGTAGTAGGCGTCGATATAGCCGGCCGGCAAAATTCAGCGACAGGCCATTGTCGAACACCGACTGCAGCTCGAGCTCCACGCCCTTGATGGTTGCGTCACCTGCGTTCTGATAAACCGGCGATGGGCCTTCCTGGACGTTCAGCTGGATGCCGTCGTACTGGCTGTAGAAGACCGCCACGTTCGCCTGCAGATGGTGATCGAACCACTGCGACTTCAGACCCAGTTCGTAGGTCTTGTCGTACTCAGGATTAAACCGGGCCATGTCGGGGCTCGAGATCGGGTTGGACAGACGTGTGGTCCAGCCGCCCGACTTGAAGCCCTTCGAGAAGCTGAAGTAGGCCATCATGTCCGGGGTGATCTGGTACTGCGTCCCCAGCGGTTGGCGTAAACACATTCCAGTCCTGGTGGTCCCAGTGTTCGGGAAGTAGCGCAGCGGCTGCCCGGCGACCGGGAATCCCAGCAACTGCTGGCAGGTGATGGGCGGGACACCGGGGCCGCAGGAAGGTCTGGGCGTTGGCGTTCGGATCCAGGCAGCCCGAGATCTTGTAGTTGAATCCGTCCAGATCCGCCTGACCGCCCAGGAATTTCTTGCGCTCGTCCGAGTAGCGGCCACCGGCCGTCAAGCCCCACTGATCCGTCAGCTTGAAGTCCCAGTGGGAGTACACGGCGTACGAATCGGTCTTGACGTCGTTGCTGAAGTCATAGACATACAGATACCCCGTGTCAAACGGCACGAAATCGTGCACGTAGCCGGCTTCCGTGAAGTAGTAAGCCCGGCGGCATAGTTCAGGCGATCGTTGAGCGCCTTGCCGTTGAGCTGGAGTTCCTGAGAGAACTGGTGCTGTTCTGGCTGTCGGTCACTTCTTGAAACGACTCCGGGGTACCGTCCAGGTCCGTGCCGATGTTCCAGACGATCCCGCGCCAGCCGGTGATCGATTTGAACTTCATGTTGTCGTTGATCTGCCAGTCCAACGTGGCCGATGCGCCGTACGAATCCGATTTCGCAAAGCTCGGACCGTCGGCGATAGGTCGTATCGATGTTGCCGGTCTGCGTGTTGCGCGAAGTCCCAGTAAATTCGCGGCGTCTGTCCCGGGTAGAGCACGCTGCCGACCCCGTTGGCGCCCTGCGTGACGTACGGGGCGAGTCCGGGATAGGCGGCGAGCAGTCCCGTTCAGGACCGAGTTCGGCACGCCCACGGCACCCACGCCGCCCAGCGCCGGACTGCCCGGGCCATAACGCCGTTCCGCGAGAATCTTCCGGTGGTCGAGTTCCAGGTGCCCGACGGCGAGCGGACCGCACAGGCCGTTCGTCGTATTAAAAAGGCCGCCGAAGCCGCCATTGTTCAGTGCGGCCGCCGGCGTGGTGATACACATGTTGTACAGATTGCCGAAGATGTTCGCGCCGAACAGCGCCGGGCGTGGGACGGCCAGGTAAGTCGGTGGCGTTGGCCGTCGTGACACTTTGGACGGTGTTGGCCATGCCCGACTGGTCTTCGTGCGTGTAGTCGCCCGCGACCGTCACGTCGAGATACATCCGGATCGCATGCCAGAGCAGCTTGCCGCGAATCGCCTGCACGTTCTGGCCGCCGTTGGAGGATGAGCTCTGAGTTCCCGGTGGCCTTCGGGAAGTCGGTCTGTGCATCGACTTGGTACGGGCGTACTGCCGATCACGGAGTTCGGCGGATAAGGGACGACGTTCTGGTAGCCGTCGCGCGTCTGCGAGGACACGCTGACGGTCGTCAGCACGTTGCTCGAAATCGGCATGTCGGCGCTCAACAAAACGTCGTGGCGGTTGAACTGGCCCACGGTCACGCTGCCGGTGATCGTCGATTCGGTGCCCGGCGTATGGGTGACGATATTGATCGCGCCACCGATGGTGTTGCGTCCGAACAGCGTGCCCTGCGGACCCTTGAGGATTTCGATGCGATCCACATCCAGCAGGCTCTGGTTGGCACCGATAGTGCGCGCGAGATACACACCGTCCAGGTAAACGCCGACGCCCGGATCGAGGTTGAAGGCGAAGTCGTCCTGGCCGATGCCACGGATCGAGGCCGAGAGCACCGAACGTGTCGCCGGAAAACGGCGCGCCGCCGTCCAGGTTCACGTTCGGCGTGAGGTTCGACAGCGAGTGGATGTCGGAGAGGTCTTTGCTCCGCAATAGTCTCGGCGGTGAAGGCCGTGATGGCGATCGGCACATTCTGGATGTTCTCGCTGCGCTTCTCCGCGGTGACGACGATTTCTTCGAGTAGCTTGGCGCGAATGCCGCCGATCCGATCAGCGCCAATGCGACGGCTGCGGCGGCCGAACCTATTGCAAAGCGGCAGCGGCGAGCATTTGCCGGAAGTGTTTTCCCTAGCAGTGATCTTGTAGACATCCCAATTCCCCCAATGATCTTGATCATTCCGCATCTATTATTGGCACACTCCGTATCGCCTCCCTGGCAACTCAAAAGCCATTGGAGCGCGCCGCAAGGGGCCGCCTTGGGGGCCGTACTTGGCCCGATTTATACACCATCAGCGCATGGCCGATTCAATTGAGAGCGAACTCTTATTTGTCCCACAGGGTACTGCCAGACTGCACGTCGGGCGCTGGGAAAGTCGGAACCTACGCTCTCGCTATACTGGTTGCTTCCGCACTCGACCAGCGGGGGTTCAATGGCATCGCCAGAAATGGATCAACAGCGTCTTGCGGATCTGCAGAATGTCATCCGCGCGGACATCAAGGCCGGGCTCTATCACGGCGCCGTCATCAAGGTGGCGCGTGCGGGTGCAGTCGCGCTGGAGACGGCCATCGGCGCCGCCGATGCGGATCAGGCCAAGCCGCTGGCGCTGAACTCGGTGTTCAGCATCTTTTCAATCACCAAAGCGTTCACCAATACGCTGGTGCTGCGGGCAATCGAGCTGGGACAGTTTGCGCTGACTTCGAGCGTGTCAGAGCTGATCCCGGAGTTCAGCGGTCACGGGCGCGAAAAGGTGCAGATCTGGCACTTGCTGTCCCACCAGGCGGGCTTTCCGATCATCTTCGAAGTCAAGCCCGGCATGTACATCGATCGGTTCGAGGAGATGATCGCCGCGGTCATCGAAGTGGTGCAGACCCGTGGAACTCCCCTGCGCCACGGTGGCCTATGCGCCGCTGGTGAACCACGTGCTGATGGCGGAGTGCGTGCGCCGCATGCGACCCGAAGCGGCGCGGTTACCGACAGATCGTGCAGCATGAGATCCTGACGCCGCTCAAGATGAACGATACGTCGGTGGGACTGCGCGCCGATCTCAAGCCGCGTCATGTGGTGCCGGATTTTCGCGGCAACTTTCCGATCGGGCATCGCGGCCACAGCAACTTCGGTCCCAATGGAGCGTTCGAGGAAGAACACGCCGAAATGCCCTGGGTGGGTATCGCCTCCACCGTGCCTGACATGTTTCGTTTTGCCGAGATGTTTCGGCAGGATGGCACACTCGATGGCGCGCGCATCCTGTCGCCGGCAACGCTGGCGCTGGCGCGCCGCAACTGGACCGGCGAGAAGCCCAACGAGCTGTACGCGGCGCGGGGCCGCGAGCGCGGTTGGGATCCGGCGCCGGCGTACATCGGTCTGGGGTTCTTCCTGCGCGGCACGGCGATCTGCCGCCACATGTTCGGCACGCTGGCTTCGCCCGGCACCTTCGGCAACTACGGCGCAGGCACCACGCTGTTCTGGGTCGATCCGGAGCGCGAACTGTCGTTCAGCTTTCTCTCCGCGGGTCTGATGGAGAGCACTGCCAATACCGAGCGCTTCCAGAAATTGTCGGACATGGTCATTTCTGCCGCGACGTAAATTTGCCGCACCTAAGGCTCAATGCGCGGCAAATGCCGCTTTGATGGGAAGTCGAATCGGACCGTGTCCGATGGTGGTCATCCACGGTTCGGGTTCGCCGGCCGGCTCGAAATGTTCGATGCTTTCGGTAAGCGCTCCCAAGTAGCGCCTCCGCCTCCAGCAAGCGCCAGGACCCTGCCCACGCAGGCATGGACGCCATAGCCGAAGCCGAGGTTATCGCGGTTGTTTCTGCGCACGTCGAAACGATCCGGCGTCATCCCAGCGGCGCGGGTCGCGGTTGGCGGCGGCGAACATCAGTCCACAGCGTTCGCCCGCCGGAATGACGTAGCCGTCGATCTCTACATCCTTCATGGCGATGCGTCCGGCCATGCGCGAGGGCGAGTCCCAGCGCAGACTTTCCTCGAACGCGGCCCTGATGAGCGCGCGGTCGGAGCGCACCAGCTGATATTGGTCCGGAAATTCGCAGAACGCGCGGATGGTGTTGGCAAGGGTCAGCACCGTGGTGTCCGCGGCCGCCGACAGCAGGATGCCGACCAGCAGATATGCTTCCTGCGCGCGTGACCTCGCCGCGATCGGCCGCCTCGTACATGGCCATGCCAAGGCTCCCGGACGCGAGGTTTTCCCGGTTGCAGCACTGGCTCGCCCAGGCGATGACCGCGTCGGTGTTCTGCATGGCCTCATGGAACAACTCGTTCATCGGCCCCATCGTCGCCCACACCATGTTGCCGAAGGCGTACATGTGTTCGCGCCCCTGCTGCGGCAGGCCGATCAGATCGGGCAGCACCTTGTAGACGAACGGTTGCGTGATATCGTCGACCGCATCGATGGTCTGTCCTTGGCGCGTGCGCAAACCGTCGACGATGCTCGCGGCGTCGCGGCGAAAGGCCTCGGCCATATGCGACAGCGCCCGCGGCGAGAGCGCGTTCGCCACCACCGCGCGCACGCGGCGTGTGTTTGGGCGGATCGTCGGTGAGCAGTAGTTCGGGGCGCACCGAGTTCGGGTCGTGCCAGGGGCGCGAGGTGGACGAGAAACTCTTCCAGTCCTTGAGGCCCGCGGCTACATGCTCGAAGCGTGCCAGCATGGTGATGTTTTCCCGCGGCAGCCTGACAACGGGCGCCAGTTCGCGCAGCCGGTCATCCACTGCTCGCGCGTTTACGACCGATTCGCGCGAGAACGGGTCGGTGTCGAATTCCGGAATCGCCTTGGGCATGTGTACCTACCCCGCGGCGGCAATGCCGCCATCGACATGCAGAATTTCGCCGTTGATGAACGACGCGGCGCCGCTCAAGAGAAACGCGCACGCCTCGGCATTGTCCTGTTCGCGGCCAAGCCGGCGCAAAGGAATGGAGCGCGTGCGGCGCTCGTATTCGGCCTTGTCGTTGAGCCCGAGTGCGCCCGGCGTCGGCACCGAACCGGGTGCGATGGCGTTGACGCGCACGTTGCGCGGCCCGAGTTCGGCAGCCAGAACTTTGGTGAGCGTGACGATGGCGCCTTTCACGAGGCTGTAGGCCGCCGTGTTCGGGAAACCCTTCTCCGCCACGGGTGAGGCCATGTTGATGATCGCGCCGCCGCGCGCCGCATCGTAATGCGCGAGCAGCGCCTGCGCGCCCCAGACGCTGCCGTTAATGCCGATGGCGGTCATGCGATTGAGCGTCTCCGGCGTGATTTTCTCCACCGGCTCGTAGCGCAGCAACATGGCGTTGTTGACCACGGCGTCGATGCGGCCGCCATGCCGCGGCAAATTGCTGCGGCGGCCTGCATGAACTGCTCGCGCACGGCGACATCGAACCGGTACGCGAAAGCGACGCCCGCCGGCGGCGCGAATGCCTTTGACCACCGTCATCGCAGCCGCGCGCATCGACATCGGTCACCGCCACGGTGGCGCCGCAACTCGCCAGTTTTTCGGCCACCGATCGGCCCAGGCCCCGTGCGGCGCCGGTGACAAAGACGTGCTGCCCGGAGAGATCGGGATAAGCCCGCGCGCCGCTCATACCCGGAGCTTCCACGCCGCTCCATCGGGCACGATATGGCCTGCAGTAGGCTCCGCAAAATGACTGCCGATGACGAGCGTGCCGCTATTGCAGAAGCGCCGCACGAAGTCGCAGCGCGTGCGCGCCGCCTGGGGCTTGTCCATATCGAAGCGTGCTTCGGTGGCGGGCATGGCGATCTGGACCGGGTTATGCATCAGATCCCCGGTGATGACGGCCTGCTGGCCGCGCGAATCGATCAGTACGCTGACATGTCCCGGCGTGTGGCCAGGCGTGGCGATGAGCGAGACCTCCTCGGTGAGGCGGAAGTCCGCATCGATGAATTGCTCGAGCCCTGCTGCTAGGATTGGGTCGATCGAATCCTGCAGATGGTCCATGTGATGATAGCCATCGGTGTCGCGCAGATGCTTCCAGTGCTGCCATTCGCGCCGCCCGAAGAGATACCGCGCCTGCGGAAAGGTCGGCACCCAACTAGCCCCCGATGAGCCGCGTGTTCCAGCCCACGTGATCGAAGTGCAGATGCGTGCACAGCACATCGGTGACCTGTTCGCGCGGGAAGCCGGCGGTGGTCAGATCCTCCAGGAAGGTGTTCTGCATGTTGCAGAACACGTCGAACTCGCGACGCCGGTCGTTGCCGATGCAGGTGTCGATCATGGCGGTGCGGCCCTGCGAGCGCAGCACGAAGCACTGGAAGGAGATGATCATCCTGCCCGTCAGGCGTGGCGAAGTGCGGCACCAGCCAACCAAACTGCTGCAGGTACTGGGGCGTGGCCTCGGGCAGCAACATGCTGATGTCGTCTTCAAAGCCGTAGACTTCGACGATGCGCGCGATATCGACATCGCCGATGCGCCAGTGCCGGATATGTTCAGCCGCCATGCCTGCCCCGCAAGGTTCGCCCCGTGATCAATTCGACGGCTTTTTCGGCCACCATCACGATCGGTGCGTTGGTGTTGCCGCCGACAATACTCGGAAAAACCGAGGCGTCCACTACCCGTATGGCCGCGATGCCGCGGACACACAAGGTCGGGTCCACCACGGCCATGATCGTCGCTGCCCATGCGACAGCTCCCAACCGGATGATGCACGGTGGCGGTCGCCTCGCGCAGATACGCCTGCAGCTCGGCATCGCTGCGCGCTTCGCGGCCGGGGCGCACTTCGGTGGCCTTGTAGGGCGCAAAAGCCGGCGTATCGCAGAGTTGCCGGGCGAGTCGCAGGCCGCGCAGCAGCGGCGCGCAGTCCTTTGGATCCGCCAGGATATTCGGATTCACCCGAGGCGCGAAACGCGCATCGCTGCTCGCGAGCCGCACCTCGCCGCGGCTGCGCGGGTACAGATTCACCACGCTCATCGCGAAGCCATGACCCAAGGGCAGCGGAAATGCATGAGGGTTACGGCGCGCCGGTTGAAACGCGATCTGTATATCCGGGCGATCCGCGACGCGCGCTGCTGCGAATGAATGCGGTCGACTCGAACACATTGCTCGCCAGCGGCCCGCCACGGGTGAGCGCATATTCCGCCACGTTCCACAGCGCGCGCGGCAGTGTGCGCCACGACAATCCGTAAGACGTCGTGTCGCGCATCTCGAGCGCAATCGCCACGGCCGGGTGGTCGTGATAGTTCGCGCCGACACCGGCAAGGTCGGCCTTGACCTTGATTCCCAGCGATTCCAGATGCTGTGCCGGACCGACACCCGAAAGCATCAGCAGCTGGGGCGAGTGGATCGCGCCGGCGCATAGCAGCACCTCGCGCGAAGCCAGCACCGTCTTTGCGCCTGCGGCGGCCGATACATCCACGCCGGTGGCGCGGCCCGCCTCGATGCGAATGCTGGTGCGGTGGCTGCGCGTGAGCACGGTGAGATTCGGGCGCTGCAGCGCCGGCAGCAACAACGCGCTCGCGGTGGAATCGCGCCGGCCGCGATGAATCGTACCCTGGCGAAGTCCATAGCCTTCAGGATCAAGGCCGGTGAAATCATCGCAGTGTCGATATCCGCCGAACGCCGCGAAGGCGTCGAGAAACGCCTGATTCAGGCGATTGGGTTTCGGAATGTAAGTCACGTGGATGGGTCCGTCGACTGCCGTGTAGATTCGGCGTCGCGCCGGTCGGCATTGTTTTCCGACAATCGAAAATAAGGCAGTACTTCCTGCCAGCTCCAGCCGGCGTTGCCGGCGGCCGCCCAATCGTCGTAATCCTTCGGGTGGCCGCGGTGATAGGCCATGCCATTGATGGAGCCGGAACCACCGATCACCTTGCCGCGCGGCAGCGGCATGCGGCGGTTGTTGAGCGCCGTCTGCGGCTCGGTGTGAGGCCCCAGGTCAGGCCCCGATGCGCGATCGCCGCGCCCACCAGCGCCGGCACGTGGATGAAGGGGTGGCGTGCCGGCCCGCCGGCTTCGAGCAGGCACACACGGGTGCCGGGTCTTCCGATAGGCGCGCGGCGAGCACACATCCGGCGGTTCCTGCGCCAACGATGACGTAGTCGAATCGGGAGTCGATCGTCACGATGCTTCTGCTGCGAGGCGAGGCCTCTAGCCTCTGCGAAACGGCAGCGTCAGCAGAAACAGGATGAGCCGCGGTGTCAGCAGTTTCAGCGCCGCGCGCGCGGCCTCGGGGTTGAGACGCGCGTTCATCGGCATCGCACCGAACACCTTGCCCTTGATGAGCAGAGAGTTGCCGTCGCGCTCCAGCGCGTTCACGGTCAGAAGTTCGCTGCCGTCGGTGGATTGCAGTTTCACTTGACGCGCCCCTGCTTCTCGAAATCCATGCCGAGCGCCTCGAACATCTTCATGGCCGTGGCGCGCCCGGCGCCGAACACGCCGCCGCCCGGATGCTGGAACGGACCCACCAGATAGAAGCGGTCGAGGCCGGGTACCGTGTATTGCCCGAGTTCCGGCGTGGGGCGATGCGCGCCGCTCTGATAAGTGGCGTTGGCGATGCCGTGCAGGTCGCCGCGCCGGAAGCTTGGGCTGGTGCGCTCCATGTCGAGCGGACTGTCGATATGGGCCTTCAGCACACAGTCCGGAATGTTCGCGACGAACTTCGACAAGGTGGGCGAGCATGCGATCCGCGTATTCGCTGCTTGGTTTCATCCCAGCTGCGGCCGTCGGGGCGCCGGTAGGGCACATAATCCCACAAATGCAGAATGGCCTTGCCCGGAGGCACGCGGCTCGGGTCGAACTGCGACAGCGAGCCCAAGCCCAGCAGCGGGTAGGGCATGAACTGACCGTAGCGCAGTTCGTCGAAGTCGCGCCGCAGGGTTTCATAGCTCATCGGCAGCATCTCGACCATGACCGCATCGACCGTGTCGCGGGTGCGAAACTTCAGCGGCTCAGCTGAGCGCGGCATGCACGGTGATGCAGGCCGCCGGGGTGATGTGCGTGGCCTCTGCGGCCGCGCGCGCGTGCGCATCCATGCCGTCGATCATGCTGCCGAGCAGGTGCGGATGGATGGCGCCGATGACGGCGTCCTTGGCCACGAAGCTGCGGCCGTCGACCGTCTCGACACCGGTGGCGCGGCCATTGGCGACCTTGATGCGCGCCACATCGGCATTCGGCGATGACTTCGCCGCCGTGGTCCCGGATACAGGCGATGAGGGCATCGGTCAACCTGCCGGCACCGCCGCGCGCCACACCGAAGCCGCAGCCTTCGAGAAAGCCGAGGAACACGTAGACGCCGATGGCGGTGGCCTTTTCATCGGGAGACACCAGGTTCTCGCCGGCCACGCGGGCGAAATGCATGCGCACCTGCTCGTGCTCGAACAGATCGCAGAGCAGATCGTGACTGCTCATCTGCATGATGCGCCACAGCTCGCGGCCTTCGCGGCTCTGAGTCGAACATCGCATGGGTGGCGCCTACCGGAGCCGGCGGCGCATACAGCGAGGCGGCGATCATCGGCAGCCACGCGGCGGCCTGCAGCGACACTCTGCCGAAACGCTTCGGCATCGCGCTTGGAGAACTTCGCGATCTCGGCCGCCGACTTCTCGCGGTCGCGATACAGCTTGAGCGTGCTGCCATCCTCGAACACCGACATCATCGGCACTTCCGGGAAGATGTAGTCGAGACCATAGCGCGACTTGAGCTTGAGCTCGTCGTTCTTCAGCAGCGGATTGGCCTGGATGAAGATGTGGCTCATGGAATGCTGGTCGTGGCGGAAGCCCGGCAGCGTGAGTTCGCGCGAGACCACGCCGCCGCCGAACCAGGCATTGCGCTCGAGCACCAGCACCTTCTTGCCGGCCGCCGCCAGATAGGCGGCAGCCACCAGGCCGTTGTGGCCCGACCCCACGGCAACGATATCGGCGGTCGTCATGGTTATATGTCATTTCCGGAGTTGCTTGTTGCGGCGGATCCCGCGAGCATACCGCTATGGCTCCGAATTATGAAATCTGCGCGGTCCGCTATGCCCACCTGGAGCGCACGGCCAGCCACAATTTCATCGGCGGCGATGAGCACGACGGTCCCATGCCGCTCGACTACTATGTCTGGACGATCCGGGGACCCGGCGTCTGTTTCGTGCTCGATACCGGATTCGATGCGGCCATGGGTGCGGCGCGCGGCCGGCGAGCTGGTGCAGCCCGTCGAGGCGGGACTGGCGGCCGTGGGTGTCGATCATGGCTCGGTGACCGATGTCATCATCAGTCATATGCACTACGATCACTCGGGCAACCACGAGCTGTTTCCGCGCGCCCGCTACCACCTGCAGACCGAGGAGATGGCTTTCTGCACCGGCAGCGCGATGTGCCACGCGCTCATGCGCGCGCCTTACGATGCGGGTGATGTGCAGGCGATGGTCGGCAAACTGTTTGCCGGGCGGGTGGTGTATCACGACGGGACTGCCGAGCTGGCGCCGGGGATCACGCTCCACCACGTCGGCGGGCACACGCGCGGCCTGCAGGTGGTGCGAGTGCACACGCAGCGCGGTTGGGTGGTGCTGGCCTCGGATGCCGCGCATTTTTACGCCAATTGGCTTGAGCGGCGGCCATTTCCCATTGTCGACAATGTCGCGGCCTATCTCGATGCCTTCGCGACCATTGAATCGCTGGCCAGTTCGCCGCAGCATGTCATTCCGGGCCACGATCCTGAGGTGCTGGCGCGCTATCCTGAGGCTCGCGCCGGCCTCGCCAATGCGGTGCGTGTGGATCTCGATCCCCGCGGTTGACGCCGCTGGCTGCTAAACTGAAAAGCTGCGGGCTGAAAAAGGGGAGCGCGTGGGCGAAAAAATTGCCTTCATCGGCGTGGGCCGCATGGGTTCGGGCATGGTGGCGCGGCTCATCGCGGCCGGGCACGAGCTCACGATTTACGATCCGCTGGCCTCGGCCATGGCGCCGGCGGCAGCGCTCGGGCGCTAGGATCGCAGCGCTCCGCGTCCGACGCTGCGGCATCAAGCACTGTGGCGATGGCCAGCGTGCCCGGGCCCGCCGATGCGCGCGAAATCGCGCGGCTCATCTCCGACTCAGCCACGGTCAAAGTATTTGTCGACCTGTCCACCTCCGGCCCGGCCGCGGCGCAAGCCATTGCGGCGCTGCTGGCGCCGCGCGGAATCGCCGCCATCGACGCGCCGGTTTCAGGGGGCGTGAAGGGGGCGGCCGCCGGCAAGCTCGCGATCATGGCCTCGGGTCCCGACGCCGGCGATGGAACGGGTGCGTCCGCTGCTCGAGGTGCTGGGCAAGGTCTATTGGCTGGGCGAGAAGCCGGGCCTCGGCCAGACCGTCAAGCTCGCCAACAATCTGATGTCGGCGGCGTCGCTCGCCATTGCCGCCGAGGCGCTGGCGATGGGCGTGAAGGCTGGCGTAGATCCGGCCGCGATGCTCGACGTGCTCAACGCCTCTTCGGGGCGCAACAGCGCCACCCAGGACAAGATTCCGAAGCATGTATTGAATCGCAGATTCGATTTCGGATTTTCCAATGCACTGTCATTCAAGGACGTGCGGCTGTGCCTCGATGAAGCCGAGGCACTGGGCGTGCCAATGGTGGTCGGTGCAGCCGTGCGGCAGATGTTATCCATTACCCACCAGCTCCATGGCGCGGCTGCGGATTGCACCGATCTGGTGAGGGTCGTAGAAAACTGGGCGGGCTGCCAGATCGGCAGTAAAAAGGAGTAAGGCTGTGGGACAGAATCGATTCGACGAAGGGCTGAAGCTGCGCAAGCAGGTGCTGGGCGCAGATTATGTGGAACGTTCGATGGCCGGCGCCGATGAGTTCAGCATGCCGATGCAAGAGCTCTCGACCGAGTACTGCTGGGGCTACGTGTGGACGCGGCCGGGGCTGGCGCTGCGCGATCGCAGTCTCATCAATATCGCGATGATCAGCGCGCTGAATCGCCCGCATGAGCTGAAACTGCACGTCAAGGCGGCACTTGACAATGGGGTGACGCGCGAGGAGATTCGCGAGGTGCTGCTGCAGGTGGCCGTGTATTGCGGCGTGCCGGCCGGCATCGACAGTGTGCGCATCGCGCGCGAGGCATTCTCCGAACTCGATCAGGCGAAGCAGGGGTAACCAATGGTGACGGCACGCACACCGCAGGAACAGCTGGTACTCGATTTCTTCCGCATCTTGAGCAGCGGCGATCTCGAGGCCATCCGCGCGACGCTTCATCCTGATGCCACCTGGCGGCCGATGGTCGAGGGCGTGCCGGGGGCCGGCGTTCATGGGCCGCGCGACAAGATCGTCGATGAATTTCTGGCGCCGGTGCGCGGCCTGTTTGTAGCCGGCGATCCGAAGACCACGGTCGATCGCATGGTGTCGACGGGCGACACCGTGATGTGCGAATCGCGCGGCTCCGGGAACGCTGCGCGACGGTCGAGCGTACAACAATCGCTACGCCTGGAGCATCGACGTGCGGGACGGCAGAGATCTTTGCCATCCGCGAGTACATGGACAGTCACTACGTCGCGACCCTGTTCGGCGGCGGCGCCTGACACTGCCTCGGTGAAACCAAGCGGTGGTAGCGATGGCTTCGATTACGTGATTGCCGGCGCCGGTACCGCCGGCTGCGTGCTGGCCAACCGGCTGTCGGCCGAAGCGGGTGTTACCGTCGCACTGATCGAAGCCGGCCCGCCGGATGACGACCCGGCGATCCGTGTGCCGGCGATGGTGGCGAAAGCCATCGGCAATCCGCGCCAGTCTTGGGGCTACCAGACGGTGCCGCAGCGTCACGTCGACAACCGGGTGCTGCCGGTGCCGCGCGGTCGGGTGCTCGGCGGTTGTTCGTCGATCAATGGCATGGTGTATTTTCGCGGCCATCCGCGCGAATACGATGAATGGCTGCAGCCCGGCTGGCGTTACGCCGATCTGCTGCCGTATTTCCAGCGACTGGAGAACTACGAGGCTGCGCACACGCCGCAGCGTGCGCGGGGCGGTCCGGTCAATGTTCATCGATATCCCAAATCCGAATCCTCTGGTGCGGCGCTTCCTCGCGGCCGCCGATTCGCTCGGCCTGCCGCGCTGTGCCGATTTCAACGGCGGCGATCCGGAGGGATTCGGCCCGCGTCAGGCGATGATTCGCAACGGGCGGCGCGAGTCCGGCGTCACGGCATATCTCAACCCCGTGCGACATCGGTCAAATCTCAAGATCGTGACCGACGCGCTGGTCACCCGCGTGTTGTTCGACGGCAGGCGCGCAACGGGCTTGGAGATCGAGCAGGGCGGCGCGCGCAGTGTCGTACGGGCCCGGCGCGAGGTGCATCGTTGCCTGCGGTGCCTACGGCTCGCCGCAACTGCTGCAGCTCTCAGGCGTCGGCGATGCCGCGGCCCTGCAATCCTTGGGGATAGCGCCGCTGCTTGATCTGCCTGCGGTGGGCAAGAATCTGCATGATCACCCGGCCGCATCGATTGCCGTGCGCACGGCCAATACCGAATCCTACGGCCTGTCGTGGCGCACCGTGCCGCGCAGTGCGCTGATCGCCGCGCAATACCTGCTGCTTCGCTCCGGGCCGCTGGCGAGCAATGTGTTCGAGGCCAATGGATTTCATGCGTTCGGGGCCGGAAGCTCGATCGCCCCGATCTGCAGATCATCTTCATGCCGGCGCATCGCAATGCCAGCGGCCACTGGCTGCCGCGCGGACACGGCTACGGCATCATTTTCGTGAACGTGCGGCCCGCGAGCCGCGGCAGCGTCACGCTGAAGAGCGCGATCCTCACGACAAACCGGCGATCGATTTCAATTTTCTCGCTGCGCCGCGTGACCTCGATGTACTGGTGCGGGGTTTCGAGATCGCGCGTGTCGATTCTGGCGGCGCCGTCATTCGCGCCGCTTGCCGGCCGGGAGATTTCGCCCGGGCTCAAGGTGCGCGAGCGCGGCGAGATCGAGGCGCATATCCGCAATTCGTTGGTCACAGTGCATCATGCCTGCGGCACTTGCCGCATGGGCGACGTGGTGGACAGTTCGCTGCGGGTTAAAGGCATCGATGCTCTGCGTGTGGTGGATGCCTCGGTCATCCCCACCGTGATCGCGGGCAACAGCAATATTCCCGTCACTGCGGTGGCCGAGCGGGCGGCGGATCTCATAACGGGGAAACTGCAATGACAGACTTTGCGGGCATGAAGATCATCGTAACCGGTGGCGCGGGCAGCATCGGCCATGCAACGGCCTGCGTGCTGGCGGCCAGGGGCGCCGACATTCTGTTGGTCGATATCAATCGCGACGGGCTCGAACAGCGCCGCGCCGCCGTCGCGGCTTTCGGCACGCAAGTCGAAGTCTTTCATGCGGACGTCAGCCGCTCCGATGCGGTTCAGGGTTACGTCGCCGCGGCCTGCAAGGCCTTCGGCCGCATCGACGGGCTGTTCAACAACGCCGGCACGGAGGGCAAGGTTGCGTCCATCGAGACCTATGACGAGGCCGAATTCGATCGCCTGATGGCCGTGAACCTGCGCAGTATTTTCCTAGGCATGCGGCATGTGATTCCGGTGATGCTAGGCCAAGGCGGCGGTGCAGTGGTCAACACCGGGTCAATCGCCAGTGAACGCGGGCTTGCCGGAGCCTGCGCCTACAACGCGACCAAGCATGGGGTGATCGGACTGACGCGCACCGCTGCCGCTGACGTCGGCGGCCGCGGCGTGCGCGTGAACGCGGTGATGCCGGGCGTCATTGAAACGCCGCTGCTGGAAGCGATGATCAAAACCCTGTTCAACGGCGACGTTGAGCTTGGCAAGCGGACTCTGGGGCAAGGTCGCGCCGCAGGAGCGCATCGGTCAGCCGCATGAAGTGGCCGAGACGGTGGCGTTTCTACTGTCGCCCGCGGCCAGCTTCGTCAATGGCGCGGCCTGGTCCGTGGACGGCGGCGCACTCTGTACCATCCGCCACTGATAACACTCCGCGGGAAAGATCATGTCAAATTCAATGGGCCGCTACCAGTGGCTGCTGGTGGCTCTGCTGAGTGCGAATTTCGGCGTCGTGTTCTTCGACCGCAATGTTTTCAGCTATCTGACGTCGTTCATTCAGCCGGATCTGAATCTCAGCAATTTTCAGATCGGCAATATCGCTTCCGCATTTTCCTTCAGCTGGGCGATTGCCGGACTCGGCATGGGAGGTCTCGTGGATCGGTTCGGGCGCCGCAAGCTGATGCTGGTGACCGCAACCATTGTGTTCTCGATGGCGTCGGTGCTGTCCGGTTTTGCATCCGGATTCGCCTGGTTGCTCGGAGCGCGGCTGTTGATGGGCATCGCTGAGGGCGGCATCATGCCGATAACTCAGACGCTCATCGCGGCGGAGGTGCCTCATGGGCGGCGCGGGCTGGCGCAGGGCGTCACGCAGAACTTCGGCTCCAATCTGATCGCGAACACGTTGGGCCCGGTGATCATCGTGTGGATGGCGATCAGCTTTGGCTGGCGCAACGCATTTTTTCTTGCCGCCGTTCCGGGCGTCGTCATGGCACTGCTGATCGCCGCGCTGGTGCGCGAACCCGCTACGGTCGCTCCGGTTTCGCAGCCCGGCAGCGGCGGGTTCAACGCCGCGCTTGGCGATCGCTCGATGCTGCTGTGTATTGCAATCTCAACGCTGCTGGTGGCCTACCTGGTGGTGTTTTTCACGTTTGCACCGTTGTACCTCATCCAGGTGCGCGGCTTCGACCAGCGCCACATGAGCTGGATCATGTCTTCGTTCGGCGTGGCATCAATGGCCGTGGCATTTCTGGTGCCCGGATCGTCCGATCGATTTGGGCGCAAGCCGGTCATCATCGTGGCTTCGTTACTGGGTCTGGTGCTGCCGTTCGGCATGTTGTTTACCACCGGCACCCAACTCGTGCCGATCATTGCGTGCATCGCGGTCGGCGCGGCCTTGAGCGGTGTGTTTCCGCTGGCCATGGCGACCATTCCGTCCGAGCTCGTGGGGCCGAACAAAACCGCCACCGCACTGTCGCTGACCATGGGAATCAGTGAGATTCTGGGCGGCGTATTGGCGCCGAGCGTCGCCGGTAGAGTGGCCGACCTCAAAGGATTGAGCATGACCTTGTGGATTGTGGCCGGCCTTGTCGTTGCAATCATCGTGCTCGCGGCGATGCTGCGGGAGACGGCGCCCGCGGTGCTAAGACGCCGCCGTGAAGGTATCATCCAGTCTCCCATGTGATGCAAACGACACCTATGGCAAAGCCACTTGAAATCATCGGTTCCTTCTGGACGCTCGCGGTTGGCGCTGATCCCTTGGGCGATCAACGCTGCCTGCATGACTTCCGCACGCGCGTGGAGATCGCGGCGAATGCCGGATTCACGGGCATGGGTTTTTGGCACGCGGATATCCTCGAGATCAGGAAGAAATACAGCTTCCAGGACATGAAGCACATCCTTGACGCCAACGGCATCGTGAACGTCGAAGTCGAATGGCTGCTGGATTGGTTTTGCAGCGACGCACGCAAGAGCGCATCGGACGAAATCCGCGCGCTGCTGCTGGATGCGGCCGAGATTTTGCGCGCCCGGCATATCAAGGTTGCCGACCTCGGCAATGACTGCGCCGATGTTCCGCAGATGACGGAGGCCTTTGCTCCCCTCTGTCGCCAAGCCGCCGAGCGTGGAACCAAAGTCTTGTTCGAGATGCTGCCGGCGCAATTTTCGCGCGCGCCATCGCTCGATCAGGTGCTCTCCATCACCCGCGGCTCGGGCGCGGCCAATGGCGGCATCATGCTCGACAATCTGCACTTGCAGCGCATCGGCATCGGCTCCGCGGAGATCGTGCGCAAACTCACACCCCGTGACTTGATTGGCTGTCGAAATCAACGACGGCACTCTGGCAGTGCCGCTGAAATTCCAAGATTCCGTGGTCAACAAACGCCTGTTGCCCGGTGATGGAGAGTTCGACATCGCGGGCTTCCTGCAAGCCGTCTGGTCGGTAGGCTATGACGGGCCGATCGGCGTGGAGGTTCTGAATGAATACATCCGCAAGTGGGATCTTAGGACCGCGGCGACCGAGGCGTTTGTCAAAACGCAGCGAGTCGTGGCAGCGGCGCGTCAGGCCAAGAAGTAGCTTGCCGACGTTACTCGAGGAGTCACGTGAGCGAACCAAAATTGGCTGACTGGAAGGAGATGTACGCCGCGCTCTGGCGGATACGCCTGTTCGAAGGCCACGTGCAGCGGCTCGCAGCGGCGGGCGAGATCCCCGGGTTTCCGCACCTGTCCACCGGGCAGGAAGCGGTGGCGGTCGGTGTCTGCGCGCAGCTCAAGCGCGAGGACGTGCTGTTCACGAGTCATCGCGGGCATGGCCATGTGCTCGCCAAGGGCAGCGACATCGAGGCGACCTTCGCAGAGATTCTGGGACGGCAGAGTGGCCTGTGCGGGGGTCGCGGCGGTTCGATGCACCTGGTCGATGCAGCGAACGGCATGCTGGGCGCGACCGGTGTGGTGGCGGGCAATCTCGCGCTCGCCGCGGGCGCCGCGTGGGCGGCGCAGGCGCAGGGAAGAGAAAATATCAGCGTGGTTTTTTTCGGCGACGGAGCGACGGGTGCCGGAGCGTTTCACGAAACGCTGAATCTCGCCGCACTTTGGCGCCTGCCGGTGTTATTCGTTTGTGAGAACAATGGTTATGCCGAATTCACCAGCCGCGAGGAGCATTCCAACGTCAAGCACGTGAGCAGCTTCGCCGCGCCGTATGGCATCGCCACGCAGACCATCGACGGCAACGATCTGCCGATGGTTTTTGCGGCCGCTGCTGCTGCAATCGAGACCGTACGCCGCGGCGCAGGTCCCTATCTGCTCGAGTGCATGACTTTTCGCATGGCGGGGCACTACGTCGGCGACTCACAGCAATATCGGTCAAAAGAGGAGCTCGCTAAGATTCGTGAGAAATGTCCCATCGAACGCTTGCAGCGCTACCTCGTCGAGCGCGGCATCGGCTTGCCGGAGCTGGACGCCATCGGCGAGCGCACCAAGACTGAGGTGCTCGGCGCCGTGGAGCGCGCCCGTGCGGCGCCGCGGCCGGATCCCGCGACCGTGCTTGAATTCGTGTACCGCGCGCCGGCGCTTGCTTCGATTCCAGGCTGAACCGTGCAGCACACATTCATCGAGATCCTGCGCCGCGCGCTCGACGAGGAATTGGCGCGCGATCCTGCGGTATATCTGTTGGGCGAGGACGTCGCGGCGGGCGGCGCGTTCGGCGTTACCCGGGGCCTCGCGCAGAAACACGGGAGCACGCGCGTGCGCAACACTCCCATCAGCGAAGCGGCAATCACCGGTCTTGCCACCGGCGCCGCGCTGTGCGGTCTCAAGCCGGTGCTGGAAATCATGTTCATCGATTTTGCCACGCTGTCGATGGATTGCCTGGTGAATCAAACCGCGAAGTATCGCTACATGTCCGGCGGCCAGCTCGCGGTGCCGCTGGTGGTACGCACGCAGGCGGGAGCCGCGGGCGGGGCCGCTGCGCAACACTCGCAGAGCCTCGAAGCGTGGTTCATTCACGTGCCGGGGCTCGTGGTGGTCGCGCCGTCCACGCCGGCCGAGGCTTATGGCCTGCTGAAAAGCGCCATCCGGCTGGGTGACCCGGTGCTGTTCATCGAACACAAGCGGCTGTACACCATGAAGGAGGAACTGGCGGAGGGTGCCGAATTGCCGCCGATCGGCAGGGCGCGGATCGCAAAGCCGGGCACGGATGTCACCCTGATCGCCTATTCGGCGATGGTGCAAACTGCGCTGGATGCGGCGCAGAAACTGGCTGAGGAAGGCATCTCGGCTGAAGTCATCGATTTGAGGACGCTGCTGCCGCTGGATATGGCGACAATTGCGGCGTCCGTTTCGAAAACTCATCGTGCGGTGGTTGCCCATGAGGCGGTACTCAATGGCGGCGTGGGCGCCGAAATCGCTGCGCGCATCGGTGCGGAGCTCTTCGACGAACTCGACGCGCCGGTGCTGCGCGTGGGCTGCGCTTTTGCGCCGATTCCCTTCGCTCCGGAGCTCGAGCGCGCGCTGCTCCCGGGGAGCGCGGATATTGTGCGCGCGGTGCGCAAGGAATTGCTTCAGTGACGCAGATTGCGCAGGAAATTCCGAAAGTCGGTCTGGTGATGGAGGAGGTCAAGGTCGTCCGCTGGCTGAAGAATGTCGGCGACAGCGTCATTGCGGGCGAACCGCTGCTCGAGGTCGAGACCGAAAAGTCGGTGGTTGAAATCGAGGCGGCTGCGACCGGGCGGCTGACGGAGATCCTGGTGCAGGTCGACAGCCGAGCGGTTGTCGGCGATCAGGTTGCCTGGATTGAGTCTGCGCAAGCGCAGAGTGCAGCGGCGACAACCCCCGCGCCGCGCACGGATCCCAAGGATACGCCGACACCCTCGATGGCCGTGACGGCCATTCGCGGCGGTGAACGTATCCGCAGTACCCCCGTCGCTCGCAAGCTTGCTGCCGAACGCGGTATCGACCTCGATGGAATAGCCGGCACCGGACCGGGCGGGCGGGTTCAGCTGGACGATGTACAACGAGCCATTGCCGCGCCGCGCACCGCCGCTGTCGGGCCGCAGCCTCTTTCCCCGATGCGGCGCGCGGTCGCGCGCGCCATGAGCTTAAGTAGCTCCTCGATTCCGCAATTCAACGTCGCGAGCTCGGTCGACTGGACCGAGCTTCAGGACCGGCGCCGTGAGTTTGCGGCGCAACTTCCGGATGGCGCACCGAGGTTATCCGTGAATGATTTTCTGCTGCAGGCAGTTGCGCGTTCACTCATGCAGTTTCCCGCGATGAACGCCACGTTTTCCGGCAACCCGAATTCGGCCGACGCGCACCTGGTACCGGCGAGCGGCGCGCATATTGGTCTGGTGGTTTCCGTCGCCGACGGACTGTTGGTGCCGGTGATTCACGATGTCGAGCAGATGAGCCTCGTGGAGATTGCGCGCCGCCGCCAGGATAGCCTCAAGCACGGACTCAAGGGCCGACTGAAGCGCGAGGAAGTCGACGGCGCCACGTTCAGCATCTCAAATCTTGGCGCACACGGGCCGGACCGCTTTACGGCGATCGTCAATCCACCACAATCGGCCATACTCGCCGTCGGCCGCCAGCGCGACGTTGTCGTGGCGCGAGAGGCAGGGATAGTTGTGCGGCCGCTATCGGATCTTACTTTGACTGTTGATCATCGCGTTGCCGACGGGCGTCTCGCCGCGCAATTTCTCGCGCGACTGATCGAGATACTCGAGGGCCGCGACTGGCGATTGCAATAATTCGAGCCAGCCTCAGCGTCCCTGGGTTGCCTTGTGGACGGCCGCGATAATCCGCTCCTCATCAGGAATCACATAAGCTTCGAGAGGTTCGCTGTAGGGCACCGTCGCGTCGCGTGCGGTGACTTGCACGATCGGTGCTTTGAGCGATGAGAAGCCATGCTCGGCGACATCGCCGGCAATAATTCCGCCCACCGTCGCGTGGCGCGGCGCCTGATCGACGACGACCAGTCGCCCCGTCTTGGCGACCGATTTGAGGATGGTCGCAAGATCGAGCGGCGCCACCGTGCGCGGGTCGATCACTTCCGCCTGGATCCCCTGCTTGGCGAGTCTCACGGCCGCAGCCAGCGAGCGCGGCACCATCCAGCCGGTCGCGACAATGGTCACGTCGCCGCCGGTGCGGCGAATCTCGGCTTTGCCGAACGGCACCAGGTGTTCGCCGTCCGGGACTTCGCCCATCTCGAGAGTAAGTAAATAGTGGTGCAGGAAAACCACGGGATTATCATCGCGGATTGCGGTTGCCATCAGTCCTTTGGCGTCAGCCGCGGTCGAGGGCACGACGACCTTAAGACCCGGGACACCCATGAACAGCGCGGTCAGTGACCCGGTGTGCTGACCGGCCCAGCCGCAGGCGAAACCGAAACCCGCCTTGAGCACGAGCGGCACCTTCACCTGTCCGCCGGACATATAGCGGAAGCGGGGCGCTTCGTTCACCACCTGATCCATGGCGACGAGCATGAACTCAGCCATGTAGAGTTCGACCACCGGGCGCAAGCCCGCCATCGCCGCGCCGATGGCGATTCCGATCTCGGCGGTCTCGGAAATCGGCGTGACGCGGACGCGGTCGTGCCCGTAGGCGGCGACAAATTCGTGATTCTCGGTCGTAGCCATGTTCTGGCCAAAGTAAAGAACGCTCGGATCGCGCCGCATTTCCTGATGAATGCCGGCATCGATGGCGGCGATAAAGGGAAGCTGTGCCATGTGTTGCTCCGCTCAGGCGTAGACGTACTCGAGTGCCGACTCGAGCTTGGGGAAGGGACTCTTGACGGCGAAGGCTACCGCCGCCTCCATTTCCTTCGCGACTTGTGCAGCCAGCTCGTCGGCTTTCGCAGGGCTAAATACAGCCGCCTTGATCAGGGTGGCGCGAAAGCGCGGCACCGGGTCGCCGCGCAATGCCGCCTCGTACTCCTCGCGCTTGCCGAAAACGGTGATCGCCTCGTGTTCCGGATAGTGCAGCGGCACGCCCGGCGGGGCGATGATGTTGCCGTGTGCGGAAAGCCGGTAAACCTTCGATTCGACCAGAGTCGGGCCGGCACCGGTACGCGCTCGCTCGACCGCCGCACCGACAACCGCATGTACGGCCAACGGATCGGACCCATCCACCGTGACTCCCGGCATCGAGTACGCTTTGGCTTTGACGGCGAGCGGCTCGCCGTTTGCAGCGTTGGCGTCCTCCTGCGCCGTGGTCGTCACGACGTTGTAGCCGTTGTTCTCCATCACGAAGATCACCGGCAATTTCCACAGGGATGCGATGTTGAGCGTTTCGTGGAACGCACCCTGTTTCGAAGCGCCATCACCGAAGAAGCAAAACACGATTTCGCCTTTCTTGCGGATCTGCGCCGCCCACGCGGCACCCGCCGCGTGCGGAATGCCAGCGCCCACGATGCCAGAAGTACCGAGAAAACCGCGCTTGACGTCAGTGAGATGCATGGACCCGCCGAGACCTTTGCACAGGCCGTCCACGCGACCATAAATCTCGGCCATCATGGCCTTCGGATCGCTGCCGAGAACCATTGGATATCCGTGGCAGCGATAGGTGGCTAGTGCGGCATCGCCGGCGCGGAAGTGACTCAGCGAGCCGACGATCGACGCCTCGGCGCCATCGGCAAGATGCGTATGGCCGCGGATTACACCGGGATGCTCGGTGAACGTTCGCTTCACGCGCTCTTCGAACTCGCGGATGCGCAGCATTTGAGTGAAGATCCATATCTGCCGTTCGGCGTTGGGTGCCTGCGCGCTCATATGATCCCCTTGACTTGAATGGCGACCGCCCGTGCACTGGACTGTAGCACCGGAACACCCGATCTTGGCTTCTCTAAGAGTCTAGTTCCGCTTCCCAGTGGTTTGAGTGAAATCATAGCATCGCGCGGCGGCTGGACAGCATTGACGTAAAATTCCCTCTCGTCGCGGTGCTCGCGACGGAATAGCATACGCACAGAGAGCAAGCGCTCGAATTCTTTGCTCCTATAAGGATTGAGATATGGCTCAGATCATCGGCGCAATTGCAACTTCGCACACCCCGACGATTGGTTTTGCCAAGGATCGAGGCCTCGAGCACGACCCCATCTGGAAACCGATCTTCGATGCATACAAGCCGATACGTGCCTGGCTTGCGGAGAAGCGCCCGGACGTTCTTGTCACCATCTACAACGACCACATTACGTCGTTCTTCTTTGATCACTACTCGCCATTTGCACTCGGAGTCGATGACCTGTACCGGCCGGCCGATGAGGGAGGCGGCGCTCGCAATGTGGCGCCGTTGCCGGGTGCTCCGGAACTTGCACGCTCCATCGCAACCAGGCTTTTTGCCGAGGAATTCGATGTTTCGTTGTTTCGCGGCAAGCCTCTGGATCACGGCTGCTTCTCACCGCTGTCGATGCTCGCCGATCCTGACGGTAGTTGGCCGTGGAAGGTGCTGCCGCTGCAAATTGGCGTGCTGCAGTTTCCGCTACCGACGGCCCGGCGCTGCTATCGGCTGGGAGCCGCGCTGGGTCGCGCGATTCGCTCTGACCCTTCGGACCTCAAGGTGGTTATCGTCGCGACCGGGGGTCTGTCGCATCAGGTCCACGGCGAACGCTGCGGATTCAACAACCCGGAATGGGACCATCAGTTTCTCGATCTATTCGAGACCGACCCCGAGGCATTGACGAAGCTGACTCATGCCGAGTATGCCGAACGCGGCGGTATGGAAGGCGGCGAGATCATCATGTGGCTGATCATGCGCGGCGCTATGACGGATCGAATCCGCAGGCTGCATCGAACCTACTACCTCCCGTCCATGGCGGCAATCGCCACGGCGATTTATGAGAATGACGGAGAATATCCCCCCGTCGCGCCATTTCGCGACCTGCAGCTCGACGGGGTAGAGCGCCTCGCCGGTACGTATCCTTATACTCTGGAGCGAAGCGCCAAAGCCTACCGGCTCAACCGCTTCCTGCACGACTTGATCATTCCGGAGCACCGCGAGGTGTTTCGGCGGAACCCCGAGGCGCTGATGATTGAGCGCGAATTGACCGCGGAGGAGGCGGATCTGGTGCGTCGACTGGACTGGCGCGAACTCATTCACTATGGCGTAACGTTCTTCGTCCTCGAGAAGCTGGCGGCAGTGGTTGGCGTCTCCAATCTTCACGTTTACGCGGCGATGCGCGGACAGTCTCTTGAGGAATTTCAAGCCACCCGCAATGCCAAGATCGAGTATGGCGTTGGCGCCGGACGCGGCGGATGATGGGTGCGAGGAGGCGTCTTGTATCCAGGATACCAACCGATCAAGATTTAGAGAGGGGGACGCTGCATGGCAATTCTCGAACAGAGTTGGTCGACCGAACACCTGCTGCCCGGCAAGGCGCTATCTTATTGGCGCGATGTGATTTGCGAAAACCTTCTGCAGATGCACATTCAAAGTTCGCAAGAGAGGGCGTTTTTCGGTCACATCAAGAAACACGCCCTGGGCCCGATCAAGGTGAATTTTATTTCTGTCAGCGAGCAGAAAGTCTGGCGTGAACGCTCAGTGGGTTGCTACGCAAAAGACCACCTCTTTCACTTGATCCACGTTCGCAACGGCGTGCAGCTTGCCGAGCAATACGGCCGCAGGCTCAAAGTCGAGGCCGGCGACTGCTTGTTGATTGATTGCCTCGCGGGCTTCGAATTCGATTTTCCCCAGGGCGTCGAGGCCTTGGTGCTCGAGATCCCAAAAGACTGGCTGAGGGGCTGGCTGCCGGCGCCTGAGGATGCGGCGGCGCGCCTCATCGACGGGCGCAGCGGTTGGGGGGCTACCTTGGCATCGGCGTTGAATAACCTCACGCCAGAAATGGTTGGCGCATCGGGATTGCCCGCGACAGTGGTGGCGGAACAAATCGTCTCTCTGTTGGGGCTTGCGGCCGCACACGATAATCCGTCGCCGACTACCCACAAGCGGGCGTTGTTGCGGCGTGTCACCGAAACCATACGCGAGCGCTGTCACGAACCTGATCTCAACCCGGCAACGGTCGCCGCCGCGCTCGGTCTTTCGCGTCGTTACGTTCATTTGCTGTTCGCCTCCACCGGTACGACCTTTAGTCGGCAGCTGTACACCTGCCGGCTCGACAAGGCGCAACGGCTTCTGTGCGACAAGCGATTTGAGGGGCTTGGAATCGCCGAAATCGCCTGGAGCTGTGGGTTCAGCGAGCCCAGCCACTTCACTCACCGGTTTCGGGAACGATTCGGTTCATCGCCGCGCACGTACCGGCTGAACATGGCGAACTGACGCGCCAGATCCTAAGGTGCCCGTCCAGATCATTCCCACCACGCATGTTGGCAGTCTGCCCCGGGGCGATGAACTGGTGCCGCTGCTGCTGGCGCGTGACCATGGCAAAGCCTATGACACGGCCGACTTCGATCTGAAGGTTCAGATGGCCGTCGATGATGCCGTGGCCCGGCAAGTCGCGGCGGGCGTATCTGTGGTCAGCGATGGCGAACTCGGCAAGGTCGGATACTCGACTTATGTCACAGAGCGGCTGTCCGGTTTTGGCGGCAACGTCACGCGCAAGCCCGCGCTTGACCTCGCGCCGCTGCCGCAGCTGCGCAAGAAGCTTGCGGCGATCATGGGCGAACAGGAATTCGTGCGGGCGAGTTGCGTGGCGCCGGTGAAGCTCAAGAACCTGGAGCCCTGCCGCGACGATATTCGCCGTTTCCGGAAGTCGATGCAGGGCCGTAGCGTGAAGGGCTTCATGAATGCGGCTTCGCCCGGGCTTATCACGGCCTTCCAGCCGAATGCCTACTATCCAAACCACGAGGCCTATCTGAGGGACTTGGTCGAGGCGATGAGGCCCGAATACGCCGCAATCGCCGCAAGCGGATTCCAGCTGCAGCTCGATTGTCCCGATCTCGCGATGTCGCGGCACACGGGATTCCAGGATGCGAGCGAAGCGGAATTTCTCAAGATTGCGGAAGCCAACGTCGAGGCCCTCAATGCGGCGACTTCGGGCATCGCGCCGCAACAGATGCGCATGCATGTTTGCTGGGGAAACTATGAGGGCCCCCACGACCACGACATACCGCTCGAGCGGGTGATTGCGATCATCTTGAAGGCGCGACCCTCAACCATTTTGTTCGAGGCTGCCAATCCGCGGCATGAACACGAGTGGAAGGTATGGGCCGCGACCAAGATTCCCGAGGACAAGGTACTCGCTCCGGGATTGATCGACACCTGCTCGAATTACGTCGAGCACCCGGAACTCATCGCACAGCGCATCGAACGATTCGTCAACATCGTCGGCAAAGAGCGCATCATGGCAAGCACTGATTGCGGCTTCGGCACCTTTGCCGGCTATGGCAAGATCGATCCTGCGGTGACTTGGAAGAAACTGCGGTCGCTGCGCGAGGGCGCTGACATTGCGGCTGCGCGGTTGTGATGACGGGCCCTAAAGCAGCGGCGGTGTCTCCAACGTCTTCGTGAACATCAGGCGCTGGTACAGGAATTCCGGATCCGCCGCGAGCCGGCGCAAGCCGGCCAGCGCCTGCTCGAGCCTAAGTCCGCCGCCGTTGGCGTGAAAGATCAATTGTTTGTTTGCGGTCGCCTGTGGAGATACTTGGTTGATGAAAGTGTCGCGACGCGCCGCCGCGTAGCGATCAAGCACTTGATCGTCGGCGCCTTGCAGAATTACCGCAGTTAGCGCCGGGTAAAGTGCGTAGCTGTCAAACAGACCGGACGTTAAGCCGAGACCGCCCGTTGGATTGGTCACATGCGCCGCATCACCGGTGAGCACGACGCGGCCGACACGATACTGTTGCGCCGAGCGCTGGTGCATTCGATAGGGGGAAGCCCGTTCGAGTTGGTAGGAGCCCTTTCCGGGCAGTATCGACTCATAGGCGGCTGGCAGCCGCTCTAGGAAAGCCTCTTCCGGAAGAGTCGCATCTTCCATGTACGTGCAGCGCCAGAGGCCGTCGTTATTCAAAATTGCGATGACTGCGCCAAAGCGGTCGTCGATTACCAACGTCGAGCGCGAATAGCCGTGGCGCTCGAAATCGTAATAGACATTGGTGGCCACGAACCTTTCCGCCCATGTCATTCCGTCGAAAGACAGTCCAAGCAGTCGGCGCACCGTGCTCGCGGCACCGTCCGCGCCAATGACCCAGCTTGCGCGCAGCTCCGCCGTTTCGCGCCCGGTCACCACGGACAGTGTGACACCCTCCGCATCCTGGAAAAGCCCTTGAAGTCGGGTACCGAACCGGATGGTCGCATTCGAAAGGGTCTGCAGCCGGCGCATTGCAATATCGGCTAGTCGATGCTGGCCGAGATGCAGGTTATAGGGGTAAGGCGTGCGTCCCTGCAGTATCTGCAGTGAATAAACCACGCGCTCGCCGGTACGTTTGACCAGATAGGTGTAGTCCTGCTTGCGCACGCCGGCAGCCTCGGCTTCCTGCAGGATACCTAAGCGCTCGAGACCCTCGAGAACCGACCAAAAGTACACCGCCGCCCGCGGGGAGTTGATGATTTGCGGTTCGGCTTCGATGACAGTCACGCGAACTCCGGCTTGCGCAAGGCCGAGAGCGTTGATGAACCCGACTGGTCCTCCACCGACGATTATCACGTCCTCCATCGACCCGGCTCTTACTCCATCCCGAAGCGCGGCTTGATGTCGCGGACTTCGGGGGAGGCCAGGTAGTGCAACAGCGCGCTCGCCGCCTGCGCCCGCGTGCTGACGCACGCGACTGCGCCGCTGAAGATCGTGGTGAGTTGCATGGTGGGAGGCAGAGGTCCGAGCACCTGGATGCCGGCCATGTTGATGAGTTCACTCAATTGCTGAAAGCCGAGTTGCACGGCGCCCGAGGCCACCAAACTGCCCACCGGTACCCCCGGCGGCGGCACGACGATGCGCGCGCGAAGTTCCTCGAGCATTCCCCAGCGTGCAAATATCTTTTCCAGATAGATTCCGCTCGGGCCGGTGGAGTAGCTAACGGAACTCGCGGCCATGACGGCGCGTTTCAGCGACTCCTCCGTCGCCACTGCCGGGGCGTGTGCGCCTGCCCGAACCGCCACTGCGATCCCAGACTGCGCGATGTCGGTGATACTCGTGCCGATGAGCAAACCTGCCTGGACAAGACTCTCGATGGCGTTGCGCGCCAACACGACGATGTCGGCGGCCTCGCCGCCGCGTACGCGCTTTGCCACCTCGACACCGCCCGCTGCTTCGACGCTGACGCTTTGCGCAGTCGCGCCTTCGAACCGCGCTGCGAGATCGCGCAGCAATTCTCGCGAGGCCATGGAGGTCAGCAGTTTGAGGGCGCTCATCCGGACTACGCGTTGTTTGCACCGGGACTTTCGCGAGGCAGTTTTGAGTTCAACCGTGGGAATACGCGGCGTGCGTTACCCTCAAAGATCTTGTGGCGATCCGACGGGGTCAACGGCAGCGCGTCGAGATAGCGTTTGGTGTCGTCGAAATAATTGCCCGGTTTCAGGATCGATGCCGCGCACCGCACCCACCATTTCCGATCCGAAAATAATGTTGTCGGCAGGAATCACTTTCAGCAGCAGCTCGATGCCCGGCAAGTGATAAACGCAGGTATCGAAATACACATTCTTCAGCACGTAATCGCCGAGCAACGGCCGTTTCATATCCTGTGCAAGGCCGCGGTATCGCCCCCAATGGTAGGGCACCGCGCCGCCGCCGTGCGGAATGATGAATCTCAAGGTCGGAAAATCCTTGAACAGATCGCCGGTTAGGAACTGCATGAACGCCGTCGTGTCGGCGTTGATGTAGTGCGCGCCGGTGGCGTGAAAATTCGCGATTGCACGAGGAACTGACGTGCACCATCGCCGGCACGTCCAGATCCACCATCTTTTCGTACAGCGGATACCAGTGGCGGTCGGTGAGCGGCGGTGAGGTCCAATGCCCGCCGGACGGATCCGGATTCAGGTTGCAGCCGATGAATCCCAGTTCATTGACGCAGCGCTCGAGCTCTGCGGCACTGTTGACCGGCGGCACTCCCGGCGATTGCGGCAATTGGCAGACACCGACGAAGTTGTCGGGATACAGGCCGCAGACTCGATGAATCAAATCGTTGCAGGCCTGCGTCCAGCGGCGGCTGGTCGATTCGTTGCCGATATGGTGGGCCATGGCCGACGCGCGCGGCGAGAAAATCGTCAGGTCGGTGCCGCGTGCGCGCTGCAATTTCAGCTGCGCGTTCTCCAGGCTGTCGCGGATCTGATCGTCGCTGATGATGCCCGCGGCGGTCAGCGGTACGTCGATGCCGGCCTTGAGCCCGGCAATTTGTTCATCGCGAAACTTTTGCAGCGCAGCGGGCGCCGTCGTGTAGTGGCCATGACAATCGATGATCATAGGTGCGTCCAGTACATGCGGGTGGGATTTTCCACCAGAATCTGCTGCCGCTTGCGCGGGGTCCGGGCAGATCTCGGCAAACAGATCAACCAGCTCGCCGTCGTTCGGCATGTCCTTGGTGATATTCGGATGGGGCCAATCGGTGCCCCAGAGTATTCGCGCCGAATCCACTGCAATGAGGGCCCGTGCGAATGGCACCGCGTCGCGAAACGGGCGCTTGACCCACGGAAACGCGTTCAGCACCGCAGACTTTGACCCACGCCAAGGGGTTGTTGCGATACAGATCCAGCAGCAATTGAAACGGCCGCTGCTGCAGACCGTCGGCGGCCTTGACGCGACCCATGTGGTCGATGATGAAGGGGATTTCGATTCGTGCGAGCAGCTCCTGCTGCGTCAAGATATCCTCGGCATCGAAATGCAGCACCACGTGCCAGCCCAGCGGCTTGATTCGCGCCAGTAGTTTGTGAAACACGCCGAGGTCCGGTACTCCGCCCAAGTGCTTGACGAAATTGAAGCGAATGCCGCGAATTCCGCCGTCGTGCAGGCGCTGCAACTCCCGGTCGGTTACCTCATCGGCAACGCAGGCCACGCCGCGATAGGTATCGTGACTGGAGGCAATGGCATCCAGGGTGACCTGCCATTTCGGTGCCGTGGCAGCTTGCATGCACGATCACGGCGCGGGAGATGCCCAGTTTGGCATGCAATTTGCGCAGGTTTTCCACCGGCGCATCCGGCGGCGTGTAGCTGCGGTCGGCAGCGTATGGAAACTTGCTCGCCGGACCGAACACATGGCAGTGCGCATCGCATGCGCCGGGCGGCAAACGCAGAGTCGGTGTGATCGGAGCGGGATCCGGCGGCAGGCAGCTTTTCAGCGGGTTCTTAGGCGTTGCATTCACTTCCCCGGCTCCTGCTGCAAGGCGGTCTCGTCTGCGAAATACTTAAGACCCGCCTTGGCCAGCGGTTCGCGCATGCCATATAGGTCCAGGCCCAATTCGCCGGCGGCCAAGCGCTTGCGAGTCGCCATTTCCTTTGCTTCCCGAGCGGCTGCGGCCGCAGCAACCGCCGCGGCGCGCAGCTTCGGCACGATCACCACGCCGTCGTCGTCGCCGATCACCACATCGCCGGGATTGACCAGCGCACCCGCGCACACGATCGGTGTATTGACCGAACCGACCGTGGCCTTGACGGTACCCTTGGAATGCACCGCCCTGGACCAGACCGGGAAATTCATGGCGTGGAGTTCGGCGGTGTCGCGGCAGCCCGCGTCAATGATGAGACCGCGCGCGCCGCGCGCGCGGAATGACGTGGCCAACAACTCACCGAACATGCCGTCGGTGTTTTCGGCCGAGGTCCCAAGGATCGCAACGTCGCCGGGTTGCAGCAATTCGGCGGCTACGTGCAACATCCAGTTGTCGCCGGGATGCGCAAAGATGGTAACCGCGGTGCCGCACACCTTTGCGCCGGGATAGATGGGCCGCATATAACTTGCGAGCAATCCGCTGCGGCCCATCGCTTCGTGCACCGTGGCGACCCCGAATTGCGCAAGTTGCGCGAGCGCCGTGGGATCCGCACGCGTGATTGATCTGATGGCGATACCCGATTGGCCGATCATCTTGATATTCTCCGCAGCAGGCGAGTCTTAGGAAACCGGATAATCACGTATACTATCAAGGAATGATGGGTATTTCTGAGCGCCGGAAATCCGCTCCGCAGAGGTCCTGATGAGCCAGTCACCCGACTATGAAACCATTCCCGGCACCTATGTCTACGATTCCCGGCGCGGCCGCGAGGGATACGCGCTGAACATGTTCTGCATGTCGCTCAACAAGGCGGAGAACCGCAAGAGCTTCAAGGAGAATGAATCGGCGTATCTCGATCGTTTCCCCTTAAGCGCCGGAGCAGCGCCGCGCGGTACTTGAACGCGACTGGCTGGGAATGCTGAAAGTCGGCGGAAATATCTACTACACCATCAAGATCGCATTTTGCGACGGCCTGACATTTCAGGACGTGGCCGGCATGATGTCCGGGGTTCCAAGGAGACCTATGCGCAGATGATGCTGGCGGGCGGCCGCAGCCCCGAGGGCAACCGCTACAAGGACGAGCGTAAAAAGGAGCAGACCGGTGGCTAAAATCGTCGCCGGCATCGCCTGCTCCCACGTTCCCGCCATCGGCGTCGCGATGGATCGCGGCATGACCGCACACGCCCTATTGGGAACCGCTTTTCAAAGGTTATGAGCCGGCGCGCCAATGGCTCGCGAAGCTCGCGCCGGATGTCGCCATCATCGTCTACAACGATCATGCGTACGCGCTTTTCCCTGGAGATCATTCCCACCTTTCTTCATCGGAGTTGCCGATCGATTTCCCATCGCCGACGAAGGCTTTGGGCCGCGTCCGGTGCCCGTGGTGCAGGGAATCCGCGCCGCTCGCCTGGCACCTCGCCGAGTCGCTGATCCTCGATGAATTCGACATGACCATCGCCAATGAAATGCCGGTCGATCACGGCCTCACCGTACCGCTGTCCATCACCTGCGGCCAGCCGCCGGCATGGCCGTTTCCGGTGATTCCGCTCGTGCGTCAACGTCGTGCAGTACCCGCCGCCCACCGGCGCGCGCTGCTTCAAGCTCGGCCAGGCGATCCGCCGCGCCGTGGAGAAATTCGAGCAAGACCTGCGCGTCGTCATCTACGGCACCGGCGGCATGTCGCACCAACTGCAGGGCGAGCGCGCCGGCTTGATCAATCGGGAGTTCGACACCGCGTTTCTCGATGGCATGACCAGGGACCCGTTGGCGCTCGACGCGGATCACTCACACCGAATACATGCGCGAAGCCGGCTCCGAGGGGGTCGAGATGGTGATGTGGCATGTCATGCGCGGCGCGCTCGATGAGCGATGTCGACGGAGGTATATCGCCACTACCACGTGCCGGCATCCAACACGGCGGCCGGTCTCATGATTCTCGAAAACAGGAGCGCGGCATGAAGGTGTGTCTGGCGGGTCACGGGAGCGTTCGGCATCAAGCATCTCGAGGCCATGGCCAAGATTCCGGGCATCGAGGTGATTTCGCTGGCGGGTTCGAGCGAGGAGTCCGCCCGCGAAGTGGCGCAGCAGTGGAAGATACCCCACTGGACCGGGAATTTGGCCGAGAGTCTGGCGCTGCCCGGCCTCGATGCCGTGATCTTGAGCACGCCGACGCAAATGCACGCCGCGCAGGGCGAGCAATGCATGCGCGCCGGCAAGCACGTCATGATCGAAATTCCCATGGCCGACTCGCTCGCCGATTCGGAGCGTTTGGTGCGCGTGCAGCGGGAAACCGGCGTCATCGCCATGGCCGGGCATACGCGCCGCTTCAATCCCAGCCACCAATGGATCCACAAGCGCAGTCCTGGCCGGCGAACTCAAGGTTCTGCAGATGGACGTGCAGACCTATTTCTTCCGCCGCACCAACACCAATGCGCTCGGCAAGCCGCGCAGTTGGACCGATCATTTGCTGTGGCATCACGCCTGCCACACCGTGGATCTTGTTTGCCTATCAAACCGGCGAGAACGCGTCGCGGACCTTTGCGCTGGAAGGACCGAAACACCCGACGCTGGGCATTGCGATGGACATGAGCATCGGCTTGAAGGTCGCATCGGGCGCCATCTGCACGCTGTCGCTGTCCTTCAACAACGAGGGACCCTTGGGCACCTTTTTCCGCTACATCTGCGATAACGGCACCTACATCGCGCGCTACGATGAACTGCTGAACGGCAAGAACGAATCCATCGACGTGTCGAAGGTGGATGTGTCGATGAACGGCATCGAACTGCAGGATCGCGAGTTCTTCGCCGCCATCCGCGAGGAGCGCGAACCAAATGCCAGCGTGGCGCAATGCCTGCCGGCCATGCAAACATTGGACCGCCTGGAAAAGCAGCTGCTGCGCAGCCGATTGAGCCGGCCGGCTGACGGCCGGGATTCTCGAACGGCAGCCCGACATAGTTCTCGGCAAGACTGGTCGAGCGCCGCAGCTCGAAGCCGCTCAAGTAGTCGAGTTCCGCCAATTGCAGCCGGTGGGCGAAGGGATCGTCCGAGAACTTGTGCATGATCGAGGTGAACCACCAGGAGAAGCGCACCGCCTTCCACGCGCGGCGCAGGGCACAATTCGGAATACCGCTCCAGCAGATCGGTGCCGCGAGCCCGTTCGATAGTATTCGACCAACGCCTGATACAGCACGCGCACATCCGCCGCGGCAAGATTCAATCCCTTGGCGCCGGTGGGCGGGACGATGTGTGCCGCATCGCCCACCAGGAAGAGCTGCCCGAAGCGCAGCGGCTCGACTACAAAACTGCGCAGCGGCGCAATGCTCTTCTCGATCGACGGGCCGGTGATCACGGCCGCGGCGATGTTCTCGGGCAGGCGCAAGCGCAGCTCATCCCAAAATCGCGCATCGGGCCACGCTTCCAACTTCTCTTCGAATCCGCATTGCACGTAGTAGCGGCTGCGGTTCAGGCGAGCGCATGCTGCACAAGTGCGAAGCCTCGCGCATGATTTGAATAAATCAGCTCATGGCTGGCGGGTGGCACGTCAGCCAATATCCCCAGCCAGCCGAACGGATAAATGCGCTCGAAGGTCTTGAGCGCTTCTCGCGGAATGCTCGGCGGCAAACCCCATGGTATCCATCGCAGCCGGCGATGAAATCGCACTCGAGCTCATGTGTCTGCCCGTCGTGCCGGTAGCGCACCTGCGGGTGCGCGCCATCGAAGTCCGCTACGGCAACCTCGGCGGCGTTCGAATACCAATTTACCAGCAGCGGCAAGGCGCGTTTCCAGCAAATCCTTGGTCAATTCCGTTTGCCCGTAAACCGATACCGATCGGCCGGTCAAACCCTTCAAATCGACGCGCACGGTTCGTCCTGCAAATGCCAGGGAAACGCCGTCGTGGACCAGACGCTCTGCGAGCATGCTTCGCCCAGATTCGCCTTTAGCAGCAACTCGACGGTACCCTGCTCGAGCACGCCTGCGCGAATGCGTCCGGCGACATACTCGCGGCTTTGTCGCTCGAGCACGACGTTGTCGATTCCGTTCAGGGATAAGAGCTGCGAGAGCAGCAGGCCCGACGGACCTGCGCCGATGATTGCTACCTGGGTGCGGGCCATGACGGTTTGTCAGCGCCGGAATGTCAGCTGCCGCATTACTTCGTTCAGCCGTGCGTGCGGATCGGCGTGCGGCCCGCGGGTGCGCCAGCCGATGACGCCGTCGGGTCGCAGCAGCAGCGCGCCCTGCGCGCCGATTCCCACCGTCGCTTCGAAATGACCGTCCGGGTTCTTAAGATCGCCGTCGGGTGCGATCCGGTGAGTCGGCAAGGGAATACCTGGCGCCACCGCGAACGCGTTGGCAGCGTGCGTCCAATTGCCGCCGTCGGCGCCAGCGAGCAGGATGAAGCCAGTTTTCGTCAGATCGTGGGTCGAAACGGGGACACCGTGTCGCTGCAGTGTGATGTGCGGAATGCGTGTTCCGGGATTGCCGCTTGGCTTGTGCGGATCCTCGAGCAGCGCAGTGGCGTTGCGCTTCTCTTCCTCATCGTCCACTACGGCATCGGAGCAATAAACGGAACCGAGCTCGATCGCCGCATCATCGAGCAGCGGCGCCAGGTTCGACGCGGGCAGGGAGGGATCGACGCGCTTGACGTAGCGCGCGTAGGCCTGCTCGACGATGAGTTCACACTGCGGTCTGCGCTCCGGCTCGTAGCTGTCCAACAGCCGGGGACCTGCAGCTCCCTCGAGGACCATTGCGAGTTTCCACGCGAGATTGTGAGCGTCGGCGATGCCGGTGTTGCCGCCAAATCCGCCGGTGGGTGGCATGATGTGTGCGGCATCGCCGGCCAGGAAGACGCGCCCCTTGCGAAACGCGGTCGCCGTTACGGCGCTCGCACTCCAGGGCTGCACGTCGTCGATCGCGACCGGGAAATCGGCCGCGACCCCGAGCGCCGCGCGCACCAGCGCGGCGCAACGGGCCGCAGAAAGGCTTTGGTCGAAATGGCTGCTGCGGGCGCCGTCCTTGTCGAATGTCGCGAAGACCGCCAGGAATCCTGCGTCCCCGGTGATCGAGAATCTGAAGAAAGCCAGCAGTCCCGGTTGATTCACATAGATCACGCTGAGGCTGCGGTTGCCGATCAGCGCGCGCATGTCGGCCTTGAAATAAATGGTCACGCAGTCGGCGAAGCTGCCGCGTCCGGCCATGGCGATGCCAAGCTGCCCACGCACGAAGCTGTGGGTTCCGTCGGCTGCGACCAGGTAACGCGCGTGCACCCTTCGCTCCGGGCCGCCGTCGCGCGGGCGCAGCACGGCGACAACTCCCGCGTGGTCCTGCTCGAAGCTCACCATTTCCGTCGCATAGTGGTGATCGGCTCCGAGTTCGCGCGCCCGCTCGCGGAGCAGCGGCTCAAGTCCGATCTGCGTGATGAACAGCCGCGAGGTCGGGCTCAATCCCTCGACCCCCTCGTTGTACGAGCGGTAGAAACAGGCAAGCTCCTTGCCACTCAACGCATCGACGGAAATGATGGCGCCGTTCTGGACGAACTCCCGCTCGGCGGCGGCCTCCACTGCCTGCTGCAGGCCGAGGCTGCGGAAGATCTCCATCGTGCGTTGGTGAAATGAAGCCGCGCGCGGGTGAATCGCCGTGCCCCGGTGCCGCTCGATCAGCATATGCCGGACGCCATGCGACGCCAGTAGCACCGAAGTGGTTAGCCCGACGAGGCTGCCGCCCACGACGAGCACGGGAACTTCCTGCTCCGACAACGGCACGATCTGACCCCTCCCAGGTGCGCTAGCGATGTCCCTATAGTGCACGCGCTACAGAAGAGAGATCAACGGCACAGGTGTTTCCGGAAGAACCGCAATGGATTAATGCACAGGGGCGCCGCGCGGGTGCTTCTCTGCCGCAACCGTGGCACTGCCGCTGAAGATGGCAAGCGCAGCGACCACGACACCTAAGAGCACATTGTCCAAAACCGCCCCGATGTTCGCAGTGTATCCGCATAACCAGGGTGAAGCGATGGTCCACACCGCCAGCAGCAGGTTGACCCCGCTCAGGCCCGCAGTCGATCGCAAAGACGCAAGGCGATTGGCCGCGACTATCGCGATCAGCGCTCCGGCCATCACGCTGCTCACTACGGCGGGTCTTCCGCCGTAATCGAAAACCCACGGTGACGCGATCAGCCAAATTCCAAGCAACATATTGGCGCCGCTCGCGATGCGAGCTTGAGCGGCATAGTCACGCGTTTTCGCAAACATGACGCACTTCTCCTCAGCTGCTCGAGCGCGCTAGTGTGTTCCCGCTAACCGCCCGCCTGAATGACCTTGCAAGATCGGCCGGCATGTTTGACGCTTGCACAAGCGGCGTTCGCATCCGTTTCGCTCATCTGTGCCGATGTGATCCGATAGTCGCGACTATTTTGATCGGGCGCCAGCACGACAACTTGCTGCAAGGTCTTGCCGAAGCGCTTTGCCAACGCGTCGCGCTCGCGATCAGCCAAACTCTGGCTGCGGGTCATCCCCAGCTCGGCCCGATATCCCGCAATCGTTTTGAGTTTATCGCGCGCCTGATCCGCTTCGTCCCCCGAAGGGTACTTTTGCAAGAACTCCTCCAGCGACTGCGCCGTTTCATTCGTCTGCGCAGTGCGCCAGGCGGCGAGGCGCTCGCGCCTCGCGACTTCTTCACGCGCCGCGGCTACATGCGCGCCGCTGGGCTCGGCACTCAAATACTGCTGGTACCCTGGCACTGACGAGGCTACTTGCGCCGTCGACCATGCCTGCTCGTCTTGCAGTGCCGCAATCCGGCTTTTGGCATCGCCGGCATGCACATCGTTAGGATACTTGGACAAAAATGTCTGGTATGCGCCGATCGTGTTCATGGCGTTCGCTTGTGACCAGTCATATTTGGGTGAACTGCATGCGGCGAGGAGTGCGGCGCAGCAGACAAGACTCATGAGAGAAAGGTGTCGAGCGATCATAAATGCTCCATGTAACTTTAGGACCTATACGCCACCGTAAATGTGATACAAAGATGCGACCCTATATATGATACAGAGTGTATGAAAAAGTTCCCTCAGCCGCTGCGGCAGCGCGCCATTCGTGGTAGACCCATAGACACGCGCATTGAGCACGATGTGGTCCTTGCCGTATTGGATTTACTCAAAACAAAGAATTACCGTCATGTCACGATCGAAGGAGTCGCGAGAAGGGTGAGACGCGCCCGTACCAGTCTTTACCGCCGCTGGCCGAGCAAGCGTCATCTGGTGGCCTATGCAGTGGTCAGCACCTTAGCGGCAGAACCGGCGCCGGATACTGGCTCGCTGCGCCGGGATCTGATCTGCGCGGTGGACACCCTGCGGCGTGCTTTCGCGGGGCCACTGGGTCAGGCGCTACCTGGGCTGCTCGGCGACATGGCTCATGATCAAGAACTCGCGCGGGTGATTCGCGAGGAGGTGCTGATGCGAAGGCGAACCTCGATAAAGAATGCGCTTACACGCGGTATCGCCCGAGGCGAAATCCGCCGTGGCATTCATATCGATGTATTGATCGACCTGCTTACAGCCCCCTGTTACTTTCGAGTGTTGTTTCGCCATGCACGGATCACCCGCGCATTCGTCGCGACCGTGGTCGATTACGCCTTGCGCGCCGCGGCGTTTAACACGCTAAGTCACGGTATTTAGGCTGAATCTCCGCGGGTATACTCGTATTCATCTGTTACGACCAAGTTCATGGGTATGTCGTGGATCTGGGGGTAAATCGTCGGCAGTGCGGAGTCCGCGTAGCCGAGCCCGATGGCAAAGGGTCTCGGCGAGGCAGCCGCGAGCGTCCGGTCGAAATAACCGCCGCCATAACCGAGCCGAAACCGGGACTCATCGAACCCCACAAGCGGCGCAATCACTACGCTGGGTACCAGCACCTCCCGTTCCCTGGGAATGGGAATATTCCAGATTCCTGTCCGCATGGGCATGCCGGGGTACCATCTCCAGAATTCAAGCGCGGAGGATTTCCTGACGACAACCGGCAAGGCAATCTGACCGCCGTATGCCAGATGCTGCTTCGCGACCTCGGTTACATCGACTTCGCCGCGAATCGGCCAACAGAAGCCGAGTACTTCGAAGGCGCGAAGGTCGACGGCATCAACCATCCGTGTACAAGCGCGCTTGCCCAGTGTTCTGCGGGTATCGGCGGAAAGCGCGGTTCGCCGTTGAATTAATTCATCGCGCACACGTTTGCGCCAACGCTGGATCTCGGGCCAGAGAGCCGACCGCGGCGGTGATTCAATTGGCATCGGCATCGTTCAACGGTTCACTTGGCATTCATTCCGGCTACAAGTTGCCTCGATATGCGGGTCACGTGCTCGCCCTGAAAGCGGCACATCTCCAACTCGAGAGCGCTCGGCATCCGCGCATCCGCGCCTGATCCGGTCACGCAGCTCGCGCCGTAGGGTGTGCCGCCCGTGATTTCCCTCATCGTGGCGAGCTCCTTGAAGGTATAGGGCAAGCCGACGATGATCATCCCTTGATGGAGCAGGGTCGTGTGAAACGAGGTGATCGTGGTTTCCTGACCGCCATGTTGACTGGCGGTGCTGCAGAAAACAGACCCGATTTTTCCGACCAGCGCGCCGCGCGCCCATAGCGCTCCCGTCTGGTCGAGGAAGTTCCGCATCTGCCCGGCCATGTTGCCGAACCGGGTCGGCGTGCCAAAAATGATCGCATCGTAGCGATCGAGTTCTTCTGGGGAGGCAATGGGTGCGGCTTGATCGAGTTTGCACCCGGATGCCTTTGCGACCTCCGGCGGCATGGTTTCAGGCACGCGCTTGACCGCAACGCGGGCCTGCGAAATGCGGGCTGCGCCTTCGGCTTGCGCCTGAGCCATCAGTTCGATGTGTCCGTAGCTGCTGTAGTAGAGGACAAGAACATTGACATTTGTCATGTAAGGTTGCTCCTGGCTAGCGAAGTGAAGTCGCGTGATGCTCGAGAAACGCCCGCACGGTGGCGTTGTAGTCGCTTGGATTGTCGAGATTGGGTAGGTGCCCGGCGGCTCGAATGACTGCGCGCACGGCGCCAGGCAATTGCCTGGCCAAGGCGTCCGCAGCTTGTGTGCGGGTCGCCAGTTCGTGATCCCCGGTGATTACGAGCGCCGGCGCCACGATGGAGTCGAGCGGCGCTGAACTCGGGAGTGCGTCATCATCCACCGCGGACTCCATGAGGTCGTTGCCTGGGTAGCGCTGGATCATTGAGCTTAAGAGTTCTCGCATTCGGGGATCGCCGGTTCTTAAAGTTACAAGCGGGTGCGTGTTCCATTCGCGGCGAAATGCTGTGATGCCAGAGGTTCGGAGCAGAGCGCGGTAGCGATCGAGCGGCACGCCATCGTCCGCGGCTGACCCTGAGCCGCGGTAGTCGGGCGGTCCGTCGAGGACCAGACAAGAGATCATTTGCGGCGCGAGCAGCGCAAATCCCAATGCAGCGCGAACGCCTTGCGACATGCCGACGATCGCGACCCGCCGAATATCAAGATGCGCGCACAGCAAACCGATGTCCGCAACATCCTGGCGCAGCGACGGGCGGCCGGTCGATAAGCCAAAGCCTCTGCGATCAAGGCGCACGACACGAAAAGTATCGCGTAGCGCGCGAACCTGCGGCTCCCACATCTCCAAATCGAGCGTCCAGCCATGAATCATCAGGACCGCCGGACCATGGCCCTGGTCGCGGAAGCGCAGATGCGCTCCAGCGGATGTAAAGAGTTGATCAGCAACCTGATTGCCCGCGGCAGCGGGCTGCGGAGGATTTGTGCGGGCAGTCATCACAATCAGCGCCTTCGAATAGCGAAATAGTTTTCGCAATCAGGCTACGTGCCATCAGCAGGGCCGTCAAGGTTGGGGCGTCAGAGCTGAGCGCTCAAGGATAGCCAGGGCACGCTTGAAAGATCGGCGGAGATCTGTCGGCTGATTTTCTGCAGCATCCCCAGGCGCTCGCGTACCAGTTTCGCCTTGGTGATTTTGCGCGAGTGGCTCGATGAATTCAGCGCCGCGACCACCCGGCCTTGTTGGTCCAAGACCGGGACGGCTAGGGCGATAACTCCATGAGCAAGTTCATCCGCGACGGTCGAGTAGCCGTTGCGGCGGCAGTCATCGATGAGTTCGCGCAGCTTTTTGGGATCGGTCACGGTGCGTTCAGTCAATGCTTCAAATCTGGCGCCGTTGAAATACCACCGCAGCCGCTCGGGACTCACGCCCGCCAGCAGCACGCGACCGGTGGAAGTCGCATGTGCAGGGAAACGGCTGCCGACGTGGGCTTCGAGGCGCATCAGAGTGCGCACCGAGGTGCGCGCCACGTAGACGATCTCGATGCCGTCCAGCACGCACAGGGCCGCGGAATCCGAGGTTCCGCGCGCCAGTTCTTCGAGATGGGTTTTCGTCAGCTGTTCAATGTTCATCGACTCGAGGTAGGCGGCTCCTAGTTCAAGCACCTTTGGGCGCAGCAGGAAATTGCGGCCGTTGCGCGTCAGGTAACCGAGTTCCTCCAGCGTCAGCAAACAGCGCCGCGCAGTCGCCGCCGGTACCCCGGCGCTTCGCGCAATCTCGCTGAGGGTGAGCGCCGCATGGTCTCGTGAAAACGCGCGAATCACCGCCAGGCCCTTCGCGAGTCCACCCATCGCTTCGCGATGTGGTGTTGTCGTGCGACGCTTCATTTGCGAAGTATATTTCGGTATACGAAATATCGCGAGGCGAATTCATGTCATCTTGACGGGTATTGGATCGAGGTCCAGTATATTTCGCATATCGACGTGATGTTCGATATACGAAATTACGTGGATTGGGGGACACTTGAAAATTGGTCGCCACAACCAGCGCAGCTCCTCGATATCGACTTCGAACGAGGCGACAATCGTGGTCCGTGGCCGGGACCTCACGGGCGAGCTGATCGGCGCAATTGGCTTCACCGATCATTTCTGGCTGCTAGTCACCGGCGCGCTGCCTACAGTAGCGCAACGCAGGGTTCTCGATGCGACTCTGGTGGCGATCGCCGAGCACGGGCTGGTACCCAGCGTGGTGGCCAGCCGCATGACGCTCGCGGCGGCGCCCGAAGCGCTGCAAGGGGCGGTCGCTGCAGGGATCCTCGGTTGCGGTTCCGTGATTTTGGGATCTTCTGAAGCGGCCGGACGATTCTTCGCTGAGATTGCGGCGCGCGTCGGTGGCGGCCAGGGCGTGGAAGCCGCCGCGGCTGAAGTCATCGGCGAGTATCGCCTCGAGAAACGCGCGATTCCCGGCTTCGGACATCCATTGCACAAGGGATTCGATCCGCGGGCCCGCCGGCTCTTTGCAGTGGCCGCCGAGGTTGGATGCTCTGGCGCGCATGCCGAGATCGCGCACACCGTAGAGAAATTGTTGCCGCAGCTGGTCGGCAAGCCGCTGGCAATAAACGTATCGGGTGCGATTCCCGCGGTGCTCTTGGACGCCGGCTACCCGTTGCTGGCACTGAAAGGCGTGCCGATGCTGGCTCGTACCGCTGGATTGATCGGACACCTACTGGAAGAGCAGCAACGACCGATTGGATTTGTGATGTCGCACGCAGCGGCGCAGGCCATCGACTATGACGGCGAGACGCCTGCGGGGTTCGAGCCGGGCGAGAGTGCATGAACAACGGCGCCTGCGGCCGCGAGCGTTGATGGTTTTTGGGGGGCTGTGATGCTGTTTCCGACAACACTCGTGGGAAGCTATCCGCAACCGGAATGGCTCATTGATCGCCAACGCCTGGCGGCAAGATTTCCGCCACGGGTGCGGGCGCGCGAACTCTGGCGGGTACCGGAGCCGTACTTGGCAGAAGCCCAGGAAGACGCGACGATCATGGCGATCAGGGCGCAGGAAGAGGCTGGCCTGGATATCATCACCGATGGCGAGATCCGCCGCGAAAGCTACTCGAATCGATTCGCCACCGCGCTCGACGGCGTCGATCTGGACAATCCCGGGATGGCGTTGGATCGCAGCGGCCACCCTAATCCTGTGCCGCGAGTGGTTGGCCCGATCCGGCGCCGCCATGCGGTGGAAGTCGGGGATCTCGAATTCCTTCGCAGGCACACACAGCGCCGGGTCAAGGTGACGGTCCCGGGCCCGTTCACGATGTCGCAGCAGGCGCAGATAGATTACTACGGCGGCAGCCGCGAGCTCGCCGCGATGGACTACGCCGCAGCTGTTAACGCCGAGATTCGCGATCTGTTCAACGCCGGTGCCGATGTCGTGCAAATAGACGAACCCTATATGCAGGCCCGTCCCGAGGAGGCGCGCGCCTTTGGTCTCGGTGCGCTCAATCGCGCGCTCGACGGTATCACGGGCACCACCGCCGTACATATTTGCTTCGGCTACGCGGCGATCATACATTCGCGGCCGTCGGGATATTCGTTCTTGCCGGAACTTGCCGAATGCGGCTGCCAGCAGGTATCCATTGAAACGGCGCAATCGAACCTCGACTGCGCGGTGCTGACCGGACTTCGCGGTAAGAAGGTCATTCTCGGCGTCATCGACTTGTCCAACCATGAGATCGAGTCGCCCGAGCTGGTCGCGACGCGGATCCGCCGCGCGCTGCCGTTTGTCGCCGCCGCCGATCTGCTGGTCGCCCCCGACTGCGGCATGAAGTATCTGCCGCGCGATGCTGCGTTCGGCAAGTTGCAAGCGATGGTCGCGGGCGCCCAGATCGTGCGCGCGCAACTCAATCGCGAGCAGGCCAAGAATGTTCACGGCGCGGTTTCCTGACAACCGCAACTTCGATTATCGGTATTGAACAGGAGGTACACATCATGGCGCAAGCGGCCAAGCTCCCTACACGCCTTCATCACACGGCGTATGTAACCCGCGACCAGGAGAAGACGCGACGCTTCTATGAAGACATCATCGGGTTGCCGCTCATGGCTACGTGGTGCGAGTCCGATGAGCTTTTCGGCAAGGTCAGGACCTATGTGCATACGTTTTATGGGCTCGGCGACGGTGGTGCGCTCGCCTTCTTCCAGTTCGCCGATCCGAAGGATCAGGAAGAATTCGGTCCGAGAATGCCCGCGTCTCCCTTTCATCACATTGCGCTCAAAGTGGACGCAGAGACTCAGGCGGCAATTGAAGCGAGGATCACCAAAGCCGGCATCGAGCCGCCCGATACCTACGTCCTCGAGCATGGCTACTGCCGCTCCCTGTACGTGACGGATCCTAACGGCTTGATTCTGGAGTTCACGCTGGACCACCCCAACGTGCAGAAAATCGGCACGGTTCGAGTGGCCAGCGCCCATCAGGATCTGAAGCGCTGGCTGGCCGGCGATCACACCTCGAATAACACGTACCGCTGACGACCGAGACAGCCAATGCACCACAGCACGGATCGTATCCTCACGACGCATGTCGGGAGTCTGCCGCGAAGCCAGGCAGTAACCGATGTGCTGTTTGCACGCGAACGAGACGACGCCGGGGATCCCGACATGGGAGCCTCGGTCATCGCAGCGGCGGTTGCTGAGGTGGTCCGACGGCAGGTCGGCGTGGGCATCGACGTCGTCAGCGACGGCGAGATGAGCAAGATCAGCTATGCGACTTACATATCCAAGCGCTTCTCTGGATTTGCCGGCGACACGCCGCGGGAGCCCGGCCAGGATCTCGTTGAGTTCCCGGGTCTTCTGACACAAACTCGCCGAGCGAGGTTCCACGGCCAAGTATCGCCGACCGCGCTGCGTCGGGGCGGTGAGCAGGGTCAACGACAGCGCCGCTTCAGGCTGATCTGCAGAATCTGCGCGCCGCGGCCGCTGCAACGCCTGCCGGTCGAAGCGTTCATGAATGCGGCCTCGCCGGGCGTGATCGCGCTGTTTCAACCGAACGACTATTACCACACACAAGATGAGTATCTCGCGGCGCTGGCGGAAGCGCTTCGCTCCGAGTACGAGGCGATTGTCGCGGCCGGAGTCATCCTGCAGATCGATGCGCCGGATCTTGCGATGGGACGCCACACTATGTACCGAAATCGGTCGCTGGAGGAGTTCGACGTGCTCGCCGCCCAGCACATCGAAGTATTGAACCACGCGCTGCGCAATGTGCCGGCGGACCGAGTCCGGATGCACGTCTGCTGGGGGAATTACGAGGGCCCGCATCACCACGACGTGCCGATGGAGCGCCTGCTGCCGATCGTGCTCAAGGCCAAGCCGCAGGGTCTGCTGTTCGAGGCCGCCAATCCCCGTCATGCCCACGAATGGATCGTTTTCAGGGACGCAAAGATACCGGACGACAAGATTCTGATTCCTGGCGTTCTTTCCACCACCACCAACTACATCGAGCATCCGCTGCTCGTTGCCGAGCGACTCGAGAAGCTATGCCGACATCGTCGGCCGCGATCGGGTCATTGCAGGAACCGATTGCGGCTTCGGAACCTTCGCCGGATTTGGTCCGGTGGAACCCGACATCGTGTATTTGAAGCTTGCATCGTTGGTTGAGGGGGCTCGGATCGCCTCCGAACGACTTTGGAGCACGCGCTCGCCGCCGTTGCGCGGCGCTGCGCCGGTTGCGCGCGAGGTCACCGGTTCGCTTGGTAGTCAGGATGGTGCCGGCCGCCGCCGCAACCCCGGGTACGACACCGTTTCGGTTCTATGACAATCGGCAAAAATATCTGGCGTTCGTCAACACCTGCAACGAGAAATCTGCCGTCGCGCGGCGCGCCGCGCAGGAACTCAAGCACGTGCAGTCCGACGCCGCCCGCAATCCGCCTGTTCGATGCCGGCATGGGCGATGCCACCGTGCTGGCGCGCCTCATGCGCAGCGTGCACCACCAGTTTCCGACTGTCCCCATGCTGATCGTCGCGAAGGAAATCAGCCTGGAGGATGTGCGGCTGGGATTGGAGAAGCTGCCGGACCGCTTGTTCGAACATCCCGGCACCGTCTTCGTCGTGACGAATTTGACCTATGCCGATGCGCCGCGCCTGATGACGCGCGACTTGCAGGCGGCGGCTTCGCTCAATTGGCAGGAAGTGCGATTGTCCGGCAGCTCTGCGCACGAGTATGCCGAGCAGATCGAGGAGTTGGGTCCGATGCTTGCCCACGGTTGGCAAACCAAACCCAGCCCCAAGACCGGCAATCCGACCTACGTCCGCCCGTCGGTGCTGGTGATCTATCGCGAGGATCACAAATTTCTGCTCGATTCGGTGATTCCAAAACCCGGCCGGACATTCGAAAGCTACGATCTGATCCTCGCCTCGCAGCCGTGGCGGGCCCGCATGTCGGCAAAGTTCAAGGCCGAAAAGGTGCTGGCGCCGCTCGCCCGAAGTCTAGCGCCGGGCGGCCGGCTCCTTGGCCATTCAATCCTATGGCCACGATCCGGGGCTGGAAATCATGCAAAAGTTATGGCCCGGGGAGAATCCGTTTCACGGTCGATCGCCACCAGTTGATTGCCGCACTAAAATTGGAATTGGGTCGCGACGTGCGCGATTTTCAGATCTCCGCAATGCCCGACGAGAAGAGCATTTTCCGCTACGAAATGCATACGCTGCCGTCCGAGATCGGCGATCGCATCGGCACATCGACCTTGTTCGCGGCCTGGAATGCCGCGATCTACGTCAATCAGATCGAGGACGAGCGGCTCGACACCGTGGTGACCACGGGCGCGTATCTCAATGCCACACAACAGGTGCTGCAGAGCCACGGCGGCTTGTGGTTCAACGACGAGACTTTCGTGGTCTCACGCCGGCGTGCCTGATGCTGCGAGCGTCGAGCCGGCGCGTGGAAATCGCTCAAGCGCGGCGCTGAGCGACAGCCCGGGCACACTGGCAAGGTCCGCGGAGATTTCGCGGCTCACTTGCTTGAGCATGCTGAAGCGCTCGCGAATCAGTTTGCTCTTCGTAATCCTCCGCGAATGACTTGAACTGTTGAGCGCTGCGACCACGCGGCCATATTGATCGAATACCGGGACCGCCAGCGCCACCACGCCGTAGGCCAATTCGTCTTCGACCGCGGAGTATCCGGTGCGTCGGCAATCCTCGATCAAGCGTCGCAGCTTCTGCCGGATCCGTCACCGTACGATCCGTCAGCGCAACCAGCTTTGCCGTATCAAATAACGCTGCAGCCGCTCCGCGCTCAAACCCGCGAGAAGCGCGCGACCCGTGGATGTCGCATGTGCGGCAAAGCGGCTGCCGACATGCGCCTCCAGCCGTACCAGCGTGCGAATCGAGGCGCGGGCGACATACACGATCTCCGTGCCGTCAAGAACGCACAAGGCGGCCGAGTCCCCTGTATTGCGCGCGAGTTCTTCCAGATGCGTTTTGGTGATCAGTTCGATGTTCATCGACTCAAGATAGGCGGCGCCGAACTCCAGCACTTTGGGACGCAGCAGAAATTGGCGGCCGTTGCGCGTCACATAGCCGAGTTCCTCAAGTGTCAGCAAACATCGCCGGGCGGTTGCTGCCGGCATCTCCGTGATAGCCGGCGATATCGCTCAAGGCTCAACGCGGCGCGTTCGCGCGTGAATGCACGGATAACGCCGAGCCCTTTTGCGAGGCCGCCCATCGCTTCGCGCCGCTGCCGCCCTGTTTTGTTTGTAGCCATGAGCTGAGCAGTTTATTTCGATATGCGAAAACAGGGAAATCATTTTTGCGCATGCTTGACGGGCGATCCCTTCGGGTTCAGCATATTCGTTATACGAAGAGCATTTCGCTATGCGAAAACAGTCAAAGGGGAATGGGCCTCAAGGTGAAGATCGGGTCGCGAATTAATTGCAGCGCCGACGAGATTTCGGCGCGATGAGTAATTTGCCCGGCTTGCTGCATATGGGCGGCGTGTTGAGCGGCATTCGCGTTTTAGAGCAGGGCACCTTCATCACCGGACCCTGCGCCGGCATGATGCTCGCCGATCTTGGAGCCGACGTCATCAAGGTTGAAAGTCCCGACGGCGACCCGTATCGCAGCTATCAGGGTGGCCATTACTCGCCGCATTTTCAGGCTTACAACCGCAACAAGCGCAGCATCGCCCTCGATCTGAAGGACTCGGCGGATCACAGCCTTTTTGATTCGTTGGCGGCGGAGGCCGACGTCTTCATCCAGAATTTCAGGCCCGGTACGGCGAGCCGTCTTGGTGCTGGGTCCGAACGGTTATGCGCGATCAAATCCGCGGCTCATCTACACGTCCATCAGCGGTTTTGGCTCCAGCGGTCCGTATGCGGACCGCCCGAGCTATGACTCGGTGGCTCAGGCGCTCAGTGGCTTCTTGAGTGTCGTCGTGGATTCAAACCGGCCTCGCTTCCTGGGTCCGGCGCTCGCCGATGCGATTACCGGGATTTATGCGGCGTACGGTGTGTTGGGCGCGTTGGTGCAGCGCGGCAGGACCGGCCAGGGTTGCGTGGTCGAGGTATCGATGCTTGAGGCGATGGCACACTTCGCCGTTGAGCCGTTTGCGGCTTTTTTTGCCCTCGGCGATACCCCCACCTCCAGCGATCGCCCACGGCTCGCGCAAGCCTACATCTTGAGGACCGCCGATGCGCGCCTCATCGCCATCCATCTCTCCTCGTTGGAAAAATTTTGGGAGGGCTTGATTGTTGCGTTGAATGCGCCGGAACTGGCGGCTGACGAGCGCTTCCGCACCCGTCTGGCACGAATCACGAACTATGAGTCGCTGAACCTGGCACTCGATCAGCGGTTTTCGCGGCACGATCTGGCGCATTGGGTCGAACAATTGGGACGGCACGACGTTCCGTACGCGCCCATCAACACCATCGACGAAGTCACTCATGATCCGCAGGTCGAGCACCTGGGCCTCATCGTTCCGGTTGTAGGCGCGCATGGCGGCACTCGATCGGTACGGCCGCCAGTTCAATTCGGTGGAAGACGCAGCAGTGCCGTGCGTGCGGCGCCGCTCCTCGATGAACACGGACAATCCATTCGAGAAGCGCTCGCACAGGGCAAACGCTGGGCCGACATGCACGGATAGAGAGCGTTGGTCGGCGCTTGGGGCACAAGGTTTTCAATAAACACAACCGACGGTAATTGACAACGGGAGTGAATCAATCATGAGCATGCTACGGGGGAGATGGATAGCCGCGTTGACGACGGTGATGGCGGCGTTCGTTGCAATGCCGGCGCCCGCGCAGACGAGCGATCATCGGAAGAGATCGTGGTGACGGCGCGCAAGCGCGATGAGACAGCGCAGAACGTGCCGATCACCATGGACGTGTTCACGACGCAGGAGATTCAGTCTGCGGGAATCGACAGCCCCCGCGACTTCGTCGCCATGGTGCCGAACATGACCTTCGTCGAGACGCAGAACGTCGGCAACTCCTTCATCACGATCCGCGGCATCTCGCAGGCGCGCAACAGCGAGCCGTCGGTCGCCGTGCTGGTCGATGGCGTGCTGGAGACCAATCCGTACGAGTTCAACCAGGAACTGTACGATATTCAGGCAGATCGAAGTTCTGAAAGGCCCGCAGGGCGCCTTGTATGGACGCGATGCGATCGGCGGCGCGATCATCATCAACACCGCGGACCCGTCCGATCATTTCGAGGGTACGCGCCCGGCGTGGGTGTGGGCAACGGGCTGTCCGAAAAGGCCCAGGTGGCCCTCGAGCGGCCCGCTCGATTCCGCCGGGACGCTGCGTTACCGCGCTTCGTTGAATTTCTACAATACCGACGGCTATCTGAAGAACGTTTATCTCGACCGCAATGCCGACCCGTATCGCGACTACTCGGGCCGGCTGCGACTGGTGTGGAAGCCCGCGGACGAGTTCAGCGCGGACCTGCGTTTCATGTACGATTGGACCGATACCACCGCTTACTACTTCGTCATTCCGCGCAGCGACGAGGCGAACCCGTTCAGCGATTTCACGACGCCCGGGAAATGCCAACGACACGACGTCGCCGATCCAGAACAACAATCTGGGCACGGACTATCGCAACATCCTGGATACCGCGCTCAAGCTCGACTACAACCCGGGATATGGAACGTTCACCTCGATCACGGACTTCAATCACACCCGAGAGATCGACACCGGAGATGCCTACGATTTCCGGCCCGTGACGACTTCCGTGGAATACGCGCTCACCGGCGGCGGTGCCGGCCGCCCTGGGTGGGCCGTTCGATGAGAGTCAGAGCCAGTTCATCGATGTGAAGACCTGGAGCCAGGAGCTGCGCTTCACGTCCCCCAAGGTCGGGGGCTTCTCGTGGATCGCGGGCGCGTACTATCTGCACACCGACCGCTTCATCTCCACGGGCAATCTGGCGGACCGGGGCGACGGCGTTCCCGCCGTCTACTACACGCCGATCGTCGATCCGACCAATCCGTACGCGACCAATACCAACCAGACATTCCTCGCGGACAGCCAGAACAACAACGCCTGGGCGGTATTTGGCGATGCGACCTACGAATTCACCCCGCAGTGGGAATTCGATGTCGCGATTCGCTACGACGAGGAGCAGTCGCGAGAACACGACCGACACACCGACCGCGTTTCTTGCCGACCACCACGGCCTTCACGGGCGAGGTGCGCAATGCGGTCTTCAGCGCGCCGCAGCCCAAAGCCACCTTCGCTACAAACCCAACGACGATTGGACCATCTACGGCGGCTGGAGCCGCGGATTCCGCAGCGGCGGATTCAACCAGACGGGCGTGGGGGCGGTGGCGCGCGCGAACGACGTGCTCGGGGTCAATGATCTGTTCCAGGCGGAAATTGCCAGACACCACCGAAATCGGATTCAAGAGCCAGTTTCTCGACCAGCGCCTCACCCTGGACGGGGCTGTCTTCTACACGCAATCGACAAACGGCTACTTCTTTGTCTACATCGCGGCGGACTCGACCCAGAACCTGGGCAATCTTGACGCGACCTACAAGGGCGGAGAACTCTCGCTCACCTATCGGCCGATCGAGCAGCTCAACCTGTACGCCGGATTCGGCTACACCGACAGCCGAATTACCGGCATGGCCGACCCCACGGTCATCGGCAACCAGGCGCCGCTCGTGTCCAGGAACACCATCAATGCCGGTGCGCAGTATCAGCAACCCCTCGGCGATGGCCTCACCGGCGACGGCGCGGCTGGACTACAACGAAATTGGACGCACCTGGTGGGAGCCGTACAACATCACGTCGCGCGACCCGGTCTCTCTGGTGGATCTGCGCCTCGGGCTGCAAGCGGCGAAGTGGACGGTCACCGCCTGGTCGAAGAACCTCACCAATAAGATCTATAACTGCCGAGTTCTCGCCGGGCAACGTCGGCGGTGCAGGGTTCCTGTGGCGTGCGCTGCCGCGGCGCTACGGCCTCGATCTCGACTACCGCTTCTGACAATGCGCGAGTTCGATGCAAACAGCGTGACTCGGGCGGTGATCGAGCGCCTCACCGCGAGTGACGACCCCAGATTCAAACGGGTCATGACCTCGCTGATCACGCATCTTCACGATTTCGTTCGGGAGGTAAGGCTAACCGAGCCGGAGTGGATCACCGCAATTCAATTTCTTACCGAAGTCGGCCAAACCTGCACGGAGAAGCGCCAGGAGTTCATCCTGCTATCGGACACGCTGGGTGTGTCGGTGCTCGTGATCACGCTCAATCATCCCGCGGACAAGGGCAGCGTCGAATCGACAGTTCTGGGTCCTTTCTATTGGGAGGGCGCTCCCGAACTGCCGCGCGGCAGCAACCTTGCCGAAGGAGTGAAGGGCGAGCCGGCGTTCTATTCCGGAAGGGTGCTCGGCGAGGATGGCAAGCCGCTGGAGAATGCGCTGCTCGACATCTGGTCAGGCGACGGTGAAGGTAACTATGACATGCAGATTCCCGGTGAGACGGCAATGAAGGCGCGCGGCAGGATCCGAACCGACGCCGAAGGGCGCTACTGGTTTCGTTCGATCAGGCCGACGTTCTACCCGGTACCAACCGATGGACCGGTCGGACGTATGCTGCGCAAGATGGGACGTCATCCATATCGCCCCGGGCACATCCACATGATCGTCTCGGCGCCCGAACATTTGCCGGTGACGACGCACCTGTTCGTTGCGGGGAGCCAATACCTGGATTCCGATGCGGTGTTCGGCATGAAGGAGTCGCTCGTCGCGCAATTCGACCGGCATGCTCCGGGAGTCGGTCCAAACGGCGAACGCGTGGAAACGCCGTTTTATACGGTCAAGTACGACTTCTTGTTGAGGCACACATAAACCGGGACTGCTGCGAAGCGCACGGTCCTGGCGCGACGCTGCGGATTTACGCGGTCGCTATCGCGGGGTGCGGCGCGCGACCCAGTAAGTGGCGCCTTCAGGACCGTAGCGCTCAGAGTGAGGTGTATTGGGTTCGAGTTCGAATGTTCCGCCGGCGCGGATATGCTGAGTGTGGCCGCCCACGGTAAGCCACATCTCGCCGCGTACGACCAACGCTTTGGCAGCGAATGCATGTACGTGGGTATCGATGACCTCGAGCGGCCGATATTCCCGCTCCAGAACGGCATCGAATCCTTGGGCTCGTAGTTGAGCCTCGAAATCTTGAAACTTGAACTTCATGATATCTGCGGGTTGGGCGGGCATTGGGTCGCTCCGAAGCGGGTGTGGCGGAAATACAGTACCGCTGAACTGCTTTTCGGGAAAGCCGTGTCCATATGGCGGTCACGTCTGAATCTCCCGATACGCAGGGTCGCCAAATGACTGGCGGAGCCATGCTGTCAAGGCGCGAATTTTGCCCGACGAGCGCAGATGTTCGGGGTACGCGATATAGATGGTTGCGCCTTCTGCCTCGGCTCCCACGTCGAGAATTTTGAGGGTTCGCTTTCGCAGGGGGGTCTCGAGCAAGAAAGTGGCTAACAAAGCGATTCCCAGCCCTGCAACGGCAGCATCACGCATCAGCAACCCGTTGTTGACGCGCAGCGCCACTTGCGGTCGCGCGATCAGCCATTTTCGGCCCACGCGGAAGCGCCAGTCGGTCGCGCCACGATTGCCGTACATGATTCCTCGGTGTTGCCCCAGTTCCTGAAGCGAGGTGGGATTGCCGGAACGTTTGAGATATTTGGCGGATGCCACTAACAGGCGTCTGCTGGCGCAGAGGCGTTTTACAATGATCCGGTCATCGTCGATGGGGCCGTGCCGGATGATGGCATCGTAGCCCTCGGCCCGGAGGTCCACGAAACGATCATCCAGTTCCAGCGTCAACTCGATTTTTGGATGCTTGGCAAGAAAGCCGAACAATGCCGGTCCGAGGTGCAGGCTTCCGAAGCTAACCGGCGCTGAGATGCGCAGCGGGCCAGTGAGCGTGCCGCGCCGCTCTGCCAGCTCCGAGGCAGCGGTATCGACGTCGCGAAGAATGCGCTTGGCGCGCTCATAGAATGTCTTTCCCTCATCAGTCAGCGACAGCCTGCGTGTGGTTCGGCGCACGAGAGTGGTTCCCAGCGTGCGCTCCAATTCCGTGAGCCGATCGCTGATAACGGACTTGGAAATGGCCAAACGCCGCGCGGCACCCGTGATTGAGCCGGCTTCCGCGATTGAGGTGAAGGCCTCTATGGACTCGAGCTTGAGCATTGTTCGGTTTTTCCGAAAATCGAATTAGCTGATTGTCATCTATCGGGCGTCCGGTGCGAAGACTATATTGCGTCGGCGACACAAGAGATCGATGTCGCGGAGTTCAGGAGGTTAAATGATCAAGTATGTTGCCGCCCTCGCGGCCTGCGCTGTTCTTGCCGCGCCCGCTGTTGCGCGCATCGAGGCATTTCCAAAAGCCTTTCATACGCAGATGGTTGAAACCAACGGCACCAGCCTTTTTGTGCGAGTGGGTGGCCAGGGGCCGGCGGTGGTCTTGCTGCACGGTTTTGGGGACACGGGCGACATGTGGGCGCCGCTGGCCGCAGTGCTGGTCAAGGATCACGCGGTGATCGTGCCTGACCTGCGCGGCATGGGGCTCTCAGCGCACCCGAACAGCGGCTACAGCAAGAAAAATCAGGCGCTCGATATTGCGGGCGTGATGGACGCGCTCAAAGTGAAGAGCGCTGATCTTGTGACCCACGACATCGGCAATATGGTGGGCTATGCGCTGGCGGCGCAGTTCCCACAGCGCATTACGCGTTGGGCGGCCATCGATGCGCCGCTCCCGGGCATCGGCGATTGGGACAATATTATACGTAGCCCGTTGCTCTGGCACTTCAACTTCCGCGGGCCCGATGAAGAACGATTGGTGAAGGGAAGGGAGCGCATTTACCTCGATCGCTTCTATGACGAATTATCCGCAGATCCACGTAAAATCGATGCGGAAACGCGCGATCACTATGCCGCACTCTACGCAAAGCCGCATGCCATGCATGACGCCTTTGAACAGTTCGCAGCATTCAATCAAGATGCCATCGACAACAAGGCGCTGCTGGCGCAGGGAGGCAAATTGACGATGCCGGTACTGGCCGTGGGCGCCGAGAAGTCTTTCGGCACCGGGATGGCCGATGTCTTGCGGATTGTCGCGAGCAATGTCCGCGGCGGCATCGTACCTAATTCAGGGCATTGGATTATGGAGGAGAATCCGCAGGCAACCATCAAAATCGTCATGGAGTTCCTGGCCAAATAAATGCACGTGTCGTCAGGACGGCGCCGCTCCAATCAACGTTCTGATCTTGTCCGCATCGGCAGGCGTCGTCGGGTTGTACACCACCATGCTGAGATCCGACCGGCCGTCTACTGCGAAGACGGAATATTCGAGGGCGAGGGGGCCGAGTAGCGGGTGCCGTATGTGCTTGACGCCCTCGCCATGGCCGCGAACGTCGTTGTCGCTCCACATCGCCTTGAACTCGGGGCTGAGCCGGCACAGTTCATCGACGAGAGGTTCAACCTCCGACGCGGCTCCCGCACGTGCAGCGTCCACCCGGAACGAGCCCACCACCAACCGCGCCACGCTTTCCCAGTCGTACTGGGCGGCGCGGACGAGCGGATCAAGGAAGATAAAGCGCAGGACATTGCGCTGTTTCGGGGGCATCGATCCGTAGTCTGCCAGCATCACTGTCGCCGCCCGGTTCCAGGCGACCACGTCCCAGATCGCGGTCCTGATGAGGGCGGGACTCGGCTCGAGCGCATCGAGCACTCTTTGCAGGCGCGGCGTGATGCCGTCGACCGCGCGGTAGCGAACCTCGGGCGGGCGACCCAGGCCGAGCAAGAAGAGGTGCTCGCGCTCGACATCCGTCAGCATCAGGGCGCGAGCAATCCGATCGAGCACATCGGCCGACGGCGCGCCGCCGCGCCCCTGTTCGAGCCAGGTGTACCAGGTCGGGCTGATATAGGCGCGCTGTGCCACCTCTTCCCGGCGGAGGCCCGGTGTGCGCCGGCGCGATGCGGACACGCCGAAGGCTGCAGGATCGAGCTTCGTGCGGCGATCCTTCAGATACGACCCAAGCGGGTTCTCATTCGTGACCGGCACTCTGATCCTATTAGTCGTTATACCTTGATAACGTCACTACTTTACCAGGATACACCTCTCCGTCGATAGTAGGTTCTCGTCAAACCAGGAGATTCTGCTATGCGTGTGTTTGTTACTGGAGCGACTGGTTGGGTTGGCTCGGCCGTCGTCAAGGACCTAATCGCCGCCGGTCATCAGGTGCTCGGTCTGACCCGATCGGACAAGGGCGCAGAGGCGCTCGCGGCGGCCGGCGCCGAGGTCCATCGCGGCTCTCTTGAGGATCTGGACAGTCTGAGAAGCGGCGCCGCCCGATCGGATGGCGTGATCCACACGGCCTTCAACCACGACTTCTCGAAGTTCGCGGAAAACTGCGCGGAAGACCGGCGTGCAATCGAAGCGATCGGCGCGGTGCTCGAAGGCTCCGACCGTCAGCTGCTGGTGACCTCCGGTGTGGCGCTCCTCGCCCCTGGCCGCAAGGCGACCGAGGAGGATGTGCCCGCTGACACTCCTTCTTTTCCCCGCAAATCAGAGGCGGCGACGGCGGCGCTTGTGGAACGCGGCGTACGGGCATCGACCGTCCGGCTCGCCCCGTCGGTCCACGGGCACGGTGATCATGGCTTCGTGCCCATCCTTGTCGGAATCGCGCGCGCGAAGGGCGTGTCCGCATACATCGGCGATGGCATGAATCGCTGGCCGGCCGTGCACCGGCTCGACGCCGCCCGCGTCTATCGGCTCGCGCTCGAACGCAGCGCGGAGCGAGGCCACTTCCATGCCGTGGCCGAGGAGGGCGTGCCGTTCAAGCAGATCGCCGAGATAATCGGTCGCCGCCTGAACATTCCTGTGGTCTCAAAGTCTCCCGAGGAGGCGGCCAAACATTTTGGTTGGTTCGCCATGTTCGCAGGCATCGACGCTCCGACCTCCAGCGCGCGCACCCGCGCGAAGCTCGACTGGAAGCCCGAACAACCGGGCCTCATCGCCGATATCGATCATCCGGCCTATTTCGCCTCATAGCGCAGGTTGAAAAGTGCCGGACCGCCGGTACTTCGCGACCGTGATGCATTCATGGGTCTCGCGAGCAGATAGCGATCGCCTAACCACTCGACTGCTCGGGCAATGCTTGCGCTGTAGTTGGCCACGGGCAGCGATTGCAGCAGGGAGTTTCGTTTCTCGGGCATTTGTGTACTCCTGAACAAAAAATGGAATCTCAGCGCACAGCCAAACGTCCGATGGATTCATCATCAGCGGGACATTGGATGGGCTGGACCGGGTCGGTGCCATCGCGGTTTGCGGTGTCGCGCGCGACGCTTCGTGAAGAGGTCCATAGGCGACCCGCTTGAGCGCAGTTATAGCCGTAGCGAAATAGCGATCGCATGGTCGCGGTACGAAAGTCAAATGGGTCCAGCCGCGGGTAGGCCACGGGAATTGCCGCGAACTGAAACTGTGCGCCTTCAAGTTGTGCATCGGTGGCAGTCAGTTCAAGCGTTGTGCGCAACATGTGATTGAGCCCCGCGGAAACGCTGCGCGTCAGTATCGATCTGGTGCGCAATCGAATCGCAGCCGGCTGTTCGCTCAAGCGTCCATCGACAATGATGTACACCGTCGCTCCCTGCGAGGGGTCCCTGGCGTCGTGGGGCGGCTCGAAGAAAGCGGGCGGAACGAAGAACGGTACCGTAGCCGTTCCGTCGACGTGAACCTCTTCGAAGAGCGCCTGCTGTTCTTGCACGCGAATGACCACCGGCGGGAAGAGCCCCGGCACGCTGGCGGAGGCCACCAAGACATCCCGAAACAGCGCTCTTGCGCCCGAACCGCCGTTCATCGCGATCGATCCTAAGTCCCACACGACCGGCTCGCCGGTGTTGACATCCGTCGTGGCCACGAGCAACAATCGTCCGCTCGACGCCTCGTGCGCTACCGCTTGAATCAATTCATCGGTGGCGTAGCGGTCAACGAGATCTTTAAGCGGCGTGCCGCTATACACACTGGAGCCGAAGAGCGCCCCTAACCCGCGGGAATGAAGCAAGTGTTCTGCGCGACCGGAGGTGTACACCTCGATGAGCTGCTCGTCCCAGGCCGATCCTAAGAAAGCGTAGGGTGCGATCAGCGCACCGGCGCTCACCCCCGTGACAACAGAAAACTGTGGCCGCGAGGCTGAGCGCGTAAGTCCGACCAGTGCGCCTGCGCCAAAGGCGCCGTCGGCGCCGCCGCCCGAGAGTGCGAGAATGTTGACAGGTTGTCCGGTACGCTGTGCACGCAGGCGCCGTGCGACGCTTTGTGAGGATAGGGTCGAGAAGCGCTGGTCGGGCCCCAGCGTGCGGATCGCGTTCGGTGCTTCCCCTTGGGCTGATGTCGGCTCCCGTAGGGCAATGCGCGCGCATCCTTGCAGGGTGAGCAGGGTCACGCAGGCAATCAGGATGATAATCGGGAATCTCGGTTGCACGGGAAATCACACCTTATGGCAGCAAACGTGGATCGCAGATGTCGTGTGGGATTGGCGTCCGCGCAACCAATCCGTGCCGAGGCGCGTGTACTTTGTGACCGCACTGAGAAGCGCAGGCAGACTACCTATTGCGCCGAGCGCACTGATCATCGCGATGACATCGATGGCGTATACGATGCCGCCCCAATAGTGACCCAAGGCGATGCCGATTCGCGCCCTCATGGAATTTGCGCCACCTTGATCGGTGCAGCATCCTGCAGCGGCTGCCCAACGCCGCCGAGGGCCTTGTAGATCGCGACCACCGATACATTGACGGCGGTCTCCGCCTGCGCCACGGAGTCCTCGGCATCGAGCTGGGTGCGCTGCGCATCCAGCAGGACCAGAAAGTCCGCGACGCCCTCACGATATTGCGTATCGGCGAGTTCCGCGGCGCGCCGCGATGCTTGTGCCTGTTCGCTCAGGCTCTTCAGCTGCGCCTGCTGCGCGCTGTAGGCGACAAAACTATTTTCGGTATCCTCGAGCGCCGTCAGCACGACCTTCTCGTAGTTGGCCGCGGCGGCATCGGATTGCGCTTCGCTCGCGCGCAGCCGCGCACGCACCGAGCCAATATCGAACGCCGCCCAACTCACCGTCGGCGTGACGGACCACGCCCGCGCATCGTTGCTCGGCGCTGGTGCCGAACAGTCGGCCCACGTCCCCCGAAAGAAAACCGACGAAGCCCGTGACATTGACGCGGGGGAACAGGTCGGCGGTTGCCACGCCCACCCGCGCCGTCGCGGCGGCGAGCTGGCGTTCGGCCGCACGAACATCGGGCCGCCGGCGCAGAAGCTCGGCGGTGTCGCCGATCGGCAGCGCCTTGGCGTAGGTCGCGACGGCGGCGGGCCGAAGCTCCTGATCCAGCGCGCCCGGGCCGCTCGCCCAAAAGAACCGCCAATCGGTAGCCCGCCTGCTTCTCTGCCGCCTCGAGCGGCGGAATCGTGGCCTCGGTGGCCTTCAGCCGCGCACGGCTGCGCTGCACATCGAGTTCCGAGCCGCGGCCGGTCTCGTCGAGCAGTTGCGTGAGCTCGAGCGTTTGATGCTCGGTGCTCAGGTTCTCTCGCGCCACCGCGAGACGCTTCTGCGCGCCTCGCAGCTCGAAGTAGTTGCGCGCCACTTCGGCCGCGACCGTGACTTGCGCGTCCTGATAGTTCGCCTGCTCCGCCCCCAAATCAGCCCGCGCGGCCTCGACCGAACGGCGCACATGACCAAAGAGATCGATTTCCCACGTGGCATCAAACCCCAGGCTGTCGCTTTGGGCATTGATGCGGTCAGTCCCAAATCCAGGCTGCTGCTCGATCGAAGTGCGAGTACGCGCCCTGCAGCTGCACGTGCGGTGCGTAGTCGAATTTCCTCTCCACGAATACCGCGCGGGCTGCCCGGACTCGATCGTACGCGGAGCGCAGATCTAGATTGGCGGCAAGCGCGCGGCGCACGAGACCGTCGAGTTCGGTGTCTCCGAATTCCTGCCACCAAAGCGCCTCGGGGGATTGCGCGACGAATGCGGTCGACTGGGCATTCTTGCACCACCGCCGGGGCGACCTGCGGCGCGCGATAGTTGGGCCCGACGGCACAGGAGGCCAGAAGAAGTGTTGCCAAGAGAATCGCAAAATATTTGTTCATAGCAGGAATTTCATTACCTAAGGTGTAATCAACCCGTTTCATCGCCGAACGCCGGGCGCTCGAGAAGGGCCGCAGCCGTGCCGGTGTCCTTCGTAGCTGCGCGCGCGCCGAAAGCTTGCGAACCAGCACGTAGAACAGCGGCGTCAGCATGAGCCCGAAGAACGTCACGCCCAGCATTCCGGAGAACACCGCGATTCCCATGGCATGGCGCATCTCTGCGCCGGCACCGGTCGAGACGACCAGCGGCACCACGCCCATGATGAAGGCGAGCGAGGTCATCAAGATCGGGCGCAGCCGCAGGCGCGCGGCATTCAACGCCGCTTGCAGCGGCGGCACGCCCTCGAGTTCCTGGTCCCTCGCGAACTCAACGATGAGGATCGCGTTCTTGCTGGCGAGCCCCACGAGCACGATCAAGCCGATCTGCGTGAAGATGTTGCTGTCGCCGTGCGTGAGCTCAACGCCGGTGATGGCCGACAGGAGCACCATCGGCATGATCAGGATGACCGCGAGCGGCAGACTCAAGCTCTCGTACTGAGCGGCGAGCACCAGAAACACGAGCAGCACCACCAGCGGAAAGATGAGCACCGCGGTGTTGCCGGCGATGATCTGTTGATAGGTCAGCTCGGTCCATTCGAAGCTCATGCCGTTCGGCAGCTCTTGGCGCGCGAGCTGCTCCATCGCCGCCTGCGCCTGACCGGAGCTGAAGCCCGCGGCCGGACCGCCGTTGATCTCGGCGGTGGGGTAGGAGTTGTAGTGCATGACGCGATCAGGACCCGAGGAGTGCTTGACGGTCACGAAGGATCCCAACGGGATCATGTCGCCCGCGGCATTGCGGGTCTTGAGCCTGACGACATCTTCGGCCTGCAGCCGAAAACCGGGCTCGGCCTGGGCAGTTCACCGGATAGGTGCGGCCGAACGCGTTGAAGTCATTGACGTAGAGCGAGCCCAAGTACACCTGCATGGTGTCAAAGAGTTCCTGCACCGACACGCCTTGCGATTTCGCCTTTTCGCGATCCACTTCGGCATCGATCTGCGGCACGTTCACCTGGTAGCTCGGAGAAAAGGCCTTGCAGCGCCGGGCGTCTGATTGCCCTTCGCCATCAGGTTCTGCGTCTGCTTGTAGAGTTCCTCGAAGCCCAAGCCGCCCCGATCCTCGATCTGCATGCGAAATCCGCCGATCGTGCCCAAGCCCATGACAGGCGGCGGCGGGAACACCGCGATGAAGGCTTCCTGGATCTCGCCGTACTGCTGATTGAGCGCCGCGGCGATGGCGCCGGCGGACAGCGTCCTTGGATTTGCGCTCCTCGAAGGGCTTCAAGGTCACGAACACGATGCCGGAGTTGGGACTGTTGGTGAAGCCGTTGATGCTCAGGCCGGGGAAAGCCACCGCATGATCGACGCCCGGCTGCTTGAGGGCGATCTCGCCCATGCGGCGGATCACCGCCTCGGTGCGATCGAGGGTCGCCGCATCGGGCAGCTGCGCGAAGCTCACCAGGTACTGCTTGTCCTGGGCGGGAATGAAACCGGTCGGCGTGCGTGCGAAGCCCACGTAAGTCAGCGCGATCAATCCGCCGTAGACAAAGAGCGCGACGCCCCCGGCGCGCACGACGCGGCCCACGCCGCCGACGTAGCGCGTCGGAGAAGCGCGCGAAGAATCGGTTGAACGGGCGGAAGAAGCCGCCGAGCAGGCGATTGAGGATGCGCGTCAGACGATCGGGCGGCGCGCCATGCTCCTTGAGCAGCAGGGCGGAGAGCGCCGGCGACAGCGTGAGGGAGTTGAACGCCGAGATCACCGTGCTGATGGCGATGGTCAAGCGCGAACTGCTTGTAGAACTGGCCGGTGAGCCCGCTGATGAACGCGGTGGGCACGAATACCGCACACAGCACCAGTGCGGTGGCGATGATGGGGCCGGTCACCTCGCGCATCGCCTGGCGGGTCGCCTCGATGGGCTTCAAGCCGTTGGCGATGTTGCGCTCGACGTTCTCGACCACCACGATGGCATCGTCGACGACGATGCCGATGGCGAGCACCAGGCCGAAGAGCGACAGCGCATTCAGGCTGAAGCCAAACAGGTGCATGACCGCGAAGGTTCCGACCAGCGACACCGGCACGGCGATCAACGGAATGACCGAGGCGCGCCAGGTCTGCAGAAAGACGATGACGACCAACACCACCAGCAGGATGGCCTCGAGCAGCGTGTGCACCACCGCGTGGATGGAACCGCGCACGAACACGGTCGGGTCATAGACGATCTGGTAGTCGACGCCTTGCGGGAAGTCGCGCTTCAGCTCCTGCATCTTCGCGCGCACGAGCTTCGGAGATCGCGATCGCATTGCTGCCGGGCCGCTGAAAGATCGGGATGGCCGCCGCCGCCTTGTTGTCGAGAAGCGCGCGCAGCGCATAGGTGTCGGCGCCGAGCTCGACGCGGGCGACGTCCTTCAAGCGCGTGACCTGGCCGGCGGCGCCGGTCTTGACGATGATGCTGCGAAAATCCTCCTCGGTGGTCAGGCGCCCCTTGGCGTTGATCGCCACCTGGAATTCCGTGGCGCTCGGCAGCGGCGGCGCTCCCAGCTGACCCGCGGCGACCTGGATGTTCTGCTCGCGGATGGCCCTGCACGACATCATCCGCGGTGAGGCCGCGACTCGCGACCTTCTCCGGATCGAGCCAGATGCGCATCGAGAATTGGCCCGCGCCGAACACCTGCACATCGCCCACGCCGTCCAGGCGGGCGAGCTCGTCCTTGACGCGAAGCAGCGCATAGTTCGACAGATACAGCGTGTCGTAGCGATTGTCCGGAGAGACCAAGTGCACCACCATGGTCAGGTCCGGCGAGGCTTTGTTGGTGACCACGCCGAGACGCTGCACCACGTCGGGGAGCTTCGGCAGCGCCTGCGACACGCGGTTCTGCACCTGCACCTGCGCCTTGTCGACATCGGTACTCAAGGCGAACGTGATCGTGAGGGTCATCACGCCATCGGCGGTCGCCTGCGAGGACTGGTAGAGCATGCCCTCGACGCCGTTGATCGCCTGCTCGAGCGGACTCGCGACGGTCTCCGCGATGACTTTGGGGTTTGCGCCCGGGTAGGTCGCCTTCACGATCACCGTCGGCGGGACAACCTCCGGGTACTCGCTGATCGGAAGCTGGGGCAACGCGATCAGGCCCGCGAGGAAGATGAGGGCCGAGAGCACGCCCGCGAAGATCGGGCGGCTGATGAAGAATTGCGAGAGTTTCATGACTTCAACGCACCACGTGAAGAGCCAGCGTGGCCTGGGCAAGACGCGAGACCGCATCGGCCGGACTTGATGCCGATGCCGCGCTCGCCGGTTGCACGCTTGGGTTGGCGGCCACCTGGGTGAGGCCGCCCGCGGCATCGCTCATGGCGACGCGCGTGGCGGCGACAGTCTGCCCGGGCCGCACATGCTGCAGACCGTTGACGACGATGATCTCGTTCGGCGCCAGTCCCTGCGTCACGACGCGCAGGCCGTTGATTTCGGGCCCGAGCTCGACCAGGCGATACTCGATGCGGTTGTCCTTGGTCAGCGTCAGCACGAATTTCTTGGAAAGATCCGTACCCACGGCGCGATCCTCGATGAGGACGCTGTCGCGATCTTCCCCGCCGATGAGTCGCACGCGCGCGAACAGGCCCGGCGTGTAGCGGCCGTCGGGATTGGCGAGCGCGGCTCGCGCGCGAATCGTGCCGGTGGTGGCATCGACCTGGTTGTCGATGAAGTCGAGCTGTCCCGGGTGCGGATAGCCGTCCTCGTCGACAAGTCCGATATAGACGTCGGAGGCGCCGGTACTCGCGTGCGCGTGATCGCGCTTCGCCTTCGCATAGCGCAAATAGGTTTGCTCATCGGCGTCGAAATAGACGTAGACCGGATCATCGGAAACGAGCGTGGTCAGAAGGCTCGCGCTCGTCACGAGGTTTCCCGCAGTAATGATCGCGCGCGATACGTGACCGTCGATCGGCGCGCGCACTTCGGTGAACTCCCGATTCAGGCGCGCTTCCTGCAACGATGCATCGATCGAGCCCAAGGCTCCTTGCGCCGAGGCTTCGGCTGCGACCTGCCGCTCGTATTCCTCGCGCGAGATGGCGTGCGCGCTGATCAGGCGTTCGGCGCGCGCGCGGTTGGCCTTGGCGAGTTCGAGGTCCGAGACGCTGCGGCGTACGCTCCGCGACCAGCCGCTCGACTTCCGCTTGGAACGGGCGCGGATCGATCTGGAACAGACAGCTGGCCTTTCTTCACGCGCGCGCCATCCGTGAAGGCAACGCGGTCGACGTAGCCGCTGACTCGCGGACGGAACTCCACCGTGTTCACGGCCTGCAGACGGCCGCTGAATTCCTGCCATTCGCGCAGCGGCCGGTGGATCACCTCGGCCACCGTGACTTCGGGCAGCGCGGCGGTCGCCGCGGCCTGCGGCTTGGCGCGCGAGTGTCCGACGCCGGAGAGCAGCAGAAAGGCGGCGATGGCGGTGACGACCAACGACAGCAGCAAGGACTCTGCGAAAACGAGCTTGCTTGAGAGGCACAGACATGAGTTGTTTGAGGGACACGTACGACTCCGATCGAAATTCGAGTTACTGACCCCGGCCTTCCGGGCGATCCGCCGCTGACCTAGTCGCCAAGCCCTCTGAAGGAGAACTTGACTTACGGCTGCAACACACCGATGCTATGCCACGTGTGTTACCGGTCAGTCACGGTTGGTGATACGTTAATGACCGGTCAGTCACATGTCAAGTGGAGACCTTCATGAATCGAGCTAAGACGACGCAAGTGGCTGTAGAGGAAGAGATTATTTCTTCCCCTCCGAAGTCTCGCGTGCGCGATCGCATCATGAAAACGGCCAGCGATCTCTTTTATCGCCACGGCATTCACGCCGTGGGCGTCGATACCATCGCCAGCGAGGCCGGTACCAACAAGATGAGCTTCTACCGCAACTTCGCCTCCAAGGACGAACTCGTGGCGGAGTATTTGCGCGGCGAGGAGCGTGAAGGCTTGCTGTGGTGGGATGAAACGCTCGCGGCGCACGCGGGCAATCCGCGCTTGCAGGTCGAGTCGCTGTTCGATGTGTTGGTGGAGAACAATTGTGAGGAAGATTCGCGCGGCTGCGCACTCGCCAATGCCGCCGTGGAAATCACCGAGCCGGACCATCCGGCGCGCCCAGTAATCGAGAAGTACAAGGCCGAGATGCGCCGACCGCTTTCGCCAGCTCGCGCATGAGATGCATGCCCGCGAACCGGACGCGCTCGGCGACTCGCTGATGCTCTTGTGGGAAGGCGCTTATCTGACCCGCGTGACCATGGGCGCGCATGGCCCGGTGCAGGGTGCGGCAAAAGCGGCGCGGGCGTTGATCGCGGCGTACACGGACTGAATGCGCGGCAGCACTTCCTGAAGTGGTCATGCTTCTTTAGCTCGCTTTGTCCTCTGCGGAGCGTTTTCGGAAGGCGGCTTCTCCAGCATCGGACACTTCGACCCACTTCGCGTCAGGCGAGGCCCCGGCCTCATAGGTGTCGTGCCAGTTCCACCACTTGTACGGCGCGGTCTGGGGGTAACCCTGTGGCGAGTCCTCCCAAGTTTCCTGGCGGCCCAGCGGCGTGATGTCGAGGTAGCTCCAGGTGGTCCCCATCGCTTCGTCGCCGCGGCTGTTGATGAGGTAGGTGCGGAACACCCGCCCGCCGTCGCGGAAGAATACGTTGTGGCCGTGCCATTCATCGACGCCGAAGTCCGCGTCGAAGCCGTCGGTGATGGTGTACCAGGGCATCTCCCAGCCCATCCGCGCCTTCAGGCGCGCGATGTCCGCCTGCGGCGCGCGTGAGGCATAGACGAGAGTGGTGTCGCGGGCGTTCAGATGCGCCAGGTGCGCGACCTGGTCAGCGCCGAGGGAGCAGCCGCGGCAGGCGTGCTCGGGCCAGCCGAATACTCCGGGCTCGAAGAAGGCGCGATAGACGATCAACTGGCGGCGGCCCTCGAAAAGATCGAGCAGGCTTACCTTGCCCTTGGGTCCGACGAACTGGTACTTCTTGTCCACCGCCAGCCAAGGCATCCGCCGGCGGTCGGCAGCCAGCGCGTCACGCGCGCGAGTCAAGGCCTTCTCCTTCTCCAGGAGCTGCTGGCGCGCAGCCTCCCACTCCAGCTGCGACACAATCGGGGGTGTCATCGCGAGATGCCCTTTCCCGTGTTCCTTCTTGCCTTCTTTGCTTGTTGCCATTTCATCTCTCCTGCGTTTTCTGAACCAGACCGAAACGATTTGCTCTGAAAAATGTTCTGAACTTGCCGATGCATACCGCCAGAATTCCTCCGGTGGATCCGGCTCCGGCGACCATTACTGCTGCGCTTGCGATGCATGCTGGGCACATATGTCACTCCTTACTTGAAATTCGTCCGCGCCTAAAGTGCGTGGTGGTCAGGTGCAAATACTGATGCAGATATCGCACGGCCTGGGAGTGACAAGTGTGGCGGGATTCCGATGGATTCGCTGATTCGGTCTTGATGGCTCGATGTTTCCGAGCAATCAAATCAATACTTTACGAACCATGAGCGAGTGGGTTTCAGTTGTAATTAACCCGTTATTGGATGACATCATCGCGCGCGGCGTCCGCCGCAAGATCCTCTCCAATGTTTCGCCAATCGACAGCGGGACCGGACCAAATATTGGATATCGTCATCTACGAGGAGGACCAACTGACGCGCAACCTGCTTCGCGAATGGCTGGGCGAAGCAGGATATCGTGTCCGTAGCGGCGCGTTACGCGAGGCACAATGCGCTCGCCCGGCGGATCTTGTGATTGCCAGTATCTACATGCCCAAGCAATCCGGCTCGAGATGGGTACGCGACATACAGGCTGCGCATCCTGGAATACCTTTGATTGCGATCTCCGGCCAGTTTCGGTCAGGTCTCCGGGCTGCCGGCGAAACCGCACAATCGCTGGGTGTGCAGCAGGTCATGGCCAAACCGCTGGTCCGTGTTGACCTGCTGTCGGCGGTGCGCGATATGATCGGCACACCGCCTTGAAGCATGCGGGCACTAAATGTCCTCACCCCTTGAGCCTGTTTTAGCCAATACCGGATCCGTCCGGTTCAAGCGCTTGCGGCTCGGAGTGCTGGTACTCGGCGTTCTCGTCATTCTGGCATTCGCTCTGGCATCGGCGTATGACGCCTGGCGCTCGTATCGCTATGCGCTCGCGGCGACTGATCGCGAGATCAACAACATGGCGAACGCGTTCGCTGAGCAAACGGCATGGACCCTGCAAGCCGTGGATCTTTTGTTGCTCGACACCGGGCGCTGGTATCGCAGCGACAGCCACGAGATTCCGCCGGAGCGTCTGAACGACGTTCTCGCGAATCGTACGGCCGGGGTGCCGCAGGTCCGCCAGGTGATGATCGTCGATGCGCAGGGCAATCAGCGCTATGGATCGCTGAAATCGGCGCCCCCGATTCACAATGTCGCTGACCGCTCCTATTTCATCGCACAGCGGGACGGGACGGCCACGGGCTTGTTCATGAGCGAGCCGCTCGTGACTCGTACCGAAGGCCGCGCGGCCGTAGATCTTTCGCGCCGCCTCGACGATGAAAATGGGAAATTCGCTGGTGTCGTCACCGCGGTGGTAAATCTCGAGGATCTCACGCGATACTATCAAGCCGTCAACATCGGAATGGGCAGTGCGATTCAGCTGCTGCGAAATGACGGGACATTGCTCGCGCGCAACCCACCCACTCCGCAAGCAATCGGGCGACGGTTTCCAGCGCTTGCGGTCTTACCTGCCGCTCCGGAGTTTCGACTCGTAAATCCGATCGATGGACTGATCGATTTCATCGCCGTTGCGCCCATAAGGAACACGCAGTTAAAACTTGCCGTAACGCGTGAGGCAGCCGTCGCGTTGCAGCCGTGGCGTGATGAAACGATTCGCGTCGGCATTCGCACCCTCGTCCTCATGCTGTTGGGAGGGTTGACCATGGCCGCTCTGTTACGCCAATTACGGCAGGTGGCGGCCGGCGAGCGAGCGCTGCGCGCCAGCGAGGAGCGTTATGCGCTCGCCATGGAAGGAGCGAACGAAGGGCATTGGGACTGGGACGTCGCGACCCGGAGTGTGTACCTGTCGCCAAAGATGAAATTGCTTTATGGTCAAAGCGCGGATGCCAAGATCGAGACGCGTGATGAATGGCTGGCACAAATAGTCATTCATCCCGACGACCTGGCGCGCTTCGAGGCTACAGTCAATGACCACCTCGAGGGACGTACGAGCCGCTACGAATGCGAATATCGCATACGCCACCCAAACGGCGACTGGCGTTGGCTGGCCGCACGCGGCCGCTGTACGCGCGACCCGTCGGGCAAGGCGTTGAGATTCGTCGGGTCATCCAGCGATGTGACCGCGCAGAAACAGGCGCAGGCCGATAAGGAGCAACTCGAAGCGCAACTCAGGCAATCGCAGAAGATGGAGGCGATCGGTACTCTGGCGGGCGGCATTGCGCATGACTTCAACAACATACTCGGCGCGATTCTCGGCTACGGCGAACTTGCGCATCAGCAGTCAGCGGCAGGCAGCGCCATGCGACGCTACCTCGACAGCGTCATGCACGCGGCCGAGCGCGCAAAGAATCTGGTTGAACGCCTCCTTGGATTCAGCCGCAGCGGGCTCGGCGACCGTGCTCCGGTAAACGTTCAATTCGTCATCGAAGAGACGCTCGAACTGCTCGAGGCATCTCTGCCCGCAGGGATACGCCTGGAGAGCAGGATCGAAGCGGGCAACGCGGCGGTGATCGGAGATGCGACCTATCTGCACCAAGTCGCGATGAATCTATGTACCAACGCCATTCAGGCCATGCAGCACGGCGGCGTGCTGTCTGTGGTTCTCGAATGCGCTGAGCTGAATGAAACGCGCACGCTGTCGCGCGGTTCGCTGCGCCCCGGCCGGTACGTTCGACTCATTGTCAGCGACACCGGCGTCGGCATTCCGCCGGCCGCCATGGAGCGGATATTCGATCCATTCTTTACGACCAAAGGAGTCGGGGAGGGTACGGGACTGGGATTGTCGCTGGTACACGGCATCGTCAGCGATCTTGGGGGTGCGATAAACCTCACCAGCAAGGCGGACGAAGGAACAAACTTCGAAATCTGGCTGCCGGTAGCGGGTGAAACCGGGATTCCGGCCGTCGAGATCGCACAACCGTTGCCTCACGGGAAGGGTGAAACCGTAATGATCGTCGATGATGAGCACCAATTGGTGGCGCTCGCGGAGGAAATTGCCGCCGAACTTGGCTACGAGCCCGTGGGCTTTGCCTCGAGCGGTGCGGCGCTGGCGGCTTTTCGAGCCATGCCGAATCGCTTCGATGCCGTACTCACCGACGAATCGATGCCGGATCTCATCGGCACCGAACTCGCACATGAAATTCGGCGCCTTCGCCCTGCGGTTCCGATTATCTTGATGAGCGGTTATGGCGGCGCGCAGCTTACCAACCGCGCGGCCGAAGTCGGCGTGAACGAGGTGCTGCGAAAGCCGCTGCATCGCCGCGATTTGGCGGAGTCGCTCGCGCGCGTGCTGGGATCCGCTCACTGAAGCCTGGGAGACTGCTGTCATGCCGGAGAGCATTGCGCCGCACATTCTGGTCGTCGACGATGACCCGCAGATCCGCGCCTTATTGGAGGAGTACCTCGCCGCCAGCGGGCTGCGTATCAGCAGCGCAGCGACCGGCAAACAGATGTCGCAGATTCTCAGCGACGAGGCAATCGATCTCGTCGTCCTTGATTTGCGCCTTGCCGGCGAGGACGGAATGGCGATCGCGCGGTCGCTACGCGAGCAATCGGCAATACCGATCGTCATGCTCACCGGCGTGCGCGAAGAAGCGGACCGGGTCATGGGGCTGGAACTCGGCGCCGACGACTATCTGACCAAACCATTTAGTCCGCGGGAGTTGCTGGCGCGCATACGAACCGTGCTGCGGCGTGCCAAGAGCGCCGCTCCAAGCCTGGCGCGGAAAGAGATTCGGGCGTACCGGTTCGGAGAATTCGAACTTAATCTGCGCACGCGGCGCCTGAAACCGCGCGGCGGTGAGCACATTGCTCTGACGAACGGCGAGTTCAACTTGCTCGCGGCCTTGCTTTCCACCCCCGAGCGCATCCTCACGCGCGATCAGCTCTTGGAGGCGAGCCGGGTCTACGACAACGAAGTCTATGATCGAGCGATCGACATTCAGGTATTGCGGCTGCGCCGGAAAATAGAACAGGATCCCTCGCAACCAAAGTTCATCGTCACGGAACGCGGTGTGGGCTACATCTTCAGATCACCCGTCGAAATCGTGTATTGAACAATCCGCAGCGTCGTCAATTGCATTTCGACTGAAACACGCCTCAAGCGCTGCGAAATCGTAGCGCAACCTCTTCTCACCAAGCTGGTTCTCAAGACGGCGGCAATGGGCCTGCGGACACGCAGAGGTGAGAATCCCATGAGCAATTCACGATCTCGCGTCGGTGCAATGACGTCGGCGAGAACCGCCCCGGTAAAAGCAGCTGGTCGCGCGGCCGTGATTCCGGATATGGCAGCAGCCGCCAACGATGAAATTAATCCGCTATGCCTAATTGCCGCGGGGATGGCCATTTTCTTCGTTGTGGCGGCGGGGCTTGTGGCAGCGAGTTAGCCGGATCAGAGGGAGCGATCCGCGGTCCGTGGATTCCAGCCCCGAATTCGTCTAGGAGTTGCGAGAGTTCTAGATCGAGCGAGACCGTCGTGGTATGGGATCCGGGCGAAGTCTGCGAAGCCACGCTCTACGCAATCGATAATTGTCCAAATGGCGGTTGGCGCAATCTGCAAGGGCGCGCGCACGATGGACTTTGCGGATCGTAGCAGGCGCGGGCCGTTCGCTAAGCCTGTAAGCCCGGGCGTCCTTTCGTCGTCGGGCCATATCCCGTCAATGTTGGTCAACGGTATACCTCCGGGTCGAAGCAATTCTGCGTAGTGCGGCGCTATGATGACCGATAGTCCGAATTTCGTATTTCTGAAAGGGACTTAGATTTGTCAGATCGAACGTCCGTCCGCAATTTGGATCAATCCGTGCCGAGCGTAGTTCCAAGTCATCTAGAGTCCAGCGACGACCGAGTTGTGCCGTCGATCGCAGCATCTAGGTGAGCGGCAACCGCTAGTCCAAGTCGCAATGAGAGCGAAGCTCTCCAATCACGCGACAACTCATTTTCCCTTCGATGTGTCGGACACTGCTTCGCGGCCATAGGTGGGAGAATGCGCGTATGACGCCGGCACGTCCCACATGCGAGCGGCATACCACACGGCCCAGGCAACAATGAATAGCGACATGACCCACACCCAAACCGGAATCGAGGAACGCGCTTCGGCGCGGCGCGGGTCGAATGGATCGTCGGTGCTGAACGCATCCACCGTGAGGCGTACGGTGCCGCTGCGTATCGAGTTAGGTCTGAGGCCTGAGACGATGATGCCTGGCCCGTTGCGCACAAGGAACGGAATTTCCTCGACGCCCTCCCGTCCATTCTCGCCTTCGGCACGAACTACCAGGCGATGTGCGCCGTCGATCAGACTCAGCGTGTCGAGCGCAATGTCGATCGGAAGTTCGCGATCGATGAGCGGCTGCGGGTTGTCATCCAAATAGACCCTGACGTGCGGTTTGTCAGCTCGCTCAGCGGTCATGGCGCAGCACCATGTATTTGGGATGTCGTGGGTCGGCTTCGCCGGGGCGAAGCAGCATCCAGCACATCGCCACGAAGCATGCCACGGTGATCGCACCGGCGATCCCGATGATGATGAGGTTTCCCCAGAACGGACCGATCAAATGATGATGCACAGCGACCTCCAGTTCGTACTTGGTTCTCTGACTTCATTTTGCCTTTGCCCGCTCGGTACCGACCTGCGCCGCGATTATCGGTTTGCCGTGATTGCCCCAGGATCTGCGCTCGTAATCGATGAGATCGGCGATCTCGGCATCACTGAGCGTACCGGAAAACGGTGGCATGACACTGCTGTAAACTACGCCACTCACCCTGGCATCGTGCAGACCATTCAGCACCACGTCGATGTGCTTGGTGGCATCGTCCTTGTTGACGACGGCATCGCCTTTCAGGGACGGAAATGCCCCCGGCAAGCCTTCGCCGCTCGCCTGATGGCAGGCCGAGCAGTTGGCGGTGTACAAGGCGGCGCCCTTGGTCGCATCGTAGTTTCCGGCGGGTGCGGCGTTCGCAGAAACTTGCGCCTCGGCGGTGGTGCGGCGCTTGGTCCGGCGGCTTCCGGCATGGCGGGTTGTTTCAGTGAGGCCAGATAGGCAATCAACGCTTCGGCCTGATGTGCGGGTACCACCATACCGTGCGCGGGCGCGTAATTCTTCGGCAGAGGGATCGGAGTTACGCCCGCGGGCGCTTGCGCGACAACATCGAACATCCAATTAAACGAGGGCATGATGGATTCGGGTACTACCGCGCGTGGGTTATACAGGTGTATGTACTGCCACACGGAACTCGGCTGGCGAGCGCCGATATTAGTGAGGTCAGGCCCGGTGCGTTCAGAACCGAGCAGTTCCGGAGTCTGGTATGTGAAATCGCCCGGAGCGGATGGGCGCCCAAATACCTTGTCCTCATCGAGCGGCCGCACCTGCTGGGTGTGACAGTAGCTGCAGCCATTGGCCACATACACGTCACGCCCCTCCGATTGCAACGTCGTGAGCGGCTCGACGCCAGTGCCGGCCGGTATCTTTGACAGCTCGATCCCAGGCCATACGCCCATTATTAGCGCAAGACACGCGTAAACTAACGTCGATCCTCCTACAATGAGCAGCAGCTTGTTCATGCCACCGACTCCTCGGCACGCAAGGTCTGCAGCGGCGATGCCACCGCGCCCCTCCCATAACACATGCGCCACACGTTCCAGCCAAACACGATGTGGCTCGAGAACATCAGTAACCCGCCCACACCGCGCCAGACGTAGTAACTCTGCATGTCGATGACCGACTGGATGAATGGCAATCCATGAACCCAGTCCAATCCCTGAATGGTCCCACCGATGGACAGCGAAGTGACGTAGATGAAGCAGCCGACCAATGCCATCCAGAAATGCAATGCCATGCCCAGTTGGCTGGCCCTTTTGCCGGTCGCCAACGGCAGTAGACCGTAAATGCCGCCCCATATCGCGAATGTGATGATGCCGTACATCGTCAGGTGCGAATGACCCACGGTGAAATCGGTCAGGTGCCACACCTGTTGCAGAGAACGGAATGCTTCCAGCGTGCCCTGAGTCGAACCGATCAAGTAGCTCATCACGCCGACAAAAATGAACATCAGCGGGTAGGAGTGAATCAGGTCGCCGATACGACCGCGCATGGTCAGCAGAAAGTTGCTGCTGCCACCCCACACCGGCACCAGCATCGCGACGCTGAACACGATGGCGATGGTCTGCAGCCACCAGGGAAGCGGGCTGAACTCGAAGTGGTGCGCACCGATGATCGGATAGAACACCAGATTGGTCCAGAATGCGAACACACCCAGCGCGTATGAGTAGATCGGTCGATTCAATAATTTAGGCAGTGAGTAGTAGATCACCCCGAGTGCAAGCGGCGTGAACAACATGCCGACGGCGTTATGCATGAAAAAGCCGGAGACCGCGACCTGTCCGAGTCCATACTGGTACCACGGCACGACAGCCACGACCGAAATAATCGCGGCCCACAGCGTCCCGCCGATGATGTACCAGTTGGACAAATAGATGTCTTTACTGCTGCGCCGTGCGACGGTGGCGATGAGGTTCCAGGCGGTCACTAACAGGGCCGCCAGAAAGATCAAGCGAATCCACCACGGCCACTCCCGATATTCGAGATCGCCATCGATGTAACCCAGATCCAGCGCAACAGTGCCGGCGAGCGCCGCCACATTGAAGAGCACGAGGCCGGTCCATGCCAGCGCTGCACTGTAGAGTTTCGTGCCGCAACTGCGCGCGGCAACGTAGTACCCCAATCCGACTAACGCGATACTCGCAAATCCATAAAATGTCGCATTGGTATGGATGGGACGCAGCCTTCCGAACGTCAACCAGGCGCCGGGTCCGAATTCCGGTGCCCCAAATTTGAAGGCGATCAACAGCCCCACGCCGGTGGCAAACAACAGCCAGACCGTGGCGGTCACCGTATAGGCGGCGAACACCGAAATCAGCGAGCGGGTATTTTCGTCGCTCAAGTCGGAATGGCGAGCCGTGACCTCTGTTTGCATAGCTTCTTGCCCCTCAGAAGCGGTGGAATTATTCGGTGACGAGATTGCTCAACTCAACTTGTGTGAAATTCGCACCGGTCCCAGCCGGCTTGCCATCGACGATCACATGCTCACGGCGAATTGATCCGTCTTCCGTGACGGATCCTTCGATTGGATGGAGTCCTCATCTTTGAGGTTTCCGTGTCCCAGCGAACATTGCGACATGGCCTTTCCGATCACGAATTCTATAGGTCGCATGACAGTAAGACGCTTCGCCAAAAGGTACTTTCGTGCGCTTGCCGTGGATTGAGTGGAATTGTTAACCGGAAATGGGTCCGATCGGATCTCCGTTCGGAGGTCGCAATTCGACCGGGCGACAGACTGCCCAATTTTATTGGGATTTGCCGGCTGAGGGATCGCGAGGGCAAGATATTATTCGAGGCGTTGGGCGCCGGTGAACTCCGGGCCAATGCGCCTATCGCACTTCAGCGGCGACGCCGAGGGGAACGATCGACCACCTTCCGGATTCCAAAAATATCTTCTGGAATGACAGAGACTACCGTTTACGATCCCGGGGGGCTAACGAGCGCAGCGTCATATTGTATATCGTCACCCACAGGCAGGGTGAATTGAACGGTCACGCCCGGGCCGGACAGTGCTAGAGGCCCATATCCGTCCCCCGTGAGCTTCAACGATCGAACGGCAGATCGATAGTCCCATGCCCATGCCGCCGGACTTGGTCGTGTAGAATGGGTCGAACAGGCGGTCAAAACTCTCCGGGTTCAGTCCCGGGCCGGAATCCTGCACGGCGACGAGCACCCCGCTCAATGCATCTTTCCCGGTGCCGATCAGCAACTCTCGCGTCCCCTCGCTGACGCCGCTCATCGCCTCGACGGCGTTGATGATCAAGTTGAGGATCACTTGTTGCAGTTGGACTCGATCTCCTTGAACGAGCGGCAAGCCGGCCGCGAGTTGCGTCTGCAACGAGACGCCGTTCTTCACCAACTTCGCCATGGGTCAGGGCAATGACCTCAAGGATCGCTTCGTTGATCTCCAAGTCATCCTTCCGTGGGGGCGCCTTCTTGATGAGGGCGCGAATCCGGCCGATGACTTCGCCGGCTTGGTTGCCCGCCTTGATGACGCGATCGAATGCATCCCGGACCTCATCGAGGTCAGGAGGTTGGGCGCGCAAGCCACAGCAACCCGGCATCGGCGTTGGTGACTACCGCCGTGATCGGTTGGTTGATCTCATGGGCAATCGAGGCTGCCAGCTGCCCCATCGTCGTGACTCGATTGACGTGCGCGAGCTCCGTCTGCGCCTCACGAAGCGCTTCTTCGGCGCGCTTCCGCTCGAACAGGGAGGTGACCGTCGCGAAAGCGAGAATGATAAGCGTAATACCGGCAACCGCCAGCGCCAGATTGATTTGATCGAGACTTGCGCCTGCTTGGGCCTCGTAAACCGGGCCTTGAGCGGTAAAAATGGCCGCGCTCATCGCCGTGTAATGCATACCGGAAACGGCGACGCCCATGACGACCGCGGCAACGAGTTTTTGCCTAAGATCCGTGGTTCGGAATGCGAGCCATAGGGCCACCGTCGACGCGCCGACCGCTATGACCAGGGAGAGCGCAACGAAGAGTGGGTCGTAGCTGAGTTCGGCGGGCCCCCGCATTGCCGCCATGCCGGTGTAATGCATGGCGGCAATGCCAAGTCCCATGAAGACGCCGCCCAGAGCGAGGCGAAGCGGCCATGCGCTCTGGTGACTAATGACGTAAAAGCCGCCGCCGGTTACCAAAATCGCCACCACGAGCGATAAGACGGTCAATCCGATGTCATAGGACATCGGTGTCGGCATGATGAAGGCGAGCATGGCGACGAAATGCATTGACCATATTCCGCCGCCCATTGTGATCGCAGCAGCTACCAGCCACATTTGGCGCGCAAGTCCCCGCGCGGGCCCAACATGCCCACTGAGGTCGAGGGCGGTGTAGGACGCGAAGCACGCGACCAAAATGGACAGAGCGACGAGATACGGATCGTATGTTCCGGTAAGGACCATCGGGATCCCCCAGCTGGGACCAGAGACCAATGGGCGACAAGTCCGCCGATTCGCATGCAATAAGGCCGGTGTTAGTTTTGGTTCGCGAACATCAAGATGCTCCGTTGCCGCTTTGTTGACAAGATGGACGGGAGTGATTGTGGCGAGTGATGCATGCCCCAATCCCTCAGCATAGTGGATTGGATGGACGGTTCCTGCTGGCGCTGTTAATTCGGCGCAAGACACACGTCTTCAGTCCTAAATCCCCGGTCCTGTGGAGGCTCGCCGGGAGCGCCTCCGACTGCCGCGGTTCATATTGGCGAGGCTTGGTTTCGTCGTGTTAAAAGTGGTCCACAACCTCATATCTTCAACAGGTGGCTGACACTGTCACTGCACCTCGAGTTCATCAACGAGATAAATAGTGAGCGATAGCCGCCATGGCCGGGGTACTGCGTGGGTCGTCTTTGGCCTCCTGGCCATAGTCATGTATGGAAATTTTTACGACTACGACTCAATTGGACCGGTCGCAGATCTGCTCCAACGGCAGCGCGGGTTCAATGGCGCTCAGATCGGAATGCTTAACGCCATCTACAACCTGCCCAATGTCGTCTTTATTCTCGTCGGGGGCGTCCTCGTCGATCGTTACGGTGCGGCCCGCGTGACGTTGTTTACCGCGGCCGGGTGTCTCGCCGGCGCGGCGCTCACTGCCTTCAGTCCGAGCTTCGCTGGGATGGCCGCCGGCCGACTCCTGTTCGGCATCGGCGCCGAGACTTTCAACATCGGCATCATTGTGGTGATCGCGGAGAATTTCGCGGGCGGCAACGTCGCCTTTGCGATGGGTTTGTCGATTGGTATCGGCCGCTTGGGCTCGTTCTCCGCGGATATGTCGCCAACGTGGTTTGCCAATGCCTACCGTCATGGATGGCAGCCACCGCTCATGATCGCCGCGCTCGTTGCCGCAGTATCGTTTGCCGCGGCCATGGGCTTCTGGTGGTTCGACCGCCGGATTCGCGACAACACGCCGGTCCGAGTGTCAGACACGGCCCGGCGTTTTGTGGGGGGCGAGCTGCTGCGCTTCGGGTCGGCTTACTGGTATCTGCTGGCGCTATGCGTGCTCTGGTACGCGGTGATATTCGCATTTCGCAGCACTTTCTCGATAGAGTATTTCCAGCACGCACATGGCCTCGATCTCGCCGCTGCCGGAGCGATGAACAGTTATGTGTTCTTGGCAGCCATTTTCACGACTCCCGCGTTCGGGTGGGTGTGCGATCGGATCGGCCGGTACGCACCGATGCTCGCGTTCGGCGCGCTGCTGTTGCCGTTGTCGATCGCCGTCATGGCCCTGACCCATTGGAACCTATGGGTGGGCACCGTGATGATCGGCGTAAGTTTTTCTTTGGTTCCCGCCGTCATGTGGCCGCTCACCAGCAAACTGGTTTCTCCCGCACGGTTCGGCACAGCGCTCGGCCTCATGTCGGTAGTGCAGAGCGCCGGTATTGCCGGCGCCAACTTGGTGGCCGGCTCACTTAACGACTGGAACGCTGCGAGCGCGCAGAACCCCGCCGGTTACCAACCGATGATGCTGTTCTTCGGCGCAACAAGCACGCTCGGCTTTGGCTTTGCGCTACTGTTGTGGTTCGCTGCCGGCCGGCGGCAGCACGAGGCAGTCGCTTACGCTCGCTGATACGGTTTGTCGGGCAGCGAATCGAATATTCCGAACGACTACCACGTGCCGCCCCGTGACGAGCGCAAGTCGTCCGTTCATGCCTTAACACCCGGCGGGAGAACACGGCCGGCAGTGCGGTTTGGATCAATCTCCTCCGTGGGGTGAACTGCGACTGGATCGCTCGCGGGAAATGTCTCCTCCAGCGCTTCGTCCAGTCGATCCTCAAGAGAGGAAGACTTCGGTGCGACTGCCATGTGGAACTCCGTGAACTGTGAGTGACTCTCATTCGAGTCGAGGCATTGTGGTTTGTTGAAGTCGTATACGCAATTCGGAAGTAAAGCCCTCTCAGCCGGACCATCGGGCGAGGCGGAGGTCCTTCCAGGGACCGCCATCTGCGTAGTGCTGTGGATGCAGGACCTTCGAACGCGGGTCTTCCGCGGCGTCCAGCTGAAGGACCATCCACTTCGGATACGGAACGCCGGGATCCGATGCCGCATCCAGCAGCCGGACGTCTTCGTCCGAGAGTCGCAGGTCGCCCGCGCCAATGTTATCCTCGAGTTGCTCGACTTTGCGGGCAGCGACGATCACGCTGCTGACTGCCGGTCGTCCCAGTATCCAAGATAGCGCCACGCGCGCCGGGCTCACGCCATGGCGGTCGGCCACCTCTTTCAACATTTCCACGACACGGTAGCCCATCTCTTTGTCGAAGGGCACGAAGGAACCGGCCTCCGCGAATCGCGTGCCGGCAGGAGCAGGGTTGGTGCGGCTGTATTTGCCCGAAAGGAAACCGCCAGCAAGCGGGCTCCAAACCAGGATACCGATGTTGTGGTACTCGGCGAACGACTGAAACTCATATTCGAGACCCCGGCCGACGAGACTGTAGTACATCTGTGCCGTCACGTATTTTTCCAACCCTAGGTGGCCCTGCAGCATTATCGCAGTGGCCGCCTGCCATGACATGAGATTGGACATGCCGATATAACGCACCTTGCCCTGGCGAACAACATCGTCAAGCGTCCGCAGCGTCTCCTCGAGCGGTGTGTTGCTATCCCATCCATGTACTTGATAAAGGTCGATGTAGTCGGTCTGCAGTCGTCGCAGACTGTCCTCCACTTCGCGCATGATGTTCACGCGTGTCGCGCCACTACGATTGAAATTTTCGCTCATGGGGAGCCGAACTTTGGTGGCCAGAACGATTTCTTGCCGTATGCCCCTCAAGGCATTACCGACCAGGGTTTCGCTTTCCCCACGGCTGTACACATCTGCTGTATCGATGAAGTTGATTCCCTTGTCCAGGACAAACCTCACCATTCGCGTCGTGTCCTCCTGACCGAGGTTGCCCATGTTCATTTTACCGCCGAACTGCATTGTTCCAAGCGCCAACTCGCTCACGATGAGTCCTGTATTCCCCAATTTCCGATACTTCATCGGCCGCACTCCTTCCGCTGCAAACAAAAATTGCGATACCTAGGCGGGAATTCGTCCCATCCATTTGGTTCATTCATGGATGTCGAAACTTGTGATGCTCCGCTACAACCGATCTGCCGTGAATCGCGCGAGATTCTGTGCCGCAAATTCCCAATTTGTCAGCTTGTCGATCACCACGTTGACATGATCAGCGCGCTTGTTCTGGTAATCGAGGTAGTACGCATGTTCCCAGACATCGATCGTCAGCAGCGGCCTCAGGCCTTGCGTTAACGGCGTATCAGCGTTGGCGGTCTTGACCACCTTAAGCTTGGAATCATCCAGCACGAGCCACGCCCAGCCGCTTCCGAATTGCGCGATAGCATTGCTGGCCAGCTCTTTCCTGCAGGCATCGACGCTGCCGAATGCCTCTTCCATTTTTTGCTTGAGCGCCGCAGGCGGTTCGCCGCCCCCCTTGGGCTTGAGGCAATGCCAGTAAAAACCATGGTTCCACGCTTGCGCCGCGTTGTTGAATATGTTCGCGCGGTCGGCCCTGCCTGCGGTAAGGGTGACGATCTGATTGAGAGGCAGATCGGCAAGCTCGGTGCCGGCGATCAACTTATTCGTGTTCTCAACGTACGTCCGGTGGTGCTTGCCGTGATGAAAGCTCAGCGTCTTCGCGGAAATTACTGGCTCAAGCGCGTTATCGGCATACGGCAGCGGCGGTAGGCTTAAGGGCGCCGTTGCTACGGTCGCCACCGATGCTTTTTCAGTGGTGGGTAACGCCAATCGCGCCTGCGAATCGCATTGCCGCGACATGCCTAGTGTTTCCATAGGTGTGACTCCAAAATGTAGTGCGACGGGCAGTTCGACCATTTCATGGCTAGACTACGAACCCTGAGAGTGGAATTCTTGTGTGAAATTGTCGCCAATTGGGTTCGAGTGTCCGCGCGGACAGTCCCTCGCGGCTCGCGGCATCATCGGCGCTCATGCAGCGGCGGCATCTTGGCGGCGCCTTTCGCAATGTCGGCATCCTGGGCCGCGAGCCCACCGATGGCGGCCCAATCAAGCTGATCACCTCCCTGGGCGAAGAGCCGCAGAAATCGGTCGTGCAGCAGGCTTGCAATCGGGGTCGGCACGCGTTGAGCCTCGGCAGCGGCCAACCAGAGCCGGATGTCCTTGTAACCTAGAGGCGCGGCGAAAAGAGCCGGCTCAAACTTGTCGTCGGCGATGAGGCCGCCGAAGATTTTGTAGGCCGGCGCGGTGAAGACCGTGGAGGTGAGTAAATCGACGTAGGCATGCCGGTCGATACCAGCTTTACCGATCAGCGCGATGGCCTCACCCAACGCTTCGATTATGGCACCCTGCAGGAAGTTGCCGCTGAGCTTGACCAGATTCGCCATCCACGGCTCTTTGCCGATGGACAATGTCTTTTGGCTCATCGCATCGAACAGTGGCCGGCACGTGTCGATCGCGATGGGATCGCCAGCGGCAACAATGAACAGCTTGGCTGCCGCTGCCATGTCCGGGCGGCCGAGTACGGGGGCGGCAACGTAGGACTGTCCAGCCTGTGCGTGCGCTCGCGCCAGTCGTTTGGAGAACTCGACGCTGATCGAGCTCATCGAGACATGGATCGCGCGCTTGGAAAGGTTTGTAATGAGGCCGTCGTTGGCAAAGGCGACGTCTGCAACCGCCGTATCGTCCGACAGCATCGTGAGCACCACCTCGCCTTGGCAAGCGTCGGCAACGCTCGTCGCCTCGTGTGCGCCGAGCGCCAGCAGCGCGCGGCTTCGACCGGGTGTTCGGTTGAATACCGTGACATCGTGCCCGGCCTTCACCAGGTTCACCGCCATGGCGGAACCCATGTGCCCAAGTCCAATGAATCCAGTCTTCATGTAGAAATCTCCTTGCATGCCCGCAGGCGTTGTTCCTGTTCAGCTGATGTGTAGAAATTGCGCGCAGCGCATTTAGGTGGCGTTACGGCAGCGTGCGTTTCGATTACAGGTGAAATAATCGCGGGAATGCGCCCAGCGGTATCGTTTACCCACAGTAACTGCGCACCGGATACAGAATACATAAAACCGTCGCCATGGTGATGCTCCTATACGGAAGAGATTTTTGCCATTGGGATGGGCATTGAAATTGTGAACTCTAAGGGAGGGGCAGCGCTTTCAAAATCGCGCGTGCCATTGCAAAAGCGCATCCTTTCCGCGGAACCCGTCGGAGCAAGAAGCACCGTAATTGTTATTCAATTGATTGACGCAAAGCGTGAGCAAGCGCCTCGCACTAACGGAGGGGTTGGTCTTCCGACCTAAGCCGGCTCGCGATGCAGCTATCGTTGCTGCGCAATCCACCAATCGGTCGGTTTTGTCCATTGTTCCCGAGAGATGCATCGATTGAGCGCAAGCCACGGCGACTCGCGGTGCCACTGAGGAAGGTGCGATCGGCAGCGGGGTTTTTCCCGCTCCTCTAAACTGCGCAAAACAACCATTGAGGCCAACGAATCCGAGTAACCAACATTGCTCTTTTGAGCACACTGTACGAGCTGGTCATGCGACATTGGGTTGTTCCCGACGCCATTGGCATGGTGTGTCTCCCACGAACTTTTTGAAGACCGTCGTGAAATGCGCCTGCGTCTGGAAACCGACGCTGAGAGCGATATCGACGAGAGCGGCCGGCTTTGCCGCCAGCATCTGTTGAGCACGCTCAATGCGTTTGCGCAAAACATAGTCGTGAGGTCGGATGCCGGTGGCCGCTCGGAACTGCTTGGCAAAATACATGCGACTCAGGCCGGCCGCGGCCGCAAGATTCGCCAACTTGATGGGCTCGCCAATATTGGCGTCGATATACTTCAGGACTCGCAGCAATCGCCATTTCGGCAATGCTGCCACGGCACGCCTATTTTCCACCTGTGACTGGGAAGGTTCTAAAGACTCGACAAGGCGTGCCACAGCCGCAAGGCGCATGGCGTTATGCGCGCTGCGGTCCAGCTTTCGTATATCGATTCCGGCCGTGCGAAGAACTCTGGAGAGTTTATCTACCGTCATGGAGATCATTTGCGGGGTCAACGCGTCAGAATGGCCCTCGGGGTGAGCGTTTAGGCCATCGAAATGGTGAAATACGCTGTCTTGAAGGCGCACGTGAATAGTAGGCCGCGTCGAGACGTTGTTGGTCAGTGACCGAATCTTTACATCGGGAAACGATGTAAGCGCGTAGTTCGAATGGTCAGCGAATGACGAGTCGAATGTTGAGGACAATTGGAGCGACATAGTAATCAGTCTCGTGCTACCGGCGATGATTGCGGAAGAACGGTAACGCTCTGTCCACGAAGGTACCTGCCGGTCTAATGCGCAACGTAAATATTGTCCACGACCTTGGCCACGCCCGGGGTTTGGTTAGCGACCGATTCGGCGGTCGTGCGGATTAAGCCGTCAGCGACCCTGCCATTCAGATACACGACACCATTCACTGTCTGTACCTCGACAAAAGTCCCTATTTCCTTATGTTGTTCGAGTTGCGCCTGTACATCCGCGGTGATTTTCGAGTCGCCGGGACACCCTTTAAGACCGCATTTCTCATACGTCGCACATCCGGGCAGGGCGCCTGTGAGGGTAACGGCGAGGGCCAACGCACATACCAGTTTAATCTCGTTCATTTCGATCTCCGTGTTGGGGGGTGGTTAACAGAAGTTTCGGCGATAGGCGCTTGGGGTCAGGCCGGTGACCCTGCGAAATGCCGTGCAAAAAGCGCTGGTGTCGTTGTATCCCACCGTAAGGCTGACATCGGTCACCGACGCCGCGTGCTTTGCAAGCAATCTCTTGGCGCGTTCGATGCGCTGCCTCAGCTGATAGCGTTGGGGCGGCACACCGAAGGATTGACGGAAGGCGCGGCAGAAATAGCAGGCGCTCAAGCCGACCAGGTGCGCGAGCGCCGCAAGCGATATGGGTTCCGCAAGATGCTCTTCGATATAAGCGACTGACTTGCGTCGTTGCCATGCGGCAAGACCACCATTATTGGGAGCATCCGCGCTGCGAATTCCGCTATTGATTCGTGCCAGCTCATGCGCGAGTACAACCCCGAGAGCTTCGAGGTAAAGTCGCTGGTCTGAGCCGCCGCTCTCGATCAATGCAGAGACCTTCAACGCCGTCTCCATTAATGCGCTGTCTTCGAAGAATAACCGCGGCGCCAGTGACGATCTCGGGTAACCCGGCTGGTCGGGGCTAACTGCAAGCTGGTTGGGATTGAAATAGAAAAACACGAGGCGCGCGAGCGTGCGTGGTTCATGCCAGTCGTGGTATTTGTGGCCGGCCGGCACGAAGATAAGTTTTCGGCTGCAATCCTGGAGCGTCGATTTCGGTAGGCCTTCGATAGTAGTGCAACCCTCTTGACGCACGCCGCGTTCATGCAAGACCAACATGTGGAGCGGCGCACAGTAGTGGTAGTCGATTCTCCCACGTCGGTTGACCTGAACGATCTCCACCGACATGGCCGAACCGCTCGCGGTTCGGCGGCTAACGGCGTCGGGCGGAGAAACCTGCACGACCCGATCGCGTGCGAGGATCGCAGTTCGATGATGGAGTCCCCGGATGTCATTGCGATCGCTGTGGTTTTCAGTACTCGGTGGCGAGCCGCAATCGAATGCAAGCGGGATAATCGACTGGCGCATTGCGAAACTGCTCGGCTCGGAGGCCTTCGCATTTTCTTCGCGCGCTGAATCGGACATGACTTTTACCCTTCCCTGACTCGATCCTTAAATGCCGTTTCTCGAAGTGGTTATTGGGTATCGCCACTTCGATGACAGCGTAGCTCGAGCAGGGTGGACCGTCGATTCTACGAAGGTTGGTGCGCACAGCCTTTGGTTGCACTGACCCTATACAAAGATTCAGATTTGCGCGCGCGCGGCGGCAACCTGGCAGTTGCAAGACACTCAGCGTTCGGTCGCGTCGCGCGCCGCCAGTGCTGCCTCTACGCACCTGATGATGGTGGGGGCGTCGAATGGCTTGGACAGGAAGCAAGCCGCTCCCTGAAGCAACGCCTGCGCGCGTGCCGACTCTTCGGGGAAGGCCGTGACAAATATGAACGGCACCCTATTTCCCAGTTTGCGGAGAGCGCCTTGCAGTTCAACACCCGTCATATCTGGCATTCGCACGTCCGTGATCACGCAGGACGATTCATTCAATTGGCGTGACCGCAAGAAGTCGGCCGCTGACGCGAAGGTGTAAACCACGTAACCGCGCGCCCTGAGCAGACTATCGGTTGCGGCGCGAATGGAGGCGTCGTCGTCTATGACTGAGATCACTGGGGGTCGCAAATGCGGCTTGTCGTCGGGGCCTAGCTTATCGGAGCGTGACACCGGTACATGGTGCACGCCAATGGAGTCTGGATGAAGCTATACCTAGGTTTAGTTGCGTTTCGGTTTGTCGCTGCGAATTCCCAGGGTGTCGGCGATTCGCGCCAGATCGGCTAGCGACCGAGTGCGCATTTTCCGCATTACATGGCTGCGATGGACCTTTACCGTAATCTCGCTCACGCCCATTTCCTCCGCAATCAACTTGTTCATCATGCCCGCAGTAACCAGGGCCAACACCTCGCGCTCGCGAGGAGTCAGTGACTCGTACAACAACCGCAGATCCGAAACCGTTTTCTCGTCGGCGCGTCGTTTTTTGTCCGCAGCGAGCGCCAGGGTTACGGCGTCGAGCATCTCCTGCTGGCGGAAGGGCTTGGTCAGGAAGTCGACCGCGCCGGCCTTCATGGCCTGCACGGACATCGGGATATCGCCATGACCCGTCATAAAGATAATCGGAATGTGAATTCCTGACTTGGCCATTTCGACCTGAAAATCAAGACCACTTATCCCCGGCAATCGGATATCGAGCACCAGGCAGCTGGGGGCATTCGGAAGCCTACTCTGCAGCAATTCGGGGGCGGTTCCGAACACTTTGACCCGCAAACCGACCGACTGGAAAAGGCTTGTGAGCGATTCGCGCATTGCAGTGTCGTCATCAACGACAAGCACAACGGGTTCTTCAACCGTTTGATGCGATAGCGCCATACCCATCCCAAGGAGTTGAACAGCCGTCGCGCGGGTTCCGCGAAAAGCCCGCCGCCGCGGTCCGCAATCGTAAACCGCGCACATGCCAGGAATATCATACTTCGATCGGATCGTCACCTCTCGGGCGGTTCTCCCGTCGTTTCGTGAATTTCCGCTCCAACGCACCGGCCGCTCGTGCTCGATGACACGCCGCAGCGGGCCGGGATCTTGGCAATGCTCATCAATCGAGATCAATGCAAGTCAAGCGCTCGCAAGCGCCTATTACCCACTCAGCGCTACCTTCGTCAGTGACCAGTCGAATGCCCGCGATTGGACCAGTTCACGTGTTGCATCTGTAATGCGCGCCGCGCCGGGCGATACCGTCCGGAAATGTCGGAGGGCTAAAAAAGACACAACAACGTAAGAGTGGTGCAAAGCCCCGGATGTCGACTCCCGTTCACTTGCCTGGGAGATGAAGTTGATGCGTCGATACCTCATGAGCCTGCCGAGCGGCCCGCTGGCCTGGTATGCCACCGCCGAAGAGATCGCGCGCGTGCATCGATGAACGCCATTGTCCTCATGGCCCTGAAGCGGCCTTACACGTTCGTCGTTCTGGCGATCCTGATCCTCATTTTCGGCGGACGCGCCGCTCTCAGTACGCCGACGGACATTTTCCCGAACATCGGGATCCCCGTGGTCGCGGTCGTCTGGACCTATAACGGTCTGACGCCCGAGGACATGTCGGGACGGGTCGTTTATTACTACGAGCGCGCGCTCACGACGACGGTCAGCAATATCGAGCATATCGAGAGCGAGTCACTCTACGGCCGCGGAATCGTCAAGATCTATTTCCAGCCGCGGCACCGACGTGGCGGCGGCCCAGGCCCAGGTCACGGCGGTCTCGCAAACCGTGCTGAAGCAGATGCCGGCGGGGATCACGCCGCCGCTGGTGCTGTCCTACAACGCCTCCTCGGTCTCCGTGCTGGCCCTGCAGATCTCGTCGGACCAGCTGACCGGATCGCAGCTGTACGACATGGCCTCCAACCTGATCCGGCCGATGCTGGTCTCGGTGCCGGGCGTGGCGGTGCCCGCACCCTACGGCGGGACGTCAGCCAACGTCCAGGTGGATCTCGACCAGCAGAAGCTGCTCGCGCACGGCCTGTCCGCGCAGGACGTATCACACGCTCTGGCACAGCAGAACATCGTGCTGCCGGCGGGTGACCAGAAGATCGGGGCGCTCGATTTCCTGGTCGAGACCAACGCTTCGCCGGTGAATGTGGATTCGTTCAATGCACTGCCGATCAAGCAGGTAGGCCTGGCGCGGTGGTGACCGTGGGCGACGTCGCCCATGTGTACTTCGGCGGGCCGCCGCAGACCAACTCCGTACTGGTCGGCGGGCACCAGGCGGTGCTGCTTGGAAGTGCTCAAAGCCGGGAATGCCTCGACGCTCGCGGTGGTCGCGGGTGTCAAGGCAAAAATACCCCAGATTCTGCAGACCTTGCCCGCCGGCGTGAAGATCACGCCCTCGAACGATGCCTCGACCTTCGTGCGCGCGTCGGTGAAGGATGTCGTGCAAGAGATGGTGACGGCGGCCGTGTTGACCGGCCTGGTCGTCCTGCTGTTCTTGGGCTCCGGACGCTCGACCTTGATCGTCGCGACTTCGATCCCGCTCTCGATCCTGTGCTCGATCCTGGGCCTCTCCTGGGCCGGGCAGACCATCAACGTCATGACCTTGGGCGGCCTCGCGCTTGCGGTGGGCATCCTCGTCGATGACGCCACGGTGATGATCGAGAACATCGATGCGCATCTGGCGACCGGCTTGGAGCTGAAGGCGGCAATCATCGAAGCGGCGAACCAGATCGTGATTCCCACCTTCGTCTCGACCTGTGCATCTGCATCGTCTGGTTGCCGCTGTTCCAGTTATCGGGCGTCGCCGGTTACCTGTTTCTGCCGCTGGCCGAAGCCATCGTCTTCGCCATGCTCGCCTCCTTCATCCTGTCGCGCACGCTGGTGCCGACGCTGGCGGCCTATCTGCTGCCTGCGCAGGTCGAGGCGCGCAAGGCGGGCGGGGAGCCGCAAGGCCGCTTCGGCCGGTTCCAAGCGGCGTTCGAGCAACGCTTCGATCGGTTTCGCGACCGCTATCGAGAGCTGCTGGCCAAGGTGGTTGCGCGGCGCGGCCGATTCGTCGTCGGGTTCCTGGCGGCAGCATTCGCCTCGGTGAGCCTGCTGGTGCCCTGGCTGGGGCGCGATTTCTTTCCGGGTATCAAGTCCGGCGAGATCGACATGCATTTTCGCGCGCCGATCGGGCTACGCCTCGAAGAGGCCGGCAAGGTCGCGGCGCTGGTGGACACAGCCGTCGGCACGTTGCTGCCGGGCCATGTCACCAATGTCATCGACAACTGCGGCCTGCCGACCAGCGGCATCAACCAGGCCTACAGCGCGAGCGCCACGATCGGACCGCAAGACTGCGACGTCACCATCAGCCTCAACGACCAGGCCTCGCCGGTCGACGCGTATCGCGCGATTTTGCGCGATAAATTGCCGAAGCTGTTCCCCGGCACGAGCTTCACGTTCCCGGCCGGCGATATTACCGCGAAGATCCTGAACTTCGGCCTGCCGGCACCGCTCGACGTGCAAATCATCGGGCGCGACATGACAGCGAACATGGCCTACGCGCAGCGAGTGGTCGCCGAGATGCGCCGCATCCCGGGCATCGCGGACGCGACGATCGAGCAGACGCTGGCGCAGCCGACATTGCTGGTCTCCTCGCATCGCGCCTTCGCGCTCGGCGCGGGGCTGACGGAATCCGACATCGCCGACAACACGCTGGCGACGCTGTCGGGATCCGGACAGGTGTCGCCGACCTACTGGCTCGACTATAAGACAGGGGTCTCGCACCTCGTGAACCTGCAAACACCGCAGACGCAGCTGACCTCGATGAGCGATCTGGAAACGATCCCCATCGACAAGGGCGACGGTGATCCGAGCGGACAGGGTGCGCAAATCCTCGGCGGCTTGAGCCAGATCACCCAGGTCGGACGGCCGCTCGAGGTGTCGCATCGCGACATCATGCCCGTGATCGATATTTACGCGAGCAACGCGGGACGCGATCTCGGCGCCGTGAGCGATGCGGTCGACGGCGGTGCTCAAGCGGATGAAAGGCGAGCGTGCCGCACGGCGCGATCGTGCAAGTGCAGGGCCAGGGGGTGACGATGAAGGCGGCGTACGTGCAACTGCTGGCCGGGCTCGCGTTCTCGATCCTGCTCGTCTACCTCGTGATTGTCGTCAACTTCCAGTCCTGGCTCGATCCGTTCATCATCATCACGGCCCTGCCGGGCGCGTTGACCGGGATCGTCTGGTCGCTGTTCCTGACCGGCACCACGCTGTCGGTACCCGCGCTGACCGGCGCGATCATGTGCATGGGCACCGCGACGGCGAACTCGATCCTGGTGGTGTCTTTTGCCCGCGACGAGCTGGCCGCGCACGGCGATCCGATCCGCGCGGCCGTGACGGCCGGATATGCGCGCTTGCGGCCGGTGCTGATGACGGCGCTGGCGATGGTGATCGGCATGCTGCCGATGTCGATGTCCAACACGCAGAATGCGCCCCTGGGGCGCGCGGTGATTGGCGGGCTGCTCGTCGCAACGTTCGCGACATTGATGTTCGTGCCCTGCGTCTTCGCCCTGCTGCACCGGAAGCGCTCAACTGTACGGAGAAGTATCGATGAAGCGACGCACGTTGTTGATCTATCGGGTTGCCGGTGGTGGTCGTGGCGGCACTGCTGGTCTACGGCATCGCGGCACGCGAACGGGCGCTTGCGGCTCTGACGCGCGTCTGCGAACGAGCAGGCCGTCGTTCCGGTGCAGATCATCAGCCCGCAGAGGGGCCCGCCACGCGCCCGCTCGTGCTGCCGGGAACGGTGCGCGCCTGGTACGAGGCGCCGATCTTCGCGCAGGTCGCCGGTTACGTGCAGCAGCTGGAACGAGGACTACGGAGCGACCGTCAAGGCGGGGCAGCTGCTGGCGACGATCGACGCGCCGAGTTTGGATGCGCAGTACGCAGCGGCAAAGGCGAATCTCAAGGTGGCGCAAGCGAACTATCGACTTGCGGTCTCCACCGCGGGGCGCTGGCAGGCACTCGCTGGAACGCCGGCGGTTTCGAAGCAGGAGGTGGAGGTGCAGACCGCCGGGGCGGCGGCGCGCAAGGCGGAGATGGAAGCTGCGGCACAGGATGTCGCGCGCTACGCCGCGCTCGAGGCATTCAAACGAGTGGTGGCGCCATTCGACGGCGTGGTCACGGCGCGTCTGACCGATGTCGGCAGCTACGTCAACGCAGCGGGAGGCGATGCGTCGGTCCATGGTAGCTCGACGGAGCTCTTCACCGTCGCCGACGTGCATGCGATGCGGGTGTTCGTGTCGGTGCCGCAGGACTATGCGAGCCTGTTAGGCTCCAGAGACCACGGCGACGCTCCATCTTCCTTCACAACCGGGACAATCCCATTGCGGCGAAGTTCCTGACGACAGCGCGGGCATTCAACGCCAATACGCGAACGGCCGTGACGGAGTTGACGGTGGACAATTCAAACCACGCACTGTGGCCCGGTACCTACGTGGATGTCGTGTTCCAGGTGCCGACCGATCCGGAGGTGCTCACGATGCCCGAATCGGCACTGATCTTTCGCGCGGACGGGGCGCAGGTGGCGATCGTCGACGCGCAGAACCGCGTCCACCTGCGCAACGTGACGCTCGGACAAAATCTCGGACAAACGGTGCAGGTCACGAGCGGCCTAGCGCCCGGCGACAAACTCGTGAACAATCCGCCCGCAGGACTGCTGGAGGGACAGTCCGTGCAGCCGGTAACACCCGCGCCGGGCTATGCGGCGGCGAGGCAGGCGCCGCCGGAGCCGTCGCCACCGCTCGCAGTGAGCGGCGATCGACACGCGAACACGCCATGAAACGACGTCCCGCCGCAGCTGGTCGCATCGCTCGGCTTGGGGCTGCTCGCAGGCTGCGATCTCGCGCCCGTCTATGATCCGCCGCATTTCATCCTGCCGGAGTCCTATCAGGGCAGCGGTCCCTTCGAGGTCGCCCATCCGGACGATGCCCTCTCGCCGCGCGGGGACTGGTGGACGCTGTTCGGTGATGAGCAATTGAATCGAACTCGAGGAGCAACTGGGGCGTTCGAACCCAACCCTTGCGGCAGCCGCGGATGCCTACGCCCAGGCACGCAGCCTCGCCGCCGAGGCGCAATCAGCGCTCTCTCCGCAGGTGAGCGCGAGCGCAGGCACGTCGTACAACAAGTCATCCGTGAATCGTCTCTTTCGCGCCCCGAATAGCAACGGGCCGATTCGCGAGGCCTCGAACCAGATCGGCGTGGCGGCATCGTGGGAGCCGGATTTCTGGCATGCGCTACGCAACAGCGCGCACGCGCAGAAGCGCCTCGCGCAGGCCAGCGCTGCGGACCTGGCGACGGCTCGTCTGAGTCTTCAGGCGGAGTTGGCGAACGACTATGTCGCCATGCGGGGACTCGACGCACAACTCGAGGTGCTGCGCAAGTCGATCGCCTCGTACCAGGCGGCGGTCGAGGTGGCGCGGCTGCGCACGCGCGGGGAGATTGCTTCCGGCCTCGATCTGGCGCGGGCGTTGAGCCAACTCGATTCTGCGCAGGCTCAAGAGACTGAGACGCGGCTGCAACGCGATCTGATGCAGCATGCTGTCGCCGTGCTGATCGGTGCGCTGCCGAGCACCTTCTCGATCGCGCCGACCGGCGAGTTTCGGTTAACACCACCGCAGCTCCCTACGGGCGTGCCCTCGGCGCTGCTGCAGCGCCGACCTGACATAGCAAGCGCCGAACGTCAGATGGCGGCTGCGAACGCCGAAATCGGCGTGTCGCGCGCTGCATTTTATCCCAATGTAACATTCAACCTAACGGGAGGCTTCCAGGATAGCGGATTCAATCTGCTGAGCCTGCCGAACAGCCTTTGGTCTGTCGGGGCGGGAGCCATCGAGCCACTGTTCGATGGCGGCCTGCGACGGGCGCAGCTGCGCCACTCGTGGGCACAATACGCGCAGACGCGCGACAGTTATCGGGCTACGGTGCTGGCGGCTTTCCAGGAGGTCGAAGACGGACTGAGCCAGACCCAACGTCTGGAGACCGAAGGCACGCAGGAACACGAGGCCAGCGATCAGGCCGCGCAGGCATTGTCCATATCGACGATGCTGTACAAAGACGGGCTCGACAATTATTTAAGCGTCTCGGTTGCGCAGGTGCAGGCACTCGCGGCGCAGCTCACCGAGGTCCAGATACGGATCCGCCAGATCCAGGCAGCCGTGTCGCTGATTCGCGCGTTGGGGGGTGGTTGGACCGTGCAGGCTCTGCCTCATGAAAAGCAGACCCTGCAGGCCGGGCGGCTCGATTACGGCCCGTCTGCAGAAAAATGATTGCCCTATTCAGTTGGACGCCACGCGTGGATGCAGGGGGAGCGTGAACTGGATGCTCGCCCCGTAAGGTACATTGGGCGCCGCCCAGATGCGCCCGCCATGCAGTTCGATGATCGAACGGCAGATTGATAGCCCCATCCCCATGCCTGTGGACTTGGTGGTGAAGAACGTATTGAAGAGCCGATCCACTGCATCGGCGGAGAAGCCAACACCGCAGTCCGCCACCGTGACCCGCACCTGCTGATCATCGTGCTCCGATCGGATCACGAGCTCCCGCGCTCGATTGGTGACCAATTGCATCGCTTCGATGCCATTGATCACCAGATTGAGGATCACCTGCTGCAGCTGGACTTTATCAGCGAGAATGATGGGGAGCGCGCTCGCCTGTTCCATGCACAGCGCCACCTGCGAGCTCATGAGTTCATGCTGCACCAGGGTCAGCGCCTCGCTCAGGACCTCATTGAGATTTAGCGGCGCCATTTTCGTGTCGGCTTTCTTCGCGAGCGTACGGGTACGCCGGATTACCTCACCGGCCCGAGTGCCGTCCCGAACGATTCTCTCGAGGGCGGCGCGCGCTTCCGTGAGATTGGGCTGCTCATGATCGAGCCAGCTTAAGCATGCCTCGGCGTTGATGAGAACGGCGCCCAGCGGCTGATTGACTTCGTGAGCGATCGAGGCGGTCAGCTCGCCTAGGCTGGTCACGCGCATCACGTGCGCAAGGTCCGTCTGGGTTTTGCGCAGCTCATCTTCTGCCAGTCGGATCGCGCTGACATCCATCAACGCACCGACGAACTCAAGGTCGCCTGCGTCATCTCGGAGAGCCCGCGCCACGACGTTAATCTGTTTGACCCTGGCATCCGGCATCCGCAGCCGATACTCGTGAGCAAAATCCTGCCCGTCGCGAGCTGCGCGCTCCGCGACCTGACGGAAGGCGGCAACGTCGTCCGGGTGAACGCGCAGAGCCAGCAGCTCCAGGGTCGGTGTGCACGCCGGGTCGTACTCGAAGATGCGGAAACTTTCCTCTGACCAATATATTTCTCCGCTGGACGGGTTCCATCCAAAAGTGCCTGTGTGACTGAGTCTCTGGGCCTCGCTCAAATAGGCCTCGCTGCGCCGCAATTCTTCGTAAAGTTGCACGTTCTCCAGCGAAATGGCCGCCTGCGAGGCCAGCAGCTTGAGAACCGCGAGCTTGGCGGAGGTGAACACGCCGGGAGCCAGATTGTTCTCGAGATACAGTGCGCCGACGAGTTTGGCTTGTTTGACCAGGGGTAGGCAGAGCACGGAACGGGAGTGCTTCTGACGAATGTATTCGTCCGCAGAGAATGGCATTTGGGCCGAGGCATTGTTTAGAATCACGCTGTCCTGTGTCCGCATCGCGGTATGGAGCACGGACTCGCTAAGTTCGGTTGGCGTCAGCGCCGAGTTTCGCAGCGTCACCTCAATGTTGGTGCCGCCCGTCCTCGCCTCCGCTGCAATCAAGGACTCGGTGTCCGTGAAAAGAATGAGCAGGCCCCGCTCGGCGCCGGCATGCTCCAAAGAGACTCTCATGAGTGTTTCGATGAGCTTGCGCAGCTCGATCTCGCTTGATACCGCCTGCGATGCCTTGACCACCGTCCCGACGTCCAGTTGCTCGACGGACGCGCTGACCGTCGCACTCGGTGCAGACACATGGGACTCTTCACTCAACCCGGGATGGCGCTGTTCGAGCTGCTGGACTTTGCCGAGCGCACCCCAGCGCAGATAACAGTGCCGCGCGTTTTGCAGATACTTCTGCGCGATGCTCTCGACGCCGCGAGCGCCGTAGAAGGCCGCCGCGACCTCGTGGGCCAGCCCTTCGTTTTGCACAAAGCCATTCTCGCGAGCGGATTTGATCGCTTGCTCGTAAAACCGCATCGCATCAGCGTCCCGCCCTTCGAGGCGCGCGATCTCGCCCGACACCAGGGCGTGTTTGTCGCCAAATGTTGGTGGATAATTCTCGGCCCACTCGCGCAACTGTTCCCGGTGCGCCGTCAGAAGATTGCGCCACTCCCCCTGCTCATCGGTAGAAGCATTCTCGTAGAGCGCCGCGACTGTCAGAGCGGTGTAGTATGAGTAGTCAAGCAAATAGATCTGGATGGGTTCCCTACCAAGCGCCGGTTTCGCTTTGGTGGCCGCCGCCAGAGCGTCTGCGTAGTCCCCAGACAGGAATCGCGCCTTCAGTTTCAAGATCCAATACAAGCAGATCATTGTGTTCATCCGGTCGCCCGTCAGCTGCGCCTCAAATGTCGCCTCGTCGAATTGCACGTCGTTGAAGGTAGAAAAGGTCGCAGTGCGCCCCTGCATGGCCGCGATGAAGCGTTGCTGGCTCACGATGAGGTCCACGACATCGCGGAACTTCGCTCTCTGAGCGAAGTCCAGCGCCATCTCCGATTCACGCCACACCGCGTCGAGTGGATCGTTTCGCAGGAGTAAGCTTGTGATGGTGTGGTGCATGCTGTAGCAAGCGTAAGTGAGCTCGCCTGTGTCAGTGGCGATGCGAACTACCGCTCGACGCAACTCGATCGCGCTCGTGATCGGCTGCGTCCAGACACTATTGGCCCCCATCTCGTGGTAGACCTTCGTTTGGTAGGAGGAGAAGCCGTGCTTCTCGACCAGGTCGCAGGCGAGCCTGCCGAGGTGGTAGCCCTCCAAGTAACGGTGAAAGAATGGTCCCAGCAGAGATCCGAGGCAAGCGCAGGCTTGCGCGGAAGGGCCGCTCATCCCGTGCTGCATGCTAAAATTCACCATGCGGCACACCAGCATGCAATACAAATTGAAGTCGGTGAACCAGCTGATTTGGGCGAGGATCGAGAACACTTGCATCGCTGCCTGCAGTTCCCGATCGGTCATGAGCGGCAGCTCGATCAGAGTCTCGATCGAGCGCCCATTGAGATTCCGCCAGATCGACTCATATTCAGCCTCGACCTCTTCCCAGCTCGGGTGCGCCGGCAGGTCGATGCCGAACAGGCGCAGGCATGCGAGCGCGTTGTCTAGGGCCTGCGGGTATTCCCCTTGCACTGTATGCAGCCGGACCTTCAGGTCATAGACGGCCGCTTGATCGACGTTCGATGCCGCGCGCTGCAACAGCTCCGCGATCAACCACTCGGAGTTCTTGAAGTTGCCGTTCAGAAGTTCACACTGCCCGCATTCGAGCCACAAGTTGAACGTCAACTCGTACTGGCTGCTCCAGTCACGCTCGTCTAACATCGCGACGCCTGAGGCGAGATACGCGCGCGCCGACGCATAGGCCGCCGACGCGTTGGCCTTTCGACCGGCGCGCAGGTTGATTGTTGCCACCCTGATCTTCTCGTCGCGATCGTCAATCAACGCGGCGCCGCGATTGAACTGGTTTGCGACTTCGAACAGCAGTTCGGTGAGCTCATCCGCAGGCAGGCCCGCCAACAGCGCGCGGCCTATATGCACGTGGACTCCGGCGCGGCGCTCCTCATGAAGCAGCGAATATGCCGCCTGCTGGATCCGGTCATGAAGGAATTTGTAGACATCACCCTGCTGGACGACGAGACCCGCGTGGACAGCTTCCCGGAGTCTTTCGTGCATGGCCTCTTTGGTGTCGCTTTGAATCAAGGCTAGCGTGTCAATCTCTGCCAAGTTACCCAGGCAGGCGAAGTGCGTCAGGGCATCTTGCGTGGTGATCGATAGCCGCTTCAGTTTCCGGACCATGAGGTCTACGACGTTTTCGGTGTAGTTCTTGGCGCGGATGCGATTGATGTCCCAGGCCCAGGCGGCTGCGGCGGAGTCGAACGCCAGTAGCCCCTCATCGGCCAATGCCATCAAGAACTGGATCGCGAAGAAGGGATTGCCGCCGGTCCTCTCCTGTACGAGCTGCGCTAAAGTTCGCGCGCGCTCCGGCTGGCAGTGCAGGGCGTCGGCGATGAGCCGCCCGACATCCTGAAGGCCGAGCGGCATCAGCACGATCTCGCGCACGATTGCAGTGGCGTTGCGGATCACCTCTAACGTGCGCATCAGCGGGTGAGATTGACCGAGCTCGTTGTCCCGGTAGGCGCCGACCAGCAGCAGGTACCGCACTTCCGAGTGAGTGACCAGGTGTTCGAGCAGGTCGAGCGTTGCACTGTCCAGCCATTGCAAATCGTCAAGAAACAACACGAGCGGATGCTCCTTGCGCGCAAACACGCCAAGAAAGCGGCGGAAGGCCATCTGGAAACGGTTCTTGGCCTCTTGCGGCGGTAAGTCTGGAACTGGTGGCTGTTTTCCGATGATGAGCTCGAGTTCGGGAACGAGGTTCACCATGAGCTGCCCATTCGAGCCGAGCGCCTCGCTCAAGGAATCCCGCCAACGGCCAAGCTCCACCTCGCTCTGACTCAGAAGCGAGCGCGCCAGGCTCTGGAAGGCTTGCGCGATCGTGGCGTAGGGAATGTCGCGTTTGTATTGGTCGAACTTGCCGGACGCGTAGAGCCCGCGCGAGGGAACAAGCGCCTTGTGCAGCTCATTCACGACCGAGGACTTGCCGATGCCGGAATAGCCGGACACAAGCACCAATTCCGGTGTCCCGTGGGCCACAACGCGCTCGAAAGATGCGAGCAGCGTTTCGATCTCGCGCTCGCGCCCGTACAGCCGCTCGGGGATAAGTAACCGGCCTGAGGCATCGCGTGTCCCCAGCCGGAACGCGTCAATGCGGTGATGCGACTCCCATTCAGCGAAACATCTCTGCAGATCGGCTTCCAAACCGGCAGCGGTCTGGTAGCGCTCCTCAGCGGTCTTAGCGAGAAGCCTCATCACGATTGCCGACAGCACCCTGGGAGCTTCCACCGTCCGCACGTCGGGTGGGACAGGCTGCCTCGCTATATGGCAGTGCACCCATTCCATCGGATCGGCAGCTGTGAAGGGCAGCATCCCCGTCAACATCTGGTAGAACGTGACGCCCAGTGAGTACAGATCGCTGCGCGCATCGATCGAGCGGTTCATCCGTCCGGTCTGCTCCGGCGCCATGTAGGCGAGGGTGCCGGCGATCACCTCAGGCGCATCAGGGTTTTGGTGGTCGCGAGGGAGCCGCGACGCAATGCCGAAGCCGGTGAGCCAGACACCACCGTTCGCCGCATCCACCAGGATGTTCGTCGGCTTGATGTCCTTATGGATGATTCCGCGCGCGTGGACTTGGCGCAGCACCCCGGCGAGGGAGATCGCGATCAGCAGAAACTCCCTTACTTCCAGCGGCCGGTCGAGCAGTTGATCGAGGAGCACACCCCCGGGATCCTCGAGCAGCAGCGCCAAGCGGTTGCGGTCGCGAGAAAGTTCGATGGGGTGTGCTGCCCAGGCGGCATCCAGATCGGCTCTAAGAGCGTATTCATGCTCCAGCCGCTTGAGGCTCGTGAGTGAAGTATTTTCCGCGGTCAGTAGCAGTATCGGCGACACACCGCTGCCCGAACCCCGCAGCAGCGTCAAGTCGCCGTCCCGCAACGATGAAAATGCGTAACTCGAAAGATCGCTCACAAGTCTCGCCGCTCCTTCGCGATCTTTGGATTTATATCGCTCGTCGAACCAAAGACAAATAGGCTCTCGCAGACGATGATACCGCACCCGAACTGCAAGGTCTCCCGCTTCACCTTCCGAGGCAAGCAGTCGATTTCGCTTCGACTTTGGGTGGTCGGTCTTTGAACGTGCAGCAGGAGCTCGCGATCGAGCTGCGCATTACTATTCAAACCCATCCACGCCGCCAAAGTTCGAGATTGCGGATCTTCGCGACTGGTCCACTCTTACGAACTGCTCCCCGACGGAACAGCGCTGCAGGTCGTTGGTGAGCACCACCTGACCTATGGCAAAGTCGTGAACCGCAGATGGATCGGCTTGTTGACTATGTGCGCCGGACGTGTGGGCTGCGCTCAGTACAATTTCGTGCGCGTCGAGTAAATCGCACAACAACCGGTTAGGAGCCGAATGACCGCGCAATGCGTAACAGGGCGGGGCACTCTGTAGGAAGGCGCCCGCCAAAACACGGCTAGCACGACCCAGCGCGCGAATACTATCGACGAGTACATCAATGAGGATCAGTTGTTCCTTATAGTGAGTGTCGAACAAGGGCCGCCAATGACGAAAGTGGATGTCGGCGGCTTGACAGCGCGCACTTTTGTACAAATCCCGTAGCGGAAGTGTGTGTGTCAGCAGTTCGTCGAGTACCGCAATGATCTTGTGAGCCGTGAAGTCATCCACGGACGTTACGGGCGAATCGTGCGTGGCCTTGCGATTGGTCAGATACATTTCTTTCACGCTTCCAAAATACACATGCCTACGGCCGCGCGCAGTTCGGAAAGCGCACGGCCAACCTCATTCGCCGCGCCAGGCTAAATTCAAGTGTCGCCCATCTCTTGCGATCGTTTGCGGTAACTTACGTGCCCTTGACGTTCTTTTCTGCAGCCGATGGTCTGGCGTTCGCAATTCCTCGCAATGCACGCCAACAATGAGCAAGCCCTGTTCGCCTAGGCACATCTATCATTGTTCGCACTTGCAGCGCCTGCCTCTATGATCTGGCTGCTGAAAGGCCATTGGGACTATGTATATACAACGTCGGAATTTTTCACGATTGCTGCTGATATTCACTGCGGCGGCCCGCCTAACGGAATGTATGGCGAAGGCGTAGGCAAGCGTCAACCACCCGACGGAAAAAGCATTGATGCGAAGTTTCCACCCGTCTGAAACTTGAGCGTGTGTCGGAGGCTCCAATGTCCGGGCTATTTCGATTTATCGTCGCGAGTGTATTGCTGAACGCCGCCGTCATTTGCTCAGCCCGTGCGCAGGCGGACCCGGAGATCATTGGAATCCGCGGTGGAGGCGGCATGTACGCCTTGGGCGTGATGCTCGATGAGGGGTTGGGCGTCGAGATTGATGAGCACCGTGCCATTGAGTGGTACCGCCGCGCCGCCAAGCTCGGCCACGCGGAATCAATGAATCGTCTCGGAATTCTGTATATGCAGGGCCGCGGCGTGCCTCGGAACGCCTTGTCGGTCCGTTCGTGGTTTCGGCTCGCTGCGGCGAAAGGTTCGCTCACGGCCATCAATAATATCGCGCTACTTTATTTCTATGGTTTTGGAGTACATCAAAGTTATTCAAAGGCGGCGAGATTCTTGAGAATATCAGTTTGTGAACGTACTGGCCGGCATTCAACGGGCACTGCTCATTCAGTCGGATATTGGGTCACGCAATCCGATTTCGGCAATGGGGGCTGGTCAACATCGACTGTTGGGAATTCCATGAATGCGTAGTTCTAATAGCCAACCGACGAAGATTGTCGGCCTCGCGCTGACGCTGCTGGGGACCACTGCTACCTTCGGCGACGATACGGTGGACGTGAGAGTTTACAACGATACTGCCGAAGAAATCGTCGTGACCGTCTACGACATGAATGCGACTCCGCCGGAGCCGGTACTTATACGTCAGATAATCTACGGCTTTGCTTGGTTTCCCGCTTCGCTTACACCGGGCATCGAGGGGGATGGCCATGTGAGGTGGAGCGCTGAAACCACCGGCACGAGCTTCCACAGATGTTGGCATCGGGAAAGTCGGGGATTGACGAACGACGCCACGTTGCGGGTGTTTACGGATTCCAGATGCGGTGAGAGCGCGCCATGACGCGCGCCAAGGTCTTTTGCCCGAACGCGCGTCATCCCGTTCCGCCGGTCAATCGCGAAAACATTCCATCAACGCTTCCATTCAGCGGGCGTCCATGTAGCGTCAGCGCGGTAACTGGTCATTGCTGCTGCGATATTCGCCGTATTTGGGCCGAGATCCTTTTCTGCCACGCCGCCATTCTGGGTGACGATGAAAGTCATCACGCCGGAGGAACGATACAGGGCGGGATACGCGACGGCGGAAAATCCGCCGGCTGCATTGGACAGGATGTGGAAGTAATAGCCGCGAAAGAGAATCGGTTTGCTGGCACCCGCCACCTGGGGAAGCAGCGTCTTGACCAGGCGATCCGCCTCACTATCGGTTCCGGGGTGCGCTTCCGCCATGACCAGCGTGGCGCACATGCCGATCGCGGTCACTTCGTTCTCGCCGATCCGCCGATAGCGGATTTCCTCGGAGCCGACCTTCGATTCGAATCGCCACACACCGTTGTGTGACACGAGAGGAACCGGGAAGGGCCAGTTCTCAGCGCCGATGTACAAGGTCGTGATTCCGCCCGACTCGCTGACCAACCTGTGCATTTGCTGATACTTCTGAGCAAAACGATCGCGGTCGAGGGTGTCCTCGAGCTTGTCATCTGAGCTGATGAGTTCGGTGCCTCCTCCGAGAATCTCCATCACCGCCTGTTCGTCATGTTCTTGGACGGCGGATACCAGAGCGCGGCTCGCATCGTCGGGCGATACGAAGGTCCTTTGGTTCGATGCCGCAGCCAGACACAGTTCGACAGACCCCGCCGCGAACAGCGCGCAGGCCGCGAGCGAGGCGCGTACAGTTGTTCTGGGCAAGCGATGTTTTTTGAGATCAGTATTCATTCCACACGTCATTTCAAACTCCTTGGATCGACTTGATCGTGGTCCTGATGCGATTTTCATCGGTGACCTCCTCCGCCGTGACCTCCACCACCATGGAAACCCCCGCCGAAGCTTGCCCGGCCGCGAGAGGAAAATCCGCGCGCGTCGCCGCCGTGATTGAAGCCGCTGAACGCGCTGGAATGCATGCCGTCAAACGAGCCGCCATGAAAGGCGCCGCTACCGCCGGCGTAGTGATATGAACCGCCACGATAGGATCCACCGTAATGATCGAAGCCGGAATGTCCGCCAGCGAAGCCGTGCTGATCGCCGAACTCCCTGCTATGGGGGACATACGGATGATCGCCGTGATCCAAATAATGTCGGTGCCAATCCGTGCCCCAGCTTTGCCACCCCCAGCCGAAGCCACCGTAGAGACCGATGCCAATTCCGAGGCCGAACCAGATCCCCGGCCCATCGTAGTAGAAACCCGGAACTCCAGTCCAACCCGGGTAGTAAGCGAGGGGATCACCGTAGACGACCCAAGGATCGTATTCCGGTACATAAACGACCTGTGGATCTGCCGGCTCAATGACGATCGAATTGCCGTCGGTCGTGACGGATTCCTGTTGAGTGCTCTTCAAGTTCCCGGCCTGTTGCGCTCGCTGGCGCATCGCCTGAACCGCGTCGAGGACATTCTGTTGACCGTTCACATACGCCTCGCCGAGGGAGGACGTCCAGGACAGATTCTTGTCCATCATGCCAAGCAGCCCAGGAAGCTGCGTGAGAGCCTTTACGCTGGGATCCCAGGATTGCGTATCGACCGCTGTCGCGAGTGACTCACCTTTCAGATCGGGATTTTGTTGCAGCCACCGATCCGCTTCCACAATTTCCGTAGGATGAGTCGCGCCGGCCAGAATCTGCGCAACCAACGGATCCGGGTACAGTGCGATCGGAGCGACCAACTGCTCCAGATCTTGAGTCGAGTGCTGCGGCAGTGGAGCGGCAGGCGGCTCAGGCGGAGCCACGGGTTGTGTGTCGGCTTGCGCCACCTGGCTGGCGCACCCTCCTTGCAGACACGCCAGCACGAGTGTACTGCAGAACATGAACGTCGATATTCGCCCGGACAGTTTCATCGCTACGACTCCTGCGTGACCAAACTACTCACGACGGCGGCAGCGCCGTCGGATCGAACAACTCCCGATCGCGAATTCCATAGCTGCGCGACACGGTAGAACGCTCCGCGAATGGGCGCCTTCGTGAGATTGGCGCGAACTGATCGCAATTGCGGGCCGCTACTGACCGATTGAAATCAATTTTGATGAGAAAGAGTTGCGCTTCGATTGCGCGGTCCTTCGCCAGTATTTCAGTCGAAACGCAATCGGTGCTGTTTCAAATCATTCCAAGGGTGCGTTTTGAGAATTGGGGAGGCAATCCTGGAAGATCATTGGGCGCGACGAAGATCACGATTGCGCTACAGCGGCGTTCTTTCGAGTGTCGCGTGCAATGTGTCAATTCACTCGAGGTACAGCACCATGTCCGAAGCTCGGTACAGAAATCCACGGTTTGCGATCGCGATGCTCGGCGCAATCTTCGCAGCCAGCATCTCAGCGCCCGCGCAAAGCGCACCGACCGAGGCACAATCCGCGGTCGCCGCATGTCCGGAGAATGACAGCGGGCTCAAGTTGCCGGCCGGATTTTGCGCCACCATTTTTGCCGATGGCATTGGACATGCGCGCCATCTCGTTGTCGCTGCGAACGGGGTCGTCTATGTCAATACCTGGTCGGGCCGCTACTACGGCAACGACACGCCGCATGCCGGCGGATTCCTGGTCGCGCTGCAAGACACCACCGGTGTGGGCAAAGCGAACGTCAATACCCGCTTTGGCGAGACTGTGCAGAGCGGCGGCGCGGGTGGCACTGGCATTGGCCTGTACAGGGGCGGCCTGTTCGCCGAGATCAACGATAAGATCGTGCGTTACACACTGTCGGCCGCCTCCATCGTTCCACAGGGTGCCGCGGCGCCGATCGTAACGGGATTGCCGCTCACCGGCGATCATCCCATGCGACCCTTCGCGATCGATCGCGACGGTTCCCTCTATGTCGACCTCGCCACTGCGACCAACGCCTGCCAGGTACAAAATCGCACAACGCACTCGCCGGGCATCGAGCCGTGCACGGAGCTCAATACGCGAGGCGGCATCTGGCGCTACGACGCGAACAAGCGGAACCAAGCATTTTCGCCGGCCAAACGCTTCGCTACCGGCATTCGCAATGCGGAGGGATTCGCGATCGATGCAGAGAACCACATCTTTGTAACGCAACACGGACGCGACCAGCTGCATGCGAATTGGCCGGAGCGCTACAAACCCGAGGAGGAGGCCACGCAACCCGCCGAAGAGTTGCTGCTATTGAAGCAGGGCGGCGACTATGGCTGGCCGGAGTGCTACTACGACGCCATTCAGGGCAAATTGGTTCTTGCTCCCGAGTATGGCGGCGACGGGGGCAAGGCTGTGGGTCCGTGCGCGACCAAGAGAGCTCCGATCGCATCGTTTCCCGCGCATTGGGCACCCAACGCGATGGCGCTGTACGACAAGTCGCAGTTCCCGGCCCACTACCGTCACGGCGTGTTCATCGCCTTCCATGGATCGTGGGATCGAGCCCCATACCCCCAGGGTGGTTACAACGTCGTGTTCCAAGCCCTGATTGGCGATCATGCTTCGGGTCAGTGCGAAATATTTGCCGACGGATTTGCAGGCGCGGTGGAGTCGCCGGGCCAGGCCGCGCATCGTCCATCCGGCGTGGCGGTCGGACCCGACGGTGCACTCTACGTCTCCGACGATGTGCGCGGACGGATCTACCGCATCGTCTACCGAGGTGGACCAGGCGCTGACAGCGCAGCGACGCCAACGCCCTGTCCCAGTGCAACGGCATCCGCCGGCGCAGTCAGTGTCGATGACGCCAAACCTCCAGAAGGCACACATCCCGATGCCGGATCCGCCGCTGCGACTGAGAGCCATGCCGTTCCGGTGGGCGCGACGAAGGAAATGGTTGCGTTGGGTGATCAGATCTACCACGGTCAGGTGGGCGGTGCGCCCTGCACGGGTTGCCACGGCGCAAACGCGACGGGAACGCCTCTAGGACCCGATCTCACCGGCACTAAATGGCTGTGGGGCGATGGCAGCTACGCGTCGATCGCGAAAATAATCACCACCGGAGTGCCGCAACCGAAGCAGTATCGCTCGCCGATGCCACCCATGGGCGGTGCCGAGCTCACTTCCGATCAGGTGTCGGCGGTCGCGGCCTACATCTGGGGCTTGAGCCACTAGGAACGCAAATGGACGATGTAAGAATTTCTGATCACGAACGTATGGATCCGCGATGGCATCTTGAGCAGGAACCGCCTGTCGGCGCCCACCTGACCACTACGCGTTGCGGCTATTGCCATCATGGCATTTACGCCGGAAAGGGCCGTGTGGTGCATTACTCGGGCCTTTCTGGGGCTTTTTGGCAATGCGGTCCGGTCGAGGAGGTATCCCTGTCTCGATTTGCCGTCGGTCGCCCATTTCGCATCGTCGAACACCCCGAGTCGCCGTATTCGCCCGAAGAGATAGTTCGACGCGCCCGGTCGCGCCTCGGGGAGAATGATTATCGCTTGCTGACTAACAACTGCGAGCACTTCTGCAACTGGTGTCTCAACGGCGTTAGCCACAGCGATCAGGTGCGGCGGCCGCTGCAGCTGCCATTCCGAGTCCTCAATGCTTTATTTCAAACGTAACCGATGCGGCAATTTTTGTAATTCGCATGCCATCCACTGGGCCGATCTTGTATGCGAGATCGATTCAGCTAGCCCGACACAATCGTTGAATTAGGAGCACACAGTTCCATGTCACCATTAACACAGGCCCGGATCGCGGACATCGAAACTGAATACGTAGGAATTCCGCAGACTCAGCTAAAAGTCTCCCGGGTGGCGCTCGGGACGTGGGCCATGGGGGGCTGGATGTGGGGCGGAACCGACCAGCGCGAGTCGGTGGCCACAATTCAGGCCGCCTTGCATCAGGGCATCAATCTGATCGATACCGCGCCCGCCTATGGCTTCGGCACGTCCGAGGAAATTGTCGGCGCCGCTCTTCAGGGCGTGCGAAGTCAGGCGGTCATCGCCACCAAGGTGGGAATTGAATGGCGCGACGGGAAGGTCTATCGCAATGCGACGCGCGCTCGAATCATGCAGGAGATCGATGATTCGTTGCGCCGCCTGCGCACCGATTACATCGATGTCTACCAGGTTCATTGGCCCGATCCAAAGGTGCCGGTCGAGGAAACCGCCGAGGCCATGCGATCGCTTTACGAGCAGGGAAAGATCCGCGCCATCGGCGTCAGCAATTTCTCGGTTGCCGAGATGGAGCGTTTCCGCAGCGTAGCCCCACTGCACGTGCTGCAGGCACCGTACAACCTTTTCGAACGCGACCTTGAGGCGCAGATCCTGCCCTACTGTCGTGTCAACAACATCGCCACGTTTGGTTATGGCGCGCTCTGCCGCGGCCTCTTGAGCGGACGGATGCAGCCGGACACGACTTTCACCGGCGATGATCTACGTCGCGTTGACCCAAAATTTCAGCCGCCCCGATTTACGCAGTATGTTGATGCTGTGCGGCAGCTTGAAGAGTTCGCACAGCGCCGCTTCCACCGACCCGTGATCCATTTGGCAGTGCGTTGGATGCTCGACCAGGGTATCAGCGTTGCCCTCTGGGGGGGGCGTCACCCGGATCAACTGGAGCCAGCGCTCGGGGTTGCGGGCTGGTCGCTCGCCAGCGCGGACCGGGCCCTGATCGAACGCATCGTGAACGCGGCGGTGATCGATCCGGTCGGCCCCGAGTTCATGGCGCCACCGCAACGACCCTAACCGCCAATCTACAGGGAGATGATGATATGAAACTTGGATTCATTGGACTCGGACACATGGGCACATGGATGGCCGCCAATCTTATAAAGGCCGGACACGATGTGAGCGTATTCAATCGCAGTCCCGAAAAAAGCGGCTCGCTCATCAAGCTCGGCGCACGCGAGGCGGTCAATCTTGCCGGCGCCTGCAGCGGTGAAGTTGTGATCACCATGCTGGCGGATGATGATGCAGCATCCGGCACCGCCTTGGGAGAGGGAGGCATCATCGCTCACCTGCCCAAAGGCGCGATCCATCTTTCCATGAGCACCATCAGTGTCGCGCTCTCGAAGCGCCTGGCGCAGGCGCATGCGCAAGCCGGACAGCGCTACGTGGCCGCCCCGGTGTTTGGGCGACCGGACATGGCGGCGGCCGGCAAGCTGTTCATCGTCGCCGCCGGGGATCCTGCGGCGATCCACGCGTGTCAGCCGCTGTTCGGCGCGATGGGACAGAAGGTATATTCGATTAGTACCGAGCCGTCGGCAGCAAATCTTGTCAAACTCAGCGGCAATTTTCTGCTGGCCTCCGCCATCGAGGCCCTCGGCGAAGCCGTCGCGCTCATTGGCAAGGCCGGCATCGACCGGCAGGCCTACATAGAGCTCCTCACCACTAGCATATTCACGGCACCGGCGTACAAAACCTACGGTGCCCTGATCGCCAAAGGTGACTTTGAGCCGGCGGGCTTCGCCGCGCCGCTCGGATACAAAGACATCCGCCTGACACTGGCCGCCGCGGAGAGTCTGCGTGTGCCCATGCCGCTCGGAAGCCTGTTGCATGATCGATTTCTGCGGCTCATGGCGCAGGGCGGCGACAGCCTAGATTGGGCGGCCATCGGTGGATTGGCGACCCAGGATGCCGGTGATCGTCAATCCTCCGTGACATCGTCGTCCGCCCACTAGCAGCAATGATCATGCCTGCGGTGCCCACATGCTCGCTATAGTCCGCATCGCGCTGAGCCGGCCCTATACGTTTATCGTAGCGGCCTTGCTCATTCTTCTGCTCGGCACGCTCGCCGCGCTGCGAATGCCGGTCGATATTTTCCCGAGCATCGACATCCCGATCATCGGCGTGGCCTGGCAATACCAGGGCTTGCCGCCCGACCAGATGGCGGGGCGCATCATTACTCCCTTCGAGCGCGCGCTCACGACGACGGTCAATGATATCCAGCACATCGAAGCGAATTCCTATACCACCTTCGGCATCGTCAAGATCTTCTTCCACCCGACGGCCAATATCGCCACCGCAAATGCGCAGGTCACGGCGATTTCGCAGACCTTGCTCAAGCAGATGCCGCCCGGCGCCACGCCGCCCCTGATCGTCAATTACAGCGCCTCGACGGTGCCGATCATCCAGCTCGCGCTGTCGGGCAAGGGACTGACAGAGCAGAATCTCGCCGATCTCGGCATGAACTTCGTTCGTCCGCGCCTGGTTACGGTGCAAGGCGCGGGTATCCCTTGGCCGTTCGGCGGCAAGACACCACAGGTGATGTTCGATCTCGACACCGCAGCGCTTCAGTCGCGCGGCTTGACCGGCCTCGACGTCGCCAATGCGCTGGCCGCGCAGAACCTCAATACCCCGGCGGGTACCGAAAAAATCGGCGATTACGAATACACAGTCAACCTCAACAGTGCACCCTCGAAAGTCTCAGAGCTGGCCGATCTGCCGATCAAGAGCGTGGGGGGCGCGATGGTCTACATGCACGACGTCGCCCAGGTGCACAACGGCAGTGCCGTGCAGGTCAATGTCGTCCATGTCGACGGCAATCGCTCGGTACTCTTGAGCGTGTTCAAAAACGGCTCGACCTCGACGCTCGACATCGTCAGCGGCATCAAGAATATGCTGCAAATCATCAAACCCTCGCTGCCGGACGAACTAGACATCAAGGCGATTGCGGATCAGTCGATATTCGTGCGCGCCTCGATCCAGGGCGTGATCCGCGAAGGCGTGATCGCCGCGGCGCTCACTAGTTTGATGATCCTGCTGTTCCTCGGCAGCTGGCGCTCGACACTGATCGTGACCACCTCGATTCCGCTGGCAATCCTCGGCGCGATCGGCGCGCTGTCGGCGATTGGCGAAACGCTCAACATCATGACCTTGGGAGGCCTCGCGCTCGCCGTCGGCATACTCGTCGATGAGGCGACGGTGACGATCGAGAGCATCAACTACCACCTCGAACAAGGCAAGGAGGTGGAAGTCGCGATCATGGATGGCGCCTCGCAGATTGTCGTACCGGCGTTCGTGTCCTTGCTGTGCATCTGCATTGTGTTCATACCGATGTTCTTCTTGAGCGGCGTGGCGCGCTTCTTGTTCGTACCGCTGGCGGAAAGCGTCATTTTCGCCATGATCTTCTCGTTCCTGCTGTCGCGGACGCTGGTGCCGACGCTGGCGAAGTATCTGCTGCACATGCGCCTGGCGCACTTCGGCGGGCAAAGCGAGGGTCTCGAGCCGCCACCGTCGAAGAACCCGCTGGTGCGCTTTCAGCGCGGCTTCGAGGCGCGGTTCGAGCGGATGCGCACCGGGTATCGTGACCTGTTAACGCTTGCCATCGAGCATCGCAGTCTGTTCATCGCAGGTTTTGTCGGCTTCATCGCCGTCTCGTTCCTGCTTGCGCCATTTCTCGGCCGCAATTTTTTCCCCGAGGTTGACGCCGGTCAGATGCTGCTGCATGTGCGGGCGCCGGTCGGCATGCGGATCGAGGAAACCGCCGCGCGTTTCACCGCTGTGGAGAAGGCGATTCGCGAGGTGATCCCGCCGGCCGAAGTGGCGGCGGTGGTGGACAACATCGGCACCTATCTGTCGTCGATCAATACCATCTACAACAACACCGGCACGATCGGCGAGTCGGACGGCGACATTCAGATCTCGCTCAACGAGGGGCATGCACCGACCGCCGATTACGTCAGCCGGCTGCGGGACCGGCTGCCGCGCCGTTTCCCCGGCATGAGTTTTTCGTTTCTGCCCGCCGATATCGTCAGCCAGATTCTGAATTTTGGCGCACCGGCGCCGATCGATCTGCAGGTCCGCGGCAACGATCTCGGGGCGGACTATGCCTACGCCAACAAACTGCTGGCGCAGATCCGACCGATTAACGGCGTCGCTGATGCGCGCATCCAGCAGTCTGCCGTTCTACCGACTCTTGATGTCAACATCGATCGCACCCGCGCGCAATACACCGGCGTGACCGCGGCCGATGTGACCAACAGTCTGGTAGTCAACCTGGCCAGTTCAAGCCAGGTTGCACCTGTTTATTGGCTTAACGAGAAGAACGGCGTCACTTATCCCATTGCGCTGCAGACGCCGCAATACCAGATCGACTCGCTTCCGGCGCTGCAGAATCTGCCCATCAACGCCACCGGCGCTCCAACCACGGTGCTCGGCGGGATTGCCGACATCCGGCGTAGCCACAGCGACGCCGTGGTCTCGCAGTACGACATTTCCCCGATGGTTGATATCTACGCGACGACCCAAGGGCGCGATTTGGGCGCGGTCTCCGCCGATATCCAGAAGATCATCGCCCGCAACGACAAGGACAAGCCGAAGGGCGCGATCGTCGCCCTGGTCGGTCAGACAGCGACCATGAACAGCGCCTACTCGGGCCTGCTGTTCGGCCTCTTGGGCGCCATCGTGCTGGTCTACTTCGTGGTCGTGATCAACTTCCAGTCGTGGAGCGATCCCTTCGTCATCATAACGGCGCTCCCAGCGGCGCTCGCCGGCATCATTTGGATGCTGTTTGCAACACATACCACGCTCTCCGTGCCGGCGCTCACGGGCGCGATCATGTGCATGGGCGTGGCGACCGCGAATAGCGTGCTGGTGATCAGTTTCGCGCGCGAGAGGCTCACCGCGATCGGCGATGCGACGCAAGCTGCGCTCGAGGCCGGATTTGTGCGCCTGCGGCCGGTGTTGATGACGGCGCTCGCGATGGTGATCGGCATGTTGCCGATGGCGCTGGGCCTGGGTGAAGGCGGCGAACAGAATGCGCCGCTCGGCCGCGCCGTGATCGGCGGCCTGATCTTCGCCACCGTCTCCACGCTCTTCTTCGTCCCCGTGATGTTCAGCATCATTCACCGGCACCACGGCCCAAAGCCGGCGCCGGAAGCCAACTTGGGAGTAGCCCATGCCCCAGCCTGATCGAAGTTCCGGCCGCCCCGTTCCGCGCCGGCTGCGCCGGATCGGCGGGGCATTCATGTTCGTCGCCATCGCCGTCGTCGCCTATGGTCTTATCTCCCGCGCGGCGCAAACATCGCGCCTGCACGATTTGACCGAAGCGCAGGCCGTGCCAACCGTCGCAATCGTGGCGCCGAGCGCGGTCGAGAATCACGCGGGGCTGGACTTGCCCGGACGCCTGGAAGCGTTCATAAGCGCACCCATCTACGCGCGCGTACCGGGATATCTTAAAAGCTGGAAGCACGATATCGGTGCAAAGGTGAAGGCAGGAGACGTGCTCGCCGAGATCGATACGCCGGATCTCGATCAGCAGCTCATGCAGTCGCGCGCCGCCTTGAGCGTCGCCGAGGCCAATGCCAAGCTTGCGCAAATCAGTGCGGAGCGCTGGCAGTCGCTGGCCAGCACCGACGCCGTCGCCAAACAAGACGTCGACACGCGCACTTTCACCTGGAACGCCAATATCGCCCAGGTCAAGGCGGCACAGGCGAACGTCGACCAGCTGGTCGCAGAAGAGGGTTTCAAACGTCTGATTGCGCCCTTCGACGGCATCGTCACCGCGCGCGAAACCGACATCGGTGCTCTGATCAATGTAGGGGCCGCCGGCGGTGCGCAGCTGTTCGTGGTTTCCGAAACGAGCAAGCTGCGCGTCTATGTCAACGTGCCGCAGAACTATGTGCCCAGCGTTCCACCGGGCACCAAGGCCACGATCAGCGTGCCCGAACATCCCGGCAAAACCTACAGCGGAACGGTGGAGGCTTCGGCTCAGGCGGTCAACCCGAGCAGTGGCACGACCCTGATGCAGCTCATCGTCGACAACAGCGCCGGTGAGATGATGCCGGGCGACTACGCCAGCATCCATCTGCAAATCGCCGGCGCTGCAAACGTGCTCAGCGTGCCGTCGAGCGCGCTGATTTTTGACGCCAAGGGGTTGTCCATCGCTACCGTGGACGCCAACAACCGCGTGCTGCTCAAGCCGGTGTCGATCGAACGCGATCTGGGTACAGTTATCGAGCTCGCCTCTGGCCTCGCGCCGAACGATAGGGTGATCCAAAACCCGCCCGATGGAATCGCCAGCGGCACGGAGGTGCGCCTCGCCGTCTCGTCGTCGGGTGGCGCGCTCGCCGCCAAGGCGAAGAATAGAGATGAAAGAGGTTAAGGGCGGAACCTGGTCCGGTGCAGCGCTGACCCTGCTGCTCGGCGCCTGCTCGCTCGCGCCACCCCTCAGGACCCCGGACATTCCCACAGCGGATGCCTATAAGGAAATGGGGCCCTGGACCCAGGCGCGGCCGGCCGACCGGCTGCCGCGCGACAGCTGGTGGACGCTCTACGACAATAGGGAGCTCGACGAGCTCGAGAAAAGTCTGATCGCCGGGAACCCGACGCTCGCCGCTGCGCTCGCCAACTATGCGCAAGCCCGGGCGCTAGCTGATCAGGCCCGCGCGGGGCTGTTTCCGACGCTAGGCTTAAGCGCCGGCGTCGTACGCAATCGCGAGTCGATCAATGCGCCGCTGAGGGGTGCCACCACGCCCACCTACTACTATAACAACACGGCGGGCGGCAGCGTCAGCTACGAGCTCGATCTGTGGGGCCAGATTCACAACGAAGTCGCCGCGGGCGAGGCCAACGCCGCCGCGTCCGCCGCGGATCTGGAAAACGCTCGGCTGTCGCTGATCGCGCAGCTGGTGCAGGATTACATTCAGCTGCGTAGCCTCGACCGCGACAGCGCCATCCTCGATGAGACGGTGACGGCCTATACGCGCGCGCTGAAGCTCACCGAGCAGCGTCACGATGCCGGCATCGCTCCCGGCCTCGACGTCTCCCAGGCGCAGACCCAGCTCGACGCAGCACGCTCGGAAAGCGCGCAGACGCTTGCGCAGCGCGCGCTGATGGAGCATGCGATTGCGGCGCTGATCGGCGTGTCGGCCTCGACGTTCTCGATCAAGCCGGCGATCGTCGACATCACACTTCCGCAGATCCCGAGCGGCGTGCCCGCCACCCTGCTGCAGCGACGTCCGGATATCGCGGCCGCCCAGCGGGGCATGATGGCGGCCAATGCCAATATCGGGGTCGCGCGCGCAGCGTTCTTCCCCACACTCACCTTAGGGGCTCAGGGGGGTTTTCAGAGCACCGGCTTCTCGAACTTGCTGAGCGCGCCAAGCTCGTTCTGGGCGGTCGGACCGAATGCGCTGCTCAGTGTGTTTGACGGAGGCTTGCGCCGGGCGCAGGTCGCCCAAGCGCGCGCCCAGTTCGATGCCTCCGCCGCGTACTACCGCAGTACCGTCGTGAGCGCGTTCCAGCAGGTCGAGGACAGCCTCGCCACGCTCAATCACTACCATGACGCGAGCGTCGATGAAAAGGCCGCCGTCGACGCGGCGCAGCGCACGCTGGATTTCTCCATGGCGCTCTACAAGCAAGGTGCCACCGACTATCTGACGGTCGTCACCTCGCAGACCGCGCTCCTGCAGAACCAATTGCAGGCACTCACTCTCGAAACCCTGCAGCTGACCGCCAGCGTCGACCTCATCCGCGCGCTCGGCGGCGGCTGGGAGGATTCCGCACTGATGCAGACGGCAAGACGATGAGGGCGGGGCACTAATGCGTTGGGCGGCTGGTCCGGCAGCCGACCGCATGATCCGTGACCGCCGCGGAGGGCTGGCACGCTCATGAGAGGTGTACGAAACTGTATTCATCTCGTTTGGACAGTCTTTTGGACGGCTCCGAGCCTTTTCTTAATCCTGATTGCGAGCAGCTTGGCGTGGCCGCCCCGCTGATTCCTGCGCGTGAGGTATCATCATTTCACCGGCTTGAATTTTTGGACTCTCCTGCCCCAGTCTGTCTCGGCTACATAAACATCGCCTTTGGAATCAACCGCCAAAGTGTGGGCATGAGTGAATGCACCGATCTGATGACCGGGACGCCCGAAGGTTGAGATAACTTCTCCACTGGCATGGTCGAGAATCTTGATCTGCTCGTCCCCGCCATCGTCTACATACATGTATTTCTGTTCCCGATCGGGAGAAAAGCCGATCCACCATGTGGTGCCCCAATTATCCGGAACGCTGTTTTCGCGCTTGATCCAAATGTTGCGCTTGAAGTTTCCGATTTTATCGAAGACTTGGATCCGGTCGCTCTGTCGGTCACAGACATAGACCAGACTGTCGTTGCCGATGACCACACAATGCACAACCCGCATGAACGCGCCGCCCACCCCCGCATCGGCCTCTTCTTTTGTCCCCTGATGCCCCCACTGCCGAAGGAATTTTCCGGATCGATCGAAAACAGCTATCCGGCTATTGCCATAACCGTCAGCCACGTAGACATCGCCATTTGCGGGGTCTACCGCTACGTCGGACGGCATGTAAAACTGCATATGACTCGAATTCAATGCGCGGCCCTGGAGAGTGCCGTCGGAAGTATCGACAACGCCCCTCTTGCCGATCTGCATAAGTAATTTTCCGTCGTGACTGTATTTTTGGATGATTCCATCGCCATTGCCGGCGGTCCAAAAATTGTTCTCATAGTCGATTTTGCAGCCGTGGGTGACATTCGGAACGACTGTCCAGTCGCCAAAGCTATTCACTATATTGCCCTCGGGATCGAATTCGATGTACGGCGGCGCTTGATGTGCAATTTCCGCCTCTTTGTCCGTCATGTCATTTCGATTGACGATAAAAACGTTATCCTGGGCATCCACACATACACCGCTCACTTGTCCGATTACCCAGTTTTGAGGTAAGGGCTTGGGCCAGTTGGGCTCGACCACGAATTTCGGGCCAGGGCCCTGTGCCTGCGCGCGACAGACGACTCCGAAGATGGCCATAAGGCCTACGCAAATCCAGATCGTTTCGAAAAATCCCATTTCCTTTTTCATTATGACTCTTGGATTGCGCAGAGCTCGCGCCTCACTAGCCGCCAGTCTTCGCCACGAAGGAATCCTTGGCGCCAGGCTTCAGCACCACATACGCCCGCCGCCACGGTTGATCGTCCGTCAGGCGCCACCTGTGGCCGGTGCCGAGATTGTCCTCAGAGAGTAGTACATCGCCGGGTCGCAGCACGAATGTCTCGCCGTCTCGGGTGGTGAATTCAAGCGTTCCTGACAGCGTAATCACGTATTGCTGCTCTGGGGAAGCGTGCCAATCGTTAGATGAATGCGCAGGCGTTTCCTTGAAGTGAATGGCAGTCACATCGGTACGAACCTTTTCGTCTATCGTGCCTTCAAGTACATGTGATGCATGGTCAGATCCTGTGTAGAGTTTGACTGCTCGTATGCCAGCGCCCGCCGAGCTGCTTGCACCCGTCGCTTCGGCGACAGGTCCTGCATCCACCGAAGTGCCTGCCGCCGCGACGACAATCCCAGCAACCCCGGCGCGAAGCAGATCGCGCCTGCCGAGGCGTGGGTCCACGGAATCGTCCGTCGTTCTCTGCGTCATGACGCGCCTCGTCTGATCAAGAGGGCTACCTCGAATGCTGCGGCTCATCAACACTCAAGTCCGGGTCGAGTGGGCCTTCACTGCAGCGAGGACTTTGTCCGGCGTAAACGGTACGGAGCGCAGGCGGACTCCGACTGCATCGAACACCGCGTTGGCAATCGCCGCCGACACGATGGCCGCGGAAGGTTCGCCAACGCCCCACGGTCTTTCATGCGGGCGATCGATGAGTTCCATTTCGATCTCCGGCGCATCCGGAAAGGTCAGGATCGGATAGCTCTGCCAGTCTAGGCTGGTGACGTGCGACCGATCGAATCGTACCCGTTCGATGAGGGTTCGGCTCACCGTCTGCACGATATTGCCTTCGATCTGATTTTTCACGCCGTCGGGGTTGATGATCTGCCCGCTGTCTTGGACCACGGCGAAGTGCTTCGCCGCGATGACACCGGTTGCGCGGACGATCTCAACCGTGGCCACCATGCCAACATAGGTTCGGTTGTTTTCATACTTGATGAAGGCCATACCCCGTCCGGTGGCGGTGCCGCCGGTTTCGTTCTTAGCGGTGCTCGGCTTCTGCCAATGCGCAAGCTGCGCCAGGCGATCGAGCACCGCAATCGCGCGTGCATCATCGGCAAGATAGCGCCGGCGCAGTTCGATAGGGTCGACATTGGCCGCGACGGCGATCTCGTCGAGGAACGCTTCATTGGCGAAACCGCTTTGCATGCGGCCGGGCGAGCGGATCCAGGACGGACGCAGCGGCGTTGTCACGAGCCGATGGGCGAGTGTCTTGACGTTGGCGAATGCGTAGGGGACGGCCATGCCGGCAATGATGCCGCCCGGGCTCATCGGAATCTCATGCGGCATGCCGGCGAGTTCGGCCGCCACTAGCTTAACTTTACCGGCTATTCCGTCCGGTCCATAGAACTGCGAATACCAGGCGCTGACGTTGCCGCTCGAGTCCAATGCCGCTTGCATGTCGATGAGCGTCGGCGGCCCCTTCGGGTCCCATCCATGTTCGTCCGCTCGCATCCATTGCACGCGCACCGGGCGATTCACCTCGCGCGCCAGCAGCGCGGCGTCGGCGGCCGCATCCTCGTGGCCATTGCGTCCGTAGCATCCCGATCCGTCGATGTAGATCGCGCGCACGTCCGCATCGGACATTGCGAACATGAGCGCAAGCTGCTGGCGCAGGTTATGGGTTGCCTGACTCGCCGACCAGCAGGTGAGCTTGCCGCCTTCGAACGCCGCGACTGCGCACGATGGACCGATGGAGCCGTGCGTGTGAATGGCAAAGTCATAAGTGGACGACAGTCGTTTAGCCGCTGCCGCGAGCGCCGCGTCGACTTCGCCTCGGTTGCTGGTCACGTCGTCCCTGACGATCTGGCTGGCGCGCACGTAGTCCCATATCCTGTCCTCGTCCGGCAGCCCCTGCCAATCCGACCAGCGGGCTTTGAGCTGCCGTGCGGCGCTGATGGCGCCCCATTCGGTCTTGGCCACGACCGCGAGAAAATTCTTTCGTTGAACAACCTTGATAAGTCCGGGCACGTGGCTGACCGAGTCCGCATTCACTGACAATAGGGTGGCGCCGATGGCGGGGGGGCGAACGACGCGGCCGTGCACCATTCCCGCGACGCGAAAGTCCTGCATGTAAGTAAACCGACCCGTTACCTTGTCCGGGATGTCCAATCGCGGCTGCGAGCGGCCGACCACGGTATAGGTCTTTGGATCCTTGAGCGGCGCATCATTGTCGAGTGCAATCTCAAGGGTGCTGCCGCCGATGAGCTCGTCGTAACGGAGCGATGCACTGCCGTTCTTGGGTATGATGACACCGGCATCGACGGTCAGTTCGTGTACGTCGATATTCAAGCGCTGAGCAGCCTTGCGTAGCAGAGCGCGGCGTGCGGTAGCGGCTGCCAGCCTGATTTGCACGCCGCCGTTTTGGATCGATAGACTGCCGTAAGTGGGGCCTTGATCCGGCGTAAGCAAGGTGTCGCCCTGGATGACGTTCACGCGTGCCATAGGTACATCGAGTTCTTCGGCGGCAATCTGCGTGATAGCCGTACGCACGCCCGTGCCGAGATCGACTTTGCCCGAGAAGACGGTGACGTTTCCACGGCGGTCGATCGCAAGAAACCCATCGACCCGATCAGGCGCAACCACCTTCGGTTTGTCTGCTGCAGCGGCCTTACGGGTATTGCCTGCCACCAGACGTAGCGGCATGGCGAAGCTGACAATCAAGCCACCGAACTTGAGGATCTCGCGGCGGCTGAGGGAATGCTGCAACGGCATCGCGTTTCTCACTAGGCGCCGCAGCAGGCACGTCTCACGGCGCGCACAATGCGCAGGTGCGTTCCACACCGGCATAGGTTGTAGGCCAATGCTTGCTTAATTTGCGCGTCCGTCGGATTTTTATTGGAAGACATGAACGCCGCTGCCTGCATGATCATTCCGTTGATGCAATAGCCGCATTGCACGGCCTGTTCATCGATGAATGCCTGCTGCAGCGGATGCGGTTTTTCGGGAGTGCCGAGTCCCTCGAGAGTCACGATGCGGTGGCCAACCGCGCTGATGGCGGGGAAGACGCAGGAGCGGATGGCGCTGCCGTCGAGATGCACTGTGCACGCTCCGCATTGAGCGAGGCCGCAGCCGAAGCGCGGGCCGTGCAGGCCCAGACCATCACGCAACGCATACAACAGCGGCATCGTTGGATCGTCGATGGTCAGATGCGTGGTCGTGCCGTTGACATCGAGCGAGATGGATTGTCCTGCATTCATCGTGAGTATTCCGTCTCTGTTCGCAATCCGTCTGCGGAACGCATCGACGTCGCCTCGATGTGCAGGCTATGTTCAATCCATGGCGATCGCATGCGGCTGCTTGTCGTAACTTTTGTGCTCTTGACCTGATTGGGCGTCCGGTGACGGGTCGGGCATTTCGACCCGGCCGCCGGCCGCAAGCAACAGCTTGCGAGAGCTGCCGCGCGCCATCAAGGCTTGAGTGCCGCAAGTCCCGCTTGCGCAATTTGCACGTCGTGCTCCGGCGTATCGAAGCTCGCGCCGATCCCACCTATCACCTGGCCATCGACGACGATCGGTAAGCCGCCTCGCATTAGGATGAAGTCACGCGCAGTAACGACAGCAATCCGGCCGTGATTTATGGCATCCTCGAGCGCTTGGCTCGGTTTCTTAAATAGAGCCGCGGTCCGCGCCTTCCCCGGAGCAAGCTCGATGCTGGCGGTGAAGGCGGCATTGTCCATGCGTTCCACGAGAATTGGCCATCCGCCGTCGTCGACCACCGCAATGACGCCGGCCCAATGATTGCGTTCCGCCTCGGCTTCGGCAGCGGCTACCATTTTACGCGCCGCGGCCAACGTGATGACTCTCTTCTGAGCGAGCTGTGCGGACGCACTTGCAGCGGTGAGCACCGCAAGCCCGAGGACAATACCCAACAGCACGAATTTGCGCATCACACTCTCCTCATTCGTGCTCGCCTGCTGCGCCGTAGTAGGCCGGCGACCGCATGCATCTCGTTGGGCCTGAGCTCATGTGCGATTCACGCGCATCTGTTCGTTGATGTCGTTCTGCCGCAAGTCTTATGCGAATGCCGCGAGTTGGCGTTCTAGGTACTCGGTATGTTGCCCCGGCCCTGACGATCACTTGGTTCGTTGTGCCGTCGCCGGAGCTGAGGCGTCGACCCGTTGGTAGTATGCGGCGACTGCCGCAATGTCTTGCGCATCGAGGCGCTTGGCGATGTCCGCCATCGCATCGGGACTGTTGTTGCGGAATCCGCGCTGCCACATCGTCAATTGGAAAGCGATGTAATGCTCGTATTGCCCGGCAAGATAGGGGATCGCCGGGAGTTCGCCGGCGCCGCCTGGCCCGTGGCAATTGTTACAGGACTGAAGTTCCTTCGCTGCATCGCCGATCGTCGCGAGTTGCCTGCCGCGGCTGATCAGCACTGGATCCGCGCTCGATAGAGGCAGGTAGGGCGCGTTGATGCTCGCGTAATACGCGGCCACATCGGCAGTGTCGTCCGCCGACAGTGCCTTGGCGATCGGTGCCATGACCGCATTAGCTCTGAGGCCCGACGCGTAATCCCGCAACTCCTTGGCAAGATAGTAAGCCGACTGGCCGGCAATCCGCGGAAACGCGCCGCTGCCGTCCGAAGCCCCGCTGTATGCGTGACATTGCGCGCACGCGGGCGCGCGGCCGGCCACGCCCTGGGCTGCAATGATCGCGCCCCGAGCGACATTGGGCGGCTGAATCGAAGGCTGCGCCGCTGCCAAACCAATGCACAGAATGCCGATGCCTGCGGTCATGCTGAGCGTTTTATGGTTAAGAAGCGGCGTGGTGGCTCTCATGCGTGCACCAACGGGCCGGGGGCTTTGAGGTAGTGGTTCTTGATCGCGTCTATCGCCCAATAGGTGAGCGCACCGATCGTGCCGGTGTAGTTGTAAGTGCCATTTTGTGGAAACGCTGAGCCCCCGATGCTGAACACATTCGGCACATCCCAGCACTGCAGGTAGCGATTGACTACGCTGGTCTTGGGATCGTCCCCCATGACCGCGCCACCGCAGTTGTGAGTGCTTTGATACACAGTCGTGTTGTAGGGCCGCTTGCTCCCGCCGCGAATCACACTCTTACCCCCATGGCACGGCCTATTTCGACCACCTTGTCGGCGATGTACTGCGACATGCGGATGTCGTTTTCGGGAAAGTCGAAGGTCATCCGCAGCAACGGCAGCCCCCATGCATCCCTATAAGTTGGGTCCAGGCTCAAGTAGTTGAGGCGGCTCGCAGTTGAGGTTCCGTGCTGCTGAATCAGGACCGCATGGTTGTAATGTCGTGCAACCGCTTGCTTCCATTTGAGGCCCCACCTGGGAGTGCCCTCCGGTGTCGGGTGAAACTCGATCGGGCGGCCGCTAGTCATGATCGCTCCGACGTACTGTCCGCCGATGAAGCCGAGCCGCTCATGATCGAAGTTGTCGCCGCTGAAATCATCGATCATGGTGCCGTTCGCGCCCGATGCCATGAACGGATTGACGTTGATGCTCTCATCCATGAAGACAGTTGCACCACCGGTCGTCTGATAGGTGTAGTTCCGCCCAACGACGCCCTTGCCAGTCTTCGGATCGTAGGGCGTGCCGATCCCCGAAAGGAGCAGCATCCGGACATTGTTGAGCGGGAAGGCGGTCAGCAGCACCAGGTCCGCGGGCTGTTCGAACTCTCGGCCCGTTGCATCGGCATAAGTGACGCCGGTTGCCTTTTTGCCCGTACTGTCCAGATTGATGCGCAGGACTTGGGAGTTGGTCCTCAGCTCATAATTTGGATTCTTAAGAAGCAGCGGCAGAATAACCGTCTGTGGGCTGGCCTTGGCATAGTGTTCGCAAGCGTAGCGCTCGCAGAATCCGCAGAAGACGCATTGCTGGAGCGCGAGACCCTCAGGATTGGTGTACGGTTGGCTCAAATTCGATGAGGGTTGCGGGTAGGGGTGGTATCCGAGACTTTCAGCGCCTTTGCGGAATAGGGCGCCGAAGTACGGCTCCTTCATCGGCCGCGTCGGATACTCGCGCGCCCGCGGCGCTTCGAGCGGATTACCACCCGGTTGAATCGCACCCTTGATGTTGCCGGCTTTGCCGCTGGTGCCCAGCAAGTACTCGAAGCGATCGTAATGGGGCTCGAGCTCGCCGTAGGTGACGCCCCAATCCTGAATTGTCAGGTCCGGATCGAGGAACTTTTTGCCGTAGCGCTGCTCGATGTGTGACTTATAGATGAAGTCGGCAACCTGGAAGCGGAAGGTCTGGCCGTTCCAATGCACGAACGAGCCGCCGAGACCCGTGCCCGGCAAAAAGCTCGCCCAGCGGCGGATGGGAAGTGCGGTTTCGTCAGATGAATTGCGAAAGGTCACCGCCTCCTTGACGTTGTCCTGCATCATCGCCTTGCGGATCGAGAAGCGCAGTTCGTCATGGATTGCCGGCGACTGAAAATCAGGAACGGTGAATCGTGGCGCGCCACGCTCGAGGCCGACCACTTTTAGTCCCGCCCTCGCGAGCTCCAACGCCGTCAGCGACCCTGTCAAGCCCACACCGATCGTGACGACATCCACATGTTTTAAACGCTGTGCCATGATTATTTGAGTTCCCTGCTCTAGGGCAGCTTGGCCGGGATGCCCGGATTCAAGTGCATGCCGCCGTGAGGACCTTCGCCAATGCTCATCGGCGCTCGATTGATCGTGATGCCGTGTTGATCGACCAGGTCGTAGTAGGACGCGTACGCGCCGGGAAATCCGATCATGCGCCACGCCACCATGTCGCGATTGCCGCCATAGACCGGGTCGCTGAAAAAGCCCTCGATAGTGCGCACTCCCACAGATGCTCAAAAAAAACGTTGGACGGTACGCCGCCGAGGTCCCTGTCTACGGTCTCAAGACCGGCGAGATATGCGTCCTGTTGCTCCGAGCTCATCGTGCTAAACGGTGTCCCGGCTTGCGCCAGATCCTTATTGATCGCATCGATCGCGGTGCGGAACAGTTCCGCGGGAGTGAAAGGCAGCTGGTAGCCCTGGCTCGGCGTACCGGGCCGCCACGGTCCACTGCGATAGAGCCGCTCGCCGACGCCCCATGCGCCAGCGAGTTGCTTGTCGATGTAGTTGGGAACGCCTGCTTTAAGCGCGCCTGGCCACTGATCGTCGTCCGGGATAAGCCGTGCCACGGCCGCTTCAACGAACGATGCTTCGTCGCTGTTCAAAAACAAGTAAGTAGTGAGTTGCGCGTTCGGTCCGGCGCGTCCGGAGGAAGAAGCGTCCGATTCCGGAGCCGTCGCAGCGGCTACGCAGCTTCCGGCCGATACCAAGGAAGCGCCTATTGCCCCTGTCGCCTTGAGCATGAATCGACGTGTCAGGTCTGTCACGGCGCGCCCTCAACAAGCCATTGAGTAGTAAAGAATCGCTGAATCATCGCTATTCTCCCGGCCGGATGTTCCGCATCGCATAAGTGCCCGGAAATGCGGATTGGTTGTCCAAGTTCATATCGCAACAAAGGTGTCTCTCTGCGCGATAGCAATCTCTGCTCTGTCGGACCGAAGCGCTTGCGCGTGCTTGACGTGGATTTATTTGGATTGACGACGGGGCTCAGCTCGCGCCGAGCGCATCACGGCAATCGCGTCAATGAGCCACCGCCGAGGACTGCGACATATCGTCAATTCCAATCAATCTACGCCTAAGGCACGCAAGTGCTTCTCGCCCACAGCTAGTTACCCTACTTGCCCAAGCGGGGAATTGCTGTTTGGGGATTTCGCGCATTAACAGTTAAATTTCAGGAGACGGAAACATTGGACGCTCAAACATTTGACCATCGACGACTTGAAGTGGCGCAGATGCCGACAGGGTTTGAGCCTTTTGCGGTCGCAAGAATTTCTGCCGCATTGACTGTCACACTCGCCGATCTATTCGCCCTTTACGTCAAGACCAAGAATTTCCATTGGCATGTATCGGGTCCGCACTTCCGGGACTATCACCTGATGCTGGATGAGCAGGGTGACCAAATATTTGCTACGACCGATGCAATGGCGGAGCGCGTCAGGAAGATCGGGGGAACGACGTTGCATTCGATCGGCCACATCGCCCGGCTTCAGCGCATTGCCGATAACGACAACGAGTTTGTCGACGCTCAGGACATGCTCGCGGAACTTGGCGAGGACAACAGGCAATTGGCGGTGAATCTAAGAAACGTACATTCTTTATGCGACGAACATGGCGATGTCGCATCCGCGAGCCTGATCGAGACTTGGATCGACGAGGCGGAGCGGCGCACATGGTTTCTATATGAGGCCACTCGTTAAACAACCACGGCATACGCGGGAGCGAAATATGAACATTTCATGCAAAAAGAGAGATTGGGTCGTCCAGGCCTGTCTTGGAGCGCTGGTTTGCGGATTGATCGGGGTTGCCGCGCGGGTCAGCGCGCAGAATGCACCTGCGCCGACAGACAGCCGGGCGGTCAGCGTCGCGGCTTCAACGACGCAGGGCGCGGACTGGGTGGCGGACGAGAAACTGAGGAAACAAGTGAAAGCTGCCTTGCATACCGATCCTTATTTCTACGACAGACATGTCACGGTATCGATCGAAAACGGCGACGTCGTGTTACGCGGGTTCGTCTTCTCCGATTGGGATTTGCGCCACGCGCTATCTATCGCGAGGAAGGCTGCCGGGGAAAAAACCGTGGTCGATAATCTGTCGATCAAACTGGGCGGCCGGTAGGCCCGGAACGAGGGGTCAACCGCCGTCTCTCGGCAATGAGGATCCGCGTTCATGGATAAACTTAATCTGCTGTTCAACCCAAAACAATTTGCGGACGCGTTTGGCGCTGCGATGCGTGATTAAAACTTTGTATCACAACCGGACGCTACCGTGTGGCTTGAGGGCGGAGCGGCATCTGCAGGAGCGGGATTCTCGTGGGATCATGGCAAGATAGATTATCGAGGTAGCCGCCATGGCTTTAGCATCTCTGGATTGTCGATTGCGGATTCACCGCCGGTCAACACTTCTGCAACCGGCATCGTGAAGCGCCTCAATGCGCTAGCAGACTTTGTCGGCAACTATTTTGCCACGGCGGCGGAAGGGCGTATGACAGCCGGGAGCTCAGCGAATTGCCTCAGGAACGATCGTGGCGTGCTGATCCAATTGATCGCTAATGATGCCGGACTGCGCCTTAGAGCATCGATCAACGGCGTAAGAATCAGGTTCAAGAGCTAATTGACGCCATGGACCAGTTAGCCAATCAACGAACGAGTGGGTTTTTCCAGACGGTGCGCGATGTCCGACTCGGAAGCAAAGAAAAGTAAGCATTGGTGCATCGTCGTCGCCGATGATCACGGGCCCGAATATGTACCCACAATATCAGGCGCGGCGAAAAGATGGCCGGTCCAGTATTGCGGATTCGGAGAAGCGGAAACATTGCTGCAGAAGGCGTTGCGCCGCGCCAGGCAACTTGCTCCGACAACCCAAATTGTGGCGACAGTCAGGGAAGCGAATCGCGAGTGCTGGGAACCCGCACTTTGGTTTGTGCGTCCGGAGCGCCGGTTCATCTCCGATACGCGAATGACGTCGCCGTTGACAACGGCGGCGGCGCTGCTATCGATCGCGGCGGATTCGGTCTCGCATGCGGTAACCATTTTGCCGGCGCGCTGCTACGTGGCCAACGAGTGGATACTATCCGCAGCGCTGCATCGATTGCATGCGATGCTCCCAAGAATACCAGAGGGTGTGGGAACTCTCGGAATGATCGATATTGATGACGGAGTTGACGAGGACTACCTGGTGCCTTGCGGCACTAGATTGGACCCGGTTGTTGCGGTGCAGGGAATGGCGCGTCAACCCGCAGACTGGGTGGCAAGACACCTGCGGCAGCACGGCGCAATGGTTGCCTCCGGGATCTTGACGGGCTATGCGGGCCGGTTTGCTGAGCATATTGTGAAGCAGCGGCCCACTCTTATAAAAGCGCTCACGAGAGTCATGTGCGTGGCGGCGGGCGGCGAAAATCGATTGTCTGCGGAAGTGTATCGTAAGGTGTCGAGGAGCGAGCTGCGGTCGCTGAGGTGGTGGCCTCCGACTTTTCCACAACGGGCGTTTCCAGTTTATCGCTGTGGCTGGAAGGGGTTACGCACCGTGCGCGCCGTGGCGAGAATCAGTGAGTCATGCCCCCCAACCATCGATCCAACATCGCAGTTCCACACGGAATCTGAGCTTAAGCGATTGCGAACCTCGCCATTGATGCCACCTACTGATTTCTATCAGGCCCCCCTCGAATACGATTGCTCTCAAGGTTAGTTGTCGCGGATCTAGCGGTTGCGACCGCAATCGATCGGGGAAGTGGGCAGAGCAGCATCGATATCGACGCCAAGAATCGCATAACCACCGCAATCTCACGCAAGAGCCGCGTGCAGATGCACTTTAAAATTCATTTAGCCGTCGTGCGGCAAAGATTTGAGGCGATATAGAAATCCTGATTGCGATTGATTGATTAAGACCGGCAGGTCGGCGCGGTAAGAATCGACACATATACAGAAACGACAAGGAGCCTTCTATGGGCAACGATAACTCTCCAACCGACGACCGATCAGCCATCGATAGCGCCGGCGAACCCAAACTGCGGGGTATTGCATTGAAGGGAGCGGAGCAGAAGGCCGCCGCAGATCACGTCGAATACGAAACGGGGCGCAATCCCGACACGGAATTGCACCTCGATGGGGAAGCGGACACCTTATACAGCGATGGCATCGATGTCGAAGAGCTTTTCGATACGCCGGCCGGCACTGATGGTTCCTCAGGGACAATACCCTGACAGACTGGATAGCATCGCATCGAGATCCTCATGGGTCCCGAAATCAAACGCTATCAAGACAATCTACGCGATGAACTTAATGGCGCGGCGCTCTACGCCGCACTAGCGGCCGCCGAATCTGACCCGCTGCGCAAGGACTTGTTCCTGCAGTTGGCGCAGGCGGAGTCCAGCCACGCTCAACTGTGGCGCGACAAACTCTCGGCGGCCGGTGTCCAAGACGAGCGCTTCGTGCCTGGGTTTCGCACTCGGCTGCTTGCGAAGTTAGCTCAACGATTCGGCCCGCGCTTCGTGCTGCCAACCATCGCTGCGGCGGAGTTCGCCGACCGCAACAAGTACGCAGGCCAGAGCGATGCGCATGCCATCTCCGCCGAGGAGCGGGGTCATGCGGCGGTTATTCAAGCCGTGGCGGCCAATGCCAGCAACGGCGTAACGACCGGCGCCGACATTGCCCGCTCCGAACCATGGCATCGCGGTGCCTCGGGAAACAATCTTCGAGCCGCAATTCTCGGCGCGAACGACGGACTGGTGTCCAACTTCTGCTTGGTCATGGGAATTGCCGGAGCTGGACGCGGAAATCAAACGGTTCTTCTGACGGGACTAGCGGGCCTCGCGGCCGGCGCGTGCTCGATGGCTCTCGGAGAGTGGCTTTCGGTGACCAATGCACGGGAACTCGCGCAGACGCAGATCGCTCGCGAAGCGGAGGAAATTGAACAGACGCCGCTGGCCGAGCAGCATGAACTCGCCTTGATCTTTCAGGCCAAGGGTATGCCGAAAGAGGATGCTCAACGCGTCGCATCGCAGATGATGAAGGACAAGAAGGGCGCACTCGATACGTTGGCCCGCGAGGAGTTGGGCATCGATCCCGCCGAATTCGGCGGTAACCCTTGGACGGCGGCTGCCGCTTCATTTGCCTTGTTTTCCGCCGGGGCGATTTTTCCTGTAGCACCATTTTTTTTGGACGCATGGGCTTTGGGCGATCGCGGCAAGTGCGCTGGCGAGCAGTACCGTGCTATGCGCGGTCGGCATGCTATCTTCGCTGTTCAATGGGCGCAGCCCGTGGTTTTCCGCAGCGCGCCAGTTGATTTTCGGTTGCCTCGCAGCCGCAGTCACTTATGGAATTGGGGCGGCGCTCGGCACGACTCTTTCGTAAGATTCGTGCAATTGTTTGCGCGATACCCCACTCGCGCGAGGTGGCGCAACCGACATGGCTGTTGTATGGTTGTAGCAGCTGCGATCATTGAAGTGAAATCGTGTAAAATACCATAATCTATTGTTTTTATTAATATTTATAATAAGCGACGATTTGTCATAATGGATATTTGAGTCAGACTCGTCCAATCGTTATTCATCGACATGGGACACAATCCGAGCGCGCGCAATTCGTGATTCTTCTGGCAAGGAGCTACAAATGACAATAGATATGCGAGTAGCGGCTGTGTTGAGCGCCATCCTGTTCCAATCCGCGCAGGCGCAAGGCGATGCGGCAGCGGGCAAAACCGCATTTACAAACCAGTGTGCCGTGTGCCACACGGTGGTCGTGGGGAAGAACGGGTTCGGACCGTCACTGGCGGAAGTGATAGGTCGTCACTCAGGAGGGCTCCAGGACTACAACTACTCCACGGCTATGAGAGCCGCGGGCTTGATATGGCAACCCGACACGCTCGATAACTTTTTGACTTCCTCGACTGCCAAAGTGCCTGGCACAACCATGCCGGTTGCGATCACAGACAGCATGGTGCGCAAAAATCTCATTGCGTATCTTGAGACGCTCGGAACGGCTCCCGTGGGCCAAGCAGCGGCACCATCCAATACCCCACTGCTCAACGGCCCCACTGACGCTGAATTGCTGAATGCCGCCACGGACCGGAAGAATTGGCTGTATGCCGCCAAGGATTATCAGGGTCAACGTTACGTGGTGTCCAACGAGATCAACGTGGCGAACGCTTCTCGGTTGCGCCCCGTGTGCATCTATCGCTCAGAGAATGTCGCATCGATGCAGTCAAATCCGTTGGTCTATGACGGAACCATGTATCTGACGATCGATGCAGGGACCGTTGCCATCGACGCGACGAGTTGCCGCGTGCGTTGGAGCTACACCTGGGCATTGAAGGACGGCGTGCTATCAAAGGTCAACCGCGGCGTCGCGCTCAAGCAAGGGCGATTGATACGCGGCACCCCGGATGGCTACCTGATTGCGCTGAACATGAAGGATGGCTCGTTGTTGTGGAACAAAAAGATTGCCGATTCGAAGACCTCGCAATACTTGAGCATGCCGCCACTGATCTTCGAGGATCGCGTGATCTTCGGACCCGCGGGGGCCGATTGGGGGGCAAAGAATTGGATCGGCGCATTTGATTTGAAGACGGGCGAGCAGAAGTGGCGCTTCAACCTGATTCCCGATGCGAATGAGGCGGGCGCCGACACGTGGAGCAGACCCAAATGCGCGCGATCACGGCGGCGGAAGTCTTTGGAGCCCACTGTCCTTGGATGTGGCCAAGGGCATTCTATATGTTCCGGTCGGAAACCCTCGCCGGATTTTTATGAAACTGTGCGTCCGGGCGATAACTCTATATACCAATTCCGCCGTCGCCCTGGACGTTCGGAGCGGAAAACTCCTGTGGTTTCATCAGTTCGGTCCCGCAGACGCACACGATCGGGACTTAAGCCAGGTCAGTCCATTGTTCAATGCTGCGGTCAACGGCAAGTCTCGTGATCTGATCGCAATCAGCGGCAAGGACGGCTTGATTCGTGTACTCGATCGCGAGACCCACGCGCAGCTCTACGAGAAACCGATCACGAGCCGCACCAATTGGGATGTCATGCCGACCGTGGAGGGCGCGCATTCCTGCCCCGGCTTGCTCGGTGGGATGGAATGGAATGGCCCCGCGTATTCGCCGGGTTCGAACACGCTGTTCGTCGCGACGGTCGACTGGTGTGCGGTATTCACCAAGACTGAAAAGCCGCCTGAGTTCACCCTCAATGCCCATTATTACGGTGGAGCGGCAAATCCTGACCCGCGCGATCAAGCGCGTGGGTGGATTCAGGCCATCGACGCCGTAACAGGGAAAGAGAAATGGAAACGCCAGTGGCCGACTCCACTCGTGGCCGGCGTAACAGCGACCGGTGGCGGCGTTCTTTTCAGCGGCGACCTGGATGACAACTTCTTTGTTCTCGACGCAGCGACTGGCAAGACGCTTTACATGTTCAACACGGGAGGAACCGTTGGAGGAGGCGTCATCAGCTACGAAATTAACGGCAGGCAGTATGTCGCCTCGACGTCCGGAACCGTGTCGGGATTTTTTGGTGGTAACGGCACAGCAGCTATCGTCATCTTCTCCCTTTGATCAAGGAGTTCGTATGCGAGCGGATATTGTTCCCGGCGCGGTGTTCCCGGACTATGAGCTATCTGACCACGCCGCGAAACGCCGCAAGCTCTCCGCGCTGCAAGCACAACATCCGATGGTCCTGGTTCTCAGTCGGGGAGGGTTCTGCCCGAAGGACCGCCGGCAGGCTGAGGGGCTTGTTGAACTTCATCGTGAACTCGAGGTTGCTTATTGCCGGCTCGTCACGATCAGCACCGACAACATCACACAGACAAATGAATATCGCAGCGGAGTCGGTGCCCACTGGCCGTTCCTCTCCGACGTGCGCCGTGTTGTCCAAAAAGATCTGGATATTGCCGAATACACTGATCCTATCAACAATCCGATGATTCCCCACGTGATTGTCCTCGAACCCGGCCTGGTCATTTATAAGGTCTACAACGGCTACTGGTTCTTTGGCCGGCCAACTCTGGAAGAGCTACGCCAAGACCTACGTGCGGTCACCAGAAAATGCCGGCCGGACTGGGACATCACAACTCCAGAACTCAAAGCGGCGTGGCAGCAAGGCCGCAAGGAACTTTTCTATCCCTACGGCAAAACGTACGTCCAAACTCTTGGTGAGCAGGACTAAGAACATAAAGGAGTGGCGGCGATGAAGGGAAAAAGCATGCTGATCAGTGTGGGTATTGCTGTAGCGCTCGCCGTCTTAGGCGTAGGTGCCGCGATTTCCGCCCAGGACAAGTACACCCTCAAAGTGCCGAACGGGCTCGCGTTCTCCGAGTTCAGGGGATACGAAGGATGGCGGACCATTTCTATCAGCAATAACGGCGGGCTGGTTGCCATGATCCTCGGCAACCCCGCGATGATCGACGCGTATAAGGCTGGTGTGCCCGGTAACGGCAGGCCCTTCCCCGACGGCGCCAAAATGGCCAAGATCCACTGGAACCCGAAAAAGCACGAGACATACCCTGGTGAGCCGCTGGTGCCCGACACCCTCCATGACATTGATTTCATGGTGAAGGATAGCAAGAGGTTCTCGGACAGCGGCGGATGGGGATATGCCGAGTTTGAGTATGACACCGCGTCCGATACGTTCAGGCCGGGCACACAGGCGGATAAGCCGCCGCAGGCGAACGACGCCAAGTGCGGGTTCGCGTGCCACACGATAGTGAAGATGCAGGACTATGTTTTCACGGAGTACCCCAAGAGGTGACGTGTCCTTGCCGGCGTCACTCCATGTGCGATGTTAGAAAACCCACTTCGCGCCACATTGGCGGCCAGCATCTTAGGATCAAGTCTCGCATTCATTGATGGATCCGTCGTCAATGTTGCGCTCCCTGCGTTGGCCAGCGGGCTTCACGCAGATCCTTCGATCCTTTCCTGGGCCATCAACGCCTACTTGCTGCCTTTAGGGGCGCTGATCCTGCTTGGCGGCAGCCTCGGCGATCACTTTGGCAGGCGGCGACTGTTTCTGATCGGGTTGGCGCTGTTTGCCTCAGCTTCAATTCTATGCGCCGCTGCCCCCACGTTTGCGTGGCTACTGGCCGGGCGAAGCGCGCAGGGGATCGGTGCTGCGCTGTTGATGCCCAACAGCCTCGCAATTATCGGCGGCGCATTTTCGGGCGTGGAACGCGGTCGCGCGATCGGAACTTGGGCGGCGGTCGGCGCGGTGGCCGGCGCGGTCGGTCCCATCATTGGCGGGTGGCTCATTGATGCGATTGGCTGGCGCGTCATTTTCATCATCAACATACCAGTGGCGTTGTCTGCAGGTTTCCTGGCGTGGAAGTTCATCGCCGAACAGCGAGAAAGCGCAGAGGCGCCTCGGCTCGACGTCTGGGGAGCGGCCTTCGCAACCCTCGCGCTCGGACTCCTGACGTGGTCTTTGACGGACGCCGCGGGTTCCCACCGCTCGAGTATTTCAATATGGACTACCTTGATTGCCGGGCTGGCGTTTCTGGGCATTTTTCTTTGGCAGGAAGGCCGTTTGGCAGATCGCGCACTCATGCCATTTGCAATGTTCTCCTCAGCCTCGTTCGTGGGCCTGACGCTGTTGACGTTCTTTTTGTATGGGAGTCTGGGTGGACTGCTTGTTTTGCTGCCATTTCTGCTCATACAAATACATCACTGGTCAGCCGTTGCAGCGGGAGCTGCGCTGCTCCCGGTGCCGGTCTTGATCGGGGTCGGTTCACGGTTAATGGGCCGGGTCGCTGCTCGCATCGGCGGCCGCTTACCGCTATCCTGCGGATCCTTGCTCGTGGGTCTCGGGCTTGCTCTTTATGCGCGCGTCGGCGCGGGCGCCGTTGACTATTGGGCCGATATATTTCCAGCCACGTTATTGGTCGCGTTGGGCATGGGGGTGAGCGTTGCTCCGCTTACCACCGCAGTGATGGCATCGGTGGACACGGATCACGTCGGGACTGCGTCGGGCTTCAACAGCGCCGTGGCAAGGATTGCCGGATTGGCGGCCACTGCGTTGCTTGGCCTGGTGTTTTCGAAACAAGATTCGTCGACCGCCTTCATTCCGGCGTTCCGCGCAGCTGCGCTGGTGGGCGCAACGTCCGCAGTTGTCGCGGGGCTGTTTGCGATCACGCTGGTTCGTACTGAACATAAGAAAATACAAGACCCGTAGCCTTCCTGCCCAGGAAGCCCGATCAGGTATTCTCCTGATGATGCAATCCCCTGTTTCCCTGTACATTAGGCAAAAGGGAGGGGAGTTCGAAGGCTCCTTCGGACCAGGTATCCGCTTAGGAGTCACTGTCATGGCCTCGAGTAAAAGATCCGCCAACCAAGAACAACGAACCGCGGCGCAATCGACCGAGTTACTGCAGGAACTCGTGGCGCACCTGCGGCAGAACCGCACGCAGTTGCGCGAGGAGTGGGCCAACCGCATCACCGAAGCGCGGCTGCTGACAGCGATGACCAAGGAAGAGCTGTTCGCCGAAGCCACGTCCGTGTACGACAACTACGTCGAGGCGCTCGCGACCGGAACGTTCGAAGCCCTGCAATCGTATGCGCGCAATTTGTCCGAACGCATCATCCCCCGCGGAGTGGAAACCCACGAAGTCGTCGGAATCGTGCTATTGCTTCGCGACGTCTTGGCGCGGTCATTGTTCGCCAAGTATCAAAGCGATTTCACGATGCTGAACCGCATCTTGGATGCTTATGAGCCCGCGGCCAACCGCATCGCCAACACGGTGGCGGTCGGCTTCGTGCAGGAGCGCGAACGCGTCATTCGCCAGCAACAGGAGGCAATCCGCGAACTCTCCACGCCGGTTTTGCAGGTCCGCGAGCGGTTGCTGATTTTGCCCATCATCGGCGTCATCGATGCGCAGCGCGCGCGTCAGTTGACGGAGCAGTTGCTGCGCGGCATACGCACGAACCGCGCCAAGGTGGTGGTGATCGACATCACCGGCGTGGCGGCAATGGATGCCACCGTCGCCAATCACTTGGTGCAGACCGTGGAAGCTTCACGACTGCTGGGTGCGACAGTGATCGTGACCGGTCTATCTCCCGAAATTGCACAGACCATCGTCACCATCGGGGTCGATCTTGGGAAGATGAATACCGTCGGCGATTTGCAAGGCGGCATCGAGCAAGCAGAGCGTTTGCTGGGCTACAAGGTGGTGCCGGTTGCGGATTCGGCCTCGCCATAGGCCGGAGCGTGGAAGTCCCAATCCTAAAACAGGGACGATTTCTCATAGCGACCATCCAGGCTGCGCTCTCGGATGCGGATCTTTTACAGCTGCGCCGGGCGCTGATCGACAAGGTGATTCACTTCCGCTCGAATGGCGTGATCATCGACGTCACCGCGCTGGACGTGATGGATTCATTCGCGACGCGGACTTTGCGCGACATCACCAACATGATACGTCTGCGCGGTGCGGATACGGTCATCGTGGGCATCCAGCCGGAAGTTGCATTTGCCATGGTGCAGCTTGGCCTGACGATGGAAGGCGTGGCGACCGCGCTCGATCTGGAGGAGGGTCTCGCGCACCTGCAACAACGAGCCACCGGCAAAATCTGAGAGCGAATGCCTGTGCTACAAGATATTGTGGTAGCCATCCGCTCAGACGGAGATATCGTAGCGGCACGGCAGCAGGGAAGATCATTGGCCGCGGCCATCGGCTTCACCGCAACCGACGCTACTTTGATTGCCACGGCGATTTCCGAGTTGGCTCGAAATATCGTCATGTATGCGGGACAGGGCGAAGTGATGATGCGCAGCGTGGAAATCGCTCAGAGGAAGGGTATCGTGATCGTCGCTCGCGACAGCGGCCCGGGCATTCGCAGCCTTGAGAACGTGTTGCGCGATGGCTATTCGACGTCCGGCGGGTTGGGCCTCGGACTGCCTGGCGTCAAACGTTTGATGGATGAGTTCGCCATCGAATCGGAGCTGGGGCAGGGAACGATGATCACGGTCAAGAAGTGGTTCAATTGAAAGCGGCAGGTCTCGAATGGAGCACAGCCGCCGCAACGATGCCGGGAGAAACGGTATCGGGTGACCGGCATTGGGCCGGTCCGGTTGCGAACGGAATGATCTTTGCCGTAATTGACGGTTTGGGGCATGGGCGAGCCGCGGCCGCCGCAGCCAAAATCGCAGTCGCGATGCTGCAGCAGTACGCCGGTGATCCGCTCATAGAATTGCTGCATCGTTGCCACGAGTCGTTGCGAGCAACGCGCGGAGTGGCCATGAGTCTTGCAGAGTTCAATACCGAGAACTCGGTGCTGACCTGGATCGGTGTCGGCAACGTCGAGGGCGCTTTACTGCACCTGGAGCCAGCGTTGCCGAGCGACAAGTTACTGCTGCGCAACGGCGTGGTCGGCAGTCACCTGCCCACGCTTCGCGCCGAGGAGTTGCCGATTCGACCAGGCGATATATTGACGATGGTCACCGACGGTGTAATCACCGAGCATCCGCTGCGCATCGCCATGGACGCCAAGATCGAGTCGGTGGCGGACGGGATACTGGCAAACGCCTGCAAAGGCAACGATGATGCCTTGGTCCTGGCTGCACGCTATCGAGGTACACAGGTGTGACAGAAGCCGCCACCGCCTATCCGGCATCGTTGCAAAACTATTTGGGCGGCGCAGGGGAGGCGGCCCTGCAGGAGGCGTATCAAATCGGGCGCCGCGCCCTGGAGGCAGGCACGAGCTTGGTCGCGATTGCGGACACTCACCATGCTTGTCTGCGCAGGTTGCTGGCACATGAGACGGCAACTTCGGAGTGTGATCGAATTCTGACGGGCGCTGCGCAATTTTTTGCTGAGTGCGTCGCGCCCTATGAGATGACATATGGCGGATTTCGCGAAGCCAATACCGCTCTGCGCCACTTCAACGAGGTGCTGGAGCAGGAAGCGAAGCGCATCGCCAACGTGCTTCACGATGAGGCAGGGCAATTATTGGTGGCGGTGTACATCGCGCTGCAAAACCTATCGGACGAGGTGCCGGCCGTTCAACCGCATGTTCTCAAGGTGACGCAGCTGCTTGATCAGATCGAGTCTCAGCTGCGCCGGCTGTCGCACGAACTGGTGCCCGCGCTATTGAGCGATTTAGGATTGGTGCCGGCCCTGCGGTATTTATTCGAAGGACTCGCGCAGCGTTCCCAACTGCAGATAAACATCGATGCCGGGCCCGAGCAGCGATTGCCAAAGCGCGTGGAGACGACCTTGTACCACATCGCCAAAGAGGCGCTGCACAACGTGGTCAAGCACGCGCAGGCAACCAAGGTGTGGATCGGATTTCAGCAAACAGCCGACTCGGTTCGCTGTTGCATACGCGACAATGGCAGGGGATTTAACCCCGCGTCGAGCGCCGTCCGGCAAGGCGAACAAGGCTTCGGCTTGATCGGCATTCGCGAGCGTCTGAGTGTGGTCGGCGGGCACCTACGGATCAACTCAGGCGCGGGTCACGGGACCGAATTGGTGATATCCATTCCAGTGGAGAAATGAATGCCGATTCGTGTGATTCTTGCGGATGATCATCTCATTGTCCGGCAGGGATTGAGAATGGTGCTGGAGAAGGAGCAAATCGAAGTATTGGGCGAAGCCGCCGATGGATTCGAGGCGATTCGCATGATCCAGGAACTGCTCCCCGAGATCGCCGTGCTGGATCTGGATATGCCGGGCCTTGACGGCCTGGCCGTATTGCGCGAAGCGGCACGGCTTAGCCTGCAAACGCGCGCGATCATTCTCACCCGTCATATGGAAGAACCGTATGCCGTCGAGGCATTGCGCATCGGCGCACGCGGTTACGTGCTCAAAACGCAAGCGAGCACTGATTTGGTGGCGGCAATCCGGCATGTGGATCGCGGCGAGGTGTATTTGAGCCCCAAGATCTCAAAGGCCGTGGTCCGCGCCTATCTGAACAACACCGAAGGGCCCAACGCACAACTGAGCGTGCGGGAACGGCAAGTTCTGCAGCTGGTAGGCGAGGGGCATTCGACCAAGAAGATCGCGGCGTTGCTGGGTATCAGCGTCAAAACGGCCGACACGCACCGCACCAAGCTCATGGAAAAGCTCGACATTCATCAGACCGCCGGGCTGGTTCGCTATGCGATCCGCAATGGCTTGCTAGAGCCGTGATCAGCTCGATGCTGCGGCGCCCCTGATTCGGGGCATCCGGTCTTTTCCAACAGATCCATCAAGAATTCACCCGATTGTGCTGATGGCTACGCCGTCTATGCTGTCCAGCAGGTGGTCAGTCGAAAAAAACGGGTGAAAACGAGACTATGAAACAAAAACTGCTTAAGGCACTCGTGGTTTTGGACAGTCGGGAAAACTCCTGGTTTTTGAACGGAGGCACGGATGAGTCGATCGATTGTCATCTGATGGACGTGAAGGGCTTGCGGGTGAATATGGAGGACTTTGACCGCACAGTGCTCATGATCGCCGAGAAATCACCGGATGTGCTGCTCCTGGATTCAACATTGACGCGTAACTTTGCACTGTGCATGGTCATTCAGGTGCGCGACAAGATTCCGAACCTGCCGGTGGTTTTGCTGCCCGACATTCACGGTGCCCTGGAACAGGCGCAGGGTTTTCCAGGGGCCGGCGGCAACCTGACTCGCTTGGGCTCCGGGCCTGACGATGTCCTGGAGCGTGCATTGATGGCATCGGACAGCATTGCGCGAATCATGCGCTTCACCCACGGGCACCTGGGCTTGCAGCGCGCACTGCTGCAGATGGCATTGCGGGACGACCTGACCGGCCTGCATAACCGCCGCGGATTCATTGCGCTTGCGACTCGGCATCTGAGATGTGCCTGCGACACGGGCCAGCATATGTTGCTGTTCTTCGCTGATGTGGATGGGCTCAAATCGATAAACGACCGCTTTGGCCACAGCGAAGGTGATCGCGCACTAGCGCTCGCGGCGGCGTGCATTAGGGAGACTTTTCGCAAATTTGACGTAACCGCCCGCTTGAGTGGCGACGAATTTGTGGCCTTGATCACCGAGGTACCCGGACGCAGCACAGAGGCGATCTGCAGGCGGTTGCAATCCAAGGTGGCTGAGTGCGCAGGCGCCGAAGGCCTGTACAAATTGTCGTTGAGTGTCGGCGTGGCGCACTTCGATCCCCGCAAGCCCGTGACGCTGCCAGAGCTGATGAAGCAGGCTGATACCGCGCTTTATCGACATAAACGCAGAGACCGGTTGGCATCCGACGCTGGTGCTGCGCCGCCGCTGATCCCGCTCACATCGCTAATTCAACCGGCAACCCCGGGGGGGTGAATGACATGCAAACCGGACGAACCGAGCACCGCATGGCCACCAATACGGTGGCGAGTCTCAAGGCGGCTGAGGGGCCGGCTGTCAATGAGACCGTGGTTTTCGTAAACCTCAGCGAACACGGAGCACGCCTCATTACACGCCGCAGGTGGCCGGTGGGCAAGCAGGTCATCGTCAGCGATTCGCTACTGAACTATCGGACAACTGCCGAAGTGGTGTATTGCGCACTCCATAGTCCGCGGCGGTTTGCCATCGGCATAAAATTCAACTAGTCGCACCAATCACTGTGAATTGGGCGCAACATTTGGCGGCGCTTGCTGACGCGTGACGGAGCGTTCGAGTTCGGCGGGAGATGCTGGCAGTTGCCGAGCCGATAGGGTGGTCAGATTGATCACGGCCGGATCGTCGCGCAGCTTTACGTAAAGCGGCGCTGCGCCGGGGTGGGGAACTGGCAGCGCCGATCCTAGAAATCCCTCGGGAACTTGCACGGGATGCGCGAACTGCGGATCGTTGGACATCGAATCGATCAGGTACAAATCAGTGCCCGAGAGCTTGCATGCAAGTTCGGGAGTGGCAGGACAGTCAATCGCCTGCAGCGCCGGCAGCCGTACCAATGTCGCTAATGGTTGCCAATCGCCCGCGACGCCGCTGGCATTGACGCGAAATTGCAACGGTCCAAAAGCGGCGCGACCAAATACTTTGGCCGAATTCAGGGTGATGACGGCGACGTGGGAATTCTCAAGTGTCATGCCCCCATTAGCAACGCCCAAGTTCGTCGTGAAGGACCCATCAGCCGTCGCAACCTCGATGCTTTCGTTCTGCGAAAAAGCGGCCGGTACATCGGTTCGTACCGAGAAGGTCAGAGTCGCATCCTGTGGCAGTTCGCCCGCATCAACGAGTCTAAGGTTGCTGTTATCTGCACTTGGTGAGGACTGCACACTTTTGTTGATCAACGTGACTCGTGGGCGAGGCGAGTCAACCGATGCGACCAGCGGGAATACCCGACCGTCGAGTAACGTTACTGTCGCCGCGATCGGGCGTCCCCGTTTCAAATCAGCGATAGCCTGTGCATCCTGGGTGGTCATCAAAAGCTCTTCGGGGCCGGCGCGGGTGGAGAGTTCGCCCGGCATGAATAGCAGTTTGCCAATGCTGAGACTCGCGACCTCATCAAGCCTGCTGCCTTTCAGTGTTCCCTGGGTATCGCCGGCGTGTAACGTGAACCCCTCAAAGCGTCCGGCGTCAGCAAACACGCGGATAGGAATCGCTTGAGGGCCAGCGGCACCAGATTGAGTGACCATCAACGTCAAAGCACCGGGCTGGGTGTCTTGCAGGGCCAGTTTCACCTCGACTTCATTGGGCCTAACGGCTTTCCAGTCGGCGACCAATTCCTTGCCCTGGGAGTCCTTCAGCGTAATGCCGTCGATACAAGTAACGCTTTTGGCGCGAAGACGAAGCGTATTCTGGCGCCCGGCGACTAGGTTTGCCGCGTCTCCCGCATCCAACTCCGAAATGGCGGCGCGCGCGTTCGTCAGGCGGAAACTCGGACCCTGGTAGGAGTCAAAACCCCACTTACCCTGCAACGATGCATGGATACTGTCGCCGAGACTCGCGGAACCCAGGCCAGAGGTGTCGATCACATAGCCGCCCTGAAGCGCGTCGGGCGCGGTGGGCAAGCGCACTATCGAGCCGTCCGACTGAGTCACACTCAACGACATATCATGCGCATAGCCGGCGGAAAAAACCAACGGCGCGCCTTCGACGGGCAGGACGAGTATTGCCTTACTGGCACAGTAGGTCTCTGTCGGGCTTACCGCATGCAACGGCGGAAACTGCGTCTGCTCCACGGCCGGGAGCGCCGCCACCAAAACGGATTTCGGATTTTGAAACGAGGGGGCGGCGTTCAGCGTCAGCGCAACCTTATCCTGCCGCTCGGCCCCAAGTGCCGGAATGTACTGGTATTGAGCCACGCCAAGCGAGTCCAGAATTCGCGCGATATCCAAGATCGAGGCAATGTAAGGACTGTAGTACCCGTAGCTCAGTTGTGGCGTGTAGCTCGCTTCCATGGCCAAGTCACTTCCGGGACCCGAGGTCAGGGCCTCGACAATCGACGTGGTATGTCCGTCATTCAAAATGAGCGACTCTTGTCCCTGCATCAGGCAGGGCGCCTGCATCTCCGGAAGACGATCCAAGCACTTGTCGTCCACCTTGATAGCGAGGCTGCGCGCCAGGAGCGGCGCCGCGATCTTTAGCCTGGCAGAGTCCTCGTTGTTGAGGATTCGAATCGCGGAAAGATAGTGTTCGAGGCGCGCGCGATCGAGTGCTGCTTGGTTCAAATCCTGCGACGTGCGAACGAAGGTCCCTGGCCGGCCGCGAACAGCGCCGATTAATGTCTTGAGGTCCCCGCCGGTTTCAGGCGCGAGAAATAGCAGCACCTGCTTTGCACCCGGCGGCACGGTCACGGTCAGCCCGTCGCGCGCGCATTCTTTGGTCCACGTCTTGCACGGGTAGAACCAATTCTTGGGCGGCGGATTGGTCGATCCGCTCAAGAATGCGATCACCAACAGGAAATGTTCCGATTGAGTCGATGGCAAATCCGCTTTGATCCATATTTGGTCACCGACGGCGAGATTGGGGACCTCAAAAACAGGCAGCGTTTGCGCAGCCCGAGTGATTTTCACCTCAAGAACTGGACCCGCGAGATCAAAAGGCGCAGGCCCTGCGTGCGCGGCAGTCGCAAGAGCAGTGATCAAAGCTACGCGGCATCGCGACATCCAAAACATTTTGTAGATGTACTCCCGCCAGCACCGCCCCAACCATGCTTTCGGCATCATTGAGATTTTTGGGCGATTGGTGTGCTTATGGCTGCTGTAGTTCAATGAATGGCGCTTAGGAGTGTGACGATGCAACAGCATTCGACCGAATCGAATTGTATCCGTTCAATATCTTAAGTGTAGCTGCGCACCCAGCGCCTACCCGGTGCAATCGCGTTCCTGTCCTCAACTTAACGTGACGAATCATTAATTCTCGCGAGGCGCTACGCACCAAGCTTGCGTAAAGCATCGATCAGAAGGTGAAGCGGGCACCAACTGTCGGAGCAGTGTTGTTTTTATAGTTATACGGGACGCCGGGGCCGTGAGGAATGGCGATGGCCAGACCGCCGCTGACGTTGGAATATGCAATTCCGGCGTAAGCGTCGAAACGCTTGGTGAAGTGATGATCCGCATAAAGCGAACCCTCGTTGAGGAAGCCCGAGCAGGAAGCGCGGAAACTGCTGGGCGGGCAGGCCGGCGGAACACGGAAGTCGTTCTGCCACTGATGATAGTAGGACAAAGTGATGTCGGTCTTGATGTCGTACGCGTATTTCACGCCCGTCCAGGCGACCTGCACGATCTTGGGAGAATCAAGATTATTGTCTTCGACGCCGCTCAGGAGATAACCGCCCTGCGCCGAAGCGCCAATGCCCAACGGGTTTGACGGGTTGAACTGCTGGATATGCTCGTAGCCGGCATAGAATTTGAATGGGTCCCAGGTGTACTTGGCAGCGACCATAATGGCGGTGTTGTCGGTAACGATGCCATATTCGGTGTTGTCCGTTCCGATCATATTGGCCCCGGTGATGGGGTTTGTATTGATGCTGTTGGTGGTCGACTGATAGGGCTGCGTCAGACTCTGGGGCCCCAGCAAGGGGTTGAGTACGCTGATAGCCTGATTGTAATGTTGGAAGACGACGTCTGCGGAGAACTTGGCGTACTCTCCGCCAAGGTCGAATCCATAGGCGGTGTTACGCGCCTGTTCCGGCGTACAAGTGGCGGCGCTCCAGGTTGCGGCGGCGGAGTAGCAGCCGCCCGAACCGTCGGCGAATTTATACATTGCGCCGAAATGGACCGGACCATAGCTAAGGCGATATTTGATGGCCTGGTCCCAACGCGTGTCCTCGGTGTCGCCGCCGCCGGCCATCGTGCCGTTATACCCGATGTAGGAAAAGGAGTAGGCGCCGCCAGCCGGATCATAAGTGAGCATCGCATCGGTACCAAGAGAGCGCTGACGACCGAAGGTCAGCGTGCCGAAATACCGGGACGATGCGCCGGCATAGAGTTCGTCATTGAAGGCTTGGCCCGCGCGCGCACCGTCGCCGGTAATCGAATAGGCGTACCGGGGTAAACCGTTGTTCGTGGTATTGGTGGCTGCCATGTTGGCGAGCTGGCCGGACTGCGGATTGATGCCGGTGGAGGCGTTGAACACCGCGTACCAGTCGGCCATGAACTCGATCTTGCCCTTGATGCCCAGACCCGTCTGCTGCAGGTTGTTCGGCGCAAGCACGAATCGCGAATTACTCGCGTTGCGGTTGACCAGCGATTCGCCTTCGTAGTTATAGCCGTTCTCCGGTAGGCCGTGGCTGACCCAGCCCACACCGACGTCATACGCGCCGTAAATGGTGATGCCGTGCCAGGTCAGCGGACAAGCGGTACCGACGAAGTCCTCGAAGCTGGTGCATGCTTCAGGAGCGGCTGCAGCCGGTTCGGCGGCGTGCGCCGCATGATTCACAACGAAAGTTGAGACAAGCGCCGCAAGGGCGCACCACCAGACCGACCGCATTGTACTTCCCCAAAAAAAGCTGTCGCTACCGCGCAATATTCGCTCTAATATAACGAGCGCGACGGAATTGGCAACTGTAATGGTCGAAGTGAATCAGGTCTGGAACTGGGGCAACGACGGCAGTGCGATGGCGGCGCGGCCGTTCGCGGCAATCCTCACGCTGTCGTTACCAGCGATACAAATTGGCGACGAATTCTTTGGGGTACGTGTTAGGCCCCGGCGGCAGCTCGATGAAGCCATCAGTGCCAACGAGGCTCAGGTAGTCGCCAGAGGTATTGGTCGGTCGCGGCATGACCCAGGGTCGGCCCCACTCGTCGGGGACAGTTGATACCGGCATAAACAATGTCATCGGCAAATCAAAAGTGACCGGAGCGCTCAATGCCAATCGTTCCTGAGGCATTCGCGTGGCGCCGGCCGCGGCCGTCAGCGCGGGGATGACATAACGAATTAAACAGACGAGGGTGGATACTGGATTTCCCGGTAGCCCGAAGACGGCTTGACCCTTGGAACCGACACCAAACCACATGGGTTTACCCGGCCGCTGTGCGACCCGATGAAAGACCTCGCGCACGCCCAATTGCGCAAGCACCTTTGGCACCAAATCGAACTTTCCCATCGAAACCCCGCCGCTCAAGATCAGCACGTCGTGAGTCGCAAGATGCAAGGTCAACCGCTCCTGAAGCCGCGCCGCATCGTCGATGACGTGATCATTACCGACGCGCTGAAATCCCCGGGAGCGAAGAGTGGCCATCATTGCGTAGGCGTTCGAGCGTCGCACTTGCTGTTCAGCGATCGCCTCGCCAGGTTCTACCAACTCATCGCCCGTCGAAATGATCATGAACGTCGGGTCAGCGCTGACCTGAAGATGGGCCAGCCCCGCCGAGGCGGCGACGGCGATTTCGGGGGCCCCGAGTAACGATCCGGTTTTCAGCATCAAAGATCCGCGACGGCCGTCTTCGCCGCGACGCTGCACATTCCGGAAAGGAGTTCCGTCTACCTCCCCGGTGAGCGTGGCCACCGAGTGATCGAGTGTGTACTGTTCTAAAGGAATGACCACGTCGGTGTCATGCGGCAGCATGGCGCCGGTCATGACCTCGATGGCGTGCTCAGCGTGTTGCAGTGACACGGGTGGTGCGCCCGCAGATTGGGTCGCCTCGACGATGAAGCGCCTCGCGCCCCTTGCTAGCGAGCTTTGGTCCACGGCGATACCATCCATGCAGACCCTGTCGAAAGGGGGGTTATCCCGCTCCGCGAACACATCCTGACGCAGAATGCGGCCGACGCACTGCGATAGGCGCCGTGTCTCGGTCGACAACGTCGGCATATGGCGGCGAATTGCCTCCTCGGCGGCCTGCGCGGTAATCGGGCTGTCAGAGGGCATGAATGATTCCTACCGGGAGGGCAACCTTGGGGGAAAGCTGGCTGATGTATAATATATTACGAAATTCGGCGCCTGGAGAGTGAAGTGAATGAGAGGGTGATACCGCTGGCCAAGCTGGGGGCGAGCAAACAACGCAAGCGCGAGGCGCCCAAGGGCAGGACTGTCAACCCGGATGCGGCGGCGGCGGTGCGGGCCCTGGTCGGGGACCAGCAGTTGCGCCATGACCTGCTGATTGAGTATCTGCATCTCATTCACGATCGCTACAAGCAACTCTCCGCCCCCCACCTGGCGGCGCTTGCTCGGATGCTTGGGTTGGCGCAGACCGAAGTGTACGAGGTGGCGACTTTTTATCATCACTTCGATATTGCGAAGGAAGGCCAAGACGGCGCAGTTCCGGCGCCCGCGGCGCTGACGGTGCGGGTTTGCGATGGCCTCAGCTGTGAAATGGCCGGAGCCAAAGGGCTGCTCGAGAGATTGCCCGCGTTGCTTGGGCGCGATGTGCGCGTGGTGCCAGCACCCTGCGTCGGTCGCTGCGAGCAGGCGCCGGTCGCCGTGGTGCATCAAAAGCCGGTCGCCCAGGCCACGCTCGAGACGGTCCGCGCCGCCGTCATTGCGGGAGACTCGCACGACCAGCCCGGTTCCTACATCGATTTTGATCAGTATCAGAGCCAAGGCGGCTACAACACGTTGCGCGACTGCATTGAACATCGGCGGGACGTCGAGGCGGTCATTAAAACCATGGAAGACTCGGGCTTGCGTGGTTTGGGGGGCGCGGGTTTTCCGGCCGGACGCAAGTGGCGCATCGTACGGGGCGAACCGGCGCCGCGGCTGATGGCCGTAAACATTGATGAGGGAGAGCCCGGTACATTCAAGGACCGCGTGTATTTGGAACGCGACCCGCATCGTTTTCTGGAAGGCATGTTGATTGCGGCATGGGCAGTGGGCATTTCGGCGATCTATATCTATTTACGCGACGAATACCATGGCTGCCGCGCTCTGCTCGAGGCCGAACTTGCGAAGCTCAAGGCGAATCCGCCGGCGCCTTTACCGAAGATCGAGTTGCGGCGTGGGGCCGGCGCCTACATCTGCGGCGAGGAGTCGGCGATGATCGAATCCATTGAAGGCAAGCGCGGCATGCCGCGGCTGCGGCCGCCGTATGTGGCGCAAGTGGGACTATTCGGCCGACCGACGCTGGAACATAACTTCGAAACGCTGTATTGGGTGCGTGAATTGCTGGAAAAAGGCGCGGCGTCATTCGCTGCCCATGGTCGCCATGGCCGCAAGGGCTTACGCAGCTTCTCCGTCTCGGGTCGCGTGAAGGAGCCGGGGGTCAAATTGGCGCCCGCCGGCATCACCATCCGCGAGCTGATTCAGGAATATTGCGGTGGATTGCAGGAAGGACATAGTTTTTATGGCTATCTGCCGGGAGGTGCCTCGGGAGGCATTCTGCCGGCCAGTATGGGCGACATACCGCTGGATTTCGACACCTTGCAGCCGTACGGCTGTTTCATTGGTTCCGCAGCGGTGATCGTTCTGTCGGACCACGACACCGCAAAAGCCGCGGCGCGCAATATGATGCGATTCTTCGAACACGAGTCTTGCGGACAATGCACGCCGTGCCGGGTCGGTACCGCCAAGTCCAATATGTTGATCGCCGGCGAGCACTGGGACGCGCCACTGCTGGCGGAGTTGTCGCAAGTGATGCGCGATGCCTCCATCTGCGGCCTGGGGCAAGCGGCCCCCAATCCGGTGGACTGCGTGATCAAGTACTTTCCGAATGAAGTGAACTGAGAGAATCGGCCCATGAACGCCATCACTCGAATTGAACGTGAGGAGGCCGATGCCTCGACCGTGACATTCCTCTTGGACGGCCGCGAAATCAGCGCGCGCCACACCGACACCCTCATCGAAATCGCGGACCGCGAAGGCATCGAGATACCGCGCTTGTGCTACAAGGCCGGCATGGAGGCGGTGGGCAATTGCCGTGCCTGCATGGTTGAGATCAAAGGCGAGCGGGTGCTGGCTGCTTCCTGTTGCCGCAGTCCGGTGAATGGCATGCAAGTCACCACGACCAGCGAGCGGGTAAAACAATCGCAGCAGATGGTCATCGAACTGCTGCAGTCCGATATGCCCGAGAAGGAATATACGCGCCACAATGAAGTGGATGAGTGGGCGGTCAAGCTGAAGGTCGGGAAGCCGCGCTTTGCGCCGCGGCCGTCGGTGGCGCCGGATTATTCGCACGCGGCCATCGCGGTCAATCTAGATGCTTGTATTCAATGCACGCGCTGCGTGCGCGCTTGTCGCGACGAGCAGGTCAACGATGTAATCGGTCTCGCCTCGCGCGGGCAGCACGCGAAAATCGTGTTCGATATGGACGATCCGATGGGCGCGTCCACCTGTGTCGGATGTGGCGAATGCGTTCAAGCCTGCCCAACCGGCGCACTCATGCCGGCGCGCGAAGTGGCACTGACCAAGCCTGATCGGTCCGTCAATTCGCTGTGTCCTTATTGCGGCGTGGGCTGTCAGCTCACCTATCACGTCAAAGATGACAAGATTTTGTACGTCGATGGCCGCGACGGCCCTGCGAATCACTCGCGTCTTTGCGTCAAGGGGCGATACGGCTTTGACTATTCGCGCCATCCGCAGCGGCTCACCGTGCCACTGATCCGGCGCGAGGATGCGCCGAAGCGCGCCGATTTCGCCATGGAACCCAACAATGTCCTGCAGGTATTTCGAGAAGCCACGTGGGATGAGGCGCTCGACTTTGCGGGCGGTGCACTGGCGAAAATCCGCGACACCCATGGCAAGAAGTCCTTGGCCGGATTCGGCTCCGCCAAAGGCAGCAATGAGGAGGCGTATCTCTTTCAGAAGTTGGTGCGCACCGGCTTCGGCAGCAATAACGTCGATCACTGCACGCGACTCTGCCATGCCTCAAGCGTCGCCGCGCTCCTCGAGGGAATCGGTTCCGGTGCGGTCAGTAATCCCGTGATGGATGTCATCAAGGCCGGGGTCGTGATCCTTATCGGCGCCAACCCGACCGTGAATCACCCGGTTGCGGCGACTTTCCTCAAAAATGCGATGCGCAACGGCACCAAGCTCATCGTCATGGACCCTCGGCGCAGCGAATTGGCGCGCACGGCGTATCGTTTTTTGCAATTCAAGGCCGACACGGATGTGGCGCTCCTCAACGCGATGATGCATGTCATCATCGAAGAGAATCTGGTGGATCCGAAATTCATCGCCGATCGCACGCTGGGCTATGAAGAATTGGTGAAAAACGTGGCGGGCTATAGCCCGGACCTCATGGCGCCGATCTGCGGAGTCCCCGCAGAGACGATCCGTGAAGTTGCGCGCCTGTATGCGACCAGCTCCGGGTCGATGATCCTCTGGGGCATGGGCATCAGCCAGCACATCCATGGCACCGACAACGCGCGTTGCCTGATCGCGCTTGCCTTGATGACCGGGCAGATTGGCCGCCCCGGTACCGGTTTGCATCCCTTGCGCGGGCAGAACAATGTGCAGGGGGCCTCGGATGCGGGTTTGATTCCCATGATGTACCCGGACTATCAGCGCGTGGATAACAAGGACGCACGCGCGCGCTTCGCCAAGGCGTGGCGTGTGCCGGAAAGCGAACTCGACGATGAGCCGGGTCTCACCGTGGTGGAGGTCATCAAGGGGATTCTCGCCGGCAACGTCAAGGGCATGTACATCATGGGAGAGAATCCCGCGATGAGTGATCCGGATGCCGATCACGCGCGCGAAGCGCTCGCCAAACTGGAGATGCTCGTGGTGCAGGATATCTTTCTGACCGAAACGGGCTATTTGGCGGATGTCATCCTGCCCGCTTCGTCGTTCGCCGAGAAGACCGGTACGTTCACCAACACGGATCGCTTCGTGCAGCTGGGGCGCCAGGCGCTAAACCCGCCGGGGAGCGCGCGCCAGGACCTTAAGATCATCATCGATCTGGCGCATCGGCTGGGCCTGTCCTGGTCCTATGGGGAAGGTGATGCAGCGGTCGCCGCCGTATTCGATGAAATGCGCCGCGCCATGCCAAGCATTGGTGGCATTACCTGGGAGCGCCTGCAAGCTGAAGACAGCGTCACCTATCCCTGTTTGCAAGAAGGCGATCCGGGTGATTCCGTGGTGTTTATCGATGACTTCCCGACACCCACCGGCAGAGGGCGCTTCGTTCCCGCGGACATCATTCCGGCGGATGAGCGACCCGATACGGACTATCCGCTGGTGCTGATCACGGGCCGCCAACTTGAGCATTGGCACACTGGTAGCATGACCCGTCGGTCCGGCGTGCTGGATTCGATCGAGCCGGATCCCGTGGCATCGCTCCACCCCGTAGACCTTGCGGCGATGGCGCTCAAGCCGGGAGATTTGATCACCATCCAGTCGCGACGCGGCAAGGTCAGCTTGTACGCGCGCGCCGATGAGAGTTCACCCCGCGGCTCAGTTTTTGTCGCCTTTTGCTTTTACGAGGCGGCGATCAACAAGCTCACCAATTCCGCCCTGGACCCCTTCGGAAAAATTCCGGAGTTCAAGTATTGCGCGGTGCGCATCAGCAAGGGCGGTACAACCCCGGTGCAGCTGAGTTTCGGCGGCGGAAAGATTCTTTCGCCCGATACAGCTGCCGACGTCTAGGGCGCGTACGATCCGACCGCGCTACGGATGCGGCTGCTCCGCCTCGGTGAGTTCCGCCAAGGTATTGAAGTTGGCAAAGGCGGCGGCATCGTCGAAGACGACGCGGGCACCATTGAGCTCGCGCGACCACAGGCCCGTTTTGCGCTCGCCGCGTCGAATAAAGCTCCGCAGGCTTTCTTGCAGAGACGATTTCATCAAGCAGAATACAGGCTGTGGAAACAGCTTTTCTCCGTCGGGCGTGTAGGCGGTTGCGATATCGGCGCCATTTTCCAACAGTCCCAGACCCAAGCGCGTGGCCAAGTCCAGCGGAAAAAAAGGCGAGTCGCACGGCACGGTCAGAAGGTAGGGGGTTTCGCAATGCTTCAGCCCCGCCAGCATGCCGGCCAAGGGACCGGGAAAATCCGCGACTTCATCGCCCCACACCGGAACGCCCATCGCGCGATACCCATCGATACTGCGGTTTGCGTTGATCATCAGGCGACCTACCTGCGGCGCCAGTCGCTGCAGAGCATGCTGTACCAAGGGAACGCCCTGAAAGGGTTGCATACCCTTGTCGATGCCGCCCATGCGGCTGCCACGGCCGCCGGCAAGAATGAGCCCGGTAATGTCGCTTTTGTCGATAGACACGATAGCATCATGCTATCGAACCCTGCGGGAGCGCACCATCGAATCTCTTGAGGTCAATGCCTTGGTGCTGGGCCCGCGGGCGCAATCCCTTAAGCCCGTGGACAATGCTCCACAACTCAGCCGCGCGACAACTGAATTGCTGTGCGAGGTGGCGATTGTCGATGATCGCGGCGAGCAGCGCTCGCTGCGACTACCGATCGAGCGGGCTCTGCGTGTCGTGCTCGATGAACGCGAACTCGTCACGCTGATGACTCTCGGCGCCGCACCGGAGTGGCTGATCATCGGTTATCTTCGCAATCAACGTGTGATCGATCACGTCGATGCGCTTGAATCCGTCATCGTCGATTGGACTGCGGGCGCCGCGCGCGTGCGCTCACGTGTCGGGGAGCGCGCCGCTACGGCCCTGAGCAGCCCCTTGGCTCGCAGCGGTTGCGCGCTGGGCAGCGCATTTGGCGATCCGATGCAGGCCATCGAGGGACCGGACTTTCCAGCCGCGAGCGAGGCGCGGATTTCCCGCAGTGTCCTTTTGAGCATTCTTGAGACGATGCGAGAGCATGATGACATCCATCGAGCGGCCGGTTCGGTGCATAGCTGCGCATTATTCAGCGGACAGGATCTGTGGTTCGGCATCGAAGATGTGAGCCGCCACAACGGTGTCGATACGGTCACCGGGTGGATGGCGCTGTATGGGGTCGCCGGCGCCGACAAGATACTTTTCACCACGGGTCGACTCACCGCTGAGATGGTGCTGAAAGCAGCCTTCAACGGCATCCCGATTCTGGTGACTCGCAATGGCGTAACTGCCATGGGCCGCGATCTCGCCGAGCGGTCCGGTATGACCCTGATTGGGCGGGCCGCCAACCGCCGCTATGTCTGCTACACAGGCATGCAACGATTCGATTCACTCTGAGTGCGAACCTATGCGCGGCCGTTCATATCGTTGACGTCGACCCATCGTGCTAGCTTGCTGCTGCTTCCCCAGGCGCTTAGCGCGTTGTTTTAGAAACACAAGAAATTCAAATGATAAAAGCAGTTTATTACATCGCCGTCGCATTTGTGGCGCTCGCGGGCCTGGCACGTGCAGACGAATCAGCACCGCCGCCGCCACAGAAGGCCAGCCCCACAAGTCTCACGGTCATCGGCACCCGGGAGGAAGATTACCGGGTCGATGCAGTGGCCTCGATCGGGCCCCTGGGATCGTCCAATCTGCTCGAAGTTCCGTACTCCGTGAGCGTGTTGCCATTTGATCTGATCGAGAACTCGCAGGCAGTCAACTTTAAAGACGTGTCCAAATACCTGCCCCTCGTCGCGTATCAAGAGCAACAGGGTCCCGATATTTTGCGGCCTCAGACCCGCGGCATGCAGGGCGGCAACTTTCAGAACACGCGCCTGGACGGCATGACGATGTTCATCACCGTCGCGATGGCCTTGGAACAATTTCAACAGATTGAAGTGGTCAACGGCGTGTCGGCCTCGTTGTACGGACCGGCAAACCCCTCGGGCATGTTTAATTTTATCTCCAAGCGGCCGACCGAGGAGGCGTTTCGCGAAGCCACCGGCACCTACACCAACGACAGTATCGGCACCGGAAAAATTGATTGGAGCGATCGTCTCGACAAGAACGGCGTGGTGAAGTTTCGGTTCAACGGTGTCTTCGGCGAAGGCGACGGCTTCGTTGCCGGCAGCCACCAGAAAAGAGAGCTGGGTGATCTGGGCATCGACGTGCAGCCCTGGGCCAGCACCGTGCTGGAGCTTAATTTCTCCGACTACCGGCTGACCGACTTGGGATATCCGGGTTGGTTTACCTATAACGAGAAAATCGTCCTGCCGTCGGCCCCGAACCCAAAGCTGCAGGGCTACAATCAAGAGTATCTGGGCACCGATTTGAAAACTCAAATCGGCGTTGCGCGTGTCAAACATGAGTTCGATTCGAACTGGCACCTGGTGGTGGGTGTGCTGAATCAGGATGCCACGCGTAATATCAACACCCAAGTAAACAACCTGACTACCAACGCGGGCGCCTACACATCCTCCATGGGTTCGACCTTCGCCCCGCGATTCGTGATCACGAGTGACACGGGTTATCTGGACGGCCATTTCGAGACCCTCGGCATTGCGCACGATCTCACCATTGGCACCGCGGGCTATCGTGCCTCTTCATATTCGTTGATCACAACGCCGAGCGCGGCGCGACTATTGCTTGGCTTGGCGACGATCGATACGCCGGTGCAGTACCCTTATCCTGCCGCAGGGGTGGTGAATTCGAATGCAAACTTCGACTCCTCGGATACTTATCAGCAAGGCGTAAACGTTGGGGACACGCTGCGTTTCAATCAGTATTGGGGAGCCCGGATCGGGGTCAGTCAGGATTGGTTTCACGTCAATAATTTCAACAATAAGGGCGTGCAAATCACCGAATACTCCAACGACGGCGCAAGCCCCACCGGCAGCCTGATGTTCATGCCCACAAACTTCATGACCGCGTATTTCACATACGCCAGCAGCCTACAGGCCGGCGATTTGGCGCCGGGCGGCACTGTCAACGCGGGGGCGAGCTTGGCGCCTTATCGCAGTACGGAGTATGAACTGGGTTACAAGGTCAATCTGGCGAAGATTGATTTCACGGCGGCGCTGTTCCGCATCGAGCGGCCGTTCGCCAATATCAATACCGCAACCAACGTTTTCGAGATCAGCGGCGACCAAATCAATAAGGGTTTGGAATTATCCGCGGTCGGGGAAGTCGTGGAAGGATTGACCACTTATGCTGGCGTCACATTGCTCAACGCCCGGCTCGAGGATACGCCGCTGCTCGCGACGAACGACAAGATCTATGTCGGCGCACCCAAAGTGAAGGGCAATGCGTTGTTCGAATATAAAATTCCCTTCGTGCCTGGCTTGGTCGGCGTCTTTAATTACCAGTTTTCCGGTCCACGTCCCGGCAATGACACCAATACGCTGACGGTGGCGGGTTACAATTTATTTGATCTTGGTGCCCGCTATGTCTCGAACATTGGGAGCCTCCCCGTCACCTGGCGGCTCGCGGTGGATAATATCGCCGACCGTCACTACTGGTCGACCGTGGGCCCGAGTAATCTGACCGGCGCCAACACGGGGAATCTGTTGGCGCACTTGGGGTCGCCGCGAACGGTACTTGCGTCCGCAAGCGTGTACTTTTAACGCGCAATGCGTACCGAATCGCTGTGGGTAGTCGCCGCCTGGCTGCTCGCGGCTTCGGTAACGCAGCCTGCGCGGGCGCAACTCACCCGCGAGGTAACGGATGCGGCCGGCCGCATCGTGACCCTGCCAGCGACGGTCAACCGCATTGCCGACGCGTGGCATGCCAACAATGCAATGGTGCTCATGCTGGGAGGTGCTGATAAGCTCGTTGCCACAACCGTGCAAGCGCAGCGTCAGCCCTGGTTGCGCAAGCTGTATCCACGAATCGATCAGGTACCGGCAGCCTTCAATGCCGCGGGGGACCTTAACGTTGAGACCCTCATCGGAGTCCGGCCGGATGTCATTTTGATGGCCTATGATGGAGCGTTGCCGAAGTGGAGCGCCGCTGCGGAGGCCTACCATGTGCCGATCGTCTTGATGCCCAATACCTCCCTTGAGGGCCTGAAAACAACGGCGCGCCTTACCGGCACGGTACTCGGGCCGAGGGAAGCCGAGGTGGCCGAGGACTACATACGCTACTTCGATGCAAATATTCGGCGTGTGCGCCGCGAGACGGAGCGGCTCGCCGCGAGCCAGCGGCCGAAGGTGCTGCATACTTCGTCGGCCAGTATCTTGACCGTAGACGGACTCGACACCGTGATCGACGACTGGATCAAGGTTGCGGGGGGCCGTAATGCCGCCGATGTCGTCGGCAATGGCAGGCCCGTGACCTTGGAGCAGGTGGCCGTTTGGGATCCCGATGTGATCATCGTCGGCACCGCCCCCAATCAACAGAATCGGCAAGCGATCCTTGAGGATCCGCGCTGGCGAGAAATCAAGGCAGTGAAGACCGGGAAAGTTTTCGTGAACCCCGCTGGCGCGTATCTGTGGGACCGGCATAGCGCAGAGGCGGCGTTGCAGGTGCTATGGGCGGCGAAGACGATACATCCGGAGCTGTTCGTCGATCTCGATATCAAGCGCGAAACAATTAATTTCTATGCCAGATACTTCCATCATGCTCTTACCGATGAGGATTACACCTCGATCGTGAATGCGACGGCGCCCTGATGCGGCGGCTTGCCTTGTTCGCCATGATTCTCGTGCCGCTCGGCGCATTGTACGTCTCCCTGTTTGTAGGCCGATTCACCGTCCCGGCGGCCGATGTGGCGCGTATTTTGGCGAGCCGGCTATGGCCCATTGCTCGCGATTGGCCGGCATCGGTGGAAACCATCGTCCTGCAAATCCGCCTCCCTCGCGCCATTCTGGCGATGTTCGTGGGCGCCGGCCTCTCGGTCAGCGGCGCCGCCTTTCAGGGTATGTTCCGCAATCCGCTGGTAAGCCCGGATATCCTGGGGGTCACGGCGGCCTCGGGATTCGGCGCGGCGCTGGCCTTGCTGTTGTCGCGCGGTGCCTTCGAACTCGAATTGATCGCGTTTCTGTTTGGAATCCTGGGCGTGGGTTTGACCTACCTTCTGGCTCGCACTTATCGCAGCACCCCGGTGCTGATGTTGGTGCTGTCCGGGGTCATTGTCGCGGCTTTCTTCAGTGCTTTACTGAGCGGCGCGAAGTATCTGGCGGATCCGGAGTCGAAACTGCCGGCAATCACGTACTGGTTGCTCGGCAGTCTGAATGGCAGCTCGATGCAAAGCTTAAAGTTGGCCCTGCCGCCCATTATCCTGGGGGGCGCAGGCTTGATGTTGGTGCGGTGGCGGTTAAATGTTCTCTCGATGGGAGATGCAGAGGCGCGCTCATTGGGCGTGCGTACCGATCGCCTTAAAGGCATCATCATTGTTTGCACGACGCTCATCACCGCAGCCGCGGTTTCGGTATGCGGCATCGTCGGGTGGGTGGGGCTGGTAATACCGCATCTGGCCCGCATGTGGGTGGGGCCCGATCATCGCGCGCTGCTGCCGGCGGCGTGCAGTATAGGCGCGACCTACCTACTGCTCATTGATGATGTGGCGCGAACCGCAAGCGCCAGCGAAATCCCGCTCGGAATTCTGACGGCGATCGTGGGTGCGCCTTTCTTTGCCTATTTACTGCGCAAGACCCAAGGCGGTTGGCAATGAGCCACAGCCTGGTTGAAGTCAGGAGCGCGAGCTTCAGGTACGCAGAACGCGTGATATTCGATTCATTGAACCTTGACGTCAATGCGGGAGAAGTCCTGACCGTGCTTGGGGCCAACGGCTGTGGCAAGAGCACCTTGCTGCGCTGTCTCGCCGGGGAGCTCAACCTGTCAGCAGGCTCCGTACGCATTGATGGCGAAGCATTGGAGCGACTTGATGCCACAGCCCGCGCGCGCAAAGTGGCCATCTTGTTTCAAGAGCACCAGCCGACCTTTCCCTTTTCAGCGCTCGATGTGGTCACGATGGGGCGAACACCGTACTTGAGCGCTTTTGGCGCACCGTCAGCGCATGATCGAAAGCTCGCCGAGCGGTCCCTCGAGGAATTCGGACTCCTGCACGTCAAAGACCGCGCGTACACGGCACTCAGCGGCGGTGAACGGCAGCTGGTTTTATTGTGCCGCACCTTGGTGCAGGAACCCGACGTAATCCTGCTCGATGAACCGACCGCACACTTGGATTTCAAGAATCAAGTCCGGTGCTTGGAACTCATCGGGATGCTGGCGGGTCGCGGTGTCGCACTGGTTTCGACGAGTCATGATCCCAATCACGCTTTTCTTTTCCCCGGCCGCGCTTTACTCATGCAGGCGGACCGCTCTGTGCTCATTGGCGCGCCGTCCGACATCATCAATAGTGCTTCGCTTGCCGCGACCTACGGCATCGAGGTGGGCGTCTTTAGCATCCCCCGCGCAGCGCCTCGCCAAAGCCTGACCTTCTGCAGCCCCTGGTAGTGGCTGCTGTGCGCAACGGGGGAAGGCGCTAGAATCCGCGGGTGCAAACCAGAGACACCGAATCGAAGTCCGCCGCGGCCCCGGTTGGCGACGCCAAGCTGGGGCTGCATCTGCGCTATGCGTTCGAGCCCGGCGAACAGCACGGAGCCACGCTCGGAAACCCTCTTTTCGAGTTGCTGTCGGCGGTCCTCGAAGGCGGCTCGATCCGTCACGCGGCGCAAGCGCTGGGCGCGTCTTATCGGTACGTCTGGGGGGCCCTACGCAAGTGGGAGAAAACCTTGGGCGAGCCTCTGATTATCTGGTCCCAGGGACAACCTGCGCGTCCGACGCAGTTTGCCGAAAGACTGCTGTGGGCGGAGCGACGTGCCCGGGTGCGAATGCAGCCGCACATCGAAGCATTGCGGTCTGATCTTGCGCGGGTACTCAACGATGCGCACGATCAACGACATCAGCTGCTTATGGTGCGCGCGAGCCACGATATGGCTCTTCCGGTTCTGCAGCGACATATCGCCGATACCGCGGATCTGCATATTGACCTCACATTTCAAGGCAGCGTCGATGCGGTTCGCTCGCTGAATGAGCGGCAATGCCTCATTGCCGGGTTCCACGTTCCTATTTTGGAGGCCGCCGCGCCGATTTTTTCGAAAGCGCTAAAACCCTTGCTCAAACCGGGGCTGCACACGCTCATAAGCTGCTCCCGCCGCACGCAGGGATTGATGATGCGGCGGGAACTGGCAGCGCGAGCGCGCGGGTTCGCGGACATCCCGCATCTTCAACTTCGCTTCGTAAATCGCCAGGCCGGGTCTGGAACGAGAATGTTGGTTGACCATTTGATGCAGCAACATGCCATCTCCCCCGACGCCTTGGTCGGCTACCAACAGCACATCGAGCACTCCCATGTCGCAGTGGCACTGTGTATCGCGAGCGGCGTCGCAGATGTGGGCGTTGGTGTCGAGGCCGCCGCGCTCGAGTTCGGCCTGCACTTTGAACCGCTGGTGGAAGAGAACTATTTCCTTGGATGTCTGAAAGAAAATCTGTCGCGGCCCGCGGTCGAGCGACTGCGGACCGTGCTCGTCAGCGCGCGCTGGCGCGAGATATTGGCCAATCTTCCTGGCTATCAGCCGTCGGAGGCGCCAGGTTCGCTTCTGGCGGTTGACGAAGCACTCCCCTGGTGGCGCCCGCGAAACAGGCGCAGCGCTGCAAGAGCCGAATTTAGGCGCCGGATACCCTGAAGGGCAGGGCGTTACCCTTCGTTTTGCCAAACATGGGACGGGCGCAGGCGTTGCGGACCGGAGTACACATTGCAGTGTTTCTGGCGCAAGAAGCCGACCAGCGTGAGATTGGAGGCAAGGGCCAGATTTACGGCAAGGCTCGAAGGCGCGCCAATTGCTGCAAGCACAGCCACCCCGGTGCGCAAGGCTTTTTGTACGAGTTCAAAGCTCGCCCGCCCGCTCAGCAGAATGATGTGTTCGCGCAAAGGAAGTCGTCCGGCCAGCAGGGTCTCGCCGACCAGCTTATCGACGGCGTTGTGACGACCCACGTCCTCGGCAAGAGTGATGAGCTTTCCGGAAAAATCGAAGAGCGCCGCTGCGTGTATGCCACCGGTATCACCGAACTTGGATTGTCCCGAGCGCATCAAGTCCGGCAGGCGCAGCAATAGCTCCAGATCAATCGGGCCGGTCTCAGCAATACGAGTTGCCGCGGCGCGTGCGATGGCCGCATCCAATCCGGTTGTGCCGCAAACGCCGCAACTCGAGCCGGCAGAGAAACGTCGCGTCGCCAATTGCATTTCCATTTGCACGCTGGGATTGAAGCGAACGTTGACGACATTTGGCCGTCGTGTGCTTGATTCAATGGCCTCGATATCGGTGACTTGGTTAACGAGTCCTTCGCCATACAGTAAACCCGCGGCAAGAAACTCATCATCCCCGGGGGTTCTCATGGTGGTGCCGAATGAAACGGGTTCGATACCCAGCGCCGGATGGTGCAACATGTATTCGAGGGGCGCCTCAACGGCGACGCGGTCCTCTTTTTGCACTTGAGGGTCAACGCCGGTGCGCAAGATGCGCACCTTCATGGTGCCGCTCGCGGCCGCCGGGGCCTTTTCAGTCGGCAAAAATTCTGCGGAACTCATGTGGCATATGGTAACGCAGCAGTTTTCTTTGGATTTAAAAAACCAATAAATGACACTAAAATACTATCTTATTTGATTGAAAACACACGGAAAACATACACCGGCGCGTCAGCATTCAATTCGCGGCGTGACCACGCCGGCAATGGCTGCGACTCCAGTTTCCGGCTCCTTGGTCGCAATGAAACCCTCGCCTTCATTTCACATTTCGAGCTAGAAACTCTTGAGCGACGGTAGCCACCAGGGCGCCGCCGCGGGAAAATATGAAACTTCTCGACCAGCCGCGGCCGTTTCCGGTCACCGAACTGCGCTGCACTTGAAGCAGCCAATCGTCGGCGCGCGCCGGCTGATGAAACCAAATGGCATGGTCCAAGCTGGCGGCGTCAATGGCTCGACCATCGCCTAACTGATGGTGCACCCGCAGCCCGACGTGCACCAATCCCATATCCGAGGCAAATGCGATCATTGCCTGGTGGAGTATCGGGCCCCCAGCCAGCGCCTGGCGAGTCTTAAACCAGTGAAAACGCTGGCCCTCAACGCCCTGGCTGCGATCGAGGGGAAGTTCAACGGGTCGGCTGTCCAGTAATTCTTCGGCAATAAAGTGCCGAGTCGGCTTGCCGCGAAGCTCGGCGTTGCGACGCCGCAGGTCCCGCTGGTCCTCCAATGTATCTGGATCGGGTGCATCCGGCATTTGCACTTGATGAGACGGACCTTCATCCCCTTGATGAAACGAAACCAAGCCGCACGCCAGTGTCTTCCCGGACTGCAGCAGCTGCACTTGCCGAGCAGAAAATCGCTGGCCATCGCGCAACCGCTCGACCTTGACCGTGGTCTGCTGTCGCGCAACGCCCGGCGCAAGGAACAGCAGGTGCAACGAATGCGCGGGACGCTGATGCACCGTCGAGCTGGCGCCAACCAGCGCTTGAGCTACGAGAAGCCCGCCGAATGTGCGGCGTTCTTCGATTTGTAGCCCGGGAAAGGCAAGGCTATCAGGCGCCAAGGCCTCAGGAGTCAGCAGCTCATTGACGCTCAGCGGCGCTAGTGGTGGAGGGGTCTGATTCAAACTATTACCTCAAACTCGGCCAAAAAGCTTGCGCATCAGCGGGGGAAATAGATCTGCCCCGCATGCGCAGCAAGGTCTTCAGCAGTGAAGGGTCGACCCAGAGTAAAGCCGCCAGTGTGCAACATCTTGACCTCTAGCACGCGAGCGTGCGAAACCCCCGGCACTTTGCCCGTGTGATCGGCAGCGAGGTCGGACACCATGTACAAAACGGCCGGAGCAATGTCTTCAGGCTGGCTCAGGGCATCGCGGCCCGGGCCGCTTTGACCCCATGCAAGATCCGCAGTCATGCGAGTCAAGGCAGCGGGCGCCAATCCCATGACTCGGATGCCCCGGTGCTCATGCCGCCGCCGCCAGCGCGCTGGTCCCTGCCTCACATAGGCTGGATGCCTGGCTCGGCGGCGCAACTGAAGGCGAAGACTCGTTCCCGAAGACGGACGGGGGACACCTCCCCGCGGATAGGATGTTCTTCGCAGCATTGACGTCCCGGTCATGGGTGTCACCACACCCGCTGCACATCCAAATCCTTACATCAAGCATGTCCAGACCTGCGGGTCCGGTGAGGGACCCACAGCTGCTGCACGCTCGCGTTGTGTATCGCTCGCTGATGATGAGAACGCTTCTGCCGGCCTGCTGGCCCTTGTAATGCAACTGCGTCTTGAGCATGCCCCAGCCGGCATCCAGCACGGATTTGGCCAGCCGTGTCTTGACGAGCTTGGCGCTGCTCACATCACCTACGAAAACCCTCCGATACCGATCGACAATCTTTGTTGAGAATTTATGCAAGGCATCCTTGCGCCGGCGCGCTGCCGTGCGATGCAGGCGCTTCGCCTGCTGTTTGTGGCCGCGGCGCTGTGCCCGGGCGATCTTCTGTTCGATGTCTCGATAGAAACGACCCGCCTCGAGCCTCTCCCCGTCGCTGGTCGCGACCGTATCCTTGAGACCGAGATCAAGACCGACATCCTCAGTGCTGGGGGGGCGAGCCGAGAGCGATCGCTCGATGGGAACACACAGCCACCAGTCCCCGACCAAATCCTGGGCGAAACAGCCGTATTTCCACTTCGCTCCCTCGAGGGATTCCTCCTCGAAAACGCGAAACGCTTTGCTCGCAAAGCGTAGTGACTTGCCCTTGCGCTTCAGCTGCGCCACCTTAAAGGGCACCCAGCCGAGCGAGCGCTTCGCCCCCCGGCTGACCCGCCAGCGCAGCTGTGTTTTTTTGAACTGACGGCGCCGCGTGGCAAGTTCCGCGTTCACCCGCTGAATCGTCTCTGAGCCGATATGCTCAAAGTGCTCCGAAGCGCTGGCACTGAGCTTGTCCAGGTCGAATCCACTCAGCCACTTCGCAGCACCCACGAACGGCCGCGCCGCCTTCGCACTGGTCGCGTTGCCCCAGTTCCAGACCTGATTGACCTCGACCGCGGCGGCATTGAGCCAGGCATAACTCTCAGCCTTTACCTTCAGGCGCAGCGAGCGTATACACGTCGTTCCTTCGATGACCATCGGCTTCACCGGCATTCTGGCAATTTACTGTAATTCGTGTGTCGGGCTCAAGGTCAGTTTCTCCAACAATCGGTACGAAATCCACGCGGGAACAAGCGCGGCATGGGCGAGTATCATTTACAGCTGGTGGCTCTGCTCTTCTTCGCGACGCAACCGCCTCCGCTGGGGCGCGTCATCCTTGACGCTTCGTCGAAGCCCGACGGCGAAACTCGCGGATCCGGTATCGCGAAGCTTCGCGCGAAGCGGTGCCGCTTGTCCAGGTTACGGCGTAAGGATTCGGTGTTTTTCGGCTGCAGTGCGCGGCATCTCGCGCCCGCCGAGGATGCGCGTTACAGTGATAGCAACTTGTCAAATAGGACCTAGCCATGCGCGAAGCAGTCATCGTTTCAGTCGCCCGCACCCCAATCGGCCGCGCTTATAAAGGTGCTTTCAACAATACCGGTGGCGTTGAACTGGCCGCGCACGCGGTACGCGCGGCGGTTGCGCGTTCGGGAGTAGATCCCGCTGAAGTAGAAGATGTCGTACTAGGATGCGCGATGCCTGAGGGTTCGACCGGCCACAACATTGCGCGTCAGGCCGCCTTACGTGCGGGGCTCCCCATCCAGGTTGCGGGGATGACGGTACAGCGTGCCTGCTCCTCGGGTCTGATGGGCATCGCGACCGCCGCCAAACAAATCATCGAGGACGGCGTGGATGTTGTAGTCGGCGGCGGTGTTGAGTCGATCTCGCTGGTACAAAACGAAAAAGCGAATCGCTATCGAGCAGGCGATCCTTGGCTGCGCGAGCACATGCCGCAGCTCTATATGACAATGCTGGAAACTGCGGAAATCGTGGCGGCCCGCTACGACGTCAGTCGCGAAGCACAAGATGCCTATGCGCTGCAGTCGCAGCAGCGCACCGCCCAAGCGCAGAAGGAAGGCCGCTTCGATCGGGAGCTGATTCCGGTCAGCACCACGATGACTGTGACCGACAAGGTCACCGGAGCCACCAGCGAACGCGAGATCACCATCAGCGCGGATGAGGGTAATCGGCCGCAAACCACCCTGGCTGATCTTGAAAAGCTGCAGCCGGTGTTCAAAGGAGGTCAGCAAGTTGCCCAAGGCAGGTACGTGACGGCGGGTAACGCCTCACAGCTCTCGGACGGAGCGGCCGCGGTGGTGCTCATGGAGCGCGGCCTGGCTGAGCGACGCGGTCTACCGGTTCTCGGGGCTTACCGCGCGATTGCCGTGGCCGGCTGCGCACCGGAGGAGATGGGCATCGGTCCCGTATTTGCAGTGCCCCGCTTGTTGAAGCGCAATGGGCTTAAAACCACGGATATCGACCTGTGGGAGCTCAACGAGGCGTTTGCTTCGCAGTGTCTGTACTGTCGCGATCGACTCGGCATTGACCCTGACAAGTACAACGTGTCCGGGGGTTCGATCTCCATAGGTCACCCATACGGCATGACAGGTGCCCGCTGCGTCAGCCATTTACTGATGGAGGGCAAGCGCCGCGGCGCCAAACTTGGCATCGTGACCATGTGCATCGGCGGCGGAATGGGCGCAGCTGGATTGTTTGAGATTTACTGAGCATGGGCGAATCGAATCCGTCTGAGCTGGTATTCAACAGCTTGCCCGAGCGCATTCGCGCCTTCGCCGCCGTGCGGCCGAATCATCGTGCACTGATCCAAGATGATCGCATCGTAAGCTATGGCGAACTCGATCAGGCGATGGATCGTGTCGCCGCTTCATTGCAACGAGCGGGCTGTAAACCCCAGGATGTGATTGCGATCTGCGCGTTGAACTCGATTCCTTATGTCGAGGTGTTCTGTGGAGCGTTGCGCGCCGGGGTGGTGGCTGCGCCGCTCGCGCCGTCAGCTACCGCCGAGAGTCTCGTGAGCATGATTGCCGATTGCGGCGCAAAATTACTGTTTGTCGACCGAGCGATGGGCGCACACCTGGCGCCACTGCGTCGGCAAATCGCTGCCGCTTGGATATCGCTTGACGCCTCGGACATCGGAACACCTCTTGCCAGATGGATGGCGGTGCGGGGAACAGCGCCGGTGCCGGTGGCGATCGATCCGCAGTGGCCGTTCAATATCATTTATTCATCGGGTACGACGGGCGTACCCAAGGGTATCGTGCAGCCACATGAGATGCGCACGCCTTTCGCGCCAGCCACCGAACCGTTTGGCTACGGCGAGCATGCGGTGGCCATCATTTCCACAGGTCTCTACTCCAATACAACGCTGGTCAGCTTATTCCCGGCCTTGGGCAGCGGCTCGACCGTGGTACTCATGGCGAAATTCGATGCACGGGTCTTTCTTCAGCTCGCGGAACGGCATCGCGCGACGCATGCGATGCTCGTGCCGGTGCAATATTCGCGGATCATGGCCGTGGCGGATTTCGATACGTTCGACCTATCGGCCTTTCAAATGAAGTTTTGCACCAGTGCGCCCTTTAGTGCCACATTGAAGTCGGACGTTCTAAAGCGCTGGCCCGGAGGATTGACCGAATATTACGGCATGACGGAAGGCGGCGGCGCGACCGTGCTCTTCGCTCACGAAACTCCCAACAAATTGCACACCGTCGGCAAGCCTTGGCCCTGGTCCGATGTCAGGCTGATTGATGATAACGGCAACGAAGTCGCGCCCGGGGAGGTGGGTGAGATCGTCGGTGCTTCGGTTTCGATGATGAAGGGCTATCACAATCAACCTCAGAAAACTCGCGAGGCGATGTGGCATGACAAGCTGGGGAAACCCTTCATTCGCAATGGTGATCTCGGACGCTTCGATGAGGATGGGTTCTTGATTCTCATGGACCGCAAGAAAGACATGATCATCTCGGGTGGCTTTAACGTTTATCCTTCGGATCTGGAGGCGAAACTGCGCGAACATGCCGCCGTAGCCGACGCGGCCGTGGTGGGCGTGCCCTCCGAGAGGTGGGGGGAGACACCCGTGGCGTTCGTGGTACTGCGCCCGGGGAGTGAGGTTTCCGCCGAGGAGCTGCGCCAAGCGGTCAACGATCGTCTCGGCAAGGTGCAGCGCATTTCAACCATATTGTTCCTGGACGCCTTACCGCGCAGTCACATCGGCAAAGTCCTCAAGCGCGAACTGCGCGACAGCTACCAGCGGACGTGCGCAGTGACCGAGAGCAGGGGCGCCTAAGCGGCCTGGCTGCAACGCGCTGGCTAGTAGACATCGCGTAGGTAACGCCCGTCCGCTGCTAGCGCGTGCATTTCGAGCTGCGCTTGCGCATCGGAACGGCGGCCATGCTTGGCAATGATGGCCTGCAAAGCTGCGTCGACGTCTTTCGCCATATGCGTCGCGTCTCCGCAGACATAGATCACGGCGCCATCCTGCAGCCAGGACCAGATCTCTTTTCCAGCTTTGAGCATGCGATGCTGAACGTAAATCTTTTGGTGTTGGTCGCGTGAGAACGCCGTGTCGATCCGGGTCAGCTCACGGCCTGCCACGAAGGACTCGAACTCTGACCGATACAAAAAGTCGCTCTCCGCCTGGCGTTCCCCGAAGAATAGCCAGGTGCGCCCCGTAAAGCCGTGCTTCCTGCGGTGATGCAAAAAGGCGCGGAAGGGCGCCACGCCTGTACCCGGACCGATCATGATGATCGGCGTACCAGGATCGGATGGCAAACGAAAGCGAGGATTTTCGTGCAAGTAAACTGCAGCAACGTCGCCGACAGCGACTCGATCTGCAAACCACGTGGAGGCAAGGCCGCCGCGGCGTCGGCCGCGGCACTCGTAGCGCACCACGGCGATCGTCACATGCGCTTCCTCCGGAAATGCTGCCAAGCTGGATGAGATTGAATAAAGGCGAGGTTTGAGCGGGGGCAGTAAGTCCACCAGCACCTGGGCATCGCCGACAGTGCAGGGATAGTCCTGCAGTAGATCGACGATGTCCTTGCCGTAGAGAAACTTGTGGAGCGCCGCGCTTTGATCGCGCTCTACGAGAGGCTGTAAGCCGCTGTCGGCGGCGAGGGCGGAGTACTTGATGACGGTCGCGGCCGTCAAGGTGGTCAATTCACGCTTTAGAGAAAGCGCGTCGCGAAATGCCATCTGATCGGTGTCAATCATGACCGGCGCGTCCGCCGATGCACCGCTTAGCGCAAGCACCGCGTCAACCAGGTCTGGTGCCTGCTGCGGCCAGACGCCCAGCGCGTCGCCGGGTTCGTAGCGCAGATCCGAATTCTTCAGCGAGAGCACAAGGTGGCGAGTTTCCTTGTCCGATCTTGCGGCGGTGAGTAACTGCTGCCCGAGCAATTGGGCCGCAAACGGCCGCTTGCGGGACCAGCGCTGCTCGCTGTGCCCAGGCGCACCCTCATCGCTCGCGTCCACCGCATTGGCGAGGGCGGAGCTCCCCGCCGGCAGCGCTCGCCAAAGTGTGTCGCGAAACGATTTGAACGGTTGGTCTACATCACCGTCCGCGTCGATTCGATCGGCGAGGCGGATCGCCCCGAGGGCCGCGAAGCGCTCGTCGATCTGCTGGCCAAATGAGCAGAATTTGCTGTAGCTGCGGTCGCCGAGAGCCAACACCGCGTACTTGAGCCCGGCGAGGGGAGTGCCCTGCGCGGCCTGCAACTGCAGCGCGAATCTGGCGGCGCAGTCGGGAGCATCTCGATCGCCGTGCGTACTGGCAATGACGAGCACGTGATCGAGCTTCGCCAGAGCCTCGAGCGATACAGAACTGAGATCAAGAAGGTCCGCATCAAACCCCCTGCCGCGTGCTTCCTTGGCGAGTTTCTTCGCGAGCCCTTCGGCCGTGCCGGTTTGGGAGGCAAACAACACCTTGATTGCGAGCCGTGGTGCCTGGCTCGAACCCTGCGTCTGCGCGCGTTCGGCAAGCCCTTTCAATAATCCCGCGAAGAAGCCGTTGAGCCATGCGCGCTGATCTGGACTGAACGGTGCGTCCTGAGGAAGCAGCTGGATTGCAGCCGGCGCTCGCAGTGCACTCACCCGTCTCGGGCTCCCGCGTGTCTTCGCAGCGCGTCGACGTCGTGCCGGCGCACAAAGTCGACAAAGCTCTCACCCGGGTTGCGGCGACCCTGATACACATGAAGCAGGCCTTCGAGCAGCGTCGGCAGCTCGGAGAATGGGATATTCTGGGCGAATTCTCGTCCTAAGCCGCGCTCCTGTTCGACCCCGCCGGCGATGAATACGTGATAACCCTCCACCGAGCCGGAAGCTGTTTGAACCGAGGTTCCCAGTAGGCCAATATCGGCAACACGATGTTGCGCGCAGGAATTGGGGCATCCGGTCAGGTGGATGTTGATCGGAGTATCCAACTCAAAGCGCTGATCCAGATGCTGTGCAAGCTGCAGCGCATGCTGCTTGGTGTCGGTTGCAGAAAAGCGGCAACCGGCATTGCCGGTGCAGGCAACGACACATCCGCTTATCGCCGTTGAATTCACGTCATAGCCCATGGCAGAAATCATGCGCACCGCCTCGGGCACTCGCGAGCCGCGCACGTTGGCCACAATGATGTTCTGCCACACTGTGGGCCGCAATTCCCCGTCGCCACAGGTGTCGGCGAGCTCTGCCAACTTAAGCATCTGCTGGGCACTCATGCGGCCGACGGGGATGACAATCCCAATCGAGGATAGGTCCGGCTGAGTCTGTCGATGAATCCCAATGTGACCATGCTTATCGACCGGCGGCCGTGGCGAGCAGTGGTCTGCGGCCAGGAACCGCAAGTCGAAGGTGAGCTTCGCTTGAACAAGATCCAGAAAATCCTCCGTGCCAAGTCGATCAAGCAAGTAACACAAGCGTGCCTTTTTACGATCGGTCCGGTCTCCGTGTTCGGCAAAGACTCGCAACATGGCTGCCGCGACGGCGACGCACTCCTCCGGCGCAACCAGCAGGCCACAGTCGTTGGCAAAGCGTAAATGCCCGGTGATGCCGCCCAGCAGCACGCGAAAATACACTCCCGGTTGAATATCGGCGGCGGCCGTGACGCGGGTTGCAATAAATCCGATATCGTTGGTCTCGGCGGCAACGCTGACGCGGCCAGCGGCGTCGAAGCTGACGTTAAACTTGCGCGGCAATCCAAACAGATCGCGGTTGTTCAAGAGATAGAACTGCAGCGCCCGCGCCATCGGCCGCGTGTCGATCAATTCCGTGGGGTCGATGCCCGACAACGGTGAGGAAGTAATATTGCGGACATTGTCAGCCCCGGCGCCGCGTGATGTCAGACCGGATTCCGAGAGTCGCATCAGAACTTCAAGCATGTGCCGGGGAGCAATCTCGCGAATCTGGATGTTGCCGCGCGTCGTCACGTCACCGTACCCGCCGCCAAGTTCGGACGCGATGCCCGCCAGGATCCGCATCTGCAGGCTGCTCATCGCATTCCCGGGGATCCGCACGCGCAGCATCAGCGAATCCTGCGCCGGGGCTACATAGAAGAGTCCATGAAATTTGAAGCGATAGACATCGCCCTCCTGCGGGGGTTGGTCTTGCTGTGCGTGCGCGAGGAGTTTGTCCCAGATATCGAGCGGATTCTCCTCGCGCTTGAGCTGCTCTTCGCGAGTGATTTCGTCAACCGGCCAACCAAACCACGACGCAGGCTCTGCCGGACTACTGATGCCGGCGCTGGGCAGATCAGGTGTTCCAATGGGCACTGCGCTTGCCGCGGCAAGACCGGCGGTAAACCCCTGCAGGTACTCTTTCTGTTCCTGCGCAAACAAGACCGCAGCGTCGGGATCAGCCGCGTTCATCGTATTACCTTTAAGGCGTCACCGGCGCCGTCGCTTCCAGCACCGGAGAAGTCGACTTACCTTGGCGCACGCGATAGGTTGAATACAAGGCCAGTCCGGTAAACAGCAGGCCTCCACACAGATTCCCGAGGGTTACGGGGATCTGATTCCAAAACCACCAAGATTCGGAGGTTGTCTTGGCGCCCAGCATGATGCCTGCGGGAATAACGAACATGTTGACGACGGCATGCTCGTACCCTAAGCCGAAGAAGATGCAGATCGGTATCCAAGCCGCGACAATCTTCGAGACTGTGGACTGCGCGACTGCGCCCATGACGACCCCCATGCAGACCATCCAATTGCAGAGCATTGCCCTGGTAAACGCGGCAGCCCATCCCGCGCCGCCGTGCGCCGCAAAAGCCAGCGTCTTGGCATCGGCGATGGCTGCGATGCGATCGCCCAGGGCGCCGGCCGGCATGGTTCCGAACATCGTCAATGCGCCCCACGCCATGACGGCGAAGATAAGGCTGCCCGCCAAATTCCCGAGGAATGACCAAACCCAGTTGCGCAAGGTGTCGGAGAAGCGGGCAGCGCCGTCCATCTGCGCCATCGGCATGACCGCGAAGCTTCCGGTCACGAGTTCGAGATTGAGGAGCACAATCATGACGAAGCCCACCGGGAAGATCAGCGCGCCGACCAACGGCACCCCTGTTTGAACAGCCGCCGTGATTGCGAGCTCGGTCGCAATACCCAGGATGGCTCCCGAAAGGGCGCCACGAATTAAGATGTCGGAGATGGAAAGGGCTGCTTTACGCTTGCCGGCCTCGATCAACGCGGCAACGACATTGGCAGGGTTGCAATAGTCCATCGATTCTCCGCCCTAATAACCAAATTTCCGGATCCGAATTGCAAGCGTCGCCGACCCCGCGTGCCGATTTGTTTTATTACGGCGTCACACGCCTGAATAGAGCTGCAAATTACATGCCACGCTGGGGTGCGTATGCAATCGGTTGAATTGCCCTGTTTATTTCAAATGACTCGTGCAAATGCATCGGGCAGTTGCACCGTGACTGTGCAACTGGGTTACACAAGGCTCTTCAAGAGTGCGCCTAAGGCGAAAACCCAATTCGACCGCCAGCCGGTCCGGCACGAATTGCGAAGGGACCCCCCAAGGTCTAATTGTCCTGCTGGGTTCCGCGTGCCAACTATAGCTTATTGGCGAGCGCCATTCGGCTGCGGCGTTTACGCTGGACGTACTGGGCATCCCTCGAGAGGTGGCTATGAAACCTTCACTAGCGCAGCGTGTCGCGAATCGACTGTGTTCTGCAGCGCTGCAGGCGAATGCGCGAATGGCTGTGGTAGGGCTTTTGGGTTGTGTACTTCTTGGATCTGCTTTCGCGCTAAGCCTTGCAGATCTTACGAATCAGGACGCTGCTCGGGGTATCAAAGGGGCCCTCGACCAAGGCGCCACGGCGGCGATTGCTAAGCTCGGCGTTCCGGGCGGATTTCTGGACAATCCCAAGGTCAAGATCCCGTTGCCCGCCGCGCTCGACGAGATTGCCAAAGTAATGCGATTGATGGGGCGCGGCAAGGATGCCGATGAACTCGTGGTAACGATGAACAAGGCAGCAGAACAGGCGGTACCGGAAGCCAAGGAGTTGCTGGTTAATGCGGTCAAGACCATGTCCCTTGATGATGCCAAGAGAATCCTCACGGGCGGCGATAACTCGGTGACGGAGTTTTTTAAGAGCAAGACGGAAGCTCCCCTGACGGTAAAGTTTCTGCCGATCGTGAAGCAAGCGACCGATCGGGTAGGCTTGGCCAAGCAATATGACGAGGTTGCCGGGCAAGGAGCGAAATTGGGTCTGGTCAAGGGCGACGCGACGAACATCGATCAATACGTCACACACAAAGCGTTGGATGGCCTGTATCTCATGATCGGCGAGGAAGAACGGGCGATCCGGCAAAATCCGGCAGCGGCGGGCAGCGCGATCGTCGCAAAGGTGTTTGGCGCATTGCGCTGATGCCGACGGCCAGCGGCCCGCTGGTAATCTAATCCAGCAGCGCTGCGCGTTGCGCGGAGCCAGTTGTCAGCGTCAGCTTGGGGTTCGTGGGAGCGGGCGTAGCCGGCGTCCCCGTGTAGCTAATCCGCCAGAGGGATTTCGATCCGTCATCAGTTACCAGCAGCGAACCATCAGGCGCCACCGTGACTCCAACCGGCCTTCCCCAAACATGCCCGTTATCCACCACGAAACCGGTCATGAAGTCCTCGTATGCGCCGGTCGCATTTCCAGACTTGTCGAGCGGTACACGAATCAACTCATATCCGACCCGCACTGATCGATTCCAGGAGCCATGTTCGGCGGCGAAAATGTCGCCCTGATATTCAGCGGGGAATTGTTTGCCGTCATAGAACGTCAGTTGCAGCGATGCGTTGTGCGGATTCAGGATTACATCGGGCGTTATCACTTTCTCCTTCAGCTCAGGATGCTTGCCGTCGTGGCGTGGATCTTGATGATTGCCCATGTACCACCAGGGCCATCCGTAGAAACCTCCTTCCCGAACGCGAGTAATGTAGTCGGGAACGAGGTCGTCACCCAGCCCGTCGCGTTCATTGACCGAACACCATAACGCACCTGACTTCGACTGGATCGCGAGCCCAACACAATTCCGAATGCCGTAGGCGAACACACGCATTGCTGAACCGTCGGGATTGAATTCCAGGACGTCAGCGCGATCCTTCTCCTCGGGGGTCGTATCCGGATCGTTGATGTTCGAGGCCGAACCGACCGACACGAACATCTTCCTGCCATCGGGCGTAAACTGAATGTCCCGAGTCCAATGTCCTGCGCCGCTCGGCAGGTCTGCGATGTGCTCGGCCGCACCGCGTGCTTTCAAATCACCGTTTTTATAGGGAAAGCGCACTACCGAATCGGTGTTGCCGACATATACCCATTGCGGATTGGGGCCTGACGGGTAGAAGTTGATCCCGAAAGGCCGCTTCAATCCCGTGGCGAACGTGGCTGATCGTTCCGGCTTGCCTTCGACTGTGATACCGCGGAACAGACGGATTTCGCCCAGCTTGCTTTCGGCGACAAAAAAATCACCATTCGGCGCAGTGCGGATGAGCCGCGGCTGATCGAGTCCGGTTGCGTACAACTCAACTTTGAAGCCGGCGGGAACTTCCGGCCAGGCATTTTTCGGGCGCGCTACCACCTGAGGGGAATTGCCAGCCGACGTGGTTGCGAGCGGAGCAGGCAAGTCCTCGAGCGTGATCTTGCGATTCGTGCCAGGTTTCTCAAAACGGTAGTCGGTAAATGGAGGCTTGCGGTGCGGGCGCGTTGATTCCGACGCCAACCGCTTCGTCGGATGAAATAGGTATCCGCGGAGAGCCCGGCTTGGAAGCGCCAAGGACTCGAATATAGTTGACGATCTTCCATCGCTGCTCTTCGGGCAATGCTTGCCAGGAGGGCATGCCATTGTTGACGTCACCCTGGGTGATGTACCAGAAGAGTTCGCCATCACTTGCCCCTTGCGACGCGCCATTGGCCAAAGAAGGGATGTTTCCCGAGCCTTCTCCCGCTGCGCCGTGGCACGTAGCGCAATTGAGTTGAAATGCCGCCTTGCCCGAAGCTGCGAGTTGACCCTGGTAAGGATTTCTCTCGGTCTTGGCCGAAGCCGGAGCGCCGTGGAAGAGCTGATTCTGCGACTCCGATGCGCGCGCTCAGCAGAAGACATAGGACCAAGCACTTCGCGAGTGTGTCCCTGCGTGCTGGAGTGCTCGAGTTTGTCACGGTCTTTAGCCTCCAACAATCGCCGTAGGCGTCAATAGAGCGTGCAGATTATATGAGTATTACATACCGAAGACAGAAGGCGAACTCTACCGCAACGTTTGGACAGCGGTGTGTTAATCGCCTCGACTGAAGCCGGCGGGGTGCGTCGTAGATCACGCGCACCCCGCCAAAACCTCGTGGAGAATTAGTTTCGTCCAGGGAGTTTCGCACCCAGAACTTCTATTGATTCAATCGCCGGCGGCTTTGCGAAGAGCTCGGCAGCCACCCCCATGAGAGCCTTGGCGATCGGACCATTCAGATGCGCCTGACGTCCACTTTCATCAGTAAAGGCGTCAAAGACACCAAACGTCGAAGGACCTAGGCGCAGCGCAAACCACAGCGGCGTTGTTGCCTCCGCATTGGCCATCGCAAGTCCCTGCTGAAGGAACTGTGCAACGGCGGCTTCCTTGCCTGATTTGGCCTCCAACCTTGCAAACAATGCTACTGAATACATGGACGTCTCCGGGACTGTTTGATTGATGACAGGTATCACCTTAGGCGCGGGTAAGCGAATTCGCTATTGGCAGGAGCGTCATAGTTGATATCATATTTGCCATGAAGATTAATGTAATGGCGCTGGAGGGGGTGTTCGATACCGGGCTTTCCACAGTTCTTGATGCATTTCAGACAGCGAATGAGCTCGCGGAGATGTCTGGCCTCACGGCGCAACGATTTGATATTTCCATCGTTGGCACACGTAAGGTCGTGAAGACCTCGCAGGGTCTCACCGTTCCAGTGCGAGCCGCACAGCATTGCGGTGTCCCGGATTGTGTCATTGTGCCCGCGCCTGGATTCAAGATGCCCGCGCCGCTGCAGGCGGCACTCGCAAGAGCCGACGTGCGCGATGCGGTCGAGATTCTGCGCGAGTGGGCAGATCGAGGAGCGACGAGCGCGGCGGCGTGCATCGGCACATTCGTTCTGGCGGAATCCGGGCTCCTCGATCATCAGGCGGCGACCACCACCTGGTGGCTGTCGCCACTGTTTCGAAAACGCTACCCACAGGTGCACTTGGATGAATCGCGGATGATCGTAAGTTCTGGGAAAGTGGTTACCGCGGGCGCAGCCTTGAGCCATATGGATTTGGCACTTTGGTTAATTCGTCAGAAGAGCCCCCGGCTTGCCGCATTGACAGCCAAATATCTGGTCGTCGACTCGCGGCCTTCACAATCCGCCTATGTGTTAACCGATCATCTTGCGCACTCGGACGAGTTGGTAGAACGATTCGAACGCTGGGCGCGCGGGCGTCTGATGCACGGTTTTTCTCTTGAGGGCGCCGCGAAAGCGGCTGGTGCGAGCAAGCGGACCCTGGCGCGGCGCCTGCACGCTGTCCTTGGAAAATCGCCGCTCTCGTACTTTCAGGAGCTACGTGTCGAGCGAGCCGTGCATCTGCTGAAGACGACAAATCAGAGCATCGAAGCGATTGCAGAACGGGTGGGGTATGGCGATGGGGTCACGCTCAGGAATCTTTTGCGGCGAAGATTGGGTCACGGGATCAAGGAGATTCGCAGGAATCCGTAACCACAGTGCCTATGGGCTCAGCGTCAGTAGGCGGCGCCCGGCCAAGACTTGAAGTTCGTGGATCAAATTGGCTTTCGCGATCGCCATTTAAACCTTGGTTGACCGGCCGAGAGCTTTTTCCAGCTCCCGGCCGATCCATCCACGTCGTGGCTCAGTTTTTGGCGGTTCTCACATCGCCCGGGATACCGAACTGTTGCGCTGCATCGGCACCATTCTTCTCGATGAACACTTGCGCGAGGTTAGCGATTTTTGCGCCGTGTACTGCGCGGCCAATAGCGTCCTTCACACAAGGTCCGGGCGCAAACATCATTTCGGGTGTGTCCGACTTTGACTCGCCGCAAGCGGCGTAAGCGGCCGCCTCAATGCGTGCGTAGAGGCGATGCGCCCCTTCGGTGGTTTTCGGATTTAAGTCCGAGAATTTCACTTGTACGGACACCGGTGCGAATGGGGAATCGGCATGAACGCAGATCGGTGCGGACGCTATCACCGCTGCGCTGAGCGTGAGAAACGCGCGCGCGCTCGATTTCAATGAAATCTTGTCAAACATAAGCAGGCTCTCCCGGGGTTGCTGTCGCGAATGAAGATATCGATATATTTATCGATCGATCCCCGGAGTTCTTAAAGGCGGATTGCGGCTTATGTGATCGCTTACACACAGTATCGAGCAGTCTGGTGCAGTTCTTTAGGACATATTCTCAGTAGTGTTAACCACATCCCACAAGCAGCCGAACCCGTGACTCGGTCCCGCCTATTGTGAAATCGCGCCATTCACGACAGAGCCCGGACACGACTCGCGCGACCCATGGACTCATTCGACTCTTCGAATGGGCTGTCAGGCCGCATGCGGTAGGCGAGCAAGACACCAACTCCCATCAGCACCATGCTGGCGACGAACGGCAGCTGCCAGTTTCCTGTCCGATCGATAATAAAGCCGGAGACCACCGGGCTTATGATGGCGGCCAACGCAGAGCCGCAGTTCATGATGCCGCTCGCCGTACCGCAGTGGTCGGGCGCGATGTCCATGGGAGTGGCCCACATCGGGCCGATTGTCATTTCCGCAAAGAAAAATCCCGCAGAGAGGAATAACACGGAAATATTCAAACTGTGCGTGAACATCAACGGAATAAGTGACAGCATGGATAGAAACATACAGACGGACACCATGAAACTTCGCGCTTGCCGTAGGTTCCCTGAACGTTTGAGAATCTTGTCAGTAACGACACCGCCGAGCGTGTCACCAACTACTCCCGCGAGGAAAACACAGGAAGCAAACAAAGTGGATCGCGTGAGATCAAGGCTTTGACTGTGAAGGAAATACTGCGGAATCCAGCCTAGGAACAGCCACAAAGTCCAGCCGTAGCAAAAGTAAACGATGGTTACTGGTACCATGCGAACGAGCAGGCGGCGCCCCGGAACGTTCCTAGCAATGATGGTTGGCGACGGCAACGAGGCGAGTTCTTGCGCGGTTACGCGCGGATGATCCTTCGGAAACTCCGAAAAGGTCAGGGCCCATATTGCCACCCACGCAAAGCTAATTCCCGCGCAAACATAGAACGACTCCCGCCAGCCATATTTTGCCATGATGAGTACGATCGCCGCCGGGGCTGCCGCGTTGCCGATCCGCGCGGCCGCGTGGGTAATACCCTGAGCATAGCCTCGTCGAGACTTTGGCACCCAACGCGACATTGCCGTCGTGGCGGCTGGAAAGGTAGCGCCCTCGCCGAAGCCGAGGAGCAATCGCGCAACCAGCATGGACGCGAGTCCGGCAGCCATACCCGTCAGGACGGTGGCGCCGGCCCAAATGGCGCCACACACGATGAGAGTTCGGCGAGCGCCGAATCGATCGCTGATCCAGCCACCGACGATTTGAAATACCAGATAGGGATACGCAAAAGCTGAAAATACCAGACCGATTTCGGTTTTGTTGAGGCCAAATTCCTTCGAGAATCCGCTCGCGGCGGTGCTGACATTGACGCGATCCAGGTACGTAATGAAATACATCAAGCACAACAACACTAGGACGACATTGGTCACTCGCGGGCGCTGCATGCGGTTTTCTACGACATTGTCTGATGGTTCGAGAAATAGTCCATGGCTGCGTGCACGCCGCTGGCGTGGATCTTGATGCCCAGCAGCTTGAAGCCCATTTCGCAGCCGGCCAATGTAGCCAATATCGTCAAATCATTGCTATCGCCGAGATGGCCGATACGAAACATTCGGCCCTTCAGCTTCCCCAGGCCGACACCCAACGACAGGTCGAACCGCTCGTAAATCAAGCGTCGCAATGCATCCGCGTCGACGCCCGGCGGTGTAATGACGCCCGTCAAGACAGGTGAATACAGTCGTGGATCGGCACACTGGATGGGTAATCCCCACGCGTTTATCGCCTCGCGCACGCTTGCCGCCCAGCGCTTGTGGCGCGCGAATATCCGCTCCAGCCCTTCCGACTGGATCATGTCAAGCGACTCGGATAGTCCGTAGAGCAAGTTGGTGTTCGGTGTATAGGGCCAATAGCCATTCTTATTTGCCTCGAGTATTTCGCCCCATGCCCAATAGGAGCGCGGATGTGTCGCGCCCTTCATGGTTTCGAGCGCTCGAGGCGATAGCGCGTTGAAGCTCATGCCCGGAGGTAGCATCAAACCTTTTTGGGACCCTCCAATGGCAACATCCACGCCCCACTCGTCATGCCGATAGTCGGCACAGGCGAGCCCCGAGATGGTATCCACCATGAGCAAGGCGGGATGGCCCACTGCGTCCATGGCGGCGCGCACTGCCGGAATGTCAGAGGTTACCCCCGTGGAGGTTTCATTGTGCACGATGCAGACCGCCTTGATTTTGCGCGCCGTGTCTTGTCGCAACCGCTGCTCGATGAAGTCCGCCTGCGCACCCTGTCGCCAGTTCGGCGCATGCGGAAAATGTTGGTCCTCGCCGCGTCCCAAAATGACTTCGGCCTTCAGATGCAGCCGCGTCGCCATCTTCGCCCATAACGACGCAAAGTGACCCGTTTCGAACATGAGGACATGGTCGCCCGGGCACATGGTGTTGGAGAGGGCGGCTTCCCAGGCGCCGGTGCCGGAAGAAGGGTAGATGATAATCGGATGATGTGTCTTGAAAACCACTTGCAAGCCCGCAAGCACCCTGAACCCGAGCGCAGCAAATTCCGGTCCCCGATGATCAATCGTAGGCAAACTGATTGCTCGCAAAATCCGATCCGGCACCGGGCTAGGACCCGGAATTTGCAAAAAGTGTCGGCCGGATTGATGAAAATTGAGATTCAGCATCGCCGCTCCTCAAACATGGTATTTAATGGGTTTATCCCGAGAGTTGCATATGTTGCAAAAGATTCAACCTGCGGCACTCACCCGATCTTCAGAATTGAGCGATAGAAACCTTAGTCTGGGAACTGGCGTCTGGTCCGCGTATTGTTGAGACTACCGCGCCTAACATGATGATGCTATCAGCGACAAAGGAACTGCTACCGAACGGCCCCTGACGCTGGCTCGCAAAACTTTCGGCGCAGTCGACAACAGTGGTCGTCATCTGCTTTCACCAAATTCGCGTTTCGCGATGAAACGCTCTTTCGTATGTACGGTAACGTCCCGACATCAGGAGGTGTCAGTGATCTGATCGCCCATCGGGAACAATCGGCCACAATTTCGTGTTCCGCTCCTTCCCAGGGAAGCTTTCAGCATGAGCCAAACGTCCAATTCGATTGTCCTCGCGTCGGCGTGTGCGTTGGCGCTGGGCCTGACGGTAATCGCGGCCCCTGATTGCGCCGTGGCACAAATCTCCGTGTCCATTACGCTCGCACCGCCCGCACTGCCGGTGTATGAACAACCTGTCCTCATCGAAGAGGGTGGGATCTGGGCACCGGGCTATTGGGACTACAACCAAGACGGCTACTTCTGGGTACCTGGCACTTGGGTGCAGCCACCCGAAGTCGGGCTGCTCTGGACACCTGGGTATTGGGGTTGGGCCAATGGAGGGTACGCGTGGAACGCTGGCTATTGGGGTGCAACGGTCGGATTTTATGGGGGCATCGACTACGGTTTCGGCTATTCCGGACGCGGGTATTCAGGCGGCCATTGGCAAGGTCAACAGTTTTATTACAACAGCGCTGTGAGCCACGTGAATGTCAGCAACATTCACAACACGTATTCGCAGACGATAGTAAATAACATCACGGTCAGCCGGGTTAGCTACAACGGTGGAACGGGCGGGATCAGGGCGCAACCGACTGCCACGGAACAGGCTGCCGCGCGCGCCCCACATCAGTCGGCAACTTCGGTACAAACTCAGCATCGGCAGGCGGCGATGAATAATCATGCGCTGTCGGCATCGGTCAACCACGGCAAACCCGAAATCGCGGCCACTTCCAAGCCGGCCGAATTCAATGGTACGAACATGGTCAAAGCGAGGGCGGCGGAATCGCCAGCGCAAGCCCCAGCAAGGAGCGCCGCGGCGCCGGCTGAGAAGCCCGCCGCCGTTCATGCCGAAGACCTACCCGCGATAGTCCACCAAGCAGCGCCACGCACGGGGGATGTCGCACGCGACCAAGTGAATCAGCGACAGCAGGACGACTTGCGTGACAGTCAGGAGAAGCAGCGGCAGGAACTCCAGCAGAAGCAAGCCGCTGATCACGCCCAGGCCGCGAAGCAACCCGCTACCAGTGGCAACGCGCAGCAGCTCGAGCAGCAGCACCAGGCGCAGACGCAAGCATTGGCAGAGCGTCACTCGGTGGAACAGAAATCATTGCAAGAGACCCAACAGAAAAAGCCAGAAGTAAAACACGAGGCGCCACACGCTGGTTGAATTTCGCGGAAGCGAACTGAGAGGGCAGCGTGCGGTAGCGCCCCGACAGCCCTTGTTGCACATGCTTCAATGGTAACGCAATTCAAGCAACGGAGATTCTTATGTACATCGGCGGCGGCCTTCTGGGAACGATACTCCTAGTGCTTATCATCGTATGGCTGGTGCGCAGGGTTTAGGACGCAAAATGAAGATGTCTTTAGCGACCGCACCGCGTGCGCGGGCTTTTTAATCACCGAGCAATAGGGCTGTTTAAATATGGGAGACGCCTGCATTGCAGCCCTAGTAGCAGCTCCTGAATCGACGCATGCGGTCGAGCAATTTCCCTCCGCGGTCGTCGAATCACTCATAACCCTCCCGGCAGTCCGCCCAGCAGTCGAAGCGCGGGGCCTGGCGTTGGGCGTACTGGCAGCGCTTGTTTCGGTTTATGCTCTCTGGTGGGGGCGTGCCTTTGCGATACCATTGCTGCTTGGCATCGTCATCTCCTACACGCTCTATCCGCTTGTTGCATGGCTTGAGGCGATCAGGATCCCGCGCATTATCAGCACGGCCATGGTGATGGCAGCCGTGGTTAGCGCACTCGTGATTGGCGTGTATTCCCTGCGCGGCCAAATGCAAACCATCATTGCACAGTTGCCCGAAGCGGCAACCAAACTATCGGCGGGGCTTGCGGGCATGCGAATCGCCCAAGTTGGCAACATGCAGAAAATGCAAAATGCCGCGACACAGGTGGAAAAGGCGGCAACCCAAGCGGCTGGCGGCGCGGCGCCACCGCGCCAGGCCGTCGCTCACGTGATCGTCGATCAGCCCACTTTTAAGTTGAGCAGCTTCCTTTGGAAGAGTTCGGTGGACACACTCGGCGCGCTAGGTCAGGCAGCAATGGTGGTTTTTCTGGTATTTTTCTTGCTGCTTGGGGGAGATAGATTCAAACGCAATCTCGTTCGATTGACCGGTCCGTCGCTATCGAGGAAAAAGATCACCGTACAAATCCTGAACGACATCAATCATTCGATTCAAAAATACTTGCTCATGATGTTGACAACCAACTTGCTCGTGGCGCTGCTCACCTGGGCAGTGTTCCGTTGGCTTGGTCTCGAGAACGCCGGCGCGTGGGCCGCGGCCGCTGGACTGCTGCACATCGTGCCGTATCTGGGGCCGGCCGTCACGGCGGTTGTGACGGCAATGGCGGCCTTCATCCAATTCGACTCGCTGGGAATGGCGGTACTGATTGGCGGGGCATCTCTTGTGATCGCCACCGTTGTCGGCACCTTCGTAACTACCTGGATGACAGGGCGCATCGCGAACATGAATTCGGCGGCGGTGTTCGTTTCGCTCATGTTTTGGGGCTGGCTGTGGGGTATTTGGGGCATGCTTCTCAGCATTCCAATCATCGTCATAATTAAAGTCGTGTCACAGCACGTAGAACAGCTGCACCCGGTCGCGGAGTTGCTGGGGGATTCGTAATTTGTTTTGAGAGCAGGAATGCCGATTCGACGTCATCTCCATGTGCTTGATCGGCAGACACCTGTGTACGGTAACGTACCGCCCGCAATCGCAGCGCGTGGGACACTAACAGCGTTACCCAATTCAAGGACATATTATGAAGAAACAACTGGCAATAACGTGCGTCGTATTCGGCGCGCTACTTGGCTCGGCGGCTGCCATCGCCGGCGACGACGCGAAAGAGGTCGGGACCAGCACCACGGTATTCGTGAAGGATTCAGCGATCACCACGAAAATCAAAACCAAGCTCGCCGCTGACCATCTGACCAGCCTGGGCCGCATTCACGTCGATACCGACCAGAATGGTATCGTGTGGCTAACCGGTACCGCGAGGAGCCAAGAGGCCATCACGCAAGCGGTATCCCTTGCTCGCGACACGGAACACGTGAAGTCGGTCCATAACGACCTCACGGTAAGACTCGACGATTGAAGAATGGGAAGTCCTTGCGTATGGCGCGAATGGCGCGGCGCAAGGAAATCTGCTACTGGTATTTTCGATATTGCGCGAGGGCCGTGCGGAACCATTGGTTGGTCGTCATCGCTGCAGCGCCGGCGCACCTTATCTGGTATGGACGGCCGCTCATGCTGCTGTTGCTGGCAGCTTTCTCGATAAAATCTTCCGTTGTTTTTATCTGGTCGGTCGCGGCCAGAACATCGAACTTTTCGCGCAGATGGGCCTGCGCCTGTTGCGCATCGTACCAAGTGCCGTTGCGGAAAAACTCACAGCCGGACTGTTTGATAAGTCCGAGCAGATAATTGATTTCGACCGTTGCTGCGGCAGTTGGCGCGGCGTGCGCGGCGGGCAGAATGCACAGCGTCATGATCAGCGCCAGCAACGGCGACTTGAAAAATTTCAAAGTTCACGGTCCAGCGGCAGCCAAGACAGGAACCTCAAGTCGAACCGTTGCCAGGAACTTCGCGCCGGTTCTTGAGTATATTCAACGGCATTGCCGTTCTCGCGGGTATCCCACACCAGATGAGCAGGCACTCCAATGGCTGCCTCGCGCCATGCCACCGCGTAGACATTGTCCGGTCGAACCATGTGATCGAAACGCGTAACGGTTTGTTCGGCAAGCTCCGGGCTATCGATAATCAATCCGATTTCGGTATTGAGGTGCTTGGAGCGCTGGTCGAAGTTCATCGAACCAATGAAGATTCGTTTCCGGTCAAACACCAGCAACTTGGCATGCAGGCCGTAGTTTCCATAGCGCGATACCAACGCGGTTTCGCCACTTCCGCGCGTGCTACCGAGGAGCGATCTGATTTCATACAGCTCGACTCCTTCCTGCAGCAGCTGCACGCGGAACTTCACGTAGCCGGCTTGTGCAATTAAATCAGGGGTGGAATTGAGCGAGTTAGTCAGGATCCCAACCCGGACCTTGCGTCCACGCAGATCCTGGACTGCTGCCAATTCATCCGGCGCCGGCACTAAGTAAGGCGTAATCATCAGCAGCTCGGATTGTGCTGTGGAGGCGGCTTTGAGTACTTGCTCGGCCATCAATCGGCCTGGCAACTCGCCTCGATCGACGTTTTTCTTGTCCGGACTGTCGCTAATGACCTGCGCCCGAGCCCACACCAGCGGCAGCCGTCCCGAGACGATCCCTGCATAGGGTTCACCGCTCGCCAATCGCGCCACATAGTCAACGCCGTCCGTTTTTAAAGGCTCCATGTGACGTTCCGGGCGTTCAGTTGCTTGCACTCGCCGTTCCGTGAGCGCCCTCCGGGAGCGCTGCTTGCGATCCAGTACGGCGGCCGGCACTGCGAATCGGCTATTCCAGTATTCATCAAAGGTCGTGGACAGCTGCATGGCGATCGGACCGCCGGCGAAAACGTCGTCGTCGGCGAACTGAGAGTCGGGGTCCATCTGAAAGTATTGATTGCCAATATTGCGGCCGCCAATGAGCGCCACGGCATTGTCGACAATGAGCAGCTTATTGTGCATGCGGTAATCGAGTCTTGGGGCGTTGAACATGAATTCGATGGTGCGTCGCACTTTGCTGTGCCCGCGGTAGACGAAGGGATTAAAAATCCGAATCTCGATGTTCGGATGCGCATCTAACGCGCTGATTTGCTCATCGCCTGCAACCGTGTCTCCATCGTCGACCAGCACTCGCACGCGAACTCCGCGATCGGCCGCTCGCATCAGGGCATCGGTGAGCAGTCGACCGGTTTCATCGCCGCGAAAAATGAAGTACTGAAGATCCAAAGTCTTTTCAGCGGCGTCGATCATTTGCGCGCGTGTAAGGAATCCATCGACCCCAACGGAAATAATTCGAAATGCGGATTCGCCGCCTCGCTGCCGTGCGGCGCCGTCGAACTGCACGCCCAGACGCGTGTCCTCCGGATGCAAGAGCGCCACCGACGACGGCTTCGGATTGTTGAATCGCGCCGGAACTGACGAGCAAGCTGCGAGCAACACGGCAATGACTATGGCCGGGGTTACGCGCGATCGCGCGCCCAAGACACTCACGGTTTCGCCGGAGAGGAGGACGCCACTAACGCGACGGACACCAAATTGTTGCTCTGGTTGTTAACCTGGTCTTTGCAGACCTTCGACGCCGCATTGTATGAGATTTCTCTGTCAACAGACATGCGCTTTTTCATGCAGTTGACCACCTGGGCGATCATCTGACGCTTTCTCATTGTCGATTGACTCACGGCGTCAACGGCAATCGCCTGCGCACCGATCAGCAACACGACACCCATCGCGACCATCGTCAACACCCGAGTCATCGGTGCACCGCTATCACGAACAGCGTTCGTGGATTCGCCCGCTGTTCGGGTATTGTACGTGCGACACGTTTTACACCCGACGAAAAAAATAGACGATGAGGAGGATGAGAAGCACCGTTCCAAGACCGATGTACATAGAGATCTCCGGTTAATGGGCCGAGCGTTCATGGAAACATAAGTAGGCCAGCCAGTCGGGACGCTACCGCACTCAACCCGGCCTTAGATCGAAAAACGTAGCTGACGTAACACTGCCTGCCGACGAGAAATCAAAGTCTCTGGGCGATTCCACTCAGTAGCAGCTTCGAACTGTAGAAATCAGTCGACTCGGCGCGGTAGCTTGGTTCATCGGCCCCCTTTTCCGTGCGCCGACTCTTCAATTCTCGAGCCTGCTTGCGCAGTTCCCGGCTTTCGAGACTCAGCATATATCGTTCTATGCCATCGGCGCTGGCAAGCGCTGCGGCGTCACGCGATGCCGCCCTTACTTCAAGAGACCAAATCTGAAACGCAATCTCGTCTGTTGCATTCGAGTGATTGCCAATGGCGGCGACAAGAAATCCGTCTGCATCCAGTTCAGTATGATCAACCACGATTTGCGATTGCATGACCGGTTCGCCCCTACCCTTGATGGCGTCAAGCGTAGCGGGCCGCCTCGAGAGAGTATTCTTGCCATCCGGGCAGTTTGATGTTTTGAAGTAATAAATGTACACGTCACACATGGGCTGCTCTCTAGCACGCTGCGATTCTCAACGCACTAGATCGTAGGCGTTATCTGACATTCCGTCGGTGCACTGGCGTACGGAGCGGGTAAACATGCGGTCGATTTGCGCTCAATATGCTTCCTATGTACGCTAGCGTGCATAGTGAGGCCGCATAAACTGATTTCACTCAGCCAAGGGCAGATCCTGTGCCCGGAAACGTCGTGCTGAGTTCCGACAACACGCGCTCGCCTGACCGGAGAACCAATCATCTGCTGGCTGCATTGCCTGATGCTGAATGGCAGCGCTGGCTGCCCGAACTCCAATCTGTCGACATACCATTGGGACAGGTGTTATATGAATCGGGCACTACGCTTAGTCACGTGTACTTCCCGACCACCTCAATCGTCTCGCTACTATACGTGATGGAAAACGGATCCTCGGCCGAGATTGCTGTCGTTGGAAACGAGGGAATAGTTGGCATCTCGCTGTTCATGGGAGGCGGATCTACACCGAGCCGAGCGGTGGTGCAAAGCGCCGGCGAGGGATTGCGATTGGACGCAAGAACCTTGAAAACCGAGTTCGACCAAAACGGTCCGGTTCTGCATTTGCTGCTGCGCTACACGCAAGCGCTAATCACGCAGATGGCGCAGACTGCCGTGTGCAACCGCCATCACTCTCTGGATCAACAACTATGCCGCTGGCTGCTGCTGAGTTTGGATAGACTGCAGGGCGATGAGCTCGTGATGACCCAGGAACTGATTGCAAACATGCTGGGGGGTCGAGGCGGCTGGGCTGGTCACAACGATCACCAAGGCGATCATCACGAAGGCGATCGCGGTTCGGAGCACTACAGTCATTAAAATCGTAATGACCGTGGCGGACGGCCCAGCCCACATTCACACTGCCAGCGATTAGAACAGGGCTGACGAGATTCAATCGGACTGTCTCGCCGATCTCGCATTCGCATAAGAGCACGGATCACAGGAGTCACTCCTGATTGACCTATGTACGCCAGCGCACCGACGCAGCATGCCACATGGGTGATGATCGTCTCCTGGTTGACTAGCCGCGGACCGTTCCAGCCTGCAACCATTTTTTCACCGCTTCCGGCTGAGCAAAACGGACATATGCGTATCGGTAAGAAAGATATCGGTGGCGCGGCCGGGGTCTTGGACGCGCCTTCGCAGGAACGGCTCGACATCGCCTCAACCCTGCAACACGCGATCTTCAACAGCGCGAATTTCTCGAGTATCGCCACCGATGCCAAGGGCATCATTCAGATTTTCAATGTCGGCGCCGAACGCATGCTCGGTTTCTCGGCGGCGGAAGTCACCAATAGGATCACACCGGCAGACATTTCCGATCCCCAAGAAGTGATCGCACGGGCGAAACTGTTGAGTATGGAATTGGACACGCCGATCGAGCCGGGTTTCGATGCCTTGGTGTTCAAGGCATCGCGCGGTATCGAGGACATCTACGAACTGACCTATATCCGCAAGGACGGCAGCCGCTTTCCGGCGGTAGTCTCTGTCACTGCGTTGCGCGACGGGCACGATGCGATCATCGGCTATCTGCTCATTTGCACCGACAACACCTTGCGCAATCGATTCGAAACCGAGCAGAAGCGACTGGATCAGCGTCTGCGCGATCAGCAGTTCTACACCCGATCGCTGATCGAATCGAACATCGACGCTCTTATCGCGACGGATCCGTCCGGCATCATTTCGGACGTCAACAAACAGATGGAGGCACTCACCGGCTGTACGCGCGACGAATTGATCGGTGCGCCGTTCAAGGACTACTTCACGGATGCCGACCGCGCCGAAGCCGGCATCAAGCGAGTGTTGAGTGAAACCAAGCTCACCAATTACGAACTCACCGCGCGCGCCCGTGACGGCAAGGAAACGGTCGTTTCCTACAACGCCACGACGTTCTACGACCGTGACCGCACCTTGCAAGGGGTATTTGCGGCGGCCCGCGACATCACTGAGCGCAGAATTCTCGATCAGGCACTACAGGAAACGAACCTTGCTTTGCAGGGCGCCAAACTCGCGGCGGAAAAGGCCAATCTTGCGAAGTCGGATTTTCTCTCCAACATGAGCCACGAATTGCGTTCTCCGTTGAATGCGATTCTTGGGTTTGCGCAACTCATGGAATCGGGTAGCCCGCCTCCCACGCTGGCGCAAAGGCAGAGCATCGATCAGATCCTGCAAGCGGGTTGGTATCTACTGGAACTCATCAACGAGATCCTCGATCTGGCGCTAATCGAGTCGGGCAAGTTATCGTTGTCGCCTGAGCCCACCTCGCTCGCCGACGTACTGAGCGATTGTCAAGGCATGATCGCACCCTTGGCATTGAAAAGCGGTATTGGTTTGACCTTTCCGCGTTTCGCGGAGGCGACCTTTGTAAAGGCGGACCGAACCCGGTTCAAACAGGTTCTCATCAATTTGCTTACCAACGCCATCAAATACAATCGCGTCGGCGGCAGCGTCGAGGTGATCTGCACAATGAGCGCGACGCAGCGCACCCGTATCGCCGTACATGATACCGGCAATGGACTGTCGCCTGAAAAGCTCGCGCAACTGTTCCAGCCTTTCAATCGCCTCGGACAGGAGTCCGGAAGCGAAGAGGGGACGGGCATCGGCTTGGTAGTGAGCAAACGATTGATCGAATTGATGGGCGGCGAAATCGGGGCGGAAAGCACGGTCGGCAAGGGGAGCGTGTTCTGGATCGAAATGCACGCGACCCAGGCACCGCGACTCGTCGCCGTTGCGACCGAACACGGGGTGGACGCGCTCGTACGTGCGCCCACGGATGCGCCGTATACATTATTGTGCGTCGAGGACAACCCGGCGAATTTGATGTTGGTCGAGAAACTCCTGGAGCGCCGGTCTGACATTCAACTATTGGTCGCGACGGACGGTATCCGAGGCATCGAAAAGGCGCGCGCCGCGAGGCCGGATGTCATTTTGATGGACATTAACCTGCCCGGCATCAGCGGACTCATCGCCCTCGGTATCCTGGCGGAGGATCCGGAGACAGCAAGCATTCCGGTGATCGCCCTCAGCGCCAACGCCATGCCGGGCGACATCGAGAAAGGACTGGCAGCAGGATTTTTCCGCTATCTCACCAAGCCGATTAAAGTCAACGAGTTCATGGACACGTTGGACAATGCTTTGGAAATTGCGAAACATTCGACAGAACGCGTTGCCCTTCGAGCCGCGCTATGATCGATTCCAAAGACATTCTCGCCGCGCAAGTTCTGGTCGTCGACGATCAAAGCGCCAATGTGCTGTTGCTCACGCGTATGCTCGATGAGGCCGGGTACCGCAACGTGACCGCGACGATGAATCCGCTAGAAGTCTGCGCGTTGCACCGCAAGAACCGGTATGACCTGATTCTGCTCGATTTGCAGATGCCGGGCATGGACGGATTTCAAGTGATGGAAGGGCTCAAGACAAACGAGTTTGACGGATACCTGCCGGTCATCGTGCTCACGGCGCAACCGGGCCACAAGCTGCGTGCGCTGCAAGCTGGCGCCAAGGATTTCATCAGCAAGCCTTTCGATCTCGTGGAAGTTAAAACCCGGATTCACAACATGGTAGAGGTCCGTCTGTTGTACCGGCAGCTTGAGCAATTCAATGCCGTGCTGGAAAAAACAGTGCAGGAGCGCACCGCCGAATTGCGCGAGAGCGAGGCGCGTTACCGCAGTCTCACCGAGCTCGCCTCCGATTGGTATTGGGAGCAGGACGAGAGCGGCAGTTTTACCAAGGTTTCCGGCCCGGTCCTGGAAATGCTCGGCATTCGCGTGGATACGTTGATGGGTAATTCGCGCCCCCCACCGAAAGACGGCTGGGATGAGACCCAGCGCCAGGCGCTGCAAGCCAAGATCGGTGCGCGTCAACCGTTTCTGGATTTCACCTTGAGCCGCGCGAATCCCGACGGTTCACGCCAGCAGTTTCGAATCAGCGGCGAACCTATGTTCAACACGGCCTGCCGTTTCTTAGGCTATCGCGGAATCGGCGTGGAAATCACCGCGGGCCATTAGGACGCAAGTCCCGAGTATCGACCTTGCCCGCAACTCATCACCCCAATCAAAATCACCTGCTGGCCGCGCTGCCGGCCGCGGAATTCGAGCGCCTCTCCCAAAGACTGGAACTCGTCCCGATGTGTCTCGGCGACGCCCTCTACGAGCCCGGTCGGCATCTGGAGCACGCTTATTTCCCGATCACGGCCATCGTGTCGCTACTGTACGTGACGGAGTCGGGGGCGTCGGCGGAGTTTACCGGCGTCGGCCCTGAAGGCATCGTCGGTATCCCGCTCTTTATGGGCGGCAACACCACGACGAGCTCCGCTGTGGTGCGCACGGCGGGACATGCTTATCGGTTGCAGCGTAGTGCGCTCGCCGCGGAATTCACACGTGCGGGCCCCATGCAGCGCCTGTTGTTGAGCTACACGCAGGCATTAATCACGCAGATGTGTCAGACGGCCGCTTGCAATCGCCACCACTCGGTTGAGCAGCAGCTCAGCCGCTGGCTCCTCTGGACCGTGGATCGACTACCTGCACAGCAATTGACAATGACGCAGGATTTGGTCTCCAGCTTTCTCGGTGTACGCCGCGAAAGCATCACCGAGGCGGCGGGGCATTTGCAGCAGGTCGGTTTCATCCGGTATCGACGCGGGCACATTGACGTCGTGGACCGAATCGGTTTGCAATCCCGCGCCTGCGAGTGTTACGCCGCCGTCAAAAACGAGATGAATCGGTTGCTGCCCGGAGCACTGTCGCGCCACTAGTAAAGCATCGTTCGAAGCTGAATGGTGCGAGCGGGCGGGCCAGTTCAACCGTCCAAGACAGACATCAATGTGGCTATCTTGATAGTTGCGAAATTGGAGAACGTGTCGGAGACCGCATACGGTAATACTATCTGATCTTTGTGACGCATAGCGCCACACGTATATACGACATTCGGTACGTAGCCTTGGCGCTCGGAAGGTTCAGGCCGGATCAAGGGCTCGCGCGTCCGGGCGAGAACTTTGCAAGGGTTTGCCTTGTCGAGCAGGACCGCCCCGATCGAGTATTTTCGAACTGGTCCTACGCCGTGGGTCAGCATCAACCAACCCTCATCAAGTTCAATCGGCGAACCACAGTTTCCAATCTGCACGAACTCCCAGGGGAATTGAGGTTTCACGATGGCGACGCCGCCGTCCCATGAGTACAGGTCGTGCGAATAAATAAGATAGAGGTTTTCGTTGTCCTGGCGGGCAATCATGGCGTACTTACCGTCGATACGACGCGGAAACAGTGCCATGCCCTTGTTCTTGGCGGCGGCTCCCCGCAGCGGCGACATTCGGAAGGACAGAAAGTCGTGCGTCTCGATCAACTCGGATCTGATCGCGCGCCCGTTGTAGGCCGTGTACGTCGCGTAGTAGGTCTTTGTCCCGCTATCCTCGAACTCAACGAAGCGAGCATCTTCGATGCCGTTTGACTGAGCTTCGGTGACGGGGAAAATCACTCGCTCGCTGATATCTTCTTCCGATGTGAACACCAATTCGACGTTATCCCCGTCTGCACCTGAAATCCGACTTTTCACCATCGGAATGGATGCGAGCCGTGCCGTTTGATCGACTGCCACCTTGCCATCGGCATCAATGGATCCTGATCGAAATGTGATCGAGGATACATGTCCTTCCCCGACTGCACGCAGGCTCAGGATGAAGCGTCGACCGCCCTCAGGCGCGCCGGATTGGTCGAGATGAGCGACGATGCTGGGATTGAATAGCGCCGCCGCTTCGAAGGAATACTCAAGCATGAAATAGGCGCCGACCAGCCAACGCTGCTCCTTCGTGAAGGTCGCATGGGCGGCCAAGGCTTGTTCCATTTCATTAGCGCGCGCCTCGAATAGTTCGATGAGATTGCGGTGGCGACTTTGGAAATTCTCGAGGACATCCGCCAGCTCTTTGGCAGCTGTTTCGGAATCGAGCGCCAAGACTCGATCGACGATATGATTCGCCCGCGTCTTGTCGGTGGCATTGAGGTCTCGCGGCTCGGTCGCCGGCCTGAATGGGCGCACGACAACTCTTGCCGGATCAGGGCGAAGATAAAGACCCTGACGGTTCAAAACCTGGGTAGTGACAAGATGTCCTTGGAGTTAATTGAATGCGAAGTCTAACGGGATTCAGGCGTGCAAAGCGAGAAGCGGTGCAGGTTTCGAGCGATTGCCAATCATGCGCGCAAGCTGGCGAATCTCAGCGAGGCCAAGAAGGTAGGATACGACCGACTCACCGCCTCTATTTTGGTTGGCGCGGTCAGGATGCAGCCCATCGCGGCAGCTGCCCGTCTCCACGTCGACGAGCGGCGACAACAGATCGTTCTTGCCGAGAAACCAGGCAAATGCCCGCTCGGCATCATCCTTCCATTTGACGTCGCCATCTGCGCGCCAGGCCGCGATGCAGGCCGAGATTGAAGCCGCGGCCTCGAGAGGTTGCTGATCGAACGCGCGAGGCCGCGCTCGCTTGTCGCCGAAGCTGTCGGAGCCAACCGGCTGAAAGACGCCTTCCTCGGAGGTCTGCAGCGCCATGAGCCAACGCAGTGATCTTAGGCCGGTCGCTATGTAGCCGGGGGTGCTAGTGGTAATGCCGGTAGTGAGGAGGGCTTGCGGCAAGCGCGCGTTATCGTAGGCAAGGCCATCTTCGAACCACACCCAATCGCCTGTCTCAACTGACGCCATTATTGACATCAGTCTATCGGCTAGTAGACGCCGCAGCCCTTGGGCGTACGAATCCTTGGCGATCATGCCGCAATAAGTGTCCAATCCGAGAAGCGTAAAGGCCCACGCGCGCGGCGAGGTGAAGCGTTCGGCCGCCGGCAAGGCTTCGGCGAATAACGCGGCGGCCCATGTCCGGCGCGACTCGTTGGCGTCTCTACAGGCGCACTCGCCTAAGGCCCAGAGGGTGCGCCCGTGGCAGTCTTCCGAACCAAAATCCTCGAGCCAGCGCCGATCAAAATTCATGAAGTTACGAAACCGCTTAAGCGTAGGGTTCCAGGCGTGCTGCACGAAGGCAGCCAATCGCGATGTCAGCGTTTCCGGCAAGCGCTGTTCCCCCGGAGCATTGAGCGCACAGGCAACGAGTAACGCGCGAGCATTGTCATCGACGCAATAGCCGTGTCCACGATCGGGCACGGAACAGACCGCATGTTGCAGAAGTCCTGTGTCGTCACACATGGATAGAAAGTGGCCCAGCTGCATCGGCGGTGTGGTCGTGACGTCAAGCAGGACGATGCTGTCGCTGCGCCGTGCGATAACCTTCAGAGGATGTGTTCGTCGGGCCCTGTCAAAGACCTCCATGTAGCGCTCCGCCGTCCGTTCCCAAATCATCGAGCGGCTGCTAGAGAAGGCAAGCTTGCGCATAGCATCTCGTCGTGCATGGTCAGTAAGCAATCCCGCGATTTCGGCACCGATTGCTTTGGCGTCGCCAAATGGCACCAGCACGCCGCGGCCCTCCGCCAGCAGTTCCTGGGCATGCCAATATGGCGTCGAGACGACCGCCTTGCCTTGCCCAAAGCTGTAGGCCAGTGTTCCCGATGTCATTTGGGCTTCGTTAAGATACGGCGTGACATAAACATCGCACATCGAGATGAAGTCGAGCAATGTCGCTTGATCGACAAACCGGTTGAGAAAAGCGACTTGATTCTCGATGCCGAGCGCGCGTGCGCGCGCTGACAGGCTCTCGCGGTACGCCTCACCTTCACGCCGAACGAGGTTGGGATGCGTTGCCCCGAGCACAACATATACGGCATCGGGACGTCGTTTCAGGATCGCAGGCATGGCATCGATCATGACTTCGATGCCCTTATTGGGAGAGAGCAGACCGAAAGTGAGGATCACTGGTTTGCGCCCGAAGCCGAGCTTGGCCTTGGCCGCATCGGGTTCAGCGAAAGTGGAGTCGGGGATCCCGTGCGGGATGACCTCGATCTTCTCCGCCGGCACGGCGTAGACTCTAAGCAGCAGATCGCGGGCTTTCTCGGCCATGACGATGACCATCGTTGAGGCATCGACAATTTTGTTCAGTATACCGCGCTGCACCGCTTTGGGTTCCGCGAGAACCGTGTGAAGCGTCGAGACAAGAGGTATGGCGAGCCGCGACAGCAGTGCCAGGATGTGATTGCCGGCTTCTCCGCCGAAGATGCCGAACTCATGCTGCAGGCATGCAACTTGGAAATGCCCGTGATTCAGGAAATCAGCAGCGCGTGAATATTCCGACAAGTTCTCATCATTGATTTGCAGTCGAACAGACGGTGGATAGTCGTAGATACGGCCATGATCGGTCATTGCCACGATGGCGGTGTCCAGATTCACGCCTGACTTGGCAATTGCCTGCTGCAAATCCGTTGTGAAAGTGGCAATCCCGCAGTGGCGCGGAAGGGAGTTACCGATGAACGCCAAACGGCGGCTGGACGCCGTCATGGGTACGTCGCGTGAACGGGCGACTGCGAGAGAGAAATGATGAAGCCACAATCCAAATCGAATTGGCGAAACGGCTGGGGCCACCGGGCAAGTGGAGCAAACACCGGCGTAATCGCGCGGTCTAGCGACGAGGTGTTTCGATAGCCGGGTTCAAGTCGTTCGCAAACGCGTTCGTCAAGGTTACCGCAATTGACATGGTGGAGCGCATTCGTAACGGGGAGTTTTCCTTAAGCCTCGATCGCCGGGGCCGCGGTCGATCGCACGGAGGGGGAGGGCACGAGTCTCGCGCAACAACCTGAAGCACGTCTCTAGACACAATAATCTACTGCTCTGAGCAATTTCCGTCTGTGCGGCGTCCCACGTAACAGCAAAGTATGGGCATGCCGCTTCTTTGCGCCGTCGGTGCGCCTAACTCGCTCTGCGCATGCTCACGAGCGCGTATCATGCTGCGTATGGTGTTGAGTGACGAGGGACCCGTGGAAGAGAACCAAATGAGAGAAGAGTTCGACACTGGTCTTGCTAGGATCAGGCACGAAATAAAAGGTCGGCTTGTACCGCACGGGTTTTTCGGCAGCGTCACTTACAAAGACGTTGAGGCAATTGATCATGTTCTCAGCGGTTCAAAGATCGAAATCACCGTGAATGGAAGAACTGTAGAGAGATCTTTTAGTCGGCAGGAGATCGAGGCCTGCCGACTTAGAGTAGGCGGCGCGGTTTTGTTAGGCGTAATCTCGATGGTGGACGACCTCTCCGCCTAGCAAGACAGCGACACGAACCGTGTAACCTATATTGGCGCGCTGCGATAGTAAGTTGCAGCTAAAGTGCGCTAGCAGACGGACAACGCGACGCAACATCGGTCATGGTCGGGCGGCGTATGCAGGAACTGCTGCACCAAATCGATAGCGATTACTATCGCTCCGCGCGATTAGTCATTGTTCGTGCCGAACTCGAACAACTACGCCACCGACGCTCGGCAATGGTTGACGTTGACAGACGAAGCAAAATTCCTCTCGGGATGTCGCGCTCCCCAGAGGCACTTCGGGACGCACGACCCATCCCTCAACCCTGATTCCAGGGTCCCGTTTACCGACTATCGGTTTCGATTGATCAACCGCGACACGTCCTAGATGCGGATTCTTTTTGCGGCCGCGACCTTTCGGCTCCGCACAATGGGCGCCAATCCATTCTGGCGCAGCGTCCCTGCAACAGGTCCACGGTTGGCGAATTGAAATCCCTAGGATTGACCGGGAAAATAATATGCGCATACTGGGACTTCGAGCTTGGGTGCTGGTAAGGATTTCTCCGGAGAAAAAAAGGCGCCGGGCAAGCAAAATGCCCGGCGCGTAAAATCCTAGTCGCGCGATGGCGTGAGTGCTTTGATTGCAGCGTACAGCAATGCGCCGGAGGCGGCAGCGATCGCCAGTGCCGTCACTGGATTCTTCTTGGTGTAAGCGACGATTGAATCAGACGCGTTAGAGGCCACATCTCGCGCCTGGCTCGCGACCTCACCGATCGCGTCGATACTGTGCCTGCCTATCGATTGAGCCCGACTGGCGGCTTTCGTCAGCGCCGACGTCGCGTCGCCTTGAAGGTCATCGACCTTATCCGCTATCTTCTGACCATTCTTCGGCAAGTTGCCAGTGATTGAATTTTCCATATGAGATCCTTTTCCAGTTTGTCAAAAGTTGTAAGCGTGTTTCCGCCTGCAGTGTGGTGCATTCGAGAACAAGTAAGGCGTCTCTTATACGTCGATGGGCTGTCAGACAGTGGAGCCAATCGGTGTAGTCGCAACGGACGCGGCGCGTAGATTACGAAGCAGATTGCACCGATATCAAAGTCGCGGAAGACGTCGTCCTCGATACCCATGTAGAAGAAACGCGATCACTACAACCGCAAGGATCAATCCAATGGGACCGATTCCCCATCCCGCGCCCATTCCCCAATAAAGGCCGCCGCCGCCGCCGAACAATAGCAGGAGAATAATTAAAAGAATCAAGACATCCATAGCCCACCTCATTGCTGCCACGCCGGCGTGGAATTGTCTGATTAAGCATGAATCGGCTTGCCAAGTCGGTGCGCTGTCGCACGCAGAGCAATGCCGTGTCGATTCGATCCATTTCAACTGCCTGACATGGCTCCGTCCGGACGGTTAATCACGGCAGTTGCTTGGTCTAATGCATGAGACTGCTAATACGTTCGCAACGTCGGCGAGGCACGGCGCATCGCGGATTGCCCTCGCCCGAGCTTCCCGTCTTGGTTCTAATCACATCCTGAATTGTCGCTGGGGGTTCGCCAGCGAACAGACCGCACGACGAGAGACGCGTAGGGTGAGGATGTGAAGATGGCGGTTTGATTCATCATCAGGAGTATTGACATGCCAATTGATTTTTCAAGCCTGGCCAGAGGCGCGTCGCTGTGCACGGCGATTGCCGTCTGCGTCGCAGGATGCGCCAGCACGCCAATCCCGAACGAGCAAATCGCAGTAGCGAAATCGTCAGTGCAGCGCGCCGAACAAGGCGGAGCGCCGGAACTGGCGCCGGTGGAAATGTCGACTGCCCGCCAAGAATTAGCAAGCGCCGAGAAGGCCGCGGCCGATCGTGAGGCGCTGCCCGCTACGCAGTGGGCCGAGAAGGCGAACGTGGACGCGCAACTGGCTGAAGCAACCGCGCAGGAACGTCGCGCGCACAAGGCAGCCACAGAATTCGACGCCAGCATGGCAGTGCTCAGGCAAGAAACGCAGCGCAGCTCACAATCTAGTCAATGAGGATGTTATTTATGAAAGCAAAATTACTCACCGGATTGGGGCTGGCACTAGCGCTCGGAGCCTGTGTTTCCATGCCCCAACCGAACGCTGCGCTCGAGAGTGCGCGCATGGCTGTTCAGGCGGCTGAGGCCGATCCAAACGTGACCAAATATGCGGCGCTGGATTTAGACGTGGCGAGGAAAGATTTGAGCAACGCCGACAACGCAGCGCTCCATCATCAAGATGCGGCAATCGCTCAATCTGCGTACCTTGCTATGGAGAATGCGCGACTTGCACAGGCACATGCGGCCGCTAAGGCGGACGATGCTCGAGTGGCGGCGGGTCAGGTCGAACGCGACCAGATCAGGCTGGCCGCGCGAACGCAGGAAGCCGACAAAGCAAAGCTCGCCGCTGCGAACTTCAAGCAAGTAGCCGACTCGGCGCTGAATCAGCGCGACCAGGCGAATGAGGAAACCGCCCGTGTGCAAGCCGAGCTTGATGCGCTTAAGGCCACTCCCACACCGCGTGGAATGGTCTTGACGCTGGGCGACGTCCTATTTGATACGGGCAGAGCTGAACTGAAGTCCGGAGCGAGCCGAAAGCTGGATCAATTGGCGCAGTTTCTGGTCGAACATCCTGACCGCCGTGTACAAATCGACGGATTCACCGATAGCGTCGGCACCGACTCGTACAACGAAGAGCTGTCGCAACGTCGCGCGAATACGGTCAGAGAGGCTCTGATTTCCCGAAATGTTGAATCCTCGAGAATCGGCACGGAGGGCTACGGCAAGTCGTATCCAGTGGCGAACAACAACGATTCCGGCGGCCGGCAATTGAATCGACGCGTGGAAGTGGTCATCGGCGCCGACAATGGCACGCCAATCTCGCCGCGAACCGGAGGCTAAAGGCTGGGCGGTCGTATTCGTGTAGCCCTTTCTAGGTTTCTCTTGGCCATAGCGACTCAAGTCGCGGATTTAATTGTGCTCGGCGTTCGGATTGGCAGCCGCGACGCGATCGGCAAGCGATTTGGCGGTTTGTATCTGCGCCAGCTTCTCGGCGATATGCTGCGGAATGCGGCGACCAACACGTCCGTCTACCGTTGAACGAAATTGCGGATGGGGACCGTCCCAGGGAACCGAAGGGGGAAGGTCGCTGGACGTGTGGTCTTTGCATCAGCACCTGATTTTTCTGCTGGCTTCTTGGTGACGAAAGGCAGGATCACGGATGCCAGCAGCACGATCGCGATGAATGGCAACATGCCGGCAAATGATCCGCTCAGATCTTTGGCGCGAGCGGCGATGATGGACCCGATCAAACCCGCAAAGCCCCACGCCGATAGAATTAGCCCATAGTTCAATCCCATGAATTTAGTTCCAAAGCAGGCGGCATTGAACGAGGGCATCGTTCCGAACCCGCCGCCACAGCAGAGCAAGATCACCGCGACCGCGGCGAGCGCGGGCACAAGCCCGTGAACGTTCGTAAGCAGCAACACCGTGATTGCTTGCACGGTAAACATCGCCGCGAACGTGTGATTGCATCCAATTCGATCCGAGATGGCGCCCCAGAAACAACGACCGAATGCATTGAAAATGCTCACGAGGCCGAAGAGTGGTGCAATCGAGGCGGCCGCGACCTTGGTAAGATCGGTGAGAATGAAAACCGCGTTCGAGATGATCGTGATGCCGGCAATGACGTTGACGAAGAGTTGCAGCCACAGCAGGTAAAACTGCGGCATGGCGATGACTTGCGAGGGAGCGTAGCCCTCCGCGGCCGTCTGAGCCGCCCCCAGAAGCTGGCTCGGCGCGGGATTTCGAAATAGCGATGCGGCCCCTAAACCGACGATGAGAAAGACGATGCCGGAGACGCTAAATACATGCATCAGGGCGCCGAGATCATCCGCGCTGAAGGCAACACTGAGCGCCGCCGGATCAAAACGCGTGCCTCCCGCCTTGGCGGCGGCTCTTGCAGCGATGAAGCCGGCTGCGTGCTCGGCGGCCGCGTGAAAACCAGAGAGACGTGGAACTATCTGGTTGTAGAGAAATGCCCCAAGTCCAAAGGCGCCCGCGACCAGGCCGCCCGCCAGTCCTTTCTTGTCGGAAAACCACTTGGTGACCATCGACACGGGTGTGATATAGGCCATCCCCGCGCCGATGCCGCCGATGATTCCATAGCTCACGTACAGCCAGGGTGCACCGAAAGCCGCGGTTCCAACACCCGCGAGTACGTTGCCCAGGCCCCAAAGCGTGACCCCGATCATTGCCACGGTGCGCGGGCCGACCCTGTCTTGCCAGAAGCCGCCGATGACAGCGCCGATTGCCGCCAGCGAGAAATTCGCGATTGCGTAGGCCCAGGTCGCAACCGTGAGATCCCAGTGAAAAGCGACTAACAGGGGCTGCGTGAAAATCCCCCAAGAGTAAATGGTGCCTATCGTCAGCATCAGTACTGCGGCGGCGAGGGCGATGGTCCAACGATTTTTCGCCGCAGCCGTCCCTTCGGCGATGCCTTGATTGATTTTCATGGTGAGTCCCTGGGGTGGCGCGCGAGGCTAAGGCTGCGCGGCGGCGGTTGGCCGCCGCGCATCGCATGGGCTAGCGGCTGGCAGCCAGGATGATCTTTGTCGGCTGACCGTTGTGCGCGTTGTATGCGTCGAATAATGCCGGTTGGCCGACTTTGGCGACCGCATCCGCGATCGCTTTGTGCACGCAAGCACCCATCCGGGCTTTGGAACTCACGTCGCCCCCGTCGAGAGGAAGGCATACCTGGCGGGCGGCCTGTTGGATGCGGGCGTAGAGGGTAGCCGCACCCTCAGGTTTCGAGACGTTGAGGTCTGCGTATCTGACAGTCGTTTGCAGCGGACTCATAGGCTCAGCCGCAGTGCATATAGTTGCCACGCTGCAGGCAAAAGCGCCGAGGACCGCGGTGGCAAGAACGCTGCGAAAGCTGCGGGAAGTGATCATGGTGTTCATGGAAATCTCCTGTAGTGTCAACAAAAAAACTGGCCGAGCGGTCGGTACGATTCGGGTCCGTCGAGGCAAGGGCGCCCCGCTTAAGCTGCCGAATCGATGCTTTTCTCCGCTTCATCCATACAGACACGGTCCAGGGGCCGAACCCGACATCTGCATGAGAAATATTTTTGAGGTGCATGGACAGTGCGAACGCGATACCTTTGCGACATCGCGGGAAAGGAAGGTGCTATTGAGCCAGCTCACCGAGCTTCTCGGGCGAATGCAGGCCGGCGATGCGGGCGCGCGAGATGCGCTGTTCGTAGCGGCCTATGCCGAGCTGCATCGCTTGGCACGAGCGCGGCTGCGCCAGGGTGCGCGCGATGTCGTGCTCGACACGACTTGCTTGGTGCACGAGAGCTATTTGCGGTTCGTGAGTGCGGGCGAGCTTCGCGCTGAGGACCGGCGCGCCTTCTTCGCCTATGCCTCCCAAGTGATGCGTTCGGTGATCGTCAACACGGCTCGCGAGCGCATCGCACAGAAGAGAGGCGGCGATGGGTTGCACTTGACGCTGTCGACCAAAATCTCCGCCAGCGTTGCTGACGGTAACGAAACCGTCCTAAAAGTCCATGAGGCACTCGAGGAATTGGAGCAGGCGGAGCCGCGTTTGGCCCAAGTCGCGCAGATGCGTTACTTTGGCGGGTACAGCGAGCAGGAAATTGCCGAGACGCTGGATGTCACCGAACGCACGGTGCAACGCGACTGGGAGAAGGCACGCCTGATCCTCGCAGAGACGCTGCGCTGAGCAGAGAACGGCTGGCGGCGCGTCCCCAGCGCTCGAGGAACCGATGAGGCTGACGATTCAGCAGATGACACTCATGAGTCGACTTCTCGACGAGGCGCTGCCTCTCGATGAAGCCGCTCGCCGCCGCTGGCTCGTGGATCTATCTCCCGAGTACCAAGACCTTGCCCAGGCACTCCGGGCGGCATTACTGCCCGACGCGACGAGAAGCGCGGAATTCAAGTCATTTTTGGAGACGCCGCTGAGCCTTGTGGATGTCGATGCGAACAGCGGCCTGCAGCCGGGTGCAAACGTCGGTCCGTATTTGTTGCTTCGATCGCTCGGCATCGGAGGCATGGCCGAGGTATGGCTGGCCCGGCGTGCGGATGGCGCGTTCAAGCGCGAGGTGGCTCTCAAGCTGCCCCTGCTCGGGCAGCTGCGACAGGACCTAGCGCAGCGCTTCGCAGTGGAGCGCGACATCCTGGCGAGCCTCGAGCATCCTAATATCGCGCGTCTCTACGATGCGGGAGTCGATACCGGAGGCTGCCCGTACTTGGCCATGGAGTACGTCCAGGGCCAACCGCTGACGGACTGGTGCAATGCGCAGAGTTTGGGACTTTCTGATCGCCTCAAGCTGTTTCTGCATGTGCTCGAAGCCGTGCGGTTTGCGCATGAGAAGCAGGTCATTCACCGGGACCTCAAACCCTCGAACATTCTGGTGACCCAATCAGCGCAGGTGCGGCTTCTTGACTTCGGGGTCGCCAAATTGCTCGAGGGAGACACTGCGGACAAAACTTCTCTCACAAGCATCTACGGCCGTGCACTGACGCCGGATTACGCCAGCCCCGAGCTGCTGCGAGGCGATCTAGTCGATGCGCGCAGCGACATTTATTCCCTGGGTGTCCTGCTCTACGAACTCTTGACGGGCACGAGGCCCTATCGACTGAAAAGTGCGGCGTCAATGGGTCTTGTCGATCAGGCGATCGGCACGCTGGAGATAAAGAAGCCGAGCATGTTGTTGGGTTTGCCCACCAGCGCAGAGCCCACGCCCGCGAACACCGTGCGGGCGCGGCAGCTGCGAGGCGATTTGGACGTTATTGTTCTCAAAGCGCTCGACAAGGAACCATCGAAACGGTATCAGAGTGCCGCGGCCTTCGCGGAAGATATCGAATGCTTCCTCGCCAGAAAACCCATCCAGGCGCGACCCGCGCGAATCACCGATCGCTTGTACAAATTGGCGCTGCGTAACAGATCGGCGGTTGTCGTTGCCGCGATGGCACTCGCTGCAGTCATCGTCACGGTGGCATACACATTACATCGTGAAGCCGTCAGCCAAGCAAGGTTAACGGCGAGCGCAACCGCATTGCCGGTTTCAATCCACGCCGGCGCACCGCCCGCAACGAACGATGCGTCGACTCCCGCAGCGCCGACCGCGCCGGAACGCTCCGTCGCCGTTTTGCCGTTCGTCGATTTGAGTGAGAAAAAGGACCAGGCATATTTCGCGGATGGGCTCGCGGAAGAGTTGCTGGATCTCTTGGCGCGGGTGCCGGATCTCAAGGTGCCGGCGCGCTCGTCCTCGTTCTTCTTCAAGGGCAGCTCCGTGCGGGTCCGAAACGTCGGCCACGACCTCGGTGTTGCATACGTGCTCGAGGGCGGCGTGCGTAAAGCCCGTGACACCGTCCGTGTCAGCGTGCAGCTGGTTCGCGCCGATACCGGCTACCAAGTTTGGTCAGACACCTACGAACGCAACGTCCGCGATATCTTCAAGGTACAGGACGAAATTTCTGCCGCCGTGGTCGATGCCTTGAAGTTGCGGCTGAGTTCGCCGGGTCCACAGCTCGCCGAACGGCGTACGGCGAGTCCCGAAGCCTACGATCAGTATCTGCGCGGCAAGCATTTTTACCAACTCGGCAACTACGAGGGCCTCCTGGCTGCCCGCGACGCGTATCGGCGGGCAATCGAACTCGATCCCAACTTTGCGCCGGCGTTTGCCGGCCTTGCGAATGTCGAGTACTTGACCGTCAAGGACTTCTCAGACACGGACCAGCCCGACGTCATCCGCCAAGCAATGGACCACGCCGACCATGCGGTGGCCTTGGCTCCAGCGCTGGCAGAAGCGTACTCGGGTCGCGCATTGCTGCGATACGTCCAACATGACTGGGGCGGTGCCCGGGGCGATCTTCAAAAGGCGCTCGCGCTTGATCCGAGTGACGTCAAGGCAAATCGGCGCATGGTGTTGCTGCAGCTGTCGCTCGGCAACGTGGTCGCGGCGGTGGTCGCTCAGCGGCACGTAGTTGACCTCGATCCGCTGGACATGGATTCAGTCGAGATATTGGCCATGACTTACTACTTCGCGGGTCAGGGAGCCGAGGCGCGGCGAACATTCGAAAGACTGCGCGTGTTCAGCCCTAACTACGAAGGCCTGTCAGGCAACACGGGATTTTCTTATCTGGCGGACGGTCAAGCTGCGGCCGCGAGGCGTGAGTGCGAACCGCACCCTGACGATACTGCGCGCGCTTGTCTGGCCGCGGCGGAGCATGCGCTTGGGCATGACGAGCGCGCCCGGGCCATCCTCGCCGAGCTTATCGAGAAACACCCGCGGCGTGCCTGCTATGTCATTGCCAAGGCGTACGCCTTTTCCGGCAATTCCGCGCTCGCATTCGAGTGGTTGAATCGGGCATTCAGTGCGCAAGCCAAATTATTGACCAATGTAAAATCCGACCCCGCCTTTCGTCCATTGCATGGCGATCCGCGATACCTGGCGCTGCTTCGCAAGATGAACTTGCCGGAGTGATGGCCACTCTGGAATCTGCGGCTAGCCCTGCGGTTTTTTCCTGCATTATGTTGCGCTCCGCTGCCTTACGGTCCCGCCGAATTCGGGCATTTGACGCGCGTGTTTGCGGCGAATAGTCTGAATCGTCAAAGAAGAAGATCCAGGGGTGCCATGGCCGAGTGCTCGGGTCAGATCAGCGAGCTGGTTGCCGCGCCGTGACGCAGCCTAGATGGAACCGTGTCAAGAATCTCTTGCACCAAGCGCTGGCATTGGAGCCCACGACGCGAGGGAGATTTCTTGATGAGGTGTGCGGATCGGACGCCCCGCTTCGCGCGGAACTGGATTCGCTGCTGTTGGGTGCCGATGACGTCAATGCGGAATTTATAGAGTCGCCCCAGGAGGACAACTTTCCTGCCGAGACTGAAGGTAAGGGCGGGGCGGTTTTGGCGACGGGCCAGATTTTCGCCCAACGTTATCGGCTCATTCGCGAATTGGGCGAGGGGGGCATGGGTCAGGTGTGGCTGGCCCAGCAAATCGCACCGGTAGTGCGGCCGGTTGCGCTGAAGCTGATCAAGGCGGGCATGTACGACGAGACGGTGGTCCAGCGCTTCCAATCCGAGCGTCAGTCGCTCGCCATCATGGATCATCCCGCCATCGCCAAGGTGTTCGATGCCGGCGCCACACCGCAAGGACAACCCTACCTCGTCATGGAGTACGTGCCGGGGGTGCCGATCACAGAGTATTGCGATGAACAGAAACTGAGGATCCGTCAGCGCGTAGAGCTTTTCATCCAGGCTTGCGACGGTGTCCAGCACGCGCATCAGAAAGCCATCATCCATCGCGATCTGAAACCGGCCAATATCCTGGTGCTGGAGGTCGACGGCAAGCCGGTGCCGCGCATCATCGATTTTGGCCTGGCCAAGACCACGGCGTCGCTGACGGATCAACCGCTGCACACCCGTTACGGTCTGTTCATGGGAACGCCGGGCTATATGAGTCCGGAGCGCGTCGATCCGAAACTAGAGGACGTCGACACGCGCACCGACGTGTACTCGCTTGGCGTCATTCTCTACGAATTGTTGACGGGGCTGCAGCCCTTCGAATTGAGAAAACGTCAGCTGCCCTCGCTCGAGGAGTGGCTGCGCCAGCTGCGCGAGGAGGAAGCGCCTCGGCCGAGTGCAAAGGTGAGTGCGGATCGGGAGACGTCCGCAGCGACTGCAAAGGCGCGTGCCACCGAGCCTAGACTGCTGGTGAAAGCGCTGCGCGGCGATCTGGATTGGATCACCTTGAAGGCGTTGGAACGAGATCGCGAGCGCCGTTACGGTACGCCCGCCGAGCTCGCCGCCGAACTGCGGCGCTACTTGAACGACGAGCCGGTCATCGCTCGCGCCAAGAACTCCGCGTATCAGTTCCGCAAATTCATCCGTCGGCATCGAGTCGCCGCCGTGGTTGCGGGAATGGTGATCACGCTTGCGCTCGCGGCCTCGGCAGCCGGGCTGATTGCGGTGCGCAAGCAGCATGAAGCGGAATATCAAACCGCGCAGACATTGCTGGCTCAGTCGCGGCTGCTCACGCAGGCGGCAGCGCAGCGCCTCAAGGATTCGGATCTCCCCGGCGCGCAGGGCATCGTTCTTGAAGTGCTGAGAAATCCTGCCTTTGCGCAAGCCCGTACGGCGGCGGCCATCAGCGTCTTTCAGGATATGCGCGCAGCGGATGCGCAGCTCGCCGTGCTGTCGGGCCACGGCGGACGCGTTGCATACGCTGCATACTCGCCGGATGGCACACGCATTGTCACCGCAGCCACGGACAGCACCGCACGCATCTGGGATGCGCGGACCGGCGCGCAGCTCGCGGTGCTGTCGGGACACCTCAATAATGTGAGGACCGCGGTCTACTCTGCGGATGGATCAAAAGTCCTTACCGCCTCGACGGACAAGAGCATGCGCCTGTGGGACGCACACACGGGCGCGGCGCTTGCCACGTTCTCGGGCCATGGCGCAATGCCGATTTCCGCAGCTTTATCACCCGACGGCACTCGGCTGGTCATCGCCTCCTTGGACAGTACGGCACGTGTTTGGGATGCGCGTACCGGCGACGAGCTCGTTGTGCTTCGAGGCCACGGCGATGCATTGCAATTCGCGGCTTACTCGCCCGACGGCACACGAATCGTCACGGCTTCCCGGGACAAGACCGCGCGCATCTGGGAGGCGCGCACCGGTGCGCCGCTCGCGGTTCTCACCGGACATGCAGGCATGGTCCTGTCGGCGAATTTTTCGCCCGACGGTACTCAGGTCGTGAGCACGTCTGCCGACAAGACCGCGCGCACATGGAATGCGCGCACCGGTGCGCCGCTGATTGTGCTCGTGGGGCATAGCGACCGTCTTTATTCCGCGCGTTATTCGCCGGATGGTACGCGCATCGTCACGGCCTCCGACGATAAGACCGTACGCATCTGGAATACGGCGAGCGGTGCGCCGCTGGCCATACTGTCGGGGCACGGCGCTTTTGTAAGAGCCGCCGAATATTCGCCCGACGGCACTCGTATCGTAACTGCATCGGACGACGGCACGGCGCGCATCTGGCGGGCACACGAAGATACTGAGCTCGCAGTGCTGCGCGGACACAAAGACGGGGTCGCGTTCGCGAACTTTTCGCCGGACGGCACGCGTATCGTCACGGCATCGTTGGATAAAACCTTGAGGATCTGGGACGCTCGTACGGATGCGCTGCTCGATGTGTTCTCGGGCAGCCGGGACTATATCATTGCCGTCACCTACTCCCCCGATGGCCTGCAGCTGGCCACCGGAGGATCGTTGGATAATTCGGCGCGAGTGTGGGACGCGCGCACCGGGGCGCCGCTCGCCGTGCTGTCGGGGCATGGGGGTGTGGTGGAATCGGTCGCCTATTCGCCCGATAGCTCGCATATCGCGACCGCATCCTTGGACCGTACCGCGCGTATCTGGGATGCGCGCAGCAACGCACAGCTCGCTGTCCTCTCGGGACATGCTGACCGCGTGCTGTTCGTCGCTTACTCGCCGGACGGCAAACAGCTCGCGACCGCTTCGTTCGACAAGACCGCGCGTATTTGGGATGCGCACAGCGGTGCGCAGCTTCTCGTGCTGACGGGGCATGCTCAAGTCGTGACCGCAGCGGCGTACTCGCCCGATGGCGAGCATGTCGTGACCGGGTCATTCGATAAGACGGCGCGCGTCTGGGATGCGCACAGCGGCGCGTCCTTGTTCGTGCTTTCAGGACATGCCGACGCGCTACAGTCCGTGGGCTATTCGAACGATGGCAGCCGCATTGTCACGGCATCATCGGACAAGACTGCACGCATCTGGGACGCGCACAGTGGCGCGCAGCTCGCGGTGCTCTCTGGCCACGAAGACTCGGTGCAATCGGCCGCCTTTTCCCCCAACGGCTTGCAGATCGTCACCGGCTCGCTGGATAGGACCGCACGCATCTGGGAAGCACGCGTTCCAGCCGCTCTCGATGCGCAGATTCTCTGGGAGGCAGCCGCAGTGACCGATCCGCTCCCCGAAGCCGATCGCGCCGAATTGGGCGTGCCGCCCGATGCGCGTGTGCGGACCTGGCCGGTGAAAGGATCGAGCTGCGATCATGCCGCCGCAGCGGTCTATGATCCAGATCGTGTAACGCCGGGGGTTCTTGCCGCGAGCATCAACGTGGACATCGCCGGCGCCGCTTGCTCGGCGGAGATCGGCAAACCGCGGCACGTCGCGCGATCGGACTTTGAGATGGGCCGCACGCTGGTGGCCAAGGCGGACGCAGCGGGTGCAGAACAGCATTTTGAGGCGGCACTGGCCAAGGGTTATCGAGCGGCGGGAGTGGATCTCGCGGATCTGCTCGCCTCCGAGCGGTCGATTCCGTTATATGAGAGTGCCTGGCAAGCCGGGGTGAGCATCGCTGCGTTCAGGCTGGGGCATCTTTACGAAACCGGGTTGCGGGGCGGCCAGCCATCCGAGCGCGACGCATGGCTGTGGTATCAACGCGGCGCGGATGCCGGCGAACCAAATGCACTGGCGCGCTTCGCGCAGCGCGAGGAAATCGCCGCGCTGACGGTGGACGATTCCGCCAAAAGGAATGCGCAACTGCTGCAAGCCTTTAAGCTTTATGCGGCCGCCGCGATCAGGGCACACGAAGAAGCATGGCCGGACGATGCATGGAAGCACTGGCGTTATCGCCGCGCCTCCCTTGCCCGGGTACTCGCGCACGAAGGCATGATGCGGCAGGTGGCCGAAACTTATGGCGCGCTGCTCGCAAATGTCCGGTCGGAACAACCGTAGCTACGCAAACCCCTCGGACGCATCGCGAGTGCGCGCGCTCTTCCATCGTAGGAGCCTGCGCTCCAAACGGCTGACCATGCCGCCCACGAGCAACACGCCCAGCGATAGGACGGTCACGCCGGCGAATACACCGGTCGTGTCATGGTGCGTACAGGCGGGCGCAACCGAACGCAGGACGAATTCCGCGAGTTGCTCGTCAAGAGCGGATTTGCTGAGCCTGAAGTCGTTCGACCCGGCCGCGGTCCGGACCTACTCGTGGTTCGGTGCGGACGCATAAGCGGATAAACTCGACCCAGAAGGAGTCGGCAATCCGTCCCACGAGGCGCAAGCGCGTCGCCGAGCGAGTACAGTATGAGCCGTCGGGAGTGAATCACGTGAACACAGTCGTTAAATAGGAAGCAACGATGGAACCGAATCCACATATCTTGAAGCACCACCACATCACGCTGAGTGTCGGTACCGCACAGGAAGACTATGATTTTCACACCAAGGTGCTGGGCCTCAAGAGCGTGAAAAAAACCGCGCTCTATGATGGCGACGAGCCTATATATCACCTTTACTACGGAAATGATTTGGGCGACGAAAGTACGCTGATTACCTGCTTTCCGATGCGGCAATCGGGTCGCAAAGCCCGCCCCGGTACCGGACAGATCAAGACACTGGCTCTATCCGTGCCACGCTCGTCGTTGCAATTCTGGGAAGATCGGCTGAAGAAGCACGGCATTGAGACGCAACACAGCGAACGATTTGCAGAGCGAATGTTGTGTTTCAGTCACCCCTGTGGCATCGGCTACGCGATGGTCGCCATCGACGACGACAACCGTCGCCCTTATTCTAACGGACAGGTGCCGGCTGAATTCGGCATTCGCGGCACACACGGTATAACAGTCTCACTGCGGGACGCAGAAAGTTCCGACGAGTTCATGCAATACGGATGGAGTGGAAAGCAGCGTCGTGTTGACGGGAGTTGCATCCGTTACGAGGTTGGGTCCGGGGGCAGCGGCTGCATTATTGACTTTCTGCTGGAGCCAAGCCGTCCCCAAGGATCCTGGGCGTACGGAGAGGGTGTTGTTCATCATTGTGCATTCAAAGTGGAAAATCTCGATATTCAAAGCGACGTCAAATTTCGCCTCGAAGGCCTTGGTTTCACTGACACGTCTGATCGCAAGGACCGGGGATATTTCGATTCGATTTACGTGCGGACCCCCGCCGGAGCATTATTCGAAGCCACGGTATCCAAACCCGAGGGCTTCTTGATCGACGAACGATACGAAGAACTCGGCAGCCGGCTGCAGATTCCTCCTGTATTCAAAGACAGAGAACAAAACATTGCCTCCTATCTCGAGAATTTGAGGTACTGATCGTTAAACAGCGCACCTCGCTAGTGGGGTTCGGGGCACATAGGGATTGATCCGGGCAGAGTTAACGAAGCCCGGAAAGATCGTTGCAGCAATCCCTCCGGTGTCGTCCACAACTCGCCGCGCATCGCACATGCTGCACCGAAGTTGAACAAAGCTTGCATGCGTTCAGGCTTAAGATCAAGCAGGCCAGTGAACGGGTAGTCGTCGGGGATTGCAGTGACATACAAGCTCATGTCGTTCTTTGTCGCCAGCGCCAGCGTGGCAAGGACGGCTCCTCGAGTTGTACTGTGCAGCGAAGCCTGGACTCCCCGTTTGAGAATCGCGGTTGTCCTGACGCGGGTTGAGATGGTCGGTGCGCCGTATTGGCCGTTGGCAATTACATAAATAGTGGCGCCGCGCAAGTCCTGGAGTTGATCGGGCAAAACGGAAGCGATTTCTGGCGCAATGAACAGCGACGCCGTAGTGCTGCCGTCCACGTGCATCTCCTCGAGTATCGTCCCTGAGGTCTCGACCGGAATCATTACCGGAGGAAACAGCCCTGGAATGCTGGCCGACGCAATCAGCACCTGACGGAACAGCTTGAGCGCCGCGGGGCCGCCTTGCATGGCAATGGCACCCATGTCCCAAATTACGGTGCGCTCGCTGTCAAGGTCGGTGGTGGCGATCAGCAGGAGCCGGCCCTTGGCGGCCTCGACTGCAACGGCCTGCAGCATTTCCTCTGTGGCGTAATGATTAACCAGATCGGCAAGCGGCTTGCCCCTGAAGATGCTGGAGCCGAAAAGCATCCCGCTCAAACTGAACTGCACTAAATCGGCGGATCGCTGTCCGGAGAATGATTCCGTCAGCTGGTCATCCCATGCCGGTCCCAGGAAGGCGAAAGGCGCCGTGAGGGCGCCGGCACTTACCCCCGTCACGATATGAAAATACGGACGACGCCCGGCACTGCTAAGACCCGTCAATGCACCAGCGCCAAACGCCGCTCCGGCACCGCCGCCAGACAGGGCGAGGATGTTTACTGGGTCTCCGCGCGAAGCCGTGCGCACCCGCGCTAAAAAACGCTCTGCGTCCCTTTCAAAGGCTGCGCGATCCTCGGCGACGCTGCGCACGGTTTCAGGAAACCCGGCCGGCGGGGCGGCGTCATACCAATAGATCGGATGCTCGCGCCGTGCAGGCCCGGCACAAGCCGCAATTGACAGTGCGGCAAGTATCAGACCCGGCCCGCGCAACTGCTTGTGCATCTTCGCGTCCCAGATATGGCCAGCTAACCGTTCATCACGATTTGTTCTCAGATCGAAAGTCGGGAAGCATTCGCGCCAGCACGTCGTCCTGGTTCCAGAAGTGATGCTTCAGCGCCGCAAGAATGTGCAGAGCGGCGATGGCAAACAGTGCGTCGCTCAATAGGTGGTGTAGCGTCTTGAAGAAGTTAAACGCGGTTTCGCTGGGTCCGATCAGGTTTGGCCAGCTGAATGCGCCGAACCAGCTGACCGAGTAATTTTTGGCGGACGACATCAGCCAGCCGCTCAACGGCATGCCGATCAGCAGGACGTATAAGCTCACATGGGTGAATCGAGCCAGGAACCGCTCGACACGGTGCATGTTCGTGGGCAGCGACGGCGGCAGGTTCTTCAGCCTCCACGCGAAACGGATGACCGCCAACATCAGCACGGTCATCCCGAAGCTTTTGTGCTCCGCCAGAAGCGCGAGTTTGCGCGCGCCCAACGACAAAGGAGCTGCCATTCTGGCGAGCACAAACTGGATCACGATGAGCAGTGCGATCAGCCAGTGAAGCGCCTGCGCTGTCGGCGTATAACCGCGATCCTTCGGCTTGCTCATGGAATGGCCCTGATGCCGATTGGAGGCTAGTTCACCTTGACGCCTTCGACCTGTATGCGCAGCAGCACATCCTGCTTGAAGCCGTATTGCTGGCCGTAGTTCACGCCAAAGTCAGCGCGGTTGAAGCTGCCGCTGGCATCCGCTCCGCACACCTGCTTCTTGAGCATGGGATGCTCAAAGCATTTGAAGGAATTGATGGTGAGCGTCACGGGCTTTGTGACGCCGTGCAGGGTCAAGTCACCTGAAATGGTTCTCGGCGCGCCATTGGCGAATTCAACGAATTTTCCCTTGTATTCCGCGGTTGGATATTTCGCGACATCCAGCATCTCGGGGCTCGATACATGTTCGTTGAGCTTGTCATGGGCGAAATCGACCGTTGCGGTATCGACGACCACATCGACCGTTCCCGTCTTGGCCTCGGTATCAACGTGACCGTGCCGCTGGATTTCTTGAAGGTACCCCGCCACGTGGATAACCCCCCGAAATGATCCACCTCGAAGCTCGGGTGGGTGTGGTCCGGATCCACGTTGTATGTCGTGGATGCGGCAGTTGCCGATGTGACAGCAAAAGCCAAGAGCAGCAGCGCGTAAGTGTGTTTCATAATAGTTCCTCGAGAGTTGTTAAGTGTTCCAGTGCTAGCGGAGCAATCCAGCGGCCACGAGTTGATTGCCGATGCGTTGAATCTGCGACTCACCCGCAACGAGAGCTGCCAGACTCGTGTGAACCGAGTAATGACCGAGTACCAGGTCGTGCGGGTGCTTGGCCGCGGAACCGAGAACGAATCTCGACGCACGATCCGCGTGAATTGACAAGCGCTTCGCTGGACTCCTCGAACGCAACAAATTCGCCGGCGGACACCAGTCTCGGGTGTGCGTATGGCCCCTGCTGAGACTGCGAGCCACGCCACTTCATGATCGGGCGGCGGCTGATAGGTCCAGCGTTCACCCGCCGCGAGTTGCACGTCCAGATAGTTGATTCGCGCAGGGGCGGCGATCGCGCTCTGGGCGCGACCATAGGAGCCTAAGATGACCCGCGCGGGCGCCTCCTCGGGCACTTGGTTTCAGACAAGTAATGGCTTTGGCTTGGGCTGTTCTCGAGTTCCTCCGGCAATGCGATCCACAACTGAAAGCCTTTTGCATGCTGTGAGGCCGCTCCGGTATGCCACACGCCGCCGCCGGCCCGCATCCACTCAATGCCGCCGGGTGAAAGCATTCCCTTCACGCCGGTGGTCTCTTGATACTCGATCGCGCCCTCGTGCAGGACTGTGAGCGTGGCGATTCCAGAGTGCGGATGCCAGCCGAAGTTGGGTGCGGTTGCCGCGGAAATATCAAAAAGGTCCAGGAACACGAACGGCTTGATGATCTCGCCGATATCCGACGGGCTGACCAGGCGCGTGATCGCTCCGTGCCGCGATCCTCGGGTGCGAAGCACAATGCGGCGCTCCCGGTCGCGCGCTTTCAATACCGCGCTCATGCCGCCATCGCCGCGATGTTCTCGCGCGCCTTCAACATGGCGGCTTCCTTGGCCTCCGGTCCGAACGCTAGGCCCTCGGCGCGGACGATGGTCACATCCGTCAAGCCAATGAAGGACAGCACGCCGGTGAGATAGCTCTCGTGATGCTCAAAGGCTGCCGCCGGAGACCCGGCGGCATAGACGTTGCCGCGAGAGGAAGCGATGAAGACTTTCTTGTTCTTGAGCAACCCTTCAGCGCCATTCGCGCCGTAGCGGAATGTTTTGCCGGCAACGACCACGCGGTCGATCCATGCTTTGAGCTGGCTTGGAATCGAAAAGTTGTACATCGGCGCGCCGATCACAATGATGTCGGCAGCAAAGAGTTCATCCAGGTAAGCGCCGCCCTTGGCTAAGTCGGCACCGAGAAGCGCGTCTTCAATCGGGCCGCCTTGCCAGGCCGCCAAGTGAGCTGAAGATAAATGAAGCGCGGCGTCACGTCGCCAAATCCCGGTGCACCACGTTGATGCCGGGGTGCAGCGCGATTTGTTTGGCGACGATTTCCGCCGAGAGCGCACGGCTCGCCGAGTTGGTGCCAAGAACGCTGGAATCGATGTGAAGTAGCTGCATGATAGTTCGCCTCGTTTGGCTAAATTGAAAACTGGGGTGTATCCTGCGCTGGCTGATCTCCTATGAATAGCCGTTATATTGCGATACTATCCATCGGTATATCCGATATATAGGGCGAAATCATGCTGGACGGCGTCTCCTTGGACCAACTACGGGCCTTCATTGCCGCAGTCGATGAGGGCAGCTTTTCCGCCGGCGCACGCAGACTGCATCGTGCGCAATCCGCGGTGAGCGAACTCGTCGGTAACCTCGAAGCACAACTGGGTGTTGTTCTTTTCGATCGCTCCGAGCGCTACCCAAAACTCACTCCCGCCGGCGTTCAGTTGGTTGCCGATGCGCGCAATGTCCTGGCCAACGTCGATCTGCTCAAGGCTCGCGCGAAAGGAATCTCCCATGGCCTCGAGTCGGAACTCTCGGCAGTCGTGGATGTGCTGTTTCCGATTGAAGCGATTGCCGAATCGGCCAAGGAATTCAGGGACCGATTTCCTCGCACGCCCCTGCGACTGTACGTTGAGGCGCTCGGCGGCGCGTACAAACCCGTGCTCGACGGTCGCTGCAGCTTGGGCGTCGTGGGGTCCCTGCCGATCGCACCGGATTCAATGTCCCTGGAACGATTGCAGGGCGTCCATATGATCATGGTCGCTGCACGCGAGCATCCGCTCGCTCTCATCGGTGGTGTAATTCCAAAAACAGAACTCGCCAAACACGTGCAACTGGTGCTGACTGACCGATCGGATCTGACCGTTGGGCGGGAATTCGGTGTCATGTCGCCATTGACTTGGCGCCTGGGCGATCTATTTGCAAAACATGCGTTTCTGCTCAAGGAACTGGGCTGGGGCGGCATGCCGTTGCATGCGGTGAAGCAGGATCTTCTGGAAGGTCGACTCGTCAAGCTGTCGATCGAAGATTTGCCGGAGGACAGCCTGATACTGCCGATGTCGGCTGTTTATCTGACCGCAAAACCACCAGGCCCCGCGGGCCGCTGGCTCATCGAACGATTGAAGCAGTGCACCGTGCAACGCGCAGCACACCCGCAAGTTGTGCAATCACATGTCGCGGAAACGTCAGTGGCGCATTGATGCAAATACCGGCGGCGGGCGGCTACGTATCTACCGTGCGATAGATGATCCCGCCGGGAACCGTAAGTGTGATTACCGTACCGGAAGCGGCGGAGCTCTCGATTGAGAAATTGCCCACGATGCGGGCAGCACGCTCGCGCATGCTTTGCAGACCGAAGTGCCCAGTCTTGCCACGATGCACGATATCGGGATCGATGCCCGCGCCGTTGTCACAGATGCGGATGCTTCGCTCATCAGTCGGCATGGGCCAGGTTCTTTTCGGCTCCGACTATCCGTATCTTCGCCGGGATCTAGCAGTCGCTTGCCGCCATGAGGTCGAGACAGGCACGGAACTGGACAGCGAAGAAAGCCGCAGCATCCTTGCCGGCAACGCGCTGAAGTTGTTCCCAAGGCTGGCGGCGCGCGCGGATCGAGAAGGAAAGCCCCCAAACCCTGCGATCTCGGTCCACAAAGTGACGGCCAGCGAGCGCGGAGCCACGGAGAAACCGCGCCATTGCGGGCGGCGCTTCTCCGTCGGATATTGACCTTCGATTTCCGTCATTCAACCAACACTTTGGAGTCTGCAATGAATACATCCCCCAGCGTCTCGGCCCCGGGCTTGAGTGACTCGGTTTCCGGCAACAAACGCAATGCCACCCTTGCGAGTATCGCTGAAATCGCGGGCCGGTTTCTGCTGGCCCTGCTGTTCCTGCTCTCAGGGGTCGGCAAGCTCGGTGCTTACGGCTCGACTGCCGCCTACATGTCTGCGACTGGCGTTCCTGGTGCCTTACTCCCCGCGGTGATCGCCACCGAGATATTCGGCGCGCTGGCCATCGTCCTGGGCTGGAAAACCCGAGTCGCGGCTTTCCTCCTCGCAGGCTTTTCGTTGCTGTCCGCGGCCATTTTCCACAACCACCTCGCCGATCAGATGCAGATGATCAACTTTTTCAAGAACCTGTCGATTGCAGGAGGCTTTCTGTTGCTCGTGGCCAACGGCGCGGGCCCGCTGAGCCTAGATCGACGCTCCGTGAAAAAGGGCTCGCCATAGATCCCAGTCATGGATGGCTGCGCGAAATCATGGATACATGCAAGGCGCGCAGGATCCTACTAGACTCATCGTCCCGCTCGATTGGACGATAAGTACCGCCTAATACGCTGGTTTGAGCCGCGCCGGTAGAAGGGTCCGAGAGAGGTCGCACCAGACCGGGTCAGGTGCGCAAGAAAAGATTTGTCAATTCCCTACAGCCTGGACGATGATTCAATGGGGGATGGCAGCGAAGCAGAAAAATGGAATTGATCCATGACTAGTCCAGGTATCGATTGGAATAGGGTATTTGAATTCGCTTGGCGGATCCTCATATTCATCGTGGCCGTCGGCATCATCATCGTCGTATCGACGAATTGGACCCGCTGGGAGGGCGGGGCGGGATGGCAGACAACGAACGATGCGTATCTGCAAGCGGATCTCACTCCCATATCCGCGAAGGTGGCCGGCTACGTGCGCGAGCTGCCCATCCAGGATTTCGAACATGTCCACAAAGGGCAGGTGCTCGCGCAATTGGTTGACGATGACTATCGCGCCGCCGCGGCGCAGGCCGAAGCCAGCGTCGCGACCGCGATGGCGCAGGCCCAGGCGCTCAAGGCTCAGCATGCGCTGCAGCTCGCGAATGTCGAAGCGGCGCACGCGGTAGTAGCGTCCACCACCGCGTCTTTCGAACAAAATGACCGCGACCTTGCAAGGCAGCGCCGGCTGCTCGAGACCGGATCCTCTTCCACTGAGGCGAGCGAAAGGCTGGCAACCACCCATGCGCAACTCGAGGCGCAGCTGCTGCAGAACCGCGCCCAGGCGCTTGCCGCCGAGCGGCAGCTCGCGGTCCTTGACGCGCAAATCGCACAGAGCGAGGCGACAATCGCGGCGCAGCGCGCAGCACTCGATGCGGCCAAGCTCAATGTTGGGTACACCACCATCACAGCGACGCAAGACGGCGTGATCGGACAGCGCCAGGTCAAACCTGGGCAATTGGTGGGCGTGGGCAGCCAGATCACGACACTCACGCCCTTGCCGAATGTATGGGTCATCGCCAACTATAAGGAAACGCAGCTCACCCACATGGCCGCCGGACAAAAGGCGGAAATCACCGTCGACACCTTCCCCGGACATACACTGCGCGGACATGTGCTGGCATTCGCGCCGGCGTCGGGCGCCGTGTTTGCGCTGTTGCCGCCCGATAACGCCACGGGCAACTTCACCAAGATCGTGCAGCGCATCGCGGTGAAGATCGTCATTGACGATGCCGATGGACTCGCCGATCGCCTGGTGCCCGGCATGTCGGTGGAAGCCAAGGTCAACGCCAGAGACGGCGGGCGCAAATGAACGCGACCGCGCCTCAGCCCGGTTCAGGCTTGACGGCGCCGACGCTGCCCTCGCCACCGACTTCCATACCGTGGCTCGGACTCATCGCCGTGCTCATGGGCACATTCATATCGACCCTGAATGGACGACTGTCCACATTCGGCCTTGCGGACATCCGCGGCGCGGTGGGTGCAGGATTCGACGAGGGGGCATGGATCACCACCGCGCAAACCGCGGCCCAGATGCTCATCACGATCCCGGCCGTTTGGATGGGCGCCACCTACGGCCCGCGACGTGTATTGATTGGCGCCTCCATCGCATTTGCGCTCATTTCCTTGCTGACCCCTTATTCGCCCAACCTGTCCACGCTATTGACGATGCAGTTCTTGGGCGGTCTGGCCACGGGATTTTTCATACCGCTCACATTGAGCTTCATATTGCTGAACATGCCGCCCAAGTATTGGGCCTTCGGCATCGCCGTCTATGCACTCAACCTCGAGCTGTCGCTGAACATTTCGGCCTCCCTCGAAGGCTGGTACGTCGAACATCATTCGTGGCGATGGATCTTCTGGCAAAACGTGCCGCTCGCGCTGATCATGTCGCTGTGTCTGCATCGTGGCATTGCCGTCAAGCCGATCACCATACGGCCGCCGAACGATGTATTTGGCCTCCTGGCCGGCGGCGTGGGGCTCGCGTTGATCTATGCGGCCCTCGATCAGGGCAATCGGCTCGATTGGTTGAACTCAGGATTGGTGTGCGGGTTGCTGTCGGCCGGTGTCTTACTGCTCGTGGCGATCTTGATCCATTCGTGGCGCGTCCCCTCATCCGCTCCTGAATCTCAAAGTCGTTTTCGGCGCGCCGCTGCCGATTCAGTTCATATTGATCGCCTTTCTCCGTTTGACGATCACCTCGACCGCGTTCTTGATTCCTCTGTACTTGGGTTCGGTGCGCGGCTTTCGCGCGCTGGAAACGGGTGACACGCTCATCTGGGTAGCGGTACCGCAGCTAATTTTCTGTCCGCTGGCCGCATTGATGCTGCGCCGATCGGATGCGAGGCTCGTGGCCGCAATCGGATTCATCTTCATCAGCGTCGCTTGCCTCATGGTGGCCTACAACCTGACTCCGCTCTGGGGATCGTACCAATTTCTTCCCTCATCTTTCCTGCAGTCGCTGGGACAAAGCTTCGCGCTGTCCGGCGTCATATTCTTTGGCATACTTCACTTGAAACCCCAGGATGCGCTCACCTTCGGCGTCGTTCTGCAGACGGCGCGGCTCATGGGCGGGGAGATGGGTACGGCGTTCGTGACCACGCTCGCTCGGGTGCGTGAACAGGTGGCGTCGAACTTGATCGGCCAGCATCTGCAGATAGGCGACCCTCAAGTCATTCAGCGGCTGAGTGCGTATGGCGCCGCAACGACCAAGGTCATCGATCCCGTGGGCGCCGCGGCACGCGGCGAGCTGGCGTTGGGAAACGCCGTGCGGGTTGCTGCCAACACCCAGGCGGTCATCGATTGCTTCGTCGTCATCGGCCTGATGACCGCGGTGGCGTTGCTCATCGTGGTCATTCGAAGCGCGGCTCCCGAGGGCCCCGCATCCCCGATGCCGCTGTTTCGCGCCCGCGGATCGAGTCCGCCATGATTCGATCGCAGCAAACTGTTGTCTTGGGTGTGATCGTGATCGCATCGCTCGCCGCGTGCCGAGTGGGTCCGAACTATCACGCACCTGCGCTGCCGACGGGTAGCGAAGCGCCGCTGGTGTCATTGAATACGGCGGCCGAGACGCCGGCGTCGCCGCCGGATGCGTGGTGGCGTCTCTACGATGACTCGCGGCTCGACGCGCTGGTGCAAGAAGCGCTGCAGGCAAATCGCACCCTCGCCGCGGCCGACGCGAACTTCGCGGCGGCTCGGGCGGCCTTGTCGGCGGTGCATGCCGAGCGCTATCCGTCGACTACCGCGGTTGCAGGCGGTATCTACGGGCGCGACGCCACGACGGATGAGATTCTCGAGCTGACCGGACGCCCGCCGCAGACGTTCTGGCTGTATCGAGGATATCTTTCAAGCCGCGTACGAAGTTGATCTCTTCGGCCGCGTCCACCGCGCGATCGAAGCCGCGAATGCCAACGCGGATGCTGTCGCCGCGATTCGCGACGGCGTGCGCGTGGTGGTGGCCGCGCGAGACCGCCCGCGCCTACGCAGCGATCTGTGCGCTGGGGGAGGAGCTTAAGGTTGCGAACCATTCGCTCGCCGTGGTATCCCACGAGGCCGATATCACCGTGAAGCGCCATGAGGCGGGAGCCAATGCCGATTACGATGTTGCCCGGGCGCAGGCCTTGGTGGCTCAGGTTCGATCAGCAATTCCAGAGCTTGAGGGCCAACGGCGCGCGGCGCTGTTCGAGTTGACCGCGGTTCTCGGCCGCACGCCGGCGCAAGCACCGAATGATCTAGCAACATGCGTCATGCCGCCGCACCTGGTCGCACTCATTCCGGTGGGCGATGGGTCGCAACTCATCAAGCGCCGTCCCGATGTGCGCCAGGCGGAGCGACGCCTCGCGGCCGCAACGGCCGAAATTGGTGTGGCGACGGCGGATTTGTATCCCACCATCCGCCTGGTCGGCCTTTACGGCGGCGCCGCAGTTGAGCTTTCACAGCTCAACACAAATGTGGGCCGAACCTGGGGCGTCGGTCCTTCAATCAGCTGGACATTTCCCAATATGGCTGCGCCGCGTGCTCGGGTGCGTCAAGCGAAGGCCGCACAAGCCGCCGCGCTGGCGTCGTTCGATGCCGTGGTGCTCACCGCGCTCAAAGAGACCGAGCAGGCGCTCGCCTTGTACAGCGCGGCGCTGGATAACCGACAGGCACTCGGCGATGCCCAAGACAAGTTGCACACAGCCTTCGAGATCGCTCAGGATCAATTTCTCGCCGGTGCGCTCAGCAATCTGGACTTGCTCACCACGGAACAATCTTTGGTCGCGGTCGACGCCGCGGTCGCTTCATCCGATGCCGCCTTGGTTCAAGACCAAATGGCGGTGTTCAAGGCGCTGGGGGGCGGCTGGCGAAGTGAAAGCCAGCCCGTTCGATAGTTTATGACCCGCCAGAATGAGTGGGCTGCTTTTTAGCGGGCGGATCGGCATCCACAACTTGGACCATGGGTCCACTCGTTTGCGGGTAGAGGGATTCATTGGTCACAAACAACGTCGCTCCCGGCGTCAATATCCCATTGAGCCGCGTCGCGAAATCGGCGGGCAGTTTGATTCTCGCGACTGCGTTTGGATCTACTTGCGTACCTTGTTCTCCCAGATGTCCGGGAACGCCGATTCTCAACCAACGAAATTTGGTTGGATCGGGAACGTAGGGATCGGGCACGCTGCTCGGGCCTTCTGTAAGCACCAGTGCGTGATCAGCAAGGGGCGCATCGCCGCTGACGGTCAATCGCGCTCGTCCGATCTCTATCCCGTTGCGATACACGACCAGGCGGTGACTACCTTGACTGAGCACGATGCTCACGGGCCCGCTGGGAGACAACTCAGGCTGCCAACGCTCATCTTCGGTGGGCGCAAAGGGCTCGCTCTCGACCGGTTGGCCGCCGACAACCTGCACCGGAGCGAGATACCCCGGATGCGCGACCTGCACTGGTGCAGTTTGTTCGGTGCCGATCACGACCGTCATGCCGTTGGGCGAAATCTCAAAGAGCCGCCGTGCAAACTCGCTGGGCAAGTGAATGCAGCCGTGCGATTCGGGATAACCGGGCAGTCCTCCGGCGTGCAGGGCGACTCCTCCCCAGGTGAGCCGTTCCATGTATGGCATCGGCGCGCCGTAATAGATGGTTGATCGATGCTCCTTTTGCTTTTGTAGGACGGTGAAGACGCCGGTGGGGGTCAAGTGACCCGGGCGGCCGGTGCTGACGGTCGTAGCTCCGATCAGGATCCCGTTGCGATAGACATACGCTCTTTGTTCAGTGATGCTGACCACCATGACCACGGGACCCGTGTTCACAGCTTCTCCCATCCACAGAAACTCACCTTTCTTCAGCTGATTGATGGGCGTGTCGATGGCGACCGAGTCTTTTGCACCCCAAAAAGGTACTGAGTCAGCGAGCGCCGGAGCCTGTAACGCCAAACCCGTCACAGTCAGCACCAGCCAAAACGCACAAATCGTCCGGCGCATGATAGACAAATGAACTTCCCAGATTGACACGAGTCTATAAAAGTCTATCCACGCTGGAACTCAAAGTCTTGGTATATTCGCGCCGTTTTTTTGTCAAACTCTCATTAGCCGGCCTGGCCGCGGCGTCCGCAAGCGCGCGGCCGGCTCTCGGGCGTACGGAAAGGGTAGATGGCCACATAGCTCCCGGTCTGCTTCGCCGCGCGCTTGACGCGCTTGCGCGGCACGAGGACAGCATCAGCTACCGAGACTTTATCGGTGTCGCAGACTTCTCCCTTCCCTCGCGCGCGCCGAGGTTTCACGTGGTGAATCTCGCCGACGGTAGCGTGCAGTCCCATCTGGTCGCACATGGGAGGGGCTCGGACCCTTCCCATACAGGATGGCTCGAGCGCTTCTCCAACGAGCCTCGCTCGAATGCGACCTCCGCGGGAGCCTATAGAACGGGCTCTATCTATGTGGGTGCCCATGGTCGCTCGATCCGTCTTGAGGGACTGGATCCGACCAACAGCAACGCCAGCTCCAGGGCAATCGTCGTGCATGGCGCCTGGTACGTGAGCGAGGAAATGATCCGCTTTTCCGGAATGCTGGGTCGCAGCCAGGGCTGCTTCGCCGTCGCCAATTCCAGCCTGCCCGAAATCATGACGGCGCTTGGGCCCGGCCGCCTGATCTACGCGGACAAAGGTCTGGAGACTACGTAACCAACGCCGGTTGCTCCCGCGCCCTGGCATCTACGCGCCACATTGCTGATTGCGTTTGGTCGTTTTGTGGACCCCGAGCGGTCTGACCGAATGCTTGATTCCATATTGCAGCATGAATGAACAAACCCTGTCATCCATGTACAAGCAAGGTCCACTGGGCCTCGAATAAAGTAACACCCTAAGATCTCGGATTTGTCAGGCGTCGCGCGATTTACGCGTGTCGCCTGATACCAGTCTGAATCGAGTCGACGGCATGGATTTTGACAGCGGTTTCGGGACTACGAAGCCGCAAATTCTGTAAGGCCGGATTGGCACATTATCGCAAGTAGTTGAGATGTGCCGCTGCCAAGGAGTGAATTTCGTGCGTAATCTATTTTTGAGTTTTTTCGCTACCGTCTTTGTGTCCACCGTAGCGGTGGCGGCAGGAGACGCCTCGTCCACATCTCCCCCTGTTACGGAGCAATCTATACCTTCGGCCTACTTGTGGCTTAGCGGCGGCGCGGTCGGCGCCGAGGGTATGCACATCACGCTCCAACAATAGTAAATCATGAGCGGGTTTTATAACGCCCGCGACGATGAAAATGGTTGCTCGAGCACCCGGCATTTCCCGCCTCACTCCAGCGCGAGCAAGCATTGTCGCGGGCCTTTTTCCAGCAGGAGTGGTTGCTCATGAGTTCGGCGATATTGGTGCTGGGATCAAGCTGAACTCGCGCTCGCGTCGCGAATGACCCGTGGCCGAAGATCCATCCATGTTTTCGACATCGACCGGAGCAAACGAGGGTTGCGACGGCCACGCGTTTCCTCAAGGCCGCACCTGCTACAAAGAACTCATGAGCGATGTGAATCTCTTCACGGTGATGTTCAACTCAAACGCAAAGCTACTGTAACGGCCATTTTGTCCGCATGACCGGTTTGTCGCCCGATGAGGTACTGGGTCACAATTGGAATGAGATATTTGCGTCGCCTTGGGAGGGATATTTGCCAACCCCTTTCGGGGAATGGCTCAACAATAAGCCAGAGGTATTACACCACGAGAGCGAATTGCTAACCCGAGAGGGCGAGCGGTACTGGGTACGGTGGAATAGCATACCTTTGCGCGATACCCGGGGAATGATTGTCGGCGTCGTCAGCATCGGTGAGGATATTGCTGCGGCTACGAGCGTGTCAATTCCTTCCCGTGTTTCGGGAATCAGACCGGCTGCACATCACGGAATGCTGGCGGTGAAGGCGCAGGAGGCCCGCTAGTTCTTAGTGGTTGGTCCCAGTTCGCCGAGGACGGTGGGTATCAATTCCGAGACGGTGGGATGGATATGTACCGTGTTTTGTAGCGTGGTATACGGCAGTCTCGCGGCCATGACGTCGATGATCGAGTGAATCGCTTCATCAGCGCCGACTCCTAAGATCGAGGCACCCAGAATCAGGTTGGATCGCGCATCGACCACAACTTTCATTAGACCTCGGGTTTCGCCTTTCTCCACGGCCCTCGCGACTCTTGTCATCGGTCGACTGCCGATACGAATCGCGTGGCCTTGGGCAAGGGCGTCGCGCTCGGTTAGTCCCACGCGGCCAAGCGGCGGATCCACAAACAGGGCATAGCAGGGGATTCGATCACTCAAGCGCCGCCTTGGGCTCCCGTCGAATAGGTTGGCGGCCACAATTTCATAGTCATTATAGGCGGTATGGGTGAACGCGCCCTTGCCGTTGCAGTCGCCCAAAGCCCAGATGCCGGAGACATTGGTGCGTAGCTCATCATCGACCTTGATAAACCCGGCGTGATCGGTCTCCACGCCAGCCTTTTCAAGGCCCAAGTCGTCGGTGTTGGGTATTCGCCCCACCGCAATGAGCACATGAGAGCCTGTGATTTGCGGAGAACCCGTCGAACAATTCACGTTTGCGGTCACCGACTCGCCATCCTGAGCGAGTTGAATACATTCGGCTTCAAGTCGTATCTGAATACCCTCTGCTTCGAGTGCGGCTTGGATCGCCGCGGCCACTTCCGGATCCTCGTGGGACAAAAGACGAGGCTCTTTCTCTATCACTGTGACTTCGCTGCCAAATCGCCGATACATTTGCGCGAATTCAAGGCCGACGTAACTTCCGCCGACGATAACCAGATGCGCCGGCAGCACCTCGAGTTCGAGAAGCGATGTGCTTGTCAAGAACGCGACACCGTCAATGCCGGGGAAGGCGGGAATTCGTGGTCGACCGCCTACGTTGATAAAGATCTGTTCGGACGTTAGTACCTGCCCGTCGACACTCACAGATCGCGCCGATTCGAATCTTGCGTGACCTTTGTAGACCGTACAGTTCTGCATGCCGCGAATCCAATTCTCCAAGCCCGTCCTAGACGCATCGACTATTTGCTGCTTTCTCGCCTGAACAGCGTGCATGTTGACTGCGACGCTGGCCTCAGGAAGCTCAATTCCATAGCCGTGCGCGCGGCGTGCATCATAGGCAATGCGCGCACTCGCGATCAGTGTTTTGGTCGGAGTGCAGCCGGTGTTAACGCATGTGCCACCAAAGAGATGACGTTCAATGATCGCGACTGACTTGCCGGCGCCGGCAAAGCGCGCCGCCAAGGAAGGCCCGGCCTGGCCGCCACCGATAACAATCGCATCGTATTTGTGGATCATGATCTGATGATACCAATACGAAGGCGATCTCCGCCCCGGAGCGCCGTGGAAACCGCGCAGGTAGACTTGCACCTTGCTGGCGCGTTATGCGTTTATGGTGGTTCTCCTTCGGAGGGTTGTGTTTTTAAGCTGCTGCCGAGATCGCGAAGTGCGCCCTTGCCCAAGCGGCAAACTTCGTCGGCTGTCGGCCGGCGACTCTGTTGGCCAGCGCAATTGCGTCGCGCGAATCCGCACCAAGGTAGGTGTGGGCCTCGAAGTAGGCGAGCATCTCCGCGACTTCCTTGGCGCCTGCGAACCAGCCGGCGAAGACTTCTTGCGGGACTTGCTTGAACGAGAACTTGTGTCCCAGGCGATTCAGCGTGGCGATGACCTCATTGAAACTCAGGAAGTCGCCGACCAGCGGCAAATGTTCGCCGTGCCCCGCGAGTTCCGGCTGCCCGAATGCACCGGCCACGATGTGGCCGAGTTCGGTGATGTCACCCATGTGAATGACGCGCTTGTCCGGATCGAGCGGCAGCGCCCAACCCGCGGCCCCATCCCCTTGCTTCTGCGGAGCCATGACGCCGAGCAGATTCTGATAGAAGAACGGCGCAATCACGAATGTGTGGTGCGCGAATCCGGCCTCTCTCACGTCGCGGTCGATGTTTGCTTTGTCCGTGAAATGCGGGACATCGAGCTTGCCGCGGCTGATCACCTCCACGTTTGGCAGCGTCGACCAGACGAAGTGCTGAACGCCGGCATCTTTCGCCGCGTGAACGGCCGCGAGTGCCTGCTTGCGCTCGCCCGCGCCCGGTTCCCAGGGATTGGTCACCAAAAAAACCCCGTGTGCTCCGGCAAACGCGGCTTTCAATGTCTCCGGACGATTCAGATCCGCCAGCACGACTTCGTCAGCCAATTGCGGATGCTTGGCCGGATTGCGGGTCAACGCGCGTACCTTGAATTGACCGCTCGCCTGCAACGCGCGCACGACGGCGCCGCCCTGATGACCGGTTGCGCCGACGACGGCGATGAGCTTTTTGGTGTTTGACATGGCAGTTCTCCAATGAGCAGTTTCTCGGTGGAGAACAAAGTACTCTCCCGCGATAGATCTCAGAAACATAGATTATTCGATGTTATCCATCGCCGCGCGGGATAGGTCTACTTCGACGCTGTCACCCGGTGTGGAAATCGGCACCGTTATAAACAATTGATTTACTGCGGTTTCCACCAACCGCTTCATTTGCCCGATAGCCTCTTTGCAAAGGAAACTGCATACGCGGGCGAGCGAAAGAACAGCACCGGATCGTTTGTCGGTCCTATGCCATCCGCCATGACCAAGGGGTCGAAATTGATCTTCTCGCATGCCGCTCCTGGTTGCGGCATCGCCTGGGTGATTGTCAGCGTACCGGCTGTGAAGTGCTTGCGAGTATCGGGCCAGGTCAGCGTCGGATTGTCTTCAGGGTCGCCGGCCTCTCCGATATAAACCACCATGTCCCAGCGCACCGGACCCTTCGCCGCTCGCTCGATCAGACGCTGCTCCAGGAAGTCCCTGGGCGCCGTCGCCAGCTCTGAGGCCGTCAGGTGTTTCTCGCCATCCCGGGGAATGAAGCGCCACTTCACTGCGTGCTTGGTTCCCGCAGCATCGATAAACATGAAGGTATGGATCCCGTAGTAGGCCGAGTTCGCATAGCTCGCGGGCGGATTGTTGCCCGCAAGATAATTGGATTGGGCCAATGCATCAGGATGTGAAGCTAAGAATTGCCGCAGTTTCTCGGGATCCGGTTTTCCGGTCTTGGGGTCCGGCTTGCCGGCGAGAACCATGTCGTTAAACGTTGCGGGATTGGCCGCGCCGAATACCGGCGTGTCGAGCATGGTCATATGCTGGCGTGTGCCTTGGGCCAAGCGAAACTCAAGCGCCATTCCGCGTGCATTTTTGGTCGCGTCGGACGCATTCGGATTGCCGCCGGCCACAGAGAACCGGGCGACAACAGGGATGTGCGCTCCCGAAAAGAGCTCCGAGCGGCTGAGCGGCGGCGCATCGGGGGTTGCGGCGAATTCTCCTATGGCACAGGTGCCTTTCGCGTGATTCCGGCGTTGGCCGGGATGAACGCCGAAGGTGCCTTCGAGCGATTCGACGACTTGAACGGGGGTCACAGCGGAAGCCGCGGCGCCTTCGGCGGCGCGCGCCGCCGCAGACGCGATGAGCAACACTGGACTCGACACGACATACATCGCGGCCAAACACGAATTGGCAGGAAATCTATTCACAGAATTCCTAAGATATGCTCTCGGTGCAATCCCATACAAGGCGCAATAGCAGCGACTGCCGTTATGGACAAAAGCCCGCGATTCGAGAGGTCATCATAACCTCACTGAATGAATTGTCGATGCAACCTCACGACCAGCCTCACCGCATGAGTGCCGTGGAGCCAAATCGAACCCTGGTCCGGATCCGATCGCCGGTACCAATATGTACCTCGGGTGCGCCGGTGGGGTATGGTTGGGCCGGTTTCATGGCGCGTCTTGTCCTTCGGAGAAGCTATGCTGGACTCAATCGGCCATATCGCCCTGATCGTAAAAGATTCAAGCAGAACGACCACGCTGTTTACGGACTTGTTCGGCGCGGCGACTGTGAGGCGCAAAGATGTCGATGGCCATGATGAGACCTACGTGAGGCTTGGTCGAACCTGGTTCGTCCTGGTGCAGGCGGAAGTGGATCGTCCCCGCACTGGCGATCACATCGCATTCTCGGTTTCAAAGTCCACGCTTCTGGATACTGCCGAGAAACTCAAGAGAATGAATGTGGAGTTCTTTCTTGCCAGATCGGACACCGCGCTCTATTTCTTCGACTACGACAATCATGTCTTCGAGCTGGATACGACGGACCTGGACCGTGAGTTGGGGCCCTCAGTCTAACTACAACTAATCCTGAGGCGAGAAATTATGGGCAACGTCAAATATTTTACTTTAGCCGTGGTTGCCGTTTTCATTTACGGCGCCTGCACTGAAGATGCACTGACGAACAATGCAAATGCAACTAAATCCGCTGAAAAGACTGCGCCGGCCGGACCACCAAAAGATGCACTTCTGACCCTAGAGAAGAGCGCATACGCGGCTTGGAAGTCCAAGGACGCGAAGTTCTGGGACACGTTTCTTTCCGACAAATTTGTCGGCTGGGGTACGTCCGGGAAGCTCGATAAGGTGTCAGCGAAAAAAGAATACACCGGCGCTGATTGCGATATCAGGAGCTACGGTCTGTCCGATGACCGGGTGAGCTCGCGTGGTAAGCAGGCCGCGCTGATCACGTACAAGGCTACCGTTGACGGCACCTGCGGCGGGCAAAAGATCCCGGCAAACAGTTGGGCGGCAGGCGTATACGTTCGCGACGGCGGTCAATGGAAAGCAGCCTTCCACGCCCAAGCCGCGGTGGTCAATCCGGAGGTGCCTCCCGTAAAGCCGGTTTACCAGAACGGAGCGCGGAGAGACGACGCGGCCAAACCCACCGTTCCAGATGCTGGCACCGGTACCTTGCTCGCGATCGAAGCAGCCGTGTGGGACGCTTGGAAGGACCACGATGCCAAAAGACTGTCGGGGCTGATGGCTGAGGATATTTCGTTTATCAATATCTTCGGTATTTTCCTCGCAAACAAAGCCGAGGCATTGAAGAACTGGTCAGGGACAGGATGCGACGTTAAAAGCGTTGGCGTCACTGACGCAGCCGCCACGATGCTCTCGCCGACGGTCGGTATCCTGACATTCAAAGCAACCGCTGACGGCACATGCTTCGGCCAGAGAGTTGGTGCTATTTGGGGCTCATCGATCTACGTAAAATACGGCGATGCGTGGAAATGGACCTTTGGGATAAATGTACGCGCACGCTGAGAGGGTACGTAGAGGCTACAAGATGAACATACTGTTGTGGGTCCTGCAGGTCCTCGGCGCGCTCCTGTACGGATCGTCGGGCGTCATGAAGGTCTTCATGTTCGACAAAGTAAGCCAGGACGTCCCGTCCTTTGGCGCGTTGCCGCGGGAAGCCTGGATGACCCTGGGCGTCCTGGAACTCGTGTGCACGGTCGGGCTCATCGTCCCCGCCGCGTTCCATTGGCGGCCGCAGCTGACGATCCTGGCTGCCACGGTCTTGGCAGTCGAGAGCCTCGTGTTCGTCGGGGTGCACGTCAAGTACCGCGAGATCACGCCGATGATCTTGAGCAGCGTGCTGGGCCTCCTCATGGCGTTCATCGCGTACGGGCGGATGGTTCTGACGCCAATCTTCTGACCGGCGGGCCTCCCGCTGAATACCGTACCGCACGCAAGGCATTTCGATGAGTTATCGGATCGAATACTCACCCCGGAGATTGACCTTCTTGAGCATCGATTTGCAGCGTGGGTCAGATAGTCGGATGCTTTCTTCAGTCAGAACCCGTTTATCAAAATGAGCCGGGTCGAGATGCCCGACATGATCGAAAGATCGTGAAGGCCGGCTGGCGCTTTGGAGCGATCGAAATGACACTGATGGATATTGTGTGGATTGGATTGGGCGGTGGACTTGGATCAGCATTGCGGTGGTGGATTGGGCTGGCAGTCGACGAGTGCTATCACGGCAACTTTCCGCTGGGCACGTTCCTGATCAACATCTCTGGCACCTTTCTCATTGGATATTTGTCCGTGCTATTCGGGGTCGACTGGCACAACCGCTACGGTCACGGAATGGTACTGAATGCCTTCGTGCTGACTGGAGTGCTTGGCGGCTACACAACCTTCAGCAGTATGCAACTCGACGCGGCCAAGCTGGTAGGAAAGAGCCGCGGCGGCATTGCCGCGTCGTATCTTTTGTTGTCCGTCCTGTCCGGTCTGCTGGCCGGCGAGCTTGGGGCGGCGCTTGCCCGAGCGCAGGGCTAGAGGAGGAATGGCCGTGATCAAAATCGTCATATTGGTGTTCGTCGGCGGCGCACTGGGCGCCATGCTGCGAGAGTTTCTCATGCTGATCGTGCCACTGGGGTCGCGCGGTTTTCCACTGGATATTCTTGCGGCCAATCTTGTGGCCGCATTACTGCTCGGCCTCGTTGCAGCGCTGCACAGCCGGAAAGTCGCGTCTGACGGCATCTACGCGCTGATTGGTACCGGCGTCACGGGCGGCCTATCTACGTTTTCGAGTTTTGCCTATGGCACGGTTGTGCTTATGAGGGCCTCGACAATGAGCGCCGTTGTGGCATCGGCCTATGTCGTGATCAGTCTGGTGCTCGGCTACATCGCAGTCATTGTCGGTGTGACGCTCGGCGAAAAAAGCACGAAGATCAAAAACTTGAAGATTTCCCGATAGGCGAGGGCAGCAACGACACTATTCGATCAGCGCCTAAATCCGCCACTGAAGCCCCCACCTCCTCCTCCGAAGCGGCCGCCCCAACCGCCACCGCTGCCACCACCACCACCGCTAAAGCGATCGCCACCGCCGAACAATCCGCCGCCTCCGCCGCCAAATAGACCGCCGCCCCGATCGCCGCCGCCAAACAAACCGCCTCCGCCGCTACTGCGATCACCGCCTGCAAAACTCTGGCCGAAGCTGTTGGAGAAGTCGCTCGAGCGCGAATCACCGGCGCTGCGCGCAGCTGATTCCTGATTTGCCCACGAGTTGTCTCCGCTCGCGTTTGACCAGCCGCTGGATGAATGCTGCTGCCAGCTGCTGCCATTGCTGCCGCTGTTGCGGTACACATTGCCGCTGCTGTCAGCATAATGATTGTTGGCGCTGTTGTCGGCGCCCCAGCTGGTGCTTTTGCCGGTGTTGGCGTTATAGACCGAGCCGCCGCCCGTATGCGCGGCACCTTGCGGCCCCCCAGTTGTCGCACCGGCGCGATCGTAGGTACTGCCATTGGCTGTCGTGCCGGAAACTGCATTAGCGGTCGAACGCTGGCCGGTGTAGGTGTTGTAGTTGGTCGCGCGGGCGACGTTGCCGGATCCGCCCGCCGCAGTATTGAATGTGCGGTCATAGCCGCGCGATGCATTGCCGGTCCAGGCGTTGTACTGGCGGCCGGCGTTGACGGTGCCCGTCGTGCCGCGCGCCGTGGCGTAGGAACCCGAGAAGGTCGATCCCGCCACACCGCCGCCCGCGTACCAACTGCGGGTGCCTGCATAAACCGTGCTGCCCCAATGTCCGTAGACGTTTGCGCTCGCCGATCCGCAACAAGGATAGGCGCCCCAATACGCGGGAGAATAAAACGAGCCACCCCAGTACGGTTCCATCCACGCCGCAGTGGCGAGCCCCAATGCAATTCCGAACGTAAAGCCAACCCACGGGTTATAGACCGGCGCGGCCGCGACTCCGTAGGTATAAGGCGGCGGATACCACACCGTGCCGATCCACGGCGAGTAGGCATAGCCTGTGCCATAGACAACCGTTCCGTACGGTGAGATCACAGTACCGAAGTAGCCCGGCGTGTACCCGACGTACACATACTGCGGCGTCGCTTCGTAGATCTTCACGTAAGTAACGTAGTAGAGCGGCGATGCAGGCGGAATCGTATAGATCAGCGTCGGAACCGATGTGGCGATGTTCCACGGGCCCGTGACCTGGGCGGACGTGAACCATACGCCGGCGACCACCGCGAAGTAAACGTTAGGCGCAACCTGAATCACCGGCTCCGAGGAATTCGCAACATACGAGAGCGGTGTGCCGTCAATCGGCAGATATTGCGGCGGCCCATCGAAGTTCGGCGTAAACGTCGGGCCATGGTCGAGCGGTATAGTTGCCGTCTGCGGAATCGAATTGGAAATCGCCGCCTCGCGCGCCTGCGGGGTGCCCGCCACGGTCGGCAGCACCGCGCCGGCGAGCGATTGCGGCGGAATGTGCGCGAAGTCGGAGGGTAATCGGTCGTTCGGCACGAAGGTCCAAGGGCCGGTAAGCGCGGCGGAATCGAACCAGCGGCCCGAGACCAGCACGTAGTATTGGTTGTTGCTTATATCGATCAGCACATCGCTGGTCGTGTTGGCCCCCCACAACAATTGGGTACCGACGACCGGCTGAAAGTCGGGCTGGCCCTTGAACACGATCAGTTCGGTCGGCACCTGGCTCGTGTAGATCGTAGGCACGCCGTTGGCGAGCGAGGGCTTTGGGTTCGCCTTGGCGCCGCCGTCGAGCATGTCGACGGCGCCCGATGCGGCAAGGCTTTGCGCGACGCCGTCCATGCCGAAAGGCTGGCTAAATGACTGCGACCAGGGCCCGGTGATCGAGTTCGATTCGAGCCATCCATCATAGACATGGATGTAGAAATGCTCTTCAAGTCCACCTTGCAGGATCAGTGCGCGGGTGTTGATCACGCGCTGGAATCGCGAATCGGCGGGCACGGCCTTGAGCACCGGAGCGCCGTCGATCGGTACCAAGATCGCCGGCGAATAACTGACGATGATCCACGGCGGAATATTCTGCACGGCCACCGTCGGCGGTTTGATTCCGGCGAGCGCCAGCGAGGACTCGAGCCGATCGAGCGACATCGTGCGTACCGACTTGGCGAACTGGGTCTGAAGTTCCGTTGCGTAGGCGGTACCCCGATTGGGGAGCGTGGGGAAGTCGATCTTGGAGATTCGCAAGTCTTCGAAGGTTACCGTGCGCAGCACCTTGTCGACTTGCGTGCGCGTGGTGGCAAATATCACCCCAAAGGCTTCCGCCTTCGCGTGAGTTCGTTTGATCGCGAGCGCGGCGCGAAAGTCGAGGCGATTATCGCTCCACGAATTGACTTGTGGCTGGTAGACCAACACCTGCGCATCGCCAAGATCCACCCCGCGCGGCCAGGGATCGGGCGGCGGTGCGCCGACAGGGCTTTCTTGCGCAAATAGACCTGCAGGCGCAGCCAGTACGCCGATGCACAGAGCGGCCGATCTGAGACGGGTACGAATCCTCATGGAGCACCTGTTCCGGTTTGAGATAGGCAAGTCTCGACCCAAATTACGGTTTAGCGCCATGGGACCTTCTACCGAGTGCGCGCCAACAATCGTGATTTCTGATCAGACATGTAGTGGCTGGTCCGTGAGAGAACCGGAGTGAACCTCGCGAATTCCGGCTCGTATCGTCGCCATCAGTCGCTAGCGGTGCAGAGTTCGCCGTACAACTCGCCGTCGAAGCCCGTCCCGTTGTTGACCAAGGCCCCGGAGATGAAAAATACGCTGGTCACGCTTGCGAAAATTCCCGTTCCCGAGGCTGGTCGCTCGATCTCGGTGAATGAGGCTGTCGCTGCGTCGAGCACGCCGAGATCGTGCGTTACCAGTGTGCCTCTGCGCGTTGTGATGGTAAGCACGCCGGAATACGAGAGGTTCGCCGAAGGCTCGAGCACTGGCATACCTGCTGATGGCGCAGCATCCAACGCTAGAAACGTCGTTGCCGAATCGAGGGGGCCGGCGCCGGTGATCATCCCTTCGGTGCACAAGCCGATGGGACTGGTGCAGTTAGTCGTGGTGAAAGTGCTCTGGATGCGGCCATGCACCCGATGGCAGGCCTCGGCAGCGTAAATATTTGTGGTGAAGCCCACGCCGAATGCGCAGAGCGTTCCCGCGACGAAAAAAGTAGGTAAAGCACGTTGTAGACTATTCATTTTGCACCCCTGTTTGGATGGGCCGCGCTAGCGCACTACACGGTTGGCTAGTCCGACGGACGCCTCTTGAACATCTGATCAATCTTCGCGTTGAGTGCGTCGATGGCTGCGGTATTCGACTCCGCGATCGACAAAGCCTTCTTCGCGTCGCTGCTAGCCGCCGACGCCGACGCTGCAGTCGCCTTGTTGGCCGCCGTCGCACTGCTCGACGATTTCGCGAGGTCGGCCTGCAGTTTATTGACCTGTCCCTCCAAATCCGCGATTCGCGCTTCCATGGGTTTGAGGTCGGTACAGCCTGCAGTCATTACCAGCAAGACAATGATAGAAGCCCTTGCCATAGTCTCCCATTCCTTCGTGTCAATAGCCGACCGAACCACAGTGGAATGTCGCGCACGTTAGTTTCGCGACACAGTGGACCTTCTGCCTATTGCACCGGAATGGGCGCCAAAATCACTGCCCTGAAGCGGACCCTCGCAGCGTGCGGTAAGCTGCCGCGATGCTCGACGCCTGGCTGAAACGCAAAGAGTGCGCAACCGGCAAGCGCGAATCTGAGGAGACATAAATCGGGCCTTCAACGAGCGAACGGTCAGGAACAAAGGGAGACTGCGTAAATGAGGATGAGGACAATCGGACGGGCGGCGATCGCGGTCGCAGGCGCTTTCATCGCATCGAGCGCGAGTTCGGGGGAGACAATCACCGGCGCAGTGCGCAGCGCCGTACTCACCCAATACACGGTGAAAGGTGAGCCGATTCCGTGCGTGGCTCAATCGGACGGTGTGCGCGTGTGTCGTGGGGACGGGAAAGGACCCGACGGTGCCGACCTCCGCGTGAAGTCCTTCGACGGCATACCGCTGGCGCTGTACGTCACCCTCCCGCCTGCACCCTCCTCTGGATCTGATGGCAACTACCCATTGGTGATACAGAGCCACGGCTGGGGCGCCCCGCCAAGCGGGCCGGACGATGCGCAGTACGGCGGACCGACGGCGCATCAATGGGCGAAGGAGGGCTATGCCGTCGTGCAGTTGGCGGCACGTGGCTGGGGCAACTCGTGCGGCAGCATCAACTCGCGGCTCCTCAATCCAGAAGCGTGCGCAAACGGTTTCGTTCGCCGCGCCGATTTCCGCTATGAGATCCGCGACGCGCAGTACGCTGCTGGGCTCTTGGTCGACGAGGGAATCGCCGACCGCAACCGGATTGGAGCACAAGGCGAATCCTACGGTGGCGGCACGTCGCTTGCGCTGGCAACCCTCAGCGACCGCGTGATGAATGCCGATGGGACCTTAAGTCCGTGGACGAGCCGCGAGGGAATAGCCCTTCACATAGCCGCCGCGGCGCCCTTCGCCGGGTGGAGCGACCGGTACTCGCTGGCGCCGAACGGGCGGTGGCTCGATTCGCAGAAAACCGCGTCGAATCTCGCCTTGCCGTTCGGTGTACAAAAGATGTCAATCAGTAGGGGTCTGTTCATCGTCGGCGCCGGTGGAGCCTACTACCCACCACCGGGCTCAGACCCCGACATTATGATGGGGTTCGCTATCACCACCGCCGGCGAGCCGTACGACAGACCCTTGGTTGATTCGATGCTCAAGGATGAAGGGCAGTTCCACTCCTCCTATTACCTGCTGGCCGGTACCTACGGAACTCCCCCGCGGGCGCCCGCGCCGCTGTTTTTCGGACAGGGCTTCACGGACGACGTGTTCTGGGCCGATCAGGTTCTGGTTTACTACAACCTCCTGCTCTCGTTGTATCCGGCCGCTCCGGTTGAGGTGTTCTTCGGTGACATCGGTCATCAGCGCGCCCAGAGCAAGGCGGCCGATCTGGCACTCATGCGCACCCGCATCCAGGCGTTCTTCGCCCACTACGTCAAGGGCACTGGGCCCAAACCCATGTTGGGTGTGACTGCGCTCACTCAGACTTGCCCGGCCACGGCCGCATCAGGTGGTCCGTACACCGCCGCCACCTGGGCGGCGCTCCACCCTGGCGTGGTCACCTTCAGCTCTCAACCGAGCCGGACGATCCTTTCCAGCGGCGGCGATCCCGCGGTTTCCAAGGCGTTCGACCCGGTTTACGGCGGACGTTCTTGTACCATCGTGTCCGCGGCCGATGAGGGTCCTGGCGTTGCAACCTATCGATTACCGACCCCCACCGGTTCGGGATATACGTTGCTCGGATCGCCAATGGTGACAGCCGATCTGCAAGTGACGGGCGAGTTCGCGTACATCGCGGCGCGGCTGGTCGACGTGGATCCTGCAACGAACATGAAGACGCTCGTCTCCCGCGGCGCCTACCGGATCGATCCGAATTCGCCAAACGGCCACCAGAAATTCCAGACTAATGCAAACGGATGGCACTTTGCGGCCGGCCACATCCCGCAGCTCGAGCTGCTGGGCCGGGACGCTCCATTCCTGCGCCCCTCCAATGGGGTCTTCTCGATCGCGGTGTCGAACCTGGAGCTGCGGCTGCCCGTGAATGAAATCCCCGGCGCCCGCGGCACGCCACCAGAGGTCGGCCGCCCTCCCAGAGAATAGCGGTGCAATGCCGGTGGGAGGAGCGGGCGAACCCGCTCCTGTTGTACGGACCTGGCAAAATTTCCGGTACATGCGAGTGAAATCTTCGTGAACAGCTACAGTTTCCTTACTGGCAGCAGGTCGACATGATAAAAACAGTAGCTCGCGTCTTTGGAAGGTTCAAATCCACGGGATCGAATATTGCGCTTTTGAGCGCCATCATTGGCGCTTCCATGCTCATGGCGGGAACGCCCGCCAATTCCGCGCCGCAGTACGGTTCCTGGGGTTTCGACTTGACGGCAATGGATTTGAGCGTAAAGCCGGGCGACGACTTTAATCGCTACGCGTCCGGCGCGTGGCTCGCCCGAACGACGATCCCTGCCGACAAGCCGGGCTTCACGCTACGCATGATGATGAACGATACGATTGATGCACGGCTGCACGACCTGCTGGAAACCGCGGCCACCACCGCACAATCTGGGAAGCTCGAGGGCAAGGTAGGCGCGTTCTATAAGGCGTTCATGGATGAAAAGCGCGTTCAGGCTCTGGGCAAGACCGCGATCTCCGCCGAGATCGCCGCCATCGAGGGTGTACCTGATCGCACGGCACTCGCGATTTTGATGGGAAACGGCGCGACCGATTTCTATGGCTCGATTTATAGCATCGCTGAGGATGCGGATCTTAAGCATATCGATCGCTACGCCTTGTACGTGACGCAAGCCGGATTGGGTTTGCCGGATCGCGACTACTATCTCAAACCCGCATTTGCCGCACAAAAGACGGCCTATCAGGAGTATGTGGCCAGCTTGTTGAGCCTTCTTGGCTGGAAGGACTCGGAGATTGCAGCCGCGGCCGTGGTCAGCTTCGAAACCCGCATCGCCGAGGTGAGCTGGACCAAGGTCGAACAGCGCGATCTGGATAAGATCTATAACCCGAAATCCCGAACTGAACTCAAGGTATTGGCCCCGACATTTCCCTGGAATGCGTACCTAAAAGGCGCAGGCCTCGCCGCCATCGATCGCGTGATCGTCTCCGAAGAATCGGCGTTTCCAAAGATCGCTGAGGTGTACGAATCGACGCCCCTACCCATATTGAAAGCCTGGCAGGCCTTCACGGTTGCCGATAACGCAGCCTTCTATCTATCGGTGCCGTTCTCCAGCGCACGCTTTCGATTCCGCAATCGCGTTCTCCTGGGACAACCTTCCGAAGCGGCACGCTGGCGGCGCGCAATTCGCGCAGTGGGCGGCGCCGACTGCACCGGCGATGACCGGGTGGAATGTTTCGGCAACTTAGGATTCGCCGTCGGCCAGATGTATACGGCCCGTTATTTTCCGCCCGCCGCGAAGGCGAAAATCGAAGCTCTGGTAGCGAACGTGAAAGCCGCGATGCGGGCGCGGCTGGAACGCTTGGATTGGATGACTGCGGCGAGCAAGCGCGAAGCGCTGGCCAAACTCGACACCTATCAGATCAAGGTCGGCTATCCCGATCGAGCGCGTGACTATTCCGGGTTGCGGATTCGTGCCGATGATTTGGTTGGAGACGTGCGCCGCGCCGCGGAGTGGGATTGGCGCTTCTATTTAAACCGTCTCAACGACCCGGTGGATCGGTCCGACTGGAGCATGACTCCGCAAACCAACGACGCTTACAACGGATCGCTACGCGATATTGTTTTCCCCGCCGGAATCCTGCAGCCGCCGATATTCGATCCCGATGCGGACCCGGCTATTAATTATGGCGCGATTGGCGCAGTCATTGGTCATGAGCTGACTCATGGGTTTGACGACGAAGGTCGAAAACTCGACGCCAAGGGCGAGCTTCGCGACTGGTGGACGGCTCAGGATGCCACCGAATTCACTGCGCGCGCTAAAAGGCTATCCGCGCAATATTCCTCCTACGAACCCGTTCCTGGCGCCCACATCAACGGTGATTTGACCCTCGGCGAGAACATCGCCGACCTCGGCGGACTGAATGTGGCATTGGAAGCGTATCACCGTTCCCTCAGCGGCCAGGCCGCTCAAGTAATCGATGGCTTCACGGGCGATCAACGCGTCTTCTTAGGCTGGGCCCAAGCCTGGCGCGGCAAGGTCAGGGAAGGTTCTCTGCGCAAACAAGTCGTAAGCGATCCACACTCGCCCCGGGCCTTTCGCGTTATCGGGCCGCCCCGAAACATGGATGAATGGTATTCCGCATTTGGCGTACAGCCGGGCGAGTTTTATTACCTTGATCCCGGTGAGCGCGTGCACATTTGGTGACCCGCCAGCGCGGTTTCTCGCTCCACGCCGCCATGGTGGATATCCTCCGTAGGCAGGGGGAGTCAATGCAGTGATGACTCTCACCCTGCGCAGTAAACTCGCAGGAAAGAATTGTAACCTATTGATTATACGGGCTACCGAGACGAAGCCTAAATCATCCGGAAAGTGCCGGCAATTTAAGAGATTTCTGATTTCAGCTAGCTATCGATCCCCCCAGAAAAATACCCCTTCGAATCGCGGCGGCTACCGGACGCTGACGGATGACACACTCGTCTTCATCTGGTTGCCCTTTTTTTTCAGCACTGCGACCAGGCGGCAGATTGCGGGGTCGACGCATCATTCGCACAACTCGCGTCAGGAGAACGCAAGCAACATTGCTGGCCCGAAGACTAGCATTTGACGTAAGGTGGCTTTCAAGCCGTCTGCATGAAAAGGAATCTCTGGTGAATTCCGAGGTTGAAGGGCTTGCCAGTGCTGTGTGAACGAAGAGAGCTGCCCGCGAAAGCGATCAAAAAAATCGCAACCATCCCATATGCCGCCGTCGCGGCAGGTGGCCGGGCCGGAGCGAAGCGGGCCGTGTGCGCGGGGAACAGGCCACAGTGATCACCATCGAGGTCAACGGAGCATCCCGGCAAATCGACATCGAACCCGATACGCCGCTTCTCTGGGTGCTGCGCGACGTGATCGGTTTGACCGGCACAAAATTCGGCTGCGGCATCGCGCAGTGCGGCGCTTGCACGGTGCATATCAACGGAACCGCCATGCGGTCCTGCTCGGTGCCAATTGGCACTCTTGATGGTGCAAAGATTGTCACTATTGAGGGCCTTTCCCCGAACAACGATCATCCAGTGCAGCGCGCCTGGATTGAAGAAGGTGTTCCGCAATGCGGCTACTGCCAGTCCGGGCAGATCATGGCGGTGGTTACATTCCTAAAGAAGTATTCCAACCCCACGGATGCTGACATCGACGCGAATGTCACCAATATTTGCCGTTGCGGAACGTATGAACGCCTGCGTCGCGCCATTCATCGCGCCGCGGACATGATGAAAACCTGAGGAGGTCGCGATGCGCGGAACCGGTGTGGCTTCAACCGTGAACCGTCGCGAGTTCATTCTCACGGCCGCCTCCGTCGCCGGCGGCTTGATGATCGGCATCGGCACTGCTCCGGCAAGCGCTGACGCCGCGCCCGTCTCGACGCAACCCTGGAACGACAACGACTATGCGCCGCACGAAATCGATGCCTGGATCGCGATCGATCCGGATGATTCGATTTTAATCCGCTATCAGCGATCGGAGATGGGGCAGGGCAGCATGACCGCGCTGCCGATGATCATTACGGAAGAGCTGCAATGCGACTGGTCGAAGGTGCGGATCGAGTATGCCTCGCCAACCCGCACCGTCCGGGAGAACAGGGTCTACGGTGACATGTTCTCGCACGGCAGCATGTCCGTTCGTCAGTCGCAAAAGAAGATGCAGCAGGTGGGCGCCAGCGCCCGCGAGCGCCTCATCGCCGCGGCTGCGGCGCGCTGGCACGTTGCGGCGTCGGAGTGCGTGGCGGCGCAGAGCGTGGTGACCCATCGGCCTTCAGGTCGGACGCTCCGTTATGGCCAACTCGCAGCCGACGCCGCGAAGGTCAAGCTCGCCCAGGAACCCGCGATCAAGACACCGGCGCAGTTCACTTTCATTCCCCGCCCGATCCCGCGCGTGGACTTGGTGCACAAGACCGACGGATCGGCCAAGTTCGGAATGGACGCGCAGGTCCCGGACATGGTTTTTGCCGCCATCAACGCTTGTCCCGTGCGCGGGGGCAAGCTCAAGAGCGTCGATGAGTCGGCGCTTTCCGGCATGCCAGGTATTGTTGACGTGGTCCGGCTTGAAAATGCTGTGGCCGTTGTCGCGACCGGTACCTTCTGGCGCGCCAAACGGGCGTTGTCCCGTCTGCAACCTGAGTGGGATGTCGGTACCGCGGGGAGTGTGGATAGCGCGCAGCTTTCGGCGCAATTCCGCGCGGCCTTGACCGAACGCATGGTGACCGCGCGCAATGACGGCAACGTCGATCAGGCGATGTCGGGCGCGGTAAGGACGTTCGAGGCGATCTATGAGACGCCGTATCTGTCGCACTCGCCAATGGAGCCGATGAATGCGACGGTAAATTTGCAGCCCGACCGGCTCGATGTTTGGGTCGGAACGCAGGACGCGGAGATGGCGCTGGGTGCTGCCGCACGCGTCTCCGGCTTGAAGCCGGAGCAAGTGCATATCCACAACGCATTCCTCGGAGGAGGCTTTGGCCGTCGCGATGCAAATGACGAGATCGCGCAAGCCATCGGCATCGCGAAGGTCGTCAGGCGTCCCGTGAAGCTGATCTGGACGCGGGAAGAAGATACCCGCCAGGACAGGTTCCGTCCGCATGCGGTGGTTGGCTTCAAGGCGGCGGCGGGCGCGGATGGCATGCCGACCGCATGGTCGATGCGTGTCGTTACGTCGTCGATCTTCAAGACGGTCGGCATTCCGTTTCCGGCCAATCGGGCCGAGCCGCCGGCCGTCGACTGCCTGGAGAGCAACGGCTACGACGTCCCCAACACACGCGTGGAAGTGCTCCTCAAGGATACCCACTTGCCGGTATGGTTCTATCGCGCGCCCGGCGGTAATCAGCATGTCTTTGCGCTCGAAGGCTTCCTGGACGAGATCGCATCCGCAAGCGGCATCGATCCCTACCTGATGCGCCGCAAGCTTCTCAAAGGCAAGCCGGACTGGCTCAAGGTGTTGGATACCGCCGCCGAGAAGGGTGATTGGGGCAAGCCGCTGCCACGAGGGAGTGGGCGCGGCATCGCCATTTCCAGTTTTACGGACAGCCTGTGCGCGCAGGTCGCGGAGGTTACCGTGAAGCCGGACGGTAATCTGAAGGTCAATCGAGTCACTGTGGCCCTCGATACCCGCTACATGGTCAACCCGCAGACCGTCGCCGAACAGGCTGAGGGCTCGGTGATCTTTGGTTTGACGGCGGCACTCTACGGAAAGATCACAATCAAGGATGGCGCCGCGGTGCAAGGCAATTTCGACACTTATCGCATGGTGCGCCTTGCGGATGCGCCGAGGATCGACGTCCTTCTGGTGCCGAGCGGTGGAGATGTCTGGGGCGGGGCGGGCGAGCCTGCCGTCCCACCAGTCGCCGCCGCGGTGGCAAATGCGATCTTCGCCGCAACCGGCAAGCGCATTCGTACGTTGCCGATTGTGGATACCGATCTCAGGGGATCGGCATAGCGCGATGCGCTCACAATTTGCGGCTCGGGGCAGATCGCTGGTTATTGGGCGCTAGGACAAAAACGTGATGCGACACTTGCTCAGGAGTGGAGGAACTTGACGAGAGTTTCAAGGGCGGTCCTTTTATGCGGCGTGACTGTACTGTGCGCAGGCGGCATATTCGCCTGCCTCGTTCTCGCGTCGGGTCACAAGTCCATCTTGCGGGACCCCGGAAGCGTCAGTACTTCCGGTAATGGCGACGAGTATTTGGCGCGGGTCGCCGATTGCGTCGCTTGTCACTCGATTCCGGGTGGCAAGGGGTTCGCCGGCGGTCTAAAAATGGGAACGCCCCTCGGCGCCATTTACTCGACCAACATCACGCCGGATCCCGAGACCGGCATCGGTAGCTACAGTCTTGTCGATTTTGATCTCGCGGTGCGGTATGGCATTGCCAAGAACGGCCATCGCCTCTATCCGGCGATGCCTTATCCATCCTACGTCAAACTTGCCGACGCGGACGTAGTAGCGCTTTACCGCTTTTTCATGAAGCAAGTGCCTCCCGTCCATCAGGCGAATTTGAAGAGTGAGATTCCGGCACTACTCAGCTTCCGCTGGCCGGTCGCGTTCTGGAATTTCTTCTTCGCGCCGAGCGCTAGCTATGTCGCAAAGCCAGACCATGACGCGGCCTGGAATCGCGGCGCCTATCTGGTCCAAGGCCCTGGCCATTGCGGCGCCTGCCACACCCCGCGCGGCGTCGGCATGCAGGAAAAGGCGCTCGATGACAGCAGCGCGAACTTTCTCGCCGGAGCGGAGCTCGACGCTTGGTATGCGCCAAGTCTTCGCGGCGACATGCGGACCGGCCTCGGTACCTGGTCGACGAAGGAGATCGGCGAGTTTCTCGAGCATGGCCACAACCGAGTCGGTTCTGCGTTCGGGTCGATGACCGATGTTGTCAACAATTCCACGTCTTACTTTTCGGACAGCGATATCCAGGCCATCGCAGTCTATTTGACATCGTTACCGGCGACTTCGGCACAGCAGGCTGTCGCCTATGACAATGCGACAACAGACACGTTACGCAACAGTCCCACAACGCAACCTGGTGCTGCCATCTACGCGAGCGATTGCGCGAGCTGTCATGGTTACGACGCGAAGGGCTTCGCATCGTATATGCCGGCTCTCGCCGGCAACCCCGTCGTGCTTGACGAGAATCCGTCTTCGCTGATCAATGTGGTGATGAACGGTTCGGTACCACTCGTCGCCAAGGGGATGCCTGATTCCTATCGGATGCCGCAATTCCGGCAGCAATTGTCAGACCAAGACGCCGCCGACGTGATCACCTTCATGCGCAATCGCTGGGGCAATCAAGCGCCAGCAGTCACCGCCACTCAAGTTGCAAAACTACGTAAGACGACCAATCCAACCAGCGATCAGATCATCATCTTGAAAATGCGTTAGTGGTTACTCGCGGCGCCCCTCTTGAATGGCTCGACGCCAACGCAGAGTCGGAATGAGGCTTCGGTTACGCGCTTACGCGAATCCTCCTGATCTTGATTGCATTATCCACTGCGACAACACCAAATCGGGTTGAATCCACGACCGGCGGTCATCGTGCAGGAGGGCCGTCACAGGCGACCAGCAGGCTTACGACCGGGACGAGCATTAACCTTACGTGAGGTCGATGCTCTGTCCGACTTCGATGATATAGCCGTCAGGATCGCGGATATAGCAGCGTATCTCGCCGTACTTGGGTATCGGTTCCGTGATGAAATCGGCTCATCGACTTTTCCATAATTCATAGCACGCGTGAATATCCGCAACGCGGATATTCATAAAGCTGCTGATCTTATCCGGGTCGGCGAGGACGCTGAGCGTTACGGTCGGCTTATCGGGGGTCGGCCCGCCCCCGACGTTGAGAATGAGCCACGTATTCGCGATCTGAATGTGCCCAGACGCACCCTTGCTGTCGCCTCTGCTCAGAATGCGGCCGCCGAAGACCTTTTCATAGAAGCGAGCCGATCGGTCGATGTCGGCGACGGTAATAAAAAGTGTAACGGTGAACCCATCGCGCGCTGGGGCATCTCATAACTCTTTTGTGCGATTTGTACGCTGTTCATTGGCGGCTCCGATTTGGATTTGGTTTTTCTCCATTCGCCATATTTATATTATCTGGCTCCCATGCAGAAAAGACCTGCAATTCAAGGGATTGTTGTTTTCGGCGTGGTATCGGAACCCCCAAAAACATCCCTCCTTCCGCAGGCCCTGTTGGTGACTGACTGCGCCCGCTCCCGCACAGCAACCGCTTCCAGATGAGCAGTCTGTCTTTTTCTGGAGCTTTCCCTGTCCAATCAGTCGCGCGCACCGATCGCGTACTCTGCGTGGCCCTGCCGATAAGGCCCTTGCGTTGCAAACGCTCTTCCGCGGAGCTGCCGCGATTGACGGCATGTTGTGGGATTCTTCTTACATTCGATTGGCGTGATGGCTGACGCGAACCGCGATACCTTCGGTAGCTACCGAACTTTTAAAATCCGACCTTCGATGATAATTTCGGTTGCACTTTCTATTTTCCCTCCGTGCAGAACGAATACCAAGGCATGCTTTCCTCAAGAAGTTCCGCCAGGCATATCTGATCGAATTCAAAGGAAAACACCAAATGAGGGGGATCGTTTCCTTATTGAGCGCAGTGGTAGCGCTGGCCGGCGTGGTCGTCTATATGGCCGGGGCAACTGGAGACGCCGCGGGTGAAACTGTGCCTCTGTTCGGAATCAAAATTCCTCCCGGCTATCGCGACTGGAAGTTGATCTCCGTGGCCCACGAGGAAGGCAATCTGAACGATCTTCGCGCCGTATTGGGCAACGATGTAGCGATCAAGGCCTACCGCGAAGGAAAGTTGCCGTTCCCGGACGGCGCAATTATTGCCCGGCTGGCTTGGGGTTACGTCCCGTCCGAGGAAAACAACAAAGTCTTTGGCCGTACGCAGTCCTTCGTTGCTGGTCCTCCCACAAATGTTCAGTTTATGGTCAAGGATTCAAAAAAATACGCGGCGACCGGCGGTTGGGGGTTCGCCCAATTTAAAGACGGCATACCTGCCGACGCGGCGCTGCTCAAAACCTGCGCTCCTTGCCACGTGCCGGTTGAATCTCGGGACTTTGTATTCACCCATTACTCACCCTGATACAAGAAATTCAATCCTATCCCGTACGGCAAACCCGACGCCTGACGAATCATTGGGAAAGAAGAAAGGACGTCAACTGATAGAGAAGGAACTAGCGATGAAACGCACAAGCATGCTGACGATTGCAAGTGTCACGGTATTGCTTGCCGTCTTGGCCGCCGGGGCTGCAATCTCCGCGCAAGATAAATACACCACCCTCAAACTGCCGAATGGGCTTTCTTTCTCAGAATTCAGGGGATACGAAAACTGGCAGGTGGTCTCCGTCAGTCAGACCGCAGAGCTGCTCAAGGTGGAGGTCGCCAACCCCACAATGATCGAAGCCTATCGGACCGGCATTCCGGGCAACGGCAAGCCGTTCCCTGACGGCTCCAAGATTGCCAAGATCGAGTGGAAGCCGAAAAAGATGGTGGAATCACCGTTTGCAGTAAACGTGCCGGACACCTTGCAGGACGTTTTTCTCATCGAAAAGGACAGCAAGCGGTTCCCGGACACAAAGGGATGGGCGTATGCGGTGTTTGACTATCAGCCTGCATCCGACACGTTCACGCCGGATCCGACCGGCACCGTCAATTGCGGTTTCGCGTGCCATACGGTTGTGAAGAACAAGGATTACATTTTTCACTCGTACCAGAAGCGGTGAGGGAAAGTCTCTACGCGGTGACCACAGGTGCATTCATGTATCGTGCCGTTTAGCCGTAAGCGAAACCCGGCTTGCTCTGCCCAACTTCTATAACATAACCATCGGGATCGCGAATGTAGCAGCGCGTCTCGCCGTACTTGTCCTTTGGCTCAGTAATAAATTCGGCTCCTCGATTTCGCCATAGTTCATAGCACGCCTGAATATCCGCAACTCGGATATTCATAAAGCTGCTGACGGAATCGGGGTCGGCGGGGACGCTGAGCGTTACCGATGGTTTGTCGGGTGTCGGACCGCCCCCGACATTGACAATGAGCCATGTGTTCGCGATCTGAATGTACCCCGGCGCGCCGCTGCTGTCGCCTCTGCTCAGAATGCGACCTCCGAAGACCTTTTCGTAAAATCGAGCCGATCGTTCGATGTCGGCGACGGTGAGAAAGTGCGCGACGGTAAACCCATCCTGCGGCGGCATCTGATAACTTTTCTGCTCGACTCGTACTTGTTGATTCATGGACGACTCCAATTCGGATATGGTGTTCATCCGTTCGCCAGAGGAACTCCGTAACACAGACCCGGGAGCGACCGTTGGCTTGATAGTAGACAGCGAACACCCAACCATAAACGCTTCCGACTTTACGCGACGTGACGTCGCCTCGTCGGCCCAATAGTACGCGGGTCATGGCGCCGCGATACCGCACAATACATCGATCGAATACTTTCCCGCACCGGTAACGTACAACAGCAAAAGTCCTCCAATAATACTGAGATTTTTGTAAAAGCCATCCATGCTGGCGACTTGATCCGCCGCTGTTATCGTCCAATAGTGATGTCCTATAAGCGCAGTTCCCAGGGTGTAGAAAACCAAAAGTAAAGCCGAAGGGCGCGTGAATGCGCCAACAGCGACCGCGAACGCAACGGGAAGCTCCATGAAGGTCGCTACGGCAGCAGCCAGTACCGGCATCGGGACGCCAAGCTGCACCATTTGACTTACCGTGCCCGAACGGTCCCTCAGCTTTCTCCAGCCGAAAATCAGAAATAGTGTCGTGATCAGAAGACGGGCCGCAAGTATGAGCACATCGTTGCCCTTGAGCATAAATCTAACCTCGCTCCCTGTTTTCTAGTAGTTACGCCGGCGGATCCGTTCTATGTGCTGGGGATGTGTATATTTCCAGAATCGCGCCAGGTTGGGTGACGGTGGTGCCTAGCCTGCGAGGAGTGCTGCGATTATCGCGTCAAGACTCCACGGTCCTGGCCCCGCCAACATCACGACGGTCAGCCCGATGCAGTAAAGCGCTTCCGGGACGTAGAGTAGGTCGCCGAGCCAATCGGCGCGATCAATTGGCTGCCATGCACGAATCCGTTTGACGGCGTCGAATGCAAAGGCACCCGCACTAATCACGAAGAGCCCGAACGCCGCCAACACGGACAATAATCCAATGATGAGTGCGCATCCGCCGCCAAACTCAACGCTAGGCAGCAGCCATTGCATGATCGGCACGCCGTGCACACCGTCGTCTTGCAGCGTACGCGTCAGTGTCGAGTGCCTGGAAGCGTTGAATAGCTTGTGGTAACCGCTGATCGCGAAGAACGCCCCGAGCGCCACGCGATTGAGTGTCAGCGCGGCGCTGGGGGCTTGCGCGCCATGTGTGATGAGGAGGAATACATCCATGATTTAGTGACCTCCAGGGTCATCGCAGGGCGAATTGACGTCTAGATGTGGCTCCATAACAGCAATGGCCGCTCAAAAATCCTTTTCGCGATGCTTACTTAGCGCGGCCGCTCAATCCCGCGAACGTCACTTCCTTGATTCCTGGGGCTGTCCATATTTTCAACCCATTTCTTTCGCCATTCGCTGGCTTCAAAGGGATCAGCGAAATATTGTGTCTCGTGTGCAACCTTCGCTCCGTGGAACTCCATTATGCTCACGGTGTAGAAGGGTTGATTATCATATGTCAGGACATACTCACTGACCCACAAGTCGCCGCTTCCCGTGATTCGATGGACCACAAAGCGCTTTTTGTTCGGCTGGAAGCTCCGGGTGGTCTGTATATTGTGTCGCCCGACGATTCGCTCCCGGGATTGCGGATAATCGAGGACGGCATCTTCCTGATAGATGTCGTGCTCTGTGGCAAAATCGCCGGAGTCGGATGCCGCCCAATGTTGATTCAGTACCTCGCGTATTTCTTGATCTCTCATACGACTGTTCTCCGGACTGCGGGCCTGATTGTGGCGGGAAATGCAGAGTTCGCTGACGGCCCGTGTCGGGCGTCTCGGGACAATCCGACACTTGTGGCTATTGGGCTCGCGGCAGCCAACCGACGCCATTGCACGAAGGTATCGACCGACTTGGTGACAATGGCGTAGTCGTGAAGATACCTCATGTCTGGGTCCCCTCGCGAGCCCTCCGCGCATCAATGCTTTCATCAGGAGCGCGGGGAGCACCGAAAGAAAATCGAAAGAGCCCGGTGAGAGAATAGAGGATATTCCAACAGTTAAGGAGGGTAATGATCATGAGTAAAAGCTGCTCGCATCTAGGCACCATCAGGAAGGTAAAACCAAGCGCACGCGGTTGCGAGGAGTGTTTGAAAACCAGTAGCGTATGGGTTCACCTCAGAATTTGCCGGACGTGCGGACACGTTGGTTGTTGCGATCAATCGCCAGGGCGTCATGCAACCGCTCATTATCGTGCGACAGGTCACCTGATCATCGAGGGTTATGATCCTCCTGAGGGCTGGGGCTGGTGTTACGCGGATGAAGTGTTCTTCGACTTGGGAAACAACACGACGCCGCAAGACGGACCAATCCCTCGATATTACTAGCCTGGTCGGGCGAAAATAGCGCAGTAAATTAGCAGGAAAGAAGCGTAAATAATTGATTTTACAGGATCGCCGGGACGGAACCGCAACCAGAACAGGGACGTCCTGTTTACTGTGTAAGCTCGTGCCGACGCCGACCACGAGGCTCCTTTACGAGAGTGAGCAGCAGCCCTAGTGCGATCGCCTCGCAGGCAATGGCCGCGACGAATACCGCCGGATAGCCGAGGCTCGCCGCGATGAACCCGCCGACGAGAGGCCCGATAGCCGCCATCGCGCTTTCCGCCGTATTGGACAGCGCCAGCCGCATGGCCATGTCGTCGCGATGGCCGAATTCGAAGACGATATTCTGGGCGCTCATCATGTAGGCGGAATTGCCCGCGCCCAAGCCAAAGAAGGCCAGGAATATGAGCGGCAGGCTGTGCGCGCCCATTAGCAACAGTGTCGCGGCCATCCACAGGATGAGCGCGGCCACGAAAGTCGATCGGAAGCCGGAACGGTCCGAGACGTGTCCCCAGATGAGATTGGAAGCGGTATCGGCAATCAGATAAGCAAAGGAAAGTACGCCGATGGTGCTGCCGGAGAACGAGACGGTATGGCTCGCATAGACGATGTAGAAGGGCGCCGCTACACGACTCGCGATCGCGAAGGTCCGCGCAATCATGAAATAGAGAAAATTTGGATCGCCCTTCAGCAGCATGGGAAAATCGCGCAAGCGTTCCGCCATCCGCATCTTTGGCCGCAATGTCGGCAGCTCGGGCTCGCGCACCATCAATGCAAACGCCGTGAGGCCCAGACTGGTCAGCACGAAGGCTAAAAGAAAGGTGGTCCCGTAACCGTTGCCGAAGATGTTATGACCCACAAGATATTTCCCGGCGAGATAGGAAAGCCCCGCCGCGATCAGTCCGCCCGTCATGTTGCGCCAGCCTTGCAGACGTCCGCGTCGGCTGATCGGAATCATCTTGGCCAGAAGGAATTGGAACGCAACGCCCTGCGGTCCGGAGAACACGCCGAGCAGAAAAAGCAGGATCATTACGGTGATGAGCAGTGTGTGTCCATGCAAGAACCAGCCGGCGACAGCGAGCCCTAGAATAGGTACCCGCATGAGCGTGCCGAGCATCATTGACACGGGCAGAACATGCTTTCGGTGCTCGATGTGGAGTGCGCCGAAAATCGGGGAGATTACGCCGCCCAACTGCTGGAGTGCCAGGCCCGACCCCACAGCGATATCGGACCCGGACAGGAGATGCAGGTAGGCTGGCACGAATGTGGGCGCGTTGAGCAGCCGGAAGCCGGTCATGCCCAGCATGCCATGCAGAAAATGGCCGGCGTAGTTGCGCTTCAGATTGCGGTGGACGAAGTTCTCATACGCAATTTCACGCGCCGCCGGTCCCTCCGCTCCCTTGTAGAGGTCGCTCACTTATGCCGGCACCGGGCAACATTCGCCATTTCGATGTTCAGGATCAGACCGAAGGCCGCGCGGAAGCAAAGTGGGCTCGGGCATCTCTGACTATACCGGATAGGCATGCGGCTTTATAGTGAAAGCAATGCTGATTGAAAAGCTGCAGATCAAGCGGGTTGAGGACGATAAGTTTCGCGCAGAGCCAAACGGTTCCCCGAACTTCGGGAGGCTTTTCGGCGGACAGGTCGTCGCGCAAGCCCTCTTGGCCGCCTACAACACGGTGGAAGCAAGACCCTGCCATTCTTTGCACTGCTACTTCGTCCGCCCAGGAAACCCGAACCAGCCCATGGAGTTTCTCGTGAGCCGGGTTCGCGACGGCGGAAGTTTCACCACGCGACACGTGGCGGTGTGCCAGGAAGCGAAGGAAATCCTCACGCTGAGCGCCTCGTTTCATGTCCCCGAAAATGGCTTCTTCCACCAGGTCGAAATGCCTGCCGTCGCGGATCCTGATTCAATCGGGCGTGAACCGCTGGGGAAAGGTTTCGCCTTTGCGGATGCCATCGAGATGCTGCAGTTGGAACCGCGCCCATCCGGCGTCGAGACGGCGATGCCCGCAACGAAGCGGGTGTGGTTGCGGCTACCGGATTGCGCGGGCGCCCCGTTGCGTGAGCAACAATTGGCGCTTGCGTTCACCTCGGATCTGGATGTTCTCGAGACGGCCATGCGGCCCCATGGCGTGTTTTGGTGGACCAAAGGGTTGCAAGCCGCAAGCCTGGATCACGCCGTCTGGTTTCACCGTCCATTCGATCTCTCCGAGTGGCACCTCTTCGTGCAGGAGAGCCCGCTAGCGTATGGAGCTCGGGGGTTCGTCAAAGCGGCTGTCTTTGCGCGCAATGGTCACCTGGTCGCCTCCGTGGCACAGGAGGGATTGCTGCGAATGCGCTCATGAACCCTTGTTGAGATCGGCGAATTTCCTGCCTTCTGCTACCAACTGCTGCAGAAGCGGTGCGGGTTTGAAGGCATCGCCCAGCGCCGCATGGAATTGATTTAATTTTGCCAACACCTTATCGAGTCCCAATTGATCGGCGTAGTACATCGGCCCGCCTCGATAGACCGGCCAGCCATAACCATTGACCCAGACGACATCTATATCGCTCGGGCGGATTGCGATCTCCTCGCCAAGAATCTTCGCTCCCTCGTTGATCATCGGATAGATGGAACGCTCCAGAATCTCCTCATCCGGGATGCTGCGGGGGATCGTACCGGTCTTGGCGATGAAGTCCTTGATGATCCTTTCGGTCACGGCTGAGGGCCGCGCCGCGCGGTTCTCGTCATAATCGTAATACCCGGCACCCGTCTTCTGCCCGCGCCGGCCCATCTCGCACAGCACGTCCCGAATTGTTTCGCCCCGAGAATCCTCCTTTGCCCAGCCGATATCGAGACCCGCGAGATCGCCCATCGCGAACGGCCCCATGGGAAACCCAAAATCGAACAACACGCGGTCGATATCCCATGGCAAAGCGCCCGCAAGCAGCATTTTCTGCGTCTGGCGGCCGCGCTGACCGAGCATGCGATTGCCTACGAAGCCAGGGCATACGCCGACCAGCACGGCGACCTTGTTGATGGTTCTGGCGAGTTTCATCGACGTCGCGATCACATCCTTGCGTGTCTTCGCCCCTCGTACGATTTCCAAGAGCTTCATCACATTTGCCGGCGAGAAGAAGTGCAAACCAATGACGAACTCCGGCCGCTGCGTCGCGCTCGCGATCTCGTCGACATTGAGAGCCGACGTATTGGTGGCGAGAATTGCGCCCGGCGGGGCGACGGCGTCGAGCTTGGCAAAAAGATTTTTCTTGATATCCATTTTCTCGAACACGGCCTCGACGATGAGATCGGCATCCCGCAGCGCACTCAAGTCGAGCGATCCCGTGATCAGGCTCATGCGCCGTTCGACCTCCTCCATCGAGAAGCGCCCTGATCGCGCGGACCGCTCATAATTGCCGCGCACGACTTTCATGCCGCGGTCCAGCGCCTCCTGATTCATCTCCACCATCGTCACCGGAATGCCGACGTTCGCGAAGTTCATGGCGATCCCACCACCCATGGTCCCGGCCCCGACGACACCGACGCGTCCGACGGGAATCATCAGGGTATCGCTCGGTACGTCCGGGATCTTGTTGGCGGCACGCTCGGCAAAAAAATAGTAGCGCTGCGCTGCGGATTGCGGGCCGGAAATCAGCTCCGCGAATAAGGCACGCTCTGTCTTGATACCTTCCTCGAACGGCAGGTTCACGGCCGCTTCAATGCAACGAATGTTGTATTCCGGCGCCTTGAAGCCGCGGAACTTGCGGGCCTGAGCTCGACGATAGTCGGCGAAGATCTCGGGATGCCCCTTCGCCGCCGCGATTTTGTCGCTGTTGTCACGGATTTTCTTCAAAGGCCGCCCTTCAGCGACCGCCATGCGTGCAAATGCCACCGCCCCGTCCTTAAGCTTGCCCTCATCGGCCAGGGCATCGACGAGGCCCATCTTCAGGCACTCATCGCCCGGAGCGTGCCGCCCGGTGGTCATCATGTCGAGCGCTTTTTCGACCCCCACGAGGCGCGGCAACCGCTGAGTACCGCCGCCCCCGGGCAGAAGTCCGAGATTCACTTCGGGCAGACCGCATGACGCGCTCGGCACCGCGACGCGGTAGTGCGCGCATAGCGCCACTTCGAGTCCGCCGCCCAGGGCAGTACCGTGGATCGCCGCGACGATGAGCTTGGACGACTCCTCCATCACCATTTGCAGGTCGAAAAGGCTCGCACCCTTGCGCGCACCGCCGAACTCAGAGATGTCGGCACCGGCGATGAATGTGCGTCCCTCGCAGATCAGCACGATCGCCTTCACGGCCGGGTCGGCGATGGCTTGCTTGAAGCCATCGTGGAGCCCGTCGCGCACTGGCGCCGAAAGGGCGTTGACCGGCGGAGAATTGAGCGTGAGGACCGCAATCTCACCGTCCCTCGCAAGATCGGCGACAGAATTGATGGCGGCCATGGCTCAGTAGCCCGCTAGCGTGGCGTAACGGTCACGATGATAAGAAGCCGCTCCGAAGGTTGCCTCCTGCGCCCGCGCACGTTTGAGATAAAGGCCTGCATCATGCGCATCAGTCATGCCAATGCCGCCGTGCATTTGCACCATTTCGTTCGAGACCAGATGCACCAGATCTGCCGCCTTTGCTTTCGCAAGCGATGCAAGTTGTGCGACATCGGCGGAATCGCGGTCAATCGCCTGCAACGCGCCCGCAATACAGGAGCGCGCAAGTTCCAATTCCGTGAACATTTTCGCGGCGCGGTGTTGCAGCGCCTGGAACGTGCCAATCGGCCGATCGAACTGTACCCTGTTTTTCAGGTAATCGAGCGTGACCTCGAAGGATTGCGCTGCATGGCCCAGCATCTCCGCAGCAAGGCCCGCGCGGGCGCGATCGAGCGTCGCTGCGAGGACGATCATGCCCTCATCGGCGCGGCCAAGCACTGCATCAGCTCCCACCCGAACATTCTCGAAGATCAAATTGGCAACGCCGCGGCTGTCGATCATCTTCAGCGGCTGACGAACGAGGCCGGCGGCATCCCTGTCAACGAGGAACAACGTGATGCCGCTCTTGTCGTCGGGCGCACCGGAGGTGCGCGCTGCAACAATGATGAGATCGGCTGAGGTTCCATCCAAAACAAACATCTTTCGGCCGTTGAGTATGTACCCTGCCTCGGTTCTTTCCGCTTTAAGGGCGATCCGCTCGGGGCTATGGTGCGGGCTCTCATCTACTGCAAGGGTTGCAATCAGCTGCCCTTGCGCAATCTTCGGCAGGTATGCCTGCTTTTGCGCGGCGCTGGCGCTCAGTAGCAGGGCCGAAGTTGCGGTCAGAGCTGTCGAAATCAGCGGTGATGCCGTCAGCGTGCGCCCCGTCTCCTCGAGCAGCAGTCCCAACGTCACGTGGCCGAGCCCTGTGCCGCCGTACTCCTCGGGGATCAGTATGCCGGCCCAGCCCATTTCCGCCATCTCGGCCCAGGCAGCCGGGTGGAAGCCGTGGGCATTGCCCCCATCGCGCAGCTTGCGCAACCCGCCGACCGGTGAATTCTCCTTCAGCCATGATCTTGCGCTGTCGCGGAGCATGATCTGCTCTTCCGTCAGCAGCGCCGTGTTGCGCTCGCCGACGAAGGGCTCCATTTTGCGATGATCCAGTGGTTCATGATCCAAAAGCCCGAGAATCCGCTTGGCGATGATGTTGTTCTGGATTTCATAGGAACCTCCATAGATCGTTGTCGCCTTGCCGCCCAGCCAGATTCGGGTCGCCTCGAGTTCGTCATTCGAGAAGCCCTGACCTTCCCATCCGAGGCCTTGATGTCCCATGATCTCAAGCAGCAGCTCCGCACGATCCTGACCGACCCTGGAGGCTGCATTTTTCATGACCGATGTTGCAGCACTCGGTCCCTGGCTGCTTTTGGACTCGGCTGCCGCCCGCATGAGGGTGAGCCGCAGGGCGCGAACATCCATCATGTGATCGGCGATGCGCGCTCTTAAATCAGGGTCGGCGATTCGTCCCTTGGGATCTGTGCCGATATAGTCCCTGGCGATTCGATCGAGCTCTTGCTCATTGGCGCGGATCTGGCTGCCGGCGGACAGGCCACCGCGTTCATGTTGTAACAGGCGCTTGCCGATCGTCCAACCGCGATTGCGCTCACCGACGAGATTTTCTTTCGGCACCTTCACATCCGTGAAGAACAGTTCGCAGAAAGGCGAATTGCCGGAGATGAGCTTGATCGGGCGTACTTCCACGCCCGGTGTCTTCATGTCGATCAGCAGGAAACTGATGCCTTCTTGCTTTTTAGTATTGTCGGTTCTTACCAGACAGAAGCACCAATCGGCGTACTGTGCCCCGGATGTCCAGATTTTCTGACCATTGACGAGGAAATTATCGCCACTGTCGACGCACTGGGTGCGTAGCGCTGCAAGATCGGAACCGGCGCCCGGCTCCGAATAACCCTGACACCACCTCACGTCTCCCTTGGCGATTCCAAGGATATGCCGCCTTTTCTGTTCTTCGTTGCCGTATTCGAGCAGCGTGGGGCCGAACATCATGACGCCCATACCGCCAATCGGGTTCCACGCGCCCACGCGACTCATCTCCTGCTGCAGCACGCGCGCCTGGACAGAGGAGAGTCCGCCGCCACCATATTGTTTAGGCCACGTGGGCGTGCCCCAGCCTCTTTCGCCCATCGCCTTTTTCCATCTGGAGAAGTCCCGCTCGAGAACCGGGCCGCCTTCGATCATCATCATCAACTGCTGCTTGCCCTTGAGTGACCGTGGAAAATTCTCTTCGATCCATTCGCGTACTTCGGCCCCAAAAGGCTCCAAGCCCGTTGCAACTGTTTCTGCTTCGCTCATGAAAGTCCTCCCCCTGCGTTCCTACGCGTGTCGCATGGCGCACATGGCGTATTGATTGTGAGTCGTACCCTGTTCGGAGACTCGAAAGCGTCTTCCGGCCGCGTGACGGATGCGCCCGCGCGCGGAGGCGCGCCTGCACCCTCCGTGAGCGGCTTGCCGGCAAGGGTAATCAGAGCCACCGAACATTTGCCCGCTGCGACAGCTTGTGCCGCGTGTCCGACATGAAGAATATACGATGAGCCGCCGACATCCGTGGAATCCAAGTGCTGCAAATTGCGCAGCCCCATGTAGTCGGCCATCGACATCGGGCCGCCAGAGGCATCTCCGGCGCAGAAATACCCATCGATGTCCGTCATCGCCAGGCCGGCATCTGCGAGCGCGCCAATGATGTAGGCCTTGCCCTTGATGCTCATTTGGTTCGCAGCTCGTCGGCCAATTCACGTTCGGTTGCGAGTTTGAGCAGCGCCTTGTAGTCGAGTTTGCCGTTCGGAGCGCGGCCCAATGCGTCGACGATCAACAGCGCCCGCGGCGCCTTGTGGTCTGCCAGATGCTCTTTGACGAACGTTACCAGCTCGTGCGGCGGCACTGGCGCCGCTGCCCACTGTAATTCGATGATGGCGCAGACCCTTTGCCCAAACCGAGGGTCGGCCAACCCCACCACCGCCGCGTCCCGAATTGCCGGGTGTCTTTTCAGCACCTCTTCCACTTCCTCAGGAAACACTTTCTCGCCACCGGTGTTGATGCATTGCGACCCTCGGCCCAATACGTTGAGCGTGCCGTCTGCATTCACCGTTGCCCAGTCCCCCGGCATCGACCAGCGCTTGCCGTCGATGGTAGGAAAGGTCTTTGCGGTTTTTTCCGGATCCTTGTAGTAGCCCTGCGGAATGTAACCGCCCACGGCGAGCAGCCCGCGCTCTTCTGCGCCCGGCTGCAGACGTCTGCCGTCCTCAGTAAACAGGGCGCACTCCGCTCCCAAGCTGAATTTGGCCGTTTGCGCTTCACCCCCACGCGTAGAGATCGAAGCTCCCATTCCGAATGCCTCGGACGATGAAAACGAGTCGGCGAGCTGGGCGTTGGCAAGGTGCTTTAGGAGTCCGCGTTTGTTCTCGTAGCTCCACATGGCGCCGGAGGAACCGATCATTTCCACGCAGGACAAGTCCCATCTGTCGGGATGAGCCTCGAGAGCCTCCAGCATCGGCCCGCAAAACGCAACGCCCACGATAGATATTCGCGATACGCGCAACCGCTCGACTTCGCTCCACAACTCCACGGGATTGAATTTGCGCGATGGCAGAAACGCCACCGCTGTGCCTCCGGACAGCGCGGACATCGCGCCCATCTGCCCGACGGCGTGCATCAGAGGACTCGCCACCAAGGAAACGCGCCGTGGCTGCGCAATCACATGAGAGACGACATCGTCCACTGTCTCGATGCCGGGTTGACTCAAGATCGGATGTGTTCGGCGCGCCATGCCGAGCAGATCGCCTTGCCGCCACATGACGCCTTTGGGCATACCAGTCGTGCCGCCGGTGTAAATGAGCAGGATATCGTCGCCGCTGCGATCCCAATGAGCCGATGGGGGTGCGGGCGGCGAGTGCCGTACGATCTCCTCATACGAGACAATCCAGTCACAGGAATCCGCGGATCCATCGCCTACGGCGATCCAGCGCTTTATCTTGGGCAGCCTCGAGCGAATTGGCGCCAGCCGGTCGATGAACGTGCGATCGAAGATCAACGCTTCGGCGTCCGCATTGTCCAGCAAGTACAAGAGTTCCTCGCTGCCGTAGCGATAGTTCACATTGAAGGGCACCATCGCGACCTTGAGCGCCGCCGCAACGGTGCAGACATATTCCGGACAGTTGTACAGGTACGCTCCGACCTTCGACTGCTGGCCAAGACCGGAATCTAAGAGATATTGAGCCAGCGCGTTGGCAGTGAACTCGAACTGCTCCCACGAGATCACACGCTCGCCCTGCACGAAGGCGGTTGCCTGCGGCTGCGCTCGGGCAATCGCCTGCCAGATGTCCGCATAAGTCCACTCTGTCATATCGACCCTTCGGTGAAAATGTCCATTTCCTTAGGGATGCCGTCGCGGGTTGTTCCTTATAGTCACTGCCGAGTTTAGGATACCATCGCTGAAAAGCGGCGCCGAGCCCTTCATGAAGGAGAAGTGGATTGGATGCTGTATTCCTCGGTACGGATCCGCATGCCGCGATCCGCGAAGAAATACGCAGACTGTGTGCGAGGTTCCCTGGTGCTTACTGGCGCGGGCTGGACCAAGCCCGCGCGTACCCGGACGAATTTGTTCGTGCGCTTGGCGATGGTGGCTGGCTGGCGGCACTGATCCCGGAAAAATATGGCGGTTCGGGCCTCACGTTATCTGCGGCGACAGCCATTCTCGAAGAAGTACAACGGGCGGGTTGTAACGGCGCGGCTTGTCACGCACAAATGTACGTCATGGGCTCCCTGCTGCGGCATGCCAACGAGGCACAGAAGGCGGAATACCTGCCAAAAATTGCTAGTGGCGAGTTGCGTCTGCAAGCCTTTGGCGTGACCGAGCCGAGCAGCGGTACGGATACTGCAGCCTTGAAAACGACAGCGCGACGCGACGGGGATGAGTACGTTGTCAACGGTCAGAAAATCTGGACGTCTCGGGTTGAGTATTCCGATTTGATGTTACTGCTCGCACGTACGTCACCAAGCGACGAGCTGAAAAAACGTACCGCCGGCCTTTCAGTCTTTTTAGTTGATATACGTGCGATGAAGGATGCCGGCCTGACGATCCGGCCCATCCGCACGATGATGAACCATTCAACCACTGAGGTATTTTTCGATAATATGCGGATTCCCGCCGGTTCGCTGATTGGCGAGGAGGGTAAGGGCTTCGGCTACATTCTCTCTGGCATGAATGCGGAACGGATCCTGATTGCGGCGGAATGTATTGGCGATGCCAAGTGGTTTACCGAGAAATCTACAAAGTACGCCAATGAGCGCGTGATTTTTAACCGTCGGATTGGACAAAATCAGGGCATCCAGTTTCCCATCGCCAAAGCCTATGCGCGCACGCGCGCAGCCGAACTAATGATGCACCACGCAGCCGCGTTGTTTGATGCCGGAAAGGGTTGCGGCGCAGAAGCGAATATGGCGAAGATGCTCGGCGCCGAGGCCTCCTGGGAGGCGGCGGACGCCTGTATTCAGACCCACGGCGGTTTTGGGTTCGCCGAGGAATACGATATCGAGCGAAAGTTCCGCGAAACGCGCCTCTACCAAGTGGCTCCGATCTCAACGAATCTGATCCTCACGTACCTTGCCGAGCATGTACTCGGTCTGCCTAGGTCGTACTAGTGAACGCGCCGCTGCTAAAAGCCGGCAAATCGGCGGTGTCATGATGCAGATCAGTGCAGCGGACATTGGGGAACTGCAGGGCTGGATCGGCCGTACCGAAACTGCGCATGACGAAATCACACCGCGTTTGGTGAGGGAACTCAGGGCAACATTGGACGGGGATGCGCTCGAATCCCAAGGGCCGGTACCGCTTGCAATGCATTGGTGTCTCGCACCTCCGGCCGTAAAAGCCTCGATGATCGGACCTGATGGGCATCCTCTGCGCGGAGGCTTTTTGCCGCCCGTGCCGTTGCCCCGTCGAATGTGGGCTGGCGGACAAGTAAAGTTTCGTGACCAGTTGCATGTAGGTGACAAGGTTGAACGACGGTCACGTATTGTCGACGTGGCCATCAAGCAAGGACGCTCTGGCGTTTTGTGCTTTGTTTCCATTGACCATGAGTACTTTACGGTGCGTGGCCTTGCGGTTGAGGACCGGCAGGATATTGTGTATCGCGAGTTCAACACGGCGACGACAAGCACGGCCAACCCGAGGACTCTGCCTGTGCCTGAATGGCGGCGCGATATGCAAGCTAATCCGGTTTTGCTGATGCGCTATTCGGCGCTAACGTTTAATGGTCACCGAATTCACTACGATCGATCCTATGCAACCAACGTCGAAGGCTACCCCGGCCTGATAGTCCATGGGCCCCTTCAGGCGACCCTGCTGATTGAATTCGCTGCTTCGATCAGAGGCCAGCCACCCAAACAATTTCTCTATCGCGCAGTTCAGCCTCTGTTCGATTTCACGCCGTTCGAACTGTGCGCGTGGCCCAACAATGGTGGGCTGCATTTGTGGATTCAAACCGTTGAAGGTGTTCAGACAATGGATGCGCAGGCGTCATGGTAAGGGCGCCCCTTGTCACGGCCCTATTCGTGCCGGCTGATCGGCCGGAGCGATTCTCTAAAGCGCAAACATCAGGGGCAGATGCGATTATCATCGATTTGGAGGATGCCGTGGCGCCCGGTGCGAAGCTGACCGCGCGTTCGACGTTGAGTTTGCCTGGAGTCCTGCCGACGGGTTGCGACGTGTTTGTGCGCGTGAACGGGCGCCAAACGCCATGGTACTGGGATGATCTCGCCGCGGTTGCGCGGTTACCAGTAGCTGGGGTAGTGCTGCCGAAAACTGAAAGCGTCGAGGATATTGCGGCGACGTCTAAATTTCTTCCCCGCGTCGAACTTATTGCGCTGATCGAGACCGCGCGCGGGCTGGCCGCTGTGCATGAAATTAGCGGGGCAACCGGCGTGACACGGTTGGCATTTGGTTCGATTGATTTCTGCGTAGATATTGGTGCAGCGAATGATCGCGATGCGCTGTTGGCTGCCCGCTCTGCAATCGTGCTTGCTTCACGGCTTAGCGAGTTGCAGCCGCCACTTGATGGAGTGACCATCGCGATCGACGATATAGCGCTGATCGAGGGAGACGCCCGCTACGCGCATCGCCTAGGCTTCGGGGGCAAGCTCTGCGTACATCCGCGCCAGATTGTGCCGGTGCGGAGTGGATTTGCGCCGTCTGCCGACGAGATCTGTTGGGCAAAAAGGATACTTGAAGCCGGCGCCGAAGGGGCAATCTCTGTAGACGGAACGATGGTCGATTCGCCAGTTCGCTCGCGCGCCAGGCAAATTTTGGCATTCGATGCGAAATCCAGATAGTCGCGAACCTTGGAACTTGGCACGATGGTGACAACAGCGGCATTAGCATTATTTACATCGGGTCTTAGGTTTGCCGATCTGCCGCCGGAAGTGGTAATCCGGACGCGGCTGCTTGTGCTTGATTGTGTCGGCAATACGGTACGGGCGCGTCGAGAGTCCGAAAGCACGCCGGCGCTTATTGCCGCGGTGCGGGCGATGGGCCTCGAAAACGGCAAAGCCCGAGTTTTTGCCGACCCCGAAAGCTATTCGCCCGCGGGGGCCGTTCTGGTAAATGCCACGCTCGCGCATTCGCTCGATTTTGACGATACGCATGCAGCGGCGATCGTGCATCCAGGCGCATCGATTATTCCAGCCGCTTTGGCGGCCGCGGAGATGACCGATGCATCCGGCGCGGAAACGCTGGCGGCGATTGTGGCGGGTTATGAAGTGGCGCTGCGGCTCGCATTGGCATTGCCTGCAGGTGCGCACTACGAGCGCGGATTTCATCCTTCCGCGACCTGCGGCGTGTTTGGCGCTGCCGCATCCGCAGCTCGCGTGTTCAAATTGAATGAGTCGAAGACTGCTTCGGCCTTCGGCATCGCCCTTAGCCAGTCGGCTGGAAGCCTGCAGTTTCTCGCGAATGGCGCTTGGACGAAGCGCTTTCAGGTCGGCTGGGCAAGTATGGGAGGATTTGTCGCAGCAACTTTGGCTCGCGAAGGATTCAAAGGCGCAGCGGAGTCGATTGAGGGTGCGTATGGTTTTTTGCGATCTTATGCGCCGGCGCCGCAACCTGGTCGGGTTTTGCAGGACATTGGGCGGATTTGGGAACTGATGCGAACCGGCGTGAAGCCATACCCGTCCTGCCGCTGGGGCCACGCAGGCATTGACGCGGCGATTGCCATGCGCTCGGAGTACGGATTGAGAGTGGAAGACATCGATTCCGTCACGCTGGGAATTTCTGGTGCCGGGATGTCGCTTGTTGGTGAACCCGCGGATAAGAAAATGCACCCGGCGAATACGGTCGATGCGCAGTTTAGCGGCCCGTTTGTAATAGCGACGGCCTTAACTACCGGCAAGATGGATTGGGACAGCTATGGTTTGCTCGAGGATTCCAGGATTCATGCTTTGATGTCGCGGATTCGCTGCGAGAAGGATCCGGAGATAGAGGCCGAATTTCCCTTAAATATGTCGGGCAAGCTCACCGTACAATCAGGAGACAAGACGCTTACCAAAACCGTGATCGTGCCCAAGGGGGAGCCAGCGAATTTCCTCAGTGATACCGAACTTGATGCGAAGTATTCTGGGTTGGTCGAACCCGTGATCGGCGCGAAAGCGGGGGCCAGGTTGGCTAGAGCCATTATGAGACTCGAACATTTAGATCATGCGGCGTCGATACTAAATGAGGGGATTTGACGGACGCACGTCATTCGTAAGCAATTGATTGAATTGGCTCCCCGGGACGGAACCGAAATCCGTGAGAAAGCACTAGAATTCCAGGTTTTTTTGACCTGAGTTCGTTTGAGTACCCCCAAGCACCCCTTCTAAAAGGTGGCTGCTGCCGGACGTTGTCGGACAATAGCTAACTTACATCCGCGCACCCTTTCATTGTTTTTGGTACTCAATCGCAGCCGCTCGAGCCTTGCAACTTCTCTAATGCCATTAGGAGGGTGCGGCCACTGAACGGTTTTAGCAGATAGGCGACCGCACCGCGAAGCGCCACTTCCGCGCCCACACCGGGCGCGTCGTGTCCGGTTATAACGATCGTGGGCAGATGATTACCCTGGCGGCGCAATTCGCTCAATAAATCGAGCGCAGACATCGACGGCAGCTTGAAATCGCTGATCAGGCAAAACGCTTCCTTGACGCGCCCGTCCGCCAGCAACTCCTCGGCGGAGCCATAAGTGGCATTGGGGAATCCCGTCTCGTTCAGGAGGGTTTGGATGGCACTGCGCATGCTCTCATCGTCATCTACCACCAGGACTAATTTCTGCTGAGACATCAAGACTCCGATCTCCGGTAGGGACAAAAGCGACAGGCGCCATGCGGGTGCTACACCTCGCCGACCAACGAGAGTTTTGGGCACAACTGAGGGTTGTTACGCCAGCTATAGACCGCCACTTAAACGGGGACTTGATCGATTCTCACGGCAGCCGGGCGGGCTTGGTATTGTTCCAGGGTGCAGAATGTTTGCACCAAAGGGCAACTCGGCTGCGAAGGGCAGAGGGGCGCGGTCGCTACCTTTCGCCGATCTTGCCCGCCAGGCGGCCGAGCTCGGCGGGCGTCGACACGCCAAGCTTCTGCATCATCTGCGCGCGATGCGCCTTCACGGTGCGCAGACTCACACCCAGTTCCGCGGCGATTTGCTTGTTAAGCATACCGGCGATGACCCGGTCGAAAACCGCCCGTTCGCGAGTCGTAAGCAAATTCAGGCGCGCCTGTTGCCGATTCGCGGCGGCGAGTGCATTGCGCCGCGCGGTATCTGCTTCCAGGGCGCGTCGCAGCGCTTCAAGCAGCGTGCTGCGGTTGACCGGCTTCTCCAGAAAATCGACTGCGCCGGCCTTCATGGCGCGCACCGTGCTCGGTACATCGGCATGGCCGGTAAGAAAGATAATAGGCAGTGCAACTCCTTTGCGAAGCAACGCGGCTTGTAATTCAAGGCCCGATGGACCCGGTAGTTGAACATCGAGCAGGATGCACCCATGTTGATCGGGTAGCGAATTAAGCAAGAACTCACCGGTCGATGCATAGCCAATCGCAGCGAATCCAGTGGTCTGCAACAACTCGATCAATGCCTGGCGCATGGACTCGTCGTCATCGACGATGTGGATCAGCGGCTTTATCGGTAATTCAGCGCTCATGCCGGAGTCTTCGGTTCATATGCTGGCAACCGCACCCAAAATATCGCGCCGCCGCCCGGGTTATGCTCGGCCACGATGCTACCTGCGTGTGCCTCGACAATTGTACGCGCTATCGACAAGCCTAACCCCATGCCTGTTTGTTTGGTGCTGAAGAAAGAATCGAACAGCTTAGACAAGTCGCTGTCCGCGAATCCCGGCCCTTGATCTTTCACAAAAACTGCGTGGTTTTCCGCTCCGCATTCGACTTGAACCAGGATGGAGCGCCGACCGGGCTCGGCGTCGGCCAGGGCCTCCATCGCGTTGAGTAGCAGATTGATCAAAACTTGCTGGATCTGGGTCTCGTCGCCGAGAATTCGCGCAGGATTTGCCGCTAAGAGAAGCACGAGCGACAGCTGTCGGCGCTGCAACTCGGATCGCAGAAACGCCTCGACATCGGGCAGAATAGTGTTTAGATCGAGGAGTTGCCGCCGAGCTTCGTGCTTGGCCAGCAATGTACGTAAGCGCCGGATGACTTCGCTGGCTCGCAGGTTGTCATTTCGAATACGGCCCACGAGGCGAAGCAGATCCTCGCGCCGATCGCCACCGGCCTGAAGTATCACCTCCGCGGTGTCGGCGTTGGTTTGCACAGCTCCCAATGGTTGATTGATCTCATGTGCGATTGCCGCAGTCATTTCTCCGGCAACCGCAAGTCGTGATGCATGCGCCAGTGCGACATGCTGCTGTTGCACGGCGATTTCTGCGGCGCGTCGCCGCCGACGTTCCAGCAACAAGGACGCGACCAGCGCGCTTTGTAGCAAAATGATCACTCCAACGACAATCGCCACGTTACGGTACGCCTGCCAAAACGTCGGGGTCCGGAAGGCGATAATCGTATCTTGCGGAAGCAGCTTAGGGTCAATTCTCCATCGCTCGATCTGGCGCCAATCGACTTGGGTTACGGAAGCCAGCGCCGGCGGTACGCGACGCCAGTCGGGATCCCCATCGAACAAGCGTCCGACGATCTGTCCACTTTGCCGACCCATCTGTTCAAAGCTCAACATTCGGCCGCCGACAACACCAGTACCCATGAAAGTCTCGAAAGGCGTATACACAGGTGCCGCAGATGCCGCTGCGATGAGTACAGCGGTATCGTGGGGAAAATAGGTACGACCGTCGCCGTCTCGGAAAAAGCCAAATGTCAGCACCACAGAATCGCTTGTAAGCTCGCGTAGACGCTGCTGCAGTGCCGGGAGTGCGAGTCCAACCAGATATTCCGCCTGCACATTTCCCAGACTGGAAGTTTCCTCGGGACGCAGCAATAATGTCGAGAACGCATCCGTATTCGACACGCCGGCGACAATCACCAAGTGCGTTGCACGAGGGTGCAACTGAAGCGCGAGCCTGGCAGTTCCCGCAATATCGTAGGTGATGGGCACGCCTACGACGTCCGGCGGAAGGTTGGGTATTGATTGAATCATTGATTGCGTCACGGCCGCGTAAACCACTGGCACCGACGGAAATAGCCGGTCGCGGAACCGCAGCATGAACGCAAGTGTGGTATCACCGACCAAAAGCATCGCGTCGGGCGGCCGCGCAGCGTACTTCTCGCGCAAGTAGGTAGAAACGGCGAGTTCGTACCTGTCACCGCCGAACTCGGGTTCATCCAAAAACTCGGAGAAAATGTGGATCGACTGCTCGCGACCCGAACCCGAGGGGATTGCCTCGCGCAGCCCTGCATCGACCGCGACGTTAGCCGGCAACAATCGATTGTTGGAATAAAGAACCAACAACTGCTTCGTCTCGTCCGCCCCAGCGACATTCACCAGAATGAGCGCCAGCGCAGCGATCAACCACTGCGACCCGCGTCGGTGGTTCGGGCGCCAGTTTCGCAAATGCAATGCCAATCGAATCACCTACGGGATCCTAAAGAAATTGCTGATCTGAGCATTCCTAAACTCTAACACTTCGCCGGCTTGCACTTTGGGGCAGTGTACTTGCACCTAGATTCAATGTTCGCCTCCGCCGGCGAGGGCGATGATTGGCAATAACTCGGTCACTGCCAGCGCGTAAATGTTCGAGAAAAAAAGAGAATCAAGCGAAAAAGTCCACGGGGAGCCAATTTGTACTGGTTGCGGTCATGACCAATCGCGCGTCGTTCACTCGGTCGGCGGGTCTTATGAATCAATTCGATCATTGAATTTGTCGTTGTCTGCGAACTAACAGGGAGGAGCCATTCTAATGAACGGTAAATCGGGTACAGTCTTCATTGTGGATGATAGCCCGCAGGTTCGCACTTCGCTGGTGCGCGTTTTGTCGGTCGCGGGTTATCGGACGCGGGCATTCGAATCTGCGGAGAGCTTCCTCCAAGAGCAAGACGGCGCTGAGCCGGGCTGTTTGCTCCTTGACATTTATTTGCCGGGCCTCAGTGGAATTGACTTGCAACGCACACTCGATGGCTCGCCATGCGCGCGTCCAATTGTCTTTCTGACGGGCATGGCTGACATTCAAACTAGCGTAACTGCCATGAAGGCCGGAGCGATTGATTTTCTCACCAAGCCGATCGATAACGAAAAGCTGTTCAGCGCGGTAGATGAAGCACTCCGATGCGATGCCGAGCAACGTGTGGCACTCGCAATCCGCACCACGATCGAAACGCGGCTCAAGACACTGACGCCGCGCGAACGTGAGGTTTTGAAGTTCGTTGTTGCGGGTCGCCTGAATAAACAGATTAGCGCAATTATAGGCACCGGCGAGAAGACGGTGAAAGTCCACCGTTCGCGGGTGATGACCAAAATGCGTGTACGGTCCGTTGCGGAGCTTGTGCTCCTCGCCGAGCGGGTTGGCATCGTAAACGAACCGACTATTGGCATTCGATTGCCTGATCCTAGATCGAAGGATCCGCAGGGCTTTCAGGTGATAACTGTTGTCAATAAGATGCCCCAAGTAATGGATTCACGACCAAGTAACGGTCCTTATACGGTTAGCCGAGGACACGAGCTGCTCGGTTGAAAGGGCAGGTCGATCGAATTGATTTCTTTAAGTGAGTGGCCGGTTTCGGGCGGAGTAGCCGGCGCATCCCGGCCATGAAAATAACATAACTGGGCGCATATTCGGGTGCCCCATAGCTGACGTTCGTGAGGGTCAGCTCATGGGGTTCTCTCAGAAGGCTCGCTATTTGAAAGTAGATTAGCACGCGCGGCGGGCGGGCACTTTCGACCATGGACCATAAGTCCAATAGCCATGCGTGGTTTCACGGGTGTCACATGAGAGAAGCGGGCGGCTCCCAGCCACCGTGTTTTTTTTGCGCTTCAAGAGGACGTCTATGAGAACCAAACCATGACCGTGCCAGAGGCCCAAAGCGGCGAATCCGGGACAGCCGCCATCATGGCCCGTACCGTGTTTCCCATATCAGACCCTAAGTATCCGTCCCGGTCGAAAAATCTAAGCTCATCGATGAGGCCCAGAGAGCTCTCTCCAAGATCTGCATATGAAGCGCTGTATGTCTAAATCGTGCCGTTGAGCAAGCGGATCCGAACCGATGCGCTGCATTGCCACCATCTTCTGCTGCCTGGCTCTACTGTGCGCGTGTAACGCGAAGAAGGAGGGCCAAGGCGCCGACGAAACTCCTGCCCCCAAAGCGATTCAAGCCCCCAAGCAGACTCAAAGCGCCGAGGAACAGCCGGCATCCGAGGAGAACTGGCCCCGGCAAATCAACCAGAGCGGCAACCGGCTGACCTATTACCAGCCGCAGATTGATTCCTGGACTGACTATCTCCAGCTCGATGGGCGCGTCGCCGTCGTAGTCACGCCGACTGGCGGAGAGAGCGTCACGGGGATGCTTATCTTTCAAGCGCAGACTGATACAGACTTGGACGAGCGGACGGTCGTCATCCACGACATTCGCTTGACCGATGCGTTTTTTCCCTCGCTCGACGAAGCGGCCCAGCAGAAAATGCGTTCACTGTCGCAGGACCTGCTGCCGAAAGAGCCGGTTCCGATCTCCCTCGACCGGATGCTTGCCGCAGCGGAAAACCAGGCGCCATCGGAGCAGGCCTCGGCTCTCAGATCCGTCGCGCCCAAGATCTTCGTGAGCACCGAGCCCGCGATCTTGCTGCTCGTCGACGGCGAGCCCGTGAAGGCGCCGATTTCCCAATCCGCGTTGCAGATCATCGTCAATGCCAACTGGGATACCTTCTACGACACGGCGGGTCAGCGCTTCTACCTGTCGCGTGCGCCATTGTGGCTGCAAGCCTCGGCGCTGGGGGGTCCATGGACGCTCGCCACGGTTCTGCCGGCGGATATGGCAAAGCTGCCGGACGAATGGGCCGAGCTGAAGAAATCAATTCCGCCGCAGGTCCCGCCGGACGCGCGGGCGCCCAAGGTTTTCTATAGCAACAACGCCGCGGAGCTCATCGCCTTCGAGGGCGAGCCGCAGTGGGCCGCCATCCCCGAAACGAGTCTGGCCTATGCCACCAACACCGACAGTGATTTCTTCATTGATCACTCGACGAATCGTTTCTATTACCTGACGTCCGGCCGCTGGTTTTCGGCTTTACAACGCACCGGACCGTGGGTCTTCGCGAGCGATCGGCTGCCCGCGGATTTCGCCAGGATTCCCGCGGACAGTCCGGCCGCGCGGGTACTGCCCAGTGTGCCGGGCACCGACGTCGCCCGCGAAGCCGTGATGATGGCGCAGATTCCAACCCTGGCCGTGGTGAACCGCGCCGACGCCGCGGCCGCGGTGAAGGTGAGCTATCAGGGTGCGCCTCAATTCAAGCGGATCGAGACCACCCAACTTTCCTACGCGGTCAACACGGACAGCAAAATCATCAAGGTGGGCGACCTCTATTACCTGTGCTTCCAGGGTGTTTGGTTCATGTCCCGCAGTGCCAACGGACCATGGGAAACCGCCCCCTCGGTCCCCGCATCGATCTACTCGATTCCTCCGAGCAGCCCGGTCTACAACGTGACCTACGTGAAGATCTATGAATCGACTCCCCAGACGGTGACGTGCGGCTACACCTCGGGCTACACGGGAACCTTCGTACTCGGCTTGGCCGTCGGAGCCGCAATCGCCTACGGTACCGGCTATCGGTATCCTCCGTATGTGTACTACCCGCACGGACCGTACCCCGTGCCCTATTATGTTGGCTACCCACGCACCTACGGCGTCGGGGTTCACTACAATTATTACAGCGGCGGCTACTACGCGCAGAAATCCGTCTACGGTCCGTACGGCGCCGCGAGCAGGTCTGCCTGGTACAACCCGTCGACCGGTTATTATGGGCGCGCGGCGACGGTGCAAACGGCCGCGGGAGGAGCGACGGTCGCGCAGGCCTATAACCCCTGGACCGGAACGTACGCCGCGACGCGCCAGGGGTCGAACGCGTATTCGCAGTGGGGCAGTTCCGTGGCCACGCGCGGCGATCAATGGGCTCAAACTGCTCACCGGTCGACTGCCAACGGAACGGTGGCGGGGGCTCGCACCTCTGCGGGCGGAGCTGTAGTGGGAGGCGTGGGTCCGGGCGGCTCCGGCTTCGTCGCCAAGGACCAGAACAACAACGTGTATGCGGGCAAGGACGGCAACGTCTACAAGAAAGACTCCAGTGGAAGCTGGCAGAAGTACGGAAACGGCGGCTGGTCTAATACCAACCCGCCGGCGACGCCGTACAAGTCGCCGCAGACATCCGCCGCTCAAGCCCGACCAACCGCGCAAACTGGGGCCGCCGCTCAAACGCGCCCCACCACCCAAGCACCCGCCGCGCAGACCAGGCCCAGCGGCTCCGCGCAGCAGTCCATGCAGTCACGTCCGACGCTCGGAACATCATCAGCGCCGTCCGCAAAGACGCCGGCCACGCCTCAAGCTCGTTCGAACTTTTCGCAGCCGCCCGCGGCGGCCACGAATCCAATGCAGCAACTCGATCGCGATGCCGCTGCTCGCCAGCGGGGATCGCAACAAGCAGAGCAGTTTCAAAGGAACCGCCAGAACAGCGCTGGGAGCATGGGCAATCGACCGTCGGCACCAGCAGGCCGCCGCCCTCGATGAGACGCGAAGAGACGCTCGCAATCGGACTTCGAGGAACTGCGATGGCGACCGCGCGCCGTACGCATCCACGGCTAAGCAACTACACACAGCAGACCATTCTCAATGCAGTCGCCAAGAATCTCGTCGTGACCACGACCAACTCCAACTACCAGAAGCTTGGCGGCAATTAAATAAATCGAGGGCAATACCAATCCAAAAAGACGTGCGGCGGCAGTCCTGCGGTCTTATGGCCGGCGGCTCCCGACGATGCCTGAGCCATTGGACGAAATACGTACCCCTGAGTGGTTCTGTGGCGATGTCGCGGAGTGCCCAATTTGAGATACACCCCAAAACACCCCTTCTAAAAGGTGGCTGCTGCCGGACGTTGTCGGATGACAGTGTCCCGGCCCTCACCATACGGGCGTGTCTCTAAGCTGGTGACCGAGGTGGCCGCCCCTGTTGCCTCCAACGCTGCATGAAGCGCGCTAATCAAGGTCTTTTCACATCCCGCGCCTGGCAAACGGAGGTTCACAGCCCGCAACCCTCGATAATAGTAGTAGGTTATCTCGAAGCGGAAGCCATCTATCTGCTGGCCGTTCGCTGCCACGCCAGCTGACGGGACGACCCACAGACGCCGCGGGATAAAAGAGCTGTAGAACCAGCTGTTATAGTCCGCCTCATAGCCTCGAAGCCCGTCCCCGCGGCTTATTTTGTCGACGTGTAGGTAGTCGGCTCCGCAGCGTTGGGCCGCCGACAGAATTGCTTTGTGCGCGATCGCAAAAGCTTGCTTTTGAGGGATGGCGTAAATGACCGCAGGACTATCGGGACTCGGATTCAGAGCCGAATGCTGGGTTGAACACCCCGTGACAACGAGCGCTATCAGAAATCTGGCCGCGCATTTCATGACTTGAAACCTTCAACATGAGTCGCTCGACGGCGCGCCCCTACATCCTGGCCGCTTTCAGCGACGGTACGCAGACGCACAAGATTACTAGGTAGTCATTAATGTTTCATTAAAATCCCCTCGCCGCCGACTCGAGATAACTCATAGATTCACGACATTTTTTAAAGCCAGTCGCACGCGGGAATTGTTGAGCGATTCCCGCCTTCATAGCGAGTGGATGGGTACGGATGGGTTTTGCCGCCCAATATACGTGGGCGTATAATTGAGCGGTAGTTGCCGCAGGAGATAGTTATGAGCGGTAAATTCCGCGCTCTATTGGTGATTACTTGCGTCGTGCTTGGTGCATGTGCGACACCTCGAACATCCAGCGATCCCAGCCTTGCGAAATGGGCAGGTCAGTACGGCTGGCAACCATACTCATGGAACGGCAAAGAGGTTTATTTGCCATAACGGAACCGGTTCCGGCGCGCAATGTATGCTGTCCAAAAGCATGGCCGTTATGATGGCCGAGAGCCAGCTGCCAATCTTGCCGCTCTCGAATGTCATATATCCCCTGTCTCCAAGCGTTTTCTGATGCGATATGTGCGGGGCGCGCGGCGCTTCGTTGTTGACCCCAACAGGGCGCTCAAGGTCGGGGACACCAATATAACGGCCGCTGGTTGCCGACCGTAGTTGATCGCGACTCAGCGGGCATCGCGCTGCAGCGGATTCATGTTGAACACCGCCCCGCCGTTGTGTGTGAAGTAGACCTTATGTTGGCTGTTCGACAAGTAGACTTGATGAGACAGGAAAAAGTCCGTTCCGAGCAGCATATCGGCCCCGGTGCTCGAAATGTCGCCGATGCGAAGGCGAGTGTTACGAATCTCTTCTTCACCGATTCTGACGCTTGCAACAGGCACGACCCAAGTCTTCATATTGCTGCGTCCGACGCCATACACGTCGCCGCCTGCAACTGCACCGGCCGACTTCGGCGTTATTCCCGCGCGCGCTGCGGCGCGGATGTCCAGAATTGATGTGCTCGCCCCCGTGTCGAACTCGATACGAGTCTCGACACCATTGATGGACCCGGAGATCGTCGGCGCACCTGCTCCTCTGTCCATGTCCGCAACGGAATAAGGCTGCGACTTCGCCCATTTAGCCAACGCGACAGCGTCGCAATCACTCGCGCGCGTCAGTTTGACCACTCCGCCGGTCAAGTCATAGTCAATGTCGAAACCCCTGAGAATACCTTCGCCGATGAAGCCCGACGCGCTGCCGATTTGCGCCCCCGTGACGATGAATTTGGTATCAGCAACCCGGACGGGACCAAGCCTGACGTCCGCGAAGGCGAATGCCATCAGCGTGTGTCCCGCCCCGCCGACTCCTGATACCGTGACGCCCCGTAGCGAGTGCAATCGTAGATTTAGCTTGGTAGCCGCGTCGTAACTGAGCAGATTGAACGTCGCACCACTATCCAAGACGACGGGTACGTCCGTTCCGTCGATTTTCACAGTGATTAGCGGGTGAAGGCCGATCAGGGTGACGGGCAACTCGGCCATGCTCGGGAGTTTGCAATCAGGAATCGCCGGTGTGCTCAACAGGGCGATGAAGGCCACCCAGACGATGCGCGAACAGATCCTCACGACGCTTTCCACGAATGATCCATAGGTTTTGACCGGGCTGCAGAGGTCGAAAAGCGCTGGTCACCGCTCTCGACCTCGTTGCGTCGCGGCATGTTTTGTTCCTTTTTCATTTTCGCATGCGGTCGTTCACGGTAAGCAGGATACGGTCGAGAGTCCGAAATGGCGTCCTCCCGAGTTTCAGGATTATAGTTGAGCGAACATGCCCGATTACCGTTGCTGGATGATGGACGTAAACCGCTTTTTCGTAACCCCAGTGGTTGTTCTCCTGCAGCTCAATTGCGGCTGCGTGATCGCGCAAACGCCGCAGGAGCATGTGCACGGGACGTCTCAATCCGTGATGCCATTTGACATGGCAAAGACTACGCACGTTTTTAAGATGACCGAGACCGGGGGCGTCCAACGCGTTATTTCGAAGGACAGGATCTATACCGACCAAGTCGTACTTATCCAACAGCATCTGCGTGAAGAAGCGAGGCGCTTTCAACACGGCGACTATTCAGACCCGGCAAAACTGCATGGAGTTACTATGCCTGGGCTGAATGAGCTTCAACTCGGTGCTCGGCGCGTCAAGGTCTCGTACTCCGACTTACCTGATGGCGCAGAGATCACTTTTAAGACCACAGATCCGCATCTGCTGACTGCAATACACCGTTGGTTTGGAGCTCAATTGTCCGAGCACGGTGCCGACGCCAAGGCCGAATGACAGTATGCGCGTAAGGAATTCAAGAGCCCGATCGCGGACCGTCTCCCCTGGCGGTAGCGGGTGAACTCAAGGCCGCTACTCCACGCTGTAGTCGTGGGCTTCTAGGCAAGCCTCGTCGGCGCGAAGGTAGTCTGCACGCTTTGCCATCGCACGATCCGAGCCTTTGATATGCGGCGCCGTCGCTTTGGGATTGAATCCGCTTTGCTGGATTGCCCAGCGGTGACACGCCTCGCGATCGCGCTCCAGCTGCTCGTCACTCTGATCCCCATTGGGAAACACGAATAGCTCGGTCACCGGCGCTTGGGCTGCGATCTGCTCAGCGAGGCCGGCGGGTGGCTGTACCTCCTGGTAGGCTCCAACGGTACCGTTCCATTCATAGTAGATATCGTCAGCATAGTAATAAGGTGCGCCTTCCCAGTAGACTAGCCTGCAGTACGACGGGATTGATCCGAAGTAAAACCCATGACCGGGGATGCTCCAGCCCCCGAATTCGACGCCGCGATACCCGCCACCATTAAAACCGCGCTCCCCGCGCCAGTTACCTCGGTGATGACCGCGTCCATGACCGATGCTGCCGCTGTGAAATCCCACACCATGACCGGCGCTACTACTACTACCCGCCCCATGGGCGAATGCGAACCCTGAACTGCAGAGTCCAATGGAAATCAGGCCCGCGAGAGTAACTAACTGTGATCGTTGTCGATACATGACGAAAGGCTAATCATGATGCTTGATTTGGCACCTCCCCACCATGGGAAGTTCCAAAAACGCGCAACGACGGATGGGAGCCGACACGGCCCCGATAGAACTCCCGTAGGGAGTATGAAAAGCTTCGCATGGAACGATTTTGTGTACACCGATTCGATTAAGACCACGCTAACGTCAAATTAGAATTCTCAATGAGCTCCCAGCATCCACGGTGATAGGGGGTTCCTGCCGGAAGTCTGTTAGTGCGCAAAATGCCGAATCAGTAGACTGCAAATGATCATCGCCGTTCGCCACGTTTTGCTCAGCTATAGACGCCGCCAAAAGCCCCGGAAAGGAAACGACTAAAGAAGTTTCCATGTCGGCACTTCCTGCACACAGGAAGATTGCATGCCAAAGATTAAAATCGCGCGAGACGAGAATTAAGTGTGGCCTGCATTATGTTTGCAAGTGGTCTACTACACGCCGTGCGCGATCGGCAGCCTTCTTTCCCGGAACTGCCAGAATTGCCGAGAGTCCAATTAGAGTCGAAACACGCTATCGCAGCTGGTAGCGAGCGCTGGATCTCGTCCGCCAGCGCCGATGGATGATCGGGTGACTTATGAAGAATCAATTGAAAAAACGGGCAATTCTTTCAGGACTGTTGACCATGCTGATCGCACTCGGATTTGACGGCGCTGCGCAGGCGCATACAGGTGGTGGCGGCGGCGGTCATGGCGGAGGTGGCGGAGGTGGTGGTGGGCACTTTAGTGGTGGGGGTCATTTCGGCGGCGGTGGACATTTTTCCGGGGGTGGTTATCGAGGCGGATACGCCGGCAACTACGGCGGATATCGAGGCGGCTATGGTTGGCACGGAGGTTTCGGTGGCTACCGCGGCGGTTATGGCTGGCATGGAGGTTATGGAGGATATCGAGGCGGCTATGGCTGGCACGGAGGATGGGGTGGTTGGGGTTGGGGCGGCCTCGGGATCGGGCTGTATTTCGCGACGCTTCCCTACTACTACTCAACCATTTGGTATGCCGGCGTGCCTTACTATTATGCGGACGATAATTACTACCAATGGGACGGCAACGTGGGTCAGTATGAAACCGTAACTCCGCCCGCTGAGGTGCAACACCAGGCCGAGCAGCAATCATCCAACTTGATCGCGTATCCTAAGAATGGACAAACGGAGGCTCAGCAGACCGCAGACAAGTCGGAGTGCAGCGCATGGGCGATCTCTCAAAGCGGATTCGATCCCAGCCAAACTGCTACCGCCTCGACGAACAAGCATTCAGACTATATGCGAGCGCAAGCAGCGTGTTTGGAGGGTCGCGGTTATAGCGTACAGTAAGAGAATGTGCCTCGCAGGTCGGCCCTAACCTCTTGAAGTCGGAGCCTGTTATGGGCACATTCAAACCTCTCCATGCGGCGGCTATCGGCTTTGCTCTCACAGCCGCGTTGCCTGCATGTGCGGTGTTTGAGAAGTGCGGCTTGAGCGGTTGTCCCGGGGATGCGCAAATCACCGCCGATGTCCGCGCGCTGCTCGGTCAGCATCCAGGAGCGGCGGCGCCGGGTGCGGTCAGTGTTCAGACACTGGATGGAGTGGTATATCTATATGGCGTGGTGGATACAGACCTGATGCGCCAAGAGGCGGAAGACATCGCGCTACAAGCTCCGCATGTGAAAAAGGTCGTCAACTCGATCGGCGTGCTCAACGCGGGCAAATGAGCTCGACCCCTAGGTCCAGTTGAGCAATTCCCAGCGAAAGCTGCTTTCATCGACTTCCACCCCGAGATCTTCGCGGAAGGTTCCGACACTCTCGCGCACCACCCAGCGGCCTATCTCGGGCGCAAACCAAATGTTCTCCTTCCGCTGGCCGGCAACTCGTTCGGAAACATTGGTGTATCGGAAATCGATTAGGTTGAAATAGCGAAGCGCGGTGAATTGACCGGCCGGAACAGTGATCGACTCCCAGCGCAGAGCATGCATGGTCAATTGCCATGGCATGGTTTCATTACTGTCTGGAATCTTGTAATAGGTAGTTACGGTTTTCGACCAGCCCGGCTGCAGCTGCGCGGGCCACAGCGGTATCGGCTTCTCATAGGCCTGCAGCTCACCCCAATGCGGATCAACGAGCACCATGCCCCAGGGCTTGTGTATTTCCCTCGGGACAGAGGCGGCGGGGCTGTCGTGACCCACATATTTTTGCCACCACGTCGCGCCCCAGGATGGATATCTCACGTGACGCTCTGTAGTTGCTTCCGAATGTGACTCTATCTGAATGGATAGACCCACAGCGGTCACACGGTCGACCTGGATATCGACAATGGCCCCCGTGAAAAAATCGTGCTTGGCATATTGCCAGGTTTGACCGACGCCTGGCTGTCGCACGCTTGCAGCACCGCTCAGCGCTTCCGTCCCGCGCGCGACACAGCCCACCGACACAGCAGCCGCGGATAGCAGAAAGGCGCGTCGCGTTGTTGCCGCCATAAAGTTGAACCTCTCGTAACGCGGCGGTGGTTCCGCGCCAAACCCGACTCTATATTAATAGGACATGAGAATGGGCAACTGCATCCGTGCGAGTAGTTCACGAGTAACGCCACCCATCAGCTTTTCCCAAAGTCTAGGATGCCCGAATGCGCCTGCGACAATCAGATCGGCGCCCACTTGGCGTGCTTCCGTCTGCACGGCGTCGGTAATAGACCCCGCCGGAATATTGTTCAGCCAAATCCCTTGTACCGAGGCGCCGTGTCGTCGCAAGTGCTGAACGATCTGCTCCGGAGGAAGAGCGCCATACCGCTCAGCGAATTCTTCGGGATTTACGGCGAGCACGGTAACCTGTTCGGCGCGCTCAATGAGTGGCAGGGCATCGTTTACGGCTCGGGTTGATGCGCGGCTCGAGTTCCAGGCCACGAGTATTCTTCGACCCAGCGTGTCGAAGGATCCTTGGGCTGGTACAAACACCACCGGCCGACCGCTAACGAACAATAGTTGCTCCGAAAACGTGTATCCGGTTGCCGTTGCGGCGACCGAGAGGTCCTGGCTCAGTATGCATAAATCCGCAAAGCGCGCGTGCTGAGGCACTAGGATTGATCCGATGCCATCAAGGCACCGCCATTCGACCTCGAGACCGTGCTTGCGGCCTAATGCATCGAGAACGGATTGCAGTCGTACTGCAGTCTCTTCGATGTGTCTTCGAATACGCCGGTTTGTGCGGCTAATCGCTTGAGCCGAACCCAGCCCGAGTTCCGCTGCACTCTGATCATGGAGCTGCGCCGGATTCAGTTCCCTCACGAATATGGCGGTCAGTCGGCTCTCGTGACGACGCGCTAGATCTGCTGCAAGACGCAAACGCTCGGCGGCACGATCCGATTGATCGACGTAAACGAGCAGGTCCTTCAGCGCCACGGCAAATCGGGCAGCGTCATGAGAGACAACACTCTTTGCGTGTTGGACATGATCGCGAGGCAGCGGCGCGCCTGGCTCGACCCAGGCCATCATCAAATATGTCCCGCAGCCGAGTGTCTATCGCCTCTCGAGCGCGAAAGACGCGGGAGCGTACAGTGCCGACAGGGCAAGACATCGCGGAGGCGACCTGCGAGTAGCGGAGCCCTTCGAATTCCCGCAACACAATGGCCTCGCGCTGCTCTTCACCAAGCCCCTCAATGGCGGTATTCACGGCGTCGCATATCTCCTCGGTCAGCGCGAGTTCTTCCGGCGTATCCAAATCCGCCGGCATGCTTACATTCCCAGGTGCGCCGTCATTGCACCGTATTTCCGATGAAAACAATATCGCTTCGCGCCCGCGAATCGAAATTAAAGTCTTAGCCGAGTTGATCGCAATACGATGCAGCCACGAGTAGAAGGCTGCATCGCCTCGAAATGTTTGCAGCCCACAGTAGGCTTTGAGGAATGTATTCTGTACGGCGTCTTCGGCGTCGGCAAGATTTTTGGTGTACCGCATCGAGAGGTTCATGATGCGCTGACGGTATTTGCAGACCAACGCGTTGAATGCACCGCGTTCACCGGATTGAGCCCGCAGTACGAGAGCTCGATCGCAACACTTGATACTCATGGGCAATTCCAATTCCGCCGGACGTCGCTGGCGTTCCCGGCGCTGCGACTCTTGCGATTTTAAAGCGGAATCCAGGTGCATCATGCTGAAAAATAGCTTGGCGGATTGAGATTAAGACTTCGCTAACAACACATTAGAAAAGACGGACTCACTTCACAAAATTTATCCCTGCGGTGCCAATCCCGACGGCGGTGGCGATCCCTCGATGGCCATTGACGCATTCATCGGCTTCCCAGGTCCATGCGATGCGCTCCCCAATGTGTCAACGACGGAACCGGGGCTCGATCGCCGGGGGAACCTTACCCGGAAGCAGCTGCCGGCCTCGAGGCGGCTTTCCACTTCGATTTCCGCGCCGTGCACCGCGCAAATGGACTTTACGATCGACAGTCCCAGCCCGGCGCCTCCATCCTCCCGCGAGCGCGCCTCGTCAACGCGAAAAAATCGCTCGAATACCCGTGAAACTGATTCGGCTGGAATGCCGATGCCGGTATCCGAAACTTCGAGGACGCTGCCCGTTGCATCGCCAGCCGTTCGCAATCGCACGGTACCACCTCGCTTGGTGAAGCGAATTGCATTATCAAGCAGATTGACAACGACTTGTTTGAGCCGCGCGCGATCTCCGTGGGCAGTGGCCACGTGCAGGGCTGACAGATCTATTTCAATGCCGCGGTCCTCCGCGATCAGGTGCATCTGCTCGGCGGTGCCTGAGGCCAATTCCGCCAAATCTACCTCAACCCACTTGGCGTGAGTTTCGCCGGCATCGAGCCGCGACAGAACGAGCAGTCCCGACACCAGATGCTCCAAGCGTGCGACCTCCTCGAGAACGCTGCCGACGCGTTCGCGCAACTCGTCTCTGGCGACGTGGGACTCATTGCCAAGCTCCTGCAGCTCACCTTTGATCACGGTAAGCGGCGTGCGAAGCTCATGGGACGCATCTGCCAGAAACCGGCGCGACGTCTGTACCGAATCGAAGAGACGCCCGAGCATGTTGTTGAGCGAAATCGCGAGTCGCTCCAGCGCATCGCCGCTTCGAACTACCGGAAGCCGCTGCGTCAGATTCTGCAGGCTCATCTGTTCGGCGGTACGCGAGAGTCTATCGACAGGCCGCAACGCCCCGCTCACGAGCCAGTAGCCACCTCCGGCCGCGCACACGATCAAGACAGGGAGCAGCAACGCGAGCATGTCCAGTAGGCGATCCAGAGCGGTGTCGAGCGATTCGGTTGAAACACCCAGTTCGACCAGGTATTTGCCGGACGCCGTGCTGACCGGTGTCGTTCGAATCATCAAATGCTGGTCGGCAACGATTGCAGTTGTTGGAATCGAAGTCTGCGCGGGGCTTGTAAGCTGCGCATCTTGAAGCACTGACGGGTCGAAGCTGCGATCGGCAGGTGGACCCGAGTGATACACCGGGATTGCCGGCAGGCGCGTTACTCGCACAAGGCGATTGTTGAATTCCGGAGCGATCCGAATCTCGATTTCCCGGGCAATTGCACTGTTAGTGGCATCGGCCGGCGCCCGGATGAGGATTTGCTCCACCTGCGTCGACCGGCGCCTCAAGGAATCGCGCAAATTCGCGTGCAAGTATTGCTGCAGGCCATAGAAAGTCCCGGTCCCGACGAGCGCGAATGTCGCGCTCAACAGCAGCGTGTACCAGGCTCCCAATCGAAACGCTAAAGAACGGTGATTCATTCCGATACAGTCAGACGCTCAGGCTCCGCTTCGCGAACGCAATAGCCCACGCCACGCACGGTATGAATGAGCTTAACGGGAAAGGGTTCATCCACCTTGCGACGCAGATAGCGCACGTAGACATCGACTATATTGGTGACCCCCTCGAAACTCTGGTCCCATACATGATTGAGGATCATGGTTCTGGAGAAGACTCGACCGGGCGAACACAGGAGGTATTCGAAGAGCGCGTATTCCTTTGCGGTTAGGTCGATTCGATGACCGTCGCGTCTGACTTGTTGGGTGAGGCGGTTGAGCTCCAGATCCGCAATGCGCAATACATCGGCACGCTCGACCGGCGCACGGCGCAGCAGCGCCTTGATACGCACCAGCAATTCAGCGAAATCGAACGGCTTGGTGAGGTAGTCGTCAGCACCCACTTCGAAGTGCATGACCTTGTCCTCGATGGCATCCCGCGCCGTGAGTATCAGTACGGGAAGCGCGGGATGAGATTGCCGCGTTCGCCTCAATAGTTCGGTCCCGCTCAGTAGCGGAAGCATCAAGTCGAGCACCAGCAAATCGTAGTCGTAGGAATTTATATAGCTTTCACCGACCCGGCCGTTCTCCGCAATGTCGACTGCGAATCGTTCGGCGCGCAGCCCACGACTCACGAACTCCGCTAATTTCCGATCATCTTCGACAATGAGTATTCGCACACGCGCCCCCTTCTTCGGCACTTCAAAGCGTTTCCATTAGAGCGGCGTTAGATCATCATTAAAATGCTCTCATGCGCGGGCCGCTGTTGGCGGCCGCGGCCCTGTCTTGCTTGTCTTAATCACGCGAGCGCGAAACAAGATCAAGTCTGAAGTCTCCGGAACTACGCTCGCCACTTACCGTCCTAACCTGCAACCTGTCTGAAATCGTCAACTCCAGCGTGGAGGAGTCATGCAAACAACCGAGCCCAGAATCATCACTCAGCACGCATCTCAGTATCCCGGCACCATGAATGCAGAACCCCGGTCGGCCTCCCGCGATGTCTATCCCACGCTGGCCACGCGCCGCTTTGAATTCCGTCCGTTTGTGCTTTCAGACGTCGGACGCTTGGCCGCTCTCGCGGGAGAACACCGCGTCGCTGACACGACCATCGGGATTCCGCATCCTTACACGACGGAATTTGCGCGAAAGTGGATAGCGTCGCATTCATCGACACAGGAGCGTTGTCTCGGGTTGCATTGGGCGGCGATCAAATTGGGTGATGATCGGATAGTCGGCTATGCCGGGCTCGATAAAATCGATGTCGAGCGGCGCCAGGCGGAATTGAGATTTTGGGTGGGTTGCGGGGTGCAACGAGCCCGCGATGCAATCGAGTGGTCCAAGGCCATCGTGGACTTTGCCTTGTCGCGCCTCAACTTGGAGCGAATATATGCCCTGCAACTGGCCCGCCACCCGCTCGCGGGCCGCGTCTTGGCCACTATCGGAATGCGGCGCGAGGGGCTGGTGCGCAAGTGCATCTGTTATGGCGGCCTCATGGAGGATTTGGTCTGCTGGGCAACACGAAGACATGACTGGCGGCAAAACCCGGAATGTTAAGGCGAACGGCCGGCCTGGCCGTGCGTCAGGCGCTTCGCGAGTGCCGCCCGCGATAGCAATCCTCTTAAAACCGCCGAATCATCGCCATGAAGTTCGACGACGAGTAGGTGCGTCAAGCCCGTGCCTTGAAACATCTTGTAAACATCAACCGCCGTGAGCGCCTGCAGCGACTCATATTTCACCAGCGACAATTCGTTCCAAGGAGTCATAACATCGCAAACTCTGGCGGGCTTACCGGGCCTCAGATTTCGCGAATTGGGGCTTCGATGCGGACGATGCCGCTCGATGTCGTAGGCGGTGATCAGGCCGACGATTTGCGAATCCAATACGCCGGCCTCATCTTGCGTCACCAGCAGCGCGTGAACCCCAAATCGATTCATCTCACTCTGGGCGTCATCGATTGAAGCGGTGGTCTGCACCGTGATGGGATATTCACGCCGGAAGTCAGTCAGTGCACAGAATGCGGAATCGTCAGATTGCAAGCACGAATCGTCGTTTGCGACAATTCGTCCCGACAACGAGGCGGCAGAACGAACTGGGAACGGAGCCAACAACGAGCTATCCATGACACAACCTCCCGCGAGTCGGGTTGTACATTTGGAATGTCATGCACTTATAGACAAAAACCTCACCCTTTGGTTCCGGTTCGACCGTGCAAATCAGCTGACGTATCGGATGGCGCATTACGGCGCTGAGCTGCTTAAGACCCGGCGAAACGCGGCAATGATCGCCGGCTGCGGCCGGCGGATGGCGGGAACTTCCTGATAATTCTGCCAGCCGCCGCCGAGACTTTTGTAAAGCTGCACGAATTGCTCGCCTTGCGCCACTTGCGCCTCCGCGTACTGTTCCTGAAGATCGTAGAATTGGCGCTCGGCATCGACCACGTTGAGAAAATCGGTCAAGTCCGCGGTTGTAGCGGGCGGTGGCCAGATCGACCGCGCGCTGCGCCGGCGACCATCGCGTCGCCCAAATTCTCCAAGCGATCCTGTTGCGCTGTGATACGCATCGAGCGCGGTATCCACTTGCTGCACGGCGCTCAAGATGGTTTTGCGGTAATTCACCAGGCTCGCGTGCGCCTCCAAGCCGGCGATATCCACCTCGGCATCGAGCGCGCCGAAGTCGAGCAGCGGCCAGATCGCGCCCGGTCCGAACGACCAGATGTGCTTGCTGAGGCTCGGCGTGGTTCCCCATCCCTGCGTCTGGCTGCCGATCGACCCGACCAGCGCGACCTGCGGAAACAGATTCGCGGTGGCGACGCCGATGCGCGCCGTCGCCGCCGCGAGTTCGCGCTCCGCCTGCTGGATGTCCGGCCGGCGCTTCAAGAGGTCGAGCGGCGCGCCCGGTTGCCGCGGGCGCGGGCATGGAGTGGGATCAGGTCGGGCTTCGACGAGCTCCTGAACGATGTTCTCGGGATATTCGCCCACCAGCACCGCGAGCGTGTACTGCTGCCGCGTTCACTTCCGCCTCGACCGGCGCAATCTGCGCCTCGAGCGTCGTCGAGTTCGCGGGTGGCGAGCGCGACATCGAGCTCGTTGGTGATGCCGCGCTCATAGCGGATGTTGACGATGCGCAGCGACTCGCGCAGCACATCGCTGGCGCTGCGCAGGATGCCGGCGCGGATTTGCAAATCCGCGCAGATCGATGTACGCGCGCACCACGTCGGCGATGACCGAGGTGAGACGTCGTAGCGCGCGGCGCGCGGCGGCTTGCGTGATCGAGCGCGCGCGCCTCGAACTCGCGCCGGTATTTGCCGAATATATCGAGTTCCCACACGGCATCGAATCCGGCGAGGGTATTGATGTGCTGCAAACCGCTGGAGTTGTCCGCGGATCTCAAGGCCCGGCTCGGCGCGGCCCTTGCGTGAGATCGCTGCCCGTGCCGCGGCCCGCTGCGCGCGCTGGCGTCCACCTCCGGCAGCGCATGGCCCGATCACCACCGCCTCGTAAGTGCGGGCTTGCTGCAGCCGGTCCAGCGCGATCTCCAAGATCCAGGATTGGATTTGACGGCGCGATCGACCAGCGAGTTCAAGTTCCGCGATCGTTCGAGCGCGCGCCACCAGCGTCGCCAGGATCCGGCGCCGGAGGCGCGGGCTCGGTGGCGGAGTCGCGGCGATTGGCCGACCGTGCTCGCCGCGAACTGCCGGCGGTGCGTCGGGCTTCGGCGTGCGGTAGTTGGGACCCGCGGCGCAGGCGGCCAAAGCGACAGCAAGGCAACCGAAGAATGACTCAACGGGGCGCTTTCACGACGGCCTTTTCAGCGCTTCGCATCGACCGGACGTTTGTCGGCAGGTTCGGCGTCATTCGACTGCCACCGTTTGGCCCGTCGGCGATCTGGCTGCTGATGTTGAGCACCAGCCGGTCGCCCGGCTTCACGCCGGACGCCGAGCTCGACCAGGCTGCCGTTGTCGCGGGCGATCGTGACATTCTGAAATTGAATCTTGCCGTGCGCATCGACTTGCGCGACTTGCGTCGCCGTGGCGCGGAAAATCAGCGCGGCGGCCGGCACTTCGACCAAGCCTCGCGGCGGCAGCTGGAATGCGACGTTGACGTACATGCCCGGCACCAAGGCGTGATTGGCATTGGGCATGTCGACCTCGACCCGCATGGTGCGCGCCTGCGGGTTGATGGATTCCGCCGAGCGGGCGATTTTGCCTGTCGAACACGCCGCCCGACCGCGCCCGGTGGCGCGGATCTCGGCGGGCACGCCGGCTTTCATCAGCTCGCCGGCGGCGCTCTGCGGCACATCGACGAAAATGCGCAACGGATCGGTCTGCGCCATGCGATACAGCGGCGTGGTGGTCGAAGCGCTGCCGGCGGTCACCAGATTGCCGATATCGATCTTGCGCTCGGTGATGGTGCCGTCGAAGGGCGCCCGCACCTGCTTGAATTCGGTCGAGCGCCTGTATTGATCGACCTTGGACTTATCGAGCGCTGACCTGGGCATTGGCCGCATAGAGGCGCGCCTTCGCGCTTTCGTAGTCCGCTTTCTTGGACTCGCGCTCCTGCTCGGAAACCACGCCCTTGGGCGAATCGCGCCAGCGCTCGTTGGTGGTCTTGCTGAATTCAGCTTCCGCCTGGCGCGCCGCCACCTGCGCCTCGGAGGCCTTGAGCTGCGCTCGTGCGGCGCTCGAGCTCGGCATCGAGTTCGGGAGTCTCGATGGTCGCCAGCACCTGGCCCTTTGTTGACGTGATCGCCGATGTCCACCAGCCACTTCGCCACATAGCCGTTGACCCGCGCATAGATCGTCGCTTCGTACCAGGCCGCGGTCTGCCCGGGCAGCACCAGATCCTGGCCGACCGTGTCGCCGGCTGCGCGATCACGACATCCACCGGCGGCGGCGCCGAGTAGGCAGTCTCGCCCGGCCTTCGCGACACGCGTGCGCGTGGAACAAGCGCATCACGACCACCACGTAGAACAAAACGCCAGCAACAAAGCCGGCCGCCAATGCCAGCGCCCCGCTTCAGTGCGCTGACCCGTTGCCGGATCGAAGTCGGGTGGACACAGTGTCATGCTCGGTTCGCGAAACCTCGTCGGGATACTCGCAATGGGACGGACTCGCGCTCAGCGGCGGCGAGGCCTCGGATTTTTCCGGATCATGCGGTTGCATTGGCTCTACCTATAACGTCCTGAATCGGTAACAGCGGCCGGCCGGCGGCGCAGCAGCCGATACATGGTGGGCACGAAAATCAGCGTCGCAAAGGTCGCGAACAGCAAGCCGCCGATGACCGCCCGGCCCAGCGGCGCATTTTGCTCGCCGCCTTCGCCGATACCCAACGCCATCGGCACCATGCCGAGAATCATCGCGCCGGCGGTCATCAGCACCGGCCGCAGGCGCGTGTAGCCTGCGCTGATGCCGCGGCGCGCAGCGGATCGTCTCCAGCCGCCATGCGTTGATTGGCAAAGGTCACCACCAGGATGCTGTTGGCGGTGGTCAGGCCGATGCACATCAGCGTGCCCATGAGCGCCGGCACGCTCATCGGCGTCTGCGACAGAAACAGCATCCACAGGACGCCGCCGAGCGCGAACGGCACCGCCATCAGCACGATCAGCGGATCGATCCAGCTCTGGAAATTCATGACCAGAAACAGATAGACCAGGACGATGGCCAGCGCGATGCCGGTGAACAGGCCCGTATAGCTCTCGCGCATGGTCTCGACTTGACCGCTCAACGTGACCGTGAGCGCCTTCGAGGCATCCGGGCGATGCTGCCTTCAAGACCTTATCGATGTCGTGCGGCGCGCCGAATACAGATCGCGCCCCTGCACATCCGCGTGCACGTCGAACACCGGGCGAATATTCAGCTGCGAGGTGACCAGCGGGTACCGCCTCACGGCCAAAGGACGCCAGATTCAGCAGCAATTGGCCCTGGCCGCTCGCGCCGGCGCTCGAGGTCACCGGCATGGTCTGCAGATCCTGCGACGAGCCGATGCGATAGGTCGGCACCTGCACCACCAGCGGGTAGCTGACGCTGTTGCGCGGATCGACCCAGAAATTCGGCGCGGATTGCGCGCTCGAGTTGGTGGCGACCAGCACGTTATTGGCCGCCTCCTGTTGCGTCACGCCCGATCTGGGTCGCCAGCGCGCGGTCCATGATCCACGGTCAGCGCCGGCGCATTCGGGACTTGGAACACGTGCGAGTCGACCACGCCCGGCACGCTGCGTCAGAGCGCGCGCGATCTGCGACGCCAAGGCTGAATGCCGCGTCCTGATCCGGCCCGGAGACCCGGACATCGATGGGCGCCGGCTGGCCGAAATTCAGCACCTGATCGACGATGTCGGCCGGTTGAAAGAAGAACTGCAGCTGCGCGAAACGCGCCGGCAGTTCGCCGGCGCAGCATCGGCGATGAGCTGCGCCGTCGGGCTGATGCTTTTTGTTCAGGGAAATCAGTATCTCGCCGTCCATCGGGCCCACGGTGGCCGAATCGCTCAAGGCGATATTGATGCCGCTGTAGGGCAGGCCGATGTTGTCGAGCATCACGTCGATTTGATCGTTGCCGACGAGGCTGCCGGATCTCCGCCTCGACGTCGGCAAAGTATTGCTGCGTCTTCTCGAGCCGCGTGCCCGGGCGGCGCGCGCACGTGCAGGCGCATCTGGCCGGCATCGACCTGCGGAAAGAAATCGCGTCCCAGCAACGGGAAAGAGACAGCAGCGACACCACCATCAAGATGGCGAATGCGGCCACGGTCAGCGACGCGACTCGGACAGCGTCCAGGCCAGGGCGTTGCGGTAGCTCTCGCGGAAACGTCTCGAATCCGCGCTCGAAGCCCGCCTGAAAGCGCACCAGGAGATTCTTCGGCGCGCCGTGCTGCCCGCATGCGGCCGATGCTGCGGCTCCGTCATCGAAATGCATGAACCGATCCGCGCATCAAGATGTTGAACAGCACCGGCACCATGGTGAATGACAGCGCGAGGCTCGCGAGCAGCGCTCCGATCACCGAGAGCGACAGCGGCGAGAACAAATATTTCGCCGTGCCTTGCAGCAAGAAATACCGGCACGAACACGATGCAGATGCACAGGGTCGACAAGAAACGTGGGAACGGCCACCTCGCTCGCGCCGACGACGATGGACTGGTGCAGCGGTTCGCGCATGGCGACGTGCCGCTCGATGTTCTCGATCACGACCGTGCCGTTGTCGACCAGGATACCGATCGCCAGCGCGAAGCCGCCCAGCGTCATGGTGTTCAAGCGTTTGTCCGGTCGAGATCGATGAACAGCACGGCGGTGATGATCGACAAGCGGAATGGCGGCGAGAATGATCAGCGACAGGCGCACATTGCCGAGAAACAGAATGATGACCAGCGCGGTCAGTCCGGCCGCCATGCCGGCGCTCAGCAGCACGCTGTTGAGCGCCGCCTTCACGAACACCGATTGATCGAACAGCGGCTTTGATCGTCGACGTCCTGCGGCAGCACCTTCTTGATGTCCTCGAGCGCCGCGCGCACGCCGTCGATCACCGCGAGCGTCGATACGCCGCCGGTCTTGCGGATCGTCATGAGCGCGCCCGGCGTGCCGTTGACCGACACCGAGTTGGTCTGCACCTGAAATCCGTCGTGCACGTGCGCGACATCGCGCATGAACACCGTGCGTCCGTCCACTTGCTTGATGGGAAATGCGTTGATGGTGTCGATGACGTCCGGCGAGTTGTTCATCGCCAAGGTGTAGTCCTTGTCGCCGATCTTCACGTCGCCGGCGGGCAGGATGACGTTCTGACGCTGCAGCGCGGTGCTGACATCGGCGGCGGACAGTCCGCGCGCCTGCAGGGCCTGCCGAGTCCAGATCCGCCATGATGACGCGCGGCTTGCCGCCGTAGGGATAGGGCACCTCGGCGCCGTGCACCACCGCCAAGCGCCGGGCGGATGATGTTCTGACCCAAATCGTTGAGCTTGGTATCGGGCAGCGACTTGCTCGAGAGACTCAGCTGGATGATGGGCACATCGGTCGCGCCGTAGCGCAGCACCAGCGGCGGCGTGATGTTGGGCGGCATGTACTTGAGCACCACCAGCGCGCTGCTCGCCAGCTGCGAGATGGCGCGCGTTACATCGGCGCCTTCGTGCAGGTAGACCTTCTCGACGCCGACGCCCTGGTAGCTCACCGCCTCGATGCGCGAGATGTCATCCACCAGCGAGGCGAGCTGCCGCTCGTGCAGGGTCAGGATGCGGTTCTGCATGTCCTGCGCGCTCATGCCGTTGTAGGTCCACACCACGGCGACCACCGGAATGTCGATTTCCGGAAAGATGTCGATGGGCATGCGCAGCGCCGCGCCGATACCCATCAGGGAGATCGAGAATCAGCACGGCGACGACGGTGTAGGGGCGCTTCAGCGCAATTTCGACGACGGACATGCAGAGACCTCTCTGCCTAGCGCAATTTAGAGGCGAGGAGCGAAGTCAGGAGCCGAAAGTCACGATCTAACAGTGACTTTAGTCACTTTCAATCACCGGAGCATTTACTCCGCGCCGCTGTCTTGCGAGAGCAGGGCGAGTTCCGTGCGCGTATTGGCATGCAGCTTTTCCATGATTCGGCTGACGTAATTCTTGACGGTGCCTTCGGCAAGAAACAAGCGTGCTGGCGATCTGCCGATTGCTCATGCCCTCGGAGATCAGCTCGAGAATCTTCTCTTCCTTTTCATTCAGTGACTCCGTGTTGCGAGCGGCGCGCCGCGATGGTCTCCTGCGCTGCAGTCACATCGGGTGCGCACTCGCGACGCGGTTCTGCCTTGGCTTGGCGCGAGACGGCGGAATTGATCCATCACTTTGCGCGCAATTTGCGGGGTCAGACGAGATTCGCCGCGCTTCAGCGCTCGGATGGTTTCGAGGAGTTCGTCCTCCTCCGCATCTTTCAGCAGATAGGCATGGGCTCCGGCGCGCACCGCTTCAAACACGGTTTCATCGTCATCGAGCGTCGTCAGTACAAGTATCTGGGTGTCCGGAAGCGCGCGTGTGATCTCGCGAGTGGCGGCGACGCCGCCCTTTGACCGGCATGTGCAAATCCATCAGCACCACATCCGGATGCAGCAATTGCGCAAGCTCGACCGCTTCGACGCCATTGCGCGCCTGGCCCACGACCTCCATGTCCGGCTCCATGGACAGCAGCAGCGCGGCGCCGCGGCGCACCAGCGCCTGGTCCTCGGCGATGACGATGCGAATTGCCGAATGGTTGCTCGGCTCGCTGCTTGTCACCAGATAACCCTCATATGAGCTCCTAAGGCAGTTGAGCACATCGCTCGCGGACTCTTGCTCCGTTTTCTCTTGAGCTTTAATCATGCGACTCGCGAGTGATCGATTGGAAGTGACTTTAGTCACTGTTTTGCGCCGATTGAAAGTGACTTTAGTCACTTGTTAAGGGGTAGCCGTTTCAGACTTATGGACGTACCGTGTGAGGGGTGAGAGTCAGGAACCAGCCTTATAACGGGATTATCATGAATGAGAAAACCCTCTCGCCACCCCCTGACATCGCCGCCGCGTCAATTCCGGACACTCTTGCGGCACTGGAAGTAAATCCCGATGCCGGACTTTCGGGTGCGCAGGTGGAATTGCGCCGCAAGGAACATGGCTACAACGAGGTGGCGGAGAAAAGAAGGCATCCGGCACTGAAATTCCTCGAGAAATTCTGGGGAATCTCCGCCTGGATGCTTGAACTGATCATGGTTCTATCGGCCGTGCTTGGGAACTATGGTGATCTTGCTGTGGTAGGCGCGCTATTGGTCGTCAATGCCATCTTAAGTTATACGCAAGAGCACCGAGCTGCCGGTGTCGTTGACGCTCTTCGACGCCGCTTGCAGGTCAGTGCGCGGGTGCGTCGCGATTCGAGCTGGCAGGTCAAGCCCTCCCGGGAGTTGGTTCCCGGCGACATCGTGCGCGTGCGCTCCGGCGACATCGTCCCGGCGGACCTGAAACTTCTCACCGGTGCAATGAGCGTGGACCAATCGGCGCTCACCGGCGAATCGAAGGAGGCCGACAAGCTACCGGGCGCAGTTCTTTCCTCGGGGGCTATCGTGCGGCGCGGCGAGGGTAACGGCGTGGTGATGCTAACCGGGGCAAAGACCTACTTTGGGCACACCACGGAACTGGTGCGGGAAGCACGCCCGAAACTTCACATTGAAGCGGTGGTGGCCAATGTGGTCCGCTGGCTCTTTGTCATTGTGGGCGTGTTGCTCGCGGTGGTGATTGCGCTGTCGCTGATCCGCCGAGCGCCTCTCATCGAAATGATCCCGCTGATGCTGGTGTTGCTCATGAGCGCAGTGCCGGTCGCGCTGCCGGTCATGTTCACGGTCAGCATGGCTCTCGGCTCCAAGCAATTGGCGAAGCACGGCGTGCTGGTAACGCGCTTAAGTGCGGCCGAGGATGCCGCGACCATGGACGTGCTCTGCGTTGACAAGACGGGCACCATCACGATGAACCAACTCACGGTAACAGGTGTGACGCCGATGGGGGGCGCAACCGAAGCGGAGGTGTTATTTGCCGGCGCCCTTGCTTCCCAAGAGGCCAATCAGGACCCGATTGATCTGGCGTTCCTCGCCGCAGCGAAAGCTCAGAAGGCATTGCATGGCGTACCCGCCGTCACACCGATTTCCTTTACGCCGTTTGATGCCAAAAATCGGCGCACCGAAGCCGTGGTCGAGCAGAACGGGCAGAGGCTGCGCGTGATGAAAGGCGCCGTGCGTACCGTCGCCGAGGCCGCCTGCGGACTTAAGCCCCAGGAAGTGGATGCTATCGAGGTTGGCATTCGCGCCGCAGCCGCGAAAGGCTATCGGACGCTGGCGGTGGCGCGCGGCGAAGATAATGGCAATCTCAACTTACTTGGTCTGGTGTCGTTGTATGACCCGCCGCGATCGGATGCCAAGGGGCTCATTGCCACGCTTCTTGAACTCGGCGTACCCGTCAAGATGCTCACCGGGGATGCGCTGCCGGTGGCCCGCGAGATTGGTGCGGGCGTTGGGCTGCCCAACATCCGAAGCGTCGTCGATCTTAAGTCCGCAGAAAATAACGTTGATCTTTTGGCCGGAGCCGACGGAATCGCCGAGGTTTATCCGGAGGACAAATTCCTTGTGGTGAAGCATCTACAAGCGGCGGGGCACGTCACCGGCATGACGGGCGATGGCGTCAACGATGCGCCGGCACTTCGCCAGGCCGAGGTCGGCATCGCCGTCAGTAGCGCGACGGACGTGGCGAAGGGTGCCGCGAGCGTCGTATTGACCGAGGCCGGGCTGACAAACATTGTCGCCCTGGTCGAGCAGGGACGGACAATTTACCAGCGCATACTAACTTGGGTGATCAACAAAATCAGCCGGACCATACTAAAGGCGGCTTTCGTGGCGATTGCTTTCGTGGTCACCGGTCAGTTTGTAGTCTCGGCCTTCGCGATGCTGCTGCTGGTCTTTCTCACCGACTTCGCGAAAATCTCTCTTGCTACGGACAACGTGAGGCCCTCAAAAAAACCCGAAACCTGGGACATCGGGGGATTCATCACCGTATCAGCGGTGCTGGGTATCGCGATGGTTTTGGAAACCCTCTTCCTGCTATCGACTTGTTGGTCAAGATTTGGTCTTGCAGACAATCACAACGCCCTACATACATTTAGTTTTCTTCTGTTGCTCTATTTTGGCGTATTTTCTGTCGTGTCAGCGCGCGAGCGTCGATGGTTCTGGTCAACGTTGCCCAGTAGGACCTTCTTGGCAGCCATCGCAGCAGATGCGATCACTGGCACTGTTTTGACGCTCGTGGGACTCCCGGGTTTGTCGCCATTGCCGTGGTGGCAGACGCTTGCAGTTTTTCTTTACGCCTTGGTTTCGTGCCTGCTTCTGAACGATGCCATCAAAGTGGTGATGATCAAATGGCGCATCCCCGCAGCCGTCGCGTAAGCCACCTCCAAGGCGCACGCTGAAATCCTAAGGGATCTGCAAGGAGCGCAGCGGGCTTGAGCAACGTGTCGCGGCTCGCACGCGTGAAGTGCAAAGGCTCGCGGCGGAGTCGCGTGATGCCGCAAGCGTGCGGGAACGCCTCAAGTTTGCGAGCGACTTATACGATGCCCTCGCGCATTCAATGATGGCATGCTGTAACGACAATGCCGGCGTAATCGCGGCCTAAATCGCTACGTCGATGAAGGTTTGCGGGCCAATTGCAGCTTCTGAATCTCGCGCCTGCTCAGGCGCGCCTCATAGATCGATCGCGAGTCAAGGGTACGAGCCACCAAGGTGGCTGAAACAACCGCCACGAGCAAGGGCAGCACGAAAGATCGGTCCCGACCCGTGAGCTCCATTACCAGCACCACCGCCGAGATGGGCCCATGAGTGGTCGCCGCCAACACGGCGGCGGCCCCCAACACGGCAAACAGACCCGGGGGCACCCCGGGCCAAATCAACGACCATGCCAGTCCAAGCACTCCCCCCAGCAACGCCCCCAATGCCAGCGAGGGTGTAAACAATCCCCCCGGCACGCCGCTCCCAAGACACAGAATCGTAGCCAACGGCCTCAACGCCAACAGCATTACCAGCAACAATGACGCTACCTGGTTGCTGAAAGCCAGCTGAGCGATGTCCTTACCGTTGCCGAGCAATTGCGGGAATGGAATTGCAGCGGCGCCAAGTATCCCTAGCGCGATGGCGGGCGCGATCAGGCGGCGCCAGCCGATCGGCTTGTTGCGGTCAGCCAAAGCCACCAAGTGCACGTAACCTATCGAGACCAGACCCGCGATGGGTCCTGCGACCAATGACCAGCACACCACCGATGCGGAAGAAGGATACGCAGGAATTTGGTAAGTCGGGGCATTGGGCAACACCAGCCATGAGACGCCCGCGGCAATCGCTGAGGCCAAGAGCGCCGGCAAAATCAATCGTAGCGCGAGAACTCCACGTAGCACCTCCAAGGCAAAAAGAGCCCCTCCCAGCGGAACTCCATAGGCTGCCGCCATACCGGCGCCGGCGCCGCAGGCTACTAGGAGCCGTCGCTGCTCATCGGACAGGTGTGCCCTGTCCGATAGAGTGTTCGCAAGCACCGCGCCCACTTGTTTCGGAGCCCCCTCACGTCCTAACGACGCGCCCATGCCGACGACGAGTATCGACAGCAGGGCAGTGCCTAGAGTACGCAAAGCCGGCAGCCGCCCGGCACATTCGGAAATCGCTTCCGTGATATCGATACCGTTGCCGCTCGTGAGGCGTCCGAGAACGATCTGCCCGGCGCCCGTTAATATGCCCGCACTCAACAGGACCCCTATATGCCTCCATTTGCTGGCATGCGCCGCGGCATCGAGCAAATCTGGCCCCGGCCACATGGCATGCTGGACTTGTTGCAGCAGCAGGGTGAGCGCCACGGCGCCAACGCCCGCTCCGGCTCCTGTCAATATGACTGCGGCCCAAAAGCCTAGCGCCCCGATGCTCATCAGGGTAGGAGGGATAGCGGCGATCTTTCTACGAGGCGGCATCGATGAGGAAATCGTTGCGGTACCGAGTTTTGCGGAGTCGGCCGAATTCTATACCGGGAATCATCTTCGATCCGCACCTGATTCCGCGACGGCGCCTGATCGGATTAACGTATGAAACCTCGGATCGTCTTTTTTAATGTGTTTCGCGCCAATTTTTAATAATGGCAATCTACGAGCCAAAAAGGCCCTTGCCCTTGATTGCAAGCGCGACCGGCGCCGGGACCATACGCTCCCATACCGGATCGTTTTCCTTTATCTTTTTCAGCACCTCCCGCGAAAAAATATCAAGAATGTTCGGGTCGTACCCGACTATGCAGTCCACGTAGTGATTCTCCACGAGGTGCGCATATAAGTTTGAGAGATGTTCGGCAATCTTCAGGTTCTTTGCGTTGATCAAGACGCTCGATGAAAATGTGTGGTTTGACCCATTGTTCGGGCTGGTTTCGCCGATGTATCTCGAGTACGCCTCCTTGCGCATCGGGTATACATAGAGCTTTACCTCGTTCCTGAACATCCGCCCAAAGGACTCCAGAATTCCTCCCTCCAGACTCTCGTAATATTTTTCGTTGAATATCTCGAGCAGGTCATTGATGCCCATCGCGACTCCGATCATTTCCTTCGTATAGCGCCGAAAATATGACGTGAGTCGGTAGTACTCCGAGTAGTTCGAGATGAGCACTGTAAAGCCAATGTCAGATAAAAGGTCGACTCGCGCTAGAAAATCCTGGGCATCGAGTTCGCCGCTCGAGAGCAAATTGTTCATCGTGATCTCCATGAGAATGGATACTTCTTTGCCCTTCACCAATGGTTCCTGCACGAACTGAGCGGTCGCGCAGTTGATCATGTCGACGTTGACATGGGTCACTGGCCGGAAGCTGCCGCGTTCCACCAGAATCGCTTTCTTGTGCAGCACCTCGGATGGCTGCAGCACCTCGCTTTCGGGTCCGAACATGACGGCGTTGGTGAGCCCGGACTCAACGAGATGAAGCGACATCAAACGGTTATCCACGCCTGCGAATACAGGTCCCGCAAATCGCAGAATGTCGACTTCTATTCTCTGCGTTCCAAGATTATCGCGGAGGGATTCGATTAGTTTCCTCGCATCATTGCGGTAATAGAATGATCCGTAGATCAAGTTGACGCCAACAATTCCCAAAGCCTGCTGCTGTAGGCCGGCGTCTTTGTCCCACATCCGAACATGCAGCACGATTTCGCTCGGCGCACCTTGCGGCTCGATCTGAAAACGTATACCCAACCAACCATGAGCCTCGTTGCTGCTCTTGTAGTTGATGGTCGACACCGTATTCGCGAAAACAAAGAAGGCCGTCCGGTCGCCGCGCACGGTACCCAGGCGCTCGATCAGGAGTTGGTATTCGTGATCCAGCATGAGATTCAGGCGCTCGCGTGAGACATATCTCGGCGCCTTGCCATAGATGGCGTCGCTGAAAACCATATCGTAAGCCGAAATGGATTTTGCGATGGTTCCGGACGCACCGCCGGCATGGAAGAATTCACGTGCGACTTCTTGTCCAGCCCCAATTTCCGCGAATGTACCGTACTTGAGTCCGTCCAGATTGATCGTGAGTGCTTTCTGGGTCGTGGTAAGAAGATCTTGGGGTGCGTTCATTTTTCAGTCGCTCGAATGGCAGTTTCAATTCATTTCGGACTCTGGCGGCGCTTCCAAGTTTCATTTGTCAGGTGTCGAGACGGCGCGCACAAGGTATCTGCGCGAATGTCTCGCAGCGCAAAGCCGCCATCGACATCCTGCGACCTATTTCCGGACAGTGGAAATTTCTAATAGGGCGTTAGCGTCGCTTTAATCTTCGCATTGCACACTGCGGGGCAATGAGTGCGGGCGGGCCAACACTTGGAGCTTTATCATGAAAGTCAGGACATTTCGCTATTCTTTGCCAGTAGCGGTCATCGCCTGCTCATTCGCGGCGTGTGCGACGGTTCCCACTGGCCGCGTCGGCGTGGAGTGGTCGCCTCTCAAAGGTACGAGCGACAAAACTTTGGGAGAAGGCATACACGCGGTCTCTCCCTTCTCGCGTGTCTACGACGTCGATTTGCGAGAGCAGGAACACGAGGACTCTCTGGATGTCCTCGCAAATAACGGGCTTGATATCAAATTGACGAGTTCGATTCTTTTTCAGCCAATCCAATCTGAGGTCTACCAACTCATAACGCAGACTGGTGCGGATTATTATTCGACGCTCGTCTCCCCATACGTCCGTTCGAGTGCGCGGAAGGTCGTTGGCCGATATTCGCCCGAAGAGATCTATTCCTCGAAGCGCGAACAGATTGAGAAAGAAATTCGCGAGGAAGTGGCACGCAAATTGGAAGGCAAGCACGTGATAGTCGATGCTGTCCTGATCCGCGAGGTTCACCTGCCGCCGGCGGTGCAAGCGGCAATTCAGACCAAGCTGGAGGAAGAGCAAAAAGCTCTTCAAATGCAATTTGTGCTCGAGCGCACCCGCCAAGAAGCTGTACGTAAACATATCGAGGCGCTGGGTATCGCTGATTATCAGGAAATCATCAGCAAGGGTCTGAACGAGCAAGTGATCGAATGGAAGGGCATCGAGGCGACGGAGAAGCTCGCGGAGTCGCCAAACTCGAAAGTTATCATTGTCGGGTCCGGCAAAAATGGGCTGCCGGTCATCTTGAACACGAGTAGTGCCACAACTGTGCCTCCACAGGTTGCCAACAGGTAACCAAGTTAATCTCGACGAGTCCAATTCTAACGTCAGCGTTCGTGCCTATCAGTACGCGTGGTTCACCGTGGCAGTTTTGGTAGCCTGCCACCGAGAGATTGCTGCACCGCCTGCACGGACGCCTAACACCGCGCGGCTGTTGCAATAGGCTGTTCCAACCTTAGCGGAGTTTGTAACCCTCAGTGTGCTACCCCGGTGAAAGGGTGGCTGCGACAAGACCTTGTTGGACGCAGTTGACACCTATCCGATTTAAACGACCTATAAATAAGATAAATAAAGCAATGTAATACATTGTTTTTATGCGTATTTTATGGCTCTCCGGGACGGAACTGAAATCGGCAAGAAGACATCGAGAATTCTAGGTTTTTTTGACTTCAGCTCGTTTGAGATACCCCCAGAAACACCCCCTCCAAAAGGTGGCTGTTGCCGGACGTTGCCGGATGACAGACTCATGTCCACGTGGCCCTTTTGGTCATTGCCTCTGTAGCAGGTGCATGCGAATAGCCATTAATTCCAGGCCAACGGCCGAGTTCAAATGTTCGCCTTTCGCTTGTGGAACGCGGCGGCACGGCACTTAAGTTCGACGAACCGACACACGACGACGCGCCGCGCTCGGGCGCTCCTCAGTGGGTGTCCACGGCTTACCAGTGCGGACCTCTATGTAATCTCGTATCAAGCGCCGCACAACTTGCGAAGGTGTCAGATCCTCTTGTGCACACAGACGCTCAAATAGTTCCTTCTTGCGTGGGTCAATCAAAATGGTAAGCCGAGCGGTGCGATCTTCCGTAGTCAAAGGAGACTCACATTAGGTGACAGGGCAATTCGCATAACATTATAATAGAACACACATGATCGCAAATGGCAGCCTTCGGTTTATTGATGTCGTATTGACCATTTCACGACAATGAGAACCGGCGCCTGATGAGCTTTGGTTCCACCTCGCCATTGACGCTCTGTGCTCTGCTGCTGGCGGCATGGTGCGCGGTTGCGCTCGCGGGGATGGTACGACCGCTGAGTCTCGCATTCGTCGGGCGGACGCTCTTTCCGTTGGGCGCCCTTGTCGGTGCCGCGCTGGCGGTCGTTGCGGCGACAAGTCTTGGCCATGTCAACGAACAGCTTGTATTGCCCATCGGGTTGCCGGACTTGCCTGTTCATTTGCGCCTCGATGGACTCTCGGGTGTGTTTCTAGTGTTGCTGGGTGGCGCTTCCGCCGGAATTTCGATTTTTGCGGCCGGCTACTTCCGGCAGGGCGAAGGTACGGCGCCGGGACTTTTGTGCCTGCAATACCACTTATTTCTCGCCAGCATGGGCTTTGTTTTGCTCGCCGATGACGCGTATGCATTCATGCTGGCGTGGGAAACCATGGCTCTGTCATCGTATTTTTTGGTCACCACCCAGCACCGCATTCCCGAAATTCGTAAGGCCGGGTTTCTCTACCTGCTGATGGCCCACCTGGGTGCGATCGCGATTCTCTTGAGCTTTGGCATCCTTCAGGGCGGCAGCTGGCATTTCACCTTTGATGCGATGCGTAACGCGCACCTGAGTACAAATTGGGCGACGGTTGCATTCTGTCTTGCGCTGATTGGATTTGGCGCCAAGGCGGGCCTCGTGCCCCTGCATGTATGGCTGCCGGAAGCACACCCCGCCGCGCCTTCTCCCGTCTCGGCGCTGATGAGCGGCATCATGCTTGAGACGGCGCTGTACGGAATGATTCGGATCAGTTTTGACCTGTTGGGCCAGCCACCCCTCTGGTGGTGGGGTTTGTTGCCATTGTCTCTCGGGCTTTTTAGCGCGCTGTATGGCGTCGTTTTCGCAGCCGCACAAACCGACATGAAGCGTCTCCTTGCCTACTCATCCATCGAAAACATTGGGATCATGTTTACCGGCTTAGGGCTGGCGATTGTGTTCGCGGGCGTTGGTATGCGCGCCGCGGCGACGCTCACGTTGATTGCCGTTATGTACCACGCGCTCAATCATGCATTCATGAAAAGCCTGCTATTCCTGGGCACGGGTGCGGTATTGCACGCAACCGGGGAACGAAATCTAGGGCGCCTGGGGGGGCTTATCCATCGCATGCCCTGGGTCGCATGGCTGACGCTCATCGGCGCGTTGGCCATTGCTGGATTGCCGCCCCTCAATGGATTCGTGTCGGAATGGTTGCTACTCCAATCCTTCCTATTCTCCTACAAGGTGCCACACGCGTTCATCAACATGCTGCTGCCGCTGGGTGCTGCATTGCTTGCACTCGCCGCGGCACTGGCGGGCTACGTCATGGTCAAATTCTTTGGCGTGATTTTTCTCGGACAGCCGAGGGAACCCGCTCTGCAAAAGGCCCACGACGCTGGATTTGCAGAGCGCCTCGGACTCGCGTGGCTTGCGCTCGGCTGCGTGCTGCTCGGATTCTTTCCGACTACCGTCATTTCATTGTTCAGCATCGTCACGAAGCAACTAGGATTGGGCGAACTTCCATTGAGTAATGCTCCCTGGTGGCTACTCGTGCCCATTCCCGAACGAGAGTCGTCTTACGCACCTCTGGTGTTCTTTGCGGTGATTCTGGTTGTGGTGGCGTTGGCTGTCATCAACGTGCGCATCTTCTATCATCAGCGCGTACGGAAAGGGGCTGCTTGGGACTGTGGATTTGGCGTGCTCACAAGTCGCATGCAAGATACGGCGGAAGGATTCGGTCAGCCGATTCGCCACCTGTTCCAACCCCTCTTCTTTCTCATTCGCGAACTGCCGGGCCCCTTCGACACAAAACCTAAGTATCGTTTAGAAATTGGCGATCGCATTTGGCGCGCTCTGTATGAGCCCTTGGGTCCGCTCGTTCGGCGAGCCGCGGATAAGGTTGCTTGGCTGCAGCAAGGTCGCATCGCGACTTATTTGCTCTACAGTTTCGTCACACTCGTCGTCTTGCTGGCGCTCATGCTATGAAAATATTCGATTGGGCGGTCCAATTGACGGGAATCGCGTTGGCGCTGGCTGCCGCACCGATGTTTCTCGGCTGGGTGAATCAGTGCCGAGCGTTGCTACAGAATAAGTCTGCCCCGAGCATTCTGCAGCCCTACCGTGGTATCCGGAAGTTATTCCATAAGGAGGCGGTGATAGCGCAGAATGCTTCGCAACTATTCCGGCTCGCGCCGTACGTGGTCTTTGGCGCGATGGTGACAGCCGCAGCCGTCATCCCCTCGGTTGCAACGCGCTTACCCATCACGCGAGCCGCTGACGCGATTGCGCTGGTTGGACTTCTTGCCACTGCGCGCGTGTTCCTGTCCTTAGCAGCGATGGACATCGGGACTGCCTTCGGTACGCTCGGTGCACGCCGGGAAATGATGATCGGATTCCTCGCGGAGCCCGCACTGCTGGTAGTCATCTTCGTCGTTTCCCTGACCTGCGCCACCACGGCGTTGCCGATCATTGCAGAACGCCTCTCGGCGCAGACCTTCGCGCTCAACCCGAGTCTTGCCTTCACAGCGGTCGCATTCACAATGGTGCTGCTGGCCGAGAATGCCCGTATCCCGGTTGACAACCCCGCGACGCACCTTGAATTGACCATGATTCACGAAGCACTGCTGCTGGAATATTCCGCACGTCACCTAGCGCTCATGGAATGGGCCGCGGCGCTGAAGCTCTTCAATTATGCGTGCATAGGGTTTGCAGTATTCATTCCCTGGGGCATCGCGACGAGCGACGCGCCCTCGGGGCTGGCCCTAGCGGTGGTGTTGCTGGGCGCAAAGCTCACCGTTGCCGGAGCTGCGTTGGCGTTCATTGAGACGGTATCGGCGAAACTTCGCGTCTTTCGCGCACCGGAGTTTCTTGCGACGGCTTTTCTGTTTGCAGTGCTCGGACTGTTAGTGCGGTTGTTGTTGGGAGTATGAATATGAATGCGCTGTCGTGGGATCTTCAGCTGCTGAACACACTGGCCGCGCTGTTGCTGCTGCTTTCATTCGCCATGTTGTCGCAGCGACGCGTCGTCTCCCTGGTCAATCTGCTCGCGCTGCAAGGAGCTCTGTTGTTTGTCGCGACCCTGTTGCTCGCTTGGCGGACCGGCGATCACAACTTGTACTTGTCCGCAGTATTGACCCTCGGACTTAAGGTTATTTTCCTGCCATGGCTACTACATCGTCTCATTCGTCGCCTCGGTGTGTATTGGGACACTGAACCGCTGCTCAACATCACCGGGACCATGCTGGTGGGCGTACTGGTCGTCATTTTTTCATTCGGATTAGCCCAACCAATTTCGGCGTTGGCGAGCACGGCCACACGCAATTCCATCGGCATCGCCGTGGCGGTGATCCTCATTGCATTCCTCACGATGATCACGCGCCGAAAAGCGATGTCGCAAGTGGTCGGATTCCTTTCGATGGAGAACGGGTTGTTCTTCGGCGCGATGAGTGCCACATACGGCATGCCGATGGTTGTTGAGCTCGGAGTTGCGCTCGATGTTTTAGTGGCGATGCTGGTGCTGGGCGTATTTTTCTTTCAGATTCGGGAACAATTCGACAGTCTGGACCTGAAGAACTTCGAAACGCTGAAGGAGGACCAATAAGGTGGAGTTCATCGTCCTTCTGGGCACCCCGCTACTGGGCGCCCTGACTCTGAGTATTCTAGGGGGTCGGCGCTGGGCACCCGAAGCAAATGTGGTCTTTTCTCTAATCACGTTTTTCGCCGCATGTGCGCTCACAGCAAGGGTCGTCGCGCACGGCAACTTATCGGTCGGACACGAGCAATTCTTTATCGATGCCTTTAATGTTTTTCTGGTGACGCTGACTGCGTTCGTCGGTCTAACCACTTCATTGTTCTCGCGCCCCTATATGCGCATAGAGGTAGAACACGGGCGGGTAACCGCTGGTCAGCTGCGCCTGTACCACGGCATGTACCAGATGTTCATCGCAACCATGCTGGTTGCTCTCACGACCAACAATATGGGGCTCATGTGGGTGGCGATGGAGGCTGCAACCCTATCGACCGTTCTGCTGGTGACGCTGTATCGAACCCCTGCGAGCCTCGAGGCAGGCTGGAAGTATTTCATTCTCTGTGGCGTCGGCATTTCCCAAGCCTTATTCGGCACCATCCTCATGTACTTTGCGGCCGAGAAGGTCCTAGGTTCCGAGGGCGTCAGTGCGCTGCTTTGGACACATCTTAATTCGGTCAAGGCTCAACTGGAACCTTCGGTTATCGGCTTGGCTTTCGTATTTCTGCTCGTGGGTTACGGGACCAAGGTGGGCCTTGCGCCGCTGCACAATTGGTTGCCCGATGCACACGCTGAAGGCCCGACACCTATTTCCGCGGTTCTGTCAGGACTGCTGCTCAATGTGGCGATGTACGCCGTCGTGCGCTGCAAAGTGCTCGTCGAGGGCTCGCTGCAATCGGCCCTGCCGGGCCGAATGCTGATGGGTTTTGGATTGCTGTCGGTGGTGCTCGCGGCGTTTTTCCTGTGGCGACAACGCGATGTAAAGCGCCTATTCGCCTATTCCTCGATCGAACATATGGGGATCGTTGCCTTCGCGTTCGGAATGGGCGGGCCCGTAGCCAACTTCGCCGCGCTATTGCATATGACGGTGCATTCACTGACCAAATCGTCCATTTTCTTTGCGGTGGGACACGCGACGCAGAAAGCCGGCTCACAACTCATGGACAACATTCGCGGGCTCATCACCTTGAGCCCCACTGTGGGTTGGGGATTGATGATGGGCAGCCTCGCCATTCTCGGCACGCCACCATTCGGCGTATTTGCGAGTGAATTTCTTATTTTGACGACCGCTATGAAACAGCAACCATGGGCGACGCCTATATTGCTGTTGGCGCTCGGTGTGGCCTTCGCGGCAATCTTTGGTCGTGTGCAGTCGATGGTATTTGGAGACACCACCGCCAAACGATTGCCGCATCCGCCCGCGCTCGTGCCCGTGTTTGTCCACCTCGGTTTGGTGCTGATGCTAGGGTTTTTCATTCCACCCTATCTCGCTGACTGGTATCGCGCTGCCTCGCGCCTGATCGGCGGAGAATGAGATGGCTTTGCAACGATGGTTCCAACAGGCGGCCCAGGACTCCGATTCAAATGGGGGGAGCGTGATCGCGGGCGCGCCAAAAGTTCTAGGGCTTGTGGTCTCAAGCGACGAATGGCAACGGGCCGCCGAACACGTGGCGACCGGAGGAGGTCGATTGCAGTCTCTCTGGGCAAGTCGCGATCGAGATGGCCGTGACAGGGTCCGAGTCGCGTATACGGCTGACCAGGGCGTCCTCGTGTTGAGCTTGCCATTGCCGGATGGGGAGGCCAATTACCCAGGGATCGAGCAATGGTTTCCGAGTGCAAGTCGCATGCAGCGCGCAGTGGCGGATCTGTCAGGATTACCCTCTACTGATCCAGATACGCGTCCGTGGTTACGTCATGCGGCTTGGCCAGAGAGCTTTCATCCGCTAGTTGAGATCCACAGACCGCGATCTCCCTCGATACCGATCATTGATAGGTATGCATTCATTGCCGTGGAAGGGGACGGCGTGCATGAAATTCCGGTCGGGCCCGTACATGCAGGGATCATCGAACCTGGCCACTTCCGTTTTTCGGTGGTCGGCGAGAAAGTACTCCGGCTTGAGGAGCGCCTGGGCTATGTCCACAAGGGCATTGAGCGGCGCTTCACTGAATTCTCGCTGCTCAGCGGCCACCGATTGGCGGCCCGCATCTCGGGCGACTCTGCCGTCGCCTTTTCGTGGGCTTATTGCCAGGCGCTGGAAGGCATGGCCGCGGCGCACTTGCCCCATCGAGCCCTAGGGTTAAGGGCGCTCGCGCTGGAATTGGAGCGCCTGGCTAATCACTTAGGGGATCTCGGCGCGATTGCGAACGATGCCGGATTTTCCTTTGGACTTACCCAGCTCTCGCGGCTCAAGGAGCAACTGCTGCGCACGACCGAGCAAGCACTCGGACAGCGATATCTCATGGATTTCGTCGTGCCGGGCGGCACGCGCGTGGACCTTTCATCCACCGGAGTACGCTCATTGATTGACTCGATCGAATCGATTTCTCCCGAGGTCAAAGCACTTCGTGCAATCTACGACGATCACGCCGGTTTGCGCGACCGGTTTGTAGGAGCAGGTGTCGTCACGCCAACGCTGGCCGCGCAATTAGGCTTGACCGGCTTGGCAGGACGTGCGAGCGGCCAAGCATTTGACCTGCGCTGCGATCTACCCTGCGACCCGTATGGTCACCTCGCGCCAAAAAAGATCGTGCAAACTGAAGGCGATGTGGCGGCGCGCGTGGCCGTGCGCTTCGATGAAGTGACCGAATCTGCGCGTCTCCTGCAGCAGATCCTGCGGGAGCTGCCCGCCGGGCCACATCAAGTGACAATGGCAGTACCCAATGAAGGCGCACTGGGTGTCGGAATGATCGAGGGATGGCGCGGCCCCATATTTCTCGCACTTGATGCGGGCAGGGATGGAATGATCCGACGATGTCACCCCCATGATCCATCATGGCAGAACTGGCCGGTGATTGAGCACGCCATCATCGACAACATCGTGCCGGATTTCCCGCTGATCAATAAGTCTTTCAACCTGTCCTACAGCGGACACGATCTATAACCATGCTGAAAACGCTAAGCAAAATCTGTCGCACAGGGGTCATCACCGAGTCTTCTCCACCGAGTGACGAGTCACTGCGTATCGTCGACGCGCTGCAATCCCGGATTCTCGAAGTTCTCGGTCGTGCCCTCTGCATTCGAGCAATTGACGCCGGGTCGTGTAACGGTTGCGAATTGGAGATTCATGCGCTCAATAATCCTCTCTACAATATCGAAGGCCTTGGCATTCGGTTTGTAGCAAGCCCGCGGCACGCCGACTTACTATTGGTGACGGGGCCGGTGGCCAAAAATATGGAGGTGGCGCTGCAGCGCACGTACGATGCGACGCCGGACCCGAAGCTTGTCGTTGCAATCGGGGATTGCGGTTGCAGCGGTGGAATATTCGGCGAGAGCTATGCGACATGCGGTCGCGTCTCCACAGTCATCCCGGTCGACGTGGCGGTGCCGGGATGCCCGCCAAGTCCTCGGCAAATCCTCAGTGGTATTTTGACGGCGATTACCAAAGCGGTGCCTGAGACCTTGAGTTTGCGGCAAAGTATGTGATCTATACTTGATGCACCGCGAGATGTACTCACTAAACCTTCAAATGAAATGATTGAGTCCAGTGTAGCGCTGTGTGCATTCCATCCAATGCTGGCAGACCAGGAATCTGTCGCTAATGGAGAATTGAGATGCAGGACTTTGAGTGCCGCAGAGCTAAATCGAACCGCGGTCCGGAGTTTGGATTCGAAGTGGCAAACGGGGGGTCAGTTGCATACGCGAAAATAGTGTACTAAATTATCATGAAAGAGACGTAAGCAATTGATTGTACTGGCTCCCCGGGACGGAACCGCAATCAGTGAGAAAACGTCGAGAATTCTAGGGTTTTTTGACTTCAGCTCGTTTGAGATACCCCAAAAACACCCCCTGTAAAAGGTGGCTGCTGCCGGACGTTCGGATGACAGTTCATGTCCTTCCGCTTGTCCCTTTTGATGGTCATTCACTACGTCGCTGCGACTCCCTTCCCTCGCGCGCCCAATGCGGGCAACATCCGGGTAGGTGACGGTAGTATGACTTCTTGCTACTATTAGCTACCAAATTGGAGGCGTATATGGCTAATGTAGAAAAGATCAGCATCGCACTGCCGGCGGATATGGCCACCTTGGTTCGCAATGCTGTAGAAACGGGCGATTACGCATCAAGCAGCGAGGTTATCCGAGAAGCCTTGCGCGAGTGGAAGGCGCGACGCGCTGCGCGATCCGATGCGATCAGTGAAATTCGGCGGCTTTGGGATGAGGGCATCAAGAGCGGACCGAGCAAGGATCTAAACGTCTCCGCGATCAAAAAGCGTGGCCGGCAACGCCTTCAGGCTGATCGCAAGTAGCGAAACGCGGGCGGGCAGGGGAGATGTCGCGCATTCGAATTACACCACTTGCCGAGCAGGACTTGGTGGAGATTTGGTATTTCATCGCCCAGGACGATCCCATCGCGGCGGACCGACTCGTCGATTTGCTTGAGGAGAAGTACAAACTGCTCGCCGACAACCCGCATATGGGACTGGCGCGGCCGGATATAGCGAAGGAGCTGCGGTATCACCCAGTGGGTAATTATTTACTGCTTTATCGAATCATTTCGGGCGGTATCGAACTGGTTCGGGTAGTACATGGTGCGCGTGACATACAATCTCTGTTCTAGCACCGGCAATGGTTTACCAATCTGCTCAATCGTCGGCTTTAGAATATCGCCGCGTGATGCGTCCAGGGCGTTAGTCTTCTTCAATCTGAATGACTGGTTTCGGGGCGCAGCATCTGACGCTTTGCGGCCAAAGGACTAAACCGCTCTCGCGGTAGGGGTGGCTTCGATCAGGCGTTGGGGATTAGCTGACCGCTGAGGTTCTGTTTCGTAAGTTGCGAGATGAGGCATTCCGCCTCATATCGCAACCGGAGCAGAGCCATGAACGATTCCACCCAAGAGATTTCCCCGCTGCGGCAACGGATGCTGGAGGACATGCGGTTGCGCAAGCTCGCACCCCACACCCAAGCCTCTTACGTGCGTGCAGTTCGGAAGCTGGCAGGCTACCTGCGCCGTCCACCCGATACTGCCACGGTCGAGGAACTGCGTAACTTCCAGCTACACCTCGTCGATCAGGGCACCTCGCCCATCACGCTCAACGCAACGATTACGGGATTGAAGTTCTTCTTCGACGTGACGCTCGATCGTGCTGAGTTGATGGCGAAGATGAAGCCAGTATATGTGCCGCGGACATTGCCGGTTGTGTTGAGCCGCGAGGAGGTGAGCTCGCTGATTGCCGCGACCAAGAACTTGAAGCATCAGACGGCCCTCTCGGTCGCCTATGGCGCCGGGCTTCGCGCCAGCGAACTGATCTCGCTCAAAGTCGGTGACATCGATAGCACGCGCATGACGCTGCGGATTCAGCAGGGCAAGGGCGGTAAGGATCGCTACGCCATGCTCTCGCCGGTGATGCTCGAGCGGCTGCGCACCTGGTGGCGGGTGGCAAAAGCCCAGGGCAAGATGCTCGATGGCGGCTGGCTGTTCCCGGGCCTGAACCCGGTTGAGCCCCTGACCGCCCGACAGCTAAACCGGGCCGTGCAAGAGGCTGCCCTCACGGCGCGCATCGACAAGCGCGTCTCCCTGCATACGCTACGCCACAGCTTCGCGACCCACCTGCTCGAGCAGAAGGTGGATATTCGCGTGATCCAGGTGCTGCTCGGCCACAAGAAGCTTGAGACCACATCCCTCTACACCCACGTCGCCACCGAGATCCTGCGCCAGGTGATCGGTCCGCTGGAGCCAAGTCCCAGGCCCGCACCGTAGCCGCGCGTGCAACGTCCCGCCCTGGAGGTCGCGGATATCTTCCGCGATCACGGGCCGGCGTGGCGCCATCAACTGCGCGGCCACTTGAGCCTCGGACAGTTGAAGGTCATGTCGGCCATCGAACAGTGCCGCAGCCTCGCGCTCGGCGGCCACGCGCTGCGCTGTTCATCGTGTGCACAACCGCAGATCGCCTACAACTCCTGCCGTAACCGGCACTGCCCCAAGTGCCAGAGCAGCGCCGCGCTGCGCTGGCTCGAGGCGCGCCAGGCGGACCTGTTGCCCGTGACGTATTACCACGTCGTGTTCACATTGCCGGCACCGATCAGCACCATCGCCTACACCAATAAGGAGATTATCTATGGTTTGTTGTTCGACATCGCCGCCGAGACGCTGCGCACGATCGCCGCCGATCCAAAGCACTTGGGCGCGCGCATCGGCGTGACCTTGGTGCTGCACTCCTGGGGATCGGCATTGACGCATCATCCGCATGTGCACGGCATCGTGCCCGGCGGCGGACTTGCGCTCGATGCGGATCGGTGGGTGCCGTGCAAGCCGGGGTTCTTCCTCTCAGTCCGTGTGCTCTCGCGCCTGTTCCGGCGTCGCTTTCTCGAAGAACTTCAGAAGCTCCATCGTGACGGACACCTGAAGTTCTTCGGCGAGCACGTCGATCTCACCGACGCCGCTGCGTTCGCCGACTGGCTCATGCCGTTGCGCCAGTGCGAGTGGGTGGTCTACGCCAAGCGCCCGTTCTCGGGGCCCGAAGAGGTTCTCGCCTATTTGTCGCGCTACACCCATCGGGTGGCGATCGCAAACTCTCGACTGCTCGCTCTGGACGAGCGCGGCGTCACCTTCCGCTGGAAGGACTACCGAGCTCACGGCCACACGCGCTACAAAACGATGACATTGATGACTGACGAGTTCATGCGCCGCTTCCTGCTGCATGTACTGCCTTCTGGCTTTCACCGCATCCGTCACTACGGGTTGCTCGCCAACGCCCACCGCAAGACACACATCGCCATCGCTCGCGAGCTTCTGCATCAGCCTGCGCCTGTGCTTAGCGCTGAGGTAAGCGCAGCCCATGCCGCAGCCAGCTCCGCGAGGCCCACCTTCGTTTGCAGACACTGCGGCGCACCGATGCTCATCATCGAGACTTTCGCACGAGCGCAGCACATCCGCGGACCGCCGGCTTCACCGAGTTCACCATGAGCCTTCGCCGCTCACTCCGCAGATCCTCGCCGTCGGCACTTCATCAAACGAGGCTGGCTCGGACGCCCATTGTCTTGGCTGCCGATGTCCAACACTCTTGCACGCCAGGACCGCCAAAATCCGGATCCTGCCGCCCGCACATTGCAAGCCGTGGCGCCGGGGCCGCCGCATCGGTCCCGCCAGCAAGCTTGCCGAGCCCACTGCCTCCGTTCAAAACCCCATAGCTCATCGCTCCCCGCTGACACCCTCAGTACGGCTCCGCGGTTTCCTCCCTTGGGGCTTGTCCGACGCCTGCCCTCAAACCTCACCGGCTTCGGCATGCTCAGTCACGAAGGGCAGGAATCGGACAACCCTTAACAACAACAGTCATCCGTCATCCACAGCGACCTTCCCGCAAGCCGTCATCCACACACGTGCCGCACACGAACTTCATACACTCGGTGCGCCGCGCTCTCGAAGCAGCCGGCTAGTCGCATCAGTTCGATTCTTCAGCGGAGTCGGCAATTTCAATTTGACATTCCGACGCATGCGGGCGTAGCTTCCAGCCGAATCTAATATCAACACTTTCCTAGCGGCGGCATGGCATCGTCGCCAATTATGTTAATAGCTTGGTCGAGCACGCATGAACGTGGTCATTCGGCCAATTGTTCTGGAAGAACGTCCAATCGATGAAAAAATCATAAAAGGAGTTAAGCGCCATGACGACTTCATTTCCCGGTGTCCTGCCAACGCAGAAATGCAGAAACTTTCTTGTCCTTGCGTCATTGACACTATTCTTGATCCTGACGATGACGAGTCGGGCTAATGCCGCACCGAAGATCGTTACATTCGATGCGCCAAACTCGGGGACAGGCGCTTTCCAGGGCACTCAACCTACCGGCATCAATTTGGAAGGTGCTATCACGGGATCCGTCACGGACGACGGCTTTGGGACTCACGGCTTCGTGCGCAGTCCCAATGGCCGTTTCACCAATTTTGACGCTCCCGGTGCGGATCCCGTTGTAGGGTGCACTTGCCCGAACGGCATCAACGATCTCGGAGTGATCGCGGGAAACTCCATTGACACGAACAGCGTGAGCCACGGCTTTATTCGCACTCCCGATGGCCACATCGTTATTTTTGACGATTCCCAAGCTCCGGCGGGTACAAGCGCCGGTCAAGGCACAACGCCCGTGGGTATCACCGACTTTGGCGTGATTGCAGGAAACTACGTCGACGGGAACTACGGGAACCACGGCTTTGTGCGGACTGCCGACGGCAAACTCACTACGTTTGACCCGCCGGGATCCGTGTATACCTCAGTATGGAGCATCAACAACTTTGGGCAGATCGCGGGAGTATTCTTTGACACGAACAACGTCGGCCATGGCTTCGTGCGCACTGCCGACGGCAAGATCATTGCGTTTGATCCGCCGGGCGCGGTGGGCGTTGGCGTTGCCGGTACTTACAACGCGTTTGTCAACGATTTCGGTGTGATCGCCGGCAGCTACTACGCTGCCAGCAACAATGCGGAGTTTGGTTACCTGCGCTGGTTCGATGATCAATTCACTAGCTTTGAGGCTCCCAAGGCCAGTGCAGCGCAATATTTGGGCACGGAGTTGGCCGCGATCAACCTCGAGAGTACGACTACGGGATGGGTTTTTGCTAACGGCGCCGAGGTTGATGGCAACTTGGAATTTGCAGCTCAAGCCTTCGTGCGCGATGCCAACGGCAATGCCACGACCTTTGTTGTTCCGGGCCAAATCACGACCGCAAACCCGTATTTGTACGGCTCAGCCGGCGTCGCTATCAATGCGGTGGGGGTCATCGCTGGGCGATGGCACGACGTGAGCCTTGTGCTACACGGCTTTCTGCGAACGCCGTAAGCCCGCGGTACACGAGCCGGGGCGGCCCGCGATCTGCGTTGGCTGCCCCGAGTCACGTCGTCCGCTCGCTTTGCCGGCGCGTTTCAACACCCGTGGCCGAGTGTGATCCACAGCACCGGAGAGTGAATGCGCGCGCGCTGGTTGGCCTAAAGCCGACGCTGGCGAGCGGCCCCTTGGGGTCGATAGTTCGCGTTCGCGCCGGAACCGAGAGAGGCGTCCCAGAATCGTGCTCCTTGGGCGAATTCCAACCGATCGCGTGCTGTTGTCGACGGTTTAGCAAATCCGGCTTGCCGGCAATCCTTCAGGCCATGTCGGCGACGGCGCCCGAAGCCACTCGATCACCAGTATGGCCGTGGGCCTCCCACCCCTTAAAGCACGTCACGGCACATCATCGGGCGTCCGGCTTCCGGGTACAATGCCCGCGGTGAGCGACGTGATAATTGAATTCCGGCGCGCAGGATCAGCCTCTTGGGAGCATTTGGGACGCTTCAAGGTTACCGCCTCCGAACTTGAGAATTTGAAGGCGCTGGTTGCGCGGTGTGCAAATGTTTATCAGCTTCTGAGCCGCATCCCGCGTCGAGGAATTGTTTGGAATACTCTTGATACTCTAAAGGAGCAAGGCCATTTCGCTCGCTTGAAATTCTCTGACTGAACCCGAGCCGACAGTTCGCTGCGCTCGACGCGAGGTTCCACGCGACCTCGGCTCGCCTTGTGAGATGCCCACGTGCATAATTCACTTCCCGCAAAGTTTGCAAGGAGAGGACATGCGCCCGCTTCGCTCTCACATCGCTCTTATGAGCGCGCCGACTCTCTGCGCAGTATTTGCTTCGTTCACAACCTATGCCGACACGGATGCCTGCTCACTCTTGACTCCCGCTCAGGTGAGTGCGGTTATTGGTGTTCCAGTCAGTGCGGGCGCGCATGTGACACCCACCTTTGTAAAGACCTGCACGTGGCAACCCACCGGCGGCTCGGACATTCGCGCGGTGACGGTAAACCTGCAGACGAGCGCATTCTACGATGGCGCCAAACAGAAGGCCTCGAATGCCACAGCCTTAGGACTTTCAATGCGTCCAGCCGCGGTCGGCGACGATGGCTTTGTCGAGACCGTCGGTGAGGCGACCACGCTGTGGTTCAAAAAAGGGGCCGTCGCGCTCAAGGTCAACGTCTACGCGAAGCGAGCTCCCGATGCCCTGCAGGCTTTGGAGCTGGCGCTCGCCAAACAGGCGGCCCAAGCCCTATGACTGGAATGCTGCCAGCCCCGGCGGGTCCACTCTAACCCGATTTAGCGGCAGTCAGTCCTCATCGGGCTGCAGTCTGGCCAATTCCGGTCCTTGAGCTAACCGGAATGCGAGCCATAGAGCAGCCGCTCGACGCCTGAGCTAAGTTAACAGCAGCCTTGAATGAACCGAACCGCAACAGGAGTGCGCGAACATGATTGGACGTACCGATCGCGCTAACTCACGACGCTTCTGTCGTCTTAGTTTCTGTGTGCCGTACTAGGCGAGGTGCCACTTCATGCGCATGAGGGTTTTACTGTCGTTGGCCTTTCCGCTTCTCTCGCTTCTATTTGCTGCTATTGGGGCAGCCGCTCAATCCGAGTCGGACCAGGAATTCATTCGCCTCGAGCAAGTTTGGAATCGGGCGCATCTTAACAACGATGCAGGGATACTCGAAACGCTATGGGCGGACGACTTGACCGTGATGGTTCCAGGCATGGCTCCAATGGGTAAATCCGACACCTTGTCGTTTGTGAAAACCGGCCGCATGAAATTCTCCCGCTACGAGACTACTGACTTGAAGATACGAGGCTTTGGAGACACTGCCATTGTTACCGGGAATCTTTTTCGGTCACGAACCCTCGGGGGAACACTCCATGAGGACCGGTGGCAGTTCATGAAGGTATATGCCAGGCGAAGCGGAAAATGGATGGTGGTCGCATTCACCGCGACCGAGGCGCCGAGCCCATAGCCATCCCAAGGATCATGGTCTGTCGACTAGCAATCGTTCGAGGGGACCGTGGGTGTGTTCCAACCTCGACGGGTCTCTACAGCGACAGCATACTTAGCCGAGTATCCGGCTCTCTACTCCGAAGCTGCCAGTGGCAGCGGGCGGCTTCGGGTCCGACAGCTGCTTTGGAGCGGGTCCGATTTCTACGACTTCAATTGACAGCAAACCACTAAGCGAGCCATCACGGAGCGGCGCATCTGTAAGGCCGAAAAGCGGACAGCGGCGAAGGTCGGCAGAGGGCGACACGAGTCGACGGCTAACCATCGTGTCGTCGGCGGGCAGAACCCGGCCAGAAATGGTAGTTCAGTAAATCGAAATGACCACCGCGAAGTTGCCGTTCGATAGTGCCGCTGCGCCAAGGTCCAACCGTCGAGCACCAATATTGCGGGTATGTACATACGTCGCTAGGAACGCGGTGCCGCGTGACGCCACAACACAAGATGTGTAACATCCCGCGCTCGGTTGATTCACTGCGTACTGGGGGCAGACGCATGAAGTGTGTCTGCCGCAAATAATAAATTCCAACTCAAGGATATTCACATGTTACTCAAGCATCAACTTGCCGCGTCCGCGGCATTCTTCTGTCTCGCATTCATTAGCGGTGCCGCGTTGGCGGATGATCATCCGTACACTGAAGGCCCGGTCGTTAATGTCTCCAGGATCCGGACGGTAGACGGTAAATTCGACGACTATATGAACTTTGTAGCCACGAAGTGGAAGCAGGAACAAGAGGCCGGCAAGAAGATGGGCGACATTCTCCGCTACGAAGTAATCACAATCGAGCCGCGCACTCCGGATGATCCGGACGTGCTACTGGTAGTTTATTATAAGAATTGGGCCGCGTTGGATGGGTCGATCGCAAAAAGCGATGCAATTTCCAAATTGGTCGATGGCTCCGTAGCTGCTGCGAACAAGGGCGAGGTCGATCGCGCCAGCATTCGGAGAGTTCTTGGCTCCTCAACAATGCAGGTGCTTAACCTGAAGTAGCGCGACTGCGAAGAAGGAGCCGGGGTCCTTTCCTGGCTCCTTTCTTTCTATCGAGTGCGAGAACATCGAATGTCGCGCCGGAGACCAACGGGCGACGCTTGGCCGATGCCTCACTCGATATTGCAGCCATTCCATCATATGGACCACGCTACTCGCATTCAGCTCCTCGCAAGCAGTCATTCCCGACCGACGCCTTCGGGTCCGACACCGGAAGTTGCATAGAAGGTCAGAAAAATCACGAGAGCCGCGAAGCGAAAACTGCGGATGCCGGTATCAAGACCCTGATCCAAGACTCGGTGGGCAAGGTGACCGAGGGAACCAAGCTGGTGGACGACTCCGGTAAGGTGCTTGCAGAGATAGTGGCGCGCGTCAAGAAGGTCACGGATGTGATGGCCGAGATCGCGAGCTCAAGCCGCGAGCAAGCCTCGGGTATCGAGCAGGTCAACAAGGCGATCACGATGATGGACGATGTGACGCAGCAGAACGCCGCGCTGGTGGAAGAGGCCTCCGCGGCCGCGCAGGCGCTCACCGATCAGGCCTCGAATCTGGCGCAGCTGATCGCACGGTATCGGGTCGGAGAAGGCGCCTCGTTTGATCAGGCGCCCGCCGCTGCGCGGCCCGCGCCGCTCGGTGCAACTGCTCCCGCGGTGGAGCGCCGAGCCGTGACCCGGCCTCTGACGGGCAAGAAGCGTCCCGCGCCCACCGCGCCGGCTGCATGCGCTGGTGCGGCAACGGGCGCCGCCGAGAAGTGGAAGGACTTCTAGGGCATCGACCGTTTGGCAAGCGATGTGCGAAGTACTCCTGACTCTGGCACGGCGGCCCAAGGGCGATGCCCGAGTGTTTGGTTACGAACTTCTTTATTGCGGATCGACGCTAGACGGTTCCGCCTCGCCTAAGCGAGAATAGCGAAGTAAGTTTGCAGGAAATGATCGTAAGTGATTGATTGTACTGGCTCCCCTGGACGGAACCGCGATCAGCGAGAAAACCTCGAGAATTCTAGGGTTTCTTGACTTCAGTTCGGTTGAGATACCCCCAAAAGCACCCCTTTCAAAAGGTGGCTGCTGCTGGACGTTGTCGGATCTGCAACGGCCGAAGATTCTCACGAGTCCCGTCGCCTGGCAACAGCGTGGCGCCGATCGACATGCCGTGGGCGAAGCACCGCGTCAGATATCCCCATCCTTTTTATGTTGCGGCCACCAGCGCTGCAGCAACGCCGCCGCCCAGTCTTGGCCGCCAATTCCGAAGGCAAGCGCCAGCGCCAGCATAAGACCGCCAAGAATAATGAGGAAGGTTCTCTGAACCATGTCTCCGCCGATCTCAACCTGGCTCAATGCGATCATCACTACAAAAGTCATGATCACGTAGCGAACCAGCCTGCCCAATATATCGGCGTCCGGGATCTTCGCATCGACGCAGTAGGTGTGCACGGCGGCGCCGACGAAACGCGCACAATACGAGCCGAACACGACGATGAGCATCGCAATCAGCAATTTGGGCGTGAACAGAACAACGCGACCCAGCAGGTCGGTAATGTATGTGAGGCCCAATTCATTGAAGGCGATAATCAGAGTCGCCAAAATAACCAGCCAAAAGGCGACAATTCCGAACAGTGCGGTGGTATCGCTGCGCATGCCCGCCTGCCGTAAAAAATTGTCCGTGCCCGCACGCTCGGTCAACACTGTGAAATTCACAGCTTTCAGTGCACGTTCGACGGCGAAGCGCACCGCCTTGGCAAGCAGCCATCCGACGGCGACCACGAGCAGCGCCAACAAAAGTCGGGGAAGAAACGCAGCGATCTGGTGCAAAAACTCTCGAGTCGCATCCACCACCATATCAATGCTTTGCATGTGGCCTCCCATTATTCGCCGCCCAAGTCTAGAATTCCCTGTAGCGGAATCCCAATCCAGTTCGGCCGATTGCCGAGTTCGTAACGCAATTCGTACAGCGCCTTCTCGAGGGCAAAGAGTCCCAGAATTCCCTGCCCGACTTGCAACGATTCGTGCAACGCCGCATCGGGCGCGGCCGCATCGTATGCCGACAGAAACGCCGCGCGCACTTCAAGCTCCCACGCTCGCGCTAACGGCGCCAATCGCGCGGCCTCGGCGTCGTTGTGCGCAACGCTTCGCAACGCGCTCTGCTGCACATATCCGAAGGAACGAATCATTCCAGCGACGTCGCGCAGCGGCGAATGCTTGGCACGCCGCTGCTCCAGGGCGTGGCCGGGTTCTCCTTCGAAATCGATGATGACGAAGTCATTCCGAGTCACCAGTACCTGTCCAAGATGATAATCACCGTGAATGCGCATTTTCACACCCCGCGGCACGACTTTGGCGCAGGCCTCGATGCGCGCAATGATTTGATCGCGTTGCGCAAGGACCGCGTTGGCGCGCTCGCGATCGGCGGTCGGCACTGCTTCCAGGTTCGATGCCAAGAGATCCAGCGCATTGTGCGCCTCCTCGAGAGCGCGCCGCCGATAGGCATCGATATCGGCGGGGGTAAGAGGCTGCGGAGAAAACGCCGCATCGGAGGTCGGTCGCGCCAGCGCACGATGCAATTCGGCGGTTCGCACGGCCAGCACCCGAATCAAAGTCAAGTAAGCTTCGTGCGCATTGGCGGGAAGCGCATCGCCGACTGGCGTGGTCCGGTACTGTTCGAGGTGCCGCCTTAGATATTCAAGCGAATAGGTCCAACCATCTCCTTGATTCGCCACATACGCCTGCAGCATCGCCAACAAGCGAGTCTGGCCGTCGTTTGCGATGTATTCGAGGACTCCGGCGAGCGGCGCACAGTTCGCGAAGTGCGCGACTTCAGTGAGGTAGAGTCCCATTTCAAGTTCCGGGTTCATGCCGACACGCAGCCGCCGATAGCCCTTGAGCATGAGCCGCTCGCGCATGTTGACGATCGTATTCGAGCTGGAGCCGCGGGGCCGTTCTACAGGCAGAGCCTCAAACTCTTGTCCGGCAATCTCCGTGAACTCTGCTGTCGGCCTGAATTGCAGCTTGCCCTGCGCCATGGGTATTTCGCGTCCCACGGCCATGGCCGCCACGACCGAGCGGCAGAACAGTTCATCTGCAAACGCATCGCCCATCACGCCCACATTGCCTTGCTGGCGAATTTTGGCGACAGCGGCAGTCGACAGATTCCGCGCGCGCTCCTCGTCCCGTTCCTCCCAAGCCAGAGCCAGCGGCAAGAAATAGCTGGCGCGCTCCTCCGCCCCATCGAGTTCGACCAACGCCACCAACCAGCACACTTTCCCTTCCTGCCACAGCACATGCTCGGTGATGCGTGCGCGCTCGATTGCCATGCCCTTCGCGGCATACCAACGCTGAGTCTCGATGTAGCGCGGTAGCGTATCAGTCTCGAATTGCGCGCGGGTTTTCTCCGCGACACCGATGCGCCACGGGCACAACTCGCTCGCGAAACAAACTAGTCCAACCGTCGAACAGCACCAACACCGGACGTTCATCGACAGACACGACTTGTTCGTGCCAGGCCGGAACGGCGGCATCGGTCGCAAGCCTGAACCAGTAGAAGCCGTAGGCCGAGATCGTCAGCAAGTACGGCAATTCGCCGATGGGCGGAAACGCGGTGCGCCCGAGCATTTCCACCGGCACGCGGCCTTTGAACGCTGCGAGATTTAGTTCAACCGGTTGCGCTGAGCGCGAGAGGTTAACGACACACAAGATGGTGTCGTCGCCGAACTCGCGCAAATACGCCAATATCTTGCGATTGCCTGGCCTTAAGAAGCGGCGCGCGCCGCGGCCAAACGCCTGGCTGGTCTTGCGAACGGCGAGCAGGCGCTTGGTCCAGCTCAACAGCGAACTGGGATCGCGCGATTGGGCCTCGACGTTGGTCGATAGGTATCCGTACACCGCATCCATGATGGGCGGCAGGTAAAGACGTTGCGGATCGGCGCGTGAAAAGCCGGCATTTCGATCCGGACTCCATTGCATCGGTGTGCGCACGCCGTTGCGGTCGCCGATGAAGAAATTGTCGCCCATGCCGATTTCATCGCCGTAATAAAGAATGGGAGACCCGGGCATGGACAACAGCAGGCTGTTCATCAGCTTGATGCGGTCCAGATCATTCTCCATCAAAGGTGCCAGTCGGCGGCGGATGCCCAGATTGATTCGCGCCTGCATGATCGGAGGCGTAGGTCGTGTACATGTAGTCGCGTTCTTTGCTGGTCACCATCTCCAGGGTCAGCTCATCGTGATTGCGCAGGAAGATCGCCCATTGACAGCTCTCGGGGATATCTGGCGTTTGCTGCATGATTTCGATGATGGGATAGCGATCCTCCTGAGCGATCGCCATGTAAATGCGCGGCATCAGCGGAAAATGATAGGCCATATGGCATTCATCGCCATCGCCGAAATATTCGCGCACGTCCTCCGGCCACTGATTCGCTTCCGCCAGCAGGAAGCGGTTCTTGTAGGAAGCATCGATAGCTGCGCGCAGCTCCTTAATCACGGCATGGGTCTCGCGCAGGTTTTCGTTGTTGGTGCCCTCGCGTTCCACAAGATAAGGAATCGCATCGAGGCGAAAGCCGTCGACGCCCATGTCGAGCCAGAAGCGCATGATTTCCAGCACCGCCTTCATTACCTGCGGATTGTCGAAATTGAGATCCGGCTGGTGGCTGAAGAAGCGATGCCAGTAGTAAGCCTTCGCTACAGGATCCCAGGTCCAGTTCGATGTCTCCGTGTCGGTGAAAATAATGCGGGTATCGAGGTACTTTTGATCCGTATCGCTCCACACATAGAAATCCCGCTGCGCCGAACCCGCAGGCGCATTACGTGCCGCTTGAAACCAGGGGTGCTGATCGGACGTGTGATTGATGATTAATTCGGTAATCACCTTGAGTCCGAGGCGGTGCGCCTCGCGCAGCATGGCGCGAAAATCATCTAGCGTGCCAAATTGCGGATGCACGTTTTGATAATCGGCGATGTCGTAGCCGTCGTCTTTGAGCGGCGAAGGATAAAAGGGCATCAGCCAGATAGTGTTGACGCCTAGGTCGCGGATGTATTCAAGCTTCGAAGTCAGGCCCTTGAAATCCCCGATGCCATCGTCATTGGAGTCAAAGAAGGACTTGACGTTGACTTGATAGATGACGGCATCTTTGTACCAAAGCGCATCATCGGCATTGATGCCGGTCAGCGGTGCGGTATCCAGAACCGGGACTTGAATGGCGTTCATCTACTGCACATCATAAATAGTAATCAAAGTCCTGCTCGCTGCGCACGCGCCGGCGCAACCTAAAAACATGAGCAGGCGCACGCTGCGGGTCCAGCAATACATAGTTGTACCGGCCTCGCCAGATGTAGCGCTGATCGCTGAGCAAATCGTGCACCTGGTATGGCTGACCGGGGTCGAACTTCAAGGCACTCGTGTCGAGATCAACCCAACCCGATTGCGGCTGATGCGGATCGAGATTTACGACTGTGAGAATGATGTTTGTGGAACCCGAGTCCACTTTTAGGTATGCGATCAACTGATCGTTGTCGATATTACAGAAGTGCAGACCGGAGTCCGATTGCAACGCGGCGTTTTCCCGCCGAATTCGGTTCATGCGTGCGATCAAAGACCACAGGCTATCAGGCCGCTGCAATGTCCAGTGTCGCAGTTGGTACTTCTCCGAGTCGCGATACTCCTCGCTGCCCGCTTCACGCGGGGCACTTTCCATGAGCTCATAGGTCGGACCGTAGATGCCGAAATTGGAGGAAAGAGTCGCGGCGAGAATCAATCTTGACGCGTACATGGGTCGCAAGCCCGATTGCAGCGTCTCAGGCAGGATGTCGGGCGTGTTGGGCCATACGTTGGGACGGTAGTACTGGCGGCCCGGTCCTGAGGTCAGCTCGGTGAAATACTCCGTCAGCTCCTGCTTGGTGTTGCGCCACGTAAAATACGTGTATGACTGCGAGAATCCCAGTTTTGCAAGGCGGTGCATGACTTTCGGCCTGGTAAAAGCTTCGGCTAGATAGATGACATCCGGATGGTCGCGCTTGGTCGCACTGATCAGCCACTCCCAAAAGGCGAATGCTTTGGTGTGCGGGTTATCGACGCGAAATATTCTGACACCGCGGGCGATCCAAAAATCCACGATGCTTTTGAGTTCGTTCCACAGGCTGCGCCAGTCGCTGGTTTCAAAATCGAACGGATAGATATCCTGGTACTTCTTGGGAGGATTCTCCGCGTATTGCACACTGCCATCGGGGCGATGTTTGAACCATTGCGGATGGGCGGTCACGTAGGGGTGATCGGGAGCGCACTGAAATGCAATGTCCATCGCAATTTCCAGCCCCAACGCCCGCGCCACGTTCAATAACCGGTCAAATTCATCGAAATCGCCGAGCTGCGGCAGAATGTCCTTGTGTCCGCCTTCGGCCGATCCGATCGCCCAGGGACTGCCGACATCATTGGGTGCGGCGCGCAGACTATTGTTCGTACCCTTGCGATTGATACGTCCAATGGGATGGATGGGCGGAAAATACAGAACGTCGAATCCCATCTCGGCGAGATATGGCAGCCGCGTCTCGACGTCCTTGAAGGTTCCGTGAGACCCTCGCTCCGCGGCAGCCGATCTGGGAAATAATTCATACCAGCTGCTGAACGCGGCGCGCTTGCGATCAACGATGAGTTCCAGCACCTGCGTTGCGGCCAAATGGCGATCCGAATACCGCGCAACGATGGCTGCCCGGGCAGGGTCCAGCGCTACGGCTTTCTGTGATGCGATATCAGCGGTCGAGTCCTTCAGGAATTCGACGAGCTGTCCCGACCACTCCGTGAGAATGGCGGCATCGCTGTCGTTCGCTCGCGCGGCCGTCTCATCAATAAGCGCGGCGCCGGCCTGCAACGCTACGAGTATGTCGCCTTTGTCCTCGCGCCTTTCAAACTCGCGCCGCCAAGATTCGAAGTGATCCACCCACGCCATGATCGTGTACTGGTAGCGCCCGGGCGACGATGGCGTGAATTCCGCCGTCCAGACATCGTTGGCTTGCGCCTGCATCTCAATTTCGTAGTCCGCCTTATCTGATCCGTGCATCCTCCAGCGCAGCACCACGCGAATCTGGTCGTGGCCATCCGTGAAGCAATGCGCTTCAACAGCGACCGCCTCACCCGCGATGCGTTTGGCGGGAAATCGCCCGCCATCGACGTTCGGTAGAACAGCGTCAATGACGGCGCGCACCCTGCCATCTGCAATTGTTGCAGTACCGTCCGACACGGGCGCCGTGGCCGCCTTTGCCTTTTTGCTAGGCGCTTTGCCCTTGCCGCTAGCCACGAGCTTCCCAGCGCAGGATCAGGGTCGAAAGTGGCGGCAGATTGAGGCTGACCGATTCAACGCGGCCGTGCGATCCCACGGGTGCGGATTCGACGCCCCCCAAGTTGCCCCAGCCCGAGCCGCCGTAGTCTCGCGCATCTGTGTTGATAATCTCGCGCCAAACGCCGCGCGAAGGCACGCCGACCAGAAAGTTAGCACGCGGAACCGGCGTGAAATTGCAAACCACCAGCAATGGTGCGCCATCGCCGGCCGACTTTCTTAAGAATGCGATGATGCTCAATTCGCCATTTCCAACATCGACCCACTCGAATCCTTCAGGCGAAAAATCGATCTGGTGCAGTGCGGACTCGCGGCGATACACGCGATTCAAATCGCCGATGAGACGCTTGACACCGGCGTGCCCGGGCAACTCGGACACCCACCACTCGAGTTCCCCGTCATGAGTCCATTCGCGGCGTTGTCCGAACTCACCTCCCATGAAGAGCAATTTCTTACCCGGATGCGCCCACATGTAGCCGAAAAGCGCGCGCAAATTGGCGAACATCTGCCAATCATCGCCCGGCATCTTGCCGATCAGGGAGCCCTTGCCGTAGACGACTTCGTCATGCGACAGCGGCAGCACGAAATTTTCGTGGAAGGCATAGATCAGTGAAAACGTCAGCTCGCCGTGGTGATATTTACGGTGAATTGGATCCTGCTTCATATATGAAAGCGTGTCGTGCATCCAACCCATATTCCATTTCAAGCCAAAACCGAGACCGCCCATATCCGTGGGTCTCGACACCATGGGCCACGCGGTGGATTCCTCCGCGATCATGGTCACTCCTGGATAGTCCCGATACACAGATTGATTCAAGATGTGCAGGAAATCGATGGCCTCGAGATTTTCGCGGCCGCCAAATCGGTTGGGAATCCACTCGCCCTGTTTGCGGGCGTAATCCAAATACAGCATGGAAGCCACCGCATCCACGCGCAGCCCGTCGATGTGATATTTCTCGAACCAGAACAGCGCCGAAGATACGAGAAAGCTGCGAACTTCATTTCGGCCGAAATTGAAGATCGAGGAATTCCACTCGGGATGAAAGCCTTGGCGCGGATCTTGGTGCTCATAAAGATGCGTGCCGTCGAAGTAAGCCAATCCATGCTGGTCGGCGGGAAAATGCGAAGGCACCCAATCGAGAACGACGCCGATACCGCGCTGGTGCAGATGATCCACGAAATACATCAAATCCTGCGGCGTACCATAGCGCGCCGTAGGCGCGAAATATCCCGTAGTTTGATATCCCCAAGAACCGTAGAAAGGGTGCTCCGTAATGGGCATGAGTTCGACATGCGTAAAACCAAGATCGTTGAGATAATCCGCCAGCCCGTGGGCCAGCTCGCGATAGTTTATGAAATTGCCGTCCTTGCGGCGCCACGATCCCACATGCAACTCGTAGAACGACATGGGTGCGTCCAAGGCGTTGCGCTTGGCCCGCGAACTCATCCATGCGACATCATTCCACGTGTAGTCAAGCGTCCACACCCGCGAGGCAGTGGCGGGAGGCACCTCGCAGAACAAGCTGAAGGGGTCCGCCTTGTCAACAGAGTACCCGGCCACGCGAGAAACAATTCGGTATTTATAGGCCTGGCCGCGTTGCACGCGTGGAACCAAGCCCTCCCAAATTCCGGATTGATCAAGCCGCGGCGCCAGCCTGTCGGCTCCTGCGTTCCATCCGTTCCATTCTCCTACAACCGAAACTTCCGCGGCGTTGGGTGCCCAAACGGCAAAGTGCACGCCGCTGCCGTCTGCGGCCAAGCGAGAGCCGAGTTGGTCGAAAAGACGCCCGTGGGTTCCTTCACGGAAAAGATAAACATCTTGATCGGTCAGCACGGATGCCGGCTCCCTCGATGCAGCATATTCACCTCGGTGTCGCCACGCTGATCAAGGCGCCGCGCAAAACCTCGGGTCCGTATGACCCAGGCAAAATTGCACCACAAACAAGTGCACTCCCTTTAACATTAGGGTCTCGTGTACGGCAATACTATCGTTGACGGGCGGCACAGCGTGTAGGACTTTGCTGGCTATCGCCTGCGCGGCGCAGGAGCGAGCCGATTTACGCGCACGGATTGATAGCGCCGAGCGTAGAAGTACGAACATTGTCCTACACAGTCTGTAGTCGCAAGCCGACAGCGAGCAGCTCCCTAAATTAATATTCTGATTTATTGCAGGTGTTGAGGGGCTGCGCTGCATCTCACGTAGGGGTCCGATATTTCCACCAATTTCGAGCGGTCTCAACAGGCCGTGGGTTCGCCCTTCCCGCGAGGCGCAAATTGGGATGGACGGGGTGTCAATTTTTCGCTGTTTTCCGAAACTTCGGAGTCGGTGGAACTGTGCCTATTCGACGCCTCCGGGAAGAACGAGCGGCGCATCAGGATCCGCGAGCGTACTAACGGTGCCTGGCACATGTATGTGCCGGATATCGGTCCCGGGCAATTGTATGGGTACCGAGTCTGGGGTCCTTATGATCCCGAGAACGGGCTGCGCTTCAATCCAAATAAACTCTTGTTGGATCCTTATACCAAGGCGATCGGACGGCAGCTGCAATGGGCCGACGAGTTATTCGGCTATCAACTCGGGGATCCGAACGCCGACCTGACATTTGATGAGCGCGATAGCGGTCCCTTTGCGCCGCTGGGCGCGGTAATCGATCCCGGATTCGACTGGAGCGGGGAGAAGCGGCCTTCGTATCCTGCGCACGAGACTTTAATTTACGAAGCACATGTGCGCGGCATGAGCAAAATGCATCCGGAAGTTCCCGAGCACTTGCGCGGCACCTATTCGGGCATGGCGTCGGAGCCAATCATCAAGCATCTGCAGAAATTGGGGGTTACCGCGCTCGAGCTGATGCCAGTGCACGCCTTCGTGCAAGACCGTCATCTTGTCGACAAGAGTCTGCGCAACTATTGGGGCTATAACACGTTGGGGTTTTTCGCGCCCGAGCTAGGTTATGCGTCCAATCCGCAAGCTTCATCTGAGGTGGTTCGAGAATTCAAGGAAATGGTCAAGGCGCTGCACGGCGCGGGTATCGAGGTCATTTTGGACGTGGTTTACAACCATACCGCCGAAGGTAATCAAGCCGGTCCGACGCTGTCGTTTCGCGGTATCGATAATCTGGCGTACTACCGCGTGGTCCCGGGTGATCCTCGACACTACATGGACTTCACGGGATGCGGCAACACCCTCAACATGGTGCATCCGCATTCGATCCAGTTGCTAATGGACAGTCTTCGCTACTGGGTTAGCGAAATGCACGTGGATGGCTTTAGGTTTGACCTGGCTTCCGCGCTGGCGCGTGAACTTCAGGACGTCGATAAGCTCGGCGCGTTTTTCGACACCATTTATCAGGACCCGACGCTTGCGCCGGTCAAGCTAATAGCGGAACCCTGGGATTTGGGTGATGGTGGTTATCAGGTGGGTAATTTCCCGTTGGGGTGGATGGAATGGAACGGTAAGTATCGGGACACCGTGCGTAAGTTCTGGAAAGGCGATATGGGAGTGCACTCGGAAATTGCCACTCGTCTCGCTGGGAGCGCAGATCTGTACGAAAACACCCACCGGCCGCCCACGGCAAGCGTCAACTTCGTGACAGCGCATGACGGATTTACTCTCGAAGATCTGGTGAGCTACGAGAATAAGCACAACGATGCCAATGGCGAAGAGAATCGCGACGGATCGGACGATAACTGTTCCTGGAACGGAGGCGTGGAAGGACCTACCGAGGATGCGGGCATCATTGAGCTGCGCGAGCGTCAAAAGCGGAATTTTTGGTGTTCGCTGATGTTCGCGCAAGGCTCACCCATGATCAGCGGGGGAGATGAGCTCAGCCGCACTCAGGCAGGCAACAACAACGGCTACTGCCAGGACAGCGAACTGTCCTGGTATCACTGGGATTTAACCCCCGCTAAAGCCGATTTCCTGGATTTTGCGAAGCGCGTAAACCAGTACCGCAAAATACATCCCAACTTTCATCGGCACGCTTTTTACGATGCCGATCCGGACGCCAAACACCCCGACAAAAATATCGTGTGGTTCAGGGCGGACGGCAAGCGTATGCAGGATAAGGATTGGCAAAACGGCGGCTGGATGCGAACTCTCGGCATGTTCATGAACGGTACCGCATCCGAAATCCGCGACGATCACGGACAATGTGCTGAAGATACCGACTTCTTACTGCTCCTCAATGCTCATCACGAACCCGTTGCATTTCGCATCTCTTTTGAGCTCTACCACGGCGGATGGAAAGTGGCATTTGACACCTCGCGACCCGCGTTGAGCGTCGACACCGAACCGGTGGGGCGAAATCGCTTGGTCAAACTCGCGGCCCGGTCCCTAGTGCTGCTCAGTCATGAGCGGTAAATGGATTGCGACCTATCGCCTCCAGCTGCACGCGGGATTCCCTTTAAGCGCGGCGCAGGGGGTTCTACCGTACTTGGCCGAATTGGGAATCAGCCATGTGTACTTGTCGCCCTGTCTTCAGGCAGTGCCCGGCAGCCAGCATGGATATGACGTAGCGGACCCCACACGAATCAGCGACGATCTTGGCGGTGAAGCAGCATGGACCAGCTTCGTTGCGTGCGCTCGCTCTCACGGTCTTAAAATATTGCTCGACATCGTGCCGAATCACATGTCGGCGTCGCAGCACAATCCGTGGTGGGATGATGTGCTTGCACATGGACCGTACAGTAAGTTCGCCGACTTCTTTGATTTCAGAAACCCACGAACCCAATCCTTCCTCGTGCATTTGTGCTCTCTCGGCCGGCCCTATGGTGCGGCGCTGGATGCCGGCGAATTGACCCTGAAAATCGAAGAAGGAATTCCTCGCGTAACGCACTATGAGCAAAGCTGGCCGCTTGCGCCCGCGTCATGGGGAAAACTGCTGTCCCCAGCCCCCGCGCTCGCCGACGGCTGCTTTGATGAAATGGAGCGGTTGCGGCACCTCTTCGAGCCCAGTGAGGTCGACCGGACGAACTATCAGCGCCACTTCCGGCAGGCGCAGCTCACACTTGCGGAGGCCAATAGAAGTGGAGACCTGCAGCGCGGAGTCGACCGGGTACAAGGCGATAAAGCACTATTTGATGCCGTCATGCAAAGACAGTTCTACATGCTGCACGGCTGGAAGCTTTCCGGCGAGCTGACCAATTACCGCCGTTTTTTCGACATTGATACTTTGATTGGCATTCGCGCCGAGCTCTCCAGCGTGGTTGCCGCTACCCATGCGCGTATCGAGGAGATGATCTTCAAGGACGAGATCGAAGGCGTACGCGTCGATCATCCCGATGGACTGCGAGAACCACTGGCATACTTCAAGCGACTGCGCGAATTACTGCCCAATGGCAGAATTTACATCGAGAAAATTCTCGAGAACGACGAGCGGCTCAACCAGGAATGGCCGATCGATGGTACCGTCGGGTACGACTTCTTGGCCAAGGTCAATCGCCTGTGGATGGACGATCAAAGAATTGACGTGTTGACCGCGACGTATTCGGACTTCACCGGCCATTCGGTGGATTTCGGCAAGCTGGTGCGCGAAAAGAAACGCGCGATAGTGGAATCGACGTTTTCCGATGCACACCAGCAACTGGCGGCCGCGGCGCTCCTGATTGCGCGGGACGATTGGCGGTGGCGGGACTTGAGCCCACGACAATTACGCGAAGCGTTGGCCAGGATGATTACAGCATTGCCCATCTATCGGACCTACCGAACATCTCTGATCCCTTCATGATGAGGACAAGCGGATATTGTTGGAGGCACTGCAAAGCGCGCGCATAGGTTCTCCGGAACTCGATGGCGCTGCATTTGATTTTTTGGGCGTATTGTTCACGAAGTCGCCGCTCAATGATCCTGAGGCGGATTTTATTGCCAAGTGGCAGCAGTTGACGCCGTCCGTCATGGCCAAGGGGGTTGAGGACACCACATTCTACTGTTTCGATCGGTTGGTGTCGTGCAACGAAGTCGGATCGCAAGCCTCGCTGGTTGGCATCTCCGCCGATAAATTTCACGAATTTTGTCATTACTTGAGCGATCGCTGGCCAAACAGCATGCTGGCGACTTCGACGCATGACAATAAACGCAGCGAAGATGTACGCACGCGAATTTCGATACTCTCTGAGATACCGGATCGTTGGTCCGAGGCGCTGCATCTGTGGTCGCAGCTCAATGCCGCGGCCTGGCAGAATCGCTTGCCGGATCGTCATGCGGAATATCTGCTGTATCAAACGCTCATCGGCGCATGGCCCATCGATCGGGAGCGCTGCTGGCAGTACATGCTCAAAGCCTGTCGCGAGGCGAAGATCAATACCTCCTGGCATGAGCCCAACAATGGCTATGAGGAAAAGATCCGCGGATTCGTAGGCGGCGTATTCGAAACGCCCGAATTCATCGCAAGTCTGGAACGCTTCATCGAGCCGCTGATTCTGCCCGGGCGGATAAACAGTTTGGCGCAGACTCTCATCAAAATGGTCGCGCCCGGCGTTCCTGATTTCTACCAGGGGACCGAATTGTGGGATTTGAGCCTTGTTGATCCGGACAATCGGCGGCCGGTAGATTTCGGATTGCGATCGGAGCTGCTAAAGCGGGCTCGCCGGCTGACAACGGCCGAGGTATTGACGGAGTGGGATTCGGGGCTGCCCAAACTGTGGATGACTGACCGAATTCTTTCGATTCGCCGTGAACGCGCTGACGATTTCTCTGCGCAAAGCCGGTATCAGCCGCTCGTTGCGCAGGGAAGTCATTTGGGGCGATTGCTCGCCTTTCGCCGAGGAGAGAATCTTATCGCGGTGGTTCCGCGCTTAACGCAGACGCTGGCCGACGAATGGGGTGATACGCGCCTGCCGCTCCCTGGCGGGGCTTGGCGAAACTGCTTCACGGACGAACTGGTGCAGCGGGAAGTTTCGCCAGCGGAACTGTTCAGATCATTTCCGGTAGCATTATTGTTTCGGGATCCTACATGAGGTTTTCCGTGTGGGCGCCCAACGCTAAGTCCGTCGACCTGATCCTAACGGCGCGCCGAATCCCACTGCAGCGCATCGACGATGGGCATTGGCAAACCGAGATTGCTCACCCTCGACATTGACGCGGGCTATCAATATTCAATAGACGATTCCGCACCGTTGCCCGACCCGCGCTCACAGTGGCAGCCCGCGGGGGTCCACGGCGCGTCGTACGTTGCCGAAGAGATTACGCCAAGTCAGCGCGCGCGCGCCGGGCGCCAAGTTCCGGGCGAAGCCGCTGGAACAAGCCATAATCTACGAGATCCACATCGGGACTTTCACCGCCGAAGGCACTTACGCGTCGGCGCGGGAAAGGCTACCGCATTTGATTGAACTTGGCGTGACGCATCTCGAACTTATGCCCTTGGCGACATTTCCGGGTCGACGCGGCTGGGGCTATGACGGCGTTGATCTGTTCGCACCGTTTCCCACCTACGGCACGCCGCGGGAGCTCGTTGCTTTCGTGGACGCCTGCCATTCGCACGGCCTTGCCGTACTGCTGGACGTCGTATACAACCATTTGGGGCCTGACGGAAATTATCTGGGACAATTCGCTCCTTACTTCACCGATCGATACAAGACCGGGTGGGGCGCGGCAATCAACTACGATGGTCCTCACAGCGACGGGGTGCGCCGGTTCGTCATCGATAATGCCCTGATGTGGCTTCGCGACTTTGGCTTTGACGGCTTGCGCCTCGATGCTGTGCACGCAATTTTTAGTTTCGAGGCGGTCCATGTGCTTGAAGAACTGGCGATTGCCGTGAAGGCACTGGGCGAAGAGTTGGACCGTCCGCTGATACTGATTGCCGAGAGCGATCTTAATGATCCGCGGCTGGTCCGCGACCCATCGAGCGGCGGCTACGGTCTGGACGCGCATTGGGTGGACGATTTTCATCATGCCCTGCATCGTCATTTCACCGGTGAGACCGACGGTTACTACGCCGACTTTCAGGGGTTAGGGGATGTGGCCACTGCTTTGCGAGACGGCTACGTGTACCAGGGGCAATATTCAGAGTATCGGAGGCGCCGGCACGGCCGGCCGCCGTCCGGTGTTGGCGCACATCAATTGGTGGTGAGCGCGCAGAATCATGATCAGGTCGGCAATCGCGCGCAGGGCGAGCGACTGAGCATGATGCTAGGCTTGCCTCAACTCAAAGCCGTCGCAGCGCTGACGCTGCTATCGCCATTCGTTCCTCTACTGTTTCAAGGTGAGGAGTGGGGAGCGAAGACGCCGTTCCTATACTTCACGGATCATGAAAATGCCGATCTGGGCCGGCTGGTCGCCGATGGGCGCAGCAAGGAATTCCGCGGGTTTCACTGGCAGGGCATCGTTCCCAATCCTCAGGAGCTTGACACCTTCGCCCGATCAAAGCTGAATTGGTCCGAGCTGTCCCAGTCCGCTCACGCCGAGCTACTCGCTTGGTACCGGCGGCTCATTCAGGTGCGCAGCGACAAGGTTGTACATCCGCAGGAAAGCCCATTGGATTCAGCCAAGGCAGTAGTGAACTTCAATGAACAGGCGGGGTGGCTGAACTTTTGCCACAACGGTGTCCTCGTCGTATTCAACTTTCGCAACGAGGCGCAACGCGTACCCTTTCCAAATGGTGAGTGGAAATTGGTGCTGTCATCGGATTCGGCGGCACCGCTGCCGATAGAGGCGATGCCGGGCCACGCAACATTTATATACGTCGGCGGTTGACGTCGAAAATACGTCGTGCACTTAGCGCGTAATTCATCGGCCAATGCGGCAATGCCAGGAGACACATATTACGAGATACCCAGACGATCAATCCCTACTCAACGCCTGTCACTCTCATTCTGTCGACCTGTTAAAACGAAATCTGACGCCTGGCGGGATCATCGCTGCTTCACCCAGTCGGCAGGCTGACAAGCGCGGGTATACGGCAATATTTGGGCGAGACGCTGCCGTCTGCGCGATCGGAATGGTGCTGTCCGGCGATCAGTCGCTGGCGCGCGCGGCCGCAACGGGTCTACACACCCTGGCAGAGCATCAGGCGCCAAATGGACAGATTGCGAAATTCGTCGACGTGCAAAGACAGGAAGCTGATTTCTGGTATCTGGGATGCATCGATTCGACGTTGTGGTGGCTGATTGCGCTGGCGATTCTCGATCGCTACCGCAGTCCCAGCGGCTTGCTGCGACAATACGCCAAGCGCGTCAAGCTGGCCACCCAATGGCTTTTGGCGCAGGAGCATCAACGCTTCTATCTGCTGCAGCAAAATGAGGCCAGCGACTGGGCCGACATCATGCCGCGCTCGGGCTTCGTTCTCTATACGAACGCGCTGTGGTATTTCGTGAAGCGGCTCTTTCGCATCGACCACTTGGCGAAGACGCGTGAGAATTTCAACGGGCTCTTCCACCCTTTCTCCGCGGACATCGCCGAATATCGTCGCGCCCGCCTGCTCAATGAATACGTATTACGGCGCGGACGCAATCGTGATTTGTACCTGAGCTTCGTCAATTTCGCGTTCTTCGGCGAGGAGGGCGATGTCTTCGGCAACGTATTGGCTGTTCTACTGGGACTCGCCGACAGAACTGCAAGCATACGAACGCTTGATGCGCTCACGAAGGCACAGGTGGGCGATCCTTACCCTGTACGGGCGGTCACTCGTCCCATCAAACGAAGCAATTCCCTGTGGCGTCCGTACATGGCACGGCATCGTCAGAATTTCGTCTGGCAGTACCATAACGGAGGCATTTGGCCGATGGTGGGCGGATTCTGGGTAACGGCACTGATAGCGGCAGGGCGTGCAGAACAGGCGAAGTCGGAACTGATCAAGCTTGCGCGCGTATGCGCGCTTCGAAATTGGCGATTTACTGAATGGCATCAAGGAAAAACACTCGCACCGCGGGGAATGCCGGGGCAGTCTTGGAACGCGGCGGCATTCCTCATGGCGGAGCAGGCGGTCTTGGCCGGCAAGACTATATTTGCCGACGCGAGTAAGCGGTGACTCAGTCAGACCAATGCAATCGGGGCCCGTGAGATTTTTGGGTACGTCACGAGAATTTCAGGCGGAAAATGGAACATTGGCCCTGCGATTAGCGTGTGAATTTTCGCGGTATGTGCGGCCATCTAAACTACGTGGCGATACTCGACGAGCCAAGTCCCTGGCTCGAGCCTTTCAGTCTTAGGTCTCTGACCGGCCACTACTTGATCGCCGCGTCCGTCGCTGAGATTGGGGGTATGCGCCTGGATATGCCCATACTTACCCCCATCGGCGGGGCCGCCGGACCGGACCGCTTCCACCAAGTGCGAATCTCCTCTGGTATCGATTAGCCTCCGATTTCGTCCACGAGCAGCCGTCGATAACGTCGGGTACATTTGGGGGTATCGACACCGAGTGCTAAATAAAGTTATCGCGAAAACAGTTACTTAACGCGACCACCGGGGACGCGTGCTCGGATTCGAAATGGCTATAGTTTATGGCGGCACTGCATCTATTGATGTAGAGTCGCTAAAAAGTACGTAAATAAGTGATTAATATCAGTAATTTGCTCCCCGGGACGGAACCGCAATCATGTAGAAAACACCGGGAATTCTACTAGCCGTTCCAGCAAAGAGTTGGTAAGAAACGGGCGGGTCTAGGATTATGTAAATTCAATTCGGCCCTGTGACTTCTCTGGTTGCAGGGCCTTTTTCGTGCTGATTTGGGGGCTCCTGCCCGCCACTTTCGGCCGGTGACGATCATGAACTGACGGCATCTTCGCCCCTTGCATTACCATGATCTGCACGCGTCTGAACTGTGAGGTTGTTAAACATGCGCTCCCACAACCTGTTGGAAGAAGCCATGCCATTCATAGTCGTTGGGGTCGGCGTGTTCATCTACTTAGCGCCTGTTATCTGGGTTCTACTTTCGGGTCGGTCGCGCGGGGGCGCCAAGCTTGGCTGGTTCATAGTGACTCTGTTCTTCACTTGGCTAGGACTCGCCGTATTTCTCATCGTTACGCAGGCCACGAGCAATAGGCCGAGAACTTAGTGAAGTCCGGTCGGTGACAGGCACCAGAAGCGGGCTTTCGACCGCACAAACTTCTGTCTATAGAGCCGACGTTCCAGTTGGAACCGACATAGTGCGGAACTATCCGCTATCCTTCAGCGGGCGTGACCGCGGTTCCGGCGCCGTCTTGTCATTCGTTTGACATAAGCTTAATCCTTGCAAGGTAGACGACGCCGCAATCGTTGGCTTCCAACCGCATGCTGGCGATAGAATTATTATTGACACATCGGAGGCCTCAAGTTAGTTTCCGTAGCGTTCCGTAGTGATAGGTCACGGATTGCAGCCAAAATAGTAGTAAGACGCGTCAAATTCAGGACGCCCAGGGAAAAAACGCTATGCGACTCGAACACACCGATAAAGGGCCGTGTACTTAAGCATTATTATTGCGCGAATCCTTCTGGCATTCGTTTTTGGAATTGCCGGAACATCGAAATTGTTTGCCGGCGTTACAGCATCACAGAAGATGCTCGCAGATTTTGGACTTCCCCGTTGGCTGGTCACGCCAGTGAGCATCGGCTTGCCGTTCTTGGAACTGCTTGCTGCTATTTTGTTGGTTGCCACTCGGTCGGGCTTGACCGGTGCGATACTCGCCCTCGCGCTGCTTCTTATCTTCAACGCGGCGATAGTAACCAACCTCGTCCTTGGTCGAAATCCGAGTTGCAATTGCTTTGGCCAGCTGCACTCCAAACCAATTGGATGGTCAACGCTCGCGCGCAACGGTGTCATTTCGGCGGTGGCGGCTTGGCTTGTCTGGCAGTTGCCGAAGAATCAAGATTCGAGTCTTCTCAACGCGTTTTCATTTTTGAGCACCGCCGAAATCGCAGCCATTATCGTCGCACTGCTCGGATTTGCATTGATCGCAGTGCTAGCCTTCCTGCTTCTTCACGTGCTCAAGCAACACGGCCGACTGTTAATGCGGATCGAGGCTCTTGAGAAGGCGAAGCCCGGCGCCCCTGCCGCCGCTGCTCAACCAGCCGCACTTCACGGCCTTGCGGTTGGATCAAAGGCTGTCGAGTTCGAATTGCCAACCGTGCGTGGAACCACAGCGAGGCTCAACAGCTTTCTGAATGGGGGGAAAGCTGCCTTGTTGATTTTCACGAGCCCGAGCTGCGGGCCCTGCACCGCGCTGATGCCGGAAGTTGCCAGGTGGCAGAACGATCATGCGGCCGAAGCAAACGTCGTTCTAATCAGTAGCGGACGCCTTGATGCCAATCTAGCCAAGGCGAATGAGTTCGGTCTAATTAATATTTTGGTCGAAAAGAAACGTGATATAGCGGAGCAATACCGCGCCCTAGGAACGCCGAGCGCTGTTGTCATCCGACCTGATGGCACCGTCGGGAGCTTTGTTGCAAGTGGCGCAGACGCCATTCGACAACTCGTCGACCACAAGGCATGGACTACGGCCGGCTACGAAACGCTCTTAAAGGCGCTCGGACATCAATTCCCGTCACCGGCTCCAACACCCACTCCCGCACTCGGCTCCGCGGCCCCCGCCTTTACCTTGCCGGACTTGGAGAGACGCACTGTTCACAGTTCAAGTTTCCAAGGTCGTACCACGGTCTTGCTCTTCTGGAATCCGCAATGCGGATTTTGCCAGAAGATGTTGCCTCAGCTGAAAGCCTGGGAAGTGCGCAAGCTTTCCGGCGCACCACGTTTAGTGTTGGCCAGCAGCGGCGCTAGGGAAGCCAACGCGGCGATGGGACTTGAATCCACCGTGCTCCTGGATGAGAAGTTCAGCGTCGGATCCTTGTATGGGTGCCGCGGCACACCTTCGGCGGTACGCATAAATTCGCGCGGGCAAATCGCCTCCGCCCTTGTCGTGGGAGAGCCTGGAGTAATGCCATTGTTGTTCGATGATCCGAAAGACGCCATGGAAAATGAAGGGGCGCCTTTGCGAGCTAACGCGGGATAGGCAGCGCGGAGTAATTTATGGACGAGTTTCTTGATTTATTCTCCAAACGACTCGCGAGCGCAGTGTCCCGCCGCCAGATGCTAGGAATCGCTTCGCGCACCTTATTGGGTGTCTTTGTCGCCTCTAGCGGAATTGGAAAATTAAGCGCACAGAGCACTGATTCCGAGGAGGTGGAGCCTGATGCCGGTAGGTCACCACCGTGCCTAATCTGTGACGTCGAGTCCGACGCATGCGTTCCTTGTGCTCGCCACCGGGAGAACGAACTTCTGCAATCGGCAAAACAATATGGCCCATACTCCTCGTTAGATTCTTTTCTCACTTCGGTAAATCAATTCACAGCCAAAAAATCCCACGCTGTCCTAAGCAGGGAGGGCGGCAGCATCGTCAGCTCGTTGCTCGTGACGTCCTACATAAGTAGCGATGACTCCCATTCGGCGTTCCTGTATTACTCTGAAACGGCTACCGGCCTGCTTGCTGCGTTTGCAGTTGAGTACGCAGATAAGGTAGCCCAATATGCGTATTACCTAAACAACGGGACTATCACACAAGCCCTGCCGCCCTATCCGGCGATTACGAGCACCGCAACCCAAGACTCGCTCGCAGCGCCACTGCAACAGGGCGCCCAATCACCGTTGGCCGCGGATTCAAGTGACACCTGCGTTCTCGGTTGCACGGCGGCTTGCGTTGCTGCGAGTTTAGTAATCTGTACCGCAAAGGGAGTAAGTAAGTGGTGCTTGCCACTAGCAGCGGTTCCTGAGGTTGGTATTGGACTCGCAGCGGCGTGTGCTGCTGTCGTTGGATACAACTGCGGGGGTAGCGCGGCACATTGCACCCAGGAATGCGACGGCTGGTGCAATTGCTTAGGAAAACCGCCTTGTGGGATCACGCTAGACAGCTGCTGCGAAGTATGCGAAGAGTGCACGAGTGATGGTTGCGTACCGATACAGTGCCCTGTTGGTTACTCGTGTAACTCCACTAACAGCACTTGCACGTGCGATAACTTTTGTGTCAACACTTGCTGCTCGGCGGGGCAAATCTGCGCCAACAACCAATGCGTAACGAGTTCAACGTGCCCCCCGGACGTACCGGGAGCGGGAAGTTGTCCTAGCGGCGCGGTCTGCTGCGAAAATCCAACCACACAACAATGGGGTTGTGGCTATGTAGGCGGTCTATGTTGTTCAAACGGTGCATCCTGTCCAGCGGGTACTACTTGTTGCGTTGATGGCAATTCAGCAGCGTGTTGCACTTCGGGACAAGTTTGCTGCATCCCGGGCGGTAATTTGTCTGTTTTCTGTACAAGTGCGGGTTCGAGCTGCTGAGACCCTTAAGTGAAGTTGTCCAGCCATCTCGTATTCAACGAGATCTGGCGGCTTCGGCGCCGACTATCACCGGAAGTCCTTGGGTAAGAGCCCCAATACCTGATTGGGTTTCCCGATACCCGCCGGTCACGACTGGCGCGTTCGGGTCGAGGCTGTGTAAAAACAAAAACTGGCCTCGCTGTAAATCAATTCTGCAAAATTCAAACTTCGAAATCTCGCAGATTTGAATCACGCTTGGAATTTTTGGCTCGTTTCGGTCAATGTGCGAAAGTGCCGAGGGTTTTTACACAGCCTCGGTCGAACCCGGACACTGAATCCGACCGGGAGGCCGTTAGGATTCCCCGATTCTCACAATCAGGCCAACCTAAAAGGTTGCGGGCCGATGTCTCGCCTGCTTCAGCCAAATTAGATGCTACGGCACGCGCGCGCGGCGTCTTGGTTGCTGCCGAGGCACGAAGTAAAGAATGTCCTCCGGCGCTACCGGCCCTCGAGCAAGGCCCATGCGCATGGCCGGCGTGCATTTGTCCTTTCCGATCTCGCAGTAGTTGAAATAGACACGGAAGACCTCGACAAGCTTCGCGAGGTGGGCCGGGTTATAGGCGTTTTTGCCAAACCATCGCCGTCGAACGGCGGAGGCGCTGACGACGCCGCGCTCGGCCATCGTGAGTGCCCTGCGCACCTGCATGAAGAACCGATCAATAGAAGTAAGGGACGCCTTCAGGTACAGACTGGCATGGTGATTAAGCTGGTCTTCGCGCTTGCGCGGATCCTGTTGAACGGCGTCGATGTCGGTCAGCCAATGGACCAGTTTGGTAGGTTCACGCATGTCAGCAATCGGGTGACGTAGCCACTTGTCATTCCACTGTCCAATAGTCCGGAGCCGCGTCATTTCCTCGCGCACCATGAGCACTTTGACCTGGTGCGGCGTCAATCCGATGTTCGCCCGGCAGGCTTCCTCGAAAGCCGCTCTGTTTCGTTGTACCAATGCCCGTTTTTGCCCGACCGTTGCATCTTTCTCGACCTGAACGTAGAAACCGTCCACGGTTCGATTCAAGATCTTTTCAGGGACCGCCGCCATAAGCGCTGCCCGCAGTCCGGACTCCTGATCCATAAAGAACCGCAGTTTTTCGGCGCGGCCCAGAAGTCGCGTGACGTACTGCATATGCGCGTTCATCACAATCTGTTCGTGAAGCAGGACACCCGCCACGGGCGTTCCTGCGTCAATCGAAGGGCCTTCGCCGGCGTCAATGTCCGCGCGACCGGTGGCTTCTCGATACCTTTGCGCGACCGTGGCGGCGAGTTGGTCTTTGGGACTAGCACCCGCTGGTTCTGGCACGGGTGCGGTTTTCTTGCGCCGTTTCGCACTTTTGACGGCAGCTCTCTCATAATCCTCATCGAGCCACACTCGGGCATATCGCCGAAATGGCAGGTCGAGCTTTTGGTCACCGAAACGGACGAGGTCCAGTTCCACTTCATCGCTGCTCAACTTTGAGTCGAAATTCAAGTGCACGCCGTAAACGTAGCCCGTCACCTGGTCCGCAGTGGCAATCGACAAGATCTGCGTGTTCTTGCGTTTGTTGCGCGACGACCAGTTGACGATGAGCTTTTGCCGGTCCGTTGACAGATAACGTTTGCCGAGGTCCGACCTCTCCACCAAGGTTCTTTCCCGCTCTGCGACAAACACTACGCACTGACGATGGATGAAGTCGAGCCTGGCATACAGCACCGACATCGATAGGTTGAGAAGTTTGATCACTCGCCGAATAGGCACAGTGTTTACCAAATGCATGAAGATGTCGCGATTTTGATGAGTCTCCCGCTGGCGCTTGTCAGCCTTGCCTCCGTGAGCGAATACCTTTGAGCAAGCCATGCATTTGTATCTCGGCGTGCCATGCGCATTGGTGCCGTAGCGCGTGTAACGCGCGCTGAACTCTTCGCCCGATTTACCATAAAATTCGCAACTCGAGCTCGGGCACGCCGGCCAATCGGGTTCGAGGAAGGAGCTAATGCGCAGCAGTTCTTCGGCAATTGCGAGATTGCTCTGCATGGGGAAAATTTCGGGGCAAAGGCCACATTTGAGAGCAGGCTTGCCTTTCCCCGTCGCAACGACCGAGTAGTCGCCAGGGCCCGGCACGGAAGTGCCCGTGGACCGGCGGCCTCGTTTCGGGCGAGCCTGCAGCGGCGACACTCCGAAATTGCCGCACTTGGGGTTTTTGCAGTGATTGACCTGGATCCCCGCGGCGGTTGGCGGGTAGCGCCAGGGCCACTTTCGATCGCGAGACCTTGAAGACGATTTTTGCTTCGGCAGAAAAAGGCCCCCGTCCTTGGACAGGGGCAATATGAAGCAATTAGAGGGTGAAAACTGTGAACGCTAACCGAATTACCAACTCTTTACCGGAACGGCTAGGGAATTCTAGGGTTTTTGAATTCAGTTCGTTTGAGATACCCCCAAAAACACCCCTTCTAAAAAGTGGCTGCTGCCGGACGTTGTCGGATCTGGCAGAGGTTCCTCGCGAACGCCTCCATGTGATACTATAGTATCACTTTATGCGCACAGAACTTGTTACCACCCTGAAGCGAAAAGCGTCGGAATTGTTGGCCGATATCGAGAAGGACGGTGCTCCCATCCTCATCACGCAACACGGCTTGCCGGCCGCCTACCTCGTCGATGTCGAGGCCTACGATGCTCTACAGCAACGCATCGGCTTGCTCGAGGGCATAGCCCGAGGTGAGAAGGCGGTTGAGGACGCTCGCGTCGTGACCCATGCGCAAGCGAAGCAACGCATGTCACGATGGCTCAAGTAATCTGGGCCGAGCCGGCTTTAAACGACTTGGACGCCATCGCCGATTACATCGCGCTGGATAATCCCACGGCCGCTAGTGAGCTGGTCCAGCGAATCTTCGGGCACGTCGACCAGTTGATTACTCATCCGGACAGCGGCTCCAAACCGCGCGAACTACGCGGCGGCCGCTACCGTCAAATAGTTGAACCGCCGTGCCGCGTATTCTATCGGCGGGAAGGTGAAACGGTTTACGTGCTGTATGTAATGCGGGGCGAACGCAAATTGCGACCACGCGCTCTGGCGGCGCGTAGCAAGAAGGCCGCGCCATAGACCCGCGAGAGCATCCACTTATCCGAAGCCCGTTTTGTTACCAACATGCGCTTCCGGATTTTCCTCGTGCGAGATGTGTTCCATTTTGAGTGCGTTTGTTTTCTTCGGCCAGGCAGGGGATTCGACTATGAACATTCGCGACGCTAACAAGGTCGATGCGCAGAGGTGCGGCCGTATTCTGTATGACGCTTTCACGAATCTCGCGGAAAAACACAATTTTCCGCCAGACTTTCCTTCTCCCGAAGTCGCGACGGGTCTCGCGTCGATGCTAATTGGCGACCCAGGATTCTACGGCGTCGTCGCGGAAGAGGCCGGGACGATTGTCGGCAGCAACTTCATGGACGAACGCTCGACCATTTTTGGGATCGGTCCGATCTCTGTCGCTCCTGAAGTGCAAAATCACGCTGTGGGCAGACGCCTGATGTCTGCCGTACTCGATAGGGCAGCGGCAAAAAAGGCCGCAGGGGTCCGCCTGGTACCAGCGGGTTACCACAATCGCTCGCTTTGTCTCTACACGAAGCTCGGGTTTGTCACCCGCGAACCCCTGTCGCTGTTGCAAGGACCCAAGCCCAATGCCAGGTTTGCCGGTTACGATGTCCGGCCGGCTGAAGAGCGCGATGTTGAAGGGTGCAACAAGCTGTGCCGCGACGTTCACGGCTTTGACCGGGATCTTGAGCTACGCGACGCGATTCGCGCGCGCTCGGCAAGTGTGGTCGTACATTTAGAAGAGATCACGGGATATGCGACGGCGATTGGCTTCCTTGCTCACGCCGTCGCTCGCACAAATCAAGACTTGAAGGCTCTGATTGGCGCAGCGACAGAATTTCCCGGTCCAGGATTTTTGTTACCGACTCGCAATCATGAGGTTTTCGAATGGTGTCTGAGCCGCAAGCTGAAGCTGGTCTTTCAGATGACTTTGATGACTACCGGCCTCTACAATGAACCTGCCGGTCCTTACTTACCGTCGATTCTTGTTAACGATCAGCCCAAAATCCGCTTGTAGAATGTTGGGCAGGGCGGACAAATAATCTTGCCGCTTCGCCGTTAGGCCGCTGTGGACCCGCGCCTGCGCCTCTTTGTCCCGCGTGCAATCACGTCGCCCTTTCTGGGCGTCTCACTGCCACCGCGACTCAAGTCGCGGATTAATTGCGCTCCGGCCTTCGGATTGGCAGCCGCAATGCGATCGGCAAACCATTTGGCGGTCCGCATCTGCGCTAGCTTCTCGGCGATCGCGACATTAATCAATTGATTCACCGCGACCCCTTCCAGATCCGACATAGACCTCAATTCCTCCAGCAACGAAGGTTGTAGCCTCAAAGCAAAGTTACTCGCCCGCATATTCATTACCTCAATCGTCGCAGAGCCGCAGCCGGCGTGACGACTTCGATTTGAAAAGTTTTAGAGGCTTCCACGAAGTCGTCCTGGTTAAAAGTCACTAGCATATCGGCTCGCCCGTTCATCGCTAAATCCAAGACGTGTTCGTCCTCTGCGTCAGCCAATACAGGTCGCCAGAGAAAATGGATTGGCACCGGCTCCGCCACTGCAGCGAGTGCCGCGAGAACGTCCCTAACCTCAGCCGCACTTAGCCGCATGGCCGTAAGGTGCAAGGGCCGAGTCAGTACTGCTTCGTACTCCAGCCACAAAGCCGTGGAAGCCAGCAGCACAATTCGCTCATCGAGCGCATATATAAGCAGTTGACGCGAAGCTCCGCGCTCGCTTCGGAATGCGGGACCAACACGTCCGTGTCCAGCACCAAGCGCATTGCCAATCGTATGATATTGCAGGCGATATGACAAGAGCCGCCGAATTCTCGCGCGGCGCATCGCTCAAAGTGTCAGCGGACGGAAACTACTCATTTGCGGCGCCTGAAAATTCCGCAATTTTGAGGTCGCAACCCTCGGTGTACTGAAAGGTGGCTGCTACAAGACATCGTTGGACGCAGTTGAACCGTAAGCGTCCGCCGAACACATCTTCTTAGTGTGGCCTTGCCGATGTAAGGATGCACCTTTGCTAAGCGCGGAGGTGTACACATGTCCACGAACGAAGTTATTTCTACCGGGCGGCGTCGCCGTCGCCGCCACAGTGAGCTGTTTAAGGCGGAGGCCGTCGGAGCCTGCCAGCAGCCCGGGGTGTCAATCGCCGCGGTGGCCGTGGCTCGCGGCCTGAACGCGAACATGTTGCGCGATTGGGTGAGGAAGGCAGAACGCAGCGGCAGGCCGATCGCCATAAGGCCCACCATACCTGAGCATGCGCTGCAGAGCGCTGAGAGCTTTGTGCCTGTGGCGCTACCCTCGAGCCCCACGGACGGGACGATCCGGATCGTAGTGCGGCGCAAAGGGCGCGCCGTGAGCATCGAGTGGCCGGCGTCAGCGTCGCACGAATGCGCGCTGCTGCTGCGCGAGCTTGTGAGGTGATCCGCGTCGATGCGGCCTGGTTCGCCGTGGAGCCGCTCGATATGCGCGCCGGCGTCGACAAAGCGCTGGCCCGCGTCGTCGATGTGTTCGGTGAAGCTCGAGCTCATCACGCGTACCTGTTTGTAAACAAACGTGCCAACCGCATGAAGGTGTTGGTGCACGATGGCTTTGGTCTGTGGCTGTGCGCGAGAAAGCTGTACGAGGGCAGCTTCATCCGCGCTGGCGTGAGGCATGATCGTGGCATGCAACTGAGCCACGAACAACTTCAGGCGATCGTCGTGGGGCTGCCGTGGGAGCGACTCGATGAGCGCGCGAAGATCCGGGTATTGTGAGAAAAAATCCACGCAAAAATGATGTTGAAATCTCGGGAAATATGGCAGTATCGAACTCATGGAGTTGTCGCGTCAGCTCGATAAAATGAACGCAGCAGAGCTGCGAAATCTGACCGCGACACTTCTCACGCAACTCGCCGAGCGCGATGCCGAACGCAGCGAACAGGCGGCACTGATCGCCAAACGCGACGCGGAAATCAAACTCAAGCAACTGAAGATCGATCAACTCACGCACGAGATGGCGACCTTGAGACGCTGGCGCTATGACCGGCGCAGCGAGCAGCTCGATGTCGTACAGCGCTCGCTCCTGGACGAGAGCATCGATGCCGATATCGAGGCGATCAGTATCGAGATCGAAGCGCTCAAGGAAAAGCCTGCCTCAGCGCCGAAGGAGAAGCCGCGTCGCGTCGCTCTGCCGGCCTCGTTCCCGCGCCGGGAAATACGCCATGAGCCGGAAACAACAGAATGCAACTGTGGCTGCCGGCTGGAGCGCATCGGCGAGGATGTCAGCGAGAAACTCGACTATACCCCGGGCGTGTTCGAGGTCGAACGACACATCCGCGGTAAGTGGGTCTGCCGCTCCTGCGAGCGGCTGCTCCAGGCCCCGGTGCCGCCGCACGTCATCGACAAGGGGATCCCGACGGCGGGCCTGCTGGCGCAGGTGCTGATCGCAAAATACCTGGATCACGCGCCGCTGTACCGCCAGGAAGGCATCTTCGCACGTGCCGGGCTGGCGCTGCCGCGCTCAACGTTGGCGCAGTGGGTGGGTGCCTGCGGCGTGAAGCTTGCGTCGCTCGTCGAAGCGATGCGCGAGATGCTCCTGAGCCGATCAGTGCTGCATGCGGATGAGACGCCGGTGCCGATGTTAAGCCCGGGCCTCGGCAAAACGCACCGAGCGTACCTCTGGAGTTACAGCACCAGCGAATACGATGAGCTGCAGGCTGTCGTCTACGACTTTGCCGACAGCCGCGCCGGTGTGCATGCACGCGAGTTCCTAGGGAGTTGGTCGGGAAAGCTGGTCTGCGACGATTACTCGGGCTACAAGGCGCTGTTCGATCGCGGTGTGATCGAGATCGGTTGCATGGCTCACGCCCGCCGGAAACTTCATGACCTCTACGCCAATCATCGCAGCGAGATCGCCGAAGAAGGCTTGCGGTACTTCGCCGCGCTTTATGAGATCGAACGCGAAGCGCGCGAACAGAAACTGGATGCCGATGGCCGCCAACAACTGCGGCAGCAACGATCAAAGCCGGTGGCCGAAGCCTTGCGGCAGTGGCTCACCCGCCAGCGCGGCCAGGTCCCGGATGGCTCGGCGACACGGAAAGCGATCGACTACAGCCTTGGACGTTGGGCCGCCTTGATCCGCTACATCGATGATGGCGAGTTGCCCATCGACAACAACCACATCGAAAACCGGATCCGGCCGGTAGCACTCGGCCGCAGCAACTGGCTCTTTGCCGGATCTCTGCGCGCCGGTCAGCGTGCCGCCGCGATCATGAGCCTGATCCAGTCCGCGAAGCTCAACGGGCATGATCCGCATCGCTATCTCAAGGATGTCCTCGAGCGGCTACCAACCCAACCGACCAGCCGACTTGAAGAACTGCTTCCCGACCGCTGGCGCCCGGCTCTAATCACCCACTAGTCAAGATGCCTTGGCCGGACGCTTACGTTGAACCTTAGCCGTTATAAATGAGTTGTGAATGAATATAAGAAAGTAACGTAATTTATTGTTTTAATTTGTATTTAATGGCTCCCCGGGACGGAACCGAAATCGACGAGAAAACATCGAGAATTCTAGGGTTTTTTGACTTCAGTTCGTTTGAGATACCCCCAAAAACACCCCTTCTAAAAGGTGGCTGCTGCCGGACGTTGTCGGATGACAGATCACGTCCATCCGCTCGCAGATATCCGCGCGCCTCGCTCCAGCGAGATTGTCCCTACCATGCTCGAATCATTCACTCATCGAGCGTTTAGCAAGAAATCCACATGGATGGTGTCATAAGGAAACACCATGCCACTCTCCGCAACCCTCTCCAATATGCCTGCCCGAAGTAGAACATGAATATCGCTGTGGACCGCGCGGACGTCGCGTTCCGCCCGACAAGCTATCTCGCTAATAGGCAAAGTCCCCTTGCCGGCCATGATCTTGAGAGCGCCCACCGTTCACAGTCTATTGCTCGAGCGCTCTTATCAGCGCGGGAACATTCGGAGCCCCGAGGCCAGTCACGTTGTCATATCCGGGAGCGGAGCGCAGCGACGAATCCGCGTTCTCAATCACATTGCCATTGTTATCTGGATAGGAGTCCACGGTCACGAATCCCGCAATGTCGTTATACCCAAAAATACCAATCAGTGCGCCAATGGGGTGCGACGGTGCATTCACATCGATGATCGGTGCGTCCGAACCCTCTGCCCCCACCGGCAGACGATACAGGGCCGGATTGACGAAGCCGACCGGACCTTTGCCGATGGACGCGCGATGCTCGTTGGCCAACGCGAGAACCCCCGCAAAAAGCGGTGTGGCGAGGCTGGTCCCGCCGATATTAAATTCGCAGTACTCGGTCGTCTCCGAGGTGGCTGTGCACCCTGGATCCACCGGCGGAGTCGCAATGGTATACGTCTGACCATCAAGAAAGCCGGTGAACGTATCGGCCACCATGGCGATGTCGGGAGTGACGCGCCGCGGAGGACTCAAGGGCTCAGGTGTGCCATCGGCCAAGTACGTCTGCGTTGCAAGAATCGTCGGAACCACGTTCCGTTGATAGAACGGTTCGGGCATCACCAAACTGGGTCCGCCGCCGCTACCAAAGAGCCAAATGAACGGCACGATCCATCCTTGACCTTGGTCGGACACGCTTTTTCCGCTGGGGCTGATCAACGGATCATAGAATACGGTCTCGTAATCGGCCCAGCCGTATTCCTCTTTTTCACCCGAGGCATTCTTCAAGAGCAAGCTCGTCCCGCCCATCGCAGTCACAAATGGACTGGTGGCAGGCCAGCTTCCAGACGCAACTGGATTGGGCCCGCCAAACGCCACTCCTGACAACGTCAGATCGCCATCGTCGCCAGCCGCAAACAGCAGGCTCATTCCTTGCGCCGCGGCCTGAATAAACTCGAGGTTGTCAACGAGCAGTTCCCCTGGAGCTAGGCCGGCCTCGCCGTTGTAGAGCCAACTATTGGTCACAATGTCGGCTAAGCGGGTGTCGATCGCGAAATACACCGGCTCAACGGCGACGCCACCATCGACCGAATCGAACTGATCACAAGCCCCTCCAACATACACAATGGAAGCGCTGGGAGCCATGGAGTGCACCGCGGTGACGTCCAGCGTTTGCTCGGTCCACCAAGATTGATAGCCGCAGGGATCGTTGGACGGGACTTGGTGGGCACCGGGTAAGAGAATCTGCTGGAAGTTTTCGGGCGTCAAACGCGGCAATCCGTGGTTCGCCGAATACTGGTTCACGTCCGCGACGATCGTCGGCGAGGTATAGATGTCGGTAATGGCAATGCGTATGCCGCGGCCGGTTTCGCGGACCTTGTTGGAGCCATACGCCTGGTGAATCTGCTGCGGCGTGTACCCGCATTCGGTCCACGGCAGATTGTTGTCTGGGTAAGGAAATGGGGCAGCAGTTTGCAAGTTCGCCTTTGTGTCGCCCCAATAGTGGCTGCACGGGAAGTCGCTCGGGCCGCCGTAGGGCGGCATCAGCTCAGACGGCGGTATGAACGAGCTCCCGGTGGCTGGGGAGACAGCTGCCGCGGCGCGAGGCGGCATCAATACGGACGTCAGTCCGGACGACTTCGCGAGGCGCATACCTTGTGTGCTGGCGGGCCTCTTCAGCAAGTGACTATCATCGAGACCGCCGATGTAGGTGACCGTATGGACCAAGGCGGCCGGAAGCGTCGGGTCCTGCGCGTGAGCGCGTAACGTCTTTCCCCGAAAAGAGTAGACATTTTGGCTGACCTGAAATGCTTGCTTGACTTGCGCCACGGTTCCGCTGGCTTGCACGAACAGGCCGCTGGCCGGCGTATTTTCAATCTTGAAGCCGAGGGCCTGTAGAGCCTCGTGCACACGTGTCACATCTTCGGTTTTGGGTGAGAACGCCGCATGGAACTGCGCGGGGCTAAGAAACTGCCCGTAGCGGGAACTCCCGGGCGTGGTCTGATCCGCAACGAGCTGCTCAAGCTCGGCCTGGTTTCTCCAACTGAGATAAACCGTAATGACTACTCGCGTATTCTCGTCGGCCGGGCCGATCGGCGCGGCGCGGCTGAGCCAAGGAGAGACAGTGCCGGTGAGTCGCACTTGCGCGCTCTGCGCCTGAGCGACGGAATTTAGCGTAGCTGCGGTCTCCTGCGCCCTGGAGAACCCAGACCCGGTCAGGACAATCAGAAATGCACCAATGTGCGTCAGTGTTCCAGGTTTCATACTGCCTCCTTACTATCGGGATTCGGTGGATGTCGCCGCGATTAGAAACAATCCCATCAGCATCGCGATTTTTTCACTTTTCAGGGCATCTTCTTACAACGGGCCGATTCCGGCGGCCCGTTCCTTCACAACAGAGATGTGCAAAGCGCGAACGAATCCCCTCATCGATTTGTAAATAATTATTTGAGGTGTTACGAGCCTGAGAATATGGTGCCCAGAGTCATTTCCCGAAAACGGGAGGTCAGCTCGTTCGCGAACATGTCGGAACATCAGGAATATGGATGTTCTGCTGACATAATGCGCCGGGGTCACGCCTGAAGCGGGTTTGTGCAAGGCGTTTGACGGCGGTGATGGGCGCGAATAGTCTCCAGTCAATAAAGCCACAAGAAGCTAAGGGGCCCCGATGTCGGAACGCTCGGGTCAGATCAGCGAGCTATTGCAGCAATGGATCCAGGGAGACCAGGAGGCCCTCGGCGCGGTGTCGCCGATAATCTATGACGAGCTACGGCGTCTCGCGCACTATCACCTCAAGTCGGAGCGAGCGGATCACACGCTGCAAAGCACGGCGCTCGTCAACGAAGCTTTCATTCAGTTGATGGGCAACCGACCCGCCCAACTTGAGAACCGCGCGCACTTCGTTGCGATCGCGTCACGCTTAATGCGCCAAATTCTGGTGCAGTATGCCCGCCGACGACGGGCGAGCAAGCGCGATGGGGGATATCGGATCTCTTTGGAGGAATTTCAGGAGTTACCCGTCGCCGACGATGAGGAACTCTTAGCCCTGGACGATGCCCTGGAAGAGTTGACGCGTCTCGATGAACGACAGGGCAAAATCGTCCAGATGAAGTTTTTCGGCGGATTATCGGCGCCCGAAATCTCGGAAGTGCTCGGAATTTCACTAGCGACGGTCGACCGGGACTGGGCTACGGCGCGCATCTGGTTGCGTCGCGAAATGCACCGAGCCGCTTCGCCGTGAGCGCGCCCAGCTGGGGGCGCGTCAAAGATCTACTGCACCAAGCCATTGCATTGGGCCCGGAGTCGCGTGCCAAGTTCCTCGATGAGGTCTGCGCATCGGATGCGGCGCTACGTGCGGAGCTCGAGTCACTGCTAGCGGTTGGCGACGGTCTCAGCGCCGAGTTCCTGCAATCGCCGCCGACGGGCAAATTCGCTGCCGGCAGCGAAGAGCTTGGTGCCGCAGGTCTCGCCGAGGGACAGCTCTTTGCAGAGCGGTTTCAACTCATCCGCAAGCTGGGCGAGGGCGGTATGGGGCAGGTGTGGCTCGCCAAGCAAACCGCGCCGGTGCGGCGGCCCGTGGCCTTGAAGCTGATCAAGGCGGGCATGTACGACGAGACGGTTCTGCACCGCTTTCAAGCGGAACGGCAGTCGCTCGCGATCATGGATCACCCGGCGATCGCCAAGGTATTCGACGCCGGCATCACGCCGTTGGGTCAGCCGTACTTCGTCATGGAGTACGTGCCGGGACTGCCGATCACCGAGTATTGCGATCAGCACAAGCTCAACATCCGCCAGCGCGTCGAACTGCTGATCCAGGCGTGCGACGGTGTACAGCATGCGCATCAGAAAGCCATCATTCATCGGGATCTGAAACCGGCCAATATTTTGATCGTGGAGGTGGACGGCAAACCAATGCCGCGGATCATCGACTTCGGTCTCGCCAAAGCGACGACTGCACCGCTGGCGGACCAAACGCTCTACACGCGCTTTGGGCAGTTCATGGGTACCCCCGGCTACATGAGTCCGGAGCAGGTCGACCCGAACATTGAAGATATCGACACGCGTACTGACGTGTACTCGCTCGGGGTGATTCTCTATGTGCTGCTGACCGGGCTGCTGCCGTTCGAAACGAGACGGCGCGAGAAACCGGCGCTCGATGTGTGGCTGCGTCAGCTGCGCGAGGAGGAGCCGCCGCGCCCGAGCGGCAAAGTCAGTGCGGATCGCGATACCGCGACCGACACTTCGGTGGCACGCGGCACGGAACCGAAACATTTGGCGAGCCTGCTCCGAGGGGATCTGGACTGGATCGCGATGAAGGCGCTTGAGCGGGACCGAGAGCGCCGCTATGGTACGCCCGCAGAGCTCGCAGCGGATCTGCGCCGCTATTTGAACGACGAACCGGTCTTCGCGCGGCCGGCAAGTGCTGGATATCAGATCCGCAAATTCGTGCGGCGCCATCGGATTGCCGCCGGATTCATCGCCACTTCGACAACGCTTGCAATCGTTGCCTCGATTGCGGCATTGATCGCCACGCAGCAGAACCACGAGGCACAAGTTCAACAACATGAAGCGCAGCACCAGGCGGAGCGAGCGCTGCAGGCCCAATCGCGGCTTTTGACCCAGGCTGCCGCCCAACGCCTCAAGGACTCGGATGTCGCGGGTGCGCAGGGAATTATCCTCGAAGTGCTCACGAATCCGGAATTCGCGCGAGATCGATCTCCTGCTGCAATCAGCGCGTTTCAGGAAATCCGCGCGGTCGACGCGCAGTTGGGCGTGCTGTCCGGCCATCAGGGTCGAGTCTATGCTGCTGCTTTTTCGCCGGACGGTGCGCGTATCGTTACCGCATCGGCTGACAGGACCGCACGCATCTGGGATGCGCGCACTGGCGCCAAGATCATGGTGCTCGAAGGTCATGGCAGCATCGTCGATGATGCCGCCTATTCGCCTGATGGTACGCACATCGTCACCGCGTCGTTTGATAATACCGCTCGAGTTTGGGACGCGCGCAACGGCGCACAAGTCGTGTTACTTGCCGGCCATGGCAATCGCGTCCATAAGGCCGCCTACTCGCCCGACGGCAAGCATATCGTCACGGCGTCGGATGATGGCACCGCTCGCATCTGGGATGCGCGCACCGGGGCTCAGCTCAGGCTACTCAAAGGTCATGACAATGCCGTTCAGTCCGCGGCGTTCTCACCCGATGGCAGCCGCATCGTGACCGCCTCGAAAGATGACAGTGTGCGCATATGGGATTCACGCACCGGCGCCCAGCTCCTGGTTATCTCTGGGCATGCTGCCACCGTTCAGTCTGCACTCTACTCCCCCGATGGCCGGCGCATCGTCACTGCCTCCGATGACAAGTCCGCTCGCGTTTGGGATGCGCGCACCGGCGCCCAACTCACGAAGGTCGACCATGGCGATTACGTCTGGTCGGCGGTCTTCTCGCCGGACGGCACGCAATTCGCGACCGCGTCTGTGGATAAAACCGCTGCCCTCTGGGATGCGCGCTCGGGAGCGCGGGTCGCCGTGCTCTCGGGCCACGGCGGTTATGTCTCTTCGGCCGCCTTCTCATCCGATGGCGCCAGAATCGTCACTGCCTCGTACGACAACACGGCTCGAATCTGGAATCCGCGGAGGAGCGCAGAGCTCGCCGTGCTTTCCGGCGATCACGGTGTCATTAGTACCGGCATGTATTCGCCCGACGGAACTCGCATACTCACCGCATCGTGGGATGGTACCGCACGAATCTGGGATGCGCGCACGAACGCCCAGGTTGCTGTGCTCTCTGGTCATCATGGATTGCTGGGAAGCGCCAAGTACTCACCCGACGGTGCACGCATCCTCACCGCGTCCAATGACAAAACCATACGAATTTGGGATGCGCGCACCGGAGCTCAGCTCGCAGAACTGTTCCAGCAGGCTCCTAGTACCGGCAATTTCGCGTACTACTCGCCCGACGGTGCCCGCGTCATCGTTCCCGCCGAGGACAACACGGCTCGAATATTGGATGCAAATACCGCCGAACAGCTCGCGGTACTGTCGGGTCATGGCGGTTACGTCCTTTCGGCCGCGTATTCGCCCGACGGCGCGCGCATCGTCACTGCATCGGAGGACAAGACCGCGCGCATCTGGGATGCGCACACCGGCGCTCGGCTCGCGGTGCTCGCGGGCCATGGTGATTGGGTGGCTTGGGCCGAATATTCTCCGAGCGGCAAACAAATCGTGACCACATCGTTTGATAGGACCGCGCGAATCTGGGACGCGCACGCAAACGTTCAGCTCATGGTGCTCTCCGGGCATCGCGATGCGCTCTTTGGAGCGGCCTACTCTCCGGATGGAACCCGTATCGCAACTACCTCGGCTGATAAAACCGCACGAATTTGGGATGCACGCACCGGCATTCAGCTTGCGGTCTTCGCAGGACATCGCGATACCGTGAGTGACGTCGCTTTCTCGCCCGATGGCGCACGCATTGTCACCACGTCGTTTGACCATACTGCGCGTATATGGGACGCGCGAGTTCCAGCCGAACTCGAAGCGCAAATTTTGTGGGACTCCGCCGCTCAAACCGATCCGCTGCCCGATGCTGATCGAACCCAATTGGGGCTGCCGCCCGATCCTCATCGGCGTAACTGGGATACCGAAGGATCTGCCTGCGACCAGGCCGCTGCCGCGATCTACGATCCCGATCGGATAACACCAGGAATTTTGCAAGCTAGCATCAATGCAGATATTGCGAACTCTGCCTGTTCCGAGGACATCAGAGGGCGCGAACATGCCGCGCGATCGGACTACGAGATGGGCCGCGCTCTATTCGCGATGGGCAAAACGAAGGACGCCAAGAAGCAATTGGATCTCGCCGTGTCGAAGGGCTATCGCGCCGCGCGCATCGATCTCGCGCAACTGCTCGTCAGCACTTCCACCAACAAAGTCGATATCGAAGTCGCTGTAGCGCTCTACGAGCGCGCATGGAAGGAGGGCGTGCCGTTCGCGGCCTTCGAACTAGCGTATTTTTACGAACATGAGCCGCGACCGGATCTCTCAAAGGCGTGGCCCTGGTACCAGAAGGGCGCGGACGCCGGCGAACCCAATGCACTCGCGCGCTTCGCTGAGCGCGCGGAAACCGCGGCAATGACAGAGTCCGACCCAAAAAACACTGATGCGGGCTTACTCGATGCCTTCCGCTACTACGCGGGCGCCGCTCAATTCGCCCACGATGAGGATTGGCCCGATGAAGCGTGGAAACACTGGCGCTATCGGCGCGCAACGCTTGCTCGCCTGCTCGCGAACGATGGTCTGATGCCGCAGGTCGCAGCCGCCTACGCCGCAGTTCTAGATCGAACAACGCTCCGTCCGCAGACACCTTGGTCCGGAGTTTGGATTCGAAGGGCAAACGAGGGGTCAGTGGAGTACGCGAGAATAGCGAACTAAATCCGCAGGAAAGAATCGTAAGATATTGATTATACTGGCTCCCCGGGACGGAACCGAAATCAGCGAGAAAACGTCGAGAATTCTAGGGTTTTTTGATTTCGGTTTGCTTGAGATACCCCCAAAAACACCCCTCCCAAAAGGTGGCTGCTGCCGGACGTTGTCGGATGACAGTTCATGTTCAATCCGCTTGCCTGCCTTGTCGGTCAACCGAGCCCCATTCACTCGCTAGCTCGCATGTTCTGCTGCGCCCGCACAAAGGCAAAGTCACTGACGTGAACCCAGCCTTGGAACGGGCGGTTCACGTCGGCAATGGCCAGCATCACGAGCGAAATCAGCAGGGTGAGGGAGAAGACCTGAAGGATGTGCAGTCTCCTGTTAGCAGAGCCGAACATCGAGACAGAGACGATTGTTAGAACGCCGCCGATCATAAGCACAAGGATCAGAATATTTTGCGAAATCGACAGCATTGAGGTGTCTCCCGATCTTCAGAATATCGGCAACTCCAGGGATGATGTTAGCCCCGTCTGAATTTCGACCTTAGCGCACGTGGTTCCCAGATTCTCGGCCCTGAAGCGCAGGCAGGGTCCCGGTAGACGCCGGTCAGGCTGCTGCGAACGGCCGTAGAAAAGGCCAGATTAAACTTCCGTTGACAAGGGCAACTTAGCGGCGTAGGATTTGGTTGGTCTACCAACCTATGTGGATTTAATGCTTCTTGGAAACGCTATGCAGGATCGACGACAGGACGTAATCGAAGCAGGACTCGCAACGTTGCGAGAACACGGTTTCGTTGGCTTCACGCAACCACGGGTGGCAAAACTTGCTGGCCTGCGTCAGAGCCATCTCACGTACTACTTCCCGACTCGGTTGGACTTGCTGACAGCGGTCGCGCGAGCCGCAATCGATCGTCAACTCGCGGCGCTGGATAAGGTGATAGATGGCACCGCGAAGGAGGCGGCAAACGCGATGACGAAGTTGACCATTCGCCACGAGAACACGCGAGTCATGATGGCCTTGGCGCAAGCCGCCGATCAGGAAGTACCGCTACAGAAGCTGTTTCGTGAACTGGCTGACGGCATTGTTTCCCGCTTTGGTCACTTCCTGAAGAGCCTCGACATCGAATCGACGGAGGAGCACGCCCGTCTATTGCACGCGCTAGCGGTTGGCTTGGCCGTGGTGGATCTCGCCACGGCACGACCGGATGGCGCGAAACGCACAACCGCCGTGCTGGACGCCGCGCTCACGATGCTCTCGCGCAGCAAATGAATGAGACGGCGCAAAGTCTGAAGTCAAATATCAATTCGGAGAGATGACATGACGAACCCTGTATTAATTGTTGGCGCGGGGCCTGTGGGGCTCACCATGGCCTCGGAACTCGTGCGTTATGGAGTCGCAGTCCGCATAGTCGATAAGACGGCGCAGCGCACCGACAAGTCCAAGGCTTTGGTGCTGTGGAGCAGAACCCTCGAGCTCCTCGATCGCGGCGGTGGGTCCTCTCCCTTCATTGAGGCGGGATTTAAGGCCGACGCGGTAAATTTCGTCGCGGGCGATGGAAAGCTCATGGGGCACGTGAGCATGGATTCAGTGCAAAGTCCCTATCCCTATGGGCTAATGCTTCCCCAGTCCGAAACCGAACGACTTCTTGAGGAGCGGCTGCGTGGGCTGGGCGTCCTGGTCGAGCGCGAGGTTGAGGTGACGGGATTCACGCGCAACGACTTCGGCGTCGAAGCCGCACTTCGCCATGCTGATGGGCATGAAGAGAAGCTATCTGCCGATTGGCTGATCGGGTGTGATGGCGCACACAGCGTGGTGCGTCACACGCTCGGGGCGAAATTTGCAGGCGAGACGCTACAAAGCGACTGGATGCTGGCTGACGTGCATATGCGGGGGTATCCGTTTCCTGACACCGAGGCGTCGGTTTATTGGCATCAAGATGGTGCGTTCGTGATCTTTCCGATTTCGCCGGGCCGGTATCGAGTGCTTGCCGATCTACCCCAAACCAGCGACGAGCGCCCGCCGACACCGACGCTAGAACAAGCCCAAGCGATCATAACTCGACGAGGGCCGCCCGGTTTGATCGCTTACGATCCGATTTGGCTGGCGGGCTTTCGAATCAATGGCCGCAAGGTTGCTGACTACCGCTGTGGGCGAGTCTTCCTCGTCGGGGATGCGGCGCATGTCCACAGTCCCGCAGGCGGGCAGGGCATGAATACGGGCATGCAAGACGCCTTTAATCTTGCCTGGAAGTTGGCTCTGGTTATTCGCGGCGCATGCGGCGATCAGCTGCTTGATAGCTATAGCGCAGAGCGCAGCTATGTCGGCGATCAAGTGCTCAAAGATGCGAGCAAACTCACCGCCATCGGCACGCTCAAGAACCCCGTAGGGCAAAGCTTACGCAACCTTGTCGGTCATTTCATGTTAGGGCTTACACCGGTTCAACATGCGTTCGCAAACTCCATGACGGAAGTCGCGATCAGCTATCCTAAGAGCCCATTGAATGGTGCCGTTCTTCGCGGGTCCACTGGACCGAAGCCGGGCGCCCGCGTTGCGCCTGTCCAGGGCCAAGCGTCAACTGGTTCGGGCGGTACGCCAAGGTTTGCGCTTTTTGCTGCGCAAAACGAGGCGGTCACCGATCTCCTCAAGAGGTTTGAGGCGCTCCTCGATCCGGAATTGAGGCCGCCTTTCTCCAATGAAGAGATACTATTGGTACGGCCTGATGGATACGTGGCATGTTCCGCGAGAAGTGCGTCTGCAGTCGGGGACTATCTTGAGGGCATTCGCAAATCGCCAATAGCCCAGGAGCCAATGGCCGCGTAGGGTTTCTGTCGGCTGGGAGTATCTGAATTGGGAGCGACGGGGCTGCCCGTCTCGATTGCCATGGGCGCGCTCGAAGCTCTGGGCACGTTCACGATCGATACCACACGCAATCGCGCGTACGCTGATGTATGCGCGACTTTGGCGACGGCTATCCATGTTTTAATTATCTGACGTCGTTTGATCTAAGCACTTACACACCCGTGGCCATTTGCGTGCTGCAAGGTGTCGCCGGCCGCGCCAACCGTGCCCAGGAACTCAGACCTACCTCGTTTGCCGTACTAACGCGAGTAATCAACTCGTATTCGTTAGCAGTTCCCGCTACGCGCAATAGACACTGTAGGATTGAGCGGTCGTCCGCACGCGGCCACTGCGGAAGTTTGCCTGACTAGAATGCCTTCCGGATTGCCGTCATTCACCTATAAGGGGGCGTCGCTGGTCGCGAGAAGCAGGCTTTCATTCGAGGAAACGTTGCCTGGTCCAGGCAGGGAATGATCTAATTCCTAAAGCCTCAGAACCCACGGCGTATCACCCACGCCCTAAACAACTAATTGAGGGCACGTCGAGATGCGTCAATTCATCTGTCTCAGCGCCGCGGCGGCCCTGCTATGCGTGACATCGGCGGACTCTGCGGAGACTCCCCCAAAGCAGCTTGCGGCACGTACGGAGTTGCCGCAGATCCAGACGCTGACGCTTTCCGATCAGCAATTTCTTAAAGGCGAAGATGCGGGTGGTGCTGCAGTGACCATCACCGGTCAGCTACGGATTGCGCAAGGTATCGGTCGCTTGCCGGTCGTTGTACTCCAGCACGGGTCTGCCGGTATCACTGGCGGTGTGGACGCATGGTCTCAGGAATTGAACGAACTCGGCATTTCGACGTTCGTTCTGGACGGCTTCACTGGACGTGGGCTGACTGATGTCAACAGCAATCAAGCGGCTCTTGGCCGCCTGAACTTCATAGTGGATATCTATCGAGCGCTGGCTCTGTTGGCCAAACACCCTCGGGTCGATGCCTCACGCATCGCGCTAATCGGATTTTCGCGCGGCGGGCAGGCCGCCCTCTACGCGTCGCTCAGGCGCTTTCATAAATTGTGGAACAAGTCTGGGGCGCAGTTTGCCGCTTATATCGCCTTCTATCCAGATTGCATGACAACTTACGTCTCGGATTCTGACGTGGTGGATCAGCCAATTCGAATATTTGGCGGCACAGCGGATGATTACGACCCGATCTCGGCTTGCAAGACATACGTCGGCCGGTTGCGAAAAGCCGGAGCCAATGTCGAGTTGACCGAGTATCCGAACGCGCCTCATACGTTTGACAATCCTCTGAGTGCGCTGCCGCCCGTTCTATCCGCGACATCGCAGACCGTACGCAATTGCAAGATTCTGGAGGCCTCTGATGGTGTGCTCTTGAATGAAACCACCCGACGTCCATTCACGTACGACGACGCTTGTGTCGAGCATGGCGCACATTTTGGATATGATCCGGTAGCCGCCCAAGCCGCAAGAACGGCCGTGCACGCGTTCCTTAAAGTCGTCTTCAAACTCGACTGAACTGACCTTCAGTTGACCCCGCAGCGCGAGACAAAGCCGTCATTCGCCGGCGTGACGCTTGTCGGTTAGCATTTGTCGTACCAGTTATCTGCCGGTGGCGAGTGTCTCCAGAGGGTCGACTCCGGAAGTTTCGTCGACGGTCAGAAGACTCACGAGACCGCGAAGTGAAAACTGCTCGCGTAATTGTCGTGTCTTGCCGCGATCAGCGCCTGAAAATTGCGCGCACATGAGGTAGCAACCCTCAGTGTGCTACCCGGTCGGAAGGGTGGCTGCCACGAGACCTTGTTGGACGCAGTTGGCATCAATCTGCTTATATCGTCCTATGAATAACATCAATAAAGCAATGTAATTTATTGTTTATATTTATATTTTATTGCTCCCCGGGACGGAACCGAAATCAGCGAGAAAACCTCGGGAATTCTTGGGTTTTTTGACCACAGCTTGTTAGAGATACCCCCAAAAACACCCCTTCGAAAAGGTGGCTGCTGCCGGACGCTGTAGGATCTCACTTTACCTCCAACTGATTGTCCTTCTTCCAGTCCAGTGGCACGCAGCGCCGGTTCTCTTTTTGGGCGCGAGGGTGGATCAAACGGGTAGGGCAGCTGTCCTGCCCCATCAGGTCGACGAAATCGCGGCCTTGTCACCTGCAAGAGATCGGCCTTTCAGACCTCCGTCGGCTTGAAAGGAAATAGGGCAGCACCTCGCTGGTGATGTCGTTCGGTTTGGCGTTCGCGCTCCGGTCGGAAGCTAATTCGCCGACTAATCCAAGAGGGTGAGTTCGCGTGGCGCCACGCCGTCCCTTCTGGAGTAGAACGCACAACTGCCGCTCCGCCAAATCGCCAACGCTGAATCAACTGGTCGCGTGGTCCGATTCGAATACAACGTCGACGATGTCTCCGGCACCGGGCATTTCCCTCTGGCTCGCCGACGCCACCGCCGCTGCGCGACTGGTTCGCGTCTTACCCCAAACGCAGAACCAAGGACCTCGGCCCGCGGCTCGCGTAGTGACACCGCGCGACGCGAGCAGCGTTCCTGGCGTCGACGCGCTACGATATGAATCCCATTGCCGGCGTCGCCGGTGGAGTTCTCACCATGCTTCAATTGCTGCTCACCATGCTCGTCTCGACATGGCTTCTGCTGACCGCGGCGCCAGCCATGGCCGCTGAATTAGCGACCGGCCCGGCTGATCGCATCTACCGCAATGGAATCATTTTCACCGCAGACGCCGGCAGTTCGCAAGCCGAGGCGCTGGCGATCCGTGACGGACGGATCCTCTACGTCGGCAGCAATCAGGGACTGGCGCCATACACCGGCATCGCGACCGTTAGCGTGGACCTCAAGGGGCGCTTTCTGATGCCCGGCCTCATCGACGGCCACATGCACCCGCTGGAGGCCGGTGCGACACTGCTCAAATGCAACCTGCACTATGAGTCGCTGACGGTCAGTGAATTGCAGCACCGAGTTCAAGTGTGTCTCGCTCAGACCAAATCCCAAGAACCTGACAGATGGCTCGAGGTCGTCAGCTGGTTCCAAGAGAGCATGCGTCCCGCTGGCGTCAAGACGAGCCGCGCGACGCTCGATGCGCTAAATACCAAGCGACCTATCATCGTGCGCTCCTCATTCGGCCATACGGTACTTGCCAATTCGCGCGCACTGGCGCTGGCAAAGATCACTGCGGCGACCCCCGACCCGCTCGGCGGCAAGATCTGGCACGACGCTGCAGGGGAGCCTACCGGTTTGCTCGAAGATGCTGCATTCGAGGTGTTCCAGACGCTCATACCCAAGCCCACCGCTGCGCAAGACGCGCACGCCGCGGCGGCAGCGCTCAAGGCAATGAACGGCCAGGGTGTCACGAGCTTTCTGGACGCCATGGCCCACCCTGAGGACCTGGCCGCATTCGCGACCGTGCGCCAGGCCGGTAAGCTCACGGCGCGGGCGCACTTTGCGCCGCTCATCGAACCTACCGAGGCCGGTACGCTCGATGAAGCGATAGCCCGGGTCCTCAAATTCAGGAAACAGTACGATGAGGGCCCGATCACGCCCGCGCCCGGCATTACAGTGCGCAACGCGAAGCTGTTTCTCGATGGCGTCATTGCAGCGCCGGCGCTAACAGGGGCGGTCTTGGAGCCGTACCGGCAAAACTTGGGAACCGCCGAGCATCCTAACTGGCAGCCAGGCACAAGCCGCGGCCCGGCCGTGTACTTTTCGCCTAAGGTGCTCGAAACCGCCCTGATCGCGCTCGGCCGGGCGGGTATCGATCCGCACCTGCACGCCGATGGCGACGGTGCGGTCCGCGCTGCGCTCGATGGCATAGCGGCGCTGCGCAAGGCGTTGCCTGCCGCCGACATCCGCCCGGCCATCGCGCACGATGAGATCGTCGCGCCAGCGGATTTCGCGCGTTTCAAGGCGCTCGGTGCCATTCCGGTGCTGTCGTTTCAGTGGGAAAAACCGGCGGGCGACACACTCGGGCTCAAGGATTATTTCGGGCCCGAGCGCATGAAAATTCTCGAACCCGCGGGCCTCCTGGCGGCGGCCAATGCCCCTATCGCCTTCGGCAGCGATTGGCCGGTGGATGCGTTGGACGAATGGTTTGCGCTCAAGGTCGGTGTGACCCGCACGAACGCCCCAGATGCGCCGGCCGAATTCCGTGGCAGGCTCGGCGAGGATCCCGGCCTGTCGCGCCAGGCCGTGCTGCGTGCCGCGACGATCAACGCCGCCTATGAGTTGCACCAAGATGACGTGACGGGGTCACTTGAAGTCGGCAAGCTGGCCGATCTCATCGTGCTCGACCACAATCCACTCACAGTGCCCGCCGAAGAGATCGCAAAGATCAAGGTGTTGGAAACCGTCGTCGGAGGCAACGTCGTTTACCAGAGTGTTCAGAAAGACTGAGCAGGAAAGTGCGCGATATGCCGATATCACGGGCGCCGACAAAGTGATGGTCCACCTGTACGTCAACTCGCCGCAAGAATCCAAGCGCGGAATGACCACTCAGGAGAATCATATCGGTGGCGATCTGTCTCGACTTACATCGAGGACAAACAATGTTTTCAGCCCTTGCTCTGGCGTCGTCTGCTACAGTTGAAACAAGCTCTCGGTGCACTGTTGGAGAATCCGATGAGGTCATTGCTCGCTCTCACGCTGCTCAGCGTCATGCCGGTCGTAGCCTGGTCCGGCGACTGGCCGCGCGCGACGCCGGAGACCGTCGGCCTCGCGTCCGAGCCGTTGCTAGCGCTAGATTCGGAGTTCGTGGCCGGCAAAGTGCCGCTGGTCGACAGCTTTCTCGTCCTTCGCTGCGGCAAAGTCGCTTTCGAGCGTTACTACACTCACGACTACCGGACGATCTATCAGAAGGAAGCACACGAGCGGGGGCCACTGAATGCGCACCTGTCGGGGCCCTACAACTATTTCGATCCGACCTGGCACCCGTACTACCAGGGCACCGATGAACATACGATGCAATCGGTGTCAAAGTCGATCACTTCCGCAACAATAGGCGTAGCAATCGCACGCGGCGACTTCAGGGCACCGCTTGAGACACCGGTGCTTCATTACTTCGACGTCAAGTCGGTCGGCAACGTCGACGACAAAAAGCGGCACATGACCTTGCGACACGTGCTGACAATGACGACCGGCTTCGATTGGAATGAGGACGTCCCATACGCCGATCCACGAAATACGGTGAACCTGATGGAGGCGAGCCGTGACTGGGTGAAATTTGTGATTGACCGGCCGATGGCACACGAGCCGGGTTCGACCTTTGCCTATAACAGCGGCGCGACTGAATTACTCGCATACATTTTCAAGAAGGAAACGGGTCAAGACATCGAAGGCTACGCGCGCCGCTACCTGTTCAAGCCACTCGGCATCCAACACTATCACTGGAAACGCTCGCCGCTCGGCGTGGCTGACACCGAAGGTGGGGTGTACCTCAACAGTAAGGATCTTGCGAAGATCGGATATCTGTACATGCATGATGGCGTTTGGGACGCTCATCGACTACTCAAATCAGAGTGGATTATGGACTCTATGAAGGCGCATGTAGATGCCGGGGGCGGTTGGAAATACGGCTATCAATGGTGGCTCGCACCTTATGGCGGCGGTCCGCGCTATGCGTGGGCGGGACGTGGCTTTGGCGGGCAGTACCTGTGGATGTTTCCCGACGAGGACTTAGTGGTCGTCATTACCGCCTGGCGCACCCTCGACGCAACACCGTACACGCTTGCTGTATTGGAAAAATTTCGCCCTGCGGTTCGCGATTTCCGCTGCGAAGCAGCCACGGGCCGGGTGGAAGGCTCAAGCTAAGTCTAGTGCATAGTTCTTTGGATCACGTCCAGACCCAGGGGTTCGAGTGTGGTTGGATAAGGCTACAGGTCCCGGGGTTTTAATGTATCGCATGACTCGACTTGCCGATTGGGAATCCTTGATTTCGCGCATCTGCGGCGTGCTCGTCTGTACCGGTCTGTTCTCGAGCGCCGCGCTGTGCGCGGCCGACGTCGCGGCAACTACGGTTCTATACCATGCGCAGGTATTTACCGCGGAATATGGCCGCCCATACGCCGAGGCGGTGGCGATCCGCGGCGACCGGATCATCGCGGTCGGCGAGCTCGCCGCCGTCGAGAAGGCCGCGGGGCCGACCGCCCGCAAGGTCGATCTCCAGGGCAAGTTCCTGATGCCCGGCATGATCGACGGACATGCCCACCCAATCATGGGCGGTATAACTTTGATTCAGGCGAACTATCCCGATACCAAGGACTCCATACCCGCGCTGACGCAATTTGTGGCCAAGCACCTCGAGAAGAAAGACAGCCGCCTGGGGGATGTGTTGGTGGTGAACGGCATCGACCTCGGCTATTGGGCGCATGCGGCCGAAATCGACGCGGCGCTCAGCGGCGGCGCGTTCGCCCGGCAGCCTATCGTGCTGCGCGGCTCAGACGGACATACCGCATGGGCCAACAAGCCGGCGCGCGGACGCGCAGGGATCACGGCGGACTACATCCGAGGATTGCCGCCGGACGAGCGACATTGCTACGGGTTCGATGGCGCTTTCAATCCCAATGGATTTGTAGTCGATGCCTGCAAAGTCAAGCTCGATAAAAGTCTTCCGGCACCATCTCCGGAGACTATGCTGCGGGCGGGGGAGGCTGCAGTTCACTATATGAACGGGCTCGGCATCACCGGCTGGCTCGACGCCGCGGTCAGCGGCGTGGTCGGTGGCGCTGTTCCCGCGAGCGCCGACGATCCTGGGTTTTTGCCTGTGTACAGGGCGCTCGCCGAGCGGGGAGAATTGACGGCGCACGTCGCGGCATACCCCGTCGTCCAACCGGACCTCGGCAATCAGCAGATCGACGTCGTCCAGGCTTTGCAAGCGAAGTTCAAGGACGTACCTAATTTGACGATTCCGGGCCTCAAGGTTTTCGCTGACGGGGTCGTGGAAATCCCCTCGCAGACCGCCGCGCTCAGCAAGCCGTACGTGAATACCGGCCGATCCGGGCAACTGCTCTTTACGCCGGCGAAAATGAACGCGTTGGTGACGGAAGCTGCCCGACGCGGACTGAATGTGCATATCCATGCGATCGGAGACTTGGCCGTCAAAACCTCCCTGGACGCCTTCGAGGCTGCGCGTAAAGCCTATCCGGACGCGAAGATTCCATTCTCGTTAACGCACGCGCAGTTCGTAGACCCCGAGGACATCCCGCGATTTGCACAGCTCGATGTGATTGCCGATCTTCAGCTTTTGTGGGCGGTGGCCGATCCGAGCACGAACGAACAGGTAAAACCGTACATCGACCCGGCGATTTACCGCTGGATGTATCCCGCTCGCTCCATTCTCGACACCGGCGGCGAGATTGCTGGAGCCAGCGATTGGCCGGTGAGCACGGCCAATCCCTTCGCGGCCATCTATCAAGCAGAAACACGCTCCGGGCCGCAGGGCGTCCTGACCGCCTCGCAACGTATGCCGCGCGAAGCGATGCTGTATGCCTATACCCGCAATTCCGCGCAAGTGCTGGGCCAGCTGAGCGAGATCGGATCAATCGCTCCCGGCAAACGCGCGGATCTTGTATTGATCGATCGCGATGTGCTCACTGTTCCCGCCCGGGAACTGAACCGGGCGACGGTCGTCTTCACCATGTGGAGCGGCAATATCGTGTATGGGCATGAACCATGACGCCGTGATGCGTCTTGGGCAGTTGTAAATTAATTCGGCTGCTACTCCTGCATTTGCGTTGGATGTCCAAGAGGCCCGAATAATCCGCTCATCACGATCCGGCGCGACTGCACGCGGCAGCAGGACGCCGAAGAGGAAATCCTCGGTGAGTGTGCCGTCCCCTTGAAGGCCGAAGGCCAAGACCGCGGTCAGTATCGGTACGTCATCGTCACGCCGTAGATCATCGGCGCATAGCCGCGCCCGAAGTAGTTGGTGTCGAAGTTGTCGGGCTCCGCCGCGGTCCCGTAACCGTTGAGCACTGTCGTCGCCAGATCGCGCGAGACGAAGATCGGCGTGTGATAGTCGAGTGCGTTCTGCGCGAACAACGACAGGTCCAGGCCGTTGAAGCGCACGCCGGCGCGCACCGACAGTATGCGTATCACCGGCAGTCCGGGCAGCGTCGGGTCGCTGTTTGGACTGTTATTCGGGTCGAGCACCGGTATCACGCTGTGTTGTGCCGTTGCGTACTGGTAATCGAGACGCAGATACGGCTTCTTTTCGACTTGGCTGAAAACGTATTGCATGCTGGCCGAGAGGTTCCACGGCGAGGCGGCCAGGTGATCGCCGGCCGTCACCAGGTTCACGGCCTCGCCCTCGCCCGTCAACGCCTCGGTACCGTTGTAGTAGGTCGTCGTATAGGCGCCATTCAGCCCGAAGGTCAGATCATCGGTCGCCCGCCAGGCAATCTCAATGTCTCCGCCCCTGCCAGTGACGTTGCCGAGGTTCGGCACGAATCCAAGGCCGCAGGTCAGATACACGAACTGCTGGATGTTCTTCCACTGCAGGTAATAGATGGAGGCGTTGACTTGCAGGTGATGGTCGAGCAGCGTCTGCTTGGAGCCTAGCTCATACTGCCACAGCGAATCGGAATCGAACGTGCTCGGAATCGGCGCCGGTAGACCCGCGGTACAGGTGGTCGGCAATTCGGCATTGGCGCCGCCCGGCCGGAAGCCCTTCGCGGCGCTCGCATAGTACAAGCTTTCCTGCGAGGGCTGATAATTCAACACGAAGCGCGGCGTGATCGGCTTGTCGCTGCCCGACGTCGTGCTGTTGATGCTTTGCGGCAGGATTGTTCCGCTTTCCACGGCGACGTTGGTGTAATCGATGTGCGAATAGCGCAGGCCAGCTGTGAAATTCAAGTAATCGGTGATTTTAAAATTGGCCTCGCCGAACACCGCGTATTGCTTGTCGAGCATGCTGAATACCGGCTGACTGTAGATAATGTCGCCGGGCAGCGGAGGGGTACCCGTATTCGTTGCCCAGCTCGGATCGTAGATGGATTCGGTGGTGTTCTCGAGCACGTGTGAATAGAACACGCCGGCGCTCCAGGTGAGCCGGGCCTGCGGATTGACGGAGCTGGCACGGATCTCCTGCGTGAAATTGTTCTGGTTGTCGCTGAAGTAGGCGGAGACGTTCTCACTGGTATTGCCGTTGGCTCCCACGAACTGGTCGCCGAAGTACACGGTATTGAGCCACTGTGTGTAATCCGAGGTGGAATGCTGATTGCGCGAGAAATACGAGGTGTTCGAAATGACATGCGCAAATGGGGTGTTCCAATCCACCTTGATCGCACCCAGGTACCAGGGATCGGTGCTCGGATCGCGCTGCGCGTTGCCGTTGTAGTAGGTGTTGTCGGACGGGTCCGACAGGGAGACCCAGTACGCGCCCGTGTCGTTATAATGCAAGGTCTGCACATAGATCGACGGCGTCACGGTCAGATCATCCGACGGCGCCCACTTCAGCGCGAGCCGAGCGGTCTGCGTGTCGTGCCAGTTCGAATTTTTCTGGGTGGTGCCGGCATAAACGGCCGGGCCGGGATAGATGAGGCCGTAATAGGGCGGCGCGGCGGTGTACGGAGTCGGCGTCGGCGCCGTATAGTTGACGCGATCGACCCAGCCGCCGTCCTGGCGGTCGGACACGCTGAACCTGAATCCGAGCACGCCGTCGATGAGCGGGCCGCCGACCGCAAAGCCCGCTTCGTAGTTTTGGCCGCCGCTCTCGATCTGGCCAAACTCGGCTCGTGCGTATACCTGATAAGTCGTGAGGCTCGGGTCTGGCGTGATGAAACGGATGGTGCCCCCTTCGGAGCCCGCGCCGAACAGCGTGCCCTGAGGACCTTTGAGCACCTCGACGCGCTCCAGATCGAAGAGCGCGGGGAATGGGTTTACCGTGCCGAACTGCAAGTGGCGGGTCTGGATCGGCGTGTCATCCATGTAAATGCCCGTGGTCGAGGCGCCGGCGGTCGAATCGATGCCGCGGATCGAGATATCGGAATCCTCGTCGTTGTAATTGCCGCTGTTGCTCATCCCATTGCGTAAAAACGTGATTCCCGGAGTGAGGCGGCTCAGGTCATCAATGGTCCTTAGGCCCTGCTGGTCGAGCTTCTCCTGGCTGAAGGTCTGGATGCTCATCGGCACGTCCTCGAGCCGCTCTGTGCGGCGCTGGGCAGTGACGACGATTTCCTCGAGTCCGCCGCCAGCTGATGCCGTGGATTCGGCCGGCTCCGCCGTCGCGAGTCCGGGAAGCATGAGCTGACCCAACATTGCCACCGGAACTACGCACAGCCTTTTAAAATCCAAACTCATTCGATGCCCCCTTCAAGTGTTGCCGTTTCCCCACAATTTGGAGTCACAGTACTATGGCTACTGGGTCATTCCGTATGTACTGGTGTCACTAGCAACCTAATACACGCCAATTAGCGGCTGCTCAAGGAATTTTCAGCTCAGACACCAGCAAATTCTTTCTTATCGTTTTGAAGAGCAAAAATATCGAGAGGTCCAGTGTCGGCTTCGTACTGCTCGCCGACCCCCTGAAGCCGAGCACGTCGGCGATGAGCGGGCTCTGCAGGTGAGCTACGAAATGTGGGGAGGGCGAGGTTAATCGCACTATTGGATCTCTTGCACGGCGCGATGGGCTTCGTCGATGGCGGCGTCGGTTTCAGCCCGGGCTGCGGCATCGGAATTGGCGACCGTGATGCGGCCGAATCGCTGGCGTCCCACAGCCCAGGGCTCCTCGCCCGGTTTCCAGGCCGGATCGAACAGAGAATTCGGGCCGAATGAATAGCCATGAGCCCAGCGATTGACAGTGATGCCCTGGATGTCGCGCGCGGGATCGAAGCCCGCCGGCCCGAGCATGGTGCCGAGTTGCTGTCGGATATTCAGCTCGAAGGTCTCGAAGGGCGTCGCCATCAGCTCGGTGCGCCCGGCGCGATTTTGGTCGCGCACGGACAATCCTGGCCTGCAGGGAGTACGCAGCATGAACAGGACCATCGGTTCCTCGGGGTTGGCTGGAAACCGGTAATCGCCGAGGCTGACCGGGAAATCAAGGGCCGTGAAGCTGTGATAGCTCCCGGGAGATACGATTTGATGAATGCCGAGCTTGTGAAAGCTGGTCCAGTTGGAAATCGCCACATGCGTATACACCAGCGGCGCCTTGACCAGATAGGACAGCGCGTCTCGCTGCTTCTCAGGGAGCTCAGGGCAAATATACGGAATCATCGAGTTGTAGCAGGCGAGGATGCAGTGTTTGCTGCGAACAGATTGCAGCTTTCCGTCACGCTCGTAGGCAATATCGACGTCGTTGGAGGTTTCCGCGGGTCCATTATGGGCGACCCGCACGACGGTGCTGTTCAGGCGCAGACGGACCGGCGAGCCCGCCTGGTCGAGCCGCCCATAGTCGACGCTGGCCGTGACGATATCCTCCATGGTGCGACCAGGAATTGAGCCGGGCACGAGCCGACGCACCAGCATGCGCGCGATCGAGGCATTACCGTCGGGGAAATGAAAGATGTACGCCTCGCTCTGGCGCGTCGATGCCACAGACAAGCTTCCCAGATTCAATCCGTCGAATCCCGGGTAAGTGATGGCGCTGTAATCGTCGCCCGTCATGAGGCAATCGAGCGCGGGCACGGCGTCAATGCCTACCGCAAACTGATCGTTGGTGTAGGTCCTGAAGAATGCGAGCGCGGCAGGCGTGACTTTGCAGATCTGCGTCAGGTAATCCGCGTAGCTGACATTGCTCAGGCGCTCGATCTTCTGCGCGCGGTCTAGACCCGCAAGATAGTCCTTCTTCTCGGTGTAGATGCGCACAATGTCGCGGCGGACGTCCGCGGACAGCGGGGACTGGTCCATAAAATCGGGCTATGGGGTCTTACCCATCCCGGACGTGAGGCGATCCTCACCAAAGGTCGCGCGGTCGTAAAACATGGCGGTGCCGAGCCGGCCGTAGAGCTTGCGATCGAAGGCTTTGTAAAAACGTTGCACGTCGATGCCCAGTTCGATGAGCAGGCCCATCGCGACTTTGCTGTATTGGGACGGCCGCTCGATCGACATCGTGCCGCCATGCGACAGCAGCGTGCGCTCACCGATGCGGAATTCATTGCGCTTCGCATGGCCGCCGAAATCGTCATGATTATCGAGGATCAGAATGCGGGGTTCGCGGCCCCCGGCCTTCTTGCGATAGAAATGGGCGGCAGCAAGGCCGCTGATGCCGCCACCCACAACGACTAGGTCGAAGCTTTCGCCCGTGCTCTCAGGCGGGCCCCCGGAGTCCCAGGATGTGCCGTCGCGCAGCCGATGAGCATAAGTGAAGGAGCTATCGTGGTTGCCACGCATCCCCATCAGCGCCGGCGGATAGTAGCCGGGCCGATTGTCGGCCGCGACGGATGCCTCGCCAAACGCCAACGCATGGCGAGAAATCAAGCCACCGCCCACCGTCAATGCAACGCCATCCAGAAAATCCCTTCGGGAGATGGGTCGTTGCGTGCCGAAATCTTTGTCGTTGCGCATAGACGCGAAGCTTCACAGACAGCCGGCGATAAAGCGAGAGCGAAGACGTGAGCTCCCGCCGGTGTGGCGTGGTTTTCGTAAGCACCCCTCGCCGGCGGCTTGCCTTGACCTAGTGGCAGGTACTCCTCCGGTTTCGAGCAGTTCCGCAAAGCGCCGCCGTATAACGCGCATGCCGGATTGATCGAAGACGCGAGCAGGATCAGGAAAACGCCAGCCGTCCGCAACGATAAAGCGATAAAGTGCTAGCCAGTCCGGCTCGATCAGCCCCGAAGTGAAGGCTCGCAACTCGTCCGCGAGCCTCTCGGAGGCGGGTTTTTGAATGTCGGCCAACGGCGCATAAAACTCCCTATTGTGGCCTTGGCTCACACCGTCTCTCGTAGACCTCGTGACGGTAGCGGCCCATTGACCGATTGTCGCGATGGAACGCGGGAGCGTCTATTCAGTAGCGCGCGGCGCCAAACACTGTATGAAGCGGAGTCGTACTACATTGTTGCGAGAGCCGGCCAGCTAGTGTCCGCCTTCTGTACGGACACTGTCCGCGGACACCTTCCCCCTGTAAAACCCATCGAGTGGGGCCTCAGGAGCATGATTGATGTGGTTTCTCAACTGGCACAATCATTGCTGGGTTACAACGTTAACTCGCTCGGGTATTCCTTTGGGGCAAATCGCGATGAGCAAAACAATGCAGCCTCGCACACAGTCGGACGACACTAAGTCCTCAACGGAGCGGCGCAGGGAGATTCTGCTCTACGGGTTGAGTGTCGTGCTGTCAACGACTCTCGTTGTCGCATCCTTCCTTACTGCATATCACCAATAACTGGGCGGAGAATGCCTTGGCAATCATCCCGGGACTGCTGGCGCTGCTCTTTCGCCGTTGGTTCAGCGACGGTTTCAGATCGGTCGGCTGGGGCGTGGGCCCGCCGATCTATTGGCTCTGGGCGCTTCTCCTTCCGGTCATCGCACTCGCCCTGTCGCTCCCGCTCTCGATTCGGCTCGGCTATGCCGGCTTGGCCGCTGCTTCGACCGCAATCGGCCGGATGGCCTCAAACCCGAATAAGCTTCTGGAAAACATTCTGATGTACACAGCGATCGCGATTCCGTTCGCGTTTGCAGAGGAGTTCGGTTGGCGAGGTTACGCGCAAAAGAAATTTATCCGCGAATTCGGCCTCGTGGGCGGACTGCTGCTGCTTGGGCTGCTTTGGGGCTTCTGGCACACGCCAATCCATTACTTCATGGGGACGTTTCCGAAGCATCCGCTCCTCGGACCGTTCGTAATGACCCCGATAGACAATGTTCTGGCGGTGATCCCCTTAGGATGGCTGTACATCAGATCGCGGAATATATGGGTGCCGACCCTAACGCACGCGTTTGCGGACGTATTGTGGGGTTTTTCCGCTCTCATGTTCCCGGTGACCGCGGAGATCCGGAATTGGGCCCTCCTACAAGCGGCACAGCTGATCGTGTCCATCGTGCTGTTGATCGATTTGAAACGCCGATCAGCACGAGTCTCGGAGACATCGTCGACAGCGCATCCCGTGGCACCTTGAGGCCCTTGGGCGAACATTTGCACCATACGGAGCCTCTCGGATGTTATCGGGCCCAAATAAAGGAGACGTCGTGAGACTCTTATCGACAGTTCTTGTGGTGTGGTACTTGTCAGCAGCTGACCCACTTCGCGGCGGGGGTAGATGCCTTTGATCTTCCGTGTCGATTAGAATGACCCATTGCCGAAGAGGTCAGAGCATGAAATTCCTGCGCGCCAACGCGCCGACACTCCGGCTGAGTAACGTGCAGCAAATTGCGGCGGAGTACTTTGGCCTTTGCGGCAACGCGAAACCCATCTACAGTGAGCGCGACCAAAACACCCTTTTTCGAGAAGATGATGGCGGCGCGTGGGTCTTGAAAGTGGCCAACACCGACGAAGACCCCGGGGTTATCGATTGTCAGATCGAGGTGCTGCGGCATATTCAGCGAGTTGATCCCTCGATACCGGTCCCTCGCATCCGCCTCACCAACGGGCGACAGAAGACAGTGCGCGTAAATTTCGAGGACGGAAGCGCGCACAGTGTCTACGCGCTTTCGTACCTAGAAGGATATGTCGCCGGCAACCGCGAGCTTGAGCCAGCGATGCTGCATCGGATTGGGGGGCTCCAGGCGAGGCTGGGCCTCGCAATGCGTGGGTTTTTTCATCCTGCGGCGGGCGAGCGCAAGCTCCTGTGGGACGTGCGCATGGCGCCTCAGTATCTGCAGTTTGTCGACATGCTCCCGGATCCACAACAACAGTCAATGGCTGCGGAAGTCCTGCGGCGATGTCTGGACACGGTTCTGCCACGACTCGATGGCCTCCGAGCGCAGGTGATTCACGGCGACCTGCACGCTTACAATCTTATTCTGGACGATGCCGAGATCGCCGGGATTATCGACTTCGGCGATGTAATCCACGGCCCGCTGATCTGCGATGTGTCTGCAGCGCTCAGTGACTTCATGACCTCGACCAGCCGGATTCTGCTGGTTCTTAAGCACCTGGTCAGCGGGTACCACGAAGTGACGCCGCTTGAGCCTAAGGAATGCGCACTGCTGTTCGATCTGATCGAACTGCGGCTCATCATCGCTCTGCTCGTCAATGCGTACCGCCGCACGCATACACCCGAGGAGCCGAACTACGCTGCGGAGGTGGGCTTTGGAAGCCTTCAGGTGATTGAAGCCCTGCAACGAATCGGCCGTACGGGACTCGACGCCATCGTCGGCGTTGCCTGCGGGAGACGTCCGAATTTGCTGTCTGTACCAGCACAGTCGACCGAGGACATGATGGTCCGCCGTAAGCGCCTGTTGGGCTCGCGCCCGTACGTGTTTTACGACCGGCCAATACACGCGGTTCACGGCGAAGGCGTTTGGATTGTCGATGCATCGGGGCGACGCTTCCTCGACTGTTACAACAATGTGCCAATCGTCGGCCATTGTCATCCGCACGTGACGGACGCCATCTCGCGCCAGAGTCGAATACTCAATACCAACACACGTTATTTGGGCGAACAAGTGCTCGACTACGCCGAGCGCCTGGGTGCGAAAACCGGAGGAGCGCTGACGGCGTGCGCATTCGTCAATTCAGGTAGCGAGGCGAACGATGTGGCCTGGCGCATGGCGGCCGCATGGTCGGGAGCGTGCGGTGCACTTACGCAGGAATTTGCCTACCACGGCATCACCGAAGCGATTGATGCCGTGTCGCCGTCGGCGCGCCGCAGCGGCGCACTGGCCGCACACGTCAGGACCCTTCTCGCCCCCGACTGCTATCGCGGTATTTACGGCACGGATACGCCAGATCCAGGCCTGCGTTATGCCGAGGATGCGGACCGGGCAATTAAATCAATGGCTGAGGCCGGATTGAAGCCCGCCGCCTATTTTGTCGACTCGGCCTTCATGACCAACGGCATCCTGGAACCGCTCAAGGGCTATGTCGCCGAGGTCTTCCGCCGCGTGCGCGCCGCGGGCGGGCTTTGCATCGCGGACGAGGTCCAAGCGGGATTCGGTCGCATGGGCCAACACTTCTTCGGCTATCAGCATCACGAAGTCACGCCCGACATTATCACCGTAGGAAAGCCAGCTGGTAACGGACACCCGGTCGGGGTGGTCATCACCAGGCCGGAAATTCTGGATCTCTTCATGGACCAGACCGCGTTCTTTTCCACGTTCGGTGGCAATAACGTCTCGTGCGCCGCCGGGCTCGCCGTACTAGAAGTGCTGGACAACGAAGATCTGATCGCGAATGCAACGGCGATCGGAAGCTATTTCAAGACGGGTTTGCAAGCGTTAATGGCCAGACACGACATCATCGGCGCTGTTCGTGGCACCGGTCTTGCGATCGGGGTCGAGTTGGTCATCGACCGCAAGAGCCGAGCTCCGGCTGCAAAGGAGACGGGCCGATTGATCAATCGACTGCGGGACGAAGGCGTGCTCGTCGGAAGCGAGGGGGTCCACGGCAACATCATCAAGATGCGCCCGCCACTGGTGTTTCGCCGGGAACACGTCGATCAGGCCGTGCTGGCATTTGATCGTAGCTTGGGAGCTCTCTGATCGAGGACCCTCTAGCTAATCGAGAGGAATCTATCGACTCGGCATCGAGGTTTTTATAGGTCCAGCCCGTGAACGCCTTCATAGCTGGCGATTCCTCACCAGTTAGTGTCTTGTAGCACGAGGCTTTCTGACTTGTTTTGTACGGCTGAGTTCACGCTGAGACGCTTCACATACTGCACCCGTACTGCACCCGTACTGCACCCGAGGTGCATTTACGTCGATCAGTTCGAAGGCTTATGTTCTTCTAAATTATTGATTTTACTGGCTCCCCGGGACGGAACCGAAACCAGCGAGAAAACATCGAGAATTTCAGGGTTTTTTGATTTCGGTTGACGTCAGATACCCCCAAAAACACCCCTTCTAAAAGGTGGCTGCTCCTGGACGTTGTCGGCAGCTAATCGATGACATGCGAGCGGCGATTCGGCGTGCGCAGCCGCGGGCCATGGCCGCTGCATCATCAATCCTAAACCTAAGCGCATTTAGTAGCTGTGGTTGAATCCGGTTGGCAGATCCGCTGAGGAACTTCATCTACTCACTGGGCTGCCCACGCTTCGCGGCGCTCGCGGTTGCTGCCGTCGGTTTACTGCGACGCGCGCCAAGCTCATCGATGACGACGGCAAAATGTGTTGAACGGTCGGAGGACACCGCGGTAGAGTGCCCGCGAGATGCCGCCACCGCAGGTTGTCACGCTCGAAGAGCACTACTCTCATCCCGATCTACTGGGAACGATTCCCCGAGTGTTGGGTGAGGCGCTCCTCGACCTTGGCGAGCGGCGCCTCCGCGAGATGGACGAGGCGGGCATTGACCTTCAGGTGCTCTCTCATTTTCCCAGCGGGCCTCAAAACCTCCAGCCCGAAAGGGCGATCGACCTGGCTCGGCAAACAAACGAACTCATCCAGCGCACGATCGAGTCGCATCCAGGACGGTTCGCGGGATTTGCGGCGTTGCCGCTCACGGCCCCCGACGCGGCGGTCGTAGAGCTGCGGCGCACGGTGCGCGAGTTCGGCTTCAAAGGTGCTATGTTGCATGGACGTGGTGCCGGGATTCCGCTGGACGACCGGCGTTTTTGGGATATCTTCGCGGAGGCTGAGTCCCTCGATGTCCCGATTTACCTGCACCCAGATGTATCGCCGGTGGCGGTCGCCGAAGCCTATTACGGTCAATACCCGGCCTTGCTTGGCCCGGGCTGGGAGTACACTGTCGAAACGGCAACACAGGCACTGCGTCTCATGCTAAGCGGCATTTTTGACGCACATCCGAAGCTTAAGATCCTTCTCGGCCACTTGGGCGAGTCTTTGCCATTCTCACTGGTGCGGTGTGATGCCAATATTAATCGTCGTGCGTCACTGAAGCGTCCTCTGCAGGATTATTTCCACGAGAATTTCTGGCTGACCACTGCTGCGAATTTCTCCAATCCGGCATTAACGTGCTGCCTGATGGAAATGGGCGTGGACCGGATACTGTTCTCTATCGATTGGCCATTCGCTGCAAATATTGCCGGTCGGAAATTCATCGATGCGGCGCCAATTAGCGTGCACGACCGGGTGAAAATCCTCGGCGCTAACGCGGTGGCATTCCTGCGCTTGTAGCGGCGTCGATCAGGCGGTGGGATCGGGCCGATGGCGTCGGACCGCGGCGGGGTTCGTGGAGTTCTCGCCGAGATAGACCCCGCGGTCCCATTTACGCTTGAGAGGGTCGCGCACCTTCAGCGCCATGCGGCCGATCCGCTCAATCTCAATCTCTACCGTTTCGCCGTCCTGCAGATTGCCGAGGCCCTCGTGATTAGTTCCGCACGAAATGAGATCTCCCGAATAAAGCGTCATCACGTTCGTCGCGAATTCCACCAGCTCGGGGACGCGGTGTTCCATGTCGTCGGTGCTGTAGTTGTGACGCAGCTGCCCGTCGTCCCAGAACCTCACCAGCAGATCATTCGGCTCGGGAATCTCATCGAGGGTCGCGATGCACGGGCCGAGCGGCGCGAAGGTATCAAAGGACTTTCCAAGCCAGCTGGCCGGCGGCCCCTTGGGCCAAGTGAATCGCCCCTCACCGCGCGCGGAAACGTCGATCATGCACGTGTAGCCGAAAACCGCGCTGCGCCAGTCGTCACGCTTGACTTGTTTGGCGGGTCCCTTAATCACGAGTGCGAGCTCCGCCTCATGCATGAACGCCGAGGGTTCGGTGAATGCGGGTAGCTCGATCGTATCGCCGGGACCGACGATGGCATCGGGATTCTTCATGAACATGTTGAGGGGCCGCGCTTCGCGCTGAGCGTGCTCCCAATAGTTCGCGATGCAGGCGAGGATCTTTCCGGGCCTAGGCAGCGGCGAGCGTAGACGAACCTCATTGAGAGGAATGGCCGCGCCGGTCACAGCCAGCGTTTCCAGCGCCGGACGAATATGGTCGAAGCGATCAATGAGACTCTGCATAGTAAGCTGCGGCGAGGAGACCGCCGCAACGGCTCCCGAGGTATCTACGACGCCGCGTACCGTCAGAATTCCAGCGCGCGCCGCGCTGTTCTGGGCGTCTTGGAAGAGTACTAGCTTCACAACTTGGTTCTTGTTGTCTCAGGAGCAAGGGGGAGGGGGTCTACGCTTGTGTCTGCGTTATGCGTGCGTACGGTGTAGACGTAGGGGCCGAGCATCATTACGAGAACGATCCCGAGCGCAAGGCCAATTTCCCCCACGCCAAGTCCGCGGCTGTACGATCCGAATCGGTCAAAAGAACGCCCGAGCAGATAGGGCCCGAGGCCCGAGGAGATTGCGAGAAGCGACACAAGGCAACCGTAGATCGTGCCGAACGAGCGCATCCCGAAATACCGCGAAAAGAGATAAGGTCCGATCCCGGATTCGGCACCGATGCCGAAACCAAGGATCGCGATTCCCGCAAGCGCCATAACAGCGCCGGCGGCGTGATCCAGCACCAACAGCCCGAGTAATGCGGCGGCGAAGAACGGCAACGCCACTCGTGCGCTCGGTACGCGATCGAGGAGGATGCCTGAGCACACATTTCCGATCAGGCCGGCGAGCGCGAATGTGGCCAACGCGAAGGTAGCGATTGCTGTCGAGATCCCGCGGTCGGTCAGCAGCGCTACAAAGTGGGCTCGCACACCACCCACCACGAGCGAATGGACAACGAGGGCGACCAGGGTGATCCAAAACGTCGCCGCGGCGAATACTTGTCGTACCGTGCGCCCCGGAATCTCGACTGCCGCGCCCGGAGGCGCTGCCGGCGTGTGCGCCCCAGTGGTTCTCAGTGGATCCCGCTGTATCACTACCATAGCCGGAAATCCCAGCAGCAGGATGATTGCGCCGAGGATCTGGTAGGTTGTTCGCCATCCATAATGGTCGATCAGTAAGTGCGTGATAGGTGCCATGATCATGATCGAGACGGTTGGTGCTGCGCCAATGACCAGTGCGAGAAAAAGACCGCGCCGCATGCGAAACGTAGATGAGATGAGATGTGAGAAGGCAACGGGTCCCGCAATTGCCTCGCTGACGCCAAGTAGGCAGTAAGTTGCGTAGAACTGCGGCTTCCATGCAGTCAGCAGAGACTGCGCCGCCGTGGCGATTGCGTAGATCACGATCGCCGGCAGCAGCACCGGTCGGGCGCCGAACCGATCCACCAACCGTCCAACGAAGGGTGCGGACAGCGCGGCGCACAGGCCTGACAGTCCTACCGACATGGCAAAACCCGCGCGGCCCCAGCCGAACTCGGCAGATACGGGACCGAGGAACAGCGGAAATGTGCCGATGTGAAACGGCACAACGCTTACCATCATACCGATGGTGCAGGCCGCCGCCGTGATCAACGCCCTGCGTGAGTATTCTTCGTGTGCGATTGAGTCAGACTCCGAGTTAGGGCGAGGGAAAGGGAGACTCGTTCGGCGGCGGGAAGTCGAGGGCGTCGATGAGGATGAAGGCAATCCGGCACAACGCGTTAGAACGATTAACCCAGGCGTGATTGGTGCCGCGCTGGATCAGGATATCCCCAGCCGATACATGCACCTCGCCTTCATCGAGCAACATGTCGATCTCCCCTTGCAGAATGAGGGCGTAATCAACGCTCTTGGTTCGATGCATGAACGGGTGGCGTGCGGCAGGCGTGGCGGAGCTGGCTCCGTGCGCCAGTCCCATTTCCGCAAGGAATCCCGCGTTATCGAGTTTGCGATTTGGGTCGGGTAGGAAATCGACCACGCGCAGGATCGAGCCGCCAGCGGGTGGTGCAACGCCAATCTCGCGGTCGGCCGGATCGCCGCGTTTTGAAAGATCGACTGGCGTCTCGTCCGTCACCCACAGCAGTGCGGACTCGACACTCATCGCGGGCCGCGAAACCGTATGCAGCGCTGGGCCATCGTGCACGACTACGGCAGCGCCGCGAGCATCGACGCCGGTGACAATGCGTCTGATCCTCATCGTCATCGCCGTTCTCCGGCACCAACCGGCGCGTTTGGATCTACCGCGCGAACGGTCTCCGCAAGCTTCGGGATGGGTCCCTCGAGAATTTCGGCAGTGCCTTGGCGCGACATTTTGACTTCCGGTGGCGGCAGTGCCAGCCAGTGATACTGACCGAAGGAAGCGTCCCACAGGCGCGGCTTCCACTCGTCCGTCAGGTAATCTGAATCGGCGCTGTATTCGCTCTGGCCGCCGGCCGGGCTCGCGATGTAGTAGAACATGAGTGAGCTGATACGGTGCCGGCCGAGACCGACGTCGCTCTTCCAGCCACGACGCTGCATGTCATTGGCGCCCACCATCAACTCGTCAACCGTCTCGACGGCAAACGAGACATGGCTGAACAACACCTTGGGTGCACGGAACAGGAATAGGTTGTGGTGATCGTTTCGTCCGTCGCATCGCATGAACATGCCAAAGCCGCGCATGATGTCCGTCACGCGAAAGCCGAGGCGGCGCGTGTAGAACTCCACGGCCGCGTCAATGTTGGGCACACCGAAAACGACGTGGTTGATTTGCTTTGGCCTGGCGCGCTCGTACCATTTGCGATGGCGATTCCAGCGCACCACGCGGGCAAGATTGTTTTCATCCTGCGCGGCATCGACACCGAGCGCTTTACGCGAAAATACCCGAAAGCCGATGCAAATACCTGAGTCATCACTACAGTGGACGGTGCCGTCCGCATCGACGTGCACGGCGCGGTCGCGTTGCAGATCGCCCGCCACCGATTCGACCGAGGCCTGTGAGTCGACGCCCCAGACAATTTCACGCGGACCGGGGTCGGTGAGAAAAGAGGGTGGCAGGGTGGGGTCATCGCGGTGTTTTAGAATGACCGAGGACCCCTCGGCAAGTTGAAACCGGGTCATCGCCGAATCCGATCAGCCACTTCAAGCCCAAAATCCTCGTAAAACCGCGTACAAGTATCGAGATCATCGATCCCGTAGACCAAGGATTGAACTCCGAGCAGTGTCATTGGTGCTCCTTAGGTACGCTCTTTAGTCTGCCGGTACGATCGGCACCTGTAGGTAGGACGCGTCATCTTGTCCCGTGTAAATGACATGCTGACCGACATTTACGGTATCGTCGTGGCGAAAATAAACGGGATCGCGGATCTTCGAGTATTTCTGCAGATCTGTGCCCTGCACGATCAGCCGCAGGCGCTCGCCGGCGGCGAAGCGCGTGCCGGAGGGCCAGATCTCGATATCGAGCGGCGTCCTCGCGCCTGGTGCAAGTTTCAATTCGCGTTTGTGCTTAAGGACCGGCAGGAACTCCGTCGATTGTTGCAAATCGAGTTCGCGGTGCGAAGCACGCAGCCATCCAAGGGCAACGGGGCCATCCTCGAAAAACGAATAAAAGGCGAACGGAACTTGATTTCCGGCGCTGTCGAATTTGTAGACACCCACGAAAACGTCCATGTCGTCCGTCGCCTCGGCGGCCATGACGATATGCAGCCGCATATGACCAACCAATGCAGTCGGCTCCGCGAACGCGAATTCGAACTGGGCGCGATGCGCGCCGGGTCCGCTCCCCAGAGCGGAATAGCTTACCGACCCCGGGCGCGAAACGAGGTTGCTCCGCAGTGATCCATCGACGGCGTCGAGGAACCACTTCTGATAGCGGGTTTCGGGCACCGGCCACCCGGAGAACGGCCGAGTCTTTCCGACGAAATAGCGCTCGCGAACTTCGAGCCGTACGCGCGGCCAGGAAGTGACCGGAGTGCTTATCCCCTTGAGGAAGTGGTCGAAGAATTCTTTGAGTTGAGCGACGTTTGCCGGGGTGTAGTAATGCGCCCACTTCTTGCGTCCATGCACCAGCAGCCATTTGTCCTTGGAGGAGATTCGCCGGAATCCTTCCAGCGTACCGCGGGCATGCAGTCCCTGATCTCCCCAGCACGCGACGATAAATGCCGGCGTCACGATCTTTTCGAACTGGGCGCACTTTGATTCCCAGAACGCGTCATACAGCGGGTGTTCGAGGGTCTCGCGACGCAAGTCTTCAATGCGGTTTGTGCCGGTTCCCCAGTTCTGGATGATGCGATGCCACCAGAACCACGTATCCGGTATGCCGCCGTGGCGCGCGAGTTCTCGATAGGTATCCGCGCGCCCTTCCCACGGATTTATCGCAGCCAAATGCGGCGGACGCAGTTCCGCGACACGCCATTGGCTGGCGGCGAGATAGGAAACGCCGGAGGAGCCAACCTTGCCGCTGCTCCATGGTTGCGTGCCGGCCCATTCGATCAAGTCGTAGAAGTCTTCGGCGTTTTGCGGCGATACGAATGTTGCGTCGCCCTCTGAGTGCCACGTGCCGCGAATATCCGCATGCACGAGCGCATAGCCGTGCGGCACCCAGTAAAGCGGATCCGGACCCTCGAACGTGGCATACGCCGAGACCATGTCCGGTGTCACTTCGCAGCCCGGGTTGGCGCTGTAGCTCGCCGAACCATTTTGATGTTTGCCGTACGGCGTGAAGGCAATGATGGGCGGCGCCGGCTGCTCGTCAGCCGGGCGAAAGATGTCCACCAGGATCTTGATGCCATCGCGCATCGCGACCGCAACATTGCGCTCGATGATCATCGTGTGTTCTTCGGTGCGACTTTGAACAGGGGCGGGTGCCCCCTTCGCCTGGGGCGTCGCATAGGGTTCTCGAAAACGATATTCAAAGTCACCTGGCCGCATTAATATCGCTCCTCGTCGTGACCCCTGAATCGAGCGCTTCGCTTTAAGGTGGCCGGCATGCCGCGGCGCATGTGTTGCACTCAGTGGTCACAGGTCATTGCGAACAACAACGAAATAATCAAAGCGTCCGCGGTCGATCGTCGCGGCCGGGGGTGCCTTCCACGGTGGCACCCGCATGGATCTTGAGCAATTGGGTCACCACTTCCGGGGTTTTGCAGCGACCCATGCCGCACTCGGTCGCAATGCCGAATTTCGGCGCGAATTTGTGCGCGGCCAGTATGCGACGCTGCGCCCCCTCAACCCCGTCAGCAGCATGGACGCAGCCCAGGTAAAGTTCTGTACCCTGCGGCAGGTTCAGGCCGGACAGCGGCTGAAAGTACGCCTCATCCGTTCGCCCGATCGGTACCGGCATATGTATGTACGCAATCGGGTGGCCAATGGTACGCACCAGAGCGTTTGCGAATTCGACCAGTTTTGCGCAGTCTAGAGGTTCGATAAAATGCTGCCCGTCGACGTCCCCGTAGCACAGATGAAAGCCGAGTTCGACATCAGCCGGCACGGCAGCGCAGATGCGCTTCATGCGAGTCAAAATCTCGGTCTGCGGGTCTGCGAACAGGTTTTTTATTCGCTCCAAGCGTCCGTCCCAGACGATCATTTCCGGGCAGACATCCCATTGGATCGTGAGCTCATCGTGAGGAATTGCAGCGCAAATCATCTCAACCTCGCGCATCATGGCCCTCTCGTAGGCGGGCTCGATGGCTGCTTGGTCGCTGCGCAGACAAAACGCGGAGACGACTGCATAGGGGGTAGGCAGTGTGACCTGGAAGCGCACGTGAGCAGGCAATTTCCCCGCGCTCTTGGCAGCCTTGAAGTCGGCGTAGGACGCATACGCCTCGCGCGCATAACCGAGCTCACAAAAGCGCAGCTGCTCGGCGGTGACACCCTCTGCCAGGGCCATGAAGGGGAAGTTGATTGCAGAAGCGCCGGGCGCCGGAGAAACTGCTTTGAGGAACGGGTTGGCCCGCAGCAGGGGAAACTGCCACGCGATCCACATGCGCCGGCCTCCGGGCTCACCGTCGGGTACGCGCTTGAGGCGATTGCCGAGAATTCTGCCGACGGTTGCAAATGTCTCGGTGACGGTATCGAGCCCGATCGCACCAACGAGATGTACGGTACTGGGCTTTGTTGGCATGTCAGGCATAGTGGGCTCCCCGATTCAGCGAGATTTTCGTGGCCTGAAAAATATCATTGCGCTTTGCAACGGTCTCGTCAAGCAATTGAGTATGTGCTGCGCATGAGTTAAAAATGTATCGTGATGTCGACATATCCGCACGCCAAACCGATCGAAGTAAAAGAGGCGACCATGACCCGACCTGATGATGCGACGCCACGAAAGCGGCCGGCTACACCGACGGCGGCGTTCAATTTCAGCACGTATCTGCCATATCACCTGACCTTCCCGGTCGGAATCATCAGTCGGGTCCTGGGCGGCGCGATGGAAAGCGCACTTTGGCCTCAAGTCCACGCACTGGCGAATCGTTGCCCTGCTCGGCTCCCATGGCCCGGTATCGACGCGGGAATTGTCGAAATATCTTTCGAGCGAGAAGAGCGCAATCAGTCGAGCAACGACGAAACTGACCGCGCTTGGCTACGTGCTGCGCGTCGTGCATCCGGTTGACCGACGACTGATCATGCTGCATTTTTCGGCGAGCGGTAAACGCCTGTTCGAGCGGATGGGGATGGTGGCCCTGGAATTCGAGGCGGCTCTCCTTGCCGGTGTGACGAGCCGAGGAAATCGCTCTGCTCGACCGGACGCTCAGGAAGTTGCGAGATGCCGCAGTCAAATACCGGAACGAGGCGCTGACGGTCAAAGCGCCGCGCCGTGGCCGCGCAAAGTTTGCCGCAGCACGCGTACAAGCGGACTCCAAATAACGCTGACGCCTGCAGTGTCCGGCTCATCTTGAGATATACGGTCGGTCCTTAGTAGTTGAAACCGAAGCGCACGCCATAGGTGCGTGGCGGCTCCAAGTGCACCCATGGAACCCCAGCGCTTGAGGAGTTAGCCGGTGCGGCGGTGGAAATGACGGCGGTAGTTCTCGAGATTGTTGCCATAGGCCTGCACATGCCATTTTTTGCCCGGCGAATAGTAGCTCAGGACGACATTGGTCTTGGTGTAGCTGGGCTGCTCGCTGCCGGGGCTGTGGTCAAACAGTGTCCAATATTTACCGT
>CAWBDX010000003.1:0-441893 GCA_963787695.1 uncultured Gammaproteobacteria bacterium
TTTTTTGGTGGTGGCAGGAGTCCGCGCTTAACCCAATTGTCGACGCATCGAGGCGTGACGCTCTTGTCCTCGGCGATAGACTTCTTTGTATGGAGTTTCATAAATGCTCGCACCTATTCGAATGTGTGACGAGCAATGATTGTCGATGCGGCCGGCTCGCCGCGTAAGTCCGGAAATTACAGCGTCAAGGGGAGGGGTTTTGTTCCGGAGGGGCGTTTGCGATCGCCGCGTCGATGGCCGGCTTGAGAATGTTGTACGGGTCGATCGGCAACGCCACGCCGATCTCGCCGAGCACGATGTTCATCAGGCTGTGAAAGACGCCTCCGCGCCTGCGAGCCGGCCATTTTCCCGCGGCCGCTCGGTATTGAATAGCGCACAGATACGCTATGAGTCCGGAGACGATCGCCGCGGGCGCGATCTCCTCTCGGAGGGGCAAGCGCCTCATCGATCGTCTCGAGTAGGCTGCGAAATCGCTTCAGGACCTTGGAAAAATCTCCGAGAGGAGGTTCACCGTTCGGCCCGGTCATCATGCTACCCAGTATCAGCCGAAGCATGATCTGCGAATCCAGTTTGCCTAGGCCGCCTTGCAGGGCATCAGCGCGAGTGCGCAGGACTTTGAGGTCAGTGCGCACCTTCGATAGCCGGTTTTTTGCAACCAGCGGCTGCGCCTCCTCCGAGTTGGCGGTGATGATCGTGTCGAGCGCGTGAAACAACGCGATTAATTCTTCAGGCTGCTTTCTGAGAAGTTGCGCGATTTCCTCGCGCGAGTGCTCGCCCAGTGATTTGGCCGGCGCGTGACCGAATTGAATGACCATTACGCGGCGCTCCCGCGTCGCTCTTTGCCTGGCGCGTCCGCATCGAGCTTAACGATCCTCGCGGCCCAAGCATCGAGCGCCGTTCGCATCTCGAGCAGATAGCCGTGGCGGTTGTAGATGGCCGTCATCCGATCGCCCGCGGCATGATTGAGGATGCGTTCGCCGATTGTGTCGGAAATGCCGATGCGGGCGAAGCCGGTTCGCGCTGTACGGCGCAGATCATGCGGCGTCCAGGCCTTCATGGAGAGCAGTTCGCGCGCCGTCCGTGCGGCTCGCGTGATGCTGCGGTCGCGCTCGGCGTTGGCGTTACCCGTGCGCTTGCTCGGTAGCCAGTACTCCGACTCACCCGCGTAGGCTTCGAGCTCCTGGAGCAGCGAGCAGGCGAGAGGGGAGAGCGGGATTGCATGCGGTTTGTCGGTCTTGTTGGTCGGAATGTTCCAGACCTTGAACGTGATCGCCTTCGGTTTCCCGCGCGGCCCGGCAATCTCGGCCGTGGTCTCGGTGATGTCAGACCATTTGGCGGCAGCGACTTCGCCGCGCCGCTGTGCGGTGACGAGCAATAGCTTCAGCGCAATTGCGAGGGGCCTGCCGATCTTCGGGCGCTTGTCGATCGGCGAAAGCGTATCGAGGCCGCGCCAGATTGCGACAACTTCCGCATCGTCGAGTACTCGGTCGCGCGGTATTTCCTCACCTCCGGCCAGGGCGCGCGGCATGGCTGGGACGGCCGGGATGAGATCTCGATCGGCGGCGACGGCGAAGGCCTGCTTGAGCAGCGCCTGGACGCGATTCGCCTGCACAGGCGATCCGCGGCGCACGATCTTGTCGAGCAGCTCGACGAAGTGCCGCTTCGTCAGAGCTGCGACCGGCACATCGGCCATCTGTGGCAATACGTCGGCGTCAATGATCGCCTGCGCCGCCTCCGGCCGTTTGCGGGTGCGTGCGGCAACGATCATGAATTCCTTGCACACGTCGGAGACGGTCGGTCCGCCGACGGCAACTCTTGCACCCGGGATCGCCGAGGCGTGCCAGCGATCGATCAGCGGCTGAGGGTCTTCGTCATGGTCGAGCGCGTGGACACAATCGGCGTGTAGTTTCCGAAGATCCTTGACCCCCAGAGCCGGGTGGTTGCCGAGGGTCCAGACCTTGTATTCACCGCGCAGGGTGCCGCGTAATCGGAAAGTCCGGCGGATATTGCCGCGACTCGGCTCGACACGTAGGATCAGTCCGCGCTGTCCCCGAATGGGGACATCTTTTCGATAGTCGGCGCGAGCATTGGCGACCCCTTTTTCGGTCAGTGCAAGTGCCATGAAGTGTCCCCAAATGAGTGAACTGGGGACAGTTTGGCATTTTCTAGTGCGTTCCGATAGCTTCGCGAACGGATGGGTATAAAACGAGGTTAATCATCGAGTTACGTGACGACAGATTCCTATGCGTTCCGGAATGGAAAAGCACCCTTTTCCGCATGGGGTGCAAGGGGTCGCAAGTTCGAATCTTGTCGCCCCGACCAATTCAAACAAAATGACCTCCGCGCGCCGGCCACAGAAATGACGGCGCGATTTATTTGAGCCAATCTGCGGGCGCGCCGCAGGGATTCATACAACGAGGAGAAAAACCAAGTGAGCATTGCTACTCGATATTCGACGCCGCACGGCGCGAACATGCCCGCGATCCTGCGCGACGCCGCGTTCGCGGCGGGTGTCCTGATCCTGTTGATGATTATCTGGCCGTTCTATTCGGTGCCGACCGGCAGCCGCGGCGTCGTCACGCAGTTCGGCAAGATTGTCGGCATCGAGCCCGAAGGATTGGCGGTGCTTCCGCCCTGGCAGAAGCTCACGCTCTTTTCGATTCGATCCGAGCAGGCCGATATCGAGAACGCGGCAGGTGCAACCAGCGATACTCAGCCGGTCACGGTGAGCCTTACCGTGCGCTACAGCATCCTTCCCAACAAGGTCTCCGAGGTGTTCGAAAAGTACAGCCACAACGGGAATCTCTCGTCCTATGTGCAAACCGCGACGCACGAAATATTCAAAGCGGTGACTGCCAAATACACAGCACCTGATCTCATTGCGCAGCGCGCCAAGGTGTCGGGCGATATCTATAGCGCGTTATCCGACAAGCTGGCGATCTATGGTGCCCAAGTCATCAATATCGACATGCGTAATTTCGCTTTCCAAGAGTCGTATATGCGTGCGATCAACAGCAAGGTCGAGCAAGAACAATTACGGCAGGCGGCGGATAACAAGCTGAAGACCGTCGAGTCCGAGCAGAAGCAAAAGGTAGCGATTGCCGAAGCCGAGGCGGCTGCGGTCAGGGCCACTGCCGATGGCGACGCGTACGCCACGCTGAAGAATGCCCAAGCACAGGCCGAGGCTCTCAAGATCCAGAACGCGGCGCTTGCCTCCGGGCCCAATGTTTTGGAGCTGCGGCGCATTCAGGTGGAGCAGACCAAGGCGGAGAAATGGAATGGTCAGCTGCCGAGCGCAATCTACGCGGGGGCACCGATTCCATTTCTAAACGTCAAATAGAAATGGCCACGCCGCTCGAAGGGACAATCGCGCAATCGCCGTATGCCGGGCGAAGCGCGCAGATGTTTCCGCAGCTGACCGAAGTGCAAATTGCGCGCATCAGTGCGCACGCCCGCAAAACTACGATAAAAAAGGGTGAGGTGCTGGCGGAGCCCGGCGACCGGGGCCGCATGTTTGTCGTGCTGTCGGGCAGCATCGAGGTTGTGCAGCCCACCTTGACCGGGGAGACGCTGGTCACCGTGCACAGGGCGGGCAGGTTTTCCGGAGACGTGGGCACACTGCGCGGCATCGGCGGTGTCGTACGTTTGCGGGTCGGCGAGGACGGCGAAGTCCTGGTCATCGAGGAGGCGCAGCTGCGCGACATCGTTCAGACCGACTCGGAGCTGAGCGAGCTTTTCATGCGCGCTTTCATTTTGCGCCGCGTAAGTCTCATCACGTCCCAGAGCAGCGATGTGGTATTGCTGGGTTCCTCTCACTCCGCGGGCACCCTGCGGCTGCAGCAATTCCTCACTCGCAATACCTATCCCTTCGTCAATCTCGATGTTGATAACGATGCGTCGGTTCACGATCTGCTGGATCGCTTTCACGTCAAGCGCGAGGACATTCCGGTGGTGGTGTGCCGCGCCTCGCTGGTGCTCAAGAATCCCAGCAACGAAGAGGTGGCAGCCTGTTTGGGGATGAACCAGGAGATCGATGACGAGCGCATCCGCGATGTGATCGTGGTCGGCGCGGGGCCGGCCGGACTGGCGGCCGGCGTGTACGCGGCTTCCGAGGGACTCGATGCGCTGGTCATTGAAACGGGTACGCCGGGCGGGCAGGCTGGATCAAGTTCGAAGATCGAGAATTATCTGGGATTTCCGACGGGGATTTCCGGTCTGGCGCTGGCGTCGCGGGCGCTCATTCAGGCGCAAAAATTTGGCGCTGAAATAAGGACTGCCTATTCGGCGCTGCACTTGCACTGCGATGCGCGGCCGTACGCGATCGAGATGGGCAATGGGCATCGCGTGCGCGCGCGAACCGTCATCATCGCCACCGGCGCAGACTATCGCCACCTTAACCTGGAGAATGCGTCGCGGTTTTTGGGAACCGGCATCTACTATGCGGCAACCGCCACCGAGGCGCGGCGCTGCGGGAACTCAGAAGTGATTGTAGTCGGCGGCGGCAATTCCGCGGGGCAGGCTGCCGTATTCCTTGCCGGCACCTGTCGCCAGGTGCACCTGCTCGTGCGCTCCAAAGGGCTGGCGGACAGCATGTCGCAATACCTCATCCGCCGCATCGCCGACACGCCGAACATCAAGCTGCGGGTGTGTACCGAAATCACGGCATTGGAAGGTGACGATCAACTCGCCCGAGTGACTTTAAGTACTGGCCCCGACCAGGTGACCGAGACCCACGATATTGGTCACGTCTTTCTCATGACCGGCGCGCTGCCCTGCACGAATTGGCTGAATTCCTGTATCGCGCTCAACGACAAAGGGTTCGTGCGTACCGGCTCTGATTTGCGCAGCGAGGAGCTGGCCGCAGCCAAATGGGTCAGGCGCCCGCCGGAGTTCTTCGAGAGCAGTGTTCCCGGAATATTTGCAGTCGGCGACGTGCGCTGCGGCAGCGTCAAGCGCGTCGCTGCGGCCGTCGGCGAAGGGTCGGCGTGCATTCAACAAGTGCACCGTGTGCTGCACGAGACGGGGCCAACCGGAGATGCTTCGGTCTCATCTTAGGTGCAGGCGCTCGCCGTATCCCGTCAATTCGAGATAACCGCGCCCGATGAGGCGGCGCTGCTCATAAGCACTGACCGCGCCCTCCCAATAGATCGCGCCGGTGGACAGACGCGTATCGTTCTCCTGATCGTCGAGCAGGGGCTTGAGTTCGATTTCCCGTGATCCTAAGCGCACCGACCATTCAACCGGATAGCCGATTCCGGTTCGCGGCGAAATCCACTGCCGCCCGGCGCGAAACTCTATGTCCGCAGGCTGCAAGATTTGCACCTGGCCGTCGCCGCTGCGATAGCGTGCCTCCGGCCCAGCGCTGCTCTCCGTGCAGCCCGCGGATGCGAAACGCCATCAGCGCGGCGCCGTCGTCCAGGTTGATGCCGATCCAGTCCCAGCCAATCGCTTCGGCGTCGAGATACTCGCTCGACCATTCGTGATCGAACCACGCCTCGCCGCTGACCTGGGATTTGGCGCCCTTGCGCGAGATCCCACCGGTCACCTTGAGGTGCGGCAGGCTGTAGTAGTAGCTCGCGGCTTGCGGCGAGGCTCCTTTGCGGCTGATGCCGGCCTCGCCGTTGAGCAGGACAGCTTGCGTTTCGGCAAGCGTGAGATCCAGCGAGAAATCCTCGGCATCGATCTTCGCCACGTATTTTTGGTCCGCGCGCTTGAGCGACCAGCGATCGATCCAGACGTGGGTATCCCCCTCGGCAGCCTCCGCGAGCTGCATCCCCGCGCGGCGAATTCGTTGGTCCTGCCAAAGACGGCCGCGCTTCGGATCGCTGAGCGCGCAATGCGCGATCAAGAGTTGACGCGGCGCGAAGGCGCTGGGATTGGCGGCGTCGATAGCGGGTTTGCTGCGAAAGAAGGTGATTTGAAATCCGAGCGGGTCGCCTTGCTCGCGTCTTCAGCCAGCCGGTGACATACCACCATTCGGTGCGAAAATGCGGGTGGCTGCCGAAGTCGGCCGGGAAACGTGAGCGGCCTGCCGCGCAGTCACAGATGCATAGTCGGGCGCATCGTCGGGCGCTGCCGCAGCAGGATTGCTGGCGGCCTGGAAACTGAGCAGGAGGCAGCCCGCCAGCACTGACACCAGAGCCCTTGGTATTGGCGATTTCACCATCACCAGTCCTCGCGCACGGCGCGCACCGCGTCTTGGCTTAAGGCGGCGCGGCCGCTCCAGATGGCGGTGAGCGCCGCGGCGCCGATCAGCGCGAGGCTCAGGAGAGCCAATTGCCAGGCCGGCATCGCGAAATCAATGCTCCAGTTGAAGGATTGGCGATTGATGACATAGACCAGTACCAGGCTTAAAGCGACACCCAAGCGCCAGACCGTAGAGGACGCCGAAGGCGCTGGTGAGTATCCCCTCGCACGGCCAACATGCCGATGACCTGTCGGCGCAGCATGCCGATGTGGCGCAGCATGCCGAATTCCGCGCGGCGGGCGAGGGCGGTTGAACTCGCCGCAAAGCTCACGCCGGTAAGTCCGATGATCACCGCGATGGCTTCGAGTGCATAGGTAATGGCGAAAGCTCGATCAAAGATCTGCAGCGAGCGTTCGTGCAGTGCGGTGCTCGTGGTAATTTCCAGAGCATCGCTGTGGCCGATGCGCTCGCGCAGCGCTTTTTCAACGCTCACCGGCGTCCACGCCGGTATTCAAGCCAGATGGAGCCTTCGTTGGCGCTCTGATCGCCGGTGGCCGCCACATAGGCCTGATCTTGAGATCACGACCGAACCTGATAGGCGGGCGTAGTCGCGCCAGACGCCGGCGACCGTGAACGGCTGCATGCGTCCCGCCAGCGGCAGCACCAGCCGATCGCCAACTTCGTAGCCGTAAAGATCCTGCAGCGCTTCGGAAATCCACGCCGAACCGGATTTGGCGGCAAGCTGCGGCGGCTGCGCTTTGCAGCAGCGGCAATTCCGCGGCGGTCTGTGCATCGTTGGCGCCTCGAGCGATCAGCGTTACCGGTGCGCGGGCGGGATCGAGCAGCAATTGCCGGGTGCGGCGAAACTCCACGCGCGACACGCCAGGCACCGCCGCGAGTATTCGCTTGATCGGCGCTCGACCAAAACGCCGTGTCATTGCCGAATGGCTCGCGCAGCTGCAGATCGGCCGGCAGGAGTTTGCCCAGCCACTGATCGAATGACACGCGGAACGAGTACACCATGATGGCCATCGCCACCATCAGACTGAAACTCACGATGATGGACGCCAGGCTCAGGGCGGAAAGACCGACATTCTCGCGCAGTTGCGCCACGGCGGTGTCCAGCACCGATGCGCTGAGTGCGCGGCGCCAGCTCCAATACCTTCATCGTGACCGCCGGTACCAGCAGCACCGCGCCGAACAACAGCGCGGCGATCGCGGCGTAGCCAAACAGCGGCAGGCCGCCGCACAGGCGGCAGCCACGCCAGCGCCGCGCCGAGCAGCAGCAGTGCGACGCCCGAGTGCGCCAGCTCAGCGCGCGCCACCTCCGCGTAGTCGCCATCGCCGCCTTTCAACGCGCGGGCCGGCGGCTGGCGCGCGGCGTCGCGCGCCGGCACCCAGGCGCCAATGCCGGCCACCAGCGGTACCCATCGCGAAGAATGCGAGCAACGGCAGCGGCGCTGCACGCAAGCGAGGCGCCCACCGCGCGCAATTGCCCGTTGCCGAGATCGCCGGTAAGAAATCTCAAGATCGCGGCGGCAATCACGGCACCAAGAATCACGCCGATGAGCGAGCCGACCACGCCGAGCGCCAAACCCTCGCCGAGCAGCGCGCGGCGCAACTGGCCGCGCGTCACGCCGAGCGCGCGCAACAACGCGAGCGAACGGCGCCGGCGCAGCACCGAGAGGGATTGAGTGGAGAACACCAGGAACGCGCCGGTGAACAGTGCCACCAGCGCCAGCATGTTCAGATTGACTCGATAGGCTCGGGTCACGGTGACGGCCCGGTCGCGTTCGACCTGCGGCGCGATGGCGAGAACGCCCGGCGGGAAGCGTTTTGCCAAGATCGCGGCGCAAGGCATCGACGTCCGTGCCCGGCGCCAGCCGCAAATCGATGCGGTTCAAGCGGCCGACGGCATTGAAGGTCCACTGCGCCGAGGCGATATCCATCAACTCCCAGCGCCTGCGGATAAGTTGCTTGCGACAGGACGCCGAGCACGCGCAGCGTCTTTGGGCGAGCTGCCGACGATGACCTGCAGCAAATCGCCGCGCTGCAGATTGAAGTCGCTGAGCTGCGCTGCTGCTCAAGTAAATGCTGTCGGAGTCTGAACAGCTGAAACAGGCCTTCGCCAATATCGCCCGATGAGCGCGGGCTGCAGCGCGGCGGCGCGGAACAGGTCGAGCCCGAGTACCTTGAGCGTGTCGCTGCGGCCTGCCAGCGCCACGTCCAGTTCGAGCACCGGGCTCGCCGTACTGATCCGAGGATCGCTTAGCCAACTTAACGAACAACTGCTCGGCAAAGCCGTCACGCGGGCCGCGAATCACGATATCGGCCTCGCCCACCAAGCGCTTGGTGGCCAAACCGAACTCGTTGAGCGCGGAGGTATTGACCAGGATACACCGCGGCGCCGAGGGCCACGCCCAGCGCGATCGCGAGTACGGTAATGCAGAAGCCGGGCCGGCTGCTCGCGCAGCTGCGCCAGCAGCAATATCCGCCAAATCGCGAACGCGGCGCGAGCGCCGCTGGTGAACTTCCGGGTCCATGGGTGCAATCCGCCGGCATCGAGCACCAGGATGCGGTCGGCGGTGTCTGCCGCCGTTCTTGAATGGGTGATCAAAATGCCCGCGCCGGCATTTGCTTTGACCTGCGTGCGCAGCAGCGCCAGAGTCTGCGCCGCGCTGCGCGGGTCGAGATTTCCGGTCGGCTCGTCTGCCAGCACCAGGCGGGGCCGATGCATCAGGGCGCGCGCGATCGCAACACGCTGCACCTCGCCGCCCGAGAGATCTCGCGCGCGGCGGTTTGCCAGGGGCAGCGATCCCCACGGCTGCCAGCATCTCGCGCGTGCGCTGGCCGCGCTCAGGTTCGATGACCGCCAACAAATCGAGCGGCAGCGCCACATTCTGCTCGACGCTCAGGTAAGGCAGTACATGGAATGCTTGGAAGACAAATCCGATCGCGCGTCGACGCAGCAGGGTGATGGCATCATCGTTCAATGCCGTAAGGTCGACGCCATCGAGCAGCACACGGCCGGCGTCGGGTTTATCGAGGCCGGCCAGCAAATTGAGCAGCGTCGACTTGCCGACGCCGGACTCGCCCATGACGGCCAGGTACTCGCCCTGCCGCAGTTCGAGATCCAGGCCCTCAAAAATCGCCGGCCGATCCGGCGAAAAGCGTTTGCTTAAGTTTTCGAGCCGAAGAACCGGCTGTCAGGCACCGGGCCGCGGCGCCAGGGCCTCAAGCGGCGTCGACCCCGATGACCGCCTTTAACCTCCAAGAAATCGCGCAAACCGAACTCGCCCCACTCGCGGCCGTTGCCCGACATTTTGAAGCCGCCGAACGGGGTGTTCATATCGCCCGCGGCGCCATTCAAAGTCACTTGGCCGGCGCGGATCCTTGCCGCCAACGCGCCGCGCATGCAAATTGTCCTTGGACCACACATAGGCGGCGAGTCCATAGGGCGTGTCGTTGGCGATCTGTACCGCCTGCTCCTCGTTCTCGTAGGGCAGAATGCAGAGCACAGGTCCGAAGATCTCTTCGCGCGCGATGGTCATGTCGTTGCGCACATTGGAAAAAATCGTCGGCTTGACGAAGTAGCCCTTGGTCAATCCGTCGGGCCGGCCGGCGCCGCCGGTGACCACCTTGGCGCCCTCGGCAATACCCTTGGCGATGTAGCCCTCGACCCGCTCGAATTGCACCTTGGAAACCACCGGACCCGATCGTGGTTTTCTCGGAAGTGGGATCGCCGACCACCACGGATTCGGCCACGCGCTTGGCGATGGCTTCCACCTGCGGCCAGTTTGGCGGCCGGGACCAGCATGCGTGTGGGCGCATTGCAGGACTGGCCGGAATTCTGGAACACGTGCAGCACGCTGTGTTTGCACGGCGCGCTCGAAGTCCGCGTCGTCCAACAACACATTCGGCGATTTTCCGCCGAGTTCCTGATGCACGCGCTTGACCGAGGCGGCGGCGTTCTTCGCCACTTCGGTGCCGGCGCGGGTGGATCCGGTGAACGACACCATGTCGACTTCGCGATGCGACGACAGCGGTGCGCCCGACACTGATGCCGTCGCCGTTGATGAGATTGAACACGCCTTTGGGAACTCCTGCCTCATGCATGACCTTTGCCCAGATGATGGCGCTGAAAGGCGAATACTCGGAGGGCTTGAGCACCATGGTGCAGCCGGCGGCGAGCGCCGGTACGACTTTCGCCGCGACTTGATTCATCGGCCAATTCCACGGCGTGATCAACGCGCACACGCCGACCGGTTCTTGCACCAGCCGAACCGTGCCGCGCATTTCCTCGAACTTGAAATTTTTCAGCACGTCGATCATGGCGCTGATGTGGCCGACGCCGACTCCCGTCTGCGAGCCCTTCGAGAGGGTAATGGGCGCGCCCATTTCAATCGAAATCGCCTGCGCGATTTCGTCGTAGTGCGCCTTGTAGGCGGCCAGGATGCGCTCCATCAAGCGCCAGGCGCTCGGCAGGCGTGGTGCGCGAATAGCTGTCGAAGGCGCGGCGCGCCGCCGTGACGGCGCGGTCTACGTCCTTGGCGCCGCCCATGGAAATCACGCCGGCGACTTCTTCGGTGGCGGGATTGATGACCTTGAGTTCCTTGGGCTCGACCGGGTCGACCCAAGCGCCATCGATGTAGAACTGCCGATTGTCGTATGTCATTACAAAGCCCCTTCAAACAGCGTTACTTCCTGACCAGCATTCTACCTGCTGACCGGGTGGTGCGCAGGCGGTTTCAGGGCGATTTTGTCTGCGGCCGCCGACGGTTGGCCGCGGCAGCCTCAAACCACCATGATTTCAGACAGGTTTTGCGGTCCCAGTTCTCATTCTGCCCAATGCAAAATTGCTACGCTTTGCGCTATGGTAAAAATCCAAAAGTCGATTTTTGTGCTGGGTTTTGGCTGCCTCTTGGGCTTGAGTGTAGGCCCCGCCTTCGGCGCCGCGGAATGGAACCCAGTCCGCGCGCACGGCGTCGAAATCGGCCCCCAGGCCAGCCGCCTGGTCGTTGGTTTCAGAGTTACCAGCGACAACGCCGTGACCAAGACAGTCCAACGGCATGCGCGGGCTCAGTCCGTCAAGATTACCCAGGCCAAGACCTCCGAGTCGGATGTCTTGAGCTTGGCGCAGCGCACCGGTGTTGCCGTGGTCGGATCGCGCCAGATTACCCCGAGCATGCATGTGCTGTTTCTGCCGAAGACGCTGTACGGCGCGGACGTGAACGCGGCGCTCCAGCAGCTGCGGGCGGATCCTGCGGTGGCTTTCGCGGACATCGATCAGCGCCGCTATGCGCATGCGCTGCCCAATGATCCCTTGTTTTCGCCCACGCCCAACGCGAGCCCGCCGGCAAGCGGCCAGTGGTACATGCACACGCCCAGCGCGGCGACCATCATGGTCGAGGGCGTTGCGACCCAGGACTTGTCCGCCACGGATGCGGTGTCCGCATGGGCCATCACCACGGGCAGCACCGGCACGGTCATCGCCGATGTGGACAACGGCATACGATTCGAGCACCCCGATTTGTTGCGCGCAGGCTTCGGCGGGCGGCTGCTGCCGGGCTATGATTTTGTCGGCCAGGATTTCAATGCGACCAACGGTACGCGCTCTTGGGACCTTTCTCGTTGCCAACGACGGCGATGGCTGGGATCCGGATCCCTCGGATCCCGGCGATTGGATCAGCGCGACCGATCAGATGAACACCGCTCTCTTCCCCGCGGCTGACTGTGCCGTCCAGGATAGCTCCTGGCATGGCACGCGCGTGGTCGGGGTCTTGGGCGCGCTCACCAACAATGATGTGGGCATCGCGGGGATGACCTGGAATCCCTATATCTTGCCGGTGCGGGCGTCTCGGCAAATGCGGCGGCTACGACTCGGACATCATCGCCGGAATTCAGTGGGCCGCAGGCATGACGGTCAACCGGAGTCCCGGACAATCCCTATCCCGCCGACATCATCAACTTGAGCCTCGGCGGAACGGGTAGCTGCACCTCCGATTATCAAGCCGTGTTGCCGACGATTACGGCACCATGGGAGTGCTGGTCGTCGCGTCCGCCGGCAATGAGAGCGGCCCGGTGGATGCTCCCGGCAATTGTCCCGGGGTCTTGGCGGTGGCGGGTCTGCGCAATGTGGGCACCGAAGTGGGCTACAGCAGCGTCGGTCCCCAAGTGGGCATATCAGCGCCGGCCGGCAACTGCGTGAATTCAACGCGGCGATTGCCTGCGTTCCATCGACACCACCACCAACACCGGGCTTACGACCCCGGGTTCAAGTACCTACACAAATGAAACAAACCCCAATCTCGGCACCAGCTTCTCCGCACCCATCGTTTCTGGCATCGCGGCGCTGATGCGCGCGGTAAACGCGAATTTGACGCCGGCGCAATTGATTACGCGCATTCAATTGGGCGCCAGCCCGTTTCCCGCCAACACCGGCAATCTTCCGGTATGCCCGTCTCGCGACCCATCCACCAGCCAATGTTCCTGCCTCGGATCCGGCCAGTGCGGCGCCGGCATGGTCAATGCGTTGAGCGCTGTGCAACAAGCGCAAAGACCTATTGTGGCCGTGGCGGTCCCCGCCGGCTTCACCACCGGCAGCGCCACCCTGGATGCCAGCGGCAGCGCCGCGGCTTGCGGCGCCACGATCGCATCATACGCGTGGACTGCGCCCACCGGAGGCGTTCAGATCGTTTCCGGCGCCACTGCCGCGCAAGTGAATGTCACGTCGACGGGCCTAGGGACTTTGACCCTCACGGTGACAGATTCAGTGGGGAAAACGGATACAACCACACTACAATTTACTTCTGGCGGTGCCACCAGCCCGTCTCCGTCAACGGCAAAAACCGCCGCGAGCGCTTGCCCAGCGACACTGGCCGTGACGCCGATGGCGCCGGTGGTGACGGAGGCATTCGCACCCGCCACGGTGGCCCCCAATGCAGCCTCGACACTCACCATCACGTTCACCAACAACAACGGCTTTGATTTGACGCAGTCGGCCCTGACGCAGGCCTTGCCCGCCAATCTTGCAATCCAAGCGATGCCGGCGCCGGCGACCACCTGCACCGGTGCGGCGATGTCATTGACCAACACCACGAGCAGCGTGACCCTGGCGAATGCCATTATTCCGGCCATGAGCAGCTGCACCATCACCCTAAGCGTCATGAGCACCATGGTCGGCACGTACGCCAACATGATTGCCGCCAATGCGCTTTCCACCGGCCCGGCGGGGAGCAACACGGCGAGTGCATCAGCCTCGCTCGATGTCGCAACGTCTGCTGCGAGTTCAGGGGGCGGCAGCAAGGGCGGCGGCGCGCTGGACTGGCTGGATGTCATGTTTGTCATCGGGGTGCTTCTTGCCGGGCGTCGGTCTACCCGGGGACGGCCACGCCCGTAGGGCCGCTAAACCGCTACAATCGAGGGTATGAAGAATTCAGGCGAGCCGCGCGCGGCGCTGCAAACCGTAAAGACGCATCGCGATGCTCGCGGATTCTTGTTCGAGCCGCTGACCGACGCTGAGCTCGCAGTCGCAGAAAAACGTGCACGTGGCGCTTACCCAACCCAACGAGGTGCGCGGCAACCACGTGCACCACACGGCCGTGGAAATCACCAGCGTCGTCGGTCCCTGCCTGATCCGGCTCAAAGAAGCCGGGATAGTTCGCGACATCGAGGTGCCGGCGGGGGAGGTGTGCCGTTTGCAGATACCGCCGGGCGTGGTGCACGCGTTTCGCAACACCGGCGCTGCCGCCATGGTGCTGGTGTCATTCAGCACCAATCTGCATGATCCCAGCGGCGCCGATACCGTGCGGGAACAGATCCTTTAAATGATTTCGCTGCTCGACAATTTCACTGCCCGGCCTTGAGCAGTTCCAGCTCGTGGCCGCGCTTGAAATCGCGGATGTGCTTCTCCATCCAGATGCGCGCCTGCTCGCTCTTCCTGAGCTTGATCGCCGCGGTGATTTTGTTTTGCGCCTCCATGATGCGCGCGCGCGCTTGCGGCACCCGATCGATAATGCGCGTCAGCGCAGGGGCGAGCAGGAGATTGAGCGGCGCCTGCGACAGCGCCAGCACCTGATTGCCGCTGGCCGCCGCGACCGCGGTGAAGAAATCCACCACGGCGGAAACCGCCGCCGTCGGTGTCGGCTGATCTCGCGCTTGAAGCGCGCGCTGGCGCGCGTCAGGCCATGCAGCTGCGCGCGCGCTGCGGCGTGCCGCCGCGTATTGGGCGGCGGCCGGCTCGATCGCCATCATCGCCTCCCACAGCTCCAGAAAAGTCACATCGTGCAGGGCCAGCGCGCGGCTCACGCCGGAACTGACGCGCCGCGGCTCCGGGCGCGTGACGCGCAGACGCTTCTCGCCGCGTCCGCGTCCCAGCAGGCCGTGGACCTCGAGTTCGCGAATCGCCTCGCGAATGGTCGAGCGATTGACGCCGAACTGGCGCGCCAGATCGGTTTCGGAGGGCAGGGCGTCGCCGGTGCGCAGCGAGCGTCCGACGATGCGCTGTTCGATGAGATTGGCGATCTGCCGGTAGGCCGGATGATCGTCCAGCGGCACGAACAGATCGGTCATGCGCCCTTCTCCGAACAGCTCGCGGCCGATCAGCATGCGGCGGATCTCCGAGGTGCCGGCGCCGATTTCATAGAGCTTGGCGTCGCGCAGCAACCGGCCGCGTCGGGTAGTCGTTGATGTAGCCGTTGCCGCCCAGCAGTTGAATGGCATCGAGCGCGGCGCGGGTTGCCGCTTCGGCGCAGAACAAGATGCACGCGGCGGCATCCTTGCGCGTGTGATCGGCGCGATCGCAGGCGGCCGCCACCATGTAGGCATAGCTGCGGCAGGCGTTGAGGGAGGCGTACATGTCGGCGAGCTTGCCCTGCACGAGTTCGAAGGTGCCGATGGGTTGGCCGAATTGGCTTGCGTTCGCGCACGTAGGGCACGGCGACATCCAGCGCCGCGGCCATGATGCCGAGCGGTCCGCCGGACAGCACGACGCGCTCGTAGTCCAGTCCGCGCATCAGCACGCTGACGCCCTGATTTTCCGTGCCCAGCAAATTGGCGGCGGGCACCTCGCAGCTGTCGAACACCAGTTCGCTGGTGCTCGAGCCGCGCATGCCGAGCTTGTCGAGCTTTTGCGCGGGCGTGAATCCCTTGAAATCCTTTTCAATGATGAAGGCGCTGATGCCGCGCGCGCCGGCTTCGCGGAGCTGGTCTTGGCGTACACCACCAGCACATCGGCCTCCGGGCCGTTGGTGATCCACATCTTGCGGCCGTCGAGCACGTAGTGATCGCCGTGGCGCATCGGCCTTGAGCTGCATGGAGACCACATCGGATCCGGCGCCGGGCTCGGACATGGCCAGCGCGCCCACATGCTCGCCGCTGATGAGCTTCGGCAGGTAGCGTTGCTTTTGCGCCTCGCGTGGCATTGAGCGCCAGTTGGTTCACGCACAGATTCGAATGCGCGCCGTAACTCAAGCCCACCGCGGCCGAGGCGCGCGAGATTTCCTCCATGGCCACGGTGTGCGCGAGATACCCCAAGCCGGCGCCGCCGTGCTCCTCGCTGACGGTCAGCCCCAACAGCCCGAGTTCGCCGGCTTCGCGCCACAAATCGCGCGGAAATAGGTTGCTGCGGTCGATTTCGTTGGCGCGCGGCGCGATGCGCTCCTCCGCGAAGCGCCGCACCTGATCGCGGACGGTATCGATCACTTCGCCGAGGCCGAAATTGAATTCGCGATATGCGGAATTGGCCATTGTTCGCCGGACCCCCATTGTCATCGGACCAGGATCGTTGGATAATCGGACTGTCCGACAATTCTGCCACGCTCGGGGCAACAAAGCCAATGGCCAAGATCGCCTCCAAAATCGATACCCGCTCGCCGGAATTCGCCGCCAACCGCGCCGCCATGCAGTCCCTGGTCGATGATCTGCGCGCCACGCTGCGGCGCAATGCCGCTGGGCGGCAGCACGGCCGCGCGCGACAAGCACACCAAGGCCGGCAAGCTCCTGGCGCGCGAGCGCATCGCCGCGCTGCTCGATCCGGGTTCGCCGTTCTTGGAGCTCTCGGCGCTGGCCGCGCAGGGCGTGTACGGCGAGGATCTGCCGGGGGCGGGTCTCATCACCGGCATCGGCCGCGTCTTCAAGCCGCGAATGCATGGTGGTGGCGAATGATCCGACCGTGAAAGGCGGCACCTACTATCCGCTGACCGTGAAGAAGCATCTGCGGGCGCAGGAGATCGCCGGCGACAACGCGTTGCCCTGCATCTACCTGGTCGAGAGCGGCGGCGCGTTTCTGCCGAAACAGGACGAGGTGTTTCCCGGACCGCGATCATTTCGGCCGGATATTTTTCAATCAGGCGCAGGTTGTCGGCGCAAGGCATCGCGCAGATTGCCGTGGTGCACGGCTCGTGCACCGCCGGCGGCGCATATGTTCCGGCCATGTCCGATCACGCCGTCATCGTGCGCAATCAGGGCCGCGTGTTTCTCGGCGGCCCGCCGCTGGTGCGCGCGGCAACCGGCGAGGAAATCGACGCGGAGTCCCTGGGCGGCGCGGATGTGCACTGCCGCCGCTCCGGCGTCACCGATTACTATGCGGAAAATGACACGCATGCGCTGGCGTTCGCGCGGCGCGCCGTGGCGCGGTTGCGGGTTCCCGATCTGGCGCGCAGCGTGCAGGCGAGTTCGCCGGCGAGCGGCTCTGCGAGACCGGCTTCGATCCTGACGGAACTTGTACGGCATCATTCCGCAGAGTTCGCGCAAACCCTACGACGTGCACGAACTCATCGCGCGCCTTGGTCGATGGCGCGTGGTTCGATGAATTCAAGGCGCTCTACGGCACCACGCTGGTGTGCGGCTTTGCGGATATTCACGGCATGACGGTCGGGATCCTGGCGAACAACGGCATCTTGTTTTCCGAGAGCGCCTTGAAAGGCACGCATTTCATCGAGCTGTGCTGCCGCGAAGGCATACCGCTGGTGTTTCTGCAGAACATCGCGGGCTTCATGGTGGGCCAGGCGGCCGAGGCAGGCGGCATCGCCAAGGACGGCGCCAAGCTGGTGACCGCCGTGGCCTGCGCAGCGGTGCCGAAGTACACCGTCGTCATCGGCGGCAGTTTCGGCGCAGGCAATTACGCCATGTGCGGCCGCGCCTACAGCCCGCGTTTTTTGTTTCAATGGCCGAATGCGCGCACCTCGGTCATGGGCGGCGAGCAGGCGGCCAGCGTCCTGGCCACGATCAAGCGCGAGGCGCTGGAGCGCAGCGGCGAAACCTTCAGCGCCGCCGACGGAAGAAAAGATCAAGGCGCCGATTCGCGAGCAGTTCGAGCGCCAGGGACATCCTTACTACGCCTCCGCGCGTCTCTGGGACGACGGCGTCATCGATCCGCTCGACACCCGCCGGGTACTCGGCCTGGCGCTGGCGTTGACCCGAAGCCCAGGAAACGGCCGCCACGCGCTTCGGCGTGTTTCGAATGTGAGGCAGGCCGATGATCCGACGACTGCTGATCGCCAACCGCGGCGAAATCGTCTGCCGCATCGCGCGCACCGCGCAGCGTCATGGGAGTGACCAGCGATTGCGGTGTATTCGGACGCGGACCGCAACGCGCGGCACGTGCGCTGCGCCGACGAGGCGTACTATCTCGGCGCTTCGCCCGCCGCGAGAGCTACCTCGACATCGGCAAAGTGATCGAGCTTGCGAAGCGGGTCGGCGCCGATGCCATTCATCCGGGCTACGGGTTTCTTCTCCGAAAATGCGGCTTTCGCGCAGGCCTGCGTCGATGCGGGTTTGATCTTCGTCGGTCCTCCCGCCGCTGCGATAAGGCGATGGGATCGAAAAGCGCATCCAAGGCCGCCATGGCGGCTGTCGGCGTGCCGGTGGCGCCCGGCTATCACGGTGACGAGCAGTCGCCGCAGCGGCTGGTTGAAGAAGCGGCGCGGGTGGGGTTTCCGCTCATCATCAAGGCGAGCGCCGGCGGCGGCGGCAAGGGCATGCAGGTGGTGCATTCCGCCGCCGAGGTGGCGGCCGCGATCGAATCGGCACAGCGTCTGGCGCGCACCGCCTTCGGCGACGATCGGCTGCTGCTGGAGCGCTATTTCGCCACCGGCTCGCCACGTCGAAGTGCAGGTTTTTGCGGACTCGCACGGACGAGATCGTGAGCCTTTTCGATCGCGATTGTTCGGTGCAGCGCCGGCATCAAAAAATCATCGAGGAAGCGCCGGCGCCGGGCCTGCGCGACGAGGTGCGCGCGGCAATGGCGCAGGCCGCCATCACGGCAGCGCGCGCAGTCGGCTACGTCGGCGCGGGCACCGTCGAATTTCTGGTCGACGAGCGCCAGAACTTCTACTTCATGGAAATGAATACCCGCTTGCAGGTGGAGCACCCGGTGACGGAGTTGCATCACCGGCATCGATCTGGTGGAATGGCAGCTGCGCATCGCACAGGGTGCGCACTTGCCGCTGCGCCAATCAGAAATCGCGCAACATGGCTTTGCCATCGAGGCGCGGCTGTATGCTGAGGATCCGGCACGAGGGTATCTGCCAAGCGTCGGTGCGATCTCGCATTTGCGCTGGCCCGATGCAGCTTCCGGATCTGCGCCTCGACACCGGGGTCGATGCCGGCGACGAAGTGTCGACGCTATTACGATCCCATGCTCGGCAAAATCATCGCCTGGGGCGAATCGCGCGCCGCCGCGATTGATCGGTTGCGCAGCAGCCTCGGGCGAAATTGAAATCGTGGGCGTGGCGACCAACCGCGCGCTGCTGACCAGCGTGCTCGCCGACGAGGAGTTCCGGCGCGGCTCAGTGGCCACCGATTTTCTTGAGCGTTCGCCACGCGCGATTGCGGTTCGCCGAACCCGAGGCTGCCGCGCTGGATATCGCGTTGGCCGCCGTGTGGTGCGCGACCCGGCAAACCGACGGCAATGCGCTGTGGGAGGATAGCCGCGGCTGGCGATTGGCGGCGACCCGCCAGCAGCGCCTGGGTATTTGCGCAGCGCAGCGTGGTTGTCGAGCTGGTGGCGCCGAATACCTATGTTGCGCGCGTGGGCCGCGAAGAGTTTTCCGTGCGCGTACTCGAACGCGGCGCGCACAGCCTGCATGTGGAATGCAACGGACAGGTGCTGCGAATTGCGGTGATTGATGCTGATGGGGAATTGCATATATGTTCGGCCAGGGCTGCACGTGGCGCTGCGGGCAGCGCGGACCGAGGATGCGTTGCAGGTCGCGGCCGGTGCGGAGCAGGGCTCCTTGCTCACGCCGCTGCCGGGCACCGTCGTCGCGGTGCATGTCGCGGCCGGCCAGCGCAGTCGCACGCGGCGCGCCCCTGGTCACCGTCGAAGCGATGAAAATGGAACACACCTTGACCGCACCCGTAGGCGGCGTGGTGGCGCGGCTCGCCTTTGGGTTGGCGACAGGGTGCAGGCGGGCGCGGTGCTGGTGGAGCTCAGCGCCGCTCGAGGCCTAAGCTCAGGCGACCTGCTCGTCGGCAGAAGTGGCGGCGGCAGCCCCGGGCGCTGCAGCTTCCAACGCCGGCAGCGTGACCTTGAAGCGCGTCTCCTGGCCCGACTGCTGGCCAGGGCGATCTTGCCGCCGGCTTCGTGCACATAGCGGCGCACCAGCGACATGCCGCTGCCATGCTTGGGCTCACCTGGGGCATCGCGTCATGGTGGTAAAACCCGACTTGAAGATCAATTTGATCGCCTGGCGATCGCGCAGTGCGATCGCGCTTCGTCCTGGGTCAGCAGGCCCTTGGCGATCGCGAGTGCTACGCACTTTATCCGGATCGAGGCCGCGCCCATCGTCTTGAAACAACAATTCAAAGCCGTTGCCGGGTGCGATTTTGAATTCCAGGTGCAACGTGCCGATTGGCGGTTTGCCGGCGCTGCTCGCGCTCGTCGGCGGTCTCGATGCCGTGCACCACGGCATTGCGAATCAGTTGAATGGCGACATTCTTGATCGTCGCCTGATAGCGCGGCGGCACCAGCTCCAAGCCGCTGCATTCGAGCACAACGGTCTTGTGATGCTCCTGCGCCACCAAGTCGGTGAGGGTCGCAGCGTGCTCTCCAGGCTGCCCGCCGGCGGCCATGCGTTGTGCCTGCGGCGCGCGCTGGGCCATGTTGCGCCATCTCGGCGAAGAACTTCGGCGATTCGATGATCTGCGTGCCGTTCTCGGTGACGCGCGCCTCGGGCGCCGCGGGCTCGGCGTCGCGGGCAGGACCGGCTTGCGATGTCGAGAGAGCGCAGCAGCGCGAACTGTCCGTACAGGCGATCGAGTTTGACGGCCAGCGGCAGAAAATCGCTGCCGCTCAAGGTCTCGCGGCTGCGCAATTCCTGCAGAGCGTCCTCGAACTCGCGCGCGGCCGACTGCAGTCCGCGTGAGCTTGAGCGCCGCCGCGTCGCGCCGTATGCGATCGACCTCTTCCAAGGTCTCCTCGAGCTTGCTGCGGAACGCGCCGGCTTCGCGCGCGGGCTTCTTCAGCACGCCGTTGATGGTTTTCATCGCGGCGTCGGTTCTTTGCAGGAACGCGCCGAAGCGTGTGCCTCCGGCCTGCATCACGCTGCGCAGGATCTCGCCCTGCGTGCGCACCTGCACCCGCAAATCCTCGAGTTCGCGCTGTTGCTGTACGCGCGCGGTGATGTCGGTCACACGGACCATCCACAGGCGCGGCTCGTTCGCGGTATGTCGACGCTGCGGTGAACTCGAAGCGAGTAGTGCGCGGACTCGTGAAGCTGCCGTCCGGCATTCGGCAAGCTGCACCTCCACGTCCTCAGCGGATTCGCTTCCGCGCTCTGGCCGCGGGGCAGTTCGAGCAGGCGCGCCATGTAGTTGCGAACCACACTCAAGGTCTTGGCGGAGACCAGCGGCCCGATCAGTTTTTCGAGATTCAGGTTGGTGAAATCCTGGCGGCGAAACAGCGCGCCAAGGATGCCTGAAACCTGCGGTTGAATCTTGCCGTTGGTGTCCAGCAGGAACAGGCCGAGGGCACTGGTCTTCAGAATGGCATCCGTCAGCCGATTGCTGGCGCGGATGAGTTCCTGTTTTTCGCGCTCATGGCGTTTGACGGGATGAACATGGCCTTGACAGCGTGCCAAACGCTCGGGCAGCGCCGGTGCATGATGGGTGTCACAGCCTAGAGGCGGCGATTTACTTAATGTGCGCCACTCCGCGGCGCCTGTGACGCGCGTCACAGCTTTTAGGCGCACGGCGGCTGACCATGGGATCCTAGGTCGGCCAGCAGTTCATCGGCGGACGCGTAGCGGGCGCTTTGCTGCTTCGCCATCAGGCGATCGAGCAGCGGCTGCTGCATGGCGGTGGGTTCGGGCAGCGACGGCACCGGCGAGCTCGTGTGTTGCGACATGATGGCGACGGCGCTGCGGCCGCCATAGGGTCTCTGGCCGGTCAGCATTTCGTAGAACATGACCCCCAGGCTGTACAGATCGGTGCGCGCATCGACGCGCTGACCTTGCGCCTGTTCCGGGCTGATGTAATACGGCGAACCGAGCACCTGGCCGACGCCGGTGTTGCCGACTTCATCCATGCGAACGGCGCGCCAGACCGAAATCGATGAGCACCGGGGAATTGTCCTCGCGCAACATCACGTTGGCGGGCTTCAGATCGCGATGCAAGATGCCGAACACATGGATGACGCGCAGTGCCTCGGCAATGGCGCGCAGGTAGTACAGGCTTTCATCGACGCTCAAGGGATTGCGCAGACGATCGCGCAGGTCGCCGCAGGGAAAGTATTCCATGGCCAGGTACAGGTGACCGGGCAGCGAGCCGAAATCATAGATCTCGGCGATCGCGCGATGGGTGATGCTGGAAATGATTTCGTACTCGCGCTGGAATCGCTCGGCATCGCCCAATTCCCGCTCCGATTCGCCGCGGGTCATCACCTTGAGCACCACATTGCGGCGCAGGCGCTCGCTGCGCGCCAGAAACACCGATGAGAAATTGCTGGTGGCAATCTCTTTGACGATGGAATAGCCGGGCACCTCGATGATGGTCGAATTTTCGCTCTCCGCCAGCATGGCGGCGGCCTGCGCGGCGACCCGCCGCTTGGCGCAAGCCTCCCCGACTGCCGCGAGCAGTTGGTCGCGGGTGATTGTGCGCCAGCGGCAGGTAGTCCTTTGCGCCATTTTTCAGCGCGCGAACGGCGGACATTTCATTGCCGTTCTCGGCGAGTAATATGCAATACAGCGCCGGCTGGATGCGCAGCAGTTGGGTCACATGTGTTGAGCACGGCGGCTGCCGACGGCTCGTTGGCGAAGTCGGCCTGCAAGATGACGGCATCGGGGGTGCGTTCCGCGATCAGCCGGCTCAAGGGCCCTGATTCGCCGGCCCGCAGGGTCGTGACTTGGGCGTTTGGCCACTGGCTGGTGACATGATGGGTAAGCCATTGCAGGCGCTTGGTTTCGCCCCCCACCACCACCAGGATTGGACCCGCATCTACCATAGAGGTATATCTGGAACCTTAAGTGCCTTTAGGGTAGCCGCTGCAGTACCTCGATTGCCCGTGGGGAATTCACATTTCGGGGCCCCCAATGCGCGTTATGCCTTGATAATTAGCGGCTTAAACCTGGAAAATTGAAACCAACACCCCACCTTCGGGGTCATTCAATTGATTTCGGTAAACATTTTCGCCACAGAGGGCATATTTCAATGGGAAGCTTCAGAACTTGGTCGCTGGCGCTGGATTGCGGGCATCTTCGTGATGGTTGTGGCTCATCAGCGCTCGAATGCCGACGGCGCCGGTCAAGTCGGCCGCATCGGGGGCGGTTGCACAGGTGGCGCCGACGGGCGCGGCACCGGGACGAGTCACCGGACTGCCGGATTTCTCTGGCTTGGTCGCCGAAAACGGCGCGCGCGGTGGTCAATATCAGCGTCACGGAAAAGCCGCAGAAAGGCGTCGTTCCCGGCGTCCCCGGAGATGGCGACGATCCGCTGTCGCAGTTTTTCCGCCGTTATCAGATGCCCGGCCCCGAGCGCGCGCCGCCGAGCAAGGGCATCGGATCGGGATTCATCATCAGCTCGCGATGGCTACGTGCTGACCAACGCGCACGTGGTCTCCGATGCCTCGGAAGTGACCGTCAAGCTCACCGATCGCCGCGAATTTGCCGCCAAGGTCATCGGCGTCGACAAGCGCAGCGATGTGGCGCTGATCAAAATCGCCGCCACCGGCTTGCCCACGCGTTCACTTCGGCGATTCCGTCCCGCTTGCGCCCGGGGCAATGGGCGATCGCGATTGGTTCGCCGTTCGGCTTCGAGAACAGCGTGACCGCCGGCGTGATCAGCGCGCACGGTCGACCGCTGCCCGACGATAACGGGCAGTTACGTGCCCTTCATTCAAACCGATGCGGCCGTGAATCCGGGTAATTCCGGCGGCCCGCTGTTCAATATCGACGGCAAGTCATCGGCATCAATTCGCAGATTTACAGCCGCACCGGCGGCTATATGGGCATGTCGTTCGCCATGCCCATCGATCTGGCCTTGAACGTCAAGGAGCAGCTGCAGAAGAACGGCAAGGTCGCTCGCAGCCGCATCGGCGTCTCGGTGCAGGATATCCGTCAGCAACTGGCGCTGTCCTTCGGTTTGTCGGTCACGCCGCACGGCGCACTGATCAGCACGGTGGAGCCGCAGAGTCCCGGCGAGAAGGCGGGCTTGAAAGCCGGCGACGTCATCACCAGCGTCAACGGACGCAACATCGATCATTCCTGCGATTTGCCGGCGGTGATCTTCGCACTGCCGCCGGGCAGCGCAGGCGCACTTGGGCATCTGGCACGATCGCAAGGCCACCGAGGTGACGGTCAAGACCGTGCTGCTGGAGGATTCGCCGGCGCAGGTCGCGCGCACTGCCGGCGAGGACGGCGGCGGCAAGCTTGGGCTGGCGGTGCGGCCGCTCGAGCCCAGCGAGCAGCAGGAACTGCACACCAAGGGCCGACTGGTGGTCGAGGACGTCACCGGACCGGCGCTGGCCGCCGGATTGCAGGCCGGCGACGTGGTGTTGGGCGTCAATGGCGTCGGGGGTCGCGACCGTGGCGGACCTGAAGCGCGAGGTCGCCCGGGCGGGACACAACGTCGCTCTGCTGATTCAGCGCGAGGACGCGCAGATCTATTATTCCGATCGATCTCGGAGTGAACGAGATTTGTTGTACTTAAGCCGCGCAATCAGGCCTAATCGCGGGCGTGCAAAGCGCCACCCCCTTGTTTTCACAGCATAATGCGCGTGCCGCCGGCGTCAACGCCGGCGACCTTTCTGCCGACTACGCGTGCGGAGATGGCGGCGCTCGGCTGGGCAGCAGTGCGACATCATCATCGTCACCGGCGATGCCTACGTGGATCATCCCAGCTTCGGGATGGCCATTATCGGGCGGGTGCTGGAGGCGCAGGGATTCAAGGTCGGAATCATCGCGCAGCCGGATTGGCAAAGCACCGAAAGATTTCCAGGTCGCTGGGCGAGCCGCGCCTGTTCTTTGGCGTGACCGGCGGCAACATGGATTCGATGGTGAATCGCTACACCTCGGATCGCCGGGTGCGCAGCGATGATGCGTACACGCCCGGGGGGGATGGGCGGCAAGCGTCCGGATCGCTGCGTCATCGTCTACTCGCAGCGCATGCGCGAAGTCCTACAAGAGCACGTCCCATCGTCATCGGCGGCATCGAAGCGAGCCTGCGGCGCATCGCGCATTTCGATTATTGGTCGGAGCAGCGTGCGCCGCTCGGTCTTGGTGGATGCGAAGGCGGATCTGCTGGTCTACGGCAACGCCGAGCGGCAGATCGGCGAAATCGCGCGGCGCCTGCATGACGGGGCCTCGATCGGCGACATCACCGATTTGCGCGGCACGGCATATCTGCGCCGCGGCATGCCGGCGGGCTGGGTGGAAATCGATTCGAGCGAATTGGATGCGCCGGGCCCGTTGAATCCGCCGATCGACCCTTATGCCAGCGAAGCGGAGCGCAGGAACGCCTCGGCGGCGGCCACGCGCCTCGCCAGCTCGCCGCGGCGGCGGTGGCATCGCAGCCGCGCCGCGTCGGAAAAAGTCGTGAAGTTCTACCGCAAGGTGCCGAACGCACAGCGCGAACGCAGCGTCATCCGCATGCCGTCCTTCGAGCAGGTCAGCGAGGATCCGGTGCTGTATGCGCATGCGTCGCGGATCTTGCACCTGGAGTCGAATCCCGGAAACGCGCGCGCGCTGGTGCAGCGCCACGGCACGCAGGAGCTGTGGCTGAATCCGCCGCCGATTCCCGCTGAGCACGGCGGACATGGATGCCATTTACGAATTGCCGTACGCGCGCCGCCCGCATCCCGCGTACGGCGAGCGCGAAGATTCCGGCCTATCACATGATTCGATTTTCGGTTGCCATTCAGCGCGGCTGCTTCGGCGGATGCACCTTCTGCTCGATCACCGAGCATGAGGGCCGAATCATCCAGAGCCGCTCCGAAGATTCCGTCATTCGCGAAATCGAAACCATCCGCGACGAGGTGGCGGGTTTCACCGGCGTCATTTCGGACCTCGGCGGTCCGACGGCGAACATGTACCGCCTGCATTGCAAGAGCACGGCGATCGAGTCCGCCTGCCGGCGACCGTCCTGCGTGTTCCCGGGCATTTGTCCCAATCTCAATACCGATCATGCGCCGCTCATCGAGCTGTATCGGCGGGCGCGGGCGCTGCAGGGCGTCAAGAAGGTGCTGATCGCATCGGGTGTGCGCTACGACCTGGCGATCGAATCGCCCGAGTACGTCAAGGAACTTGGCGACTCATCATACCGGCGGCTACTTGAAAATCGCGCCCGAGGCCATCGGCGAGGGCCCGCTGTCCAAAATGATGAAGCCCGGCGTCGGCGCGTACTACCGGTTCAAGGAGCTGTTCGACAAGTACTCGAAGGAGGCGGGCAAGGAACAGTATCTGATTCCTTATTTCATCGCCGCTCACCCCGGCACTCGCGATGTGGACATGCTCGAGCTGGCGTTGTGGCTGAAGAAGAACGGCTTTCGCGCCGATCAAGTGCAGGCGTTCTTGCCCTCGCCGATGGCGACCGCCACCGCGATGTATCACTCCAGCAAGAATCCCTGAGACGCATCACCCGCAGCAGCGAAGAGGTGGTGATTCCGAAGGGCATCAAGGTGCGCCGCCTGCACAAGGCCTTCCTGCGCTATCACGATCCGGAAAATTGGCCGCTGTTGCGCGAGGCGTTGAAGCGCATGGGGCGCGCGGACCTGATCGGCAACGGCAAGCAGCATTTGATTCCGGCCTATCAGCCCGTGGGTGTCAGGGCGGCAACCTCGGCGCGCCCGTTTCGAACGCAGCACACCGGGCTGCCGAAATCCGGCCGCGCACGGCGGCAAGTCCCGGCGAGGTAGAGCGTAAAACGCGAACGGAATCGCTTGCTGCGTCCCGTTGGTACGATTACAGTTCTGGGCTGTCTAGCGGCTTGCACGCCGCAATTCATCAACGATGCGCTTTGGGAGCGCGTAAAACGCCTTAAGGTGCAGGCGCGTGTGCAGATGGATAAGTGGGTGGTACATAAATTTGGCGGTTCGAGCGTCGCGGACGCCGCATTGTTTCCGCCGGGTCGCCGACATCGTCGAGGCCTCGTCGAATCCGCGCGAAGCCATCGTGCTGTCCGCCTGCCGCGGCGTAACGGACGCGTTGCTCGACTTGGTGAGCTTGGCGGAGCGGCCCGACGGCGAATTCGGCTCGGCAATCGAGGCTCTCAAAGGCCGCCACTTTGGATCTGGCGGCGGCGCTGGTATCAAAGCCCGCTTGCGCGAGCTACACCGCGCAGTTCGAGCGCGATTGCCAGGACATCGCCGGCATGCTGCAAACCGTGCGCCTGATCCGCTCATCGACCTACTCGATGCGCGATGTGATTGCCGGCTACGGCGAGATATGGTCGACGCGGCTGTTCGCGCCGTTTCTGCGCGAGCGCGCCCGCATCAAGGGCGACGTCCTGTGGATCGATGCGCGCGAGGTCATCATCGTCGAGTGGGGATCATTGGGGCCGGCCGTGCAATGGCCGGCTGAGCGAAGCCAATCTTCAGAAACTGGTTCCGGCGGATTTCTCAGGACGGCTCATCGTCACCGGCTTCGTCGCCACGACCATCAAGGGAAATCAGACCACATTGGGCCGCAACGGCAGCGATTTCTCGGGCTCCATTTTCGGCGCGCTGCTGGATGCCGTCGGAAATCATCATCTGGACCGATGTCGACGGCGTGTTGTCGGCCGATCCGCGCTTGGTGCCGAACGCCCAGGTCATCGATCAGCTCTCGTACAACGAGGCGATGGAACTCGCTTACTTCGGCGCCAAGGTCATTCACCCGCAGACCATGGAGCCGGCGGTGGTCGCGCGACATTCCGATTTTCATCCGCAATACTTTTGCGCCGCAAAAGCGCGGCACGCTGATTTGCGCGAATCCGGTCTCGGCGCTGAAGGTCAAAGGCATCACCACCATCGATCCGGTGGCGCTGGTGAATCTCGAGGGCGCCGGCATGATCGGCGTACCGGGCACCGCGCACCGCTTGTTCGGCGCGCTGCGCGACTCCGGCATCTCGGTCATCCTGATCTCGCAGGGCAGTTCCGAACACTCGATTTGTTTCGCGATTCCCGAGGCACAGGCAGTGCGCGCCGAGGAGGCGGTGCGCCGCGCATTCGATGTGGAATTGCGCGACGGGCAGATTCAGCACGTGGACGTGGCGCTGGGCATGAGCATTCTGGCGGTCGTCGGCGACGGCATGGCCGGCTCGCATGGCGTCGCCGCAAAGGTATTCAATTCGCTGGGCGATGCGGCCATCAGCGTGCGGGCGATTGCGCAGGGCGCCTCCGAGCGCAATATCTCGGTGGTGGTCGACGGCAAGGTCGCGCGCCAAGGCGCTGCGCGCGGTGCACGCGGCCTTCTATCTGTCGCCGAATACGCTTTCGATCGGTTTGATCGGTCCGGGCACGGTCGGCCGCGTGCTGCTGGCGCAGATCGCGACGCAAATCGACCGCTTGCGGGCGCTGAATCTGGATTTGCGGGTTCGCGGCATCGCCAGCTCGAAGCGCATGCTGCTGGAGGAGACCAGCGATCGATCTTGAGCCGCTGGGCGGAGCGTATGGCCGAGGCCGGCGAGCCTTTGGATCTGGAGAAGTTCATCAACCACGTTCAGGCGGATTACGTGCCGCACACCGTCGTCATCGATTGCACGGCGAGCGCGGAGGTGGCCGATCAGTATCGCGACTGGTTGACGCGCGGCATTCACATCGTGACGCCGAACAAGAAGGCGAACAGCGGCTACGCTGCCTTACTACCGCTCGCTTGCAGGATGCGAAACGGGACGACCGGCACGCACTATTTGTACGAGGCGACGGTGGGCGCGGGCTTGCCGATCATCCAGACGCTGCGCGATCTGCGCGAAACCGGCGATGACATCACGCAGATCGAAGGCATTTTCTCCGGAACCCTGGCCTATTTGTTCAATGTATTCGACGGCAGCGAGTCATTTTCCTCGATCGTGCGCGCCGCCAAGGCGCAAGGGTTATACCGAACCGGATCCGCGCGACGACCTGTCGGGAATGGACGTCGCGCGCAAGCTCATCATTCTGGGCCGCGAAATGGGGCTCACCTTGGAAATGTGCGGATGTGCAGGTGGAGGGCTTGGTGCCCGAGGCGCTCGCACAAGTGCAGCGTCGAGGAATTCATGGCGCGGCTGCCGGAGTCCGACGCCGCCATGGCGGCCAGCGCTTGCGATGCCGCGCGCGGCAAGGACCAGGTGCTGCGCTACGTCGGGCGGATCGATGCCGCCGGCAAGGCTACCGTGGGACTGATGCGCCTCGACGCCAAGCATGCATTTGCGAACATCGCGCTCACCGACAACGTGGTGCGTTTCGCGACCCGCCGCTACTGCGACAATCCGCTGATCGTGCAGGGTCCCGGAGCCGGACCCGAAGTGACGGCGGCGCGGCGTGTTTTCGGATCTGTTGCGCTTGTCCGCCTATCTTGGCGCGCACATTTAGTAGCGAGGACACCGTGCTCACCGACGTCACCGCCTTCGCGCCCGCCACCGTTGCCAATGTCGGCATCGGCTTCGATATTCTTGGGCCACACGGTGGACGCAGTGGGCGACCGGGTGCGCATACGCCGCATCGAGGAACCGATGGTGCGCATCCGCTCCATCACCGGCATCGCCGGCGAGTTGCCGGTCGAGCCGGAGAACAATACCGCCGGCCGCGCGGTGCAGGCGATGCACGAGCGCTTGGCGCCGGACTTTGGATTTGAACTGGATATCGAAAAGGGCATTCCGTTGGGATCCGGCATGGGCGGCTCGGCGGCTTCCGCGGTGGCCGCGGTGGTCGCCGCCAACGCGCTGCTGCACGCGCCGGCGCCGCGGCTGCAGCTTGCTCAAGTTTGCGATGGAGGGCGAGATCGTCGCCAGCGGCTCGGCGCACATCGACAATATCGCGCCCTGCCTGTTCGGCGGATTGACACTCACGGTGGGCATCGACAATCCGCGCGTGAAGCAGATTCCGGTGCCGCCGTCGACTGCGCTGCGTGCTGGTGCATCCGCACATGTATCTGGGCACTCGCGAGGCGCGCGCCATCCTCAAAATCAATGTCAGCCGCTCGGATTTTGTGTGGCAAAGCGCGAATCTCGCCGGATTCATCAGCGGCTGCTATTCGAACGATCTGGAAATGATCCGCGAATCGTTCAACGATGTGATCATCGAACCGCAGCGCCATTCCCTGATCCCGGGATTCAAGGACGTGCAGCGCGCTGCCATGTCCGCCGGCGCGCTCGGCTGCTCGATTTCCGGTGCGGGTCCGACGGTGTTCGCCTGGTCCGAGATTCAGTATGCCGAGGCGGTGCGCGGCGCCATGGTGGCGGCGTTCGCCGCGCACGAGTTGCAGTCGGACTCCTGGATTTCCGCGATGGAGAATTATGGCGCCCGGGTGGTGAAGGCCTGATGGCGGAAATGAGGTTCGTAAGCTCGCGCGGCGGCGCGCCGCCGGTGAGCTTGAGTCAGGCCATCGGCGCAAGGCCTCGCGCCCGACGGTGGCCTGTACATCCCGACGCGGCTGCCGACAGGTCGATGCGCGCAAGCCTTGCGCGCCGCGTCCAGTCTGTGCCGGAAATCGCGCGCTTGAGCCTGGCGGGATTCTTCGAGGGCGACCGGCTTGCAGCCGACTGCTCGGTGAAATTGCCGACTGCCGCGCTGAATTTTCCTGCGCCGACGACGCCGGTCGACGGCCTGCCCGCGATCCCTTGTTTGTTCTTGAGCTGTATCACGGCCCGACCGCGGCATTCAAGGACTTCGGGGCGCGATTTCTGGCGGAGAGTCTGCAGCGGCTTGCAGACCGCGCGCCGCGCAGCCCTTGACGATTTTGGTGGCGACTTCGGGGGATACCGGAGGCGCGGTGGCCGCCGCGTTTCACCGGCGGTCCTGGGCGCGCGTGGTCATTCTGTATCCCGAAGGGATTGGTGAGTCCGCGGCAGGAGCAGCAGTTGACCTGCTGGGGCGACAATGTGCTGTCGCTGCGCGTCGACGGTACCTTCGACGATTGTCAGAGGATTGGTCAAGGAGGCTTTCCGCGATCCCGCCTTGAGCCGAGCGGCACCGGTTCAGCTCCGCCAACAGCATCAATATCGGCCGGCTGCTGCCGCAGATGGTGTACTACATCGCATCGAGTCTCGAGATCGCCGCGACGCACCGGGACGAAGCCGTCCTACATCATTCCGGCCGGCAATCTCGGCAATGCCTTGCGCGGCGCGTCTGGGCGCGCGCCATGGGATTTCCCGTTGGCGCGCATCATCCTGGCGCATAACATCAATCGCACGGTTCCCGATTTCCTGGAGACCGGCAATGGCAGCCTCGGCCCAGCATCGCGACGCTGGCCTCGGCCATGGATGTCGGAGACCCCAGCAACATGGAGCGCATGCGTGCGCTGTATCCGACACTGGGCGGCAATCCGCGAACAATTGAGCGCGGACAGCGTCGATGACGCTACAATTCGTGCTCGTATCGGAGAGGACTTCATGCAGTACGGACGCGAATGGTGCCCGCACACCGCGACCGCCGCGGAAGTCTACAGCCGCTTGAGTGCGGCGGAGCGGCGCGATCAGCCCTGGGTGGTGGTTGCCACTGCGCATCCGGCGAAGTTCAATGAAATAGTGGAGCCCATCATCGGTAAGCCGGTGGCTGTTCCCGCAGAGTCTCGCCCAGCTGCTTGAGCTGCCGCGAGCACTGCGTGGATATGCCGCCGACGCTCGAGGCACTGGCCGCAGCGCTCGAATGACCAGCATTCGAATCGATCCGCAATGGATTGGGATCGGCGCGGCGCTGCTGCTGCTTGGCCGCGGCCGGCTTGTTGGGCTGCGCGCGCTACCGGCGCCGCTCGCGGCGCCGCTCGTTATTGGCGCGCTTGGAGCGCATTGCCTCGGCGCAGCGCACCAGGTGCTGGTGCCCGACGGCATGGGCGGCTTCATCCACATCGACCATTTGCTGCTCACGCCGCGCGGGGTGCTGGTGCTCGACACCCGCCGCGTCGCGGGTTTGATCTTCGGCGGCGATCAAATGAGCGACTGGACGGTGATGGGCCGCGGCCATCGCTACACCTTCGATAACCCGCAGCCGGCGCTATACGACCGAATCGCGGCGGTCAAGGCCATCGTCGGCGACGTGCCGGTGGAAGGGCGGCTGCTGTTTTCGAACGTCGGAAAATTCACCAAGGGCATTCCGAAATGGGTGCTGATGCTCGACGGCATCGAAGTGGAATTTCCGGCGCTGGATCGCGGCACCAAGCAATCGCCGAAGCGGACAATCCGTATACGGAAGCCTGGGGCCGGCTGGTCGCGCAGCTGCGGCCGAGCCCGCACCTGTTCACGAATCTCTAAGCGCAAACAACGCTACGGCATTGCGCGTGGTGGTCGCGGCCACACTCGCCAAGCTCTCGCCGCGCAGATCCCGCGACCACGCGCGCGATATGCGGCAGGATAACCCGGTTCGTTGCGCCGCGATTTTGGTTTCGGGTCAAGATCACGCGGCAAAAGATAGGGGGCATCTGTCTCCAGCAGCAGCCTATCGGCAGGGATCCGCGGCACGCGTCGCGCGCAGCGCTTGACCGCGGCGCTCATCGCAGACCCAGCCCGTGATGCCGATGTGCAATCCGAGCGCCAGGTACTCGTCCAGCTCGAAATCGCCTGCCGGTGAAACAGTGCGCCACGCCGCCTTGCAGCTTGCCGCGAAACTCGCGGAGGATGGCGGTGAAATCGTCGTGCGCGTCGCGTTGATGCAGAAATACCGGTTTGCGGACCTCGGCGGCGATTTCCAGCTGCGCGATGAAGGCCGCGCGTTGCGCCGTCGGGCGCCGAGAGATTGCGGAAATAGTCCAGGCCGCATTCGCCCACCGCAACCACGCGATTCAGGCGCAATAGCTCGTACAATTCTGCGCGCTGCGCGGCCGCGAAGCTCGCTGCATGATGAGGATGGATGCCGGCGGTGCTCCACAAGCCGACCGGGATGCTGGGCTGCCAATGCCGCGGCCTGCTGCGAGCTGGCCAGATCGGCGCCGGTGACGACTTGGCGGCGCACTCCGGCTTGGAGCGCGCGCGCCATGACGCGCGTCACGATCCGCTGCGAAACTGTCATGCGTGAGATTCGACCAATATCGATCAGATCCAGGCCCAAGGTCGGCAACCTCATTGTGATATCTTCGATTGCCATTGTAAGCGGGGCGCCGCGGCTTGAGGACAAAGGGAAGTATGTTCATCGCGAAGAATATTCTGTTAACCGCTGCTGCTGGCCGCCGCCGCGGTCGTGGCGCAGGAAGGCGGCGATATTCAGGCGCAGATTCTCTATGCCTACCAGACCGAGGATAGCAACACGCCTGGCGAATCTGATTCAAAACCTGACGCAACCAGGTCAAGGACGACAGCGCCGATGCGTCTTTGCGCTATCACCTGGCGCACGCGCAGTACCGCTACGGCGATCTGTCGGGCGAACGGCACGCCCGCGAGGCGGCCGAGGCGGCATTTTCGGATTGCATCGACGAACTCAAGCCGCTGCTCGACAAGAATGCCAAATCGGCGGAGGCGCTGGCGTTGCAGTCCGCCTGTTATGCGGCGCTGGCCGACCTGAAATCGCTGGAGTCGGTGCTGCTGCGGTCGCGCGCCGACGGAGCGCCTCAAGGCCGCGCTCAAGCTGGCGCCGCGCAATCCGCGCGCCGTGCTGCTGCTCGGCGATGCAGGACATGCGGCGGCGCGAAACCCGGCTCGCCCGAAGAGGCAACATGGCATTCGCCGAGCTGCAGCTGGCCGCGCAATTGTTCGAGCAGTCGTCGGGCACGAGCATCGACACGCCCGGCTGGGGACACGCGGAGGCGTACCTGGCGCTGGGCCGCGAGCTGCAGGCGCGCGGCGATCATTTGGGCGCCCGCAACTGGATCGAAAAATCCCTGATCGCGGCGCCGGACTACAAGGCGGCGCAGCGTCAGCTTGCGCTATTGTCCAAGCCTAGAGCCGCGCGGTAGCACCGCCGCATGCAACCTGGTATCATTCGGCGCGATGAAGCCACAAGGCACGCAGTTATCGCTGTTCGAGACGCGCAGCTCCAGCGACCCATTCGCGGTTCGGGTCAGCCCGCGCGCGCGGCGGCTCACGGCGCGGGTGCACGTCGGGCGGCCGCGTGGAAATCGTCGTGCCGGTCGGCGTCAATGCCCACGCGGTGCGCGATTTCGTGCAGCGCTTCACGCCCTGGATCAACCGCAAGGTCGCCGCGATGCGGTGCTTTCGTCGCTCCCAGCGAGCCCGTGCCGCGCGTCATCGAGTTTGCATTCACGGGCGAAGATCTGGGCGTGGAATGGCGCCGCGGCGCCGGGCGCAGGCTCGAGCAGCACGCCGGCCGGCATCGCGGTGCAGGCTCCGGATGATCCGGCGGCGCGCGGATTGCTGCAAGGCTGGCTGAAAGCCGCCGCCGAAGAGCGGCTGGCGCCGCGGCTGCTGCAGCTGGCGGCGGAGCTGAAGTATCCGGTATCGCGGGTGAGCATACGTTGTCAGCGAACGCGCTGGGGAAGCTGCTCCACGCGCGGCACCGTGAGCTTGAATTGCTCCCTGGTGTTTCTGCGCCCGGAGGTGGTGCGCTATCTGTTCATCCATGAATTGGCGCATACCAAGCACATGAATCATTCGGCGAGTTTCTGGCGTCTGGTGGAAAAGCTCGAACCGGATTACCGGCGCCTCGACCGCGAATTGCTGGCCGGCTGGCGCACCGTGCCCGGCTGGGTATTCAAGAGCTGAAATGAAGCGAACAACGCCGCAGGTCAAGCCCTTCGTGGATTTGAGCGACGAGCAGGTCCATTGGGACCTCGGCGAGTCGTTGAGCTACTCGCAGTACCTCAATCTCGACAAATTGCTGGATGCTCAGCATCCGCTGTCCTACCAGCACGACGAGATGCTGTTCATCATCATCCATCAGGTCTCGGAATTGTGGATGAAGCTGTGCCTGCACGAACTCAGCGCGACCGTCGATTGCGTTCGGCGCGACGATCTGGGCCCGACATTCAAGATGCTGGCGCGGGTTTCGACCATCCAGCAGCAGCTGCTGCAGTCATGGGATGTGCTGGCGACCATCACGCCGCACGACTATTCGGCGTTTCGCAATACCCTGGGAAAGTCCTCGGGATTCCAGTCGCCGCAGTATCGGATGCTGGAGTTTCTGATCGGCAACAAGAACGCCGATACCATCAAGGTGTTCCGCGCCGATCCGGCGGTGTACGAGATGCTCGAGCGCGCGCTGCGCGCGCCCAGCCTGTACGATGAGGTGCTGCGGCTGCTTGAGCCGGCGCGGCCTGGATGTGCCGCCGGAGGCCATCGATCGCGATTTCACGCAGCCCTATCAGGCCAGCAAGCAGGTGGCGGCGGCGTGGCTCAGCGTGTACCACAACTCCGTCAAGGAATGGGACTTGTACGAGCTGGCGGAACGGCTGGTCGATCTGGATTACAAGTTTCAGTTGTGGCGATTCGCGCATGTGAAAACCGTCGAGCGCATCATCGGCAACAAGCGCGGCACGGGCGGCACCGGCGGCGTGTCGTATTTGACCAAGGCGCTGGAACTGAAGTTCTTTCCGGAACTTTGGACCATCCGCACTTCCATGTAGGCAATTCCGTGGCGAACATTCAAGATCAATTGCAGAACGTCAATGTCGCCTCCAGCGATCTATTGGCGACGCCCGAAGAGGTCAAACGGCGCCTGCCGCTGACCGCCAGCGCCGCGGAGACGGTATTCAAGTCGCGCGAAATGGTCCGGGCGATTTTGGAGCGCCGCGATCCGCGGCTGTTCGTGGTGGTCGGACCCTGTTCGATTCACGATGTGGTTGCCGCGCGCGAGTACGCGGCGCGCCTCAAGGAGTTGGCGGTCGCGGGTCGAGTCCACGCTGCTGCTGATCATGCGCGTGTACTTCGAGAAGCCGCGCACCACCGTCGGTTGGAAGGGGTTGATCAACGATCCGGATCTGGACGATTCCTTCCACATCGAGAAGGGCATACTGCTGGCGCGGGAATTGCTGCTGTACATGGCCGAGCTGGGACTTGCCCGCGGGCACCGAGGCGCTCGATCCGATCATGCCGCAGTATCTGTCCGAGCTCATCACCTGGACGGCCATCGGCGCGCGCACCACCGAGTCGCAAACGCACCGGGAAATGGCGAGCGGCCTGTCGACGCCGGTGGGATTCAAGAACGGCACGGATGGCGCGCTGGCGACCTCGATCAATGCTCTGCAGTCGGTGCGGCACCCGCATCATTTTCTCGGCATCACCCAGCAGGGACAGTCGGCGGTGTTTCGCACGCGCGGCAATGGGCACGCGCATATCGTGCTGCGCGGCGGCGGCGGGCGGGTCAACTACGACGCGGTCAGCATCGCGGTGGCGGAACGGGAATTGACCGCGGCCGGCTTGCCGGCGACCATCGTGGTGGATTGCAGCCACGGCAATTCAAACAAGGATCCGGGCCTGCAGCCGCTGGTGGCGGAGAATTGCGTCGCGCAGATAGTCGACGGCAACCGCTCCATCGTCGGGCTGATGCTCGAGAGCCATTTGAAGGCGGGCAGTCAGTCCATCCCGAAGGACTTGAGCAAGCTCGAGTACGGCCTGTCGATCACCGATCCCTGCATCGACTGGCCGACCACCGAGAGTCTGTTGCTCAAGCTGCACCGACTCGCTGCAGAAGTGCGCTGCGTGCCCGGCGCTTAAGCCCAGTACGAAACCGCGATTCCCCATTTGGCAGCCAAGCGGCGCGCTGCGCTGTTGCCGTTGACGAGCAGCGCGCGATCGGCATGGCGCAAATGATCCAGATCGGAGGCTGAATTGCCATAGGCGATGATCGGCAGATCCGCGATACTGCTCGCGCAGCCAGGCCAGACAGCGCAGTTTTTCCTCGCCGCGCCGGTTTGGGGTTTTCAAATGGCCGTCGAGCCGATCGCCGTGCCATTCGAGTTCGGTGCACAGAGTGCGTTCGAAGCCGAGCATGCGGCCGATGCGATCGACATAAAGATCCGGGCTTGCCGACAGCAGCACCAGATGATCGCCCGCCGCGCGGTGTGCCTCCAGAACGCGAAGCGCGAGCGGCCGGAATTGGTGCCTGGGTTTCAGAGCGCTGACAAAGGATTCGGCCCACGCATCGAGCACTTGCGCGCGCTGGCGCCGCCCATCGACCATGCGAATGACGCTTGATTTGAGCGCGCCGCGGTCGCGATCCTGCCAATAGCGGTAGAGAGCGAACGGCAATGCGCCACAGGCCAGGAGCCTGCGCGGATGGCGCTGCAGAAAGCCCAGCAGGAAGGGCAGCAGCGTATCGCGCCAGGTCAAGCGTGCCATCCAAATCGAAGAGCGCCACCCAAGCCTGAGTCGCAGTGCCGTTCGGCATTAGCCATCAAATATTCCTTATATACAATAGGTTATATATTGTATCTAGATTTTGAATCACTACTTGCGCACGACTCGCGCGCAGTTCCAAATTGCCGCCAATAGTCCTATACAGTGCCCGCCCGTGGCTACAGCGCTGGTATTGTCCCAAGCTATGAGTTCCACCGTGGCCATTGTGGGCGCGGGCGCCATTGGCGCGTGGCTAGCCGACGCGTTCGATCGCGCCGGGTGGCGCGGTATCGATGCTGACGCGCGGCGCGACGTTGGAGGCGTTGCGCAGCGGGGGCTTAAGGGTGTCACGTGCAGGGAACACGCGCCACTGTCGTCCGCGGGCCGGGACGGCGCTGGAGCTGGGTGTGCATGACTTTGTGTTTCTCACCGTCAAGGCGCAGATCCTGCCGCAACTGGCGCCGACTTTAGTGCCTCTGCTAGGACCCGCCACCGTGGTCGTCAGCGGCACCAACGGCATTCCCTGGTGGTTCTTCCAGGATTTCGGCGGTGCAGCTGCAACAACGTATGTCTCGAGTCGGTCGACCCCGGCGGTTTTCAAGAGCGAACGTTTCCGCGGCAGGGCACGTTGGGATCGGTGGTACATGCCTCGGCACGCGTGCTGGCCCCCGCACAGGTGGAAGTTGTCGCCGTCGATCGGCTGCTGCTCGGCGAGCCGGGCGGGAAAATCTCGGCGCGGCTTGAATCCGTGGTGGGCGCACTTCGCGACGGCGGCATCAACGCACAGGCGTCAAGCCGAATTCGCCAAGATGTGTGGAGCAAGCTTTGGGGTAATATGACCATGAACCCCTTGAGCGCGTTGACGCGGAGCGGGACCGCGACGATGCTCGGCAATGCGGAAGTGCGCGAGCTGTGCGTACTGATGATGCAGGAAATGCAGCTCTGCGGCGCACGGCTCGATTTGCGAATCGACATGACGCCGGAAGAGCGCATCGGGATCGCTCTGCGGCTCGGTAACTTCAAGACGTCGATGCTCGCCGACTGCAGGCGGGGCGGCCGCTGGAGCTTGCTCCGCAACTCGGCGCCGTCGTTGAGATCGCCGGCCGGCTGGGCATCCCTGCGCCTTTTTCGCGGTCGATTCTGGGCTTGGCCACGCTGATCTCGCCCTAGGACGCACAACGAGGGGGTGATCGAGATGTTGATACGAGTCGGCTATGAGTTGGGGTACGAGTTCGCCCAGGCCACGCCGATGATATTGAATCTGAATGTGCATTATAGCCGCGCGTCGGACCTGGTTCGGGCCGACACCCTCATCACCGAACCCGCCGTGCCGACCTTCATGTATCGCGATGGCTTCGGTAATTGGTGCACGCGCGTGGTCGCCCCGCCGGGCAGCTTCAAGCTCACGGCCGACGCATTGATTCGCGACAGCGGCATCGCCGAACCTTCGTATCCCAACGCCGGCGAGCATAGCGTGGAGTCATTGCCGGAGGAGGCGCTGGTGTATCTCCTGCCCAGCCGCTACTGCGAGACCGAGCATTTGTCCGCCGCCGCCTGGAAGCTGTTTGGCGGCATGATGCCCGGCTGGTCACGGGTGCAGGCCATCTGTGACTACGTACATCGGCACGTTGTTTTCGACTATCTATGCGCGCGTCCCACTAAAACGGCATGGGAGACTTTCAACGAGCGCACCGGGGTGTGCCGCGACTACGCACATCTTGCGATCACCCTGTGCCGTTGTCTCAACATACCGGCGCGCTACTGTACGGGCTACTTGGGCGACATCGGTGTAGCCGCTGCCGATGCGCCGATGGATTTTGCCGGATGGTTGGAAGCCTACATTGGCGGCGGATGGCATGTCTTCGACCCGCGCAATAACCAGCGACGCATCGGACGAGTGCTGATCGCGCGCGGCCGGGATGCCGCGGACGTGGCCATCAGCATGACCTTCGGACCCAACACCTTGGCTAGCTTCAAAGTTTGGACAGATGAAGTTCAGACGCTCGCCGCTTGAACTTAGCAGCGAGCCAATTGTCGCAGCGCGAATGTGGCCACTCCTGCGCGGGAAACAATTAGAATTATCGTTTTTGCGGAACAGCGCCGGGGAGCTAGCATGGGTGAGAAGGTCATGAATACCGTCCACGCGGGGTATTTCGCGGGCATCGCGGCGCTCGCTCTGGCGGCATTCGCCACCGCGGCCGCGCCGCGCGAAGAGAACACGGCCGCGGCTCAAGCGTTCCCCGGGTTCACGCATATCAAATCCTTGGGCGGGATCGATGAATATCGACTCGACAGCAACGGCCTCAGCGTGTTGCTGGTGCCGGACCATTCCGCGCCCGTGGTGACATTTCAGGTGACTTATCAAGTCGGGATCGCGCAACGAGGTGACCGGTACCACCGGAGCCACGCATATTCTGGAACACATGATGTTCAAGGGCAGCGATGCTTTCAATGACGCAAAGGGCAACAGCATCAAGCAGCTGCTGGAGCGCGTCGGCGGGCAGTTCAACGCCAACACCTCGTTCGACCGCACCAATTATTTCGCGACCATCGGACGCGAGAGTCTGGAGGGATACATCGCAATCGAGGCCGATCGCATGCGTCATCTGTGGCTGCACGAGTCGGATCGGCAGTCCGAAATGACGGTGGTTCGCAACGAGTACGAGCGCGGCAAGAACGATCCTGAGAATGTGCTGATGGAGGAAGTGACCGCGGCCGCCTACGTGGCGCTGCCGTACCACCATCCGGTGATCGGCTGGAAAAGCGATATCGAGCATGTGCCCATCGCCAAGCTGCGCGAGTTCTACGACACCTTCTACTGGCCGAACAACGCCACCGTCACGGTGGTCGGCGATATCGAGCCCGAGGCGGTATTGGGGTTGATCAAGAAATACTACGGCGTGTATTCCCATTCGCCGGCGCCCATTCCGGACATTTACACCGAGGAGCCGGCGCAAAGCGGCGAGCGGCGTGTTTTGGTCAGGCGGCCGGGCGAACTTGGCACAGTCATCGTGGCGCACAAGGTGCCGAACGGCCGGGATGCCGACCAGGCGCCGCTCGAAATGCTCGATGCCATCTTGGGCTCGGGCAAGAACGCGCGTCTGTACCGCGCCCTCGTCGATCAGGGACTGGCGTTGAGCGCCGAGCGCCGGCACCGATTTGCTGCGCGACCTGTCGCTGCACAGCGTTTATGCGGCGCTGACGCCGGGAACCACGCATGAGCAGGTCGAAAAAGCGCTGCTTGCGGAAATCACCAAGATCAAGACCGAGCGGCGTGACCGAGGCCGAGGTCGGCCGGGTAAAGCAGCAGTACATTGCCGAGGATGCCTACAAGCGCGACGGCACCGCCGGCGATTGCCAGCGAACTCAGCCGAATGGATCGGCGTGGGCGATTGGACCTTGTATGTCACTTTCCCGCAGACGGTGCAGCAGGTCACCGCCAGCGGACGTGCAGCGCGTGGCCAAGAAATACCTCGCTGTGGATCAAAGCACGACGGGCTGGTTTGTTCCAGTAACGCCGACAACGGAGAAGGGCTCGTGATGCGCCTCCATGCACTGATTGCGCTGATTGCGCTCACCGGTTCGGCGCTAGCCGCAAACATGGAGGATCATGCGCACCGTTCGCAAGTCGACGGCATCGATCTGATCACCTATCGCGTCCACGGTGAAGGATGTGGTCGTAATTCTGGGCGTGCTGCCCGCGGGCGATGCGATGGCCGGATCGGGCAATATCGCGATTCCAACCCTTTCCGGCATGATGCTCGACCGCGGCACCAAGGCGCTCGATAAGTTTGCGATCTCCGACAAATTGGAAAATGTCGGCGCCGAAATCAGCTTTTCGGTCGGCTCGCAATCTTTGCAAGTCCGCGCGAAATGCTTGAAGAAGGACTTGGCGCTCGTTGTCGGACTGATCGCCGCGGAGCTGCGCACTCCGGCGCTGCAGCTCGCGGAATTCAACAAGGCAAAGCAACAGATTCATCGGCGAGCTGGAGCACTCGGCGCAGAACAGCGGCGCGCGCGCCTTGGAGGCTTTTGACCGCGCGATATTCCCCGCGGGCCATCCCAATCGGCCGCATACCTTGAGCGAATACATGGCTGCGGCCAAGTCCGCGAACCTCGACGAGCTCAAGGCATTCCAGGCGAAATATTATGGTCCGGCGCACATGACCCTGGTGGTGGCCGGCGATGTCTCGGATGCGGACACGCAAGCCGAAGTCGGCAAGGCATTTTCCGGGTGGAGCGGCGGGCAGGACTACATTCGACCCGCGCAACCCGCGCAATCATCGGCGGCAAGCGAAATCACGGTGCCGCTCGCGGACAAGCCCAGCGTCAGCGTGCTGCTCGGGCAGGCGAGCGGCCTGCGATACAAGGATCCGGATTCGCTGGCGCTGCGCGTCGGCACCGCGATTCTCGGCAGCGGATTCACCGGCCGCTTGATGAGCAGCGTGCGCGACAAGGAAGGCCTGACCTATGGCATCAGCGCGAGCATGGGCGATGACAGCATCGTCGACGGCGCCTGGGACATAAACGCCAGTTTTGCACCGGCGCTACTTGTCCAAGGGCCTTGCATCCACTCGACGGGAACTCGACAAGTGGTGGAATGACGGCGTTACCGACCAGGAATTGGCAGCGCGCAAGCAGGGAATCATCGGCGGCTACTTCGTGGGTCTGTCGACCACCGGCGGCTTGGCGGGCACCATTCTGTCCAATACGCAGCGCGGCTATGACCTGTCCTGGCTGGACGGATACCCGGCGGCCGTAAATGCCATAACCCGGGCTCAGGTCAACACCGCCATCAAAACGCATCTCAATCCAAGCACGATGGTGCTGGTTGAAGCCGGCAGCGTCGCGGCCGCCGGCAGCGCAACGCGCTAGGTCAGCCGCTGCCCAGGTAGTCCTGCTTGCCGATGTTGAGACCCGCTTGCCGCAGAATGTCGTACGCAGTGGTCACATGGAAGTACACATTGGGCAGAAGGTGACCAAATAGGTAGGGCATGCCTTGCATGCTCTTGGAAGATGAGCGTGTCTGCCACGTAACCGTCCTGTCTTCGGACCCTTCGAATTGCTGTGGCTTCAGGCTCGCAAGATATTCGACCGTACGGCGCGTATTGGCGATCAGCTCGGCCAAGGTCTTGTCCTTGCCGTCGAACGTGGGCACCGGCACGCCCGCAAGACGCGCGGCTCCTCCGCCGGCAATATCATTCGCGATAAAAATCTGCACGCTCAAGGGCAGCATGTCGGGGTACAACCGGGTTTGCAGCAGCACCGCCGGGTCGATCTTGCGGGATTGGAGGTAAGCGGCGGCTTTCTCCAGAATTGCAGCGAGGCTGTTCAACGCCCGCATGCAAGTGGGTACCGTGGCTTGATACATCGTCACGGTATTCATGCGGCCCTCTTAGGCATGGCGAGCTGCCGCAACACGTATTGCAAAATTCCGCCGTGCTGATAGTAATCGAGCTCCTTCGGAGTATCGATGCGCAAGCGTGCCTCGAATTCGGTGCTCTTGCCATCGTCGGCTTTGGCGATGACCTTGACGCTCTTCGCCGCCCCGCGGTTCAGCCCCACGATTTCAAAAGTTTCCTTGCCGGTGAGACCTAATTTTTGCGTGCTGTCGCCCGGCTTGTATTGCAGCGGCAGGACTCCCATGCCGATCAGATTGGAGCGGTGAATGCGCTCGAAGCTCTCGGCGATCACCGCCTTGACGCCCAACAGCATGGTTCCTTTGGCCGCCCAATCGCGCGAGCTGCCGGTCCCGTATTCCTTGCCTGCGAGTATCACCAGCGGCGTGCCCGCGGCTTTGTATTTCACGGACGCGTCGAAAATTGACATTTGTTCGTTGCTGGGAATGTGCAGCGTGACGCCGCCTTCGGTAGCCGGCAGCAGCAGATTGCGCAAGCGAATATTGGCAAAGGTTCCGCGCATCATGACTTCGTGGTTGCCGCGGCGAGCGCCGTAGGAATTAAAGTCCACGGCCTGTACTCCCTGGGCCATCAGATACTTGGCCGCGGGGCTGGATTTGGAGATATTGCCGGCCGGCGAGATGTGATCGGTGGTGACTGAATCGCCAAGCACGGCGAGCGCTCGGGCGCCCTTGATGTCGACCAAGCTGCGCCGGGGTCATCGTCATGCCGTCGAAGTAGGGCGGGTTCTTGACATAGGTTGAGTTACCATCCCAGGAATAAATCTTGCCGGCCGGCGTCTTGATCGCCGCCCAATTGGCATCGCCCTTGAATACATTGGCATATCCCTTCTTGAACATTGCGGAGTCGACCGATGTGCCCACCGCATCGGCCACATCCTTGGCGGTTGGCCAGATGTCCTTCAAGTACACGGGCTTGCCGTCCTTGCCCTCGCCCAACGGTTCGGTCGTGATGTCGATGTCGAGGCTGCCGGCGAGCGCGTAAGCCACAACCAGTGGTGGCGAAGCCAGGAAGTTCATCTTGATTTCAGGGTGAACGCGGCCCTCGAAATTGCGGTTACCGGAGAGTACCGAGCAGGCCACCACGTCGCCGGTTTTTACCGCCTCGGAGATTTCGGGTTTCAAGGGTCCGGAATTACCGATACAGCTAGTACAGCCATAGCCCACGGTATAAAACCCGAGCTGTTCCAAATCCTTCAGCAATCCCGCCTTGGTCAGATAATCGGTTACCACGCGCGAGCCCGGCGCCAGCGAAGTCTTCACCCAGGGTTTCGATGCGAGCCCACGCTTGAGCGCATTGCGCGCCAGCAGGCCGGCGGCAACCATCACCGCGGGATTCGAAGTATTCGTGCAGCTGGTGATGGCGGCGATCAGCACTGCGCCATCCTTGACGTCGAAGCTCTTACCGTCCACGGTGGCGGGAGCGCTTGCCGTTGGCCTGCGGGTTTTTCTGCGCGCGCTCCTCGGCCATCTTCTTGACGCTGTTCTCGTAGACGCTCTTTGCGTTGCGCAGCGGCACCCGGTCCTGCGGACGCTTCGGTCCCGCGAGCGAGGGTTCGACCGTCGACAGATCCAGTTCGACCACCTCGGTGTAGTCGGCCGGCGGCCGCGCCATTGACTCGCCAAAGACCCTGCGCCTTGGCGTAGGCCTCGACCAGCGCAATCTGTTCGGGCGCTCGGCCGGTGAGTTCCAGATAGCGGATGGTTTCCTCGTCGATCGGAAAAATGGCGCAGGTCGAGCCGAACTCCGGCGACATGTTGGCGATCGTGGCGCGGTCGGCGAGCGGCAGGCCCTTGCAGGCCATCGCCGAAGAATTCGACGAATTTGTCGACCACGCCGTTCTTGCGCAGGATTTCGGTCACGGTGAGCACAAGATCGGTGGCCGTGGTGCCGGCCGGCAGTGCGCCGGTGAGCTTGAATCCGATCACCTGCGGAATCAGCATCGTCACCGGCTGGCCGAGCATGGCCGCCTCGGCTTCGATGCCGCCGACGCCCCAGCCGAGCACACCCAGACCATTGACCATGGTGGTGTGCGAGTCGGTGCCGACCAGGGTGTCCGGATAGGCGGACTTCTTGCCGGCCGGCATCGTCGGCGAAAATCACCCGCGCCAGCCGCTCGATGTTGACTTGGTGCACGATGCCGGTGTTCGGCGGCACCACTTTGAAATTGCTGAAAGCCGTTTGGCCCCAGCGCAGGAACATGTAGCGCTCGCCGTTGCGCTTGAACTCGATCTCGTTGTTGTGCTGCAGCGAATTGGCGGCGCCGTATTCATCCACCTGCACCGAGTGATCGATGACCAATTCGGCGGGCGCCAGCGGATTGACCTTCTGCGGATCGCCGCCGAGCTTCACGATCGCCTCGCGCATGGCGGCCAGGTCGACGATGCAGGGCACGCCGGTGAAATCCTGCATGATGACCCGCGCCGGCGTGAAGGCGATTTCATGACTGGGCAGCGCTTTCGGATCCCACTTGAGCAGCGCCTCGATATCGCTCTTGGTCACATTGACGCCGTCTTCGAAGCGCAACAGATTCTCCAGCAGAATCTTCAGGGAAAAGGGCAGACGGTCGACATTGAGCGACTTCAGCGCCGCGAGACTCAAGATGTCGTATTGCTGCGCGCCCACTTTGAGCGTCGTTCGTGCCTTGAAGCTGTCCGTCATGACCCCTCCACCGAAAAAAGAGAATTATAAGTGATTCCGTGCCGCGGCCGCGGCTGAGCGCGGAATTGAAGCGCTGCGCGATGATGCCGCCGCCGAGACAGCGCTCGCCGCTGGTAGAACACGGCGTACTGACCGGGCGTGACGGCGCGCGCGGGGCGGCTCAAGGTCACGCGCCAGCAGTCATCGCCGCGTGCACGCGGCTGGCACGCAGCGCTCAAGATCGTTCTGCCGATAGCGCGTCTTGACCGCGCATGCGTGGCGTCCGCGGCTGGCATCGCCGGATTCGATCCAGTGCATCTGCTCCACATCGAAGGAGTCCGACAGGAGCAACGGATGGTCCTGATCCTGAACCACGATGAGCGCGTTGCGCGCGGTGATCTTTGTCCGCGACGTACCAGGGCGCGGCGGCGGCGCCGGCGCGCCCGCCCACACTCAGGCCGGAGCGCTGCCCCAGCGTGTACAGCGCGAGACCGCGATGCTCGCCGATGATCCGCCCGTCGGCGGTCTCGATGGGTCCCGGTTCGGTGCGCAGATAGCCGGCTCAAGAACTCTTGGAACGGGTCGCTCGCCGATGAAACAGATGCCGGTGCTGTCCGGCTTGTCGAACACCGGCAAGCCGGCCGCATGCGCCATGGCGCGCACCTGAGCCTTGTGCAGGTCGCCGATGGGAAACAGCGTCTTGCGAAGCGCGGACGCCGGCCACGCTGTGCAGAAAATAGCTCTGATCCTTGGCCGCGTCCGCCGCCTTCAGCAGTTCCGGATTGGGCCGGCGTGGCGAACCTGCGCATAGTGGCCGGTGGCGATCCAGGCGGCGCCCAGGCGCTGCATGTAATCCAGGCAAACGCCGAATTTGATTTCGCGATTGCAGAGCACATCCGGATTCGGCGTGCGGCCCGCCGCGTATTCGCGCAGGAAGTGACTGAATACCCGCTCGCGATATTGCGGCGGCAAAACTTACCCGATGCAGAGCGATGCCCAATGCTTCGCAAACGCGGCGCGCATCCTGAAAATCCGCCGCGGTGGTGCAGTAGCGGTCATCGTCGTCCTCCCAATTGGACATGAACAAGCCTTGCACGGCGTAGCCGAGCATCGCGCAAGCAGCAGGGCCGCAACGGCCGAGTCAACGCCGCCCGACATGCCGACGATGACGGTGCCGGCGGAATTGGGATCGGGGAGGGGCTCGGCATCCGCCCATTATACGGGCGCGACTGCGAGCAGCCGAAGGTTACATGAGCATTTGCCGCATTTGCGATTCTTGCATGCTCGTTTGCCACACTTCGTCGAAGAAGTTCAGATAGCGGCGCACGACGGCCGGATCGTTCATGTCGGAAATGCCATCCCAGCGGTCCGCCTGCAATCGATACACCAGCGCCTTGTCGTCGGCGATGATGAAGGCGCCGGCGCTCGCCGGGATATTCCGGGACTCATCGCGCGCAAATCGATGCAGCTGGTCAGGCGGCGCGCCAGGGCGAGAAAGCGATTGTTGTCGACCATGGCCCGCGACGGGTCGGCGAGCAATACCCTGACTTTGGCGTAGGAGCGCGCCAGCACCAGGCGCTTGATGGCCTCGAGAAAGGGCTCCTCGCCGTACACCAGCGGCTCCAAATCTTGGGTGAAAATCGACAGCAGGCGCTGCGCGGATTTGGCCACCTTGAGAGCTGGCTTCGCGAACCTCGGGCATGGTGCTCAAAATGGTGCGGGTACCCGATCCCAAGGACACGTCAGCTGCCGGGCGCGGAAATCTTGCCCGCCGACCGGTTTTGAGCGTTCTTCCGTATTACCCGCCATATGCTCGACCCCGACCCCGCGTACTTTGAGCCTGATAGTACCGTTTGAGTTCGGGCGGCCCCGTGCTAACTGCGTCACGTTTCGGAGGCAACCTGGAGCTAGTCGGCGGCCCTTAAGGGCGCCTTCGCGCAGCGCCAGGCTCGGCGCCAAGCCGACGTAGGTTCGCGGGCGTCAGTGCCAGCAGGCGTCCTTTTCCTCGGCCGGCAGGGCCAAGGAGGCGATGAATTCGCGCATGGCATGCTCGTCGACGGGCCGGCCGCGCGTGAAGGATTTCAGGCTTATCATAGGCGTCCGGAATGCCGTGGGCGCGCATCACGGTTTGCACCGCTTCGCCCAATACCTCCCAGGCGCGATCCAGGTCCTCGCGCCAGCCGCGCCGCGATCGAGTTCGATCTTTTCCAGGCCCGCGGCGAGCGACCTGAAGCTCAAGACCGCAATGTCCGATCGCCACGCCGACATTGCGCAGCACCGTCGAATCGGTCAGGTCGCGCTGCAAGCGCGACAGCGGCAGCTTGTCGGCGAAATGCCCCAGCAGCGCATTGGCCAATCCCGAGATTGCCCTCGGCGTTTTCGAAATCGATCGGGTTCACCTTGTGCGGCATGGTCGAAGAGCCGACTTCGCCGCGACGAGCCGCTGCTTGAAATAGCCGAACGAAATGTAGCTCCACATGTCGCGCGCAAAATCCAACAGCACGGTGTTGGCGCGCATCAGCGCATGGCAGTACTCGGCAATCCAGTCGTGCGGCTCGATCTGCGTGGTATAGGGGTTCGATGCCAGGCCCAAGCGATTCGACGAATGCGGCGCTGAATGCCGGCCAATCGACCTGCGGCAGGGCCGCGACATGCGCGTTGAAATTGCCGACGGCGCCGTTCATCTTGCCGAGGATGGCGATGCGCTCGATAGCCGCTGCGCTGCGTCTCGAGCCGTGCGGCGACATTGGCGAGTTCCTTGCCCAACCGTGGTGGGCGTCGCGGTCTGCCCATGAGTGCGCGCCAACATGGCGACGTCGGCGTGGCGGTGCGGCCAGTGCGTCCAGCGAGTCTTGCAGATGCGTCGCAGCATGGGCAGCAGCAGCGTCGCGCGCGCGTTCTTCAGCATCAGCGCATAGGCGAGATTGTTGATATCCTCCGAAGTGCAGCCAAAATGCATCCATTCCAGTTCCGGCGGCGGTCGCGCCGCGCGCCTGCAGTTCGCCGCGCAGCCAATATTCGACCGCTTTCACGTCGTGATTGGTGCGCGCCTCGATTTGCTTGATGGCGGCGACATCGGTGGCGGCGGGATCTGCTCGACAAGCGCCGCGAGCAGATCCGTGGCGGCGAGCGGCAGCTCGGCGAGCGCGTGCGCCGCGGGACCCGCCGCCAGCGCGCAGAAACCAGGCGCATTCCACCCGAACCCGTTCGCGCATGAGGCCGGCTTCGCTGAATATGCGGCGCACCGCGCGCGAGTTTGGCGGCATACCGGCCATCGAGGGGAGACAGAGCGTCAGTGCAAGGAGGTGGACATCGGAGCGCTCGGCACGCTTGAGTGTAGAATTGGCTAATTCTACCGTAAACGACCGAACTTAAGCGGAGTAAGGCGCGATGACAGCAACCACCCGCGTCGAGCGCGACAGCATGGGATCGCTCGATGTGCCTGCCGAGGCATTGTGGGGCGCCCAGACACAGCGCGCCATCGAAAATTTTCCGCCCAGCGGCCTGCGCATGCCGCGCGCCTTCATTCGTGCACTGGCGCTGATCAAGCATGCCGCCGCCGGCGCCAATGCCGAGCTCGGCGATCTACCACCAGCCATCGCCGCGGCCATTCAGGAGGCCGCGCTCGAAGTCGCCGCCGGCGCACTACGATGATCAATTTCCGTGGATGTTTTTCAGACCGGGTCCGGCACCAGCAGCAACATGAATGCCAATGAGGTGATTGCCACGCTGGCGTCGCGCATCGCTGGGCGCCGCGGTGCATCCCAACGATCAAGTGAACATGGGCCAAAGCAGCAACGATGTGGTGCCGACCGCGATCCACGTTGCGGCGGCGCTTGCTGCTGCGATCGAGCAATTGCAGCCGGCGCTCAAGCGGCTGTGCGAGGTTCTTGGGCGAGCGCGCCGCCGAACTCGCCGACGTCGTCAAGACCGGCCGCACGCATCTTATGGATGCGATGCCGATCACGCTGGGCCAGGAGCTCGGCGCTTGGCAGTCGCAGATCGCTGCCGGCTGAGTCGCGGTTGGCGGCGGTGACGCCGCGGCTGCTACGCGCTGGCGCAGGGCGGCACCGCGGTCGGCACCGGCATCAATGCGCAGGCCGCGAATTCGGCGCGGTGTTTGCGCGCCATCTGGCGCAGCGCACCGGGATTGCTTTCAGGCCCAGCGATAATTATTTCGCGGCGCTGTCGAGTCAGGATACGGCCGTGGAACTGTCCGGGCAGCTCAAGGTCCTTGAGCGTCAGCCTGATGAAAATCGCGAATGATTTGCGCTGGATGAACAGCGGGCCGCTGGCGGGCTTGGCGGAAATCGCGCTGCCGGCGCTGCAGCCGGGCAGCAGCATCATGCCGGGCAAGGTCAATCCCGTGGTGCCCGAATCCGTGACCATGATTGCCGCGCAGGTGATCGGCAACGACTGCGACCATCACCATCGCCGGACAGTCGGGAAATTTTCAGCTGAATGTCATGCTGCCGGTGATCGCCTACAATCTTGCTGCAGAGCATGCAGCTGCTTGCCATCGGCTGCCGCAATCTGGCGGATCATCGCGCTGGCCGGATTTACGCGTGAACCGCGAGCGACTCGAAGACGCGCTGGCGCGCAACCCGATCCTGGTGACCGCCCTGAATCCGCTCATCGGCTATGAAAAGGGCGCGGCGATCGCCAAAAAAGCCTATCGCGGAAGGACGGCCGATCCTGGATGTCGCTGCCGAAATGACCGACTTGAAGCTGCGATGAACTGCGCGCGCTGCTCGATCCCAAATCGCTCACCGAGGGCGGCATCAACGGTGCGGGCATCCTAAGCTTAACGATGGATCCTCGTATACCAAACGCACATCCGCGAAGCGCTCGATCCTGCGCCTTCCACGCCGGAGGAGGACATGCATTGGCTGGTCGGGGCCCCGCCCGAGGTGGTGGCGCGCGTGCGCGCGACGCTTGCCGACGCGGCGCACGCCGGCGGCGGTGCTCGTGCCGCTGGTGGAGCGCGATACGCGGCCTGACGGTGTTGCTGACCCAGCGCGCCACGACGCTTGAAGGATCATGCCGGCCAGATCAGTTTTCCCGGCGGACGCATCGAGCCGGAGCGACGCGGATGCATGGCACGCGGCGCTGCGCGAAGCTCACGAAGAGATCGGCCTGCTGCGCCGAGATTGGTGGAATTTGCCGGATACTTGCCCGACCACGTGGTGATTTCGGGGTTTCGCGTCACGCCGGTGGTCGGATTCGTCAACCCTGAATACCAGCTGCGCATCGCCGCGGCGGAAGTGCACGATGTGTTCGAAGTGCCGCTCGACTACATCTTGGACGCGGCCAATCACAAGACCCGTCAGCGCAAGATTGGCGAATTGACGATCGATATTCACGACATCCCGTACGGCGACCGCAATATCTGGGGCGCCACGGCCGGCATGCTGATGACCTTGCGGCCGGCGTGCTGCAAGCGCGCGCGTGCAATCGCACCGTGACCGGCGCGCATGAAGCGAATTGCTGGCGATCATGGCGCGCCTGCGCGCTGCCGACGGCTGTCCTTGGGATCGGCAGCAAACCTTTGCCAGCATCGCGCCCTATACCATCGAGGAAGCCTACGAAGTTGCGGACGCCATAGAGCGCGGCGACATGCGGCACCTCAAGGACGAACTCGGCGATCTGCTGTTCCAAGTGGTATTTCATTCGCAGATGGCGAGCGAAGCCGGGCAATTCGATTTCGAGGCGGTGGCCGGCGCGATCTGCGACAAACTACTGCGCCGCCATCCGCATGTGTTCGGCGACGGCGCGCCCCTGAGCGCCGCGGAGCAAAGCATCGCCTGGGAGGAGATCAAGGCGCGCGGAGCGCGGCTGCGCGCGGACGCGTCGGCGCTGCACGGTGTGCCGAACGCGCTGCCGGCGCTGCTGCGCGCCTACAAGCTGAGCAAGCGGGCGGCGCGCGTCGGCTTTGATTTCGAGCATGCGGCCAGAGCGCCGACAAGGTGGCCGAAGAACTGGCCGAGGTGCGCGACGCCGCGGCGCACAATCGCGAACCGCCGGCGGACGGCATGCCCGCAGCTCGCGAGATATTCGAAGAAGTCGGCGATCTGCTGTTCGCGGCCGCGAATCTGGCGCGCAAACTCGATGTCGACGCGGAAGCGGCGCTGCGCGCCGCCAATGCAAAATTCGAGCGGCGCTTCCGCGGCATGGAATCCTGGCGATCGAGCGCGGCGAAGTATTCTGCGGAGCTGGATCTCGACCGCTCAAGAGAGTCTCTGGCAAGCCGTCAAGCGTGACGAGTGAGCGATGATCGACGGTGCGCGGCGCAGCACGGCGCGCTGCGCCGCAGCTGCATCTTCAAGCACGATCCCGAACTGCCGATCGCGGCGCGCCGCGAGGCCATCCTGAAGGCGCTGCAGAGCAATCAAGTGCTCATCGTCGCCGGCGATACCGGCTCCGGCAAGAGCACGCAGCTGCCGCAATACTGCCTCGAACTGGGCCGCGGCATCGCCGGGCTGATCGCCCACACGCAGCCGCGACGACTTGCGGCGCGGGCCTTGGCGGCGCGTATCGCCGAAGAATTGGGGCAGACGCGTCGGCCGCAGCGTGGGATTCCGGGTGCGCTTTGCGGACCAGGTGTCCGATGCCACGCGCCTGGTGCTCATGACCGATGGACTGTTGCTGGCGGAACTCGCCTCCGATCCCATGCTGCGCCGCTACGACACCATCATCGTCGACGAGGCGCACGAGCGCACGCTGAACGTGGATCTGTCTGTTGGGCGTGCTGAAGCGGCTGCTGCCGCGCCGTCCGGAGCTTAAAGTCATCGTCACCTCGGCGACGCTGGATGTCGAACGGATGTCGCAATTTTTCGACGGGGCGCCGATCATCACGGTCAGCGGCCGCAGCCATCCCATCGAAGTGCGCTACCGGGAAATACCGGACGAGGCGAGGACGATCCTGATCTGCCGCAGGCGGTCCTCGAAGCCTACCAGGAAATCGCGACCGAACCCGGTCAAATCGGCAGCGGCGACATTCTGGTGTTTCTTCCCGGCGAGCGCGAGATCCGCGATGTCGGCGAACTGCTGGAGCGGGAGCTTGAGTCGCGCGTCGAGGTCTTGAGCTTGTACTCACGGTTGTCGTGGGAGCAGCAGAGCAGGATATTTCAGCGCGGTTCGCGCCAGCGGATCGTGCTGTCGACCAATGTGGCCGAGACCTCGATCACCGTGCCTGGCATTCGCGCCGTCATCGACTCCGGGCCTGGCCCGCATCAGCCGCTACAGCGTGCGCAATCGGCTGCAACGCCTGCCGATCGAGCCGGTATCGCGAGCCAGCGCCGATCAGCGCAAGGGCCGCTGCGGGCGGCTCGGCAGCGGGGCTGTGCTGCGGCTCTATACGGCCAGGAGGATTTCGCGGCGCGTGCGCCATTCACCGAACCCGAAGTGCTGCGCACCAACCTCGCGGCGCTGCTGCTGCGCCTGGCGGCCGACGGATTGGGCGAGGCGGAGGAGTTTCCCATTCATCGACGCGCCCGATTCGCGCGCGCTCAATGACGGCTATCGACTGCTGCAGGAGCTGCAAGCGATGGATGATGAGCGGCGCATCACGCGCCGCGGCCGCGCCATGGCGCGCTGCCGCTCGATCCGCGCCTGAGCAGGGCGCTGCTGGAGAGCAAGCGCTTTCGCGCGGAAAGCGAGCTGCTGGCGATTGTCGCGGGCTTGAGTGTACCGGACGCCACGGCGTCGGCCGATAATGCCGCGGACGGATGTCGGCATTCGAAGACACGAAGTCGGAATTTTCGTCGCTGGTCAAACTGTGGCGCGCGTACCGCGGCGCGCGCGAGGCTCCGCGGCGTGAATTGCGGCGCTGGTGCAAGGAGCATCAGCTGTCGCTGCTGCGGCTGTCCGAATGGGACGACGTCTACCGCCAGGTCGTAGATCGGGCGCGCGACGTCGGCATCGTGGCGCAGCGGCAGGCGGCGAGCTACACCGGCGTGCATCGCTCCTTGCTGGCCGGCTTCTGCACCATGGTGGGGGTGCGCGGCGAGGAGGGGGTGTATGCCGGCACGCGCGGCGTGCATTTCCACATTTTCCCGGGCTCGCCGCTGGTCCGCCGCCGGCCGCGCTGGGTCATGGCCGCGAATATCGTCGAGACCTCGCGGGTATTCGCGCGCCGCGTCGCGGAAATCGAGCCGACGTGGATCGAGGCTGCTGCGGCGCATCTGCTCAAGCGCGAGTATCTCGAGCCCGATTGGGACTGAGGAGCGCGAGGAGGTGGTCGCCCGCGAGCGCGTCAGTTTCTGGGTCTGGTATTGAGCGCCAACCGGGTGGTGAACTTATGGACCGATCGCGCCGGAGGAGTCGCGCCGCATCTTTGCGCGCGAGGCTTTGGTGTATCAGCGCTTGCAGCGCCGGCCGGATTGGCTGCTGGCAAACGACGCCGCCGTGCGCGCGGCACTGCAAGATGGAGGAGCGCCTGCGAACACGCGATCTTTTGCAGAACGCTGAAGTCGTTCGTCGAGTTCTACGACCGTGCGTTGCCGCGCCAGGTGTCGAGCGGCGCGACGCTGGAAAACTTCAGCAGGCACCTATCGCCCGAGCAGCGCGCGGCGCTCAAGCTGGGGCCGGAGCAGATTTTTGCGCGCGTTGCCGGCAAGCCGAAGCGCTTGCGCAAATTTCCCGAGATCACGCAGGTCGATGCGCTTGTCCATGCTCGTCGAATATCGCTTTGCTCCCGGTGAGCAACAGGACGGTGCCAGCCTGAATGTGCCGCTGCTGGCGTTGCCGGGGCTGACGCGCGCGGCGTTGGCTGCGCGCGGTTCCGGGCTTGGCCGCGCCGCGCATCGAGGCGCTGTTGCGATCGCTGCCGAAGGATGCGCGCCGCAGCTTGATTCCGATCGCCGCAACGGCTGCGAGCTTCTTGGCGGAGGCGGGAGCCGCAGCGAGCGCGGAGCAGCTTCATGCCTGGCTAAGGAGCGGCGCGGTATTCCGGACGCTTTGCTGCGATTCGATCTTGCGGCGGTGCCCGCGCATTTGACCGTACAGTTGACCGTGACCATGAACGGCAAGGAAATCGCGCGCGGCGCAGATCTGGCTGATTTGCGCCGCGAATGCGCACGCCGCGGCCCGCGCACGAGCTGGAGCGCCGTGCCCATGCGGCGAATGCTGCCCTTGGGGCATGGCGCCGCTTCGAAGTCGATCTGCTGCCCGAAACGGTGGCTCTGACGTGTGGAGCAGGGCACGCTTGTCGTGTATCCCGCCGTGCAGCGCGTGGGTCAGCGGCTCGAGGTGCAATACGAATGGTCCGCCGCCGAGGCACGGCATGCCTGGCGGGATGGCTCGGTGCGTCTGGCGCGCGCCATACTGGAGCGCCAAGCGCGCGATCTTGGCCAAGATCGTCGCGCAATTCGGTTGCACTGCTGCTGAGCGCGAGTCCCTATCTAACCAGCGCGGAATTGGTCGATACCTTGCTGCAGCTGGCGTTTCGCATGGCGTGTTTCGGCGCGGACCCGGCGCCGCACACGCAGCGCCGAGTTCGAGCCAAGGTTGACCGGGGACGGGAACGCGCTGTACCCATGACCTCGAGCAAATGATCGAGGTGGCCGCGGGCTGGTTCACCGAGGCCAGCGCGCTACGCGCTGCAGGTGCTCGATGACCGCGCAACCGGGCGCTTGCAGGAAAGCGGCCGAGGAAACGCGCGCGGCATCTTGCTGCGGATATTGGATGCCGCGAGCGCATGCAATACGGCGCCGCAGGATTGGTTGCGCCAATTGCCGCGCTATCTGAAAGCCGAGCAGCGGCGCTGGCAGCGCAACGCGGTGCGCGGCAGCGAGCCGGCGCACATCGCTGCGGGAGCTCGCGCACGTGGTCGGCGCGCTATGCAGGAACTGGAGAAGCAGCTCGCCGCCGAGATGCGCTGGACGCCGCTGCTCGATGAATTGCGATTCTGGATCGAGGAATACCGCGTGTCGCTGTACGCGCAGGAATTGAAAACGCTCGGGCCCGATTTCCGCGGCGCGCTTGAGCAGCGCGCCGCGGAAATCGAGGCTTGGCTCGAGCCGCTAGACGTCGAAGCGAATCCCTGCGCCAGCGCCATCTGCCCGCTCCAATTGATGGTATTGGTCTGGCGCCGCATGTAGGCCTTCCAGGAATCGGAACCCGCTTCGCGTCCGCCGCCGGTGTCCTTCTCGCCGCCGAACGCACCGCCGATTTCGGCGCCGGAAGTGCCCAGATTGACGTTGGCAATGCCGCAGTCGCTGCCGTCCGCCGACAGGAAGCGTTCGGCTGCCTGCAAACTGTCGGAAAAAATCGCCGATGACAGGCCGTAGGCGCACCGAGTTTTGCAGTGCCAACGCCTCATCGAGCGTCTGTCAAAGCTCATCAAGTACAGAATCGGCGCGAAAGTTTCGGTGCGCACCACGGCCATGTCCGCGCGTGGCGCGAATGATGCTGGGCTCGACGAAATTCCCCGGGCCGCGGCAGCACTTTGCCGCCGCACAACACTTCTCCGCCCTGCGGCCTTGGCCGCGGCGATGGCCGCGGAATAGCGCGCCACCGCGCCCGCATCGATCAAGGGTCCCATCAAGCGTATCCGTGCTCGAGCGGATCGCCGATGCGCACCTGGGCGTAGGCGGCGAGCAGGCGCCGTTCGAGTTCGGCCGCGCGCGAGCGATGCACCAGCACTCGCCGCGTGGTGGTGCAGCGCTGACCGGCGGTTCCGACGGCGCCGAAAACAATCGCGGGCACCGCCAGGTCCAGATTGGCGTGTTCATCGACGATCAATGCGTTGTTGCCGCCCAGCTCCAGCAGGCTCTTGCCGAGGCGTTGCGGCGACGCGCACGCCGATCTGCCGTCCGACCTGCGTGGATCCCGTAAAGGACACCAGCGCGACGCGCCGGTCGTCGACGAATCGGCCCGCGAGTTCGGTGCCCGCATCGATGAACACTTGAAATATCGGCGGCAGTTCGAGCCGCTGCAGCACGCGATTGCAAATATGCTGCACGGCGAGCGCGCACAGCGAGGTCTTCGGCGAGGGTTTCCAAACGGTCGCATTGCCGCTGATGGCGGCCAAGAATGCATTCCAAGCCCAGACCGCCACGGGAAAATTAAATGCGGAAATCACGCCGATGACGCCCAGCGGATGCCACTGCTCGTACATGCGGTGCTGCGCGCCGTTCCGAGTGCATGGTATTGCCGTACAGCATGCGCGATTGTCCGACCGCGAAATCGGCGATATCGATCATCTCTTGCACTTCGCCGTCGCCCTCGGCCTTGATCTTGCCGTTTTCCAGGGACACCAGGCTGCCGAGCGCATCTTTGAAGGCTGCGCAGCTCTTCGCCGATTTGCCGCACCGCCTCGCCGCGCTTCGGCGCCGGCACGCGCCGCCACGCGGCCGCGGCGGTCAGCGCCGAATTCATGACCCGTTCGTAGTCGGCGACGTGTTGCGCCGCGCACCTGTGCCAGGCGCTGGCCCGTCGCGGGTTGATCGATTCGATCAACGGGCCGCTGGCTGTCGGTGCTCCAGCCGTGGCTGCCGGACCATACACCGGGGTTGATGTCGCGAAGTCCCAGGATCTCGAGCGGCTTGCTGTGCTTCATAGTTCAATTCTCGATTTAACAGCGGTCAAAAGTGAGGGGGCCGCATTTTGACTTGGGTTGGCGTCTACAACGCTAGCATCCGTTGCCATGTCCACCACTCCCGCCTTGACCAACTGGCATCCCGCGACCTGGCAAAGCCGGCCCGCCGCGCAGCAGCCGAAATATGCCGATGCGGCCGCGCTGGAGCGCGCCGTTGCCGCTTTGAGCCGGCTGCCGCCCCTGGTCGTCTCCTGGGAAGTCGAGGCGTTGACCGCCAAACTGGCGCAGGCGCAGCGCGGCGAGCAATTCTTGTTTCAGGGCGGCGATTGCGCCGAAAGCTTCGAGGACTGCGAGTCGGACAACATCGCGCGGCGCCTCAAGATTCTGCTGCAGATGAGCCTGGTGTTGCTGCAGGGCTTGAAGAAACCCATTATCCGCGTCGGCCGGTTCGCCGGCCAGTACGCCAAGCCGCGCTCGGCGGATACCGAAACTCGCGAGGGCCTGACTCTGCCGACGTATCGCGGCGACAACGTCAATCGGCCCGGTTTTAGCGCGGCGGAACGCGAACCGGATCCGGAGCTGTTGCTGCGCGGCTATGAGCGCGCGTCGTTGACCTTAAATTTCGTGCGCGCGCTGATCGACGGCGGCTTTGCCGATTTGCATCATCCGGAATACTGGGACTTGGGATTCTTGAGGCACGCGCCGCTGCGCGAGGCCTACCAACAGATCGTCGATTCGATCGCCGAGTCGATGGATTTTTTCGAATCCATGAGCGGGCAGCGCGTGCATGCTGCGACCCGCGTCGATTTCTACACCAGCCACGAAGGATTGCACCTCTTACTCAGAGCAGGCGCAGACCCGCTACATCGAGCGCCAGAAGCGCTGGTACAACCTCTCGACGCATATGCCGTGGATTGGGATGCGCACCGCCAATATCGACGGCGCGCATGTCGAATATTTTCGCGGAATCTCCAATCCCGATCGGCGTGAAGGTGGGCGCCGCCATGAGCGCCGGAGTGGCTGCAGGAACTGATTCAGGTGCTCAATCCGCAAAATCAGCCCGGCCGCCTGACCTTCATCCATCGATTCGGCATCAAGGATATCGAACAGCGGCTGCCCGACATGATCCGAGCGGTTCGCGCCACCGGTTCGCAGGTGCTCTGGGTATGCGATCCGATGCACGGCAATACCGAGACCACGGCGGGCGGCATCAAGACGCGGCGCTTCGACAATATTTTGGGCGAAGTCGAGGCGGCGTTTCGCATTCCATGAGGAAGAGGGCTCGATGCTCGGCGGCGTGCACATTGAACTGACCGGCGAGGATGTCACCGAGTGCATCGGCGGCGCGCGAGGCTTGACCGAGGCGGATCTGGCGCGCGCTTACAAATCGCAGGTCGATCCGCGCCTGAATGCCGAGCAAGCGTTGGAGTTCGCCATGCTGATTGCGCGCCGCGCCGGTGCCGGCGTGCGATCAACGAAGAGCCTTAAGGCCACCACTTGATCCTGCGGTCGCACGACGGTTAGCGGTCCTGCAGCCAGCTATATATTGCCTGAATATAATAATATAATCGATTGATTAACAAAGGATATAATAGTGTATCTACGGCATGATTTCGACCCTGCATGAGTGACCGCCCTTCTTTGGTCGCTTTCCTGAAAGAGCCCTTGTTGGGGAAAACCTCGCTGGTGAGGGTATTTTGGGTCTATGGCGTGCTTGGCTCGTTGCTGTACGGCGCCATCGAACTGTTTATCGATCCCGGCAATGAATTGCTGATGCGCATCTATGTGATTGGCGGCATCATCTTGAGCGTTTACGTCACCGCCGCCACCTACAAATGCGCCGCAAACTGCAAGTCGCCTGCGATTGCCCGGCTCGCGCGTATCTCGGCCATCATCACGCTGCTGCTGTTGCCGGTCCTTACGTACTTGGATCTTTCGGGAGCCCTGTCGCTCATGGCGCTCGGGGGCGAGCAGTAGATTTATTGCACATGCGCAATGGGTGCGCGCAACGATTTCGATGATTTGTGGTCCATGTAGCGGAGGGGTCAATGAATTGCCCCGCGCATGGGAATTGGACGCTGAGTAGAATGACGATCAGGAGGTGCTATATGGCGAGTCACTTGAGTGCCTTGGGTGCGCTGGCATCGGCATTGGTCCTTGCCGCGTGTGCGGCGACCGGCGGCAATGTGAAACCGGCCGCGCAGACCGTGGCGGGTTCGCAGCCTTGCGTGCCTCAAACCGGGAGTCGGATTGCCGCGGAAAATGCGGATCGCTCCGTCGTGGCCAGCTGCTATACGAGCACGGATATCAGCCGCACGGGTAATCCGAACTCTGCGCAAGCGGTGCAGATGCTGGATCCCGCGGTCAGGGTCGGCCACTAAGTTCTAAGATAGCTTGCGCCGTTGACGTCGATCACGGATCCGGTCATCGCGGCAGGGGCATCCAGCGCGCAGTAAACGCTTGCTTGCGCCACCTCATCCGCGCGATTTACGCGGCCGAGGGGGTGTTGAGCGAGAATCTCCGCGCCGCCGGGGCCGCGCAAATGAGCCGTGGCCATCTCGGTTTCCACCCAGCCTGGCGCCACGCAATAGACATAGATGGCGCGCACTGCCAGCGCCTTGGCAAGGGACTGCGACAACGCATTCAGGCCTGCCTTGCTGGCGGCGTAGGCCGGTGCGTCGGGTTCGCCGCGAAAGGCGCCACGCGAGGATATATTGACGATGCGGCCGCGGCCGAATGCCGGGTCCACTGGGTCGGCTCGAGAAGCCATGCCTTGCGCTGCGAGCCAGGACAGATTCGCCGCAGCAAGGAGATTTGTCGAGAGAGTCCGCTGCCACGCGCTCTGCCATGCCGCATGAGAAGTCTTCAACGGCGAGTGCTCGATATACAGGCCGGCATTGTTGACCAGGACATCGACCGCGCCGAGTTGTTCATTGACCTGCCGCCAAAGCCGCGGTGCCGCATCCGGATCCGTAAGGTCGACGGCAAACAGCGCATGCCCGGTGCCCGCGAGACGCGCCATAGTGCCCTCGGCCGCTACCCGGTTATCGCGATAATGAAGTGCGACGCGTACGCCGCGCAGCGCAAGCTGCGTAGCAATGACGCTGCCAATCCCGCGAGAGGCGCCGGTCACGAGCGCAACAATGGACCGCGCCCGGCTCTCGGCCATCATGCAACCTGCTCGGCACCCGCCCAGCCTTGCACTTCGCTGGCCGAGAGTTCGTCAATCGGCCGTCGCAACGCCTGCGCCGCCTGAACGATGGCGCGCGCAGTTTCGGGAGAATCCGCCAAGCGGCGCCGCACCAGGTGCAGCTCCTGTTCCTCGATAATGCGGATACCGCCGCGCTGCTTCATTGCGGTTTCGAGCTCCGCTTGGCGCTTCAAAAGACGCAAGGCTTCGTCGACGCTCTGCATTTAATCTCTCCTACAAGAACTGAAACAAAATCTCTCATCAAGCACGCGTTAATATGGCGTGCGCCGGGCCCAGCACTGCGTGACCCAACTCGCGGTATCGTACGCCCTCAGATCCTTATGTTGAGTCCCCAGGTGCGACTGTCTGCAATTCAGCACGTTTCTTCGCGCGTTAGTGACGGATGTCTAGCGCTGCGGAAAATGCGGCTTCACCTACTTGACATGACGGATGCGCCGACTCTGCGTCGAGCGACTGGCGGTGTCCTCGTGTAGAATTTCGGGCAGCGGAGATATAGCACATGTCGCAGACAGTTTTGGTCACCGGTGGGTCGGGTTTCATCGGCAGCCATTGCATTCTTCAGCTTTTGGCGGCGGGGCATCAGGTGCGCACCACCGTACGCAACCTCAGGCGTGAGGATGAGGTGCGTGCCCTTTTAAAAGAAGGCGGCGCCGTGCCCGGCGATCGCCTGTCCTTGATCGCCGCCGATCTTGAAAACGACGCCGGCTGGCCGCAGGCTGTCGCCGGCTGCGACTACGTGCTGCACGTCGCGTCGCCTTTCCCTGCAAACATCCCTAAGAACGAGGATGAACTGATCGTTCCGGCGCGCGACGGCGCGCTGCGCGTGCTGCGCGCCTCACGCGACGCCGGCGTCAAGCGCGTCGTGCTCACCTCTTCATTTGCGGCCATTGGTTATGGCCAGAAGCCGCAGCAAGCGCCGTTCAATGAGACGAATTGGACCGATCCGAACGGCGAGGGTGTTGCGCCGTACGTCAAATCGAAGACCATAGCCGAACGTGCAGCATGGAATTTCATCGACAAGGAGGGCGGCAAGCTCGAGTTGTCGGTGGTCAACCCGGTAGCCGTGTTCGGCCCGGCGTTGGGATCCGACTATTCCACCTCCGTGCTTCTGATCCAGCGCCTGATGGATGGCACGGTGCCCGGCAACCCGCAAATTTACTTTGGCGTGGTCGACGTTCGTGATGTGGCCGATTTGCACCTTCGCGCCATGACCCATCCAGAGGCCAAGGGGGAACGGTTTCTGGCGGTGGCGGGAGATTTCATGTCAATCCTCGAGATCGCCACTGTGCTCAAGAATCGCATGGGCGCCGCGGGCACGAGAGTGGCCACCCGTCAGCTGCCCAACTGGCTGGTGCGCATCGCTGCGATGCGCGATCCGACCGTGAAGGCGCTTCTACCGGAACTCGGCAAGAAAAAGAACGGCAGCAATGAAAAGTCCCGGCGAGTGCTCGGCTGGACGCCGCGCTCCAGCGAGGAGGCCATTGTCGCCTCCGCCGAGAGTTTGCTGCGCCTCGGTTTTTTGAAGGCCAGCTTGAAAAAAGCCAGCTAGACGCGGGCCGCCGCTCGCTAGTTTCTGCGAGGTGCGTGTCCATGACTGTGGGTGTACGGCCGCTGCGTACGTTCGCCCCTTCTGTGCACGACGTAGGGTATCCCGACCGGCGGCGGATACGAATCGTCCGCGTAATCTTGAGTGCCTTGGTAGCCGTCGTCCTGCCCGTAGTTCGGATCCGGTTGAAAAGGGCGCGGGTGCCGAAATACCGGTGTTGACTCCATGGTGTTGATTGGGCCGAAATCGCGGAGCGCAGATTTCTCGCCACAGGGGTTATTCGAAAATGTCTTCTGGCCGTTCGTCGTACATTCCCATATTTGTCCGGCGGCCGCCTGCGGCTGCGTCAAAGGTTGCAGGACCTGGGCCTGAGGCTCGGCTCGCGGCGGCGCGGCCGGCGGCAATTGCTCGGCCGCCAGCTGCGGCGGTGGACTGTGAGGGACTGCCGAAGCCGCCGGCAACATCTCGGCGATCGCGGGGCTGGCCACCGGAAGAATTCTTGGCGCAGACCGGTTGTTCGAGCCCACCGTGATTGCGACTGCAATCGCCGCCGTCGAAATTCCACCTAAGATCCAGGGTGCAAGATCGCTATACTTGTCCATGGCTGATTGACCTCAAGGGTTTCGACGCAACGGGGAAAATGATCGCACATCCGGGGTCCTCGCAGGTGAAGTTGGTGCGCGCCATCGGCCGCTGGAGCTTGGTCGCACTCACGGTAAACAGCATTCTCGGCAGCGGTATTTTTGGACTGCCCGCGGTCATCGCCGCGGTTCTCGGTGACTTGAGCCCGTGGGCCGTGCTGTTGGCGGGCGCGGCCATGGCCGTCATCGTCAGCTGCTACGGCGAGGTGGCGTCTCAGTTTGCCGAAACGGGCGGAACCTATCTTTATGTGAGGCATGCCTTCGGGCGGTTCGCCGGCTTGCAAGTGGGCTGGATGAGTCTGCTCAGCCGTTTCACTGCCTGTGCAGCCGCGATAAATCTACTCGTTCTGTACTTGGGCGAGTTTTGGCCGGAGGCAACCCAGGCTGTTCCCCGTTTCATGGTCATCACGCTGTTTCTCGGCACTTTGGGCGTGGTGAACTATCGCGGCGTGGGTGCCGGCGCCTGGGTCAGCAATGTTTCCGTCGTGGCCAAACTGCTGGCGCTTGGCCTGGTCTGCGTGGTGGGCGCCGGCTACTTGATAGCTCATCCAGCAGTGCATAACGCCACATTGTCAGCCGATCGGGATGGCTGGCTGAAAGCCATACTGCTGCTGTTCTTTGCCTACGGCGGGTATGAGGCAGCCTTGAATCCCATGGGCGAGGCCAAGAATCCGCGGCGCGATGCCCCGTTTGCTCTGTTCATGGGCCTGATCATCGTCACACTGCTCTACACGGTGCTGCAATTCGTCGTTGTCGGCGTGCTGCCGGACCCCGCGCACAGCGACCGTCCGCTCGCCGATGCCGCGCGGGTTTTCATGGGAAGTCGCGGCGCGGCGCTGATTTCCATAGGCGCATTGATCTCGGTTTACGGCTACCTGAGCGCGAACCTGCTCACCGGTCCGCGCGGCATGTTCGCCCTGGCCGAACTCGGCGATTTTCCAGCCCGATTCGCAGCAGTGCACCCACGAATGCGCACGCCGCACGTCGCGATTGCCGTATTCGCCTTGCTGATTTGGCTGTTCGCTTTGTTCGGCAGCTTTTCATGGAACGTGACCCTGTCCGCGGTGGCGCGGCTCGCTTACTACGGCGCCGTGTGCGCGGCGGTGCCGGTACTGCGAAAAAGGCAGCCGGGAGCGGCCACCTTTCGCGTTCCCGGCGGCCCGGCGTTGCCAATCTTGGGCGTCGCGATTTGCGCGCTGCTGCTGACGCGAGTGGACTTTACCAAGTCGGTCATTCTCGTGGCCACCATCCTGATCGCGTCAGTGAATTGGTTCGGAGTCAGAAATCGCGGCGCATTGCGCGCCGAGGTGGTTCCTTGACCGCTGCCGTGGCCACATTCTTCGAAACAGCCGACGAATTCGCGGCATGGTTGCAGAGCCACGGGGACAGCGCATCGGAGCTCATAGTCGGCTACTACAAGCGCGCCACCGGGCGGGCGAGCATGACTTGGCCCGAGTCAGTCGACGCCGCCCTGTGTTTCGGCTGGATCGACGGCGTGCGCAAGCGCATCGACGAAAATACCTATCAGATCCGATTTACAGCGCGCAAGCGGCAATCGATCTGGAGTGCGGTGAACGTCGAGCGCGTGCGCGTTCTGCAGGGTGCCGGCCGGATGCGAGAACCGGGATTGAAAGCGTTCTCATTGCGCCGCCCCGCCAAGACCAGGATCTACTCATACGAACAAACCAAGACCGCCGTTCTGACTCGCAGCGAGCAGGCGCGGTTTCGCAAGGCCAAGACCGCGTGGAAGTTCTTTGCAGCGCAGCCGCGCAGCTACCGGCATCTGGTGATCTGGCGAATCCTCAGCGCCAAGCGCCCCGATACCCGGGCCAAGCGGCTTGCCGCACTGATCAAGGCGTCGCATGAACAACGACGCCTATGAAGCTCACTATGTTTTCTGTCAGGCGTGAAGCGGTGGCGGAGGATTCGTTGCTGCGGACTTATCGGGGCGATACGCGTCCGGAGCGCTGGGGGAGGTATGGCGATTGCTTTTCTCTGATTGCCGAGCGAAGGGTGAGCCTGACCGATTTCGTATTTGCGTTTTATACCTCCCCGGTATTTCGAATCGAGCGATTCTTGTTGGGCGCCTTCGCCGGCGCAGCGTCAAGCGATACCCAGGCGCGGGAGGTTGCGGAGGGATCGGCGGCTGCGTTCGCCCTGTGGTATGTCGGCGAACGTACCGCAACACAGTTATTGATGTGCGATCGTTATGAGCGCACGCGATCCTGGTTTCGCGTGGTGCCGCTGGATCGCGATAGAACGCTGCTGCAATTCGGATCCGCCGTAGCGGCATCGCGGGGCAGCCGGTCAGAAGGTGCGGCGCTGGGGCTAGGGTTCCGGCTACTGATGGGATTTCACATTCTCTATTCGCAGGCGCTGCTGCATGCCGCCAAGGTCAAGATCATGCAGGCGCCGGCCGCCTAAGGTTTGGTCTGGGTCTGCGGCGGAATTCGCCGATTGAGCCAATCACTCATCGTGGCGGTCACAAGCGCCGAGGCATCTTGCTGCACGAAATGCCCGGCACCTGGGATGGTAACCAACGTAAAGTCCTGCTCCACCAAGTCCCAGGTTCCGCTCAGCGCGCCGGGCAGCAATGCCTGATCGGCCAGCCCGTGAAATTCCAGAACTGGAACTTTAACCTTGGGCGGCGGGGGCGGCGGGGGAGCGTCGGCAGCGTCGGCGGCTTGATCGGGGCGCGGGTAGTTGGCGCGGTAGTAGTTCAGCATGGCCTCAAAATCGGAGCGTTTGAACGCTTCTATGTAATGCACCCGGGCTTTGTCATCCTTGACCCACCCGGCCAGCTGTTCCGCGCTCAAGGCCTTCTCGGCACCCGGTTTTTGGAAGTTGAATGCGTACTGACTATTCTTGCGCTGTTGAGGATTGTTTTTGATTTCGCGTTGAATCCCGTAAGGATGCGGTAGATTCAAAATGATGAGCGCCTGAATCCAATCAGGATGAGTCATGGCGAGGGTCCAGGCCACAGCGCCGCCCCAATCATGCCCTACTATTACCGCGCTGCTGCGGCCCTCGGCTTTGATGACCGCGCCAATGTCGTCGACCAGCAATGTCATTGCGTATTGTTCGATCCCCGGCGGACGTCCCGACAGATCATAGCCGCGTTGGTCGACTGCGACGACGCGATACTGCGAACTCAACGCGCCCATCTGATCGCGCCAGGTGTACCAAAAGTCCGGGAAGCCGTGAATCATGACGATCAAGGGACCTTTACCGAGCGCCGCATAGTGGATCTGCACGCCGTTGGAGTCCGCGTAATGGTGCTCGACCCGGTCCCACAGATCTTTAGAACCTGCTTCCTTCGCGAACGACGTCGTGGCGCTCCCGAACGCCACCAAGATCCACGCGAGACAGAGAATTGTTTTGATCACCCGCAGTCGCCGTCCGCGTGCACGTTGACGGTATCGCCGTCGTTCAGGTTTAGCTTGTCGTTGCGTCCGCACCTATGCATGTCGCGGTCGACCGTGGTCGCGGTCCATGACAGATGGCCCTGCCCGGATGAATCCGCGGTAATCATCACTGTTAGCGACGCGGACCCGTAAATGGCCCGATTGGCAAGCACTGCCTGCGGAGGATTCGCGTTCCGATCATAAGCGGTGACATAAATGGCGTCCGATGTGTCGTTGGTGATGGTAACCGACAATCCCTCCTGGGCGAGAGCCGGGACACTGACTCCAATCAGCAGACACGCGAGGGCGATTTTGAGGCGATTGAAGGTATCCATAGCACCTCCGGAAGGACGCCATGACACCACGCCCACTTGAGGTTGGCAAGCCACCCCATCGTCGCATTGACGTAGCATACCTGGGCATATGCAATCGCGGGGGTGGTTATGCAAGGCAAGGTGGTGGTCATCACAGGGGCGACCTCGGGAATAGGCGAGGTTGCCGCGCGGCGACTCGCCGGCATGGGCGCGCGAATCGTACTGGTCGCGCGCGACAAAGCGCGCGGCGAGGCCACCCTCGCGAGCCTGCGTAGCAGCGGCGCCGGTAGCTCGCATTCAATCCATTACGCCGACCTTTCTCGCATCTCGGAAATGAAACGGCTGGCGCAGGAAATTGCCGCTGCCGAGCCTCGCATCGATGTGCTGATCAACAATGCCGGCGCCGTCTTCGGCTCGCGGCAACTGACCGAGGATAATCTGGAGTGCACTTTCGCGATCAATCATATGGCGTACTTCGCGCTCTCGCTGGGATTGCGCGAACGGCTGCTCGCGGCTGCGCCGGCGCGGATCGTCAACACCGCCTCGGATGCTCACAAAGGCGCCAAGCTGGATTTCAACGACCTGCAGGCGGCGCACGGCTTTTCACCCATGAAGGCGTACGGACGCTCCAAGCTTTGCAACATTCTGTTCACGCGCGAACTCGCACGGCATTTTCGCGGGCAGGGTGTCAGCGCCAACTGTCTGCACCCGGGGTTCGTGGCGACCCGCATTGGTGATGGCATCGACGGATTTCTTGCAGGCTTGTTTCGCGTTGCGAAGTATTTCGCGATTACGCCGGAGCAGGGGGCCGAGACCATTGTCCACCTGGCCTCATCGCCCGATGTGGCGAATATCAGCGGCGAGTATTTCTACAAATGCCGCACGGCCCAGACGACAGCGGAGGCGAGCAATGACCAGGACGCCAAGCGCTTGTGGATGGAGTCCGCAAAGCTCTCAGGCATCGATGCCTGAATAAAGATGCGGCTGTGGTGGTCGATGACGGCGCGCAGGGAATATAATTGCCTCCCCCTAACCTAGGAGTTGCTATGAGCGGGTTCCACGACAATTTGAGCCGCCGCGGACTCATCGCGGCCGCGGCGCTGCTGGCAATCTGCGCAACGGCGCTGGCTGTGGATTTGAAGGTAACCTTGACGGGCGCCGAAGAGACTCCTCCGGTGACCACGTCGGCATCGGGCACGGGAACCATCAGCATCGGCGCGGACAAGTCTGTGAGCGGCAAGGTTGTGACCGTCGGCATCGACGGCATTGCCGGGCACATTCATGTAGGCGCGCCGGGGCAGGCCGGCCCTCCCATCATTCCCCTCACCAAGGGCGCGGATGGCGTGTGGTCGGTGCCGGCGGGTTCCAAACTCACGGATGATCAGTACGCAAGCTTCAAGGCGGGCAATTTATACGTGAATATCCACAGCGCCGAGCACAAGCCGGGCGAGATTCGCGGCCAGCTGAAGCCTTAAGCGGGCGGGCGGGGCGCGAAGCGCCGCTGGATTTCGCCCACGAAGCCGCGCCGGAAGATCATCACGCAGATGACGAAGATGGCGCCGATGATCACGGAAACCCAGGCGCCCACGCGCTCGGAGAGATACTGCTGCAGCGTGACGAACCACGCCCGCGCCGACCACCGGCCCAAGAAAGGTGCCGCTGCCGCCGAGCAATGTCATCAGGATCACATCCCCGAGGTGCCCTGGCTCACGTCCGAGAGTGTCGACGAAACCCAAGGTCAGCGCCTTGAGCGAGCCGGCGAGTCCGGCGATGCTCGCCGACAGCACGAAGGCCACCAATTTATAGCGATCGACCTTGTACCCCAGGGAGATCGGCGCGCGGCTTCGTTCTCGCGGATCGCTTCCAGCACGTGGCCGAAAGGCGAGTGCACGATGCGCCGGACGAACAGGTAAACCGCGACGAAAACCGCCAGCACAAAGTAGTACATCGTGGCATCGCGATCGAGTGCGATGATCCCGACGATGCTGCCGCGCGGGATGCCCTGCAGGCCATTCTCGCCGCCGGTGAAGTCGGCCTGCAGACAGACGAAGAACACCAACTGCGCCAGCGCCATGGTGATCATCGCAAAATAGATGCCCTGACGGCGGACCGCGATCGCGCCGATCACTAGGCCTAGCAGCATGGCGACCGCAACGCCTGCGAGGATCCCTGCAAGGGTTCCCCAGCCGTGAACCGTCACCAGCCATCCGGTGACGTAGGCCGACGAACCGAAATATGCGGCGTGACCGAATGACAGCATCTTGGTGTAGCCGAGCAGCAGATTGAACGCGCAGGCAAACATCGCGAAGCACAGCAGCTGTATCATGAATACCGGATAAACGCCGAGCAGGGGCGCCGCCAGCGCCAGCAATTCCAAGCAACGCCATACACCGCGACGCTGGCGCGCATCGCTTACTCCTTGCCGAACAGTCCGGCGGGCCGCCATATCAGAACCACCGCCATGATGACGAAGACCACGATATTCGAAGCTTCGGGATAAATGACCTTGGTCAATCCTTCGATGAGCCCGAGTATGAGGCCGCTGACGATGGCGCCGATGATCGAGCCCATGCCGCCGATGACCACCACCGCGAAGACCACGATCACGAGCGATGAGCCCATCAGGGGACTCACCTGCACCACCGGCGCCGCGAGCACGCCCGCCAGCGCAGCGAGCGCGACGCCCGCGCCGTAGGTACCCATGACGATGAGCGGGACGTTGATGCCGAAGGCCTGCACCAGCTGCGCATTCTCGGTCGCCGCGCGCAGCGTCGCGCCCAGGCGCGTGCGCTCGATCAGAAACCACGTCACGCCGCACACCGTCACGGAGGCGACCACCACCCAGGCCCGATAAATCGGCAGCACCATGAATCCAAGATTGAACACCGCCGCGCAACAGTTCGGGCACCGGATAGGATTTGCCGGAGGCGCCGAACTGACCGCGCATGATCCCCTCGGCGATCAACGCGATGCCGAAGGTCAGAAGCAGTCCGTACAAGCGGATCGAGCCGATACAAATGGCGCAGAAACAAGCGCTCGATGACGATTCCCAACAGCCCCACCGCCAGCGGCGCGAGCAGGAGCGCACACCAGTAATTCACCCCGAACGCCTGCAGTCCGATGTACGCCGCGAAAGCCCCGAGCATGTAAAACGCGCCATGCGCAAAATTCACGACCCCGAGCAGCCCGAAGATCACCGCCAGACCCAGACTCAATAGCGCGTAGAAGGATCCATTCACCAGCCCCAGCATGAGCTGGCCGAGGATCGCGGGCAGCGGCACGCCGAACACGGTACTGTCACGTCGTCACGACTGCAGGCTACTTCTTGACCAGCGGACAGGTCGGATCCGGCTGCGACCCGTCGGCCTCTTCGCCCGGCATGACCTTGATCACCTTGTAGTAATCCCAGGGATACTTCGACTCGGCTGGGTGTCTTCACCTGCATGACGTACATGGTGTGGACCATCAAGCCGTCGGCGCGAACGTAGCCGTTCTTGGTGAACATATCGTTGATCTTGGCCTTCTTCAGTTCCGCCATGACTTTGTCGGAATCGGTCGAGCCGACGGTCTTGACCGCTTTCAAGTACTGCATCGTGGCCGAGTAGTAGCCCGCCTGGTCCATGGTCGGCTCCTTCTTCATCTTTGCGAAGAAGCGCTTGCCGAATGCGCGCGTCTCCTCGTTCAGGTCCCAGTACCAGCCGGTGGTCAGGTACAGTCCCTGCGCGGTCTGCAGCGTCAAACTGTGAATATCGCTGATGAAAGCCAGCAGCGCGGCCGGGGTCATCGTCTTGGTGATGCCGAATTCGTTGGCGCCCTTCGAGCGAGTTCGAGAAATCGGTGCCGGCATTCGCGAGTCCCAAGCACCTGCGCACCCGAAGCCTTGCGCCTGCAGCAGGAAGGATGAGTAAGTCGGTGGTGCCCAGGGGCGCGCGCACCGCGCCCAACGACCTTGCCGCCGTTGGCCAGCACGACCTCGCGTCGCCGCGTCCTGCAGCTGCGTGCCGAAGGCGTAGTCGGCGGTCACGAAGAACCAGGATCTTGCCGCCTTGCTTGACGATCGCGCTCGCCGTGCCATTGGCCAGCGCGGTGGTGTCATAGGCGTAGTGCACCGTATAGGCCGTGCAATCGGCGCCGGTCAGCGAGGCTCCGCCGGCGCCGATGGCGATAAACGGCACTTTTTTCGCCGCCGCGACCTTGGACATGGCGATGCTCACGCCGGTGTTGGATCCCCCCAAGAGCATGTTCAGCCCATTCTGATCGGCCCACTCGCGAAATTTCGATGCGCCGATATCGGGCTTGTTCTGATGATCGACGCGTGAGCAGCGACGATTTTCTTGCCGAGAACCGTGCCACCGAAGTCGGCGATCGCCATATTCGATGGCCTCGATGCCGCCCTGGCCATTGCACATCCGCATAGACACCCGACAGATCATCGATATCGCCGATGACCACTTGATCGGCCGCGGCGAGGGCCTGCGAGGCTGCGATACAGGCCGAGCAGCGGCACACGGCAGCGATGCGATCGCTGAATCTTGCGCGGCATACTCTTTCCGTTCATTATGTGGATTCAAACTCCCAGAAACTCGTGCAGCATACCCATTTGCGAGGCGAGCTGGGATTGTTCGAACTGTCTGACGATCCGGCCGTGCTCCATCACGTAGAACCGATCCGCCAGCGGCGCCGCAAAGCGGAAGTTCTGCTCGACCAGCACCACGGTAAAGCCCTTCGTCTTGAGCGTGCGGATCACCTCGCCGAGCTTCTGCACGATCACCGGCGCAAGACCCTCTGAAATCTCATCGAGCAGCAGCAGGCGTGCGCCGGTGCGCAGGATGCGCGCCACCGCCAGCATCTGCTGCTCGCCGCCCGACAGGCGCGTACCGGGACTCGCGGCGCGCTCGCGCAGGTTGGGAAACATGTCGTAAATTTCCTCGAGCGGCAATCCGCCTCGCTGCCTTGAGCTGCGGCGGCAGCAGCAGATTTTCCTCCGCCGACAGCGCCGAGAAAATGCCCCGCTCCTCGGGACAGTAGCCGATGCCAATGCGCGCGATCCGGTGCGGTGCCAGCCGTATCGTCTCCACCCCGCCGATCAACACCGAACCGGTGCGCGAGCCGACCAATCCCATGATCGCGCGCAGCGTGGTCGTGCGGCCCGCCCCGTTGCGGCCGAGAAGCGTGACCACCTCGCCCTCCTGGACGGTGAATTCGACGCCATGCAGGATGTGCGACTCGCCGTACCACGCCTTAAGAGCCGGCGATCTTCAGCAGTTCGCGCGCCATCAGTCGGGTCCCCGCGAGTTCGCTGCCGGCGCTGCCCATGTAGGCCTCGATCACCTGCGGATTCTTCGAGACTTCCGTATACGGACCCGCGGCGATCACACGGCCCCGCTGCAGCACCGAAATGGTATCGGCGATGGACGCGACGACACTCATGTTGTGCTCGACCATGAGCACGGTGCGATTGCGCCGAGACCTGCTTGATCAACTGCGTGACGTGCGCCACGTCCTCATGTCCCATGCCCTGCGTGGGCTCATCGAGGAGCATCAATTCCGGCTCGAGCGCCAGCGTGGTCGCGAGTTCCAGGGCGCGCTTGCGCCCGTAGGGCAGATCGGCCGCCAGCGTGCGCGGCCCAGTGCTTCGAGGCGCGACCTCGGCCAGCAGCTGCATCGCGCGATCGATCGAGGCTTGCCAGGCTCTTGCCCGAGCGCCAGAAATAGAACGAGGTGCCGAGACTGCCGCTGCAGCGCCACGCGCACATTCTCGAGAACCGTAAGGTGCGGAAAGACCGCGCATATCTGGAAGGAGCGCACAATGCCGCGGCGGGCGATGTCCGCCGGCTTTTCGCGCGTGATATTCTTGCCGCTGAAAAAAAATCGCACCCGAAGTCGGCTGCAGGAATTTGGTCAGCAAATTGAAGAAGGTCGTTTTGCCGGCGCCGTTCGGGCCGATCAGCGCGTGGATTTCTCCGCGCCGCACGCGGATCGACACGCCGTCGACCGCAACGAATCCCTTGAACGTCCTTCACCAGACTGTGCGTCTCGAGGATGATCTCCGCAACCGCAGTCGTCACGCCCCGCCGCCCCTCACGCTCCGCGGCATTGTGAGAAGTTGATCGGCAGGCTCATGGCGGCGTCGGAACAAGGGCGTTTTCTTCGCTATTGGCGGTTGTATTGTCGGTAGCGCTCTTTTCAGAAGCGTAACACGCCAAGATTTGCGGCGCGGCCACAGGCGTGGATCTCTTGGATTGCGCCCGCGATAGCCGCAGATTGTTATCAAGTTGCATATACATATAATACAATCATGTACTTACGATGTATATCTCCAACTTTCCTTATCTGGAATCGGCAGTTTTTAAAAGCCGGCTTGCCTCGATGTGGGCAGGTGCTATCCTGCCTGGCGAACCTTCCCGCATATCTGAGATTGAACGCCGCGAGGCCAGGACAGCTCGGACGACCAACAAAAAAATTGGCTGATGCGGGGGATTTTTTCCCTGCAGATGGGGTCTGACAGGTTCGCAGCCTAGATCTGGGCCAGGTTCGGTTGCGCTCGGGTTAGTCCAAAGTCCAAGCGCGATCGATGGCGGGCTACGCGTGATCTAGCGTAGCCCGTTTTTTCTCACAATCGCCTTGTGATACACCCCCACGTATGAACCCATTTTTGACTCCGCTTGTCAGGCGTTGCCCGCGACTTGGCCGCATTTCTGGATTCCGTTCGCCTGCGGGAGCCGGAGTACTACTGCCGGCCGGTCCCGCCGTTCGGTGATCCCGCGGCGCGCCTGGTAATCGTCGGTCTGGCGCCCGGCATGCACGGCGCCAATCGAACCGGACGGCCCTTCACGGGAGACCATGCCGGCATATTGCTGTACCGCACCCTGTACAAGTTTGGACTGGCAACCGGCCCGGTATCCGATTCCGCGACTGATGGCCTTGCGCTCAACGATGCGCGGATCACCAACTCGGTGAAGTGCCTGCCTCCCGCCAACAAACCCCTGCCGCTGGAGATCAAGGCGTGCAACGCGTATCTGCGGGCAGAACTGCGGCAAAGCTCGAGCATGCCGCGTAATTTTGGCTTTGGGAGCGATTGCGCATGCGGCGGTGCTGCGCGCTTGCGATTTGCGCGCCGGGCAATATCGATTTGCGCACGCGCGCAGAACACACACTAAGAGATGATCGGGTGTTGATCGATTCCTATCATTGCAGCCGCTACAACACCCAGACGCGGCGACTCACCACTGCCATGTTCGAAGCCGTCATCGAAAGAGCCCGCGATCTGGCGCAGGCTGGCCCGCCACGATGAATACTGGTCCGACTCGAACGGCGGCGCGCCCGCCGCTGCGCGTGCCTCGCCATCGGCGGCTACTCACTTCGATGCCAAGGCGTTCGTCGACAGCCTTGCCTGGCCGCCCGGGTGTCTACCGGATGCTGGACGCGCATGGGCGAGATTCTCTACGTCGGCAAGGCGCGCAAACTTAAAGAGCCGCGTCGCATCGTATTTTCAGCCGAGCAACGTGCAGCCGAAAGTGCAGGCGCTGATCGCCAAGACTGCGAACATGGAAGTCACGATCACGAATTCCGAAACCGAAGCGCTGCTGCTGGAATTCAATCTCATCAAGAAGCATCGGCCGCGCTTCAACGTGGTGCTGCGCGACGACAAGAGCTTTCCCGTACCTGCATCTGGAAACCCACCACGAATTTCCGCGTTTGAACTTTTATCGCGGCTCGCGCAAGGAGCCGGGGAAGTATTTCGGGCCCTATCCCTCGGCCGGCGCGGTGCGCGATACGCTGCAGCAGCTGCAGAAACTATTTCGCATCCGCAATTGCGACGACACCTATTTCGCGAACCGCTCGCGGCCCTGCCTGCAATACCAAATCCAGCGATGTACCGCGCCTTGCGTGGGTCTGATCTCCAAGGAGCACTACGCTCGCGATGTGGGCGCCGCGATCAAGGTGCTGGAAGGGCGCAACGATGAGGTCAGCGAGGATCTCGGCCGGCGCATGGAGGCCGCAGCCGCGCGCCTGGATTTCGAGGAGGCCGCGCAGTTGCGCGACCAACTGGCGAAGCTCAAGGTCATCCAGGCGCAGCAGATCGTGACCGCCGGCGCGGATCATGATGCGGATGTCATCGCCATCGCCGCGGCCAACGGCGAGTACTGCGTCGCCACTGATGTTCGTGCGCGCGGGCCGCAGCCTGGGCAGCACGACTTTTTTCCCGAAGGCGCCGTTGGCCGAGTTGCCGGAAGTCCTGGCGGCATTCGTCACGCAATACTATCTGGAGCGCGACGCGCCGGCGGAGATCATCGTGCGAGCAGGACTTCGACGAGATGCAGTTGCTCGAGGCGACTTTGGCGCAGCGCTTGTCCCACAAGGTGCGCATTTGCTCCTCGGTGCGCGGAATTCGCGCGCGCTGGCTGGAGATGATGCATAACAACGCGGAGCAGGCGCTGAACATGCGCGCGCCTGGCGCGCGCCGGCATCGAATCGAGCCTCGAGGATTTGCGCGAGGCATTCGATCTGGAGGAAGCGCCGAATCGCCTCGAATGCTTCGACATCAGCCACACCGGCGGCACGGACACGGTGGCTTCCTGCGTCGTGTTCGGATCTAGAAGGGCCGCTGAAGAGCGAGTATCGGCGCTTCAACATCAGCGGCATCCAGCCCGGCGACGACTACGCCGCAATGTATCAGGCGCTGACGCGCCGCTACAAACGAGTGCGCGACGGCGAGATCACCAAGCCCGATGTGCTGCTGATCGACGGCGGCAAGGGCCAACTGGCCGAGGCCGCGAAGGTTCTCGAGGAACTTGGAGTCGGTGGAATTACCTTGATCGGCGTCGCCAAGGGCGCCGATCGCCGGCCGGGCCAGGAGCAACTGTTCTTGTTGGGCCAGGACACGCCCACTATACTGCCGCCGGATTCGCGCGCATTGCATCTGATTCAGCGCGTGCGCGACGAGGCGCATCGTTTCGCCATCGCAGGGACATCGCCGCAAGCGAGCCAAGCGTCATAGCCAGTCGATACTCGAAACCATTCCGGGTTTGGGACCCGTCAAACGGCGCGAGCTGCTGAAACAGTTCGGCGGCCTACAAGGGATACTTCGTGCCGGCATCGATGATTTCGTACAAATCCGCGGCCTCGGGCGCGATCTCGCCGAGGTAATTTATGAACACCTCCATCCCGGCCGATAAGCGTCAAAGCGCATTGGAATGTGCCGAACACGCTGACGTGGCTGCGCATCTTGATGATTCCTGGCATTGTGATTCTGTTCTACCTGCCGTTCTGGTGGGCGCACCCGGCCGCCGGCGTCGGTTTCGCGCTCGCCGGCATAACCGATTCGTTTGGACGGATATTACGCGCGCAAGCTGGGCCAGACCTCGCGCCTCGGCGCGTTTCTGGATCCGGTCGCCGACAAATTGATCGTCGCCGCGGCGCTGGTGTTGATAGTCAGCGGGGATCCGCGCTGGTATCGTCGTCATCATGGCCATCGTCATCATCGGCCGCGAAATAGCCGTGTCGGCGCTGCGCGAATGGATGGCGGAGATCGGCGCGCGCGGCCGCATGAAAGTATCGGTGTTGGGCAAGTACAAGACCATCATGCAAATCGTCGGGCTGTCGATGCTGCTGTTTCGACAGCACTTGCTGGGCATTCCCATTTACAAGCTGGGACTGGTGTTGACGCGCGGTCGCCGCGGTATTGACACTGTGGTCGATGATTTTGTACTTGAGATTGGCGTGGCCGCAATTACGGGACAGCTCGAGCCTGTAGCCGGCGGGGCATCGCGCCTAGGGGCGCCGAGCGGGGCGCGATGGGCGCAAGAATTGAGAAATGCCGGTCAGTTCAAGGCTTTAGGCGCATTTTCCTGCCGCTTCTTCTTGACTCCCGGCGGTACGGCCCTACAATTGCGCGTCTGTTTAGGGCGGGAATAGCTCAGTTGGTAGAGCGCAACCTTGCCAAGGTTGAGGTCGCGAGTTCGAGCCTCGTTTCCCGCTCCAATATTTTCGTAAATCACTCGGAGTGATGTGCTGGCGGGGTTCTTGCTGGCACTTCACCACCCGCGCGTGGTCACCGCCCGAGCCGCATCCAGCAGGTTCGACGTCACCAGATCCGGTTGCGCCCGCTTCGCGAGTGTGGAGGAGTCCTCCGCAATCAATATCGTCTTCGCGCCCGCGCCTTGGCCGAACTCAATGTCGGATTGTCTGTCGCCGATGACCACGGCCCGCCGTGGATCGAAGCCCAATTCGGACGCTGCCTGTCTCAACAAGCCGATCGCGGGCTTCCTACAATTGCAACCCGCGTTGGGTCGGTGCGGACAATAGTAGATTCGCTCGAGTCGAAACCCCAGCGCGTCAACCATGGCATGCAGGCGAACATTCATTTCTTCGGCGCGTTCGAGCGAAAAGTAACCTCTCCCGACGCCAGATTGATTGGTTATCACGACCAGACGGTATCCATGCTCGTGCCACCATTTGAGGGCATCCGCAGCGCCAGGCTCGAATTCCAATAGCGCCGGGTCATTCATATATCCGCGATCAAACACCAGGGTTCCGTCGCGATCCAGGATGACTACCTTGTCGGATTCGACGGTGTCACTCACGATCCGGACAACACGGCCACGCGCTTGACGGTCTCGGAGGTGCTGTGGCCGCTCAACAGTTCTGCAAGCACGACTTTGCCGCCGCGTGCGAGTACCAAATCCGCGCCCACGACGGTCTCGAGGGTGTAATCGGCTCCCTTGACCAGTACATCCGGCTGTAGCGTTTCGATCAGCTGCAGCGGCGTGTCATCTGCGAAGATGACCACCGCGTCGACCGATTTGACCGCAGCCAGCACCGTGGCGCGAGCGACCTCGCCCTGCACCGGCCGGCTAGGGCCTTTCAAGCGGCTGATACCGATGTCCGCGTTCAATCCCACGACCAACCGATCGGCAGTGCGGCGGGCTTGATCCAGGAGGGAAATATGGCCGGGGTGCAGCAAATCGAAGCAGCCATTGGTAAAGGCGACTTTTAGCCCCTGGGCACGCCAAGCGTGGACCAATTGTTGGACGCTTTCGAGTCCAAAGATGTTCAATGGATCGGTGCGACCGTCTACCGGCGTCAGCTGGGCGACGATCTCCCCGGTGGTGACGGTTGCGGTGCCGCGCTTCCCGACCACAATGCCCGCGGCAATGTTCGCCAACGCGGCCGCCTCGATGACCTTCGCGCCGGCGACCATGCCAAGCGCGAGCGCCGCAACCACCGTGTCGCCGGCCCCCGAGACGTCAAAGACCTGGCGCGCCGCGGTTGGTAGATGCTCGGCGAGACCACCCGAACCGACAACCGATATTCCGTCTTTTCCCCGCGTGACCACTATGAAGTCGCAGATTTGTTGATCGAGAATACGCCGTGCGCCAGCGACCACCTGTTCGTGGGTGTCGCATTCCCCGCCGCAGGCCCGCTGAAACTCGAGCCGGTTGGGCGTGATGATCGCAGCGCCTCGGTACTTTGCGAATTCCGTGGATTTGGGGTCGACGATGATGCTTTTGCCGCTGCCGCGCGCCGTGTCGATCGCGGCTCGGGTTACCGAGTCGCTCAACACGCCTTTGGCGTAATCGGAGAGCACGACGAGATCTGCCTGTTCGACGGCCGCAGAGAATGCATCGAGTAGTTGGCGCGACACATCATCGGACAACGGCATCCGACTCTCCCGGTCCGCCCGCATCACTTGCTGTCCGTCCGCCACGTAGCGCGTTTTGACCGTGGTGGGGCGCGAGGCGTCGGTGATCAAGTGTGCTCGAATGGTCGGTAAGGACTTTAATTGTGCGCGCAGATCATCGGCCGCCGCATCCTCCCCAACCACCCCAAGAAGCATCGCCTTCGCGCCGAGGTCCGCGATGTTGCGGGCTACGTTGGCTGCACCACCCGGCATATCCGAGCATCGATCCACATCGACCACCGGGATGGGGGCCTCCGGTGAAATCCGCTCCGCGGTGCCATAGACAAAGCGATCGAGCATGACATCCCCGAGCACCAGCACCTGCGCGGCGTGAAAGCCGCTCAATATCCGAATTAACGTCTGGAACTGCATCGGCCCTATACCAATCCGAGCCGCAGTACCAGGGATTTACACCACATATGACCGATCATGATGTGCATTTCCTGGATGCGCGCAGTGACTGACGAGGGCTTGCGCATCGTGAGCCGCCGACGGTGTGCTTGATTGATGATTTTGCAGCATAGGGGTGTCCTGCGGGTACAAACTACCGGTATGGATCGTTGGTTGCCAAGTAGTCATGGACATAGCGAGCTATGCCCTTCTCGAGCGACGTGAAGGGCCGTGCGTATCCGGCCGCCCGTAATCGATCCACGCGCGCTCGTGTAAGGTATTGATATTTATCAATCAATTCCGAAGGCATCTCGATGAATCGAACATTGATCGGCAGTCCCGCCGCGGCGAATAGCGCGTGCGCGAGTTCAAGCCACGTGCGCGCTTCGCCCGTACCGAGGTTGTAAAGGCCTGAGACCTGCGGATGATCCACGAACCAAAGAATCACGTCGACACAATCGTCAACATAAATGAAATCGCGCATTTGTCCGCCATCGCCATAGTCGGGACGGTAGCTGCGAAACAAGGAGAGCGGGTGGGAGCTTTTGATGAGCGCATAGTTCCTGGCGATCACACTCTGCATCAAGCCCTTGTGATACTCATTGGGGCCATATACGTTGAAGAACTTGAGGCCCGCCCATTGTCGAGGCAGGGGTCTGCCGCGTTCGGCGAGCCGGACAATGCGCCGGTCGACCACGTGCTTGCTCCACCCGTAGGCATTGAGCGGTCGTAACATTGCGAGTGCTTCACAGCTGAACGTATCGTCAAACCCCGCGGCGCCTGCGCCATAGGTCGCTGCCGACGATGCGTAGATCAAACGCGTCTGTTTTATTGTGCACCATTCGAGAATATCAAGAGTGGCACGCACGTTTCGGGCGACGAGCAAATCGATATCGGTCGCGGTGGTCGACGTGATCGCGCCCAAGTGGATCACGGCCTCGATGTGCCCGCCCTGACGGTCGAGCCACGCGATCAAATTCTCAGGCTCAACCAGCGCGGCGATCTCGTGCTTATAGAGGTTTCGCCAGCGCTCATCCTGGCGCAGCCAATCGCAAACGACCACCTCTTCACCGCGAGCCGCCAGCGCCGCAACGACATTCGAGCCGATGAAACCCGCACCACCGGTTACGACGTACATATCAGTGGATCGTCGGCACGTTGAAAGTCGCCGGCGCTTGCCTCCGCTGCCGACATTCGCTTATATGCATGTAGCCAGACTCCAGGTGTTGCCGAGACCGCCGGCAGCAGAAACGGTGCTGCTGGCGATGTTAACGACTTCAACTCCGTAACGATAGGTCACGGACAACAAGCTAATTCGATGAAACCATTAATCATCCAATCGATTCTTCGGCAGGTGTCCCTTATCGGCCGTAGGGCCGATTCAGCCAAGGACCGCCGGCGCGTAATGCGGGTTTTTGATGAGGGGCTAACCCTGCAGAGGCAACTTCCGGCGGTCCGGCGTCGTGACCGAACGCTGCTGCTGATTCGACTGGACGACGTCGGCGACTATTTATTGTTCCGAAATCAGCTCGAGACATACAAGCAATCTGAACGCTGGAAATCCTATCGAATTACATTGCTCGGCAATGAGTCATGGCGCGGTTTCTTTACCGCCTTGGATCAGCATACCGTCGATGAAACCATCTGGGTAAATAAGAACCGCTACTTGGAAAATGTGCCATACCGGATGGCGATCTGGGAACAACTGCGAGCGGCCGGATTTGAAACGGTGGTGGCGCCGTCGTGCATGAGACCCTTGTTACTCGACGATCTCTGCATGCTGGCCGCAGCGCCGCTGCAAAGCATCGGAAACGTGAATACGAACGTTCATGACTGCTGGAACCGACTCTCCGACCGCTTGTACACGTCGCTGTTCAAACCTTCCCGTTCCTTGATGCACGAGTTTGATTTCAATGCGGAATTCTCTAGCTGGGTGAACGGAAATCGTTATCCCGGCAATCGTCCTTGCATCGAGATGCGTCCCGCAGCCTCGGGTCAAGGCGCGTATACGATTTGCTTTGTCGGTGCCAGCATTCGCAGCAAGCGCTGGCCGGCCAACCGGTGGCTTGCATTCATTGCGCTGCACCGTCGCCATTTCTCGGGCAGGATTGTGATTGCGGCGGGAAGCAGCGCGGCAGAATTAAAAATGGCCAACACGATTCAGCGGCGAACCGGCGCGGAAAGCATTGCCGGAAAACTGCCCGTGAGCGAGTTGCTAGACTGGATTGCCGGGGCGCAGGCCGTAGTCACCAATGACACCATGGCGGCTCACGTTGGCGTGTCCCTGAACAGGCCGACCGTGATCATCGCCAATGGACTCAATTACATGCGATTTTCGGAATACAGTCACGCTGGGATCACGCAGGTTGTGGCGGTCTATTCGGAATTGTTCAATCGCAGGCGCAAGCAATTGGGCGACCGACAGCACCCTTATCACGAAACAGTGACCGGGGATATCGCTTCTATTCCAGCGGCAACCGTCATGGAAGCGCTCAGGCAAGTTTCGCCGGAGCTTTGCGCCAGGGAACTTTCAGGGGAAGCACGCATCGTCACTTAGACGGGTATACAGGACGCTAGTGGTCTGCCTGTCCGCGCGGCCCACCAGGATTCTGGGCCGTCGGAATCATCTCTCAGCAAACTCGGCGCTGCGCCGGTGCGCATTGTTCGCGGCGGCTCGTAGGAGCACGCCTACAATTTTTTGTAACTCGCTGATCAGCGGGTCATTTCTGGCGAAAACGTGCGGGGAACTCCGGTTGGGCAGTCGGCTGTCAAAACATATGTAACAAAGAAACCGAGGAGCTCGTCGTGAACAAAAATTGGAGCAGCAGCGCGATACCTCACCTTGCATGTCTGCTCGCGATCGCAGTGGCCGCGACTGGTTGCGCGTCAAAGCACGATACGCGACCACCCTTCGCCGGAACTGCTCCTTTCAGCAAGACGATCTCGGGTTCTGGCGATGCCGTTTGCTGGAGCGTCAAGCGCGCAATGCTCGGTCAAGGGTACATGTTGGAGCGATCCAGCGAAACGGGTGTGCTGACGGGCACGAAGGACTTTCAGCCCAAGGAGAAGTTGAACGTCACGATCCATCTGCAGACCAGCTGCGCTGACAATCGAAACGGAACGAGCATCGTCTTCGTCACGGCAGATCGCGAGGAGAGCAAGCTGCAGAACATGAAGCAGACTACGAGCGCGGGAATCGGACCGGCGACGCTCACGATGCCGGCCGGTTCTGCCAAAGTTCTCGGGATCGTGCGGCGAGAAACGATCGAGGATCCGAATTTCTACAACAGTTTCTTTGCTCTGGTCGAAGGGTTCGTCACGCAAGAAGGGCGAGCGCACGTGGAACAACACGCTGAGACGTCCACACAGGGCGAACACAACTAGTGCGGCGAGCGGCTGCGCCGCCGCCTAGTTGGAAACCATTTTCAGGCAAAAGAGAGGAGGCACTATGCATCGCAAGTCGCTAATTGCTATTGCTGTCGGATCGATCCTCGGCGCTTCGCTGCCGGCAGCGTACGCCATCGACCAACAGACCCAGACCCCTGCTGCACCAAGTCAGAACAGCGGGGAACCGGCTGCCACGCAGCCGGCTGCGACGGCCACCACGCAAGCGGACCAGAAAGACAAAGACATGGCGCAGGACCGGAAGGACATTCGCCCCGATAAACACGATATCCGCACTGACAAGAAAGATATCCAGGCGGACCGCCGGGACATCCAGAGGGACCGCACGGGCATACAGACGGACCGCAAGGATATCCAGGCGGATCGCAGCGACATCGCGAAGGATCGAACGGACATTCGTGCCGACCAGAGCGATCTGCACCGCGACTATGCGGAGCAACGCAAAGGTGCGAATGACCAGGCGGACATTACACGCGATAAAGCCGACATTGCAGCAGACCGCAAAGACATCCAGGCTGACCGCAAGGATATCCAGGCGGATCGCAGCCAGATAAGACGCTATCAGGCGAATCTGAGCGAGGAGCAGCAGAATATCGGCGCGGATCAGCGGGACCTCCGCACGGATCGTCAGGATTTGCGTGCCGATCGAAGCGATTTGCGCAATGACCAGGGACCCGTGGCGGCTAAAACCGCGGACGTCGCGAAGCCGGGGATAACCACCGCGAAGCCGGAGATAACACCGGCGACCGCCATACCAAGTCAGAACAGTGGACAACCGGCTGCGACGCAACCCGCTGCTGCCACGCAATCAGCTGCGAAGCAACCGGCTGCGACGGCCACCACGCAAGCGCAACAGAAAGAAAAAGACTTGGCGCAGGACCGGCGGGACATTCGCTCCGATAAACAGGATATCCGCACTGACAACAAAAATGTCCAGGCGGACCGTTCGGACATCCAGAGGGACCGCACGGGCATACAGACGGACCGCAAGGATATCCAGGCGGATCGCAGCGACATCGCGAAGGATCGGACGGATATTCGTGCCGACCAGCGCGATTTGCACCGCGACTACGCGGAGCAACGCAAAGGTGTGAATGACCAAGCTGACATTACGCGCGATAAAGCCGACATTCGGGCTGACCAGCGCGACATCCAATCTGATCGCAAGGACATCCAGGCGGACCGCAAGCAGATGACGCGATATCAGGCGAATATCAGTGAGGAGCAGCGGAATATCGCCACCAACCGGCGCGACGTTCGCGCGGACCAGCAGGACCTCCGCACAGATCGTCAGGACTTGCGTGCCGATCGAAGCGATTTGCGCAGTGACCAGGCCAGCGTCAGCAGCAGAAATGCTGCGCAACCCATGGCGGCTAAAGCCACGGATGTCGCGAAGCCGGGGATAACCACCGCGAAGCCGGAGATAACATCGGCGACGATTGCAAATAATACGGCTGAAAACAGCCAGAAGGCACGCGCCGCCCAAAATGTGCAGAAGTCCTGGTGGCACTTTTGGTAGCTGTCAGTTAGGTGATTGCAGAGCCTGCACGGAACGACGGTCCCGTGCAGGCGATGCGCGAATGTGCCTGCGCGCCTTGTGCGGTGTCAGGCGACCTGTTAAAATGAATTAGCTTGGAAACCAATGAGTTAGGCGATCTTTGCCACCTTGGGTTTTCCCGATCCAGTTTCTGAATCAGAACCCCGGCAATCCGGGGTTTGCTGTTTTTGTATGGGCTAGGTGGCAGAGTGGTCATGCAGCGGCCTGCAAAGCCGTGTACGCCGGTTCGATTCCGACCCTAGCCTCCATTTCGATGTTGCGTCGCGATTCGCCATGGCCGAAGACATTTCGAACCTGATCACGTTGCGTGCCGCCAATTCGTCCGACGCTGTTGATTTGCGCCGCGTCGGCGCGCACCCGGATTACTGGTACCCGCTTGCCTGGTCCGATGAGTTGCCAGCAGGAAAAACGCTGGGCCGGCGGTTCGCCGGATTACCCATCGTGCTGTACCGGGGATCGAGCGGGCAGGTGTTTGCGCTGGAAGATCGGTGTGCGCATCGCCAAGTGCCGCTGCATCTCGGCGAGGTCACGGGCGATGATCTCAAGTGCCACTATCATGGCTGGACCTACAATTGCTCCGGCAGGTGCGTGAATGTCCCGTACCTGGGTGGTGAGCGGTTGCCCAACGGCGTCAAGAGTTATCCTGCCCGCGAGGTAGACGGGCTGATTTTCGTCTTCCCCGGCGATCCGACACTGGCCGAGAACCGCGCGCCCGCAGGATTGGGTTGCTCGCAACGCAAGGACTATAAGACGCGGCGGCTGAATCGCGAAGTGGCCTGCCACTACACCTTCATGCACGAAAACCTTTTCGACATGAACCACCAATTCATGCACCGCAAGTACATGGGCTCGATCCGGGCCAGCTGCCTCGGACGCGATCACGGCGATAACTGGGCGCAGGTGGAATACAGTTTCAGTCGAACCGCGGGCAAATCTTCCGTGGGCGAGCAAGTGATCGTGGACTTGATGCGCAAGCGCAGCGAGGCCAAGAAGGGATTTTCGGATCATATGCGCATTCGCACCGATTACCCTTCGCAAAGCCTCAAAGTATGGGTGGGGCGCGATATCCAGCCGACGCAAGATCCGGTGCTGGACGTGTGGCTTGGTTACACGCCACTCGATGCACAACAACGCACCAATCGCACCTACGGTTATTTATCGGTGAAGAAACCGCGCTTTCCGGGACTCATTCACGCCGTGTGGCCCTTTGTAACTTGGTTTACGGAAAACATTTTTCGCGAGGACAAACAAATCGTCGAACATGAGCAGCGAGCCTACGACGCACAGGGTGCCGACTGGAACAACGAGTTATTTGCGCCGCTGCGGGACTTGCGGATGGTGCTGGCTCGCTGCGGCACTCCCATGAAGTGATCGCGGATTCATAATCGGCTGACGTTCATGCGAAATCCAGAACAATTACGGCATCCAATCGCTGCCGCGCGACGTCCCTGGGATGCGCGATTAGCGCACCGATTGGTTTCGCCGCTCAAGGACAGCTGGGTCACTCCGAATCATCTGACGACGTTGCGTCTGGGTGTGGGCCTCGGCGCGGCGGCCGCGTTCACGCGCGGCACCTACGGTTGGTCGAATTTGGCGGCGCTATTGGTAATCTTGTCGAACTTCCTGGATCACACCGACGGTGAACTGGCGCGCATCAGCGGTAAGGCCAGTCGTCTCGGGCATCTCTACGACATCGCCAGCGATGCCGCGGTAACCATCTTGATATTCATTGCAATAGGCGCAGGCGTGGCTGCCGCGCAGGGACTCGAGCTCGTGCTATCGCCGGCTGTGTTGGGTGCGATTTCCGGAAGTGCGGTCGCGCTGATTTTCTTTCTGCGGATGCGCATGGAGGAAATGCTCGGTAAGGCCTTTACCCGGCAGCCATATTTCGCCGGCTTCGAGACCGAAGATGTCTTGTACCTGTTGCCGCTGATAACCTTGTGCAACGGTACCGCGCCGTTCCTGCTCATCGCTGCGATTTGCGCTCCGCTATTCGCCGCATGGGTGGCGATTGATTATCGGCGCGCACTGCGAATTAGGCGGAAGACTCGCGAGGGTGCCGGATAATCATGGCAGCGACGACAGGTGCAGCCGGGTTGGCGCCTGGTCTGACTGCGCCCGAGCAACTCATCGATTCGCGCCTCGCGTCTCTCGACCTCGAACGATTGCGCCGCGAGTTTGCTGAGCAAGGCGCGTTTGTTTATATCGAGGACTTCTTGCCGCGCGACATCATGGCGCAGCTGGTTGCCGCCGCCGCGGCCGTACAGCCCGCGATCAATCGCAACTATTTGCCGGGACACAAACAGGGGGGCAGCGTCAGCCGCCATACCATCGATCATTTTGCGCCATCCATTGCCGAGCTATATCGTTCCACGGCGCTGATCCGGTGGTTGGGCCAGTTGTCGGGCGCGCGATTGCAGGTCTCGCCGGACGACGATCCGCATGCTTATGCGCTCTATTTCTATACCAGCCCGGGCGACCATATCGGATGGCACTACGACAACTCTTATTATGCCGGCCGTCGCTACACACTGCTGTTCGGCGTCATCGACGAGTCGTCCTGCCGGCTGGACTATCAGCTGCATACCCGCGAACAGGGCGCCGCGGTCGTGCCGGGCTCGATACAAATCCCTGCCGGCGGTTTGGTCTTTTTTGACGGCGACGCATTGCGCCATCGTATTTCACCGCTCGGCGAGGGCGAAAAGCGCGTGTCCTTGACCTTTGAATACTTGACCGATCCTAGAATCAATCCGTGGTGGCGGCTCATTTCGAATATGAAAGACGCATTCGCGTATTTCGGTTTTCGGCAGGTTTTTCAGCGCACGATGCGCGGCAGGGGCGAATGACGCGCACGCGGACTGTGCTGCTGTCAGTCGGTGTCGTGCTGTTTCTCGGCGTGATGGTGTCGCAGGGACTGCCGGCGATTGCAGCAACCTTGGGCAATGCCGGCTGGGGTCTGGTGGCGGTCGCCGCATTTCATCTAGTGCCGCTGTTGCTCGACGCCGTCGCGATTCGAGTGCTGTTCGATACCAGCGACACGCGCCGCACCCTCGGCGACGCGCTGCTGGCGCGCTGGGTGGGGGAGTCCGCAAACAGTTTGATGCCGGCCGGGCAGATCGGCGGCGCGGTGCTCATGGCGCGGCATCTGGCACAGCGCGAAATGCCCCTGCCGGATGCTGCTGCCGCCATTACAGTCAGCACTACTTTGCAGACCTTTGCGCAGATCGCATTCGCGCTGGTGGGCGTGATTCTGCTCGGCGCCCAGGCCAGCCATTCGCAATACGCCATGCGCACCTCGGCATTGATCGCCAGCGGCTTTCTCGCGGTGCAAGTAGGCGGGTTTTACCTCGTTCAGAGGCGCGGATTCTTCGCCAAGCTGATGCGGACGATTACGCGATTCTCAGGGGAACGCGACTGGGCCCAATTCATGAACCAGGCTGAGGCCATTGATCGGGCTGTGCAGGCACTCTACCGGCGCAGACTACCGGTTGCCTTGAGCTTTACCTGGAGCTTGGCGGGTTGGATCGTGGGCACCGGCGAAGTGTATTTGATTGCTTTGCTGATCGGTGTGCCGCTGAGCTGGACCGAGTCCCTGCTGCTGGAGAGCCTGGGACAGGCTATTCGCGGCGCTGGCTTTGCCATTCCAGGTGCGCTGGGAATTCAAGAGGGCGGGTATCTGTTGCTGGCGCCGCTGGCCGGTTTGCCGCCCAGCGCCGCGTTGGCTTTGTCGCTGGCCAAGCGCGCGCGCGAACTGCTGCTGGGTCTGCCCGGTCTTCTCTATCTGCACTTTGCGGCGCGCGTTGCCGCGCGAATGCCGCCGGTTACTTGAGCATTTGTGTAATATTCCTGGCGCTTTACCTAGGGAAGTATTTTGATGCGAGCAATCATTCTGGCAGCCGGACGCGGCTTGCGTCTGGTACTACCAGAAGACAAGCAGCTGCCGAAGTGCCTGCTGCGATTCGACGGCATGAGCCTCCTCGAACGGCATCTGCGCATGTTGCGAGGCGCCGCCGTCGAGGAAGTCGTGCTGGCGCTGGGGTTTCGACACGAGCTCATCGAAGCTGAACTCGATCGTTTGGCATGGCAGCCGCGCCCCGAAATTGTGCTCAACAGGCGCTTTGAACTTGGCAGCGTACTGACGCTGCACGCCGTGGCGGACGCCATGACCCGCGGCGGCGATATCTTTTTGATGGACGCGGATGTGCTGTACGACGAGCGCATCATGGACGCCTTGGCAGCAGGGCGTAGTTCCGTCAATCGCCTGCTGATCGATCGCGATTTCGAAGACGGCGAGGAGCCGGTCAAAGTATGTCTGCGCGACGGTGTGCCCATTGAACTGCGCAAGCAGCTGGCGGCCGACATCGAATACGAAACCATCGGCGAGTCGGTCGGCTTTTTCCGCTTCACGCAATCGGCTGCACGGCGTCTCGCGGCGCTGGTCGCCGGTTACGTTGCAAGCGGCCGGGCGCAAATGCCGCATGAGGAGGCGGTGCGGGATCTGCTCCTTGAGTGCACACAGCTCGTGGAGGTTGCCGATGTGACCGGCGCCCCGTGGATCGAAATCGACTATGCACAAGACCTGCTGCGTGCAACCAACGAAGTGCTTCCACAACTTCAAGTGTTAGCCCTGCGGTGAGAAGGTTTTTTGTCGCTGGTTTCGCCGCCGCCGTGATCTTGGCGTCCTCGCCGTGCCGGTCGGACACCACGAGCGACGCGGATGTGCCGCCGGCCCCGATGCCCGAGGCCCCCCAGGGCCCGCTGCCCGCGGAGACTGCACTTCCGAGCGGGTTAGCGCGCTGGTTCAACCCCGCGACCGCACCATTCATCCCGGTGCCGCTGATCTCGACGGACCCCAACAGCGGTTCGACCTTTGGATTGATTCCCACCCGGGTGCAAACCGATGCGAATCACGACGTCATTCGCATCATCGCCCCGGACATCTTGGTCAACGAAAATTTTGGGGTTGGCGTGCATGGGCGCATCTTTGCGTATCCCTCGGCCGACCAACAGTGGTCCGTGGTGGCGGGCATCAAGGAGCGAGTGGAGCGCGAGTTCGATTTCGAGTACGTGAGCGGACTGTCGCGCCAAGGGCTTTGGTCGATCAACTACAGTTTGATCTACGACCGCGATGGAACTCCGAGATATTATGGGGTCGGCAACGATACGCCGGCGAGCGCGCAATCAAACTATACCAACCAACAGGACTTTGGCCGGGTGCAGATCGGCTTGAACATCACCCACATATGGCAGCTGCAGTACACCCTGCAGTATCAAACCGTGGATGTATTGCCGGGCACCTTGGACGATGTGCCGTCGATTCAAACGCTGTACCCCAATGTCTACGGTCTGGGCACCAACAACCAACTGCTCAATCGCCTTGCCGTCGTTTACGACACGCGCAACGACCAGATCATACCCACCAAGGGGAACATGTGGGTTTTGTACGGCGGGGTGGCTGCCAAAAACGGAGTATTCAACGATTCTTCGTACAGCGAATACGGCGTCGACGGCCGCGGATTCTGGCCGGTGGGACCCGACACGATAGTGGTCGCCCACATGGCGCTGCGCTACCTGCCCGGCTCCGGGCAAGTACCCTTTTGGGGGCTCAGCAGCATCGGCGGCGGTGAGAGTCAAATAGGCGGCGAGCAGCCGCTGCGCGGTTTCGGCGCCGGGCGATTCTACGATCGCGATTCGTTTTCGACCAGCGTCGAGGTGCGCCACAGGGCGTTTTCGTTCGACGCCGTTACCACCAGACTCGACATTGAAGTTGCGCCCTTCGTCGATCTCGGCCATGTCTTTGGCAAAACCAGCACGTCGCCCGTCGACCAGTTGCACCAGGTTTACGGCGTGGGCTTCCGCGGCATTGCGCGTCCCTATGTCGTTGGGTACGTCGATGTCGGACACGGCAGCGAGGGCCTCGCCGTGTTTACTGGTCTCAACTATCCGTTTTAGCTGAAGAGAGTGACATGCCTATAGACTCCGCCTGAAATTGTCGGAGATCCAGCAGCAGCCGTGGGGACGCTATGCGACATTCTCGGATCCGGACGGCAACGGCTGGATCCTGCGTCAACCGCCGATCGGCTAGCGTGCGGCTGCGCGGCGCAGCGCGGCGCGCGCCAGCAGCCGCGTCGAATCCAACGCGGGCAGGGCGGAATTGGCATCGTTGATGATCAGCGGGATTTCGGTGCAGCCAAGAATAACGGCATCGCAGTGCTCATCCTGCTTGAGCCGCGCGATGACTGTCTGAAAATAAGCAACCGTCTTTGCAGCGAACACTCCGCGCACCAACTCATCCATGATCAGGCGGTTGATTTGGTAGCGTTCATCACTGCTCGGGCGCGCGAATTCCAGACCCCGAGACTCAAGCTTCGGCGGGTACACCGCGCTATCGACCAGCCAGCGGGTGCCGGTCAGACCGAGGCGCTTGAATCCGCGCTTGACCGCCTCGTCGGCAACCACATCTCCGATGTGCAGCCAAGGCAGCGGCAGCCGCGAATCGATGAAGGGCAGCGCTTGGTGAATGGTATTGTCCGGACAGATCAGAAAATCCGCCCCGATGCTTTTCAGTTTATTTGCCGAGCTGAGCATGAGCTCCGCGACTCCGGGCCAATCGCGGCGGTAGATGTGCTGCATGTACTCGCCCAAGGAATGGCTGTGTATCGACACCTCCGGATGAGCGTGCGCACCCAGTAGTTGCTCACCCTCGATGCAAATCGTTTTGTAGCAAAGCGCGGCGCCCTCGGCGGAGCAAGCGACAATGCCGATGTGCAGAGACATATGGCGATTTTATACCGTAATACGTCGTTCGCATGATTGTGCGATGCTAGTTGGTGCATAATCCATAAGTTACGACTTGATCTGGAAGTGACATGAGAAGCGACAAGAAGAACGAAGGGGGGCGGCTGCGTCCCGCGAGCCCCATCATCGTCACGCGAGTTCGACCGCCGACTGTGACGCAAACCGCGCAGATCACCGTGCTGTTTGCGGATCTGCGCGGCTATACAGGTATGGCGGAACGCTTGCCCGCGATCCGCGTGGTCCCGATGTTGGACGAATTCTTTCGGGTCATTGGCGGCATTGTCGAGACCTTCGGAGGTCAGATCTATCACATGGCCGGCGACGGAATTATGGCCGGCTTCGGCGTGAATTCCGAGAGCGGCAGCGGGGCTTTCGAAGCGTTGGCCGCCGGGCACGCCATGCTGCGGGATTTCGCGCCCGTTGCGCAGCGCTGGCGCAACGAATTGTCGGTGGACGCCGGTATCGGCGTCGGATTGCATTTGGGCGAGGTCGCATTTGGAGTACTAGGTCCGTCACGGCGCAAGACCAGAACGCTGGTAGGCGATACCGTTAATGTGGCATCGCGGCTTTGCGGGCGCGCGCGTGCCGGCGAACTGCTGCTCTCGTGCACAGTGGCGGCTGCCCTCGAAGGCAGCACCGCGGATGTTCGCGGCAACGCGGGAGCTTCGAGGTTGCTGGCGTTGCCGCAATTCGAGCTGCGCGGCCGCAGCCGGCCGATCGACATTTGGTGCGTGCCGGCGGCGGAGCGCCTCGCTCTGTAAGCGCGCAGCGAAGCTGCTAGACTTTTGCTGTCTGTGCCCTCGTGGCGGAATCGGTAGACGCAACGGACTTAAAATCCGTCGGTTAACAGCCATCCCGGTTCGAGTCCGGGCGAGGGCACCACCACGTAAACTCCGCGAGATTCACGGCCAGCTCACCTTCGGCTTGCGCCCAAGGCTTTGAATTTGTTGTTATAACGAGTTATAATCATCATATGAAACTGGTAGTTAGGCGCGTCGGAAACTCCTTGGGGGTAATTCTCCCCAAGCCCACGCTTGATGCGTGGGGTGTCGGCGAGGGCGATCAATTGGAACTCACCGAGCGCGGTATTCGTCCTGCGTTGCGCGGCGGGTTTTCGACTAAGGAATTGGACGATCACAAGCTTCGGCTCGCCGCTGCCGTGGTTTCGCGCTTTTCGGCAAAGCATATCCGTGCGCAAAGTCTCGGCAATCTGCATCGTTGGAAGGCAAACGGAGTTTGGAATTCCGCTTATGCAGAGTGGCAGAAATTGCTCGAGCAAGCGGACGATGGCGAACTGTTTGCCGTGCTTTTGGGCCGAGACGAACACTCGAATCAGTTGCGCCAGTCGCCGCCGTACGTCGGCATGCTATCGCGCGAAGAGGTAGTAAGATTGAATGAAGAAGCTGCAGGTTGATCACGTTCTGCGCGCTGCGGGCCGGATCACGGGCGAAAAGCAGTTCATCATCATCGGAAGTCAGTCTTTGCACGGCAAGCATCCCGACTTGGCTGACGAGATACTGCAATCGGCCGAGGTTGACCTAATCGCCAAGCGCGACCATTCACGTTCCGAATGGCTGAATGCCATTGGTCAAGATTCGAAGTTCCACGAGCAGTTTGGCTATTACGCCGACCCAGTCGATCACAACACCGCGACACTTCCCAATGGTTGGAAAGGGCGACTGGTAAATCTGCCTGCAGGGGAGACCGAGGGTGTTCAAGGGCTATGTCTAGATCCTCACGATCTCGCGATTGCCAAATATGTCGCTCGCCGGGAGAAGGACATGATTTTCACTCGCGAACTTGCCAAGCGAGGAATCGTGTCGCGCGATCGATTGCTCGCTTTGCTCGATCTGACTGCTGTTTCTGAAGAAGTGCGCGGGCGAATTCATACCCACATCGCCAAGGATTTCGGTTAACAGCCGTCCCTCTCAAGCGGCGCGGCGGAATTGTCTCTGAGCGCGCGCTCCGCGCGCAGCAGGTAACTGGCGAACAGATTCTGGCTTGATCGCCCAGTGGCATTACGCAGCGTCGCTTCACTCACGTTTAGCGGCAATCTCAAGAAGCTGATCAGATTGAGGCGAAATCTCCTGAACATGAAGATGTCATATGCCGGTCTGGAATTATGCGTCAGCATCAAGCTTCACCTAAGTGCAAACAAAGCTCGGGCCAGAGCGGCCCGAGCGATTTTGTCTGGGCATTCCTTATCGGTTTAGCTGGCTGATCTTCGAGCCGTCGAGCGACACGTCGGCGATCAATCCTTTTTCGGCAAACACAAAGCCGAGGATCGGTCTTTGCAGGGTCTTGGTGTCATACGCGCCGCCGGCACCCTTCGACATTACTGCTATGCCGGTATCTGCACCCACTACCCAGCCCTTGCTGCTGGTGAATTTATCCAATGCTTCCTGAGTCATGAACATGATGATCTCATCGTGCTTTGCGACACCCAGCGTGATTCCAACCGAGGCTGACGACAGGCTGTAGTAGCCTGCGTTTTTCTCGTTGACGAGCAAGGCTCCTACGCCGAATTCCCCGGCGACGCCGGCACCGGCCTTGGTCACGCGCGGAAACACCAGAATGCCCTTCGCCCGTCCGACCAAATCTTGGTGGGTTGGATTGAGTTGATTGAACTGAACCAGCGTGTTTTGCACACGCTCATCGATTTGATCCTTGGTAGCGCCGAGCGACAGCGCGCCGAAGGACAAAGCGGCTACCGCGACGCTCGCCGCGGTAAATAAATTATGTGATTTCATGATGATTTTTTCCTACAGACATTATTTTCGAGCAATCGCTATCGTAGGCTAACGCGCGTGAATTTCGCATGTACGCGAAACGCGGTGTTCTGTAGGAAGCCGCCTACCGCCGGCTCTATTTGCGCTGCAGCCCCTGATCCGCTTCATGCAGCCAGTCGTCCCGGTCGGGCGACGCGGGAAGCGCCTGCGCCGCATCGCGAGCGCGCGTATAGATTTGCAATGCACCACCATCGTCTCCGGTTTTCGCCAACGCCTCCGCCAGCGCCAGCTGATTGGGCGGGTAGTCAGGTCGGAGCGCCACCGCGCGGCGCGCGGCTGCCAGCCCCGACTCCGCGTCGCCCGGCCCTAACGGCCACCCTGGCGCGCGGATCAACACCAGCGCGCGCACGCGCGCGGGGCCGGCCTCGTCGTAGTTAGGATCCGCGGACTCCGCTCGCGTCAATGCGTCCAGCATGTCGGTCAAATATTCATTGGCGTGCGTGGGGTGCGCGCGCGCATTGAGCCCGAGTGCGACCGCGCGCCCGTACAAGCAAGCTGCCGCTTGCGGCTCAACCGCAATGCAGGCATCGGCGTCGGCGCTGGCCTCTGCGGCCAGGTCGCGGCGAATCTTCGAATCGGCTTCATGATCGCTCCGCTGCGCGTCCATCTCGATCGCCGTCGCCAGTTCGGCGACCGAGGATGGCCTCGGCCGTACAACCTTAGGGGCCGTTGCCGCCGGCGGTGGCGTGGCGCAGGCGGCGACTGCGAGAATCAAGAAGCCGCTTAAAATCCACCGGATCACCGGGCAGCAGCAGGAGTGGGCAGCTTCGGCGCTACGAAGCCGCGCAAACGCAGCGGCTCCAGCGTGTCGGCGCTGCCAGCTGTGTGTCCCATCTTGAGCAGCGCCGTCTGCAGCGCGCGTGCGCGGCCCGCGGCCAAGCGGGAGTCCACCAGCACGATGATGGCGACCGGCAGCTCCGCAGATTGCGTCACCGCCGAAAGCTCTGTCGCAAAAGGTAGGCTGGGAAGCGCGGCCGCCTGCGTCTGATCGAGCAATACCGCAATCGGTTCGCCGGCGGCAACTCTTCGCAAGGCGCTGAGTATCTGGCCTGTCGGCTCGATTTTAACATCGGCAGGAAGCGCCCAGGCCGCGAGGGCGCTATTGCGTACGAAATCAGGGGCGTAACCCGCAGTGCTAAGAATCGTGAAGCCCGCCATCGACGCCGGAGCCGTGACCCGCCCAGCTTTTGCGACCAGCGTCCAGCGCTGCTGCACGCCAGTATCCGCCACGTCGGCCTGCACGAGGGCCGTCAAGTGCAACTGAACCGCATGTTCTACGAAGAACGGGTAGGGCACGAAGGCGAGCGCCGCGTCGGTGCTGTTGAGTTTCTGAAGCCCGCCCTCTTCGGTGGGATCGTAGACGGCTGCCAGGCTTCCCGCCGGCCAACCGGCGGCAGCCGCGGCGGCAGTCGCGAAATCGTTGACCAGCGGTTGTGCGTCGCCGGCTCCCCCGGGATATCCGGGTGCGCAGAACACCAGGGTCGCAAGCGCTGCTGCTAACAGGGTGGTCATGTGTTTAGGCTATCATTCTCAGGCGCTATGAGTGTGCCCGCATCGCCCAAGGTCGTTCAAGTTTTCCTGCGTCTGCTGCGCGCCCGAAGTTGGATTGCAGGCGCATTCCTGATCTTCGCCGCGGCAGGCATCTACGGCGCCTTGCAGGTACCCGATGATTCTGCGATTGAGCGGCTGATCGTAGCCGACGATCCCGTCGCAGTTGCCACCTCCAAATTCGATCGTTTGTTTCCGGAGGGCGACCAGGCCCTCATCATGCTCGAAGCGCCGGATCCCTTCGGGCTCGCGTCGCTGCGCGCCGCCAGCCAACTCGAGCAGGAATTGACCAGGATTCCGAACGTCGCGGCGCATAGCCTTCTCGACCTCTATGATCGCGCCGGCTCAACCGCGGAATTCAGCGCCAGCGACGCCGAGCATGTGCGCAAATTCGCGACCGGCACGCCGCTGTTCCGCCGCGCCGGACTCCTCGGCGATCACTTTCTCGGCATTGCGCTCGAGCTGCGGGTAGATTCACCCGACGAGAGAAACCGGGTGCTGGCGGCAATCGATTCGCTGGTGCTGCCTCTCGAGACCTCCGGGGCTCCGTTCAGCAAAATTCGCCGCGTCGGATCGCCGTGGCTCGACGCCTGGCTGGAGCGGCAAACCGGTGCGGCCACCGCGCGCTTCATGCCTTTGTTCGGCGTTTTTCTGATGACCCTGGTGGTGATCATCTACCGCTCCTGGCGCGCACTGGCGGCGATTGTCCTCACGCTGGGTGCGCAGGTGGCGATCGCCATGGGGCTGGCGGATCTGTTTGGCTGGACGCACACGGTAATCTCCACCCTCGTACCGCTGACCGTGATGGTCACGACCACCGCCACGCTGGTCTATATTCATTCACGGTTCATCGAGCCCGATGACTCGCCGACTCTTCTAGAGCATCACGCGCGAGCGATCGCGAATAAGTTTTTGCCATGCACCGCCTCGATGTTCGCGACCGCGGTGGGCTTTGCCGCGCTCGCGGTTTCCGACATTCGACCAGTGCGCGATATGGGTCTATGGACCGCCTGCGGGGTCATCATGGCTTGGATCGGTTGCTTCACGCTGTTCCCAGCGCTGCAATCGCTGTTGCGCACGCCGATGCGCTCCGAGAAGGTTGCGGTTGCCAAATGGTTTCCCGGCTTCGTAGACGCACTGGTTCCCGCGACCCGCCGCTTCCGCTGGCCGCTGGTCGGCGGGGCTCTGCTGTTGATGCTGTGCGGCGCGGCCGCCTTGTTCGGCATACCGGGCGTGCTTTCACCCCTCGATCTGGAGATGGACGTCCTGACCTACGTCAATCCCAGTGAGCGCGCGGCCCAAGATACCCGCTATTTCGAAGAGACGAACGCGCTCGATGTGGTTGAGCTTTGGCTGCAGACGCCGCCCGGCCACGCACTCGATCCGGACTTCCTACAGGCTGTGGAGCAGTTGACACGCCAACTGGAGACCGATCCACGCATCACTGCCGTCGATGGTCCAACTTCGGTGCTGCGCTGGGCACGCTATGTTGAAACCGGATCCGATCAACTGCCTACAGCCTCCTCGGCCTGGCCGAAACTCGCAGCGGATCTCGAGCAGATTTTGCTGACCGAACCCGGAGCGCGCGCATACGTTGATTTGAAGGATCTCGCCAATGTACGGCTCAGTGTCCGCGGTAGGGCGAAGCTATTTGGCCGAGTCGGGGCGATGCGCACATTCATGGAGCAGGAATGGGCCGCGGCACAGGCCCGTGAACCGGCGCTGCGCGCCATACATGGTCAGGTGGTCGGCAAAGGCGTGCTGGGCGCGGAAATCTCCCAGCGCCTGCTGCCCACCCTGACGCAAAGCTTTGCACTGACAGCCAGCGTCATCTTTCTCGCCTTCCTGCTGGTGTTTCGCAGTCCGTCCGCCCGCTTGATGACGATGATTCCATCGCTGTTCGCCATCCTGTCGGTGTTTCTGGTGATGCGCTTGACGAACATTCCGCTCAATATCGCGACCATCCTCATCGGTTCAACGATATTGGGCGCAACCGAGAACGATCAGATTCATTTCTTCTACCATTTTCAGGAGGGCCGCTCGAGCGGCACGACGGCCGGCGCTCTTCAGCATGCCTTGCTGGTAGCCGGCCGCCCAATTCTGTTCGCGACTCTCATCAACGTCAGCGGCTTCCTGGCGCTGGTGCTGTCTGACTTGCCGCCGATGCGCGAGTTCGGCATTGTCGCCTCGTCGGCCTTTGTGCTCGCCTTAATCGCCGATTTCACCGCATTGCCCGGCGCGTTGTGGATTCTGGGCAGATATGATCGCCGGCCAATGGCCGCGGCTACTCAAGGCTTGCGGCCGAAGTGATAGGTGAGCGTTGCCTTGCCCAGACTACTGGCTTCGATCGTGCTGAGCATATTCGCCGCAGTGACGTCGGTGGGCACGTCCAGCGCGGCCAGTTTGATCGCATATACCGTCATCACATAGCCATGGGGTTCGTCGGCGGGCGGCGGACAGGAGCCGCTGTAGCCTAGCGCGCGAAAGCCATTCTTGATCTGCACAGCGCCAACCGGCAGCTTTGAACCATCGTTGTTACCCGCGTCGCGGGCAAGCGCGGTGGTGCTCGCGGGGATGTTCACCATCAGCCAGTGCCAGAAACCGCGGCCTTGCATGGCGTCCGGATCGAATAACGCCACGGCGAAGCTCTTGGTTCCCCCCGGCGCGCCGCTCCAACGGAGAGCAGGGGATTGATTGCCGCCGCTGCAGCCGAAGCCGCTGAACACAAAATCCTGGGCGAGCGGTTTGTCGGGCCCGATGTCGGCACTCGTCAATTGGAAGTCGGCCGCAGCCGCAACACTCAAGGCAAGCCCACCGGCAAACGCCGCCAGTGTTGCCGCAACTATGCGATACGTCATGTTTGCCACTCTCGTTGAGCGATTTTATCAGTAAAATGTTCGCTCGGAAAATCGGTAGCGCCGTGTGGAGCGTTTTCTTGAACATGGATACTCTTAGCGCGTTGCTGCCGGCCCGGTGGTTGAATGCTTTTGCGCTTGCGCCCACCGATCTATTGCGCGATAGAACCTATCGGCGGCTATGGACATCGATTCTGATTTCCTCTTTCGGCGGACAGGTGACACTGCTGGCGTTGCCGCTGACTGCCGCCGTGCTGATGCACGCGGCGCCGACGCAGATGGGCCTGTTGACCGCGATGGAAGTCATTCCATTCGTGTTGTTTTCGCTGCCCACCGGTGTTTGGCTGGATCGGGTGCGGAAATTGCCGGTGTACATCATTGGTGAATTGTCGATCGCGGTCGGTGTGACCACGGTTCCGGTGGCATGGTGGCTTGGCTGGCTGTCGATGCCCTGGCTGTATATCGTTGGATTCTTGATCGGCGTGGTGAACACCACTGCCGGCAGCGCCGCGCAAATTGTACTGACGCAAATTGTTCCGCGCGAGCGATTGGTGGAGGCGCATGCGAAGAACGCGCTGGCTTCGGCCGCGGCGGAAGTGACGGGGCCTGCGGCGGCAGGCGCGTTGATAAAAGTTACCGGAGCACCGATTGCCTTGCTGGCCGACGCGTGCCTGTTGATGATCTCGGCGTCCATTCTTCGCGGCGTGCCGGTCAAGGAAAGACGCAGCACTCGGCACCCGGCTTTCTGGGCGGCAATGCGCGAGGGCCTCGACTTCGTGCGCGGCCACAAGCTGCTGGTGACAATGGCGGCTTGCGTCGGCACCTGGCAAATGTGCAGCCAGGGAGCGATGGTCGTGCAGATTCTCTTTGCCATACACCAGCTCGGACTCTCGGAGCGCGGCGTGGGCTTAAGCTACGTCGCGCTGGGCGTGGGAACCGTGTTCGCCAGCGCGAACGGGCATCGCGTCGTACGGCGCTTGGGACCAGGCCCGACGCTGGTGCTTGGATTTGCAATTTCCGGTAGCGGGTGGTTGCTGCTTGCCTTTGCGCCGGTTAATTCCTTTGGCGTTCTTGCCTACGCCACGATGCTTCTGATGTACGGCGTTGGGGCAATATTTATTTTCATCAATTTCTTATCGCTGCGTCAGTCGGTGACACCCGCACCGATGCTCGGCCGCATGACCAGCACCATGCGTTGGCTGATTCTTCTTCCCGCCGGACCCGGCGCGCTGCTCGGCGGCTGGCTCGGCGAGCATCTTGGATTGCGCTCGGCGCTGGGGTTTTCTGGCGTCACCGCACTGCTGTTGGCGCTCGTTGCATGGCGGTTGCCGGTGATTCGCAGCGTGAAAACATTACCAACACTTAAGGCCGAGGCGGTTACGCCCTATTCTTCGGACACTCAATGACTTAGGTAGGCGGATGAGATGCAAGAATTGTGACGCAGTCCTACAGACCGTTGCGCACAGTCAACCGAAAATGTCGTGGTGCCGTTAAAGGCAATAAGTTCGGCGATTGCGGCCGGACAACACACGAAGTAAGGAGTGCCGAATGAACGCTTATCGTAAAGCGCTGTTTTTGGGGTTGTGCATGGCCGCGAGTGCGATAACTGTCCCCACGATTGCAGCGGCGGGAGTATCCATTGATATCGACATCGCGCCGCCGCCGGTTCGGGTTGAGGTGGTGCCGCCGCCGCGAGTAGGTTTTGTGTGGGCGCCGGGATATTGGGAGTGGCGCGGACACGACCACGTATGGGTGGGTGGCCGCTGGATCGGCGAGCGCCGAGGCTACCACTGGGTGCCGGACCGCTGGGAACAGCGCGGACCGCACTGGCACCACGAAGTGGGGCACTGGGAGCGCTAGTTCAATTGAGCGGGCGGTTTGCGGCGGTTCGATGAACCGCCGCATCCGCCGATTCCGTTGTTGAGACACTCATCGAGCCCGTGGCCGGCGTTTAGCGTGCAGCGGCCTCAAATTTATCATTCCACCATCCTCCGCCCAACGCGGTCAGGAGGCTTGCGGTGTCGGTGAACTGCTGTACGCGAGCGCCGACATAGCTGAGGCGCGCTTGTGCGTAGGTCCGCTCCGCCGCGATCAAGTTCAACACCGTAGTGGTACCCACCAAGTAGCTTTGCTGTTGCAGCTTCAAGGCCTCAGCTGCGACGTCCATCGAGTGCCGATCGACGGTGAGGATCTGCGCATCGTACTGCAAGGCCCATAGATCGTCGGCAACCTGCCCCAGCGCTTCGAGTACCACCGCCTGATAGATGGCGGCCTCGGCCTTGAAGGCGTCGCGCGCAGCACGCACCTGCGCGCGCAACGCTCCGCCCTTGAATATAGGCTGCGTCACAGACCCCCGGTCCCCCAGAGCGTGTCGAACTGATGAAACAAATCGGCCGCCCGCAGGGCCTCGCGAGTGATGGAAGCCGACAAGCTGATATCTGGAAACTGCTGAGCGATCGCCACCCCGATGGCCGCGCTCGCCACGTGAAGCTGCATCTCGGCGGCCAGAACGTCGGGCCGCTGCCGCACCAGTCTCGCCGGTAAGCTCACCGGGATGTCTCGTGGCAGCGTGAATTGTTCGATGTCGAATGGCTGCACCTGCCACTCGGAGGGTGCGCGGCCCGCGAGCACCGCAAGCGCGTCATAAGCCTGATCGAGTTGCTTGTGCAGGGATGGCAGCTGGGTCAGATCGGCAGCCAGCTGGGCGTCAGCCGTGAGCACATCGATGCGCGGCACTATTCCCACGTCAAATGCGCGTTGCGTCAGCGTCAGGTTCTTGCGATCGCTGGCAATCAGCTCTTCGGTCGTCGTGATCTGCAATCGAGTCGATGCAATTATCAAGACTTCATTCACGACATTGCCGGTAAGAGTCAGATCCCGGGCCGTGCAAAGCTATGTCAAGATCCGTGAGTGATTTACAGTGCGATTGCATGAACGCCAAAAGCGAATTGCGGGTCGGAATCATTTCCGACACCCATGGATTGCTTCGCGCTGAAGCGCGCGCGTTCCTGGCCGGCTGCGACTACATAGTGCACGGCGGCGATGTGGGCGGCGCCGCGGTACTCGAGGATCTCGAAGCGCTGGCTCCGGTCATCGCCGTGAGAGGAAATAACGACCGCGAAATTTGGGCGAAGCGTCTACGCGAGACCGAATTGATCCGGCTGGGCGGAGTCTTTGTCTACGTCATCCACGATCTATCGCAGCTCGATATCGACCCCGCCGCGCTCGGCATTCGCGCGATTGTCTCGGGTCATTCTCACAAGCCGTTGCTCGAGGAGCGGGCTGGCATCCTGTACATCAATCCCGGCAGCTGCGGACCGAGGCGATTCAAATTGCCGATCTCCATCGGCGAGCTGCTGGTCGAAGGCAGCAATGTCCGCGGGCGGATTGTCGAGCTTCAAGCCGGACCACAACGGTAAACTCAACGGGGAATTGAAACCGAGGTCCGCATGCTGCAACTTCGTCCATCTTGCGAGTGCTGCGACAAAACTCTGCCGCCTGATTGCGGCGAGGCGCGCATCTGCTCTTTCGAATGCACGTTCTGTGCGGCGTGCGCCGAGACTAAGCTGCGCGGCAAGTGCCCCAACTGCGGCGGGGAGCTCCTCGCGAGACCACGGCGTCCCGCGGCAAAGCTGGCGGCGTATCCCGCCTCGACACAGCGAATATACAAACCCGGAAACTGCGTGCAGCGCGTGTAGCCGCTTCAATAACCGGGTTCCGTCGCTCCCTTGCCGGGTGTGATGAACCGATACACCAGGGCGCCGATCGCACCGCCCAGCAGCGGCGCTACCCAGAACAGCCACAGTTGCGACAGAGCCCAACCTTGTACGAAAACCGCGGGTCCGGTGCTACGCGCCGGATTCACCGACGTGTTGGTGACGGGAATGCTGATCAAATGGATGAGCGTGAGCGCAAGCCCTATAGCCAGGGGCGCAAACCCGGCGGGGACCTTTTTATCGGTAGCGCCCATGATGACGAACAGAAAAATCGCAGTCATCACCAGCTCGCAGACCAGCCCCGCCATCATGCTGTAATGGCCCGGCGAGTGATCGCCGAAACCATTGGCGGCGAGGCCGCCCGCCAGCGGGTCGATACCATTGCCGGCGGCGATGAATACCAGAACCTGCGCTGCCGTAATGGCGCCGAGAACTTGCACGATCCAGTAGGGCAGCAAATCCTTGACCGGGTGACGCCCGCCGAGGACCAAGCCGAAAGTCACAGCGGGATTCAAGTGGCAGCCCGAAACGTCGCCGATGGCGTACGCCATGGTCACCACCGTGAGCCCGAAGGCCAATGCCACGCCCAGGAGACCAATGCCAACGTGGGGAAACGCCGCCGCCAGCACGGCGCTGCCGCAGCCTCCTAGCACCAGCCAAAACGTGCCGATGAACTCAGCCGCGAGCTTTCTTATCAGAGGCATGGGCGACTCCGGTTTTTGCTTTATTTTTGAGGCCACCGCTTCAAAGCGTGCTTGAGGAGAAAATAGCAGAAAGCGCCGGGGTGCGAAATCTGCGAGCCGCTGCTTAATCCCACGATTTACATTGCAAGATGGGTGTGAATAGGTAGCTTCAACCCCTTGATTTCGCTAAGCTCGCGGCCCATGAATATCGGCAGCGGACGGTCTTTGCGTCGAAAAGGTCCATGTTTGGCGCGGCGAGCGTCATGTGCTCAAAGGGCGTGAGCCTTAAGGTCGGTCCGCGCGAACTGCTGCATATCTCGGGTCCGAACGGCACCGGCAAGACCACGTTGCTGCGGGTCGCGAGCGGCTTGCTGCGCCCGGAGCAGGGGACGGTGACTTGGCTGGGCCAGTCGATATCCAGTTCCTCGTCGCGAATACCAGGCCGTCGCTGGCCTATGCCTCCCACGAACCTGCGCTGAAGGGCGATCTGACGGCGCTGGAAAACCTGCGGTTTGCCGTCGGATTGAAGCGCCGGGTCAGCGGCCGAGGAGCTGCGCGCGGCGCTGGAGCGCACCGGGGTCGGGCTATGCGCCGATTTGCCCGCCCGGGTGCTGTCTGCCGGCCAGCGCCGCCGCGTCGCCATGGCGCGAGTATTGGCGATGAGGGCGACGCTGTGGCTGCTGGATGAGCCCTATTACCAATCTGGATGCGCCGGGCACGGAGATTGATGTCCGGAGTTGCTGCAGGCGCATGTGCGGGCGGCGGGGCGGCGTTGGTGGTCGCGCATCACGACCTTGGCGCTGGACTGCCACGTGCGCCGCCTGGAGCTCAATTCATGACGGTCGGCGCCTGGGAGGCGTTTGCGCTGATCGTGCGTCGTGAATTGTGTCTCAGTTTCCGGCGACCGGAGCAATTACTGCAGCCTTTGGTGTTCTTTCTGATCGTAACCACTCTGTTTCCGCTGGGATTGAGCCTGCAGTTGTCGCTGCTGCGAGACATGGCGCCGGGTGTGCTTTGGGTGGCGGCGCTGCTATCGTCGCTGCTGTCGCTGGATTCACTGTTCAAGAGCGACGCGGACGACGGCACATTGGAGCAACTTGGCCTCAGTGGGCAGGGTCTTACGGTCATTGTGGTGGCGAAAACCTTCGCGCATTGGCTGGTCAGCGGGGCGGCGCTGGTGCTGGTTTCGCCGATTGTGGGAACTGCGCTGGGCATTCCCACGGGCGCATTTGCGACAATGATGCTGAGTTTGGCCTTGGGCACATTGACCTTGAGCTGGCTGGGGGCCATCGGTGCGGGCCTCACGGTCGGGCTTGCGCCGCGGCAATGTGCTGCTCTCGCTGATCGTGCTGCCGCTGGCGATGCCGTTGTTGATTTTCGGCGCCGGCGCGACCGATCGGGCGATTTCGGGCACGAGCGCGGCGGGCGCCTTGTATTTTCTGGCGGCGCTTTGCGTGTTCACGTGCACGCTGGCGCCGTTCGCGGCGACGGCGGCGTTGCGCATCACTTTGGAATAAAGATTGAGGAATCATGTGGACCTGGTTTTATAAACTCGCCTCTCCGCCCTATGTATACGGGGTCGCGGCCGCGCTCGTGCCGTGGTTCTTAGGGCTGGCGGCGCTGGCCATCGGCTACGGCCTGATCGGCGGATTGGCTTTCGCGCCGCCCGACTACCAGCAGGGCGATGCGTTTCGAATGATTTACGTGCATGTGCCGAGCGCCTTGCTGTCCGTGACCGTCTACACCGTCATGGCGGCGGCCAGCGCCGTCGCGCTCATCTGGCGCATCAAGGTGGGTCATGCCGTGGCGGCGGCGTCGGCGCCCATCGGCGCCTCGCTTCACGCTGCTCGGCCTTGGTGACCGGCTCGCTATGGGGCCGGCCGATGTGGGGCACGTATTGGGCCTGGGATCCACGGCTGACCTCCGAACTCATATTGTTGTTTCTCTACGTGGGCGTGATGTCGCTGCGTTCGGCGTTCGAGGATCCGGCGCGCGGCGACCGCGCCGCCGCGCTGCTGGCAGTGGTCGGCGTGGTCAATGTGCCCATCATTCACTTTTCGGTCGTGTGGTGGAACTCACTGCATCAGGGCGCGACGGTTGTTAAACTAGGCGCACCCTCCATGCCGGGCAGCATGCTCTGGCCGCTGCTGTCGATGTGGCTCGGATTCATGTTGTTCTACGGCGCGGTGCTCTGCATGCGCCTGCAAGGCGAGGTGCTCAATCGGGAGCGGCAGTCGGCGTGGGTGCGGGAGGCGATCAAATCATGAGTAGCGGCATTTCTGGTCCATGGGCGGCTACGCGCGCTACGTGTGGCCGTGCTTCGGCTTTGCCGGCGTGGTCTTGGCGTGGAACCTATGGTCGGCGCGCCGCTGTCGTGGCTGCGGCGCGACTGCGGGCACGGCGCGCTGTTGCAATGACGCTCGCCGAGGGTGAATCGCGATGACTCCGCGCCGCAAACGCTTGTTCGTGGTGCTCGGCATCCTGGGCGGCGTTGCCGCATCGGTGTCGCTCGCGGTCATGGCCTCGCGCGAGAACATCATGTTCTATTACGATCCCACGCCAGGTCGTCGCGGGCAAGGCGCCGCTTGCCAAGCGCTTTCGCATCGGCGGCATGGTGGTGAAGGGCAGCGTGGCGCGCAAGCCGGGCGATCTGCAAGTGCGCTTCGTGCTGACCGATTTCGCGCACGAGGTGCCGGTCGAATACACCGGCGTGTTGCCGGATTTGTTTCGCGAAGGGCAGGGCATCATCGCGCACGGCACGATGAACTCGCACGGCGCCTTCGTCGCGGACGAAGTGCTCGCCAAGCACGACGAGAAATACATGCCGCCCGAAGTCGCCGCGTCGCTCAAGAACAAGCCGGCTACGCGGCTCCGGCTGCCGCTGGACCCGACCACGCTAGAGAACTGGAGTATCGCCATGGCACCGGAATTAGGAATATTTGCGCTCATCCTCGCCTTCGTGCTGAGCCTGTCGCAGGCGTTCTTCGGCTTGACCGGTGCCTGGCGCGGCAAGCCGGTGTGGATGGCCGTGGCGCGTCCGGCGGTGACCGGGCAATTCGTGTTCGTCGTCATGGCATTCGCCTGCCTGGTGTATTGCTTCGTGAACAACGATTTTTCGGTGCTGTACGTGGCGCGCAATTCGAATTCGCAATTGCCGCTGTTCTACAAGGTGGCGGCGCTGTGGGGCGCGCACGAGGGCTCGCTGCTGCTGTGGATCCTGATTCTGTCGATCTGGAGCGTGGCGGTCGCCGCTTTCAGCCGCGAGCTGCCGTTGAGCTTTTCGAGCCGCGTGCTCGGCGTGATGGGGCTCATCAGCGCCGGCTTCATGCTGTTCACGTTGTGGACCTCGAATCCGTTTCTGCGCTTGATTCCCGCGGCGCAGGACGGCGCGGATTTGAATCCGGTGCTGCAGGATTTCGCGCTCGCGATTCATCCGCCCATGCTCTACACGGGCTATGTCGGGTTTCTCCGTGGCCTTCGCCTTTGCCTGCGCGGCGATGCTGGAAGGGCGGCTCGATCAGACCTGGGCCAAGTGGACGCGGCCCGTGGACCATTTTCGCGTGGATGTTTCAGACCATCGGCATCGCGCTCGGCAGCTGGTGGGCCTACTACGAACTGGGCTGGGGCGGCTGGTGGTTTTGGGATCCGGTGGAGAACGCCTCGTTCATGCCCTGGCTGGTCGGCACTGCGTTGATCCATTCGCTCAGCGTCACCGAGAAGCGCGGCATCTTCAAGAGCTGGACGCTGCTGCTGGCGATATTCGCGTTTTCATTGAGCCTGGTGGGAACCTTCCTGGTGCGCTCCGGCGTGCTGGTGTCGGTGCACTCCTTCGCCACCGATCCGACGCGCGGGCTCTACATCCTGGCGTTCCTGGTGCTGACCATCGGCGGCTCGCTGACGCTGTACGCCTGGCGCGCGCCGAAGCTGTACGCGCCGGGCGGTTTCGAGCTGTTCTCGCGCGAGTTTTTTCTGCTGGTGAACAACGTGATTCTGGTGAGCGTCGCCGCCTTGGTGCTGTGGGGCACCTTGTCGCCGCTGGTCTATGAACTGCTGGGCATCGGCAAGATCTCGGTCGGGCCGCCGGTGTTCGCGTGATGTTCCTGGTGCCCGATGTTGCCGCTCATGGTGTTCCTGGCCATCGGCATGCACTCGGCCTGGCGGCGCGGCAAGCTCACGGTGACCGCCAAGCCGCTGTGGTGGCTGGCCGGCGCCGCGGTGCTGTTGTCGGTCGGCGATCCAGGGATTGGTGTTCAGGCGAGTTTCACTGGGTGGGGCTGATCGGTTTCAGCTTCGGCTTCTGGATCATTTTCTCCGCGCTGCTCGAGCCTTTGCGCCGGCTGCGCCAGAAGCAAACGCTGACGCGCGGCGCTGCTGGGGATGTCGATCGCGCACCTGGGCGTCGGCATGTTTGCGATCGGCGCCAGCGGCGTCGAGAGCTACAAAATCGAGAAGGACGTGGCATTGAAGCCGGGCGGCAGCTTTTCGATCGCGGGCTACGATTTCAAATTCGTGAACGCCGCCAATGTGCGCGGACCCAACTACGATGCGGTGCAGGGCACGAGTCGAAGTGACTCGCGGCGGCAAGCCGGTGACGATGCTGTGAACCGCAGAAGCGCCATTTCTGGGTGCAGCAGACCGGCAACAGCAAGGCCGCCATTTCGGTGAGCTGGGCGCGCGATTTGTTCGTCGCCATGGGCGATCCGCTGGGCGACGAACGCCTGGAGCATGCGCATTCAATACAAGCCGCTGGTGCGCTACATCTGGCTGGGCGCCATCGTCATGGCGCTCGGCGGATTGATCGCCGCGACCGATCGGCGCTACCGGGTCAAGGTGCCGGCCGCCGCGCCGGGCATCGTGCCTGCCGCCGAATCCGCGCGCGGAACTAGGCTCCGCCTGATGTGGAAGTTCCTGCTGCCGTTTGCGGCGTTCGTCGCGCTGGTGGTGCTGTTCGCCTTCGGCCTCAATCCCGAACCGCGACATCCATGCCTTGCCCTCGCCGCTGATCGGCAAGCCGGCGCCGGCGTTCACGCTCACCGACGTGCTGGATCCCGACGCGTACGGTCAGCAATGCGACGTTCAAGGGCCAGGTGTACGTGCTCAATGTCTGGGGCACCTGGTGCGTCGCCTGCCGCGAGGAACACGAGGCGCTGCTCGCGATCGCGCAGCAGCACGTCGTGCCCATCATCGGACTTGCGACTACATGGACGAGCGCGAAAAGGCGAAGCAGTGGCTGGAGCAGCTCGGCAATCCTTATACCGCCGTGGCCTTCGACGCCGATGGCCGCACGGCGATCAATTGGGGCGTGTACGGCGCGCCGGAAACCTATCTGGTGGACACCAGGGCGGATGATCTTCAAATTCATTTCGCCCATGACCGCAGGAGGTCTGGCAACACGAATTCTTGCCGCGCATCGCCGCCGCGCGCCGAGCGGCGCATGATCCGGCTGCGCGCGCAGCTGCTGGCCTCTGCGCTGGCTTCGCACTCGCTGCTCTCGCGGCAGTCTAGCGCCTTCGCACGCACGCGCAGCCAGCGTCGCGCGGCGTTGGACGACCACGGCCAGCTGCGAGGATCCTGCGTTGCAGACGCGATTCGAGCGGATCACCAAGGAACTGCGCTGTCTGGTCTGTCAAAACGAATCGATCGCCGACTCCAATGTCGAGCTTGCCGGCGATCTGCGCCGGCAGGTGCGCGAGATGCTGGTCGCCGGCAAGAGCGATGACGCGATATTCAAGTTCATGACGGACCGCTACGGCGAGTTCGTGCGCTTCGCGTCCGCCGCTTGTCGGCCGAAGACCGCTGCTCATCTGGGGCGCGCCGTTCATCATGCTGCTGCTGGGCGGCGTCATCATTTATCGGCGTCGTACGCGCAACGCTCGCGACATGCCGCTGGACGAATGAGCACCTTCCTCATCGTCGCAGCTTTCATGGCTGCGATTGCCGCGGCCATCGTCGCCGTGCCGCTGCTGCGCGATCGAAGCACAGCCGCATCATCGGCGCGGTGGCGGCGTGCTGGTCGTCGGCGCCGCGGCGGGACTGTATCCGCTGTGGTCGAATTGGAATTGGCACGCGCCGGCCGCAGCGCAGGCGGTGCCCGCGCCCGACGTTCTCGCCATGGTGGCCAAGCTCGAGCAGCACATGCGCGATCGACCCGGACGACATTGCCGGCTGGTTGATGCTCGGGCGCTCCTACCTGGCACTGCAAGCGCATCGGACGATGCCGTCGATCGCCTACGATCACGCGCATCGACTGCGGCAAGAGTGTCGAAGCCGCGCTGGGGCTTGGGCGAGGCCATGAGCTTGCGCGCCGGCGGGCGAGATCACGCCGGATGCGGCGCAACTGTTCGAAGAGGCCTTGAAACTGGCGCCGGACAATCCGAAGGCACTGCTGTACGGCGGATTTGCCGCCGCGACTCGCGGCGATCGCGACTCTGGCGCGCAGCCGCTGGCAGGCGCTGAAGGATCTGCATCCGCCGCCGCAAATCGAGCAAATGTTGGATGCGCGCATCGCGGACTCGGACCTGTGGCGGCGCGCCGGAGAGCGAATCCGCGGGACGAGTGCGTCGCCCGCGGGGACGAGCACGAGTCGGCAGGGGTCGGCAGCGGCCAGGTCACTGTCAATATCCAGCATAGCGCCTGCATTGAAATCGCGCCTGAAATCGGAGGCGCCCTTGTTCGTATTCGCTCGTGAGCCCGGCAGCCGTGGGCCGCCTCTGGCAGCCAAGCGCCTGACGAGCGACGCCATCGGTACGCAGGTGCAACTTGTCCGCGGCCGACTCCATGATGCCGGGCCGCGTTCTGGTGGCGGGCCAAGAGGGTCTCGATCACGGCGCGAGTGTCCTTCAGCGGCCAGCCCATTCCCGCGGCGGGCGATCTGTACGGCGAGCTGTCCTACGATGTGGGCCACGACGGCGCGCTCGATCTCGTGATCGACCGGGTGGCACGAGTAGGGAGCGTCATGAGCGTCGCGAAGAATCTCATGGCGGGCCACGGATCCTCGAGGATCAGCTGTTTCCTTACCCGGAGCTGCGCGCACAAGGACCAGGAGGTGCTGCGCCTGATGGTCGATGCCATCGATCAATTCTTGGGCCCCAAGCATCAGGACTTCAAGCGCTGGGATCGCGAAGCGGAGCAGCCGGCGGAATTCATTCAGGGCTTGCGCGACTTGGGTCTGTTCGGTCTCATCATTCCGGAAGAGCACGGCGGACTCGGTCTCTCGAACGCCGGCTATGCGCGCGTATTGAGCCAGAGCAGCTCGCACGACAGCTCGGTGTCGCTCACCATCGGCGCGCACAGTTCCATCGGCATGAAGGGCATCTTGTTGTTCGGCACCGCCGAGCAACAGGCGCGCTACCTGCCGAAACTCGCCAGCGGCGAGATGATTGCCGCGTTTTGCCTGACGGAGTCCGGAGCCGGCTCGGATGCCGCCTCGATTCGCACCCAAGCGGTCAAGAATGCCGACGGCACCTGGACCTTGAACGGCGAGAAGATCTGGATCACCAACGGCGGTATTGCCGACCTGTACACCGTGTTCGCCCGCACCGTCATCTCGCGGCCGGCAAGATCACCGCATTCGTGGTGGAGGCCGCGTGGCCGGGGGTCAGCCATGGGCAGCATGAGGACAAAATGGGAATTCGCGCCTCCTCGACCACCACGGTGAATTTTGCCGACGTTCAGGTACCCGCCGAGAACGTGCTCGACGTGGAGGGCAAGGGATTCAAGGTCGCCATGGCGATATTGAACAACGGTCGCACCGGCTTGGGGGGCGGCGCGGTCGGCGGCATGAAGGCGCTGATCGCGCTGTCGACGCCACCAGGCGCAAAGCCGCAAGCAGTTCAACCAGCCCATCGCTGAATTTGGCCTCATCCGCGAGAAAATCTCGCAAATGACGCTCGATTGCTTCGCCGCCGAGAGCGTCGTGTGGATGGTCGCCCACTACATCGATTCCGGTGTTGAGGACTATTCGGTGGAAGCGGCCATCAGCAAGGTGTTTGCTAGCGAAGCATTGCAGCGCAGCGCCTACGAGGCCCTGCAGATCGCGGCCGGCAGCGGCTTCATGCGCGACTACCCCTACGAGCAGATCACCCGCGATTGCCGAATTTTGACGATTTTCGAGGGAACCAATGAGGTCTTGCGACTGTATATAGCCCTGTCGGGCCTCAAGGATCTGGGCAAGTCGCTGGGCGAGATGAAGGCGGCGGTCGACGACATCTTCAATAACCCCATTAAAGGATTCGGGGTGTTAACCGACTACGCGGAGAGGCGCTTGACCCAGGCGACCGGGGTAGGGCGCGACAAAATATTAGCGTCGATGCCGCAACTTTTGCGCGAGGCCGCGGGTATTTACGAACGATATACCGTGGAGCTGGCGAGGACCTGCGATTTTTTGTTGCGCAAGTATGGCAAGTCGATTGCAGACCGGCAGCACGCACTCAAGAGGGTGGCCGACATTGCCATTGATCTATTCGTGGGACTGTGTGTATTGTCGCGCGCCGCAGCGCTGGCCGAGGCGCCGGGTGAGAACGGTTCTCAGGCGGTCGCTATCGCGCGGGTGTTCGCGCAGCAGGCTAAACGGCGCATGGCGAACAACATACGGCGCGCGGAGCGCAATGAGGACGAGGAGATGAATCGTGTTGGCCGGGTTCATCTTGGACAAAGGAAGTTATCCCTGGGATGTGGTGTCATGAGTACTATGTTGTTTGATCAACAACCTGAAACGACCGCGCCGCCGAAGGTGCTGAACCGGCGCATGATCGCCTGGTCGGTCGGCGGGCTGTTGATTGCGATTGTGGCATCGCTGGTCGCGTGGCGTATCACGCATGCGCTGGCTAAACCGGAAGCGGTGCGCTTCAGCCATCCCCACGGTCTCGGTGTCGGAGGTCGGCATCAGCACCGTGCCTTCCACGGTCAGCATCATCGGCACCATTGCGGCGCGCTATGACATGCCGATCGGCGTCGAAGGCGACGGCGGCCGTGTTACCGCGGTTTATGTCGAGGCCGGCGATCACGTGAAGCAGGGCCAGGTGCTGGCTGCACCTGAACAACTCGGTGCTCGAGCCGCAGGTCACCAATTTGGAAGCGGCGCTCGATCAGGCACGCGCCGAGGCAGAACTGGCTGAGGCCGAATATCAACGCGCCCGCGCGGTGGGTGCCTCCGGTGCGCTGTCGGCCGAAGAGACCCAACGCCGCAAGTCGAGCGCTGTGACCGCGGCGGCGCACGTCAAAGTGGCCGCGGCGCAGCTGGCGGAGGCCAAGGCCCGCTTGGCGCGAGCCGATGTGCGTGCACCGGCCAATGGCATCATTCTTACCCGCAATGTGGAAGTGGGGCAGACGGCGATGCCGGGCGGGGAGGCGCTGTTTCGCTTATCCAAGGATGGCGAGACCGAGTTGCGCGGCCAGGTGGCCGAGCAGGATCTGCCGCTGCTCAAAGTGGGGCAGCTCGTGGACGTGAGACTCACCGGGACCTCGAAGATTTATCAGGGCCGGATTCGGCTGCTGGGCGCGGTCATTGATCCGGCGACGCGCCTGGGAACGGCCAAGGTCTCGCTGACGCCTGATCCAAATCTGCGGCCGGGCGCCTTTGCGCGCGCGCGAGGTGACGGTAAGCAATGCCGAGCGCGCCGTGTTGCCGCAAACCGCGGTGCTCAATGACGACAAGGGCAGCTACGTGCTCATCGTCAATGCGCAAGGCAAGGTCGAGCGTCGCGCGGTGCGCGTGACTGGCATGGTGCCAAGCGGCGTGACCATCGCCGAAGGCATCAATCCCAAGGACCAGAGTCGTCACGACGGCCGGCGCGTTCCTGCAAGAGGGAGAGACCGTGAAACCGGTCGTGATCGGCCGCGGCACGTCATGAAGAACATTTCCGCCTGGGCGATTCGCCACCCGGTGACGCCCATTGTGCTGTTCGTGGTGCTGTTTTTCCTGGGCACCGTCGCCTTCATTCGCTTGCCGATCAACTTGAATCCGGATGTTTCCTTCCCGGCAGTCGACGTCAATATTTCGCAGCCCGGCGCCGCGCCCACGGAAATGGAGACGCAGATCGCGCAAAAAGTGGAAGGCTCGATTGCCAGCATCGGCAATATTCACCACCAGCAAACCTACATTTCCGAAGGAAATGTGCTTGATCATCGTCGAGTTCAATATCGGCACGCCGATCGATCGGGCGGTCACCGACGTTCGCGACGCCATCGCCCGGGTACGCGCCGACCTGCCGCAGGGCATCCTGGAACCGCAGGTGCAGCGCGAGGATGCGGACGGCGGCACGTTTGCCATCTACGCCGTGACCACCACCGACATGACGCCCGAGCAGCTGAGCTGGTCAATCGACAACACCATCACCAAACGCTTGCTGGGTGTGCGTGGCGTTGCGCAGGTGCAGCGCATCGGCGGCGTCGATCGCGAAATTCGCGTGGAACTGGATCCCGCGCGCCTGCAGGCGCTGGGCTTGACCGCGGTGCGAGGTCAACGAGCAGCTGCGGCAATTGAATTTGGATGCGCCCGGCGGGCGCGCCCAGGTCGGCGGCGGCGAGCAGGCCATCCGCGTGCTCGGCGGCGCCAAGTCGGCCGAAGGCCTGGGCGACACGCTCATCATCGTGCCCGGCGGCAAGTCGGTGCGCTTGAACGAAATTGCCGACGTCCACGATGGCATTGCGGAGATGCGCAGTCTGGCGCGGCTCAACGGCCGTCCCGCCACGGCATTCCAACTCTACAAGTCCAAGGGGGTCTCTGACGTCAGCACCGCGGAAGGCGTCGCCGCGGAACTGGCGAAGATTCAAAAGGACAATCCGTCGCTGCACATCCAGCAGATTTTCACCACCGTCGAGCACACCATCAAGACCTACCATTCGGCTCTGGAGGCGCTGATCGAAGGTTCGATGCTGGCGGTCGCCGTGGTCTGGCTGTTCCTGCGCAATTGGCGCGCCACCCTGATCTCGGCGCTGGCCATTCCCCTGTCGGCGATACCCACCTTTGCCTTCATGCAATGGATGGGTTTTACGCTCAATGAGATCACGCTGCTGTCGTTGTCGCTTGGTGGCCGGCGTGCTGGTGGACGATGCCATCGTCGAGATCGAGAACATCGTGCGCCACATGCGCATGGGCAAGAGCGGCTTTCGCGCCGCCATGGAAGCGGCGGACGAAATCGGACTCGCCGTGGTGGCCACCTCCTTCACCATCATCGCGGTATTTCTGCCGGTGAGTTTCATGGGCGGCGTCAGCGGCCAGTTCTTCAAGCAATTCGGTCTCACCGTCGCCGCGGCCGTGTTCATCTCCTTGCTGGTGGCGCGCATGATCACCCCCGTGCTCGCGGCCTATGCGCTGAATCGCGATGCGATCCCGCATCGCGACGATGGCCCGATCATGTCCAGCCTATGTCAGAGTCCTGAAATGGTGCGTTGCCAATCGCTGGAAAACCATCGGATTCGGTACGTTGTTTTTTGCGCTGTCGGTTGGCGGCGGCATGCTGTTGCCGAAGGCCTTCGTGCCGCCGGAGGATTTTTCCACCTCGATTTTGAATATCGAACTGCCGCCGGGCGGCAAGCTCGAGGACACCGCCCGCGTGTCGGCGGCGCCACCGCCATCATTGCGCAAGCAGCCGGAAGTGACCGACGTCGGTGGAATTCGTCGGCACCGATTCCGCCGATGTGCGCAACGCGGACAGTGTTCGTCAGCATGGTGCCGCGCAATCAGCGCAAGGCGAGCGCCAAGGAAATCGAGCAACGCATGATGCCGCTGCTCAATCAGGTTCCGGACGCGCATATCAGTTTCCAAAATTTCGGCTTTGGCGGCGGCCGCGATGTCACGCTGTTTCTGGTCGGCGATGACCCAGCGCTGACGGAGCGCACCGGACACAAGCTGCTGGATGAAATGCGCGGGCTGAAGGAAATTCGTTCGCCGCGCATCAACGGCGATTTGCCGCAGGCCGGAAATCGTGGTGCATCCGCGGCTGGATCTCGCCGCGCAATTGGGCGTGAGCGTGCAAAGCATCAGCGAGACCATTCGCATCGCGACCATGGGCGATCTGCCGCAAAACGGCGCCAAATTTGCCTTGACCGATCGCACCATTCCGATCCGCGTCAGCCTGCCGGAGAGGTCGCGGCGCGATCTGACCACGCTCGAGAATTTGCCGGTGCCCACGAGCTCCGGGCGCCAGCGTGCCCTTGAAGTCGGTCGCGGACTTGAGCTTTGGGCAGGGGCCCTCGGCGGTGCGGCGCTACAACCAAAGCCGCCGCCTGTACATCGATGCGGACCTGGCGCCCGGCGTGCAATTGGGAACGGCGACCAAAAAGGTTTATGCGCTGCCGACGCTGAAGAATTTGCCGCAGGGCGTGCGTTTGGTTGAAACCGGCGACACCGAGTTCATGAACGAGCTCGTCGCGAACTTCGCGATTGCGGTTGCGGCCGGCGTATTGATGGTGCTGGCGGTGCTGGTGCTGCTGTTTGCGCGGGTCTTTCAGCCGATCACCATCCTGTCGGCGTTGCCGCTGTCGCTGGGAGGCGCGGTCCTCGCGCTTGTTCCTCACCAATACGCCGTTTTCCCTGCCCGTGATGATCGGTGTGCTGATGCTCATGGGCATCGTCGCCAAGAATTCCATCTTGCTGGTGGATTTCGCCATCGAAGAGATGCGCGCCGGCAAGACCCGCCTGCAGGCGATTGTCGAAGCGGGCCACAAGCGCGCGCGGCCCATCGTCATGACCACCGTGGCCATGGTGGCGGGCATGCTGCCCGTGGCCATCGGGCTTGGGCGAAGCCAGCGATTTCCGGCGGCCCATGGCGATCGCCGTCATCGGCGGACTGATCACCTCGACCTTGCTGACGCTGGTCATCGTGCCGGCGGTGTTCACGGTCTTCGATGATATCGAGCGCTGGGCCGGGCCCAAGGCGGCGAAAATGTTGGCCGGTTCGGCAAGCGGGGATCCGGGCGTGCCCGCTTTAACCGCGCAACAGGCGAAACCGTAACGAGACCGAGCTCGAGCGCCGTCCGCCCGCTAGTCCATGGCGGCCTGGGCTGCGAGTCCGCTGCCGCGCCGCGACTTGGCGCGCCGGATGAGCAGCAGCAGCGGCGTCACCAGCAGCGTCAGAAACAGCATGAACCAGAAATCGTCGATGTAGGCGATCATGGCCGCTTGCTGCGTCACCGCGCGCATCGAGCAGCGCGGCGCCGCTCGGAGTACGCACATCAAAGGCCGCGGCTATGGCGGGGTTGTTCCAGGCGGGGTTGGCGATGGTCACGCGCTCGGCCAGCGCGGCGTGCGCGATGACGGTGTTGCGCATCAACAGGGTTTGCACCAGCGAAATGCCGATGCTGCTGCCGATATTGCGAACCAGACTGTACAGGGACGTGCCCTGCGCCCGCATCTCGGGACTCAAGGTGGCGAAGGTCGCGGCGCTCAAGCGGCACGAACACCAGGCCGGTACCGAAGCCTTGAATCACGCCCGGCCAGATGATGTCGCCTTGCGACAGATCCAGCGAGTAGCCGGTCATTTGCCAGAGCGCAAACGCGGTGATCAGAAATCCCACGAACAGCGTCAGGCGCAGGTCGACCTTGCCGATGATGCGGCCGGCGATGAGCATGGCCAGCATGGTGCCGATGCCTGACGGCGCGGTGACCAGTCCGGTGGTGGCGACCGGATAGTCGAGCAGATTCTCCAGCATGGTGGGAATCAGCGCGCGCGTGGCATACAGCACCAAGCCCACGATGAAGATGAACAGCAGGCCGGTGACGAAATTCTGATTCTTGAGCAGCCGGTAATCGAGGAAGGACTTCTTCGCCGGCGTCGGTCAGAGGTATGCGCGACGAAATAGGTGGCGGTCACGACCAGCGACGATGGCTTCGATCCAGGCACTCCGTGGAGGAAAACCAATCGTTCTGTTGACCGCGATCGAGCAGCAATTGCAGCGCACCGATCGCTAGACTCAAGGTCGCGAATCCAAACAAATCGAAACGCATGGCCTCGCGCGCCCGGGTCCGGACGCATGTATCTCCACATGCCGTAAAGCGCGATGGCGCCGATCGGGACATTGATGAAGAATACCCAGCGCCAGTTATAACTGTCGGTGAGCCAGCCGCCCAAGGTTGGGCCCAGGATGGGCCCCACCATGACGCCCATGCCCCACACCGCCATGGCCTGGCCTTGCTTTTCGCGCGGATTGATATCCAGCAGCACCACCTGCGCCAGCGGCACCAGCGCTGCGCCGAAGACGCCCTGCAGCAGCCGCGCGGCGACGATTTGCGCCAGGGAGTTCGACATGCCGCACAGCACCGAGGCCACGGTGAAGCCGGCAATGGACGCCATGAAGACGATTTTTCTGACCGAAGCGATCGCACAGCCATCCGGTCAGCGGCGTGGCGATGGCCGCGGCCACGATGTAGGCGGTCAATACCCAGGCGATCTGGTCCTGCGAGGCGGACAGGGTGCCTTGCATGTGCGGCAGTGCGACGTTGGCGATGGTGCTGTCGAGCGTCTGCATGATCGTCGCCAGCATGATGGACAGCGTGATCATGGGCCGATTGAGCGGACGGTTCATGGCTGGGCGTCGATGATTCCTTGCAAGCCCTCGAGAAGTTCGGTCGCCGCCAGCAGTTTTTTCGGATCGGTATGCGCCAACAATTCGCGGCGCAGCGCGGCCGCTTCAGCTTTGACTTTCTCGTAAATCTCAAGGCCGGCGGCCGTCAGCACGACGCGCTTGACGCGCCGATCGGTGGTCGATGCCTCGCGCATCACCAAGCCGGCCTTCACCAAGCGATCCACCATCGCGACCATGGTCGCGCCCTCTACGCCCAATCTATCGGCAAGTTCCGACTGCGACAGAGGTGAGCGTGCCTTGGCAGCAAAGGCAATGGTCATCCAGCTTGCCTGACTGACGCCCAGATACTTGAGTCGACGATCCACGGCTTGGCGCCACGATCGGGAGGTACTGTGCAGCGCATCGCTGAATCGCTCTTCAAGATCGGTCATTGCCAAGTGCTCTAATCGTTAGCTATCTAAGTAATATATCACACGCTTGTTGCGGCGTCGAACTCACCGGCGCCTCAAACGCTTAGCCTTTGAGCCACGCCACCGTGGCGATGCCGGCGAAAGTCATCGCCAGGGAACCCAATAGATGTGCCGCCACCGCCGCCAAGGCGAAAACCGAGCGCCCCGATTGCACTAACAACACCACCTCGGCGGAGAATGTCGAGAAGGTGGTGAGTCCGCCGCAGAAGCCGGTGGTCAGGAAAAGCCGCCACTCGGGAGCGAACGCCGGATAGCTCATGAAGAAGGCGAGAGCTGCGCCGATGACGTAGCAGCCGATGAGATTCGCCGCCAAAGTTCCCGGCGGGATGGCCGGGAAATAGCGATTGAGGTAAATGGCAAGATACCAACGAAACAAGCAGCCGAGCGCTCCGCCCACCGCGACCGCCAGAAAGGAACGCCATATCGGCATCAACGCGAGCTCCGTATGAACCAAAAATACAGCGGCACACCCAGCGCCAGAAGTACCGCTCCCCAGATGACGGCCTCCGCCCCCGCACCGACGATTGCCCAAAGAGAATATGCGGTAGCGAGGATACCGACAATGGCCAAGGGAGCGCTGCCGCTGCGTGCGCCTTGCAACTGGCCTTTCCACTGCAGCCGCAGCAGCGCCAGCGAACACAGCGCGTACAGCACCAGGCAGGCGGTCGTGGACAGCAGAATCATGAAGGTAAAGACATTCACCATGGATTTCTGATAATTCGCGACTATCAACAGCGTGACCAAAGCGCTGCCGAAACACAGCCCAAAGCTTGGGCTTCGATGCGCTGACTCACGCGCAAAAATCCGCGGAAACTCGCCGCGCTTCGCCATGGCGCTCGGCAACTCGCCCTGCAGGAGAATCCAGCCATTCAAAGCGCCAAATGCACTGATCGAAGCGAACACGGCCAGCAGTTTGCCGGCGCCGGCCCCCCAAAAGTGGCTGGCCAGATCCACGAATGGCGCATTGGATTGCGCCAGAGCCGCCGGCGGCACCAACAGCTGCACGGTCGTGCACGCGAGGGCACAGACCAACGCCGTAACGATCGTGCCCAACAACGTCGCGACCGGAATGGTGCGGCTTGGATTGGCGACCTTGTCCGCCGGAATCGTCGCCGATTCCAGGCCCAACATCGCCCATAGGGTCAAGGTGGCCGCGGCGGTGACGCCGCTCACCGAAAACGGAACGCTCGCCGTTGCGGAAGCATCAGCGCTGCGCAGCAGCCGCATTCCGAGCAGGCCAACTGCCACCAAGGGCAGCACCTTGAGCACGGTGGTGACGCTCTGCACCCAGCCAGAGGCACGAATGCCGTACCAATTGACGAATGTGAGAAGCCATAGAAAAAACAATGTGACGGCTGCGGACGCGCCCGGAACATCGGCGATCCACGGCAGCAGCGGACTCAAATAACTCACGCCGCCGGTCGCGATTGCCGCATTTCCCACCCAGATTGAAATCCAATAGCCCCAGGAGACGATGAAGGCGGTGAGGGGGCCGAAGGCCAGGTGCACGTAGGCGTAAGGTCCGCCTGCTGCAGGGAAGGCGCGGCTCAAGCGCGCAAAAATGATGGCCAGCAAGATGGCGCCGCTGGCAGTGAAACCCCAAGCCACCACGCTATTGAGGCCATAGGGAGCCAAAGATGCGGGCAGCAAAAACACACCGGAGCCGATCGAATTGCCCACCACCAACGCCACGCACATCCAAAAACCAAGCAGCTGGGAGCGCGGGGCGACGTTCATGCGCGATACTATACGGCAGCCCGCGACATTGATTGGGAGACATGAATGAACGCAATTTCCATCGACACGCAGAATTGGCACGCCCGCGCCGCGCGCTTGCGCTACGAAACCCGCCATTTTATCGACGGCAGGTTCGTCGACTCGGTGGCGCGGGACCGATTCACCGTGATCAATCCCGCCACCGCAGAACCGCTATGCGAAGTCAGTGCCGGCAGCCGCGCGGACATTGATCTCGCGGTGGCTGCCGCCAAACGCAGCTTCGCCGCGCGTGTCTGGAGCCGCATGGCGCCGCGCGACCGCATGGCCGTGATGGCGGCGTACAGCCGCCTGATCCTCGAGAACGCGGAAAAGTTTTCGCTGCTCGACACGCTGTGCATGGGCAAGCCCATCAACGACATGCTGACAATCGACGTGCCGGCGGCGGCCAGGAACTTCGAATATTTCGGCGAATTGATCGACAAGATCGATGGCGCGGTGACCGCCACCGCGTTCGACGCGTTTCACTACATTCTTCGCGAACCGCTCGGCGTCGTGGGCTGCATCGTGCCGTGGAACTATCCATTGCTCATGGCTGCGTGGAAGGTTGCGCCGGCCCTGGCCGCCGGAAATTCGGTGGTACTGAAAGCCCGCGGAGCAATCGCCGCTGTCGGGTTTGCTGATGGCGCAGCTGTTCGTCGAAGCGGGCGGACCTCCCGGGGTGTTCAATGTGGTCAACGGCCTCGGTGAGATTGCAGGCGCAGCCTTGGCGCAGCATATGGACGTCGGCAAGATTGCATTTACGGGATCGACCGAAATCGGCAAGCAAATGCTGATTTACGCCGGCCAGTCGAATATGAAACGGGTCAGCCTGGAATGCGGCGGCAAGACTCCGCAAATATTCCTGGCCGATCTGCCGGATCTCGATAGTGCTGTCACTTACGCCATCAATGGAATCTTCGGCAACATGGGCGAGGTGTGCAACGCCGGATCGCGGCTGTTGCTCGATAAGCCGATTGCGAAGGAATTCCTGGCACGCTTCATCGAACGCGGCAAGAGCGCGTATCGAGCCGGCGACCCGCTCGATCCAAGCACGAACTTGGGTCCCTTGGTCACGGCGCAGCACCGTGCGCGCGTCATGAGCTACATTGCGCGCGGCTTAGGCGAAGGCGCGCGGCTCGAATTTGGCGGCAACGCACCCGATATGCAGGGCGAATTCGTCAATCCCACGTTGTTCTCCGGCGTCGACAATCGCATGACCATTGCGCAGGAAGAGATCTTCGGCCCCGTTGCTGCCGCCATCGAAGTGGACGGCCTTAAGGATGCGCTCAAGGTGGCAAACGATTCCATCTACGGACTGGCGGCATCTGTTTGGACCCGCGATTTGAATGTCGCTCTGAATACCGCGCGCGATCTCGAGGCGGGCGTCATTTGGGTGAATTGTTTCGACAACGGCGACATGACCCAGCCTTTCGGTGGCTATAAGCAATCGGGACAGGGCCGCGATAAATGTTTGGAGAGCCTGCTGTCCTACACGCAGACCAAATCAGTGTGGGTCAATCTGGGTTAACCTTGAGTCAATTGACCATAAGGCCGCCGGCTATTTAACAGTAGTCTCGTGTTGGAACTTTACCGGTAGCGGCATGGCCCAATGTCCTACAGAAATCATCGCTGGATTCGTTGAGAATCATCGCATCGCCCTAAAGATAGGGACGGTGAAGCGATCTTTCGGACCAAGTCTCCGAGAGCTTTAGGGGTTACGAGGAAGGGCCAACAATGATTGACGCCGAAGTAATGCGACTGCGGAAGCTGCGCAATGTGGCTTTGCGGGTGCGCGCCATCGCCGCGGTTCTGAGCACGGAATGCACGACGCAGCAACGGACGATTGCCATGAGCGCATTGGTCTCGTGGCGTGTGGCTCGACTGGTCACCGGACGTCTTTGGGCGCATCCCAATTTGAGCTATCAAAAAGGGCCGCACCGCATTCGATACATGCTCGATCGTGCGGTTGCCTTCGCCATCGGCGCGACGGCGCGATATCGAGGCCACGCACTGCGCGCGTACGCGGCGGAGTTGCAAATTCTTGCGCGAGAATTGGACGATGCGCGTGCGCTCACATGGGATCAGGACTGGAGCGACACGCTTGGCCCCGCACAAAGGCAGCTTCGCGGTCTGATGCAGCAACTCCCCGCTGTTCCCAGCCGTACGGCAAGGGTTGCTGAGCGGCGAATAGCTGAGAACTCACGGCTCTCCGCCAATGGCCGCCAGCTCGACGATGTGGCGATCCCCAACGATTGGCCGTATCTCGCCTTTTAGGCCGCGCTCCGACGCTGCCGGTGTCTGAAAAGTCCTACAGATAGCGGCGTTCGGCGCCGATCGCGTTACTTCCCCCCGCGCGGCATGATTTTGCCCGGAGCAAATGGAGACGGTCTAATGCGCAATGAGTTCACGCCGACTGCCGGAATCCCCGCAACACCGCCCTTGGCTCCGCGTGATCCGCCGGGTCCTGTGCCGCAAGCGGCGGCATGGCGCCGAGCTCTCGCCGTCGTCAAAAGGCTAACCCGCCCCCAATTGCCGCGCTCCATAGGATAGGTGCAATGGGTAAGAAACAAGCGATCGCAATCGGAATTGCCTTGCAAGCCCAGGTGCTCAAGAGCTGCCCGGTCCATCGGCAGCTTTACTTCGACGAGGACGTGAATCCCGCCGGCGCATTCGGACTGGCCGTCGAGCTGATTCGTCGGCACACGCCTTATGTCGAGCCATTTGGCAACGACCTGCATGAACTCACCGATTTGCTAAGCGACACGCTCGGCACGACACCTCCATGTTGTCCCGAATGCAGATCGCCAGCAACGCATTGATCTCTGGCTGATTCACGCGCACAGCGAAATATCGGGCTCAAAATAGTGCAGTTGGGTGGACATAATCCGCCGCTAAATGGCCATAATCAGGCGTTTTTGAGACCTGCCGCAATCATTGCCGATGCTTCGAAATGTAGAATTTCCGCGCCCTAAAGGCTTACGCGAAATGAATCGCGTTCGGATGTGGAAGTCAATTCAGGAGAAGCATCATGGTCGAAACGGTATCTCGATGGGGCAACGAAGCCTTGTTGATCTCGTTCGCGCTAATGACGTACGCGGTGGTCATCTCCCTGACGTAATGCAGGCGCGGCAACCCGCTCAAGCGCCGTATCATTTTGCGGTGTTCGAGGCTGCTTCTATTCCCGCCGTAGCGGCATGTTTGGACTTCCACAGCACTACGCTGTAGTAGCACACGTAGTAGCCCATCAGCACGAAGTACAATCCAATGGTCAGAGGACTGCGCACCAGCGATGCCGCGGTGAAGGATTGATCCGCGCTGCCATAGACCTGAACCAGCCGGTAGCCGAGTCGTCCGATAAATAACAGCGAGACCGCCATTCCCGTGTAGGTGTGCGGCACGTAGTACAGGCGATCGGCATTGCGCACGAAGCTCGTGTGCGCAGCACCCCACAGCGCCAGCGCAACCCCAACCGCCACCCCGGCAAGTATTGCGAACAGGTACGACGCTGAATGCATCGCCGACGGCAGCAGCAAGCAGCTGACAATCAGCAGCAACAGGATCCGCAACTGCATGCGAAGCGGTACCAGCGGCTGCTGGCCGAAGCTGCGGCGAAGCCGGCGGTAGACGACAAAAATCAGCACCACCGCCAGCAGAAAAGCGCCGATTTGTGAAAATTCCGCGTTCATTTGTCCGATACTATTATAACGATGAACAGTGCCACCATGGTTACTCCTGCCCAAGGCGGTCTGACGCGCGGCGTGGGGGCATGGGGGGCAATCGCGGTCAACGTTGCCAACATGATCGGCACGGGCGTGTTTCTCAAGACACGCGTCATGACCTGCAATGTCGGCAGCGCCAAGATCGTCCTGCTGGTATGGCTTGCGGCGGGTTTGTTGTCGCTCGCCGGCACCTTCTCGTATTCAGAAATTGCCGCGATGATGCCGGAGGCGGGAGGCGATTACGTTTATCTGCGGCGCGCCTACGGAAGGGTGGTGGGGTTCCTGTATGGCTGGATGACATTTGCGGTCGCGAAGGCCGGATCACAGGCGGCGCTCGCGGTGGGTCTGGCGATTTTCATGAATGTCGCGGTGGGCGGCGTTTTGGCCCGCTGGCAGCTCGCGGCCAGCCCGTTTGGTTTTCACTTGAGCATGAACGGACTGACGCTGGTGGCGCTGGCCACCATCTGGACCGTGGCCCTCATCAACTGTGCCTCTGTGGCGGCCGGCGGCCGGACAGCACTTGCGCTCACCCTGGCGAAGGTGGGGTTGGTTTTGGGCGTGGCAATCAGCGCGCTCGCCTTCGCCCCCGGAGATTGGTCGCACCTCGCGGGATCCGGCCTGACAGGCACCTGCGAGGGTGTTGCCGACAGCGCACGCGGAGGTTACGCGGGCTTCGGCGCCGCCATGCTGGGCGCACTCTGGGCCTATGATGGATGGAACAACGTCGCGCCGCTTGCCGGCGAAATCCGCAACCCGCAGCGCAATCTGCCGCGCGCCTTCATCGGCGGCATGCTGGTGGTGGCGGCGCTGTACTTGTTCGTCAATATTGCCTATTACTATGCGCTGACACCCGTCGAGATCGCGAGCGTCCCGACCAATTCTTCCGTGGCGACCGAAGTGTTGAAGCGCTTCTTGGGTCCGGTCGCGGTCTCCATGACCGCCGTAGCGCTCATGATTTCATCATTCGGTTCGCTGCATGCCAGTGCGCTCGCCAATTCGCGGGTCCCGTATGCCATGGCGCGAGACGGATTATTTTTTCGCGCATTGGCGCGGCTTTCGCCGCGAAGCAATGTGCCGGCGCGAGCAATTGTTGCGCAAGCTGCATGGGGTAGCGTGCTTGCCCTGTCGGGTTCGTATGACAATCTGACCGACTCGGTAATATTCGCATCTTGGCTTTTCTACGGCCTGAGCACCGCGTCGTTGTTTGTGTTCAGAAAAACCATGCCCGACGCGCCGCGGCCGTATCGAGCGCTCGGCTATCCCGTCGTACCGGTGATCTTCGTTCTGGTTACGAGCGCGCTGCTGATCAACACATTCGTGGCCGCGCCTCGTGAGGCGCTGCGCGGCGTGGCAATGCTGATCGCCGGCCTGCCGCTGTATTGGTATTGGTCGCGACGCAGCGCCAAGCCGGCGTAGGTTTCGCCTGGAGAGCGAGCCGGTTCCACTGCGGCCTGCGGCCGGCTCGCTAGCTCAGTTGCTGTCGCCCGGCAGATCAAATACCAGCACTTCAGCGTCGCGGCCGCCATCGACCCGCACATGAGTCCCGCCGGTGATCCGCAGTGCATCGCCGGCCTCGAGCGCGACGCCATTTGCCAGCAACGAGCCTCGTGCCACGTGCACATAAATTCGCCGGCCTGGCTGCACCTGCAGGTCGGCGGCCTCGGCGCCATCGAACAATCCCGCATACACCCGCGCGTCCTGATGGATCAGCAAAGATCCTTGCGCGCGATCGGGCGAGACGATGAGCCGCAGGCGCCCGCGCTTTTCGTTAGGCAAGAAGCGTTTTTCCTCGTAGCTCGGCTCGATGTTGCGCTGGTTCGGCTGAATCCAGATCTGCAGAAAGTGCACGCCCTCGGATTTCGAGGGATTGAACTCGCTATGCCGAACGCCGCTGCCCGCGCTCATGCGCTGTACGTCGCCGGGCCTGATGGTCGAGCCATTGCCCATCGAATCCTTGTGCGCCAGCTCGCCTGACAATACATAGCTGATGATCTCCATGTCGCGATGGCCATGCGTGCCAAATCCCGCGCCAGCCTGCACGCGATCCTCATTGATCACCCGCAACGGCCCAAACTCGACATGATTGGGATCGAAGTAATCGGCAAATGAAAATGTATGAAAAGACTTGAGCCAGCCGTGATCGGCATAGCCTCGTTCTTGACTTCGTCTGATTTCGTTCATGGGAACCTCCTGAAACACACAATAGCCTCGAATAAGCTCATAAAAAAGCGCAAAATTTAGGGGTCATTGATCGAAAAAACGGATTCATTCGTGGCGCTTGCGAGAACAACTTTGGAGCAATGGGCGGTGCTGGCGACAGTGGTCGACGAAGGCGGCTTCGCGCCGGCGGCGCTGAAGCTAAATCGAAGTCAGTCCGCCGTCAGCTATGCGGTATCAAAGTTGCAGGAATCTCTGGATTTACCGCTGTTGACGCTCGAGGGCCGCAAGTCAGTGCTCACGCCGCACGGGCAGACGCTGCTGCAGCGGGCGCGCGCTTTGTTGAAAGAACTCGACACCCTCGAACTGCTGGCGAACAGCTTGAAAAAGGGATGGGAAAGCGAGCTGACGCTGGTGGTAGACAGCGCGTATCCCCGCGCGCGATTGCTCGGCATCATTGCCGACCTTCAGACCACCTGTCCGAGCACGCAGGTTCAATTGGCCGATGTCGTACTGTCGGGTGCCGAGCAAGCCATCATCGAAGGTCGCGCTGATGTCGTCGTCACCAGCCGCGTGCCGCCGGGATTCCTGGGCGACTGGCTGCTGGATGTGAGTTTCGTCGCGGTCGCGCGTCCTGACCATGAATTGTTCCGGATGGAGCGGGAATTGACCGCGGATGATTTGGTGCGCCACGTGCAAGCCGTGGTGCGCGATTCGGGCACCGTGCAGCCCCGAGACGAGGGCTGGCTCGGTGCCGAGCGGCGTTTCACGGTAAGCAGCATGGAGGCATCGCTGGCCACGATTCTGGCCGGGCTCGCCTATGCATGGCTACCCGAACACATGACTCAGGATCAATTAGAGAGCGGTGCGCTGCGCCGACTGCCGCTCATGGTTGGGGGCTCACGCAATGTTGCTTTGTACATCGTGGCAACTCGCCCCGATCTGCTCGGGCCCGCAGGGCGGGTCGCGATCGATGCCTTTCGCGGTAGGACGGGCCCTACGTAGGGACACGTTGCGGCCCGACTGTTTGCAGCAACAACCCAGACTACAGTTGCCTGCAGTCGCAGCATCGGAGAAGGTAATGTCACTAGGCACAATCCTGCTGATAGTTCTGGTTCTGCTGTTGATTGGAGCACTTCCAACCTGGGGGTACAGCAGCAGCTGGGGTTACTTCCCGAGCGGCGGGCTGGGTCTGGTCGTCATCGTCCTGCTGGTCTTGGTCCTGACCGGAAGGCTGTAGCCTCAAGACGCAGCTTCGCGCACGGTCAGAAATAGCCGTGCAGTTTCGTGGGCACGGCGCTCAGATCTTCGATTGCCTGACGACCATCGGCTCGCCGCGGCTGGTGATCTGGCAACCCAAACTGCAAAATAGGGTACTTACGTCTTGTATGGACGTAGTACGGCCCATGAAGACCAAGTCCGCCAGCCTTCCGCCAATGGCCGAAATCGGCGCAGCGCTCGCCGCTGCAACGGAGGTTCTAGCAAGCCAACTCTCTGTGCCCACTGACGAACCGCCGAATTGGAGCGAATTCGAATGGCGCATCGCCCGGGCCGTCGCTACGCTGCAGGGTATTTCTTCGCAGCTCAAAGCAGGCCTACGGTGGGCCGGCCCTCCGGGCTGGGGGGATTTTCTCGACGAGCAACGAGAGCATATTGCCGCACGCCATCGGAACATAGCGCAGCTGCTGGATAAGATTGATTTGGCAGCCCGCCGCGAAGGCATTGCACTGGTGGCGCTTAAAGGTGCTGCACTGCATGCGAACGGAATCTATGAGCCCGGCGAGCGACCTATGGCTGATGTTGATCTGCTCGTAAGCGAGGCGGACTCGAATGCAGCGACTCGGCTGCTCGAGGCGTGCGGTTATGAAATTAGTTTTGTTACATGGCGTCACCATCTTTTCGAGTCCCGCCATCATAGAGGCGCAGTTGTCGCCAGTTTTGGCGAACACATGGATAACCCGATCAAGATCGAACTGCACACAAGAATTCTGGAACGCCTACCCCTACGCGAGATCGACATTACGCAATTTCTTTTTTCTATTAATGCACATTCTGGTCTAAACGCCTACCCATCAGCGGCTTCTCTGATGATGCACTTGTTGCTACACGCTGCGGGTAACATGCGAGCCCATGCGCTGAGGCTCATACAGCTGCACGACATTGCGCGATTGGCGGTTTGCTTCGGTACGCCCGATTGGGACGAGCTGCTGATTGCACGTCCGAATTATGAAGGACTGTGGTGGGCCATGGCGCCGTTGCTGCTGACGGCGCGCTATTTCCCCGCTGCGATTCCACCATCCATCATCACTCGTCTGGAGGCAGAGTGCCCGTGGTTGCTGCGCAAGATCGCGCGTCGCCAGCGGCTTGTAGATGTCTCATGGTCAAATGTCAAAGCCCATGCGCTTCCGGGAATTGAATGGTCGAGAACTCCTTGGGAAGCGCTTCGCTTCATCATGAGCAGAATTTGGCCGAGTCGCGACGCCCGCGTGGAGTTGCGTTTCTATGCCGCGCATCATCCGGGTGCTTCTACGATCCGGTGGTATGGCATATCACAAGGTGCGCGCATACTGCGTTGGATTTTCTTAAAGCAACCGCGAGTGCAGACGCTGCTTGTGGTTCGCGCGGCTCTCAGTCAGGCGCCACGAATAGGATGAGTTGTCGCGCCTCAAAATAGCAATGGGTCGGTCAAATCGTAGACGGACGTGGCGATACTTTCATCAGCCACGGCAATCAGAAGTAGCCGTGCAGTTCCGTGAGCACCTGCCGCTGATTTTGCGTATTGCTCTGGGGAATCCCTATGTAACGGCGATAGCCGGCGCGCAGCTGCAAGAACGGTATTGGCGTGTACTCGTACACAATGCTGTAGCGGTTCTGCTCGTCTTCCGCAATGGAGCGATCCGGGTCGTACCATTCCGCAGTGACTTTCAGATTGTGGCCCCTGCGGACCAGCCAATCGGCCTCAAGTAATCCCGCGGCAAGCGTGCGGCCGTCCGGGAAGCTGTCGTCGCGCACCGCATCCCCCTCCGCCAGCCACGAGACAGGCCCGGTCCGGAGCCCGGCGAAGACGCCGGCGACGCGCCGATCACCGAGGGCTGCTTGAGTATAAGAGCCGGCCACACCCAGCCGCCAAATAGGTTGAACGTATGCAATTTGGCTGGTTACTTGGTATCCATGGCCGCTGCTGCCGTTGCCAACTCCGTTGGTGACATCAAATTGCGCAGACCACGAGGGGCGCTCGTAGCCGATTTCCACGCCCTTGTCCGGCGTGGCCATACTGATACCCGAGAGTTCCTGTACAAATGCGTTTTGATCTTGAAGCCTCCATCCGAAAGGCAGGTAAAACTGTCCACCCTTGATATAGAAGCCGGTGGTGCTGCCGTAAAGCACATAGGCTTCCTCGTTTTGCGATCCGCCTGGCGCCACCTGCTCGTCGGCATAGATCGCAAGCCGGTCTTGTATGAGGGTAAACGCGCCATAGACTCGGAATTGCTCGAGTGAAAATCCCTGTGTGGTCGGCGTGTTGGGCGCGCTATCGCGGGTCCAATCCTCGCGCAGGTCGCCGCCAATTCGCAAATTGTCGGTAATCTTTCCGGTCCAATTGCTGATGAGTGAATCGTCGATGGTTTCTGCCGGCAACAGCACCTTCGCGTAGGTGATTCCAAACTCGGTACGCAGCGCGCCGCCGGTCGGGTTGAAATGGCAAACATTGCATTTGTAGCCGGTCTGCACGGCCAGGTAGGGTTCGGCCGCGGCGGGCGTCGCGCGTAGCACGCACAGGACAACAATCACAACGACGCCGACTGCTAAGCGCGGATTCATGGCCCGGCCTCCACCGCGGCAACCGCCGCGACCTCAAATATGCCGATGATGGATTCGCCGAGATCGGTCGGCGTGCCCACGGCTATCGACTGACCTGCGGCATCCGTGAACCCCAATATGGACCCCGCCCCAACAACCACCCGATAGCGGCCGACGCTCAAGGGTCTGCCGGGCCATATCATCAGCGCCTTAGGATTGGCACTCACGACAGCTATGCGCGCGGGAATCACTTCAACTGCGGATTGCGGCGCGTCCCCTAACTTGTCGATGTGCGCGGCGCGCGCCTCGATCTGCGTCACGTCAAGATCATGATTGAATGCAATCATGATTTGCGGCGGCGGCTCGCTCAGCAGCTCGCTGCCATCCGGCACGATCGCCGTGACTGCGAGCGGAGCGGCCGCTGCGGCGGTGGCCGAGGGTGGCGCGCCATTCGTGATCCACTGTTGAATGAAGGCGATCGTATCCTGAGATAAATAGGGTCCGCCCAGCGGCATTTGCGCGCCGACGGCGGCATGACCTTGCAGCTTCTGGATGATGTAGCTGTTGACCGGATCGCCCGGCTTGACTCGCAGCAACGATGGGACTTCCGTGCTGGGAACTCCGACCAACAGGTTGTAGCTGTCGGCCGCGTCCAGCCGCAGTCCCTCGGGCGCGCCGCCGCCAGCGTGGCAAACGGAACATATCGGCGTGAATATGTTGGCTTGAATCGCCGCGAAATCGGCCGCCAAAGGCACCGTGCCGCTGCCCGGTGCCAGAGGTCGGCCGTTGGCGTCAAGACCCTCGCCGTTGCCGGCACAGGCTGCGACCACCAATGCAGCGGCAGCGGCGGCCATCAATGCGTGCTGTGCGCTCAATTGTTGAGCGCACCCTGGGAAACCCAGGTCTTCACGAGATTAATCGTCGTCTGATCCAGGCAAGGGTTGCCCGCGCCGCCGCAGCCCAACGGCATCTGCGATCCCGTAATACCGGCCGCGCCTTCAATTTTCTGAATCAGATAGCTGTCGGTCGGATCATTCGGCGCAATGCGCTTCAGGGCCGGCTGTTCAATGCTCGGCACATTGACGATGTTGGCGAAAGTATTGCCTGCGGTCAGATTCTGCACGCCGGGAAGAGAGGTGCCGACCCCTGAATGGCAACCCGAGCAGATCGGCGTAAATATCTGCGTCTGCAGTTGCGTGAGCGTGACCTGCGGGGGAGGCGGCGCGTTGTTCGCCACGGTAACGACGCTGGCGCTCGAACTGCCGACATTGCCATCCACGTCGGTCGCCGTTGCGGTGATACTGATCTGCCCGTCGGCAACCGTGGTGGTATCCCATTGAATGCCAAAAGGCGAGGTGGTGGCAGTGCTGATGAGCGTGCCGTTCGCTTTGAAATCCACCTTGGCGATTTGTATCGGATCAGTGACGGTCGCACTCAAAGCGACGCCGCCCGACAGCGTGCCCGTCGGGACGGTCAGGGTGACCACCGGAGGTGCATTGAGAACCGGCGGAGTGGAACCCATGTCGATGCGGCCGAAGAGGCCGTCGGCTTCGTTGTTGGTGCCGGCCGTAAAGAACAAGGTGTTGTGCGGTTGGTTGTTGGCGTCGTTGCCGAAGGCAATGCCCCAGAGCCCCGGAGTCGCAATCGGCGCATTGCTGGCGTTGCTAATGGTGCCGAGCGGTGTGCCGGCGGCCGCGTCGTAGGCATTGATCTTGCCGTCGCCGAAATTACCAATCAACAGCGCATTGCTGAATGTGCCGAAATCCGCCGGCGCGAGCGCAATTCCCCACGGCGCATTCAGTGCACCGCCCGCGATGAGTTGTTTGATCAACTTGCCATTGGTGTCGTAAATATCCACGTACCCCAAGCCCGCGCCGTTGGTGTTGTCGTGATTGTCAGGCGCCTGCTGCTGTGCATAGGTCACGTAAATCTGCGTGGCACCGCTGGTCCCGTTATTGATGGCTTGAATGCCGAAGGGCGCGTACCCGGCAGGTATGCTTGGGTCGGCGAATGTGAACGCGGTCGCGGAAGTCGCTTGTTTGATAAAGCCGGTATTGAACACATCGATCTTGTTGTTGTGAAAATCCGTCGCGTACAAGAACAAAGCGCCGGCGTTCGTCGCGATCGCCAATCCCTTGTACACGGCGCCCGCGGAGTCGGCGTACATGGTCACCGCATGAGTGAGATCAACCGACGGCGACCATCCTGCAATCATGCCGCCCTCGCCGTCGAAGATGAACGCGGCGGAACCGGACTTGCCGCCGGATGAGACCATGAAATCGCTGCTGCTGCTGTTCGACACAACGCCGCTGGGGTCGAAGGCGGTTCCGCCGGAGCTCGCGGCAAACGCCACGATCAGCTGATTGGCCGCGGGCTGGGGCTGAGATTTGCCATCGCCGTCGTACAGCGTCGAGGTTTGCGTGCCGTTGTTGGCAATCCACGCCGGGTCGGTTCCCGTGGGTATCGACAATCCCCACGGATTGACCAGATTGGCATCCACGTTCATCGCATTGCCTGCCGCATTGTCAGCCACCAGATTGGTAACTGAAAAAGCGCTTGCCGCGGTTACAGTGAGCGTTGCTGTCTTGCTATTGCTCGAGTAGGCGCCGCCGCTGCAGGTCAAGGTGTACATGTCGGTGCCTGCCGCAGTCGGCGTTACCGTCTGGGTGCCGCTCAAGGGTTCTGGTCCGCTCCACGCACCGCTTGCCATGCAACTGGAGCCGGCAGTCACCGACCACGTAACGGTTGCGGATTGTCCTGCGACCACCGTTGTAGGCTGCACGCTTATCGTTATCGGTGTCGGGTTCGAAGAGCTGCCGCCGCCTCCGCCGTAGCTGCTGCCGCCGCAGCTCTGCAAAATCAACAGGCAAAGGATCCCCATCAAGCCGCCGCTAGCGGCACGAAAAATTTTCATCATGGCCCCCAAGTGGACGAGTGTGATCGTCAGTCGCGAGGTACGTGCCAAACGTATCGAGAAAGGTTTAACCTGAGCGCTCACTGCGTGGACGCGGACGAATATAAATATTTCGCAAGCAATGCTCGAAACACGGTTCGCCGAATTGGCACAAGCAGCGCGCCGGGCTCAGCGTCTTGCGTCGCTGGCGGTCTTATTGCTTGCATCAGCGCCGTGCGCTGCGGCTGATGTATGGGGCGGCTCGCTGGCGCTGACCAGCGATTACTTCGTGCGCGGCATATCGCGGAGCAACGATCAAGCCACACCGCAGTTGGACTTGCATTATTCGAACAGCGCGGGATTGTTGGCCGGCGTGTTTGCATCCAACACGCAGATCGATTCCTACGAACCGCGCAATGTCGAACTCAGCGCATTCGTCGGATTCGCCTGGAGCCTCGGCGAGGAGTGGCGCACGAAAATTCTCGTCAGCCACTATGCGTACCCGTGGAACAACGCGGGCACGCAGTACAACTATGACGAACTCGATCTGGATCTTGCCTACCAAGGGTGGCTGCATGTGAACGTCGGCTACTCGCCCAACGCTCCTCGCTATGTGCCCTATCCTTATGACAGGCTTATTGGCGTAACAGAAAAATCGGCCGAGGTGAGCCTGCAACGACCCATCCTCGGCAAGCTGTCCGCCACGGCGGGCGTCGGCTACAGCTTTTTGGACGGGCCCGACTCCGGCGGATACACCTATTGGAGCGTCGGGGGCTCCTATGACCTACAAACGGTGTCCCTGGTGTTGTCATATGTCGACACTACGGCGGAAGCTAAGTCATTGTTTTATAATGCGGCCGCGACGGGGCGCTGGACGGGAACGGTGATTTGGCGCTTCTAGCAATGCGTGCGCAACTCTTTGGGTTGCCTTGGGTACTTACGGAAGATGGACTTTGATCAGGAGTAATTCTTGTCGATGACCCCGCTCGCCAAAAATTCGCCCAAGGAGCGCGATAGCGCCTTGTTGACGGCAGTGGCGGCTGGAGATCGGCGCGCACTGGAGGAACTGTATCTTGGTTATCACCGGCGCCTTGCGCGTTTCTTGTCGCGCTTCACCTCGCGCTATGAAAACATCGAGGAGATCATCAACGACACTTTCATGGTCGTTTGGCAGAACGCCAAAGAGTTTAGAAACGCATCGCTCGTCTCCACATGGATCATCGGCATTGCTTATCGCACGGCATTGAAGGCGTTTCGCAGTCAAAAAAACCACGCCGACATGGGCAGTTTGGACGACCACCCCGAGCAGACCGTCGATCCGACGATTGCGACAGAGATTCACGACTGGCTGCAGCAAGGCTTGGGGCGCTTGCCGATCGAACAGCGATTGACCATGGAGCTCGCCTATCACATGGGCCATTCTCTGGAGGAAATTGCGGCGATCACCGACTGCCCGGTGGGAACCGTCAAAGCGCGCATGTTTCATGCACGCGAAAAACTGCGGCAATGTCTGCCGGCCTTGAGCGGCGCGGCAAGCGCAATCCCGGCGAGGATCGAATGACCAACAATCGCGTTGCCGGGGACTGTGAACACCAGGAGGTCTCTGCGCTCATTCCCTGGTATGTCAACTCAAGGCTCTCTGAAAGTGAGCGGCTCAAGGTCGATGCGCATATCGTCGACTGTGCGGCGTGCCGCGCCGATTTGCTGGTGGAGCAGCAAATATTCGCGGCCATCAAAGACGCGCCGACCGTCGAGTACATGCCCGCAGCCTCCTTGAAGCGCCTGCAGGCAAGGCTGGACGCCCTGCAGAGCGTAGCCCCTGCCTCGGATAGCGCGCAGGTTGTAGGTGTTCGCAACGCCTGGCCGAAGCGCGGCTTGATGGCGGCGTCCGTTGCGCTGATGGCGATTACGATCAGCCTGCTGCTGGCCGACCGCTGGGTGCAATTCCGCGCCCAGCAAGCTGCCCCCCATTACCGCACGGTGACGAATTCGCCGCCGCGCGCCCGCGATGAAGTGATTCGCGCCGTGTTTGCGCCGACGATCACTTTGGTCGAACTGCAGGCAATCCTCGAGGAAGCTGAACTGCGGATCGTTTCTGGACCCAGCGAAGCGGGGGTTTATTCGCTAGCGGCGAAATCCAGCCGTCCGGTGCGCTCGTCGCTGGCGCTGCTGCGCCGGCACCCGACGGTTCGCTTCGCAGAACAGACCCGCGAGGAGCCGGAACCGGGCGAGAGCCAATGATTCGATGGTTGATCCTTAGCGCCGTGTTGGCATTGGTGTGCGCTTGCAGCGGCGCACCGGTGCGCATCGATTCGCATGCGCTCGGCAAGCAGGTGTCGGAGTCGCCCGAACGATTCATCATCGCCGCGGTGGCGAACGAACCGGTGGCGTATGTTGCGCGCGCCGGCAGCACGCCGCGCGGCTACGACGCAGTCGCGGACTACGGCCCCTCCTCGCACGCTCGCCAAGTGATGCGCGCGCTGGAAAGCGAGTATGGCTTGCGAGAGGTGAGCGCTTGGCCGATCGAACCGCTGCATGTGCACTGCGCGGTGCTGGAACTTCCGGCCGGCAGCGACCGCAATGCGATACTCGCGTCCCTGGCAAAAGATCCGCGCGTCAAGTTGACGCAGCCTTTGCAAACCTTTGTCACCCGTACCGAGAACTACAATGACCCTTATGTCGGGCTGCAGCGCGGCTTCCAACAGATGGATGTCGCCGAGGCGCATCCGTGGTCGCGGGGCGAGGGCGTCAAAATCGCCATCATCGACACCGGCGCCGATATCCTGCATCCGGATTTACGCGGCAGCATCGCGGCGGCTGCAAACTTCGTCGATGCCGATGACGCGCAATTTCGGCGTGATCGGCACGGAACCGAAATGGCGGGCGTCATTGCCGCAGTCGCAAACAATCGAGAGGGCATCGTCGGCATCGCGCCCAGCGCGCGTCTGCTGATTTTCAAGGCCTGTTGGCAGGCACGCGCGGGCATCGATGACGCCAGCTGCAATTCATTCACCCTGGCGCGGGCGCTGGCGGCAGCATTCGATGCGCACGCGCAGGTGATCAATTTGAGCCTGGCGGGCCCGGACGACCCCTTGCTGGGCGACCTGATTCGCGAGGGACAGCGACGCGGCGTGTTATTCGTAGGTGCCGCCACGGACGCATCGGAAGGTCCCAATGGCCTGCTAAGCCAAGCCGGGGTCATCGAAGTGGCGAGCGCGGAATCTGCCGGTTCTGCCACCGGACCCGTGCTGTTCGCCCCGGGACGCGAGATCCTGACATTGCTCCCCGGAGGACATTACGATTTTGCCAGCGGCGCCTCGATCGCGACGGCACAGGTGAGCGGCGTGGTGGCACTGATGCTTGCCAGGGAACCCGGGCTCTCGGCTGTAGCGGCTTACCGCTTGCTGCAGGACACCAGCGCGGTGCCCACCACGTCAGACGGCGGCGTCAAGGGCGTCGATGCCTGTGCGGCCATGATTACGCTGCTGCATCAGGGCTCATGTCACCCCGCCAACGTCGAGCGTCGGGCGATGCAAGAGCGCGAACAGCGCGTCGCACTGCATTGAAGCGAGGGTAGACGACGCTAGTGCGCTTGCGGCCGCTTCAACAAGTCGCCGCGATCGACGGACCGCACGTTCAGATGCAGCTGTGTGGCGCCGCGAATCGCGGTCAGAGGCACCCCGGTGCCTGCCGGTCCCACGGCCCACAGGCGTCGATAAAAATCCGGCAAGGTGTCCACTTCCTTCTCCGCCACCCGGCTAATGACATCGCCTTCGCGAATGCCGGCTTGTTGCGCGGGACCTCCCTCGACAATTCCCGTCACGTACACCTTGCCGGCGACTTCGACCGCGTAGATGCCCAGCCAAGGACGCGGCCGGCGATCCGCTCTGCCTGTGGCCTTCAAACTCTGCAGAATGGGCTTGAGCAGATCGATCGGCACGAACATGTTGGCATTGATCTCTTCGCCCGCCATTAATTCCCGCACCAATAAGGATCCCAAGCCCACCAGAGCGCCGCTGTGATCGATCAACGCAGCGCCGGACCAATGCGGATGGGCCGGGGCTGCGAATATCGCATCTTCGAGCAGGTATTCCCAGGCGCCGGCAAATTCGCGGCGCGCCAATACATGTGCGGTCTGCGGGGCGGCGAAATCCCGCGCGCTCACCACATACACCTTGCTGCCGGGATGCAGCTCGGCTGAGGATCCGATCGGAATCGGCGCAAGGTCCAATCTTTGCAGCGGCAAGACCAAGCCGAATCCGGTTACTTGATCGTACGCCAACGGGTGCGCGGCCACCTCCCGACCCTCGGCGCCGGCCAGCCACACGTCCGTCGCCTCGGTCATCAGATAGCCGATCGTCAAAACCAATCCGCCGGCTTCGATGACCACGCCATTGCCGGTGCGATGACTTCCCAGAATACCTGCGGTAAATGCGTCTTCGGGGACGACCGCGCGCAGCTTGATCACTGATCGAGCGATACTATTTAGGTCGAGTCCCGTCATTTGACTGCCAGTTCCCGAAAGATAAGCACATTACTTCAATTCATCGCAGCGGGGTATGCCCCGCACGCGCAATTGAGAATCGTTCGCAAAAAGCTACAGCCATCGGGCAGCGCATCTGCAATCCGCCTGCGAAATTTAAATAATATTCATCAGCAAAGAGATTCGAAATGGGGAAAAATGGCACGCTCTTTCACCCATCGAGGCACACACATGCAATCTAAGATTTCACGCCGCTCCATCGTCAAGGGCGGGCTCATCGCCGGAGCCTTGTTGCCCACCATCGGCCTCGTGGCGCGCGACGCTGCCGCGGCCGCTCTTCCGCCGCTGGACCCGAAAGACCCTTCCGCCGCAGCACTGCACTTCACGACCGATGCGACCAAGGTCGTTGCCGCGTCGAATCCGACCTACAAACCCACCCAGAAATGCAGCAATTGCGCTCAGTATCAGGGCAAAGCCGGCGACGCGAGCGCGGGTTGCAATATATTTGCCGGCAAGAGCGTGCCTGCGGGCGGTTGGTGCATGGTTTGGGTTCAAAAGAGCGGCTGATCGCGGCGACATCGACCGGCGTCACGGTACGACGCGCTGGTTAGGATCAAGCTTTGAGGGTGTGGCGGCATCCCATCCTCAAAGCGGTTCTAGGCGCCTACATTGCGTGGGGCGCTTGGCATTGGATTGCCGAACGGCCGGTTCATCCGCCCGATGGCGTACTCGCGCAAGAGGAGCCGCGGCAAACCAATATAATGAACGGCGAGACGCTGCACATGGGTCACTGGACCTTGACGGTCCGCGCCGACTACCAGATAACCGCGCGTGTGCTGGGGCGCGAAGCCTATCACTTTGATGCACTCGCGGATCTCATACCCGAAGATCTGGCGCTGGGCTGGGGACCGATGTCGGACAACCGTAACTTGCGAACCATCGATGTGTCCCAGTCCAATCGCTTTTACTTTTGGCACGCCAGCGCCGGCACGCCCATCGCCAGAGAGACGATCATCACGCATAGCGCCAATACCCACGTCATTCCGCAAAACTCGCTGATTGCGCGGCAGCTGGCCCGCCTGCGGCCGGGTGAAGTCGTGACGTTGCGCGGTGAGTTGGTCGACGGGCTGCGCAATGATGGCAGGTGGATCAAGACATCTTTGGTGCGTGATGATACCGGTCCGGGAGCGTGCGAGGTACTCTTGGTCACAGACATCGGGTCTTGAAGACAGGGAACCGAAGATGGCACGCGGAATCGATCGGGCGGTACGCGAAGTCTGCCTGTGGTTACCGGAGGCGGAGGAATTCCTGTCGCACGGCTCACCAAACTTCAGAGTTCGCGGCAAGACGTTTGCAACCTACGTAGTCAACCATCACGGCGACGGACGGGTCGCATTGTGGCTCAATGCTCCACCCGGCTCGCAAGAGCTGCACGTGCGCTCCCAGCCTGAACACTTCTTCGTACCGCCCTACGTCGGACCGCGTGGCTGGTTGGGCGTGATGCTGGATCACGGCATCGATTGGAACAGGGTCGCTGCATTGGTTCGAGAAGGATACGAGAAAGTAGCGCCTCCGAACCTCAGGCAGCGCATCGGCAAGACGCCCAAGGTCAAGGCTCCCAGCAAACCCTTGGGCGCAAGCCGAGTCGATCCATTCAAATCGCCGCGCGCGCGCGCCGTGCTCAAAGAACTGCGCACGATTTGCCTGCGCTTTCCGGAGTCGAACGAAGCGCGCCAATTTGGGTCTCCGGCGTGGTTGGCGGGCAAGCGAACCTTCGCCATCGCCCGCTATGCCGCGGATCGATTGACATTATGCTTTTGGGTGGGCGTCGACCAGCAAGGTCTCCTGACCGCGGACAGGCGCTATCAAGTGCCGCCATATCTTGGCCACAATGGTTGGATCGCGCTGGATGTCAGCGCGACATGCGATTGGGATGAAGTTGAGGGCTTGGCGCTTTCGAGCTATCGACACTTCGCCCTGCAGCGCATGTTGCGGCAAATCGGCCAGGATTAATCGGCTGGGCTCGCGCCGATTGCCAGACTCAAGGCACCGAGAACACCCGCCTGCGCGCCCAACGCAGGGGCCACCACATAGCGGTCCGTTGCCTCAAGAATTTCGTGGCGGTCGACATAGCCGCCCAGCCAATGCAGCATGCGCCGTTGAATGAGAGGCAATAATTGCAGCTGGCTCATGACGCCGCCGCCCATGACGATGCGTTGCGGCGAGAGTGTGAGCACGAGTTGCGCGCACAGCTGGCCCAGATAATCCGCTTCCAGCTGCCACTGCGGATGCGCGGCGTCGAGATTTCGCAGCTCGGCACCGCTGCGTGCCACGATCGCCGGCCCCGATGCCAGTCCCTCGAGGCAGTCGCGATGAAACGAGCAGATGCCTGCGAACCCTGCATCCAGCGCGTGACGCCGCGGGTGGATGTGGCCAATTTCTGGATGCATGAGGCCATGCAGGGGAGCGCCGCGCACCACCACCCCGCCGCCGATTCCCGTGCCGACAGTCAGGTACACCAGATTGTCGACATCGCGTGCCGCACCCCAACGGTGTTCCGCCAGCGCCGCGGCGTTCACGTCGGTATCGAATCCGATCGGCACGGAAAATTCTCGCGCCAACATTCCCACGATATCGATATCGCTCCATCCGGCTTTTGGAGTACGGCCGATGAAACCGTAGCGCGCCGACGCCCTGTCCAGAATCACGGGGCCAAAGCAAGCGACGCCAATGGCGGCGAGCGCGCCGAAGCTCACGCTGCTGGTGCGCAAAAAGTCGCGCATGGCCGCAAGCGTCGCACCCGGGTCGGTGGTGGGGAAGCGCGTCTCTGCATGGATGCGCCCCGACGCATCGCCGATGGCGCACACAAACTTGGTCCCGCCCGCCTCGACGGCCCCGTACATACGTGTTTCGCGGCTCACAAAATCCTCTAGCTTTCTGCGCTCCCAAGGAGCATAGCGCATCCCAGGTCCGCTATAATGGCGGTCCGAAGCCACTAAAGTGAGCGCCTCATGAGAGTTCCCAGCGCCGCGTCGCGCGCAATGATCGAGCGCTTGATCCGTTTCAACACGGTGTCGCGGGACTCAAATCTAGGCTTGATCGAATGGGTGCGAGATTACCTCGTGGGCTTAGGCGCAACCACGCGGCTGACTCACGATGCCAGCGGCAAGAAAGCCAATCTTTTCGCAACGCTGGGGGATTCGAAGAAGCCGGGACTGATTCTTTCAGGGCATACGGACGTGGTCCCGGTAGACGGACAGGATTGGAACACCGATCCATTTGTCGCCACCGAGAGCGACGGCAAACTCTATGCGCGCGGCTCTGCCGACATGAAGGGATTCATCGGCATCATTCTTACTCAAGCGCCGAAATTCATCGCCGCGCTCAACGCCAATCGGCTAGATGCGCCGCTGCACTATGCGTTGAGCTATGACGAAGAGGTGGGTTGTCTCGGCGTGCGCGGCTTGATCAAAGATTTGGAAGAGAATGGCATACGCCCGGCAGGCTGTGTGGTCGGCGAACCCACATCCATGCAGCCCATCATCGCGCACAAGGGAACGCACCGATTTCGCTGCGCGGTGCATGGCCGGGAGGCGCATTCCAGCTATGTCACCCACGGCGTCAACGCCATCGAATATGCGGCGCGCTTGGTGGTGTTCATCCGACAGATCGCCGATCGCCTGGCGCAAATCGAACAGCGCGATTACGGATTCACCGTCCCCTATACGACGCTGTCCACTGGGTTGATCCAAGGCGGCATTGCCGCCAATGTCGTGCCCAAGGACTGCACCTTTCAATTCGACATCCGCACCTTGCCGCAGGCCTCGGCGGACGCCCTGTATCAGGAAATCCGCGGTTACGCGGAAAAGCTGGCGGCGGAGATGCGCGCGGTTGACGAGAAATCCGGCATCGATTTGCAGTGGCTGAGCCAGACGGTGGGGCTGGCCGCGGCGGAAACCGATGCGATCGTGCAGTGGGCGATGCAGTTGTCGAAGAAATTCTCCGTAGGCAAAGTGTCCTATGGCACCGAAGCCGGCCTTTTTCAGAAGATGGGCGTTCCTACCGTGATCTGCGGACCCGGCGACATCGCGGAGGCGCATCGACCCAACGAGTATGTGACTCTGGATCAGTTGGCGCAGTGCGAACGCTTCATGGATCGCATTCTGGAGACCGGTTATGCAGGGACCCATGCGCACTAGCGAGAACTCCGGCATCACTGTGGTCAAGGGCGCATGTCCGCATGACTGTCCGGATACTTGCGCACTGGAGGTGCATGTGCGCGACGGCGTCGCCGTCAAGGTTATGGGTTCGGCAGATCATGCTCCCACCGCCGGAGTTCTGTGCACCAAGGTCGCGCGCTACACCGAACGCACTTACCATAAGGATCGGTTGCTGTATCCGATGCGGCGCATCGGCAAAAAGGGGGAGGGCCGATTCGAGAGAATCAGTTGGCAGGAGGCCATTGCGATCGTGGCAAGCCAGCTCGAACCCCTGACTGCCGATGATCCCGAGCAGATCCTTCCTTACAGCTATGCGGGAACCATGGGACTGGTGCAGGGAGAATCGATGTCCATGCGATTCTTCCACAAGATCGGCGCCAGTCTTTTGGACCGCACCATTTGCTCCTCGGCGGGGAGCGTCGGTCATGAGATCACCTTGGGGTCGCGCATCGGCGTCGATGTGGAGCTGGCCGATCAGGCCAAGCTGATTATTTTCTGGGGTTCCAATGCCATCACATCGAGCGTGCACTTCTGGGCTCGCGCCCAGCAAGCGAAGCGCAACGGCGCGACGCTCATCGCCATCGATCCCTATCGGTCGCTGACCGCCGAGAAATGTCAGCGGCACATCTCGCTGCTGCCCGGCACCGATTCGGCATTGGCGCTCGGACTGATGCATGTGCTGATTCGCGATGATCTCATCGATCACGATTACGTGCAGCGCTACTGCCTCGGCTTCGAGCAGCTGCGTGAACGCGCCGGCGGATATGATCCGGAACGAGTCGCCGCCATTTGCGGCATCAGCGCCGCGGAAATCGAGTCGCTGGCTGGAATCTACGGCAGTACGCGGCCGGCGTTGATTCGGGCCAATTACGGGTTGCAGCGCGTGCGCGGCGGCGGCATGGCGACCCGCAATATCGCCTGCCTGCCGGCGCTGGTCGGCGCGTTTCGCGACGCAGCGGGCGGCTTCTTTTTGTCGACCTCGGGCAATTTCGACGTCGATCAGCGGGCCCTGTCGCGCCCGGATCTGCTGCAGGGGCGTAAACCGCGAACCATCAACATGTCGACCATCGGCCATGCCTTATTGAGCAAAAGCGCGCCAATCCGCGCGGTCATCGTCTACAACTCGAATCCGGTTGCCGTGGCGCCCGATTCCGCCCGCGTCGCGCGCGGATTCGCGCGCGAGGATTTATTCACGGTCGTACTGGAACACTTTCAGACCGACACCGCCGATTACGCGGATATCCTGCTGCCGGCCACCACTCAGCTCGAGCATCTGGACGTGGTCAAACCTTATGGGCACTACTACATGGTGGCCAACAATCCCGCCATTAAACCCCTGGGCGAAGCCAAACCCAATACTGAGTTCTTCCGGCTGCTGGCGCGCGCCATGGGATTCACGGAGCCGTGCTTCAACGATTCCGACGAGAGCATCGCTCAGGCAGCCGTGGCCGCCGACTGGGATTTCAACGCGGTACGCAAGGCCGGTTGGAAGCGTATAGGCCCCGCCATGGGCACGGCTCGATTCGCCGCAGGCGGGTTCGATACGCCTTCCGGAAAGGTCGAATTCTTTTCAGAACGCGCGACAGCCCTGGGGGTCGACGCACTGCCGGACTTTGTCGCGCCCCAGGAAGATACGCGCAGCGCGGCAGCGCAGCGCTATCCCCTGGCCATGATTTCCCCACCGGCGCGCAATTTTCTCAACAGTTCCTTCGTCAATGTGCAGAGCCTGCGCGCAACGGAAGGCGAACCCTGGCTCGACATTCATCCCGATGACGCGGCGGCGCGCGGTATCGCCGCCGACAGCTACGTACGTGTATTCAATGATCGCGGCAGTCTCGAGCTGCGCGCGCGAGTCACCGACCGCGCCCGTCCCGGAGTCGTGGTCGCATTATCGGTATGGTGGAAGAAACTGTCCCGCGACGGCAAAAACGCCAACGAACTGACGAGCAGCGATACGCTCACCGATCTAGGCCGGGCGCCGATATTTTACGATTGCTTGGTGCAGGTCGAGGCGCTATAGCCTCAAGCGTACTGCGCGCAGATGCTGGATCCCGCGACATAGCGATCGTGGATGCCGCAGATCCCGTCATCGCCGCGCACCGCGGCGAAAGCAGAACTCAAACTCGACAACCCCGGCAGCGCGGCCTCGAGGGCGGCAGGCGCGTGATTGAAATGCCGGCACCCCAGGCAGCAGCGCGACTGCCGGGCACTGGCTGAGCGTTCAGAGGTGACTGTGCCAGCACGGGTCACTGGCCCAGCCGGTTCCAGAATTCGTTGAAGACCTGTGTCGACAGCACGAACCCCAATGCCACGTTGACGATCACGCCGATGGTGAATGCATAGAAGGGCCGCGCGCCGATGGCAGCGAATTCTCGTACGCGCGTGGTCAATCCGATGCTCAAGAAAGCAAAGATGAAGGCCCAGGTGCGCAACGCCTGCAGAGGAGCGACGAGTGCCGGCACCACCTCTTTCTTGTACGCGGCAAAACTATAGCCTCGGGAGACCAGCGTCACTACCGCGGAGGCCAGCAAGAAACCCAGCACAAATTTGGGAAACCGATTCCAGATCTCCGCGGCGCTCGATTTTCCCTGCACTTCGGTTCGTTCCCAGCGCGTGGTCGCAATCAGCGAAAGGACGAAAGCCCAGACTCCGATCCAGACATCCCGTCCGATGACTTTCATGAGCGTGAACGCGCTCACGGCGGCATCCGGAGTTCCGGCGATCCCCGGCACGTTGCCCGCATAACCGCCGTAGGTCTGCGCGGCAGCGAGTCCGGCCGCATCCGCAAATTCGGAGGTGCCGATCCAGGCGCCGGCGACTCCGGTGGAAAGTCCCAACAGCCGGGCGGCGAGCGGCAATACGAATATCATGACGATCGCCCATACGACCACCAGGGAGATGGCAATCGACACCTCCTCCTTCCTGGCGCCGACGGCGCCGCCGACGGCGATGGCGCCGGACACTCCGCAGACCGCACCACCCGTGCCGAGGGTGGCCGCGAGACGGCGGTCCAGCCCCAAACGCAGCGCCGCGAAATAAATCACGCCGAAGGTCGTCAGCGACACGATCGCGGCTTGCACGATGGCAACCGGACCCGCCCAGGCGATCAAAGTCAGCGGCAAACTCGCCCCGAGCAGCACGATGCCGGTTTTGATGTAGAACTCGACGCGCAGGCCGGGCTCGACCCAGCGAGGCACGCCCACCGTATTGGAAACGAGGAGGCCCAGTCCGAGCGCCACCAAGGGCGGCTCCAAATTATAGTGGGCCGCCTGATCCCAGAGCCCGAGAAAGTAGATGCTGGCGGCGGCGGCGAAAATCAGCAGAAAGGCCGGCAGATATCGCGAGATCTTGATGCCAAGCGCCGCAGCCCCGATTCCGAACGCCACCGCCCAGAGCACGAAAAGCGCGCCGTATTGCGCAGCATGCTGTGCAAATTGCAGCCTGATATCTTGAAGATGACTCCACTTCTGGGGTGCCACCGCAATCCATTTGATGCTGCTGCCGCCCGCGAACAATGCGACCGCGACGCCGATCATGCCGAGACCGATCCAGATGGCCCACCAGTCTTCTTTGCGATAGAGCTCCGCCCAAGGCGAATTGCGCGCGATCCGGCGCGGTCCCACAATTTCAGCGATTTCGGCCATGAGCAACTCCATCGGGATGGGCGCTTACGCCTGATCCGCGATGGAGACGCTAACGCGTAACCTTCAAGCCGTCGAATAGTTAGATCGCATATCCTTAGTTACGGACGGTTATGAGGGAAGGGGAGAGCGCTCCCCTGATCATCAATGGCCGATGCCGTCAGATTTGTGATAGTTCGGATAGGGCGGAATCGGCGATGCAGACTGCGGATGCTCTCGCAATTGCTCGAGGACGATGGCCACTGCGCGCTCCAGCTGCGCATCGTGCCCTGCCGCTGCATCCTTGGGCAGCTCCTCGACTTGCACATCCGGAGGGATACCACGGCCCTCGACCTCCCAGTCACCATTGAGACCATAGATGGCATAGCGCGGCGCGGTGACCGTTCCGCCATCGATGAGCGTCGGATAGCCGCCGATACCCACAAGTCCACCCCAGGTGCGCACTCCAACCAATGTGCCGAGGCCCGCCTTGCGAAAGTACCACGGCATCGCATCGCCGCCGGAACCGGCGGACTGGTTGATGATCATGGCCTTGGGTCCGAAAATGGCGCCCTGCGGATCGTGTACCGGTTTGCCGTCGCGCTCAATAGCGTTGCTGAGGTGTTTCTGCCCGAGAACGCCGACGATGTAGTCGGCAATCAAGCCACCCTGGTTGTAACGCTCATCCAGGACCAAAGCCTGTTTATCCAGTTGTGCATAGAAGTAGCGGTTGAAGTTGCTATAGCCGGCGCCGCCGGTGTCCGGCATGTAAACGTAGGCGACCTTGCCGCCCGATAGCGCGTCCACCTTGCGCCGATTCGAATCAATCCAGTCAAGGTTGCGCAGACCGTACTCCGACGCCGTGGGCACGACCGTGACATCACGGCCGCCGCTGCCGTCGGCAATCTTGCCGACTCGTACAACCGTTTGCTTGCCCGCCGTGCCGTCGAAGAAACTGTCCACATTGTCGGTGCCGAAGAGTTCCCGCCCATTGACGGCCAGCAAGTAGTCTCCTTCGACAATGCTGATCCCGGGCGATGTCAGGGGCGCCGCCAGCGACGGAGTCCAGTTCTGTCCATTGTAGATTTTCGCGAATCGATAACGATTGTGATCGATCGAATAGTCGGCGCCGAGCAGTCCGGGCTTGGGCGCATCGGCCGGTGCGCGAGGTCCGCGCACGAACATATGGCCGACTTGAATCTCTCCCAGCATTTCATCGCACAGGTAGGTGAATTCGGCGCGCGACGCCAGACCGTCCAGGTACGGCTCATACTTCGCCTGAATCTTCGACAAATCGACGCCATGAAGATTCGGGTCGTAGAGAAAATCGCGCTGCAGGTGCCAGGTCTCGCGGTACATCTGCCTCCAGGCGCGGCGCGGATCGACGACGGCCATCATTCCGCCGTTATTCACCGGTTTGCCCGGGGCTGAATCTGCCGCACCCGGTTTCAATTCGGAAATCGGCGCCACAAACCACTTGTCTTCGCGCGCATAGAAGAGTTTTTCGCCGTCGAAGGAGACCTTGAAGGCGGAAAGTCCGCTGAGCATTTCCTCGGTTTGGCGCTTCTCCGTGGTGAAGCGCCACAGCGCCCGGATGGGCGGTCCGGAATCCGCCGATGCGCGACCCACAGGCGGACCCTCCGCAAGAAACAGCACGCCGGTCTTGCCGACGGCTAAATCAATGTAGTTACGCGTCGGAACGGGCAGCGAAAGGATGCGATTTCCGATATCCGCCAGATCGATCACGGTCGGCTTCGGCTTTGCGTCCGGTTTTTTCTTCTCGTCGGTCTTTTCATCCGCAGCTTTCTTGCTGCTGGCTTGATCGTCCGCCTCCGGTTTTTCGGCCTTCTTGGCATCCTCATCCTTCTTCTTGTTTTCATCGTCGCTCTCCGGCGGAACCGGTGAGGCACTGCTGCGCGCCAGTACGACCACATAAACGCCGCTGTTGGTGGCACGGTCAATCGAGGACAGATCGATGCCGGCGTCCGATGGGCCATTGTTGGTAGAGGCGGTGAAGTACAGGTATTTCCCATTGTGGTCGAAGACCGGATTCGCCGGGTTGCTCATGCCATCGGTGATTTGCGTCGACGTGTGAGTTGCCAGCGAATAGAGAAAGACGGCGTGCAGTTCGCTTTCCAAGTCGCGCGTATAGGCCAGCCATTGCGAGTCGGGCGACCAGGACAGCTGGATGCTCGCGCCAAATCCGCCGCGCAGCGCGCTGTCGATTTTTATCGGCGTGCCGCCGGCGGCATCAACGTACCAGATCCGCAGATGCTTGTCCGTGAAGGCGATGCGCTTGGAGTCGGGCGACCAATGCGGCGCGTAGAAGAAGGACGGGTGTGGGCCCAAATCAATCACGGTTGGCGGCTTTAAGCCATCCTGATCGCGGATATAGAGCTGATATTCTCCGGAGGCGTCGCTGAAGTAGGCGATTGATTTTCCATCGGGCGACCAGGACGGATCGCGTTCCGCCGACCCCGGTGTCTTGGTGAGATTACGAATGTCGCCTTTCTCTACCGGCAGCGTGAATATGTCGCCGCGAGCTTCCGCAACGACGCGGACGCCGGTCGGCGAGAGGGAAATATTTTCCGCAGCTCTTGCCGGCACTGCCGCGAGATGCGGCACGAGATGCGGCAAGTCGCCACCGATGGTCACCGCCACGGCATGCTCTTGGCCGGTCTTGAGGTCATAGAGATGCAGCGAGCCGAATTGTTCGTAGACCAGGCCGTCGGGACCTGCACCCAGGGTCTTTAAATCCAGGCCGCGATTCTCGAGTACCTGTTGGACTTGTTTGGTTTTCGTGTCGTACTTGAACAGCGACACCGCGCCGCTGCGGTCCGATAAAAAGTACACCGTCGAGCCGACCCACACTGGGTTCGAGTCGTTGGAGTTCTCGCGAGGCACCTTCTCAAGATCAAGCGTCTTGATGTTCACCAACCACACGGGCGTGGTCTGGCCGCCGCGATAGTGCTTCCAGGCGCTTTGCCATTGGCGCACCGGTATGTACGCGAGGGTATTGCCGTCGCTCGAAAAGCTGCCCCAATCCGCGCTCGGCAGCGGCAGCACATCCGCGGGTCCTACGCCATCCGCGCGCACGCGAAACAGCCGCGGGTAGACTGACTTGCTGGCGTGACCCGACGTGAACAACACATCCTTGCCGTCCGGCGTCCAGCCGACGGCCAAACTTCCGGTGGGTTCCCAGGTAAGGCGCCGCGGCACGCCGCCTTCGCTATCGATGACGTACACATCCGCCAGTCCGCGCTCTCTCGTGGAGTACGCGATCTGCGAACCGTCGGGGGAATAATAAGGGCCTTCGCTCACCGCGCCCACGGAAGTCAATCGTCGAGCCTCGCCGCCGCCGCGCGCTACCGTCCAAATATCGCCGGCATACACAAAGGCGATTCGATCCTGATTGAGCGAGGGATTGCGCAGCAGTAAGGGTGCTGCGCTCCATGCAGAGGCGCAAAAAACCAGGGCGCCAATGACGCTCAAAGCGGTGCGGATGGAAGCGCGGCGACTCATGCAGTTACCTCGGATGGCGTTAGCACGGAGATTTGGGTGCGAAACTATACACAGGCCGGCAGCTACGCTGTCAACAAAACGCATTCCTTGCGCGGGCCTGACCTTGACGCAGCAGGCAGGTCGCGGCATTCTGCCGCGGGCACTCATCCTGCAAATAGAGACGCCGCATGCGCATACAAAAATTTACGGTTGCCGCCTTGATTGCGCTCGCGAGTATGTGGGCAGCTATCTATTTCAGTGTCGCGGCGGCAGCCGACGAAGATCAATATGTCGGCACCTGGAAGGGCAGTTGGGAGGGCGGGGGAGGATCCGGCCGTTTCGATATGACCTTCGCGCGCGGCAGCGATGGCCAGATCACGGCGAGCGTCGCAGTCGGCACCGACATGGGCGACTACAACGCCAAGTTCAGCAAGGCAGCCTTCGTCAAGGAGAAATTTACCGGCGCCTACGACTATCCCCCGGACGTCCAGGGAGAGGTCATCATTGCCGGATCGTTCGAGCCGAAGAATGCCACGGGCACATGGTCCTTGGGAGCGAAAGGCCAGCCCGGTCAATCGATGGCCGCGGGCACCTGGAAAGTCAGCAAGCAGTAGCTTGTCTGCGACGCTTAACCCGTAGTCACCCTGCCTGCGCAGAGCTCAGCTCCGGTGCAGCGTTGGGGTGCAGATAGCGCAACACACCATCGTCCAACGAGCCGAATTTAAGGCTCATCACGTCGCGCACATAATTCTGGTGCAGCTTCCACGGCGTTTTCGAACCTTGTTTCGGCAACTTGTCCATGGCGCGCTGAATGTAGCCGGAGGTGAGATTGAGCCAGGGCTCCACGCTCACCGAGGGATCATCATTTTGCGGCACGCATACCTTGTAGCCCCCCTTGTCCATGTGATTGAGCACACGACAGATGTAGTCGCAAGTCAGCTCGGCCTTCAGGGTCCAGGACGCGTTGGTGTAGCCGAAGGTGGAGGCAAGATTGGGGATGCCGCCGTACATGGTCCCCTTGTAGTTGAGAGTCTTCGCAGGATCGATATTGCGGCCATCGACATTGATGCGGATCTCGCCGAATGCGACCAGGTTCAACCCGGTGGCGGTCACGATGAGGTCGGCAGGCAGTTCGGTGCCGCTGTGCAGTTTGATGCCGTGCTCGGTGATGGTCTCGATTCCATCGGTAACCACCGCTGCCTTGCCCGATTTGATCGCCTCGAATAAATCGCCGTCGGGAACCAGGCACATGCGCTGATCCCAGGGATTGTAGCGCGGCGTGAAATGCGTAGCCGTATCATAGTCGGGCCCCAAGGCCGTTTGCACGCGCGTGGCGATCCATTTCTTGATGCGCTCGGGGCTGCGCCTGCTCAGTCTGTAAAAGTAGATGCCGAACAGGATGTTTCGCCACCTCACCATGTTGTAGGCCACTTTCGCAGGCAAATGGCGGCGCAGGAAGTTTGCCATCACGTCCTGTTCCGGCATCGCGACGCAGTAGGTGGGCGAGCGCTGCAGCATGGTCACGTTGGCCGCGGTTTTCGCCATGGCGGGCACCAGGGTCACCGCAGTTGCACCGCTGCCGATCACGACCACGCGTTTATTCGCGTAATCAAGATCTGTGGGCCACTTTTGCGGATGAACCACCGTACCCTGGAAATTCTGGATGCCGGGAAACTCCGGTGTATAGCCCTCGACGTAGCTGTAGTAGCCGCTGCAGAGCATCAGAAAGTTGCAGGTGAAGCGAACTGCTTGGCGCTCTTTTCCGCACTCCGCATCCACCGACCACCGCGCGTCCTGCGAAGACCATGATGCGCGCTTGACGCCGTGATTGAGGCGAATGTGGCGGTCTATCCGGTAATCCCTGGCCGTGTCGTTGATGTACTTGAGAATCGAATGTCCATCCGCGATGGCCTTGCCCTCCAGCCACGGCCGGAACGAATATCCCAGCGTGAACATGTCCGAATCGGAGCGAATCCCTGGGTAACGGAACAAATCCCACGTCCCGCCGACACTCGGACGTGCTTCCAAGATTGCATAGGACTTGTTCGGGCAGTACTTCTGCAGGCTGCACGCGGCGCCGATGCCGGAAAGACCGGCGCCGACTATCAGAACGTCGAAATGATTGGGCGACACTTCAAGACCTCCGTTGACAGCCCCCATTATGCCGCGCTCCGCGCGCCGATTTGGCGGGCAAATGCGGTCACGGTCGCAAAAGCTTCGCGGGCCTCCGGCAATAAATTCACGAACACCGGCCAGACATGCGGCAATCGATCGCGCACCACGAGTTCGACGTTTACGCCCGCTGCTGAAGCGCGCTCCGCCAGCCGCAGCGTGTCGTCGCGCAAAATCTCGTGGCGGCTCGCGAACAGCAACATGGGCGGCAATCCCTTGAATTCGGCATAGAGGGGCGATGCGCGAGGGTCGCGGGCATTGGCGCCTGCCAGATATAGCGCCGCCGCCTCGCGAATGCCGCGGGGCGTGAACATGGCGCAGCTCTTCGCATTGGCCTCGACCGATTCTCCGGTAACCGCCAGGTCGGAATAGGGGGAAAAGGCCACAATGGCTTTGGCGGCGGGCAGCCCGCTATCGCGCACCCCGATGGCGGTGGCAATGGCGAGGCCGGCGCCGGCTGAATCGCCCGCCAGTACGATTGACCCTCGTGGAAATTGCGTACCCAGCCACCGATAGGCCTTGGCGGCGTCTTCAACCGCCGCCGGGAACGGATGCTCAGGGGCCAGGCGATAGTCCAGTCCATAGACCGGCGCATCAAACGCCTTGACCATGGCGAGTAGAACCTGACGGTGAGTCTTGGGCGAGCCAAAAATATAGCCCCCGCCGTGCAGATACAGGACGACCGTGGAATTGGCATGGGTGCGAGCCGCCAATTGGTCGGCGATATCGAACTCAAGCCCTTGATCGGTCTGCAGGTTTTCAACCTTGTAGCCCGGCGGCACTGCGAGGGCTCTGCGCGGCGTATTTTTCGTCATCGCTCGAAGGCGCTCTACGTCGATGGGTTTCTTCCCGTGGCGCTTCATAGTGAGGCGAAAGAACCCATTCAGCAGCATGGCTTGCCAACTCAGCATGTCAATCCTTCGGAGACCCTAATTTTTGGGCGGCCAATTATGCGCTTTGTCTACTAAAAGCGGGAAATGAGTAACAAAATCGGCCTCGAATATGGGGAACGCGTCCACATAAATCAACTGGTTATGGAATATTGTGAGCTTCCTTTAGAAATATTGCGGTGGGGCCCATTGGACGTGGCGCTATCCCCCTTAAAGGAGTGCTTGATTGGCGATCAAACCGCAGGTGTCCCATAAGTCGGCGACTGCCGCATCAGCATCCCAGGTGCGCAAGGGTTGGCACGCCGTGTCCATTCTGCCCAAAGGCGCCTGCTGTGAGGCGGCGCTGAAGCTTCGCGGCGCACGCTTTTTATCCGCGGAGGCGCCCCGTTTGCCTCTTGCGCAGTGCACAACGCCCAAATCCTGTGGCTGTGCGTACAAGCACCATGCCGATCGGCGGGGCCAGCCGCGCCGCAAGGACGAAGCCATCGGGCTGCGGCGTAGTACCAAAGTGGAGCAAGAACGGCGCGCCCAGGGCGACCGCCGCAAGCCTGACTAGGCGTTTGCACCCTCAAGGGGCCACTGGTTCGTATTCCTAAGTCTGAGGGCTTACCCAAAAGCTCATTATTTAGGAGTCGACCCATGAAGTACTTCTTCGGCACATTGGCGCTGGCTTGTCTCGTGATGCCCACAATGGGCAGTGCGCAAAGTGCGAAGCTGCAGCTGCCAGAGTTTGCTCATCTGGCGGATAAAGCCACCGAGTCGGTGAACATCAGTATTAGCCCCTGGCTGTTGCGCACTGCCGCGATGTTCATCGACGAAAGCGACGCCGACAGCGCTGCGACCAAGAAACTGCTTGGCGGCATCAAGTCCATTGAGATCCGCCGCTACGCATTCGCGACCGATTCCGCTTACTCCAGCGCCGATCTCGATGCAGTCCGACGCCAGCTCGACGGGCCCGGTTGGAGCCGGCTGCTCCAGGTTCGCGGCGCCAAGAACAGCGAAGATGTCGATATGTACATCCTGCTCGAGAACAACCGGACCCAAGGCTTCGCGTTGATCGCCAGCGAGCCGCGGGAATTTACCATCATCAACATCGTCGGCTCGATCAGCCTCGATGATCTGCCGCAGCTCGAGCGTCAGTTGCACCTGCCGAAGGTAGGAGTGGGACAAACCCATTTATTGATGTGAGATCCTAAGGCTCTGCATATGCTACTTGCTTTGCCTGGGCGAGCTCACTTTGAATGAAGCGGTGCGGCAGTTTACGGACCATGAACTCGCGCTGGCGCGCAACGGCGATGCGCAGGCTCTCACCGCGCTGGTTCTCGCGCACCAGCGATCCGTCTACAGCCTGGCGTTGCGAATGCTGGGAACTCGCGATCTTGCGGAGGATTTGGCGCAGGACGTCTTCATGCAATTGAACCGCAACCTGAAGTCGATTGAGTCGCGCGAGCACCTGGCATTCTGGCTGCGCAAGGTCACCTCATTCCGGGCCATCGATCAATTGCGCCAGCGGGCGCGGCAGGCGACGACCTCCTTCGACGAGGACACGCATCTTAAGCGCGATGCCGACGCGCATCTTTACAACGACGCGGGCGCGAGCGATCCGCTATTGCAACGGCATCTCAAGCTGCTGCTCGAAGAATTGAGCCCGCCGGCGCGTGCGGTGCTGCTGCTGCGCTACCAAGAGGACTTGGATCCGGTGGATATTGCGCGAACCCTGGAAATGCCGGTCAATACGGTAAAGAGCCACTTGAAAAGATCGTTGGAAATGCTGCGGCAAAAAACACCGGGCGCGCGCTTGAGTCGCGGCGAGGATCAATCGATATGAGCCAGGATCTAGAATCCCAGCTGCGTGCAGCCTTGCGGCCTATCGCTCCGAGCGCGACGTTCGAGAAAAAACTCATCGCGCGCGTCATCGAGGACCCACAGCACTCGCAACCAAAGGCGAACCGCATCGGCGGATCGGGCTGGCGCTCCCGAACCCGCTGGCTGTCGGTTGCGGCGGCCGCGTGTTTGCTCGTCGCCGTCGGTTTGCAAAATCGTATGCAGCTGCGACGCGAGCGCGAAAATGGAATGGAGGCGCGGCGGCAAGTCGTCGAGGCGCTGCGCGTGACCAGTCAAAAGTTGGACCTCGCGTACGAAATCGTCAAGAGTCAGTCCAGTTCATTTGCCGATGACAATCCCGGCGCTTGAGCGAGCGGGGCAATTTTGTATGAGACATGCCAGATTTAAAATACTGCTAGCGTTGCTGGCACCAGCCCTGGCTTGGGCCGCTCCCAATCCGCGTTTGGTGCTGCCCGATTTTGCGGCGCTGGCGCAAAAGGCGACTCAAGCCGTGACCATTACGCTCGATCCCGCGCTGCTTTCGCTGGCTGCGCGGTTCTTGGATGGAAACGATCCACAGGATGCGGCAACCCGGCAAATCATCAAAGGATTGCAGGGAATCTACGTCAGAAGCTACACATTCGACCAGGACTCCGCATATCGTCAAGAAGACATCGATGCGGTAAGGAGGCAGCTTGCGGCACCCGGTTGGAATCGCCTGGTGGAAACCCACAGCAAAAGAACGCACGCAAACGTCGATATCTACATCATGCTGGACAACAATCAGGCCATAGGTCTCGCCGTCATCGCGAGCGAAGCGCGGCAATTCACGATCGTGAACATCGTGGGAGCGATCGATCTTGAAAAGCTGCACAAACTGGAGGGTCAATTCGGTGTGCCGAAGCTCGACATCGAAACGCCGAAGACGCCGCATTGAGCGGCGCTGGCCTGCAGACGTGTGACCCGCGGTGCAGGTAAATTCAGGTGCCTTTTGCCTCGCGAGCTTTTGCGTCCGCCACCATGCGCTTCACGTCGTTGAGCAGCGCCGGCGCGTCGTAGACGATGCCGTCATGGATCGTGAAGCGCACGCCGCCGATACGGGTTACCTGGCGGGTCGTATCGTCGAGATGCAGAGCACCGGTTCCGTAAAGCACCTTGAAGTTCGCGAGCGGGTTCTGCGGCACGATCACGAGATCGGCTATCTTCCCGGCCTCGATTGAGCCGATCCGATCGGACATGCCCAAGAGCTCCGCGCCCGACAGCGTCGCCGCACGCACAACCTCCAGCGGGTGGAATCCCGCCTCCTGCAGCAGCTCCAACTCGCGCACCCATGCGAAGCCGAACAGCTTGTAGATGAAGCCGGCATCGTCGCCCACCGCAACACGGCCTCCGGCATTCTTGTAGTCATTCACGAACGACATCCAGATCTGATAGTTTTTTTTCCACGCCACCTCATCGGCCGTCGTCCATGAATACCAGTAGGCACCGTGCGCCTCGCGATTCGGCGAGTAGAAGCGCATCAGTGTGGGCAGCGTGTACTCGTCATGCCACTCGGCGTGCATCTCCCGCGATAAATCGCGGTTTGCCTCGTAGATCGTGAACGTGGGCACGATGGTGAAGTCGCGAGCCTTGAGTGTATCGATGACTTCCTTCCAGCGGGCGCTGCCGCGCGGCGCTGCCTGCGCCCACAGCCGTCCTGCCTGGCCAAACCGATCGTACTCGTCGTTATAGTTATAGTCGGGCGGAAAATCCTGTACCCGGCGGTCGACGAACAGCGCCTCCGGCAAGCCGTACCAATGCTCCATGCTCGTCAGGCCCCAGCCGGAAGTATCCATGACGTTCATGCGCGCCACCGCGGTCTGCGAGTGATGGCAGGCGCTGCGCAGACCTTTGATCTTGGCTTCGGCGAGAGCGGCCTGCATCAGTTCCGGCGGCGAACCCAGAAATTTGATGCCGTCCGCGCCTGCTGCTGCGATCGAGTCCACCCAGCGCCGCGCTTCTTGCGGAGTACTGACGCCTCCCGGCGTATCCACCTCGACGGGGAAACCCACGTAGGCTGCAATGCGCGGCGCGACGATCTCGTGCGCCGCGCTGCGGCGCCGTTCATTCAGCGTCCAGCGCATCCCGTTGAACGAGCCCGCCTCGCGGACCGTCGTGATACCGTGTCCCAGCCACAGCTTGTAGACGTATTCCGCCGGAGGTACCTCGCCGACCGCGCCGTGCCCCGGAGTCGCCGTGTGGGCGTGCGCATTGATGAATCCAGGGAGCACGTACATGCCGGCCGCATCGATCTCGTAATCTCCCTTGGCGGGGCGCTTCGACTCTTTGATGGGAACTTTCGGAAATCCGACGCTCACGATGCTGGCGATCCTGTCGTTCTCGATCACTATGTCCACCGGGCCAATGGCGGGCGAGCCCGTGCCATCGATCATGGTCGCGCCGCGAATCACCATGCGCTTGAACGGGCCGGCGCCCTCGCCGGGCTTGCGGTTCGGCGCGGGCTCCGGCGCGTGTACCGGGCCGCCCATGATTGCGCTGATGTATTCCTCGCCGGGGGCAGGGCGCGGCGCATCAGCGGCCTGGGCGCCTGGGCCGGCGCACATGATGATCCCCGCGAACAAGAGCACATCCGGACGGACTACATACCTGTTCGAATATTGGTGCATGTAAGTACTCATGAGTGTGTCGCTCGCCGGCCCGCCATCGCGGCGTACACCCCGAGCCCAATGAATGTCGCTGCGCTCAGGTAGCGCCCTACGGATCGCGACGCCGATGTCGCGCTAATTTTTGGGGCAAGCGCGGCGGCCGCCAATACATACATCGTGTCGGTGCACAGGGCGATGGCAACGAATATACAGGCCAAAAGCAATCCCTGAGCGAGCGCTGGCGCGTCCGGATTGATGAACTGCGGCAGCAGCGCGGCAAAGAACAAGGCGGTTTTTGGATTGAGCAAGGCGACTAAAAAACCGTCGGCGAACAAACGCACATTCGATACGCGATCGGTGGCCCTGGGGACCTCGACAACCGGCTTAAGCTGCAATGACTTCACGCCCAAGAACACCAGGTATGCCGCACCCGCCAGCTTCATCACTGTGAATGCCGTCGCCGACGCGGCCAGCAGCGCCGCGAGACCCAGCGAGGCGGCCGTCGCATTGGCGAGATTTCCCAGCGCGATGCCCCCCACCGATGCTAAACCCGCTTGGCGGCCCCGGCTCAAGGTGCGGGTTACGACATAAATCACACCGGGCCCCGGCGTCACCGCCAATATCGTGCTGGCAATGAGGAAGGCGGCAAAAGTGGAACTCATGATCAAGGAATGCAACATAAACGGCTTCTTCTTTGGATCCCGCGAGTGGGCGATTCGCATTGATGCTAGCGAAACCAGGCGCAGGAAGCCAACGCCGTCGGCGACCCTTCGCCGGGCGGCGCCTCGGGCGAACGCCCACGGGGGTCCTTAGGTGGGGACCGCTAGATCTTGATATCGGGGCGGGCTCAGCTAGACTGAATGAAAGCAAGAAAGTAATGCTCAGGTTTGGGTGGTCCGGGAGTTTGTCGATGGCAAGCAAAAGACTGAATGTAGCTTCCCTAGGTTGCCTGTTGTCCGGCATGCTGTGGGTGGTCGCTGTAGCGCCGGTGTCCGCGGCGAATTACGTGCCTCCTCGCAGCGCCGATGGTCGGCCGGACCTCGAGGGTACCTGGTCCAACGCGTCCCTGACGCGGCTCGAACGCCCTGCGCAATATGGCGATCACCTCGTCATGAGCCGGGAAGAGGTCGACGCCGTTGAAAAGAAAAACAGCGCTCTTGTTGCACTCGGCAACAAGCCCACTGATCCTAAGGCCACCGTCAAAGATCTGCCCGCCGATTGCAGCGACGGGCGCGGCAACAACTGTAATTACAATGCCGCCTGGACGGATCCGGGCACCACGGTCATGCGCGTTCACGGCGAGCCGCGAAGTTCCTTCATCACTTTCCCCGCCAACGGTCATATTCCCGCGTTTACGGCGGAAGCCATCGCGAGCGGCGCGTCGGTGCGTCGCTTTGGACCTGCCGTACCGGCCGGCCTGCGTGTGAGTGACAATCCCGAGACACGACCCCTCGGCGAGCGGTGTCTGACATCATTTGGCTTTAGTGCGGGCCCGGTGATGCTGCCGCTGCTCTACAACAATACTTATCAGATAGTTCAGAGCAAGGACACGGTGGCGATCGTGGTGGAAATGGTTCACGACGTGCGCATCATCCGTTTGAATGCCGCACATCGCACCGATGGATTGCGCCCGTGGTTCGGCGATTCCATCGGACACTACGAAGGCGAGAGTCTGGTCGTTGAGACGACAAATTATCCGCCGTCGCAAACATTCATGGGATCGTGGAAAAACCTCAAGGTCACCGAGCGCTTCACGCGCGTGAGCGCCGGCCGCGTTCTGTATCAGTTCAAGGTCGACGACCCCAGTATCTGGACGCAGCCTTGGGGCGGCGAATATGAATTCAGCAGAGCGGCCGGGATGATGTATGAATATGCCTGTCATGAGGGTAATTACGGTCTGCAAGACGTCCTTGCCGGTGCTCGAGCTCAAGAGGCAGACGCCGCGGCTAAAAATGCTCCCGTAACGGCGGTCGCTGCGAAGTAGGGCGCCACAAAATTCCTCGTGCGCCGTACTGAAAAATCTTGGTTGATTGTCGCCTGCCTCGGCGGTGCGCTGGCCAATTTGGCGCCGACCTTACGTGCCGCACCCGCAGCGAACGGCGGCGAAATTTTCGAGCAGCGCTGCAAGTCCTGTCATGACCCGGCGATCGAGCGAGCGCCCGGCAAGGCGGAATTGGCCGCGCGGCCGCGCGCCGACATCGTCCTCGCTCTGACCAGCGGAATCATGGCGCCCTTGGCGCAAGGGCTTTCCGCCGAGCAAATTCAGTCCGTCGCCGCTTATTTGACCCCCGAGGCGGAGCGCCTTCCTGCGGCCCCTTTGACTCCGGCAGTCGCCGTCGATCGGATGTGCGCGGTCAATCCGCCGATCAAGGCTGGCAGGAACGACTGGAGCAGCGCCGGGTTTGACGATGAGTCGACCCGCTATCAGTCGAATCCCGGTCTCAAGGCCGCCGATGTACCGAAGCTCAGACTGAAGTGGGCTTTTTCGATGACCGGCGGCGGCCAGCCAACCGTGATCGGCGACTGGCTGTTCACCACCAACCGCAGCGGCAAGTTTTACGCCCTGGACGCGAGAACCGGCTGCGTGCATTGGGTTGTCAACGACGTGGTGTCGCGCACCACGCCGCTGGTGGTGCACGACTCGATTTCGCCGAGCGGCTGGGCAACCTTCGTTGCGGTTGCCAGCCGAGCGGTGCGAGCCTTCGATGCGCAAACCGGCGCAGAGATCTGGAAAAGCGAGGTTCTTGAAAATCATCAGTCGTCAGTCCTGAGTGGTTCGCCCGTCATCTCGGGCGCGCGTATTTTCGTGCCGATTTCGTCGATCGAAGAAGCCACGGCGATGCGCAAGGACTATGTGTGCTGCACTTTTCGCGGATCGCTGGCGGCGCTCGATCTGAAAACCGGCAAGCTGCTGTGGAAGAGCTTCATGATCAGCGCGCCGCTGCAAACCATTCATCGGGAGGGGAAGGACCTGCTGGGACCTGCGGGCGCGGCGGTCTGGGCGGCGCCCACGGTCGATGCAAAGCGCGGCCTAATCTACGCCGTCACCGGCGACAGCTACACAGATGTTGATACCGACGGCGCCGATGCCGTGGTTGCGATCGACATGCAGACCGGGTACGTGAAGTGGAGAAATCAGGTCACCGCACACGATAATTTCGTCATCGGCTGCGGTCCTAATGCCGCCGGTAATTGTCCCACGATGGTCGGTCCTGACTATGATTTTGGCGCCTCGCCCATTCTGTTCACGCCAAAGCGCGGCAAACAAGTGCTGCTGGCAGGTCAGAAGTCCGGAATCGCCTACGGTTTTGATCCCGACAGCGGTGCGCTGCTGTGGAAAACGCAGGTTGGAGCCGGCTCGGCTTTGGGCGGGATCGAATGGGGTATCGCGTCCGATCGCGACTATTTGTTCACGCCGGTCTCCGACATCCTGCGACTTCGCGCCGGCGCGATCGCGCCGGCGAACAGCGGCACACCGGCCAAGCCTGGGATCTACGCCTTGGATCCCGCGACCGGCGGAATTGTCTGGCAGGCTCCGGCGCCCGTGGCGCCTTGCCATTACGCGGCCGACAAGGACAAACCGAGCAGCTGTGTTCGTGCGCAATCCGCCGCACCCGCCGCAATGCCGGGAATCGTGTTTTCCGGCACGATGGATGGCTGGTTTCGCGCATATGACGCAAAAACCGGGAAGATCGTGTGGGAATACAGCACCACCGCACAAACCTACGACACGGTGAACGGCGTCAGCGGCCAGCCGGGCGGCGGCATTGACGGCATGGGGCCCACCATCGCAGGGGGCATGGTTTACACCATGTCGGGATTCAACGGCGCGGCGCGCGTCGGCAGCAACGGGGTCAACGTGCTGCTGGCGTTCGGATTGCCGGACAAATAGCGAGAGGCGACCATGAAAACTACCTGCGCATTGGCGTGCTTGGGCCTGTGCCTGTCGAGCCTCGCGCATTCGCAATCTGCAGTGCCCGAAATCAAGTTCGATTCGGCGCCGAATTTCTTTCAGCTGCCCACCGGAATGTATTTCGGTGAGGTGACCGGCATCGCGGTGAATTCGAAGAAGCACATCTTTGTGCTGTCGCGCGGCAATACCAGTGGTCCCGCGTACGGCGCGGCGGCTGCACAGCTCTTTGAGTTCGATGCCAGTGGCAAGTTCGTGCGCGAGATCGGGCGCAATCTCTACGCGTGGTCTTTCGCGCACGCGGTGCGAGTCGATCGGGAAGACAATATTTGGGTCGCCGATAAGGGGTCGGACATGGTCGTGCGGTTCGATCCCGAGGGCCGTGTGCTCATGGTTTTCGGACGCAAGCCGGAAGCGTCGGATCTAGGCGCGCATCCCTTGGAACATCCCAAGCCGCCGCTGCCGCCGGTCGACGGCTTGTTCCGGCAGGTCACCGACATGGCATGGGATTCCAACAACAATGTGTACATCACCGACGGCTATATCAACTCGCGGGTGGCTGAATTCGATAGGGACGGCAATTGGGTGAAGTCGTGGGGCGAGCCGGGCTCGGGTCCCGGCCAGTTCCACACGCTGCATTCAATCGTCATCGATCGCGACAATCATATTTACATCGCGGATCGCGGCAATGCGCGAATCCAAGTGTTCGATACTTCGGGCAAGCTCATAAAGACTTTGCGGATCGAAGTCCCGGCCCCGGTCAATGCGCCTACCGCATACGGCAATCGGCCCTCGCCCGGCGGCGAGGTCGGCGCTGCCGCTGACCTTACCCAATCGCCCGGTGCACCCTGGGCGCTGTGCATCACGCCGGGTTCGCCGCAATACCTGTTCGTTTCCGACGGTTATCCGGGACGCATCTATAAAATGACGACCGACGGCAAAGTGCTGGGTTGGCTGGGCAGTTCCGGCAAAGTGCTGAAAAAATTTGGCTGGGTCCACCAAATCGCCTGTCCCTCCGAGAATGAAATCTACGCCGCCGAAATTTTGAATTGGCGAGCGCAAAAATTGACCCTGCACCCATAACAAGCGAAGCGCTCGGCATCGAGCTCGTGGCTAAATGAAGATGTCTTGCGGCGGCAAGTTCGCCGCGTAGCGCGCCTGCATTAGGATATACGCTGCTTCGAGATTTCGAGTGTGCAACCGCGTATCGAACAGCGCCGTGGTGAGCCGATTCGCAGCAAGTTTTCGTTTGATTTCCGCCATGCGATTCGTATCCAAGCTAAGCGCAACGGCGAGATCCTCGTACTGCGCCGGCGTCGAAGTAATGAGTTCCGGTAGACCAATGGCCTGCAGCAGGCTCGACGCCATGCGGCCCGCGAAGGTCTCGCCCGCACACGTCAAAACCGGCAATCCGGCCCACAATGCATCGCTGGCGGTGGCACCGGCGTTGTACGGCAAGGTATCCAAGAACAGGTCAGCCGCGAGGTAGCGCGCCAAATAATCGGCCGGCGCCATTCTTGCGCCGAACACGAGGCGGCCAGCGTCCACTCCCCGAGCCCGCGCCTCCTGTCGCAGATTGTCGGCAACCGTCTGGCTTGCGGCGTACAGGAACATCACGGCGCCGGGTGTCCTCGTAAGTATCCGCATCCAGCTGCCGAATGTGGCGGGAGTGATCTTGTAGTTGCTGTTGAAGCAGCAAAAGACGAACCCAGCCGGCGGCAATTCCAATTCATGGCGCGCAAAGCGCCGGTCGGCAAGCCGCCGCTGCGAATCATTCGCTTGATAGCTCGGGAGGTAGGCGAGCTTCTCCGTGTAATGGGCTCGAAGTGCAGGCGGCACGATCACGAGGTCCGCGATTAAATAGTCGATGTACGGAGCGGCCATCGTGCCCAGGTACCCAAGATAGTTGACTTGAATAGGCGCAGCGCGCAGCGCGAATATTCTTGGCCGCGAACCTTTGGTAAATCCGGTGAGATCGATTGCAATGTCGATTTCGAGACTTCGCGCCAGCGCCGCGATGTCCGCCGCGGCAACTCCGTGCACGTCGATGAAGCGATCGAAGGCGCGATGCAACCGCCTGCGCATCTCGTCCTGGGTATCCCGGCCCAAGGAGAACGCATACACCTCGAAGCGCGATCGATCATGCGTTTCGAATAATTCCGCGCTGAGATACGACACCGGATGATCGCAAAAGTCGGCGGAAAAATACCCAAGCCGGATCTTGTCGCGCGTGGCCCGCTTGGCGATTGGCGTCACTGCATCATTCGGCGGCGTCTTGTCGCGCACCCAGATTTGCGCAGCTTTCTTTTGCAGCGCCGCCGAATCCAGCAACGCGAGCGCACAGAAGGGATTTGCAGCAGGTTCGCCGCGTTCGATGCGGGCGGCGAGTTCCGCAAGCCCGGCACCGATGTCGTGCCACTCGCAATTCTGCATGCGAGCGAGCAGGCGATGGCCGAACGCGAACTTGAAATCCGGTTTGACGGCGAGCGCTTTGGCATAGCTGGAAACGGCCATGGCGTGCTGCCGCAGCTCATCGAGAATCTGGCCTCGATTGAAGTGTACGCCCGGGTAATCCGGTTGCAGTGCCAGCGCCGTGTCATAGCTCGAAAGCGCTGCCTCGATCTTCCCGAGTCCATAGAGCGCATTGCCGCGATTGTTATGGGCATCGGCATAACCGGGCTGCAGCGCTATCGCCCTGTCGAAGCTGATCGAAGCGGCCTCGTATTGCTCGAGTTCAAGCAGCGCGCTGCCACGATTGTTGTAGGCCTCCGCATAATCAGGGTTGAGAGAAACCGCGGCCGTATAGCTTGCCAGAGCCGCGGAGATCTGCCGCAGCTCAAACTGCGCATTGCCGCGATGATTGAATGCGCGCGCGTGCTTAGGATTGCGCGCGATCGCCTGATCAAAGCTCTCGATTGCCGCCTCGTATCGGCCCAAGTCGTACAGCGCCATTGCGCGGTTGTGGTAAAACCCCGCGAAGCCGGGGTCGAGCGCAATTGCCCGGTCAAAACTCGCGATTGCGGCCTCGTAGCGCTTCAGCTCGTAGAGCGCATGACCATAGTCGTTATGCGCGGCGGCATCGCGGGGATCGAGTTCGAGCGCCGCGCCGAGAAGCTCGAGCGCGAGTTGCGGCTGCCGGGATTGCAGCGCGATGCTGCCTAAAAGATACCGGGCGCGGGAATTTTGCGGCTGCAATTGCAGCACCTGCTCGTACAGCGATCGGGCCGCGGATAATTGCATCCGCCCGTGCAGCGCCAATCCTTCGCGCAGCAGCTCTTCAATCCTGGCGTCAGGTGCGTCGCGGTCCGGCATCGTTAACCGTTCAGAGTTGGTCCCACCGTTGCAAGAGAATTGTCTTATTTATACATATAAAAAACATATATTTATTACTGTATTGACGAAATAACATTAATATTCATTTGTCGTGTCCGGCGCGGCGACAGGTACCGTTTAACGAGAATACAGGACAAAGGGGCAGCGGTTCGCAAGAGGGCAGGCCGCGCACAGCGGCGCATTGCGTTTGCAGAGAGTCTGGCCGTGGGTTTGCAGCAGCAAATTAGCTTCCTGTACGGCAGCGATCTTGAGCGCGGGTGTGGTTTTGAGCTCGCGGCTCGACGCATACATTCGCGCGTAGGACTTATGCTCCGCAATGAAACCCAAGCGCACGAGTACGCGCAGTGCATTAGAATCCGGCGCGAGCGAGTTTTGCACTCCGGCGAAGAGGAGAATTTTCTCGGCTCCCGGTTCGCCGATGCCGGGAAAGCGTCGCAGCGCTTTTTTTGCCTGCGGCAGCGGTTGGCGGATCACGAACCCAAGATCTGCTCCGAATTCTTCGATCGCAATTTGCGCGCACGCGCGGAGCTTGTCCGCGAATCGAGCTTTTAAAACTCCGTGCGCAGTTACGCGCTCGAGCGCCGCCTGTGATGCCGCGAGAATATCGCCCGGACGCAAGCCGACTTGCCGGCGCAGCAGTTCGAAGGCCGCGCGCCGGCGTGCCGGTGGCGCAAGGTACGCCACGTTTTCCCAAAGAATCAGTTCGAAGGGATCCCTTGTCGGCAAGGGTTCGGGCGCGCCATAGTGTTTCTTCAGCGCCTGAAGCACCGCTGCAAGCTTAAGTGGCCCGGCCGGCATGTCGGAATAGTAGCCCATTGCATCTCCTGCCGTGGTCCGCCAGACTGCGCGTCACGCAAATTCAACGGTAATCTCGAATTGACGAAGATTTCATGGGCTGCAGTGCTTTGTGCCGGACTCGCCACCGGCGTCTTCGCCGCCGACGATTTTCTACAGACGATCACGGTCACCGCGACGCGTATTCCTGAGCCGGTCGATCAGATACCTGCGGATATTTCGATTGTGTCCGGCCAGGAGCTGATTGCACGCGACGCCTGGGACATGTCCAAAGCCTTGAGTTTGGTGCCCGGAGTCGAAGCGCCGGCAGGGGGCGATGCCGGACCCTCGAGTGCCGTGCCGGCATTCTGGGGACTGCATGAGTTCGACGCCTTTCTCCTGGTTGTCGATGAAGTGCCATGGGGCGGTGCGTTCAATCCAGGCATCACCACTTTGGATTTTACCGGTGTTCAGCGCGTCGAGGTCCTGAAAGGCTCAGCGCCGGTGATGTATGGGGCGACCTCCTTCGTCGGGGTCGTGCACTTGCTGCACTACCCGGCAGGCGAGGCGAGCAATGAGGCCGATATTGCGGTGGGCAATTATGGATCGGCGCGCGGCTCCGCCTCTTTCGTGCTGCCGCAGTTGACCGACTACCGGCAGTCGATCGCGATGGATGGACAAAGTCTGGGCTTCGCCGATGAGCGCGAAAATGTCTCCGATGGGCACCTGTTGTATCGCGGCGCTCTCGATTTGGGCACCGGCACGCTGCGCGTGGATGCGAACTTGAGCTTTGTACGCGACGTGCCGCCCAGTCCTGTTATTCGGGTCGGTTCCGGGCTCACCACTCTCACGCCGATCAACGCCAATTTCAATCCGTCGGACTCCAAGATCGACGAGGACAAGTATCAACTGGCGGTGGGTTATTCGCAGCCCACCTCTGCCGGCACCTGGGATACCCTCGTGTCTCTTGCCTATTCCAATCTCACGGACATCCGTGCCTTCCTGCATCCGGACTTGAGCGGTTCGGCCGATACTCAGAATCAAAATCGTCACATCGATGACGACTACTTCGACACGCACCTGACGAACAAGAGCATCGGCGACACCACATTCATCGTCGGCACCGATCTTTTGTATGGACTCGGCACGCAGACCACGCTGAATGGCAACGGTGCGTACACGGTTCCGCTGAACGGCTCGGTGCTGCCGCCGCCGACCAGCGAATTGCCGGTCAATGAAATTGGCACGGTCAATGATAAGCGGGTGTTCGCCGGCCAATATGCGCAGTTCGACTGGAAACCCGATGATCGCTGGGATGTACTCGGAGGACTTCGTCTCAACGAGGCCTATGAGCGCAAGTTCTCCAGCGACTACACCGTGCCTCCGCCGGTGTATTTGGATGAGCGGGTCAGCAAGACGATGATTCGGCCCTCGGAAACCATCGGCGTGAGCTACCGTCTGTGGGCGGCTGCCAAGGACGAGACCGTCGTGTACGCGGATTTTCGCAATACCTTCAAACCCTCGGCTATCGATTTCGGACCCGACTACACGCCGGATCTGCTCAGTCCGGAGACGGCGCAAAGCTACGAAGCAGGCCTCAAAGGTGCGATCGCCGGCAACCGGTTCACCTATCAGGCCGAGATGTTTCTCATGAACTTCAACAATCTGGTCGTGCCCACGAGCACCGGCGCGCTGGCGAACGCCGCGGCGGAAAAACTCAAGGGCATCGAAGTCGAGACTCGCTATCAAGTCACGGCCGATCTTGCGCTGGCGGCCAATGCGTCCTACCACGACGCCTACTTCTCGCAGTACGACTTCTTCGACGGCGTTACGACGGTGAATGTCGCTGGCAGGGACTTACCCCTGTCGCCGCATGTGCTGGCGGCGGCGGGAGTTCTGTATACGCCCAATGCTGGCCTCAACTCCACCATCGTCGCCCAATATGTTGGCAGGCGCTTTCTCGATGAGGAGAACATCGCGCCGGTGGGCGGGTACACCAAGCTCGACGCCACACTCGGCTATAGCTTCGGCCATTTTGTCGTATCCGTAGAAGGCGACAACCTGACCAATCAGCGCCCCCCCGTCAGCGCCAGCGAGTTCGGCAGCGAGTCGTTCTATTTATTGAACGCGCGCACCTGGTGGCTGCGTTTAAGATACCTGGGGCTTTGATTTTAAGCGGACTATTCGCATTCCTATTCTTCATCCACGGAATCCAGATCCTGCGGCGGGGCAAGCTCCGGCTTAAGCTTGGGCAGCGATGCCTTTGTCAATTCCGTGTTGAGGCTGGCAACTTCGTCATCGCGCACATGCTGCCATTTATCCTTGAGTCCCTGCCACTCCTTGAGGCAACGGTCAGTCTCGGCGGCCTGCACGGCGGTTGGCGCCGCGTCCGCGCCCGTGGCCTGTGCGTATAAGGTCGCGAAATCCCCGTTCACGCTCGCGAGGCCGCGTGCGGAGTGCCGCCGGCATCCGGCGGCTCCAGCAACTCGCCAATCTGATGGTCCAGCGATTGCAGCCGATCGGCCAGCGCGCCGCGGCGGGCGGTTGCGGAGTGCCGCCGGCATCCGGCGGCTCCAGCAACTCGCCAATCTGATGGTCCAGCGATTGCAGCCGATCGGCCAGCGCGCCGCTGGCGTGGCTGGTCCGATCCTTGAGCTGCGCGCGCAGCGAACGCGCCTCGAACAAGGCGCCAGTGCTTGAGTCGAGCGCGTCTGCGAGACGCCTCGCAAGCTCGAATTGCGCCAAATAATCCGCAGGTGCGATCTTGACTCGGGGGTCCGGATCGACAACCAACGGCTGCTCCCACTGGTGCCCGCCGATGCTCAAGCGGACACGGTATACGCCGGGAACAGCTTGCGGCCCGAGCGGCTCCTGAGGCGTATCGCCGGGCACGGCCGAGATCGGGAAGCCGCGCCTCGGACTGCGTGGCGTCGCATAATGCAAGTCCCAAATCCAGCGGTGCATGCCGGCGCTGGCCGCCGGCGCCCGCGTCATCCGGATCCAGTACGTTGGAATCAGCTCGCGCGCGAGTTCCGCCGGCGTGAACGGCGCCGGATCGGTGCTCGATACGCGTCGCGCCAGAGTACCGGCCGAATCGAATACCTCAATTGTCACGGGGCGGTTTGCATCGTGAGCGAGGTAGTAATCGATCACGGCGCCGTCCGGCGGATTTCGTGCCGTCGGCTCATCCGGCTGGATGGGCGTATCGGTTTCCGTACTACGCTTTGCGCGTACTGCCGGCGCGGGTATAAGCAGCGTGGCCTCGTCCGCGGCGATCTTCGCCGTGAACTGCCGCAACGGGCTGATGTCATCCAGCACCCAAAACGAGCGTCCGTGCGTGGCGAGGATCAAATCCTCGCCATGGATTGCCAAATCGCGCATCGAGGTGCGCGGCAGATTCAACTGCAATGAGCTCCAATGCTCGCCGTCGTCAAATGAAAGCCATACGCCTTTTTCGGTGCCGGCAAACAATAGGCCGCGGCGCACCAGATCCTCGCGCACCGTGTTGACCGGCGCATCTTCGCTCAAGCCGGCCGTGATCGGGTTCCAGGTTTGCCCACCGTCGCGGGTGCGGTAGATGTACGGCTTGAGATCGTCGATGCGAAATCGACTCACTGATACGTAGGCCACCTGGCTGTCGAAGTGCGAGGCCTCGATCTGGGTCACCTTGCTCCACGGCGTGAGCGCAGGCGGAGTGACGTTTTGCCAGGTCAGGCCGTCGTCATGCGTCACCCACACCAGCCCATCGTCCGTGCCCGCCCAGATGAGTCCGTCGCGCAGCGGCGAAGAGCTTGCCGCATAGATGGCGCCGCGCTGCTTATCCGCCTTGGCCGATTTCAAAGCGCCGACGCTCGCCGGAGAACCGGGATTTCCCCGCGATAGATCCGGACTGACGGCGCGCCAGGAAACGCCTGCGTCGCTGGTCTCGTAGAGGCGGTTGGCGGCATAGTACATACGGTGCGGATCGTGCGGCGAGAAAAACAGCGGCTCGGTGCGATCGGCGCGAATTCCCGGGGCCTTGAGAGGAATCGGCGTGATCTCCTGAACCTGCCCCGTTGACAGATGCGTCTTGGTCACGACGCTGCGGCCGGAGCCGAACACAATGTCGGCATCCAAAGGATCCGGCACCGCGTACCCATATTCGATCACTCCGACCGGATGCCAGTCCCGATAGGTGATGCGCCCATCATTGCCGCGGCTCAAGATGCACACCGAGCCGCTTTCTTGCTGGCCAGAGCAGATCCGATACGGGAATGTGTTGCTGACGCCGACATGATAGAGCTGTGCCGTCGGCTGATTGAGCCAGGAACTCCAGGTGGCGCCGCCGTTCACGGTAATGATGCCGCCTTGATCAGCCACCAGGGCGATGCGCTGCGGGTCGTCGGGACTGATCCAGAGATTTTGATAATCATCGCCGCCGGGGGAGCCGCGCAGCGAGGTCCAATGAACACCGCCGTCGCTCGATTTCATGGTGACGATGCTGGCGCTGTACAAAACGTCGGCATTGGATGGATCTACCTTGATTACGGCCAAATCGCCGCCGCCGATGCGCAGCGCAGGCCTGGGATCGGTGGTGGCGCGGGTCCAGGATTCGCCGCCATCATCGGACCGATAAATGCCGAGCCCGGCGGCTGATCCATAGTCGCCCTCCGAGGTCGTAGCGACCGTTGCGTACAATCGTCCCGGCTTGCTGGGCGCAACCGCCACTTCGATCTGCGACAAATTCTCCGGCAGGCCGCGGGACAGCTTGCGCCAATGCTCGCCGCCGTCGGATGATTTGAACAGGCCGCCCGCCGTACCGTTGTATATGTTGTTGTCCTCCCACGGGCCGGCGCGGACGTTCCACAGCCCGGCGTACAAAACGTTTGAATCGGCGGGATCGATCTTGACGCACGACCCGCCCGTGTCATCGTTGAGATAGAGCACTCGGGTCCAGTTCTTGCCGCCATCGGTGGATCTGAATATTCCGCGCTGCGAACTCGGACCGAATGGATGTCCCAGCACCGCCGCGTACAGGCGGTTGGGGTCTTTAGGGTCGACCGCGAGATCTGGAATCTGCTGGGCATCTTCGAGGGCCAAGTGCGTCCAATGTAGCCCTGAATCTTCCGAGCGATAGATGCCATTGCCGACCGAGAGATCCGGCCGCATCAAGCCTTCTCCACTCCCGACGTAAATGATCTTGGGATCACTGGGCGCCACGGCAATGGCGCCGATGGATTGCGTCGGCGCCGCATCGAACAAAGGATTCCAGGTACGGCCGCCGTCGGTGGTTTTCCACACGCCGCCGTTGACCGCGCCAATCAGGAAGGTGTCGGGCTGGCCCGGTATTCCCGTCACCGCGCGGGTGCGGCCGCCACGGAATGGTCCCACCATGCGCCACTGCAGCGCTTGAGAGGCAGCCACCGGTGCCGTCGCGGAAACTGGCGCATTCACTGCAGCAGCCGCCTGGCAGCAAAGCCCGATTGCCAGACCTTCAAGCAAAAAACGGGTTGTCGGATTCATGTCTTAAGGTCCACCAATTGAAGGAACACCATGCTCGCGCATCAGCGCCTGGAAAGCCGGCAGATCGCGCTCGAATAGCGCGCGCCATTTGGCGAGTTCGGCGTTAAGTTCGCCGTGCAGGTAGGAGTAAACCTCGCGCTGCGATTCCGTCGGACCAAAATCCTCCGTATCGAGCGTCGCCGCAAACGTGTCGTATTGTTCGTTCAGCATATTAGGATAGCGAAGGTTGTCCTCGGACGCCGCCATCTTGACCTGCACCAGCCGCGCTTCGATCGGCAGCATCTTGGCGTTGAGCTCATTTGCCGCATCGATCACCGGCTTGGCTGCGGGATTTCCCGAGCTCCACTTGGTTATCGTCTGCAGCTTGGCGCGCGTCGCGCGAATTTGATTTACCGCCTTGTGCAGAAAATCGATGTCTGTCCAGGTACGCAGCGACAGCTCCGCAAGTGCGGAGATCTCCTGGTCGGAAATCTTGCCCGTGAGCCGCGGATCCTCAACCACCTCGAGTGGCGCGGTTTGGCTCTTGGCGCCCGCGGTCAGGCGAACCTGATAATTGCCCGGGGTTACCAGGGGTCCGCGCGGCCCGTCGTCGCTGTAGAAGGCGCCGGGAATTTTCTCCGGATCCTCGCGGCGCAGGTCCCAAATAAAGCGATTGCCGCCGGCGGCGTCGGGTATGGTGTCCACCGGCTGCTCACGATCGGTCCACTCTGGCGGCTGCTCGGAACTGTCCGCCGGCCGGTGATTCGACAAGCGCCGCAGTACTTTGCCGTCGGCGCCGAGAATCTCGAGCGTGATCTCCTCGGCATCGGCGGGCTTGTTCTTCAGGTAGTAATCGATGACCGCGCCGGATGGTGGATTGTCGCCCACCGGAAGCCTGCGTTCGACTTCGCTGGGAAAGTGCAGTTTTACTGCATGCGCCGGCCGGAACAGGTGAAAATCCCCGACGGCAAGTCCATCCGCGGCCTGGCGCAGCGGCGACAGGTCGTCGAGAATCCAGAATGACCGGCCGTGAGTCGCGGCCACTAGATCATTGTCTTTTACAACAAGATCGTGCACCGGCGTGGTGGGTAAATTCAGCTGCAGCGCTTGCCAATGGCCGCCATCGTCGGCGGAAAAGAAAACACCGAGTTCGGTGCCGGCATACAGCAGCCCCCTGCGCTGCGGGTCTTCGCGCACCGCATGCACGTACGCGCCGTCCGGGATTCCTGTAACGATTCGCGTCCAGGTTTTGCCGAAATCATGCGTCCGGTAGATCAACGGTTTCAAATCATCGAGTTTGTGCCGATCGATGGCGGCAAAGGCCGTCGCTGCATCGTGAGGCGAGGGATCGATGAGACTCACCATGCTCCACGCCGGCATGTCCTTGGGAGTGACATTTGTCCAGGTTTGACCATCGTCGCGGGTCACGTGGATCAGGCCATCATCAGTCCCGGCCCAGAGCAATCCTTGTTGCCGCGGCGACTCGGCGAGTGCAAACACCGTGTCGTAGTACTCGACACTGGTGATGTCGAGGGTAATGGGACCGCCGGAGGGCTGCTGCTTGCTCTTGTCGTTGCGCGTAAGATCCGGGCTGATCGCCTTCCAGCTGCGTCCTTGATCGGGGCTGCGCAACACGAATTGCGCGGCGGTGTACAACACGTTCGAATCGTACTGGGAGACGAATAGCGGCTCGGTCCACTGCAGGCGGAATTGCAGGTTCGCGGCGCCGTTGCCGGACACGTCGAGCGGATACACCGACACGTCGCGAAAATTGTTCGTGCGGTGATCGTAGCGGCTCATCTGGCCGCTGTCGGAGTTCGCGTAAATGATTTCCGGATCCTTCGGGTCCGGTGCGATAAAGCCGCTTTCGCCGCCGCCGACCGCGAACCAGTTCTGCCTGCCGATCACACCCACATCATCGCGGCTCTCGATGGCAATCGTGGAGTTGTCCTGCTGCGCGCCGTAGACGCGGTACGGCCAGCCGTTATCGACAGCCACGTGATAGAACTGGGCGGTGGGCTGATTGTAGGGCGCAGTCCAGGCCTTGCCGCCGTCCACTGAAATGCTGGCGCCGCCGTCGCTGCCGTTGATGAGGCGCCGCGGTTCCTTGGGGTCGATCCACAATGCGTGGTGATCTCCGTGCGGAGCCGGCATCAATGCAAAGGTCTTGCCGCCGTCGCTCGAGCGGAACGCGCCGGTGTTCAGCACGTAAACCACGTCGGGGGTCGCGGGGTCCGCAAATACATGGCTGAAGTACCAGGCGCGCTGCCGGAATCGATGGTCATCGTTGACCCGGGTCCAATTGGCGCCTTCATCGTCGGAACGAAATAAGCCGCCTTCCGACGCTTCAATCAAGGCGTACACGCGTCCGGAACCGCCGCCGGCCACCGACACGCCGATGCGCCCCAGGATTCCTTCGGGCAAGCCGTGTCCTTCGAGCCGCTTCCAGGTAAGCCCGGCGTCCGCCGATTTGTAGAGCCCGGAACCCGGGCCGCCGCTGGAAAAATTCCAAGGCTGGCGGCGCATTTGCCAGAGCGAGGCGTAGACGATGTTGGGGTTGTCCGGATCAAAAGCGACATCGATCGCGCCGGTGTCCCGATCCTTGTACAACACCCGGCTCCAGGTGCCGCCACCGTCGGCGCTGCGAAACACGCCGCGCTCCTCGTTCGGCCCGAACGCATGCCCAAGCGCCGCGACCAGGACGATGTCGGGGTTTTTCGGATGCACGATGACCGCGCCGATCTGGCGGGTATCGCGCAGGCCGATGTTCTTCCAGGTAAGACCCGCATCGACGGACTTGTAAACACCGTCGCCATACGAAATATTTCCGCGCGGGCAGGCCTCGCCGCTGCCGACGTAAACAACGTTGTGATCCGAATCGGCGACCGCGATTGCGCCGATGGAGGAAATCTTCTGCCCGTCAAAAACCGGCTTCCACGAGGCGCCCACATCGGTGCTTTTCCACACGCCGCCGCCGACACCGCCGAAATACCAGGTCGCCGGATCGCCGGGTACGCCGCTCACCGCGACCACGCGGCCGCCACGGAATGGGCCGATTTGCCGCCATTTCATGCCCCCGATCAAACCCGAATCGACTTCGACCGCCGCGGCTGCATGGCTCAACAGGCCAAACAGGGCTAACAAGACCGCGGATGATTGGCAATTACGCAGCATGTATTTATTCTCCTAGGCGTTGCGCTTTGCTGTACATCCTACCTTAATGTGTGAAGCATGACCCGGCCGGATCCCATCGAAGTACGAGAAGGACAATTTATGCGAAAATCCATTGCGATCGCAGCGCTCTTAGCGACGGCATCAACCGGTCTTATTATCGGGTGCCAAGAAAAAGTCGCCCCAAAAGAAGCTGCGGCTCCGGCCGCGATGCCGGCGGCGTCGCCCGCCGCGACCGTAGCGCCGCCCATGTTGAAACCGGTCGCCGGTATTTCGGACATCATGGCGATCGAAGTCGATCCCTCCGCCGATGCCTTGTGGGAATCAGTCGGGACCGTCGTGACCCGATCGGGCACCAAGAACAATCACCCCACGACGGATAAACAGTGGGACGAATTGCGAGTTCACGCGGTGGTTCTCATCGAAGCCGCCAATCTACTGCTCATGGACGGGCGGCGGGTGGCAAGAGAGGGTGTGCAGAAAATCGAAGACCAGGGCACGCCCGGCAATCTGTCGGCGGAACAATCGCAGAAGGTGATCGACGAGAATCGCAGTTCATTTGCATCATTCGCCACGGCGCTGCGCACGGTCGGAGAGCAGATGCTCACGGCAATCGATGCGAAGAATCCAAATGATTTGCTGGAAGCTGGTGCGGCGTTGGATGAGGTTTGCGAGGGCTGCCATTTGAAATTCTGGTATCCGGGGCAAAAAATACCCCGGTTCCCCGACGAGGCGCCCGAAATCCGCTAGGGCTTGTGCCGGCAAAAGACACGCACCGTGTAACGATTTATGCAAGCGATGGTGTTACGTGCGAGGAGCGCTCCGCTGCTCCTGGAAGAGCGGTCGGATCCACAGCCTGGACCCGGTCAAATTCGAGTGCGCGTCGAGGCTTGCGCCGTTTGCCGGACAGATTTGCATCTCATCGACGGCGAATTGCCGGAAATCCGCTATCCCATCGTTCCGGGGCATGAAATTGTCGGCATCGTCGATTTGCTCGGCGCTGGTGTATCCGCGATGTTGTTGGGCCAGCGCGTCGGGATTGCCTGGCTCGGCAACACCTGCGGGCGGTGCGAATATTGCCGATCGGCGCGCGAGAATCTCTGCGATGCGCCGACATTCACCGGATACAACTGCGACGGCGGGTTTGCCACCCATACAATCGCAGAGGCGGCTTATGCAATTCCGTTGCAAATGTTTGCCAACCCAGCCGCCGCCGCTCCGCTGCTCTGCGCCGGCCTGATTGGTTGGCGCTCGCTGCTTGCGGCGGGTGAGGCGAAAACGATCGGACTGTTCGGCTTCGGTGCCGCCGCGCACATCATCGCGCAGGTGTGCCGATGGCAGGGGCGCAGAATTTTCGCGTTCACGCGCGCGGCAGATCTGGCTGGCCAAGAGTTTGCGCGTTCTCTCGGCGCCGTGTGGGCTGGTTCTTCGCTGGATGCGCCTCCCGAGGCGCTGGACGCCGCCATTATTTTCGCACCAGCAGGTGAGCTGGTGCCAGCGGCATTGAAAGCTGTGAAGAAGGGTGCAACCGTGGTGTGCGGCGGAATCCATATGAGCGATATTCCCTCGTTTCCCTATTCTGTATTGTGGGGCGAGCGCCGCTTGGTGTCGGTTGCGAACCTCACACGCAGCGACGCCGCCGCTTTCTTGCCGGTTGTCCAGCAAGCGCAGATCCGGACATCGATAGACCGCTATCCGCTGCCTGCGGCCAATGAAGCGGTGAGGGATTTACGCGAAGGACGAATTCAAGGAGCGGCTGTTCTTGTGCCGGATTAAATAGCGCGGCAGTCAAGGGGACGAAATGAGAAAGATAGGGGACAGCCTGGCCGGGAAACGAGTGCTGATAACCGAGAGTCGGCAATGGATCGGACCGACGCTGTGCGCGGCCTTCGCCGGCTATGCGGCCGATGTCGTCGCCGACGAGCGCGACCTGTCCGCGCCCGCCGCGCCAGAGGAGGCCGTGCGTGCGGCGGGGTCCATAGATATTCTGATTGTACATCTGGTCGCGCCCGCGCCGCAGACTGCTGCGCCGGAGGTGACTGCGGAAGAATGGCGCAGCGTTTTTGCTCATCTGGTGGACCCGATTCCTCGATTGTTGCGTGCCGCGTTGCCGCGAATGATTGAGCGGCGAGCCGGAAAGATCGTTGTGCTGGGCAGCGCATCCGCACTACGGGGTATGAGGAATACGTCCAGCTACAGCGCGGCGCGGGGCGCGCAGGTGGCGCACACACGCGCGGTGGGAATCGAAGTTGCGAGACATAATATCTACATGAATCTCATCGCCACCAACTTTGTGGACAGTCCCGCATACTTTCCGCCCGAGGTGCAGAAGCTCGAATCGTTCAAACAACGGCTAAAGCGCGAGGTGCCGATCGGCCGCATGGTGACGGCGGAGGAGGTTGCATCGTTCACGATATTCTTGGCGTCGGAGGAATCCAACGGATTTGCCGGCCAGGTATTTCCATTAGCCGGGGGCTGGCAAACCTGAGGCCGCCGGTTGATTACTGGATGGCGTGCAGGTAGTCATAGTTGACTTGCGCCGCATCCATGGGACTCATGCGTGTGAACGGGGCTTCCTGCTCCACAAAATAATACTTCAGCCCCTTGCCTTTTGCGGCAGCGAAGATTGGCTTGTAGTCGATAAATCCGTGTCCCAGTTCGGTTCCGACGCGCGTTCCGGGTGCTGCGTGCTTGGCGCCGACATCCAGAAAATCCTTCACGTGAATCATCGGAAATCGCTGGGGGTATTTCCTGATGTACTGCACCGGATCGGGGCCTGCGACCCTCATCCAACCGCAATCGATTTCAAACGCGACTAATTCTGGGTTGGTCTCCTTCAGCAGGACATCATAGGCGACTTGTCCGCGCCCTTGATCGACGAACTCCATGAAATGATTGTGGTAGCCATACTGAAGCCCGGCCTGTTTCGCCTGCTCGCCAATCCGGTTCGCGAGGTCCGCTGTCTGCTTGGCATCCTCCAGAGTCATGGCCCTCATCACCTCGGCATATTTACTGAAGGCCGGGTCCATTTGTGGGAGCTCGCCTGTACCGCGGCGCAAAATAGAACTCACTGCATAGTGCGCTCCCAAGGCATGGGCATCCTCAAAGTTTGCCTCGATATTGCCCGCCATGAAGTCGAGGTGGGCGCTGGGACAGGAAAGTCCCGCGTCATCGAGCAAACGGCGAAAGTCCTTGGCTGACAATCCGCCGAATCCAGCCGACTCCACATTCCGGTAGCCGATTTGCTGCAACTTCTTGAGCGTTCCTCCAGGATCGGACTTCAGTGCTTGATTGACGCTGTATAACTGTATACCGACCGGTAACCCTGAGGGATCGGAGTGAACCGTGCGCGGCAAACTCGTCGTCAGGAGCGCCAGAACACCGAGGTCGGTCGAGCGGGCCAGAAAAGTTCTTCGCGACAGTGTGATCAACGGCATGGCGTAAGGTTATTTTGTTTTGGCCCTACAGATTAGCATGATCGGAACAGAGCGCCCGCTGGTTCCTGGAACTTTTATCGTAGCGCAGGGCGGCGTACTGCAGCTGCGCGAGTATTGCCACAGCCGACGCTTGCAGGACGACGTAGCCTTTGCCGAACAGCGTGAGCTCCGCGACCGCAGCCAGCAGAAACGCGATGCAAGCCACTGCCCAGGCCATGTTACCTGCGATGAGCAGCCAGACGATTGCGTTGGGGACACGAATTCTCGTTGCGATAAAAAGTACCGCCGCGCCATACAACAGCAGGAATATTCCAGTGTAGGCCAGCAGGGTCGCCGACAACCCAAGCCGCTCACTCAATACAGTCGTAAGGGCCAGCTGCAACAGGCCGCAAGCCAGGCAGGAAATGACGTCGGCCCACAATACGAAACGCATGAAATTGACGGAGGACGTGAGAGGCATATTGAGCTCCTTAAGGTGTCAACTGGCCCCCATAGTTGCGCCGGCCAGTTCCTTAGTCCATGACCTGGGAGGTAATGGGTGCCCTGCAAATTGGGGCTAAAATTCGCCCATGAAAACCCAGCATGCTGTCTTGCGCAAAGCTCCGCTCAACTCGCGGGGTACGGGATTTGGCGAACATCTGCGCGCGTGGCGTCAGCGGCGCCGATTGAGTCAACTGGACCTCGCCGCCGAAGCCGACATTTCCACGCGTCACTTAAGCTACGTGGAAACTGGTCGTGCCAATCCGAGCCGCGAAATGGTGCTGCGGCTTACTGCCAGGCTGGAAGTGCCGTTACGTGAACGCAATGCCTTTTTGGTGGCCGCTGGTTATGCACCGATGTACCGCGAAACCCGGCTGGACGAACCGGCCATGGCGGCGGCAAAGAAGGCGGTCGAAATGATTCTAAGCAGTCACGAGCCGTTTCCCGCAATGGCGATTGATCGGCATTGGAACTTGGTAGCCGCCAATCGCATGTTGCGGCACCTGCTCACGGATGTTGACGCATCACTGTTGCAATCCCCGGTAAATGTATTGCGCCTCAGTCTGCATCCGCGTGGGCTTGCGCCAAAAATCGTCAATCTGGCGCAATGGCGCGCCCACTTGTTTGAACGCCTGAGCCATCAGATTGCCGCGTCAGGGGAACCAGCTCTGATCGCTCTGCTCGGCGAGTTGCGCAAGCTGCCGCTGCCCGTCGCCGATGCGGAGGAGCACTTGCAAGGCGAGCACATGGGCGTCGCCATGCCGATGAAATTTCGCAGTCCTGCCGGCGTGCTGAGTTTCATCGGTACCACCACCATTTTTGGTTCGCCGCTGGATGTCACCCTGCAGGAGATCGCGCTGGAAAGCTTCTTTCCATCGGATGAGTTTACAAGGCAGGCATTGCGGTCGGTGGCAGCGAGCTTATAGCCTGTTACAGTTCGGCAAGGCCAATCCGGTCACGACGGCATACATTGGGGCGCGTACATGAATCGCCTTCTCGTGTTACTCGGCGCCATAGTGGTCCTCGTTGGGCTACTGTGGCCGTGGCTCACGAAACTGCATCTGTTCCATCTTCCGGGCGACATCGTCATCGAAAGGCCGGGATTGAAGTTCTACCTTCCGATTACAACCATGCTGCTGGTGAGCGCGGTTCTGTCGATCATCACGTGGTTGATGCGGCGCTAAGCGGGTGCGGGATTCGCAACTCATTTCTTTCAAACAGACCACTTTGTTGAAGCGCGGTTTTTGGCTGAGTGCGGCCGCACTGATCGCCTTCGTGATGCTTCCCGCCGTGATTGATGGCAGTCTCCGGCAAAACCCACTGCCCACAGTGATGGCGCTATGTGTACTCGTCGCCTTCTTTGGATATTTTTTGTGGAAACTGCCCGTTCATCGTGTCGCGGACATGGTGATTGATGGTCACGATCACCTGGTGGTTCGGCGCCGATGGACGCAGGAGATCATTCCCCTTGCAAATGTCGCGGCGGCGAAAGTCTCCACCGGTTTGGGTGTCCATCGGCTCGCGATTCAGCTTCGGGTACCGTGCAGGCTTGGCCAGCAAATTGAATTTCTACCGCAGGCGAGTTTATGGACCACGCTTTCAGGCGTTCAACAAATCGCCAGCGATCTTAGCGATAGGGCGAACGCGGCGCACGGGGCGGCCCAGTAGACGACCGGGGGGGCGGATGGCAACTCATTAGATGAAATATTATCTTGGAAATACATAACGTTACTTAGCATAACGCGAACCGACATTAGATCTTTGCAGGGATTCATATCGCTCGGAGACGCATCAAGGAGACGGCGAAATGGAAAACAAAATTGCCCACCCGTACTTTCTGCGCACAACTGCTGATCCAGACGGCAAAGGCTACGCCACGCTCGAGGAAGCGCGGTTGGCCTTGGATAATCTGATTAATAGGCGATCGGAATTGGCCATCAGTGTTACCGAGCAGGGCGACGGTAAGTGGCTAATCCGTCAGGATCCCAAAACCAGCCTCAAAATCTGGATCGAAGACGCGAACGGCGCAACCATTCGTCTCAAATAGCAGGGTTTGCAAAACTTGCATAACACCCGAGCAAAAGTTCGTCTTGAAAAATGCAAGCCCGTAACAATCTCTGGCTGCAATGAGTACCGGTCAAATGGCTCCAGAGGGAACTAAATTGACCGGCAAATCGATCACCAGACCCCGGCAGGGAAAATGACGAACTATCGTAAGAATTCGGAGGCCATCGCCAAACTGTCTCCCGAGCAGTATCGGGTGACACAGGAAAACTACACAGAGCACCCAGGAACCGGTAAATACCTGCACAACAAGGAACCGGGCATCTATGTCGACGTCGTGTCGGGCGAGCCCCTGTTCGCGTCCTCCGAAAAATATGAGTCAGGGTGCGGATGGCCGAGCTTCACCAAGCCGATCGAGCCTGCGAACATCAATGAGTTGCGGGACGCCACCCACGGTATGACCCGAACGGAAGTGCGCTCGGCGCATGGCGACAGCCATCTCGGCCACGTTTTTTCTGATGGCCCGGAGGACCGCGGCGGGTTACGCTATTGCATCAATTCGGCGTCGTTGCGATTCATCCACCGCGATGATATGGAGGCCGAAGGCTATGGCGATTATCTCAATCGAGTGGAGGACATCCGATGACCGAAGAACGCGCGGTTCTTGCTGGCGGCTGCTTCTGGGGAATGCAGGATTTATTTCGGCGCTACGACGGCGTGATCTCGACGCGCGTCGGCTACACCGGCGGGGACGTGCGAAATGCAACCTATCGCAAGCATGGTACCCATGCTGAAGCAATCGAGATCATCTTTGATCCTGCCAAGCTCAGCTACCGTCAAATTCTGGAGTTTTTTTTCCAGATTCATGACCCGAGCACAAAGAATCGCCAGGGCAACGATGCCGGGACCAGCTATCGTTCAGCAATCTTCTACACGAGCGATGAACAGAAGCGGATCGCGGAAAAGACGATTGCGGATGTCGACGCATCGGGTCTCTGGCCAGGCAAAGCTGTAACGGAAGTGGCCCCGGCGAGCGACTTTTGGGAGGCCGAACCCGAACATCAGGACTACCTTGAACGCTATCCGAACGGTTACACCTGCCATTACGTCCGGCCCAACTGGAAGCTGCGCGTTCGCTCACCCGAGAATCTTTCTGCTTAAGTCACGGAGACATCATGGCCAACAGCAAGCCCAGTAGTCGCGGCGGGCTCAAGCGACGTCGCAACGCACCTTTGATCACGCCGACCGATCTCGGTGAAGAAGCTTCCGCGGACATAGCGGGGGGCATGAATGCGATTCTCGCCGACGTGTTCGCGCTTTATTTGAAGACCAAGAATTTCCACTGGCATATGAGCGGCCCGCACTTCCGCGACTACCATCTGCTGCTCGACGAGCAAGCCGATCAGTTGTATGCGATGACCGATCCGATTGCCGAACGAATCAGAAAGACGGGCGGCTCGACTTTGCGCTCGATCGGGCATATCGCGCGCGTCCAGCGAATCAAGGATAACGACGCCGAATACGTCGACCCACTGGATATGTTGGCTGAGCTTCGCGAGGACAACCAGACCTTGGCGGCACGTTTGCGCGAGGTGCATGACGTGGTCGACGAACATCGCGATATCGCGACCGCCAGTTTGATCGAGAACTGGATCGATGAAACCGAACGACGCACTTGGTTTTTATTCGAGGCGGGGCGGCGCCGCTAGGCCAGCCACCGTCCGGATTTAGTGAATCACGCCGTCCCGACGCAAACGATCCGCGATCAGCCCCGTCATCGTCTCAATCGCGACTGAGTCCGATTGGATATCGTCGGACTTTGCGCGCATATCCACCGTATAGACCAGGCTCGCAGCGTGTGTATCGAAGAGCTTCGTAACGATATGAATGTCGCCGGTGATTTGTGGAATCGATTGTGTCGTCTCAAGTTGCACGAAGGCCACGGGGACACCGTACTCGCCCATGGGTCCCGTCACGTATCCCTGGCCGACGACTTGGTAGTAGGGGATGGTGTAGCCTGGCTGCGACCCGACCTGCAGCGTGACGACGGCGCTCGTGAGTACGGCGTCGGCATGCTGCGCGGCGACCACGCGATCAATATTTGCACGCGTCAGGGGGTCCTTCGGCATCATGGTGTTGCAGCTAGCTATTGGTAGCGTCGAGCTCCCCGCGAACTGCGACACCAGGGAAAACTCGAACGCGCAGCGCTGGTCGAAGTTCGTGCTGATCCCAACGATTAGTATTCTCGAAAAAGAGGGGTGCGGCGACACCTGCCAGGCGCCCTTTGCCGAACCACTATTTCCGGCGCAGCCAGAAAGCCACGCCACGCTTAAAATCAGCAGCGTGGACGCGACAGAGGCATACTTTATGTGCACAAGGCGGAAACCGGTACTGCGCATTCTGAACTCCTTGAATATGGCAGACACCATGCAGCTTACCCGATGCCTGGCTCGGCGTTTATGGCCCAAAGGTCCATTATGAATTCATGGCTCAGCCTCGAGTGGCGTGAGTGGCAAGCTACCGCCGAAACGCTGCACATGTTCACGCAGATCGTCGGCAAGACGCGGCTCGCGCTCACGCCCAGGCAAAATCATTGGTGGAACGTAACCCTGTACGTGACGGCTCGCGGCCTATCAACTTCCGCGATGCCCCTGGCCGATGGGGATGCACTCGAAATCGAATTTGACTTCTTGTCACATTTACTCACCTTTCGTCGCAGTTCCGGCGGCGCACGGGCTTTGAGCCTTGAACCGCAATCCGTGCGTGATTTCTACGCGGCCTATCTGCACACCCTCAAGGATCTGGCGGTCGAGGTCCGCATAAATCCGCGGCCGGTGGAAGTCGCGAACCCTATTCGCTTCGATCAGGACACCGTCCACGCGAGCTATGACGGTGATGCCGTCCAGCGCTTTTGGAGGGTATTGATTGAAGCTGAAGCGTTGTTTAGGCGCTTTTCCTGCAACTTCTACGGCAAGATCAGCCCCGTACATTTTTATTGGGGCTCCTTTGACCTGGCGGTCACGCGCTTTAACGGCAAACGGGCGCCGCCGCGGCCGGGCGCGGATTCGATTCAGGCCGAGGCGTACTCCCACGAATGCATCAGTGCAGGTTTTTGGCCCGGTAACGGCGGCTATGGACGAGCCGCATTCTATTCCTATGTTGCTCCCGTACCCGTCGGCCTTGGCCATGTCCCACTGACTGGGCTTGGCGCATTCGACTCCAACCTTGGCGAGTTTTTGCTCAATTACGATGAGATCCGAGTGCTCGCGGATCCATCAAAAATCGTGCTCGATTTCCTAAGCAACTCCTACTCGCTATGCGCAGATGCAGCCGGCTGGGACCGCAACAGTTTGGATCGCCGAGATGCCATTCGGTAAGACCGGCGGGAGCAGTGGATGACCCGTGTCTCTCGGCCCATTGATCGCATCGACATTTCATGGGAACAGGTGCTGGCGTGGCGAATGCGGCGGCATTACCTGATGGAACGCGCCTCGCGGGATGATCTCGTGCCGGTCGTCGACCGGCTCCAGGGGCTGCACGCCCAGTTGATGTCGTCGGTGGATCTCGCGCTTTGGGCCCGCATCGAAGGGTTGGAGCGAGACGCCGTTGCGGATGCCCTGTGGCGCAAGCGCACTCTGGTTAAGATGTGGGCAATGCGCGCAACGCTGCACGTGTTGCCGGCCGCCAATCTCGGCACCTTCATTGCCGGCTTTGGCATCTGGAAACCGGGCGTGTGGCCATTGAAGAATCCCGAAGCAGTTCCGGTCGCCGGCTACATCGACAAGGCGCTCCGCGGGCATATCCTCACGCGCACGCAGTTGGCCGCGGCCATAAGCGAGCTTGGTGCCACAAAGAAAATGGTCGAGGGCATGCTGAGCAGCTGGAGCGGGTCCCTGAGGTACGCATCGTTCTCCGGGTCCCTATGCTTTGCGGCAAACGACGGACAACCCGTGCGCTTTACCCATCCAGCCACGTGGCTTCGCAAGCTGAAGGTGGAGACCGACCAGAACAAAGCCTTCAACGCGCTCACGACCCGGTATCTCGCCGCCTACGGTCCCGCCACTGCGCACGACCTTGGGCCCCGCTGGTGGGGGATCAACCAGGGCCAGGCGAAACGCAGACTCGCCGCGCTCGGCGATGCCGCAACGGAAGTAGCAATCGAAGGGGAGCGCTACTGGATGCTGAGCCAGGATGTTGCCGAGCTGGCCACCACCAAGCCGGTCAATGTCGTACGCTTGTTGCCCGCCTTCGATCAGTGGGTGGTGTGTGCGTCGCGGCGGGTGCCGGCGCTATTGGATCCGAAGTACCGGCAGCGGATCTATCGACTACAGGGCTGGGTCTCCGCAGTTCTTCTCGTGAACGGCCACATGGCGGGCGTATGGAAGCACGCGCAGAAAGGCCGAACTGTGTCCGTCGAGATCGAACCGTTCGACAAACTGCCGCGCTGGACCCGCGCACATATTGCAGCGGAAGCCGAACGCTTGGCCACTTTCGTCGGCGGCGATCTGAAGCTGGCGATCCGTCGATAATGCCCAAGCAATCTTGGGTATTAGTAGCGGTACTGATCGGACTTATACGGCCCCGCCGGCTCGACACCGATATAACGCGCCTGATGGTCGGTGAGTACGGTAAGTTCGGCGCTGAGTTTTTTCAGCTGCAAACGCGCCACTTTCTCGTCCAGGTGTTTAGGCAGCACATGCACGCCGACGGGATAATTCGCAGTATTTATATATAGCTCAATCTGCGCCAACGTTTGATTGGCGAACGATGAGCTCATCACATAGCTTGGGTGACCGGTGCCACAGGCTAAATTCACCAACCGACCCTCTGCCAAGAGAATGATGCGCTTACCATCCGGGAAGATGATGTGATCAACCTGGGGTTTGATGTTTTCCCACCTGTATTGCTTGAGCGAGGCGCAGTCGATTTCATTGTCGAAATGGCCGATGTTGCAAACGATCGCATTGTTCTTCATGCGCTTCAGGTGCTGGTGCCCGATCACATGACAGTTGCCGGTAGCGGTGACAAAAATATCGGCATGCTCGGCTGCGTAGTCCATGGTTACGACGCGATACCCTTCCATCGCGGCCTGCAGTGCGCAGATCGGATCGATCTCGGTTACCCACACCTGCGCTGAAAGCGCGCGTAGAGCCTGTGCTGAGCCCTTACCCACATCGCCGTAGCCGGCGACGACGGCAATCTTGCCCGCCACCATGACATCGGTGGCGCGCTTTATGGCATCAACCAGCGACTCACGGCAGCCATAAAGGTTGTCGAACTTGCTCTTGGTTACCGAGTCATTGACATTGATAGCCGGAATGGCCAATTGTCCATCCCTGGCCATCTGATAGAGGCGTTTGACGCCAATCGTGGTCTCCTCCGACACGCCTCGTATGGCCTTGAGGCGTACCGAATACCAGTGTGGGTCGCGTTTCAGTGTCGCTTTGATGGCTCTGAACAGGGCGGTCTCATCTTCGTTGTTCGGGTGCGCAATCAAGCTCGCATCGCGCTCGGCCCGTGCGCCCAAGTGCAGCAGTAACGTGGCATCACCGCCGTCATCGACAAGCAGGTTGGCGTGCCGCGCCTTAGGGCCAATCGAAGATGCGATGCGTGTAGTCCCAGAATTCATCCTGCGTTTCGCCCTTATGAGCAAACACCGATGTTCCGCGCACAGCGATCGCCGCCGCGGCGTGATCCTGCGTGGACAATACGTTGCACGAGGCCCAACGCACCTCGGCACCCAAGGCCTGCAGTGTTTCGATCAGCACTGCGGTCTGGATGGTCATGTGCAGTGAACCGGCTACGCGCGCACCGCGCAACGGCTGAAGCGGTGCGTATTCCGCGCGAATTGCCAGAAGCCCTGGCATTTCGGTTTCCGCAATGAGTATTTCTTTGCGACCCCAGTCCGCAAGGGTCAGGTCGGCGACGTAGAAATCGCCGGTAACACCGGCAGTATTGGTAATGGCGTTCATGGCACTCTGCAACTCCTTTAAGTGTTGAGAGCGCCGTTGGCCCTAAAGCCACGGTACCGCAAGCCTGGCTGGTCTCAAACTCAGTCGCAGCGCCCCTTGCGGCACCGGCGTGCCGAGAGGCACGTCCTGAGAGTCAATTATACCTAATCGGATATTTCCAGGGTAGATGCCACAGCAATCAAAAACTGGAGCTCTTACCCCAATGACAGCCAGTCGTCGGTGGCGGTGGTATTTGAGTCGAGGTCGGTCAGCTCGATTTTCTGGTATGTAAATGAGATCCGCTCGCGCTCATCGCCCTGCGCGTTACCATTTACCCCGTCACCGCTATCCTTGATCTGAACCACACTGGCGTTTGTAAGTGCGATCTTGTAGTACGCCCGCGGCATGCCGCCAAGCGCGGTGCGATACAGCGTGCAGGTCACCGATTTGAGCGTCTCGTTAGTCGCCGCTGCGTTGAAGAACAGCGGGGATGATTTGTCGAGCTCCTTGACGATCGTAACGGGTGAGTGCTGCCGCTGTCCGCTGCGCTGCCCGCTTGTCGCGTCGAAGGGGATCTTCAATTCCTGCGTGAGCGAATACACGGCAATCTGTGTAGTGGTACCTCGCGTTGCGGGATCACCTTGAAATGTACCTTGCACAGTGCCGACGACAGTGCAGTAGATGTCCGTGGCGGAGGCGGGAACTGCAACTACCAGCATCACTAATCCGGCCGCCAAACAATAGACGAAGCGCGACATAACATCTCCTCGTTCCTTGATTCGCGCGACTATAGTTCAAGGGTTTTTGGAAAATTGTGATGCGTTCATCAATTCAATTGGCGGTGTTATTGTCATGCCGGCACAATTAACATATTCAAGCATTCGGACCAGCCGCATGCGGTTTCCAACAACGCGACACGGGTGAGCGCCTGAGCACGCCAACGATGACCGATGCACCCGAAAATATTCTGATCAATCCTGTCGCGGTGCGACCCGTGCAACCAGTCCGATTGCGTGACATCGCGCTGTTACTTGTAGGCGGCCTCATCCTCGGCGCAGCGCTGGGGTTGATAGCTATCGGCATAGCCCGGTTCTTTAGCCACTCAAAATTTGTAACGGGGATCATCTTCGGGACCGCCGTTTACGGCTCCTGGCTTTTAGGCTATCAGTGGCTTGCGAAAAATCGCGGCTGGGATAGCTTAGTAGCTCGCTTCTCAAGGACCCGACTCCGGGTACTTCTGGCCGCGGCCGCCTGCGGTATTAGTTTGACAGTACTCGTATCCGTCGTGGCGATTTTACTCCGCGCGATTGGCATCGACATCGTGCCGCTGCCATCGCCTGAGATTCTGCCGCGTAACGTAAGTCAACTCACGGCCGCGCTTGTTTTGATCGCTATCATAGGACCTTTGGCCGAAGAGCTGATATTTCGCGGACTTCTTCTCGACTGGCTTAAGAAAAAAATCAACGTGTGGGCGGCTGCCTTGATTTTGAGCGTGCTATTTTCACTGCTCCATAATAATGGCTTCAAGCTGGGGGCCATCGGCGCACTGGCGTTCGGGGTTCGAATGGCCTTAGGGCTGGTCTCATCGGTGTTCGCCGTCCGCTCATCATCGCTTCGACCCTCATTCGTTATGCACGCCACCTTCAATGGCGTCGCTTGCTTGGTCAGCGTATTAAATCAACCGTAGCGATCACATGGACATAGCACTGACGTCACATGGCGTGCGGAATGCCGACTCAGTAAAAGTGCACGCCTGGTCTCAAGACAAATTGAAATATCAGCAGAAGGATAAGCAGTGCGCCACAGGCGTATGCAATTGAGTTCGAGCTTAAGGCACCGCTCGCCTTCACCCCCTGAACGGCCCAGGCCCCGGCTTGGACCCAAGCGATCCCGATCGCCGTCACCACCAGCGGCACTGCGGCGACCTCAACCCAATTGCGGGGCACGCGGAAGGGAATGATGAGCATGATCGACGCCAATGCCGGCACCGTCGCCACGCGAAACATAAACGTAGCGCGAGCTCGATTGCTGGCGATATCCTCGGCGTTCTGCGCAAGGCCTAACAACGGTCCCCTCAAAGAGAGCGCAGTAACTGCAATTGTGACGAGCGCCACAATTGCCGCGATGATCTTCGTCGCTGCTCCCAGATGCAGGTAGTCCATGGCCATGCCGACATCGTTCTTAGATTCAATGGAGCCAATGACGACTTGCGCCAGGGACTGTAAAAACCCGTTGTAGGTCATCCAAATGAGAAACAGCCGCAGACTGGGTGAGCGGGGAGGGCCATGTTTCAGCAGCAGAGCGCAGATAACGCCTGTTGCAAATATCGCCAGCGCCCCGGTACCTTGGAACAGTCGTGCCAGCGGGTTCTCGCCTGTCCAGGTATGATTGTTGTGAAAAAGAATCGGGCGAAGCCCGGGCGTCAATGCCTTCGGCAGCACCAAAAACAGCTCCTGAACGAAGAAGATCAGATTGAACGCAACGGCGTACAGCAGCGCCGAGGTAACGGCGAGCCTCCAATCCCAAGAGGCTGCCGGCTCCGGCACCGCGCCAACTGTCGTTTGAGCCGTAGAACTGCTACCTCCAAGGCCGAATAGCAGTGGTCCGACAACCAGCACCAACAACGCCGCGATTCCTACTAGAATGTCGCCTCGGTGCATTAATTCCCAGATCCAACCCGTTCCTGGTAATCGAATTGTAATCTCAATTCATTCGCTTGCCTTGAACTACCCCGTGATCGTTTCAATTTTGAAGTCGGGCAGGGCGGTACGCTACGTTTTTAGTTTGCGAGCGTACCTTCGTTGATCTGCCGAAGCGCGCCTACCGTCGCATCATTCACGCAGTGCGAATAATACGACGCGGGACCTTGACTGCTATTGATCTGGCTGCAGAGACGCCGCGCAGTGTTGTGGATTCGTTCGCGCGCAATGAGCACGTCTTGTGGAGACAAAAGATCCAGATCCGCAATTGAGATGGCGACGACGCTCGTATCAGGAGCGCTTTCGCGCGGTTGGCCAAGAGTTCCGTCGTCAGCGGCGGTAGGCCACGCCGAGCTGTGCGCTAAGATGGCGGTCCGTGCGCTGCTGCTGACCTGCTTCAGCTCGTGAATCAACGAGTTATCGACGCAGCTCAGGAAGTCAACACGATGCGAAGGCTGCAGATTGTCAAGCTGTTGGGAACATAACTGGCGTGCAGTGCCTTGGAGGCGGTCGCGCGCTGCGGCGATGCCATCCGACGTCGTGAGGTCGAGGTCGGCCAGTGATACTTTGGCGGCGCTTGTAGGCACGGCGACCGTCGCTTGTTGCGACAATGCCGCTATTGGCGCTGCGAGGCACACTGCAATCAAGGCAGCCGCGCGAACCGTGGACCACGTGAGGCGAGAGGTGATGATTTCAGAGATCATGTGAATACTCCGACTGAGTTGACCGAGCAGCGGCCAGAGTGCGCCGCACTACCATCGCGCAACAAACGGGGTATCTAAATAGCTGTTAAGGAAACCTTAACGCCTAGGAGCCGACGTAATCGAGAGAACCTGGTGGCGTACTGTCCGGGTTCGGAGCCGTCGCAGTCTATCGATTCGCAAACAAAGTTCGGAGCTAATTAGTATGTCATTGACACTCTACGCCCACCCGTTCGCCGCCTATTGCTGGAAGGTTTTGATCGCGCTATATGAGAACGACATGCCGTTCCGCTATCGCATGGTTGACGATGCAGCAGGTTTTGCCGAGTTAGAAGCGCTCTGGCCGCTCAAGAGATTCCCTGTGCTCAAGGATGGCGAAGTAACGGTCATAGAATCCAGCGTCATCATTGAACATCTGATGCTTCGGCACCCCGGAACAGTGCGGCTGATTCCTGACGATATCGACGCCGCCCTAAAGGCCCGCTTCCTGGATCGATTCTTTGACAACTACGTCATGACACCGATGCAGAAGTTGGTTTCGGACCACATGAGAGCCGATGGCGAGCACGATGCAAAAGGAGTCGCTGAAGCGAGGGTCATGCTGGACGTCGCCTATGGATGGCTGGACAAACATGTTACTGATCACGCATGGGCGCTCGGCGACAATTTTACGATCGGAGATTGCGCAGCAGCCCCCGCGCTATTCTATGCGGACTGGGTGCATCCAATCGGCGATCGATTCCCAGGCGTTCGCACCTACCGCGCTCGACTGCTTGCTCGACCCTCGATCGCACGCACGGTTGATGAAGCGCGACCCTACCGTAAGCTATTCCCTCCGGGGGCCCCTGATCGCGACTAGAATTTTTGACCACCTCACGCCGTTTGGCGCACACTTGCTGCAACAAAGCGGGGCCAGTCTTAAGGGGGAGCACATGAACAGAACGGAGTATTTGGCGGCAGTCCACGAGTTCATGTATCAAGGCGAGGTTCTGGGCGAGGCGGTTCTCGGGCGGTGGCTGGAGCTCGAACGCGATCCAGTGCGCCGCTACAAATGGGCCACTCTTCAGCAGCTGGAGACAGAGACCAAGGCGCGGCTGCGTCCGTTTTTGATGCAACTCGGCTTGAGCATCGTGCAAACCGATGTCAGCGCTCAAGTTGAAGAGTATTCCAAGGGATTCAAGGAAAAATCCTGGGGAGAGCTCATGGAGCTGAGTGCCGAAATTACGGGCCAATACCTCCAGAAATTCCGCGAAATCGAAGCCGCAGCGCCGGACGGCGAACGCCAAGTGGCTCATTCAATGGTTGTTCATGAGGCCGCGCTGAATGAGTTCGCCAAGCGCGAGCTTGCCGGCGATGCGAATCACTCGCTCGATGAAGTGATCAGCCAACTTCAGTGGCCGATCGCACCGCCTGTTCAGAATTAATCGCCGCCCCAGCGGCGCAGAATTCGTGACTGGCTAAGTCGATGCGCCACTGCTGCTGGAGTCTACAATGAAGCTCGAGATTAACGGCAAGCCTCTTGAGATCGAGGCATTACCTGAAATGCCGCTCCTATGGGCGCTGCGCGATCTTCTGGGGCTTACCGGTACCAAGTACGGTTGCGGGGCGGCGATTTGCGGTGCGTGCACGGTGCACATCGACGGCAAATCGGCACGCGCATGCACACTGCCGTTGAGCGCCGTCGCCGGCAAGAAGATCACGACAATTGAGGGCGTCGGCCTCACCCCCCTGGGTAAGAAAGTACAGGAAGCTTGGATCGCCGAGGACGTAGCGCAGTGCGGGTATTGTCAATCGGGCCAGATCATGGCGGCCGTGTCACTCCTTGCATCCAATCCCGCGCCCAACGACGGTGAGATCAACACGGCGATGAACGGCAACTTATGCCGTTGCGGGGCGTATGACCGGATTCGCAAAGCGATTCGCCGTTCTGCGGGAGCCTGACATGGATCTGTTTCATAGCTCATCGCGGCGCGACTTTCTTGAAACTGCCTGCGTTGCCGCCGGCGGTCTCCTGGTCGGCTTTGCACTTCCCGCAGCGCGCGCGGGAAGCGCCCCGGGCTCAACTGGCGCCGGCGCACTGACGAGCGCGGACGTCAACGCCTTTGTCCGCGTAGGCTCGGACGATATCGTCACACTGATCATCGGAAAGTCCGAGATGGGGCAGGGCGTCTTTACCGGCTACGCGCAGCTCATCGGCGAGGAGCTCGAAGTCGACTGGCGGCGCGTGCGCGTCGAATCTGCCCCCGTCGCTCCGATTTACAACAACCCTTCATTTCCTTTTCAAGCGACCGGCGGCAGCGACAGCATCCTTACCGGCTTCACCGCAATGCGCGAGGCCGGTGCTCAAGCGCGGCTACTGCTGATCCAGGCCGGTGCCGAAGTCCTTCATGTCCCGGCTGCGGAACTCGTCGCGGAGGGCGGCGCGGTCGTGCATCGGGCGAGCGGCCGGCGCCTCGGCTATGGGACGCTAGCCGCGCGGGCGTCCGGGATTCCGGTCCCCAAGTCCGTATCCCTCAAGCAACAAACTGAGTGGCGCCTCATCGGAAAATCCCTCCCTGCCATCGATTCGCGCGAGAAGTCGATTGGACTGGCCACCTTTGGTTTGGATGTGCGCTTGCCGGATCTGCACTACGCCATGATCGCGCGGGCGCCGAGCTTCGGCGGGACCATCATCTCCTTCGACGCCGCACCTGCGAAGGCCATCCCCGATGTCGTTGCGGTGGTGGAGGTACCAACCGGCGTCGCCGTGATCGCCACCAACACCTGGGCGGCCCGACGTGGCCGCGACGCGCTAAAAGTCAAATGGCGTGCAGGTCCCGGTGCGGGACTCTCGACGTCCCAACTCGCCGACAATTACGCGGCGCTTGCGGCACGCCCCGGCATCGTCGCCCTTGCCGTGGGTCAAAGCGGTACTGCAACCGGCGCGATGAAACACTTGGTCGCGGATTATGCGACACCGTTTCTGGCCCATGCGACGATGGAGCCGCTCAACTGCACGGTCGCGATCACCGCCGATGCATGCCATGTGTACTCAGGCACTCAATCGCAAACCCTGGATCGCAAGGCGGCGGCGGAGGTGGGCGGCCTGCCCCCTGAGAAAGTGCACCTGCACACCACTTACTTGGGCGGCGGTTTCGGACGGCGCGCCAATCCAAGCTCGGATTTCGTGCGCGAGGCGACGATGGTCGCCAAGGCGTTTCACAAGCCCGTCATGACGGTGTGGTCACGCGAGGACGACATGCGGGGTGGCTACTACCGCCCACAGGCCCACAACAGATTGACCGCCACACTTGGAAGCGACGGGCGCCCGACGAGTTGGACCCATACACAGGTGGTTCAACCGTTGTACGCGGGCACGGTGTTTGAATCCATGGCGATTGATCCCAAGACGGGACTGGATCTTTCAACTCTCGACGGCGCTGCCGATATGCCGTATTCGATTCCGAATATTCGACTTGACGTGCACCAGCAAAAGCAGCCCGTCCCGGTCCAGTGGCTGCGCTCGGTGGGGCATAGCGTCACGGCGTTCGCCATTGAGAGTTTCATCGACGAGTGTGCGCACGCGGCAAAACGCGACCCACTCGAATACCGTCTGGCGCTCTTAAAGGACAAACCGCGGCACGTGGCATGCTTGAAGCTCGCCGCAGAGAAGGCCGGGTGGGGCACGAAGCTTCCGGCAGGCCGCGCTCGCGGCATCGCCGTGCATCAGATGTCCGGCGCTACCACCGTCGCCGAAGTGGCCGAGATCTCGCTGGTGAATGGCAAGCCGCACGTGCACCGAGTGGTCGCCGCGATGGATTGCGGTATTACTGTCAATCCTCGATCAATCACGCAGCAAGTGCAAGGTGCCGTGGTGTTTGGTTTGTCCGCCGCGCTGTTTGCGGAAATTACCTTGGAAGACGGCCACGTCGTGCAGTCGAACTATGACGACTACCAGATTGTTCGTTTCCAGGACGCTCCAACGGTCGAAGCCCACATTGTGCCCTCGGCCGAACCCCCGTCCGGCGTCGGCCAGGAAGCCGTCCCGCCGATCGCCCCCGCAGTCGCCAACGCACTCTTCTCCCTCACCGGCGTCCGAGCACGTCGCTTGCCTCTCAAACACACAACGTTCACTTGAGCGTTCGTTGCGCGAACTGGTTACTTTTGACCGCTACCGAACGCGAGGCACAAACTGCTGCAGCATGACATAAGAAAAACCAGGGAGAGGGTCATGAAGCTCACGTTCTTTGGGATGGGACTCACGGCGGCACTGGCCATGGTCGGCGCCGGTGCGGCGAACGCCGCGGATCCCGACGTAATGATCGGCGACGTCGATGACATGTCGGGAGTAGTCTCCGACAATTTCGGTATGGGCGGGGTCGAGGCCATCAACATGGCCATCGCAGACTTCGGCGGCACCGTGCTCGGCCGGAAGATTGTGGTGCTCTACGCGGACCACCAGAACAAACCCGACGTTGCCACATCCAAGGCCCGCGAGTGGGCCGATCAGAATGGCCTTAGTATGCTGTTCGGCGGAACCAATACCGGCGCCGCCATTGCCATCGCGAAGGTAATTTCGGCGAAGAAGGTGCCGATCTTCATCACGGGTGCCGCCGACGCCTCGCTCACCAATGAGGACTGCACGGCCTACACCGTCCACTACGTATACAACACGACGGCGCTCGCCAACGGCACCGCCGCCACGATCGTGAAGAACGGCGGCAAGTCCTAGTTTTATATCACCGCCGATTATGCCTTCGGCTCGCAGTTGCAGGGCGCTGCCTCCAAGGTTGTCGATGCCAACGGCGGCAAGAATGTCGGTGCCGTGCGGGTGCCGCTGCAGACCTCCGACTCCTCCTCGTTCGTACTGCAGGCGCAAGCTTCGGCGCGCAGGTGCTTGGGTTGGCGAACGCCGGCACCGACTTTATCAACTGGCTGAAGGCCGCGAACGAGTTTGGGCTCACCAAAACGATGAAGCCTGTAGGTCTCATGGTATTCATCAACAACGTCCACTCTGTTGGCTAGCCGCCGACGATGGTGCAGGCGAGGACGTACTCCGCAACCATGACCTACCTGAACGCCGTCAAGGCTGCTGGTACTACAGACTCCGACAAGGTGATGTCGGAACTGAAGAAGATTAAGATCAACGACATGTTCACCAAGGGCGGTTACATCCGCGCCGACGGCTTGATGATCCATAGCATGTACGTCATGCAGGTGAAGTCCCCGCAGGAATCCAAATACGACTGGGACTACTACAAGGTCGTCAGGGTGATGAACGGCGAGGACGCGTTCGGCACAATCACAGGTCTATGCCCGCTCGCGCCTGAGTAGCGACCTCCTAGGCAAATGGTTATGCCGGGCTTGCCGGTTCCCACAGCTCGATCGGATTGCCTTCCGGATCGTGCAGTCTGGCGAATCGACCGTAGGGATATTTTTCAGGATCCACCTTCACCTCAATGTTGGACTTCTGCAGCTGCGCAACCATGGCGTCTAAACTTCGAACTCTAAAGTTCACCATCCACTCTTGCTGCTTCGATCCGAAATAGTCCGTATCCATCGCAAACGGAGTGAATGCGGTCGGGCCGGCGGCTTGTTGCCATACTTGATGGTCAATCCCGAGATTCAGTTGATACCACTGCGCCAATTTTTTGGGTTCGCGGCTCCGGAAGAATAGTCCGCCGATGCCCAGTACACGTTCAGTTGGCGTATTCATCTGCACCTCCGCTGTGCCAGGCGTGCCACTCTCAGCAGTTCTGACGGCGGCCAACGTGGCCGCGCCGATTATCACGGTTCTACGGTCTATCAGCATGTCTTGGTATTCGCACTATGATGCCGCGACTGACCTGCGGATCATATCAGCTAGGGCAATGAGTGACAGCTGCGAGGAGGCAGCATTCGCCGACTGATCACCCGCTCTTGTCAAGGCGCGCTTACCGCCGTCGTGTCAGCTCATCGGTCAATTACGTGGTTCAATCCAGTGGGGTAGGGCGCGATGACCGCGGATTAGCTCTCTATTTGGCCGCGAGCGCCAATATCGACTCGACCACGTCGACGTCACGCATGGCATTGTGGCCCTTGAACGGGTCATTTCCTATCGATCTGGATGTTTTCTTTGCTGCCGCTATGGGAGACGGAGATCATGATGCCAATGCCGATCAGGATCGCGACTCCGATCAAAGTCCACGTGGTGCCGATGTTTTGCAGAATACCCAATTTCCAGAGCGCCGCCAGAAGGCCACCCACCAGGACGACAAAACCAACTAGATACATAGCTGCCCATTTCATGACCAAGCCCTCGATAAATCCGGGATCTAAGGATGCAAAGGACTGATAACACAGGCCATTTCCAAGCGCGGCCCGGTCCGCTCGATGCGGTTGTGGAATGCGGCCATAGCACGGCGACATACAGAATACCCACCGGCGCGGGCGCCGTCGGTGTGCCAGCGAACGGAAGCGTCGGTTACTCCGCCGGAGGATTCAGGTTCTTGCCGGATCGGCATTGGAATGCATCCGATGCCAGCGGCTTTGGAACGAAGCACGATATCTATCTCGAGGATGCGGTGCCGGAATACCCCCAGTCGGGCGACCGAATCCGCGGTCGGCGCAACATACAGATCACGCGCACCAATTAGCCGAGCAAAAGCGCTTCGCTGGACAGGGCTGCGGCGGCGCCGCACCAATATTGTGTACGTCGATAAATTGATTGCCCACCTACAATATCCACGACTCTCGAACGTCATTATCCACATGGACTCCCAGCAAACCGCCGCTCCTGCGACCGACCGAAACAGCGATCTCGCTGCGACAGTCGTGCGCGAACGCTCGAGGCTCGGCAATTTCATCCGGCGCCGCGTCCACGATCCGATGGACGCGGAGGATTTATTACAGGATGTGCTTCAGGAGCTCGTCGAGGCCTATCGGCTTCCCGAGCCCATTGAGCAGGTGGGCGCATGGCTGTTCCGTGTGGCGCGAAATCGCCTCATTGATCGCTTTCGCAAAAATAAACGCCGAATGCCGACCGACTCCCCTGGCGCGGCAGATGACTTGAATCCTGAGAACCGGCTGGAGTTGCAATTACCGGGACTTGACCAGGGACCCGAGGCGCTCTACGCGAGATCGATAGTCATGGACGCATTGCACAAAGCCCTCGAGGAGCTGCCGGCCGAGCAACGTGCTGTGTTCGTCGCGCATGAGCTCGAAGGATTGAGCTTCAAACACATGGCACAGACGAGCGCAGTTCCATTGAATACCTTACTGGCGCGCAAGCGCAGCGCAGTCCTGCATTTGCGGAGCCGCTTGCAAGCCGTATACGACGATTTGGAAATCTGAAGGAGGAGCAATGAAGTACAGAATTTGGCGTTTGGGTATACCCGTGTTGTTTTTGGTCGCGGCGGCAGTGCTCGGGTGGGTGGTGATGATGCTGTGGAACGCTGTCGTTCCCGTGGTGTTCGCCGGCGGGCGCGTCATCGATTACTGGCACGCGTTGGGGCTCTTGGTCCTGTGCCGCATTCTGTTCGGCGGATTTCGCGGCCGCGGCGGCTGGCGGGGTCGGCACTGGCGTCGATGGGAAGCCATGACGCCAGAGGAACGCGAGCAACTTAAGCAATCCTACGCGACGCGCTGCGGCCGCCGCGAAGGCAGTACGTGAGCATCTCCTCGCAGGCTTGCAAACAAGAGCCGGGTGTCATCTATCCGGTGGTCGATCTCAAACGCTGCGAAGGCAAAGGCGATTGTGAGCGCGTCTGTCCGGAAAATGTATTCGAAGTTAGGCGCATCGCGGAGGAGGACTACCGGCCGCTCGGGGTGCTGAACAGATTCAAATTGCGTGTGCATGGATTCAAAGTCGCGTACACGCCAAAGGCTGATTCGTGCAGATCTTGTGGGTTGTGCGTGACTGCGTGTCCGGAACACGCGATTACGCTGGCAAAGCGTTGAGGAGGTCGTAAATGCCGTCTTTGCCGAATGATAAAACACTGCTTCTCATCGGCGCATCGCGCGGTCTGGGTTTTGCCTTGGCTGAGGAGTATCTCAAGCGCGGCTGGCAGGTTGTGGCCACCAAACGGAACAGCACCCCATCAAAACTGCACGAACTATTGCCAGTCCGCCGAGGTCGACTCGAAATCGAGACCGTCGACATGACTTACCCGGATCAGGTTGCCGCGTTACGGGCGCGGCTGGCATCGAGACAGTTCGACATGCTGTTTGTCAATGCCGGCGTCGGAACTCGTGAAATGGTCGCTGACATTTCGACCGACGAATTCATACGGATGATGGTAACCAACGCCCTGAGTCCGATGCGTGTCGTCGAGAGCTTTAAGGACCTTGTGCTGCCAACGGGCACAATCGGCATCATGTCCTCGGGACAGGGCAGCATCACCAATAATGAGAACGGCCACTACGAGATCTATCGTGCAAGCAAGGCGGCGCTCAACATGTTGATGCGCAGTTTCGCCGCTCGGCACGCCGGCGATCCACGCACATTGTTGCTCATGGCGCCGGGCTGGGTGCGTACCGATCTAGGCGGTCCGGAGGCCCGTCTCAGCGTGGAAGAAAGCATACCCAACCTCGCGAATACGATGGACGCGCAGGCTGGAACAGCGGGTCTTCAGTACTTGGATTACCTGGGCCGGAAGGTTCCGTGGTGAGTAATTTACTTTGAGCTGTTCGAATGAAGAAGTATTTCTCGCTTGCGCCGCTGTTGGTGTTCGCGCGGCGCGTCGCATGGGATTCGACCCTAACGACGCACAGCGTGCGGAGTCGCAGAGCTACGCGTAAGACAGTGGCGCAAGCTAGCTCACGCTGTCCAACGCAAGAGGCAGTACGCGGGCTGCCAACTCGGCCCGATGATGAATGCCAAGCTTACGGAAGATCGCATGGATGTGGTCCTTCACGGTCTGCTCTGTAAGATCCAGCTCACTCGCGATCCGTTTGTTGGACACGCCAAATACCACCCGCGACGCAATCTTCTGCTGTCGCGGAGTCAAGCCCATCAAGGCGAGCCGCATACGAAGATTATCTTGCATCACTGGCTCCAGCGACACCACTTTGTAGGGACCCGGGATTGTCTCCAACGTCACGGCGTAGTCTCCGTGGTCGCTCTGAAAGATCGTCTTTTCTTGGCGAGGTCCTTGGCCAATCGGCAACGGGATAGCCTCAGCCGATTTCTCCTTTAAGATTTGGGCGGCCACCTCGTTGCTGTAGACCACGTTGCCGATGTTATCGAGAATCACAATTCCGGTGGCCCGCGCAGGTTGGTTCCGCAGCTCGAAGAAGGAGAGCGCGCGTGTCAGGTGTGGCAGCAGCGCATGGACAAACGCTACGTCGCGCTCGCTGAAATCGTGATCTTGACGAAGACGGAGCAAACCTATCCCGCCGACGGGATGGCCTGGACTGCCCGCATACCCCGCCAATGGACGGTCTGCAGTAAATCGTGCCTTCGCTGTGGGTCCGATTCATAGCCCCGGACCAAGCGCACTAACGCCGGGCCGAATCCCTCTCGACCAGAATGTAAAGGCGATCTTGCGCGCCTCGTATGTCCGGGGTGTCGCGCGGGCCGGTTTCGGTATCAGGGATTGTGGGAGGTTCATTCACAGATATATAGGTTGTACCGATTGGCACAGCACTCTTACAGCCTGCATACGCGGTGGCTCCGAAATACCCGGGTTGACCCGTGCCGGGCGCGCCCCTAATATTAAGGCGCTTAAGAGCGCCCTCCTTTAGCGCCTCGTCATTTTGCCCATCCGCAATGACGAGGTTCTCCGATGTCCCAGTTTCGAGCCGATTGCAGCAGCTGCTGCGGTCTTTGTTGTGTCGCGCCCGGCCAATTGGCCGTGCAGGGATTTCGCGTCGACAAACCGGCAGAGACGCCCTGCGCACATTTGAATCGCTTGCACCGTTGCTCGATTCACGCGACTCGCCGGTTACAGGGATACGCGGCCTGTGAAGGCTTTGATTGCTATGGAGTCGGGCAATGGATCACGCAGCACCTGTTCCGGGGTGCAGTGTGGTCGGACTCCCCTGAGCTCGCACAGCAGATGTTTGATGCCTATCGGTACTGGGCTCCACGATTTCAGAATGCGGCGCTGCTCGAAGCCGCACTTCCTTACGTGCGCGATGATGCGCGCTGCGGTGTCGCCGCGATGATTCGAGATTTAACGTCTGGCGAGACAAAGGCACTGCCCACCGACGGTGTTCGGCTGCGTCGTGAGACGCTCGCGATGATTCGCGCGGCGCTTAAGGTGGACGACGTTACTGCGTAGGTCGTCCCGTCGGGCGATTTGCCTAGAAAGCCGCTGATGGTGGCATCCGCAGGCCTCGAGTGAGAATGGCCGGACGGGGGAGTGCAGCAAGGTTTCATCGCGGCCTGCGGTGTCGGCAGTGAATATACCTGAGCGCTACCGGACCGCTGCGATCACTTTGATCTAATGGAATAACCAAACCGGTTCCTCGATTCGATCCCGTCGTCGAAAGGGCGGAATCGACCCCAAGCAGTCGCGCCTCACTTTCCGCTCTAGGGAAGTCCGCTATGAACGGGAAACAACGTCTTGGAGAACGGCGTGGTGATCGTGGTGGTGCCATCTTGATTGCAGGCGCCGCCCACCGCGTCGGCATTTGGCTCCGCCGAGGAGGGGCCATTGGCCGATCCCCAGTAGTTGTCGCTCGCTGCCAGTTTGGGCGCTTGCCCCGGTGGCGGTGGAGGGAAAAGATCGCTCCCCGGCGGAAGAAAGCCCGGCGGCAGAAAGATTCCCAGCAGCACGCCGCAGTGCGCACCCGGACCGGGGCTGATACTGAAGTACGGCACGGTCAGTGCGGGCCTGTTTCTATCATTGCCGATGAAGTTGTTGCCGCTGAACGGTGCGAACGTATTAGGAGTGAATTCGGGGAAGCCTATCGAATCATTGATGTCGTTCAGGTAGATGAGCACTCCGGGCCCTCCGTTCCCGATCGCCGAATTGGCATAAAACGCCGCCCCGCCGGGATTGACCTCGAAGCCGATCTGCGAGTTCTTCACCGCCATGTTGTAGGTGATTTGACCCGGGTCGCTTGCGTAGAAGCCCACACCGCCCCCCATGGCCACATTGGCGACCAGCTGGACATTGGTGGCGCCAGGATATGCCGGACTTTCGGACTCTGGGCCGGTCGGCTGGACAGCGAAGCCGGTGCCCGCGCCCAGCGCGACATTGTCTCTGACGATAATTGCCGGGTGGCCGTCGTTATTCAGCGCGATCGAGAATCCGGTGCCGTTGCCGATCGCCTGGTTGTTTGCGATCAGGATACGCCCCGTGACGCGGCAATCGAATCCCTGACCCGGAGATAGGGGCGGGGCGCAGGGCAGCCTGCTGATCGTCTGCCCAGAATAGGCGAATCCTTGCGTATCGCCGTTGTCGGTGTTTCCCGCAACCGAGACATCCTGCAGGACGGGGAAGAAGAGCGCGATCATCACCCCCGCCTGGCTGCCGCCAACGAGGGTGAAGCCTTCTCCCGCCGCGCCAAAGTCCACGCCGGGGCTGCTGATCCAGACCGTGGCTCCGTAAGGCGACTGGGGATCGTTCGCAATGACCGTGGTCGCCGCGCCCTGGGTGGAATAGATATGCAAGGGCTTGGTGATGCACACGACACACCCGGCGAGCGGTTGATTGTAGCCCCCACCCCCAATGGGATTTGCGTGCTCATCGCCGGGGCCGGTGAAGTTGTCCGCATTGACATCGCCGTAGAGGCCCGGGCCCACATAGATCGTATCGCCGCTCGCTGCGTTCTCCATCGCTTGACTGATCGAGCGGCAGGGAGATTGCAGCCCACACGCCAGGCTATCCGTTCCGTAAGCCGCGACGTGTAAAACTCCGGCAATGGCAGAAGCACCGATACCGAGCAAGCCAATCAACAATATTGCTGAGAGAATAGGTATGTGCTTCATTGCATGATCCCCGCAGTTTTTCTTGGTTATGGAATTAGCCGCCGTATTCCTGAAGTCGCGACGCTGCGCCGCAAAGCGAACGATTTGACAAAAGCTAGTTACGCCATTTGTGATGTAGCGCAACCTTTCTCGTTCAAAAATGTGTCGCCCATCACAGACAGCAGCAGATTATGTCAAAATGATTGGCTATCCGGCAATTTTCGCGGTCGAACGTCGGCGCGCTCCCGAGGGCAGGATTCAGGTGGCTAATCGTTTTCTCTGCCGCCGTCGCGTCCATGCTGGGAATAGTAAAAATAGAGAAGAGCGAATCCAACGGGAGAAAGATATCTGTCCAAAGAACAACTCCAGCGTTTACCAAGAGAAGAGTTCGTCCGTTTTTAGAATCTCATGGTTATGTCCGGCCGCAAGGCACGAAGGTCCGCTTCGAGGCGGCCACTTCGGCATCGCCCGCGTCTGGTGTTGGCCGGCTGCTGCCGAATTGCGTCGTACTGCGGGTGTCGACCCGAACACGACATTCGTGAACGGCAGCTTCCAGGGAGCGCCTTTCTTCAACCCGAATCGAACCGCCGACCCACATGCAACGTAACGGCTGCGCAGGAACTGGTGCACTACACCAGCTCACGAGGGTATCGTTTCTCGTCAGAAGGGAACGATTCAGGCAGGTCATCAATGCTATGAAGGCGTTTCACGTTCTGTTCCATGTCCCTGCGTTCTTGCGCCGATTCGTGGACGATGTTTCCGATCTCCTCGACGCTCGGTGCCGGCACAAAATCGGGATTGGTGATTGAGAGGTTACGGAGATCGGATCCGTAGCGGTAAAGGCGATTCAATAGAGTTCTCGTCAGTCGGATCTGTTCTTCAATCTGAATCGGCGTGAGATGAGAAAGGTCGGCGTCGTCAACGGTGTAGGCGCGGGCCTCAGTGTTGGCTACACGAAAGCCGGCGTAGCTCTCGGTGCAGATTCCAAGTCGACGATAAAGCTCTGCGTTGCGGCGGACTTCTCCCTGGGCCATATATGCCGTAACTCCTGTTTGCTGTGCCGTTTGCCACACGTAGTCGATAAATGGGGAGCCCATGTTGTGCCAGTTCACCTTGCCGGGAAGGTCCTTCTCCGCGGCACGGGATGCATTCGCAAGTAGTGGAACACCGCGAGGTTGGTTGAATCATTGGAACACGGGCGCGAAACTCCATGGTCTGGTCGGCGACGCGCAAATGGTTTTGTTCGCGTTCGACCCGAAGGGCCTCGCGAGTCTCCGCCACTTGATGGCGGTGGTGAAGTACTCGACGGTCTGTTCGAGCCCAATTGCGATGAGCAGGCCGACTGCGATGGCCGCAATATGGATGAAAAAATCCTTCCATGTGCGCACGGCATCGTGGGGTGCATGGACGTCGAGCATAGGTACTGCGTTTCCTGATTGGTTGCTGATGCGGCCGCTGGGTCCGCATTGGATTCGTGCGCTGTCGGCACGGCGTTCGCTCCGCCGGCGTTGTCGGGCAATAGGCCTTGAGTTGTCGCGCTAGTACGGCCATCTTCTCCCAATTAATTCTTCCTGCGAATCGCGACCCGGTTACGGTCGCCATGCCGCCGAGCATAGCAAAAGCGGTCGATTAGGCAGGTGGAACGGCTGCTTCGGAGTAAGTCGTTAGGTTGTCGCAGTGCCCGCTTTTGGCCCGTAAGTCGCCTCACCCGAAGGCGTCTCTGGTGTATGTCCGCTCTCGGGCAGCCCAATTTGACCCACCGCGCTGCAAATGATGTAGTTCTGACGCTTCGTTCTTCCAATATCTGTTAAGGCGCGATGATGCAGTTGGTGCAGCAGGCAGGACAGCAGCTACGGCGTGCCGCGATGTTCCAGGCGCTCTTGGGCGTCGTTTTGTTGCTTATTGCCGTGGCCGCCTTCGAAATGTACATCGACTTCGGGCAAGGGCAACAACATAACCAGGCAGCATACGTCACAGTGGGATTCGCGATCAGCGGAGCAACAGCGCTTGTCTCATCTTGGTTTCTATATCTCCGCCGCCCATTCGCAACGATTTATTGTGCTGCGTCTTGGTCGCTGATTGTCGTTGGGTGGATCGCCCTTGGGATGGCAAGCCACTACAGACCCGCTTGGTGGATCTTAGCTACAGGTGCATGCCTCGCCTTCTTTGCCGTAACGTTTGTTGTTCGTGTTCGCCGGTTAGCGTCGTAAGTCGACCCTGAGCTGACTATTGTCACCGTCCGCTGTCGGGATGTTCGATGGAAGCCACACATCTGCGACTCGGCATCACCCGCGCGCTCCTGCAGCCACTGGTGTGCGGTGTCACCGAGAGCCCAGCGATACTTATGGCTTGGTGGCTGGTTTGTCCTGGCTGCCCGGGACTGCTGCTTCGGCCGCCTTGAAGCCACTTCGAGAGTGGGTCCCGTCGCAGAAAGGTTTCGTGGTGGAGCCGCCGCAGCGGCACAGAGCAAACGGACGCTTTGGAATTGCGTAGTTGGCGCCGTTCCAATCGACCGCTGTTACATCATCGCCCTGGACCAGATAGGGCCCGTTCTGGATCACTTTGATCGTTGCCATTTGGATGATCTCCTGCAGTGCCGGTGTCGCAGGAAGAACTTACCACACACCGCGTGTCTCTGATCGACCCCTAATCCGACAGTGGTCACCGTCCGCTTTGCCGAACTATGAATGCCCCACTTCAGGCGGCCACTACTCGGCTTTGCAATAGATGGTTCCCTTGCACGACAGGGGCGTTATGATTTGGCTACTAAGCAACCACTGGGCGTCGCTCAACTTCCACATTGCGAAGTATGCCCCCCGAAGCTCAGTGAAATCGCCCCTTTCTGTCCATGACTCATACCAATGACCGCTTTCAGCGGCCAGTGACCAGAGGGGGTATGTATCGATTCTGTCCGGAGTGAGGATCAACGTGAGATCTGGCCGACGCTTTAGAAGCGATTCATAGTCATGCGCAACCTCATCTTTCCCTTTTCTTGCGCCTGAAGGAATGACGTCCACTACGTCTTCGGCGAGGAGCGAGACGAAATCTGATAAGCGTCTTGTCGCAACCGCCTCGTTGAGGTGTTGGCGACTAAGTTTGATGTTCGAGGCACCGCTATCAGAAAGTTGCTGGCTGCTCGCGCACGAACACAGAAGGATTGATGCGGAAAGAAGGACTAAGACGCGCATATGGTGCCCGCGTGCCGCCTAACATTGATCAGGCAACAGAACCGCCGTAGTGAAGCGAAACATCGGCTCAGCTTACCGCAGTGACTGCTATCGGGTGAACCAATAACGCACACGCTGCTGCCCGCGCTCGCCGGTCCCTGCCGCATAGAAAACGATCCGCGCTCAGTTTACCGGCTCGATCTCACTCGGCTTCCAGGTCTTGTCGAACCACGCTTCAAGCGGTCCGTAGAGGCGCAGGATGATGAACCAGCCTTTCCCGGGAACGGTCTGGAGCCAGTTGTTCTCTTTCCCTTCGGGTGCTTTTGGCCCGAAATACACGTCCACCGAGGTATCGGGGTTGACGGCGACGCCCTTCTTCTGGCTGCTGATGCTTGGAACCGCATGTCGGTCTGAAGCATCGAGCGCGTCTGCACGTCATAGAGTACTAACGACCAGAAATCCTTGGCCGGGACGTTCGGTGGCAGGTACAGTTTATAAGTCTCGCTGCCGTCGAGAGGATTGCCGTTGGCCTCTCTAAATGCCACCGTATACTGCGAGCCGGCGCCGACCATCTTGATCGACTGTGCCGGCGAGATGCCGAGCGCCAAAAAGTAGTAGAACGTGCGGGCGTCGAGGTTGCGCGCCCCCTCGTCGAGGAAGTGGTGGCCGCTGATGAACGGGTTGATCCATCCGCTGTTCGGATACACGTGATACCTTGCGTCGCGGGCGCTGTAAGAAATGGCACGTGCGGTCGCGTTGCCCACTGCCGCCGCTTCGATGAGAATTTTCTTCATCCGCGCATCGGGCGTGAACGGCTTGCCTTTCTGAATCCCGATAGAGGCGAGCAGGCCGAGCGTTTCACAATCGATCGCCTCAACCGGCTCCTCCTGCACCACCTGGTTGACCTCCTCGAAGAACGAAAAATCACTCGAGTGGATCGTGTTGAACGCTTTGCCGGAGGCATCCACGAACTTCATGGCCGGCGGGCTTGCGGTCTGAGCTAACGGGTACACCCGCGTGTGATTTTTGATGGCGTCGAGGGCTGGCTTGGGGTCACCATCGACCAAAAAGCCGCGAAAGAAGAAGAAATTTCCGAAGGTGGGCGAACGCACCACGAAGTAGCCCTCCGGCACTTCACCCTTGTAGCTCGGCGGCAGCAGCAGGTATTTCCCGCCCTTACCCTTGTCGGGGCCCACCCTGCCGACATCTACGACGGGGCGTTGCCAGAAATCATCCATCATGCCGAGCACGTTGGGCGGTATCTCGATCACGAGCGGGCCGTTCTTTGAATCCAGCCAGACGAGGTTGTAAATGGTCTCAGAGTTCGCCGTGAGCACGAGCGATTTTGAGTCCATCAGCGACTCGAACATGATGACCGTTTGATTAGCCGGACCCAACGTGCCGAAGCCTTTACGTGTCGCATTAAGTCCCGCGGCTGGAAGAGTGTTGAGGAACGCCGCGAAGCCACGCTGAAAGTCGAGATTGTCGTAGACCTTCTGGACTGTCGCGTCAGATTTTGTCGGTTCTCTTTCGGTTCGAAAGGCTACGGCGAACTTTCCTTTTCTGGCGTCTAGATAATTTTGCCACTGCCTTAGGAGCCTTCTGGCGTCGGAGGGGGGTGGCTCGATGAGCAGGCGCCTTCCCCTTTGGTTTCTGCGGAGTGCGAGTTCTCGTGGTCCGTGTTGACGTGGGCACCCGCGCCAAGCTCCGGGCCTCCAGGGTGGAAATGCGTTGAGCTTGCGCGTCATACGTTGCTCGTTGCTTGCGTAGCGTGAGGATGAGCTCGCGCAGGCGCAGATTTAAATCTTCGATGGTGCGTTCGCGATCGCGCAGGCGCGAGTCGAGTTCGCCTTCGCGAAGCGTCAGCAGGTGAGAACGGAGTTTTAAGCATTCTTTGTCCAACGCGGGCTACGTCTTGGCCTGATCCCGAAACGGCAAATCCCGTATGCGCTTGCCGGTTGCCGCGAAGAGGGCGTTGGCGAGTGCGGGTGCTGTTGGCGGGACGCCCGGCTCGCCGAGGCCGCCCATTGAGGCATTGCTTTCGAGAAAATGCACATCGACGTCGGGTGCTTCGGCGAGTTTCAAGAGTGGATAGTCATGAAAATTGGACTGCACCACGGCGCCCTTGTCGAGCGTGATGGCTTCATCAACGCAGGAGGACAAGGCCATGATGATGCCGCCCATGATCTGCGCGGCGGCGCCATCCGGATTCACTACCCGACCACAATCCACGCTCGACCACACTTGGTGCGCGCGAGGGCGCCCGTCCTCGACCGATACCTCGATCACGTTCGCGACGATGGTGTTGAAGGATTCCACCAGGGCCATGCCGCGCCCGCGTCCTTGGGTGAGCGGCGTACCCCAGCCACTGCGCTTTGCGACATCATCCAGCACGGCCAGATGACGCGATCCTTTTTGAAGATGTTTGCGGCGGAATTGATAGGGGTCCTCGCCGGCCGCGAGCGCCAGCTCGTCCATGAAACTTTCCGTATAGAAGCCGTTTTGGTTGGAATTGACCGAGCGCCAGGCGCCATCGTGCTGATTGGTGGCAAATTCGTAGTGACGCAGCGCGAAGGCCGGAACCTCGTACACAAAGCGGGTTTCGCGCGTCGCATCCTCCGATTGCGCGTAGTCGGTGATCCAGCCGGCAATTCGTCCGTCCTTATTAAGCGCAGCCTTGAGATGAGCCGATGCTTGCGGTCGATAGGTGCCGTGTTTCACGTCCTCCTCACGCGACCAGATGAGCTTGACGGGATAAGGCGTCTGCTTGGCGATTTGAACCACCTGACCAATAATCTCGCAAGATCCCGGCAAGCGACGACCGAAGGCGCCGCCCATGATCAGCGGATGGAAGGTGACTTGATCAGTGCTGATACCTGCCGCTTCGGCCGCCACCTTGCGGCTGTGCAGGGGATCCTGCACGCCGCCCCACAGCTCCAACTTGCCGTCCAAAAAATGGGCGGTAAGTGCGAAGGGCTCCATCATCGCGTGATGGATGAAGGGCACGGCATAATCGGCCTCGACTAACTTCACGCCGCTCGCCGCCAGTGCCGCCGGCGCATCTCCATGGCCGCTTTTATGGTCCGGCTTATTCGTTTTGATTTTGGCGGCTTGCGCCGCGGCGATGGAAACCGATGACAGCGCGCCGTGTCCGCCGTCGGAGAATTTGGGGGACAGAGCCTGAAGGCCCGTCAGCGCCTGCCAGTAACCCGTGCCCACAACCGCGACCGAATTGTCGAGCTTGATGACCTTTTCCACGCCTTTGACACTCAAGGCGGGCGCAGGATCCACATTGTCGAGTTTCCCGCCGCGCACCGGAGCCGCCATAATCGTCGCCACACGCAAATCCGGCAGCTGCACATCCATGCCATATCGGGCACTGCCATTGACCTTCGCGGGAATATCGAGCCGCGCAATCGACTTGCCGATCAAACGATAGTCCTTGGGCTCCTTGAATTTCGGCTCAGCGGTAGGCGTCATGTCGGCAGCCTGCGCAGCGAGCTCGCCATAGCGCAGCGATTTGCCGCTCTTGGCGTGCATCACTTGGCTCAATGCGGTGGTCAGTTCGTTTTCGGGGACTTGTAAGCGCTTGGCAGCCGTCGCGATCAAGGCCGTGCGCGCGGCGGCACCCGCGACGCGCATGCCGATCTGGCCGGTGGCGCGGACGGTGGAGGAGCCTCCCGTAACCTGCAGCGGAATGTTGCGCGCGATCATGGCGAAGGTGGAACCTACAATGCCATTGAGAAAGGGAGGAACGGGAAAGGGCAGCAATTCCCCGCCAAAGCCCTTTGCCAGTGGCGCATTCGCAAACGCCACATTTACCGGTGCGGTTTCGACCACGATCTTTGCCCAGTCCGCATCCAGCTCGTCGGCGGCCATTTGCGCCAGTGCGGTAACGGATCCTTGGCCAAAATCGACGTGAGGCGAGAAGATGGTGACGGTGTCATCCTCGGCAATGCGGATCCAGGTTTGAAACACGCCCGCCTTGTTCGCGGCTACGAGCTTCGCAGCCCTTTTGGAAGCCGCTCTTTCGGACCAGGAAACGGCAAACAGGCCGCCGCCGATCAATGCCGCACCACCGATTAGAAACGCTCTGCGTTTGACGCCCATTATGCCTCTCCCCGAGCAGCGGCAGCTTGGCCGGTGGCGGCCAGGATGGCTTTGCGGATGCGCGGATAGGTTCCGCAGCGGCAGAGATTGGTCATCGCCTCGTCAACCTGGGTAGGGTTCGGCTGACCGGTTTTCTTGATCAAGGCGATGGCGGCCATGATCTGGCCTGACTGGCAATATCCGCATTGCGGAACCTGCGCGTCGATCCATGCCTGCTGCACGGGGTGAAGCGCGCCATCTGGCGCCGCAATTCCCTCAATCGTGGTGATGCGCTTGCCGGACATCGCAGACACAGGAATGCGGCAGGAGCGGCTGATTTGGCCATCGACATGCACGCTGCACGCACCACAGGCACCGATGCCACAACCAAATTTTGTGCCGGTAAGTCCAAGCTCCTCGCGCAGAACCCAGAGGAGCGGCGTATTGGGATCCGCCTCGATCGAAAAGGATTTACCGTTGACCTCAACGTCTATGGCCATCAGCGATCTCCCACGGCAATGATTGTTGGTTTCTCATGCGTGCGTAGGATACCGCCTTTTGGCGCAATGCTCGTCAAGCGGGCAATAGTGCGATTCGTACCTCAGGGTGCGTAGCGCCGGGAGTTAGCGGCGCTTGCGTTTTTTGTCCTTCTTTGGCGAAGTCCCCCGAGCGACTTTCGCCAGCGGTTTTCTCATTGCCGGTTTCTCCCGTCGTCTTCGCTTCGGCGTCGGCCGTAGACCTGTTTGCAGTCCGCTAATTTGCCGCGCTAAGGATTCTCGCGTGGCTTGTTCCTTGCGAAGCATCATTGTGAGTTCACGGAGGCGGAGATTTAAATCATCGATGGTGCGGTCGCGGTCGCGCAGGCGCGAGTCGAGTTCGCCTTCGCGAAGCGTCAGCACGTGAGAGCGGACTTCAAAGTTTTGTTGGTGGTCGTTGATCAGTCGTTCGGAGGTTTTGAGTTCTGTGTGCGCGCGGCGGCGGCCTTCCTCCAGCGCTTGCATCCACAGGGCTTCGGCGACGTGGGCGACGGTTTCGGGCAAGCGGTGCAGGGCGGCGGGGCCCGAGTCCAATCTCGCCGAAAGCGTCTTCCACCAGGCATCGAGCATCGGGTTGATGGTGTTGGGGGAGCCTTTGCCGATTTTGGCGCGGACTTTTTCGATGGTGGGGCGTTCGCCGGCACGCAGCAGGGTGTCGGCGGCGTGGGAGACGTCGCTGGAAGAGATGCCGCGGGAGGGGGGGCCGAGGGGCATGTCACTGATAATACACCATACGTATTGTAATATTATCACTACATATATACTAATGATAATAGCGTCTATCAATAGTTACGGCTATTATAAGAGAGGGTGGGGCACCCAGTTGATCTTCGGGACGCCGTGACGACGCCGTGCAACGGCGGCGAACGCCCGAATGGGCGGCCCCGAGCAAGAGCGAGGGGTGAGATGTGCAACACCGAATAATCCGTCTTGGACGGAACATAGACTGGGAGCGCAATGCTGCGAGAAAACCTTTCTGCGCTTTCGCGATCCTGCGTCGCGCGGAAAGCCGGTGGTTTGCCAATCCATGGCAAACCCCGCTCGTCGCATGCGACGAGCCCTTGTTTTTCACGCCCCGGCGATCAGCTGGGTGCCCGGCCCCACTCATACAAGGCGTATCGATCCTAGAGCGCTTTGTCGTTAGCGCAATTAGGTATCAGAACAGCGCGGGCATTAGTCCTCTATGAATTCTTCACTCACGACTCGCGCCGACGCTCCCGTAGTACCCGCTGAGCGATTGGCGGATTGGGCGGGGATGGCGAGGGGGGCGTTTGCAGAAAACACGATTCGGGCGTGGAGGGCGGATTGGGAGATCTTCGGGGTGTTTTGTCTCGAGCTTCGGTTGGAGGCGTTGCCGGCAATTCCGAAGACGGTGAGGGATTTTGTGTTTGAGTGTCTGGCCAAGAATAAGAAGCCAGCGACCATTCGGCGCTATGTGTCGACCATCGGGCGGGCGCATCGGGCGTCGGGGGTTTTGGATCCGACATCTTCCGAGGAAGTGAAGCTTGCCTTGAAGGAAATGGGGCGCAAGGCTCCGGCACGGCAACGGCAGGCGCGGGGTTTAACGTGGGTGGAGATTGAACTCTTCTTATCTGTGGAACCACGCGGATTGAGGGATATCAGGGACCGCGCACTTGTGGCAGTGGCGTACGACACGATGTGCAGAAGAGAAGAGTTGGTGTCGTTGTTGGTGGAGGATATTGCGGAGGCGGGGGATGGGTCGGGGAGCATTCTGATTCGGCGCTCAAAGACAGACACCACGGGGGAGGGGGCTACAGCGTATTTGTCGCCTTTAGCAATGAGGCTGCTCAAAGAATGGATCAGGGAGGCGGGGATCAGGGAAGGGGCAATATTTTTGAGGGTGCACGGTGCTGCTGGCGTTGGAGATCCTTTGACGGCGCAGAATGTGTCGACGGTGTTGCGGAAAGTGGGGCGGTGGATTGGATTGCCGCGAGAAGAGTGGGAGAGGATCTCTGGGCATTCCGCAAGGGTGGGAGCTGCGCAAGATTTGTTGGCGCTGAATATTGATCTGAGCTCGGTCATGCAGGCGGGCAGATGGCGAGACACTAGAATGCTGATGAGATATGGAGAGAAAGTGTTGGCGGGGAGGGGAGCCATGGCGAGAGCTGCGAAGGCTCAGGGGCGCACTAAGTAGGCGACGCATCAACCGCACCGATGTTGTGAGTGCACAATACTGTAAAATGCGAAGTCTGCCTAAGCCGATGCGCTCCATGGATGGCAATGAGGCTTAGACCTCGTTAGTATCAAGAAAAGCAGGGATGCGCCAACAATTATAATGTTAAAGAAATTCATTCACCGGAGCGGTTGGGCCGCCTCGGCCTATTTGGTTTTGTCGATCGCCGGTTGTGGAGGTGGCGGATCAGGAGGATCCAGCGGTCCGCCATTAGTCGCAGTCCCCAGTGTAGCGGGAGATGCAGAGGCTGCAGCTGCGGCGGCGATCACCGGGGCGGCCCTCACACTCGGTACAGTGACGATAGCAGCAAGCGGATCGGTAGCCTCCGGAAGTGTGATTAGTGCAAATCCCGTCCCCGGCACCCGTGTGAGCAGCGGTACCTCAGTGAGTCTTGCAGTCTCGGGAGGGCCTGGCGCCATACCGCAAACCATAGTCTCCGACAGCGGGAGAACAACGCTCTCGTATTACGCGCTGAACTTTCATGCGAACGATCTGGTGTGGGACGCCACCAACCAATTAATCTATTTCGCAATTGCGGCCAATTCCAGCGTGATGCCGAGCACGATCGTGGCCGTAGATCCGGTGAGCGGATTAATTAAGTCGCAGATTTCCATGGCATTCGAACCGCAACGCTTAGCGGTTTCTGACAATGGCCAGTATTTGTATGCGGGCCTTTTAGGCGGTGGGGGCGTCGTACGACTTAACGCCCCACAGCTGACGACCGACATCAACATAGCCGTTGGCGAGCTGGGTACGTATTTCACGCAGATCGAGGTCGCTCCCGGCATGCCACGAACGGTTGCGGTAGCGGCGTCCGCAATCACCCATCTTGCCGGTCCGGGATTGGCAATATTCGACGATGCGGTCGAAAGACCCAATCTTTTGAGCGGCAACATCGCCTTTCAGGGCGGCTTTTATTCGCCCGATATTGAAGGTTTCGCATGGGATCCAAACGGATCGATGATTTACGCGCCAGGCCTATGGGACATTGCTGTTGATGCGCACGGGGTGACTCTGCAGGCAATCAAGATGTGGCGCATCAACTTCGCTCCCACGTACATCAACGGCCTGCTCTATACAACGGATGGATTTGCCTACGACATCGCAAACGATCTTGTCCGAGGTCGGTTCGGGGATTATGCCGGGGAAGCTCCTAGGGCTTACCTGCCGTCCAACCACAAGACATTCTCGATACACGACCATTTCGCGCCAAACTCAGAGCCTCCGACCGTCGACGGCCCACTGATTGCATCATTCGATCCGTCAACTTTTGCTCTGATTGACACGATCCACTTCGTCACTAGTACTGTTGGTCCAACGGGAGCCCGATTCGTTTCCTGGGGGACGAATGGTCTTGCCATTGCTTCTGGGCAAGCGGTCATTGCCTCAGGTGCATTTGCCTCGCCGGAGACGGTGCCAACGGTGCCGCCGCCCACCAGTATCTACAGTGGAGCAATCCAATCCACGCAAGGGGTTGTGAACTATTCAGTTTTCGACATCGGGGCGAACAACGTCATTGCGGATTCCTGTACGGGCCAATTCTTCGTGGCGACTACAGGAGTCTCAGCTGAGGGTGTAATGCCCTATGCGCCAAATTCGCTGATCGCCTACAGCCCGTCAGCCGGGGCTTTCCAAGGCAGCGTATTCGCCGGTAGCGAACCGCTGTATCTTGCCATATCCGATGATTGCAGCTTCGTCTACGCAGCGCTGTACTACAGCAATTCGATACAGCGGATCAACACCTCGACGCTTAGCCAGGATCTGCTCATACCGATCAACGTGATGAACGGCACTGCTTACGCGACTATTGTGGATGTCGCGCCCGGTCAGCCGCACACGATTGTGGCCAGCCTAAAAAATTTCAATGACGGGAGTTGTGATCCTCAAGGCTACAATGATCTCATATACGATGACGCGACGGCGCGCGCCAAGTCGGTTGGCGCGGCTATCATTTCTCCGGAGCAGCTGATCTGGGGGGACACGGCGTCAATCATTTACGGAACCGACACAGCGGATACAGTCAACACTCAAGCCGAATTTTCCTCGTGGGCGATTGATGGCGGCGGATTCGAGTCGCGCACGCTTGTTCTAGCACCGCCTCCCGTGGGCGACTTCTTTCACTACGATCGGGCCCAAGGACGTCTATTCGATTCCTATCTTGATTTCGTCAATCTTCGGACGGGAACTCCTACTGGCCAGAAGATCCAGGCGACATGGACACCTGCACAGTACGGCTGCGGATATCCCGCGCAGACAGGCACGACGGACGCGGGCGGAGGGGCGCTCTACGCCTACAGCACGCCGATCGGCTCGCTCAACGCCTATCTTGATGTGGCGGTGTACGAGCCGAACGCACTCACTCTTACCAATCACTGGGAACTGCCGTTGGCGTTGGGCTATCCCAGCCATATCGCAAGTCTGCCAAACAGCGTCGCTGTGGTGATGCAATCTGGAGAACTGGTCATCTTTACTGGGGCAGTTGGTCACTAAGATCTTAGGGCGGCCTCAGGGCGGGATGGCGCGAACTGCAGAAGCGCAGACGCGGTGCTCGGAAGCGGCGGCGCGATGGGAAATCCGGATCGCGAGTCGAAGAAAGTCGGTGAATGAATACCCATTGGTGGGGAGTTGATGGACGGTAACGTATATCGGCGCTACAAAGCGGGAATGTACTTTCTTGGATTCATTTTTGCAGGTACAGCGGCCTTTGCGCAGGCGCCGGGTGAGACATCTCCGTCGACGCCGCCATCAAGCGTCGTGGCGCCCGTCGTGCGGACTCACGTAAGAATGGATTCGACTCATCATCCAATCTTAGGAGAGGAGCGTTATCCTAAGGAATCGGTGCGCCTTGGCGAAACCGGAAAGTGCATCATGCGCGCTCAAGTTGACACCGACGGTGGCATTCGAGCGTTCCAATTGCTTTCTTCGAGTGGTTTTGCGCGCCTTGATCAGGCCTGTTTTGCTTCATTGGTGGATGCGCGACTCATTCCGGCCACGGTGAACGGGAAGGCGGTTACTTCGTGGGATTTAGTCCCGGTGACTTGGTCTCTTAATACGCGGCCTCCCGTGCCGGACAAGCATCCCGATCTATCGCTGATTCCGCAGATCAAACAGGACTATCAGCTCAAAGTAGGACCGGATTTTTATCCGCTGGAATCACGAAAGCGCAAGGAGAAGGGAATATGCGTGGTTCATGTGTATGTAGCGGCAAGCGGCAGCCCCAGCAATGTAACCCTCACCCAGCCCACCGGATTCGATGCGCTTGATCAGGCATGCCGATCCGCAGTTCACGAGGCGCAATTCGATCCGGGGAAAGAAAATGGGGCGGCGATCGGCGCTGCGACCGACATCATCATCATCTGGCAGGCACATGAGAATCCCACGTCCACGACAATTCCGTTTAGGAAGGACTGACGGCATATACATATCCGTGGTTCTTAGTTTTTTTCTGTCTGCGAACGTTGCTGAAGCCGCGCCGAAGGCGGACGAGGTGGCGCGCATTGTGCGCGCCGAGATGGAGAAACAGCACATTCCGGGACTGACGTTGTTGGTATCGCGCAAGGGAGTGCCGATTCGCGCTGAGGGCTACGGACTGGCGAATGTGGAACTAAACGTACCAGCCACACCTAGGACGATTTTTCAATCGGGCTCCATCGGCAAACGGTTCACTGCCGAGGCGGTGTTGATGTTGGTCGAGGAGGGCAAGATTCGTCTCAACGATCCGGTCAGCAAATATTTTGACTCCGCCCCCACTTGGTGGAATGAAGTCACAATCCGCGATTTGTTGAGTCATACCGCTGGCTTTACGGACTATCCAAAAGACTTCGATCTGCGGAAAGACTATAGCGAGGAGCAGCTTCTCGAAGTCATCAAAACGATTCTGGCGGCATACCCGCCGGGGCCGAGCTGGAGCTATAGCAATTTGGGGTACGTGACTCTCGGCATTTTGATTAGGCGAATCACGGGAAATTTCTATGGAGACTTTCTGCAGGAGCGGATATTCAAGCCGCTCGGCATGTCGACGACTCGCATCATAGATGAGGCGGACATCATCCCCAATCGGGCGGCGGGCTACCGGCTCGAGAATGGACAGATCAAGAATCAGCCGTGGGTGTCCCCGGCCCTTAACACAACCGCGGACGGCAGCCTGTATTTTTCCATTCTGGATCTTGCGAAATGGGATGCGGCTCTTTATACCGACAAGGTATTAAAGGAGTCGAGCAAGCAGGCGATGTGGACGGTGGCTACTTTAAGCGATGGCAAACCTAATCAGGCTCACTATGGATTCGGGTGGTTTGCTGAATCGCGGAATGGTCATCGCGTGGTAGAGCATGACGGGCGGTGGCAGGGGTTCTCGACGCAAGTTTCGCGATATTTGGATGACGGGCTCACCGTTGTGGTTTTGACAAACCTGCGCGGTGACGATCCGCATCTAATTGCCGATGAAGTGGCGGCTATTTATTTGGCCAAGAGCGTTCGCTCACAATAAGGGAGGGGCTTTGGAATTCTGTCAGCGATTCTTTTTGCCAAGCGCGGGATCATGAAGGCATCGAGGCTCAAATCCAGGCGGTTTCGATTTTTTTACGGTTGGTTAGTCGTCGGAGTTCTGTTCTACCTCGTCGATTGCCTCGTCGTGACGTCCGTCGACAAAATGTCCTTAGATATACCTTGGTTCGAGCGGGGGATCTATGCCGGTGGACCGTTCGGAATCCTGCTAACCGCCGCATGGTTGGTGTTCCCTGTAGGTCGGCGCATCTTCAAGAGGATCAAGACGCGGCCACGAGATTAATCGGAGCACGGATCGTTTAGATGTTGTCCGGATCGCGGAGAAGCAATTGCGCTCTTTAAGTTCGGGAGAATCGAGACTAAAATAAATCGTTGTTGACGAAGCCTATTTTCTTCAGGCCCCGAATCTGTAAATCCGCCAGGGTTTGCGTGACGATTTCGTACTTGGCGAATTCATCCACGGTGATGTGAACTTCCGGCTGTGGCGATTTCGCCGCTTCCGAACTGATGAACCGCTGCAACGTGGGGCGATCCACCGCCACCTTGTTCCAGAGCAGCGTGCCGTCGAAATCTATCTGCAAATCGATCACGTCGGGCGGGGCGGTGAGCTGCTCCTGTGGGTGCGGCAATGGATTGTCAATCTTGATGGCGTGCGTCTGGCGCGGAATCGTGATGATGAAAATGATCAGGAGCACCAGCATCACGTCGATCAGCGGTGTCATGTTGATTTCGGAATAGGACTGTCCCGCGTTGTTGCCTGAGGTCATGGCCATGGTGCTCTCCTTTAATGTCGCGGCCGCAATTTCTCCCGCAAAATCCCGTCTATCGTTCAATACTTGCTTTTATCTTATACCCTATATAGAGTTACTACTATGGGTAAGAAAGACGGCAATGTGCGAATGTCGCTGCAAACCTTAAGGGTGTTGGAAACCTTCTTGGAAAACCCGACGGAGCAGCTGGCGGGCGCGGAAGTGCACCAGCGCTGCGGTATCGCTTCCGGAACCCTGTATCCCATACTCCTCCGGCTCGAATCCGCGGGCTGGTTTGTCAGCCAGTGGGAATCCATTGATCCGTCAAGCGCCGGCCGCCCCCGCCGACGCCTCTATCGATTGACGTCTACGGGGTTAAGACGCGCCAGTGAAGTGTTCGCAAGCTTTAATCGAGGAGTACTCGCATGAGCCAGCGCAACGTAACCCATTGGTTGATCCACCATGCCGCTCGTCATGCGCCTGAGGCCTTAGCGGCGCGGCTGGAAGAGGAGTGGCTCGCGGATCTTCAGGCGCGAAGTTCACCTCTTTCGCGGCTGCGCTTTGCCATCGGCTGCTGCTGGGCTACCCAGGTGATCGCGTGGGAGCATCAGCCGTCAAAGACTGCGGCGGTGAGTCCCGTCGTGGCGGGCAAGGCGGTCATCGCATATGCGGATCAGAGCTTCGGCTTCATTTCGCTTAGGTCGAGCACGTTCTTTTTGGTGCTGTCGTTGCATGTGGTTCTCATCTACGGATTCATGACTGCACTTTCTCACACACACAAAACCGCGGTGCTGGATCCATTGCAGAATCGGGATCTGCCGGCTTCGCTGCCACGCGAACCACCACCGCCGCTTCCGGTGCCCAATTTTAAACATGTGCCCATCGATGTACCGCCAATCGAGACCAACCTTCACTACGAGCCGGATCCGGACGGAATAGCGACTGGCACCGTTCACGAACCCGTCGTACCAACGCCTCCCACGCCATCGAATGTTAACGTCCCGAAGCGAGTCGACGGGGGGCCGGGCGCAGGGTTTCCAGACACGGCTGATTTCTATCCGTCACTCTCGATCCATTTGGGAGAGCAGGGAATTTCCACCGTGCGAGTCTGCATCGATCCCAAGGGTCGACTCAGCTCGGATCCGACGACGCTGAAGGGCAGCGGCAGCGCACGACTCGATGAAGGGGCACTGAAGCTAGCGCGAGCGGGATCGGGTCACTATCGCCCGACGACGGAAGATGGGCAGCCGGTGAATTCTTGTTACTCATTGGGGATTCGGTTTCAGCTCAAGAATTAGGGCACCGGTCGGCTCAAAACTAGTTTCTGTCAGGAACGAGCGCGGGGCGGACCACTCGGCGGCGGTGGTGAGTTTGGCTCGAAATACGTCAACCGTTTGGCGGGCATTGCCAGAAGATAACGATTTCCCAGCCACGCCACCGCAGTGGCTAGGGCTGAACTGTAGTCCATGGCGGTGGGCTTGTCGGACGGATTCAAGAATCGCATGAGCCCCCCTATGTCCTCGCTGACAGATCACGTGTGTGACGACCACACTTCAGTCGCGTTCTCAGAATAAGAACGTCGAATCCTTGATTCGGCTGACGCACATCACGTAAAAGTTAAGAGCTAGGTTCCGTACTTTTGCCGATACACTACCTAGACGGACGTGAAGGAGCGCTCCAGTCGGAGTGGTGAGAAGCCCTCGCGCCATTGGATCACGCGGGGTGAGATTTGCCGCGCGGTACGGTCTGCTAGCTCGAACGACGATTCCAGAAAGCCTGATAAGACGCACAAATTGGTGCGCAAGAATCGGAGTGATACGACTGCCCGCCGCCCGTAATATCGAGCCGTAAGATCGACACTGGAGAGCTGCGATGTCAAACGCCAATACCGGATCAACCGCGCTGCCATCGGAAGCCGCCATGCGACGTGCCGTGCTGGCGCGAGATGCCAACTTTGACGGTGCCTTCGTGTACGGGGTCGTGACGACGGGGGTCTACTGTCGACCGTCGTGCGCCTCGCGCCCGGCCAAGCCAATCAACATTCGATTCTTCGCGAAGCCGGACGCCGCAGAACGAGCGGGAATGCGGGCATGTAAGCGCTGCAAGCCGCGAGCCACGCATGATCGGGCCGTCGAGCTGATGCAGACTCTCGCGAGATACATGGAAGGGCATGCAGAAGAGCCCCTGTCCCTGCAGAAGTTATCGAAGCAAGCGCATCTGTCGCCCGCTCATCTACAACGCACATTCAAGGCGGTAGTGGGCATTTCACCCAAGGCCTTTCATGACGCGTCTCGACTGCGAGTGTTAAAGGGTGCATTGAAAGCAGGAAAAAGCGTGTTGGAATCGATCACGGAAGCTGGTTTTCAGTCGACAAGTCGTGTTTACGGTCACGCGATGCGCAACCTCGGCATGACCCCGTCGACGTATCGCGGCGGCGGAGAAGGGGAAACGATTGTGTACGCGCACCGTGACACGGCCCTTGGGCCGCTGCTCATGGCGGCGACCAGCCGCGGCGTTTGCTTTGCGCAGTTCGGTCCGAGCGAGTCGGCCTTGATTGGGCAGTTGCGCAAAGAATTTCCGAAGGCCGCGTTTACTGAATCGTCCATGGCACTCTCACCTGAGTTGGACGCGTGGATTTGCGCCTTTGAGGCGCATATCGCAGGCACCGCGCCCCGTCCAGAGCTGCCCCTGGATTTGCGTGGCACGGCATTCCAAGTTCGGGTCTGGAAATTTCTCCTGGGAGTGCCTGACGGCGACGTTGTCAGTTATGGAGAGGTAGCAAAGGGAATCGGGGCTCCGAAAGCTGTACGAGCGACGGCATCGGCCTGCGGCGCCAACCGCATCGCCGTCCTCGTACCCTGCCATCGAGTGCTGCGAGGTGACGGCGGCCTGGGTGGTTATCGGTGGGGGCTTGATCGGAAACGGGCTTTAATCGATTCCGAACGTGCACGGCGCGCTGCCTAAGCGGACCGGGAAGATGGAACTATCCTCCGCCTTCGCGCAACTCGATTCGGACGCCATCCGTGAGGCACTCGACGCGCGCGGATTCTGGGTCAGTCCGGCACTGCTGGACTCTCGTACGTGCGCAGGGATCGCCCAGTTCTACGACGCCGAAGACGTTCAGTTCCGCTCCACCGTGACCATGGCCAGGTATGGGTATGGCCAAGGGGAATACAAATACTTCGCGCACCCGCTACCTGAAATCGTGACGACCTTGAGAAAAGCAATGTATGAACGCCTCGCACCAGTGGCGAATCAATGGCGGGTTCGGTGGGGCCAGGAAGCGGATTGGCCCAATGGGCATGATGCACTTGTTAAACGCTGCGCGGCCGTCGGACAGAAACGCCCGACACCCCTGTTGTTGCGGTATGGCCCTGGCGACTACAACTGCCTGCACCAGGATCTTTACGGCGAAATTCATTTCCCGCTGCAGGCAATCATCTTGCTCGATCGACCGAACATCGACTTTGAGGGCGGAGAATTATTGCTTGTGGAACAGCGCCCTCGTCGACAATCGAAAGCCTCCGTGGTGCCACTCACCCAGGGCTCGATGGCTGTGATCCCAGTGAAGGAACGTCCCATAGTCGGCGCGCGGGGTACGTCCCGAAGTCAGATGCGCCATGGCGTCGCGGAGGTGCGTCGCGGGATGCGTCGAACACTCGGGCTAATCTTTCACGACGCCGCTTAGTGGAGCGTAATTTGTTTTCCGGGCCGCTGTAAATCCGTCCCTGGACGCAACGTACAAAACTTCCTGTTTTGTACACCTTTGCGGACTTGGGGTTTTCGAAGGCGGAAGCCGCGGCGCTGCAGGCGCGGGTGACGCTGGCGGTTGCGATCGAGCGGTGAAAAGAACGGGCTCACTCAAGCCAAAGCGGCGGCGGCATTTGGCGTCGCGCAACCGACCATATCCAAGATCGTGCGCGGTGATTTGTCGCGGTTGTCCCTCGAATATTTGCTCAAGATGCTGGCGCGAGTCGGAGTTACCGTGCAATTGGTGGCGGCATCACGCAGGCCCGTCAAGAGGTCGGTTGCGGCGTAAGTTCCTTTCGACGTCTTGCAGCCGTAGCATGCAGTAGACTGCAGGGGCTAGGGAGAGGGAGCGCGGTATGGCGGGGGATAAGGGGGTGGGAAAAGCCTCAGAGGCGGGGCCTAAACCGTCTGAACCTGTTGTTGCCGGACCTACCCGCCCAGTATTTGTCAGCTACGCGTCGGCTGACGCGCCTACGGCGCAAAAGGTGTGTTCGGCTCTAGAAGCGGCAGGGATCCTGTGCTGGATCGCGCCGCGGGACGTAGTTCCGGGGACTCTGTACGCGGACGGCATCGTTCATGCGATCGACGACTCGTCGATCTTGGTTCTCATCCTGTCGGAACAAGCAATCGCGTCTGCTCATGTGGGCAGGGAGATCGAGCGGGCAGTTTCGAAAAGACACCCGGTCATTGCGCTGCGCATTGATACCGCGCCGCTGACTGCCGCCTTCGAGTATTTCTTGAATCAGTCGCAGTGGATCGAGGTGGGTGCCGCGGGCACTGACGGCGCCATTGCGAAGCTGGTCGAAGCGGTTGGACAGCATTTGTCACCTAAGGCTGCTGCATCTGCTCACACGCCTCACACGCCTCAAGCGCCGGTCGGACAAACTGCGCCGCCGCGAGCCGCCGATCCACTCGCCACACTCAAGGATAAATCGATAGCCGTTCTACCCTTCGCTGATATGAGCGAGAAGCACGATCAAGAATATTTCGCGAGCGGGATGGCGGAAGAGATCATCGATCTGTTGGTGAAGATTCCGGGACTGAAAGTCATCGGCCGAACCTCATCGTCTCAGTTCAAAGGGCGCAACGAGGATTTGCGCACGATAGGTGCCACGCTGGGTGTGGCCTACGTGGTGGAAGGCAGCGTACGTAAGTCGGGAGATCGCGTGCGCGTCACCGCGCAGCTCATCAACGTGAGCGATGGATCGCACCGCTGGTCAGGATCCTATGATCGGGACCTGGTCGACGTCTTGAAGGTGCAGGACGAAATCTCGGTAGGACTGGTCAGGGCGTTACAGATCTCGATGGGCGCCGATGAACCCGGGTCGTCTCCGACCCTGAAGAGCGTCGAGGGCTATAACCTGTATCTGAAGGGCCGACAGGCCTACAATCGATACGACAAGGCGGGGTTCGATCAAGCGGCGAGTTATTTTCGACAGGCCATGGAACTGGACCGGGAGTCCGCGCTGGCACCCGCATTCCTCGGACATGTCTATTATGCGCAAGCGACTTACCGGTTCGCTCAGCCTGGGCAGGGATTCGAGGAAGCCCGCCACTTCGCCGAGCACGCGCGCGCGCTCGATCCACGATCGGCACTCGCAATGGCCGTACTCGGCGCCGTCCACATTATTCATGACTGGGACTGGGCTGCGGGGGCGGCCGAACTCGATCGCGCAGTCGCGCTCGCGCCGGGTAACGCGAGAATCCTTCTCTTTCACAGCCTGGCATTGTTGGCCCTCGGCCAGTGGGATGCGGCCATTCGCGACGTGAACGGTTCGATCGCCCTCGACCCGCTGTACCCGGCAGGCTACTTTCTACTTGGCCTCAATCATCTTGGGGCGGGACATTGGAGCGAGGCTGAAGGAGCGTTAGAACGAGCGCTCGACATCGCTCCGACCTCCACGTTCGTCCACGCCTACCTGGCAAGAGCACTGCTCTTCAAAGGAGAGAAGCAAGCGGCGCTGCGGGAAATCGATTTGGAGCCCGACGAGAATGCACAACGGATGGGTAGCGCCGCGATCGACTTCGCGTCGGGGCGAAAGGCCGACTCGGACGCGGCGCTCAAGCGACTTACTGAGCTTGCATCTCCCAACTCGGCGTATTTCATTGCCTGCGCTCACGCGTCTCGGGGAGAGCGCGACGCCGCATTTGTCTCGCTGGAACGGGCGTTCATGCAGAAGGACCCCCACTTGTGGCTCATTAAGAGCGAGCCTCATTTGAACGCGCTGAAGGGGGATCCGCGGTACAAGGCGTTTTTGCGGAAAATGAATCTACCCGAATGACAGAAGAGTCCCCCAACCAGACAACCTCGGGTCGCGACGTATTCGTAAGCTATGCGTCGCACGACGCGGCTGTCGCGAATTCCGTTGTTGAGCACCTCGAAGGCAAAGGCATCAAGTGCTGGATTGCGCCGCGGGATGTGGTGCCGGGGACCCTCTATGCCGACGGCATCGTCGGGGCGATCGATGAATCGAGGATCTTGGTTCTCATCCTTTCGAAGGACGCGGTAGCGTCTGCGCATGTGGGGAGGGAGATGGAGCGGGCTACGTCTCAAACGCCATCCGATCATTGCGCTGAGGATTAGACACTGCGCCACTGACCCGGGCTTTCGAATATTTCTTGAATGAGTCGCAATGGATTGACGCGGGCGCCGGGAATACGGGCGCTGCAATTGCGAAACTCATCACAGCGGTCGGGCAGCATCTGGCACCGGGGACGCGCGACTTCACCGGCTAACGCGAATCAACCGTCGGCGGGTCATCGGAAGGCGGCTGCTCCGCGGATGTGGGTTATCGCAGCCGTCGTCCTTGCGGTCGTGCTGGCTGGTGGGTATTTCTTGATGAACAAGATCTCGCGCTCAAAGCACGAATCGAGCGTCAGCGCCGCCGTGATCAGCGACAAGTCGATCGCCGTTCTGCCGTTCACGGACATGAGCGAGAAGAAGGACCAGGAATATTTCGCCGACGGCATGGCGGAGGAGATCATTGATCTTTTGGTGAAGATTCCGGGACTCAAAGTCATCAGCCGCACTTCATCGTTTCAGTTTAAAGGTAAGACCGAAGATCTGCGCAGCATCGGCACGCAGCTCAGCGTGGCATATGTATTGGAGGGAAGCGTTCGCAAGTCCGGCGATCACCTAAGGGTAACGGCGCAGCTGATCGACAGCAGGAGATGGCACGCACCTTTTCTCGCAGACCTATGACCGGGAATTGAAGGATGTGTTGAAGATGCAGGACGAGATTGCGGCCCAAGTGGGACGAGCCCTGCAGATCGAAGTGAGCGCCGCCTATGACATGGTTCCCCGCCCAGCGCTGGGCAACACCGAAGCCTATACCCTGTATCTACAGGGATTGCATGCTCTGGATCGGTTTGACCAGCCGGGTTTGCAGCAGGCCGAAAACGACTTTCAGCGCGCGCTTGCACTTGACCCGTCGTTCGCAGCCGCGGCAAACAGGCTCGGTCAGGTATACTCCGCTCTCGGGGAGTTTGGGTTTATACCACCAACTGTTGCGATGGAGCAGGTCCGACACTACGTAGAACTCACACTTAAGCTAGACCCGAGCCGTGCAGAGACGCACGCAGCTATCGGCGGTGTTATTCATGGCGGCTACGATTGGGATTGGGCTGCCGCCGACCGGGAACTCAAGCAGGCACGAGCCCTTGCGCCCAACGATGCCGCCGTCCTGGCGTTGTCCGCGCGGCAATCGATCATCATGGGCCGTTGGGATGATGCTCTGAAGTTACTCAACGCGACCTCGGAGCTAGACCCGCTGAACCCCGGGCATTACTTATTTCTGACCTTTGTACAGGTGCAGCGCGGCCGACTGGCGGAGGCGGAAGGGGCCGCACGACGCACCCTCGAGATTAGCCCGACCTTCACTCTGGCGCACTACTGGCTCGGCATCGTGCTGCTCGTGCGACACCAACCCGAAGCGGCTTTGCCGGAAATGTTGAAGGAAGCAAACGACGCACCCCGCATGGGCGGCTCTTCGATGGCCTATTTCGCCATGGGGCGCAAGGCCGATTCCGATGCTGCGCTGACAGCAATGCTAAACAAAGACGCACCGCACCCGTACTTAATCGCGCAGGTCTATGCCTTTCGCGGCCAGTCCGATGAGGCGTTCAAATGGCTCGATCGCGCGTATGCGCAGAAGGACCCCAGTCTCGTCCTCGTCAAGAGTCAACCGATGTTCAGCAAACTCGAAGGCGATGCGCGATACAGGGCGTTCCTCAAGAAAATGAACTTACCCAGTGACTGACGATTCCCCAATCAGGGAAGCTCGGACGGCGACGTGTTCGTGAGCTATGCGTCGCAGGACGCGGCTGTCGCCAACTCGATCGTCGAGGCATTGGAAAAGCATGCGCTCAAATGATGGATTGCGCCGCGGGATGTGAAGCCAGGCGCTCAGTATGCGGATGCCATCGTGCGGGCGATCAATGAGGCGAAATCGGTGGTATTGGTGATGTCGGGGAGTGCGAGCGCGGCAAACCGTCTCAAATCGAGCGCTTGCACAGTGTCTGTTCAAGTGAGCTTCGGAGTGACTTGCAGCCTGCAATACCTGACAACAAGCTGCAAGTCGCCCGATTGACATGATCAGCCATGAAAGAGCGGCGAGGATCTACTGTCTGAGTTAGTTTGCAGCGAGCGCGGCTTCGCGGATCTGCCGGACCGCAGCGGTCGTCTAGTCACTCATGCATTTCAAATAGTGTGAAGAGTACGCGGGGTCCTGGCTGTCCGTGAGTTGGCTGCAAATTCGTCTTACTGCTTTATGGATTCGCCCTTGTGCAATGCGCACACCCTCTACGGACGAGAGGTCCAAGTCGGCGATCGAGACTGCAACGACGCTCGTTTCAGCAGCCGTCTCTGTTCTGCCGTTTCGGTCTTCCGCGGAGTTGGGCCATGCAGAGCCCTTTGCCTCTATGGACGCGCGTGCGCTGCTGGTGAGCTGTTTCAGTTCAGCTATTAGAGTGAAATCCATGCAGGTCGCGAAGTCGGCCCCGTGTTCCAGGTTTCTCACGTTCCTGGGCGCAGCGCTGGCACGCAGTGTTAATGAGGCGGTCGCGAGCCATATCGACTCCCTTAGCCGTCGAGAGGTCGAGGTCGACGAGGGATACCTTAACGGAGCTCGTTTGCGCGGCCACTGACGGCTGTTGCGCAAATGCAGATACCGGCACTGCGGCGCACAGCGAAATCAAGCCGGCTATGCGGATGGCGGTCTTGAAGCTTAAGAAGCGAGAGGCAATCATTTGAGCGTTCATGTGAAAATCTCCTTCGTTTGTGGGCGATCGACTGCAGGGCGACAATGCACAGCACGGCGCCGCGAAGTCTTGAGGAGGATTCGAATGCGGGCCGAAGGAGTGCTGAAGAAGTGTTGAAGGCCGCTCGATTCGAAGCTGCGCTGAGCGCTACATCAGGCGGTCTGTGTATACTGCGGAGCGAAATGCTATGCGCGAAACCTGGTCGCAGAATGTCATTATAATCAACAAGTTCTGTTAAATTACCGCCCATGAAGTTGCCGTCACGCTCGGGTTTCAGCATTGGCGCCGTGCGTGTCGCGCTAGCGCTTGATGAAATCTACAAGGATGGGGCGACCATCAAGCTCGAGCCCCGCACGATGCGAGTATTGGTGTGTTTGGCGGAGCATGCGGGCGAGGTCGTCAGCGTCGAGCAGCTGCTGGATGCGGTGTGGAAAGATGTGGTGGTCAGCCCGGATTCGGTCTACCAGGCCATTGCGGCTCTAAGGCGGATACTCGGTGATGACCCGAAAGAGCCGACTTACATTGCCAATGTCATGCGCCGCGGCTATCGCCTGGTGGCGCCCGTTGCGCCTTTCGCTGATGCGCCGACTGCCATCGCTGACGCCCCAAGCGAGCACTCGCCGACGCAAGCTGCTGAAAAAGTCGGCTCGCGTGACCCCAATCCAGGGTTGGCGGCTCGCGATACGGACGTGAGCGCGAAGTCGCGCTGGTCATTTCGACGGCCACGCACGGCGGTTCTTGCCCTAGTTGCCCTAGCAGCGTTGTATTTTCTTGCTCAGCGGCTATCGGTGCCAGAACACAGCCCGGCGCAGGAACGACAACCCCCGATCGCTGCGCGCAGCGTGACCGACAAGTCGATTGCTGTCCTGCCGTTTCTCGACATGAGCGAGAAGAAGGACCAGGAATACTTCGGGGATGGGCTGTCCGAGGAGCTCATCGACCTGCTCGCACAGACACCCGATCTGCAGGTGATTGCCCACACCTCCTCCTTCTACTTTAAGGGCAAGCAGGTCACTGTCGCAGAGATCGCCAAGACACCGGGTGTTGCGAATATTCTGGAAGGCAGCGTTCGCAAATCGGGTAACAAGCTGCGCGTGACGGCGCAGTTGATCCGCGCCGACACCGGCGTGCATCTCTGGTCCCAGACATACGATCGTGATGTGAAGGACATCTTCCAAGTCCAAGACGAGGTCGCAACCGCAGTCGTCGCGGCACTGAAACTCAAGCTGCTGCCTAAGAAGCCGTTGGCGAGCGCGCGCCGCACAGCCAACAGCGAGGCCTACGATCAATTTCTTATCGGCAAACAGGCTTACAACCGCGACGCCTATGCCGATGCGGTGTCGGTCTACCAAAAAGCTGTCGCTCTGGATCCCAATTTCGCTGCAGCCTACGCCGGATTAGCGGAGGCCGAAGCGGATCTAGCGGAATGGACGGGCGAAAAGTCAGGGCTAGCGCGAGCCCTGGCGGCGGCGGAACGCGCGGTCGCTCTCGCTCCCGAGGAGCCCGACGGTTATGCGGCCCGCGGAGAACTGCGCTTCACGTACTATTGGGACTGGACAGGCGGGCGAGCCGATATTGAAAAGGCCATGGCTTATGACCCGGGAAACATCACCACCCAACTTAGGTACAGCGAGCTGCTAGCCGGCTTGGGACAACTTCCTGAGGCAATCGCCGCGGCAAAAAAAGCAGTCGACGCCGATCCATTGTCGGGGAACGCATGGAAAGCGTTGGGCAAATGGATGACGCACGATCGGCAGTACGCGGACGCACGTCAGGCGTTGAATCGCGATCGACAAATCAATCCCGAATCGATCAATCCACGCTGGTATTTTGCCCGGCTGGAAATTCTCGACGGCCATCCCGAAAGGGCCTTGGCGCTCAACCCATCATTGAGAATAGATGGCGTGGTCTACATTACGGCATTGGCCGAGTACTCGTTGGGACACAACGCGGAGTCTGACAGAGCACTAAAGCGGATGATTTCTGAGGATCTGGGCGATGGGACATTGGTAGCTGAAATCTATGCCTGGCGCGGCGAGTCTGGAAAGGCGTTTGAGTGGCTCGACCGCGGCTATGCGCAGCGCGAAGGTACTCTGCAGTGGATCAAGACGGATCCTTTCTTGAGCAGCATTCGGAGTGATGCGCGATACGCCGCCCTGCTTAAGAAGATGAATCTTCCCGAATAAATAGGTGAGCACGCGTACACATGTCCCGGGCCGGCGTAAACCCATTCCCTGGGGCCTGCGGGCAAACCTTCCCTGGTTTGCACGCCCCGGCCCACGTGTACGCGTGCTCGCCTCGTGGTTCGGCTCGGCCACCATGAGCATCTCCGCGTGACTCAGGACTCCGCCAATCAGACAACTTCAGGCCGCGACGTATTCGTGAGCTACGCATCTCAGGACGTCGCTGTCGCGAATTCCATCGTCGAGCATCTTGAGGCCCAAGGAGTTAAATGCTGGATTGCGCCGCGCGATGTAAAGCCGGGGGCTCAGTATGCGGATGCCATCGTCCGCGCCATTAATGACGCTAAGGCGGTGGTGCTGGTGATGTCGGCGAGTGCCGTGGAGTCATCGCATGTGGCCAGGGAGGTTGAGCGGGCGGCGTCGAAGCGCAAGCCCATCATTCCCTTTCGAATCGATACTGCTCCGCTCAATCCGGAACTCGAATATTTCCTGTCGAATGCACAGTGGATCGATGCTAAGGGCCTGGGAATTCCGGCGGCCCTGGCGAAACTCAGGGACGCAGTGGGGCAGGGGTCGGTGTCTGTGTCGCAAGGAGTGCCGCGGAATCGTGTGGGTGGTGTTGGGAAACGCGTAGGTGTCGCCGCCGCGGTTCTCATCGCTGTTGGCGTTGCGGTAATGGTGGGATTGCAGTATTGGTCGTCGAGTCACAAAGCGGATCACTCTGCCGAAGTGGCGATGGTAGATAAGTCGATTGCGGTGCTGCCGTTCGTGGATATGAGCGAGAAGAAAGATCAGGAGTATTTCTCCGACGGACTATCGGAGGAACTCATCGACATGCTGACGAAGGTCCCCGAGCTACGCGTACCAGCGCGGACTTCGTCGTTTTACTTCAAAGGCAAGCAGGCGACCGTCGCTGACATCGCAAAGGCGTTGAACGTCGGCAACGTTTTGGAAGGAAGCATTCGCAAATCGGGCGATCGCATTCGGATCACCGTTCAGTTAATTCGCGTCGACACCGGCTATCACCTGTGGTCGGAGACTTACGATCGCAAGCTCGACGATATCTTCAAAGTTCAAGACGATATTGCTGCTGCAGTTGTGAGTGCGTTAAAGGTGTCCCTACTGCCCGAATCGCTGCCAAAAGCCACTGGGACGGCGAGTCCAGAAGCTTACACGCTGTACCTGCAGGCAAGTGAGATGCTGCGGCATGCCTCGGAGTCCAACCTAAAACGGGCCCGGGACTACTTGGAGCAGTCAATTGCCCTTGATGCGACATTCGCTCCCGCGTGGGCACGATTGACGACGGTATTCACCAGTTTAAACGAGGGGGGATTTGTCCCACTTCCAGAAGCCCGGGACGGAGCGCGTCACGCGGCCGAACGGGCGATCGCCCTCGGTCCGAATCTCGCCGCCGCGCGGTTGGCAATGGCGCGGGTTAAGTTCTTCTTCGACTGGGATTGGGCGGCCGCGGATGAAGAAATTCAACGCGCGCGCAAGCTCGACCCCAACGACATTGACGCGTTGCGCTGGGCTGGTGGCCTGGCGCGGACACGGGGCCGCATCGACAGCTCGATCGACTTGCTGCAACAGGCAACCGATCGCGATCCCTTGATGGCGGCAAACTATATGCAGCTCGGTTTGACATATCAGTGCGGTGGCAAGATAGCCGATGCGGAAGCGTCGTGGCGAAAGGCAGTGGCGTTGGGGCCGCCGGATGGTTTCGGGGCGCTTGAAAGTCTTCAGACACTGCAGTTGCTGGCAGGTCACGCGGCCGAGTTTCTCGCCCAATGTCCCCTCGGCCCGAACAGTGATCACCTAACTTGCTTGGCGCTCGCATACTTCGCTTTGGGGCGAAGATCCGAAGCAGATGATGCCCTTGCAGATTTAGAAACACACTACGCTGTAAACAACGAGCAATCCATAGCCGAGATATACGCCTATCGCGCTCAGCCCGATCAGGCATTTCTCTGGCTGAATCGGGCGTATGAAGCGCGCAATACATTCCTCCCGGATATCGCCTGCGATCCGTTCTTCAAGAATCAGATGTCGGACTCGCGCTTCAAAGCCTTCATGCGCAAGATGAGGCTACCGGAATGAACAAGTGGGCGCGACAGATCATGGTCCGGGACGGCGTCGATCCTGGAGGCTGAAACCGGGCGAACAAATGACGGAATGCCTCAAGTACGATCCGTTCCTCGTTCCATTGAGGAATGAACCGCGGTTCCACGCGCTGCTCAAGAAGCTCAACCTGCCCACCGATTAAGTATCCACGGCAAGCGACGCATACGCCTGAGCCCCGGTTTGCACGCCCCGGCCGATAACTGCGCGGCCCCCTTGGTTTTGGCACGACCATCAAAGGCGTCTCGGGTGAAGTTTCTCTCTCGCCGCTGGAAGGACTCGGACGGTGGGTGATCCCGCACCGCCCGAGTCATCGTCTCGTCATTTGCTCAGTTGGCGTTTTCAAGCCGCACGAGGCCCGCTTTGTCACCCTTGCTGCGCAGCTGGCTGTATTGCGTCAGCAGCGGGGCGTTGATGCGGGCAACGGCTTCATTGATGGCCTTGCTCACACAGGCCTGGCCCTCTTTCTTACTCCCACGTGGCGGCGCTCTCGCAGAGCGTTCGGCGGCGTAGCGCGGATGCGCAGATAAAGTGTTTTTGCCCCTTTCGCCGTGGAAACATCAAGGTCGGAATATCGGACGGATAGGTCACCGAATTTGTCGGTCGTTCACCGGGAATTCCGGATCATTGGCCGAATATCGCGTGAGCGCCTGCAGGATTTCCCTCAAGATTCCCCATAGACGGCGCAGGCACAGGGCCACAGCCGAGTTAACGGAGTAAACACATGAACACCATTCATCTCATTACGCGGGTCGGGCAAGGACTTCTGGCGGTGGCGGCGACCGGAGTTACGGTGCTGGTTTTGTTGGTGTAACAATGAGGGCGCGTGAATTACCGACGAGATGCAGAATCTCGTAGGCACTGCTCAATCAAGCGAATCCTTCCGCGGCACGATGCGATAGCCAGAAACGAAGCGGCCCTTAGATGTCTCGGTCCATCGCCATTCGACGTCTTGGTCCCTGGCGCAGTCAACGTTCGGCACCACTGAACGGAGATCGGGATGGCTCGGGGCAGGAGCCGCCACAATTCGACGTGGATTGACAAATTACATAAGGGGGTTGTGGCAAGGGATTATCCGCTGTTGCTCAAGGGTGCCTATTTGTTAGTCGCAGAGGGCTCTGGATCCACGAGTTCGCCTTTGCGCGGAAACTCTTCGCGCGGCGTTCCTTGGGTGCCAGGTGGCGACGGCTCTCGCATGTCCTCTCCGGATGTGCCGCCGGGATCATCTGGGTCGATCGGCGGGTGCGTATGCATGCGGGGCTCCGTACTGTCAGATTTGTGATGCGCGATACTAGATGTCAAAGCCCAGTGACGCGTGTGGGATGCGACTGACACGTTCGACATTGGGAACGATGCCAGCGGGTTAAAATTACGTTCGTTCTAGGACAAACGCATTTCGCCGCCTCATACTGAAAAGTAGCAGGGTGAGACTGCATGATTTTTCGGGGCGACTCAATATCGAGTCGGACCGCCCGAACGCCGCGTCACGGAGCGCGCGGCGTCCGCCGCAGAGGCGGCGCCTACTTAAGTGCCGATTCACTCGTGGCAGTTTTCGTATTCCTCGCGGCTCATGTGACCATTGTGCTTCACGTTGCATTTGGCGAAATTCCTGCTGACATAATCGTCGCTCTTGAGGTCATTTGAAGTGAGATATCCAAGTTTGTGAGTGTCAACGGTATCGAAATCCTGCTGCGTCGTGGTTTCTCGATGTGCATCGTTCTTGCCCTGACCCTTGCCGCCGTCGGCAGAGTAGGCGGTCGCGCCCGCGAAAAATAATGCGGCGCAGATCAGTGAAGCGAGTTGAGTTGATTTCACAATACGCCCTCAAGCGTCACATGTCTGAGATCGGCAAGGGCGCTAGCACAAACGAGTCGATGAATGCTGTACACCGAAGCTACACCGATCTTTCGCTTCCGTCTGTACGCTGGCGCGCAGGGCTCGCGAAATGAGGCAGCCGTTTTGTAAGTATTGTTGGATGGGTCTCTAGGTGAGCGGCAGGATTTCTGCGTTCTGATTCAATGTCGGAGAACGCCTGAAAGGCGGCCCCAAGCTGAAGCGAGGGGTGAGGCGCAACGCGCCGACAACGCGGCCAGACAGCCGCGTTGAACGCCGCGGGCATAGCCGGCGGCGACCGGAACGGCGAGGCCGAAGGCCGAGTAATAACGCCGGTGCGAACGACTGTCCACGAGGAGCAGGCTGGTACGCTGCGAAGCCAGGGGTGAGTCGAGCGACGAACGCCGCCACACGATGTGGCGGCTGGTCCGCGGGCGCAGCAAGAATACGACGCGCAGCGTTCGAACAACGCCCGAAGGGCGGCCCCGAGCCACGCGAGGGGTGAAGCGCAAAGCGCCGAATACTGCGCAGCTCGCGCGGAGCGAGAGGGCGTGATGCAGCTCCACCGCCGCTGTCCTGCGTGAAAAGCGGCCCGACATGTGTGACGCCGGCCCGACGCGTTAACATGGAGTTACTGTGAGCAACCCGTTTATCCATCGCAACGCGCGACCGCAGGGCATGACTCCTGCGTTAACGTGGATTGGCACGCCACGACCCTCGCGCAGCCAGCGGGCTTGCATGTGTTGCATCACGCGCGGCCTCATTCAATCCCGATTTGCTCATCTAACGACGTTTCGCCAACACGAGGCCACATCACCCAAGGAGATTCATCATGGCTGGTCGTAATTTTCTATTCGTTCCGGGTCCCACCAACGTTCCGGACCGAGTCCAGCGAGCAATGGTTGTCGCGATGGAGGATCACCGCTCTTCGAAATTTCCTGAACTGACTCTCGGCGTGCTCGACAGTCTGAAAAAAGTATTCAAGACCACGACCGGCGTTCCTATCATCTTTCCGTCGTCCGGCACCGGTTGCTGGGAGGCGGCATTGACCAATTGCCTGAGCCCGGGTGACAAGGTGCTCGCGTCCCGCTTCGGGCAATTTACCCATCTGTGGATCGACATGGCACAGCGGCTCGGCTTCGAGGTCGAAATCGCCGACTGCGAGTGGGGCACCGGCGTGCCGATCGAGCGTTACCAGTCGCTGCTCGAGGCGGATAGGTCGCACAAGATCAAGGCGGTGCTGGCCTGCCACAACGAGACGGCCACGGGCGTGACCAGCGACATTGCCGCAGTGCGACACGTCATGAATGCGGTCAAGCATCCGGCACTTCTGTTCGTCGATGCGGTGAGCTCGCTCGCCAGCATCGATTTCCGGATGGATGAGTGGGGTGTGGACGTATGCGTGTCAGGGTCCCAGAAGGGGCTGATGTTACCCGCAGGCCTCGGCGTGACCTGCGTGAGCCCGAAGGCGACGGCGGCGCGAGAATCCTCCAAGCAGCCACGTTGCTACTTTGACTACGGCGACATGGTCAAGGCCAACGCGACCGGCTACTTCCCGTATACGCCGGCGCTGCCAATGCTGTATGGCTTGAAGGAGGCGCTGCATATCCTGCTCGAGGAAGAAGGGCTCGAGAACGTGTTTGCCCGCCACCGTTATCTTGCGAACGGCGTACGGGCTGCCGTGCAGGAGGGTTGGAAGCTCAAGCTCTGCGCGAAAGAACCTAAGTGGCAGTCGGACACGGTCTCCGCCATCGTCGTGCCGGAAGCAATCAACGGAGCGCACGTAATTGACGTCGCATTTCGGCGCTATAACCTGGCGCTCGGCGCGGGCCTGAGCAAAGTCGCCGGCAAGGTATTTCGCATTGGCCACCTGGGGGATCTTAATGAGTTGATGGTGCTGGGCGCGCTCGGCGGCGCAGAGATGGCGATGCTCGATGTGGGCATCAGGATCGAACCCGGCAGCGGGGTCGGTGCGGCCCAGAAGTATTGGCGCTCGCACGATACGATCCAAAAAAAGAAGGTAGCGCACAGCGAAGTCATCTACGCGTCGCACTCAACCGGATCGACTGAAGGCGAGCGCACATGATCGAGCGCGTGGTATTTCTGGATCGCGGCTCGCTCAAGGCAAAGATGCGAAAACCCTCGTGCGCCACTGAATATATTGAGCATGAAAAGACGGCGGTGAGCGAAATCGTGGCGCGCCTTGCCGGCACCGCGGTCGCGATCGTCAATAAAGTACCCATGCGGGCAGAAACGCTGCAGCACCTGCCGGATCTCAGGATGATTGCGGTGGCGGCCACCGGCTACGACGTGGTTGACGTGGCGTTCTGCAAGGATCACGGCATCGCCGTCGCCAATATCCGCAACTACGCCCTCCACACGGTGCCTGAGCATGCCTTCGCTCTGATTCTGGCATTGCGCCGCAATATCCTAGCCTACCGACAGGATGTCGAGAACGGTGTCTGGAATACATCCGAGCAGTTCTGCTTTTTGACGCACGACATCGGCGATCTGTACGGCGCCACGCTCGGCATCATAGGCGAGGGAGCCATCGGCCAGGGCACGGCGGCCATTGGTCTGGCGTTCGGCATGCGCGTGTTATTCGCCGACCATGAGCCGCCGAAGATGCAAGGCGTCGACTTCACCCCACATGAGCAACTGCTGACCGAGTCCGACGTGATCTCACTGCATTGTCCGCTCACGCCCGCCACTCGCAATCTCATCAATCTTGGCTCCTTTCGCCGGATGAAGCGTAACGCACTGCTCATCAATACCGCTCGCGGCGGACTAGTCGACGAGGCGGCGCTGATCCAGGCACTCGAGGAAGGGCTGATTGCGGGTGCCGGCTTCGACGTGCTGACCGTGGAGCCGCCGCGCAACGGCCATCCGTTGCTCACCGTGCGGCGTCCAAACTTTATCCTCACGCCGCATGTGGCATGGGCCTCTGATGGCGCTATGCAGTTCCTTGCCGATCAACTGATCGACAACATCGAGCTGTGGGCGGCCGGTGAGCCGCAGCATCTCGTGACCTGAACTGAGCCTGCAACTGCTTTGATCGCGGCGGTTGACTCCGCGAGTTGTACTTTGACCGCTGAGGTAGGACTGTCCGACGCTGATGCGTAGGATCCACTCATGCTTCCAGCGATCAGTAGAAGGATCGGAAAGCTTATCTTCATCGCCGATGCTCCCTTGCGCGGCGGGTCGTGAAAATTGCCGCTGTCCCGAGACATTCCTTAGTGACCGATCAGATGCAACGACAGAGCTTTCCAGGTTGGATTGCCGAGTAGTAGTAATGCGGTGCTTTGGAGAGCAATCATCCAGACAACGCCCGCAATGTACGCGGGGTGCAGTTTAGCGCGCGTGGACAAGTCGTAGACGCCGAGCCCGAGCATCAGGATATCGCTTCCGAGATAGAGCGTAGCCCATTCACCTAAGGCAAGGGGAGCGGCCACGGCGCCGTTTAGAAGCCGGGCAAAACCGGCATCGCTGATATAAATGAGGCCCAGCAACATGAGGCGCTTGTGCGCCGCTGGATGTGCGCGCAGCGTGAGTCCCGCCGCGTTCAAACCCGTGAACGCTAGAATGTCTGTGAGTTGGACGGCCAGGAATTCCGGCGTTTGGCCGGTCGCCGTAAAGCGGCCGGCATCGACGACCAATGCGGTTGCGGGACCGAGCACGACCATGATCGATGCGAGTAGTGCGCCTGCTAAACCCAGCCTACGATGAATGTCCGCCCGCGCATTTCGGATCAGCGCGACCTGCACCGTGAACAACGTCAGGTAACCAACGAAGGCGACCGCGTGAAAGTGGACGATCAACGGGTAGTCGAGACCGTACTTGCTCAAGTGATTGAAGGTGTCGGTGCCGAAGCCCGACAGCACAGCCACCCAGACTAGGACTGTGAAGATAAGAAACGCGTTCCGATCCGCGCCCACGCGCGCAGGAAAGCTTGCAAGCGCTATTGTTGTTATTTTCGCATCCTTAAGCCGACACTAAAAATGCGTATCGGCAGTAGGCAGAGGATAGTCGATTTTGGGGGTCAGGTCGGATGCCTTTTCGACGAGATGATTAATCTCGTCGAACCGGCCGAACGACGCGCCAAGGAAGGCGCGGCTGGGTAGGTTAGCCATGGATGGCGTGGTGCGACCCAAGCTGAACAACCGGCGGACCGTTGGTAATTTGCTTTAGTCCGGCGATCGGCGAGCAAGTATCTCCACAGCACGCTGGCGCCAGTTGTGCGCCAATCCTGGCGTTTTCGTCATCCGTTCCCAATCCGCTCTCGTGGCTTTGCCGGGAATGGTGAACTCGACCAGACGGGTAAAGGGAAAGTTCGGATTTGGGCGCTCTGCCAGCACTACTTGATCGCCTGGCGAAATGACTCCCGGGGTCAGCACTCGGTAGTACCACCCTGAGCGACCGTTCCGAATCATCGCCTTCGGCATTGCAGTGTCGTTGAATCGCAGTGCAAACTTGAAGCAGGGTTGTCGCGGTTGGCACACCTGCAATCGAGCGGTACCGATGATATGGATGTCTCCGACACACAGGTCGACCTCCGTCATGTCTTCAATTGCCAAGTTCTCACCCAGCCCGCCTGGAACGAGCAAGTTGCTATGTTGCGGGTACTCTTGTCGCCAGGCGGCGTAGTGAGACGCGCCGTAGCCATACACAGCCTTGTCGGGACCCCCGTGAACCCGGAGGTCCGCCTGTTCATCGCCGAGGAGCCCCAAAGGGGCGACATTGACCGGACCGGTGATCGCATGCTTGACGAAGCCGCTTGGTACTCCTTCGCGTCCGAGCGGAGTGACCTTTCCAACATGGATCGAAATAACTCGCGGCGGGTTCATCGGGCGCCCGGCGTCGCGAAAAAATCATGGATTCCTGATAGACGGCCAACCACACTATTTAACTGCATCGTGTTTACCCTGCGCGGAGTACCGGTGGGCACGGCCTGCCGACCGAAGGCGAAACAACATCAGCATGGCATGTCCTCAAATACAGGCTGGAGAGTCATAGAATGAACTGTGTATCGTTGGTCTGTACTGTACACGAGGAGATGGGGCTCGCGAACGTCTCGGAACTGCGCGCAATCCTCGAGCGCATTCAGCCAGAGGTCATTTTCTTGGAGGTCCCTCCTGAGGCCTTCGACGACTTTTGCGAAAATGGTAGCGAATACAATCTTGAGTCGTTGGCGGTAAGGCAGTATCGAGAAGGCCGTCAAGTCGGATTGGTTCCAGTGGATTTACCAACACCATCGGGAGAGTTTTTTTCGAACCTTGAAGAGTTGCGCCGAAGAATGAGTCGGGTAAGTTCCGAATACCGTCGGCTGATGAAATTAGACGACGACTGCGTACGCGAGGATGGATTTGTTTATCTCAATAGCGAACATTGCGGCGAGCTTTGGTTGCGTGTCTATGAAGATATGGTGAGCTCCATAAAGTGGATGAACGACCCCAGGCTCTTTGCACTCTACCAATCATGGAAAGAAAAGAGCGATCTCCGTGAAGATGCAATGATTGAGAACATACAGAAGTATTGCAGCAGAAATCCCTTGGATAAGGGTGTGTTTCTCGTTGGCGCGGCACATAGGCGGCCCATCATCGAGAAATCCAGAGAGCAATCTGTGGTTGACTCGGCCAGAATACGGTGGGATTTTACCGGCTGGTTTACCCCGGCCAAATCCGGGCACTGAACGAAATAAGCGCTTTGAAGCAACCATTCACGTGGTGCGATAAGCTTGGTGAAGCTTCGGTTGGCGCTGGGGAATCTACGCGTCGCCACTCCGTAACTATTTAGAAGGCGGGAGCATCATTAACGACGTTGCAAATGCCCTGTTGACTGTCGCACAGGTTGCGATCGGTCTTGCTGGATTTTCCGCGATATTGGTGGCCTTGAGCGGAAAACCCCATCAGTGGACACCTGTCGATGCTTTCCGAATTCGGAACATCCTCGCATTCAGCTTTCAGTCGGTATTCCTGTCGCTTGTGCCTTTTGTGCTGGCGTTTTTCTCGTTACCAGAATCAACCGTCTGGAAATTCTCGCCCCTGATAATCGCTATAGCGACCTTCGCGGATGTGCTGCTGGTGCTTAGCGGCGTCTATTACCTATCGCGTTCCGAACGCTCGGTTTTGAGGTCCATTGTGGTGTCCTCGGTTACCGTCGTACTATTTGGCATGGCGGTAGCCGAATTGCTCGCGGCGTTCGGAATCATTGGCCCTGCTCCAGGGGTGTTTTTCCTTGGTTTGATCGTTCTGTTGGGGATATCGACCGTATTGGTCGCTCGGTTCTTATTTGCCCGACCCGCTGACTGACTCTTTTGGTGGCAGCGAATGCCGTTCTGCCTTCGGCAAAGAGCCGCCCCGCGCTTCGCATCGATTTGCTCGCTGCATTCACGCCGACCCTGGGTGTCCGGACTATCAATGGGTATTGAATCGCGCCGCCAAAGCAAGCGAGCGTCGTGAGCCGGGGCAGCCCACCAGATGAAGGGCCGCCCCGAGGCTCACGAACCGCGGGATTTACGGTAACCGCAGGTACCCGTGATACACATAGTTCGGGTCACGCCAGTGTCCGGCGATGACTCCGAACGCATTGATCCCTACCGGGAACGACCCGGCATAACTGCCCGGGACCATGATCTGACCCGGAACATCATACGTCAAGGCGGTGCCATCGGCAGCGCGCACAAAGGAGTGATATTCAAAGTTGTCATCAAGAATATCTCCCGTTGTCGCCCCCTCCAGGTTAACGGCGTTTACCTGGGTGCCTGCATAGGCGACTGTGCCCGCGCCCGGTGCTGCAAACACAGTAAATTGGCCGTCGGGCCAGCGCACATAGCCGTACTGCACATTGGTGCGTGCATCATAGTAGTTGCCGGCGATCTCACCGAGATCGTTGATAATTGCGGCGACGGTGCCGTTGGTGCCGCCGACCGCATTCGGAGGATCGAACGTCGTGATCCGACCGTCGCGGGTGCGTACGAAGCCATGGCCCACGCCGTCCGTGCCGTAGTAAACGCCCGCGAGCACACCGAAATCGTTGATGCTGTTGGGGTAGGTACCCCCCATGACGGGGTTCGCGCCGGGAGCGTCAAACTCAGTATATTGGCCGTTGGGAGTGCGCACGAAGCCGTGAGTTCCGTAGCCGTTATCCGTAACGTTTCCCGTGATCGCGCCAACATTATTGATGCCGACCGGAAATGTGCCCTGGTTGGTGAGTGTGCCCGAGCTGGGCGCGTTGAACGTGGTGATTTGGCCATCGGGTGTGCGCACAAAGCCGTGGTACACGTTGTTCGTGTCAATGGCGTATCCCGCGACTATCCCGAGATCGTTGATGCCGTTGGGGCAAGTGCACCCCACGACGGGATTCGCGCCGGCAGCATCGAACTCAGTGAATCGACCATTGGGACTGCGCACGAAGCCGTGAGTCCCGTTGGTGTTATCCGTGACGTATCCCGTGATGATGCCCAGCAAATTGATAGCCGTGGAGAAGGTGCCCTGGTCGGAGCTCGTGCCCGAGTTCGGCGCGTCGTATGTGATGATCTGTTGTGCATCAGCCTGACCCGTGATCACCAGCGCGAACAAAAGTGTCAGCGGGGCAAAGAGAGGGAGTTTTCTGCATTTCTGAATTTGCTCAGCATTCGGATACAAAGCTTTCATGGCTCTTGACTCCTCTATGACTTCTTAATTAATTGGGATTTTTCAGACGAATTGGCCGAATGGATGTGTCCATGGTCGGGGCTATTAAAATATTTCGCGGCGTTCACCTCCCCTCCTTCCAGTTGTTATTGCAATAGGCGTTCCACTTCAGTTACCGCTTGAAGCCGGTAAGGCAGGGGTCATCAATGCAGCGGTCCGCCCTCCGCGTAGTACGACGCAAGCACGCATTGGAGAGAATGGGTAATCATCGAGAGGGTGCCGGAGCAGGTGATAATGTCATCTCTGAATTGACTTTCCGCGAATTTGTTCTTGGGGCGGAACGTATTCCTAACTCATGATCGGGTCAATGGACCTTGCAAGCAGTCAGCGAGTATTTTTGGATTCTGCAGAAGTTCTTGGTCGTAACTCGCGACCGTTTGATTCAATCGCCCAAGAAGACTTTGCTGCGCAGAGCCAAACACGTGACGCCCGCCGCGCTTGAGGCGCGACGCTAAGATTCGCAAGACTTCGACCTGTGCTGATATATTTGTAAGGGTGAGTACGGGCGACGTAAGGAGATATCGAGACTTCCCTAGAGCGGTTTTCCTAAGCGCTTTTCGAAATTGATGACTTCGAACACGTAGAGCCGTGAACACATTTCACGCCCCGCCTGTGACTACGTGCTCACCACCCGGATTCCGCGCGACGCGCTTTGATTAAGGTTGAGGACCTTCTCGGCGTACTGCGCTCCGGATTCAAGTCTTTGTGTCCCCGAATCATGGCTGCCGCAACTTAATAGCAATGATGCCGATAGGCATAGCGCGGCGCTTGATAGTTTTTTCTCCCTGGGCATTGTGTCCTGGACCTTACGCGGTAGATTTGGAGGGACGGTGTGGCGTATGAGCCTTGCACCACATGTTCGCACGACTTGAGAGGCGTCGATACGATTTCGCGAAGACGCGACTGGGTAGATTAGCCTTAGGATGGCGGGGTGTAGCAGGCTGGTTTGCAGTGGCTGAGGGCAACTATGCCAATTCGGCTGGGCGATTTAAGTCGGGATCATCGGGTACGGTGGAATTGATACGTGGGCTGACGGGGTAGGCCTGCATACCACTCTTCTTATAAGGGTGCAGGGTTGCCTTTGCCGCAACCGGGGTTCCTCGCAGCCAGGTTTGATAATCCTTGCGTCGCAAGATGGCGGGCATGCGCCCGTCGGTGTTGGCGATTTGGATCATCAGGTCGTTCGGCGGCACGCAAATGATTGAGCAGCTTTCGATCACATCGTCGTCCTCGGATACGGATCGATCCCAAACGGCCGCCACGCCAAATACCGAGCGCTCTAATAGACGCACGAAGTGGGGTTGACGGTGGCGTCGGTTGGTTAGCTGCCAGGCATAGAATCCGGCCATGGGCATAATGCAGCGTTGACCTTCGAGCCAGGGGTTGCGGAATATCGGGGATGCCATGATCGCGTCAGCGTCGACGGTCAGTGGTGAGTCACTGGCGCGCCCCTCCCCTGATGAGGGTATCAGCCCCCAGCGCATCATCACGGCTTCGGATTGCCCGTCGTGCCAGCGGATCGCCGGCACGTATTGATTCGCAGCGACGTTGTACTTAGGAGTAAAGCTCCACCACGCCCGCGCCGGCATAAATTCCCGCTCGACGGTGGCCTGGTCGGGGAGTGCGTAGCGCTGACACATGAGCGCACACTACGGCAGCGACCCTGCTTAAAAATGTGACGTGGCCGCGGTTTGAGGACGAGGCCGGATGAATTTTTGACGACTGAATGTTGCTTTGGACCGGCCGAAGGCCGGACATGGGCGAGCAACCAGAGGCGAGCGCTTTTTAAAGCCCGAGTGATGCGGCGAGCTGGTCTAGCACTCGACCGGCCCAGAGCCGGATTTCCCCGATTGCGAGCCGGGGGCGAATGCGCCTTGCCTCGGCGAGCGCCCTCACAGCCTCTGTCTCTTTGCCAAGCTTCGTCAGGACCACGGCAAGGAGGATCTGCGCCGGATAGAACTTCGCGTCGGCGCGGCATGCATCCTGTGCCGCAGCGAGCGCTTGATCGAGGTTTCCTGTGCGGACGAGAGCACGGGCGAGTGCCGTCAGCCATACCGATCGCCGGTAGTCGGTGGGGCTGATTCGCAGCCCCCGCCGCAGCGACTCGACGGCCGGCTCGTATTGTCGGCGCAGCAGCTGCGCGGCGCCCAGTGCGGCCCACGCCTGCGCGTTGTTTGGGTTCTCTTCGATCGCACGTTCGAGGAGCGGCAGAGCCCGCTCCGCGTTGCCGAGGTCTGCCAAAGCGCAGGCCGCGTAGCCCAGCACGGCTGATTTTGTTGGTTCCAGCTCCAGCGCCTTCTCCGCATCGGCACGCGCCTCTTCCCGGAGATCATCGCCGCGAAGCAGCCCCCATTGTGCCGCCAGCGCCATGATGAGCGCCTTCTGCGCGCGTGCCAGCGCAAACTTCGGATCGAGCGCAATGGCCTCGCGGAACAGACGCACCGCGGATTCTACCGCCTCTTCAGACCAGCCAGCCGAGAATAGAGCACTATTCGCCTGGCGCACCTTGCTCCATGCATCTTGCGCAGTTCCTTTATGACTCTCCCGCGCCTCAACGAGGGTTAGCTGCTGCTCGATTTTTGCAGCGGTGCCCGCTACGAAGGCGTCGACATCCCGGATTGCGCAAGGCGCCGCCAGATCCTGCTGCAATGTCCAAACATATTGAGCGCTCTCACCTTCAATAATCTGTATGGCGACACGCACACACCCTGGCTCGGGTTGGCGCACGCTGCCGCTGATTACGTAGCGTGCACGCGGTACAGCGACGGCTGGCTGCCCGACAACCTGAAAACCTGGTGTGCGCGCCAGTTGGCTCGCGAGGTCTTCCGCCATGCACTTGGCAAGCGTTTCGAGTTCGGGCGTGCGCGCGTGATTGGTGAACGGCAGTACCGAGATGGACTTCTCGGGACTCGCATCGGATGTCGATCGGATTGACGCCGGCTCGCTATGGATATCTTGCGAAAGCAGATGCCGAACTCTCTCCACGAAGGCGGTCGAAATTTCGCCGGTCGGGATATATGTCCACTGGACTGCGTAGAACTGCTCTGGAACTCGCGCGTCTTGATCTGTCGTTCCGTCAATAACGACAGGAATGAGAAATGGCTTGTCGTCAGCCATGTCGTGCGTGCGGGCGACAGCGAGTTTCCACTCGCGCCTAAAGTAGCCCTCGAGTCGGGCCTGCGTGTTTGCCGAGATTACGGGCATGAAGAGCGCGCAATCCCGGATCTCGCGGCGGATCTTCTGGTCCCAGGCATCCCCGCCGCGCAGCTCGCTCTGATCGAACCACACCTCGATGCCGGCGGCACGCAACGTGGCGCAGAGCCGCTGTGCCGGCGCTGCGTCTTCGGCGGCATAGCTCAAAAAGACCGCGTTCTTCGACTCGGTCACGGGACGCCTTAAGTGGTTCTTATCCCTGGGACCTTAGAATGCAGGAGCGAAGGCGTCCGCGCAACGGTGGCCGTGAAGCGGGAGCAGACCGGGCTATTTATCTATGGATACTGCGGTCCGCCAACCACGGTAGCATGCAAGCGGCGAACTGATCTTTTGCGGCACCGCCCGTGGTGCTGGCTGTGGATGCAATGAGCTACTTGACCACAGCGACTTTGGCAAGACGGCCGCTAATGCGCATGTGCCGCTCGGAAACCTGTTCCACGTCGAGCGCTAAGCCTGCTGACTTGAGCTGGTCATGTACCTCGGAGATGGTGAACGCTGCACACAGCGAATTGTAGAAGTCTGTTTTGAGCAGGGGATCCCCGCCTGGAGCCACTCTTTCGACGATCTCGACAGCCAGGTCCGGCGACGCCGGACGCATAAGATCCATGATATAGACGGCGGCTCCTGATCGACCAAGGCGCTGCACTTCCTGCCACAGGGCTTGCGGATCGTGCATGTGATGGAGCATGTCCTTACTAAGGATTGCGGTGAAGCTACGGGGCGGAATTGGCAAGCCGGGAATCCGGCCCTGCACGAGATGAATGCGCTCTGTGAGCCCGGCACGACCTACCGCCTCGCTTGCAATCGAGAGCATGGCAGGGGATGCATCCACAGCGGTGAGACGAGCGAGCGGTTGGGAGCGGGCAACTCGAATAACGACGTCGCCGGGACCGCAGCCTAGATCCACTGCATGTTGAAGGTCGTCACCAAACATCGCAATCAAGTCGCGTACGTACGCCGCATTGGAATCTGAGAAGTCCGCGTTCGCGTACGCGATAGCCTGATCCGGGACATCCATCACTTCTGGTTCGAGCACTCTCTTCACAGTGTGGTCTCCACGAGGCGCGCGCACAACAGTCATAGTACACGGGTGTGTCACCAGCGCGCACACCTTCAGGGTTTGGCGTCATACGTCGCTTTCGCGGCGGCGAGCGGGGCGGGCTGGCTAGATTAGCCTTAGGATGGGGTGATGCGCGAATCCGAGTTACTTTAACTCGCTAGGCATATCTTGGGCGGCCACAATCTGCCAGGTGCCATTGCGCTTGAGCCAGGTATCGGTCCATGTGAGTTTGACTGTATGCTTTCGGCCGTCCGCCTCGGTGTGCAGCGCGCTTTCGCTGCCGTAGAGAATCACCATCGAGTCACCAAAAAAATGGACTGCCACTTCGTACATCGTGCAGGCGGCTTCCGACGGTTTGTCGCTTGAGCTGTGCCTGAGGGCTTGCTGCTTGGAGTACCGCGATCCATCCGGGGCCGTCCCCTGAAAATCCTCGGCTAGGATCGTTTTTTGGATTCCATTATGCGAACAGCCGGCTTCCGCCCATTGGCGCTCCCAATCGATGAGCATCTTTGCCGTCGCGTCATTCGGGGCAGCCCAGTGACTCCCCTGTGCGTGCGCCGGATTGAAAATCAGCACGGTTAAGCTTGATCCTGCGCCTAAGATGGCGCGATTCAGCGAGAGATGGTGAACCATGGCTTTTCCTTTTGGGTTATGTGCAAGCATCGCGTGAACTAGCCTTAGGATGGCGTGGTGAGCGGACGGAGCGGAGGTCGGATTCAGGGACCAAGTGGATCCGTACTTTAGCGTTGTATGTTCTGCCAGCCGCGGTCCTTCATGCATGCGGCGAACTGGTCATTCGCGTCGGCACCCGTCGTGTGAGCGTGGGTGAGGAGCCCCGTCTGATTTCTCGGGCAGAACACTATCGAGTGCGGCGACAGTACTGTCGCGAACGCAGTTAGCGCGTCGTTACGTGATCGGGCTCGACGTAGATCGCAAGGCCGCTGCCGGATTTGACGAACACGGTTCCCGAGCTGCCGTTTTCCGAATTCCACGCGCATCTCGAGTGATAATCTGCGAAGCACGACGCGCTCTTTAAAGTCGTACGATGCGCCGTTCGCAAGTATTATGGTCATGATGTCGTTTCTACCTGCCGTTTCCGCATTGTTGAGTTCCTTTGCGCGTGTCCCTCGTGGTGCCTCATTTGCGCTGCCGTTGCTGGTCATCTCGATTTGCTCGGGATGTATCTCCTCGGGGGCCGAATCGAGCCAGTGGACGACCCACCGCTGGTCGCAGATACCGCTCCAGCACCCCTGTTGCACGATGTTCCGATGGCTGCGAGCGAGGCAAAGAGCGAGGGTGACAGTGAAGTTCCGGTGGCCGTTGCCGAGTCGGAACAGCACGAGGCGCCGCCTAAGCCTGGAGACTTGACTGAGTTGATCGTCACGGGGCGCACGCGCGACCTCGTCATCCGCGACTTGGTTGCCGAGGGCCAGGCGCAGCTGCGCGACGTGCAACTTCAGTACGTCTTTACCGGTAAGGGTGGACATGAGGTGCTGCGCGGCCGGCCGGTCGCCTTCGCGTTGTGGAGCGAGGCGCAGAAAAATTGGACCATTGCCCACCTGGAGATCCCCCGCCCACCGGTGAAATGGAAGCCTGGCCGCGGGGAATTGCCCTTCACCGTGCGAACTCCCGGAATTGAGGCGCGGCACGTCAAGGGAACGGGGGCCGAGCGGCTCATGTTCACATTTTCGCGCGATGGCGAGGAGCTGAAGGTGTACGGCCGCAAGTTCCCGGTGTTCGACAACACCCTCATCAAAAAGAAGCGCTGGCGCGAGGCGGCGGCGACGGCACGATCCATTGTCTACTTGCCCTTTACCCCCGATACCCTTGACCCGCGCTTCATTACCGGCGGCAGGGACTTTCTGCTCGCCACCGCACGGGGCGCCATCGACGAACTGCGCGTGACGCAAGCGTGCCGAGCGAGGCCTTTCCGGGCGAGCTGCTCGCGGACGTGATACCTGCGGAGGTCATTGCGACGCTCGCGGTGATAGAACAGACCGACGACGAGGACTTCCTCGAGAAGGGCACAGATGCATTCGACGAAGTGCTCAGCCAGTACGGACTGAAGCGCGAAGAAGCGTATCGCTATAGCGTCTCGAGCGCGAAGGCCTTGGGCCCGATGCAGTTCACGGATCGGCGCGGCCATGGCACCTATTCGTTCGTCGTGCGCAGCTGTCGCGGCGCGCAGCTGGACCCCAACTTCGAGCGCGGCTCGACCCGTCTGCAAAATGCCATGAAGGCAGCCGTTTGCCTGCTGGACATTGAGCTGTCACAGATGAACAGCGAAATCCGCGCCGCCTATCGCGCTAAACCCGATGTGCTCGGCATCTTTCCGGTCGCTGCCTACAATGGCGGTGGGCGCAACGTCGCAAAGCTTTATCGGGCGCTCAACCGTATGGGCGTCCAACTGGCGGAACTGCGACGCGCCGGCAAGCTGCCACCGGGATCCGCAGTCGTCTGCCCGTGTGTGTGGCGCCAGGAGGGCTCTTTGGTGCAAGCGGTCAGCATTCCGCGTTACAACAGCGAAAATAGCGGCTACATCGAAAAGTATCAAAGCATTCTCAGTCTGTTCGACTGAGCGATGCTGTAAAAATAGATGAAAACATGGATTACCGCCTCCGTGCTGTACCTCGCGGGCATGTCTGATGGAGCATGTCCTTACTGAGGGTTGCGGTGAAGCTACGGGGCGGAATTGGCAAGCCGGGAATCCGGCCCTGCACCAGATGAATGCGCACTGTGAGCCCGGCACGACCTACCGCCTCGCTTGCAATCGAGAGCATGGCAGGGGATACATCCACAGCGGCGAGACGCGCGAGCGGTTGGGAGCGGGCACCTCGAATAACGACGTCGCCGGGACCGCAGCCTAGATCCACTGCATGTCCGAGGTCGTCACCAAACTTCGCAATCAGGTCGCGGCCAGGCCGAGGATACTCGATTGAGACCATTCCGAATACTGGCAACGTTCGCAGCGCTGGGCCTCTTAGCCTGCACGGCCTCGCCGTCGATCATCGGGAGTCATGTAGCCGTGGCGGCCGACGAGTCCAGCGCGGTGTTTGATCAGCAGGTGAAGGCCCGTTTTCCTGTGGGTTCTGATGAAAACGCTTTACGGCTGGAACTCGTGCGCGAGCGGTTCGTGATTAAGAGGGACAAGGAGTCGCCTTTTCGTTTCTCAGCAACGTATGGCGCAAGCGAATTGTTTTGCCGCCGGGATTGGATCATTCAATGGAACGTGAATGCCGGCAAGATTGCAGATATCGGCGGGAAGTACTGGCTGACTTGTGCGCACGATTTCATGTGATCGGATCCAGCTGATTTCCTGGCATTGGGTCAGACGCCGCTTAGGCGGCTCGGCGCTGAGGCGCCAAGAAAGGAGGTCTCCAGGGGATGGGCTGTGGCTGATGGTGGCATTCGAGCGCAAACTGGGACAGGGATGTCGCAGCGGATTCGCAGCCGCTTTGGACCAGAATCCGGAAGGCGAGTTAGAGTCACGCCTCTAATTCGCCGTGGCCGCGCGAACACAGGGATGTGTGAACGGCGCGGCCCATCGAAGAACCCCGGCCAGACGAAGAATATAAGTCCAAGGACAGGAGGCGCCGATCATGATCTCAAGGCTTCTGAAACCGCAGCGTCATGCGATCGGACTCGCCGATCGTCTTCATCTCGGCGTGTTCGCTCTCCGGGCCGACCAAATCCGGCAGCAGGCGGTGTACGTTTACGCTTTCTGAGTCCTGCGGATTCGCGTTGATTTCTGACACCCCCTGCAGCCGGAAGCGGGTCTTCAGACCCAACTCGATTAGGTAATCCTCGGAAATGCGGTGCAGTTGCTTCGAACTTTCTACGGCATCGGCGAACGGCTTGGCTCGATGTTCGACGACGCCGAATGTGCCGCCGGGTTTGAGCACGTCGAACACCGCTTTAAACACGGCGTCCAGCGTCGCCGGGCTGTCGTTGAGCCAATCATGGGCACTGCGGAAGGTGAGCACCATGTCGGCGGAATTCGGTGCGCCTAGCGCCACATTGAGCGGTGGCTTGAAGGGGATAACCTTCACAATGTGCCCGAAGACTGCCGGATTGCCCTTGATCCACTGCTCGAACGTTGGCGATGCAGCCTCGATCAAATGACCGTTTGCGGCCAAGAAAGGAGCGAGGATTTCCGTGTACCAACCGCCGCCGGGCGCCAGCTCGATCACCGTCATGTTCGTCTGGATCCCAAAAAACTGCAGCGTTTGGACCGGGTGGCGATAGCGGTCGCGCTCCCGGTGCTCCGCTGAGCGCCAGTCCCCGTCGACCGCCTTCTGCAACTGCGCCGCGGTATCTTCAGTGGACACGCTAGGCGCTGCGCCGGCAGCGGCAGCGAACAACAACGTGCTGGAAACCCAGATACTCCAAATGTGGACATGAGGCAACATGCTGCGACCCCTTTGACGGTTAGAGCCAAAGACTACGCCCGATGTAAATCGCCAGCAATCGGCGACTCCGTCGAGTTGGAATTGACGTTGACGAGAGGGCGATTAAGGAGCAGCGCGAGGAAACTCGGTCTACGTAAACATTCGCTCGAATGAGAAAGCTCCTTTTCGCATCGACTATTGGTTCATCCCGGCTGCGTGGTCTCAGGACCTCACCAGCGTTGAGGTCGGTGGGTACAAAGAATGAAAGGGATTGGGTGATCATAGGCCGTTGTTGATCGACGTCGCGGTGTAAGTCAGACGCCGCTGCGGCTCGGCGCTGTCGCGCCAAGACGGCCTGTCTCTGACAGGCCGGTCTTCAGGGGTGGGCAGGCTGGTGATGCAGGAGTCGAGCGCCACTTGCAAAGATCGCGTCGGACTGTAGAACTGGAAGGCGAGTCGGGCTCGCGCGCCCGACTCGCCGGCGTCCGGGCCGGCTCCGCGAGGTACGAGTGGTGACGAGACTATGTCACGATCCGCCCATGCGCACGCGCCTCGTCGGCGCAGGCTGAGAGGGTCTTGTCGGCATCGAAGTGCAGATCGCGCTCGATGGGAAGGCCTAAGGGTCCGCGAAGTTCGCGGATTTCGCGCATGCTCACAAAGCCGAGTTCCGGGGTTCCCATCCCGAGATCGCAGAGCCCGTGATGTCAAGGAATAGAAGGCAGCACCCGGCGTGACAGCTAGCTGGCGCGACCGGTGCTACCAGCACATCGGGGTCAGACGCCGCGAAGCGCGGCTCGGTGCTGGCGCACCAAGAGGCCGGTATTCGGCACTTTTGTGCCTCACCCCTCGCTTAAGCTCGGGGCCGACCTAAAGGTCGTTGGCCTCGCATCCTGCGACGGGCTGGTGTTATTCGGCACTCTGTGCCTCACCCCTCGCGTTCGCTTGGGGCCGCCTTTCAGGCGTTTTGCTCGGCGATGCGCCTGGTCCCTTCGCGCGGCGCTCGGGACCACCGTCGGCCGAGCCCTCCGGTGGCCAAATTTTGTGCCGCCGTTTCGCGTCGTAGTCAGGGGTGGAGTTTGAGATTTGGAGTAGGCTAGCCGTAGATTTGCAAACAATACCGATTGCTGAGGTACCGATGAGGTAATCGCGCTTAGTTAGCTAGATATGTCTACTTTTGAAATTGAGATAGTTGAAGAGGGTAAGTTCCTTCGATTTACCTTGAAGGGGTCGGCGAGCCACGCGCATTTGCTTCGCGCGGTGACGACGATTGCTAGCGAGACTAAGTCTCGCTGCATTTGGCTCGTGCTCTGCGACGTGTTGGCAGTGACGTTTCCGATGGATAGCGTCTTTGAGAGATTCGAGGCCGGGGTTGAACTTGCGCGACAAGCTGACCCACGCTTAAAAATGGCCGCCGTGGCTCGGCCGGATTTAATCGACTACGTTTTCGAGAACGTCGCTCGTAACCGCGGCGCTGCCGTCGCGACGTTTGACAACGAGGTCGCCGCACTTCAATGGTTACTGGATGCTAAGACAGGGTAGCGGAGCGTCGCGGTACGAACGGCCAGACGAAGAATCGCTGGCGAAGCTGACTACGCGGCTTGCTTGGCGCGGCGTCCACCGGCAACGGCCAAGCCGCCTAACAACAGCGTCAACCCGCTCGCGGCGGACGCCGGGTCGATCTCCGGCGCCTGCACGGGAGGAGAGACCACCAGGAATTCTTGGCTCGCGTTGAGCGGCGTCGGCGTATATACGCTCACATTGCTGGCGACGTATCCGTTGTTGACGGCTGAAAACGCCGCGGCTTCCAGCGCCAACGCACCGCCGTTAGGATCCGTCTGCTGACCATCGAAGGTATTCCAGATGGCAAACGCGTAATTGACTTGGCTGTTTGGGTCATTGAGATTGTTCAACAACCCGTTTGCGAGCCAACCGGCTGCGTTATACGCTTGCTGCGCTGAATAGGTACTCCCGCCAAATGTTTCAGTCGACCGGAAATTTCTCGGTGCCGTCCAAGGCGCCAGCGCTCGCCATAGAGGCCAACCACGGGGCGTTCAGATATGACTCGGTATTAAAATCGTCACAAATCATGAAGCCTGAATAGCTCATGCCGTTACCGGTGATAGTTCCTCGGTAAGGGCTGACGTAAACGCCATCGGCCACCGTGCCGTTGCCCACACCGGTCAGATCCATGGTGTACTGGGCAATTGCCGCTGGTGCGGCCGCAATCAGACTCAATCCAATTAATACTTTAATTCTTCCGTACATACGCCAGATTTTCCCCCGCGAGCGCAATCGTGAACCGAACTCTGCGACTAGCTTTGCACTCGTCTTTCATGCAACGCAAAGGCAAATGTGAGAGTCATGACAAGGGACGCAACCCCCGATGCGATATGTAAACAAGCAAAAGTTTCGATGGGCTCCAACACCTATATATAAGAAGTGGAGAGCAGCACGGGGCGTGACAGCTGCGCTGGCGTGACCGGTGCCGGTGCAAGCGGTGTAGCGGAGCGTCGCGGGCCGACCGGCGACCCACCAAGAACTTCTCTTGATGTCCTTGGTTGATACCGCTATATAGTCCGATTGGAGGGGTGAGTGACCCCGGGCCTATGACTCCAACAGAATCAAGGAGAGTTGAATGGTTGCGAAACGTGTATCTCCCGGTAAGAGGCAACCGAGGCGAAAGGCACCAACGACAGCGAAATCGGAGTTGACGGGCAGCGCGGTGATGGCGGTCTTGGAATCGGAGCAGTCGGCGCCCCGTACTGATCCGGACATTCGCCGCCAGTTGGTGGCAACCGAGGCCTACCTCCTCGCAGAGCGCCGCGGATTTGTGGGCGGCAACGAACTCGAGGATTGGGTTGCCGCCGAACGCGTGGTGGACTCGCGGCTTAGGCAGAAACAAGTCGCCTAATTCCAGTAGGCGATTCGTCAGACGATGTGCTTGGCCTCTTCAGGCTTTGCGGCACGCGGTGTCCTTTCCATCTTTATTCAAAGCCGATTCGTGACTTGAGTCGCGGTGGTGAACGCTTAAGTCCGATACAAGAACCCCACCGCAGGTTGAACGGATTATGCGATGTCAAGAAGTCGCGGGTCTTTCACGGATCTATTGGCAATTTCGGCGCTGCCGTGGCAGGTTAGCGTCTCACTTGCGGTGGTGTCCGGTGTGGGGTTGCATTTCTTGGCCGCAGGGTTTTCGGTGGCGCCGAAAGTAACGGAGCTAGGACAGATGGGCTTCGTTGTTGTCCAGCAGGAGGGGTGAGGCGCATAGCGCCGAATAATCCATTACGCAACGCTGCGGGAAAAACTTTCCGCGCTCTTTGCATTCCTGCATCGCGCGGAAAGCCGGTGATTTTCACTCCGCTGAAAATCCCGCTCGGCGCATGCGCCTTGCCCATGTTTTTCACGCCCGTGCCTATGACTGTGCGTGTCCGCCTTAAGATCTGGCGCGCGTGGCGCCAAACACTGTATGAAGTAGGCCGGAAATCTGCTTTTTCGCTGTGCCCTCTACTAATACGCCTGGCTTGTGAAGGAGGGTGATCAGAAAACCAGTACAAAGAGGCTACAAGAGATCTTCCGCGACGAACAATCGAGCAGCAAACTATGTTGGTTGAGGTTACACCGAGCCCAAATGCGCCAAATCGAAGCGAAGCTCCTTCAATCCATAATCGATCGACACTTTAGAGAAACGCCGCAGGAAATTCATACCAATCAACACCGCCGGATATTCCCGTAGTCCCCAGACATTGAACACTTGAAGGTCCGCAATCACTAAAGAGCAGTCAGTGATTTCCAGTTCCTTGAGCTGAATTTTCTGGATCGGCGCTGCGCTGCCCGTAATCGCGCCGCCCGTGACGCCTGAAAGAAGAATAGTGCCGATGGCTTTGTAGCCTGGATCGCGCTTAACAAGCGCAGTCAGTAATGCGGAATTGCCAGCCGACAACTCGCCTCCGGTATCGATGAACGCGGTCGCGGATATTCCATCTACCGAGCAGTTGACGGCTCGCAGATGACCCGATGATCCGGTGGCGCGAATGCGGGCCTCGTTTGGCCGAACCCAGAAGGCGCTGAGCCGGGACCGCGAATCGCCCACCTGCAATGTATGATTCTTGAAATCGAGCGTCACGCGATGGTTATCGAGCACATCGAGACCCAGATATCCGTCCGCTTCCAGCATGGAGGCCGGCAAGATGGGCACAACCAAATCTCGGCAACGCACCGACCCAAATGACAACTCGCGGAGGCTTACAGTCTCCGCTGTGACGGCCCGCACTACGCCCTCTAGCATGACCCGCTCTCCAGCGATGAGGCCTAGTTCCGCGGCGACATCGGTGGCTACGACAGTCCGGTCGGCACCGGTATCGACTAAGAAGCGATACGGACCAAAACCCTCAATGCGCACATTGATTGTCAGACGTTGAGCGACGTCGGTGACAGTAGTCACGGAAGAGATCGTCGATCCCGGCGGCGTCGTGCCGGAGATTCCGGCCGACTGCTGTATCGGCGGCATTCCATGAGCCTTCGCCACAATGGATGCAAAGGCGAGCGAGGTCGCACCCTGAATCAAGAATCGCCGTCGCGACGCGCCGTGGATAAACGCCAATCCAACATCTCTGGCGCGGATCATCGCTTCACCCTTGCCAACAATCTATCATTTCACCGCGGCTGCTAAGCAAGCACTCATATTTAGTGCCGAGCGCAAATCCGTCCTAGCTCCAATCTTCACTACCGACGCCGTGATGGACGAAGAACAAGCCTTGCGGATCATACCTGCGCTTGATTTCCAGCAGCTTCGGATAATTCGTGCCCCAGAATGCTTTCTGCCAGTTAACCTGGAAATAATCACTCTCGGACACGTAGGCGCCCGCGCCCGGGGCGATCTTGAGCAACTCCGCCATAGCCTTTGCTGCGTGGGCGGCGGCATCACGGGCGCGCACCAAATCCGTCGGCGGTCCGGGCATACCCGGATACGCTGGCGGCCCCGCGCTGCCGATGATCACCAGCGCAAACGCGTCGAGAACCTGCGGATTGGTGGCCGTGTTGTGAGCCGAGGCGATCTCTTCTGCTAATGCGCCTGCAAGGCCCTTGTTGAAATGAAACTCCAACCCCCTCTGGCGTGAGCTCTGAAATATGGCGTCGGCCAGCGCGGCTTGCCGGTGGGGCTCGAGTAAGGCGGCAGGTAGCCAGGCCGATTTATAGGCGTGCAGTAATTGTCCGGCTTCGTGCTGGTTGTCGTTCCAAAAAGCATGATAGGGTGGAGCGCCTTCACGATCATCCAGGAGCACTACGCCTGGTACCTGCGCATTCATGTACTGCGGGTCCCAGAAGCGCTGGGCCGGAACGGCCAATACCAACAGTTGTCGGGTGAAGGAATATTCCTTGCGCGCCCGGACCCAACCGAAGAACGGTGCCCAGGCGTCCTCTGCCTGCTGTCGGGTCAGACCCTGAAACAGCATCCCGATATCGACTGTATTGTCCGAGCCGAAGTACATCTTCTCGCCCCAATGAGCGTTAAAGAGGTTCGTGCGATAGAAGCTCATCGCCTCGGCGATCAGGGCTCGGTAAGCCTCATCGGACGCAGCTCGTATCGCTGTAGAGACAACGCCAAAGAACTCGGGCAATTCCCGCGTGCGCAGCGTGAACCGGGTAACAACGCCGAAGGTGCCGCCTCCGCCGCCCTTGATTGCCCAGAACAGATCCGGATTCAGGCACTCGTTGACGACGCGGACGACTCCATCGGCCGTGACGATCTCGGCTTCGAGAAGTCCGGCGGCGCCAGTGCCGTAGCGCCTTGACCAGCTCCCGAAGCCGCCTCCCTGTACCAGCCCGGCCACGCCAACCGTGCGGCAGCCGCCGCCCTGCACGTACCGCCCACCTCGAGTGGTCACCATCTCATACGCATCGGCCCAGAGCGCTCCGGCACCGACGCTGACCGCGGGTTGGGGTCCCTGCTTGGCGTGGCAGCTCTGGGGGACGAAGTCATCGTGCAACGTGACGGCGTTCATCCGACGCGTCCAGATCAGCAGCGAATCCGGTGCATTGGACGTACCCTGGTAGCCATGTCCGCCGCCCTTGACGACCAGCCGTAGGTTGTTCGTGCGGGCGAAATTGACGGCGGCGGCGACGTCAGCGGTCCTTTCAGCAGCAACCGCGTACGCGCTCGATTCGCAAGTCCACGCATCGACCCAGCCACTCGCCTGCGTGAGCGCGGGCTCATCGCCAATAAAGTAGGGATTGTGAACGCGCTGTAGGGCAGTGGCGCACTCCGACTGGCCCGCGCTCTCGCTACAGTTGAGAAATGGTGAGACGGGCTTGAACAAACGGCCCTCGACATCGCTATCGAGCTGCGCCCACTGGGCTGTAGTCGGCCAGCCCGGATCGCTCGGACGAACACGCGCTCGCGGGAGAACGCGTTTGGCGTTTGTTTGGCCAGAGGACCCCTTGAGGTGGAGTGGCCACGTCATCAGCGGGGCAAAGGCCGCGAGCTTTATTAAAAGTCGCCGACGCATTCAAAGACCGAGTGATCGTCCGCGACTTGTGCTTCGAGCGAGTAGCGCTGTGGCCCTTTGGCGGCGACGCCGATGAAACACGTGGCCTCCTTGGATTCGATTCCGCATTGCATGCAACGATACGTCAGGTCAGTTTGCGCGATCGAGGACGAAGGAGGTATTTCGCTCATATCCCAACTGAGATTCAATTCACTACAGCCGATGTTACTTCTTGCTCGACGGGCGCTGGTTCGGCGAGTGCTTGATTTAAATCGGCGATGAGTTCTTCGAGGCTGCGATCGCCGTAACCCAAGTGATTGGCGAGGATCTTGCCATCCCGGCCGATAATGAATAGGTGGGGTATGCCGGAAATTGCGTATCGGCTGGCGATAATGGCGGAGTGGTCGTCGATCACATTGATTTGCCATTCGCGCGCCAACCTAAATATGTCGCTCGCGGCCGCGGTGTCCTGGAAGCTGACTGCGAACACCGTGAGCTTCTCCTTGCCGACAAGCTGCTGTGCTCTTTCCAACATCGGTATCTCGCGGCGACAGGGTGCGCACCAAGAGGCCCAAAAGGTGAGAATCACAACCTTGCCGCGCTGGCTGCTCAAGTAACTTGTTTCCCGAGTTACCAAGTTGTGGGCTTTGAAATCCGGAGCGATTGATCCAATCGCCGGCCCAGTTGAGCCCGCGGTGACCGTTGCGGCGTACGAGAAGCACAAGAAAGATGCCGTGAGAGCAAGAAGATCCCGATTCATTCGAACCGCACCCCTTTTTGTTGGTGCAATCGTACACTTAGAAACGGCGAGGGTGTGAAGCATGGGGCGTTCTGCCGTTGAGTTTACATAGACACTATGCATTCGCGCCATTTTTGGGTGGGAAATGAACTCAAGCCGCCGGGAGCTACCGCGCGGGCGCGCTCGCCCGTTTGATATCAATGCTAGCAACACATCGCAAGGTGCGGTATTATGCGGCTATTGGATCGTTAGGAGGGTTCCATTGTGGCGCAATTGATTGTACGGGACTTGCCGGCGGAGTTGGTGCTGGCGCTGAAGCGAAGGGCGGCGAAACGGAATCGCAGTGCGGAGCAGGAGCATCGAGAGATTTTGAAGGCGGCGCTCAAGGGTACGAAGCGGCGACCGCTGGCAGCTGTGCTTAAGGCGATTCCAAACGTCGGAGAGGACGGAGACTTTCGGCGTGAGCAAAGCGATCGTCGTGGGTGACTTATGTATTTAGTTGATACCGATGTGATCAGTGAAATTCGCAAGGGCGAGAAAGCCAATTCCGGCGTGCGGGCTTTCTTCGAGAGCGCGGGTCGTGAGGGGCTCGACCTTTTTTTATCGGTGGTGTCGATCGGTGAGCTACGACAGGGAGTTGAGCGTATTCGGCACCGTGGCGATGGGGAACAGGCCCGTCTCTTGGAGCGTTGGCTCAAGCAAGTGTCGACCGCCTATGCGGATGCGATCTTGCCAATTGATGAGGAAACCGCGCATGTTTGGGGCCGCTTAAGAGTTCCCAATCCGGAAGATCCGTTGGATAAGCAGATCGCTGCCACTGCGCTTATTCATAACCTAACGGTGGTGACGCGAAATACGGACCACTTCGCGCCCACAGGGGTGCGGGTCAATAATCCGTTTGTGTGAGGCTCAAGAACGACGATGCTTAGCATCGCCAAACGCCCCCTCGGGGCGGCCCCGCAGGGGTGAGGCGCTTTGCGCCGAATAATCCATTTGTGTGACTCTTAGTGAGTCGTGCTGGCTGTTTTGCCGGGTGAGCCCTGGCGAAGCAGGATGCGAAGTGGACGAAGTTCATCGCGCTCGTAAGCGGCTCGTCAATTCCTGCTTGATTTGTTCGCGAGGTGAGCCAAGCCTGTCGCTTTGGACGCAAATCCATTATTTAACATAATATACATTATGCGAAGTGTGCGCCGTGAGGCGCGAGGAGGACCGGGAAGCTAAGGACTTCTCACGGCTCAAGTCGGGTTGAGCCAGTAAGGGCGCCGTGAACCTCGTCGAGGTTGGAACGACGAGCTGCAAAAGCCGAACGGCGTTAAATGCTTGCAAGCAAAGATGTGAGTCTCTGATTGGCAAGCTACCACAGGTGTCAAGGTGAAGCACGCGCGTCGATTGGCGCGCAGTTGAAGTCAGCGTCGGACGTCTCTGTATGGAGAATAAACCACGATGAGTGGATCTAGCAGCGTGATCGGGACTGTCTCTTCGAATGGTCTCGAACGCCGGTGTAATCCGGTGTGTCTCATTCGTGCCCCGAATCGAGTGGGATCAGAACTGCCAGGGATAAAGCTGACCACCTACCGCACCCAGGGTTCTCCTCGGGAACACGGGAACCTGCAGTCGAGCGCCGGAACGAAAACATCCGGCAAGCCGCCAAGCCCGGCGAAGTCTCGGCGCGGGGGCAGAGTCCTCGTAGTAGTCGGAGCGCGGGAAAGCCGCGTACATGGCGAAGGGGGACAGTCGATGAGGTCAGCGGCGTTGTCGCTGGGGTAAGCGGTGTATACCGTATCCGCAGGGGATCGTCTGTGGCTCCAGAGCGTGCAACGCAAACTGTACGCGCGTAGTCGAGATAATCCGGACTATCGATTCGAGGAACTGTGGGGTCTTGTAACCGACCCACGGAACCTTCGAGTCGCCTTCAATCGTGTATCGCGAAATCGCGGTGCCCGAACGGCGGGGATAGACCGGATCACGGTGCGAAGAATCGTGCAGGAAGGAGCGGAAGAATATCTCGTCGCAATCCGCGAGGAACTTCGGAGCGGGTCGTTTCACCCGAGTCCGGTGCGTCGGGTTCTGATCCCCAAAGCCGGTAAACCGGGCGTCTTTCGGCCGCTCGGCATTCCTACCGTGAAAGACCGAACGGTCCAAGCAGCGATGAAGCAAATCATGGAGCCGATCTTCGAGGCCGGGTTCTACCCTACTTCGTACGGCTTCAGACCCGGACGTTCCGTGCGCGGCGCACTGGCGCATTTAAAGGCACTATTGCTCCCACGCGGAATGAAGCGCTGGAAGACGGAAGAAAAGCCGCCGTTCCAATGGGCAGTTGAAGGCGATATCAAAGGTTGCTTCGACAACATCGGACATCATCCTCTGATGGTGCGAGTACGCCGCCGCATCGGCGATGGCAAGCTCAACCGATTAGTCTTTGCGTTCCTGAAGGCCGGCGTCATGAGCGAAACGCAGTTCATTCGCAGCGACAGCGGGAGTCCTCAGGGTGGAATCTTGTCACCCCTACTCAGTAACGTCGCATTGAGCATCATCGACGAGCGGTACGAGCGTCAAGTCTGGCCCCGTGGTGGAACCTCCGGTTCCAAGCTCGGACGCCCTACCCAACCTCTGACCGATCCGACGTTGATTACTCGACGTGCGTCCATGAATCGTGCAAGCGATCGACGCCGCGGCCTTCCCGTCTTCATGCCCATCCGCTATGCCGACGACTTCGTCATCCTGGTGGCCTCGTATGATAATGATCCTGAAAAGAGTCGGTTATTGGCCGAGCAGGAAAAGTCCGCACTGGCTGAGATGCTGAAGGCCCATATGGGTCTGACGCTCGCGCCGGAAAAGACGTTGGTCACGCCGGTGACCAGCACGCTACGGTTCCTCGGACATCACTTGCGCGTGAGACGGCATCCGCGTCGGCGGACCCTGATACCGCGTTTAGTAATCCCGAAAGACCGCTCGCAACGCCTGCGCCGGAGCATTGAGCTGATCTTTGATCGGAGCACGATCACCGAGACCTTGGAGAGCCGTCTGAAACGAGTGAATCCCATCTTACGTGGCTGGGGTAACTTCTATCGTCATGCGTGGGGAGCGAAACATGTGTTCACCGGAATAGACAACTATCTTTGGTGGACCATCCAACGCTGGCTCCGCAAGAAGCATCCCGACACCCAGATGAATAAACTTGCTGCTCAGTATGGCTGGCATAAGCCGCGCCAAAAGGCGCTACGCTGGCGAGACGGCGCTACGGTCCCCGTAGCTCTGGCCGCCATCCGTGTCGTGCGTTATCAGCCTGGGTCGGATCCCGGTCCTCACTATGCGTAAACATCGAGGGAGAGCCCGGTGCGTAACGAAAGGCGCACGCCGGGTTCGGCGAGGGGCATCCGGAAACCTCTGGGGTTCGCACCCTGGGGGCGCCGGATGCCCACTCTCTACTAGATTGCCTAGCTTAGGCCCCCAATAACCTGGGTTTCTACGTAAATCATTGCCATTCGCTTGCCGGCGCGGCGCTCGTGAGAAAATACTAAGGCACCGCGCGGACACGACGTGCAAAGCCTCAGCCGGATATGTCCTAGTACAGGCCGCGAATCCGATTCTTGTTTGTACAGTGGCATCGGCCGCCACTATCAGGGAGACCAGCATGGCGACAGTGCCGCCGGAACAATGGCGCCCATTCAGCGAGTACCTCGGTCAAGCGCTGGACCTGCCGGAGGCGGCCCGCGAAGAGTGGTTGGCGACACTTGCGCAAAGCAATCCACAGCTCGCCGCCGCAGTTGCCAGTGCGCTTTCCCAGCGCGAACGCAGCGGTTATGCAGAGTTTCTGGCGGAGCCGCTGTTGCTCGCCAGCGAAGACACCACGGGAGCGACCCTGACTGGTCGCCACATCGGTCCGTATGTCATCGAGGCGGAAATTGGACGTGGCGGCATGGGTAGTGTTTGGCGTGCCCGGCGCGTAGACAAACGATTCGAAACCACCGTTGCCGTGAAATTCTTGCATGCGAGTTGGATCGGGCGTGAGGGAGAGCAGCGCTTTCGCAGTGAAGGTCAGATGCTCGGGCGCCTCGATCATCCAAACATCGCCCGTCTTATCGATGCAGGTCTCCTCGATGTGACACACCCCTATCTGGTGCTGGAGTACGTCGAGGGCGAGGCGATCGATGCCTACTGCGCCGCCAAGAATCTCGACGTCGAAGCGCGTTTGGAACTATTTCTCGGTGTGCTTGCGGCAGTAGCCCACGCTCACAGTCACTTGATCGTGCATCGAGACATCAAACCGAGCAACATCTTTGTCACGCGCAGCGGTTCGGTCAAGCTCCTCGACTTCGGCATCGCCAAGCTGCTCAATGATGCAACAGGTGCTGCCGCGCTGACGAAGTCAGGTAGCACGGCGTTGACGCCGCAATTTGCAGCTCCGGAACAATTGCTGGGCAAAGCAGTTACTACGGCAACAGACGTATATTCCCTCGGCCTGGTGTTGTACGTACTGCTGACCGGTCGGCACCCGATCCTCGCCGAATCCGATTCGAGTGCACAGCTCATTCATGCGGTACTCACCGAGGATGCACCGCAGGCGTCAACCGTCGCCAGAATGCCGACACCCTGGCGCAGATCGCTGCAAGGTGATCTTGACAATATTCTGGCCAAGGCCTTGAAGAAGGCGCCAGCTGAGCGCTACGCATCGGTGGGCGCCTTCGCGGACGATCTAAAGCGCTACTTGACCCACGAGCCCGTCAAAGCTCACGCGGATACGGTTACGTATCGGGTGACGAAGTTCGTCCGGCGACATCGAGGAGGTGTCTTGTCGGGCATACTGACCCTACTGGTTCTTTGCGCAGCGACAATTATCACCTTCTTGCAGAACATTGAAGTGACCCGGCAGAGGGACGCCGCGCAGTTCGAGGCGCGCCGCGCGGAATCGGCGAACGAGTTCCTGGATTTCCTGCTGCAGTCCGATGGAGGCACGAGTCAGGCGTCGCTCTCGCCTGCCGCGCGCATTGAGCTGGGTGCCCGCATGCTCGAGCTTCAGTTTCACGGCGACCCGCGCTTTGCGGGGCGTATGTTGGTGGAGCTCAGCGACCAATATCGTGGTCAAACCTTTACGCGCCAGGCCGTTGCGTTGGATACCCGTGCGTATGCGCTAGGCAGAGATGCGCAAGATCCCGAATTGATGGCGCTTGCGCAGTGCGAGGCCGCGTACGCCGAAACCTCCTCCGGCGTGACCCAGAGCGCGTCGCCGCGACTCACCGAAGCGAAGCAGATCATCGCACAACTTCACGCGCCATCAGTGATCTTGCAGGTCCACTGTCGTCGAGCCGACGCAGAACTTGCGCTTCGAACCGGGAATACCGCGGCCGCAGAACAGATCCTGGGGGGTGCGCGACGCTTGCTCGAAGATTCGGGGCAAACCTATCGGCTTGCATATACCTCGGTGCTCAATGATCTTGGCGGCGTTTACAACGATACCGCTCGGCTCAGTGAAGCGCTTGCCATGGCGCAGCTCATCGGCGCAACTCATGAAAAGTACGGGCGCGGCGGCACTGGCGCGCGGGTCATGGCGCTTCAAAATGAGTCTGCCGTACTTTTCAACATGGGCGAATTCCGCGCGTCGTACGCTGTCTCTGAGGACGTCCGCGCTCGACGCCTGGCGATTGAAGGCGACGCATCTGAGCCCCTTTCAATGACGGTCAACGCCGCGTCGCTTCTGGTAAGGCTTGGACGATCGCAAGAAGGGATCGACCTGGCCCGCGCCGCAAGCGTACGGGCGCGAAGCGCCGGCAACTCGCGGTGGTTGATCTTCGCGCTGCGCACCACGGGGATGGGCTATGTTCAGTTGGGACAGATGAACGAAGCCGAAGCCGCATTGCAAGAAATGATAACCGCGTTGGGGAACGGCGATTCGACGATGGATCCGCGCTATCGAGGCCTTTCGGATACGCTTCGCGGGCTTCTGGCGCTGCGCCGCGCCGACCCCGTGGCCGCTCTCAACTGCGCCAACGCGGCGCTCACAGCCATTGGCGCCGAATCGAAGGGGAAAGTACTGGAGGCATATGCATCTTTTAAGCTAGCCGCGAACGCAGCGCTGGCTTTGGGTCGATTCGCGGATGCGGAGCACTTCGCGCACGAGGAACTGCATCTGACGGAAGCCGTTGCTCGCGGGCCCGATACCAGCGCCGATGTCGGCGAGGCGCTCCTTATCCTTGCAAAGGCTGAAATTGCGCAAGGCCGAGCTACAGAAGCGCAATCCCTGCTCGAGCGAGCAGCGCGCTGTTTAACAAATGGCCTGGGTGCAGACCATGCCTTGACCCGCGAGGCCCTCGCCTTGGCGACGCACAACAAGGCCTGAAGCGCACGGAGAAATGGGGCTGACCAGACTACATCTGTCCGCTACGCGCATAGAATTGGACAAACCTTTGATTTTATTGTACTTGGCGACGCATCACAGGCTGACCTTGCTATACATTGTGCGAAGTTGACTTGCAGCAGCGAAAAACAGATGTCCCGTTCTGGCTACGTTCCAATGTCCTGCTTTTTTGGCAGTCAAACTTCCTAACAGACACACTGCATTTAGTGTAGAAGGCAGTTGATGAAGCTGTACCAGTTTTTCGCCTCACCGTTTCCGACGCGCGTCCGCCTGATGCTGTACGCGAAAGGGATACCGTTCGAGATCGTCGAACCGCCAGGTTTCGGCAATTCGACGCTGCCGAAGGGCGACTACCTGAAGCTCAACCCGCTGGGTCGGGTGCCAACTCTCGTCCTCGACGATGGACGCGCGCTACCCGAGTCCGAGGTCATCTGCGAGTACCTGGAAGAGGTCTTCCCGTCTCCCCCGCTGCTGCCGGCGGATCCGTGGGAGCGCGCGCAAGTGCGGCTCGTAACGCGCATCAGCGACATCTACCTGGTCATGGCGATGGTGCCGCTGTTCGATATCCTCGCCACGAAGCGCTCAGAGTGGGACCGGGCTGTCATCAATGGGGCAGTCGACAAGGTCGCAGAGGCGCTTGCCGCTCTTGAAGTCTACATCGGTGTCGGCGGCTATGCGGTAGGCCGATCTCTGACCGTGGCCGATGGTGCACTCGCGCCGATGCTCATTCTCGCCGAAGAGTGGGCGCCCGCAGTATTCGGCACGGCCCCACCATTGCACCGGTTTCCCAAACTCTCGGCATATTGGCGCAGCGTCCAGGGCAATCCGGTCGTGAGCCGCGTCGTTCGAGAGACCCGCGACGCGATTACGCAGAGTCGCGCGCAGCGCTTGAAGGCCGAGGGTCAATGACGCAGGTCACCGCGACCGGTGCCAGAATCACACCGACCTTCGCCATATCAGCTTACGCGGCACCGGGCGTGCCGGAGGCAATGCTCCTTTATTGTGCCTCGCTCGTGATTCCCGGCTTTTATGCCACCGAAATGGGTCTCAGCACTCAGGTGATCGGTATCTCAATGGTGGTCGCGCGGATGTTTGACGCCGTCATTGATCCGGTCATCGGGTACTTGTCGGACCGCAGCGCTCACCTCTGGGGAGGCCGCAAGCCCTGGCTCGCAGCCGGTGCGGTTGTCTCATCGGTCGCGGTGGCATTTCTCTATGCGCCGCACAAGGGGATCGGTGCCGGGTACTACCTTGGCTGGACGATCTGCCTGTACTTCGGCTGGACCATGGCGATCATTCCTTATGATGCCTGGGGTGCGGACATCTCCAGCGAGTATTTCGAACGGACACGGATCTTTACGTATCGAGCAACTGCGTACTACCTTGGCAGCTTGCTGTTTCTTGTATCCCCCTTCCTGGGCGCGTCGCCCGAGGTGTCCTTCAATGCGCAGGTGCTGAATTTCAACGCGGGGCTCGTGGCCGTGTTGTTCGCGGTCACGGTGCCGATTGCGTTTCGCTACGGGCCGCGCGGACGCCCAGGTCAGGCGCGCAGTCCGATCGGCTTCTGGAGCATTCTTGCCAACGTGCGAAACAATCGGCCAATGTTGTTGTTCCTGTTGAGCTACAGCATTAGCGGCATCAGTCTCGGAGTGTTTCTTGCGCTTTCCTATATCTACGTAGTCAGCTATCTCAAATTGCCACAGGCGTTTCCGGTCATCTTGCTGAGTTATGCCGTCGCCAACCTGGTTTCCGTCCCAATATGGCTGCGGATCATCCGCAGGATCGGCAAGCACCGGGCCTGGGCGCTAGGCGTATTCGGGGATGCAATCATCTATCCGTTTCTGGCGCCGTTAACGCCCGGCCCTGCGAGCTACATACCCGCGCTGGTGATAATTACAATTAGCGGCTTTGCGGATGCCGTAAGCCGCGTGGCCGCCGATGCCATCCTCGGAGATATCGTCGACTTCGACGAATTGAGAACCGGCAAGAATCGCGCCGCCAATTACTACGCTCTCAAGTCTCTAGTCACGAAGGGCAATATTGCCTTGGGCGGCGGCTTCGCGTTCCTCACGATCGGTCTATTCGGCTACGATCCCGCAGCGCCATCAAACAGTCACTGGGGCGTGCTTGGTCTGCGCATCACGTTGCTCTTCATCCCTGCAGTGCTGTACGTCATCTCCGGCCTATTGATGTGGCGCTTTCCGATCGACAGGCGCCGGCAGGATGTCATTCGCCGACGACTGGACGCACGCGCGCTGCGATTGGGGATTCGCCACGAGGAGGCATTGCCATGATCAGGGCAACGCCCGCCCCACCCCGCTACTTCGCTTCATCCTTATTTGAAGGTGCTTCTGCGAAGGTGCCGAACAGGCGATCCCAAAACAGGTCGATGACCGCGTAGTTGCGGCGTGCGTCGCGGTGATGCACAGGTTGATTCCGATTGACGGCCGCCGTCGAGCCTCGATTATCGACGGCCTGCCTCTTGAATTGAGAGCGGCCGGCCACATTGCTGCCCCAATGAGCGTCGCGGCCGATCATGAAGTGGTGTTTCGGGGACCGAAGGCTCTCTGTCGGGAATACAGTCTTGTGCTCGAGGCTCGCGCAATCGAGCACCAGGTTTTTGAGATCGGTGGCCTTTGCGCCTTGACGGTCGAGCCCTCCCTGCGGGCGAGCGCCCTAGACGAATTGACGCGTTATTCCTCTGAGCGCAGCAGTCCCCGTCCGGAATCCCGCTTCACCGTTGCATTCAAGGGCGCCAGTGTCGGCGCCGCCGCTTACGCGTTGATACTACTGCTAACGGCTTATTGTGCGGGCTTGGGGCTTTTCGGCGACGACTGGTATGGCTCGGGGGTCATTGATGCCGGACCTGCGCGCAGTGAGTGGTGGCGCGCGATAACTGCCCTGACCTTGCATGTGGACCCGGCCCACTTACTCGGCAATTTGATTTTCGGCGTGCTGGTCGGTGTCGCCGCAAGCAGGCTTCTGGGACCCGGCGTTGCGTGGTTCGCCGCACTGTTCGCGGCGGCCTTGGCAAACTATGTCGAAATGCTGATTGCGCCTGCATCGCATCGCGCGCTGGGCGCATCGACCGCAGTCTTTGCGGCATTGGGGCTGCTGACCGGTCTCGCGTGGACGGAAAGGCTCACCTTTCGGGAGCGCAATTGGTACCGCTGGGCACCGCTCGTCGCAGGGGTGTGTCTCCTTACTCTGTTTGGCGCCGGCGACGAGCATGTAGATGTACTCGGACATTTCTTGGGCTTCGCGTTCGGCGTTGTAGCGGGCTGGCTGTGCGCCATCGCTGACGTGCCCCGCAGTAAGGGGTTGGCGACGCAAATTCTATTTGGCACGGCCGCTGCGCTCTCGATTGGTTTGGCGTGGCTCCTGGCTCTGCATCACGCGCATCCAGTACTTTAGCCGCCCTTTCTTCAAACCACCGCGGCGCGCCGGAGTTACGTCGGATTGATTCTCTGATTATTCGCGTGTCCGGGGTTCGGTTAACAGTGTTGCGGCGCGTCCATCCACTCGCCTTCCGGATTGTCGTGCCTATTGGACCTCAATCGTAGGTCTCACCAGACATCGGCGTAGCGCGCATTGAGGGTCTCGATTTAAACGCCTCGAACCAAGCAGTGAGCCTTGCGCGCTTTTCACGGAACGTTGGCAGTTCGCGAAATTCGAGCCAACTTAAGGTGGTCGCCAGTGCGATATGACCGATGTGGATCGGTGAGGCAACGTCAAGCTCCCGTTCCAACCAATCGTAACTCGTCGTGAGTTTTTCGATGTAGCCGTCCCGCAGCGCGGGGTACCGCAGCTTTTCTGGCCGGCGCACGGTTTCCCAACGAATCGCGCCGCCGGCACTGCTGAGACCCTGCGCGATCGCCTGTATGCGCAACGCCTGCCATCGAGTCTCCCCTTCCGGTGGGATCAACCTACGTCCGTCGTGCAGCGTATCGATGTACGCGCAGATGACGTCGGAGTCAAAGATGGGCGGCAGTCCAGACCTGACCAGAACCGGCACCTGACCAAGCGGATTTTCCGCGAAGACCTCATCGTTGCGGCGAGTTGGACTGGTCTCGTGATGCACGACTTCGATGCGTTCTGCGACGCCCACTTCGTAGGCAAGGACCAAGACCTTGCGAGCGCCAGGTGAGTGTGTTTGGTAGAGAAGCTTCATGAGCATATTCTACGTCTGGTCGACCCGTTCGCACACCAGTGCCCGACAACCCCGGCGTCGGCCAAAAAAAATTACGATGGGCCTATCAAAAGCCATCGTGACTAAGGCGCGCAGCGTCGGCAGTTACTAACCAAATTTTCACTCCTACAGCGATAGGCGCTAAACGCTGACACCTTATCGCGGCCGTTTGCGGCGTGCGCACGAGTGGCCTGACCCCGAAACTGGCCTCCCTTACATCTATCTCAAGGACACACTAATGGATCTCACAGGAACCACTAACGATTTTTCCAATCAGGGTCAGGAGCTGGCAGATAAAGCCATGAATAAGGTCCAAGGCGGCATTCAGGATACCAAACGCACGGTCAATCGCGCGGCCGATCAGCTATCGAGCAAAGCAGATCAGCTTCGTAGCGAAACGAAGCCATTGATCAAGAAAGCGGCGCAGCAAACCAGTGCCTTCGCGCAGAGTGTCGGCGAAGCCACGCAGCGCATTCGCGCTGCCGCTAGTCAAGCTTCCGAATCCGCGACTGCGTACGCCAAAGAGAATCCCGTCAAGGCCATATTGATCGCCGCGGCTTCGGGCGCGGTTCTCGCGACACTCTTCCACACGATTTCCCGCTCGCGAGATTAAATCACCCGGCATAGGCTTGGGCTTGCCCCGCGAGCCCAAGCAATCGTAGGTAGCACTATGAAACCATCCCGCACCTTGAATGAATTGGTCAATGACGTCGAGGCATTGCTAGCGGCATTGAGCGATGAACATAGCCCTCAAATAGATGAGCTGCGAAACCGGGTAGCGCAAACCATCGGCTCAGCGAAGCGCGCCATTGCAAGCCAACGCCCCAGCGTGGTTGCACGCATAGGCCACTATGCCGGTTCGGTTGATAACTACATCACCGGATTTCCGCGCCTCGGCTTTCTCACCGGCATTCTGGTCGGCGGCATGATCGTCTTTGTGAGAGGGCTTGCCAACTCAAAGGCTTGACGCCCCGTTTTCGGTACTCGCCGACACCGCAGCGACGCAGTCGATCTCAATGTCGAAAGGACCCGGCCATGCGGCGACACAGACAAATACTCGCGCCGGCGGATTCTTCGGAAAGTAGCGAGCATACACAACGTTCACCGCAGCGAACTTCTGCACCGACGTGCAGTACACCGTGCACTTGAGCACATTTTCGAGTGACGAGCCCGCAGTTTCCAGGCAAAGCTTCATTTGCTCGAGCACGAGTTCCGTCTGGCGTTCGATCGGTGCCTCGATCACCGTGCCGGTACTGGGGTCGAATGGCGGGAACCCGGATACGTAAAGAGTGTCTCCGTGTCGGGTAACCGCCGATGTCGGAGCTTTCCAGTTCTCCAAGTACGTGGACAGTGGCTCGACGCGAATGACTTCTCTGGTCGACTGACTCATTGTTGTCGCTCGAAAAAAGCCCAGATCAATGCCGGCCCGTTCGGCTCCATGGGAGACGGGCCTAATAATCGCGGGCGGCGCCAGTATTGCTGCGGGAGGCCATGCCCACCGCCGTGGATGGCAACGAGTTCCACCTCCGCCTTGGAGCCATTGCGCCACAGGACCTGCTCGACGCTGACTTTATCGGCCAGGGGGGTCTGGTTGGTTTCGGGCGCACCGACGATATTGTTGAGATCCGCAAAATATTGACCCGAGTCTCGCGACGACCGGACGTTTCCGCCCTTGTAGAACAAGCCGAGGAGATTGACCTCTCCACCGTTGAAAGGGACCAGGGGATCCTTCGTACCGTTCATAATCATGACGGAAGTGCCCTGCCCCACCGGCTTGCATTTGGAATTCTCCGGCGTCGGCATATTTGCCGCTACCGCAGCAACTGCGCGAAACCGGGAAGGAGCTTCCAGCGCAAGACGAATCGACATAAAACCGCCAGCCGAAACGCCAGTCGCAAACACACGGCCCCGATCGACACCGATTTCACTGATGAGCTTATCGACCAGCGCGATCAAGAACTCCACGTCGTCGATGTTGACGCCGTTCACGCTGAAGTCGCCAATTTTGCCGCAGTCGTTCCAATCGAAGGTGTACGCATTGGGATAGACGACCGCAAAACCATGTTCGTCCGCAAGACGGTCGAATCCATACCCCGTCTCAGCCCGAATGCGCGCGGCGTTTTCACCCGATCCGTGCATCACCACCACCAGTGGCGCGCCTTTCGCCAGCCCTCGCGGTACATACGTCATGTAGGTCCGCTTCAGTCCGCCCACTTCGATCGAACCCATCGTCTGCGTGCCGGACAGGTGTGGAATCTCAGGGGGCGGCGTGTAAACAAAGTAGCCGAATAGCGCGCCACACAATACAACAAAGCCGAGCAAGCTCAAGAGACAAAAAACCAGGAAACGTAGAACTTTTCTCATGGCTCGCCTTGACTTGCTGCTCTCGTTCGGCCGGGCCGTTCGAGTGACTGTACGCCATTTGCTGGACGAGGTGGGCACGCAAAGTCATTCGCCGGGCATGCAGAGCATGGGTTCGTGGCATTTCACAATTCGCACGGCCGGCCCCTGGTGTCGAACAACGTATCATCCTCGATGATGCGTCCGGCGCTGAATCTGAAGAACGTCATCAATTCGAAGTGGAATTGATTCCCGGGACTACTGCTGGAAGTCACAAAACGGACGGAAGCCTGATCTCCGTCGACGATCACAGATATGACATCATCGCGGATGTCCGGATATGCGCGGAAGATCTTCTTGTAGGTGCGGGCAACGTCCGCGCCGGTGCGCGTCTTGCAGAAATCCGACGACATCAGGCGCGCGTCCGGCGCGTAGAGTGCCACTAACGCGGGGACATCGTGTCGGTTGAAGGCTTGAAAGAGCTGATCGATGAGAGCTCTTGGGTTGGTCGCGATCGATGCTGCGGCCGCCATCGCGAGGATAGGACTCGCCACTACGAGGCGCCTACTTCGGAGCGAAGCGCCAGATACACGTCGGTCAGTAGTTCGTTGACGGGGGTTTGGTCGGGGTCGTTCAGGAACTGGTGGAACGCGGGAAAGTCTGCCGGTTCGCGGCCTGACGCGGGAAGCCATTCCCCGACTAAGTACTGCGTCTTGGGTTCGAGGCCATCGTACGATCCTGCATGCCGCACGTGCGCATAATCTCCTGCCGGCAAGCCAAAAACACGAAACGGCGCGGGAGCGGTTACGACGCCGAGCGCCAAGCAGGCATCGTAGCGAAGCTCGACCTCCGGAACGCTTTCGGGGTCGTCCAGCGGAACTCCGAATATGCCTACGAGGTCCTTGAGCGCGTTTGTCGCTTCGGCCCACGACCAGACCGTTCCAAAGGTTGCGTTCAAATCGGTATAGGCCCTGCCCTCCCGCCGCAGCGCCACAACCATGATCTCGCCTCGTTGTTCGATCTTAACCTTCAAATCAAGGTTGCTCACTTTGTCGGTTGGCGTTGCCTGGGTGCGCTGTTCACTAGGCGTCATGCCTGTGTGGCGCCGAAAAGCTCGAGCGAAGCTCTGCGGAGTGCCGAAACCGACGGCGAGTGCGGTTTCCGTGACGTTTGCATTCTTGGTCTGGAGTAACTCCCGGGACACCTCCAACCGCAGGCGCAACAGCGTCTGGCGGACGGTTTCGCCGGTCAGCGCGCGCCAAATCCGGTGAAAGTGAAACGGCGAGACCGCCGCTGCCTTGGCCAACTCCTCCAATGAGGGCGGATTGTCGAGTCTTTCCGACAGGAGGGTGGCGGCTCTTTCCAGCCTGCTTCTCCAGCGGATAAGTTTCACTTCGTTCACGCGACGCCTCCATCAGGATAGCTAATTGATCCATCCTTCTACCTGCTTCACTCAGGTTGCGCGGTCCACAGCTTGCGGTTTACATCATGGCGTCTCAGGTGGGTGTTAAGCGTTCACCAGACACTTCCGCGGAGGGTCGAGTAGCGACTGACGAGGCAATCCGCCTCATTTGTGTTTGAACGAATCCTGCAAGCGCCGATTGAGCGCTTCAAAATCCGCGACCAGCCTGTCGCATGCTTCTTGCGTCGATTCACATAGAACATTCATGTTCATGCTCACGCCCTTGTCCCCTTTTACGGCGGTTCGCTTGACCGCCGACGGATACGCCGGATCTCCTGCCGGCGCAAACGACCACAGCGTAAAATGACTCTTGTCTTCTGCAATTGTCCATCCATTCGACTCGCTAAACTTTACATCGGTCCTTGAGTGCAAATCGGCCAGCGCCGCGGCCACCGACGGATACCCGATGCTCGATACTCTGCCTTCATTACTTACCGGATACCTCAGCACCAACTCGCCATCCGTATGCTCCAGACCACTCGGCACCAGCGGGATGAACAATCGTACTTCCTTGACCCCAACCGGAACCACGAAACTCTCGTTGATGACTAAGGTGCCCTCCCCCCGCGCCACGGGTCGACTCTGTTGCCCATTACCAGGCGATAGGCTCTTATTATTCTCATCCTGAATCACCAGGACAATGGCGCCCGTATCGGCGATCGATAACCTATAAGAGACCGTGACGTTGAATTCCACGGCTTGTCCCACCGTCACGGCGGTTCCAGGCGACGGCACCGCCGACACCAATTGAATCGAATAGCCTGCGGCGGCGCCATTTACAAACGACCATGGCAGAGCGGGCTCGGCGGCAAAAGCCGGGAGTGCGAGAGTCCACAGGACTGAGGAGTGCGCCAAAAATCCGCTAACGCAATTGAGTTCCCGAATTTCCATCGCCAACCTCCCCGTTCATGGGCGGCGTCCCATTGTATCCGCGCCGGCCAATCCACGGGAAATCGACTCCTTCGTTCATGATCCGATAGAATCCCGGCAGAGTGACTTCAAAATGACCCCTCTCGACAACACCCTAAAACGTGCGCTGAAGATCAATGGCCGCGACTACGTCATCACCTTCGATCCGCACGTACTGAAGATCACAGAGAAAGGGCGCCGCCTTGGACTTGAACTCAAATGGGCGGAAATTGTCAGCGGAGAAACCGCCCTCGCTGTCGCGCTTCACGCTTCGCTCGGCAAATTTCAAGATGTGCCCAAAGCAGTTGTGGGCAAGACAAAGCAAACTTTCAACCCAAGTGTCCGCGCCAAGACGCCCAACAGGAATCGCCCCGTCACCAAGAAACGCACCTCACGGCGATAAAGCCACCAGAACGATGCCGTTCGGATGCATCGACCTCAACAATTTCTGCGACTGGAATGAGCAAACGCCGGCGTCTCATCGTCATCCTCTTCGCTGACTGCGAGCACGCGTTGCAAGTACGCCAGCGCCGCGGCGGGCTCATCGATGAACGAAAATAGTTGCAGGTCGTCCGCGCTGATGACCTCGTGGCGCAGCAGCGCTTGAAAATTGATGATCTCGTTCCAATAGCTTGTACCGTACAACACGACCGGAATGCGGCGTTCGAGTTTTTTTGTTTGGGCCAAAGTAATGATCTCGGTCATCTCATCGAGCGTGCCAAAGCCGCCGGGAAATACAATAACCGCGCGGGCGAGGTGGGCAAACCACAGTTTGCGCATGAAAAAATAGTGGAATTCGAATCCCAGACCCGGCGTGATGAAGGCGTTGGGGCGCTGTTCATGCGGCAAACTGATATTGAGGCCAATGCTGCGCCCACCGGCATCGGCGGCGCCGCGATTGGCCGCTTCCATGATACCGCCCCCGCCGCCCGAACACACAACGTAGCGACCATTCGGTGATGAAAGACTCATGGACCATTCAGTGATGAGGCGCGCGAGGGTTCGCGCTTCCTCATAGTATCGCCCTAAGGCATCGTTCTCTTGCAGCCGGGCTGAGCCAAAAAAGACAATCGTGTCCTTGATTTGCTCGCGGCAAAATGCTTCGAGCGGCTCTAAGTACTCGGCGAGTATCCGTAGCGGCCGGGCCGCGTCACTGTCGAGAAACGCCTCATTGAGATAGGCAATCCGCGACTTTGATTCATCTGTCGGCACGACTATTTAAGCGCCGCGAAATCGATGAAGCCGCGAGCCACGTCCACATGCAGCAACTGGACGTGCACATGATCGCCCACATCGAATCCTTGGAAACCTTTGACAACCCGGCCTTCGGCTGGCGGGTTCTCGATGCGCACCCACGTTCCTTTCTCCGAAGCGCCGGTCACTATGCCTTCAAAGCGCGCGCCGATTCGAGAGCCCAAAAGCATGGCGGCGACGGACTTCTCGATTTGCCGCTCCACCTTCTTGGCGTTGCCCTCCTGCTCCGTACAATGAGTCGCCAAAGCCGGCAATTCCATATCGCTGTACGGAGCCGGTTGATTGCCCAAGACCGCCTTTAGCAGGCGCTGTGTCAGCAAGTCAGGAAATCGCCGGTTGGGGGCGGTCGCATGCGTATAGTCACGCAAGGCCAAAGCAAAATGACCTTCCGGCGTCTGCCCAGGCCGTTCTGCGATATATTCACCGGCACCTAAGCATTTGATGACCGCGAGCGAGAGGTCAGCAAACTGCGCCGGATTACTTTGTCGGCGCTTCGTCAGAAACGCATTGAGGGCAACCGCGTCGGGCTCGTCAGGCAACTTGTCCCCGAGGTCCTTGGCCAGCTGCACGATCCGGTCCCACCTCTTTGGAGTTCTCAGGATTCGCCGCAGCGAGGTGCGGCCATGCTGTTGTAGATACTGCACTGCCGCAGCGTTCGCGGCGATCATGAATTCCTCAATAAGCTCCTGGGCACGGTTCCTGGGATCCGGCTGTAAATCGACCAAAACACCGGCTTGGTACACTGCCCTATTCTCGGCGGTATCAAACTCGAGTGCGCCTTTGCTCTGGCGTTGACGTTTCAATGCCTGCGCAATGTCATCTTGCATGCGCAGTTGCCCATCGAGTCCAGCGACTGCGGTCAACGGCGCCGGCGCTGCTCCTGCGCCCTGCAGCCACGCAGCGACGCTGCGATACGCGAGCTTCGCGCGATTGCGCACCAGCGCTCGATAAAGCCTCGACTGCCCAAGCGTACCATCGGAATTTACGGTCATCTCCATCACCAAACACAGCCGATCCTGATCTTGCGCAAGAGAAGTCAAATTGGTGGACAACCGTTCCGGCAGCATGGCGTAGATTGCGGCGGCCGTGTACACGGAGGTGGTATTGGCGCACGCATGCTCATCGATGGCCGAGCCGATTTTGACCACACTGTCCACATCCGCGATTCCCACCATCAATTTGAATTGCCCCCCGGGCAGTGGCTCCGCGACCTCGATCTGATCCAGATCCAAGGACTCATCATTGTCGACCGAAGACCACAGAAGGCTGCGCAGATCCTGAAGGTCCGTGCCAGGAGCGCTTACCGCGGCGGTTGCGGAATTCGCCTCCGCCAAAGCCGCGGTCGAAAAATTGGGCTGTAACCCATGGGCGCGCATCGCATCGCTCGCCAAGCGATGCAGTTCATCGGTTTGAGCCGCGGTGATAGGCATGCGCGAATGATATCGGCTTCCGGCTCGAATCGCGATGTGCCTTCCTCAGTGTCGGCCCCATCGGCCAAGACAAAGCTGTGACAAACATGCAGCCTCACACAAACGCCCTTTGGCATGCAGCGGCGGAGAGACAGTTGACACGGGTCCGCCATCATGAGTATGGTCGATCCGCGCGCTGGTCCCATGGGATCGACGGGAAAAGTCGCGATCGATACCAACTTCTGCGGCACGGCGCTTCGATGGTCCAGCCAAGTCGTCCTTCTTTGCAAACGGTAAGGAACGGAAATGACGAAAAGTCACTCTCTGGTTTGCAAAACTGTCGCCGGAATCGTGGCCGCGGCATTGACATTGTGTGCCATCACAGCCTGTCAAGCAGCGACCGCGCCCGTGGATCCAGGCGTGCGTGGCGGTGCGCCGGGTGCTGGGACTGCCCTTAACGGCCTGAGCGCGGATGAGACCGCGTTTTTCCAAGATGGGCACACCAGGTTTGTCGAAGTAGAGTCCGTGACCGGAGGCCAAAATAATGGACTGGGGCCTCGCTTCAACTCTAATAGCTGCCTGTCATGCCACGCGCAGCCGAGTGGCGGCGGATCCAGCCCCGCAGTCAACCCTTCGATTGCGATCGCCACGCTAAACGGGGCAAAAAACATCGTGCCATGGTTCATTACGCCAAATGGTCCCATCCGCGAAGCACGCTTTAAGCAAAATCCTGACGGAACCAACGACGGCGGCGTACACAACCTATTCGTCATCACCGGCCGCAGCGACGCCGCGGGTTGCAACATCGCGCAACCGAACTTTCTACCTGCTGGAAACGCGCTGACCGGCCAGAATGGCAATCCGAATATCATCTTCCGCATCCCCACCCCTGTATTTGGTGCCGGCCTGATAGAGGCGATACCCGATTCGGCAATTCTCGCCAACATGAACGCGAACTCGAATATTAAGAAGCAGCAGGGGATTTCCGGGCACCCGAATGCGCATCTGAGCGGTAACGCAAATCACAGTGCCAACGACGGCACTATCACCCGCTTTGGGTGGAAGGCACAGAACAAGTCCCTCCTGATGTTCGCCGGCGAGGCATATAACGTTGAGATGGGGGTCACGAACCAGTTGTTCCCGCAGGAGCGCGATGAGACTCCAGGCTGCGTCTTGAACCCGACGCCGGAGGACACGCTTAACTTCACTACACCATCGACGTCGACCCCAAACCAAAATACTGCCGTGGTCTCAGACATTGAGGCGTTTGCAGACTTCATGCGGATGCTGGCTCCGCCAACGCCCGCTCCCGATACGCCGTCGATCGTGAATGGACGGACCTTGTTCGCAACGACAGGCTGCGCCTTCTGCCATACCCAGTCGTTCACCACGGGCAAAGCGATCGCAAGCGGATCTTCGACCCTCCCGAGCCTGGCGCTGTCCAACCAACCCGTGAACCTCTGGTCCGACCTTCTCGTCCACCACATGGGAGAAGGATTGGCAGACGGCATCACGCAGGGCGGCGCGGGCCCCGATGAGTTTCGAACCGCTCCACTTTGGGGAGTTGGGCAGCGCGTCTTCTTCTTGCACGACGGACGAACGACGGATCTGGTCAAGGCGATTGAGGCTCACAAAAGCCATGGCAGCGAGGCAAGTGCAATTATCGAGCGTTTCAACAGGTTGAGCGTTACGCAGCAGCAAGAGATCATTAATTTCTTGCGCTCTCTCTAGCTATAGCTAGCCCCGATGAATAGGGACGGCTGGCACATTTGGTACTCGTCCGGACCTGAACTGAGAGCATCCGGCGTCGAGCGTTTATAAACCCAGCGCGCCGACCGCGAGATTGTACTGTTCCGGGCGTACGTAAATAACGTATCCGAAGCTGCCCCTGCCGTCGGCTACTCCCGTCGAGGCATACACGTTGACATTGGCCCTCGTAAGTTTCATGTGCAACTCGGCCAAGGCTCCAAGCTCATCATCACCCTGCACGAGCAGCGCCGGATGGGGTCCATCGAGTACGAGACGATGCCTATTTGCTTCGTTGGTAAGCTTGGCGGAATCCTCCGGGAAGATCGTCAGCTGCGTATGCAGTGGCCCTATCGGCACGGCCGTAAATGCCAGCAAGTTCACCCCCAAGTTGGCAAGCGTCGCCAGTAATTTGTACGCCTCTCCAGGATCGTCTCTTACGGTTGTGGAGAAGTAGTCGATACGCCGTACGTGGAAAGCCATAGTTGCCTCCAGGAACCCATGCACGATCCTCCCGTCGTTCATAGAGCAAGTGCGCCGGAGCACCAGAATATAGCTCGCGGCAAGTTCAGCGTATGCGCGAGCGGGCGTTACAAAGGGTTGTTCGGAAAGATCATTGTCCGCCACATGTGCGCAACGGGGCTGTTATCGTATCCGAGCCCTTCCTTCGGCTGTTTGAAGTGGCGACCGATGATATCAATGAACGGATCCAGCGAAACCCTCATCGTCGGATCGAAGGCGTAGAGGTCGTGCACGGTGATCATGCGCGCGTTCATGTACGACTTGCTGTTGCGGGCATACTCGTAGGCTCGCTTGATGTAGGCGGGTGGCACATAGTCCTTGCCGTAGATCCGGTTATACAACTCCGGGTACTCGTAGCCGACCGAGGGATCCGGGTAAAAGCGCAACGCCTGGTGATAGCGCAGGCCCCAACTGACTTTCTCCGAAACGTAGGGCTCGTACATTTGCGCGCCCCACCAGCCGTGGTCCACTTTGATCAGGTTCTGCACCGTATCATGAATGAGACAGGCAAGGACCATTTCCTCTTTCTCACCCTTTCGCAGCGCGTCAGTCGCGCTTTGCAGGACGTGTGTTGCAGGTGCGAACCGATACTGGAAAAAGTCCACCAGCGTGGGTTTCTCCGGCATCGACTCCAGCTTCTTGAGCTCCGTTGGGTCGTTGAGCGGCCCCGGCGCGCCAAACAGGGTTCCCGCACCGCGCCGCATCTTGAGCTCATTGGTAGTCGTCTCTGCGTCGAGTTTTTGCGCCGCGTGTTGCTCGAGTGCGTCGGCGAGCGCCTCGGAGGACATGGCATTGATAGCGGCTGCCGTTCCCAGGGTGGCAAGGAAGGCTCGACGATCTATATTCATATTGGCGTCCTCCTGCAGCCTATGGAGGCTACCGCTGAAGCGCGCGGTATTCAACATGAATCTGGGACTTGCACTTTATCGTGCGCGCATTGACTCAGTCAGCAGTGACGACCGGAAACATCGCTCCCGTGATGACGCCCTGACCATCGACGTCAACGCGCCATTCGGAAGAGCCCTGTTCGTGCTTAGCCTCAAAAACGTCGAAACTACTCGCATCCACGGAACGAAAAACAAGCGACTTGAGGCTCCCAAGGGGAGCGAGGGTGAGCTGCAGTTTCGGCAGATCTTTGGCTACCTGGCCGGCGAGTTGTGGGCTAAGCTTATCGAGGTCCGGGTGGCCGCTTTGGATACCGTCAATGAAATGTCGGACCGCCGCCTCGCTTCCCGCGGCGGGAGTCTGGCTTTGCAGTCTCGCGAAGCGGGTCGCTTCAATCTGCTGAGCGCCGGCCGAATCGATCCGCGGCATGGCGGTTCGAGCACCGTTTTGCAATAGCACCGCCGTAATCGGTCGGCCCTGGGCATCGGTCAGAAACTCGATTTTGGCGTCGAATTTTGTGTTGGCGTAGAAGAACCGGGTTGAACCTTCCGGATACACGGCATCCGCTTCCCTCTCACTCGAAAATCGGACATTTAGATGATCGTTCTCCCGCGTAACCGCCAGCACTGCATTGTCAGCAGCCTTGTAATACCCCACAAACGCGTCCAGCGCGCTTGGCGCGAGTTTCACCAATACTGCTTGGCCTACGCCGGCGGCTGCTTGGGTACCTGCTGGCGGAGGACCGCTCCTCGGAGCGACTTGGATCGCAAGCGCCGCGACTGCTAGTGAAAGCCCTGCGAACCCAAGAGCGATCATTCGCGCTGAGCGGACGGGTTTATTGATCATGATTGCGATCCTCTCTTCCAGAAATGAGGGGGACTCTGACATTGCGATCGCGGTGCCGATGATTCGCGAGTGCCGCTGACCGATAGCGAGCAAGGTTTCGCCATAGCGAGTCGCATCGTGGCCGGCGCTGAGGACCCGAGCATCGCAGTCGATTTCAACGGCTTTCCGCAAGCGCCTGAGCTGCCACCACAACGGCACATTCCAAGGCACGAGGACGACGAGCGCTAGCGCCGCTGTCAGAAACTGCGGATCGTAAGCTTCGATGTGTGATGTTTCATGCGCAAGAACGAAGGCCTTCTGTGCCGGCGGGCTCTGCTTGAGCCACGTGGGCACAACGATTGTGGGGGAAATAAATCCCATTACCGCAGGGCCCCAATTGGGGGCAAAGTAAACGGTCGACTGCTGCAGGTTGCCCTTTCTCCAGGTGCGTCTGCGACGCAGCCACGTCGCGTGGCTGATGACCAGTGCCGTAGCCAAGATGACTGAGAACGCAATCCATGCGTACACAAGAAAGGCATCGTATCGCTGCCAGGTATCCGTAACCGGTGTGCTCCGAAGCGATTGAGACAACTGCAGCAGAGCGAATTGGCTTGTAGTGCCGATCGGGGCTGCCCGGTGCTTGAAATCCATTGCCGGAGGACTCGTCCATTCGGCCGACAACATGCGCATCGCTGCGGGCAGCAAAAGCGATCCCAGGATTGCCAGCGCCCAAATCCACCGCGTTCGCGCCCGAACTGCCCGCGCCGCCCTCTCGGCGAAGAATGCGGCGGCGCACAGTATTGCGGTCATGCCGACGATACCAATCATCCACGCGAGCATTGGGATTCTTCCTCTATGGTTTGTTCAGCAGCTTTTTGATGCGGCGAATCTGTTCTACCGTCATTTTCTGCTCAGATACCAGATGCGCGAACAGCAACTCGGACGAGCCCTTGAACAATTTGCCAGTCAGGTGGCGCACCGCACTTTTTTGCGCCGCTTCTTCCGGCACAGCGGCAAAGTAGCGGTAACCTCGGCCGACCTCCTCATGATCGACGTACCCCTTGCCCTCCAGCACCCGCAAAATGGTGAGCACCGTCGTGTATGCCAATCTATCGCTGAGCGCTTCGCGGACCGCCGCAACGGAAGACGGGCCGTGATCCCAAAGCACCCGCATCACGTCGGCTTCGCGGTCGGTAAGTGCAATATCCATCGGCTCTCCTACTATTCTTATAGTTATGTTGGCACCCTATCTCACTCATGTCAACTATAGTTATAGTTATATTGCCAAGCGGCATTTTTGACCTTAGATTGAGCGCATCGTCCTCGACCACGGAGGTCGGCGTGGAAGTATGCCTGCGCATGTTTGAGGCGAGCGATTTACGATCGCCCGTAAGCTGGGTCCAGCGCATTGGAAGCGATCAGGTTGCGTGATTAAGTTGCGCAACAAATGGATTTCGAAGTTGCCGATAAGCGTTTGTCTGCTGCTTGCCGCTCCAACAATGGCGATCGACAAGTTGGGGCTGAGGCAATACACGCTGACGCGCTTCGACGGCAGCGACATCCGTTATTACCTAGGCAGACGGGGGATTACCAAACCCCAACCCTTACTGGTAATCATGCAAGGCTCGGACTGCAACTCCGTGCTGAATAACCCGAGAATCAAGGAGATCGCCGCAATAGCGCCGGCCGCGGCCGTGCTGCTGGTGGAGAAATACGCCATTACTGCAGAGCTTCCGTTCAGTAAAGAAACGGCACGCTCGGATTGCCCGGACTCCTACCTAAAAAACAACGTCCCCGAGCAAAGAGTCATGGACTACGCACGAATCGTCGCGGCTCTACGCATCTCAGCCGCCTCCTGGTGGAATCGAAAACTTATCATCGTCGGGGGCTCCGAGGGAGCACAGATTGCAGAACAGGTCGCCGCGATCACTCCAGAGACGGATTGCTTGATCGTGTTCGGCTTTGGAGGCCGTCGCTTCGAAGACGACGTTTTGCAAAGTGTCCGGGATGAGATGAAAGAGGCGGGACTCGACGACAAGGCTACGGAAGAGAAAGTGGTGGTCATGCAAGAGATGTTCAAGGCGGCACTTAACGATCGCAGTCCCAATGAGATTGCCTCTGGATATTCGCATGCTTGGTGGGCTTCGATGCTGAGAATGGATCAGTCGGCGATGCTTCGAGCCGTCAGCGTACCGGTGCTCGCGATTCAGGGTGGCCGAGATCACAATGTTTCCATAGCAGGTGCAAGAGCACTCATGAGTCCATTTCGTGCTGGTGGCAGAGGCAATGTTGAATACATAGAGTATCCCGGCCTTGACCATGTCTTCACAGATGCCGACGGCACTTCGCATTGGGATCGGGTGATCCGCGACATCTCGGTCTGGCTTAAGCAGCAATCCACCGCGCATCCATGAATCCGTTGCCTGTGTTTACCACGGCTGCTGCAACAACTTGGCCACGCCCTCGCCCTCCGGGCTGCCACCCCCTCTCCCAACCGTCGCGTCCTTTTTCGGGCCAAACTTCTGATTCGACACTCCTGGCTACGCCGGTGATCCTTGAGCCACCTGTGCTTTGCAAAGATTTGTTAGCGGGCCTTGCGACGAATTTCCCGGGTGATAACGTCACGCGGTATGCACAGCAAAGCCTTAATTGTGGCGGGGCTAATGATCGGCGCGGTGCAGAGCCGCGCAGAAACCAGGCAGGCGCCTTTGTGGGAATTCGGACTTGGGATTGGTGCAACCGCATTTCAGGATTATCCAGGTTCGGACACGACGCGCGTATACCCAATACCCATCGCCTACTTCGTTTACAACGGCGCCTTTCTCAGAGCCGACAAGAGTGGCGTGCGCGGTTTACTGATAAACCAGGACTGGCTGGAACTCAATATCAGCGGCGACATCAACGCTGTGGTACCACATGATAGCGCGCGCTACGGCATGCCAGAATTACGGCCGACAATAGAGCTCGGTCCGGCAGTGTATTTTCACCTGATTAACCGCGATTCGGGCCGGCTGAAATTGGACCTTCAAGTGCCGATCCGGGCTGCGTTTACGATTTCCGGCTCGCCGCAGTCGATCGGCTGGATCGGCGATCCGCGGTTAGTGCTGAAGATTAAAGACACCTTTGGGATGCATGGTTGGGATACCGAACTTGGCAGCGGCCCTATGTTTATCGACAAGAAGTACAGCGATTATTATTATTCCGTTGCGCCACAATACGCGACCGCGAGTCGCCCGGCATATACAGCTCCTGGCGGTTACTCCGGAACACAGTTTGGAATTACGCTCACGAAGCGGTTTTCAAGTGTTTGGTTCGGGGCCTACGTTCATTACGACACGCTTCGCGGTGCGGTGTTCCAAGACAGTCCGCTGGTAGAGAGGGACTACGATTGGTCGGCGGGATTCGGGTTTGCTTGGATTCTCGGGAGATCTACGCACCTTGTCGAGGTGACCAACTAGTGACGGGCTCAATCGCCGTCAGGTTGCATTGCCGCTTTTCGCCGTCTGGCTGAGCCATTCGTGCATCCATGCACTCGCCCGGCGACAGCGAGTTGGCGCGCGAACGATGTCGCCGGCACGGATTTAGTGGTGCACCGGTTGCGGACTTGCGGACTTGCGGAACACGACGATGTGCTGCATCGGAAGCCGCTCCGAAGTACGTTCCCAGATGAGCGGGAGCCCGCTCATTTCGCGGCGGATCTGCACCTCGCTCATTTTGTGTAGCGGCTTGATCGGCACAGCCGGGTCCTCAGCGCGATATTCCACAAGTAGTACCCGGCCGCCCGGCTTCAGCGCACGAACCAAACTGCGCATGATCTCATAGGGGTAAGCCAGCTCGTGATACACATCGACCATGACCGCTAGGTCGACCGAAGCAGGCGGCAGCTGCACGTCCTCGGTGCCTCCCTGGATCGGCACGAGGTTCCTATACTCAGGGTTGCGCGACAACTCCGTGAGCAGCGCCACCATCTGCGGCTGCACGTCAACCGCGAAGACGCGGCCGGGACCAACTATGGGCGCTATGCGCCGCGAGAGGTAACCCGAGCCCGCGCCGATGTCAGCGACGGTCATGCCAGGCTGCAGGTGCAGTTCCTCCACCAGCAGGTCGGGCCGTTCTTCATTTTCGCGGCTTGGCCGCTCGAGCCACGGCGCGCCCTCGAAACCCATGACCGCAGCAATCTCGCGTCCCTGATAGAACTTGCCGATGCCGTCGGGGCTGCCGCGACCCTCGCGATAGAGCGGCATCGCGACGGAGTTCTCGGCATTCGCCGCCCGCAGCGGCGAGGCGAAGGTACCGAGCTCGAGGCAGAGGCTAACGATAATCAATGACGTTCGAGCCAGGCGCGTTCCAAACATTGCCACAGTATGGCTCGTCACCTCCGCCAACGCGACATTCGCCACACATCACGCCGGCACTGGCTGGTTGCGCACCCAGTCGCCGGGTTGCATGCGTCTTACCCCACCAATTTGGATTAACATTACGTATTCACCAGCCACGCAAACGGAGCGGTTATGATTTCGCAAACTACAACTAAAATCGCCATCGTCACCGGCGGCAGTCGCGGCCTGGGGCGAAACACCGTGCTCAGCCTTGCCAAGCGCGGCGTCGACACGATATTTACCTATAACTCAAATCGCGAAGCAGCCGACAAAGTCGTCGGTCAAGTCGGCGAGACCGGCCGCAAAGCCACCGCCCTGCAACTTGACACCAGTAACTTGAGCGACTTCGACCCGTTCGTGCACAGCGTGCGTCGCACGCTGGCAGAGCGGGGAGCGAAGTGCTTTGATTTCCTCGTCAATAATGCCGGCACCTCGCTACACAAGGCGTTCGACCAAACGAGCGAGCAGGAGCTGGATAGGATCTACAATATTCACTTTAAAGGCGTGTTCTTTCTGACGCAGAAACTCCTACCGCTCATTAACGATGGCGGCCGAATTGTCAATATCTCGTCGGGCCTGGCGCGCTTTGCGTTGCCCGGAATGTCCGCGTACGCATCCATGAAAGGCGCGATCGAGGTTCTAACCCGCTACCTGGCGAAGGAACTGGGCCCGCGCGGGATCGCGGTAAACAGCGTTGCCCCCGGCGCGATCGCGACTGATTTCAGCGGCGGCATGGTTCGCGACAATCCTGAAGTGAACAAACGCGTCGCAGATATGACCGCCCTCGGCCGCGTCGGTGAGCCCGATGACATAGGCCCGATGATCGCTTCGCTGCTTTCCGAGGATAATCGCTGGATCAACGCCCAACGCATCGAGGTCTCTGGCGGCATGGTAGTTTAGCCGGCACTTTTTCTGTCGGCGATACGCCCACGATAAAATTGAGATTACCGCGTCGCATAGATCTCGCCACTCGCCACCTATATGCCGATTGACGGTATATCCTTCATCGGTATAATGAGCCTGTCACGATGGTATTTAGTGACACGGGAGATGCATTTGGATGGATCGCGTGAACCGTCGGAAGCCAGCTTTGCCCTTGAGGCTGCGGTGTGGATCATGGTCGCTCTTGCGAACCAACCCAAGCATGGCTACGCCATAATGAAGGATATTTTGGATCTGGGCGGTTTCTCCATGCGGCCGGGCACGCTTTACGCCGCGCTCGCGCGTATGGAGCGCGCGCGACTGGTCGAGGAAATCCAAACCAGTGATTACCGTCGTCGTCCGTTCAGGCTGACCGGGCGCGGAAGGGCCCGTCTCGAGGTAGATTTGAAAACGCTCGCTGCGCTGGCCTCGACCGGCCTGCGCCGCCTGAAGGGACGCAAACCCGGCAAGAAAGGAGCTTAGCTATGAATACAAACGCGTTGTACAGCGAAAGTCAGGTCACCCTGATGGTCCCGGACATGGACGCAGCGGTGCGCTTCTACACAGAGACGCTCGGTCTTCACCTAAAGACTCGTTACGGAAACGAGTTCGCCGTCGTCGAAGCGCCGGGCCTGACGATCGGATTGCACCCGCTACCGACGGCCCAGTCACCCCAGGCACATTCGATGTCGATCGGGTTCGGCGTCGAGTCGCTGGAAGCGACGATGCAAAAATTGTCGGCGCGCGGCCTGCGCTTCATCGGCCCGATCCGCGAAGATCCGCCAATTCGCATCGCTTACTTCGCAGGTCCTGGCGGCACGCCGCTCTACCTGTGCGAACAGGGCGAATGGCGCTAGCGGCGCCCGCCCCGCATTGAGTACGTCGAGCCGCCACATGGTGGCCTCCATGGGATCTGAGACTCATCACCGCCCTCCGCACCATTCTTTTTGAGCGCCTACTGGCTCGGGCAAGGCCGCTGCTGTTTTCGCCGCCGATACAGCCACAATAGAATCGCCATCATCGAGCCACCCGGCATCACCAGCTCCAGTGCCGCGTACGGCGCGAGATACCTGAGCTTCGCAATCACTGCAGGCATTCAGCTACCCTACCAGCATCGCAATCTGCAAACCCAGCACCGTAACGCCGGTGGCCGCGACGGCCAGAAGCCCCTGCCCGATCCGTTTGATGAAATCGATGTTACTCATGTCTGCACACTCCGTTGGTCGATCGAACAACTACAGACTGCGCTTCGCTCCGATGCACAACAAACGGAACATCTGACGAACTGTTAAGTAACGCTTAACATCGACCGTCGCGCCGCCGCCGCCGCCGCCGCCGCCGCCGCCGCCGCTCGGCGAGGGGATAAAAACGTGACCGATCTATGACTTGGCACGAATTCTGCTTCCTCTTTCCACATGTAGTCGTTGTGTAGCCTTGGCGGCATACGGCCGCCGCTGCGACGCTGAAAGCGGCAAGATCTTGCCGCTACCGCGACGACCGATTGAGGAAACTGACGGAAACCCGTGCTTTATCACCGAGGATATTGGAGGTCTCATGCGATTCTTGAATCCATCCGACAAGACCGCCGCCATGGATTACAATTCAGCCCTAGCCAGCGCAGTGGCGTGGCTCGGTAATCGCTATCTTCTGGCAATGCCCGCCAAACGATTGACGCATTTCGAGCGCTGCAATGCCGGTCTCGCCACCGTGCCGAGTATTCCGCCCCGATCTCGTTCGCAAACAACTAGTTTGGGGACGCTCGCGACCAAAAACCAGCGAATCCTCTGCACCTGGTGATATTCGCTCGCACGGCGGCGCTCGCCCTGGGCATGCGCGGAACCTCGGAACGCGCAGCCTCGATCAATGGTGGCGAGTCTGAAGTTGCTCGAGTATGCGCTTCAGCGCCTCCAATTTCTGACCCGCCTCGGCAAGCTTTCCAGCAGCGGTGAGTTGCTGATACTCGTTGAAGTTCTGGGCTGCCTCGGCAATCAATGCGTTGACGTCGCCCGAAACCGCTGATGCCGCGGATGACGCGCTCGCCGACTGCGGCGCGAGAACCGGCGCGACCTGCGCGCTGAGCATGGACGGCGCCGTCCCTAATAGGGCGGCCATCGCCGATTCAAACGTCGGCCCGTAAGCCAGTCGGTCCTGAACCGCGAGCACCACCAAGCGCAGCTCAGGCATGGGACTGCGGTCTGCTTGCAGGTAGATGGGCTCCGCGTAGAGCAGCGCTCGGCCTATCGGGATGACGATCAGACTGCCGCGGCGCACGTGCGAACCTTGCTGGTTCCACAATGTCAGCTGACCCGACAACTGCGCATTCTGGTCGATGCGCGCTTCGATCTGCAATGGTCCGTCTATTAGCTTGGTCTTGGGAAAGTCGTAGACCACAGCCTCACCATAGTGTTCGCCGTCGCTGCGACCTGCAATCCAACCAATCAGGTTGTTGCGATTGGCCGGCGTGAACGGCAGGATCGCGATGAATTCGACTGCTCGTTCGCCAGGTAGAGTCATCAGCACGAAGTTCGGTTCCATGACCTGTTGGCGCTGATTGTTTTCAGAGGCGACACTCCAAAGGTCCTCGCGGTTGTAGAACACATCGGGATTGGTCATGTGGTAAAGACCATAGACGGCGGCCTGTACGTTCAACAAGAGTTCCGGGTACCGCACATGCTTACGCACCGCAGCCGGCATCGCTGCCGCGTCGACGAACAAACCGGGAAACAGAGCCCGATAGGCGGCGATGATCGGATCCTGCGTATCGAACACATAGAATGTCGTCTCGCCGGTGTACGCATCGATCAGGATTTTGACGCTGTTGCGAATGTAGTTGATGGGCTCATTGCCGAGCAGGTAACGGCGCGCGAATGGGTAGGCGTCGGATGTCGTGAAGGCGTCCATCAGCCAGCGGATTCGGCCGTCCTCGCCGACCACGACGTAGGGGTCCGCATCGAGTGTAAGGAACGGTGCGAGCTCATGGACGCGCTCGCTCAGCTTACGACGCATCAACAATCGACTCTCCGAATTCACATCGTCGCTAAACGGCAGTTTCGCGATATCGCCGCGATCGAACGCGATCAGCGTGCGTCGCAGTAAGCCGCCCAGCCGAATGCCGCCGCTACCCTGGTACGAGGTCAAACTATTGGCGTCGCCTTGCGGGTAGTCGAATTCTTTTTGGCGAGTCTTGACGTAGACGTCGGTGCTGGTCAGTTCGCCGAAATAAATTTCCGGGCGCGTCACGTTGAGACCCGGAATCGTGCTCTGGATCGGCATGTTGCTGAGCACCAGTGTCGGCAGCCCTTCGGACGTAAAGCCGTTCACCGGGTTCATAGTCACGCCGTACCCGTGGGTATAGATCAGCTTCTCATTTATCCAGTTGCGGCTGCTTGGCGGCAGCTTTTCCACATTGAGTTCGCGTGTGGCGAGCATCATTTGCCGGACCGAGCCGCCGATCTGATAGCGATCGATGTCGATATCCGGAAAGTCGTAGTAAGTCCGAATTTCCTGAATCTGCCGCAGGGTATCCTGCAGCGGCCGCCAGTCCCATAGCCTTATGTTTTCGAGCGTTGTCTGGTTGTTGGCCGGCTCCACCGCCTCAATGCCCGTGTCGGCGGGAAATGCGCGGGTCTCGATGCGGTCGAGCGCGTAAGCCCGCCGTGTCATTTCTATGTTGTGAGCAATGAAGGGCCGCTCTCGCACCAACTGGTTCGGTTGGACGATGAAGCTGCTGACGTACCAGCCCACGACGCCGACGGTGATGTAGCAGAAGACGGCCGGTGCCACGGACACCACAAGCCACCTCCTCGGGAGTAAAAAGATTGCGCAACCTCCCGCCAAGGCCGCGCCGGCGATTAATGCGGCGCAAACGATCAGCATGCCGGTCAAGGTGACGTGAGCGTCGGTGTATGTAACGCCTGAGAAAATAGTGCCATCCTGGAACAGCCGCTCGAAGCGTCCCAAGTACACGCGCGCCGCGAGGCTTAGCAGCACCGCCGCGATACCGATCGACAACCCACGCCACAGCCTCGCCTGATCCGCGGCAATGGGGCGCTCCCTCAACACCCGGGCGCCGCCGGCGAGGGTCACGAATAACACAGCGACCGCGCAGCCGATTAGGGTCAATGTCAGCAGCCAGCCGGCCATGAGCTGCCAGGCTGGCAGCGTAAACAAGTAAAAGTCCAGCGATCGCCCAAAAATGGGGTCGAGCATGGTGGCGCGACGCGGCGCCTCCCAGTACAGGGCCAAGGTCATCCAGCGCGCCGTCATGCTGGCCCCGGTTAAGGCCGCGATTATCGCGGACACGCCGATCCCAATCAGGTTGAGGAAGCGTGCGACCGGCAGCGCGACCGGCCGTCGGTTGACGAGAACAGTGGCCCCCATCAGTGCATCGAGCCGATCGGGTTTTAACGTCCGGAATGTTCCATAGACCACCAGAAAAGTCAGGAGGGTAAAGGCTCCGAAAGTCGCGGCCTGAAGGCTCAGCCGCGTCCAGAACACCGACGCAAAGCCAAGCGATGCGAACCACAGCGCATCAACGTAGTAGGACGCTGCCGTGCTGGCGCCAAAAAGTACAAGTCCCAAGACAGCAAGCAGTACCAGACGCGCCATTCCGCGACGACGCGGCCGCATGCGGATTGCTATGTCACTACGGTCGTCCTTGTTGCCCATGTTCTCGGTTCAGCCTCGGATCCGCAGCGCGCGAGGTCTCGATCATTTCGACCCCGCGCGCCATAACGCCGCATTCTGCGCTACAGCGCTCCTGTTTGTCCCGTTAGGATCGCAGCGCTCACCGAGCACAGCCAGGCTTTCCCTACGATTTGCAAGCTTCCATCGCGTGCCGCAGCCTAGTTGAACACGCAAGTGAAGCTACTCGCCTGATCAACCGAGGCGCCGATTTGCCCCGTGAACTTCGGCCACCGAGGATAGACGCACATGGGCCGCGTGCGGCCGCGATGTTCAGTGTTTTCATCTACGGCGATCAGCACTTCAGGCGCGCTACCACTGTTCACCCATTGATCTAGCGCGGTCAGATCATCGTACTTGGCATTAAAAGTGCCAAATCCGTGTGACAAACCCGGCACCTTATAGTACCGAACGAACGAGTCCATCGCCGCTTTGCCTTGTTTGGCCAGATGCCGCTCGTAATAGGCGTCGCTGTTTCCCGGCGCGATGAAGTCGTCCTCGGTGCCGTGCGCGAGAATGAGCTTGCCTCCCCGCAACCTAAACGGTGTCAGATCGCTATCAGTGACGTCCAAGATCTTTGCCACTTCCTCGATGCGCGCTCGATACGCCGCAGGCTTGAATTTCAACGGATCGTAGTTCGGCTCGCGAGTAATGATGTATTTCACGGTCGCGGCGCCTGCGGTGTATAGAAGCGCATCCATGCTGGTTGGTGGATTCCCGGGGACGCGCCGCGTACCGAAATTGGAGATCACGAAGCTCGACCCTTCGAGCAGCGCCCAGGGAGTGAACTCATCCGCTCCAGCGACGGCAAAGCCCGGCCGATAGGGTGAAACGATACGCGCCACCGCCTCAATTTGCGCATCTGACAGACAGCTCATGCCGCTGTCCTTGCCGTCGCCACAACGCAAGGTGTTCCTGACCGTTTCAATATTGAAGGTACGATGGCAGGCCGCGAGATTGCTGATAATGCCATCGGTCGCGCCATCCAACGGGTCGCACGCCTTACGCACCGCATCGGTGAGCACCTTGGTTTTCTCTGGACTGAGCCATCCGGCGCCATCGTTTGAATAGACTGCCTGCCCAACATTCAGCGACGCTAGGTGAAGCAATGTGACATTGTAAGCGGGGTAGTTCGCCACCACGCCGTCAAAGTCCGCCGCGTAGTATGCCGCCGCATTGAGCGCTTCATGTCCGCCCTGGGAGTTGCCGATGAAATAGGTTCGCGTCGGCTTCATCATGTAACGCGCCATGATGATCTCGACAGCCACGTCGTGTACTCTCTTCACCGATTCGCGGCCGTAGTTTCGCAGTGCCTCCTCGTCCAGGCCGAACCGTCCATCGAACCCGGGGCCGCCTTGATGGCCGCCGTCGCCTCCGGCAGTGACGTAGCCACGTTGCAATGGATGCGAGAGGGTCTTTGGCTGAAGTCCCTCGGCGCCGAGCCCGGTCACCAGAAAGCCGTCAAACCCGCCCCCACCCATCTGGAGCAGCTTGCTATTCCAGCTGCTCGGCAGATTGACCTCGAACTGCATGCGTGGCGAGCTCGCATTCACAGGAAGGATCCAGCCCTTCACCTCGCAGTATTCACCGTTGACATTGCCCTCCGCGGTTGCGGATACGAGCCGGCTGCCGTCGATGCGCGCGCCGCTGGTTGGCAGTCCGATCTTGACCGCCGAGATCTCCACGCCCAACAGCGCCTCGCAGGCTTCGCGCGCCGTAGCGTGTTCAGCCGCGATTCCCGGGCGAACCCCAAGCGCCCCCGTCACCCACATGATCGCGAGCATGTACCTTCTCGTGTATCGATATCTTTCGTACATGGTGCTCACCCTTGCCGTTTGTGGATGCATTCTATCCTCAGTCCGAACTCCCTTGACCCGAAGCCCACGCATTGAACTCGCGGATAAGAACCAGAACTAAGGCGACGAGCCCAACAGCCACGGCGGCCAAAGCGATAGCCGCGCCCAATTGAACGTTGGGAATACTGAAGGTGACGATGGTGGCCGGCTTGCGTTCGATGATCTCGACTTTCATGGCTGCCTCGGTTGTTACGGCGCTGAACGGCAGCATTCTTTCCTGATTCCCCGTGGGGTTCCTGATCGGGCTTGTGGTTTATCTGACCAGGATTGCGCTTCGCGGACTGCCTCGCATTACCGTCCCCTTCGCCGTCACAAAAAACCGATGCATCAGCGGCGTCCCCGCGCGGGTCGCGATTCGATGCCGGGGCAATTTCATATGGATCTCGCGTTGAACGCCTGCAAACATCCTACACAGACACACACTTCTCCCAAACTCATTGTATTGTCACTCGGCATGCAACCCTCAGATCGCCAAGACCACCAAACCGATGCAAAATAGATACCAGCCACAACTGCATAATCAACATCTTACGTACATAATATATAGTGTTACGTTATATTCTGGTCACGCAAGTTTGCAAGCGCCATTGCCAGTGCTGATGACCTTGGATAGATTGCGCCATTGATGCGAATCACCGCGCGGCATATGGCGGTCACGGCATGGGAAGTCCGTTTGACGCTGATATCCGCGGTAGAGGAATGTTCGACTGTTCTTTATAGCACGGGCTATCGAATATGCATCCGATAAAATCTCAGGGTTGGTTTGCCGTTGCATGGTTGGCCGCCGAGGCCCTGTTACTGCCGGCCAATTCACAAGCCCAATGGAAGACGCATTGGGATTACGAGGGACCTAAGGGAGCTGCTCACTGGAGCGAACTTGATCCCGCGTACGCGACGTGCAACCTCGGCAAGGAACAATCGCCGATCGACATTCGAAGTGCAGAGAAAGCGCCACTACCAACTTTACAATTCGATTCCAGAATCGGCCCACTAAAATATCTGCTTAACAACGGCTACACCATTCGCGTGAACTACCACGACGTTCCGGGAACCGGAAACCTTTTGATTGTCGGAGGACAGCGGTACCAGCTTACGCAATTGCACTTTCACAGACCGAGCGAAGAGTACATTCACGGTAAGCCGTTCGATATGGTGGCGCACTTGATGTACCAAACCACTGAGGGAAAGGTGGTCGGCGTTGCAGTGCTTCTCAAGGCGGGTAATCCTAACGCGACCATTCAGCAAATTTGGGACCATATGCCGAAGAGCGAGAGCAAGGTATTGACCGACTACTCGCATCAGGAACAAGAGATCCCCGGTATCGAGATTAATCCCGCCGGCCTGCTGCCCGACGACGTTGGTTATTACACGTACATGGGCTCTGTAACGGCCCCGCCCTGCACCGAGGGGGTAAGGTGGTATGTATTGAAGACTTCAGTCAATATCTCTGCAAAGCAGATCCAGGCATTTGCCAAGCTTTATCCGCACGATGTCCGCCCTCCCCAGCCGCTCAACGGACGCGTCGTGCAAGAGACCCAGTAACTCGATTCTCAAGATTATCACGAGGTTCTCCGATCGAAGTATCCACTCCAGATGCGCCTCTGCGGTCTATAAACTCGTAAGCCATTACGCGGCCGCTCGAGGACTCAGGACCGGGCTCACGCGCCGCGCGCCATCGCCGCCACCAAACCGCCCGATCACGACACCGACATCGCGAAGGTGAAGGAGTAGGTCGGCCATTCAAAGATGGCCACCACTGCATCTGCGATCGGCGCAAAATGCAGGCTGAAGATTCCTCCACCTTTAAGTGAACTATCAACGATGTTGATCTCTTAAATCCGACCTCCTCCGTCATTGAACGCCGGCCCTAAAACGATCTTCATCTCCCTTGCAATTGGCATTGCTATTGCGTGCGTCTTTATTTTCGAAGGCATTTACCAGCAAGCCAAGACCACCGCGATCACGAAGCTGTATCAGCAAGAGATGATCGATGCGCGGCAGGCGGCCCGCGGGATCGAAGATTACTTCGCGACTTGGACGGGAAACTTAAACGCCTTGTCACAAATGAAAACGGTAGTCGTGGACGATCGTGAGGGCAAAGCTGTTCTGAAGCTATTCTACGAGACTAACCAAACGCGGATCATGGAGATCTGCCGCGTGGATGAAAAAGGCGTGATTCTGGATGACTTCCCCGACACTCACGCGGTGGGATTGGACATCTCATTTCGAAAACATATTGTTGAGTTGAGGCGGGAACACAAGCCGGTGATCAGTGAGGTGTTCAGAACCATCGAGGGAATTGACGCGGTTGCCCTTCATGTTCCCGTCCAGCGCGGGGCTGAATTCAATGGGTCTGTGGAAATCCTGGTCGACTTCAAAAACCTCGCGAAGCGCTATCTAGAAGTCATCAAGATAGGCGAAACCGGCTACGCCTGGATGATCAGTCAGGAAGGAACCATCCTTTACACACCGGTGCCCGACTTCATTGGCAAATCCATATTGGCAGTCGACAAGGACAACCCTTCATTGAGTGCCCTCGAAACCGCCATGCTCCGGGGTCGCGAGGGTACCGCGGAATATACCTCAGAAAGAATCGGCGCCCGGCATGTGGATCCGGCCAGGAAATTCGCGGTGTATTTGCCGGTTCGTTTCGGCAATACGTTTTGGTCGATTTGCGTGGCCTCGAGCGAACAGGATGTTTTTGCCGATCTGACCGCTTTCCGCAATAAGCTGGCCGCGGCCATGAGCATTTTCTTCATCGTTGGTGTGATATTGTCGACGCTCGCGGCAAGGGCATGGTTGATCGTCAAAGAGAAAGAGAAGAACGCCCGCGCGGAGCTGGAAATTGCGCGACAGCAAAACCAACTGACCCATCTTTCTCGCGTAAGTATGCTCGGCGAATTGTCAGGCTCCATTGCCCACGAAATAAGCCAGCCGCTCACCGCCATCTTGAGCAACGCGCATGCGGCGCAGCTGCTTCTCAGCCAAACCGAACCAGACCTAAAGGAACTGCGCGAAATTCTTAAGGACATCGTGGCTGACGATCAACGAGCGGTAGAGGTTATCCGTCGCCTACGTCAGCTACTTAAGCGAGGGGAAGTACAGTTCCAGCCGCTCAGCGCGAATGAGATCGTTGCGGACGTGCTCAAGCTGCTGCGCAGCGAACTTGTTGCTCGCAGCGTCACCGTACACTCTGAACTTGCCTCGGGATTGCCGATTCTGCGAGGCGATCGCGTGGAACTCCAGCAAGTGTTGATTAATCTGGTCACGAACGCTTGCGACGCGATGGCTGACATGCCGAAAGAGGCTCGAGTTCTCACGATCCGCACCGCTCTGGACAGAAATGATCTCGTGCTGATCTCGGTTTGCGATGCCGGTCCTGGCATCGCCGAAGGGAAACTGGAGCAAGTGTTTGAGCCTTTTTCACCAGCAAGGCAAATGGCTTGGGCTTGGGGCTACCCGTCTGCCGCACGATTATCAACGCCCACGGAGGGAAGTTATGGGCTGAGCAAAATTCGGCGCGCGGTGCGACGTTTCATCTATTGTTGCCCGTGACTGCAGGTTGAACAACTCAGAACCCCGGCTTCGCCACCATCAAATAGGAAATCACCAACACTCCGATGAACGCCGGCCACCCAAGCCAAAACCACTGACGATAGTAGAACTGGTATACCACCGGCAACGGCAGATCATGGTTCGCCGCGTCTATGGCCAAGTCCCGCATCCGTATCTGCAGCCACACCACGGGCAACCAACAGCAGCCTACAATCAAGTACAGCGCGATCGACAGTACCAGCCACGGCGTCAAGAGCGGATACCCTGCTAGGAGCGCGAGCGCGACCCCCGTAATCGGCTGCAGCACTACCGCACTGGCCGTAAATATCAGATCCGCCAGTACGACATCGCGCGCAACGCTAGCAACAACTTTTGTATCACCCGTGCGCTGCGCTCGAACAAAAAAGAACGCGATGCCGGCGCCGGTGCCGAACAGCACCGTCGCGGAAATGATGTGTACCCACTTGATGAGCAAGTACCAGTTCATGGATGAGAATCAACTGCCGTCGTTGATATACCCCAACTCGCGAATTCTGGCTCGAAGTCTGCGAGCTCGAGAATTCCCATACAGACTTTGGCGCCCGGCATGATCACATCTCCGTGTCTCCACCGGTTCGCAAGAATGGCGGCCGTCATGCACGGGATTTCAGGACCACGATTGCTTTCCGCCACGAGCTCCCACGTTCTACACAACGTCTGCCCTGCAACGTCTTTTCCGACAACCCGAATCGACATTCCGCCGGTGTCGCTACCCAGCCAGTTGAGCCAAGTGCCGACATGATCGAAAGCGCTTCCCCAGCGAGCCATCGGAACAACTAACCCCATTCGCCGAAACGCAGCTACCAACCACAACGCGTAGTGCTGCAGGGATACCTCCAGTGCGGCTCGAAACGCGACCGTCCGCACACCCGGATATCGCGCCGGCAGAAATTCCAGATCCGGCACGTCGCAGGCGGCTGCGAGTCGCGTACCAAAGGAAAAATGTTCCCGCCTAAGCTCCTGCCATCCATACGCCGTGCGCCACTCTCCTTCTTTCCACCATTCAAAGGGTTGCCCCACATATCCCAAAACGCCCGCGACCGTGGCAACGCCACGCGGTGCGTGCTGACCAGGCGCGATAACGATATCGATGCCATCTAACGATGCGAAGGCTCGCTTGAGCGAATCTACGACTGCCGAGGACAGCGCGGGCAGCGTGCTCGCTCCGGTGATCGCGAACCGCTCTGCTCGTTCTGCGGCAGGGCCCACGTCGCTCACGAATCCCGCCACGAAACTCCGGCCATCCGCGATGTCGATGTAATTGGCACCGCAGGCGAGACTCGCCAGCGCAACCCGGTAGTCCTGCCCTTGGAACGGACCTGCACAATGAATGACCAGACCGGGCTTCAGGGACTTCAAATCTGCCGCAAAAGTGCGACTGTTGATATCAAGTATTGCCGTCTCGATCGATCGGGGTTTTCCATTCTCACTGCGCCGACGGCTTGTGGCGAAGATTTCAAATCCAGATTCGCGCGCCAGGCGCCTGCAGATTCGGGCGCCGAAGTTCCCCAAACCTCCAATGACCACAACCCGCATGAGCTACTGCGACAAGTAGCAGGTGCTGCGGCGGCCGAACCGTCGGTGGCGCTTGCGCGCCAACAACCGGTACAGCGAATCGCGCCAGGTCTTTGGAACGACGCGCGCCGCGTCGGCGAAGCGCCAAATACCGCCCAATGCAGCGATTGTGTGGATCGCTGCATTGGAATCGGTGAACTGCCGGCCCTGATCCAAGACCAAAAAAGTGGCGGGATCCTCCAGCTGCCTGAGCACAATGCGCAGTGGCTCCGTCATGACAACGGTTACGATGGTGCTGACGATAACGCTGACAGAAATGCCAAGTGCCAAGGCGGATAGCTGATCCATAGCAATTTCCTTATCTCATTGATCTCGGCTCTTTCTCCCGCCACGGTCGAGCAGGCGCGCGATCCCGCCGCCCAATTTTATGAGCGTAACGATCGATGACCGAGGCAGCGCGATCATCTGGTCATACCAACGGCTCAAGCGTTCGACGAAGTCGAGCATCTCTCTTAAGCGCAGTTGTACGACCGGATCGACGCTTATGTCGTCCCGGGACATTTCTACACATTCACGCAAAGCCGCCGCCGCCGGGTCGAGTTCGCGCGACTTGCGCCCGGCTGCGATTCTCGATACCAGAACCCATAGGTCGGTTTCGGCGGTGTAAAAGGTGCGTCGGTCGCCTGAGATCGGCACCGAGCGGATGATGTTCCATGACTGCAGTTCGCGCAGCGAATTCGACACATTGGAGCGCGCGATGCCCAACGCATCGGCGATGTCCTCGGCTGCAAGGGGCCCCTTCGATGCATACAGCAGTGCATGAATCTGGCTGACCGAGCGGTTGACCCCCCAGCGCTCGCCCAAGTTGCCCCACTCCAACACGAAGCGCCGGACCGCGTCGGGTATGCTGTCTTTGATATCTGTTATTTCTGTCATGACAGATATTACAGACCAAACGAGATGGTTTGTCAAGCAGGTCGCCGCGTGTCCCATGAGGCGCGAAGAAAACGCATGGCTTTTCTCCGATGACCGGGCTGTTCGGCTGTTTACATCTAAACCTTGGGCTGCAACAATTTATTCGATAAAAGCCCGGTGCTTCCGGCCTCGCCTCGGCCTCCCCGGTCACATACACCATCGATCCCAATCACACTCATCCCGAGTTCGAGGCTGATCACCTGGGCGGTGTTTCGATTTGGCGGGGTCTGTTTAAGAGGACCAGCGGCACCATTATTCTTGACGCAGCCGCGCAGACCGGCACGCTGGATGTCGCCATTGACATCGCCAGTGTGGAATTCGGTAATGATAAATTGAATGAGGAAGCCGTCAACTCGACCGCGCCGCCGATTTTCGAGGCGCAGAAATATCCGACCGCGTACTACAACGGCACGTTGGGTGGCTTCATTAACGGCTCCCCAACGACGGTCGCAGGCCTCCTCACGCTTCACGGCATCACGAAGCCCGTTGCCTTGCGAATCGCTTCCTTCAAATGTGTGGTCGATCTACCAGCGACGCAGAAGCACGTGTGCGGCGCCGACGCATCCGGCACGTTCAACCGCGCAGACTTCGGCATCACCGTCGGTCAAAGGTATGGTTTCAAAATGGAAGTGACACTCCACATCCAGCTTGAAGCAATTAAGGTCGAGTGATGTCGCGTCCCTCCCCCGGCTTTGGCCTATTCGAACTAAACTAGGGTGAGCGTTGTTTGTCTATAATTTCCTTGATCTTGCGCTCCTCCCACTCAGATCCCAAAAAGCCGCCGAGCCCAAACACCGAAAGTCCATGCGCAACCAAGCCGATGCCCCAGCCGAGTAGCGGATAGAAAAACCAGATATGGTCGCCAGATGTCAGCAAATTGATGGCAATCAACAAGGCGTTCACGAGCACATAGACGGTTGCGTGGACGTAGAAGCCTTTTATTTGCCCGACACGCCTTTTTGCTCTGTGATAGATCTCCTGATCATCCATGGTCTTCCTCCCTCTTAAGATGCGCTCGTGCTAACGGCTCGTTGCTAAAGACTACCCCTCAGCGCCGCTATAGTCCCTCCAATTCTCGAGCATTCTGCAATTCCCTGCTTAATCGGGCTGAGGCTCTGCCACCGGCTTCGAGGACAGATCGGTGCTGGCGGTTGGGGGCACGAGCAGGGCCAGGAATACGGTGCCTAGCGACAGCACCAGCATTGCCCAGAACGTGAGGTTCAACGCTTGCGACAGGCCTACGCGGATCGCCGCATCGCCGCCAGTCAAACCTTGCGTATTCAGCAGTTGACGCAGTTGATCCGATGTAATCGGTTCCAACTTTCCCGACGCTCTCAAGCCGTAGTTGAGTACGGCTCCCAGCACCGTGGCGCCAAGCGTGCTGCCCAAGTTGCGCGAGAAGAGATTCGACGCCGTGACGCTGCCGCGTTGCGTTGAATCGACGATTTCTTGTATGAGCACCAGCGAAGGCACGCTGATCAATCCCATGCCGAATCCCATCACGAGAGATCCCATCGCGGGCAAGAGCGGCGAGGCATGGGGTGTCAGCGCCACGAAGAATGCTGCACCCAGCGGTTGGAGCACTGCTCCGCTTAAAAGCAGGTGACGCAGCGCAAACCGGTGGAACAGCCGGGCCGCGATAGTGGCGCCCGCCGGCCAGCCAATGAGCATCGTGGTCAACGTGAATCCTGCCGTGGTCGGCGATCTTTGCATGACGAGCTGCACGTAAATTGGCAGGAATGTGGTAAGACCGATGAGCGTCATGCTGGCAAGCACGGCCACGAAGTTGGTCGCCGCAATGGGCCGATGACTCCAAAGCGCAAAGGAGACGATCGGATGGGTGACCCTGCGCTCCAGCACCACAAAGATCACAGCTGCGATTAGGAACAGCATGGCAGCTGCCACAACTCGCGTTGGCTGGTGGTTGCCGAGTTCCGTGAGAGCGATCAACAGAGACGTAACGGCGACAGTGAAGGAGGCGGCACCGCCCACATCGATGGTGCGGCGCTCGTGCTTAGCATTTTCCTTGAGGAACAAAATGAAACCAGTCGCGGCCGCGATGCCCACGGGAATATTGATCCAAAAGATCCAGGCCCATGAGACCGAGCTAATGATGAGCCCCCCCAATACGGGTCCGATCACTGCCGCGACAGCCCACACGCTCGCAAGATACCCCTGTACCTTGCCGCGTTCGCGCGCCGGGTACAAGTCCGCCACGACGGTCATGGCGACCGGCTGCATGGCGCCCGCGCCCACGCCTTGGATGAGCCGGCACCAAATCATGACCGGCATGGACCATGCGAATCCCGCCAGGATCGAGCCCAAGAGAAAAATTCCGATCCCAATGAGCATGATCGGCTTGCGTCCGTAGACGTCCGCGAGATTCCCGAAGACCACGGTCATGGCGGTTTGCGCCAACAGGAACGAAGAAAATACCCAGCTGTAGAGACGCAGTCCACCGAGATCCGCGACAATCTGCGGCATCGCCGTGGACACGATGGTTGCTTCGATGGCAATCATGGCCATTGACGTCATTACGGATGCAATGACGAGCGCACGATTGGATTTTAGGTTCGGCAACTGGCGGTTCCGGCAACGGGACGATGCCGGACGAGCATGGTCACGGCAGAAGGTAGTTTACCGCGGACGCGCCAGTCGTTGTAAGCGGCGGAGCCCCATTGCAGACGATAGCCCGAACGTCGCTGTCCAAATTGACAGGTGCCTGCGTTCGAGTAGTCTCTCAATTTGCTCGGCGGTCATTGTCTGAAGGTTTCGTTCATTCATGTCTGTACAAACGCCCGGCCGATGCCGGAACTGCAATACCCACCTGACATTCGAGCAGGTCTACTGTTCCGCGTGTGGTCAAAAGCTGATTGCCGACCGACTGACGCTGCATGAGATTGCCCGCGATTTGCTTCACGCTGTATTCCATGTGGATCGAAGCGCCATTTCGTTGGTGCGAATGCTGCTCGTACGACCAGGGACCGTGGCACTCGATTACGTCCAAGGGCGCCGAAAACGCTATTTCGGGCCCTTCGGGCTCCTCTTAGTGGTTGTTGCCGCAGCGTCCGCCGCGTTCGCGTTCGCCGGACTTCGGGCAGTCCCGACAGCAACGCGAACACAGTTACCGATTTCCTGCAGAGTCATATCAATCTCGTGATGTTCGCCGAGGTCCCCTTGCTAGCGGGATTCTCGCGACTGCTTTACGCGCGCGCCGGTTTCAATTTTGCGGAGCATCTGGTCCTTGCAGCATATACCTCCAGTCTGCGCATTCTGTTCGCCACGCTGATCGTGATTCCCGCCTGGTACGTTTTCCGCCCAACCAACGCAACGGCGGTTTACCTGTACCTCGCGTACCTGACGGTCTGGCTGCTGTACTTCGGCTTTGCGGCGTCGCAGTTCTTCCCAGCTAGGCGGGTTCTCTCTGGGTGCAAGGGAATTCTGACAGCGATTCTTGCCTGGGCATCAATTCAGGGTTTGGCCATGCTCGCAGCCCGCGTTATTCTGCCGTTCGTCGGCAAGTCATGAGCACCGTGTGTCGGGCCCGATAGTAAACCGGATTCCCGAGTTCAGGCTATGTGCGCTTTGCGCCGACTGCCGTGCCAGAGTACTTGGCTGACTGATTTTAGGTCCGGGGCAAAAAGGCTGGCTGGTCGACTTGCCCTTGAAAGTCAGTCAGTGTCCCCAAGATGGGCGTGTAGCTGGCTGAGCCTAACCCTATAGAGGACAAGCGAAGACATGGAAACGATCGGCGGCGATTTGCGCCAAATGCAGCGAACCCCGCTGTCCGCATCTCACGTTGAGGCATTGCGCGAGGCCGGCAGGATCGCTACCTATCCGGCGGGTACGTTTCTCGCAAGGCCCGGCGAGCTGGTGGATCGCTTTGTCTATGTCGAGGACGGCGAAATTGAGGCAGTCAATCCCTATACCGACAAACGCCATTTGCCTTCAACCATAGGTCCGACACAGTTCATGGGCGAGATCGCCTTTTTGAACGGCGGCGCCTGGTCGTTGCCGATGCGCGCGGTTCGGGAAACGCGAGTGATCGAAGTACCGCGTGAAGCGATGCTGAAGCTCATGTCTCAAATCCCGGAGATGTCAGACATCATCATCACGGTGTTTTCTGCGCGCCGCCGACGCCAGCTCGACGACCGCGACGGCGTGCTGCGATTGATCGGCGAAGAAGAGGACCGCGACGTGCGCCGCATTGCAGAGTTTGCCAGCCGCAACCGTCTTCCCTACAGTTCGCTGCCACTGCGAAGTCCTGAAGCCGAGGCGACCGCGCGCAGCTGCTCGATTGCTCCGGGGGAGCCCGCGGTGATATTTGGGCGCAACGTTGTCGTGAGCGATCCCACGCCGGATAAAGTTGCGCGACTGCTGGGCCTGCATCTCGACTTTCGAGATGACGAAACATTTGACGTGCTGATCGTGGGTGGCGGCCCCGCGGGGGTCGCTGCTGGAGTCTATGCGGGAGCCGAAGGTCTGTGCGCGCTGGTCGTGGAAGACATTGCGATCGGCGGTCAGGCCGGCACCTCCAGCCGTATCGAGAACTACATGGGCTTCCCGACGGGCATCTCCGGTGCGGACCTTGTCTGGCGCGGCGAGGTGCAGGCAATGAAGTTCGGGACGCGCTTCGCGATGCCGCGACGGGTGATGCTCCTCGAGAAGCTCCAGGATCAAAGCTTCTGCGCCACCTTCGACAACGGACAGCGTGTCCGTGCCAGAGCCGTGGTGGTCGCAACCGGCGTGCAATATCGCCGGCCGCCGCTCGATCGCCTCGCCGACTTTGAAGGCGCCGGCGTTTACTATGCCGCGACCGAAATGGAGGCGCGCTATTGCAAGGGAACGGAAGCGGTCATCGTTGGCGGCGGCAATTCGGCGGGGCAAGCAGCGATGTTCTTAAGCCGTTCGGCGAGTTGCGTGCGCGTACTGGTTCGCGGGGCATCGCTTGCAGCGTCGATGTCGAGCTACCTCACCAGCCGGCTCGCCGCAGACCCCAGAATCATAATTGAGTATGGCGCCGAGGTGAGCGCGTTGCACGGCGCTGAGCATCTTGAGGCGCTGACCATTCGCGACGTGAAAACCGGGGCGACCCGCGTGGTAAACACGCGCGCGCTGTTCATCATGGTGGGCGCGGCGCCGAATTCCGAATGGCTCTCCGGGCTGGTGAAACTCGACGATAAAGGTTTCGTGATCACCGGTGCCGGCGAGGGCTCGGCGGCCTCGCCCTTCGCGACCTCGCTGCCCGGCATCTTCGCGGTGGGCGACGTGCGCGCAGGCTCAGTCAAGCGCGTGGCATCCTCGGTCGGCGAAGGGTCGGTTGTGATCTCCAAGGTGTGGGAGTTTGTCAACCGCAAAGCGGAGCGTTAAGGCCTACGTCTTTCTAATGCGGCCGTCAGTGTCCTCGAAATTCACTGCAGTGCAACGAACTTGGCTCTGGCTTCCGCCAAACGCTCCAGCACTGCACGCTTCTCGCTCTCGCTGTTCCAGTCAGGATATAGGGAAGTGGTTTCCGACACTCGATCGATCCAGGCCACGAAGTAGCGTGCGTCATCGGGCGAGTGCGGCGGGCGACCGGCAATCTCCACATAGATTGCGCTAGTGGTTGCATACACGTAGTTGTCGAGTATCGGATAGACCGCCGCATCGGTGGAAGTTCGCACCACGCACCAGCCGCTGTCCTTGAGCGCGATGGTGCCGGTGAAATCGCCATGATCGATCGGGCCGTGGGTGGCGAAGGTCTTGGCCACTCGGCCATTGCACACCAGCTCCAGGTGATCGACAGGAACGATGGATCGCAGCCGAATCGAGAAAGGAATCTCGGACTGCGGCGCGGCGAAATGCAATTCATCACCAATCTGCGCGCCGCCCAGCGAGAAACCCAACAGCGGACCGTTGGTCGCAAAACTACGTCCGCGCTTCAGCGACTCGAACCACTCCTCGGCTTTCAAAGAACCGTCGGGAACGCGCGCGTAAACGCGATTCATACCCACCGGGCCCCGCAGTGAAGCATAGTCCGCCATGGCATCGGTGCCGCCGGCTGCCGGAATTCTAAACCCCAAGTTCAGCAGCTGATACCAGACTGCGGCCGTTGAGCGGTGATCGCTGAAGCCCATGATCTCCATATAGTCCACCTTGTTGAGCGCTACATCCACCGGCAACTCGCTGGTCAGAATGTTCTTGGGCTTCCGGATGGGTTCGGGATATTCATCGAATGGGTGCACGTATCCCACCAACGCGCCGCGCGAGTGCGCGATGTCGGCCACGTCCGCATTCATGGGCCATAGGCTGGAAGCGGCCGTATTAGGATAGCCGACATACCCCGGCAGGATCACGCCGCCGTGGATTCCCAATAGACCCAGATGGCCCCAGTAGCTCGTGTGATACTCCTGGCCATGCACGATGAGCGCATCAGGTGTCGAGGCCGGATCGCGCTCAACTCGGTTATAGGCAATGTCGGGATATCGCTGCTCCTTGTTCACGATCAGGGAATTCACGAACGCCAGATCCTCAGCTTCGGCCTGAGCGGCAAGATTTGCTGGCGTATTGCGATACTCCCCGCCGTAATTCATGTGCACGTGGACATCGGCGCTCAGCCAGCGATTCGAGTCGGGCACCGACCACTTGCCCTCACCGAGATTCACCGATACTTCCGCCGTCGAGCCCGGCTTGAGATTGACTTGACGCCGCTCGAAGCGGCGTTCGAATCCATGCAGAACGTCAACCTGTAAAACGTCGGCGGGTACATCGATCGACTGTTCGCCGTGCGCATGAAAATAATGGGCTTCGAAGTTACGCTGCTTGCGATCGAAGCCATCGTCGCCGTAAATCCAGGCATCGGCGGGTGCAAAGAATCGTCCCTGTGCATCCACAACGCTGACTCGCGCCGACGCCGCACGACCTTGCATATCTTTGACATCAAGATGCAGGTGCGCCATGGGCTTCAAATAGCGGCGCTCGAGGATGGCGAACGACTGAAGCTCGCCTCCGGGAATGCGCTCGATGGCGATTTCCGTGTTGCCGATCCTGTTGGAGACGAAGGCCACACGCGTAGCATCCGGCGCCCACCGCGCGTTGGTCTGATCCCATTCGCCGTATGCCAAGGGAAAGGCATCGCCGCCGCCCAGCGGAAGAATCCATAGATTGTGCCAGGACCTACCCAGGTAGGAGCTATACAACAAGCGCGAGCCGTCTGGAGACACGTCGGGACGAGACTTCCAATTGGTTTCTTCGTAGTGGATTTCACCCGCCGTCGAGGACGCATCCACCGCAACCCGCCAGAAACCGCCAGTGCCGTAAATATGATTGCGATTCGAGACATAGATGATCTCGCGCCCATCAGTTGTCCACACGGGACTGATCTCGTGATCGAAAGCACTGTAGTAGTAGCGCCGCAGATCACTCTTGTTCTCGCCCGTCAGGCGCCGCATATTGGCGAGCTTGCCGTCCGCCAAATCGGCCACGAAGATATGAAATCGTTTGTTATAGAGAGTGGAGACGAAGACGATGCGCTTGCCGTCCGGCGAGAAGCGCGGCTCGACGTTCACTGCGCCGTTGCGCGTGAGCGGCTGCGCATGGCCCCCGACCAGATCGTATAACCACAGCTCCACGGCGTCGCTGCAATACCGGCTAAAGATCACCGATCGGCCGTCGGGAGACCAGTCCGGTTGATAGTCATAGGCCGCGTCCGCCGTGAGCTGCTGCGCAACGCCCGAGTTCAGCGGCTGACGCCATAGCGAACCTGCCATCGAATAAATCAGTTCCTTCGAGTCGGGCGACCAGGCGAGGCTGCTGGGACCGCTGGTCAGTTGCGGCAGGTACATCTCTCGAAAGTAATAGGGGTGAGGAAGATCGATTTGTTGAAGCACCGGCAGACGCTCAGCACGACAGACGGTACTCGCGATGCATGCTGTGAGCACGAACAGAGGACGCATCAGGTTTTTCATCATCAGTTTCCCACGCTCAACGCTCTTAATCCGCTGCAACATCCCTATCGCAGTTTGCGCTCGAATAGTGCCGCCGGCTACAGCACCCATTTTGGAGACCGCTTTTTTTTGGCGCCAACGGGGATCGCTGTCACGCCCGATACTCGATGCGGACATGTTGCGCGTGCGAACCTTGCCATATACTCAGTTCAGACTCGTAGAAGGTTCGCATGGTACGCAAGATCTCGATCAGCGCGAGTTTGCTGTTGCTCGTCCTGTTGGTCGCGGCGACCGTATACATTGTAGGCGCGAGGCCGCGCCCGATTCAGGCGCACGATGGCGTAAAACTCACGCCTCTGAGAACTATTTCGATCACAGAGGCGCGGGTTCTGTTGTTCCTGACTCGCGTGCAGGGCATTTCGGTCCGCAACGCGACCGACCTATATAGGATGAACTATAGCCTCGCGAAAGCAGACGGGAAGATAGTGCCGCTGAGCGGGCTACTCGCGTTACCGCGTGGCGTCGTCGCGCGACGGCTGGTGAGCTTTCAGCATGGCACGACCACGACGCGCACCGCCGTTCCTTCGAAGCCGGATGGCACGGGCATCGCAACGGCAATCGCCTTTGCGGGCAATGGCTATGCGCTTGTCGTACCGGACTTTCCCGGACTTGGCGACTCTCCCGGGCGACATCCCTACTATGTTGCCGACGCGATTGCTCCCGCCATTGTCGCCATGATCGAGGCTGCTCAACAATTGGAGGCGGTGCCAAAGGCACCCGTCTTTCTGTCCGGATTTTCAGAAGGCGCGTGGGCGAGCCTGGCGGCGCTGCGCATTTTGGAGGACCAGGGTGCGAAGGTTCTCGGATCGGCGCTGGTCGCCGGAGCCTACGACCTTCGCCGCGTGTCCCTGCCTGCCTCCATGAAAGGTGGATCGTCGGCCCACTCGCTCTATCTTGCTTACGCCGCGTGGGGACAATCGGAATACTATGGTCACCCTCTCGACAGTGTGCTTACGCAAGCGTACTCGAAGCGAGTGGAGCGTCTGTTCGAAGGCGCCACACCGCAGGAGATTCTGAGTGCACTTCCAGCAGATCCTCGCCAGATCTTCAATCAATCCCTTCTCGATGCATACGATCACGACGGTTCCCACTGGTATCTCGACAAGTTCACCTCCAATAGTCTTGTGGACGTGATGCCGCGCTCGCCGGTGAGGTTCTACTTCGGTTCAGAGGATATCGAGGTGACTCCGGAGGAGTCGTTGAACGCCGCGCGCGTGATGAGCCAGCGTGGTGCTGACGTAAAAGCCATAAACGTCGGTCCCATCGGCCACGATCCGTCAATGTTGTCGGCTGCCCCGCTCATTCTAACGTGGCTCGGGGAGCTTGAGGCGGCGGCGAGATAGCGCAATTTTGTCCTTCGTCCGGCCCGTCGTTTTAGCTCAAGCCCTTTGTTGTCACACTCTTGCAGCAAACCGCGCGCGGTAGTGACAAAAACTGCCTGTTTCGGCCTTTTTTTTGCACTTCCCCTCACCGCCTAGCGGCGAGATTACTTATCTCGTCGAAACATCATGCGACGTACTCTCCCAAGACTCTCAATTCGTTAAGTGCATCCATCTGCGCCGGCGTGTGCATTTGCTAGGGTTGCGCAATGCCAACACCCGTTCGCAATGACTTCAAAAAGGCCATGGCCTCGATCGTGCTGACGGCCGGTGCGGCCCTCGCGGAAGCTCAACGAGTGACGAACAAAGCGGGCGCCTTTAATCGCCGCAAGTCGGACCAAGCCCATGGTCTCGCGATGGACTTCTGCCGGCTCCTCATAGTGCCAGTGAACCAGCATGGGCCAGGTTTCACACACATACCCGGGTTCGCAGAAACCTACTGCCGCAAACACCTCATCACGGCCATCAAGTTCCTGACGCACGCGATGGCAACGCACAACTCGAGCAGTCCCGAGTTTAAGCGGCTGCTTCGCGTCGCAGGGATCATCGAACAAAACCTCAAGAACAATCTCGATGTCGAAACGGCGAAACTCTGCTGGTTCGGTGACGAAGGTGACACCATCGTCAGGGAATTGGAAAAACACAGCTTCGGCTGAACTTCAGAACTCTAAGGCTATCCGGGTTGGCACCCCAAGGATTGAGTTTGGCCGCCTGGCCTTACCCGGCGGGCCTGCGATCGCCCCAGCACCAGCGCATCGCAATATGCGAATATTGAGACGTGTATCCCACGAGAAGATCAAGTGCCGGGTGGACAATTTGCCTTAGGTTAAGTTAAGGATGAACTCATGAAGCGGCTCGTCGCGGTTTTGTGCCTCTCACTGTCTGCACTGCCGGCATTTGCCGCCACCGCCTTCTTCACCGGGCGAAAGCACCAGGTGCAGACCGCAAGCCATGAAGTCGCCTGGGAATGCCAATACAACAACGGCGGCAAGACTTTTTGGCGCACCTTCGCGGGATCCTGTCCTGCGCAAATTAGTACCACAGTCTGGCGGCTACCGATTTAGCTCGTCAGATCCGACGCGACGCGTCACTCACCTACCGCCAGGCCGACGCCGGTGACGTAAAGCACCGATTCCGATATGCCGTCTATTCCCAGGTCCTTTTCGATCAGAGAATCTTTCAAAGCCGCGGTACTGAAAGGCGCAAGACCCATCCGGGTTGCCGTCAGACAAAATGTCTGGCCGAGATGGCCGGCATCGAGCAACACCACTCTATAGGCTCGAGCTCTACCGTACTTCCACATCGTCCTCGCGAACACCGCCGTCATGATGAACAGCGCCGCCGCCCCGGAGAAATATCGCTGACCCGCGCAATAAACGCTAGCCATCCGCGGACTCACTTTGGCGGGGAGTCTAGTCAATCGGTGGTCCTTGGACTGGTAGTGATACATTCCCCTCTCGAGCCCGTCCACCCTCAGCGCCATCAGATATACCTCGCCCGGGTGCCTGGCGCCGCCGGAAGGGCTGGTCTTGTGCGGAAGCAGCCCGAACACATTCGTCGGCAGGTACCCCTGGACACCCCACGTCGTTTGCAGCAACGTCGAGACATGCTCCAAAGATACCTTTCCTCTCGCGAATTCTCTGTGCGTTTTCCTGGCGTACAGTGTCTCGAAGAAAGTGTCCCCGGCCATTTCGTGCGGCGGCAGCCGGACTGCGGCACCCCTGGTCGTCTTGAACTGAGGCGGGGCCGGAGTGGTCGGAAGCGTCTTCAGTTTCTTTTCTATGGGCCAATCCAAAGGGACGTACGGCGTGTCCTTGGTTATGAAGTGAAACCCGCCTTCCGGAAGCCAGGGTTTCCATAACGACTTGACCCGTTCATCCCGCTTGCATTCTGCCGAGCCGTACTCGAGTAGTAGTTGGGCGTCGATCAGCTGCAGGATCGCCCCCGCCACGCTCTCGCGACTGTAGCCGTGAAACTCGGCAAGCGCATCACGGATCGTCCGCGGTGTGAGGAAGAAGCGGATCACGTCGAAGCTTGCCGGATTCGCCGAGAACGTTCTTTGGGTCAGGTAATTCGCGATCTGCAGCTTTCCATCCTCCCAGTATGCCATCTGGCAGGATGCACTCTGCAACTTCAACGAGGCTCGTCCCACCTCAAAGGTTCCGGAACGCCGACGGCTACAAGATTTGACGTACGAAAAAGGTCATCCTCTTGAGCTTCTGTTCTACTTCCTTCAAACCTGTATCCAATTTCACCCGGGTAATAGTCCCGGCCTGATTGCGTGTCAGCAACTTCGCCACCTCGGCTTTCGCTTTCCGCGAAAGCTTAAGGACGGTTTCTGCTTCCCGCCGTTTGTTCGATCCCCTTCTCGTGACGGTTCTTTTCGATGCCATGTTTAGCTCCCAATGTAAAGCAAGCGAGGTGCCGAATTGAAAATCTCAAGTCCTGGATATCTGCCGCTGCGGCGGGTCGGTCAACCGCATGCGGTTCAATAATGCCGCGAATCTTGGGTCGCCGTGCAGATTTCTTAGCAACGGGTCCGTCTTTAGGACGAGCATCCCGTAAGCATGTTCTCGATAGGCGCGATCCAGCCAGCGGAAAGCATCGTCGATCTCCCCGCGGTATGCATGGACCGCGGCGATTCCATAGGAGTCGATCGATGCGAATTTCTCCGTCAGCGAATGCAGCGCAGCATCGGACTCGTTGCGTTGTCCCATTGCCCAATATACCAACGCGAGGCCACCCAGTCGGTTGTCCTCGTCAGGTTCCCTGTTCATGAATTCCAGCGCAGCGTCAAATTGGCCGAGGTACAGGCGAGCAAGGCCAACCGAGCTGTTGACTCCGCCGAATTCTGGATGCAACTGCAACAGGCTTAGCCGGGTCTCGAGGCACTTTTGCAGGCGATCGGCGGCGCAGAGCGCGTTGCCGAGAGCATCCAGCGAGTCCGGATCGAGCGGATTTCGCGCGAGGTCATTTTCGAATAACTCGACCGCCCTGTTGACTTCCCCGAACACGAATGCGAGGTCGCCGAAGGCGCTCGGCAACAAATTAGATTGGGGGTCGATTTCGCGCACACGATCCGTATCCGCCTTAGCGGCCGCCCAATTCCACGCAACCTCCATCTCGAATCCGGCCCGCGTGTAATATGCCCAGGCGAGATTCGGGTCAAGGCGGATGGCGTGGTCCAGCGCATCGAGAACCCGCCTGTTCTGTTCCTCCGATGGCGGTCCTTGTAGCATTTCCGCATTTAAGTGAGCACTCGCGAGGCGTGCCCACGCCAGCGCGTAGCCGGGGTTGATGTCGATCGCCTTTCTGTAGAGCTGGATGGCTTTCTCGACATCGCCCTTGGTCCTTCGTGCCTTGTAGTAATTGCCCTCCAACACGAGGTTGTAAGCCTCTACATCGGTTTCCTCTCCGATCGGCTGGCCGGTGATAGCAAGAGTCGCGTTGAGTGCTTTTGCCACACTTTCTGAAATTTCGTCCTGTACCTTGAATATCTCGACGAGGTTGCGATCGTAGGTCTGTGACCACAGCTGCACACCGTCGGAGGCCCGGATCAGCTGCGTGGTGACGCGCAGCTCTTGCCCGGCCTTGCGGACGCTGCCTTCCAAAAGATGCGCGACTCCGAGCCTGTTGGCGATCGAGCGCACGTCTTCATTCCTGCCCTTGAACTGGAATGATGAGGTGCGCGCGATTACCTTGAGACCGGGGCCCCGCGACAGGTGATTGATCAGTTCCTCCGCCATGCCATCGGCGAAATATTCCTGATCTTTTTTTTCGCTCATGTCCACGAACGGCAGCACCGCGATCGACTTGTTGCTGACAAGGACAGTAGCGACAGGCGTTTCGCGCTTAGCTGTGGTGCGCCTTGAGAACCATGCCTTGTCTCCCAAGAAGTAGGCCGCAACCAGTGCAAGGGCGACGAAGGCGCTTGCGACGACCCAGACTCGTCGCGAAGGTGCCGTCGCACGCGGCATAACCCGCGCTTGAGAAGCGTAGGCGGGTCCGGTCGCACGCCGCACCGTGGCAATGAGCCGATAGCCTTTGCGTGGAACCGTCGCGATATAGGTGGGTTGCGGATCTATATCGCCGAGGAGCTTCCGCAATTGGGAGACTGCCTCGATAGACCGACGCGGATCCCACGACCACCCCGGCCCACACCTCGGTGAGCAGGCGATCGACGCTGACGACATCGCCCGCGGAGTTCGCCAAGCACATGAGCAGCCGCATCGCTCGCGGCTCGAGCTTCTGAGTCTCGGTGCCCCGCGAAATGCTATCGAGCGCCGGATGGACGATCCACTCGCCGATCTGCACTACGCTGCCAGATTCCTGGGTCGGCATCCCAACGAGCCTCCTTAATATAATTATAAGGCTTGTATAGCCGCAAAGTGGCACACAGGTTGCTCCCGGACTCGATATATATCAGTCCGCAGTGGAAAAGAGAGATGATGCGGTCCCCGAGTGCTCGCCGCCCAGGCGTCACAGCTCGCCTAACTCAAATATCAATTCGCTGAGTTGCCGGAACTGAACCGCGCGATGGAGGTGGCCCCAGCCGAAGTGCAGGCCAATGAGTCTCGAGTCGAGACGCACTTGGAGTACGATTTGTGCTCCGGCGCGAGGCCGGGGGTCCTTGTTGAGAGCCACCATCCAGTGTTAGTCGGATGTCGCTTTGAACCTACAACCTCACTCCGCTGGGGTGGCCTTCGCAATCTTCATTGGCGCAACTGTCGGTAACGCGGCTGGGACACCATGAGCGCGCGCCTGCGCCCACGCCAGCAGGGCTACGCCAGCGAGTACGATTGGCAAGCCAACCAAGGTATTTACTGAGAATGATTCATTTCCCAACCACCAACCAACGAAGAGCGCCACCGGTGGATTGACGTAGGCGTAGGTAGAGGCGAGCGTCGCGGAAACTCGTTCCACTACAAAACGATAGGCCGAAAACGCGACTACCGAGCCGAAGACGACCAAATACACCCAAGCCCACCACACTCGCGGCGAGATTGGCAACGCCCAATGTTCGCCCAGAGCCGCACTCACCCCGAGGGCCATCACCCCGGCGCTTAGCATCTCCGCGCCAAATCCGGTCGGACCATGAGGAATGTCGACGCGCCGGGACAACACCGTGCCGAGCGACCAGCACGTCGTACCCAGCAAGATCACCAGCGTGCCACCAAGGCTGCCCTGCAGATCGCGTCCCATCAACATGACTGCGGCACCGATCCCGCCAACGCCGATAGCAGCCCACGTCAAACGGCGCGGCCATTCGCCAAATACCCCGGACCATAACGCGGTGGCGATCGGCATGACACTGATGAGCGCCACGGTCGCGCCGGAGCTCACCGAGTGTTCCGCCACGGCGACCCCGCCGTTCCCCACCACCAGCAGCAGGAATCCTATGAGCGCCGCGCCTCGCCACTGTCTTGCCACGGGCATCGGCTGCCCGCGTATCGCCTGCCAGCCGAGCAAAAGGCCGCCTGCCACCACGAAGCGCGTTCCAACCAGAAAGAATGGCGCGGCGCCTTCAATGCCCACCTTGATCGCGAAGTACGTTGTACCCCAAATGATATACACCGCCAGCAGACAAATGGCGACGAGCAAGCCCGACGGCTTGGACGAGACAGTCAATTGCGCACTCGGCGACATTATGATGAGCTCCCACGATCCTGGGTCCTCAGCCTAATTTGGGTGCACGGCCTGTACGAGTAGAAATTCTCAATGATGGATTAGAGAATCTGAATCAGCCATCGAGAATTCTTCAGCCGGAAGTTCACATCAGGTGTGGGCAAATTCGCCATCCCGCAATCGTGACCTAGGACATCGCCATCGAGAACTCCCAATTCCTCTTGAAGTTCATGCATGTCTCTGACAATTACAACTTTCACAACGGAACTCTATATGCCAAGTCGGCGATCTTGGTCCATTGATATTGCAATTGCCACGCCCTCCCCTGCTTCCGCGCTCATCCGCTGCCGGCTCAGGCCGATGCCGCCGCCCGCTCGCCGGCTTTGCGACCGTACTGCAGGGCCGAGCCCCAGTGTTGTGCACCATTCAATTCCGAGTGGCCGATGCTGATGCGACCGTAGCCCTGGCGCACGCGTTCCAGCGGACTTGTTTCACCGTCGACGCCGTAGTGAAAGCCGGGCGGTTCTATCAAGCGTGCGTGACCCCAGCGGTTGAGTACGATGGCGGCGATGTCGCGCTTGGGTTCGAAGCCCGATGCACCGAACAGCCGTAGCATCTGGCGGCGGATCAGGAGCTCGAAGTCAGCGTAGGCGGTGTTCATGAGGCGCGCCCGTGCCGCCATGCCTTGTGTCGCGGCCGGCAAACCGGGTACCGGCAGACCAAGGTAGAAGCTCAACACTGCGGGTTTGTCCGGATGTAGCGGTGGGGCGTGCCGGGCGGTCACCATGTTCTGTCGTAGATTGCAGCAGTAGCCGATTCCGTCGGCGTCATCGAACCAGCGGCAGGCCGTAATATCCAGATCGTACAGGAAGCGCCACTGGCGCAACGCCACGTTGACGATGAGCGCCGGTGCGTAGCCGAACTGTCCGTAGGCGCTTCGCAAATCCTCCGGCATATCGACGAGCAGGTGTTTGTTGACCCAACCGCCGCTTGCCATGACCACCTGGCCGGCACGGATGTTGAATAGCCGTCCGCCCCGCTCGTAGACCACCGTCACCTCGTCGGCATCGGCGCCCGAATGCCGCACGCGCAGCGCGGTGGCATCGAGTCGCATGCGCACGCTCTGGGTAGGGCTGTCGAGGGCACGGAAGTCGACGTTCCCGTACAGCAGGCTGTCGAAATCTCGGCCCGGCAGCGCCGCCGGCAACAGCGCTCTCAGCAGCGCGCGCGGAAAGGGCGAATTGCCACCTGGGAACGACAGCGCCATGGGCCGGGTGGGATCTTCCACCAACTGCCGACCCAATCGCGCGCAGGCCGCATCGGTGCTGACGCCCGCCAGCAGGCCGACGATGGGCTCGACCATGCGCGTGACCGCGGCGTCGTAGCCGCGCACGTTCTCTAGATACTCGCGGTAGGTGAGCGTATCGAGGTAGCGATTCTCGGCCTCGCTCACCGGGCCGTGATTGGCCCGCCAGCGCAACAGGTCGCGGCGCGCGGCGTCCGAGTAGGGAGTGTCCTTGAACGCGGACGACCAGATGTTGCGACGCCAGCACGGTTTGTCGGCACCCTGCGCCCGGTCAAAGAAGTAGCCCACGTCAACCTGCGTTTCCTGAAAGCCATCCATGTTCGAATAATTGTCGCGCGCGAAACGCAGCGGCTTGAGCGCGCCGTCCCAGTGTTGCCACTGGTACTCGCGCGGCAACGCAAACTCCTCGAAGAAGGAATCGGTGAGCGAATCGCTGCGCTGCCCCGGCAGGCCGAAGTCGTTCGAGCCTTGCGGACCCAGCAGGCGTATCCCCTCGACGTCGAATTCGTTCTGCTTGGCCTCACCACCCGGCATGGCATGATTCTCGAGAATCAGGATGCGGGCAGTTGCACCGCGCAGCTGACGGAAGCGGTGTGCGGCGCTTAAGCCCGCGATGCCGCCGCCGACCACCACCAAATTGAACTGCCCGGCATCGCGCGCAGCGGCAAAGACGGCCTCGCTGTAGCCGCCATCGCGCAGGCGATGCGCCGCCTGCACCACGGGCCACGTGTTTCCGTTGGCTAAGGAGTAGTCGCCCACACCGCCATATCCGGTGAAGGTATCCGCTACGGCTGAGCCTGCGGGTTGCGCTAGCGCGCTGCCGGCGAGGGCAAGGCTGCCGTTCAAAAAGTCGCGCCGGCTGATGGGCGCATCGAGGCCCAACCAGCTGCGCTCGGTATCAGAGATCGGTCGTTTCATCGTCCGTCCTCACCGGCATGTCGGGACGGGTGGCACTAGCATGTCTCACTCTCTCATCCGCCGCCACCAGCCACAGCGCAGGTTGAATCCAGCAAAATCTCACCGCTCGGCCCGGTTCCCGTCAGCACCACGAATCCAGGGCCGCTCTTAAATTGCATGCCCGCGACGATGAGAGTGTAGTTGCCCATGTGATGCCGCGCATCCGGACTCAAAGTCGCAAGCAACTCGAACAAATTCGAGGCGTCCAAGCCGTCTGCCACGATTCGCCGCGCCTGAAAGGCCGATCCCACTATGGTTATAGGCGACCAAGCGTCCACGAACTTGTCTGCCGATACCCGTAACGCCTCGAAAACGTCTTGCTGCAAACACTCGATATGAATATGAAATTGATCTTGAGCACGAGACTCGGCAATGCCAACGACCAGTCCCACCCCAGTTCTCGGCACGTCGTGGCCGACAAACGCGCCTAGTAACCGCCGCGCGTGCCAAGCCTCCGCGAAATAGTTAGGCGCGTCCGGATCGAGCAGTTCGCCGCTTTCAATTCCAGCCATCGTCCGCGTCGGAACTAGCAAGTAATGTGCTCCACCGCCGGCAGCCGCGATGACGGCATATCCAGAGCCGCCATCCTTCGGATCGGAAAGAAAGACGCGCTCACAGGGCGCCGGATTGTGGTCCTTCTGCCAATTCAAGACGCACTGGTCTTGCACTATCTGGCGAAGCGCGCTGCGGCCGGTTGGTTGCCTTGGATCGATGGGTGAATCGGTGGATTTAGATTCGTGCATCCTCTGACCCTGCGCAGAAGATGCAAAAACCATTACCGTGGTGATGGCGATGCTAATGATGAGAAAAGCCCGCACTGTCGAGTTCATTTAGCCCGCCATGTTGTCAGCTTGAATGAATGCGCAGACTCAGCCGCCCTTGGCAGTACGCGGCTCAAAGCCTGTGCAATGCACAAAGCTTGTGTCCGTCAAGATCACGAAGGTAGGCCAGATAGAGTTTACCCGCGCTGCCCTCGCGCACGCCCGGAGGGCCTTCACAGGTAGTGCCGCCGGCAGCAAGGCCGGCCGCATGCCAGGCATCTGCCTGAGCGGGCGACGCAGCAGCAAAACCGATCGTCATACCATTGGCACAAGTCGCTTCCTCGCCATTGATGGGTGTCGTGACAGAGAAAATGCCGGACGGCGTTCGATAAAAGATCCTGTGGCCATCGACTCTTGCCGGCCGCACGCCTAGCGTACCAAGGACAGAATCATAGAAAACCTTCGCGCGCTCTAGATCATTGGTACCGATCATGATGTGAGAAAACATTGACCTTCCTTATTCATTGAGAATCGGGCCCATCCAGTATACCGACCCATGGTCCCGAACGCCGTAGCTCCCCCGTGACTGTCTGCAGCAAAGTACAGAGCGCTACCTGCAACAACAACGCGATGCAATGTCCGCACGGCGCCACTGTATACTGTGGCTAGCGCCGCCGCCTGCTCTATGAGCAGGCGGCGGCGCTCCGTACGTTCGAACCGCAAACTTAGCACTCAACTACCAAAGAACTCTATATGAACATACTGCCTCGTTTCTTCGGTGTGGCGCTGGCCTTATTGCTGAGTTCTGGTGTGGCCTACGCAAACGAATATGATGAGACGATTGAGCTATTCAAGCATGCTGGAGAAAGTGCAGTCTTTTTCACGGACTGCTATGCCTACGCAGTATTCCCAACCATTGGCGCCGGCGGCCTCATCGTCGGCGGAGCTCGAGGCGCGGGTCAGGTCTATGTGCATGATCGGCTGGTCGGCGACGCCGTAATGACGCAGTTGAGCATCGGGTTCCAGGCGGGCGGCAAAGCGTATAGCCAAATCATATTCTTCCAAGACAAGCGAAACTTGGACGAATTCGAATCCGGTAAATTCGAATTTGCGGCTGGTGCCAGCGCCGTCGCCATCACGGCGGGGGCCTCTGCAAGCATCGGCACAGATCGCGCCTCGTCGGAAGCGAGCGGTGGAAAAAACAATGCCACAACCAACGGCAATTACCAGACTGGCATGGCAGTGTTTACCATCGCCAAAGGCGGCCTCATGTTCGCTGCCGATATTTCTGGCGAGAAATTTGCTTACACAGCACGGCCGGAGAAATAGCCTCGAGATTCGACTGTGTCACCACTGTTCTTCGTCTGCGTCCGCGTGTTCGCCCGGTGCCCGTCAATGAAGTTCCCACCCTATAAAAACGTGCTCGATAACGGACTTCGGGATTCTCCCGACGTCGGATTTATAAGTGGTGATCATGCCTTGAGCGGTTACATAAAAGCAGATATCCTCAGGATTGACCGACAGGTCAAATCCCGGCTCCGGCGGGATCGATCCTGGACTGGATTTTCTAGTCACATCGATAAAGAAGAGAAATTGCTTCACCAGCCTTTCCTTGCCCGCGTCTGCGAGATCAACGTACACGCCAGGACCGCCGAGCGTGTCAAAAGTGTCCCCGCGATCACAAAAGTAGGAATGCACGAACAAGATGTTGCCTTCGCGAACCACCATGTTCCGAAGATCGGTGCCCGAGGTGAAATCTACCCTGATCAAATCCCGATGCGGCAGCGACACCCCGCCGCGCACGCCTGACGATACGTCGGTAATTGACGTTCGAGAAGGATCGTTCGGTTGCACGGGTCGCATGGAGTCAAAGGAGACCGACTGACTGACGCAGCCGCCCAAACCGCAGCAGCAGCAAACGGAAAGCAGCAGGGAGATTCTGCGTCCCACTACCACGGCAATTCCTCGCTGCGACTCCGAACGCCGATCGATCCCGCACAATAATTTCTCAACCGAATGGTCTCCAATCTAGCTCCTGGTACTGGGCACAAACACCGACTGCATCCCAGCGGCTTCTGCGGCCCGTATTCCGAGTGGACTGTCTTCGAATACCAGGCACTCTGCCGGAAGCACGTTCAATCGCCGGGCCGCCTCCAGAAAGGGGTCCGGGCAGGGCTTTCCCCGTGCGTAATCCTCAACACACACTACGGCGCTAAAGAGCACCCGAATTCCTAGCGCATCCAGAGTCCGTTCTATTTGCCGACGAAAACCGCCGGAAGCAACCGCCAACGGTTTGATTCCGTACCACCGCCGCGCGACCTGCACCACTGAGTCAATCGGCTTGACTTCGTCGATCATCTCCAGGAAGTACCCCTCCTTACGCTCAGCGGCCCTTTGCACGTCGTCAACCCTCAACCCATACTCATCCCTGAGCAGACTTAAGATTTGCACCGTCGGTCTACCACCCAATTGATAAAAAAGTTCTATCGGGAATGTCCCCCCGAGTTCCGCAACGAACCGCGTCCATGCGCGGTAGTGCAGCGGCATGGTGTCCGCCAGCGTTCCGTCGCAATCGAATATGTAGCCGCCAAATTCGCGGTCGGGAATTGCCAATTTCATTAATTTGGGGGCTGCCGTTGGTTTAACAGAAGTTACCTGCGACTCCTCCCAGAAGCAAACAGACCCGAAATCACTTTGGCGGCACTCGCCCGGCGACGGCGGCCGAGAGGCGTGATTTCGGTCCGCCCTTCGGATCTCGGACCAGCCGCTGTCTACCCCTCGGAATCTCCACCAAACGCTAGCCGCGCACACGAGCGAGACCAGTTACGTATTCGACTCATATGCGCCACACATAAATGGACGACGCTCCAAATCTGTTGCTCACCGGTCACCTGGATAAACTTGGGCGCCAAGCGCTTAGGTGCCGCTCGGTGTCGGCAACTCATAGATTTGAGCAAACCGCGCATGCCACGGTTGTGTCATCTACCGCTCGAGATCGCGATCAGCAGACCGACGCTCACGCCCAGCGATTGCTCGTGTCCCTTCCCAAAATCGTAGCCGTAGCTCGGCTCAAGATACCAGCCGAATTTATGCTTGGAAGAGGGCCAAAACATAAAGTCGAGCACGGCCTCACCGCCCACTGAGTTGGTGGTTGAACCCTGACCATTGGTATGTATCCATTGCGGCCCAAGGCCGATCATGAACTCCACATTGTCCGATAGCGTCCACGGCCTTTTGAAAAGCAGATCAGTGTCCCATTCAGTTTTGCCATGACTGAAGAGTGAGGTCACGCCGGCCTCGAACTCAAGCCAGTTCTCGATGGGAGTAACTTCAATGGCGATTGTTGGGCCAAAATTCGCGCTACCGCCCTTGAGGCTCTGTTCGCCTGCGGTGCCCAATTCAAGTACCGCGCCAGGCTCCTCTGCTTCGGTCTGAGAGACTGCCATTCCTGCCAACAGCAGTAACGCGACCGTCAATCCAGCGGCCATTCGCAGGTACATCAAAAACCAACCGGGCGCAGACGCGAAGAAAGTCGGCAAATTAGTGCGGGCATTGTTTTGCAGAAGTCCAATCCTATCACGCAGTTCTTGCGGTCAAGGCCGGTCTCCGCCGGGCCGGGCCTCTTCGCACCGCAACGCTCCACAACCCGGCTCGCCGAAGGCGGAATCAAGTCATTTTGTGTCAACCGTCTCGGATCATTTCCGTTCTCTCAGACGTATGTTCTATATCGACGCATGAAGGGAGGCGAGCGATGATTGAACCTACCATCAGATTTCCCGTTGCATGTCCGAAATGCGGGAGGGAGCAACTGACTGAATTTCCCATAAACGAAGTGGCGGATGCCCTCGCTAGGGGCTCAGATATTAGTCTGGTAGCTACCTGCCACGACGTAATTTGGACCGCTACAGAATTGGAGTTGGAGCAAATCCAGCAATACCTGGTTGTCGCGCAGGGGAAGCTAGGTCAAGCAGATCGCAAGTCGCGCCGGTGCAACCGCCGGCCGGATGCGCATTAGTCATCATCGGGGTCGGTCGGCGGCCGCTTGTCGTTCAAGAAATGAGCCGCACTGAGCTGGGCGGGAATCGCCCGGAACGTGAGTGGCGAGTGGGTTAGGTCGAAACAATCGGACAGGTCATCTGCTGGGCCGTCCGCGTATCCGAGCGACGGAAGGTTGAAGGCAGTCTCAATGTATTTGAGGATACTGCCAAAATCGTGCGTAACATGGGAGATATAAGCGGCTTTGGCGTAGGGTGACACGACGATGAGAGGGACTCGGAAGCCGTAGACATATCCTGATCCCCAGCTGAGGCCATCGTCGATGACTTTAGGGGCAACGTGGTCGTACCAGCCGCCCCAATCGTCCCACGTTATGATGATTGCCGTGTTCGCCCAATAAGGGCTGTTGCCGATCAAATTGACGATCGAGGCAACCCAGGATGGTCCGCTGCCGTCATTGCTTTTGGCATGATCGGAACTCAAGCCATCGGGAATGATCCAGGTTACCTGCGCGAGCTGCCCGTTGGCGATGTCTTGAAGCACTTGCTTTTCTGGGATGACCACGTTGCTCATCCACTCCGGCCCGACGCACGTGAGCGTGCCGTTGATGGTCTGCTGCTGACAGATATGCTCAATCGCATCGGGCCCAGTCCAGATGGAACCGGCGCTGGGAGCGTAGTAGCGCCAGGTCACGCCCTTGACTCCGAGCAGATCAGTCAACGTGGGATGTTCGAAGCAAGGATATTGCGGCGCAGGTTTGGTCTCGCTGCCGCTGGCGTCAATCATGGTTACCAGCGCGCCCGTCGGCGCAATGCATCCTGCGACTGCCGATGCGGGGTTCTCGGCCGCGAACAGCGGACTAGTTGCCGTCGGTGCCGACGTGCCGGATATGATGAACTGGTGAGCGGGAAAGCTCGGCCCTTGATTGGTCTGAAACATGCGGTCACCAAATGTGTATTGCTCGGCCAGCGCGAAGTAGGGCTGCACATCCGCGGGTTTGACATACATGAATTGTGGATTGGGTGGACATTGGAGGGGCGCCCCGCATGACGGGATCAGATTCGCCCCGTCCATTTTCCCGCCGTCGTACATCGCAACAAACGCGCTATGAGCGTGGCTGTTATCGTAATTTTGAGGGTTTGAGCCCGCGGTACCTAGGTCAATGGGGCTGAGCGTAATCGTCTTCCCCAGAGAGTTAACGCCGCTGCTGGCGATGTCGGCGCCCCGCGCGACCAACACCGCGTCTTGGAAAAGATTGTCGGGGGTGCGGTTCTCCTGAAAAATGACTACCACGTGCTGAATTACGGCCGCAGTGGTCAGGTTGAGCGTCTGGGCTCCGTTGCTGGGAGTCAATTTATTACCGTCGATTGCCGCAACGGAGAAAGCGTAGTTACCGCCCGGTGTACTGGTCGTCGTGGACACTGTCAGCGTGGATGTGCCGGGCGTCGCCCCGCTAACCTTCACTGCAGATGCGCCCAAGGCACAACTCGGAGACAGGGTGCCACCGCTGACGATGCTGCACGATAGACTGACGCTGCCCGTATAGCCATTGACCGAATTCACCGTTATGAGCGAGGAGGACATGTTCCCCGCGGTAACGGTAGCCGGATTTAGCGCCGCAGCCGTGAGCGTATAGCTAGGTGGCGGCGTGCCGCCGCCGCCGCCGCAGCCGCCCAGGCTGAGTAGCAGCGCCCCGGAAATGCCTACGAAACGAAATCCACTCATACACCGCTCTCCATCCCGGTGGCCTTCGACCGCGTCATCGGACCATTTGGCCGACCCCCGGTTCCTGACGTCGCCATATATCTGTCCTATAGATGGCGTGTGTGAATTACCGCGCGAATTGCGTTGGCGCTCCCACGTGTAAACGCGCGGCAGGCGAAGCCGTTGACAACTTGATCAATGCGCAGTAGCGCTCCTTAGCTCTCCGCGCGCTATTGCTTCGGCTACTCACCCGAACCAGATTTTGGGATCGGCGAGGATCTGCTGTTGATCGAGGCAGCGATCAACGCGTTGCGGGATAATTCCCCCAAGGGCTGATCGTTCGGTCGCAAGCCCGTTGCGACCTCCTCCGCAGTCTCAGGATTCTCGCCCGCCTGGTTTTTTCATTGAGTCGTCACGGACAACTGCCCGCCGGCGGAGTGTGCAGCAGAACGCGGCCGGCCGGTTGACCGGTCATTTCCCCGGCGTGAATGGCAGATCGGCCGTTGACCCACAACTCCTCCACTCCTTCCGATAGGATCTTCGGATGCAAGTAGTCGGCCTTGGGTGCGTAGCGAACGGGATCGAAGACCACGACGTCGGCGAAATAGCCTTCTTTAAGATAGCCGCGACGGTCGAGATTGAACATATCGGCGCTTCGGCCTGTGGAGCTTCGGATGAATTCATCCAAACTGATAACCTTGTCTTTCTGAACGTACTTTGCGTACTTCATCGGAAACGTGGCGTACTGTCGTGGGTGCCCGTCGGAACCATCGGACGAAGTGACCACCCACGGTTGGCGCATGAACAATCGGATATCGTTCTCGCTCATGTTGAACGATGCGACATCGGTTCCATGCTCACTGGCACGAATGATGCGCAGAGCCGCATCGATCGGTTCGATCATCCAGGTCTGCGCTATCCGCGCCAGTGTCTTACCGGTCCACGCAGTGTTCGCGCTGGTCATCAGCAGGGATTCGGCGCCACCACGACGCCGGAGGTTCTCGCGCATTTCTGTACGGATCTTCTCTCGTTGTTCTGCGCTTTCGAGGCGTGTCAATAGCGCCGAGCGCCCACCGTCGACGGACCATCTAGGCAGGAGCGAGGATTCGAGGTTGGAGCCGGACGCGGCCCACGGATACTGGTCGGCAGTCACATCCTGCCCCGCTCTGCGGGCCGTATCGATGGCGGCAATTACCTGTGGCGCCTGTCCCTGCACGTCGACGCCTAGGGCTTTGATATGCGCAATGTGCACGGGCATGCCGGCCTCGCGGCCAATCTGGATCGCCTCATTCACCGAATTCAGAAGTCCGATGCTGTAGGACGACTCATCGCGCTGATGTGTGTCGTAGATACCGCCGCGTATCGCGGCTTCTTTGGCCAGCGCAATCACCTCATCGGTTTTCGCGAAGCTTTGTGGAGCGTAGAACAGCCCGGTTGAAAACCCGATTGCGCCTTCGCACATGCCTTTGGCCACCAACTTGCGCATCTCATTGAGTTCAACGGTGCTCGGGGCGCGATCGTTCTCCTGCAACACCTGGTTGCGGACCGCGCCGAAGCCCACATAAAGCACCAGGTTTGTGCCGATGCCCTGGCGCTCGAACTGGGCACGTTCCTTCCTCACATCCGGGGTTCCATACCCGTCGACTCCCATTAACAACGTCGTTGCCCCCTGGAACAGCCAAGGGGCGCTCAGTCGCTGTTTGGAATCGTTCGATCGAACGTATGTCTCAGGATGAGTGTGTGCGTCGATAAAGCCCGGCGCGACGATTTTGCCCTTCGCATCTACGATTTCTCGTGGTTGGTAGCGCTTTGCGCCATCGGGCCCCACATAAACGATCTTGTCGCCGACAATCACCACATCATCCCTCGAAGGCGGCGTGGCAGCGCCATCGTAAACCGTGCCGCCCCGAATGAGCACGTCTGCCGGCACCGCTGCAGCAGCGGGCCCAACTGCGGCAAACCACGCCGTCGCGTACATTCCGATAAGCAGGCCGACAAACCTCATGAAACGTCATTCCTGGGATGTCGATTCATGAGGCGCCCGCCGACTCGATCGAAACGTTCTCAGGCCCGCCGTCGAATTGCGTGATAGATGACCAGCACGACAATCGCGCCGACGACAGCCACCAAGATGCTGTAAAGATTCACGCCGCTGACACCCGCCATGCCAAACGTTTGGAATAAATACCCACCCACCACCGCGCCGACAACGCCCAGCACAATGTCCAGTAAAAAGCCCTCTCCGGATTTGTTGACGACCTTGCTGGCAATAAATCCCGCTATCAGACCAAGCACAATCCAGGCGATAAATGACATGTTCGCTCCCCCTACTTGTTTGCATGCCGGGACACGGCATTGCCGCGGACCTCGGGGGTTCGATCATGCGCCGCCCACCAATACATAGGAAGCGTTGAACACCGAAAAGTGTTGGAACAAGACTAGATCGCGGCCTGCATTGCACCGATGGCGCTCGTTGCAGCGAGCGCCTGATCCAGGCTGGTGCGCAGCAACCCGATGGCTTCATCCACTTCCGCGGCGCTCACGCACAACGGTGGCATGAAGCGCACGGTGCTCACCCCGCAGGAAAGCAGTAGCAGCCCATTGTGGTAGGCACGGTTGAGGATGGCGTCGACAAGCGCGATCGCCGGTGCTCGGTCTGCCCTTGGGTCGATCATCTCCATACCGATCATCAGCCCACGACCTCGCACCTCCCCGATGCACGGATAACTACCTGCGAGTTCACGGAGCTGTTCCATGAAGTACGCGCCTACTCTGGTCGCGTTGGCTGCATATTCCTGAGTTACCAGATCCATGGTGGCGTTTGCGGCCGCGCAGACAATCGGGTTGCCGCCGAACGTGTTGCCGTGAGCGCCGCGTTTCCACTGCTGCATGATGCGACGCTTGGCGATGACTGCGCCGATGGGCATGCCCGAACCGAGGCCTTTCGCGAGGGTCACGATGTCGGGAGAGACCGCAAAGTGCTCGCTTGCAAACATCCTGCCCGTGCGTCCAGTGCCCGATTGAACTTCATCGAAGATCAGCAGGATACCGTGCTCGTCGCACAGCGAACGCAGGCCAGCTAGAAAACCCTCCGGCGGCACGAGGTAACCGCCCTCGCCTTGAATCGGCTCGACCAGGATCGCAGCGACCTCCGACGGCGGCACGCTGCGATCGAACAGCACGCGGATGTAATCGAGCACCGCGCGACCCTGATCGGCACCGGCGAAAAGCGGTCTATAGGAATTCGGATAAGGCACGTGCGTCACCCCGGGCATCGTCGGTGCAAACCCTTTCTGCTGTGTGTACTTGCTCGAGGTGAACGCAAGCGAGCCCATCGTGCGGCCGTGAAAGCCGCCCAGAAAGCCGATGAATCGCTGCCTGCCGCTGACGTAGCGCGCGAGCTTCAGCGCGCCTTCGACCGCTTCGGTGCCGGACTGACAGAAAAAGCTCATCGCAGGCTCGCCGAAGGGTGCGACTCGTGCCAGCCGCTCCGCCAAGCCCACCATCCCTTCATGCCAATAATCGCTGGAAATGTGTAGGAACTTTCCGGCCGCTTCACGGATTGCAGCGACGACCTGCGGATGTGCGTGACCGGTCGAGCACACGGCAATACCCGCGGCAAAATCGAGAAATCGATTGCCATCAACGTCCCACACGTCGGTGCCGCGCCCATGCGACATGACAAACGGATAGTCGCGCGGGTAGGAGGGTGAGATCACTTGCGCATCGCGGGCGATCAGTGCGCGTGCGTGAGGGCCCGGCAGCTCGGCTTTCAATTTCATATCATTCACAGTGATCTCTCCCGGGACAGCGTTACGGGGCGGCGATGCGCCTCGCTCGTGCTAGCATGTTGGACTGGGGGTGCGAGCGATGTCAAAGTGCCAAATTGGCCGCGCGCCGCCACCCGCACCACGTACGGCCTTTTTCGTTCAAAGCCACACCGCCGTGGAAGCGTTCGGTAGCCTTTCTAACCCCTTTGCCTTTGCTTACTTGCCACGATCGGCTTGTTGCTCTTCTTTTCCGCTGGCGGCGGACGGAGTAGAGCGGTAGTGAGTTCTCGCGCAGAACTCGCGCCATAGATGCGTGGCGCTATTGTGCCCTCGTTGATCATCGTCGCAAGGCCGTGAACCAACGCCCATGATCGAAGACTTTCCAGTGGTTCGTCCGGTGCGTGACGAGGCTCCGACGCATGAACCGAACGCACCGCTCCGCGAAGTACCTCGTAAGCGGATGTTCGCGCCGCATCAAGTTCCGGGTGGTCAAATACCTGGTGGGCGCTGGAGCCGAACATCAGCTTGAATAGGCCCGGGTTGGTCGTTGCAAAGGCGACGTAGGCAATGCCGGTTGCGTTCAGCCGCGCCTGCGCTTCCACTGCCGCATCCAATTCCTGTCGCATCGCGGCGGCGAATTCGCCAAATCCTTGCCCCGCAATCGCGGCAAGCAATGCAGCCTTATCGGCGAAATGATTGTAGGGGGCAGCCTGCGAGACGCCGACCCGTCGTGCCGCAGCCCGCAACGTCAGCGCCTCGTAGCCCTGAGATTCAAGGATCTCGCGCGCAGCATGGATGAGTGCATCCCAAAGCGCCCCGTGATGGTAGTTGCTGGCTTTTTTACGAGCCGCTCTCTCGGGTTTCGGAATCCGCGTGGTTTTCACCTTAGTCGACATGGCTGCAAACATAACTGCTGCGCAGCGGAAAGACCAGCGAATATTGACACCGTTAATATTTGTGATAGAGTCGTGTTAACGGCGTTAACATCGGTCTAAAGATAGGTGTCGTATGAAGACTCTTGGTACTGATCGCTGGTTCTCGCATCCACCCTCGCGCCCAGGAATCTGCCTCGCTGGCGCGCTCGCCATTGCTTCTTGGATTGGTTCGCCCGGCCTGGCTGCGGACGGTCCTGCAGTAGCTGCACTGACTGTGCACTTCATCGGTCTGAAGACTTCCCAAGGTGCGGTAATGGTGGCCGTCTACAATAGCGAGGCCGCGTATGAGAATTCTGGGACTGCATCCGACGCAGCAGCGCGAACCGTAAAACTCGAAATCAAGGATGGCGCTGCAGTCACCACGCTCGCAGATCTTCCACCCGGTCACTACGCGATCAAGGCGTTTCACGACTTGAACGGCGATACAAAACTGAACACCAATCTTTTTGGAATACCCACCGAACCTGTCGGTTTTTCAAATGACGCGCCCGTGCATATGCATGCGCCGTCGTGGAAGGAAACCGTCTTTGTCGTTCATGCGGGTGACAACACAATCTCCATTCACATCGATTGAAAAGCCCCGCCGCCTCATATTGCGCCCAGCCGGGAGAAACGTGATGAAAATGCTTACTCGCCGTGAAGTGCTTGGTAGCCTTGCGGGCATCGTCTCGTTGCCGTTGGTTCCGGAGTTGGCGCAAGCCTTGGCCGGAATGCAGGCCGCCGCCGACTGGCGCATTGCATTTGCTGATCTGGATTCCAATCTAGCATCGACTCCCCTCACCTGTATTCAGGGTAAAGTTCCACGCGATCTGGCCGGGACGCTTTACCGCAACGGCCCCGGCAAGTGGCACCGACCGGGCAAGTCCGCTACGCACTGGTTCGACGGCGACGGTTTGGTGCGTGCTTTTTCGCTCGCCGATGGAATAGCTGCGCTCAGCGCGGCGTTTGTCGATACGCCGAAGCGACGTGCTGATGAAGCGGCGCATGCGGTAGTCAGCGGTGGCTTCGGTACTCCGATGGCCGAACATGTCAACGTCACATCGAGCGATGATTTCAACGCCGCGAATATCTCCGTCGTGTCGCGCGGCAATGAGCTTTGGGCACTGTGGGAAGCGGGATCGCCGATCGCGATCGATCCACGTACGCTTGCCACTCGGGGCGTTAAGACACTGCGCGAAGACCTTGCACACATGCCATTTTTGGCGCATCCCCGTATTGACACCGACGGCGTGCTTTGGAACCTGGGTGTATCGGGATCGCAAGCAGTAGTATGGCGGCTCGGGATTGGCGGTGAGGTGCAGGCGGCAGTCCCCATCACTCTCCCGCGCGCCAGTTACGTGCACGATTTCACCGCGACGGATCGAGACCTCATCGTCGTCCTGCAACCCTGGGTACTACGTGCCGGAGAAATGCATTCCGACTTCGCCGACATGATGGAATGGCATCCTGAATGGAGCACTCAGATTCTCGTTCTCGACAAGACAGATCTCAGCCGGCAACGCGTGTACGAATTGCCGGCGTTCTTCTTTTTCCACTTAGGCTCTGCCTGGCGCGATCCAAGCGGATCCATTTTGTTTGACGTTTGTCGGTACGCTGATCCCGGGTTCGCGCTGCGCGGCGCGCGCGATGTTCTGCAGGGGGTCTACCGTCCGGACGCTATCCCCACGCTTGCCCTCGTCACCCTCACGCCTGACGGAAAAGCATCTTTGCAGGATACAGGCATCGCCGCAGAGTTCCCGCGGACCGACGGCCGTCGTTCCGGCCTGCCTCGATCCTATACGCTACACGCCACGTCGAAAGCGGCAAACGAACCCCTTTTCACCGGCGTCGCGCTCCATGATTGGCGCACCAGTCAGTCGCAACATTTCGACTTCGGGCCAAACCATCTGGTCGAAGAAATGATATTCGTACCCAATCCGGGCAGCCGCGCGGAAATGGACGGTTGGATATTGGGCCCAAGCATTAATTTGCGGGCTGGAAAGACCGAGTTGCACGCCTTTGACGCGCGTCACATTGCCGACGGACCCCTATGCACGTGGCAATCTCCCGTGGCGCTTCCCTTGAGCCTGCACGGAACGTTTGTGAAAGCCTAGGGCGTTATCCTTCAGGCGGACCGCTTCCGTGCCACGAGGTTATACCCCGACACGTACCGACCCTCTCTAGTCTCGGTCCATGTCCATTCCACGTCCTCATCTTCGGCGCAATGAACGTTGAGTACGGTAGAACGCAGGTCGGGATGGCTCGGCGCGGGAGCCGGTACAATTCGACGTGTATTGATTGATTGACCTGTCATAGCTACGCATCCCGGTTTGTTGGCGTCGTATTGTATGCCCGCCAGCTGATCTGCTCCTAAACAATGACGCGCTACTGGGACTGCAGTGCCAGGCTACCTGCGGGACCGTGCAAATGCGCGATCAGACGCGGTGCCGTTGATTGACCAATGGCGATGTCCAGGCCGAGCGTCTGGCTTAAGGCGCCAAGTGATGCCGGATCCGGCGCCGTTATTTGCAGGCTATCAAGTCTGCAGCCTTTGGGGGAATCCAGGGAGGGGTGCATCGTGGTTGCGCCCCATTCAATGAAGAAAGGCAGAATTCCGTGCTCATCCGCTTTCAACAACAGCGACTTCCAATGCAAAACGGACCCATCGGGTCGCTGTCGGGAACCCGCTACCGGACCCACATAGTCGACGCCGGCTGTGTGCAGGACGTCCGCAAATTCATCAAGCGGATTGCGGTGCTCCGCCCAACCGACTAACGCCGGACGCTTCAACGCGCGCAAATTGCGCGGATCGGCCGCATCCGATTGCGACGGATCAGGTGCCATGATTTCAAGATAACGCAGCTTACCTAAGGACAGTAACGCGTTCTTGGTGCCGGCCCCGGGATGGACGCCCCCGGGGATCGCGCGTACCCCCAAGTGCTGGAACACAATCTCGATTCCGGCGTCAAGATCGCTGCACCCCAGAATGATGTGATCGAGAGTTTTCGGCACTCGTCCGATCGATGCCCTCGCAGACGCCGGAACCGCCAGCATCGCGGCGACGGCGCAGCTAAACGATCGCCGGGAAATGTTTTGCATCGCCGATCCTAGCGCACCCGGGCCCCGCGCCAGCAGTGCCCTCCCGTGCCGTCGCAACATCAATTCGGCTTCTTAAAGCGAAACAGGAACTGGTCGGTGTGACCGCGGACGGACGGGTCGAACACATTTTTGGAGTGATCGTCGGCCTGGTTTGCAAGGATTGTGCTCTCGGCATCCAGTTTAAAGCCGGCTGCCAGCACATCCGCCTTCACTCGTGCCGGATCGATCCGGTGCAGCGTATCGGTTGCGCCCATCCCTGAGCCCGCTACCGCAGCGTGATCCAACACGACATAGACACCGCCTGGCTTCAGGGCGGCAAACACCGCCTTGTTGAATGCGGCAACATCCGCAGGTCCCATGAACTTGTCGTAGAGATCGTGATAATTCTGGCGAATGAACACGGCATCCAGTCCCGGCGGCAGTGCCGACGCGACCGGCTCAGCGCTGACAATGACATTGGGCGACAGACTCGCCAGCGCTTTCATGTGCGCTAATGCGTCGGGATGGATCTTGACGACTTCAGTCGTTTCTACCGCGTACACTTTTCCGGACGGCCCGACGGCCTGCGCAAGTGATGCGGTCAGGCGCCCCGCCACGATATCGGCCACTTTGTCTCCCTTCTTAAGCCCGATAAATTCGACAACTTCGGGCGCCTTCCAAGCAGGATCGACGGTGGGTGCGGGGGATTGCGAAAATGCGCTCGTGCCAGCGCCGATTGAGATAGCCAACGTTAACGATAATCCGAAATTTCGCATGTGCCGATCCCTATAGGTAGTTTTAGATTAAGCAGCGGTGATTTTGCGGGTCAACCTTTGATCGTTCTTAAAAAAACGGCAGCGTCGCGTCAGCGACGTTCACGCTCCAGATGCGCGCGACCCCAAACGCGGACAGATTCGATTAGCGGGCGCACAGATTCGCCATAGGGCGAAATCTTGTACTCTACGCGCGGCGGCACCTCGGGAAACTCCGTGCGGCTGACAAGACCTTCTTGCTCCAGGGTCCTAAGCGTGTCAGCCAATACCTTGTGCGAAATATCTGGCATGAGACGCTGCAGTTCGTTGAATCGCCGAGTGCCGGTGTCCAACCAGTACAGGCAAATCATGTTCCACTTGCCGCCAATCGCATTTAGGGCCGCGGTGAGCGGACAGCCTGCTGCGGGTTGTGCATCCAATGCCTTCGCGGAAGGTGCAGTTTCCATCTGGGGTCCCGGTTACCAAAAAGTGCGTTCTTGTCGGGCGTGGCATGCGCGCGCAAGATTGCCGGTGGAGGATTATAGATGATCGTCGAGATGCGCACCTATAGGCTCAAAGCAGGCATGCGGGAGCGCTTTTTGGAGGTTTTTCGCACCCGATCCGTGCCGGAACATCACCGCTTGGGCATGAAAATCCTGGGTCCTTTCCTGTCGATTGAAGATCCTGACGCGTTCTTCTTCATGCGCGGCTTTCCGGACCTCCCTTCACGTGAAGTGCTGAAGGCAAGGTTTTATGAGGGGGAATTATGGAAGGGGGAACTTGAGAACCTGTTGATGCCCATGATTGACAAGTACGAAGTCGTCCTAGTGGACGATGCCACGCACTGCATACACTGGTAGGCGTCATGCGCGCATGAAGCTGCTCAAACTGCTCCTCCTTGGTGTGGTCTACTGCTTTGCCGTCATCCCCTACCCCATGCATGCGTTAGCCCAACAGAATCCGCCCGACGCACTGCACTCTGCCAAACCGGCTGCTGCCCTTCGCGACGGTCGACACGATTTTGACTTTGAAATCGGCAGTTGGAAGACGCACCTCAAGCGGCTCCTGCATCCCCTGACCGGGTCAACCATGTGGTTTGAGTACGATGGCACGACCGTGGTCCGCAATGTCTGGAACGGTCGCGCGAATCTTGTGGAACTTGAGGTCGACGGAGCGAAGGGACATATCGAAGCCCTGTCGCTGCGCCTCTACAACCCGGATGCGCACCAGTGGAACCTCAATTTTTCGAACAGCGTCAGCGGCACAATGGCGACGCCCTCGATCGGCGAGTTTAGGAATGGGCGTGGTGAGTTCTTCGATCAGGAAACGCTCGGAACACGCGCGATCCTGGTGCGATTCGTGATTTCCGAAATCTCGTCCACGTCCTGCCACTTTGAACAAGCGTACTCGGACAATGGCGGCAAGACGTGGGAAGTGAATTGGATTGCGGACGATGTGCGCATGCCGGGCGCAGCGGATAGCTCGCATTAAGAGCACCGTCACTTGACGCATAACGGGTTAACAGCCCGCCCATGCGCGGTCAGTTGGTCCCGAGCTTCGATCGACAATCGCGGAGGATGCGGCCAGCCATCGCGGCCGCATCGGGCGAACTATTTCGGACCCGGCGCCGATTGCACCGAGATGGCGAGTGCCTCGGTATAGACCACCTCGACCTCGTCGCCCTTGTTGACGGCCTTGAGCAACTCCGGGTCGAGCACTTGGACATCGTACTCGTTGCCCAGGGGGCCGCGCAGAGTGACAAATTGTTTCTTGGGGTTAACCGCCACGACCGTTGCGAAGGCCGTCACTTTGCGACCGACTGCCCCACCCGGCTTCATGCCCTTGGGCGAGCGGATTATCGCCTCTTCCGCACTCGCAGGCGGAACGTTGGCGGTGCCACGCTTTTTGAGCTGCAAGGAAATTGCTTCGGTGTATTCCGCGGTCACCTTGTCTCCGACCTTCACCTGATCGAGATTCCTCACCTGATCGCTCACATTGACCTTGTGCATCTTGCCCTGCGAGTCGATCAGCACTAGGTCACGGCTGCTCATGTCGATCAATACCACGGTGGCCGTCATCTTGACCGTGTCGCTCACGCCGAGCTTACCTGGGGCCGCTGTCAAGTCCGCAGTGGCCGTTTGCGCGCGCGCGGCAAACGGCACGGCGCCGATCAAGATCGCCGAGATTGCAAACGCAAGAGTGGATGTGCCGACTTTCATTGTTGGATATCTCCGGTTGTTCAAATAGGACCCTCGGGCGAGGCGGCAGTTACCTTCGCGGGTCTGCCACTCACGGATCCGCATGTTAATTTGGTTCCGGCGGCTTGCCCGGGCTATTGGACCTTCGTCCCACGGGACGACAGGAATCCCGCCTTGCCGGCAATCCCAATACCGGCATCTTCTGCCACGGCGATCAGGTGACGATCGCTGATATCCGCCTCGCCAGCCTCGTTGTCGTTGCCCAATTGCTCAAGTTCGAAGCAGCCAATCGAGAGTTACCAGGTCGAAGTGATAGGCTAAGCTCCCGCCATGCGAGCTCTTATCGTTTCACACTACGGCGGACCTGAACACACGGCGCTGACCGATTTTCCAGAACCGTCGCCGCAGGCTGGTGAAATCCTCGTCCGCGTTCATGCTGCGGGCGTTAACCCGGTCGATTACAAGACGCGCGCTGGCGCGCTCAGGGTCATCCGCAACTACCGGCTGCCGATCGTGATGGGCAGCGAACTCTCCGGCGCCGTCGAAACCATGGGCTCGGGGGCGATGCGCTTTGCCAAGGGCGACCGCGTTTTTGCGCGAGTCGACAAGGGCATCATGGGTGCCTTCGCCGAATACGCCGTGGTCCACGAGGACCACGCGGCGCGGATGCCCGCAGCGCTGGACTTCCTATCAGCGGCTGCGGTACCGCTCGCCGCGCTCACCGCGCTGCAGGCGTTGCGCGACGAGTTGCATCTGAGCACCGGCCACCGCGTATTCATCCCCGGCGGCGCGGGTGGAGTCGGCACTTTCGCGATCCAGATCGCCAAGCTCCTGGGTGCCCACGTGGCGACGACGGCATCGCCGCGCGGCGAGGCGCTCGTCAAGCGGCTCGGTGCCGACGTGGTGATCGACTATCTGCGCGAGCGCTTCGAGGACAAGCTGTCGGGCTACGACTGCGCCTTCGATCTGCTCGGGGGCAACACGCTGGCCCGCCTGTGGCCGGTGCTCAAGCCGGGCGGACGCGTTGTCTCGATCGCCGGCATACCGGAGCCCCTGGCGGCGCGAAAGGATCTGGGACGCGGCAGCGGCCTCGCGGCGCTGTTCTGGGTCGCCAGCCTGACCACGCGACTGCGCGCCGCGCGCCGCGGCCACCGCTATCGCTATCTGTTCATGCACCCGAGCGGCACCGACCTGGCCTATCTGGCCTCGCTCATCGAGGCGAAAAGACTTGAAGTCGTCATCGACCGTGTCTTCCCGTTCGGCGAGGCCAAGGAAGCGATCGCCTACCTAGAGACCGGCCGCGCCAAAGGCAAGGTCGTCCTGGCGATGCGTTGATCAGGCACGCCCGTTCTATAAATCAATGACTAATGCATGGCGGAACTGGTTCATTGGACGGAAGCAGACCCCAAAGGCGTTACAATGCATCGAAAGCAAGACTTAAACACCTCTAAGTTCGTCGATGACCTGGCGCCAAGGAGCCACTGAAAATGAGTACGAAGCAGTCAATCGCGATAAGGTTTAGCGCAGCGATGTCCGCCCTGATCATGTCAACGGTGTTTGCGGCAGCCAGCGCCCCGACCGGCGGCTACAAAGCACCACTGAACACCTATGGCCAACCGGACCTCGAAGGGACCTGGACCAACGCGACCCTAACGGCGCTCGAGCGTCCGAAAGAATACGGCACGCGCCTTATCATGACCCCCGAAGAGGTCAAGAAGGTCGAAGGCGATGACGCAAAAATTTATGCAGCCGACGCCGCGCCAAGGGACCCCAAATTTAAGACCACCGATCTGCCGCAAGAGTGCGGCAAGGGCTTCAGCGGCGCGGGCTGCGGCTATAACTTTGCGTGGATCGATCCTGGCAACAATGTCATGCGGGTTAACGGTGAACCGCGAGCCTCGTTCATTACCGATCCCGCCGATGGACGATTGCCGCCCACCAAGCCGGGCGTGGTGGTTGAAAATCCGTACTTGCACTATGGCGAAAACCCCGAGAATCAAACGCTGGCGGAGCGCTGCTTAAGCTCGTTCGGCAACAGCGCGGGTCCGGTGATGCTGCCGCTTCTTTACAACAATAACTATGAAATAGCGCAGAGCAAGGACACGGTGGCAATCGTTGTCGAAATGGTTCACGACGTGCGGATCATCCGTATCGGCGGAAAACACCGCACCGATGGCGGGCGCCCTTGGATGGGTGATTCCATCGGTTGGTACGATGGCGCGACGCTGGTCGTTGAGACAACCAACTTTCCGAAAGCCACCGCGCTCAAAGGAGCATGGAAGGAGTTGAAGGTCACTGAGCGATTCACGCGTGTCGCGCCTCACCGCATCCTCTATAAGTTCACGGTCGAAGACCCGAGCGTTTGGGATCGGCCGTGGAGCGGCGAATACGAATTCAGCCCGTCTAAAGGGCGGATTTTCGAGTACGCCTGCCATGAGGGAAATTACGCGCTAGAGGGCATTCTCTCAGGCATGCGTGCCGGCGAGGTGGCTGCCGAGAAAGCAAAAGTGACTGCCGAAGCGCCTGCGGTGCAGAGCGTGGGGAAAAACGAATAAAGCTGAAAAGAGCAAAAGCGGGGGAGCGGAAATGTCCGAATCAAAGGATTCGCGGGCGGGGTAATTCGTTGCCACGTCCTTGTGGCAACCGCTCGACGCTCGTGAGCGCACCTTTCGATAAACGCGGCCCTATTCAACCCTCGACCTCCGCCTCCGGACGATCATCCCCCACGGACTTTTCTTTATGCCAATGGCCCTCTTTGTCTTCATAAGAGATGACGGTCGCTTCGCCCGGCTCAGCCTGCTCCCTCGCCGCCAGCTCCGCGGCTTTGTGCGCCTCGTCGTGCGTCCGGAAGGCTTCCGAGAATGTCTCATCGACTTTGTACGCCCAGCCTCCATCGTGTCGAACGATTTCATAAGTAATCCTGCTCATGTTAACTCCTCTGTTGCGCCCGCCTCCCGCTACTATACAGCCACGCATCGCCGTCCTGCTCCGCCAGTCGCGCTTGGTGCCTTAACCGATTAGGAGTACTGTATTTGCTGGCACACGCGCAAGGACGAAACCGATGCCAGGCCAATCGATAGACGCGCCGGATATGATGAATGCGCTGATTGCAGCCAGCCTGCAAACCCGCCGAAAGAAACTGCTGCGGGCCGCGCGAAACCAAAGAATACGAACCCGCTTCGGTTACGGTTGCTCGGGATGTATTGCTCTAATGGCATTGGCGGCAATCTTTTTGGCCCATGACCGTCAGGCTGCCGTAACTCTTAGCCTAATTGCCTTCGTAACCTTCAGCTTCGCGTACTTCGTGGGAAGGGCTATCCAGAAGAAGCTGGCTGAATCATTGCGGCAAACGGGATCAGTCGAGGAAATAGCAGGAAATCTGCTGTGAAATCTGCCGTTAATACACTGTCCCGCCAACCCTTGTAGCTAAACGCGATGGGTCAGTCTTAATACACCGAATGTCAATCGCATGTTGCGCGCTTCCCTCTCGCTGCTGACTCTTTTGTTTCTCGCCCTCACAAATCTAGCCACCGCGGCCGCAGATCGCGACGCGAGCAGTAGCGATCGGATGCAGTGCAGTTCTGCTAAGCCTGAAGTCGCGCTCATCGCCTGCACGCAAGTTATTCAGGATAAGCACGAGGACGATGATATTCGCGCAGCCGCACTTCGCAACCGTGCCTCCTACTATGCGCAGCAGGGAGACTTTGATCACGCAATCACCGACTACACCGCGGCCTTGAAGCACCCGGAACCACGCCGCATCCAAGCGAACCTGTATCTCAATCGTGGCCTGATGTACTTCCGAATAGGCGATCAGGATCGCGCCTTGGCTGACTATGGCGAGGCTGTTACCCTGGATCCCAAGCTCGCAACGGCTTTCATCAATCGCGCCGCGATCTTGATAGCCCGCGGCGACAATGACCGAGCCATCGCCGACCTCGACCGAGTGATTGCGCTGAACCCAAAGGATTCCGCGGTGTATGTGACCCGCGGTGAAGCCTTCGCCCATAGCGGCAACCAAAATCGCGCAATCGCTGACTACACAAAAGCCATTGAATTGAATCCCTCAAACGCAATGGCGTGGCGCGACCGCGCCTTGGCATTCCGAACGCTGGGTAACAACGCCCGGGCCGTCACTGATGCAACGGAAGCGATTCGACTGGAGCCCGGCATGGCCAAGGCCCACCTGGTCCTGGGTCTTACTCTGCATGCGACGGCCGATGAGAAAGAGGCGCTGGCGGAATTGAGCAAAGCCATCGAACTCAATCCCCTCGATGCCCAAGCGTTCAAAGCTCGAGGCGACATTTACGCTGCCCAAGATGATCCAACCCGCGCGATCGCCGATTTAAGCGCGGCCCTCGCGATCGACTCCAGGTTGACTGATGCGCACATCAATCGCGGCGTTGCCTATCTCGCTAAGTCCAATTGGGATGCGGCGATCTCCGATTTCACCATTGCCATCGCCTTAGACCCCGGCCGACCCGCTGCATACCTTAACCGCGGGCAGGCCTATGGAGCTCGACACAACCGTGATCCCGCCATTGAGGATTTCACCCAGGCGATCCAACTTAGCCCCGATGTCGCCCAAGCCTATTTGCAGCGCGCCTTCTTTCGCCAGCAAGGGGGAGACAACCCAGGCGCCATCGAGGACTACAATCATGTGATCGAAGTCAGCCCGAAGGACGCCGAAGCACTTCGTGGCCGCGGCTACGCACGGCTTAAAGATCACAAATACGATGCAGCCATTGTCGATCTAACCGCCGCCATCGCTCTGAATCCAAAGGATGCCCTCGCCTATAATTTCAGGGCATCGGCCTACGCGGAAAAGAAAGACTTCAAGCGCGCCAACGCGGACGAAGCCAAGGCGCGAGAACTCGACCCGAAAGTGCGCTGACATCGGCGAGGTCGCGATCGTTCGAACCAATGCTGCGAGCTCAGCGCGGTGCTGACGGCGCAGCAGCGGCGCGAAATGGCAGCGGCACCTCGATACCCAACCGCAGCTGCGCCCGCAACATCGGAGTGATCGCCTGCGATTGGAAATGGATTCGGTACATCTGCACATCGCGAAAATAGCGCTGCAGCCGATCCCCTCGCTTCGCCCCCGATGCGCCGGCGCTGTGAAACAGCATCTCCACGCATTCGCAGGCAGCGCGACAACCTTCACGAGCCGTTCCCCAGACTCGCAGCGTGTCCGCGGCCGTGATCGGCTGCCGCTCTTTCATCCATCGATCACATTGCTCAATGTGAAGGCGGGTCGCACTCAGCGTGAGTGCCTCGGCGGCATCGGCGCGACACAGCGCCTCGCCGAATATCCGTTGCAACTCCGGATCATGCATTCGAGTACGCTGCGGCTCGAACAACATCGGTTTCGTCCGCATCAATCGCTCGTATTCCTCCAGTGCTGCGCGCGCCGCGCCGGTGAAAATGGCGCCAAACTCACAGCTGAACCACCCGAAGATGATGCCGAGGAACAACCCTTCGCCGTGCAGGCGCGTGCCCGGTGTACCTTCGGGCAAATTGTCGGTGGTCAAAAGACCAACCGGAGAGGGAACGATGTGGCGGTCGGGGATGAACACGCCGTTCAATTGCACACTGTTGGAGCCGCTCGCCTGCATGCCCATGGCCGCATCGCCGCCCCAGTCCGGCAGTACCTCGACGCTGGAGCGCGGCACGACGAAGGCCACCGGCGCAGGCGCACCGTCGACACCGGGGATGAAGGCTCCGCCCAGAAAATGCGTACATACGGGAATTCCCGAGGCGAACGCCCATAAGCCGCTTACGCGATAGCCTCCGTCACAACGTTCGAATGTCGGAATCCCTGCTGGACCGGCTGCAAATGCAGCGCGAAAGTCTCCCTCCGAGCCAAACAGCTCGCGCTGCACTTCTTCCTCGAAGTGTGCGCCCAAAACCAGGGCATGAGACGAGGCCAGGGCGTAGCACCAGCCGCCGCCAGGATGCCCCCGGGACAGCTCGAGGATCACGCGAATATAGGTTTCGCAATCGACCCCGCCGCCGTTGAACATTCGCGGCTGCAGGATTCTATAGAAGCCACCCTCCAGCAGTTCCTGGTGTATCTCATCGGAGTAGCAGCCGCGCGCATCGCTCTGATCCTGTTGCGCGCGCAGCTTCGCGCCGATCTGTGTCGCGCGTGCAATAATCTGGGCCGCAAAGGGGTGGCAGGAAGTGATGGAGTCGGAGGCCATTGCGCATTGTATGCAAACTCGCGGCGCGAGGCTCACTCGATCCATCGATTCCTTCCTGGGTTCACCAACTATGCCGACAACGGCGGAGAACGCCGGAGGCGTTGCCGAAGGCCGAGTAACATGCAACCCCGCGATCCCTACGAGGATGCCCGCTCGTTAGAGGACTTGGTCGCCAACGCCGCGATGCAAGCTTCCCGCGTGGCCCACGCCGCATCATTGGAAATACCTCGTTCTCTCGCCCAGGCGGTAATGGCCTCCTTGTGAAGCTCGACTTTGATTTGAGGAAGGTTCGTCGGAGAAACAGTGTACTCGGCTAGAAGCGAGGCAAACGGAGACAAACTACCGGCCGAAAGACCTGTGAAGTCGTAGCGGTCGCCCTCGATCGACAGGTAGCAATGTGCCTCGGGGATACTCGTGAGCGATGCCGTACTGAGCACTCTACCAACGCCGGGGGTATTTTCCTCCGACATTTCATAAATACCGACTGTGAGCCGCACTTCCGCGTGACCGCAGTCTTGCGCAACGGTCGCGAGAAACCGGTGCTTGGCACTACAAGTGCCGCGTCCCTCCCGCAGAACGGCCAATGGATCTTCGGCGTTTGTTGTTCTACTGTACGGCAGCGACCGCACATGCACCGCCAAATGAGCGAAAGAATCGAACCCACGACAGCGGGCGTCTTCGCATAGCGACGATTCGCCGGAGATTCGAAACTGCAGCCGACCAGACAAGGATGTATTCACATTGCCTGCTTGGCGCAGGCTCAGGTATGGATGAGCCGTCCACCAGCAAACGCCCAGTTTTCCCACGCCGTTTCCTTGAAACAGACCAGAACGTTCTCGGTGTCAATGCCCGCTTGAGCGAGTGTACTTATCAGTTCTTCGAGAAGTTTCTTCTTGACCTTAACGCTGCGTCCAACCGACCACAGGATCTCGATCAGGGCAAATTCCTCGTTTCTCTTGGTCTTGACATCAGGGTACGTCGGATCGAACCGGAAGTCTTCCGCCTCCAGTTCGATGACCCGTTGGAACCTGTCTGTCGCCGGCACGCCAGAGGAGACCAGCGCGGCGTGCACGGCATCTAGCATCGTAGTTTTGAACGCGCTCGACTTTGGTTTACGGACGGTCAGTGTGACGAGTGGCATGACGACTCCTCAGGTGCCTGAACTTTTAAGAATAATAACCCCCGGCCCTGGTACGCGCCGCAGCCCGGCAAGAGCGTTAGGCACCTGACGCACTGAGGCGCGCTCTAATCGCGCTGTGCTCGTACGAGGTAACTTCGAAGGGATTTCCGTCGGGGTCTTCGAAATACAGTGACCAGGAGAACTGATGGTCGACTGGTTCGAGCTTGCGACCAAGCTCCGACTCGAGATGCCCGAGCCATGACAGGAATTCCGCGCCGCTGGCTCCGAGGGCAACAACAGACCGGCAGTTCTGACGCGGCCTCTCGAAGAGAGCCAGATGAACTCGGCCCGACTCGTCGGCGATCGTAAGTGGCCCGCCAGCTGCGGCCCATGACTCGAGAGCGGGTGCGCGCACCAGGCCGAGGACGCGACGGTACCAGTCTTCAGCGGCGACTCGGTCCGATACAAAGACGTGTATATGGTCAATACAGGTGAGCTTTGGAGCCATGGGGGCCTTGGTCATCATACTCATTCCTCTTTGGACTGGCACTCTGAGCCGCGACGAGCGCGACATTCATCAGCAACAATGCCGCGCCGGCACCCGCGGCCCAGATCGTTACATTCATCATCGAAGAGTGATGGGTGATTGGTGCCCGAGTGTAGTGAAGGAGACCGCCGAAACCGAGAACTGCATACGAGGCCAGAAACGTCAGACCGACCGCACGATTGCCATGGAGATAGAGGAGATAGCCGACTACGCCCAGCGTAGTGATGCAGCACCATCCGATGTAAATGTCAGCGCGCGACCATGAAGACGGCAGGTTTGGGTACTGCGCCAGGTACTCAGCATTGTGTACGAAGTGCAATAGGCTCGCTGCGGCGTAAAGTACCAAGAGTCGCGGTAGAGCCCGCCGCGCGCGTTCTTTGCCGCTGACTGTCATTGGCATGTCGCGTAACTAATAACTGGCAGACACCACCCAGGTAGCCATCTCCACATTTTGCATTAGAAAGGGGAAGTCGTAAACGCTGCTGGGCTATGACGAAGATCCGTCCGGAACCGCCGCAAGCGCTTTGTAAAGAGTGTCACGAAGCGTGCGGGGACGGCTCCACGCATGCCGCAGTACTTCGCGCATGAACTCAAGCGCCGGCAGCACGGTAGCCAGGTCACTCTGGGTTAGAACTCCACGCTGCGACTCATCGTACAGTCGCATCAAGTCGCCGCTGAGCCGATCGACAAGTGTGCTGACCGTGAAATGAATTTCCGCGTCGCCATTTTGAGCGGCGGTCTCAGCTCTCGCCAGCAGTTCTGCGAGCCGCAACCTATAGATAGCGAGCGTCCGCGCTGCGGACGTCGCTTCAGCCGAATTGCCGGTTCCAATTGATTCGGTCCGCACTTCCACCTTCCCTGGTGTCCACACCGAGACCTTACCTCTTCCCGGAACCCATTCATACCCGCAACGCAGACGGATGTCAGTTCGTTGCCGAACATTGCGCCCGGCAAACGCCGGGGCAAAACCTAGGCCCACTGCACCGCCGTCGCGCGCCTGTTGACACCCGCGTGTTGTTGTTTAATACTTCACCATACTGGAAACTATTGGTGACCAAGAGGGCTGCTCGTGCGAACAGGAACACGAACGATGATCGCGCCGGGACTTTGCGGACTGACTTTGCTGCTCACGGCCTTTGGGTCGGGCGGCGCCGATGCTACGAAGCCCGCCTATCCGAGCATGGCGCCTATCCAGCAATACCGTGTGGCAAACGCGGCCGAAGAGATCGCACTGTCGCGGAGTGCCGCGCCGACCTCGATTTCAGGCGATGCCGGCGTTCTCACGCTCGGCAGTCATGGGTACGAAACGGCGGCGAAGGGCAAGAACGGCTTTGTCTGCCTCGTGTGGCGGTCCTGGACCGCCGGCTTCGAGGATGCCGAGTTCTGGAATCCGAAGCTTCGTGCACCCATATGCTTGAACCCCGCCGCTGTGCGGTCCGTTCTTCCCGCTTATCTTGAAAGAACCGAGTGGGCGCTCGCCGGCACTTCAAGGGCCGAGATGATCGTCCGCACCAGGGCTGCGGTTGCCGCGAAGCGCCTCGCAGTGCCGGAGCCCGGCGCGATGGCTTTTATGATGTCGAAGCAGGGATACCTGTCTGACGCCGGTGGTCACTGGCATCCGCATCTGATGTTTTTCCTCGCTCACACCGATGGCGCCGACTGGGGCGCAGATCTTCACGGCTCGCCGGTATTTGCGGCGCAGGGCGATCCGGAGCCCATCACGACGTTCATCGTTCCGGTGACCAAATGGTCCGACGGAACGTTCGCGGAAATGCAACCGCGCTAGACCGATCCCGATGCTTGTCAGTTGGCCCAAGGGGCCATGTCAAGGTGGGGCGGGCCTGCCACCGGTGCGCTTCGGCGTCCAAGGCTCGACGGAAATGCGATCAAATGCAAAGATGCGAACGGCTGTATCCAAGATCTCCATGCCGATTCCTACCTGCCGTTTATGAAAATATACAATGTGGTTGGCTTTGCGGCGCTTGGGTTTCAAGTTCTACTGTCAGCTTATCTGGCACCGCCTTGGCTCGGACCTTGGTGGGGAATCGTGATCGGAGTCGGGTATTTATTGATTTCCTGGTTCCTCGGCGGACTGTATCTTTCCGACATGATCCATCTGGGCATCGCGCACCGAGCCCTGGACTATAAGGGGTGGTTCATCAAAGCGGTGACCCTCATCAACAACTCGGTGGGCGTCTACGTCGATCCCGTCAGCTGGGTCAATCGGCACCGGCTTCATCATAGGTTTGCCGACCATGCTGGCGATCCTAATAAGCTGGGGTCGGACGGCTTTTGGAAAACGCTGTATCTCTGCCTCTTTCCCTATCCGTGCACAGCCGACGTGGCAAACGATGCCATCCTCAAAACGTGGCCGTTCCGTTTAGTCTCTCATCCCCTGTTTATGCTTATCTCTCCGATCTTAAGCTGCGGCCTTCTCTGGTGGTTCGCTCGAGATTGGAAATTTGCCATTGGAGTTTGGCTCGGCGTCCGGATATTCGCGCTTTGGGTCAATATGATTCAGAACTATTGGACCCACGACCGCCGATTTGGTACTCGGCGTTATGACGATGCCGGCGACAACGCGATGAATATCGGCGACTGGCTCCCGGTGATGGCGACCTTTAGCGCCTGCTGGCAAAACAACCATCATCACTATCCGCATCTCCTGCGCACCACACACGATTCCGCCGAATTCGATTTCGGCTATACCACCGTCAGAGTCATGGGCGCGTTGGGTCTGGTGGCGCCTTCAAAAACCGGAACGGACAGGCCTGGCGATCTGGCCATCGCGCAAGTCGTCCTCTGACGGCGGCTTACTTGCGCGCGAACGGCGCGATGAACTGAGCAAAAAAACCGGCGGGGACCGAACTGTTGATCAAGCCGTAGCGCTGCGGCCAAGCGTCTTGCGGAAGGTAGTAAGTCCCGAACAGGCGGTCGATGAAGGGCCAATGGATGGCGAAGTTAACGTCGGCCGCCTCTGGATGCGCCGCGTGATGCCAATGGTGATAGCGCACGGTCACAAAATAGGGCTCCAGCCACACCGGACGAGGACCAAAATCCGTATGGCAGAACGTGGCGTGGAAGGAGACAAACACCAGATACCCCGCCATCGCGCTCTGCGAGAACCCGCATAGCGTCATCGGAATGAGAATCAAGCTGCGGGTAAGCAGGATATCGACGAAGTGCGAGCGCGAGCCGGCGACCCAGTCCATCGTTTGAATCGAATGATGGATGGAGTGAAAACGCCACAGGAATGGGATCTTATGGAACGCCCGATGCGTGGCGTACTGAGCCAGATCTGCCACCACAATCGCCAGCGGCAGCTGGACGATGAAAGGCAAGCCGCCGACGGTCTTTATGAGCCATGGGATTGCCAGCCATTTCAAGGCAACGGTGGCGGGTATCAACATCAGGAACGTGATCAATTGCGCCGGTAGATGTGTGGCCACGAAATAAAAGTAGTCGGTGCTCCACTCGGGCCGGAAGGTCTTTTGCTGCGGATGAAGAGGCCAAAACCGTTCCACTGGGACGAAGACGATGGCCATCACCAAGAGGTCCAAGAGAAACCAGTCGAATCCGAGGCCGACTGACGACCTGATTTCCTCCGGCAGCGGAGTGCTTCCGCCTCCGAGCAGCGCCGCCGCCAGGCCGAGAGCGACGCCGGTCAATGCGAGGACTTTGCGCTGACGCAAGATGGCGGAGATGGCGCCGAGCACAAGAGCAACCACGATCATGCCCTGAATCAGCAGTCGAATGATGGTTATCGGATAGTGCGCCCGGGCGTCGGGAAGGGTTAGAAGCGCCGGATAGTGCAGGCAAAGGACACCGCCCAGGCCGAGTATGCCGAAGAAAACGGATGACACGCCGCTGACCCAGCCGCTGCCTAGGTGGGTCGGCTCCGTATCCCCGAATAATTTTTCGAAGAATGCGTCGGACATGTCCATTGTCTCCAGAACGATGCGCTGATGATTCTTGCAGAAAGAGTTGCGAGCGGCGCAGACGGGAGGGAAGAAAGGACCTAGTTCACCAAATCTCCCGTAGCAGCACATTATCCAGGAGCGGCCAAATCCAAAGTGCGAGGATCACAGTTTGAGACAACTTCCCTCCGCTGGATGCTCCGCAACAGGAATGTCATCGGCGAGGGACGAGAGCTTCGAGCGCGCCCCGCCTTTGATCTTGTCACTTGTATTTTTGCTGGGACAGTGTCTAATTTATTATATTATATAAACACCGCAACACATTGTTTTATAAATACTTACTTGGGTAGATTTGGCGCGTAGCTTCTAACTTCTCGAACTGCCGCCGCTTGCGCGAGAACGCCCTTGTCATCTCTGCCAATCGAAACGAAACACCGCCCCGTTCCATTTGTCGTTTGCCACGTCCAGCTCTTGGATGTTCAGAGCTCGTGAAGCGCCGCGGACGGTCTTGCGCCAGAACCCATGAGCATTGACGTTTTTGCGCGCTACCGCGACCTCCCACGAACCCGGCTGTTGGCAAAAAATTGCTTCAGCTGCGCGCCGACCGACTCCTTGCCCGCGATGCTTTCTCAAGATGAAGAATTCGCCGACGTTATGATCGACGGGCTGACCAGAGTGGGCCTCATCGTTTGTCAGGACAAAACCAGCAAGAACTCCATTGCTTAAGATGAATGCGGCAGACCATCCGGGTCGAGACCAGTAGTTGTCCATTGGGTACGGATCAAAGAGCCCGTCACTTCCAAGCTCCCCGCGCGCCGTCCCCGCCCAAAACTCAGAGAAATCGTGGGTATATAGCTGCACCATGTTTTGAATGATCGACTCCTGGGCGCGCAGGGCCTGAGTCACTATTACGTTCATGGTCAATGTTATAGCGGGAATTGCAAAAAATTGCGTAGTCTTTCGCCTATCATTTGCATCGCTTCAGCTGGCTGGATCCATGGCACCAAGTCGCTCATACTATTCGCCATCAATGTTAGTAGATTCGCTGCGCTCGTGTGAAAACGCCGAGGATCAATCATGAAACTACTACGCGGCTTTTTGATGATTGTGTGCCTGATGAGCGGCTGCACCACTACCGGCAGCACCGATTCAACCGATTCCCCGACGCCGTCCGAATCCGGTCCGGTACTATGTTACGACGGTACTCCGCCGCCCTGTACGATCCGGGAGTAGCGCCGTGCAAAACAAGGCTTGGTCGCTCGCTTAAGTTTCGGGGGAAACGAAAATCGCCCTTCCCTTCGCAGTCTTCTTGACTACGCCCAATGAACCGCCTGCACCCACGCTGATCGATCCATTGTGGGTATACGAATCAGATCCGACGCTTGTGCCCAGCGCTAAGTCCCGCTCATCGGAAAAATCCTCCAGCAGCAGACCGTTGGCCCCCAACCGCGCCGCCTGACTCTTCATGCTGGCAATCATTTTCTGGATGGCGCGCTCTCCGCCGGCACTGGATATGCTTCGCCGCGATGCGCTGAGAACCGCGATCTCCTCGAAACTCGCGGGAGCCTGCGTGTAGACCCGCACTTCGGTCGCGGCAATTGGCGTCCTGGCGGCGCCGGTGACCATCTGGGAGGAACTCGCGCAGGCGGCGGCCAATACCGACAGCGACAGGGCAAGTATGCGGCGAACGGCCATGGGCGCCATATTCTACCGGCGTAGTCCCTTACTACCTACCAAGCAGAAGCGGCGTCGTGATGCCCTCATCGCGACGCCGCGCGATAGATTCCGCGCTATTTTGGCGGAGCCGCGGGCGGGGCAGCCGGAGCGGCCGGCGGCGCTGTTGGCGTTACATCGCTTTTGGTCATGCGTTTGGTGAATCGCCAACCGTCCTTGGTCTTGACGAGACTGTCGGTGTAGGAACCAGTCATCAGGATGCTGGGAGGCTTGGTGCCGAAATCGACGAGCATCAGATAAGTGGTTGCGCTGGCCTCCTTGGAGTTTCCGGTAATTTGCAGATTATTGTTCCAGTGCTTCCGTGTCGCGCCGTTCAGTTTTTCACGCCATGTCTTTATGAACCCAACCAATGCATCGTGACCGCTGAACGTGTTGAAAACGCCGTCCGGCGTAAACGTCGCAGCCCAACCCTCCGCGTCGCCGCTATCGATAGCAATGTTGTATCTGGCGTAAAGCTGTTGAATCTCAAAGTAATCCTGGGCGCTCAGTGTATCGGCCGCCCACGATGTCCCGACCAACATGGCGGCTGCGGCCGCGATCGCGAGAATTCGTTTCGTCATTTTTCCCACCGTTTGTATTTGTGCCAGGCTACATCACTTCTTTGGATCGACCAGCGCCTGATAAGTCAAAGCGCGCGTTAAATTCTCGACATCAGGCCCGCCGCTCAATAGCCAGCGCTGAATCATACCGACGAAAATCACATCGTTGCTCGGATCGATCCAGAACCAGGTGCCCGCAATCCCGTCCCAGAGAAAGGTACCCTTCCCCGCCGTACTGCCCAGCTTGAGCGGGTCTTCCAGAATCGCGAAGTCATAACCGAATCCAAGACCCGGCTGCATGTGGTAATAGCCGATGCCGAACTTATTGGCGCTTTTCACGGCTTCCGGTACGTGATTCGTGCGCATGAGCTCGATGGAGCTCGGCGCCACAAGACGGACGCCATTTAATTCGCCGCCGTTCAATACCATCTGACTGAAGCGCAAGTAATCGCGCGCCGTCGAGTAAAGTCCACCGCCGCCGGACGGCAGTCCGGGAGGCTTTGAAATCTCCGGATCGCGCGGCATGGCCGTGAGCCCGGCGGCGCCGCCTTGATAAATCGTCGCCACGCGGCCGAGTTTTTCTTCCGGCACGTAGAAGGCCGTATCTTTCATACCCAGCGGCTGGAAAATTCGTTCGCGCAGAAAGTCCGGGAACGATTTGCCGGAAAGTTTCTCGACCAAGTAGCCTTGAATATCCACCGAGATGCTGTACACCCAGCCTTCGCCCGGTTGATACAGCAGCGGCAGCTTGGAAACCCGATCGATGAAATCCTTCAGTGACGGCGCAGCCAGCAGCTGCGCTTCTTGGTACAGTTTATCGACCGGAGTGGCGCCAAATACCCCATAGGTAAAGCCGGCGGTGTGCGACATCAACTCGCCCATCGTCGGGGCATGGCCTGGCGCATCGAAGGTCGGCTTGCCGTCCTTGTCGACGCCGGAGAAAACCTTGAGATCGCGAAACTCCGGGATGTAGCGCGAGATGGGATCGCTCGGTTTCCACTTGCCTTCTTCGTACAGCATCATCATGGCGATGCCGGTAATCGGCTTGGTCATCGAAAAAATGCGGAAGATGGCATCCTTCTGCATCGGCTTCTGACTTGCCAGATCGGCATTGCCATACGACTTTTCATCGACGATCTTTCCATGTCGCGCGACCGCCCACACCACACCGGCAAGTTGTTTGCCGTCGACCAGTGATTTCAGATTGCCGTCAAGCGTGGCAAGACGTTCGGAGGAGAAACCCACCAGCTCGGGCTTGATTTCGGTGATTTCGCTGATCGCAGGCGATGCCGTGCGTTGCGCCTTCGCGCTCTGCGCGCCGGCTTGAACGCCGCCGATCAACGCCAATGAAACCGCCGCTATGAGACTTCTATAGTGCATCGTTCCCCCTTTCTATTATCGCTGCGGCCAGCCGGTGCGCCGCGCGTATGCCAGCGATGATGCCACGAGGCTTCTGCAAGGGGTAGCATTATCCAGAACGTGAACATTCGTCTAGAATAGCCGCAAAGACCAGTCGTTCGAGGGTCTCGAAGGACTATCCGGGATGGTTCATGCCCTGGCGCGTCTCACGTACGGCGACTACGAGGGGTGTAGTGCAAGCGTGAGAAAAAGCGATTGGGGTCGCCGACAAGACCCACGCTGCGGAGAGTTGAAATTGCTCGCTCGGGGCTACGGCTCGAGCGTGGGGAGCATCAGTGGCTGAGACCGCGGGAACCGATAAAACAGCGCTTCTGAATCAGCTGCGCATCGATCGCAGCGAGCCGCCGGACTCCGCGGGGGGACATGCCAAGTGGTGGGCCGCAGGCATTGCCGTTGTAATCGTCGCCGCGTCCGGCATCTGGTACTTGCTGCGCCCAACCGGCGTGATCGTGAAGGCGGCGGTAGCGCAAGCGGCATCGACGGGCGGATCTGCATCGATCGGCGGCGCATCGCTGCTCGACGCCTCCGGTTACATCGTCGCACGCCGTCGCGCCACCGTGTCCTCGAAAGTCACCGGCAAGGTCGTCGAAGTGCGTCTTGAGGAAGGTCAGCGCGTCGAGGCGGGCGAAGTGATCGCCCGTCTGGATGATTCGAACTGGAAAGCAGCTTTGGCACAAAGCAACGCGCAGCTGCAGCAGGCGCAGGCCAATCTAACGTCCGCCCAGACCGCCTACGATGACGCAAAACCGATTTTCGAGCGCAATGAGCAGCAGAAGGCGGCCGCGGTCATCAGCTTACAGAGTTTTGACGAGGCGAAGGCACAGTACAACGTCGCGCGAAACAATCTGTTCATCGCCCAGAGTGCGCTGGATTCGGCTCGAGCCGGCGTGCTGGTCGCACAACGCAGCCTCGATGACACGGTGATACGCGCGCCCTTCTCCGGCATAGTTACCGAGAAGGCCGCGCAACCCGGCGAAATGGTATCGCCGGTGTCCGCCGGCGGCGGCTTTACTCGAACCGGCATCGGCACCATTGTCGACATGGACTCACTCGAAGTGGAAGTGGATGTCAGCGAAAATTTCATCAATCGCGTCCGCCCGCAGCAGCCGGTAGTCATCAAACTGAATGCGTATCCCGACTGGGATATTCCCGGCTCCGTCATTGCGATGATCCCCACGGCGGATCGGGCCAAGGCGACCGTCAAAGTGCGTATCGCGATCAAACAGAAGGATCCGCGCATCATTCCCGAAATGGGCGCTCGCGTTTCGTTTCTGACCGAAAAGGAGCCGCAGGCGCCCGGAGCTGAAAAAACACCTGCCGCACCTGGAGTGATCATACCTGCCGAGGCAGTCGCGACCATTGGCGACACCAGCATCGTGTATGTGATTCATGACTCGACCGTAGAGCGTCGCGCGGTGCGGCTCGGCGCCAAGACCGCCACCGGCCAGGTCGTCATTGCCGGGCTTGCCAGCGGCGACACCGTGGTGTTGGGCGACCAGACGAAACTGAGCGATGGTGTTCGCATACGAGTCGAAAAATAGTAGATTGAGTAACGATTCATTCGGACCTTCAATGGAGCATCCATGAGCACTCTAGTTTCGCTGCAGAACGTCGTGAAGCGCTATCAGCGCGGCAAACAATCGGTGGAAGTTCTGCATGGCGTGAACCTCAGCATCGAACAGGGAGAGTTTCTCGCGCTCATGGGTCCTTCGGGCTCGGGCAAGACCACGCTTCTCAATCTCATCGCGGGATTGGATCAGCCGACCGAGGGTGAAGTCACGGTCGCCGGCGAGCGCATCGACCGTCTGTCCGGCGGCAAACTCGCGAAGTGGCGCGCTCGCCATATCGGCTTCGTGTTTCAGTTCTACAATTTGCTGCCGGTGCTCACCGCGGCGCGCAATGTCGAAGTTCCGCTGCTGCTGACGAACCTGTCATCGGCCAAGCGCAAACAAAATGTGCGCGCCGTGCTCGAGCTGGTCGGGCTTGCTGATCGCGCCACCCACAAGCCGAGCGAGTTGTCCGGCGGACAGCAACAGCGCGTGTCGATCGCGCGCGCCCTGGTCGCGGATCCGACGCTGCTGGTTTGTGACGAGCCCACGGGCGATCTCGACCGCGAAAACGCCGAAGAGATCTTGAAACTCCTGCAGATGCTCAACCGCGATCAGGGCAAGACCATCATCATGGTGACGCACGATCCGCTGGCCGCCGATCACGCCTCGCGTACGCTGCATGTGGACAAGGGCCGTCTCATCGACGGTGCCCGTGCGGAGCGCCGCGTGAAGTATTTCATGCTGATCTGGGCGGGATTGTGGCGCAAGAAGACGCGCACCATCCTGACCATGCTGTCGATCATCGTGGCGTTTTTGCTGTTTGGCCTGCTGCAGGGAATCAATCAGGGCATCAAGGCGGGACTCGGCGACACCAGCAACAACCGGCTGTGGACCACCGAGCCGCATGAGCGCGATCAGTTCCATGCCGATCAGCCTCATGGATCAGATGAAGACCGTCAAAGGCGTGCGCAACATCGCGCACTTGAGCTTTTTCGGCGGCTACTTTCAGGACGCGAAAAATACGATTCCTGCATTTGCAACCAACATGGACAAGCTCGCGGCCGTTTACCCGGAACTCAATATCACCCCGGCGCAGATCGATGCCATGAAGGCGACGCGCCCCGGCGCGCTGATCGGACGGCCTCTGGCGCAAGAAATATGGCTGGAAAGTGGGCGATCAAGATTCCGCTGGGCACGACGATCTGGACCAACAAGGACGGCAGCAACAACTGGGCTTTCGACATCGTCGGTATATTCGACCCGACGCCGCAGTTCGCCAGATCGCCGCTCGGCAGCCGCCTTCTGGATCAACTACGACTATTGGGACGAAGACGCGCCAGTTCGACAATCATCGGGTGCACCAATTCATCACTGCAAATCGACGATCCGAAGCAGGCCGCCGCGATTTCCAGCGCGATCGACAAGCTGACCGAGAATTCGCCGGACGAAACCCGCACGCAAACCGAAAACGCCGCGCTTGCAGTCGCAGCTCAAGCAACTCGCCGACATCGATTTCATCGCCAACTCCATCGTCGGCGCGGTCATGTTCACGCTGCTGTTCCTGACCGCCAATACCATGATGCAATCGGTGCGCGAGCGCATTCCGGAACTCGCGGTCCTGAAAACGCTGGGATTCACCGGCGGAACGGTGTCGGTGCTGGTGCTGATCGAATCGTTGCTGCTGTGCATCTTCGCCGCCGTCGTGGGGCTGCTGCTCTCCGCCGGTGCCATAAAAGTCGTCGGCTCCGTACTCGGGCCGAGCACGTTGCTGCCGATCGTCGTGGTTGTCGGGACTCGGCATCGCCGTGCTGCTGGCGATCATCAGCGGCCTGCCGCCGGCGCTGCGTGCGCAGCGCCTCAACATCGTCGACGCACTGGCGGGCCGGTAAGGAACCATGAGCGCAATCATCGCAGATAGCGGCGGTATCCGCGATGAATATTCGCAGCCTGCCGCAGCGGATCGGCACCTCCTCGGTGGTCGTCATCGGAATTGCCGGCGTGGTCGCGGTACTGATCTCGGTGCTCGCGATGTCGACCGGACTTATCAGGACCTTGCAGCGGACCGGGCCCGAGAATCGCGCCATCGTGGTTCGCACCGGCTCGAGCGCGGAACTGATCAGCGTTTTGACCAACGAAGCCGCGTTGGCCATTGCGCGATTCCGCCGGCATCAAAAAGGGCAGCGATGGGCATCCGCTGGCCTCGCCCGAAGGCCTGTTGATCGTGAGTCTTACCAAGAAGGACGGCGAGGACGCGAGCGCGCCGTTTCGCGGCATGACGCAGACGGGCTTCGCGGTACACCCGGAAATCAAGATCATCAGCGGCCGCGTATTCAACCCGGCGTCACTGAAATGATCGTCGGCAAATCCGCGCAGCGCCTGTACAAGGGCCTCGATGTCGGATCGCAAGATTCAAACTGCGCGGCGCGACTTGGACGGTGGTCGGCATCTTCGAAAGCGGCGGCAGCGGCCGCGAATCGGAACTGCATGGCCGACAAACAGACCCTGAATTCCGCCTACCAGCGCGGCAACAGCGTGCAGAGCGTGCTGGGTGGTGCTCGATCCGCAGACCGGCTTTCAGACCTTCAAGGACGCCATCACCACCAATCCGCAGTTGCAGGTCGATGTGTCCACGGAAAAGGATTTCGGCGCGCAGCAAGCCGGCCACGATCAGCCAGATTCTTGAAGATCGTCGCCTATGTGGTCGGCGGCATCATGGCCGTCGGCGCCATCTTCGGCGCGCTCAATACCATGTACTCGGCGGTGAGCGCGCGTTCGCGCGAGATTGCCACGCTGCGCGCCATCGGCTTTGGTCCCGTGTCGGTGGTGATCTCGGTGTTCGTCGAAGCGTTGCTTCTGGCGCTCGTCGGCGGCGCGCTCGGTGCGCTGGCGCGTGGCTGCTGTTCAACGGACATTCCGTGGACACCCTCGGCGGCGGCATTTGGCGGGCAACTGATATTCGACCTGGCGGTGACGCCGGCGCTGGTGGCCATAGGCATCATCTGGGCGTGCGCCATCGGCGTGATCGGCGGACTGTTTCCCGCGATTCGCGCCGCGCGCCTGCCGGTGGCAACGGCGCTGCGAGCGGTGTGACTGCGCCGCCGCGGGACTGGCCTTAGATCAACAGTGCGCGCATCGCCGCGACCAACGCCAGCGGCTGGTCCACCGGGACATGATGGTAGGCGGACGGGATCACGATGGGCCCGCGCCCGTTGCGCAATGCCCTGCCGATGCGCTGCGCGAGCGGCGGCGGCACGACCTCGCTGAATTCTCCGGCGATAAAATCCATCGGCAACTCGATGTCCTTGAGCAATTCGCCCTCCGCGACTTGCTCCCAGCCGACACTGCCGACCGGCTTCTCATCGAATTTCCAAACAAATCCGCCGCCCTCGGCTTTATCGAGTGCAGGGCAAGATGCTGCATGATGCGCGGCAGAACCGGCGGCTCGTCCGGCACAAAACGAAAGCGCGCGCACGCGGTCGCCAGATCCGGATAGATCTTCTTCGGCCGCTGCATGAAGCGTGTCCGCAAGGGCTGATCCGCAAATCCGATATTCGTATCGATAATGAGCGCGCGTTTGAGAAGCTGCGGATATTCATGCGCGACAAACACGGCGATGCGGCCGCCAAAACTATGGCCTACCAGAGTCACTTCTTTGGGCCGATCATCTGCAGCGTTGCGTGCACTTCCGCGACAAAATCGCTACGGCTGTACTTGAGCCTGGAACTGCTGTCGCCCATGCCGCCAAAATCGATGGCAATGACGCGATACTCGTCGGCGAACCACGGCGCGACAAAATCCCACCAGTGCGCATGGCCGCGAAAGCCGTGCAGCAACAGCATGACGCGCGCGTTCGACGGCGTCGCCCCACTCCAGGTAATGCGTCACGTGATCGCCGCTTCTTAAGTGGCCGGAGCGCCCGGGCGTGTCAATCATTCGCTGCACCCAGTCGTCGGCGACGGGCGCTCGGGTCTCTGCAAAGCTCAAACGGGAGTACTCCCAGCGCCGATAGGGCGTCTGAGCATTATGCCAGCTACCCGCCGCTCCGGTAGAATCAGGAATCCTCATTGGAGAATGCCATGCTGAAATCCGTTCCTGCCGGCGGCGACGCCGCCGCGCGCTATCTCGCCGGAAGAGTGGGCAATTCGCGTCGACTTGGCGGCCGCCTATCGGCTGGTCGCGCACTTCCATTGGGATGACCTGGTCTTCACCCACATCACCGCGCGGGTGCCGGGACCCGAGCACCACTTCCTGATCAATCCTTACGGCATGATGTTCGACGAAATCACCGCCTCCAGCCTGGTGAAGATCGACATGCAGGGAAACAAGGTGGGCGACAGCCCCTGGCCGATCAATCCGGCGGGCTTCACGATTCACAGCGCCATCCATGGCGCGCGCCATGACATCGAGTGCGTACTGCATACCCATACCTTGAACGGCGTCGCCGTTTCGGCGCAGAAGCATGGCGTTCTGCCCCTCTCGCAGCAGTCCATTTTCGTTCTGCAGAGTCTGGCGTACCACGACTACGAGGGCGTGGCGCTGCGCGATGATGAGAAGCCGCGCTTGGTGGCGGACATGGGCAAGCAAGAGCTACCTGATGCTGCGCAACCATGGCCTTCTGACCGTCGGCAGAAGCGTCGCTGAGGCCTTCCAGCTGATGTACACATTCGAGGCCACCTGCGCCATCCAGGTGCGGGCGCAGGCCGGCGGCGGCGAACTCATTCCGATCCAGCAAGGCATCATCGATACCGCCATGGAGCAAGCGCGCGTGGTGTCGAACAATCAGGGTCCGCACATGCTGGTGTGGCCGGGGCTGTTGCGCCGCCTGGATCGGATCGATCCTTCTTATCGAAGCTGATTCGACCCTGGACTCGCGTCTCGCGCGACGTTAACCAAGAAAAAGGCCGGAGGGCGCACCCTCCGGCCTTTAAAGTCTGCGCTACTGGAGAATCGCTATTTAAAGCGGAACTGCACTTCCACGCCGTAGAGACGCGGCGGCGTCAAGCCCCAGGTCGTGCCTTGGTTGGAAAAGCCTGGCTGCGGCGTCGAGATGTAGTATCCCAGCACCGCGTCGGCATTGGTCTTGTTCTGCAAGTTCTTCACATACGCGAAAATCGTGAAGCGATCCGCGGCATCGGTCCACGTCAAGCGCGAGTCCAGTTGGCTGTACTTGGGCGCGAGGTTCCAGGGCTCATTGAAGATGCTGCCGTAGGTCGCACTCTTCCAGATGTAGCTCAGCGAGTAGTTGATGGAACCGGGCGTAAAGTGCCAGGTGTAATTGCCGTTGCTGGTAACTCGGCTCCGCGGCGACTCGGGTACGGTATTGCCGATGGGGTCTGTCAATCCCACGAAGGGATTTGAAGTATCGTTTTGGACCGCCTCGTTCGAACGAATCGTCGCGTCCATGTACGAGTAATTCAACAGGAACTGTAGATCCCTGACCGGTGCCCAGATGGTCTCCAATTCCGCGCCATACGAGACCACCTTGCCCAAGTTGATGATGGACGAGTACGCCGGCCCGGTAGGCGGCTGATAGGTGAGGGGTATTTGCAGATTCTGATAATTGTAAAAATAGATCGCCCCGTTGACTTGAAAGGTTTTCCATGTCTGCTTGGCGCCAATTTCAAAGGCGTCGATGTGTTCCGCCTTCGACTCAGGATTGGCCGAGATCTGCCCGCCCCAGCCGGCATTGAAACCACCCGATTTATAGCCTCGGGAATACTTGCCATAGGCCAGGAGCGTATCGGTCGGCGTCCAATCCACTTCCATCGTGCCTGTCACGGCATCCCACTGATCGCCGAGTCCGCGCCCATAGGTGCCATTCGCGTTGAGTCCGGGCAACTTGGTTACGCCGCGGTACGGACCATAGGCGATCTGGAATGCGGTGATGTCGTTGACCGGCGTAAAGGCGCCTAGGATTTGTGCCGGGAGCAAGCTGTTCGGAAAGGCCAGACAAGAAGGTATGCCGAAACACAGCTCGCGCACGTATTCGCTGCCGGCCAAAAAGTCTTCCGTGTAACGAACGCCGGTCGTGAGCTTCCAAGTCGGGAGAAATTTCCAGTCGGTTTGTACGAATGCCGCATACGAGTTGCCGTGCATGTCCGAACTGGCATAGTAAAAATTGTTGTTCGGATTGGGAGCCGCGAGTCCTGTAACCGTGCCATTGTAAGGGCTGGCGAGACATCCGACCCCGGCGGGGCATGCCCCGCCAAACACTTGGGGCTGCGACGCCTGAGCGTTGTCCTGGACATTGACCGGCTGCGAAAATTTCTCCTGGTACTGATACAGTCCCGCGATCCATTGTAGGTTCGAATCGCTGTGCGAGGTCACGTTGATTTCATTGCTCCAATACTTCTTGTTCTCCATATAGCCCGATTCGTATACGGGATAGACGGTCAACGGCGGGCAAGCCATCCCGCCGCAGAAGGCGGGTGTAACCCCGGGGATGTAGATCGTCGGGATAATGTATGAACCCACACTGGTCCCGTCGTTGTCCTGATACAGCTGGTAGTTATACGTGGTGTAGCCGCCGACGTATTTGACGTCCGCAGCCCACGGCGTGTGCCAGATGAATTGCGGGGTAACTTGATACGTGCGGCTCAGCACCGCGTTGCTGGTCCCGTTGTTGCTGTACTCGCGAATATTGGTATTGCCGGGATTCTGGGTTGCGGCATTGGCCGGCGTAACCGCAATTGGCGTGGGGTACGTGCCATAAGGTCCCGCGCAAGCGCCCACCGCGCCGCAAACACCATATGCACCACTGGGAGCCAGTGTTCCAATTGGATACGGCGAATAGTCGTACGAGCCGGTGGCATTGGTGAACAGATAGCTTTGGTTGTAGCCCAATTGCGCGGCCTTCAGCCATCCTTCGACATTGGGCGTGATGTCCCATTCCAATTGCGCTTCCCAGTAGAAGTAATTGCCGTATCCGCCGGTTTGATTGCCGTTGAATGTGTTCCGAAAGTAGCCGCCGTCCTGGGTATTGCGGTAGCCGGCGAAGCGGAATCGCAACGTATCGCTGATGGGACCCGACACCATGCCTTCGAAATTGTGCAGCCCGTAGTTGCCGACGTTAGCCCGTATTTCGGCTTCCCAATCGGCGGTCGGCCGCTTTGAAATGGAGTTGATGGTGCCGCCGATGGAGTTGCGGCCGTACAGGGTCCCCTGCGGTCCGCGCAGTACTTCCACTCGATCCAGGAACATCGAGTCACCGGAAGCGGCGACCACGCTGGTATTGTAACTGACCATCGCTATAGGTGGCGACCCCGGGCTGGGTTGCGAGATTGTTGGTTTGACGACCGACGCCGCGGATGAAGGCGCGATCTAGATACGTGTTGTAAGCGAGGCCGGGCGTGAAGTTGGTGATGTCCTGGAAGGTCTCGATGCCGATCAGGTCGCGTTCTTTGGAGGTGACCACGGTAATCGCCTCAGCGACCCGTTCCAGATTTTCCGTGCGTTTTTCGGCGGTGACGACGATTTCCTGAATGCCGCCTTCATCGTTTGCCGATGAGGCGGGAGCCGCTGGAGCGGGAGCTCCGAATGCTGTTGTTGAGATTGCAACCGTTGCTGCGCATGAAAGCAGCAGCGCCACTATTCTTGTCGTCATCGTGATCCCCCTGAAAACGGTTCGCGCCGTTCATCCGCCACTATCCACTTCCACCCTTCGTGATTGCGGTAATCCGCAGTCGCGAAGCCTCGAGCGATGCAACCCCATCGCTTGAGACCTACAGGCGGTCGTCCTGCCTCATTTCGGTGCGCTTAATATTTTCGCGTCGCGCCTAGGCAACGCATTATTCGATTAGTTGATGCCGTAATGTCAAGAGCATGTGAGCAAATGGTCTGTGTATCGGCGTATGGGGATAACAGAAAATATTTCTACTACCGCTTATGTAGCCTGCCAGGTGGAACCCGCGCGGCAAACTGCGTCGAAAAGGCGCGCGGTGGACCTCGTCCATTGATTGATATATCACCCTTGAGCGCCGCTTCGGCGCCAAACATAGCCGTCTCGGGTACGTCTAGATGCTGGCAATCGCAGCTGTCAATCGCGGTTGCGCTTAGTGACTTGTTGCGCTCACGCGCCACACCACCCCGCCCACATCATCGGCGACCAACAGCGCGCCGTGTGCATCGATTGCGACCCCGACGGGTCTGCCCAAAGCCTCGTCTTTCGCATTGAGAAATCCGGCCAGCACATCGAGGGGCGCGCCCGCCGGCTTGCCGTCGGCGAACGGCACGAACACCACCTTGTAGCCGCTGTGGAGCTTGCGGTTCCAGGATCCATGCTGGCCGACGAACATGCCATTTTTAAAGGGTTCGGGGAGCGTCGCACCCGCCGACCAGCAGAGGCCAAGGGATGCTGTGTGGGCTCCCAGCGCATAGTCCGGCGGAATCGCTGTGGCCACCAGCTCGGGGTTTTGCGGCTTGACGCGAGTATCGACATGCTGGCCGTAATAGCTGAAGGGCCAGCCATAGAATGCCCCGTCGCGAAGCCCCGTCATATAGTCCGGCGGCAGCTGATCGCCCAGCTCGTCACGCTCGTTCACCGCAGTCCAGAGCACGCCGGTCTGCGGTTCCCACGCCAGGCCCACCGGATTCCTTAAGCCCGACGCGTAGATTCGATGCGCACCTGTCTCGGGATTGATCTCCCAGACTGCCGCGCGCTCCGCCTCCTTGCCCAAGCCATTTTCCGCAACGTTGCTGTTCGAGCCGACGCCCACATAGAGATTCTTGCCATCGGGACTCGCGATCAGACTCTTGGTCCAGTGGTGATTGATGCTGCCGCCCGGCAGCGCCGCAACCTGCACCGGTTGCGCGCGGATCTCCGTATCGCCGGTATGGTAGGGAAAGCGCAGCAGCGCATCGGTGTCGGCAACATAGAAATTGTTGCCGATCAGAGCCATGCCGATGGGAGAATTCAAGCCTTGCAGAAAAATGTGCCGTTCGACTTCTCCCGCTCCCGTCTCGCGCAGCAGAGTGATCCGGTTGGCACCGGGCTGATCGCCGGAGCCGGCCATCTTCATCACCAGCTTGCCGATCATGCCCATGATGCCCTGCATGTCATCGGGCCTGACCGGCGCCTCGGCTTCGGCGACCAGCACATCGCCATTGGGCAACACGAACAACCATCGCGGGTGAGCAAGCCCACGTGCCAGCGCGGTGACCGCCGTGCCGTTGGCGCCCTGCGGTGCGCCTCCCTCGCCCCACCCTTTCGCTTTCGCGAAGTTCACGGTCGGCAGCCAACTGCTGGTCGGGGCGCCGATGTCCGGCGCCGGCCCGTATTCATTAGCGGTGTTCTGCCGTGGCTGCGCACACGCCGCCGTCATCACGACAAGGCACAGGGTTGCAGGAATGAATCTCAAGAGTTCAGTGAGCCTTCGGCGGCTCGAGTGTCGCTGTGGACGCGGCCGTCGTCTCGCGCAGTTTCAAACTGACTTTCTCGGCGGTGCCCATCGCACGCAGCACATTTTCGCCGGCAAGCTTTGCGATATCGGCGTCGCTCCAACCTCGACGCATCAGTTCCTCGAGAAGCTTGGGATATTTATCAACGCCCTCGAGCCCCACGGGTGCATCGGGAATACCGTCGAAGTCGGAGCCCAAGCCCAAATGATCGACACCGGCCACTTGACGCATGTGCTCGATGTGATCGGCTACTTGAGCGAGTGTGGTGACCGGCCGCGGATGCTTTGCGTCCCAGTCCGCAAGGGCCGCCTTCGCCCGATCAGGTTGACCGATGTACAAGCCGGCGAACGGTGGACTGTTGAAGCGAGTCTCCTCGGCGGCCCGGTCAGCTTGCCAATGATTGCGCTCCTCGGATACGTAACCGGGCGCGAAATTGACCATCACCACGCCGCCGTTCGCCGCCAACAGCCGCAGGATGTCGTCGGGCACATTGCGCGGATGATCATCGAGCGCGCGTGACGAGGAATGAGAAAAGATTACCGGCGCCTGGCTTGCCGCAAGCGCCGCCCGCATCGTCTCGGGCGATACATGGCTCAAGTCCACGAGCATGCCGAGGCGGTTCATTTCTCTCACCACCTCGATGCCGAATGGAGTAAGTCCTTTGTGCGCCGGCGCATCGGTCGCCGAGTCGGCCCACGCGGTGTTGGTGGAATGGGTGAGCGTCATGTAGCGAGCGCCCGCATCGTACATTTGGCGCAGTACCGCGAGAGAATTGTTGATCTGATGGCCGCCTTCGATGCCGATCAGAGAAGCAATCTTACGCGCCTTGTGAATGCGGCGAATATCCGCGGCCGTATACGCCATCTCGAAGTCTTTTGGATACTGCGCGGCCATGCGCTTCACCAGGTCGACCTGCTCCAGCGTCATTTGCACCGCTTCGAAACCCGGCACGTTCACCGGTATCCATACCGACCAGAACTGCGCGCCAATCATGCCCGCGCGCAGACGCGGAATGTCGGTCATTAGCGGCGCTTGGTCCGCGCCGACGGCCAAGCGGCTGGTGTCGGACCTTAAATCAATGGCAGCAAAATCGCTTTTGAAGCGGTCCCTGATTTCCCACGGCAAATCATTGTGGCCATCGATCAGCGGGGTCTGCAGCAGCACTTGTTCGAGGCGATGCTGATAGTCGTCCGCGGCTCGCGCGCCCAATGGAACGCAAAGCATGACGCCGAGGACGCAACACGCGCTGCGTCTTAGGACATCCGGGCTGAAGATTTGCAAAACGCTCATGGTTCGAAGGAGACTTCGACAGGCTCCACTCCCGCAATGATTCCGCGCACCGTTTCACCTCGCTGTATGGGTCCGACGCCCGAGGGCGTGCCCGTGAAGATCAAGTCGCCGGCCGCCACTTCGATGTAAGTCGAAAGGGCTGCGATAATTTCGGCAACACTCCAAATCATGTCCTGAAGATCGCCGCACTGACGCACCTTGCCGTCGACGGTCAAACTGATGGCTCCCCTGGCGGGCGGAACCCCCGTGGCCAGCGCGCCGACCGGTGCGGAGTGATCGAATCCCTTCCCCATATCCCAGGGCCGACCGGCCTTTTTTGCCTGCGCCTGCAAGTCTCGGCGGGTCAGGTCTATACCTACCCCATAGCCAAAGATCAACGACGCGGCATCTGCGGCGGGAATATTCGACCCGCCTTGGCGAAGTGCCACCACCAATTCGACTTCGTGATGCAAGTCGGCGGTCTTCGGCGGGTAGGGCAAGTGCGCGCCACTTCCAACCACGGCGTCCGCCGGCTTGCCGAAGAAAAACGGCGGATGCCGTTGGGGATCATTGCCCATCTCGCGTGCGTGATCGGCATAATTGAGGCCAACGCAATAGATCCGTCGTACCGGGAACCGCTGGCTCGACCGAGCAATGGCAATGGTTGGAACGTCCAAGCGCGGAACTGTGTTCATGAGCCAGCCATTATGCCCACGCGATGCACGTTGGGGGCGTCAATAAGTTCAAGCGCATCGGTAGCGCTTATGTCACTTGTTAGAATAATCTCATATCTTATTGATTACATAGATTAATACGACGCGTGCAAACCGCTCAAGCGAATGCCGCCGGAAGCGGCGGCAGTGAGGGCAACGGCGCAGCGGCAGTCAATAGTCCAGCGTCGAAGTCATGCCTTATTCAAATTCTCTGCCGCGAATTCCCAATTGGCGAGCCTTTCGAGCAATCCGTTCACGTAGCCTATCCTTCGATTCTGGTAGTCCAGATAGTACGCATGCTCCCATACGTCGATGGTTAACAGCGGCTTCGGACCCCCAGCCAGAGGCGTGTTCGCATTGCTGGTGTTGATGACCTTGAGGGCACCGCCATCCTCGACCAGCCAAGTCCAGCCACTGCCGAAATTTTCAACCGCGGACTTCGCCAGTTCCTTCTTGAACGCAACCACGCCGCCAAAAGATGACTCCATCATCTGCTTAAGCTGCGACGGCGGCTCGCCGCCGCCATTGGGTTTAAGGCTGTTCCAGTAAAAGGTGTGATTCCACGCCTGTGCGGCATTGTTGAATATGGCGCTGTGGGCGGGCTGCCGCCACGCTGTCTTGACGATGTCTTCCAAGGGCAGGTCGGCAAATTCTGTGCCGACGATCAATTTGTTCAAAGTATCCACATAGGTTTTGTGATGCTTACCGTAATGGAAATTCAACGTATCGGCGGAAATCACCGGATGCAATGCGCCCAGCGCGTAGGGAAGCGGCGGCAGAACGATGGGTCGGGATAAAGCAGCTGCTGTGTTCATTGACACTCCTTACGTCGAGCGCGGGCGGGGTTTCGCGGTTACGTGCCAGCGGTCTTGTAGACCGCTTAAGGCCGGCGTCCAGCGTAAGGGTGATCGAATCGCCTAACTGCCGGCGCGCATCAACAGCCGGCGTAGGCGCATGCTGACGTCGGCTAGGAACCTTTTGTACACATGCGCACATCGCCGCTCTTGGTGGAAATCCTGACGCGAGCGTGGTTGTCGCCGCTCTTGAAGGTCAGACGCGAACCCGGTCCATGCCGCGCTTCCTCCGGCTTCGGCCCGAAGCAACTTCTAATATCGCCACTGAATGTTTGAATGTCAAAGTCAGCCTCAGGCGACCTGGCAAACTCCAACCTGACATCGCCGCTCACCGACTCCCCGTCGATTTGCGCGTTCGGACCGAGCGTGAAGTTTGCGGTTAGATTGCCGGATACTGATTGGAACCGGGCACGCGCGGCGGTGCCGAGAGTGATTTTCGCCGTGCCGCTCACCGTTGTGACCTCGGTTTCCCCGTCCCCGCCGGTCAACACAACATCGCCGCTGACGGTCTTGACTTCAATGGCCTTGGCCGCGGCGGCTGTGAGCGTGACATTGCCGCTGACCGAGTTTGCATGCACATCGCCGCCGGCCTCGCCGGTTACATTGCCGCTGACGGTTTGCAGCTTGAGGTCGCCGCGGATAGAGGACACTTTGAGGTCGGCACTCACCAGTGAAGTGGATACCGAGCTATTGACGGGCACATGAACCAGCAGGTGCGCGTCGCCCTCGGCGCCGAATCCCAAGAAGTGCTGCGAACGCAATATCACACGGATCGTAGTGCGATCTCCGCCGCCCGTGACCTCGACGCGCTCCACGTTCTTGCCGATTGTGCCGGTGACTGCGACCTCGGGCTGATCCCAGCCCTGTAGATCGATCGCACCTGCCACGTTGATGATTTCGACGCTGCCTTGACTGCTCGCCGCTCGGTGCTCATCGACCGGCGATTCAGCATGTGCCGAGATCCAAGGGGCTAAGAGTGCCGCCAGGACACAGGCCAGGATACGAAGATCCCGGCACCCTGCAAAAATAACTTGTGACATCTTCAGATCCTCGTCATGGGGGGTTGGGTAGCCTGGACCACGCGGTCGTACAGGTCGAATTCTTCATGCCACGTGCTTTCCCACAGCTGTTCGAGCACCGGGCTCTCAGGGTCGGCCGCCAACGCCTTGCGGATGTCTTCATGCGCTTGACGGATGATGGCCAAACTGGCTTCTATTTTTGCGCGCGTGGCGGGTTCGAGAAGCGCCAGCCGCTCGCGAAAAGTCTTCTGCATCATGTCGCGCGCCAACACGTATCTCGCATCGGTCGGCTCTTCGAATGAACTTTTGGCGACCTCGGTCTGAAGCAGCCGCGGCGCGGATCTACTCTGAAGGACGGCCCAGGTGAACAGGCTCGCAAGACAGGCCGCGGCCACGACGATGCCTGCCGCCAAGGCCATCGGCGGAGCGCGGCGCGGCGCACGCACCAGGCGGACGACGATGCCCGGCCACAAATTTCGGGGCGGTGTCACGTCCCTTGGCAGGTTCGCGATCAGCCTATCCAATGATCCCTTCTGCCCATCGTTCATGCTTCCTCCAATCCCAAGGTTGCGGAGAGCAGCGAGCGCGCACGATGCAGCTGCGCCTTGCAAGTACCTTCCGCAATACCTAAAGCGCCCGCCGCTTCGGCGTGGCTATAACCGTAAATCCCGACCAGTACCAGCACGTGCCGGGCGCCTTCCGGCAACGCGGCAATGGCCCGCTCTACATCGAGCGGCGGGGCACCGCTGCCCGGATCGTCTCTTTCGGGCAGTCCCAGGCGCGGCGCGGCGACTTCGAACTCATTGCGCAGACCCTTGCGCCGCGATAACACTGCGTTGACTGCAATCTGGTGAAGCCAGGTCGAGAAGCGGCTGCGGCGTTCGAAGCGCGCCAGCGCGCGCCAGGCAGCCACGAAGGACTCTTGGGTGCAATCCTCCGCAGCTTCACGCTGACCGGTGAGACGCAGGCACAAGCCGTAGATGCGCGGCGAGAACTGCCGGTACAAGCGTTCGAATGCGGCCACGTCCCCGGCCGCTGCCGCGACGATCGTATCCGTTGGCTCACCGCCGGCATCCATGGCGAGTACCCTCTGCAAAGTTTGGATCATCGCCCTTGCGCCCTCCTTGAGCACTTAGAGGGCGGCAACGCCTCAAGGGTTTAAGCCTACGCGGGATTTTTGAACAATGCGGCTATGGTATTGACGGCGCGATCGGCTTCGGCTCGATCGGCAACGGTGGTGTCATCGCCGAAGCCGTAGTAGTCGTTATCGCCCAACGCCTGAAAGACCAATCCGTCGCGCCGCGGCACAAAGGCCACGCCCTTGTAGATCAGCCCGTAGTCGACCTCAGGCTGCGGGATCGCCCGAGCCAATTGTCCGCGCACCGGCGTGATCGTCGTATCGCCGAACAAGGCGCGCGCCCCAAACCCTGTGGCATTGATCAAAGTCTTTTCGCGCAGTTTGGCGAAGTCTTCCGGCGTGTGGAATTCGGCGATCTCGATCCTGCCGCCGTCGGCGACAAATTCCGTGATCAACAGCCGTGTGTACGCCGTCAAATTGAACATCAGCTGCGAGTTGCGCTTGAGGTATCGCTGCCCGAGCGAATGGCTGCCCGGCGCGAAATCGACGCTTTGCGGAATCAGATCGCCGATCAATTCGCGCTGCAGATTGGCGAAAGCCGGACGGCCCGCGAGTTCACTCGGGGGACGCATCGCTGCATCATCGGAAACATAGTAGCTGTCGATGAATTCCACCGGGGTACCCGGCAGCCCCAGGAAGTTTTGATAAGTCTGAAACGAGGCGCGAGCCATTTGTTCCCATTGCTGCTTGAACGCCGGCGTTGCATGTTCCTCCAGGCAAATTCGCGAATCCGGAGTCCACACCCCGGTCGCCAACGACGAGCGTACGTTGGGCGGCAAATCCTTTGCGTAGATGGTGACGCGAGCGCCAGCTCGCTGCAGCAGCAACGCCGAGGTCAGTCCCAGCGCACCACAACCGATGACCGCGATGTCGCGCTCGCCGCCCGCCAATGCTTTTTGCACGGCGATGCTGCTCGATCCCCAGGACAGCGACCAGCCGCTGCCGCCATGGCCGTAGTTGTGCACGATCAACTTTGTGCCGATTCTTTCCGCATCCAGCCGCGGTCCCTGCGCTCGAAACGGCCTCGTACACACGGTGATGCGCGTAATCCGGTCGGGGCTCGCACGCACGGGCGCGAGTTGCAATACCGGTGAATTTGCTTGGCGCTTCGTGCCCAGGCTGGCAACGCCGCAACCCTCGAGAACTCCAAGGAAAGCGGCTGCGCCCGCCCCTGCCAACAATTGACGTCGTCCGAGTTTTTCCATCCCGCTGTCCTTTTTCGATGGTTGCCGCAATTGTAAGCAGTAATTTCGTGTGTTGCCGATGTTGCGGAATGATAGCGTTGCTGCATGCTAAGGTTACAACACATGTTCGTGAGGAGCAGAGAATGTCCCGGACCAAGTTCACCGCGGTAGCGGCTTCCCTATTGCTTCTGGAACTCCTTTGCAGCGCGACATTCGCGGCGCGCAACGAACCGGTTTATCGGGCGGTAGAGGCCAATCGCGCTGCGGCTCTCGAGTTGCTGCAGCAAATCGTCAACATCGATTCCGGAACCGGCGATGTCGAGGGCGGCGCCAAGGTGGATGCGGTGCTGGCCGACCGGCTGAAACAGCTGGGCGCGGACGTGAGGACGGAAGCTGCGGAAAGCGCGGGGCTGCCCGGTATTTTGCTGGCCGTCTTTCACGGCACCGGCAAGGGCAAAATCCTCATCATCGCGCACATCGACACGGTATTTGGTGCGGGCACCGCCGCGGGCCGACCATTCAGCACGGACAATGAGCGCGGGCACGGCCCGGGTGTGGGCGACGAAAAGGCCGGCGTGGTGAACGCCGTTACGGCGCTGAAGATCCTGCATGACTTGGGATTCAAAAACTTCAAGACCATTACGCTGCTGCTCGATAACAGCGAAGAGCGTGGCTCGCCGGGTTCCGCCCAGCTGATCAAGCGACTGGCCCGCGAGCACGATGTCGAGTTCAACATGGAGCCCGGCGATCCCCCCGACGCTCTTACCGTTTGGCGCAAGGGGTCGGCGAGCGTCCACATTCAGGTCAAAGGGCGCGCTGCACATGCGGGCATGGCCCCGCAGGATGGCCGCAACGCCGCACTCGAGCTGATACACCAGCTTTCCTCACTGGAGGGCGCATTTCCGCATTCCGGCCCCGGCATCACGGTCAATTTGACCGTCATGCGCGCGGGGGAACGCAACAACATCATCCCGGATCTTGCGGAAGCAACGCTCAATGTGCGCTATCGCAAACCCGCGGAGTTTGGCGCGGTGCTGGAGAAAATCGAAGCCGATGCCCGCACCACCGAAGTCCCGGACACCACCGTGAGCATTTCTCACGAACCCGCGTTCCCGCCGCTCACCGAGAACGCCCAGATCGACGCCTGGGCCGCGCGCGCCCGTGCCATCTATGCCGAAATCGGCAAAACCGTGGAATTGTCGGGAAACGGCGGAGCCTCCGAGTCGGCCCTGGCCATGTCGGAAGGCACGCCCGCGCTCGATGGACTGGGATTCGTGGGCGGCGATTTTCACACCGATCATGAATGGATCGATTTGAACAGCGTAACGCCCCGGTTGTATTTGTTTACCCGATTGTTGATGGAGGCCGGCGCGAACCCGCAAAATGCCCGCTAGTCCGCTCAAGAGCACTCTATGCCCGTAGTTGTCTGTCCCGCCTGCGATCTCGCGCACCGCGCGAGTGATGCGCCGGTGACCGAACGTACCCGATGCGTGCGCTGCCATGCGCTCGTACAACGGCGTGAAAACCGCGCTCTCGATACCGCCATCGGTCTCGCTGCTGCCGCGCTGGTGCTGTTCTTTTTGAGCAATGCATATCCGCTGGTTGCCATCGATTACAACGGCACGACTCGCTCCGCAACCCTGCTGGACGCGGCCGCAGGGCTTTACGCCCAAGGTCATGCCGCGCTGGCCTGGCTGGTATTCATCACCACGATACTGGGTCCCTTGCTGCAGATCGCAATTCTCCTGTACGTTTTGATTCCATTGCGCCACAAGCGGCAGGCACCGGGTCAGAACACGGTATACCGATTGCTCACCCAGATCCGGCGCTGGACCTTTGTCGAGGTGTTCATGCTTGGGAGTCTGGTGGCCCTGGTGCGCTTGTCCGGGTACGCAGAGGTGATGACCGGAGTCTCTTTGTGGTCATGCGGATTACTCATGTTGACGCTGGCGGCATTTGACGACCCATACCTCCCCCGCTCAGTTCTGGCGCTGGGTCGAGCGGAGCCGGGCGTGACCACCGCAGCCACCGGTAAGAGCCTCGGTCTGCTGCTTTGCCTGCAGTGTCACGCGACGGTGCGCGGCTTGAATCTCGGGTATCCGCGCTGTCCCCGATGCCATGCACATCTCTTTCAGCGCAAGCCCCATAGTTTGGGCGTGACCGCAGCCTTGCTGATATGCGCCGCTGTCCTCTATGTGCCGGCCAATCTGCTGCCGGTGATGTACACGCGCTCCTTGCTCGAGGATGAGAAGGACACCATCATGAGCGGGGTGCTGGTGTTGCTGCACAACTCCTGGCCGATCGCCGTGCTGGTATTCATTGCCAGCATCGTCGTGCCATTGCTCAAGATCATTTCCCTCAGCGTGCTGGTGGTTTCAGCCTGGCGCCGCTCGCCGCGACAGCGCGCGCAGCGCAGCGAACTGTTTCGCATGGTCGAATTCATCGGACGCTGGTCGATGCTCGATGTATACGCCATCTCGCTGCTGGTGGCGCTGGTGCAGATCAGGACCCTGGCATTTGTAGGCGTCGGTTGGGGCGCCGTGTGCTTCGCCGCAGTCGTGGTCTTGACCCTGTTCGCGGCGCGCACTTTCGACGAGCGCCTGCTGTGGGATGCCGCCCCATGAGCGAAGGCCCACAATCGGAACTGGACGACCTTCCCGCGGCGGTACCCGCGCGCACGCTGTGGGGCCGGCTGCCGCTGGTTTGGATCCTGCCCGCGGTGGTGGTTCTGGTGGGCGGTTTCGTGGTGGTCCGCGAGAAACTCGCCCAGGGTACCGCAATTGAAATTCGCTTCCAAAATGCCGAGGGCCTGGAGGCGAACAAGACCAAGGTCCGCTACAAGGATGTTGAGATCGGCGAGGTGAACGACATTCGTGTGGGCGAGGATCGCAAGGAGGTGATCGTCACGGCGAACATTCACCGCAATGCGGCCGCGTACTTGGTCGCCGATACGCGCTTTTGGGTGGTGCGGCCGCGAGTTACCGGCGCCGGTGTATCAGGATTGGGCACCTTGGTCTCCGGCGCGTACATCAGTGTGGATGTGGGACATTTGGCCTCCAAAGTCGATCAATTCGTCGGTCTCGAAGTACCGCCCATCGTGACCTCCGACCTACCCGGCCGCGCGTTTGTTTTGCACGCGGATGACTTGGGCTCGCTCGACATTGGCTCCGGGGTCTTCTATCGGCATATCGCCGCCGGCCAAGTCGTGGGCTATACCCTGGACCCCGCGGGCGCCGGAGTCACCATCAAAATATTCGTCAATGCCCCGTTTGATTCCTACGTCACGGGCGCCACGCGATTCTGGCAGGCAAGCGGAATCGACATGTCGCTCAACGCGGACGGGGTGCGGCTGCGCACCGAGTCCCTGACCTCGATTTTGGAAGGCGGAGTTGCGTTTCGATCGCTGCCCGGCGGCACGCAGACTCCCGCGGCCGGCGATACGGCCTTCACGCTGTACGCGGATGAAGACCGCGCGATGCGGCCGACAGACGCTGAAATTCGCTCCTTCGTCATGTACTTCAAGGACTCACTGCGCGGCTTGTCCGCGGGCGCGCCGGTGGACTTGCATGGCATTACCGTCGGCGAGGTCAAGAGCCTCGACGTGGAGTACGACCCAGGCTCGGGCTCACTCGCTTTTCCTGTGGTCATCGAACTCTATCCGCAGAGACTTCGTGGACACGCGCGGCACTCCACCCGTCTCCGCGACGACAGTGAAAGCGCCAGTCGTGCGCTGATCGACAGTCTGGTGACGCACGGGCTGCGCGCCGAATTGAAGACCGGGAATCTACTGACCGGCCAGAAGTTCGTCGCCCTGGATATGCATCAGGATGCCCCGAAGGAGAAGGTCGCCTGGACAGAATCGCCGGCGATATTTCCGACCATCTCGAGCGGGCTTGACGATATCCAGGATTCCGTCGCCAGCATCGCCAGGAAGCTCAACAAGGTGCCCTTCGATCAGCTTTCCTACCGCTTGATGAGCGCGATGGCCTCTTTGGATCAGGCGCTCAAAAGCGCAGATCATTTGATGCAAAACGTCGACAGCAACATCGCACCGCAGGTGCAAAGCACGTTGAGCGAAGCACAAGCCGTGATGAAGAATGCCAAGGATTTGTTGGGTCAGGAGTCGCCGTCGCAGAGCGACCTCGGCTCGACGCTAATGCAGGTATCGCGCGCGGCGAAATCGATCAGCGCCCTGGCCGATTATCTCGAGCGGCATCCGGAATCTCTGCTGCGCGGCAAGCCGGGAGATCCACCGTGAAAATAATTGTTCTGGTTGTGTGCGTGCTTTGCAGCGCTGCGGGCTGCGCCACACGACAACCCGACCATTTTTATGTGCTCGCGGCGCAACCGGCCGAAGCTTACGAATCCGCAGCGCCAATACGGCAGCAGGTCGTGCTGCAACTGAGGCTGCCGTCGCTCGTGGACCGCAACGAAATGGTGGTGGCCACGTCCGACGGCGTGGCGGTGATGGAACATGAACGCTGGGCCGCACCGCTTGCGGATCTGATGACTACGACATTGCGTCAGGACATGGAGCGGCGGCGGGCCGACGTGATGGTTTCGCCAAACAGCAGGGATGCGGGCGCCGCAGTTGCCCTCATCAGGATTGAGGTGGACGTCGTACAGTTGTGGGCGCGACGCGGCGTTGAAGTCAGCATTGAAGCGCAATGGCGAGTGACTGATTCTGGCAATCACGCATCCCTCGGACGCGACGTGTTCGTGGCGCCGTTGCATTCGGATAGCTATGCGGCCGTTGCGGCGGCGCTGAGTTCCTGCGTCGGACTGCTCGCAGATCGATTGGTCAAGGAAATCCCCGCGGGGTGACGCCACGTCAGGCTCGGCAGGTGATCAAAAACAAAGCGCAGGGCGTCGAGTTTGGCGCACCTGCGCATTTTCATCAGTCAGGCTGGACTGCGATGTCGTTGTGTACCGCATTCACCCCGTCGGTGTTCTTGGCAATCAAGGCTGCAAGATCGCGAGCGTCCTCGGTAGGCGCTCTGCCACTCAGCCACACCACGCCGTTCTCATCGGTGTCTACCCTGATTTTGGTCAGTGTGGTCAGATGGTTCGCCGCCAGCTTGGCCTTGACTTTGGTGGTGATCACCGAGTCCTTCACATAGTGGTGATCGGTGGCGTTCTCTTCTGCCATCGCCAACGGTGCGAGTGCCACTCCTAGCGCCAAAATACTGCTCAATACTACGTATTTCATCGGCCCTCTCCTTCTGCAATTTGGTTTTCCAAAGCCGATCGGCTTGCTAAATACAGGTAGTATTCTTGATCGAGGCGCGGGGAATTCATGTAGGCAATGCGACCGAGCCGTTGACGGGCATATCCCACATCAACGGCAGGGGCATCAGCGGCAATTCGCGAGCATCTCAGGAGTCGCAAGCAAATCTTGAACAGCGATAAATACGATGTCTTGGTTTTGGGCGCCGGCGCGGCAGGGCTGGTCGCCGCGCGGAGACTGGCGGCAGCGGGCAAGCGTGTCGCCATTGTCGAGGCGCGCGACCGGATCGGTGGGCGCATATTTACCGCACCACAGGCGCTGCAAGCCGATGCCGCGACGATCCCGATCGAGCTCGGCGCAGAGTTCATTCACGGCTTGCCTCGCTCGACGTGGGACATTGTTCGCGAAGCCCAACTCGCCACCTATGAGCTCGACGGCGAGCCGTGGTGTTTCGACGAAGGACTGCTGCATCTCTGTGGCGAGGAGCGTCGTGGGGCGTTCGAGGTGGTGGCGAAAATGCCCGAGTGGCTGGCGGCGCAGCCTGCCGGCAGCGACGCGACATTCGCCGAATACCTGAAACGCGCGGCAATCGATGCAGCGCTCGCGGAACGGGCCTCCGCCTACGTCGAGGGCTTCAACGCCGCCGACCGCAACATCATCGGCGTCGCGGCGCTCGCGCGGCAGCAGCGCGCCGAGAGTGACATCCAAGCCGATAGAATTTTTCGCCTCTGCAGAGGATATTTTGCACTACCGCAGTTCTTGGCGGATAGATTCCGGCAATCGGGCGGCACCATTATCTTCGAGCGGCCGGTGCGCACGATTCGCTGGTCGCGCGGCGCGGTGAGTTTCGGCGGGCTGGATGCTGGGAATCGAGCATTCGAACTCGAGGGCGAGCAGGCGGTGATCACCCTGCCGCTCGGCGTATTGCAGGCTGACGAAGTCCAATTCGATCCGCGGCCCGATGACCTGATGAGGCAAGCGGCGCGCATGGCGATGGGACCGGTGCTGCGGCAATCGCTGCTCTTCCATGAACCATTCTGGGAAGGAGCGCAGCTGCGCACCACAGCCGAGGGGATCCGAGACATTGGTTTCTTGTTTGCGCGCGAGGAAACGCCTGCGACCTGGTGGACCGTCCGGCCGGATGCAGCTCCCCTGCTCACCGCATGGGCGGCGGGCCCAAAGGCAGTGGCGCTGGCAAAGAAAGCCACTGTCAGCGGCAAGCCCCGCGCGCTTCTCGATGAGGCGCTGCGGGTGTTAGCGAAGATCTTTGGATTGGAAGCGGCCGCCGTCAAAAAAATGCTGGTCAGCTGGCACACGCATGATTGGCAGGCCGACGCCTATTCACGCGGCGCGTATAGCTATGCGCCGGCCGGCGCCTTGGATGCCTCGCTGCGGATGACGCAGCCTGTGGATCGAACCTTGTTTTTCGCGGGGGAACACACGGATACCGAAGGTCACTGGGGAACCGTCCACGCCGCACTCAACAGCGGCTTGAGAGCGGCCGAACAAATATTGCTGCCTGCTTAACCCCGAGCAGCGATTATCCTCGTGGTAGGATAGGCCGCAAATCGCGGAGATACGGTTGAAATATCGCCAACTCGGCAGCAGCGAGCTCCTGGTATCCGAAATCGCGTTTGGGTCCTGGCTCAATTTTTCCGACACCTTCGATAAGAACAACGCCGTCGCCTGCGTGCATCGTGCGCTGGATCGCGGAATCAACCTCCTCGATACGGCGAACGTGTATGCCCGGGGCGCGGCCGAACGGCTGCTGGGCGAGGCGCTGGCAGGAATCAAACGCGACAGTTTCGTGCTCGCCACGAAATTGTATTTTCCGATGAGCCGCAGCGACCGGGGACTGTCGCGCGCTCAAATTTTCAAGCAGCTCGATGCGTCGCTGTTGCGCCTCAATCTCGAGTATGTCGATCTGTACCAATGTCATCGCTACGATGCGGATACGCCGCTCGAAGAAACCATGCAGGCCTTGAGTGAGGTCGTACGCGCCGGCAAAGTTCGCTACATCGGCTTCTCGGAATGGCCGGTCGATAGGATTCGAGCCGCACTCGCAATCCCCGGCGTTGAGAAATTCGTATCAAGCCAGCCGCAGTACTCCCTGCTGCATCGCGACCCTGAAAAGGCGGTCATCCCCTTGTCGTCCGCCAATGGCATATCGCAAATCGTCTGGTCGCCGTTGGCGCAGGGCATCCTCTCGGGAAAGTATCTTCCCGGCGCTCAACTTCCCGGCGACAGCCGCGCCGCAAACGATGCGATCAACGGGTTCTTTAGCCAGGCACTGCTACAACGCGCCGTGCTCGAAGCCGTCCAATCGCTGCGGCCGATTGCAGCAGCCGCGGGCTTGACGCTCGCCCAATTCGCGCTTGCCTGGGTGCTGCGCCAGCCCAACGTGGCGTCGGCAATCATCGGCGCAACCCGAACTGAACAAATTGACGAAAATGCCGGCGCTTCGGGAGTTGCGGTGCCTGCCGAGTTGTTCGAAAAGGCCGGAGGAATTTTGGCGACAGCTGTGGGGGAAACTGTGCGATGAAAATCAGTGCGCGCAATGTGCTGCCAGGAAAGGTCAAGGCCGTTACTCCGGGCGCCGTCGATAGTGAGATTCTCGTCGAATTGGCGCCGGGCCTGGAAGTGGTCGCCATCATCACCAAGGTTTCGGCGGAAAAGCTCAAGCTGCAGCCGGGAACAAAGGTCTACACCATCATCAAGGCTTCGAATGTGATGATCGGAGTGGATTGAGCGGCCCGCCCGCCTCGCTCCAGATCTGCCGCGCCCATTGCGCCAGCTGTATGGATTCGGCCCATCGATCCGATAGCTCGTGGCCGTCGCGATCCGTGATCGCATAGTCCGGCGGCCCGAGTTCGCAGATGAATGCCAGCGCGGCGGCGTCGGCGCCATGCCGCGCGCGCCATGATGCGAAGCCCTGCCGCCACCAGCTTAGGAACTGGGCCACCCATCTGGCGTTTTGCGGAAACCGCAGGGCGACTTGAATCTGACCGCGCGCCGCAATGCGCCCTTGGAATGAATCGGAGCGCTGCAGCAGGCTTGCGATCAACGCCTCGAGGGACGGCGGCGGCGGACAAGGCATTTCGCGATCCACCACATAGTGCGACAGATCCGCGGACAAGCGCATTTCAGGCACGGCCTCGAGCAACTGCACCGTGGTGTATAAATCGTTGGTGATGCAGTTGCGATGCGTCTCGAATTGAATAGGCATGCACTCTTGCTCGGCCACACGCAGCCAACCTTCGATCAGCGGCACCATCTCCTCGAGCCTGACGGGCATCACCTGGCCGATCACGACCACAAAGGGCGCGGCGATGCGCTGCGCCAGCAGCAGCGCCGGGCGCAGCCCTTCGATGGACGTTGGAAATGCGGTCAAAGCTCCGGCCAGTCCGGTGCGCGCGAATTGCGCCACCGAGGTTTCGGCTTGCGCCATGCTGAGCGCGCCAAGATCGATCGCCATACCGTCGAATCCCGCTTGCAGCACGCGATCGAATTTTTCCGACATCGACGCTTCGGGCGCCGTCAGTCCATCCATCGCCCACAAGGCCTGATGGACCAACAGGCGATCACCCATGCTGCGCGTCGGCGATCCAGGTACTGCTGTCCGAGTAATCGGCTTCGGTCTTTCCGGCCGCAAAGGCACGCAGCGCGGCCACTAGAAACCCCAAGTAGGTCATGGACGGCGGAGCCGCGCCCCGCTGCGTAAAGATGATGTCGTTGAGCTGATGCAGGCGGTGGAATGGAACGCCCGGAAAGGCGTGATGCGCAGTGTGATACTGCATCTGCCAACCCAGCCAACGCATCAGCGCATTGGTGCGGGTGCTGCGGGTGTTCTTCAGCACATTGTCCTCGTGCGTGAGGCCGAGATGCTCGATAGTATTCTGCATTTGGTGCACACACTTCATGGCCAGCATGGGCGCTAGCCACAACCAAACCGCGGCCCAACTCCGAGTAGCCACCGAGATCGCCGCTATCAGCACGTAGCCGGCCAGATGCAGGCGCGCCTCGCGCACCAATTCGGCACGGCGCGCCGCGGGCAGATACGGTTCAGTGACGACCCCCGCGGAGAATCGAACGATGCGCCGCCAGCGGGTGTACCAATAGGTAATGCCCGACATCCACAGAAGGAACGAGGTTCGTGCATAGCGCGGACGCACCAATTCGCCGTCCCGCGCCCAGTCCTGCGTAAAACGGTGATGCGCGATATGCTGGATCTGGTCAAAGGTCCGCGGATAGAACAGCACAAACCCGAACGCCCGGCCGAGCCACTCGTTCAACCATTTGGTGCGGAACACAGTCCAATGGCTGAGTTCGTGCTGTCCGGCATAGAGAAAGTTGAGCAGCACGCCGTGCATCATGAATACCGGGATGGCCCACGGCGTGCCGCGCGTAAGCCACAACACGGTGCCGGTGACACCGATGGCGCCGATGTGCGATAGGGATTGAACGGCGCCTTGGGCATTGGACGGGACGCACAGACTCCTGAGAGTCGTCGCATCGATCACATCCCGTCGCACGAACACTTCTTCCACTCACCGCTCCTGCATCGCTGCCGCGCGCCGCGAATTACAGTATCCTAAGCCAAACATCCACCGTGGGGAATTTCATGCTGTCCAGACGCGCCCTTCTGCGAAGCGCCGGCTCGCTTCCATTGCTCGCCGCCGGCGCCGCCTTAGCTCGCAGCGCACCCAAGCCCACGCTCAAGTCCATTACCGGCGATGCCAAGCCGATTTCAGCGGACGAGCGCCGCGCGCGCATCGCCAAGGTGCAATCGCTCATGGCGCAGCGGAAGATCGCCGCCCTGCTGTTGGAGCCTGGCTCCTCCCTTGACTACTTCACCGGCATCCAATGGCACCGATCCGAGCGCACGACGGCGGCTATCGTACCCGCCAGCGGCGAGATTCTGGTGGTCACGCCGGCATTCGAAGAACCCTCGGTTCGCGAGACGCTGCAGGTGGGCGGCGATGTAAGGCCATGGAACGAACACGAGAGTCCCTTCGAGCGCATCGTGCAAGGCCTGAAGGATCGCGGCATCAATTCAGGCGTGATTGCCGCCGAGTCCACCATTCGTTTCTTCATTATTGCCGGGATTCAGCAGGTTTCCGGCGCCTACCAGATCATCCCCGCCGATGAATTGGTGCGCGCCTGCCGGCTGATCAAGTCTCCGGCTGAATTGGCGCTGATGCAGATTGCCAACAATGTGACCATCGAGGCGCTGCGCTACGTTCATGGACAGGTGGCTCGGGGCATGAGCGCGTCGGCGATCGCGGCCATGATGAACGATGCCACGTTTGCGCTGGGGGCGGGTTCGTCGGATTTCAGCCTGGTGCTCCTGAACGAAGCATCCGCCTATCCCCACGGCTCGGTGAAACCACAAGAAGTACGCGACGGTTCGACAATCCTCATGGACTGCGGCTGCTCGGTCCACGGCTACCAATCCGACATTTCCCGCACCTGGGTGCACGGCGAAGCCAGTCCCCGCCAGCGCAAAGTATGGAACACGGTCAAGCGCGGCCAGGAGATCGCCCTGGAAACCGCCAAAATCGGTGTTCCCGTAGGCAGCATCGACGACGCGGTACGCGCTTACTACGAAAGCGAAGGCTGGGGGCCCGGCTATCGATTGCCGGGACTCTCGCACCGCACCGGCCACGGCATCGGCATGGACGGCCATGAACCTGCCTATCTCGTGCACGGCGATGCAACCCCGCTGCAGGCCGGGATGTGCTTTTCCGATGAGCCGGGGATCTACATTCCCGGCGAATTTGGCATCCGCCTGGAGGATTGTTGGCACATGGGCGCCTCCGCACCGCAGCTGTTCACGCCCCTGGCAAAATCGCTGGATCAGCCGATCTGACCATTGCCTGGGCCTAAGCGGATGTATGTCGCGCTCTTGTCATTGTGTGCGTGGGCTTATCTTTTTTTTGCGCACGGTGCCTTCTGGCGGTCCCGGCCGGAACTTAAGCCCGCGGTGCCGCCGGAGTTTCCCGATGTCGATATCATCGTGCCCGCGCGCAATGAGGCCGACACGATTGGCGCGGCGATCGGCTCGCTGCTGGCGCAAGACTATGCCGGCAGGTTCCGCATTACACTGGTCGATGATAATTCTTCGGATGCGACCACGGCTTGCGCCGGGGCGGCGCCAAATCTGCGGCTGATCCGCTTGGACGGAAAGCCCGAAGGCTGGTCGGGAAAATTGTGGGCCCTGAATCAGGGACTCGAGGACTGCGTCGCGCCCGTTGTGCTGTTCACCGATGCCGATATCGTGCACGACCCGCGGCATTTATCAGCGCTGGTCGCCAAGCTTTTGGCAGCGCACTTGAGTTTGGTGAGCGAAATGGTGCGGCTCAATTGCGTGAGCCTCCCTGAGCGCGCGCTGGTCCCAGCCTTCGTGTACTTCTTCCAGATGCTGTATCCGTTTGCGAAAGTCAACGACCCACTTTCGGCGGTCGCGGCAGCGGCCGGCGGGACAGTGCTGGTCCGCCGCGAGATGCTCGAGCGCATTGGCGGAATCGCCGCCATCAAGGGGGCCCTCATCGACGACGTGGCTTTGGCAACAGCCGTTAAGCCGCTGGGCGGCATTTATCTCGGCCACTCCGGTCTCGCCACATCCATGCGGAGTTACCGGTCCTTCGCCGATATCTGGCAAATGATTTCGCGAACGGCATTCACTCAACTGCGCCACTCTGCAGCGCTGCTTTTCCTGACGCTGGCTGCGTTGACCCTCGTCTGGCTGGTGCCGCCCGCGGCTGCGCTGTTTTGTCGGGGCTGGGGGTTCCTCGCCGGCCTCAGCGCCTGTCTACTGGCGGCCGGAAGCTATGTGCCCACCCTGACCCGCTACCAGCGCAGCTATCTGTGGGCCGCCGCACTGCCGTTGATTGCACTGTTCTACATGGCCGCAACGTTCGGCTCGGCGCTGAATTTCTGGTGGGGCCGCGGCGCTAATTGGAAGAGCCGCGACTACCAGCCCTAGTTCCGGGCGGCGGCCGTGGCCGGGGGCGGCAAGGCCTTGAGCACCTGCGCCTTGATGGAAAAGCCGTTGATTTCCTGCGGTACGCAGTCGGTGCGATAGCTTAAGGCCCGCAGCGAGAAATTTTTGACGATAAGGTCTTTCATCTGTGCCAGAAGTTCGCAGTCGCCGTCGCTCATGATGATGGGGCGCCAGGGATTAACGTTGAGCGCAGTCCAGTGGGCCTCAACGGTATCGGGCGCACTGGCATCGGCCGCCGGAGCCAGGGTATAAAAATCCGCATCGAGTTCGGCGACGCGGCCCGGCGCAATCTCGTGCGGGCAGCCGTTGGCCTTGACCTTGAGATCCGCCCGCGCCCCGAAATACAGCAACAGCGCACGCACGTGATCTTCGATCCCGGCGCAGCTATATTGCGCAATGATCCCAAAATAGTGGAATTTCGCCGCATGATGCTGCCAGGTGCTCGCCACCGGTAGCCGATCGGCGGCGGGCGCGGCGACCGCGATGCTTGCCGCGGTACATGTGCACACGCCGGCTAGCGCGAGCGCGCAGCTTAAGGAGGCGCGGAAAAGTTTGCTGAGTCGCATCGCGGTTACCTCGCAAAGGTTGGTAGGCCCGAGCCTACACCGAGTTGGCCCGACGACAAAGTGCTCGACTTATTGCGCCGCGGTCCGGTCAGCATTCTGCGGAAGCGGGCGCCCTACTCGCATTCACCACCGCGACGGCGGTCATGTTGACGATGCGGCGCACGGTCGCAGCCGGCGTCAAGATGTGCGCCGACGCGGCACATCCGAGCAGTATCGGGCCAATGGCGACATTGTGGCCGGCCGCCGATTTGAGCAAGTTGTAGGCAATACTCGCACTGTCAAGGTTGGGGCAAACCAGCAAATTGGCGCTGCCGTGCAGCATGCTGTTGGGCAGTATCGCCTGCCGGGCCGCCGCGTCCAACGCGCAATCGCCGTGCATTTCGCCATCCACTTCGAGATCGGGCATACGCGCCTTGAGCAACGCCAGGGTGGCGCGCATTTTCTGTGCCGACGGCGCGTTGCTGGAACCAAAATTGGAATGCGACAGCAGCGCTACTTTGGGAACCAGGCCAAATGCGCAGAGTTGCCCGGCCGCGAGCTGCGCGAGCTCCGCCAATTGTTCAGCGGTCGGATCCAGATTGACGTGGGTATCGACGATGAACAATTGCCGGCCCGGCAGGATCAAACCGGTCATCGTCCCGTAAACAGTGGCATCGGCACGGCGCCCGAGCACTTCATCGATGTAGTGCAAGTGCCGCGCGGTGGTGCTGATGGTTCCGCAGATCATGCCGTCGGCCTCGCCTTTCTTCACCAGCATGGCGCCGATCAAAGTGGTACGGCGGCGCATCTCCAATTTGGCGTATTGCGCGGTAACGCCGTTGCGCTCGGTCAATGCGTGATATGTCTGCCAATAATCGCGAAATCGCTCGTCGTGGTCGGGATTCACGACGGTGAGATTTTCACCTATGCGAATTCGCAGGCCGTGGCGCTTCAGGCCGTGCTCAATCACCGCGGGGCGTCCCACCAAAATCGGCGTCGCGAGCTTTTCATCCACGACAATCTGCACCGCGCGCAGCACCCTCTCATCCTCGCCCTCCGCGTAGACTATGCGGCTGTGCTGCGGCGCTACCTTGCGCGCCGCGACGAAAATCGGCTGCATCAGCGTGCCGCTGTGATACACGAATTGCAGCAGCCGCTGTCCGTAGGCTTCCAAATCGGCGATTGGCCGCGTGGCCACCCCGGATTCCATGGCGGCGCGCGCGACGGCGGGCGCGATCTTCACGATCAAGCGCGGATCGAAGGGTTTGGGGATCAGATAGTCAGCCCCGAATTTGAGGTCTTCGATACCGCCATAGGCGGCAGCCACGATATCGCTCTGTTCCTGGCGCGCCAATTCCGCAATGGCATGAACGGTGGCGATCTCCATTTGTCGAGTGATGGTAGTGGCGCCGACATCCAACGCTCCGCGAAAAATGAAGGGAAAGCACAGCACGTTATTCACCTGATTGGGATAGTCGCTGCGGCCGGTGGCAATGACGGCGTCATCGCGCACCGCCCTGACTTCCTCCGGCAGGATTTCCGGGGTCGGATTCGCCAGCGCGAGGATCAACGGCCTCGCGGCCATCGTCTTGACCATCTCCTGGCTCAACACCCCGCCGGCGCTCAGGCCGAGAAAAATGTCAGCGCCGCCGATGACGTCGCGCAATGCGCGGGCAGCCGTGGGCTGGGCAAAGCGCACCTTCTCAGGATCCATCAATTCCTTTCGCCCTTGGTATACCACGCCGGCAAGATCGGTCAGCCAAACGTTTTCGCGCGTCAATCCTAGATCCAGCAGCAACTCGACGCAGGCCAGCGCCGCAGCGCCGGCGCCGCTGACCACCATCTTCACCTTCGCGATGTCCTTGCCGACCACCAGCAATCCGTTCAGGCATGCGGCACTCACAATGATGGCAGTACCGTGTTGGTCGTCGTGGAATACCGGAATCTTCACGCGGCGGCGCAGTTCACGCTCCACGATGAAACACTCCGGCGCCTTGATGTCCTCGAGGTTGATCGCGCCAAATGTCGGCTCGAGCGCGGCAATGATCTCGACCAGTTTTTCCGGGTCGCGCTGTTCTATTTCAATATCGAACACGTCAATGCCCGCAAACTTCTTGAACAACACCGCCTTGCCTTCCATCACCGGCTTGGCCGCCAGCGGGCCGATCGCGCCCAAGCCCAGCACCGCAGTGCCGTTGCTGATGACGCCGACCAAATTGCCGCGCGCCGTAAAGCGGAAAACATTCAGTGGGTCTGCGACGATGGCTTCAGAGGCGGCGGCAACGCCCGGCGAATAGGCAAGCGCCAAATCGCTTTGATTGAGCAGCTGCTTGGTGGCGGTGATCGATAGTTTTCCCGGTGTCGGGAATTCATGATAATCGAGCGCCGCTTTGTTGCGCGCCTCTTTGATGTCGTCGCTCTTCATAAACCGCCGTTTCACGCTTGCTGAGGATTCGCTCGCTCTACTTTACCTCAGCGGCCGCGGCCGCGATGCGGGCGGCGCAAGAATTATGCCTGGCGCGCGGACGAGGAGCGCTGATTCGGATGGATTGCGACAACGTTGCCGGTTAGCGGCGAATCGCCGGCGCCGCGAACCTGAAGACCGCTGTCGTTTGCCGCATGGCGCGTCTCGGCAAGCTTACAATAGTCCTGCAGCTGCTGATGCGTGCGCACGAACAAGCACAAGCAACTGCGCGCTGTTAGCTGGGTAGGCACTGGGTTGCGCGTCTGTCGTGCATTCCGGCGGCACTGTAGAGGATGGGCGCCGCACGATTGGCCCGCCTGTCCCCGCCTTCCTGGCGCAGAAATGCCAGCACCAAGGTTTCGGCTTTGCGCGCCGAGGCGAGCGTCAGCTTGCCGTCGATTATTTCGTGAATGTGGCCCGAGCGCCAGCTGTCGAAGACCGCAGGGTTGATATAGGATTTGCGGCAGACCGCAGGAGTATTGCGCAGTTGCGCGGCCACCTGTTTGACCACCGCAGCGATGCATTTCTTGTACGCGTGTTCGCTGGGCGGTTCCGGCAACGGGGTGCAGGCCAGGAGACTAATCGCGTGCAGTGTTGCGCCCCAGGTGCGAAAGTCCTTGGCCGTAAAATCGTTGCCCATGGCTTCCCGCAGATAGTCGTTGACTTGACCCGAATCGATCGGACATCGCTGGCCATCGTCATTGATGTACTGGAACAAATGTTGACCCGGAATCTCTTGGCAGCGGCGCACGATTTTCACGATACGCTTGTCGTCGATGAGAATTTCGTGCTGCACTCCGCCTTTGCCGCGGAAGTTGAGCACTGCGCGGCCGTCGCGTATGAAGCTCACATGGCGGTTGCGAAGCGTCGTAAGCCCGAAGCTCTTGTTGTCGCGGGCATATTCGGTATTGCCGACGCGAACCCGCGTCGCATCCAGCAAGCTGACTACCACAGCGAGGACTTTTTCCCGCGGCAATCCGGGCAATCCTAAATCGCGTTGCAATTTGCGCCGCAGCTTCGGCAGCTGTTCGCCGAACGCAACCATGCGCCCGAACTTGGCGCTGTCGCGCAGCTCACGCCATTCCGCGTGATATCGATATTGCTTGCGCCCGCGCGCGTCGCGGCCGGTCGCCTGCAAGTGACCGCGGGGTTTCAGGCTGATCCACACATCGCGATACGCGGGTGGAATTGCAAGGCTGGCGATGCGCTTCAGATCCTCTGCAGCGTCGAGCAGCCGGTTTTCAGGCGTGACGTAGCGAAAGCCTCTGCCGGCGCGCAGCCGCCGGATGCCGGGCTCCGTGTCGGACACGTACACCAGCCCCGCTTCAGTTGCCATTTGCGCCGCCTCGGCAGCGCTGCCAAGCGGCTTGTCACTGTCCTGAGCAGATTTTAACGTCATAGCGAAATCGCTTTTAGCAGGTCGCCGCCCCGCGAAGCTATGGGCGTACGCCGACGTCGTGTACAAGAACCGTCTGACGTGCGTAATCTGCGACGTGGTTCAAGCTTGCGCTGTGACGGCCGTCGGCCGCGGGCGCGCAGCCTTGCCAATTGTCAATTTACATAATTGTTTGCGCGCCATGCGCCGCGCGCCTGCGCGCAGCGCGCATCAACCTAAGCGTCGTGGATCTATGGCGACAGCAGCTTCGCGAGCGGCGTCCAATAATTGGCCTGCCAACCGGCGGCGAGATGCTCGGCTTGGTCGTTGGGGAATCCGCGGTGATCAAAAATTATCTGCGATCCGTTTTCATGATCCACCAACTGAAAGTGCGCAATTGAATACAGCCCTGCGCCCCAGCTGCCTGCTCGCCACGCTTGCACGATCAGCTGCTGCGGCTGAAGTTCCAGCTGCCGGCCGGTGATGTAGCCGCCGAACAGTGCAAATGCGCCGCCTTCCGCGGTACTGATCGCAGTCGGCATGGAGGACTTTGCGCCTTGCATGACGCCGCTCAACTGAATCACCTTGTCGAACTGCCCGGCGTCGGTCAACGCTTCGTACAGGCGCTTGCGGTTCGCCGTGAACACCGGCTCTTGATGGATCGCTGCGGCGGTCCGCGAGATGCCGTTGAGCACTCGTGTGCCGCGTGCCGCGGCGCTCATCGCTTCGAGCAACGCGAATCCGCCGACCGTGAGCGCGCCCGCACGCAGCAGTTGGCGGCGCGCTGGGACAGTGGCTGTGCGGGAAATGCCATTCGTGTCAGTCATTTGATCCCCCTGGGTATTAACGCGGCGCAATGGCGCGCGCAAAGCTCATGACCTCGTCCGCCATCAATTCGAGTATTTGACCGACCCTGGGAACCAGGCAACTGCCATCTTCATGGAATACGTTCTCCGCTGAATTGATGGCGGCGCCCAGGGGCGTTGGCCAGCCACGCAGCGCATGCACGATTTCGCGCAAGGCGCTCAAGGTATTCACGGCGCCCGGCCAACCCGCCGCCGTGGCGATGCAGCCGACGGCGCGGCCACTGAAGTAGGGCCGTGCATCGCTGCGCAAATCTTCGGCATAGTCGAGGGCGTTTTTGACCAGGCCGGAAATGCTGCCGTGATAGCCCGGCGAGCCCAAGATGATGCCGTCGGCCATGGCGAGCTCGGCCACCAACGAGCGCGCGCCTTCGCTGCGCGCCGGATTATCCGGCTGATACAACGGCAATTGCAGCATGGGTCCGCTGATGAGATTGGTGCGTGCGCCGGCACGCTGCGCCGCCGCGAGCACGTATAGCATGGCTTTCTCGGTTGACGAATTGGCGCGCAGCGTTCCACCAACGGCAAGAATATATGGTGAACTCAAGGAACACTCTCACTCAAACCAAGCTTGGCAGCGATCCTACACGGAAAATCTGCTCCTAGGGATCAGTGAGCTGGGTCCGCCGCCCGCGCGCCGAAGGGCGGCTTCGCGAACCAGACGAGAGGTATCAACAACAGGAACAACAGGCCCAGCATGTTGAAAACATCGTTGACGCCCAGCGTCGATGCTTGGCCGGAAATCACGAAATTCACGTACTCGGAGGCGCCGGAGCCGGTTATCCCATGAGCCGCAAGCTGCGCTTGATACTGCGTCCAGGCATCGGCGGAGTTGCGGATGTGCTCGGTCAGCACGGCGTGATGATAGTCGCTGCGGCGGTTCCACACCCAAACGGCGATAGCGGTCGAAAAGCTGCCCGACATGGTGCGGACGAAATTGCTCACTCCCGAAGCCGAGGCCAGCTCGTTCGCCGGGACACCGGACAACAGAATCTGATTCAGCGGCAAAAAGAAAAATGATATTCCCACGCCCTGCATCAACCGCGGCATTGCGAACTGCGCGAAACTCGCGGTTTCATTGAGCGTTGCTGTCCAGAATATGGCCAACCCGAACACGCAGAACGCGAAACTCGCTGCCAACCGTAAATTGATGCGGCCGATGAACCGGCCCACGAAGGGGGTAATTATCAGACTCAGCAGGCCGACGGGAGCGATCGCGAATCCCGCCCAGGTGGCGGTGTAGCCCACGGTGGTCTGCAACCACAGCGGAAAAATGATGTTGACGCCCATAAATGCGAAATAAGCGGCGCCGAGAGCGCAGGTGCCGACGCGAAAGTTACGCCGGCCGAACAAATGCAGATCCACCACCGGATGCTGGTCGTTGAGTTCCCAGGGAATCAGGAACGAGATGGCGATGATGGATGTGATCCCCGCCGCGAGAATGACCGGCGAACTGAACCAATCCTTCTCGTTGCCGTTGTCCAACATGAACTGCAGACTGCCCACGCCGATGACAAGCAGCACCAGGCCCACGACATCGATCGGCAGTTTGACGATCTTCGACTCGCGATGCCGCAGAATTGACCAGATCGCCGCGGCCGAGAAAGCGCCCACCGGCAAGTTGATATAGAACAGCCACGGCCAGGATAAATTATCCGTGATCCAGCCGCCGAGGATGGGGCCGAATATCGGGGCAATCATGATCACCATGGACCACAGCGCCAAGGCAATGCCGCGCCGCTCGACGGAATAGTTGCGCAGCAAGGTCGCCTGTGCCACGGACATCATGGGCCCGGATACGAACCCCTGAACCAGGCGCGCGCCGATCAGCATCGGCAGGCTGGTGGCAAGTCCGCAGACTGCCGAAAACACCATGAACAAGCAGATCGAGGTGAGCAAGGTTCTGACTTCGCCGAAGCGCCGCGCGATCCATCCGGATAGCGGCTGCATGATTGCCGCCGCGAGCATGTAGGAACTGACCGTCCAGGTGCCTTCCGACGTGGTGACGCCCAGGCTGCCGGAGATGGCAGGCACGGAGACATTGACGATGGTCATGTCAAGGATCTCCATGAATGTCGCCATCGCTATTGCGGCGGTCAGCAACAGCAGCTTGCCGCCGTGCAACGGCGGATATTCGAACGCAGCGGCCGCCTGGGTGGAATCAGCCATCGAGTGACTTGTCTAGTGATCGACGCCGAGATTTCGGTGCACAATCGCGTCGGCTTCCGCGTTGGCCTTTGCAAAGTCCTGCGTATAGACCTGCGTGTCGCCGACCGAGTTGTCGCTGGTGTCCATGGCCAGCACCGCGCCGTTGCGGGACGTTGTGTCGACGGTGACCGTGGCGGAAAGCCCGACACGCAACGGCGACTTGACGAGATCGCCGTCGTCAATCTGAATTCGCACCGGCACGCGCTGCACCACCTTGATCCAATTACCCGACGCGTTTTGCGGCGGCAGCAGGGAAAACGCAGCGCCGGTGCCGGCCGACATTCCTTCCACACGGCCATGATAAATGTAGGATCCGCCGTACAAGTCGCTGCGCACCTCGGCCTTCTGGCCGATGCGCAGGTTGCGCAGCTGCGCTTCCTTGAAATTCGCGTCGACCCATAGGGAATTCAATGGAATTACGCTCATCAGCGCCTGTCCTGCCTGAATATGCTGACCCAATTGCACGCTGCGTTCGGCAACATAGCCCGTGACCGGCGCGACGACGGCGTTGCGTTGCGCGGCAATCCACGCATCGCGATACACGTCCCGCGCCTGCAGTACCGCCGGATTGCTCTCCACCGCTGTGCCGTCCACCAGCGCATGCGCGGATTTCGATTGCCGCTCCGCTTGCGTCAGCGCCGCCCGCGCCAATTCGACGCTTTCCTGCGCGTGGCGCACCTCTTCCGCCGGGATGGCACGTTCGGCCAATAGGGGTTCGCGCTTGGCGAGGTCAGTGGCGGCGCGCGCCAGCTCCAACCTGCGTGTTTCGATGGCCGAATCGTATTGATCAGCCGTCGCCTTTTGCTGGCGCACCTGGCGCACGGTTTGTGCCAAGGCGTTTGCGCTGCGGCTCAAGGCAGTTTCCGCATCGATGGGATCGAGCTTTACCAGCACCTGGCCAGCCTTCACGAGCTGGGTATCGTCCGCGAGTACGGCAACGACAGTGCCCGCAACCTGGGCGGAGATCGTCACTTTATTGCCGTTTACGTAGGCATCGTCGGTTTTCTCGCGCTCCGAGAGCACCAAAACCCAATACACCGCAGCCAGCGCGCCAATGCCGATGAAGATCAGCGCAATGACAAGAAGAATCTTGCGCCGCTTGCCATTCGCAGGATTGGGAGCCAAAGACTCGGTGTTGGCATTCATGGTGTCACGGCGGTTAATGGGGCCGCCGGCTTCGCAGCGGAACTGGCAAGTTTTTGCGGACTTTCGTAGCCGCCGCCGAGCGCGCGCTGCAAAGCCACATCGGCCGCGAGCGCCGCGGCATCGAGTTGCAACAATGCGTCGCGCTGCTCGATCCAGGACTCGGTGGCCTTCAACTCGGTGCGGGAATCGGCTATCCCCTGGCGCACCCGCGCGGCCGCGATATCCTTCATATGCAACGCCGCATCAACTTCGAGCACACGCTGCGTGCGCTGTGATTCGATTTGCTTGCGCGACGTAGCCTGTGTGGCCACATCGCGAGCCGCGCTGATCACCGTGTCCTGGTAGTTCGAAACAGCTGCATCGATGGCAGCCTGCGCCCCGCCGTAGCGCGCCTTCAATCGGCCGGCATCGAAGATCGGCAGATGAATGGCCGCGCCCGCTTGCGGCACGCGGCTGCCGTACTCAAGCAACTTGCTGGCATCGATGCTCGAAAACCCCGCCAGCGCATTGATGGTCACATCGGGGTAGAAATCCGCGCGCACGGAGTCCAGAGTTCTCTCTGCGGCTTCGACCCGCCAACGGCTGGCGGTGATGTCGGCACGGCGCGCCATCAAATCGATCTTCACATTATCCGGCAGCAGGCCCGGAAACGCGGGCAGAGGTTTACGCGCCAGCGGCGGCAATTCCCCGACCGACCGACCGGCGAGCGCCGCCAGCGCGACGACACGCAGCTTCGCAGAGCCCTCGAGCGCGGCGATTTGCTCCCGGGCGGCAGCCAGCGCAAGGTCAGAACGATTGATATCATCCGCAAAGTCCAACTCCGCGCGCACGCGGGCAGCAGTGACTTTGGCCTCCGACTCGATGCTGTTTTCGTTTTCGCGCGCCAGCACCAAGCGGTTTTGATCGGATTGCCAGCCAAAATAAGTATCGGCAATCGAACTGGCGAGCATCAACGCCGCGGCGCTTCGATCCGCCTGCGCGGCATGCGCTTGATCCATCGCGGATTCCACGGCGTAGCGCTGCTTGCCCCACCAATCAAATGTATAGCTCGCTTGCAGTCCCAGGTCCGACTGGTTGTACCAGGTAAAGCCGAGCAGCTGCGGCGGAAATATGCCGTTGTCGCTCAACCGCTGGCGATCGGTGTCGGCGCTGGCGGTTACTTGCGCGCCCGAGGCGGCCGCCGCGAGCCGCACCGACTGACGCGCGGTATCAAAACGTGCGCGTGCCGTCGCCAAACTTGGTGAATTTGCCGCGCCCAGTTCGATCAATTGATCCAAGGTGGGATCCTGGTAACGCTTCCACCACTCGCGGGCCGGCCAGTCGCCGCCGCTGCCGAAGTCCGCGCCATCGAGCGGCGCGGTTTCCGGCAAGCGCACCGGCTTTTGCTTCGCTGGAAATCCCGCGCAAGCGCACAGCGTGGCGATCGCAACCACCATCAGGGCGGCGGGGTGCGCGAAGTGCCTCATACCGCGCGCTCCGCAATATCCGTTGTCGATGCTTGCTCGAGCTCAAACCCAAGGCGCTTGAGTTGCGCATTCAATTGCTGCTGTTCTGCTTCCGGAAAATCCTTCAGCATCTCGCGCAATGGCGCGAACAGTTTGGGCAGCAACTGGCGCACGAACTCCTCGCCCTGTTCGGTGATACGCAGCACCATGCGACGCCGGTCGTGGACGCTCAAGACACGCGTAATGAGGCCGCGGCTGACCAAGCGCATCGCTGATGCGCGACATATTGGCCGGACTTTGCGATGTCCGAACGCACAAATCGCTGGGATGGGCGGCGCCCTCGGGCTGCGAAAACAGCGTGGTCAGCACTCGGAATTCCGCTTCGGCAAGGCCGAAGGGCCTGATCTGCTGCTCGAACATGGCCGCCATTTCGCGCCCTACATGCATGCAGCAGCCGGCACAGAAGAATTCCGGTGGCCGGCACGTCGGCCACGCGCGCGCTCAAGTTCTGAAGATTGGCCTCTACCAATTCGAACTGAGCTAATGTCGAATTAGTTTGCATACTAACTATTATATAGAATATATTTTATCAAGCAAATATCTAATCCGTAAATACTTGAGCCGAAAAACCACCCATGTCATTTTTGCCGAACGTTTCTTGCAACTTGGGCGTGGGTAGCGTCGCGGTCTTGACCTATGAGCCAACAGCGCACCACTGCGTGTACCGCCGCCGCGGCACTGCTCCTCGGCAGCTGTGCCGTGGGCCCAAACTTCACGGCGCCAGCGGCGCCGCACACTTCGGGGTTCGCGCCGCCCGGCGAGCTGCCAGCGGAAACCCGCGCTGCTCCCGCAGCCGATGTATCAGCGCAGCGGTTCATTGACGGGTTGGATATTCCCGGCCAGTGGTGGACGTTGTTTCAATCGCCCGAACTCAACGCGCTCATCGAGCGCGGCGCTCGCCAACAATCCAACGCTGGAAGCTGCGCAGGCTGCGCTTCGTCAGGCCAATGAGACCGTCGCGGCACAGCGCGGCAGCTACTATCCGAGCGTGTCGGGCTCACTGGCCGCGCAGCGGGAGAAAGAGCCGGCCGCGGCCTTCGGATTGCCGGCAGCCTGGTTCGGTCCTTTATACCTTGAACAGCGCGAGCGGTGAATGTGTCGTACACACTGGATGCTTTCGGCGGAATACGCCGTCAAGTCGAGGCGCTGCGAGCGCAAGCCGAGTACGCAACGGTTTGCGCTTGGAGGCGACCTACTTAGCCTCACCGCGAATATCGTCACGGCCGCGATCACCGAGAGCCTCGCTGCGCGCGCAAATGGCCGCCACCGAAGACATCGCCGACTCGCAGCAAAAGCAGCTCGACATCACACGGCGCCGAGTTACGGCCGGCGGCGCGTCGCGCGCCGACGTGCTGCAACAGCAGGCGCATCCTGCAATCACGCTCGCCAGCCTGCCGCCGCTGCGCAGCCAGCTCGCGCAGGCAGCGAAATCTGCTGGCAGCCTACGTGGGATCGCTGCCGGCCGATTACAGCGCGGCGCCCGAATTCAATCTCGACTCGCTTGACCCTGCCGCTGGACCTGCCCGTGAGCCTGCCGTCGAAATTGGTCGAGCAGCGCCCCGACATGCGCGAATACTCGGCGCTGCTGCACCAGGCCACCGCGCAGGTCGGCGTCGCCACGGCAAACATGCTGCCGCAAATCACGCTGTCCGGCAGCTACGGCGGCGAGGCGGGAAGCTTTTCCGACGTCTTTTCGCCGGGCTCGGTGGTTTGGAGCCTGGCGGCCTCGCTGACGCAGCCGATTTTCAAGGGCGGTCAATTGATGCACCAACGCCGCGCCGCCGTCGCGGCGGCGCAGGAAGCCGCTCGCCAACTACAAGGCCACGGTCATCACGGCCTTTCAAAATGTCTCCGACACGCTTGTATGCGCTGCACGGCGATGCCGAGCGCTCGCGGCGCAGACGCTGGCCGCACGCGTCGGCGGCGGACAGCCTGTCCTTGGTTCAAGCGCAATACAAGAGCGGCGGCGCCAGCTATCTGCAGGTCTTGAGCGCGCAACAAAGTTATCAAACCGCTGCCATCGCCCTGGTCAAGGCGCGCGCGCAGCGCTACGCGGACACCGCTGCGCTGTTTCAGGCGCTCGGCGGCGGCTGGTGGAACCGAACCGACGTCGCCGCCAATTCAACGCCTGACGCGAAGGGGCAATTGTGAGCACGTGGAACCCGAAGCGCCGCCGACGATGGAAAGATTGCAACGCCCAGGGCGATGATCAGGCCGATCGTGATCATGCTGCTCGTCGTGGTGCGTGATGCTGGGCGGTGTCTTTGGCTGGCAGTGCTTCATCGGCCAAGATGAGGAAGAAGTACATGGCGCGCCGCCGCGACGGCCCCGCAGACCGTATCGACCATCACGGCCGCCGAGGATCACATGGCAGTCGCGATCCAAGCCACCGGCAGCCTGCGCGCGGTGCGCGGCGCCGATTTGTCCGTCGCAGGCCTCCGGCGTCGTCGATGAAATCGCATTTCGACTCCGGCAACGAGGTTCCGGCCGGCAAGGTGCTGCTGCGGCTCAAAGCCGAACGACGACTATGCGAAACTCGCAGCAGCTGCAGGCCGCGGCGGAACTCGCCGAACTGAAGCTACAAGCGCGACCAGGAACAGTTCGCCGCGCAAGCCGATCAGCCAGGCGGTGATCGATACGCGACGTGGCGACGCTGAAATCCGCTCGCGCCCAGGTCGCGGCGCAGCAGGCGCTGATCGAGGAGAAAATCGTCAAGGCGCCGTTCGCCGGCCGCTTGGGCATTCGCCAGGTGGATATCGGCCAGTACCTCGCCGCGGGCACGACCGTCGTGACGCTGCAAGCGCTCGACCCCATCCTCATGGACTTCTATCGTGCCGCAGCAGGCGCTCGCGCAACTGAAGATCGGGCAAGGCCGGTCGGCGCCACGGTCGACACGTATCCCGGAGCGAACTTTCACCGGTGCCATCGAAGCGATCAATTCCAAGGTCGATACCGCCAGCCGCAACGTGCAGGTGCGCGCCGTCGTTTCGACAATGCCGACCGGCGCCTGGTGCCGGGAATGTTCGCCACGTGCGCATCGATACCGGCGAGCAGAGCGACGCAGATCACCTTGCCGCAGACCGGCGATCACCTACAACCCGTACGGCGACACGGTGTTCATCGTCGAAAAAGACGGCGTCGACAAGAACGGCAAGCCGCGACTCGGTGGTCCGGCAGCGATTCGTCAAATTGGGCGCCACGCGCGGCGATCAGATCGCCGTCTCAGAGCGGCATCAAGGCCGGCGAGGTCGTGGTGAGCGCGCGGACAGATGAAGCTGCGCAACGGCAGCGCCGGTGACCATCAACAACGACGTGCTGCCCGCCAACGACCCCAATCCGACTCCGCCGAATGAATAGCAGCGTGGCCGCCGTGAATTTCACAGACATATTCGTCCGCCGCCCGGTGCTGGCGTCGGTCGTCAGCCTGGCCATCCTCGTCGTCGGCCTGCGTTCCTTCGGCTCGCTGCAGGTGCTGGCCTACCCGAAGACCGAAAACGGCATCGTCACCATATCGACCGCCTATCCCGGCGCCGATCCGGAATCCATCGCCGGCTTCATCACCACGCCGATCGAGACCGCGGTCGCCCAGGCGAACGGCATCGATTACATGACCTCGACCAGCCAGAGCAGCGTCAGCACGATCACCGTCAATCTGCGGCAAAACTACGACACCTCGAAGGCCGCCGGCGGAAATCAACATCAAGGTCAATTCGGTCTTGAATCAGCTGCCGATCGGGGCGCTGCAGCCGACCATCACGGTCAAGGTCGGCCAGACCACCGACGCGATGTACTTGGGTTTCGCAGCGACAGCTCTGGCCGGCAATCAGATCACCGACTATCTGACGCGCGTGGTGGTGCCGAAGCTGCAGGCGGTCGACGGGCGTGCAAACCGCCGAGATGCATCGGCGCGCAGACCTTTTCGTTGCGCGCCTGGCTCGATCCCGGAGAAGCTGGCGGGCTATGGCCTCACCGCGAGCGATGTGTCTGCGGCGTTGGCCGCCAACGATTACATATCCGCGGTGGGCAACACCAAGGGCCAGATGGTGCAGGTGACCCTGACCTCCACCAGCAATCTGCACTCATTGGACGAGTTCCGAGATCTCGTCGTCAAGCAGGTCAATGGCGCGAACATCCGACTTGAGCGATGTCGGCGAGGTTGACCTGGGCGCCGACAGCTACGAGTCGCAGGTGTCGCTTCGACGGCAAGAACGGCGTATTCGTCGGCATCCAGATCGCGCCCACGCGCGAATCTGCTGGCCGTGATCAAGGGCGTGCAGGGCGGCGTTCCCCGAGATCCAATCGCAGCTGCCGCAAGGCCTCAACGTGCGCAGTCGCCTACGACTCGACCGCTTCGTCAACAGCTCCATCCGCGAAGTGGCGATGACGCTGATCGAAGCGCTGGTCATCGTGATGGTCGTGATCTTCGCGTTCCTGGGATCGCCGCGCTCGGTGTTGATACCGGTGGTCGCCATTCCGTTGTCGCTTGGTGGGCACGCTGGCGATCATGCTGGCGCTTGGGTTCTCGATCAATCTATTGACCTTGCTGGCGCTGGTGCTGGCATCGGCTTGGTGGTCGACGATGCCATCATCGTGGTGGAGAACGTCAACCGGCATCTGGAGGACGGCATGCCGCCGATCGGCGCGGCCGCTGCAGGCGGCGCGCGAACTCGGCAGCCCCATCATCGCGATGACGGTGGTGTTGCTGGCGGTCTACATCCCCATCGGCTTTCAGGGCGGCCTCACCGGCGCGTTGTTCACGGAATTCGCCTTTACGCTGGCGGGCGCCGTCACGGTCTCCGCGGTGATTGCGCTGACCCTGTCGCCGATGATGTGCTCGCGGCTGCTGCATGCGCAAAAGGCCGACCAGACCGACTGGGAATCGCGAGTCATTCGATTCATCGATAAGCGATTCGAATGGCTGCGCGACGGCTATCAGCGGCTACTGCAGAGAAGCCTCCGCTACACCCCGGTCACCGCGGTGTTCGTCGTGATCGGTCATGGTGCAGCATATTTTTACTGTATCGCAGCGCCAAGAGCGAATTGGCGCCGACCGAGGATCAGTGCATTTGTGCTCGCGCAGGCCACCTACGCTCCGGATGCGACCTTGCAGCAAAAACTGCTGTTCGGCAGCCAGGCATTTTCGCTGGTGAACAGCCAACCCGGCGTCGCGACGGTGTTTCAAATCGACGCGCCGGGGCAGTCCATCACGGGCGTGCCGTTGGTACCCCCCGACCAGCGGAAATTCACCGCCACGAGTTCCAGCGTAGCTTGCAGAATGCGTTGAACACATTGCCGGCACAAAAATTCGCGCGTATTTCAGCAGCCCTCCCTGCCGGGAGCGCGCGGGCTGCCGGTGCAATTCGCGATCGAGTCCACCGAGTCCGCGCTGCGCCTCAACGAGGTGTCCCAGGCCTTTCTCGCAACCGTCGCCAAGAGCGGCATGTTCATGTTCATCGACAGCGACATGAAATACGACGCGCCGCAGTCGGTAATCGAGATCGATCGGGACAAGGCGGCGCAATTGGGCCTGACCATGAGCCAGGTGGGGTCTGCTTTGAGCGGCTTGCTGGGCGGCGGCTATGTCAACTACTTCAGCATGCAGACCCGATCCTATAAAGTTATTCCGCAGGTGGAGCGGGTCTCCCGCTTGAACGTCGATCAATTGTTGAACTACCCCATCGCCTCGATCGGCGGCGTCCCCATTCCCTTGTCCACGATCGCCACCGTGCGTCACGAAACCGTGCCCGAAACGCTGAATCACTTTCAACAGGCAAGTTCCGCGACCCTGTCTGGCGTGCCCTCGCCCGGCGTATCCTTGGCCGATGCGCTGAATTACTTGAAGACCACCGCGGCGCAGACGCTGCCCCAAGGTTACTCGCTCGACTACGCGGGGCAGCTGCGCCAGTACCTGCAAGAATCCGCCGGCGTCATGGGCACGTTCGGCTTCGCCATCATCATCGTGTTCCTGGCGCTGGCCGCGCTGTTCGAAAGTTTCCGCGACCCTCTGGTGATTCTCATCTCGGTGCCCCTATCCATTGCGGGCGCCTTGATATTCATCGCAATCGGGGTTCACGGCGCAACATTGAACATCTACACGCAAGTCGGCCTGGTGACGCTGATCGGGTTGATCAGCAAGCACGGCATCCTGATCGTCGAAGTCGCCAACGAGGAGCAGCACAGTGGCAAAACCAAAGCAGCGGCCATCGTGGCGGCTGCGACGGTTCGCCTGCGGCCCATCCTCATGACCACCGCCGCCATGGTGCTCGGCGTGGTACCGCTGGTGTTCGCCAGCGGCGCCGGCGCCGCGTCGCGCTTCGCGATCGGCCTGGTGATCTCCACCGGGCTTGCCATCGGTACGCTGTTCACGTTGTTCGTCGTGCCCGGCGTCTACATGTTGATCGGGGCAAATCACTCCGCAAATACCGGCGATGCACCGGCAGAGATATCGTCAGCGTAAGCAGAGCCTGCTTAGGTTTCGCGGCTGCCGGGCAGCTCAGGACTGAACACTATTTTGTGTATATATTTCAACGAGATAGTGAGACTATATAAGTTTATTTCTCCACAATAAGTTAAAAACCGCCTCGAAACTCCACTAGGACGCAGTTCAAATTGTTGACAAATTGCACGTTGCGTTTTGTCGATTGTCTTGTATATTCCAGTCGCAGACTATTGATTTAACAAGAACAGATGTAAGGTAACAACCTCGAAACCACTTTAGGTTTGCGTTTTGATCACCGTAGGTCTTACATGATCAGCACCTGGGAATGTTTGCACTGTGCCACCCTCGAACTAGTTCGATCGACTCCGATCAAGCAACGCTTGGTGTGCGCCTACCGGCGACACCTGTCATCACTTTCCGAAGATCAAGTTCCTGCCGAGATTCGCAAAAGTTTCGAACAGGTCATGCGCAGTATGTGCGGCGTTCAGCCGCTGCCCGGCGAGGATGCCGTAACGGCGTCGGTGCGCAAGATGTCGAATCAGGAAGCCGATGACTGCGCCACTCTGATCGTCGAGATGTTCGATCAGATGTGCAAGACGCATGTCAATGCGGCGCGCCCCAGTACCGTGGTGCAATTGCATCCGCGTGGATTGCGCGCCCCAAGAATTCGATGTTCCGGCGTTGATCGCCAGCAACTAATTCAATCGAGCTTGAAGTCGATCGAGTCCCAGCGCGTCGACTCCTGATGCCGCGCCTGGCGGCGCAGCGCATCGATCACACTGCGCTCATTCCAGGGGCTGACTTCGTCCGCCAGGTCTTTGATGGCTTTGGGAAGCGGAGCGGTGGAACCAAAATTCTCCATTGCGACAATCGGCCGATCGGCGGCTTTGGCAAAAGTCATCTGAAACAGCACCAGCTCCGGCGCAATCTTATAGACCGCCGGCAACACGATGACGACCTCGCAGGGTGCAATCTGCCGGCGTAGGTCCTCGCGCTGCGATTCCTTGTCGATCGGCTGCTTCGCCTGCGGCTGGCTGGTGTTGAAATAGTAAAACTTGCCGGATGCTTCGAGGTACTCGAAAACCCGCGTGTAGTCGTCGTTCTCCACCCAGGCGTGGGTCACGAACAGGCGGATGGGATTTGCCGACATGGCGCTAGTGTAACTTGACGATGGTCATGCGCGAAGCACCGCGCGCCGATACAATGGGCCGGGTGCGATTGCTGATTTACAATATACGATATGCGACCGGAACCGGCCCGGCATTCCACCTCCCGGTACCGGGCGCCGGCTACCTTCGCTCCAGCCGTCAAGTTCTGTCCCGTATAACCGACTTCATTAAGCAGCAGGATCCGGACGTGGTGGGCCTCATCGAAGTGGACACCGGTTCCATACGCACCGGAATGGTCAATCAGGCCGACTTCATCGCGCGCTCGTTGGGCCATTACTCGACCTATGAATGCAAGTACGGGGTCGCGTCGGTCAATCAAATTGTGCCCATCGTCCGCAAGCAAGCCAACGCGTTCCTCGCGGCGCCGCGCGTCCGCGGCGAGCGATTTCATTATTTCGACACCGGCATCAAGCGGCTCATCATCGAACTGGAGCTGGATGATATCGCGATCTTCTTGGTGCACTTATCCTTGAAATTCCGCCATCGACAGTATCAGCTGCGCTATCTCTATGATTTGGTGCGCAAGACCCGCAAGCCGGTGATCGTGGCCGGCGACTTCAATACGTATTGGGGTGAGCATGAGATCTACCTGTTCACCCAGGCCGCGGGTTTGAAGAATGCCAATGCCCAGGGCCTGCCCTCATATCCCAGCCGCAGCCCGCGCAAGGAGCTCGATTTCATTCTGCACAGCGCGCAGATCGAAGTGAATCGGTTCGAAATACCCGATGTGCAGTTTTCCGATCATCTGCCGCTGATTTGCGATTTCACGATACTCAAGTCTGCCCAGCAGGCCGCATGAACGACGGCAGTTGGTCGCTGCAAATCGACGCCGAGCGCATCGGCTGGCTCAGTTGCGATCTGAAGAGTGCCTCCACCAACGTGTTATCGGGCACCGTGGTGCGCGAATTGGCCGCCAAGCTCGGCGAAATTGCCGCTCTCCGCCCTGCCGGCGTCGTCGTCCAATCCGCAAAAAGCAACGGCTTCATCGCCGGCGCGGATATCAAGGAATTCTTGAATATCCATACGCCGCAACAGGGCTACGAACTGGTGCGGGCGGGGCAAGCCGTTCTGCAGCAGCTCGAGGATCTGCCCTGCCCGCACCAAATCGTAGCCTTGTTGTGGCGTAAGGATATGCAAGAAGATCGTGATATCCGCGTCGACGATGAAGCCGTTGCTCTTTCCGGATTGGACGACGACGCCGGCGGGCGGAGAGCGGTAATTTAGACACCTTGGCGGCTGGAGCTGGATGATAGCGTTGGTGGAGGCACTCTTCTGATCGTGTGAGACTGCCGATACGCTCGGAGTAGATTTGCAGCGACCAACTGTCGTCTGTTGATTGGCCTGCGGGTAGATTTCAGTATCGTGACACGCAGATCAGAGGCGTATGGTTAGGAATACTGTGCATTGAGTATTTCGAACCGGTTCGCTAAGATTTGCGATTTCACGATACTCAAGTCTGCCCAGCAGGCCGCATGAACGATGGCAGTTGGTCGCTGCAAATCGACGCCGAGCGCATCGGCTGGCTCACTTGCGATCTGAAAAGTGCCTCCACCAACGTGTTATCGGGCAGCGTGGTGCGCGAATTGGCCGCCAGGCTCGGTGAAATTGCCGCTCTGCGCCCTGCCGGCGTCGTCGTCCAATCCGCAAAAAGCAACGGCTTCATCGCCGGCGCGGATATCAAGGAATTCTTGAATATCCGCACGCCGCAAGAGGGCTACGAGCTGGTGCGGGCGGGCCAAGCGGTTCTGCAACAGCTCGAGGATCTGCCCTGCCCGACCGCTGCCGCGCTGCATGGCTTTGCGCTGGGCGGCGGTTTGGAATTGGCGCTGGCCTGCACTTATCGTATCGGCGCCGATGACCCCGGGTTGACGTTGGGATTGCCGGAAGTGCTGCTCGGCATCCATCCCGGATTTGGCGGCACCGTGCGCAGCGTGCAGCTCATCGGCGCGCGGGCGGCGCTCGAACTCATGCTCAAAGGCCGCCCCTTCAAGGGAGCGCGCGCCTTGAAGGTAGGCCTGCTGGACGAACTCGTGCCGCGAAATGAACTCGCGGCGCGGGCCAAACAGCTGCTGATGCGCGCACCGCCGAAGAAATCCGCATCCTGCGTCGATAGGATCCTGAATCTGGGTGCCGTGCGCCCAATCCTTGCGCGGCAGACCGCGGTGACCTTGAATCATAGCGTCCGGCGCGAACACTACCCTGCTCCCTACGCCATCCTCGACCTGTGGCGGCGACACGGCGGGGCCGGAGCGGCGGGCTTCGAAGCGGAAGCTCGCTCCATCAGCGAACTCATGTGCACGCCGACTTCCCGCAATCTGGTGCGCGTGTTCCTGCTGCAAGATCGCCTCAAGAGTTTGGGGGCAGAGTCCACGGCCGAATTCAAGCATGTGCATGTGGTCGGCGCCGGCGTGATGGGCGGGGATATTGCCGCCTGGTCGGCTTATCGAGGCATGACTGTGACGCTGCAAGACCGCACGGAGCAATTGATTCAACCGGCGCTCGAGCGCGCGAAATTATTTTTCGAGAAACGCCTGAAAGAGCCGGCTGCGGCACGGGCAGCGATGTCGCGCCTGAAGATGGATGTGAACGGCGACGGCGTTGCGGCTGCGGACCTGATCATCGAAGCCATCGTCGAAAACGCCGCGGCCAAACAGGCGCTGTATGCGGAGCTCGAACCGAAACTTAAGCCTAAGGCGATTTTGGCAACCAATACATCGAGCATAAAAATCGAAACGCTGTCCGAGAGGCTCAAGCAGGCGGGGCGATTGGTTGGCATACATTTCTTCAATCCCGTCGCGCAGCTGCAGCTGGTGGAAGTGGTCCAGGGTGCCGGCACCGACAGCCAGGTTCTGCAAGACGCGCTGCAATTCACGCGCCGACTCGACAAGCTGCCGCTGCCCTGCAAGAGCGCGCCCGGTTTCGTCGTGAACCGCATTCTCAGCCCTTATGTCAACGAGGCGTTGTTTGCTCTCGAGGCCGGTATTCCTGCTGCGCTGATCGATCGCGCGGCCGTGCAGTTCGGCATGCCCATGGGTCCGATCGAACTCACCGACGTCGTCGGCTTGGACGTATCCTTGCAAGTGGGTCGGGTGTTAGGCGCGGCGTTTCAGCGCGAAGTGCCGCGCATCTTGATCAGCTTGGTGGAGCAAAAGAAATTCGGACGCAAAAGCGGCGAAGGCTTCTATCTCTGGCGCGACGGCAAAGCACAAAAACCCAAGATGGCGAGCTTCAACGCGCCCGAGGATCTGCAGGACCGGCTGATTCTGCCGATGTTGAATGAGGCGGTTGCCTGCCTGCGCGAGGGCACCGTTGCAGATGCCGATCTACTGGATGCCGGCGCGGTGTTTGCAACCGGTTTTGCGCCGTTTCGCGGCGGACCGCTGCAATATGCGAAGCAACGCGGCATCGCGATTGTCACTCGCCGCTTGCACGAACTCGCGGAGCGCTACGGCGAGCGCTTCCGCCCGGACGAGGGCTGGCCGCTCATTTCTCCTTGACAGCCGGTCTCTGTGAACCACTGCGTGGCCGCAGCTGGCGGCTCCTATGGTAGGATTCAGCTCCAAAATCATAGAGTTGAAAGCCTAGGGGCAGACGAATTCTTCGATGGACGAACGACCACTCAATCTCGCAATTTTAAGGACCTTCTCGCCGCTCGACGGCCTGAAGGCGGAGAACCTGCACGCGCTTGCCCGGAAAACGGTGATTCGCGAATTGACCGCAGGCCGCGTGCTGTTCAAGGAGGGCGATACCGACAAACGCACGTTCTATCTCGTGGCCGGCCAGATCGAATTGCGGGCCGACGATCGCATCATGGGGGTGATCAGGGCCGGAACCCCGGAAGCACGCGCGGCTCTCGCGCCCGGGCTACCGCGAAAATTTACCGCGCGCGCTGCCAATGACATCGAATACATCATGATCGACAGCGATTTGCTCGATGTGCTGCTGACCTGGGACCAAACCGGTCAATACGAGGTTTCCGAGCTCGGCAGCGACGGCTTGGATGTAACCGGCGACTGGATGACGACGCTGCTGCAAACCAAGGCCTTCCATCGCATCCCGCCCGCCAATATTCAAGCCATATTCATGCGCATGCAGCGCATCAACTATCGCACCGGCGATATCGTCATCAAGCAGGGCACCGAGGGCGATTTTTTTTATGTCGTTGTGTCGGGCAAGTGCATCGTGACGCGCGAGACGCCGCTGAACAAGGAGGGCATCAAGCTCGCGGAGCTCGGCCCCGGCGACAGCTTTGGGGAAGAAGCTTTGATCGCCGAGGCCAAGCGCAATGCAACGGTGACGATGTCCTCAGACGGCACGCTGATGCGCTTGGGCAAGAACGATTTTCAGACATTGCTGAACGAACCGCTGCTGCAATGGGTGGAGCCGGAGAAAGCGCGGGAAATCGTCGCAAAAGGTGGCAAGTGGCTGGATGTGCGCCTGCCGAGCGAGTTTCAAAACTTCCGTATCGACGACGCGGTCAACATCCCGCTGTATTTCATCCGCCTGAAGATCAACGCGTTGGACAAGAACACCCAATACGTCGTGTGCTGCGATACCGGACGGCGCAGCTCCGCGGCCGCGTATATCCTGAGTGAAAGGGGATTCGAGGCCTATGTATTGAAAGGCGGGCTCGCGGCGAGCGAGGCTGCTCGCTCACGCAGTGGATAGCCCTCCCAATCGCCACGTTCCCAAGCCTTGGATCGAGCACAAGCCCCGCTCCTTGCTCGCCGAACACAAGTACTTGGCCCTGGCGTTCCTGCTTCTGATCATCGCCGTGTTGGTGTATGTCTTCAGAGCGCCGCACGAGCCACGCAGGATTGCGTCGCCGCCCGCGCCGGTTTACGTCGAGCCGATTGATCCCCGACGCTAGCGCCGCAACCGCTCACATCGTGTGCGTGGGTTTATCCCCGCCGAGCGCGCCGGCCAGATAGTTCTCGATTTTCTTTTGCGTATTGCCGCGGTCCTGATCGCTGAACTGCACGCCGATGCCGGCGGTTCTTTTGCCTTGCGCGCCCTTCGGGGTCATCCAAATCACGCGCCCGGCCACCGGCAGCTTCTCTTCCTCGCCCATGAGATTGAGCAGCATGAACACTTCATCGCCCAATCGATAATTGCTGTTGGTCGGGATGAACAGGCCGCCGTTTTTCACGAACGGCATATAGGCAAGATACAACGCGCTTTTGTCCTTGATGGTAAGCGTCAGCAGACCTGGTTTATTACTTGGACTTCTCAACCTACCATTCCCACAATGAGATTCATTTCGCCAGCGCGGTTCGGCCACCGACCAGCAACGCCTCGAGCGCCAATTGTTGATTCATGCCGGTCGACGCAAGACGCCTGATCTCACGCGAGGCGTCCAGCAGCTCGAATAAAGCACGTATCTTGGGCTTAAGTAAAGCGGCAGGCAAGCGGATTGGTTCCGCAGTTTGATGCGAAGCAGAGGCTCCGAGCCCCATGTGTACGCGCTGTGTGATCCAGTTCTCAAGCCAAGTGATACGCAGTGCCGGATTTGATCTTACCCAGCACTCGGCCAGCAAGGTCACATCGACTGTGCCATCGGCCAATTCCGCAATGCTCGCTCGCATATCGGCATCGATTTCGGCAAGTCCGGAAGCAGCCAATTCCAATGCCAGCAAAGGCGCGCCGCCGGCCAGTGCCAGCGCTGCTTGCCAGGCGTTCGCGGCAGGCGATTTAGCGTGCAGCCATTTTACCGCGTCCGCCGTTGCCGGCGGGCGCAGCGTCAGACGCTGGCAGCGGCTTGCAATGGTCGCGGGTAGCCGGTGGCTTGGCCGCGCAATCATGATGAGCACCGTGTTCGATGTCGGCTCCTCGAGCGTCTTCAGAAATGCGTTTGCACCATGTACATTCAATGCCTCGGCTCCCTCGATGACGCCCACTTTGAACCCGCCTCGATAGCTCTTCAGCGCCAAGGATTCAATCAACTCGCGGACTTGATCAACCTTGATCTGCTGCGCATCCTCCTCGAGGCGCAGCACGTGCACATCCGGATGAGTGTCCGAACGCAGCAGTCGGCATGCAGCGCAGACATCGCATGGGCGCGCGTCTGGGCGTTCGCACAAGGTCAAGGCGGTAATCCACTGCGCCAATTGTTCCGCGCCCAATCCAGGCGCGGCGAGCACCAACAGCGAATGCGGCAGACGGCCCGCATCAAGGGACGCGCGCAGGCGCTGCTGCGCGTCCTTCAGCCACGGCAGGGAATCGGCGCTCAGGAAATCCATGCTCTCGCCCCAAGCAGCCCGAGAATACTGGCGCCGACTTCGTCGACCGGTCGAGTCGCGTCGACCACGGCGACGCGAGTGGGATCCGCCGCCGCACGCGCCAAGTACGCAGACCGCACCCGCTCGAAAAATTCACTCTTTTCGCGTTCAAAACGATCCTCGGCGGCCCCGGCATTGCGCGTACGGGCGCGCGCCAAGGCATTCGCCACCGGTGCGTCGAGCAAAACGGTGAGGTCGGGGCGCAATGCGCCTTGCACCATGGCTTCCAATTCGCGGATCTGCCCGGTTGGCACGCCGCGGCCGCCGCCTTGGTAGGCATAAGTCGCGTCGGTGAAGCGATCGCAAATCACCCATCGGCCCGCACGAAGATTCGGCTCGACGAGGTTCTTGATGTGTACCGCTCGCGCAGCAAACATGAGCAGCAGTTCCGCGGTCGCCGGCAGCGCCTCATCGCGTGCGGTCAGCACGACATCGCGGATGGTCTCAGCGAGAGCCGTGCCGCCTGGTTCACGTGTCACCACATGCGCAACGCCTTTGCCCTGCAGCGCCGCCGACAGGCGCGCCACCTGCGTCGACTTGCCGACGCCTTCAATCCCTTCCAGGGTCACAAATTTGCCTAATGCACTCATCGCGGAGAACCCTGCGCAGCTTTGTGCCGTTGATGAGCTACATACGCGGCCACGGCGGCGTTATGCGCCTCGAGCGTGGCGGAAAATACATGGCTGCCGTCGCCCTTGGTGGATGCCACAAAATAGATGGCATCCGTCTTCTCGGGGTGCGCGGTGGCACGAATCACCGCCGCGCTTGGCAGGGCGATGGGCGTTGGCGGCAGGCCCGCGCGTGTATAGGTGTTGTAGGGCCCGTCGCTGCGCAGGTCCACCGTTCGAATATCGCCATCGTATCGATCACCCATGCCGTAGATTATGGTCGGATCGGCTTGCAAGCGCATGCCTACGCTCAGGCGGTGCAGATACAAACCGGCAATCTTGCCAAGTTCCTGAGGTACGCCGCTCTCCTTTTCGATGATCGAAGCCATGATCAACAATTCATTGGGATTGCGCAGCGGCAAGTCGGGATCGCGGCTCGCCCATGCGGCATCCAACTCCTTGGCCAGCGCCGCATGCGCCTGGCGCAGCAACTCGACGTCGGTGGTGCCGCCGATGAAGCGATAAGTCTCGGGCAAGAATTGGCCTTCGGCTTCAGTGCCGGCAGCGCCGAGCTTCTCCATGAGGTTGGCGGCCTGCACGGCAAGTGTGCCCTGCGCAGGCAGCGTGACAACTATCTCGGGATTGCGGCGCATGGCCTCGAACAGGTCCTGCAGCCGCCATCCATCGACGATGGTGAAGGAATGCAACATCACCTGGCCGTTCACCATTTTCATCAATAGCTCGCGCGGCGTCGTACCCGGTGGTATCTCGTATTCCCCTGCTTTGATCGCCGCAGCCAGTCCTTTCCAGCGCGCGTATAGAACCCACGCTTTGGGATGCGCGACGATGCCCTGCGACGCCAGCTCCGCCGCCACATGCCCGAAACTCGCGCCGGCCGGCACCTTGAAGCGCGTTACGGACTCAAGGAGCAGCGGCGCGTCGAGACTTCGCAGGCCTTCCTTAAGAACCGCGGCCGCGGTGGCGACCGACAGCAACACCAGCAGTGCGAGAGTAATTCGTAGGATGCGTTTCACACTTGCCACCCACGCCGGCGCGCTTGCGAGAAATGCTGGACGGGGTTCAGCGGCTCAGGGCCTTCGGAAAATTACCGACCCATTGGTTCCGCCGAACCCGAACGAATTCGATAGGGTGTATTCGAGCGTCATCTTTCGCGCCGTGTTCGGCACGTAGTCAAGATCGCAGCCCTCGCCCGGCTGGTGCAAATTGATGGTCGGCGGCGCCACTTGATCGCGCAGCGCCAGCACGGAAAAAATTGCCTCGACCACCCCGGCGGCACCCAGCAAGTGTCCGGTCATCGACTTGGTCGAACTGACTGCTACCTTATCGGCGGCCGGGCCGAACGCGCGCCGAATCGCGAGTGTTTCGGCGCGGTCACCGAGCTCGGTCGAGGTAGCATGAGCATTGATGTACTGCACTTGTTCAGGATTCAAGCGCGCGTCGATGAGCGCCTTGGACATCGCTTTGCGCGCGCCTTCGCCGTCTTCCGGCGGGGCCGTGACGTGGAACGCATCGCCGCTCATGCCGAAGCCGACGATTTCGGCATAGATTCGCGCGCCTCGAGCCTTCGCCAACTCAAAGTCCTCGAGCAGCATGGCGCCGGCACCGTCGCCCATGACGAAGCCGTCGCGATCCTTGTCCCAGGGCCGGCTGGCCGCTTGTGGATCGTCATTGCGCAGCGATAACGCCTTGGCCTGCGCAAAACCGCTCATTCCCGTGGGGCAGGTGGCCATCTCCGAGCCGCCGGCCAGCATCGCATCCACATCGCCGTACTGGATCAGGCGCATGGCCAATCCCAACGCATGCGTGGAGGTCGTGCACGCAGTGGCCACGGCCAGGTTGGGTCCCGTTATCTTGAACACAATCGACAAATGTCCGCTGACCAGATTGATGATGCTGGCCGGGATGAAGAACGGCGACACCTTCTTAGGTCCGTGCGTCTCCAGATACTTGTCGTAGGCCTGCTCGATGGACTCGAGCCCGCCCATGCCGGAACCCATCATCACGCCGATGCGGTCCGCATTGGCCTCCGTGACCTCGAGACCTGAATCGCGCATCGCCTGGATCCCGGCCACGACGCCGTATTGCATGAACGCGTCCATGCGGCGCGCATCTTTGGGAGTCATGAATCCGTCCAACTCGAGGTTTCTAACCTCGCCGCCGAAATGCGTTGGAAAGTTGCTGGTATCGAATCGCACAATCGGCTGAATGCCGCTGTGGCCGGCCAAGATATTGGCCCACGCCGTCGCCACGTCATTGCCCACCGGCGAGACGATTCCAAGACCCGTAATGACGACGCGTCGCTTGCTCAATATCAACTCCTGATTGTGGATTGATCAACCGGCGAGCGTCGCCGTACAAACATCAGGAGAATGCCGCGCGGAACCAAAAGAGGTTTAGGCCTTGCCCTTGTGCGAATTGATGTAGTCGATCGCTTGCTGAACCGTGGTGATCTTTTCGGCATCCTCATCGGGAATTTCCGTCTCGAATTCTTCCTCGAGCGCCATCACCAGTTCCACCGTGTCCAGCGAGTCTGCCCCCAGATCGTCGACGAACGAGGCATCATTGGTGACTTCTTCTTCTTTTACACCCAGCTGTTCGGCCACGATCTTTTTAACTTGCTGCTCAACCGTACTCATCGTTATGGTGTCCTCTCGGAATTGCTATTCATGCGATTTATAAAAAACCCCGCGACCAGCCTGTGACATCGACCGGGCGCGTATTTTATGTGAACGCGGCGACGGCGGCTACCATGAACGCACATTTGCCGGCAACGGTACCCTGATTGTCTTGACAAAAGACGGCGACTGAGGGCGCAAACGCCCTCAAGGCATGTACATCCCGCCGTTCACATGCAGCGTTTCCCCGGTGATATAGGCGCCGTCGGCGGAGCACAAAAAGGCCACTGCGCCGGCTATGTCGGCCGGCTGACCCAGCCTGCCTACGGGAATCTGGCTGTTCAGCGCGGCGCGCTGTGCCTCGCTCAAGCCCCGAGTCATGTCGGTGTCGATGAATCCCGGTGCGATGGCGTTCGCGGTGATGCCGCGCGAACCGACCTCTCGCGCCAGCGACTTGGTAAATCCAATGATTCCCGCCTTGGCGGCGGCGTAGTTGGCCTGGCCGGGATTGCCGGTGAGACCGACCACCGACGTGATGCTGATGATGCGTCCCGCGCGCGCCTTCATCATGCCGCGCAGCACCGCCTTTGACAGCCGGAACACCGAGGCCAGATTGGTCTGCAACACAGAGTCCCAGTCGTCTTGCTTCATGCGCAACAGCAGGGTGTCGCGGGTGATGCCGGCATTATTGCAAAGAATGCGGATCGGGCCTTCCTTGGCTTCGATGCCCTCGATTAACGCATCGATCGACTCCTGGCTGTTGACGTCGAGCACCGCGCCGCGTCCGCCGCGAGCACCCAAGTTCTCGCTGATGCGGGCCGCCCCCTCCGCCGTCGTGGCGGTGCCAATGACGCGGGCGCCGTCGGCGCTCAGGCGATCCGCAATGGCAGCGCCTATGCCACGCGACGCGCCGGTGACCAGCGCAATTTCTCCGTTCAACATGGCGGCACCGCTCGGCGTACGCTGTTCATGGGTTTTTGGCCGCGGCCAGCGCGCCCTCCAGAGCCTCCGGATCCTCCAGAGCCAGCATTGTAAGATCCCGATTCTTGTCGATGCGCCGATTCAGCGAGGTCAACACTTTTCCAGGGCCACACTCGAAAATCTGTGTTGCGCCCGCAGCAATCATGGTGCGCACCGTTGCCGCCCAGAACACCGGCGTCGCCAACTGTTTGACCAACCCGGCCCGAATATCGTTTGGACCGGAGTGGATGCGGATATCGACGCCGTACACCGCGATATCGGAGCGTGCGGCCACCGCCGTGCTGTCGAGACGAATTCGCAGCTTTTCCGCTGCAGACTGCAACAGCGAGCAATGCGCAGGAACGCTCATCGGTAAGATGATCGCGCGCTTCGCCCCTTTGGCCGTGGCACTCTCGATGGCGCGCGCCACCGCCGTGGCCTGTCCGGCGATCACCACCTGTCCCGGGGCATTGAAGTTGACCGCTTCCACGACCTCACCCTGCGCCGCCTCCTCGCAAGCCGCCTCGACGTCGGCATCCTCGAGGCCCAATATTGCCGCAATCGCCCCCTGGCCATTCGGCACCGCAGACTGCATGAGCTCACCGCGGTATTTCACCAGGTGCACCGTCGACCTGAAGTCCAGATACCCGGCTGCGACCAGTGCGCTGAATTCGCCGAGGCTGTGGCCGGCCATCATGGCGGGCACTGCCCCGCCGCGTTCGCGCCAAAGCCGATAAGTTGCAATTCCGGCCGTCAGCATGGCGGGCTGAGTGCATTCTGTCGCATTGAGTAATTCGGCGGGTCCAACCTGGCAGCGCTGCCAAAGATCGTATCCCAAGACCGCGCTGGCCTCGGCAAAGGTCGCCTCGATGACCGGCGAGATTTTCCCCAAAGCGCTCATCATGCCGATGGACTGAGAAGCTTGCCCGGGGAATACGAACGCGAGCGACATGATTTTCTAGTCCTTTAGGCACGAGAACGTGGACGCCAAGCGAGCCGAATTATAGCGGTCCGCCACGAAAGTAGTGTCCCCACCGCAAATCCGGATGCCGCGCCGTACAAGTGCGCGTCCACCACAACCAGCGGCGCGGCATGTCCGCCCCATTGCTCCCAGGCCAATTTAATGCACAATCCGCCGAACAAAATCCACCGGTCCCAGGCACGCTCTGCGAGATGCTTGGCAGCGCCGGCAGCCATGATCGAGTGCAGTACTCCCGACGCCCCGACGTACCAGCCGACGCGCGGGCTCAGCCACCACAGGCCCGAACTGATCGCCAGCGCCCCGGACATCACGATGGCGCACCATTCGACCGCGTCGTAATCCTGCGCAAACAGCGACCACATCAGCACCAGGCCAAGCTCGTTCAGAATCAGGTGGTGTAAATCGAGGTGTACGATGTGGGCCGTTAGCAACCGCCACCATCCCCCGGCCGCAATAGCGCTGCGATCATAGCGCAGCAGCGCGCTGACGCTGTCGCCAAGACCCAACACGGCGCCAAGCAGCAGCAAAATCAAAAGCAACCAAATCCATCGGCCGCGATCCCACTGTAGTGCCGCAGCGATCTCTTGGAAGCGATTTGCGGCCTCACGAGGCATCGGTTCGGCCTATTTTGCTATGATTCATAGAACTTTCGAGGTCTTTATGCGCAATCGCCAACGTGGTTTTACCCTAATCGAGATAATGGTCGTCGTGGTCATTCTCGCAGTGCTCGGCGCCCTCGTGGTGCCAAATATTTTGGGTAAGGTGGATACGGCCCGGGTGACGGCGGCAAAGACCGATATCAAATCAATTGCGACCGCCTTGGACCTGTACCGCCTGGACAACTTCAAGTACCCGACCACCGAGCAAGGTCTGCAGGCGCTGGTGAAGCAGCCCGCGGATCCCAGTATCACCAACTATCCAGCCCACGGGTACCTCTCGACGCTGCCCAAGGATCCGTGGGGCAATCCGTATGTCTATGCAAGCCCGGGTTCGGATGGCCGCGAGTATGAAATCATGTCGTACGGCCGCGACGGCAAACCTGGCGGCGAAGGTCCGGATGCGGATATCCTCAGCTGGACTCAAGAGCAGAAATGAGCCTCCTGCAAAGGGGGCGGCGATGCGCAGCAAAGGCTTCACTCTAGTCGAGATTCTGGTTGTGCTCGTGATCATGGCCGTGGTCATCTCGCTTGCCGTATTGTCGGTCAACGCCACCGGACGCGACAGCCAACTCGACGAGGAGAGCCGGCGCATTCAGGGACTTGTCGGCTTGTTGCATGACCGCGCCCTGTTGGAGGGCCGGGACTTCGGCTTGCGAATCGAGCCCACCGCCTACGAATTCGTGGTCTACGATCCGCGCCGCGATCGTTGGATGATGCTCAACCAGGAGCAGGAATATCGGCACCGCGAATTGCCCAAAGGCATCAGTTTTCAGTTACAGCTCGACTCGCAGACGGTGGTGTTGAAACCCATCGACCGAAGTCTATCGAGCGATGCACCGCCGCCGCCGCAGGTAGCGATCGCCGCGAGTGGCGAAGGCACGCCCTTTCGTTTGACCTTGCTGCGCGATGTGACACAGGCGAAGGCCTCGGTGGACGGCGATGCTCTCGGCAAAATTACGCGCGAGAGCTCCAACCAAGTGGAAAAAACCACATGAGCCGCGCGCCGGCGCGGGCGCCGCAGGGATCCGAACGCTTTGCACATGGCTTCACCCTGGTCGAGGTGTTGGTGGCGCTGGTGATTGTCGCGCTGGGATTGGGCGCCCTGATGGTCGCGGTCAACGGCACGGCGCGTACCAGCAGCTACCTGCGCGATAAAACCATCGCGCAATGGATTGCGCTCAATCGCCTGTCCGAGGTGCGTTTGATCGTCAGTAAATTCGGCCAAAACACCGATACCGGCGAGCTCGATTTCGCCAACCGAAAGTGGCACTACGATACGCGCTACTTCAATACCAGCATCGGTACCATGCAGCGCGTGGTGGTGCGGGTTTATGCCGGAGATGCCAAAACCAAGGGCAATCCCGTCGCTCAGGCCATCGGCTTTCTGGGCACGTCACTGTCGACGCCGGGCTTTTCGAATGTGGATTGGACACAGGGCACCATTCCGGCGCCGCCCACTCAAGGCACGCCGAATGGGACTCCGGGCACTCCGGGTGTAGGCACTCCGGGCAATGGAACCATCGGCGGCGGCACCCCCATTACACCGACGCCAACCCCGCCAACCCCGCCAACCCAGCCGATCCAGCCGACCCAGCCATGACGCGCCAGCCCCGAAACCAAAGGCGCCGCGGCGCTGGATTCACGCTGATTGAGATCTTGGTGGCAATGCTGATCCTGCTCATCATGTCGGGGCTCGGCTATGCGACCTATCGCGCCGCGCGCATCTCCGCGGAACGCACCGAGGATTCGTTGCAGCGCTCCCGCGAAATCGAATTTGGCATGCGGATGATGGTGCAGGACCTGGCGGAAGCCGTCCCGCGTCCGGTGCGCGATCTGCTGGGGCAAGCCCGACTTCCGGCGCTGCGCGGCACGGCGGGCGCCGGCGCCGTCACGGCGCCCATCTCCACTTTGAGCTCAAACTCCAGCACCGGTTCGAGCTTGAGCGCAGGCTCCAACTCGAGTCCAGGGATGAGTTTTAATTCCGGCCCCGGCTTCAATTCCGGCCCCAGCTTCGGTTCGAGCAACGATACCAACATTATTCCGATCATCGATGTAACGCGCGCCGGGTGGTCCAATACCGCCGGACAGCAGCGCAGCACCTTGCAGCGGGTTTCGTACGCATTGGTCGGCGATGTTCTCAAGCGCAGTTACCAAAGCAACTTGGATACCGTGCAAGGCAATAAACCCGTGGTGCAAGACTTGCTCACGAGGGTGACCGGTGTGCAGCTGCGCTACCTCGATAGCAATCAGACCTGGCAAAACCAATGGCCTGGGCCCACGTCCACGCCGGATCTTTTCCAGTCCCGGCCGGTCGCGGTGGAGCTCATCATTCAATTCAAGGATTGGGGAGCCGTGCGCAGGCTGATCGAGGTGGCCGGGTGAAACAGTTTGCGGCGAAGCCTCAAAGACAGCGCGGCGTTGCGCTCATCATCGCGCTCGTGCTGGTTGCCCTCGCCACGATTCTAGCCACCAAGTTGAGCTTCGATGGATTTCTGGAACAGCGGCGCACGGTCGGCATACTCGCTGCGGAACAGGCGCTACACTTCGGCATGGGCGCTGAAGCATTGGCCGCTGACGTGCTGATCCAGGATTTGCAAAATAGTGCCACGCTGACTACCTTGGCCGCGCCGTGGGCGCAGCCCACCCAGGCGCTGCCCATAACTCCGGAAAACAACCCCGAGGCAGAGCCCATCGGTACTCTGCAGGGCGGATTGGAAGACATGCAGGGGCGATTCAATCTGAACAGCCTCGCCCGCCTAGGTGCTGACGGCAAAACCGAGGATCCGCTGCCGCTGCAGCAGTTTCAGCGGCTGCTCGTTTCCGTGGGCGTGGAACCCCGATGGGCGGGATTGGCCCGCGACTGGATCGACCCGGACGATGTGGTCAGCGATCCCGATGGCGCGGAAGATTCGGTTTATACCTCGCAAACTCCGCCCTACCGTACCGGCAACTGGCCCATGATGTCCGCCAGCGAGCTGATGAACCTCCCCGGCTTCGGCGCCGATCGGTATCGAAAGATCGCTCCCTATGTAACGGCATTGCCCAATGCGAACACCACGATCAATCTCTGCACGGCGCCGGCACTCGTGCTGGAAAGCTTGGTGGAAGGTTTGAGCGGTGAATGGTCGGGCAATCCGGCGGTGCTCGCCAACGGACGCAAAACCGGCTGTTTTCCCGATAAGACGACATTCACGAACGTGGCGACCAGTTTTGCCGGGCCTAAGGCCATGGCAACCATCGGCAGCCCCATCGATACGAGGAGTTCCTACTTTCAGCTGACCACGCGGGTTACGCTTGGCACTACACAGTTCACCTTGTACAGTCTTTTGTACCGTGGGAACCAAAAAGTTACGCCGCTGCTGCGCTCGTTCGGGACGAATTAAACCATATGCCGCAATCACTGCTGTTACGCCTTCCAGCGCCCGACCAAGAGGAGACCGAATGGCTGACGCTGGATGAGAGCGGCGCGCCGGCGCTGACCCGGCAGCGCGGTCCTCTGAGCCTTGCCGCCGCGGTGGGACGAACCGGGAAAGTGATCGTTCTCGCGTCCGCGAGTCAGATTCTGCTTGCCGAGCCCGATCTGCCCCCGGGGACCGGCGCCAAGATCGCGCGCGCCGTGCCCTTTGCACTGGAAGAGCAGCTGACGGAAGACGTCGATCAATTGTGCTTTGCCATTGGCCGGCGGCGAGCGGGCGGCACACCGGTTGCGGTGGTATCGCGCTCCGTGTTGCAGGCCTGGGTTGCCAACTTGAGCGCTGCCGGCATCGAAGCGCATGCGATTTACCCCGACATTTCGCTCATCCCGGAAAATCCGGGACAAACGGTGCTGTGGTTGGAAAAGCAACGGCTCGCCGTACGGCGACCGGGGGCGCTGCCCTTTGCCGTGGAACTTTCGCCGGTGAAGGAAGCGCTGGTGGTCGCCGGCGTGATTGCCGATCCTCTCGATCCCTCCGCGGAATCAAAAATTCCTGAAAGTGCGATTCTCTATGTGACGCGCGAGGATTGGGCCCGCGTTCAAAGCGAATTCGAGCAATTGGTGCAGGACTTCGCATCGCTCAGGGTCCAGCTGCTGGCCAACGGAGCCTTGCCCTGGCTGGCGCGTGGACTGGCGGCCGACGATGCGGTCAACCTGCTGCAGGGCGAATTCTCACGAGCCGCCGACTATGGCGCAAGCTGGCGCCAGTGGCGGTTAGCAGCCATTCTCGCCGCGACTCTGCTCGGCGTGCACGTCGCCGCTCAGGCACTTCAAATACGTTCCGCCAAGCACGAATCCGCGGCCCTCGACAGCGAAATATCCCAAGTATTTGCGACCGCCATGCCCACCGACCGCATTTCGGATCCACGCCGCCAAATGCAGGATCGGCTCGATCGCATACGCAAATCCGGGGCCGGCCCGCAATATTTTTTGCGCGCGTTGCAAACCTTGAGCAGCGCGCTGGCGAACACGCCGAAAACCACGATCAATTCCTTAAGCTACCGCGATCAATCGCTGGAAATGACGGTGAATACGCCCAGCCTTGGGGCATTGTCGCAGCTGTCACAACTGGTCGCCAAAGAAGGCCTCAGCGCAGAAATTCAATCCTCCAACCCTGTGGCCGGCGGCGTTGAAGCCCATCTCCAAATCCGTACGCAAGGTTCGCGGGCGCGCCGATGAATACGCTTCGAACCTGGTTCAACGGTCTGCAGTCGCGGGAACAGCGCGTGGTCGCCATCGGTGCCGTCGTCTTGGCCCTGATCGTACTGGTGGGCGGCATTCTCATGCCGTTGCAATCCGCAGTGTCGACAGCGGTTCGGGCAAATGCAAACAAGCGCGAAGATTTGGCGTGGATGCGCGTGAATGCTCCCGAAATCCGCGCCGCCGGATTTGGGCTTCCAGCCGATACCGGGGAAGTGCCGGTGGTGCTGGTGGACCGGGTCGGCCGGGAAGCCGGCCTGTCCAGCGCGCTGCGCGGCACCCAGCCGAACGCCACAGGGGTGCGGGTGCAACTGGAGGCGGCGCCATTTGACACCATGATTACGTGGCTCGACACCCTCGACACGCGCTATGGATACGCGCTGGAATCGATCACTGTGGATCGGGGCGCCGCGCCCGGAATGGTCAATGCCAGCGTCACGTTCACGAAGCCGCGACATTGAGCTGAAAGCCCGGGCGCGAGCGCGCTGGCCGTGGGTTCTCCTCGGTCTCGCGGCCTTGTTGGCGGGAACGATCGTGTCGCTGCCCGCCGCAGTGATCGGGTACTTTCTTCCGCATCAAGTTCACGCCGAGGATTGGTCCGGCACCGCAATGCATGGTGCCGCGGGAAAATTGAGCGTCAATGCCCGCGATGCCGGCGCAATCGAATGGCGGCTTCATCCGCTCGCACTGCTGCGAGCGCTGGTCGTGATCGACATACACTGGGTGAAGGTGGGCTTCGTCATCGACGGCACGGCCGAGATCGATCGCGCCGGCATTACGGCGCGCGACATCCGGGGCGGCGGGCCCATCGAAAGCCTCGCCGATATCGGCGTAGCGGCCGGCTGGCGAGGCGCCGCCACTCTGAATTTCCAGGAGCTGAAAAGCGACTTCCACAAGCCGCTTAGCGTAGTGGGAAGGATCGAGGCGGCCAATATATCGTCGGCAGGCATCGCCGCAGGCGCGGATCTGGGCAGCTATGTGCTGGAGCTGCCGGCCGGCGCCGTTGCCCCTGACGGCAGCATCAGCGCCAAGCTCAATGATGCGGGGGGGCCGATTGAGGTGGTGGCGCAGATCCACTTCTCTCCCTCGGAACGCACGGGTCTTTTCTCCGGTACGTTCAAGGAGCGTCCTGAAGCCTCCGCTGCGCTGCGCGCCGAATTGAAAAACGTGGCGCAACTTCGGCCTCAAGACCCTCAAGGGCGCTTCCCGGTTGAACTCGAGTTTACCTTTTAGCCCGCAACGAAGAAGTTGAGCTTATTGCCGTCCAGGTCCCGAAAGTAGCCGGCATAAAACCCCTCACCCCGTGGTCCCGGCGCGCCCTCGTCTGCCCCGCCCAGCTGCAGCGCTTTTCGATGTAAGGCATCCACCTTGGCTTTGCTGTCAACGGCCAGGGCCACCATCACGCCATTGCCGACGGAGGCGGCTTTCTTATCAAAGGGTTTGGTGATGCCCAATCCGGGTGAACTCGGTGTCACCGACCAGGCGACGAACTGCTCGTTTTCCATCATGCGCTTGGCGCCGACCTCACCGAGCAAGGCATCATAAAAGGCGGCAGCCCGTGGCAGGTTGTTGGTACCCAGCGTTACATATCCGATCATGGGGGGACTCCGGTATGGTTGCGGTGAATTAGGGATACTGTTTATATATCCAGTACTGACTGCCAGTCAAGAAAAAAATGGCCCGTAGCCGTGAGGCTTAAGCACCCCACTCGCGCCACGCCCTCATCAGCGGAAAATACAATCCCAAGCGCACCGGTTCAGGCCCAAGTTTCTTTGCCAAGCGCGCGTAGCGTTCTAGTTGCGGCGTATAACGCAGGACCTCGCGATCGAGAAATTCTTCCACGCCGCTGCCTTGGTGTTGGCTGGTCTTGTAGTCAATCACCCAGCGCACACCAGCGGCGTCGATGAAGCTGCGATCAAAGACCACGCGCCACATCTCGCCCTGCCACTGTCCTGAAAGCGCGTATTCGCGAAAATCGTCTCGGTAGCCGGATCCTAAAATCCAGCGCCCGCGCGGATCCGAGATCACCGCCAGCAGGGCCTCAGCGACGCGCGCTGCCGATGCCTGCAAAAGTTCGGGCGGCACGCCGTGCAGGGCCAGCCAGCGGCTGAAATGCCCCTCGCGTGCGCGAATCACGCGCGCGTCGATGCGTGTCAAATCCATGGCCTGCAGTTCTGCGTGCACCAGGCTCCCGACCCGCCTGGCGGTTTCGCCAGCCCAGTCGAACACCGGCCACTCTTCCCGAACAGGCTGCGCTGCAATCGCCTCCGCCACGAGCGGGGCCAACAGTTGCCCTTCAGACCAGTTCGCGGGCAGGCGCTGCAGGGGGCCGCCGCGCGGTGCTTGGCCGCTGGCGGGGGCAGCGGCGATGCGGTTCTGCGCCACGAATTCAGGGCCGACCACCGGCCACAAGGCGGCCAACAAGCTGCCGGCTCGAGGGCTCCAAGAATCTTGTTCGGCCGATTCCTCTGCGGGCTCCTCGGACTCGTCTCCGTTGCCGATCGTGGCGGTCAAGCGTAGCTGCGATTTTGCCCTGGTGCAGGCCACATACAGCAGGCGCTGTGCCTCGAGCGTGGCAGCGTCGCGAGCCTGGTAGCGCAAGAATTCGAACAACAAGTCGCTCTCGGCCCCGACCGGCGGCCGCGCGGCCATCACCATGCCATCGCGACCGCTGCGCGCGAATTGATGCGAAAGCAGCAATTGGCCGCGATCGCGCGGCACCGACCGATCGAGCGCCGGTAGCACGATCATGTCGAACTCCAGGCCCTTGGCTTTGTGGATGGTCATGATTTCAACGGCGCTGGCATCACCGTAGTCGGCGTAGAGATCGGCAAAACTGTGCGGCAAATCCGCGGCATCGGGAAGCCCTTGTTCCTCGAGGTTTCTGAGGCGAGTGAAGGCTGCGCCGGCCAGCTTGAGTTCCTGCCGCGATGCGACGCAGCTCGCCCCGCCCATGCTCAGCCAGGTTCTCTCGATCCAGCGCGCCACGGAACTGTCATTGCGAACAGCAAATGCGGCCTCCATTGTCGAGCGCAGCCGCCGGCAGCGGGCGCGGCCATCGCTGCTGAGTTGACCCAACAGAGCATCGTCTCGAATCGCATCCCACACGATCGGTGCGGCGCGTGCGATCAGCAAAAGATCGGCCAGCATGAGCCCGCACCAGGGCGCGCGAAGTACTGCGAGCCATGCGATGCGGTCGCCCAAATGCAGCAAGGCGCATGTGAGCATAGTGATGTCGCGAACCGCCGCGCGATCCTGCAAAGGTTCAATGTCCACGGCGCGAAAGGCGATGCCGCGCGCACGCAAGCTGGCGGCGATCTCGCGCGCATGGCTTTTGGCGCGCACCAGCACCGCAATCCGCCATGCCGGATGCCGGGCGATTGCCTCGCCGATCATCTCTGCGATGCCTGCGGATTCCGCGCCGCGGCTGGGGAATCCCTTGAGTTCAACGCCGTACTCCGATGTATCGGATTGCATCACCGCCTCACTCTCGCGAAAGGCAATGGCGCCGCGATTGCGGTCGTCGAATTGCGGCATGAGGCGCGAAAAGCAGGCGTTGATCCATTTCACCAGCGGCTGAACGGATCGAAAGTTGCTGCGCAACCGCTGTACGTCGAAGCGCACATCGCCGATGCCCTCCTCCGCAAGCTCCAGAAATGCGCGCACCTCGGCCTGGCGAAATCCGTAAATGGACTGCATGGGATCACCCACGCAAAACATGCTGCGGCCGTCTTCTCTTTGCCATCCCGCGGTCAGCAGGCGAATCAGCTCCAGCTGCGCGCTGGAAGTATCTTGAAATTCGTCCACCAGAATGTGCTGCAAGCGGTAGTCAAGACGCAAACTCAAATCCGTAGGCGTGACCTCGGTGCCGAGCGCCCGCAGCGCCGCCAATGATATGGCGGGGAAATCCACCGCCCCTTGCTCGCGAAATACGCCGTCCAATTCGGCCGCGGACAATACCAGCAGCTGCGCAACCTCGCGCACCCGCCCCCATGCAGCTTCGCCGTACGCAGGATCCGGCAGCGTGCGCAATTCCAGGAGCACATCGCGCAATTGCGGCTCGCGGGCGAATTCCGCCAGCAGACTTAAGATCGGCGCTTTGTCGGCGCAATTTGCCGGAAAACCTTCGTTGATGGAGAGGCGCGTGCGCGGCCATCCTTCCGCCGTCAGCAGCAGCTTGGCAATGCAGCGCCAGCGCGCAACGTCCCGGGAATCGGTGCGCAGCGCGCTGCCGTCCTCAAACCATGGGGCCAGGATCGACGCCGACCCCAAGCGCTGGGCGGCGCGCTGCATGAGCGGCGACAAAGCTGCAATCCTCTCCGCACCCAGAGCTTCATGCGAGCGAAACAGAACGCGGGTGACCAGCAGCCTGAGATCTTCATCGAAGTGCTGGCGCACGCTTTTGAGTTGCGGCTCATCGAGCGCGCTTGCCGCATACAGGCGGCCTGCAAGCATCGGCAACCAGCGGTCGCGGCTCGGCAGCATGGCCGCGATCAAATCCACGAGCTTGCGCCAGCGTTGATCATCAAGAGCCAGCACACGCTCGACGGCGGCGGCGAACGGATCGTCTTCCGCATGCGCCAAAGCGCGCCGCGCCGCCTCTTCATAGCTTGGGCGCGCATCCGTCAGCACACGCAGATTGAATCCCGAGCCGGCGGCTACCGGCAGCTGATTCGCGAGCCATGAATTGAAGGCGTCGATGGTTTCAATGCGCAGTCGCGATGGCTGCGATTCAACGTCGAGATTCAGCGCCTGCATGTGCCGCTTCGCGGCCACCGCGAGTTCATGGGTACCGGGGTTCATGCCCTGCGGACACGCGGCGCTGTTTGCGCACGCTAAAGCGTCGAGCACGCGCCGCCGCATTTCTTGGGCGGCAAGCCGCGTGAACGTCAACGCCAAAATGCGCTCCGGTGCGTCGACTGTCGCGAGCAACCGCAGGTATCGCGATACCAACAAGGTCGTCTTGCCCGAACCGGCCGGTGCCTGCACCAATACCGATCCGTTCGACGCGATGGCAATCTCGCGCGCAACACGATCGACAACGCCCGGCGCGGTGTCAGTCATTCGCATCGTCCACGGCGTCAAGCGCCGCCGGGACTCGGCACAGTCCCTGCAGCCTGCAGGTCCGGCATGCCTTTAGCGTCGGCGCAACCTCCGCCCGCCCGGATGCGAACGCGGCGGCGAGCCGCTCGACACGGCTGGCCCACAAGCCGACCAAAGCCGCAAAATTCGGCATCCCTTCCAGCGGAGAACTACGCGCCCCCAATTTGAAAATATCGCGCCGCTCTGCTTCGGCGATGAACCCAGAATCGGCGGCATTCACCCTGGCATAGGCCACCGCAACCAGCGCTTCGGGCTGCAGCAGCGCATAGATCGGCAGCTGCGGATTGTCAGGACGATCGCCGCGCCAATCGGCAATGGCGGCGCCGGTTTTGTAATCGATCAGCACTCGCGCACCGTCGCCTAAGCGGTCGACCCGATCGACGCGCACAGCAAAATTCAGGCCTGCGAATTGCGCGACTTGCGCACCCTGCTCAAGATTCTCTACTGCAAAGAGCGCGCGTTTGCGTTCGACATCCAGCCACAGCATCAGCAGGTGGTTCAAGCGAACCCGCTCACGCGCACGCCAACGGGGACCGGGATCGCGCTCCTTGCTGATCGCCGCGACCGCTCGAGTTGCGGCCTCGTCCAGCAGCCGCCGTTGTGCATCCGGCGCCAGCAGCTGCAACTCGTTTGAATTGCGCAGCGTCGACCAAACGTGCTGCAGCGCATGATGCGTGAGATTGCCGCGCTCTCGGTCATTGAAACCGGGAACGGGCTGTTCGAGCGCTTCCGCGGCCAAGCGCGTTTCCGCGAAGCCGCGAAATGCACAGCGCGATTGCGCTCGCAAAGTGCTTACGCCGCGAGTGCGTTCACTCGCCGCAAATGCCGGCGCGGCTTCGTCGCACAAACTCTCCAACACCGGCGCGGCGTCAAACAGCGCGTGCCAGTGCGGCTGCGGAGCGGACTTCCGCGCCGACCCCAGCGGCGCTTCGCCCGCGAACGGGATTGCCGGCAGCAAAGGACTCGGTGCGCTCGAGCTGCCGTCGCCAGGATCCGCGAAGCTGAATACGCATTGAATGGCGCGCGCCTGCCAGCGGCGCTGCAGATCCAGTGCCAGGTTCAACTGCGGCTCCGCTGCTGCAGAGATGACGCCATACTCGCATTGCAGCCGCACCGGCAGCAGCGCAATCGGTTCGACACGCGGCGGCCAATACTCATCGCTGCAGCGGGTGACCCAGATGCCATCGTAATTCACCCAAGGGTCGATCAGCTGCCCGCTCACCCAAATCGAAGGAACGCCGGTTTGCGGTTGGAATGGGGTGTCGCGCGCAGCACGATTGAGCACGCGCAAAGCCGACCCCAAGGAATTCGTGCCGAACAGCGATTCGGCCGTCGCCAACTCGGCCAACAACTCGCGGAAGCGTTCCGCCGCTTGATATTCGACGCTTGACCAGCGGCCGCGCTGCGCCCAGGGACCGGCTTCCAGTGCTGCAATCCACGCAGCTATCCAGATACTGACGCGCTCCGGATTGCGCAATTCAACGAGCACCCGCCGCACGGCGCGCAGTCGCTGTACCGCAGCCACCGGCGCCATTTTCTCGTTGTGCCCGACCCGCTCCGCGATGCCAAGCCAGGTGTCGATGTCCGCCTCGCTGGGAGCGTGGCCGCGCATCGCGACGTCCAACGCCGCCGCCGCGCTGGCCTCGGCGGCGGAAGCCTGCAATTCAGGGGTGCGCAACAGAACGCTGAATCGCGGGAAGGACACCGCGCCAATACTCGCCGTCAGCGTTGCCAGTGCGACACGCACCGGCGCGAACTCCGCGAGCGGGGTACCACCCGCCACGGCATAGGGCGCAGCGCCGGGAGCGTAGCGCAGACTGAACCGCTGCCTCGCCAACGCCGCATCCATGGCGTCCACGACATCGGCGCGGCGCTGATTGAGATCCGGGATGCACACCCAAGCGCGAAACCGCTCGTCGGCTTGCAAATTGAACTGCGCCCAAGCGGCAAGGGCCGACAGTTCCGCCGCCGGCGATGCCGACCTGACCCGCGCTGCCGCCTGCGGTGCGGGAATCGTAAGCGGCGCCAGCGTCTTCGCGTTCTGCAGCAGCCAGTGGCGCGCCGCCGGCCGCCAGGCAGGATTTTCGATCCACGACAGTGGACACTCGGCAGCTCGCGAGCGGCCGAGCAGTGCGTCGGCGCTGATGCACTTGAGTGCGCGGCAGCGCTCATCGAACGCCTGGTTCCACCTGAGAAACGCTGCGGTTTCCTCGGAAAGCTCGTGTGCAACGGCGCGCAGCGGAATGCCATATTCTTGGATGGTACGGCGCGCGCGGCGGGCCGCGCGGGCGGCTGCGGTGGGATCGAGAAATTCGCGCCCGCGCTCCTCAGCCTCGATGACCGATCGCCACAGCTCGCGCTCTTCCACGTCGCTGAGGCAACGGGGCGAGTCGGCGTTCGCCAGTTGCGAGTGGCCGTACTGTTCGCGCAGCCAGGTTGCAAAATCGTACACCCGCGGGGTGGGCCAAACCCCCTCGCCCAGGTCGCGATGCGTGCGCTCGATCGCCGCGAATACTGCGGCGGCCAATTCGGAATTCGGCGCCAGAATCGTAGACCCACCGGCGGCGGCCGCGAGCAGGCCGGGTGAAACGCGCTCCCCGCTTCCGCTCACTTAAGCCTCTGGAGCGGATCCGACTATCTTCAACTCAGGTCCGGCCGCTGCCTGGGCGTCGAGCAGTTCTTCAATGCGCGCGAATACCGTTGCGAGAATTTGCCGCTCCGGTAGGTTGGTGATGCGGAATGCATTGCGATACGGCACGTTGAAGCTCACCCCAGGCGCGACCAACACGTGCTTGGTTTCCAGCAATTCGAGTGCAAATGCCTGATCGTCGAATTCCGGCAGTACGTCGCTGCGCACTTCCACGAACGAGTACAAGGCGCCCATGGGACGGGATAGTTTGAGGTATTTGCTGCGCGCGACGCCATCGAGTATTGCCTGCCGCGAGTCGTATAGGCGCCCGCCAGGGCGGGTCATTTCCAGAATGCTCTGATAGCCGCCCAATGCCGTCTGCACCGCCCACTGGCCCGGCACGTTGCTGCACAAACGCAGCGACGACAGCAGTTCCAGTCCGCTCAGGTAGTCCCCCGCGCTCTCGATGTCGCCGGAGAATGACGCCCAGCCGACGCGATAGCCGCAGGCGCGATAGACCTTCGACAGTCCGCTCATCGTGCAGCAGAGGGTGTTGTGCACCAACGTGGCCATCGGCACGAATTCCGCGCCATCGTAAAGAATGTGATCGTAGATCTCATCGCACAGCACCACCAAGCGATGTTTCTCGGCAATGCGCGCCATTGCGCTCAATGTCTCCCGCGGATACACCGCTCCGGTGGGGTTATTTGGGTTGACAATGACGATGGCTCGCGTGCGCCGCGTGATGAGGGCCTCGATTTCGTCCGGATCGGGGATGAAAGCGCGCGCGGGGTGACAGGGGTAATGCACGGCGAGGCCGGTATTGAGATTCACGGCGGCGGTCCACAACGGGTAGTCGGGACTCGGCACCAGCACCTCGTCGCCGGGATTCAGCAGCGCGCGCAGCGAGAGGTCAATCAACTCGCTCACGCCGTTGCCGATGAACACCTCTTCGGCCGTGACGCCGCGCACGCCGCGCTCCTGCTGCTGCATGACCACCGCTTCGCGCGCCGGGAAAATCCCCTTCTGGTGCACGTAGCCTTCGCTGTGGCGCAAATTCTCGATCATCGCCAAACGCATGGTTTCAGGGGTACGGAAACCGAACGCGTAGGGATTGCCGATGTTGAGCGAGACGATGTCGTAGCCGAGGCGCTCCAGCGCCAGAGCGCGCCGCGCCAATTTACCGCGAATTTCGTAGCGTACATTGGCCAGTCCGTCGCTGGGCCGCACCGGTTTTCGTTGTGTCATGCAGGCAAGGATAGCGGAATAAGGGCCTCGTGCGAACGATGACAGGCAACCCAATGCCCGGTGGCGGCCAGCGCAAGCGGCGGCACGGTGCTGGTGCACACCGGTAATGCATAGGGACAGCGGTCCCGGTAAGCGCAGCCGGAACCCGGCGGGCCCGCGCTCGCGGCTGGTTCTTCCAACCTTAAGGCTGCCGGCGCGCCTTGGGGCTTGGGTTCGATCGCGGGCACGGCCGCCAACAGCGCCATCGTATAGGGGTGCCGCGGCGAGGCGAACAACGCATCCGGCGCCGCAATCTCCACCAGTTTCCCCGAATACATGACCAGCACTCTGTGACTCAAGTGCCTCACGACCGCCAGATTGTGGCTGATGAACAGCATCGCGGTGCCGGCGTCGCGCTGCAAATCCAGCAATAAATTGATGATCTGTCCCTGGATGGACAGGTCGAGGGAACTCACGGGTTCATCGCAAATCAAGAGCTTCGGGTTCAAGATCATGGCGCGCGCAATTCCAATGCGCTGACACTGCCCGCCGCTGAATTCATGCGGATAGCGCACGCCCATCGCGGCCGTCAGGCCGACGCGCTCCAACATCACAGCAACGCGCCGCGCGCGTTCTTTGGCGTCGAGTCCGGGCTCGAATACCCGCAACGGCTCGGCAATGGCGTCGCCCACCCTCATGCGCGGATCCAAACTCGAGAGCGGATCCTGAAACACGATTTGCAGGTCGCGGCGCTGCGCGCGCAACTCCGCGGGCGCAGCGGTCAGGAGATCTTTGCCGCGCCATTCGACGCCGCCGTGGGCGCTGCGCAGCAGCCTCAATATGGCGCGCGCCAAGGTTGACTTACCAGATCCTGACTCACCGACCAGCCCCAGTGTTTCGCCTTCGAACAGTTCAAAACTCACGCCGCGTACGACCGCATGGGCGCCGAAATCCACGCGCAGGTCCTTGACTCGCAGCAATGCGTCAGCGGCAGCGTTCATGCAGGCAGCGGAAAATGGCAGGCGACCGCAGCTGCGCCGTCCGGGCTTAGGAGCGGCCGCTCCGAGCGGCAACGCGCGGCGACCCGTGGACACCTGGGTGCAAAGGCGCAGCCCTCGAGCTGCTCGCCGGGCTGCGGCGGTGAGCCCGCAAGTGTCGGCAAGCGCGCGAGGCGCGGGCCGGAAAGGCTGGGTATGCACTTCAGCATTTCCGCGGTGTAGGGGTGGCGGGCGTGGCTGAATAATTCCACCGCCGGCGCGCTCTCAACGATTCTGCCGGCATACATCACGAGAATGCGGTCTGCGAGACCCGCCACCACGCCAAGATCGTGACTGATCAACACCAGCGCCATGCCGAGCTCTGCGCGCATGGTCCGCAGCAGCTCGATGAGCTGTGCTTGAACGGTCACATCGAGCGCGGACGTGGGCTCGTCGGCGATGACCAGCTTGGGCTCGCACAGCAAGCTCATGCCTATCATGACTCTTTGACGCATGCCGCCCGAGAGCTGATGCGGATATTGATGCAGGCGGCGCTCAGGATCGGGCACCCGCACGCGCGCCAAGATGCGGGCCGCCGAACTCCACGCATCGCGCCACGACATCCCTGAGTGGCACACCAGTACTTCAGCCAGCTGCGTACCGATTTTGAGATGCGGCGCCAGAGAGGTCATGGGATCCTGAAATATCATCGTCAGCTTCGAGCCGCGGACGCGATTCAATACAGCCGTATCGGCAGTCAACAAATCGCCGCCTTCGAAACGCACGCTGCCGCTGACCGCCGCACTGCTTGCGAGCAATCCCATCGCCGCCATGAACACCTGGGTTTTTCCGGACCCCGACTCGCCGATGATGCCGACGCACTCGGAAGGCGCGATGCAGAGCGAAACGCCCTGAACGGCCTGGATCGCCGCGCCGCGCCGCGGAAAACTGATGCAGAGATCTTGAATGCTCAATGTCGGAATCATCCTCAGGCTTCCCTGACGTCAAGCGCGTCGCGCAGGCCATCGCCGAAAAGATTCAAACAAAGCAGCAACAGTGCCAGCAAGCCGCCAGGCACCAACAGCATCCACGGCGCCGATTCCATTTCGCCGGCGCCCTCGGCAATCAACGTACCCAGGCTGGCGTGCGGTTCTTGGATCCCCAATCCCAAAAAACTCAAGAAGCTCTCGAACAGAATGATTTGCGGGACGCTTAAAGTGGCGTACACGATAACCGGCCCGACCACATTGGGTATCACGTGCTTGACGATGATGCGGCCGGGGCCGGCTCCCGAAGCGATCGCCGCTTCGATGAATTCCCGTCTGCGAATGCTCAAGGTCTGGCCGCGGACGATGCGCGCCATGGTCAGCCAGCCCACGGCGCCAATCGAGAAGAACAAAAGATATTCGTTGCGGCCGAATACCACGGTCAACACGATGACGAAGAAAATCAGCGGCAAGCCGCTCAGGATCTCGATAATTCTCATCATAAAATGATCGATACGGCCGCCGCTGTAACCGGCGATCGCGCCAAAACTCAAACCGACAACCAGGCTGACGACGCTGGCCAGCAAGCCGACGCCCAGTGACACACGCGTGCCGGCGAGCGTGCGAACGAACAAGTCGCGGCCCAGGCGATCGGTGCCAAACCAATGCGCGCTTTGCAGTCCGGGGCGCACCGCGACATGCAGCCAATCGAGCGCCTCGATACTGTTCGGATTGAGCCACGGACCGAGCAGCGCCAGCGCCACGATCGCAAGCATCGTGTACAGCGCGACAATGGCCGCGGGATTCGAGCGCAGGCGCCGCGCGGCATCGCTGCCAGCACCGCTCACCTATGGCCTCACGCGCGGATCGAGCCACGCGTACAAGAGATCCACCAGAAGCCCCATGCCGATGAGCAGCGTCGAATAAATGATCACCATACCCAACACCAGGGTGTAGTCGCGATTCAATGCGCCCTGCACCAGGTAGCGTCCGATCCCCGGGAGCCCGGCGATCGATTCCACCACCAGCGAACCGGTCATGATCGAGGCAACCGCCGGGACCAGGAAGCTCACCACCGGCACCAGAGCGGGACGCAGCGCATGCCGCAGAATCACCGTGCGCAGCGGCAATCCCTTGGCAAAAGCGGTGCGAATGAAGTGGCTGCGCAGAACTTCGAGCATGCTGCCGCGCGTGAGCCGAGCAATGTAGGCCAAAGGCGGCAGCGCCAGAGCCAGCGTGGGCAGCGCGAGATGGCGAATTGAGCCGGGCTCCCATCCAGCGATCGGCAGCCAGTGCAAGTAGACGCCGAACAACAAGCCGAGAAACGGCAGCACCACAAAGGTGGGAATCGCCAACCCCAGGACCGCCAGCGACATCGTCGCGTAGTCGGCGGCGGAATTGTGATGAAGCGCGGCAGTTATCCCTGCGGGAATGCCGACGATCAACGCCACACTCAGGGCTATGAGGCCGAGCTCGAGGGTGACCGGGAAACCCTGCCGGATCAGCTCGGTGACCGTAAAGTCTTTGTATTTGAACGAGGGTCCGAAATCACCGTGCGAGAGAGCGCCCAGGTAGCGTCCGAATTGCGCCCAAATCGGCCGGTCCAGTCCGTAGGCGCTCTGAAGATTTGCCATGATTTCGGGGGGCAGCGTTTGTTCTTGATCGAAAGGGCCGCCAGGGGCTGCGCGCATCAAAAAAAAAGTTATCGCGACAATGATGAACAGAGTCGGAATTGCTCCGGCCAGCCGCGACAAGAAGTAGCGAATCATCGCGGCGAGTCTATCGATTGACCGCGAGGTGGACAAGGCAAGTGTGGCTCCTTAGACTAACGGCCCAATTCACGCATTGAGGTTTCATGGAATCAACACGCCCGATCCGCGCGCTGATGCGCGGTCTTGACGCGCTCACTTTTCTCAATTTGCGCGCCGGTGCGACGGTTTCAGAAGTGGCCCATGAAATTCGGCTGCCCCGCACCACCGTCTACCGGATTTTGGAAACCTTGTGCAGCAGCGGATTCGTATACCGGGACCGCACGGACGAGCGTTATCGCCTGACCGTCTTGGTGAGAGGCTTGAGCGGGGGATTCGATGACGAGGCGTGGGTTACCGAGATCGCAAAGCCGATCATCAACAATTTATCCGGCGAAATCGCCTGGCCCGTCAGCATCGCCACTTTGATCGGCACGAAGATGACGCTGCGCGAAACGACCGACCACAGCACCCCGCTTGCCATCGAGCGCTATTCGGCTGGTGTGCAACTGCCGTTGCTGACGACGGCAATGGGCCGCGTCTATCTTGCGAACTGTGCGCCCGCGCAGCGCGATGCGCTGATCGAAGTGCTGGCCCGCTCCGGCAAGGAAGAAGACAAGGCCGCGCGAAATCGCGTTGATCTGCTGCGGGTGCTCGCAGAAATCAAGGCGCAAGGTTACGCAACTACCACCCGTACGCGCCGCCTGGCAGACGAAATCGCCGTCAGCGTTCCCGTGCCGATGAATAACGGCACCTTGGCCGGACTTACGGTGCGCTTCGTTGCCTCCGCAATGCCCCTCAAGTCCGGACTCGAACGGTTTTTGCCAAAGTTGCGCCACAGCGCGGCAAAAATCAGCGCAACATTCTCGGCACAACAGGCGCAGGCCGCCGCCACAGGGCGCAGCCGCATCACGGCTTAAGGGGAGACTGCATGCAGAAGATCATGGTCTGTATCAAGCGCGTCGTTGATTACAACGTGCGCATACGGGTAAAGCCCGATGGCAGCGGCGTGATGCTCGACGGGGTCAAGATGAGCGTAAACCCTTTTGATGAAATCGCGCTCGAAGAGGCGCTGCGCATCAAGGAGCGCGGCGGCAACATCGAGGTCGTTGCGGTCAGCATCGGCGTGGCCGACACTCAGCAGCAGCTGCGCACGGCGCTGGCCATGGGCGCCGATCGCGCGATTCTCGTGCAAACGGACAGTCCCGTCGAGCCTTTGACCGCCGCCCGGACGTTCCTCGCCTTGGCGAAGAAAGAAAGCCCCGATTTGATTTTGCTCGGCAAACAGGCGATCGACGATGATGCCAATCAAACCGGTCAAATGCTGGCGGCGATCTGGGAGCGGCCGCAGGCAACCTATGCGTCCAAGATCGAAATAGCGGCCGGCAAGGCCAGCGTCACCCGCGAGGTCGACGCTGGCCTCGAGACCATCGAAGTCGATCTGCCCGCGGTCATAACGGTGGATTTGCGCTTGAACGAGCCCAGGTACGTGAAACTGCCGGACATCATGAAAGCCAAGAAGAAAACGTTGGATGTGACGTCGCTGGAAGCCCTCGGCGTGAGCTCCGCAACACTGCTGAAGACCGTGAAGACCGAGCCGCCGGCGCAGCGCCAGAAAGGCGTGATGGTCAAGGATGTGGCTGAGCTCGCAAACCTTCTCAAGAACAAAGGCTTGATCTAATGCACAAGGTACTGATTGTCGGTGAGCACGACGGAAAAGCGCTCAATCCCTCCACCGCCAAGTGCGTCACCTGCGCGATGGGCATTCCTGACGCGGATATCACGATCGTGCTGCTGGGTGATGACACCTCGAAAGTTGCGACGCAGGCTGCCGCCCTCGCCGGCGTGAAGTTCGTGGTGCGAGTGGATCGGCCGGAAAACGCCCAGCCGCTGGCCGCCGTCTTCGCGCCGCAGGTGGCGGCGCTCGCCGCCGAATACACCCACATACTCGGTCCGTCGACCAGTTTCGGCAAAGATCTGCTGCCGCGCGTGGCAGCATTGCTGGGCGTAGCTCAGGTCAGCGACTTGATGGCGGTTGAAGCGGCGTATCGGTTCCGGCGCCCCATTTACGCGGGCAACGCCATTGTCACGGTCGAAGCGGACGCCTCGCGTAAGCTCATAGCGACGGTGCGGGTCGCTTCCTTCCAGGCGACAGCAAGCGGCGGATCGGGCAGCATTGAGTCCAAGGCTCTCACCGTGACGCTGCCCACGCACACCCGTTACGTGGGAGCCAAATCCGGCTCCACTGATCGGCCGGACCTGCAAACCGCCGCGCGCGTGGTGTCCGGCGGTCGGGCGCTGGGCAGCGCCGAGAATTTCAAACTGCTGTTCACCCTGGCGGACAAAATTGGCGCCGCCGTGGGCGCTTCGCGTGCGGCCGTCGATGCCGGCTATGCGCCGAATGAAATGCAGGTCGGGCAGACCGGCAAGATCATTTCACCGGAGTTGTACATTGCGGTCGGCATCTCCGGGGCGATTCAACATCTGACCGGAATCAAAGACGCACGGACCATCGTGGCAATCAACAAGGACGGCGAAGCACCCATTTTTGAAGTGGCCGACTTGGGATTGGTCGGCGATCTGTTCCAGATCGTGCCCGAGCTCACGCGGCTCATCGGAGCTTGAGGCGCGGAAGCTCCTAAAGCTGATTCAGTACGTAGTCGGCGGCGGATACTTTGAATTCGCCGGGCTTCTCGACGTCCACCTGGGTCGCGATTCCGTTCTTGACGATAATCGCGAAACGCTGGCCGCGAGTGCCCATGCCGAATTTCGAGCCGTCCATTTCCAGGCCCAAGGACTTGACGTATGCGCCATTGCCGTCGGCCAACATCACAATCTTGTCGCCGACGCCGCCATGCTTCCCCCAGGCATTCATCACGAAAACATCATTCACCGCGGTGCATGCAATGGTATCGACGCCCTTGGCCTTGATCTTGTCCGCGAACTCCACGAAGCCCGGCAAGTGCTTCGCGTCGCAGGTCGGCGTGAAGGCACCGGGCACCGAAAAGAACACCACCGTCTTGCCCGCGAACAACTGCTCGGTACTCATCTTCTGCGGGCCGTCTTTGGTCATATGGGTAAAGCTGCCCTCGGGCATCTTATCGCCGGCTTTGATCGTCATGATGATTCTCCTTAACAAACACCTCTAAGGAAGTGTTTCTGCATACAATTCCCACAGCTTCGCGACTCGCGGACTGGTGCCGGGAGAGCCCTTGAGCTGAGCAAAGGCCTTCTTGGCATCAGCGTTGCTCTTGAGCGCCACCTGCGCTCGGCCCAGGTAGACATACGCTTCATCGATGTGCTTGATCTGGCCTTTTTGAATGCCGGCGTTGATGGCGGTGATTGCACCCGCATAGTCGCCGAATCCGTAGTGAACTTCGCCCGTCTTGACGCTCAAATCGCCGGCCGGGTTCTTGGCCGCTTCGGCGTCCAATTGCGCCAGTGCCTTCTTATCGGTATCCGCGCGTGCCTTGATCGAATTCAGCAGGCGGGTGGTGCGCTCCTTGTGCTCGTCCTTCATCAGCGTCGAGGCCATCAACGTTTCAAGCACGCCCTGCGCCTCGCCGGGCAAGCTGGCATCGCCGAGCAGCTGCGCCATTTCAATGTAGTCGGTATCGGCATTCATGGACTTGGTGTCGTACATGACCCGATAAATCATCAGAGTATTGTGATCGTCGCGCTCATCCTGGCGCTCGAGCCGAATCAGATTGTTCCAGTATTCGGTTTTCCTGGTCAGCCGCACCAGGTCATACAATGCGGCAAGCTTGCCCGGCGTATCGTTGGCATCATCCGCGCATTTCAATTTGAACAGGTAGAGATTCTCCTTGGGCGCCTCTCCGGCCTTGCGCGCCGCCGCGATGGCTTTTTCACCCCAAACACTGGAGTCCTTGCAGTCCTTTTGCAGGTAATAAAGTTGCGCCATCACGACAAGATCATCGGTGTTGGTGACGCCGGCATCCGCCGCTTGCTTGCCGTACTCGACGGCCTTGGCGTAATTCTGATTGCCCGCCGCCAGACGAAACAACATGCGGTAGGTTTTGGCGGATTCCTCGGGCGTGTAGCCGTTGGGGATCGCGATCGCCGCCTCGTACGCGGCCTCCGCCGCCTTCATGTTGTTCAACTTGATGTTGACGAAGCCCTTGAAGTCATAGATGGTTTTTTTATCGAAGGGCGTCAGCGGGGATTTGATTTCCGCGGCTTCCAGTTGCTTCAGAGCCTCGGACCATTGGCTGGCCTGCATGGCTTTCTGCGCCGCGGTCAATTCCTTGGCGATGATGCGGCTGGCTTCGGGCCCCTTGGGCTTATCGGCGGAAAAGGCCGCGGGCGAAACCGCCGCGAGCCACACGCAGGCCAGCAGTACAAAAGCGCCCATCGACCCTTTCCGGAATACCGCGGGCCGGTCATTGTGTATCGAGTGATTCATTAGCAAACCTCGTTCTGTATCGAAATCATCGCGCTAGGGACTTCTTAGGTCACATGTACAGCAAATTGGTCGGACGAACGGCGCACAAACCGCGGTCAAAGAGCGCACCGTAATCGCGTGGGGCTCTTTAGAAGAAATCGTTGTTGACGAACCCTATTTTCTTCAGGCCGCGATGCTGCAAATCCGCCAAGGTTTGCGCCACGATTTCGTACTTCGCGAATTTGTCGACCGTGATGTGCACTTCGGGCTGCGGATCTTTCACCGCTTCGGTACTGATATAACCCTGCATGGTCGGGCGATCCACGGGTGTTTTGTTCCACAACAGCGTGCCGTCGAAATCAATCTGCAAATCGATCACTTCCGGCGGCGGCGGCGGCACGAAATTCGGCGGCGGCGGCAGCGGATTATCGATCTTGACGGCGTGCGTCTGGCTCGGAATCGTGATGATGAAAATGATCAGCAGCACCAACATCACGTCGATCAGCGGCGTCATGTTGATCTCGGATAAGGGGCCTTCTTTGCCGCCGCCTACAGCCATTGCCATGGTGGTCTCCTAAGTTCCGGGGCCAAAATGATCGGGCGTGGTGATGAACGCCACCTTGCGTATGCCGATCCTCTGCGTCGCGACCAGTACCTGGCCGACAAACTGATAGCGAACATTCGCGTCGCCGCGAATGTGCACTTCCGGCTGCGGATCTTCCCGCACGATGCCACGCAGATGCGTCAGCAGATCATCCTGGCTGGCCAGCGGCTTGGTATTCCAGTAGATGCCTCCCTGCTTGTCGATGGCGATGGTGATGTTTTCCGGTTTGGTCTGGGTCGGCAGATTGGTGGCTTTGGGCAGATCCAGCTGCACCTGCTGGATGATGACCCGAATCGTAATGATGAAAATGATCAGCAGCACCAACATCACGTCCACCAGCGGCGTGACGTTGATATCCGACATCACCTCGCCTTCGTCCTCGCCGCCACCTACATTAAGGGACATGGAGTGGTTTCCTTAGCGGGCGGCCGCTGGGGTCGCCTTGCCGACCATCGGCGGCGGCTTGTCCATCCCCAGGCCCATTTTGACGCCGGAGATGAGGTATGCGTGCAGCTCGTGCGTGAAATGGCTGACGCGCTCCTGCACTGCCTTGTTGCGACGCAAAAGGATGTTGTAGCCGAGCACCGCAGGTACCGCCACCGCCAAGCCGAATGCCGTCATGATCAACGCTTCACCGACCGGTCCCGCCACCTTGTCGATCGAGGCCTGTCCTGCCACGCCGATCGCGATCAAGGCGTTGTAGATACCGATCACGGTGCCGAGCAAGCCGACGAAGGGCGCGGTGGCGCCCACGGAGGCGAGCACCGGCAAGCCCGACTGCATGCGGCTGATCACGCTATCCGCGGTGCGCTGCAGCGAGTCGGTGATCCAGTCGCTGGTGCTGATTGCGCCCGAGAGGCGCGACTTGTTGGTCTCGTGATATTCGTAGGCCTGCTTGCCGGTTTCCGCCAATGCGCGAAACGGATTGGAGCCGCCCTTCAGCTTACCGATGGCATCGGTCAGGCTGGTCGCGCTCCAGAACTCCTTCTCCGCTTCGATGCCCTGCAGGCGCTGGCGGCGCTGATCGAAATACTTGGTGATCATGATGAACCAGGTCATCAGCGACATGATCAGCAAAATTGCGAGGATCGACCGGGAAACAATATTGCCTTGCGCGATCAGCGCACCAAGGCCATATGGGTTATCTACAGCTGTGTCTTGCATTGACCGAATCCCTCTACTTATAAAAGCTTAAAAATGGAATGAGCTGACAATATATTCTCAAGCAACGGCTACTTGCCCGTTAGCTTCCAAGTGATTGCGAACGGGAAAGTTCCTTCGACGGGATGGCCGTCTTCCATTGCGGGAATCATCTTCTGCCCCTTGACTCCCTTCAAACACGCATCATCCAAGCGCGGAAAGCCGGTGCTGGTTTGCACGGTCGCGTCCATGATCTGGCCTTCCTTCGACACCTTCATCTGCAGAATGCAGCGCCCTTCCTCGTTGGCCCGCTTGGACGCGTCAGGGTAGTACTCTTCGCCGATCTTGAATGGATGTTTGGTATCGTACTTCGGCGGCGTGACCGTGTGCTGCACGGGTGCGGGGGCCACCACCGGCGCCGGCGCGCGCACTTGCGATGTTTCCGTGATCGCATTCGTGGGTTCAACCGCGGCTTGAATGTCGACGAATTCCGGCGGCGGCGCGAAGGGTTTGATTTCTTCGAGTTTGGGGGGCGGTGGTGGCGGTTTGTCGACGTCTTTTTGTTTATCAATCTGCGCAATTTCGACCGGCGGAATTATGTGTTGCACCAACTGGCCGGCTAGCCCTGTATAAAATGCCCAAACAAACAATACGTGGAGCAGGATGACGGCAACGAGGGCCGCGCCTCTCTTGCCAGAAAATAATGATGGTGGATCGTAGTTGTACATAAGCCCTTGCGACTCTACCCCTATCTCATGATCTTGCGCGATGCGCGCGCCTGCAACTTGCGCTCTAGATTTCCCAGCAGCGTCCCTTCAAGTTCCCTTCGGCGAGTAAAGAGACTGACACATATCCCGCCCGCACTGCAAGCGCGACTTAAGGCCAAGTTCGGCTGCGCGTAGCGCCGATCATTGGTTCTTGGCCGCACGCAATGCCGCTCGCGGGAGGTCCGTGACTGCACCCAAAGTCGCGCTGCTGACCTCCCATGAATACTTCGCCAAGGCCCCGCGTCGCGCATACGGTTTCGGCGCCTTCCAGGATGCGCGGCGGCGTTTCAATTCCGCAGCGCTTACATGCAGCGTAATTTCGCGGCGCACAGCGTCGATTGTTATCTCATCGCCGGTCTTTACCAAGGCCAGCAGGCCGCCGAGGGCCGCCTCGGGAGACATATGCCCTACCACGAAGCCGTGACTGCCGCCGGAGAAGCGTCCATCGGTGATCAAGGCCACCTCCTTTCCCAGTCCCTTGCCGCTGATGGCGCTCGTTGGACTTAACATCTCGCGCATCCCCGGGCCGCCCTTGGGGCCTTCGTAGCGGATCACCACCACGTCGCCGGCCCTTACCTTGCCTCGCAGGATGCCCTTTAGTGCGTCCTCCTCCGAATTGAAGACCCGGGCCTTGCCTTTGAAGCGCAGTCCCTCCTTGCCGGTAATTTTTGCTACCGCGCCTTCCGGAGCGAGATTTCCATATAAGACCACCAAGTGGCTATCCTTCTTGATCGGGTCTGCCAAGGGCCTGACGATTTGCTGGCTGTCGGGATAGGCGGCCACATTGCGGAGATTGTCCGCCAAGGTGACTCCGGTCACCGTCAGGCACTCGCCGTGCAGCAGGCCTGCATCGAGCAGGGTTTTCATCAGCGGCTGGATTCCGCCGACAGCGACCAACTCGGACATCGAGTAGCGTCCGCTCGGCCGCAAATCCGCGAGCACTGGAACGCGTTTGCCGATGCGCGTGAAATCGTCGAGTTTCAGCCGGACATTGGCAGATGAAGCTATCGCCAGAAGGTGCAGCACAGCATTCGTCGAGCCACCGAGCGCAATCACCACGGCAATCGCATTTTCCAGCGACTTGCGCGTGATAATGCGGCGCGGGGTTAGCCCCAACTTGATCAAGTTGACCACGGCGGCGCCTGCCCGTCCGCAATCATCCCGCTTCTGGGGGGATATCGCATCCTGCGCCGAGCTGTTCGGCAAACTCATTCCCATCGCTTCGATGGCCGACGCCATGGTATTGGCCGTGTACATTCCAGAGCAGGATCCCGGCCCGGGGATCGCCGTGCGCTCCACGAACTTCAGCTGCTGTTCCGATACCGAGCCCTCGGCATACCCGCCGACCGCTTCAAAAACCGAGACGATGTCGCGATGCTCGGCGCCCGGGCGGATCGTCCCGCCGTAGACGAAAACCGCCGGGCGGTTGAGGCGCGCGATGGCCATCATGCATCCCGGCATGTTTTTATCGCAGCCGCCGATGGCGACGACGCCATCAAAGCCTTGGGCACCCACCACCGTCTCGATGGAATCGGCGATCACTTCGCGGGATACCAGCGAGTAGCGCATGCCCGGCGTGCCCATGGAAATCCCGTCCGACACAGTTATGGTATTAAAGGTGATCGCCTTGGCGCCGGACCGCTCAACTCCCGCGGCGGCCAATCGCGCCAGCTCGTCAATGTGCATATTGCAGGGCGTCAGGTTGCTCCAAGTTGAGGCAACGCCGACCTGCGGCTTTTCGAAATCGGCATCGAGGAATCCAACGGCGCGCAACATCGCGCGGCTGGGCGTTTGTGTCACCCCGTCGACCACGATGCGCGAATAGCGACGGATATCGGCAGCGGATTTTTTTTGCATGTGCTTAAGCTTACGCAATACCGTAGCGCTGAACCAAGTAGCGATACGTGCCGCGGATTGCCTGCGCCTCGGCGCCCACGCTGCGACCCGGCCGGTCCTTGGAATTCCAAGCATACAAATCGATGTGCAGCCAGCGCGTCGATTCGGCCACGAAGCGCTTCAAGAATAAGGCGCCGAATATCGCGCCTGCCAACGGCGAGGCGGCGACATTGTTCAAATCGGCGATTTTGCTGGCGAGTTCATCTTCATAGCCGGCCCACAGTGGCATGGGCCACAGCGGGTCGTGTTCGGCTGCGGCAACTCGCGCCAATTCCGACACGATGCGCTCATCGTTGCCGAACAGAGCCGGCAGCTCCGGACCCAATGCAACCCGCGCCGCGCCGGTGAGCGTCGCAAAATCGATGATCAAATCCGGATGCTCCGCATCGGCGAATGCCAAGGCATCGCACAGCACCAGCCGCCCTTCCGCATCGGTGTTGCCGACCTCGACCGTCAATCCCTTGTGCGTGGCCAGCACATCGCCGGGGTGGTACGCATTGCCGCTCACGGCGTTCTCCACCGCCGGGACCAAGACCCTCAAGCTGGCGCGTATTCCGGCGCTCATCAGCATGTGCGCCAGCGACAACGCAACCGCCGCGCCGCCCATGTCCTTTTTCATGAGCGCCATGCCTGAGCTCGGCTTTATGTCCAAACCGCCGCTGTCGAAACACACGCCCTTGCCCACCAGAGTTACTCGCGGCAGGCCTTCCGCGTTCCGAGGCGCCCAGCGCAACTCGAGCAGTCTGGGGCTCGCGTTGCTGGCGCGGCCCACGGCGTGAATCGCCGGAAAATTCGCCGCCAGCAGCTCATCGCCCACCCACTCTTTGAATACGGCGTTGTGACCAAGGCCAAGCTGTCGCGCCGCAGCAGCCAACTCCGCCGGGCCAAGATCGCCGGCCGGCGTATTGATCCAATCCCGTGCCATGCGCAGCGCTTCAGCCGCGAGTCCGACATAATCCACTTCCGCATTCGGCGGCGCGACCAGGGTCGCGGCGCCGATCTTGGCGCAACGGTAGCGATCGAAGCGATATGCGCCGTAAGCGAATCCCAAACACAATTGCGTTGCTTCCGCCGCAGTGAATTCTTGTGCCAGACGAAAACTTCGCGCCGGCAATCGTTCGGCCAGTCCCGCCGCGTGCCATAGCGACAAATCTCCCTGGCGCTTGCCGAGGCCGCCGACCGCCGCGGACAAGCTGCCGGCAGGATCCGGAAGCAGCACGACGCGGTGTTTTTCACCTTTGAAATTCTGTTCGCCCAGCCACTGGCGCACGAGCGGCGTTTGCTTGGCGCGCCATGCTTCAATTTCATCTTCGTACAACAGCCATAACGGCACTGGAACACTGCTATCGGCCTGCATGAAACCTCAAGTCCTCGCCAGGATTCCCAGCCTGGGAAACCTTGCATCATATGAGATTCTGTGGTGCTATTTGCTGCTAGTTGACAGAGCGCTTGAGCGCACTTCTCATAAGACCCCGCTTGAGGCTGCCAGTCTTAACGCGGGGTCTCGCATTTTGCGAAGCTTAATATTCGGGTCAAGGAGATTTGCATGCGGTTGTATTCGCAAAAAGACGTCGACAAGAAAGCGCTGCGGGGAGCACGCATCGCGGTGCTTGGCTACGGCAGTCAGGGACGCGCACATGCGCTCAACCTGCGCGATAGCGGCTACGACGTCGTGGTCGGGGTGCGCAAGGGCGACAGCTGGACCAAGGCGAAAAAGGACGGGCTGCGCGTCATGGAACCCGCGGCCGCCGTCAAAGGCGCGCAGCTGGTGGCGATGTTGGTGCCGGATCTCACGCAAAAGCCGCTGTACGGCGAGCTGAAGACGTTGATTGAGAAAGGCGCCACCCTGCTGTTCGCCCACGGCTTCAACATTCACTTCAAGCAAATCAAACCGCGCAAGGATTTGGACGTGGTATTGATCGCGCCCAAGGGCCCGGGGGATTTGGTCCGGCGCCAGTACCAACAGGGCCGCGGCGTGCCCTGCCTGCTGGCAGTGGCCCAAAATCCATCCAAACATGCCAGGGCCAAGGCGCTGGCATACGCGGATGGGATCGGCGGCACGCGCGGTGGCGTGCTCGAAACCAGCTTCGCCGAAGAGACCGAGACGGATTTGTTTGGCGAGCAGGCGGTGCTGTGCGGCGGCGCGACCGAGCTCGTGGTCAAGGGCTATGAAACGCTGGTGGAGGCCGGCTACCAGCCCGCGGTGGCCTATTACGAATGCCTGCATGAGCTCAAGCTGATCGTCGATTTGTTGCATGAGGGCGGCATTACCAAAATGCATCGCTTCATCAGCGAGACCGCCAAGTACGGCGATTTGACCCGCGGACCGCGCGTCGTGAACAAGGCAACCAAGAAAGAGATGCGCAAAATTCTCACCGAGATTCAGCAGGGGAAATTTGCCCGTCAATGGATCGCCGAGAACAAGGCCGGACGCCGCAAGTATTCGAAGCTCCTGAAGGCGGATTTGACCCACTCCATCGAAAAAGTCGGCGCGCAGTTGCGCGCCCGCATGCCCTGGCTGGAAGGCGCCAAGGCTTGATCGCATGAGCGGGCGCACACTGTTCGACAAGGTCTGGGCGGCGCACGAGGTCGTCGCCGAGACGTCGGACACGCCTGCCGTGTTGTACATCGATCTGCACCTGATTCACGAGGTCACCTCGCCGCAGGCATTCAGCCTGCTGCAATCCTTGGGACTTCCGGTGCGTCGTCCAGAGCGCACGCTGGCGACCATGGACCATTCGACCCCGACCACTACCGAACAGGTATTCGGTAATGTGCCGATCAAGGTCGACGCCGCCGCCAAACAGGTGCGCCAACTGGAGCGCAATGCCGCCGAATTCGGCGTCGAGCTGTTTGGAATGCGCGATGCACGTCGCGGCATCGTGCACGTCATCAGTCCGGAACTGGGCTGTACGCAGCCCGGCATGACCATCGTGTGCGGCGATAGTCACACGAGCACGCACGGCGCCTTCGGCGCCCTCGCCTTCGGCATCGGTACCACTGAAGTCGGTCATGTGTTGGCCACGCAATCGTTGCTGCAGCGCAAGCCGAAGAGCTTTGCGGTCAATGTCGAACGGCAAGCTGCGGTCCGGGAGTCACGGCCAAGGACCTGATTCTCAGCATCATCGGCAAGATCGGCGTCTCGGGCGGCACCGGCTATGTGTTCGAATACCGCGGCTCGGCGATTCGCGGCCTGTCCATGGATGAGCGCATGACGGTGTGCAACATGTCAATCGAAGCCGGCGCCCGCGCCGGCATGATCGCGCCGGACGATACTACTTTCAATTATTTAAGAGACACGCCGCGTGCGCCCAAGGGACGCGATTGGGACGCCGCGTTGGCGCGTTGGCGCAATCTCGACAGCGACCTCGACGCCAAATTCGATGCCTCGGTGGACATCGACGCCACAGAGATTGAACCCATGATCACCTACGGCACGAATCCCGGCATGGCGGTGCCGATCGGAGGCGCGATCCCCGACACCACCGGCAATGCGGGGTTCGACAAGGCGCTGCGCTACATGGGCTTTCGCAACGGGGAAGGCATGTTGGGCAAGCCCGTGAACGTGGTATTCATCGGCAGCTGCACCAACGGCCGGCTCGAGGACCTGCAGGCAGCAGCCCGGATTCTCAAAGGCCGCAAGGTCGCTCCGGGCGTGCATCTACTCATTGTGCCGGGTTCGCAGCAGATCAAGCTGAAGGCCGAGGCTTCCGGCCTTGGGGAAATTTTCCGGGCCGCGGGCGCGGATTGGCGCGAATCGGGCTGCTCGATGTGCCTGGGGATGAACGGCGATACGGTCGGCGCCGGCCAGTATTCGATCAGCACCAGCAATCGCAACTTCGAAGGGCGCCAGGGCGTTGGCGCCCGCACGCTGCTGGTGAGTCCTTTGACCGCCGCCGCCAGCGCGGTGACAGGCAGGATCACCGATCCTCGGGAACTCATGTAATGCAATCCGTAAAGCGGTTTCGCTCCAAAACCGTGGTCATCGCCGCCAGCAATGTCGACACCGACCAGATCATACCCGCGCGTTTTCTCACCACGACCACCAAGGAAGGCTTAGGGCGGCAATTGTTCGCCGATTGGCGTTATCTAACCGATGGCGCGCCGAATGCGGATTTCATCCTGAATCGGCCCGAAGCCCGCGGCGCGGAAATCCTGGTGGCCGGACGCAATTTTGGCTGCGGATCCTCGCGCGAGCACGCGCCCTGGGCGCTGCTTGATTACGGCTTTCGCGCAGTCGTCAGCACCGAGATCGCCGATATTTTTCGCGGCAATTCCCTGAAGAACGGCTTGCTGCCCATTGTGGTGGACGAGCCGACCTCGCAATGGTTGCTCGAGCATCCGGGCGCCGAGGTCGATATCGATTTGCAGGCCGTGCGCTTGACGCTGCCCACGGGCCGCGCGGTGTCATTTCCCATCGAGGCGTTCGCACGCCATTGTTTGTTGAATGGGGTCGATGAGCTTGGCTACCTGCGCAGCAAGCTGGCGTGCATCGAACGCCACGAGGCTGCGCGCGCTGCGGCGCACGCTTAAGTGAAGGCGCTGATCGCAGTCCTTGCCGGCGATGGCATCGGCGCAGAGGTTACCGCGGAAGCCGTGCGCGCGCTGGCCGCCGTGGCAGCGCGTTTCGAGCACCACTTTGAATTCGAGCCGGCACTTTTGGGTGGCGCGGCAATCGATGCGACGGGCCTGGCGCTGCCGCCGGCAACTTTGGCCTTAGGCCAGCGGGCCGACGCGATACTGTTGGGCGCGGTCGGTGGTCCGAAATGGTCCGACCCCGCTGCCTGTGTCCGGCCCGAACAAGGTCTACTGCAGCTGCGCAAGGCGCTGGGACTGTTTGCGAATCTGCGTCCGGTTGTGCCGCACCCCGCGCTGCTCCACGCCTCGCCGATCAAGGCCGAAATTCTGCGCGGCGTCGACATCATGGTGGTGCGCGAGCTCACCGGCGGCATCTATTTCGGTGAAAAGACCCGCACTGCCACCGAGGCCGTCGATGTTTGCCGCTACACCCTGATGGAGATCGAACGTGTGGTGCGGCTCGCAGCCCAATTGGCGCGCAGCCGTCGCGGCAAATTGACGTCGGTGGACAAGGCCAACGTGCTCGAGACCTCGCGTCTATGGCGTTCGACCGTCAATCTCATCATGCCGGCGGAATTTCCCGATGTCAGCGTCGAACACATGTTGGTGGATTCGGCGGCGATGCATCTCTTGCAACGGCCGCGCGACTTCGACGTGATCGTGACGGAAAATATGTTCGGCGATATCCTCACGGACGAGGCCTCGATGCTTGCGGGCTCGCTGGGATTGTTGCCCTCGGCATCGCTCGGCGCCGACCAGCGCGGCGGACTGTTCGAACCCATCCATGGCTCCGCCCCCGACATCGCCGGCCGCGGCATCGCCAATCCTTACGCGGCGATCTTGAGCGCAGCGCTACTGCTGCGCCATGCGCTGCATCTCCACGCCGAGGCCAAGGCGCTGGAAACCGCGGTCGATCGCGCCGTCACCTCCGGCGCCCTGACCGCTGATCTGGCCGCCCCGGGGAAGGGGATTACGACACGTGCCGCCGCAGATGCGGTGTTGGCTGCACTTTAGCCGCGCGTTCGAGCCCGGCGGCCAGATCCGCCACCAGATCGGCGTGATGCTCGATGCCCACCGAGACCCGCAACAGGCTGGCGCCGATGCCTGCGCGCAATCTTGCCGACTCCTCCATGCCGACGTGCGACATGGTCACCGGGTGCGCAATCAGACTCTCGACGCCACCCAAGGATTCGGCCAGGGTGAAGCATTTGAGCCCGTCGAGAAATGCGCCGACCGCAGCCTCGCCGCCGGCAAGCTCGAAACTCAACATGGCGCCGAAGCAACTTTGCTGGCGGCGCGCAATTTCATGTCCGGGATTGTCGCTGAGTCCGGGATAATAAACGCGCTGCACGGATGGATGCCGCGTCAAGAAGTCCACTATGGCAGCGGTATTTTCAGCGTGCACGCGCATGCGCGCGTGCAAGGTGCGAACTCCGCGCAGCGTGAGAAAGCTGTCGAACGGCGCCCCGGTTACGCCGAGGGCGTTCGCCCACCACACCAGGTTTTGTTGCAGTTCAGCGGTGGCGGCAATCACCGCTCCGCCGACCACGTCGCTGTGGCCATTCAAGTACTTGGTGGTGGAGTGCAGCGCCAAATCGGCGCCGAGACTCAAGGGTTGCTGCCAGACCGGCGATAGAAAGGTATTGTCCACTACGACCACGGCACCGACGGCGTGGGCAGCCTCACTGATGGCGCGAATATCCACGACGCGCAGCAACGGATTGCTCGGGGTCTCGATCCACACCAGCTTCGCTCCGGCCGTCAGCGAATTCTGCAATGCATGCGGATTGCCTTGATCGACGAAATCGACCACGAGATTGCCCTTGGCATGCAGCGCGGCGAGCAACCGATAGGTACCGCCATAGCAATCATGCGGCGCAATGATGCGTGCCCCATTGGGCAGCGTCGCCAGAACCAATGTGATGGCCGCCATCCCCGTGCAAGTCACCACGGCGCCGGCGCCGCCCTCCAGATCCGCCAAGGCGCCGGCCAGCTGGTCGCGCGTCGGATTGCCGGAACGGGTGTAGTCATACTGGCGCGGCCGGCCGTGGCTTGCGAACGCGAAATTCGTCGATAAATAAATCGGCGGCACCACAGAGCCATGCATGACGTCCGACTCGAGTCCGGCGCGAACCGATCGAGTCGCGATGTTTTTGGGAGGTACTTTGCTGCTCATGTCTACTGCTCCGCAAGGGCGTGCTTGATGATGGGTGTGAGGGCGGCGCCTTCTTTCAAGAAGGCGTCATGTCCGAAAATGGAATTGATCTCGATGAGTTGGCGCGGACCATTCAAGCGGGCGGACAGCGCTTGCATGTCGCTGAACGGCACGAGTTGATCTTCGCGCACGGCGATCAGCGTTGCCGGCGTATGCACCTGCGTGGCATCCACCTGATGCAGGTCGATCGACTCGCTCAACGTCAAGAACGATTCGGCGCGATATTTCTGCACGTAGTCATCGCCGCGCGCAAACAGGTAATCCTCGATGGGAAACCGAAAGCGATCGGCGGCCCGCGTCGGCACGCCGCCGAATCTGATTGAAAACTCGACGTTGCTGCGATAAGTAGCCATCGCCAGTGCCCGCGCCAATTTCAGACCCGCCGCGCCGTCGCCGCGCGCGATCGCCTCGCGCACGATCTGTCGCTGTACGCTGCGCCAGGCGGTGGATAGAACCTGCGCTTTGTCGGCGGCGCTCAAGACCACGATGTGCTGCACCTGATCGGGGTAACGCTCGGCGAAGCACAGCGCCACCATCCCGCCATAGGAAGCGCCGACGATGGCATGCAAAGAACTCAAGCCCAAGTGCCGCACGATGAGGCTCAAAGCGCTGGCCTGATCGTACGAGCTGATGGGCGGAAATCGACCGCCGTTGGCCGGGGTCGAACTGTTTCCCCAGCCGCCGAGATAGTCGATACCCAAAACCCGATACTCGCGGGTATCCACGCCAGTCCCGGACCCACCATCTCCGGCCACCAACCCTCGCCGGGCGCGCCGGTGACGATGCGGTGCGCGGAAATGCCGCCGAGGACCGCAATCACGGGGCCTTGTGCATTTCCCATCAGGCGGAACGCCATCTTTGCATCCGGCAGTGAATCGGCGTAGTGCAAGGTGAAGGGATCGAGACTTACTGTGTCGTCCACGGGGTCTAAGGGATTTTCGGCCACAAACTGCAAGCTCCTTGAAGGTGACATAACCCCTGGAGCGCCGACATTGCCAGAATGAATTTGCGCGGGTGCGCGCAATCGGCCGCCTATCTACCGGATCCGCAAGTCTTTCGACCTTTGGCTCCGCAGGAGTTGGCACCGTTCCGCAACTGTTCAAAATGGAACAGTCTGGGTGGTTGCCCCGGCTTCTAAGGGCCTTTCCCTCAGCCGGTCTAGATAAGCTATGCGAATTTTAGGCAGACGCCGTGCGTCGCGTCAAGGCAATGTCGCCAAATTGCTTGATCCAGCTCTTCTAATGTATTAATGTAACAGCGCATTAATACATTATCAGTAAATCGATGAGCCGCACGCAGACCTCGCCATGAAAACCAATCGACCGGTGACGCCGCGACAGGAGCAGCAGCACGAACGTGCGCTGTGCACCGCGATACTGGCGCTGCGCTCAGTCGATGAGTGCCGCAACTTTTTTCGCGATTTGTGCACACCCGCGGAACTGCAGGCGATGGCGGACCGCTGGGCCGTGGTCGATCTGTTGGAACGCGGCCTGCCGTACCGCGAGATCCATAGGCAAACCGGCGTCAGTGTGACCACCATCGGCCGCGTCGCGCGTTACCTGATGTCGGGAAACGGCGGCTACCGGGCGGTCACCGAACGGTTGAAACTCAATGCGTGACGGCGATGGTTGCGCCGATTCCATGCGCCTGAAGATCGCCGTGCAAAAGAGCGGCCGGCTCACCGACAGCTCGCTGGAACTGCTGTCGCGCTGCGGCCTGAAGTACAGCCGCGGTAAGGACCAGCTGATGTGCTACGGCGAGAATATGCCGCTCGACGTGCTGTTCGTGCGCGATGACGACATTCCGGATCTGGTCCAGGAAGATGTCTGCGATTTAGGGTTGGTGGGTTTGAATGTCGTCGAGGAGAAGCGCCTGGCATTTCAAGCGCGCAATATCGGGCCGCTATTCGACACGGTACAGTTGCTGGATTTCGGCCGCTGCAAGTTGTGCATCGCGGTACCCGATGGCTTCGACTACCAGGGTGCGCAATCGTTGCAGGGCAAACGCATAGCCACCACCTACCCTAATATCCTGGCGCGCTTTCTCGCCGAACGCGGCGTCGCAGCGGAGGTGGTGGTGCTATCCGGCGCCGTGGAAATCGCGCCGCGGCTCGGGCGCGCCGATTTGATTTGCGACTTGGTCTCCACCGGATCCACGCTTGCGGCCAATCATCTGCGCCAGGCGCAGATCGTGCTCGAGAGCCAGGCGGCCCTGATTCGCACTCCCGTGCCCATCGCGGTGGAGAAGCAGGAATGGACGCGGCGCCTGCTGATGCGCATCGACGGCGTCGAGCAGGTCAAAGGCAGCAAGTACATCATGCTGCATGCGCCCCGCTCCGCTCTGGGGGCGATTGCGAAGCTGTTGCCCGGCAGCGAGGCTCCGACCGTCATTCCCCTGGAAGGCTTGGGCGATCGGGTCGCAGTCCATGCGGTGTGCCGCGAAAACGTGTTCTGGGAAACTCTGGAGCAGCTGAAGGCTGCCGGCGCAAGTTCGGTGTTGGTGCTGCCGGTCGAGAAGATGCTGGCCTGACGCGAGTCTCTTCACCATGCGCATCCTCGATTGGAATTCCTTGTCCGCCGCCGCCCGATTGAAAGCCGTGAGGCGCCCGGCGCAGCGGCACGCGGCGCGCAGCGCCGCAACCGCGCGTCGCATCATCGCGCGTGTGCGCCGCGAAGGCGATGCTGCGCTGCTCGCGCTCACGGAACAATATGATGGCGCACGGCTGCGCGTGCTGCGGGTGACACCGCAGGAATTCGAATTTGCGGAGCACGCACTCGAGCCTAAGCAGCATGCCGCCATCGATCGAGCGATGCAGACCATCCATCGCTTCCATGCCGCGCAGATGCCGGCCCCCTTGAGGGTGGAAACCGCGCCCGGAGTCGTTTGCGAACGAATCAGCGTGCCGATTGGCGCGGTGGGTCTTTACGTCCCGGCCGGCTCCGCTCCTCTACCCTCCTCCGCCCTCATGCTGGCGGTGCCGGCGGCGATCGCGGGCTGCCCGGTGCGCGTGATGTGCACGGCGCCGAACCGCCACGGCGCGGCGGATTCCGCCGTTCTGGTCGCGGCACGCAAGGCCGGCATCGAGCAAGTCTTCAAAGTAGGCGGCGCGCAGGCGATTGCGGCCATGGCCTATGGCACGGCAAGCATCCCGAAGTGCGACAAGATATTTGGGCCCGGCAATGCCTGGGTGACCGCAGCAAAAATCCTGGTAGCCCAGGATGCCGCAGGTGCCGCGGCGGATTTGCCCGCCGGAGTCACCGAAGTCATGGTGATCGCCGATGATTCGGCGCGCGCCGACTTCGTCGCCGCTGATCTTTTGGCACAGGCCGAACACAGTCCCGACGCACAGGCGCTGCTCGTCACTCCCAGCGGCGCATTTGCCAAGGCCGTGAGGCGCGAACTGCGAAGTCAGAGCGCACAGCTGTCGCGTGCCGTGATTTTGGCGCAGTCGCTACGGGCCGTGCGGCTCCTGGTGGTCGATACTCTGGAAACGGCACTGCAAATCGCCAACCAATACGCCCCGGAACATCTGTTGCTGGAAATTCGTGAGCCGCGTGCCTGGCTCGCGAAGGTCAGTGCGGCGGGCGCGGTGTTTTTGGGACACTGGTCGCCGGAATCCATGGGAGATTATTGCAGCGGACCCAATCACACCCTGCCCACCTATGGCTATGCGCGATCCTACAGCGGCTTGTCCGTCGAAGATTATCAGAAGCGCATCAGCGTGCAGGAGCTCTCACCGGCGGGGCTGCGCGACTTGGGGGAGACGGTGCAGGTCCTGGCGGGCCTCGAGGGTTTGGACGCGCATGCGGCGGCCGTGAGCATTCGCCTGGCGGCGCTGGCGGCGGCATCGCAATGAATGCCGTTGCCGCATTGGCGCGCTCCGAGATTGTCGCGCTCGAGCCTTATGCGCATGCCGCGTGGCTGCCCACGCACACGCGTTTGCATGCCAATGAGGCACCGTGGAGACCCAGCGGCGATGACACCCGCGCCGGCTTGAATCGCTATCCGGAACCACAGCCGCGGGCGCTGCTCGAGCGCTTAGGCCAGCTGTACGGGGTCAGTGTGGAGCGCGTACTCGCGACACGCGGCGCGGACGAAGCAATTGACGTGCTGTGCCGCGTGTTCCTGTGCGCCGGAGCCGACTCAATTCTGCAGTGCGCGCCGACCTTCGGCATGTACGAAGTTGCCGCACGAATTCAGGGAGCCGGCGTGGTCGAAGCTTCCCTTGAACCGCGAACAGGGTTGGAGCATCGATCCCGAGCGGTTGCTGGCGGCCTGGCGGCCCGGTATCAAACTCGTGTATCTGTGTTCGCCCAACAATCCCACCGCCAACGTTCTAGGAACCGCGGCGCTCGAGCAGATCTGCACGGCGCTTGACGGCAAAGCCATCGTTGTCATCGACGAGGCATATGTCGAATGGTCGCGCTCGGCGAGCCTGACGCCGTGGCTGGATCGCTTCCAGACGCTTGCTATCCTACGGACCATGTCAAAGGCGCATGCAATGGCGGGGGCTCGACTGGGTGCGTTGCTGGCGGCTCCGGAATTGATCCAATTGGCAAAGCGCGTCATCCCGCCCTACTCGCCTCGCGCAGCCAAGCGTCGAGGCGGCACTGCACGCCCTCACGCCTGCTGAGCTCAAGGCTTCGCAGGCACGCCTCGATGCCTTGTTGACGGAGCGAGAGTATTTGCGCGAAGGGCTTAAGGAATCGCCGCTGGTGGATAAAGTCTGGCCGAGCGACGCTAACTTTTTGTTGATCGATTGCCGCGATGCGGACCGATTCATGAGCAACAGCATGGCCGGCGGGCTTGATCGTTCGTGACTTGCGCGCCCATCCCGCCTTACCCCGCTCGCTGCGCGTCAGCGTGGGCACCCGGGCGCAAAACGATGCGCTGTTGCATTGCGTGGGATTGCCATGAGCGGTCGGCCGAGATCGTATTCCTGGATCGCGACGGCACCTTGAACGAGGAGACGCCGGACGAGCAGATGGACAGCCTGGCCAAAGTCCGCCTCATGCCCGGCGTGGTAGCCGGCGCTGCTCGATTTGCAGGCGCGCCGGATTCGGCTTCGTCATCGTCAGCAATCAGGACGGATTGGGCACGCCAAGCCTGCCGCGCGAGCCGTTTGAGCAGCGCGCATCGCTTCATCATGGAGCTATTCGGGTCGCAGGGGGTCGAATTCGAGGAAGTGTTCTTCTGCCCGCATTTCAACATGAAGGATGTAGCTGCCGCAAACCGCAAGTGGGGATGGTGCAAGAATATCTCGCCGCCAACCGATAGACGAACGCAGCTCATGATGGCGACGGAGACGGATTGAATTCGCGGCGATCTAGGATTGCAGGGTGTGCGACGTTTGTATGCGTGCACAAATCTCGACGGCTGCGATTGCCGCAAGCCCGAAATCGGCATGGTGCGCGAGTTCATGGCGGCCGAGACGATCGACAAGAAACGCAGCTTCATGGTCGGCGACCGCGACACGGACCTTGAATTCGCGGCGAATCTTAAGATTCAGGGTCTGCGCATCCGCTTGAACGGCGACGCGCACGAAACCTGGCCCAGCATCGCCGCGCGCATCTTGGCCGCAAGCGCGGCGCGCCCACATTCATCGCAAGACCAAGGAAACCGACGTCACGGTCGACGTCGATTTGTCGCATGAGGGTCAACGCAGCATCGCCACCGGCTTGGGATTTTTTGATCACATGCTGGAGCAGATCGCCAAGCACGGCGGCTTTTCTCTCGAGCTTGCCTGCAGCGGCGATTTGCACATCGACGAGCATCATACGATCGAGGATTGCGCGCTGGCACTCGGCGCCGCGCTGCGCGAGGCGCTGGGCGACAAACGCGGCATTGCACGCTTTGGATTCTTGCTGGCCATGGACGAAGCCGAGGCGCAGGTCGCGCTCGACCTCAGCGGCCGGCCGTTTTTCGTCTGGCAAGGCAAGTTCAATCGCGAGCGTGTCGGCGATGTGCCGACCGAACTGGTGCCGCACTTCTTCAGGTCGCTGGCCGAAGCCCTGGGCGCCGCGCTGCATATCAGTGTGCGCGGCGAGAACTCGCATCACATGATCGAGTCCTGCTTCAAGGGCGTCGGCCGCAGCCTGCGTCAGGCCATCCGGCTCGAGGGCCGAGATCTGCCCAGCACCAAAGGTGCTCTGTGAGCGAATATATGAGTGCCGCGCCCACCCAGCTTCGAGAAGTCGTGATCGTCGCCAGCGGCGGCGCCAACATCGCCTCGCTGCAATTTGCCCTGCAGCGGCTCGGCGCCTCGTCGGCGGTGACCGCGGACGCGGAAACAATTCGCTCGGCGAGCCACGTCATTCTCCCCGGAGTCGGCGCCGCGGCGGACGCGATGTCGCGACTGCGTCGAGCAGGGATTGGACACCGTGATTCTCTCGCTGCGGCAGCCCGTGCTCGGCGTTTGCCTTGGAATGCAATTGCTGTATCGAAGCATCGGAGGAAGGCATGCACGAACTGTCTCGGCATCATTCCGGGCCGCGCAGCGCGCTTCGCGCCGCGCGGCCGACCGGCCGGTGCCGCACATGGGCTGGAACACCTCGAGCATACGAGCGGCCGTGCGCCCTGCTCGAGGGCATCGCCGACGGGCGACTACGCGTACTTCGTGCACAGCTATGCGCTGACCTTGAGTGCCGCCACGGTCGCGAGCTGCAGCTACGGCGATCCCTTCAGCGCCTGCGTGCAATGGCGCAATTTCTACGGCGCACAATTTCATCCCGAGCGCTCAGCCGCGGTCGGCGCACGCCTGCTGCGAAAATTTCCTGAGGCTTTGAGTGGCGCGCCCTTCAAGCTTGGCGCCGCAACGATGCGTCTCATTCCCGCCATCGATTTGAAAGCCGGCCGCTGCGTGCGCCTGCGGCAGGGCGATTTTGCCAGCGAGACGCGCTATGCCGCGGATCCTGCAGGACGCTGCTTGCGAAGTATCGCGACCTGGGCGCCGACTGGCTGCACGTCGTCGATCTCGACGGCGCTAGCAACGGACAACTCGGTCAATCGCGACAATCATCGTGCAGCTGGCTGCGCAGCAGGCCGTCAAGCTGCAGGTGGGAGGCGGTTTGCGCAATACCGCCGCGCTCACGCAGATGCTGGATGCTCGGCGTCGCGCGCGTGGTGGTCGGCAGCGCCGCGCTCTCCGAAGTGGAGCAGGTGCAAGCCTGGCTCGAAGCATTTCGGCCCGGAGCGCAGTGACGTTGGCGTTCGATGTCCGCATCGACGACGGCCGGCACTCCACGGGTCGCGACCCATGGATGGCAGAGGCAGTCGCCAGCTAAGCCTGTGGAGCGCCATGGACAATTACGCCGCGGCGGACTTGAAGCATGTGCTGTGCACGGACGTCGCTCGCGACGGCGCGCTTTCCGGACCCAATGTCGCGTTGTACGAGGAAGCGGCGCGGCGCCATCCGCAAATCGAGTGGCAGGCCTCCGGAGGCATTCGCGATGCGCGCGATCTGCACGACGCTGGCGCGCGCCGGCGCCGCGGCCGCCATCAGCGGTAAGGCATTGCTCGAAGAACTCATTCCGCGCGAGGAGCTGCAGCCATTCTTGCCAAACGCATAATCCCCTGTCTGGACGTGCGGGAGGGACAGGTCGTCAAGGGCGTGCGCTTTCGCGATCATCCGCGTCGTCGGCGACATTCTGGAGCTCGCGGCCCGTTATCGGGATGAAGGTGCGGATGAGCTCGTGTTCTACGATATATCCGCGAGCCCGCAAGGCCGCTCGTGGATCGCTCCTGGGTTGCGCGCGTGGCGCGCACGCTGGACATCCCGTTTTGCGTGGCGGGCGGAATCCGCTCGCGTGGCGCAGGCCGAGGAAGTACTGGCGGCGGGCGCGGAAAAAATATCCGTCAATTCACCCGCCCTCGAGAATCCCGACCTGATCAATGCATTGAGCGAGCGATTCGGCGCGCAATGCGTGGTCGTCGGCGTCGACAGCCAGACTTTCGGCGCGGATTATCGCGTGCAGCAATTCACCGGCGACATCAAGCGCAGCCGCGACACGTCGCGCAGCACCCTCGACTGGGTGGTCGAAGCGCAGCAGCGCGGCGCCGGCGAGATCGTGCTCAATTGCATGTCGAGCGACGGCGTGCGCGGCGGCTTCGACATCGCGCAATTGCGCGCGGTGCGCGGCATCTGCCAGGTGCCGCTGGTGGCCTCGGGCGGCGCCGGCGCCGCGCAACATTTTGCTCGAAGTATTTCAAGCGGCGAACGTCGACGCGGCGCTCGCCGCCAGCGTGTTTCACTCCGGCGAGATTGCGATTCCAGAACTTAAGCGCCAATTGCGCGCGCAGGCATCGAGGTGCGACCATGACTGCGACGCTGACAATGCCGGACCTGGATTGGGATAAATTGAATGGCCTGGCGCCGGCCATTGTGCAGCACGCCGGCAACGGCGCCGTTCTCATGATGGGCTATATGAACCGCG